>NZ_JACHCZ010000001.1:0-298582 GCF_014207255.1 Pseudomonas sp. JAI120
AGGAACAGCGAACGTCCGACGCCGTTATCCAGCCGCTCAATCCGCCCCAAATAATCCCGAGAAATCCGCAGCCGGTTGTCGTACGCATCGCTGATAGAGACCAACACACTGTCGCGAAAGTGATAAAACTGCGACGCCTGGGACAACACCAACTCATCCGGCGAAGCGCCCAAATAGATCGCCGCTTCGGCCAGGCTATTGGTGATGGCCGGTCGAGCAACGGTCGGCAATGGAAACGAAGTCATGCGATTTTCATGGTCCGTCCACACCACCGAATCGCCCGACACCACAAGCCGATGCGCCAGCGAATGACTCCAGCCAAACCCCAACCCGCAATCCACTTCCACCGCACTGGTGCGATACAACCGCGTCCACTCAAACGGCAAAATCCCGTCCAACGTGCCATCGGTCAGGGTCAGCAGTTCCTCCCCGGTAACCATCGACACGGGGCAGCCGTTGGTGACGGTCTTATCCGAAGAAGCCGCCGCATCGCCCTTCGGATTCGTCGATACAACAGGCACATCATCGACAGGCTCCTGCCTGACCAACACGGTCTTCTGTGTCTTGTTACGAACCGCCGGCACCGGGTTGGAAACCAACTGATCCCCAGCCTTCAACGGCGCAACCGGTACGGTCTTGATCGCTGTCGCCGGGCCACCGAGCAGCAAAGGCTTCACCGCCTCGGCATGCGCGTCCATGGGAGATTTTCCGAACTGCCCCGCCATGCGCTCCAACCATCGGCGCGCACGTTGAGACTTGATGCCGCCCAGCACCTTGGTACTTATTCGCACCGCCATCCCCATCCCGGCAGTGGCGAGACACAGCAGCAAATTGATCAATACTTCGGCGCTGATTTCCCCGAGCAACTCGTTCATATAGGGCGGCGGCAACAGGCGCATCCAGCTGACCGCTGCCGAGAGATGGATGAACAACAGCGGCTCGTCGCTGAGCACCAACAAGCCCTTGGCGAGGGTGTCGGCGCCGAGGCTCAGCAGCTTTTCAAGTTCGTCCGGGGACAGGTAGTGCAGCAGTTGTTCGGCATAAGCCAACGGGTCGCCAAGCCACTGAAACAGCTGCTTGACAGTGTCCCAGAGCGAGTAGAGCGCTTCGCCGAAGCCGCGCGCGTAGGCTTGATGCAGGGAGAGATAGCGCTTGGGGAAGCTGGCTTCGGAGTAACCCTTCCATAACGGCTCGAAGGTGGTCTCCCATTCACTGCGCAACCAACCGTCCAGTACGGCAATCACCGACTGATAAGAGGCATACAGCGCCTTGAAATGATCTTTGGAGACGTTGGGGTAGAAGCTGACCCGGTACTGCTGGTTGCGATCACATTCCTTGATTTCAAGAATGCCGCTGGGGCCGATGGTCTTGTGGATCGGCTCGCCCAGGGGCCCGCCCTCTGGATCGACGCGTTGCACCATCACGGGCGTATTGCCAATGGGCACGAACCGAGCGCTCTGGAACATATGCACCAGGGTCAACGTGCCGTTTGCCTGGCACGTTGCTGTGGTGCTGCTGGGAATGATGGCGCGGTTGATCGGCGCGACAAGCGCCACGTCATCCCCGACTTTGAAGACCTGTTCGACATCCAGGGCCGAAAAGCTAAAGAAGCTTTCCGCCCAGTTCTCGTAGGTATTGAGGCAGCGCCCGAAGTCGCTGAGAACGGATTCAACGTCTCGCGTCTTTGAATCCATGGCGGCCAGCACCAGGTAGCCAATGGCTTGGCGGGTCACCTCGATCATGAAACAGCCCCTTCAACCGGGGCTTTAACGAAAACAACCATCTGCAATCCCTCGCACTGTGTATTCAGGCGAGGGACTTTGCAGCGGTTTTCAGGGCAGGGGAGTAGCGCTTATCCGGCGCTTACGTGGGGCGTTTCGACAACTTTTGTCTTCTCCCGCCCCAGCACCAGGCTGCACAGCGCCGGCAAGAACAACAGCGTCAACACCGTGCCCACCAGCACTCCGCCAATCAGCACGAACGCCAGGGACGACCAGAACACCGACAGCGTCAGCGGAATAAACGCCAGCGCCGCCGCCAGCGCGGTCAGTATTACCGGCCTGGCCCGCCGCACGGTGGCCTCGACGATGGCCTCGCGAATTGCCATGCCGTGTTCCTGGTTCTGGCGAATCTGGTCGGTAAAGATCAACGTGTTGCGCATCAGGATCCCGCCGATCCCGATCAAGCCCAGGATCGCGTTGAACCCGAACGGCTGGTTGAACAGCAGCAAGGTCGGCACCGCGCCAATCAAGCCCAGCGGCGCGGTGGCGAAGACCATGAACATCACGCCGAAGGAACGCACCTGGAACATGATCACCGTGAGGGTCAGCAGGATCATGATCGGGAACAGCGCCGCCAGCGCCACGTTGGCCTTGGCGCTTTCTTCCACCGGGCCGCCGATGTCGATCCGGTAACCGGCCGGCAGCCTGGCGATCAGCGGTTGCAGGTCTTTGTACACGGCCATTTCCACATCGGGCGGTTGCACGCCGTCGATGATGTCGGCGCGCACTTCCACGGTGCTTGCGCGGTTGCGGCGCTTGAGGATCGGTTCTTCCATCACCGCCTGGAACTGCCCGACCTGGGCCAGGGGCACCGACGTGCCGGCGCTGTTGGTCAGGGTCATATTGTTGAGGTTGCCGAGGTTCTCGCGCTGGTTGCCTTGGGCGCGGGCGACCACGGACACGGTGCGGTTGCCCTCACGCACTTCGGTGATGGGGTTGCCGCTGAGCAAGGCGTTGAGCTGGGATTTGACCTCGTTGGGGGTAAAACCCAGCAGGCGCAGGCGGTCTTGATCCAGCACCAGGCGATAACCGCTGGTGCGTTCGCCCCAATCGAGAAAGGCGTCCTTGGTCAGCGTGTTGGCGGCGACGACCTTGCGCACGTCCTCGGACACGCCGCGCAGCACATCCACATTCGGGCCGGATACGCGGAACACCACCGGGAAGGGCACCGGTGGGCCGAACAGCAGTTGTGTCACCCGCACCCGCGCCGCTGGAAACTCACCGGCCGCAATTCGCTCACGCATGCGCAGCTTCAAGGCGTCGCGGGCGTGAGAGTCCGGCGTCTGCACGATCAGCTTGGCAAACGCCGGGTCCGGCATTTCGGGGTTCAGCGACAGGAAGAAGCGTGGCGCGCCACCGCCCACATAGGTGTCGACCATGCTGGTCTGCGGCTCTTGCAGCAGCGCTTTTTCCAGCTGCGCCGCCACCGCCTCGGTGCTCTTGAAGGCACTGCCGGGCGGCATATACACCTCAAGAATCAGCTCGGAACGGTCGGAGTTGGGGAAGAACTGTTTCTTCACCACGGCCATGCCCAGCACGCACAGTACAAAGGCGCCGATGACCAACCCGGTCACGAGCCAACGCCTGCGTACGCAGGCTTCGACTAAATCACGCAGCTTCTGGTAATAGCGCCCGGCATAAATCGCGTCGTGGCCACCGGGCACCGGCTTGATCTGCGGCAGCAACTTCACGCCCAGGTACGGCGTGAACACCACCGCCACCAGCCAGGACGAGATCAGTGCAAAGCCGACGATCCAGAAGATATTACCGGCGTATTCCCCCGCACCTGAACGTGCAAACCCCACCGGCAGAAAGCCGATGATCGTCACCAGCGTACCGGTGAGCATCGGTGCCGCCGTGGAACTCCAGGCGAAGGTGGCCGCATGAATCCGGTCAAAACCTTCCTCCAGTTTCACCACCATCATTTCAATGGCGATGATTGCGTCATCCACCAGCAAACCCAGGGAAATAATCAGTGCGCCCAGGGTAATGCGGTCGAACTCACGCCCGGTGAGCAACATGATCACGAACACCACCGACAAGGTCAGCGGCACCGCAGCCGCCACCACCAGGCCGACGCGAAAGCCCAGGGCCAGCAAGCTGATGAGCATCACCACCGCGAGGGCGACGAAGAATTTGAGCATGAATTCATTCACCGCCAGGCTGATGTTTTTCGCCTGGTCGGAGACTTTGGCGAAGTTCACGCCCAACGGCAGGTCCGCCTGGATCCGGGCTTCCTGAGCCTTGAGGCTTTTGTCCAGCTCCAGACCGTTCCAGTGCTTTTCCATGATCACGCCGAGCATCAGCGCCGGGTCGCCCTGGTGGCGGATGCGGTAGCTGGGCGGGTCTTCATACCCGCGGCTGACGCTGGCGACATCGGCAATGCGCAGCACGCGACCGTTGACTTCCAGGGGCACGTTTTCGATCAGCGCCAGACTGTCGAAGGCACCGTCGATACGGATATAGGCGCGGGCCCCGGCGGTTTCCACGAAGCCAGACGGCGCCACGGCGTTTTGTGCGGCGAGGGCGCTGAAGATCTGGTCCGGCTTGATGCCCAGGGTCGCCAGGCGCTCATAGGAGAACTCGACGAAGATTCGCTGCGCCTGCTCGCCGAGGATATTGACCTTCTTCACCCCCGGCAGGTTGAGCAGGCCCTGGCGCAACTCTTCGGCCATCTGCACCTGTTGCCGATGGGGCAAGTGCTCGGCCTCCAGGGCGTACAGGGCGAAGTACACATCGGAATATTCATCGTTGAAGAACGGCCCGATCACACCGTTGGGCAGCCTCGCGGCTTCATCGCTGAGTTTTTTGCGCGTCTGGTAGAACAGCTCCTGGATTTCGCCGGGGCGCGTGGACTCCTTGTAGGTCATGCGCATCGACACAAAACCCGGCTGGGCGATGGTCTCGACGCGGTCGTAGTAGTCCAGTTCCTGCAGGCGCTTCTCCAGGCGGTCGGCAACCTGCTCCTGCATCTCCTGGGCAGTAGCGCCGGGCCAGGCAGCGGTAATGGTCATGACCTTGACGGTAAACGACGGGTCTTCGGCGCGTCCCAGTTTGCCGAACGAGAAGATCCCGGCGGCGAGGATCGCAATGATCAAAAACAGCGTGACTGCGCGGTGCTTGACCGCCAGTTCCGAGAGGTTGATGCCGCGCATGCTCATTGGTCCTGTTTGCGGTTGAGGGCCAGCACCTGGGCGGGCAACAGGCGCACCGCATCGCCGTTGTGCAACAGGTGCGCGCCGAGGGCGACGACGACCTGGCCGGGGTTCACGCCGCTGTCGAGCAGGGCGTCTTCCTGGCCGAGGCTGGCGACCTTGACGGCGGCGAAGCTGACCTTGTTATCCGCGCCGATCAACCACACACCGGTGCCTTGCCCGGCATCGTGCAACGCACCGATGGGCACGCGAGTTTGTTGCGCCTGGCCGTTGCCTTGCAGGCGCACAGTGATGGTCGAACCGAGGGCGAAGCGCTCGACGTTACCGTGCAGCACATAACGGGCGCGGTAGGTGCGGGTGACCGGGTCGGCGCTGGCCGACAGTTCGCGCAAGGTGGCCGTTACCGCCTGGCCCGGGGCGCCGAAGGGGAAGGCCAGGGCTTTTTGCGCGGCCTGGTCACGCTGGTTTTCCGGCAGGTTAACGATGGCTTCGCGGGCGCCGTCATGGGCCAGGCGCGCGACGATTTGCCCTTCGGCGACCACTTGGCCGCGGTCCACCCGCACGTCGGTGATGGTGCCGTCGCCGTCGGCCTTGAGTACCGAGTAAGTGCGGCGGTTCTCGATCTGGCTGGCATCGGATTGCGCCGCAGCCAGCTCGGCCTCGGCGACGCGCAGGTTAGTCGCCGACTGGTCGAAGATCTGCCGCGACACCGCGCCGGTACTGGCCAGGCGCTGGTAGCGGTTTTCATCGTCGCGGCGTTGGCGCAGTTGCGCCTGGGCGGCGTTGACGCGGTTTTTCGCCGAGCGCAGGGCCAGCTCGAAGTCGCCGATGTCCAGCACCAGCAGGGTGTCGCCACGGGAGACGTGCTGGCCGGGGTCGACCTTGCGTTCGATGACCTTGCCGCTGACCCGGAAGCCCAGGTCGCTTTCCGTACGCGCCGCCACCACGCCGGTGTAGGCGCTTTGCTGAGTGCCGGCGGCTTCGACCTTGGCGGCGAGTACCGGACGTGGTTGCGGCACTTCAGCGGCGGTGTCGGCCTGGCTGTTGCAGCCACTGAGGAGGATCAACAGGGCCAGGGGCGTGAGAAGACGCGAGGGGAGAGGGATCATGTCGGGCTCCGGGGATTACCAGTGGGCAAAAAATTATGGACATAATTTTTTACGCATATTATGGTCGAAATATAAATAAATCCAGCCCCGGATAATCCCCATGTCGAACGCCCCGGCCCCATCGCGAAGCTTATTGTTTTTACTGGTGGCCCTGACGGCACTGGGTGAAGTCTCGACCCAATTGATCATCCCAGGCTTGGGTGTGATCGAGCAGGCACTGCTGGCGCCGTCGGGGGCGGCGCTGATGGCACTGTCGGCGTTTGTCGCCGCCTTTGGCCTGGGGCAACTGCTGTTCGGGCCGCTGTCGGACCGTATCGGCCGCCGCCCGGTGCTGATCGGCGGGCTGTTGCTGTATGTGCTGGCGACCTTGTCGATGCTGCTGGTCAATGACATCCAGCAATTTATTGCCGCTCGCGTCGTGCAAGGCCTCGGCGCCTGCGCTGCGTTGGTACTGGCGCGCACCGTGGTGCGTGACGTGTGGAAGGCCGACGCGGGGCCGGCGCTGGCGCTGACCATGATCGGCATGCTTTACGCCATCGTCGTCGCACCGATGGTCGGCGGCCTGCTGGTCAAGCTGCTGGGCTGGCGGGCGCCGATCCTGCTGGCCTTGGCGATTGGCAGTGTGGTGTTGCTGCTGGCGCTGCTGTTCTTCCGCGAGAGCAATCACTTTCTCGACCCCAAGGCCGGCCACTGGCGCACCCTCGGCGGGCAATACCTGGATCTGCTCAAGGGCCGCCAGTACCGCGCGTTCGCCGTGGCGCTGGCGTGCACCTATGGCGCCATGTTCGCAGTGATCGCCGGTTCCTCGGCGGTGTATATCAATCTGCTGGGCTTGAGCAGCCTGGAGTACGGCATCAATTTCGGCGTGATCGTGTCGATGCTGATCATCGGTTCCACCTACACCCGGCGCAACATCCAGCGCCTGGGGCCGCAACGGATTGTGGCGATGGGCGTGACGCTGGTGGCCATGGGCGGGATTGCCGCGCTGGTGATTTATGCGCTGTTTGGCCTGTCGGTGCTGGGCCTGGATATTCCCATTGCGCTGGCGACCCTCGGCGGCGGCCTGGTATTGCCCGGGTCTGTGACCGGCGGGGTCATGCCCAACGCTCACCGCGCCGGTTTGGCGGCGGGCTTGATGGGTTTTGCGCAGATGTTCGGCGCGACCTGCAGTGGCCTGTTGCTGAGCCATCTGCGCGACGGCAGTGCCACGCCGATGATCGTGATCCAGGCGTGTTTTGCCGTGACGGCTTTCGTGGCCTTCCATTTGTTACGTGAGCGCCGTAGCGCAGAGGTCGCGGCCGCCTGAGTTGTCACACTTTGTCCAAGTTTCTCGGGGCTGGATGATTACGATTCTCTTTTGAGTCTAATCCGAAGGTCTTCGCCCATGCTGCCTGCTTTTCGTTTCTCGCCCCTGGCCCTGCTGGTTGCCGCCAGTCTTCATGCCCACGCGGATGAGCCTGTTGCACTGGAACTCAATGATGTCGTGGTGACTGCATCCGGTTTTGCGCAAAGCGCGGAAGACGCGCCGGCCTCGGTCACCGTGATCGATGGCGAGGAACTGCGCCGCAAGTCCTACCGCGACCTCGGCGACGCAGTACGGGACGTAGAAGGTGTGACGGTCAACGGCGGTGCGAATGAAACCGACATCTCTATCCGTGGCATGCCGGCCGACTACACCCTGATCATGGTCGACGGCAAGCGCCAGAGTGCGCGGGAATCGCGGGTCAATGGCAACAGTGGCTACGAACAGAGCTTTGTACCACCCGCTGCGGCCATCGAGCGTATCGAAGTGGTGCGCGGGCCGATGTCCTCGCTGTACGGCTCGGATGCCATCGGCGGGGTGATCAACGTGATCACGCGCAAGGTCTCTCCGACCTGGGGCGGCTCCATCGGGTATGACTACTCGGCGCGCCAGCACAGCGACCAGGGCAATGCACGCCAGACCCAGTTCTACCTCAGCGGCCCGCTCAAGGAAGATTTCCTCGGTTTGCAGGTGTGGGGCCGCTACCTGGATCGCCAGGCCGACGACGACATCGAGCAGACCAATGGCTTCAGCAAAGCCGACCACCGCGACCTCACCGCACGCCTGGCCTTCACCCCGACCCTCGACCACGACATCCTGTTGGAAGCCGGCGCCACGCGCTTGAAGAATGGCGACGGCATGAGCGCCAACTGGGCCACCCGCGAGCAGGAAAACAACCGCGATCACTGGTCGCTGTCGCACCAGGGCCGCTGGGGCTGGGCCACCTCGGACATCGCGCTGTCCCAGGAAACCTCCAGCCGCGAAGGCAAGGCGACACCAGCGCAGACTGACATCTACGGGCGCAAACCCGAGATCAAGAACACCGTGTTCGACGCCAAGCTGGTGGTGCCCACCGCCCATAACGTCAGCACCGTGGGCGTGCAATGGAATAAAAGCGAACTGACCGACTGGAACCAGGGCCTCGGTGACCGTGTCGACTATAAATTCTCGGTGGTGCAAAAAGCCCTGTTCGCGGAAAACGAGTGGTCGATGACCGACAGCTTCGCGCTGACCACCGGCCTGCGCCTGGATGAGCACGAAGAGTACGGCGCCCATCTCAGCCCGCGGGTCTACGGCGTGTGGCGCGCCACCGAGCAGTGGACGCTCAAGGGCGGTATCGCCCGAGGTTTCAAGGCGCCGGAGCTGCGTGCCGTGGTTGAGGACTATGCTTACCTGCGCCGCAACCGCTTCGTGATGTTCGGCAACCCGGACCTCAAGCCCGAGACCAGCACCAACTATGGAGTCTCGGCGTTGTGGAGCAACCGCGACAACCTGTCCGGCGGCGTGACGCTGTTCTACAACGACTTCCAGGACAAGCTCTCCACCGTCACCACCGACCGGCGCTGGAACGGCTACACCATCATGGACCGGGTCAACGTCGACAAGGCGATCATCCAGGGCGTTGAGCTCAATGGCCAATGGGACATCAACCCCAGCGTGCTGCTCAAGGCCAACTACACCTACACCGACTCCGAACAGAAAAGCGGCGCCAACAAAGGCGCGCCCCTGGCCCTCACACCTGAGCAAAAAGCCAATGTGCGCACCGAATGGACCATCAACGATCGCACCCAGGCCTGGGCCTCGCTGAGCTACTACGGCGAGGAAACCGGCAACACCCTTACCACCGACGAACCGGCGCCGGGCTACACCACCGCCGACCTGGGCGGCTCCTATGACGTGAGCGATTCGTTGACCCTCAACGCCTCCCTCAACAACCTCACCGACAAGCGCCTGGACGATGAAACCTACGGCACGGTGAACTACGGCCGCACCCTGTGGATGGGCGCCACGCTCAACTTCTAGAGCGCGGTGGGCAATCGCACCACCGCGCACAGGCCGGCCGGTGGGCGATTTTCCAAGACCAGTTCACCGCCATGGGCCTGGATGCACGACCGTGCGATCGCCAGGCCCAGCCCCACGCCGCCGTCACTGACACCCCGTTGTACGAAGGGCTCGAAGACTTTGCTCAACCAATCTTCGGGTAGACCTTGGCCGTGGTCGAGAATCTCGATGCGCAGCCAGCCGTTGTCCTCGCGAACCAGGCTCAGGTCGGCATCGCCGGCGTGGCGCAGGGCGTTGTCGATCAGGTTGGTCAGGGCGCGCTTGAGCGCCAGCGGGCGGCAGGTCAGCAGTAACGGTGGTGCGCCGGCCCAGGTGACGGGCTGTCGCAGGCGTTGGTAACGCTTGGCCAGGTCATCCAGCAGGTCGCTCGACGAAAGCGTGGCAGTCGCTTCCTGCACCGCGTCGTCGCGCACGAAATTCAGGGTTTCTCGTACCATCGCACTCAATTCCCCGAGGCTTTCGAGCATGTCATCGCGGGCTGCGCCGGGCTCCAGCAACTCCACTTGCAGGCGCAGTTCGGTGATCGGCGTATTCAAGTCATGGCTGACCGCTGCGAGCATCCGCGTGCGGCCTTCGACATGCCGGGCGAGGTTGACCTGCATGGTGTTGAAGGCGGCAGTGAGGTCGCGGGCTTCCTGTGGGCCGGTTTCCGGCAGCGGCGCGATCCATTCACCGCGGCTGACGCGCTCGGTGGCCTGGGCCAGGGTCTTGATCGGGCGCACCACGCGAGCAATGAAAAACATCACGATCAGCAGCACCGGCAGGGTCGTCACCGGCAGGCTGTAGGCCAGGACGCGGCCCCATTCATAGGCGCCGGCGGGGTATTGCACGGCATTCAGGTAGGTACCGTTGGGCAGCGGCACGCTGCTGCGCAGGCGCAACGGCGCCCAGCCGGCGGGGCTGAACACATGGGTGCGGGCGTCGGCGCCGCTGATGCGTTCCAACTGCATACCGATGGCGGCGGCGTTATCCAGCTGTAATTGGCGGCGCAGCTCGTTGGCCAGGCGCTGTTCTTCCGGGCGGTGTGCAAACGGCGCCACCTCCGGCGTGGGGGCGATCCAGAAGCGCGTGTCGTCGGTGCTCATGCCGGCCAGCAGGTGCTCGGTTTCATTCGGGCTCAGGTCGATTGCCGTGTGATGTGCAATCCCCAGGCGTTCCAGGCTGAAACTGCGCGACAGCGGGTGGATCAGGCTGCCGGTGCGTTGCAGAAACAACATCGCTATGGCGTTCGACGCCAGCAATGCCAGCAACAACAACAGGCTCAACTGACGTGCCAGGCTGTGCGGCCACAGCCGGCTCAAGGTGTGCATTCGCTGACCTCGGCCGCCAATAGATAGCCGCCGCCCCAGATGGTGCGCAACAGTTCCGGGGTGGCATCGCCCTGGGCCAGCTTGCGGCGCAGGCGGCTGACTTGCCGGTCGATGGCGCGGTCGCTGACATCGCTGTCGGCGGCGGCGGTGAGGTCGATCAGGCGTTCGCGGGGCAGTAGGGTATTGGGATGGGCGAGGAACACCTGCAGCAACCGGCTTTCAGCGGTGCTGAGTTGGATGTCGGGGTGGGCATCGCGGCGTAAGGTGGCGCTGGTCACGCTGAAGTGCCAACCGGAGAACTGATAGGCCCGTGCGCCAGTGCTGGGCGCGGTGGGGCCGGTGGCGCGGCCCTGACGGCGGAGCACGCTGTTGATACGCGCCACCAGCTCCCGGGGTTCGAAGGGCTTGGTGACGTAATCGTCGGCGCCCAGGTCCAGGCCGCGTATGCGGTCGGCGGCAGTGTCGCGGGCGGTCAGCAGGATCACCGGGGTGTTGCTGCGCCGATGCAACTGGTTGCACAACTCAAAGCCATCGCCATCGGGCAGCAGCACGTCGAGCACCACCACATCGAACGCCTGGGTCTTGAGCAATTGCCACATGCCGGCCGCGTCTTCAGCGGTGCGCACCTCAAAGGTGTGACGTCGCAGGTACGTGGCCAGGGGTTCACGAATCTTGCGGTGGTCATCCACCACCAGTACGCGCGGTGCGGCAGGCGCAGGGGCAAACGGCATTGCAGCCCTCGAGGGTTGAGCGGGAGAGGGCGGATATTACTACGAGTAATTATCATTAACGCTGTTTTGTGAGGATGCTGCCTTAAATCGTCCTGCCAGTAGGACGATTAAGGTTGTTTTTACCGTCTAGCGCCGAATTGCTGCGAGTTTTAAGGTGTATGCACTTTGGAGGACCACCATGAAAAAACTCATCGGCATCTACACCAGCCCACGCGCCCACTGGGTCGGCGACGGCTTCCCCGTGCGTACGCTGTTTTCCTACGACTCGATGGGCAAGCACATCAGCCCATTCCTGCTCCTGGACCACGCCGGCCCGGCCGATTTCACCCCGACAGACCAGCGTCGCGGGGTAGGCCAGCACCCCCATCGCGGCTTTGAAACCGTGACCATCGTCTACGACGGCGAAGTCGAACACCGCGATTCCACCGGCGCTGGCGGAACCATCGGCCCGGGTGACGTGCAATGGATGACTGCCGCCAAGGGCATCCTCCACGAGGAGTTCCACTCCGCAGCCTTCGCCCGCAGCGGCGGCGTGATGGAGATGGTGCAACTGTGGGTCAACCTGCCCGCCAAGGACAAAATGGCCGACGCGGGTTACCAGACCATCGTCGACGGCGATATTCCCGTGCTGCCCTTGGCCAACGACGCCGGCCACCTGCGCCTGATCGCCGGTGAATTCGCCGGCACCCAGGGACCGGCGCGCACCTTCACGCCGATCGACGTGTGGGACCTGCGCCTCAACGCCGGCAAGCCCGTCACCCTGGACCTGCACGTCGGGCGCAACACCGCCCTGGTGATCCTGCGCGGCACGGTGCTGGTCAACGGCGAAGAAGTCGCACGCCAAGGCCAACTGGCGTTATTCGAGCGCGACGGCCGCCAACTCAGCCTGGAGGCCAACGACGATGCCAAGGTCCTGCTGCTCAGCGGCGAACCGATTGACGAGCCTATCGTCGGGCATGGACCGTTTGTGATGAATACCGAGCAGGAAATTCATCAGGCGTTTGTGGATTTCCAATCGGGTAAGTTTGGGCGGATGGACGCCTGACGGTTCACCCTAAAAACCTGTGGGGGCAGGTTTTATGTGACGAACGGGCTTGTTGTGGCGAGCGGGCTTGCCCCGCGTTGGGCTGCGCAGCAGCCCCAATAAACGCGACGCGGTTTTCCAGACATTCCGAAGCGGATGGTTTCAGGGCCGCTTCGCGCCCCAACGCGGGGCAAGCCCGCTCGCCACAACAAGCCCGTTCACCACCATTGCGCAGCAAGACATTTTGTTTGCGCAATCTCTATTTCATGCGATCTTCCCGTCATTCGCCCTGGAGTCGCCTGGATGCCCTCATTTATCGCTGATCACCCGATGCTGTGCGCCGTGGCGCTGATCTTTATCGACATCGCCGTGTGGCGCCTGATCTCTGCCGACCTGGCCAATTGGAAGCTGGCTGCGCGGTTGGCGATTTTTGCCGTGTTCAGTGCCGTGCTGTTCAACGACGGCATGAACCCCATGCAACTTGCGCCCTATACCGACAACACCGCCTTGCACCTGGCCGCCACGGCCCTGCAGATCGGCTGGTGGCTGTTTGCGGCGCGCACGCTGACAGTGTTGCTGGGCACGGTGATGATGCAGCGGGTGGGTCACACCGGGCGGTTGTTGCAGGACCTGATGGGCGCGGTGATTTTCCTCATCGCGATCATCGCCGCCATGGCCTATGTGCTCGACCTGCCGGTCAAGGGCGTGCTGGCCACCTCCGGCGCGGTGGCGATCATCGTTGGCCTGGCGTTGCAAAGTACCCTGAGCGATGTGTTTTCCGGGATCGTGCTCAACACCACCAAGCCTTATCAGATCGACGACTGGATCTCCATCGACGGCACCGAAGGGCGGGTCACCGACATCGACTGGCGTGCCACACGCCTGCAAACCTCCCAGGGCAGCCTGGCGGTGATCCCCAACTCCCTCGCGGCCAAGGCCAAGATCATCAACTTTTCGCGCCCGGCGGACATGTTCGGCCTGACGGTCAGCCTGCAAGTCAGCCCCCATGCGCGTCCGCAAACTGTAATCGAAGCACTGGAACGTGCGATGCAGGGCTGCCGGCCACTGTTGGCCAAACCCGCGCCGAGCGTGGCATTCAAGACTTCCGCCAGTGGCGGCGTGGAGTATGAAATCAGCGGGTTCGTGCCGGCTATGGCCCTCAAGCGCGAGGTGCGCAACCAGCTCTATGACCTGGCGTTCCGGCACCTGCAAGCAGCGGGCGTGGGCGTGCTGTCCGCCACCGAAAGCAGCGCGCCACCGGCCATGTCTGCCGCGCGGGCGTTGCTGGAGCGTTCGTCGATTTTCTCCACCTTGCGCCAGGAAGAGAAAGACACCTTCAGCCAGAACATGACCCTGCACACCTACCGCGCCGGCGAGATGATCCTGCCGGCGGGGGAGGTCAGCGATCATTTGTTTATCGTCGAGTCCGGCGTGGTCTCGGTGATGTTGACCAAGGGCGGCCATGTATTCGAAGCCGGGCGCATGGGGCCGGGAGAAGTGATTGGCGAGGCCGGGATCTTGTCCGATCAGGCCGTGCTGGCGGACTTTTCCGCCAAGACCTTCTGCACGTTGTACCGCATCGAGAACGAATACCTGAAACCGTGCCTGGATGCGCGCCACGACATTAGCGAGGCGATGAAGGCACTGTTGGAATTCCGCCTGCATGCCGCCCAGGTCCTGACCCAGGAGGCGCCGGTGGTGCCGGTGAAGAAGGGCTTTTTGCAGTGGCTGCGCAAGCGCGGCCTGTGAGAGGCAAGGGCCTGAAAGTGCTGTACTCGATGTCGAATGATCGCCAATGCGGGTTTTCTTGACTGTCTCTGACCACGTGAGGGCTCGACCTTGATTCGACTCACCGACTACATCGCCAACCTTGCTCAATCCCCTCTTGCCCCGTGGGCCGGCTTGGCGCCCTGGGCCCTGGTCGCCCAGGCGCCGGCCGTTGTTCGCCAGATGCTCGCCGACCTGCCGGCCGACGACTACAGCGTGAACGACGAAGTCGCCATCCACCGTACCGCTATCGTCGAACCCGGTGCCTTGCTCAAGCCGCCCCTGATCATCGGCGCCCATTGCTTTATCGCCAGCGGCTCACTGCTGCGCGGTGGGTGCTGGGTGGATGAGCACTGCATCATCGGCCCCGGCGCCGAACTGAAAACCACCTTCATGTTCAGCGGCAGCAAGCTGGCCCACTTCAACTTTGTCGGTGATTCAGTGCTGGGCCATGGGGTCAACCTTGAGGCGGGGAGTATCGTCGCCAACTACCGCAACGAGCGGGACGACAAGGACGTGCTGGTGCGGGTTGACGGGGTATTGCAGCGCACCGGCTGCGACAAGTTTGGCGCGTTGCTGGGGGATCAATGCCGGGTTGGCGCCAATGCGGTATTGGCGCCGGGGGCGGTTCTGGTACCTGCCAGCGTCGTGGGACGCGGACAGGTGTTTGATGCAGAGAACGGCTAGAAGTCGGCGATAAATTGCACGCCGCCGACCACTGCGCCCGTGGTTTGCGTAAGCCCGCCGGGGTATTTCACGTATTGCAGGTTAGGCCGCACCATCAGCCATTTCGTCGCCTGCACGCCATAGTTGATCTCGTAGCTGTACTCGCGGCGCTGCTCGGGCACGTATAGCGGGTCATCGATGTCGGTCACGCCATTGGCGCCGTTGAGCATCTGCGTATTGCGGGTATAGCGGTCGCTGACCTGCAACTTCGATGCGCCGAGGCCGAAGGTGTCGTCCGGGCGTGAATCGAAGGGGCCACGGTAGATCAGGCCGACCTGGATCAGGTGCTTGATCACGCTTTTGTCCGGGTCATTCACCGTCAGGTTCGCGAACACGTTGAGCCCGCGCCTGGCGTTGCCGTCGACCGTGGTTAATTGCTGCTGGCCTGACAGCCACCAGCCGCTGTTGCTGGAATACAACCGGTAGGGCTTTCGTGAGCTGGCGGCGTAGTTGCCGTCGGCGTCCTTGAGCATGTCCTTGGTGTCGGCGTTGGCGTAGTAGTAACCGGCGTGGTACTCGGAATTCAGCCCGGCGAGCTGGCCTTTCCAGATGGCCTCGATGGGGAAGCTGGTGCCCTGGGAACCGCTGATAAACGGCTTGAAACCATTGCTGGCTTCGGCGTTGCCGGGGTTCTTGTCGTAGGCGCCGACCTGCATGGCGAACTCATCGGTGAACTGGTACTTGGCCCGCACCGCCCACTGGCTGATCGGAAAGCTGTTCCACACGCCGTTCCAGTTGCCCTCCTGGGAACCGCACAGGGTGACGTTCTGGAACTCGCAGGGGAACTGGTCGAAGTCTTCGCCATGGCCGAAGCGCCCCAGTTTCAGGGCGAACTTGCGCTCGAAGAACTTCTGCTCGTACCAGAACTGCGAGAGCCGCCAGGCATTACCGCCGCCGAAGACTTCCATGGTGGAGGTCAGGCCGGTGGCGTTGGGCTGGTGCACGCGGTCGTTGGTGATGTCCTTGCCATGGCGCTCACCGATGCCGATGCGAAAGGTCGCATCCTGCCAACCGAGGAGTTTTTGCAGGTCCATGTTGACGCCCAGGATCAACTGGTCGCTCCAGCGCGCGGTGGTGTGCGAGTTGTAGCCGCCGCCGAGGTTGGCACCGACTTCGCCGACATACTTGAGGGTGAAGTCGTAGCCTTGTTCGGCCAGTTGGGGGCGCAGGCCGTTCCAATCGCCGAGCATGGCCGGGGAGTTGGGGTCGAGCAGGCCCGCACTGAAGGCACAGGTGGACATGGCGCTGCAGAGCAGGGCCAGGGGGAGGGTGGTGCGCATGGAAGTACTCCTGGAATTGTTGTTTTTATTAGGTACAACACAAACTTCAGGCACACAGAGATCCCTTGTGGGAGAGGGCTTGCCCCCTCCCACAGTGGAAGTGTGATGTTTGTTAAGGCGCGGGGTTACTGCAGGTTTACGTAGAGGCCGCCATCGACGAGCAACGACGCACCGGTCACATACCGCGCCATGTCCGAGGCGAGGAACACGATCGGCCCGGCCACATCGTCCGGCTCGCCCAGGCGGCCCAGGGGCGTGCGCGAGGTCATGTAAGCAAGTTTTTCTTCGTCGGCCAGGTCTTCCTTGTTGATGTCGGTGGCGATGGTGCCCGGCAGCACCGAGTTGCAGCGGATCCCATACGGGCCCAAGGCAATCGCGCAGGATTGCATCAACGAATGCAGGCCGGCCTTGGTCGGCGTGTAGTGGGTTTGCATGCCGCCGCCCACCAGCGCACTGATGGAACTGACGGCGATGATCGCGCCGCCACGGCCCTGGTTTTTCATCTGGTTGGCCGCCGCCTGCACGGCGAAGTAGGCGCCGTTGAGGTTGGTGTTGACGGTTTTCAGGTAGACCTCGCGGGGCATGTCGAGGAACGAGTGGAACGGGCAGATGCCGGCATTGTTGACGAACACGTCGACGCTGCCGAAGGCCTGTACTGCGCCGGCCACCAGCGTGTCGCCGGTGTCCGGGTCGGCCGCATCGCCGCCCACTTCGATGGCTTGGCCGCCAAAGGCCTTGATCTCTTCGATCAATGAATGCGCAGCCTCGGTGCCTTGGCCGCTGCCGCTGTGGCCGATCACCACGCGGGCACCCTGGCGGGCACACTCACGGGCTGCGGCGCGTCCGATGCCACGGGAGGCGCCGGTGATGATCACGGTTTTGTCTGCAAGCAACATAAAAATACTCCTAGAAAATCAAGCGGCGTCAGCCGAGGTAATTGCCGTAGCCGACCATGGCGATAGCGCCGAGGATCACCGCGATGCCCGCCACCAGCACGCCCTTGTTGGCCGCGCTGGTGCCGTGCCATTCGCGGAAATACAGGCCCCAGCAGTTGGACACGATGATGATGAATGACATGTGCAGCACCCAGGAACTGGCGTCGTTCTGCAGGCGGCTTTCGCCCATGCCGTAGAAAAAGAACTGCAGGAACCACAGCGTGCCGGCAATGGCCACCAACAGGTAGTTGCCCAGCAGCGGGGTGCTGCGGTCGGTGTAGTTATGGAAGGTGCGGTTGCGCCAGTTCAGCCACAGGCACCAGATGCCGTTGGTGGTCAGGCCGCCCCACATGATCACCATGAAGGTCACGTTGTTCTGGAACAGGCTGTTGGCGCCATGTTCCACCGCTGCCGCCGCCAGTGGGCGACCGGCGGAAATGCCGTAGCTGAAACAGGCACTCAGCACGCCGGAAATCACCGCCACCAGCATGCCCTTGCCCAGGGCGAATTCGCTGACGCTGGCGAACTTCACCGCTGCGGACACTTCCCGTTCCTTGATCAGCCCGGCCTTGCCGCACACTGCGATGCCGATCAGCGATACCGCCACGCCCCAGAGCACCCAATGCCCGCCTTGTGAGGCCAGCATCGAGGTCAGGGTACCTTCGGTGTCCTGGGTGAACAGGTCGCGGTACAGCGCCGGCATCAAGGCGCCGAGGGCCGAGGTGAGGCCCATGATCAGCGACATGCCTAAGGACAGGCCCAGGTAACGCATAGTCAGGCCGAAGGTCAGGCCGCCGATGCCCCACAGCACACCGAACAGGTAGGTCCAGAGCAGGGTGCCGGTGTCGGCATTGCGCAGGATTTCCACCCAGCCTGGCACCGTCAGTTGGGCGGCGATCAGCGGCACGATCAGCCAGGACACCAGGCCGCCGGTGATCCAGTAGCTTTCCCAGGCCCAGCCGCGCACCTTCTTGTAGGGGATGTAGAAACTGCCGGAAGCGAAGCCGCCGATAAAGTGCAGAATCACACCGAGGAGAATGATTTCCACGTGGTCGAATCCTTTTTATTGTTGTTGTGGGTCGGTTAATTCAAGGGCGGCTCAGCTGGAACATCGGCAGCAGGTCGACACTGACCGGCGAGCCGTCTCCATGGCTGGGCATGATGTCCTGCATATGGCGCCACCAGCGTTGCATCAGTGCGGTGCGGGGCAGTTCATCCAGGCCGTGGGTGTCTTCGTGGGTGAGCACGGCGAACAGCGCATTGGTCGCCTCATCGAGGAAAATCCGGTAATCCACCACGCCCGCGTCGAGCAGGGCCTGGGCCAGTTCCGGCCAGATCTCGTCGTGACGCCGGCGATATTCATCAGCCTGGCCCGGATTGAGGTGCATGCGAAAAGCGCGGGTCTGCATTACAGCGCTCCATGGGGTGGCGTGGGCGTGTAGATACGCACGGCGTTATGCAGGAAAAACTTGGCCTGCACGGTTTCAGGTTTGTCGGCCATGCAGCGTTTGACGAGCCCCAGGGTGGTGGCGAAATCCGCCAAGTGATCGCTGTTGGGCCAGTCGCTGCCGAAGAAGCAGCGCTCTTCGCCAAAGGCCTCCCACAGCACGGCCAGGCGGTCGTGGTAAAACGCAGTGTCGGTGATCAATCCCTGCGCCCCAAGCTGGGGAATTTCCGCCAGCTTGGCGAACACATTCGGGCGCTCGGCCAGGCGCAGCAGGTCGGCGTGGTACGCCGCCTCTTCACCCACCGGTACCTGGGCGTTGGGCAGGTGGTCGACGATGATGCGCAGCTGCGGCAATGCCTCGCTCAGCTGCAGCAGGCCCTTGAGCAGGCGCGGGTTCGGGTTGGCGCTGTCCAGGCTGCGGCCGGTGGCGGCGAGTTGGCGCAGGCCGTCGATAAACCCCGGGCGGGTCTGGTCGTGCAGCAGGTCGCGGTCCCACAGGTTGCCGTAGCGCAGGCCGAGGAACAGCGGCTCATCCGCCAGGGCCTCGAGGTCGGTGGCGAAGTCGGCGTGCAGCGGGTCCAGGTTGCCGACAAAACCGAGCATGCGCGGCTCGCGGCGCAGGGTGTGCAGCAGCCAGCGGTTGTCGTCGCGCCATGGGCTGGCTTCCACGGCAATTGCGCCGATCACATTGTGTGGGCCGGCCAGGGCCCAGTAGTCGGCAGGTAAGTGGGCGGCGTACAGCCGATTGCCCGGCTCGGGCCACGGGATGCCCTGGGGGCGACGTGGGTCGAACAGGTGCAGGTGGCTGTCGATGATGGGGCCGCTATAAGGCGTCAGGGGCATCGCGCAATCCTTGTGGGATTTTGTCAGGAAAGGCCCGCACGCTAACGCGCACCGACCCGTTTCACCACCTCAGCTCTGCAGGTACACCACATGGGTATGGGTGTACTCGTAGAGGCCGTGCTTGCCGTCGGCGCCGCCGATCCCGGATTTGCGCACGCCGGCATGGAAGCCTTGCATGGCTTCGAAGTTTTCGCGGTTGACGTAGGTTTCGCCGAAGTCGATCTCGCGCACCGCGTGCATGGCTTTGCCGAGGTCGCGGGTGTAGATCGACGAGGTCAGGCCGTAGTCGCAGTCATTGGCCAGGACGATGGCTTCGTCGAGGTCGTCGACAATCTGGATCGGCAGCACCGGGCCGAAGATCTCTTCGCGCATGATCTCCATATCGGCCCGGCACCCGGCCAATACCGTCGGCTGGAAGTGAAAGCCGGCACCCAGGTCGGCGATCTGCCCGCCACTGACCAACGTGGCGCCCTGGCTCAGGGCGGTGCGCACTTTGCGGTTGACGCTGTCCAGGCCCTGGCGATTGATCAACGGACCCATTTCCGCATCGGCCATGGCCAGCGGATCGCCGTAGCGGGTCGCGGACATGGCCGCGCTGATACGCTCGATGAATGGCTCGGCAACCTTGCGCTCCACGTACACGCGCTCGGCACAGTTGCACACCTGGCCGGTGTTGATGATGCGCGAATCGCGGATGGCTTTGACCGCCAGGTCCAGGTCGGCATCTGCCAGCACGATGGCCGGCGCCTTGCCGCCCAGCTCCAGGTTGAGCTTGGTGATATTCGGCGCGGCGGCGGCCATGATGCGTGAACCGGTGGCGACGCTGCCGGTGAAGCTGATCATGTCCACGCCCTTGTGGGCAGTCAGTGCAGCGCCGACCTGACCATCGCCGCACACCACATTGAACACGCCGGCGGGCAAGTCGGTCTGGGCCACCAGTTTGGCGAATTCAAAGCAGTTGTTCGGGGTTTCTTCGCTGGGCTTGATCACGATGGTGTTGCCGGTGAGCAGCGCCGGGGCCAGCTTGCGGGCGATCAGGAAGAACGGGAAGTTCCACGGCAGGATCCCGGCCACCACGCCCAACGGTTTGCGGAACAGGAAGATGTTTTCGTTGGGGCGGTCGCTGGTGATGATCTCGCCTTCGATGCGGCGCGCCCATTCGGCCATGTAGTCGAGGTAGTCGGCGGTGAAGTTCACTTCGACCTCGGCCAGGCCGCTGACCTTGCCTTGCTCCAGGGTAATGGTGCGGGCCAGGTGGGCGACGTTTTCCCGCAGCTTGGCGGCGATGCGGCGCAGATGCCCGGCGCGTTCGATCGCGGGTTTGCGCGCCCAGTCTTTTTGCGCACTGCGGGCCGCGGCGAGGGCCTGGTCGACGTCGTCGGCGGTGGACGCCGGGACCTTGGACAACAAGACCCCGGTCGCCGGGTTGAACACATCGATGTGCGCCTGGCTTGGGGTAAAGCGGCCGTTGATAAAGTTCTGGTACACGGGAACGGATGACATGGGCAGCTCCTCAGTAAGTGCGCGATGGCGCGTTCGTTTCAGCCGCAGGGCGGTAGCGGGCCAGGGTGGCCAGGGCGCTCTGGCGCAGCAGGCTGATGTCGATGGCTACCGCGATAAAGCGGCAACCCCAGGCCTGGTAGCGGCGTGCGTCGTCTTCGTTGGGCGCCAGGATGCCGCTGGCCTTGCCGGCGGCGAGGGTGGCCTCCACCGCGTGCTTGATGCGCTCCTGCACTTCAGGGTGGCCGGGGTTGCCGGCGTGGCCGAGGCCGATGGACAGGTCGGCGGGGCCGATAAACACCGCATCCACGCCTTCCACGGCAGCAATCGCCGCGACGTTTTCCACGCCCAGGCGCGACTCCACTTGCACGATCAGGCACAGCTCTTCATGGGCGGTATTGAGGTAGTTGGCCACGCCATCCCAACGGGTGGCGCGGGTCAGGCCGCCACCGACGCCGCGAATGCCATGGGGCGGATAGCGCATGGCACGCACCAGGGCCTGGGCCTGTTCGGCGGTTTCCACCATGGGGATCATCAGGGTCTGGGCGCCGACGTCGAGCAGTTGCTTGATCAGGCTGGCGTCACTGTTGACCGCACGCACCACCGGTGCGGTGGCGTACGGGGCCACGGTCTGCAATTGGTTGAGCACGCTGGGCACGGTATTGGGCGCGTGTTCGCCGTCGATCAGCATCCAGTCGTAGCCGAGGTCGGCGACGATCTCGGCGGCGTAGCCGGTGGCAAAACCGGCCCAGATGCCATATTGGGTGGCGTCCTTGGCCAGGGCGGCCTTGAAACCATTACGGGGCATATTCATGGCGTTTTCCTCAGCGATTGTACGGACGGTGCAACTGGCAATCCGGGTTCAGGTCTACGCCGAAACCGGGCTTGTCGAGCACCGACAAGCGCATGCGGCCATTCACCGGGACCGGCTCGCCGAGCAGTTGCGGGTGGAACATCGGCACCACTTCATCGGCCTTGGGCGCCATCATCAGAAATTCGGCGAACGGGCTGTTATGGCGGGTGGCAACAAAGTGGTAGCTGTACACCGACGAGCCGTGGGGCACGACCATTGCGTTGTGGGCATCGGCCAGGGCGGAGATTTTCACCAGCTCGGTGAGGCCGCCGCACCAACCGACATCCGGCTGGATAATGTCGCAGCAGCCCATCTCCAGGAGCATGCGGAAGCCCCAGCGCGTGGCTTCATGTTCGCCGGTGGTCACCAACATGCCTTTTGGCACGTTGTTGCGCAGGGCGGCGTAGCCCCAGTAGTCGTCGGGAGACAGCGCTTCCTCGATCCACTTGAGCCCGTGTTCATGGGCGCCTATCGCCAGTTTGGTGGCGTAGTTCACATCCAGGCTCATCCAGCAATCGAGCATCAACCAGAACTCCGGGCCGACCCGTTCGCGCATGGTCGCCAGGGCTTCGAGGTTTTTGCGCAGGCCT
Organism: Pseudomonas sp. JAI120; assembly: GCF_014207255.1. Classification (GTDB taxonomy): domain Bacteria; phylum Pseudomonadota; class Gammaproteobacteria; order Pseudomonadales; family Pseudomonadaceae; genus Aquipseudomonas. The sequence continues at coordinate 22,416 of NZ_JACHCZ010000001.1, forward strand.
TCTTCGCCTTCGCTGGGCCCGTGGTGCAGGGGCATCTTGCCGCCGATAAAACCCATCTTCTGCGCCAGGTCCGGGCGCGCGCCGGTGGCGTAGAACTGCAACTCGTCACGCACCGCGCCGCCGAGCAACTGGTGCACCGGCTCCTGGCGGATCTTGCCGAGCAGGTCCCACAGCGCGAGGTCCACCCCGGAAATGGTGTTGATCACCAAACCCTTGCGACCGTAGTAGAGGGTTGACTGGTACATCTGGTCCCAGATCTTCTCGAGGTCCGTGACACGTGCGCCTTCGATAAAGCGTGCCAGGTGTTTTTCGACGATATACGCCGCCGGTTCGCCGCCGGTGGTCACCGCGAAACCGACGGTGCCGTCGCTGGCTTCGATTTCCACCACCAGGGTGCCGAGCACGTTGATGCCGAAGCTGCGGCGGCTCTGGCGATACTCCGGGTATTTGCTCATGGGCGTGCAGATATGGTCGTCAATCCAATGGCCGTCGCCCTGGTCGTGGTAATCGGCGCCGCCGCCTCGCAGGACAAAGGCGCGCACGTGTTTGATGGTGAGATGACCCATGGTATGACTCCTGGAATTAAACAGTGGCCGGCGTGTTCGACGCGGTGCGGCCGGGTGAATGGATGCCCAGTACCAGCAATGCAGCGAGCACCGTGGTGGCGGACAGCAGGTACAAACCGGCCGCCGGGGAATCGAAGGCGCCTTCGGCCCAGTGCTTGATCACTGGGGCGATAAAGCCGCCGAGGGCACCGAAGGAATTGATCAACGCAATGCCGGCTGCGGCGGCGCTGCCGGCCAGGTAGCTGGAGGGGAAGGTCCAGAACACCGGCTGCACCGCGATAAAACCCGAGGCGGCAAAGCACAGCGCGAGCATGCCCAGCAGTGGGTTGGCGAAGGTCACCGAGCAGGCGATGCCGGCGGCCGCCATCAATAACGTCAGGCAGGCGGTGCGGCGGCGTTCGCCGGTGCGGTCGGAATAGCCGGGGATCCACCAGGCAGCGAACAGTGCGCAGACCCAGGGAATCGCCGAAACCAGCCCGACCATCAAGCCGACCTTGGTGCCGAGCAGACCGCCCACCTGGGTGGGCAGGTAAAACACCACGCCATACACACTGGCCTGGATCAGCAGGTACACCAGGCACAGGTACAGCACCGAGGGTTGGCACAACACGGTTAGCAGGCTGCGGCCATGGGAGGTTTTGTGTTGGTCTTCCAGGTCGAGCAGGCTCTGGATTTGCTGGCGCTCGTCCACGCTCAGCCACTTGGCGTCGGCGGGGCGATTGTCCAGGTACCAGTAGGCCCAGATGCCTACCGCGCTGGCCATCAAGCCTTCCACGGCGAACAGCCACTGCCAGCCGTGAATCCCACCGAAGCCATCCATCTCCAAGAGCAAACCGGACAATGGGCTGCCGAAGATAAAGGCCAGCGGCGCGCCAAAGTAAAAGAAGCCCATGGCCTTGCCGCGCACGGCCTGGGGGAACCAGTAGGTGAGGTAGAGGATCACGCCGGGGAAGAACCCGGCTTCGGCCACGCCCAGCAGGAAGCGCAGCACGTAGAAGCTGGTTTCGTCATGGGCGAACACCATCGCCGCCGAAATCAGGCCCCAACTGACCATGATCCGGCACATCCACAGGCGGGCGCCGACACGGTGCAGGATCAGGTTGCTCGGCACTTCCAGCAGCGCGTAGCCGACGAAGAACACACCAGCGCCAAAGGCAAAGGCGGCATCGCTCAAACCGGTGTCGGCCTGGAAGGCTTGCTTGGCGAACCCGACGTTGGCGCGGTCGAGAAACGCCATGATGTACATCAACAGCAGGAAGGGCAGCAGCCGCCAGGAAATCTTGGCGAGCAGGTGTGCGGGCAGGGTTTTCATGAGGAGGTCCGTTGTTTTGTTCTTATGGACCGGACTGTACGGCGGCCGAGCAATGCGCTACAAATCGAATCTCGCTTACAACCGATAACCTCAAGGTATCGATAATAAGGAAAAAAATGCGTAGTCCCACGATCTCTCCCAGCCTGTTCAACCGTCTGCGCTACAAGCACTTGCATATGCTGGTGGCGCTGAGTTCCAGCCAGAACCTGCACCGCGCCTCCCAGGCCCTGAGCATGTCGCAACCGGCAGCCACGCGCATGCTGCGCGAGATCGAGGACATGTTCGGCTGTGACCTGTTCGAGCGCCTGCCACGGGGGATGCGTCCTACGGCACTCGGCCAGCAACTGATCAATTTTGCCGAATCGGCACTGAGCGGTCTCGACCGTTGCGCCGAAGACCTGATGGCGCGCCAGCAGGGCGGGTATGGCTACTTGTCTATCGGCACCATCATGGGCGCCGCGCCGGACCTGGTGATGGACTGCATTGCGCAGATCAAGGCGCTCAACCCGCAACTGCGTATCCGCATCATGGGCGACACCAGCGACCAGGTGATCCAACTGCTGGAGCGGGGGCGCATCGACCTGGCCATCTCCCGGCGCAACGCTGCCACCGACAGCGAGCACTACAGCTTCGAACCCCTGGGCAACGAGCGTCTGTTGGTGGTGGTGCACGCCGGCCACCCATTGGTCCGACGCGGCCAGCTATCCCTGGCGGAGCTGGTGCGCGACTGGCCGTGGATCCTGCAACCGCAAACCAGCCCGGCGCGTATCGGTTTCGACCAGGCCCTGCAAGACCTGGCGCTGCCAAGCCCGGCGGACATCATCGAATGCAGCTCGGTGTACTCCATGCAGCAGTTGATCCAACTGACCGACGCGGTGATGGTGCTGTCGGAAAGTGCCTTGCGTGATTATCTGAAAATGGGCCTGGTGGTCGCGCTGCCGGTGGCCCTGGACGTGCGGCTGGCGCCGTTTGGCATCTTGTTGCGCAAGGGCGAAGGGGTGAGCCGCGAATTGGGCTTGTTTATTGACCTGCTGCGGCAGAAGGCGGCGATGCTGTAAACGCGAGGTTGAAAAGATCATGGTGTCCCGGCACGATATTAAATAGAATGAATCTCATTTGAGACTCAATCGCGCCGTGCAGGTTGTTGCCATGAATGATGCTGTTGTCCCCACGCACGCCCCCGAACTGACGCTATCAAGCTTGTACCGTGACCATCGCAGTTGGCTGGAAAGCTGGCTGCGGCGGCGACTGGGCAATGCCTGGGATGCGGCCGACCTGAGCCAGGACACGTTCCTGCGGGTGCTTGCCAGTGCGCAGCCGATTGCGCAGATGCAGGAACCCCGGGCGTACCTGGTGACGGTGGGCAAGCGCCTGCTGGTGAATTTTCATCAGCGCCGCAGCCTCGAACAGGCGTATCTCAATGCCCTGGCCACCTTGCCCGACACCTGTGTGCCGTCGCCCGAACAGCGCTGGCTGGTGCTGGAAACCCTGCAAGCCCTGGATGAATTGCTCGACGGCTTGCCCGTGCTGGTGCGCCGTGCGTTTCTATGGAGCCAGCTGGAGGGCCTGGGTTACCGCGAGATTGCCGAGCGTCTTGACGTGTCCGAACGTACGGTGAAGCGCTACATGGCCCAGGCCTATGAGCATTGCCTGCTGGTGGAGCTGTGAGCCGCGACGTCGCGCGCGCCGCCGCCCAGTGGCTGGCGCTGGTCGAATCCGGCGCGGCCACCGAGCGCGATCACGCTGCGTTGCAGCATTGGCGCGACAGCCATCCCCAGCATGAACAGACCTGGCAAAGAGCCCAGACCTTGCGCCAGCGTTTCAGCGACTTGCCCCAGGCGCTCGCGATGGCCAGCCTCGACCGCCCGCAACCGGGGCGACGTGCCGTGCTCAAGCGTGCCTTGGGCGTGGCGGCGCTGCTGCCGACGGCATGGTTGATCAGCCGCCAGTTGCCTATCGAAGCCTGGCGTGCCGACGTGCACACCGCCACCGGCGAACGCAAACGCATGCCGTTGGCCGAGGGTGGCAGCCTGCAACTGAATACCGCTACAGCCGTAGACGTGGACCTGGCACAACGGCGCATCACCCTGGTCGACGGTGAGCTGGCGCTGAACGTTCCGGGCGCGGCGGCGATGACGGTGCAAACCCGCTACGGCCAATTGCTCGTCAGCCAGGCCGAGGTGTGCGTGCGGCAGCTGCCTTCCGGTTGCCTGGTGTCGGTGCTCAAGGGCGCGGTGCAGGTGCGTGATTTGAGCGCAAACCTGGCGACATTGCAGGGGGGCCAGCAAGCACCGCTGAAAGCCGGCGGACTTGGTGCCTGGGTGCCGTTCGATGTGCTGCAGCTGGGTTGGCGCGATGGCGTGTTGACCGCGCAGAACCAGTTGCTGGGGGATTTTCTGCGCGAGCTGGAACGCTATCGTCCGGGCGTATTACGCTGGGATCCCAGCCTGGAAACGCTGCGGGTGACCGGCAGTTTTCGCCTGGATGACACTGACCGCATCCTCGGCCTGCTGGCCTCGACCCTGGGGTTGGAGGTGCAATCTCGAACCCGTTATTGGGTGAGCCTGCGCAAGGCGGCTTGATGCGCTTTGTGGCAAGCCTGCTTGTTGTGGTGAGCGGGCTTGCCCCGCGCTGGGCTGCGAAGCAGCCCCAATCAGGATTCCTGTGTTCTGTCAGGTAAACCGCAGCGCCTGGCTTTGGGTCTGCTTCGCAGCCCAACGCGGGACAAGCCCGCTCGCCACAGGTTACGAGTAGTCCTCAGATCACGTGGGCACGCTGCAACTCGGTCAAGGCCAGCGCCTTGAGCCGGGCCAGCAACGGATCACGTCGGTCTCTCGGGTGCGGCAGGTCGACCGCCAGTGCCTGGCGAATGCTGCTCGGTTGGTTGTCCATCACCAGCGCCCGGTCTCAGGGGTTGTCATCGCTGATACCGATGTTCGGCTCCACCGTGAGCCCAGGCATCAGGCGTGGTTCCCGAAACACAAACACCACTTCGCCGTCGAGGATGCGTCAGGCGCACTGCCGACCCAGGATCGAGTCGCGGCCGACGCAGCCTTGCCGAGACTCGAAAGCTGCTACCGCGGGGGGAGCAAATTGTTGATCGGCTGTTGATGGGGCAACAGCTTGTATATTTCTATATGGAATAAATAAATAGTTATATATTCCTTTTAATGTTCTCTCGGATAACGCACTTTGAGGGCCTGCGCATTCGTGCGGATTGACCCAACAGCCAAAAGGAAAGCCGACATGACCATTAAAGCGATCAACGTGCGCAACCAGTTCAAGGGCGTGATCAAGGAAATTCTGCTGGGGGAGGTGGTGTCCGAAATTGACGTGCAAACCGCATCCGGCATCGTCACCTCGGTGATCACCACCCGCTCGGTGCGTGACCTGGAATTGAAGGTAGGCAGCGAAGTGATTGCCTTTGTGAAGTCCACCGAAGTGTCCATCGCCAAGCTGTGACGCCCACCTGATGTGGGAGCGCTGCTCCCACATTGATAAAACCTGCGACGGTGCCTTAGCGCTGCTGCAGCGCACGCTCCATACGTTGCAGACCCTCTTCCAGCAAGGCCCGTGGGCAGCCGAAGTTCAGGCGCACGAACTGCTGGCTGTCGTCACCGAACTCGATCCCCGCACTCAGTCCGACCTTGGCCTGCTCCAGGAAGAAGTGCTGTGGGTCATCCAGGCCCAGGGCGCTGCAGTCCAGCCAGGCGAGGAATGTGCCTTGCGGCGCATGCATCACCACGCCGGGCAAGCGGGTTTGCACGGCCTCGAACAGGTAATCGCGGTTGGCTTGCAGGTACTGCTTCAGCGCGTCGAGCCATTCACCACACTGGCTGTAGGCGGCGCGGGTGGCTTCCAGGCCCAGGGGGCTGACGCTGTCGACCATGCCGCAGCGGGCCTGGTTGAAGCGCTCGCGAATCTCGGCGTTCTGGATCACCGCAAAGCAGGTCTTCAAGCCGGCTACGTTGTAGGCCTTGCTCGCCGACATCAGCGTGATGGTGCGCTGGGCAATCTCGTGGCTGAGGCTGGCGGTGGGGATGTGGCGGCGGCCGTCGAAGCACAGCTCGGCGTGGATTTCGTCGCTGATGATCAGCGCGCCGTTTTCCAGGCAGGCATTGGCCAAGGCCTGCAGTTCTTCGCGGGGGAAGACCTTGCCGATCGGGTTGTGCGGGTTGCTCAGCAGCAGTGCGCCGGCGCCGGTCAGGGCCTTGCGCAGGGCGGGCATGGGGGTGATGTATTCAGCGTTGCTCAACTCGAACGGTACTTCGATGCGCGGCAGGTTCCAGTGGCCGGGCGCCAGGCGAATCGGGCGATAGTTGGGGGTTTGCAGCACCACCGGCTGGCCCGGTTGTACAAAGGCGTGCAGCGCCATATTGAAGCCAGGCTCAACGCCGGGCAGGAACAGCAGGTCGTCGGGCTGTACGCGCCAGGCGTACTTGGCCCACAGGTCGGCCACGATGGCCTCGCGTACATCCGGGCCGGCCACGCTGTAGCCGAGAATCTGCTGGTCGACGCGAGCGTGCAGGGCCTGGAGAACGGCGGGCGGCGCGGCGATGTCCATGTCGGCGATCCACATCGGCAACACATCGGCCGGGTAACGGTTCCATTTGGTACTGCCAGTGCCGAGGCGGGGGTGGATCGTGTCGAAATCAACGCTCATGAAGGGGCTCGTGTCAGGGAGGGCAGACGGGAATGGCGATGATTCTAACGGGATAAAATCCAGATGCCAGCCCCGTCTTTACAGGCCCTGGTTGCCCCGAATCAAGTCATACGCCTTGCGCGCAATCGGGTTTGCCGTATTCGGCCGAATCCACAGGTAGTACGTGACCTCCGGCAACCTCGGCAACCCATCCGTTTCGCCCGGCACGCGCATATCCGGGCCGAGCATTTCCATGCTGCGCGGCGTCACCCCCAGGCCTGCGCGAGTGGCCGCTTTAATGCGAAGACCTGCAGCGCGGCTTTGCCCTGGCGGGCTGAGGATGACCGCTCCCGCGCAAGGCGGGTGCGGTACAGGGGGGTCAGCGATTGACCAGTTTCGCCGGCAACGCGATGACCAGGAAGCTGCTGAGGATCAGGCAGCCGGCAAAGAACCACAGCGCGCCGGCGCTGCTGCCGGTGACGTCGATCGCCACCCCCATCAACGAGTTGCTCACCAGGCCGGCGATATTCGCCAGCGAGCACGCCAGGGCAAAACCGGTGGCGGCGGCGGTGCCTTTGAGAAAGGTCGCCGGCAGGCTGAAGAACACCGGCACTGCGCCGATGATCGCCGCCGAAGCAATCGCGAACAGCGCCACGGTAGCCGCGACGTTATGGGTGAAGAAGGTGCTGGTGGCCATCGCCGCCGCGCCGATGAAAAACGGCACGATGATGTGCCAGCGGCGTTCGCGGTGTTTGTCGGAGCTGGCGCCGATCAACAGCATGCCCAGCAGGGCGGCGACGCTCGGCAGGGCGGTGAGGATGCCGATATGGAAGGTGTCGGTGACCCCGGCGTTGCGGATGAACGTCGGCATCCAGAAGCCCATGGCGTAGGCGCTGAGCAGGATCGAGAAGTCGATGCCGCCGAGCATCCACACCTTGAGGTTGAAGAATCCGTCACGGAAGCTGTGCTTGCTGCCGGCGCCATCGGTGTCGTCCTTGCGCAGTTCGGTTTCGAGCAAGGCTTTTTCTTCGTCCGACAACCATTTGGCTTGCTGGTAGGTGTTGGGCAGCGCCCAGAACGTCAGCGCGCCGAGCACTACGCTGGGTACCGCCTCGATCAGGAACAGCCATTGCCAGCCGCGCAGGCCGCCGATGTGGTCGAAGTGGCCCATGATCCAGCCGGACAACGGGCCGCCGATCACGCTGGACAGCGGCAGGCCGATCATGAACAGCGCAATGATGCGCCCGCGCCGATGGGTGGGAAACCAGGTGGTCAGGTAGTACAGCACGCCAGGCAGGAACCCGGCTTCGGCGGCGCCGAGCAGGAAGCGCAGGATGTAGAACTGGGTCGTGGAGGTGACCAGCATGGTGCAGGCCGACAACAGGCCCCAGGTGATCATGATGCGCGCGATCCAGATCTTTGCGCCGACCCGCTCCAGTACCAGGTTGCTGGGGACTTCAAAGAGGATATAGCCGACAAAGAACAGCCCGGCGCCGAGGCCGAACGCGGTTTCGCTGAACTGCAATTGGTCGAGCATCTGCAGTTTGGCGAAGCCGATGTTGATCCGGTCGAGGTAAGCGGCCAGATAACAGAAGCACAGGAAGGGAATCAGCTTCCAGGTGATCTTGTGGTAAAGCGTGTTGACCGGATCGGCGACCGTGGTCGCGGGCGCTGCATTCGCAATGGGCATCGGGTGTCTCCTGGCGGTGACTTATGGTTTTTATACAGCCGCTTTTGTTTCAGCACTTCGGAATGCTGTCGAAGCGGCTTCCAAAGGCAGTGTCAGAAATGTTCTGCAGGTGCCGTGCTCTGTGGCGCGGTTGGGGGTAAGGCCTCATTGCTCCCTGAACTTGCTCATGGCCTCCTGCTTGCTCACCACGTCGCCGTACTTGCTGTCGATGTCGAACAGGTTGGCTTCATGGGGTGCCGGGTGTCGATCACCGACGCACTCACGCACGACGATGGTGCGAAACCCATGCTGCACTGCGTCCACCGCCGTCGCCCGAATGCAGCCGCTGGTGGAACAGCCGGCCAGCACCACCGTGTCGATACCCTGGGCATGCAGCATCGAAGCCAGGCTGCTGCCGAAAAACGCGCTGGCGTACTGCTTGGTGATCACCACTTCATCGGCTTGAGGCAGTACCTCGGCGCAGAACGCCGCCAGTGGGTTGCCTTCGACCATGTCTTTCATCACCGGAGCTTTTTTCACCCAGATACCGCCATCGGCGAAATGGCCGGGATGGTAGCGGATATTGGTGTGCACCACCGCAATCCCGTGCTGACGTGCGGTAGCCAACAGTTCGATGCTTTCAGCCACGGCGACAACCACTTCGGGTGCATATAACGGCGCGCCTTCGGTGGTGTAGCCCTGCATGAAGTCGATCATCAGCAGCGCGGCTTTCTTGCCGAAGCCGATGCGGTTGCCCCACACGCCCTGGTAGTTGGCGTTGGCGGATTGTTCGCTCATCTTTTCAATCCCTCATTTTCGAACAGGGCTCACTTCAGTACGCACCGGAGAGCAGGGCGCCCGCACCGGGAACGATGGGTTCCAGGTCCAAAGCCTTGAGCATGGCGTAGGTGGTGGCGATGGCGGCGGTGAGCACCGGCTTGCCGGTTTGCGCCTCGACCTTGGCCACCACCGGCAGCGACTGCATCTGCACGCAAGCCGACAACACGATCACGTCGACGCCTTCCAGGTTCATGCCGGCAACGATGGCCGGCAGGTTGGCCGGGTCGTGGCGGGCCACCTCGAGGTTGTCGGGGATCTCCAGCGCGCGCCAGTCCACCACCTCGAAGCCTTCTTCGCGGATGTAGTTCACCACCAGCTCGGTCAGCGGTTTCATGTACGGCGCGACAATCGCGATGCGCTTGGCGCCCATCACCTGCAAGCCTTCGATCAGCGCACCGGCGCTGGTGATCACCGGGGCGTTGGCGTCGTTATCGGCGGTGGCCTTGCGCAGGCGTTGTTCGGATTTGCGGTGGTAACCCAAGCCCATGGCCATGATCGCCACCAGGCACGCATACCCCAGCACGTCGACCTTGGCGTCGGACAGTTCGACGGCGCAGCGGTCGGATTCGCCGTCCATGGCCGCCAGTTCTTCCTTGCGCACTTGCTTCATGCGCATGCGGCTGGAGTGGAAGGTAAAGCGCTCGGGGCGGATCGCCTGGCGTGCGGTGAGCATGGCGGGGATCTCGGTCTCCATGGTGGTGTTGGAGCTTGGCACTATCTGGCCGATGCGGTAGGGCTTCTGCATGGAAGTGTCCTTATTGTTGTGTGAGGAAGTCGCCGAGGGCATCGAAGAAACCTTCAAGGTCATCCCACGGAATCATGTGTCCGGCATTCGGCACGCGGACCACCTGGATGCGCGGTTGCAGGTCCTGGATCTCGGCGATGTCCTCGTCGAGGATCACGCCGCCGCGTCCGGCCACCATCAATAGGGCTGGGGCCATGAGGTGGGGCAGGTCCTGGTGGAAGTCCACCGTGTGGAAGTCATTGAAGGCGCGCACGATGGCGGGCTCAAAGCAGGTGTGCAGCCATTCGGCGCGCAGGTGCAGTTGCTCGTCGGTCCAGGTGGCGCAGAAGGCGCGCATCGCCTGTGCATCCATGCCGACCAGGGATTGACGGATCGAGTCGACGTACCACGGCAATTTGCTCGGATACTCGCGTCGGCCCGGGCCGGATACCGGTGGGTCGATCAACACCATGCGGTTGACGCCCTGGGGATGCAGCACGGCGCTGCGCACCGCAAAGCGCGCGCCCATGGAGTGGCCCATCAGGTGGTAGCTGTCCAGGTTCAGCGCATCGGCAAAGGCACCGACGTCCTCGGCGCAGGTATCCGCGCTGTAATCCAGCTCCGGACCCGTCGAGGACAGCCCGCGCCCGCGTACATCCAGCACGTAGGTGTCGAACTGCGCGCCCAGGCGCTCGGCCACGAAGCCCCAGGTGATCGCCGGGCTGGTGATGCCCGGGATCAGAATCAGAGTCGGGCCTTTGCCGCCATAGCGCAGGTAATGCTGGCGAATGCCATTGGCCTGGACGTTGCCGCCGTAGAGGAAGGTACTCACGCGGCCACCCCCGATTTGAGCGGCTGGGCGTAGAGGTCATAGCCATAGACCCAGGCCGGGTCTTCCTGGGTGCGCAACCAGGTGTTGGCGTTCGATACGGCCTGCACGCGGGATGCGCGCTCCTTGCGGTTGGCTTCGTAGAGTCCAAAGGCCGTGCGGTAGTCGCTGATGCCGGTTTCCTGCAGGCAGCGGGTGAGCATCGCGGCGTCTTCGATGGCCATGCCGGCGCCTTGGGCCATGTGTGGCTTCATCGGGTGGCAGGCATCGCCCAGCAGCACCAGACGGCCACGGCTCCACAGCGGCAACGGGTTGCGGTTGCGCAACGGCCACTTGGTCACGCTTTCGGTGCTCTCGATCAACGCCTGCACGGTGGGATGGTAGCCCTTGAAGGCGTCGAACATCTCTTCGCGGCTGCTGTCGACGAACGCGCCCTGGAAGTCCCATTCGGCATGGGGCACGCCGGTCACGTAGTAGTACTCGTCGCGCTTACCGGTGGTGTAGTAGACCATCATGTGGCGGTCCTCGGTCCACCATTTGATGCAGTCCTCGAACTTCAAGTCGTACTTGGCCAATTGGTCGCCACGGATCAGCGCGCGGTGCGCGACCCAGCCGCTGTACAACGGCTTTTCCGCGCCGAGCAGTTCCTCGCGAATCTTTGAATTGATGCCGTCGGCGCCGATCACGATGTCGGCATAGGTCACTTCGCCGTCAGCGAAGGTCAGGCGCACCTGGGTGTCGGTTTCTTCGAGGGTTTCCAGGCGCTTGTTGAAGTGCAGGGTGCCAGGCTTGAGGGTGGACATCTGCAGGGCGTGCAGGTCGCCGCGGTGCACGGTGATGTAGGACGCGCCATAGCCGGTGAGCGGGATACGCGAGAGGTATTCACCGCTTTCGCCGCAACGACTGAACCAGTACTCGGGGTGCGAGCCCATCAGGTCCAGCTGCTTTTCGATGCCCATGCGGCGGAAGATTTTCATGATGTTGGGGCCCATGTGGATCCCCGCGCCCAGCCGGGAGAACTCGGGTGCCTGCTCGTAGATGTCGACGTCGAAGCCGGCTTGCTGCAACAGGGTGGCTGCAGCTGCACCGCCCAGGCCGGCACCGACGATAGCGATTTTTTGTGTGCTTCCCATGGGGCGTGATCCTCTGTCTCTTTGATTGTCGGCGGCATCTGTCCGCGAGTTTTTTAGTGTATACGCTACTTTTTTAAAATTGAAAGCCCAAGTTAATGAAATTGTTTTTTGGCTGTATTCGTCATCTGTACTGTATTTATCCCTTTATCTGTTGGGTATGTGTGAAAAGGTAACGTTTTTGTGCGGTGCTTGCAGTCCGTCTTCAATTCAGGTCTTATCAATATTAATTGGCGTGTACGCTATATAAATGCACCAGTGTGAAGCGCGATGCCTGAACGTGGTGCAGCCCACAGGAGACAGGAAAATGCCGGTAAGCGATTGCGAACTGACCCAGATGTTTGAACACGTGCTGAAGCTGTCGAAGGTCGATCCGACTCAGAGCGTTGCCGTGCTCAAGAGCCATTACTCCGACCCGCGCACCGTGCGCGCCGCGATGGATGCGGCGCAGCGCCTGGGGGCCAAGGTGTATGCGGTGGAGCTGCCATCGTTCAACCATCCACGGGCGATGGGCAATGACATGACCGCCTACTGCGGCGACACCGCGCTCACCGGCAATCTCGCCGCCCAGCGCGCCCTGGAGGCGGCCGACCTGATCGTCGACACCATGATGCTGCTGCATTCGCCGGAGCAGGAGCAGATCCTCAAGACCGGCACGCGCATCCTGTTGGCGGTGGAACCGCCGGAAGTGCTGGCGCGCATGCTGCCCACCGAGGCCGACAAGGTGCGTGTGCTGGCCGCCGAGCAGTTACTGAAAAAGGCGCGTTCGATCCATGTGAAGTCCCGCGCCGGCAGTGATTTCCGCGCCGCATTGGGGCAGTACCCGTCGGTGACCGAGTACGGTTTTGCCGATGAGCCGGGGCGCTGGGACCATTGGCCGAGCGGTTTCCTGTTTTCCTGGCCCAATGAAGAAACCGCCGAGGGCGTGCTGGTGCTGGATGTCGGCGATATTCTGCTGCCGTTCAAGACCTATACCCGCGAGCAGATCACCCTGGAAATCGAGAAGGGCTTTATCACCGGGATCCACGGCGGTTTCGAGGCCGAGTACCTGCGTGACTACATGAAGTACTTCAATGATCCCGAGGTGTACGGCATCTCCCATATCGGCTGGGGCCTGCAGCCACGGGCGCAGTGGACGGCCATGGGGCTGCACGACAAGAATGACGGCATGTGCATGGATGCGCGGGCGTTCTATGGCAATTTCCTGTTTTCCACCGGGCCGAATACCGAAGTGGGTGGCACACGCAAGACGCCCTGCCATATGGATATTCCGCTGCGTAACTGCGATGTGTATCTGGATGATGAGGCGGTGGTCATTGGCGGGGATGTGGTTGCCCCAAAAGCTTCCCTGGCACGCTGAAAATCCAATGTGGGGGTCAAGTCCCCCACATGTTTGACCGAGTTTCTTCAGTGGGAAACTTGAGTACATCCAATAACGCGGCCATCATGCCCACCCATCGCCAACCACCCACCGAGCTCGCCGTGCCTGATTCCTACGTTTTTTCTGAACAAGTTGGCCACCTGCTGCGCAAGGCCTACCAGCGCCACCTGGCGATTTTTCAGCAGAATGTCGGCGATTCCCAGCTTACCGCCGTGCAGTTCGTCACCCTGTGTGCGTTGCGCGATCACGGTGCAAGTTCCCTCACTGAACTGGTCAAGGCCACGGCCGTGGACCAGGCGACCATTCGCGGGATTGTCGAGCGGCTCAAGGCCAAGGAACTGATCACCCTTGAGCCCGACCCGCAGGACAAGCGTAAGGTGGTGGTCGATCTGTCTGCCGCCGGCGCCGAGCTGGTCGCGCAAACCACGCCCCGCGCCGCACAGATCAGCGAATTGACCATGAGCAACCTCAACCCTGCCGAACGGATCGCGGTGCTGTTTCTGTTGCGCAAGATGATCGACGATCCCCAGGAATAAAGCCGGCTGGCATCGTTTTTGCTCTGTGTTGATGTAGCAGGCACTTCATCAGTCAAGTGTGTCGTGAGACCCCAGGTTCGCGACGCTTTTTTTTGGCTTATTAATGTAGTGCCTACTTCATCAAATGATTCGGGCGAAGCAAATGATCAGCCAGCACATCACGGTAGCGCTTGAGGTCAATGGGCAAACCAGCGAAGTCAGCGCCATGGCGGATACACCGCTGTTGCTGGTACTGCGCAATGATCTGCAACTCAACGGCCCCAAGTACGGCTGCGGCCTGGGCGAGTGCGGTGCGTGCACCGTGATCATCGATGGCGTCGCTGCGCGGTCGTGTGTATTTCCGCTGTCGGGCGCGGTGGGGCGCAAGATCGTCACCCTCGAAGGCCTCGGTACCCGCGAGGCGCCGCACCCGGTGCAGCAGGCCTTTATCGATGAGCAGGCCGCGCAATGCGGCTACTGCCTCAACGGCATGATCATGGCCACCAAGGCCTTGCTCGACCGTAACCCCAGCCCCAGCGAAGCCCAGGTGCGCCTTGAGCTGGCGGGCAACCTCTGCCGCTGCGGCACCCATATCGAAATCCTTCGCGCGGTGCTGCGAGCCGCGCGCCTGATGAACGTGGATGGATCACCATGACCGACACCCCGCTTTCCCGTGACCAGTGGCTGGCCAAGACCGGCGTTCTGTTGATCGTCGATGACGTGCTGCCGCCTTCGGGGCCGGTGGCCAAGGGGGGTACGCCCAGCGTGAAGCCCAAGGAGCTGGGGCTGTTTATTGCCGTCAACGATGACGGCCTGGTGTACGCATTCAACGGCCATGTGGACCTGGGCACCGGCATACGTACCGCGCTGGCGCAGATCGTCGCCGAGGAACTCGACCTGAGCATGAAGCAGGTGAAGATGGTGCTCGGCGATACCGAGCGCGTGCCGAACCAGGGCGCGACCATTGCCAGTGCGACGTTGCAGGTTTCCGCGATCCCACTGCGTAATGCGGCGGCGGAGGCGCGGCGCTTCTTGCTGGCGCGGGCGGCGGGGCGCTGGGGCGTAAGCACGGCCAGCCTCAGGGTGGAAGGCGGCATGATTCACGGCGTCGACGGGCGTACCAGCACCTACGCGGAACTGGTCAGCGGCCAGCACGACCAGTTGCGCATCAGCGGCGATGCGCCCCTCAAGGCCGTCGAGGACTATCGCCTGGTGGGCAAGGGCGCTGCGCGGGTAGACATCCCAGGCAAGGCCACCGGTGAACTGACCTATGTGCACGATATGCGTGTGCCGGGCATGCTCCACGGCCGGGTGATCCGCCCGCCGTATGCGGGGCTTGATTGCGGTGACTTTGTCGGCAACAGCCTGCTGCGCGTGGATGAAGGTTCCATCGCCCATATCCCCGGGATCGTCGCGGTAGTGGTGATCCGCGATTTTGTCGGCGTGGTGGCGCTGCGCGAAGAGCAGGCGATCAAGGCTGCCCAGGCGTTGCAGGTGCATTGGAAACCCTGGAATACCGCGCTGCCGGACATGGGTGATGTGGAACAGGCCATCCGCGATAACCCACGGGTGCGCCGCACCGTGCTCGACCAGGGCAATGTCGACGCAGCCCTGGCCGACGCCAGCCAACGCATGCCGCGTACGTACCTGTGGCCATACCAGATGCATGGCTCCATCGGTCCCTCCTGCGGGCTGGCCGATTACTCGCCGGCCGGCAGCCGCGTGTGGTCCGGCAGCCAGAACCCGCACCTGCTGCGCGCCGACCTGGCGTGGTTGCTGGAATGCGATGAGGCGCTGATCGAGGTCATCCGCATGGAAGCTTCCGGCTGTTACGGACGCAATTGTGCCGACGATGTGTGCGCCGATGCCTTGCTGTTGTCCCGAGCGGTGGGCAAGCCGGTGCGCGTGCAATTGAGCCGCGAACAGGAGCACCTGTGGGAGCCCAAGGGCACCGCGCAGTTGATGGAGGTGGACGGCGGCCTCAACGCCGATGGCAGCATCGCCTCCTACGACTTCGACACCAGCTACCCCTCCAACGGCGCACCGACCCTGGCACTCTTGCTCACCGGCCGCGTCGAACCGCTGGCGGCGATGTTCGAGATGGGCGACCGCACCTCGATTCCGCCCTACGACATCGACAACCTGCGCGTGACCATCAACGACATGGCGCCCATCGTGCGCGCGTCGTGGATGCGCGGCGTGTCGGCGTTGCCCAACACTTTTGCCCACGAGTCCTATATCGATGAGCTGGCCTTCGCGGCCGGCGTCGACCCGGTGGAATACCGCCTGCGCTATCTGAAGGACGAGCGCGCCATCGACCTGGTGAAATCCACCGCCGAACGCGCCAACTGGTCACCGCGCACCGCGCCGATGCAGACCGCCAGTGAAGACCACCTGCTGCGCGGTCGCGGCTTTGCCTACGCGCGCTACATCCACAGCAAGTTCCCCGGCTTCGGCGCAGCGTGGGCCGCCTGGGTAGCGGACGTGGCCATCGACAAGCACACCGGCGATGTGTCGGTGACGCGGGTGGTGATCGGGCATGACGCGGGGATGATGATCAACCCGTCTGGCGTGCAGCATCAGATCCACGGCAATGTGATCCAGTCCACCAGCCGCGTGCTCAAGGAGCGTGTGACCTTTGAAGAGTCGACGGTGGCGAGCAAGGAGTGGGGCGGTTACCCGATCCTGACGTTCCCCGAGGTGCCGCAGATCGACGTGCTGATGATGCCGCGTCAGGACCAGCCGCCTATGGGCGCGGGTGAATCGGCGTCGGTGCCCAGCGCGGCGGCGATTGCCAATGCGATCTACGACGCCACCGGGATTCGTTTTCGCGAATTGCCGATCACCCCGGAGCGGGTGCTGGCGGCGCTGAGTGCCGGCACGTTGGGTGAGCCGGCCAGGTCGCCGGAAAAACGCCGCAAGTGGTGGTTTGGTGCGCTGTTCGCGACGTTGGGCGCGCTGCTGGCTACGGCCTGGCCGTTTCACAATGAAATCGCACCCATCGCGGCGCCGAGTGCCGGCACTTGGTCCAAGGCCACGTTGGAGCGCGGACGCTTGCTGGCGGCGGTGGGCGATTGCGCGGTGTGCCATACGGCGCCCGGTGGCGCGGTCAATGCCGGTGGATTGGCCATGGAAACCCCCTTCGGTACCCTGTACAGCAGCAATATCACCCCGGATGTAGAGACCGGCATCGGCGCCTGGTCTTATCCTGCGTTCGAGCGGGCGATGCGCGATGGCATTGGTCGCGACGGGCGCAACCTGTACCCGGCGTTTCCGTATACGGCGTTTCGCAATATCAACGATGCGGATATGCAGGCGCTGTACGCCTACCTGATGTCCCAGGCGCCGGTCAGCCAGGCGCCGACGCCGAATGCCATGGGTTTTCCGTTCAATATCCGGCCGCTGATGGCGGGGTGGAATGCGTTGAATCTGCGCCGCGGTGAAATATCGCTGCAGCCTGAGCGCAGCGAGCAATGGAATCGCGGCAATTATCTGGTGAATGGCTTGGGCCACTGCGCCGCGTGCCACTCGCCGCGCAATTTCATGGGGGCCGAGAAGGGTGGTAAGTCCTTCCTGGCGGGCGGCATGGTCGATGGCTGGGAGGCGCCGGCACTGACCGGGTTGTCGAAGGCGCCGACGCCGTGGACCGAGGACCAGCTATTCACCTATCTGAGCACCGGCTATTCCGATGCCCATGGTGTGGCGGCAGGCCCGATGGGGCCGGTGGTGAGCGAGTTGTCGAAACTGCCCAAGGCAGATATCCGTGCGATGGCGGTGTACCTGGCGTCGCTGAAGGGCGAGGCCGTTGCTGAAGTGCAGGTGGTTGCCACGGTGCCAAATCCCAATGGCCGGCGCGTGTTCGAAGGTGCGTGCAAGGCCTGCCACGCCGACGGGCTGGGGCCGAAATTGTTTGGGGTGAGCCCGTCGCTGGCAACCAATACCAATGTGTACAGCGACCAGCCGGACAATCTGATCAAGGTGATCCTGCAAGGCATCAGCAAACCTGCGACCAAGGACCTGGGCTACATGCCGGGTTTCAAGGACAGTTTGTCCAACAGCCAGGTGGCGGATCTGGTGGCGTACCTGCGCGGGCGGTTTGCGCCGAATGCGCCGGTGTGGAGTGGGGTGGAACAGAAGGTCGCGCAGCTGCGCGCCAACCCTGGTACTCACTGACACGACAGGGTTAAAGCGGTGGGAGGGGGGTCACGCCGCGCACCACCAGGTCACTGATAAACCCCAGCCAATCCTGCTGCTGCCCCTTGTTCGACAAGTCTTCGCCGAGGAATGAGCTGAGGGTGTGGCGGTTGGAGTTATAGAAGTAGCACAGCGAGGCGATCATCAAGTACACGTGCTTGAGGTCGACATCCTTGCGGAACACGCCTTGGGCCTGGCCGGCTTCGATGATCGGGCGCAATACGCCGACCGCTTCCCCCGACAGCCTGCGCAATTCGCCGGACTGCTTGGCGTGCTTGCCCTGGTGCAGGTTCTCGATGCTCAGGATCGCCACGAACTCCGGGTGCTT
Source organism: Pseudomonas sp. JAI120 (assembly GCF_014207255.1). Taxonomy (GTDB): domain Bacteria; phylum Pseudomonadota; class Gammaproteobacteria; order Pseudomonadales; family Pseudomonadaceae; genus Aquipseudomonas. The sequence goes on from NZ_JACHCZ010000001.1 coordinate 40,546, forward strand.
GACGTAGTAGTTCCAGATAAACGCGACCAGCTCGCGCAGGGCCTGCACCGGCGCATCCAGGTCCAGCTTGAGTGTGCTTTCGGCGTGGTTGAACTGCTCGTAGGTGTGTTCCAGCACGCAGACGAACAGGTGTTCCTTGCTGCCGAAATAGTAATAGAGCATGCGGTCGTTGGAGTCGGCTTCCTTGGAAATGGTGTCGACGCGCCCACCGGAATAGCCGTCGCGGGTGAACACCTTGACCGCCGCCTGCAGAATGCGCGAACGCGTCTGGTCCGCCTGTTGGGCACGAATTCCGGTCTTCTTGATCGCCATGTCAAAGCGCCTTGCAGGACAGTTTGGGCGCGAAATATAGCATGGGCTTTTTCCGCTCCGTTCTGTGACCGACAGGTTCTGTAATAAAAACGCCATTGCGCTGGGGATTAAATTCGGGGCGGGCTATTTTGGTGCGTCTCAATAACTAGAGTAGCCATGGATGAAATACCAACCCTTCAACCGCGCATTAATTGCCACCGCCTTGGTGTTGACGGTCAGCGGCGTGCAAGCCGCTTCCCAGGCCCCGGTGGCCGGTGAAAATGGCATGGTGGTGACCGCCCAGCATTTGGCCACGCATGTCGGCGTGGATGTACTCAAGGCCGGCGGGAACGCGGTGGATGCCGCCGTGGCGGTCGGCTACGCGCTGGCGGTGGTGTACCCGGCGGCGGGTAACCTGGGCGGCGGCGGCTTCATGACCGTGCAACTGGCGGATGGGCGCAAGACCTTCCTCGACTTCCGCGAGAAAGCCCCGTTGGCGGCCACCGCTGATATGTACCTGGACAAGGCCGGCAATGTGGTCGAAGGCTTGAGTGCCAAGGGGCATCTGGCTGTCGGTGTGCCCGGCACCGTGTCCGGCATGGAGCTGGCCCTGAGCAAGTACGGCACCCTCAAACGCGCCCAGGTGATTGCCCCGGCGATCAAGCTGGCGGAAAACGGCTTTGCCCTGGAGCAGGGCGATATCGACCTGCTGCACACCGCCACCGGCGAGTTCGAAAAAGACAAGGATATGCGCGGGATTTTCCTGCACAACGGCCAGCCGCTGCAGGTCGGCCAGAAGCTGGTGCAGAAAGACCTGGCCAAGACCCTCAAGGAAATCTCCGCCAAGGGCAGCGACGGTTTCTATAAGGGTTGGGTCGCCAAGGCCCTGGTGGATTCCAGCCAGGCCGGCAAGGGCATCATCACCCAGGCCGACCTCGACAGGTACAAAACCCGCGAACTGGCGCCCATCGAGTGCGACTACCGTGGCTACCACGTGGTCTCGGCACCGCCGCCAAGCTCGGGTGGGGTGGTGATCTGCCAGATCATGAACATCCTCGAAGGCTACCCGATGGCTGACCTGGGCTATCACTCGGCCCAGGGCCTGCACTACCAGATCGAAGCCATGCGCCACGCCTATGTGGACCGTAACAGCTACCTGGGCGATCCGGATTTCGTGAAGAACCCGATCGAGCATCTGCTGGACAAGAACTACGCGGCCAAACTGCGTGACGCCATCGATCCGCACAAGGCCGGGGATTCCCAGGCAATCAAGCCGGGTGTGTCGCCGCACGAAGGCAACAACACCACCCACTACTCGATCGTCGACAAGTGGGGCAACGCGGTCTCGGTGACCTACACCCTCAACGACTGGTTCGGTGCGGGCGTGATGGCGAGCAAGACCGGGGTGATCCTCAACGATGAAATGGATGACTTCACCGTCAAGGTCGGCGTACCGAACATGTACGGGCTGGTCCAGGGGGAAGCCAACGCCATCGCACCGGGCAAGGCGCCGCTTTCCTCGATGAGCCCGACCATCGTGACCAAGGACGGCAAGGCCGTGATGGTGGTGGGTACACCGGGCGGCAGCCGCATCATTACGGCGACCTTGCTGACCATCCTGAATGTCATCGACTATAAGATGAATATCCAGGAAGCCGTGGACGCGCCGCGTTTCCACCAGCAATGGATGCCGGAAACCACCAACCTGGAGACCTTCGCGGTCAGCCCGGACACCCAGAAGATTCTGGAAAGCTGGGGCCACAAGTTTGCCGGGCCGCAGGATGCCAACCACTTGGCGGCGATCCTGGTGGGGGCACCGTCCCTGGAGGGTAAGCCGGTAGGTAACAACCGCTTCTATGGGGCGAATGACCCGCGTCGCAATACCGGCCTGTCGTTGGGCTACTAACCGCCCCGGTGTTGTAGTGAGCGGGGCAAGCCCGCTCACTACAACAGCTGTTCTACCGCAGCAAACGCGGCGGTGCGGCGCTCCTCCCAACTCCCCCTGATGACCACCACCGCCTGTCGATGCGCCTGCATCCACGCCAGGCTGTCCTGGAAAAACACCCGGCGGTCGGCCAGTTCCGGCTGGCAGCGTTGGCCATCGGCGGTCCATTCCACATCATCCGGCGATAACAGTAGGTGCAGGTCGTACTGCCGGGCCAGCAGTTCGTCGTCGAGCCATGCCGGGTAGTCGCCGAACAGGGTCTGGCTCCACAGTTTATTGGTCAGCAGGTGAGTGTCGAGGACCAGCAGGCGCGGCTGCCGGGCGCGGGCGGCATCTTCCCAGGCCAGTTGGCCGTGGGCGATGGCTGGAATATCCGCCAGGGTGGTGTCGCGCTGGTGATGGTCCATGAAATCGCGCACGTATTCACGCACCATCAAACCGCCAAAATGCGCGTGCAGTTCGGCGGCCAGCCAGCTTTTACCGCTGGATTCGGGGCCGGCCAGTACGACCACCTTCATGGTTGCAACGCCGGGTCGGCGCGCCATTCACGCCAGCCTTGCACGGCGATCACGGTGAACAGGGCATAGAGCGCAGCGGTGAGATACAAGCCCTTGTAGAGGAACAGCCCGACGAAAATCACGTCCACGGCAATCCACAGCGGCCAGCACTGCACGCGTTTCTGCGCCATCCACATTTGCGCCACCAGGCTGAATCCGGTGAGGGCGGCGTCGAGCCAGGGCTGGGCGGCATCGGTCCAGTGCGCCATCGCAGCGCCCAGCAGCAGGCTGCCGACCGCGCCGATGGCCATGCTGGTCATGATTGCGGGCCAACCCAGGCGGGTGACCTGGCGTCCTTGCCTGACCTCGCCGGCGCGGGTCCACTGCCACCAGCCATAGACTTGCAAGGCGGCGTAGACCACCTGCAGCAGCATGTCGGAATAGAGCTTCACGTCATAGAACACCCAGGTGTACAGCAACACCATCACCAGGCCGATGGGCCAGCACCAGGGGTTCTGTTTGACCGTCAGCCAGACAGCGATCACCCCCAGGGCGGCGGCGAACAGTTCAAGCCCGGACATGGCAGTTCCTTGGGAGAGTGGGAGAGGGCGGGGATTGTAACCAGAGGCCAGCAATCTTCAAAACACAGTAGGGCAAATGTGGGAGGGGGCTTGCCCCCGATAGCGGATGGACAGCTGCACATATGCAGACTGATATATCGCCATCGGGGGCAAGCCCCTCCCACATTTGGAGCGGTGTTAGACCTTGAACTGGCGCAAGAGGCTGTCGAGTTGTTCGCTCAGCCCGCGTAAGTGCACGCTGGCCACGTTGGACTGTTCCGCCGCCAGCGCGGTGCTGTGGGACAAGCTCGCAGCCTGGGTGACGTTCTGGTTGATGTCTTCCACCACATGAGCCTGTTGCAGGGTGGCGCTGGCAATCGACGCATTCAGGCCGTTGAGGTTGTGCAGCGCCTGGCCGATGGCGGTGAGGCTGGCACCGGCCTGGCCGGCTTGTTCGATGGTCAGTTGCGAGGCGCTGTGGCTGTCGCTGATCACCTTGACCGCTGCTTCCGAGTGACCTTGCAGACGCTCGATCATCGCCTGGATCTCGGCGGTGGATTTTTGCGTGCGCTGGGCCAGCAGGCGGACTTCATCGGCCACCACGGCAAAACCACGGCCTTGTTCCCCGGCGCGTGCCGCTTCGATGGCGGCGTTGAGCGCCAGCAGGTTGGTCTGGTCAGCGATGGAGCGGATCACTTCCAACACACCACCGATCTGCGTGCTTTCGCTGGACAAGGTGCGGATCACTTCCACGGCCTCGCTGATGGTGGTGGAAAGCTGGTCGATCTGCTGCAGGCTACTGTCGATATTGACCTGGCCTTGCTGGGCCTGAGCCTGGGCATCGCGCATTTCGCTGGCGGCGTGTTCGGCGTTCTTGGCCACGTCCTGCACGCCGTAGGTGACTTCATTGATGGCGGTGGCCACCAGTTCCATCTGCTGGGACTGTTGCTGGCTGCGGTCATGGGCCTGGGTCGCGTTGTTGCCCAGTTCCGTGGAGGACTGGCCCAGGGCGTTGGCGCACACCTGCAACTGGCTGACGACCTGGCGCAGCTTGGCAGTGAAACTGTTGAAGTGTTGGGACAGCTGGGTGACTTCGTCGCGACCGTCGGTGTCGAGGCTGCGGGTCAGGTCGCTTTCGCCGCTGGCGATATTACCCATGGCGTTCACTGCGTCCTGCAAGGGGCGCACGATGCTGCGGGCAATCAGCGATACCAGCAGGGCCATTACCACGGCGATGCCCAGACCGATAAACGAGGCCTTCCACACCTGGCTGTTGAACTCGGCCTGCACATCGTCCACGTAAACGCCGGAGCCGATGATCCAGCCCCACGGCTCGAACAACTGGATATACGAGGTTTTCGCCACCGGCGCATCGGCGCCCGGCTTCGGCCAGCGGTAGTTGATGATGCCGGCGCCCTTGGCCTTGGCGAGGATCACGAACTCGTTGAACACGGCAAACCCGTCGGGATCGCGGATGGCCGAGAGGTTCTGGCCGTCCAGCTTCGGGTTGGCCGGGTGCATGATCATCACGGGGGTGAGGTCGTTGATCCAGAAATAGTCGTCGTGGTCATAGCGCAAGCCGCGCACCGCGCTCAGGGCTTGTTTTTGCGCGGCTTCGCGGGTCATCACCCCGGTGGTTTCGAGGCTGTGATAAAACGTCAGGATCCCGCTGGCGGTCTGGACCACGTGCTGGGTCTGCTGGCGCTTGGCCTGGTAAAGGTCGTCGTGGATCTGCTTGAGCATCAGCAAACCCAGGGCCATCAGCATCAGCACGGCGACGATCAGGATCAACCAGAGGCGTCGGCTGATCGACATATTACGCAAACTGTTCATCGTCCTGTCACTCCGGGCTTTTTATAATTGTGGGCGTCGCATCGACTTTTACGCCTTGTCTGATAGGCTTTCGGCCTGAAATCGCAAAACCTGAGTACTGCCTGATTTTTCACAGAATTTTTGCAGACCGGCATTGACCCATGGTCAACACCGGGCCTTCAGTGCGCTCGTCAGTGAACCATTAAAAGATTGATAAGGCATGCCACAGGGCATGACCTTTGGGGGAAGCATGGATTTTTGGACAGCCATTCAGGCATTGATTCTTGGCGTAGTGGAGGGGCTTACCGAGTTCCTGCCGATCTCCAGCACCGGACACCAGATTATCGTCGCCGATTTGCTCGACTTCGGCGGCGAACGTGCCATGGCGTTCAATATCATCATCCAGCTGGGTGCGATCCTCGCGGTGGTCTGGGAATTCCGGCGCAAGATCCTCGATGTGGTCACCGGCTTGCCGACCCAGCGCAATGCCCAGCGCTTCACGGTCAACCTGCTGATCGCGTTCCTGCCGGCCGTGGTGCTGGGGGTGATCTTTGCCGATTTGATCCACCATTACCTGTTCAACCCGATCACCGTGGCCACTGCGTTGGTGATCGGCGGCATCGTCATGCTGTGGGCCGAGCGCCGCGAGCATGAAGTGCACGCCGAAAGCGTCGATGACATCACCTGGAAAGATGCGCTCAAGGTCGGTTTTGCCCAGTGCCTGGCGATGATCCCGGGTACGTCGCGCTCCGGCTCGACCATCATCGGCGGCCTGCTGTTCGGCCTGTCGCGCAAGACCGCCACCGAGTTTTCGTTCTTCCTGGCCATGCCGACCATGGTCGGTGCGGCGGTGTACTCGGGCTACAAATACCGCGACCTGTTCCAGCCGGCGGACCTGCCGGTGTTCGCCATTGGCTTCGTCACCTCGTTCATCTTCGCGATGATCGCGGTCAAGGGCCTGCTCAAGTTCATTGCCAGCCATAGCTACGCGGCATTTGCCTGGTACCGTATTGCGTTCGGCCTGCTGATCCTGGCGACCTGGCAATTCGGTTGGATCGACTGGGCTGCGGCCAAGGCATGATGATTCAACACCCACGCCTGAAAGCGGCGATTTTTGTGCTGCTGTGCACGGCGCCGCTGCTGGGTTCGGTGTTGGTGTGGCTGCGCGGTGAAACGGTACTTCCGTTGGCGGCCTATGGCGTGGTCAGCGTGCTGGCGTTCTTCCTGTATTGGAGCGACAAGCGCAAGGCCCTCACCGACAGCTGGCGCACCCCGGAGAACATCCTCCACGCCGTGGAGCTGGCGGGCGGTTGGCCGGGGGCATTGATTGCCCAGCAGGTGTTCCGGCACAAGACGCGCAAGGTGTCTTACCAGGTGCTGTTCTGGGTGATCGTGCTGTTGCACCAGGTGTTCTGGCTGGACCAGTTGTTCCTCGGTGGCACGCTACTGTCAGTTCTCTAGCAGCAAGCCGATCTGCGTGCGCTTGGGCAGTTTGCTCACCACCAACTGGTGGGAGCGCTGCAACAAGCCGCGCAGTTCCTCGGCGCCCAGCGGGTAGGGCGTGTTCATGATGATCCACTGCGCGCGTGCCAGGTACGGCGCCGGGTGGATGCCAGGGCGGTCCACATGGCCGAGGAACAATTCCTTGTCGACCTTGAACGCCAGCGAATCACCGCGCAGGTTTTGCAGGGCGAACATCTTGTTGCCCGCTATCGAGAACACCCGCACGCCACCCCATTTGTAGTCTTCCCGCGCGCCGGGCAGGCTCAGGCAGAAACTCGCGACTTGTGCTTCGGTCATCTTCATAGCAAGCGGTCTCCGCAGCTCTTAAAGCCTTCTTCCAGGTAATCGATCCAGGCCCGAATCGCCGGCAGCACGCCACGGCGATGCGGGTAGACGGCCTGGAGCCAGCCGCCCGGCAACGACCATTGCGGCAGCAGTTGCACCAACCGACCGTTGGCCAGTTCCTCTTCGCAGTACATCATCGGCAGCACGGTAAAGCCCAGACCCATGACGGCGCTGGCCTTGCGCACGATGAAGTCGTCGATGCCCAGGCGGGCTTCCATCGCCAGATCGTGTGGGTTGCCCTGGGGGTCAAGGATGCGCTGATGCACCAGGCGATCCGCCTCCAGCGCACCGAGTATCGGCAGTTGCTTGAGATCGTCGAGGGTGCTTACCTGGCGACCGAGCATGAAGGCGGGGCTGGCGACCAGCACGGTCTGGGCCTGGCGCAGGCGCTTGGTCACCAGCAGCGGGTCTTCGTCACCAAGCTCGCGCACTCGCAGTGCCACATCGATGCCTTCGGCGACCAGGTCGACGCGGCGGTTGACCAGGGTCATCTCCAGCTGTACCTGGGGGTTGGCGGCGAGAAATCCGGCGACCAGTTCTGGCAGGAAGTGCTGCGCCAGCCCCACCGGGCATGTGACCCGCAGCCGCCCGCGGGGTTCGCTGGACATGCTGGCCACCGCCTCGTCGGCCATTTCCGCCTCCAGCAGCATCGCCTGGCAGTGGCGCAGGTAGCGCTCGCCAACGGCGGTCAGGGTCAGTTGCCGCGTGGTGCGTTGCAGCAGGCGTGCGCCGAGGCGCTCTTCCAGTTCGGCAATGCGCCGCGACAGCCGCGACTTGGGAATGCCCAAAAGCCGCCCGGCCGCCGCGAAGCCGCCGGCTTCGACGACTTTGGCGAAATAGTAGAGGTCGTTGAGGTCTTGCATGGTCAGCCTATTGTCCTGTCAGTGGGACAAACTATCGCAATTCAGGCGACTTATCGACTATTGGTTTCATGCGTAGCATCACCACCATCTGATCGCCACTGTCGATCCCACACTCGGAGATCCACCATGAAACTGTTGCACATCGATTCCAGCATCCTCGGCGACAACTCGGCTTCCCGTCAGCTCAGCGCTGGCGTAGTCAAGGCCTGGCAAGCGGCCGAGCCGGGTGTGGAAGTGACCTACCGCGACCTCGCCAGTGAAGGCATCAACCACTTCTCCGGCGCGACCCTGGGCGCCCTGGGCACCGCCGCCGAACTGCGTGACGCCGCACAACAGCACGAGGCCGACCTCAGTGCCAAGACCCTGGCTGAATTCCTCGCCGCCGATGCCGTGGTATTGGCTGCGCCGATGTACAACTTCACCATTCCAACCCAATTGAAGGCCTGGATTGACCGCATCGCCGTCGCCGGTCAAACCTTCCGTTACACCGAAGCCGGCCCTGAAGGCCTGTGCGGTAACAAGAAAGTCATCGTTGTTTCCACCTCCGGCGGCCTGCATGTTGGCCAGGCAACCGGTGTTGCCCACGAGGAATACCTGAAAGTGATGCTGGGCTTCCTCGGCATTACCGACATCGAATTCGTACGCGCCCACGGCCTGGCTTATGGTGATGAAGTACGCAGCAAATCCATCAGCGACGCGAACGTACTGATCAACGAACAATTGTTCGCCGCTGCGTAAGGCTTGTGTAAATTTCGCCTCTGCTCGGTTTCTATCTGAAGCCGGGCGCCTAAACGCTGTATTCTGGTCGTCTTGAAGCGACTGGCGTACGGAGTTTTTTCGTTTACCCGCTGTCATTACCTTGGCCCAGGTTATGCACGCATGGGTTTATCACCCAGTGTGAGTACCTTGAGCCATGGACTTTTCAAATAGACATGCCGCGGGTGTTGAACGTGGTCACGCAGCAAAGGTGGACATCCTCATGATGCGTCTTTGTGCCGTTATGGTTCTTTCCCTGCTCGGCGGCCTGATTTCAGTGCACGCCGCGCCTGCGCCGCACCCCCATTGGAGTGTGGGCTTCCATCGCATGACCTTTCTCGACCCGCTGGATCTGCAACCGATGAAAGCGGTGGCGTTCTACCCGTCCACCGACGATGAACACAGCACACAACTGGGTCCCTATCACGTCGCGGCTACCGAAGATTCCAAGATCGCCATTGGCCGCTTCCCGATGCTGATGCTGTCCCATGGCAACACCGGTACGCCGTTGGCTCTGCATGACCTGGCCACCTCCCTGGCGCGTAAAGGCTTTGTGGTGGTCGCGGTATTGCACCCCGGCGATAACTACAAGGACCACAGCCGCCTGGGCACGGTAAGTAACCTGTACGGCCGGCCGATCCAGATTTCCGAAGCGATCACCGCGACCTTGGCTGACCCGATGCTGTCGCCATTCGTCAACGTCGATCAGGTGGGCGTTATCGGCTATTCGGCCGGTGGCGAAACCGCGTTGATCCTGGCGGGAGCCAAGCCGGATTTCGATCGCCTGCGCCGCTATTGCCAGGAACGCCCCGAAGATCGCGATGCCTGCACCACCAAAGGTGAACTGGTGATGGACCGTGACGACCTCCAACCACAATCCGACCCGCGCATTCATTCGTTGATGTTGATGGCGCCTTTGAGCCTGATGTTCGGCCGCCACACCCTGGCGGATGTGCACGTGCCGGTGCTGCTCTACAGCGGCGACGGCGACAAGTTGGTGGCGGTGGACAAAAACGCCGCCGCCCTGGCGCGCAAGCTGCCGGAACCACCGGACTTCAAGTTGCTGGCGGGGGCAGGGCACTTCGTGTTCATGGCGCCGTGCGACAGCGACCAATTGGCCGCGATGCCGGCGATCTGCACCGATGCCGACGGCGTCGACCGTGAAGGCATCCACCGCGACCTGATTTCCGAAGCCGGGCGTTTTTTCACCCACACCCTCGGCCAATCTACCCGCGCCGGCTTGCAGACCGCCGATCAGTAAGCGCGGCGCTTGAGCAGCAAGGTCACGCCCAGCGCCGTGACCGACAACAGCGCCGCGCAGAAGAAGATCCAGCTGTAACCCAGGTTCAACGCCACGGCACCCATCAATGGCCCAGCAATCGCCAGGGCCAGGTCGAAAAACACCGCATACGCACTCAGGCCCGCACCGCGGCTGCTGTTTGGCACCTGTTTGATGGCTTCCACGCCCAGTGCCGGGTACACCAGCGACAAACCAAAGCCGGTCAGCCCCGCACCGATCAAGGCCACGCCGGTGGACGGCGCCAGCCACAGTAACGTCAGGCCCAAGGTCTCGATGATCATGCACGCAATCGCCGCCCTGAAGCCGCCAAAACGGCTGATCGCCGAGATGAACACCAGCCGCGAGACGATAAAACACACGCCAAACACCGTGAGGCAGTACGCCGCGCCGACCCAGCCGCGATTGAGGTAATACAGGGTGATAAAGGTGGTCAGGGTGCCGTAGCCGATGGACGCCAGGCACAGGCTGGCACCAAACGGTGCGATGCGCCCGAACACCGCCCAGAACGGCAGGCGCTCGCCGCGCACCACCGGCACCGAGGGTTTGTTGCGGATCAGCACCAGGCCCAGCGCCGCCAATACCGACAGCGCGATACCCAGGCTGGTGTAGCCATATTCGGCGACCATCACCACTCCGAGCGGCGCGCCGATGGCGATGGCGCCGTAGGAGGCAATGCCATTCCACGAAATCGATCGCGCGGTATGTTCGGCACCCACCTGGCCCATGCACCAACTGATGGTGCCCACGCCGATCAGGCCCTGGGCCACGCCCAGCAGCAGCCGGCCGGCAATCAGAATCCCCAGGCTCAGGCTGGGCAGGCTGTCCACCAGGGTGGCGAAGAACGTCAATACACCGCTGATCAGGATCCCCGCCAGCCCCAGCACAATCGCGCGCTTGGTGCCGACGTTGTCGGACATGCGTCCGGCCATGGGACGGCTGAGCAGGGTTGCGAGGTACTGGGAGCCAATGGTGATCCCGGCCACCACCGCGCTGAAGCCCAGTTGCTCATGGACATAGCCCGGGATTACCGCAATCGGCAGGCCGATGCAGATAAAGGCGATGAAGGTGTAGAAGACGATGGAGACGATCTGCAGGGTGATCGACAGTGAACTGGGGGCGGCGGCAGACATGGGCACTCGTTCGCGGGCGGGCGGTGAGCGCATCATGGCAAGGGCTTGGGGGAAAAGGAAGCAGGCTAACTACTTTGACTGAGAAACCGGCTTTTGTGGCGAGCCCGCTCGCCACAAAAGCCCGCTCGCCACAACGAGCCTGTTCCCCACAGTTTCAGGTCACTACTTTTAGAACACCACGCCTTGGCTGCGCAGGTAGTCGTCGTAGGTACCGCTGAAGTCGATCACGCCGTTGGCGCTCAACTCGATGATGCGGGTGGCCAGGGACGATACGAACTCACGGTCATGGCTGACGAAGATCAGCGTGCCCGGGTAGTTCTCCAGCGCCAGGTTCAGCGCCTCGATGGATTCCATGTCCAAGTGGTTAGTCGGTTCGTCCATGATCAGCACGTTCGGCTTTTGCAGGATCAGCTTGCCGAACAGCATGCGGCCTTGCTCACCACCGGAGATCACCTTGACTGACTTGAGGATCTCGTCGTTGGAGAACAGCATGCGCCCCAGGGTGCCACGGATCACTTGCTCGCCTTGGGTCCACTGGCCCATCCAGTCGAACAGGCTCATGTCGTTTTCGAAGTCACTCGCGTGATCCTGGGCGTAGTAGCCCAGTTCTGCCGCGTCGGTCCACTTGATGCTGCCGGCATCCGGAGTCAGTTCGTTAACCAGGGTGCGCAGCAGGGTGGTCTTGCCGATACCGTTCGGGCCGATGATCGCCACACGCTCGCCGGCTTCAACCTGGAAGCTGAAGTCCTTGAACAGCGGCTTGCCGTCGAAGCCTTTGGCCATGCGCTCGACGATGACCGCCTGGCGGTGCAGCTTTTTGGTTTGTTCGAAACGGATGAACGGGCTCACGCGGCTCGAAGGCTTGACCTCGGCCAGCTGGATCTTGTCGATCGCCTTGGCACGGGAGGTCGCCTGCTTGGCTTTCGAGGCGTTGGCCGAGAAGCGGCTGACGAAGGATTGCAGCTCGGAGATCTGCGCTTTCTTCTTCGCGTTGTCCGACAGCAGTTGCTCGCGGGACTGGGTCGCCACGGTCATGTACTCGTCGTAGTTGCCCGGGAACAGGCGCAGCTCGCCGTAGTCCAGGTCAGCCATGTGGGTGCACACGCTGTTCAGGAAGTGACGGTCGTGAGAGATGATGATCATCAGGCTGGAGCGCTGGGTCAGGATGTTTTCCAGCCAGCGGATGGTGTTGATGTCCAAGTGGTTGGTCGGTTCGTCAAGCAACAGCACTTCCGGGTCGGAGAACAGCGCCTGGGCCAGCAATACACGCAGTTTCCAGCCGGGGGACACTTCGCTCATCGGGCCGAAATGCTGTTCCAGGGGAATGCCCAGGCCCAGCAGCAACTCACCAGCACGGGATTCGGCGGTGTAGCCGTCCATCTCGGCGAACTCGGTTTCCAGCTCGGCCACGGCCATGCCGTCGTCTTCGCTCATTTCCGGCAGCGAGTAGATACGGTCGCGCTCGGCCTTGACCTTCCACAGCTCTTCGTGGCCCATGATCACGGTGTCGAGCACGGTGAATTCTTCGTAGGCGAACTGGTCCTGGCGCAGCTTACCCAGGCGCACATTCGGCTCCAGCATGACCTGGCCACCGGACGGATCGAGGTCGCCGCCGAGGATTTTCATGAAGGTCGACTTGCCGCAACCGTTGGCACCGATCAGACCATACCGGTTGCCGGCGCCGAACTTGACCGAGACGTTCTCAAAGAGCGGCTTGGCGCCGAACTGCATGGTGATGTTAGCTGTGGAGATCAATTACTTTACCTATCAATAGCTTAGGGTGCGCTTATTTGAGCTGGGACCAATTTGGGACCAATCTGGAGCTTTTCCATTTCGCTCCAGTCCGAGCTTGAGTTGATCCAACGCGCATAAGTCGAGAGCAGCATCTGCACACTATGGCCGAGCTGCTGGGAAATGAAGGCGGGGTTCATGCCAGACATAATGCATATTGTCGCATAGGTGTGACGACAGTTGTATGGCGGCCGACGACGGATATTCAGTGCTTTCAGCGTCGGAACCCATTGCTTATGCAGGTCCGACGTCTGCTTAACGTACTCCGAGTTCTTTGATGGCGGGAAAATGAAGGGCGTTTCCAGCACTTTCCCTTTGCCATTTTTCCGACGCTGCGCGTACTCCCTGGCAAATTTCAGGGCATGCAGGGCGCGGTCATTCAACAAAACGAAGCGGTCACTGCCCGTTTTCGTGCGCTCAACCACTTCCCCCAAGGCGATCCCGCGACATACGTGGGCCGTCCTCTTCTCTTCGTCTACCGCATCCCAGCGCATCGCCAGGGCTTCAGATAGACGCATCCCTGTAAAAAACACAAACTCAAAAAATGCCGCATAAATCGTACTGGGCCAGTGATCGTGCTCGTACATCTTCGCGATGATCTGGTCTGCTTCTTCCAGCGTGAAGGGGTCGATCTCCTTTTTGCTGCGCTTGGGCAGTTCGAGAATTGCCGCTGGGTTCTTCGGGATCAGCTCTTCGGATACGGCTGAGTTCAGGATGGTGGACAGCTTCGAGATGGCGTTGCGCTTAACGCCCGGCGACTTCCACTCATTGGCGGCCATAACCCGGCGGAGCAGCGTGGTGGTGATCAGGTCGATCCGCACCAGGGCCAGGCCGGGCATCCAGTACCTGTTCAGCGCTCCCTTGTAGTTCCCCTTCGTACCGGCCACCACCTCACGGCTATCCAGCCAGAGCTGCGCGTACTCGCCGAAGTTGATCTTGCCGCCGGCGAGGTTGCTGGAACTCGGGAAAAGCTCGGCGTACTTGTCGTCGTCGAGCAGCCCCAGCTTGATCAGCCCCTTTACCTGATCAACAACCTGTGAGGCAGACTTGATTCCTTTCTGTGTCGGGGAATAGGGGAGCGTTTCACTCCGCCGGCTGCCGTTCCACATAAAGCGGATGCGGATCGATCCGTGGTGGAGGTCCATTCCTGCGGGCAAACCCATTGGCTTTCGAGCCATTCGTAGTATCTCCTGATGCTGTACATGACCCGGCTGCCTTGCTTGTTCCACACGCCGAGTGGGATTTGGTTTCGGGCTCGCTTGGAGCGTAAGGCGGCGAGCGTGGTGCCGAGGATTTCGGCCATCTGCGCCTCGGGCACTTTGTCGCCCGTGATCCCGTCGTTGAGTTTTTCTGATGCTGACATGGGTGGTCCTGGCCGCGCGGGGCGACGGAAAGTAGCCCACCGGTTTCCGGCAGGCTTATTCAGAGGGGGAATGGCTACATCAAGGAGGCGAGATATGCGCCTGCGATTTGCTGCCGCATATCCTGTCGCGTTTTAAGATCGATGAAGCCCAGCCGAAGCAATCTGTCTGTCCATCGGTCGTACTTGCGGAAGAAGCGATTCCTAGACTTGCGGGTTATTAATGGGGCGATTGCGATGACTGCGTCTGCGAAATACTTCATGAGAGACTCCTTTTTTTGGTGAGCCTCAATGGTTGATGTGTTGGGGTGTCGGTTTCCCGACTATTTATCTTTTTCACCCTTCATGAAGGTCATCCAGTGCGTTTTTTCGCGCTTCCCGGACTTGTGGCCAAACAACGGTTGCTCATCGGTAAGGGCAAGAATCTCGCTGACCGGGATCTGGGTTTCGTTCCACTTAAAGATAAGGAACTGGCCAGGGCGCAACACCCGGAAGCACTCGGCGAAGCCTTTGCGCAGATCGTCGCGCCAATCGTCGGTGAGGATTCCATACTTAAGCCGGAGCCAGCTTTCACGGCCGGCGCGTACCAGGTGCGGCGGATCGAACACCACCATGTTGAAGCTGGCGTCGGGGAATGGTAGGTGCCGGAAATCCATAATGACGTCGGGCTCAACCCTCAACACCCTGCCATCACACAGCACATGCTCTTCATCGCGGATGTCACCGAACAGGGCGCGCTGATCACCCTTGTCGAACCACATCATGCGGCTGGCACTGCAAGGGTCGAGGACTTGTGCATTCATGGTCTTGGCCCCTTGTAGATGAACACGTAGGCGAACCAGAGGGTGGCGATCATGGCGTCACCCGCTTGAACTCGACCACCCAGACCCAAGGGTTGGCGTTCCAGTTGCCGCCGACGGATGACCAGAGCAGTTCGAACGATTTGCGCGGGTCGGCGCTGTATGTCTCGATCCCCTCGACGTGCCACCAATCACCCAGTTCGGCATGATCGGTGTAGAGTCGCACGCCCTCGGCCTTGGCTTGCTCCTCGGTGATGTCCTGCAAGCGCTCGACGCGCACGTCGGTGATCTCCAGCAGGATGCGGCTGACCCAGCGGGGCATGTGGATGCTGGGCTTCCAGGTTGGCTGCTCCTGCTCGTACGGCGCTAGGCCATCAGCGGCGTACACCAGGTCTCCGTCTTCGCGCGACTGATCAAGGTCATGCATGTCGGCAGGTTGCAGGTATGGCCCTTTCTGGACTTCGAAGTGATCGCAGTACCATGTCTCGCGTACCCACAGCCGGTCGCCGGGCTTGCCGTAGGGGCAAGGTGCGTACACTTCCAGTTCCTTTGCGCACTCTGCTTCGGTCGATCCAAATACGCAGAAGCCATAGCGCGGGTCTCGCTGGCCTATTGCGCTCCAGCGCTGACGATCGCCAATCGGAATGGCGGTGTCCTCGGCAGGGATTTGGAAACCTTTCACTGCCCGCCGCGTTACCGTCTTCCGGCCTTCCAGGATGGCGCGCACCATCGGTGCCGAGAACAGGATGGGTCTTTGTTTATTTTCGGGCATACGAGTATTCTCCGCAGATAACAAAGTGGATGGAATTTAGGAAAAATAATGACTGATAAAATAGCGACGACTATTTATTGCGTCTTGCTGTTTCTTTCCGGAAGTGTCTTTGGTTTCATATTTTCCAAGGATGGGCAGATTGGTTTGGTGAGCTTTCTTAGTGCAAGTTCCAGTATTGCCACTGTAGCTACTGCGGTAGTGGCTCTCGTTGCTTTAAATAGCTGGAAGCATCAGTTCAAATTGCAGAAGCGCTATGACGCCGTCATGGAGCTAAGGTCCCATGCCTTAAATGCAAGTCCTCCACTTGTTTACTTGAACAGCATGTGTGAGCATTTTTCTCAGTACCTAAGGTCTCGAGACGATAATGCGTTGGCTGAGCTGTATCCGTATGAAATCCAGCGCGAGTGGTTTGTTAAAATAAATGAGATGACCAGGACTTGGAATGTTGTTTCTATCCTGTTGTCAGATTCAGAGCTGTCTATGCTGCCAAGTAATCCAATGTCGCTGGAAAAGATGGTGAGGGATGTTGTGAATGAGATGATGCAAATGGCGGTTGGGGAAGATAGGAAATCGCTATTATCTGTTCACCAAGCCGGAAGTCAGGGAACGGTTAAGGTTGAGAAAGCTTTTTCAGATTTCGAACAGCGATGCCGAGACCTTTTAAAACACATCTCCAAGTAGCAAGTGACGGGTTCATTCTTCCTTGCCGCTATAGCGGCTGACTTTGAAGGGGGAGGGGTTACTGTCAGGTAGCGCTTCGGACGCGCTATGATTCGGTTTTCAACGAAGCGAGGAACACGGATGTCTAGCTCGTCTCAGGCCTTCGGGTTTATTTTTCTTGCGTGTGGTGCAAGCCTTCTTCATCTATGGCTTATCTGCAGGGTGATGGTTAGCAGCATCGGCGGATTGAAGAGAGCCCTGTTACTGGCGGTACTTTTACTTGCTCCGATATCTGCTCTTACGGCCGGGCACGGCTGGTACGGAAAGCTCATCTTTCCAGAAGATATTGAGATCAGTTCGGACTAAGGGCTGCACGCGCGCATGCAGATGTTCATTGCGTGGAAGGCGGAAAAATTTAGGCCGGGCGTACCGGTCATGGGGGCGCTCAGTTAGATGCGCTTCATGCGACCTCCTTGTCATGACCAGGGCAGCCGCCGCCTGTGAAATCGAAGCCTTCACACGGCGGCCCGAATGGAAGCACCTCTTTACCCTGGGCCAGCGCTTCGAGCAGATGTTCCTTAGCCTCGTCGGCGGTGCATTCGCGTCCGTCAACGCAGAACATGCCTTTGAGCTGGCGCTTGCTGAAGTCGCGGATTGCGCCGCGCACGCTCAGGTGAATGTGAAAGGTACGGCCGTGCGGCCCGAAAGGATCAACCGGTTTGTTTTCTGTAGGCATGGTGAGTCCTTGCCGGGCCATGCCCGGGCGGTGGAGTGGGGGAGTTACGCGGCGCGTGCTTGGCGTTGCTCAGTGCGCCACGGGTCGTTGGCGCTTGCCAGGGCAGCCATCGGCGGCGGGCTGACGCTGTTGCCGCACATGTGCACCTGTTGGGTCTTGGTGAACGGTTTGCCGTCGGCGCCGTGGCTGATCATGTAGTCGGCCGGGAAGCCCTGGGCCTTGTACAGCTCGGCCGGTTTCAGCATCCGCAGGCAGATGTCAACGATCACGTAGGGCGTGCCCTTGACCATCACGGTGACCATGGCCAGGCGGTCCTTGGTAGTGATTGTGGGGGCTGGCGCATCGCAAGCGCTGATGTTCTCGGTGCCGTAGTAGCTGATCAGGAACGCCGCGACCCGCAGAGCCCCAGCTTCGTGTTCCGGTGACAGGGTGAGCGACACCAAAGAACTCTTTCCGCCGCCACCGGCGGTGATGGTAGGCGCCGGCTCTTCCAGGCCCTGGCCAACACTGCCGCCGAATGCCCGCTCCATGAATGCGCTGACCAACCCGTGGTGCTGGCCGCCGGCGCTGACGGTGTGCAGCGGGTCGTTAACGTCCCGTGCATCGCAGTTGCCGCGCAGGTGCACCAGGTTCGCCGCCACCAGCTGCTGCTGGCTACCGGTGTTCGTTACGGTGGTCATCGGGTCCTCGATGCTCTTGGCGGCGGTGGTGTTGAAGCCGCCATTCATCTGGGCCATGAACACCGTGGAGATGCCCATGGCATGTGCGGCCCCGGCCGGGCGCTGATAGTTGCCGCCGCTGGTGATGGTCGGCAGTGGTTCGTCCAGCGCCTTGCCCGCATCGTTGAATCGGAACTTCACCAGGTGCGCGGCTGCCAGGGCGTGCTTCACGCCGCCGGCGACCACGGTGCCCAGTGGTTGATCCAGACCTGGCACTCGCGGCTCCTGGCCCTGGCGCTCGCCGTACCCCGACTGAATCAGCGTGGGGCTGATCAGCGTCAGCTCACCGCGATTCGCGCAGGTCACCGTCGGCAACGGTTTGAGTGGATCGTTGATTCGGTCGCTGCCGTGGTGTGTTGCCGGTGCTATAACTGGGCTGACCACCGAGAACGCGCCGCCCTTAGGATATGAAGTGATTGTGCGCAGCGGCTCGTCTGCCGACTGTACTGTTTCCCCTGACCAATTGGCGATCGGCACAATGAATGGTGCCGCGCTGTCGATGACGAACTTCTTCATGCCCTTGGCAACGCGACGCAGGGTCGCCTGGGCCAAGTCTTTCTTGCGGCCGAAGATGCTTTTGCCGAGGTCGGTGAAGTCGATGCAATCAGCGGCGGTCTTCCACTTCTGCTGGCCCCTGACCGGGTTCTTGGCGTGGGTAGGCGCTGGCCACACGATTGGCTGGCCGTCGCACCGGGCGATCATGAACAGTCGCTCCCGACTGGTTGGTGCGCCGAAATCGCACGCCCGGATCACCTTCCATTCAACGACGTAGCCCATGCCTTCAAGCAGGGCCACGAAGCGGCGCCAGGTCTTGCCGCGCTGCTTCGGGTCAGGAATCAGGAACTGCTGGCCCACCGGCACAACTTCACCAGGTGCAGCAACGTCGCCGCCGAGTTTCACCACGCGGCCGGTGGCCCTATCGCGCTTGGCGATCAGTCGGCCCCACTGCAGTATCTGCTTCACGTTCTCCAGGCTGATCACCCGGGGCCGCTTCATGCCTGCCCACTTGAGCCCGATCCACGACAGGTTGCGGATCTCGCGCTTGCGCGGTTGGCCGCCGGCGGCCTGGGAGTGGTGCGTGCAGTCCGGCGACATGTGGAACCAGCCCACGGCCTTGCCGCCGCACTCGGTGTCCGGATCACCCTCGAACACGTCGGTGGTGAAGTGCTGGGCGCCCGGGTGATTCACGGTATGCATGCTGATCGCCTGAGGGCTGTGGTTCTTCGCCACGTTCACCGCGCGGCCCAGGCCCATTTCCAGGCCGGTACCGGCGCCGCCACCACCGCAGAAGAAGTCGACAACGATCTCATCGTCCTGAGGGTTGAAGCCGAGTCCGTATTGGGTTTTGAAATCGAAGGGGTGTTTCTTCTGTTGTGCGGACATAGGGGATCCTCGCAAGCTGGCGAAAGTAAAAAAAGAAAGGGTTTCCGAAGTGCTACGTTCTCTTGGCGACGCAATCGTTTCAAATGGCGGCTTTATAGCGACCTAATCAAAGCAATGTTTTGAATCGGAAAGTTCTGGAATTTGCCTGGGAATACCTTATTCACAATTTCGCTCATACCCATTGAGTGAAAGAGGTTGTAAATGAAGTTCATCGAGCAATTGCTGGTTACCATCGTTGGGGCACTGGTTGTTGAGGCCTTAAAGCGTTGGGCAGGCTGGCCATAAACCAGCATTCAGTCTCCGCAGAAGCAGGCAATAGACTCGTCGTGGTCGGCGAACATATCGAATTGGGTGTCGGAGTAATCGAGCATCTGTTGATAGCTGGGACGGTCGCTGCGGAAGCGGGCGCCGTCGCCGGTGAACTTTCCGCCGGAGACAACTGAACTCTCCATGCGTGCCCACCAATCTCCCTTGCGGATCAGTTCGTCGCGGTCGCTGGCGATGATTGAATAGACCTGCTTGGCGCCCTTTAGAAAGCACAAGTCACAGTTGCCCTCCAGCGTTCTGCCATTGATCGTCGGTAGCGTCAGGTCGAACGGCTGGGCGGCCCAGAAGTCGGTAACGTCCTGAATCCCGACACCGGCATCGGCCAGCGGCATCACCATGGTTGCCCACTTGCTTTCGCTGGTACTTTTTCGGTGCCGGATCTTCACGACACGCCGCGGTTCATCCGCACGGATGCCTGTCATCATGTCCACTGGCGTTTCCTCGGTCGAAAGACCCAAGCTGCGGAGGTACTTGTGGATGACGCGGATCTTCAGGTCGATGGTGCAGAACCTAGTCACAGGGTTGGGCAGGTACTTCCGTTTTCTAATCAAGGCTTCGAACGGCTCACCCTGGCGGCTGGTGGTGGCGTAATCCACTACCGAAAAACCCGCGTCATCGTCGCGAAACTCCAGCCAGACTATCGGCACTGCCCAGCGCTCGGCGCATTCCTGGACGAACTCCAGGGTCGCCGGGTGTTCCTTCCCGGTATTGGCGAAGGTGACGACCAGATCGCTCAAATCATCGTTGTTGTCCAGCACCTGGCGCAGCATGTAGGCGCTGGTGCGGCCGCCGGAAAAGCTGACGACCGTCGTCCCGGACAATTTGTAGGGAGACATAGGGGATCCTCGCCGGCTGGCGTGATGTTGATTTTAGGAGTATTGGTATTTGAGTAACTCATCCAGGCAGGAGGCCTATATGAGACTGCAAAGCGATATCGATGCACTCGCAGCAATCGAGGAAGACGCTCTAACGATGCTCAAGTGGATTGGTCTTCCAGACGACAGGCAGAAACTGGAGATCGTCATTTGCTTGCGGCAGATAATTGATCTGGCGACTTATCGAAAGGATATCCGCGAGTATTCGGAGCCACTGGCGCTATAGTCGCTGGCTGGCGTGATTCGTTTAAGTGGGTGATATGCTTTGCTGCTTATCAAACAAGGAGGTGGTAATGGCCGGTAAAAAGCTTAAAGCGTTCCGCGATTGGCTCACGCCGCGTAAGCGGCTATGGGCAGGGATAGGCCTGTTTGCAACTGCTATCGCTGTACCTATTGTCAGTCCGGGAACGACCGCCGCTTGGCTCATAGGGCCTGCGGCTGTCTTTTTCTTGGGTAGCTTTATTCCCAATACGAACGGAAGGCGATAGGGCGCTGGCGGCTGGCGTGATTCGTTGATATGGGGTATTACGGGTTCCCGGTAGGGCGATGGGTCAGGTAGCGGCGCGCTTGAGCTGATCGGTGAGCTGGGTCGGCAGTTTTCGCAGCGTCAGCGTGCCGCCCGCTTCGTCGAACTCAATCTTGTCGCCCAGAAGGTGCGCTTCGAAGCTGATCGACATACCCTCAGCCCGGCCAGTGAACCGGCGGAATTTGTTGATGGTCTTCTTGTCCGGCGGCAGGGTCTCGGAAATCCCGTAGTCCTTCGCCTTGATGAAGTCGTAGAAGTTCTTCGGTTGGTCTTCATCGATCAGGCCTGACAACTCGTCGAGGGTGATCGGCTCGCCCAATTTGGCCTGGCCCATTGAGTAGCTGACCAGGGTGTGGGTCTTCTCGCGAGCCGCCTCTTCTGGTAGATCCTCACTTTCGACAAAGTCGCTGAACGCCTTCAGCAGCGTGCGGGTTTCGCCCGGTGCGTCGATCCCTTCCTGGCAGCCGATGAAGTCGCGGAAATAGTCGTTGAGCTTCCGGCCCTGCTTGCCCTTCAGGTACGAGATGTACTGTTTCGACTGGCGGTTGGTCTGCCATTCGCTGATGTTGATGCGAGCGGCCAGGCGGATGTGATCCAGGTCCAGGCGCTTAACTGTCATCAGGGCCAGTTCTTCGGTCATGGTCACCGCTTCGGTTTCCTGCACCAGGGCGATGACCAGGTAATCGGTCATGCCTTGCTGATAGTGGCAGAAGAGGGCGTGCCCACCCGTGGTGAGGTTCGACTCTTCCATGAGCCTGGTCAGGTGCTCGACGGCTGTGGTGCTGAACGCCATGAAGTCAGTGACACCGGCGAGATACTTGCCCAGCCAACCGCTGAATGGGAATGCACCTGACTCTTGATGGAAGAAACCCCAGCCCTTGCCTGCGGTGGCGTTGTAGCTTTCGTTGAGCTGGCTCATCAGGTCGTCGCGGGCCTGGCTTTCGACCTGCTCCGATGCGCCCAGGAACAGAACGGCAGCGCTACCGTCAGGCTTCTTGTCGATCTTGTGGATGACGCTATGGCGTACAGGCATTTCGTTTACCTCGGGTAAGCGCCGCCCTCCGGTGGCCGGTGGTGGCAATTTGGTTTGGGTTGGGGTATTACGGGTGACCGGCATGGAGCCGGATCAAGGAGACTTTATGATTAAGAAATTGTGGGTTTGGGGGTTGGCGGCCACAGTAGTTTATACTTTGATCTTTAGTATATTTGTTGCTCAGGACTTTGTCGTTTGGAAAGTAATGAAGCTTAATGAATTGGGAGACTTCCTCGCTGGAGTTTTTGGTCCGCTTGCATTTCTATGGTTAGTTCTTGGTTTCGTTCAACAAGGCACTGAACTAAAAATTAGCTCGGATGCGCTACGACTGCAAGCTGAAGAGCTTAAAAACTCTGTTGAACAGCAAAAATCCTTAGTGAAACTATCTACAGAGCAGCTGTTGATGTCCAAAAAGAATACAGAGCTTGAGCATGAACGATTACTGGCTTCTCTTGAGCCAAAATTTGCTATTCAATATCTAGATTGCTCAGATTCAGGAACAGACGTGGTTTTTCAATTCGATTTGGCTAATGGTGGTCATCTTGTCACCTGCCTTGATGTTGCTAGGGATGGTGAAGTCTTTGCTCATTTTCCGATTTTTGATCACGGGACTACGAATAAGATTCGATTGAAAATAAACAAGCCACAAAGAAAATTTTGTGTCGAGTTGGTAGTGACATATCTAAATGGTTTAGAAGTTTCCAGTTCTAAAAAGTTTGATGTTGGTTTTTATAGAGGGCTAGATGAGAATGCAAGGTGGGTGGCGAATATTTCTCAGCGGCAAGGGGTTAAGTTTGATGCTGGTGTATGAAAATAAGCTTTCCTGTTGGTGTAACTTGTATTGAGTTTGGCGTTATATTATTTTTTTGCGTAGTTAAATATGTTTCGCCACGCGAGGTCAGTACCCTTAGGGGGAATTGCTCTTAACTGATATTTTCGTCTTGGGTATCCATCTGTAGAGATTCGGCGAAACCTGCTTGCCGTAATTTGCGCGCCACGGTTTCTGATATCTCGAATCCGTGGCGCTTAATTTCGAAGTAAGTGGCGGACTTCTCGGCGTCCTATCGAGTGTGCATGTGCGATCAGCCGCCAGATAGTAGATCGGTCCTTCGTTTCGCCAAGTTCGGTGGTGAGCGCTGCCAGCCGGTCGCGCATTCCCTGCCGGAAGTAGTGGCGGATGCTGTCGGACGGTCCCTTGATCTTCGGCGGCGCCGGTGGCAGATCCTCAACCCGCGCATTCAGTACCAGCAGCTGCACCGCCTCGCTCACTTCCTCGATCTCATTCCAGAGCATCAGCTCGTCGAGCATCTGCCGGGTGCCGTACGGGACCGTGTGCCGCAGTTCCTGCTCGCCCAGCTCCTGCCGCTTCTCGGCAAGCTTGGCTGTGCGCTCCTTCTGTTCGGCAGCCATGGCCTACCTCTTTTATTCGGCTGGCCGGCGGTGCGAGCCAGGTTTGACGTTTGCTTTGCTGGGTGCGGGCTATGCGGCGCATGCAGCGACCTTCTGCTGATTCCATGCGCCGACCGCTTCGAAGATCCGTGCGGCGTGCGCCTCATCAAGCGAAATCGCTTCAGGAATGGCGATCCACCCCGAGGCCACCATCTGGCTTTGGTTGGCCTCGTCGCGCAGCTTCTTGTAGCAATGCTCGATCACGTCTTCCAGGTGGTCGGAGAGGTAGACGCCATCGGGCGCTACCTCCACCGACTTGTTGTAGCGATCCCCGCGGGCGTCGATGCAAAGCACGCTGATGTAGATCGTCCAGCGGTGGGGGATGGAGCAAACGGCCTGGCCGATCTTCCCCGGCGCGATATTCTTCAGCGATTTGTAATTGATCATGCCCTGGCGGCCGCTGGGGTCGATGTTCACCACCGCGACGTGGTTTGCTGCCAGCAGCGACCTGCAGGACCGCGCGATGCGCGCCTGCAGGTTGTGAGGCTTGCGTTTTTTCATAATGCCTCCGCTAGTTTGCGCAGCGCTTCACGCTCGGCCCGGGTGATGGGCGGCTTGCGGCGCTTGAGGATGGTTTCGGGATCGATCTTGGTGGAGCGGGGCGGTGGCAGCGGTTTGCGTGGCGGGCTCGGTAACTGCGCTACGGTTCCGCCGGCGGCCAGGAACTGCGCTGTACGTTCCGCGATTGAATCAACGTGCTGTCGCTGCTCCTCGACCAGGCTTAGGTGGTTGCTGACGTACATGGCGACCTCACTTGATTCGGATCGAACTATCGCCGCGCTCCAAGTGAGCCCAGGTAGGTTCGGGTAGAAGTTCGTGTTCAGCGTCTTCACCGGCTGCCATGCGCTTGCGCACCGCTTCGTTATGCTCGCGGATCTCCTTGAGCCTGGCGGCAATGGCCTTTTTGTCCGGAGCAATGCTCGACTTCACAGTGGACAGTTCGTCCGGCACTGCATCTTCGTTGTCCACGATCACCCGTTCGCTGCCCATGGCCAGTGTGATGGTGAAGAGCGGACGCTTGATCGACTTGATGTTGGCGGCTTCCATGTTGCGGCGCAGGTAGTCGCTGATCTGCGACACGCTGTTGGACTTGATCCGCTTGAGTTCAGCCAGACGCTCGATTTCGTTGTCGATGGCCGTCACGTCGCTTTCAATGTTCCGGCGCAACATGACGATGTTGTCGGCCTTGTCGTTGAAGTCGCCTTGCACTTCGTCCATGGCATGCTGAAGAGCCTCTTTCAGGCCCTCATCATCGGTGTCGGCCATGGCCTGTAGTTCGGCGAGTTTGCCGGTGAGTGCGTAGAGTTGAGTCATGCTGCCGCCTCCGTGCCTTTCTCAAGGCTGGCTTTGCGTTCTTCGAATGCGCGAGTAATACGGGCAATGAACGCGGGCTCATTGCGGCGAGTAGCTTCGCGGATGTATTTCACGTTCAAGGTTTTGAGTTCGTACGCAGTGACGGCCTTGCCGATGGTCTCGACAGCCGAGGCGAGCCAGTCAATGCGCTCCTGTTTTTGGCGCAGAATTTCGGCATCTTTGTCTTCAGCCTTCTCGATCTTGAATTCTTCGGTGATGGTGTCGACGTAGGTGGGGTCGTCGAACATGCCCAGGTAAATGTCAGCTGCGAAGCCCAAGGCTTGCAGGCACTTACCGATTCCATCGGTTAGGGACTTTTTCGCCGTATCCCAGTCAGTAAGGATTTTCCCCTGCTGCAGGTATACGAATGGTGTGTGGCCGTACTGCTGGATTGTGCATTTCTGCCCGGCCTTGCCCGTGTACCAAAGCTCTACCTTTACGGTATGCACTTTCGCGCAGATCATTGGCGCTCCAGGCCACTCTTTCGTTGGCGCCTGAAGGGGCGCGCCTTCGTCAAAGCGATCCTCAAGAACTGTCCAACCCCAGCCTTCTCCGCACGGGCCAAACAGCTCTGTGGCCCGATGCATCAGGTAAGTGGGCCTGATGGCGGTACCCTTGAAACCGCCTGCGCCGGTAAATTTTTTGGTGACCTCGGGGTCGGTAGTTTCGACCTGGTCCCATATCCTGGTGTTCTCGGACATCACTTTTTCCTCCAGCCGTCAGCACGCTTGGCCAGCTCCTTAAAGGCAGCTGACGGCAGCCTGCTCATGTATTTTTTGTTGTCGCGATACCATTCTTCCAGGGCGGCTTTGGGCGTCTGGATGGCAACGACGTGGGAGACCTGCTGCTTGTACGAAGTCGAGTTTGAAACCTGAGAGTGGAAGGTCCGGCTCACCACTACGGTGTTGGTCATTCCCTGCTTGACCAGGTTGTTCAGTTCTTCCTGGGATTGAACAGCAATGGCACCGGGGTGCTTCTGCTGGAACAACCGGTAGCAGGCCTCCCGCACAAGCTCGGTGCTGCCATACTCGACGTATTCAACGTCGGGAATTCCGGCCTCGATCTTCTCCGCCACTTCATCCAGGCGCCCGGTGTCGATCCAGGCGTTTTTGGATACCTGTTTCAAGTCCCAACCGCTGACCGTCTGGCGGTCACGCTCAAGCTGCAGGTGTTCGGGGAGGATGTCGTAGCCGTAGGTCAGGTCGGTGTCGCAAACAAACAGCGTGCCGACGTAAAGCTTTCCGGGCCGGGAGGGAAGGATGTGTCCGTACTTGGTGCCGATCACGTCGCTCATTGGTGGCTGCATGCGCAGACACATACTGCGGATTTGCGCTTCGTCGTCATCGGTGAGGCCGGAGACAACGAACTCAACGCCCTGATTCTGCCGATGTGCGGGCGTCTCGTTGATGCACAAAACCTCCGCGTCGAACTGGTCGCTATGCCGGAACTCAGGCACCCACTGCTTATTGCCATTCCAGACCTTCACGTCGTAGCCGTTGCGGGTCAGAACTAACAGGGCGATCTTGTAACCCTCGCCGAAGCTGCCGATGGCATCGGTGCGGTCAGACTTGGACGTGCTGCCCAGAACTAGGGTGCTTGCTTCCAGTCTTGCAAAGCGGCTGGTGATGAACAGTTGGCCGTCGGCGAAGGCGTATTCGAAAGGCGACTCGCTATCCAGCGCGTTCTGCACCAACTCCCGGATGGCCTCTTTCAGGCCCCAGTGGCGGACGTAGTCGCGGGACAGCGGAAGTTCGTAGGACTTGGAGCGAATTCGATCTGCAATAGCTGCGAGCATGACTATCTCCCGCGCCATCCTTGCGGGGCGCTGTGCGTTTTGAGTTGTATGTGGGATATTTCGTGAATTGACGATCTGGAGGATCAGGGAATGCGCAAGACAAAGATCATCACGGCACCAAAGCCGAGCTCTGGCAGTTACAGCGGAACAATAAAAAACACAGGACTCAGTCAGCGAGAAACACTGGAAGAGATCATGATCAACTTAGCAACTGCACTCGGCGCCAAGGAAATTCACAAGGCATTGACGGATCGGCTCAGCTATATTTATGAGGTTCAATATCCTGGTCTTGGCAGCTTTCAAAGTGCTTCCAACACCATTCTTGAGCTGTCCAGAGCCGTAGCGAACAAAGCCAAAAGCTAACCCGAAATTCGATCAGCGAGAGCGCTGAGCAACATCAGGAATGTGCCTAGGGAGAGGGCAGAGAAGGATCCGCGCCAGATGAGCATGCGCCTGGTGCGCTGGTGAGGAGTCAAGGCCGAACCCTCACCGCAATCCGTCCACCCTTCATGGTTGGCGCCAGGCGCTGTGGCAGATCCCGCACCAGGTCTTCACGCTTACGGCCAATGAGCTCGTTGAAGGGAAGGCCGAAGCCCAGGATGGCAATGCGGCGCTCGATGTCGTCGAGCTGCTCGTCGATCAATGATTTAACCGGTGCGGTGGTCATGCTGCCTCCTTGCGCTGCCGGCTGGTCTTCAGCAGCCAGGCGCTGTAGTGGTGGAACTCTTCGGCGGTGATGGCGCCGGTAGTGAAGTTGCGGACAATCAGGCCCTCAGTCAGCGACTCGGCCAGGTCTGTCGTATCCGGATGCTCAAGCTCGAGCAGGGCGGTGGTTATCGCGACGTGCGGGCTCATAGGCCTGCATCCACGTCGTCTACCGCCTCTTCCCGCTCTGCTGCTACTGCGTCGGCGGCGTAGGGCCGGAGTAGGTCCATGGCGATCCTCTCGGCGGCCTCGATAGGGCGGGGTTGCCCGATCAAGTCAGCAGCGTGGCCGCGCGAATCTGCCTGACTGCTCAGGATCGACGACAGGAACAATCGGGCGAGCGAATCACGCTGATCCAAGCCGTCGATCTGGCGCTGATTCAAGATGCCTTGCAGGTAGGTGCAGTACCGGTCGAAGGTCACCACCTGCGGCTGGCCGTGGCGGCGCTTCCACTTGATGTCCATACCGCACACCAGGCGCTCCGCCGAATGCTCAAGCCACCCGGTCACCTCGTCGCCCTCGCTGACCTCTGGAGGCAACTGAGCGTCGTAACGCTCCTGGCACATCTTCAATGCTGCGTTCATGGTCGCCTCCAAAGTGGCGGGTTGTTCACCTGTATTCGTCAACACTCATGCCTCCCGCTGGTTGCCGATGGGCGCGGGGGAGGAGTGCTGAAGTAATAGAGGTGGGGAAGGGTGCAGGCGCCCGGCACTTCCCGGGATGTGTCGAGTCTGGCCAGCTATGCCCTCGGACTCGCCTGCGGTGTTCTTCTTCATTTGGGGTGGGCCTACCTTTCGGCTGATGCGCGGTCACATCTTCGGCCCTGCTTTCCGCTGCCTGTTAGGGTGATGGGCGAAGCCTTCAGGCTTGCAACGCCACGCAGGTGAATCGTTGATCTACTTCATGGCGGTAGCTCCTGTTGTTCGCTCACTGGAAAGGCAGTGGCCACCTATCGAAGCTGCATTGGAATGTCGGTGCTGACTGTGACGATTGGCTGCGTCCGGGTGTATCGCATTGCTCGCCAATCCAGCTCAGCTTTTTTCATGACCCGCCGACATTCCGATGCAGCCTCTTGAGGGAGCTCATCTTGTTTGAAATAAGTGGCAACAGTTACAAGGCTGTGCCAGCATCCGGCCACAGACTTTTGCAAGGAAGCTGAACAATGCTCGATGCTCTGGAAGGCACGCCACTCTGGGTTTACGGCGCATTTCTCTTGGTCTGCTACTACGGTTTTAGTGCCAGGAAAACCAGTCGTGAAAGTCAGCGGTCGCTGATCATCACACCGGTTGTTTTGGTGGTCTGGTCACTCCTTTCTCTCAGCTACGCGGAGCGCGTTGAGTTGACCGTGGGCAGTTGGTTCGCGGGAATGCTTTTAGGTGGCTTAGTCGCATTTGCACTATTTCCTCGACGCGGACTGACTTTGGACGAGGAGGGCAAGCACCTGATCGTTCCAGGGACATGGAAAGTTCTTGGTATCTCGCTTCTCTTTTTTGCCGTGAAATACTTCATCGGTTATCAAGCTGCCGTACATCCAGAATTCTCGGCCACTGTGGGAATGCTCGCCCTTGCTGGTGCCGCATCAGGGTTTACGGTCGGCTTGTTCTGCGGACGCACGGGTGTCTTCTACTTGGCGTGGCACGCACTTCGAGATGTCCATGAAAGCAAGCGCACCATCTGAACACGCTTGTTGATAGCTCGACGCGCTCTCATGAGAGAGGATCGGGCAGGTAACGACAGGCTGTCGTGGCGCTGGTTGTTCAAATAACCGCTGTCATGGTCTTGGTGCCGTCGCCATGATCGGTGGTGAACATCAGTGGAGCAGGCCGGCCGTTGCGACGGATCAACGCGTTAGCCTGCGCAAAAACTGGGTAGGGTTCGCCGTCCCCGTCAGGTAGCAGCGTATTGCAGGTAAGGTTCGAGCAGTCTTCGCCGTTCGGCCCCTCGCCATCGTGACCGATGGAAAAGCTGGCCATCATGGCGATGCCGTGTTCCTTGCTAATCGCAATGACCTGCTGCATGAGCGGGCTGATCTGGCTGTCGTAAATCTCTTCTTTGTTCATGGTCATGCTCCGGTTGTTTTCCCAATGCCCACCGCTCCGGATGGGCATCAGTGAAAAGGTCCGTCAGCCTTCGCAGCCCATTTGGTAGCGGCCGCCGCATTCAGCACTGCAAAAATCCATCGTCCGAGTTCGAACGCAAGGGCGATTGGTATATGGGTCACGGCTACGGTCGTGAATCTCCGCGCTTAACCACCTTTTCAGCAGGCTTGCCGCAGTAGGTGCACTTCGTGGTTGTTTCGGTCATTGTTGGTGCTCCCGGTTGATTTCCCGTCAGGCCCTCTTGCGAAGGCCTGTCGGTGAAATCCCAGGCCCGCTACTGGCGACGGCCTGGGTTTGTTGCGTCAGCAGTGACTCCCTCTTCGCTAGGGCGGCGCCGCGTATCCCGCTGCTGATTGCAGGTCGGCGGTTCGTCATGGGTGCGGGCTTCGAGCTTCCTACTCACAGCGTCAAACAGCATCTGTTCGCCGTGGATCACAGGTCCTTACAACATGCACGCTACAGCTCTGAGTGCCCTGATTGAGTGGGGCAGGGTGCATGAGGTCCGGCGGTCCCAGCCGAAGCTATCGGGCCCGCTAATTCTTGAATTCGGTGTTTCATCTCCACCACGCGCATCGCCGGATTCATATCTCTGGCCAGGTCACACATTTCGTGTTCGGTGTTCTTCCTGGCTGGCTTGCGTGGTTTCGCGTACTCACATGAGGGAGTACGGCCAGTTCCAGAGCTGGCGTGGCATCGACTGTTTGTTGCTCGCACTTACCGGATCGGGTCCGGGGTAGTCGATGGCGAGGACCCTGAGCTGTTAAAGAGCGGTTCGCAGTGGCTGTGTGGCGCTGCGATGGAGTAAATATAAGCGAGCTTATTTTATTCGTCAATAAGCACACTTATATATTTTCCTGCGGGCGATAAAAAGCCCGCTCAGCGGCGGGCTCATTCACGCGTCACAGTATTCTCGCCAGCCGATCCTTACGGTGTCGCCGTTCAAGCGCTCGATGCGAATGCCGGCGGTATCTCCGATCTCCTGGATGACCTGGTGCCAGGCCTCGGAGCTTTCGTCCTCTCGCCTAGAGACGACGACGGCTTGCACCTTCTGTACGCCTGGGGCGGCAATGATGCGCTGTAGACGGCGACCTACAAGCTCGTAGGAATTACGTTGCTTTGCCGTGGGGTAGGGTGCCTGGATCATGCTCCGCTCCTTGCGATAACTGTATAAATGAACAGTATTCTCGCTGGCAAATATTGGCAAGAGGGAAGCAAGAGGTTTTATGCATAAATGCATATTAAAGCAGGTGGTTCTTTTTGGCAGGCATGAAAAAGCCCGCACTTGGCGGGCTCTGTTGGGCTGGTGGTATCAGTCGCTTATCGGCGGGTACTTCCCGCTCACCGAGTCCCTGTAAACAATCTCGCTGAACAACCTAGGTCCGTCGCGCATTGCGACCAGAGCCTGCTTTGCCTCCTCCTTTGTTTCAAATGGGCCGGCACCCACTGCCAGGCCAATCATTGGAACAACCGGAAGTCCGGTGCTGGTAATTGCCTCAATGGTTCGCTGCTGTTCTTCCTCGTCACGGCAGGTAGTTGAGGCAACCCATCCGTTTTTCAGCCTTATAGCGGCCACCGGTTCAACGTCTGTCCCGCAGTGTTTGCATTTGACCGCAGCAGTCTTGATGCTCTCGGCACACATGGGGCAGGGGCGAGTATCTTTCTCTACTTGAGCTGCAGCAGGGGAGCCTTTACCGCCCAGCAAAATCATGAGCAACCCGGCAAGTGCAATCATGCCGCCGACAATCGTATGGATCTGCCGGTCGGCCATCAGCCCCATATTGTTCACTCGGCCGCCGGCGCCGGTTGCCACGGACACATCCATGCTCAGCGCGAAGATTAGCCAGCATATCCCGACGATCAGCGCGAACGTCCCAAATCCTTTCATTGGATCCCTCCCGTAATTGAGCCCGCACTCTACCATTCGTGGAGTACAGCCACCATTGGCGAGCAGGACCGTCCCAGGTAGATCGCGGACACTCGCTGACTGGCCTGGATAGAAAGCCAGTAGCGACCCAAGTAGGAGCGTAGTACGGTCCGCTTTCAACAAGTTGCCCAGTCCGTCGCTTGGTAGACCACGGAGCGAAACACTCATGGCATGGAGGTCAAATGGACGTTACTCGACAGATCAAGAAAGAAGAATTGGATGCAGCCCTGGTAGCGTTTGCCCGTTACAAAATCGGAGAGATAAAAATCTTCGACCTGGAGCAGGCAATGAGCTTTGAAGTAGGCGAGGCCCTATCCAGAAGCGGGTTGGTCAGGTTTTCAATTGCAAAGATGGCGTCCGGGCGTTATCGCATCAGCGATGAAGGGGAGAATGCGATCACAGATGCAGGTCGGGATCGCCTCGAGGTGATCCGAGGATGAAGCGGCTTTTTGGCGATCGATAGGCAGCAAAACGCCTAAGGATCAGTCCGGTCCCTGGGCCTTCAGCCTGGCCAAGCCTTGCTTGATATGGCCGGCGTTCTCGCCAATGGTCTCGAGGGCGCCGCGGACATTCTCGTCTACGTGAGGGCCGCCATGGTTCGCGGTCCACATCGACAGCTCCATGATGGCTGCCTCCAGAGCGAGCTGGTTCTCGTAGATGCGTTCGAGTGTGTCGGTAAGGGAATATTCGCGGGAGGGCATTGCGTGGTCTCCAGTAGACGGAATGGAAAGCATAGCCGCAGGCAAAAAAATGGCCCGCTTATGTGCGGGCCTAATGGGAATTCTTCAAAGGAGTAGGGCGACCTTACCCCCTGTTCTGTAAATGCCAAGTGAAAAGGATGTCGCAAAAGAAGAAAGCCCGCACGGGGCGGGCTCTCTGTAACACTTGGGGCGCCGATCCGTCAGCACGGCCAGTTTGCAATCGCCAGGATTGCCAGCTCACTAGTGGCACGATGAAGGGCAGATACAAGAAGCTTCAGTAGAGCTATCCGGCGATCCCTCCTTTGGACATATCGATCTCAAACGCAATTTCTTCAGCGAGCTTTTGGACGCATGAGCTGTCTGCAAGCTTGGCCAGGTTGATACCTGTCGTACAAAACATCGCGTCATACTCGGGCTGCCTGACGAAGACGGTAGCTGTCCATCCGTTGATCAAAATGCAATCTACCTGGTGCCCTGGCAGACTCCGTTCTAGATCCTCTGTCAGCGATATCTTCTTCCAAGTGTGCATGATGGCGTACTAGCGTGGCAGTGATGCACGATTGACATGCTGCTGCTGAAAAAGTGCCAACGTCAGATGCGAGACGCCCAGCGCTGGCCTGGCGTTTTGCAATCAATTCTCAGACAAAGAAAAGCCCGCGATGGGGAGTGCGGGCTTGAAGGGATGTTCACTAGGAGCAGGGGTAACCATAGGCGCGCGCCTGTGAAAAGGTTGTGAAAGGTTAGGCTCAAAATGACGTAGAGATTGCCTGGGCCAGCTGCATGTCCGACATGAGTGGCGGGCTGTACGTCGTACGGTAGTGCCGGGAGGCCTGCTCAAACTCCGCGCCACGAATCTCGCCGTCTGAGCCAATAAAAGTCAGGGCATCCGTCTTAGCTGACTTGAAAATCTCAGGCGGCTCGGTCGTTAGGGGTGTGGTCGCCCCAATTAAAATGGTTGGCGCGGAAATTGTGAGAAATATCGCGGCAGCGATAGGGTTGGCGCCATCACCTGATACGGCCTGCGTGCTGACCGATGCCAGTAGGGCGATCGCTAGGGTCTTCCATGAGTCCATGCTTCGATGCGTCCGTTGCGATCTGGGCGCGCCACGATAGCAGAGCAGGGCGCTTACCAGAAACAAGAAGCTCGGCGCTGGGGCAGGCATAGAGATTGGGACACGGGTTTGTTGCTGATGCGCCAGCGAACTGGCATCGTTGCTGGAACCGTCGACCTAGGGAGTAACGCATGACGAAGGAAGAAGATTCGACAACGCCGAACGAAAACACAGTCTTGTTCGTGCGCGATGGCTCCAAAGTGAAGCTGAAGTTTGAGCCAGGCCAGCAAGTAATGTGGGCTACAACGCAAAACATGGCGGACCTTTTTGAAACGACGGCAGACAACGTTGGGTTGCATCTAAAGAATATTTTCGCGGTTGGTGAGCTTGAGGAAAAGGCAACTACCGAGGATTTCTCGGTAGTTCGCAGGGAGGGCGGTCGCTTTGTTGAGCGCACAATAAAGCACTACAACCTCGATGCGATCCTGTCGGTCGGGTACCGCGTTAACGCAAAAAATGCTATTGCATTCCGGCAATGGGCTACCCAGACGCTCAAAACTTATCTTGAGCAAGGGTATGTAATAAACGAGAAGGCTCTCCGGGAGTCTCCTGAAAAATTAAACAAGCTCGCAGCGGCAGTTAGAGCCCTTAGGTCCGAGGAAAAGCAGGTCTATGCCAAGGTCCGTGAGTGCTTCAAGATATGTTCTTCTGACTACGATCCAAATTCAAAAACAGTCAGAAGTTTTTACGCTCTGCTCCAAGACAAGTTTCACCACGCGGTAACGGGCATGACGAGCACGAAGCTCATACTAGACAGGGCAGATCATAAAGCCGAGTCCATGGGCATGCAGACGATACGCGGTGACCTTCCGACGATTGATGAGGCTAAGACAGGAAAGAACTACCTCAATAGCGATGAACTCTATCGGCTGCATTTGTTATCAGAGCAGTTCATGCTTTATGCAGAAAGCACAGCACTAACAAAGAAAGAAATGACCATGAGTTCGCTTCACGAAAAACTGGACCAGCTTCTTATTTTCAACGATTACCCAGTCTTTAGCGGTTACGAGGACTTCATCAAAGACGAGGCCTTGAGCCATGCAAGACAGGAGCTGGGGTTGTACAAAAAGCGCAAAAAGATTGAAGCGCTAGGTTATGAGTACAGTGAAGAGGCCTTGGCTGCTGGCGAGTATGACGAGCTATTGATCAATGACTGAATCTAACAATTTGAAAACTCCAAAAATAACTGATTACCCCTTTGTTGTGCATTTGCACTCAAGCGATGAGGTTCGAGCGAAGCGAGATCAGGCAATTGAATGGCTGAGAGAAGTTGGGGGCTCAGTGCATTCCGATCGCTATCACGGATATTTGAGAAGTATCGATAAGTATGAACTATCGGAGGTGTCAGTTGATATTGAACGAGAGTTTTACTCATTCCTAAATGCTCATTCCGAGCTTACCGAGCTTATAAGGGTTTATGATTCGCTTCAGCTGATAGACTCTTCTGAGTATGTTTCAGCGCTTAAGAAAATTTGCTCTGGGCAAGCCTTTAGAAATAAAGTTACAAATGAAGCGAGTAGAGATTTTTTATTTGAATTGTCTGTAGGTGCGAGATTGATTCGAGCAGGTTACGAAGTAACCCTGAATGGGCAAGCTGACAGCGTAGCTATAGTTGAGGGACGGAGAGTATATGTTGAAGCCAAACGAATACGGTCTGTAAGCCAGATAGGAAAGAGAGTCGGTGAGGCAAACAGACAAATCGGTAAGCGACTCGCCCAAGATTCGTCAAGTAAATCACGTGGTTTTGTTGCGGTCAGCTTAACTGATGTTCTAAATCCAGATAACAGTTTTGCGGCGGTTGAAAGTGTTGAGCACCTCAGGAGTACTAACGCTAATAGTTTACACGGGCTGGTGGGGGGGAGAGATGATTTTATGAGGGGAAAGATGGGTAAGTGTCTAGGGGTCCTAGCTGAGTTTACTATGCAAGGATTTAAATATCAAAATGAGGGGTATGAAGGTGCAGCTCTTCTTAATTGTAGGGTCGCCACATTTAGACGATGTGATGCTCACGAATCAAATAACGAACTGATGGCTAAAATGCTTCCTGTACTTAGTAATCAATCACTTTATAAATAATGTAGTTTTAGTTGTGGTGTACTCTACTGGTCCTACGGCTACCACCCGTAGGATGCGTACTTTTTCTCTAGGCTACGACCAGCTGCGTTCTTCATAGAAATGGTTCAGCGCTATCAGCTCAACCACAGCCACGAAAACGCAGAGCACAACGAAGCCTGGGCTGAAGACCCGCTTGCGGCCTGATGAGCCCCAGCTAAGACCAACTGCGTCGGAATAGCCGGGGAGCATCATAAGCAACGCGATACAAGCAATGACCCCAACCTTGCTCCAGAAGCTCTGCTCTCGCCATGAGGTCGACGGCTTTCCAAGGGCGGATGGCATCAGTAAAACTTCTGCAGCGCCTGCACAACTACGCCCACGATCCGGCAGTTCTCGTCCACAGCCTCGATCGGGTAGCTGGGGTTCAGCGGCTTCAGGAACAGTCGACCGCCGTCGCTTACCAGCTTCTTGAATGTCGCTTCATTGCTGTCCGGCAGCTTGGCAACGACCAGCTTACCTGGTGCAACTTCAGCCTCAGTGTCCACTAGGATCAGAGTGCCTTCTGTGATGCTCTGGCCGGCTGGCGCCGTCATCGAGTCGCCTTTAACCTTCAGCCAGAACGCTGTGCCCTTGGAGTCGTACTCCGAGAACTCATAGCTGTCCGAGAATCCGGCCGGGTAGGGCTCAACGGCCTCCGCCCAGGCGCCGGCGGCAACCCAGCTGATTACGGGGTAGCGGAATGATTTGGTGGGCTGCGCGGCAATAGAGATATTTGACTCTGCAGCGCTCACACCTGTCATTGGCCCGGTATTTTCGGAGAGCCAAATAGCGTTCACACCACACACATGGGCGATCTTCGGCAAGTGTGCGCTTTGAAGGTTTTTCCCGGTCTCCAGCTGGGAGATTACCGGTTGCTCAACGCCCACTTTTAAGGCGAGCGCCTTCTGCGTCAGCTTGGCGTGGTTGCGTGCGGTTTTGATTCGTTCGGCGAGTGTGCTCATCAGCTGAAATTTATAAGTTCCCTTATCGGCTTGCAAATAAGTGTCCTTCTACTTAGGATATAAGCAGGCTTATTAGGAGGGTGATCTTATGACCCCTATCGAAAGGCTCGTCGACTTCTTCGGCGGGCAAACCAAAACCGCTATAGCGCTCGACGTTTCTCAAGCCGCAGTTTCGTACTGGGTTGCCGGGATTCACCCGATGCGCGCCGAAAAGGCTTTCAAGGCAGAAGAGTTGACCGGTGGAAAAATCACTGCTCGCGAGCTGTGTATTCCCCAAAAGGGCGCCCAATCCGCCGCCTGACATCCCTGTCCGCCGTTCCATTGAAGCTAGATTAGAAGAGAGCAGTCCCCATGCAAACGTCCAGTTCCAGACACACCGTACAAACCCGTGATCAGGTGCTGGTCGCCCATGCTGCAAACCAGATCGCACGCACTAGTCTGAGCCAGGACGACTTCGCCCAGGCGCTGAGCCGCGAGCTGCATTTGTCCTGCCCAGAGAAGGCCGTCGCCAAAGAGGTGCCGGACTTCGCCACGCTCACCTTGCAGAACGACGTGTCCGACTTTGTGAAGGCGACCGGCCGCTGGCTCAAGCGTGTGCAGCGCTGGCTGAACGGTGATCAGGAAATGCCGTCGTGGCTGGAAGAGTCGTGGGTCAACGCCCTTGAGCCTGAATACCGCGATCACTGCTTGAACGAGCTGGCGAGCCGCCATGGCTTGACCGGCGCCCGCCAGATGACCAGCGACCAATGTGCGAATAAGAGCTTCGGCGCACTGATCCGCGCCCTGGGCGATGTGATCGACACCGGCAGTGAAGTGTTTGATGACCAGGTGATGTGCGAACTGGATCTGCCGCACTTGCCGGCATTCGCCAAGCAGTGCCGCCAGGTTGAAGCGAAGGCAGGGGAGTTGCGCCGTAAGGCTGAGGCGCTGCTTAACGGCAAGCCAGCACTGAAATCCATCGCCTGAATTCCAGGCACAAAAAAGCCGACGTACGAGGTCGGCTTTTTCTACAGCGGTAAACATCTGGAGCGAATCATGCACCAACACACCGAATCGATCAATAGCCCCAACAATCTCGCGCCACGTTTTCTGCAATCGCAAAACGTGGCGCGTGAAGTTTCGATGACCAGTCTTGAGCTTGTCGATTTCATCAATGGGCAGCGAAGTCAGGAGGATCCGATCCTGGACCATGCTGACTTCATGAAGAAGGTGCCTCGGGTGATCAGGAAAGATGCCGGAAAATTTTCCGACATCTACCTCGATTCAATGAACCGGAAGCAGAAGTGCTATCGGTTCCCCAAGCGCGAATCCTGCCTGATGGCCATGTCGTATAGCTACGACCTCCAGGCCGCAGTTTTCGACCATATGACATCGCTGGAGGAGCGGCTTTCGCAAAAGGTCGCACTCCCTTCATACGCCGAGGCCTTGCGTCTCTATGCCGACCAGATCGAGCAGACAGAGGTGTTGCGAGTCGAGAACCACCAGCAGGCCACAAAGATCCACTCCTTGGAGAACCTCTTCAAGGAAGGCATGACCCACACCCAGTTCTGCAAGGGCCTGAATGGGGTCAACGTCATGCAGGTGGGCAAGTACCTGGAGGCCCGCAGCTGGCTCTACAACGAGAGCAAGTCTGGCGTTCGTCACCGCGTGGGCTCCTACGCCCGCGACAAGTACATGACCGAGCACCAGGTCGAAGTCACCCCTCACGGCAAAGATCCTTTCATCTCCTACACGCCTGTCCTGCTGAAGAAGGGCGCGGCACGCCTGTACGACCTGTACTTGGCCGGCGAGCTGCCCATGAAGAAGACCTGGGACGGCCTGTTCACCCACGATAAAGCAGTGCGAGGTGCCGCGTGAGCATGGGCCCCATCGTCTGCTGCCCTGTGTGTGGCGACTCCAGCCAAGCCGCCCGCAACGCCATGTATTGCTATTCGCTTGAAGTGCCGGGGGCCTCTGTTTGCTCCGGTTGCGCTGAGCGTATTGCGAACGCATTTAACAAAAAGCATGGCGGCGCATGGCTCACTTGGCCAAATGAGGCTGCGCCTAGGCCTAAAAAGGCAGTTATCGGGCAGTCAGTCAGAACTCAAGTATTTGAGAGAGACCTTTACCGATGCCTGCGGTGTGGCGACCACAAGAATCTACGAGCTGACCATGTACACCCTGAAAGCATGGGCGGAGACGCTGTGCTGGAAAACCTTCAAACCCTATGCGCAAGTTGCAATAGCTGGAAGGGCGTAAAGGTCATCGATTTTCGCGCTCCGGCGGAGGCCTGACATGCAATACACCGTCACGATTAACCAGGTGAAGGCGCTGGAGTGGGGGCTGAATTCTCAGCAGGCCCTGCTATTTGCCTTCGTCTATGGCTGCCCGAGCTGGACCAAGCCAATCAAGACCGATGACGGGATCTTCTTCGCGTTGAGCAAGGCCAAGATCACTGAGGAGCTGCCGCTGCTCACCGACAAGCCAGACACTGCTTACCGCATGCTGAAGGCCCTGGAAGAGGCCGGTTTGATTGAGCTTTCCAGCACTTCGAACATCACGCTTTTTCGTCTCACCGAGAAGGCCGTAGAGTGGAACCAAAAGCTGGACGGGTCGGAAAAATATCCGACCCCACCAAAAAACAAAGGTCGGAAAAAAATCCGATCTACCTCGGATAAATCTCCGAGCAAGGTCGGAAAAAAATCCGAGCAAGGGTCGGATAAATCTCCGACAAATCAGGATACCAATCATCAGGATATAGATCAGGACACCAGTCAGGACTTGCAGGACGCCACCGGCAAGCCGGCTCAGTCCCGCGGCTTGGTACTGGTGGTTGATCGCACTGATGTCCCACGGGTTGAGATCCCCGCCGACATGCCGGGCCCTAAGGACCAGACCTGCAAAACCTTCAAGGTCTGGGCGAACTACGCCATGGCTTACCGCAAGCGCTACAGCGCCTGGCCGGTGTGGAACGCCAAGGTCGGTGGTCAGCTCGGCCAACTGGTTGACCGCCTCGGCGCCGACGTAGCCCACCACGTCGCAGCCCACTTCTTGAAAACCAGCGACGCCGCCGTTCTGCGCAAGTGCCACAGCCTCAACGAACTGTTGGCCAACGCCGAGAGCTACCACACCCAATGGGTCACTGGGCAGCGCATCAACGGAACAACCGCCCGCCAGATGGAGCGGACCGAGGCAAACCACTCCGCAGCCGAGCAGGCCGCCCAGATGGTTTTGGCCAAACGCCAAGCAGGTGACCGCAATGAATACCTTTGAAATGAATGACCAGCAGGTTGCCGGGCTGGCCGCCGCCATCTGCGCCACAGCCGAGGCCATGGGGCAGGAAATGAACCCCGGTACCGCCGCGATGATGGCCGAAGATCTTTGCGCCTACCCGGTGCCTGTCGTCAAAGCGGCGCTGAAGGCGTGTCGCTTCGAAGTGAAGGGCAAGCTGGCTATGGCCGACATCCTGCAGCGTGTCCAGACCTCTGACGGCCGCCCAGGGAAGGACGAGGCCTGGGCCATCGCCATGACGACCAACGATGAATATGAAACCGTGGTGCTGACCGACGAAATCCAGCTGGCCCTGGCCGCTGCGAAACCCATCTTGGATGGCGGCGACAAAATCGGTGCGCGCATGGCGTTCATCGACGCCTACCAGCGGTTCGTGGGCCAGTCCCGCGAGGACGCGAAGCCGGTCAACTGGCACGTATCCGTAGGCTTCGACGCCAACCGCCGTATCCAGGCTGTGACCAAGGCGATGGAATTGAAGCGAATCCCGCGCGAACACGCCCAGAAGTACCTGGCGGACCTGAGTGTCGAGCCAGTCACCGAAGACGGTCGCGCTATCGCAGGTCTGCTCACTGGCAACGTCACCCGGCCAGAGCCGGCGATTCGCCAGAAACTGGAGCTGGTGAAGAACTCGATGATGGAAATGCGGAAGGCCAGTGCTGAGCGGAAAACCGAAATGCGGATTGATGCGGCAAATGAGTTGGCGGATCGCAGGGCTCTGCTGATCAAGCAGGCCCAGGAACTGGAAGAGAAGAGGGCGGCGCAATGACCGACAAGATCAGCGTCAACTGCCAAGCCAAGCTCACTGAGGCCATCACATGCCTGACCACCATGTACCGGGACAAGAAGTTTGTGGTGGTCTCCCTACGCCCGGGCAAGGACCGCACCCTTGACCAGAACCGGCTGTGGTTTGGGATGTACAAGCGAATCGCCGAGATGACTCAGATCGGCGACCCGGCCGATGCCCGCCGCTACTGCAAGCTGCACTTCGGCGTGCAGATCCTGCTGAACGAAGACGCAGGGTTCCAGACCGAGTGGTACCGAGTCATGCGCCATCTGCCCTACGAAACGAAGCTGGCCATGATGGGCGAGTGCCATTTGTTTGGCCCTGATGGCTTCCCTGTGACCAGCCTGTTCAACCGCGCCCAGGGCATCGCTTACACCGACCGCATTGCAGCCTACTTCACGGGCCAAGGTGTGGTTTTCACTGATCTACTCAGCAAGGAGGCTGCATGATCGCCAAGCAACCAAAACCGAAGAAATGCCGTGTTACGGCGTGCGGGGTGTCATTCATCCCATTACGCCTGGGTCAGGCTGTGTGCAGTCCTGCATGCGCAATCCTCGATGCACCGAAGAACCAGGATAGGGCCCGCAAGGCAATTGCCCAGCGTGATCGCCGCGATATCAAGGTCCGCAAGGAGAAGCTGAAGAGCAGGGCGGATCATCTGCGCGACGCCCAGGCCGCCGTGAACGAGTACGTGCGCCTGCGTGACGCGCACCTGCCCTGCATCAGCTGCGACTCCACGCCGAACGATAACGACCTCATGACTGGCAGCCGGTGGGACGCTGGCCACTACCGATCCGTCGGCGCATGCCCGGAGCTGCGCTTCGAGCCACTGAACATCCACCGGCAGTGCGTGAAGTGCAACCGCAACCTTTCCGGCAATGCCGTGGAGTACCGCATTCGCCTGGTGTTGCGCATCGGCGCCGAGAAGGTGGCTTGGCTGGAAGGCCTGCACGCGCCGTGCAAGTACACCGTGGAAGAGATCAAGGCGATCAAAGCCAAATACCGCGCAATGACCAGAGAGTTGAAAAAAGGAGAAGCCGCATGACCTATCGCAACGTTGTTTCAGCAGTAGTTCGAGCCCTTGCGGCCGAAACCATCACTTCCGCCGGCGGTTGCGACTTTGAGCCCAAGGTGCAGTGCGCCAAACAGAAGGGGGAGATCGTCGGGAAGGAGGCGGCGTTTCTCCAGGACTGCTGGGTGTTCGGCCGGCTGCGCAAGGCGTTGACCCCGGCGCACTGGCGAGCACTGGTGGCGAAGTACTCCACCCACGAGGAGCGCAAGCACGGCGCGATCCTGGAGCTGCTGAATTCGGTGAAGTCGCCGGCGCCGAAACGGTTTCGTGAGTGCGCTGTGCTGACGTGGGCTATTCCGCAGGTTGCCGGTGCCGAGGGCAAACGTTCCGCCGCTGTGCTGCCGGCCGCATGGTATGACATCACCAATTGGGACAATGACGGCAAGCCGGAATCGACTCGGTACCGGTGGCGCTCAGGGATCCGCAAGACGTTGGATGACCAGGTAAACGAGGCGCTGACGGCCGCTCAGGAACTGCTCGACGCAGAGGGATTAATCGAAAGTTGCGCTGCGTAGCAAATCGCTATTGCAATGAGTGAGAAAGTGAGAGAGTATTTACCCATCCTGCCGATCTTGCGCGTTGAGGTTGCACAGTAAAGCCCGGCATGAAGTCGGGCTTTTTCATGTGAGGCAAAGGACGATGCGAGCTCTCTTACTTCTCGGAATGTTGCTTTCGCCTTTGGCGTTTGCCGACACAATCGAGCCTTCACATGACTGTAGCCAGCCAAGTGTTCCATACGAATTTGAAGACCAGAACGAGCGCGATCAATTCAACGCCGAGGTGGAGGAGTACAAATCCTGCATCACTGACTTCGTAGAGGAGCAGCAAGACGCTATTCGGAAGCATAAGTCTGCGGCCGACGACGCCATTGAAGAGTGGAACTCGTTCGCCCGATCGACATAGCCGCTACGTATTTCTCCAAGCCTCGCCAAGTGCGGGGCTTTTTATTGCCCACGGAAAGGGCGATTCAGCAAAAGGAATTTGCAGATGTTGAAAGAAATCAGATGCGGTAACTGCAACCGACTTCTCGCCCGCACGGGTGGGTTTACAGAGCTCCAGATCAAATGTTCCCGATGCGGGACGTTGAATCATGTGAAGGCCACGAGCCTCGAGCAATCGCCTTTGAGCGACATGACAGCGGAATCCTCCGCGACTAATCATTCGACTCAATAGGTGAAAAAATGGCTTTTTCCGTCACCCCGTTCAGCAACAACGGTAGCTCTGTGCTTCCGCCTCGGACGATGATGCACCAGGGGCAGTATTTGGAGTCTCCGGACAAACGCTACAAGTTGATCCTTCAAGACGACATGAACTTGGCACTTTTCGACCATGGCGCCGTAGCATGGGTGCTTGATTACAACACACCGTACACATATCAAGATCGCAACCCAAACTCGGACCTCGGTAACTGCTTCTACACCCAAGGCGCTGCGTTCATGATGGACCAGATCAGGAAGCGCACCGTAGCCACCACAATTGGTGTTCCGCTAGGTAGTGAGGTCGGAGCGCCGGATCGAATTTATCTCCAGCTTCAAAACGACGGTAACGTTGTGCTGGTGGATGCCGTGCCGTTGTGGGTAAACAACGCAGCGCTACCAATCTTGTATGATCAGCCCTCGATTGTAATTCCGCCTGGCACTTCATTGGTGCCTGGCAAGTTTTACGGCGTCGGGAATGTAGCTTTGGTGTTTCAGGGCGACGGTAACCTGGTCGTTTATGGTCCAAACAGCAGCGTCGTCTGGGCAAGCTATTCCCATAACAAAGGTGGTACGAGCTGCGTTATGCAGGGCGATGGTAATCTGGTGATCTACACCGATAAGGGCGTCGCAATTTGGAATAGCAAAACTAGTGGCAACCCCGACCTTGCCCTGCGCGTCCAGGCCAACGGCCGGATGTCGATTGTGAAAGAGCTTCCGGTGTGGGCGCGTTTCGGCTATGTGCCAACGGTCAAGCCCCGTCGCCCGCTCTTCTATCCTGATCACGGTACGGGTGACCTTCCGACTTACGGCAGTTGGACTTGGAACAACGTGTTTTAAATCGTCCAAGGCCTCGCCAAGTGCGGGGCTTTTTTACGCCCAGTTTTACCTGTAGCCAGGACAGCCTTCGGGAGGCCTGGACGTCGATAGCCGGTAGTGCGACGTACGGAAATAACACCGGCCGCCCGTGCATCCTGACCTCGTTGTGCTTCCGGGGTGGCGCGAGACAAGACTGGCGAGATCGATGCATTAGGGCGTCGACGCTGTGATTGTTTTTGGCAGACAGCACGGAAAGACGCGCACCTATTCAGGGCCCCGACATTGTTTGGGGCCTTTCCGTTTTCGGCCCCACCACACCCATTGCTCCGAGCTGGGAGTGCTGTGTGAGCCGATTCAATTCCCAAACATGCCCCACGGAGTCGAGCGCATGGAGTATCTACAGCGCCTGCTCGACAAGATCGACAGGTTCGAATTGTTGATTGCGGGCCTGATTGGGGCCGTTGTTGCGAGCTGGTGGCACAAGGACGACTTGTCCGACTGGCGCGCCTGGATGGTGTTCTTGATCACCGGTGTTGCCTGCTCGCTGTACCTGACGAGCATGGTCAGCGCCTACCTAAATGTCACTGAGCCAAAGATCGTGGCCGGCATTGGGTTCTTGCTGGGCACGTTCGGCGGCTCGCTCCTGGCAGCAATTAATCGAGCCATCAAAGCCGCTGACCTCTGGGCGCTTATTCGCCAGCGGTTCGGGGGAGGCAATCCACCATGAATCTTGAACTGATTAACTCCATCGCCTGCGGCCTTATCGCGCTGTGGGCCACCTGGTGCGTACTGAGCGGGAAGGTGAGGGACGGCATCCTCGGGAAGCTGATCTACTCGACGATCGCCATTACCGGTTTTGTCGTGATGGTGCGTAGCCAGAACATCTTCTTCGGCCCGACCACCGCGGGCCTGACACTGCATGTCGCCCTAGCCCTGGCTGGTGCTCGCCACATCTTCATGGTCACGTACTGGCAGCCGGTTAAAGCCTGGCTTTGTCGGACGCTGAACTGCGAGCACTGCCTGCACTGCGAC
Organism: Pseudomonas sp. JAI120; assembly: GCF_014207255.1. Classification (GTDB taxonomy): domain Bacteria; phylum Pseudomonadota; class Gammaproteobacteria; order Pseudomonadales; family Pseudomonadaceae; genus Aquipseudomonas. Next base: position 84,897 of record NZ_JACHCZ010000001.1, read on the forward strand.
AAGGCACCTGGTGGTGTCGAACGCCGGAGCAAGTAATGCGAGGGCCTACCAGCCCCCTGGAAACCACTGCCGGGCAAGGCTTACCGTCACGCGCAGTGCATGCTGACTTTGGTCACACTCTACCTGTCGGTCTTCAGGCGTTGCGGGCTTGCGCCACTTAAGGTTTGCCGCCAAGCCTTTGGCGTAGGTTTTTTCAAATTCGGGGCTTGCTTCCTTGGTAAGGCGCATCGCTTTCGCATAGTCAGCCTCAAGGTCATCAGGCAGCGATTCACAAGCCAGTTTGGCTTGCTGATACCTAACGGCATACATGTAGCCGTCAGTAGGAGCTTCGTCGTAGCTGTAGCGGGATGGCTCTGAAGCGAGTGCTGGGCCAGCGAGAAGTAGCGCAGAGAGATACAGGCTTCCGTGCATGGGTTCGAAGTCTCGAAAAAATCAAAGTCAGCTGAGTATACCCGGCTCATCCGCGCCACGTTTTCGAATGCGCCAAATCGTGGCGCGGAGATAGCCGATGCATAAAGTCACACGCCTGCGTCACGCGCTACCGCTGAGCCAGGACATCAACGCTGCCGTAGGTCGCCTCGACAAGGCCATTGTTGAGGCGGTGGATGCTGCGAAGTCAGCAGGATTACCTCAGGGCCTGATCGTCAGCTTGCTCCACGGTCACGCACATGCACAGACACACCAGATGGTAACGGAGTCTCCATGACAACTACGCAACTCGACTGGGAGGCAATCGAGCGCGTCTACCGAGCCAGGTTCTGCTCCGTGGAGTTCTTAGCAAGCTCGACTGCAGCAGTGATAGCTCCACGGGCTTGAGGGCTATTCTTCCAGCATGTTGAACCTAATGCTGCGGATGCTTGAGTCAGGATGTCACCAACATCCGATCTTCGGAGTTCAGCGAACGATTCGATGCCCATCTGCTCAAGCCGAGCAATCACGGTTGGACCTACACCCTTGAGGGCGAGCAAAGCAGTTCTTTCATTCGGTGAAAACGGCATCGTAAATTCCTTTTTTTGGCGATGAGTCCGCGGGAGTGTGCCCGACGTTAGAAGGTGGCTCAATAGACCGGTTTCATCGTTTTGAGTGTCAGTGGTGCATAGTCTCCAAGGAGGGCGCGTGAACCGACCAGTGCCGCCGGCATCACTGCTGGAGCTGTCTGAGCTTTCCGACTTCGGTATGCGCCTGACTCCAGCCCCTGAGGTGTGGGAATGGCTCCAGGCCGAAATACTTGCTGACGCCGGCAGCATTCACAACGAAGACCATGCCCACCTACTGGATGCAGACATCCGGGTCATGTGGGCGTCGTCGGGCTTCGAGAAACAAGGTAGGACAGTCCTTGGCCAGGCCGAGCAAGTAGCGTTCCGCGCCGGTGGTTGGCAGAAGGCCCGGATGGAGCAACAGATGCGGGATTGGTTCGGCGATGTGCCGGCCTTCATCATCACCTTGGCTGCTGACTACTGCGCCCAGTGCAGTGACACCGACTTCTGCGCCTTGGTTGAGCATGAGCTCTATCACATCGCTCACGCCAACGATAAGTACGGCCAGCCAGCCTTCACAAAGGAAGGCGCGGCCAAGCTTGAGATGCGCGGCCACGACGTCAACGAGTTCGTTGCCATCGTTGAGCGATATGGCGTTGGCGCGCCAGATAGCGATGTTGCCCGAATGGTCGAAGCGGCCAAAAAAACACCATCCGTTAACCGGGCCTCTATAGCGAGTGCTTGCGGTACCTGCTTGATGAGGGCTGTGTAGTGGAAGAGCAGTGGAAGACGATTCAAAACTACCCGGACTACGCGGTAAGCAACCTGGGTCGAATCAAGCGCCTCACGACCAGGACGTGCGCGAAGGCAGGCACAATCTTAAAGACACCTGGCCGCAGTAAGGCTCGACCATACCTGAGTGTCGATCTCTGCTACCCGGGAGGCAAACGCACTGAGCTTGTTCATCGGCTCGTAGCGATCGCATTTCTGGGTGAGCCGCCGTTTCATGGCGCTGAGGTTAATCATATTGACGCCGACAGGGGAAACGCAGCCGTCTTCAACTTGGAATGGGTTACGTCTTCGGACAATCAACACCATTCCTATAAGCATGGGTTGCAGACGGCAAAGGGCGAATCTAACGGACAAGCCAAACTGAAAGAGGGTGAGGTGCTGGAAATGCGAGCGCTTCACTCAACATCAGGCGTTGATGTTGAAACTCTTGCTGAGCGCTACGGCATCCATAAGAGAACGGCCCTTGATGTGGTTCGCCGCAAGTCGTGGGCGCACATCTGATGCTGCACACAATCCTGCTGAGGTGGGGAAATTGAACATATCGAGGGCCTGCGGAACCTGTCTGCTCAGATCGGCCTGACCCCTGACAGACCTAAGACGGAATTTACCCTATGGCAGCCCTGAACAGTGAGGTGAAAGGCTTCATGGTTCAGGCCTTGGCGTGCTTCGACACACCTTCCCAGGTTGCAGCGGCTGTCCGAGAGGAATTCGGCATTGAGGTGACCCGTCAGCAGTGCGAGGCGCAAGACCCGACCAAGCGCGCCGGCCGAGACCTGGCAAAGAAGTGGGTGACCCTTTTCCACGACACCCGTAAGCGGTTCCGTGAAGAGACAGCTGACATCCCGATCGCCAACCGCGCCTTCCGCCTCCGCGCCATGAACCGCTTTGTAGAGAAGGCCGAGACGATGAAGAACATCGGCTTGGCGATGCAGATCCTCGAACAGGCGGCGAAAGAAACCGGCGACATCTACGTCAACCGGGCCAGGAAGGAAGAGGCGGGCGACGAACCGGTGATCCCGACCCGTATCCAGGTCGACGTGGTGGATGCGAGGAAGCCGAATGCCGAGCCTTAACGTTCCGCAGGCTCAGTTCCTCACACTGCCCCACAAGTTTCGTGCATTCGTTGCTGGGTTCGGGTCGGGCAAGACCTGGGTGGGATGCTCGGCACTGAGCAAGCACTTCATGGAGTGGCCCGGCGTCAACGCTGGCTACTTCGCGCCGACTTACCCGCAGATCCGGGACATCTTCTATCCGACCATGGATGAGGTGGCTTACGACTGGGGGCTGAAGACCAAGATCAACCAGGCGAACCACGAGGTTCACATCTACAGCGGCCGGCAGTATCGCGGCACTGTGATTTGTCGGTCGATGGAGAAGCCGCAGACCATTGTCGGCTTCAAGATCGGTCATGCCCTGGTGGATGAGTTGGACGTGCTGACTGCCGTCAAGGCACAGCAGGCCTGGCGCAAGATCATCGCCCGGATGCGCTACAACCTGCCCGGGCTGAAGAACGGGGTGGACGTCACAACTACACCGGAAGGCTTCAAGTTCGTCTTCCTGCAGTTCGTGAAACAGCTGCGTGATAAGCCGTCACTGAAAGAGATGTACGGCTTGGTGCAGGCCAGCACGTTCGATAACGAGCTGAACCTGCCGGATGACTATATCGCCTCCCTGATGGAGTCGTATCCGCCACAACTGATCATGGCGTACCTCAAAGGCCAGTTCGTCAACCTGACGTCCGGGACGATCTACACGGCATATGACCGCAAGCTGAATCAATGTTTCGACACAGTGCAGCCCGGCGAGCCGTTGTTTATCGGGATGGACTTCAACGTCGGCAAGATGGCGGCGATCACACACGTCAAGCGTGACCAGGGGCTGCCCAGGGCAGTGGATGAGCTGATCGATGGCTACGACACGCCTGACATGATCCGTCGCATCAAAGAGCGGTACTGGCAGCACGACGGCAACGACTTCAAAAAGACCTGCGAAATCAGGATTTACCCTGACGCCTCGGGTGACTCACGCAAGTCTGTGAACGCCAGCATCACGGACCTTGCCATGCTCAAACAGGCCGGGTTCGCGGTCATCGCTCCAGCGGCAAACCCGCCTGTGAAGGACCGAATCAACGCAATGAACGCTGTCTTCTGCAATTCGCAGGGCGAGCGCCGCTACCTGGTCAACCCGTTCACCTGCCCGACCTATGCCGATGGACTGGAGCAGCAGGTGTGGGGCGCGAACGGGGAGCCAGACAAAACCGCCGGTATCGATCACGCGAACGACGCCGGCGGCTACTTCATCCACCGCGAGTACCCGATCATCAAACCGGTCACCGCTATCAAAATGGGATACGCCCGATGAGCAACGACGTCTCCTTCAAGCGGGCGGAATACACAGCAGTGCTGGACCGCTGGGCAACCGTTCGCGACGTCTGCGCCGGCCAGCACCGGGTTGTCGACCGACTGCCGTACATCAACACACACGACAATTCGCCTGAGAACGTAGACAGGAACAAGGCCTATCGCGAACGTGCGGTATTCAAGAATGCCACCGGGCATACCCGTAACGGGTTGCTCGGCCTGGCCTTCCACAAAGACCCAACTTTGACGGTGCCCAAGAAGCTGGAGTACCTGCAGGACAACGCCAATGGCTCGGGCGTGAGCATCTACCAGCACTCGCAGGGCACTCTGGAGAAGGTGCTTGAGGCCGGGCGGCATGGCCTGTACGTCGACTACCACCAGGACAATGGCGTCGGCGGGCACTCGGTGATCCTTTCCTACTGCGCTGAAGACATCATCAACTGGCGCACGGGCATGGTGAACGGTCACAGCATGCTTACCCTGGTAGTGCTGCGCGAGTCTCCGGAAATCCCTGATGGCTTCGGCTACAAGACGGCTGAGCAGTACCGGGAACTGGCGCTTGAGGATGACGGGTTTGTTTGTCGTGTTTGGCGCCGGTCCGGTCCGAAAGGTGGTGGGCCGCTGGCGGTCATCGAAGAGTTCAGGCCGGAAGGCGTCACCGGGCGTCTGAAGGAGATCCCGTTCACTTTCGTCGGCGCGCAGAACAACGACCCAAGCATCGACGAGTCGCCGCTGTACGACATCGCCATGATCAACCTGGGCCATTACCGGAACAGTGCCGACTACGAAGACAGCGTCTTCTGGTGTGGTCAGGCTCAGCCGTGGATCAGCGGCCTTGATGAGCAGTGGCGCGACTGGATGGAGAAGAACGGCGTTTATGTTGGCTCCAGGGCTCCCATGATGCTGCCGGCGGGTGGTGCATTCGGCTACGCGCAGCCTGCACCGAACACACTGGTCAAGGAGGCCATGAACGACAAAAACCAGATGATGATTGAGCTGGGCGCCCGGATGGTGGTGGCATCACTGGCCGCCAAGACCGCAACGGAGTCCCGTGGCGATCAGTCGGCATCCACTTCGGTGCTGGCCGGGTGCGTGGCGAACGTGAGCGAGGCCTACACCCGGGCAATCATGTGGTGCTGCGCCTACATGGGCATTGCTGACAAGAAGGTCGCCTACCAGGTGAATCAGGAGTTTGTCGAACTCACGGCTGATCCGCAGATGATCACGGCATTGGTTGGCTTGTGGCAGCAAGGCGGCTTCGCCAAGGCAGACCTTCGGGCCTACCTGCGCAAGCAGGGCCTGATTGCGCCTGAGCGTACAGACCTGCAGATCGACGGCGAATTGCAGGAGCAGGGCGACGGTCTAGGCCTGGACGATGAGGACAAACCAAATGGCGGCAAACCAAGCAATCCTTGACGCCACGATCCGGCACGCGGTCTTCCTCGAAAAGCTCAAGGCGGGGGAGGTGGGCAAGTTTGCCCCCTTTCTCAAGGAGATTGATCGTTCGATCCGTGACCGGCTCACCCAGTCAGACCTGACCGAGTACAACACGAAGCGCCTGGAAGAGATGCTGAAGGAGGTCGACAGCCTGTTGCTGGGTATCTTCGACCGATACAGCGCGCAGTTGAACCTGGACCTGGTGGACATCGCCAACTACGAGGCCGAATTTGAGGCGACCAGTCTTGCCAGGTCGGCGCCGGTTGGCGTGTCGCTGGATGTGGTCGCGCCAACGGCGGCTGCAATCCGTACCGCAGTACTAACGAATCCGCTCAGCGTGCGAGGTACCGGTGGCGGTAAGCTGTTGAAGGCCTTTATCAAGGGTTGGACCGGTGCAGAGCGTGAGCGCGTTACCGGCACCATCCGGCAGGGCTTCTTCGAAGGGCAGACGAACTTCCAGATCATCCGCAACATTCGCGGTACCAAGGCGGCAGGCTACAAAGACGGCATTCTCGCTACCACCAACCGCAACGCCAGCACGGTCGTGCACACGGCTATTCAGCATGTGTCGTCCCAGGCGCGGATGGAGGTGGCCAAGGCCAATACCGACATCGTTTCCGAAGTCGAGATGGTGGCCACCCTGGACAGCAAGACCAGTCAGCAATGCCGGTCGATGGACAAGCGCAGGTTTCCGGTGGACGCGGGGCCACGGCCACCTTTTCACCCGAACTGCCGCACCACCTTCATCCTTCTGACCAGGCTCAGCGAGATGTTCGCCAAGGGCGCAACGCGTGCCTCGGTGGGTGCTAATGGCGGACAGCAGGTGAATGCAGACCTCGATTACTACAACTGGCTCCAGCAACAGCCGGCTACGTTTCAGGACGTCGCCATCGGCCCAGTCCGAGCCAAGCTGTTCCGCGAGGGCGGCCTGACCATCGAGCGCTTCACTGAGCTGCAGCTTGATCGCAACTTTGCGCCGTTGACTCTGGTGCAGATGAAAAGCTTGGAACCGCTGGCATTTGAAAGGGCCGGATTGCTATAAAGCTTCGCTTGATATTTGGAGGCTTGATATGGCGAAGGGATGGGTAGCGTTTTTGAGTGTGTTTTGTGTAGCTGGTGGAGTGTCGGCAGGCTTTCTTGCTGGGATTCAAGTGAATCCGAACACGGCCGACCGATATGTTCTCAATCTCGGATCTGTTGGTGAATGGTTTTCGGGGTTTGGAGCTCTAGCTGCAGTTGTTACCGCAATTGCTCTTGCAGAGAAACAGCGTCGGGACAATTCAGAGCGGATAGAGCTTTCACCTGAGGTTAGGCAACTCCCCAGCGGTGCGGAAATCAATAGATCAAACAGCTTGGCTGTCGAAGTGGTTTCTGTTGGCAATAGACCCGCAAGGCTTACTGGAGCAAAAATTCTTTGTAGCGACGGCACAATACGATGGAAAGGGTTCTCTTGCGGGCCGGAAGGAAAGGGTTTTCCCGTCAATCTAAACTACGGTGAGAACACGCAAGTCTGGATAGCTTCTGGAGAGGTTAAGGACTTTCTTGAAACCTTCGATGGTGATTTCTCAGGTACTAAGATGATCATCACGACGACTTTGAAATCTTGGAATGTAGACATTTCAGAGAAGCTAAAGCAGTTGAAGCTTGAGCGCGACAATCCGCCTAAATCACTATTCAGTTAATTTTTTAAGCCCCGACATTGATCGGGGCTTTTTTATGCCTGCGAGGCAGGCCATTCCGACCCAAGGGGTGCATCAACGTGGCAGAAGAAAACGAAATCGACCTGGAAAACCCGGCAATTAAGGCCGCTATCGCGACTGCCGTTGAAGCATCCGTTTCCGGCTTGAAAACCAAGAACTCGGAACTGCTGGGCAAGCTGAAGGAAACCTCCGGCAAGCTGACCCAGTTCGAAACCCAGTTTGAGGGCATCGACATCGACGCAGTCAAAGGCCTGCTCAGTCGTGCTGGCCAGGACGAAGAAACCAAGCTGCTGACCGAGGGCAAGGTCGACGAAGTCTTCAATCGCCGCACCGAGCGCCTGCGCGGCGACTACGACAAGCAGTTGAAGGCCATCAGTGAGCGCGCCGAGAAGGCTGAATCTTTCGCGGCCAAGTTCCAGGGCAAAGTCCTGGGCGACTCGGTGCGCGGTGCAGCACTGAAGGCTGGTGCGCTCCCCGAAGCCACAGACGACATCATCCTGCGCGCCAAAGGCGTGTTCACCCTTAACGAAGATGGTGATGCAGTCGCCGTTGATGAATCCGGCCAGGTCATCCTCGGTAAAGACGGCAAGACCCCTTTGACTCCGCTCGAATGGGCGGAATCTCTGCGCGAAAGCGCACCTCACCTGTGGCCAAGGGCTTCAGGGACATTTGCCCCGGGCGGGGGTGGCGGCAAGGCTGCATTCAAGCGCTCCGAAATGACCTCCGAGCAGAAGCGCGATTTCCAGCGCAAGCACGGCCAAACCGCATACCTCGCATTGCCCAAGTAAGGGGAAAGACCCATGGTTACAACTGTCAACAGCGACCTGATCATCTATAACGATGAGGCACAAACTGCATACCTGGAGCGTGTCCAGGACAACCTGGATGTGTTCAATGCATCCTCCAATGGCGCGATGGTGCTCGACAACGAGCTGATCGAAGGTGACTTCCGCAAGCGTGCGCTCTACAAGCTGAACGGTTCGCTGGAACACCGCGACGTCAACTCAGAAGGCAAGGTTACTGCCAAGAAGATCAGCGCCGGCGAAGCTGTCGGCGTCAAGGCTCCCTGGAAGTACGGCCCGTACCAGACCACTGAAGAGGCGTTCAAGCGCCGCGGTCGTCCGGTCGAGGAGTTCTCCCAGATCGTTGGTGCCGACGTTGCTGACGCGACCCTGGAAGGATTCATCCAGTACGCAACTGCTGGCCTTCGTGCCGCCATCGGCTCCAACGCTGACATGGTGGTTTCGGCCAACATCGAAACCGACGGCAAGAAGACGCTGACCCGCGGCATGCGCAAGTTCGGCGACAAGTTCGGCCGGATCGCTCTGTGGGTCATGCACTCCAGCGCTTACTTCGACATCGTCGACCAAGCCATCACGAACAAGATCTACGAAGAAGCTGGTGTTGTGATCTACGGCGGCCTGCCGGGCACCTTGGGTAAGCCCGTATTGGTGACCGACACCGCGCCGGCCGACGTGATCTTTGGCTTGCTGCCAAACGCGGTAACCATCACTGAATCTCAGGCTCCGGGCTTCCGTTCCTACGAAGTGAACGACGAAGAAAACCTGAGCATCGGCTATCGCGCTGAAGGCACTGTGAACATCGACGTGCTTGGCTACAGCTGGAAAGCCACTACTGGTGGCTCCAACCCAACCCTGGCTGCCGTCGGCTCCGCTGCCAACTGGGTCAAGCACGCGGGCAGCAACAAGGTCACCGCCGGCGTGATGATTACGCTGACCGCAACGCCTCCTGTTACTGGCGGTTAAGCCTCAAACTCAACGCGCGGTCAGCAATGGCCGCCTTGGAGAAACACATGGAACTGACTTACAGCAACCAGCTGAGCGGCTTCGACCCGGAGAAGCGTTACCGCAATCCGGAACACTTCGATAAGCCCGAAGCGGGTGTGACCAGCGTGCTGGTGATTGGCGATTGGCCGAGCGTGGTCAATGCGTACGAAGCAGCCGGCATCGACGTGTCGGTGAAGGAAGCCAAGCGGGCGCAGATTGTTGGTGCGGGCAACCAAGCCGAACTGGAAAAGGTGATCGCGGCTTTGCGTGCTGAGCATGGAACGATCCAGATCCTTGTTGACGGCCTGGAAGCTGGCGAAATCCATCGTCCAGAGTCCGGCGACCTTGCGTCGCGCTTGTTTGACGTGCTGGGCACCATCCATGCTTCGGTTGATGAGTTGACCACTGAACGTGATGGCCTGGCCTTGACTGTCGACGCACTGCATGGCGAGGTTGAAGCGCTGAAGAAGTCTTTCATCACGCCCCCGGCTGATGAGGCCGACGAAATCGCAGCGCTTAAAGCAAAGCTCGATGAGGCTAAGGTCCAATATCGGGCAAACGCCTCCAAAGAATCCCTGGAAAGGCTCGTCGCTGAGCTGCCCAGGGAGTAATACTGCTGGGCGTCGGTGATCCGGCGGCCAAACTACAAACAATTCCAGCGAGTTGACGCATGACACTCATCATCGAGGACGGCACCGGCAAGCCTGACGCCGAAAGCTACGCGAGCGCCGAGGACCTGGCCCTGTATGCCGTGAAGTTCGGCGCAGTTATCCCGGCGGGCGTCCCCGAGCAGGAAGCTCTGCTACGCCGGGCCGCGTTGGCGATGGATGGCAAGACCTGGAAAGGCCGCAAGATGAGCAGCGAGCAGGCGCTGGCCTGGCCGCGTCGGGGTATTGAGCTGGACTGCCAGATCAAGCCAGACAACTACCTGCCGGCGAGGATCCAGTACGGGCAGATGGCTCTGGCCGCTGAGATCCATCAGGACGACATCGACCCGGTGGAGAAGCGCAAGGGTGCAGTAACACTGGAGCGTGTCGAAGGCGCGGTAACACGCGAGTACGCCACGATTTCCAACACCAGCGGTCGACTGTTGCCGGCGGCGCCGGACCGGCCGAGTGCTACGCAGTTTGCCGACTACCTACAAAAGCGCGGGCTGTTCGCAGTGCGCGCATAGCTGTAATGGAGACCATCATGGCCTTTTACGACGAAATGGCCGTGATGGCTCTGGAGATGATCGAAGAGTTCGGCCAGCCCGTGACCATCAGCAAGACGGAGCCGGGCGAGTACGACCCGGAGACGGGCGGCGAAGCGCCAGGTGCCACCGTCGAGCAGATCGCCCAAGGCATCCTACTCGACTTCACCGGACAAGAATTCCAGAACAACAGCCTCATCAAGCAGGGCGACAAGAAGCTCAAGATTGCAGCGCAGGGGCTTACGTGGGTACCTGGCCTGCTCGACAAAGTGGTTGCTCAGGGTCGTACCTGGTCAATCGTGCCGCCGCTGAAAGAGGTCAACCCTGCCGGTACGCCGATCCTCTATGAGTTGCAGGTGCGGTCGTGAGCCGGGCAGGCGCCGGACAGTCCGGCAGTTTTGCGCTCAGCCTGGCCGAGTTCGCCGCCCAGGCCAGTGAAGCAATTGACGCGAGCCTGCGCGAGATCATCATCGAGATTGGTAGCAGCATCATCCGCATGTCACCGGTGGGGAATCCTGAAATATGGGCGGCCAACGTTGCTCATCGCGACGCCAATTCCCGCGCAGCCGACGACTACGACTTCAAGGTTGCAGTGCGCAATACGCTCATCAACCTGGACGAATCGAACTTCACGAAGGCGGGCAACCTCAAGCGCGGCGTGAAATATGCCAAACCGCTAACGAAGACCGAGCGCGACCAGAACTTCAGCGTGAATGGCTTGGTGGCTGGTCGGGACTATGTTGGCGGTCGCTTTCGGGCGAACTGGAATTTCTCCATCGGCTCTGTCGACAACAGCTTCCGCATTCACCCAGACCCGACAGGGACCGAGGCAACCGCAAGGCTTGTCGCGGGCGCCATTGAATTCAAGGCTGGGCAGACAGCTTTCATCGTTAACAACTTGCCCTATGCGATCCCGTTGGAGTTCGGCCATTCCACTCAGGCCCCCGGCGGCATGGTTCGGGTCACCGTGGCTCGCTTTCAGCAGATCGTGCTGGAGGCCATCAGGAACAACCAGGTATGAGTCACGCAATCATCGCTTCGATCTACGAGGCCAAGCTCATCGCCTGGAACGCTGCCAGGTCGGACAAGCTCAAGATCGTTTTCGAGAACACGGCCTACGCGCCAGCGGAGGGTGAGACTTATCTGCGGGCCTTCACTATCCCGGGCGACACCACGAGCAACACACTCGGCGGTGATCACCGGCTGTTCACCGGCGTGTTTCAGGTCAGCATCATCGCACCGGCGGGCACCGGCAAGATCAAGACCAACCCAATCACCACAGAACTGGTTGACCTGTTCCCGCTATACGCCAGGGACACGAAGGGTGCGGTCACCGTGGTGACCATGTCGCCAGTTGACCCAGGCCCTGGCATCACAGGCGACTCTGCCTACACCGTCTCTGTTTCGTTCTCATATAGATCCGATGTTGCCGCATAAGCCCGGTTTCATTCGGCTAGACAATTGGACATTTTGGCGGCGACTGATTCGAGCGATTTGTGTAGCGCTTCGACATGCATAGTCGCCTCGTCTGCCGCGTTTAGTTCGTTGTAACCGTATCCGGAGTTAACCAAAATATTGCGGAATGCATATTCAACCCCAGTTCCTTTGCTGCTTGCGACGAGCGTGTACTTCGTCAGTGATCTCAGGCTGGTGCCCATCACTGTTATGTAATAGCTGCCCGTGCCTGGCATAACCACTCGTTGCTTCGAGAGATCGCTCACGGGCGATATCGAGTCATTTGTTATCTGCTGAACCATGCAAAACTGGATTTGATCTACTGATACCTTATTGGCATCTCTAAAGCGCATTTCCTGCAAGGTGGGCCATCCATTTTGAGAGGTGCCAAGCACTATGTCCGGGTTCTGGGAAGCAAGTCGAGTAGGTGCGGGCGGCGCAGTCGCACAACCGCTAAGGATACAAACTGCTACAGCGACAGAGAAAAATTTGAACATTACTCATCCTTGATCTGGTTAGAAGGCCCCATCTAAATACTCGTTCAAGGGCGCACATTCAATCTATTGCATCAGAGCTCCATTGCGAGCCTTAAAACAACGCCCATTGGGCAACCCGAGAACCCGCCACCGAGCGGGTTTTTCATATCTGAAAAGAGGAAATACCCCATGGGCTACAAACTCCCGAACGGTGGCACCTTCCAGCACGCCGCAACCTACGCCGCTGCACTGGCGTTCCCCACCATCAGCAACGCGAGCGAGGCGGTGGCCACCGTTGTAGGTGGCACCATCGCTGCCGGCGATATTGTTCTGCTGACGTCTGGCTGGAGCAAGCTCGATAGCAAGGTGGTTCGCGTGAAGGCAGCGACGGCAACGGCGATTACCCTGGAAGGCATCGACACTTCCGACACGCAGGTCTATCCGGTCGCTGGCGGCGCTGGCACGATGCGCAAGGTGCTGACCTGGGTGCAGATCCCGCAAATCTCCGACGTGGCCTTCTCCGGCGGCGAACAGAACTACCTTGATGTGGTGTTCCTCGAGGATGACCAAGGCAAGCAGATCCCCACCGACAAATCAGCGGCAAGTATGGTGCTCACCATCGCCGATGACCCGGCCCAGGCGTTCAACGGAGTGCTGCTGAAGGCGGACGCCGGCAAGCAGATCGAAGCGGCGCGCCTGAACCTGCCTGGTAACGACACCCTGCTGTACGGCACCTACACGTCGTTTTCCAAACAGCCAGCGGTGTCCCGCAACAACCTGCTGACCCGCACCGTCAGCTTGGCGTTGCAGGCCGAGCCGACCCGCTACCTGACTGCGGCGGTGTAACCCATGGCTAAGATCCGTATCGCGCAAAAGGCTACGTTCAATGCGCCCGTGCTGATCCCGATCGTCGGCAGCGAACCCGAGAAGGTCGAGTTCACTTTCAAGTACCGGGATCGCACCGAGCTTGCCGCTCTGTTCGATGAATGGAACGAGGCGCGGAACAAGGCGCGGGCCGCGCTGGGCGACAAGCCTTCTTGGTCGGAAGTGGTTGCCGTGGACACCGAGCAGCAAACCCAGCAAATCAAGGACCTGGTAATCGGCTGGGGTTTCGACGACGAATACAACGACGACAACATCGTCGCATTCGTGAAGTCCTGCCAGGGTGCCGCCGAGGCGGTCGTTAAGGCCTACGAAGGCGCATACAGCCAGGCCCGCCTGGGAAACTGACTGACGCCGCCCGCGCGATGTACTCGCCGAGCGTGCCCGACACGATTATCGGCATGTTCGGCCTTGCCCCTGGCGATCTGGTTGAAGACGTGGAGGTCTGGCCCTGCAATTGGCCTGCCTTCCTCCTATTCAACCGAATGTCCACCCAGTGGCGAGCAGGCGCCGGCGGCGCGATCGGTCTCGACTACAGCTGCATCCGCGACGTGGCCGGCTTCCTCGGCATCAAGAAAAAGAAACTCGCTGAAATCTTCCCAGACCTCCAGGTGCTGGAAGGCGAGGCCCTGCGCGTCATGGCGGAGGAGAGGGAAAACAGCCCGTAACCGCGGGCACTTATTCAAGGTGAGTCGATGAACATTGCAGAACTCGGCGTCAAGATCGACTCGGCCGATGCAATCCAGGCGAAAACGAGTCTGGATGAAATGGCGAAGGCCGGCGGCCGGGCCGAGCAGTCCGCCGTTTCGCTGATGAACGAAATGCAGGCGCTGGAAAAGTCGCTATCCACCAGCGCCAAAACCACCCAGGACTTGGCAAAGCAGCGTGACGCTCTCGCCAAGCTGACCAAGACTGGCGCCTATGGCGAGGCCGAGGCGGCGAAGATCTCGGCACAGCTCGACAAGCAGCAGGTGGCCTTGGCCAAGTCCGCTATGGACGAGCAGAAGGCCCTCAACAGCCTGCTGGGGGCTATTGACCCTGCCCGTGCCGCGCTGGCTAAGCTGGACACGCAGGTCGAGCAACTGGGCAAGCATCTCGACGAGGGTCGAATCAGCCAGGACCAGTACAACAGCGCCCTGGCCAAGATCGACAAGGATTACGGAAAGCTCGAAAAGACCACCACCGGCTTCGACAAGCTGCGCCTCGGCACCCGCCAGGCTCAGGAAAACGTCGTACAGCTTGGTAACGCGCTGTCGTCGGGTGACTGGGGGAGTGGTGTTCGAGCCGTGGCTCAGTTGGGCGCCGGCGCTGGTGCAGGTGCTGCGGGCTTGCTCGCCATCCTGGCGCCTCTAGCGCTTGCGACAGCAGCCGTGGGCAGCCTGGCATATGCCTACCACAAAGGCAGCGAAGAGCAGGACAGCTACAACAAGTCGCTCATCCTTACCGGCAACTATGCAGGGGTTAGCGCTGGGCAGTTGGGCGACATGGCGCGCCAAGTCAGCGCGACCGTGGGCACCACAGGCCAGGCCGCTGCGGTACTGGCGATGCTGGCGGATAACGGCAAGATCGCCGGCGAGAGTTTTGCGGGCATCACCCAGGCCGCCGTTTCGATGCAGGAGGCGACCGGTAAAGCCGTCAGCGAGACAGTCGCCGAGTTCGTGAAGCTTGCCGACGACCCAGTTAAGGCTTCGGCTGCCCTGAATGAGCAGTATCACTATCTGACGGCTTCGGTGTTCTCGCAGATCGCCGCGCTGGAAGAGCAGCGCGACCATGCTGGCGCCGTAAAGCTTGCGACCGAGTCTTACGCTGACGCGATCAACGAGCGCACGCCGAAGATTTTGGAGAACCTGAGCTTCTGGGAGAAAGGCTACAACGCGGTCGCACGCGCTGCTGACAGCCTCAAGAACATCGGCCGCCCGGACATCAGCGCCGATATCGAACAGGCCCGCCGAGACCTGGCAAGCGCGCAGTCCGGCGACGTTGGTCTGTTCCAAAACAAGCAGGAGATGATTGATCTCTATCAAAACAGCTTGAATATGCTTGAGGACCAGAAGGCGGCACAGGCTGAAATTGCAAAGCTGGAAGGCGATCAGGCAAAAGCCCAACAAGCCGCGATCACCTCGATGCAAAAGGTTGACGCGCTCACCAAGTCCTCGTGGACGAATGAACAGAAGCGGGCCGACGCACTCAAGGACTACAAAAAACAACTCGACGATATCCGCAAGGTAGCGCCGAACGATCCGCGCCTGGCCCAGGCTACGGTCGATAAAAACATCGCCAACATCAACGACAAGTTCAAGGACCCGAAAGCCGCTGGTACCCAGGTCGATCTGACCGGCTTCAACAACGCCAAGAACAACCTGGCGGCGATCACCGACACCTACAAAAACTACCAGAAGGAGCTGGAAGCGGCGCAGAAAGCCGGCCTGCTGTCCGAGGAAGACTATCTTCTACGTCGTCAGGCCTTGATCGGCAACGAGCTTGATCAGGTCACGGCGGCCTACGAGGCCGAGATCTCGGCCCTGGAAGCATCCAAGGCCAAGAAGAGCACCTCGGCGGCGCAGAGCATTCAGCTCGACCAGAAGATCGCCGACGCGCGCGCAGGAATGGTCAAGGCGCAGAAGGATGCCGACAGCCAGCTTGAAGTGCTCGCCACCAACGAAACCGGGCGCCTGGCAAAGCAGGAGCGAGCGATCAGCACGTACGTGCAGGCGCTGGGGCAGCAGCAGCGGGCTTTGGAATTGGCAGGCCAGCGCGCAGTGCTCGGCGTTGGGCAGGGCGATCGACAGAACGCGCTCAGCGGCGAACTGAACAGCCAGCAGGACCGGTTTGCTCAGCAGTCGCTGGAGCTTGCCAACCAGAAATCCGACCCGTCGCGGAACATGTCGGAGGAAGAGTTTAAGCGCAAATCGCAGGCTCTCGCAGACGCGAACAAGGCCGCCACCGACCAGATCCGGCAGAACTATGCGGATGTGGAAAATGCCCAGGGCGATTGGACGAAGGGCGCAACGGCAGCCTGGGATAACTACCTGGATTCGGCGCGCAACATCGCCGGGCAAACCAAAAGCCTGTTCGGCAACGCCTTCAGTTCCATGGAGGATTCCATCGTCAACTTTGCCATGACCGGTAAGGCGTCGTTCTCGGACTTCGCCAAATCGATCCTGGCCGACATGGCGCGTATAGCTACCCGTCAGGCCAGTTCGGCGCTGCTGGGCAGTCTGGTTGGTGCGGCGGCGAGCTATCTCGGCGGCAGTGCTGCTGGAGGTGGCAACGGAATGGCTGCCGGCTCTGCCGGTGCTACCTCCTCAAACTTGGGCGCGTCCTCGGCCGGCTACTCCAACACCTACTTCCCGCAAGCCAAGGGCGGCGCGTGGTCGGGCGATGTGCAGATGTTCGCCGACGGCGGTGCGTTCACGAACTCCATCGTCAGCAAGCCAACGGCGTTCGGTATGGCCAATGGCAAAACCGGAGTCATGGGTGAGGCTGGTGAGGAAGCAATCATGCCCCTGACCCGGACGTCGAGCGGCAAGCTGGGGGTTATGGCCATGGGCGGCGGTGGGGCTGGCGGAACGCAGATCAATGTCGAGGTGCACATCGATGGCGAGGGCAACGCCTCGTCCTCGGCTGATGCTCCCGGCTATGACCTGTTCGGCAAGGAGCTGGCGACGTTCGTAGAGCAGAAGTACCAGGAACTGCGGAGCAGGGACATGCGCCAGGGCGGCGTCATCAACAACGCAATTAAGGGGCGATGATGGCTATCGAACGATTCACCTGGGCGACGGAGAAGGGCGCGGAGGGCGATATTTCCCAGCGCGTCCACTCCAAGCAGTTTGGCGATGGCTACGAGCAGTCGGTCGAGGATGGCCTCAACAACCGTTCGCAATCCTGGCCGGTGACCTTCACCGGTTTGAAGGGGCGCATCAAGGACATCATGGCGTTCCTCGACCGACACAAAGGGGCGAAGGGCTTCCTCTGGGAGCCGCCCCTGGGTGAGCTTGGCCTCTACAAGTGCAACGGCTACAAACCTGTGCACCGCGGCGGCCAGGTCTACGCCATCACCGCGACTTTCCAGCAAACCTTTCATCCCTGAGATAACTGCCCATGGCACTGATCACGGACATCCAGAAACTGGAGCCCGGCGGCGAGATTCGCCTGTTCGAAATCGACGGGACCGAGTACGGCGCCGATTACCTTCGCTTCCACGGTCACGCTATCCCGCACACGCCAGAGGAATTGCTGGCCTACGAGGGCTCCGAGGATGATCTACCCGCCAAGTCGATTATCTGGCAGGGCCAGGAGTACGCGGCTTGGCCAGTGCAGATTGAGGGTATTTCCTCGAGCAGCGACGGAGCCGCCTCTCGGCCCACGTTCGCCGCGGGCAACGTCAACGGGCGCGTCACCGCGCTGTGCCTGGCCTTCGAGGACATGCTCAAGTTCAAGCTCACAGTCCGCGAGACCCTGGCCCAGTACCTCGATGCGGCCAACTTCCCCGAGGGCAACCCAACCGCAGACCCTACCCAGGAGGCGCTGGAGATCTGGTATATCGACCAGAAAACCAGCGAGGACGGCGAGGCGGTGGTCTGGGAGCTGTCCTCCCCGGGCGAGATCGATAACCACGGTTTGCCCGGCCGGCAGATGACAACGTTCTGCCACTGGGCCATGACCAATGGTTACCGGGGGCCGGACTGCGGCTACACCGGCGCTGCCATGTTCGACGACGAGGACAGCTCCACGGATGACCCGGCTCTGGATCAGTGCAAGGGCTGTCTGTCGTCGTGCAAGTTGCGCTTTGGCGAGAACAACGAGCTCAGTTTCGGTGGCTTCCCTGCCGTTTCCCTCATAGCCCGGAGCTGACCATGCGCAAGCACATCATTGCGTCCATCCAGGCGCACGCGGCGGCGGAATATCCGCGCGAGTGCTGCGGCCTGCTGCTGGCCGTCGGGCGAGCGCAGAAGTATTACCCGTGCCGGAACATCGCCACGGATCCGAACGAAGAGTTCAGGCTCGATCCCGAGGACTACGCCGCGGCGGAAGACTTTGGCGAAGTGATCGGCATCGTTCACTCACACCCGGACGCCACCAGCAGACCGTCACCGCACGACCTGGCCATGTGCGAGGCCACGGCCTTGTCCTGGCACATTCTGTCGTGGCCCGAGGGCGACATGCGCACGATCACGCCAACGGGCAGTACTCCTTTGCTCAAGCGCCCGTTCGTGCACGGCGCCTGGGACTGCTGGCAGGTCTGCGCTGACTGGTATCAACGTGAGTGGGGCCTTGAGTTCGAAGCATTCCAGCGCACCGATGGTTGGTGGGAGAGTGCGGAGAACGCCAGCCTGTACGAGGCGAACTACGAGGCTGCAGGTTTCGTGCGTGTCGACCGCCCACAGCGTGGCGACATGATCGTCATGCAGGTTGGCCGCACCGTTCACCCGAACCATGCCGGGATCTATCTGGGCACTGATCCGGCGCTACCTGGCGAAGAGTCGGGCGCGTTCGGCCCTGGCCCGTTCCTACTGCACCACCTGTACGGCAGGCCTTCCGAGATCATCGTCTACGGCGGGCCCTGGCACGATCGAACGCGCCTGATCCTCAGGCACAAAGACGCAAGACAACCAACATGACGCGGCATGGCCGCAGGGGTGAACTATGCTAGGCAGCCAAAGCTATACGCTGACAATTCGAGATCTGTTTACCGTTTCCAGCGAGGGGGTTAGCGGCGCCGAGGCCGTGGTTTCCATTTTGGATGGCTCGCTCGAAATCGATCAGATCAGACTTTCTGGCAAGGTGGGCCCTGGCGAAAGCGTTTATCGCCGGGAGTACAAAGGAAAGCCAGGGTTGAAGGCTGAGCTTCTGACAGGGACCGGTCAGATCACGTTTACGGCGATCTGACCTAGAAACATCAGTTGCGCGGCTCTTCCTCTATGATGAATTCATCAGTGCCGGGTAAGTGGAAAATGTAGCTGGCCTTGTAACCCTCTCCCATGGCCCGCGCTCTGGCTTCTGCAGCGGCTTTAGTTGGGAACGCCCCCACCATGATGATTGGTTCGTCGCGTACTACACCCCATGTATAGATCCAGTCCTTTTTGCTTTGCGTGTATTCGTCGTTGCTCACATTGACCTCCAGGTCATAAATGCGCCGATATTGGCGCTATCCCAGTCCTTGGGCTTGCAGGCGAAGGACTGAGGAAATCCTTGTTAGCTGAGCTGTACAGGGGCCATAAGTTTGATGTCGATCCGATCTAGGTGACCGTCCTCACCGCGAACAACCTCAAGCGGCATGCCAGGAACAAGCTGCTGGGTAACTACCCAGCCACCACGGAAGAAGTATTTAACTTCAATCGGTACTGCCAGACCTTTGAAATTAAGGGTCAGCTTTTTGCCGACCTGTGTCCGCTCAAGTGCGTCTTGAATTTCTTGTGAAACCTCTGCGTTTCGAGTCATTAGCAACCTCCGCCAGAAGGCACAAAGCTACTACGGCGGAACCCGATCCAGTTACTGGCATTCCATCCACGCTGGATGCCCGGACAGGTCTGGCGCATAGAGCTGTCATATGGCTATCATTCGCTCTACTGTTAGGGTCAGTGGAGGGCTTTATGCCAGAGAAAGGAGTCAGAAATAGGTATTCGCAATCGCCATTTCAAATTTTAATGTATGACGACGCGGGTATGACTTCGACAGGGTCGGGTTTTTTTTATGAGTTTAAAGGAGAGACTTATTTAATAACTAATTGGCATAATCTCAGTGGTAAGCACTTTCTGACAAAAGAGCCACTTTCTAATAGGTTTCCTACATTAATCGACTTAAAGCTCGCCACCTACATTCCTCATGAAAGTGGTGATCGTTATGTATTTACTTCAGTGGCTCACAGGCTAAATCTTTATAACGAGTTTAAGCCCGTATGGTTCGAACATCCGTCACTGGGTGAGCGGTGTGACGTGGTTGCGATAAAGTTTACTAAGCCGACCGATTGCAATGAACAATTCCATGTGCCGGTAAATAAAATCAGCAAGCTTAGAGTGCCGGTGATGCCAGGTAATACCGCATTTGTCATAGGCTTTCCGAGTTCGATAAGCACGGGGTTTGGCTTGCCGCTCTGGAAGTCGGGGTTCATCGCTTCTGAGCCCTATTATGGAATTACGAGTGGTGGAAGCATATCTCGGATAGGAGGGCTGGCTGACGGTGTTGAGCTTCCTGCTTTCTTTCTGGACACTCAAACTCGACAAGGCATGTCCGGAGCTCCCGTATTCTGTTCCTTTACAGGAACATGGGGGGTCAATGATCCGTACGAAGAAATCAACATTGAGGCCCCGGGATTTTGGAATAGAGTTGACGTTGCCTTTAACGAGACAAGGATGGAGTTTATTGGGTGTTATAGCGGACGCATTGGTAAGGAGGAGGAAGGGGCTGCGCTCGGAATTTGCTGGGGTGTAGAAGTAATTGACGAAATATGCTCTGCCCAAAAGCCTGGAAAGAATCCGCATTTCAACGAGCTCTCGGATTGCTAGGAGACTCTGGAACAAATTGAATATGCGAATGATCCAGCCCGCGCTGGGCTTTTTGCATTCACTCCCCCAGTGCTACAGTCCCGCCAAACCAAAGAGGGAACAACATGCGGATTTTGATAGCGGCGGTAGCGGTGGTGGTGCTGGCGGGGTGTACCACACCTGGCGACCTGAAGTCGGGAAAGGCTACCATCAGCGCGTCTTCGAGTAAGGAGCCGAAGCAATACGCACTTTGCGTCATGCCAAAATGGCAGGATGCTCGCTCGGGCGCCACGATGACTGAAACGGCAAATGGTTACAGGCTCATCGTCGCGACCGACTCGACGGCTGAGGAGCTTCTTGAGGTGAATCGGTCACCGAAAGGCAGTAACGTTGCACTTTATCAACGGTTGTCCTGGGCGCCTGGTTACGGCCGATCAGCCATTGAACAGGCAGTTCGCGACTGTCTTTAACGAACAACCGCATCGAGCCGCCTCCGGGCGGTTTTTTATTGCCCGGAGAAAACCATGGCAGCGCTCGCAATCGAATACCAACCACTCACCACCATTCTTCTTTTCGGTCAGTTACGCCAGTTCGGCCGATCCTTCAGGCTGTCTGTGAGAACCACAGCAGAGGCAATCAAGGCTCTTTGCGTGCAAGTTCCTGGCTTCGAGCGCTTCTTGTCAAATGCCAAGTCCCGAGGGATAGAGTTCGCGGTATTCAGGGGGAAAAAGAATATTGGAGAGGGTGAGCTCTCTTTTGGCGGAGAAGGAGACATCCGCATTGCCCCAGTGATTACTGGTAGCAAACGAGCGGGGATTCTCCAGACGATTGTTGGTGTAGTCCTGCTCGCTATTTCGTACGTATTCCCGGTCACCGCGCCGTATCTGGCGCCGGCAGGCATCGGCCTCGTCGCAGGCGGTGTTATCCAGATGCTCAGCCCCCAAGCCGGCGGACTGAAGACCAGCGCGGCGCCTGAGAACACTCCCGGCTATGCCTTTGGCAGCGCCAAGAACACCACGGCCTCCGGCAATCCTGTCTCGCTGTGTGCCGGCCGCCGGCGATGGGGTGGTGCAATCATCAGTGCCGCCATTTACGCCGAAGACCAGATGTAGCCAACAGCCGAAAAACTGAAGCCGCCCAAGAGGCGGTTTTTTTATGCCTGGAGAAAAGCATGGGCGCAGCACGCAAGATCGATGTTTATGGCGCCAAGGGCGGTTCCGAGAAGCCTAAAACCCCAACCGAGGCACCAGACAGCCTGCGCTCCGTCGCAATTGCGAAAATGCTTATTGCTGTGGGTGAGGGCGAGTTTGATGGTGCTCCTACCGCCAAGGACATCTTTCTCGACAACACACCTCTGCAAGACCCGCAGGGGAACATGAACTTCCCGAACGTGAAGTGGGAGTGGCGCAGCGGGGCTGTGGACCAGTCCTATATCCAGGGCATCCCATCGGTCGAGAACGAAACAACCATCAGCACCGAGCTGCGCAGCGGAACGCCATGGGTTCGCGCGATCACCAATACACAGCTCTCGGCTGTCCGGGTGCGGTTTGCGTGGCCTGCGCTCCAGTCGGTCGACTCCGGCGGCAACATAAACGGTTACACGATCGGGTATAAGGTCGAGCTGGCAACGGATGGGGGCACGTATCAGGAGGTTTTGAACGAGGCTGTGTCCGGCAAGACCACCAGCCTGTACGAGCGGACCCGCCGCATCAATCTGCCGCGCGCGACCACCGGGTGGCTGCTGCGCATCACTCGACTGACGGCCAACCAGAACAACAACAAAATTTCGGACACCATGCAGATTGCGGGCTTCACCGAGGTGATCGACGCCAAGATCCGGTACCCGAACACCGCGCTGCTTTACATCGAGTTTTCTGCTGAGCAATTCCGCAGCATCCCCGCCGTGACGATCGAGTGTGATGGTCGGAAATGGCAGGTGCCAAGCAACTACGACACCAGGTCGCGCACCTACACGGGTGTCTGGGACGGAACCTTTAAGGAAGCCTGGACCGACAACCCTGTTTGGCACACTTACGGCATCACCACGAACGACCGCTTCGGCCTGGGCCGCCGCATCAAGCCGTGGATGGTGGACAAGTGGGAGCTGTACCGCATCTCGCAGTATTGCGACCAACTGGTGCCGAACGGGAAGGGTGGCCAGGAGCCGCGGTTCATCTGCAACCTGAATCTGCAGAGCAAGGCTGATGCCTGGTCTCTGCTGCGTGACATCTCCACCATCTACAGGGGTATGACTTACTGGGCCCAGGGACAGGTGTTCACCCTCGCGGATATGCCGCGCGCTACCGACTTCGACTTCGCCTACACCCGGGCGAACGTCATCGATGGAAAGTTCACTTACTCCAGTGCGTCGGAGCGCACGCGCTACACGCGGGCGTTGATCAGCTACGACAACCCGCTGAACAACTACGACACCGATGTCACAGCTGTGACCGATGCCAAGCTGCAGCGGCGCTATGGCGACAACCCGCTGGAGATCAGCGCAATCGGCTGCACCCGCGAATCCGAGGCCCAGCGCCGCGGTAAGTGGGCACTGCTCACCAACTCCAAGGACCGCGCCGTCACTTTCAAGGTCGGCCTCGATGGGCGCATTCCGCTCCCGGGCTACGTGATCCCGATCGCGGACGAATTGCTGGCGGGTCGGCCGGTGGGCGGGCGCATCTCGGCTGTGAACGGCAAGGTCATCACCCTGGACCGAGATACCCAGGCCAAGCCCGGCGACCGGCTGATCCTCAACCTGCCAGACGGCAAGTGTGAGGGCCGCACCGTGCAGCTGGTCAGTGGCCGGCAGATCACCGTGACCGTGGCTTATTCCGTGCCGCCGGAGCGTGAACTGGTGTGGGCGCTGGATGCTGACGACCTGGCCATCCCGCTGTATCGCGTGGTCAGCGTGGCGCGGCCGGAGCCTGGCGTGTTTGAAATCTCGGCTGTGCAGTACGACCCGAGCAAGTTCGATCACATCGACACAGGCGCTCGGCTGGAAGAGCGGCCGATCAGTGTTGTGCCTATCACCGTCGTTCCGGCGCCGGCAAGCGTCACGCTCACATCGAGCTACGCCGTGAACCAAGGCATCGCCATCAGCACCATGAACATCTCGTGGCCGGCCGTGGCTGGTGCTGTCGCCTATGACGTGGAGTGGCGCAAGGACAGCGGCAACTGGATCAAGGTGCAGCGCACAGGCTCGACGAGCGTGGACGTCACCGGCATTTACTCGGGCGCCTACCTGGCCCGTGTACGATCGGTGAGCGCGTTCGAGATCTCGTCGATCTGGAAAAGCTCGAACCTGACCAATCTGGAAGGGAAGGTCGGCCTACCGCCGGCGGTTTCGTCCCTGACCACCACCAGCGAACTGTTCGGTATCGGTATCAAGTGGGGCTTCCCTGCTGGCGCCGAGGACACCCAGCGCACCGAGCTGTGGTATGGCCCTGCAAACAACCTGACGGCGGCGACCAAACTGGCGGACCTGGCATATCCGCAACACGATTACCGTATGCAGTCGCTTCTGGCTGGCGCCACGCTGTTCTTCTGGGCTCGCCTGGTGGACCGTACCGGCAACGTCGGGCCGTTCTATCCGGTGGTCAACGGCGTGATGGGCCAGGCCAGTTCGGATGCAAGTCCGGTGCTGGAATTGCTGACTGGGAAAGTGACCAAGACCCAATTAGGTCAGGACCTGATCAGCGAACTGGATGGTTTGCAGGATCAGATCGACAGTCTTGATGGTCTGGGCGGTTATGTCTCTACGCAGATCTACCTGAAAGGGCAGATGGTGGTGGAGGCGGACCGCATCTACCAGGCCAAACAGAACGTCCCGGTGAATAACCCGCCGCCCAACGCTACTTATTGGTTGGACGTAGGGCAGTCGGTGGAGACGGCCAACGGACTGGCGCAGCAGGTCACCACCAACACGACCAACATCACCAAGCTCGATGGAGTAGTTACCGCCCAGGCCAGCACCACCAACTCTCTGCGGGCGTCGGCGCGTGACGACAGTGGCAGCGGCGCGAAGGCTGATGCGCTCAAGGGCTGGGCCAGCACCGCCGCCATCGTTCAGGAGAGCAAGGTTAGGGCAACTGCCATTGAGGCAGAGGCGACCAAGACCACGCAGTTGCAGGCGACAGTCGGCCAGAACACCGCTGCGATTCAGGAGACCTCTTCGGCGCTGGCCAACACCAATGGCCAATTGTCGACGCTCTGGTCGGTGAAGATGGAAACCACGGCCGGCGGCCAGAAGTACGCCGCGGCGTTTGGCCTGGGCCTGCAGGTCGATCCTTCCGGAGTGTCGTCTCAGTTCGTGGTCAGGGCTGACACATTCATGTTGTTGAACCTGACGAACGGCGCGCCGGTATCTCCGTTCTCAGTATCTGGCGGGCAGACGTTCATAAACTCCGCATTTATCCAGGACGGAACCATTACCAACGCTAAGATTGGTGATTACATCCAGTCAAACAACTATGTTTCCGGGGTTTCTGGTTGGAAGTTGTTCTTCGATGGAACATTCGAGATCAATAGTTCGCTGGGGCCTGGCCAGGCAAGGCAAGTTATCAACAGTAACGGCGGTAGCGTTTTCGACGAAAACAACCAGATTCGTTACCAGTGGGGGAAGCTTCCATAATGCCTTACGGAGCAAGAGTGTGGGGGCCGACCGGCCTCCTTGAATTAGATGAGAACTCATTCACTGTCGGCGTTACCTACTCGGAGATAGTTCAGTCAAGCGGGCAAACCGTTAGAACTAGATTTATATCTATTGCTGGTGTTGATCCATCAACGCATTCAGCAGTCTGCGTCCCCGTCGGACGGTATGACACGACGGCACAAAATCGCTCGGCTATTCAATACATACCTATAGTTAACGCGGGTGGAGTAACTGTCTACTACGGAAATCCCGACACCAACACTGGGCCACTCGGAACTAGCCCTCAGAGGCTGCTGGTAATGAGGTACAGATAAATGGGTTACGGGATAAAGTTCACAAATAACTCAAATACAGTAACGCTGGACTCAGAGTTTTCTCGTCTTGTCGTATTGGAGAAAGGGAGTTGGAATGGTACCGGATCCGGGGTATCTGTTCAGTTTGCAAAGCCGGTTACCACGGCTGAGCCACCGCTTATATTTGTTAGGCCTGGACTGTCGACTACCCTTTGCTTCTGCACAGTGCAAGGGTCATCCGGCTACTGGACGGGATTCTCGTTCAGGGGCATCGTCGGGCAAGCAACCTATGGAAACTGGTTCATCGGTGCTTTCAAGGCTGAGCCAACTGCAACGTATGGTTTCAGGTTGTGGGATGCAGCAGGAAAGCTACTTTTCGACAGCGGAACGCCATGCGCTCAATTCACTCGAAGCATAAGTAGATGGAGCTACCTCGGCTCCTCTAGCGATCCGCAAGGGCAAACTGTCCTTAGATGGACGGCCCAGTCGCCTCTTTCTGGTGGCGATTATATGCTTTTAAATAATGTGGCTATGGATATAGCAGGCGGCACGTCAAGGCAAGGTAACTTATATGCGATATGGGAATACCAAAACGATCGACTTGTAATGCGAGCAGTTGGCGTTGATTTAAGGATTGCATTTTTTGTGACTATTGTTTTTGCTAAGCCAGTATCTTAGTTGGTTAATACTGGCTTTTTGCTGTGAGCTTGCATTGTTCTATTACTATTCGGAGAATTATATGGTTTGGCAAAGAGCCGGAACAGTGTCTGTTCAAAACGGCAGCACGACAGTTACAGGGGCGGGCGTGGATTTCGCTGCGTCCTCCAGGGTAGGGGATTCGTTCATCGGCCCTGATGGCGCAAGCTATGAGGTGGTCAACGTAGCAAGCGATACGGTGATCTCGATCCTGCCTGCCTACAAAGGCGCAACAGTCAGCGGTGCGGCCTATGCCATTATGCCTGTGCAGGGCTACGACAAAATGCTGTCTGATGCCTTCAATTCTCTAAATAATCAGTTTGGGCCGAAGCTTGCAGCTCTCGGCACAACTGGTAACTACGAGACGCTGCCTGTTGCCAAAGGTGGTACAGGAGGAAATACGCAAGCTTCGGCTAGGGCGGCTTTGGGAGTTGATGTTACTTTAGCTTCCGCGATTCTTGATCCGGCTAGCGGCGGGTTAATGTCATCTTCCGTAGTCAGCGGATTTACAATAGTTAAATTTGCTAACGGTATAATGTGCATGATGGTCGCTTTGCCCGATACCGCACAGATAGCAGCCAATGGAAGCTTAAATAGCTCGGTCACAATTCCAAGCGGGTTTATTTCAGCAGCTGCTATATATCCGCAAGTTATTGCAACGGGCGCTACGACAGTAGACCACTACGGAGTGGGTAACTACTATGTTGCTAACTCAACCTCTTTTAACTTCGGTATAAAAAATGGGGCAACGGCCCAAGCCTTTCAGGTTAGGGCGATAGTCTGGGGGCGCTGGAAATGAAAATTAAACTTTGGGCGGATTTGGTTGATTGGCCGCTGGTAGCTACGGTTTCTGGCGATGTGATTACAATTAACGGAGAGTCCATCGACCTGTCTGGCATTCACGATGGCTACCGGCTGCCCGGTAGCGCAGTCGGAAACAAGTTCTTTGTTGAAACCGAGTATGTAGAGCGGATCGGTAAGACATTGCACTTTACCTTGCGCCTACCGGTCCACTGGGATAGCCCGGAAGAGTACCGCAGCCCGTCCGAGCCTATTATTATTGATGTCCATAGCGGGCCTGTGAAGTTCCCCGTTACTACACCCTTGGCATCACCGCCCGCTCTATTGCCCGAAGTACAGGAGAACCAAAATGGTTGACCTGAGCAAGCTTGAACTGATCAAAACTGAGCAGGATATGGCTGACTTGAACAGCTTGGGCCAGGCGCGCGCCTACTTGAAGGAAACCAACTGGCACGCCTTCGCACTGATCGAGGAAGGTACACCCATACCGGAAGACATCAAGTCCGCACGCAGTGAAGCCAGGGCTACCATCTCAAGGCTTTCTCGGCCCAAAACCTAACGTCCCTCAGAGCACAGTAACCCGCAAATGAGCGGGTATTTTTTTGCCTGGAGAAAAGCATGCCGATCACTGAGCCCCAGTTACTGCAGATACTCCCGAACGCCGGCCGCCAAGCCGGCGTTTTTGTTCCTGCCCTCAACACAGCCATGAACCGTTACGGCATTGTCGGTTCACTCCGGGCTGCCGCTTTCATAGCCCAGATTGGGCACGAGTCGGGACAGCTGCGCTACGTTCGCGAGATCTGGGGCCCCACCGAACAACAGGCCGGTTACGAGGGCCGTGCCGACCTGGGCAACACTGTGCCGGGCGATGGCTCCAAGTACAGAGGCCGGGGCCTTATCCAGATCACTGGACGGGCGAACTATGCCGCGTGCGGGGAGGCGCTGGGCCTGGACCTCATCAGCAAGCCTGAACTGTTGGAGCTGCCACAGAACGCGGCGATATCGGCGGCCTGGTTCTGGTCTACCAAGGGCCTGAACGCGCTGGCTGACCAGGGCGAGTACGTGAAGATCACCAGGCGTATCAACGGTGGGATCAATGGACTGGCAGACCGCCAAGCGCTGTACGACAAGGCGCTGGAGGTGCTGGCGTGAGCGAAATAAAAACGATCTCCCGCGTCCTGGGCCAGGCGGCCGACGGCTCGCTGTGGTTCTTCTGCAATGGCTGCGATCTTCCGCATAGCCTGAATGTTGGAACTGGCCCTGGCCCAAGCTGGGGCTACAACGGTAATGCCGAGGCGCCAACTTTCACGCCTTCTGTGCTATCGCGCTATGGGATGCATGGAAAGGATGTGGTCTGCCACTCATTCGTCACCGATGGTCGAATCCAGTACCTGGACGACTGCACGCATGCTCTGGCTGGTCAAACTGTCGATCTGCCGAATTGGGAGGAGTCATGGGCGAATTGGTAGCGCAGTACAAGGTCGCGCTGATCCTATTTTCGTGCCTGCTGCTGATCGGCATTGGTGCTGCCGGCGCCTGGCAGGTGCAGGAATGGCGGATGGGCAAGCAGCTCGCCGAGCAGGCGGGCCTGTACAAGGATGACCTGTCGTTGATCGGTGCCGCCGCCGCCAAGCAGGCACGAGACGAAACCGAAAAGCGCCTGGCCCTGGAGCAAAAGCTCGCCGGCCAAGACCAACAACACACCAAGGAATTATCCGATGCCCAGCGCAACCAGGCTCGCCTACGTGATCAGCTTGCTACTGCTGATGTCCGGCTGTCAGTCCTCCTCGAGGATCCAGCCAGTGGCTGCAACGTGCCTGCCTCCACCGGCGCCGCCGGCGTGGTTTATGCAGCCCGTCGAGCCCAACTTGACCCAGCGCATGCTCAACGAATTATCGCCATCACCGATACCGGCGACCAAGGACTGATCGCGCTGCGGGCCTGCCAGGCGTACGTCATGGCAATCGTTCCTCAGCGTTAAGAGTCAATCAACAACCCAGATCGTTGCCATGGAAATCAAAGAGAACAATGAGCCAAGGATAAAGGTGAGCTGGCCCACTGTCGAACAGGATGAGGCCAAATTTTCCTTATAAAACCTCTTTATATGGGAGTCAGCCAATCCGCACTCTCTAAAAAATTTGGCTTCCTTAAACAATTTCGCCGCTACAAGAAAAATTGAGATTAGAAGCGCTATTTTGAAAGAAAGGATAAGCCCGATTGTGTACATACGACGTTCCATTCGTTTTATTTAACCAGGCGCACAATCTGTAGTGCGTGTCATCATTCCGTCATGATATCAGACGGAGTTAGCCTTACGCACTATGTGGTCTTATTAGGATTCAATCAGGGCGTAGACCGCGATCTGGTCCGAAGATGTCCTGAGTTTGTGTTCATCGGCAGGATGCCGGGGAGGGTGGTTTGCTGTCTAAGAACCAACAACACATCAAGGAATCATCCGATGCCCAGCGCAACCAGGCTCTCCTGCGTGACCGTCTTGTTACCGATGGTGTCCGGCTGTCAGTCCTTCTCGCCGAGGATCCAACCAGAGGCTGCAACGTGCCTGCCACCCCCGGCGCCGTCGGCGTGGTTCATGCAGCCCGTCGAGCCCAACTTGACCCAGCGCATGCTCAACGAATTATCACCATCACCGACGACGGGGATAACGCCGTGATCGCGCTGCGGGCGTGCCAGGCTTACGTCATGGCTGTGGCTCGGTAATCTTCTTCAGCTCTGCCAGCAATCGTTGATTCTCCCTGAGAAGGTAGTCGCGCTGTTCGGCCACGAGCTTGATGCTGAGTATGCTGGGTGGTGATCCGGCCTGCTTCAATTCTTCGAGCTCCTGCCGCGCAACCTTCAGTGCTTCCTCTGCGCATGCCTTGCCGGTGGCCAGCACGTCGTTCATCTGAACCAAGCCGGCGATGTTCAGCCTCGATTTGCGCAGTAGCGCCTGGGTCTCCGTGAGTTCGTCCTCGAGCAGCGCGCACTGGTGCTTGTACATTTCCAGCGGCGTCGGGCATCCGAGCCACTTGCAGGTGTCTTCATCGATGTTCATGGTGGTGCGCTCAAATACTGTATGTGTATACAGTAATCGAGGTTTGCCGGTTGGGCGATTTGAGGCGACGAGCTGTAGGATTTACTCCGGCGCCATGAGCACTGCCAGGGTAAGTTTTATGAACTCTTCGTTCTCGTCGATGGTGTGCAGAGCGCCCCGGATATTCTCGGCTACATCTGCGGAGCCGCGCTGCTCGACCCAATTCGACAACTCCATGATGGAGGCTTCCAGGGCCAGCTGGTTTTCGTAGAGTTTGGAGAGTAGGGACGGGAGTAGGTCTGTATTCGGCATGTCTGTTCCTCCTTGGGGTGAACAGCTTAGCAGCGGGCTTAATCTTGGGATTTGATTTAGTCGGCAGGACGCCGCGAGGGGGGGGTATGCAGTTTCGGCATGGGATAAAATTTTCCCGTTGGGACCAGTCTTGGGACCAACGGGTGCATTTCGGTGCTTTATTGCTGATTACTTATGACGACTTGGCTCAGTAAACACTGATCAACAGTAATCATCAGAATGCGTTTCATACCGCATGGTGATGTTAGCTGTGGAGATCAATTACTTTACCTATCAATGGGTTGCGAGCGTGGCGGCAGGAGCCTTCAGGCATGCATCAACAGCGACATCAAGGCGCGAAACCCGGTCGCTGAGCAAAAAATGGGGGATGTGTGTTGGAATTTGGCGCGCATTGTCGCATATGTGAGGCGACAGTTGTATGGCGGCCGACGAGGGATATTCAGCGCTCTGAATGTGGCAAGCCATTGCTGGTGCAGGTCGGATGCCTGCTTGACGTACTCCGAGCTCGTTGGCGGCGGGAAAATGGAAGGTGTTTCCAGCACCTGACCTTTGCTTTTTTTCCGGCGCTCAGCTTATTTCCCTGGCGAATAGAGGGCTTGCAGGGGGCTATCATTCAACAAAACGAAGCGCTCAATAAATCGTATTGGGCCAGTGATCGTGCTCGTACATCTTCGCTATCTGGTCTGCTTATTCCAGCGTGAAGGGGTCAACCTCCTTTTTGTTGCGATTGGGTAGGGGGGCGTTTCACTGCGCCGGCTGCCGTTCCACATAAAGCGGATGCGGATCGATCCGTCGTTGAGTTGTTCTGCTGCTGACATGTGTGGTCCTGGCCGCGCGTGGTGGCGGAGAGTAGCCCACCGGTTTCCGGCAGGCTTATTCAGAGGGGAAAGGGCTACATCAAGGAGGCAACATGCCCCTGCGGTTTGCTGCCGCATATCCTGTCGCGTTTTAAGATTGATGAAGCCCAGCCGAAGCAATGGCGCGCCGGTGATGACCAGTTTTGTGACTGTCGAGCGCTCGACCTTTAGCGGCGCGGCGATGTGGTTTTCTGTAGGCATGAGGAGTCCTTTCCGGGCCATGCCCGGCGGTGGAGTAGATTGATTTGAACTGCTGATTCCATCAGGTGCCGAAACAGCTACCACCCAGAGGACATAGCGATGACTAAAGAAAAGAAGAAAGAGCCCGAGCAGGAAACCCCGGCGCACTCCACCGAGGAAGAGCGCGAACGCTTGAAGGACTTCAACAAGGACGGAATTCCGCCTGGTTCAAGCTGATCGTCAAGCAGCGCGTGATTGGCGCTGTTCTGTTCGCCGTGCCGTCCTGACCTGGGCCATTCCTCAGGTTGCCGGTGCCGAGGGCAAGCGCTCCGCTGCGGTGCTGCCGGCTGCCTGTTACGACATCACCAATTGGGATAATGATGGCAAGCCGGAGTCGACCCGGTACTGGTGGCGCTCAGGGATCCGCAAGACATTGGATGACCAAGTGAACGAGGCGCTCACTGCCGCTCAGGAACTGCTCGACGCAGAGGGATTAATCGAAGGTTGCGCGGCGTAGCAAAAAGCCGTTGCAACGAGTGAGAAAGTGAGAGAAAGATTTATCCATCCTGTCAATCTTGCGCATAAGGGATTGATATTAGAGAGCCTCGTCACTGGACGGTTTTTTTTCGTCCGCTCGTCGAGGCAGAAGCACTTTCTGTCTAATTAATCCCTCCCAGTTATACGCGCAACCCCGCGCTACAGACAGGAGATGATTTATGGTGGATGACAATAATGGTCCTGCAGCGGCATATCCGGGACCAAAAGAGGAAGTGCCTGAGACGGGCGAAGGTCATGACTCCGGTCTTGAGCAAGCTGAGTCCGAGCCCAAGCAGGGTACTGGTGAGAGTCCAGAGGATTGGAATCCGCCGCCTGGAAACCCAGGATCGGATCAGGACGCTCAGAATGATCGCAGCAACGGCGGCGCTAAGTAGTCTTCAGCGGTTAAAAGTTAAAACACAGAGCCCGGCCATCGGCGGGGCTTTTTGTGTCCGATTAGCTATAGGCGAAATTGGTTAACCATTCGGTTCAGTTCAGCCGCCAGCTTCGACAGTTCCGAACTGGCTAACGCGGTCTGGTTTGATCCTTCAGAGGCCTGGCTCGACAAATCGCGGATACTGACCAGGCTTCGATCCACTTCCCGGGCTACTTGAGCTTGCTCCTCGGATGCTGTGGCAATCAGCACGTTGCGTTCCGTGATGTCGTCAATGGTTTCGGTAATTTCCACCAATGCCGAGCCAGCGCCACGCGCTGTGTCGAGTGTTTTTTGTGCTTGGATGTTGGTATTGCTCATTGCAGAAACGGCGGCTCCAGTGCCTTTCTGAATGGACGTGATCATCTGTTCGATCTCGCTGGTTGAAGTTTGCGTTCTATGCGCGAGCGCTCGGACTTCATCGGCTACCACAGCGAATCCGCGGCCTGCTTCTCCTGCCCGGGCGGCTTCGATTGCAGCGTTGAGTGCAAGCAAATTAGTCTGTTCGGCGATGGCCCTGATGACGTCCAGAACCTTACTGATGTCGGTAGCCATCACCGCGAGTCCTTGAACCTCATTGGATGCGTCTCCCACGCTTGAGACCATCAGGCTAATCGCTTCGACGGTTTCATCCACCCGTGCGCGGCCGGCTACAGCCGCCGAATTGGAGCGTGTAGCGGCCTCAGATGCCGCAGAGGCATTTCGGGCGACTTCTTCAACTGCAGCGCTCATCTCGGTAACAGCCGTAGCGGCCATTTCCACCTCGTGGCTCTGTTGCTGCATGTCGGTATTCGCGTTTTCAGTTACGGCATGCATTTCCTCGGATGTTGATGCCAGCTGGCTGGATGAGTCGGATATCGACAGAAGCGTGGTTCGCAAGTTGGCCTGCATCGCTTTCAACGCCTGCATCAGCCGCGCTACTTCGTCGGTGCCTTGCACATCGATCACTTCGCTAAGGTCGTTTTTCGCAATCCGCTCAGCGATGGCCAATGACCGATTCACCGGGGTGGTGAGGCTTCGGGTGTACATGAAAGCAAGGACGATCGCAGCCAGCGTACTCACCAAAATGAAACCGCCGACGATCAGTTTGCTTTGTTCATAAATACGCGTTGCATCTTTGCCAGCATTCATTGCTTTATTGTTATTGAGTTCGGTCAGGTTCTGAAGAACGGTGTTTACGCCATCCGCCTCAAACTTCATTACCTCGCTGGACAGCTTGACTGCATCCTCGAATTTTCCGGCACCTGTAAGGGCCAAATATTGCTCCTGAACGACCTCATACGTGCTGTAATCTTTCGCCAATTCCCCGATAAGCTGTTTGCCCTTAGCCGTTACGATGAGCGGTTGGAGTTTCTGAATAAGATCCTTAAAACTTCCGCGCGATGTTTGGACCTCTACAAGCGCTTGAGCTCTGCGCTCGGCAGGCTCAATAGGGTTACGCAATCTCGAATTATTATTTCGAATGCTTAAAAACTCGCGGTCCATCTTGGCGAGTATCGAAATGCTGGGCACCACGTTGTTTTCTACAAACTTTTCAGCGTCGTTCAAGCTTGATGCCTGGATGAGAGCTACCACTCCCAACCCAATAATCATCGAGCAAAAAAAACCAAAGCTAAGTGCGGAGCGTGGGGCGATATTGAGTTTGCGCAGAATCATACTGATACCTCTTCATGATCCCATTCTATCGGCAGCAAACTGAGCAGCAGCCCGTTCATCGCTGCTACGCATTCTATTGCTACGAGTACGACGGCATTTGCACCTGTTTCTAGCGTCTGCATATGCAGACGCTTTTCTTTGCCGGTTCCTTTCGACGGACGCGACCGACCGAGCCATGGACAGCGCCGATATCGGCACGTTGAAGCGCCTGAACGGACTGCTGAACCAGGAACGCGCAGCCAGTAAAGAGGCCGAGTCCCGCGCCGATCAGTTCGCCAAGGAACGCAACGACCTTGCCGCCGCAGTAGGCCGCATGGAAGGAAAAATCGAAGCCCTCACCAGTCAGGTGGGCCAGCTCACCGAGCGCGTCACAGAGCAGAGCGAAGAGATTCACCGCCTGTTGTTGGATCAATCCGAAGCTGGTGAGGGTTCTTGCTTCGGCTTGCTCTTGCTGAGAACGAACCACACAGCTAAACAGATGAGCCCGCCGCCGTAGAAATGCGCGGCCGAAAGATGTTCATCAAGGAACATCACACCCCACAGAACGCCGAAGGGAGGGATTAGGAAGGTTACGGTCAGCGAACGCACCGGCCCGATATCCGCGATCAAGCGGAAGTACAGAATGTACGCACACGCAGTGCAGATGAAACCCAGCGCAACCAGTGCTATCCATACCTCTGGGTTACCCCAGCTCGCCGGTGGGTTTATTGCGGTTGAGATTCCGAAAAACGGAACGAGAAACAGCGTCGCGCCAATCTGACTACCAAAAGCTACGAGTTTCGCGTCAAGCCCACCCTTGTCAGCTACCCATCGTTTAGTCAGAAATCCTGCTGCACCATAGCAACTGGTGGCGACTAAACATGCCAACGCGCCCATGACCACGTTCATTGAAAGTGTGACGGGGCCGGTGCTGGTCAGCAACGTAATGCCCATAAGCCCGATCAAAACGCCGACACCTTTTTTCAGTGTCAACGAATCGCTGAAACACATCCAACCGATCAAGACGCCCATCATCGGTGTGGTCGCATTGAAAATTGCTGAATAGCCGGCAGGTAACAGCAGTGCCGCCACGCTATACATCAAAAATGGGATGCCCGAATTGATAACGCCCAATACCATGATCTGCTGCAGCTTGCCTTTGAAGTCGACTTTGGTTTTTAAAATGGCAAGAATGACGGCCAAGCCAATAGCACCCAACAACACGCGAAAAAATGCAGTCGGCAATGCGCCCAAAACAGGAGCCGAGATGCGCATGAAGAGGAAGCTGGCGCCCCAGATCGCCGCCAGAGCAAGTAGTCGAACATAATCGGATAATTTCATGGGCTGCCTTCAGCGCTGTTCGTTAACTCAAAAATGACTCGAGGATTGCATAGCTAATGCCGCGCAATCCAAGAATTTATTGGAGTGGTTAAGGGGAAAAGGCCAGCTATACGGAAGCCATGGTGGACTTCTCTAAGTTTGGAGTCTCATCGTAAGAATCTTCGAAATGTGCTCGCACTCCGATTCTTGCTGCCGAAAATGTATGTGCGTTTGGGCATCACGCCTTTCGGCGTCTGATGGATGAGTACTGAGCCAAAGGCGCAGTTATAGGTGGAAATCGCCCGCAGCCTCCGGCTGGTAAAGCACTTTCTTGATCTCAATCCGGCGGGTCCGATCAGAAATTCGCCAGTCGATGGCATCTCCCTCCTGATAGCCAAGGATGGCGGCGCCTATATCAGAAGACA
The DNA here is from genome assembly GCF_014207255.1 of Pseudomonas sp. JAI120. Classification (GTDB taxonomy): domain Bacteria; phylum Pseudomonadota; class Gammaproteobacteria; order Pseudomonadales; family Pseudomonadaceae; genus Aquipseudomonas. Next base: position 120,610 of record NZ_JACHCZ010000001.1, read on the forward strand.
CGGAATGCTTCCCTGCATTGCTGTCCGCGTCTTCAGGGTAGACCAACGCCACTTCGAGCTCTTCGTCGTCCAGTTGCAGCAAAGCCCTAGAGTTCATCGTGATGACATTGCACGCCACCTGCTGCGGCTTGACGACAATGGCTCGTTCAAGCTCATGTTCGAGCTCAACAACCGCCGAGCCTTGCTCTAACGCGATTAGACCGTAGAGCCTGGCCTTGTCGATTTCAGTGATGTAGATCCTACTGGAGTCGCCACCGGCTCCTTCGCGTAAGAACTGGAGATAGCGTTCCTCCGTCATGGACAATGATTTCAATGTCGGCGTTTCGCTCTCAAGCATAAAGCCGCTGCGCAAAAAGGCTTTTAGCGAGCGCGAATTGTCCGGGTGAATCTTGGCGATGAGCTTCTCGGCCCGCATGTCGAGGAAAGCCAGTTTCATGCCTTCGCGGATCGTGCGGGCGCCTAGGTTTCGGCCCCATTTGTCGCTGTCTCCGATGACCAGGACTATCTCGCAATTTGAGCCGGTCTTGACCAGACGGACAAAGCCCACCGGGGCGTCATGCCGGTCATAGGCCATAAAGAATCTGCCGCCCCGGTTGAATAGATGGGTCAGGATCGGCAACTGAGTTCGATCAATGGCTTGCTCGATGGAGCGGGAGACATGACGCGAATCGCTCAGGTAGCAGGTGACGCGCTCATCCTCTAACCAATTCATTAATGTCAGCGCATGCGCCCGAGTAATTTCAGGGCAGAGCGAAATGAAAGGCCTGTTCATCTTAACCACTCTTATTTGTAAAGGATGGAAGGCCTTCATGGATATGAACATGGCGGCTCTTCGGCAACCGGTCATTTTAAGATATACCGCGAGTAATGGCGAACAGCCTAGAGAGTTTGAAGAAACCATCGTTTTGGCGAGCCCATGCCCAAACCAGTTAAGCGCTCAAGCCTCGATGAAGCCGACTACATTCGGAATGATCAGCGCTGTATCGTTCTGTCCCTCTCTTCCGTAATGCAGTGGATGCTGAACGGCACCACGCATAGCGAGATGCCTAATTTTGGGGTGCAACTTCATACCAACTGGTGTTCTGATCGCCGCATAAAGCCGACGCTGCTTTGCAGGTCGGATGCCTGCTTGACGTACTCCGAGCTCGTTGCCGGCGGGAAAATGAAAGGTGTTTCCAGAACGTTGCTTTCGCTTTTTCCGGCGATCCGTGTGTTTCCTGGCGAATCTCAACGCATGCGTGGCGGGATCGTTGATTGCGTCGCGCCGAACAACCGCGGCTGCATTTTCAGCCTTGCACCTTCAGCCACGCACGAATGCGCGTTCGGGCATTGGCGTAAGGAGACGAAGTATTGAACTGAATCATGCGGCCCTTGGGCCATTTTCCGTACCAGGCGCTGCCATAGAGTTCATCGTCTGACCTTGCCGTGATCGTCGCCGCGAGCCGTGTTTTTGCTTCTACCAGGCGGGCAATCAGTTTGTGCCATTCGAGTGCGTTGTGATCTGCATAAAACTTCTGCGCCAGCAGGCCGAGCTGGTTCCATTTGAAGCCGATCTCAGGAAACTCAACCGGTTCACCCCGGTCGTCGCGGTCCAGCCATTTCAGGACCAACTCGTTCCATCCAATCAGGTAGGCCACAAGATCGGCCGGACTCATGGTGGTACCGTCGACATGACCCTTCAGTGTGGCTTCACGCGCACGATCAGGCGCAACCTTGGCCAGATCGCTCATCAGCGTGTTGAAGGTCGTCGTAATGGCCGCAAGCAATTCTGCCTTGGAGGCTGGAACAGCCATGAGTTCCTCCTTCTATCTGCTCTTACGACTGGTACGGAGGGTATGGAAAACTCAGGTTTCCCGAAGCGTTGAGATCAGTCTCGACGAGGCCCACCGCGCTCAGTAAGTGGTTGCGATCGCCTGGGCGAGCTGCATGTCGGTCATGGGGCGCGTGTGAGGGGCCGAGCGGTAGTGTAGAGATGCCTGCTCAAACTGAGCGCCGCGAATTTCGCCCTCGGAGCCAATGAATGCAAGGGCATCATCCTTCGCTTTTTTCATTATTGAGGGCGAGTAGACCGTAAATGCCGTGGTCCCGCCGAGGATAATGGTCGGGAACAGGGTGGTGGCGCTCAGCGCTCTCTCGACCGGATTCTCCACATACCATGCCATAGCGTTGGTGCTGATCGATGCCATGAGGGCGATTGCCAGCGTCTTCCATGAATTCATTCTTCGATGCTTCCATTGCGGTCGAAGGACGCACGATAACAGAGTCGGCTGAGCGCCAGAAACTCGGCCCGTCAGCAATTAAACACAGGCGCATAACGCTCTTCGCGTTTCTTGAAATGAATCGGGGCCATAGGGACTTTTTCACCGTTGACGAATATGTCCGGGAAGGTGAGCGTGAAATCATCCATATCGCCTTGACCCAACGCTGTTCCTTTGAACCCGTCGTGGAATGTTTTCCTGGGGTCGAAACCGGTTTTGAGTTGTTCAATGGTGACAGGATAACTTTGCCCATTAGCCAGCGTGACCGTGACAACGGGCGATGCCGCGCTGACCCAAAGCGCCGGGGCGGGCTGTTTGACGGCTGCTGTGCGCTGCACCGAGGTATTAGATGGGTAGAGCCGCCCGAACAGGCGCAGTTCAGCTGCGGTTGAGCGCTGGTTGCCCGGCCAACTGGAGGTGCCGGGTGGCGCCACATAGACCAGCACATGAACCCAGTTGAGTGCTTCTGACAGCGGGGCATAGCTCATCGCCGCTTTCGGGCCGGGGCAGGTGCGCGAAAGCAGGGCGTTGCTGCCCACCGTCGACTCCGGATGCAGATAGGGCCCCGTGCTGCATCCTGCAAGCAGAAGCAATAGCGGATACAGGATGTTTTTCTTCATAGGGGCAACTCCATTTGCTGTTTGGGTTCGGCGCACAGTATCGCTTATATCAGGCGGCAGATGCGTGGGGCGCGAAGATGGGCTTCGCCAGCGTCTCCGGCATCGCCAGCCATAACAGCGCCAACGCGACGAAAGCCACACCGGCCAGGGTGAGGAATGCTGCGTTGTAGCCCGCCTGTTGCACCACGAACCCGGCCAAGCTGCTGCTCAGTGCCGCGCCCAGGCCAAATACCGTGGACAGCGCGCCCAGGCTGACGTTGAAACGCCCGGTGCCCTGGGTCAGGTCCTTGACGATCACCGGGAACAGCGCGCCGAAAATCCCCGCGCCGATACCGTCGAGCATTTGCACAGCCACCAGCCAATAGGGATCGCTGGACAGGGTATAGAGCACACCACGCAGCGGCAGAATCATGAAGCCGAACAGCAGCAGCGGTTTGCGCCCCCACACGTCGGCCTTGCTGCCCACCAGCCAGGCCATCGGCACCATCACCAATTGTGCGGCGACAATACACGCCGAGGTCAGCGGTGTGGCCATCTGCAGGTTGATCTGCGAGAGCTTCTGGCTGACCAGCGGCAGCATGGCTGCATTGGCCAAATGGAACAGGGCGCAACAGATGGCGAACAGCAACAGCGGGCGGTTCGCCAGCAGCACCTTAAGCCCGGACGGCTGCTCGTGATCGGCTGCGTGGGCGGGGTCGAAGCCCCGCGCAACCTCATGGTCGATAGCCTTGGCCGAGACACAACTGACCGCGACGACACTGGCCACCGCCATAAAGGCCATCAGGTAGAACACCACCACGGGCCCAAACAGATACGCGAGGCCACCGGCGAGCAGTGCAGCCACAGCGTTGCCGGCATGGTTGAAGGTTTCATTGCGCCCGGTGCGGCGGGTAAAGGCACGTGGTCCGGTAATGCCCAGGGAAATCGCGGAGATGGCCGGAGCGAACACCGAGGCGGCCACGGCGCTGGCCGCCTGGGTCAAGGCAACGAGGCTGAATGAACTGACGAAGGGCAGCAGCAGGCAACTGCCCGTCACCAGCAGGGCGGCAATGGCAATCACTGCGCGTTTGCTGTGCGTGCGGTCGATCAGTGCGCCCGCCGGGCCCTGGGTGATCAGTGCGGCGATACCCGCCAGGGTCATGACCACGCCGATACTGGCGGGGTCCCACTTGTGCACCGCCAGCAGGTAGATGGCCAGGTACGGGCCAAGGCCGTCGCGCACATCCGCCAGGAAAAAATTCAGGCTGTCCAGGGACAGGGTATTACGCAGGTCGGAGGCTCTGGCCATGGCGCAGTCTTCGGAAGGGGCGTTCAACGGCTGAACACTCGATGGGCTAATGACCTGTGCGCTCCACATTAAGTTTCGCCCGCTCCCCCGGGGTTTTAATCCTCGCCCACTTGGCTTATTTTCTGATCCCCCCTGTAAGAATATCTGGAGACGCAATGGACATGCCCTCAGCTCAACAAGCGATTGCCTGCAACAAGGACGCCTGGGACCAATCCGCCGACCTGCACAAAACCACCGAGACCTGGAGCGCACTGCTTGGCGGGGTCCGCGACCCCGGTTTTTCGTGCCTGGACCCCACCATTACCGGTTTGTTGCAGGACATCGGTGTCGCCGGCAAGGACGTGGTGCAACTGTGCTGCAACAACGGTCGCGAAAGCCTGTCGCTGTTCGCCCTGGGCGCGCGCTCGGTCGTTGGCGTCGATCAGTCCAAGGCGTTTCTCCAGCAGGCGCGTGAGCTTGCCGATGTGTCGCCGCATGCTCCTGAATTCATCGAGAGCGACATCCATCACCTGCCGCAACGCTTGCACGCGCGCTTCGATATCGCCCTGGTGACCATCGGTGTACTCGGCTGGATGCCTGATGTGGCGTTGTTCATGCGCCATGTCGCCAGCACGCTGAAGCCCGGCGGTACGCTGGTGATGTATGAAACTCATCCGTTCCTGGAGGTGTTCGATCCCAAGGCGCAAAACCCGCTGCTGCCTGCCAGTTCATATTTCCAGCGTGAGCCTTTTGTGTTGCAGGAGTCGATTGTCTACGAAGGCCAGGGCGACGTGGCTGGACCGACCTCCTATTGGTATGTGCACACCTTGGGGGATGTCGTGAGCGCAGCGATTGGCGCCGACTTGCAGATCAGCCATCTGCAGGAGTACGCCCACTCCAACCGTGAAGAGCTGTACGACCAGTACGAGCACCAACCTGCTCAGTTGCCCTTGTGCTTTACCCTGACTGCCACCCGGCAGCGAGTCTGAGTGGGATTGTCCAGACAAAAAAAAGCCCGCGAGGAGAGGCGGGCCAAGGGATTCACTGGAGTAGGTAGGTTTCACCCTATAAGACTGGAAGTGAAGGCTTTGTGAAAACGTTGTCGCAAATTCGGATGGCGTACGGCTCAGGAGCTCCGTATGAAACTGCGCATGGTTTGGCCTGCGCTCGTCTTGAATGAGAGGGGCCTGGGCATACCTTCATCCGCGGCAATGAACACAAATGTATTGCCTTCGAGGCGATAGCTGGCGGGCAAGTGCTTGCCGGCGTCATCGCCGATGGCGTCCACCCAGGTGATGCTCTTGGGAACGGTAGAGCTGTCCAGGAAAAATCGGCCAGCCAACAACACCTCGCCACTGACGGTCTTGACCTCGAAACGGTCGCCGGCAATCGTGGTAATTGCACCTGGAGCGCTGTGGGCATCTACGGGATTGAGCACGCCACTGTCTTCGAGTGAGGTTTGCTCCCAGGTGCCTTGAAGGGCTAGAACATCCGGGTCTGAAAGGGATGACATAAAAATTCCTTTTGCTGAAAAATTAGTTTCCGGTCGTTCTGAACAAAGCGGTGTTTTCTTTATCTAAAGCGAAAGTTTATGTAGGAACTATCCTATTTTTTATTTTTTTGTAATTTTGCGTTTACCGGCAGGCAATTTGCGTTACTTTGCCTGCCTGTCGGGTAACGTCTCGTAACGAATCGTCTTTACTCAAGGTGGGTGCCACATACAACAGTCGTGTAACCGAAATGAAACCTCCCGCTGCTTAAGTGTGAGGGTTAAGTTAAATGGATGGCCTTTTGATGGCGTAGTGCCGCATTCGTGGTATGCCGGGAAGCTGCCCCCTGTTTATTCGTTGTTAGTCCGATCTGTGTGTTTGGGCGCCGGATTCCAACTCATCAGAGTGTACGAACTTTGAACAATACCCCCCTGCGTCATCAACATTTGGTATCGGACGAAATTGATCTCCTCGAACTGTTTCACGGAATATGGAAGCAAAAAAAACTGGTAATCGGTTGCACGATTCTGGCGGGTATTCTGGGGGTAGGCTATGCGTTTCTTGCACCCAGGGTTTACCAGGTCAGCAGTGTGCTACGGCCAGCGGCGATCAATGAGTTGGATGCTCTTAACCGTTCCGAAGTCTACAGGTTGCCGCCAGCCGAGGCCTTGGCCAAGGTCGGTGCGCAGTTGGACTCCTATGAGGTCCGGCTGGGTTTTTTCAGGGCTAATCCTGCACTGTTCGAAGCCTTCCAACGCCCAGGGCAAAGCCTGGAGCAGAGCTTTGAAGCGTTCAACCAGAACTCCATCAACCTGGTGATGCCTGATCCGAAGAGGCCCGATGAGGCCAGTTCCTATCTGCGCCTGGAAATGCAGTACCCCAAGGGAATTGACGGCGCGGCCATTCTCAACGGCTTCGTCGACTACGCCATTGCGCAGGAGCGCAACCAGGTGGCGTCCGACCTCAAGGTGATCGTTAATAACCGCCTTAACGAACTCAAGGGCAAGATCGATGCTGCGCGTACCAACTACGAGGCGGATAAAGCGGCGAAGACCGCCATGTTGCTGGAGGCTGACGAAGTCAAACGCGCTAGCTTGCAGGACGAGCTCAAGGCCTTGCGGTTGCAGATGAAAATGGAACGCACCAACCGCTTGGCCGAACTGGCCGAGGCGATCTCGATTGCCAAGTCCATTGGCATCAAGAACCCCACCACTCCCTCTGCCCTGGATCGGAATGGACCTCGTGGCTCGAACCAGGTGACGAGTATTGTCTTGACCAATCAGCCGATTCCTTTGTATTTCATGGGCACCGAAGTGCTGGAGGCGGAAAGGGCTGCGCTGCAACAGCGTACCAACGATGATTTCACCAACAGCAGGGTGGCCGAGATCGGCAAGGAACTTCGCATGCTCGACGTCAACCGCGAAGTCGAAATACTCAACGGCCGCAAGAACGAAGATATGTTCCTGCAGGACGTAGAGCCCCTGCGGGCGGAAGAGGCTCGGTTGCGCGGACTGAATATCGACATGAGCATGCTGAAACTGGTCACCGTGGATCGCCAGGCACTGGAACCGCTGAGTCCGATAAAGCCAAGGGTGGGCGCGATCATCGCAATCAGTTTCGTGGGCGGGCTGGTGCTGGGAATATTCTTGGCATTAATTCGACATTTTGTGCAAGCACGGCGTAACCGTGCCGTGTTCGACGATCGCCGGTCGCCACACCAATAGGTCGGGCTGAATACGGAGTGGGGTAGTTGCACGGTCGGCCGCAGAGGCGCCAGCCCAGCACCTTCAGTAGACAGGTTTTCACAATTCTTGATTAACTTTTGGTTACAAACTGTGGCTAAATAACTGCCACGGACCACGTATCGGGTCATTACTCAGCCGATCGCGCCAATTGTGTGAATTGTGATTTCAAACGCTGCTATCCATCCTCAGCCGTTGTGGGCGCGCAGGTGCAGCCTGTTTTCTTCTGACATGTGACGAACCCCCTTGAAACTCATCATTGTTGTTCTCTATGTGGCCTCCATTGCGTATGTACACCTGCGTGGTCGGGTGCGACATAAGCTGGGCCGCCAACTCAGTGATCATTCGACCTTCCTGGCGCCGATCAACTGCTTGCTTTACCTATGCTCCAAGCTACCCGGTCGTCCCTACCTGTCACCCAGTGATTTTCCTGACTTGAGCCCGCTGCAGGCGCATTGGAAGGAGATTCGCGAGGAGGGCCTGAGCCTGATGCGCGCGGGTGAAATCAAGCGTTCCGACCAGTACAACGATGTGGGCTTCAATTCGTTCTTCAAGTCTGGCTGGAAGCGCTTTTACCTGAAATGGTACGGCGAAAGCCATCCTTCGGCGATGAAGCTGTGCCCGCGTACCACCGAGCTGCTGCAGGGCATAGGCTCGATCAAGGCGGCGATGTTCGCCGAGTTGCCACCGGGCTCCAAGCTGGTGCGCCACCGTGACCCTTACGCCGGCTCGTACCGTTATCACCTGGGTCTGGTTACCCCGAATGATCCGGGCTGCTATATCAATGTGGACGGCGAGCACTACTACTGGCGTGACGGTGAGCCGGTGATGTTCGATGAGACCTACATCCACTACGCCGAAAACACCACGCAGCAGAACCGCATCATCCTGTTCTGCGATATCGAGCGGCCGATGAAATATCGCTGGGCTGCAGCGTTCAATCGTTGGTTCAGCCGCAACGTCATGGCCGCCGCCGGCTCGCCCAACGATGCAGGCGACAAGACCGGCGGGCTCAACCGCGCCTTTACCCGACTGTACAAAATTCGCTTGCGTGGCAAAAAGCTGAAAAAACGCGACCGCACGCGTTACTACCTGGAAAAATGGGCGATCTTCGCCGCATTGGCGCTCATATTTGTGCTGATTTGAGGCCAACCTGGGCGTAAGTCACTCCGGTGGCGTCGCGCCCAGCTTGTCCCACATCTTCTTGCTGATTTTCTGCCGATTGGCATAACCGGCCCATGGGTCAACCTTCAGCCCCTGCAAGCGTTGGTGCAGGTTGGCCACGGTCCATTGCTGGGCGCCACGCAACCCCTTCAATTCCTCGCGACTGACCGGTACCGATACTGGCAGCCCTGGGCGTGCGCGCACCGAATAGGCCGCTACCGTACTGGCGCCGCGTGCATTGCGCAGGTAATCGACAAAGATCTTACCCACGCGGTTTTTCGGCCCGGAGGTGGCGGTAAAGCGCTCGGGCAGTTGCTCGGTCATGAATTGGGCAATGGCCTTGGCAAAGGCCTTTACGGCGTCCCAGCTATCCCGGCGTGCCAGCGGTATGACCAGGTGCACGCCTTTGCCACCGCTGGTCTTGACGAACGCTTCCAGCCCCAGCTCGTCGAGTACCGACAACGTGAGCTGCGCGGCTTCCAGCATGGTTTTCCAGGGCAGCGCCGGGTCCGGGTCGAGGTCGAGCACAAACAGGTCCGGGGTTTCGATTTTGTCCGAGGTGGCGCCCCAGGTATGCAATTCGATGGTGCCCATTTGCACGGCCCCGATCAGGGCTTTCGTCGTGTCGATCTCCATCAGGCGCGCATGGCCTGGGTCCAGTGCCGGGTCCAGTTGCTTGATATTGGGAATGGCGAGGCGTTCCGAGTGCTTCTGGAAAAACTGCTCACCCTCGATGCCTTCCGGAGCCCTGAGCAGGGACACGGGGCGATGGCGCAGGAAAGGCAGGATCCACTCGCTGATGCCCTCGTAGAACTGCGCCAGTTGCTGTTTTTGCGTGCCGCTCTGCGGGTCGATGACACGCTCGGGGTGAGTGATGTTTACGCCGCCGCGTGGCTTAGCGGCTTTCACCGCTTTGAGGGAGTTTGCCGCGCGCGGCTGTTCATGGATGATCTGCGTTGCTGGCTTGTCGGTACGCAACCCCACGAAGGCTGCCTGGCGCACCACGCCTTCACGGGTCCACTCCGTAAACTGCACTTCGCCGACCAGGCGCGGTTCCACCCAGTGCACACCTCGTGCCTGGGCGCTGGTGAGGGGTTTTTCCAGGGGCGATGCGTCGCGCTCCAGCGGGGTGAGTTGTGCGTAGATGTTTTTCAATGAGGCTTGGTCGAAACCAGTGCCCACCCGCCCGGCGTAGACCAGCCCGCCATCGTCATTGACTGCCAGCAGCAGCGCGCCAAAACCGCTGCGCGACCCCTGGGGCCGGGTGTAGCCGACAATCACGAACTCCTGGCGCAGGCGGCACTTGAGCTTGATCCAATCGGTATTTCGACTGGAGACGTAGGGGCTGCCCTTACGTTTGCCGATCACGCCTTCCAAGGCCAGGTCGCATGCACTTTCGAAGATATCGCGTTGATTGGCGGCAAACGCTTCGGAGAAACGCAGCAGTTTGCTGCGGCTACCAGACAAGGCGTCCTTGAGCGCGGCGCGACGCTCCTCCAGCGGCGCCTGGCGCTGATCGCTGCCGTTTAAAAACGGCGCGTCGAACAGGTAGTAGACAATGTCCAGGCTGCGGCCGATATCAAAGGCATTTTGCAGCGCCTGAAAGTCCGGCAGGCCGTCGCCATTGAGGCTGACCACCTCGCCATCCAGCCAGCTGTCCTTGAGCTTTAGGGCGCGCAGGGCCTTGGCCTGGCGTGGCAGGCGTTCGGTCCAGTCGTGGCCGTTACGTGTAAACAGGCGGACCTCGCCGTCGCGGATGCGGGCGAGCATGCGGTAACCATCGAACTTGATTTCGTAGTGCCAATCGCCTTCTGGCGCGCGGTCTACCAGGGTTGCCAATTGCGGTGCGAATTGCTCGGGGAGGGCTGTCGCCTGCTTCTGTGGTTTGGCGCGAGGCTTGGCCTTGGGTTTACCGATGGATGCATCACTGAGGACGCTCTTTGGCTGGGCCTCCACAATGTCATAGTCGGCCGCAGAGCGGGCCTGTTGGTCGTGTTCCTTGATCAGCAGCCACTGCTCCTTGTCGCCGCTGCCCTTGAGGCGCGTACGCACCAGCGCCCAGTCACCCGAGAGCTTCTCACCGACCAGGGTAAATTTGAGTTTGCCGGCGGCGTAGGCCTTGTGCGGGTCGTCATGGGGTTGCCAGATGCCGCGGTCCCACACGATCACGTCGCCGGCGCCGTACTGGCCGGCCGGGATGCTGCCCTCGAAACCGCCATAACTGAGGGGGTGATCTTCAACATGCACCGCCAGGCGTTTCTGGCTCGGGTCCAGGCTCGGTCCCTTGGGCACTGCCCAACTGAGCAGCACGCCGTCGAGTTCCAGGCGGAAGTCATAGTGCAGGTTGCGCGCATCGTGCTTCTGGATCACGAAGCTCAGGGCCGAAGCCTCGCGCTTTCGACCTGCTGCGCTGCCTGATGGCTCAGCGGTGACCTCGAAATCGCGCTTGCGGTTGTATTCGCTCAGGGGCTTTGCCATGGAGTTCTCCGGTATATGGCAGGCTCAAGAGGCCTTTTTGCCAGCTTTTTTCGCCGCCGGTTTTTTCGTTGTTGGTTTTCCGGCCAGGCTGCGTTTGAGCAGCTCGGTCAGGTCGATCACATCGGCCGACTTGCGCTCGTCGCTGTCTTCCTGGGATTCGACGTCTTCGATCTTGCCTGCCTTGGCCTTCCTGGCCACCAGCGCCATGATCTTTTCCTGGAAACTGTCGCGATACTCCTCGGGCTGCCAGTCGGCGCTCATGTCTTCCACCAGACGCTTGGCCATGTCCAGCTCGCCCTTGGCCAGGTTGGGTTTGGTCACGTCGCTGGGGAGTTCCAGTTCATCCAGGCTGCGCACTTCAGCTGGCCAGCGCAGCATCACCAGCACCAGCGCCGACTCCAGGGGCATCAGTGCCGCCAGGTGTTGCTTGGTGTGCAACACCACATTGGCCAGGGCGACCTTGCGGGTTTTCTTCAACGTTTCGCGCAGCAGTGCGTAGACCTTGCCACCGCGTTTATCCGGGGCCAGGAAGTAAGGCGTGTCGATGTTCTGCAACGGAATTTGGTCGCTGGCGACAAACGCGATGATCTCGATGGTCTGGGTCGACTTGGGGTGGGCCGAGCGGATCTCATCTTCGCTGAGTACCACATAGCGGCCTTTCTCAAATGCCACGCCCTTGACGATATTCTCCTTGGTGACCTCCTTGCCGGTGTTCTTGTTGATGCGCTTGTAGCCCACCGGGTCCATGCTGCGCTTGTCCAGCCAGTCGAAATCCACGCCCTGGGCGGACGTGGCCGAGACCAGCGATACCGGAATATGAACCAGGCCAAAACTGATGGCGCCTTTCCAGATTGCCCGTGGCATACGTGCGATTCCTTAAGAAGAAGCTGTGTTCTGGTGACTCGACGGCTGCGTGAAAAGTTTCCCCCGGCAGATGCGCGGACAGATCGTGTTACACCTGATGAGAAACTATTTAGTTACGAAAGCCGAACCCAGGGCGTAGCGTGGTATCGAAAGCACGTACTCCTCGCCCCAGAGAGGCTTTGTCATGAAAAGCTGTGTGCGTCATCTCGCGGTGCTGGTGTTAGGCCTGACACTTGGGCCATTTGCCCATGCGCAAAACCTGCCCGGCAGAAGCGATTCCAATAACGGTCCGATCCACCGGGCCAATCCCAACAGCATGCAGGGCACCCAGCCCAATACACCGACGGTGCGTGGCATTCAGACTGTGCCGACCCCGCGTGCGCCGACCCTGGAAAACGGTGGTATCGGCAATCGCTATCCGCAACGCGATGCGACACCCAGCCGCCCGGCCACCGACACCAAAGCCCCCACCTATGATGCCAACGGCAATCGCCGGTAAGGACGCTGTCTTATGTTTATACGCAAAACCCTGCTAGCCACCCTGTGCGCCACCACGCTGCTTGCGCAGACGGCCGTTTATGCGGCCGATGCGCAGCAGTTCCCCAGCGAACAAGGCAGCATCTCCGCGACGCCGATCGCCAAAGGCCTCGATCACCCGTGGGCCGTGGCATTTCTACCCGACCAGCAAGGTTTCCTGGTGACCGAGCGTCCAGGCCACCTGCGCTTTGTCAGTCCGGACGGCAAGCTGTCTGCGCCGTTGACCGGCGTGCCTGAGGTGTGGGCCAAGGGGCAGGGCGGTTTGCTCGATGTGGTGCTGTCGCCGGACTTCAAGCAGGACCGCATGGTCTACCTGACGTACGCCGAAGGCGGTGGCAAAGGCGGTACGGCCGGCACGGCAGTGGGCCGCGGGCGCCTGGCGACGGACATGAGTGGCTTGACCGATTTCAACGTGATCCTGCGCCAGGAGCCGAAACTCTCCACCGGCAACCACTTCGGTTCGCGCCTGGCCTTCGACCGTGATGGCTACCTGTTCGTGACCCTGGGGGAAAACAACGATCGCCCGACCGCCCAGGACCTGGACAAGTTGCAAGGCAAAGTCGTACGGATCTACCCGGATGGCCGCGTGCCCGATGACAACCCGTTCGTCGGTCAACCCGGGGTACGCCCCGAGATCTGGTCCTACGGCCAGCGCAATCCGCAAGGGCTGGCGCTGAACCCATGGAGTGGCACGATCTGGGAAAACGAACACGGGCCGCGCGGCGGTGATGAAATCAACATTATCGAGCGGGGCAAGAACTACGGCTGGCCGCTGGCGACTCACGGCATCAACTATTCGCTCACACCGATTCCCGAGGCCAAGGGCAAGACCGCAGAAGGCACCGTGGCGCCTCATCATGTGTGGGAGAAATCACCGGCTATCAGTGGCATGGCTTTCTACGACGCCGACCGGTTCAAAGCGTGGCAGCACAACGTGTTCATCGGTGCGCTGGCCAGCCAGGAACTGATTCGGTTGCAGTTCGACGGCGACAAGATCATCCATGAGGAGCGTTTGCTGGGCGGCTTGAAGGCACGTATTCGCGATGTGCGGCAGGGGCCGGATGGCTTTCTGTATGTGCTGACGGATGAGGACGATGGGGTGCTGTATCGGGTGGGCCTCAATCAGGATTGAGCAATGAGCCGCAAGCTTGAAGTTTCAAGCTTGCGGCTTCAGTCAAAGCCCCAGAGCGGACAACCCCGGATGCTCATCCGGGCGTCGACCCAGCGGCCAGTGGAACTTGCGTTCGCTTTCCTTGATCGGCAGGTCGTTGATGCAGGCAAAACGATTGGCCATCAGGCCATTCTCGTCGAACTCCCAGTTCTCATTGCCATAGGAGCGGAACCAGTTACCCGAGTCGTCGTGCCATTCGTAGGCATAGCGCACGGCGATGCGGTTGTCGGTAAAGGCCCATAGCTCTTTGATCAGCCGATAATCCAGCTCCCTGGCCCATTTTCGAGTGAGAAAACCCTTGGCCTCTTCGCGGTTATGGACGAATTCGGCACGGTTACGCCATTGCGTGTCCAGGGTATAAGCCAGCGACACCCGGTGTGGGTCGCGGGAATTCCAGCCGTCTTCGGCCAGGCGCACTTTTTCAATCGCCGATTCACGGGTAAACGGCGGCAAGGGCGGACGTGTTTCTGCGGTAGATGACATCAGGTGGCTCCTTAAAACCCTACAGCGTTATCGAAAGTTGCCAGGCGTGTGGATTCACAGTCCCAATAACGTTCGCGCCATGCATTGCGCGTTATCAGCAGCTGTTGAATCACCCATGACCAGGGCAACGGTAATGGCGCCATCGATCAGGATCAGCAGTTGCGCGGCCTGCCGTTCGGGGTCGGGGGTGCCATGTGCCTGGCACAGTTCGAGTGCGTACTCGAACAGTTTCTGTTTATGGGCCTTGGCCAGCAGGCGGACCGGGTCGTGCGGGTCGCCGGTTTCGCCACTGGTGTTGATAAAGGCGCAACCTCGAAAGTCCGCCGAGGCGAACCAGGCCTTGAGGGCGTCGAACAGCGCGAGCAAGCGTTCGCCGCTGCCATCGACGCGCTCCACTTCGCCGTGCAGCCATTGCATCCAGCGCTCGTCGCGGCGCTGCAGGGCTGCGATCACCAGCTCATCTTTATTGGCGAAGTAACGGTAAATACTTTTTCGCGAGACGCCGGCGGTTCTCACCAGGAAGTCCATGCCGGTGGCGGCGATGCCGTGGCGATAGATCAACTTTTCAGTGACGTCGAGGATAATGTCGCGAGTTTCATTGTGGGGCATTTCGTTCATGCTTATAAAAGTAGAACGATCATTCTTCTTGGTCAATAAAAATTTTACTCTCTGGCACTGCGAGACCTGAGCACCCCCATGGTGTAAGCTCGGGGCCTCCTCGGATTCGACCCATTGCGAGCCCTATGCCGTCGTTCTTCAAACGCTCCCTGTTGCCCAAGCTGCGTGGCTTCCCCCTCACTCCCGACGCCCTTGACGTGCTGTCCGGCGCTGACGCGTTTCGCCGCTGCCTGCTGGAAAAAATTGCCCAGGCCACCCGACGCATCTACATCGTTGCGTTGTACCTGCAGCAGGACGAAGCAGGGCAGGAGATCTACGACGCCCTGCACGCCGCCAAGGCGGCGCGGCCGGAGCTGGACATCGTGGTAGTGGTCGACTGGCTGCGCGCCCAGCGCGGGCTGATTGGCGCCGGCAAGCAACCGGGCAACAGCGCCTGGTACCAGGCCATGACGCAGCGCCATGCCAGTGAAGTGCCGGTGTATGGCGTGCCGGTGCAAACCCGCGAGCTGTTCGGCGTACTGCACCTCAAGGGCTTTGTGATCGATGACAGCGTGCTGTACAGCGGTGCCAGCCTGAACAACGTGTACCTGCACAAGTTCGATAAATACCGCTTCGACCGTTATCACCTGATCCACAGCCAGCCGTTGGCCGATTCGATGCAGCATCTGGTGGAGCACGGCCTGGTGACCTCCAAGGCCGTGCACCGCCTCGACCTGCCCAACCTGCCGACCACCCGCAGCCTGCGCAACGACATCGGCGACCTGCGCAGCCGCCTCAAGCACGCGGCCTACGACACCACCGCAGGGCAGTTGCCCAACGGTCACCTGTCGGTCAGCCCGTTGCTCGGCGTGGGCAAGAACAACCCGTTGAACCGGGTGATCCTCGAACTGATCGCCAGCGCCCAGCATCAACTGACTATCTGCACACCGTACTTCAACCTGCCGCTGCCGGTGACCCGGGAAATCAACCGCGCCCTGGCGCGTGGGGTGAAGGTCGACATCATCGTCGGCGACAAAACCGCCAATGATTTCTACATCCCGCCCAGCGAACCCTTCAAGGTGATCTCGGCACTGCCGTATCTCTACGAAATCAGCCTGCGCCGTTTCGCAAAACGCCATCAATCGGTGATCGACAGCGGCCAGTTGAACCTGCACCTGTGGCGCGACGGTGACAACACCTACCACCTCAAGGGTATGTGGGTCGACCAACGCTACACCTTGCTCACCGGCAATAACCTCAACCCTCGGGCGTTCCGCCTTGATCTGGAAAACGCCTTGCTCGTCGATGACCCGCAAGGCCAGTGGCTGGAACCGCGACGTGCCGAGCTGGCGCAGATTTTCCAGCACACTACGCGGATCGAGCGTTACCAGGATTTGCAAACCCTGGTGGATTATCCCGAGGCCGTCGGCAAATTTTTGCGCCGTGTCAGCCGTGTACGAATCGAGCGGTTGTTGTACCGAATTCTCTAGTAACGGGTGCGTTGCGGCAGACTCGACTTCTTGAGACTTTGCCTCTGCAGCGGCTTTGGCGTGTGCTGTACGTTTTCTATTGACTGTTCTAAGGGACGAGAACTCTCGCCGTTCAATTGGCCAGGGGTTAATAGATATGTACACCACTCGATTCAGCAGTACTGTCCCGGCGCTCAGTGAGTTTCAGGCGCCCTCCCAGGGGGCGTTGTTGCACCCTGTCGCTGTACCTGACAGCCGGTCCAAACGTGCTGCTTTGGATACCGTAACGTCTCGACGCCATTTCCCCAGCGCCGCTGTTGCCGCTGCCGCGGATACCACGCTGCGCAAAAGGCTGGTTCAGTGGTTGACCACGGGCAGCGCGCCCGAAAACCTCATCCCCCCCAATGCGTCCATCGCCCCCTTTCTCCAGATGTACAACGCCGCAATCAATGAGCCGGCCGTGCTTGCCTGGTTTGAAGCCAAGGGCCTGAAGCTGTCGACCGTGCGGGTCTTTCGAGATTCGGTGGCAGGCACGGTGACGCGTGATGGCAAGGATACCTTTGAGCGGTTTACAGCCACGGATGGTTCGGGCTGGTGGGAGGTGAGCACAAAGATCAACGCCATCCAGCAGGTTCTGTCACCCCATGACCTGGGTGTGCCCGTTGCTGAAAGCCCTACCCAAGGTGCGGTGCCACGGGACGTGGTGCTGGATTTCTACGGCGTAAGGCCGCCGCTCAATGAACGGGCCTCGGCTGCAACGGGCACACAACTCAAGCGCGAGGGATGGCCCGCGATTTCTTCCACCTTGCGTGATCAGTGGGAGAAACAGTTCAAGCACCTGCTGCAACAGAACGATGACCAGGCAGTGCGCCGGCAATTGGTTGGCCAGTTGCAGCCGATGATCGCGGGCAAGGCGGACGGCGAATCACTCAAGCTGGATAACCATACGGTCTCCATTGCGAGAGGATCGACCCTGGATCAACTCAGTCAAGAGGCACGAAAGCAGTTCAATGCCTTTCTGACGACGCCGACCTTCCGGGATTTCCTGACGAAAGTGGGGTTCGCGGGAGAGGGCCGCGCATACAGGTTGTCCGAGGGGGAGCTCCAGATGCGCAACGCTGCCGGTCAATGGCGATCGTTGCAGGCGTATTTCGACGATGAAATCCAGAAAACCCTGGCCGCCGGCAGCGAAGAAGCACAACAGTCTGCCCGCCAGATGAACGCGAATCTCGATGATTTGCTGCAGATGAGTGGCAAGACCGGGAATGCCCTGTACAGCACTCGCACCTATGACGCGCGGCAGGCGTTGGCGTTTTATGCCCCTGATGCGCCGCAGACCGTGAGTGACGTGCGTGCCACATTGAGTTGGTTCAATACGTCGTTCCCGCCGCCGCTGCCGGCAGCCGATTACGCAGCCATGCTGCCCTATGAGCAGAGCGTGGGCGCCGCTTTGTCGGCCGATGCTCGTGAGGTATTGAAAGGCATGGCGCCAGCGGTGGTGTCATTGCTTGGACGCTTTACAGGCTCCAGTGTGGTTGAGCAATCGCCGCATGATCCGGACCGCCGTCTTGCCGACTTTTTCGATTCGCCACCGTGTATCGCCAAGGCCGACGAATTGGCCAAGCGGCTGAAGCTTTACGCCGTGGCCGACGGCCAGCCCTTGAGTAAAGCCAAGCGCCATCAACTTCTCGCTGCTGCGCTGAAGCTGAGTGTGAACGCTCCAGTGCCCGGCCGGCCAGGCGTGGTGGCCGGGTATTGGCTTTACCAGCCAGGCAACCTGGGCCGCACACTCAAGGATGTGCGCCAGGACGTGGAAAAACACCTGGAAAGCAAGGGGGTCGATGCCACGCTTTCGTCCCTGTTCGCCCACCTGTTCCTGGCCCACTCCGCACCGGAAATGCTGATCAAGGCCGATCCGGATGTGCCGAGGGAGGCCGCGCAGGCCTTCAACCGTGACCCGCAAAGCGTCAAGATCGGCTCCACCGGCTGGCTGGAAATGCGCCTGGGCTGCGCAATAGCCGATGCACTGTCCGGCGCGGGCAGTTCGCGATTGATGAACCTTACGCAAATCATGGCACTCTCGCGGCTTGACGCGGGTGGTGCAACGCAAGAGACGCTGCTCAAGACCCTGGCGACCAGGCCCTTGTTGGACTGGGCGGTCATGACCGGTATTTTCCCCATGACCCACGACGGCCAGTACTCCCCAGGGGATTATCAGGCCGCAGCACAGGCCTTTACCTCGCGGGAGAAGCAGATCCGCGAGGCCTTCAGCACGCTGACGAAAGAGCCGCCGACCCAGCGCAGCTTGCTGATCGAGCAACTGGTGCCGTTGTTCCCGGAAATGACCGCCGATGAAATACGTGAATTCAGGCTTGAACTGGACACTGACGTGCCCTTTGACCCTCGCCAGCATGCTCATTTGGAATCCCGTCGGCCGTTGCTGACCGATGTCATTCTGACGGAGCAGGTTCGCGATGACCCGTTGCTGGCCGTCGATCATTGGCTCAATACCCGGATCAGTGGGGAGCGACGCTACCGGTTCACCCATCCCGGAGTTTCCCAGGCAACCTTCGAGGCGCGCATCCGGCAGGTGCCAGAGATTGCCCCATTGGTGGAAGCCGCCGTTGATCGGCACATTGCCGATACCCGCGTGGCTCAGGCTACTGCATTGAAACTGATGATTGCCCAGTTGCCTGCGCAGGAACGTCTAGCGCTGGAGGCAGGCAAAATAGAATTTTTCACCGTACGCCAGGAAACCGGGGAAGCCCTGGAGGACGATCAGGGCCCCGACTCCAAAGTCGACGAAAACTGCGGCAGGCATGGTCTGCTGCTGCGTTATGAAACGGGCGTGGTAGAACCAAGGTTCGGTTACTACGAGGTGTTCCCGCGATCGATGCAGATGGTCAAGCGCACCGATTTGCCTTATCGGTTGACACTCAACGGTACTGTCGAGGAGGGCCGCAAGCCCCACGGGCCATTTGCTTATGTGCGCGCTCCGTTCCGGCTGGGGACTGAGCAAGCGTTGGATGTGATGGCCTACCGTTCAGGTTCGCCACCGCGTACGGGGGCCAAATCGAAGGTGATTCTCGACAAAGCCTCCACAGAACTGCCGCCGACGCCGCTGCCACGCCCTGGGGATACGGCGATCCAGCGTGTGCCCGATACCTTTGCTTCGACCAAAACCCAGCGAATTGTCAACGCTTTGCTGGCGCACAGTTTTGACGACAAGCGCGAGGCGCTGATTGAGTTTGCCAACCAACCCACGGGTCTACAGAGTCGACGCACCTATCCGTTTACCTCCGGCAGTCAGCTGTTCACCGCCGAGAACGCTCGTATGATGCTGAGCCTGATCCCGTTTGTGGGGGCGATTTCAGATATTGCACAAGGCAATGTGAAGGAGGGACTCAAGGGCTTGCTGATTGATTTCGCTTCGTTCGCCGCCACAGGAGGGCTGAGTGGGGCGAGCCGATTTTTGCGCGGCGTAAAAAAGCTGGTGCTGTTCAATGGCAAGTCATTCTGCCTGCCAGGGCTCAAAGGCGCCGCGCCGTTGCTACGTAGCCTGTTCAATCCTCTGGACGGTACGATTGACGTGTTCAAATCCGGGTCGAATGCCATCGATGCAATGCGCAAAATCATGAAAGGTGAAGTCGCTCGCCTGGCGCCCGGCCTCTATATGCCGACCACGGCATTCGAGAAGTGTCGTTGGGCGGTGGGCGTTCAAGGTTGCCTCTTCCCGGGAGGCGTTCGATCGTTCAGGGCTGTGTCGGGCGTTCGAACGGGCAACGTGGGGGCTCTTGAAATCCAGGCGATCCAGAAAAATGCCGGGTGGTATGCGATCAATCCCAGCTCTGGCGAGCCCGAGGGTGCACCGCTGAAGCATTTCAGGGTTCGGGGTTGATAGGTGCCGCCCAGGCTCATTGCGAACCTGGGCGGCCACGGATCAGTTCAGGCCCAGCTTGCCACGCAGGGTCGACAGGTCTTCGGCCAGGGTGTTAACCGGACCCACCAGCGCCTTGCGGTCGTTTTCCTTGACCTTGTCATAGGTCTCGAAGCCGCCGTCCTTGGTCTTGTACTTGGCCAGGATCTTGTCCACGGCGGCGAAGTTCTTGTCGACCTTGGCCAGGAAGGCCTTGTCCTGTTTCTCGATCTGGCCACGGAACAGGTCGACGATTTTCTTCGCGCCGTCGATGTTGCCCTGGAAGTCATACAGGTCGGTGTGGCTGTAGCGGTCTTCTTCACCGGAGATCTTGGTGGCGGCGACTTCTTCCAGCAACGCTGCGGCACCGCCGACAACTTTCTCCGGCGGGAAAGTCAGGCCGTCGACACGGGTTTTCAGGTCGTTGACGTCGGTGTTGAGCTTGGCCGTCAGGGCTTCCAGGCCCTTGGTCGAGTTCTGCGAGAACAGCGCGTACTCGATGCGGTGGAAACCGGTGAAGTCTTCGGCGGTCACGCCTTTTTCGTGGTCATCGACACGGGAGTCGATCGAGGCGTCGAGGTCGCTGAACAGCTCGGCGATCGGCTCG
Source organism: Pseudomonas sp. JAI120 (assembly GCF_014207255.1). Taxonomy (GTDB): domain Bacteria; phylum Pseudomonadota; class Gammaproteobacteria; order Pseudomonadales; family Pseudomonadaceae; genus Aquipseudomonas. The sequence goes on from NZ_JACHCZ010000001.1 coordinate 141,273, forward strand.
ATGGACTCATAGTGCACACGGGTCGGCGCGTAGAGCTTCTTGGCGGTGGCGAGGTCGCCTTTGTTGATGGCATCGGTAAAGGCCTGGGTCTGGGTGACCAGCTCGCCGATTTCCTCGGTAACGTAGATCTTGTAGTCCGACACCGGGCCTACCAGGTCCAGTGGCGCGGTGGCGGCGAAGGCTGCCAGCGGCGAAAGGGTCATTAACAACGACAACGCGATAGTCGACTTCTTCATGGGACGTTTTCCGCTCTGGTGTGTTTTAGGTGTTGGCAGTGGTTTGAAGGTGCGTGGCAGCGAGCAGCGTGCGCCCAATGAAATCCTTGGGCCCCGTGACCCCCGGCAACGTGAAGAAGTACCCGCCGCCGACCGGCTTGAGGTATTCCTCCAAGGGTTCGCCGTTGAGCCGGGTTTGCACGCTGATAAAGCCTTTCTCCAGGTCAGCCTGGTAGCAGATGAACAACAGCCCCATGTCCAGCTGACCGTTTTTATTGACGCCGTTGGAGTAGTTGAACGGCCGACGCAGGATCAGGTTGGCCTGGGTCTGCGCAGTACGCGGGTTGGCCAGGCGGATATGGGCATCAAGCTTGGTCAGCTTGCCTTCCGGGTCCTTGCTGTAGTCGGGCACCTGGGATTCTTTCTGGCCATCCATCGGCGCGCCGGTTGGCTTGATACGGCCGATGATGCTTTCTTGCTCCTGCAGCGGCGTGCGGTCCCAGCGTTCGACGAAGTTGCGGATGATGCGCACCGCCTGATAGCTGCCATGGGCCGCCCAGCTCGGTTCGTCGCTGCCGGGTTGGACCCACACAATCTGGTCCATGGCCTTGCTGTCGTTGGAGTTAGGGTTGGCCGAACCATCGCGAAAACCCAGGAAGTTGCGCGCGCTCTGCGCCGGCTCGCCGGGCTTGGCCGGCGCCTGGGGCGGCACGCTGCCTTCCTGCTTCCAGCGCACCAGCAGCAGGTCGGGCAGGTTCTTCACGATGTCGCGCAGGGCGTGGATATTGGTGTCCGTGGTGTTGGAGCTGAATTGCAGGCTCAGGTCGCCATGGCACTGCGCCGGTTCCAGCGCATCGTTGGGGAAGCCCACCATGCGGCTCAGGCGCTTGGGTTTGACGGCGGCCAGGCCGAAGCGCTCATCGAACAACGATTCGCCGACGGACACGGTGATGGTCAGGTTATCCGGCGTGACCACCGGGCCGAGAATGCCGGAATCGGTGGGCGGCAGCTTCGGGTCGACCTGGGGCACGGTGCCGCCGGTCATCAGGAAGCCGATGCGCTCGTTCAAGGTGCGGAACAGACGCTCCAGGTCTTCGCGGTCGCTGGCCAGGACATCGAACGCCACGACCATGCCGCAGGCCGGGCGCGGGGTGACGATGCCGCTTTGGTGCTGGCCGAAAAAGTCGTGGTGGTCCTGGGTCTTGTCACTGCGCGGTGCGGTAGTGACTTGCTCGGCGGCGGCCGCCATGGCCGGGCAGGTCAGGGTGCTGCCGGCGATGGCGGCACCGGTTGCGGCCATGCCCAGGAGGACACGGCGACGTTGTGCTGAAAACTGTTCTGAATCACTCATGTGTGCGGTCGTCTTCACTGCAGGCCGGAGAGGCCAAGGGCGGGGTCGATTCCATCGAGTGCGGCGGCCAGAGCCTTGGCCTTGTTTGCGATCTGCTTGCGCTGATCGGCGGTAACGCTGTCGTATGTGACGTAGCCTTTGTCGAGCTTGAAACCCTGGAGCTCGGTATCGAAGGCGGCGAGGGCGCTGTCGACGGTCGGCAGCAGGTCGGCGGCGGACTTGGTCAGCAGCGGACGCATCAGCTCGACCACCTTGTGCGCGGCCTCCAGGTTCGCGGCGAAACCATTCAGGTCGACATGGCTGTAGCGCTCCTCTTCACCGCTGATGGCGCGTACATCCGCCAGGCTGTTGAGGTTGCGCACTACGATGCTGACCAACTGCTCCGGCGGCAGGGACTGCGCCAGCAATTGCTGCTTGAGGGTGGTGACATCGGTCACCAGGCGCTGCGCAATCGGCGCCAGGCCATCAAGGCTGCGTTGCTGGAACAGGCTGTATTCGAGGCGATGGAAGCCGCTGAAGGCCGGGTCTTGCTCACGTTTTTCAAAATAGTCGGCACGGGCGTTGATGGCGTTGTCCAGCTCGGCCAAGCGCTGTGAGGCCGGGGCCAGACGTTGGTAAGCCTCACGGGCCGGCACATACAGCGCTTGCGCTTGGGCCAGGTCGCCAGCGTCGATCGCTTGTTGCAGGGCGGTCACGGCCTTGACCAGGGCACCGCCCTGGCTGCTCAGGTACACGCGAAACTCAGACAGCGGGCCGATAAACGCCACCATCGACGGCTTGGCCTTGGCCTGGGCGTCGGACTCAGCGGTTGGCGTCACATGCAGGGTGCCGCGCGGGTTGCTCAGCAGGCCGCACGTGATCGCATAGTCCCCCGGCAACAGGTTGGCGTTGATCACCTGGCTCAGGCCTGGGGCGATGTTTTCGCGCTCTTCGACCACCAGCACGCCGTCGAGGATTTCCCACTCCACCGCCCGGTCAGAGCGGTTGATGATGCGAAAGCTCGCCCGGCCGGCCGGCACGCTCAGTGCATTGGGCTCGCAGGCGTGGCCATGGATGGTCACGGCGATTTCATTGTGGTTGGTCTGGCGCTTGCTGGCCGCCAGTTGCGAGGCGTAATAGAACAGGCCACCGGCGGCGATCATCACGACCACCGAGCCGGCAACCGCCCAGCGCAGGGCGCGGGGGGGCGAAGCGGGTTGAGGCGTTGGGTTGGACAAGAGACGGTCCTTACTGGCTGGAAACGGAAGAAGGGCTAGCGGCAGGCTTGGCCGGTGCCGCGGGCAGGAAAAACATCACCAGCGCCACCATCAGATAAATCAGATAGGCGCCCAGGGTGCTGATGGTCGGCGCTTCCTGGTAGCCGAACATGCCGGCCAGTACCGAACCGAGCGGGCTGTCCATCGGCAGCACGGCGCTGAAATCGAACAACACGGTCTGCCAGTGGTTCCACACGCCCGCTTCGTGCAGGGCTTGCACCGAGTTGGCGAGGATGCCGGCGGCTACCACGAGGATGAACAGGCCGGTCCAACGGAAAAAAGCACCGAGGTTCAGGCGCATGCTGCCGGTGTAGATCAGGAAGCCGACGATGATCGCCAGGACCAGGCCGAGCAGCGCGCCAATCGGCGCGCCTGGGCCTTCGCTCTGTTGGAACACTGCCAGCAGGAAAAATACGGTTTCCAGGCCTTCACGAGCGACGGCGAAGAACACCATGAGGATCAATGCCGTGACCTGGTGTTTGGAACCGGTCAACGCCTGATCAAGCGAGGCGTGCAGCGAATGCTTGATGGAGCGCGCGACCTTGCGCATCCAGAACACCATGGAACTGAGGATGCCCACGGCGACCAGGCCGACGATGCCTTCGAACAATTCCTGCTGCTTCTGCGGAAACTCGGCGCTGACCAGTTCCAGGCCACCGCCCACCAGCAAGGCCAGGGCAGCGGCGAGGAACACGCCGATCCACACGGCGGGCATCCACTGGCCACGGCCGGTTTGTTGCAGGTAACTGGCGATGATGCCGACGATCAGCGCGGCTTCAATGCCTTCGCGCAGCATGATGAGAAAGGGAACAAGCATCGGTCACCGCAGCTTAAGTAGATAGGAGGCTAAGTTGTAACATAATGATACTCATTGCTAAACGGGAAATCTTGACGTTTGCTGAACAATGGCTGAACGGTGGTGGCGAATCGCAACCCACCTTATGATGCACGGCATCTAGAGCACCGCCGGATTGCCCAACGCCCCATGTCGGAAAAAGACACCATCTCCCTCCACCTCGTGCGCGAAGCCTTGTTGCAAAGCTGCGCACCGGGACCGGCCACTGTCGAAGTGTTGAGCAAGGTCGGTATCGATCCGGCATTGCTGGAGCAACCCGACGCCCGGGTTCCGGCTACTGCCTACGCACGTTTGTGGCGTTTGCTGGCAAGGCGCATGGACGATGAGTTCTTCGGCATGGACCCGCGCAAGCTCAAGTCCGGCAGCCTCGAGTTCCTCTGCCGCGCCGCCATTGCACAACCCAGCCTGGCAGAGGGCCTGCAAACCGCCTTGGGTTTCCTCTCACTGATGCTGGAACACCTGCCGGCCCAGTTGGTGCGCCAACAGAGCCTGGCGGAAATCGTGTTGCACGAACCAGAAGCTGAGCCCAATCGAGCATTCACCTATTTCACCTACTGGATGATCGTGCACGGCGTCGCCTGCTGGCTGGCTGGCCGGCGCATCCCGATCCTGGCCATTGAACTGCGCTGCCCGCAGCCGGACTTTTGCGATGACTACCAGGTGATGTTTTCCGACAACCTGCGTTTTGATCGGCCACGCACCCGCATGATCTTTTCCGCTGACTGCCTGGACCTGCCGATCAAGCGCAGCCCGGAAGAACTCAAGCGCTTCCTCGCCCACGCGCCGGCCAACATCCTGGTCAAATACCGCAACCCGGACAGCCTGGCTACGCGCATCAAGCACGACCTGCGGCAAATGCCTCCCGACACTTGGCCTGAGACCGAGGGCCTTGCTGCCACGCTGTTTATCTCCGCTTCCACGCTGCGCCGCCGTCTGGCGGAAGAAGGGCAGAGCTATCAGGGCCTCAAGGACAGCGTGCGCAAGGAGTTGGCGATTGTCTGGCTGGCCGAACCGCAGATCAGCTTTGCCGAGATCGCGGCGCGGTTGGGGTTTGCCGATACCAGTTCGTTTTATAAGGCGTTTCGTAAGTGGAGCGGGTCGAATCCGGGGCATTATCGTAGTTTGATTCTTAACGATGCCGGATAAGTCTTCAGGGAGACAGGTAGTGCTCAAGTCATGGTTGATCTGTATTTGTTGTGCTCTGTTCCCGCTCACCGCCTGGTCGGCACTGGGTATTGGTGATTTCACTCTGGGGATGCCTCGCACGCAGGTCATGGACATCCTGCAGCGGTATTTTCCGAAGGTGGAACTGGAGAGCAACCTCTCCTATTCGGTGCCGATGCCTTACTACCGCGCGATCGAGCCTTCCAGCCCCTATCTTTTGGGCGATGTGCCGATCTATGTGGTGGGTGTCTATTTCGACGAAGACGACCGGCTCAAGCAACTGAGTATCGCCTTCAATATAACCGACCCCGAGCGTCTCAAACCGCTGATACCGTTGATGCGCGAAGCACGCTTGGTTCCGGACACGAATGGGCGTTATGAGGTGATGATCGAGGAGGGTGAGCTGACTTATTGGGTCTCCAGGATATTCGAGTGGACCACCGTAGAGATCGCCAACAAGGCCGCTTCGAAGGTCAATATTCCGATGCGCATGCACCGTGATCAGCAAATCAAGGCGGCCAGGTAGCCTTCCGGCCAGCCAAATATGCAGGTCAGCCCTCTGGCGTTGTTGCAGCCAAAAAAAAGCCCCATGACCAAATAGACCACGGGGCTAAAAATTGGCTGGATGCGACCAACCAAAGGAGCTCTTTACGTTACTGGGCAGTCGCCACGACGGTGTCCGGCTTCCAGCCACCCCCCAGCGCCTTGTAGATCGCCACAATCCCGCGATACAGGTCCACTTCGGCCTGGGCCTGGGAGTCTTCGGCGGCGAGGCGTTCGCGTTGCGCGTCGAGCAGGACGAGGAAGTCCACGGTGCCTTCGCGGTAGCGGATCGCGGCGAGGTCGGCGGCGGCTCGGCTGGATTCGCTTTGGCGGATCAGCGAGACCAGGCGTTGCTGACGCTTGCCGTAATCACTGAAGGCATTCTCGGACTCTTCCAGCGCCAGCAGCACTTGTTGCTCGTAGCTCGCCAGGGCGCCATCGGCTTCGGCGTCTGCGCCACGCAGACGGGCACGTACGCTGCCCAGGTCGAAGGCGGCCCAGGTGATGCTCGGGCCGAGTGCCCAGGCATTCGCGGCGGACGAGCCGATCTGTGAACCGCGCCCGGCGGTAAAGCCGAGGAAGCCGCTGAGGCTGACCCGTGGGAACAGGTCGGCCTTGGCCACGCCGATACGCGCGGTGGCGGCGGCCAGTTTGCGTTCGGCGCTGAGGATGTCCGGGCGCCGTTGCAGCAGTTGCCCCGGGTCGCCGATCGGCAACGCCTTGGCAATCGCCGGCAGGTCTTTCGGGCTCAGGTCCACCGTCAGCTTGTCGGGACGCTGGCCGAGGAGGGTGGCGATGCGGTTACGCTCACGCACCTGTTCGGCCTGCAGTTGCGGCACGCTGGCTTCCACTGCGGCGAGGCGTGCGTCGGCGCGCTCCACGTCGAGTTGGTCACCCACACCGGCATCCCGCAGGCTGACGGTGATGGTGCGTGAGTCCTGCTGGTTCTTCAGGTTGTCGAGGGCGATGCGTTCCCGCAGTTGCGCGCCGCGCAGTTGACCGTAGGCGTCTACCAGTTCGGCAATCATGGTGACTTGCAGTTGGTACAGGTCGGCCTCGGCGGCTTGCTGGTCGGCGTCGGTGGCTTCCAGGTTGCGCTGGATGCGCCCGAACAGGTCCAGCTCCCAGGCCATGTCCAGGCCCAGGTCGTACCGCTCGGTCTTGACCCGGCTGGTGGTCTGGCCGGGGATCTGGCCCTTGCCCTGGTCGCTGCTGACGCGGCTGGTAATCGTCGGCATGGCATCGTTGCTGGCGTCATCGCGGATTGCACGGGCAGCGCGCAGACGGGCAAACGCCACGCGCAGGTCACGGTTACCTTGCAGCGATTGCGTGACCAACTGGTTGAGGGTCGGGTCGTCGAACTGCTGCCACCAGATGCCTTCGAACTTGGCGTGGTCATACTGCTTGGCGTCCGCGGCGGCGGTGATGTTCGCCGCCTCCGGGGTCTGGGTTTTGTAGTCCGGGCCCACGGCACAGGCGCTCAGCGCCAGTACCAGCAAGCTCGGCAGGAATACTTTCACGCTCATTGCTGTGTCTCCAGCTTCAAGGCCTTGGCCGCTTTGCGCGCTTCGCTGCGCTCCACATAGCGACGGATCAGTACGTAGAACACTGGCGTCAGCAACAGACCGAAGAAGGTCACCCCGATCATTCCGGAGAACACCGCCACGCCCATGGCATGCCGCATCTCGGCACCGGCACCGCTGGACAACACCAGTGGCACCACACCCATGATGAAGGCGAACGAGGTCATCAGGATCGGCCGCAGACGCAAGCGGCAGGCTTCCAGGACCGCAGCGAGCGGGTCGAGGCCTTCCTGCTGTTTGTCCTTGGCGAACTCGACGATCAGAATCGCGTTCTTGCATGCCAGGCCCACCAGTACGATCAGGCCGATCTGGGTGAAGATGTTGTTGTCGCTACCCGAGATGATCACCCCGGTGATGGCCGACAGCAGCGTCATCGGTACGATCAGGATCACCGCCAGCGGCAGGCTCCAGCTTTCGTATTGGGCGGCCAGGACCAGGAACGCCAGCAGTACGCAGAGCGGGAACACGAACAGCGCGGTGTTGCCCGAGAGGATTTGCTGATAGGTCAGGTCCGTCCACTCGTAGGTCATGCCGTTGGGCAGTTCATCCTTCAACAGTTTTTCAATCGCCGCCTGGGCCTGGCCGGAGCTGTAGCCCGGTGCCGCGTTGCCGTTGATTTCGGCGGTGATAAAGCCGTTGTAGTGCATCACGCGGTCCGGCCCCGAGGTGTCGCTGACCTTGATAAAGGTCGCCAGCGGGATCATCTCGCCTCTGTTGTTGCGCACTTTCAGCTGGCCGATCTGGTCGGACTCCTGGCGGAACTGTTGCTCAGCCTGCACGTTGACCTGATAAGTACGGCCGAAGCGGTTGAAGTCGTTGGCATACAACGAACCCAGGTAGACCTGTAGGGTGTCGAAGATGTCGCTGATCGCCACGCCGTGGGTCTTGGCCTTTTCGCGGTCGATGGCGGCATCGACCTGGGGCACGTTGACCGTGTAGCTGGTGAACAGGCCGAACAGCTCCGGCACGCCGTGGCTCTTGGTGATGATGTTCTGCACTTCTTTGTACAGCTCGTCATAACCCAGGTTGCCACGGTCTTCGATCTGCAGGCGGAACCCGCCGATAGTGCCCAGGCCCTGTACCGGCGGCGGTGGGAAGATCGCCATGTAGGCTTCTTCGATGTTGGCGTACTGGCCGTTCAGCGCACCTGCAATCGCCCCGGCGGACATGCTCGGGTCTTTACGTTCATCGAATGGCTTCAAGGTCACGAACACGATGCCGCTGTTCGGGCTGTTGGTGAACCCGTTGATCGACAGGCCAGGGAAGGCAATCGCGGCTTCCACACCGGGCTGTTTGAGGGCGATGTCCGACATGCGCTTCATCACGTTTTCGGTGCGATCCAGGCTCGCAGCGTCGGGCAATTGGGCGAAGGCCACCAGGTATTGCTTGTCCTGGGCCGGTACGAAACCGGTTGGGGTGTGGGCAAATCCGAAGAAGGTCAGCACCATCAGGCCGGCGTACACGAACAGGGCAATGCCCGTGCCGCGAATCACCCGGCGTACGGTACTCACGTAGCCATGGCTGGACTTTTCGAAAAAGCGGTTGAACGGACGGAACAACCAGCCGCCGAACAGCTTGTCGAGGACCTTCGAGAAGCGATCCTTCGGTGCGTCGTGACCGCGCAGCAACACGGCGGCCAGGGCAGGGGACAGGGTCAGCGAGTTGAACGCCGAGATCACCGTCGAGATCGCAATGGTCAAGGCGAACTGTTTGTAGAACTGCCCGGTCAAGCCGCTGATAAACGCCGCTGGAATGAACACCGCACACAGCACCAGCGCCGTGGCGATGATCGGGCCGGTCACTTCGCTCATGGCTTTTTCAGTCGCCGGGAACGGCTCCAGGCCCAGCTCGATATTTCGTTCGACGTTCTCCACCACCACGATGGCGTCGTCCACCACGATACCGATGGCCAGTACCAATCCGAACAGCGACAGCGCGTTGAGCGAGAACCCGAACAGGTGCATCACCGCAAAGGTACCGATCAACGATACCGGCACCGCCACCAACGGAATGATCGAGGCGCGCCAGGTCTGCAGGAACAGGATCACCACCAGCACCACGAGGATCAGCGCTTCGAACAGGGTGTGCACCACCGCTTCGATGGAACCGCGCACAAAGATCGTCGGGTCATAGGCGATGCGGTAATCCATGCCGGCCGGGAAGCTCTTTTTCAGCTCGGCCATCTTGCTGCGCACATCGTTGGAGATATCGATGGCATTGGAGCCGGGACGCTGGAAAATCGGAATCGCGACGGCCGGCTGGTTGTCGATCAGCGAGCGCAGCGCGTATTGGCTCGACCCCAACTCGACCCGGGCGATGTCCTTGAGGCGCGTGATTTCACCGTTGGCGCCGGCGCGGATCACAATGTTCTCGAACTCTTCCTCGGTGACCAGGCGACCCTGTGTGTTCACCGACAACTGGAAGCTGGTGTCAGACGGTGCAGGCTGGGCGCCCAGGGCACCGGCTGCCACCTGGCGGTTCTGCTCACGGATCGCGGTGACCACATCGGTCGCAGTCAGGTTGCGCGAGGCGGTCTTGTTCGGATCCAGCCATACACGCAAGGAGTAGTCGCCCATGCCGAACAACTGCACGTCGCCCACGCCGCCCAAGCGGGCCAGCTCATCCTTGATATTGAGGATCGCGTAGTTGGACAGGTACAGCATGTCGTAACGCTGATCCGGGGAGGTCAAGTGCACCACCATGGTCAGGTCGGGGGAGGCCTTGTCCACGGTGATACCGATGCGCGTCACTTCCTCAGGCAGTTTTGGCTGAGTCCGCGTCACCCGGTTTTGCACCTGCACCTGCGCATTGTCCAGGTCGGTGCCCAGGGCGAAGGTGATGGTCAGGGTCAGCTTGCCGTCGGCAGTCGATTGCGAGGACATGTACAGCATGCCCTCGACGCCAGTGATGGCTTGCTCCAACGGCGCGGCCACGGTTTCACCGATGACCTTGGGGTTGGCGCCCGGGAAGTTGGCACGCACCACCACGGTCGGCGGCACGACTTCCGGGTATTCGCTGATCGGCAATTGGAACAGCGAGATCGCACCGGCGATCAGGATCAACAGCGACAGCACCGCTGCGAAGATCGGCCGCGAAATGAAGAACTTGGAAAAATTCATCTTGAGTCGTATCCCTTAACCGCGTGGAGCCGCAACGGCTGCGAGCTTGGGCGCGGTTTTTTCCGGCGCCACTTGCTCCAGGTTGCTGGCTTCAAGCGCTTGTCGTTGTTGGGCCAAGGCGGCGAGGGTTTCCTTGCTGGCCATCGGGATGGTTTCCGGTGCGACCGGCGAGCCGGGGCGCGCGCGTTGCAGGCCCTTGACGATAATGGTGTCGTCCTTGTTCAGGCCGCTGCGCACGATGCGCAAGCCTTCGATCTTCGGCCCCAGTTCCACCGCGCGATACGCCGGCTTGTCGCCTTCCATGACCAGCACGAACTTCTTGCCCAGGTCGGTGCCGACGGCCTCGTCGTTGATCAGCACGGCGGAGTAGGTGCCGCTGCCGACCAGCTTCAGGCGCGCATACAGGCCAGGGGTGTATTCGCCCTTGCTGTTATCGAACACGGCGCGACCACGGATGGTGCCGGTGGCCGGGTTGACCTGGTTGTCGACGAAGTTCATCTGGCCCAGGTGCGGGTTGCCGGTTTCGTTGGACAGCCCCAGGTACACCGGGGTGGTGGCGCCACGGCGGCCTTGGCGAGCCAGTTCGGTGTACTTGAGGTACACACGTTCATCGGCGTCGAAGTAGGCGTAGACCTTGTCGGTGGAGACCACGCTGGTCAGCGCGGTGACGTCGGCGGTCACCAGGTTGCCGGCGGTGATTTCGGCACGGCTGACGCGGCCGCTGATCGGCGAGGTCACACGGGTAAAACTCAGGTTCAGCTTGGCCAGGTCCAACTGCGCCTGGATCCCGGCGACGGCGGCGCGGGCCTCCTGGGCGGCGGTGGTGCGCGAGTCGGCCAGTTCGGCGGAGATCGCATTGCTCTGGCGCAGGCGTTCGCCGCGCTGGGCTTCGTTATCGCTGCGGGTGGCGGCGGCTTTGGTTTGAGCCAGTTGGGCTTCAAGGCGGCGCACTTCGGCCTGGAATGGACGCGGGTCGATCTGGAACAGCAGGTCGCCTTTCTTGACCAAAGCGCCTTCGGTGAAAGCGACTTGGTCAATCTGGCCAGAGACCCGTGGACGAATCTGTACGGTTTCGGGCGCTTCCAGGCGACCGGTGAACTCATCCCACTCGTTGACCGGCTGCTCAAGCACCTTGGCTACGCTGACTTTTGCCGCGGGCATGGCGGCCGCTTGTTCCGGGGTCTTGCCGCACGCGCTCATCACCACCACGGCCAAGATCGCCAGGGGGAAGCGCAAATGTTTGAGTGACTGTTCCATGAGGTGCATCCGCCAATGTATTTGAGATGGGCGGATCATGCGCGGCGAGGCGGTATGTCACGAATCGAATGAAGCAAAGGTAACTATCATTCGGAATGATATAAGCGCGGGATCAGCCCTCTAGCATGGGGGTTTCGTTAGGGGGCTATCAATGGGCGTGATGACAAAAGACTGTTGTTGCGTGTGTAACGAACCTCTCAGGTCCGTTGTGTTGAGCCTACATATCCAGAGTGCGGCGTAGCTTGAAGTCTGCGCGATCAGTCGAACGCAAGCTGTTCCTGGATAGCGCGAGTGGGATCATGAGCGAGTTGCTGTTTGCGTGACCGCGTGTGTTTGCGGCCCGATGTTTTCGGTGCCGCATCTTTGGCGGCGTCATCTGGAACCACCCACAGTGCGCTGGCCTTACCGCCGTCGTTCAGCCGTTCGGCAATCGTTATTTCCATGGCATGGCGAAAGGCTTGCAGTTCTGGGCGGTCTGTTGAATCGCCCTGGGCATCCAAGTCATCGATGGTGCGTTGCCAGCCCGCCAGTGCGGGGTAGCTGCGCTTAAGGCTGCGTTTACCGACCACAGCGCTGAGTAATTGGGTGCACAGGTGTTGTCCTTGGGGCGTGAGGCCGTGATAGCTGACGAACTCCTGGCGATTGGTTTCCATACGGATGAAGCGGATATGTTCATCGTAGCGATGGTGACGGGGATGAAAGAAAGTCATGACGTCTGCCGTGGGGTAAAGCGCCGGGGTCCCAGGGAACTTGCCCCAGTCGGCCTTGCCCTTGACCGAGTTGCAATCGACACACGCAATCGCCAGGTTGCGCGGATGCAAGGCGAATTGAGGATAGGTGTCGCGTGACAGCACGTGTTCGATGGGTGCTGCACTCGCATGGTTAAGCAACCAGCGCTTGCAGTAACAACACCTGGGCTCCTGGCGGCTTTTCAGCGCTAAGCGCAAGCGTTTTTTGAGCGCCGCACAGTCGGCTTTGGCAGGGTCGCCCAGCTTGCCCCAGATACTTTTATCAAAAGCCTTTGCCCCCTTGCGCAATGCGTGCAGAAACTTGCGCTGTTCGCTGTAGAGGAGCGCTGCCTTCGGCTCGCCGGTGGGGCGGGTCATGCTGGCAACGCCTGTTGCGCAAGGGCAAAGGTTTCGGTGATGGCAAGACTCGCGTGTTCGATGAGTTGCAGGTCCTGTTGGTAGCGCTTGTCTTCGGCGTCGCCGGAGGTCTTCATGATGGTTGTCATGTATTCCAGTGCTTTCCTGAGGTCTTCATGTTGTTGGGCATACTTACCCGCCTGGCCCCTGTTGGTTGCTCGAATAGCCTCGGTCACAAGCGCCGCGCAGCGCTCGGCGACTTCCCGGTTGTGTGGGGTGTAGGTCTCGAAGACCTTGAGCAGGATGGTCTCTACTGAGTGGCGCTGTTCAGGCGCAATTTCTGTCAGTTGATTGTCCTTGGCCATAAAACAATGGCTCAGGTTGTCCTTGGCATTGGCAACCAGGGTCGGTGAATGGGTGGCAATCACGAACCGGGTTTGCAGACGTTCTGCCATCAGGCTGAACAGGCTCGGCAGCAACTGCTGCCAACCGACATGCAGGCTCACTTCTGGCTCATCGATCAGCAGCACTTTGCCGGGGCCGGCGCTTGCCATGATTTTGGCGAACAGGAGCAGCACCTGTTGTTCGCCGGAGCTGAGGTCGGTGAATTTCAGCAGGTTGGAATGGCCTTGGCGACTCAATGCGAGACTCAGTCCCTTGAGGGAAACATGTTCACTGACCGCGAGTGCAAGGGGAATGACTTGGGCGGCCAGGCCGAGTGGTCGCAGCAGTTCGTTGAATGCACCACTGGGCGCAAGGTACAGGCGCTGTTTGAGGCCCAGGCGCTCAAGCAGGTTTTCCAGCAACGCCAGGCGCTCAGGTAGCTCGACCGTTTCGACCAACAGGTCGATCAACTTGCGCTCGATGGTTTGCGATGAATACCCGGTACTCGTCCGGTCGCCCAGGTAGCGATAATGAGGATACTTCTCGCGATTGCCCAAGGGAAAACGGTCAATCGGCCCAACCACAATGGCCACACTGGCGGTGGACTGTTGCTGCAGGTGGTCAACCAGAGAAGCCAACAACAGGCTTTTGCCGGCACCATTGTTACCGATGACGTAGGTGCAGGAAGATACGCTGCCTGGTTGCGCGAGCAAGTGCTCCAGCGGGCGCCGGTCGAGCAGTGAAATTTCCCGTACTCGGTCAACGGGCGGAACCCGAGTCCCGCCGATGCGGGTCCTGAGCACATCCTTGGTGTCCAGTTCTACGCAAACGCCGTCGACATCCTCATACCCAGTGTCGAACCATTGGGCAAACAGCCCTTTGAGTGAACCCAGCAGCTTCGACTCAGGGTATTGGCTGAAGCGCAACGCTCCATCTGACCGCCATATCTGGTAAATCGCTGCTGAAAAGTAGGCGAGCTCTTCTGCGCTGACCCCCCGAATGCCAGACAGCAATTTGCGTGTGTCGATGCACAACGTTCTGTCTGCCTGGGATTTTTGGCTATTCAACAACCAGGCGTAGTAGCGGGTGGCGTTGCCAGCGTCGTTATAGCTCGTGAAATCGAACACGGCTTCAAGCAGGTCATTGCTGGACAGGTGTTGCTTGAGTTTATCCAGGGCGGCGGGGGGTGGGGTCCGGCCAGGCGTGAACACCATCAGTGTTCGCCCCGTTAACGTGCCTTCTTCGGTCCGTTGTAACAGTGAGACGAAGGGCTATTTCAAATAGACCGGATTATCCAGCAGTGAGAGGCTCTCACATTTGAAGTCATTCGGCAGACCTTGGATCAGTTCGGCATTGACGCCTTGCACGATCAGTCTGAGTCGGGTCAAGTGGTGCAGGGCCGCGCTACCTTCAACAAGCACGTATGCAAACCGGCCCTGATGGAGGTCGAAATGCTTGACGAAGGCTTCGCCACTGTAGGGCTCCAGGTCGATCAGCCCTTCATCGCGCGCCAAGCCGGTGGCGAGTGCTCCGCTGATCTGGGCATGGCGGCGGTCGAAACGGGCTTGGGTGGCAAGAAAATAAAAAAGTGCGTCGAACAGGTTGAGGCACTCTTCTCCGTCCAGTTGCTCCGTGAGCTCATCCAACAGCACTGAAAGCTGTTCGTAGGTCTGTTCGTCGCATGCAGTGATTTTTTCGGCGAGGCCACAGTGCTCCATCAGCATGTGCACGCTGGCCTGAATGGTGTCGTGGTAGACCCAGTACTTAGTCTCCCGCTCCTTGACCCATTTAGGGCTGTCCCAGTCCACGATTTGCACGGCGAGGACATAGAGCAAAACCTGCTGGAATTGAGCGTCTGTCATCTCGCCCTGAAGCTGACTGGCCTGTGCGCGTGCTAATAGCTCGCCGAGCCAGATATGACTTTCTTCCATGAATGTCCACCTGTTTCCTATGACTTTAAAGACCGGGGGCCGCCCCCGAGGTGCATGGGTTTGAAGTTTACCTATCGATTCGAGTAGTGGCGAGTAGCCATTTTCGACTGTCTGCCAGCCACCATTCAAAAAATGGGCTGCGGGTTTTCCCCGCAGCCAAGGACCCTACGTGGTACCGAACCCCACCAACACTGTCAGCGCCCCCTGGTTATCCCCCAACCCAACGCCATAACGCCCCTCCAGATCATCGTTGATACACAGCTGCAATTCCCCGGTCTGCCCCGTTGGAATTTCCCCCAGGTCACCCACCAGAAACGGTGTCCCGCTGCTGCTCACACGGCCAATCAGCGCCCCCTCATTAGCCCCCGCCAAGGTGTAGCACGCCTTGGCGATCAACCCCGGGCTGCCGTTGCCATCGACCATGCCGCCCACCGGGCTGGCCAGCCACTTGCCGCTGACATAACGCACCAGGCGCGGGCTCGGGCCGCTGATTTGCACGCCGGTACCTTGCCACGGCTGGTTGGCCTGCACCTGTACCGTCGCGGCTTTAAGCTCGTTGCACAGGGTGTCGCCGGCCTGGATCGACAGCGCGGCGATGGTCAGGCTTGGGTTGGAGGTGCCGGTGGTGGGGAACACGCCATCGCCCACCAGGAACAGGTTGTTGTGGTCCCAACTGCGTTGGGTCTTGTCCACCACCGAGGTCTTGGGGTCATCACCCATGCGGTAGGTGCCCATCAAGTGCCCTGCACCCTGGAACGAATAGGATTGCCCTTGGTAGGTGAACACCCCAGGCGGGATGTCGGCAGTCAGTTCGGTAGCCCCGAGCAGTTCGGTGATGACATGACTGGCCAGAATACGCGCCTGTTTGAAGCCCTCCTTGGTGTAGTCGGACAGGTCGTAGTGGATTTCCGGGCGCGGGATACCCAGGCGGTCCTTGTATTGGCCGGAAGGCACGATGTAGCAGTTGGCGTTATTGGGATCCTCCTCCACTTGCTCCACCAGGAAACCCACCCGAAATTGCCGCGTAAGCAGGTTGTTCAACTGTTGCACCAGCGCCGTGCCGAACAGCACCTGGGGCGCGCCCGGGTTGTTTGGCAGCGGGTTGGTGTGGCTGACGTTGGTGCCATCAATCAGGTCGGCGACGGTGGTGTACGGGTCGCCGATCGGCCAGTTGAAGCCCTCGTTGCCGATCTCGATCCGCCAGGCCGCGCGCTGGCTGCGGAACGCGCCGTCGCGCAGGCTTTCGATGCCGGAGGTGGACACCGGGCCGCGATACGGGAACACCGTCTTGCCCTCGGGCATCAGGCCCCAGGCCAGGTAGATCGGGTGGTCTGCCAGGCTGCGCCCGACCTGGCCGCTGCTGTTGGCCACGCCCTTGGGCCAGGCGCTGCTGGTGGAGTTGAGCAGCAACTTGGGCGTCTCGATGGCATGGGCGGCGATCACATAACGTTGCCCGACGGCAACGCCCGTGCCGGTCGGTGGTCCATCACCGAGCTGGTACTGGATGAACTCGATACCGCTGATGCTGTTGTCGGCCGCGACGGTGACCTTGCTCGCCACGGTCTTGTACAGCACCCGCACATTGCCGGTGTTGAGCGCGTTGTTCATGGTCACCGTGGCATCGTACTTGGCCTGGATCGGGCAGATCGGCGTGCAGTTGGTGTTGCCTGCGCATACCCGTCGCCCGGCATACGGCTGCGAGTTGCGTCCGGCCGGCGTCGGGCTGACCACCAGGGGCAGGCCCTGAAACGCCTGGCCCTGCACCGCGTTGACGAAGCTGCCATCGACCAGCGACAGCGGGATGCTGGTCATCGGGTATTCATAGTTGGCCGGGAAGGTAATGCCCAGGTACGCCTGGTCGGCCACATTCGCCGCCACACCGATTTCCGCCTCGGCACGGCAATACGCGCTTTGCAGGTCGTTGTAGCTGATCGGCCAGTCCACCCCCACGCCGTACAGCGATTTCATTCGAAAATCATTCGGCAGCATGCGCAGGCAAGTGGCGACCCAATGCCAAGTGGTGCCGCCGCCCACGCGCTCATAAGTACTGGTGAACGGCAACGGGCCTTTTTGCACCAGGTAGCTGATGGCGGGGTTGTTCCAGCCATTGATGAGGTCGGCGATGGTCGCGCGCGGTGCGTTCTGTTCAGCCGGGTTGCGCGCCGGGCTCAGGGTGCTCACCGGTGGGTAGGGTGATTCGGGCGTCTTCAGTGTGGCGGTGTAGAAACGCTCCAGGTACTGGTTGCGATTGGGCGGGATCTCCGGCCCCGATTCCAACACCAGCACTTGCACTCCGGCCAGCCCCAATTGATAGGCAATGAGGCTGCCTGCAAGGCCCGCACCGACAATCACCACATCTGCTTGTTCGCTACTCATGACGATGCTCCTGGCTGCGTGCTGGCGGTGACCCCGGTGAAGTCTTCCAGGTTGGGCGGCGGACTGTTCCAGTAGCCGAAGAAGAACTCGCTGTAGCCCATGGGGTGGGTCTGGGCAATACTCCACGCCCAGCTCTGGGTGTAGGCCTCGTCACTCACCACGGTTTGCTCGCCGAGCGGGAACGCACCCTGGGTATACGGCTGGTACCACACGCCCAGCAGCCAGAGCTTCATGATCGCGCGTGCCACCTGGGCGGTTTGCGTCGGTGCCGGTTGGCCGTTCTGCATCAGGATCGCTGTGCCGATTTGCTGCGGAGTCGCCTGCTCGGCCGCCAGCGTGGCGTATTGCGCGAGCAGGGCGCTGAGCACGCTTTGGCCGACACGCGGACCGATGAAATCGAGAAAGGTCGTGGGCAGGCCGATGGGGTCTACCGACGGCGCCAGCAGTTCCTGATTGATGCCGGTGAGCACCACGCTCAGGCCGGTGAAATTGTCCAGGTCGGTACTCATGGCTGACTCCTTGTCACACCGGTGGATTGGGCGCGTTCGAGCAGGTAGGTGAAGTCCGCGAAGCTGGTGCGCGGCGACTGGGTCACGTGGGTGGCGGCATTGCCGTGGCAGGCGATGCAGCTCGATGACGCTTGGGGCACGGTGCCCTGGATATAGGTCTCCAACGTGGCATTGGCGAGGAACGACGGTGCCGGGTTACCCAGCGGCTTGGTGGCGGAGATCTGGCACGGCGGTTGGCCGCTGAGCGTCGGCCACTGGGTGCTGATCAACTGGTAGTTGGCCCATACGCTGTTGGGGTTAACCGTTCGCAGCAGGGTCTGGTAGGTGGTGTTGAGGGCCTTGGTTTCATTGGTCAGCGGTATCTCGCGCACGATCTGCGAGGGCGCGGCCTTCACCGCGGGGTTCCACGGCCGGGGCGGCGGCTGGTTGACCTGGGCCTGGCTGCTGGCGTTGTAGAACAGGTACGGGCCTTTGCGCTCGGCGGGCGGCGTGGTTTTTTCCGGCACATTGTCGACGTGCTCAAAGGTCGACCATACCCACTGCGGCGCGCTGGTGGTCTTGTGCACGATATGCAAGCCCACCAGCCCGACCGGCTCGGCCACGCAGGACTCGGCCACCACCGGCCCTTTGCTCGGGTCGCTGTTGCCCGGCGTATATACCAGGGCGTCGACGCTATGGAAGCTGGCGGGATTGTCGTTGCCGTCCAGCACCTTCCACGAGGCCTTGACCATCAGCGAACCCACCTCACTGGTGTGCGGGTTACCGCAACTGAACGCCACGGCATTGGTCGGGCTGGCGGCAAAAAACGCCTGTTGGCCTTGAATGCTGTAGAGGCCGTTGTTGACGATACCGTCGAACATCGGTTGGTTGACCACGATTTCATTGCGCGTGTACACGCCGCTCTGGTCCACCAGAGGGCCGCTCTCAAACGGCTGGATAAACTCGTCGAGCACATCCGGGACCTTGCCCATCTGTTGCAGCAAGCGCCCGGAACCCTTGCCTTCACAGGCTTTCGGTACGCTGGCGGGCGCGTGAAAAGGCAGCGGCTTCTGCCCTTGGGCCAGGAATATCTGATAGCTCTCCTTATAGCTTTCCCACACGGTGGCCGCGTCCTGCTGGCCGATCTGCACACCGCTATTGGGTTGACCCGTGTCCAGGGCCGGCCAGTTCAGCGCAATGAACGTCTGCCACGACATTTCATCGAAGTTGGCTTGCAGGCTGTCGAGAGAGAAGGGCGGGGTCGCCGTGACATCGAAGGGTATTTGCGTAGACAACGTGGGGGCCGCGACGACCAGGGGGCTCAGCAACGCGCCAAACAGCGCACAGCCGAACCCGGGCCGGGGGCGATGGGTTTCCATTCTCATCGGTATCTCCTAGGCATCAGGTGCCGGGAGACAGTGGGTCCGTCATGGACTCTTCAATGCGCCTCCTGGCACGGGCTAGAGCGTAGATAAGGTTGGCGGCGCAGGAGTGTGGGCGGCTAGATTTGTTCGTAATAAAAACAATCGCCAAGCAGAGGTTCAGGCGTGCTCTGTTCGAATATAAGTGCGAAACACATGGTCCCACAGCGGTGAAGAAACCCCGAAGTTCTTCTCGATGCCTTTGCGGTGATGCAGGTCGTGATTGGCTACCAATCCCGGAATAAAGGCGTAGGCCCAATGCTGCGGGCGGTGCATCGCGTAGTGCAGCGAGATGTAGACGAAATAGACGGCTACGGCACCGATAAAGGCCGAGGTGAGGCCGGTGAACCAGGCGAGCAGCAACAGCACTGGCAGCAAAATGAGGGGTGTATCACATCGTCGTAATACTGCGAACGGCGGGCGTGTGTTGTGGGCCAGACCCAATGCGTTGGGCCGGCAGTCGTCGACCATTGTTTCTCGTTACTTCAACGCCGATATCGCCAGCGCACCGCGCTTGCTTGCGCCGCCGTTCATTCTTGAGGACTGTCACTTGGATGAGATAACCGACCAACTCCTGAGTGCGGTGAACAGTACCGTGGTCGAGCTGGTCGGGGTTTTCGGCTATTACGCCCTGGTGGCGATGACCCTGAATGTGTTTGCCGTTCGCCGTGATACCGACACACCGCTTCCATTTGCCGAACCTTGAAAACCGAGCCCGCGGGCACTAGCAGCGTCGTGTCGCCGCCGACCCCGGCTGGGCCTCGACGTTGCCGGGCGTGGCGGTAGCACCGCGCCGCTGCAACAACTCAATCTGGTCCGCCGGCACCAGCGTACGCAGCGTCTTGTACAGCACTCGGGTTTCCAGCAGGTTCCACACCCGCAGCATGGTTTCCAGCGCGTCCAGGGGTTTGCTGATGAAGTCCCGGGCGCCCAGGGCCAGGGCGCGCAGGCGCGTGTCACGGGTCGCGTCGGCAGTGAGCACCAGGATCGGCAGGTATTCACCCTGGGGGATGCGCCGGTTGAGTTGTTCCAGCACCGCAAAGCCGTCGAACTCCGGCATGTGCAGGTCGAGGATCACCAGGTCCGGTTCGAAGCTGTTGAACAACTCCAGGGTGCGCAGCGGCTGGGTGCTGCTCAGCACGTTGGTCAGCCCTTCGCGCGCCAGCAGTTGCTCCACCAGGTCGAGGTTCGGGCGTTGGTCGTCGATGATCAGGATACGCAGGTCGAGGTTCACGCGGGCTCCGGAAAAGCTTGGTCGAGGTGGGCGAGAAATGCCGGCACGTTGATCGGTTTGTTCAATACCGCGGTGGCGCCGGCCTCCTGCAAGGCCTGGCGGGTAAGGTCGCTGGCGTCGGCGGTGATCATCAGCACCGGTGTGTCGCGGGTGATCGGTGACTGACGCAAGCGTTGCAGCACCTTCAAGCCATTGATGTCCGGCAGGGACACATCCAGCAGAATCAACTGTGGCGCATGCTGCGCGGCGAGGTCCAGGCCCAGTTGGCCTTGCATGCTCGACAGCAGTCGTATGCCGGGCCGGCGCTGCAGCAGGGTTTCGATCAGCGCCAGGCTGGAGAGGTTGTCCTCGATGCACAACACCTTGCCCTCGAAGGTGCTGACGACGGGGGCAGGGCGCTTCAATTCGATGTCGATGCCGGGCGTGGCGATGCTCGGGGCGTGCGCCACGCGCACGGAGGGCAGTTCCAGAGTGAAGCGCGAGCCGATGCCGGGTTGGCTCCGCACCGTGAGTTGGCCGTCCATGTTTTCCAGCAGGCTTTTACTCAGGGCCAGGCCCAGGCCGCTGCCTTCCACATTCGGGTCGGCCCCCAGGCGCTCGAAAGGCTTGAACAGTTGGCCGATATGATCGGCTGCGATGCCGTTGCCGGTATCGCATACCGACACGCGGATACGCTGCCCATGGATGCCGACCTCAATGCTCACCTGACCATCGCGCCGGTTATATTTGATCGCATTGGACAGCAGGTTCAGCAGCACCTGGGTCAGGCGCTGGCGGTCGGCAACGATGCCCGTATCCGCCGCCAGCGCCGGCAGCGGCTGCAACTGCACGCCCGCGTCGGCGGCCATGGGCGACACCAGCGTCAGCGCTTCTTGCAAGGTGCCCGCCAGCGGGATCGGCACGATATTCAACGCCAGGCTTCCGGCCTCGATCTTGGCGATGTCCAACACTTCGTTGATCAGCGTGAGCAGGTGCTGGCCGGCGCGCAGAATGTGACCGACATCGGCCTTTTGCGCCTTGGGCGCGTCCATGTCCAACAACTGCGCAAAGCCCAGGATCGAGTTGAGCGGGGTGCGCAGTTCATGGCTCATGCGTGACAGGAACTCGCTTTTGGCGCGGCTGGCGCGTTCGGCCTCCTCGCGGGCGGTGCGCAGGGCGAACTCCGCCGCACGGCGGTCGGTGATGTCGCGGGTGATCTTCGAAAATCCGCGCAGGGCGCCGGTGCCGTCGTACTGCGCGGTGATGACCACGCTGGCCCAGAACCGCGTGCCGTCCTTGCGGCAGCGCCAGCCTTCTTCGGTGTAATCGCCGTTGCGGGTGGCCTCGCGTAAGGCCATGTCCGGGTGCTGCGGGCATTCCTGGGGCAGGTAGAACACCGAGAAATGCTGGCCGATGATCTCCTGTTCGGTATAGCCCTTGATCCGCTCGGCGCCGTTGTTCCAACTGGTGACATGGCCCGCCGTGTCGAGGGCGAAGATCCCGTAGTCCTTGACCCCATCGATGATCAGCCGCAAGCGTTCTTCGTTGTCGCGCAACGCGCGTTCGCGTTCGGCCAGTAACAGTCCGGCTTCCACCAGGCTGGTGCCCAACTGGCCGATTTCGTCTTGTTCCGGCGGCTGTGGCAGCAGCGGCGAGCCCAGGGCCAGGCGCTGGGCATTGCGCTGCACATTCTGGACCCGGGCGACAATGCCCTTGGACAGAAACAGCACCGCGACAATCGCCCCGAACAGTCCGCAGATCGCCGCCAGCCAGGTGGAGAGCAACAAGCGTTGGCGGGTCTCGGACGCGGCGGCGCTGCGCTCGGCCAGCAACGACTCCTCGAGGGTGAGCATGCTGCTGATGTGTTGGCGCAGGGCATCGAGGATGTGCTTGTTACTGATCAGGATGGCACTGATGGACTCCGGTGTGGCGTCGCTGTCCTTGAGCATTTCCTCCAGCCCGTCGACCTTGCCGTCGATCAGCGGCTTGATCGCGCTGAGCTGCTCGCGCACCCGTTGATCGCGTACGTTGCGGTCCAGTCGGCGCAGGGCTGACTCGATCTGGGGCTTGGCGTTCAGGTAGCTGGGCAGGAAGTCTTCGCGGCGGGTGAGCAGGTAACCGCGCACACTGGCTGCGGCTTCCGCGAGCAGGGTATGCACGGCCTGAATATCGCTTTGCACGCGTAAAACACGGCGCACATCCTCTTCAGCGCGGGCGGTCTGGCGTTCCGTGGTGTAGATCAGCACCAGGGACAGCAACAGCACCACCAGTGGCAGTGAAATCACGACCAGCGCCTTGCCGCGCAGCGGCAGGTCGGCCCAGCGCCGCTTCATGTTGGTGTCACCAGGCCCAAGGCGATGCCCCGCACGGCGGCCTGGGTGCGGTCGGCCGCACCGAGCTTGCCGATCACCCGCTCGACATGGGCCTTGGCCGTGCCGGTGGTAATGCCCAGGTGTTCGCCGATGGCCCGGTTGCTCATGCCGTTGGCGACCAAACCGAGGACCTGGCGTTCCCGTGGGGTGAGCGGTTCGCTGGGGGCGGCACCGCTGGCCTGGCGTTCGGTCATGCGCCGCAACAGCCGGGCGCTGACCGCCGTGTTGAGCGCTTCGCCGCCAGCGGCCACGTGTTGCAGCGCCTGGATCACCTCGGCACGGTTGGCGTCTTTGAGCAAGTAGCCCACCGCACCGGCATTCATGGCCGCCTCCAGGTACTCGGGGCTGTCGTCCATGGTGAACATCACCACCTTCACCGCCGGCAGGCGTTGTTGCAGCAAGCGTGCAGCGCCCAAGCCGTTAAGCCCGGGCATGCGGATGTCGAGGATGACAATATCCGGCAGCAGTTGCTCGCACAGCTCCACCGCTTGCAGGCCATCGCTGGCTTGACCGACCACCTCGAACTGCGGATGGCCGGCCAGCAGGGACACGAAACCGGTGCGCGTGACTTCATGATCGTCCGCCAGCACCAGGCGCAAGACGTGGGTCATTGAGGTACTCCAATCAAGGGGGCTGGCACGCGGGCGTGCAGTTGGGTACCGCCGTCGACCGCGCTGACGCAGGTGAAGCTGCCGCCCAGCAGGCTGGCGCGCTCCTGCATGGTGGCGAGGCCCAGATGCTGGGCGTCATCGAGGGATGGCGCTGACGTGAAGCCTTTGCCGTTGTCGTCCAGCCGCAGGGACGCCTGGCCGTCGTGCAGCGCCAGGGTCAGTTGCACCCGACTGGCGCGCGCATGCTTGAGCACATTGTTGATGGCTTCCTGGCCGATCCGGAACAAGGCGATTTCCACCTGGCTGGGCAAGCGCGTCTCACAGTGCGCCTGCCACACCACGCTGATTCCGGCGTCACGCAGGCGGTCGGCTTCTTTATCGAGGGCTTTGAACAAACCGAAATCATCCAGCACCGTGGGACGCAGGCCCGCGATCAGTTGCCGGCCCTCGCCGACAGAGTGTTGGGCCAGGGTAAGAATCGCCTGCAGGTCGGCGGCCAACGCGTCTGGCAGCGGCGGGCAGCGCCCGGCAAAGCCCTGCAGCCGTTGGTGCAGACCCGCCAGGGTTTGCGCCAGGCCATCGTGCAGGTCGTAGGCCACACGCTTGCGTTCGTCCTCCTGGGCGCGAAGCAAGCGGTTGACCAGGTCGGACAGGGTTTTGTCACGGAGCTTGAGGGTGGTCAGCAGCCGATCGTTTTCCAGGTGGGCCGCCAGCAGGGTGGCGAGCAGCTGCAGGGATTCGCTGTCTTCGTGCTCCGGCGCCCGCAGGCTGACGCTATTGCCCAGCACCAGTACGCCAAAGGCATGGCCATCACCGGCGCGCAACGGCACTTGCAAGACGCTGGGCAAGTCCTCTGCTGGTCGTTCCTGCCAGCACGGCGTGCGCAGGCTGCGGTCGGCGAGGGCGGCCAGGCTGCCCAATCGCGCCGGGTTGCCATGGCGGGCGCTGGTGTAGGCGACGCCCTCGGCGTCCCACTCCTGCAGCAGCCCGTGGTCCATTGCCAGAAACGCGCAGGCCCGCGCGAGCACGTGTTCGCGCATGGCGTCGGGGGCCAGCTGGCGCAGTTGCTGGCCGGTATCCACCAGCAGGCGCAGGCGCGCCGTACGGCTTTGCGATTGGCGAAAATGCGCGCGCATGGCCAAGGCGCTGCCGGGATCATGGGGCGTGTCATGCATGGGTGATGCTCCATTGCTGCGGGCGCGAGGGTTAGCTATTAAACAGGGTCGGGCACCTTGGGCGCTATCTGCCAAATGGCATAGGTAAATACCTCCGGTTGGCCGATGGCGGGCAGCGGGCAGGTTGGCAAAGTGGCCTCAACGACGACCACTGGAGTAACGCCATGAAATTCAAGATCGCCCCAATCGCCCTGATGTTTGCCCTGAGCGTACCGTTTGTTCACGCCGCCGAGACGGCCCCGTATGTCTACCGTGAGGTGGCCCAGGCGCCAGCCAATGTGAAAGACCGCGAGATTGCCAGTTTATTCGACCGCTGGAACAGCGCCTTGCAGACCGGCAACGTGAAATCGGTGGTCGACCTCTATGCGCCGGGCGCTGTGTTGCAGCCGACCGTGTCCAACCAGGTGCGCACGACGCCGGATCAGATCAAGGACTACTTTGACCACTTCGTGGCGCTCAAGCCGGTGGGCCAGATCAACTACCGCGAGATTCGCCAGCTGGGCAGCAACGTGGCCATGGACAGTGGCGTCTACACCTTCACCCTGACCGAGTCGGACGGCAAGGTGCGCCATGTGCAGGCACGCTACACCTTCGTCTATGAGCAGGTGGGTGGCCAGTGGAAAATTCTGAATCATCACTCTTCGGCGATGCCTGAAGTGCAGGCCAAGCACGCCAAGCAGTAATGACTGGAAGAAAAATGCCCATCCCTTGGCGGGGGTGGGCATTTTTTCGTTGTGGCTGGGAGATTGTTCCTGTGACGGATCCATAGCCTGGCGACATTTGACTGATTCTCTCCTATCCAAATGTGGGAGGGAGGCACTACCTCTTCGATGCAGCGCTGTCGCCCAGTAAACTGGAACCTCTGTGGCGAGCGGTACAAGCCCGCTCGCCACAACAGCGCTGTCTGCCGGACGTTCAGCGTTGAGCCCATTCAGAAGTCCAGCGTCACCCCGCTATACAACGCACGCCCGTCACCCGGTGAGTGCAGCGAGGCTTTGGCACCGTCCGGGTCATACCAGGCGTACTCGTAGTAGCGGTTGGTGAGGTTTTTCAGTTGCAGGTCGACGCTGAGCGACTCGGTTACCCGGTACGTCGCCCCCAGGTTCATCAGGACATAGCCGCCGTAAGTGCCCTGGGTGTTCTCGCGTTCCAGGTAGTAGTGGGTCTGGCCGTTCATCCACGCGGTCAGTTGCAGGGCCGGCGTGGCCTTGAAGCTGACGCCGGCGTTGTACAGGTGATGGGGGATGTGGTCGATTTCCTGGCCCTTGCTGTTGGGCAGCGTCGCGCTGGGCTGGAGGATTTTCGAGTACTGCCAGGCATAGGCCAGCCAGATCTCGGTGCGTTCATTCGGGCGCAGGTTCAACTGCGCGTCGTAACCCCAGCGGCGGGTTTCGCCGACGTTGTCCGACTCGCCGCTGGGGTCATTGAGCCTGCGGCTGACTTCGCCACTGGCTTCCTGTTGCCAATACGCCACGCGGCCGTCGACCCAGTCGGCAGGGGTGAATTTTATCCCGGTTTCCCAGCCTTCATTGATGGACGGCGCCAGGTCGGTGTCCCTGGGCGGAATCTTGTAGGCCGCCGCGCCGCTGCCGACCTGGAACGTGCGCCCCCAGTTGGCGTACACGCTGGCCACGTCCCAAGGTGAGTACACCACGCTGAGCTTGGGTTGCCTGATCAGCCCGTAGTCATTGATGTCGTAGTCCAGGCCGGTCATTTCATTGGTGAAGTTGCCCTGGATCTTGTCGACGCGATACGCCGGGATGATCTTCAACGACTCGAACGGCTTGATCTCGGCCTGCATGTAGGCGCCGTAGGTGTCGAAGTCGAACTGCTGGTCGCGGGTTTGCGCCAGGCGCGCGCGGTCCAGGGTGCGGTAGCGCTCGCTCCGGTTCTGTTGCTGTTGGGTATCGGCGCCGCCTTCCAGGGCGAAGTCATACAACCAACTGACTTGCGGGCGCCAGGTCAGCGAGGTGAGGGCACCGTACTGGGTTTCGTAGGCGTCGCGCTCCTGCTGGGCACTGGTGCGCCAGTACTGGGTCCAGCGTCGGTCATCGAACGTGTTGACGTAGGTTTTCGCCGACCAGGCAAGGGTGTCGGCCAGTTCGGTGTCGAAATGCACACTGACCTGATTCATGCGCCGTGTGCCTTTATCGCTGGCGTTGTAGCGGTTGGTCATGGTCGGGTGTCGGCGCGCATCGTCCTCGCTCAAGTAACCGGGCTCCTGTGCCTCGGTTTCGTAGTGACGGGCGATCAGGCCGATGCGGTAGCTGTTGTCGTCAGGGGTGTAGAACCATTTGCCGGACATCGAGAATTTGTCCGCCTCGGCATGGTCGCGGTAACCGGCGGATTTCTGGTAGGCGAAGAAGTAGTTCTGCGTCAAATTGCTGCCCTGGATGCCTTTGGCGAACTGCGTTTCCTGGGTGTTGAAGCTGCCATAACGCAGGCGCGCATTGGTGTAGTCTCCGCCCGTGCGGGTGAGCATATTGACGTTGCCTGCAATGTTGTTCAGGCCGTAGCGCGCATCGCTGGTGCCGCGCACCACTTCGATACTGTCCAGCTCCATCGGGAAAATCATGTCCATGAAGGGCATGTTGCCGTCGTTGCTGTTGCTCGGAATACCATCGATCAGCAGCTTCACCGCATTCACTTCACCTTCGCCGTTGAAGCCGCGAAAGGAAATCTTGCCGGAGGTGGTGCCCTGGTTGAACTCGGTGAGCATCACCCCCGGCGCGCGGCTGAACAGCTCCCAGCTGTAGTTGACCGGCATTTTTTCGAGGATGTCGGCGCCGAGGATATCCACCGAGCTGAGCACGCTGGCGGTACTCAACGGGCCGCTGGCGCCGCTTGCACCCTGGACCGTGACGGTGCCGAGGGTCAGGGCCGAGTCTTCGCTTTTGCCGGCTTGGGCAAGGGCTGAACATAACGGGTTGAGGGCGAACAGGCCGGCTGAAATCAGCGGCCACAGGCAACGGGACACGGCGTGACGCTGCGCACGCGGCGCAGTCAAGAGAACAGGCATGGACATACTTCCTGATAGCCAAAAACTGCAAGGACGTTCCAGTCACCCGCATAGGGCAACTGATAACGCAGGGTTCGGGGCGATCAGGCGACAGGAGAGGCGCGCGGGTTCAGGTTCGGCCAGCGAACCTTGGGTTGCAACGTCGGCAGTAACGGGTTGTCGAGGGCGATATCGGGTGTATAGCGCGGCAGCAGATGCCGGTAATGGCTGGGGGGCAGGGCGGCCAGCCCGGCATGGCCACAGCAGCAATCGCTGTGCTTCATGGCGGTGGGTGCCGGAGCTTGCTGCGAAGGGTCGATCAGCTTGGCAAAGCCTGGCGGCAGGGCTTGCGACGCGCCCCCGGAGCAGAAACCGCCCCAAAGCATCAGGCCGCTGTCCGGCGTTTGCAGGGCACGGCTCAGCGGCATGGCCAGCATGTTGAGCAACAGGGCCAGGCAGGCGATCCAGGGGCTGATACGTTTGAACATAGCCATCGAAGCAATCGACGCAAAAGGGCGGGTATTTAGCCGCAGTTCAGGCATGAAGTAAAACGCGCTATTTTGCCGCAGCACTGTCTTCGGCTGATGAGAGAGGCGTGGCGGCCCCCGGAGGAAGTGGCAGTGTGGTTTCGATACCCTGGCGTGCACCGGTTGCTGATAGGGTCATTGAGGTTTATCTCCCGGCCTTACTCAAACATGGGCGCCCGGCTTTGGTTCTATCCGACCGGGCTCGTAAATGCTGTCGAGCACGGTGAGGCGCGGGTCCAGCGCAACTGGCTCGCCCTGTTGGGCGTGCCCGAGGCGCCTCACTCACTGCTGGAATTCCGACGCCTGTACCTGCAAGACTTCCAGGACGGCGAGGGGCTGTTCAAGGGCGGGTAGGGAATATCGGAGTTTTAGGGGGGCACGCTATCAGGCTATTAGCAGGTGAAGTGTAAATAACGCTGGTAAATGAGCCAAATTCATGGGGTATTTTGAGTAGTGGATTAGATGCAGCGTATTAAACCGCTCGGCACAAATTAAGGAGGGTTTGTTGATAGCTTTAGTTGCTTCTGCCGGTTTGTTTATTGGTGTGTTGTCGGGAGGGTGATAAGGGTAAAGCAATGTCATCCGAGTGTGCTCACCGCCCTGTGTTGACGTGTATTTTCGGTTTGGTCGTTATCTTGATAAGTCATCGGAGTTACTCAAGGAAAAAGACAGCGTAGACGCTTAAACGCAGCTTCGCTCTGATGTTCGCTTGTCAGTAACGGGGTGTTTGCTCTCGAAAGGATGAGGTTTGGCGTTCATTGGTGTCATAAACTTTGGTCTGGCTGGCGCAGCCCGTAAATGAGGCTACGATAATCTACAGCGTCGCTGTAGAGACCATCCGTATGGTGCTGCTGGTGTGAATCTTACTGGGATGTGTATTCAATCGAATGGGCGGCTACAGGCTTCGCCGGGAAACTGAATTCTTATTCGTCGACCATAAAAACCTTTCGAAGCGTTTACGGTGGGTTATTTCCTGGTCGTAAGAGTAGACGTTTGCAGGAGCTGCGATGGCTGACAAGGAAGTGCTGCAAACCCTTAAAGGCGTACTTGCCTGCCTTTCGGGTGCGGTTGTTGTCTTGGATCGATCTGCCCTGGTCGTCGTGGGTAACCCTGCGTTTTCGGCGTTGCAGCTCCAGCATGGAGTACCACCTGATGCAGGGGCCGAGTTTCTCGCCCTGCTGCGGCCAGAGGACTACGGGCTTTTTTATGCGGCGCTCGAGAAGGCCGATGGAAAGTCCCGGGTGTTTTTTGAGGCGACAGCGAGGGGAGTGGGCCGGTTGGGCGTATCGATAACGCCGTGGCAGCACGACTACTTTATCGCTGAGATTACCCCTGGCCTGGAACTCACTCGCTCTACCGCCGACGGCGAGCACTTTTCAGATATACCCCTTAAATCGATTTTCGATTCATCTGGTACCGGGTTGGCGCTCGTGGCGCTTGACGGTCGGTGGCTACGGGCCAATAACGTGATTTGCACGCTGTTGGGCTACAGCGAAGCGCAGCTGCAAAGCACCACGTTCATGGCTTTGACCCACCCCGAGGACCGCGAGGTGGGCAAGCAGTTGATAGAAGAATTGAAGGGCGGTGCACGGCAGGGCGCCACCTTGCATAAACGCTACATCCACCACGACGGTCAGGTTGTCTGGGTACGCTTGACCGTGGGTCTGGTGCGGGACGACCAGGGGCAGCCGATCTGTTTTGTCTCCCAACTGGAAGACATCACCGAGAACTGGCAACTGCGCGAAACCTTGCTGGGCAGCGAGCTCAAATTCCTCACCCTCGCGGAAAACTCACCCAATATCATTGTTCGTTACGATCGCAACTTGTTGCGCACGTACGTCAACCCGACGTTCCTGCTCTTGACCGGCATGTCCTACGACGAAGCGATCGGCGCCAGCCCCATGCAGGAGTCCGGCGACTACCTGAATCAACTGCGTCACGTGGCATCCACAGGCGAGACGGCTCAATTTCTGAATAGCTGGGTGGTCGCGCCCAGTGGTGATTATGTGAGTTGTGTGGTCAGCTTGATGGCCGAGCGCAGCCCTTCAGGTGAGGTGGTGGGGGTGTTGGCGCTGGCCCACGACATCACTGAGCTGCGTAAGCAGCAAGTGCTTGAAGATGCGCGTTTACGCATATTCGAAACCATGGCCACAGGGGCTCCTTTAGACGAAACGCTGGCGTTGCTGGTGGGCTACCTTCAGTTGGCCTTGCCCCACCGTTCCTGTGGCGTCGTGCTTGCCGACCCGCAAAGTCTCGGGTCGTCGGCACGCAAGCCTTCTGCCCCGACTCTTGGAGAAGGCGTTCCTTCATTCTGGTCCGAGCCCATCGTGGATAACCAGGGGCACATCCTGGGGGCTTTCGAGTTATCTCAGTCGCCTGGTTCCCTGCCGCAAGAGAGCGACCTGCAGCGCGTACGCCAGACCTGTCACATTGCGGCCATTGCCATTGAGCGCTTGCGCTCCGAATCGTTACTCAGGGAGCGCGAGCGCCGTTACCGGGATATTTCCGACCATACCCTGGACATGTTGTGCCTGCTGGAGGTTACGCCACTCGGTGACCTACGCTGCGTTGAGGTCAACCCCGCGTTGCTGCAGGTGCTTGGAAAACCGCATGATGATGTTATCGGCGAGGCGCTGGAGTCGATTTTTGGTCGGTCGAACGCGCGAAAAATCCAGACGCTCTACGAGCAGTGCAGGGCCGCCGCACGGGTGGTGGAGTCGGATGAAGGCATGCTGGTTCGCAACGAAGTCCGTAACTTGCATTTTACCTTGGTGCCGGTGGCTGATTCCGGCAGCGCGGGCCAACGGGTACTGGTGATCTGTCGCGATGTGACTCATCTGACCAGGGCCCGGCAAAAAGAACTGGAACGCCAGCACGACATCAACGCACTGGTGGAAAACAGCCCGGACGCGGTCGCCCGATTGAGTGCTCAAGGCGAAGTGCTCTATGTCAATGCGCAGTTGAAGAAGTGGGTGGGCGGTGCCTGGCCGGAACTGATGGGCATGCCCATGGATGAGGTGTTTCCCCTGAACGCTCAGTCCCAGCTTTTTCGAGAGTTGGTGGCCCAGGTGATTCAGCAGAACAAAGCCACGGAGCAGGAATTTTTATTGTCGGGTTTGAAAACCGCGCCCAAGGTGGTGTTGATCCATTTTGTCCCTGAGCTTGACGGCCAGCGCGTCGTCAGCGTACTGGCCGTGGGGCGCGATATTTCCAAGCTGCGCGCTGCGGAACGCCGCCTGGCCAATTCCAACGCCCAATTACGTGACCTGTCGACCCGCCGGGAAACGGCGCGGGAAGAGGAACGCAAACTGATCGCCAGAGAAATCCATGATGAACTGGGCCAGCACCTGACGGCACTGCGCATGGGCATCTCGTTATTGAGGTTTCAGTTCGGCACCGATACGCCTGAGCTCACCCCTCAGGTCGAGCGCTTGATGGCCCTGACCGATAAGACGATCCAGGTGGTGCGTGATGTCTCCACCAGCCTGCGACCCTCCGCGCTGAACCTGGGGCTGGTGTCCGGTCTTGAATGGCTGACAGCCGAATTCGTCACCTCTACCCGGGTTCCCTGCGCGTTGAACCTGCCTTTGATTCCCTTGACCCTGCCGGACACCCACGTTACCGCTGCATTTCGCATCGTGCAGGAGTCATTGACCAACATCGCCCGCTACGCCGAGGCGACACAGGTCAGCGTGACCCTGACCCCGCAGGAGACGCACTGGCTGCTGGAGGTCCAGGATAACGGCAAGGGGTTTGACCCCGATGCCGTCGGCCGCAAGACGTTGGGCCTGGCAGGCATGCGTGAGCGTGGCTTGATGTTGGGCGGCAAAGTGATCATTTTCAGCCACCCCGGACAAGGCACGACGGTCCAGGCTTTCATTCCGATGCACAAGGATAGGTATTGATGATTCGAATGCTGATCGCAGATGACCACACCATCATGCGCGAAGGGCTCAAACAGTTGTTCTCGCTGGTCGCCGATTTGCAGGTAGTGGCCGAAGCCGAGAGTGGAACGCAACTGATCGAATTGTTGCGTAAGGTCGAGATCGACCTGTTGCTGCTCGACATGAATATGCCGGGCATCAGCGGCGAGATCTTGATCGCGCGCCTGCATACCCATTACCCGAACCTGCCGATTCTGGTGTTGAGCATGCATAACGAAATCCATATCGCGCAACGGGCATTACGTGCCGGTGCGCTTGGCTACCTCACCAAGGACCGCGATCCCGAAACCCTATTGGTGGCGATCCGTCGGGTGGTCAGCGGCCAACGTTACCTGGACCCTGGGCTGGCAGAACAGATCGCGCTGCAGAGCAGTGGCTTGAAGCAGCAGACCTTTGTCGAAAGCTTGTCCGATCGTGAGTTCCAGATCCTGCGCTTGCTGGCGCACGGCATGAGCGTCAACCAGATTGCCGAGCAACTCGTCATCAGCAACAAGACGGTCAGTACCCACAAGACTCGGCTGATGGAAAAAATGGGATTTTCTTCCACCGCCGACATTGTGCGTTTCGCCATGACCCTGGGTATTTCGTGACGCGCGTACGGGGGTAGGAATTTTCCTAGCCTGATTCCCGGTATCCCTACCCCAGAATAGGGATGCTCTGATGGTGGCAATGCCATTATTGGGCCAGTATTCCCTTCAAGCAGCCGAATTGCCGATCAGGCGGTGGCGACAGGCTTTGACTGGGAGATAGACCGTGACCGATCAGACACCATTTCCTAGCGCGGCTCTGGCTCTGTTTCCCGTCGCCTCTGCGGGCCTGCTCGGCGGACTTGCGATAGCCTACAGCGAGCGCTTCAGCCTGGAGGCGATGGTGGCAGGGGCCGCGTTGTTTACGCTGTGTATTGGCATGGGCTTGTGGACGAACAAGCGGTACCAGGCACACTGCAATCGCCTTCAGCAACAGCTTGATCAAGCGGCTTCGGTGCCGCCGACGCTGGCCGTCGATAACGGCTTGGCACAAGTGTGCGTCAGCGTGCTGCCGATCTGGTCCCGGCAGATAGAAGCGGCTCGCTCGATCAGTGAAACGTCGATCCTCAAGCTCAGCGAACGCTTTGGCACGCTCTCCTCAAACATCAGTCACAGCGTGTCCAGCAACGGCGGCCAGGATGCCTCGCAACAATTGGTCGACTTGCTGGAAGTCGGCCAGCATGACCTCAATTCCATCGTCCTGGCCCTGCGTGCTGCGCTCTCCAATAAAGAGAATGAACTCAAGGAAGTCATGCAACTCTCCGGGTTCACCGAGCAACTTCAGCAGATGGCCAAGTTTGTCGGTGACATCGCCAGTCAAACCAACCTGCTTGCCCTCAACGCGGCGATTGAAGCCGCGCGAGCCGGGGAGGCGGGGCGAGGGTTTGCGGTGGTCGCCGATGAAGTGCGTAAGCTGTCGAGCATGTCCGGCGAGACCGGGCGCAAGATCAGCGAAACCGTGATCACCGTCAACGCCTCCATCGCCCGTACGGTGCAAATGTCCCGCCACCACGCCGAACAAGACACCCTGACCCTCGCCGATTCGGAGCGCGTGGTCTCGCAGGTCATCGAACATTTTCGCGCGACCGCCCAGACCATCGTGCGCAACAGCCATGACCTGCAGCAGCAGAGCGCCAACGTCGCCGACGAGATTGCCCAGGTGCTGGTTGCCCTGCAGTTCCAGGACCGCGTCAGCCAGATGTTGACCTTGATTACCCACGACCTGGACAAGTTGCAGCAGCAACTGGACGAGCGCAATGAGTTGAGCCTCAGCGGACATACCCTGGCGCCGATGACCAGCGACCGTTGGCTGCACGAGCTATCAACGGCTTACACCATGCCGGAGCAGCACGCCATTCATGACGGTAAACCGCATGCGAAGGCGGATGCCAACGAAATCACTTTCTTCTAGAGGAGCTTTTCCGATGAGCAAAACCATTCTGATCGTCGATGACTCGGCGTCCATCCGGCAAGTGGTCAGCATCACGCTCAAAGGCGCCGGTTACGACGTGATCGAAGGCTGTGACGGCAAAGACGCCCTGAGCAAATTGGACGGTCGCAAAATCCACCTGATTGTCAGTGATGTGAACATGCCCAACATGGATGGCCTCAGTTTCGTCAAGGCCGCCAAGCTGTTGCCGGCCTACAAGTTTACGCCGGTCATCATGCTGACCACCGAAGCCAGCGATGCGATGAAGCAGCAAGGCCAGGCCTCCGGCGCCAAGGCCTGGATGGTCAAGCCCTTCCAGCCGGCGCAAATGCTGACTGCCGTCTCCAAGTTGATCCTGCCATAGCGATGACCAGCGACCGCTGGCCAGGAGGTTTGCATGAAAAGCTCCGTCCCGATGCTGCGTCGAATCCAGGTCATGGAGGGCCCGCTGACGATCTATACGGCTGCCGAGCAAAAGGACGTGCTGTTGTCGTTGTTTCCTCTGGCCCATGAAGTGGCGTTGGACCTGTCGAATGTCGACGAGCTGGACAGTGCCGGGTTGCAGCTGTTGATCCTCATCAAACGCGAGTCCCTCAAGGAGGGAACCCAGCTGTTGCTGAGCAACCCCAGCGCTACGGTGAGCGAAGCACTGCGCCTCAGCGGTCTTGACGACTACTTCACCAATGCCTGTTTCACCCAGTCGGTCGGAGCGTAATCGTATGGCCCAGCCCATGAACATGGATGATGTGCTGCAGACTTTCATTGCCGAAAGTCGCGAGCTTCTGTTGCAAATGGAAGATGCGCTGCTGCAGATCGAGAAGTCGCCGCAGGACCTGGACACTATCAACGGCCTGTTCCGCGTGGCCCACACCATCAAAGGCTCGGCCGGCCTGTTTGGCTTGATGCCGATCGTTGAGTTCACCCATGTCGCCGAAAGCGTGCTGGACCGGGTGCGCAGCCTGGAGGTGCGCGTCGATGAGGCGCTGAGTGCGTTGTTTCTCGACGCCCGCGACCATATCGGCCAATTGATTGACCTGTTGGCCGAGGACGGCAACCTGGATCGCTTGGATGAACCGCTGCGGGCGCAGGGTCAATCGCTCATTGAGCGGCTGTCGCTGTATCTGGAGGCGGCGGTCTCGGCGCCAGCGCCGGCCCTTCAAGCGACGTCGCCGGCGGATGAGCAGGGCGGCAGTCCCGGCCATTGGCATTTGTCCCTGCGCTTTGGCCCGGATGTGTTGCGCAATGGCATGGACCCCTTGGCGTTCCTGCGTTACCTGAGCACGCTGGGGCGTTTGCTGCACACCGTTACCTTGTTCGATGGCTTGCCACCCCTGGCCGCCATGGACGCGGAAACCAACTACCTGGGGTTTGAACTCGCACTGGCCAGCGACGCCCCCCTTGAGGTGATCGACGGTGCCTTTGATTTTGTCCGCGAGGACGCGCTCGTGCAGATCCTCGCACCACACGCCACGGTGCAGGCATGTCGCGCCCATCTCGACGCACTACCCGAAGACAATGCCGGGCTGCTCGAGCTGTTGGTGCGTTGCGGCACACTGACCGAGGCCCAGGCCTTGCTCGTGACCCAGGACGCTGAGCCCGCACCGGTCGAGACGCGCAGTGAGCCTGATGCCCAGGATCCGACGACGCCGTTGATCAAGGCCGGCAAGGCTGCGGCGAGCAACGAAGCCAGCCTGATTCGGGTCGATGCCGCCAAGCTGGACCAACTGATCAACCTGGTCGGTGAGCTGATCATCGCCGGTGCCGGCGCCAACCTGGTGGCGGTGCGCAGCGGCATCGGCGAGATGATCGAAGCCACCAGCCTGTTATCGCGATTGGTTGAGGAAGTACGCGACTCGGCACTGACCCTGCGCATGGTGCAGATCGGCGCGACCTTCACGCGGTTCCAGCGTGTGGTGCGGGACGTCTCCAAAGAGTTGGGCAAGGACATTGTGCTGCACATCGGCGGCGGTGAGACCGAGCTGGACAAGACCGTCGTCGAACGCATCGGCGACCCGCTGACCCATTTGGTGCGCAATGCCATGGACCACGGCATCGAGCCGGCGGCGACGCGGCTCCAGCGGGGCAAGCCGGCCCAGGGCACGGTACGCCTGAACGCCTATCACGAATCCGGCAGCATCGTGATTGAGGTGTCCGACGACGGCGGCGGCCTGGCCAAGGACAAGATCCTGGCCAAGGCCCGTGAGCGCGGCTTGGTGGGAGAGGGCCAGCAGCCGTCGGACAAAGACATTCTGAATTTGATCTTCGAGCCGGGATTCTCCACCGCCGACCAGGTCAGCAACCTGTCCGGCCGTGGCGTGGGCATGGACGTGGTGAAGCGCAATATTACGGCGTTGCGCGGCAGCGTCAGCCTCGAGAGTGAACTGGGGCAGGGCACGACTGTGCGCATCCGCCTGCCGCTGACGCTGGCAATCATTGACGGCTTTCTGATCGGGGTGGGCAAGGCTTCCTATGTCATTCCGCTGAATATGGTCGAGGAGTGCATCGAGCTGGCGCCTCAGGCGGGAGCCGAAACCGATTACCTGGACCTGCGCGGGGATGTGCTGCCGATCCTGCGGTTAAGGGACCTGTTTGATGTGCAAGAGCCCGGAGGCAACCGCGAGAACGTGGTCGTCGTGCAATACGCAGGCCTGCGGGCCGGCCTGGTGGTAGATCGCTTGCAGGGGGAGTTTCAAACCGTGATCAAACCACTCGGCAAAGTGTTTGGTGACGCCCATGGGCTGGGCGGTTTCACGATCCTCGGCAGCGGAACCGTCGCCCTGATTCTGGACATACCCAATTTGCTGGGACGTATTGCCAAGGAAGCCACCCACCGTTCGATCCCCAATTCTTTATCGACTCAATGAAGCGTCATCAGGAGTGCCTCGCCATGACCGTTATCAGAAACATCATGTTGTTGGTTTTCACGGCAATGCTGGGTGTCGTCGTGTTGGGTGGCACCAGCCTGTATCTGGCTGGTGAAATCAAGACGAGCGCCAGCTATGCCAACGTCAATACGGTGCCCAGCCTGCTGGAAATCGACCGTGCCGCAACAGCGTTCACCGACCTTCACGCCTTGCAATGGCAGCGCTTGAACGATCCCGGAAAAAATCTGGTCCCCAGTTACGCGGACAGCGTGGCACAGGACTTCAGTGTGGTTGGCAAAGCCCTGGATCGCTATCAGGCCGAGTTGACCTCCGACGAGCATGACGCGTCGCTGTTGAAACAACTGCGTGGTCACTTGGC
Organism: Pseudomonas sp. JAI120; assembly: GCF_014207255.1. GTDB lineage: Bacteria > Pseudomonadota > Gammaproteobacteria > Pseudomonadales > Pseudomonadaceae > Aquipseudomonas. The sequence goes on from NZ_JACHCZ010000001.1 coordinate 178,341, forward strand.
TGAGTTCGCTGCCTTGCAGGCGCGTTTCGACAAGCTTATCGACAACGGTGATCAAGCCTCGGCCCGTACATTGATTGAGACGAGCCAACCGTTGCAGACCACGGTGATTTCAGCGATCAGTGAGCTGCGCGAATACAACCTGGAGCTGGGGCGAAAAGGCCAATTGCAAGCCACCGCCATCGAGAAGAATGCGCGCTACATCATCCTGTTGGTGAGCGGCCTGACTCTGTTCGCAACCATCCTGGTCGGCACCTTGCTCGGGCGTAACCTGATGCGCCGGCTCGGTGCCGAACCGACCGTGGTGCAAGCCTATGCGGCACGTCTATCGGCTGGCGAGCTGAATGCCAAGGCGACGCTCAAGCAGGGCGACACCACCAGCCTGATGGCGAGCATGCAGCAGTTGGGCGCGAACCTGCACGCGTTGATCGTGGAGATGGACCGTATGTCCAGTGAACACGACAAGGGCGAGATCGACGCACAGATCGATGCCGGCCGCTTTCATGGCAGTTACCGCTCCATGGCCCAGGGCATCAACGATATGGTCAACGGCCACATCGCGGTGAAGAAAAAAGCCATGGCCTGCATACGCTCCTTTGGTAACGGTGATCTGTCTGCACCCCTGGAACAATTCCCCGGCAAAAAGGCCTTTATCAACGAAAACATCGAGCTGCTGCGCACCAACATCCTGGCGCTGATCAATGAAATGCAGCACATGTCCAGCGAGCATGAAAAAGGTGACATTGACGTCATGATTGACGTCGAGCGGTTCGCGGGCTCGTACCGTGATATCGGCCAGGGTATCAATGAGATGGTCAACGGCCATATCAGCGTGAAGAAAAAAGCCATGGCCTGTATTCGCGCGTTCGGCGAGGGTGATTTGTCCGCTCCGCTGGAGCAGTTCCCCGGCAAAAAGGCCTTTATCAACGAAAACATCGAGCAACTGCGCGCCAATATCCTGGCCCTTGTCGAGGACACCAGCCAGATCAGTGACAGTGCGCTGATCGGCAAGCTGGACACCCGGCCTGACGTGGCCCGGCACCAGGGGGATTTCCGCCGCATCATCGTCGGGATCAATGGTTCTCTGGACGCAATCATCGTACCGATTACCGAGGCCATGGACGTGTTGTCGGCGATGTCCGGTGGCGACCTGACTCGCACCATTACCGGTGACTACCAGGGCAAGTTCCTCGAGCTGAAGAACTCGGTCAACGACACGGTGGAAAAACTCTCGGAAATCATCGGCGAAGTGCGCGGGTCAGCGGACTCGCTGTCGAGTGCCTCGGAAGAGATCTCCGCCACCGCCCAAAGCATGGCTCAGTCGGCTTCCGAGCAAGCGGCATCGGTCGAACAGACCTCGTCGTCGATGGAGCAAATGTCGGCGTCCATTTCCCAGAACACCGAAAATGCCAAGGTCACCGACGGCATGGCGGGTAAAGCCAACAAGGAAGCGTCGGAAGGCGGTCGTGCCGTGAAGGACACCGTGGCAGCGATGAAAACCATCGCCGAAAAAATCGGCATCGTCGATTCCATCGCCTACCAGACCAACTTGCTGGCGCTCAACGCAGCGATCGAAGCGGCACGGGCCGGCGAGCACGGCAAAGGCTTCGCGGTGGTCGCGGCCGAAGTGCGCAAACTGGCGGAGCGCAGCCAGATCGCCGCACAGGAAATCAGTGAAGTGGCCAAGAACAGCGTGGCCTTGGCCGAGCGGGCGGGCAACTTGCTGGACGAGATAGTGCCTTCGATTGCCAAGACCTCCGACCTGGTGCAGGAAATTGCGGCTGCGTCGGAAGAGCAATCCATCGGTTCCGAGCAAATCAACAGCGCAATGTCGCAGATGAGCCAACTGACCCAGCAAAACGCGTCGGCCTCCGAGGAGCTGGCGGCGACGGCCGAGGAAATGAGTGGCCAGGCCGAGCAGCTGCAGGAACTCATGGGGTTTTTCACCGTGCAAAGCAAACGTGCCGGACGCAATGTCTCGACGCCCCAGATCAGCCGCGCGATGTCCACGCAGGACCATGACAGTCGCTCCTTGGACGGCGGTTTCGTCCGCTTTGGGAGTTGACCCATGGGCACCTCAGCGGTCAGGCAGGGCGCTGTCGAACCTGCGCCGCCAGTGGATGAACCGTTGCAGTACCTGACCTTCCTGGCGGCTCAGGAGATGTACGCGGTCAATACCCTGAGTGTTCGTGAAATCATCGAATACAACCAGGTGACCACCGTACCGATGATGCCGGCATTCCTGCGGGGGGTCATCAATCTGCGCGGCTCAGTGGTGCCGGTCGTGGACCTCAAGGCACGCTTTGACAAGGGGACGACGGAACTGGGCAGTCGGACCTGCATCGTCATCCTTGAGGCCGCGAAGGAGGGCGAATCCCAGGTCCTGGGGGTGGTGGTGGATTCGGTCAGCGAAGTCATCGAGATACTCGACATTGATATCAAGCCCGCACCGGCGTTCGGCAATCATATTCGCACCGACTTCATCCGGGGGATGACCAAGGTGCGAGGCGAGTTCGTCACGCTCCTGCAGATCGAGCATGTGCTGTGTGTCGATGAGATGGCCGGCCTGATGTCTGTTTGACGAGCACACCAGCGCCTGCGGGCGTGACTGGAAAGTATTTGATCCGAGGTGAATCATGGCCCTACCCATCGACAGTCCAGGCAATGCCACAGTATCGAGCCCGAGCCAGTACCTAACCTTTGTGCTGGGGGAGGAGATGTTTGCCGTGGGCACGCTCAACGTCCGGGAAATCATCGAATACGGGCCGATCACCAGCGTGCCGTTGCTGCCTCCCAGCATACGCGGGGTGATTAATCTGCGTGGCGCGGCGGTCCCCGTGCTCGACCTGGGGGTGCGCTTTCGCGGCGAACGCACGGTGCAGACCCCAAGGACCTGCTTTGTGATCATCGAGGTACAGGCCAATGCCCAGCGCAAACCGGTGGGCATCATCGTCGATGCGGTCAGCGAGGTACTGGAGATCGCCGATCAGGATATAGAGCCTTCGTTGAATTTCGGTACCGATGTGAGGGCCGATTTTTTACTGGGTATCGGCAAGCTGGAAAGCGGTTTTGTGCTGTTACTGGACATCGGTCGCGTGTTGTCCCTGGAACAGGTCGATGCGCTGTCCAACCTTGAGTCTTCGCTACCTTCGATCGCCTGAGTGTGCTGTGGGAATGTCCTTATGAACGTGATCCTTTCTGACGCCGAGTTCGCGCAGTTTCGTGACCTCATTTACCAAATCGCGGGCATCAGCCTGTCCGATGCCAAAAAACAGTTGGTGAGCACTCGCCTGGCCAAGCGCTTGCAGGTGCTCACGCTCAACACTTACGGCGCTTACTACAGGGTGTTGATGAAGGACAGCGCGGAGTTGCAGGTGGCGGTGGATCTGCTGACGACCAACGAAACCTACTTTTTTCGTGAGCCCAAGCATTTTGATTTCCTGCGTGATGTAGCGTTGCCCGAACTGCGTGGCAGCGGACCGTTGCGCATATGGAGTGGCGCGTGCTCGACCGGTGAAGAACCCTATACCCTGGCGATGGTCCTGGCTGACAACCTCGCCGGCCGGCCCTGGGAGATTGTCGCATCGGACATTAGCAGCCGGGTGTTGGACAAAGCCCGCCTTGGGCGTTATCCCCTCGACGGCACACGTGGCATCCCTGAGGCGCTGCTGAACAAGTATTGCCTCAAGGGCGTGGGAGCCAACCACGGTTGTTTCATGGTCGACCCGGCGCTGGCGGCAAAGATCAATTTCCAGTCGATCAATCTGAACAACCCGCTGCCGAAACTGGGGATGTTTGATGTGATCTTCCTGCGCAACGTGATGATCTATTTTGACAACGACACCAAAGTGCAAGTGGTCAAGCGACTGATCAGCCACTTGAAGCCGGGCGGGTACTTTCTGGTCAGCCATTCGGAGAGCCTCAACGGCATTACCGACCAGCTGCGACTGGTCAAGCCTTCCATCTACCGGAGGCCACATGCCTGACAGCCGACCGTCCAACGAGGTGTTCCTGAATCCTGGCGATTGGTTTTTCGGCTCGGGTGCGATTCACCTACGTACGGTGCTGGGGTCGTGTGTTGCCTTGGTGTTCTGGCATCCCCGGCGCTTGCTGGGGGGCATGTGTCACTACCTGCTGCCACAGCGCGCCGTGGCCAAACCCGGCGTCCTGGATGGTCGCTACGGCAATGAGGCGTTTGAATTGTTGCTCGCTCGAATACAGTCGATCAAGGCCCGGCCTGCTGAGTTCAGGATCAGCGTATTTGGCGGCGGGAACATGTTTCCTGGGTTTGTGCGCTCGGACAACGATTACGTCGGCCAGCGCAATGTCGAGCAGGCCATGCGCCTGCTCGATCTGCATCATTTGCAGTGTCAACACTTTCATGTGGAAGGCGTGGGTTATCGGACCATTGTGTTCGATCTCACCAGCGGCGAAATAGAACTCAACTACCTGGCCTTGCGAACCCCTAGCAGCCCTCATGGAGAGCGTGCGACATGAGCCTTATCAAAGTGCTGATCATTGATGATTCCGCCGTTGTGCGTCAGGTGCTGACGGCGACCCTGGGGCAAGACCCCGCTATTGAGGTGATCGGCGCGGCGGCAGACCCGGTGTTTGCCATGGACAAGATGAACAAGCAATGGCCGGATGTGATTGTGTTGGACGTCGAGATGCCACGGATGGATGGCATTACGTTCCTGAAGAAGTTGATGGCCGAACGCCCCACGCCCGTGGTCATCTGCTCCACGCTGACCGAAAAGGGCGCGGCCACGACCATGCAGGCCCTGGCGGCCGGCGCGGTCAGTATTGTGACCAAGCCACAACTCAACCTGCGTCAGTTTCTGACCGACAGTTCTGATGAATTGGCGGGCGCCGTCAAGGCCGCTGCGCGGGCCAACATGAAGCGTATGGTGCCGTCCAGTGAACGGGTACCGGCAAGGCTGACGGCCGACGTCATATTGCCCGCGGGTACCCAGGCGATGGCGCGCACCACCGAGAACATTGTCGCCATTGGTACGTCCACGGGCGGCACCCAAGCCCTGGAGTTGGTGTTGACCGCCTTGCCCAGGGTTTGCCCGGGAATCGTGATCGTGCAGCACATGCCCGAACACTTCACCGCTGCGTTTGCCGAGCGCCTCAATCGACTGTGCGAGATCGAGGTCAGGGAGGCGAAGAACGGTGACCGGGTTATCCCCGGTTGCGCGCTGATTGCCCCCGGTGGCCGACATATGGTGCTCAAGCGCAGCGGCGCCCAATACCAGGTGGAAATTGTCGACGGTCCGCCGGTCAGCCGCCATCGACCTTCGGTTGATGTGCTGTTTCGTTCGGTTGCCCGCAGTGCCGGCAGTAACGCGTTGGGGATCATCATGACGGGGATGGGCGACGATGGCGCCCGGGGCCTGAAGGAAATGCACGACAACGGTGCCCGCACCCTGGGCCAGGATGAAGAGTCCTGTGTGGTGTATGGCATGCCCAAGGAGGCGTTCAAGCTGGGTGCCGTGGAGCGTGAGTTGCCCCTTGAGCAGATCTCGGCGGCCATTCTGCAATCCATGCATCAGCGCCGCTGACTGTTCAGCCTGGGCATAACGGCCACGCTTTCATGCATCGAGCGCCTGCTGCCGGGCAATTTCCTGATTGCGCAGAATGAAGCGCTGTAACTTGCCACTGGGGGTCTTGGGGAGCTGGTCGACGAACTCCACTTCCCGGGGATAAGCATGCGCGGCCAGGCGTTCCCGCACATGCAGGCGCAGTACTTCGGCCAGCTCGGCACTCGGCTGATACTGGCTGCCGAGTACGACAAAGGCTTTGATCAGCTCGGTGCGCTGCGGGTCGGGCTTGCCGATCACCGCCGCTTCGATCACCGCCGGGTGTTCGATCAGCGCGCTCTCGACGTCGAACGGCCCGACGCGGTAGCCGGACGTGGTGATCACATCATCGTTGCGGCCAACGAAGCTGATACTGCCGTCGTCATTCAGTTCCACACTGTCGCCGCTGAGGTAATAGCGGCCCACAAAGGCCCGAGTGGGCATACCCAGGTAGCCGTCGAACCAGCAAAGGGGCGAGCGCTCGCGATCCACCGCCAGGACGCCCGGCTGACCCGCCGGCAATTCCCGATGCGCCTCATCCAGCACGACGATGCGGTAACCGGGCACCGCATAACCCGCCGAGCCCTCACGGACCGGGTGACGCAAACCATGGTGATTGCACAACACCATGCCGATTTCCGTCTGGCCGTAATGGTCGTGAATGGTCACGCCGAGTTGCTCGGCAAACCAACGGATCACGTGTGGGTTGAGCGGCTCGCCGGCACTGCTGACGGCACGCAGGCGGCCGCGCACGGCGCCGGCGAACGCTGCGCCTTCGGCAATCAACAGGCGATAAGCCGTGGGTGAGCCGGCCAGATGGGTGATTGCGTACTTGGCAAGGACTCGGCACGTGCTCTCCACCGTGAAAGGGCCGTTGTAGAACAGCGTGGCATGACCACACGCCAGCGGGCCGGTCACTGCGTAATACAGGCCATAGGCCCAGCCGGGATCGGCCAGGTTCCAGAAGCGGTCGTCCTCACGCAGGCCAATCGAATCGCGCATATAGCCCTTGAAGGCCAGCATGGCGCGCAACGGCACTTCCAGCGGCTTGGCCGGCCCCGTGGTACCCGATGTGCACATGAGCAGGAACGGCGCGTCGGCGTCCAGCAGCACCGGTTCGCATTCTGCGCCCTGGCAGTCCAGGGTGCTCCAGAACGGGTAATCGCTTGGGTTTTGCGGGCAGTCGCCGGTGATGACGACGCTTGGGCAGTTGGCAATCTCATCCAGCTTGGGACGGTTTTGGGGATCCGTTACGATCCAGCGCGCGTTGGAGCAGCCCAATCGTTGCTCGATCGCCTTGGGACCAAATGCGGTGAAGAGCGGCTGATAGACCGCGCCCACCCGCCAGGTCCCCAAGATGGCAATCAGCAGTTCAACCGTGCGTGGCATCAGGCCGGCAACGCGGTCGCCCGGTTTTACCCCTTGCTCGCGCAAAAAATGACCGAAGCGTGCAGCGCTGGCCTGCAACTGGCTGAATGTGTATTGCGTGGCGCTGCCATCCTGCGCTTCGCAATACAACGCCACGGCGTCGTCGTGGGCGTGTCGGTCGCAGCATTCGACGCAGGCGTTCAGGGCAGTGAGGTCGCCGTGCAAAGCCCGCTCGGCGGTCTGCTGGTAATTGAAGGATGTGGCCACAGCTTGATAATCACGCATAACGATACCTGGTTCTTATTGTTGGGTGTGTACTGCCAATAGTTGCGTTGCCCACGACTTGCCCATTGAACGACGACGCGTCGCTGAGGGGGGCTAGCTGTCCATCATGTCGGCCGCTTGCTGGGTCGCCTGGCTGGTGCGGGTCGCCAGCTTGCGAACTTCATCGGCGACCACCGCGAACCCGCGTCCGGCTTCGCCAGCGCGGGCGGCCTCAATGGCAGCGTTCAATGCCAACAGGTTGGTCTGGCTGGCGATGCCCTGGATGGTGGCGACAATGTGCGTCAGCTTGCGCAGGGTCTCCTGCATCACTCGGTGCTGGTGTTCCTGAGCCTCACGCAGGGTGTTTTCTTCATGGTGGGCATGGATATCGGTGATGGCGCCCACCACTCTTTGCGGGGAACCGTCCTCTGCGCGGCGCGTTTGCCCACGGCCGCGAAACCAGCGGTAATTGCCACTGCTGTGCTTGAGCCGATAATCGACATCAAAGGGTGTTTTTCCGCTGTGGTCTTCGACGTGGGCGACAAACGCCGCGATTGCCCGCGCGCTGTCGTCTGGATGGAGGCGTGAGGTCCAGCTTTCCAATGTATTGGGAAATTCCTCAACCGTGGTGTAACCCAGCAGTCGCCGCATTTGCGAAGACCACCAGATGGTGTTTTTCGGGTTCGCCGGATCACCCGCCACCACCTCAATGTCCCAGAGCCCGTCATGGAGCATTTCACGGGAAATCTCGAAGCGTGTGGCCGCCAGTTCGAGTGACTCTTCGTGCAGGCGCTGTTCATGAATGTCACGCAGGTTTCCGCCGATGGCGACCGGTACGCCTTGCGCATCGCGGCGCGCGACTCCGCTGATCCTGCACCAGCGATAGTCACCGTCTGATGCAAGGGCCATGCGTACGTCCAGCGTAAAGGGGGTTCGCCCGCTGCGATCAGCCAGGTGCCGGGCAAGCGCGTCAAGATGGCGTTGCCGGTCCGTCGCGTGCAGTTGCTCGTTCCAGCGGCCAAGTAGATCAATACCTTGGGTCGGGATCGACGCGGACCCTGTCCACCTCATGGCCCACTCCGGCGCGGGTGCAGCAACACCTGTCGGTTCCAGTTCCCAAAACAGTTCACCTGCGCCTTGAGCGATAAGCGCCCAGCTAGCCTCCCGTTCCTGCAGAAGCGCGTCGCGGCGGGCCAGGTGCTCGGCCAATTGGGCGGCTTCCAATGCCAGCGCGTGTGTCTGTGCTTTCAGTGCTCGCCGCTCTTGCAGCAATGTCTCGACGCCCGCCAGGATGCGTCGCAATAACGGGTTGCTCGACGACAGCGGTGTACTCGCCTGGTCAGGCTCATCCAGTCTGTCGGCAAGCGGAGCCAATACCCAGCGGTTGGTTCGGCTGAAAAAGAGCATGGGCCACCTCTATCTCGGATCAAATGGGGTCGATCGCCATGGGCTGTGTGGGTATGCGGACAAGGGCCCGTTGGTCAAAGGCTGTCGCCCCTGGCAGTGCCTGCCAGGCCAGGGGGCCGGCGGCGATTTCCCGCGCACTCAGCAGGCAGGTGTCGAGCTCGCGCTGTAACGCGTCGGTGTCGAGCCCCTGGCCGATAAACACCAACTCCTGCCGGCAGTCGCCGACCACGCTGTCCCATTTGGCCATGAGGCTCTGCAGCCGATATTCATCCTGGGGCCATTGCGACGGCTCGATGAAGTTCCACCAGCGCCCGACATAGTCCCACTGGAACCGCTTGCCGCTTTGCACCAACAGGCCGGTTTCCAGGTGGCGGCTGGCAATCCAGAAGTAACCTTTACTGCGCAGCAACCGCCCGTTGCACCAGGGCCGCTCGAGAAAGTCGAGCAAACGTTGCGGGTGGAACGGTGCGCGCTCACGGTACACCCAGGACGTTACGCCATAGGTGTCTGACTCGGAGACCGCCGCGTCTGCCACTTCCATTTTCCGCATCCAGCCCGGCGACGCCGCGAGGCTGGGTAAATCAAACAGATGGGTGCCAAGGAGGCTGGCTAACGGCACGTTGCCGTGGGCCATCGGCAGGATCCGCGCAGTCGGGTTGAGGCCCGTGAGGATCGCCTGCACGGCCTGGTAGTGCGCCGCATCGATCAGGTCCAGCTTGTTGACGAGAATAACGTTGGCGTACTCCACCTGTTCGATCAGCAGATCGGCCAGATGGCGCTTGGGCGCGTCCGGTGTTGCGTCGTCGCGGTCAACGGTGTCCGGTGATTCGAGCAGTTCCTGGAAACGACTGCCATCGACCACCGTTACCAAGGTATCCAACCGCGCCAGTTCGCTGAGGCTGAAGCCCTCAGCGTCAAGGAAGGCGAACGTCTCCGCGACCGGCATCGGCTCGGAGATCCCCGTGGATTCAATCAGCAGGTAATCGAAACGCTGCTGGCGTGCGAGCATACTGATCTGCTCGAGCAAGTCAGCGCGCAGGGTGCAGCAGATGCAACCGTTGCTCATCTCGATCAGCTCATCGCGACCCCGGTGCAGCGCGACATCGCGCTGCACCTCTTCGGCATCGATATTGACTTCGCTCATGTCATTGACGATGACGGCCACGCGCAGGCCTTCGCGATTGCGCAGGATATGGTTGAGCAGGGTGGTTTTGCCGGCGCCGAGGAAGCCCGAAAGGACCGTCACCGGCAGTCGACTTGCCTGGGCGCCGTCTGTCATGCGTTCACCGCGCCCGCGCCGGCGGCCTTGTCCAGGTAGCTTTCGAACAGGTCGACCACCACAAAACCCTCATCGGCCGCATCCCCCCACAAGTCTTTCACGGCAAACTCGACGTGGTAGGTGGGTTGATGGGCGGCGCTTACATCGCCATGGCCAATCGCGTCCGGGAACGGCCATTTCTCTGACGTCCGGTGCAGGACCACGCCTTCCTTGCCGCGCACGTAGGCGGGCATGCGGATGTGTCCGGCCACATATTCGTCTCGCACGACCACCCGATCTCCCACCTCGAAGGGCGGCCGCCCCGTGATCGCCGCGCGGCCCTCGGCATGGGCGGGATTCGCCAGCTTGAAGTGGGAGCCCAAGGCCTGATCAAGCTCAGCCTGGGTGATCACGCCGGTTTCGACCAGCAGGGTGGCGGTCGCGATGACGTAGCGTTCGTAGTACTGGGTGCCGACATGCTGGCGCACGTCCAGGCGTTCGACGGCGTGACGCACTTCGTCCACGCTGAACTTTTTCAAGTGGTCGGCACCGATGAACATCAAGCTGTAGGCCAGATGCTCCCAGTCCTGCTTGAACACCTGTTTGTAGCTCAGGCTATTGATGGTGTGGGGGACTTTTCCAAAGCCTTGGAAACCGCCGAGATCGTGAAAGCCATCCATAATCAAAACTCCGGGAGTGAACGATGATGAGGTGTTGTTTTCAGCCCACGCGGGGCAGGGCGACGCCAATCAGCACGTCTTTGGTCACCAGCGTTCGAAGCTGCTCTTCGCTCATGTGTTCTGAGCCTTCAGGCCTGACCGGCACGACCAGGTAGCGGCTTTCGGCGCTGGTATCCCAGACCTTGACCACCATGTCCCGCGGCAACTCCGTTCCCAGTTCGCGCAGTACCGTACGCCCCTCCCGGACCAGGCGTGCGCGAAACTCGAAACCCTTGTACCACTCCGGTGGCAGGCCGAGGACCGGCCAGTTGGTGCAGGAGCACAGGCTGCAGACAATGACGTTCTTCACCGTCGGCGTATCCTCCAGGGCGACGATGTATTCGCCCTGGGGGCCGGTGTAGCCGAACTGGGCGCACGCAGCGGTGCCGTCCTTGAGCAACAGTGCCCGGAAGTGCGGATCGACCCATGCCTTGGCCACCACACGGGCGCCGTTCTCGGGGCTCCAGCCGTGCTCCATCAATTGCGTGAGCTGCTCGACATAGCCCTCCGGGATGAGTTCCTTGCTCTTGAGGACTTGAAACAATGCCCAGGCTCTTTCGCCGGGCGTTGAAGTAGCTGTACTCATGGGGTTATTCCTATCAGTCAACACGGGGGTAAAGTCATTGGATTTCTTATTGTTCTTCGGGCGCCGGCGACGCCCGTAGACGGCTCAGAGCGTGCGCCAGTCCACGGATGCTTCAAACGCCGCCGCAGCCTGGTAAAGGGTGCCTTCGGCATAGTGTTTGGCGACGAGCATCAGCCCGACGGGCAGGCCGTCTACCCGCCCGCACGGAATCGACATGGCGGGATGCCCGGTGATGTCCTGTGGCGCGGTGTTGCCGATCATTTCCAGTGCGCGCGCCACGTACTCAGTGATCGAGCAATCGGCCGGTGGGTGGGGTTGGGCGATGATCGGCGTGGTCGGCATCACCAGCAGGTCGTAGGTCTGGAGTGCCTTGTCATAGCCCTGTCGGGCAAAGCGCGCGAGGTTTTGCGCTTTGGCGTAATAACGCCCGTTGTAGTGGGTGAGTCCGTATTGACCGACGAACATGCACAGCTTGAGCGACGCGGATAATTGGTCGGCCTGTTCGCGCCAGCCGGCCTGTTTGTCCAGCAGGCCGACATCGTAGAGGCCTTTCCAGTTAAAGCCCGCGCCGTTGCCATGCATCATCTGCATGGTCAACCCTTCGCAGCCGATGGGGTGCCACAACGACCCTGCCAGGTTGTGCTCGGGAACGGACACCGGCTCGACATGCGCGCCCAACGCCTCGAGACGGGCGATGGCGTCACGCACTTTCTCGGCGACGCGAGGATCCTGGTTGGCAAGCGCAAACCCCTCTTGCAATACGCCGATCCTGAGCCCGCGCACACCCCTCGCCAGGTAGCTCTGATAGTCATCGACCTGCGGCGAGGCCTGGCGTGGATCAAGCCCATCCGCGCCGGCCATGGCTTGCAGCATCAGCGCGTTGTCGCGTACGTTGGCGGTGATGGGGCCGACATGATCGATCGTGGCTTCAATCGCCATGACCCCGGAGTAGGGCACCAGGCCGTGGGTCGGCTTCATGCCGTAGGTGCCGCAGAAGGACGACGGGATTCGGATGGACCCGCCTTGATCACCGCCAACGGCCATGTCCACCTCTCCGGCTGCGACCAACGCCGCACTGCCCGAGGAAGAACCGCCGGCGGCGTAACCGTGACGATGGGGGTTGTGCACGGGGGCCGGATCAGAAGTGTGGCTGCCGCCGGACAAACAGTAATGCTCACAGGTGGCCTTGCCCAGGATCGTCACCCCGGCATCCAGCAGACGTGTGACCACGGTGGCGTCGAATGACGGTACGAAACCGGCCAGCGGCGCCGCGCCGTTCATCATCGGCACACCCGCCAGGGAAATGTTGTCTTTCAACGCGACGGTTTTGCCGGCCAGCAGGCCCTCACGGGCCCCGTTCACTTCAGCCCGGCAGTACCAGGCGTTCAGCGGGTTTTCCTTGTCCGAGGGACGATAGCCCGAACTGCGTTCGTAGCGTATGGGCGGAACGAAATCAGGCAGTTCGTCGACCAGGTCGTAGGCATCGAAACTCGGTTGCATCAGGTCCAGATACTGCGCTGCCTGTTCAGGCGTCAGTTGCATGTGCAACTGGGTGGCGAGGTCCTGCAGTTGATCAAGCGTGGGGCGAATAATGGCCATGATTTTCCTTGATTTCATCGGTGGTCGGTGGGAAGGCGTGAGGCTGTTCAAACACTTCCTGCACCTTCGGGGTCGGATCATTCCGGGTGGCAATGGAGAACAAATTAGGCCTGTTTTGCCACGGCGGCTTGGTTGAACAGGACACTCGTTTGGCTGAACAGGACAGCTCAGCCCGGTGCCACTTCAAGGGCTTGGCTTTTGACAAACGGCAGCATTCCAAGCACGACTCGACGAGACTTCATGGTCAAATACCTGCCAAAAAGTGGCCCCGACCTCATGCGCTAGAGACGAGGGCCAAAAAATAATCGGGACGAAGGGCGCGGTGCCGGGTGTCAGCTTTGCGCGACACCTGCATCACGCAACATGCCGGTCTGCGGGTGGCAGTTGATGTACTCGAACAGCTGGCTCTTGGCGTCCGAGACCGACACTTCGTGGTACAGCCGCAACTTCACCAGACCGGCCGCCACGCGGAAGAAGGTGACGAAAATGCGCAGGTGGGTGGGATGGGATTCCGCCCAGCGTTCCAGTTTCTCGACCGAACGCCAGTGGCCGATGTTGTAGCTCATGTCGAGGAAGTTGCCGTCGAGGTCGATGTTGCGTACGAATCGATTGCTGTAGCAGCCCAGGGGCGCCCCGTTATCGCGCAGGAAATCCATGCCGTCCTGCAACGTCGGCAGGATTTCGTCGAGGTACAGTGAACGCTCGTCAGCCTCGGCGTCAGCCCAATCCTGGCCGGAGCGTATCAGCGCGATGTTGTCATGGCCCATGACGATGACGCGGCCACCTTTGGCCGGGTCGCCCAGCACCACCTTCAGTTCGCCCGTGGGGCTCATCCAGTCCGTCTGGGACGCCGGGAAACGATCGCGCATCGAGCCCCAGTAACCGTGCTCTTCGATCTCGCCGCTGGTCGTGTCCATGATCGCGCCCACCCCCGGCAACTGCTTCTGGAAGGCGTAGAGGGTTTCGAATTGCTCGGCACGCGGCGCGGTGATTTCGCGAAAATAACCCAGGCCGTCGTTCAGGCGATCCGGCGATGCCCACCAGTCATTGACGGGCGGTGATCGCAACCAGCGGCAATAGGCCGCCGCGTCCTTCCAGTAGCCGACGATCATCAGGTTGTCGTAGCCACTGTTGTCCGTGTGGTGGGTCAGATCATGGGTCTGCGGGCCGTCGGGCAGGCTGAAGCTGCCGACGATGTCGCGCATGGCCTTAAGGGCGCGCGCACGCTGCGCCTCACCGCGAAACTGCACGCCCAGGTAGGCCATCACCACTTGCTTCAAGTGTTCGTCGGCGCGGCCGACCCACATAGGGAAGGGCGGCTGGTAGTCCTCGGGCACACGGCGGGACAACGTCCGTGGGCATCTAAGGTGTTTGTCGATCGCAGATTCCATGGGCGGCTCCTTGTTTTTTTTCAGGTTCAGGCGTAGCGGGCTGGACAGGCCGTGAGGTCATAGTCAGGCATGTGCGAACCGCCTCGCTTTGTTCGCCAGGACAACCGTTTGGTTGGAAAAGACAGGTGCCGGATGCCAGGGCTCAGGAGCGATAAAGGGGGCTGGGCGTGGTCTGAATTTTGCTTCCCAGGATCGACCGGCAGCGTGTCGCTGCTTCAAGTCGTTGCATTAAGGTGAGTGCCATGGCTCAGAACAATCAATATTCCACCCTTGCCGTTTCGCAACCGCGTCGCTTCGATTACTGGAAAGAAGTGGTGTGTCGCCATTGTCTTATGGCTGACAGCAAACCCTCGACCCAGAGCGATTTCAACGGAACGCTCCAGGTCTCCGGTGTGGGGGCGCTGGATGTCTCCAGGCTGTCGTCCCCGCTGCATCATTGGGTCCGTTCCGAGCGGCATTTACGCAGTGGCCCCGCAGAAGACCTGTGGCTGGGCTTCACCCTCAATGGGTATGGCGAAATTGAGCAAGAGGGGCGCAAGGCCACACTGGGGGCCGGTAATTTGTTCCTTTATGACGCAACCCGACCGTTCCGATTCAGCCTGGGGGGGAGCGAAAACCACTTGATGCGCATCCCTCGGCAGTTACTGACTGAGCGGTTGCCGCGTGTGGCGGAATGCACCGCAATGGTGCTGGATGACCGCCGCCCCGGCGTGGTGCCGTTGCGCGAGATGCTGCGCCAGATGGCGAACACTCCCGTGCTTCTGGAGGATGGAGGCATTTGCAATCGTTACTCCAACACGATAATCGACCTGCTCGTGATCAGCCTGGAACTCCAGGACCTGAAGACGACTCATCAGGAGCTGGATCTTTATGCGCGGATAATGACCTATATCCAGCACCACTTGAGCGAGCGAGAACTGTCGATCGAGCTGATCGCCCAAGCCCACCACGTGTCCACCCGAACGGTGACCCGTGCATTCGCCCGTCATCAGAAAAGCCCGGTCGCAGAGATCTGGAAAGAACGGCTGAATGCCAGTCGCGCGGCCATCGAGTGCGGCCAGGTGCGCAGCGTTTCCCAAGCCGCACTGGACTTCGGTTTTTCCGATTTCTCCCACTTCAGCCACGCGTTTCGCAAGGCGTTTGGTGTTGCGCCTCACACGCTCTTGACGCGCAACTGACGGGGCCCCAAAAAAAGGCGGGGGTTATTGGCGTCCTGCTCGATAAAATTGACGAGATGAAAGGGTTAAGTTGCTAGCGATCCCCCTGCCGATTCAAGCCCGAGTCGCGACCGACGCAGCCTCGCCGGGGC
Source organism: Pseudomonas sp. JAI120 (assembly GCF_014207255.1). GTDB lineage: Bacteria > Pseudomonadota > Gammaproteobacteria > Pseudomonadales > Pseudomonadaceae > Aquipseudomonas. The sequence continues at coordinate 193,821 of NZ_JACHCZ010000001.1, forward strand.
TCGGCAGCTACGGATTTGACAGGCGTCAAGGTGCTCCCACCTCAGGAATGCTCGATCATCATCACCGCCGTGGTGTCCGCCTCAAGTGCCTCGAACACATGAGGCACATTCGCCAAGTAGCTGATGTAGTCGCCGGCGTTGAGCAACACCGGGCCACTCGCCGGGCCGATACGTGCACTGCCACTGCACAGCACCACATGCTCTACGGTGCCCTGCGGGTGAGGCTGAGACAGACGAACTTCGCCGGGCTGCACCTTGAGTCGGTAGATATCGCGCTGTACGCCGGCCGGGCAATCGGCAAGCAGTGTCGCTGCGTAATGGGCCGTCTCGGCATAGGCGGTCATGCCCTCGTTAGCGCGAATCACCCGCAGGGCCTGCCGGGGCTGTTCGAAGAACCGGGTGACTTGCAAGCCCATGGCCATCGCCAGCGACCACAAGGTTTCGATGCTGGGGTTACCGATGCCCGACTCCAATTGAGACAAGGTCGACTTCGCTACCCCGGCGCGCTTCGCCAGCTCGGTCAAGGAAAGCCCGGCGGCCAGGCGCTCGCGCTTGATTGACAGCGCCAGCAGATCGATTCGACTCGGATTATTTCCCGGCAGGTTGTTCGTTATATCGGTCATTTGTTTTATAAACCATCCTTGAATAGGTTGACGCTCTTGGGGGGTATGTTCAGTATATCGGCCATTAGTTCATTATAAAGTTGTATTTGCCAGCCTATTTCCCCGCGAACGGTGGCTTGGGCCAGGGTGATGTCGATAGCAAGGAAGCCATAAGTGATGAAGTCGAAAACCCGTGGGACGCTCGAAATGACCTTGGCCATGGCCATCTCCGGCACAGTCGGCTGGTTCGTCGTCATGTCGGGGCAGAGCCCGGAGGCGGTGGTGTTCTGGCGTTGCCTGTTCGGCGCCATGGCGATGCTGGTCGCGTACCTGGTGCCTGGGGGGCTGCGCAGCGCGCGGATCGCTGCCCGGCCATTCATTCTGGTGTGCCTGGGCGGGGTGGCGCTGATCCTCAACTGGGTGCTGCTGTTCGGTGCCTACACACATGCCTCTATCGCCATTGCCACGGTGGTCTACCACGTTCAGCCGTTCATGCTGGTCGGCCTGGGTGCGCTGTTTTTTGCCGAACGCCTCAGTGTCGCCAAGGTCGGCTGGCTGCTGTTGGCCTTCGCCGGGCTGATGCTGATCGTGTCCGCCAAGGGCCATGGGCAGGCCACCGGCGCCGACTACGTGCTGGGCGTCTGCCTGGCCCTGGCTTCGGCCTTTTTCTATGCCGTGGCGGCGGCGATCACCAAGCGTCTCAAGGATTTTCCCGCGCACCTGATCGTGCTGATCCAGATGGTGGTCGGCGTGCTGGTGCTGGCACCGTTCGTGGACTTCACTGGGGGCGAAACGCTCAAGGGCGCCTGGACTTACCTGATCATTATCGGGGTGGTCCATACCGGGCTGATGTCGACCCTGCTGTACAGCGCCATCCAGAAAATCCCCACGGCACTGGTCGGGGCACTGTCGTTCATCTATCCGATTGTCGCTATCCTGGTCGACTGGGTAGCCTTCGCCCATCCCCTCAGCACCCTGCAAGTGATGGGCGCAGGCGCGATCCTGCTGGCGGCGGCGGGCATGAATTTTGGCTGGTCGCTGGGCCGCGCGGGGCGTCAGGACGTGACGTAAGGTCGGGCGCCCAACCGCCATCGAGTGAAAAGACGTCACGCCAACCACTGGCGGCAATGCGCCTGGGAAGAACATCCATGAATACTCATGGTTCTGGTGTCACGGCCTGTCATAATCCGGGGGCGCGCCTGGATCCGGGAGCGAGTGGCGCAGAGCCCGCCCGTATCCATGGCTCTCGGCAGTCCGGCCCGCTTTCACAACCCTCAAGGAGTCCGTGCCATTCATGGTGCTGTTCAATCGATTGAGCGCGTTTTCGATCCAGGCGCGCAGGGCACTGGGACTGGTGTGGGAAACCTCACGGCCACTGTTCACGGGGCTGTTGCTGGCAACGATTGTCGCCGGACTGCTGCCCGCACTGGCCGCCTGGATTGGACAGCGCATTGTTGATGGCGTGGTCCACGCCATGCAGGTTCATGCGGCCGGCAGCCAGGCACCCGTGTGGCCGGTGATGCGCTACGTGCTGGCCGAGGCCGGTGTGCTGGCGTTGTTGGCGGCGGCGCAACGGGCGCTGTCGATGCAGCAGTCGCTGCTGCGGGTGAAGCTGGGCGTGAAGGTCAACCTGATGGTCCTGGAGAAAGCCCAGACCCTTTCGCTGCTGCAATTTGAAGACGCTGAGTTCTACGACAAGTTGGTGCGTGTGCGCCAGGGTGCTTCGACGCGCCCGCTGAGCCTGGTGACGAAAGGACTGGGGTTGGTGCAGAACCTCATTTCGCTGGTCAGCTTTGCTGTCCTGTTGGTGCACTTTTCGCCGTGGGCCCTGTTGATTCTGGTGGTCGGTGCGTTGCCGGTGTTCTTCGCCGAGACGCATTTTTCCGGCAATGCGTTCCGCTTGTTCCACCGCCGTGCACCGGAGACGCGTCAGCAGAACTACCTGGAATCCTTGCTCTCCCACGAGTCCCATGCCAAGGAGGTCAAGCTGTTTGGCCTGGCACCGCTGTTCCTCCAGCGCTATCGCGACAACGCCCAGCGTTTGTATACGGAGGACCGCCAACTGACGCTGCGCCGTGACGCCTGGGGCTTCACATTGGGCCTGCTGGGCACCGCAGCGTTTTACCTGGCCTACGCCTGGGTGGTACTCGACACCGTGCGTGGCCAGACGAGCCTGGGCCAGATGACCATGTACATCGTGCTGTTCAAGCAGGGGCAAGCCGCAATCACCGCCAGCCTCAGCGCCATTGCCGGGCTGTACGACGACAGCCTGTTTCTCTCGGACCTGTATGAATACCTTGAAACCCCCGTAATCACGCCGCGCGGCCGACTCACCCAAGGGGCGCGCCCTGGCGATGGCCTGCGCTGCGAACAGGTGAGTTTCACCTACCCAGGTGCTGAATCTGCCGCGCTGCGCAATATCAACCTGCACCTGGCACCGGGGAAAAGCCTGGCGCTGGTGGGTGAAAATGGCTCCGGCAAAACCAGCCTGATCAAACTGCTGACCCGTCTGTATGCCCCGGATGAAGGCCGCATCCTGCTGGATGGCAGCGACCTGCAGGAGTGGGACGAACACACCCTGCGCCAGCGTATCGGCGTTATTTTCCAGGACTACATCCGCTACCAGATGACCGTCGGCGAAAACCTGGGGGTGGGTGACGTCGACGCCCTGGACGACCAGGTACGCTGGCGCAGCGCTGCCACTCAAGGCGTGGCGGCCGATTTTATCGAGCGCCTGAGCCATACCTATTCAACCCAGCTGGGACGCTGGTTCGGAGGTCAGGAACTGTCCGGTGGGCAGTGGCAGAAAGTCGCCTTGTCGCGGGCGTACATGCGTCAGGATGCCGATCTGCTGATCCTCGATGAACCCACCGCCGCGCTGGATGCCGGGGCTGAGGCGGCGGTGTTCGAGCACTTTCGCGAGCATGCCAAGGGCCGCATGACTCTGTTGATTTCCCACCGGTTTTCCAGTGTGCGCAGTGCGGATCACATTATTGTGTTGGAACGCGGGCAGATTCTGGAGGAGGGCAGCCATAGCCAGCTGATGGCTGCGGGTGGACGGTATGCCGAGCTGTTCGACGTTCAGGCGCGGGGTTATCGCTAGGAAACCCACCGCCGCGTATCTTCCGATCCCTTCAAGCGACGTGTGCGGACCTCTATTTGGCAGGGCCGGATTTGAACACGCCGCTGAGCACAAACGCATAGCGTTCCGGGCGGATAAAGAAGGTGGTGCGGTCGCAGCAGCGCCCGTCGGCAAAGTAAGAGCTGCGCTCCATCACCAGCAGCGCGGTGCCGCGTTTGACGTGCAGGGTGCTGGCCAGGCTGGTATCGGCCGTTTGCGCACGAATGGCCAGGTCGGCACGGATGACGGCCAGGCCGAGTGAATTCGTCGCGATCCTCGGGCCGTCCGGTTGCGCCTGGGCGGCGCACGCATCAAGGACCGTTTTCGCGGCGCCTACTGGACCGGAGAAATGCGCGTGACGGGAGCGGTCATCAACGGTTTTCGCGCCTTGGGCCTCGATCACCCGGAGCAAACCGTATGGCGCAAGGGCGCCACGACCCTGGCCTTTCGCACCGACACCAACGGCGACACCGACAGTATCGAAATCGACCTGTCGCAATTGGCCGGCGCGACGTTGCAGATCCGCAGCCGCATCGACAACTACATCAAGGTCGGCGATCCGTCTGAACCCCAACGCGGGGCAAGCCCGCTCGCCACAAGGGTCCGGTTCAGCTCAGGCATTGCGCCCCGGCTTTGGCCACCTGTGCATCCTGGCCAGACTTGACCCCGGACACACCGACGGCGCCGATGACCTGGCCGTCGACGATGATCGGCACACCGCCTTCGAGGGAGGTCAACAAGGGCGCTGACAAAAAGGCGTAGCGCCCGCCATTGACCATCTCTTCATACCCTTTGGACTCACGCCGGCCCAGTGCCGAGGTGCGGGCCTTTTCGGTGGCGATGTAGGCACTGACCGGCGCGCAGCCGTCGAGGCGTTCAAGGGCCAGGGGATGGCCGCCGTCATCGACAATGACGATGGTCACGGCCCATTGATTGCTGTGGGCTTCGGTGCGTGCAGCCGCAAGGATTTGGCTGACTTCGGTCTGGCTCAGTAGAGCTTTGGTTTTCATGGGGATTCTCCAGTACTGGGTGAGGGCAACGCGGCCTCGACCAGTTCGATCCAGTGCCTGACCGGGGTGCGCCCCGCTCCGTCGAGGTGGGACTGGCAGCCAATATTGGCGGTGGCGATGACGTCGGGGTGGCCGCTTTCCAACGCAGTGAGCTTGTTATCGCGCAGTTGTCGCGACAATTCGGGCTGGGTCAGCGAGTAGGTGCCCGCCGAGCCGCAGCACAGGTGGCTGTCGGGAACAGCGGTCAGGTTGAATCCCAGGCTTGTCAGCATGGCTTCAACGGCACCGCCGAGTTTTTGCGCGTGCTGCAACGTGCAGGGGCAGTGGAACGCCAGGCGCTGGTCGCTGTGTACGCCGAGCTTATCCAGCGGCTCGCCGCGCAGCACTTCAACCAAGTCCCTGGCCAGGGCACTGACCCTTTTCGCCTTGTCGGCATACGCCGGGTCGGTGCTGAGCAGGTGGCCATAATCCTTGATAAAGGCACCGCAGCCGCTGGCGGTTTGCACAATGGCCTCGGCACCGCTTTCAATGCTCGGCCACCATGCATCGATGTTGCGCCGCGCACGCTCAAGGCCGGCCGCCTGAGCGTCGAGGTGATAGTCCACGGCACCGCAGCAGCCTGCCTCATGGGTCGATATGACGCTGATCCCCAGTCGATCCAGCACCCGCGCCGTGGCGGCGTTGGTATTGGGGGACAGACTCGGCTGCACGCAGCCCTCAAGCATCAATACCTGGCGGGCGTGGTGTGGGGCCGGGCGCGGTTTGACCGGGTAGGCGCGGCGAGGCAACTTGGCCTGCAAGGTGTTGGGCAACAACGCCCGAAATAGCTGGCCACTGCCGATCAGCACGTTGAATAGCGCGGGATTGGGAACGACGCTGCGTAACCCTTCGCGCAGCAAGCGTTGACTGAGCGGGCGTTGCACTGCCGCGTCGACCACCGCCCGGCCGATGTCGAGCAAGTTGTGATATTCGACGCCTGAGGGGCAGGTGCTTTCGCAGTTACGGCAGGACAGGCAACGGTCCAGGTGCTCCTGGGTCTTGCGCGTGACTTCATTGCCTTCGAGCACTTGCTTGATCAGGTAGATGCGCCCCCTCGGACCATCCAGTTCATCGCCCAGCAGTTGATAGGTCGGGCAGGTGGCATTGCAAAAACCGCAGTGCACGCAACTGCGCAGGATGTTTTCGGCTTCTTCAGCGCGAGGCAGTCGGCGGGCGTCTTCGCTCAAGGTGGTCTGCATGGTTCAAAGCTCCGCGTACAGGCGACCGGGGTTGAAGATGCCCCGTGGATCGAGTTGCTGCTTCAGATTCCGGTGGTAGCGCATCAACGTGTCGGGCAGCGGTTGGAAGGGACTGTCGATCAGGCCCGGGTGGTAGCAGGTCGCATGCCCGCCGAGTTTATCGACCACCGTGCGAATGACACTCGCGTCGGCGTCGGATTTGAGCCAGCGCTGGGCGCCCCCCCAATCGATCAGTTGCGTCCCTGGCAGCGACAATCGGGGCGTGTTGTGCGGCAAGGACAGGCGCCAAAGGGGCAGGTCCTCATCGAAGAAACTCAACCGGTGTTCGTTCAGGTCATGCCAGTAGGCAGCGTCCAGACACTCACCGCCCAGGCGGTCATGGGCCGCCGCCACCGAGCCTTCACCCCCTTCGAGTCGCAGGTGCAGGCGCTGGCCATCGTGACACGCGGCGCTGATCGGCAGCGGTTGTTGCCCCCATTCCGCCAGGCGCAGCAAGGCACGGTCGGTGTCCAGCTCCAGGCTGATGCTCAAGGTTTGCCGTGGTTTGGGCAGGACCTTGAGGGACACTTCGGTCACCACCCCAAGCGCGCCGTAACTGCCGGCCATCAAGCGCGACAGATCGTAGCCGGCGACGTTCTTCATGACCTCGCCGCCGAAGCGCAAATGCTTGCCCTGTCCGGTGATCAGCCGTGTTCCGAGGATGAAGTCGCGGACCGATCCTGACCACGGACGCCGTGGCCCCGAGAGTCCGCAGGCAATCATGCCGCCCACGGTGGCGTGTTCACCGAAGGAGGGCGGTTCGCAAGGCAGCATCTGTTGCGAGGCGTCCAGCACTTCTGCCAACTCCGCCAAGGGCGTGCCGCAACGGGCGGTGATCACCAGTTCAGTCGGGTCGTAGCTGACGATGCCACGGTGGGCGCGCGTGTCGAGGACTTCACCTGTGACTGCGCGTCCAAGGAACGCCTTGCTGTTGGAACCCTGGATGAGCAGCGGCGTGGCGTTGTTCAGCGCCTGGTTGACCTGCTCCAGCAGCGCTGCGCTGGCGTCGATAGCGTGTTCGCTGTGCATCAGAAACGCTCCAGGTCGGGGAAGGGCATCTGACCCAGATGAACGTGCATGGCGCCAAACTCAGCGCATCGATGCAATGTCGGGATGTTCTTGCCAGGGTTGAGCAATCCGCCTGGGTCGAATGCGGCTTTGACGGCGTGGAACACGTTCAGCTCATCGCTATTGAACTGGGCGCACATCTGATTGATCTTTTCGCGGCCCACACCATGTTCACCGGTAATGCTGCCGCCGACCTTCACGCACAATTCGAGGATCTTGCCGCCCAGGGCTTCGGCGCGATCGAGTTCGCCCGGTTGATTGGCATCGAACAGGATCAGCGGGTGCATGTTGCCGTCGCCGGCGTGGAAAACATTCGCTACCCGCAGGTCGTACTCGGTCGATAACGCCGCGATAGCGTGCAGCACGCCAGGCAGTTCGCGGCGCGGGATCGTCCCGTCCATACAGTAATAATCCGGTGAGAGGCGGCCCACCGCCGGAAACGCATTCTTGCGCCCGGCCCAGAAACGCACGCGTTCGGCCTCATCGCGAGCCTGGCGCACTTCGGTGGCGCCGGCCTGTTCCAGCACTTGGCGCACGCGGTCGCAGTCGTCGTGGACGTCGGCTTCTACGCCATCGAGTTCACACAACAGAATCGCTTCGGCGTCCACCGGGTAGCCGGCGTGAATGAAGTCTTCGGCGGCGCGAATGGCCAGGTTGTCCATCATTTCCAGGCCGCCTGGGATGATGCCGGCGGCAATGATGTCCCCCACCGCACGGCCAGCCTTTTCGACGCAGTCGAAGGCTGCCAGCAGCACTTTGGCCGTTTGTGGTTTGGGCAGCAGCTTGACCGTGACCTCGGTGATCACCCCGAGCATGCCTTCGGAGCCGGTGAACAACGCGAGCAGATCGAAACCCGGAGAGTCGAGGGCCTGGGACCCCAGGCTCACGTGTTCGCCGTCGACGGTTAGCACGTCGACGTTGAGCAGGTTGTGCACGGTCAGCCCATACTTCAGGCAATGCACGCCACCGGCGTTTTCCGCCACATTACCGCCGATGGAACAGGCGATCTGCGAGGAAGGGTCCGGCGCGTAATACAAACCAAATGGCGCAGCCGCTTGGGAAATCGCCAGGTTGCGTACCCCTGGCTGAACCCGGGCGGTGCGGGCGGCGGGGTCGATGTGCAGAATGTTGTTGAAGCGCGCCATCACCAGCAACACGCCTTTTTCCAGCGGCAGCGCACCGCCGGATAAACCAGTGCCCGCACCACGAGCCACAACCGGTACACGCCGCTCATGGCAGACTCGAAGCACGCCCTGCACCTGATCGATGTGGCGCGGCAGCACCACCAGCATGGGCGTGGTGCGATAAGCGGAGAGGCCGTCGCATTCGTATGGCTTGAGCGCTTCGCGCTGGTGCAGGATTTCCAGATCAGGCAACCGAGTCTGCAGGGCCTGCAGCAGCGCCTGTTTGTCGACGTCAGGCAGGACGCCGTCGACGCGTTCATCGTAGAGAATATTCATAGTCGGTAGGCGACCCTCAGTTGTTTTTATTCGAGGTCTGTTCCGATGCAGCTGGCTTGCATCATTCGCCTGGGGCGTTTTACTGTCTATGGGTTGTTGGTCTGGTCGAACCAGTTGTTTAATCGTTGTTTCTTTATTCGGTTAAAAAAGACCATCAAAAACAGTCGATTAACCGGGTGTTTGAGCACTGGCGAGTCGGACGCTGAAGCTGGTCATACCAGTTGGAGATCGCATGGACAGCACAGAAACGGGCCGTACCCAGCAAGTTGCCGACGTGGTCTGTGAGCGGATCGAGCGCCTGATCGTCGACGGTGTGCTCAAGACCGGGCAACTGTTGCCTTCGGAGCGGCGGTTGACGGAAAAACTCGGCGTCTCGCGTACCGCCCTTCGCGAGGGACTCAAGGTGTTGCGCGCTCGCGGGATTATCAACACCGAGCAAGGCAAGGGCTCATTCGTGGCCGACCTGTCGGGGCCGGGCGTGGCGTCACCGCTGCTGCACCTGTTCAGCTCGCAGCCGCGGACGCTCTACGACCTGTTCGAAGTGCGTAGCCTGCTCGAGGGCGAATCCGCCCGCTTAGCGGCCCTGCGTGGCACCGACGCCGATTTTGTCCTGATCACCCGCGCTTATGAGGCATTGCTCGATGCCCACGGCCATTTGCTGGAGGCGAGCGAACATGCTCGGCTTGATCATGCGTTCCACCTGGCGATCTGCGAGGCGTCGCACAACCCGGTGCTGGTACAGACCTTGCGCTCGCTGACGGACTTGCTGCTCAACACCGTCTTCGCTTCGGTCAACAACCTCTATCACCGTGAACCGCAGAAGCGCCAGATCGATCGCCAACACGCACGGCTGTATAACGCCGTGACCGGGCGCCTGCCGGAGCAGGCGCGCAAGGCGGCCATCGCGCACATCCAGAGCATCTGCGAAAACCTCAGGGAAATTGAAAGCGAAGAGCAACGGCTGATTCGGTCCACGTTGCGACTGGAGGGGTGGGCGTGATGCAGCGTCTGGATCTATTATTCATTTTAGGAATAAGAATAATAGAATATATTCCTTGGTCGTATTAATCATCATGCTACCTTGCTGTCACCGGACCGCCGGATATGTTCAATCCTATTGTTATGGTACGACTATGTCTGGCGCCCGAATCTTCCAAATCAGCCTTGAGGCTCTGTCGCATGACGGCGCCCACGCAGCGATTTATCACGCCGGCAATATCCGCATCAGTTCTTTTTCCTCCATTGCCGTTCCATTCGTTACCGGCAAACCTCTCCCTTGTCAGGCCAACAGCGAAGCCTGCAGTGCAATCAGCGAAGGCTTGGCGTTTCTTCTCTACGCCATGTGAATCGTCGTTGTTGGGTGGACTGCCCCCGGCATCGTAGACATCTCCAGCCTATGCTTGGTACTAAGGCTCTGTCCAGGCGCAGGTGAGCGCCTGGTAGAGCACGTCACGCTTCTCAAGCTGGAAAATGAGAGACCCAGCCGGAGCGGTCTCATCCTCAAACGACTCAAAAACTTACCCAGCAGTGTCGGTCTGCCGTCATTGAAGCTCCTCAAGGAATTCACAGCCATTATGAACAACGCTAAAAAACTGACTTTAGTGGCTGCTCCACCTGGCACAGATTTCCATCGCGGTGACGGTTTCAATAAGAAGTTCGTCGCTTCCAGATGCTTGGTACTTGCAGTGTCGCTTGGTGGGTTGTCGACATTAGCTTCCGCCGCGTCTCAATCCCCGCCGTGTGAAACACCACCGGGCGGGATAATGTTCATTACTCAAGACTGCGTCGATCCGGAGTTCGACCGCCCGGTAATAGATAGCCGAGAAGATTTGAAAAGCCCTGTTCTGACGCATCGCGTTTCCGGGCACTTCGAAGGCACCGATGTAAAGTTCAGCTTTTTCTTCCCGCCGAAAGCCCAATGGAAAGGGCGTTTCTTCCACAAGGTTTATCCCTTGGGTGACGGTAGCGTTCCGGACCGGGTAATCAAATTTGGTGCCGACAGCGGTGCGTATACCGTGGATACTGTTTCGCCCTCTGGCTATCGAGCCAACGCGGCGGCTGCAAAGTTCTCGAAGATGGTCGCTGGGGAATACTATGGACTGCCCGCTTCTCAGATCCACGGCTACATCTATGGTGGCAGCGGCGGGTCTTATCTGACCATTGCAGCGGCTGAGAACTCGTCGGGGGTATGGGAGGGTGCCGTTCCATTCGTCATTGGCGTTCCAACATCCATTCCTACCAATTTTTTTGTTCGTGCTTTCGCACGTCTTGTACTCGAAGATAAAGCGTCACACATTGCCGACGCTATGCGACCGGGAGGTAGCGGCGATCCTTTTGCAGCACTTGACGCCACGCAGGCCTCGGTTCTTGCGGAGGTCACGGCAATGGGCGTGCCCCTGCGCGGTTGGGATAATTACGCCTACATCCTGGGTCTCAACGACCCGCAAGGTTTACTGGGGTTTGCCAGTTCGGTCAAAGGCATTGATCCCGGTTATGCAGATGACTTCTGGAGTAAACCTGGCTACCTCGGTACCGCGCAATCCACTCTGGGCACTCTTGTACGAAGGGCGAAAATTGAGCGCGTAGTGTCGGTTCAAAGGATAGATCGTGACTCGGCTGGTAAGCCATTAAGCTTGCACGTGGCCGGGTTGTCGCACCTCAAAAACAGCTCTTGGTTGGACTTCACTCTCGAAGGGGCAGAAGGGGGCAATCGAAAATTGCTTGGGTCTTTGGATGCCGAGCGCGGAGTCATTACGCTGTCCGCGCAAAATCAAGTCGACATGCTTAACACTCTGACAACTGGAACCAAGATTCGTGTCGACAATCGCTGGGCAATTGCGTTGACCTCCTACCATCGGCATCAGGTACCGGTTTCTGGTGGATTTGCTGTGTGGGATCAATTTCGCAATGCAGACGGTTCTCCGCGCTACCCGCAACGCCCCCAAGAGGTAGGCTCAATAATCAGCGCAGGTGTCAGCGGAGGCGGTAGCTTCACCGGCAAGATAAACAGCAAGATGATAATCATAGCCAATGCACTTGATGTCGATGCCTACCCTTGGGATGCCAACTGGTATGGCCAGCGATTGAAGGCGGGAGAGGGTAATCAGTACGACGAGAAGGTGCGAATCTGGTTAAACGATAATGCAGACCATTTGGATGGCAGCGTTGTTGCCTCGGGCGCGGCTGACAATCAGTTTGTGAGACTTGTAGATTACAACGGCATCCTCGAACAGGCCGTCAGGGACGTAAGTGCCTGGGTGGAAAATGGTACAGCGCCGCCTCGCTCCACTCAGTATGGGCTCAATAATGGCCAGGTCTCATTACCTGCAGACGCATCAGCAAGGCAAGGCATCCAGCCTGTTGTGAAACTCACGTCCAGGAGCGGTGAGAGAATCATTGCCAAAGTCGGGGAGCCCGTCACGCTGCTGGGTGACATTACCGTCTCGCCATCTGCCGGCAAAATTGTGAAAACGGAATGGAGCCAGACGGGGAACGATGATTTTCTAGACGCTCCGCTTCCTCATCAGCCGTCAGAAACGCTCGCTATACATAAAACACTCACCTACTCGGAACCTGGCACCTACTATCCCGTGCTCCGCGCTACCGTCCAGCGTGAGGGTGACGCCACGGCGGAGTTTACGCGGGTCGGAAATCTGGCAAGAGTGCGAGTAGTAGTGGAGTAGGAAATGCCCAGGTAATTTCTCACGAATTCGGCCATAGGCCATTGGTGCTGCGAGTAACATGCAACCGGTAGGCCGGGACTTGTTTTGCAGCGATGTTCCTGCTGATAGGTTCAGGGTTTGAGAGCAGCCGTAGCTGGTGTCCGTGCCGGTTCAGCTGCCGTTCGCGGCGCTCTTCATCCCAGCGATAGAACCCTTGCCCGCTGCGCAGACCGGTGTTGCCTGCGGCCACTTTCTCCCTGAGCGGCTCGATGAGTCCACAGTACGGGCATCGCTGAAAAACCGCCTGCTGTCGCAGCAATCAAACCGACCAGTTGCAATCCAGGTTAGCCACTTAGGGTGCTGGCGAACCACCCCAGCGCTGAGAGCTCTGCAGCAAAAGCGAAATGACCTGCGCGCTCCTGGCCGCGATCAGAGGAGGCACACAGCAGAGGCATCAAAATGATCGCTGCTAACTTGGAAGTGCAGCCGCAAGTCCGACATGTGAACTGCATGCTGACCGCATTGCACGCCTAATTAGGCCCCACCAAAATACCTGCAAATGCAAAGCACAGCCGAGGAGGACAGGACTAAAAGAGTTGCAATAATGCCGGCGTTACGACCAAAAATATTATTGGTTGTAAACGAAAGTGCATAGCCATGCAGAATGCGACCAACAAGCAGTATTGAACCAAGTGCATGCAGTTGCCATTGCGGTGAGCCGCTTAATTCTAGAAGTCCAATCAGCAAGAGTGCCAGTGGAACGTACTCAGCGAAATTGCCGTGTCCTCTGATGCGCCGAAACATGACGGGGTTGCCACCGTCACCAAAACTGGGACTGCCGGGACCTACTCTTCCAATAATTACTCGGACACTTAGCACAACGAACAAAATTGCAAGTAGTCCGCTATAGAGGATTGTAACTTTCATTATGTGTTCCTTGCCCAAAGAGGGGGCTTGGCTAGTGTCTAAAGTCGCTCGCTTCGAAGTGTTGTGCAGTCCGTGTAGTGGTCATCTTCGCTCTTTCAATTGCGCTGCGTTAGTCGAAGCTGAAGCATTGCTACTGGACGTCTCCCAAGGAAGAATGCGATTTTGATATGGCGGAAACAGGGCAAGAAATAGTTTGCCCTGATACAGGAGTTAAGCGTCAGCACCGCCTAAAATATTTTCAAGTTGCATTTCTTTTAAAACACGGTCTTGAATGGGCTGCTTGGCAGCGTTAATTTCATCAACACCCCAAACCATGCCGACAGCTGTGCGCGTAGGGCGTTTGCCAGCAGGCATATCTGCTAGCGCTAAATAAGTATCTACGACCAGCTGTGGATCGGGTGCTTGGTCAGACTGCATGAATTTCGCGAACTCAGCGAACATAGCGCCAGGTATCTTTGCCAATTCACCATAACTGTCAAGCACGTCAAGACGGGAAGGCTCTTGCCCGCCTGCACTCAGACCTGTAGGGAACGGGCCTGGTTGTACGATGGCAACATCAATACCGAAGGGAGCCACTTCGTAACGTAAGCCTTGGACGTAGCCTTCCAGAGCGTGCTTGGTGGCGGCGTATGTAGAGAAATACGGCGCTGAGATCTGGCCGACCATTGATGAGGTGTTAATGATCAGGCCGGACTTGGCTTCCCGCATCGCGGGCAAGACAGCCTGTATAATACGCATAGCGCCATAGTAGTTGGTTTCCATCTGTTCCCTGGCTTGGGCAATACTAAATGCCTCCGTAATACCAAGGTACATTACGCCTGCATTGTTAATCAAAATATCAATCTTGCCCGCTTTAGCCAGCAAACCGGCAACGGCTGTTTTGACGGATTCGTCGCTGGTGACATCCATATCTACAACATGGATGAGGTTGCTATACGCTTCCAGCTCGGCCTTGACTGCGGCGTTCTTGCCTTCTGTGCCACGCATGGTAGCGAACACTCGGTAGCCCTTGTCGGCAAAGTCTTTCACTGCTTTTAGGCCAAATCCGCTGCTGCTACCGGTGATGATTACGTTTTTTTGTGCTTCGCTCATTTTTCTTTCCTGCCTGGCTGTAAATTAAGTACCGTGTGGTACGATAATGTGGGGTGGCATCATGTGTCAAGTTAAAATACTGGGTGGTACGAAATGATTTTAGATCCAACAAAACCTTTAAGGGGACGACCTAAGACCCTAGACCGCGATCACGTTTTGGATGTGGCAATGGAAGCCTATTGGAAAGAGGGTGTACGTGGTTTGTCCCTTAATGAGATTTGCAGAAGATGTGATATATCGAAGCCAGGTCTTTATCGTGAATTTTGGAATGAAGATGGCTTGATGAAAGCGGTTATTCTTAAATATCAGGAACAGGTGCTAGATTCTGTGCTGCAGATGTTAAACACAGAAATGCCGTTTCGAGAGGCGCTTGATAACCTAGTGTCATTTGCCACCTCAGTGAGTGATAGTCAAGAAGTTCCAAAGGGATGTCTTTTGATAAAGATGCGCGAATCACGCATGCACTTGGGTGAAGCAACACGAGCACAAATTGACTTCATACAGGAGCAAGCTTTGGCTGCCTACAGGAAATGGGTGGAGCGTTCAAAGGCCAAAGGTGAGTTTTCTGCAGACATTTCATCAGAGTTTGCATCTGCCTATATCGATGCACAGTTAAGTAATGCTGCGTCGCAGATATCTCGTGGTGAGGATCCGCAAATTGTAAAGAAAATGCTATTAGTCGCTTTTTCTGTGTTCTGAGGAGTATGACTCTTTGCTCAGTGTTTCTGGTTAGACGAAAAACCAGTGTACTGTCGCCGAAATCGTTTACGGCCTGAGCGCTGCCCTTTGGGTAGGCGAGTTGGCGCGAAATAAGCTCGTCACGACCGGCAGCGGACGGTGCCTTCCTATGACGTTGGTGGGTGCGGCTGGACGGCTGTTGGCGCAGCCGACCATTCCATCAAAATTTAAGTGAGTACCGGAAAATCAGGCGGTTTTCGTTGGCGCTATCGGCGTACGTCGACCGATTGGTCGAGTTGCGCCACTGCGCTGACACATTTTTGAACGGCCCACTCTGGACGGTGTAGGTGATATCGGTCACTCGCTCCCATTCCTTACCGTCCTCTCCTCCGAGTCGCAAGCGGGCAGCCTGACGTGTAGTCAACCGCCAGATAGGTGAAATGATCGGCTTTTACAGGCTTGTACCCAAAGGCCGTGAGCCGTTCGAAGTCGGTTGAGTTGCGTTGTGGTGCAACGCAGTGCACGAAGTTGGGCGGGGCGTAACAGGGGGGAGGTTATTCTTCCAGGTGGCCGCGTCGATAGGCGCCAGGGCTGACGCCAGTCCATTTCTTGAAAGCCCGATGAAACGCGCTGGTTTCCTGGAAGCCGGTGGCGGCGGCGACTTGCGTTACCGTCATATCGCCACGCGACAGCAGGTCAATCGCCATGTCGCGGCGAAGGTCGTCCCTGAGGCTTTGATAATGCGTGCCCTCTGCCTGCAAGCGGCGTTGCAGCGTGGAGTTGGACATGTGAAGTTCCACCGCCAGGTCATCACGTTCGGGCCATTTTTCCGGGCAGTCCAAGAGCGCATGGCACATCAGTTTGAAGCTGCCGCGACGCATGGGATGACTGTCGATGCCAAAAAATTCATCGTCCAGCAGGTTGGCTATCTCCACCCACAGTCGGGCAAAGGAGGTCGCTGAGACCCTGGCTTTTGGGGCGTTGAGCAGTTGAGGGTCGAAGTCTGCATTGGCTAACGCAGCTGTCAGGTCCAGTTGCCTTTGCCTGGCGCTATACAATGCTTCATGCACCAAGGCAATTGACGTGGTGCCTTTATCCTGGAGGGGCGTCATGGATATTCCGCACAGGTGTGATTGGCAATAATGTAGGGCTAACGCCGGTTCACCGCCAGTGCGACGAGCCGCTTCAGCAGAGAAGAGCCGCTTCCCAAAAAAGGCGACGAAATAGGAAGCGGAAGAACGGAAGTCAGCGTAGAGACTTCATCCTCGTCTAACCATACAACCGCTGTTCAATCTCTTCGAGCGTGCTGCCTCGTGTCTCCGGTACCCACACTGCAACGAAGGTCAGGGACAGAAGTCCTGCTCCCACGAACACAAAGAAGGTTTGGCCGATCCCGATCGTTGCAACCAAGGATGGAAAGAACATGCCGATCATCACGTTGGTCAACCAGAAGGCTGCGATCGCCATGCCCATGCATCCGCCACGGATGCGCATTGGGAAAATTTCTGCCAAAAGTACCCAGAAAGCAGGCCCGATCAGCCCTTGCATGGAGGCCAAGAACATCGCCATGGCGCCGAGAATGAGCATGGCGCGGGTGACGGAGGGGTCGACAAAAACTGAAACCAGGCCAATCAACAGCAAAGACAATGTGGTGCCGGTGAAGCCGAGCAACATCATTGGGCGACGCCCCACGCGGTCCAGCAGAGCAATACCCACGAACGTTGCGCCAATCGAGATAATGCCGTTTACGACATTGGCTATCAGTGCGCTACGTTGTTCCAGGCCTGCTTCTGTGAGGATCTGGGTGCCGAAGTACATGATTGAATTGACTCCGGTCAGCTGCGACGTAACAGCGATACCGATGCCAATCAAAAAGATTCGTCGCGCGCCTTTTTGAGACAGATCGCGCCAGCCACCTTTTTTGATGAATCGCTCGTTGCTGATCTGCTGAGTGATGGCCTCCATCTCAGCCTTGGCGTAGTACTCCTCCCGTACCAGTTTCAGTACCTCCAGGCCCTCTCTGAAGCGCCCTTTGGTGGCTAGCCAGCGCGGGCTTTCCGGCATGTAGAGCATACCCAACCAGAGTGCCACGGCTGGCAGGGTTGCCAAGGCAAGCATCCATCTCCAAACACCATCGAGATCGCTGAACAAATTGCCCAGTGTGGCGTTGGTGGTGAAGGCCAGGAATTGCCCGGTGACGATCATCAGCTCGTTGCGAGTGATGATGCGACCGCGGATGCTGGATGGGGCCATTTCCGCAAGATACGCCGGCACGACGACCGACGCGCCGCCCACCGCTAACCCCAGCGTGAAGCGGGCGGCCACCATGACGTTGAGGGTGGGCGCCAGCGCACAGGCCAACGCGCCAAGAAAAAACACTACGGCGAGGAAAAGAATGATACGGCGGCGACCCTTGAGGTCCGATAGGCGACCGCTGCACAGCGCCCCCATCATTGCGCCGATCAATAGGGCGCTGGCGACCAAGCCCTCCGTAAATGGCGTCAGGCCCAAGTCATCCTTCATATAGAGCAGGGCGCCATTGATGACGCCGGTATCGAAGCCGAACAGCAGGCCGCCAAACGTGGCAATCCAAGTCACTTTTTGCAGGTAGCGCTGTGCCTGGCGTTTTTCAGGACTTACATAGGCGGCTGAAGTGTATGCCGTATTTCCGTAGGAATTAATTGTCATTGTGATATTCCTGACTGAAACTTATGGGGATGCTCACTCGCCATTGCGGTGAGCGATTTAATATGGAATTACATTGGTTTTTTCTCGTGGTGCGATTCAGATGGACTGGGGTTTGAAATCGCTGGCGGCAACCGGCATGACGCTCTTTAGCAGTCTTACGGACTTTTCCAAGCCCTCGAGGCTGTTGAGTAAAACGTCCTCATGCTCAATCGATAGCCAGCCATCGTAGCCAGCCATCTTCAAGCGGTAGCAGAATTGCCGCCACCATTGCTCACCGTGGCCGAATCCAAGCGTGATGTAGGACCAGCTTCGGGATGGGATATCCATCAATGAGCCATTTTCCAGGAGTGTATCCACGGCCTGGACTGGCGCGTTAAGCAAAGTATCTTTGGCGTGCACATGGTAAATGGCGTCGCCCAGTGCCTCGGCGGCGACCAGCGGGTCAGCGCCCATCCAGAACAGATGCGAGGGATCCAGGTTGGCTCCTATCACCGGTCCGATCGCATTGCGTAGTTTCAGCAGCGAACGGACGTTGTAGACGCACTGGTTACCGTGCAATTCCAAAGCGATACGCTCCACACCGTTCTCCTTGGCCAGATCAGCGATCTCGCTCCAGAAGGGCAGCAGGCGTTCTTCCCATTGATAGCGCAGCATTGTCTGGGTTTCGGGAGGCCATGAGGCAACCACCCAGTTCGGCATCCTGTCGCCGGCCCGACCCTCTGGTAAGCCGGACATGGTGCAAACGGTCTTGACTCCCAGTTCACCGGCTACGCGTATCGTGTCCTTGAGACACTGGCCTTGCTCGGGCTGCGTGGGATGCAAAGGGTTGCCGTTGGCGTTCAGGGAAATGATTTCCAGGCCGTGCTCCTGGAAGCTGCGTTTGAGTGCCTGGCGTTCCTCGGCGCTGGCGAGCATCTGCGCCAAGTTAAAGTGCGGCGCGGTCGACCATCCGCCGGTGTTGATCTCCAGGCCCGACACTTCCAGGCGTTCAGCCTGCTTGAGCATCTCCCGCAATGGCAGGTTACCGAGGCTGTCGGTGACGAATCCCAGCTTCATGACGTAGCTCCTTCTCGCGATCGGTAGAGGGGCGGTACTTCCAGCGTTGGCAAAACTACCCGGCGACGCTGATTGAGTGCCTCGATACCGGCTTGGGCGACGATGGCTGCGCAATAGCCGTCCCAGGCATTCGCGGCATGGACAGGGAATACGCCTGTGTTGATGAACTCCACGAATGCTTTGTTCTGCAGGCGGTAGGCGTCGGCGAAACGCGGCCGCCAATCGGCAGCGTACCGTTCAAAGCCTTGAAGACGGGTATTGAAACGAGCATTTACGGGTGTGGCCAGTTGCACGGAACCCAGCTCGCCCACGAGCTCGCCACGCACGTCGTACCCGTAATGGGCGTTGTTGTTGATTTCGATGTTCACCAGATGGCCTTCCCGGGTTTCCAGCACCATGAATACCGGAGCACCGGCGCCATCCTCAGACGTGCGGGTAGGTTGGAACACTGAAATGGCAACGTATTCAGTGTCGAGCACATGACGGGCCACATCGAACTCATGAGGCGCGGAGTTACTGATCGCCATTTGCCCGCTGAAGTTGGCGGGAGCTTCTACGTTGCGATGGAAATTGTGCATCATCACAGCCCGACCTATCACGCCGTCGCCCAAGGCACTTTTCATTTCCCTGTACGACGGGTCAAACCGGCGCATGAAGCCCAGTTGCACGAATTGGCGACCCCGGGAGGCCTCTTTGTCGATGACCGCCAGGCACTGGTCCGGGCTTTGAGACAGCGGCTTTTCACACAGTGCAGGTTTCCCAGCCTCGATGGCTGCCATGGTCAGGACCGCATGGGTTTCGTCCGGGCTGGCGATGATGATTGCATCGACATCGGACCTTGAAAGTGTGAACAGTGGATCAGTGGAAACGTCAGCGGCGCCATAACGGTCAGCTATCAGCTTCGCTCGCTCTGGCGACGCATCACACACCACATGCAACGTGGCTCCCGGAAGGTCCTGGGCAATGATGCGGGCGTGATCTTCCCCCATAATCCCTGCGCCGATAACGGCGATTCGTATGCTCATATTCAACTACCTATCAATGGGCGAAAGTCATCAACGCGGCGTCGAACTCGCGAGCGTGTTGATTGAGAAAGGCGGTGCACAATGGGGCAAAAGCGGCGTAGCCGCGGCGGTCGAAATCAACCGATGGGGACGAGTTACTCATGGGGCGATCCTGGCGGTTTGTTGTGTTTGTTATGCCTCGATTATTAGCACCGAAAAAGCAATCATCAAGCAGCGCCATAGGCGGTTTATGATGTAAAACACCTCAAATACGAAGATGCTTTCATGCCTGTCATTGCTCTTGAAACAATTATTAGCAATGCGTATATGGTGTAAATAACATCAAAAAAGGGCTGGCTATATGACCATGCAAACATCGGCGCGTTTATGGAAGGGGCCCACTGTTCAACAGGTCGCCAAGGTGGCCAGGGTCGGGGTAGCGACCGTTGATCGTGTGCTGAATAACCGTCCTGGCGTACGGGAAAACACCCGTCTGAAAGTGCTGGCGGCGCTGGATAAGCTAAAGAAAGATTTGGCTGACGGCATGGCAACTTTGCAGATCAAGCTATTTTGCGATTCGGGTGAAACCTTCAATGCTACGTTGGCCGGTGCCGAGGCGTTGGTGAACGCTTCGACACCTGGCGTCGTCGTGCATGGCTACTATGTACCGACTAACCAGGTCGATCCCGCCACTTTTGCTGATCAGGTTCAGGCTGAGGGCGCCTCAGCGGATGGTGTGATCGTCGTATCGCGCGAGCACCCGGCGATCAACCGAGCGATTCGCAAACTGTGCAGCCTGGGTATCCCCGTCGTGTGCCTGACCACCGACCTGCCTAACTCCGGGCGTAGTGCTTACGTTGGCAATGATCAATATGCGGCGGGTAGTGTCGCCGGATTGCTGATCGGCAATGCTTTACCTAAAAAGCCCGCGAAAATCCTGCTGGTGACCAGTGTGCCGTTTCGCTGTCAGCAGGAGCGGGAGATGGGGTTTCGCAGGGTGCTCCGTTCCGAGTTTCCGTATCTGAAAATCGACGAACGAGTGATGTCCGACGATCGCCCTCAGACCACGACTGAACAATTGACGCGCTATTTTTCCAAGCACAACTATCCCGCAGCCATCTACAACGTGGCCGGCGCCAATCGGGGTGTTGCTCAGGCCATAGAGACTATTGCGGCTGAGGATCGGCCTATTTTTGTCGGTCATGAGCTGACGGTTCATACGCGGGCGATGCTTGAGTCCGGCGTCATGGATTATGTTATCTCTCATGATTTCGTTGGCGAGACTGCCGCAGCGGTGCGCTGGATACGAGGAGCGATTGAGGGAGCGGTGACAACGCCACCTTCAACACAGATCTTGATTCACACCCGATACAACTGTGGTGCGTAAGGTCACGTTGCGGTCGGTATCCAATTTTGTACTTCGACCACTGCGTCCTCGATGCCTACATAAAAGCGTATGGGACAACCTGGTGGCAGGCCTGCAAAAGGAGGTTCCCTACGACTCAACCGTCGTTGTTTTCTTCGCTTCGTCTAGCATCCATTGAGCAAACGCTTGTATTGGCTCTCTGCTCAATGCGATGGGCTCGGGGAGGATGAGACAGAAGGTTTTGGAAGTGGTTTTCCCCTCTGGCCACGGAGCGACCAGACGTCCTAACGCAAGTTCGGTTTCAACGTAAAGACGCGGGACCAGCGCAACACCGAGGCCGGCCAATGCAGCCTCGATCAACATGCCGTGAAGATCGTGGCGTGCACCAATCGCTGGATTGGTAAGTGGGATCCCCGTTTCCAGGGAATAGCGCTGCCAGGCATCCGGGTTCTGGCGTCGGTGCAGGCGTGGAAGCTTGTCCAGTGTTGCTGCTCCTGTGCTCTCCTGGAGCAATGCAGGATGACAAACAGGAACCAGCACTTCATGCAAAAGGTGGTGAGTCCGCATCCCCGTCCAGGCTGGGTGCTCGAAATGGATGGCAGCATCGAATCCGCTCCCGGCGAGAACGAAGGGGTCCATGCGCTCAGCCAAATGCACAGTGATGTTCGGGTGCTTTTGCTGGAATCGTGTCAAGCGAGGGATGAGCCATCGCATCGCGAAA
Organism: Pseudomonas sp. JAI120; assembly: GCF_014207255.1. Lineage (GTDB taxonomy): Bacteria > Pseudomonadota > Gammaproteobacteria > Pseudomonadales > Pseudomonadaceae > Aquipseudomonas. The sequence goes on from NZ_JACHCZ010000001.1 coordinate 215,553, forward strand.
GTCGGGATAGTGGCGATGTCCAGGCTCGCGCCATCGTTCGGCTGCCCCATTAAGTACTGACTGTCCCGATCCAAGCGGTCCAGCGATTCGCGAACTTGGGCCGCGTAGCGTTCCCCGTTGGGCAGGAGCCGGACACGATTGCCGACTCGCTCGAATAGCGCGACACCGAGGAAGGCTTCCAGCCGGCCAATCTGGCGACTGATGGCGCCTTCAGTCAAAGACAGTTCCTCTGCCGCGCGCGCGAAGCTGCCGTGACGAGCGGCCGCTTCGAATGCTGTCAATGCCGTGCTGCTCGGGATTTTCTTTCGCATAAGCGTTTCCGTTGTGAAGATGGCGATCCAGCTTAGCTTGATCTTTTGTCACTGAAGCGTACCGAATAATCGTTTTATGCGCCGAGATCAAGGTCATACGATGATGAGACATCAACAAAGAGGGCCGGACGTACAAGAAGTCCGGTAGCGAGTGATCCATGATCTACACCGTAGAGTGCAGCTTTGCCGACCCAGCCAGCGAAGCAGAGTGGAATGATTTCTATAGCCTGGAAAAGCTACCCGCGCTTATTTCCGTGAGCGGGTTCCATACCTCGCAGCGCTTCAAGGCGTTGAGCACGGGTTGCCCTGTCTACCTTGCCGTGCATTCGATCGACGGTCTGGCCGTGCTTGAGGGCGATGAGTATCGCCAGAAGGGCGGGGGCAACTTCGCACGTTGGCAGCAGCACATCACCGATTGGCACCGCAATCTTTACGGCGGCCTTGAGCGTGCACCTGCCATCGGTGAAGGCGAGCATCTGATCGTGAGCGCAGTCGGTCCCGAGCCGCTCATCGAGATGGGGCTCACGCCTGAGCAGATGTGGGCTGTCGCATTGGAGAAGTGTCCTGAAAACAGGTGGCTGGCGAAGCTGGATAGCGCCATTAGTCTTGGTTTGAATGCGCTTCCCAAGGGCGTGCATCTCTATGCCCCGATGACCGCGCAATTGACGAGTCACGACGGCACAGTGCCGCAGACCCAGGTGTAGGACCATGCCTAACCTGACGATCTTCATCCAGGCGGAAAACATGCCGCCCGAAGCGTATCTGTCGGAACTCACTGAAGAATGTACTCGGCTTTGCACGGATGTCCTCCAGGCTACGTTGGACAACGTGCATGTCATCTATGTCTCAGTTCGCCAAGGGCGCGGGCATCCTGCTTACGCGGAAATCAGGTACCGCCTCGAACCGCTCCGAACGCCATCAGTCATGGACGCCTTCACGGCGCGATTGGAGGTGACCATAAAGCGCCATACAGGGCTAACGGCGCGCATCCGTTGCTTCGGCTATTCGCCCCTCGCCATCTACGCGCGGAACTGATGACGCGCAAGGAGTACCGCAATGAGCGACATGAAATTTCCGGGCCAGCAGATCGGCGAGTTTTCGATTACGGCCCTCAGTGACGGATACCTTTGCGCAAGTCTGGATCTCCTCTCGAATATCGATCCTGCGGAGGCGTCCAAGTTGCAGCAGGACGCAGGCGTGAGCGACCCATCCTCGATCCACATCAACTGTTACCTGGTGCGTGGAATGGGCCGCACGATCCTCATCGATGCGGGGGCTGGTGGTTTCAAGCAGTGGGGCGGCAAGCTAAAGGCGAATCTCGCGCTCGCTGGCGTGCAACCCGCTGACATTGACACCATTCTTCTTACCCATGCACATCCCGACCATGTTGGGGGCCTGCTTGACTCTTCAGGGGAAGCAGCCTTTCCCGATGCAGAGCTAGTCGTCCACCAGCGTGAGGTTTCTTTCTGGGAGGACGATGGCAATCTCAGTCGAGCAAGTGAGCGTGCTCGTGGCAACTTCCTTTTTGCTCGGAAGGTGTTCGATCAGTATCGGGAGAAGACGCGCATGTTTACTGATAGCGAAGTTCTCCCTGGCATTAGTGCGATGCCCCTTCTGGGGCATACCGCAGGACATTCCGGTTATCGTCTCGATTCCAATGATCGTAGTCTGCTGGTTTGGGGAGATATCGTTCATTTCCCCCAAATTCAGATTGCTCGTCCCGACGTATCCATTGCATTCGACCAAGATCCGCTTCTTTCCGCCGAAACACGATCCAAACTATTGAATGTTGTTAGCTCGGATAAGATTCTTATCGCTGGTATGCACCTTGGCGAACTCGGATTTGCACAGGTCGAGCGGATAGGTAAAACCTACAAAATTTCCTACGAAACTTAGCGGCTGTTCGAGATGCCTACGATGCATCGGCTGCGGCGAATGAGGTCATTGATCCCACAGCGCCTACTGCGGTGCTGCTGGCGATTTGGGCATCGGCGCAGTCGTTGCCGTTGATGGTACTGCTGACGGGCATGCTGGGTGCGTTGACCTATGTGGCGGTACCCGCTTTGCAGGCGCGGGTGATCGAGTTGTCGCACACCCACGCGCCGCAGGCACCCGCAGTGGCGGCTGGGCTGAACATCGCCGGCTTCAATGGCGGCATCGCGCTGGGTTCGCTGCTGGGCGGGGCCAGCCTGGAGGCGATGGGGCTGACCAGCACAGCCTGGGTCGGTGCGATTGTCGTGGGCCTGGGGATCGTCTGGATGCTCTGGCAGATGCGAGAAAACCGTGCTGAACGCACCGAAGTGCCTGGATGAGGGGATAGCGATGGAGCTTCGTCACACTTGCTCGGCATCTGCCTGGCCCTGGCTTCGGCTTTTTTCTACGCCGTGGTGGCGGCGGGCATGAATTTTGGTTGGCCGCTGGGCCGTGCCCCGCGTCAGGAAGTGACCTAGGGCTGGGCGCGACACCACACGCCATCTGAACCATCGTTAAATCAAGGGAGTTGATCGCGACTGTGATCTTGTGTGGCCTGGGAGGCTGCCTTCCGCCTCAGATAATTGACAATCAGTAAATTTCCAGAGGGCTGGATACCACGCCCGAATGGATAGAATCGCGCACGGGCATTCGTAAGCGTCGAATGGTCAGTGATGGGTTGAGCGTGTGACCGCCGTGGATAGCAGGATTGACCTGGGTGGTGTTCCAACTCAGCTACCTGTGGCTGTGGCTGGTGCTGTCATATGACCTTGCGGATTACCGGGAAAGGCGCTCTTGATCTTCATGAAAAAGAATTCGCTATCCCGGTAACCGTACGCCATCCGCTTGATGACCTTGCGGGGGGCTTGTCATGACGCAACCGGTTAGCCTCGTCGACACGGACCCTATCAATCACTTCTCGGCCATATTTGGCCACCACATGGAAGAGGTCGTAGACCACTCGTGTGTTGGGACTGGATCGTTGATGTGGCCAAAGAAATGGGGCTGCGTGGCGCGACCCTCTCTACAGGTATCGGGGGGGGTGGGCATACCGGACGGTTGCATTCCTCGCATTTTTTTGAAATGGCGGATCAGCCGACCGAGATTCGCATGGCTATCACCGAGGACGAATACGAAAGGTTGTTCAAGCGGTTGGAGCTTGAGGAAATCTCCGTGTTTTACATAAAGACCCCAATCGAAATGGGCACCGTCGGCAAAAAGGCCAACTAGCCTCACCCCTCATTAGAATCCTGGGGTTATGAATATGAGCTATGCGGAGGATACGGTTCGCCTAGCTATCTTCAGTGCTACGAGACATTGACCACGGCTCGTCCAGGCTGGTCGTTGCTATCAATGATTTTGAAGAGGGCATTGTAGAAGGCGATTGCTTGATCGCGAAATTCATCATGAAGAAGCAAAGCGATACTTCTTAGGTCAATGGGGGTGGGCAAAGCCGCGAAGGTTGGGGTACCGACCACTCGCGCCGGGCACCCTTTCGGGTGCCCGGCGCGACCCCGCCCATAACGCAGACAACGCGATAGCATGTGCTTCATGGTCGGCTACGGGCAAAGCTCAATCAAAATTTTTCCAGAGTACCCATCTTTGATAATCCAGTTGTGGGGCCGTGCTTTCAAGCAATTCACGATCTCTTATTTGACTAAGGTGATTGGTACATCCGAGAGCTGAATCACCTTGGCCGCGACAGAACCCAGAAAGATCCCCGCCAGAAAACCATTACCATGTGAGCCTAGAATGATGCTGTCACATCCTAAAGAATGTGAGCACGCCACGATTTGGCTTGCTGCATCGCCTTGTAACATATGAAGTGTAAATGCAATCCCTTCCTGTTTCAGAAGCCCCTCAGCTTTTTGTGAGTCCTCAGCACTTTTGTCACCGTAGTAACGATCAATCTCATCTTCGCTCATGTCGTGTGCGATTCGAGTTGGTAAAAGTGACTGCACATTAACCAGATGTACCTCAACGCTCCCGCCGAGCAATCCGCCATCTTGGATCAGCCCGATAAGGTAACGAATCGCGCGCTCCGAATGCTCGGAACCATCGACAGCTACAAGTATTTTATGCATTTTCTAAACCCTCTTTCAGTGGCATGGAGATGCTTGTCGTAAGGGGATTGCTAGCTTGCAACCCGCTCTACTCGGACAGGCGGATTCGAATCTGTTTTTCAATCTCGATGATCGCAAAGAGCGCAACACCAACTCCGATGATCAGTAGGCCATCAAGGAAGGGGATGGCTTCTGTGGCAAACACCTTTTGCAGCGGTGGTGCATAGGTGATGGCGAACTGAGCTAAGGTCACCACGGCGACGGTCATCCACACGACCTTGGTGCCACGAATGCCCTTCCAGGTAAGTGATGTGCTGTAAAGATTGCGAATGAAGAACAGATGGAAAATTTCCATCACGACTAAGGTGTTCACTGCGATGGTTCGGGCCAGTTCAACTGAGTAACCACGGTCGAGCGCATACGAAAAAATACCGTAAACGCCGCAGAGAAACAGAACGGAAACAAGCACCATATGCCAGACTAAAGCACCGCTTATGAGTGGTTCCTTACGTGAACGGGGCGGTCTGCGCATGGTGTTTTCTTCGGTCGGCTCGAACGCCAGCGCGATGCCAAGTGTCACGGCGGTAATCAGATTGATCCACAGAATTTGTATTGGCGTCACCGGGAGCGTAATGCCGAGTAGCAGGGCAACGATGATGGTCATGGTCTCGCCCGCGTTGGTAGGCAGCGTCCAGCTCAGCACTTTCTTGATGTTGTCGTAGACCGTCCGGCCTTCGCGAACCGCAGCGACGATGGACGCGAAGTTGTCATCGGCCAGCACCAGGTCTGCGGCTTCCTTGGCGGCTTCACTGCCTTTTCCACCCATCGCGATACCTGCATCGGCGCGCTTTAGCGCTGGTGCATCGTTCACTCCATCGCCGGTCATGGCCACGGTCATGCCGTTCGACTGCAGCAGCATTACTAGCCTGAGCTTATGTTCAGGGCTGGTGCGAGCAAAGATATTGACGTCCTTTACCGCTTCCTTGAGGGCAGCATCGTTCATAGCGTCCAGGTCAACGCCAGTCAGCACCTTGTCGGGATTTTGCAGGCCAATCTGCCGACCGATAGCGGCTGCGGTACCGCCATGGTCACCCGTGATCATTTTTACGGAAATACCTGCCGCCTGGCACTGTTGAATGGCGTGGATCGTCTCGGGTCTCGGCGGGTCAATCAGCCCGACCATACCCAACAAGGTTAACTTCCCTTGCACGTCCCCGAACTCCAACACGGTGTGCTCGGGGGAAACTGATCTAACTGCAAATGCCAATACACGCTGCCCCTTGGCAGCAATGGTGTTTGCCTGTACGTGCCAGTAGTCCGCATTGAGCGGTTCAGTCCCGCCAGCGTTTACGAGCTGCTGCGTACTCATGGCCAGTATTTGTTCTGGCGCGCCTTTTACATAGATAAAGGCATGTCGACCATGGTTGTGATGCAGGGTCGCCATGAAGCGGTGTTTCGCGTCAAACGGGATGGTGTCGGTGCGGGGCCAGGCCTGATGATTTTCATCGCTATCAATACCGATCTTTCCGGAAAATGCCAGCAAGGCACCCTCCATTGGGTCACCCTCTACCTTCCATAAGTCATCATGCAGGCGCAGTACAGCATCGTTACACAGGCCGGCTGCTCTCCCCAATTCTGCCAACGCAGGGTGAGTCGATATGTCGACTAGCTGATCTGCAAGACTGATGCTTCCTATTGGCTGATAACCTTCGCCGTCGACCCTGAATATGAGGTCGTTCGTCACTACCGATGCGACCATCATTTCGTTGCGGGTAAGTGTGCCGGTCTTGTCAGTGCAGATGACGGATACTGAGCCTAGTGTTTCGATGGCCGGCAGGCGACGTACAATAGCGTTGCGGCGAGCCATTGCTCGCACTCCAACAGCCAGCGTAATGGTAAGGACGGCGGGCAGCCCTTCAGGTATAGCCGCTACCGACATCCCTACCACGACCATGAAGATCTCGGTGAACTCGTAGTGCCCAACATAATGGCCAAACACGAGCAAAAGGCCGCCGACTAACAAGATCAAGATCGTCAGCCAACGGGCAAAGACGTTCATTTGCTGCACCAGCGGAGTGGTCAGCGTTTCTACTCCGGCAAGCAGCGTACTGATGCGTCCGATTTCAGCTGCTGCTGCGGTCGCAACGACAACCCCAGTTGCTTGCCCGCAAGTCACGAGCGTGCCGCTGAATGCCATACAAGTACGATCACCCAGGGCTGCTCCAAGGGCTACTGGTTCCGTATGCTTTTCTACGGGTACGGATTCACCGGTAAGAATCGCTTCCTGAATCTGTAGTCTGTTCGCGTGCAGCAGGCGTAAATCAGCAGGGACTTTGTCTCCCGCCTCCAGCAAGACAATATCGCCCGGTACCAGCTCCTCGCCCACAATACTTAAGCGTTGGCCTGCGCGAATCACGGCGGCGTGCGGTGCCAGCATCTGCCGGATAGCGTCCATGGCTTTTTCCGCTTTGCCTTCCTGGACGTAGCCAATGAGTGCGTTTGCAATGACCACTGCCAGAATCACCACCGTATCCCACAGATGTTGCAGCATCGCGGTAATCGCAGCGGATCCTAGAAGCACGTAAATCAGAATGTTGTGAAATTGCAGCAAGAATCGCAGCCACGCGGGTCGCCGTGCTGCTTCTGGCAAGCGATTGAAACCTGTGCGGTCAAGCCGGGCTTGAACCTCGGCGGCCTCCAGCCCGATATGTTCATTGACCTCAAGAAGGTTTGTCACCTGCTCCACAGGTAGGGAGTGCCAGGCCACGGAATGCGGAGGGATTGGTGTTTGCTCCGTTGATGCGTCGACCACCTTCTTCATCAATCGGTATCTCCTGTGCACACAGCTCAAGTGAGACGGGCTGAGGTGATCATGAGCGAGCGTAGGAATATAAGGCTGAAAACATTATTTTCGGTCCTACATCCTATAGTTCCCTCTAGCTGACAGGAACTATAGTTGTAACGCAATCAATCGATTAGCAATTACTGATGCAGATCAAATTATCAGCAGCAATTAATGTGTCAAAATGTTTTGGTGATAAGTTTAATCTTCTACATTTTTATCTAATGTTGCAGGCAACCGAACACTGCGCGAATCAAAAATGGGGGAGGAGTAAATACTACTGATGTTTTTAAGAAAGCTCTGTTTATTCAATATTTAGGGTATACGGCTCTTGCAACATTCCTGTGTTGCCTTGTTTAACCCGGAATATTAATGCGTTCAACTTAATCCCAGTTATGCATAGCGCCCTAACTTGATTTAGCTACGTTATCAACTTGGGACTCTTCCAGCGCGTCCGGTGCTTCTAGCAACTCGGTAATCACGCTAAAGTCACTTACTTCAACGGCACCTAGCCCATAGCCAAGCAGGTGGAACGAGAACGCTTTACGCGGCTGCGGATTATCGAAACTGAAGTCCATCTCCAGCGGCTGATCGGCAGTGACGACCATTTCTGCTGGCAGCCCCAGTGGCACATCCTGCTCCAACTCCTTGGCTTTCAGCAGGATGTAGGCGTTCTGCTGTGGATCTAAAGAGCGCACGGTCAGGCGCACGCGTGTTTGTGAGCCCTTGGGCATTTCCAGATACTGAGCACCGATCAGGTTGTCGGCCCAGTCATCCTTGATCTGTGCCTGAAGAGGGATGATGGTGGGACTGCCGAACTGGTAGTGCTGATTCAACGGTGTCCGGATCAGCGAATGATCCAGCGCCGAGGCTTTTGCTGTGATTTCTCGTGCTCGTTTGCCCCCGTACTGTCCAGCAAGGATAGCGTGATCGGCAATGAACCCTGCGCTATTGTAATTCCTGCAACGCTGTTGAAAGTCACACTCGATCAAGGTGCCTTGGCCATCGTGATAACGCAGCTTGTCGTTGGTGAACGACATGATCTCGCGGCCTGTTTCATAGTCACGAAACAGCGAGCGACCGCTCAAGGCTGAGGGGACAGGTAAGGCGAAATAGTCGAGTATTGAGGCACTCAGATCGACATGCCCATAGACCCCAGACTTTACCTTGGGCAACTGATCCTGCTCGGGCGCTAACATCAGGTTGAAACCCCAAGAGGAAGCTAGGCGCACTCCATCAATTCCGTGAGATTCGTCCGAGGTGATCACCACCAAGGTGTTTTTCAAGATGCCTTGGCGTTCCAGGCCGTTGAGGAATTGCCCGAGGGCATCATCCAGATATCCGACGGCAGCCTGCTTGGGTGTGTCGTAGCGCTCAAGATAGTTCTGAGGGGCCGAATAGGGTTGGTGGGTGCCAACGGTCAGCAGGGTCAGCATCCATGGTTTTTTCTGCTTTTTCAGCTGGCCGACGTAGTCGAGCGCCCCTTCGAAGAACGCCTTGTCATCTTTGCCCCAAGGAAACTCCAGATAGTTACTGTTGGTGAACCATTCCAAGCCATGGGTGGCATCGAAGCCGATGTGCGGCATGATCTTGTCTTTTGCCATGAATCGAAGGCCTGCACCCTGAAGGTAGTGCGTGGCAAACCCGTTCTTATGCAACTGGGCTGGCAGGCAGGCTTGGTTGCGCTCGCTCTGGGTCAACATTTCGAGGCCTTTTGGCGTGCCGTTGTCCAGCTTGTCGTAATCGCCGCAAAGCATCGCGTAAAGGCCGCGAATGGTTTGATGGCTATGCAGTACATAGTCCGGCGTATTCATGCCGCGCTCTGCCCAACGACTGAGGTTGGGCATGAGGTTTTCTTGATAGCTGCTGTGCAGGGCTTGGCGGTTGACGCCGACGTAAGCGCCGGGAATACCTTCCAGCGCGATGATCAACACATTGCGCGCACGCCCCGGTGCCGCGAGCAATTTTTGTCCGTCCAAATCGAGTTGAGTGAGCCCCGCCATTTGCGGTGGGACATCGACAACATCACCCTCCAACCACTCTTCTGCGCTTGCCTGAACATCGCCAACGCTCGCGGCCATCAACTGATGCGGGAGGTTGAACAAGCGCCACTGGTCTTCTTCTGAGGGGTACAAGTGCTGAGCGCCCCAATGGGCGATCAATAGCAGTAGCGGTGCTCCCCACGCGCTTCGTGGCAAGCCCGGAGCGGGAGTGGAGCGCCCCAGATACTGCGTGATCAGCCAAATCACCAGTCCAAGGAACAGAGTGGCGGCTAGCCAAGGCTGGGCGAAACCACCACCGGTAGAGTTTTCCAAAAACTGAGGGTCGATCAGGTAGTGCAGGTCTGAGGAGTTTGGAAGCCTACCGACCGCGCTGACCAGCTCAGCAGTCGCCAGTGTCATAAGTCCCCATGCCAGCAGCACTGGAAGTGCTAACCACCAAGGACGGCGATGCAGGAGTACGATGAGCAGGCTCGCAATTCCCACATCCGAAAGGTAGCCGAGTGGATTCGACCAGCCCAGTGCCGCACGCATGGACACAGGCACGATCAGAACCAATCCGATCAAAGTGATAAGGCGTGCATAGGGTTGTCGTAACCAGCGACGGATAATGTTCACAGAGTCCTTCCAGACATTAAATCTTCATACAAGTGTGCTGGATGGTATCAAGCGATGGGAAGGCTGAGCGGGTTATTCGAAAAGGGCAGGGCACGGGGTATGGAGCCGATGGGCGGCATGTATATTGTTTCGCATGCCAATAGGTTCTGGTCTAAAACCCCATTCCAGAGCACTGAACAAAAAACATTGATGCCAGGTTATGGTCTTGTACATTAACTGTTTCAGGCTGTTTAACGCCGCCGTTTTCGTGTAGGCCAGATGTTAATCTATTACCTTTTAAGTGATCCCAAGGACGTTGATGACCAAGCATCAAGCTAAAGCCGAAACCCCTCGAGCGGCCGCGATTCTGGCTCGCTTTCTGTCATCGGAATCCGCTGGCGGTCTCGTGTTGATGGGGGCTGCTCTGGCCGCTCTGATTGTTGCTAACTCGCCCCTATCCCAGAATTACTTTGCAGCCTTGCACAGTGTTTGGATGGGCATGTCTGTAGAGCATTGGGTGAATGATGGCCTGATGGCGATCTTCTTCCTGATGGTCGGGCTCGAAATCAAACGAGAAGTGCTGGCTGGTGGGCTTTCCACTTGGGGGCAACGCGCCTTACCTGGATTTGGGGCTTTGGGCGGCATGGTGGTTCCTGCGCTGATCTACATCGCAATCAACTGGGGTAATCCTGAGACCCTGGGGGGGTGGGCGATCCCGGCCGCTACTGACATCGCATTCGCCTTAGGTGTTTTGTCGTTGCTGGGTAAGCGAGTCCCGACTTCGCTGAAAGTGTTTCTGGCTGCCTTAGCGATCATTGACGATCTGGGCGCGGTGGTGATCATCGCCTTTTTCTACACCTCGGGCCTTTCCATGCCGATGTTGCTGGCCTCGCTTGCTACCCTGGTCATTCTGATCGCAATGAATCGATTGGGCGTAAGGCGATTGTTCCCGTATCTCCTGGTCGGTGGTGTGCTGTGGTTCTTCGTGCTGCAATCGGGTGTACATGCCACGCTGGCGGGTGTCGCTGTGGCGCTGTGCATCCCCATGGGCAAGCCAGAAGAGGAAGCCCGATCTCCGCTGCTTTTCCTGGAAGAGAAGCTGCACATGTGGGTAGCGTTCGCAGTGGTGCCGATTTTTGGTTTTGCCAACGCGGGTGTTTCATTGGCCGGTATTTCGATGGAGAACCTGGTCGATCCGGTTCCGTTGGGTGTAGCTCTGGGGCTTTTGGTGGGCAAGCAGGTCGGTATTTTCCTATTGGCTGCTCTGGCCATTCGTATGGGCCTGGCCAAGCTCCCGGAAGGGAGTACCTGGGTTCAACTCTATGGCGTAGCACTGTTGTGCGGCATTGGTTTCACTATGAGCCTATTCATTGGCAATCTGGCGTTCGCCGGATCAGCTCTTTTGATTGATGAAGTCAAAGTCGGTGTATTGATCGGATCGATTCTGGCAGCGTTCGGCGGCGTTATAGTCCTTCGCCGCAGCAGCGTCCTAACGAGTGCTGCCGTAGCCAAATAATCTCTCTTGATATGACCACAGTATTTCTCGAAGCCTAGAAATACTGTGGTTTAGAAGCCTGCGTCGAAAAGCGATTCAGGCCTACAGCGAGAAATGGACGTTGAAAGCAAGCTCCGTGCATTGCTCGGAGAGTACATCCCGATTAGGGGCCATTGCAGCGACTGAACGATAACCCCAAAATTATTAGGCTAACTCAGCTTCCCACTCAAGGCGTTGGTTTCGACTACAGTAGAAAGACTCTGCATTAAGCCATAACAAGACGGAGAGTTTTCCATGCGAGTAAACAAACGCTTTAGCCTCTTTGCGGCCACCGCTGCGTTGACAGTCTCGTGCGCAGCTAACGCCGCACCTGTGTTCATAAATATCCTTACAGGTGGTACTAGCGGGGTTTATTACCCCATTGGGGTTGGGCTGTCACAGATATACAGCGATGGGATACCGGGGGCGAAGACTTCTGTCCAAGCGACAAAAGCCTCGGTGGAAAATCTCAACCTTTTACAAGCTGATCGTGGGGAGCTCGCTCTGGCGCTTGGGGACTCTGTGGCGGATGCAAAAAACGGTGTGGAAGATGCAGGGTTCAAGGCCCCGCTGACAAAGTTGCGAGCAATTGCAGGAGCCTATCCGAACTACATTCAAATTGTTGCGAACAAAGAGTCCGGCATCAAAACCTTGGCGGATCTGAAAGGGAAAACCATCTCCGTCGGCGCCCCCAAGTCCGGTACCGAGCTGAACGCGCGTGCGATCTTCAAAGCGGCGGGATTGACGTACGAAGACATGAGCAAAGTCCAATACCTACCCTTTGCGGAGTCGGTCGAGCTGATCAAAAACCGTCAGTTAGATGCCACGCTTCAGTCCTCGGGGTTAGGAATGGCGGCCATCCGCGACCTTTCCTCAACCATGTCATTGAACTACGTCTCCATCCCTCCTGATGTGGTTTCGAAAATCGGCAATGCCGCGTATCAGCCTGCACAAATTCCAGCCAATACCTATGACGGACAGCCTGAGTCAGTGCCTACGGTGGCGATCACCAATATTTTGGTGACGCGCGAGAATGTCTCGGATGACGTTGCCTACCAGATGACCAAGCTGATGTTCGAAAACCTCACTCGTTTAGGTAATTCTCACTCAGCCGCCAAGGACATCAAGTTGCAAAATGCTACCAAGAATCTGCCCATTCCACTTCACCCCGGCGCCGAGCGCTACTACAAGGAAGCTGGAGCGCTGTAATCCAAAAATGCGCCACGGGGATGGTCGCTAGAGCGATAGAGCGGTTCGTACCCTTCTATGTAGTTTTGATGCAGGTACCCAATGAGCGAAGATCATCATGGCATAGCCGCCAACCCACGCGACTGGCCTAAGACGCTGTTCTACGTGGCGTTGTTGTTTTCAGTTTTCCAGATTATCACCGCTGCGTTTGCGCCTGTTTCCAGCCAGGTGCTGCGCGCGGTGCACGTTGGTTTCCTGCTGTGGGTGGTGTTTCTGAGTTACCCGGCGTATGGCAGAACGCGACCTTGGCAGCCGTTGGCCTGGATATTGAGTCTCGCCGGGATTACCACTGCCTTGTATCAATGGTTCTTCGAGGCGGATTTGATCCAGCGTTCGGGTGACCTGACATCTGCAGACATGGTCGTTGGGCTGGTATTGATCGCATTGGTGTTTGAGGCGGCTCGTCGGGTGATGGGTATCGCATTGCCCGTCATCTGTGGACTGTTTTTGGCATACGGTTTATTGGGTGAATACCTGCCAGGCGACCTGGCACATCGAGGCTACGGATTGGATCAAATCGTCAACCAGCTGTCATTCGGCACCGAGGGGCTCTACGGCACACCAACCTACGTTTCCGCTACCTATATTTTCCTGTTCATTTTGTTCGGTTCCTTTCTCGAACAGGCGGGAATGATCAAATTGTTTACTGACTTCGCAATGGGATTGTTTGGCCACAAACTCGGAGGACCGGCAAAAGTATCGGTCGCGTCATCGGCTTTGATGGGGACGATCACAGGCTCAGGCATTGCAAACGTTGTCACGACCGGACAGTTCACGATTCCATTGATGAAGCGCTTCGGCTACAAGGCAGCATTTGCTGGCGGCGTAGAGGCAACTTCGAGCATGGGCAGCCAACTGATGCCGCCTGTGATGGGGGCTGTCGCTTTCATTATGGCGGAAACAATTAATGTCCCGTTTGTAGAGATCGCCAAAGCTGCGTTAATTCCAGCCATCCTGTATTTCGGTTCGGTGTTCTGGATGGTTCACCTTGAGGCAAAACGCTCCGACCTTAAAGGGCTACCCAAAGACCAATGTCCCAGCGCATGGGTTGCGGTAAAGGAAAGCTGGTATTTGCTGATTCCGCTTTTTGTCCTGGTCTACCTGCTGTTTTCCGGACGTACCCCACTGTTCTCCGGGATGGTGGGTCTGGCGCTGACAGCCATCGTTATTCTCGGTTCGGCAATCATTTTTCAGGTGTCCAGTTTCGCGTTGCGATGTGCTTTTTGGATCGCTCTGGGTGTCCTCTGCGTCGGTTTTTTCCAGTTGGGTATCAGCGTGATCTTTGCGGTGATCGCCACGTTAGTGGTCATCTGTTGGTTTATTCAGGGAGGCCGAGAAACCCTGAGTATTTGCCTGCATGCGTTGGTCGAAGGTGCTCGTCATGCTGTGCCGGTCGGGATTGCTTGCGCGCTAGTGGGAATCATCATCGGTGTAGTGTCATTGACGGGCATAGCCTCGACCTTCGCCGGTTACATACTGGCCATCGGCAGGGATAACTTGTTGTTGTCACTCATACTGACGATGGTTACCTGCCTGGTCTTGGGTATGGGTATCCCGACGATTCCCAACTACATCATCACCAGTTCGATTGCAGCACCCGCTTTGCTTGAGTTGGGTGTGCCGCTGATCGTGTCGCACATGTTCGTTTTCTATTTCGGAATTCTTGCAGACCTTACCCCTCCGGTTGCCTTGGCATGCTTTGCCGCAGCGCCCATTGCCAAGGAAACAGGATTCAAGATCAGTTTGTGGGCGGTTCGTATTGCACTGGCAGGATTCGTCATTCCGTTCATGGCGGTCTACAACCCTGCGCTAATGTTGCAAGGCGACAATTTGTGGATGACTGCCTATATGTTAGTCAAGACGATGTTGGCCGTTGGCCTTTGGGGAATGGCGTCCACAGGTTATCTGCAACAGAAGATGCCGGTTTGGGAGCGTTTATTGTGTTTCGCGGCAGGTGCTTTGTTGGTCGTTGCGCTGCCGTTGACCGACGAAATCGGTTTTGTGCTGGGTGTGTTGCTGATCCTTCAGCATGTCTGGCGGTCTCGCCGTGGCGGACTGGCCAGAGCATGATCGGCTTGTGCCTGGGTTTGGCGGGGGTCGCCTGGGCCCAACTCCCAATCTCAAGCTTTACACTGGCTTGGAATCACACAATCGAAAAAATTCGTTGGGAAGAAGACTACCGTGTCTCGGAGCAAGGGCTCGTTCTTATGGAGGCAAGGGTCAAAGGAAATGGCGCGGGTATGGAAATTCCCGCAGAGGCGAGATTGGAAAAAGGCAGCTGGCACTATCAGCGCCACCTACCACCCATGCAGCCGCTGAACCTGGGACGTACTCCGGAAGCAGGTGACTACCAGTTGTGCTTTGATCAGCATTGTCACGAGATGAGTGAGTGGCTGGGGCCACCTGTCAGCAATCCGTCCTCGGTGGAGCTATGGAGTTGCGTGACGGACTCAGAACAACACTAAGTGGCCGGGGTAGCGCAAACGTGAAAGTCCTGTCCGGATACGAACGTCCAGTACCCGGACAGGCAGGTATCAGCTCATGCCCAGCCAGCTTGGCAAAGCCAGGGAGATCCAAGGCACGTAGGTAATCAGAATCAGGAACAGGAGCAGTATCATCAGCCAGGGCATGGCTGCTCTGATGGTTGCAGGCAGCGTCATACCTGTCACAGCAGAGGTCACGAACAGGTTCAGACCCACGGGTGGAGTGATCAAGCCGATTTCCAGATTCACCACCATAATGATGCCAAGGTGAATGGGATCGATACCCAGCTTCATGGCGATGGGAAACAGTATCGGTGCCAGGATCAGGATGATTGCCGAGGGCTCCATAAAGGCCCCTGCAATCAACAGCACAATGTTCACCACAAGCAGGAACATCACCGGTGTCAGCCCCGCTTCAATCACCCACGCGGTGATCTGTTGCGGTAGCTGCTCAGTGGTCAAAACGTGCGCGAAGAGCATGGCGTTGGCAATAATGAACATCAGCATGATGCTCAGCTTGGCCGAGTCCAGCAGGACCTTTGGCGTTTCGCGGAACGTTAAGTCTTTGTAGACGAACAAGGCAATGAAGGCCGAGTATACGGCCGCCACCGCCGCCGCTTCGGTCGGGGTAAACATCCCGGAGTAGATACCTCCCAGGATGATGAACATCAGCAGTAGACCCCAGATCGCCTTGCGTGCCGTGCTAAGCCATTCACGGAACGTCGCGCGCGGCATGGCGGGCAGCTTTTTCTTCACGGCGACGATGTAGATCGCCACCATCAACGCCAGCCCCAGAAGCAGGCCTGGTAACACGCCAGCCATAAACAGTTTGCCGACTGACGTTTCGGTCGCGGCTGCGTAGACCACCATCACGATCGAGGGTGGAATCAGGATACCCAAGGTCCCGGCGTTACAGACGATCCCCGCACCGAAGGCTTGCGGATAACCGGAGCGGACCATGCCGGCAATGGCAATTGAACCCACCGCCGCCACAGTGGCTGGGCTCGATCCGGAAAGGGCAGCGAACAACATGCACGCCAATACGGCAGCGATAGCCAGACCTCCACGTATATGGCCGACACAGGCATTGGCAAAGTCAATCAGCCGCCGAGCGACGCCACCGGTGGTCATGAAGGCACCCGCGAGCAGAAAGAACGGGATGGCCAGCAGCGTGTAGTGCTCCGACGTCTCGAACAGTTTAATCGCCAGAGAGCGCACAGAGTCGGGACTGAAGAAAACGATGGTCAACGAGCCCGCCAACCCCAGGGATATGGCAATGGGAACGCCGATGAACATCAGCACGAACAGCATCACAAACAGGAAGGCAATGGTCATGACTTGTCATCCTCGTGTTCGGTCAGTTTCAACGCGTCTGCGGTTTCATCCGCCAGGCCCAGGCCGGTCTGCCTGTTTTGCAGGATACGCACGAGAATTTCAGCGAATCGGATGAAGACCAAGGCAAAACCTACGGGGACGATCAAGCCGATGTGCCATTGCATGATCCCGTACTGGCCCAAGTCTTCGGCACCTATCTGGGCAATCATCAGGGTCTGGATCCAGCCGAAACTGGCGATGCTGAGCAGTCCGGCATACGTCAGGCAGCAAAGACAGGCAATGATGCCAATGACCCGTTGCACCGGTTTGCTCGCCAGCTTGACCAGAGCGTCAACGCCGATATGACCAGCGGTTCGGACGCCGTACGACAACCCGAAAAAAATCAGCCAGCCAAACAAAGCCTTGGTCAGTGAGGTGCTCCAGGTCATGGCTTGTGCCATACCCATGACGCCGTCGCCGATGGCGAACAGCGATTCCCTGGCGCTTTCCCAGCTCTCGGCGAGGCGGTAGAACAGGGTGTAGAGGTTGTTGAGGACAACGTAGACGAATGTGACCAACGTCATTGCGGCCAAAAGGAAGACGATGAAACCTTCCTCGAAGTGTTCCCAGATGCGCCGAAGGGCATTCATGGATGGCATCTCCTGTAGCGAATGACAGGCAGGTGCTGCCAGGAGGGCAACACCTGTCGTCCACCGATCATTGGGCCTGGTTGGCAGCTTCAGCGGCAGTGATCAGCTCGGCGCCGATATCGCCTTCGAACTTCTTCCACACCGGTTTCATCGCTACACGCCATTGGTCGCGCTGCTCAGGCGTCAGGATGATGATCTCGGTGGTTTTGGCCGCGATGATGCTCTGCTTGGCGTTCTGATTCAGTTGCTCGGCCTCTTTGTTCACATGCGCGGTGACTTCGACGAGGATCTTGTCCAGTTCGCCACGAAGCTCCGGCGATAAACCGCTCCAGAATTTGGTGTTGGTGATCAGCATGTAGTCCAGTACACCGTGGTTGGATTCGGTGATGTACTTCTGTACTTCATGCATTTTCTGGCTGTAGATGTTCGAGTAAGGATTCTCCGCGCCGTTGACGACACCGGTCTGCAAGCCCTGATAAACCTCGGCGAAGCTCATCTTGCGCGGATTGGCGCGTATGACCTTGAACTGCTCCTCGAGCACGGCAGAGGCCTGCACCCGGAACTTCTGGCCACGGGCATCACCCGGCACTCGTAGCGCTTTGTTCGCGGACAGTTGTTTCATCCCGTTGTGCCAATAGGCCAGTCCTGTGATGTTTTTGTCTTCCATGGACTTGAGCAGTGCCTGGCCCTGCGGGCTCAGTTGGAAGCGGTCAACAGCGGTGATGTCATCAAACAGGAAAGGCAGGTCGAACAGTTGAACGGTCTTGGTGTAGTGCTCGAACTTGGCCAGCGACGGTGCAATCATCTGTACATCCCCGAGCAGTAAGGCCTCCATCTCTTTGCCATCGCCAAACAATGAAGAGTTGGGATAGACCTCGACCTTGACCTTGCCGGGCAAGCGTTCTTCCACCAGTTTCTTGAACATCAGGGCGCCCTGACCTTTGGGAGTCTGCTCTGCAACGACGTGGGAGAATTTTATAATCACCGGATCTGCAGCCATGGCCATGCTCATGGTGCCAAGTGCAAGGGTGCATGCGACTGCTTTCCACATAGGTTTGAACATTGGGGGTTTCCTCTTGTTTTAGTTTTCCGTGCAATTCCATGCTCTGGAAAGCATGTGCACAGCGGACAAGAGCAAGTCTAGGCAGAAAACTGCCGTTTGGAGGGTGATGACCGAATGTAGTTTAAAATCTTGTATGTAATGGGTGAGCTTCTGCGGAAACACACTCTTACAATTTAATGCTTGGGACGATTGCGCCAAGGATTAACGGAGAGTGACTTAAGAGTTATCGACATATTTTTCCCTGGTGAACCAGAGTTGCCGGTGCTGATGCCGTTTTGATTCAGCCTACCGGAAGCAGTTGACCTACCTGAATACCTGGTAATCGATGGTCTTATGCGTGTCCTACAGACCGCCCAAGTTCATCTGAAGTCAGCAGCCTGGGTAAAAATGACATCAGCCCCGCAGCCGGTTGGAATAATGGTGTTTTTTTCCGCTCATTGATCCACTTCTCCCTTGATGGCCAAAACGCTGCAGGGCACCTTATACAAAACATGCTCCGTGGTACTGCCGATCAGCTTGTCTACCCCTTTATGATGAGTGTTTCCCATTACGAAGACATCCGCTCGAGTGTGAGTGGCAAACTCGGCCATCGCTTTGGTTGGCGGCCCTGCTATGAAGTGTTGCCGCTCAGGTGGCACGCCGTGGCGTCCAGCCAAGGCAATGAAGCACTTTTCAAGTGACCGGCGCACGTCGTTGCTGAAGCCTGGCATCGTCACGGCACCAGCACCTGCATCAGAGAAATGTGTGTGTCAGTTCATAGGCATACAGCATGTGCAATTCAGCATCACATTGCGTCGCCAATTCGTTCGCCGCCTGAATGACGCTGTCGTTGATTCCGCTGATCTGACCCTCTGGATGCGATGGGTCAACCGCTGCCACAATCACCCGAGGAAGCGGACACCTGACTTCGCTGACCAGATGTACGGGGGGCGGACATTCGCGCAACAACTGCCAATCCAAAGGCGTGACGAATACGCGTTTGAGCGCTGATTCATGATGTACGTCCTTGATAATCAGGTCCGGCTGCATTTCAGCCACATGCCCAAGGATCTCTTGCAGCGGGTCACGGGTCAATGCAACTTCGGTGGTCACATTGATGCCCTTCCTGCGAATGAGTTCGGCCTCATCCTTCAACCACTGCAGGTTCTCCTGCCGGCAACTCTCACGAAGCTGTTCACTGTTGCTCATTAACCGCATAAGGTCGAAGTCTTCGATGAACACCGCGATATGCAGCGCTGCGCCTGTAGCGTCGGCCAGTGCGATTGCCCGCTCCATCGCCGGCGAGTGACGCATGGTTGGGCCTGCGACCAGAAAGAGTCGTTGATAGGTTTGGCAGTTGGCAAGCGTTCGAATGGTCTGCAGGTCTTTCCATCTCGATCGAGCATTAAACGAGGCTGCTGGAGCCGTGCGCATCGCCTCTTGCGTTGTCTTCGTTACTTCGTAAAAAACGAACTATTCGCATCGAATAAACGATTTTTATTGATGTGATCGACTCATTAGCATGATTCCTCAAGTCTATTGCTGCATCACGAGGAGACCTTAGATGACCGCAATCAGCGTTGGCGAACCCTGGATGTGGGCCGCCTTCATCGTGTTCGTCCTTGCCATGCTGGCGCTCGATCTGTTCGTCTTCGGCGGGCGCAAGGCGCATCGTGTTTCGGCGCGCGAAGCGCTGGCCTGGGTCACCGCCTGGATGAGTTTGGCGCTGGTCTTCGCCCTCCTGCTGTGGTGGTATTTGCGCAGCACGTTCGGCGCCGAAGTGGCCCAGCGCACCACGCTCGAATTCCTGACGGGCTACCTGATCGAGCAGTCGCTGTCGATCGACAACATGTTCGTTTTCGTGATGATCTTCGGCTACTTCGCCGTGCCGCCAGAGTTGCAGCGCCGCGTCCTGCTTTACGGCGTGCTCGGTGCGATCATCATGCGCGCCGGTATGATTTTCGCCGGTGTCTGGCTGGTGCAGGAGTTTGCCTGGCTACTCTATGTCTTTGGTGGTTTCCTCGTAATCACCGGCATCAAGATGCTGATTTTCGCCAACCAGCAGCCAGACCTCGAAAAGAACCCTTTGCTGCGCTGGCTGCGCAGGCATCTTCGCATCACCGACGGCTTTCACGGCGAGCGTTTCTTTGTGCGCCAGAACGGCCTGCGCTGGGCGACGCCGATGTTCCTGGTGCTGGTACTGATTGAGGCCAGCGACCTGGTATTCGCTGTTGACAGCATCCCGGCTATCTTCGCCGTTACCACCGACCCCTTCATCGTGTTCACTTCCAACATCTTCGCCATCATGGGCCTGCGGGCACTGTATTTCCTGCTTGCGGACATGGCCGACCGCTTCCACTTGCTCAAGTATGGCCTGGCCATCGTGCTGATGTTCATCGGCGGCAAGATGCTGATCGCGCCTTGGTGGCACGTGCCGATCCAATGGTCGCTGACCACAGTCGGCGGCATCATCTTGATTTCGGTCCTGTTGAGCCTGACTTTGACGAAGAGCAAAACACGGGTTACGGGAGAACAGTGATGAATCAGAGATGTTCGGGATATCCAACCGTTCGACCGTCGCACGTTTATAGGCATGAGAACCTGGCTGTTTGCTCACGAGGTCAAGCTCACGCATCAAGCTGCGCACTTTGAACCGACCGAGTTGCTCACCATCGTCACGCATCAACGAGATAATGCTACGGCTGCCGGCAGCACTGCGACTTTGTGAAAACAACTCGCTCACCCGACTGCACAACCGAAGCCGCTCGACATCAGGCAATCGGCTCATGGACGCTCAGCTGATTGATCAGCGCGTACGCTCGTGATCTTCCGACATCAAGAGCGCGGTAGCCTTTTTTAATATGGATTTCTCTCGCTCAAGGCGAGCGATCCGAGCTTCCGACTCCTGAATTTTTTGCTGTTCCGGGGTCAGCGCTTTGCTTTGCGGGGTGACGCCTTGGCGTTCCTTCTGAACCTGCTCAACCCAGCGGCGTAGCGCTGACTCGCCGACGCCGAGTGAACGACTGGCTTCGATGTAGCTGTAGTTTTGCTTAAGCACGAGGCCGGCAGCCGCGCGTTTGAATTCAGCAGAAAAGGAACGGCGCTGTTTGGTCATCTGACACCTCAATCTGGCGAGCATTCTCGCCTAAATGGGTGTCCGGTTTCATTAGACCACTACAGTCTGACCCACGACAGCCACTTGCTCATGCAGGGCTGTCGGCCGTCATCCGGGGGTGAGCCGGTAGCAACTCCATAACCTCACAGAAAAGCTTGCGTTGCGCCCAGTCATTGCGATCTCCAATCACGTACAAGCGGCGCTTGGCACGGGTGACAGCGACGTTGAGCAGATTAGGCTTGGAAACGGCCCATTCGCGAGCGCCACCGTTTTCACTGCTTCCGCCCAGGACGAGGATGATCACTGCTGCTTCCTTTCCTTGCATGGTGTGAATCGTGCCGCGTACGATCTTGGCGTGTAATCGATCCTTGAGTTGGTTACGCACGTCCTGAAAGGGTGTGATAACGGCGATGCTATCCAGCGGCACACCGTCGCCATCAAGCATGGCCAACAGCCGTTCTAGCACCTTGCCTTCACTGTCGACCCAATTGCCAGAAGAACGGCCACTCGCGTGCACCCAGCCGGTGGGTAGGCGGGCCGGCGTTTCCTTGACGGGCGAAGGCGCGAGGGTGCCATAGACCATGGCTCCGTCGTAGGCGATGCGATTAGCAAGGTCGAACATCGGTTTGTCACAGCGACGGTGCACCACCAATGGCAGGCCGACCCAGCATTTCTTGTCTTTAGGGCCCGCCATACGACCCCAAGGAGTGGCTTGGTCGGCCAAGGTCTGAGCAGACTGGCGATTGGGCAACCAGTGAGCGTCGACTTGATAGCGGTTGCGCATGTGTTCGAGTACGGCATCGGATACGGTAACGATCGGCTCCAATTGTAGCGGATCACCAACCAGCACAGCCCTGCGAGCACGCCACAGGGCACCCACCGCAGCCTGTGGGGTAGCTTGACCGGCTTCATCCACCAACAACCAGCCAATTTCCCCGCAGCCAAGGCTGCCGAAAGAGCGGGCGAACGAGGCGAAGGTACTGCTAAGCACTGGCACTACCATGAACAGTGATGCCCATGCCGAACGCACCACGGCTGGGGACACTCCGCGGTATCGACTGCCGGTGAGCGTACTAGTGATGAAGTCCAAGTTTGCGCGCAAGCGCGAGGCTTCGATCTGGAAGAACACGCGGTGCAACTTGAGTGCCTCGATGAATACCTTTGCCCGGGCCTGGCGCGAGCCTTCGATTATCCAAGGTTCGAGCAGCTCTATATCGCTGCCTCTACCGATCCGGCCTTGTTCGAGCCAGACCTGCAGGTGCTTGGCCCCGCCAGCCTGCGCAATGTTGCGAGCCTTTTCGATCTGCAGGGAGGCGTGGAGTACGGCTTCGTTGATCTCCTGTTCATCCTTAGCCAATTGTCGATTGAGTTCAGTGAGCTGGCCGACGAGTCGTTGCACTTGACGTTGAACACTGTCGAAGGCGTCCTTGGCCAAGGCGTGGGCGCTATCGAGCAGGCGTTGCCGGGCTGCCCACGTGCGATGAGCCCCCCAGAGGCTGAATAGGTTGGCGAGAAACCCCGGTTTTTTTGCCAGGTGTGCTTCAAGGACCTGAAGCTCGCGTTGCAGTTGCTCGCGGGCGGACGTGAGCTGCCGTGTTTCCAGCTTGGCTTGTTCGTCATTAAGACTGCTGCGTAGGGTCAGACGGATTTGGCGCTCCTGTTCCTTCTGATGTACTCGGGCCTTGGCGCTGATCACTGCCTGAATCCGTTCGAGAATGTCGCTGGCTTGAGCGCGTATCGCTTGTTCGGCGCTCTTGGCGTCCTGGTATTGCTTGACGGCGGCGCGCCAGAGCATGTTTTTATCGGTGGACGAGAGCGACTTCATGTATGCGGCTTGCTCGGCCAGCCATTCGCGCATGCCTTTGGGGGCTGGCTGATCGTCCGTGCTGTTCGCTACGGACGCCTCGGGCGTTGGATCGCCGTCGTACAGATCCTCGCCCAAGTCGCTGTTGTCGAGAGATGTTGGTTGGGAGGGCGCGGATTCGTCTCTAGTCTTCGTCGCGTTGGGCGGACGCTTGCCATAAAAAAAGCGGTCGACGAACTGAGTGCGCTTGGCTTTGCTACCCAGTGCCGAAGAGATCATTGCCCATGCTGGCTTGCCGCTGGTGAGCTCGCCCAGTTCACTGAAGTACTCGGCATCTGGCAGCCAGGACGGGTCAACTTTATCCAGTTGGGGCAACTCGAGCGTTACGTTCTCCACGGCGCCATTATTGGAGGAGGCTACCACCATCTCGAAGCCAAACAGGCGTGGATTGAGTTGATAGGCAAAGCGCTCACGTCCGCCATCGTTGGCGGATTCGCGACCGTCCTGGATGAAGGCATCCGAGGCCCTGCCCAGCGAGGCCAATACGTCGGCTCGTTGGGTCACCACCGCCGCAATCAGGTCCCGGAGCAGGGTGGTCTTCCCGGTACCCGGCGGACCGTTGACGCCCATGATGCCGGTGCCGTTGCTGAGGGTCTGGAGCAGGCTGTTGACTGCCAGTTGTTGGGAGTGCACCAACCCCAAATGCCGTTCGGCAGGCCAGCAGCCTGCTGCATAACGCGAGGGCGCAAGGCGGTCGATCAGCGCCAGATCTGCTTCGGGTTTGTCGAGATGCAGGCGCTGGGTTGAGTCGTGGTGGCTCAGGTAACGGGCTAAAGGCTCGCTTGTTTCGCCACGTGCCAGGGCATCGGCCATGTCGGCCAGATCGCTCAGTAGGAAGCTGTTGAGCGGGTCGTCTTCCTGTTCGGGCTTGTTGGGGTTAATCGGTGCTGAACGGAAACGGTGTACGCGCGACTCGTCTGCGAAAAAATCATCGAGCCCCAGGGCCTGACGAATATAGTTTGTCAGGCGCGAAAGGTCGGTCGCCAAGACTACGCCACCGAGTAGACTTTTAGTCTGTTCGCGAAGAAAGTCCTGGGTCTCCTCGAAGCCGCGTGTCCAATCTTTCTGGTTGATGGCGCAGCCGACGAACCATGCCTCGCTGGATAACACCAGGCTGTCGACCAGCATCATTCCCTGATCGTTGAACTTGAGCGCGTACAAGGCGGAGAGCCTATGCTGTGGCTCCTTGTAGCCTTTGTCGGCTCCGTAAAGCGCTTCCAACTGGCGAGAAACGTCTACGTTGCTGTAGAGGTGCGCGTAGAGCGTGTGGCTCCATACGCGCTTGTTGGGCAGGCGCTGCCGGCTCAGTAGGTTGGCTGGCATCCAAGGGAGAATTTGGGCCGAGGTGGGGATGTCTTGGAAAAACGGCTGGTAGTCGCTGTCGCGCTTTTTCAGCTTTGGGACTGCCTGAGGTTGCAGCAGCTCGACGGAGTGCCAGTAGCGAACGATATTTTGCGAATTCATTTACTACGTCCTTGAAAGCGCTGGGGCTTGGATTCCTGACAGGGAAGGATATCAGGCATGCTGCATCGTTTCCTGGCGCCGGGGTGCGGAAGCGATGCTGATCGTGGGCCGGGTCACTTACCTGAGGGATACCAGGTGGCGTAGTTGTGGGTGTAATCCTCTTCCAGATCGATGACTTCTTCGCGGATGCCGGATAATACATCCGGTTCTCGGCCCAAAGCTGGGCTCAATTCGCGCTCTGCTAGCTCTTGGACCACGTAGGCCATGCCTTGCCATTTGTGGCGCCAGGCCAGCAGCTGTGGCCGCGTCTCAATGACAGTCGCGAGAAAGCCGTGGGCAGTAATGTCGTACTCTGGCCATGAAGTTCTATTACAAGCTATCGGGGTCCCCGAAGAACATCTGTCCTAAGGGGCAGATGATTAAGACATTGTTTTATATGATTTTTTTAAACTTGGTACGTTCGTGTCATAACTGCCAAACAATGATATTTTGCTAAGTTCTCATTATAGATGTGTCTAGATATGTCCGAGGCGCTGAAATCAGAAAACTGAACTAACGTACCGACGATTACTTGACTCTGCCCCATGGGACACCTCGTATGCTTTTTTCAAGCGCACACTCTGGCGCGCTGCCAACAAGGAGTTCCTGTGAAAGGTTTATGTCTGGTGACGGGTGCCAACGGCCATCTGGGCAATACCTTGGTGCGAGCGTTGCTCGGCCAGGGCTATCGGGTTCGAGCCGGCGTTCGTGATATCCATAACCACGCACCCTTTGCCGGGCTGGACTGCGAGTTGGTGTATGCCGAGTTAATGGACAGTGCGGCCTTGGACAAGGCGTTGGAGGGCGTGGAGGTACTGTTTCAAGTGGCCGCCGTGTTCAAGCACTGGGCGCGCAACCCGCAGGCCGAGATTGTCGAGCCGAATATCCAGGGCACACGGCGTGTGCTGCAAGCCGCTTCACGGGCGAGTGTGCAGCGTGTGGTCTACGTCAGTTCGGTGGCCGCCGTCGGTCATGATGGTACGGCGCTGGATGAGGCGCACTGGAATACGGAAAGCGAAAACGCCTACTACAAATCGAAGATTCTCTCCGAGCAGGCAGCCTGGCAGTGCGCTGAGGCGTTGGGGTTGAGCATGGTATCGGTATTGCCTTCGGCCATGGTTGGCCCCAATGCTGGCTACCTCACGGATACCATGGGCTTCCTTCAATCGGTTCGGCGGCGGCAGATGCCCTTTGATCCGGGGTTTCGTTTCAACTTCGTCGATGTTCGTGATGTGGCCGACGGGATGATACTCGCCGCCGAAAAGGGCCGGCCGGGGCAGCGCTATATCCTGGCCAATGAGCGTTCGTCGCCGCTCAGCGATTTGATCGCGGCCGCCAACACCCAGGCGCCTGGGTATCGCCAGCCTGTCTCAGCGCCACGCTGGCTACTGCTGGGCGTGGCCTGGCTGCAGGAACGCTGGGCGCAATTAATGGGCATACCCGCCCAGTTGCTCTTGAGCCAGGTGCGCCTGTTTCACAACGTGGCGCAGGAATACAACATTACCAAGGCGAAAAACGAATTGGGTTTCAACCCACGGCCGCCTGAAGTGGCCTTGAGGCAAGCGTTTGCTTATCTGCACAGACAGGCGCATCAACCTTATGAAGACCCGCCACAGGGCGAGGCGCAAACATTGAGTTCATCTCGCTTTTGAGTTCAATCAAGTGAAGATCAAGCGCCTGCAGTTCGGCGATCCTGTCCTGGACTTGCCGGCGCTTGTCGTCGACGGCCTGGTTGGCCAACGCTAGCGGAAAGGACTTCAACTTGTTTTTTGCGGCAATCAGCGGGTTCATCTCGGCCAGCTTGAACCCGGCCACCTGCGCCTTGCGTATGAGGTGGACGATTTCCAAGTGGTGAGCATTGTAGAGGCGATAGCGCCCCTCACGCTCCGGCTCGTTGATCAGGCCCATTTGCTCGTACAGTCGAATGGCTTTTGGGGTGCAGCCGGTCAGTTCGGCGAGTCGTCCAATGAACATCTGTCAATTCCTTATGTGAGACATCAAATACTCTAGCGTTGTTTGATCGCCAGAGCTGCAAAAGCCGTTACATGAAAATCGAAAAATGTCGAGATTGGGCTCAGTAGCGAATCATCACTGACTTCAGCTCGGCGTAGTCATCAATGAATGCGCTGCCGAACTCCCGGCCTATTCCTGAGGATTTGTTGCCGCCAAATGGCACCGCCGAGTCCAGCATCGTGTGCATGTTAACCCACACCGTGCTGGCTTCGATGGCAGGCACCATGCACAGGGCTTTGCTCAAGTCGTTTGTCCAGAGGCTGGCGCTCAAGCCGTAGGGTTCATCAAAGCCAGCAGTTTTTCTTCGCTGTCGTACGGCAAGAGCGTGGCGATGGGCCCGAAGGTTTCCTCGTTGAGCAGGGTGTCGCAGACACTGTTGGCGAGGATGATCGTCGGCTCGACGTTACAGCCTGGGCGGTCGATCAGGTTGCCTCCGTGAATGATGGTGTTGTTTTCGGCGCGGGTCTTGGCGAAAAACTCGCCGAGTTTGAGTTGATGCTGGCGGTAGTTGACCGGGCCAAATTTAGTGCGCTCATCCAGGGGCGAGCCGATATTCAGCGTGCTCAGGCGCTGGGCCAGTTTGTCCATGACCGCTTCGATCTGTGAACGATGCACGAAGAAGCGTTCGGCTGCGGCGCAGATTGGCCCGGAGTGCAAAAAGCCCGCTTCGATGATGCCGTTGACGGCCTTGTCCAGGCCCACATCGCGCATGAACCCGGCCGAGTTTTCCCCAGCCGCTGGTGCTTCACTCGGACAACGGCGCACCAATGAAATCGGTGACGTTACTGACAAAGATGTACGACCTGGGCATCACGCCATCGAGAGGAAGACCTCGGGTAAGCAACGACAATCCCGGAAAACGAGTCTGTACGGAGGTGGTGTTGTTCGCTCGTCGATTCCAGTGTCCACCGTTCCGCTGAAAGCTTCAGGCCGGTCTATCGAATCGCAGAGTGTCCGGTCGGAGCTATCCTCATCAATAGCCCACTTGGCCTTAGGCTGGGGGCATCCTTTTCAGACCATCCAAAGTATGCCCTCAGATATGCCCCCAATGTAGCAATCGTCTGGAAGTGAATGGATCTCCGTGGCCTATGAAAAGCCAGAAATGCTCAGCTAAACAGCCTGCCCGACAACGCCTAAAGACTCTCAGGGTCGCCGAAGAACATTTTGACTGGGCTCTAGGAGGGCGTTTTCCGTTCGATAATGATGTTATTTTTCCCTACTTTTACCCCCAATCGCATCGAGTGTGCGAGTGATCTTGAACGGCGACCTGCGACTGGCTCCAGTATGGTAGTAGCGGGTATTCGGTGCGCCTTCGCGTTCTTTTGGCAGGCACGCTAAAGCGGTGCTCCCTAGCAACGCAATAAGCGTGAGCGGGAATCTTTTTGATCAGAAGCATCCCGGTATTTATGCTCGCGTCTCAGTCAATCTTGGTTGTTTCGTGAAATATTTCTGCATAAAGCCGAGCGACGGTCGGTGTGAGGTTGTGTACTGAAGGAATCAGAAAACTTGAGTGGGGGGCGAGTCGTTTTGCGTAGATAACTTCGTACACCCTGC
This sequence comes from Pseudomonas sp. JAI120, assembly GCF_014207255.1. Taxonomy (GTDB): domain Bacteria; phylum Pseudomonadota; class Gammaproteobacteria; order Pseudomonadales; family Pseudomonadaceae; genus Aquipseudomonas. Next base: position 243,657 of record NZ_JACHCZ010000001.1, read on the forward strand.
GCACGACTCCTGGCTCTGTTTCCTCTTGGTCTAAGCCAGGCATTATTCCTACGGCTTTGTAACCCGCATGCTCCAATGCTTGTTGCATATACGGAGCGCTGGTTGTCGCCATACCATAGATCAAGCCCGCGCCCATGGACCTTCCCATTTTTTCTCCGAGGTCTTGGGCAGCTACGGCCAGTTTGGTTTGTCTATGATGTTTGGCTACCGCGCCCACTCGCCCGAAGATGACATCAGCGTCGTCAATTTTTTCCCACGTTGCTATAGCGACGATTTCATGGTTCTGGCGGACCACGATAGCGAACATTCCCCGCTCCAGATCGTCTTCGAGCACCACGTTGTCTTCATAAAATCGCTGGTTCAGAAAAGGGCTCCCTAACCCCACCCTAATGGAGGGGAACCACGTCTGGAAAAAAATTATCGCTGCATTGATCTCCTCGCGTTTCAGGTAATCCCATGTGTAGCCAGAGGGTAAAACAGTGAAACTGCGAATTTGATCGATCGTTGGCCATATCATGCGGTTCTGCTCGTCTTGATTGTCTAATTGCCTTGCAGGAATCGGTCGGAGGAAGGGGCTTATTCAGTCGCTCTCTATCGAATTGTTTGCGATCTATCAGCAACTCCCGGGCGTCTATTGGGGGAGGCGGCGGGTTAGCCGGTGGTGTGTTCAGTCCTGAGGACAGCGCCCTTGCAGAATCTTGGGTCATGCCCGGCCGCAAATTGTCTGTGACGGTCGACCACTTCACCGATGACAAACTGCATCAGCTTCTGGACGAAGGCCGTATCGAGGTTGGCCTCCTGGGCGAGGGCTGTCAGACGTTCGTATTGATGCTGCTCTCTCTTCTTGTCCACCGCAGGCAATTGATGTCGGGCTTTGAGCAAGCCGACCTCATCAGTACAGCGGAACCGTTCAGCAAGCATGTGGATGAGTGCGGCGTCGATATTGTCGATGGTTTGTCTGATTGCCGAGAGTTGACGCGTGATGTCGGAATTTTCCATGGATAACCTCGTGGCAGTTGTTCTAAGGGGCTTGTCTGTAACCTTCCTTGGTCCTTTCATGATTGGACGGAGAACCTGAGCAGGCGCTTTACGCGGGATCGGGCATGTTCAACGATTTCTCCAACCACTGCGTGACTACCTTGAAAGCCGAGTCTGAATTGCGTTCATAGATCAATCCGTGGCCATTGCCGTGAATACCCAGTGCCGGTAGATCAAGGTGGTGAATGTTGGCACCGGCATTTCGCAGGAAAGGGACAATGCTGGAGGCGTAAGAAGCAAATGCAGATGTCTCACCTGTCACCAGCGCTACCGGAACGCCCTGCAATCCGGGAATTTTCAGGGTTGAAGGTTCTGCTGTGCGGACTTGCTCCGCCGTTGCGCGAGGCGGATCAAAGGTTAAAGGGGCGGCGGTCAGTCCCCATTCGAGGCTGCCTATACCCGGCGTATGGCCAAACACCGGCCCCATAGGCTCCACTGCCACAATCCCTGCGATCAGGTCGGGTCGACGATCGGCGACCAACCAGCCACTCGGCCCGGAAGCGGAATGCGTAACGATGATGGCCTTACCGATTCTGTCGAGCAGTTCGGCCAGTCGATCCGCGTCTAGGGTCTGCGATGCCGCAAGGTCGGCCGGCATGGGGCCGTAAGCTGCAATGAAGGCGTCAAAAGCCGCTTCATCGTCCAGCTCAAACGGCCACTGTGTTTCTCCTCCTCCTTCTGGAAAGTAGACTTCGCGGGCGCGCTCATAGGAAAACGCGGGTCCCATCGGCCCCATGATGTCGGGATGATAGGGCGATCGTCCGTGACCCGGTCGGTCGACGCGAAAGACTACAAAGCCCGCTTCGAGGAACCGCTGTGCCCATCCCGGACGACCATCGGGGGTATCCAGCCATTCAGTGCCTTGCAGCGTGCCACCGTGCACCAGCACCACGGGATAGGGTTGAGTGATGTGCTCGGGGGATTCCCAGGCTACGTACATCGGACCTTTCTGAAAGTTTTTACCGTTCTGGGTAACGCGGGCTCCCGTCACCCAGAAGTTGCCACGCCGCGTACGTTTTATCGGTGCGCTTCGCCAGGGTTGCTGGGCATGATCGGTTGATTGGGTAACTGTCTGCGTAGCGAAAACCGACCAGTCCTTGTGTCCATCTCCTCGGGCTACTGCGGATGTCATTTTCGATCGCACGGCATCGGCTGCCGGCAGTTCCAGGTCCTTGAGACGGCCCGCATCAATAGCCAGATTTATATCCTTGAGGCCAAGAGACAGTTTGAAACCCGGTTCAAAGCTGCTGTTGACGATGTTCTGCCCATACCGGTGATAACTAGGGCAGGCGAACAGGGTCTGGGTCATGAGGTTGACGAAAATAGAAGGGCTCAGTCCGTGACGTTGAACGAGTCCGGTTGCTTCGCCCAGCGACTGGATGGCTTGGGTGATCATCATGTTGCCGGCGATTTTCGCGATACACGCGTGTTCAGGCTGATCGCCCAGATACCAGGTGTTTTTCCCGAGCAGGTCAAACAGCGGTTGAACCGTCGAGACCGCTTGCTGCGATCCGGCCGCCAGGATATTCAACTCGCCGTTCGCGGCCACGGCGGGCACGCCGAAAACCGGCGCCGCGACCAGTGCCATGCCGATCGCATCATGCATGCCCTGCAACTCGACCATGAGCGAAGGCGACAAAGTCGACATCACGACATGCACGCAGGTCTTATCTGCATTTTCCAGAGCCGCGCTGGACAGCAGCACTTCCCTGACGGCGGCATCATCGGCCAGCAGGCTGATGACGACCTCTTGCTCAAAGGCCGAGGTCGGCGATTCGAGAATACTTACGCCTTCAAGATCCATGATCGCCGCGTGACTACGGTTCCATGCCGAGACGTGATGGCCTGCCCGGACGAGCAGTGTAATGATTGCTCTGCCCATGCTTCCCACACCGATAAAACCTATCTTCATTTGCAGTCCCCGGTTGGTATTCGACGAAGGAGAATGCGGACAAGTATGTCCGGCGTGGGATTGCTACGGCAGTGCCATTGCTGCACTCTCACTGTTCATTTTTGTACGGGGTAGAGCATGGACTGGAGTGATGTGCGGGTCTTTCTCGCGATTGCCCGCAGCGGGTCATTGGGCGCTGCCGCCAAGCTGTTGGGCGTAAGCCATCCGACCGTGGGGCGGCGCTTGCAGGTGCTTGAGCAGTCCAGTGGCCAGCCCATTTTTCTTCGTACCACCCAAGGTCTGGTACTGACCGACAGCGGCGAAAAGCTACTCAGCCTGGCGCAAGAAATGGAGCAAAGTGCATTGGCAATCGAAAGGCGCCTTGCGGGGGACAGCGCACAGCCCGAAGGCGTGTTGCGCATTTCTTGCGCTGACTGGTTCGCCTGTTATGTGCTCGCCCCGGTCCTGAACGAACTGGGACGACGTTATCCGCTGATCGTGCCCGAGGTCATCGCCGGGCATCGATTGTTTGACTTGGCTCGCCGCGACGCCGACATCGCGTTTCGAATCGTTCCTTTCACCGAACCCGATATTGTTCACCGCAAGCTGACTACCCTGAGCTATGGGTTGTATGCCGCCGTCGGATCTGCTGACCCCGAGCCACAGGGCGACGGGCTTGGTTTGATCACCATGAGTGTTGCCCAGTCTCATTATCCCGATGTGCAGTGGCTGCAGCAGCGTTACCCTCTGGCCCGTACCGTGTTCACCAGTAGCAGCCGCACAGTCCAGGCGCAAATGTGCGCGCAAGGGCAGGGCGTCGCCGTATTGCCCCGCGCCCTGGGTGACCAGTTAACGGCGCTGCGGCTGATTGATCCGCATGAACCGCCCCCGGGCCGCGACATATGGATGGGTTACCACCAGGACATGCGCCAGATGGACAGCCTTCGTGCTCTTGCCGACCTTGCTTCCATCATGGTCGGCAATCAGGCAGCCGGTTGACTCACTCTGCTGCGCGCATGGTCGCTGTTTGCAACTCTGCAGCAGGTTGGCGCGCCAGGGTAAGACTTAGTCCCGCGCCTACCGCCAGGCACGCCGCAATGCAGAGTATGGAGACGGTGAAGGCGTGGGTGATGGCAGCCGCGTCCGTATCCGTGCCGAGAAGGGTGTAGAAAATGCCGCCTATTATTGCGACGCTCAGTGATGTGCTGATTTGCAGGGTGGAGCTGGTAATGCCCGCAATCATGCCGGAGTACGCGGGCGCCACACGTCCTGTGATCATGCGCATCAATGTCGGAAGGGCCAATCCTTGTCCGAAACCGATCAGAAAGAGAATGACGGCAAGGGGCAGCGCCGCGGGACTGACGGTCATTGGCGTCTTTGCTACGAGCCTGGCCATTAGCACAAACCCCAGCACTTCCAGCCCCATTCCGAAGGGGTTCACGTAATCCCCGAGAAAACGCCGGAACTGATGGGTGGCGAGCGGTCCCAGCAGAAATCCCGCACCGAAAGGAAGAAAGACCAGACCTGCACTGAGTGGGCTCGTATGCAATGCTCCCTGTAAATAAATGGAAAACAGCAGGAAAAACACGCCGATTGCGTAAAAGGTCAGGGCGACGAGCAACGCCCGGCCCAGCCCAGGCGCGCGCAGTGCGGCAGGATTAAGCAACGGTGCGCCTTGCGCTTGATGCAAACGGGCTTCGTAGTGCCAGAACAGCCAGGCCAGCAGCGGCACCGCCGCCAGCGACAGCCAGGCCCACAAAGGCCAGCCCGCTTCACGCCCCTCGATCAGTGGAACGATCAGAGCCCCAAGCGTCACCATGGACAATAGCGTTCCGCCCAGATCCAGCTTGCTGGTCTGTTTCGCGCGGGTTTCCTTGACCACGGGAATGGCAATCAGAACGACCAGCAACGCAATCGGTAAATTCACCAGAAATATCGCCCGCCACCCTAAGTTCATCAGGTTGAGCGATATCAATATCCCGCCAAGTGCCTGGCCGATGACGGACGCCAGGCCAAAGACCGCGCCATAAAGGCTCAGTGCCAAGGGCTTTTCGGACTCGGGGAATATAGCCTGCACAGAGGCGAGTGCCTGGGGCGCCATGACCGCTGCCGTCACGCCTTGCAGCGAACGTCCGGCAATCAACACCCAGGATGACTCGGAAACACCGCAGATCAGTGAGGCGACGGCAAAGCCAATCAGGCCAACGAAGAACATTCTCATGCGGCCAAAGATGTCTCCAAGCCGTCCACCGGTGATCAGTGTCACGGCATAAAGCGCCGCATATGAAGAGATGATCAGCTGTTCGGCAGAGGAGGCTGTGCCCAGCGAATCCTGAATTGAGGGCAGCGCTACGTTGACGATGAAAAAATCCAGCGGTGGTAAAAACGCACCGACCAACAAGATGGCGAACATCAACCAGCGCCGCGGTTCCGGGGGGGCGATTTTTGTCTGAGGCATAAGATCTCCTTCCTGAAACCCTTCGGTTCCAGAATATTCTCGATTGCGGGTCATGTTCTGAATCAACTGGTTCCAATCTAAGCGATCAGGCCTTCGCTTACGCCTCACATAATTGAACGGCCAATGTTCATTTATGGCAGTGCCGCTCAGCGCCTGACTCCTCTCAAAATGGCCGCATTGTGGTTCCAGTCGATCCACACAACCAAGGCTGAGGAGTCAGATATGTCAGGTAAATTCGCTAATCAGGTTGCAGTCGTCACCGGCGCATCCACCGGGATCGGGTTTGCGATTGCGCAGGGTTTGATTGCCGAGGGAGCCAAGCGTGTTTACATCACTGGGCGTTCTGCAGCCACGCTGGAGGCGGCGGTGGCCAAGCTTGGCGATAGAGCGGTCGCGGTCATTTCCGATGTCGCCCGCCAGGCTGATCTCGATAAGCTCAAGGCAATAATCGAAGCCCGCAACGATCAGTTGAACTCTGTGTTCGCCAATGCGGGTATTTGTGAAAAAAATCCGCTGGGCGAGACCACCGAGGCGGCTTATTTCAACATGTTCGACATCAACGTGAAGGGCGTTTTTTTTACCGTCCAGACGTTGATGCCGTTGTTGAAAAATGGCGCTTCGATCGTGTTGACGGCATCTATTTGCTCCAGCAATGGGATGGAAGGGCTGAGTCTCTACAACGCTTCCAAGGCTGCAGTGCGGTCCTTCGCAAGGACTTGGGCCAACGAACTCAAAGATCGCAAGATTCGAGCGAATGTTCTGAGCCCTGGCTTCACTCGCACCCCTCTGATGGATAACGGCTTGAAGATGAGCGAAAGCGACATTGTCGCGCTGCGCCAACATGTCGAGCAGATCACTCCGCTGGGGTATATGGCCCAGCCTGAAGAAATCGCCTCCTCAGCGCTGTTCCTTGCATCCGCCGATGCGAAATATGTCAACGGTGTGGAGCTGATGGTCGATGGCGGCCTGTCGCAGATCTGAGCACTTGCTCAACCGTAGTGCAGCCCTCGCAGAGGGTTGCTTTGTCGCTTTTGCGAAGCCTCAGCAGGAAACCTCCTCATGAACATTGAAGAATTGACCACCCGACTGGACGCCCTGGAAAGTCGCGCCGCCATCGAGTCGCTGATCAGCGCCTACGCCAATGCCTTCGACCGCATCGACGTGTCGCTCCTGAGCGGTATCTGGCACGAGGAATCGACACTGGATTTACCAGGTTTCGGCAATGCCCAAAGTCGTGATGAAATCCTCGCGATGGCGCAAAACAGCTGGCGCCAGATGCCACATATGCACCACTGGATGGCCAACCCGTTGATCGAAATCAAAGGTGACAGCGCGATGGGTACGGTGGCTGCGGATTGCCTGTTCCATGACATTGAAAAAGGCCCGGTTCAAGTCAGCGGGCTGTACTACGACAGGTTTGAACGTCGGGACGGAAAATGGGCGTTCCTGTCACGTCGTTTTGAACTGCACTTCCTGACACCGTTAAATGATTGGGTACCCATAGCCGGCGAAGAAACGTATGCGCCGATCGAGCATCGGAGCCTGAGCAAGCCCTCAGAAAGTTGACCTGCTCGCATGACTTTCAGTGAGGGCAGCGAACGACAAGTGCTGCCCGTTGATATCGTTCAAGCTCCAGGGAATGACAGCGAAAAACGGATAATCCCAGGCTTTGGCTGTTCGACACGCACGTGACCTCCATGCAGTTGCATGATTGCCACGACGATGGCGAGGCCAAGGCCGTAGGAGTCGGAGTTCTGCTGGCGAGACGCATCGCCGCGGTAAAAACGGTCGAAGAGTTTGCCCAGGGTTTCGTCGCTCAGTACAGGACCTTGGTTCTCCACTTCAATCCGCGCACCGCTGTGGGAGTCCGTCACCCGCATCACAATCTCGGTGCCCTCGTAGGCGTAGCGAATCGCGTTCGCCACCAGGTTGCTCAAGGCTCTGCGCAGCAGCAATGGATCCGCGAGCACGTTGCCATCGCCTGTTATCTGGAAGCTCATTCGCCGCTCTTCAGCCAAGCCTTCAAAATATTCAGCAATGCGCTGAGATTCGTCATGCAACGATAGTTGTTGGCGCTCCACCACCGCTTGCGCTTCATCGGCGCGCGCAAGGAACAGAATGCTTTCGACGATGCGCGAGATCCGTTCGAGCTCTTCAAGGTTTGAAGCGATCAGTGCCTGATAGTCGTCCTCGCTGCGCCGCTGGCGAAGGGCGACCTGACAATGCCCCATAAGCGACCCCACCGGCGTGCGGATTTCATGGGCAAGGTCAGCGGAAAATTGCGTCAATCGCTGATAACCCTGGGCAAGGCGATCAAGCATTGCGTTATAGGCGTCACTCAGCTGTTGCAGTTCAACCGGCGTATCGGCGCTGTCCATGCGGCTGTGGAGACGCTCGGGTGTGATGGCTGCCGCATGGGCGGCCATTTCGCGCAACGGACGCAGCCCTCGGCGCAGTACCAGGTAGCCCAGCAAGGCTGTCGCCAGAAAGGCAAGAGCAACGGCCAGGTAGATGCGTTCGCGATACGCCGCGAGCATAGCCATTTCCTTGCCCATGAGGTGTGCGGCTGTCAGTCGGACTTCACGTCCACCAGACGTCGTGACGACGGTAGCGGCGCGCAGCATTGTTCCCGAGTCGGTCACGCCGCTGCGCAGATCACTGACGCTCAGCTTTGTATTCTGGCCGATCACAGGCAGTTCAGGCAGCGTGACGTTGAGTGGATTTACCTGGATTACCGGTTGCTGCCCGGGTTCTTCAATGATGAAGATGTCGTCTTCGCTGTCGAGCATGTTCTTGAAAATCTGTGGGCTGTCGCGCAGCTTCTCGATGGCGAGCTCGTAGTGCAGCAGCTTGCGAAAGTGCTCCAGACGGCCCATGACCGCATGATCGCTGTACACCAAAACCGAGGCTTTCATCGTCTGATACAGGTAAACGCCCGCACCGGCCACGGCGAGCATCGCTACCATGGAAAACGCCACGGTCGACCGCAGGGTCAGAGAGGGTTGACGTCGGGTCCGCATGGCCTCACCTCGCAGACATAGCCGATACCGCGAATGGTATGGATCAACTTGATCGGGTAGGGCTGGTCGACCTTGTTGCGCAGGCGCTTCACCGCAACGTCCACCACGTTAGTATCGCTGTCGAAATTCATGTCCCAGACTTCCGAAGCGATCTGTGTCCTGGACAGCACATCGCCTGCCCGACGCAGAAACAGATGCAGCAGGGCGAACTCCTTGTTGGTCAACACGATTACCTGCTGTTGGCGTGTAACGCGACGCCGCACCAGATCCAGCTCCAGGTCGGCGAGGTGAAAATGGTCGGCTTCGCGAACTACACCGCGACGCAAAATGGTGCGGATGCGTAACAGCAGTTCGGTAAACGAAAAAGGTTTGACCAGGTAATCATCGGCGCCCAGTTCCAAGCCGCGAATGCGGTCATGCAATTGGTCGCGCGCGGTGAGGAACAGTACGGGAACGTCTTGTCTGGCGCGCAACAGCTCAATGATCTGAAACCCGTCAATCCCAGGCAACATCACATCCAGTACGATCAGGTCGTAGGTTGTATGCAGGGCCATGTGCAGGCCGTCGGCACCGTGCTGGGTCCAGTCGACGTTGTAACCGGACTCGCCGAGCCCCTTTTTGAGGTACTCACCTGTTTTGGTGTCATCTTCAATCAGCAGGATATGCATCGTGAGGTGCGCTCGGGTCTCTTCATGACGGGATTCAGCCCGCGACATCGGTATCTCGGTTGTGCAGTGTAACGGGATGAGCGGGCGCAGTCGGTTACATTTCTGTCATTCATGGGCAGGGGCTGGCGAATGACAAAAATATCATTCGGCGGTCATCGTGACGTCCCGGTCTGCGGACGAGGATGGCGGCACATCAACCCATGAGGAATTGTCGCCATGCAACTCAAACACGCCCTGTCTACCACGTTCGGTTTGTTGATGCTCAGTGCCGCCGTCATTGCCACCGCGGCCGACATGCCGGTAATCAAACCACTGCGTGGCACGGTGGAAAGTGTCAGCAACAATACGCTGACATTCACTGTCCGCTCGGGCGCTAAGCAGACTATCGGACTGACTGACAAGACCAGTATCAACCGGGTATCGAAGGCCAATATCGACTCGATCAAATCCGACAGCTTCATTGGCTCGGCGGCCATTCCGCAGACCAACGGAACATTGAAGGCGCTGGAGGTCACGGTATTCGACGCCAGCCTCAAGGGCAGTGGCGAAGGTCATTACGGCTGGCAGAACGCGGATGGCAGCACAGGCACCATGACCAACGGTACCGTGGGGAAGCTGTCCAAAGCTGACGGTCGCACATTGACCGTCAACTACAAGGGCGGCGAGAAACAAATCGTCGTACCGGATGATGTGCCAATCGCCTACGTCGAGTCAGGCAAAGCCGATGAACTGGTCAAAGGCGCGAAAATTGTCGTGTTCCCGGCTGCGGATGGAACCACCGCGCGTGGCATTGCGGTTGGCAAGGATGGCTTCCAACCACCGATGTAATCACCTGAAAAGGCAGGGGCGCTGCCGTCTGGCAACGCTCCGCTCCATGGATGGTTTGCAAGGGGAACCACGTGAGACAGAAAAAGCTTCATCCCTGGCCGGTTCGCCTCACCCACTGGCTCAACGCCGTTTGCATGGTCTGCATGTTCATGAGCGGTTGGTCCATTTACAACGCCTCGCCACTGTTCAGCTTCAGGTTTCCGGTGGCGGTGACCGTGGGCGGATGGCTGGGCGGGTCGCTGGCCTGGCATTTCGCATTCATGTGGCTGCTGCTGATCAACGGCGCAATCTATGTGCTGTACGGGTTGGTCAGTCGCCATTTCAAACGCGAGCTGCTGCCCGTCGGGCTTGCCGCCTTGAAGCATGATTTTACGGACGCTTTGCGCTTACGGCTGGTGCATGAACAGGGTGTCTACAACACAGTGCAGCGCCTGATGTACTGGATCGTGCTGGCGGCAGGCGCACTCGTCGTCATCTCGGGCGTAGCGATCTGGAAACCCATTCAACTTCAAGAGTTGGTCGCGCTACTGGGCGGCTATGACATTGCACGTTATGTACATTTCGGGGCGATGGCGATGATTGCTGCATTCGTCGTGATTCATCTGATCTTGGTGATTTTGGTACCGAAAACCCTGCTGCCAATGATTACGGGTGGAGTGCGGTCTCTTGATGCCGGGGAAAATGGCCATGACTGAACTTAGAAAAACTGTTCAGCGCGTCAGGCTTGAACCTGCGCAACAGCTTGAACTGGAAAACATTCAGCGCCGGCATTTTCTTCGGGCCGGCCTGACGGTGGGCGCGATGTCGATGCTGACCGGTTGCAACCTGCAGGACGGCGATCAGGTCGACAAAGTACTTTGGGCCATGTCGCGCTGGAACGACCGGGTCCAGGCGTGGCTGTTCAGCGGACAGAAACTGGCACCGACCTTCACCCGCGCCCAGATCACTACGCCGTTTCCGTTCAACGCATTCTATGGTCAGGACGATATCCCTGAGGTGGACCTCGCCAGTTACTCGCTCGCCGTCTCCGGCCGGGTCAGGGACAAGGCCCCCTGGACACTCGAAAGCTTACGCAAACTGCCGCAACGTAGCGATATCACCCGTTTGATCTGTGTTGAAGGCTGGAGCGCCATCGGGCAATGGGGAGGTGTACCGCTGAAAACCTTCCTGGAACACATCGGCGCCGACACCACAGCGAAATTTGTCGGTTTCAAATGTGCTGATCGTTACTACTCCAGTCTGGACATGCCGACGGCCTTGCACCCACAGACACTGCTGGCGCTGGATTACACCGATGTCGCGTTGCCGCCCGAGTACGGCTATCCGCTGCGGGTTCGAGTACCCACCAAATTGGGGTTCAAAAACCCCAAGCATGTTGTCGAGATTTTCGTGAGCAACGACAACCCCGGTGGGTATTGGGAAGACCAGGGATACAACTGGTTCAGCGGGATCTGATGGCGCAAAAACTGAACAGCCACGCCAGGAATGCTGGCGAGACTCATGACACCAGACCTGATATGAGGCGTCCCCATGACCGATATATCTGCGGTACCGCCAACTTCATCAGTGTTGCCGACTTCGGGAAATAAGAAGTCGGCAACGGCCCATGGAGCAGATTTCCAATCCCAATTGCAGGCCCAGTCCAGATCATCTGTGCAGGAGCCGGCTACAACCCGGGCTCATCTGTTATCGGAATCGACCACAAACCTGTCATGCCGGCCGGAGATACGAGCACTGCTTCAATCGTTGGCACGGCGCGGGAACGCCGACGGTGCTTTCAGCAGACCAGGCCGATCATTGCCATGTACGCGAGCCAGCGGCCTGGATATCGCGGACTTCAACTTCCCTGATCGAAACGTTCTGGAGAGCAGTGAGGTTATTAAACACATCTGCGGAAGTGAGGAGGGTAGACGGCCCTACTCAAAGTCCTTTGATGAGCGAATCGTGTGTACTTTCAATGGCGAGGAAAGCGAATTCTCTTCTGACGTGATCTGCAAAGAGGGATTGAATGCGTTCGCTACCGCAGTGGCTCTTTCCCCAATAACCCTCACCTGGTTACCGATTGAGATTGTTAGAGCACCGCTACGGTCGACTGGCATACGAATTTTCCGCCGTCGCAAGTCCTCTTCAGTCGACAGCCACCTTCTCGACAAGTCAATTTCAGAGTAAAGGCGTTAAACGGGCGGATCTCGATAGCTCTTTCGCCGCGTGGCTAGTATTTCTATGGATACAGCAGCTAAGCCAATGCTCGCCTTTATTTATTAGTGGTCTGTCGTTCGCTTACTGGCCCGGATTGCTAGAGTGGCGAATGCGGTTTTATGAGGCTGGGTTGACCCGTGGCCCGAGTGGGCGCTGTTCTGGCACGTGAGTTAGCTTTCGTATCCGTTTATATTTTGGGCTCCACAACCATGACTGATCGTCAGCTCATTGTTCCAGAAGGCATGAGATTGCTCTGCGAACATGCTGGTTATGCACCAGCTGTAAAGGTAGGAAAGACTCTATACTGCGCTGGCCAGGTAGGCCGGACGCCGGAATTATCAGTTATCGAAGACCCAGAGCAGCAGTTTTTGGCAGCATGGGACAATCTTCGGCTCGTCTTGGAGGCCGGCGGCTGCGAATTTGAAGATGTCGTCGAAATGACAACTTATCACGTCGATATGCACCGCCACATGCCAATTTTTAGACACGTGAAGGATAAAGTCTTTCCTCGGAGTACTTGTGCATGGACATGCATAGGTGTCGGTGAACTGGCTCGCCCCGGCCTTCTCGTGGAGATCAAATGCATCGCCGTAGAGCGATAACTTTTCTGATAGGCACCTGAATATACAAGTCCTGGATGGGTGTTCATCTATGCGGCAGCAGATGTGAAACTTCACTCGCCCGCTGTGTCGGCAGGCACGCCATCCGCACGTTCCCAAGCCTACTGGCGACGGGCAAGGCAGGATTGTTTGAAGCTCAGTGTGATGACACGAAGGGCGAAGGGGTTGTCGGTGCCGGCAACGCATAAGCCTGCTTCATCCACGCCACCTCCGCTATTGGCGTGCGTCCAAAGAGGTGCTTGAAATCGCGGCTAAATTGCGAAGCACTTTCATAACCCACCAGAAATGCCGACTTGGCCGCTGTCAGGTCGTTACGCAGCATCAGTAATCGCGCTTGATGCAACCGCGTCGACTTGAGGTACTGCATAGGCGAGGAATCGGTCACCTTGCGAAAATGTAGATGAAAGTTAGGCACGCTCATCTGCGCTTCCTGAGCGAGGATTTCTACATCCAGACGCTCTTGGTAACAGCGGTGGATTTTGTGAATGGCGCGCGTCACCTTGCCGAACTGACCCTGCTGTGCGATAGCCGCGCGTAGGGTGCCGCCTTGTTCGCCAGTGAGGATGCGGTAGTAGAGTTCGCGCAACATCGCTGGTCCGAGGATTTGCGCGTCGGTGCAGTCGCCCATGACTTCCAGAAAACGCAGGGTTGACTGGCGCAGCGGTTCGTCCATGGGCGAAGCGTACATGCCCATAGGCTGAGCCACGCCGATGTTCCATACCTCATCTACCTGCTGAATCAGCTCGGCGGCCAGATTGAAATCCAGACGTATGTACACCGCCAGCATTGGCTCCGCCTCGCTAGCGTCGGTCTCCATTGTAAAAGGCACTGGCACTGACACCACCAGATAATGCTGGGCGTCATAGATGTAAACTTCATCACCCAGATAGCCGCGTTTCTGCCCCTGACAGAGGATGACGATGCCCGGTTCATATAAAACCGGCGTGCGCGTCAGCGGCCGGTTGGAACGCAGAAAACGCACATCATCCAGCGGACTCAGGTTGTAACCCTCCAGCGGTGCAAGCTGGCCCATCAACTGCACCATACGCGCAGTGCTAGGGTTCTTGGGCTTCGGCATCGATTGCACGTTCTCCACTGTTATGCTCAGCCGTCCGTGGAACAACTCAGCGCTTCCCATTGCTCAATACTCTCCGCCGTCCGGTGCAACTTGTCACGCACCAGAGCCAGGGCGTCGCTGCCCAGCAGCAGTTGAGCCGGCGGGTTAGGGCTGGTGATAATAGTCATCATGGCGCGTGCGGCTTTCTGCGGGTCGCCCAGTTGAAGGCCGCTTTTTTCCTCACGGGCTTTTCGCACCGGGTCGAAGGTCGCATCGTAGTCACTGATGCTGCGCGGCGTACGCTGCATCGAACGACCTGCCCAGTCCGTTCGGAAAGACCCCGGCGCCACGGCCGTTACAAAAATATTGAAGGGTGCAAGCTCCTTGTTCAACGTATCAGAGATGCCCTCCAGGGCAAATTTGCTGCCGCAGTAGTAAGCAATACCTGGCATGGTGATATAGCCACCCATGGATGTGATATTGAGGATATGCCCCGCCCGTCGCTGGCGAAAAAAGGGCACAAACGCCTTGGTCATCGCCACCGCGCCGAATACATTGACGTCGAACTGACGGCGCATTTCCTCCAACGACGACTCCTCGAAAACCCCTTCGTGGCCATAACCCGCGTTGTTAACCAGCACGTCCACCGGGCCATACTGATCCTCAACAGCGGCGACGACGGCGTCGATGGCATTAAAGTGGGTAACGTCCAGCACCACGCCATGGGCTCTCTCAGGCAAGAGCGTTTGGAACGTTGCCAGAGAGGATTCGCTGCGAACAGTGCCGATCACTCGATGGCCCTGAGCGAGAGCTTCCTTAGCCAGGGCCTGGCCAAAGCCGCTACTAACGCCCGTGATAAAAATGGTTTTTTCTGCACGCATGGGGCGCACTCCTGAATATATAAGGTCAGGCTATGCTAGGGCGCAGAGTGGTTGGGAACTATGCCTGATTCGATTTTAGTATTGCCTGATTCTATCGGAGTGCTCGGCGAGCAACCTCAAATCTAGTGGAAAAAAACGAGGCCAAAGGAAGAAAAGCGACGGGCTTATTTACCTGCACTAATGTCTGCTTCGTGTCGCAAGTCGTTTTTCGGTAACGTTGATGTGCATGCGGTCTGGCCGAGGGTGTCGCACCTGCGCTCCAAGGTTTTCGCATTGGCAGTAAAGGCTATGCGCGCAGTTAATCGCTGAACGGATCGAACATCAGGTGTCGGAACCATTTATTGACGGGGCCCGTTTGCATTTGCTGGGCCAAAATAAGTTGATGGCGATTTCGGTGAGGCAGCGGGACTGGCGGACTTGGAAATAAAGGATCTCCATGCCCATGAAAAGCCAGAAATGCTCAGCTAAACAGCCTGCCCGACAACGCCTAAAGACTCTCAGGATCGCCAAAAAACATTTCGACTGGGCTCTAACTCGGTAGTTTCAGTTTGAAAAAATCTTAATATGCCCCCAATTTTGCCCCCACTCAGACGCCGTACATAAGCGATCACGAATGGCGATTCCTGACGAAATCCAGTATGGCTCTGGATGGCTTTCGGTGTACGCCCAAACTGGGTACCGGCGGCAGTCCTGTCAACGCAAACTCATCAATACCGATTTGCTCTGTGCTGCTCAAGTCGACCCGTTCAGCGAGCGGTCGGGTCGCCAAGTTGTAAACAAACTCACCGGTCGCCTCATCCCGTCAGAGCATGCGGCGCAACACGTCGTTGCGCGGGTCGCGGTCGTAGAAGCGATGCTTGAGGGCGCCCGCCACATGCAGCACGATCAGGACCAGCAACGTATAGGCGAGGACTTTGTGCAGCCATTGGAACACCGCGAACCAATCGTCATTCTTCGGCAACAGCTCCGGCAGGTTAACCCCAAAAAAGAACACCCCATCGCTCATCGTGTAGGTGCTCGACATGGAGTAGCCCATCAACGGCACGATCACCAGCAGCACGTACATCACGCGCTGGGTCAGGCGTGACAGGAACCGTTCATACCCCGCCAGGGTTTCCAGCGGCTGCGGCAGCTTGGGGGTGCGAAAACGCACGGCGAGCTGAGTCAGGACCACCAGGAACGTCAACACCCCAAAGGACTTGTGCCACGGGTAATAGAGCTCGTATTTGCTCGCCACTTCATCGTTCATGCCGGTCATGTGCCAGCCGACCCACAGCAGGCCCAGGACGAGCACGGCACGCACCCAGTGCAACACGCGCAGGGAGGTCGGGTACCGATCGATTGTCGGTTGATCTATTGGGTTCATATCAGGCTCTCCACGGAGCGATGCACGGTTGAATGGCCACCCTCAACGTTGGAGGGTGGCTCGGTCGGGGTAGGCGCTGCACTCAGGCCGGCAGTAGCACGGTGATGACTTTCTCCTCGGTGTAGGCCAGTGCGCCGCTGAACCCACCTTCACGCCCGATACCGCTGGTCTTGACGCCGCCCCAGGGTAGGTTGGCGTCCAATGGGCTCCAGCAGTTGATGCCCACGGCGCCGGCTTTCACCGCCGCGGCGACACGGTGCGCTTTGACCAGGTCGCTGGTCCAGACCGTGGCCGCGAGGCCGTAGCTGCTGTCGTTGGCCAGGGCGATCGCTTCGTCTTCGCTGTCGAACGTAATGAGGGTGCCGACGGGACCGAAGATCTCGTCCCGGGCGATTTCCATGTCGTTACGAGCGTTGGCGAAGATCGTCGGACGCACGAACCAGCCCTTCTTAGGCGCCGAGACGCCGCCGGCGAGCAGTGTGGCGCCTTGGTCGATACCCAGCTGTATGTAGCGGTTTACGCGATCGAATTGCGCCTTCTTGGCCACTGGGCCCATCTGTACGCCGGGCTCGCGAGGGTCGCCCACGGTCACCGCCTGTGCGGCCTCGGCCAGCGCGGCGCCGAAGCGTTCGGCGATGCTGCGCTGCACCAGGATTCGCGAGCCGGCCGCACACACCTGGCCCAGGTTGGCGAACAGACCGAGCGTACAGCCGCGCAGGGCGTCCTCGAAGGAGGCATCGTCGAACACAATCTGCGGGCTCTTGCCGCCCAGTTCCAAGGCCACGCGTTTGAATAGCACGCCAGCCGTGCGCTGGATCTCACGGCCCGCCTCGGGGCTGCCGGTGAAGCTGATCTTGGCGACATCCGGGTGTTCGCACAGGGCGCGACCGACCTCGTTGCCGTAGCCGGTGACCACGTTGATCACGCCGTCCGGGAAGCCCGCTTCCTGCGCCAGCAGCGCCAGGTGCAGGGCCGACTGCGGGGTTTCTTCCGATGGCTTGACCACCACGGTACAGCCTGCCGCCAGTAATGCGGCGAGCTTCCACACCGTGATCATCAGCGGCGAGTTCCAGGGCACGATGGCACCGACTACGCCCACGGGCTCGCGTACCGTGTACGACAGGGTTTTGGTGCCGAAGTAGCCACCGGTGGGAATGGTGCGACCTTCAAGCTGGTTGGCCCAGCCGGCGGCGGCGCGCAGGTTGGCAATCGCGTTGGGCAGGTCCATCCGGCGCGGTTCGATCGGCGAGCGTCCAATGGCGTCGGCATCCATATCGGCCAGCAGCTCGGTGTCGCGCTCCACCAGGTCGGCCAGTTTCGACAGCAGTCGGCCACGTTGGGCACCGTCGAGTTGGCTCCACTCACCGTCTTCAAGTTGCTGGCGCGCAGCCGACACGGCACGGTCCACGTCCTCACTGGTGCCACGCGCGGAGCTGCAGTACACCTGTTCAGTCACGGGGTTGACCAGGTTTATACGACGACGGTCGAAGGCTTCGCACGACGCACCTTCGATGAAATGATTCAAGTGCTCAGTCATGTTGCGGTCCTCCAGTAATGGACAAGATCATGCTTTGAGGGAAGCCAGGGCGTCGCCGAAGATGTCCAGTGCCTTGAAGAACAGTTCGCGGGATATCGTCAGCGACGGCATCACACGCATCACGTTGCTGTAGCGGCCACAGGGAATCATCAGCACGCCGTGGTTGAGCAGATAGCCCATCAGTTGGCCGATCTTCTCGCCCGCCAGGGGCGCCTTGGTGAGCGGGTCTTCGACCAGTTCGATGCCGATCATCAGGCCGCGCCCGCGCACTTCACCGACCAACGGGCTGTTGAAGCCACGAATATGCGCCTGTGCCTCCAGCCCCAGCGTGTGGGCGCGGTTGAGCAGGTCGAGTTCAGGATCCTGCAGGATACTGATGTTGGTCAGAGCCACGGCGGCCGACAACGAGTTGGCGGCGAACGTGTTGGGCATGGAACCGTCGGGGATTTTCGCTGCCAGGTCCGAGCGCATGATCAGGCCGGCCATGGGCAGGTCGCTGCCGATGCCCTTACCGAAGGTGAGCATGTCGGGCTGCACGCCGGAATGTTCGACCGCCCACATTTTGCCGGTGCGCCCCGCGCCGGACTGCACTTCATCGACGATCAGCAGTGTGCCGCTGCGGTCGCAGGCCTTGCGCAGCAATTGCAGGAATTCCGGCGATGGGGGCACGTAGCCGCCTTCGCCCTGTACCGGTTCCACGATCACGGCTGCCACGTCATCGGCGGCGGTGTAGGGAGTGTTCAACAGGTAGTCGATGTACTCGCCGGCGATCTGCTCGGCGCTTTTGTGGGTGGTGTCGAAAGGGAAACGGTAGGCGTAAGGGTAGGGGGCGTGAATCACGCCACCCATTTGCGCGCCAAAACCTTTGCGGTAGGCCGTGCCAGTGGTCAGCGAACCCGAAGCGTTCCACACGCCATGGTATCCGCCGTGAAAGGCGATGATCTGGTGCCGCCCGGTGATGCGCTTGGCAAACTTGATCGCCGCTTCCAGTGCATCACTGCCGCTTTGTGTGAAGAAGGTGATGCAGTCGCCACGCAAACCCTCGGGCGCGATTTCGGACAGCTTGGCGGCCAGCTCGGTACGCCGGGTGCTGTTGATTTCCAGGGCATGCATCAGCACTTCGGACTGTTCGCGAATCGCCTGCACCACTTTGGGGTGGCAGCGGCCTACGCTGCTGACACCGACGCCGGCGGACAGGTCGATGTAGGTGTTGCCGTCCGGGTCCTTGAAGGTTGCGCCGAAGGCTCTGTCCATGGCGATCGGCATGCGTCCACCGCCGCGCGCCATCGACTCGGTACGCGCCGAAAGCGCCAGGGCCTCGCACGTTTTGGGGCCGGGGAGCGTGCTGGAGGTGATGTGCGGTGCATCGGCGAAATGCAGGGCTGCAAGCTTGGCTTCACTCATGACGGATTCTCTGCGATGTTGATTGATGTGGCCTGATCATCTACGCGACGCGGGTAAGGCTGGTAGCCCGAATCGGCACATGTGGGGCGCCGACGCAGGTGAGGCGGCGTGAACTGAAGCTTTCACGAAATTTGCATTAATTGCGCTATGTGAGAATATCTATAAATAAATCGACCTTAAAATAAAAAATATCCGAGGGTATCGCTCATTATGAGAAATAACAGCGTCGGTCATTTTAAGGATGTTCACGTTCATGCGGCCAACGTGCAGCAGTGGAACCAGGACTACAGCCAGTTAACCGCCGGTTCGACCGAGAGTTCGCTGATGCAGTTGACCACCGGCGGTTGCCACGTTTTCCTTGAGCAGATCAACCAGCGTGTCGTGCAGCACGGTGTCGCGCCGCGGGGCAAGATGTGCTTCGCGGTGCCGATCAACGTGCCCGGCTCGATGCGAATGCAGGGGCGCGAGGTGGACGACAGCAGCCTGTTCTTTCTGCGCGGTGGCGAGGAGTTCATGTTTCATATGCCGATGGGCATGCAGCTGCTGTCCATCACGTTCGAGCGTGAATTGTTCGAGCAGGCGCTGGCGCAAACCGCGTCGGCCAAGGATGTGAGCCTGTTGCTGCGTCAGCCGGTGATCAGGGTTTCCAGCCAACGTTTCGCCGATGCCCGTCGGCGCTTGCTGGCGGTGTTCGCCCAGGCGATGGCCAGCGATGCTCACGACAGCGCACAAGAGCGGCAACACGACGAGGCGCTGGAGCAGGCCATGCTCAGCGAGTTGATGCAGCTCATGACCGATCCGGCCTGCGATAAGCAGCAGCGCACGAGCAGTTCCACGCGCAGTTTTATCGTCGAGAAATGCCACCGCATGGCGACCACCGGGCTGTTCGACGTGCCCAGTGTGTTCGAGCTGTGCGAACGCCTCCAGATCAGCCGGCGCACGGTGCAGAACAGCTTTCGCGCCGTGGCCGAGACCACGCCGCTGAACTACCTTCGCTGTGTGCGGCTCAATGGCGTACGCCGCACCTTGATGTCCACCCAGGCCGCGCATCTCTCGATTGGCGATGCCGCGGCCCAGTGGGGGTTCTACCACCTCAGCCATTTTGCGGCTGAGTACCATGCGCTGTTCGCCGAATTACCGTCCCAGACATCACGCGCCGCCATACCGCCGTGTGTTACACGCGGAACTGATCCATCAGCTTCATCTGTTGATTGGCCCGCGCGTTGAGCTGACTGCTGATCTGCGCCGACTCGGCGGCCTGTTCCGTCAGGGTCTCGGTCACGCCACGGATGGTCGAGACGTTGCGATTGACCTCTTCGGCCACCGCACTTTGCTCCTCCGCCGCGCTTGCAATCTGCAGGTTCATGTCGCTGATCACCGTTACCGCGTCGCTGATCTTGCCAAGCGCCTGCACGGCCTGATGAATCTGCCCGGCGTTGTCCTGGGCGAGCGTCTGGCTGGAATGCATGGTCGCCACCACGCCCCGCGTGCCGGTTTGGATGCGTTCGATGACCATGCGGATTTCCTCGACGGAATCCTGGGTGCGCTTGGCCAGGTTGCGGACTTCATCGGCCACCACCGCAAAACCCCGGCCGCTTTCCCCGGCACGCGCCGCTTCGATCGCAGCGTTGAGTGCCAGCAGGTTGGTTTGCTCGGCAATGCTGCGGATCACTTCCAGCACCGAACCGATCTGCTCGCTGTTGACCGCCAGGGCTTCGACTTCCGTCACGGCCTTGCTGACCTCGCGGGCCAACGCATTGATGTCCTGGGTGCTGCGCTCGATAAGGGTGATGCCATCCCTGGACGCCTGGTCGGCACCGCGTGCTGCCTGGGCGGCATTCGAGGCGCTGCGGGCGACTTCATGGGCGGTGGCGCTCATTTCGTTGGAGGCGGTTGCCAGTTGATCGATCTCGCGAAATTGCACCTGCATCCCTTCACTGGTCAGCCGCGCAATTTCCGAAGACTGGTCGGCGGTGCCGCGCGCATCGGTAATGCTCTGCTTGATCTGCGCCACAGTCGGCTGCAGTTTGTCGAGGAAACGGTTGAACCCGTTCACCAGTTCGCCCAGTTCATCTTTCTTGCGGTAGTGCAGGCGTTGGGTCAGGTCGCCGTCGCCACTGGCAATTGCCTTGAGCATCTGCGCGACACTGTTGATCGGGCGCGTCACCCCGGAGGCAGTGAACCAAATGAGCAGCAGGCCCAACAGCCCGGAGCCGATGGCCACCAGCAATGACTCCAGCGTGTCGCGGGTTTGGGTCTGGTCAAGCACGGTCTGAAGCGCTACCGAGTCGGCCAGCAAGACTTGTTTGGGCAAATCAATGACCACCCCCCAAGCTGGCGCGTCGGGGATTGGTGCGACGGGGTAGACAGCGCGGATCAAATCATTCTGGGCCAGTACCAGCGGTTTTTTTTGCGTCAATGCCGCAAGTATCGCCTTGCTTTCCTCGCCCAATGCGACGTTGAGCGGCTTGGCAACCTGGGCGACATCCTTACTGTAGGCCGCGAGCACGCCGCTGTCGGACACGATCAGCATGCTTCCCGAGCCGTTGAACAGCATGCGCTGGGCATCGTTTGCGGCCGCTTGCAGGGCGCCGAGTGCGAGATCCACGCCGAGGGCGCCGATCACCTTGCCATCGGCAATCAACGGTATCGACAGCGTGGTCATCAGTTGTACCTGCCCGGCCTGGGTGTCGGCATAGGGCGCCATCAGGCAGGTGCGCCGTGTGTCTCGCGGGCAGGTGTACCAACTGTTGTAGGGGGTGCCGCTGATGCTGAGCTCGGTCTTCTGCAAATCGCTTTCGGGAATCAGTATGTTCACCGACTCGCCAGCGCCCCGGTTCCAGGCACTGGCAAAGCGGCCGGTTTCGTTGGAGGCGCGCTCGGCGTCGTTGGCGAATGCGCTGTCTTGACCCTCCAGCGCATTCGGCTCGAAAACCAGCCACAGCCCGAGTATCTGCGGATTGCGCTCGAAGGTTGCCTTGAGACTCTGGTTCAGCTCCTCACGCAACGTCGCGGCCGGCAAGCCGCGCTGCGCGGCCATGTTACGCAAATGTGCTGCCTGGTCGGACAGGGCGGTAATGAGCAGCAGGCTGTTGCCGAAGATCCGCTGCAGGTTACCCGTCTGCTC
This sequence comes from Pseudomonas sp. JAI120, assembly GCF_014207255.1. GTDB lineage: Bacteria > Pseudomonadota > Gammaproteobacteria > Pseudomonadales > Pseudomonadaceae > Aquipseudomonas. The sequence goes on from NZ_JACHCZ010000001.1 coordinate 265,751, forward strand.
GGCGGCCTTGGCCAGCAGCAGGGTCTCGCCGCTCTCGGTGAGCATCTTGCTGCTGGACGTACTGATCAACCGGTTGTTCTGGTTACTCTGATAGAGGTTCAGGCTGACGATCAGACCGATTACGCCCAGAAGGCACAGGCCGGAAAGCAGGATGATTTTCAAACGGATGGAGAGGGCGTCGAGCATCGGAGTATCTCGCAGGTGAACAGCATGCTTGTTGACCATCAGTTGGCCCGGGCCACTGACTTCTTATTGGGTATGTCGTATATCGGCCGGTCTCGGGTGTTAGGGAGGCCGGTTCGGTAATTCTCTCGTTATCGCGCTATGACGGCCGTCTGCCCGCTGAACTTGACCAGCAGCGCCGCAACCAACAACAGGGCTGTCAGCACCGCGAGCACCGCCACGAAGCCGGCATCGAACGCCGAACGTGCCAGCCCCGTCAGCAGCGCCGCGTCATCGGTCGATAACGTTGCAGAGACCAGCAGCGCGTCGTCCAGGCTCTCGAACGTAAAGGGGTTCAGGCCCAGCCGCGGCGGGATCGTCAGGCTGACACACCCGGCATAAATCGCCGACAACAGGCTGCCTGCCAGCGTCACCCCGGCGGCACCGCCCAGCTCGAAGGAAACCTCCTCGATAGACGCGGCCATGCCGGCCTTATCGGTGGGGACGCTGAGCATGATGGTGCTGGAAGCTGCCGTCAGCGCCGCGCCCATGGCCATGCCCAGTAGCGCAAGGCTGGCAACCTGCAGCGGTACCGCCGCGTTGCACAGCAACACGTACGCCAGCATGCCGGTGGCCGAGAGCAGCAGGGTCCAGAACAACATGCGTCGATTGCCCAGGCGTGACAGGTAGTAGCCGGCCAGTGGCCCGCCAACGAAGGAACCCAGTGGCAGCGGCAGGATAAACAGGGCCGCCTGCAGGGGGGACATCCCCAACACCAATTGCAGGCGCTGGCTGAACACTAGCTCCATGCCGATAAACGCGGCGGCTGAGGCGAGCGCCGCAATCACGGCATTTCTGAACAGCGGCATGCCGAACAGCGACAACTCCAGCATTGGCTGCGCGACGCGGCGCTGACGTCGAATGAACAGTGTCATGAACAACGCCCCCAGCAGTAGCGCCACCAGTATGGCCGCGAAGGAGGGCGACCGTTTGCCGAGTTCCTTGACGGCATAGGCCAGGCTGATCAACGCGATCATGACCTGCAGCGACCCCAGCCAATCCCAGTGCCGCTGGGCATTGCCCGGATGAGCGTGGATCAGCATCGCCCCGAACAGCAGCGCCGCCAGCACAATCGGAACGTTGATCAGAAACACCGAGCCCCACCAGAAATGCTCCAGCAACAAGCCGCCCACGACCGGACCGAGCGCCGCACCGCCGGAGGCCACCGACGCCCAGATACCAAATGCCATGGCCTGTTCGCGCTCGTCGCTGAACGTCAGCCGGATCAGGGCCAGGGTGGCGGGCATCATCATTGCCGCGCCGACGGCCAGGCCACCACGGGCGCCGATCAATACATTGGCCGAGGGCGAGAATGCAGCGATGAGCGAGAACAGGCCGAACACACTCAACCCGCCGAGGAACAGCCGTTTGTGCCCCAGGCGATCACCGAGCGTGCCCATGCCCAGCAGCAGGCCGGCGGCGATCAGCGCGTAGATATTGATAATCCAGAGCTTTTGCGAGGCCGTGGCGCCGAGCTCGCGGGTCAGGGTGGGCAAGGCGGTGTACAGCACGGTCATATCAATGACGATGAGCAGCAATGCGCTGGAAATAATGGCAAGGATCAGCCAGCGGTGCTTGGAGGGCATAGTGTGGGCTCGATAATTGAATGGCCAACGCCGGCAACTTCAGGTCAGCCAGGCATAGGACGGGTGAACCTAGCATGCACGAGCGCACACCCGCGCCGTTATCCCAAATCGGCGGGGGAATAAGTCGGCCCTGACCTGTTTTGGGGCGCTGACCGCGATGTTACCGATTTGGGATAGCGAGGGTTGCGTGGGCGGGCATAGGATCGAATCCAGCGTGCAACCTCAAGAATAAAAGCGCTACCCGGCACCGATAGCGGCTGGATCGGGGCCACCCCACAGCGACTGCCTCATACAATAAGGTCAAGAACATGAGTGTAACTATGCCGGTCAACAGCTCTACAGAGCTCAAGCGTGGCGCCCTGGGTGTCGGCTTCATCATCTTCTTTGTGATTTCGGCGGCAAGTCCGCTCAGTGTGATTGCCGGTGGGTTCCCGATCGGCATCATGCTGGGCAACGGTGCCGGCACCCCAGCGTTACTGCTGCTGGCATTGCTGGTGCTGTTGGCATTCTCGGTGGGTTACACCACCATGTCCCGCCACGTCACCAACGCCGGCGGTTTCTACGCCTTCACCTCCCGTGGCCTGGGCGGCCTGGCCGGCGGCTCGGCGGCAGTGCTGGCGATGTTCGCCTACAACATCTTGCAGATCGCCCTGTATGGCATGTTCGGTGGTGTGGTCGCCGGTACCATGGAGAGCATGGCGGGCGTGATATTGCCTTGGTGGTCCTATTCGCTGATGGCGATGGCCAGCATTGCATTTCTCGGCTATCGCAATATCGACCTCTCGGCGCGGGTATTGTCGTTGGTGGTGATCGCCGAATACCTGGCGATCCTGATCCTCGACTTTGCCATTCTGAAAACCGGGGGTGACAGCGGAGTCAATCTTGACTCATTTACCAGTCAGCATGTGTTCAGCGGCACTCCGTCCATTGGTCTGCTGTTCTGTTTCGCCGCCTTCATCGGCTTCGAGGCCACCACTATCTACGGTGAAGAAGCGAAAGACCCGAAGCGCACCATCCCAATCGCGACCTACAGTTCGGTGTTGCTGATCGGTGGGTTCTATGCGCTGTCGGTATGGTCGATGGTCGTGGGAGTGGGCGCAGACAAGATCGTGCCGATGCTGCAAGCCATGCAAGACCCCACCACCTTTATCTACGGCATGTCCGATCACTTCGTCGGCCCGCACCTGACCCTGGTCATCCGCGTGCTATTCATGGTCAGCATCTACGCCGGGCTGTTGGCGTTCCATAACGCCGCAGCGCGCTACTTCTACGCCATCGGCCGTGACGGCTTGCTGCACAGCGTGCTGGGCACCACCCACCGCGTGCACCAGAGCCCGCACATGGGGTCTGCTTTGCAGAGCCTGATCGCGGCCGTGGTGGTATTGATCTTCGCCGCGATGGACGCCGACCCGATCCTGCAACTGTTCGCCTGGTTCTCCAACCTGGCAACCCTGTGCGTGATCCTGCTGATGGCGATGACCTCGATCGCAATCTGCGTGTATTTCCATCGGCACCCCGAACTCAAAGTCGGCCTGCTGCGAGGGCGCATTCTGCCGGTGGTGTCGTGCCTGGCATTGCTGAGCGTGCTCGTACTGGCGGTGGCGCATTTCGATGTGCTGACGGGGGCCAGCCAGCTCTTGTCCTACAGCTTGTGCGCGGTGATTCCCGCAGCCCTGCTGGGCGGCCTGTATCTCGCCGCGCGCCTGCGCAAGGTGTCGCCGCAGCGGTTCCTGGCCCTGGGCAGTCACAAACTCTAAGGCCTGGTTCGAAACCTCTCTCCTGTGAATTGTTCACTGCCGTTGTGCGGCAGGGCTCGTCTGCGTTAAAGGAAATTGCATATGCACCATTACAAGATGCTCATCAACGGCGTTTCGGTTGCCGGTGAAAACGGCCAGTTTGACGTGATCAATCCGGCCACCGGCGCCGCATTCGCCCAATGCCCGGCCGGCTCGCTGTCCCAGTTGGACGAGGCGGTGGCCGCCGCTCAGGCCGCTTTCAAGACCTGGCGCCACAGTACCCATGGGCAGCGCTGTGAGCACCTCAATGCGATTGCCGATGCGATCGAAAAGGACGCTGATGCACTGGCCCGGCTGATCGTGCAGGAGCAAGGAAAACCGCTTGAGCTGGCGTTTTCCGAAGTCATGGGCGCCGCCGCCTGGACCCGCTACGCCGCCGGGCAGGAGATCGCCGTGGAACTGGTGGAAGAAACCCCGACCCAGCGCATCGAACTGCACCGCAAGCCCTTGGGGGTGGTGGCGTCCATCACGCCGTGGAACTGGCCTTTCATGATCGCCGTGTGGCACATCATGCCGGCGCTGCGCGCGGGTAACTGCGTGATCAGCAAGCCATCGAGCCTGACGCCGCTTAGCACGTTGCGCCTGGTCGAAATTATCGGGCGCCATGTGCCACACGGTGTGATCAACTGCGTGACCGGCGAGCAGGGTTTCGGCAGCGCGATCACGTCGCACCCGGGGATCCAGAAGATTGTGTTCACCGGCTCCACCGCCACCGGCCAAAGCGTGATGCGCGGGGCCGCCACCAACCTCAAGCGCCTTACCCTGGAACTGGGCGGCAACGACGCGGCGATTGTATTGCCGGGTACGTCGGTGGAGGAGGTGGCCGAAGAGATCTTCCAGGCCGCCTTCCTCAACATGGGCCAGACCTGCGCCGCACTCAAGCGCTTGTACATTCACGAATCCCAGTACCAGGCGTTTGCCGAGGCCCTGACGCGGATTGCCGAGCGCCAGGTGGTCGGTGATGGCCTGGAGCCCGGCGTCAACTTCGGCCCGGTGCAGAACCTTGATCAACTGCAACTGGTGGACGCCCTGATTGCCGACGCGCGGGCACACGGTGCGCGGGTGCTGTGTGGCGGCGCACGCCTGGATCGCCCTGGGTTCTTCTACCCGCCCACGCTGGTGGCGGATGTGACCGATGGCCAGCGTCTGGTCGATGAGGAACAGTTCGGGCCGGTATTGCCTCTGATCGCTTATCAGGATGTCGAGGATGTGCTGCGCCGCGCCAATGCCGGCGACATGGGCCTGGGCGGTTCTGTCTGGGGCCCGGACGTTGAGCAGGCGCAGGCATTGGCCAGCCGTCTGGAGAGTGGCGTGGCCTGGGTCAACTGCCACGCGCGCATTCAGCCGAACACGCCGTTCGGCGGCAGCAAGATGTCCGGCTTCGGCGTCGAGTTCGGCCTGGAAGGGTTGCTGGAATTTACCGGCCAACAGTTGCTGTTCGTCAACAAGCGCGCAGCCGAATAACGCCTCAACAACTAAGACAGCCTCTCAAAAGGCGCACCCAAGGAGCTTCGATCATGCGGTATCCCTCCACGTCATTTCTCAGCGGTACGTTGGCCTGTACGTTGACGCTTTGCGCCATCAGCCAGGCCCAGGCCTATGAGTTGTACAGCGATGAGAGCCGGCATCTGAATGCCGACATGACCGCCGTGTTCGGCATGTTCAACAGCCGCAAGAACTATGACGGCACGCCGGGCGGTTCGACCTGGCGCGAAGGTTTCATCAAGTATGGCTTGAGCGGCGACCAGTCCCTGGCCGGCAATGGCACCGCCTATGGCGCCTTCGCGCTGGTCAGTTCCGCGACTTGGGGTGACGGCGACCCGGCCGGCAATACCCTGGGCAGCGAACGCACCACCAAAATCGAAGATGCGTACCTGGGCTGGCGCTCCGGCGACCTGTTTCCGGCCTTGGGCAAGGACGGCGTGGACATTTCCGGCGGTCGCCAGGTGGTCAAGCTCGGCAGTGGCTTCCTGATCAACGACGACGGTCCGAACCTGGGCAAGGGGCCGGCCAATGGCACGATGAATCGTGGCGGTGCGTATTACCTGGCCGCGCGGCACGCCTTCGATCAAACCGCGTTCCTGCGGCTGGGCGGCAAGGATGGTCTGCACGGCAGCCTGTTGTGGCTCAAGTCCGATAACCGCGCCCAGGCTGAAACCGAAGTGGCCGCCGGTACCCTGGATTACACCACCAAGCCGGGCACACTGGGCTTGACCTGGGTGCACGGCATCGATGTGAACGAACGCTGGGCCAGTGATTTTCAGCGCCAGCGCAAGGGCATGAATGTCTACAGCGTGCGCGGCGAAGGCGACGCAGGTCTGCCGAATGTCAGCCTGGCGTTCGAATATGCCTGGCAGGACAAGGACACCGGTCCCGAAAAAGCCTGGTACGGCGAAGCCGGCTACACCTTTGCCGATGTCGCTTGGACGCCAAAGGTCAGCTACCGCTACACCCGCTACTCACAGCAGTGGGATTCGCTGTTCACCGGCTTGAGCACTGGCTATGGCACCTGGCTGCAGGGCGAAGTCGCGGGCAACTATGCCGGGCCGTTCAACAGCAACACCAGCATCCAGCACGTGGCCCTCAAGGCCACGCCTCTGGAAAACCTGACCCTGGGTGCGCTGTACTTCGACTTCGACACCGTGCGCAAGAGCAATGCGCTGAACCTCAATGCTCGGGAGCTGGATGTATACGCCGAGTGGGCCGTCAACCCGCACCTGATCGTCACGCCGCTGATCGGCCTCTACAAGCCCAAGCAGGACGCCACCACGGGCGGCAACCAGGTCGCCGGCAACGGCACCAACGTTTACAGCCAGTTGACCATCGCCGTGCCGTTCTAGCCCACCGCAGCCGCCGCGCCTGAACCTCAGGATGCGGCGGCGCCCGGCGGATTGCGCAGGTTCTCGGCAATCCGGCGGGTGGTGTCCATGACCATTTCAATCACGGTTTCCTGGCGCAGCAGCTTGAAGCTCTGGGTGCTGCCGACGGCGGACAGGCTGCCGATCACCTCGTCGATATCCGGCTGGATGATGGGCGCGGCGATGCCGGTCAGGCCGAGGTTGAGTTCATCATGGGTCATGCAGTACCCATCCTTGCGAATCTTCTTTGTGGCCTTGGCAAAGCTGGCCCAGTCGTACGGGCTTTCCGGGTCGCTGGCCATATGCTCTTCGAACAGACGCTGCAGGCGTCGACCTTTCTGGAAAGCGATCAATACCTTGGACTGCGCGCCGCGAAAAAAGGGCAGCGGATGCCCGCGCCCGAAGGAGAAGTGATACGTGTCGGTGGGTTCGGCAATGTAGGTGTTGATGATGCGTCCGTCGTAGAAGACGCTGGCGAACACCGCCAGGCCGGTCTGCGCCGACAGCTCGTGCATCAGCTCGCGCCCCGCCAGAAGGATGGGGTCGTACTGGCGCATCATCCAGTCCAGCTCGATCACGCGCGGCCCCAGGCCGTAGTGGCCGGCGTCCACGCGGGTCAGCAGGCCGGCGTCGCACAATTCCTTGACATAGCGATACGCGGTGGCGCGCGACAGGCCCATGCGCTCGGCGATGGTGTCCGGGTCGATCTTCAACGTCGCCGGACCGAACAGGTCCAGGACATTCAGCAATTTACTCAGGCTGCTCATTTCGTTCCTAGAGAAGGGATGGCATGCGGGTAAGCACTATAGGCGAAAACAGCGCAGATCCAATGTGGGAGCGGTCTTGCTCGTGAAAGCGGTGGGCCAGTGATGGAAGTTACTGACAAACCGCATTCTCGAGCAAACCCGACCCTGCAGGTCGACAGGCTAATCTTTTCAGATTATAAATTCACTTAAATCTCAGATTAAGAGATTTAATTCATAAAATGCTTGTCTGGCTCTCTATATTGTGTGATAAATCTCAACAAATAAAACGCTCAAGCGAGAGGGCTGACAATGAATGGCGCGCAACTGATAGTGAATGCGGCAGCGGCAAGCGGTATCGAGTACTGCTTTGCCAACCCGGGCACCACCGAGATTCCGCTGGTGGCGGCCATGGCCAGCGCACCTGCTCTCAAGCCGGTGTTGTCGCTGTTCGAAGGGGTCTGCACCGGCGCCGCTGACGGCTATGGCCGCATCGCCGGCAAGCCGGCAATGACCCTGACTCACTTGGGCCCGGGCTTTGCCAATGGCATCGCCAACCTGCATAACGCGCGTCGGGCCAATACGCCGATCGTCAACGTCATCGGCGATCACGCCTCCTGGCATGTCAACTACGATCCGCCCTTGGCCAGCGACATCCAGGCCTTAGCCGGCACCGTTTCTGGTTGGGTGCGTACCTCGCGCACGGCGGCGGGTATCGGTGAAGACTTGCAGGAAGCCGTGCGTGCGGCGTGGCAGGCCAAAGGCCAGATCGCCAGTTTGATCCTGCCTATGGACCTGCAAGCCCACGCGGTGACGCACAACGGTGTATTCGCCCCGTTGCGCGCGCCGGTTCGCCGGTTTGCCGGTGACCGGGTAGAAACCGTGGCGCAGGCACTGCGTGATGGTCAGCGGCTGGTGTTTATCGTCGGCGATGAGGGCTTGTCGGTCGCGGGCCTGGAAGCAGCGGGGCGCCTGGCGCAACTGCCCGGCGTGCGCCTGTTTGCCGAGACCTTTCCGCGCCTGAGCTACCGTGGCGGTGGCTTGCCGGACCTGGATCGCCTGCCGTATTTCCCGGAAGTGGCGATTGAAATTCTTGAGCAGTACGACCTGGTCATTTGTGCTGGCGTGCCCGAGCCCATTAGCTACTTTGGCTACGAAGGCATCCCGTCGCGCCTCGCAGAACGTGAACGTCTGCTGACGCTGGCAGAAGTCGGTGACGATGTCGCCGGCGCGCTGGCGGCGTTGGCCGATGCCCTGAATGCACCGGCCTATGTGCCGACCCCGCAGGGTATCGAACTACCGCCCGGCCATGCCGAGCTGACGCCGCAATCCATCGGCCAAGTGCTGGCCGCGTCACTGCCCGAAGACAGCATCGTCTCGGTTGAGGGCGGCACCTGCGGCTATCCCTTTTTTACCGCCTCCGCCCGCGCCGCTCGGCATCGGGTATTGACCAATACCGGTGGCGCGATTGGCCAGGGGATTCCGGTGGGGTTCGGTGCCGCCTTGGCGGAACGCGGCAATAGCGTGTTCTGCCTGCAATCGGACGGCAGCGCCCAGTACACCATTCAAACCCTGTGGAGCATCGCCCGCGAGCAGTTGCCGGTGGTGATCCTGATTGCCGCCAACCATCGCTACGCGATTTTGCAGAACGAGCTGCGCCGTTTCGGCATGACCGAAATGGACCCGCAAGCCCTGCGCCTGACCGTGCTCGACAGCCCGCGTATTGACTGGAAGGCCTTGGCCAAAGGCTACGGGGTACCGGCCTGCACGGTACAGACCAATGCCGAACTGCAACGCGCGCTGGCCAATGCCAAGGCCGACCGTGGTCCTTGCCTGATCGAAATGGCGCTGTGAAGGAGTCGATTATGTATCAGCCCGAATTATTACCTGCCGTCCAGGCGTTCCTGGCCCAGCCAGGCCGCCTGTTTATCGGCGGCACCTGGCAGGACGCCGCCAGCGGTCGTCGCTTTGCCGTGGAAAACCCGGCCACCGAACAGACCCTGACCGAAGTCGCCCAAGGCGATGAGCGTGATGTGAATGCGGCCGTTGCGGCCGCGCGCGCAGCCTTTACCGGCACCTGGGCCTTGCAGTCACCGGCGCAGCGCGGCCTGTTGCTGTTTCGCCTGGCCGATCTGTTGGACCAGCACCGCGAGGAACTCGCGCAACTGATCACGCTGGAGAACGGCAAGCCTATCGCCAACGCGCGCGGTGAAGCGGCCAGCGCGGCGAACATCATTCGCTACTTTGCCGGCTGGCCCACCAAGATCGAAGGCAGCACGCTGCCCGTATCGCCGGCCAGCGGCGCGCCGATGCTCAACTACACGCTGCGCGAACCGGTGGGGGTCTGCGCGCTGATCGTGCCGTGGAACTTCCCGTTGACCATGTGCGTTTGGAAGCTCGGCCCCGCGTTGGCCACCGGTTGCGTGGCGGTGCTTAAGCCCGCCGAACAAACGCCGCTGATCGCGATCCGCCTGGTGCAACTGATCGAGGCTGCAGGCTTCCCCGCCGGCGTGGTCAACCTGATCACAGGCCTGGGCGCCGAAACTGGCGCACCATTGGCACAGCACCCCGATGTGGACAAGATCGCCTTTACCGGCTCGACCCAAGTCGGGCGGCTGATCGCCCAGGCGGCCACCAGCAACATGAAAAAGGTCTCGCTGGAGCTGGGCGGCAAGTCGCCGAACATCATCCTGCCCGATGCCGACATTGCGCGCGCCGCCAAGGGGGCCGCCGATGGGATTTTCTACAACCAGGGCCAGGTATGCACGGCGGGCTCGCGCCTGTATGTCCACGCCAGTGTGCTCGACCAGGTGCTCGAAGAACTGCAGCGCCACGCTGCCGCCTATGTCCTGGGCAATGGCCTGGACCCGGCCAACAGCATGGGGCCGTTGGTGTCCGCGCGGCAGTTGAAGACCGTCAAGGGTTACCTGCAGCGGGGCCAGGAGGAGGGCGCCGAACTGATCTGCGGCGGCGGCCGTCCCGAACACCTCGAGCATGGGCATTTCATTCAACCGAGCGTGTTCCTCGACCGTGCCGAGCGCGCCTGTGTGGCCCGAGAAGAAATCTTCGGCCCGGTACTGACCGTCATGAGCTGGACCGAAATCGATGAACTGGTGCTGCGCGCCAACGATTCGCCGTATGGCCTCGCTGCTGGCCTGTGGACCCGCGACTTGCGCTCGGCGCACCGCGTGGCTGCACAGCTCAAGGCTGGCTCGGTCTGGATCAACTGCTGGAACGTGGTCGATCCCTCTTCACCGTTCGGTGGCTACAAACAATCCGGCTGGGGCCGGGAGATGGGTAAAAACGTGATCGATGCCTACACCGAGACCAAAAGCGTGTTTGTCGATCTGGCCTGAACTGAATAATCACAAGAGGTAATTGCTATGGATCTGGAATTGAAAGGCCGCGTGGCCATTGTCACCGGTGGCGGTATGGGCATCGGCAAGGAAGTCGCACGTTTTCTCTCCGAGGAAGGCTGCAAGGTGGTGATCTGCGCGCGGCGCATGGCGTTCCTGCAACTGGCGGCCGAAGAGATCACTGCACAGACCGGCAATGAAGTACTGCCGCTGTTCTGTGACACCAATGACATGAAGGCCGTGTCGGAGATGGTCGAGGCGGCGCACAAGCATTTCGGCCGCATCGACATCCTGGTCAACGGTGCCGCAGCGCCGTCGGGTGTGGTGCGCAATGACATCGAACACGCCGGCGACGATGAACTGCTGTCGGACCTCAACACCAAGGTGATCGGCTACTTCCGGTGCGCCAAGGCCGTGACCCCGCACATGAAGGCGGGCGGCTTCGGGCGCATCATCAACATCGGCGGCCTCACCGGGCGCAGCAGCAAAGTGCTCTCGGGCATGCGCAACCTGGCCATCGCCCACATGACCAAGACCCTGTCCGACCAGCTCGGCCCTTCGGGCATCACGGTCAACCTGATTCACCCCGGCGTCGTCGATACCCCGCATATCCAGGAGTTGTACGAGCGCGAAGCAGTCAAGCAGGGCAAGACCGCCGAGCAGGTCGAGCAGGCCTACATCGACGCGACGCCGATTCGCCGCACCCTCGCACCGATTGAAATGGGCTGGCTGATTGGCTTCCTGGCGTCGCCGAAAGCTGCTGCGGTGACCGGTGAATCCATCGGCATCGACGGCGGTTTGACCCGTGGCATCTATATCTGAGGAGTATCACAGATGAGTAATGGAACCCTTCTGGTCGCCACCGTCGGGCAAGCGGTGATCCGCAGCGCCGACGATGGCAAGACCTGGCATCGCCTGGGCCTGGGGCAGGACCTGGAGTTCGATGCGATCACCCGATCCCTGAGCGTGCATCCCGACGCACCCGAAGTGATCTACGCCGGCACGGACGTGGGCTTGTGCATCAGCCGCGACACCGGTGGCCATTGGCAGCGCGTCGATTCGCCGTTCAACGGCGAGACGGTGTGGAAAGTCGCCGTCGACCCGCAGGACGCCAAACGGATTTTTGTTGGCACCGGTGCGCCATCGCGCGCCGTGTTATGGCGCACCCTCGACGCCGGCCTGAGCTGGGACCGTGCCCCGGTTGAGATTCCAGAGTTCTGCGACGGTGTCAGCCGCCCACGCCTGCTGGCCTTCGCCTATGACCCCACCGACCGCAATCAGCTGTGGTTTGGCCTGGAAGAGGGTGGCCTGTTCCATTCGCGCGATGGCGGCGACAGTTGGACCCGCGTCGATGACCGACTGCTGTGGGACTACAACTCGGACATCCACAACATTGTGGTACTGCCCAATCACGGCAAGAAAGTCATCGTGGTGGTTTGCGTGAATGCGGTCTACCGCAGCCTGGACGAGGGTCTGACCTGGACCGGCATTATCGGTCGCGAAGCCTTCGGCCTGTACTACCTGCGTGCCATGAATGCGCCGCTGGGCACTCAAGACGAGCTGTACCTGAGCATTTCCGATGGTACGCCGGGCACCACCAGCAAGATCCTCGTCTCCCATGATGCCGCCCTCAGCTGGAACGTGCTGCCGTTACCGCAGCAGCCCAATTCCTGCGTCTGGGCCATTGCCTTCAACCCGGCCAACCCGCGCCAGATGGTGGCGGGCACCAAGTATGGGCACTTGTTTACATCCGACAACGGCGGTGATGGCTGGCAGAAGCACTGGCGCGAATTCAGCGAGATCGCCGACGTGCTATGGACGCCTGCCGTGGCGCAAATCAAGGCCGGGCATCAATCCATCGTCAAGAAAAACTGAGGTAAACAGTGATGAAAGTCGAAATCCTTCGAACTCACTTATCGCTCTGGGTGAGTGATCCTGATGTGTCGGCGCGCTGGTATGCCGACATTCTGGGCATGCACGAAAGTGCCCGTGGCGAGAGCTGGGTGATGATGGCGTTTGGCACCAAGCATCACGACATCGCGTTGATTCGCGCAGAACCCGGGGCCCACCAGGGCGGGCTGGGGCTGCAGCACTACGGATTGGAAATCGCCGGTGACATGACCACCTTGCGCCAGCTCTACGGCATGTTGCTGAAGAAGGGAGTGGAGGTGGTGAAAATTACCGATCATGAAATCGGCAACGGCCTGTATTTCAACGATCCCGATTGCAATCGCATGGAGTTTTTTCTCGAAACCGAGCATGACGATGCGTGCGGTAAGGCCCGGTTCAAGGCCGCCGGAGCGCCGAGTCGCAACATCACGCTTGACCCACTCGACCCCCTTTGAACAGAGGCAGCCCCGATGAAAACCGCAAATTTCGCCAGCTATCACATCCGCAAATGGTACAGCTTCGTTGAAGAGACCCTGGCCAATGAAACCGGCCAGTTGGCCGATGGCGAGCCGGTGTTCAAATACGCCGTCGCTGCAGTGATCGCCAACCCGTATGCCGGCCGTTACAGTGAAGACCTTTCGCAATTGATCGAGCCGTCGCCGCTGCTGGGTGAAGAGTTCGGCCGGCGCATCCAGGCCCTGGCCGGTTCGCGTCAGATTGAAAGTTACGGCAAGGCCATCCTGGTGGGCAGCGCAGGCGAGTACGAGCACGGCAATGCGTTCCTGACCAACCCGGCCGCCGATCCGATCCGCGTCGCCCTGGGCGGTGGCAAGTCGTGGGTGCCCTCCACCGGCAAGCGGGGTGGCCCAGGCTCGACCATCGACGTGCCGCTGGCGCACAAGGACGCCCTGTACGTGCGCTCGCACTACGACAGTTTCTCGGTGACCTTCGGCGACGGCCCTTCGCCGGATGAGATCGTCGTGATCTGGGCCTTCGCCACGCGCGGACGCCTGCATGCGCGGTTGGGCGGGCTCAAAGCCGAAGACGTAAAGGGCCTTGACGGTCTGCACTGATAAGCGCGCAGGATCAAGCGGTGCTGGACCCAAACCACAACAAAAAAAGCGGTGAATAGCGATGAAGCAGGAGAAGACCCAAGTTGTCATTGTGGGCGGTGGCCCCAACGGCATTACGGCCGCGCACTATATGGGAATGTACGGTGTCGACTGCGTCGTCCTTGAGCTGGCCGACGGCATCCTGCCTTATCCTCGTGCAGTGGGCATGGACGATGAGGCGTTGCGTGTGCTGCAGGGAATCGGCATCGCCGAGCTGGCGGTGCGCGACATGATCTGTGACGTGCCGCTGCGCTATTACAACGCACGCGGTGTGTGTTTCGCCGAGGTCAAGCCGAGTGCCGCGCAGTACGGCTGGCCGATGCGCAATATCTTCATGCAGCAGTTGCTCGAAGGTACCCTGCGTGAACACCTCGGCCAGCATGCCAGCGTTGAGCTGCGTCAGGGCCACGAATTGCTGGAACTCGAGCAGGATTCCGAGGGTGTGACCCTGCAGGTGCGCGATGCCGAAGGCGAGATCTACCAGCTTCAGGCCGACTATGTGATCGGTGCCGACGGCGGACGCTCCACCGTGCGCAAAAAGCTCGGCATCGAACTGCTTGGGCTGACCCATCCGCGCAAATGGGTGGTGGTCGACACCGCCAACGACACACTTGATGCGCCCTACACAGCGCTGCATGCCGACCCGCAGCGGCCCTTCGTGTGCATCTACCTGCCTTACCAGCAGCGACGCTGGGAATTCATGCTGATGGAGGGCGAGGACGAAGCGAAAATGTGCGAAGAGGCGACGATTCGCAAACTGATCCACGGGCATATCGGCGATGCCGTGAACAACCTCAACATCATCCGTATTCGTGCCTATACCCACCACTCGCGGGTCGCGGCGCGCTTTGTCGAAGGGCGTGTGGCACTGGTGGGCGACGCCGCGCATATCTCCCCGCCGTGGGCCGGGCAGGGTCTCAACTCGGGCCTGCGCGACGTGGCCAACGTGGCCTGGAAACTGGCAGCGATCATCCAGGGCCGCGCGGCGCCGTCGATCCTCGCTACCTACGACCAGGAGCGGCGTGGTCACGCGACCGAACTCGTGGCTCTGGCCGACAACATGGGGGCGGTACTCGGCTTGACTAACCCGCTGATGGCTGGCGTGCGCGACTGGCTGTTCCAGGCGGTGAACAGCGTGGATAACCTGCGCTCGCACTTGCTGGAATTCAAGTTCAAACCCAAGGCCACCATCACCAAGGGCTTGGTTTATCACGAGCGGGCCGAGTTGCGAGAGGACGATCTGGTCGGGCAGTTGTTCATCCAGCCGAACATCGAAGACGACCAGGGCCAGCGGCGGCGCCTGGACGAGGTGCTCGGCAATGGTTATGCCGTGCTGGGGTATCGCGTGAACCCGCGTGAGCATCTCAGTGAGGCGATGGCCGAGTATTGGACGCGCTGGGATACACGTTTCATCCAGGTCAATCGTTCGCGCAGCGGCGTCGGGCGGAACCAGCCGTTGAAAGCCAATGATGCCTTGAGTGTGGAGGATGTGGATAACCGCCTGGGCGAATGGTTCTCCAAGGTGCGCGACTGCATCGTCGTGGTGCGTCCGGACCGCTTCGTCGCCGCCATCACCACGCCTGAGCGGCTTGACGGCGTGCTGCGCAAGCTGGCGGAGCAACTGTCATGAGTGGCGCTGACGAGTTGCTCGACCAACTGCACGAGGCCGGGCATAGCGCCCGGGCCATCGCACCGTTGCCGCCCGAGGCACTGGACAAGCAGCAAGGTTACTCCCTGTTGCGCCAGGGCTTGGCCCAGCGTCTGGCAGGTGGCGAGCGCCTGAGTGGTTGGAAGGTGGCCTTTGCCGGCCGGGCGGCGCAGGCGCGTTTTGGCCTCGACGAACCGGTGTATGGCGCGCTCACGTCGGCCATGGCGGTCGAGCCGGGCAGCGCGGTGTCGTTCGAGCGGCTGATCCAGCCCAAGCTTGAGGTTGAACTGGCGCTGGTGTTCGGGCGGCCCCTGGCGCCAGGCGATTACCCTGACGAGGAGATTCTGGCGGCAATTGCCGAGGTGGCCCCGGCCTTCGAAATCGCCGACTGCCGCTGGCAGGGCTGGGCTTTCGGGCTGGGTACGTTCCTGGCCGATAACGCCGCCGCAGGGCTTTACTGTGTCGGGCCGCGCGTGTCGTTCGATGCGGTGCGGCATGCGTGCGTGGAGTATCGCCTGGAGCATGACGGCGCATTGCTCGGCAGCGGTGATACCCAGACGCGCGAAGACAACCCTCTGTTCAACCTGTGCTGGCTGGTGCGGCGTCTGTTGGCGGACGGTTATCCCGTGGACGCCGGGCAGGTCGTGTTGTCCGGTGCATTGCTGGCACCGCTGGATATACGACCGGGCGCTTATCGTTTGCGCATGCTTGGCACGGAACTGGCTTTGGATTTCCACCCAGGCCTCGTGCCTGCGCAATCGCCAGCGACTGTTATGGATGACTGAGCCCGCCTTCAGGCCAAAAACAACAATCTGGCCGCCGAGGAATGACGCATATGCTCGCCGAAGTCCGTACCTTCAATGACTCTCAACAGCACGCCGGCTCGATCCAGGGCTGGCAGCAGGTGTATGACCAACTCGGTCGTGGTTGCCTGACCAGCGAACTGTGGCAGTTGTCCGGCGATCGTTTCCAGATCTTCCAGGAGGTGCTGGACAAGCGCGTGGTGCAGCATGGCCGCTCGCCCAAGGGGCGCTTGTGTGCGGCCATGTCACTGGGCAGCCCGCCGGTGGTTCAAGGCCAGCAGGTGAGCGCGCAAAGCGTGGTGCTGTTGCGTGACGGCGAAGAGTTCGTGTTGCATGCGCCGCAAGGCACGCACTTTTTCGCACTCAATGTCGATGCCGTGCGCTTTGCCAAACTGGCCGCCTTCGAACTATCCAACGATCAGCTCAAACGCCTGACCAGCGTGTCTGCGCTCAGCGTGGATGAAACGTTACTGTTGCGCATTCGCCAGCGCATCCACCCGCTGTTTCGTCACTTTTTGGAACATGCAGGCGCTATAAGCCCGGCCTCGGAAAAGATGCTGGAAGACGAATTGCTTGGCGCGTTCCTCGATCTGTTCAGCCATGCCAGCGACGAGGTGCGCTGCCGGCGTGGCAATTTCGCCGTCAGTGCCTACCTGGTCAGGCGCAGCCAGGAATTGATCATTGCCAGCGGCGATACGCCGTTGAGCATTCTTGATCTGTGTGAACAGCTGCACGTCAGTCGCAGGACCCTGCAAAATAGTTTCCAGGCCGTCACCGATATGCGACCGGTCGAATACCTGCGCAATTTGCGACTCAACGCCGTCAGGCGACAGTTGATCGCAACCCCTGCGAGCGAGAAAAACATCGGTGAGATCGCCGTGGCCATGGGTTTTTTTCACCTGAGCCATTTCGCCACGCATTACCGTGAGCTGTTCGGTGAATCGCCGTCCGAAACACGCCGAGCGTCATACTGACACGACAAAGCGCGTGCCAATGCGGGTGGATCTTCAACGTTGCCAGGATGACGCAAGGAAACACACATCGGCGCAAAGTGCATCGCCCACCTGTCACGGCCTTAAGCCAGCCCCGGGTCCACGCGCTTGCCGATATCTTTGAGCCGCGCCAGTTGGTCGATCGTCGACGGCGCTTCATCCAGGCAACTGACGAAGGTCCACAAGTAGGTCATCACCGCATAGATATGCCCGGCCTTCACCTCCGGCGCCAAGGCCAATTGGCTGATGGCAACCACGAACAGCAACGCCGCCAGCAAGCCGATGGACAGGAAGGCGACGGCCTCGCGGTCGGACAACCCGATTCGCAATCGCGACAGCACGTGGTAGTGACGGCGCAGGGTGTTGGCGCCGACTTTTTCCACCAGGCCGATTTCCTTTTCCAGGCGATTGTTCAAGCGTTCATGCAAGCGCTGGTTGCGCCGTGCGAAGCCCGGCATGAGGGTAACGCACAGCAGCAGTGCGAGCAGGCAGGCCAGGCCGACCCAGGGCTCGATCACCAACAGCATGCCCGCTGCGCCGACAACCGACACCAGCGCAGTGGCTATGGTGGGCACATGCTTTTCGAAAAAATCGACGAAATCCCGCGCCAGTACCACTCGCGCCGCCGCCCTGGAGGTGCTGTGGCGTTGCAGGCGCTGGTTGAGAATTACTGGCACCGCGAGGTCGGCATAGATGCGCGTGAACGTGCGCGTATCCACGGCCCGGCGAGCCGCGCCGACCACCCAGAAACCGAGGACTACGGCGGCGTACCACACGGCACTGCCGACATCGCCACGGATGATCGAGTCGACGGCAAACCCGGCGAACAACGGGTAGGCCAGCAGCAAAGCATTCTCCAACGCAACCAGCGACAAGGTGCCGAACAGTTTGCCGGGATAGGCTTTGGCGATCGCCTTGAGGGTCTGGCTGGCGGATTGCTGCCCCAGTCTTTTACTCTCTTCGAGCAGAATCGGCGGCGTTACGGGCTGCATGGGGCACCTGCGGCGCGCGTAGTTCGCTGATAGATGCCACGGGTGACATCGAGCAAATATCGCGCTTCATCGGTCATCAATAAAAGATCGATCTGTACTTCTTCGATAATGATTTCCACGGTGATCAACATACAAATAGCGGGTGCGATGACCAGCCAGTGGTAATACGACAGCGTCACTAAAGAAACGCCCACGCCGATCAGCCACAACGCCAATACACACCGCGGCGCGTACTTCTGCAGGGGAATCCAGAAACGTTGCAACTTTCTCAATTTAAACGTGTAGAGCGTCAGTGACGCTTCCACTTGTTTAAGGTCGATAGTGTTCCGAGCTGAATGCTGTGTCGGCATAACAGTTATCCACGTAATAACGTTAAACATCAGAGCCGGGCGGCAGGCGATACGGCTATTCGCTGCCCTGGCGCTCCTGGCTTGGCAGCGTTTGGCTGAGCCAGGCGAGATTGACTTCGTTGACTTCCACCCATTCACCCCTGGCAGGAATCCCTTCGCAACTCAAGAAAGCAACGCAACGTCCGTGTATGTCCAGTAAGGCAAAGTGGCGATACTTTATTGCTCTCTTGAACAGACCAATAGAGAGACGCATGCCATCACCTTAGTTGGTATTAATTGTTTATTGGTTGTCAGGCTTGAGTAGTAAACAAGGCGCCGCATGGCCAACTCAGCTCAAACACCGTGCCGCTGTTTATCGCCGTTCGACAGGTCACTGCGCCGCCATGGGCGAGGGCAATTGCCCGCACCACGGCTAGGCCCAGGCCACTGCCGCCCTGGGCACGCGAGCGTGAGCTTTCGCCACGCTGAAACGCATCGAAAATGTGTGGGGCGAATGCTGCGTCGACCCCCGGGCCCTCATCTGTGACCCTCAGGAAGTGGCCTCGCTCGTCACCGCCCAGTTCAATACTGACGGTGCCCGGTGTGGCGTGTTGGCAAATATTGTCCAGCAGCGCGAGCAAAGCCTGGCAGATGCGATCGGGGTCGCAGTACACCGGGCCCTTGCGCAGGTTTAATTGCAGGGCAAAACCGGCGCTGTTCAGGCTGGGCTCGAACAAGCGCGCTTCAGCCTCCAATGCATCGGCCAGCTCCACCTCCTTGAGCGCCAATTCCAGGTGACCGTTGTCGCCCATGCCCACCACGCGAAGGTCTTCGACCAGGCGGGTCAAGCCTTCGACCTGGCCCAAGAGGCTGTAGAACTGCGCGGTATCCGGCTCGAATACACCCTCAGCCAGTCCCTGCAAGCGACCGCGCAGGATGGTCAGCGGGGTACGTAGTTCATGGGCAATCGCGGCGTTCCAGAAGGCTTGTTCCTCGGCCATGCGTTTCAATCGGTTCGCCATGCTATTGAAGTCATCCACCAGCAGGGCAGCTTCGCCCAGGGAAAGATCAGGCGCCACGGCGCGGGCATCCAGGTCACCGTCGGCCAGCCTGCGCAGGCTCACGGCTACCGAGTTAAGCGGCATCAGAATACGCTTGGACAACTTGACGGCCACCGCCACGCCGACGCCCAGGCTGACGCAGGTGATCAAGCCCATCCACACCCATTCCACGCCGCTGGGCAGCCACTCATCCGACTGCATCTCCAACTCCGTCGGCGGCGAAAAGGTCCAGAGCAATGCATAGAAGATGTAGGACCCGACCAGCGCGAGGGCGATCACACACATCACCACGGCCGACATCGACACGATAATCTGCCGGCTCAAACTGTTGGCCACTTTCATGCCTGGCTCCCGAACCGGTAGCCCACGCCACGGATGCTGGCCGGTACGCCGTGCAGGCCAAGGTCTTCGATCTTGCGACGCAACTTGCTGATATGGCTGTCGACGGTCCGCTCCAGGCTGTCGCTCTCCGGCGAGCAGAGCACCAGCAGTTCGGCACGGCTGAACACGCGGCGCGGCGCCTTGGCCAACTGTGCGAGCAACTTGAATTCGGTCACCGTCAGGTGCAATGGTTGTTTTTGCGTGCCGATGTGTACGTTCACCTCATGGCTGTCGATGTCGATTTCAAAGGCGTCGACGCGCAGTACGCGGTGGTCGGCGCCATGGCCTTGATCGCTGCAGCGGCGCAGCACGGCCTGGATCCTGGCGATGACTTCTGCCGGGTTGAAGGGTTTGACGATGTAGTCGTCCGCACCAATGCGCAGGCCCATGAGTTTGTCCATGTCCTGGTCGTGTGCAGTCAGCATGATCACCGGGGTGAGACCGCGATGACGCAACTCCGCCAGCACCATCCAGCCATCCAGCTTGGGCATCATCACATCGAGCAGCACCAGGTCCGGCTTGAGCAGTTGATGCAGTTCGAGCGCACGACGCCCATCCTGCGCATGGGCGGTACGAAAACCCGCACGCTTGAGGTAGGCCGTGAGGATGTCGGCGATTTCCGGCTCGTCTTCGGCGATCAGCACCAGCGCCTGGTTAGAGAGCGATGCAAGGAGTGGTTCAGTCATGGTCTGCTCGGTGGGTGCACGGTTTTTCAGCAACGGATTGAATAATGCACCGCAAGCATGCACGTTCGGCGAAGGTTTTATGGAGAAATGATGGAGAGGGGAATTGATTTTTCGCGGAACGGGGGGAGGGCACTCAGGCGAAGCGGATGCGCTCGGCGTAGGCGCTCTGCAGCATTCGGCGCTGGTAATCGCAGGGCGTCGTACTGACCAGCTTCTTGAAGTCGCGCAGGAAATGCGACTGATCGGAAAAGCCCAGGTCCAGGGCCAGGTCTGAAAACGACACATCGTGCCGGGTGTTCAGGGTTTCCAGCGCCGCCTGGCAGCGAATGATCCGGCAGAACGTCTTGGGCGACAGGCCGGTGTCCTGGCTGAACTGGCGATGAATCGTGCGGCTGGTGTACCCGCTGAGTTCTTCCAGTTGCTGGATACGCAGGTCACCGCGATGTGCAAGCGCCTGTTGGATGACCATGGTCGTGAGTTTCGAGCTTCGGCCGATGAGGCGCGGGGCCAGGTAATCGCTGAACAGCTTTATCTGCTCCTGCAACTGTGGGGCCTGGACGATGCTTTCGAAAATGCGCTGGGCAAACGTCGATACTTCCAGCAGATCCCATTCCTGTTCGGTCAGGTCCTCGGCCACGACGTTGATGAAACCTGGGATAACCCCCGGCGCAAAGCGCACGCCGAAGTAATGGTGACCCTGCAGCAGTTCGACCTGCTGAGCCTCCAGCGGGGTACCACAAATCCTCACACTTGGGCGCGTGGCGTCACAGTCGAAAACGATATCCACGCAGCCGTCCGGCACCGCCAGCAGATCAGCTGAGTGAGCGACATCGAAGGCGTAGAAATGCGAAATCGCCGGGTGCTCGGAAGGCATTACCGAATACCGTGAAGAGTTGAGTACGAACCAGGGTTGTTCGTAAGCGGTTTGCCGCAGCGATGGTGAACACAGGTTGGGCATGGCCGGACCTTGGCGTGGTATATGCGGGAATATTCACGCATTTATCGCGCCAACTCTGCGGACGGGGACGAACCTTGATGTCCGAAATTTACAATACCGCCATGAAACACTCACTGATACTCGACCTCGATAGCGTGGGAGCAGCGCCTACCGCAGCGACTTCATCTTCAGTCGAGAATAATAATGTCCACTACCACAAAAATTGACTTCATCTATCTGTCCGAGCAGGACATGATTCGCGCGGGCGTAACCGACATGCTTGCCTGTGTGAATACCATGGAAGAGATGTTCGGCCTGCTCTATAGCGGCGACTACCGCATGGCCGGGCCAAACAACGATTCTCACGGCGCGATGGTGGTGTTTCCGAAGGATTCGCCTTTCCCGAACATGCCCAAGCCCACCGCTGACCGCCGCATGATGGCGATGCCGGCCTACCTGGGCGGCAGCTTCTGCACCGCAGGCGTCAAATGGTATGGCTCCAATATTGCCAACCGCGAAAAAGGCCTGCCACGTTCGATCCTGATGTTCACCCTCAACGACCCCGACACCGGCGCACCGTTGGCGCATATGTCTGCCAACCTGCTGTCGGCCTACCGCACCGGCGCGATTCCCGGCGTGGGCGCGCGCCACTTGGCACGCAAGGACTCGAAGGTGGTCGGCCTGCTCGGCCCCGGCGTGATGGGCAAGACCACGCTCGCCGCATTCATCGCCGTTTGCCCGCAGATCGATACCTTGAAGATCAAGGGCCGTGGCGAGAAAAGCCTGAATGATTTTATTGGCTGGGTGAAGGACACCTACCCACAGGTGACCACGATCACCGTGGTCGACAGCCTCGAAGAAGTGGTCCGTGGTTCCGACCTTGTTACTTATTGTAGCTCCGGTGAGACAGGCGACCCCTCAAACTACCCAATTGTGAAGCGCGAGTGGGTCAAGCCGGGTTGCTTCATGGCCATGCCGGCATCCTGCTCGTTGGACGAGGGGATGGAACGCGCCGACGTGCGCAAGGTGCTGGACAACACCGGCCTCTACGAAGCCTGGTTCGAAGAATTGCCCAAGCCTGCGCACCACTGCGTGCCGGTGATCGGCGTGCGGTTCATGGACATGATCGCCGAAGGCACGATGCAGCCCGAAGAACTCGAAGACATCGGCAAGATCGTCGCCGGTGATGCCCAGGGCCGTCGCAACGATGAAGAGATCATCATCATGTCGGTGGGCGGCATGCCTGTGGAAGACGTGGCCTGGGGCACCATGGTGTATCGCAATGCCGTGGAAAAAGGCATCGGCGTGAAGCTCAACCTGTGGGAAACCCCCGTCCTGCGCTAAGCCATCCTTTAACCCACTGACGAGACTTACGACATGACCAAAATCATCAAGCTCAAGACCGGCTCACCCTTTGAAGACCAGGCCAGCTATTCGCGCCTGGTAGTGGTGGACAACTGGATCTATGTGTCCAATACCGCCGGGCGCAACCCGCAGACCAAACTGATCCCGGAGGACATCCTCGAGCAGACGCACCAGGTGTTCGCCAACATCGAAACCGCGCTGGCCGCCGTCGATGCAAGCCTGGCCGATGTGGTGTGTTCGCGGGTATTTATCCAGGACCCCAAGGACGTGCCGGCGGTGATGGGCCTGATCGGCGAAAAATTCCGTGGTGTCGACCCGGCCAGTACCGTCACCTGCCCGCCGTTGGGTTCGACGGTTTACAAGGTGGAGCTGGAAGTGACGGCGTATCGCAACGCCTCCAAGGCCCAGGTCGAAGTGATTCGCCTGTCGCAATAACCCGTCCTGCGGCCGCGCCCTCGCGCGGTCGACCTCTATAGTTTTGCGAGTCTTGATCATGGCCCCGACTATTGCGCCCGTGAATACGTCCACCGAATTTCCCTCCACGACCGCCGTCGTCATCATCGGCGGCGGCATCATCGGCTTGACTGCGGCACTGACACTGGCCGAACGCAATATCCCGGTGGTGGTCCTGGAAAAAGGCCGTATCGCCGGCGAGCAGTCTTCACGCAACCTGGGCTGGGTACGCAAGACCAGTCGCCACGCTCACGATATTCCGCTGGCCCTGGCCGCTGACCGCTTATGGGCGCAAATGCCCGAGCGCATCGGTGCGGATGTGGGTTATCGCCAGGAAGGCATCATGTTCGTCGCCCGCAACGAGGCGCAAATGGCGATGCATGACAGTTGGCTCAAATCGGTCGAGCACCTGTCACTGGATTCGCGGTTGCTGAGCAACCGCGAAATCGCACAGAAAGTGCCGGGCGGCGCGGGTGAGTGGGCCGGCGGCATCTACACACCATCCGACGCGCGCGCCGAACCGACCCTGGCCAGCAGCGCGATCGCCAAGGCCGCCATGGCCCTCGGCGTGGTGATCATCGAGCAGTGTGCGGTGCGCACGCTGCAGATGTCCGCCGGCAAGGTCAGCGGGGTGGTCACTGAAAAAGGCGAGATCCGCTGCGACCAGGTGTTACTGGCTGGCGGCATGTGGTCGCGGCGATTCCTGGGCAACCTCGGGGTGTCGTTGCCGACCCTGGCCTTGACCTGTTCGGTGTTGCGCACCCATCCGATGCTGGGCCCCACCGAGATTGCCGTGGGCGCGCCGGACTTTTCGTTTCGCAAGCACAAGGACGGCGGCTTCATCATTACCCAGCGCGGCAAACTGGATGCTTTCCTGACCCTCGATCACCTGTTGCTGGCCAAGCAATATATGCCGCAATTTCGCGCGCAGCGCAGCGTATTGAACGTGTCACTGGGCAAGTATTTCTTCAATGACCTGGCGCTTTCGCGACGTTGGTCGGCCGACAGTGTCAGCCCCTTCGAACGCGTGCGCGTACAGGACCCGGCGGCCAACCCGCGGCTCAATAACGACGCGATGAACAACCTCAAGGCGGCCTGGCCGGTGTTCGAACAAGCCAGGATTGCTCAGGCCTGGGCGGGCACGATCGATGTGACGCCGGATTCGAACCCGGTGATCGGGCCGGTCGCGCAAATCCCGGGCCTGACCGTGGCCACCGGTTTCTCCGGGCATGGCTTCGGTACCTCGCCGGCGGCCGGCCACTTGGCCGCCGATATGGTCAGTGGGCATACCCCGATCATCGACCCGAGCCCTTATCGGTTTGATCGTTTCTAGGTCGCATGCACCGCGACAGTCCCAGAAAAACGGTGTTTCTCCTTTACTGAGCGGCGGAGCCAGGCAATGTCCCCAGACAGCATTTTTTTCACCAATCGCGCAGGCTTGCGTCTGCATTTTCTACGCTGGGGCAAGCCGGGCGGCGTGCCCTTGGTACTGCTGCATGGTTTGCGTGCTTATGCCCAGACCTGGGAGTCGCTGGTAGAAGCGCTGGGCGATGGCTATTGCATCTATGCCCTGGACCAGCGCGGACGCGGGCTGAGTGACTGGGCACCGGCCGCCAGTTATCACACGCAGTCCTATGTGGAAGACTTGCAGGACTTTGTCGCCTATGTCGGCTTGCAGCGGTTCGTGTTGCTGGGTCACTCGCTGGGGGGCGCCAACGCATTGGAATACGCACGGCAGCACCCGGGGCGCTTGATTGGCCTGATCATCGAAGACATCGGGCCAGGTTCCTCCAGCCAGGGCGACGGTGCGGCGCGCATTCGCCGCGAGATGAACCAGACCCCGTTGCGTTTCGACAACTGGGACGCCGCCCGTGCGTTCTGGCAGGCGTCGCGTCCTGGCTTGTCGGCGCAGGGCCTGGCGTCGCGGCTGGCGCACTCGATGAAGGACAGCGCGGGTGCGATCACCTGGCGCCACGATCAACAAGGCATCGCCGAGGCACGCCTGAGCATTGAGCCTACCGATCTGTGGCCGGCGGTACGCGCCCTGGATTGTCCGACGTTGTTCATTCGCGGTATGCGCTCGGACTTTCTGCCGGCGGCGACGCTGCAAGCCATGCGCGACAGCAATGCGCACGTGCGCACGGCCGAAGTCGCGGACGCCAGCCACTATGTGCATGACGACCAGGGTGGGACGTTCAACCGGCTGGTCACCGCATTTCTTGACAGCCTCGCGATCCCCGGCCGATGAAACCGCGGGCTCGCTTGATTGTGCTGCTCTCATCCCTGACGGCCTTCGGGCCATTTTCGATTGATACTTACCTGCCCAGCTTCCCGCAAATCGCCGAGGACCTGTCGACCAGCACCGCGCAGGTGCAACACACCATCAGCGCGTTTCTCGCCGGGCTGTGCCTGGGCATGTTGTGCTACGGTCCGTTGTCCGACCGCTACGGCCGTCGCCCGTTGCTGCTCGGCAGCCTGGTGCTGTACGCGGCTGCGACCCTGGGTTGCCTGTTTGCCGGTAGCGTCGAGCAACTGATTGCCTGGCGCTTTTTCCAGGCGCTCGGCGGCGCGGGTGCGCTGGTGCTGGCGCGCGCCGTCGCCCGGGACAGGGTAGGCCTGGCGGAGGCAGCCAAAGTGCTGTCGTGGATGCACGTTCTGACGATGATGGCGACACTGGTCGCGCCGATGATCGGCACTTGGCTGGTGTTGATCCAGGGTTGGCGCACGATCTTTGCCACCTTGTTCATCCTGTCCAGCCTGTGCCTGCTGCTGGTGGCCCTGACCCTGAAGGAAAGTCTGCCGGCGCAGGATCGCGGGGCGTCCGTTGGGGCGGCCTTCGCGGCCTACCTGACCATCGCCCGGCAACCCAGGGCGATGGCGCTGATCCTGTGCATGTCCCTGGGGTTTGGCGGCATGTTCGCCTTCATCACTGCTTCGCCTTTTGTGTACGTCGTGTATTTCGGTGTCTCGCCACGGGTGTTCAGCGCGTTGTTCGCCCTGAACATCCTCGGCATCATCCTGGTGACCTTTATCAACGCGCGTTGGGTGGGCCGTTTTGGGCCGCAACGCATGCTCGGCGTGGGGGCGGTGCTGGTGAGCGGGGCAGGGTTGGCGCTGATGCTGGTCGGGTATACCGAATGGGGCGGGCTGACGAGCATCGTGTGTTGCATGGTGCTGTACATGGGCGTGACCGGTTTGATCGGCGCCAATTGCATGGCCAGCCTGATGATGCTGTTTCCGCGCCAGGCCGGTGCGAGCGTGGCGCTGGGGGTTTCGGTGCAATTCGCCACAGGGGCGTTGGCCAGCCTGTGGGTCAGCCATTTGGCTGATGGCAGCGCCTGGCCGATGTGTTGGGTGGTGGGGTGTTGCGGGATGGGCTCGTTGGTCGCTTATTGCGTGACCCTTCGCACGCCTGCCCGGGCGGTTGCCGTGACGGCCGTCGTTAAGCAAACGTGAGCCGCAGTTAAAAAAGCCAGGATATTCAAATGAAAACTACAAAAATAAATCCGATCGATACAACCTCCGTCTATGTGTGTGCAGGCTTGGTTTCGGGTGCAGGTGCCTTGTTATTGAACGTGCTACCTGTGCTGTTTGGCGCGTTTGCCGAGCGTTTCGGGCTCGGCGAGCACCAACTGGGCAACCTGGCCATGGCCATGAACCTGGGGTTTGGCGCATTCGGGCTGGCGTCCCTGCTGTGGATTCACCGGCTCAGTTGGCGAGTCATATCGGCACTGTCGTCGGCGCTGGTGGTGGGCGCGCTCGTGTTTGTGCTGCGCGATCCTTCCTATGAAGCGCTGCTGGCGATCATGGCTCTGGCGGGCGCCGGTACCGGGGCCCTGTATGCCCTGGCGATGACGATCTTCGGTGACAGTTCGCAGCCTGAACGAGCGTTTGGTTTCAAGCTAGGTATCGAGACCGTGCCGGGCGCCTTCCTGCTCATCGTGCTACCCGTGGCGGTGGCGCCGGTGTGGGGCTTTGAAGGCATGCTGATCACCATCGCCATTGCCATGGTGGTGATGGGTATCCTGCCGCTGCCTTGGGTGCCGCGCCGTAGCGAGCGACACCTGGAAGCGTCCGGTACCGCCGTGCGGATTGCCAGCGCCGAGAGTCGCACCATCGTATGGTTGAGCCTGGTGGCCAGCCTGGTTTTCCTGACCGGCATCATGTCGGTGTGGGCGTTCCTGGAGCTTATGGGCAAAAAGACCGGCTTGGCCTCCGACACCATCGGCATGGTGCTGGCGCTGGGTTTTCTGATCAATGCCGGCGGCGGCTTCATCGCCTCGGCGATCGGCTTGAGGGTGGGACGCTTCATGCCGGTGGCCGTGATTATCCTCGCCGAGTTACTGGGTCTGGTGGCACTGGCGCAGTTTTCTTCCCTGACGACCTACGTCGTAGGCGTTATTTGCTTTCTCTTTTCGATCGGCTTCGTGCTGGCTTATACCTTCGGCGTCATGGCTGAGTTCGACCTGTCGGGCAAGCTTGTCGCGCTGGGCGCGCTGTGCCTGTCCCTGGGGGCGGCGTTCGGGCCAGCCATCGGTGGGTTTCTGATCGAGGCATTCGGCTACTCGGCGGTGTTGGTGTTCTCGGGCGCCTGTTCGGTGGCGGTGCTGGTCATCTATGGCGCGGCGGTGTTGAGAGCCCAGTGGGCGTTCCAACGCATGCGGGCTTCGGGTACCGCCGTGATGTCCGGGTTGTGAGCGAGTGAAGAGGGGGAACACCCATGCGTGGTCAAGCGTTGTCGACCTGGAACGAATGTGTGCGCGCGACCTGCGGTCGTTTCGACACGCGCTATGACCATTGCCAGAGCCTTTTCATCGGGGAAATGCAACAGACGCTGGTGGGCACCACGGCGGTCGCCCACATTCGCAGCAATGCCAGTGTGATTGCCAAGGCCGCTCGCTCAAGCGGGCGCAGCTCATCGGCCCGGTGTTTTCTTGTGTTGCAACAGCAGGGCTCGATGATCATTGAGCTGGGCGACAAGGTGCTTGAACTGCACGCAGGTGACCTGGCTTTGCTGGACTTTTCCGGTGCGGTGAAAATGACCCCCAAGGGGTTGTTCGCCCATGTGTCGATCCCGTTGCCGTGTGAGTTGCTCAAGGGGCTGGACCGTAGCCGCTTCGGCAAGCTGTCGACCACGGGGGTGTGTGGCCAACTGCTTGGCACGCTGGTACGACAGGTCGCTGCGGGTGAGCTGGCCCAATGGTCTTGCCCGCAGGATGGTGATGGTCTGCCAAGGGCGCTGGTTGCCTTGCTGGCCTCGGTGTTGGAGTACCGTGCGAGCGACCATTCGCCTGGGTGGCAGCTGCATGAAGTGCAATCCGTCATCCAGCAGCGGCTTGACTCACCCCGGCTGTCGCCGGCGTCGCTGGCCGAAGAGCTGGGCATCTCCAGCCGCCAGCTCTACAGGTTGTTTGAGGCGAGTGGCGACAGCGTCTGCCGCTATATTCTGCGTGAGCGGCTGTTGAAGGCCGCGCAGGACCTTCGCGATCCCGTTTGCGCACAGCGCTCGATCACCGATATCGGCAGCTATTGGGGCTTTGCTGATTCGGCGCATTTTTCCAAGACGTTCAAGAAGCAGACGGGGCTGACACCCAGTAGCTATCGGCGCCGCGGGCACTGAGCCTGGTTGCGGCGTGGGAGCAGGCTCCCTCGCCACAGATCCGATGTGGTCAATAGCGGATGATCACGGATTTCAGCTCGGTGTAGTCGTCGATAAACGCACTGCCGAATTCACGCCCCATGCCAGACGCCTTCATCCCGCCAAACGGCACGCTCGGGTCGACAAATGTGTGCATGTTGACCCACACCGTACCCGCCTCGATTCGCGGGATCAGGCGCAAGGCCCTGGACAAGTCGTTGGTCCAGATACTGGCTGTGAGGCCGAACGGGCTGTCGTTCATCAAGGTGACCAGTTCTTCTTCTTCATCGTCGAACGCCAGCACGCATACCACTGGGCCGAAGGTTTCCTCATGCAGCAGCGGATCATCCTTGCCGTTGGCGATGATCAGCGTCGGTTCCACGTAGTAACCGGCACGGTCCACGGCACGCGCACCGCATACCACCTGGTTGCTCTGCAGGGCACGGTCGAAAAAGCCGAGGATCTTGTCGAAGTGCGGCTTGTTCGACAGCGGGCCGAACT
Organism: Pseudomonas sp. JAI120; assembly: GCF_014207255.1. GTDB lineage: Bacteria > Pseudomonadota > Gammaproteobacteria > Pseudomonadales > Pseudomonadaceae > Aquipseudomonas. Next base: position 295,100 of record NZ_JACHCZ010000001.1, read on the forward strand.
GAGCATGTTCATCCAGAGGCGAGCCTATGACCATCTGCGACAACATCGCCGCCATCTTCTGCGTCACCTGCTCGACGATGGAACGGTGCACGAACAAACGCTCGGGGGCCGCGCACACCTGGCCCTGGTGCACATAGGCCGATTGCACGAAGCGCGCTACGGCGTCATCGACATTGGCATCGGCCAGCAGCGCGGCGGCATTCTTGCCGCCCAGCTCCAGGGTGACGCGGGTCAGGTCGGCGGCCATGGCGGCCTTGCCCACCGCGATGCCGGTGGGCACCGAACCGGTGAACGACACCTTGCGCACGGCCTGGTGTTCGATCAACTGCTGGCCCACCTGGCCGCGCCCGTTGACCACGTTGATCACGCCCGGCGCAATTCCCGCCTCGATCGCCAGTTCCGCCAGGCGCAACAGGGACAGCGGTGTGTATTCGCTGGGTTTGAGCACCACCGTGCAGCCGGTGGTCAGCGCGGCGCCCAGTTTCCACACGCCTATCATCAGCGAGAAGTTCCACGGCACGATGGCCGCTACCACGCCCACGGGCTCGCGCAGGGTGTAGGCGCTGTACTGCTCACCCGCCATGGAAGGGAACGACGGGGTCATTGTCTGGCCGCCGATCTTGGTCGCCCAGCCGGCGAAGTAGCGCAGGAACACCGCGCTCTGGCCCACTTCGATATGCCGCGACAGGTTGATCGATTTGCCGGAACTCAGGGTTTCCAATTGCGCCAGTTCTTCGCCGTTGGCTTCTATCAGATCTGCCAGACGGTTGAGCAGCACGCCGCGCTGGTAGGGGGTGACTTGCGCCCAGGCGCCCTTGAAGGCAGCGGTGGCGCTGTCGACGGCCAGGTTCACATCCTCGGCCTGGGCGTCACGCAGCTGCGCGACGGTCTCGCCGGTTCCGGGATCGACCACGCCGATGCGCTGGGTGGAGGCGCTGGTGTGCGCGACGCCATCGATGAAGTTGGAATGGTCGCGACCCAGGAAGGCAACGACTGAGGGCAGCAGGGCAATGTGCATGGTGGCGCTCCAATGAAGGATTCGTCGCGCCCGGGGGCGCTCGAAAGACCCTTGCATTAAAAACCGATGCACGCGTGGCTGCTTGTTCGAGCCTGCCAGGAAATTGGTTATGCCTGACAGGTTGGGCCGCCGCTGACCTAGGGTTCGCCGAGGTTGTCGAACACCGTTTCGAGCATGCGGTTCAGGCGCTGGATCTGCGCTTCGGTCATACCGGTGAAACTGCGCTTGAACAGGTCACCCGTGGCGACCTGGATACGTTCAATCGCCTCGCGCCCTTGTTCGGTGATGCGCACCTGCGTCACGCGGCCGTCGTCCTCGCAGGGCGCGGTGTCCACCAGGCCGTCTTCCTTCATGCGATACACCGTCTTGGTGATGGTCGAGAGCTTGGCGATGGCGTGGGTGGAAATTTCGGAAATGCTCGATTGGCCGTTCTCCTTGAGAATGAACAACACCCGCCAGCGCGGGATATCCAGGCCGATTTTCTTCAGTGCCTTTTCCATGTACTGGCTGTAGCGACCATGCACCATGGCCAGCCAGTAGAACGGGAAATCCTCTTTGTGAAAGTCTTCACTGCCGGGGTCGTAGCGGCCTGCGTGTTTTTTGGGTGCGCTCATGGTCTGCTCATGTCGGGGGCGGCGGCCAATCATAGACTTTTCTCGTGAATTCGGCACGGCTTTTGCCCGGACATCAGCCTGTTTGTGCTGGGGAATTTAGTTGACAATTCACGTAATATTCGGTGAGTGTGAAAAAAAGGAAAGGGCGCATCGGGCGCCCCCATTCCGCATTTCACAGTGAAGGTAACCCGACATGACCCTGGTGATTGAACAGCTTTTCCTTGGCGGCGATGGGCCGACCGTGATGGTCAAGGACACAATTGATCTGGCTGGTCTGCCTACCCGTGCATCGAGCCAGGCCCTTGAGGATGCCGCACCTGCCACGGTCCACGCCGATGTGGTGCAGGCGCTGCTGGAGAAGGGCTGTCGCCTGGTGGGGAAGACCAGCCTGCATGAACTGGCGTTTGGCACCACGGGCATCAATCACTGGACCGGCACTGCGCCCAATCCGCGTTTCCCCGGGCGTATTCCGGGCGGTTCCTCCAGTGGCTCGGCAGCTGCCGTGGCGGCCGGGCTGGCAGATTTTTCCCTGGGAACCGACACCGGCGGCTCTGTGCGCATACCGGCGTGTTGCTGTGGGGTGTTCGGCTTCAAGCCGACGTTCGGGCGGGTCAGCCGCCGTGGCGTAATGCCGGCGCACAGCAGCCTCGACTGCGTCGGTCCGTTTGCCGCGAGCCTGCCGATGCTGGTCACGGCCATGCAGGTGATCGACGCCAGCTTCAAGCCGGTGTCGGCGCCGGACTCGCCGCGCCTGGGTGTCGTGACGGTGCAGGCTGGCGCCGCCGTACAGCGAGTGATCGATGCCGCCATCGCGGTGATCCGTCTACCCGGTGAACGTCTCACGCTGCCCAGCCTCAAGGCGGCCTATGACGCTGGCATGGTGGTAATCAACCGCGAAACGTTCGATGCCTGCGGTCACTTGCTGGAAACCGGCAAGGTGGGCGCCGACATTGCCGCGCGCCTGGCCGCCGCCGGCAATACCACGGCGGCCGCGTTGGCCGAAGCCGAGCGGGTGCGCAGGCAGTTCACGGCCGAAGTCGACGCCGCCTTGCAGCATGTCGATGTGCTGGTACTGCCGACCATGCCTGACTTCCCCTTGACCCTGGCCGAGGCCACTGACACCCAGGCAGTGCTCGGAATGACCGCCTTCGTGCGCCCGTTCAATCTGTCGGGACACCCGGCGCTGAGCATTCCGCTGGCCAGCGCCGAAGGACTTCCGGTGGGCCTGCAACTGGTGGGGGCCAAGGGTGCCGATGAGCAACTGCTGGCAATTGCCGGCCGCCTGCTCGAGCGTCTGTATGCCGGGGGAGAGGTCTGAAATGAACGCAACCATCCCGCGAGCGGACCTGGAGCGACGCCTGCGCCGTTTTGAAATCGAAGCCAGCGCCCGTGCCTGCATGAACCGCTACATGGTGCTGTGTGATGCGCTCGATGCACGCACGCCACTCCTCGAACTGGCCGGTCTGTTCACCCTTGATGCCGTGTGGGAGGGCAAAGGCGCGAAGTACGCCCACAGCTTCGGTGGCTATCGTGGACGCGAAGCGATTACCGCGATGTTCGCTGGTTACATGAAAACCCCGGCGCACTTTGCCCTCAACGTGCACTTCCTCACCAGCGAGCTGATCGAGGTGCAGGACGATACCGTGCTCGGCAGTTGGGTAATGTTGCAGACGTCCACCTTCGCCAGCGGCGCCTCCCACCTTAACGCCGCGCGCCTGAACGTGCGCTTTGCCGAGGAAGACGGGCAGTGGCGCATGGCGCACTTCCAGACCGAAAACCTGTTCAGCCGCCCGGTTGAGGCATGGAACAGCGACGCCGAGTTACCGGTGCCTCGCCAATAGCGCTCCCTTC
>NZ_JACHCZ010000001.1:298591-1293278 GCF_014207255.1 Pseudomonas sp. JAI120
CCCCAACCACCCCCCCCCCTAACCCCCCCCCTGGGGGGGGGGGGGGCCGCCCGAACGGCCGCGCCCCGCTGGGGGGCCCCCCCCCCCCCCCCCGCCCCCCCCCCCCCCCCCCGCCCGCCCCCCCCCCCCCCCCCCCCCCCCCCCCCCCCCCCCCCCCCCCTCGTTTTGCACGCTCCCGCGACTGCCCGACAAGGGCGGTCGCGCCGTGCGCGTAGTCCCTGGAGATTGCCTTGAAACTGTTCGAATTGTTGACCTTTACCCTGCGTGTTCGCACCGTGCCTCAAGCCTTGCCGCGTCTGGAGCGGAGCTTGCGCGAAGCGGGCGAGGGCGTGCATTTGATGGGCTGCTGGGTGTCGGAAATCGGCCAGCAGAATCGCATCGCGGTCCTGCGCGGGTTCGACGATGGCGGCGCTCGCGAACGGTATCTACTGGCGGCCGATGGGTTTGCGATTGGCGAATTTCTGCTTGACCAGCAGGTGGACGATTACAGCGCCTTCGCCTTCGTAGAGCCGCTGCCTCCAGGGGCTCACGGCCCGTTCTACGAATTGCGCGAATACAACCTGGTACCCAGCGGGCTGGCACCGACGTTGCGCGGTTGGTGCAAGTCCATAGAGCGTCGCACCAGGACGGATTATTCCCGGGTATACGCCGCGTTCTATGCCACCAGCGGGCAGATTCCGCGTTATCTGCATATCTGGCCCTACAGCTCGCTGGAGCAGCGCCTTGAAGTACGTACTCGCGCCGTGGTCGACGGCGCCTGGCCACCTGAAGATTCGGCGCCGCAGCTCAAGCAGATGCATTCCACGGTTTACCTGCCGGCGCCGTTCTCACCATTGCGCTGAAAGCGTTACGAAAAAACAGCATGTTTTCCGATAATCGCACAATAATTTTTTGAATTACCCTCAAAGCATAAAGACATATCTAAACGCATTTAAACTAATTAAAACAGGTAGTTAGATATTTTTATTCTGGATTTGTCACTGAATTATTACGTGATTAGTGTTGTTTTTAATCGCGATAAATCAATTGACAATTCACGTAATCGAGCTCAGATTCACCCCAACGGCACCCACAAAAACAAAGGTAACCACTATGCCGATCCATCGCCCCCGTTCCGTCTCCCGTCCCAGCTCGACACTGCCTTCCTGCTCAGCCCAATACCGTTCCTGACAACGGAGTAAATGTATGCATTCGCTAAAAAAACCAGCGGTCGATACCGTGAGCTCGCTTGCCAGTGGCCCGACCTTCGACGCCTTGCTTGTCGATGTGCGTGAGCGTGCCAGGGCCGGTGAATTCGACCGCCAGCGCCACATCTCGCGGGATGTGATCGAGTCCTTCAAACAGCACGGCATTTATCGGGCGCTGGTGCCCAAGCGCTTCGGTGGCCTGGAGTGTTCGCCGGCCGAGTTCTGCCAGTTGATCGAGCGTATTGCCCAGGCCGATGGTTCTGCCGGCTGGGTTGCCAGCTTCGGCATGAGCCCGGTTTACCTTGCCGCACTGCCGCTGGACAGCATCGCCAAGGTGTATGCCGATGGTCCTGACCGGGTATTCGCCGGTGGCATCTTTCCGCCGCAACCGGCGGAAGTGGTCGAAGGCGGCTTTGTGGTCAATGGTCGTTGGAAATACTCCAGCGGCTCCCTGGGCTCCGACATTGTCGGCGTCGGTATCGCCCCGAAGAACGGCGACACCTTCGGCCTGCCACGCATTGCAGTGATGCCGCGCAGTGAGATCCGCATCGACGAAACCTGGGACACCGTCGGCCTGCTCGGCACCGGCAGCCATGACTTGGTGGTGGAAAACGTGCGGGTCTGCGAGGAGTGGACCTTCGTGCGCGGCGGCCTGCCGAACCTGGACGAGCCGTTCTTTCGTTACCCGTCGCTGTCGTTCGCCACCCAAGTGCTGTCGGTCGTCGGCCTTGGCGTCGCCCGCGCGGCACTGGATGCCCTTTCGGACATGGCCAGCGGGCGCGTCTCGGTCACCGGCGCCCCGGCGATTGCCGACCGGCCCCTGGCCCAGGTCGATATTGCCCGGGCAGAAGCCGAGCTGCGAGCCGCGCGGGCGTTTTTCTACGAGTCCATCGACCGCGCCTGGAACTACGTACTGGCCGGCGATGCGGTGCCGGTGGCCGCAACCAACCTACTGCGCCTGTCGTCGACCCATGCCACCCGCGTCGCTGCCGATGTGGCGCGCACCGCGCAGATGCTCTCGGGCATGAGCGGTGTGTACAACGACAGCCCGCTGGCACGCTGCGTCAACGACGCCCAGGTGGTGACCCAGCACGCTTTCATGGGCGACATCACCTATCAAAATGCCGGAGCCATGTTCTTCGGCAAACAGCCTTTGCCTGGCTACCTCTAACCGTCGAGGAAATGAAATGAGCGATAAAAAGACCTTGCGCGTGCTGTTCTGCATGGGCATCAACCAGAATTTTTTCGATGCCCCGCGCGATGAACAATTGCAGGTGTGGGCAGCGTTCAGTGCAATGTGGAACGGTATCCACGACCTGGCCGGGGTCAAGGTGCTGGGCAATATGGATGACGACCAGAGCATGGTCGGGCCGTCCGATGGCTTCCCCTGGACCACCTACCTGTTGGCCGACGTGCCGGATATCGAGACCGTGCATGCCGCGTGCAACCTGTTTCGTAGCACCCCGGTGGGCGATGGCCCTTACAAGCTGTGGCGCTACACCAAGGTTGAAGCCCGGGTTGGGCGCGAGCTGATCATTCAGCGTACTTGATGCCGACGAGGATACTTCCATGAGCAAGCTGATTCCCGCTGTAAACCTCGCCGTCGACCCCGCTGAACGGGTACAGGCCGATCGCGTCCACACCTCGATGTATACCGATGCGCAACTGTTCGACGCCGAGCTGGAGAAGATTTTCTATAGCACCTGGATCTGGGTCGCCCACGAAAGCGAGATCCCCGACAACGGCAGCTACAAGACCACCTATATCGGCAAGCAGCCGGTGATCGTGGTGCGTGACCGCAAGAAAGACGTGCACGTGCTGCTCAACCGTTGTCGCCACCGTGGCGCCACTGTGTGCGAACACAAAAAAGGCAAGACCAACAGCTTCGTCTGCCCTTACCACGGCTGGGGCTACGCGCTCGACGGCTCACTGCGTGGCATCCCACACCCGGAAAGCTACGGCGACTGCATCGACAAGGCCGAGCTGCCGCTGGTCAGCCTGCGTACCGAAAGCTACGCCGGCATGATCTTCGCCACCTTCAAGGACGACATCGAGCCGCTGGAAGACTACCTCGGTGCGGCGAAAAAATGGATGGACCTGTTCATGAAGCAGGGCGCCGGTTATGGCATCAAGGTGCCGGGCGAGCACCGTTTTCGCTTCCCCGGCAACTGGAAGATCCAGCTGGAAAACACCACCGACGCCTACCACTTCCCGTTGGTGCACAAGAGTTTTCTGTCGTCGGTGGATGAGCAGACCCTGGCGCTGTTCGACTTCGTCAAAGGACCTGGCTACGTCGAGGACCTGGGCAACGGCCACAGCGTGATGGTGATGATTCCCGACTTGATCGACCTCGAAGCCGACCTGGACAAGCCGATTCCCGAGCGCTTCGAAGAGCTGGCCGCCGAGCTGCGTGACGAGGGCATCGAGGAGCAGCAGGTGCGCCGGATCGTGCGTGCGGTCGGCGGCACCGGCTTCAACCTCAACCTGTTCCCCAACGTTGCATGCTCGATGGCGTTTTTCCGGGTGCTGCAGCCGATCTCGGTGACCGAGACCGAAATCCACCACTCGGTGATCACCATGGACGGCGGGCCGGCCGTGGCCAACCGCTATCGACTGCGCCTGCATGAGCACTTCCAGGGGCCGATGGGCTTCGGCACTCCGGACGATTCCGAGGCCTGGGAGCGGGTACAGAAGGGCGCCAACGCTGGTGAAGATCTATGGATCATGCTCAACCGCGGCTTGCCCGGCGAGCAGGCCAGCGCAGACGGGCTGGTATCCGACGTGAGTGCCGAAACCGGTATGCGCGCCGCCTATCAGCAGTGGAAAAAGATGATGTCGGCCTGATCCGTGGAGAACCTTATGAACCTGCAATTACTGCAAGAAGTGACCGCTTTCATCTGGCAGGAAGGCGACATGCTCGACCACGGAGAATACGACGGCTGGTTGAAGATGTGGACCGAGAAGGGCACCTACATCATTCCCATCGACCCCAAGGAAACCGACTTCGAGAACACCCTCAACTACGCCTACGACGACCATCATATGCGTGAACTGCGGGTGCAGCGCCTGACCGGCGGCGAATCGATCTCCACCAGCCCGCAACCGCGAACGGTGCGCATGCAGTCGCGGTTCCGGGTGTTGGTCGATGACGGCGTGCAGGTGACTGTGCGCTGCGCGCAGAACATCCGTGAGTTCCGCAAGGAAAACCTGAAGTTCTACAGCGCCGACCTTACCTACCAACTGATCCGCAGCGAGGGTGGTTTCAAGATCCAGCGCAAAGTGGTCAGCCTGATCAACAGTGACGATGCCCTTGCCGGTATCGGCTACATCCTTTGAGGCGCGCCGACATGAGCCATATTGCATTGGTGACGGGTGCGGGGCAGGGGCTGGGGCAGCATTTCTGCGCCAGCCTCCTGCGGGCCGGGTACTCGGTGGCGATCACCGACCTCAACCTTGAAGCCGCACAGGCGTGCGCCCACCAGTTGGACCCGGGCGGCGAGCGCACGCTTGCGCTGCAACTGGACGCCGGGAGCAAAGCCGATTTCGAAGCGGGCCTGGACCAGGTGCTGGCGCGCTTCGGCGCGCTGAACGTGGTGGTCAATAACGCTGCCGTCACCAAGACCACGCCGCTGATGCAGATCAGCCCCGAGGAATTCGACGCTGTCGTGGGCCTGAACCTGCGCAGCGTCTTCCTCGGCTGCCAGGTGCTGGGCGCGTACATGGCCGAAACCGGCTATGGGCGGATCATCAACATGGCGTCCCTGGCCGGCCAGAACGGCGGTACTGCGACCGGCGCACACTATGCCGCGAGCAAGGGCGGCATCGTGACGCTGACCAAGATCTTCGCCAAGGAGTTTGCCGCCCGCGGGGTGACGGTCAATGCCATTGCCCCTGGCCCTATCGAGTCGGCGGCGGTGCGCGCAGCCATACCGGTCGAACGCCTGCCGGGACTGCTCGCCAATATCCCGGTGCAGCGCCTGGGAGATGCAGATTTTCTCGGTGACCTAATTGTGCAGTTGGCCCGGCCCGACGCCTATTTCACTACCGGGGCGACGTGGGATGTGAATGGCGGCTTGTTCATGCGCTGACTGATAGCGGCCGCCACGGCGGCCTTTGCGAACTCCATGGAATAACGGCCATGACTGAAGAACTGTTGGACGTAGTCGTGCGCAAGCGCGAGCTGCAAGGGGACGGCGTTGTCGTCCTGGACCTGACCCGTCGCGACGGCGCACCGTTGCCCGCGTTCGACGCCGGCGCGCATGTGGATATCCATATTGCCCCGGGGCTGGTGCGCCAGTACTCGTTGTGCGGCAACCCTGCGGATCCGAGCCTGTACCGCCTGGGTGTGCTCAAGGATCCGGCATCGCGCGGCGGTTCGGTCGGGGTGCATGACACCCTGCTCGAAGGCTGCGAGGTGCAGATCAGCGTACCGCGCAATCTGTTCGCGCTTGCACCGCAGGCGCGGCGTTCGGTGCTGCTGGGTGGCGGGATCGGCGTGACCCCGATGATCGCCATGGCCTACGCGCTGCACGCGGCCGGCCAGCCCTTCGAACTGCATTACTGCGGCCGTGAGCGCGGACGCAGTGCGTTCTTGGCGGAACTGGCCGACGCACCGTTTGCCGCGCAGGTGTTTACCCACTTCGACGATGAAGGGGCCGAACAGAAGCTCGACCTGGCCAAGGTGCTGGGCGAGGGCAAGACCGGCGTGCACATGTACACCTGCGGTCCCGCCGGCTTCATGGATTGGGTGATTCAGGGCGCCCGCGACCAGGGCTACACCGAAGCGCACATCCACAAGGAATATTTCCAAGTGGAAGTGGACAGCTCGGGGGGCAGCTTCGAAGTGGTAGCGGCCCGCAGCGGCAAGACCGTGCAGGTGGCAGAAGGGCAGAGCATTCTCGCCGCACTGGCGCAGGTCGGGATCAAGATCGAGATTTCCTGCGAGCAGGGTGTGTGCGGTACCTGCCTGTGCGATGTGCTCGAAGGCGAGCCGGATCATCGTGATGTGTACCTGACGGACGATGAGAAGGCCGGCAATGATCAAATTCTAGTGTGCTGTTCACGAGCCAAATCTAAAAAACTCGTGCTGGATATCTAAGGGGAACGACAATGGTAGACGTAGGCAGCTTTCGCAATGCAATGGCCATGCTGGGCGGTGCCGTGTCGGTCATCACCACTGATGGCGTGGCAGGCCGGTTCGGCTTTACCGCCTCGGCGGTGTGCAGCGTGACTGATTCACCGCCGACCCTGTTGGTATGCATGAACCGTTCCTCTCATTCCAACGAGCATTTCAAGCGTAACGGCACAGTGTGCGTAAACACCCTGTGCGGCGATCATCAGCATTTATCCGGTGCCTTTGCCGACCGCACGTTGAGTATGGATGAGCGCTTTGCCGTCACAGGCTGGACCACGCTTGAAAGCGGTGCGCCCGTGATGCTGCAAGCGCTGGTGAATTTCGACTGCCGGATCGTGCAGGTCCATGAAGTGGGCTCCCACAGTATTTTCTACTGTGAGGTCCAGACCATTCGCCAAAGCGGCGCGGACGAAGGCCTAGTGTATTTCAACCGTGCTTACCACCGCTTGGGCGAGGCATCGAAGGCCTGCTGAGCCTCAGCGATACCCAGTGCGCGCGCCTTCATTTTCGCTGGAGAAACGAAACAGCGGCACCAAGGGGCCGAAGGTTTCTTCAGCAGTAGGCGCCGCCGTTGTTTTGAAGCGCGCCTGAGCGGAGGACAAAACTGATGTCATTCAGCTTCAGGGCGATGTTAGGTCGCGTGTAGTGGCAGAGCCCCGCAATTGATCCGGCGTTTTCACGAGCGTTGGCCCAAGGCCTCATTGCATGTATCGGAAGGCTTGAGCACGTCGCTGCAGGAGTGGTTACTGGACGGTCGGATCCAGGTCGCCGTGGTGTACAACCAGCTACTGCTTGAGGCCTTTGATGTGCGGCCGATTTTCAGTAAACGCATGGTGCTGGTCGGACCGCCTGGGGAGACGCCGAAATCGGTGCGCATCATGGGGCTGGCGGATTTTCCATTGATCCTTCCCGGTCTGCCTCACAGCAACCGCCGGCTGATTGAACAAGTGGCGGCACAGAGCGGATTTCATTTGAATGTGATATTCGACGTGGACAGTGTCAGTCTGACCAAACGGATGGTCGCCGAAGGCATGGGCTACTCGATCCTGGCGCATGCCGCAGTCCAGGAGGATGTAGCCATGGGGGGCCTGGTGGGTCACGCGATTGAACGACCGGGCATTCGCTCCACGGTCTCGTTGACCACGCTCAAGGATCGCAGGAGCAGTCGGCTGGCCTTGAGCTGGGAAAAAATTCTGTTGGAAACCCTGGAAGAGTTGGTGACGGCGGGGGCGTGGATGGACGCTACTCTTTGGCTTGGGCGAGAGTGATTTCGAGAGAGGCTTTTTGCGGGTCGGGCTGGGGGCATCCTTTTCAAACCATCCAAAGCATGCCCTCAGATGTGCCCCCAATGTAGCAATCCACTGGAAGTGAATGGAGCTCCATGGTTTGTGGAAAGGCAGAAATGATCAGATGAACAGCTCGCCCGGCGAAACCTAGAGACTCTCAGGATCCCCAAAAAACATCTGAATCCGCGATCGCAACCACCGCTCTCCCGGATCATTGTCCTGCGACCCTCGCCAAGCCATATGCAGCTCGAACGAGCGCACCGGCAACGGCGGTTCTTCCGCGCGCAAACCACCCGCAGCGGTCAGTGCCTCGGCCGCGTAGTCCGGCACGATGGCGACAATGTCGGTGCCCGAGAGCAGGGTGCCCAGCCCGTTGAACTGTGGTACCGCCAGCACCACATGGCGCTTGCGGTCGAGTTTCTCCAACTCTTCATCAATGAACCCGCTCAAGTCGCCGGCGAACGACACCAGGGCATGGGGACGGGCGCAGAAGTCGTCCAGGCTCAGGGAGCCCGGCACGCTGTCGGCGCGCAGCAGTTTCGGCAGGCTGCGGCGCAGTACTTTGCGCTTGGCGTTGGCCGGCAGGTCGGCGGTGTAGCTGACGCCGATGGAGATTTCGCCGGAAGCGAGCAGGCCGGGCATCAGGATGTAATTGACGCGGCGCACCACCAGTACGATGCCGGGCGCTTCGGCGCGCAGACGTTTGAGCAGTTGGGGCAGCAGGGCGAATTCGACGTCGTCGGACAGGCCGATGCGGAACACCGCGGTGCTGGTGGCCGGGTCGAACTCGGCGGCGCGGCTGACGGCGGTGGAAATCGAGTCCAGGGCCGGGGAGAGCAGGGCGAAGATTTCCACGGCGCGGGCCGAGGGCTCCATGCTGCGGCCGGTGCGCACGAACAGCGGGTCATCGAACAGCCCACGCAGGCGCGACAACGCGGCGCTGATGGCTGGCTGGCCAAGGAACAATTTCTCGGCGGCACGGGTCACACTGCGCTCATGCATCAAGGTTTCGAATACGATCAAGAGGTTAAGGTCGACACGACGCAGGTCGTTACGGTTCATCTTGTATCCTGGAAGAGTCAGCTTTACTTGACGAGAACGGTCATACAAGAGCCCTGAGGGTCCATTCAGACGCGTGACCGGTATGAATCTTACGGGGAAAGGCTGGTACTCTGCACCGGCTAATTGAGTTTTCCTACCATACTTGAGGTCTATTCCTCAGATGCGGAATCAATGACAGACATGTCGACTATTAACGGCGACCGGTGGTCTTAGCCGGAAAGCCCAGATAGAGTTCATGGCAATAGAGGTTACTTTGACGAGGTTTGCGATGTCCCGCACGATCCGTTTTCACAAGTTTGGTCCGGCCGAGGTGCTCAAGTGCGAAGAGCATGTAGCCGCGCAGCCCGCACCGGGCGAAGTGCAGGTGCGTGTCGAGGCGATTGGCATCAGCTGGTATGACATTTTGTGGCGCCAGAACCTGGCGTCTTCCCACGCACGTCTTCCATCCGGCCTTGGCCATGAGATGGCCGGGGTGGTCGTAGCCTTGGGCGACGGCGTGGATGACTTGGCAGTGGGCGATAAAGTGGCCAGTTTTCCGGCCGAGAGCCCTAATGATTACCCGGTGTATGGCGAACAGATCGTCCTGCCCCGTTCGGCCCTGACCCGCTATCCGGACGTCTTGAGCCCCATCGAAGCCAGCGTGCACTACACGCCGCTGCTGATTGCCTACTTTGCGTATGTGGACCTGGCACGGGTCAAGCCCGGGCAGTTTGCCCTGGTGACCGACGCCAGCCACTGCGCCGGCCCTTCGTTTGTGCAACTGGGCAAGGCCCTGGGCGTGCGGGTGATTGCTGCCACCAAGGACAGCGCAGAGCGCGAGTACCTGCTTTCTCTTGGCGCAGAAAAAGTCATCGTCACCGAGGAACAGGACCTGCTGATGCAAATCAACAAGTTCACCGAGAACCGCGGCGTCGATGTGGTGTTCGATGGCTTGGGTGGCCCGCAGATGTCGTTGCTCGGTGATGTACTGGCGCCCCGTGGCAGCCTGGTGCTGTATGGCTTGCAGGGCGGTAACCAGACACCGTTCCCGGCGTGCGCGGCGTTCCAGAAGAACATTCAGTTCTTTGTGCACTGTATCGGCAACTTCACCGGCAAACCGGAGCTGGGCATCATCCAGGATCAGGTAGCGTTGCAGCGCGCGTTGCGTGACATCAACCAACTGACCGCCGATCGTGTGCTCGTTCCCCTTAAAACCACGGTGTTTCCGTTCAATCAGTTTGTCGAAGCCCACCGTTATATGGACGAATGCCCGTGCCGCGAGCGGGTTGCTTTGCAGGTTGCGGCTGTTTGAGCTGTAGGAATATTCGTAAATGAGTGCTCCGACGCCTGAGTGAATGGGGCAAATGCGCCATTTGACAGGGCTTAACCCGCCCGCTCCAGAAGCTGCCGACCTGGCGCTTTAGCCCACAAATCCGGCCCTTTCTCCCTGACGCCGCCCTGAATTCCAGCGCGGCGTCGTTGCATGTGCGCCTTTTACGCGACATCGGTTGCTCATCTGAACTGGTTTTCGGCCCGCTTCTGTATCTATTAATCATTATTCCAGCACTGATAATTGCGCCTTCACTTTCATCTCAAGGATTGAGCAATGATTGAATCTGTGACTCGACTGCAGATAGTTATCCGAACTATCGACGCGGCACGCATGTGTGCTCAGCAAGACAGGTACTTTCATAAAGCGTACCGACCATGCAAATGGAAAAGTTGTTTGAGCCTATTGTCGGACACTTCTTTAAAAGGCTGGTTAAAAAAGCGTAGGAGCTTGTCGGAAGAGTCCTAAGGCTAGCTTTTTAAAAGGATTTTTCCATTATTTTCATTGGGTTGTGCGCTTGTGCGGGTGAGAAATGCTCACCGGCAATTCATGTCGTTTTGTTGCGCGGTGCTAGTGTCTGAACATCGACGCACAATACGGGGCGCGATTTTCCTACACGCAAAATAGGCCAAGCAAACACTGTCAGCAGTTGCTTGAAACTGATATTTCAACTCAGGTAGTAGAACTATGAGCACTATTCACGAACAGGCTATGAATCATGTTTACCAGCAAGTTCTGCAACGTCTGATCGGGCACTTCACTCGCGCGGGACGAACCGCTCTCCAGTTACTGGTCCAGCGAATCATTGTCGCGGCAGGCGGGATGGAGCAGGTAGGGGATTTCAAGGTACTGGTGGCTCACGGTGGCGGTGAAGTCAGCAGCTATACCCTGGCGCTGCTCCGAGCTGCCCAACTGACCATTGCCGGTCGCGCGCCACGCACCTTTCAACTGAGGGTCGCGACGTTACGGCACGCGGGCATGACTGAGGGGCAGCTCGATACCCTGAATCGCGGCTACGGCCGGCTGTTTCTCCACGATGATCCGCGCGTCGAGTTGTTGATGGTGGAAAATCAGGAAGTACAACCCTTCAATCACCAGCGCCCGGCCTCAGCGATCGGGCGACAGATCAGCCAGCGCAATATGTTGATGGTGGGCCATGTGAGCGCCGGAGACTGCCGCGCCACACTGTGCAACGACACTTACCTGGCCGTCGGCGATTTTTACCAGCGTGTCACCACTTGCAATGGCGGCGTCCACGCGCTGGTCAGTGGTGACTCGCCGCGTAAGCAAAGTCAGTTTCTTGCCTGGCTCAAGAAAACCGCCCAGGGCGCAGGCATCCGCGTTACCAAGGGCCATCCACTATCGCTCAACGCGTTGTTCGCGCGCATGGACGAGTGGAGCACCGGTTATTACCGTGATGTGTTCGGTGAGCATTACACGGCCAGTGATAATCCCAGTACGGTGGGGCATCGTCACTTGGCTTACATCGGCATCGCCGACCTGCTGGACGATGTCGACATCGCGTCAACCACTCTGCTGACCGAGTTCATGGCTTACGTTCCCGATCCACTGGGCTTTCACTTCAGCCATCCGACCTATTCCAATCCGTTGCTGATGGCTCATCTGCGTGGGTTACAGGCCGAATGCCTGCGTGAGCTGGATTATGAAGAAGGCGTCGAAGGTTTTGTTCAGCAGGCCGCCGCGTACATGCGCCGTCTGCGTATGCCCGACGATTTGCTCATTCAGGCCGGGACTCGCGAAGGGCGCATGTTATGGAGTGCCTACGCCCAGGAGTTCTTCGGTTTGGATGAGACCCAACTGACCTGCCTGCTGTTTTCACCGTTTCTTCATCACGGAGAGCGATTGGAAGGTTATTTGCGCCAATGTCATCCGGGCATGCTGGTGGCGTTGCCTGAGTTGCACAAAGTCCTCCAAGGCAACGGTTCCGCCGAAATGCTGCAGCAGTGGGTAACGGACACCAGCGGTTTACCGATGCCCTTGTTGCAGCACTTGTACCGCAAACGGCCGCTGGCCAGTGAGAACGGCATGCATCGCGCCGCGCAGGCCGTGCCATTGTTCGGGCAATGACGCTGCGCGACGAGCGTCAGGCGGATTTCGCGTATCAGGCGGTCTATCGCTACATGATCAGTCTGATCAACGAGGTCAGTACTGACACTCGGGTAAAACTGCCGTCGTTACGGCAGTTGGCCGGGCGCCTGAACGTGTCGATTTCGACGATCCAGTACGCCTATGCGCTGCTGGAGAAGGAGGGCAGAGTCTACTCGGTGGCCAAATCCGGCTATTACGCCTGGCCGATGTCGGCAAACCCGCTGGCGTGGGCCGGCGGGGATCTGCTTGACCGCCTCTACGCAGCGGCACGGCGCCCCGGCATGGTGGTACTCAGTGGCGACGATCCGGCATTGCTGGGCGCCCTGGATGAAACACTGCTGCGGCTGGAGCGGGAACTGGTGCGCCAGTACCCGTCGCATTTGCAACCCTGGTCCCAGCCTTGTGGTGTGTGGGAGTTACGCGCGGCGCTGGCCGCGCGCTATACCTCGTCGCCCACACGCTGCTGGCATGCCGACGATGTGTATATCGGTGCCGACCTGCGCGGCGTGCTGGATATCCTGATCGAAGTACTGGGCCTGCGGGGTACAACCGTGATTGTCGAATCGCCCTGCGACTGGCTGATCCTGCGCCTGTTGCAGGACGCCGGGGTGCGCATCATCGAGTTGCCCTGGACGCCGGAGGGCCGCCTGGATAGAACCGCGCTGGGGACGCTGTTGCGCGATGAGCCGGTGCATCTGGTGTTGCTCTCGTCTTCCGTCAGCCTGCCCAGCGGGGTGGCCATGTCGATCGACGAGCGTCTCGACGTGGCACACCTGCTGGGTCAGTCCGGTTGCTGGTTGCTAGAAAACGACACCTTTGGTGAGCTGGGTTTCGAAGCCCCCCACACGGCATTGCGCGAACTGGTGAACCCTGAGCGGCTGATCGTGTTTTCTTCGTTCGAGAAAGTGCTCGGCTCGGAAGCCCCCTACGGCTACGTGCTGTGCCGGCGCATGAGCAATGAGTTGCAGCGCCAATTCCTGCTGCGCTCATTCCGTTTATCGTCGATCCGTCAGCGCGCGATTGCCCGTTTGTACCAAAGCAGGCGGATTGACCAGCACCTGCGCACACTGCGCCAACGCTTGGGCGAGCAGGCGGGGCACATGAGCCAGCGCCTGGAGCAGTATTTGGGCGACCAGGTGACTTATCGGATGCCGTCCGCCGGTGCCGCGTTCTGGCTGGCCTCCACCCGTGCGGTGGACATGCGCCAGGCATTTCAGCGCCTGCTGGCACGGCAGGTGGTGATCGCCCCCGGTGAACTGTTCAGTGTTAGTGGGTTGCACCAACAGAACCTGCGCGTGAGTCACACCTTTCACGGGCAACCCAATCTGGATATTGCCCTGGAAGCATTGAGCGACGCATTGCGCCAGGCACAGACTGGTTGAAGTTTCTCTTAACGATGTAGGATCGATACCGTCGCGCAGTAGTCCAACTCTCAGTAAACTGCCATTTTTCCGAATCCTTCTATCCGAGGTTTATGCATGACAATCAGTCCTTTTGCGGGCAAACCGGCGCCGGCCCAGTTGCTGGTGGATATCCCGCGACTGGTCACGGCCTATTACACCGGCCAGCCTGATGCAGCGATCTCCACCCAGCGCGTAGCCTTTGGTACCTCCGGGCACCGTGGCAGTTCGTTCGAACTGAGCTTCAACGAATGGCATGTGCTTGCCATCAGCCAGGCCATCTGCCTGTATCGCGAAGCCCAAGGCATCAATGGCCCGCTGTTCGTTGGCCTGGATACCCATGCGCTGTCGACCCCGGCCGGTGCCAGCGCTCTGGAAGTGCTGGCCGCTAATGGTGTGCATGTGATGCTGGCCGAAGGCGATGAGTACACACCAACCCCGGCAATTTCCCACGCCATCATCTGCTACAACCGTGGCCGTACCAGCGGCCTGGCCGACGGCATCGTTATCACGCCATCCCACAACCCGCCGCAAAGTGGCGGCTACAAGTACAACCCGCCCAACGGTGGCCCGGCCGATACCCACGTCACCAAGTGGATCGAAGCCAAGGCCAACGAGTTGCTGGCCAATAAACTGGCCGGGGTCAAGCGCATCACCCATGCACAGGCGCTCAAGGCCGACACCACCCATCGCCATGACTACCTCAACAGCTACGTGGCCGACCTGATCAACGTGATCGACATGGACGCCATCCGCAGCGCCGACCTGCGCCTGGGCGTGGACCCGCTGGGCGGAGCAGGGGTGCGCTACTGGTCGGCGATTGCCGAGCACTACCGCCTGAACCTGGAGGTGGTGAACACCGAAGTCGATGCCACGTTCCGCTTCATGAGCGTCGACTGGGACGGCCAGATCCGCATGGACCCGTCCTCCAGCTACGCCATGCAGGGCCTGATCGGTCTCAAGGAGCGCTTCGACGTAGCGTTCGCCTGCGACCCGGATCACGACCGTCATGGCATCGTCACTCCGTCCGGCGGCCTGCTCGCGCCGAATAACTACTTGGCGGTGTCCATCGACTATCTGTTTCAGAACCGTCCTGACTGGCGCGCCGATGCGGCCGTGGGCAAGACCGTGGTCAGCAGCGGCCTGATCGATCGCGTGGCCGCACGGATTGGCCGTCGCCTGTACGAGGTGCCGGTGGGGTTCAAGTGGTTCGCCGATGGCCTGTTCGACGGATCATTGGGCTTTGGCGGGGAAGAAAGCGCGGGTGCCTCGTTCCTGCGTAAGGACGGCACGGTGTGGAGCACCGACAAGGACGGCCTGATCCCGGCATTGCTGGCGGCGGAAATGACCTCGCGCAAAGGCCAGGACCCGAGCCAGATCTACCGTGGCCTCACCGATGCCTTGGGCGAGCCGTTCGCCATTCGTGTCGACGCCAAGGCTACCCCGGCGCAGAAAGCGCTGTTGGGCAAGCTGTCGCCAGAGCAGGTGACCTCCACGCAACTGGCCGGCGAAAGCATCCAGCAGATCCTCAGCCATGCGCCGGGCAATAACCAGGCGATCGGCGGGTTGAAGGTGATGACCGAAAACGGCTGGTTCGCCGCGCGGCCGTCGGGCACCGAGGACATCTACAAAATCTACGCCGAGAGCTTCATTGGCGAGGACCACCTCAAGCAGCTGGTGGAAGAGGCGCAGGTGCTGGTAGACGGCGCCATCTCCCAGTAACACCGCAACCCCAATGTGGGAGGGGTGCCCCCTCCCACATTTTATTGGGCCAAAGCGTTGGATCAGGCGAGGTCGACCAACACGATCTCGCTGTCTTCAACCGCCGTCACCCGCAACACCTGCTCATCCTCAATCGCCACCCCGTCTCGAGCTTGCGCACGCACGCCATTGACTTCAATCACCCCCGTCGCCGGCACCAGGTAAGCCCGACGCCCGCTGTCCAAGCGGTATTCCGCGCTTTCCCCGGCTTTCAGGTTCGCCGCTACCAGGCGGGCATCCGCGCGGATGCGCAGGCTCTCGCTGTCACCGGCCTTGCCACTGGCCAGGGTCACAAACCCCTCGCGATCACCTTTCGGAAACGGCTTGGCGCCCCAGGAGGGCGGCAGGCCGGCCTCGTTCGGGATGATCCAGATCTGGAAGATCTTGGTCGGCGTGGCTTCCAGGTTGTACTCGCTGTGAGCGATCCCCGTGCCTGCGCTCATCACCTGCACATCACCGGCCTCGGTGCGGCCCTTGTTGCCCAGGTTGTCGGCGTGGCTGATGGCGCCTTCACGCACGTAGGTAATGATCTCCATGTCGCGATGGGCGTGCTGCGGGAAGCCGGTGCCGGGGGCAATGATGTCGTCGTTCCAGACCCGCAGGTTGCCCCAATGCATGCGCTTGGGGTCGTGGTATTCAGCAAATGAAAAGTGGTGATGGGCGTCAAGCCAGCCGTGGTGGGCGCCGCCCAGGGCGTTGAAAGGTCGAAGTTCAAGCATGATCGTCTCCTGTTGATGGCGCTATGATCCGTGAGCTCATCATCGATAAAAAGCGTAAAAAATGCCTGATTCCTATCGGTGGATTAGATTGATTGCTGGCGCTTTGACTTTCACTTCATCGCCTAACTGCATGACCGTAAAGCAATTGGCTGGAACTGAGCGTCGATTCCGGCGACTATGGCGCACTTGTCAAACCCCAGCTCATCGCAGGAGTCCGCGTGCCGCAACACAAGCCTGATCTGCCCCCCGAACTGCGCCCATTGGCGGAAATGCCGCTGCTCAAACGCCTTGCCGCACGCCTGTTTGGCCATGGCCTGACGCGTTTGCGCGCACAGCATCGGTTTTCCTGGTTGCACGGGCAGGCCGATGGTTTTCGCAGTGGTCACGAGGCCGGCGTGGAGTATGGCTATCGCGAGGGCAAGGCCGATGGCATCGAGGAAGGTCGACAAGTCCTGTTGATCCGCGACTTCCGTCCCGATGAGCACCGCGCGCCCGGCGTCGATGACAGCCTGTTCGACGATTGGCGGCTGCCCTTGACCGCCGACGTGAAGAAACGCATCAAGGCTGATGTGGCTCGGTTGTTACCGGCCCATGCCCAGCCGAGCGCGGCGCAATGGAAGATGATCTTCAGCGACACGCCGTCAACCTCGGTGATCGCCGGTGCCGGCGCGGGTAAATCCACCTCGCTGGTGCTGCGTATTTTGCTGCTCACCCATTACCTGGGCTTCGAATTGAGCTCGATGACCGTGGTGACCTTCACCCGCGAGTCGCGCAAAGACTTCATCAACAAGCTCATGGAAATTCTCAGCCTGTGGGGCCAACCCCTTGGCATGAAAGAAGCCCAGGCGGTGGTGCGCACCTTTCATTCGCGCATCCTGCCGATGGTCCGCAGCCTGCCGGGTTTTGAACGCCTGCAGGCTTTCGAAAACCTCAGCGCCGGTTTCGAAGACGCTGACAGCAACCCGTTCGACCTGCGCATCAGCGACGCCCAGCGCCAGCAGATGAATGCCTGCTACCACCAGTTGCAGGGGCGGCATGCACGGTTTCGTGAACTGATTGCACCGTTGGCACGCCACGGCCTGCAGCTGCGCGAACTGGAGCGTGATCATCCGGATGTACAGAAGCGCGTAGCGGTGACCGAGCTGGCCGCCAAGCGCGACGAAGAACTCTGCGATGTGATCGAAGACCTGTGGTTTCGTGCCGGCGCCTGGCCAATCAAGGGGATTGAGCCCAGTCGCCAGCGCTTCGAAATCAATGGCGCGCAGTTTCACTGCCACGGCTATATCCCGGAGCTGGATGCGTGGGTAGTGCTGGGCTTTGACGCCAGGGAAAACCCCCAGATCAGCCGGCCGAATTCGAAGCTGTCAGTACGTGCAGAGTGGGCGGTAAAGCGCACCTTATTTCAAGCTTTCTGTCGTAAGCCTTTGATATGGCTGGATAGCTATGATTCGTCAAGGCGGCTTTTAAGCAGCCTCGCAGGGGATGCCAGCGCAGGTCCCGGCTTTGATTACAAGGTCAAGGGCGAGCTGGCTTCGGCGCCGCTGTTGGACAGTTTCGTGATGGCAGCCGGCTTTATCGAGAACCTCGGCCTGGACGTGCCGACCGCTGTCGGCCAGATGAGCTTCGCCAAGGACGACCCGGACCGGTTCTTCTTTGAAGCCCTGAGCATTTTCTGGAAGGCCCTGGAAGACCACCTGCTCGACCAATCGCCGCCGATCATGACCTATAACCGCATGTTTTCGCTGTTCGGCGAAAACACCCCGGAAAACCTCAAGCTCCTCAGCGATCAGCTGCTGCGGCCGATGTCGCACTTGATGATCGACGAATTCCAGGACGTATCGCCCCAGATCGTCTCGTGGATACGCGCCAGCCTGCGGGAAATCCGCAGCCGTGGCCCGGCGATGCATGTGGGCCGTGGTGCGCAACGTTCGTCCTTGCTGTGCGTGGGCGATGACTGGCAGTCGATCTACGGCTGGCGCGGCAGTTCGCCCAAGTACTTCATGGAATTCAACCAGGAATTCCCATCGCCGAGCACTACCCGCGTCATGCTCAGCGAGAACTACCGCAGCCATCAGCACATCATCGACGCTGCGGAACATATCGTGCGCGCCGCACCGGCCATCCCGGGTAAAAAGGCCAAGGCCAGTGGCACGCCAAAAGCGTTGGTACCGGTCACCGTACTGGAGCGGGACGATGCGGCATTGGGGCGGCAACTGCTGGAACACTATCAAAAGGGCGATTCGGTATTAATGCTGTATCGAAAAAGTAGCGATAAGCTACTGATTCAGGAGCATATTCAGTCGATTGTTAATGTTGATTCTAGCTTGCCGGCAGCCGCGCGCAGGTTGAAGCAGCTGACGTACCACAGCGCCAAGGGCCTGCAGGCGGATGCGGTGTTCCTGCTCGGTGATTGCCAGCATGTGACCAGTTCGCCCTACAAGAACCAGGTCTATCGCATGGCGGGCCTGGGCAAGGACGGGGACAGCGAACCTTATGACACTGCGCAAAAGGACGAAGTGCTGCGCCTGGCCTACGTCGGGATTACCCGGGCCGTGAGCCATTGCTACTGGTATGTGGAAAAACCCGAAGGCCAGGCGGTGAATGTGCCCAAGGCCTCGGAGCGGGTTGACGGCAAGAAAGCGTTTTTCGACGATCAGCGCCATTAGTAGGGGACAAATGCGATCCCAATGTGGGAGGGGGCTTGCTCCCGATAGCAGGGAGTCAGTCACCACCTACAGTGACTGAACCAGCGCTATCGGGAGCAAGCCCCCTCCCACAGTTGACCTTCTTTCCTGTTGGCGGGGCCGGAGTCAGGCCCTCAGCGACAACGGCGGCACAAACGACTCCAACTCATCCTCCACCGCCTCGATAATTCGCTCCACATCGGCAGCATTCATCACGGTGGCGCAGGGGATGCCGGCGATGGCAATCAGCGTCTCGCCGCTGGCCCGGTCGAACAGGCGGGCGACCATACTGCCGGGCGCATCCATGCTGCCCTCGAAGCCCATCGGATGAAAATGCCAGCGCATCAGCTGGCAGGCGTTCGGGAACGTCACTTTATTCATGTTGCCCACCTTGTTCATTGAGCGCTTCCTTTAGCTCGCGGCAGGGGGCCAGGACCGTCACTGGTCGTGGCGTCGGAGGAGTTAAAAATAGCATTCGTTCGCAAGTACAAGGTGACTTTTTCTGCCCCGTTCGGCGGTTGTCAGCCATTCACTTGACGTGGGTCAGCTCCTGCTTAGGGACGGGCAAAACGCCACTAGTAAGAAGTTCCAATTGGCCATTGTCGGCGCGGGCAAAATTCGGCAATCTCCGAGGTTTACCCGTCTCAGAGCCTTCCATGCCCGACATCGCGCCAGACGATGATTGCCATTACACCCACGCCACGCGTGATCTGGTGCTGCGCCACCACCTGTGCTGGCGTCGTCGCGACCTTGAGGGCGTGATGTCCTACTACCACCCGGACATCCAGTACCACGATTTTTTCCAGAACCGTGTGATCGGTTACGCCGAACTGCGCGAGTACCTGCAAGCCAGCATGCCCCGCGAAGCCGACGAGGCCATTGAACATACCGACCGCATCCGCGCCGATGGTGACACTGCGTTCATCCAGTACCGCATCACCTTGCGCGGCGGTCAGGGGCTGGTGTCATTCCGTACCAGCGAAGCCATCACCGTCCGCGATGGGTTGATCTGGCGCGTCAATGAGTACGCGTCATTGGTGCATGAACAGCCCTCCCAGACCCCGCGTCCCAGCGTCAGCCGCCTGGGCCTGTCGCCTCAGCAATTGGGGCATATGGCCAATGACTTGCAGCAGTACTTCGAGCGCAGGCAGCCTTATCTGGATCCCGAGCTGGACCTGCAGCGCGTCGCCAAGGAGTGTGGCTACAGCCGCAATCAGATTTCCTACCTGCTCAACCAGGTCTTGGGGCAAAGTTTCTACCGCTACGTAAACCAGGCGCGGCTCCAGCATCTACTGGCCGCACTGGATAAAGCGCAACCACCGATCAAGGTCGACGACCTGGCCTTCGCCGCCGGTTTCAATTCGTTGTCGGCGTTCTACAGCGCCTTTCGCCAGCACACCGGCCAGTCACCCAAGGCCTACGTCAAACACATTTCCCTGCGTGCACGCGCGCAAGACAGCGAATAACCCCGGGCTCTAGGATTAACCCTATCGAAATGTGGTAGGGGAGCTTGGCATGCCAGCATGGCGCAACATCAGTTTATGGATGGACCAGTTGGACGACCCGCTGATGGCGCGGCCGTCCCTCGAACATGATCTGGACGTCGACGTGGCCATTATCGGTGCCGGCTACACCGGACTGTGGACCGCCTACTACCTGAAACGCCAGGCGCCTGAGCTGAAGATTGCGATTATCGAGGCGCAAACCGCTGGCTTCGGCGCATCGGGCCGCAACGGCGGCTGGCTGATGGGCAATCTGCTGGGCGAAGACCGCTTGTTGGCCGGCCTTGCGCTTGAACAGCGCCGCGCCTCCTTCGATCTGCTGCATGGCATTCCCGACGAAGTGGCCCAGGTTCTGGCCCGTGAAGGCATCGACTGCGACTACCGCAAGGGCGGCGCGCTGTACTGCGCCGCGCGCTACCCCGAGCAGGAAGGCAGCCTGCGCGCTTACCTGGACACGCTCTACGCCCAAGGCCTGACCGAAGCCGATTACCGCTGGCTGAGCCCGCAACAGTTGGCTGGACAGATCCGCATCGCCAAGCCCTATGGCGGTATCCATGCCCCCCATGTCGCCACGATCAACCCGGCCAAGCTGGTGCGCGGCCTTGCGCGGGTGGTGGAGAACATGGGCGTGCCCATTTATGAAAGCAGTCCGGTCACCCATTGGCAGTCCGGCACTGTACGCACCGCTAAAGCCAGTGTGCGCGCTGCCTGGGTGGTGCCGGCTGTCGAGGGTTACGCGAATACCTTGCCGCCCTTGGGCCGATACCAGTTGCCGGTGCAAAGCCTGATCGTTGCCACCGAACCACTGCCCGCCAGTACCTGGGATGAAATCGGCCTGAGCCACGGCCAGGCCTTTGGCGAAAGCAGCCGCCAGGTCACCTATGGCCAACGCTCGGCGGATAACCGCCTGGTGTTCGGAGCCCGAGGCGGTTACCAGTTCGCCGGTAAATTGCGCCACAACTTCGATTTGACTGACAGCGAAGTGGCACTACGTCGCTACCTGTTCGGCGAACTCTTCCCACAGCTGAAAAAGGTGCGGATTACCCATTCCTGGGGCGGCAACCTCGGTATGTCGCGCCGTTTCCGGCCGCACATGCTCTGCGATCACAGGACCGGCATCGCCCTGGCCGGTGGCTACGGCGGGGAGGGCGTCGGCGCCACTAACCTGGGCGGCCGCACCTTGGCCGACCTGATCCTCGGTCGCGACACGCCGCTTATCCACCAACCCTGGGTGCTCCGCGAGCGCGGATTGGACGCGCTCAAGGCCTGGGAGCCGGAGCCGTGCCGCTGGCTTGGCTACAACGCGATCATTCGCAGTTTCGTCCATGAAGACCAAGTGCTCGCCAACCCCAACACCGCCCCTTGGCGCCGCAAGCTCGCGATCGGCATAGCCGGGTTCATGGAAGGTTTCATGCACTAAGTCGTTTCACTTACACGGGAAAACCCCATGAGCATCACTCAATTCAAAGACACGCTGAACGTCCACCTGCCGGACTCATCACCGGTGGCCGTGCCCCTGGGCGAGCCGGTCGCGGTGGCCTCAACCTTGAGCGTTGAACGCAGCGACGGCGTCGAAACCGGTATCTGGGCCTGCACCCCAGGTCGCTGGCGGCGGCAGATCAAAGCCCAGGAGTTTTGCCACTTTATCCAGGGCCGCTGCACGTTCACCCCTGACAACGGCGAAATCGTTCACATACAAGCCGGCGACGCACTGATGTTGCCGGCCAACAGCACCGGTATCTGGGATATCCAGGAAACCGTACGCAAGACCTACGTATTGATTTTGTAACGCTTTGATCCTTGATCGCCTGCCATAAAAACAGCCCTAAAACCGCCAGGAAATCGAACCATGAAAGCCATTGCCCTGTTGCCCGTGATGTTGGTGGCCTCTATCAGCCACGCCGCCGAAACGGTGAAGATCTACAACTGGTCCAGCTACATCGCGCCGGACACCACGAAGAATTTCCAGAAACAAACCGGCATCGGTTTCAGCTACGACGTGTATGACAGCAACGAAACCCTCGACGGCAAGCTGATGACAGGTAACTCCGGCTACGACGTGGTGTTCCCGTCCAACCACTTCATGGCGCGGCAGATCCAGGGCGGCGCCTTGAAGAAACTCGACAAGCGCCAGTTGCCCAACTGGAAAAACCTCAACCCCGTGCTGCTCAAGGCCCTGGAAAACAACGACCCGGGTAATGCCCATGGTTTCCCGTACTTGTGGGGCAGTACCGGCATCGGCTACAACATCGACAAGGTCAAGGCGGTACTGGGTGATAACGCACCGGTGGATTCCTGGGACCTGATCTTCAAGCCCGAGTACATGGAAAAGCTCAGTAAGTGCGGGGTGGCGATCCTCGACAACGGCCCGGAATTGCTGCCTATCGCCCTTAACTACCTGGGGCTGCCACCCCACAGTAAAAAACCCGAGGACTACAAAAAAGCCGAGGCACTGCTGATGAAAGTGCGGCCGTATGTAGCGTACTTCCACTCCTCGAAATACACCGGCGACCTGGCCAATGGCGACATCTGTGTGGCGGTCGGCTTCTCCGGCGACGTACTGCAAGCCGAAAGCCGCGCCAAGGAAGCCAAGAATGGCGTGAAGATCGGCTATCAGATCCCCAAGGAAGGCGCCGCAATCTGGTTCGACATGGTGGCCATGCCCGCCGATGCCCCCGATGAAAAGGCCGGCTACGCGTTCATGAACTACCTGCTGGAGCCGCAGGTGATGGCGGACATCACCAACTCCGTGCACTACGCCAACGGCAACAGTGCAGCGGATAGCCTGGTAGACCCTGAGATCAAGGCGGACACCAAGATCTACCCCAGCGACGAAATGATGGGCAAGTTATTCGCGCTGGAGGCGATGCCGCTGAACATCGACCGGATTCGCACGCGGGTGTGGAACACCATTCGTATGGGCCGTTGAAGAAGTCTGATGTGGGGGGGAGGGCAAGCCCCCCATTTTTAAAATTAAAATAACTTACTGATTTTAAAGGGTTAAAGTTTCACTCTGAAATCTGAGTCTTGCATAAACAATTTCAGGCGTCCGTATTCTTGTGGTGAGCGGGCTTGTCCCGCGTCGGGCTGCGCAGCGGCCCCAAAACCAGACGCAAAGGAGTGCCTGATACACCGCATTCGTCTTCATCAGGGGCGCTTCGCCCCCCAACGCGGGACAAGCCCGCTCGCCACAGAGGTCCCAATTTGCTGCGCGACAGCGCTACGTCGAAGAGGTTGTGGGACCTCCCACATTTGGTTTGAGTACAACCTTGGTTTCACGGGTTTTCCAGGTCATGCCCCAACGACTGGATAAACAACGAAAACAGTTCCGGCTGTGACGAGATGTCCAGCTTCGCGTACAGATGCCGGCGGTGCACCTTCACCGTGTCCGGCGAGATATGCAGGCGTTCGGCCATGGCCTTGGAGGAGAACCCGCGCAGCACCAGGCGGGCGATTTCCAGTTCGCGGTCCGAAAGCACACCGCAGCCGAATTGGCTCAGCGCATCCCTGATCTGGCTGTCCATGGCTGGCGCGCGCCGGGTGCTTTGTTGCCAGTGCTGCTGCATCAAGGGCAGCACCCAGGCCGACAGGGTGGTCATCAGCCCGGTTTCCTCAACGCTGAATCGTCGCTGCATGCCCAGTGACAGCGACAGCGTCCCCGCGCCCGGCAATTGCAGGATCAACTGCACCTCGTCTTCCAGCACATTGTCGTGAAAGTAACTGAGGAAATATTCGCTCTGGCGAAAATGGTCCGGCGCCACTTCCTCAAGGCGATACACACCGCTGGCATAACCCTCGCGACAGGCCTGGAAGAACGGATCGAGCAAATACAGGCCATTGAGGTACACCAGCATCGACGCCGGCTTGCTGCTCGGCTGGGCGTCGTATTCTTCCAGGGCCTGGGGCGGGCCTTCCACGGGGTAGAAGATCGCCAGCGCGTTATCGAAGGGCAAGCATTGGCGCAACAACAGCACCAGCTGTTTCCAGAAACGCTCGGTGCCGATGTGCGCAACGGTGCGGCCCAGGCCAGCGTGCATGCCGACTTCACGAAACAGGCTCATGTAGCAGGCTCCCGCCAACAAAAGATCACCCCAAGGGTTCGGCTTTTGCCGGGTGCCGTCAAGGGGAGTACGCCAATAGGGGAATAGGCTGGCACTAGCCCAACCGTTATCGTCGGCAGCATCCAGCGGGAAACATATCTCGCCACTTTCAGACCTTTCGTTTCTGCCTCACACCAAGAACAACGACAGAGGACAACGATATGAGCACTTCCGCCGCGCCCGATGGCGTGTTGAAACCCACCCTGAGCGTCTTCGATGTGGTGGCCATTACCGTTTCAGCAGTGACCCCCGCCAGTTCCGTCTTCGTGATCGCGCCTTTTGCCATCCAGCAGGCTGGCAGCGGCGTGTTCCTGGCGTTCGTGATGGCAGGGCTGCTGGCGCTGATGTTCGCGTTTTGCTACGCCGAACTGGGCCGCGCCCATAACAGCGCCGGTGGCGAGTATGTGTATGCCAAGCGCGTGTTCGGTGGCATGGCCGGCTACGCGACGTTCCTGACCGTGCTGGTGATGCTGTTGTTTATTCCTCCGGTATTGGCCACTGGTGCCGCAACCTATCTCAACAATGCTCTGGGTACCACATTCGACGCGCAAACCGTGGCCCTGGTGATCGTGGTGTGCAGCTACGCCCTGGGCATCCTCAATATCAAGCTCAACGCGTGGATCACCGGGACCTGCCTGCTGCTGGAAGTCGCGGCGTTGCTGGTGATCGTGTGCATCGGCTTCGGTAACCCGGTGCAGCCCGCCAGCGTGCTGTTTCAACCCCAGATCGTCGAAAACGGTGTATTGCACCTGGCGCCTTGGGCCCTGGTGATTGGCGCGGTGGGCATTGGCCTGTTTTCCTACAACGGTTACGGCCCCGCTGTGTTGCTGGCCGAAGACATGAAATGCGGGGGCAAGGGCGTGCACAAGGCGGTGCTGTGGTCCCTGGGACTGGTGGTGGTGATCGAGCTGGTGCCGATCACGGCGCTGTTGATCGGCGCGCCCTCGCTGAGTGCGATGATCAGCAGCCCGGACCCCATCGGCTACCTGCTCACCAGTCATGGCAATGAAACCCTGTCGCGCCTGGTCAGTGCGGGCATCTTCCTGTCGGTGTTCAATGCCATCGTCGCCATCGTTATCCAGATCGGCCGCGTGGTGTTCAGCAGCGGGCGCGATGCATTGTGGACGCCTACCATCAACAAGCTGTTCACCCGCATTCATCCGCGCTGGGATTCACCCTGGCTGGCCACGCTGTTCCTGGCGATCCCGTCGGCGTTGCTGAGCTTCAGCTCCAACCTGGCTGACCTCACTTCGTTCAGCGTATTGCTGATCATATTGGTTTACCTGGTGGTGGCGTTGAGCGCGTTGATGAGCCGCGTGCTGCTGCGCGACCGCGAGCATCCCTATCGCATGCCGCTGTGGCCGTTGCCGGCGTTACTGGCTGTACTGGGCGCGGGTTACTTGCTGGTGACCTTGATCTACGCGGCGTCAGTACGCGACATCATGATCATCATCGGCTTGCTGGCCCTGTCGGTGATTCTGTATTGCATCAGCGGCCGGTCGAGTCCGGCCTTTCAGAAATTGTAAGGAGTGGTTATGCGTGCACGTCAATTGGGCATCACGTTGGGGCTGGGCACACCCGGTGAGTTGAATGCCATCACCGACGTTGCCGGGGTTCGGGTCGGTCACAGTACGCTCAAGACCCGTGTCGACGGCAAACAGGTGCGTACCGGTGTCAGCGTGGTCCAGCCCCGCGCCGGGGAAGCGCGGTTGCAGCCGTGCTTTGCCGGGTATCACGTGCTTAATGGCAATGGTGACGCCACCGGCCTGGAATGGATCAGCGAGGCGGGCCTGTTGACCACGCCGCTGGCCATCACCAACACCCACAGCATCGGCATCGTGCGCGACACCTTGATTGCCCTGGAGCGCGAGCGCCTGGCGGACCCGGCGGTGTACTGGTGCATGCCGGTGGTGATGGAAACCTACGACGGTCTGCTCAACGATATCTGGGGACAGCACGTCAAGCCCGAGCATGTGCGCCAAGCGCTGGAAAGCGCCGAACGCGGCCCCGTGCAAGAAGGCGCCGTAGGCGGTGGGACGGGGATGATCTGCCATGAATTCAAGGGCGGTATCGGCAGCGCTTCGCGGCGCTTGCCGGCAGAGCAGGGCGGCTGGACCGTCGGCGTGCTGGTGCAGGCCAACCATGGCAAGCGCCAGGAACTGCGGGTCGACGGTTATCCGGTAGGCCGCCGCTTGATGGACATCCCGTCACCCTTCGCCGAACGAGGCACGCCGGGCATGGGCTCGATCGTGGTGATCATCGCCACGGATGCGCCCCTGCTGCCGCACCAATGCCAGCGCCTGGCACAGCGCGCGTCTATTGGCATCGCGCGCACCGGGGGTGGCACCGAGGACTCCAGCGGCGACCTGTTCCTGGCCTTCGCCACCGGTAACCAGGATCTGCCGCCAGCAGACTACGCGCGCAGGGGCCTGCCGTTGAGCAGTACCTTACAGATGGTGAATAACGATCATATTTCCCCGCTGTTCAGCGCTGCGGCGGAAGCGGTAGAAGAAGCGATCATCAACGCGATCCTGGCGGGCGAAGACATGGTGACCGACGACGACGTACAGGTGCCGGGGTTGAAAGGCGAAACCTTGTTACAGGCATTGCACGACACGGGTTGGCGCGTGTCCCGGTAATAGGGGACAGCGCCGATATATAAATATAAATAGTGGCTGTTTAATGTTGCCAATGACACCGTGACAATATCGTGGATCCAATTATCAAGTGTGCCGCTCAACTTGAGCGGCTTTAGCGCTATTTAATATTTAAATAAGTGCCTGATGTCTTTTGTCGGACAAAAGCAACGCTACCCAATAGATACGGAGCTGAACTTGTTGACGCTGTTTATAGGTCAGCTTTCATGCAGGAAAAGATGTAGACGAAAGATTTCAAGTTGTGTCAGTTTCGTGACGCCTTCAAAAGAGGCGAGTGATAGGACGATCTCGCCCGCGGGATTCCTATCGACCCAAGACTGATGCATGTGCAAACAAGGAAGTACGTTTATGTCAAAAGCAAAAGACAAGGCTATCGTGTCGGCGGCGCAAGCCAGCACCGCTTACTCGCAGATCGATAGCTTCAGCCATCTGTATGACCGTGGCGGCAATCTCACGATCAATGGCAAACCCTCCTACACCGTTGACCAGGCGGCCACCCAGTTGCTGCGCGACGGCGCCGCGTACCGGGACTTTGACGGCAACGGCAAGATCGACCTGACCTACACCTTCCTGACCTCGGCGTCCTCGAGCACCATGAACAAACATGGCATCTCGGGCTTCAGCCAGTTCAACGCCCAGCAGAAAGCACAGGCCGCGCTGGCCATGCAATCCTGGTCGGACGTGGCCAACGTCACCTTCACCGAGAAAGCCACCGGCGGTGACGGCCACATGACATTCGGCAACTACAGCAGCGGCCAGGACGGCGCAGCAGCCTTCGCCTACCTGCCCGGCACCGGTGCAGGCTACGATGGCACCTCGTGGTACCTGACCAACAACAGCTACACGCCGAACAAGACCCCGGACCTGAACAACTACGGCCGGCAGACCCTGACCCACGAAATCGGCCACACCCTTGGCCTGGCTCACCCTGGCGACTACAACGCCGGCGAAGGCGCCCCAACCTACAACGACGCGACCTATGGACAGGACACGCGCGGCTACAGCCTCATGAGTTACTGGAGCGAGAGCAACACCCACCAGAACTTCAGTAAAGGCGGGGTCGAAGCCTACGCCTCCGGCCCGCTGATCGACGACATCGCCGCGATCCAGAAGCTCTACGGTGCCAACTACAACACCCGTGCCGGCGATACCACCTACGGGTTCAACTCCAACACTGGGCGCGATTTCCTCAGCGCCACTTCCAACGCCGACAAGCTGGTGTTCTCGGTCTGGGACGGTGGCGGCAATGACACCCTGGACTTCTCCGGCTTCACCCAGAACCAGAAGATCAACCTCAATGAGGCCTCGTTTTCCGACGTTGGCGGCCTGGTGGGCAACGTCTCCATCGCCAAGGGCGTGACCGTCGAGAACGCCTTCGGCGGTGCGGGCAACGACCTGATCATCGGCAACAACGCGGCCAACGTAATCAAGGGCGGGGCCGGCAACGACCTCATCTACGGTGGCGGCGGTGCGGACCAATTGTGGGGCGGCGCGGGCAACGACACATTTGTGTTCGGTGCCAGTTCCGACTCCAAGCCAGGGGCGGCGGACAAGATCTTTGACTTCACCTCGGGCTCCGACAAGATCGACCTCAGCGGCATCACCAAAGGGGCCGGCCTGACCTTCGTCAATGCCTTCACCGGGCATGCCGGCGATGCGGTGTTGAGCTACGCCGCAGGCACCAACCTGGGCACCCTGGCCGTCGACTTCTCCGGGCACGGCGTGGCGGATTTCCTCGTCACCACCGTAGGCCAGGCGGCGGCCAGCGACATCGTGGCATGATGCACCGGCGCGGCGCTCAAGCGCCGCGCCTCCAGGATGGAGCGTACAGATGCAGCGTTTTTACAATGTGATCGCCTGCGTGTTGCAGGTGATGTTCGTGTCGGCAGGAGCCCACGCAATGGCGAGCAGTATTGTTTTACCCTCCAGCGCCCAACTGGCCGGGCATTGGCAGTTGCACCAGCAGGACCAGGTGTGTGCACTGGACCTGCTCGAGCAGGCCAATGCCCTGAGCGGCGATGTGGCCTGTGTGGCGCAATGGCTGGGGGACAAGCCCCTGACGTGGTCGCCGACCCCGGACGGTATCTGGCTATTCAATGCCGAAGGCAGCGGGATCACCCATTTGAATCGTCAGAAAGAAGGTGAGTACCAGGCATGGACAAAGTCCGGCACCTTGGTGGAGTTAAAACGAGTGCCTTAGTTATTGTTATAAGTCTATAACTCGATTTTATTAGTTGACGGCCTCTATAAGAGAGGGTGGGCAACTTATGCGCGTAATTTGGTTCAAGGAAGATCAGAACATATGGCCAAGCCCCATGCGGTTGCGCCCTTATTCAAGGCGCTGGGTGAATACAAGAGCATCTTGATCAGCATTGGCTGTTTCACGGCATTGATTAACCTGTTGATGCTGGTGCCGTCGATTTACATGCTGCAAGTGTACGACCGTGTGCTGTCCTCCCAGAATGAAACCACCCTGGTGATGTTGACACTGATGGTCGTCGGCTTCTTTGCCTTTATTGGCCTGCTCGAGGTCATCCGCAGTTTTATCGTGATCCGCATCGGCAGCCAGTTGGAGCGGCGTTTCAACTTGCGCGTGTACAAGGCCGCTTTCGAACGCAACCTGCAACGCGGCCAGGGGCATGCCGGGCAATCCCTGGGGGACTTGACCCATATCCGCCAATTCATCACCGGGCCGGCGCTGTTCGCATTCTTCGATGCACCGTGGTTTCCGATCTATCTTTTTGTGATTTTCCTCTTCAACGTCTGGCTCGGGGTGTTGGCCACCGCCGGCGCACTGCTGTTGATCGGCCTTGCGTGCCTCAACGAATACCTGACGAAGCAGCCATTGGGCGATGCCAGTGGTTTCTCCCAACAGTCGACGCAACTGGCCACCAGCCATTTGCACAACGCCGAAACCATTCAAGCCATGGGCATGCTTGGCGCGTTGCGCAAACGCTGGTTCGCCGTGCATTCGCAGTTCCTGGGTTTGCAGAACAAAGCCAGTGATACCGGCTCGGTGATCACCTCTCTGAGCAAGTCCTTGCGGCTGTGTCTGCAATCCCTGGTGCTGGGCTTGGGCGCACTGCTGGTGATCAAGGGCGATATGACGGCGGGGATGATGATCGCCGGCTCGATCCTGATGGGCCGCGTACTCAGCCCCATCGACCAGTTGATTGCGGTCTGGAAGCAATGGAGTTCGGCCAAGCTGGCCTATCAGCGGCTGGACGAATTGCTGCGTGAGTTCCCGCCGGAAGTGGAGCAGATGAAATTGCCCGCACCCAAGGGCCAGGTCAGCTTCGAACAGGTCAGCGCTGGCCCGCCCGGACGGCGCATGCCCACCCTGCATCAGGTCAGCTTCAACCTCGGCGCCGGCGAAGTGCTGGGCGTGCTCGGCGCCTCGGGCTCCGGCAAATCCACCCTGGCCCGCGTACTGGTGGGCGTGTGGCCGACCTTGGCCGGCACCGTGCGCCTGGACGGTGCGGACATTCACCGCTGGGATCGCGACGACCTCGGCCCGCACATCGGCTATCTGCCCCAGGACATCGAACTGTTCAGCGGCAGCATCGCCGATAACATCGCGCGCTTTCGCGAGGCCGACCCCGAGCGGGTGGTGCAGGCGGCACAACAAGCCGGCGTGCATGAATTGATCCTGCGTCTGCCCCACGGTTATGACACGGTCCTGGGCGATAACGGTGGTGGCCTGTCCGGCGGCCAGAAACAACGGGTGGCCCTGGCGCGTGCGTTGTACGGCGGGCCGCAGTTGATCGTACTGGACGAGCCCAACTCCAACCTCGACACCGTCGGCGAGGCCGCGCTGGCCAGCGCCATTGTGCAGATGAAGGCCCAGGGCAGCAGTGTGGTGCTGGTGACCCATCGCTCTTCGGCCTTGGCCCAGGCCGACAAATTGCTGGAGCTCAACGAAGGGCGTTTGCAGGCATTCGGGCCGAGCCAGGACGTGCTGCGAGCGTTATCGGGCCAGCAGGAAGCACCGAAGGAAAAACCCGGTGTGAGTTTCAGCCGTCAGTATCAAGCCGGAAGGAATCCAGGCGCATGAGCAGTATCACTGTTGAACCACGTTTCAAAGAGCGCGACGCCCGGTTCTTTGCGCGCCTGGGCTGGCTGCTGACCGTGGTCGGTGCCGGTGGCTTTTTCCTCTGGGCCAGCCTGGCGCCCCTGGACCAGGGCATCCCGGTGCAGGGCACGGTGGTGGTGTCGGGCAAACGCAAGGCGGTGCAAACCTTCAGCCCCGGCGTGGTCAGTCGGATTCTGGTGAAGGAGGGGCAGTTGGTGAAGCAAGGCCAGCCGCTGTTCCGTCTCGACCAGACCCAGAATCAGGCCGACGTGCAGTCCCTGCAAGCCCAGTACCGCATGGCCTGGGCCAGCGTCGCGCGTTGGCAGAGCGAGCGCGACAATCAATCCGCCATCACCTTTCCCGCCGAGCTGAGCAGCAACCCCGATCCGGCATTGGCGTTGGTGCTCGAAGGCCAGCGCCAATTGTTCAGCAGCCGTCGCGAAGCGTTTGCCCGTGAACAGGCAGGCATCCGCGCGAATATCGAGGGCGCGACGGCGCAGCTCAACGGCATGCGCCGCGCCCGCAGCGACCTGACCGCCCAGGCCCAGTCCCTGCGTGACCAACTGAGCAACCTGCAACCCCTGGCCGACAACGGCTATATCCCGCGCAACCGGCTGATGGAGTACCAACGCCAGCTGTCCCAGGTGCAACAGGACCTGGCGCAGAACACCGGTGAGAGCGGTCGGGTGGAGCAGGGCATCCTTGAATCGCGCCTGAAACTGCAGCAGCACAGCGAGGAATATCAGAAGGACGTGCGCAGTCAGTTGGCCGACGCGCAATTGCGCAGCCTGACCCTGGAGCAGCAACTCACCTCGGCCGGCTTCGACTTGCAACACAGCGAGATCAACGCACCGGCCGACGGTATTGCGGTCAATCTCAGCGTGCACACCGAGGGCGCCGTGGTGCGTACCGGTGAAACCCTGCTGGAAATCGTGCCCCAGGGCACGCGCCTGGAAGTCGAAGGGCACTTGCCGGTGCACTTGGTGGACAAGGTCGGCACGCACCTGCCGGTCGATATTCTGTTCACCGCCTTCAACCAGAGCCGCACCCCGCGCGTGCCGGGGGAGGTCAGCCTGATTTCCGCCGACCAGATGCTCGATGAAAAAACCGGCGCGCCGTATTACGTGCTGCGCACCACCGTCAGCGAGGCGGCGCTGGAGAAACTCCACGGCCTGGTGATCAAGCCGGGCATGCCCGCCGAGATGTTCGTGCGCACCGGCGAGCGTTCGTTGCTCAATTACCTGTTCAAGCCGCTGCTCGACCGCGCCGGCTCCGCGTTGACCGAGGAATGAGCATGAAAGCTGTGTTCATCGCCTTGCTGTTCACCTGCGTCAACGCCCAGGCCGCCATGGGCCCGTTCGATGTGTACGAGCAGGCCCTGCGCAACGATCCGGTGTTTCTCGGTGCGA
Source organism: Pseudomonas sp. JAI120 (assembly GCF_014207255.1). Classification (GTDB taxonomy): domain Bacteria; phylum Pseudomonadota; class Gammaproteobacteria; order Pseudomonadales; family Pseudomonadaceae; genus Aquipseudomonas. The sequence goes on from NZ_JACHCZ010000001.1 coordinate 330,983, forward strand.
TCAAGGAGCGCGACGCCGGCCTGGAAAACCGCACCATCGGCCGCGCGGGCCTGCTGCCCAAGCTGTCGTACAACTACAACAAGGGCCGCAACAACTCCCAGGCCACCTTACCCGACGGGCGCGGCGGCAATTATCACGACGACCGCAACTACAACAGCTACGGCTCGACCTTCAGCCTGCAACAGCCGCTGTTCGACTATGAGGCGTACGCCAACTACCGCAAAGGCGTGGCCCAGGCGCTGTTTGCCGATGAAAGCTTTCGCGACAAGAGCCAGGCCCTGCTGGTGCGGGTGCTGAGCTACTACACCCAGGCGCTGTTTGCCCAGGACCAGATCGACATCGCCCGCGCCAAGAAGAAGGCCTTCGAGCAGCAATTCCAGCAAAACCGGCACTTGTTCCAGCAAGGCGAGGGCACCCGTACCGATATTCTCGAAGCCGAGTCGCGCTATGAGCTGGCCACCGCCGAAGAAATCGAGGCGCAGGACGAACAGGACGCCTCGTTAAGAGAACTGGGCGCGTTGATCGGTGTACAGAGCGTCAACATCCACGACCTGGCGCCGCTCAACCAGGATTTTGCCGCGTTCACCTTGACCCCGGCCAACTACGACACCTGGCATGAACTGGCGATCAGCAACAACCCCACGCTGGCGTCCCAGCGCCAGGCCCTGGAAGTGGCGCGTTATGAAGTGGAACGCAACCGCGCCGGGCATCTGCCCAAGGTCACTGCGTATGCCAGTTCGCGCCAGCAGGAGTCCGACAGCGGCAATACCTACAACCAACGCTACGACACCAACACCATCGGCGTGGAAGTGAGCGTGCCGCTGTATGCCGGTGGCGGTATCTCCGCGTCCACCCGCCAGGCCAGCCGTGCCATGGAGCAGGCCGAGTACGAACTGGAAGGCAAGACCCGCGAGACCCTGATCGAACTGCGTCGGCAGTTCAGTGCCTGCCTGTCCGGCGTGAGCAAACTGCGCGCGTATCAAAAGGCCCTGAGCTCGGCAGAAGCGCTGGTGGTGTCGACCCAGCAAAGCATCCTCGGTGGCGAGCGGGTCAACCTCGATGCGCTGAACGCCGAGCAACAGCTCTACAGCACGCGGCGCGACCTGGCCCAGGCGCGTTACGACTACCTGATGGCCTGGACCAAATTGCATTACTACGCCGGCAACCTGCGCGACACCGACCTGGCCAAGGTGGATGAGGCGTTCGGGCCAGCACCGCATTAATCGGCTTTCTCGACAATTCCAACAACAGAGAGGCAAGACCATGGGTGTGTTTGACTATAAAAACCTCGGGGCCGAGGGCTCCAAAGCGTTGTTCGTCGATGCCATGGCGATCACGCTGTACTCCTATCACAACCTGGATAACGGCTTTGCCGTGGGCTACCAGCACAACGGCCTGGGGCTCGGTTTACCGGCCACACTGGTCGGTGCTCTTTTGGGCAGCACGGATTCCCAGGGCGTGATTCCCGGCATTCCCTGGAACCCGGACTCGGAAAAAGCCGCCCTGGAAGCCGTGCAACAAGCCGGTTGGACGCCCATCAGCGCCAGCACCCTGGGCTATACCGGCAAGGTCGACGCCCGAGGCACCTTCTTTGGCGAAAAGGCCGGCTACACCACGGCCCAGGTCGAGGTGCTGGGCAAGTACGATGACGCCGGCAAGTTGCTGGAAGTCGGCATCGGTTTTCGCGGTACGTCGGGTCCTCGGGAAACGCTGGTCAGCGACTCCATTGGTGATCTGGTCAGCGATCTGCTCGCGGCCTTGGGCCCCAAGGATTACGCGAAGAACTATGCCGGCGAAGCCTTTGGCGGCCTGCTCAAGAACGTCGCCGACTACGCCAGCGCCCACGGCCTCAGCGGCCACGACGTAGTGGTCAGCGGCCACAGCCTGGGCGGCCTGGCGGTGAACAGCATGGCCGACCTGAGCAGCAATAAATGGGCAGGTTTCTACAAGGACGCCAACTACGTGGCCTACGCCTCGCCGACCCAGAGCGCCGGCGACAAGGTGCTCAATATCGGCTATGAAAACGACCCGGTATTCCGTGCGCTGGACGGCTCATCCTTCAATTGGTCGTCGTTGGGCGTGCATGACACCCCCCATGAATCGACCACCGACAATATCGTCAGCTTCAACGACCATTACGCTTCGACGCTATGGAATGTGCTGCCATTTTCCATCACTAACCTGCCGACCTGGATCTCGCATTTGCCCACGGGATATGGCGACGGGATGACGCGCATCCTCGAGTCCGGGTTCTATGAGCAGATGAGCCGCGACTCGACAATTATCGTCGCCAACCTGTCCGACCCGGCCCGGGCTACTACCTGGGTACAAGACCTCAACCGCAATGCCGAGCCGCACAAGGGCGATACCTTCATCATTGGCAGCGACGGCAATGACCTGATCCAGGGCGGCAAGGGCGCGGACTTTATCGAGGGGGGCAAGGGCAATGACACGATCCGCGACAGCAGCGGGCATAACACCTTTTTGTTCAGCGGGCAGTTTGGCCAGGACCGGATTATCGGTTATCAAGCGACGGACAAGCTGGTGTTCACGGATGTGCAGGGCAGTACGGATTATCGCGATCACGCCAAAGTGGTAGGCGCGGATACGGTGATCAGTTTTGGCGGCGATTCGGTGACGTTGGTGGGGGTGGCTGGCTTGTCGGGGGAGGGGATTGTTATCGGTTAAAACGGTGGGAGGGGGCTTGCCCCCGATAGCGGTGGCTCAGTCAATAGATATGTCGACTGGAATACAGCCATCGGGGGCAACCTCCACATTTGATCAGTGTTGGCCGCTGGAAATCAGTTTTCCTTGCGCACCGTCGCCACGTCGTCGGCTTTGACACGGATACGCTTGCCGGCGATATCGGTGAACTCATAGAACCCGTCGGCAGTCTTGGTTTTTGGAGAGTCCTTGGTCAAATACTGCGTGCCATTTTGCAGCGTCACTACGGTTTGCGTCGCGCAACCGGCCAATACCAGAAAAGTGAGTGCAACCAGTGGCAGCCCCAAATTCTTCATGTTCATAACCCTTACCGTTAACCCTGAAAGTCCCGCGCCAAGGCTGCGGGCCATAAATTTTACGCCATTGACTCCCCATCTGATCACTTTTATACAAAAAGTTGCGTGCGCCATTTATCTATTACCGATTGCAACACCGTATGGGTAACGGCACTCTGTATGCATAACCAGTATTTGACCCGCGCGTGCCATGCCCAATCCTCTCGACGATCCGCTCTATTACCTGCATAACTTCCGCCAGGTCCTGCATTGGCTGGGGCAACGCTATGCCGATCTGCTCGACCCAGACGAACATCATTTTATTCAGCAATTCGACAGGTTGCCGCAAGCATCCCAGGCGCTGTTGGTGCGCATGGTGATGCGCAAGGGCGTGCATTTTCGTGCGGGCAAGCTGCAATACGTGGAAATCGGTTGCCCCCATGCCGCTGCCGCGCCCCTGCGGGAATTGGGTTGGGTGGACGACAACCACCTGCTGGCATTTGAAGCATTATTCGCCTTGTTGCAAAAAGGCGAGATCCTCAGCAACTTCACACCCTGGATCGACCAGCCCAAGGGCAAGAAGGCCGATTGGCTGGAAGGGTTGGTTGCGCAGTTCACCGACGCGCGCAGTTTCGCCGACTGGTGCCCGGACCTCGCCGACACGCTGTACAGCCTCACCGTGATGGAGTTGTGTGATCGCCTGCGCCTGATGTTCTTCGGCAACCTGCACCAGGACTGGTCCGAGTTCGTGCTCGCCGACCTGGGCATCTACACCTATGAAAAAGTCGAGTTCTGCGCCGAATCACGGGGGTTGCGCAGCCGCGCCGACGTGCACGGTTTTCTGTTCCTGCACCAATGCCAGCAGGCTTTTGAACGCGGTGAGGCGCTGGCGCAGGTGCTGGCTGAGGTCGCCACGCTGAACACCGATAACCCCTGGCTGGAAAAGCGCCGGGCCAAGCTGTTGTTCCAGCTCGGCCAGTATTGCGAGCGCCGTGCCGAGTTGGACCTGGCGCAGCAGATCTACCGCACTTGCGCTTACCCTGGCGCCCGCGCGCGGCTGATTCGCGTGCTGGAGCGCCAGGAGGATTACGTCCAGGCGATTGCCCTGGCGAACGCCGCACGACAGGCACCGGAAAGCGCCGCCGAATGGCAGCATATAGACCGGGTGTTGCCGCGCCTGCGCCGCAAACTGGGGGAGCCGGCGCTGCCCAAGGCCAAGCCCCGCGAGGTCACGCGCCTGGACTTGGCCCTTGCGTTGCCGGAGCCGTTAGTCTCGGTGGAGTACTGCGTGCAGGCCCACCTGAGCGAGCCCGATGCACCGGTGCACTACGTGGAAAACGGCCTGATCAATTCGTTGTTCGGGCTATTGTGCTGGGAGGCGATCTTCGCACCGCTGCCCGGCTCGTTCTTCCACCCGTTCCAACGCGGGCCGGCAGACCTGCACAGCGAAGACTTCCACGCGCGCCGTGCCCCCCTGTTTGACGCGTGTTTCGCGCAACTGCAGGACGAGCGCTACAAGAACACCATTCGTCAACGCTACCTCGATAAGTGGGGGATCCAGTCGCCCTTTGTGTTCTGGAACCTGCTCAATGAAGACCTGCTGGAACAAGCCCTGGCCTGCCTGCCGGCCGAACACCTGCGCTACTGGTTCGAACGGCTGCTGCTGGATATCCGCGCCAACCGCGCCGGCATGCCGGACCTGATCCAGTTCTGGCCGGCGCAAAAAACCTACCGCATGATCGAGGTCAAGGGCCCTGGCGACCGCCTGCAAGACAACCAGCTGCGTTGGCTGGAGTTCTGCGGCGAATACCAGATGCCCGTCACCGTCTGCTATGTACGCTGGGCGGAGCAACCGGCTTGAGCTACAGCGTGGCGGTGCGGGCACTGTGTGAGTTCACCGCCAAGGTGGGCGACCTGGACCTGCGCTTTACCCCGTCGCCCAGCGCCCAGGAAGGCATTGCCGGCCATCGCACCGTTGCCTCGCGACGCAGCGCGCACTACCAGAACGAAGTGGCTCTCGAAGGCGACTATCAGCAGCTCAAGGTGCGGGGCAGGGCAGACGGCTATGACCCGGACACCAACCGCCTGGAAGAGGTGAAGACCTATCGCGGCGACCTTGGTGCCCAGCCCGCCAACCACCGGCAACTGCATTGGGCGCAGGCCAAGGTGTACGGCTGGTTGATGTGCCAGAAGCTTGGCCTCACGGATATTGACGTGGCGCTGGTGTATTTCGATATCGTCGGCGAAGGCGAGACCCTGCTCAATCAACGTTTCCAGGCGGCCGAGTTGCAAGCGTTCTTTAACCAGCAATGTGCACTGTTTCTCGGCTGGGCCCGCCAGGAAATGCAGCACCGCGAAGCGCGCAACGCTGCGGCGCAGACCTTGAGTTTCCCCCATGCCGACTTTCGTCGCGGCCAACGCACTTTGGCCGAGTCGGTGTACAAGGCCGTCAGCACCGGGCGTTGCCTGATGGCGCAGGCCCCCACGGGGATCGGCAAGACCATCGGCACGATTTTCCCGCTGCTCAAGGCCTTGGCGCCCCAGCAACTGGATAAGGTGCTGTTCCTGACCGCCAAGACCCCAGGCCGCAAATTGGCGCTCGATGCCGCGCATGTGCTGCAGATGCAGACCAGCAGCCCCGACCTGCCGTTGCGCGTGCTCGAGCTGGTCGCGCGGGACAAGGCCTGCGAACACCTGGACAAAGCCTGCCACGGTGATTCCTGCCCGTTGGCCAAGGGCTTCTACGACCGCTTGCCCGCCGCGCGCATGGCTGCCTCCCAGGTGCGCCTGCTCAACCAGCGCAACCTGCGCGACGTGGCCCTGGCCCATGATGTGTGCCCCTATTACCTGAGCCAGGAGATGGCACGCTGGGCCGACCTGGTGGTCGCCGACTACAACTATTATTTCGACTTCGGCGCCATGTTGTTCGGCCTGGCCCAACTCAACCAGTGGCGCGCGGCGGTGCTGGTGGATGAGGCCCACAACCTGGTGGAACGTGCCCGTTCGATGTACAGCGCCAGCCTCGACCAGTACGGCCTCAAGACCCTGCGCGACAGCGCTCCCGACGTCTTGAAGAAACCTTTGCAGCGCCTGAACCGTGAATGGAACGCCCTGCACAAGGACCAGCTCGCGCCCTACCAGGCCTATGCCGACCGTCCGGAAAAACTCTTGCAGGCCCTGAGCCTGTGTATCCGCGCCATGGGCGACTACTTCAACGATCATCCCGAGTCATTGACGGGCGACCTGCAAGCCTTCTACTTCGAGGCATTGCACTTCGCCAAGGTCGCCGAGCTGTTCAACGAACACTTCATCTTCGATATCAGCAAGCGCCAGTTCAGTGGCAAGCGCAGCAGTTCGACCCTGTGCCTGCGCAATGTGGTGCCCGCCGAATTCATTCGCCCGCGTTTGACCGCAGCACGCAGCAGCGTGCTGTTTTCCGCGACACTGAGCCCACGCCATTACTACGCCGACCTGCTGGGCCTGCCGGCGAACACGGCATGGATCGATGTGGAGTCGCCGTTCAAGGCTGAGCAATTGCGGGTGCGCATCGTCGACGAAATCTCCACCCGGTTTGTGCATCGGGATACGTCGCTGGCCCCCATCGTCGACCTGATCGCCCATCAGTTTGCGCAACAACCGGGCAACTACCTGGCGTTTTTTTCCAGTTTTGATTACCTGCAACAAGTGGCGCAACGGTTGGCTGAGCGCCATCCGCAGATTGCGCTGTGGCAACAGTCGCGAGGCATGGCCGAGGCCGAACGCCAGGCGTTTCTCGAACAGTTCACCGAACATAGCCAGGGCATCGGCTTTGCCGTGCTCGGCGGTGCGTTCGGCGAAGGCATTGACTTGCCCGGCGCACGCCTGATCGGCGCGTTTATCGCCACCCTGGGCTTACCGCAATTGAACCCGGTCAACGAGCAGATGAAGGCGCGCATGGGCGCACTCTTCGGCGCCGGCTACGACTACACCTACCTGTATCCCGGCATCCAGAAAGTGGTGCAGGCTGCAGGCCGGGTGATCCGCAGCCAGCAGGACAGGGGCGTGGTGATGTTGATCGACGACCGTTTCGGCGAATCGCGGGTGCGCCCGTTGTTGCCGCGCTGGTGGGCAGTTGATTGAGTTACCCCCATCGATCTCGCAGGCCAGGCAAACCCTTCAGAAAGGCCAAGTCAATGAGCCCGCTGATCCCGCAAAAGATCCTTGTAAAGGAAGGGTATTGAGCTGTGCGTGCGCTGCCCGGCACTGAACGGTCAGACCACTTCCAGGTAAGAACTGTGGATCGCACGCGCCAACTCGCGCACGGTGTCGATGAACTCCGTGAGACGGCTATGCAGGCCATCTTCGAGAATCTCATCAATCCCGGTGTACCTCAGCCGCGCTTCGAATTCCGCCGCCAAGCGCTGTGCCGTGCGCCCATAACTGCCAGGCAGGTCGGCGAGGATATGGCTCAACTCTTCGATACAGGCATGCAACGAACGCGGCACATCGCTGCGTAGCAACAGCAGTTCGGACACCGACCGCGCGTTCAGCGCATTCGGGTACAACTCGGTATACGCCTCGAACGACGACAACGCACGGAGCAGGGCGCTCCACTGGTAATACCCGCGTGCCGACAGGTCGCTGACTTCCTCCGACTCTTCGCCGAACATCTCGTAGCGCGCGTCCAGCAGGCGCAAGGTGTTGTCCGCGCGCTCGACAAAGGTACCAAGGCGAATGAACCGATAGGCGTCATTGCGCATGATGGTGCCCGAGGTCGCGCCGCGGAACAGGTGTGAACGCTGCTTGACCCAGTCACAGAAGTGGCTGATGCCATGCCGCCCCAGGCCACCGGCGGCGATGCTGCGCATTTCCAGCCAGGTGGCGTTAAGGTTTTCCCACATGTCGGCAGTGATGCGTCCGCGTACCGCATGGGCATTGCCCCGCGCGGCGCGCAGGCAGTTGTAGATGCTGGCGGGGTTTTCTTCGTCGAGGGCGAAGAAGTGCAGCATGCGCTCGGCATCCAGGGTTTGGTGGCGTTCCAGGTAACTGTCCAGGGTGCCGCTGCTGAGCAACGACATGGCCAGTTCATCCAGGCCATCGCTACGCCCGGCCTGGGGCATCAGCGACAGCGAATAACTGACTTCGAGCATGCGCGCCAGGTTCTCGGCGCGTTCCAGGTAACGGGACATCCAATACAGATCTGCGGCGGTTCTACTCAACATACTCAGCCCTCCACCACCCAGGTGTCCTTGGTTCCGCCGCCTTGCGACGAGTTGACGATCAACGAGCCTTCACGCAATGCCACCCGCGTCAGGCCACCGGGCACCAGGCGGGTTTCCTTGCCCGAGAGCACAAAGGGCCGCAGGTCGATATGCCGAGGGGCGATGCCGTTTTCGACAAAGGTGGGGCAGGTGGACAGGCTCAGGGTCGGTTGGGCGATATACGCATGGGGGCGCGCCTTGATGCGTTGGCGGAAGTCTTCGATCTCGGCAGCCGTGGCCGCCGGGCCGACCAGCATGCCGTAGCCGCCGGAGCCCTGGGTTTCCTTGACCACCAGCTCGGCCAGGTTGGCCAGCACGTGGGACAGCTCATCCGGTTTGCGGCACTGGAAGGTCGGCACGTTTTGCAGGATCGGCTCTTCATCCAGGTAAAACTTGATCATCGCCGGCACATAGGGGTAGATCGATTTGTCGTCCGCGACACCGGTGCCGATGGCGTTGGCCAGTACCACATTGCCGGCGCAGTAGGCGGCGACCAGCCCGGGCACGCCGAGCATCGATTCAGGGTTGAATGCCTGCGGGTCGAGGAAGGCGTCGTCGATACGCCGGTAGATCACGTCCACGGCCTTGGGCCCGTCGGTGGTGCGCATGAACACCTTGAGGTCGTGCACGAACAGGTCGGCGCCTTCTACCAGCTCCACGCCCATTTCCCGCGCCAGGAACGCATGTTCGAAGAACGCGCTGTTAAAGCGTCCAGGTGTCAGCACCACCACATTCGGGTTGTCCAGGCGGCTGGCGCTTTTCAGGGTCTTGAGCAGCAGGTTGGGGTAGTGGTCCACCGGCGCGATGCGCTGCTTGGCGAACACTTCGGGGAACAGGCGCATCATCATCTTGCGGTCTTCGAGCATGTAGCTCACGCCGCTGGGGGTGCGCAGGTTGTCTTCGAGCACGTAGTAGGTGCCGTCGCCGTCGCGTACCAGGTCCACACCGGAGATATGCGAATAAATGTCGCGGTGCAGGTCCAGACCGACCATCGCCTTTTGATAACCCTCGTTGCCCAGCACCTGGTCCGCCGGAATGATCCCGGCCTTGATGATGCGCTGGTCGTGGTAGATATCGGCGAGGAACATGTTCAGCGCATTGACCCGCTGGATACAGCCGCGTTCGATCACGCTCCATTCAACGGCGGGGATGCTGCGGGGGATGATGTCGAAGGGGATCAGGCGCTCGGTGTCCTGCTCGTCGCCATAGAGGGTGAAGGTGATCCCGGCGCGGTGGAAGAGCAAATCGGCTTCGCGACGACGCTGGGCCAGCAGTTCCGGCGGCGTGTTGGCCAGCCAGCGGGAGAAATCCTGATAGTGCGCACGGCACACGCCGTTTGCATCATTCATTTCATCAAAGAAAGATCGAGCCATTCCAGTACCTTGTCAGTGCCGAGGGTTGCCTTGGGTGGCACTGCCGCTTTAAAAAACGCATTTTTTTATGAGCCCGTGGCTGATGGTGCCATCGGGCCTGGTCCTTACTTTCTTATGGGGTCGGCTCTGGGTCGGGGGGTAACGAATGTTCCTGTATTCGGGCAGATGAATGGATAAAGCAATGCGTGTGCCGGAATGGGCATACAGCACTGGATTTCCCCTGGCGGAGACCGGGCCTGTTGCGGTGAGCGGGCTTGCCCCGCGTTGGAGTGCGAAGCGCTCCCAGGATTTTTGCGGCCGCTGCGCAGCCCAACGCGGAGCAAGCCCGCTCGCCACGGCAAGCCCCTCACCATAAAGGCGCGGTTTGCGCACCATAGTGGTGCATCAACAAACTTGAACTTCGCCCCAGCCCGAATCTTCTAACAGGTCTCAGTCCAGCACGGAGCACGGATGTGCCCAGAATCATTTCACCCGACACCCCGCAAGCGAACCTGACCGATCACAGCGAACACAACGCCAAGATCTTCGGCTCGCCCAAGGACCGTCTGGACTTCTACCGTCGCGAAATCCAGTACGAAACCTCGATCCTCGCCAACCGCACCGATGCCTACCTCACGGCGCAGTCGTTCCTGGTGATTGCTTTTGTGTCCGGCATGGGCAACCTCAACCCGGAGTGGGGGAAGTTGTTCACCCTGGTGGTGCCGGCGTTCCTGGCCCTGCTTGGCATCCTCAGTTCCCTGAATGCCTGGCCAGGTATTCGGGCCGCCTACGAAATCATCGATCACTGGCATTACAAGCAGAGCGAACTGCTGCGCAGCGAACCGCTGATGGGCATGGCCTACGATGAGTCGCCGCTGTTTTCCGAAATGGAGTCGTCCCATAAGGGCTATCGCAAGTCGCTGTTGTTCTCCATGCGCGTGCCGTGGTTGTTCATGGTGTTCTGGGTGATGCTGGGCGCCTATGCGTTTTATATCCAGGTGGATAACCCGGGCTCTTAAGCAATTGGAACTTCAGCGACCGGCGCGGGACCTTACCTTTACGCAGTCCGCGTTTTTCAAGCGAGGTAACCCATGAGCACAGACAAAGACCCCCAGACCAGCAACCGTAACGACCCGGCGATCGACGGCGGCGAACCGGCCCCAGGCACGGCGGCCGATGCGCCCAAAGACCCGAAACCCGCCGCCGACCCCAAGGCCAAGGAAAACGACTACAGTCCAGACTTCAAGCCTGAGCGCGAGCCCAAGCCTGAAACCGATGCCGATATCGACACCCAAGGTGGTTAGAGGAGAAGGTCATGTCCAAAGAACTGGAAGAAGAACTCAACGATCCGGGCAATGAAGACCCGGGTTCATTGATGGATGATGCAGAAGTGCCGCTCAACGATCTGGACGACGCAGCGGATGTGGGCAATACAGAAAAGCCCGATTAATCCCAACCATCCGTAGATACCGTCTTATCCAAGAGGTATCTACGGCGATTGATACCCGCGCCTACAAAACGTCAGGACTGATCTCTCGCCTGAGCACGTCGTTCATACCACGCCAGCATCGGCTGGGTACTCAGGCCATGAACGACGATGCTCAAGGCGATCACCGACAGGGTCAGGTTCACCGCCACCGCGCTGCTGGTGCCGATAAGGCCATGGTTGAGCGCGTAGAACAGATAGTAGATGCTGCCGATCCCGCGAATCCCGAACCAGCCCATCAACCCGCGCTGCCGGCGATTGATCAGGCCGCCCCAGGGCATCGCGAAGACACTGATTGGTCGGATCACGCAGAACAGCAATGCCGCCAGCGGCAACGCCCGCCAATCCCAATGGCTGACGAGCACGATCCCCAGCAACGTCACCAGGAACACTTCCATCGAGCGCTCCACCAGGCTGCCGAACGAGAGCATGTCGCCCATCATCACCCCTGCGGCGATCTGGGTGTCCGCCAGCTCGCTCACATCCCCCTGCAGCGCGCGCTCCGGCTCCACTTCCAGATGGCCCACCACCGGCAGCGCCAAATGCTCTGACGGAGTGCGCGAGTTGCCGGTTGATCTGAACTCTGCCTGACGCAAGCCGAGCCCGGCGGCGAACACCGACAGAAAGCCGTAGCCACCCAGCGCTTCGGCAACCACGTAGGCCAGGGCGATCAGGGCCAGGGTCAGGTAGTCATTGGGGGAGAGCGTGCTGTCACTGTTGGTGATACGCAGCCACAGCGTCGCGCGGCCAATGCCCCGGCCCATCCAGTACCCGATCAACAGCCCGGCCGGCACTGCCCACAGCAGGTTCTTCAACGCCCAGCCGCCCAGCCAGTCACCGTCAAAGCCGCCGTGCTGCATGAAGACCAGGGCAAAAATCACGAAGGGAAAGGCCGTGCCATCGTTTAACCCGGCTTCCCCGGACAGACCGAAGCGCAGCGCATCGTAGTCCTGTGCATTGTTGACCTGGACCAGGCCCGCCAGCACCGGATCGGTCGGCGCCAGAATGGCACCCACCAGCAGCGACACCCCCCACGACAGCTCAAACACGTAATGCAACGCCAGGCAGCTGCCGAGGATGGTCAACAGCATGACCGGGCCGGCCATACCGAACGCGATGCGCCAGGTGCGATGGCCCAGGGGCAGGCGCAATTTGAGCCCGCTGACGAACAATGAAAACAGCACCGCAACTTCCGTGAGGTGCTCCATCCAGCGGGCAGACTGCTTGATGTCCAGGTGCAGCAGGTCCACGCCGAGGGGGCCAATGCCCACGCCCAGCAACAGGCACACCGCTGAGGTGGTCACCGGCATCCAGCGCAGGTAAGAAGAGGTGAGGGCAAGGGTCAGCAGCACGGCGCCGAGGACGGCCATCCATAGAATAAAAGTCATCGAGCAGTATCCAGGGCCGTGGTCTATTCACGTTCGAGGATCCTGGCCGGCTGCTGGTTCAATGTGATTGCATCGGTTTGAGCGGGCCCAGTTCTACAGCGAAGATGCGCGCTCCAGCAGCAGCCGTTCCAGGGTGGCGGCGGGCAACGGTCGGCTGAACAGGTAGCCCTGGATCTGATCGCAGCCGGCTTCCTTGAGGAACGCCAATTGCGCCTGGGTTTCCACGCCTTCGGCCACCACCCGCAGGCTCAGGCTGTGGGCCAGTTCGATGATTGTGCGGGTGATCGCGGCGTCCTGGGGGTTGCTGGTGACCTCACGGATAAACGCAATGTCGATCTTCAGCGTGTCGATGGGGAAGCGTCGCAGGTAGGCCAGGCTCGAGTAGCCGGTGCCGAAGTCATCAATGGAGATCTTCACGCCCATGGCACGCAGGCGTTGCAGGCTGGCGATGGTGTGTTGGGTATTCTCCATCAGCGAGCCTTCGGTCAGTTCTACTTCCAGCCAATGGGGTTCGACGCCGGTCTCATTGAGGATGCGCGCAATATCGGCAATCAGGTCGCCCTCGATGAGTTGATGGCCGGAGACGTTCACCGACACCTCAACGGCACCGATCGCGCTGCGCTGCCATGTCGCAATCTGCTGGCACACGCTGCGGATCACCCAACGTCCCACCTCGACGATCAAGCCCAGGCTTTCCAGGACGGGGACGAACACCGCTGGCGACACCGCGCCGTATCCCGGGCGTTCCCAGCGCAGCAAGGCCTCCAGGGCGCAGATCCGCCCGTCGGCCAAAGCGACCTTTGGCTGGTAATGCAGGGTGAATGCCTCGTGCTCCACGGCCTGGCGCAGGGCGTTTTCCAGGTCCTGGCGGGCGAGGTCGTGCACGTTCATGCGCGTGCTGTCGCCGGCATGTTGGCGTAGCTGCTGCTCAAGCAACTGGCTATGGCGCTTGAGTTGATCACCGTGGCTCTTGAGCCGCAGCAGGTTGCGCACGCGCAGCCACAGCTCGACCCGTTCCACCGGCTTGCTGATGAATTCCTCTGCGCCGGTTTCCAGGCCACTGACCCGTGCACTCGACTCGCTGAGGGCCGACAGCATGATGATCGGAATGCTCGCCGTGGCTGCGTCGCCCTTGAGCTGGCTGGCGACTTCGTAGCCGTCCATGCCCGGCATCATGATGTCCAGCAGGATCAGGTCAGGCGGCTGTTTGGCCACCAGTTGCAAGGCTTCTTCGCCGCTGCTGGCACTCAGGGTCTGGTAGCCCTCGTGTTGCAACAGGGTTTCCAGCAGCTTGCGAACCTGAGGTTCGTCATCAACGATCAACAGTGTTGCGGGTTGGCTGGCCATGGAGAGGACTCATCTGAGGGGCGAGGTGGTAGTGGGTTGCAACAACGTGTCGATCACCTGGTAAAGCTCTTTGTAGCGCAACGGCTTGCTGATGTAGGCATCGCAACCGGCCAACCGGGTTTTTTCACGGTCTTCCTTCATGGCCATTGCGGTCAGCGCAATCACCGGGATATGGGCGGTGTGCGGGTCCTGCTTGAGCAGCGCGGTAGCGGCCAGGCCGTCCATGCCCGGCAGTTGGATGTCCATCAGGATCAACGCCGGTTGGGCTTCGCGGGCCAGGGTCAGGCCACTCTCGGCGTCGGCGGCCCACACCACCGTGTGGCCGGCGTTGACCAGCAGCAGCCGGGCCAGGCGCATATTGGCCTCGTTGTCTTCGACGATCAGGATATGGGCCATTCAGCCTCCGTGCCTCGGTGGAGTGGCAGCCACACCACAAACCGAGCGCCCAGGCCTTCACGGCTGGCTACCGCAACACTGCCGCCATGCAGGTCGGTGAGTTGCTTGACCATCGCCAAGCCCAGGCCAGTGCCTTCGAATTTGCGCGCCAGGCTGCTGTCGATCTGGCTGAAGGCCCTGAACAGCTTGCCCATGTCGTCCTCGGCGATACCGATGCCGGTGTCGCTGACGCTCAATTCGAGGAACTGCTGGTGGGCGCTGGGTTGCAGGGCAAACCCGTGCATCGGCCAATCGCCGGGCACCTGCCCGACCTGTTCGCGGGCTACCTGGCGCACCGCCAGGGTCACGGAACTGCCGTGCTCGCTGAATTTCACCGCATTGGCCAGCAGGTTGTAGATGATCTGCTTGGTCTTGCGCAGGTCCAACTCCAACGTGCCGAAGTCGTCCTGGCTTTCGAGCTTCAACTGAATGCGTTGCAGGGCGGCTTTTTCGCGCACGATCAACAGGCTGTTGGCGAGCAGCCCCGCCAGTTCCACGGACTCCAGCTCCAGGTCCATCATCCCGGCCTCGACCTTGGACAGGTCGAGAATGTCGTTGATCAGTGACAGCAGGTGCTGGCCGCTGGTGAAGATATCGCCGATGTACTCCCGTTGGATCTCGCTCATGTCGCCCACCAGCCCGTCCTTCAACGCCTCGGAAAAACCGATTACCGCATTCAGCGGCGTGCGCAATTCGTGGGACATGGTGGCGAGGAATTCGGACTTCATATGGCTGGCATGTTCCAGCTCCAGGTTCTTTTCCTCCAGCGCGCGCTCAAAGCCTTTGCGTTCGGCTTCTTCCTGCTTGCGTGCGGTGTTGTCGGTGCCGATCAACAGGTAGCCGATGATGGTGTCATGACGATTGCGCAGCGCCGTCACCGACACCATGGCCGACAGGCGGCTGCCGTCCTTGCGGATATAGGTCAGCTCGTAAATATCCTCGATGCCACGGGAGGCCTTGAACACCAGGGCTTCGAAGCCCGGCGTGATCGGCGTGTCCAGCTCCAGGCTGAGGGCGGCGGCGCGGGTGATCAGTTCGGCGGGGTCGGAGATGTCGGCGGGGGTGATGCGGTTGAGTACATCGTCGGCGGCATACCCGAGCATGCGTTCTGCGCCGACATTGAAGATCTGGATCACGCCTTTTTCATCGGTGGCGATGCTGGAGAAGTAGGCGCTGTTGAAGATTGCGTCTTGCAGGGCACCGGTTTTCAGCAGGGTCTTCTGGCGTTTGAATTCGACGATTTTTTCGGCCCGCGATTGGGCTTCGGGCGGGGATACAGTAGCGGGTTTGTCCATGGCGGTGTTTTCCAGGCGGATCAAGCCCGGCCGTGTCGACGACAGGGCCGCAGAGCATGCTCACAGAAAATCGCGTGGACGCGATGAGGAGGAGATGAGGTCCCCGGACAATAGCAGATACCGCCCGTCGCGCGGTATGAATACACTCAAACGAACGTACGCCGGCACAGGGCGGCGGGCCGCCCTGTTAGCGTGCGGCGCGACTTAGAGCGTCACGCTGCTGATGACCTGGGTGCTGTCATCCGGGTCGATGACGCTGTGGAATCCCAAGGCATGGTTCAACTCGCGCAACGGCGCATTGGTTGCCGCGTCGACCGTGTACATGCGTTTGAAGCCATTGGCGCGCGCCGCCGTCATCAGGTGTTGCATCAAAATGCGCCCCAGGCCCAGGTGTTGCCACGCATCGGCTACGGTGACCGCGCATTCGCATGCATCCACCGTCGCCGCGGCATAGCGGGCCACGCCGATCTCGATGAGTTGGCCGTTGTCGTGCACCAGGGCGATAAAGGCCATGCGGTGCTGGTTATCGACATCCATCAATTGATCCATCAGCGTCTTGCCAGGCTCGTTGATTTCGCCCAGGAAGCGCGCGTGCCGCAATTCACGGGACAGGCCCTTGATGAAATTGTATTCCCGTTCACGGTCGTCGGCGCCGAGGGGGCGCACCAGTACATGGCGGCCATTGTCGAGTTGATCGAGCCAGTGCGGTTTCGGCAGTGCTGCGTAGGCGAGGGCGGCCTGCTGGTTACGTGCTTCGAGGGTAGGCATGGTGTGGGCTCCTGGCGGTCAGTCGAAGCGTTCGGGCGAGACTACCCAAACGCTGCATGGCATCTTGTACAGCAGCGATTCGGTGGTACTGCCCAGCAGTCGCGACAAGCCGCGATGACCGACGCGGCCCATGACGATCACATCAATGTTGTAGGCATCGGCGTAGCTGGCCAGGACCTTGGCCGGGCTGCCCAGGATCATATGGCGTTGCTCCGGCGGGATGCCGTTGCGCGCGGCCAGGTCATTGAACGCCTGGCCCTGCTCGGCGAACAGCAGTTTGGCCGCCTCTGAAGAGAAGAAGCCGGCGCCACTGCCAAATCCATACTCCTGGGTACTCAGGTCAGACAGATCGTGTGCGTAGACCACTTCCACCTCAGCATCACACGCGGTGGCGAGTTTGGTCGCTTCGTGCAGGATGCGGTCGTTGAGGCCTTCATAGCGGCCATCGCGATGAAACGGGTCGACCGCGGCCACGATCCTGCGCGGTAACCCATGCTGTACCCGGCTGACAAAGTGCAGCGGTACCGGGCATTCGCGCAGCAGGTGCACATCCAGCGAGGTGAACATCAGGCGCGACAGCAGCGATTCATGTTCGAGCGCCTTGATCACCAAGGCCATCGGCTCTTCCTTGAGCCGAATCAGCAGTTCCTTGAGCGGGTTTTCAACCCAGGCGACTTCGGTGGTGACCGTCAGCCCGAGGTGACGCAACGGCCTGGCCTGGTCTTCCAGCCACTGGTGGTGGCGCTCCACATAGCCCAGGCGCATTTGCTCCAGGGCCTGCTCGTTGACCAGACCGGCAGTGGCCAGGCCTTCCAGGTAGTCGAAGGCGAGGATATGCAGCGCGGCGCCTTCGGCCTTGGCCAGGGCGGCGGCGCGTTCGAGTGCCGGACTGTGCTCCATCAGTGGCGAAACCAACAACAGGTAACGTGCTTGAGCAGACATGGTGATCTCCCTTGTGAACCCGTGGCGGTGAAGGGCATCGGGCAGCGGTGCCTTGGTCGATCATGCCCCTGGGGGCAGGGGCGCCATTGATCTGCATCAAGACGCCTGGCTGCCGAACAGGGCAGGCGACGTTCGGTCATGTGCATCGGCAAAGGGTTGACCATGATCAACGTTCAGCGCGCCGTCGCGGCGCAGTCTGGCTCCACCCCACACGCCCAGCAGGAGGTCACACCATGGCAACCATGAGAGCCGCTGTCTTCGTTGAGAAAAACCGCATCGTCCTCGAGGACAAACCGATCCCCGAGGTCGGCCCGCTGGACGCCCTGGTGCGGATCACCACCACGACTATCTGCGGCACCGACGTGCATATCCTGCGCGGTGAGTACCCGGTGGCCAAAGGGCTGACGGTGGGCCATGAGCCGGTGGGCGTCATCGAGCGGCTGGGCTCCCAGGTGCGCGGCTTCGTCGAAGGGCAACGGGTGATCGCCGGCGCAATCACGCCCAGCGGGCAGAGCTATGCATGCCTGTGCGGCTGCGGCGCCCAGGACGGTCCCGACACCCGCCACGGTTTCCGTGCCGCCGGCGGCTGGAAATTCGGCAACACCGTCGACGGCTGCCAGGCCGAATACGTGCTGGTGCCCGATGCGCTGGCCAACCTGTGCCCGATCCCCGATGGCCTGAGTGATGAACAGGTGCTGATGTGCCCGGACATCATGTCCACCGGCTTTTCCGGCGCCGAGCGCGGTGAGGTCAACATTGGCGACACGGTGGCGGTGTTTGCCCTCGGGCCGATCGGCTTGTGCGCGGTAGCTGGGGCACGGCTAAAAGGTGCGTCGATGATCATTGGCGTCGACGGCGTCAGCGAACGCATGGGCGTCGCCCGCGGCCTGGGCGCGACCCATATCGTCGACTTCAAGCAAGGCAACGTGGTCGAGCAGATCATGGCCCTGACCGACGGCCGCGGGGTGGATGTGGCGATTGAGGCGTTGGGCACCCAAGGCACGTTCGAGTCGGCCTTGCGCGTGCTGCGTCCCGGTGGCCGCTTGTCCAGCCTCGGGGTGTACTCCAGCGACCTGCGCATCCCCTATGACGCGTTTGGCGCAGGCCTGGGCGATTACAGCATCGTCTCGACCCTGTGCCCCGGCGGCAAGGAACGCATGCGTCGCTTGATGGCGGTGGTCGCCAGCGGCGGGGTGGACCTGTCGCCGCTGGTGACCCACCGCTTCAAGCTCGACGACATCGAGGCGGCCTATGAACTGTTTGCCCATCAGCGCGACGGCGTCATGAAAGTCGCGATTACCCCGTGAAGGCAGCGCCGGCATTGGGCCGGGCCGGCAGGTACGGATGACCGTTTCCCTCGAAATCGCCGGAGCCGCCGCCGCGCTGGGGATCGGCATGCTGGTGGGGCTTGAGCGCGAGCGCAGCAAGGGGCAGGGTGAACGTCGTGCCTTTGCCGGTCTGCGCACCTATTCAATCACCGCGTTACTGGGCTATGTCTCGCAGCAAGTCGGCGGCGCGCTGCTGCTCGGGTTGGTCGCGGTTTGCCTGGCGGTGATCGCCAGTACCGCGTATTGGAAGAGCCAGGACGAAGACCCGGGAATCACCAGCGAAGTTGCGTTGCTCACGGTGCTGGTGCTGGGCGCCCTGTGCGGAGCCAGTCCCGAGCTGGCCACGGCAATCGGCGTGGTCATGGTTGGTCTGTTGGCCTATCGCGACAAGCTGCACAACTTTGCCCGCAGCCAATTGACCGAAGCAGAAATGCGCGACGGCGTGCTGCTGCTGATTGTGGCGCTGGTGGTCTTGCCGCTGGCGCCGGATCGCTTCATCGGCCCCTATGGCGGGGTGAACCTGCGCACCATCTGCACCTTGACCGTGCTGTTGATGGCGGTAGGGGCGGTGGGGCATGTGGCGGTACGTATGCTGGGGCCTCGCTATGGTTACGCCATCGGCGCCGTGGCCTCGGGGTTCGCCTCCAGTACGGTGACCATTGCCGTCATGGGCCATCTTGTCGCCAAGGAACCGAAGCATCTGCGCACGCTCGCAGCGGCGGCGATTTTCTCGAATATCGCCACGGTGGCCCAGGCCGCACTGATCCTCGGTACCGTGGAGCCGGCGCTGCTGTCGCAGATGATGTGGCCATTGCTCGCCGGGTTTGCCACCACTGCGATGTATGGTGGATGCCTCATGCTCCGCGTGGCGCCGGCCGGCCAGGCCATCCGGGTGGGAGGCGCGTTCGACCTCAAGCTGGCGCTGATCATGGCGCTGACCCTGACCGGCATCACGTTCCTATCGTCCGTGATGCTTTATCACTTTGGCCAGGTGGGCGTGATGGTGACCGCCACCCTGAGCGGTTTCGCCGACGCTCACGCCACCACCGCATCGATTGCTGCCTTGGTCACCAGTGGCCAGCTCGCGCTCCACGCCGCACCGATCCCGGTGTTGCTGGCGATCAGTTGCAACTCGCTGAGCAAGTGCGTGGTGGCCTGGGTCAGCGGTGGCCGTCGATTTGCGGCCTATGTGATCGCCGGGCAGGTGTTGCTGACCGCCGCGATGTGGTTGGGCGCACTGGTCAGTTGATCGCCACCCAGGCGGGTCATCCAGGGATTTCCAAGGTCGCCCTCAAGCCGCCGGCGGCCAGGTTTTCCAGGCGCACCTGGCCGCCCAGGCGTTGGGCGATGGTTTGTACGATGGTCAGGCCCAGGCCGGCGCCCTGGGCATTGCCACGGCTGTAGAAACGCTCGAACAGGCGCTCACGCTGGCTCTCGTCGATGCCGGGACCCTGATCGTCGACGCTCAGGACCAATCCCTTGGCTGTTTTGCACAACCCCACGGTAATCACCCCCTGCTCCGGGGAGAAGTTCGCCGCGTTGGTCACCAGGTTGGTCAGGGCGATATTGATTGCACCGGCATCGGTAGTTACAGGGTACTGGGCATCGTCGACATCGAACACCAGTTCGAGACCTTTGCTCAGCAGCCAGGGTGTCAACTGAATCAGCGTTTCACGCACCGTTGTCGCCAGGTCGATGGCCTGTACGGGGGGCAGCCCGGCGCTGGGTTCCAGGCGTGCCATGGTCAGCAATTGGTTGACCAGGCGGCTGGTGCGGTCGACACCGGTGATCAGGAAGGCCAGGGACTCGCGCCGTTCGGTTTCAGTGCCGGCTTCCAGCAGGTTTTGCGCGTGCACCCGCAATACCGCCAGGGGCGTGCGCATTTCGTGGGCGGCGTCGGCGATAAAACGCCGCTCGCGGCCGAGCATGTCCTGGATCTGCGCGAGCATGCGGTTCAACGCCGCCTGCATCGGCTCCAACTCCATGGGCAAGGGCGTCAGTTGCATCGGCTCCAGTGAGCCGGAATGCCGCGCGCGCAAGGTGGCGGCCATATCGGCCAGCGGCTTGAGGCCCCAACCGATGGCCAGCCAGACCATGGCCGCGAGGATCAGGCTGCCCAGCACGTTCGGCCATAACGTATGCCGCACGATGCGCTGGACCAGGTCGGAGCGCACGTCATCCCGCTCGCCGACCCAGATACGCAGGCCGTTGTCCTTGTCCTTGAGCACGAAACCGCGCCATTGGCGGCCATTAAGGTCCTCGATATTGCTGTACCCCGGCTGTGCGGGGGGCGTGGCGAATGAAGGGGCGCTGGCGGTAAACACCAGCAGATCGCCCTGTGGGTTCCACACCTGGAAGGCGATTTTGCTTTCATAGGGGTGCCCGTCCACCTTGGGCATGGCGTTGCCCAAGGCTTTGTTGAAGGCGCGATACAGGTCGGCCTGGTCCTGGCTGGCCAGCGGCATGCTCATGACGCCCTGCAGCAGGCGGGCGTTCTGCGCCAACTGCGCATCGTAGACTTCGGCGATTTCGTGATTGCTGTCATGCAGGTTGAGCACGCTGATCACCAGCAGCCCGGTGAGCAGCAGGCCGATAATCAGGCTCAGGGTTCGCCGCCGAATCGAGGTCATTGGCGCTCCTCCACCAGGTAGCCCACGCCGCGCACGGTGCGGATCAGTTCACTGGAGAACTTCTTGCGCAGGTGATGGATATGCACCTCCAGGGTGTTGCTTTCGGCTTCTTCGTTCCAGCCGTAGAGCAACTGCATCAGTTGGTCGCGGGTCATCACGCGGCCCGGCGGCGATAGCAGTTCGTGCAGCAGCTGATATTCCTTGGGGGTGAGCAGTACCGGCGCGCCGTGGTAACTGACCTGCTGCGTGCTCGGGTCCAGGCAGATGCCTGCGTGTTCGATCAATACCCGTGCCCGGCCGGCGCTGCGGCGCAGCAGTGCACGCAGGCGTGCCTTGAGTTCGGCCAGGTCGAAGGGCTTGATCAGGTAATCGTCGGCGCCGGCGTCCAGCCCGGCGATGCGGTCTTCGGTGGCATCCCGTGCGGTGAGGATCAGCACCGGCAGGTTGGAGCTGCTGTCACGCAGGCGCCGCAGCACCTCCAAACCGTCCATGCGTGGCAGGCCGAGGTCGAGCACCGCCACGTCAAAGGTTTCGCTCAGCAGCGCATGCAAGGCACTGCTGCCATCCTGCAGCCAGTCGACGGTGTAGCCCTCACGCACCAGCGCCTGGTGAATGCCTTCGCCCAATGCCACGTCATCCTCGATCAGTAAAAGGCGCACGCAGACTCCTTGTCAGTAGAGTGTTGTCAGTTGAGTTTTTTGTTGATGTCGGCCAGCACGCTTTCGATCTCTTTGCGCCGCCCGGTATCGGCGGTTTCCCGGCCCGGACGAGGTGCGGCCAGCAGGGCTTTTTGCAAGGCATCACGGGCTTCGCCATAGCGTTTTTGCCGGTACAGGTGGTCGCCCCAGAAGTACAGACTATCAATGCCGGTAGGGTTCAGTTGCAAGGCCTGTTTGAGTAACAGTTCAGCCTTATCGGCATCGCCAAAGCCGATTGGCCAGCCGGGCACCCGGTCGTACAGGGCGGCCAGGCTGGTATAGGCCGAGCCTTGCAGGGCCTTGGGGTCGAGGTCGAGGGCTTTTTCCAGGTCGACCTTGGCCGCCTTGACCTTGCTTAACGCGCCGAGCCCGCCCTGGGCGCCGGCCCAACTGCTGGTGACGATGCCTGACCAGATCCACGCCTCGGCGGCTTGGGGGCGGTCGTGGGTGAAGGCCGTGGCCTGGGTGGCGAGTCGTTCAAAGGCCTGGGGCCGCTGCTCCTCGGGCAGGTTGTATTGGATGTGCGCCCAGCGCGTCTGGATGGCGTTCAGGCGTTGTTGGTCGACGGCGTCCATCGCCCAGGTGAAGGGGCTCAGGGCGGTGAGCAGCAGCGCGGTAAAGAGTTTTTTCATGGCTTCGGGTCCTTATTCTCAAGTGTGTCGCTCAGGCGGCGTACCAGCGGCAGCTGTTTACGCAAACCCCGGTCGACCAGGTTAGGCAGCAGGCTGTTGAGGCGCACAAAGAAACGCTCCGGCCAGCCCAGGTACAGATCGCGACGCTGGTTGGCAATGGCTTGGATCACGGCCGATGCCACGGTATGCGGGTCATCGACGTTGGATTTGAGTGCATCGTTCAAGGCCTGCGCCGCCGGGCTGTTCATCGAGGTACGGGTCGCGCGCGGTGCCACGTACAGCACGCCGACGCGGGTGTCGGCCAGCTCCCGGCGCAGCGCTTCGGAAAAGCCGCGCAAGGCAAACTTGCTGGCGCAGTAGGTGGCGTAGCCGGGATAGCCGATGGAGCCATAGGTGGAGCCGACATTCACCACCATGGCGCTCGGTGCCTGCTTGAGCAGCGGCAGCAGCAGCTTGGTCAGGCAGATCGGCGCGGTGATGTTCAGCGCCAGCATGCCGTTGATGTCGCTGTCTTCGAGTTGCTCAAGCATGGCGAAGTGATTGATGCCGGCGGCGTTGATCAGCAGGTTGATGCCGCCGATGGCTTCGGCGGCGGCCAGCACCTTACGGCGGTCGGCGAGGAAGGTCAGGTCGGCACCGATCCAGCAGAGTTGCTCCGGGTAGCGCTCAAGCAACCCCTCCAGCGGTGCACGGTGGCGGGCCACGGCCAGCACCTGCGCACCACTGACGCACAGGGCGGTGGCAATCGCCAGGCCGATGCCGCCGCTGGCGCCGGTCAGCACCACGCGCGTTTCAGACAGGCGCATGGGGCGCCTCCCCGAGACGCGGCAGACTGCGGAACATATCGGTATAGAGCGCGTACACCACCTTGGAGGCGCGAATCACGGCGGCCTGGTCGTCGGGGTCGTCCAGGCTGTTCATCAAGCGGCGGTAGGTTTCCATGTGGCCGATGTCCAGCGCCCCGTGGGAACTCAGGTAGCTGAACGCCGTTGCCGGCAGTTGCAAGCGTTCACGAATGCTGCCGGCCGCGTGGGTGGCCAGGGCGATGCTGGTGCCTTCCAGCACATTGACCATGCCGAACAGGCCGACCGGGTTGTCACGGGCGATCAGGTCGTAGAGGTAACTGACCATCAGCTCGATGGGCAAACCGGGGCGCCCGTCACGTACCGCATCGTCATCACCGCCGCAGGCGGCAATGTCATTGAGCACCCACTGCTCGTGGCCGTATTCATCCTCGATGTACTCGCAGACGGCCTTGCGCAGCCATTCCAGGCGCGAAGGCAGGCGCGCACCGCAGGCCATCATCAACGGCACCGTATGCCGCACGTGGTAGTAGGCCTGGGCCAGGAATGCGCGATAGCTGTCCAGGCTGACCTGGCCCTCCAGGGCGTCGCGGATGATCGGCAGGCTGAACAGCGCCTGGCGTTCCTGTTGAGTGGCTTCTTGCAGCGTGTCGAAAAAATTCACGATGAGGTTTCCTCGTTGAATGCTGGGGCAAATTGGGTTTGATAACGGGCGACGATGGCGTCGCGCCGTGGCCGGCCATTGGCGGTGAGCAAGCCATTGGCGGCGGTGAAGGGTTGCGTCAGGCGCGTCCAGCGATGCACCTGGGCGTAGTCGGGCAGGCCGCTGTTGGCCTCGGCCACGGCGCGGGCCAGCTGCGCGTCGCTGCAGTCGGTGCGATGGGGCCAGAGCAGGGCGTGGTTCTGCGGCAGGGCTTCGCCATACACGAACGCCTGGGCGATGACACCGCCCTGGGTCAGCTCGGCCTCGACCCAATCCGGGTTGACGTTGCGCCCGTAACTGGTGACGAACTGATGTTTTTTGCGGCCCTTGAGGTAGAGAAAACCGTCCTCGTCAAAGGCGCCGAGATCGCCGCTGGGCCACCATTGCTCGGGCTGGTCTGTCTGGCCCAGGTAGCCGAGCAACGTCGAGCCCTTGATCAGCACTTCATCGTCTTCGGCCAGGCGGATTTCCACGTGGGGCAGTGGCCGGCCGACGCTGCCAGGACGGTGTGCCCCGGGACGATTGAGGCATACCACCGAGGCGCATTCCGACAGCCCGTAACCTTCATACACCGGTACGCCCAGTTGCTGCGCACGTTGCAGCAAGGCCTTGGAGACGCGCGCTCCGCCGACGGCGGCAAAGCGCAGGCCCTGGGGGCTGAAGGCCTTTTGCTCGGCAGCAATCACCAGCATCAACAGTAATTGCGGCACCAGGATCAGGCTGTGGGGCTGACGGGTAGCCAGGCAGCCGAGCAATTGTGCGGCGTCCACCGCGCTGGCGCCCTGGATGCCCAGGCTCTTCTGGCTGGGCAAGCTGAGGGTGGCGCCGGCGTAGAGCGCGGCGTAGCAACCGAGGTTTTCCAGCAAAATCGCGATGGGCAACAGCGCCAGGTGATGGCGTGGGTCACTGCTGTGGCTGGCCTGGTACAACTCGCGGGCCACCCGCAGCAGGCTGTCGGCGCTCAGGCACACGCCCTTGGGCGCGCCGGTGGTGCCGGAGGTGAACGTCACCTTGGCGGTGCCGGCGGGTATCGAGGGGCGGCCCTCAAAGGTGCGGCACCAGAATTCGCCGCACGGGTGATAGCCGTTGGCGAGCAATTCAGCCTCCAGATGCGGCTCGGCGATCACCCGTTCGGCGTGGCTTTGTTCCAGGCAATGGGCGCGCTGGGCCGGGCTGAAGAACGGCGGCAAGGTCAGACAGGTCAAGCCTTCGAACAGCACTGCCAGGTCCCACAGCATGGCCTCGACGCCATTGTCCAGGGCCAGGGCGACCACCTTGACGCCTTCTTCGCGCAGGCGCTCTTGTCGATACGCCACTTCGGCGAACATCTGGGCGTAATCCATTTTCAAGCTGTCGCCCCACAGGGCGATGGCGCCATCGTTGCGTTCGGCATGGCCTCGCAGTACGGCGTGGAAGCGGCGGGTTTCAGGCGACATGGCTGGCGTCCTCGAGGGCGGTTGGCAACCCCAGGCGTGAAAACAGACCCATGTTGCGCAAATGGATGAACCCGGCGCGGATATTGCCGACATGCACCCACGGTTGGCTTTCGTAGTAACTGCCCCAGTGATGGCGCTCATCGCCCAGGCGCTGCGGGTCGGCCGCGCACAGGGTCACGGGCTTCAAGCCCAGGCGGTGGAAGCTGTTGACCAGGCCGATATTGCCGGTGAACGCCACCCACTCCAGGCCGCCCATGGCCAGCAGCCAGGTAATCGCGATGATGCTCAGGCGCGCACTGCCGGTGTCGCTGGCCGCGAGGTTGCCGACTTCGGCGATGGCGCCGCGCTCCACGGTCTGTTCGGCAGCGGCACTGATCAGCGGGTCGATCGGATGGTCCAGGTAACGCTCCAGGAACAACGGCTCGGCGCTTGCCAGGCGCACCCCGGCGACGGCGCACAGCTCGCCGCTGGCCTGGCTGACGCCAAACAACTGCGGCATGAAGTGCCGAATATCGGCGCCGTGGGCAAGGCGAAAACGTTGTTGGATAAACGCCTCGAAGGCAGGCCGCTGCGGGTCTTGGGGCAGGGCGCGGGACAGGCGCATCGGTGCACTGTCGGCATGGCCGAACAGCAGCGGCAAGGAAATGTTCCAATCGATATCGGGCATTGGCATTACGCCTCCCCAGTGAAGTTGGGAGGAGTATCGGAGGCATTTCTTAACGAAGTCTGAAGGTGGCAAAAGGATATTTTTCGCCATCTTCAGACTGCCTTAAGGCTTCGCGGGCAGGGTCGCGCGGTTTTCCACGGCTGCTTGCGGCCACCACCTGCACAAGGCTCTTCCCATGACTGAACATCTGGTGATACAGCGCTACACGAAGCTGTCGATGACCCTGCACTGGCTGATGCTGGCGCTGTTTGTCGGCGTGTACGCCTGCATTGAAATCAAAGGCCTGCTGCCTCGCGGCCATGCACTGAAGGGCGTGTTACTCGGCGGTCACGCGCTGTTCGGTATCGGGATTTTCCTGCTGGTCTGGCTGCGCCTGCTGGGACGCCTGGCGCCGCGCCCGGCGATCCTGCCGCGTCCACCGGCCTGGCAGACTGCCGTGGCGCACCTGATGCACCTGGCACTATATGGCTTGATGATCGTGACGCCGCTGCTGGCCTGGCTGATGCTCAACGCCGCAGGCAAGCCCGTGCCTTATTTCGAGTTTGCCTTGCCATCGCTGGTGGCGGTGGACCCCGACCAGGCCAAGCAATTCAAGCACTGGCATGAGTGGCTGGGCAGCGCTGGTTATTGGTTGATCGGCCTGCACGCTTTCGCCGGGCTGTTCCACCATTACTGGGTGCGCGACAACACCCTGGTGCGCATGCTGCCAAAACGTTAGAAATGCCAAAATCACACTTTATGCGTCTGATGAAACGTTTCTTCTAGCGACAAACGGCTTACGCAAGCGCTTGCGTAAGTAAATGTATCTGATTAGAGTCGGTGGCAATCGGCTCTGATCAAAGGGGGCCGAACGACAAAAATAATAAAACCAGGAGCTCATTGATGAGCCTTGAACCCTTGCTTGAGATGCAGGGCATCAGCAAAACCTTCAACGGTTTGCGCGTGCTCAAGAATGTCGGCCTGAAGGTCTACCCCGGCGAAATCCACGCCTTGATGGGGGAGAACGGCGCCGGCAAATCGACCCTGATGAAAATCCTCTCCGGCGCTTACCAGGCCGATCCCGGCGGTGAAATCCGCATCGACGGTCAAGCCGTCCCCACGTTCAACCCCGCCACCGCCAAAGCCCTCGGCATCGCCGTGATCTACCAGGAACTGAGCCTGTGCCCGAACCTGAGTGTGGCCGAGAACATCTACCTGGGCCGTGAGTTGCGCCGTGGCTGGACCATCGACCGTAAGGGCATGCAGGACGGTTGCGTGGAAGTGCTGCAGCGCCTGGGCGCCGAATTCACCCCGGCAACCAAGGTCAGCAGCCTGTCGATTGCCGAGCGCCAACTGGTGGAAATTGCCCGTGCCTTGCACGCCCACGCCAGGATCCTGGTGATGGACGAACCGACCACGCCGTTATCGTCCCGCGAGACCGACCGCCTGTTTGCGCTGATCAAGCAGCTGCGCAGCCAGGGCCTGGCGATCATCTACATCAGTCATCGCATGGCCGAGATCTATGAACTGTCGGACCGTGTCTCGGTGCTGCGCGACGGCCAATACATCGGCGAACTGACCCGCGACGCGCTGTCGGCCGAAGTCCTCGTGAAGATGATGGTCGGCCGCGACCTGTCCGGTTTCTACAAGAAGGAACATGCCGCCTACGACCCCGGTGCGGTGGTGATGCGCGTGCGTGACATGGCCGATGGCAAGCGCGTGCGTAACTGCAGTTTCGACCTGCATGCCGGTGAAGTGCTGGGTATCGCCGGGCTGGTGGGGGCAGGGCGCACCGAGTTGGCGCGGCTGATCTTCGCCGCCGACCCGCGCACCAGCGGCACCCTGGAAGTGGTGGGCAAGACCGTGACGCAACTGCGCAACCCGGCGGATGCGATTCGTGCCGGCGTGGTGTACCTCACCGAAGACCGCAAGGCCCAGGGCCTGTTCCTGGACATGAGCGTGGCCGACAACATCAATGTCTGCGCCTGTGTGCCGGATGCCCGCGCCGGTGGTGTACTCGACCGTGGCCTTGGCTTGAAACGTGCCAATGAAGCCATCAAGTCACTGTCGATTCGCGTGGCGTCGGGCAAGGTCAATGTCGGCGCGTTGTCCGGCGGCAACCAGCAGAAGGTCCTGCTGGCGCGGCTGCTGGAGGTCAAGCCGCACGTGCTGATCCTCGACGAACCCACACGCGGCGTGGACATCGGCTCCAAATCCGAGATCTACCGCATCATCAATCAACTGGCGCAGGCCGGCGTGGGCATCGTGGTGATCTCCAGCGAGCTGCCGGAAATCATCGGCACCTGCGACCGGGTGTTGATCATGCGCGAAGGCCAGTTGGTGGCCGAAGTCGGCGGGGCCTCCGGTCACGTCATCTCCCAGGAACGTATTATTGACCTCGCCACCGGTGGCGATCAGGTGGTTGCCCATGGCTGATTCAATGATTGCTACAACAGGCAAGGCAGAACGTGCCCGCGAACTGATGCGCACGGTCGGTATGTTGCCGGTGCTGATTTTGCTGCTGGTGGGCTTCGCCCTGGCCAGCGAGAACTTCCTGACGATGCAGAACCTGTCGATCATCACCCAACAGGCCTCGGTCAATGTGGTGCTGGCGGCGGGCATGACCTTTGTGATCCTCACGGCGGGTATCGACCTGTCGGTGGGAGCGATCCTGGCGGCGTCGGCCGTGGTGGCGTTGCAGGCGTCAATGTCGCCGCAGTTCGGCATGTTCGGGATTGCGGCCGGTATCGGCTTCGGGCTGCTGCTGGGCCTGGTCAACGGTGGGTTGATTGCGTTCATGCGCCTGCCGCCGTTTATCGTCACCCTTGGCGCACTCACCGCCATGCGTGGCCTGGCGCGCTTGCTGGCCGATGACAAGACCGTGTTCAACCCCGACCTGCCGTTTGCCTTTATCGGCAACGACTCGATCCTCGGCGTGCCGTGGCTGGTGGTGATCGCCGTGGCGGTGGTGGCACTGTCGTGGTTCATCCTGCGCCGCACGGTAATGGGCGTGCAGATCTATTCGGTGGGCGGCAACCCCGAAGCGGCGCGACTCTCCGGGATCAAGGTGTGGAAGGTGCTGCTGTTCGTCTACGCCATGTCGGGCGCCTTGGCCGGGCTGGGTGCGGTGATGAGCGCCTCGCGCCTGTTCGCCGCCAACGGCCTGCAACTGGGGCAATCCTACGAGCTGGATGCGATTGCCGCCGTGATCCTCGGCGGTACCAGTTTTACCGGTGGCGTCGGCACCATCGGCGGCACGCTGATCGGCGCGCTGATCATCGCGGTGCTCACCAACGGCCTGGTGCTGCTGGGGGTGTCGGACATCTGGCAATACATCATCAAGGGCATCGTGATCATCGGCGCGGTCGCGCTGGATCGCTATCGCCAGTCCGGTGCGCGGACCTGATTTCACTCCCATAACAATCACAAGAGAGACCCGCATGAACCTTAAACGCATCTTTCCCGTCGTCGCCTTGGCTGCCCTGATGTCCCAAGCCGTAGAGGCCCGCGAACTCAAGGCCCTGGGTATCAGCATGGGCTCGCTCGGCAACCCGTATTTCGTGACCCTGGCCGATGGCGCCACGGCCCGGGCCAAGGAGCTGAACCCCAACGTCAAGGTCACCTCGGTGTCGGCCGACTACGACTTGAGCAAGCAGTTCTCGCAGATCGACAACTTTATCTCGTCCAAGGTCGATCTGATCCTGATCAACGCCGTCGACCCTTCGGCCATGGCCTCGGCGATCAAGAAAGCCCGCGATGCCGGCATCGTCGTGGTGGCGGTGGATGTGGACGCCAAGGGCGTGAATGCCACCGTGCAGACCGACAACGTTGAAGCCGGCAAGCTGGCCTGCCAATACCTGGTGGACAAGCTTTCCGGCAAGGGCAACGTGATTATCCAGAACGGTCCGCAAGTCACCGCCGTGACCGACCGCGTCAAAGGCTGTAAAGCCGCATTGGCCGGCGCGCCGGACATCAAGGTGCTGTCCGACGACCAGGACGGCAAAGGCTCCCGCGAAGGCGGCCTGAACGTGATGCAGGGCTACCTCACGCGCTTCCCGAAAATCGACGGCCTGTTTGCGATCAACGACCCGCAAGCCATCGGCAGCGACCTGGCGGCCAAGCAGCTCAAGCGCAGCGGGATCATCATCACCTCGGTGGACGGCGCGCCGGATATCGAGAACGCGCTGAAGACCGACACCCAGATCCAGGCGTCTGCCAGCCAGGACCCGTGGGCCATGGCGCAGACGGCGGTGAATGTCGGCAATGACCTGCTCAACGACAAGGCCCCGGCCGAAGCGGTGACCCTGCTCACGCCAAAACTGATCACCCGCGACAACGTCGGTACGTACAGCGGTTGGTCGAGCAAACATTGATAGCGTGAGAGGAACAGCGTCGTGGTGACCATGGATGACGTGGCAAGCAGGGCGGGGGTGTCGACGTCGACCGTGTCACACGTGTTGAACGGCACCCGCAAAGTCAGCCCGGCCACGGTGCTGGCGGTGCGGCGGGCGATCCAGGAACTGGGGTATATCCCCAACACCCTGGCGCGCTCGCTGGCGCGGTCGAGTACCAACACGATAGGCGTGGCGATCTCGGCGCTGTCCAACCATTACTTCAGCGAGACGGTGCACGCGATTGAAACCGAGTGCGCCAAGCACGGCTACATGATGCTGTTTGTCGACACCCACGACGACCCGGAGCAGGAGCTGCGGGTCGTCACGGCGCTGCATCATCGGCGGGTCGACGGTATTGTGCTGGCGCCGTCGAACGGTTCGATGGCCCTGGAGTACATGCGCGCCAACGAGATTCCGGCGGTGCTGGTGGACCGGATGATGAGCGAGCAGTTTGATCAGGTCGGGGTGGAGAATGCCCAGGCCACCCAGGGCCTGATTGAACACCTGATCGGGCACGGGCACCGTCGCATCGGTTTTATCGCCGGGCGCACGGGGTTCAGTACCACGGATGAGCGGGTAGCGGGTTACCGCGCGGCGTTGCACGCGGCGGGGCTGGCCTTCGATCCGCAGTTGCTGGTTAACGGCGGCTCCAACACCGAGCCTGCGCGCCAGGCCACGGTGCAGTTGCTGGGCCTGGCTTCGCCGCCCACGGCGATCATGGCCGGCAATAACCTGATGACCCTCGGCGCGATGCACGCCTTGCGTGACGCGCAGCTCGACGTGCCGAGACAAATGGCCCTGGTGGGCTTTGATGATTTTGACTGGGCGGATTTTTTCGTGCCGCGCCTGAGCCTGATCGCACAGCCGGTCAAGGCCCTTGGCGCCCGCGCGGTCGACCTGTTGCTGCAACGCATGGCGTCGCCTGACGCAGCGCCCCAGAGCGTGCGCCTCGCGCCGACCCTGCAGTTACGTAACTCCTGTGGCTGTCATTGATTGGAATAACACACGCATGAACAGTCCTGTTTCCCTGGGCATTGACCTGGGCACGTCGGAACTCAAAGCCATCCTGATGGACGCCACGGGCGCGGTGCTGGCCCATGCCGGCGTGCGCTTGAGCGTGTCGCGCCGGCACAGCGGCTGGTCTGAACAGGCACCGGAAGACTGGTGGCAAGCCTGTTTGCAGGCGTTGGCGCAACTGCGCAGACACGAGGCGTTTACGCACGTGGCCTGTATCGGCCTGTCGGGGCAGATGCACGGCGCGGTGTTGCTGGGGGCGGACAACCGCGTGTTGTACCCGGCGATCCTGTGGGACGACTCCCGTGCGGTGGGCGAAGCCGAACAGCTGGGTCCCGGCTTCGCCGACGTCACCGGCAGCCTGCCCATGGCCGGGCTGACCGCGCCGAAACTGCTGTGGTTGCAACAGCATGAACCCGAGGTGTTCCAAGCGATTGATTGCGTGCTGTCGCCCAAGGATTACCTGCGCTTGCGTTTGAGTGGCGAGCGCATCAGCGAAATGTCCGACGCGGCGGGTACGTTGTGGCTGGATGTGGCGCGGCGGGAATGGTTTACCCCGATGGTTCGCGCTACCGGCCTTACGCCTGAGCAATTGCCCAGGCTGGTGGAAGGTGGTGCGGCGAGCGCTTTGTTGACGGCCACGGGACTGGGTTTATCAGCTGACGTGGTGATTGCCGGCGGTGGCGGGGATAACCCTGTGGCAGCGGTCGGCATCGGCGCGATCAACGCTGGTGATGGGTTCATCACCCTGGGGACCAGCGCTGCCATCGTCGCCATCACCGACCATGCGGCGGGTAACCCGGCCAGTGCGGTACACAGCTTCTGCCATGCACTGCCCAACCGCTGGTACACCATGGGCGCCATGCTCGCCGGCGCCAGTTGTTTGCGCTGGGTCACACGGCTGACGGGCATGGCGGATGAACAGACGCTGCTGGAGCAGGTGCAGGCGCAATTGCCGATCGAGCAGTGCGTGCCTTCGGGGACGCCGCTGTTTCTGCCTTACCTGGCCGGCGAGCGCACACCCCACAACGATCCGTTGCTACGCGGCGGCTTCATGAACCTGGGCCACGACTGCACGCCGGCGATGCTCGGTTACGCGGTGATGGAAGGGGTGGGTTTCGGTTTGCTCGATGCGTTGCGCGCGGTGCAATCGACCGGCGTCGACGTTACCGCTTTTGCTCTGGTGGGTGGCGGTGCGCGCAGTGAGTACTGGGCCCAGTTGCTGGCGAATATCCTGCAGCGGGAAATCTTCACCTTGCAGGGCAGTGAATTGAGCGCATGTATTGGCGCGGCGAAGCTGGGGTTTGTGGCGCTGGGGCAGGGTGCGGAGTTGCTGGCGGCTGGGATGCCGGTCAAGGCCCGGTACAAGCCTGACCTGTCGCAGCAACCGGTGTTGGAGGCGCGTTATCGCAAGTTTCAAACTCTGCTGCCCGCCGCAAAGGCCCTTCACGACTAGGCTTCTGTGGCAAGCGGGCCTGTTCTGATGGGCAGGCTCGTTGTGGCAAGTGGGCTTCCTGTGGCAAGCCCGCTCGCCACAGGAAGCCCACTTGCCAGAAAAGGCCCGCTCGCCCCAATGGGTCATAACCAGACAGCATCCCACAGTGGGTAATCGCCAATTCGCTCCACCAACCCTGCTCGCAGGGGGTTGGCGACGATATAGCGCGCCATTTTCCGAATATCGTCTTCAGCCCGCACCGCCCGGTCGTGGTAGCCACGCTGCCAGAATTTCTCCCGACTGCCACGGGCGTTGTTGATGCTCAAGGTGCTGCGCGACTTGGTCTGGCGCATCACATCAGGCAGCGTCGTGCCATTGAGGTCGAGCAACCAATGAAAGTGGTCCGGCATGATCACCCACGCCAGCGAATTGACCTGCCCTGAGTCATGAACCCTCTTGAATTCCGCGACTAATAACCGGCCCAGGCGAAAGTCGCGAAACAATGGATGGCGTTGATGCACGACAGCGGTGACCAAGTAGGCTCGACCGGTTTCTGAATAGCGACCACGACGTAACAGGTGAGAGTTTGGCTGGCGAGGCAATTCGTTGCTCCTTCCCATGGATAAGAAGCTTTGACGCTAGCAGCGGAGGCGGAATAGCCGCGTTGAGTTGCGTATCCTTCTGTTGCACGGCTTCCTGTGGCGAATGGGGTTACTGTGGCGAGCGGGCTTGCCCCGCGTTGGGCTGCGAAGCAGCCCCAATAAAGGCACCGCGTTTATCCAGGCACAATGAGTGGTCAGGTTTTGGGGCCGCTTCGCAGCCCAACGCGGGGCAAGCCCGCTCGCCACAACAAGCGCGCTCGTCCGAGGAATCGGGTTGTTACGGTTCAGTCGTTGGTCAGCGGGGGCAAACGTCGCTTTACCGGGGTTTTCTTGACGATGGCGGTGTTGGTTTCGGCATAGGCGTTGATCCGATCCAACAGGCTGTCGAGATGGTCCATGGTGCGCACGTGCAGGCGCGCGATGAAGCAGTCCTCGCCGGTGACCTTGTCGCATTCGGTGAATTCGGGGATCGCCTGGATCTGGCGCTCCACCTCCTGCAATTTGCCGGGCAGGGGGCGGATGCGCACGATGGCTTGCAGCAGGTAGCCGAAATGCTTGGGGTCGATGTCGACGGTGTAGTGAGTCAGCACGCCGCGTTCTTCCAGGCGGCGCAGGCGTTCACCCACACTGGGCGAGGACAGCCCGGTGATGCCCGCCAGGGCCTTGAGGGATAACCGCGAGTCATCCATCAAAGCGGCGATGAGTTGCTGGTCGATGGTGTCGATCATGGTGTTCGCCTAATAAGAAAAGGTGTTTGCGGGGTTTTGCCTTTTTTAGTCGCTGGAGCCGCTCACAAGCAGATTGCCATAATTGAGCCTCACTTGAGGAGCATCAATCATGGATTCATCCATCCGTCGCGGTTCGTGGGAAATGATCGCCGCCATGCTGATCTCGGGCACCATCGGCTGGTTTGTGCTGGTGTCTGGCGTGTCGGTGATCGAAGTGGTGTTCTGGCGCTGCGTAATCGGTGGGCTGACCTTATTGCTGGTGTGCGCGCTGCTGGGTTACCTGCGGCTGGACCTGCTCAATTGGACCAGGCTCGGCCTGGCGATGCTCAGTGGCGTGGCGATTGTCGGCAATTGGTTGCTGCTGTTCGAATCCTACTCACGTGCATCGATCGCCATCAGCACCGCGGTGTACAACGTGCAGCCGTTCATGTTGGTGATGCTGGCGGCGCTGTTCCTCGGCGAAAAGATCACCGTGCAGAAACTGGCGTGGTTGAGCGTGGCGTTCCTGGGAATGCTGGCGATTGTCACCGCCCATGGTAATCAGCCAACCGGCGACGATTACCTGGCGGGCATCGCCTTGGCCCTGGGCGCGGCATTGCTGTACGCGATTGCCGCACTGATCATCAAGCGTTTGAAGGACGTACCGCCGCATTTGATGGCGTTGATCCAGGTCACGACGGGCGCACTACTACTGGCGCCGCTGGTGCCTTGGCATAGCTTGCCGGTCACCACCAACGCCTGGGCGGCACTGGCGACGCTCGGCGTGGTACACACCGGTTTGATGTATGTGTTGCTGTATGGCGCGATCCAGAAACTGCCCACCGCCATCACCGGCGCACTGTCGTTTATCTACCCGATTGCGGCGATCTTCGTCGATTGGATTGCCTTCGGGCATCGCCTGGGCTGGCTGCAATGGCTGGGGGTGGCGGCAATTCTGCTGGCAGCGGCGGGGTTACAGCGGGGCTGGTGGTGGCCCCGCTCACACAGGGTCAGTGCGTGCCCTGATAGATGAGATTTTCCGGGTTGAAATGCTCCACGACACTGCCCGGTTGCGGCAGCCCAAGGATATGCCCCTTGATTTTGCCCACCACATGCATCTCGCAGGGTTTGCAGTCGAACTTCAGGGTCAGCACTTCGTCGCCATGAATCAACTGCATCGGCGCAACCTTGGTTTTCACGCCCGTGACACCTTTGGCCTGTTTAGGGCACAGGTTGAACGAGAAGCGCAGGCAGTGCTTGGTGATCATCACCGGCACTTCGCCGGTTTCTTCATGGGCTTCGAAGGCCGCGTCGATCAGCTTCACGCCGTGACGGTGATAGAAGTCGCGGGCTTTCTGGTTGTAGACGTTGGCCAGGAACGACAGGTGCGCTTCCGGGTACACCGGCGGCGGCGTGGCCTCGGCCTTGCGCCCGCCACGTGGGTGTGCGGCAACACGGGCGGCGGTCAACGCTTCGATCACTTCGCGGCGCAAGGCCTTGAGCTGTGAGTTGGGAATGAAGAACGCCTGCGGTGCATCCAGTTCGATACGGGTAGCGTGATACTCGGTGGTACCGAGCTGGCCAAGCAGGTCGCGCAGGGTGTCCAGCGCCTGTTCCGGCTTGTTGGCCACGCCAAACGGGCCGGGCAGGGTAACGCTGGCGTGGATGCCTTCTTCGCTGGTGGCGGTGACTTCCAGCTGCTCTTCACGCAAACGTGCGACCCATGACAGGCCGATACGGCGTTCGGCCGAAGTCTTGAGCAACGCCTGCTGCCAGTTGTGGTCGAGGTTGCGGTTCAGCGGGTGGTTGGGGCGCAATTGATGCAGGCCGGCCGGCATTTCATTCGGCTCGACGCGGTAGCGGTAGCGCTTCTCGCCGTCTTCCTCGAACTCGCCCTTGGGCTCGGCGATGTTGGCGCGGAAACCCACCACTTCGCGCTTGACCAGCACATTGAGGCCGTCGCCGTTGGACAGCGGCTCATGGGTGATCACTTGCAGGTCACGCTTGCCGGCTTTTTCCACCACACCCACCGGCAGGCCGGTGAAGGTCGGGGTATCGAAGGCGCCGATGTCGATCTTGCGGTCGCTGACAAAGTAGTCGGTGCTGCCACGGTGGAAGGTTTTTTCCGGGTCGGGCAGGAAGAAATGCGCGGTACGGCCGCTGGACGCGCGGGCCAGGTCCGGACGGTCTTCGAGGATCTCGTCAAGACGCTGGCGATAATAGGCCGTGATGTTTTTCACATAGCCCATGTCCTTGTAGCGACCCTCGATCTTGAACGAACGCACGCCGGCTTCGACCAAGGCGCGCAGGTTGGCGCTCTGGTTGTTGTCTTTCATCGACAGCAGGTGTTTTTCAAAGGCCACGACACGGCCCTGGTCGTCTTTCAAGGTGTAGGGCAGGCGGCAGGCCTGGGAGCAGTCGCCACGGTTGGCGCTGCGGCCATTTTGCGCGTGGGAGATGTTGCACTGCCCGGAGAACGCCACGCACAGGGCGCCGTGGATAAAGAACTCGATGGCGGCATCGGTCTCGCAGGCGATGGCGCTGATTTCCTGCAGGTTCAGCTCACGGGCCAGGACCAACTGCGAGAAACCGGCCTGGTCGAGGAACTTGGCGCGGCCAAGGGTACGAATATCGGTCTGGGTGCTGGCGTGCAGCTCGATGGGCGGAATATCCAGCTCCATCACGCCCAGGTCCTGCACGATCAGCGCGTCGACACCGGCGTCGTAGAGCTGATGGATCAGCTTGCGTGCGGGTTCCAGTTCGTTGTCATGCAGGATGGTGTTGAGGGTCGTGAACACGCGGGCGTGGTAACGGCGGGCGAATTCCACCAGTTGAGCGATATCGCTCACCTCGTTGCACGCGTTATGGCGCGCGCCGAAGCTCGGGCCGCCAATGTAGATGGCGTCGGCGCCATGCAGGATGGCCTCGCGCGCGATGGCGACATCGCGGGCAGGGCTGAGCAATTCCAGGTGATGCTTGGGCAAGGACATAGTTTTTTTAGTCAGGCTTGTCACGGTTGAGGCGCGCATTGTAGCCGTGAATTGCCTGACCGGCATCAACTCAGGCCTTGGCGGCCATCGCGGTGACTTCCACGCGCATGCCGTCTACCGCCAGTGCCGCCACGCCAACCGCCGCGCGCACGGGCCAGGGCTTGGCGAAGAAGCGTTTGTAGACCTCATTGAAGGCGGCTCGGTCGGCCATATCGGTCAGATAAATGGTCAGGTGCATGACCCGGTCCATGGAGCTGCCAGCCTTTTCCAGGGCCACTTTCAGCGCTTGCAGCGTGCATTCGCTTTGCAGGGTGATATCGCCCAGTTCCAGGCTGCCGTCGGCGCGGGTCGGGATCTGGGTGGAGACCAGGATGCCGTTGAAACCGACAACGTCGGAAGAAATCGAGTCGGCATCCGGATCGGGGGTGTAGGACAGGTCGTGGTTGGTCATCGGTGCGCCTCTTATCGGCTGGAACAGGAAGGCGCCATGGTCCTTGAAAATAGCAACAGGGGCAAATAAGGCCCCCCCGAAACACCGGGAATCCCCATGTTTCGCACAACATCTTGACGTCAAAAAATAAACAACTAATCCACGTAAAGTCCCGTATTCCGCGGCCGATAGCGAGGTTAGAGATAGATTTTCTGCACGGCTGAGGGCGCGTCATGTTCAATACAACACTCAAAACCGAACTGGCGGCCAGGACGGCCGAAGTCACCGAGTACAAAGGACTGATCAGCGCCCTGGAACGGTCCATGGCAGTGGTCGAATTCGACCTCAACGGCAACGTACTGCGTGCCAACGACAACTTCCTGAAGACACTGGGTTATACCCGCGACCAATTGGCGAGCAAATCCCACCGGGACTTTTGCTTGCCGGCGCTGACCAACAGCCCGGCCTACAGCCAGTTCTGGGGTGAGCTTAAGGCCGGTAAGTTTGTGTCGGGCACTTTTAAGCGGGTGGATGCTCACGGCAAGACCATCTGGCTGGAGGCCAGCTACAACCCGGTGCTGGATGAACGTGGCCAAGTGCTGAAAGTGGTCAAGTACGCCCTGGATGTCACGAGCAAAGTCGAACAGGAAGCGGCGACCCGCAGCAAACTGGCCGCAGTGGACCGGGCAATGGCAGTGATCGAGTTCGACTTGAACGGTCAGGTCCTGGACGCCAACGAGAACTTTCTGCACGTCATGGGCTATACGCTGGCCGAAATCAAAGGCAAACACCACCGCGTGTTTTGCGAACCCAGCCTGATCAACAGCAACGAGTACACGGACTTCTGGCGACGCTTGAACAACGGTGAGTTTTTCACCGGGCAATTCAAGCGTCTCGGCAAGCATGGCCGTGTCGCGTGGCTGGAGGCCAGTTATAACCCGGTCTATGACGGCGAGGGCACGCTGATCAAGATCGTCAAGTTTGCCAGTGACATCACTGAACGCGTGGAGAAGTTCGAGGAAGACTCCCGCGGTGCCTCCCGGGCCTACCATATTTCCTCCGAGACCGAGCGGTTTGCCGAACATGGCACCCAGGTGATTCATGAAACTGCCGCCGAAATGCGCCGGATCGCCGAGAACATCGGCGCATCGGCGCGTCTGGTCGGGCAATTGGGTGAGCGCTCCGAGCAAATTACCGCGATCGTCAATACCATTCGAGGCATCGCCGACCAGACCAACCTGTTGGCCCTCAACGCGGCCATCGAGGCTGCCCGTGCGGGCGACCAAGGGCGTGGTTTTGCCGTGGTGGCCGATGAGGTCAGGCAGTTGGCGGGGCGTACCAGCCGCTCTACCGCAGAAATCGCCGAAATGATCGGCATGATCCTGTCGGAAACTCGCGACGCGGTGGCCAGCATGAGCTCCACCCAAGAGGGCGCGCAACGCGGCGTGAACCTGGCCGACCAGGCGGGTTCGGTGATCCTGCAGATTCGCACCAGCACCAGTGACGCGGTGCAGGCCGTGAGTATGTTTGCGTCGAAACTCGATGAGTCGGAAGTCATTCCCAAGACGGCCGTCGGCTGGGTAGGCTGATCGCGTTTTAGGTGTGGAGAGGGAGCAACTCCCTCTCCACAAGGCCTCCTTACAGCAAGGTGAACGGGTAGTCGACGATCACCCGCAGCTCATTCAAGTCGCCATCGCGCTGGTCGGCGTTGGACGACACGATGGCATCACGCACGCGCAACGACAGGTCCGTGACGGAGTCGGCAAACGCCACGGGGCTGATACTGGCGCACACCGCCAACGCCAACAGGCTCCACTGTTTAATCATGTTATTAACGTCCCCGGAATAATGAATGCGCACAGAAACGCCGCACTGTTTGGCAGGCGTGCACGCTTGTATGGGCAGAGTTTTAAAGTGAGGTGTTACGGTTTCTTATTGTCTTCGGCGGGTTTGTCGAAGCTGACTCCAGGCAGAGTTTGCGCGGCCTGTAGCCCTGCTGGGGATGAAACTCGATTAATAAAGCTTCACGGTTTTTAATCGGGCAGGGGAGTAGCGTGGGGCCTGTCTTAGCCGCTCTGCTTCGACAAAATCCTTTGGTTGCCGCCGCAGATATTGCGGCGGATTTTTTTCGTGGGCGGTGTTTCAGTCAGCGGCGTAGTTGAACGCTTACAAGGGCGGAGCGAGCGGTGAATCCAGGGGCGGGAGGAGGGATTCACCGCTGATGACGCTACTCTTTTACATCCATGAACTCTTCAGCCCAAGCCACGTAGCTCTCTGGCAGCGTGTAGGTATGGGTCAGTTCGGTAGCGCTGAGGTTCGATGTGCTGTGGGTCAACTGGCGCTGGGCACGCAGGCTGTCGTAGGTGGCCTTGATCGCCGCAAAATATGCGCCATGGCCGGCAACTACCACGCGCACGCCGAGGCTGGCCAGGCGTTGGGCGTCATGGAGCTTGGGGTTGCCGTAGGTCACCAGCATCAGCGGTACCGTGAGGTTTTCGGCGATCTGTTCCAGATGCTCGAAGTCGCTGACGCCGACCATGCAAATCCCATCGGCACCGGCCTGCTGATAGGCCAGGGTGCGCTCGATAACCGCTTCGGTCGGCAGCACACCGGCGTTGGTGCGGGCGATGATTGCCAGTTCAGGATCTACACGGGCCTCCAGGGCGGCGCGGACCTTGCCGATGCCTTCCTCGATGGAGATCAGGTCGGTGGATTTACGCCCGAATTGCGCGGGCAGCAGCGTGTCTTCGATGGTGAGCGCGGCGACGCCGGCACGTTCAAGTTCTTCGACGGTACGCATCACGTTAAGGGCGTTGCCGTAGCCGTGGTCGGCGTCTGCGATGAAAGGCAACTGGGCGACGCGGCCAATCCTTGTTGCCTGTTCGACGAACTCACTCAGCGTGATCAACGCAAAATCTGGCGCAGCCAGAACCTGCAGCGAGGCGACGGAGCCGCCCAGGATGCCCACCTCGAAACCCAGGTCAGCGGCGATACGTGCAGACATTGGGTCGAATACGGAGGCGGTTTCAACGCACACAGGCGTTGCAAGCAGTTCACGGAAGTTGCGGCGCAGGGCTGAGTGGGACTTTTTTGGCATGATCTTTCCTGGTTGGGCCATTGTCGACTGACGATCAATGCCTATTCATAGTCGCAGCAGATTAACACGCCGCAAAAAAGAGGATTATGACGTTTGAGCATGGGGTATGCGTGTAACACATACCCCAGGCCATTTTTGCTGGCTAAAGCTGATAAAGATCAACTAGCCGCCGCTGTGCACGGCTCAATCTGGAGGCCCATTCACGGATTGAGATGGCCACGTGCCGAGGTGCCCCATGTTGCAGACTCCGCGTTTACTGTTGATTGCCCCTTCCACCATGACCCGCACGCCGGCGTTCGAGCGTGCCGCTGCGTTGGCACACGCGATGCAACTGCCGCTGCACATCGTCGCGTTTAATTATTTGCAGGCCCTGGCCATCGCCGGCCTGTTCGCGCCGGACCAGATCGATCGCGCGCGGGAAGGGTACCTGGACACCCATCGACACTGGCTCACCGCACAGGCCGACTCGATGAGCAAGCACGGGCTGGCGGTCACCAGCGAGGTAGTGTGGGTACATCACCCCTTTGAGGAAATCCTGCATTTCGTCAACGAGATGTCGCTGGCCCTGATTATCAAGGATGCCGAGGACGTACCGGCGTTGAAACGGGTGTTCTTCACGCCCCTGGACTGGCAGTTGCTGCGCGATTGCCCTGTGCCGGTGCACCTGGTCACCGAGGCACGGCATCCGCTGCCGCGCAAGGTGTTGGCGATCGTCGATGTGTTGCGCAGCGAGGAGCAGGACCTGGTCTTCAATGACCAGATTGTCGAGGCCGCAGCCAAGCTGGCCTCCCAGTGCAATGCACAACTGGAACTACTGCATGTGTACGACTGGGCGGCGGTGTATGCCAAAGACATGGGGTATGGCGCTGTACCCCTGGTTTCCGGGCTCTACGAGGCGCTGAACGAAGCGCAGCATGAGGCATTCGCCGGTTTGGCGGAACGCCAGGGGATTGCCGTCGAACAACGGCATTTTATCGAAGGGGTGCCGCTGTGGAATATCTGCAACTTTGCGCATGACCATCAGATCGACGTCATCGTCATGGGCACCGTGCGGCACGCCGGGTTGAACAATCTGCTGGGCACCACCGCCGAAAGCCTCTTGCACAATGCGCCCTGCAGTATGTGGGCAATCAAACCCCCGCGTGGTTGAAGCCGGCCGGCAGTCTTGAGAGGACCTTGGGCTGCAGGTGGCAGCAACACCGAACGCGCCCTGTATTTGGTTCCTGGCAGCATTTTGGCGATCCGGCAGGCCATTGACCTCGGGATAAGTAATTTCCGACCTGCTGGAGCGTGTCACAACCAGATACGCTTTGGCTGATCGAGATGT
The DNA here is from genome assembly GCF_014207255.1 of Pseudomonas sp. JAI120. Taxonomy (GTDB): domain Bacteria; phylum Pseudomonadota; class Gammaproteobacteria; order Pseudomonadales; family Pseudomonadaceae; genus Aquipseudomonas. The sequence continues at coordinate 373,107 of NZ_JACHCZ010000001.1, forward strand.
TTGGAATACAGGTGGAGCATTTTATGAATACCGATGAAACGCTTAGACAACGGGTGATGGAAGAACTGAATTGGGACCTGGCATTGAAAGCCGACCAGATTCTGGTTCAAGTGTCCGACGGCATCGTGACGCTCTCCGGTAACGTCGCCAGCCATGCCGAGCGTTGGCACGCCGAGCAGGCGGTGGCCCATGTCGTCGGCGTGGTGGAGCATCGCTTTTGCCAGCGGCGGAAAACGCGTAAATCTTGCGCATCAGACTCAGGTAGCACTTTGGGACCCGTGAGCCAAAACAAGGGTAGAGTGTTCATCACTTTCTGTTCATAGGGCCTTCGCGTAGTCGCACTGAGCGGTTCCAGCGTCCGGACAGGGCAAAAAAAAACGGTATATCAATTGTTAAGTGAAGAATGAATCGTCCGCTGTTTGTTTCTCTGGATGGGCCCAAGGGAACCGGCAAAACCACGCTGTTGGAGGCCGTTACGAAAGCACTGAGGACAGATAACAAAAAGGTGATCCGGCTTTGCGAGAGAAAAAGCGATCCCTACCGGGAGGGAACAATGGCGCTTGTTAACCAGCTCGTCAGAAGTCCCTCTCGGGAGTTGGAACTGCGGGTGTGTGAACGCTTTGCTGACAGCCGTGCCTGGATTTCCCAGCAGGTGCTGGCTAAACAGCCACCAGGCAGCATCATCCTGATCGATCGCTGGTACCCGTCGGATGCTGCGTTTCGCCGGATAATTCCGTTTGCAGAGATCCTGCAGTTGAACATTGATCGAAACGTGCGAGTGCCAGACCTGCATGTCGGGATTGTCACTGCCCCTGAGATTTCATGGGCGAGGGCAGCAACACGACGGCGTGGGCTGAGCAGCACGGTGATCCATAAGCTGGAAGAACATAGCGCGTGTACCCAGGCATTCGAGCGAGCGAGTGCAGATCACGGTTGGGTTGTATGTCGTAATGAAGGAACGATCGAAGACGCAACGATGCAGGTGATGTCCGCGATCTACAGAGTCCTTGCTTGCGCGTCCCCGGCAGTCATTCTACCGGCCCCGACCTCCATCGATTCCTTGTGCTATCCAGGCTTCTAATGCATCGGCGCTCATAGGCTTGGCTATCAAATAACCCTGTGCTTCGGAACATCCCCACTGTATTAACAGGTCCAGGATTTCTTGATTTTCTACGCCTTCTGCAACCACCTGGTAGCCGAGCCCCTTAGCCAGTCCGATCAGGGTTTTAACCAGTTGCTTGTCATTTTGATTGCTGCCCAGCCCGCTGATCAGAGATTGGTCAAGCTTGACAGTATTGGCCGGGAGCTCCTTCAAATAAGCCCAGTTGCTGTAGCCGGTGCCAAAGTCATCAACAGCAACCTCTACGCCAAACTTACGGACACGCTCCAGTTGCCGGATGACTTCTTCAGGGTTGGTCATGAGCATGCTTTCGGTAAACTCAAGTTCAAAGCCAGCGGGGTCCAGGCCGTGCTGTTGAATCTCATGGATCATCGCGTCGACGAATTCGGCGCTTTCAAGATCGCTGACGGTAATGTTCATCGCTATCCGCAGGCGCACACCTTGCGCTTTCCAAATAACCGCTTGCTGGATGATTGCGTTGAGCACCCACAATCCAACAGAGGGTATGAGTGCGGTTTTTTCAGCCAAGGGTATGAATTCAGCAGGGCTGATGGGCCCCAGTAAAGGATGTGTCCAACGTAATAGTGCTTCTACTGAATGACACCGTCCTGAGGGCAGTTTGATTTTTGGCTGGTACACCAGGCTGAACTGTTTGTCGGCGCTGACCGCCTCCGGCAACGAACTCAACAACATGAACGCGCGTTGTTGAGCCGCATCAAAATGGGGTTCATAGCGCGACCATCCCAGCCTGCGGTCACGCGCCTCATCCGCAGCGCTGACCACCAGGCGAAGCCAGTCTTGCTGGAGCCCTGAGCTATGAATAGGCAGGACGCCAATCCCAACTTGCATGAGTATGGGGATGGCGTGGCATTCGACAGGCTTTTTGAAGTCCTTGAGGATGTTTTCACAAATGTGCTCGGCCGTTTGATCCTCCTCAAGGAGGAAACCAAACCGCGTCGGGCTAATTTTATAAAGTAGACACTGTGGCGGTAACAGTTTTTGTAGGCGCGCTTTGATTGCCAGGACCAAATCTGTGGCAAAACTGTAACCCAGCGCCTTCACAATATCGTTGAGGAACTTTGGCGAGATGATGTCAACCGCATACGCTTGGCACGCGCTGTGGGTCTTGAGCGCTTGGCGTATATCCTCCTCAAACCGGAGTCGATTAAATAACCCTGTGGGTTGGTCGACGAAGTTTCGAGAGCGCATGCTGTGGATGCGCATCATCACCAGTTCAGCAAAACCGCTGAGCATCGCGCTATCACGCTCACTCATGGCTGCGCGTGAGACTGTATCAATGATGCACAGGCTTCCCAGCGTAAAACCCTCTTCGGTAATCAGTGGGGTGCCCGTGTAATAACGAATATACGGAGGCCCCGTTACCAGGGAGTTGTCTTTAAAACGGGGATCAAGCGTCGCGTCCAATACCTCCAGCGGGGTGTTATCCAGCGTCGAGTAAGCGCAGAAGGACACTTCTCGTGGTGTCTGCGTCTCTTTAAGCCCTACACGCGCCTTGAACCATTGCTGATGCTCATCGACGATCGAAATCAGCGCTATGGGTGCGTTGAAGTAAGCAGAAGTCATCTCGACGATTTTATCGAAGACAGTATCGTACTCGCTGTCAGCTGGACAAAATTTCGCGACCTCTTTAAGCCGTTCAATTTCATTCGGCGGAATAGGAGCGCCTGCGCCCATGACAATCCTCGGAGTGGCTGTGTTTATGTGCACGGTATCAGACAGTGCCATCATTATGATGTTGTTTTTTCTATTCCTCTGATAGCTCAACGGTATGCAGGCAGGCGGCCTCTCCTGTGTTGCCGGGAGAGGCGCGTTTTTGGCCTCAGCACTGCGTAGACCACATGGATCACACGTTGATTTGCTGTTCAGGGCCGGAAGGGTTGAGCTCCGTCTGTGCGGTGCGCCGCGAGAAATCCACTGCCAGCTAAATATTACTTATGACAGTTTTAAATCGGCCCAATGTAATTGCAGTTGACGATGACCAGAAGCGAAGGATCGAAGCCTTACCGATGTATTGCAGCGGCAGAGCGGCCGGTGATGCTCGGTTGATAATATGCATATGCTCTTTTAGTCGTTGATTCTTAATCGGTTTCACTTTCAACTGGCTTCTTTTTGACAGGTGAGAGTTGATGTCCGAGCGGTGTGATGTAGTGGTATTGGGGTTGGGGGCCATGGGGTCCGCTACGGTGTATCAGTTGGCGAAGGCGGGTGCGAATGTTGTTGGTATCGACCGCCATCACCCACCTCACAACCTGGGCTCCAGCCATGGCGATACGCGTATTACCCGGCTTTCGGTGGGTGAGGGCGCGCAGTACGTTCCCATTGTGCGCAATTCCCACCGCATCTGGCGCGAGCTTGAGCAATTGTCAGGGGAGTCGCTGTTCGAACAGTCGGGTCTATTGGTTCTGACTTCGAGTCCCGAGTTTGACCCCAACGATAAAACCGACTTCACATTGCGCACCATCGGCCTAGCACAGGCCTATGGCATCGAGCACGACGTTTTATCCGCCGACCAGATTCGCCAGCGCTTTCCACAATTTGCCAACGTACACGACACTGCCATCGGCTATTTCGAGCCAGGTGGAGGTTTTGTACGTCCTGAACGTTGCATTGATGTGCAGCTCAAGTTGGCCGAGCAACACGGAGCAATCCTCTACAAAGGCGAAACCGTCACTGGGATTAGCTCGAATGAGCAGGGAGTCCATGTCACTACGAATCTGCGCACGCTCTTTGCAAACAAGCTTGTGATTAGCGCCGGCAACTGGAGCGGCGGTTTGCTTGGCGAGCCGTTTGACAGCCTGCTCAGCGTCTACCGGCAGAAGCTGTTCTGGTTCGGGCTGGAGGAGGGCGCCGAGTTGGTGGGTCACTCACCGACGTTTATCCTCACTCACGGCCGTGGCGACGACAAAATCAACTACGGCTTTCCCGCATTACACGGCGAGGCCAGCCTGAAAATCGCCACCGCGCAATACCACACTACTTCGTTGCCGCAAACAATGGATCGTACGGTCTCGTCGGCGGAAGAGCGGGACATGTATGAGCACCAGGTGCGCGGCCGCATCGTCGGTGTTACCTCGAACGTGGTCAAGTCTGCTGTCTGCGCCTACACCGTGACGCCGGATCGCCATTTCATTATCGATGAGCATCCGTCGTGGCAGCACACCTTGGTGGTGTCCGCCTGTTCCGGTCACGGCTTCAAACATTCCGCCGCGTTGGGCGAGGCGTTTGCACAGTGGTGCATACGCGGTTCGACCGACTTGGATCTCTCGTCTTTCTCCCTTAAACGCTTCGAGCGCTATCAATCATATTGTTAAGTTCAATATCTGCTGACGAAAGGCTTGGAAGCAGAGAGAGGAAAAGAACTAAAGCTAAACGCATACATTCCCTTATTCACATAACGTTTGGTAAAGGGGCGGCGTAACGTCGTCCCCGCGAGCGACTTAAACCGTGTGTTAGACGCGAGGTAAGTCAAGCATTGAATGTGCAGGCGACGCCAAATGTACCTCAAGCCGAACCGAAAAGGTGGGCAACGAACGTGCGGGTGTTGGCAGATAAAGAAAGGCGAGGCGATCAATAGCGTTGCACTTCCTAATTGGCCTCAGTTCAAGGCAAAGAGGCATCTACGAAATCCGGGGCGATTCAGACTGGCCTGCATGCGTTGCAGTTCAAGGAACAACTCGCCAATTTCGTTGCGGCCAGGCGAGACGACTTCGCGGGTCAGATCGCCCCCGGCAATGCGCTTGAAGTGCTCGCCGGCCGCCTCCGCAGACCACTTAAGTAATAGTGATCGTGCTATCCGCATTCACTCAGTGAACTTGAACGGCAGAAGTGGGAACCCGTTCGATTATCGAACCCTGAATTCAATGGCTCAGGTACATGGGCTGAATGGGGCGCGCACCGGGTTCAATCGAGCAGGCGACTGACCTCACGCAGACGCACGTCGTTCAGGTTCCCCGTCGACGCCAGCAGATTGAGCTGCGCGAGCAGAATCGCGTAGCGTTGCTGGGCCAAACGTTGCTGGGTGTCCGTGACTTTCTGCTGTGCGTCCAGCACCTCCGTGTTGATGCGCGCACCGGCCTCGAAGCCGTGGGTCACCGACGTGAGGTTGACCTGGCTGGATTTCAGCGCCTGCTTGAGCGCCTGGTATTGGCTCATGCCGCTGGTCACTTGCAGGTAGGCCTGGCGGGCCATCAGCCCGGCGCTGCGGCGCGCATCTTCGAGTTCATCCAGGGCTTTGCTGTGCAACGCATGGGCTTCGCGCACGCGGCTGCTGGTACGGCCGCCGCCATACAGTGGCACGCTCAGTTTGACCCCGACCACCGTCTGGTTATAACGATTCTCCGGCAGGGTGATGTCGTACACATCGCCGCCGACCGAGGCAAAACGGCCATGGGCGGCGATCAGGTCAAGGGTCGGCAAGTGGCCGGCTTGTTCCTTGTCGATGTCCATTTCGGCCAGGCGCTGGGCAATCTGCGCCCGCTGCACGGCGAGGTTGCCTTGTTGTGCGGTGGTGGCCCAGGCGCCGATCGCGGCGGGCACCGGAGCGCTGAATTGTGGCTCCTTGCCCGACCATGGGCGCGCCTGGGCGGCGGTCAATTGGGTGAGGGCTTCGGTGGCGATATCCAGCGCGCCGCGTGCGGCGATTTGCTCGGCGAAGGCCTGGTCGTATTTGGCCTGAACCTGTTCGAGCGCGTTGTGGGTGCTGGCGCCGTCGGCCAACAAACGCCGGGTGCGGTCCTGGCTCTCCTGCAGGGTTTGCAACTGTTGCGTGCGGGTGTTCAGCAGTTCCTGGTTAAGCAGTACGTCGAAGTAGGCGCGGGCGACACGCAGCATCAGGTCCTGGCGCGCCTGTTCGGTCTGCACCTCGCTGGCGCTGATCATCAGTTTGCTTTGGTCGTGGGCAACCACACTCTGCCAGCGCAACAGCGGTTGGGTGAGAACCACGGCATAGGCGTTGGTGTTATTGCGGTTGCGATGGTAGTCGGACGAATCCTCGGCATCGACCCACGCCGCGCCGCCGGTGACCGACAGGTCCGGTAACAGGTTGGCACGGCTTTGCGGTTCTTTTTCCGCGGTGGCCAATTGTTGCGCCTGTGCGGCGGCGAACTTCATGTCGTGGGTCAGCGCCTTCTGGTACAGCTGGTACAAGTCTTCCGCCGCCGCATTGGCCGGGCAGCAGGCGAGGCTGAGGCCGCACAGGAAAGTGAGCAGTGTGATCGGGTCGAGATGCAGCCCTGGAATACGCAAGGGGATGTGCTCCACTGGAGAAGTTATCGGCTGAGGGTGCTTCTGCGCATCATCAGCACCATGGGAATGCCGATGGCCATGACCGCGCCCAATATGCCGAACAGCATGCTGAAGGCCAGTATTTGCGCTTGTTCACGCGCTTGCAGGTAAGGCATCAGGGCCAAGGCTTGTTGATGGCTTGCAAGGTTCAGGGACAGAAACAGCGGGTTGGATTCCACGCCGCCCCAGCCACTGGCAACCAGGCTGGACTCGGTCACATGCTCGGACAGCAGGCGATAGCGCTCCCACGAGAACCGCGTGAGCAGGGTCGCGGCAATGGCGATGCCGACGCTGCCGCCCAGCTGGCGCATCAGGTTGAGCACGCCCGAAGCGCCCGAGATCAACGTCAGCGGCAGACGGCGCATGGCCAGGTTGGTCAGCGGTACGAAGATCATGCCCAGGCCCAGGCCGCGAATCACCAGGGGCCAATAGAGCGTGTCCGGGTTGCTGTCGAGGGTGAACTGGGTGTGCAGGAACATCGCATAGCAGTACATGACGATGCCCAAGGTCACGAACACGCGCTCGTCGATCTTGTTTTCCTGGGACAGCTTGCCGATCACCAAGGTGCTGATGGCACTGGCCACCGCCCCGGGGAAAATCACCAGCCCGCTCTGGTACGCGCTCTGTGCCAGCAACGTCTGCAAAAACAGCGGCACCATGAATAACGTGCTGTACAGCCCGAAACCCACGCAAAACGCGCAGATGCAGCCCATCAAAAACTCGCGGTTCTGAAACAGCGCCACATTGACGATCGGGTTGTTCGCGCGCCGTTCCCACCAGAAGAACCCCACCAGGCTGAAGCTGCTGAGCAACAGGCAGGCAACCGTCCAGTTCGATTCCATCCAGTCCCAATGCTCGCCGCGCTCCAGCAGGATCTGCAGGCTGCCGACGCCCAGGGCCAGCAGGCAGAAGCCGCTGTAGTCGACGCTGCTGGGTTTGCTTTCATTGGCGGAGTCGCCGATGCACAGCCAGCACAGCAGCAGGGCCACAGCACCGATAGGCAGATTGATCAGGAATATCCAGTGCCAGGACAAGGTGTCGATCAGATAGCCGCCGACGGTGGGGCCCAACGTCGGCCCCATCATCACGCCAACGCCGTACAACGCCATGCCGCTGCTGACCTTCTCCTCGGGGAATACGTCGTAAATGATTGCCTGTGAAATCCCCAGCAACCCGCCGCCCGCCAAGCCTTGCAGTACGCGGAATGCCACCAGTTGCCAGAGTTCGGCGGAAAAGGCGCAGCCCACGGATGCCAGCACGAACAGCGCCGTGGAGACCAGGTAATAAGTGCGCCGCCCGAACCAGGCCGACAGCCAGCCGCTGACCGGCAGGATCACTACATTGGCCACCACGTAGCCGGTGGACACCCAGGAGATTTCATCGACCGACGCCCCGTAGGTGCCCATCAGGCTGGGAATCGCCACGTTGACGATGGTCACGTCGAGCAGTTCCATCATCGACACCAGCGTCACGGTCAGCGCAATCAGATACGGCGACTTCATAACGTGTGGCTGCCGTGCTGTTGCGTGGCGACTTCGACGAAGGCGCTCATGCCGGGGCTCAACAAGGCTTTGTAGTCATCCGGCACGTCTTTGAGGGCAATCCTGACCTGCACGCGCTGCACCACCTTGGTGAAGTTGCCGGTGGCGTTCTCTTGGGGCAGCAGTGAAAACTTTGCACCGGTAGCCGGTGCGAGGCTCTCGACCACCCCGTCGAAAGCCTGCCCGGGAAACGCATCCACAGTGACCTTGGCCAACTGGCCGACCCGCACGCGCCCGACCTGGGTTTCCTTGAAGTTGGCGGTAATCCACAGCGGGTCGGTGGCAATCAGGCTCAACAGCTTCTGCCCGGCGACCACGAATTGGCCCGGCTCGACTTCTTTTTTCGAGACGATGCTGCGCACCGGCGCGGTCTGACGAGTGTCGTGCAGCTTGATCCGGGCCTGTTCCAGTTCGGCTTGCGCCGCAGCGATCCGGTAGTCCTGCACTTTCAGTTCGGCTTTGTTGGCCAAGGTGCTTTGCGCGGCAGCCTGGGCATTGCCGCGTGCCGCTTCCTGGGCGTGGCTCAGGGCGTCGAAACGCGCCTTGGCCACCTCGAGATCCTGGGTGCTCAACACACCTTGGGCGCCCAGGCGGCGGGCGCGCCCGTAATCGTTGCGCGCCTGCTCCAGATTGGCGCTGGATTGTGCCAGCGCCGCTTGCGCCGCCTGGCGCATTGCGACCGCGCCGAGGACCTGGCTGTCCAACGCACCCGGACCGCCGCCGCGCCCTGCGGCGGCAAGCAACGCCTGCCATTGCGCCTCACGCTGCTCGACCTGGTATTGATATTCGCTGTCGCGGATCTGAAACAGCAGATCACCGCTTTGCACCGTGACGTTGTCTGTCACCGGCACGCTCATCACCACGCCCGAGAGCTTGGCGCGCACCGGAATGATCACGCCATCGAGCTCGGCGTTATCGGTACTCACGTAAGCGTTGGAATACTGCCAACGCTGCCAGCCGAGCAGCAGTAACCCACCGACCACAACGCCGCACAGTGTCAGTTTTATCAATTTACCTTTGGTCATGTCCTGCTCCCTGTGGTCATGCGAGGCTTAGGCACTCAGGGCGGTCCGTGGCGTGTTGCGCTTTGTGCTGCAGGAAGTGATGCACGCCATCCCATGCGGGCCACTGGTGAGAAAGTAGTCTGCGCCGATCAAGCGCTGGCGCAACGCGTTGGCAATCGCCCGCGCCGCCACGTCACGGGCGATCAAGTCGATATACCCGGCAGGCGGGCAGGGCACGATAGGCAGCACGCCGGACATCATCAGCCCCATGGTCATATGAAACCCCTGGAAGTTGGGCATGTGCCCGCTGTCCGAGTCGCCGATGATGATGGAGGGACGAAAGATCGAAACATCGATACCTGCCGAGCGCACCAGCGTTTCAGCCTGGCGCTTGGCGACTTCGTAAGGCGTTTCTGCTTGCACGCCTTCGTAGTAGTCGCACGGATGGGTGAAGGCGGTGCTGATGTGGTAAAGCGGCACGTTGGCTTGCTGGACAAAGTTCACGACGTTTTCGGTGCCGAGGTAGTTCACCGAAAAAATCTGGTCGATATCGCCATCCATGCGGGTCACCGCTGCGGCGTGGATCACCCAATCGACACGCTTGAGCAGCGCTTCATAATCGCCGACGTCCAGCCCCAGTCGCGGGCTGCATATATCGCCCTTGAGCACCTCCACTCGCGGGTGGCGAATGCGGCTTTTACGCGCCAGGCATACCAGGTCAAAGTCCTCTGCCAGGCAGTCGATCAGTGATTCACCGAGTACGCCTGAGCCCCCCGTGAGAAGGACGGTTAATTTTTGCTGTTCTGACATGTAGGACGCTTCCTGCGGACTCATCGAAAGAATTAACGGTGCGTTCCGCCAAATCCCGGGCACGGGTACCCCTGGCGAACACTCTTGCATTCACTTTCGGTAGCGCTGAGGTGCTGTGTGAGGCCGGCAATCAGCGCTTATCGTTTTCGCGAATAAGATGCGATCGATATTGGCTTTTTGATATCAATGCGTCTTGAACGAAACGCTTGTCTTTCGCAAAACCCTGGCAGCGGTGCGGGGCGTCATGCCAATCATGCGGCGCATGATGCGGGCCAAGTGCGCCTGGTCGGAAAAGCCGCCGTCGGCGGCGGCATCCGACAAGGTGGAACCGTCAGCGAGGGATTTGGACGCGCGCTCGAGTTTGTTCCAGATGATCCATTGGGACAGCGACACGCCCATCTGGTGCGTGGCGACATAGCGCAAGCGCGGGCTGGACAGGCCGACCGCACTCGCGGCGCGGCTGACGGAGCCCGGACCGTCGCGGTCCAGGCGCAGAATGTTCAAGGCCTTGTAGAGGCGTTGGTCGATGGGCGACGTAATCGCCAGCAAGCGCCCCAGCGCTTCCACAAACTGAGACAGGGAGCTGGAGTGGCGAAAGCACTCGAGCAGTTCGTCACTGGCCAGGGCGATGCCATTGTCTTGCAGCAACGCATTGAGCGCACGCCCCAACGGGGTATCCGGGTTGACGTAGACAAAGGCCACCGGATGAATGTCGGGCACGGCGCGGTGCTCGACATTGGGCCCGATGATCACGCCGGCCGCGCGGATCGACTGGCGTGGCAGCTCCAGGGTGACGGGCTGGTGTACGCCGATGCACAGCTGAATGGCAACATGGGAGTGGGCAGTGTTCTGATCCGCGCGGCCAATGTAGCCGGCCCATGAATCACCAAAGGTAACGTTGCCATCCCACATGTAAGGTCTTCCTGACTCAGAGGGTGAATTTTCCGTGTGCAGGGTAGGCCTGCGCCGGCCTTGATTCAAGCATCGGGCAGCGGGTTATACCTGCAACGCGGCGCGCATGCCCGCCAATTTGATGCAGGTTTCGTCGTATTCGCTGGCAGGGTCGGAGTGTTCGACGATGCCACAGCCAGCAAATAGACGGGCTTGGTTGCCGTTGAGCAAGGCGCTGCGCAAACCGACGATGAATTCGCCGTTGCCGTGGGCATCCAGCCAGCCTAACGGCGCCGCGTACCAGCCACGGTCAAAGCCCTCGAATTGGCGAATATGCTCCAGCGCCTGGCCGCGTTCATGGCCGCCGACGGCGGGCGTCGGGTGCAGGACTGCGACCATGTCCAGCAAACTGCTCTGCGGGCGCAGTGCGCCTTCGATCAGCGTCGCCAAGTGCTGCACGCGGCTGAGCCGCTTGATGTGCGGCGCCGGGGGAACGTGCAACGGGCGTACCCAGGGCGCCAGGTCACGCTGAATGATCTGCACCACCACGGCATGCTCATGCTGGTTCTTCTGGCAGCCGAGCAGCGTTTGCGCCAGTTGCGCATCCTGCTCCGGGCAGGGATCACGCCGGGCTGTGCCCGCCAGCGCCAGGGTTTGCAGGTGACCGTTGTGCAGTTTGACCAGGCGCTCTGGGGAGGCGCCGATAAAACACGCGTGGTGGCGTCGAAACGCAAACAAGTACGCCGTGGGGTCGTTGATTGCCAGGGCAGCCAAGGTGCGCCCGGCACTGATAGGCCGGGAAAATTCGCTGACCACTTCCCGCGCCAGCACCACCTTGTTCAACGCGGTGTCGCGCAACACGTCCAGGGCATGCGCGACTTTGCTTTCCCAGCAGGCCCGCGGCAGGCTCTGGTCGCGGGTGTGCTGCCGTGCAGCCGTCGGGGGCGCGCCGCTGAGGTAGCGATCCATCAGCGTGTTCCACTCCTTCAGTACGTGCTCGCAACAGCAACGTGCCGCATCGCTGGGCGCGACGCGCTGTTGGCACACCAGCCAACAGTCTGCACCGTCGCGCACCAGCAATAGCGTCATCAGCCACAGGGACGCATCGCCAAAACCCTGCCAGGCGGGGCTGGCCTTGACCTGATGATCGAATCGAAAGCCGCCGCACACCGAAGGCGCCAGCGGGCCGTGTATCACCGCGCTTTGCAGCCAGTGTCGCCATTGCGCATCGACCGAGGCAAAACGCTGAGGGCCCGCGCTGCTCAGTTCCGCCGCCACCCCCCAGCCGAACAGGCTTTTGTCGTCTTCCGGCGCCCGCCAGAACAGGCACTCGGCGCCAGGTTGGTCGACGCTGCCAAACAGTGCCAGCAAGTCCAGCGGGGCGATCCTCATCGAGTAACTGGCCAACACCGGCTCACCTTGTTCGACGGCACGCCGCTGGGCGTGCTCGAACACCTCGGTCATCCCCTCGGCATGGGCGTGCGGCTGTGCAAAGGCCCTCATGCCAGCGTTCTCATCGCGCGCCAGTGCAACACTTGCTGGCCGATGTACCAATGGATGATCTGGGCAAACAGGGTTTCGACGAAGTGCGGGTCCAGCCCGGCCTGCTCGGCCCACTCGCGGCGTTGCGGGAGCATCTGGGCAACGCGTTCGGGCGCGGCGATGCTGCTTTCGGTCGGCTTGAAGCGCGCGGCGGCTTTGACGTAAGCCATGCGTTGGCGCATGAGGTCGATAATCTGGTGGTCCAGTGAATCGATGGCGTGACGAATGTCCTGCAGGCCATCACAGGCGTCGGGGGTTTTCATTGAAAGGTTTCCTTCAAGGAGGGCGATGGGGTCGACAGCGTCGCGACGATGGCGTCGATGAGTGCCTGGCGCTGTTCGACCAGGTAAAAATGTCCGCCTTGCCAGCGCTGCAGGTGCAGTGGCCGGTGGCTGGCGGCTTGCCAGGCCATGGCTTCATCAAGCTCGATTTCCGGGTCTTGCTCGGGGTAGAACACCCCGATGCGGCTCTTGAGTGGCCGCGGTTGTGCGCAGGTGTAGGTTTCAACGATGCGGTAATCGTTGCGCAAGCCGGGCAGGAACAATTCGCACAGGGCCGGGTTCTCCAGCAACGCATTGGGGCGCTCGGCCAGGCGCCGCACATCGTCCAGCAAGGCCGCGTCGGGGCCCAGGTGCAACTGCCCGCCGCGTTGGCGCTGCGGCGCCGGGTGGGCGGACACGAACAGGTGGTCGACGGCGATTGCCCGTTGTTCCAGGCGCGTCGCCACTTCATACGCCACCACCGCGCCCAGGCTATGGCCGAACAACACCAGCGGCCGGTCGGCGTAACACGACAACGCGTGCGCGGCACCGTCGGCGAGGCGCTGCATGTCGGTCAGGCACGGCTCGCTGAAACGGTCTTCGCGGCCCGGGTATTGGATGGCCAACAGGTCGATGTCGGCGGGCAGAGCGTGGACCCAGTCGCGGAAGAAACTCGCACTGCCCCCGGCATGCGCGAAACACACCCATCGCCAGCGTGGCATGGGCGTGAGTCGATAAGCGCGTACCCAGCGTTTGTCGTGCAGGCTCACGAAGCGGCACTCTGCAGCCAGGCCTGGCGCAGGCGCTCGCGCAGGTCCTTGCGGCTGACTTTGCCCACGCCGGTGTGCGGGAAGTGTGCGACGAACTCGATACGATCCGGCACCTTGAACGCCGCCAGGCCGTGGCCGCGCAGGTAATGCTTGAGTGCGAAGGCCGAGGGCGCCGGGTCACGGGCGACGATAAAGGCACAGGTGGATTCGCCGAGCACCGCATCCGGCATCGCCACCAGTGCGGCGTCGTGTACCTGGGGATGGCCGATCAGCAGGTTTTCCACTTCTTCGGCAGCGACTTTTTCACCGCCGCGGTTGATCTGGTCCTTGTCACGACCTTCGACCACCAGGTAACCGTCGGCGGTGCGCCTGACCCGATCACCGCTGCAATAGAATCCATCGGCGGTGAACGCCCGGGCATTGTGTTCGGGCAGGCGATAGTAGCCGCGAATGGTGTAGGGGCCGCGCACTTGCAGTTCACCCACTTCACCCTCGGGCACCGGTTGGCCCTGTTCATCGACAATGCGTACTTCGTCATCGGCGCTCAGCGGACGGCCCTGGGTATGCAGCAGCAGATCCGGGCGGTCATCCAGGCGGGTAAAACACAACAACCCCTCGGCCATGCCCAGCACTTGTTGCAAGGTGCAGCCCAGCGTCGGCGTGACCCGTTCTGCCGCGCTGCTGAGCAATTTCGCACCGCCCACTTGCAGCACGCGCAGGCTGGACAGGTCGGCCTGGCGATGGTCCTGGGCGTCCAGCCAGAGCATCGCCAGCGGCGGCACCAAGGCGGTGACGGTGACCCGCTGCTCGCTGATCAGCGCAAAGCAGGACTCCGGGTCCGAGCGGCGCGTACACACCACGCGCCCACCGGCCAGCAGGGTGCCGATCACACCCGGGCAACACAGGGTGAAGTTATGCGCCATGGGCAACGCGGTGAGGTAAACGGTGCGCGCATCCAGCTCGCAGACTTCGCTGCTGGCGCGCACGTTATAGAGGTATTCGGCGTGCCGCCTCGGGATCAACTTTGGCGTGCCGGTGGTGCCTCCCGACAGCTGGAAACACGCCACGGCGTCGGCGCGACCGGCGTCCCGTTCCAGCGGCGCGCTGTTGTAAAGCTCACTCAACGCGGTGAACTCCTGCGCATCGCCGTCGATCACCACATGGCGCAACAGCGGGTTGGCAGCGGCCAGTCGGCGCGCCATCGAGCGGCAATCAAAGCCCTCCAATTGAGCGCAGCCGATGTAGGCCGAGGCCTGGGCAAACCCACAAAAGCCGCCGATCTCATGTTGACGGTGGGCGGGCAGGGCGAGGATCGGCCGGGCGCCCAGGCGGAACAACGCAAAGCACACTTCGATAAACGCAGTGCCGTTGGGCAAGTGCACCACCACATTGTCGCCCTCTGCGATCCCTTGCGCGTGCAAACCGCCAGCCAGGCGCCGACAGCGGTCTGCCAGGCTGCGGTAATTGAGGTGCAAGGGGCCGTCGGTTATCGCGATGGCCGATGGGTTGCGCGCGGCGACCGTATCGAGGGCCTGAGCGAAGGTCTGGTCTTGCCAGTAACCGGCCTGGCGGTAGCGTTCGGCGAACGCGGCAGGCCAGTCGGGCGCGTCGCCAACGCTGTCTGAATCGGGTGCGCAGGTGTGCAATGACATGGAATCCCCTATTTGTAGAAATAATTGGCTACAAACGCCTAAATGAGATCTATTATCATTGTCCTTCGCCGAGCGCTTCTCAACGCCAAGGCTTTCGGACCTGTGACTTTTTCATTAGATGAAATACACAGCGGCTATAAACAGGGAGGTTTACGGTTTAAAAGCCTCCTCCTCATTCAGGTCAGGCCCCGCGTAATGGCCTCAGGATCAAGGGAAAACCCAATGACTATTACGATCATCGCCCCCAGTCGACAAGAGACGCAGGCCGAACCCAAGGGCAACCAACCCGGAACGGTCTACCTGGACCCGCACATGACCCTGGTCACCGGCACGTTGTGGTCAGACAGCGAAAACTGGGTCGAGGACCCGCTGGAGCGCGGCCTCAAGTTGATTCTGGTGCAAAGTGGCGAGCTGTCGTGCCGCATCCCCGGGCACAGCGAGCAGTCGATCAAGGGGCCGAGCCTGTGCACCATCGTCAACGACGGCGAGTTCACCTCGTCGCAGATCTACGGCACCACCACACCACTGCGCTACACCATCGTCCAGCTGGACCTCGAATCCCTCGACCGCCATCTCGGCCTGGCCCCGCGCAAGCTGCTCAGCAGTGGCGGCGGCGACCCGTACATGATGGTGCGCCCGGCTCCGCGCGCGATGCAGGCACTGGCCACGCAAATTGCAACATGCCCGATGCAGGGCCCGAGCCGCTCGTTATACCTGGGTGGCAAGGCGCTGGAATTGACCGCGTTGAGCGCGCAGTTTCTGCTCGGTGAGCGCGGGCAGCCGGAGCATAAGCTGCGCATCACCTCGTCGGATGTGGAGCGTGTACACGCCGCCCGGGACCGTCTGGTGCGCTCGCTGCTCGAACCGCCCAGCCTGAACGCCCTGGCCAGCCACGTGGGCATGAGCCCGCGCAAACTGACGGCGGGGTTTCGCAAAGTGTTCGGTACCAGCGTGTTCGGCTACCTGCACGAACATCGTCTCAACGAAGCCCACCGCATGCTCAGCGACGAGGAAAGCAATGTGTCTACCGTCGCCTATGGCGTGGGATTCAGCCCGGCGCATTTTTCCATCGCCTTTCGCAAACGCTACGGTGTATCGCCCAGCGAAATCCGTTGATCACGGCACGGTGTCTCTGAATCGAATGAAAAGGCCTGTTTATCTAAAGCCCTGAGCGCTTTCTGAAAAACCGCTTGCGATAGAGTTCCAATTGAGAATGGCTTCCATCTTGGTGAGCCAGGGACTTTATCTAGACGGGTCACAGGAAGCTTTTCATGAGCGAGCTGACAACAGCAGACACCACCGCACTGCGCAGATGGCTGATCGAACACCTTGCCCAGTTGCTGGGCGCTACCGTGGAAGAAATCGACAGCCTGGGCGATGAGGAAAACCTCTTGGGCTGCGGGTTGGATTCCATCCGCCTGATGTACTTGCAGGAGCGCCTGCGCAGCCATGGGTTGCGGGTCGACTTCGCCCAACTCAGCGCCGAACCCAGCCTCGCGGCCTGGCTTGGCCTGCTGCATGGCCAGGCGGTGCGACGTGTGGAGGTGGCTGATGTCGCCCCGTTGAGCGCAGCCGACGACAGTTTTGAACTCAGCGCGGTGCAACAGGCGTACTGGCTGGGGCGCGGGCCCGCCGAAGTGCTGGGCAATATCAGTTGCCACGCATGGCTGGAATTCGATTGCCAGGGCATCGATGCGCAACGCCTGGAAGCGGCAGTCAAGTGCGTGCAGGCGCGTCACCCGATGTTGCGGGCCAGTTTCAACGACGGCCGCCAACGCATTCTTGGCGCAACGCAATTGCCGGTTTTCGACCATCAGGATTGGCGCCACCACACTCAAGCAGTTGCGCAAGACGCCTGGCACGCGCTGCGTGAATGGCGATCGCATGAATGCCTGGCCGTGGAAGCGGGGCAGGTGTTGCTGGTCGGCCTGGTGCAGTTGCCCGAAGGCCGTGATCGTGTGTGGTTGAGTGTCGACCTGCTGGCCGTCGACGTGGAAAGCCTGCGCCTGTTGATGGCGCAACTGGGCCAGGCCTATCAGGCGCCGGCCGCGCTTGCGCCCGCGCCGGACGTGCAGTTTGCCGACTACCTGGGCCGGCGCCGCCAACGTCGCGCAGAGGCGTATGCGCGAGATCGTGAGCATTGGTGCCAACGCCTTGCGCAGTTGCCGGACGGCCCCGCACTGCCGCTGGCCTGTGCCCCGGAATCGATCCGTGCGCCACGGTTTACCCGCCAGGCTTACGTACTCAGTCACGCAGAAGTCGAACGCCTGCAACGCCAGGCGACTGCCCATGGCCTGACGTTGCCCAGCGTGTTCGCCACAGCGTTCAACGCGGTGTTGGCACGCTGGAGTGAACAGTCGAGCTTCCTGCTCAATGTGCCGTTGTTCGATCGTCACGATGATCAGCAATCCATCGACCAGGTGATTGCCGACTTCACCACCTTGCTGCTGGTGGCGTGTGAAGACGCGCCGCAGTTGCCGTTTGCCGAAGGCGCCCGGCGCTACCAGCGCGACCTGCACGCCACCATCGACCACGCGGCGTTTCCCGCGCTGGAAGTGCTGCGTGAGGCACGTCGCCAAGGTCATCCGCGTTCCGCGCCGGTGGTGTTTTCCTGCAACCTGAGCGATTCGGGTTTTGTCCCCGCCAGCTTTCGTGAGGTGTTTGGCGACCTGCACGACATGCTCTCGCAAACCCCGCAAGTGTGGCTCGACCACCAACTGTATCGGCTTGAGGACGGCGTGCTGCTGGCCTGGGACAGCGTTGCCGACCTGTTCCCGCAAGGCGTGCTGCAGGCGATGTTCAGCGCCTATGTCGAGCTGGTGCAGCGTCTCGCCGACAGCGACTGGAACCAGCCGCAACCGGTGTTGTTGCCGCTGGCGCAACAGGCGTGCCGCGACCAGCAGAACAGCCTGCCGGCGTTAGCGCCGGGGCGTGGCCTGCTTGAAGACTTTTTTCGCCAAAGTGCCCGGCAACCCGACGCACTCGCCCTGATCTGCGGCGCGCAACGCTGGACATATAACGATCTGGCCACTCAAGCCCTGCGTATAGCGGCGGGTTTGCTTGAGGCGGGCATGCGTCAGGGCGAGGCGGTGGAGGTCTGCCTGCCGCGTGGGCCTCGCCAGATCGCCGCGGTATTCGGCGTGCTGGCGGCCGGTGGTTGCTATGTGCCGGTGGACACCGCACAGCCGGTTGCGCGGCGCAGCCTGATCGAATCGGCTGCGGGCATCACCCGAGTGATTGCCGATCAGCCGCCGGGCAACGCGCTGCAATGGCTTGACCCGGCGGTGCTTGAGCAGTCCGCGCCATTGGCCGCGCCGAAAGCGCTATCGTCGCGCGCCAGCGCGTATGTGATCTACACCTCGGGCTCTACCGGCATTCCCAAAGGTGTTGAAGTCTGCCATGGCGCCGCAATCAACACGATCGACGCGGTGCAGGCCGAACTGCAGGTCACGCCGGATGATTGCCTGCTGGCCGTGTCGGCGCTGGATTTCGACTTGTCGGTGTACGACCTGTTTGGCGTGCTGGGGCAGGGCGCTCGCTTGGTGCTGCTGCAACCTGAAGAAACCCGCGATGCGGCGCGTTGGGCGCAACTGATCGCCGAACACCGCGTGAGCCTGTGGAATTCGGCCCCGGCATTGCTGGAAATGGCCCTGGGCGTCGGCGCCGATGCCTGTGATTACCGAAGCCTGCGGGCGGTGTTGCTGTCGGGAGACTGGATTGCCCTCGACCTCGCCGCACGCCTGCGGCGCCACGCCACCGCGCAGTGCCGCGTGTATGGCCTGGGCGGCGCCACCGAGGCGGGTATCTGGTCGAACCTGCAAAGCATTGATGAGGTCCCCGACCACTGGCCGTCGATTCCCTATGGCAAGCCTTTGGCCGGCCAAGCGTATCGGGTGGTGGACGCCACCGGGCGCGATGTGCCGGACCAGGTGATCGGGCAACTGTTGATCGGTGGTGCAAGCCTGGCGCGGGGGTATCGCAATGACCCGCTGCTGACCGCACAGCGCTTTCGCAGTGATGAGCACGGGCGTTGGTACCACACCGGCGACCGCGGGCGCTTCTGGGCCGATGGCACCCTTGAGTTTCTCGGGCGCATGGACCAGCAGGTCAAGCTGCGCGGGCAGCGTATCGAACTGGGGGAAATCGAAGCGGCGCTCACCGCCCACCCACGGATTGAAAGCGCCTGTGCTGCGGTCTTGAACGGCAGCCTCGGCGCGGCCGTGGTGATCAGCCCTGAATCTGCATCGGCGCAAGCGTTGCCGGCCGTCTCGATGCTCGACGACACCTTGGCCGCAGAACACCAGGTCACCGCGCAGCTGTTGCGCCGCCTGCTGCAAGACCCGCCGCCCAGCGCCCTGCTCGACACGTGGCGCGAGTGGCTGGCCGAGCATGTCGAGTCGCTCAGCCTGCACGACGCGTTGGCGCACTTAGGGTGGCGCGAGGCGGATCTGCACCGCATGGTCGGTGCCTTGCAGGTGCTGTTGCGCACCGAAGACGGCGCCTCGCAAGTGTTGTTCGATCCGTTGCTGGCACCGCAGGCCATGGCGTTGAACCTGCCGGCGGGCCGCCAGGTGTTGGACACCCTGAGCCAGGCGCTCCAACAACACAGCGGCACACCGCTGAAAGTCGCGGTGCTGGATGTGCGCGGCGGGCAGTTGCTGGAGCAATGGCTGAACCATACGAGTTCGCGCGACGTGCAACTGACCTTGTTCGAGAGCAGCCCCGGCCTGCTGGCGGCCAGCGTGGGCAAGCGCCGGCGCGTGGCGAGCCAATTGCTGGTGGAGGGCGTGCTGCCCGCTGAACACTGGTCACAGTACGACGTGGTGATCAGCTTCGCGGCCTTGCACAGTTATGCTCAGCCCGGCGATGGGCTGAATCTGGCGCAGGCACTGCTCAAGCCGCAAGGCCGCCTGTTGCTGGCCGACCTGCTGCGCGACTCGCCGTTGCGGCTGGTCAGCGCGGCGCTGCTGGATGAGCGCGCACCGGTATTGCCTGACGCTGCCGAACTGGCGCACCTGCTCGGCCAGAGCGGTTTTCGCCACCTGGAATGCCTGTGGCAAAACCCCGCGATGCTGCTGTTGAGTGCGCGTGCGGCGGATGAAACCCTGACCGCTGAAAGCCTCGACCAATGGCTGCAACAACGCTTGCCCCAGGCGATGCGGCCCGAACATCTGTGGTCCGTACCGCGCCTGACACTGAATGCCAACGGCAAGATCGACCGCGCGCGCCTGCACGCCAGCCTCAGCGACGCGTTGCAACGCAGGCAACCGGCAAACAACGAAGACGGCGAACTCAGTGCCGAGCTACAGCCCCTGGCAGCGTGCTGGGAGGCCATCCTGGGACGGCCGGTGCGCAGCGCCCAGGCGAGCTTTTTCAGCCTGGGCGGCGACAGCCTGCTGGCGACGCGGCTGCTGGCCAGCGTGCGTGAACAACTGGGCGCCAGCCTGCGCATGAGCGATTTCTACCTGCAGCCGACATTGGCAGGCATGGCCGCGCTGTTGGTGCGCAGCGGCGAAGTGGTTATCGAGGAGGGCGTGTTATGAGCCTGGATGATGTGCTGCACATCTGCCGTGAACGCCAGATCGAACTCTGGGCCACTGACGGCAAGCTGCATTTTCGCGCGCCGCAAGGCGCATTGGACTCAGCCCTGGCGGAGCGTATTCGCGCCCAGCGGCCAGCGCTGCTGGTGCATCTTGCGCCCCAACAATGGCGCGCACAGCCGGAGCAGGCGCTGCAACCCTTCGCCTTGAGCGCGGTACAGGGCGCCTATGTACTGGGACGCAACCCGGCCTTTGACTATGGCGGCAACGCTTGCCACTTGTATGTCGAATACCCGTGGCCGGCGAACGTCGACACCGGACACCTTGAACAGGCCTGGAACGCCGTGGTGCAACGTCACCCGATGCTGCGCGCGGTGGTCGATAACCATCAGCAACGTGTGCAAGCCCAGGTGCCATGGCAACGGCTGCCGGTGCATGACCGCCGCGACGCCACGCCCGAGGCGTTGGAGGCGCACCTGAACAGCGTGCGCAAGCGCCTGGACCATGCCTGCCATGCGCTCGATCAATGGCCGATCCTGCTGCCCGAACTGAGTGTGGGACGCGAGCAGGCAATCCTGCATTGCTCGGTGGATTTCACCTTGTTCGACTACGCCAGCCTGCAACTGCTGCTGGCAGAACTCACCCAGCGCTACTTGGAACCGACGCGCCACTGGCCGGCGCTGGAAGCGACCTTTCGCGACTACCTCGAGCACGAACAGCAAGCGCGCGGCAGCACCGCCTGGCACGCCGACAAGGCGTGGTGGCTGGCGCGCCTGGACAGCCTGCCCGGGCGTCCGGACCTGCCGCTGAGCGAGCACGCGGGCTTGGGCTCCACGCGTTTCGCCCACCACCATGGCGTGTTGAGCAGCGGGCAATGGAACGCCCTGTGCGCCCTTGCCAGCGCCCAAGGCCTCAGCGCGGCGGGTGTGACGCTGGCCGCGTTTGTCGAGGTGATCGGGCGCTGGAGCCAAAGCCCGGACTTTTGCCTGAACCTCACCGTGCTCAACCGGCCGAACCTGCACCCGCAGTTGGACCAGGTCGTGGGGGACTTCACCGCGCTGAGCCTGCTCGCGGTGGACGGCACCGAGGGCGCCAGTTTTGTCCAGCGTGCGCGGCGTATCGGCGCGCAGCTGTTCGCTGACCTCGACCACAGCCGCTTCACCGGCGTTGAGGTACTGCGCGAACTGGCCCGTGTGCGAGGGCGTGGCGCCGACCTGATGCCGGTGGTGTTCACCAGTGGCATCGGCAGCGTCGAACGCATGCTCGGCGATGCCGGGCGTGTGTTGCAGCCGCCCAGCTACATGATCAGCCAAACCCCGCAAGTGTGGATCGACTGCCAGGTCAGCGACCAATACGGCGGTTTGCAGATCGGCTGGGATGTCCGCATCGGCGTGCTGCCCGAAGGTATGGCCGCGCAGATGTTCGCAGCCTACGTCGACTTGCTGCAACGTTTGGCCTGCGACCCGCAATTGTGGCAAGTGCGTGGCGACATCGTGCTGCCCGCGCAGCAGGCAAACCCGCCGATCCACGCCAGCGCCCCAGCGCGCAATATCGCCGACGGCTTCGCCCAACAGGCGCGGCGAACTCCGGATGCCCTCGTGATCAGCGACCGCGACGGCCGTTACCGCTATCGTCAGGTCGCCCAGCATGCCGCCGCGGTGCGCAAGGCGCTTGAAGCGCTCGGCGTGCAGCCGGGGGCGCGGGTGGCGGTGATGCTGCCCAAGAGTGCCTGGCAACTGATGGCGGTGCTGGGCATTACCCAGATGGGCGCGGCCTATGTGCCGGTGGACATCCGCCAACCGGCCTTGCGCCGCGAGGCGATCCTGCGCGACGCGGGGATTGCTGCGGTGATTGTTCTGCAAGCCCAGGCATGGCCGGACAGCCTTGAACTTCCGCGCATCGCCATCGATACGCTTGCCGCCGACCCGCATTGGCCACCCCGTGAGCCGCTGGCGGTAGAGGCCGCGGACCTGGCCTACATCA
Organism: Pseudomonas sp. JAI120; assembly: GCF_014207255.1. GTDB lineage: Bacteria > Pseudomonadota > Gammaproteobacteria > Pseudomonadales > Pseudomonadaceae > Aquipseudomonas. The sequence continues at coordinate 395,524 of NZ_JACHCZ010000001.1, forward strand.
TCTACACCTCAGGCTCCACCGGCACGCCCAAAGGCGTAATGCTCAGCCATGGCGCGGTGGTCAACACCCTCGATGACATCAACCAGCGCTACGCGGTGAACGTCGATGACCGCGTGCTGGGCCTGGCAGAGTTGAGTTTCGACTTGTCGGTGTATGACTTCTTCGGCGCCACGGCGGTCGGTGCGCAGGTGGTGCTGCCCGACCCCGAGCGCGGCGCCGATCCTTCGCATTGGGCGCAATTGATGCAGGAACACGGCATCACCTTGTGGAACTCGGTGCCCGCACAAGGGCAGATGCTGGTGGATTACCTGGAGACCGAGCCCGGCGCAATCCCCGGGCCGCGCTGTGTGCTGTGGTCCGGCGACTGGATTCCCACCACGCTGCCGACCCGCTGGTGGCAACGCTGGCCCGAAAGCCAGTTGTTCAGTCTGGGCGGCGCCACCGAAGCGGCGATCTGGTCGGTGGAGCATCCCATTCGTGCCGAAGATACGGCCTTGCCAAGCATCCCCTACGGCCGGGCCCTCAAGCACCAGACCCTGGAAGTACTCGACGCGCTGGGCCGCCAGTGCCCGGTGGGCGTGCGTGGTGAGATTCATATCGGCGGACTCGGCCTGGCCCTGGGTTATGCCGAAGACCCGCAACGCAGCGCCGAGCGGTTCATCACCCATGCCAGCGGGCGTCGCCTGTACCGCACGGGTGACCAGGGGCGTTACCTGGACGCGGAAGGCTTGATCGAGTTTCTTGGGCGCCAGGATGACCAGGTGAAGATTCGCGGTCACCGCATCGAACTGGCGGAAATCGACGCGGGCTGGCTGGCCCATCCGCAAATCGCCGCGAGTACCACGGTGTTGCTCGGCGAGCGTCACGAACGTTCGCTGTGCAGCTTCGTCACCCTGCACACCAACGCGCCTGCGCCTCACCTGAGCACGCACTTGGGCGAAGTCCTGCGCCAGGCACGCCACACCCTTGAACACGCGGATTTCGGCCCGCGCGCCGCCATCGAAGCAGCACTGGCTGCGCTGGATCGGGCGGCGGATGTGTCGTTGCTGCATTGGTTGGGCGGCAGTGGCTTGCTGATCCCGGGGCAGTCCGTGGCATTCGACTCGCTGTGCCAGGCCTTGCAACTCGACGCCGGTCAGCATCGCCTGTTGCGGCATTGGCTTACGTTGTTGACCGACAGCGGCTACCTGTGTGCAGACAATGACGGTTGGCGCTGCCAGGTCAGCACGGCTGACCTGAGTCAGGACGATGCCTGGGCACAGTTCGCCCGTCTGGCGCCGAGCGGTCTTTGGCCGCTGGAGTTGGTCGATTACCTGCGCACCAGCGCGACCCGCCTGGCCGAGCAATTGGACGGGCGCCTGAGCCCGGCAAGCCTGATGTTCCCGCAGGGCTCGGCACATATTGCCGAGGCGATGTACAGCCGTGGCCAGCATGCCCAAGTGCTGCATCGGGCCATGGCCGAGGCGGTTTGCGCGATCGTTGCGCGCCAGAGCCAGCGCCGCTGGCGCATCCTGGAAGTGGGCGCCGGCACCGGTGCCGCCAGTGCGCTGATCATCCCCGCGCTGGCGCCGTTGGTAGCGGACGGGGTGCAGATCGACTATGTGTTTTCCGACGTGTCGAGCTATTTCCTTAACGCTGCGCGCGAACGCTTTGCCGCGTATCCGTGGGTGCGCTTCATGCCGTTCGACATGAACAAACCCGCCTGCGAACAAGGGCTTGCCGCGGGGTCCCTGGACCTGCTGCTCAGCTCCGGCGCATTGAACAACGCCCTGGATACACCGCGCCTGCTCGCCGGGTTACGCCAATTGCTGCAAGCCGATGCCTGGCTGGTGATCCAGGAACTGACCCGCGAACACCGCGAAATCAGCATTAGCCAAAGCCTGATGATGGAGACGCCGCAGGACGTGCGCGCCGCCACCGGGCAGCTGTTCGTGCATACGGACCAGTGGCTGGCGTGGCTGAACAGCGAGGCCGGCGACCAGGCCGAATCGCTGGCGTCGGCCGACAGTGTGCTGCACCTGCTGGGCTACGACCTGTTGGTCGCACGCGTGAAAACCGACCGGCCATTACTGAGCCAGGAGACGTTGCTGGCCTTCATCGCCGAGCGCGTGCCGCGTTATATGGTGCCGGCGCAGGTGCGGATACTCGACCGCTTGCCGGTCACCGCCAATGGCAAGATTGACCGCCGCGCGCTGACCACCCAAGCCGAGCAGCGCCAGCTCGAACCGGCACGCCGTGCGCGCACGGAAGTGGCGGATGAGTTGGTGCAGCGCTTGATCGCGCATTGGGAGCGAGTACTCGATTGCAGTGGGGTGTCGGCGGATCAGGATTTCTTCGGCGCCGGTGGTGACTCGCTGCTGATCGCACAATTGATCGCCGGCTTGCGCGAGCAAGAGCCATTGGCCCGTGCGCAACCCTTCGACCGCCTGTTGCGCTGGGCTCTCAGCCAGCCGACCCCGGAAGGCCTGGCCCAGCGCTTGCGCAGTGAGTCGAGCAGTGAAGCCCCCGCAGTGGTGCCCTCCACGGACCCCCGCCGTGCGCCGCTGGGTGGGCGCGGGCGGGTGGATGCGCTGACGGAACTGGCCGCGGGTGAAGGCACAGCGCGGGTGCTGGTGCATGAAGGGCTCGGCACGCTGCTGCCGTATCGCGGGTTGATCGCCGAACTGGCCGGCAGCGGCCCGTTGCTGGGATTGGCGGTGCACGACAGCGACGATTACTTGAGCCTGCCGCCGGAGCATATCAACGCCACCCTCGGCAAACGGTATGCCCAGGCGCTGTGGGACAGCGGCCGGCGCCGCTTCGACTTGCTGGGCTACTGCTCCGGCGGGCTAGTAACGCTGGAGCTGGCCAAGGCCCTGCTGCAATTGGGCGCCGAGGTGCGTCGGGTGGACATCGTATCGAGCTACCGCATTCCGTACCTGGTGGAGGATGAAGTGCAGATGCTCTACAGCTTCGCCGGCACCCTGGGGCTGGACACCGCTGCGCTGGGGTTGCCGGCGGCTGAACCGTTGCTCGACAAACACCTGGATCTGGACGCCACTGCGCTCAAATCCCGCGTACTGGCGGCGGCCAAGGGCATTGCCGATGAGCAGTTGTATCGGGTGTTCGCTCATTCCGTGCGCGCCAGCCACTACAGCGACGGCGCGCCGTATGTGGGCGCCATCCGCCTGTTTGTGCCGAGTGTCGCCAACCCGTTGATCCCCGATCACCAGGCCGCTCTGCAGGCCTGGTGGCAGGCGGCGTCGTTGGCGCCGCTGACTGTGCAGACCCTGCGCGGCAATCACTTCGAGTGCTTGAACGCCGGGCTGAGTCGTTACTTGCTGGAGGAACGCCCATGACTATGCCTGTGAAAACCCTGGTGGTGGGCTCGCGCTTCGGCCAGTTCTACGCCGTTGGTGTGGCTGCGGCCGAGCACCTGGAACTGGTCGGGGTGCTGGGGCAGGGCAGCCGTCGCTCCCGCGCACTGGCTCGCTATCTCGAAGTGCCGTGTTTCGAGGCCTTGGCCCACGTACCCGCCGACACACAACTGGCCTGCGTGGCGGTGGGCGGCGCAGCAAGGGGCGAACAGGGCCCCGCCTTGGCGCAAGCGCTGATGGAGCGGGGCATTGATGTGCTGATCGAGCACCCGTTGCTGCCCCAGGAACTGCAAGACTTGCTGAGCACGGCGGCGCGCCTGCATCGGCGCTGCCTGCTCAACAGTTTCTACCCGCAGTTGCCGTGCGTGGCGCGGTTCATCGAGCTGGCGCGGCAGCTGCATCGTCAACAGGGCATTCGCCATATCGACGCCGACTGCGCGGTGCAGGTGAGTTACGCGACCCTCGATGTGCTGGCGGCGGTGTTGGAATCGGTAGGCCCATGGTCGGTGGACTGCGTGGCACCGGCGCTGTCGGCCTGGCGGGATATCAGCCTGGTCATGGCGCAAGTGCCGGTGTCGTTGCGCGTGCTCAATGAGTTGGCCGCCAATGATGACGGGCGCATGCAGAGGTTGCAGCGCATCAGCATCGCTACTGACAGCGGCACGTTGCTGTTGGCCTCGCCCCACGGACCGTTGCTGTGGCTGCCGGCCGTGCGTGCGCCGGTGCAAGATGCCGACGGGGTGTTCGACCTGTTTGGGCCGCAGGCCGATGAGCCGCTGCCGTGCGTCGAAGTGTTGGAGGCCGCGGCGGCGGATTGGGCGCAGGTTTACCGCCGCGTCTGGCCGACAACTGCGGCCAGTGCATTGCAACCGCTGATCACGGGGGTGGGGCTGGCGCGCCTGCAACAGCGCAGCCTGGAAGTGGTGAGGCTATGGCAACAGGTGACGGCGGCGCTCGGGTTCCCGCAGCAGCCGTCGCTGACGTTACCGGCGGCCGGCCTGGCCCAGGCATTGGAGCACGTCCGATGAGCCACTTGAGCGAAATGCTGCGTCCTTTCCGTGCGCGCTTAGGGGCGGCGATCGCGTTGCAGGCCGTCGCCGGGATCTGCTCGCTGCTGCCGCTGATAGCCTTGGCGCAACTGGCGGACAGCTTGCGCCAGGCGCCGCCGCTGGCGTCTTCGGCACTGAACTGGGTGGTGGTGGCGGTGGTGGCGTCAGCGCTGTGGTTGTGCGGCCAGACCCTGGCCTTGCACCTGACCCACCAGGTGGACGCCGACCTGTGTGACCGTCTGCGCGTGCGCCTGGCCGAGCATCTGCAACGCTTGCCCTTGGGCTGGTTTGCACGGCTGGGGCCCGAGGGCGTCACCCGTTACGCCGAGCAGGATGTGCGGGCCTTGCACCAACTGGTGGGCCATGCGCCGACCGACCTGGTCAACCTGCTGTTGATTCCCATGGCCACCCTGGCCTACCTGCTGTGGAGCAACAGTGCCCTGGCGCTCTGGTGCCTGCTGCCGTTGGCATTGGGCGTGCTGGGCTATTGGCGCCTGGGCTCGGCGCGTTACCGCGAGGACGTGGCCCAGCGCAATGGCGCAATCCAGCGGTTGTTCAGCGACTACAGCCAGTTCGCCGGCAACCTGGGCCTGGTCCGGCAATTTCCCAGCGCGGGCATTCATCGCCGTGTGCAAGAGGCGGTGCAGCAGTTTGATCAGCGCTTCAGCCATTGGGTGAGCCGCGCCGGTCATCTTGCTGCGCTGATCCAGGTCCTGCTCAGCGCACCGTGGCTGTTGGCCTGGGTGGTACTTGGCACACTATTTATCGGCGTGAGCGAAGTGGGCGCCGTGCAGGTGTGTGGCTTTTTGCTGCTGGTGCGCGCCATGGCGGCGCCGGTATTGGCGCTGGGGCACGGCTTTGATGCGCTGAACAACGCGCGCGCAAGTGCCCGGCGCCTACAGGAGGTGTTGAGTACACCGCCGTTGATCGAACCCGACGCGCCGCAATCGCCTCGGGACGCCAGCGTGGAGATGCTCGATGTGAGCTTCTCCCAGGGTGATGTCACGGTACTGAAGGCGATCAACCTGCGCCTGGAGCCGGGCACTACCACCGCGCTGGTGGGGCCGTCCGGCGCGGGAAAAAGCACCTTGGCCGGTTTGATCGCCCGCTTTATGGACGTCGACAGCGGGCATGTGCGCGTGGGCGGGGTGGATGTTCGGCAGATCGCCAGCCGCCAATTGCAGCAGCATCTGGCGCTGGTGTTTCAGCAGGCGGGGGCATTGCGCCTGTCACTGGCGCAAAACATCGCCCTGTATCAGCCCCACGCCAGTGAAAAACAGATTCGCGCCGCGGCCAAGGCGGCCTGCCTGGATGACTGGATCACGGGGTTGCCCAAAGGCTACGCCAGCCTGGTGGACGATGATGTGCGGCTGTCCGGCGGCGAATTGCAGCGCCTGGCGATTGCGCGGGCGCTGCTGTCGCGTGCGCCGATCATGTTGCTCGACGAACCCACCTCCGCCACCGACCCGCAGACCGAGCGCGCCTTGCGTACTGCACTGCGTGACGACGCGGCCGGGCGCACGCGGCTGATCATCGCCCATCGCCTGGAAACCATCGCCCATGCCGAGCAGATCCTGGTGCTCTGCGAAGGGCGCATTGTGCAGCGCGGGTGTCATGCACAGTTGTTGGCCGTGGACGGTCTGTACCGCCAGCTGTGGGACGAGCAAATGTCGACGGCCGATCAACTGGAGTTCGTGTCATGAGTGTACTTTCGCCGTTGCGTCATTTGCCCGACCAGGCCCGGCGCGTACTGCGCGGCGCTCTGGGGTGGATGCTACTGGCCGCCGTGCTGGATGGCTTGGCGGGGTTGGCGCTGGTGCCGCTGATACTGGCCTGGTTCGATCAACAGAGTGTGCAACCAAGTGTGCTGCTGTTGCTGGGGCTGACGTTGCTGCAGGCCTTGGTCAGCTACGTTGCCCAGCGCCGTGGTTATCTGGCGGGAGCCGGGTTGGCGGCCGGCCTGGTCTCGCAACTGGTGCAACAGCTGCCGCGCTTGCCATTGGCGCGTCAGGGCCAGTTGGAAGACTTGGTGCGCGGGCCGGTGTTCAACAGCATGGGCATCCCGGCGCACTTGCTGGCGCCGCTGGTAACGGCGCTGGTGACGCCGACGATGGTGGTGCTGGGGCTGATCTTTATTGAACCGCGTTTGGCGCTGGCGTTGGCTCTGGCTTATCTGCCGTTGTTCGCCCTGCTGCGTTGGGCCGGGCGACGTAGCCTGGCGCTGGAGCAACTGCGCCAGCAAGTCGACCGTCGCGCCGGGCAGCTGTTGCAGACATTCGCGCAGCAACAGGCCTTGATCCGCAGCGCCGGTGATGCCAGCCAGGGCCAGTTGGCGTTGCGTCAGGCCTTGCACGAGCAACACCAGGCCACGCACCGTCTCAACCGCCGCGCGCTGCCCAGCGGGCTTGGCTTTGCGGCGGCGGTGCAGGTGGTGTTTTCGCTGGTGTTGGCAGGTGGCGTGCTGGCGGTGGCGGCGGGGCAGTTATCCGGCGCGCTGTTGGTGGCGGTGTTGGTGTTGCTGGTGCGCTTCATCGAACCGCTGTCGCAACTGGCTTACCTGGACCAGGCTTTGCGTATGGCGTGGCAGGCGTTATCTCAAGTGCTCGCGGTGTTGGCCATGCCGACGCTGCACAGCCCGCACCCCGGAGAGCAGCCTCAGGATGCAAGTTTGCAAGGGCAAGGCTTGAATATCTGCGGCGAAGGCGGCGAGCAGTTGCTCAAGGATGTAGACATCCATTGCGCGCCGGGAACGTTCACGGCGATTGTCGGTCCGTCGGGCGCGGGTAAAAGTACTCTGCTGGCCTTGCTGGGGCGTGGCATGGACCCGCAGACCGGCGCAGTACGACTCGGCCAGGTGGACATTCGCCAGCTAAGCGAACACACCTTGGCCAACCACCTCACGCAAGTGTTCCAGAACAGCGGGCTGTTTGCCGGCAGCCTGCTGTGGAATGTCAGCATGGCCCGGCCGCAAGCCACGCCTGCGCAACTGCAACACGCCGCCAAGGATGCTGCATTGGATGAGGTGCTCAGCAGCCTGCCGCAGGGTTGGCACAGTGAGGTGGGGCCGGGCGGCGCATTACTCTCGGGCGGCCAGCGGCAACGGGTCGGCCTGGCGCGCGCGCTGCTGTCCCCGGCGCCGATCCTGTTGCTTGACGAACCCACCGCCAGCCTCGATGCGCGCTGCGAAGCACGGGTCAATCGCAGCCTGCAGGCGCTGCATGGCGGGCGCACCGTGGTGTTGGTGTCGCACAACCCGATGTTGGTGCGCGGTGCCGATCAGATCCTGGTGCTGGAAGGCGGCAGCGTCAGTGGCTGCGGCGGTCATGAGCAGTTGCTGGCCACGCACCGCTGGTATGCGCAGTTCGTCGAGCAAAACCTGCCGGGCAGCCATTGAAAAAGGCCCTTAATCGAAAAGTCGCAGCGTTCGTTTAAACGATACTAATGCGAATTATTATCGATAAAGAGGCTGGGCAATGTCACACCGGGGAGCAACAAAGGCGGGGCGGGGTTTCCAACGTAATGGGGCGCAACTGGGGATGGTGCTGGTGCTGGGCCTGAGCCCGTTGGCACAGGCGATTGCGACCGTGCAATTGCCTGACATCAAGGTCGCGGGTGACGACACCTCGGGCGAGGTGACCCCGCCCGGCGTGACCACCATCGGCAAGCTACCGCTCAAACTGCGGGAAACGCCGCAGTCGGTGAGCGTCATCGACCATGAGCGCATCGAGCAGCAAAACCTGTTCAGCCTCGATGAAGTGATGCAGCAGGCCACTGGCGTGACGGTGCAGCCGTTCCAGTTGCTGACCACCGCGTACTACGTGCGTGGCTTCAAGATCAACTCTTTCGAACTGGATGGCGTGCCGGCGATGCTCGGTGAAACCGCCGGTTCGCCTCAGGACATGGCGGTGTATGAGCGCGTCGAAATCCTGCGTGGCTCCAATGGTTTGCTGCACGGCAGCGGTAACCCGGCGGCCACGGTCAACCTGGTGCGCAAGCGCCCACAAAAGGCATTCGCCGCCAGCACCACCCTCAGCGGCGGCACCTGGGACCGTTACCGTGGCGAAGTGGATGTCGGCGGGCCGCTGACCCAGACTGGCAACGTGCGTGGGCGCGTGGTGGCGGCCTACGAGGATCGCGACTACTTCTACGATGTCGGCAAGCAAGACACCCAGTTGCTCTACGGCATCACCGAATTCGACCTGAACCCAGACACCCTGCTGACACTGGGCGCGCAATACCAGACCATCGATTCGGTGACCAACATGGCCGGCGTGCCCATGGCCAAGGACGGGTCGAGCCTGAACCTGTCGCGCTCCACCTATCTGGACGTGGACTGGGACCGCTTCAAGTGGACCACGCGCCGGGTGTTCGGCTCTCTTGAGCAGCAACTGGATCACGACTGGAAAGCCAAGGTCGCCGCCGAATACCAGGATGCCGACTCAAGCCTGCGCTATGCCGGTGCTTTTGGCGCCATCGACCCGCTCACCGGCGATGGCGGTCGCTTGATGGGCGCTGCGTATAAATTCAGCAGCATTCAAAAGAGCGTGGATGCCTCGGTCAATGGGCCGTATTCGTTGTTTGGCCGCAGCCATGAGTTGCTGTTGGGCACCAACTACAGCCACGGCGAAACCGAGCAGCGCACCGCCCAGTTCACCACGCCGCTCAACGTGCCGGTGAATGTCTATCGCTGGGACCCGAGCAGTGTGCCCAAACCCGGGATCGGCGCCTACACATCGCCCGGTTCCACGACGACCACCTCCAAGGGCGTCTACGCGCTGACCCGCTACAAACTGCTCGATCCGCTGACCCTGGTCATCGGCGGCCGGGCCAGTTGGTGGGACCAGAACGCGCCGACCAGCCACTTCACCCCCGGCCGGGAAATAACCCCGTATGGCGGCTTGATCTGGGACTTTGCGCAGAACTGGTCGTGGTACGCCAGCTACGCCGAGGTCTACCAGCCGCAGACCGGGCAAACCTGGAGCGGCGACCTGCTCAAACCGGTGGAGGGCAAGACCTATGAAACCGGGATCAAGGGCGAGTTGGCGGACGGGCGTTTGAATGTGTCGCTGGCGGTGTTCCGTATCGACCTGGAGAACAACCCGCAAGTCGACCCGGACCATCCAGGTGTGGGGTCGACCACCTACTACATCAGCGGCGGCAAGGTGCGCAGCCAGGGCTTCGAGCTGGAGAGCAGCGGTTATATCACCCCCGAATGGAACGTCTCCGCCGGTTATACCTACACCAGCACCGAGTACCTCAAGGACACCAACGCTTCGGGTGAGCGCTATGCCAGCTTCACGCCGCGCCACATGGCGCGGGTGTGGACCCAGTACGAGTTGCCGTGGCAGGACCGCCGCTGGAGCGTCGGTGCCGGCGTGCAGGCGCAAAGTGATTACTCCACCCAATCCGGGGCTGTGACCCTGGAGCAGGGCGGCTATGCCTTACTCAATGCGCGGGTCGCCTACCGCATCGACGAGCATTGGACTGCCGCGGTCAACGGCAACAATCTGGCGGACCGCAAGTACTACCAGAGCCTGTCCAACGTCAATTGGAACAACCGCTATGGCGAACCGCGCAGCCTCAATCTGACCCTGCGAGGTACGTTCTGATGGCCGCGCCGGCCCTCGGTTCCTGGCCGCTGCGCATTTGTCTGGCGCTGGCGGGCAGCGTGCTCAGCAGCCTGCAACTGGCCGTCCTGCTGGCGCGGCATTATCCGTGGGGCGGTGGGCTGGAGCGGCTGTATGCCGGCGTGTTCCTGGGCTTGGGGTTTCTGGTGACGGTACTGCTGTGGTCGTTGCTGGCGCCGGATCGCAAACGCGTGGTCTGTCGCTCCAGCGTCTGGCTGCTGCTGTTTACGCCCTGGCTGCTTTGGGATGGAGCCTGGCGATGAACCTGATGGGCGCACCGAGGGCATTGGTCCAGCGTGTACACGCCGGGGCAGGCGGGGTGTTTGGAGTACTGCTGTTCGTGATCCTGCTGACGGGGGCGTGGAGCATGGCCCATGAAGACTTGCGCGCCTGGTTTCGCGGCCCGGCGGCGTTGGCTCACGGGCCGGCGCTACCGGTCGCGCAATGGCCGGCTATCGCTCGCGAGCGCGGCCTGGCGCTCGGTGAATTGCGCATTCGTTTGCCGGACAGCCGCCACTCGGTGGTCGAGTTGTGTGCATCGCCCAAGGACTGCACGGTCGCCTTGGACCCCGTCAGCGGCCGTGAGCTGGCGTCAGGCAACGCGGCTGATATCCTGTTCAACCTGCACAAAAGTCTGTTCATCGGTTTTCCCGGCCGGATTTTGATCAGCTTTTTGGGCGTGGTGTTGTTGCTGATGATCTGGGCAGGCAGTGCATTACACAGTGGGCGCCTGCAAGACCTCAAGCGCCTGCGGCGCGACCGTGGGGCACGGGTGTTCGCCCATGACTTGCACAGCCTGATCGGCCGTTGGTGCGGGCCCTGGTTGCTGCTGTTTGGTATCACTGGCGCGTTGTCCGGCCTAGGGGCGCTCGGCACCTTGGGGCTAGCCGCGCAGGCGTTCCCGGGCGCGCCGCAGCAAGCGTTCATGCAGTTGCTGGGGGCACCGCCGCAGGTCGACCGAACAACGGCTTCGGCGCCGGCGGTCGATCTGGATCAGTTGCTGCACCAGGACGCCGTCGCCCATCCGGGGTTCTCTGCTCAAAACGTCGCCTTGCACCACTGGGGTGAGCCGGATGCCTGGGTGGAAGTGAGCGGTATCCAACAAGGCCTGCCCAGTACGGCCGTCTTTGAACGGCATGCCTATCGCGCCGCTGACGGCCTCGCCGTCGGCTCCAGCAGCGCCAGCGGGCGCGGTCTGTGGTTGCAGGCGTTTATTGCGGTGCAGCCGCTGCACTTTGCCGACTACCGCTGGGTGCCTGTTGGCGGGTCACTGCTGCGTGCCGTGCATTTCGGCATGGCGTTGGCGGCGGCGGGGTTGGTGCTCAGCGGCTTGTACCTGTGGCTGGAGCGTCGGCGCCTCAAGGCCGGCGGCGGTTGGCAGGTGCTACTGCGCCTGGTGGTCGGCGGCGGTGGCGGGTTGCTGGCGGCCACGGCGGTATTGCTCTGCGCGGGGGCGCTGGGCAGTGCCAACCTGGCGTGGTGGTTCTGGGGCGGTTGGCTTGCCAGCCTGGTGCTGGCCTGCCTGATGCCCCCCAGGCATCAACCGCTGCACCTGCTGCTGGCCGTGACGGGCCTGGGCTTCCTGGCGGCGGCGCTGCTGCACCTGGCCGGCAGCCTGAAACAAGGCAGCGTGCCGCTGTGGCCCATCGATCTTGTGTTGCTGCTGTGCGCGGCCAGTGCCCTGTGGGCATTGCGGCGCCTGATTTCTTTTACGCGCGCGGCACGGGCTGCCGCCGCCAATGTTGCCTGAGGGGAGACTTGTAATGCTGGATCTGTTGAAACATTGGCGCATGGTGCTGACCTTTGCACTGTTGTACCTGTCCCAAGGCATTTGCTTCGGCATCGCCATGGACGCCTTGCCGACCCTGCTGCGTCATGACGGCGCGGCGCTCCACGCCTTGGCCTTCCTGCCGTTGGTGGGGATACCGTGGGTGGTCAAGTTCCTCTGGGCGCCCCAGGTGGATAACCATTGGAGCCCACGCCTGGGACGGCGCCGCAGTTGGATCATTCCCATGCAGATACTGGTGCTGCTGTGCATTGCCTGCCTGGCAAGCATCGGCCTGCGCGTCGAGACGGCAGGCATCGCCGTGGGCCTGCTGATTGTTGCCTCGCTGGCCAGCGCCACCCAGGACATCGCCACCGACGGCATGGCAGCCGAGTACTTTAGCGGCAACATGCTCGCGCGGATTAACGCCATCCAAGTGGGCGGCACCATGGTCGGCTTCTTCGTTGGCGGCGCCGGCACCTTGCTGCTTAGCGGCTACCTGGGGCAAACCAGCGCGTTCAGTCTGCTGGCTTTGGTGCCGTTGTTGAGTCTGGTGTGCGTCGGCTGGCTGCTCGTGGCACCGGCCAAGGAAAAACAGCCAGATGTGGCGCATGCCTCATTATGGCGGTTCATCAGGCGGCCGAAGGCGCTGGCGCTGGTGGTGCTGGCCTTGTTGTCGGCCATGACGTCAGTGTCGGGTTTTGGCTTGTCAAAGCTGTTCCTGAATGACGCCGGTTGGTCCTTGCAGGCTATCGGCCAACTGGGCATGAGCGGCGGCGTGGTCACCATCGTCCTCGGCTGCGGCGGTGGTGCGTGGTTGATCCGGGTGTTGGGGCTGTGGCCGACGTTCATCCTGGCGGTAGGCATGGCCGGCGCTGCCGCGTTGACCTGGCTGCTGCAAGCCAACGGCATGCTTGCCACGCAAACCGGACTGATCTGGTTGGCCGTGGGCCTGGGCTCGTTCGCGACCGGCGCCACCTCGGTGGTGATCATGACTGCCTCCATGGCCTTCGCCGCGCAAAGCGACCAGGCCGGTACGGACATGACCGCCGTGCAAAGCACGCGTGATCTGGGGGAAATGCTGTCTTCGACCTTGCTGGTGGGGTTGACTGCGCAGGCGGGGTATAGCGGTGGGTTTCTCGCGGGGATGGTGATGGCGATCCTGGCGTCGTTGGTGGCGTTGAATGTGTCACGTCAACGTGTGGGGGAAAGAGCCGCGGGCTGATTGATAGGTTGGGCGATCGTCAAAGGCGCTCAACGGGTCAATCAGTGCGAGCGCTCGTGATCTTCCGACATCAAGCGTGCGGCGCGGAGCCGCAGTGAGTGCGCGCCTGCTGGCGTTATAAAAGGGGTACATACAAGCCTGATATTGTTCCGTAGGATGCTCCCGCCAGGACGCTACTACAAATCAATAGCCCGTCGATCGAGCTGTTAGCGCCCAACGTGCCCATGAGGGGCCTTTTGGGCCCACGTGTTCGCTACCCAGCGCGCTTTGATTGACTCGACGGGACCTCGGCCTAAATGTCTTATCTTGAATCTGGCGATTGTCCGGTGACCTTCAGGCAATCGAAGAACGTGATACTGGCGACAGTCGTTGGCAATGGCCTGGTGATCTACGACTTCACGGTATACAGCTTTTCTGCCGTGATCATCGGCAAGCTGTTTTTACCATCGGACAGTTCGTTCGCCTCGTTGCTGATGGCATTGTTGACGTTTGGCATCGGTTTAGCGATGCGCCCGCTGGGCGCAATAGTGATCGGCAACCTCGCCGACCGCAAAGGGCGAAAAGCCGGCTTGAATGTCACCAATCTATTGATGGCAGCCGGTACCGCCTTGATCGCGTTAATGCCGACGCATGCATCGATCGGCGTCACCGCCACGGTGTTGCTGGTGCTCTCGCGGTTGCTGCAAGGGTTCGCGACCGGAGGGGAGATCGGGGTGTCGTCCGTGGTGCTGATGGAGCTGGCGGCGCGCAATCAACGCTGCTATCTGGTCAGTTAGCGTTCTGCCAGCCAGGCGGCCGCGGTTTTGGTGGGGGCGGTTGTTGGTGCCACCACGACCGCATTGCTGACCCCCGAACAGAGCTTTTGATTTTCTCGGAAACGGGGGTTTGTGGGGATTTGACCGGAGGTATGTGGGATTGGACACGAACCGAAGTGGCTGAGCCTGATACATGATTTAACAAGTGGGCGATGTCAGATGTTCATAAGGCGATCAAGGGCTCGAGATTGCTGACTCAATGGTCTCTAAATCAGCGCGACTGTTCATCGATTAGTGTTCATAGACCTAGCTTTCCCCCGGTCATTAGTCTCGTCGCCCCGACCTTTATCCGTCCATCCAGTGATGGTGGAGGTATGTTCGACGGCGGCACGGGGTGCGCTTGCGTGGTGTTTCGTGACCGAATATGTCATATAGCCGCTATTGGATTTTGTTGCAGCGCCACCGCTGCATATTATTAGCGGCCATTGCCTGCTCGGCGGGACACGGAAGGCCATTGCATGAGATCTGGGTAGATGCTGGGAGCTATCAAAAATCGTCTAGGCTTGGCGTGGGAAGCGCTTGTGGTTGGAGGGGGAGCTGCGTGGAAGGTGCTGTCCACACGGCATCAGAGAGGCAACGTTGATCCTTTCTTTGAGCCGTTGACCCCCGTCATTGTCACGGACGGCCGATCGGCCCGGTATGAGCGCGAGTTGCTACATGCCCTGGAAAACTCCGATGTTCTGAACATCGCGCTCACAGGTAGCTATGGCGCGGGTAAGAGCAGCGTGCTGAAGACATTCTTCAGCAACCATCCACAGTTCAACCACACCTATGTGTCCCTCGCGACCTTCAGCAAACCCACCTTGGGTTTGACTCCTCAGCCTAGTGGCCAACCTCCCGACCCTGACTCCGCACCTGAGGGCCCGGCTGTTACCGGGGGCGAGCACTCACCTGGGGATGTCGATCTGGTCAATCGCATTGAAGAGACCATCGTCCAGCAACTGCTCTACGCGGTGCCCGCAGCGAAAGTGCCCAAGACTCGACTGAAACGGATAGCCCAGGCCTCAAACTTCAGTATTAGCATGCGCACCCTGGGGTTCACTTTGCTTGCCGTCTGCGCCTTGAGGCTCTATGTACCCAAGCTTGCGATGATAAAAACCGTGTCGCTTGAATGGCTGATCAAGGGCTTAATGGTTCTTCCCGAGTCTGCAGCGCTGGCTGGAGTGGCGATTGGTGCAATCTATCTGTTGTACGCCGGGTTGAGGTTCATGTCCCTGTTTACCATCGATGGGCTGACCCTCAAGGGAGGCAAGCTTGAAGCGACTCACCATGGCTCGGTGCTTCATAAGAACGTCGATGAAATCATCTACTGCTTCGAGCGCAGTGATATCAACGTGGTGGTCATTGAAGACCTGGATCGCTTCGACATCCAGGACATCTTCTTCAGGCTGCGAGAGATCAACTTCATCATCCAGCGATCACCCCAGGTCAAGCGTTCTGTCCATTTCGTCTACGCCATCCGTGATGAGCTGTTCACGGTCACGGACAAGACAAAATTCTTCGACCTCATTATCCCCATCATCCCTGTGATCAACTCCGAGAACTCCAGGGAAAAGCTGGTCGAGCTCATGAAGGCCCGCCAGGTGGCCGGCAAACCGCTCGATGATGGCTTGAATCTCAAACTCATCGAGACGGTGTGCTACTACATCGACGAAATGAGGCTGATCAAGAACATCGTCAACGAGTATGACGTCTACGCGAACGTACTGGCTAAGGACGGTCTGGAGCTGGATCCAAACAAGCTGTTTGCGATGGTTGCGATCCGAAATCTGCACCCCAATGCCTATGCGGACTTGGTCAAGCGGCGGGGCACGATCTATAGCGTCATTGATGGATACGCGAAGTGGGTAAAAGCCGAAACCGACTTACTCGAAACGGCAGCTCAAGCGCTAGAGGATCAGCGGGCAGCACGTGAAGACGAGGTGGCCGATAGCGTGGAGCATCTACGTTTGTCCGTCTGGTTTGAGATTTTGAAACTTGGGAACAAACCCACTGCAAACCACGTGCGGCTAGATGGCGGGTCTGCGATCACGCTACTGGACTTTGTATCGGATCCTGTATTCGCCCAGGTAGTAGCATGTCGAAGCGTGCAACCAATTGTGATTTCAAACTGGCAAGATAACGGCCAAGCTGTCCTGTCTAAAAAGGCTTTGCAAGAGGCACGTTACGATGAGCGCCTGCAACGCTTTCAGACCTCGCTCGATGAGTTGGATGAGCAACTTGAAACGAATCGAAGCAAAGTGCTACGCCTCAAAACGGCAGGTTTTCGGCAGATCGTTTCACTGGGGTACGGCGCAGAGCTTGCCAAACGCCTAAAAGGGCTAGAGCTCATAACGTTCCTCGTTCACCGTGGTTTCTTCGACACGGATTACGTCGATTACCTCGGATATTTCTACGAGGGATCACTCACTCAATCGGATAAGAACCTCATCATGGGGCTTGTCAGGGGGGAGGAGTACGACGTGACCACTCCAATACATAATCCGGAGCTTGTGATCAGGAAGTTGGATCTGGATTCGGTAGATGGCGGGCGCGGCATTATGGTCGATCTTATTCATGAGCTTTTGCAGTCGCGTAAGGATGAGGTGGTTGCCAGAAGGGACAAACTTCGCTTGATCCTCCGAAACGGTCATGATTACAAGGAGCGTTTCGCCGAGGCGGTAGCACCGATTGTTTCTGGGACGTACGGTTCTGTGCTTATGAGAGCAATGTATGGCGCAGACCGCGATCTCATTTCGTTACTGCTCAGCCACGATCGATTCAAAACATCCACCCTGCGGCAGCAGTTCCTCATTGCTCTTCTGGATTCGCTGACGCCTAAGGAGATGCAGACCCTCGACGATAAGTCAGGCCGGTTGAGGACGGCTATCAATGAGCTGCGTGATACTTCGATTCTTGCGGCGAAGCTTGCGAGTAGTCAAAACGGATGGAGGTGGGTCAGGGAGTTGCCAGCGCAATTCTCCAAGCTTGATGCGAGTGCCTCGTCTGGAGATTTGCGGCAAATGGTGGAGTGGGGTTGTTTGGCCCTTAATCTCAGAATGCTGCAATTGCTCTGCCAGATACTGGATCCGAAAAATCAGAGCGTTAGGGTAACGTACCATCGGCTTAGCAAGCTGGAAATCACTGGCCTGGACAGCCTGATCGAGGGAGACCCGGACAGTTTCGTGGCGCAGCTCGTGAGCCAGGAAGGATCGCTCGAAGAGACACCGGAATCGCTCGTGGCCTTGTTCGGACTTTGCAAGTTTGAAGCCTACACACTGCAGGTATTGCTCGAGCAGACAACCTGCAGTTTGACTGACCTTGACGCGGTACCTACCTCGTTATGGGCGCAAATCATGATGGCGGGACGTGTTCGGCCTGTGGGCAGTGCAGCTTGGACGTACTTCAATCGCGCCCTGGTAGCAGATAAAGAATCAGAAGATTTCGTCGATTTGGGCGAGTCGGCGCTGGATAATTTCGCGGAGTTTCTCAAGCACAACGCTCAAGACTTGGCTGAAGAGTTGTGGCAGGACGCCAGCCGCAACGCTGGCTTGCAAACTTTCCTCGTTCGCACGCCGCAAGTCGAGAATGCAACCCTACGAACGCTTTTCTCGAAGGTGGTGTTGAGCCCAAGCGTTGTCATGGACACCGCGGCGCCACGCAATCGGTGGGCGATGTTCGCCAATGGTGACATGGTCGAGTACAGGGAGGAAGTTCGGGCCTTCATCGCCGATCACGCTTTCTCTTATCTAGGGACTTACCTCATCCGCCGGTGGGGTGTCGCCCGTGAACATATGGACATGTCGGCGTTGCCGGTGTCGTTGGCCCTTGAACTGACCAACGCACAGGTGTGCTCGACTGCTGAGAGCATCAAGATATGGTCGGGCATTCCTTGCGACGCCTATGAAACGTGTGACGGTGCCGTTGAAGCATTGGCTAGAGCGTGTGATCGCGCGACCCGAGATGGATTGCGATTCCCAGAGGCCTACCTCCCGACGCTGCTGAAGTTGCTTCTGGACGGGGCGCTCTCTAGAGAGCAAAGGATCAACATGCTGATCCATGCTCTCTCGATGGGCTGCAGTTGGCCAGAAACGGCTGGAGTATTGCCGCTCGTGGGCGAGGAGTATCAGGCGTTACTCAACAAACGGCGCGTGAACCTGCCGGCTCATGATGTAGATCGCCGACTGATCGATACCCTCGCTGCAAGAGGTTTTGTGGGGGCTATTAAACCCGAGGCCAAGTGCATCGTGGTCTGGAGCAAGCGTAATTGAGTCGCCATTGGGTGGCTATTCCGTCCACCTTCACATAAGTCAGGAACTCGGCCGCTCTATGAGGCTTGGAACGTGTACGAAACTAGGGGCGATTCAGATTGGTAGCTTGGGCGTGCCGCTGCGCGGCCAGGCTGTCGTGAACCGAGCCCCGCATTTCACGGGTCTCGGCCCTTCGGGCTTCCATCCCGCACGCCTTCGGCCGGGGCGGCCTGCGCGCTCCGCTTACGAGGCCCGCATCTGTACGATCATGCCTCTTACAGAGGTTATATCAGACGGGCGTGCTAGAAGTTCAATAGAGATCCGCCGTTCGTTGTCTGTGCAGTTCAAGGTCTAATTGATTCCATAGGCGATTCATGTTGTCTACCATTTGGACAACGTGAGGTGGTACGCGCCCTTTACTTAGATTGATCAGTCTATAAATTATGAGGATGGCTTCTTCATTGGCTGCGTGTTGTTCCAAGGAAGATGGGTTTTCGATCGACAGCCAACCATTTCCGCGCTCATCAAAGAAGCCGTTTACGGAACGTGATGTGATTTCTGCCAGATGCAGGATAATGCTGTTTCCGAATGTCGCGATCCTCTCAAGCTTAGATTTTGCAGAGATATCTAGCTTGTCCACTGCTCTGTCGAACTCAACCTTGGCGCCTTTGGGTGTTGAATAGTCTATCTCTGGCTCTATTACTTTCCAAAGAATCTCTTCGGTTGTTGTGCTGACAGCGCACAGTATTACTGGGACTGAAAGCGTCTTCCAATACTCAACGTGCTCAGGCTTTGGGTAAACAGTGTTGATGCCGTCGACAAACGATTCGGATGTGGCTTTCACTTGGACTTTTACGATCCTGCCAGAAGCTAAATTCCCTTCGAGCAGCGTCTCGAATTCAGCATCTATCCCTAGATCTACTTCTTGGCGTCTGTATGGCCAGCCAAAAAGTTTGACAAATTCTTTCTTTACAATGAGCTCTCCTGTGTCGCCCGTCTGCTGATTTGGTGTGTAATGCATGGGGAGGTTCCTTTTAAATATTAAATGGTTTTAGGATCTAATTCTGAAGTCGCTGGATTTGCTACCAGGTGATGCCAAACGCTGGACGAAGTTTTTCCAACGTATCAGGAAGCTTTTTGTGGCAGACCATACCGAGATAGGTCGCCGCACGAGTGGCGCCCACATACAGGAATCGCTCGAACAGAGTAGGTTTGGCTTCGACGAGCTCATCCAGCCCGATGAAGAACACTGCTTCGAACTCGAGCCCCTTGATGTGCTGGACATCAAATACCCGGATATCGGATTGGTTTCCCAAGGACTGACCATCGACACAGGGGGCTGCAATCAGACTCCTGCTCTCCAGTTTTTTGGTGAGCGCTTCGGCAATGGGCTTCACGTCCGCCTCGGAATCGACCAGGACAGCAATCGTAGGCACTGGCTCATTTTTGGAGCGGATCTGATCCTCGATCTCGAAGATCCTCTCGGCGACCCAGGTGACGACGTCTTCACCCCGTAGGTTCTCACCTAGCACCGGCAGTACACCTTCGTGAGTAGAGTGCTCCGGCAGGCTTCCTACTGCTTCGGTGTCTCCATCCATGTGCTCAAGCAGCTTGGCCGCGAAGCTGTTCAACAGGCGACTCTGCCGATAGACCGTATTGATACGTTGAGGCTTGAGGCGAGGGGAAATCCACTCAAGTTGATCGAGCTGCTTGAGGCCAACCCCTGTGATCCGTTGATTGAAGTCTCCACAGGCAAAAAACGATTCAATAGCAGGGTCAGTCAGGCTTTCCATGCAAGCTAGCTGGAGGAGCGAGAAGTCCGTGGCTTCGTCCACTAGGACTTGCTGCAGGAACTGGCTCGAGATCCTGGCCAACTCGGTGAAGCGAGGTTCGTCGATATGCCGTTTTACGAAATCCTGGCGGATCAGTTCACGAGCTGATCGAAGCATGAGGAGAAGGATCGCGTCGAGCTCTGTCTCATCAATGTGGGAAGCGTGCTCTGGCCGCTCATAGCGGTACCTATCAAGCGTAACGCTGTCGCGACGGAACGCTCTGTAGCTTGCCGGTACATCAAGGATGTAGCGTTTCCACGCGTCTCTAAAGCGCCGCAGGGCGTTCTGGAAACACATCTCCCGCCCGAGTGTTTCAATCCATTGATCTGGAGGGACTCGATCTCCAAGCCAGTTCCGTAGTTGAGCAGAACGGCTTGTCTTGCCTAGATTGCCATTGCGATAGCGAGTACGCGCATAGGCCTGGAGAAACTTGCGGTAAGCCGTGAATGCCTTGAGCTCTGCGGTGTGTGATTGGGTCGGCGTACCTTCTTCAGCACTATCATCATCAAACTCGGCACCGTCATCGTCGTCTTCATCATTTTGACCGAGGCTATCAAGGAAGGCGGCCATTTCTGCGAAGATGGCCTTGTTGTGGTTGTAGAGGAGGTTGCCCTGCCTCTTGATCAAGTCATCTGTGGTTGCACGACTGGCTTTGAGCATAGGGTCAATCCGCGCCTCAAGATTGTTCCACTCGGCATAGGCACTCAGCAGCCCTTCTGGTCGGAGTCCCTCGGCCGTGGCAAACAGCTTGTGCACCACCGCATCTACTAGGTTCGGGGCAGAATCCCGGAGCAGAATTGCTCCTTCCTTCAGGGCGGCGAGGAGACGGCTTTGGTGATGTGTTTTGAAATCGGTGAACCACTGACGCGGATCATCGTTGATGTCCTCCGGGGCGAATTGGCGATCCTCTTTCAGAATGCATGTGCCACCGTTGCCCGTCCTGAGGATGCCAAATGTCGACCTTGCCAGCTCATGCCGGCGCTTGCTCCAGGTCTTGATATGCTCGTCAGAAGCCGGCACGTTCTCGCGATTGAAGGCCTCTTTGACGTAATGCTTTAAGAGGTCTGATGGCGTGAACATCATCCAGCTTGAGCGCTTAGACTGTGGGCCCAGCAAGAGGCGTTCTTCCTGGCTAAGCGCTTCCCAGTCCAGCTTCTGCCCAAGACGTTTGATCAAGGTGGTTGTCTTGCCTGTCCCCGGTGGGCCGAGGATGATGAGCTGGTGGTCTACGGAGAGGCGGAAGATTTCGTCCTGGAATTTGTCGAGAATCGCCTGGTCTCGAAGGGCCATAGCGTTTCGGATCTGGTGACGTACACCTTCCCTGATCTTCTCGGTTTCAGAGCTGCCGGCGAGCATGGCGAAAAAAGAATCGCTTTCGTCGCCCGGCTGAATAACCTTGCGAAGAGAGGGGATCGTCTGAGGTGCTGAGCGTTCTTGCCGCCAAATGCTATCGATTGAGTCCCAGAGCGCAGCGCTTTTCTGGGGCTTCAACTCGAGTTTATCCAAGACGCGGTAGCTGACTTTTTTTCCCGCTATCTCTAGATCAACGTCATCACCTGCGCCGTGGGCAGCCAAACGTCCGAAAGGAGAGCGGTAACCTGCTAGCTTGCCGTGATTGAGGACGAATCCCCCAGTCGTGCGGCAGATATAGTACGTCTCAACCTGGCCTTTCTCGTTCTCCACCACTATCCGCGACACAGCTGGCTCTCGAACGAGGCTTATCAGTGACTTGGTCACGTCATCCGAGATGGAAGCAATCTGCTCGACGGCCGCCGCGCCAGTGAAGGTATTGACGACGGCCAAAGCTTCCGAGGCTTCGCGACTTCCGGTAGCGAGCTGCTTGGAAGCAATTTGTTCAATTTGCTGGAACGAATCTAACGCGTCGTTGGCAATTTTCTCGGCATCGCTGGAACTCATTGAAGCTCTCCCTGTTTCGAACGGTCGTGGCCTGAGCGTAAGGCGGCGAGTGAGCAGCTTCCTTGGCTCAAAATGACAATGTCTGTCGGCTGATCTAAATCCTAAATCTTGGCAGCGGGAGTTGCTAGCGAATTGCCATGAGTGAGTTCGATTTAACGTGAGCCGGCATCAAAACCATACTCGCGGTCGGTCGACGACATGGACTGCCCCCGGCATCGTAGACATCTCCAGCCTATGCTTTGGACTGCCCCCGACACCGTAGACATCTCCAGCCTATGCTTTGAGCATAGGAGGAAGTTTATGAGCACCCAACGATGTATCGACGTAGCGTGGCTGGTCATTAGTGCGAGTTCGAATTGCAACGTAAGCGGGTCCTCTGAACACGTAAGCTGGCAAAGAGGAGGGTGGTGTTGCCTGTTTTTGATCGGCTGATTTGGCCACGGCGAACCTCCTTAACTGTCAAGTCGGCTCCAGGCTGCCGAGGTGCGCTGGGCATTGTGGAGGTTGGCCGACTCCGCTAGATAACGACCTGCGTAACGGCGTGGCATCGTCGAGGTCTCAGACCAACCGCAGACTCGCCGCAGTTCGTCCGTGGCCCGTTCGAGGTCATGCCCACGCTTTTCGACCAGGTAAGCTAAAAAGTGGTCTGCAAAGGTGTGGCGAAAGTCATGCGCAGAAAGTGTAGGCAACAATCCTGGATGAGCCAGTTCAATGGTCAGAAACAGCCGGTCAAGAACGTTAGACAACGCGCGGATCGACAGCGGGCGGCCACGATCCGAGATGAACAGATAGCGATACAGCAATTTCATCGGTTTACCGTCACGCTGAGGACGCCGGTCGCTCTGGATATAGCGCTCGTAGACCTCATATAACTGTGCGGAGATGCCTACGGTCCGCCCATGTGTTTTGAGCGCAGGCTCTTCAACGCGCGGGTCGCGGGGATCATGTTCGCGATCATTGATGCTGACATAGGCGTGCTGAGAACCTTTATTGATATCCGTGGTGTAGAGCTTCAGAAGCTCTCCGCGACGGATGCCGGTCTCCAAGAGCAATTCAATCATTAGCCAGTTACGCAGTTGCAAACGCTCCGGGAAAGGATTCTCCGCAGCGCCCGGACGAATCAGTGTGCGAACAATCTGTAGTTGCGTATCTGTCAGGCTGCGGTAACGAGTGCGGTCGGGACGAGCATTGATGATATGGCTCTCAAAGCGCCGTTCAATGACGTCGGCAACATCGGCAAATACCACGTTGATGTCAGCCTGTGTGGCTGAATTCTGACGGGCGCGTGGGATGTAACGGGTGACGCACCAAGACAGGTATTTCTTCAGCAGGCGCAGGTACTGATCACGTGTTCGTGAACTGATCTGCTGAAAAAGTACAGTGCCAGCTTTGCCGATTCGGGCGATCAGATTATCGGCATGACGGCCACTTTGGAGCCAAATAGCGTAACCGTCCAGCAAAGCCAGAATCGCATCAAAGTGGCAGGCCAAAATGGCCTCATCGATATCCATATCTCGGCTTTTGGCATAAGCGTAGAAAGCCTGGATCGCGCGCAGGTGCGCCGCAGCCGTGTTGTAAGCGCGGTGCCTGAGTTTGAGTTGGACGTAGATGAATGGAATGAGTATGGGCAACGGCGTCGCATCACCAGCTTGTACAAGCAGCGGTAGTCGTTGACCTGAAGAGAACCTGCACTGAATCAGTTTCATCGACAGCCACCTCATTCAAGGAATCGTCATGAACACTATGGACATGGCCCGTTGAGAAAGTAGACGTCAAACACGAATTCGTCGAATCAGTGACTTACGTGGCTTATGAACATATCTGACATAGCACCTCGTTTAACATAATATACATTATGCGAACCAACAGAATGTCCTCGTTGGGCTCTGACACCCCTGTTTCTCGCCTGATGGAAAAACACGATGACGACACTCGCTGTGGCGCTGCCTGCCCGTTAAACCTGGTAGATCCTTTGCGCAGAAGAAAAAGCCTGGCTAACCCAAGCTCATCCTCATACTCATGCGAACAGTTCAAGCGCAGCATCATCCCAATCGTGGCCATGTTCAGACCAACCATTGCCAGTGTGCGGTGGGAACCCGGTACGGCAATAGCCTTGTTTCGCCGTGAAATCGAATATGGCATGCGGATAATCGTTGATTAGCAACACGGCCTTGGTGTGATCAACGGACCAACCGATCTTCAAACTGGAGGGTTTATGTTTGTCTGAAACGTCCGCAACGTTGTAGATATGCAGCGCGTCTTGAATCGGGTTGCTTTCAGCCGCTGTATCCAGAGCGTAGAAATAGCCGGTGTCTTCGTCGTCTTCGAATACGACAACGCAAGTTCCTTCTTCCGCAGGTGCTTCTGTGAATGAGTTTTGACCCACGTGCAGTTCTGATTCGGCAGCGAGGTATATTGGCATCGGGTATTCCTTTACGAGTTGAATGTTTCAGCCATTAAGAATACCAACAGTCCACGGTTGGGTGACAACGATTAAACTGCCCTATGCCGCCCACAAAAAAAACAAAAAGAATAACTCAACTAAATAGTCATTTAGTTGAGTTATAGGGTTGGGCCGTATTCGGAGGGTTACGCTCACCGGACGCTCTCTTCATTTCCAGAGCCTGATCGAGAGTGAGCTTGAGCTCTTCATCATTCCAGGGCTTGCTGATGTAACGGAACACGTACCCATCGTTGAGCGCCTGCGTGATCATGCTCATATCGGCATAACCGGTCAGCAGGATATTTACGCATTGCGGATCGCGCCTATGCACCTCGCGCAGCAAGGTCGGTCCGTCCATGAACGGCATGCGCGCGTCGCAGACGATCAGGTCGACAGGATGTTGTTCGAAAAGACTCAGCGCCTGGGCCCCGCTCGTGGCCAGAAGCAAGTCGTAAGGCTTTGCGCGCAGCAGGCGTCGGAGGCTGTTGAGGATACTTTCTTCATCATCCACCAGCATGACGGTATGCCGTTTTACGCTGGAAGACAGCCTATCCATGATCAGCGTCCTTCAACGGCGCAAGTAGAGACAGCCTGTATCACCGGCTGGCGTAATGGTAACCAAGCGCGGAAGCGACTCCCCCTGCCCGGCTCACTTTCGACGGTGAGCCGTCCATGGTGCTTGACCATGATGCTGTACGACAACGACAGGCCAAGGCCCGACCCCATGCCCACCGGCTTGGTTGTGAAGAACGGTTCGAATATCCGGTTCTGGATTTCAAGGGGAATGCCATGACCGTTGTCGGCGATCTCGACGAACACGCCGCCGTCTTCCCTCCCGCTGCTAATGGTGATTTCGCCGTCGGCACCCACGGCATGGCTTGCATTGATGAGCAAGTTCAGGAAAACCTGATTGATCTGTGAGCCCATGCATTCGATGGGCTCGATATCGCCGTAGCACTTGATCACCTGAGCCTTGAACTTGATCTCGTTCCAGATAACGTTGAGGGTGCTGTCCAGCCCCTTGTGCAGATCGGCCAACTGCCATTCATAACTGTCGACATGGGAGAACTCGCGCAGGTCCTTGACTATGCGAGTGACCCGGTCAAGCCCGTCGGCCGACTCGGCCAGCAGGTCGTCGATGTCCTGGCGCATGAAGGTGTAATCCATCTTGTCCCGCATCACCGCAAGCTCGGGATGAGCACTGGCATGCGTGTCATCGGTCGCCTGTTCATGGGCCTCGAGCAGCGCGAAGATGTCCACGAGGTAACGGCGCAGGCTGTTGACGTTGGAACAAACGAAACCGATCGGGTTATTGATCTCGTGGGCCACGCCGGCAGCCAGTTGCCCTATCGCGGCCATTTTCTCGGACTGCAGCAACTGCGCCTGTGCCTCTTCGAGCCGCGCGATAAGCAGCGCCTGGGCGCCCTTTTCTTCTTCCAGCAACTGGTTGAGGTGCGTCAGCTCGATTTGACGCGCAGCGGTATCGGTCGTGTCACTGATGGCCAGGCCCACGCCAAGATTGCTGCCATCGGCATCTTGCACGGGGAAGAAGGTGCAGTTCTGATACATGTGCCGGACCATGCCACTGATGGGTCGGGTGCTTTCGAAATTGAACAGGTGCGGACGTTGCTGCCACGAAGTGAAAGCAAAGTTTTGCAGAGTCATGACGCTGTTGATCTTCTGCCGGGTCCAGACTTCCGGCAGTTCCGGAAAAGCTTCGAACAGCGTACGGCCGATCAGTTCTTCAGCGCTGCGGCCGCTGTTGATGGACATAAAGTGGTTGGAGAACAGCACCTTGCAGTCCTGGTCGACCAGCAGCACGCCCATGTTGATGGCCTTGAGCATCGACTCAAGGGTTTCCCGGGAGATTGCCTTATTGTCGGTCATGGGAGCCCCCTTCAAAGCTCGTCCAGCAAACGATCAATGGCCCGAACGACAACGCCTGCTGTACGTTCAGTGATGCAGATCAGCAGGTCGCAGGAGAATTGATGAGCCTGAACCTCGAAACGGATTTCCAACACCATCGCAAGGTGTTCATTCAGGTTCAATTCATCCAGTGCGTTCGCTTCCTGCTCCCTGTGGACGAGAATGGAGGGTGCGTCATAGCTCACTTGAGTCGCCACCTGTCTTGCCAGCCCACTGATGCAGGCGCCGGTCAGGATATTGGTGACATCAAGCATCAACTCGTCCTGCTGGGCCAGGCCGCCGCCCTTGTAGCCCAGCAGCTCGGCCAGTTCATCTGCCCCCATGGCGCCAAAACACACGAACACTTCTCCGCGTAACTCCCCCAGGAAAGACTGACGGGTGACAATCATGAAGCTTCGGCGCAGATGCTCCGGGATCGCCAGGTTATTCTGTTCCCGAATCAGCGGGTGAATAAAAGGAACCGAAAGCGTCACCATGGTATTGGTCAGCAGGGCCAGTCGCTCGGCCGCCTGTCCCATGGCGATGTTCATCAGTTCCTGCAGGGCGTCACGTTGGTCTTCGGTGAGCTCGGCCAAGGTTTCCATCAAAGCACTCCTATGACGTGCAAAGCATTGAGTACGGCTTCTGCCGTAACTGGCTTGGCGACGAATGCAGCAGCGCCCAGGTCGAATACGCGCTGCCTGGCGAGGGGCTGGATGTCCGCGCTGATCACCACGACGACCACATTGGCGTCTTCGCGCTTGAGCGCCTCCAGCGTCTGGAAACCGTCCATGACGGGCATGGTGAGGTCGAGAAAAAGCAGATCGACGTGCCCGGCGTGGTAGGCCTCCATCACCTCGGCACCATTACAGGCTTGGCGAACATCTTCGGTCAGTGATTCAGGCAGGGAACGCAAGACCATCTTGCGGGACATGGATGAGTCATCGGCGATTAGAACTTTCATGGTGCACTCCACAGGTATGAAGTGTCCTGCGGCCTCGGCCGAGGCCGGAGAAATCAAGACTTCATTAAATCTTCCAATCACTCTAGCGTGACATATAGCAAAGAGCCATGAGGAAATCCCGATATTGCTCTAATGATTTACGAAGGCTGTCGGGATTTCCCGACAGGTCACCAAGCGTCGGCCCGAAGCTCAGTAACCACTCGCCGCCGTCATCGCCCCGCCGACAATCGCAACCCCCGAACTGCTGCCCAAGCGTGTTGCCCCGGCTTCAATCATCTTCAGTGCCGTCGGATAATCGCGCACGCCCCCGGAAGCCTTGACCCCAACCCCGGCGCCCACGGTTTTACGCATCAGGGCCACGTCTTCGGCGGTGGCACCGCCTCGGCTGAACCCGGTGGACGTCTTGACGAACGCCACCCCCAAGTCCCGGCAGATTTTACAGGCCTGGACCTTCTCTTCGTCATCAAGCAGGCAGGTTTCCAGGATGACCTTCAACGGCACGGCGCCGCACGCCTTGTGGACCAACGCAATGTCTTCGCGCACCGCCTCCAGCAAACCGTCCTTCAACCAGCCGATATTGAGCACCATGTCGATCTCCCCTGCCCCGGCGGCAATCGCCTGTTCGGCTTCGAAGGCCTTGGTGTCACTCAGGCCGGCGCCCAGCGGAAAGCCCACCACGGCACAAATCACCACGCTGTCATCGGCCAGGCACGATGCGGCGTAAGGCACCTGCCCTGAGTTCAGGCACACCGAATAAAAACCGTGCTCCCGGGCTTCCTCGCACAAGGTGCGAATCTGCTCACGGGAGGCATCGGGAGCCAGCAAGGTGTGATCGATGTACTTGGCCAATGCTGCGGGTTGAAGAGTGTTCATTTAACGAGCCCTTGCCTGTATGTTGCGAATGATCGTGTGCCGCCTGTCACAGCGCTCACACTAATACGTTACAATAATAACACTAAATGTTACTTATCTAACACAAACAATCAAGCCCTGGAATACTCGTGGACAGTAGAAAAGCCGAGCGACTCAAGCTTATCCAACAAGCCTTGCAGGACCAGAACGCCATTCACCTGAGGGAAATGGCGGCGCTGCTGGAGGTTTCGGAGATGACCCTGCGCCGCGATCTCAACCACTTCAGCGATCACCTGCGCCTGCTGGGTGGCTACATCACCCGCGTCGGCAGTGAGGTCAGCGATTACCGGGTTGCCGAGCAGGACACGCGCCACGTCGAGGAAAAGCGCCGCATCGGCAAACTCGCCGCGCGGCTGATCCAGCCCGGTGACACGGTGTTTTTCGACTGCGGCACCACCTCCCCCTTTGTGATTGACTTCATCCCCGATGAGCTGGAATTCACTGCGGTGTGCAGCTCGCTGAACGTGCTGCTTAAGCTGCATGGCAAGCCCAACTGCCACATTGTGTTGTGCGGCGGGACCTTTCACCGCAAGAACCAGGTGTTTGAAAACACGGCCGAAAGCAGCATCCTCGACAGCGTGCGCCTGACCTGGGCCTTCGTGACGGCCGCGGGTGTCAGCCAGGAATTCGGCGTGACGTGCTTCAACTTCAACGAGGTCGAGGTCAAGCAAAAGGTCATGCGCCAGGCCCAGCAACGGGTGTTGCTCGCCGACTTCAGCAAGTTCGACACGGTGCGCACAGCTCACTTCGCCACCCTGGAGGACTTTCAGTACGTGGTCAGCGACAAGAAAATCCCCCGCAGCTACAAGGAAGCCATCCAGGCCCACGGCGCGCAATTGCTGGTTTAACCCAGCAACCGCAACCGTTCCTGCGCACTCAGATAACCGGTGGTCACACTGAACGAGGCGCTGGCTCCCGCCGCCAGCAGACGCACGTGGCCTTTGGCTTTCTCGGCGTTATAGCCCTCGGGTTCGCACGTCGATGGCAGCACGAACGCTGCCACTTGCTGATCCGGCGTGTGCAGGATCCAGCGTGCGGCGTGCTCGAATTGTTCGGGGCGATAGCGGGTGTAGAACGCCGCGCCGTCGGGGTGATCCAGCAGGAAATGCGCCTGGCCGGTGGCATCTGTGCCGACGCCGTCGAAGAAAAACACAATTTCAGGGTCGTACAACCCTGGCTGATCAAGACACGCCAATTGCCCGGGCTGCTCGGCGAGTTGCGCCATGTAGGCGCTCCAGTCCGGCGTCGGCTTGACGTGGTCAGGAATGCTGGTACGCAGGCGCAGGCGCTGCATGCCCAATGGCTCGACAAACCGCGCATCGGCAACAAAGGCGTAGTTCATGTGGGCCATGTACATCAGCTCCATAGGCTTGCCGGCCAGGTTCGTCACCTCCATGTCGATATCGAACAAAGCTAAGTCGGCGCGCAGAGTCACGCTGGGGCACGCCCGGTAGCGATCGCCGAAGCCCTTGGCGTATTGATAGCGACCGCCCAGGCGCACAAAGCCCTCGCCGATTTCCAGCCAGGCCGAGTCCATCGGGGCGCAAGGCATTTCACCATGCAAGGCGTGGGTGTCATCCGGCGCCGGGCAACCGTTGCGCAGCAGACCACTGTGAAACATGAAGCAGCCATAGGTATCGATGACCGTCGGGCTGGGCCGAGGTTGCTCGAACAGGTTGCTCATGGTCAGGTCGCAGCCGTCGAACACCGCCGACCAGATCATCTGCCCTTGATAAGGCAGCACCACCAGGCGTCCACGGCTGTTCTCCAGGCTCACGGCCAGCACCCCGGACGGGTAGGTCCAGGCGCTCACCTTGGAATCCTCAGACTGCAGCAGGATCTTTTCCTGCTCGGTAAACACCGCGGGATACAGCGGGATACGCGTGTTCATGAGGCCACCGCCGCTGCTGCGCCCGAAGGCAAGGTCGCGGATTGGCGCATGCATTTGAGCGCATACATCACGATCACGATAAAGCACAGCAACGGCACGCTGTAAGCCAGTTGCATGTTGCCGCCGCTGGCGTCGGACAACAGGCCCTGGAAGATTGGAATCACCCCGCCGCCGACGATGCTCATCACCAGTAATGAACCGCCGACGCCGGTGTCTTCACCCAGGCCATCGATGGTCAGGCCGTAAATGGTCGGCCAGCACGGGCCGAGGAAAATACTCACGCCGACCGCTGCATACACCGCCGAAATGTTCGGCACCAGAATGGTGTAGGCCAGCAGCACAATGCACAGCACACCATAGATCGCCAGGACCTTGGCCGGGTGCAGGCGGCGCATCAACAGGTTGGCGATCATCTTGCCGACAAAGTAGGCGGCAAAGGTGGTCAGCAAAAACCATGAAGCGCTGCGCTCGTTCATTCCGCCCATTTGCATGGCCAGGCGGATGGTGAAACTCCACACGCCGACCTGCGCGCCCACGTAGAGAAACTGCGCCAATACGCCAAAGGTAAAACGCGGGTTACGCCACAACCGACCCAGGCTTTGGCGCAGGCTGCCAGGCTTGCTGTCAGCGGGTTTATTGCCCTTGCAAGCGGGGAATCGGGTGATGGCGACCAGGATAAACATCAGTACCAGCACGGCAATCATCCACTTGTAGGGCAACAGCGTGGACTGGATCATTTGCAACTGCTGCACAGCGGCCTCGGAGGCGCTCATCTGTGTCAGTTGTTCCGTGGTGGCGTCGGTGTCCTTGAACATCACGAAGCTGCCGACGTACACCCCGGCCATCGCGCCGAAGGGGTGGAAAGTCTGCGAGATGTTCAAGCGCCGCGTCCCGGTTTCCCGCGGGCCCATCAGGGTCGAGTAGGTGTTGCAGGCGGTTTCCAGGAACGACAGGCCAGCGGCAATCACAAACAACGCCAGCAGGAACATGCCGTACTTGGCCGTTGACGCCGCCGGGAAAAACAGCAGGCAGCCGAACATGTACAGCAGCAAGCCGATCAGGATCGTGCTCTTGTAGCTGAAACGACGCACCACCATCGCCGCCGGAATGGCCACGAAAAAGTAGCCCAGGTAAAACGCCGACTGCACAAAGGCGGTCTGGAAATCACTGAGCAAAAACGCCTTCTTGAAATGTGCGATCAGCACGTCGTTCATGCTCGCCGCCGCGGCCCACAGGGCAAAGATGCTGCACAGCAGGATAAAGGCGAACCAGGGCGTGCGGTTCAGGTAGAAACCATCGGGTGTCTGTTGCAGCGCAGGTTTGTTCATTATTGTTCTCCGGGCTGGTTTGAGAGTGTTACTGCTGTTGCTGGAAACGAGCGAACGCTTGGCTGTCGGGATAAGACGTCTGGGTGCCCAGCGCCATGACTGAGCAGGCGGAATACGCCACGGCCTGTTCCATGGCCTGTCGGATACCGCCGTCGCGGCTCCAGTGCTGAATAAAGCAACCGATGAAGGCATCGCCGGCGCCCGTGGTGTCACGTGCCACGACCTTTCGGCCCGGCACCCGGAATTCCCCCTCCTCTCCCACGTACAACGCGCCGTGTTCGCCGAGGGTGACGATCACGTGGCGAATGCCGCTGGCCACCAGCGTGCGCGCGGCGCGTTGGGCGGCATCCGGCGAGTCCACGACCTGGCCGGTGATCAACGCCAGTTCCGATTCGTTGGGGATCAGGAAATCCAGCAACGCCAGGTGCTCCCTACTCAGGCCGGCCAGGGCCGGTGCCGGGTTGAGCAGCACCGCGATGCCGTGCCGATGCGCAAATTCGATGGCGTAGTAGACCGTCTCCAGATTGATCTCCAACTGCAGCACGATCAGCGTGCACTCGCGCAGGTTGGCGTCCGCCGCGTCTATGTCCGCCGGCAACAAATGCGCATTGGCGCCTTTGACGATCAGAATGCTGTTGTGGGAGTCGGCCCGCACAAAAATCGGCGCGACGCCGCTGGAAACCCCAGGCACCCGCTGGACATAACGGGTGTCGATACCAAAACGCTGGAAGTTGGCCAGGGTGTTGTCGGCAAACATATCGTCGCCGACTTTGCTCAGCATCAGCACCTGCGCCCCAAGCTTGGCTGCCGCCACCGCCTGGTTCGCCCCCTTGCCGCCACACCCGAGGGCAAAGCCAGGCGCTTCCAGGGTTTCGCCCTGGGCTGGCATGCGCTCGATGTAGGTGATCAGATCCACCATATTGCTGCCGATGACTGCGATCTTGCTCATTGCTGTTCCACCTTGTTGCAGCACGACCAGGCAGGTCGTGGCGCTCTTGTTTTGTTATTTAAATAACATCAGGTGTGAATATTCAATCTTTTTTTGCAGCGGCCGATCTATAAGTCCTGCGGGTGCGTCGGTGCAACGGGCAAAAAAAACCGGCCCACAGGGGGCCGGTCCATTAAGCGGTTATCAGGTCTGCGCTGCGTTACAAGCTGAAGCGATCCACGGACTGCGACAACTTGCCGGCCAACCCGGCCAGCTCATCGGTGGTCGAGGCGGTTTCTCCGATGACACGGCTGTTGTTTTCCGACATCCCGGCAATCATCTCCACCTGGTGGGAGATCTCGTTGCTCGCCAGGCTCTGTTCACCGATGGTGCGCGAGATGTCGTTCACCAACTCGGTCGTATTCAGGGTGGCCTGCAGAATATCGCGGATCGCGCGCTCCACCTCGGCAGTCACCGCCATGCCTTTATCCACCTGGGTGACGCCCTCCTCCATGCTGGTCACCGCTTCCCGGGTGTTTTGCTGGATACGCCCTACCATGTTGGCAATTTCCTGGGTCGAGGCGCTGGTGCGGCCCGCCAGGCTGCGAACTTCATCGGCGACCACCGCAAAGCCGCGCCCCTGTTCGCCGGCGCGGGCGGCCTCAATCGCGGCGTTCAGGGCCAACAGGTTGGTTTGGTCCGCGATGCCCTTGATCACTTGGATAATGCTGAAGATCGCCTCGGACTCCTTGTCCAGCGTACGAATGACCTGGGCCGATTGCTGCGCTGAACGGGCAATGCCGTCCATGTCCTTCACCACCTGGTGAATCACCCGGCCGCCGTCCTTGGCCAAGGCTTCAGCCTGGTTGGCCATGTCCAGGGCACGCCCGGCATGTCGGGTAATCTCTTCGATACTGGCGGTCATTTCACTCGCCGCTGCCGCCATGGTGCTGGCGGCCGCGCTTTGCTGCTGACTGCTGCCAGCGACTTCATGGCAGCCCTGGCTCAAGCGTTCGCTCATGCCATTGACGCCATGGGCATTACTGCGCACCACTTCGATCATGCCGCGCAAATCCCGCTGCATGATGGCGAGGTTGCGGATCAACGAACTGGCTTCGTCCTTGCGCTTGGGTTCGACGATCGGCTCGCTCAAGTTGCCACGGGCGATACTCGCGGCGATGCGGCTGGCAGCCTGCAGCGGCCCCATGATGCTCAAGATGACCCAGCGCCCCTGCGCCAGCAGCAGTAACAGGCTGGCGATCAGCACGGCGGCCAAGGTTAAATTGGCGTGACTGATGGTCTGCCGTGTACTGGTGCTGGTCAGATGGGTATTGCTTTCGATCAGCTCGCTCAAGGCCGCCATTTGATCTTCCAGCTGGGAAAACGCCTTGTTGAAGGTGTCCAGTTCCCCGCGAGCGGCTTCAGGATTGTCCAGGGCCAACGTGACGATGCGCTCCGCGGCGCTGATGTAGGTGTCCAGGCTGGGTCTGATTTTTTCCAGGCTGGTCTTGATCGTGGCCTCCAGCGGCAGCTTAAGGTTGTCCCCCAGTACTTCTCGGAAGTGCTCGGCGTGTTCCTTCAACGAAGTGTTGACCTCGTCCTTGCTGCTGATGCTTTTCCCCAATCCCACGAGCATGGAGGAAAACACGTCGGCGCGCAGGGCGTCGTGCATCATGTCGGCTTCCATATGGTTGCGCAGGACCGTCATGCTCACCTCGCTATCCTGTACGGCCTCGCTCATACGGACGTTTCCCAGGTAGCCGGCCAGGCTCATGACCAGGGCCGCGAGCAACCCGGTGGCAATCAATAGTATCAAGCGTAATTTGATCGTCATGCTGACATCCCCATACCCAACCGTCGAAGCAACGTTCTTACCGTTATCGGCATCAATCCCTGTTAGTGAAGCCTAAGTTTGCGGATCTGCGCGGATCCCTTAAGCTGATCGACTTTTGCGCTGCCGGAAACTGCCCATGTCCCGAAGTATCGCCCACCTCGCCCTGCTGCTCGGGTTGATCACCGCCGTCGGCCCATTCGCCATCGACATCTACCTGCCCGCCCTGCCAACCCTGGGCGCCAGCCTGCAGGCATCGCCGGCGGCGGTGCAGATGAGCCTGACAGTGTTCTTCATGATCATCGGCGTGTGCCAGCTGTTCTACGGGCCGATCAGTGATGTGTTCGGGCGCAAGCCGCCGATTTACGCCGGGCTGCTGATCTTTGCGGTGGGCAGCGTCGGCTGCGCGCTGGCGCCCACCATTGAAGTGCTGATCGGCTTTCGTGCCGTGCAGGCGTTCGGTGCGTGTGCCGGGATGGTGATTCCCCGCGCGATTGTGCGTGACCTGTACACCGGCCATGAAGCCGCGCGGCTGATGGCCTTGCTGATGCTGGTGATGAGTGTTTCGCCGATTCTCGCGCCGCTGGCCGGCAGCCTGGTTATCTCTATCTGGAGTTGGCGTGAAGTGTTTGCCGTGCTGGCGGTGGTTTCCGTCGCGTGCCTGGTCATGACCATCGTGCAACTGCCTGAAACCCACCCGGCCGAACGGCGTTTGGGCAAGACCCTGGGCACGGCGTTCGCCAGCTACGGTGCGTTGCTGCGCGATCCGGTTTTTATCGGTTTGTCAGTGGTATGCGGTTTTGGCCTGGCCACCTTCTTTGTGTTTATTGGCAGTGCGCCGTTCGTATATATCGAATACTTCGGCCTGACACCGACGCAATTCAGCCTGTGTTTTGCGCTGAACGCTGCGTCGTTCTTCGCCATGAGCCAACTCACCGCTCGCCTGAGCGCCCGCTTCGGCCTGGCGCCGCTGATTCGCTGGTCGGTAACGGCGGTGGCCGCTGTCATGATCGTGCTGGCGGCCACCACGCTTTGGGTCGATAGCCTGCCCTGGATGATGGCGCTGCTGTTTATCGGCTTCGGTTTTCTCGGCCTGCTGTTGCCGGCGGCCGGGGTGCTGTCGCTGGAGGATCACGGCGCAGTGGCGGGCTCCGCCTCGGCCCTGCTGGGGGCGATCCAGATGATTACCGCCGCAGTGTCGATGACGCTGGTCGGGGTGTTTGCCGACCATACACCGGCGCCGATGCTGACAGGCATCGCGTTGTGTGCCGTGGCGGCGATGCTCACCGTCCTCTGGACCTTGCGCCGTCTGCCGGCGCACTTGGCGAGCGCCCCGCCCTCCTCCTGAGCGGTACCACTCGTCGGGCCTGGCCGGCATCCATTACAACTATCGCCGGCCATGAAACTACTAATCCCATAGCACCGCTCGAAACCTATGGAGATTGGAAATGACTGACTACCCACGCCCACCCTTTGCCCCTCAAGCGCAAAACGTGCCCGGTACCCAGCGCAAAATGGACCCGTACCCGGACTGCGGGGAACAGAGTTACAAGGGCTCCGGCCGGTTGGCCAACAAAATCGCCTTGATCACCGGTGCCGACAGCGGCATCGGCCGCGCGGTGGCCATCGCCTTTGCCCGTGAAGGTGCTGACGTCGCCATCGCCTATTTGGACGAACACGAAGACGCCAGGGAAACCGCACGCTGGGTTGAAGAAGCTGGTCGTCAATGCCTTTTGCTGCCCGGCGATATCGCGCAAAAAGCCACCTGCCAGGCGCTGGTCGACAAAACTGTGGAACAATTCGGGCGCATCGATGTATTGGTGAATAACGCTGCGTTCCAGATGACCCACGAGACGCTCGAAGAGATCGAGGATGAGGAATGGGTCAAGACCTTCGATATCAACATCACCGCGATGTTTCGCATCTGCAAGGCTGCGCTGCCGCATATGAAGGCCGGCAGTTCGATCATCAACACCAGCTCGGTCAACTCCGACATGCCCAAGCCGACCCTGCTGGCCTATGCCGCCACCAAGGGCGCAATCGCCAACTTCACCGGTGGCTTGGCGCAATTACTCGGCAGCAAGGGCATCCGCGTCAACAGCGTCGCGCCCGGCCCGATCTGGACGCCGTTGATCGTGGCGACCATGACCGATGAAGACGTGCAGAACTTCGGCAGCGAAACCCCATTGGGCCGCCCCGGCCAACCGGTGGAAGTGGCGCCGATTTATGTGCTGCTGGCATCGGATGAGGCCAGCTACATCTCGGGTTCGCGCTATGCGGTCACCGGTGGCAAACCCATTCTCTAAGCCGGCCCCTCTTATCAATAGTTGTGTGGCGAGCGCTACGTAAAACGGCGCTGATCGCCTACAAATCGAACCGATCCACCGCCCGCCGCCGCTCGTTGTCGTCACGCACGTCATAGCTGGCGGTGGTCTGGATATTGGTGTGATGCGCCAGCTTTTGTGCAATCGACAGGTCATGCTCCTCGATCACCCGCGTGATGAACGAGCGGCGGAAATCGTGGGGCATGATCTTCACCCCCACCTGCTCACCGCGTTGGCGGGCGATGTAGTAAATCGCGTGCTTGGTGATACGTTCGCGGGTGATATGACTGCCCCGGCGTATGCGGTTGAACAGGAAGCTATCGTCCTGCTCGCCATCCTTGAGCTGCTCGCGCCTGAAGGCCAACCATGCCTGCAACTTGGCGAAAGCCCAGCCCGGCGCATACTTGACCAGTTCCTTATTGCCCTTGCCAATCACCCGCAAGCTGCGCTCAGCGAAGTTAATCTGCGCCAGGTCGAGGTTGACCGACTCCGATTTGCGCATTCCCGAGCCATACAGGATGCCGATCACCGCTGCATCCCGCAGGCCCTGGGGACGCGGGTCAGCGGCGCAGACTTCCATCATTTCCCGGATCAACGTGCGCCGCAGATTACGGCCCTGGCCCAGGCGAGTGCCGGGCGTGGCCTTGACCGTGCGCATTTTCAACAGGTGTTCCTGGCTGATCAGGCTCATGCGCCAGGCCTCGTTCATCACCCCGCGCACCGCATTCACATACAGCGACGAGGTATTCGGCGCGTAGCCGTCTTCGCGCAAAGCAGCGACCAGGGCAATGACGTGTTCGGGTTGCAGCAGATGCCAGTCGATGTCTTCGAGGTTGATGTCCTCGTAGCCCAGGCGGTCGGCGGCATCCTGCAGCACATAGCGCATGGTCAGTTGGCTGGAGGGGGCCAGGCGAGTGAGGTAGAGGGTCAGTGGGTTGCGGATAGACTCAGTCAAGGTAGATCAGCCTTTGGATTAAATACCTCAAACAAGCCATTGTTTAATCGAGGTATTTAGTGAATTGGCGAAGACCGAGTCTAACCCAGGAGGGGGTCCTGGCACAAAATCACGGGGCCGTGTCGTCATCCTCCGTCCGTGCCTGCGACTGGGTCTGGGTCTGGTTCCATTCGGTGTCCTGCTTCTGCATCAGCGCGAACCAGTGCTGGCGCATAAAGGTCAGGTAAGCCTCCGGCGCCTTGGCGAAGTCCTTCTCGTTGTCATAGCAGCCCGGCAATGGCAACTCGGTGCCCTGCTCCTTGTATTGGCTGACCAGCGCCTGCTGCCCGGCCACACTGCAATCCTTGGGCAGCGGCATGCCACGCAGCGCACCGGCCTCTTCATCCCACCAGGCCGCGCCCACCCGGTCGACACCGCGCAGGCGATATTTCTGCGACTTGCCGACATGCATGATCAGCTTGAATTCATTGGGGCTGACATCGCTGGTGCAGGTGCGCGAATAACCCACGGTGGCCTGGGTGATACCATCACCGCTGAGGTCGGTGACCTTGGTCGCCGCCATGTCGAAGTGCAGCGCCGCATCGAATTCGCAATGCTGTACGTCGTCGTAGAGCATCCACATGCGCTTGGGGCGGTCGCCGTCGATCAGGTATTGCGCCGCGTAGACAAATGCCGATTGGGTACCATCGTCCTCACGCTCACTGACTTGCTCAGCGAGCACCAGCAGGTTCTTGCCCTGGTGGTCATCCCAGGTATAGGCGGCGACCTGCCTGCCGCGTACTTCAACGCCCTCAGGCACTTGAGCGAGGGTGGTGAGTGCCACGCCGTCATCTGCCCGTCCGGTGGGGACGCACGCTACCGTCATCAACAATCCCATCAAGACGGGCCGCCATTGGCCGCCTACACGCTGCACGCTATTCATCCGAGTACCCTGGCAAGAGATGGCTTACTTTACCGGCACTTGAGGCGCATTGCAGAGAAGATTCTTCAATATAAATGCACAGCAGGCAGTCGCACGGGGCGATACGGCGGCCGGTATTCGGCAAGTCCGGCCCACGACATACAAACCGTTCGTGTTTCGCCCAATTTATAACGCCTTTATCGCCTTAATTAAGTAGCTGAACACTAGCTGTCTACCTGTCAAATAAACGAGTTTTTCATCTGCCTTTCATATCTGTTGCACATTTTTGCGCTTAATCTTGAACGTGAACCTTCAGAGCGAGTCACACAACACCCGCTAACCTGTTGATTACGCTTCATCTTTAGCGCCGTTTTTTTACCAGCGGGCCAGGTGTTCGCCCAATGATTACTACCGCTTTCACGCTCCAAGTTGCTCTAACCCCGAGGTCATGAATCTTTGAAACCCTACCCTATTCATTGCGTGTCGATCGTTATCCCGGTCTACAACGAACAAGAAAGCCTGCCTGAACTGCTGCGCCGCACCACCGCCGCCTGCAAGCAACTGGCCTACGAATACGAAATCATCCTGGTGGATGACGGTAGCCGCGACAACTCCGCCCAATTGCTCGAAGACGCCGCCGCTGAAGACGGCAGCAACGTGGTGGCGGTGATCCTCAATCGCAACTACGGGCAGCATGCGGCGATCATGGCCGGTTTCGAGCAGTGCCGGGGCGAAGTGGTGATTACCCTCGATGCCGACCTGCAGAACCCGCCCGAAGAAATCCCGCGCCTGGTGGAGCAAGCGGCCCTGG
Organism: Pseudomonas sp. JAI120; assembly: GCF_014207255.1. Classification (GTDB taxonomy): domain Bacteria; phylum Pseudomonadota; class Gammaproteobacteria; order Pseudomonadales; family Pseudomonadaceae; genus Aquipseudomonas. Next base: position 434,532 of record NZ_JACHCZ010000001.1, read on the forward strand.
GCTACGACGTGGTCGCCACCGTGCGTAACAATCGCCAGGACTCGGCCTTTCGCCGCTGGCCTTCGCGCCTGATCAACCTCGCCGTGCAACGCTCCACTGGCGTGGCCATGACCGACTACGGCTGCATGCTGCGCGCTTACCGCCGCACGATCGTCGACGCCATGCTCGCCTGCCGTGAGCGCAGCACCTTTATCCCGATCCTGGCCAACGGCTTTGCCCGCCACACCACCGAGATCCTTGTGCACCACGCCGAGCGTGAACACGGCGAGTCCAAATACAGCGCCATGCGCCTGATCAGCCTGATGTTCGACCTGCTGACCTGCATGACCACCACCCCGCTGCGCCTGCTGTCCATCGTCGGCTTCAGCCTGGCGGCCTTGGGCATGCTGTTCGCCTTTGCACTGATCATCCTGCGCCTGGCCTTCGGTGCTGAATGGGCCGGCGACGGCATGTTCGTGCTGTTCGCGGTGCTGTTCGTGTTCACCGGCGGCCAGTTCATCGGCATGGGCCTGCTGGGTGAATACCTGGGCCGCATGTACAGCGATGTCCGCGCCCGCCCACGTTTCTTTATTGAAAAAGTGCTGCGCAACCAACCGGCAGCACCGGCACCCGTGGTCGTCGTTGACGGCCTGGTGTCCTCCCATTCCACCGCTACTTCTCCTTCCGATCAGGTTTCGTCATGAATTCAAAAGCCGTTGTCTTCGCTTACCACGATATTGGCTGTGCGGGCATTGAAGCCCTGCTGACTGCCGGCTACGACATTGCCGCCGTGTTCACCCATGCCGATGACCCCAAGGAAAACAATTTCTACGGTTCCGTCGCCCAGCTGTGCGCGCGCAACGGCATCCCGGTACATGCGCCGGAAGATGCCAACCACCCGCTGTGGATCGAACGCATTGCCAAGCTGAACCCGGAATACATCTTCTCTTTCTACTACCGCAACCTGTTGAGCGAGCCGCTGTTGGCCACCGCCAGCAAAGGCGCGTTCAACCTGCACGGCTCGCTGCTGCCTAAATACCGTGGCCGCGCACCGGCCAACTGGGTGCTGGTCAACGGCGAAACCGAAACCGGCGTGACCCTGCACCGCATGGTCAAGCGTGCCGATGCCGGCGCGATCCTGGTCCAGCAAAAAGTCGTGATCGAGCGCACCGACACCGGCCTGACCCTGCATGCCAAGCTGCGTGATGCGGCGACCAGCCTGTTGCGCGATGCCCTGCCGCAACTGGCTGCGGGCAAGCTGCCCGAGACTGCCCAGGACGAAAGCCAGGCCACCTACTTTGGTCGCCGCACGGCAGCCGACGGCAAGCTGGAGTGGAAAAAACCGGCTGAAGAACTGTTCAACCTCGTGCGTGCGGTGACTCAACCGTACCCGGGCGCCTTCTGCTCTGTCGGTGAGCACCAGCTCATCGTCTGGCAAGCCGAAGTGGTCAAGGGCAACGAAGGCCTGGCGCCGGGCCGCGTGATCAGCGTCAACCCGCTGCGCATCGCCTGCGGTGAAGACTCCCTGGTGGTCAAGTTCGGCCAGCGCAACGACAACGGCCTGTACCTGGCGGGTCCGTCCCTGGCCAACGAACTGGGCCTGGTCGACGGCTCCGTGCTGCGCGGTGCCGAGTCCGGCCGCAAGCCGCGCCGTACCCGCGTGCTGATCCTCGGTGTGAACGGTTTCATCGGTAACCACCTGTCCGAGCGCCTGCTGCGTGACGACCGTTATGAAGTCTACGGCCTGGACATCGGCTCCGACGCCATCGAGCGCCTGCGCAGCCACCCAAACTTCCATTACGTCGAAGGCGACATCAGCATCCACACCGAGTGGATCGAGTACCACATCAAGAAATGCGACGTGGTCCTGCCGCTCGTGGCCATCGCCACACCCATCGAGTACACCCGTAACCCGCTGCGCGTGTTCGAGCTGGATTTCGAAGAAAACCTCAAGCTGGTGCGCTACTGCGTCAAGTACAACAAGCGCGTGATCTTCCCGTCGACCTCCGAAGTCTATGGCATGTGCCAGGACCCGTACTTCGACGAAGACACCTCCAACCTGGTGGTCGGCCCGGTCAACAAGCAGCGCTGGATCTACTCGGTCTCCAAGCAACTGCTGGACCGCGTGATCTGGGCCTACGGCGCCAAGGGCCTGAACTTCACCCTGTTCCGTCCGTTCAACTGGATGGGCCCACGCCTGGACCGCCTGGATTCGGCGCGTATCGGCAGCTCCCGTGCGATCACCCAGTTGATCCTCAACCTGGTGGAAGGTACGCCGATCCGCCTGTTCGACGGTGGCGAGCAGAAGCGCTGCTTCACCGACATCGCCGACGGTATCGAAGCCCTGGCGCGCATCATCGACAACGACAACGATGCCTGCAACGGCCAGATCATCAACATCGGTAACCCGGAAAACGAAGCCAGCATCCGTCAGTTGGGCGAAGAGCTGCTGCGTCAGTTCGAAGCGCACCCGCTGCGCAGCAACTTCCCGCCGTTCGCCGGTTTCCGCGATGTAGAAAGCAAGGCGTTCTACGGCACCGGTTACCAGGACGTGGCCCACCGCAAGCCAAGCATCGAAAATGCCAAGCGCCTGCTGAACTGGGAGCCGACCGTTGAGATGAGCGAAACCATCGGCAACACGCTGGACTTCTTCCTGCGTGAAGCCATGCTCGAAATCGCGGACAAGCGCTGATGCAGGCAGGTCTTCGCATCGACGTCGACACCTACCGCGGCACCCGTGAAGGTGTGCCGCGGTTGCTCGAATCCCTGGATGAGGCCGGGGTAAAAGCGACGTTCTTCTTCAGTGTCGGGCCGGACAATATGGGGCGCCACTTGTGGCGCCTGATCCGCCCGCAGTTCCTGTGGAAAATGCTGCGTTCCAATGCTGCCGGCCTGTACGGCTGGGACATCCTGCTGGCCGGCACCGCCTGGCCAGGCAAGCCCATCGGCCGTGACCTGGGGCACTTGATGCGCCAGGCCAAGGCAGCGGGGCATGAAGTCGGCCTGCACGCCTGGGATCACCACGGCTGGCAGGCCAACACCGGGCGTTGGAGCGATGCACAGCTGGTGGAGCAGATTCGACGCGGCGTGGAGACCTTGAGCGACATCCTCGGCGAACGCATCGACTGTTCCGCGGCCGCCGGGTGGCGTGCCGATGAGCGTGTGGTGCAAGCCAAGCAAAGGTTCAACTTTCGCTACAACAGCGATTGCCGGGGTACCAGCCTGTTTCGGCCGACATTGGCCGATGGCAGCGCGGGTACGCCACAAATTCCGGTGGACCTGCCGACCTTCGACGAAGTCGTCGGGCCGGTGGTGGCCGCCAAAGACTTCAACGGTTTCATTCTTGACCGGTTTGCCGAGTCGAAGCTCAACGTCTACACGATCCACGCAGAAGTAGAAGGGATTCTGATGGCCAATGATTTTCGCCAGTTGCTCGCCCAGGCAGGGCAGCGCGGCATCGATTTCAAACCCCTGGGCGACTTGTTGCCTGCGGACCTGACCACCCTGCCCCGGCAACACCTGGTGCGCGGCGCATTGAGCGGCCGTGAGGGTTGGCTCGGAGTGCAGCAGGCATGATCCGGCGCTGGGCGTTGCCCCTGCTCCTGTTGGCATTCGGCGCGTTCTATTTGCTGCCGCTGGCCACCCACGGCCTGTGGATTCCGGATGAAACCCGCTACGCGCAGATCAGCCAGGAAATGCTGCTGACCGGCAAGTGGGCGTCGCCGCACTTCATGGGGATTCGCTACTTCGAAAAACCCGCTGCAGGGTACTGGATGATCGCGCTGGGCCAGGCGATCTTCGGGCAGAACCTGTTTGGTGTACGCTTCGCCTCGGCGTTGAGCACCGGCTTGAGCATCCTGCTGGTGTACCTGGTGTCCCGCCGGCTGTGGAATGACCCGCAAAAGAGCCTGGTCAGCACCGTGCTGTACATGAGTTTTGTCAGCGTGGCGGCACTGGGCGGCTATGCCAACCTCGATCCACAGTTCACGTTCTGGGTCAACCTGACCGGCGTTGCCCTGTGGTTCTGCTTCGACAGCACCACCCGCAACGGCCGCCTGGGAGCCTGGGCGCTGCTCGGTTTGGCCTGTGGCATGGGATTTATGACCAAGGGCTTCCTGGCGTGGCTGTTGCCGGTGCTGATTGCCCTGCCCTACGCGATCTGGCAGAAGCGCTTTCGCGAACTGCTCGGTTACGGCCTGGTCGCCGTGGTCGTCGCCATTGTCGTAAGCCTGCCCTGGGCCCTGACCGTGCACCTGCAAGAGCCGGACTACTGGAACTTCTTCTTCTGGCACGAGCACATCCAGCGTTTTGCCGGCGAGGATGCACAGCACGCCGAGCCGTTCTGGTATTACCTGCCGCTGCTGGTCGCGTTTTCGTTGCCATGGGTCGCCCTGCTGCCGTCCACCTTCAAGCAGGCGTGGCAGCAAAAGCGCTTGCCTGCCACCGCGTTTCTGCTGCTGTGGTTGTTGATGCCCCTGGCCTTCTTCAGTCTGGCCAAAGGCAAGTTGCCCTCCTACATCATGCCGTGCCTGCTGCCGCTGGCGTTGCTGATGGGGTCTGCGTTGTCCGCCAAATTGGCCGAGGGCCGTGACCGTGCGTTGCGGGTCAACGGCGGGCTGAACCTGATCATCGGTGTCGTGGCATTGCTCGCACTGACCTGGTTCCAACTGAAAAAACCGGTGTATGAGCACGGCAGTGAAACCCTCAGCCTGGTACTGGTGTTTGCCTTCCTGTTTGGCTGGATCCTCGTCAACCTGCTGCAGGCCGCACGGCCTTTGAAACTGTGGGCCGCGCCGGTGATCGGCAGTTGGTTGATGGTGGCGTTGGTCCCGGCCGCATTGCCCCATTCGGTGGTTTATAACAAGAACCCGGACCAGTTCATCATCGATCACCTCCAGGAACTGAGCCAGACCACCGCGTTGCTGAGCAACGACCTGGGCGCGGCCTCCGCCCTGGCGTGGCGCGTCAAGCGCCCGGACGTGACCCTCTATAACACCATCGGCGAAGTGAAATATGGCTTGGCCTTCGACGATGCGGCCCATCACAAGGTCGACACCACGCAGGTCCAGCAATGGATGAGCGACGCGCGCAAACACGGCGCGGTCGGTGTGGTGATGCGCGTCAAGGGTGACGACGAAATCGCCGAAGTGGCGTTGCTGCCCAAAGACGGCAAGCGCTACGAGCAAGGCAATATCGTGATCCTGGTGTTCCCGCAGGTTGCGCCATGATCACACTGCTCCTGTTCTTGGCGGCCTGCCTGCTGACATGCATGGGCCAGGTCTCGCAGAAATTCGCCGTGGAAGGCTGGCGCGACCAGCCCGACGATTGGACGCTGAAACTGCGCTCGCCGTGGTTGTGGTCTGCCCTGCTGTGCCTGGGTTTTGGTTTGCTGGTGTGGTTGCTGGTGTTGCAGCGTCTGGAAGTCGGCATCGCCTACCCGATGCTCAGCCTCAATTTTGTTCTGGTCACGCTGGTGGCGCGCTTCGTGTTCAAGGAAACCATCGACACACGGCATTGGCTGGGCGTGGCGCTGGTGATTGCCGGTGTGGTGCTGTTGGGGCGCCAGGTATGAGCCGCATTCGTGGTTTCGCCCTGGCCCTGGGCAGCGTTGGCCTGGTCAGCGCCGCCCAATTGGGCATGCGCTGGAGCATGACGCGCCTGCCCTTGCCCGCCGAATGGCTGACGGCATTCAACAGCAACGCCATCGACTTCGGGGCGTTGGGGGTGGTGAGCCTGGCGATCCTGGCCTACGCGCTGTCGATGCTCTGCTGGCTCGGCGCCCTCAAACACCTGCCCCTGGGCCGCGCCTATTCGCTGCTGAGCATCAGCTACGCGCTGGTGTACCTGCTGGCCGCCAGCCTGCCGGTGTTCAACGAACATTTTTCCCTCTCGAAAACCCTGGGGGTGGCCTTGGTCATCCTCGGTGTGCTGGTCATTAACTCTCGCCGTGCTAGCGCTGCAAGCGCCAGGAATGCCCCATGAAAATCAGTGTATTTGGTAGTGGTTACGTCGGTCTGGTACAGGCCACCGTATTAGCCGAAGTCGGTCACGATGTCATCTGCATGGACGTCGATCAGAACAAGGTCAAGCTCCTGCAGCAAGGCCATGTGAGCATCTTCGAGCCGGGACTGGCGGCCATGGTTAAGGAAAACCTGGAAAGCGGGCGGCTGCACTTCACCTTCGATGAAAAACTCGCCGTCGAACACGGCGAAGTGCTGTTTATCGCGGTGGGCACGCCGTCGGATGAAGACGGCTCGGCGGACCTCAAGTACGTGTTGTCGGTGGGCGATGCGGTGGCCCGCCACCGTATCGAACCGGTGATCCTGGTGGAGAAATCCACCGTGCCCGTGGGTACCGGCGATACCCTGCGCGCCCATATCGAAAAAGTCCTGCACCTGGCCGGTCGGCACCTGGAGTTCGATATCGTCTCCAACCCGGAATTCCTCAAGGAAGGCTCTGCCGTTTCCGACTGCCGCCGTCCGGACCGCATCATCATCGGTTGCGAGCGCGAAGAAGTGCGCGACGTGATGCGTGACCTGTACGCGCCGTTCAACCGCAACCATGACCGCATCATCTTCATGGACCTGCGCAGCGCCGAGCTGACCAAATACGCCGCCAACTGCATGCTGGCCACCAAGATCAGCTTTATCAACCAGATCGCCGAGCTGGCCGAACACCTGGGCGCCGACATCGAGGCCGTGCGCCTGGGCATCGGCGCCGACTCACGCATCGGCTACCACTTTATCTACCCTGGCTGCGGCTACGGCGGCTCGTGCTTCCCCAAGGACATGCGCGCCTTGATCCACAGCGCCAAGCAGGCCAACTGTTCCAGCGACCTGCTGGAAGCCGTGGAAGCCATCAACCAGCGCCAGAAGAGCAAGCTGTTCGACCGCATCAATGCGTTCTTCCAGGGCAACCTGCGCGGCAAGACCTTTGCCCTCTGGGGCCTGGCGTTCAAGCCCAACACCGACGACATGCGCGATGCGCCCAGCCGCGTGCTGATGGAAGCCCTGTGGGCTGCCGGCGCCAACGTCCGGGCGTTCGATCCGGAGGCCATGCAGGAAACCCAGCGCCTCTACGGTGACGAGCAACGGCTGATGCTGATGGGCACGCCGGAGTCCACGTTGGTCGGCGCCGATGCGCTGATCGTCTGCACCGAATGGCAGCAGTTCAAGGCGCCGGACTTCGACCTGATCCACCAGCGCCTGAAAACCCCGGTGATCTTCGACGGCCGCAACCTGTACGACGGTGAACGCCTGGCGCGCAAAGGCTTCCAGTACTACCCGATTGGCCGTGGCGATTCCTGCCAGTTGCCGATTCCCCAGCAGCAGTGGGTGCCGCAGGTCGTGGAAGCCTGATACGTGAACAAAGCTCAGTCGTCCCTGCTCAGCCCAACGATCCGCCGCCAATCCCTCGGCCTGGGATTGCTGGCGCTGTTGTTGTTTATCGCCGGCAGTTGGCACCAGGCGATTATCGGTTTCGACTCACGCTTCGTGGTGTTTGCCCAGGAGATGCTGCGCCATGGGCCGGGCTTTTTCCCCACCACGTACGGGCAGCCGTATGCTGATTACCTCGCCACCTCAACGCTGATGACCTGGCTGTTGTCGCTGCCCCTGGGCCAGGTCACCAGCCTCACGGCCTGGCTGCCGACGGCCATGGCTTCGGCAGTGATCGTCACCCTGGTGTATCGCCTGACGGCGCCCTACTCCCAGCGTTGGGGGCTGCTGAGCCTCGCGCTGCTGTTGCTGAGCAGTACCTTCATCAGTGAAACCCGCGCGGTGTCCCTCGACCAGATGCTCGCGGCCATCGCCTTGGCGGTGTTCTACCTCGGTTATGCCCATGACCATTTCGGCGGGGGTAAACGCCTGCACTGGCTGTACCTGCTGCTGATCCTTGGCTTTGCGATTCGTGGGCCTATCGGGCTGGTGATTCCTACGGGCGTGCTGTGCAGCTACTACCTGATCAACCGACAATGGCGCCAACTGTTCAGTTTCGGCCTGCTGGCACTGGCGCTGCTGGTGGCCTGTGTCGGCCTGCTGCTGCTGATGGCCAAGCTCAGTGGCGGCGAGAGCTTCATGCAGGATGTGATCCGCATGCAGTTCCTGGGGCGGATGGACGGCAGTGAAGGCTCCAGCGGCGCGTTGTACTACTTCACCAGCTCGCTGGGTAATTACGCCCTCGCCTATCCCGTGGCACTGCTGGTGCTGCTGGCGGTCGCGGTCGGTCGGCGACGCGTACCGACGCCCGCGTTGCAACTGGTGCTGTACTGCGCTGCCGCTGGCTTTCTGGTGATGCTGGGCCTGTCGATTCCCCAGGCAAAGAAGGCCCGCTATGTGCTGGCGATGTTGCCGATGGCGGCGATCATTGCGGCGTACCCGTTCCAGGTCGTTGAAGGTCGTCTGTTTGCATGGCTGCGCGGGCTGATGCTGGGTGTCTGGACACTGCTGCCAGGCCTGCTGATCGTTGGGCTGGTCTTCGCGCGGCCACGTTATCCGGAGCAGTTGAGCCAGCTGGGGCCGGTGTTTGCCGTGCTCGGGCTGTTGCAAGCCTTGGCATTGCTGGCGTTGTTCAGGGCTCGTCTACGGCCGTTGGGGCCGGCACTTGCCGCCGTCCTTGCGGTGTGGGCAACGTATATAGCAGTGGTCGAACCGCTCGAACGCAGCATCTACGACACCCGCACCTTTACGCTCCAAGTGCATGAGCAGGTCCAGCAAGAGCGCGCCCCGGTGGTATTGCACGGCTTGGGCAAAGACGCCAAGGCGATCAAATTCATGGTTAACCTCGACTGCGATCAGGTGCCGTTGTTTACCCGACAAGCATCTGACCTGGCGCCGTTACGAGGGCCGGCATGGCTGGTGATGAGCCAGGAGGATTTCGAAGGGCTCAAAGACCCGCGATTTGCCTCTATCACACCAACGTTGACCGGCGAGTTCGACCGAAACCCCTATGTCCTGCTGTACCTGGCCAGAGCCACTCAACCTTGAGTTGCGACGCAGAAAGATCCTACGAAGCTATGCGTAATGGCTGGTGTCATTTCACTTTCCCGCGTCTGAAACCCAACTGTAAACTCGATGGCCACGTGCGGTAACTGTCTACCGCCACAGGCCATGGATAACAACAAGGACGCTATGAGCCGCAGCCAGCACCGCGGCTCACTTCGTGAGAGGACAAACCGTGCCAAATGACCGTTTACCGGATACCCCAACTTCCCTGGCCCGTGATGAAGTGCATATCGGCTACCTGTCCGTTCCGCCGCTGGATCGGCTGATGTGGCTGCGCAATGCCCTGGTGGCACTCAAAGGTCCCTTGGCCGGCGAGCCAGGGCTGCAGGAAAACCTGCAAAAGCACTTGTTCAATGAAGAAACCGATAATCGCGTACTGGGCAAGCTCAATCCTGCTGTCACTTCGTAATAAATTCATTATTTTTGTATTTAACCCTCATTAATATGCATTGGCGCTGACCTATCTGGCACGGCACACTGCGCAGTGTTCCTCCCCCGAATGCAGGAACTTTCAAAGGGCTTTTCCGGGCAACCAGACAAGCCTTTTTTTTGCCCGCCGTTTATGGATTTCTTTTCAATGCTCGCTCGCTGGTTTCCCGCTGCTATCAATACCCGCCCCGCCGAATGGAGCCGTGCCGCGATTGGCATGGCCTTGGGTACATTATTCAGTGTATGGCTCTGCGCCCAGGTCTTCGGCATGGAGGTGGCGCTGCACCTGCTCGGTCCGTTGGGGGCTTCAGCGGTGTTGTTGTTTGCGGTTTCGTCCGGTGCGCTGGCGCAGCCCTGGTCGATCATCGGCAGCTACCTGTGCGCCGGTGTCGTGGCGTTGCTGGTGGCCCGCGTCCTTGGTCGCACCCTGGGCGGTGCCTGCCTGGCAGCTGGCATGGCCGTGGTGCTGATGTGCTGGCTGCGTTGCCTGCATCCGCCCGCCGGCGGCCTGGCCATGACCCTGGTATTGGCCGATCCTGCCTCCGCCGCCCTGGGCTGGCACGAATTGGGTGCTGTACTACTCGGTGCCGGTGCCCTGCTGGCCTGCGCGCTGGCCTACAACAATGCCACCCGAACACGCTATCCCAAGGGCGCTGCCGAGGTTGCAACGGCTATCCTGCCTGACCCCAAGGCTGCACGAGACCCGGCCATTACCGCTGCCGACTTGAAATTGGCACTGGCCGAGATGGAGCAGTTCTACGATGTGGCACCCACCGAGTTGGAGCAATTGATCCACGCCGCAGAAACCCACGCTCGGCGCCGCAGTATTGGCGAAGTGCTGGCAAGTCGCGTGACCTGAGCCCAGGCCCGGAACCCTGCATAAATGCAAAAACGACCTGCATGATTCCGGGTTGTACTGTGCAAATTTGCACTGGTACGATCACGAGAGTGTTCGCACACGAACATCTTGATAAAGAACAATAAAAGCAGGGAGTTATAGATGACTGCTCAGGTTTCAAGCGAAGCAAGCAGTGCCAATAGCCTTGAGGAAGACGTACTGGCCGAGGTACGCAACCATATCGGCCACCTCACCCTCAACCGCCCCTCCGGCTTGAACGCCCTCACCCTGGACATGGTCCGCCGCCTGACGCAACAACTGCAGGCCTGGTCAGACGACCCACAGGTGCATGCCGTAGTCCTGCGCGGTGCGGGCGAAAAGGCCTTCTGTGCCGGCGGCGATATCCGTTCCCTGTACGACAGTTTCAAACGCGGCGACACCCTGCACGAAGAGTTCTTCGTCGAGGAATACGCGTTGGACCTGGCCATCCATCATTACCGCAAACCCGTGCTGGCCCTGATGGACGGGTTTGTCTTGGGCGGCGGCATGGGCCTGGTGCAGGGCGCGGATTTGCGTGTCGTCACCGAGCGTAGCCGCCTGGCGATGCCGGAGGTGGCGATCGGTTATTTCCCGGATGTCGGTGGCAGCTACTTCCTGCCCCGTATTCCCGGTGAACTGGGCATTTACCTCGGCGTTACCGGCGTGCAGGTCCACGCGGCAGACGCCCTCTATTGCGGTTTGGCCAACTGGTACCTGGACAGCGCCAAGCTGGCCAGCCTCGACCAGAAGCTCGATAGCCTGCAATGGCACGAATCGCCTCTCAAGGACCTGCAAGGCGTGCTGTCCAAGCTCGCCGTGCAGCGGCTGCCCGACCCGCCGTTGGCCGCATTGCGCCCGGCTATCGACCACTTCTTCGGCCTGCCGGACATTCCGAGCATCGTCGAGCAACTCCAGGAAGTTACGGTCGCCGACAGCCATGAATGGGCATTGAACACCGTCCACCTGATGCGCACCCGCTCGCCCCTGGCCATGGCCGTGACCCTGGAAATGCTGCGACGCGGCCGGCGCTTGCCGTTGGAGCAGTGCTTTGCCCTGGAACTGCACCTCGACCGCCAATGGTTCGAACGCGGCGACCTGATCGAAGGGGTCCGTGCGCTGATCATCGACAAGGACAAGAACCCTCGCTGGAACCCGCCGACGCTCCATGGGCTGGACAAAAGCCATGTCGACAGCTTCTTCCACCACTTCGAGCAGGTTGCGAAATAAGCCATGCAAGACATTGAATACACTGAAGAACAGGTAATGATTCGGGACATGGCACGCGACTTCGCCCGCGGCGAAATTGCCCCCCATGCCCAAGCCTGGGAGAAAGCCGGCTGGATCGACGACGCCCTGGTGGCGAAGATGGGCGAGCTGGGCCTGTTGGGCATGGTAGTGCCGGAAGAATGGGGCGGCACTTATGTTGACTACGTGGCGTATGCCCTGGCGGTGGAAGAGATTTCTGCCGGTGATGGCGCCACCGGTGCGTTGATGAGTATCCATAATTCAGTGGGTTGCGGGCCAATCCTCAACTACGGCACAGATGCACAGAAACAAACCTGGCTGGCCGACCTCGCCAGTGGCCAGGCGATTGGCTGCTTCTGCCTGACCGAACCGCAGGCCGGCTCCGAGGCCCACAACCTGCGCACCCGGGCCGAACTGCGCGATGGCCAATGGGTGATCAATGGCGCCAAGCAGTTCGTCAGTAACGGCAAGCGCGCCAAGTTGGCGATTGTATTTGCCGTGACCGACCCGGACCTGGGCAAGAAAGGTATTTCCGCGTTCCTGGTCCCCACCGACACCCCAGGGTTTGTAGTCGATCGCACCGAACACAAGATGGGTATTCGGGCCTCGGATACCTGCGCCGTCACCCTCAACCAATGCAGCGTGCCCGAGGCCAACCTGCTCGGCGAGCGCGGCAAAGGCCTGGCCATCGCCCTGTCCAACCTCGAAGGCGGCCGCATCGGCATTGCCGCCCAGGCGCTGGGCATCGCCCGTGCGGCCTTTGAGGCGGCGCTGGCCTATGCCCGCGACCGGGTGCAGTTCGACAAGCCGATCATCGAGCACCAAAGCGTGGCGAACCTGCTGGCGGATATGCAAACCCGCCTGAACGCTGCCCGTTTACTGATCCTGCACGCGGCGCGCCTGCGCAGTGCCGGCAAGCCCTGCCTATCGGAAGCGTCCCAGGCCAAGCTGTTTGCGTCGGAAATGGCCGAGAAAGTCTGCTCGAGTGCGATGCAGATCCATGGCGGCTACGGATACCTGGAGGATTACCCGGTGGAGCGTTACTACCGGGATGCGCGGATCACGCAGATTTACGAAGGGACCAGCGAGATCCAGCGGATGGTGATTGCCAGAGAGCTCAAGCACTACCAACTCTAACTGACACACTACACAACCAATGTGGGAGGGGCTTGCCCCCTCCCACATTTGATCTTCAGTGCTTGAAGGATCGCTTACTTATCCTTGAACTCCGGTGCACGCTTGGCCACAAACGCCGCCATGCCTTCCTTCTGATCCTGCGTCGCGAACGCCGCATGGAACACTCGGCGCTCAAAGCGCACGCCTTCGGACAGGCTCACTTCAAACGCACGGTTCACGCTTTCCTTGACCATCATGCTGATCGGCACCGACTTGCCGGCAATCAGCGTGGCGACTTTCAGTGCCTCGTCCAGCAGTTCATCGGCCGGCACGATGCGCGCCACGATCCCGCAGCGCTCGGCTTCCACCGCATCGATAAAACGCCCGGTCAGGCACATTTCCATGGCTTTTGCCTTGCCCACCGCGCGGGTCAGGCGCTGGGTGCCGCCCATGCCCGGCAGCACGCCGAGGTTGATTTCCGGCTGGCCGAACTTGGCGCCGTCACCGGCCAGGATGAAATCGCACATCAGCGCCAGTTCGCAACCGCCGCCCAGGGCGAAGCCGTTGACGGCGGCGATGATCGGCTTGCGGCGGTTGGCCACGCGATCGCTGTCGCTGAACAAATCGTCGAGGTAGATCTGCGGGTAGGTCAGCTCGGCCATTTCCTTGATGTCGGCGCCGGCGGCGAAAGCTTTTTTCGAGCCGGTCAATACGATGCAGCCGATTTCCGGGTTGGCTTCCAGGCCATCCAGCGCCTGGTTCAACTCGCTGACCAATTGCGCATTCAGGGCGTTCAGGGCGTGCGGACGGTTGAGGGTAATCAGCCCGACGCGGCCCTGGATTTCGAGCAAAATGGTTTCGTAACTCATGTATCGGCTCCTTAGAGATTGCGTGAGATGACCATGCGTTGGATATCGCTGGTGCCTTCGTAAATCTGGCAGACCCGCACATCGCGGTAGATCCGCTCCAGGGGGAAGTCGCTCAGGTAACCGTAACCGCCGAGGGTTTGCAAGGCTGCGGAACAGACTTTCTCAGCCATTTCCGAGGCGAACAGCTTGGCCATCGAGGCCTCCACCAGCGCTGGTTTGCCACTGTCACGCAGGGCGGCGGCGTAATGCACCATCTGCCGCGCTACGGCGATTTGCGTGGCCATGTCCGCCAGGCGAAAAGCCACGGCCTGGTGTTCAATGATTGGCTTGCCGAAGCTTTCGCGCTCCCGGGCATAATCGCGCGCCGCCTCAAAGGCGGCGCGGGCCATGCCCACCGACTGGGAGGCGATGCCGACGCGACCGCCTTCAAGGTTGGCCAGGGCGATCCTGTAGCCTTCGCCCTCCTGCCCAAGACGGTTAGCCACCGGCACCTTCACATCCTCGAACAGGATCTGGCAGGTATCGGAGGCATGCTGGCCGAGCTTGTCCTCGATACGGGCCACGCTGTAGCCCGGCGAATCGGTGGGCACGATAAACGCACTGATGCCACGCTTGCCCGCTGCCGGGTCGGTGACGGCAAACACAATCACCACCCCTGCGTTTTGCCCGGAGGTGATGAACTGTTTGCAGCCGTTGAGCACGTAATGGTCGCCTTCAAGGCGTGCGCGGGTTTTCAGGCCGCTGGCATCCGAACCGGCTTGCGGTTCGGTCAGCGCAAAAGCACCGAGCATGGCGCCGCTGGCGAGGGGGGTGAGGAATTGCTCCTTCTGCTGATCATTGCCGAAGGTCAGGATAGGCACACAGCCCACCGAGTTGTGCACGCTCATGATGGTGGAGCAGGCGCCGTCACCGGCGGCGATTTCTTCCAGGGCCATGGCGTAGGCCAGATAACCCGTGTCGCAACCGCCCCACTGTTCCGGCACCAGCATGCCGAAAAAGCCCAGTTCGGCCATCTCGCCGATGGCTTCCTTGGGAAAGCGATGTTCGCGGTCCCACTCGGCGGCAAACGGTTTGAGCCGTTCCTGGGCAAATTGCCGGGCCGCGTCGCTGATTTGCAGTTGTTCGTCATTGGGCAGCATGGGGGTAGGTCCTTAATACAGGCATTCGACGGCCATGGCCGTGGCTTCACCACCGCCAATACAAATGGCGGCGACGCCACGCTTGAGGCCTTTCTGGCGCAGGGCCGAAAGCAGCGTGACCAGGATCCGCGCGCCGGACGCGCCAATCGGGTGGCCCAGGGCGCAGGCGCCGCCGTGGACATTGACCTTGGCATGGGGGATTTCCAGTTTGCTCATGGTCACCAGGCTGACCACGGCAAAGGCTTCGTTGATTTCGAACAGATCGACCTCGTCGAGGCTCCAGCCGGTCTTGCTCATCAACTTGCGAATCGCCCCCACCGGTGCCACCGGAAACAGCCCCGGTTCATCGGCAAAAGCCGCGTGCCCATGGATCACCGCCACCGGCTTGAGCCCGCGCTTTTGCGCCTCGGACTCACGCATCAGCAGCAATGCTGCCGCGCCGTCGGAAATCGAACTGGAATTGGCCGCCGTCACCGTGCCGCCTTCGCGGAACGCCGGTTTGAGGCTGGGGATTTTTTCCGGCTTTGCCTTGGGGGGCTGTTCGTCATGCAGGATGGTTTTCTGCTCTTTGCCGACGGTGACCTGTACCGGGACAATTTCGGCGGCGAAACTGCCATGGGTGATTGCCTCCTGCGCACGGGTCAGCGAAGCGATGGCAAACGCATCCTGCGCCTCACGGCTAAAGCCGTTCAGCTGCGCGCACTCCTCGGCAAAGGTCCCCATCAGGCGGCCCTTTTCATACGCATCTTCCAGGCCGTCGAGGAACATATGGTCGATAACGCGGCCGTGGCCCATGCGATAGCCGCTGCGGGCGCGGTCCAACAGATAGGGCGCGTTGGACATGCTTTCCATGCCGCCGGCGATCACCACGTCGACACTGCCGGCCAGCAGCGAATCATGGGCCAGGATCGCCGCTTCCATGCCCGAGCCGCACATTTTGTTGAGGGTGGTGCAACGCGTGGATTTGTCCAACCCGGCGCCCAGGGCGGCTTGACGCGCAGGCGCCTGGCCCAGGCCGGCGGGCAGCACGCACCCAAACAACACCTCATCCACGGCGTCGGCGGCGATGCCAGCACGCTCGACCGCCGCACGGATGGCGGCAGAGCCCAGTTGCGGCGCAGTCAGGCCCTTGAGGTCGCCCTGGAACCCGCCCATGGGCGTGCGCACGGCACTGACAATCACGATGGGATCATTCATGGGTCATCCTCCTTACTTGGCCGCCATGCGCAAGGCACCGTCGAGACGGATCACCTCGCCGTTGAGCATGCTGTTTTCAATGATGTGCCGCACCAGCGCGGCGTATTCGACAGGCTTGCCCAGGCGTGGCGGAAACGGCACGCCGGCGGCCAGGGAGTCGCGCACGTCCGGGGTCATGCCGGCCATCATCGGGGTTTCGAAAATGCCTGGGGCGATGGTCATCACGCGAATGCCGAAGCGCGCCAGCTCCCGTGCGGCGGGCAAGGTCAGGCTGGCTATCGCGCCTTTGGAAGCCGCATAGGCAGCCTGCCCGATCTGCCCGTCGAACGCAGCCACCGACGCGGTGTTGATGATCACCCCGCGCTCGCCGTCGGCGTTCGCTTCAGTTTCGGCGATGGCCGCTGCTGCCAGGCGCAGCAAGTTAAAGCTGCCGATCAAGTTGACGTTGATCACCTGGGCAAAGCTGGCCAGCCCGTGGGGGCCACTCTTGCCGAGGATCTTTTCACCGCGCACCACCCCCGCGCAGTTGACCAAACCATGCAAACCGCCAAACGCCGCGACCGTTGCCTGCACGGCGGCTTCGGCAGCGGCTTCCTGGCTGATATCCGCCACTGCGCTGCGGGCGTTGTCGCCGAGCTGCCTGGCCTTGGCCGCCACGGCGTCGGCATTCAAATCCACCAGCATGACCTTGGCGCCGGCCGCGACCAGCATGTCTGCGGTGGCCGCACCAAGGCCGGAAGCGCCGCCGCTGACCAGAAAAATCTTGTTCTCAATCTGCATTATTGGTTCCTTGAACGGTCGGTATCGTCGAAATAGTCGCTCTGCCACGCTACGACAGCAATGGTCAAAGCCTTCAACATGGCTGACTGGTTTGGCCAATCATCGACCGCGCTGATCGGCCGGTCAGTCCAAGCGATTGGACGCCCGGCTTGCAAGCTCCTAACCTGAGAGCCTGCGCCACCGAAGAAGTCCGCCCACCGATGATCGTACGTCCCAAACCGAACCTGCTGGGCATCCTGTTTTCGCTCAAGGGCTCGATTGCCAAGCGCATCGCCCTGCGTAGCCTGCTGGTCACGCTGCTGGCGTCGGTGATCGTGTTGGTGGAAACCCTGCACCCGGCGTATTTCTCCAAGGTCAACGCGACACCCTTTACGTTGCTCGGGCTGTCGCTGTCGATCTTCATGAGTTTTCGAAATAACGCCTGCTATGACCGCTGGTGGGAAGGCCGCAAGCAACTGGGGCAGATGATCATCGAGGTGCGCTCGCTGATTCGCGAGACCCAGGTGCTCACTGACCCCGCGGAGCGTGGGCGCTTGCTGCGGGGGCTGGGCGGCTTCGCCCACGGGCTGGTCGCGCGTCTGCGCCACGAAGACGAAGCCCGGGCGATAAAGCCGTGGGCCAGCGTGGAAGCGAGTCATCCCAACCTCCCTGACCGGGTGCTGCAACAGCTCGGCGCGCGATTTTCCGCTTTGGCCGAGCAAGGCGCCATCAGCGAATGGCGTTACACCCAGTTGGAAACCCGCCTGGTCAGCCTCAGCCAGGTACAGGCCGCGTGCGAGCGAATCAAAAGCACGCCGCTGCCCTTCCCTTACACCTTGCTGCTGCACCGCACCATTTACCTGTTCTGCATTCTCTTGCCGTTCGCCATGGCCGAACCCCTGGGCTGGCTGACGCCGGTGTTTACCGCCATCGTCAGCTACACCTTCTTCGGCCTCGATGAAATCGGCGACGACCTGGAAGACCCTTTCGGCTTTGACGAAAACGACCTGCCCTGCAATGCGATCCTGCGCACCCTGGAGCGTGAGCTGCTCGCCGCCCTCGGCGAAACCGACCTGCCAGCGGCCCTGGAACCGGTGGAATACGTGCTGACCTGACACGGGTTTGACACCTGCCGTGGTCTGACCGAAGCTTGCGACTTTGCTTCTTCAGCTTTCGGACACCTGCATGTCAAAGTCACGCCGTTACTCCATCGTCGGCCTGTGCGCCCTGTTGTTGATTGTGCTGATCACCTGGTATTTCTCCCGCACCCCCCAGGTGGCCGTGCCTCCCGCCATTGCCCATGGCTACTCCAAAGCCCTGAAACAGGCACACAACGGTGAACCGGGCGCCGCGCGTGTGCTGTATCAGCAACTGGGCCGGCCGGACCTGTCACCCGAGCGCCGCGCCGCCTTGCATGCCGAATTGCCCAACTACCCCAGCCCCCAAGCCTTGAAGCTCGCGGACAAGGACCTCAGCAGCGAATCGCCGCTGGTGCGCGAGGCCGCCATCCACAGCATCGTCGGCCTGGTGCCCACCGGCCAGCGCACGCTGTTGCTCGGCCCAGTGCTGGATGACCCCGAACAAAGCGTGCGTTTCGCCGCCGCCAACGCCTTGCTCGGCCTGTCGCCAGACGCCCTGGGCCTGTACTTCGGGCCGTTGCAGCAGGTGTTGGACGAGTTCGTGAAAAAGCTCAAGGCCGAGCCCGAAACCGCCGAAGGCTGGATTCAACTGGCGCGCCTGTACATTCACAGCGCCCTGCTGCCAGACGCACAAAACGCCCTGGAACAGGCCATGCGCTTGCAGCCGGACAACCTGCAAGCGGTCGTGGCGCAGATCGAACTGCTGGATAAACAAGGCAAGACCGACGAGTCCCGCCAACTGTTGGCACGGCAACTGGCGGCGCATCCTGAGTCGGCCTACCTGCAGCACGCCCTCGGCATGTGGTTGCTGCACCACGGCGAGCGTCCCTATGCGCTGCTGGGTCTGTCCAAGGCGGTGGAGTTGGAGCCGGACAACCAGGATTATCGCTATGACCTCGCCACCACCCTGCACGCCCAGCAGGAATTGGAAGCCGCCCAGCGCCAATTGGAGGAAATCATCCAGCGCCATCCGGCCAATCGCAAGGCACGGGTGCTGCTGGTCAACTATTGGAAAGAAAGCGGTCAACTGCAGAATGTGCAGGTGCTGCTCGCCCAGCTCGAACAGCAAAACCCTGACGATCCGGCCCTCCAGCAAGGCCTGTAGGCGCAATAATCACGCATCAGTTTGAACCGCCGCAAAGCGCTACGGTCAAGAGAACATGGCACGTCCACCTGGATGCGCATCCTCTACTCGTATGTGACCTGAGGGCACTTCTTGTCTACATCCAAAGCGTTGTTAAGCGAAAAAGCAGCCACCGGCATCGAGGGCCTCGACGACATTCTGTGCGGCGGGCTATCGCGCAGCCATCTGTTCCTGCTGGAAGGTGAACCGGGTACCGGTAAAACTACGGTCGCCCTGCACTTCCTGCAGGCCGGGGCGAAAAAGGGCGAGCGAACCCTGTACATCACACTGTCCGAAACCGAGCGTGAGTTGCGCCAGGGCGCCGAGTCCCATGGCTGGGACCTGGACGACAATATCCATATCTTTGAATTGACCCCGCCGGAGAGCCTGC
The DNA here is from genome assembly GCF_014207255.1 of Pseudomonas sp. JAI120. GTDB lineage: Bacteria > Pseudomonadota > Gammaproteobacteria > Pseudomonadales > Pseudomonadaceae > Aquipseudomonas. The sequence continues at coordinate 453,797 of NZ_JACHCZ010000001.1, forward strand.
TGGATGCCGAGCATCAGCAGAGCCTGCTGTACTCATCCGACCTCGAGCTGGGCGAAGCCACCCGGCAGATCTTTGAAGTGGTGGAACGGGTCAAACCGACCCGCGTGGTGATCGACAGCCTCTCGGAAATCCGCCTGCTGGCGCAAAGTTCGCTGCGCTATCGCCGCCAGATCCTGGCGATCAAGCATTACTTCGTGCGCTATGACGCTACCGTGCTGCTGCTCGACGACCTGACCACCGAATCCCTCGACAAAACCGTGCACAGCGTGGCCCACGGCGTGGTTCGTCTCGAAGAGCTGACCCCCAACTACGGTGCCGAGCGCCGTCGCGTGCGGGTGGTGAAGTATCGCGGGCAAAAATACCGTGGCGGTTTTCACGACTTCACCATCATGCAGGACGGCATCCATGTATTCCCGCGCCTGGTAGCTGCCGAACATCGCGGTGGCTACACGCGCCAGACCTTGAGCAGCGGCATTCGTGAGCTGGATGCCTTGATGGGCGGCGGTGTCGAGACCGGCTCCAGCAGCCTGATCCTCGGCCCGGCCGGTACCGGCAAATCGCTGATCTCGATGATCTTTGCCGCGGCGGCGGTAGCCCGTGGCGAAAAGGCTGCGTTATTTATCTTCGATGAAGAGCTGGGCCTGCTGTTCGAGCGCATGAGCAACATGGGCATCGATCTCGCCGCCCTGCAAGCCACCGGTAACCTGCTGATCGAGCAAGTGGACGCCGCCGAGTTGTCCCCCGGCGAGTTCTCACACCGCGTGCGCCGCTGCGTGGATGAACGCGGGATCAAGACCGTGGTTATCGACAGCATCAACGGCTACCAGGCGGCGATGCCGGAAGAAAACGCGCTGATCCTGCATATGCACGAACTGCTGCTGTACCTCAACCGCCGTGGCGCAGCGACATTCATGACCGTCGCACAACACGGGCTGGTCGGCGACATGCAGGCGCCTGTCGACATTACTTACCTGGCCGACACGGTGATCCTGTTGCGTTACTTCGAGGCCCTGGGCAAGGTCCGCCGCGCCATCTCGATCATCAAGAAACGCACCGGCGCCCACGAGTCGACCATCCGCGAATACCGTATCGGCAGCCGTGGCATGACCGTCGGTGAACCGCTGGATAACTTCCAAGGTGTCTTGCGTGGGATCCCGACCTATATGGGCGCCGGTTCCCCTTTGCTCAAGGATGAGGGCGTGTGACGACCGTACCACCCATATCCGAACGCGCAATCGTGCTGGCGCCAATGGGCCGTGACGGCTCGCTGGCGCTGATGATGCTCAACCAGGCCGGTTACAGCGGGATCATCGCCAGCAACCTGACGGTGCTGTGCGAAGCGCTGGAGCAAGGCGCCGGCATGCTGATCATTGCGGCCGAGGCCCTGCGTGGCGCGGACCTGGAGCCGCTGCTGGAGCATCTGCATCGTCAGCCCGCCTGGTCTGACCTGCCCATCGTGTTAATGACCCACCATGGTGGCACCGAGCACAACGGCTCATCACACTTCAGCGGCTTGCTGGGCAACGTGACCTTCCTGGAGCGTCCCTTCCACCCCGTGACGTTGATCAGCCTGGTGAGCGCAGCCCTGCGTGGGCGGCGCCGCCAATATGAAGCACGGGACAGGTTGATCGACCTGAGCGAGAGCGAACTGCGCCTGCAGCGCACCCTTGAGACGCTGGAGCAGCAAGTCGAAGAACGCACGGCGCAGTTGCGCAGCAATGAAGAAGCCTTGCGCCAATCCCAGAAGATGGAAGCCGTCGGCCAGTTGACCGGCGGCATCGCCCACGACTTCAACAATATGCTGACCGGCATCATCGGCAGCCTGGAACTGCTGCGAAGGCGTGTGTCCCGTGGCAAGCTGGATGACCTCGACAGCCTGATCGACCTCGGTGTGACCTCCGCCAACCGCGCCGCCGGCCTCACCCACCGCTTGCTGGCGTTCTCGCGGCGCCAGTCGCTGGATTCCAAGCCGGTACAGATCAACGAACTGGTCACGTCCATGGGCGAGCTGCTGCAACGCAGTCTCAACGAAAGCATCGCCTTGGACATGCGCCTGGACAGCCAATTGTGGACCGCCGAAGCCGACCCCAATCAACTGGAAAGTGCCCTGCTCAACCTCGCACTCAACGCCAGGGATGCGATGCCGGGGGGCGGGCGGCTGACGGTCGACACCAGTAACCGCCATCTGGACAGCGTGTTTACTGCCGCCTACGGCACGCTCACGCCGGGCGACTATGTGGAACTGAGCGTCAGCGACACTGGCTGCGGCATCCCTGAAAGCCTGATTGGCCGGGTATTCGACCCATTCTTCACGACTAAACCCATCGGCCAGGGCACCGGCCTGGGCCTGTCGATGATCTACGGCTTCGCGCGCCAGTCACGCGGGCATGTCACCATCCACAGCGAGGTGGGCAAAGGCACCACGGTGAGTCTGTTCCTGCCGCGCTATATCGGTGAAATCAGCGAGGACAGGCCGTTGGACCCGGCGCTGCTGCCTGTCGCCAATACCGGTGAAACCGTGCTGATCGTCGAGGACGACCCGGCGGTGCGCGTGCTGGTCAGCCAGGTACTGAGCGAACTGGGCTACGCGTTTGTCGAAGCCGGCGATGCCGATAGCGCACTCCCGATTATCGAATCCAGCCAGCGCATTGACCTGATGATCAGCGACGTAGGCTTGCCTGGGATGAACGGGCGACAACTGGCAGAGATCGGTAGGCAGATTCGCCCCGAGCTGAAGGTGTTATTTATTACCGGATATGCCGAGCATGCGGCGGTGCGGGGTGGTTTCCTGGACCCGGGGATGCAATTGATCACCAAGCCCTTTACCTTTGACTTGTTGACGGCGAAGGTGCGGGAGATGACTCACATAAAGGCCAGTGAATGAGGCGCAGGTCAAGCGAAACGCTGGGTCTCGACCGGGCCCGCTGACAGGCTATTTACGTTGAAGGCGACGAATTTGGTTCATTGAAAACTTCGTTAATGACCTGCAATGTCTGAAGTTTTACTTTTAGATACAGGAAGTAATACTCAAGTGCCGTCGGTGAGTCACCTTTGTATCGGCGCCCAGCGCATTTAGTAACTTCCGGCAAAGGGTAGAGTTGGAACGTTAGAGGCTAATACCAATACCAAGTGTTAAACCGCGGGCGCAGTTACAACACCCGGGGTATGTTCATTTGCCTCTCAGAGAATGCCCCTCATGATTTCATCCGATAGCGTTACTCTTCCCCGCCAGCATCTTCAGAGCACCCCGCAAACATCAACTTCCGCCTCGTCCCATGCGCCTCTTGCTGAATCTTCTTCCGAGTGGGACATCGATCCGATACGTAATCAACGATCTATTCGGAGTATCGGGCAAAGATCGCTTCTCGCCCAACAAAGTGTCCAGAATCAGTTGCCACCACCTCTGCAAAAAAATTCGATGACGGCGGCCGATGCCATTGGCCTACAAGCACTTATCGATGGCCTGACTAAAACAGGTGAGTTGCAGAAACATCAATACTATGGCACTGAACGGCGGCTTAGATCGTTGCAGATAACCCTGCCACCAGAATCTTACATTGCGCGCAAGAACAACCTTCTCGAAGGGCAAAGCATGAGCGCCGAACGATACATCCAGGCGCTGGGTTTGCCGTTACCCACCAGTTGGCAAGAGACCTTGCGATTGACCCAGAAAATTGCCATGCCATTGCCCGCACCGCCTGCGTTGGGTGATTTCGGGGGGCTGCTGGGTCGGACGGTACCCCTGGCTCAATTCCAGCAAGACCGCGTGCGCGCTATCGTCAACGAATCAGCTAATACCAGCATTCAGTCCTTGATCATACACGCTGTCACCAACACAGAATCACCCGTAACCCCTCGCAAGGTACTCGAACAGTTGATCGCAAACCCCCAGGCGCAGGCACTGGGTCAGAAATTGGAAGCCGAACTGCAGGGCATTTCAACCACAACCAGTGTCAATGAATGGTTGATGACAGCGGTGGCACTGGAACTGGGCATCACGCCCGAAACACAGCGCAACCGTATCGCAGGCTATGACCTGAACCAGCCCGACAATTGGGGCAAACCCGCTTCGGCGATCATCGCGGCGGTCAATGACCATCTAGAACGTGAAAACGCCAATGTCCCTGACGTGAGGGGTTATTTGCTGCTCTCGCGGGTCGCGCCGCAGTTTCTGGTCAAACAGTTGCCCGAGAACCTGGTGTACGGTTCCAACGAGTGGGCTGTGTTCAGTGCTGCCGTTTCGCGCATTGAGCAACAGGCGCCCGGTACTGCGGCGACCATGACATTTGACCAAGTGATCGAGTTCGGCAACACCTCTGCGGTCAGCGAGCGCCAAGCGGTGCACGCCGCCCTTGCTGAACGCAACGCCATGGTTGACTGGGGTATCGTCAATGGTTTTCTCATTAAGGATGACGATGACAACTACGACCCAGCAGCGATTGAGCACACGCGGAGCAAATTCAACGAGCAGATAACAGAACTGAGTACACGCCTCGCGGTGTTCTCCTCACCGCTGCCGACCAGAAAAGCCTTGGCAGAAGCCGAACTCAAAAAAGTACTGGGCGATCACGTCCCTCTCGAGAAAGAATTCATCAAGCTGGGCCGCCAAAACAGAGGTGGCACAGCATACTCGATTATTGATCTATATATGTCGGGTCGGCTCAAGGCCGATACGCTCAGGTCTGATTTTGACAAGGAGCTACTAAAAAAACTCGAGCCTAAATTCGATGAGCTTCCCGATATCGAAGAAGTATTTAAAGAAACGTTCACGCCTTATTTCGACGGGGTAAAAAAAGCCTTTACCTCGCGTATAAAGAATCAAATTTCACGACTCCCTTTAGAAGACCGAAAAAACTTTGGATTCGGGGGATTAACGGCTTACTCCGTTCGCCTACCACTGCATGAGGATAGAGAAGATGATATCAGTCAAAAACAATACAAAAAAATTGGACGCGATTGCATATTGTTTAAAACGGTGCGTGGCGAGAAATCCACCTACTATGAGTTTTCTGTAAGCGATCAGACTATTCGCAAAAAAATCGACCTGCCTGACGATCTGCCGATCGGCGCAACCCGTATCTTCCGTGGGGTAGACGGCGATAAATATATCGAAGGGTTTGAACGGCTGCCGTTTGACCTCGATAAGTATGGGATCGGGAATGGAGGCCTACCACCGCCAAAAGTCCCCGTCATTATTGATCGGGTCAAGATCCAGCCCGCGTCAGTCACCTCCGGCGCCGACGAACCGAATTCGACAACTGCTCCACTCAAGACGTTCTTTACCGCGAAGACCGATGCGATTGCCAAGACCGTCAGCGAGCATTTTTTCAGCGACAAGGACAGTTTCGAGGCAAATGCTTCAGGTGAAACAAACTTTGAGAAGCGGTACCGGAAAAACAATAAACTCAGCAACGACATTCTGAATGTAATTATTCCGTTCAAATCCGCTATCGAAAACGCGATTGAGGGTAAATGGGACGACGCCATCGGCGATGCAATGCTGGATCTGATAGCGCTTTATAATCCTGGCGCCAAAGGCAGCGGCATTGTTAACAGAACCAGTAAAACAACGGCTATGAGGCTACTGACAGGCGTCAAGAAATTCGGTGGCGCCGTGCTTAAAGACGCCAATCTTTTCGCTGACGTGGCGGACCTGACGCGCTTGTTGACGAAAGGTGCGAGATCCGCAGCATCGTCACTCTCTGACGGTGTTCATTCCCTACAGATGTCTAGCCGCAGTTTGCTCAATGCTCCTAACGGCCTGGACAGCGTGTCGATGGGTACCTTCAAGTATCAAGGCGAAGTTATGGAGGGTGCGGCAGCGTTCAAAGATAACAAGTGGTACGCACTTGATCCCTTGTCACTAAAACCTTATGGCGCACCGCTGGAGGATTTCTTGCCCTCGCTGCAGAACCAAATGGCAGAACTCGGGAAATGGGCGACTGCGGACAGCCCCCGAAAGACACTCGATGAGGCCGTTGTCAAAAGCTGGAAAAAGACCGTTAACGACCATCGCACTGGACCGCAAAAAGCTCAGTTTGAAAGCGGATACCAATCAGGAAACCCCCAAACTATCAGAGGGTTCTCCAATTCCATGAAGCCCGCAGATATCATAACCTTGGCTGGCAATAAAAACCTTACCGCCAAGGAGGTCGGGATGCTGCTCAAGCGGTTCGACGATCTCTCTTACCAAATCGGTCGGGTTGGCTCAGCTCGTTTTATCGATGCCATAGAACCAGGGCTCGGCAGCGTAATACCTATGCCTCAAGTCATATACCTTTCCAAGACCGGGCAATTGTCCAATGGCCAATGTGCCGCGCTGTCACGTGTCATGGCGGACGCCATGGCAGAAGGCAAAGAACGGTTATTGATCAAGAACATGCTCAGTGCAGCGGCCTACCCGGCCGATCCGGCCTCCAGAGAATTTACTGCCAAACTGAGCAAGATCCAAACCCAAGTCGGCGCGCGAAGTGCTTTTCATGCTCAACAGACGGTGCGTCAGGAGACGGTTCAAGGCATCGTGAATGAGCTGGCCGACGCCAGCGTATCCAAGTCAATAATGATCGACTCTCCTGGTCACGCCATGGCGGCTGGCGTAAGGGTTGATGACACAGGAAAGAGCTTCTACTTCTATGACCCTAATCATGGGCTTGCGAAATTTTCCAATGCACAGGACATGGAAAAGGCACTGGAGAAACTGACTCGTGACAAGAAACTGGAGCCAGGCTACGTGACTCATAGTACTGACCCCGCTAAGTTGGAGTTCAAGGTCTTCGACCATACTGATGCGTGGCAGCGAACAAATAGTGTGCTGAGTACGGATGTTAAAAAGCTGTATGACGCACGACTCGCCATCCGACCAGACAGCGAAAGAAGTGCTGAAAAGTTCATGGTTCGTTTACTCAATGAACGTCTTGCCACCCCCGGGACCAAGGCGAGTGTCCGAACCCTTGAGGAACTGAAGAAATTTGACTTCGCTGTCCCAACCCAAATATTTCGAGGGCATACAGCTACCGGGGATACTCTCGCGACCGGCCTCAGGCGTGCAGCGGGAACGGACTCTTCCGGCGACGACTATCTGGCTGCGATTATCCAACATACGGCAAGAACATCAGGCAGTGGCGGTGAAGTCATGTCATTCAGCGCGAGCAAGGCCAAAGCCAATAGTTTTGCCACTCAGTACTCAACACCCACTAAGAAGGTGCCCGTCTTTACTGTCGACACCACCCAAGACCCGAACGCATTTCGAACGGTGGTCGATATCGTTCTTAAAGACGGGGAAAGACTGGTCGGGGATAAAAAAATCACTAAAGCAACCCTTCTGCAAGCCGTTGAAAAATTGAACGGGCAGGAGTTAGAGGTCTTTTATGTCAAAGGGGACATACCGCCGGCATTTATGGTGAGCTAAAGCACCTCTCATCCTACGCTCAATGCCAATAGGAAAAAACTGACACCTTGAACCTATGAAAGCGAAAGCAGCGGCGTCGGACTTTCGACGCCGACCCGCCATCAGGCCAATAACCGCTGTATATGCTCCTGCAACGTATCCAGATCAAACGGCTTGGCCAGGATCGGCGCATTGCGCGTGATCGGGCTGTTGCAGTCGAGAATTTCCTGCGGGTAGCCGCTGATAAAGATCACTTTCAATTCCGGGCGCAACTTGAGCGCGGGCTCGGCGATCTGCACGCCGGAAATCCCACCGGGCAAACGGTAGTCGGTGACCATCAGGTCCAGGTGCGGCTTGGTGGCGAGGATTTCAAAGGCCTGCTCCCCGTTGATCGCCTTCAACACCCGATACCCCAGGCCGGCCAGGTACTCACCCAGCACAAACATAATGGATTCGTCGTCCTCGACGATCAGAACGACATCTTGTGCATCTTCACTCATGGGAAGCCTTTGTCCGGTCAATTGCTGCAATTACGACCATGGGGTCACGCAGAGGTTGCGTCGGGGTGACGATTGATTTCATGCCGACTGTTCAAGGGGCAGGCACACCCGAAACAACGCGCCCTCGCCTATCCGGCTCTCGACCTCGATGGTGCCGCCGTGGGCTGCAATGATCTGTTCTGAAATAAACAGCCCAAGGCCCAGGCCCGCTGATACCTGGCTGGCGGACACGCGTTCGAACTGCTGGAAGATACGCTTCTGGTTCGCTTCACTGATGCCGATCCCATGGTCGCGCACCTCGACCCGGGCCTCGCCATGTTCGTTGTACACGCGCACCTCCACCGGGCTCTTGGCCCCGTAGCGCAAGGCGTTGGTCAGCAGATTGGTGATCACCTGCTCGATACGGAACTCATCCCAGTTGCCCACCACGGGTCCACCGGCAACCAGTTGCATCGACGATTCGGCGGCAGCCACTTGCGGAGCGAAATTCTCCACCAGGTTGCTTACCAGTTGCGTCAGGTCGAAGCGTCCCGGGCGAATCGACAATTTGCCGGTGCGGATACGCGAGACGTCGAGCATGTCTTCGATCAGGCGGATCAGGCTCTGGATCTGACGCTCGTCGCGGTCGACCATGGCGTGCATCTTGTCCAGGGTGAACGCGGCGGCGTTGTCCCGCGCCAGGTGCATCTTGCGCAGCTGGGTTTCCAGGATCAGGCCGTTAAGCGGCGTACGCACTTCGTGGGCGACGATCGACATGAAGTCGTCCCGCATGCGCACTGCCTGCTCCAGCTCGGCCTGGGTGGCCTGCAGGCGCGTCAGCAACAGCTCCTGCTCGCGACGGCTGCGCTCCAGCGCTTCCACCTGCAGTTTCATCGCCTTGCTCTGGCGGTACAGGTCGACGAACACATTGACCTTGCTCTTCACCGCGTGGATATCCAGCGGTTTGTGCAGGAAATCCACGGCGCCGCTTTCGTAGCCCTTGAAGGCGTAATTGAGCTCACGGCCTGCGGCGCTGACGAACACAATCGGAATGTTCTTGGTTTTTTCGGTGCCGCGCATCAGTTCGGCCAGCTCGAACCCGTTCATGCCGGGCATCTGCACATCAAGAATCGCCAGGGCGAACTCGTGCTCCAGCAACAGGGACAAGGCCTCGTCGGCGCTCAATGCCTTGAAGACCTGGCGATCCTCGCGCTTGATCAGCGCTTCGAGGGCCAGCAGGTTTTCCGGCAGATCGTCAACGATCAGCAGTTTGGCCTGGACAGTACTTAACATGGGGAGGATTCCAGGGAAGCCAGCAATGCGGCAATGCGGCTCAAAGTCAGAATATGGTCGGGTATATGCAAGGCCAGGGCCGCCTGCGGCATCACGGCAATCCGAGCTTCACTGGGGTCCTGTACCACGGTGGTGCCGCCCGAGTGCTTGACATGGGCCAGCCCGTGGGCGCCATCGTGGTTGGCGCCGGTCAGGAGAATCGCCAGCAGCCCCTTGCCATAGGCGTCGGCGGCCGAGGCGAACAGGTAATCGATAGCCGGCCGGGAATGGTGTACCCGGTCTTCCTGGCTCAGGGACAGGCTGCGGTCATGCTCTACCGAGAGGTGATAGCCGGGTCCGGCGAAATAAAGCGTGCCTGCATCGATTACCTCCTTGTCCCGCGCTTCGCGCACGGGGATGGGCAAGCGCCGCGCAAACACTTCCGCCAGTTGGCTGCGGCGCTCATCCGGAAGGTGCAAGACCGCAATGATCGGCAGGCCGAAGGTCTCGGGCAGTTCGCTGAAAATACTCAGCAACGCTTCGACGCCGCCGGCGGAAGCGCCGACGACGATGGCTTCAATCCCGCGAATCGGGTTGGCTGCAACGTCGCTCATGATTTTCGGTAGATCCGTTCCTGTTTGACCAAGGGTTCGAATTGCTTGTTGTAGGCGGAAAAATCCAGGGTTTCCTTGCTGCCCAGCACCAGGAAGCCGCGATGGCACAGCGACTCATGAAACAATCCGAATGCTCGATCCTGCAACTTTTTATTGAAGTAAATCAATACGTTACGGCATGAAATTAATTGAGTTTCTGAGAATACACTGTCGGTCGCCAGGCTGTGATCGGCAAACGTCACGTTCTCGCGCAGCGTCTTGTCGAAGATTGCGTAATCGTAGGCCGCCGTGTAGTAGTCGGCAAATGATCGTTGCCCCCCGGCCTGTTGATAATTGGCGGTGTAGGCCCGCACATTTTCCAGTGAGAAAATGCCCTGCTTGGCTTTATCCAGGGACGCCGGGTTGATGTCCGTGGCGTAGATGATCGTGCGCTCCAGCAAGCCCTCTTCACGCAGCAGGATGGCCATGGAGTACACCTCCTCCCCAGTGCTGCAACCGGCGATCCAGATCTTGATTGACGGGTAGGTCTTGAGCAGCGGCACCACTTCCTGGCGGATCGCCAGGAAGTGCGAGGGATCGCGAAACATCTCGCTCACCGGGATCGTCAGAAATTGCAGCAACTGCATGAACGCTGCCGGGTCATGCAACACCCGCTCCTGCAGCGCCGAAATCGTGGCGCAGTCGAACTGGCGCAAGGCATGAGCCACGCGGCGTTTGACCGACGCGCCGGAGTAGTCGCGAAAGTCGTAGCTGTACTTGAGGTAAATCGCCTCGATCAACAGGCGCAGCTCAATATCGCTGCTTTTCTCCAAAAAACGTTGCTCCACTTAAATGCGTTCCATCTTGGGTAGCCATACGCGAATCAGCGAGAACAGGCGATCCAGGTCGATCGGCTTGGCCAGGTAATCGTTGGAGCCCGCCGCGAGGCAACGCTCCTGATCGTCCTTCATGGCCTTGGCCGTCACGGCGATGATCGGCAGTTTCTTCCAGCGCGGGTCCTGGCGGATCAAGGCGGTGGCCTCGTAGCCGTCCATCTCCGGCATCATCACATCCATCAGCACCAGGTCGATATCGTCGACTTCATTGAGTCTCTCGATGGCTTCGCGGCCATTACGGCCGATCACCACCACGGCGCCTTTGTGCTCCAGGGCGCTGGTCAGGGCGAAGATGTTACGCACATCGTCGTCCACCAACAGGATCTTGCGTCCTTCGAAAACCTTGTCGCGGCTGCGGGCGGTCTTGAGCATCTTCTGGCGGTCATGGGACAGCTGGGATTCGACTTTGTGCAGAAAGAGTGTGACTTCGTCGAGCAGGCGCTCCGGTGAGCGGGCGCCCTTGATGATGATCGAGCGCGAATACTTGCGCAATTCGGCCTCTTCATCACGGGTGAGATTGCGGCCGGTGTAGACGATCACCGGCGGGAACGAGCAGATATCTTCGGTGTCCATGCGCTTGAGCAACTCGTTGCCCAGCATGTCCGGCAGCTTGAGGTCGATGATCATGCAGTCGTAGACGTTGTTGCGTAGCAGGTCCAGCGCTTCCTGGGCGAAGCCCACGGCGGTGATCTCGATGTCATCGTCGCCGATCAGGCGGGCAATGCTGTCGCGCTGGAGGTCATCGTCCTCCACCAGCAGGACGCGCTTGACCTTCTGGGTCAGCTTGGCTTCCAGACGTGCAAACACGTCCTTGAGCTCTTCGCGGGTGGTGGGTTTTACCGCATAGCCGATAGCGCCCATGTGCATGGCGGCTTCGACGCGGTCTTCCACGGAAATCACATGCACCGGGATGTGGCGGGTGTTGGCGTGCTCCTTGAGGCGTTGCAGCACGGTGAGGCCGGAATGGTCCGGCAGGCGCATGTCCAGCAGGATCGCGTCAGGGATGTATTCCTCTGCCAGGCTGTAGCCTTCGTCCGCGCCATGGGCCACCAGGCACTGGTAACCCAACTCATGGGCCAGGTCGAACAGGATGCGGGCGAAGTTCGGTTCATCCTCCACCACCAGAATGCAACGGCTGGTGAACGGCGTTTTGTCGCGGTCGTCGGCAAACCGCGGGATCTGCTTGGCGTCGGCTACCGGCAGCGGTGAGATCGCGATGGGCTTGGGCGCGGGGGCGGCAACGACCTGACGCGGTTGCTCGATCGGCGCGGCATCTTCCTCGCGTTCGACATACTGCTCCGGCAGCACCAGGGTAAAGGTGCTGCCTTTGCCAGGCTCGCTGGTCACGCTGATATAGCCGCCGAGCAACGCGGCCAGGTCGCGGGAAATCGACAGGCCCAGGCCGGTGCCACCGTAACGGCGGTTGGTGGTGCCATCGGCCTGGCGGAAAGCTTCGAAGATGCTTTCCTGCTGGTCCGGCGCAATACCGATACCCGAATCACGCACGGTAAAGGCAATGCCCTCGCCCGGCGCACGGGACACCGACAGGCTCACTTCGCCCTGCTCGGTGAACTTGACCGCGTTGGACAGCAGGTTCTTGAGGATCTGCTCCAGGCGCTGGCGATCGGTAAACAGCATCACCGGCGCACCGTTCTGTACCTCCACCTGGAAGCCCAGCTTACGGTCAGCGGCCAACGGTTCGAACATCCCGCGCAAGCCATCGACCAGGCGCGCCACACTGGAGTTTTCCGGGCGCACTTCCAACTTGCCGGCTTCTACCTTGGAAATATCGAGGATGTCGTTGATCAGGTTGAGCAGGTCGTTGCCGGCCGAATAGATCGACTCGGCAAACTTGACCTGTTCGGCGCTGAGGTTTTCCTGGGGGTTTTCCGCCAGCAACTTGGCCAGGATCAACGAACTGTTCAGCGGTGTACGCAGTTCGTGGGACATGTTGGCGAGGAATTCGGACTTGTACTTGCTGGAACGCTGCAACTCATCGGCGCGGTCTTCCAGCTCGAGCTGGGCCTGGTTGAGCTGGACGTTCTTGCGGTCCATGGCATCGCGCTGCTCGGCCAGGGTCTGGGTCTGTTCGGCCAGTTGCTCGTTGGTCTGCTCCAGCTCGGCTTGCTGGGTTTCCAGGTGGGCCTGGGATTCCTTGAGGATGCGCGACTGCTCTTCAAGCTCTTCGTTGGCGGTCTTCAGTTCTTCCTGCTGCACTTGCAGCTCTTCGTTGAGTTGCTGGGTCTCGGCCAGCACTTCCTGCAAGCGTTGGCGGTAGCGCGCCGCTTCGATTGACGTGCCGATATTACCGGCGATCAGCTCCAGCAGTTCTACATCACGCTCTTCCAGCGGTCGCAGGAAGCCCAGCTCAATCACACCATTGACACGGTCGTCATCGCTGGTGGGCACCACCAGCACGCTACGGGTCGAGCCTTCGCCGAGGCCGGAGCTGACCTTGAAGTAGTCGACCGGCACATCATCAAGGCGAATCAGCCGGTCCAACTGGGCGGCCTGGCCCACGATCCCCTCGTCGCTGTAGATAGCCTGTTCAAGCTGTTCCTGTTCCCGGGAGAAGCCATACGTCGCCACGCGCCTGAGGCCGCCGTGCTCTTCACGCACATACAGCGCCGCCACCGCCGAGCCCATGTACTGGGCGAAGAATTGCAGGATATTGCGGCCCAGCATGTTGAGGGTCAGTTGGCCAAGGACTTGCTCGGCCAATTCGGTCTGGCCATTGCGTAGCCAGGCTTGTTGTTCCAGGCGCAGTGCGATCTTCTGTTGTGACGCGAGGTTTGCGCTATAACTACCTGAAAGAGCGAGTAAATTCTTACGGCCTATATAGGCCAGGAAGCCACTCAACCCCAACACGAACGCCAAATACAAAGTGACACTGATAACGGTGGTGCGGGTGACTTCTTGATTGCGCGTGATGCGGAACTGCTGCTCCATCGCCACCGCATCTTCGTATTCCTTGCGGATCTCATCGGTCAGGCGCTTGCCACGGCCGGCCTTCACCGCGCCGCGGTAGTCCCCACTCTGGCGCTGCATATCAATCATTGACTGGGCGTATTTGTTCCACTCCAGTTGCAACGCTTCCAGGCGCTTGAGACGGTCCACCTGCTGTGGGTTATCCGCCACCAGCTCTTGCAGGTTGCGCAGGTCGGCAATGATCCGCGGCTTAGCCACTTCGTACGGGTCGAGAAAGTGCTCGTCACCGGTGATGAGGAAACCGCGCATGCCGGTTTCCAGGTCCACCGTCATTTTAGATGATTCGTTGAGGTTATTGATCACCCGGTCGGTGTGCTCGACCCATTGGATGACTGACAGCAAATAGGTGATCAGGCAGACGAAAAATACCGCGCTGAGCACGCCCACACCCAGGGGCAACGCTACGTTTCGGCTGAGCAGTGTACGAAAGCTCTTTTCATCGACAGACGACGCGGGAGTCATGGGCATGCCTTGGCCAAGTATGGAAAACCCGGGAGTTTGCCCCAAAGTGGCGGTAGAGGGCTACGTTTTGTGATGCACATAGAAGATTAAGCGCGACGGTCTGCCTGATCAGACTCCCTCCCCCCGCTCCCTGCCTGCATGCCTACATATATGATTTCTGACACTTGCTTCCCGGCCTGCGGGGAACGTCCGGACTTACGCTCGACACTCACTTGCTGTGTGCCTTAGGTCCAGGGAGGCCCTTTCAGAAGGTATTACCCTTAAATAACTAAAGGTAATAAAGATGACTTCCTCTTTGAGTTTGCTACATCCACAGGGTTTCAAATACTCCACGCCAATATCACCCGATCAGCCGGAGGGCACGCCTTCCACTGGCAACCCCAGCGGCGCCACGCGTGCAATAGTCTCGGATCAATCCCTGTCACATACATCAGAGGCCCGCGCGCAGGGAAACGCGCAGAACTGGAAAAATGTGGCGCAGCACCTCACCACTGCCATGAACACCCTTGCGCAGGATGCGACGCCCCAAACCCTGCTGGCTCATTTGAGCAGTACTCAAACCGCCATTGACCCACGCTCCGCCTACCACCAGGACAGCGCGTCGGGAGGCCAGGCCTCTGTCAGTCTGGAAACCTTTCTCAAGCACCATAATTTGCCTGTGCCTGAAACCCGGCTTGATCTGGTTCACTTGGCGGACGCCGCGCACGCTCATGCATTGGAACAACCCTTGGGCAATCTCGGGGGGGCGCTATCCTGGCCCCTGCCCTTGACCTCGCAACAACGACACAAGGTGCGTGTCATTGCCGAAGCCGGGGTGATGCGGCATAGCCGCCACTCAGAGCCAGGCCCGGTCCGGTCAGAGCTGACAAAAGGCGCGCTGGGCGCCCTGATAAAAGCCAGCTCGCTGTCGGATGCCGAACTGCAAGACCCTGCCAAGGCCCTGGAAACCCTGCTCAAGTCCACCAAGGCCCAGGCGATGGGGCAAGCATTACAGAGCGGGCTTGAAGGGATTGCCACGCCAACCAGCATCAGCGACTACGTGTTGGCCGCCATTAACATTGGCCTCGATCGTGAATCCGTCGAGTCGCCCGCCAGGAATTCAATCGCCGGATTTGACTTGGGGCAGGAAAAATACTGGGGCATGCCACCGTCAGCCATCGTTGAGGGGCTCAGTCGCCATCTGGTGGATAAAGGCCGGGCCACGCAAGCCACAGCCAAGCTGGCCACCCACCTGTTGCTGTCACGCATAGCGCCTCAGTTCCTGGTCAAGGACATTCCCGACACGCTGGTCAACGGCAGCCAGGCCTGGGTAAATTTCTGCCTGGCGGTGGCCAAGGTCGAAGCGAGTGCGCCGGGTACCACATCACAGTTGGACTACGGTCAGGTGATGAGTGCCGCCCAAGTCTTGAATGATCCGCCGGTCCACGTCATCACAGCCTTGTTGCTGGACTGGGGCATGATCAATGGCCTTGTCGTAAAGAAGGATGATGCTGCCTACACCCCTCAGGAAGTGGAGAGCATCAGGACCGCGTTCAATCAGCAGTTGACTACCAGAATCAAGGCCTCCCAATTACTGTCTGCCGAGATTCCAAGCAGAAAAGCCATCGCCCTGGCAAAGCTCAAGGAGCATTTTGGGGAAGGTATTCCGTTTGAATTGAAGTGCCTCTCGACCGTCTCCCAAGACAAAGCCAAGCAATTGGATGGGAAACACTCAATGCTGGACATGGCGATGATGGGCATCAATGTCAACTGGAAAACAGACGATGCCCGGGTCCCCATCAATGCGATCAACGAGCAGCCCAGGCTCAACGTCAACGGCATATTTCAAGGCCAATACGAGACGGCGACCCAATCGCTGAAAGAAGGCATTCAGACCCAGGTGAAACACCTGATTTCCGAACTCCCGCTGGAAGACCGGCAAAACCTGGAATTCGGTAAAATCGATTTCTATCAATCTAACCAGTACAAAATTGGCAGGGGGCTCATAAATCCCCCCACTTTCCAGTCAAGACTCAATGAGTTGCTGGTAAGAACTGAAAGAGAGGTCGACGGAAAACCCCAGGTCTGTGTTTATGAAATCGATATAAGAAACAAACGAATCGTCAAGCGCACGAGTGAGGCGGCCATCACCCGGGGTGATTGGCGCGACGCGAATATTCTGACCAAAGTCGAAAAATTCACCCCGGAACGCCTTGATCGCCAAGGGCGTGAAGCACACCAACCGAATACCCATTTACCGGCCCCGTCGAGTTTTACCTCCGCCCGAACCCAGTACCTTGCGGACGCGTTTCTTGAACACCTTGATATCAACGGCAAGGACCAATGGCTGCAAGCCAATGGAACCACGACACTTGATGAACAGAAAGCAGGCGATGAGCGAGTCAGGCAGTTCTTTCTCAACTTGATTCCGTTCAGGTCGGCCTATGTCAATTTTCGCGACGGTGATTATGAGGCAGGCCTTCTGGACCTTGGCCTGGATACTCTAGCGCTGGCCACGATGGGTTACGGTGTTTCCGCAAAGGCCGCCAAGGTGCTTGTATCCGCAGCGTCCCCTACCATAAAGGCGCTCCAGACGGCACGCATCCTCGGCAGTGGTCTTATCGGCGCGCTCAACCCGCTCAGCGGGGTCAGGGGCATGGCGACGGGAACCGCCAGCCTGGTCACACGTGGAGCAAGATTCCTCAGTGACTCCGGGCAGGTGCTGATTAACAAGGTACGTGGCGCATCGGGAAGCTATGACCTGTTGAAGGCAGCCAACAAGGAATATGGTCCGACGCTGATAGGGACTTATAAAGTCGGAGAGAATAGCGTCGACGGCGTCGCCGTTCTGAAAAACGATCGTTGGTATAGCTTCGACCCTTTTCGAAACCTGCCCTATGGCCCGCCAATCGAGAACTTCTCCCCCCTGCGCGGCAGTCTGTTCGGTAGAGTCCCAGATACGTACCTGGCGAGTGCCGGAGAGAATATCTCTGCCGCGAGGACCTCCAACACACTTCCGAAATTCAACCAGGGTTATCGAAACGGTGCATTGGATGACTTGTCGGATTACTCTGGACAGCGCAGTTTCGAGGCGTTGATGGTATTAGCGGCCAAACCTGGCAGGACACCTGAAGAAATGGGGATTCTGGCCAGGGAGTTGAAGGCCAAAAGAATTGAAGAGGGCAAGTATTTCACTGCGCTGCTTACCCGCGATGTCGGGAATTCTCCCAGCGTTTCCATCAATAGCTTTGCCCAGTCGGACTACCTCGGCCGTGTTGATTTGACCTCCAACGGCGATTGCGCCGGGTTATCGAATGCCATGGCGCTCGCCTTGCATCGAGGAGACGAAAAAATATTCCTCGACAATCTTCGCAAGGCCTCCACCACTGAATCGCCCTCTCCGCTGCACACCCTATTCAATCACGATTTAAAAACACTGCAGTACGCCGTAAACACAAAGGACACCTTCCACGTAAACGCCGCCCCTTCATTGATCAATCATCAGTCCATCATCGACGATCTGAGCAGGTCCACGACGTCAAAATACCTGAGAATCAGCACGGAAGATCACGCCATGCTGGCAGGCATCAGAGTCAAGGATGGCCAAAAAGAGTGGTTTTTCTTCGAGCCCAATGGCGGACTGGTCAGGTTTGATAACGTAGAGTCTATGCGTGAAGGCATCGAGAAAATCCTCAATAGCGGCGGTGTCAGCGCGACCTTAAGGCCTAAGATTTCGCCGGGGGGCAAAAAGGGGTTCCACGTGAGCGCGTTCCATCCCGATGACATCGTCACAGACAAGGTGGACAGTTTTGCGGTTTCAATGATGGTATCCAGCCCCCTGCCGCCTTAAGGCATGGCATTGATCCTGGCCCCCGGCAGGGCCAGGAGCTTCTGAACGAAGCCGCTTGCCCGGCAATGTGTTGAACGGCGCACAGGACGGAGCCACTGATGGCCCGCGGCCTCTGGTGAGTAACGCGACTTTTTCTTGCATTCCCGTCACAATGCCCCCGCCAACGGAACTTGCCGAGATTGACGCGACTCATTAGAGAATGGTCTTTCAACCGCTAAAGACCTGCACCTCCATTTTTTCGGGAACCCTCATTATGTCCGCAGTCTCCTCCACCCTCCTTGTCGTCGAAGACGATGCCATCGTGCGTATGCTGATCGTTGATGTGCTCGAAGAGTTGGAGTTCCTGGTGCTTGAAGCTGCCGATGCGCAAGAAGCCTTGAAGATTGTTGAAGACACCGCGCAGATCATCGACCTGATGATGACCGACGTCGGCCTGCCGGACATGGACGGCAAGCAACTGGCAGCCAAGGTGCGTGAATTGCGCCCCACCCTGCCTATCCTGTTTGCCAGCGGCTATGCCGAGAACATCGATGTGCCCGCCGGGATGCAGGTGATCGCCAAGCCGTTCTCCATCGATCAATTGCGCGACAAAGTCAAATCGATGCTGCCTGCCGCCTGACCCCTCTTTTACACAGTGCCGCCCGGCAAGGGCGGCTATTTGTGCGTCTTTATCCACATGTTCAAGCCGCCGTACAGATCGGCATTGATGAGTTCACTTTATTCGCAGGGATTAACGTGACGTCAGGGAAATAAAACAGGAAACTCATCGCCTTTATTCCCCGGCAGTCAAACGAACTTTGGAAGGACGCAACAACATGATTGGAAAACCGACGCGCCTGCTGTTGGCGAGCCTCTCGATACTCATGAGTACCGGCGCCTGGGCCGAATTTACCGCCACCCCCAGCGAAGCCCGGGCCATCGCCAAGGAAGCCTACCTGTATGGCTACCCGGTGGTGGAGATGTACAAGACGCTTTACACCCAGGCCGTTGATAAGGGCGGTACCAACTTCAAGGCGCCGTTCAACCATATCGGCAATACCGCCCAAGTGATCACCCCCAAGGACACCGCGTTCGTGACGCCGAACTCGGACACGCCCTACTCGTTCGTGTGGATGGACCTGCGCAGCGAGCCGCTGGTGCTGACGCTGCCCAAGATCGAAGACGACCGTTATTACTCGGTGCAATTGATCGACCTCTACACGCAGAACATCGCCTATCTGGGCACCCGCAGCACCGGCAACAACGGCGGCCACTACATGATCGCCGGCCCGGATTGGAAAGGTCAGCAGCCGGTGAACGTGGACCGCGTGGTCTACAGCGAAAGCAACATCGCCTACGCCCTCTACCGTACGCAGTTGTTCGACGAGAAGGACCTGAACAAGGTCAAGCAGATCCAGAACGGCTACAAAGTCCAGTCTTTGAGCAATTACGTGAAGCAAGCTGCGCCGGCCAAGGCGCCGAAGGTCCCATGGCCCAAGCCCATGGCGACCATGACCGAAGGCCCGCAACTGTTTCGCTACCTGAACTTCATGCTGGCCTTCGCCGCACCCCAGGACAGCGAGAAAGACCTGCTGGCGCGCTTCGCCAAGATTGGTATCGCCCCGGGCGCACCCTTTAAGGTCAAGGAGTTGACCGCTGAACAGCGCAAGGCCCTGGAAGACGGTATCTCCGATGCACGCGCCGAGTTTGCCGCGTTCAAAAAGGACAAGGTCGACACGCATCAGGTCGCCAGTGGCGATTTGTACGGCAGCCGCGACCACCTGAACAACAACTACCTGTACCGCTACGCCGGTGCGGACATGGGGCTTTTCGGTAACTCCGGCGATGAGGTCGCGTACCTGAGCTATATCCTCGACAGCGAGGGCAAGCCCGCCAACGGCGCACGCCACAGCTACACCGTGCACTTCGCCAAGGACCAGTTGCCACCAGCCGATGCCTTCTGGTCGCTGACCATGTACGACGCCAAGACCAAGCTGCTGGTGCCCAACCACAAGAAGCGCTACCTGATCAATTCGCACATGCTGTCCGGCCTCAAGCGGGACGCCGATGGCGGCCTGACCTTGGCCCTTCAGCACCACGAGCCGCCGAAGGCCGAGCAGAGCAACTGGTTGCCGGCCCCACCCGGTCCGTTCTACGCAATCCTGCGGATTTACCTGCCCAAGCCTGAGGTGGGTAACGGCCAGTGGAAGCTGCCGCCGTTGACGCCGCTTAAGTAACACCACGTGCCCGGTCGCGACCGCGTCAGGCCGGGCCATTCCTGCTGTAAGCGCCAACCCGTACTACCGCTGGTTTATCAACTTGTAAAACGGGTAATGTGCGTGCGATTGTCTACGGAGTTGCACTGCACATGACTTGCTGGAATGTCCTTGGCCTGGCGCCCGATGCCGATAGCCGCACGATCAAGCGCCAATACGCCGCCCTGCTGAAGAAAACCCGACCGGATGATGACCCCGAGGGTTTCCAGCGCCTGCGCGAAGCCTATGAGGCCGCGCTGGCGTGGAGCCAGGGGCAGCAGGAAGCTGACGAAGTGGTCATCGACATCCAGGGCGACAGCCTTGCCGACCATTACCAGGCAGCCATGGCCCATGGCAATGCGCTGCACTTTGAAATCCAGTTGTTGCTGCGCGACATCGAGGGGCATCTCAACCCCGAAGACACCCGCTGGGCGTTTGAAACCTTCAACTGGCTGACGGCCTGGCAGCGCCTGGAGCTGCCCGGCGAGCTGATCGAAAGACTCGAGCGCAAGCACCGCAGCGCGTTGCAGCAACCCTTGCGCCAGGCCCTGGAGCAAAAGGACGAGGCCGCTTTCCTGGCTGCCTATGCCGCACGTTCCGAACATCCCTGGGTGAACAATCATCCCCATGCCGAGTGGTTCAACCAATGGCTGGCCCGCCTGCTTGCACAGAGTCACTACTGGTCGAGCGCAGTGTTCGACGCGGTGTGCGCCGGCCAGCACTGGCATGGCGGCGCCGGTCATGACTGCCCGGCGGGGGATTGGACGCGGCTGTTGCAACGCCAGCAAGGCCCGATTTTCCTCGCCCACCAATACGCGCTGGCCGCCGAACCGCCCAACAGCCCGCAGCAACGCGCCGCGCGGCTGCTGTTGGCGCCCATGAGCCTGGGCCAGCGCCGCGCCTTTGCCCAGCGCTTCAACGACAGCGACTGGGAAGCGTGCCAACGCCTCAGCGCAACCCTCTACGCTGACCATGTCGCGTTGGTCGAAGCCATGCCCGGTGGCAGCGTTTATTTCTGGCAAGGCTGGGACTCGGCCCTGGACACCTGGCCCTGGATCGTTGCGCTGGTGCTCAGTTGCGTGGCGGGGACCCTGGTGAATGCCGAGACCTTGGCCGGTAACCTGCTGCCCACGGTGGGCAAAGGACTGCTGTGGTCACTGGTGGCGGTGGTTGGTGCCGGACTGGCCTGGCATATCTGGCGCCCGCTGGCGCACCAATACCGCGTGCAGGACGAACACCTCAGCCAACGCCTGCCACGGGGCTTAAGCCCAACACATTTGCCGCTGTTGCCGCTGCGCGACCTGCTGCCCGGCATGGTGTTGGTGGCGCTTCTGAGCTACCTGTTCAACCCACTCGCCGGCCTCACGCTGGTGGCCGTGCTGGCTATCATCGGCCTGGTCAAACGCCCTTTTACGAACAGGCATACACCCTGGACCGCCGAACAGCCGCGATGGGCAAAGGTGACCAGGGTATTTTGCGTGGTTGTTGTTATCAGCGTTTTCGCCGGGTTGAAGCTGTATGACAACCAGTACCGGGTCACCCGCAACCAGGGCCTGCAACAGTGGACCGAACGCCTGTGCAGCCGCATGCCGCGTAGCGCAGAACACTGCCAGGCCCCCGCGACCCAGGCACAGTGGTATGGCCAGGAGGCCGGACGATGAATTCCAATTGGTTTATTGCCTTGGGTATTGCACTGGTCATGGGGCTCTTCGGCCTTGCATCTGCGGGCAAGCAAGTGCACCTGGTCGAGTTGTGGTGGAACCAGCGCGACGGCCCCCAAACCGCAACCGCCAGCGCCCTGGCGCCGATCATTGATTGCGTCAACCGAGTCGACCGAGACACTCGGCTTACGTACTACCGGCTCATCACCCCTGAACGCAACGAGCGACAGCCAGACCTGCCGGCCGTCGCCTACCCCAATAATCGCGACGAGTTCGGCGACACCACCGAGCCCCGGGCGCGGCTGATCCAAAAGGACATCTGCGGCCCCAGGATCAGCCTAAAACTTGAACATCAACAGCCCGGCAGCCGCTTGGTCGGGGTGACCGACCGTTTCGTGGCGAGCCTGGATATCTTTACGCCCATCGCCACGGATAACGCACCATCGAATCCGACCACCCAGTCGGCGGCCTATAAACGGCTTTTCAACGAAAACATGGAGGCATTGCTCAGGAAAGAGCTGATCAGCAAGGGCACCGACTACACCTCGATATCCGCCGAGCTGCGCCGTTCCCTGGACCGTGAAGAACAGCGCCTGCGCCCGGCACAGCTGGCCTTGCTGGAGGCGCGTTTCGGTCAGGACCTGCATTGGCATGTGCTCAATTACATGATCGTGGCGCGTCAGGCGGTCAACCAGATCGACCAGGGTGTACGCAACGCCAGCCTGACGCCGCAGGCCCTGGCGGCACTGACCAACAGCGTGCAGCAGGCCGGCGATGGCAGTGAGGCGTTCCTGAACAGCCTTCCGCGTAAAGACCGTAATGGTGACGCCGCTTACCTCTGGTACAGCGTGAAGCCCAATGTCGACGCGTACCTTGAGGCACTGCAAACGCTGCACAAGGATTGGCTGGCGCATGCTGCGCCACAGCAACTGAGTGATGACTACTACCTCATCACCCGTCGCTACGACGCCCTGCTCAGCTACTACAACAAACCCGCCAGGAATGCGTTCTAGTCCCTAGTGTTTTTTCAGTTTCACATACGACTGATGCAGGTCCGACGCCCAGCCATCGATCACGCCTTTCACGTCATCGGCCTTCATCACCTGCGAGTCGTTGGACAGCGGCTTGCCCGTGCCCTTGCGCACCACTTGGGCGAGCACCTTGCCACTGGCACCATCGAGGAACTGCGCCTCGGTGCCGAGGGTAGTTTCCTGGTCGCGGATGCCGGTGCCGGTACTCACCGCCGCCGCCACCAGGGCCACAGGCACGAATTCATAGGGTTTGAGGCCTTCGGTCTTGCTGCTGACGGCAGTGATCGCCGCGCGCACCACCATCACACCGGGGCCAGGGCCGTTGGCCAGGGGCAGTGACTTGCCCAGCTCACGCTTGAGTGCCTGGTTGAAGTAAGTGTTGATGCCATTGAGGGTGCTGTCTGGGATTTTCGCGGTGGCCTGGGGCTTGGGGTAGAACTGCGTCGGTTCGATGTACACCGCGGTGTAGCGGCTCAGGTCCAGTTTGGGGTCGACCCAGCGCATCACCTCGGCCCCCGACGGCGACTTGGCTTCCTTGAGTTGGCTGTAGTCGGAAAGAAAACCCGAGTACTCGTCCGGTTGGGTGACCTTGCTGGCGCAGCCAGCCATAGCAATTGACGCGACGCACAGCGTACTGATCATTAGCCTTAGTTTCATTATTGAACTCCTTGGCGATCATCATTGAGGCATTGAGCTGTAGGTATAGCCAATCCTGGGCAAAAAATGCTTATTTGTACCCAATGTTTGACACACCCGCAGCCCGCATCAACGCTGTACGAAGCGGTCGCCCTCAGCCGCGTTCGCGCGGGATCAAGCTCTGCAACTGCGTGGCCAGGAAGTTGGCGTCGAAGCCAAAGGTGTCAGGGTCTTTCAAACCGTTGGTTTTTTTCCACAACCAGTCGTTTTTTTCGGCCGGCAGTACCAGCGATACGCTGCCGTGACGGGCGGCGGTCAAGCCCATCACCGACACCGAGATCAAGCCGCCGACGCCCATGACCTCGGGCACGAACTCCACGGTTTTACCGGTAATGTGCACCAGCAGTTTTTCGGTCTTGAAGGTCGACGTCTCCACCGGCATGCTCGGCCCGCTGGCGACATAGGCTTCACGGTGCACCTCCAGCAAGCCTACGGTTTTGACCGGCTCAAGCCATTGCTCGATCTGCCCGAACAACTCGCCGAGCTTTTGTGCCCAGCGGGCCGACTGCACATCGAACTGCTGCTTCTTGTGCGCTTCGCTATCGGCGTAATGACGAAGCATCTCGCCCAGTTGCTGTACATCGTCCATTGCGGATTTCCTTGGGTGTGCCAGGTTGCGATGCCCGATCATGGCAGATGCGGCCACTCACCGTACGATTAACGCTGACAGGCCAGTGGGCGTGCTTGTCGACTGATCCGCTGTAATGAGCTTTTTCTGAGCCTGTTTTGTTTTTCCCGCGTTTCCTACAGTGCCCGCCACTTGGAACCGTGGGAGGACTGAGCATGAGCACCGCAACAATCGAGCAGGCCTATAACTATAAAGTCGTCCGCCAATTCGTGATCGCCACCCTCGTATGGGGTGTGGTGGGCATGGCCATGGGGGTGTGGATCGCCTCGCAACTGGTCTGGCCCGAGATGAACCTGGACCTGCCCTGGACCACGTTTGGCCGACTGCGGCCGTTGCACACCAGCCTGGTGATCTTCGGCTTCGCCGGCAGCGCGCAATTTGCCGCCAGCTATTACGCGGTTCAGCGTACCTGCCAGGTACGGCTGTATTCCGACCGCCTCGCCGCGTTTACCTTCTGGGGCTGGCAGTCGGTGATCGTGATCATGCTGGTCAGCCTGCCCCTGGGCTACACCACCACCAAGGAATACGCCGAGATCGAGTTCTCCGGCGCGGTGTGGATGACCGTGGTATGGGTGGCCTACGCCATTGTGTTTTTCACCACGGTGGTGCGGCGCAAGACCCAACATATCTACGTGGGCAATTGGTTCTTCGGCGCCTTCATCGTGGTGATCGCCATGTTGCACGTGGTCAATCACCTGGCCATCCCGGTGGATTGGTTCAAGTCCTACCCGGTGTATTCCGGCGCGACCGATGCCATGGTGCAGTGGTGGTACGGGCATAACGCCGTCGGCTTTTTCCTGACCACCGGCTTCCTGGGGATGATGTATTACTTCGTGCCCAAACAGGTCGGGCGGCCGGTGTACTCCTATCGCCTGTCCATCGTGCACTTCTGGGCATTGATCACGTTGTACATCTGGGCCGGCCCGCACCACTTGCACTACACCGCCCTGCCCGACTGGGCGCAGTCGCTGGGCATGGCGATGTCGCTGATCCTGCTGGCCCCGAGCTGGGGCGGGATGATCAACGGCATGATGACCTTGTCCGGCGCCTGGCATAAATTGCGCACCGACCCGATCCTGCGCTTCCTGGTGCTGTCCCTGGCGTTCTATGGCATGTCGACCTTCGAAGGCCCGATGATGGCGATCAAGACCGTGAACGCCCTCTCCCACTACACCGACTGGACCATCGGCCACGTACACGCCGGCGCCCTGGGTTGGGTGGCGATGATCACCTTTGGCTCGCTGTACCACATGATCCCCAAGGTCTTCGGCCGCGAGCAGATGCACAGCGTGGCGCTGATCAACCTGCACTTCTGGCTGGCGACCATCGGCACCGTGCTGTACATCGCCTCAATGTGGGTCAACGGCATTACCCAGGGCCTGATGTGGCGCGCGGTAAACGACGACGGTACCCTCACCTACTCGTTTGTCGAAGCTTTGCAGGCCAGCCATCCGGGGTTTGTGGTGCGATTTGCGGGCGGAGTATTTTTCCTCTCGGGCATGTTGCTGATGGCCTACAACACTTGGCGCACCGTGCGGGTCGCAGACTTGAACGTGGCCCAACTCGATGCGCGGATCGCCTGATATGTGGAGTTTCCTGATTGTGGTGTGCCTGTACGGTGCGGTGGAGTATTGCCTGCGCGGGCAATCCGAGACGAGCCTGGACGAAGCCAGCATGTTGCCGTTCGCTGACGACCCGGAGGTGGCGCGGCGCGTTGAACAGGCCACAGGTAAACCCATCCAGGCAATTGCAGCGGAGCAACCCCGGCCGGGCTGGGTCAACCTGGACATGTGAAACTGCTCCGGTCATTTGGCCTGCAACTGCGTATGACTATTCAGCGGCCGATGGGTAAGGTGAAGCGACTTTCCCTGTCAGGAGCATCGCATGCGCACCATCGGCCTTATCGGCGGCATGAGCTGGGAGTCCAGCGCCGAGTACTACCGCATCATTAACCAGCGCGTGCGTGACCAGCTCGGCCCGCTGCGCTCGGCACAGGTGTTGATGTACAGCGTGGACTTCGGCCCCGTGGAGCAGGCCCAGCACGCCGGGCGTTGGGATGACGCCGCGCTGATCCTCGAAGACGCCGCGCGCCGTTTGCAGGCGGGCGGCGCCGAGTGTGTGGTGCTGTGTACCAACACCATGCATTTGGTGGCGCCGCGTATCGAGGCGGCGGTGTCGATTCCCTTCCTGCATATCGCCGATGCGGCCGCAGCGGCGGCGGTGGCAGCCGGTACCCTGACGGTCGGCTTGCTCGGCACCGCGTTCACCATGGAGCAGGATTTTCTCACGTCACGCCTGGCCGCCCAGGGGCTCACCGTGCTGGTGCCGGACGCGGAGGAGCGGCGCGCCGTGCACCGGATCATCTATGAGGAGTTGTGCGTCGGCGTGATCAGCGATGCGTCCCGCCAGGTCTACCTGCGGGTCATCGACTCCCTGGCTGCACGGGGTGCCCAGGCGGTCATCCTCGGTTGCACGGAAATCAGCCTGTTGGTCAAGCCCGAACACAGCGACCTGCCGCTGCTGGACACCACCGAGCTGCATGCGCAGGCTGCGGTGGCGTTTGCGCTGGAGGGTTAAGCCGACTTGCGCAGGCGCGCCATGCTCAGGGTGTCGACGAACACCCCATCGCGCAGGGCGTAGTCACGCAAGCGCCCTTCGACCTCGAAGCCGAACTTGCGGTACAGGTGGTGCGCGGCTTCGTTGTCGGCGTACACCGTGAGTTCCACCCGGTGCAGGTTCATCCAGTTGTCGGCCACGTCCAGCGCGGCCGTCAACAACCGCGAGCCTACGCCCTTGCCCTGCCAGGCCGTGGCCACGCCCATGCCGAACGAACCCACATGCGCCTGGCGCACGCGCAGGTACTGTTCCAGGCCCAGTTGGCCGATCACCTCACCGCCGTGCACCGCCACCAGTTGCAGGCGCCGTTCGTTGTCCATCACCAGGCGCTTGCGCCACGCCTCGACCGACTGGAACGGCATCTGCAGCACCTGCCGGCACACGGCCGGTTCGTTATAGAGCGCCGCGACACCTTCAAGGTGGGCCTCGGTAAAGCGCTGGATCACGATGTGGGGTTCAGGTGTGTGCATTGTGTTTCATCCTTTGAAAAACAAGTGGCCGGCCAGTGTAGAGGCCATGCCCGCCCCCTGGCTAGGGCGCCGGTGCGGTCGTCCACAACGACGGCCAATCGCCGTAACCCACACCGGTACAGCGCGGCATCACATGAAACTCACTGAGTTGGAACGCCTTGCCGTCAAACACCCAGACGCCACCGCCGCCACAGTCACCGATCCCGCGCTGCTTGTAGAAATAACTCAGGGTGCCAGAGGCTTCGTCATAGCCCACCGAGCCTTGCAGCGCGGCGCCGTCCAACGGCAAGGGCTCAAGCTCCAGCGGCGTTTGCGCATAGGGCGCCTGACGCTGGCGGCTGACCACGTCGAACTCACAGTTGTAGGCCGCGCAGTCGTAGCGCGCCACCGTCATCGCCTGTTGCGCCGTCAGCGCCCCGGCCGTTGCCTCGGGCTCACCCTCCTCCGGCGTCACGGCCTGCAATGCAGCCGCCACCAGGCCTGCCTGTTCCTGCACGGTCAACGTCGGCGGCGCAGGGAACTTGCTCAACACCGGCGTCGGCAAGCGTGGCGGCACCTCACTGGCCGGAGCTTTTCCGGGGCGTGCCAGGGCCGTCACGTTATCCACCCGCCCCTGCACCGCATCCATCAACAGCAGCGAAGCACTCAGGCCGCTGAGCGACACATGCGCCTGCTCATCGCCCGGCAATTGCAGGCGCTGGCCATTGCGCAAACGCTGCAACCAGCGCCGCGCTGCGGCGTCCTCGATCACGCCGTAAGACTGCACCTCGGGATCGCCGCCCTGATCGTCCAGTTCTACGTGCAAATCCCGGGTCAGTTCCAGGCCCAGCGGCTGACCGTCCAACACCAGGGTCGACAGGTCCAGCGCTTCGCCGCGATGGTCGAAGCGCAAGCGTAGATACCCCTCGGGGCCGGCCTGATGCCAGATGTGCAAGGTCAGGGCGCTGTAGTCTTCTTCATCGACGCCACTGGGCGCGCTCAGGGCATGGCAATTGCGCAGGTTGTCGCAACCGGTGACCCAGTTCTTGATTTCCCGCAGCAGCGGCACGGTTTCAGCGGGCGGTTGAGCGAAGGCATGGGTGGCGGTGCCGCTCAGCAGCAGGGCCAGGAGTACGGGGCGTAGCATGGGGACTCTCCGTGTCGAAAAAGGCGCGGATTGTCCCATGTTCGGCGTGATGCGTCAGCGCTTGGCCGCCACTCGCCACACCCGCGCAATATCCGCCGCGCGCTCGCGCAGCAAACGCGGGGCCTCGCTGCAGGCCTGCTCCAGGCTCATCGGGCCGCTTGGCAAGGCAAACGCCGCATCCACGCCATGGGCGTACATCTGCTCGTAGCCGTCGCCCAGGGTGCCGGCGATGACGATCACCGGGACGCCGTGTTGCCGGGCGATACGGGCCACGCCGAAGGGGGTCTTGCCGCGCAGGGTCTGGGCGTCGAAGCGGCCTTCGCCGGTGATGACCAGGTCGGCGCCGCGTACGGCTTCGTCAAGTCCTACCAGTTCGGCGACGACGTCCACGCCCGCGCGGAACTGCGCACCGAGGAACGCCTTGGCGGCAAAACCCAGGCCGCCAGCGGCGCCGCTGCCGGGTTCGTCGCGCACGTCCTTGGGCAGGACGTTGGCGCAGTGATCGGCAAAGTGGCCAAGGGCAGCGTCCAGTTGTTGCACCTGCTCAGGGTTGGCACCTTTTTGCGGGCCGAATATCGCCGAGGCGCCGTGGGGGCCGCACAGCGGGTTGTTCACATCGGCGGCGATTTCAAAGCGTACCTGGGTCAGGCGCGGATCGAGTTTTTCCAGGTTGATATGCGCCAGTCGTGACAACGCCAGGCCTCCGGGAGGCAAGGCCTGTTCCGCAGCGTCGAACAGTTGCACGCCCAGGGCTTGCATCGCACCCGCACCGCCGTCGTTGGTGGCGCTGCCGCCAATCGCCAGAATGATGCGCTGGGCACCCAGGTCCAAGGCCGCGCGAATCAGCTCGCCGGTGCCGTAGGTGCTGCTGGTGCACGCATCGCGCTGGCCTGGCGGTACCAATTGCAGGCCGCTGGCTTCGGCCATTTCGATGATCGCGGTGTGGCTGTCGGCCAACCAGCCCCAACGTGCTTCAACCGTCCCGCCCAGAGGGCCACGCACCGCCTGGCGGCGCAATTGGCCGTTACAGGCGGCGAGCACCGAGTCCACCGTGCCTTCACCACCGTCCGCCATCGGGCACTGGATCACCTGTGCATCCGGCCAGACTTGCGCCAACCCTGCGGCAATGGCCTGAGCGACGCCCTCGGCACTCAGGCTGTCCTTGAACGAGTCGGGGGCGATGATGATTTTCATGGGCTTTCTCCGGTTTTTATGACGCCCATGCTGCCAGTTGGCACCGCCGATGACGCCGGTCCGATGCACAAGTACGGGTAAGGTTTGTTGTTCATTCCGACAAAGCCTGGGGCAACAGCTGCACGCCGAGGTACAGTGCCAGCATGCCGTCCAGGGTCAGCGGGTCGACGCCGCTGAGTTCGGCGATGCGCTCCATGCGGTAGCGCAGGCTGTTGCGGTGAATGCCGAGGGCGTCGGCACAGGCCTGGCTTTGCCCGTCGTGTTCGCACCAACTGCGCAGCGTGGCCAGGAGTTGGCCGTTGCTGTCCTTGGCCAGCACCTTGCGCAATGGGTTGAGCAGTTCGTCGAGGGCATCGTCGTTGCGATGACGCCAGAGCATCACGGGCAAGCGGTAGCGGTTGAGGGTCAAGAGCCGCGACTGCGGCAGCACATCGCGACCGTAGGCCAGCAAATCGCCGACGCGACGATAGCAACGGCGCAATCCGGCCAGGCCATCCGCCTGCCCGCCGACGGCCACGCGAAGGATGTTCCAGCCCAGGCCTTCGAGCTTTTCCAGCAGCCGTGGATTGTCCACCTGCTGTGCCGCCGGTCGGCACCACAGCAGCGAGAACTGCGCCGAGCTCACGCACCAACTGTCCGGATAGCGCGAGGTCAGCCAGGTGTTCAATGCTTCCGCCGATTGGCCCGCCCCCAGTTCGAACAGGTACGGCGTGCGCGCCAGCTGCGGCTTGAGGCCCAATTGCTGGGCTTCATCGACCAGGCGTGGTGAGTCGCCGCTGTCGGCGAGGAGCAACGCCAACAGATCATCGCAACGCTGGCGTCGCCATTGCTGCTCGGTTTGCTGGTGACGATGGCTGACGAGCATTTCGGCGGTCATGCGCACCAGTTCGGCATAAGTGCGCAACAACTCGGGCTCGCCGGTGATGCCCAGTACGCCAATCAGGCGCTGATCGTGCATCAGCGGCAGGTTGATGCCCGGCTGCACGCCCTTGAGGTGCTTGGCGGTCTGGCCGTCGATCTCGACCACGCGACCATTGGCCAGCACCAATTGTGCTCCTTCGTGGCGGGTGTTGATGCGCTCGGGTTCGCCGCTACCGAGGATCAGGCCTTGGCTGTCCATGACATTGACGTTGTAGGGCAGGATCGCCATGGTCCTATCGACGATATCCTGCGCCAGATCATGATCCAGCTCGAACATGCGGCCATCTCCTTGAAAGAAAGTACTTGAAAGCGTGCTTGTTCATCGGCACAGCGCAAAGCATGCATCACTGTGCGCAAGCACAAAGACAGCACCCCGCCACCTGGCCGAGACTCGTTGGGCGATCGACGTTACCCTCGCATCGCGCAAAATCATAATAAAGAGAGATTCCCATGTCACAGAGCGCCGCTGTCACACTGGCCACCGATGACGATAAAAACGCCATCTACAAGCGCGTTACCCTGCGCTTGATCCCCTTCATTTTCATCTGCTATCTGTTCAACTACCTCGACCGGGTCAACGTTGGCTTTGCCAAGTTGCAGATGCTCGATGCGCTGAAATTCAGCGAAACCGTGTACGGCCTGGGTGCCGGGATCTTCTTTATCGGCTACGTGCTGTGTGGTGTGCCGAGCAACCTGGCGCTGACCAGGTTCGGTCCACGGCGCTGGATTGCGTTGATGATGATCGTCTGGGGCACGCTGTCCACCTGCCTGCTGTTCGTCACCACGCCTACGCATTTCTACACCTTGCGCCTGTTTACCGGCGCGGCTGAAGCCGGCTTCTTCCCCGGCGTGGTGCTGTACCTCTCGCAGTGGTTCCCGACGTTCCGCCGTGGGCGGATCATGGCGCTGTTCATGTCGGCGATCCCGGTGTCCGGTTTGCTCGGCAGCCCGTTTTCCGGCTGGATCCTCAACCACTTCGCCGCCGGCCAAGGCGGCTTGGCGGGCTGGCAGTGGATGTTCCTGCTGCAAGGCATTCCGACCGTGATTCTCGGCGCCCTCGCCTACTTCCTGCTCAGCGACAGCTTTGCCCACGCCAAGTGGCTCAAGCCCCACGAGCGCGCAGTGCTGGAAGCCGACCAGGCCACCGACCTGGCCAACAAGCCGAAAACCACCACCGATTCACTCGCCGAAGTGTTCAAGAACCCGGCGATCTGGGCATTCGGCCTGATCTACTTCTGCATCCAGAGCGGTGTGTACGCCATCAACTTCTGGCTGCCGTCGATCATCAAGAACCTGGGCTTCAGCGATAACCTGGTGATCGGCTGGCTCAGCGCGATTCCATACCTGCTGGCCGCTGTCTTCATGTTGCTGGTGGGCCGCTCGGCGGACTTGCGCAAGGAGCGCCGCTGGCATCTTGTCGTGCCGATGTTGATGGGCGCCATCGGCCTGGTGATTGCCGTGAACTTCGCCACCACGCCAGCCATCGCCATCCTCGGCCTGACCATCGCGACCATGGGCGCCCTCACCGGCCTGCCAATGTTCTGGCCGGTACCGACCGCCATGCTCAGTGCGGGCGCAGCGGCCGGTGGCCTGGCGCTGATCAACTCCATGGGCCAGATGGCCGGCTTCCTCAGCCCGTATATCGTCGGTTTTGTGAAGGACGCCACCGGCTCCACGGATGTGGCGCTGTACCTGCTGGCGGCGGTAATTGTGGCGGGCAGTGTGTTGGCGTTACGGATGACGCGGACCTTGAAGGTATAACACGGTCCATGTGGGAGGGGCGGTGCGACGATTCGACTTGCCGCCTCCCACATATAGTCCGCGTTTACAGCAGCCCGCCGCCGTCGATATCAATGACAGCACCGGTCATGTAGCCATTCTCCATGGCCAGCACATACCCCGCCGCCACTTCCTCTGCCTGCCCTACGCGCCCCACCGGCAATGCGCCACCCGCCTTGGCAAACATCGCCAGGCGCTGGTCCTCGGCCAACCCCGCATACGCAGGGGTATCAATCACACCGGGACTCACCACGTTAACGCGACGCGGTGCCAACTCCTTGGCCAACTGCTTGCCCAGGGCTTCAGTGGCCGCGTTGATACCGACTTTGATGAACTGGCCCGGCGCCAATTTGCGCCCCAGTTGCCCGGAGGTCAGGCTGATGCTGCCGCGCTCATCAAGAAAAGGCAGCGCCTGTTGGATCGCCCGCAACGCGCCCCAGAGTTTCACGTTGAAGTTGTCCTGGGCCTCGTCCAGATCGGTTTCGATCAAGGTCTTGGCCCGCACCGAGGGGCCGGAGGTGTACACCAGATGGTCAAAACGCCCGACGGTTTCGAACAAACGCTGCAGGGAGGCGGCGTCGGTGACGTCCACGGGTTCGCTGCGCAGGCCGTTTTGGCTGCCCGACGAGAGGCGTCGCCCCGCCAACACCACCTGAGCACCGCGTGCAGCGGCGGCCTTGGCCACGGCTGCGCCGATCCCGCTGCTGCCGCCGATGACGATGACCGTTTTACCGTTGAGGGGGGAAGTCATTAAGAAATGTCCTGGGTCAGAAAGTGAGCGCTCATCTTCCCAGCTTGGCAATCAGCGAAAAATCCCGGTAAAACGACAGGATCTTTAAAGGATTTTTACAAATGAGCTCAATCCTCGACCTTGAAGTGTTCGCACGCACCGCCGACACCGGCAGCCTGTCCGCCGCCGCACGTGGGCTGGGCCTGACCCCCGCAGCAGCCAGCATCGCCCTCAAGCGCCTGGAAACCCGGTTGGGCACCCGCCTGCTGGCACGCTCCACCCGCAGCATGCGCCTGACAGAAGAAGGTCGCCGCTACCTCGACAGCGTGCGCGAAGCGCTGGCCGCATTGGCCGAAGGCGAGCAAGCGCTCAAGCAGCAGAGCCAGGGCCTGACCGGCCTGCTGCAGTTGGCGGCGCCCTCGGATTTTGGCCGCAATGTGGTCCTGGGCTGGCTGGATGAGTTCAAGCAGGAACACCCGAACATCCGCCTGCAATTGCTGCTCAACGACAG
The DNA here is from genome assembly GCF_014207255.1 of Pseudomonas sp. JAI120. Classification (GTDB taxonomy): domain Bacteria; phylum Pseudomonadota; class Gammaproteobacteria; order Pseudomonadales; family Pseudomonadaceae; genus Aquipseudomonas. Next base: position 487,300 of record NZ_JACHCZ010000001.1, read on the forward strand.
CAATGCCGACCTGTTCCGCGACACCGTCGACATCGCCCTGCGTTTCGGCGTCCCACGGGACTCCAGCCTGGTGGCGCTGCCGGTGGTCCCCGACCACCAACGCATTCCCTGCGCCAGCCCCGACTACCTGGCGCGCCACGGCACGCCGCGCACCCCGGCGGAGTTGGCGCAGCACAACACGCTGCGGTACATGCGCCAGGGCCGGGCCAACAGCACCTGGTACTTTCGCCAGGGCACGACGTTGCAGGAAGTTGAGGTGACGGGCGACTACCTGAGCGATGACGGCGAGATTGTGCGGCGCTGGGCACTCGCCGGCCACGGTATTGCCTACAAGGCCAATCTCGACATCGCTCGGGACCTCAAGGCCGGACGGCTGGTGCAACTGTTGCCGGACTGGCAGGGAGAACCCACCCCGTTCAACCTGATGTGCCCCCACCGCCTGCAAGTGTCGGAACGGATGAAAGTGCTGCACCGGTTTCTACAAGTGCGCTGCCAGGCCCTGTTACAGCCATCGCTGCCCTAAGTTTCAGCTATTAAGAGGTGGCTTTTTAAACCTGTCATTTATGACAGTATCTCAGCGTACCTATCGCATTTAGCATGTCCATTCCGAAGTCCCCTTCACATTGCGCAAGGAACATCGAGATGACAACTAAAGCTAAACCAACCGCGAGCACGGGCAGCCTCACCGCAGCGTTTACCGGCAGCCATACCCATTCGTTCGTATCCGATCTCGACAGACAACATATCTTCAAGTCCGGAGAGCACTGGCGTTTCAGTGGGGTTGAATTGCAAAGCGGCGACCCACACCAGAATTATTATGGGCTGAACGTGGTGCTTCCGGCTGATCTTGAAGAGAACGGCAAGAAGCACATCTACAGCTTCCCCGACGAGGTCACCGGCTTTGTCTTTGCACCCTATGGAGCAGGTATTTCCGTCTATCGGATTGTAAGTGGGGAGATCACCGTCTCAGTACTAAATGAGGAAATGAACGCAACCTTCCATTTATCGGCGGAATTTAACGAAGCGCATGTAGACCTTACCGACGGCGAGCTTCACTTGAAGGGAATATCCTACCCAAGGCTCTATACAGATACCTTCAATGGAACATTCCGTAATAGCCCGTTTCCTTCACATGAAGATTTTGTAGCAAAGACCGTTGGCATTATCAGTCACGAATCGCCCTTTTTCCCGGACAGCTGGGAAGTCTTTGGCTCGCGGGATATCGACTCTTTTCCACCCTCAAACCAAATCGTCAGCATCCAGATAACAAAAAACCTGACCGAGCATGACTATGTCATCTCCCCAAAAAGCACGGAGGTTTTCGTCAACTGCAGCGCCCGTCCCGCTTACGGCCTCTATGCCGCAGTGGGAGGAAACCTGCATTTCGATTCACTCCCCGCTACAGGCCGCGCGAAAGGCACATTGAAATGCAGTTTTATTGTGAGAGAAGGCGTGGAGTTTCAGTTCGATGGTGGATTCGACGTAGGCACGCCCTTCTATATCGCTTGATCTTGTTCAAAGATGTAAGCCCCCGCCGCTCTCAACTGGTAACGCCGAATCACCCGCGGCGTTATCAGTTGCACACGGCCACGGCGGGGGGACAGGCGGGTCCGTGCACGCCGATACGCCGACGTTGAGCTTGTTCTAGAGCCTTGCTCTCTGGTATTGCATAGCACTCGTCAATGCTTTTGAGGAATGCACCATGATTTACCGCACGTTGGGCCAGTCCGGTTTGAAGGTCAGTGCCTTGACTCTGGGCACCATGATGTTTGGCGAACAGACCAACACCGAGGACTCGCTGCGCATCATCGACAAGGCCTGGGACCAGGGCGTCAATTTTATCGACACGGCGGACGTGTACACCGGCGGGCGCTCCGAGGAAATCGTCGGCGAAGCCATCGCTCGCCATCGTCAGGATTGGGTGGTGGCGTCGAAAGTCGCCATTGGCCCCACGGAGGGCCTGCCCAACCGCAGTGGCCTGAGCCGCAAGCGCATCTTCAACGCGTTGGAAGCCAGCCTCACCCGCCTCGATACCGACTACCTCGACATCTACTACCTGCACCGCGAAGATCACGACACCCCGCTGGAGGTGACGGTATCGGCCATCGGCGACCTGATCCGCCAGGGCAAGATCCGTTACTGGGGCCTGTCCAACTATCGCGGCTGGCGGATTGCCGAGGTGATCCGTGTCGCCGAACGCCTGGGCGTGGACAAGCCGGTGATCAGCCAGCCGCTGTACAACATCGTCAACCGTCAGGCCGAAGTCGAACAGATCACCGCCGCCGCCGCGTACGGCCTGGGGGTCGTACCTTACAGCCCACTGGCGCGTGGCGTGCTCAGCGGCAAATACGCACCGGACGTCACACCCGAAGCCGGCAGCCGTGCCGCCCGCCAGGACAAGCGCATCCTGGAAACCGAATGGCGCATGGAGTCACTGCGCATCGCCCAGCAGATCCAGCAATACACCCAGGGCCGTGGCGTGGGCATTGTCGAGTTTGCGATAGCCTGGGTGCTGAACAACGCGGCGGTGAGCTCGGCGATCGTAGGGCCGCGCACCGAGGCGCAGTGGGATGCCTACACCGGCGCGCTGGACGTGAAGATCACGGCTGAGGATGAGGCTTTTATCGACTCGCTGGTGACTCCGGGGCATTCCTCCACGCCGGGGTTCAATGATGTGGGTCATTTTGTCTCGGGCCGAGTGGCGCGCGCGTAGGCTGAGTGACCAGGCTACGGTTGTAGAGCGGGCTTACTGTGGCGAGCGGGCTTGCACCGCTCGCAACAACAACAACAACAACAACAACAACAACAACAACAACAACAACAACAACAACAACCCGACTGACCCTACCAAGCCGACCCAGAAAGCGGTAACGAGAAATTTTCCTGAAAAACGCCCCAAAACAGCGCAACCCTCTCGACTCAAAAGCACCATAATCCCTTCTTGAAATTCCCCTTTTTTTTGAAATCGGTTTTCGCGAGGACAGCGTGTCTAAAGGAGTTGTGTTATCGGTGTCGGCCTCGGTGTTGTTTGCCGTGATGTACTACTTCACGTCATTGCTGACGCCATTGAGCGGCCTGGAAATTTTCGGCTGGCGCATGTTGCTGACCGTGCCGTGCATGACGGTATTCATGATCGTCAGTGGCGAATGGCGGCGGGTGTGGGAGTTGCTGCAAGTGCTCGCGGCCAAGCCTCGGCTGATCGGCGGTGTGGTGCTGTCGTCGGCCTTGCTGGGCGTGCAGTTGTGGTTGTTCATGTGGGCACCGCTGAACGGGCGCAGCCTGGATGTGTCGGTAGGTTACTTCCTGCTGCCGCTGAGCATGGTGCTCACCGGACGCCTGGTATGGGGCGAACAGCTTTCATACCTGCAAAAGATCGCGGTGTTTTTTGCCAGCCTCGGGGTACTTAACGAGTTGTTCCAGGCCGGCGGGTTTTCCTGGGCGACGCTGGTGGTGATCATCGGTTACCCGCTGTACTTCATCGCGCGCAAATACCTCAAGACCGACCACCTGGGAGGACTGTGGCTGGACATGGCGCTGATGTTGCCGGTGGCCTGGTGGTTTGTGCAAAGCGGCGAACAGGGTTTCGCGGTGATGGATGCCCACCCCAGGCTGTACGGGTTGATCCCGGTACTGGGCCTGATCAGTGCCTCGGCGCTGGTGAGCTATATCATTGCCAGTCGGTTGCTTGCATTCAGCCTGTTCGGACTGCTCAGTTATGTCGAGCCGGTGCTGTTGCTGGTAGTGGCGCTGCTGTTGGGTGAAGGCATCAAGGCAGGCGAATGGTTGACCTACATCCCGATCTGGATCGCAGTCATGGTACTGGTGTTCGAAGGGTTCAAACATTTGGTGCGTCAGCGCCGAGCCTGAATGCCAAACGACAAAAAGCCCGACCGAGGCGTCCCTCGGTCGGGCTTTTTTCATGCTCAGTCGGCGGTCAACACGCCACGACGTACCTGGTCCCGCTCGATGGACTCGAACAGCGCCTTGAAGTTGCCCTCGCCAAACCCATCATCGCCCTTGCGCTGGATGAACTCGAAGAACACCGGGCCCATCAGGGTTTCCGAGAAGATCTGCAGCAACAGGCGCTTGTTGCCTTCGATTGACGAGCCGTCCAGCAGGATGCCACGTGCTTGCAGTTGATCCACCGGTTCGCCGTGGTTCGGCAGGCGGCCTTCGAGCATTTCATAGTAGGTGTCCGGCGGCGCAGTCATGAAGCGCATGCCGATCTTCTTGAGTGCGTCCCAGGTCTTGACCAGGTCGTCGGTGAGGAACGCCACGTGCTGGATGCCCTCGCCATTGAACTGCATCAGGAACTCTTCGATCTGCCCGGCGCCCTTGGACGACTCTTCGTTCAGGGGGATGCGGATCATGCCGTCCGGGGCGCTCATGGCCTTGGACGTCAGGCCGGTGTATTCGCCTTTGATATCGAAGTAGCGCGCTTCGCGGAAGTTGAACAGTTTCTCGTAGAAGCCGGCCCAGTAGGCCATGCGCCCGCGATACACATTGTGGGTCAGGTGGTCGATGACCTTGAGGCCGGCGCCTTGCGGGTTACGCTCGACGCCGTCGAGGTAGACGAAGTCGATGTCATAGATCGAGCTGCCCTCACCAAAACGGTCGATCAGGTACAGCGGCGCGCCGCCGATGCCCTTGATGGCCGGCAGGTTCAGCTCCATCGGGCCGGTTTCGATATGGATGGGCTGGGCCCCCAGTTCCAGCGCGCGGTTGTAGGCTTTTTGCGAGTCCTTGACGCGGAACGCCATGCCGCACACCGACGGGCCGTGCTCGGCCGCGAAGTAGGAGGCAATGCTGTTGGGCTCGTTGTTGAGGATCAGGTTGATCTCGCCCTGGCGGAACAGTTGGACGTTCTTGGAGCGATGGTTTGCGACTTTGGTGAAGCCCATGATCTCGAAGATCGGCTCCAGGTTGCCGGGGGTCGGCGATGCGAATTCGATAAATTCAAAGCCCATCAGGCCCATTGGGTTTTCGTAGTGGTCGGTCATGGCCGGCGCCTCATCATTCTTGTGGGTAGCAAGTGGTTATGTGCGAGCAAGGATGAGGTCGGAGGGCGGCGCGCAGGAAAGGCCTCGCACACTGCGGGCGAGGAAGTCACCAAAGATGAGGGGGGAGCCGAGTAGCTTCATGGTTACATCAGTCTCTGACGGCCGAGGCTTGCGTGAGCGCAAGTCGATATTCTTGTATGCGTAAATCGATTCTACACAGCGTAACCATATTTGTCCGTACTCTTATCAAATCCCCATTGCCCTGGCCTGTGCAAGGGGTTTGTTGCACAAGTAGATGCCCAACAGGATGACGGCCCCGCCCGCCAGCATGGGCGCCGTCAGTTGTTCCCCCAGCAGCAGTGCGCCGCAGATCACCGCCGTCAGTGGGTTGAGTGCGATAAATACGCCGGCGCGCGTCGCGCCGATGCGCCGGATACCGTCGTAGTAACCGATATATGCCAGCGCCGAGCCCAAAACGCCGAGGTAGGCCAGGCTGAGCCAATGGGTTATCGGCAAGCAGCCAAGCGCTTCTACGCTGACGCTTGCGGTGACAAACGCGGTGGTGGTCAACATCAACATACCCAGCAGCACCGACCAGGTGACCGTCTGCAATGGCCCCAGGCTTTGGTTGAGCCCCCGGGCACACAGCGAATAGACGCCCCACCCCGCCACACAGCCAAGGATCAGTAAATCGCCGATCCAGGCATCGGCGGTGGCCTGCAACAACTGCGGGTTACGGCTGACAATGACCGTCCCGGCACCGACCAGGCACAACAGGATACCCAGCAGCTTGATCCGACTCAGCCGCTCCTTGAATAACAGCCAGCTCGCCAAGCCGATCACCGCCGGGTTCAACGCCACGATCAACGAAGCCCGCGACGCATTGATGTACTGCAACCCATAGAAGAAGCACAGGTTGTAGAAAAAAATCCCGAAGAATCCCAGCACCGCCAGTTGCGCAAACTGCTGAAGATTGGGACGCAACAGAGGAATACGCGCGCAGGCCATGAACAGCAACAACACCAGACTGGCGAGGATAAAACGCAGGCTGGCGGCCAGCAGCGGATTGAGGTGGTCGGCCAGGAAGCGCCCGGCGACAAAGGTGCCGCCCCAGATCATGGTGACGGCGGCGAGTTTGCAATAAGTCAGGTGATCAGAGGCGAGTCGCATGAGGGATGGGCTCAAGGTACGGGAGAATTCGCGTATTCTTCAGCTAATAACCGATCATCGTAAAATGAGCTTTCACTCATGACACTGACCCAATTGGAAATTTTCTCACTGGTCGCCGAGCTCCAAGGTTTTACCAGTGCCGCCCACCGTTTGGGCATCAGCCAATCGGCGGTGTCCCATGCCATCAAGGCCCTGGAGCAGGAACTGGGTGTGGAGCTGTTTCGGCGCCACCAGTCGCTGGTAGAACCGAGTGACATCGGCCAGCAATTACTCGGACGTGCCCGTGCCATGCTCGGCCTGGCCAACACCCTGCAACAAGAGGCGGCCGATGCCCGTGGCATGCGGCGCGGTACGTTGCGCATCGGCTCATTCGGGCCGACCGCGTCGATTCGCCTGTTGCCAGCCATCCTCAGCCAGTTTCGCAGCGCCCATCCGGGGATTGAGGTGCATGTGGACGAAGGGCCCGACCGCCAGGTGCTGCAGTGGCTGGATGAGCGACGGATCGATGTGGGCTTTGTGGTGCTGGAACAGGAGCGCTTCGACACCTTTGCCTTGTTCGAGGACCAGATGGTGGCGCTGCTGCCGGCAGATCATCCATTGGCTGCGCGGGACACGCTGGCCCTGCAGGACCTGTGTGACGATGCCTTTATCCTGACGGAAGCCGGCTCCTCGGAGTTGGTCACCCGCCTGTTCGACGTCGGCCAACTGCGGCCAAAGGTGCGCTACCGCTGCGCGCAACTGCTGAGCACCCTGGAAGCGGTCAGCCGTGGGGACGGCCTGAGCATCGTCGCCGAAGCATCGCTGCCGCAGGCACTTGATCCGCGCTATGTGAAGCGACCGCTTTCGCCCCGCGTGCCGCGCCAGATTGCCCTGGCGGTGCTGGATCGGCGACAGTCGTCACCGGCCACCCTGGCCTTTATCGAGATTGCGCAAAGCCTTGGCAGGGCGAGCAAAGTCCAAGCGGGCCATCTATCATCGAAACATTCCCCGCCGGCCTGCCGGTAAAGCCTCCTGCGCAACAGGCCTGAACCCATGCCCCTCACCGTCAAAGGCCCGCGAAAGCTCTTCACCCGCTATTCGATCAGCGTGTTGTCGGGGGTGCTGCCGATCCTGCTGGGTGTGACCATCCTGTATTGGCAAGCTGAACGCACCCTTGAACAAAGCACGGCGCAAACCGCCCAGGAGGCCGTACGTCAATTCGACCTGATGCTCGACAATACCGCCCTCGCCGCCCAGGCCTTGCTGCCACTGGCCGGACAGCCGTGTGACAGTGGCGTGCAACTGGCGCTGCGTGAACAGGTCACGCGCCGGCCGTTCGTACGGGCGACGACCTTGTCCTGGCAAAAAAACATCTATTGCAGCTCCCTGTTCGGCAGTCACTACGAGTCACCGGTGAACTCGGATGACTATGTCGATGGCCGCCTGTGGTTGATGAACGGCAACCCGGTTACACCGGATACCGCGTTGCTGGTCTACCGATTGGTCGACGGGGACAAAGCCGCGTTTGCCTCAATCGACGGCTATCACCTGACCAACGCCCTGCGCCTGATCAGCCGCTATGCGCAGCTTGTGCTGCAAGTCGGGCCTCACTGGCTCGGCGCCGATGGCAACGTGCACGACACCGCAGTCCCGGTATTTGCCGTAGCCCATCATCACCTGGCATCCGAGCGCTATCACTACAGCGTCGACGCCGGCATGCCGGCCGGTGAAGTGTGGCGCTATATGCAGGCACGTTACCCCGCGCTGTTCAGCCTGGTAGTGTTCTTTGGCGTACTCGCGGGCCTGCTTGCGCACTGGCTGCAAAAGCGTTCCTCGGCGCCTACCCATGAGCTGCAGCGGGCGCTGGGGGCCAACGAGTTCATCCCGTACTTCCAGCCGGTGGTGCGCGGCGACACCCGCGAATGGGCCGGCTGCGAAGTGCTGATGCGCTGGCAGCACCCCAAGGAAGGTCTGGTCCGACCCGATCTGTTTATCCCGCTGGCCGAACATTCTGGCCTGATTGTGCCGATGACCCGTGCCCTGCTGCGCCAGACCGCTGCCCAACTGGCGCCCCATGCGACGCGGTTCAGCCCGGGTTTCCATATCGGCGTGAATATCACCGCGCGCCATTGCCACGACCTTGCACTGGTAGAGGACTGCCGTGAATTTCTCGCCGCCTTCACGCCAGGCCAGGTGACCTTGGTGCTGGAGTTGACCGAGCGCGAGTTGATCGAGCCCACGGATACTACCCGTCGACTGTTCGACGCCCTGCATCAACTGGGCGTGATGATTGCCATCGATGACTTTGGTACCGGCCATTCCAGCCTGGGTTATTTGCGCAACTTCAATGTGGACTATCTGAAGATCGACCAGAGTTTTGTCGCCATGATCGGTGCCGATGCACTATCGCGGCATATTCTGGACAGCATCATCGAATTATCCGGCAAGCTGGACCTGGGCATCGTTGCAGAAGGTGTAGAGACCGCCGAGCAGTGCGAATACCTGGCCGCTCATGGTGTGCATTTTCTCCAGGGCTATCTGTTTGGAAAGCCATTACCCAGCGATGAATTCATTAAAAACCTGGTCAGCCATTGAATAGCCATGCACTAGCGGCGTTGAAATAATGTTAATAAGACAAAAGACATGATTTACTCGTGGCGGATTAACTACTACAATTTTTCTTGCCTGTGCAGAACTCGCAGGACGACTTCTTCTGTGAGTCGCCTTAACGCTATTGGCTTATAGCTTTGTCTGTAGTTGACATCAGCCAAATACACTATTGGAGTACAGATTTTGTCCAGACTCGCCGAATTTCGCGCAGCAGAAAAAGCCCTTCAAGAGCAGCTTGCCCAGCTGGAGTCCCTGAAGAACGACGCCGGCCTGAAGAAAGAAATCGAATTCGAAGAAAAGCTTCAAGGACTGATGAAAACCTACGGCAAAGGCCTGCGCGACATCATCCTGATCCTTGATCCAAACCCGGGCAAGACCAGCGCTGCCGCCGCCAGCGCACCAAAACAGCGCCGTGCGCGCGTAGTCAAGGTTTACCACAATCCGCACACTGGCGAACTGATCGAAACCAAGGGCGGTAACCACCGCGGCCTCAAAGCCTGGAAAGAACAGTATGGCGCCGCCACTGTAGATTCCTGGCTTCGCGGCTGATCACCACGTACTAACAAAGAGCCCCGCACATGCGGGGCTTTTTTATTCAAGGGTTCGAAACCGAACTTAAATAACATTTCACTTTGTTCAGAATCGACGGGTGAAACGCACTTAAAGTTTGAGGCCAGCGCGCACCGAACTGACTTCATCCTTGCTTGCTTGGTAAGCGTCGGCTTGACCCGCGTATGAAAAAACATACGCTTTATCGGTATCAACCGCGCCTACCAATGTTTGTGAAAGCACGTGCCGTCCATTCTCAGTAATCACACACGTAGTTTCTACGGCCTCAAGACGACTCAGTGTTGTCGAGTGCATCTTGCTGCACACACTTTGGTAGCCGCCTTGGGCAAAATCTTTCTGGATGGACTTGCGCATCTCCAGCAATACGCCCTGAAGGTTAACGTTATGCCCAGCCTCGATCGGCGTCCCCGTCAACTCCATCACCATCACTGTGTTGCCATTTTCATCGTTCTTGATCGCACGCTGCCGCGAAACCGGCTGCGGCGTGGCTGGCGCGTCGCCGTCGGGTACCACCTCCTCGACCTGCCAGCCGCTGGGCCAATGAATTTCCGGCTCGCCCGCCCATACCCAAGGACTGGACAACAGCAAACACAGAGCGCTCAACAGCGGTAAACGACATTCGATCATTGCAAAAGACACCCAAGGTTCAAGCGACAAAGTGTGAGCCCCGCCACCGGCTGGTCGCAAGACCTACGCGTGCTTTTTCATTTGGCGCGGCAGGCGGGCCTTGCGTATCATGATCCGGCTGCACGGACGCCAGCTGCAAGCCAAGGGAACGCTCCTCTCACCTGGAGCCGCGTTTGCCCCATTTTTTTCTGGAGGGCCCATGAGCCTGCACGAACTGAACACCTTCCCGGGCGTCACCGCCCAACCTGACACCGCCACCTCGAACTTCGTGTTCAACCACACCATGCTGCGGGTCAAGGACATCACCAAGTCCCTGGACTTCTACACCCGTGTCCTGGGTTTTTCCCTGGTTGAAAAGCGCGACTTCCCGGAAGCCGAATTCAGCCTGTACTTCCTGGCCCTGGTGGACAAATCCCAGATCCCGGCCGACGCCGCCGCGCGCACCCAATGGATGAAGTCAATTCCAGGCATCCTGGAACTGACCCACAACCACGGCACCGAAAACGATGCCGACTTCGCCTATCACAACGGCAACACCGATCCGCGTGGTTTTGGTCATATCTGCATCTCGGTGCCCGATATTGTCGCTGCGTGTGAACGCTTCGAAGCATTGGGCTGCGATTTCCAGAAACGCCTGACCGATGGCCGCATGAAAAGCCTGGCGTTCATCAAGGACCCGGATGCGTACTGGGTTGAGATTATTCAGCCAGCGCCGCTGTAAGTTTCTAACACACAACAAAAAACCCCATGATCACTCATGGGGTTTTTCGTTTCCGGGCCTGGACTTACGCCGGAGCGGAGGTCCGGATCAAGTGATCGAAAGCACTCAGGGAAGCCTTGGCGCCCTCGCCTACCGCAATCACGATCTGCTTGTACGGCACGGTCGTCACGTCACCGGCAGCGAATACCCCTGGCAGTGAAGTCTCGCCACGGGCATCGACAATGATCTCGCCACGCGGGGTCAATTCCACAGTGCCTTTAAGCCAGTCGGTGTTGGGCAGCAAGCCGATCTGTACAAAGATGCCTTCCAGGTCGATGGTCTTGAACTCGCCAGTATCGCGGTCCTTGTAGGCCAGGCCGGTGACCTTCTGGCCGTCGCCTTTGACTTCACTGGTCAGCGCGCTGGTGATCACATCAACGTTAGGCAGGCTGTACAGTTTGCGCTGCAATACCGCGTCGGCGCGCAACTTGCTGTCGAACTCCAGCAAGGTCACATGGCTGACGATACCGGCCAGGTCGATGGCCGCTTCAACGCCGGAGTTACCGCCGCCGATTACCGCCACACGCTTGCCCTTGAACAACGGACCATCGCAGTGCGGACAGAAGCACACGCCCTTGGCCTTGTATTCCTGCTCGCCCGGTACACCCATTTCGCGCCAGCGGGCGCCGGTGGCCAGGATCACGGTCTTGGACTTGAGGGTCGCGCCGCTTTCAAAGCGAATTTCATGCAAGTCACCGGCGTTTTTTGCTGGGATCAGGCTGCTGGCGCGCTGCAGGTTCATGATGTCCACGTCGTACTGGCGTACGTGGGCTTCCAGGGCGCTGGCCAGTTTCGGCCCTTCGGTTTCCTGTACCGAGATAAAGTTCTCGATGGACATGGTGTCCAGCACCTGGCCGCCAAAGCGTTCGGCGGCAACACCGGTGCGAATACCTTTACGTGCGGCGTAGATGGCCGCTGCGGAACCGGCCGGGCCACCGCCGACGACAAGCACATCAAAGGCATCTTTGGCGCTGATTTTCTCGGCGGCTTTTTCAATGCCGCTGGTGTCGAGCTTGGCGAGGATTTCCTCCAGGCCCATGCGGCCCTGGCCGAAGTTCACGCCATTCAAGTAAACGCTCGGCACTGCCATGATCTGACGTTCGTCGACTTCAGCCTGGAACAGCGCGCCGTCGATGGCGACGTGGCGGATGTTCGGGTTGAGCACGGCCATCAGGTTCAGCGCCTGGACCACGTCCGGGCAGTTCTGGCAGGACAGCGAGAAGTACGTCTCGAAGCTGAACTCACCTTTAAGGGCGCGGATCTGTTCGATGACTTCGACACTGGCCTTCGACGGGTGGCCACCGACTTGCAGCAGGGCCAGCACCAACGAAGTAAATTCATGGCCCATGGGGATGCCGGCGAAACGCAGGCTGATATCGGCACCCGGGCGGTTGATGGAGAACGATGGCTTGCGCGCATCATCACCATCGGTTTTCAGGGTAATCAGCGTGGTGAGGCTGGTTACGTCCTGCAAAAGGGCAAGCATTTCCTGGGATTTCGCGCCGTCGTCGAGGGAGGCGACGATCTCGATCGGCTGGGTGACCCGTTCCAGGTATGACTTCAACTGAGCTTTAAGATTGGCGTCCAACATACGGGCGATTTCCTATTAATTCGGTTTATTGCAGACAAAAAAACGCCCGAGCGACTCTCGCCCGGGCGTTTTGAGGGCGGATGCAGCTTACTTAAGTGCGGAGTTCCGCCCTTGAGACGTCTTCACAGACTTAGATCTTGCCGACCAGGTCCAGGGACGGAGCCAGAGTAGCCTCGCCTTCTTTCCACTTGGCTGGGCACACTTCGCCTGGGTGGGCAGCTACGTATTGAGCGGCCTTGATTTTGCGCAGCAGCTCGGAAGCGTCACGGCCAACACCGCCGTCGTTCAGTTCAACGATCTTGATCTGACCTTCCGGGTTGATCACGAAGGTACCGCGGTCAGCCAGGCCAGCTTCTTCGATCAGTACGTCGAAGTTGCGGGAGATGGTCAGGGTCGGGTCGCCGATCATGGTGTACTGGATTTTACCGATGGCTGGCGAAGTGTTGTGCCAGGCAGCGTGAGCAAAGTGGGTGTCAGTGGAAACGCTGTAGATTTCGACGCCCAGTTTCTGGAATTCGGCGTAGTTGTCAGCCAGGTCTTCCAGCTCGGTTGGGCAAACGAAGGTGAAGTCGGCTGGGTAGAAGAACACTACCGACCATTTGCCTTTCAGGTCAGCGTCGGTCACATCTACGAAGTTGCCGTTTTTGTATGCAGTCGCTTTGAACGGTTTTACTTGGCTGTTGATGATAGGCATCGTTGACTCTCCGTCAGGGGTTAAGAAGTTGATGAAGTGAATCCTACCCACTCTCTCGGCGGATGGCTCATTGGCAAACCTGATGCTGACGATTGGTTTTCCCTATCAGGTGACGGTATTAATAGAAGAAATCTCAAAGCAGCGGTTGAGTGGCCAATGTCATGCCGAGAAAGGGCGTTGCTTCAACATAGCGCATGGCGGATTTCATGTCGCTCCAGCCGACGTAACTCATCAGCGACTTCAAGTCCCAGCCGCTGCGATGGGCCCAGGTGGCAAAACCCCGGCGCAACGAGTGGCTGGTGTATTGCTCGGCGGCGATGCCCGCACGCTCAAGCGCCTGGCGCAGCAGCGGAATCACGCTGTTGGGGTGCAAGCCCTCCTCCCCCAGATTTCCCCAGCGGTCGATGCCCCGGAATACCGGACCGCGCACCAGGGCCGACGCGCTGAGCCATTCGCTGTAGGCCTGCACCGGACACAGGCGCAGCAACGCCGGGGTGTGATAGGTCTTGCCGAGGTTGTCGCGGTCACTTTTGCTGCGCGGCAGATACAGGCTGATGCCGGCACCGGGTGTGGCCTGCACGTGTTCGATACTTAATCGGCACAACTCATCGCTACGAAAACCGCGCCAGAAGCCCAGCAGGATGAGCGCAGTGTCACGCTTGGCGCGCAGCAATCGCGGTGGATCCTGCGCCTCACTGGCCTCTCGCGCTTCAGCCTCAAGGGAGGCCACTACCTGCTCCAGATGCCTGAGCTGCAATGGCTCGGCCTGCTTCTCCTGCGCCGGGTGCACGGCGCGAATCCCCTTGAGCACCTTGCGCACCACCGGCGCTTTCGTCGGGTCGGGAAAGCCCTGGCTGGTATGCCATTGCGCCAGTGCCGAGAGCCGCAGCTTCAGGGTGTTGACCGCCAGCACACCCGCATGCGCCACCAGATAACGCGCCACGCTGTCGCTGGTAGCCGGCAGAAATCCGCCCCAACTGACTTCGAAGTGTTCGATGGCCGCGCGATAGCTGCGGCGCGTGTTATCGCGGGTGGCGGCGTTGAGGTAACGATCCAGATCGCTCATGGGAGGCCTATTCGTACTGCTGGCAGACATATAAGCGTTCCAGACGCCAGTGACACGGGATAATACGCCAATATCCCATCTGTTAAATCATGAATTTAAACGAATTTTTATTCGTGATATGGTATGTATCTACATAATACATACCACAGTACTAAATCGACGGAGACCCCATGGCTCGCGGCGGCATTAATAAAGCAGTAGTTCAAACGGCACGCCTGGCGATCCTTGCCCGTGGCGAGAACCCCAGCATCGACGCGGTACGCATCGAGATGGGTAATACCGGCTCGAAGACCACGATCCACCGCTATTTGAAGGAGCTGGACGACAGCGAAGCCCGCCTGACCATTACCGAAGCCCCGATTGACGACGAGTTGGGTGAACTGGTTGCACGGTTGGCGCTGCGCTTGAAGGAGAAAGCTCAAGAGCCGATTGACCTGGCCCTGGCGCAGTTCGAACAGCAAAAAGCCGCCCTGCTCGCCCAGATCGAGGCGCTTGAAGAAGCTCACGCCGAACTCAAGCAGCAATTCGATATTCAAGCGGCCGCCCTGGCAGAAGAAAGCGCCGCCCTGCAAACCACCAGTACCAGCCTGCAAACCGAGCAAACCCGCAACGCTGGGCTCAGCCAGGCCTGCAGTGATTACGAACTGCGGATCAGCGACAAGGACGAGCAGATTCGCTCGCTGGAAGAAAAGCACCTGCACGCCCGCGAGGCGCTGGAGCACTACCGCAATGCGATCAAAGAGCAGCGCGAGCAGGAACAGCGGCGCCACGAAGGCCAGCTGCAGCAAGTACAGGCAGAACTACGCCAAGCCCAGCAAAGCGCAATGGTTCGCCAAGATGAGATCACCCAGCTGCATCGCGACAATGAGCGCTTGCTGATCGAGCACCGAGTGACGACAAAGGAATTGGCTGCGCTGCTGGAAGAAACCCGCAAAGGCCAGGCCCAGCAACTGAAACTGAACGAACACGTGAACCAGATCGACAGCGAGCGCACCCTGCTTCAGGAACGCCTGCGGGTGGCCTTGCTTGAAAGCGAGTCACGCCAACAAGCGCTGGCTGAGCACGGGCACACCAACAAGCACCTGGAACTGGAGCTTATGAAGGCCCACGCCACTATCGAAGCGTTGCGCCTGGCGGCCGCCGTTGCAGCGACGCCAGAGGCAACACCACCCACCTGATCAGTCCGCCACAGGCGTGCGCATGGTGACGAACTCTTCCGCCGCCGTGGGATGCACGCCGATGGTTTCATCGAAGTGCTGCTTGGTCGCGCCCGCCTTGAGCGCGATCGCCAGGCCCTGGACGATCTCGCCCGCGTCCGGACCGACCATGTGGCAGCCCAACACCCTGTCGGTGTCGGCATCGACCACCAGCTTCATCAAGGTTTTTTCCTGGCACTCGGTCAAGGTCAGCTTCATCGGGCGGAAACGGCTTTCGAAGATCTGCACCCGGTGCCCATTCTTCTTCGCCTCCTCCTCCGTCAGGCCGACCGTGCCGATATTCGGCAGGCTGAATACCGCTGTCGGGATCATTGCGTAATCCACCGGACGGTATTGCTCGGGCTTGAACAAGCGACGCGCTACTGCCATGCCTTCGGCAAGCGCCACCGGCGTCAGCTGCACACGGCCGATCACATCGCCGATTGCCAGGATCGACGCTTCGGTGGTCTCGTACTGGTCGTTCACCTGGACGAAACCTCGCTCATCCAGTTTGACACCGGTATTTTCCAAGCCCAGGTTATCCAGCATCGGCCGCCGGCCGGTGGCATAGAACACGCAATCGGCCTCCAGCACGCGACCGTCTTTCAAGGTTGCCTTAAGGCTGCCATCGGCTTGTTTGTCGATACGTTCGATATCGGCATTAAATTGCAGGTCCAGGCCACGCTTGGTCAGTTCCTCTTTAAGGTGCGTGCGCACTGAACCATCAAAGCCGCGCAGGAACAGATCGCCGCGATACAGCAATGACGTCTGCGCGCCCAAGCCATGGAAAATCCCGGCGAACTCAACCGCGATATAACCGCCACCTACCACCAGCACACGCTTGGGCAACTCTTTGAGGAAGAACGCCTCATTGGAGCCTATCGCGTGCTCACGTCCCGGAATATCCGGAATCTGCGGCCAGCCCCCGGTAGCGATCAGGATGTGCCTGGCTGTAAAACGCTCGCCATTGATTTCCACCTGGTGCGGATCAACCAGGCGCGCATGGCCTTCATGCAGGGTCACGCCACTGTTGACCAACAGGTTGCGGTAGATGCCATTGAGGCGATTGATCTCGCGATCCTTGTTGGCGATCAGGGTCGCCCAATCAAAATTCGCTTCCCCCAGGGACCAGCCAAAGCCACTGGCTTGCTCGAAGTCTTCGGCAAAATGTGCGCCGTACACCAATAGTTTCTTCGGCACGCAGCCAACGTTTACGCAGGTGCCACCCAGGTAGCGACTTTCCGCCACGGCCACCTTGGCCCCAAAGCCTGCAGCAAAGCGCGCCGCGCGAACACCGCCGGAACCGGCGCCAATTACATACAGGTCAAAATCGTAGGCCATTTCATTCTCCTCGGCAGGACATCAGCATACCGACTTACATGGGGCTGAAAAACGAAAAAGCCACCCGAAGGTGGCTTTTCAAAGGCAGGTCAGCGTGAATCAGTAAGCTTTGCCTGTCTTGTAGAAGTGCTCGTAGCAGAAGTTGGTGGCTTCGATGTAGCCTTCGGCGCCACCGCAGTCAAAACGACGACCCTTAAACTTGTAGGCGATCACGCAACCGTCTTTGGCCTGCTTCAACAGGGCGTCGGTGATCTGGATCTCGCCACCCTTGCCTGGCTCGGTTTCTTCGATCAGCTTGAAGATGTCCGGAGTCAGAATGTAACGACCGATGATCGCCAGGTTAGACGGTGCATCTTCAGGCGCCGGTTTTTCAACCATGTCACGTACGCGGATCAGACCATCACCAATATCGTCACCGGCAATCACGCCGTACTTGTTGGTCTCTTGAGGATCAACCTCTTGAACCGCAACGATGGTGCAACGGTATTTCTGGTACAGCTTGACCATCTGGGTCAGTACGCCGTCGCCTTCCAGGTTCACACACAGGTCGTCCGCGAGTACGACGGCGAACGGCTCGTCACCAATCAACGGGCGGCCGGTCAGGATGGCGTGGCCCAGACCTTTCATCTGGGTCTGACGGGTGTAGGAGAACGAGCACTCGTCCAGCAGCTTGCGGATGCCGACCAGGTATTTTTCCTTGTCGGTGCCCTTGATTTGGTTTTCCAGCTCGTAGCTGATGTCGAAATGGTCTTCCAGTGCGCGCTTACCGCGACCGGTGACGATGGAGATTTCGTTCAGACCGGCATCCAGTGCCTCTTCGACGCCGTACTGAATCAGTGGCTTGTTTACCACCGGCAGCATCTCTTTGGGCATGGCCTTGGTCGCTGGCAAGAAGCGAGTGCCGTAACCGGCTGCTGGGAACAAGCATTTCTTGATCATATAAGTCCTTACAAAGGGCTGTGCGTACGGAGTTCGGCGCAGTCTAATCAGGCCGCAGTCACCTTACAATGGGTTCTGCTGGCGTTGCGATGTCATCATAGAGAAAAAATGTCGGCGTAAGTTCCGCTGATCTTACAAAGAGCGACTCTGCCGTCACGGTAAAAAACCCCGTTTCCTCATGTTTAAAGGGGCTGCAACCCTTTTAGCACGCTTTTCAGCCCAGAACACTGACCTGGAATAACTTGCGCGGCATTGGGACATTTGGCGCTATCATTACGCCCTTGAATCAGACCACGAGATTGTTAATAGATGTCAGAACCAAAAGGCGTGAACGGCTACCTGATCACCAAGCGAGCGGACGGCTGGCACCTGATCAACTTCCACGGAGACAGCGTCGCGGGCGTGTTCGAGAGCGAAAGCATGGCGATCGCGGTCGCCGAAGTATTTGTGGATGAAGCGGGCCACGCATCGAGCAAAAGGCCGAAGGGCAAGTAAGCCAGCAGGCCTGTGCAAAAAGCCCCGAACCAGGGGCTTTTTTGGGTTTTGCCTGTACCTAGATGGCAGTTCGCTATAATCTTTCAAAAACGCCCCACGACAGTGTCAGCGCCCCTCCCACACCCTCGACGACGAACACACATGAACAAATTTCTGGCACTGACTGCGGTACTGGCACTTGCCGGCTGCACCACCACTTCCGATGTCTACCTCAAAAACGGCGAGCAAGGCCTGACCATCGACTGTTCAGGTGAAGCCAACTCCTGGGCCAGTTGCTACGAAAAAGCCGATGCCTCCTGCGCAGGCACCGGATATCGCATTGTCGGCACCGAGGGCACGCCATCGCTGAAAGAAAGCGACAAGACCCTGGGCCAGGATGTGGGCAACTACAAAAGTCGCAGTGTGGTGGTGGTCTGCAAGTAACCCCGAGGGTTATAGGTGGATCTCGGCAAATTTGATGCCCAGCTCCCGAAGGATCTCGCTGAGTTCGTCAAGACTGGCAAAGGACTCGACTTCATCCTGATCATCCACCAGAAAAAAGCTGCGACCGCCGCTTTTCTTGAAGAAGACGATCCACTCGCCCAGATCGGCGGGGTTCTGGATGACATGGGTGGCCGAGATTTCACCCTCGGCATGACGGGCTTTGACGTGTTCACGCTTCATATCGGCTTTCCCCAGCGGCATCAACCGGAAATGCACTCTTCACCGGCCTTTTTCACGTCACCCGGGCGGATAGGCACGTTGGACATGCTCTCGTAGAGCTTGATGCTGCTACCGCTGGAGCGCTCTTCAATATCGAAAATTGCCGAAGGATCGGCGGAAAGTTTCTGCGGCACGATGACCTGGACACCGTCTTTATGCGGTTCAATCTGCGGCGGCCGACGGGTGGCCGACAATTTTCTTACCACACACGCGGCGTACTCCTGGGGTTTTTTCCCGGAGATGACGGCCAACGTCGGCGGGGTCTGCTTGATATCTGCAACCGAAGCACACCCACCTATCGCCAAGGCCAGAACCAACACACTCCACTTCATACAAATCCTCCATTAAAGACCCTACGACAGCGGAGATAGTAATTTTCTCCCGCCCACGTAGGATTTATCGCTTATAACTCGGTAAATAACTGTTTTAAATTGTCGACGCCGTTGAAGACGGGCCGATAATAAACGCGCTGGGGCTGATAAACTCCATCTTAACCTACGTATCATTCTGATTTTTCAGAAAAAGCCCTTCTGGAGACACCCTCATGAAATTTATCCACCAGCGCGAGCACCTCAACGAGGGGGACATTGTCGTCATCGAATGCTCGCAGACTTGTAATATTCGCCTGATGAGTGACGCAAATTTTCGCAGTTTCAAGAATGGCGGCCGCCACACGTACCACGGCGGCGCGTTCGACAAGTTCCCCGCCAAGATCACCGCACCCAGCACCGGGTTCTGGAATATCACCCTGGACGTGGTGACACGCCGCGCAATCAGCGTCACGCGCAAGCCTGCGTTGTCCCACAAGATTCGCATCGTACGTCGCACCAGCACCAAGCTGAGCTGACTCGAACAGCCACAGGAAATCACCGTGACCACCACTACCAAATACGTGATCAAGTACAAGCTCAATGGCGAACGCCGCTTTGAGTTCGCCCAACTTACCACCAACAGCGTAGAAGAGGCCCTGCAAGCCCTGGCGAAAATCCACGATACCAGCGATGAAATCACCGACATCAACGTGAGCAAGGCGCTGTAAGGCAATGCCCGGGCCCACAGATGACTTGTTCGCCGATGACGCCCTGCAACAACCAGCAGCACGTGAGCAGATCGGCGAACAGTCCTACGTCCTAAGGGGATATGCCCTGCCCTGGATTGAGCGCCTTCTACCAGAACTGCGCCGTGTGCTGGCGCAATCGCCGTTTCGGCAAATGGTTACGCCCGGTGGCTTTACCATGTCGGCAGCCTTGAGCAGTTGCGGCGCGCTGGGCTGGACCAGCGACACCAGCGGCTACCGCTATACGCCCCTGGACCCTCGCACCCGGCAGCCCTGGCCAGCGCTGCCGGACACCTTGCGCCAACTGGCCATAGAAGCCGCAGCAGACGCCGGGTTTGTCGACTTTGCCCCCGACGCCTGCTTGATCAATCGTTATGTTCCGGGCGCGAAAATGTCCTTGCACCAGGACAAGAATGAACGTCGCTACAGCGAGCCCGTCGTGTCTATATCCCTTGGACTGCCGGCAGTTTTCCTGTTTGGTGGTCACGCGCGTAGTGACAAGACCCGCAAGGTCTCGCTGTTCCATGGTGATGTGGTGGTCTGGGGCGGGGTCGATCGGCTGCGCTTTCATGGGGTGACGCCGATCAAGGAAGGCGTGCACCCGATCATGGGCCCGCAACGTATCAACCTCACTTTTCGCACCGCCGGCTGATTTGACCGCAAGCTTCGGAGTGCCAGGCCACTGCGGCACGGCTAATCTGGCCAGGATCCGTCAAGAGTGCCAACTATGACTACCGAACAAGATCTGCGCTGGGCTGCGATTCTTGCCCGCGATCCAAAAGCCGACGGGCTGTTCGTCTACGGCGTAAAAACCACTGGTGTGTATTGCCGCCCGAGCAGCGCCTCGCGATTGCCCCGCCCGGAAAATATCGAGTTTTTCGACACCCCGGCACAGGCCGAGGCCGCCGGTTATCGCGCCAGTAAACGCGCAGCCGGTGACCAGACGCAGCTGGCTGCGCAGCATGCGCAATTGGTGGCTGACGCGTGCCGGCAGATCGAACACGCCGACACCGCGCCCAGCCTCAACACGCTGGCGAGCCGGGCCGGACTGAGCCCGTTCCATTTCCACCGCGTGTTCAAAGGCGTGACCGGCCTGACGCCCAAGGGTTACGCCAGCGCCCATCGCTCACGCAAGGTGCGCCAGGGGCTCAAGGGCCCGCATTCGGTAACCGATGCGCTGTATGAAGCCGGCTTCAATTCCAACAGCCGCTTTTATGAGTCGGCCAACCAATTGCTCGGCATGACGCCCAGCGACTACAAGGCCGGCGGCACCAACAACCAAATTCTATTTGCCGTCGGGCAATGCTCGTTGGGTGCGATCCTGGTGGCGCAGAGTGCCCGTGGTGTGTGCGCGATTCTATTGGGGGATGACCCGGACAAACTGGTGCGCGACCTGCAGGACCAATTCCCCAAGGCCAACCTCGTGGGCGCCGACCGTCGTTTCGAACAGCTGATCGCCCAAGTGGTGGGGTTTATCGAGGCTCCCGCCCTGGGCCTGGACCTGCCGCTGGACCTGCGCGGCACGGCGTTTCAGGAGCGGGTATGGCAGGCCTTGCGCGAAATCCCGGTGGGCAGCACGGCCAGCTACGCGCAGATCGCCCAGCGTATCGGCGCACCCACGTCTTTTCGCGCGGTGGCCCAAGCCTGCGGAGCGAACAGCCTGGCGGTGGCGATTCCCTGTCATCGGGTGGTGCGCAGCAATGGTGATTTATCCGGCTATCGCTGGGGGGTTGAGCGCAAGCGGCAGCTGCTCGATCGCGAAAAAGACCACTGACGCGCACGAAAGGCCCACCTCGTCCAGTGAATAAAACAGACTGGCCGGGTGCCAGGTACCCTGCTAAAACAGCGAAAAAACCGACTCACGCTGGAGACGCATCCCATGAGCACCTGGCCAGACACCCGCATTCTCGACCTGCTCGGCATCGACGTGCCTATCATCCAGGCGCCGATGGCCGGTGCCACTACCGCCGCCATGGTCATCGCCGCCAACGAAGCGGGCGCCCTGGGATCGATGCCGGCGGCCACACTGAGCATCGAGCAACTGCGCGCCGCGCTGACCAGCATTCGCCAGGCCAGTACGCGCCCCATCAACGTCAACTTCTTTTGCCACCAGCCCCCTGCCGCCGACGAAGAACGTGATCGACGCTGGAAGGCTCTGCTGGAGCCCTACTACCGCGAGCTGGGTGCCGATTTTGAGGCGCCAACGCCGGTTTCCGATCGCGCACCGTTCAACGACGCGGCTTGCCAGGTGGTTGAAGCGTTCCGGCCCGAGGTCGTCAGTTTTCACTTTGGCCTGCCGGAAAAATCCCTGCTGGATCGGGTAAAAGCCACCGGCGCCAAGGTGCTGTCGTCAGCCACCACCGTTGAAGAGGCGATCTGGCTGGAGCAGCGCGGTTGCGACGCGATTATTGCCATGGGCATTGAAGCCGGGGGGCATCGCGGGATGTTCCTGAGCGACGACCTCAACAGCCAGATAGGCCTGATGGCATTGGTGCCGCAGATCGTCGACGCGGTGACCGTACCAGTGATTGCGGCCGGTGGTATTGGCGATGCACGTGGCATCGTCGCAGCCTTGGCGTTGGGCGCTTCAGCGGTACAGATCGGTACCGCGTATCTGTTCACCCCCGAAGCCACGATCACAGCCTCCCATCACCATGCGCTGCGCCATGCACAGGCCAGCGAAACCGCCCTGACCAACCTGTTCACCGGGCGCCCGGCGCGGGGCATCATTAACCGGGCAATGCGGGAGCTGGGAGCGATCAACCCCATGGCACCCGCGTTTCCCAGGTCCGGCGGCGCATTAATACCGCTCAAAGCCAAGGACGAAGCAGGCTTCAGCAACCTGTGGTCCGGCCAGGCGCTACGCCTGGGTAAAGACACAAGCACCTATGAACTGACCCGCGAATTGGCCGAGCAGGCTTTAGCAAAACTCAAATAGCGCTTTCACCCGCGGCAACTTTGCACTGTACCGGCAATGGCCAACCGCTATATATTCCCATACATAGCGGTTACATTTTCTACCTATAACAGGCCGTACAGTCCCCAAGGAGCTGCTTCATGAAGATTCACGCCTTACGCCTGACCATGCTGGCCGCCGCGTTCGCTGTCGGTTCGGCCCATGCCGATGAGGTCCAGGTAGCCGTAGCGGCCAACTTCACCGCACCGATCCAGGCGATTGCCGCCGACTTCGAAAAAGACACCGGCCATAAGCTGGTCGCGGCCTACGGCGCCACCGGGCAGTTCTACACCCAGATCAAGAACGGCGCGCCGTTCGAAGTGTTCCTGAGTGCCGACGACACCACCCCGCAGAAACTTGAAAGCGAAGGCGACACCGTCAAAGGCTCGCGCTTCACCTACGCCGTGGGCACCCTGGCGCTGTGGTCGGCCAAGGAAGGCTATGTGGACGCCAAGGGTGAGGTCTTGAAGAGAAACGAATTCAAGCACCTGTCCATCGCCAACCCGAAAGCCGCGCCTTATGGCCTCGCCGCTACCCAGGTGCTGGCCAAGCAAGGGTTGACCGAGAAGGTCAAGGACAAGCTCGTCGAAGGCCAGAACATCACCCAAGCCTTTCAGTTTGTCTCCACCGGCAATGCCGAGTTGGGTTTCGTCGCCTTGTCGCAGATCTATAAAGACGGCAAAGTCACCAGCGGTTCGGCCTGGATCGTCCCTGCCACCCTGCACGACCCGATCAAACAAGACGCGGTGATCCTCAACAAGGGCAAAGACAGCGCCGCAGCCAAGGCCCTGGTCGAGTACCTCAAGGGGCCGAAAGCCGCTGCCGTTATCAAGTCCTACGGTTATGAGCTGGCCAAATAAATGCCCCTGTCGAGTGCCGATTTTTCCGCAATCTGGTTGACCCTCAAACTGGCGTCACTGACCACGGTGATCCTGCTGGTCATCGGCACTCCGATCGCCTTGTGGCTGTCGCGCACCCGTTCATGGTGGCGCGGCCCTATCGGCGCGGTGGTGGCCCTGCCGTTGGTACTGCCGCCCACGGTAATCGGTTTCTACCTGCTGTTGACCATGGGGCCCCATGGCTACGCTGGCCAGTTCACCCAATGGCTCGGCCTGGGCACCCTCACCTTCAGCTTCGCCGGGCTGGTGATTGGTTCGGTGATCTATTCCATGCCGTTCGTGGTGCAGCCGTTGCAAAACGCCTTCTCCGCCATCGGCACTCGCCCATTGGAAGTGGCCGCGACCCTACGCGCCAATCCCTGGGACACCTTCTTCACCGTGATCCTGCCCCTGGCGCGCCCGGGATTTGTTACCGCGGCCATTCTGGGCTTTGCGCATACCGTCGGCGAATTCGGCGTGGTGCTGATGATCGGCGGCAATATCCCGGACAAAACCCGTGTGGTCTCGGTGCAGATCTACGATCACGTCGAAGCCATGGAGTATGCCCAGGCCCATTGGCTGGCGGGCGCCATGGTGGTATTCGCGTTCCTCGTGTTGCTGGCGCTCTACTCCAGCCGTAAAACCAAGATGGGCTGGAGCTGATGTCGATGATCAATGTGCGCCTGAACGTGAAGTACCCAGGCTTTGCCCTGGACGTGGACCTGCAGTTGCCCGGCCGTGGGGTGACTGCGCTGTACGGGCACTCGGGCTCCGGCAAGACCACCTGCCTGCGCTGCATCGCCGGGCTGGAGCGCGCCGAAGACGGGTTTATCCAGATCAACGATGAAGTCTGGCAAGACAGCCGCAACGGGCTATTCGTGCCGCCGCACAAGCGCGCGCTCGGCTACGTGTTCCAGGAGCCGAGCCTGTTCCCCCATCTGTCGGTGCGGGCCAACCTGGAGTTCGGTCTCAAACGCATCGCGCGCCCGCAACGCCGGGTGGATATGCTTCAGGCTACGGAGTTGCTGGGGATCGGCCATCTGCTTGAGCGTCACCCCCAACACCTGTCCGGCGGTGAACGCCAGCGTATCGGTATCGCCCGTGCCCTGCTCACCAGCCCAAAACTACTGTTGATGGATGAGCCCCTGGCCGCTCTCGACAGCAAGCGCAAAAGTGAAATCCTGCCCTACCTGGAACGCCTGCACGACGAACTGGACATCCCCATGCTGTACGTCAGCCATGCCCAGGATGAGGTGGCACGCCTGGCCGATCACATCGTGTTGCTCAGCGACGGCAAGGCGCTGGCCAGTGGTCCCATCGGCGAAACCCTGGCGCGGCTCGACCTGCCCCTGGCGTTGGGGGACGACGCGGGCGTGGTGATCAACGGCAGCGTCAGCGCCTACGACGATCACTACCAACTGCTCACGCTGCAACTGCCCGACAGTGCCCAGCATCTGCGCGTGGCCCATGCACCGCTGGCGTTGGGCAAGGCGTTGCGGGTCAAGGTACAGGCACGCGACGTCAGCCTCAGCCTGCACGCCGGAGAGCACAGCAGCATCCTCAACCGCCTGCCGGTGACGGTTACCCAAGAGATTGCAGCGGATAACAGCGCCCATGTGCTCGTGCGCCTGGACGCGGATGGCACGCCGTTGCTGGCGCGTATCACGCGGTTCTCCCGTGACCAGTTGCAACTGCATCCCGGCCAATCGATGTGGGCACAAATCAAAGCGGTCGCCGTACTGGCGTAAGAAACCTTTTTGGCACGACCGCACACAGCTGCGGTCAATCAGGCATACCGGCCTGTTCTGCTTCCAAGGAAACCGCACCATGCCCGACTCCGCGCTGCCCGCCGACCTGCCCCGCGACCTGCATTACGTTGACGACACCCAGCCCGGCATCCGCCGCAAGAAGCTGCGCGGCAAATTCCAGTACTTCGACGCCAAGGGCGAGCGCATCCAGGACGCCGATGAGATCAAGCGCCTGAACGCCCTCGCCGTCCCTCCGGCCTATACCGACGTGTGGATCTGCGCCGACCCGCGCGGCCACCTGCAAGCCACCGGCCGCGACGCCCGTGGGCGCAAACAGTACCGCTATCACGCGCGCTGGCGCGAGGTGCGTGACAGTGACAAGTACGCTCGGCTGCAGGAATTCGGCAACGCCCTGCCGAAACTGCGCAGACAGCTGGAAGCGCAGATCGCCGAACCCGGCTTCACCCGCGAAAAAGTCCTGGCCACGGTGGTGATGCTGCTGGACGCCACGCTGATCCGTGTCGGCAATACCCAATATGCACGAGACAACAAATCCTACGGGCTGACCACCCTGCGCAACCGCCATGTGGATGTGAAAGGCAGCGAAATCCAGTTCCAGTTTCGCGGCAAGAGTGGCGTGGAGCACCAGGTCAGCGTCAAGGACCGGCGCCTGGCCACAGTGGTCAAGCGCTGCCTGGAGTTACCAGGGCAAAATCTTTTCCAGTACCTGGACGAGGACGGCGAGCGGCACACCGTCAGTTCCCATGACGTCAACGCCTACCTGCACGACCTTACCGGTGCCGACTTCACCGCCAAGGATTACCGCACCTGGGCTGGCACCGCCATGGCGCTGGCGGTGCTGCGGGAGTTGGAATGGCAACCGGAATCCGACGCCAAGCGACATGTGGTGGCGATGGTCAAGGATGTCGCCAAACAGTTGGGCAACACGCCCGCCGTGTGTCGCAAGTGTTATATCCACCCGGCCGTGCTGGAGCATTTCAGCCTGGGTGAATTGTCCAAGCTGCCCAAGCCACGGCTGCGCAAAGGCCTGAAGGCCGAGGAAGTCGCCCTGGCGATGTTCCTTGAGCAACTGGCCGCCGACTTGCCCCAGAAAGCCAAGGCGGGTTAGGCTCTGCCTCCCTTCTGACTCCCGGGACGACCGCCGACGTGAACCACTAAGCCTTCCAAAATGTATCTGCAACAAGCCGCAAGGCGCGCTTGTTGGCCTGTTCGACATTTTTTTGGAGGTGCTGATGACTGACGTCAACCGGCTGCCCGTATTGGTTTCCCTGCAACACCTGTGCTTCGAGTTCGCCAACGGCGAGACCTTGCTGGACGACCTGAGCCTGTCCATCGACCACACACCCACCGGCATCGTGGGGCGCAATGGACGGGGCAAAAGTATCCTCGCCAAACTCATCGCCGGAGTGCTGCTACCCACCAGCGGCTCACTCGATTGCTCGGCCAGCGTGGCCTATGTGCCGCAGTACCTGGCGGTGACCGCAGGGGAAACCGTCGCCCACATTGCCGGGGTCGCCGAGGCATTGGCGGCCCTTGAACGCATGGCCCGGGGCGAAGCGCAGGTCGACGACCTGGCGCTGATCGACGATCGCTGGGACCTTACCGATCGTTTGCGCCGGGCCCTGGATGCAGCAGGTCTGGAACAACTCGGTTTTGCAGCGCCGGCCGAGCGACTCAGTGGCGGCCAATTGGCTCGAGTCGCGATAATCGGTGCGCTGTTGGCCGCCCCCCAACTGCTGGTGCTGGATGAACCCACCAACCACCTCGACAGGGCTGGCCGCACCTGGTTACTGCGTGTGCTGAAGGATTGGCGCGGCGGCCTGGTGGTGGTCAGCCATGATCGGCAATTGCTCGACACCATGGGCCGCATCGTCGAACTATCGCCCCTCGGACCACAGGTGTATGGCGGTAACTACCAGGCTTATCGCACCCAACACGACGGGCAGCAACAGGCCGCCATCGCTGCGTTGGAACACGCTCGCCAGGCACGCAGCCGCGAACGTCGGCGCCTGCAAATGGACCACGATAACCTGCAACGTAACGCCGCCCAATCGCGCAAACACGCAGAGACCGCCAACGTGGACCGGTTTACCAGGGCTCGGTGGAAAAACGCCGCCACCGAGGTCGTCGACACACGGCACCGCGCACACCTCGC
This sequence comes from Pseudomonas sp. JAI120, assembly GCF_014207255.1. Classification (GTDB taxonomy): domain Bacteria; phylum Pseudomonadota; class Gammaproteobacteria; order Pseudomonadales; family Pseudomonadaceae; genus Aquipseudomonas. The sequence continues at coordinate 514,855 of NZ_JACHCZ010000001.1, forward strand.
CGACAAAGCCCGGTTGGATGACCAGGTGCGCCAGGCCTATGCGCGCGTCATCGATGAATCCCCCACCTTGTTGGCTTTGCCAGGCTCAGCGGTACCCAATGGCCGACAGGTGTTGGCCCTGGTCAATGCCCGGTTACCGTGGCTGGACCACCCAGCGCTCACCCTTAACCTGATGGGCCCGGTGCGCGTTGCCGTGCGTGGGCCAAACGGCTGCGGAAAATCCACCTTGCTCAAGCTGCTGGCAGGCCAATGGCAGCCGCTCAGCGGTGAATGCCACGTGTTTGTGCCCAGTGCCTATATCGATCAGCACCTGGCGCTGCTGGACGACCGGCGCTCCGTCGTCGAACAGCTCAACCTGCTCGACACACCACTGGCCGAAGCCGAACTGCGTACGCGCCTGGCGTTGCTGCAACTGGATGCCCTGCGGGTGACACAACCGGCCGCGCACCTCAGCGGCGGCGAGCGTTTGAAAGCCGCGATGGCGATTGCGCTGTGGCGTGAGACACCCGCGCAACTGCTGTTGCTCGACGAGCCCACCAACCACCTGGACCTGGAATCGGTGAACGCTTTCGAGCAGGCGTTGCGAGGTTTTACCGGGGCGATGGTGGCGGTCTCCCATGACGAAGCATTCGTTCAGGCGATCAAGCCGACTCACCTTTTGACGTGGGAGACTGAGGGTTGGCGCCTGGAGAGTGTCTGAGGTTATTGCGCGCGCAATCAAAGCGTCCTAGGGTAGTGGCCGGATAATCTCACCGAGGAAGCCGGCCCTATGTTGCCTTCGCCCCACAAGCCGTATGCCAACGCCGCACTGGCCCATCAAAAGCGCTGGCGGGGCCGCGTCGGCCTGATGCTGGTGGCCAGCCTTTCGGTATTGGCGGGCATGACTGACGCCATCGGCTTTATGGCCAGCGGCGACTTTGTTTCGTTCATGAGCGGCAACACCACGCGCCTGGCAGTGGCCATCAGTGTTGGGGATCTCGGCTTGACCGCACGCCTGCTGTTGCTGGTCGCCACATTCGTCGCCGGTAACGCCTTGGGTGTAGTGGTCAGCCGTCTCAGCCGGCGCCATGCCCTGCCCCTGCTGCTGTGTATTGCAACGTTGCTCTGCGGCGCAGCCTTGTTGCCCTTCGCCGATACATTGCCCGCGCTGCTGGCGGCGATTATCGCGATGGGCATGCTCAACGCAGCCGTGGAAGAGGTCAACGGCTTGCCGGTGGGTCTTACCTACGTCACTGGCGCGCTGTCACGCTTTGGGCGCGGACTGGGACGCTGGATGCTGGGGGAACGCCGTAACGGCTGGCGGGTGCAACTGATTCCGTGGGCGGGAATGTTTGTCGGCGCGGTGATCGGCGCGTTGCTGGAACAGCACATGGGGCTGAGGGCGCTGGTGGTCAGCGGTGTATTGGCGGGGGTGTTGGGGCTGGTGTCGCTGAAGATTCCCCGGCGCTGGCATTTGGGTTTTATGCCGCGATAAGGAACAAAGGTGCCCGCCCGACGGTTAGGCCTCGACGTCCGTGTACTGGTAAAGAGCCATTATGTCGGGCGGGCGGATTGAATCATAAGCGAATGTCCAACGGCTGTCCCGCCGGGCGTTTCCCAAAATGACTAAGGCAACGGACTACAGACAAGTCGCGAGTGCAGCCAAACGACGTTTGGCCGGCATCGTATCTTCAACGGCGTAGTACTTGACGGACGAACCGGCGCCGGCGCTTTGCACGTCGACGAAGTAATCGCCACCCGTGGTGTAGACGGTGAAGCCACCGGCGCCGTTCGGCTCTTTGAAGCCTCCGGCGTCGACGCCAAACACGCTTTCGTCCTGCCAGCCAAACTGGATGCACTCGGCAACCACCAGCGTGGCCTTGTCCGATGCCATGGCCTTGTACGGAGCACCCAAGCGCGCCTCGTTCATCTTCGATCCCGCGCAACCGGCCAGTGCTACCGATACCAATGCGCCCATTACCACCTTGTGCATGCCATTGCCTCGTTGGAAAAAACGCGACTGTACCATTGCCGCAAGGCTGACTGACGCCGCCATGAATTTTGTTTCACTGTGGCGCGAGAATGTGCCGCCTATAGTGGCCTGGCTCATTTTCAGAAGCCTTCCTTCTGCCCGCCCTCCCGCGGGCTTTTTTTCGCCTGCGCTTCAGAGCCACCAGCGAAACAGGTAGAACAGCGCCATGCTCAGCAGCACGGTAATCAATACGTTGCGCGTCCAGAACATCAGCGCCACCGCGCAGATACCTGCCAGCAAATACGGATTGGCCGGGCTGAGGTTGAGCTGGTGGTCGGCGAGGAAAATAATCGGCCCGCAGATCGCCGTGAGCATGCCCGGCACCGCAAACCCGAGAAACTCCCGTGCCCCACGGTTGAGGCGCACCGGCAGGCGCGGCTCGATAAACAAATAGCGGTTGAAAAAAACCACCAGGCCCATGGCCACAATCATCAGGTAAATCATCGCTGCCCAACCCCCAGCCGTTTGCAGAAAAACCCTGCGCTCATGCCCAGCACACCCGACACCACCACGGCCGACTCCCAGTGCAGAAAGCTCAGCCATACGGAAAACAGCAACGACACGGCCACGCAGACCACTGTCGGCACGTCGCGCACCACCGGGGTGATCAGCGCAATAAAGGTGGCGGCAATCGAGAACTCCAGGCCCAACTGATCGAGGCCGGGGATGCTTTTGCCCAGCACGATGCCGGCCAGGGTGAACAGGTTCCAGATGATGTAAAACGTCAGGCCGACGCCCAGGGCGTACCAGCGATTAAAGGTTTCGCGGTCATAGTGGCTGACCAGCGCAAAGAACTCATCGGTCATCAGAAAGCCCAGGCTGATGCGCCAGCGCGTCTTGAGCGGCGAAAGAATCGGGCGCAGGTGCATGCCATACAGCAGGTGTTGGGAGGTCAGCAGCAAGGTAGTCAGCACAATGGAAATAAGACTGGCGCCGCTCTTGACCATGCCAATGGCGACCAACTGCGCAGCGCCGGCAAACACAATGGCGGACAAGCCCTGGGCTTGCAGGGGGGTGAATTGCGCATCGATGGCCATGGAGCCGGCCAGCAGCCCCCAGGGCGCACAGGCCAGGGACAAGGGAATGACGGCGATTGCGCCGCGAGCGAACGCGTAATGAGGTAAGGCAGCAGGCATGGAAACGGCTCATCGACAGACAGTCGACAAGCATGCCAGCCCTCTAAGGGGCTTGTCTTGAACGATCTTGCTCAGGCGAGCCTGACCGACACCTGCTCCACTGAATCCCGCGCTTCACGCAGTTCGTGAGCGTCCTGGTTGAGTCGGTGAATCGTGTTGAGCAACCTTTGGCGCAGCACTTCATCGCCGAGCTTTTCGACGGCACGCATCAGGTCGAACGCCGCGGTTTCGTTATTTTCCGCGACGGAATCCAGAGTCTTGCGCAGGTTGCGAGTGGCACGGGTCACGCGGGTCTTCCTTCATCAGCAATGGGGAGGCACTTTAGGACATTCGTGTTTCATTTTAATTTCAATCACTTGTGGCGGTTTTCCGGTGATTTGATCCATATCAATTGAAACAGGGTTTGACCAAAATATATGGAAATACGTATATTCGAATCCTCATATATACAGAGGTCATGGTCATGTCGGCGCCCCTTACACCGCCCACCTTGTTCAAGTGCCTGGCCGACGCCACTCGGGCGCGGCTGACGTTATTGATTCAGCGTGAAGGCGAACTTTGCGTGTGCGAACTGATCCATGCCTTGGACGACAGCCAGCCAAAAATCTCCCGCCACCTGGCGCAACTGCGCAGTAGCGGGCTGCTGCTGGATCGTCGTCAGGGTCAATGGATCTACTACCGCGTCAACCCGGCACTGCCCGATTGGGTGACCCAGGTGCTGGACATCACCCTGCAAGCCAACCAGCCATGGTTGCACAACGACGCACAGCGTCTGGGTGCAATGGGCGACAGACCACAACGAGCCAGCACCTGCTGCTGAACCACCGGAGCGTTTATTCATGCTTGTCGCAGTCGCCATTTTCATCTTCACCATCGTCCTGGTCATCTGGCAGCCCAAAGGGCTCGGAGTAGGCTGGAGCGCCACACTGGGTGCGATCCTGGCCCTGGCCTGTGGCGTGATCAGCCTGGCGGATATCCCGGTGGTATGGCACATCATCTGGAATGCTACCGGGACGTTTGTCGCGCTGATCATCATCAGCCTGCTGCTGGATGAGGCCGGATTCTTTGCCTGGACGGCGCTGCATGTGGCGCGCTGGGGACGCGGGCGTGGCCGGCGCTTGTTTGCCTATATGGTGCTGCTCGGCGCCCTGGTGTCGGCGCTGTTTGCCAACGACGGCGCAGCGCTGATCCTCACCCCCATCGTGATGTCGATGCTGCTGGCGCTGCGCTTTTCGCCGGCGGCGACCCTGGCGTTTGTGATGGGTGCGGGGTTTATCGCAGACACGGCGAGCCTGCCGCTGGTGGTGTCGAACCTGGTGAATATCGTCTCGGCGGACTATTTCAAGATCGGCTTCAACGAATATGCCGCCGTCATGGTGCCGGTCAACTTCGTCAGTGTCGCCGCCACCCTGGCGGTGCTGCTGTGGTTCTTTCGCCGAGATATTCCCCAGACCTACGACCCCTCCGACCTGGCCGACCCCGCCAGCGCGATCCACGACCGCGCCACCTTCCGCGCCGGCTGGTGGGTGCTGGGCATCCTGCTGATCGGCTGCTTTGCCCTGGAACCGCTGGGCATTCCCATCAGCGCGATTTCCGCGGTGTGCGCCGTGCTCCTGCTGGTGATCGCCGCCAAGGGCCACAAGATCTCCACGCGCAAGGTGCTGAAGGAAGCCCCGTGGCAGATCGTGGTCTTTTCCTTAGGGATGTACCTGGTGGTCTACGGCTTGCGTAACGCCGGCCTCACCACCTACCTGGCCACCTGGCTCGATACCTTTGCCACTTACGGCGTGTGGGGTGCGGCCATGGGCACTGGGGTGCTGACGGCGTTGTTGTCCTCTGCGATGAACAACCTGCCGACGGTATTGATCGGCGCGCTGTCCATCGAGTCCAGCCATGCCGTGGGCGTGGTCAAGGACGCGATGATCTACGCCAACGTGATCGGCAGCGACCTGGGCCCGAAAATCACTCCCATCGGCAGCCTGGCCACCCTGCTGTGGCTGCATATCCTGGCGCGCAAAGGCATCACCATCACCTGGGGCTACTATTTCAAGGTCGGGATTGTGCTGACCTTGCCGGTGCTGCTGATCACCCTCGCCGCCCTCGCGTTGCGCCTGAGTATCTGAAGGAGAGACCGCAATGAAAGTCCTGTTCATGTGCACCGCCAACAGCTGTCGCAGCATCTTGTCCGAAGCGATGTTCAACCACCTGGCCCCGCAGGGTTTTGCCGCGGTCAGCTCCGGCAGCTTTCCCAAGGGCCAGGTCCTGCCGCGCAGCCTGAGCACGTTGCAGGCGGCGGGCATCCGCACCGAGGGGTTGTACAGCAAGGGCAATGACGCATTTGAAGGCAGCCCGCCGGATGTGGTCATCACCGTCTGCGACAAGGCGGCGGGTGAAGCCTGCCCGGTGTATTTCGGGCCGGCGGTGAAGGCGCATTGGGGCTTGGAAGATCCTTCGGATGTGCAGGGCGATGAAACCAATATCCAAGCCGCATTCGACGCAACGCTGGCGACCATCGCCACCCGTTGCCGAGCGTTTTTCGCCCTGCCCTTTGCCCACCTCAGCCCTGGCGAGCTGAAGGCCGAGCTCGACCGCATCGCGCTGCTGGAAATGACCACGCCCTGACGGCTGAATGAATCCCACGTTGGCAAGTGGGCTTGCCACAACAGTGTGTGCAGATATGGATCGCCAACCCTCTGCCAGCGTATGCTCTCGCACTTTCCTGAAAGGACGCGGGCATGCTGACGATCTTTTTTTACGCGCTGGTATTCGGTTTTGTGTTTTGCCTCTCCCCCGGTGCGGTGCTGGCGGAGACCCTGCGCCGTGGCTTGCTGCACGGGTTCACACCCGCCTTGCTGGTGCAGTTTGGCTCGCTGGTAGGCGATGCCGTGTGGGCGGTGATCGGCCTCACCGGCATCGCGCTGTTGATCCAGCATGACGCCGTGCGCGTACCGCTGACGATCATCTGCGCGCTGTACCTGGCCTGGTTGGGCGTGCGCAGCCTGATCGACGCCTGGCACTTGCCCGAAGCCGATGATGCACCGGCCAGCACCCGACAAAATGCGCTGGCCGTGGGCGCGGCAATCTCCCTGGCCAACCCGAAAAACATCGTCTACTGGGGAGCACTCGGCAGCGCGCTCTCAGGCATCGTCGGCGCCACGCCCAGTCATGGACAGACGCTGATGTTTTTCGCCGGCTTCATGTTGGCTTCGGTGCTGTCATGCTTTTTGATCGCTGCACTGGTGAACCTGCTGCGCAAGAACGCATCGCCCACTTGGCAGCGCATCAGTTATGGCGCCTGCGGTTTGGTATTGATCTATCTGGCCATTCTCGCCGCACGCGGCATATGAAGTTATATATCGGGTAACTTTCGAAGGCCTCTTGTCTGAATGAACCCTGAACACCGGGCTATCTAATTAATCATGCGCTGACATTGTGTAACTGTCTGAGTAGTTTGCCCGTGCCCGCAACTGGGGCCTTTTTTAACCCTCACAAAAGAAGCCAATGGACACAGTATCCAGTCGCTGTCCGAGCACCGCATTGGCGGGCATCGGGCGCCCAACCCAGAATATGACAGGACTCGCCTCCCCGGTCCGGTAAGCTGCGCTGGAGCTTGATAGTAGAAGTTATCCAAGATCGCGAAGTCAGCGACTCGGCATGCTTTCGCTCGCCTGTATTCAGGTAAGTACCGGGTATGTTTTATCGAGAATTGGCGACAGGAGTACAGACAATGGGCGCCGTAAAAAACACGCTACTGCATAAGAAAAGTGGTCCATGACAAACCGCCTCACGCCATCGTCCAGTTCCTGCAGGCCCTGAACAATCCGTTCATCTACGTGCTGCTGACCAAGCAGGCGGAACGCCAACGCAACCATTTCACTGGGCTTGGCCAGTTGCGCCAGGTGCCGTTGCAACTGCGGGTCGTCCAGGTAATTGCCTTATGATGACGGCACCATTGCCAACGAGGGGTAAAGCACGTGGACCGTATCGAACAAATGGCGCTGCTGGCGACCTATAACCAGTGGATGAACCGCAAGGTCTATGACGCGGCGGCCAAGCTCACGGACGATGAATTGCGCGTGGACCGCCGGGCATTTTTCGGCTCGATCTTCGGCACGCTCAACCATCTCACGTTGGGCGACACGGTCTGGCTCAAGCGCTTTGCCCTGCACCCCGCAGGCTATGAGGCGCTGGCGCCGCTGAGCGCCATTGCCGCCCCCTCGGACCTCAAGCAGCTGGCGTTCGCCGACCTGAGTGAACTCGCGGCCCGGCGGCGTTGGCTGGACCAATTGATCATCGAGTGGGTCCACACTCTGCGCGAGCCCGACCTCCACCATCACCTGCACTACCACAACATGCGCGGCGCGGCGGCCAGCAAGCCGTTTGGCGCCCTGCTGGTACATTTTTTCAATCACCAGACCCACCATCGAGGCCAGGTCACCACGCTGCTGACCCAGGCCGGGCAGGACGTAGGCGATACGGACCTGCTCGCTTTGATTGACTGAACTCAGCGAGCACTGAACTCGGCATAGGCCTGCAACAACCTTACAAAATCCTCGGGTTGCGGCAACTGCTCGAAGCTTTCGACGGCCGGAGTGGAAGCCCAGGCCAGTTTTTCGCGGGTCCAGGTCTCCATAAAGGGCACGTAATCCGCGGCACTATCCAACAATGTCGCACGCACGTTGACGAACTCATCGATGCCATGGGGCCGGGTAAACAGCCAGCTCATGCAGTGCGGGCAGCAATAGTGACGATCGACCCCGTGCAGGCCGCCGACCACCGGGCAACCCTGGGTCACGGTGAACGCGCTGGCGGGAATCAGCGCGCTGAGGGAGAACGCACTGGCGGTCATCTTCTGGCAACCGGTGCAGTGGCACGCCATGGTAATTACCGGCGCCTGGCTCACGCTGAAGCGCACCCTGTTACAACGGCAACTGCCTTCCAGGGGCAGGGTTTCGACGCTCATCACACACTCCTTTTCATGATCAGTGGCGTGGCAGGTTAGCGTCCAGGCCGGGGTATTGAATAGGTCCAAGGGCAAAACCGAACGCTGCCGCACCCACGGGGTCGAAATTTCAGGTGCCCGGATTTTTAATCCCCGCCCTCCCCGCGTGCATTGTGGGTTTACCGATGCGCGCACCCAATAAGAAGGAGACGCTTACATGGTCATTCACTTCAAGGTTGCCGGGCATCTGGCCTGCGGTCATCACGGCAATAACCTGCCCTCCAGCACCGAGCTGAAACGGGTCAAGTGCCGCACCTGCCGCAACACCGACGCCTTCAAGGAAGCGCGCCGCAACCAGCGCAACGCCGCTCGCCGTGCTTCGCGCCAAGCCAAGACCCACACCAGCACCGACTGGCGCAGTGCCTGGACGCAACGCCTGACCGAGCTGACAGGGCTGCAACGCCTGCCACGTGGCTTCGGCGCACAGCCCTTCGTATAAGCCAGAAACGCAGAAGCCCCGGTCAAACCGGGGCTTCGTTTTCAATCAATCATCATTGGACACCGGCCGGTTGCGGGCCTGGTAGCCCGGCAACGTGGCGGCATACGCCAGCGCCTGTTCGCGGGAGTTAAAGGACGCCAGCCGGTCCTGGGGCGTACACACCCGCCATGGCCCGAAATTGACCTGCACGATGTCGTACCCATTCAGATGCAGCTTCTTCAGCAGTGGAGCGCTCATAGTCACCTCGCTTTCCTGAGATTAGCGTTGCACGCCCTACCTTACACCCGAGTCCAGGCTCATGACTGACCGCATGTCGCGGCGGCCACGCTACTTGACCTTGTTGCTCAAGGTATCCACGGTGCGCTTGAGATCATCCAGGCTGCGCTTCAAACCGTCGATGTCGCTTTTCTGCCGTTCGATCGTGCTGTTCTGATTCTCGACCGTGCGCTTGAGGCTCGCCAACTGGCTGTCACTGGAGCTGGCACTCGAACCGTCCCTGCGCTTGAACTCATCGAACGCGCGGTCCTGCCCCTCCAGCTTGCTTTTCAGGCCTTGCACCTCGCTATCGGTACGTTTCTGCGCCGCTTGCAGCTGTTCAATATCCCCCACCGAAATGCTCGACGCCTTCAACACATACTGATTGCCCGCCTCCAGCGAAGCCCCCGTCAACCGGTCACCGCCTGACGCGCTGAAATCCCCCCACTTCACCGCACTCCCAGCCTGTGCCGTACCGGCCAACAGTCCCATGACACCTGCAACCACCCACCAGGATCGCTTGCGAACACTGAGCATCAACTGATTCCTTTCCAGACTGCCGGGATGGCATATCGCTATGACTGTCATTTATGCCGCTTGTTCCCCTGCGGTAGGAATCCTCTGGTTCGCCTGTTAAAGCCGATGTAGATCACTGATCTGCCAAGCTTTTTCAGGCGCTCCTGAAGCAAGAAAGCGGCAGTCCGACCTTGCGTCGAAGCGCCTGGATCTATATATTCCCAACCCTGTAACAACGCGCTACCGCCCGAATGGCGAAACTGGTAGACGCATGGGACTTAAAATCCCCCGCTCGTAAGGGCGTCCCGGTTCGATTCCGGGTTCGGGCACCATATATATCAAGGGCTTGCATGATGAACTTCATGCAGGCCCTTATCTTTTTGCTCCGCAATTTCCATTGCTCCGGCGTCCTGCCGACCTAAATCAAATCCCAAGATCAAGCCCCCTGCTAAGCCGTCCACTCCAAGGAACAGACATACCTAACAGCGGATCTTCGCGTCGATCACCTTGGTGAGGCCGGCAATCTGCATAGTGTTGGAGATTTTGTTGTTGTTCTGGTTAGCAGTCAGTCGAGTGATCCGCAACAGCCGTCCGGTAGTCACGCGTGGCAGATTGATACGGCGCGTGCTGCGCTCCTGCTTTTCTCCAGGCAATAAAAAAGCCCGCCGAAGAGAGCCTTTGATGAAGTGGTGCTGACTATAAGCAGCCTAGCAGCGCGACCAATCGCTTATTCGCAATCCAGTTGGCGACCACAATGTAATAAGTGGGAGCGCATGCTCGCCTCCTTGTACTTCGGTAAGAGGAGCACGCCGCGCGGATCTTCGAAGCCGTCGGCGCCTGAAGCCAGGTAAAGGTGATTCATGCGACGCATACCCCGCATCCAGCAACGCAAACGTCAAACCTGGCTCGCACTGCCGGCCAGCGGAATAGAAGAGGTAGGCCATGGCTGTGACCCAGGAAGAACGAACGGCCAGGCTCGCCGAGAAGCGGCAGGAACTGGGCGATGCGGCACACAGTCCCGTACGGTACCCGGCAAATGCTCGACGAGCTGATGCTCTGGCATTAGCTCGAGGAAGTCAGCGAGGCGGTGCAGCTGCTGGTGCTGAATGGCCGAGCCGAGGATCTTGAGCGCGACGACGTGAACATCAAGGAGACCTTGCGAGGCTCAGCCATAAAGCTGGTGAAGCCGCAAGGCCGCGAATGATGATGTTCAACTGCGATGGTTGCGGTCGGTTCATAAGCGACGCTCAGCGCTACCGGCAAGACTGCCGGAACTGCGGAACAAGCAACACACCTTAAGGAGCGTTACCGTGCGTGCTTAACGCTGCCTTGCTGAGCGAATTGTTCAAACTCGGCGAGCATGATAACCGCCGTGAACTGCAGTTCCCCGTACTGAGCGGCTACCTCGTCAGTCTGGAACGGTCAGTATTTGTCGTAGAAATCTTCCGCCGCTGCCTCGGCTTCGTCTTTTGCGATTTGAAGCTTATGAAGGCCTGCTTCGTAGTTGTAATCACGCATACATACCTCCTTGATCCGGCTCCATGCCGGTCACCCGCAATACCCTATATCTCTGAATAGCGCCAGGCGGCTAGGCTATCAGCGCTTATCGCGAGCTTCGGGATTCCATGCACTGCAGAGAAACATGATCCCAGGAGCAATAAAGATACCCCAATAACCATTGAAGCTTGGATAGAAAAGCGGCCCGAATGTCGCAGTGACAAGCAAAGCGAGCCCTGCCCATAACCGCTTACGCGGCGTGAACCACTCGCGGAACGCTTCAAGCTTTTTACCGGCCATTACCACCTCCTTGTTTGATAGGCAGCAAAGCATATCACCCACTTAAACGGATCACGCCAGCCGGCGAGGCGAAGCCATGCCTATCGCCCCGGAATACCTGAAATCGATACTCGCCTACTCGCCAGAATCGGGCGTTTTCACCTGGCTTGTCAGCCGAAGCAGAACTGTTGCGGGCAGCCTGGTTTCCAGTGGCTATCTGACGGTGATGATCGACAGAAAGCGGCACAACCTGCACCGACTCGCATTCGTCTACATGCTCGACCGGCATTTGCTCAATCATAGCAATCGCGATGGGCCTAACCTCGTTCTCCTACACCAGCATCTGGAACGATGGCGCCGGAAGGATAAGCATCACAAGCTACAGCTACGGATTTTACGTTGGATGCTTTCTTTTTTATGGCTTGCCGCCACCTCTATTATTGAACTTCAACGTGATAAAAGACGCTCACTGACCGCAAGCTCGTAAAACAGGGCTGACATTACAACTCGGTCATGGCGTTTTGCACCTTCGGCACATCACAAAGGTCACGAGGAATGAGCTCACCAGAAAAGGACGCAGCAAGATCTACCGATATATCGATAGCAGTAATAGGTATTGCTCTCGGCCTAGCCGTCGCCGTCTACATAAGCCCTAAAAACCAGTATTTCTTGGGTACTTTTGCATACCTCTGGTTACCGCTCCACAGGTTTGCATCATCCTTTAGGGGCTGAATCTACAGTCTTCCTGGCCAGGCATCCAGTGTGTATGGAATGCCAGTAACTACGTCCATTACGAAATGGTAGCGTTGCGCCACACTAATTCATCAAGCGCATGAGGAAGCCATGGCAATAGGCGACAAGATAAGACAATTCTCTGTAGCACCCGCCAAAGATCATCAGTGGATCCGGGGGCTGCGCTACGCGATCATGTTAGAAATTGAAGATTTCAAGGACCGCGAGGGTATGCGCTTATCTCGTTCAGCGGAACGGATAAACGCTCTCAAGGGCAACGAACGTTTCGCTTATCGACTGTCGAATCTGCAAGAAATTATGGATCTCATAGCACCTTTAGAAAACGAAGATCCTTTACGGTCAGCCGAATTAGGAAATGAGTTGGCCGACTACCTATCGGCTAGAGAGAACAATCCTGATTGTAGTAGCCCGAACAGGCTCAAAGGCGAGTTGCTAGGGATGGATCTTGGCCTTTGAATTTATGGATTTCCCCAGCCCCGTCGCCCGCAGCCCAAGGAATGGGGAAGTGCCAATACCGGCGCGTTTATGACCTGGAAGTCAAATGAGCAAAACACGTTTGCAGTAGCGGCTGGACATCTCGCACATACATCAGCATTGCTGGCTTTAATCCTTAACCTTACCGGGCGCAGCAGCCTGGCGATTACTTGGACGGGACGTGCTCATCTACTCGCTCCCCAGTGCTTGTGTCGACAATGATCATGTCCCTCCAGGTATTACTGAGGGCGGTTGTGAGCTGCCAACCGAGCACGAGAAGCTTGAGACACAGTTCCCTTGGATCAACCGCGAGTACATCGAAGCGTTCAACAAGATCGCGACAGTTCTCACCAGCCGCAAGGCTTTCGCAGGCGGCGGCCTGCATCGCAAGCCCGAGACGATTGCCGATCGGCAGTTATCGCGATAGCGACCTGCGAAACCCGCTAGAAAAACTTAAACCATAGAAGTTAGTGATCGGAATGTACTTTTGCGCAGAATTTAGTCATTTAGGGACCTACCTGGCTCAGCCCTCGGCACTTTAAAGTACGCCAATCATTCAACTATCGGCGTCTGTATGAATCTCTGGTTTCGACTTCTCCTCATGCTGCTTCGTCGACCTTGGCGCAGACCGGCAAAAGCGCTGGAATCGACCGTCATCCGAATGCGCGTCTGGCCACTGGACCTCGACTTCAATCGACATGTCACCAACGGCCGATATTTCACTCTGGCCGATGTCGGACGCATGGATTTCGTTTTGCGCAGTGGCGCCTATCGAGTAGCTATCAGAGCAAAGGCGCTGCCCATCGTCGGAGACACTTGGGGTAAATTTCGTCGTGAGCTTAGGCTGTTTGAAGCGTTTGAAATCCACACAAGGATGCTTGGCTGGGACGACAAGTGGAGCTTCATGGAGCATCGATTTGTGAGCAAAGGCAGAGTGATCGGCGTTGTCGTAATGCGAGGTCTATTTCGTTCAGCGAAAGGTGTTATTCCGCCAAGCGAGTTTGTTCGAGAACTGGGACTGCCCGAACGGTCGCCAGAGATGCCGACATGGCTGACCTCGTGGTCGCAGAGCTGCGATGCCATGAGCCGCCAGCTCAGAGATGAAGAAAGCACCCATGATTGACTGACTTGCAGGCAGCCCGTGACCCGTGCGCTATTGGTTTACCCGCATTAACCGTAAATTAACGCAATCCATTCCGGCGTTGTTCGATGTTCAACGCTTACTCTGCGGCGCATCAAGGGGGATTTCGAGGATGAAGGTTGCGCCCTGCCCAGCCCCGTCGCTGTGCACGGTCAAGCTGCCACCCATTTCCTGCGCGGCGAGCGCGCAGCTGTGCAGGCCGAAACCGTGACCGTCTTTGCGCGTCGTGAAGCCATGGGAAAAGATACGCGTCAGGTGCTCTGGCGTAATTCCGTTGCCATTGTCGGCCACCGTGATACGCAAGACTGTTCCGTCAGCAATGAGGGAGGCGCTGCACGTGATGCACGGGCCGCGATCGACCACGCCGTCCAACGCCTGCCCGGCGTTTCTGATCAGGTTCACCAGAATCAGCAGCACCCGGTGCCGGTCCAGCGACAGCAGGGGCAAGTCGGCAATGTCCTTGACCACTGTCACCTCTTGTTTCATCCGTGAGCCGGCACTCATGCGCCAGGCATCATCGATTAATTCCGAAACCGGTATTGTCTCGACGACACTGACAGCAACGGCATAGGACTGCTGGGCAGCGACAATGGTCTTGATGTGGTCAATGCCTTTGGTGAGTTGCTCGAGTTCTTCGATGATGCCCTGCTGCTCTGCCGCCACCGCCTGCGCCAGCTTGAGCAGGTAGTCGGGCAGCATCTTTCCCCTCTGGTCCTGGGTGAGGAAATCGCTCAACTCATGGATGTGTTCGTTCATCATCTGCGCCACCTTGCCCAGGCCCTGGGCCTTGGAGGTGCGCATCTGGCTGCTGACCAGCTCTGCCGAAACGTTCACGCTGTTGAGGACGTTGCCGACATTGTGCAGCACCGTCGTGGCGATCTCGGCCATACCCGCCTGACGGGATTTCGCATGCAGCTCGGATTGCACCTGGCTCATGCGTAGCGCCGCGCGTACACGAGCCTTGAGCTCCAATGGCGAGAAAGGTTTGGCGATATAGTCATCGGCGCCACTCTCCAGCCCGGAGATGCAAGCCTCGCTGCCGCCGCGGGCCGTCAACAGGATGACGGGCAGATGGGCAAAACCGGCGCTCGCCTTGATTCTGGCGGTCAGGCCGAAGCCATCGAGCTCCGGCATCATCACATCCGAGAGAACGACATTGATCGGTTGGCGCTGCAGTATGGCCCAGGCCTGCTCTCCGTCAGCTGCGGTGACGACGCTGTAGTCGTCGCGCAAAAGCTCGCTGAGGTAGCTAAGCATTTCCGAGCTGTCATCAACCACCAGAACCCTGGACTGCGAGGCGCGTTCCGGGTGCTGCTCGTTGTCTGCATCGCCCATGGACGCTGGGTCGTTGCTACTGCCACGGTGGCCGTCGTCAAACAGCAAGTGGCGCTGCTCGGTTGTGATCATTGCGGTGGGTGACGATCCCTCATGCAGATGACTGGCTTCGGTCGGCACGGTGTTTTGCTCAGTTCCCCGAGGAAATCGAACAAGGAAGCACGACCCCTTTCCAGGCTCACTGTTGACGCGAACTTCGCCCCCCATCAGCTCGACCAGATCCTTGACCAGGGCCAGACCGATGCCTGTACCGCTGTAATGCCGCGTGGCGGAATTGTCGATCTGGGAAAAGCGCTGGAACAGCAGGGGCAATTTGTCAGACGCGATGCCAATGCCCGAGTCTTGCACCGCGAGTTCAAATCGCTCGTCATCAAGCGCAGTGACGGCCAGATGCACCGTACCGCCAGCAGGGGTGAACTTGATGGCATTACTCACCAGGTTGAGCAGAATCTTCTCGAAGTGTCGGGGGTCCAGGAACACGGTACCTAGGGCAGGATCGATGCTGCAGGTCAACGTGCAGCCTTTGCCCTTGGCCACCATGGCGGCGTCCTCGGCCAGCACGCCCACTGCCTTGTTCAAATCAACGGGCGCCGGACACAGCTCAAACTTGCCTGCTTCGGCCTTGGAGAAGTCAAGGATATCGTTCACGCGGTTCATCAAGCGCAGTGCGTTTCGTTGTGCGCGGTCGATTTGCACGTGCCAGTCCGCCGGCGGGGTCATCGCCACCGAAAGCTGCTCCAACGGGGCGAGAATAAGGGTCAGGGGGGTACGCAGTTCGTGGCTGACCGTGGCGACGAAATCACTCTTTGCCTGGTTGGCCGTCTCGGCCTGGTTGCGCGCCTGAATAAGTGCGACCGCCTGTGCCTCCAGCACCTCGGTCTGTCGGTGCAGCGTGTCGGTCCGTTCGGCGACCATCCTCTCCAGAGAGGCCTGCACCTGTTGTCTTTCGGCTTCGGCCTCGGCCTCCAGCACCCGGATGCGCAAAGCATTCTCCTGGAACACCCGGACGGCCCGCGTCATGATCCCAATCTCATCGCCGCGTCCAGCGCTGGCGATCTCGGCGGTCAGGTCACCGGCAGCAAGCCGGCGCATGACCGAGGCCAGGGCGACGATGGGCTGCGCGACAAACCGCGAGGTGCTCCAGGCGATGGCACCGGCCAGCAGGATGGCGACGGTACCCGCGATGATCGCCGCAAGCATGCCGCGATCCTTGTGGGCCAAGGCGTCTGAGCGCGCCTCGCCAGCGAAGCGCGCAACCAACAGGCCCGCGCTCCGTGCCTCATTGCGCACTTGGTCGCGCGCGTCGCTCAAAGCGTTGCTCGCCTGATGGAACCTGGCAAATGCCGCTCGGTAGCCAGCGATCTGATCGCTGACCGTCAGGGGCGTAGCGTTGGCCTGCGGCCCCACAGAAGAAGGGAGAACCCGCGCGAGACGGGAGAGCTCATCGAGGATGACGCCTACAGAGCTGGCGACCTCGGCCGACGGCGCCAGGCGAAACGACAAGGTCTGCGCCTCCAGGGTGGCAACACGTTCGGCGAAACGCTTGGACAACGCGGCTGCATTTTGCAGTAAACCGGTGGCGGCCTGAATGTCACTTGCGTCATGGGCAATATGCTCGTCCACTTCAGCCAACATGACTTCAAGGCGCTCTGCCACACCTCCAACAGCACCCAGATACCGCAAAGCCTCGCCTCCCCGAAGCTTGGGAGCCTCGCCAAGCTGCTCGAGCGCCAGGCTGGCTGCAGCCACCGCCTTCGCCAACTGCTCCAGGGTCTCCACCTGCTGCGGCGCTCCCATCAACTCGCGCAATTGCTCGACCACAGGCGGCAGCGCCGCACAGGCGCTGCGCGCCGCAGTGGCGGCCGCACCATCACCGGTCACCAACACCTTGGCTACATTGGCGGTAATGATGCGTTCACCGTTGCGCAGGATATCCAGGATGCGATGGGCGCTCTGGGCGTTGCTCACCCGCGCCTCGTGGTCGGCGGCGCGGGAATCCAGGCCCTTCAGCCCATCGGCGATACCCTGCTCAACGAGGGCCGTCGCCTCTCGCATCCGGGCGTAATGGGCCGTCATATTCTCGGTTTCGCCATCCATGGTCAGGGTCGCCGCCCGCAAGGACGCGATCGCTGCAGCGAGCCTCTCCAGGCTGCCCTTGAGCGATTGCGCCTCTGCCGCCGGAATAGCGTTAAGGCCGCTGATAGCGGTCGCTACCAAGCCTTCGGCCAGGGACAAGCTTTCCTGATCGCGGGTGGCAATGAAGTTTTCCACTCGCCCGGTGGCCCCGTTGACCGAGGCCAGAATTTCCGCGGAATGGCTGGCGGAATCCACCGCACGTACCATGCCTCGCAGACCGTAGAGGTTCACGAGCGATACCGCCAGCATCAGCAACACCAGTGCGGCAACCGCCAGGCCAATCCTGACGGCAATAGGCCTGGCCGTGGCTGATTTGAATGTCAACATAGACCTCGCCCGCCGCTACTGCTTCGGCACCTCCGGCAAAAACGCCGGCGGCGCCGTATGGTTGATGGCCGCATCGATCATCGCCGCAACGGAAGCCTGGCCGTAGAAAGGATTGGCGGCGCCCCCCACCGGCATGGTGGCGAGCCAGGCGTCCAGGTCTTTGGCATCAATACGTACCAGCGGCACCTCGACGAACTTCGGCACCTGCTTGCCCGCCAGTATCTGCTGGGCCACCCAGAAACCCATCTGGGAGACGCTCGGGGAGGCAGAAACAGAGACGGTCTCGTAGCCATTGGCATCGCGTTCCTGTTTCCACAGGGCAAGTTCGTCCTGACGGTTCCCCATCACAATGATCGGCAAAGGGCGTCCCGCCGCCTTGAACGCCATGGCCGCGCCATATCCGTCGCCACCCTGAGTCGCCACGGCATCAATAGTGGGCAGCGACGGCAGCGCCAGCGTCACTTCCTTGCGGGCGACAGAAGCCGTCCAGTTCCCGTATACGGTCTTGACGAATTTCAGGCCCGGATAGTCGCTGGCGGCCTTGCGAATGCCATCGCTGATGTTTTTATCCGTGGCATCGCCAGCGATGCCACGGATCTCCAGCAACGTCCCGTTCCCCTTCAGGCGCTCGGCGATGTAATCCATTTCCACACGGCCCATGGCGGACCAGTTGTAATCCACGGTATAGACACAGGGCTCGGTGACCAGACTGGCCATGACAACCACCACGATGCCGGCGTTGCAGGCATCGCGGATCACCCCGTTGAGGGCCGTGTCAGAGGCAGCGAGGACCACGATGGCATCGACGCCCTTGACGATCATGTCCTGGATATGGGCCGCCTGCTCCGAAGCCGAGTTATTGGCGCTGACGACGGGAGCCTCACGGATCAAGCCGTCTTTTTGCGCCTGGAGCGCAATTTCCTGCCAGTTGCGCACCATCACCTTGCGAAAATCGCTGCCCGCATAGGAATTACTGAAGGCAATGCTATAGCTTGCGGTAGGGCCGCTGGCGATGCCGTCGTCGGCAGCATGGGCTGGGTTGGCGGCAACTATCGCCAGCCCCGCCACGCAGCCGGCGAAGCGCCCCAAGATCGTGTAGATCGGTTTGGTGTTCATGCTGTTCTCCATAATGCTTGGCATTTACCAACAGTCATCCATCTGCACCTGCCTACAGCCTGGATCGACGGCTTGTCCTGGTTGGAGCGGTTGGCCCCCGGGTTTGGAGATTTTCGAACATGTAGGTTTGGGGCAGGCATTGAACGTTTCCCCATATGCCGCGTGCAGGTTGTTGCGTAGTGCCGTTGAAAAAGCCCGAAGCCCACCCCCCGGCTGTCTTGCCGATACAAGGCTGCTGGCCAACGTCAATGATTTCGATAAGGTCAGTGCCCTTGGCAGCCGAACATTGAAACCCGTATAGGGCTCGCATTGGCAATGAGCATAGTATCAAAGTGCCCGCTACGCCCGCGGTCTGTGAACGGATACGGCGTTCTGAGCCACGGTTATGTGTTTGCTGCTGCCCTACTCAAACCCGCTTGCTGTTCTACGCTTGCTGCTTGAGCCACTTATCGGAGACCCGACATGAACCCCCACACCACCGCCCTTGTGCTGATCGAATACCAAAACGACTTCACCACCGAAGGCGGCGTGTTCCATGACGCCGTCAAAGACGTGATGCACACGTCCAATATGCTCGCGAACACCGCCACCACGGTTGAACAGGCGCGCACGCTCGGCGTGAAGATCATCCACCTGCCGATCCAATTCGCCGAGGGCTACCCGGAGCTGACCACCCGCGACTACGGGATTCTCAAGGGCGTTGCCGATGGCAGCGCCTTTCGCACCGGCAGTTGGGGCGCCGACATCAGCGAAGCGATTACCCGGGAAGCCGGCGACATCCTCGTGGAGGGCAAGCGCGGGCTGGACGGTTTCGCCACCACGGGCCTGGATTTGGTGCTGCGCAACAACGGCATCCAGACCCTGGTGGTGGCGGGCTTCCTGACCAACTGCTGTGTCGAAGGCACGGTTCGATCAGGTTATGAGAAGGGCTATAACGTGGTAACGCTGATCGATTGCACCGCGACCTTCACCGACGAGCAACAACAGGCTGCCGAACGCTTCACGCTGCCGATGTTTTCCAGGACGTTGCAACACACCGAGTTTCTCAACGGGCTGAACGCCCGCTAGCCATCGCCCAGGAGGCGGCTTTACAGCCGCCTTCGGATTCGCAGTCACCTGCGACACCCTGGCCGGGTTCGTTGAACTGAAACACCTCAGTTGTCAGGGTGTTCGCTCGCCACTGAATCGGCGGCGTCCACATCAGACATATCCTCTTCAAGGGGGGCATCGTCGTCCGGCGGCAGCGGGATCTTATCCTCATCACGCTTCGGGTCGTGCCCTGTCTCGTTGTCCGTGCCGCGCGTTACAGCCTGCTGTGAAATGTTGCCCGGGGCATTCTCATTGATTTCCATGCTGGCTCTCCGTTCTTGGGCTCGGGATATCCGTGCTTAAGGTTGAGAAACGCCATGCCCCCCAGAGTGCCGGGCAACAGACGAATGGACGCGCCCAGACTGGCACAAGGTGACCCTGCCGGTGTGTATTTCGATCCATTCGGCGCCGTGGGTATTTCCTGGATGGCGCGGCTGGAGGCATTGCGATGTGGGGAACTGAAATTGGATGAGTCATCCAGCAGACTCCAGCGGGGCTGCGTAAACGGTAGCACTAACGCCAGACGGCCTGGTCCGGTACCCACCGGTAAACGTCAGCACCTGGCTCGCGCCCGGCCGGCATCAGAATCAGATGCTGAGGCCCTGCGCGCATTTCCCGGTCATCCCATTGCAACAGTTTTTCCCCCTGCCGCACTCGACACAAAGTGGTCACGAACACCGGCACCTTTGGCAAGGTAAGGGCATGTCGCGCCCGTATGACAGATGCATCGATAATATTTTCCCGGTGCCGTATGCCGTCACAAGGGCGCATCGTGCTTAACGTCCGTAAGTTGAAGTAATGGTCGCTTTGGCCAGGACGTTGGCGTTGAGCATGTAACCTACCAAGGCTCCGCTGGCCTGGTTGTCGAGCGGTAGCTTGTCGGCTTTCAAGGCCCACACGGTGAATTGATAGCGATGGGGTTTATCCTCGACAGGAGGGCAAGCGCCACCGAACCCCGGCTGGTCAGTGAGAAGTCCGCAGCGTAGCCACTGAGTGTTACGGCCATGGAGAGTGCAGGCAGGATTAATCTGATGTTCATCGCCGCTCCAGCTGAGTCTGAAAGTGAAGCTCGAGTCTAGGTTGAACAAAGACGGGGGACTGTGCCGAAATGCTCGATAACAGTGCCGAAATGCTCGATTGTCCGGGCGAACGATGACTCTCGTCCTGCCTGACAGCCTTCAGATACTCAAGAGCTCGCTGACGGGCAGTCGATGGGTGGTCTTCATCTCGCGCAGGGAGAGGTTCGAGCGAATACTTGAAACCCCAGGGAGCTTCCTCAGCACTGTTTCGACAAAGCGACTATAGCTGTCCAAGTCCCGTGCAACCACCTCAAGTAGAAAGTCCGCCTCCCCCGTTGTGTTATGGCAACTCAATACCTGCGGGGCCGCCTGAATAATCTTTTCAAACCTTGCCGTGGCTTCTTCGCTGTGATCCGTGCAGGAGATCTGGACAAAGGCCTTCAGGCCCAACCCGAGTTTCTTTCGATTGAGAATGGCTTGGTATCCCTCGATAACCCCGCATTCTTCCAGCCGTCTTTGCTTGCGCCAACAGGACGCTTCGCTGAGGGACAACTGCTCGGCCAGCTTGACATTAGACAGGCTGCCGTCCCGCTGCAAACGCTCCGATATTGCAATGTCCGCCTTATCGAGCTGCTCAATCATGAAATAACTCCTCAAATTCTGGCTTTAAAATGAAGGTTAATTTCAATTCTTGCGTTCGGTCAATTGCAACTTGAAAGGTAATTTCAAGGCGCTCATTCATAATGGCAATACCTGAATCGCCCCTCCAAGCCTAGGTAATTTGAATGAAAGCAGTCGTCTACGAAGCCTTTTCCAAGCCGCCGCGCCTTATGAACGTGGCAGACCCATCCCCGGAACGTCATGGTGTGGTGATCCAGGTGCTTGGCACCGGGGTGTGCCGCAGCGACTGGCATGGCTGGAAAGGTCACGACCCCGACATTGAACTGCCCCATGTACCGGGTCATGAACTGGCGGGCATCGTGGCCGAAGTGGGCAACGACGTCACGCGGTGGAAGGTCGGTGACCGCGTGACCGTGCCGTTCGTGGGCGGGTGTGGTGCTTGTGCGCAGTGCAACAGCGGCAATCAGCAGGTCTGCCACACGCAATTTCAGCCGGGCTTCACTCATTGGGGTTCTTTTGCCGAGTACGTCGGCATCCACCAGGCCGATCTGAACCTGGTCGCGCTGCCTGAGAGCATGGACTTCGCTACCGCCGCAAGCCTGGGTTGTCGCTTCGCCACCTCGTTCCGTGCAATCGTCGACCAAGGCAACGTCAGCGCCGGTCAGTGGGTAGCGGTTCACGGCTGTGGTGGCGTAGGCCTGTCTGCGGTGATGATCGCCCAGGCCATTGGCGCAAACGTGATCGCCATCGATATTTCCCAGGAAAAACTCGACCTGGCACGCGCGCTCGGCGCTGTCGCCACCCTTAATGCCCAGTGCGTCGCAGACGTCACCGAAGCCGTGCTGGAAATCACCCAGGGCGGTGCCCACGTCTCGCTGGACGCATTGGGCCACCCAACCACCTGTTTCAACTCCATCAACAACCTGCGCCGTCGCGGCAAGCACGTCCAGGTCGGGCTGATGCTCGCTGATCACGCCACGCCGGCAATCCCCATGAGCAAGGTTATCGCCCATGAACTTGAGATCTACGGTAGCCACGGGATGCAAGCGCATCGCTATGGCGCCATGATCGAGATGATCACATCAGGCAAGCTGGCACCTGAAAAACTCGTGGGTAAAACCATCAGCCTGGCGCAGTCCATCGATGCGTTGACGAACATGGACCGCTTCGAGACGGCAGGTGTAACCGTGATAACCGAGTTTTAACGCATGACGCCACCCTGAGCCGCACTGAACAATAGTTTAGAAATCTCTGAACTATCTATTTGCACTTCCCTATTCTTTCCGCCAACCGCCCCTCCCTACTATTGGCGGCAACAAAGGAGCCTTTCCACAGAGATGCGGCCCGAAGATTGCCTTTTCTGATTGTCACTGCCGTTTTTTGTGCGTTTCGGTTAGCGCCGCAACGCCGCTGTGTCAATCATGCGAAGGCACCTTTGGAGCAGATCGATGAAGTTGGAAATATTCCGAACGTTGTGGGGCTACACCGCGAGCAAGGCACAAGCGCTGGAGGAGCTGCTTGAAGCCGGGTTCGATGGCATGGAAGCTCGCCTGCCCATGACCGCCAGCGAACGCGCCGAGTTCGCAGCCTTTCTACGCGCCAACCACGTCAGCTATATCAGTACCGTCTTCAGCGCCTACGACGTTCTGCCGCAACAATCGGCGAGCGTCGACGAACACCTTCTGGACCTCGATAAAAAACTCGCTTGGGCGGCTGAGTTGTCGCCGCGCTTCATCAACCTGCTGGCTGGCAACGACCGCTGGCCACTGGCACAGCAAGTCGACTTCTTTGGCCGCGCGATGGATGTCGCGCGCAAGCATGGCCAGGTGTGCGCCTTTGAAACCCATCGTGCGCGCTCGTTGTTCAACCCCTGGGTCACCCTCGAGCTGATTCGTCAACTGCCGGACCTGCGCTTCACCAGCGACATCAGTCATTGGGTCGTCACCTGCGAGCGTCTGCTCAACGATCCGGAAGACGACCTCAGCGCCTTCGTCGAACGCGTCCACCACATTCAAGCCCGGGTCGGTTATGACCAGGGGCCCCAGGTTCCCCACCCCGCCGCCCCCGAGTATGCCCAGGCGCTGGCCTTCCATCAGCAACATTGGGAGGCCATCTGGCGATCCCAGGAAAACCGCGGCTATCAGGTCAGCACGTTGACACCGGAGTTCGGTGCCGACGGCTATCTGCATCACCTGCCCTTCACCAATGTGCCGGTGGCCGACCTGTGGTCGCTGAATGTGTGGATGGCAAACACCGAGCGCGAGCATTTCCGCCGCTTCAGCGGTGCCTCAACCCGATAAGGAGCGTTCCCTAATGCCTGACAAAACGCCAAAGGCCGCCAACTTCAATCGCATTCCGCTGGTGGACATCGCCGGGCTGTACAGCGACGACATCACACAGCGCCAGGCAGTGGCCGAAGAGCTCGGTAACGCCGCCCGCGCAGTGGGTTTTCTGTACATCAAGAACCACGGCATCGAGTCGTCGCTGATCGACGGCTTGCGTCACGCGGCAAAGGACCTGTTTGCGCAATCCCTTGCGTACAAGATGCAGCACTACATCGGCACCTCCCGCAGCCACAAGGGTTTTGTGCCTGAAGGCGAAGAGGTCTATGCCAAAGGCAAACCCGATCACAAGGAAGCCTTCGATGTCGGTTTTGAAGTAGGCGAAGACGATCCGCTGGTCATGGCCGGGACCCCATTGATCGGCGCCAATGAATGGCCAGACCTGCCGGGTTTCCGTCCCGCCGTCGAAGCTTACTACGCAGCGGTGTTTGCGTTGGGTCGTCGCCTGTTCAAGGGCTTCGCGCTCGCATTGGGCCTGGAAGAGGACTATTTCGAAGCACTGGTTACCCGCCCACCGTCGAAACTGCGCCTGATTCACTACCCATTTGACCTGGCCGCCCAAGACGCACCCGGCATTGGTGCGCATACCGACTATGAGTGCTTCACCATTTTGCTTGCCGACAAGCCAGGCCTCGAGGTGATGAACGATCAGGGGCACTGGATTGATGCGCCGCCCGTGGAAGGTGCCTTTGTGGTCAACATCGGCGACATGCTGGAGGTCATGACTGCGGGTACGTTCGTCGCTACGGCTCACCGAGTGCGAACCGTCAGTGAAGAGCGCTACGCCTTCCCACTCTTCTACGCATGCGACTTCCATACGCAGATCAAGCCACTGCCACAGTTTCTTGAAGGCGCTAAGGATTACGAGGAAATCACCATCGGTGAGCACATGTTCGGCCAAGCGCTGCAGACCTATCAGTACCTGCGCCGCAAAGTCGAACGGGGCGAACTCAAGCTGTACGAGAAAGCGCGCAAGCCATCGAGCTTCGGTCACTTAAAGAGCCAGGCGCAGGACGCGTCCTGATGCAACCCTCAGCCTGGTCACACCGCCCTGTTTAACCACCCGCCCAGCCCTACTTTACCGACGTGGAGTCATCGATGATGCGCAATCCAATCAATAATGCTGTCCGCTTGACCCTGCTGGCCGTCGCACTCCTTGGTGCTGCAGGCGCCCATGCCGCAACGACGGTGACACCCGGCATACTCAAGGTCGGCATGGAAATCACCTATCCGCCCTTCGAGTCATACGACGAACATAAAAACGTCGTCGGTTCCGACCCCGAGCTGGCGCACCTGCTCGCCAAGCACCTGGACCTCAAGGCCGACTTCGTTGACACCAAGTTTTCCAACCTGATCCTCAGCCTGAACGCCGGTCACTACGACGCGATCATCTCCGGCATGTACATCACGCCCCAGCGGCAGACGCAAGCGCAAACCATCCCGTACGCCAAGACCGGCGCAGCGATCATGGTGCTTAAAGACAGCCCGCTGAAACCGAAAGTACCGGAAGACCTCTGCGGCCTGAAAGTCGGCCTGGAAAAAGGCACCACGTGGGTGGCGCAGTTCAACACGCTCTCGACGGACTACTGCACCCCGAATAACAAGGGCGCAATTATGGTCAGCGAGTTCCCGTCCGCACCGGAAGTGACCCAGGCGCTGCTCTCCGGCAATGTGCAGGCTCAGGTCGAGATCGACGGCGCCGCCGGCATGATCGCAGAACGTACCAAGGGTCGCGTCGTGGTCAGCACCGAGCACTCGATCTACCAGCAGACGCTGGGTATTTACGTCAAGAAAGGCAACGACGCGCTCTATCAGGCACTGCTCAAGGCCTTTGAGGCGAGCAAGGCGTCCGGTGAGTACGCCGCCCTGTTGAAGAAATACAACCTCGAAGAACCGACTAACTGACTCAGTGCAGCCCTGTGGGAGCGAAGCCGCTCCCACCGTCGGCGGCTTTCGCTTGACTGCCCGGCCCAGGTGAAGCCTGCGTCGACGCCAGCAGTTGGAGGTACACATGCAATTTGAATGGCCTTACTTTTTTTCTCTGTTTTCTCTCTCGGACTTCTGGAAAGCCTGCATTACGGTGGTGGAGCTCAGCACGCTGGCCTGGTTCATCGGCATGCTGCTGGGCTTCCTGCTGGCTTCGGCCAAGCTTTCGGCCACGCGTTGGATCAGCGTGCCGGCGTCGATTTATATCTGGTTCTTTCGCAGCGTGCCGCTGCTGGTATTGGTGGTGTTCGTCTATAACCTGCCGCAGATGTTCCCGGTCACCCGGGGGATACTGTCCAACCCGTTCTATTCCGGCCTGTTGGCCCTGGTGGTCACCGAAGCGGCCTATATGGCGGAAATCCACCGTGGCGGCTTGATATCCGTGGCCAAAGGACAAAAAGAGGCCGGCCGCGCGCTGGGCATCGGCCTGCTCGGTTTACAGCGTCTGATCGTGATCCCACAGGCGTTCCGCATTTCCCTGCCGACGCTGATCAACGAATACATCACCGTGGTGAAACTGACCTCGCTGGTCTCGGTGATTTCCTTGACCGAACTGTTGACCGTGGGTCAGCGCCTTTACGCGCAAAACTTCCTGGTCATGGAAACCCTCTCGGCTGTGGCGGTGTATTACGTGCTGATCGTGACCGTGCTCGGCTGGCTGTTTCATTGGCTGGAGCACCACCTGGAACTCAACAACCGCACACCCCAAACGCTCGATGACATCAGCGTGGGGCGTCTACGCGCGTCACGGGCGACGCCCCCTTCGACAAGCGCTGGCAAAGCGCCTGGGCCTGGCTCCGCACCCGCCCTGCAACTGGTCAACATTCACAAGCGCTACGGCCAGCATGCTGTGCTCAAGGGCATCAACCTTGATGTAAATGTGGGTCAGGTGATTTCCATCATCGGCCCCTCGGGCTCGGGAAAGACCTCGCTGATTCGCACCGTCAACGCCCTGGAAAGCATCGACCAGGGCGAGATCATTCTGTTCGGCGAAAGCTATATCCACGCCGGTGACAACACCAACACGCAACAAGTACGCCGTGGGGTACAGCACATCGGCATGGTGTTCCAGAGCTTCAACCTGTTTCCTCATCGCACGATTCTCGACAACGTTACCCTCGCGCCGCGCTATCACGGCCGCGACCAACTCATCAGCGAACAGCGCGCCTACGCCCTGCTGGACAAGGTCGGACTGCTGGCTCACGCACAAAAATATCCGCATCAGTTATCTGGGGGTCAGCAACAACGCGTGGCAATCGCCCGCGCATTGGCCATGGACCCGCACATCATGCTGTTTGATGAGCCGACGTCAGCCCTTGACCCGGAACTGGTGGGCGACGTGCTCAAGGTCATCGGCGACCTGGCAAAAGAAGGCATGACCATGCTGATCGTGACCCACGAGATGGACTTCGCCCTGTCCATTTCCGACCGGGTGATTTTCATGGAAGACGGCCTGGTTGCGCTGGATGCGGCGCCTGGGATGATTCGTGCCGATCAGTGCGGCGAGAGAATCAAGGCATTTATGCGGGTTTAAACCCGGCGTGAGTGGGGCCTGAAACTCGAAACGCAAGCGTCGCTGATCAGCGCTCACACCCACTCACTGTGCTCTCAGCTCCGTGCCTTGAGCCGGACACTGGCAAACGTCGATTCCCCCCGCGCCTGCTCCAAGGCACTCATCGGCATCGGCATCGGTACGGCGCGAATCATCGGCTTCAGAATGACGGCTCGCTCTCCTGCCGTCACCAGGCGCTCGTCACTGGGCGGCACACCAAAGTACTCGCGGTAGCATTTGGAGAAGTGCGGTGTGGACACAAACCCGCAGAGCAAGGCCAGCTCCACGATCGAAATGGGGGTTTGCTTGAGCAACTGGCGCGCGCGGATCAGCCGCAACCGCAGGTAGTAGCGCGAGGGTGAACAGTGCAGGTACTTCTGGAACATTCGCTCAAGCTGACGCCGTGACAGGGCCACATACTCCGCCAGTTCATCCAGGTTGATCGGTTCTTCCAGGTTGGCCTCCATCAGCGCGACGATTTCCTGCAGCTTCGGTTGCTGGGTGCCGAGCATGTGCTTGAGCGGCACGCGCTGATGGTCTTGCTCATTGCGCATGCGCTCGTACACGAACATGTCCGAAATCGCCGCCGACAGCTCGTGCCCATGCTCACGCCCAATCAGGTGCAACATCATATCCATGGGCGCGGTGCCGCCCGAGCTGGTCAGGCGATCGCGGTCGAGGGTAAACACGCTGGCGCTGAGGCTCACCCGTGGAAAGGCTTCCTGCATGGCCGCCAGCCATTCCCAATGCACACTGCATTCAAACCCGTCGAGCAACCCCGCCCGGGCCAATACCCAACTGCCGGTACAAATACCACCCAGACGCTTCGAATAACGTGCCTGGGTACGCAACCACTTCATCAACTCGTCGGTCACCGTGCCTTGAATGCCCGTACCGCCGCACACCAGCACGATATCGGCGCAAGGCGCACTGCCTATCGAACAGTCAGGTGTGATGGGCATGCCATCGCTCGCCCAAACGGGATTACCGTCGGTGCTGGCCGTCTGCCAAGAGTAGAGTTCCTGGCCTGCTAGCTGGTTGGCCATGCGCAGCGGCTCTACGGCAGACGCCAGTGAGATCAGGGTGAACTGGTCCAGCAACACAAACACCAGGCGGGTCACCGGCCGAGCGTTCATGGCTGCGAGGCGACCGGCATCGGCTTGCGCTCAGGTTCGGGTTGGCGTGCAGTCAGGACGCCGACCAAGGAAATCAGCAAGGCCAGGATGATCGTCGAAGACACCTCGAAGCGATGCTCGGGGGTCAACAGCATCACCGCCAATGCGCAACAGATGAAGACAATGACCACCCAGGTCAGCCAGGGAAACAGCCACATCTTGAACGTCAGCGTGACATTGCGGCGCTGCAGGACCTTGCGCATGCGCAGCTGCGAAACGGCGATCACCAGGTACACCAGCAAGGCGATGGCCCCCGAACTGGCCAGCAGAAACTGGAACAGCCCGGCCGGCATGAAGTAACTGAGCAAGGTCACACCGGCACCGAGGACCGTGCTGGCGATCACGGCGGCCCTTGGCACACTCGCCGCCGAGGTCTTTTTCATCAGCGCTGGCGCGTCCCCGCGCTTGCCCAGGGAATACAGCATGCGCGAAGCAATGTAGATGGACGAGTTCATGCAACTGGCCACGGCGATCAACACCACCACGTCCACCAGTAACTTGGCGTGGGGAATGTTCATCAGTTCCAGGGCACGTTGATAAGAGCCTACCGACGCCAACAGCGGGTCGTTCCAGGGCACCACGGAAATCACCACGAAGATCGACAACACGTAAAACACGCCGATACGCCACATCACCGAGCGCGTGGCCCGGGCGATATTCTGCGCCGGGTTGCTGGACTCGGCTGCCGCAATGGTGACGGCTTCCGTGCCAATAAAGCTGAACATGATGGTAATGAAAGCCCCGACCACCGCAGACAGGCCGTTAGGTGCGAAACCACCGTGTTCTTCCATCAAGCGACTCAAGCCGCTGGCCTCCCGCTCGGGAATCCAGCCCATCAACACTGCGCCTCCCAGGCCGATAAAACCGATGATCGCCACGACCTTGGCCATGGCAAACCAGAACTCGAATTCGCCGTACTTGGAGACGCTGAACAAATTGGTGACCACCAACAAAAAGATCGACAACAAGGCAAACAGCCAAGCGTCGATCTGGGGGAACCACTGGTTGAGGATATGCCCGGCGGCCAAGGCTTCGATGGGAATCACCAGCACCCAGAACCACCAGTACAACCAGCCGATCGTAAACCCGGCCCAGCGCCCGATGGCCTGGTCGGCGTAGGTCGAGAATGAGCCGGTGTCGGGATTGGCCACCGCCATCTCCCCCAGCATGCGCATGACCAGCACGACCAACAGGCCGGAAAACAGATACGCCAGCATCACCGCCGGCCCCGCCGCCGCAATGGCGTGCCCGGACCCGACAAACAACCCCGCGCCGATAATGCCTGCGATGGAGAGCATGGTGACATGGCGCGGCTTGAAGCCCTGCGCCAACTGGCCGTTTGAATCCTTGGAACTCAGGCTATTCATCGTTGTTTTTATTCTCTGTGATCGACGTTAAGACGTACTGACTGGAGGGTCAGGCGATCATCGTTTCTTAATGACGAGTCACAGTACGCGGCATCCCTGCCGCGAAAACAGCCTGATAACGGCACTCAGTCGCCTGATATCGACATCGAGACAGGCTGCTTAGCCGCATCGCAGAGCCTCGCTAACCACAGCCCACCTGGGACTACTGCCACCCTCCCCCCATCACCTTATACAAACTCACCCGATTACTCTGCTCTGCCAGGCGCAGGGTGATCAGGTCCTGCTGGGCGCTTTACAGCGAGCGCTGGGAGTCCAGGGCTTCGAGGTAGCTTTGCGAGCCGGCGCGGTAGAGCGCGTCGGACAGGTCGTAGCTCTTCTGGCTCGCCTCGGTCAGCGCTTGCTGGGCGGTGAGACGCTGGTCCAGGGTGCTGCGCACGGCCAGGGCATCGGCGACTTCCTTGAACGCGGTTTGCAGGGTTTGCTGGTAGGTCTGCACCTGGATCTCTTTCTCGACTTTGGCGGCATCCAGGGTCGCGCGGTTACTGCCGGCATCGAAGATCGGCACGCTGATGCTCGGGGCGAAGGTCCAGGCGCCGCTGCCGGCCTTGAACAGGCTGGACAGTGACGAACTGGCGGAGCCCGCATTCGCGGTGAGGCTGATGCTGGGGAAAAACGCCGCACGGGCCGCGCCAATGTCAATATTCGCGGACTTGAGGCTGTGTTCCGCCGCGAGAACATCGGGGCGTCGCTGCAACAGGCTCGACGGCAGTTCGGCCGGCACCTGCACCAACGCCGCCGCCGATTGCAGGTGGGCGTCGGGCAGCAAGGCGTCTGGGATGTCGCTGCCAACCAGCAGGCGCAAGGCGTTGCGGTCCTGGAGAATCTGGCTCTGATACTCGGCCACATCGACCCGCGCCGACTCGACGGTGGTCTGCGCCTGGGCCACGGCCAACGCTGTCGAACCACCCAGGGCGTGGCTGCGCTGGGTCAATTCGTAGGTGGATTGCTGGCTGGCCAGGGTCTCCTCGGCCAGGTGCAGGTGCTCGTTGTCGGCGGCCAGGGTCAGCCAGGCGGTGGCCACTTCTGCCACCAGGCTGATTTGCGTACTGCGCCGGGTTTCGGTCAGCGCCAGGTAGTCTTCCAGCGCTTCGTCCTGCAGGTTCTGCACGCGGCCGAACACGTCGACTTCATAGCTGCTCAGCCCCAGTTGCGCACTGTAGTCGTGGCTGGTGACGGCCGTGCCGCTGCTGGACAGCGAACCCGGCGTGCGGCTATGGGTACCGCTGACACTGGCGTCGATGGTCGGGAACGCCGCGGCGCGCTGGATGCGGTATTGCGCCTGGGCCTTCTCGATATTCAGGCTGGCCAGGCGCAGGTCGCGGTTATTGGCCAGGGCCAGGGTTTGCAGGTGTGCCAAGCGGCGGTCGGTAAAGAACTGCTGCCACTGGATGTCGGCCGGCACCTCACCCTGCACACCCGCTTGCCATTCGCCAGGCACCGGAGCCTCGGGCTGCTGATAGTGAGGCGCCAGGTTGATGCAGCCACTCAGGACCAATGCGGCCACTAATGGGCAGAGAAAGCGAATCATGCGTCACCTTTTTCGACAATGGGCGTCGTGCTGACACGGCCAAATCGGCGGCGGATCAACACAAAAAACAGCGGTACAAAGAAGATCCCCAGCACGGTGGCGCTGAACATGCCGCCCAGCACGCCGGTACCGATGGCCCGACGCCCGGCGGAACCTGCGCCACTGCTCACGGCCAGGGGCAGCACGCCGAACATGAAGGCCAGGGAGGTCATCAGGATCGGCCGCAAGCGCTGGCGCACGGCGATCAGCGTCGCCTCGCGCAGGCTGTTGCCCTGCTCTTGCAGGTGCTTGGCAAACTCAACGATCAGGATCGCGTTCTTCGCCGCCAGCCCTACGGTACTCAGCAGGCCGACCTGGAAGTACACGTCATTGCTCAACCCGGTCAATCGCGTGGCCAACACCGCGCCGACGATGCCCAGCGGCACTACCAGAATCACCGAGAATGGCACCGACCAACTCTCGTACAGTGCGGCCAGGCACAGGAACACAAACAGGATGGACACCGCATACAGCAAAGGCGCCTGAGACCCGGACAGACGCAACTGGTAGGACTGGCCGGTCCATTCGTAGCCGATGCCATCGGGCAGTTGCCGGGCAATCGCTTCCACCGCGTCCATCGCAGCGCCGGAGCTCACGCCGGGCGCCGGGTCGCCGACCACTTCCAGGGAGGATGTGCCGTTGTAGCGCTCCAGCAAAGGCGAGCCATAGCTCCAGGCACTGCTGGCAAATGACGAAAACGGCACCATTTCATCGTTGCTGTTGCGCACGAACCAGTGATCCAGATCCGCCGCTTGCATGCGGGTGCTGGCCTCGCCCTGCACGTAAACCTTCTTCACGCGGCCCTGGTTGAGGAAGTCGTTCACATACGTACCGCCCAACGCCGTGGACAAGGTGCTGTTGATGTCGCTGGTGCTCAGGCTCAACGCCCCCGCCTTGCGGTCATCGATGCTGATTTTGAGTTGCGGTGCGTCGTCCAGGCCATTGCTGCGCACGCCCAGCAGGCGCGGGTCTTGCCTGGCCAGCGCGATAAACTGCTCGCGCGCCGCCACCAGCGCATCGTGGCCAAGACCGGCGAGGTCCTTGAGCTGCAAATCAAACCCTGAACTCTGGCCCAGGCCTCGCACGGCGGGCGGTTGCATCACGAACACATCGGCATCGCCAATGCTTGCCAGGGCCAACGTGGCGCGTTGGGCAATCGTGGCGGCATCGTCTGAGCGCTCACTCCAGTCTTTCAAGCGAATAAACGCACGCGCGGTGTTCTGGCTGTTGCCGCCCATACCCAAGCCGCTGATGCTGATCATCGCCTCGACTTCCGGCTGCTTGAGCATGTACTGCTCGAACTGGTGCAACACCGCCTGGGTACGGCTGTCGGTGGCCCCCACTGGCAGCTGGATTTGCGCCATGAGAATGCCCTGATCCTCATCCGGCAGAAACGAGGTGGGCAAGCTGGCGTAGCCCGCAGCCATGGCTGCGGCGATCAGCGCGTACACCACCAGGCTGGGCCGTGAGCGCTGCAGGACAGCGCCGACCAACGCTTCATACGCGCTGGAGCAACGCTCAAAAGAACGGTTGAACCAGCCGAAAAAACCCCGTTGAACTGCGTGCCCCGGCTTGAGCAACGTGGCGCACAGTGCCGGCGTGAGGGTCATCGCGACCACCACCGAAAGCACCATGGCCGAGACGATGGTCACCGAAAACTGCCGATAGATAATCCCGGTGGAACCCCCAAAAAACGCCATGGGAATAAACACCGCACTCAACACCAGGGCGATGCCGACCAGTGCACTGGTGATTTCATCCATCGATTGCCGCGTGGCCGCCAGGGCCGACAAGCCCTGCTCGGCCATCACCCGCTCGACGTTTTCCACCACCACGATCGCATCGTCGACCAGCAACCCAATGGCCAGGACCATGGCAAACATGGTCAGGGTATTGATCGAGTACCCGAACAACGCCAACACACCCAACGTGCCCAGCAGGACCACCGGCACAGTGATCGCCGGGATCAGCGTGGCCCGCAGGTTTTGCAGGAACAGGAACATGATCAGCACCACCAGCACGATGGCCTCGCCCAGGGACTTGACCACTTCCTCAATGGACAGGCTCACAAAGGGCGTGGTGTCGTAGGCGATCACGTTCTTCAATTGCATTTCAGTGGGGTAAAACGGCGCCAGCTCCTTGAGCTTGGCCTTGACTGCCTCGCCCACGTCCAGCGCATTGGCGCCCGCCGCCAGTTGCACGCCCATGGCGGCGGCCGGCTTGCCATTGAGGGCCGAGTTGATGTCATAGCTCTCGCTGCCCAACTCTACGGTCGCCACGTCGCCGAGCAGCACTACCGCGCCGTCGCTGCTGGACTTGACCACCACATTGCGGAACGCTTCGGCCGTTTGCAGTTTGCTGCGCGCGCTGATGGTGGCATTGAGTTGCTGGCCCTTCACCGCCGGCAATGCGCCGAGCTGGCCGGCTGACACTTCGGTGTTTTGCGCCTCCAGCGCGGCGCTCACATCCGACGGCATCAGCGCGTATTTTTCCAGCAGCGCCGGGTTCAGCCAGATGCGCATGGCGTAGCCCGAACCGAGGGTCTGTACGTCCCCCACCCCATCGATACGGCTGATGGAATCGAGCAAGGTGCTGGAGATGTAGTCACCGATCTGGGTGCCGGTGACACTGGGATTATCCGAGGCCAGGGCGGCAATCATCAAAAAGTCCGAGCCGCCCTTGGTCACGGTCAGGCCTTCGCTCTGCACCGATTGCGGCAAGCGCGACTCGGCCTGTTGCAGCTTGTTCTGCACCTGCATCTGCGCCACATCCGGGTCGGTGCCGGCGCCAAAGGTCAGGCTGATACTGGCACTGCCCGCCGAACTGCTGGAGGCCGACATGTAGGTCAGGTTGTCCAGGCCTTTCATTTGCTGCTCGATGACCTGGGTCACCGAGTCCTCGACGGTCTTGGCCGAAGCGCCGGTGTAGGTGGCGGAAATACGCACGGTGGGCGGCGCGATGTCCGGGTACTGTTCCAGCGGCAACTGGCTGATGGATAACGCGCCGCCGAGCATGATCACGATGGCGATGACCCAGGCGAAAATCGGTCGATCAATAAAGAAACGTGCCATGTTCAACCCTCCTGCGCCAGGGCGCCGGCATCTGCGGCCTGGGTCTGGACCACGGCGCCGATGCGGACTTTTTGCCCACCCTCGACGATCACCTGGTCACCGGCCTTCAAACCGGCGGTGACCCACCACTGGTTGCCCACGGCGCGGTCAACGGTGAGCACGCGTTGCTCGACCTTGCCGTCAACCACCAGCAACACCGAGGTCACGCCGCTGGCGCTGCGGCTCACGGCTTTTTGCGGGACCAGGATCGCCTGGTCATCGCGGGCCTGCTCTAACACGCCGCGCACGTACATGCCGGGCATCAGCAAATGCTCCGGGTTGTCGAACACTGCACGCAAGGTCACGGTGCCGGTGCCCTGGTTGACGCTCACCCCGCTGAACTTGAGACGGCCGTCGTGGTTGTAGGCGCTGCCGTCATCCAGCTTGAGGCTGATGCGGGCCTCGCCGTCTCCATTGGCCTGCAATACGCCACGGGCCAGGTCGCGCTTGAGGGCGAGCAACTCGGTGGTGGACTGGGTCACATCCACATAGATCGGGTCGAGTTGCTGCACGGTGGTCAGCGCGGTGTCCTGGTTGGCCACCACCAATGCACCGGGGGTGACCGTGGAGGTCTCAATGCGCCCGGCCACCGGCGAGCTGATGCGGGTGTAGGCCAGGTTGATGCGAGCGGTGTCGAGGTCGGCCTGGGCCACTTGAACATCAGCGGCGGCGGTCAGCAGGGTGGCCTGTGAGTCCTCGTTGGTTTGCTGGCTGATGGCGTCGATCTTCACCAACTGGGCATTACGCGCGGCGGTGGCCTGAGCCGACTTCAAGGTGGCGCGCGCCTTGGCCAGGCTCGCCTGCGCCTCAGCCAGCGCCGCCTTGTACGGTGCCGCATCCAGTTGGTACAGCGCCTGCCCGGCTTTCACCTCGGCGCCTTCGACAAACAGGCGCTGTTGCACGATACCGCCGACCTGCGGGCGAATCTCGGCGACCATAAAGGCCTGGGTACGCCCGGCCAGTTCAGTGGTTCGCACCTGGCTCTTGGGTTGCACGGTGATCACCGAGACTTTGGGGGTGGCGACGTCGGGCACGGGGTCGCCAGCCGAGCAGCCGCCGAGCAGCACCAGAATGATGAAGGACATGAGAACCGCGGCGGTTACCAGGTATTTGGCGAAAAATTTAGTCGACATAGTTGCCTCTGCAAGACGGGGTGGTGCAAGCCTCACCCTCATGCTGAAAGGCAAATGTGCAGGAAAATTGAAGATTGCCGGCCTGGGTTGAATCTTTCGTCCGTGGGGGCCTAAATGGACGCGTCCCTTTGGTTACGGCCCCCATTCATGAAGTTGAGTATCTCCACCAAGTTGTTTGTCGCGGTGCTGGCCGGTGTGTTGCTGGTCATCCTGAGCATGGGCCTGGCCACCAGTTGGAGTTTTGGTCGCGGGTTCCTGGGCTTTATCAATGAGCAGGCAATGGAGCGCATGGCCCAGGTGGTGCCGCGCCTGGCCACGGCTTACCAACGTGAGGGCAACTGGGACTTTCTGCGCAATCGGCCGGATCGCTGGTTTGACGTCATGCGGCCTGACCCGGATGCCGCGCGTGCGTCGGATGATTTCCGCCCGCCGCTGGCGTCGGACTTGACCGGTGCACTGTTTCGCATCGCCCTCCTCGATAAAGACAAGAAACGCGTCACCGGCTACCCGGCCATTGGCGAGGATGCGCTGATACAGCCCGTGGTGGTGAACAGCGAAACCGTCGGCTGGCTGGCCGTCACGCCGTTCCAGAGCGTGACCGAAGCCGGTGGCGAACGCTTCCAGCAGTACCAACTGCGCACCAGCCTGGTGATGGGCGTGTTCTCGTTGCTGCTGGCGATGCTGATAGCCTGGTGGATCGCCCGCACGCTGCTGGAGCCGGTCAAGCGCGTGGCCGCCGCCACCCACCGTCTGGCCAGCGGCGATTACGGCAGCCGCGTGGCCGTGGCCTCCGACGACGAAGTCGGCCAATTGTCCCGCGACTTCAACCAATTGGCCTACACCCTGGAGCGCAACGAAAAAATGCGCCGGGAGTTCATGGCTGATGTCTCCCACGAACTGCGCACGCCGCTGTCGGTGCTGCGCGGCGAACTGGAGGCGATCGAGGACGGTGTGCGCAGCCTTGACCAAAGCTCAATGAAGTCGCTGCAAGGCGAAGTCAGCATGCTCAGCAAGCTGGTGGATGACCTGTATGAACTGTCGCTGGCGGACGTGGGCGCCCTGACCTACCGCAAGGCCCCATGTCGGCTGAACGATTTGCTCGAAAACAGCCTGGCGATGTACCGGGAGCGCTTCACGGCCCGCCAGTTGCAGATCGACCTGGAGCTGCCGCGCCAGCCCGTGGAGCTGCTGGCGGATGCCAGTCGCTTGCAGCAATTGTTTTCCAACCTGCTGGAAAATGCCGTGCGCTACACCGACGTCAACGGCACGTTGCGCATCAGTGTCGGTGTCGACCGCGACACGGTGCGTATCGACTTTCTCGACTCCGGGCCGGGCGTGTCCGCCAGCCAGTTGCCACGTTTGTTCGAGCGGTTCTACCGCGGCGAGTCATCGCGCAACCGCGAGCATGGCGGCGCGGGCCTGGGCCTGGCAATCTGCCGTAGCATCGCCAACGCCCACGATGGCAGCCTGATTGCCGACCACTCGCCCTACGGCGGCCTGTGGCTGATCCTGCGCCTGCCCCGGAGCCTGTGAACCATGAACGATGAACAGCCGATCCTGATCGTCGAAGACGAACCCAAGCTCGCGGCCCTGATGCGGGACTACCTCGAGGCGGCCGGCTACACCACCCTGTGCCTGGACAATGGCCTGCACGTGGTGCCCGCCGTGCGCGCCCACGAACCCAAATTGGTCCTGCTCGACTTGATGCTGCCCGGCCGTGACGGCATGCAGCTGTGCCAGGACCTGCGTGGTTTCAGCGCGGTGCCGATCATCATGATCACCGCCCGCGTCGAAGAAGTGGACCGCCTGCTTGGCCTGGAACTCGGCGCCGACGATTACATCTGCAAGCCCTTCAGCCCCCGTGAAGTGGTGGCCCGGGTCAAGGCCATCCTGCGCCGCAGCCCGCAGTTGCTGGACACCAGCGCGCCACGCCTGCTGATCGACGAGGCCCGCTACCAGGCCTCGCTGGACGGCATCACGCTGGACCTCACGCCTCTGGAGTTGCGCCTGCTCAACACCTTTGCCCGCGCCGCCGGCCGCGTATTTTCCCGCGACCAATTACTGGATCACATCTACTCCGACCACCGCGTGGTGACCGACCGCACGGTGGACAGCCATATCCGCAATCTGCGGCGCAAGCTGGAACAGGTGTGCCCGGGGGAAACGCCGATTGAGTCGTTGTATGGGGTTGGGTATCGGTTTCAGTTGGCTGAAAAGCAGCCACATGCCTGAAAACACCCCCTCCCACATTGGATTCTTCGGTATTGGAGGATTGGGGTTACATCGGCGTGCTGCCGATAACCCGCAGCGCCAACCCCTCGTACGCATCCAGGGTAATGGTGAACTCACCCTCTGCAGTCAGGTCCCCTTCTACCCGTTCGTTGATGATGTCCACCACCATCCCCGCCGCGATGTCCGGCAGGTGCAGGGTCTCGGTGATCGGCGTGGCGCCGAAGTTCAGCGCGGTGATTTGCGTGCCTTTGTTGGCCGGCAGTTCGTGGACCATGATCAACAGCCCAGGGTTCTGTACGTCTGGCACCAGTATCTGGCGGCTGGCGGCGATGTCGTAGGCACGGCGCACGGCGAGGATTTTTTGCAGTTGCGAGGCAAACGATTCCGGGTCCTGCAACTGACTGTTGAGGCTGCCGTAGAGGCTTTTCGAACGCGGCATCTGGCCGGCCGACAATTCTGCGTCCGGGTTCAGGTCCACCAGGTCGTAGGCACCGCGATGAATCCAGCGGGTGTCGCCATCCTGCATCAAGTGCGCAACCTCATCGGCCGCCAGCGGCAGCGCGCCTACCAGGTCCCAGCCGGACAAGGCGAACACCCCCGGCTGCATGGCGTTGTACATCACCAGCAGCAAGTGGATCTGGCGAATCTGTTGAATGTCCGCAGCACTGATCGCCTCCAGGTCGCGAATGCCCAGCGCCGCCGTGATGATGCTGGCGGTGGTGCAGGACACCCCATTGGTCACGAACTTAAGGTTATACGGCGCGTGCTCGCCGGCCAGGCGCTCGTACATCTGCTCGCGGATATGCTCGCGCAGGATATTGCCCGGGAACGTCTGGCCCTGGTAAAGGAAGGTGTCGTGAGCATGCAGCGTCCAGAAGTGCACCAGCTCCAGGGTCAGCTCATCGTGGTTCTGCAACGCATGGATCAGCGAACCGGGATCGATGCCCTGGCGATGCATTTCGCGCAGCATCAGGCGCAGGAATTCGGCGTCGCCCATCAACAGCGCGTGCTGGTACGCCGGGCGGGTGATGAAGTCATAGGACAGGTCGGCACCGCCATGGGACATCGACGCAATGTCATCCACCGTGAGGTTCAACTCCTGGAAGCTGAAACCGCCCGCTTTGCGAATCGCCCCGCCCA
Organism: Pseudomonas sp. JAI120; assembly: GCF_014207255.1. Classification (GTDB taxonomy): domain Bacteria; phylum Pseudomonadota; class Gammaproteobacteria; order Pseudomonadales; family Pseudomonadaceae; genus Aquipseudomonas. The sequence goes on from NZ_JACHCZ010000001.1 coordinate 553,665, forward strand.
GCAACTGGTTGCCGGTAATCGACAGCGGATGGCTCTCGGACCAGGCCGTGCCATCGAGGGTGCGTTCCACGCCGAGGAAACCATTGGCGTCCAGGCGCAGGATTTTCGCGCCCATCACGTCAATGGCGTGCAAGGCGTCGCCGATGATCATCTGCTGCGCGGCGAAGGTCGGGTCGAGCCAGTTCAGCGAGGGCTGGCCTTCCTTGAAGTAGTGCAGGTACACCCAGCGGCGCGGCTTGCCATCCACGCCTATGACCACGGGCGTAGTGCTCCAGTCGGTTTCCTTGACGCCGGGCTCGAAGAAAATCACCCGCTGCAACTGACCGACAATGTAGTGCTTGTCGCGCAGGGCATCGACTTGCAGCGGGCTGAGGTTCTGCGCGTCGCGGCCCTCGGCTACATCGGGCAGCAACGGCCAGTCTTCCTCGCGGATCTCCACCATGTGGTAAAGGCCGGGGTAATCCTCGTAGGCCATCTCCGCCAGGCGAAAGTCCGCGCCCTTGCCGGTGTGGGACGGAATCACGTCGTCGATGATCACCGCGTTGTGCGCCGCCGCCATGCGCGTCAACGCCTGCAACTGCGCCTCGGTGCCCAACTGCGGGTCGATCTCGAAGCTGATGCGGTCGAAATTGCCGTCAATGGTTGGCGTGTGCTGGTTGCCGGTGAGGCCACCGGATTTTTTCAGCGGGCCGTTATGAATGCCCTGGATGCCGATCTTCGACAGCGCGTGCCACAGCGTCTCGTCCCCCAGCGCCTCCAGCACGGTACCGCCCTCGCGCGTCACAATCGACGCCGGGTAGGCGGTAAACCACACCGACGACAAAGCCGAAGCATCACGCGGCCGGGTCTGCGCATACGGCTGTTGCCACAACCGGCCCTGGCCCGAATAGAGCTTGGCGCGCTGGCGTGCTGCGTGCAGCATCGATTGTTCCACCAGCCAGTTCACATGGTTGTTTTCAGCCGCGGTCATAAGCTTGGTACCTGTCGTCGTTAAACATTACTCGTGAACATATGAGGGTTCGGCGGGCCATTCGTTGCATTGCAATGTGGCTTGCCTGAGCGGGGGCTCGGGCGTTCAGCAGGTTTCCCGATACTGCCTCGGCGTAAACCCCGTCGACGCCTTGAACTGCCGCGTAAATGCGCTGTGGTCGGTATAGCCGCACTGCAGCGCGACTTCGGTAATCGGCATGTCGCTGTGCAATAACCGATGGGCGTGTTCCAAGCGTACTTTCTGGATCATCTGCCGGGGTGTCAGGTGGAACACGCGTTTGCAGTAGCGCTCCAGCTGCGCCACGGAAATCCCGGCGATGCGCGTCAGTTCGCCGAGGGTGACGCGGCGGTTGAAGTGCCTGCGGATGTGCTCGTCCACGGCGGCCAGGCGTTGGTAGGCCGGGTGGGTTTGGCTGGCCGATTGCAGGTCGACCGAGATGCCGGCCAGGCCGATGATGCGGCCTTCGTGGTTGTACAGCGGCCATTTGTGGGTGAGGCACCAGCCGGGTTCGCGACTGCCGTAGAGGTGCAGTTCGAGTTGGTCCTCCAACACAAAGCCCTGCTCGAGCACGCGCCGATCCTGCTCGGTGTAGCCCGGCCCCAATTGTGCGGGAAAGACGTCGGCGCTGGTCTTGCCCAGCAATGGTTGCAACTGCTTGAGGCCGCAGCGCTGCACCAGGGTGCGGTTGGCGAGGACGTAACGGGCATCCAGGTCCTTGATGAAGATGGCGGCATTGGGGATCACATCCAGCATCGGCAGCAGCTGCGCCACACCGGCCAATAGCTGCTCGATGCTGTGGGGAGGGCTTGCCCCGTGCCCTTGGCAAAGGCTCGCAAACGCGCTTTGAAGCATGAGTGTCACTCCCCGTGTTCACCTCGATGGCAAGCAGATTGCCCCATGCCCGGGGTGCTGTCGAGCAGGGCGGACTGTGCTGAATTCGTCATCGATGCCAGCAAAAAACATCAATCGCCGCCGCGCTTGCGCGTTCACGATAGGGCCACTGCATGCCTATCCATACACTCACAAGAAGGCCCCCCACAGCCTTCATAGAGGGAGCGCGTTATGAAGCGACTGCATGTGATCGACTCCCACACCGGCGGCGAACCCACGCGCCTGGTGATGACCGGTTTCCCCGCGCTCAAGGGCGCGAGCATTGCCGACCAGTTGGAAAACCTGCGCACCGAGCACGACCCGTGGCGCCGCGCCTGCCTGCTGGAACCCCGTGGCAATGACGTCCTGGTCGGCGCGCTCTACTGCGCGCCCGTCACCCCAGGCGCCACCTGCGGGGTGATCTTCTTCAACAACGCCGGTTACCTGGGCATGTGCGGCCACGGCACCATCGGCCTGGTGGCGTCTTTGCACCACTTGGGGCGCATCCAGCCGGGCGTGCACACCCTCGACACCCCGGTGGGGCCGGTGGCCGCGACCTTGCACGACGACGGCGCCGTGACCCTGCGCAACGTGCCTGCCTATCGCTATCGCCAGCAGGTGACGGTGGATGTACCGGGCCACGGCGCAGTCCAGGGCGATATTGCCTGGGGCGGCAACTGGTTCTTCCTGGTGTCCGAGCACGGCATGGCGCTGGAGATGGACAACGTCGACGCCCTCACCGACTACACCTGGGCGATGCTCAAGGCCCTCGAGGCGCAGGGTATCCACGGCGCAGACGGTGCCCTGATCGACCATATCGAACTGTTCGCCGACGATGCCCACGCCGACAGCCGCAACTTCGTCATGTGCCCCGGCAAAGCCTACGACCGCTCACCCTGCGGCACCGGCACCAGCGCCAAGCTGGCGTGCCTGGCCGCCGATGGAAAACTCGGCCCCGGCGAAACCTGGATACAGGCCAGCATCACCGGCAGCCGCTTCGAAGGCCGTTATGAATGGGACGGCCAACGTGTCATCCCCTTCATCACCGGCCGCGCCTACATGACCGCCGACAGCACCTTGCTGATCGACGAGCAGGACCCGTTTGCCTGGGGCATCTGAGCCCATCCCTTTTGATTGAACGCTGCAAGGAGCTAGGACAATGAGCGATAACGTCTTCACCGGTTGCATCCCCGCGCTGATGACCCCGTGCACCGCCGCGCGCAAGCCGGACTTCGACGCGCTGGTCGCCAAGGGCCGCGAGCTGATAGATATCGGCATGAGCGCCGTGGTGTACTGCGGTTCCATGGGCGACTGGCCGTTGCTCACCGAAGCCGAACGCCAGGAAGGCGTGGCGCGCCTGGTGGCGGCCGGCGTGCCGACCATTGTCGGTACCGGTGCGGTGAACAGCCGCGAGGCGGTGGCCCACGCCGCCCACGCGGCCAAGGTCGGCGCCCATGGCTTGATGGTGATCCCACGCGTGCTGTCCCGTGGTGCTTCGGCCACCGCGCAAAAGGCGCATTTCTCGGCGATCCTCAAGGCCGCGCCCAACCTGCCGGCGGTGATCTACAACAGCCCCTACTACGGCTTTGCCACCCGCGCGGAGTTGTTCTTCGAACTGCGCCGCGAACACCCGAACCTGATCGGCTTCAAGGAGTTCGGTGGCGCTGCCGACCTGCGATACGCCGCCGAGCACATCACCTCCCAGGACGACAGCGTGACCCTGATGGTCGGCGTCGATACCCAAGTGGTGCACGGTTTCGTCAACTGCAACGCCACGGGCGCGATCACCGGCGTCGGCAATGCCTTGCCCCGCGAAGTGCTGCACCTGGTGGCCCTGAGCAAGCAAGCCGCCAAGGGCGATGCCAAGGCCCGGCGCCTGGCGCGGGAACTGGAAGCGGCGCTGGCGGTGCTGTCGTCCTTCGATGAAGGCTGCGACCTGGTGCTGTATTACAAGCACCTGATGGTGCTCAACGACGACCAGGGCTACGCCCTGCACTTCAACGAGACCGACGTGCTCAGCGATGCCCAGCGGCGTTACGCAGAAACCCAGTACGCGCTGTTTCGCCAGTGGTATGCCAACTGGTCAAGAGAGGCGTAGCTGATGCACGACCCTGACCCTGCAGATATCGCCGTAATCGGAGCCGGCATCATTGGCGTTGCCTGCGCCCTGCAGCTGGCGCGCCAGGGCCGGAAAGTGCTGGTGATCGACCAGCAGGCACCCGGCATGGGCGCCTCCTACGGCAATGCCGGGCACCTGGCGACCGAACAGGTGTTCCCGATCGCCGACCTGTCGATCCTCAAGCGCTTGCCCGCCATGCTCATGGACCCCATGGGCCCGCTGCGCCTGGACTGGAAATACCTGCCGCGCGCCCTGCCCTGGTTCATCCGCCTGCTGCTGAACCTGCGCCCGGCGAGTTACCAGCGCACGGTGGAGGGTATTCGCGCGCTCAATGAAGCGAGCCTCGGCGCCTGGCAGCGTTTGCTGGCAAGCATCCAGCGCGGGCACCTGTTGCGTGAAGACGGCTCGCTGCTGGTGTTCGAACATACAAACTCCCGCACCGCCATTGATGAGCTGCAACGCCGCATGCAGGCGCAAAACGTGCCGGTGGATTTCTGGTCGGGGGATGCCATACGCGAGGTTGCCCCGCAATTGAGCGCGCAGATCCAGGGCGGCCTGTTTTTCCCGGGTACAGGGCACTTCCTCGACCCTTACCGGTTGGTCTGCGAATTGGTGGATGCGGCCAACGCCAATGGCGTGCAGTTCCTCCAACGCCAGGTGCTGGATGCACGGGTTGAAGGCGACGGCGTCAGCGTGAGCACCGATCAAGGCACCTTTGCCGCCCGCCAGGTCCTGATCGCCTGTGGCGCCCACTCGGCCAGACTCACCGCCGCCCTGACCGGCAAAAAAGTCCCGCTGGACACCGAACGGGGCTATCACCTGATGCTGCCCCATGAACAGCAACGCCTGCCGTTTGCCGTCACGTCCCTGGAACGCAAGTTCATCATGACGCCGATGGCAGGCGGCCTGCGCCTGGCCGGCACGGTGGAATTCGCCGGCCTCGACCGCCCACCGAACATGGCCCGCGCGTGGCAGTTGCATCGGTTGAGCCAGGGGCTGTTTCGTGAGGACCTGAGTGCAGAGGATGCGACACCGTGGATGGGTTTCAGACCGTCGCTGCCGGATTCGCTGCCGGTTATTGATCGGGAGTGTGACGGGAAGGTGCTGCTTGCGTTCGGGCATCAACATTTGGGGCTGACGCAGGCGGCGGTGACGGCGGAGATGGTGGGGCAATTGGCGTCGGGGGCGCCTGCGCTTTCAGGGTTGCCGGCGCTAGGGCCGTATCGACTGGGGAGGTTTTGAGAAGAACCGCCACGTCCAAGCACAGCAACTTGCACAAGCTATTTCAAACGCGTGCTTTTTGTAGTGAGCGGGCTTGTCCCGCGTGGGGGGAGGCGAAGCGCCCCTGATCAAGACGAATGCGGATTCTCAGGCACTCCTCTGCGCCTGGTTTTGGGGCTGCTGCGCAGCCCAACGCGGGACAAGCCCGCTCGCCACAATTGAGCTCGACAACTCCCACATTTGATCTTCATGGTTTTGCAGACGGTGCTCGCTTCACTGAACGAGATTACCGGTAGAAGCTGCCAACAGGGCATCCGCCGTGCCTTGGATTTCCTCGCGCATCCACAGCTTTTCCAACCAGCCGCCAGGAATCGCTTGGGCGCCATAATACGCACCGGCCAGTTGGCCAACGATGGCTGCGGTGGTGTCGGCGTCATCGCCCAAATTGGCCGCCATCAGCACTGCCGCCGCAAAGCTGTCGGTATGGTGGAAGCACCAGAGTGCGGCTTCAAGGGACGCCACGGCGTAGCCAGTGCCGACGATGTCGTCACGGGACTTCTCCAGGTAATTGCCCTGCGCAAGTGCGGCGACTTTGGCGGTCGCGAGGTCCATCTGCGCCAACTGCAAGACCTGATCCTTTGAAACCCCCTCAAGCGCATTGCTGATTGCCTGGGCCAGCACCAGGCAGCACTCGATTGCTTCCTGAGCAGCGTGGGTGGTGCGCGAGCTTTCGGCGGCGTAATGGCGGATACGTTGAAGGTCCGGAAAGTAAAACAACACCACCGGGGCAAGGCGCATCATCGAGCCATTGCCGGCGGAATACGGATCCGTAGAACCTGAAAAGGGGTTTGCACTGTCTTGATACGCCGTGAGCGCTTTGCTAACGGTCAGGCCGATATCGAAGCAGTCGCCGGTGGAGCTCAAATAGCCCCATTTCCACCAATTCAGATAGCGGCCCATCTGATCTGCCGCGTCAAACCCCTCTTTGCGCAGCAGACTTTCGGCCAGGCACAGCGCCATTGAGGTGTCGTCGGTCCACTGGCCAGGCTTGAGGTTGAATGGCCCTCCTCCCACCATATCGGTGAGCGGTGTAAAGGTGCCACGGGGCATGAACTCGACCGTGGTACCGACTGCATCGCCGCAGGCCAAGCCCAGCAAACTGCCGCGATAACGATCCAAACGTGTAAGAGACATGGGTCCTCCTTGAAAAATCATGCCGGAGTGCATGGAGCGGCAGCCACTTTACTTGACCAACCGCTTCTCCTTGGAGGGGCGATATCCGAAATACGAGCTGTAGCACTTGCTGAAATGGCTCGGCGAGACAAACCCGCACGCCACCAGCACCTCCACCTGTGACAGTTCGGTGTGCTGCAACAGCCGGCGTGCTTCGGTGACGCGCAGCTCCATGTAGTAGCGCTGCGGCGTGGTGCCCAGTTGTTCCTTGAACAGGCGCTCCAGTTGGCGGCGCGAGCGGCCGGCATAGACAGCGAGTTGGTCGAGTTCCAGCGGCTCTTCGAGGTTGGCGTCCATCAGCTTGACCACTTCGCGCAGGGGCGCGCTGACGCTGACGTTTTCGGTGGGTTTGATCCGCCGATAACGCGATTCTTCGAAGGCCAGGATGTCTTCGATCCCTTCGACCAGGGCTTTGTCGTGTAAGCTTTTGATCCAGTCCAGGGCCATGTGGAAGGCACCGGAGGGGCTCGACGCGGTGAGGCGGTCGCGGTCGATCACGTAGGGTTCGCTGGTAACGTGGGTGGCCTTGGACACTTCCGCCAGGGCCGGGCGGTGTTCGGGGTGGATGGCGCAGCGGTAGCCTTGCAGCAGGCCGGCGCGGCCGAGGAACCATGCGCCGTTCCACAACCCTGCGAGGCTCACGCCCTGCTCGGCGGCCGTGCGCAGCAGCTGGATCAAGGGGTCGCCAGCCTTGAGTTCGGTGCGAAAGCCGCCGCAGATCACCAGCAGATCCAAGCCTTGCAGCGCCGGGGCATCGAGACGCGCATCCGGGCGGATCACCAGGCCCAGGTCGCTGATGACTTCCCCGTCATCACAACCGTAGGTGCGCGAAGCGAACAGGTCAGGACGCAGCAGGTTGGCGGTGACCACGGTGTCGAGGGTCTGGGTGAAGGCAGGCAGGGAGAAGTGTTCGAGCAGCAGGAAGCCGACGCGGGTGACCGATGCCGGCTGGGAGGTTTCGTTGAGGTAGCGCAGGTTCTTGCCTTTCATGCCACCGCTGAACTGACGTCTTTCCATCGAGGGTTGGCCCAGTTTTATTGTTGATGCAATGGGCGCCATCTTAGGGGGAAAAGCCGTGGTTGTCCCAGGCACTGATCTTGAAAAAATCGCAGCCCCCCAAAGCCCGTAGCAGAACAGTCGCAAGCGCATCTGATACGGTTTTTTCTTTGCTATCTGCGCCTGTATTGAAATGCCGCCTGGGCGGACAATAGCCCACATCCCCACCCCCTTCCCTTCGGAGGCCGTATGACCAAGATGGCGATTTTCCTGTTCGGTTTTTTAGTGCTGACCATCGGCATCGGCCTGCTGGCGACCATCTCGCCGGTCTGACGCCTAGCCGGCAAACAACATCGGGTACAGCGACAGCACCAACAGCCCGGCCATTGACCAATTGAACAGTCTCAACCAGCGCGGCTCGCGCAGCACATTACGCAAGCCGCTGCCACATCCGACCCACACGCACACGCTGGGCAGGTTGACCACGGCAAAGACCAGCGCAATCACCAGCACGTTGGTGACATAGCCCTCAGCGGGCGTATAGGTGGTGATGGCCCCCAGCGCCATGATCCACGCCTTGGGGTTCACCCACTGAAACGCCGCCGCGCCGAGGAAGGTCATGGGCTTGCCGTGTTCATCACTACTATCGGACAGGCCGCCCGCCGTGGCGATCTTCCAGGCCAGGTACAGCAAGTACGCCGCGCCCACGTAGCGCAACACCGTGTAGGCCCACGGGAACACCTTGAACACTTCGCCCAGGCCCAGGCCGACCGAAATCACCAACAGCATGAAGCCGATACTGATCCCCAGCGCATGGGGCATCGAGCGGCGAAACCCGAAGTTCACCCCCGAAGCGAGCAACATGGTGTTATTCGGACCTGGGGTGATCGAGGACACGAAGGCGAACAGCACAAAGGCTGAGAGCAGGCTGGTAGACATGACCATGGTGCGGCATCCGAGCGGTGTGATATGCCTGTGACAGTAGTGGGTTATGCCCCTCGGCGCCCCGTACAGCCAGGCACGGATCGAGGCATACACTTCAGGCGCAAATAATTCAGGCGCTTTCACAAACCTTTCACAGACGCCCCCTTATGGTGAATCCAGCTCCTAATGAACATCCCTTTTAGCCCGTGCTCCCCATCGCGGGCTTTTCTTTGCCTGGGATTTAAGCCGGGCAAAAAAAGAGGCAGGCCATTGTTCATGGCCTGCCTCTCGTTGACTAACTATTAACGCGGACCGCCGCCAGGGCCGCCGCCTTGACCATGCCCCCCACCGCCATGGCCACCACCCCCGCCACCGCCCGGCGGCATGAATATCCAGCAGCCCGACAAGGTCGACAACAGCGCGACAACAACAGCCGCCTTGGTTAGGTAATTCAACTTCATGACAACGCTCTCTGCTTTACAAGGTTGGGTGTACGTAAAGTAAGACCGCCGCCAATGAAGTCCGTCACGAGTTTCGTGTAACGTCTTGGTAGGGTTTGTGTAGGGGTGGATACACGTCAATTCATTGATGCGAGTTAATCCGGAGTGACGGAAATGAAGGAGTTGATACAGGGCCTGGACGGACCCAGAACTGCCCAGCAGGAATTGTTTTACGACCTGGAAGATGCAGCTGCGGTCATTGGCTGGTCCGTGGTTGAACTGACAGCCCTGGCAAACAGCAGCAAGACGCCGAGTGAAGCGGTGGCGTTGATGAAGGTCTGTACGTTGCTGACAACTCAGCAGGAGAAACTGGCCAAGTACGCGGGTGAAGTGAAGGAGCAGCGCATCAGCAGGTCCGAGACTGAGTGCTGAAAATTGAGGTCAGTGCGGTCAAGAATGGGGGCCTCGAGTCGGAAATCGTAGTCGGCCCCCAATTCTTTACGTCGGTGAATAGCGCGAGCCAGCTGCAGCCGACTGGCTCGAACAGGTCGTTCGACCGCAGATTTACGTTGAGCGGCTATCGCCAGGACTATGTTGTTTTTTTACGCCCTTCCCCGTCTTTCGCTCGTATTGATGATGAAAAAACCAAACGACCAAAAGCAGCATCGCCAGACCAAAGACGAATAGCATCAGCTCTATCGCGGGACCTTCGTGTGAAAACATTTTCGTTCCTCATCCTGAAGTAGCGTGACCTGAAAACGGTCACAACCGAAACTGTTCGTAACAATACGAACATTTTCAGGGTAGTCGCCAACACGGGTCGTGACAACCTTAAAAGCCGCCTAACCCTTGATCTAGATACGTCACTCGTCGAAAAACCCTCCGAGCGCGTTAAGGGACACGGCACCACGTTCTATTCAAAGAGAAGGAAATGGCGCCTGCACGGGCTGCCTATCGCACGTTCAGGCAAGAACAACTGCCTATGTCAGACCTTAAAGCGCGCCACCAGGTGATTCAACTCAATTGCCAGGTTGGACATCTCACTGCAGGCAGCGGGGGTCTGACTGGCGCCTGCCGCGCTCTGGATCGATAGTTCGCGAATGCTGGTGAGGTTTTGGTCGGCCTCGCGGGCCACCTGCGCCTGTTCTTGGGAGGCGGTGGCAATCAAAAGCCGCCAGTCGCGAACAACAGCAGTCGGCCAGGAGCGGTCGCTCACAGAGCGAAGGGCTTGTCCCTATAATATGACGTAATATCCGGAGCAGGATGTGTCATTTGAAAGGACTCGCCCTCAAATAAATGGCGCCGGATTTTTGGTGCTTTCAGCACGCCATCTTCAGACTTCTGCCCATGAGCTCTATTCTTTATTTACCGCGCAAAATATCCAGCAATGACGTTGCTTACACTGAAGATGAGCTTCTAGTTACGTCAAGTTACGTCGTTGTTCTGGCCGAACCAGGTGGTGGAAAAACTGAGTTAATGCGTAGTTTGGCCCGGAAGCTGGGCACTTCTAGCGTTACAGCGAACAAATTCAAACGTATAGGCCCAGGCGCTGATAACTCTCCGCTCGTGATCGACGCGTTTGACGAGTTAGCTAAAATCGATCAAACCGGTATTCACGACCTCCTGGCGAATGCGAGTAAAGCAAAGCCAACGCACGTGATCATCTCGAGCCGATCCAGCGAATGGGGGACCGCAGCCACAAGCGCATTCGAAGAGTACTTCGGATGCTCACCGCTCCTAGTGAGGCTGGTCGAGTTTGAGGAAGAAGAACAGCGGGAAATTTTTCATCACCATGTGCCGGGTGAGGATTTCGCAACATTCCAAGCGGAAGTCACTCGATTTGATTTAGAAGCACTACTACCCAATCCCCAGTTCTTAAAGATGTTCGCAGACGCTTACATCGAAAGTGGCAGACATTTCACAGACAAACGAAGCATTTTTTCCCAAGCGGTCGAGCGCCTAGCAAAGGAGGCGAATGCCACCGTGGCGAAGACCGGCCATACCCTTTCGATCGCACAAAAGGTTGACCTGTCGTCTGAGGTATTCGCCAAGCTTTTGCTTTCAGGTGCAGATGGCATAGGAACGAGCGAAGCGACAGCAGACCGAATTTATCCACTACTAGCGGCAATGTTCGAAAACACCACCGCAGCTGAAGGCATCCTCGCGACTAGACTTTTCAAGCCCGGAGACAGCGCAGATCAGCATCGACCGGTTCACAAGATCGTCGCCGAATACTGTGCTGCGGATTACCTAGCCAAGCGAATAGCTGATCCGACGGACCATCTTACGATCCATAAATGCCTACCCATAATCGCTCCAAACACCATTGTACGGGACGAACTACGAGGGCTGCTGGGTTGGTTGGCCGCGTTAGGCAACAAGTATATTCAGGAATCAGCAATCGAACTTGACCCCTATGCAGTACTAGCGAACGGCGATCCTTCTCAACTTGAACAGTCCTCAAAGCGCCTGCTCATAAGGCGCTTAAAAGATGTGGAAAAGAGAGATCCGTATTTCCGAAGGGGAGATTCTTGGCGTCGGTTCAGTGCTGCAGGTTTCTTCACCCAAGACGTCATGAAGGAAATCAAGCCTCTCCTTGCATCTGGAAACGATGGGCACTTACGTGATCTGATCCTCGAACTTTTGGCGGGATCACCAGCGATTACGCATTTGACAAATGAATTACGTCAGCTCGTGTTGGACCCAAGCCAGAGCGAACGCACTCGATTTTTGGCCAACAGATGTCTACTCGATTTGATCGGACATGATCATCACGCCGATGTATCGATTCTGGTTGCTGAGGCTAGCGAAACTTCGCTTAAGATTGTAGCGGACATCGTAACAACCATAGGTCCTGAAAGATTCGATATTTCTCACTTGTCGAATTTTTTTCGCACCTGTACGAAACTATATCCTGCCTCTGAAGAACGTTTAGAACGGACAGTTGGTACTCGCTACTTTATCAAAAAACTTGTAGGCAGCTTAGATTTAAATTTGATCAATCCTCTATTAAATGAATTATCTAAAGGAGTGACCTGCGTTTGCGGTAAAAAGCGTTACGCTTGCTACTGCCGAGATGGTATATGCAAGATTATTGGATTAATGCTAGATAGGTATTTTGAATTAGCGTCTGCGCCATTTAATCCTGAGAAAGTATGGGACTGGCTCGAAAATTTAAATTACCATCATCAACAAGCAGCGAGCGGTAGTACTTCTGTAAAAATACTTCAAAGCGACGATAACTTGCGCCAAGGGATTATGGCTCACGTTTTCAAAACGATTACTGACAGAGAGAGAATTTTCAAGACCAAAATAGAGAAATTTGAGTTCTATGCTCACTCAGGTCTTCAATTCCAACCTAAAGATTACGAGTTTATAGTGAATCTCGCATTTGAACTCGAAAATCCCAAGCTTTGGGCTAATTTTATCGCCACACATCAACGCTATCGCTACAAAACAGAAGTAGGATCAAACTACTTAAGAAGACACATGCGCGAACAGTCTTTAGAAAAGCCTGAATTCATGGTTGAATGGGTGCGATCTAACAGAGCTTACTCGCAATTGGCAAAGAACACTCGACTGCCGCGCCTGAATCGCAAGGCGAAACGCCGTCAGCGGCAACGAAACGAGAGGCGTGCAGCAAATATTCAGTATTACCAGGCCAATCGAGAGCTAATAGAAAGCGGTGCCGATTGGCAATGCCTTGTCTACTTTGCAGAATTGGTTCTTATGAATCCCGATCGGATTGAGGAGCGAGTTGGAGACGCGGCATTAGTTTGTACTGCCCTCAGAAACTGTATAGATTTTATCGCGCTAAAAATTCCCAATCTATTAGAATTTGCACAGTTACAGTGTGCAGGGGAAATATTGCATGCAGAAATGGTCCTACTAGCAGCTTGCCTAGAGATCATGCGTGTGGATGGTAATTTGGATAGTGTTGATTTGCGGTTATTGACCGCGCTACGGACCAGTATTGATCGATCATACAGTTCAGTTATCGAAGAAGAACGCAACGCTCTAAAGTCTGAAATTGATCGTCTTATTTTTGCAGACTCATCGAGTGCAGAGCACTATCTCCGTCAGTACCTTGAGCCTCAGTTGGCACAGAAAGGCTGCAGCAACCCGAATATTTGGCTTTTAAGCGATGACGAGATTTTCAGCCATCTACGGGCGGAGCTTTCAATAGAGTGGCTTGCGCGCTTCTCTGAGTTAGACATTGGCACTTTAGAAACGCTTTTTGAGATTGCGGCTCAGTTTGGTGATCGTAGTGATCTTCAAAAAATAATCGCAGAGCGTTGCGAAAATATAATGTCCGACTGGCCGGAGCCCACAGATGATGAATACGTAGAGAGAAAGCGCATCTTCTGGCTCGTTCGAGCATTCTATTTTATAAAAGATACCTGTGGCACATATTGGAATTGGCTCAAATCTGATAGGGATACAGTATTTTCACTTAATGTTCGTTCCGGACGCTTCAATCGCGGCGAAAATTCTTATTGGCCAATACTTACGGCAAATAAAGTGGAGGCCATTCTCGACGCTTTTATCGATAAATGGCCTAAAGTTCATCTGCCGAGCCACTGGGGAACGGGGAGTCCTAGCGAGGAGGTCGCATATCGTTTTTTGACCGATATAGTCTGGTTGATACACTCAGATGATGCTAGCGAGGCCATCCTTGTCTTAAATCGTCTTTTGGGCGATGCGCGTTTTATAGATATGCACAACGACCTTAAGAGCTTATTAGCCAGTAAAGTCAGACAACAAGCGCTGAGAGATTTTGAACCGCCTTCTTCTCAAGAAATCATCGAACTGCTGGATCGCGACACTGTTGTGAACGTCGAGGGCTTACGCAAACTCGTCCTCCAAGAACTTCAAGATTTTCAGAAAGCTATAGACGGTGGAGAGTTCAATCCAGCAGACCGCTTTTACAATGGTGGTAAGCGTTTGGGCGAAGTCAAGGCCACCGAGGTCATTGCTGAGCGTCTAAGTCTCAGACTCGGACCATTAGGCATCGTAATAACTTCTGAGCATCAAATGAAAAGTGAAAACCGCACCGATTTCACTGCGACCAAGATCATTGGTGGGAAAAGAAGGTTGCTTGTGGTTGAGGTAAAAGGTCAGTGGCATAAAGAACTATACACAGCCGCATCTGCGCAATTGTATGACCGATATTCCATCCACCCCGACGCAGAGCAACAGGGAATTTATCTTGTGATCTGGTTTGGCGGCGATGAACTGGTCGCAAACAAAAAAAATACAACCATAAACTCCGCTCCGGAACTGAAGACCAGCATCGGACAGACGCTCCCGCCAGAGCTAGTTGGGCTAATTGATGTGTTCGTCTTGGACGTTTCCGGGTCCTAAAATTATGCTTGGAACGCGGAGCCGAAGACTATATGCAGCAGGCCTGGGAGACACGAAAAACACCACTCCGCATGACGGAGGTTGTCAATTACATCCGACAACCTCGGCCATCTTCTTTCCGAAAAGGGGACAGATTTGTTTTTCTATCACTGTCCGCTTTTGGCCCAGAGTGTGTAAAAACGCGTCGCCAAAATTGAAGTATGCGCATCTACGTTAAATCTGAAATTTATCGGCACGTCAGCAGATGTGGATTTCGCGTAGAAGCGCAATTTTCAGTCCGGTTTTGAGTACCTGTCGCGCTCAAATACGTTTTTACACAGCCTCGGCCGTTGGTAGACGCTCAGGCTCCTTAGTCTCGAGCACAATCCCACGTCCAATCGCGGAGAGGCATACCGATAACGGCGTCTTAAATTTCCCGAAAAAAGGTAGGGATGTGGAAGCGCATCCGAAAAATTGCGGAAGCGATGACCAAACCGCAGACAATAAAAAACCCCGTAAACGTTAATCTACGGGGCTTTTAAGAGTGGAGGCCGAGGTCGGAATCGAACCGGCGTAGGCGGATTTGCAATCCGCTGCATAACCATTTTGCTACTCGGCCTCAAACGATCAATGCCTTTGCCGCTGACATTCACCGCATAAAAACTTGAGTGGGCTATAGAACCCTGCCTCTACTCTAACTCATTGAATACATTGAAGTTTTTAATGCTTCGTTGCGTTCGATGGGCGCCATTATGTACTCATTTGCTTTTGCCTGCAACCCCTTGATTTCAAAAATATTTCGTATTGGCATCAAGGGGTTGCGTGCCTGCCCTACTCCTTGATGAGCTGCTGCTGGTACTGCGGGTCGGCCTTGATCTGGGCGTCGGTGAACGGCAGCGGGCGGAGTTTTTTCTGTGAGAACGCTTGGGTCTGGTCCTTAGCGTAGGGGGATGCCGGGTTGCTGGACAGGGAAAACGCGAGCACGCCTTGGGCGTGTGGGCCCTGGTCGTCGAAGGTGACGATCTGCAGGTAGCTGCTGCCGCTGACCACTTCACGCTTGCCGTCGGCCCGGGGCACGGTTTGCATGGCGTTGTAGACCCCCAGTTCCTGCGGGCCGCCGTGAATCGGGGTTTGGCCGCTGACCTGGACATCCCCCCATTTGCTGTCGGCGTTGAGGCCGAGTGTGTCGACGGCTGCGGTGGAGGCCAGCATGGCTTCGCGCAGGGCCTTGGCCACGGGTGCACGCTCGATGGCCAGGCCACGTGGGGTGGTGAGGGGCTGGGCCGGGTCGAACGCGACGCGCCAGGCATCGGGGATTTGTTGCAGGTGTTCGATCAGATTGATGAAGTGCACCAGGCCCAGGCCGCTGTCGAGGTTGGCGTGTCGGTCCCAGTCATTGAGGCTGGTGCACAGTGGCTTGAGCGCAGCCGCGTCGGTGCCAAGGTGTTTGGCGCAGAACGCCAGCAGGTCGGGCATGACCTGGCCGGCGAGGTAGACCTCGTTGTCCATGACCATGTTTTGCAGGTCGGTGACGCTGATCGGTCGCGTCTCCAGGGATTGCAGGCGTTGCAAGGCAAAGCGTGCGCGCGGGCCGAGGCCGACGTGGTCCTGGCTGATCACCGGGGAGAAGCCGGTCAATGGTGCCTTGGGGTTGGCCAGCCACGCCGAATCGTTAGAGTGCTGCACGTAGTCGCTACGCTCCAGTTGCGGCAACTGGTCGGCGGGGAAGATGCCGGCCTGGGCGGCTCGCGGGTCAACGTCCCAGGCACAGGCACTGCGGGCGCCGTCGAGCATGATCATCTGCAGGCCGGCACGTGGGTCGCTGCATTGCGCCAGCTTGGCCGCGCTGACGTTGGGCACCACCGACAGGTTCATGTACAGGCTCTGGCCCTGGTCATCGGCGGCCAGGGTATTGACCCACGGGATGCCTTGCAGGGTGTGCACCGAGGTTTGCAGATCCTTGAGGCTGGCCGCGCGGTTCATTGCGTACCACTGTTGCAGCACGCGGTCGTTGCCCAGGTTGGCATCGCGTAGGCTGAAGGCGTGGTGACTGTCCCAATCCAGCTTGCCGGGCCATTGCACCACGGGTCCGAACTGCGAGCTATAGACCGGATGGGTCACCGGTTTCACGCTGCCGTCCGCTTGCCTGACCTGCACCGTCACCGAGGTTTTTTCCAGGGGGATGGATTTTCCATCCAGCATATAGCGCGTGGAATCCTTGGGATCCAACGTCAGGCGATACAGGGTGAAATGCTTGGACGTGTCCACCGTGTGGGTCCATGCCACATGCTGGTTGAAGCCGATATTGATCACCGGCAGGCCGGGCAACGCGGCGCCCATCACATCCAGCTGGCCGGGAATGGTCAGGTGCATTTCATAAAAGCGCATGCCGCCCACCCACGGGAAATGAGGGTTGGCCAGCAACATGCCACGGCCATTGAACGAACGGTCGCGGCCCACCGCCACGGCATTGCTGCCACGATCGAGGCTGAAGCGCTGTTGATTGGCGGCGGCCAGTTCAAACGCCTTGGCGCTGGGCTGCACACTCGCCGTTGCCTGAGGCGGCTTGGCGCCGACCAGGGCTTCGGCGAATTGGCCGACACCGCCCTCCACCAATAGCCTGCGGGTCAATTTCACCAGGTCCTCAACCATCAGCGGCCGCACCCAGGCGGCCTGGCACTGGGCTGGCGTGCCGTGCTCTCTCAGGTAGCGGTTGTAACCGGCCACGTAACCTTGCATGCGCTGTTGGATCTGCGGGCTCTGCGCCTTCCAGAAAGCAGCCACGGCATCCGGTGTGTTCAGCCAGGTGAAAAACACATCGCTGGCCAGGTTGTTGCGCTCTTCCAGAGTCGACTGTTCAGGGCCGAAGTACCTGGCTCGCTCGCCGTTCACCGTGACCACTTCATTGGCCAGCAGACACAGGTTGTCCTGGGCATAGGCGTAACCGATGCCCAGGCCCAGGCCGCGCTCGTCGGTAGCGCGAATATGCGGCACGCCGAAACTGGTACGCCGGATTTCCGCCGACGCTTGCGTCACCTGTTCCCGCGCCGATGCGGCCAGGCTCAACCCCAGCAACAGCCCCGCCACACACACCCTGGACAACCCGTTGGAAATAATCACGCCGACTCCGCAGTCAAATTGAACACCCTCACAGGGGGTAGCTACCCCACCGTAAGAACGCAAAAGACCGGGAAAAATTTAATGCTGGAACGCGTTTATTCAAGGCGACACAGATGTGACAAAACCGATACCGACAAATTTTCTACATCCTGCACTTCATGATTTCGCTCGCTCGTTCGTCTTATTACTAAGAGCGCCATCATTTTCCTGATCAGGCTCTGATAAGGAGTTTTTTGCATGTATAACCCGCAAGTGCCCACGGACGGACATTCACCTGCCGCCGATGCTCAGCGTGGCAGCGGCGCACAAACGTTCGGCAAAGCGCCCGAACAGCAAGGCAACCAGCGTATTCGCCATTTGCTCAAGTGTTTCGGTCTGCGCACCAGCCTGATTCGGCTGAAGGTCATCGACGCCCTGCTCACCGCCGCCGACAACCAGCGCACCCTGGGTGTGCGCGGCGTGCACAGCCATTTACTGGAGCTGGGTATCCCGTTGTCGTTCCTGAGTGTGCGCGAGGTGCTCAAGCGCCTGTGCAGCGAGGGTGTGATCACCCTCAACGCCGATAAAAGCTACAGCCTCCATGAAGAGGCTGCGAAGGTACTCGACGCTCGAGGTAGACCTTAAAGCTTGACCTTGCGGCGCATGATGCCGTTGATCACCACTACGACCACTGCGACGGCAATGGCGATGGTCTGGAACGTCTTCTCACTGATAAACCCGATGTTCTGCAGGTAGGACAGGCCAAACATCGTCGCCAGTACGGCCAGGGCGATCAGAATCGAGTATTTCAAGCGTTGCTTTTGGGTCATGACGGGTTCCTGAACCGGAAGAGTTATCCACTGTGTAGCGCCGAACAGGCCAGGCACATACCCGGGCGACGGGATGCACCGAGGTCGACAGGGGCTTATGTTACAGGTGATGAAAAACTTTGGCTCGTCCGGCGTGCCGCTCACTCCCACGGCAGTGGGCCGCTGGGCTTGCACGATGGATGGACGAGTGCATTGAAACACTCACGCGAGCATCTACATCCTACCTTACACACTGCATGCCTTCGAGAAGGAACCCCGGCGGGTGTTTTCCGCACCCAAAAGGGGCGTCTGGGGAACAGGGAACCTCCTAATAACAGGCGCCTTTGTTGATACGTCAAAAAAGGTACCCACCCATGCAGACTCCCTCTTCCGTATCCATCCACCCGCGTCACTCTTTTCTGCCCTCCCCCCAAAATGATAGCCAAAGCCAGCCAGCGCCCGACCAGTCGTCCACCGCCCCACAACCCGCCACGCCCCTGCATTTACACCGCCACAAGCGTGTTGCCAATGCCGGTTTGGAGCAGGCGCAGGCAGACAAGCACAACCTGCGGACCCTGGGGCAAACACTCAACGAAACCGCCAAACGCCTGGGCGCGGACGCAACGCCCCAGGCCATCCTGGGCGCGCTGAAAACGACGACCATCGATATTCATCCCGAGTCCTCCTCGTCCGAAGCCGGTGCCACCGTCACGCTTGAGGCTTACATCAGGTCGTCCGGCTTGAGCATACCCACCAGCCACTTTGCCCTGACCGCCCTGGCGGACGCGGTGCTCAACAGAGCCCAGGAACACCCTCTGGGCAACTTTGGTGGCGCGCTGTCCTGGCCACTACCGTTGGGGGCCGATGGGCAACGTTCGCTGGTGGACGCCGCCCGGCGCTATGCGACCCAGCATTCGAACCCACCACGGATGGGGGTAAGCCCGAGTGTGCTGGAGTACTTGAACAGCAACCAGCCACTTTCCGCCGAGGCCATCAAAGATCCGGCCAAGGCGCTGGAAACGCTCCTTGGCACGCCCCGCGCGCAAGCGTTGGGCAAAGTCTTGCAGGCTCAGTTGAACGGTATTGCCACCGACTCCAGCGTGAACGACTACCTGTTGGCCGCCATGCATCTGCTGCTGGATCCGTCATCCATTGCCGAGACCCAGCCGAACAAGGTTGCCGGCTTCGATCTGGCACAGCGAGATCACTGGGGCAAACCCGCTTCAGCGCTGTTGGGCAACCTCAGCGCGCATTTGGATAACGAAGGCCACACCACGCCTGGAATGGCCAAGGTCGGCGCTTACCTGTTACTGGCGAGGAAAGCCCCCGAACTGCTGATCAAAGACATCCCTGCCAACGTGACCTATGGAAGTCCAGCCTGGGTCAGCCTGTCCATCGCAGCGGCTACGATAGAAGCCCAGACACCGGGTAAAGTCCCCAATATGACCTTTGCCCAAGTCATGCTGGAAGCCGAAAATGCCGGCCTGCAAGACCTGGACGTGACCCAGCAGGCACAGACCGCCGCGCTGCGGACCTGGGGCGTCGTCAACGGCGTGCTCTCTGAAGATGAAGCCGCTCGGTACAACACCAGCGACATTGAAAAGGTCAGAGGCGCCTTCAACCTGCAGGCCGATGCGCGGGTAAATGCCAGCGACCAGATCGAAGCCAAAATCCCCAGTCGCAGGGAAATCGCCCTGGCCAAGCTGAAAGAAAGGTTTGGCGAGAACGTGCCTTTTGAAGAGAAACTCCTGACCGTAAAGAGCACCACACAGCCCTACGTCCAACCGCTCTATGACCCCAATCGGGCGCCCGCCGGCCCACACTCGTTGCTGGATATCGCGATGAGCGGGCTGCATCAGTATGAGTGGGAATCCACAGACGATCGGATCATCGATGCCACACGAGGCAAGTCCCTGCAATTCGACGTAAACCAAGTGTTCGACGCAGAACTCACCCAGGCCATGAGCACTCGGAAAAAAGGCATCGCCACGGCCGTCAAGCAAATGATCAGTCAGCTTCCGCTCAAGGACCGGGAGAATCTGGAATATGGGAAACTTGAGTTCTATCAAAACCATACCTACACCCTGGGTATGGGCTTTACCGACCGAACCCTGACGGAAAAAAATCACAGGTTATTGATCAAGTCCACGGGGGTGAATAGCCAAACGGTTTATGAAGTGGATTTAAAGCAAGGCACTGTTAAACCCGTTCCCGACACCGTATTGACCCAAGAGCGCGAGCGCAACGCCAACCGGGTCTACCCCATAGAAGCGTTCCCCCCCAAAGGTATGGCTGAAACGGTGTTTGAACAAAGCCAGAAAGCCCCAAACCCACTGCCCGTTCCCAACAGCTTTTCCAGTACCCGGACGCAGGCCCTCACCGACGTGTTTATCCAACACTTGGATATCGATAACGAAGATGTGATCAAGGAGGCCGAGGGAGCGACAACCTTCGACCGGCAAATGGAAACCCAGTCGAAACTCGCCAATTTCTTCCTTGACCTGATTCCGTTCAAATCGGCGATCCAGAACTTTGTCGAGGGCAACTACCTGGATGGCGCCGTCGACCTGGGCATGGATATCTTCGGCTTTGTCACTGCCGGTGTGGGCACGGCAGCGAAAGTGGCCAAAGTCGGCGCCAAGGCGGTCAGCGCGACGACCAAGGCCCTCAAGATCGCCAAAATCCTCGGCACCACCCTTATCGGCGAACTCAATCCTGTCAGTGGGGTGGGCAATCTCATCGAGGGTAGCGTCAAGATGATCGGCAAGGGCGTGGACAAGATCAAGGCCACCAGTGGCACGTTAATCCAGGCTGTCAGCCGCGAGCATGGGCCCATCACACGCGGCACGTTCAAGATCGCGGACCAGACCTATGAGGCAGACACGATCCTCTCTAATGGACAACGGTATGCCTACGACGCGGCCAAGATGAAACCCTACGGGACGCCCCTGAACGATTTCAACCCGCTTGACACACTGTCACCCAGGTCGCCATTGACGCACTCACCCAGGCAGCGTCATGGGCAGAGATTCAACCCCATTGACAGCAGCGGTCGGTCGCTACGTGTTCGAAAACCATTGCCCGAGGGCGACTATGTCGAAAGCATGCGGGGGAAACTGGAGGCGGACCATTTCAAACCGGATACCAAGCTGGCAACGATGAACAAATTCAAACAGGAAATGGACGATTACTACGATGCGCTGAAGCATTCGGGGCTTCCGGCACGCCCAACCCTGCCACCGATGCCGAAAGAGGTGTCTGTACCCGAGCTGATTGAAGAGGCCTATAAAGCCTCGGACGGCGTGGTGTTTGGGGAAAGCCATAAACAGATGGCGAGTTTCCGGACAATTTTCGAAAACGTCGAAACGTTAAAAACCCAAGGCGTCAAAAAATTTTATTTCGAAGGCTTGATCGATATGCCCCACGGGCTTGTGGATGACGGCATTGGCATCATCGGGCAAACCAAAACCCCTCGCACTAACCCGACATTTGAAGAGCTGAAAAAAAAGCTCAGTGACAACGGCATAGAAGTCTTGCCGCTCGACCACTATTACCTCACACGGCATAAGGACCTTCACGACGCGCGCGTGCCAACCACCACAGGCGCCGGCTCTGAAAAACGACTCAGAGAGTTCAACTACTATGCCGCAGAAACCATCCAGGCAAATTCCGGCACTGAAAAATGGGCGGCGTTGGTGGGGCATTCACACATGAATACCTCCGAAGGCGTCCCCGGCCTGGCTGAGTTGACTGGTGGCATCGGCGTTGGTGTCTACACCCATCCAAAATACTCAGCCCCTACGGGCATGAGGCTGAGGAACCATGCGACAGACCCTGCCAAACCGGTAAATGCTGGAGGCGTTCCGGGGGATCTACAGATATACCGGACGCAGTAGGTTTCCCCCACGCGAAAACCATAGCCCAGGGCCAGACCCCCAATGGCCCCGAGCATTTCGCATGGCACCAGCACGCCCGACAACATCCCGATGGCCAGCCGCACGCCGGTCAGCACGTGGCCCAGGCCTAGCGTTGCAAACCGGTGCCTGGCTGGCTGCACAGCTCAACCAGCCAATCCACAAACACCCTCACCCGCTGCGACAACTGGCGATGCGGCGGATACAGCGCCGTCAGTGCCATTTTCGGCACCGGCAATTGCGCCAGCACGGGCACCAGGCTGCCTTGGGCCAGTTGCCGCATCGCGTGATAGTGCGGCGCCTGAATCAGGCCGTAGCCGGCTTCGCACGCGGCGAAATAGCCGTCGGAGCTGTTGACCGCCACGCGCTTGGGCAAATGGATCGGGCGCACGGCGTTGTCGACCAGAAACTCCAGGCCGAACCGCTTGCCACTGGCCGTGGAGACATACTCGACCATCTGGTGATTGGCCAAGTCCTCAAGGGACGCGGGTACGCCCATGCGTTCCAGATACCCGGGGCTCGCCAAGGTCAACTGGTCCATCATTGCCAAAGGCCTGGCTACCAGCGACTCATCCAAGGCCAGGCCGCCACGCAGCACACAATCGACACCTTCGCGGATCAGGTCCACCGGGCGGTCGTTCAGGCCTATGTCCAATTCGATCTGCGGATAGCGCGCGGTGAACGCCGGCAACGCGGGAATCACAATCAAGCGCCCGATGCCCGAAGGCATGTCCACACTCAAGGTGCCGCGCGGGTTCTGGCGGCGAGTGGAGAACACCGCCTCGGTTTCTTCCAGGTCGGTGAGCAACTGTACGCAGCGCTGGTAATACGCAGCGCCATCCAGGGTCGGGCTCACCTGGCGCGTGGTGCGTTGCAGCAACTGCACGCCCAGGTGCGCTTCCAATTGCTTGATCAGGATAGTCACCGAAGCGCGCGGCAGTTGCAGGCTGTCGGCGGCCTTGGCAAACCCGCCCAGTTCAACAATTCGGGTAAATACGCGCATCGCGTTGAAACGGTCCACGGGCGACTCCTTACGCGGATTATTTAGATATTACGAATAGTGATAGTGCTTTTAGCCGGTTTATCCCAATTTTGTCGAGAGTAACAATGGAGCCCTTCCCCACTCAGGAGCTGAACCCATGCACACTCGTCAACTCGGAAAAAACGGCCCACGGGTCTCTGCCATCGGCCTCGGCTGCATGGGCATGACCGACTTCTACACCCCCGGCACCGACACCACGGAGGCAACCGCCACGCTGCATCGCGCCTTGGAGTTGGGCGTCAACTTTCTCGATACCGCGGATATGTACGGCCCCCATACCAATGAGCAACTGATCGGCAAAGCCATTGCCGGTAAACGTGACCAGGTGTTCCTGGCGAGCAAGTTCGGCATCGTGCGTGACCCAACCAACCCGGCGTTGCGTGGGGTAAACGGGCGCCCCGAGTACATTCGCGATGCCATCAACGGCACCTTGCAGCGCCTGGGGGTGGACACCCTGGATCTCTACTACCAGCACCGTATCGACCCACAGGTGGCCATCGAAGAAACCGTCGGTGCCATGGCCGAACTGGTGCAGCAAGGCAAGGTGCGTTACCTGGGGCTGAGCGAGGCATCCGCCGCCACGCTGGAACGCGCCCATAACGTGCACCCGATCAGCGCCCTGCAGAGCGAATATTCCCTGTGGAGCCGCGACCAGGAAAGCAACGGCTGCCTCGCGGCCTGCCAACGCCTGGGGATTGCGTTTGTGCCTTACAGCCCACTGGGCCGAGGATTCCTGACCGGCGCCCTGAAAAGCCCGGATGACTTCGATGCCGATGACTACCGCCGCACCAACCCGCGCTTCCAGGGCGAAAATTTCGCGAAGAACCTGGCGTTGGTGAAGCAGGTTCAAACCCTCGCGGCAGACAAAGGCGTAACCGCCGGGCAACTGGCATTGGCGTGGGTATTGGCACAAGGCGACTTCATCATTCCGATCCCCGGTACCAAACAACGCAAGTACCTGGAGGAAAACGTCGCGGCCGTATCGCTCGACCTCAGCTCGGCCGAGCGTGCGGCACTCGATGCGATTTTCCCCGCCGATGCAACCGCCGGCCTGCGCTACCCCGAAGCCGTGATGGCGATGCTTGAGATATAAACCACGCTGTTCAGAGGGGGCACCGTTAAT
Source organism: Pseudomonas sp. JAI120 (assembly GCF_014207255.1). Taxonomy (GTDB): domain Bacteria; phylum Pseudomonadota; class Gammaproteobacteria; order Pseudomonadales; family Pseudomonadaceae; genus Aquipseudomonas. Next base: position 577,789 of record NZ_JACHCZ010000001.1, read on the forward strand.
CGGTGCTCCTGTTTTCTTGCACCATCGTACCTAAAGCTCTTCCTCGCCAAGCCGATAGCCCTACGAAGCTCCAAAAAGCCGCGTCAATAATAAACGCTTCGTAAGGACGACCCCCATGCCCCCACTGCGCTCCATCCAAGCTCGCTATACCCTGTTTCTGGTGCTGTTCGTCCTGGTGCTATTCGTGTTGACCGTCGTCGGTATCGGCCAGTTGGTCGCGCCCACGCTGCGCCATACCGAAGAACAGGTGGTGCTCAACCGCATCAGTGAGGTGGCCGAACAGATCCAGGGCGAACTGAACAAGGTTCAGTCCCAGCAACGCACCATCACCCAAACCATCCCGCTGCTCGACAGCGATGCCATCGACAAGGTCCTGCCCGGCCTGGTCGACCAATATGGTGAGCTGAAGGTCTTCGGTGGTGGTATCTGGCCGCTGCCCAACCAGCGCACGCCGGGGCGCAATAAACACAGCACCTTCTGGCACCGTGATGCGGCGGGCAAGCTGGCAGTGAACACGTTCTGGAACAGCGACCCCGCCCCCAACTATTACGACCAGAGCTGGTACAAGGGCGGCCTCGCTTCGCCACGCGGCCAATGTGCCTGGGCCGCGGCCTACAAGGACGACGCCAGCCAGGAGCCACGCACCAACTGCGCCATGGCGATCCAGCGTGACGGCGCGGCGTACGGCGTGGCCACCATCGACGTGACCCTGGGCTTCTTCAACGAACTGGTTGCGAGCAAGGAAAAGGACATCGGCGGGCAGATGCTGATCGTCGAAGGCGACGGCAAGATCATCAGCAACAGCACACGCCTGAGCAGCCCCGTGGTCCTGAAGAACATCAGTGAGTTGACCGGAACCTCAGCCTTTGCCACCCAGGTCAGCAAAGCCCTCGCCCATCGCGACCAGGCCTTGCAGCGCAGCGAGTTCGACAACCAGGGCGTGGCCAGCACCTTCTACATGCGCCCCATCGAAGGCACACCGTGGTTCCTCGCCACCGCCCTGCCCACCTCGCTGATCACCGCCCAGCGCGATGACGTGCTCGGCAGCCTGGCCCTGCTGCAGATTCCCATGGTGTTGCTGCTGGTGCTGCTGGCGGTGTATGCGATCCGCCAACTGGTGCAGCGCATGAAAACCCTGAAGACCAACATCGACGCGCTGTCCACCGGCGATGCCGACCTGACGCGGCGCATCACCATCCGCGCCGAAGACGAACTGGGCGCCATCGGCCATTCGGTGAACCGCTTTATCGTCTACTTGCAAGACATGATCGGCGAAGTGACCCAGGCCACCGGGGCCATGTCATCGGGCCTTGAGCAATTGCAGCACACCTCGGCGCACACCAACAGCATCCTGGTGCGCCACGCCTCGGAGACCGACCAGACCGTCACCGCGATCACCGAAATGAGCTCCACCGCCGACACCGTGGCGCAAAACGCAGCGGAAACCGCCTCGTTCACCCAACGCGCCAACGAACATGCCGACCGCTCCCGCGTGGTGGTGGGTGAAGCGTCCACCAGTGTCAGCGCGCTGATCGGCGAAGTCGCCAGTGCCACCCACACCGTCGAGAACATGCGCCAGGACGCCGCGCGCATCACCGAAACCCTCGGCGTGATCGGCGCGATTGCCGGCCAGACCAACCTGCTGGCTCTCAACGCCGCGATTGAAGCCGCGCGGGCTGGCGAGCAAGGCCGTGGTTTTGCGGTGGTGGCAGACGAAGTCCGCGCACTGGCAGCGCGTACCCAGGCCAGCACCTCGCAGATCAATGAGATGCTCGCGCGCCTGACCACCGGTGTGAGTTCGTCGGTAGCGGCCATGGAAAACACCCAGGCCAGTTGCCAGTCGGCGGCGGATGCCACGGCGCGGGTAAACAGCGGCCTCGACGAAATGGCCGGTTCGGTCAGCCATATTAATAACCTCAGCACCCAGATCGCCACCGCCGCCGAGCAGCAAAGTGCGGTGACCGAAGAGATCAACCGCAGCATGGTGCATATCCGACATATGGTCGAAGAGCTGGTGCAAAGCGGGCATGCCACGGAAACCAATACGCAAAGCCTGCTGGACGCCAATGGCCGGGTGATTGCATTGATGAGCCGTTTCAAGGTGCGCTGATAAATGGCTGAAACACTCCCGTGCAATGTGCGGGAGTGGGACTATTCTGACAGTTCCAAGTGTTCAGCCCCGCCACACAGGAGGTGTGCCATGCGCGCTGCCGAGCAGTCGGTCCGATTGGAGCGGATCAGTCAGGAACGTTTTATCCAGGCCCCTATCGATGCCGTTTACGACTATGTGACCCAACCGGATCGCTGGCACGAATGGCACCCCACTTCCCTCGGTGCCGACACCGGCACCACCGGCCCACTCCACGCCGGTGCACGCTTTACCGAAATGATCGACTTGCTGGGCGTACGCGTGCCCATGAGCTACCGCGTGCAGATCGCCCGGCGTCCCGACGAGTTCAAGACGGTGTTCACCTCACTGGCGGTCGACGGCTCGATTCACTACTTTTTGCAGGCCTTTCGCGACGGCACCCTGTTCAAGCGCGTGCTGACCTATGAAACCGAATTGCAGTTGGCCAGCCTCCATGAACGGATGATCGAGCTGTCGGCGATTGCACTGGACCGTCTCAAGCAGCGGATGGAAAACTCGCACTCTGTATAATTTTGAAACATTACCGCGACGCCCTCTGCGAAAAAGCAGGGAGAATGCCCCGCCTACTGCCCGGTATTGGACGAGACCTCGATGAAAACCCCCTTGCGATTGGCCCTGCTTTCAGCGCTGCTCACCACCACCTTGGCCCAGGCCGCCGACCTGATCCCCATCGATGTGCACCGCGACGCCAATTGCGGCTGCTGCAAAAAGTGGATCAGCCATCTGGAAAGCAACGGCTTCAAGGTCAACGACCATGTCGAAGCCGACATGAGCGCCGTCAAACGACGCCTCGGCGTGGCCCCGCGCCTGGGCTCGTGCCATACCGCCGTGATCGACGGCAAGTTCGTCGAAGGCCATGTGCCCGCCGAGCAGGTATTGGCCTTGCGCAAGCGCGACGACCTGCTGGGAATCGCCGCACCGGGCATGCCCATGGGTTCGCCCGGCATGGAAATAGAGGGTCATGCCGAGGCGTATCAAGTCATCGGCCTGACCCGCGACGGTCAGGATGTGGTGGTGGCGGACTACCCGGCGCACTGATCGGTGCCGGTGGGTTACCTGGGGCTGTTTCTCGCCGCATTCGGCGCGGCGACGTTACTGCCGCTGCAATCGGAGGCGGTGCTGGTCGGCCTGTTGATCAGCGGGCATTACAGCCTGTGGTTACTTCTGGGGATTGCCACCTTGGGCAATGTCCTCGGCTCGCTGGTCAATTGGTGGCTGGGACGCTGGGTGGAGCACTTCAAGCAGCGCCGCTGGTTTCCGGTCAGCGACAAGCAGTTGGAAAAAGCCCGCCACCATTACCAACGCTGGGGGCACTGGACGCTGCTGCTCAGTTGGGTGCCTGTCATAGGCGACCCGCTGACGTTGGTGGCCGGGGTGATGCGTGAGCCGTTGTGGCGGTTCCTGCTGCTGGTGACCCTGGCCAAGGGCCTGCGATACGCGGTACTCGCCGCTATCACCTTGCAGTGGGTGTTAATCCCCCGTTAATCCCCCGCAAACAGCATCCGAGCACCCTACTCGGAGCCCCGCCCATGCCTCTATCCCGTGCTTTTTGCATCGCCGGCCTGCTGACGGCCAGCATCGCCCCGGCGTTCGCCGCCAGCTATGGCCCTGAGCTGCAAGGCTTCCAATACCCCTATCCCCTCGAACATTTCCAATTCCAATCCCAGGGTAAATCCCTGCAAATGGGCTACATGGACGTGCCGGCCAAGGGGCAACCCAACGGTCGCAGCGTAGTGCTGATGCATGGCAAGAACTTTTGCGGCGCCACCTGGGAAAGCACGATCAAGGCCTTGAGCGACGCCGGTTACCGGGTGATTGCACCGGACCAGATCGGCTTCTGCAGTTCCAGCAAGCCCGACCACTACCAGTACAGCTTCCAGCAGTTGGCCCTCAACACCCACCAACTGCTGGAAAAACTCGGTATTCAGAAGGCCACGCTGCTCGGCCATTCCACCGGCGGCATGCTCGCCACCCGTTACGCGCTGATGTACCCCGAGCAGACCGAACAGCTCGGGCTGGTCAATCCCATTGGCCTGGAAGACTGGAAAGCCTTGGGCGTGCCCTCGCTCAGCGTCGACCAATGGTATGCGCGGGAGCAAAAAGTCAGCGCCGAGGGGATTCGCAAGTACCAGCTCAACACGTATTACGTCGGGCGCTGGAAGCCTGAGTACGAGCGTTGGGTAGACATGTATGCGGGCCTGAGCAATGGCCCCGGGCACACGCTGGTCGCATGGAACTCGGCGTTGATTTACGACATGATCTTCACCCAGCCGGTGTACTACGAGTTCAAGAACCTGCAGATGCCCACCCTGCTGCTCATCGGTACCGCCGACACCACCGCCATCGGCAAAGACATTGCGCCGCCGGCGGTCAAGGCCAGGATCGGCAACTACGCGGTATTGGGCAAGCAAGTGGCCAAACTGATTCCCCACGCCACACTGGTGGAGTTTCCAGGCCTGGGCCATGCACCGCAGATGGAAGAGCCCGCGAAGTTTCACCAGGCGCTGTTGCAGGGGTTGAACGCCCTTTAATCCAACTTTTTCGAGGCACGCGAGCATGTCGGTACAGATCGCAGTCATTGATGATTGGCAGAATGTGGCCAGCGGCGTGGTGGATTGGTCGGTGCTGGAGGCCGTGGGGCAGGTGCATTTCCTGCACGATTACCCGGCAGATACCGCCACGATGATTGAGCGTTTGAAGGGGTTCGCGGTTATTTGCGTCATGCGTGAACGCTCGACCTTCGACAGAGCCCTGTTGCAGGGTCTGCCCAACCTCAAGTTGCTGGTCACCGGCGGCATGCGCAATGCCGCCATAGACCTTGCCGCCGCCAAGGCCCTGGGCATCCAGGTGTGCGGCACCGACAGCTATAAGCAAGCGGCGCCGGAGCTGACCTGGGCGCTGATCATGGCGTCTACGCGCAATCTGCTGGCCGAAGCCAGCTCACTGCGCGCGGGTGGCTGGCAGGTGGGCCTGGGAGGCGACCTGTACGGCAAGACCCTGAGCATTCTCGGGCTGGGCAGCATTGGCCAGAAGGTCGCGCAGTTCGCCCAGGTATTCGGTATGCGGGTGCTGGCCTGGAGCGAAAACCTCACGCCGGAGCGCGCGGCGCAAGCCGGGGTGACCTGGGTCAGCAAGCGCGAGCTGTTTGAGCAGGCCGACATTCTCACGATTCATTTGGTGCTCAGCGACCGCAGCCGTGGCCTGGTCGACGCCGAGGCATTGAGCTGGATGAAACCGACGGCCCGGTTGGTGAATACCGCGCGCGGGCCGATTGTGGATGAGCAGGCGCTGGTGCAGGCATTGACCGCTGGTCGCTTGGCAGGCGCGGCACTGGATGTGTACGCCGAAGAGCCGCTGCCGGTCGATCACCCGTTCCGCCACTTGCCCAACGTACTCGCCACGCCGCATGTGGGCTATGTAAGCGAGCAGAACTACCGGCAGTTCTATCAGCAGATGATTGAAGACATCCAGGCCTGGACCAAGGGCGCGCCCATTCGCGTGCTCGGCTGACGCACCATTACAGGGCAGCTGCGCTACTGTGGAGAGGGAGCTTGCTCCCGTTGGGGCGCGAAGCGGCCCTGAAATCCAGGGAGCGCTTCGCATTCCAGCGGGAGCAAGCTCCCTCTCCACAGGCCCCCCGCCCCCACAAAAATCTCGTCGCGTACAACTTCGCATATCGTTACAAGTTTTTGTCCTACAAAATTCCCACATAAACCCTACAGGCTCTGGGATCTGTCCTAGACTGATGACCGATGGGTCCGTTCCAAAACAAAAACCCCGCAAAAAATCGAAACTTTCGAACTCTGCCGTAGGTCCAGTTTTAAGGTAAGGCGAGCGCATACGGTTCACAGCCCGATGCCCGTCTATCCAATCTATTTAAGCCGACCGTGCAACTGGCATAAGCCTTGCCAGTTTGTATAGCGCTTGTGCGCCTGGCCGCAGGATGCGGTCTTCGGAGCTAGTGGCAGCGGGCCATTAGCCAACCAACATTGGGAGAGAACTATGATCAGTGCCGCTGTAGATACTCAGGGAGAGCGTTTTAGTAAGGCGGCAGAGGGGCCAACGTCACTGGCCGACCTGCCCAACACTGTGCGGCCGATCGTGAGTAATAATCCCAATCGAAAGAAGGTATTGTTCGTCACCTCCGAGTTCGCCGACCTGGTGAAAACCGGTGGCCTGGGCGACGTGTCCGCGGCCCTGCCGCGCGCCATGGCTCATTTGCACGATGTTCGCGTCCTGATCCCCGGTTATCCGCAGGTGATGGAAAGCGACAACCCGATCCATATCATCGGTGAGCTGGGTGGCCACGCCGCGTTGCCGCCGTGCAAGATCGGGCGCATGGACCTCAAGGACGGCCTGGTCATCTATGTGCTGATCTGCCCCGAGCTCTACGAGCGCGAAGGCACGCCGTACGGCGCCAACAACGGTCGCGACTGGCCGGACAACCATATTCGCTTCGCCCGCCTGGGCCTGGCCGCTGCCGACATGGCCGCCAACCTCGCCCAGATCCACTGGTGCCCGGACCTGGTGCACGCCCATGACTGGCCCGCTGGCCTGGCACCCGCCTATATGCACTGGCGTGGGTCACGCACACCGACCCTGTTCACCATTCATAACCTCGCCTATCAGGGCGTGGTCAGCCTGGCCTCTACACCGGAGCTGGGCATTCCGCCGCACGCCCTGCAGCAGGAAGGCATGGAGTTCTACGGCAAGATGTCGTTCCTCAAGGCGGGCATGGCGTATTCCAGCCACATCACCACCGTGAGCGCGACCTACGCCCAGGAAATCACCACGCCGGAATTCGGCTGTGGTCTCGACGGTTTCCTCGCCGCCAAGACCCAGCAAGGCCTGCTCAGTGGCATCCCCAACGGCATCGATGAAAGCTGGGAAACCTCCACCGACACGCACCTGACCCATAACTTCAATATCGGTGACTGGGAAGGCAAGGCCGTCAACGCCGACCACGTGCGCGAACTGTTCGGCCTGCATGCTTCCACCGGCCCGCTGTTCGCGGTGGTCTCGCGCCTGGTTTACCAGAAGGGCCTGGACCTCACCGAAGCAGTAGCCAGCTTTATCGTCGAAAACGGCGGCCAGATCGCGATTATCGGGCGCGGCGAGCCGGAAGAAGAACAGGCCATGCGTGAACTGGCGCTGCGCTTCCCAGGCCAGGTCGGTGTACGCATCGGCTTCAACGAGACCGATGCGCGGCGCATGTTCGCCGGCAGTGACTTTCTGCTGATGCCTTCGCGCTACGAGCCCTGCGGCCTGAGCCAGATGTATGCCCAGCGCTTCGGCTCGCTGCCGGTGGCACGTAATACCGGCGGGCTGGCGGACACCATCGAGAATGGCGTCACCGGCTTCCTGTTCAATGAGTCCACCGTAGAAAGCTACGAAGAAGCCCTGAGCCGCGCGTTCCGGGTATTCGCCAATAAAGGCCTGCTCAACGCCATGCGCAGCCGCGCCATGACCCAACCCTTCAACTGGTGCCAGGCGGTGGAACCGTACGCCGAGCTGTATGAACAACTGGTGGCCAAGGCCTTGGGGAAATCGACTAAATAATCAAGGGAGGTCTTCATAGATGCCGTTACGGACTTTGGAAACCTGGCCCCACGGCGCAATCATGCTGGACGCGCAACACACGCGTTTTGCCTTGTGGGCGCCAGACGCGTTTTATGTCAGCGTTGAATTGGAAAACGGTAAATCCATCGCCATGCTGCCCCAGGCAGATGGCTGGTTCGAGACTGAAGTAAAGTGCCCGGCGGGCACGCGCTACCGCTACAACATTGATGGGGAAATGGATGTTCCCGACCCCGCGTCCCGTGCCCAGGCCTCGGACGTGCATGGTTGGAGCCTGGTAGTCGACCCGCTCGCCTACCCATGGCGCCACGCCAATTGGCAAGGCCGTCCCTGGCACGAAGCGGTGATCTACGAATTGCACGTAGGCGCGATGGGCGGCTACGCCGAAGTCGAAAAGCACCTGCCACGCCTGGCCGAGCTGGGCGTCACCGCGCTTGAATTGATGCCGCTGGCGCAATTTCCCGGTGAGCGCAACTGGGGTTATGACGGCGTGCTGCCCTACGCACCGCACTCCTCCTACGGCTCGCCCGAGCAACTTAAACACCTGATCGACAGCGCCCACGAGCACGGCCTCGCCGTGATCCTCGACGTGGTTTACAACCACTTCGGCCCTGACGGCAATTACCTGGGCCAATACGCCAAGGGCTTCTTCCAGGAAGACGTGCACACGCCGTGGGGGGCCGGTATCGACTTCGAGCGTCGTGAAGTGCGGAATTTCTTCCTCGACAACGCACTGATGTGGCTGCTCGAGTACCGCTTCGACGGCCTGCGCCTGGACGCGGTGCACGCTATCGACAACCCCGGTTTCCTCCAGGAACTCGCGCATCGGGTACGCCAGCAGGTGGATACCGGTCGTCATGTGTGGCTGGTGCTGGAAAACGAGCTGAACCAGGCCAGCCTGCTCAAGGAGGATTTCGACGCGCAATGGAATGATGACTTCCATAACGTGCTGCACGTGTTGCTGACCGGCGAAACCGATGCCTATTACAGCGACTTTGCCCAGGACCCCACGACCAAACTCGCCCGCTGCCTGGGCGAAGGGTTTATCTATCAGGGCCACACCACCCGCCATGGTCATGAACGTGGCGAGCCGAGCAGTGAACTGCGGCCCACGGCCTTTGTGTCCTTCCTGCAGAACCACGACCAGATCGGCAACCGCGCCCTGGGCGAACGCCTGCACCAGCTTTGCTCGCCCCAGGCGCTCAAGGCTGCAACCGCCCTGCTGCTGTTGTCGCCGATGATTCCGCTGATGTTCATGGGGGATGAGGCGAACGCCAGCGAGCCGTTCCTGTTTTTTACCGACCACCACGGTGAACTGGCCGAAGCGGTCCGTGAAGGCCGGCGCAATGAGTTTGCCGACTTCGCAGCGTTCCACGATCCCGAGCGACGTGAACGCATCCCCGACCCCAACGCGCTGTCGACATTCGAGCAATCGGCCCCGGTGATCGCCGGCAACGAACACGCTCAGCTCTATCGCCAACTGCTCAGCCTGCGCCATCGGCATATCGTGCCGCACCTGCCGGGCGCCGAGGCATTGGGCGCGCAGGTGCTTGCCTACGCGGCCGTCAGTGCGCGCTGGCGCCTGGGTAACGGCAGCCTGCTGCAGATCGACCTGAACCTGAGCGCCACGCCGCTGGATCACCCGGCGACCGCGCCGGTCCTGTTTGAAACGCCGGCCCTGCAAGGTGCGCAATTGCCGCCCTTCAGCGCCCGCGTCACTTTATCCCCTGTTGGAGAGCACCCTTGAGCGAAGCGAACCTGGAAATCCTCGCCAGCCGCGCGGGCCTGGCCGTCGATTGGATCGATGCAAACGGCCGCCCGCAACGAGTGACACCCGACGCCCTGCGCGCGGTTCTCAAAGGCCTGGGCCACCCGGCCGACAGCGATGCCGACATCAACGCCAGCCTGCTTGAACTGGAGCGCGTGCAACAAGACAAGCACCTGCCGCCCCTGATGACCGTCGACAGCGGTGAAGGCCTCGACCTGGCGCGCTACTTCGAACCTGACACCCTGTGCCGGGTCAACCTCGAAGGCGGCGAGACCCTGGAGCTGCGCCTCGACGGCAACTCCGTATTGCCCGGCGTTATCGCCCTGGGCTACCACCAGGTGCATATCGACGACCAAAGCTTCACCTTGGCCGTCGCGCCCACCCATTGCTACAGCGTGGCCGAAGCGGTGGACACCCGGCCCGCCCGCGCCTGGGGCCTGAGCGCCCAGCTGTATTCACTGCGCCGCTTGGGCGATGGCGGTTTCGGCGACACCCTGGCCCTGGAACACCTGGCCCGCTCCGCCGCCGAACGCGGCGCCGATGCCCTCGCGATCAGCCCGATGCACGCGATGTTCAGTGCCGACACCGAACGCTACAGCCCTTACTCGCCGTCCAGCCGCCTGTTCCTCAACAGCCTGTATGCCTCGCCCGCCTGTATTCTGGGTGAACGCGAGGTGCGCAATGCGATTGAAGCCATTGGCCTGGAAGAAGAGTTGCACGCGCTGGAACAGCACACCCTGATCGACTGGCCCGTCGCCGCCCAGGCCAAACAGCGCCTGCTACGCGCGCTGTATGAAGACTTCCGTCACGGCCATCACCCGCAGCACGCCGACTTTCTGAGCTTTCGCCAGGCCGGTGGCGAGGCCCTGGAAAACCATTGCCGCTTCGAAGCCGTACAGGCTGTGCGCGCCGCTGCAGGCGAGGACCTTGACTGGCGCCACTGGCCCGAAGAGTGGCGTTCGCCGCAGAGCCCTGCGCTGGTTGCGTTCGCCGAAGAGCATCACGCCGAGATCGGCTTCTACGCCTTCGGCCAATGGCTGATCGCCCGTTGCCTGGAGCGCGCCCAACAAGCCGCCAAAGGCAGCGGCATGGGGGTCGGCTTGATCGCTGACCTGGCCGTCGGCGCCGACGGCGGTGGCAGCCAGGCCTGGAGCCGCCAGGATGAGTTGCTGGCCGACCTGACCGTGGGCGCGCCACCCGACATCCTTAACCGCGCCGGCCAGGGCTGGGGCATTTCCGCGTTCTCGCCCGAGGGTCTCAAGCGCAACGGCTTCCGCGCGTTTATCGAGATGCTGCGGGCCAACTTCGCCCATGCCGGCGGCTTGCGCATCGACCATGTAATGGGCCTGCAACGCCTGTGGGTGATCCCGATGGACGCCTCGCCGCGTGAAGGCGCTTACCTGTATTACCCGGTAGACGACCTGTTGCGCCTGCTGGCGCTGGAATCCCACCGCCACCAGGCCATCGTGCTCGGAGAAGACCTCGGCACGGTGCCCGATGGGCTGCGCGAAAAACTCATCGCCCGCTCGATCCTCGGCATGCGCGTGCTGTTGTTCGAACAGGGCCACGATGGCCAGTTCAACCCGATCCTGGACTGGCCGGATAACGCCCTGGCCACCACCAGCACCCACGATTTGCCGACCCTCAACGGTTGGTGGCACAGCCGTGATATCGACTGGAACGTCCAGCTGGGCCTGATCGATGCCCCTACCGTGGAGCAATGGAGCGAACACCGCCTGCGTGAACGCCAGGCGCTGCGCCAGGCCTTGAGCCAGGACCCGCAGAACTTCGTCGATGAGATCCGCAACGAAACCGACCACATGATCGACGCCAGCGTGCGCTACCTCGGCCACACCCGTGCGCCGCTGGTGCTGTTGCCGCTGGAAGACGCCCTGGGCCTCGAAGAACAAGCCAACCTGCCCGGCACCACCGACACCCACCCTAATTGGCGCCGTCGTTTACCGGGCGAGGCTTCCAGCCTCCTCGACAACGCCGGTGCCGCGCGCCGCCTCGAACTGCTGGCCGTCGCGCGCAACCAAGCCTATGAGCGAGACCGATGAAAGCCCTCCCCCTGCGCGCTACCCAGCGCCTGCAATTTCACAAAGGTTTTACCCTGGATGACGCGGTACCCCTGGTGCCGTATTTCGCCCAATTGGGCATCAGCCACCTGTATGCCTCGCCATTGTTGAGCGCCCGCGCCGGCTCCATGCATGGCTACGATGTGGTCGACCCCACCAGCGTTAACCCGGAGCTGGGCGGCGAACCGGCCTTGCGCCGTCTGGTCGAAGCCCTACGCGAACACGATATGGGGCTGATCCTCGATATCGTGTCCAACCATATGGCTGTGGGCGGCGCCGACAACCCTTGGTGGCTGGACCTGTTGGAATGGGGCCGGTTGAGCCCCTACAGCGAATTCTTCGACATCCAATGGCATTCGCCCGACCCGCTGCTCAAGGGCCAATTGCTCATGCCCTTCCTCGGCAGCGACTACGGCGAAGCTTTGCAGAGCGGTACGCTGACGCTGCATTTCGATGCAGCCCACGGCGTGTTTTACGTTGAGCACTACGAACACCGCTTCCCTATCTGCCCACGGGATTACGCGGCCATCCTCGGTGCCGACGAGCGGCTCAAACCTCTGGCCGACCGCTTCAGCGCCCTGGCCTATCAGGATGATGCCTACGCCGAAGCCGCCTGGCTCAAGCAGGTATTGGCCGAACGCGCCACAGAAGTCCTGGAGACTATCGAACAGCGGCTGACCGAGTTCGACGGACGCACGCCGGAGGGCTTCAACCGTCTGCACCACCTGCTCGAGCAACAGGCCTATCGCCTGGCCAGCTGGCGCACGGCGGCAGACGACATCAACTGGCGGCGCTTCTTCGACGTCAACGAACTCGGCGGGTTGCGCGTGGAGCGCACCGCTGTGTTCGAAGCCACCCATGGCAAGATCTTCGAACTGATCAGCGAAGGCCTGGTGGATGGCCTGCGCATCGACCATATCGACGGCCTGGCCGATCCGCGCGGTTACTGCCGCAAGCTGCGGCGTCGGGTGGATTCGCTGTCGCCCGAGCGGCACTTGCCGATCTTCGTGGAAAAAATCCTCGGCGAGGGCGAAACCCTGCGCGAAGACTGGCAAGTGGACGGCACCACCGGCTACGAATTCATGAACCAGTTGTCGCTGCTGCAACACCATCCCGAGGGCTTTGCGCCGCTGGCGGACTTATGGACGCGGCACAGCGAACGGCCCTCGGCGTTTATCGAAGAGGCGCGGCTGGCCCGCCAGCAAATCCTCAACGGCTCCCTCGGCGGCGACTTTGAAAGCGTGGCCCAGGCCCTGTTGCAAGTGGCCCGCGACGATGTGATGACCCGCGACCTGACCCTCGGCGCGATCCGTCGCGCGTTGCAGGAGCTGATCGTGCATTTCCCGGTGTACCGCACCTATATCAGCGCCCGCGGCCGTAGCGCCGACGACGACAAAGTGTTCCAGCAGGCCCTGGACGGCGCCCGTACGACACTTGGCGAGGGCGACTGGCCGGTGCTCGAACACCTGGAAAAATGGCTCGGCGGCCAACCCTGGCGCAATCGCCCGGTGGGCCGTGAGCGCAAGATCCTTAAGCATGCCTGTGTGCGCTTCCAGCAACTGACCTCGCCGGCTGCCGCCAAGGCCGTGGAAGACACCGCGTTCTACCGCTCGGCCGTGCTGCTGTCGCGCAACGATGTGGGCTTCAGTACCGAGCAGTTCAGCGCGCCGTTGGCCGAGTTTCACGCCATCAATCAACAGCGTTTGCAGGCCTTCCCCGACAACCTGCTGGCCACCGCCACCCATGACCACAAGCGTGGCGAAGACACCCGTGCGCGCCTGGCCGTGCTCAGCGAGTGCGCGCCGTGGTACGTCGAGCAAGTGGAGCATTGGCGCACCCTGGCAGCACCGTTGCGCGACGACGCGACCACACCGTCGGCCGGCGATGAGCTGATCCTGTATCAGGTGCTGCTGGGCAGTTGGCCGCTGGACCAGGCCGAAGACTTCGAGGGCTATCACCAGCGACTGTGGCAGTGGCAACAAAAAGCCCTGCGCGAAGCCAAGTTGCAGAGCAGTTGGAGCGCGCCCAACGAGGCCTATGAACAGGGGGTCGAAGCCTTTCTCACACGTCTGCTGCTCAGTGATGAAGGTCAGCCGCTGCGCAGCGCAATCGGCAGCGCCGCCCAGGCCATCGCCCCCGCCGGCGCGGTCAACGGACTGGCGCAAACCTTGCTTCGCATTACCGTGCCGGGTGTGCCGGACCTGTACCAGGGCGATGAGTTCTGGGACTTCAGCCTGGTGGACCCGGACAACCGTCGTCCGGTGGATTTCACCGCGCGGCAACACGCACTCAATACCCTGCCGGACATCGGCGAACTGTTGTTCAACTGGCGTGACGGGCGTATCAAGCAAACATTGATTGCCCACGTACTGGCCTTGCGCAAGGCCCATCCGGACGTGTTCCGCAACGGCCGCTATACAGCACTGGAAGTCGTCGGCCGACACGCCGAACGCGTGGTCGCGTTCTGCCGCGAACACCAAGGCAAACGCCTGCTGGTGGTGGTGCCACGTTGGTCCCATGACCTGCTTGAAAACGGTGTGCATCCCCAGATCAATGCGCAGGTTTGGGGCGATACCCGGGTGAAATTACCGTTCGCCATGCCAACGCAAAACTGGAAGGGACTTTTTCATACAGGCGCAGTCACACCAGACAAGGAGCTGTTGATCAGCACTGCCCTGGGGGATTTCCCGGTCAATGTCTTTATCAATTCTGATGATCAAGAAAGCTGAAAATTTTCTGTGAGGAGCATTGTGATGAGTACTGAAGACAAACGCATACGCGAACTGGCGCATCAGATCTGGGAGTCTGAAGGCAAACCCCACGGGGAAGACGCGCGCCACTGGGAGATGGCGCGCAAGCTGGCCGAAGCCGAAGCACTGACGCCGAGCAAACCCAAGCCCGCCGCCAAGCCCAAGACCGCCCCCAAGCCTGCGGCAAAGGCCAAGCCACCTGCGCCAACCGCGAGCAAACCGGCGCCCCCGGCGGCCAAGAAGCCGCCAGCGCCGAAAAAGCCCAAGGCTTAACGCGCACGGCGCCACGAACCTTTTGCCGGCGCTGTCGGCAAAAGGCGACTTCACTCTTCTTCTCATCCGCTGAACACACGTCAGCAGGGCCGCGTTCGGCCCGAAAAAATAGCCTTGCAGGAGCAACTCAATGAGCAAACCCCATAAGACCCCATCGACGCCGGGTAACGAGCCGTCGCGGATTCGTGAAGGTTTGCCCTTCCCCCTCGGCGCTACCTGGGATGGCCTGGGTGTGAACTTCGCGCTGTTCTCGGCCAACGCCGAGAAAGTCGAACTGTGCCTGTTCGATGACACCGGCGAAGTGGAACTCGAGCGCATCGAATTGCCCGAATACACTGACGAAATATTCCACGGTTACTTGCCCGACGCCCACCCTGGGCTGATCTACGGCTACCGTGTGTACGGAGCTTATGATCCGGCCAATGGGCATCGTTTCAACCACAACAAATTGCTGATCGACCCCTACGCCAAACAGCTGGTGGGCGAACTCAAATGGTCCGAAGCGCTGTTCGGCTACACCATCGGCCACCCGGATGACGACCTCAGTTTCGACGAGCGTGACAGCGCACCGTTCGTGCCCAAGTGCAAGGTCATCGACCCGGCGCACACCTGGGGCAACGACCAGCCGGTGCGGGTGCCATGGGACCGTACGATCATTTACGAAACCCACTTGCGCGGCATCAGCATGCGTCACCCTTCGGTCGGCGAAGACGTGCGCGGCACCTGTGCCGGGTTGATGGAAGATGACGTGCTCAAGCACATCCGCCAGTTGGGCATTTCGTCGGTGGAATTGCTGCCGGTGCATGCCTTCGTCAACGACCAGCACTTGCTGGAAAAAGGCATGACCAACTACTGGGGCTACAACAGCATTGCGTTTTTCGCCCCCGACCCGCGCTACCTGGCCAGCGGCAAGATCGCCGAGTTCAAGGAGATGGTTGCGCACCTGCACGAGCAGAAGCTGGAAGTGATCCTCGACGTGGTCTACAACCACACCGCCGAGGGCAACGAGCGGGGCCCGACCCTGTCCATGCGCGGCATCGACAACGCTTCGTACTACCGGCTGATGCCCGACGACAAGCGCTTCTACATCAACGATTCCGGCACCGGCAACACCCTGGACCTGAGCCACCCCTGCGTGCTGCAGATGGTCACCGATTCCCTGCGTTACTGGGCCACCGAAATGCACGTCGATGGCTTCCGCTTCGACCTGGCGACCATTCTCGGCCGCTACCGCGACGGTTTTGACGAGCGCCACAGTTTCCTCGTGGCCTGCCGCCAGGACCCGGTGCTGCGCCAGTTGAAAATGATCGCTGAGCCATGGGACTGCGGCCCCGGCGGCTATCAGGTGGGTAACTTCCCACCGGGCTGGGTTGAATGGAACGACCGTTTCCGCGACACCGTGCGTGCCTTCTGGAAAGGCGATGACGGCCAACTGGCAGACTTCGCCGGGCGCATGACCGCCTCGGGCGAGATGTTCAACCATCGTGGCCGCCGCCCCTACAGCTCGGTGAATTTCATCACCGCCCACGACGGTTTCACCCTGCATGACCTGGTGTCTTACAACGACAAGCACAACGAAGACAACGACGAGAACAACCAGGACGGCAGCAACAACAACCTGTCCTGGAACCACGGCGTGGAAGGCCCGACCGACGACCCGGAAATCAACGCACTGCGCCTGCGCCAGATGCGCAACTTCTTTGCCACGCTGCTGCTGGCCCAGGGCACGCCGATGATCGTGGCCGGAGATGAATTCGCCCGCACCCAGCACGGCAACAACAACGCCTACTGCCAGGACAGCGAGATCGGCTGGGTCAACTGGGAACTGGACGATGACGGCAAGGCGTTGCTCAAGTTCGTCAAGCGCCTGATCAAGCTGCGCCTGGCCTACCCGATCCTGCGTCGTGGCCGCTTCCTGGTGGGCGACTACAACGAAGACATCGGCGTCAAGGACGTCACCTGGTTGTCGCCGGACGGCAACGAGATGACCACCGAACAGTGGGAAGACAGCCACGGCCGTTGCCTGGGCATGCTGATGGATGGCCGCGCCCAGGAAACCGGGATTCGCCGTGCAGGTGCCGACGCCACTCTGTTGCTGGTGGTAAACGCCCACCACGACGTGGTCAATTTCCGTCTGCCGCCGGTGCCAGAGGGTGAGTTCTGGACCTGCATGCTCGACACCAACGAGCCAGCAGTGCGTGGCCAGGAACGCTTTGAGTTCGACCACGAGTACGGCGTGACCGGGCGCTCGCTGCTGCTGTTCGAACTGCAGCGTGACGACGAGGTGTGACATGGCACTGCATGGATTCCTTCAAGGCTTCCAGGACTATGCGGACACGCAGGACCTGGGCAAGGCCCTGAGGGCACTTCAGGAGGTTGGCCTGGATCAGTTGCCACTGCCTGGCAGCGGCGACACACTGGGGCGGTTCAGCCGCCTTGCACAAGTGGCAGGCCATGACCTGCGCTTATGCAAACTGTTCGAAGGCCACACCGACGCATTGGCGATCATTGCCGAACTCGACAGCCCGCTGCCGCCCCTGGGCAGCCTCTGGGGCATGTGGGCTGCAGAACCGCCGAGCGCCAAAGTGCAGGTGCGCCGCGATGGTCATCGCCTGCGCCTGGACGGGCGTAAAGCCTGGTGTTCCGGGGCGGCGGTGGTCAGCCATGGTTTGTTGACGGCTTGGGATGAACAAGGCAGCCAGCAATTGGTGGCGGTGCAGATGGATCAGCCGGGCATCACGGTCACCAACGACGGTTGGAATGCCGTGGGTATGGCCGCCACTGGCAGCGTCGAGGTCGTCTTTGACGGCGCTCATGGCATTGCCGTGGGCGGCCCCGGCGACTACCTCTCGCGCCCTGGGTTCTGGCAAGGCGGCATTGGCATTGCCGCCTGCTGGTACGGTGCGGCACAACGCCTGGCAGAGGTGCTGCGCGATCACTGCAGCAAGCGCCCGGAACCCCATGCCCTCGCGCACCTCGGCGCCGTTGACAGTGCACTGAACGGCGCGGCCTGTGTGCTGCGCGCCAGCGCTCTACAGATCGACCGCGAACCCAAGGCTGACGCCCGGCAACTGGCCCAGCAGGTACGCGCGTGCATCGAGGACAGCGTCGAGCAGGTCATGCGGCATGTCGGCCGAGCCGTGGGCGCAGGGCCGTACTGCAAGGATCCGCACTTTGCCCAGTTGATGGCCGACCTGCCGGTGTATGTCCGCCAGAGCCATGCCGAACGCGACCTGGCCGGCCTCGGCGAACTGGTCGCCGGGGACCCCACAGGCAGGTGGCAATTATGAAACCCAACCCGATTGTAGGCCAGGGCACGCCACTGCACCGCTGGCAGGACTCGGCGCTGATGGCCGAACTGCCGCAGATCAGCGTCGAACAACTGGTACCCGAGGGCCACCGCGCGGTGATCATCGCCCCGCACCCGGATGACGAAGTGTTGGGCTGTGGCGGCCTGTTGCAAGGCTTGGCCGAGTTGGGCCGGCCCATTCAATTGATTTCGGTCACCGATGGCAGCGCCAGTCACCCCGGTTCCACACACTGGTCGGTGGAGCGCTTGAGCGTGGTACGCCCGCAGGAGTCGGCACAGGCCCTGCATCGCCTCGGCGTGCCGTTGCACAGCCTGAAATGGTTGCGGGCCGGCTTCAGCGACGGCCAGGTGGCGGCGCGGGAAGAGCAGCTCAGCGCCTTCATCCAGCGCCACCTCAAACCCGCGGATGTGGTGTTTACCACCTGGCGCGAAGACGGCCATTGCGATCACGAGGCCGTTGGCCGCGCGAGCGCCAAGGCGGCGCACGCGGTGGGTGCGGCCCTCTATGAGCTGCCGGTGTGGACCTGGCACTGGGCATCTCCCGAGAACAGCCTGGTGCCCTGGCACCGCGCCCGCAAGCTCCCGCTGAGCTGTGAAGCCGTCGCGCGTAAACGCCACGCCATCCACGCATTCGCCAGCCAGTTGGAGGGTGACCCGCAGATCGGACTGCCGCCGGTGCTGGCGCCCTATGTGGTGGAGCGTCTGCTGCAACCTTTTGAAGTGGTATTTGTATGAGTGTGGCGACGCCGTATTTCGATCAACTGTTTGCCGGTAACGACGACCCCTGGGCCTTTCGACAACGCTGGTACGAGCGACGCAAACGTGCGCTGACCCTGGCGCTGTTGACTCGGCCGCGCTATGCCTCGGTGTTCGAACCCGGCTGCGCCAATGGCGAATTGAGCTTCGAGCTGGCCCCGCGCTGTGACCACCTGCTGTGTTGCGACACGGCCTCGGCCGCCGTCGCCCTGGCACGCAGTCGCTTGCTGGGCTTTGCCCATGCCCAGGTGGAGCAGAGCCGCCTGCCCGAGCAATGGCCGACAGGCGAATTCGATCTGATCGTCTTGAGCGAACTGTGCTACTACCTCGACAGCGATGACCTGTGCCGCTTGATCGATCGCGTCCTCAGCAGCCTCACCGCCAATGGCCAGGTGCTGGCCTGCCACTGGCGCCCGGCTATCGACGGTTGCCCGCAAACCGCCGAACAGGTGCATGCCCTGCTCCATGAGCGGCTGGCGACGCCCTTGGTCGCCACCCACCACGAACACGATTTCCTGCTCGACCTGTGGAGCCGTGACGGCACTTCGGTCGCCACCCTCGAGGGCCTGCGATGATCGGCATTCTGATCCCGGTACATAACGAAGAGGCGTTGCTCGGCGGCTGTCTGGAGGCAGCATTGGTCGCGGCCAGCCACCCAGGCTTGCTGGGCGAAACAGTGCAGATCCTGGTGGTGCTCGACAGTTGCAGCGATGCCAGTGCCGCGATTGCCGAGGGTTTCCCGGTGCAGCGCCTGGAAGTCCAGGCACGTAACGTCGGCCACGTGCGCGGGGTAGGCGCGCGGCACCTGCTCAACCAGGGCGCACGCTGGATTTCGTGCACCGACGCCGACAGCCGCGTGGCCCCCGATTGGCTGGTAGCCCAGCTGGCACTGGGTGCCGACGCGGTGTGCGGCACGGTGACCGTCGACGCCTGGAGCGAAGGGTTCGAGCCGGCGGCGCAGATCCGTTACCAGCAGGCATACCAGGCCCGGGACGGCCACCGTCATATCCACGGCGCCAACCTGGGCATCAGTGCCGGGGCGTATGTGCGCGCCGGAGGGTTCGAACCGCTGCCCTGTCACGAAGATGTGCAATTGGTGCGCGACCTCGAGCGCTGCGGTGCGTCCATCGCCTGGAGCCACGCCCCGCAAGTCATCACCAGCGCGCGCCTGGAGGCCCGTGCCCAAGGCGGGTTCGGCGATTATTTGAAGAGCCTGATGTGCGCGTCTTGAAAAAAACGACATTGCAAAATGTAAAAGCGACCAATCCTTGTCTATGCTGATGACGCCTTGCTGGTAATTCAGGGTTGGATTGCCATGCGCACACCACGGCGGAGTCTGTGGTGAATAAATAGAGTCGTCCCATTAACGGGGCATGACCCAGCATCAACCGACAAGGATGTAATTCCCATGAAGCCTGCCTCTCTTAGTGAAGGCCATCGCGGCCCCGCTCAAATCTGGAACAGCGCACCGCAGCTGGCGCAAATCCCGCCTATCTCTACCGCTTCGCTGGTGCCCGCCGGCGCGCGCGTGGTGATCATCGCGCCCCATCCCGGCGACGAGGTGGTGGCCTGCGGTGGTCTACTGCAATTGCTCAGCACCCTGGAACACCCTCTGCAACTGATCTCCATCACTGACGGCAGCGCCAGCCACCCGGGCTCCTGCGTATGGCCGGCCAGACGCCTGAGTGTGGTGCGCCCCCAGGAAAGCGCCGAAGCGCTGCGCCGCCTGGGCATGCCCTTGCACAGCCTGAAGTGGATTCGCGGCGGTTTCTGCGACAACGCCCTCGCCGCTCGCGAGCCGCAGTTGAGCCAATTTATCGCGCGCTACCTGCAACCGGGCGACGTGGTGTTTACCACGTGGCGCAACGACGGCAATGACGACCATGACGTCGTCGGCCGTGCCAGCGCCAAAGCCTGCAGCCTGGTGGGTGCGCAACTGTATGAACTGCCGATCTGGGCCTGGCACTGCCCCGCCCGCGAGGGTGCGATGATCCCCTGGCAGCGGGCACGCAAGGTACGCCTGGACACCTGGACTGTGGCGCGCAAGCTCCACGCCGCCCATGCGTATGCCAGCCAGTTGGCGGGCGACCCGCAGATTGGCCTGGCGCCGATATTGGCCCAGGTGCTGCTGGAGCGTATGCGCGAGCCTTACGAAATTGTGTTTGTGTAATCGCCCACTCGTCTGTACCTGTTATTTCTGACAGTGGCGCCCCGCACGATGTGTGGCTATGGTGCAAAAAGCGCTGCACAGCTTGAGGTGCAGTCGAGAAAGCCATGCCAACCCTTTGCATTGGCCGGTGTTTTCGAACAGGTAACCCGTCGTCCCTGATCCGTATCGCGCGTCACGTTGTCATGGTCTGGCCTGCACCTGCCTTTGCCGGTATCGGTGCAACTCTCCCCTCTCGCGAGGACGGATCATGCGCTCACAGACTTTGCCCCTGCTGTACCTGGTTGCCTTGGCGACGTTGCCGCCCGCGTCTTACGGGGCGTGTACCATCAACAACACCGCCGGCGATGACCTCTCTTCCTGCGACAGCGGCACGGCGCCGGGGTTTACCGACAGCGCGGGCAACAACACCCTGAACATCAGCACCACGGGACGAGTTACCGGGAATGTGACCTATGGCGCCGGCAACGATCTGGTGGATGTGAACGGGCCGAGTGCCGGGATCGACGGCAACCTCAACCAGGGCGATGGCAGTAATATTTTCCGCCTGAATCTGGGCAGCATCACCGGCAGCGTAAGCCAGGGCTCGGGCGCGGATGTGGCACAGATCAGCGGCGGCCAGGCCGGCGCCGTCACCCAAGGCGCAGGTGTCGACAGCTACGCCCAGAGCGGCGGCACCATTGCTTCACTGGCCCAAGGCGATGGCCTGGATACCTTCAACATGAGTGGCGGCACCATCACCGGAGCCTTCGAGGATGGCGACCAGGCCAAGATGAGCGGTGGCAGCATCGGCCGGGTCGACATGAAGCTCGACAACAACCTGTTCGATATGTCGGGTGGCAGGATCATCGGCAACCTGGTGGCCGGCTTCGGCAACGACACCATCCTGATCTCGGGCACGGCCTTTGTCGGCGGCAACATCAGTGTCAGCGGTGGCAACGACGTCGTGACCGTCTCGGGTGGCGACGTCAACGGGCAGATACTCCTCAGCTTTGGCAACGACGAGTTCGGCTGGACGGGCGGAAACCTGCACTCGTTCGTGCTGATGGGCGCGGGTGACGATACTGCGGTGCTGCAAAACCTGGTCAATGCCCAACTGGCTGCGGCGCAATTGGTCGACGGCGGCCTGGGTGTCGACACGCTCACACTGGACAATACCAAGGCAGGCGATCCGGGCCTGTTTCCCAACTGGGAAAGCATTCGTCTGGACAACCAGTCGCAGCTGACCCTGGGCGGAACGCTGAAACTGGGTGACAGCGCTACCGGCACCGGCAGCCTGAGCATCGACGGGACCAGTGAACTGTTGATCGGCACAGGGGTGATCGACCCATTTACGGCTGGCCAACGGGTGAACGTCACCAACAGCGGCACCCTCAACATGACCACCGGCAACACCCGTACCAGCGACACCCTGACCATCAATGGCAATTACACCGGCGACAACGGGCGGCTTGCACTGCAAAGCGCCTTGGGTGCGGATGATTCCCCCAGCGACAAACTCATTATCAACCAGGGCACCCTCGCCGGTACCACCGCCCTCAACGTCACGAACCTCGGCGGCGCGGGGGCGGCGACCCTGCAGGACGGCATCCAGGTGGTGCAGGCCCTCAACGGCGCCTCTGGCAGCGGTAACGCGTTTACGCTGGCCGGGCCGGTGTCCGCCGGGGCGTTCGACTACTACCTGTTCAAGGGCGGCGTAACGGCCGGTACGGCGGAGAACTACTACCTGCGCTCGACGATCCCCGTGGTGCCGCCTGGCCCGGTGATTATCGTGCCGTTACCCACCCCGGTTCCCGGTGAACCACCGCTGCCGCCCAATCCCGGGACCGAACCGATCCCTATTTATCGTCCGGAAGTGCCGATCTACGCTGCATTGTTTCCCGCCGCACAGCAACTCGTGCAGGGCATGCTCGGCACCTTCCACCAGCGAATGGGTGACCAAAGCCAGCAGTTGCACACCGGCCCATTCACGTCGGGCTGGGGACGGACCTACGGCAATAGCACGCGCCAGAGTTTTACCGGGACGGTCAGCCCGTCGCTCGACAGTTCGGTGACCGGCTTCCAAGTGGGTAGCGACCTGTACGCCAGCACCTACGACAATGGCCTGACCCAACGCAGCGGGTTCTTCGTCGGCCACAGCACCCTCAAAGGCAATATCAAAGGCTTCAACGGTGGCTGGCAGGACAAGGACGCCGGCAAGACCACCTTGCGCGGGGACAGCCTGGGGGTTTACTGGACACTGATCAGGGCCAACCAGGCCTACCTCGACCTGGTCTTGATGGGCACCCGCTTCGACGGCAATAACGAGTCGGATCGTGGCGTGAAGATGGACACCCGGGGGCACAATGTCACGGCGTCCGCCGAAGTCGGCTGGCCGTTTGCCGGGATGGGTAACTGGGTGGTTGAACCCCAGGCGCAACTGATCGTCGGCAAGACCAAACTGGATAAGCAAAACGACGGGATCTCTGACGTCTCCTATGACGCCGACACCACCGTCACCAGCCGCTTGGGTGTACGCCTGCGCGGTGACTATCAGGTCCGCAGCGTGCCGCTTCAACCCTATGTACGGGCGAATGTCTGGCACACCAGTGCCGGGCAGAACACCGTCACCTTCAACGACGTGACAGCAATTGACACTGAGCAGAAGTCCACCACCCTGGACCTGAGCGCCGGCGCCACGCTGAAGGTAGCCACGGGCATCAGCCTGTACGCCGAGGTGGGCTACAACCGCAACCTGGACAGCAACACCTTCAACGGCCGCCAGGGCACGGTCGGCCTGAGAATGGAGTTCTAATCACCTATGACCGGGATTGACCACCCCGGCCGCCTTGAAGCGTGAAAACTGAAAGGCAATGCCCAGCCAGATAAACCAGGCCGGCATCACGCATAGCGCCAAGCGTGTATCCGGCCGCAACGCCAGCAGGCACAACACGAAGGCCAGGAACGCCAGGGAAAACCAGGCCATCGGCACACCGCCGGGCATCTTGTAGAGGGATTTGGCGTGCAGGTCCGGGCGTTTTTTGCGATAGGCGATATAGGACGCGAGGATGGTCGACCAGGTGAAAATCACCAGGATCGCCGACACCGTCGACACAATCGTGAAGGCAGTCATCACCTCCGGCACCACAAACAGCAGCGCCAGGCCGAGCAGCATCAAAAACGTGGTAAATGCCAGGCTGATAAACGGCACGCTGCTTTTCGACAGCCGACCGAAGATACCCGGTGCGTCCCCCAGGTCTGCCAGGCCGAATAACATGCGGCTGGCGGAAAACACTCCACTGTTGGCCGACGATGCCGCCGAGGTCAGCACCACGAAATTGACGATCCCCGCCGCAGCCGGAAAGCCTGCTACCAAAAACAACTCAACGAACGGACTTTTGCTCGGCGACACCTGTTGCCACGACGTCACCGCAATGATGCACGCCAGGGCCAGCACGTAGAACAAGATGATGCGCAGCGGTATCGAGTTGATCGCCTTGGGCAAGGTCTTCTCCGGCGCACGGGTTTCAGCCGCTGCGGTGCCGATCAGTTCGGTGCCGGCAAAGGAAAAGATCGCCATCTGGAACCCGGCGAAAAAGCCGAACAGGCCATTGGGAAACGCCGCCTGTTTATCCAGCAGGTGGCTCAAGGACGCCGTGACGCCAGTGGGCGAGACAAACGAGCTGGCAATCAGCACCACACTCACACCGATCAGGGTCAGCACCGCGATGATCTTGATGATCGCGAACCAGAACTCCACTTCACCGAACAGTTTTACCGTCAGCACGTTCAACGCGAACAGCGTCAGCAGCATGCCCACCGCCGGGATCCACGCCGGCACATGCGGGAACCAGTACTGGAAAAACCCGCCGACCACCACCGCATCCCCCACCACCGCCACGCTCCAGCTCAGCCAGTACGACCAGCCGAGAAAGAACGCCGCACGCGGCCCCAGGTAAGCGCCGGCAAAGTCGGCGAAGCTCTTGAAGTTGAGGTTGGACAGCAGCAGCTCACCCATGGCGCGCATCACGAAATACACGAACAGCCCGATGATCATGTAGATCAGGATGATCGAGGTACCGGACAACGCGATGATCTTGCCGGAGCCCATGAACAGGCCGGTGCCGATCGCACCGCCCATGGCCATCAACTGGATATGGCGGTTGCTCAGGGTGCGTTGCAATGCAGGCTTTTCACAAAGCCCGGACGTGGTTGTTTTCATCACAAAACCTCTTGTTATGTTTTTGAGTTTTGGCAGAAAAAAGAATCGAGCGCGTGTTGTTATTGGCTCAGGCGGTCTTGCTTTCGAAGCCGTGCAGGACGTTGACGGCATTGATGCCGATCTCATCGACCATGTAGCCGCCTTCCATCACGAACAGTGTCGGGACGCCGACGCTGGCGATGAGCTCGCCCATGCTGAGGAAGTCCTGGCTGTCGAGCAGGAAGTGGCTGATGGGGTCGTCCTTGAAGGTGTCGACGCCGAGGGAGATCACCAGCACGTCGGGGGCGAAGTGTTTCAGTTGCTGGCAAGCGTGGATCAGCGCGGTTTTGTACTGACCCCACGTGGTGTTTTTCGGCAAAGGGTAATTAAGGTTGAAGCCCTCCCCGGCACCTGCGCCGCGTTCGCTGGCGGCGCCGGAAAAATACGGATAGGACACCGAAGGCTCGCCGTGCAGGGAGATGAACAGCACATCCGGGCGGTCGTAGAAAATATTCTGCGTACCGTTACCGTGGTGGAAATCCACATCCAGTACCGCGACGCGCTTGGCGCCTTGGGTGATGGCCTGTTGCGCGGCAATCGCGGCGTTGTTGAGGTAGCAATAGCCGCCCATGTATTCGCGGGCCGCATGGTGCCCCGGTGGGCGGCACAGGGCGAAGGCGCTGTTGTGGCCTTCGTCGATCAGCGCGAGGCCGGTGAGCGCAATATCTGCGCTGGTCTTGACGGCGTGCCAGGTGGTGGCGGTGATCGGCGAGCCGGCGTCCATGGCGAAAAAGCCCAGCTTGCCGTCGATAAAGTCCGGCACCTGTTGATTGGCCAGGTCGCGCACCGGCCATACCAGCGGCAGCGCGTCATGGCTGCGGCCGATGGCGGTCCATTCGGCCCAGGCGGTTTCGAGGAAGCTGACGTAGCGTTCGCTGTGGGCGTTGACGTAACAGGCACGCTCAAAGCTGCGCGGCACGATGATATCGCCCAGCCCAACGTGTCGGACGCGGTCACGCACGGTGTCGGCGCGGCTGGGTTGTTCGAATGAGGGCTTGAGCACGCCGTCCTTGAGTTCGGTGCCGTGGTGCAAACGGTGGTCATCACTAAAAACAGTCAGCATTTGGATACATCCGCCAGTAAAAGACAGGGTCTATTTTGTTCTGGCAGCGCAGGGCTTTCTTTGCTTTTACTTCTGACGCTGATAGCTTTATCGGGTGTTTTTACCCACGCGATAGCCAAATATGAAAAATAAAACCAAACAGGTCGTTCTTGACGACACCGATCTCGCCATCCTCGCCCTGCTGCAGGAAGACGCGAGTATTTCCAACGCCCAACTGAGCGAGCGTCTGTCCCTGAGCCTCACCCCCTGCTGGCGCCGGCGCAAACGCCTGGAAGAAGAAGGCGTGATCAAGGACTACCAGGCCAACCTGGATCGCAAGCTGCTCGGCCTGGACATCATGGCGTTTGTACACGTGCGTTTTGCGATCCACACCGACCATGCGCCGGATGCGTTTGAAGCGGTGATCAAAGAGCTGCCTCAGGTGCTGTCTTGCCACAAGATCACTGGCGATGCGGACTATCTGTTGCAGGTATTGGCGGAGGATCTGGACAGCTACAGCGAGTTTGTCGAGAGCGTGCTGCGGCGGCAGCTGGGGATTGCGTCGATCCAGTCGAGCCTGGCATTGCGCGAGGTGAAGGCGACGAGTCGGGTGGCGATTCCAAAACGCGATTGAACGCGCTAAAGAAGACATTGAACACGGCAGGTGATGGCTAAAAGCCTGCCCTCGGCATGTGAAAAATTCGTTAACTAATTCTCCCCAAAGGCTTTTTTACTTCAAGTCATTGCGGCACAATAATGCGAATAATTATCAACAGATTTATTATTCGCCAAGGACGGCACTTAGGGGAGAGTCCGTTCCATGTCAGTGCAACAACACGGCGGTAAAGGTTTTACACTCACTCTGATCGCTTTGGCGGTGTGTCTTGCCACCTCGCACGCGGCCTTCGCGGCCGATGCTGAAACGCCGACAACCACCTTGGAACTGGGCGCTACCCAGATCTCCGGCGAGCAGCAATTGGGCGAAACCACCGAGGGCACGCAGTCCTACACCACCGGCGCGATGAAAACCGCGACCAAACTGCCCCTCACCTTGCGTGAAACCCCGCAGGCCGTCACCGTCATCACACGCCAGCGCATGGATGACCAGGCGATGACCAGCATCAACGACGTGGTCAACGCCACGCCTGGGTTGTTCCTCAATTATTCCAACGGCCCAGGCCGGCAGTCCTATACCTCACGCGGTTTCGACATCGACAACCTGATGTACGACGGCATCCCCAGCGGCTACAACGGCGTTTCCGTAGGCGCCCAGCCGAACCTGGCGATGTTCGACCGTGTCGAGGTAGTGCGTGGCGCCACCGGCCTGGTGACCGGTGCGGGCAACCCTTCGGCGGCCATCAACCTGGTCCGCAAGCGGCCGCTGGACGAACAGAAAGTCACCCTCACCGGCGCCGCCGGCAGCTGGGATGACTACCGTGGCGAGCTCGACGCCTCCAGCCCGCTCAATGACAGCGGCACCTGGCGCGGCCGGGTGGTCACCTCCTACCGCGACGCCAACAGTTTCATCGACAACGCCGAGTCCTATCACGGCCTGTTCTATGCCGTCACCGAAGCCGACCTGAGCGAAGACACCACCCTCACCCTCGGCTTCTCGAACCAGAAGGACAAGACCAACTACTTCTGGGGCTCGTCGATGATCGGCCAGGACGGCCATCACCTCGACCTGCCACGCTCCTACAACCCCGGTACCGACTGGGAGAACAAGGACCAGGAAATCAACACGGTATTCGCCGAACTGCGCCAACGCCTGGCCTATGACTGGAAGCTTCAGGTCAACGCCAACTACGCCGAACAGAACGCGTTATTTTCCGGCTCTTATCAGTCGCGCTGGGTCAACAACACCCTGGCGCGGACGGTCTACCAGGCCGCTTACGACGAAAACCAGGCTGGCGTCGACGCCTTTGCCAGCGGCCCGTTCCAGGCATTCGGACGTACCCATGAACTGGTGGTGGGTGCCAGCCGACGCATCTACGACATGACCACCCATAACTACAGCCCCTACGACACCAACTGGCCCCTCACCGCGGGCAAACCGGACTTCGTCCACACCACCAACGACCGTGAGGTCACCACCCAGGACGGTGTCTACGTGACCACGCGCCTGAGCCTGGCGGACCCGTTGAAGCTGATCCTCGGCGGGCGCCTGGACTGGTATGACTACGACGCCCATGGCAGCAACACCGGCGACTACAAGGTCACGCGCAACCTCACGCGCTATGCGGGGCTGATCTACGAGCTGGACGACCAACATTCGGTCTACGTCAGCTACAGCGACATCTTCACGCCGCAGAGTTCCAAGGACACCTCCGGCACCCCGGTCAAACCTATTGTCGGTAAGAACTACGAGGTCGGCATCAAGGGCGAATACCTGGGTGGCGCGCTGAATGCGAGCGTGGCGCTGTTCCGTGTCGACCAAGAAAACCGCGCCACGCAAGTGACCGTGCAAAACTGCCCACAGACGGAATGCTATGAAGCCTCCGGCGAGATTCGCAGCCAGGGTATCGACTTCGAACTGCAAGGCGCGCTGACCGAAAACTGGCAGGTCGGCGGTGGCTACACCTACGCCCGCACCCACACCATCAAGGACGAGGCCAACCCACAGAAGGTCAACAAGCAGTACGACACGGACATTCCGGAGCACCTGTTCAAGCTGACCACCCGCTACAACTTCCAAGGCCCGCTGGAAAAACTGCGCGTGGGCGGCAACATCTCTTGGCAGAGTCGCATGTACAACGACGTCAAACTGGCGGATGGCAGCACCTACCGCCTCCAACAGGGCGCCTACGCCGTCACCGACCTGATGGCCGGCTACAAGGTCAACGACCACCTCGACCTGCAGCTCAACGCCAACAACATCTTCGACCGCCGCTATTACTCCACCATCGCCAACTCCGTGAGCTACGGCGGCGACGCCTACGGCACCCCACGCAACATGATGCTGACGGCCAAGTACAGCTTCTGATCCACCTCGCGTCCTCGGCTGCCCGCTCGGATAGCCGCTCAGCGAACTCTTTCCCCGTGGCGAACGGGGGCCCTCATGTGGGAGGGGGCTTGCTCCCGATAGCGGTGGGTCAGTCAATGATGCTGTGACTGTGCTACCGCTATCGGGAGCAAGCCCCCTCCCACATTGCCCCCCCGCTTGTCACCAGGAATGTCGTCTGCCCCCTCTGAACGCACTCGCGCTTAAAGTCCCCTCCCCCAAAGCCGATAAGCTTTTTGGTTTCCCTGCACCCGCAAGTGCCTGAACGCGGGCCGTAGTGGCACGCCGCATGCTTTGATCCTGGCCAGACCACATGGAGTAAGAGTGAATGCTCGCACGCGCACGTTTCCTGGAGCACTACCGCAAGGCCGACCGCATCATGCTGGCACTTATCTGGCTGATGTTCCTGTTCTCCCTCGGCCTGGCGTTCTGGCACGACACGTTGCTCCAGGCCATAGTCGTGGGTGGTGGCACCAGCGTGGTGCTCTCCGCGCTCTATCGAGCCATCAGCGGCACCCGTGTGATGCGTTGTGCCTTGGGCGCTGGCCTGATGGTGATGGCAGCGCTGCAGATCAACCAGGCACAAGGCGTGATCGAAGCGCATTTCGGGATTTTCGCGCTGCTGGCAGTGCTGACGTTCTATCGAGACTGGCTGCCGATCCTGGTGGCGGCGCTCACCATTGCCGTGCACCACGTGGTGTTCCACGCCTTGCAACATCAAGGCTTCCCGGTGTTTGTGATGGCGCATCACGGCGGTTGGACCATGGTGTTTGTCCACGCCTTCTACGTGGTGATGGAAACCGTCGCCCTGCTCTACCTCGCTGTACACAGCCAGGCCGAAGCCGTCGAGAGCCAGGAAATGCTCGAGAAGATGCTCGCCGTCACGTCCCAGTTCACCGGAGAAAGCACTCAGGGTGAAGGCAAGGTACGCGTGTCCCTTGCAAGGCGTTTCGAGCACTTCCTGCAGCAACTCACCCACCTGATCGACGGTGTCGCCCGCGACTCCCATGGCTTGGGCCAACTGGGCCAGGAACTGGCCAGCGCCAGCGGCACCCTGGAAAAAGGTGCGCGGCACCAACTGGCGGAAATCACCCAGATGACCGGCTCGATGAAACGTATGGAAGACGCCATGGGCCACATCGCCGTGCATGTCGAACAAGCGGTGGAACACGCCGGCAAAGCCAGCAAACAAATCCTGTGCGGCCAGGAAAGCGTCGGCCGCGCCCAGCACGAAATCACCCAACTCGCCTCACGCCTGGAAGGCACCAACCAGACCGTCCAAGGCCTGGCCACGCAAACCGAGCAAATCGGCTCCGTGCTCGAAGTCATCAGCAGCATCGCCAACCAGACCAACCTCCTCGCCCTCAACGCCGCCATCGAAGCCGCCCGCGCTGGCGAACAAGGCCGCGGCTTCGCGGTCGTCGCCGACGAAGTGCGCAGCCTGGCGCAACGCACCGCCGTGTCCACCCAGGAAATCAAAACCATCATCGAGGGCCTGCAGCAAGGCAGCCGCCAGGCCGTGGAAGCCATGCACGACAGCCGCCAGGGCGTGGAACGGTGTGTGGAGGACAGTCAACTGGCAGTGGAAATGCTGCAAGCGGTGGGTAACGACATTACCCAGATCGACGAGTTGAACGGGCGGATTGTGATGACTACCCGCGAGCAGACCTCGGCGAACCTGGAGATTGTGGGGCGGTTGCAGTCGGTGCAGAGCATTGCTCAAAACACCGCTGACGAGGTGGAGATGCTGGCCAGGAGCAGCGAGCAGTTGCCGCCGATTGCGGTGCGGTTGGATGCGTTGGGGAGGCGGTTTCACCCCTGATAGTTTGGGGCTCGCAATCAGCCGGAAGCCATCACGGGGCTCGTCTTGATGACCCGGGCCGCCGCAGGTCCTGAACGTTCGCTTAGTCTTGCTTCACCAGCTCGACCCTGCGGTTTTCAGCTTTGCCTGCCTCGGTGGCGTTGTCGGCCACCGGGTCAGCCTCGCCAAATCCGGCCGCAGATAACCTCGCCGCGTCGATGCCCTTGGCGGTGATGGCGGCCTCAACGGCCTTGGCGCAGCCGTATGACAGTGTCTTGTTGTGCGCGGGATCACCGCTGTGATCGGTGTAGCCGTTAATGGCCAGTTTCAACGATGTATTTTGCTTGAGTAACAACAACACTTGCTCGATCTGTGGCTGTGAACCCGGAAGGATGCGGGTCTGGTCAGTCGCAAAGTTGATGTGCGATGCCACCTTGCCGGTTTTATCTATCTGCGCTTTCAGTTCACTGGCCGGCAACAGGCTGGCAGTTATTTGCAACGGTTTGGTTTCGGCAATTAGCAGGCCGCCGCCGAACGCGTAGCTGCACAAATGAATCCAGATATCGCGGTCGGCGCGATGGATAACAAACACCTGCGCGGCGTTATTCCAAATGTCCCCCAGGCCACTGTTGTATTTGAGCGCGAAGTCCCACGGCCATTCTTTGATCTTCTGGTCAGGGTCTTCCGGAATCCTGCCATCGAAGATCTTGCTGCCGCCCAACGAGGACACGACGGACTCGAGGTTGCGCTGCAATTCCAGGTCGGAGAACGCCTTGTCCTGCGCGGCGTCGATATGGGCTGACCAGACCTTGCCTTGGTGATGGTCGAGCGGATAAAGGGTGCTGCTGTCGTTGGCTGCTTATAAAACCGGGGCTATCGAGATAACTCAATAGCACAGCTGCCCTATTGCATCGCGCTTTAGCGCTGGATCACAGTTGTTCGCGCTCTAATACGTCTTTTTTTACGCTATTCGACGCTGCCGATCGTATTGAACAGGGATGCTTTTTTTGAAACCTATAACCACCAGAAAAATTGAAATGAACGCTGCGCTGGCGATGGCCTTGATCTCGCTGTTAACCACCAGCGCTACTTGGACCGAGGCAGCCGTTGGTGCAACAGCCTCCTCGGCACCGTGTACCAATGAAGCGGATTTCCAGGCCGGCACCGTTGTGGAGTCTGAAAGTCGCGACAACACCTCTGCCGTAACCAATCGTGGTAAAACCGAAACGCTGGGCCATGAAGACTTCGCAGGGGCCAACCCAGTGGCGTCATTACACACCACGTTCATAGGCAATTCGCCGGTGTATTTAACGACCACCTTTGCGCAAATCAAGGACGGCCAGTTGATTCGCTATGGTGATCGGCACGGTGCCGGGCCTTCGTTGACCACTACTCTTTATACCCCTCCTCCCACCACGCCGCTGGATTTACAACCCGGGCAGACAGTCGCCGTCAGTTACAAGAACCAGGTCGTCAGCGGCGGCAACACGCTTGAGTTTGAGGTATCAGAAAAGCTGACCTACAACGGCCGCGAGACGATCAAGACAGCACTCGGGACGTTCGAAACCTGTCGCTTCACCAATGAAATTTCCACTGGATCAACGTCCGGTCAACAACCGACCCAGAAGGTCGTGGTGCAGAATTGGTTTGCTGCCGAAGGGCCCTACCGTGGGCAATCAATCAGGTCGGCCAGTCTCTCCGGCACGAATGGTGGACAGGAGCGGCTCGTTGAAGTGGTCAAGATGCGATATGAGACTCGAGCCAACTAGGTATCTTTATGCCCAGGCGATGAGAAGGAGGATAGCACTGCCCTTCCTGGCAACGGGTTCAAGCACGCTGTTTGTGCCGCAGTTGTATCGACCAAAATACACTTAATTGCTTAATGGCTTTTAGTAACTAGTACAGGTGTACTAGTTCAGCTGTTCTATATCATAAGTTGCATGAGTCGGACATGATCAAAGCGTGTTTTCATTGATCTGGACGGGTTGTGCTTGCTGATATGAGTTGCCGAATTGTGGTGGCGGACGAACACCCACTTTATCGAGAGGGCATGACAGGATTACTGGAGTGCTTAATACCTGGAGCAAAAATAAAACAGGCAGGAAACCTGGAGGAAGTCTGGGTTCTCCTGGATCGCTGGCAACCTGTCGCCATGCTCTTTATCGAAGTATATTTGCCAGGACTTTGCTCCTTGAAAGAGCTTGCAAAACTGTGCGGGGAAAGAGGCACTACTGCAGTCGTTGTTGTTTCGACAGTCGATGACAGCATGATCATTACGCGAGTAATGGAGGCTGGCGCCAAAGGGTTTATTGGCAAGAACATTTCAGCCGAAGAGGTACGTAACGCCATCCACGATATTCGTAATGGCCAAGTAGTGGTCAAATACGAACCGACCGAATCACCATCATTTGAAAGTGATCACGCGATGGGCAAACTGACGTCGCGGCAGCGGGAAGTCTGGAATTTGATCGCACAAGGTAAAACCAACAAGGAAATTGCCGCTGAACTGGAAATCTCTCCCTATACCGTGCGTATTCACGTGTCTTCGCTGATACGTGCCCTGAACGTACCCAACAGAGCAGTAGCCGCCGCGCGTTTCGCAGGGCGCTACACCTGCTAGTCCCGTAATGGATCTAAGGGTAACTCACACTTCATTGACTTGACCTGTTCAAGCAACACGTTACGCAGTTCCGGCGGTCGCACGGGTTTTGCCAGTACCGAGATATTAAATGCATGCAGTGATTGACGGATGCGCTCGATTTCGTGCCCGGTGATGAACATCGACATTGAGCAACTGGCTGATGCGCTTGACGATGGACAAGCCCAACCCCAGGCCCTCAACATCTTGTCGCGTGCGTGGCGCACCCGGTAAAACTCTTTGAATACGTCCGGCAAATGTTCAGCGGCGATACCGCAGCCCTTATCGTAAACAACCACGGCCAAGCCCTTTGCCTGGCGTCTGACACCGATCAGCACGGGCTCCCCCGATGCGTACTTGATCGCATTGGACACCAGGTTTTGCACCATGGTGGTCAATAGCCCCCCATTGACGTTCACCCAATGCCGACAAGGGTGCAGGCGCAGCTCAACCCCGGCCCAGCGGGTGGCCTCGATGTTCTGTTTGACAACCTCCTGCAGCAGCGCGCCCAGGTTCACCGGCTCCGCTTGCGGTTCCAGCTTTCCGTTATCGAGGGTGTAGATATCCGAAATCGAACGGAACAGTTGAGAGACGGTATGCAGCGAGCGGTCGATGTTGTCCACCAGTCGCAATTCTTCACCGCCCAGATTCGCGTCACGCAGGCACGCGGTGAACAGGCCGATGGAGTGGATGGGCTGGCGCAGGTCGTGGCTGGCCAGGGCCAGATAGTGTGAGCCGAAACGCATGCCATTACCCAGGGTCACCCAGAGCAGCGCAGCATAGATAGGCAATGCACCTTCGCCTCCCAGCGCCATGGCGAAAGCGATACCGGTGTAGTCATGAAGCATGGAGAGCAAGCGCCGCCAAAAAAGTGTCCTGGCCAGCGCTTGATCGCCATGCGCAGGAATATCGACACCACGATGAATGTCGAGATATACACAATGATGGGCGTGTAGGCTGTGGTATCACTGGGGCGCAACCCGCTCAGTACGATGATGTACAGCAACGCACAGGCGCTAACGATCAGGCGTAACGTGGCCTGATTGAGTTCGCTGTTCTTTTCCACGCGTTCAACCTCATGGACCATGGGGGATGCATCGCTGGATGCCGCCCCCTTGAGAACAATAAGGCGTAGGTTGGCGTGTTAAGGCATCAAACGACACGGCGTGTCGTATCAGAAGTGGAACGTGTCAGTAAAGCCTGTAGTAATCCACCACGTCATCCACGAAGTAAATTATCAACCTCGTTCCCTGGGTCTGGCTTTGAGCTTTTTTCGTGCCCGTCACACTGCCGACATCATTGGCGACACCTTGAGCCTTGGACACTTGCGACGAGGCGTCGTACATCTTCAGGCTTGTCTCGGTCGAGACATATTTGTGGGCCAGGGTCATGTACTTTTCCAGACCCTCCTGGTTTTTATCATAGGTCCAGTTGGACCCGTTGCTTCTGCTCGTTGAATCAAGTTCCTCTTCGGCTGGAGCGCCGAACAATTGTGTCACCTGACTCTTGGTAGTTTTTCCCGGGATGATGGTTTTCTTCAGGTAAGCAACATCGTACTTTTGTGCTCCAGGATTTAAGGAATTCATCAAATCCCCAGTGTTAGCACAGCCTCCCAAGCCGGCGGTCAGTAAGCACAGAGCGAATCCGATTCTAATTAGTTTTCCATATCTTAAGCACATAGACTTACCTTGAGTTGTGTTTAATACCATTCCATTTCGACCGGATGCACGGTGAAGTTGACACAGCGTAGTGCAACTAATCGAGCCTTTGAATTGACAGGCGGGCAAACACACTGGAACACCTCGACGTTGAAGTTCAAGTGCGTTCCGGTGTGCGCTCTGGCTCAAAGCCTTTAAGACTTTTTCGAGCGTGTACAGCTTATGGGCGCGCGTGAGCTGACGCTATAGTACAAGTGTGCTATAGGCGGCCAATAGGAACTTGTCTAGCATAGCTAGATGGACATTAACGGCTTGAATTAATGTAATAAATTGCTCGCCAGTTGATGTAATGTCGGATTATTGAATCCGCCTGAATGGAGTCGAAATATGAAATCATGGACCACCGTCTTATCCATTCTGATGCTGTCCGGGTGTGCGGGTTCTCCCTTGAGTAATCTGGTTATGAACCAGCGTTATCAAACGACATCGGACATTACTGCTTCATGGGTAGGTGCATCCGAAGATGAGTTGGTGACGTCATGGGGGGCGCCAAAAAACAGCCACGGCCTCAGTGATGGCAACTCGAGAATCATCGGCTACGACTACGTATGGCTTACAAACGGCAGTCGTTCGATGGAATGGGGTTATGTGCCTGATTACGCCCGTTGCGAACAGCGGTTCATGATTGAAAAGGGCGTGGTGACCCGCTGGTATTCATCTGGCGACTGTCCAAAAAGGCCTAAAGGCGCCAAGTTGATCCCCGGTAACACCCCCGTGCCCCAACCCACGCTCTAATGTTCATTGCACCGTCTTGATTCAAGTATCGAGCTTGCCCGGCCACCCACTGGCACCGGGAAAGTTACTGAATTGAGCCGCCGCCGCCGCACGGGTGGGCACCCCCAGGGACTTAAGCAGAGTGGAAACATGGATGCGTACGGTGAACGGGGAGATACCCAGTTGCTTGGCTATTTCCTTATTGGTCTTGCCCGCTGCAACCAGGCCGAGCACTTGCCGTTGGCGGGCGGTGAGTGAGGCAAGGCTTGGGTCCAGAAGGGGGTTTTCGGGGTTGTACTTCACCACGACTTCCCCTTCCCGAATCGCCAGGATGGCTTCGGCAATGCCTGCCGGATCAACGTTTTTGCCGATAAAGCCATCAGCGCCTTGGGCGATGACCTGGGAAATAATGTCCAGGTCATCGACCATCGACACCACAATGATCGAGGTGCGCTTGAACTCGTTGCGCAGCTGGCCTATGACCTGCATAGACGTGATACCGGGAAAGCGCAGGTCCAGAATCAACGAATCAACTTCTGCGCCCGTACGCGCCAGCGCCAGTACTTCATCCAGATTGCCCGCCTGCTCTATCATCGCTGTCGGCATAAGCCGTTCTATGGTTCTCAGCATACCTTCGCGAAACAGAGGATGGTCATCTGCCACTATGATTCTGTGCGTCATGTCAAGGTCCATCTCACCTCAGGTCCGGCGCATCGTAACGCAAACTGTAACGCCAGGTTTCAACTTTTAAGCGACTTCTTACCCTGGAGAATCGCAATGAACATGACGGAAAAGAACAGTGAACTGGACCAGGCCACGTTGCGGTTGACGGTCAGCACCTGTGCTTCGCTGTACATCCTTGTGGTGGCCCTCCTTCCTTCAAGTGACTTCGCCACCTATGTACCGATCATGTGGTACATGGCGTTTTTCATCAGCGTGGCAGTCCCCCTGCGCATGGCGATCAAGCGCTGGCCAGGGCACTTCTTCTGGCGCCGATTGTTCGCCATGGCCCATGACTATACCGGCATCGCTTTCGCCATGATCGTGGGTGGAGAGGGGGCGTTGCCGGTTTATGCCGCGCTGCTCTGGGTCACATTGGGCAATGGCATGCGCTTTGGCTCGCGCTACTTGACCGCCGCGACACTCATCGCGCTGAGCATGCTGGTCATGATCTTCATGCTTACCCCTTTCTGGCGCGCACAGCCCTACATGTTCCTGATGCTGATCGTGACCACCATCGTCGTGCCGGCCTATGCGCACATTCTGCTCAAACGCACGCGTATCGCATCGGAAGAGGCAATCGCCGCCAATCAGGAAAAATCACGCTTTCTGGCCCAGGCCAGCCACGACCTGCGCCAGCCCATCCACTCCATCGGCCTGTTCACCGCATGCCTGCGTGACGCGAATCTGGGCGGCGAAGAACTGCGACTGGTGGACAACATCGACCGCTCGCTGCATACCGTCTCTCAACTGTTCCGTTCGATCCTGGATATCTACACCCTCGACAACGGAAAGCTGGAACCGCAAGCGGAACCGGTGAACCTGGGGGCGCTGCTGCGGGATGTCGTCAAACAGAACACCGAGGCCGCGCGCTGGGCCGGGGTTCAACTGCGCCTGCGCCCTTGCGAGCACTGGGTGAATGTCAATGCGGGGCTGTTGACCACCATGGTGCAGAATCTGGTGTCAAATACGCTCAAGTATGCGTCCGGCCAACCTGTCTTGATCGGTGTGCGTCCCAGAGGCAAGGACTTGGCCATTGTCATCTACGACAAGGGACGCGGCATCGCCGCTGAACATTTACCGGACGTATTCAAGGAGTTTTACCGGGTACGCCACGCACGCGACAAGGATGTCGAGGGCCTGGGGTTGGGCTTGTCCATCGTCAAGCGCATCAGCCAGTTGCTCAATCTGGATATCCAGTTGGACTCCCGACTCGGCCAAGGCACCCGCGCCACTATCCAACGCCTGGAAAGCGTCGCGCCAGGCACCGAGACACAACGGCCAGCGGCCACGCAAAGCCGTCTGCAGGGACTGCGGGTATGCCTGGTGGAAGACGATTCCAACGTACTGATGGCGACCTCGGCCTTGCTGGAAAAATGGGGATGCGAGGTAGAAAGTCATAGCGATGGACTGAACGTGACCACGGAATGCGACATCATCATTGCCGACTTCGACCTGGGCCCTAGGATTTCAGGCTCCGAGTGTATCGCTGCGATTCGCGAACAGCGTGGTTGGGAAGTACCGGCCATGATCATGACCGGTCATGAAATCGAGCGTATCCGCAGCACATTGATCCACATGAATATCTCCATCCTGTCCAAGCCCGTGCGTCCGCCTGAATTGCGAACGACCTTGCTCGAACTGACCAAGCATTTCGCCAGGGAAATGGGTTAGCTGGAGGATGTCCATGCCCGGACATAACCGGGTGCGACGGTGTGTGGAATGCACGCCTATCATTAGCGCGGCCTGCCATTCGCCTGTCGGTTTGCGGCGAGGTCATAGGTCACTTGTCGTATTGATGTCGCTCGCTACCCGCTATCCAATGCACCTGGGGAACGTGCCTCGCTGAATCAACGTTGTTTCAGCGCTGACCGGTCCTCCGCTGCCTTAATTTGGATGCAGTTCAATTAAGCGTAAGGAGTGTCCCAGCCGAAGGACGGGCGGTTAGTTTTGACAACCGTGCCACCTTGACCGACTCGGGCCACACAGCGACCAAGTGATAGAGGGAGTTTCCATGAAAGACAATATGAAGAAAGTACGTTCGACCATCGCAATAGCATTGGCTCTCTCAGCAGGTCTTGCGTTCAGCGGCACGGCCAGCGCCTTTACTTTTGAACATGGATGGAGTTGCCAGAATAAGTGGTACCAAATGGGGCTTATTGAACTGATTGCTTGCGGAGGAGGAGGCGATGGTTGATCTGCCTGGGTCTTTTTCAGGCATATGAAGGAGCGATAGTTCATTAACGCTTCACACACACAAACAACGCATTCCCGGTCACGCCCTCCCAGGGCGTGATCCGCTCATAGTCATGCTCGAACACCTGCACCTCGAAGTGCGGCTGTAACAGTGCCTGCAACTCAGTGAAACTCAGCGCCACCATGGCATGCTCATCCTGCCAAGCCTCCGTCACCCCCGCCGTGGTCTTCTCGATGCTCAGGCGCAGCGCCTGCTGCTGCCCTTCTCCGCTGTAATACCAGCCGGACCCGAAGGTGAAGTGGCTGCCTTCAAACTCGACGCTATGGCGTACGAGCAAGCGGTTGTCGATATGCAGCTTGTCCACCGCGTTGAAGCAGAACACGCCGTTGTCTGCGAGTGCGCCGTGCACGCTGGCGAAGCAGGCGCGCAGTTGGGCCAGCCCGGGGTTGTAATGGGTCGAGTACAGGAAGCAGGTGATCAGGTCTTGCGGTTCGTCCACCTGGAAACCGGCCATGTCCTGGCGGCTGAACTGTGCTTCGGGGCAGCGCAGTTGGGCGAGGTCCAGCATCGGTTGGCTGATGTCCAGGCCGGCGCTGCGGTAGCCGAAGTCGAGGAAG
The DNA here is from genome assembly GCF_014207255.1 of Pseudomonas sp. JAI120. Classification (GTDB taxonomy): domain Bacteria; phylum Pseudomonadota; class Gammaproteobacteria; order Pseudomonadales; family Pseudomonadaceae; genus Aquipseudomonas. The sequence goes on from NZ_JACHCZ010000001.1 coordinate 617,305, forward strand.
TGGCGCACATGGGGCCCGGTGCCACAGGCAAGGTCCAGATGGCGGCGCCCGTCATTGCCGAACAATTGGTGCAGGCGGCGCACGCTGTGGCTTTGCGCGCGGTAGTCAATGTCGGCGCACATCAGGTCGTAGTAGATGGACAGGTCGGTGTACAGCGCGTTGGAGGACATAAGTAGCCAGAGGGTTCGGCGGGAATTTCGCGGCGGCATGGTAACCCAGTCCTGGGCGTAAACCGCTACACTCGCACCTCAACCATCCGCCAAGGAGGCAACCATGAGCGTTCGCGGTCAAGACCGACAGATCGACAATATCGAGTTCAACGTGGGTGACATCGCCCGCAGCAAAGCCTTTTACGGCGCGGTTTTCGGCTGGGAATTCGTCGATTACGGCCCCACCTACACCGAGTTCAGCGATGGGCGACTGACCGGCGGCTTCACTACCGGGGAGCCCGTTCGACCGGGTGGCCCGTTGGTGATCCTGTACGCGGATGATCTTGAAGGCACGCAGCAGCGGCTCAAATCCATCGGCGCCGTGATCAGCCGGGAAACCTTTTCGTTCCCTGGCGGGAGCAGGTTTCACTTCATTGATCCGGATGGTTATGAACTGGCGGTGTGGACCGCTCAACCGTAGCGGCGCTGGCTGCAACGCCAGGCGTGGAAGCGCAATTGCGCTCCCGCAGGCTGGCGAGCGCCGCTACTGCAACGGCACATAAATATCGGTCTGCCATTGATCCTGCGGTGTCTCGGGGGAGATGCTCAGGTACTCGAAAAACAAGGGCTGGTCTCGAAGTTCCTCGCCGCTGCCAGGGAGCCAGTCGCGATAGATCGGATAGATCGACTCTGCGATGTGATCCGGCGAACCCACATGACGCACCACTACACAGCGCCCGCCCGGGATGACGCGTTCAGTGATGCCGAACTCATTCGCTGCCAGCACCTCGTCAATCTCGCCGCAAATGGCAAACCGGAACTCGTCGGCCGGGGTCGTATCAGGATTGCCGAAAGGAATACCAAAGCTGCGACTCGAAGCCACCGGCGACTGTCCGCTCTGCATGCGCCACGCGATGAATGTCTGCACGCTTTCATCCACGAGCCCCGGGTCGCCGCGGTGCTCGAAGGCTGCAACCCTGACTGAATGAAACTCCACAATTCGTACCTGCATGATGATGCTCCTGGAAAAATGAGGGACGCTGAACACCGCACGCCAGACCTGCCAATTCGGTCGTTTTCTGAATGCACTCGGCGCCATGCCGAACGCCCGCCTGAACGCCCTGGAAAAGGCCTCGGGACTTTCGAAACCCGCACCCAACGCCGCCTCCAGCACCGAATAATCAGCGCGGGAAGACAAGCCATGCGCCGCACGTCGCAGACGCATCAGTTGCACATAGCGTGCAACCGGCATGCCCACGAACGCGGTGAATTGCCGATGGAAGTGAAACGCCGAAAAATGCGCCACCTGGCTCAGCGTCTTCACCGACAAGTCACCTTCAAGATTCGCGTCGATATAGGCGAGTACAGCGTCGAAACGCTTTGTGTAGGCGGCGTTGCCTGGCAAGTCAGACACTGTTGGTAGCTCCGGGATATGCGCTGGACCATAGGATCAACTATACCGACATGCCTGCGCCTAGCCGTACTTGCTGAGGTGTGTGTGTGCCAGTGCGGACCTCGTCGGCCCCTTAAGTGCTCGCGGGGCCCGGGTCTGGAAGCTTGGCAATCACCTTGATCTCAAACTGGTACCCATACAGCCACGTAACCCCTACGCCAGTCAGCGTCGGGTGTGGCGCTTCGCCCCAGAACTCCGGCACCACCTTCCAGATCGTCTCGAACCTGGATTCGGGATCGACGATAAACACCGTCACGTCAATCACATCGTCAAAGGTGCAACCGGCAGCGCCCAGGATCGCATTCAGGTTGTTGAACGCCAGACGGACCTGATCCTCCAGGTCGGGTTCGGGCGAACCGTCCTCATGGCTGCCGACCTGCCCCGACACGAATAAAAAGCCATTGGACTTGACGGCGGGTGTATAGCGATTGCGTTCATACAGCGCCTGGCGTCCAGGCGGAAAAACCACATTACGCTGCGTCATGGAAGCCTCCATCAAAGGGTCGAAATTGACCCGCAATTAGCGATGGGCAGACTCTAGGGGCTTGTGCCAGGGCGATAAACCAGCAACCTTAGCCAGCACTGTTTGTGAAACCCAAACAATCGATCGCCGAGGCCGTCATGGACCGTTTTGATGCAATGCAGGCATTTGCTCGCGTGGTGGAAGCCGGCAGCTTCACCAAGGCCGCCGAGACCCTGCACATGAGCAAGACTACCGTGACGCAACTGGTGCAGCAGTTGGAGGCGCGCCTGCGGGTCAAATTGCTTAACCGCACCACGCGCAAAGTCAACGTCACGGCCGACGGCGCCGTGTACTACGAACGCGTGCTGCAACTGCTGGCTGACATGGACGACGCCGAGACCAGCCTGTCCGGCGCGGCGACCCTACCCAGGGGCCGCCTGCGCGTGGATGTGCCAAGCCCGCTGGCGAGCATGATCCTCGTGCCCGCATTGCCTGCATTTTACGCCCGGTACCCGGATATCCAGATCGATATGGGCGTCAGCGACCGCATCGTCGACATGATCGATGAGAACGTCGATTGTGTGGTGCGCGGCGGCGAACTCACCGATCAATCCCTAATGGCGCGCCGGGTAGGCGACCTTCCCCTCGGCGTTTTTGCGGCGCCGAGCTACCTGGCACGCGTAGGTACGCCCGCTCACCCACAGGAACTGGAAGACTCCAACCACCGTATCGTCGGTTTCCTCTGGGCCCGCACCGGCAAGCCCTTGCCCTATGCGATGCGCAAGCACCTTGAAACCCTGCAGATCAAGGGCCGCTACGCCCTGGCGGTCGACGATGGCAACGCCTACCTCGCCGCCGGCCTGGCCGGTCTTGGGGTGCTGTGGCTGCCCACGTACATGTCGAAAGCTTTCGCGGACCGGGGTGAATTAGTGCCCTTGTTCGAGGACTGGAACCTCGATCCGATGCCGCTTTACGTGGCCTTTCCGCCGAACCGGCATATCAGCCTGAAGCTGCGCGTGTTTATCGAATGGGTGGCTGAGTTGATGGCCGTGCATGCGCCTGTCAGTGGGCGAGTACATCCCCTTCATAGTATGGTTGCGGCCACCAAATGAAGCTTCAAGTGATAAAACTCAGTACGTTCAAGGCCGGCTGCGTGATTGCCGTCCGCCAACTTTCCACCCAGGCCGACATCACCGTTGAAACGCCGCTGAAACCCCAGGTGTGTGCCAAAACCCCACCGGGCAGGTACACCGTGACCCCAGCGCCCTTGCCTTGATCTTCCCTGGACAGTTGTTGAACGGTAGTTGCGCTTGACTCAATGGTTTTCCTCACACTCATACAGGGACAGACATGGGCATTTTGGATCGGTTGTTTGGTGGACGCTTTACCATGCCTCCTCCCGAGGAAACCAACCTCAGCGCTTCAGCAATCATGAAAGAGCTGCGGCCCGAGCGCAGCGACCCCACCCAGAAAAAAGCCCTCGAAGCCTTCGCCCAGGCGCTGGTGGCGACCACTGCGGAAAAAGAAGGCGCCAGACTTGTCCGCCGCGTTATGCGCAGATACGCGATGGGAGATGACCCCTGCAGTGCCCTCACGGAAGGCTTCCTGAATGACTCAAGGGGACAAAAACTTGAAAACCTCGTTCTCCTTAGCCTGGATTGGAAGGGCTATGACGTGTTTGAGTATCAAGCCCCCTTTTTGGTCAGCGCCAGTGGCTTGAAGGCGCCCTACGCCTATGTAAGGGAAGACGCTTCATCCATGCCACAGGTTCTAGATAACTTTGATCAGTGGCTGGCCCAGTTCGGTAAACGGTTTCTTCACCTGGACTCCGGAGGTGAAAATTACGACGGCTTCATTGTTGACGCGGATCGGCTCGAAGACGTTATCGAGCTGGCTGGACGAGCGGGAATCCACGTGCGTCTTGAGAGCTTCTGACTCTGCGGCGGGGTGAGGGGCTTCTGCAAAACCTGTCCAATCAACCCCTCCCCCGATTAATGTCCCTGCCCCGGCCGCTATCCGATCAGATTTTTCCTTTCCCGGTTTTGGAGGCATACCTTGAAAATTGCCCACAACAATCGGGTTACTGCCAACGGCAAGATCAGCTATCTGTTTGTAGAGCCCGGTGCAGCGGCTTTACCGCACATGAACGCTGGACGGGGTCAGGCGCAGTTCTTGCCCGGCCGATTGACAGCGTCCCACCGGTTGATTGTAATAGCCGCCGTTTATGCATGACGCAAGGGACCTGCCATGACCAAGAGAGCCTCTCCCGGGCGCGGCGATCTGCCCCGCGCACTGATATTCATCCCGCTGGGCCTGTGCCTGCTCTACCTCACCCTATGGCTGGTCGAAGACCGGCTGAGCTTTCTGGCCCAGGCGCAACGCGCCGAAGGGCATGTCAGCGCCCTGAACGCGGGCGGCAGCCACCCACAAATTGATTTTACCGACGCCGCAGGCAAGACGGTCAGCTACCCCGAGAGCGGGTTTATATTCGGCTACGCGGTGGGCGACTCAGTGACGGTGTTTTACCGCGCCGATGCCCCCTCCAGTACCGCAATCATTGAAGACCGTGGTGCGCTATGGGGCGCGACCCTACTGACGGGCCTGTTCGCAATCGTGTTTATCGCAGGCGGCGGCTACCATGTGGCCGCGTGGATTCGTCGGCGCCGGATGGCGCGGCACCTATAAGGATATTCAAATGCAAATCCCATTACCTGTCACTGTCAGTGACTGGCGCTACAAGACAGCCAGCAGCGGCGGCTTGACCGTAGTGTTCGCGGCCGCCGCTGGCGGTGCATTGACACTGACCGACCCCAAGGGAGTCGACCAGCAGTTTCGTTATGGCTCGGTCGGGGTCGGCATGGGCATCGGCGCGCGCCTGCCACGTTTCGGCAAGGTCAACTTGCACGTGCGCGGCAAGAGCGTCGGGGCCGCTGGCGCAAGCGAAGACTTTCCGGCATTTGGCCAAGTGCTGGTTGCAGACTCGATCGCTGCCCGCGGTCTGACCAGGGAGGACTTCCAAGGCGCTTGTGTGTTCATTGAAGCGGGCGTGGGCCTGGTCGGCGGGGCCAGCGGCTCGGCCATGCTGTTCGGTCTGGACCCCAAGCTGCTGGCCATGGCTGCCGCCACACTGACGCCTATGGGCAACCTGCTCCTGCCCCACGACAGCACGACGCGCCTGCTGCGCTCAGCCAAAGGCGTGATCGTCGCCGCTGGCCTTAACGTTGGACTGCAGGCCGGCGGCGGCGCGACGATTTCCTTGGGCGGGCTGTTCTGATCATCGCCCTCGCGGGCGTGCGACTCGCCAGGTTAAAGCAAGGCTGCGGATGGGCAGTAAACGGCCCGAAACTGCCGCAGCATTCGCTGATGTCAGTCACCATCTCGTGGTCGGAGCACTGAAAAGGTCTATTGCTCGCCATACAGGTCACGGTGAAACTTCCCTCACAACATTTCTTTGCGTGCAGTCCGCAGATGGATCGCCTATTTACACGCGCTCATCGGTCTCAAGTATCTGGCTAATGAGGTTGCACACAATCGGCAGCCTCTCATGGCGACGAAACAAAGCCCCCACCTCTGAAAAAATGGGAGGCCCAGCTATCGCCCTAAAGACAACATTCGGCAGTTGGATAGTTTGAATCAGAACGTTGGGAATGACCGCTATACCCACGCCCAATCCCACCTGTGTCAGTACTGCGACCAGACTTCCGGGAACCGAACCAATGTATGGATCGAATCTCCCGCGCTTGGCCACCTCACGCAACCCTGACGCTTGTTCAGGTAGCACAAACAACTCGCTCGCAAGCGCGCTCGGGCGAATGTCATCATCTGTCTTTGCCAGGATATGGTCAGCTGGCAACGCCAGGCAGAAGCGGTCTCGCGCCAAAATACGGCTGGAGATTGCATCAGGTAGCTGTACGGGCATGCGGACAAAGGCTACATCAATCCGCCCATCCTCAAGAAGTGCCGTGAGCTGTTCGGTAGGGAGTTCCTTGGTGTTCACCATGACGTCTGGCCACTGATTGCGAAAGCGCTGGACTTGGTCTTGGAGTACCCCGAAAAAGGCGGCTGAACCCACGTAGCCGATTTCCACTCGACCAACCTGGCCTCGGCCAGCACGTTGGCCCACGTTAATAGCCCTCTCAAATTGTTCAAGGGTTGAGCGGGCTTCTGTCAGAAACGCTTCCCCAGCCGGCGTCAAAGCGACAGACCTCTTTGTTCTATTAAAAAGCCTGGCTTCTAACAAGCTCTCGACTTCCTGGATCTGCGCAGTGAGCGTTGGGGCAGACACGCCCAGTTGCTCAGCTGAGCGTGAAAAATGTAGATTTTCCGCAACTGTGACGAAGGAGCGAAGATGACGAATGTCCATGTCACTTGACTCCCATATTCAGTTTTTCTGAATTATATGACTAATAGGCTTTATTGTTCTGAATTGTCTCCCCTGTTTCAATCATGGACTCACTTTCCTAGGAGTTCACCATGTTCCGTCTCCCCCACATCGCAGTCGCTGTTGGCCTTGCTGGATCCCTCACACTTGTTTCCTTGCCAGCAGCCGCAGCATTAGATTTGCCCAACCAGCCAGTTCTGACGCTTGCCGCCGCTCAACAGATCCTCACGGCAGCGCAAACGAAGGCGCAAACGGCTGGGTGGCCATGCGTGATCTCAGTTGTCGATAGTGCTGGTCTGCCCATTCTCCTGGCTCGCATGGACAACGCCGCTGTGCCAGCAGGCGTTGAACTGGCCCCCGGGAAAGCACGCACAGCCGCTCTATTCCGCCGTCCCAGCGGTGCGTTAGAAGACGCTATCAACGGCACCCGACCTGCCGCCATCACCGCCCAGGGCTTTGTGCTGATGCGTGGCGGTTTTCCGATCGTCGTCAACGGGCACACCGTTGGGGCCGTAGGCGTATCCGCGGACACACCCCAGCACGATGAAGAGATCGCTCAGGCCGGGCTAGCTGCATTCAAATAAACGCTTTCTGATCTCGCTACTCGCATCCGCTGCGGTGTATGTGCTGATGCGTAGCAAAAAAAGCCAGAGCCAGAGCCCTGCAAAACATGAGTAAACATATATGTCGATAAATGACCTGAAAATTACTCATCCGGTTGGGACTGACGCAATCATTTTTGACCTTGATGGCACTCTCGTCGACTCTGCGGGCGACATGACAGCGCAACTGAACACTATTCTTATCGAGCGGAATCTTGAGCCAGTTTTAGTCGCAACAACTTCATTATTCCTCGGCGACGGAATGCGTTCATTTGCCAGGCGGGCATTCTGCTTGCGGGGCGTGAATGATATGGAAGAAGCGATCGATACCTTCATCTCGCGCTACGAACATACTGATCACCTGATGACAAAACCCTATGAGGGGGTAATTGAAACCCTCAGCGCGTTGCGAGACGCGGGATGGAAAATATCGGTTTGTACGAATAAAAACGAATTGATTGCCATCGATATTCTCAAGCAAACCGACCTGTTGAGATTTATGGATGTGGTTTGTGGTGGGGATAGCGTGTCCTTTAAGAAACCTGACCCTAGACACCTAAGTACAGTGGTGGCGTTGGCCGATTATGAAAAGCTTTCCAAGATAATGATCGGAGACAACTGGAACGATTTTGAAGCCGCCCGTGCGTATGGAATTCCGTTTGCCTTTGCCAGTTGGGGCTATGGATCTCTGCCCGACGATTGCAAAGCCGTTAACCTCATAAAATTCAGTGACATTCTCGACGTCGTTGGCTTGCCTGTGCATTGAACGTCGCCTGCTAATTGCAGGCAGCGCAGTCAAAACTCTTTAAAGGTTCTTAGTGGGGCCCTCTATGTTGGGGACGGTGCAGTCGCGCCACAGAACGTATAAAAATCCAAGGCCTTTGGGTCGAAGTGTGTTTTTAACGGTGCCAGTGATGATCTGGCGGGGGATTCCACTTCAGTCGTCGATCGCCACAGCGCGCCTGGCCTCGGTAGGCACCATGGTTGCCGGACTGCGGACGCGCATTGTCCAACCACCCCCACTCCCCTTATCCTCGACGCTCCCCGTCCGTCCAAAATCGGAGTCGCCATGGACCTCGCCACCCTAGCCCTCTTCCTCCCCGCCTGCTTCGCCCTGAACATGGCGCCCGGCCCCAACAACCTGCTATCCGTGAGCAACTCCACCCGCTATGGCTACCGCACTTCATGCCTGGCCGGCATCGGCCGCCTGCTGGCCTTCGCCGGCATGATCGCCCTCGCCTCTGCGGGGTTGGCGGTGGTGTTGCAAACCTCGGAACTGCTGTTCTACGCGATCAAGATCCTGGGCGCGGCGTATCTGTTGTATCTGGCGTTTCAGCTGTGGCGCGCGAATCCCCAGGCGGAGGCGGAATCGGTAACCGCCAAGGTAAGCCTGTGGGCACTGGCGCGGCAGGAATTTCTGGTGGCGGCAGGCAACCCGAAGGCGATTCTGATCTTCACCGCGTTCCTTCCGCAGTTTGTGGTGCCAGGCCAACCCATCACCCCGCAATTCGCCCTGCTGGGCGCGATGTTCCTGGTGTTGGAATGGATCGCCATCAGCGCCTATGCCTACATGGGCCTGCACATGCGTCGCTGGTTTGCCGAGCCGCGTGGCAAACGCCTATTCAATCGCTGCTGCGCGGGATTGTTGTCGGCGGCGGCGACGGTGTTGTTGACCGCGCGCAGGGCTTGAGGGAAAAAACATGACCCGCAACCAACTTGCCGACCTGTACCTCGGCTACATCGACTGCCTCAACCAACAGGATTGGAACCGACTAGGCGACTTCGTCCACCCGGACGTGAGCTACAACGCCAAGATGGTCGGTCTTGAGGGCTATCGCGCCATGCTGGAGCGCGACTTTCGCGAGATCCCCGACCTGCGGTTCCACATCCAGTTGCTGATCGCCGACCCGCCCACCGTCGCCAGCCGGCTGAACTTCAATGTCACGCCCAGGGGCGAGTTTTTCGGGTTGCCTATCAATGGTCGCCAGGTGGCGTTCTCGGAGAACGTTTTCTACACGTTCGTCGACGGGAAAATCGCGCAGGTCTGGTCGGTCATCGACAAGGCGGCGATCGAACAGCAGTTGGCCGTCTAGACTCCACGCACCCATTCTCACGTGGAGCCCGATCATGAAAAGCAAAACCACCCTCTGCCTCTGGTACAACGGCACCGCCGAGGAGGCTGCCAACTTCTACGCCAAGACCTTCCCCGACAGTGCGGTGAACGCCGTGCACCTGGCACCGGGGGATTATCCTTCGGGTAAAAAGGGCGACGTATTGACCGTCGAGTTCAGCGTCTTGGGCATCCCGTGTATCGGCCTCAATGGCGGCCCGATATTCCCCCACAGCGAAGCGTTTTCCTTCCAGGTGGCCACCGACGACCAGGCCGAAACCGATCGCTACTGGAACGCCATTATCGACAACGGCGGCCAGGCCAGTGCCTGCGGTTGGTGCAAGGATAAATGGGGGTTATCGTGGCAGATCACGCCTCGGGTGTTGACGGATGCGGTGGCACACGCTGATCCGGCCATTGCCAAGCGTGCATTCGACGCGATGATGACCATGACCAAGATCGACATTGCGGCGATAGAAGCTGCGATAAAGGGCTGACCGCCTACGTCTACGAAGCGAGCACAGACAAGAATGACGTTTTCCACTTCGATACACACATCGACACCCTCGAGTAACCGACCATGAGCGACGGCGTGCGTATCAGCCCACGGACCATTCCGGTGCCCTCTTCGATCAGCCCCGAAGCCCAGGCGATGCTCAAGCGCATGGTGGGTGAGGATGGCGTACCGTTGAACGCTCTGCACGTCATGCCGGCGCCCGACGACCACGACGGCTGGCGCCGCATTCAGGCCACCGTTGCGGAGCACTTCGCCGCAACCACCGCCGGCCAGGCGGCCTCACTGCGCGCGAGCCTGCATACCCTGCGCGTAGAAAACGCGACCGTGCACGTGGCGACGCCGTCGGATCACACGGGCGGCGCCTACATCGACCTGCATGGCGGTGCCCTGGTATTCGGCGGTGGCGAAAACTGCCGCGTCGCGGCCGGGAGGCAGGCCGACCTGCACAACATGGTCTGCTATGGCGTGGACTACCGCATGCCACCCGATCATCCCTACCCAGCGGCACTGGATGACTGCATGGCCACCTACCGCCATGTGCTCAAGCATCACGCCCCGGACCGTATCGTGATCGGTGGCCGCTCGGCCGGCGGCAACCTCGCAGCGGCCCTGGTATTGCGTGCCCGCGACGAAGGGTTGCCCCTGCCGGCGGCGCTGGTGTTGTTGTCGCCGGAGGTGGACCTGACCGAATCGGGCGACAGTTTTCATGTCAATCGCACGGTAGACGTGGTGCTGCCCAACCCGCTGATGGGCACCAACCTGCTGTATGCCGCCGACGCGGACCTGGCCCACCCGTACCTGTCGCCGCTGTTCGGTGATTTCAGCCGGGGCTTCCCGCCCACCTTCCTGCAAAGCGGCACGCGGGATCTGTTCCTGTCCAACACCGTGCGCCTGCACCGGGCCTTGCGCCAGGCACGGGTGCCGGCGCAGTTGCACGTGTTCGAAGCGATGCCCCATGGCGGTTTCATGGGCGCGCCGGAAGATGCAGAGCTTGCACAGGAAATCCGCGCATTTGTGCGTGAACACCTGCAACGCCCTTGACACATTTACTGACACCCCCTGAAGATGGAGGCCTCATTCAGGGTGTGTCAGTAAATGTCCGCAACCTCAGTCGTTAACCTTTCCGTCATTGGCTTGATTGCCAAGGCGCAAGGTTGCGTTGCGCACGCCCTCAAATCGAAGAAACAGTCGCTCATGTGACCGGGGCGCGCTGTCCCGTCAGATGAGCTGACAGGACATTGAGCGCGGACTCCCTCCCCCTTGCACAATTGCCCATGCCCTTCTGACGGTGACTCAAGCGGTCAATCATCAGGAGAAGTGCATGTCATCGTTTCAAGGTATCTGGGTTCCCGTGGTCACGCCGTTCCAGGATGGCGCCATCGACTTTGTCGGTCTGCACCGGCTGGTCAGCCACCTGCTGGACAAGCACGTGGCCGGGATCATGGTGTGCACCACCACCGGCGAAGCCACATCGCTCAGCCGCCAGGAACAGCTGGCTGTGCTGGATGCGGTATTGCAACAGGTGCCCGCCAACCGCGTGGTGATGGGCCTGGCGGGCAACAACCAGATTGAGCTGCTGCAATTCCAGGCCGAGATCCTCAAGCGCCCGCTGGCGGGTTTACTGGTGCCGGCGCCGAGTTACATCCGCCCTTCCCAGGCCGGTCTTGAAGCGTTCTTTCGCACGGTGGCCGATGCGTCCAGCGTGCCGATCATTCTCTACGACATTCCCTACCGCACCGGCGTGACCTTCGAGCAGGCCACCTTGCTGAACATCGTCGCGCACCCGCGGATCGTGGCGATCAAGGACTGCGGCGGCAACCTGGGCAATACCCTGGCGGTGTTGGCCAGCGGTGAGGCGGATGTGTTGTGTGGCGAGGATCTGCAGATCTTCAATGCGCTGTGCCTGGGCGCCAGCGGCGCGATTGCCGCGTCGGCCCATGTGTGCACCGAACAGTTTGTGGCGCTGTGGCAACAGGTACGGGATAACCAGTTGGCTGAGGCGCGGGCGACGTTCCTTGGCCTGGTGCCGTTGATCAACACGCTGTTCATGCAGCCCAACCCCGCGCCAGTGAAAGCCGCGCTGGCGCTGGAGGGGTTGATCGACAGTGAGTTGCGGGCGCCGATGCAGCGGGCAACCGAGGCGGTCATCGCAAAACTGCAACGGCTTTCACGCCACGCCCAGTAACCTGTGGTGAGCGAGCTTGCATCGCGCGGGGCAAGCCCGCTCACCACAGAAGCTCAGGGCATCAGGAAGTCTGCCCCCCCACTTGCCGGGCCATATGCAACCTGTGCAACGTGATCTCGCGCACCGCCTGCTTGCTCAGTTCGATATGCCGCTTCAGCAGTTGCTGCGCCTGATCACCCTGCCGTTGCACGATGGCCGCGAGTATTTGCCCATGCTCTTCGTACGTCGCCGCAATACGGGGCGCCTGGGTAAAGTCGAGCCGCCGGATGATGCGGATCTGCTCCGTGAGCGCGTAGTGCATGCGCGCCATTTCACGGTTGCCGGTGGCTTCCACCAACGCGCAATGAAAACGCTCATCCAGCGCCGATACGGCCTGGGCGTCCCGCAGGCGCTCGTCCTCCTGCACCTGCCAGGTGGCCTGCAACGCGTGCAGCATCGGGTTCGGTTCGTCCATCGCACATAACCGGCTGACAGCGGCCAGTTCCAACACGATGCGCACGTCGTAGAGTTCTTCGAAGTAGGCGAAATCGAACGGTTTCACCTGCCAGCCACTGCGGAAATACACCTCCAGATACCCTTCCCGCTCCAAGCGATACAGTGCCTGACGCACCGGCGTGCGGCTGGCGTGCATGCGTTCGGCCACCTCGCCTTCGCTGAAGCGATCACCTGGCAGCAGGCGGAAGTCGAAAATATCCGCCTTGAGCTGTGCGTAGATCTGCTCGGCCAGGCTGTCGGGGCGTGTCTTGGCCCGCATCCTTAACCGCGACTCGCAATAAAGGCGCGCCAGCCACCGAACTCGGTGATGTCGAGGGCATCGGCCAGCGCCCATGGCTCGCAGATGAAGCCTTTGACGCTGCGCCCATCCGCCAGCAGCAGGTTGCCGATCCCCAGCGGCGCGGGGATCTCGGCGACGAACTCGCCGAAGCGTGCGAGGGGTATGTCCCACAGCTCGACGATGATCGCCCGACCGCTGTCCGCCTTGGCCAGCCCTGGCTTGGGCGGCACGGTGCCCGGCAGCGCGTACAGGCGGTACGTGTCGGCCGTCAGGGTTTGCTCCACCAGCACCGCGTTGCGGCGGGTGAGCTGCACGTTGAGCGGCATGCCGGTGAGGTGCGCGCCCACCACCGCCACGCGCACGCAGCCGGGCGCTTGGGCGGGTGCGGACGGTGCCGGCAGAGAGCGCTGGGTGGCGCCCAAAGGCAGCTCCAGGCTGGCTTGCCAGCGCTTGCCCAAGTGCGCCAGCGCCGTGTCATGCCAGGCCGGTGCGAGCAGGGTAATGCCGCTGGGCAAGCCATCGGCGCGCAAACCGGCCGGCAGCGCCAGGGCCGAGAGGTCGGCGAGGTTGGTGAAGTTGGTGTAGTAGCCGAACTGCGAGTTGTAGCGCACCGGTTCTTCAGCCATCTCGGCCAGGGTGCGCAGGGTTGGCGAAGTCGGCACCAGCAAGGCATCGAAACCGGCCAGGCTGTCATTGATGCGCCGGCTCAGTTCGGCCCGCAGGTATTCGGCTTTGTAGGCATCGCAGGCGCTGTACTGGCGGCCATTTTCGACAATGCCGCGCACCACCGGGTTGATTGCCTCGGGCTGGTTTTCCAGCATGCTTTCCACGGCCACGGTACGTTCAGCGACCCAAGGGCCAAAGTACAACTGGTCCGCCAGTTCCTTGAACGCAGTGAAATCTACCGGGGTGATCACCGCGCCCAGCGCCTTGAAGTGTTCGACCGCGTGTTCGAACACGGCCTGGTTCTGGGTATCGCCGAAAAACTCCAGGGCCTGCGGGATGGCCAGCTTGATCGAAGCGCCCACCGCCACCGGCGCCGTGTTGGGATTGGCGCGGGAATAGGCATCGCTGGGGTCATATCCCGCCGCGACGTGCGCCACGGTCTCGGCGTCTTCCACGGTCAGCGCAAACACCGAGACACAATCCACCGTACGGCAAGCCGGCACCAGGCCGGTATTGGACAACCGTCCCTTGGTCGGTTTCAAGCCGACGATATTGTTGAACCCCGCCGGTACACGCCCGGAGCCCGCCGTGTCGGTGCCCAGGGAAAACGCCACCAGCCCACGGGCGACCACCGACGCAGAGCCGGAGCTGGAGCCGCCGCTGACGTAATCCCCATCAAAACTGTTGCCCACCGCACCATACGGGGAGCGCGTGCCCACCAGGCCGGTGGCGAACTGATCGAGGTTGGTCTTGCCCATCAGGATCGCGCCGGCTGCGCGCAGCTTCTGCACGACCGAGGCATCCTGCGTCGCCCGGTAGGCAAATTCGGGGCAGGCGGCAGTGGTGTCCCAGCCGGCCGCATCGATGTTGTCCTTGATCGCAAACGGCACGCCATACAACGGCAGCTTGGTCATATCGCCGCCCAGCGCTGCCAGCCGTTCGCTCAACTGTGCCAGTTGCCCGGCCAATGCCTGCGGTTGAGCGCGGGCGATCCAGGCGGTGTCCTCGGCGGGGTATTGGGTGGCCACCGTGAGCAGAATATCCGGGGTGATCGCGCCGCTGCGGTAAGCGGCCTGCCATTCACCGAGGGTCCAGCCAAAAACGTTGTGCATGGGAAACTCCATCTTGTATCCAAGTTTGGATTTCTCTAAAGCAAAGCCCACGCCAGGTCACTCTGCCAATGATTACGCGGGTATCGCCGCAAAACGTGCGCGTAGATGGCGCACCCGGGCATCGCCCATGCGCCAAAAAAAGACATTCAATGGCCCCCTCGGTTGCGACCGACCCGATACCGACCTACTGTTCCAGACCATGCTGTGCCATTTGCTGTCCCCCCACCCTAAGCCCCCAGGTGACGACATGCCCACACTACCCCGCCCTGCCGTACTCGAACTGATCGGCAACACGCCGCTGGTGCGGGTCAGCCGTTTCGATACCGGCCCCTGCACGCTGTTCCTCAAGCTTGAATCCCAGAACCCCGGCGGCTCCATCAAGGATCGCATCGGCCTGGCCATGATCGACGCCGCCGAACGCGACGGCCGCCTGCGCCCCGGCGGCACCATCATTGAAGCCACCGCCGGCAACACCGGGCTGGGCCTGGCGCTGGTCGGCCGGGCGAAAGGTTATCGGGTGGTGCTGGTGGTGCCCGACAAGATGTCCACGGAAAAAGTGCTGCACCTCAAGGCCATGGGCGCCGAGGTGCATATCACCCGCTCCGATGTCGGCAAGGGCCATCCTGAGTATTACCAGGACATGGCCGCGCGACTGGCCAAGGATATTGACGGTTCGTTCTTCGCCGACCAATTCAACAACCCGGCCAACCCCCTGGCCCACGAAACCAGCACCGCGCCGGAAATCTGGGCGCAAACCCAACACGATGTGGATGCGATTGTGGTGGGCGTCGGCTCGGCCGGCACCCTCACCGGCCTGACACGCTTCTTCAAACGAGTGCAGCCCGAGTTGGAAATGGTCCTCGCCGACCCGGTGGGTTCGGTGATGGCCGAATACAGCCGCAGCGGCAAACTGGAAACACCCGGTTCCTGGGCGGTGGAAGGCATCGGCGAAGACTTCATCCCGTCGATTGCCGACCTGTCCAGCGTGCGCCACGCCTACTCCATCAGCGATGAAGACAGCTTCGACCACGCCCGCCAACTGCTCAAGGCCGAGGGCATTCTCGGCGGTTCATCCACCGGCACCCTGTTCGCGGCGGCGCTGCGTTATTGCCGCGAACAGAGCGTGCCCAAGCGCGTGGTCACCTTTGTCTGCGACACCGGCACCCGCTACCTGTCGAAGGTCTACAACGACCAATGGATGACCGATGCCGGCTTGCTGCACTACAAGCACTACGGCGACCTGCGCGACCTGATCGCGCGGCGCTTCGAAGATGGCCGCGTGATCAGCGTGAGCCCCGACGACACCCTGCTCACCGCCTTCCAGCGCATGCGCCTGGCGGACGTGTCGCAACTGCCGGTGCTGGTGGGCGGCCGCGAACTGGTGGGAGTGATCGATGAGTCCGACATCCTGCTGGGTCTGCATCATGATGCGGCGGACTTCTCCATGATTGTCGCCAGCGCCATGAGCGACAAATTGCAAACCCTGGACCCCGGCGCCAGCCTGGCCGAACTGCAAGCCGAACTGGACCGCGGCCTGGTCGCCATCATTGCCGACGCGGCGGGCTTTCACGGCCTGATCACCCGCGTCGACCTGCTCAACCACCTGCGGAGATCCCTTGCATGAGCCTGCCCGATAAAAGCGCGTTTGCCACCCGTGTGATCCACGCCGGGCAGTCACCCGACCCGACCACGGGCGCGCTGATGCCGCCGATCTACGCCAACTCCACCTACCTGCAAGACAGCCCCGGCGTACACAAGGGCTTCGACTACGGCCGCTCCCACAACCCCACGCGATTTGCCCTCGAGCGCTGCGTGGCCGACCTGGAGGGTGGCAGCCAGGCATTTGCCTTCGCTTCCGGGCTGGCGGCGATCTCGACGGTGCTGGAGTTGCTGGATGCCGGCGCCCATATCGTGTCCGGCAACGACCTGTACGGCGGCACCTTCCGCCTGTTCGACAAGGTGCGCCAGCGCAGTGCCGGGCACCGTTTCAGCTTTGTCGACCTGAGTGATGTAGCGGCGTTCGAAGCGTCCTTGCAGGACGACACACGCATGGTCTGGGTCGAGACCCCGAGCAACCCGCTGCTGAGCCTTACCGACCTCAGCGCCATCGCCCGGATCTGCCGCAGCCGCGGCATTCTCTGCGTGGCCGACAATACCTTCGCCAGCCCGTGGATCCAGCGTCCGCTGGAATTGGGTGTCGACATCGTGGTGCATTCCACCACCAAGTACCTCAATGGCCACTCCGATGTGATCGGCGGCATCGCCATCGTCGGCGACAACCCCGAACTGGCAGAGCGCGTGGGCTTTTTGCAAAACTCGGTCGGCGCCATCGCCGGCCCGTTCGACGCCTTCCTCACCCTGCGCGGCGTGAAAACACTGGCCCTGCGCATGGAGCGCCATTGCAGCAACGCCCTCGACCTGGCCACCTGGCTGGAACAGCAACCGCAAGTATCACGGGTTTATTACCCAGGCCTGGCGTCCCACCCACAGCACGAACTGGCACGCAGGCAGATGCGCGGGTTTGGCGGAATGATTTCAATCGACTTGAACAGCGACCTGGCCGGCGCCACGCGCTTCCTGGAAACCGTCAAGCTCTTCGCACTGGCCGAAAGCCTGGGCGGCGTGGAAAGCCTGATCGAACACCCGGCAATCATGACCCACGCCAGCATCCCGGCAGCGACCCGCGCGCAGCTGGGGATTGGTGATGGGTTGGTGCGGTTGTCGGTGGGGGTTGAAGATGTAGAGGATCTACGAGCGGACCTGGCGCAGGCCCTGGCACGGATATAAATCCCCCAGCCAACAAAGATCAACTGTGGGAGGGGGCTTGCTCCCGATAGCGGCGTGTCAGGCACTGAATATTTGTCTGAACCACCACCATCGGGAGCAAGCCCCCTCCTACATTGAGTAGGCGTCACGCCTGGATTATGTTGGCACGCGCCGAATGCAGCTTCTTGTAGCTCTCGATCAAGCGCAAATGCCGGTCCAGCCCTTCCAGCTTCATGCTGGTCGGTGTCAGCCCATGGAAGCGCACACTGCCGTTGACCGAGCCGATCACCGCGTCCATCCGCTCATTGCCGAACATGCGGCGGAAGTTGGCTTCGTAGTCCGCCAGTTCCAGGTCGTCGTCCAGTTCCATCTCCAGCACCGCATTCATCGCCTGGTAGAACAGGCCACGCTCCGCGGTGTTGTCGTTGTACTGCAGGAACATCTCCACACACTCCTTGGCCTCTTCGTACTGCTGCAAGGCGAGGAAGATCAGCAGCTTCAATTCGAGGATGGTCAGTTGGCCCCAGGCCGTGTTGTCGTCGAACTCGATGCCGATCAGGGTGGTGATGTCGGTGTAGTCGTCCAGCTCGCTTTCGATCAGGCGCTCGACCAGCGCCTGCAGTTCGGCTTCGTCCAGGCGGTGCAGGTTGAGGATGTCCTCGCGGAAAAACAGCGCCTTGTTGGTGTTGTCCCAGATCAGGTCGTCCACCGGGTAGATTTCCGAGTAGTCCGGCACCAGGATGCGGCAGGCGGTTGCGCCGAGGTGTTCGTACACCGCCATATAGGACTCTTTGCCCATGCCTTCCAGAATGCCGAACAAGGTCGCGGCCTCTTGAGCGTTGGAATCTTCCCCCTGGCCGGAGAAGTCCCACTCGACAAACTCGTAGTCCGATTGGGCGCTGAAAAAGCGCCACGACACCACACCGCTGGAGTCGATAAAGTGCTCGACGAAGTTGTTCGGCTCGGTCACCGCCTGGGCTTCGAAGGTCGGCTGCGGCAGGTCATTCAAGCCTTCGAAGCTGCGGCCCTGCAGCAGTTCGGTGAGGCTGCGTTCCAGCGCCACTTCCAGGCTTGGGTGCGCACCGAACGAGGCGAACACGCCGCCGGTGCGCGGGTTCATCAAGGTCACGCACATCACCGGGAACTCGCCGCCCAGGGACGCGTCCTTGACCAGCACCGGGAACCCCTGGGCTTCCAGGCCTGCAATACCGGCCAGGATGCTCGGGTACTTCGCGAGCACGTCAGCCGGTACGTCCGGCAGGGCAAATTCACCCTCGATGATTTCGCGCTTCACCGCCCGTTCGAAAATCTCCGACAGGCACTGCACCTGGGCCTCGGCCAAGGTGTTGCCCGCGCTCATGCCGTTGCTGAGGTAGAGGTTCTCGATCAGGTTGGACGGGAAATACACCACCTCGCCATCCGACTGGCGCACGAACGGCAGCGAAACGATGCCGCGCGCTTCATTGCCGGAGTTGGTGTCGAACAGGTGCGAGCCGCGCAGCTCGCCGTCGCGGTTGTAGACCTTCAGGCAGTAGGCGTCGAGGATTTCGCTGGGCAGTTCATCATTCGGGCCCGGCTGGAACCAGCGTTCGTCCGGGTAATGCACGAACGGCGCATTGGCCAGTTCCTCACCCCAGAACTGGTCGTTGTAGAAGAAGTTGCAGTTGAGCCGCTCGATGAACTCGCCCAACGCCGACGCCAGGGCGCCCTCCTTGGTCGCGCCCTTGCCATTGGTAAAGCACATCGGTGAATGCGCGTCGCGGATATGCAGCGACCACACGTTCGGCACGATATTGCGCCACGAGGCGATCTCAATCTTCATACCCAGGCCGGCGAGAATCCCGGACATGTTGGCGATGGTCTGCTCCAGCGGCAGGTCCTTGCCGGCAATATAAGTGCCCGCCTCGCTGCCCGCGCTCGGCATCAACAAGGCCTGGGCATCGGCGTCGAGGTTGTCGACTTCTTCGATCACGAACTCCGGCCCGGCCTGCACCACTTTTTTCACGGTGCAACGGTCGATGGAACGCAGGATGCCCTGGCGATCTTTATCGGAAATATCAGCCGGCAACTCCACCTGGATCTTGAAGATCTGGTTATAGCGGTTTTCCGGATCGACAATATTATTTTGCGACAGGCGAATATTGTCCGTGGGGATGTTGCGCGTGCTGCAGTACAACTTGACGAAGTACGCCGCACACAACGCCGACGAAGCCAGGAAGTAATCGAACGGCCCCGGTGCCGAGCCATCGCCTTTATAGCGAATAGGCTGGTCGGCAATCACCGTGAAGTCATCGAACTTGGCTTCAAGCCGGAGGTTGTCGAGAAAGTTGACCTTGATTTCCATGGGGGCACACCAGAATAACGGGCTAAACAAAAATGGCCGCTATTATGAGGTTTTTCATTGGGAAGTTTCAGGCTTTTGACCAGTGGCTGACGAAATCGTCAATGTGCATTAATCTTCTGCACGTTCGCGCCGATGGACTGTTTGGAACCAGGGAGTAATCGGAATGCGCAACAATCAGCCCGTTACACAGCGCGAGGTTTCACTCGCGCCTTCGCAAAAACTCATCTCCGCCACCGATGTTCAAGGGATGATCACCTATTGCAACGACGCCTTCGTCGATATCAGCGGCTTTGAACGCGTCGACCTGATCGGCGCCCCCCAGAACATCGTGCGTCACCCCGATGTTCCGCCGGCCGTTTTTGCGCACATGTGGAGTGCGCTCAAGCAAGGCTTGCCGTGGATGGGCATCGTCAAGAATCGCTCGAAGAATGGCGATCATTATTGGGTCAATGCCTATGTCACGCCAATCTTCGACGGCAGCCGGGTGGTTGGTTTTGAGTCTGTGCGGGTCAAGCCCACAGCCGATGAAATCCGCCGCGCCCAGGCCCTCTACCGGCGTCTCAGCCAAGGCCAGCCGGGCGTGCCCCGCCAGGATGCCTGGCTGCCGGCGGCCTTGAGCTGCGTGCCTTATGTTGCAACCGCCATTGCTGGCAGTGTCGCCGGGTTGTTTCTCAGCGCACCGGTGGCTGTCGCAGTGGCTGCGGCTGTCGCGCTGCCGGTAGGCCTGTTGTGCTCACGCGGGCGCCAGAGCAGTACCTTGCGGCTGCTGGAGGGGGTTGAGCCCTCGACGTCGGATGCCTTGATCGCGCAGATGTACAGTGATGCACGTGGCCCGCAGTCACGCTTGGAAACCGCGTTTATCAGCCAGGCCGCACGCCTCAAGACCTGCCTCACCCGCCTGCAGGACAGCGCCGAGCAACTGAGTACCCTGGCCGGGCAATCCGATCAGCTGGCCAGCGCCAGCGCCAGAGGCCTGGACCGCCAGCGCCAGGAGACCGAACAGGTCTCGGCGGCCGTCAACCAGATGGCCGCGACCACCCAGGAAGTCGCCAGCCATGTGCAGCGCACTGCGGATGCCACTCAGCAGGCCAATGTCCTGACCGGCCGCGGCCGCGAAGTCGCGCGCGATACCCGCGAAGCCATCGAGCGCCTGTCCGTCGTCGTCGGGGAGACCGGCGTGACCGTGACGCAACTGGCCAGGGACAGTGACGAAATCGGCAGTATGGTGGATGTGATCAAAGGCATCGCCGACCAGACCAACCTGCTCGCCCTCAACGCTGCGATTGAAGCGGCGCGGGCCGGCGAGCAAGGCAGAGGGTTTGCCGTGGTAGCCGACGAAGTGCGCCAACTGGCCCAGCGCACTTCGCAATCGACCACCCAGATCCATGGCCTGATCACCAAGCTCCAGGCGTCCTCCAACAACGCGGTGCAAAGCATGCAAAACGGCCATCGCCAAGCCCAGGAAGGCGTGGCCTGGGTGCTTGAGGCGGACCAGGCCCTGGTGGGCATCAGCGAAGCGGTGTCGCATATCACCGAGATGACCACCCAGATCGCCGCCGCCACCGAAGAACAAAGCGCCGTCGCCGAGGAGATCAGCCGCAACATCACCACCATCGCCGAACTGGCCGACCAGACCTCGATACAAGCCCATCAATCCACGGACCTGAGCAAGGAATTGACGAATACCGCGTCCACCCAATACGCGTTGGTGGAGCGCTTCAATCGCTGAAGGCAGACAAGCCTCTCTGATAGTCATCCCACTTACTGTGGTGAGCGGGCTTGCCACAACAAGCCCGCTCGCCACGCGATAACCACTCAAACGAAATACCTCCTTGCCCCTTCGACACAAACACGCTACAAATCCCACCACGAAGTTGTACGACAACCTAAAAACAAATCCCCATCCCCGACGATGGTGCCTACTGCCCGAGCCCTTCATGACTGCCCCCGTCTCCCTGCAAAGCACGCCTGCCCTGTTCTCCCGCCACATCGCCGTGTTGATTCTGCTCTGCATGGGCTGTGCCTTCGCCGGCAATCACATCGCCGCTCGCGTCGCCTTCGATGATGGCGCCGGTGTGCTGTTGGCCATTCTGCTGCGCTCGGGTGGCACCTTGCTGGTGCTGGCCGTTTTGGTGCTGTGGCAACGCCAAAGTCTGCGCCTGCCGGCAGGTGCATGGCGCTGGCAAGTGCTGCTGGGCCTGCTTATCGCCACCCAGAGCCTGTGCCTCTACTCCGCCGTCGCCCGCGTGCCGGTAGCGCTGGCGCTACTGGTGGGTAACGTATTCCCGATTTTGCTCGCCCTGCTCACCTGGGTATTAGGCGGCCCACGCCCAACGACGCGCACCGCCTTGCTGATGGGCTTGATCCTGGTGGGCCTGGTGTTTGTGCTGGACGTACCCGGCCGCCTCTCAACCAGCGCCGATATCGGCCCGCAATGGCTGCTCGGCGTCAGCCTGGCCTTCTGCGCCGCCTTCGTGTTCGCCTGCGCGCTATGGATCACCGACCATAAGTTGTCCCAGGTTCGCGGTTCAGTGCGCAGCCTGCTGACGATCTTCGTCGTGTTCAGCAGCGTCAACCTCGCCGGCCTCAGCGGCGCCCTTCCCGGCGGCCTGAACCTGCCGGCCACCAGTACCGGCTGGCTGGCACTCGCGACGTTGGTGGTGCTGTATGGCACCGGTTTTATCGTGCTGTTCATTTCGGTCCCGCGCCTGGACATGCCGCGCAATGCGCCGGTCATGAACATTGAGCCGCTGGCGACGTTGCTGATGGGCTGGATCGTGCTCGATCAAATGCTCAGCGCCGGGCAGATGCTCGGCGGCGTCATCGTGGTGACCGGGATTGTGCTGCTGACGTATCGCAAGTCTGCCCGGTAACGATAGATCCCCGCCTGACCTGGCCCAATTCCTGCCTCCTCCACTCCCAACCAGTCGCTACTGACTATGCGGACGACTCTTTTGAGCCCGGCCGCCTATCCCCCTTCCCCGGATAATCCAGCATCTCCGACCCCTTCCGAGGCCTTCCCCATGACGAGCCCCTCCACCGAACAGGTAAGCCCCCAGACCCTGCGCAAGGTCATCATCGCCGCCGGCATCGGTAACTTTGTCGAGTGGTTCGACTTCGCCGTCTACGGTTTCCTCGCCACCACCATCGCCCAACAATTCTTTCCCAGTGGCGACGCCAGCGCGGCCTTGCTCAAAACCTTCGCGGTATTCGCCGTGGCATTTGCCTTCCGGCCCCTGGGCGGGATTTTCTTCGGCATGCTCGGCGACCGTATCGGGCGCAAACGAACCCTGGCCATGACCATCCTGCTGATGGCCGGCGCCACCACCTTGATCGGCCTGCTGCCCACCTACGCCGCCATCGGCGTCGCGGCGCCGATTCTGTTATCGCTGATCCGCTGCGCCCAGGGCTTCTCCGCCGGCGGCGAATACGCCGGTGCCTGCGCCTATCTGATGGAGCATGCACCCAGCGACAAGCGCGCCTGGTACGGCAGCTTCGTGCCGGTGTCGACGTTCTCCGCCTTCGCCGCCGCCGCCGTGGTGGCATACGCCCTTGAAGCGACGTTGTCCGCCGAGGCGATGGGCAGCTGGGGCTGGCGCCTGCCGTTCCTGATCGCCGCGCCGCTGGGCCTGGTGGGCCTTTACCTGCGCTGGAAGCTGGATGAGACGCCCGCCTTCCAGGCCGTGAAGCAGGAGCACGCGGTCGCCCACTCTCCGCTCAAGGAAACCTTGCGCAACCATGGTGCGGCGATCTGCTGCCTGGGCGCTTTTGTGTCACTGACGGCGCTGTCGTTTTATATGTTCACCACCTACTTTGCGACGTACCTGCAAGTGGCCGGTGGGCTGAGTCGGGCGATGGCGTTGCTGGTGTCGCTGATCGCGCTGATCTTCGCCGCGGCGATTTGCCCGCTGGCGGGGCTGTATTCGGATCGCGTGGGGCGTCGGGTCACGGTGATGACGGCGTGCGTATTGTTGATGGTGGTGGTGTATCCGTCGTTCCTGATGGCCAGTTCCGGCTCCTTCGCGGCATCTATCGTCGGGGTGATGTTGCTGGCGGTGGGCGCGGTGTTGTGCGGGGTGGTCACGGCGGCGTTGCTGTCGGAGACCTTTCCGACCCGCACGCGCTATACCGCCTCGGCGATCACCTACAACATGGCGTATACGATCTTCGGCGGTACCGCGCCGCTGATGGCCACGTGGTTGATCAGCACCACAGGCAGCAACCTGTCACCGGCGTTCTACCTGATTGCCGTGGCGTTGCTGGCGTTGGCGGGTGGCCTGGCGTTGCCGGAGACGTCGAGGATTTCGCTGCATGACGTGGGCGATGAGGACAAAAGCCCGGCGCCGCTGCTCTCGCGTTAAGCACTCACACCATCCAAACCGTAGCAGCGGCCGACGCAGCCTCGCTGAAGCTCGTCAGCTGCTACACGGGATGCCCTTTGCTTATCGGGTCCTCACGCTTCAATTGAACAACAGCGCCACACGCCACTGAGCGGGTATGATCCAGGCTGCCCCCGGCCGATTGGACCCACGCATATGCCCACCTCCCAAACCCGCCCTGCTCCCGCGCCCTTGCTCAAGCCCGGCGAAACCGTGGTGTTGTTCGACGGCGTGTGCAAACTGTGCAACGGCTGGGCAAGGTTCCTGATTCGCCATGACCGTCAACGACGCGTGCGGCTGGCAGCGGTGCAATCCCCCGAAGGGCGGGCACTGCTGGCCTGGGCCGGGTTGCCGCTGGATCAGTTCGACACCCTGGCGGTGATTCGCGACAGGCACTATTGGGTGCGTTCGGATGCAGTGTTGGAAATCATCGCGCAACTGCCTCGCGCCTGGCGTCCCTTGCTGCTGTTGCGCGGTATCCCGCGCGTACTGCGGGATTGGGCCTACGATCGCATCGCGCGTAATCGCTATCGGCTCTTCGGCAAATACGACACTTGCCTGTTGCCGGATCCGGATCATGAGCAGCGCTTTTTGAAGGGGCCGTTATGAACAAAGCGGTATGCATTGTTGCACCGGCTTGGGATGCCAAGTATTGAGCGGACACTCAGCCCCCCACAAACAGCCCAACCAACTGCCACGGCGTCATCTTCGTCACCATGATCATCACGATCACAAACATCCCCAAGAACCCGAAGACGCCCAGCCAGAACCATTGCCGATACACACCACGGTATCCATCATCCAGCACCGTGTCGGTCTCGACCGCCCGAGAGGCCATCTGCTGCAAGCGCTTCTGCAGTACCAGCACCGGCAGCCACAGCGAGCCCACGCAGAGGAAGATGATCAACGCGGTCAGTACCCATTCAGTGGTCACAGACAGCCCGGCAAGCTGGATCAGCAGCAAGCCCGTGATGATCTGAATAACGCCCGCCGGCGTGGTAATCCAGGTATCAAACCGTACGACCATGCGCGCCACATGGGCGATCACTTGCGGGTTGGCCGTGCGACTGGCGGCGATCAGGTAGAGGTACGAGCCCATGCCGAAGCCGAACAGGAAAATCGCCGCGATGATGTGCAGGTACTTCAGGCATAGGTAGAGCATCCGTCAGGCCTGCCCGTCAGAGAAGCGCACCGTCAGGCTCAGCTTCGTCGGTTCGTTGATGGCGGCCATGTATTCGTCGACGCTGATTTCGCCTACGCACGGGCGGGCACCGGGTTCGGGCACGTAACCGTGGGCCATTTTGGTGGCAAGGGCGACGGCTGCGCAGCTGGGGATTTCCGGGCCCTTGTCTTCCAGGGCCGTGAGTTGCACCGCCAGGGACAGCGGCTGACCGTGCATGCCAAGGCCTTGCACATCGATGTACATCGCGCTTTTGCCATCACCCAATCGTTCGAACCAGGTGCCCAGGCGATGCAGTCTGGCGGCCCATGCAAGGTGGTCGCGCACGATACCCATGCGTAGCGCTTGCGCCAGCAGATAATTGGCGACACCGCCCAGCTTGAGCCCCGCACCGGCCTTGAAGCGCAGGGTATGGGCGCCATAACGGCCAGCGAATATATCCATGTCAGGCACGTCCACATTGGCCAGCACCCGCGTGCCGAGCTGGGGCATCCTGCGCAGGGTCAGGTCCTGCCAGCCCAGCACTTCGTGCACTTGGCCCTGCTTGAGTTGCTTGATCGGTTTGCCCGCGTAGGCAAGCACACCTTCGATGGTCGACAGCCCCGGCATCTTCGCCGAAGAGGAAATGCCATGCTCGATGGTGTCGATGCGCATAAAGCGATAGCGGTACCGGTCGATGATGGCGGACGACAACGTCGGCACAGAGCTGCAACCGCTGAGGACGGCCACGCCCGCCTGCCGGGCTTTCGCATCCAGCACGCCGACGCCATTGACGAAGGTCCGGCAATCCGACAGGTCGCAGTAGTTCACGCCCGCGTCGATGCAGTGCTGGGCGACGGCATAGGATTGCCCCTGGAACGGGCCGCCGGTGTGGATCACCAACTGGATGTCCCTCGACTGCAAGACGCCAGCGAACCCGGCCGCCATCGCATCGCCGCACCAGCTTTCGCAGACGCGGCCGGAGGACGTTTTCAACGCATCGACTTTGCCCTGCAACTTCTGTGGGTGGCGGCCCGAGACCACCAGTTCAATGCCCGGCGCGCCCGCCAGGTGCCGGCAAATGATGCTGCCAAAGTTGCCGTAGCCGCCGATCACCATCACCCTGAGTGCCATTGCATGTTTCCCTGATCGATCAATTGTGCGCGGGGCCTGAGGCAGGCCGGCGGCTGAAACGGCTAAAGATACCCGATTTGCCTAACCGCCTGAGCCAGGATCGACACTCAGGCAGCATTGCTCCCTTGCCTCAGGGCTGCTTACGATAAAACCCGGTCAGATAGTCCTGGCTGTCCGGCGCCGAGTTGTGCTCGATCACGGCAAAGCCCTTCACCAGTTGGATGTGATACGGCCCAGCCCGAGGCGGCGCCTGGGGTGTGCGCACGATGATCAGGTTTGCGGTTTCCATCGGCACGCGTTGGTGCGTAGTGATGATGATCTTGTCGGTGCCGGTGTCTTTGAGCGTCACGCTAAGTTCCGCCACCTCCCGGCCCTGGGCATCGCGGTCGGGAAGGATTTTCAGGTCGAGGTCACCGTCGCGGCCGAGGAAGTCGTCGCGCATCTGGTAATGGCCATCGCGCTGGTCACGGGCCACGTCGCCGAGTTTGTCGTACTCAGGCTCCCGGTCCTGCCTGTGCAGTTGAATCTGCAGTTCAGGCTGGTCGCCCTTGGCGCCGCTGACCCAGGTGCCCGCGTAGGCATAGGGTTCGACGGTTTCCCGCGTGATGCGCCAGATGCCGGTTTGACGGCCGTCATCGGCATATTCGTGCAGGTAGATAAAGGACTGGTCGCCGTATTCACCCTGGTCGCCCACCAGCTTGATCGGCTTGCCGCTGCCGCTTTTGGTGTAGCGCAACTCACCGATCAGCACCGCGCCCTGTTGCTGGTACCAGAGTTGCACCGGGATCTTGCCGTTGAGGGTGCCGGCCAGGAACTCGGGGTCTTCGTTTACCGGCCCTTCCAGCCTTGGCGTTTCCAGCCATTGACCGTCCTTCCACTCGCCGGTGGTGCGCAGCATGTAGCCGCTGGGCATGCTGTTGTTGGCGTCATCGTCGGTCGCGGGCACTTCTGCCTGGGTGTACGAGCTGAGTTTTACCAGTTTGCCGTCGCGCATCTGATAGCGGCTGGCGCGGGTCCAGCAGCAACCTCGGTCGGTCTGTGAATGGATAGTGCCGTCCTTGGGATTGACCGAAAACATCCCGCCGGAGGTCTCGTTGGCCAGCTCGGTCAAGGGACCATTGAGCACCCAGTGGGGCTTCTGCGGGTCTTGCAGGTAGACGTCGTAACTCGACTGAAAGTCTTTATCCGCGCCGTTGCCATTGCGGATCGCCAGGTCCTTGCGGCCATCCTGGTTGATATCGGCGAAGTACACCACGCCGTTCTCCCCCATCAGGCGCCAGTCCACGGTTTTACCTTGCTGGTCCAACGGCACATGGGCATCCGGGGTCTGCAATTGCTGAAGGATTTCGAGTGAGCTTTTATCGCGCAGGGTGATGAGCGCCGGCGCCAGGTGCTGCAAGTCCTGCGGCAACTCCGGGAACAACACCTCGACCAGGTATTGACCGCTGGGGTCATTGACCGAGAACGAACGGGGCTCGGCCATGACGGGAGCGGCCAGGGTCAGGGAGAGGAGTACACCGCAGAGTCGCGTACGCATCCAACGCATCCTTGCTGAAATTCGGGGGCGGGAGTGTAAAGGCAAATGGCGAAGGCTTCGAACAAATCGCTGTTTAGGCGCACTCAATGGCTGCTATGTTTTGTGCCTCACGAGCCAAAGGATGTGCCATGGAACCGTTAGCCACCAACGCTGCACTGGTGATCATCGACATGCAGCAGGGCATGAATGATCCGAAGCTCGGGCGCCGCAATAATCCGCAGGCCGAGCAGCAGTTGCAGCAGTTGCTCGGCGCCTGGCGGCAGTCGGGGCGGCCTGTGGTACACGTCAGGCACATCTCCCGTACCCCCGGCTCTGTATTCTGGCCGGGCCAGCCGGGCTGCGAATTTCAGCCTGCGCTGCAACCGCTGGCCCACGAACACGTAGTGGAAAAGAACGTACCTTGTGCCTTCACCGCCACGGGGCTGGAACGCTGGCTGCATGCGCGTTCGATCAAGCAACTGGTGATCGCCGGGGTGATCACCAACAACTCCGTCGAAGCAACGACGCGCACAGGCGGCAATCTTGGCTTTGACGTGATCGTCGCCGCCGACGCCTGCTACACCTTCGATCAAACCGATTTGTCCGGGCGCCTGTGGCCGGCCGAGGACGTGCACGCGCTGTCACTGAGCAACCTGGCAATGGACTACGCCAGGGTGGTCGAGACGGCTGGGATTCTCAGCGCTCTGCGCTGAACACGCCGGCCTGCGCCAGCATTTCAACCAGCGCTTCGGGCCACACCGTTTCCTCGGTGGCACGCAGCGCCTGGGCCGACCACCAATGATGGTCCGCCATTACCTGGGTCTCTTCCAGCGTCCATTCGGCCTTGGACAGTTCGCTGCTGGCGGCGCGGACCACAAAGTAGTGCTCGACGGCCGACACCGTTTCACCGCTGGGCAGCATCAGCGCAAATCGGCGCTCAGCGATGGACGCAGTAACGGCCTGCACCTGGATACCGGTTTCCTCGCGCAGCTCACGGATGGCAGCAGCCTCGAAAGTCTCCCCGGCTTCAACGCCGCCGCCGGGAGTGGCCCAGTAATTTTTACCGGCCAACGCGCCGTTTTTATGGACGAACCTGAACAACAGCACCTCGTGCGCGGGGTTGATCACCAGCAGTCGTGCTGCTTTTCGTTCACGCATGGGTGTATTCCTTGGGTAGTTTTCCAGTAATTGCGCAATGGTCTTGGCAGCTCCCTTGCTTTAGCCGAGTGCGGGGACGCCGGCAAGGGCAACCTGGCCGACCCCAAGCGTTTCGGCACCGTGGATTACAACCTGGGCGTGGTCAACGGCATTCTCAACGTCGACGCGCTGCGCCTGGCCCAGGAAAAAGGCATCACGCCGCGGGATCGCAGCCAAGAGCAGTAAAACGACCCAACTGTGGAAGGGGGCTTGCTCCCGATAGCGGAGTGTCAGTCAACTGATTTATTAGCTGATCCACCGTCATCGGGAGCAAGCCCCCTCCCACATTCAGACCGAGGCGTGTCAGCCCACGCCTACTTCAACCACGCGACTTTTGGCAGTCGCCCATGCGACCGAAATCTGCCGGATGTAAACAGCTCAACTGTGGAAGGGGGCTTGCTCCCGATAGCGGAGTGTCAGTCAACTGATTTATTAGCTGATCCACCGTCATCGGGAGCAAGCCCCCTCCCACATTCAGACCGAGGCGTGTCAGCCCACGCCTACTTCAACCGCGCGACTTTTGGCAGTCGCCCATGCGACCGAAATCTGCCGGATGTAAACAGCTCAACTGTGGGAGGGGGCTTGCTCCCGATAGCGGAGTTTCAGTCAACAGATTCATTAGCTGATCCACCGTCATCGGGAGCAAGCCCCCTCCCACATTCAGACCGAGGCGTGTCAGCCCACGCCTACTTCAACCACGCGACTTTTGGCAGTCGCCCATGCGACCGAAATCTGCCGGATGTAAACAACTCAACTGTGGGAGGGGGCTTGCTCCCGATAGCGGAGTGTCAGTCAACTGATTTATTAGCTGATCCACCGTCATCGGGGCAAGCCCCCTCCCACGTTCAGACCGAGGCGTGTCAGCCCAGACCTATTTCCACCACTCCAGCATTCAACCGCACCGGCCACACCCGCAAACGCTGATGCGGTGCTTCCAGGCATTGGCCGTCGTGCAAACGGTAATGCTGCTTGTAGATCGGTGCAGCCACCACCAGGTCGCCCTTGATGCTGCCGACCAGCCCACGACCAATCACATTCGCGCCGGATTCCGGGTCGTGGTTGTCGATGGCGTACAGCGTCTGCTCCTGGGCGCCGGGCAGGTAGAACAGCGCGACTTGGGCGCCGTCCAGCCACACAACCACGCCGGAATTACTCACCAGGTCGGTCTCGTTGCACACGCTTTTCCAGGTGGCAAGGTTGCGCTGCGTGTTGGACTGGCTCATCAGGCAAGCTCCTCGGTGACGGGAATCAGGTTGAGTTCGGCGGCCATGATCGGCCGACGCTGGCCGCGTTCCTGGACAAAGTGGATGTCCGGGTCGGGGCGTTTGTCGTTGACGAAGGTGCGGAAGCGCTTGAGTTTTTCCGGATCTTTCAGCGCGTTGGCCCACTCGCATTCGTAGCGGTCGACCACCAGTTGCATCTGCGCTTCAAGCTCGGCGCCCAGGCCCAGGCTGTCGTGCAGGATCACGTCCTTGAGGAAATCCAGGCCGCCTTCCAGGCTTTCGCGCCAGACCGAGGTGCGTTGCAACTTGTCGGCGGTGCGGATGTAGAACATCAGGAAGCGGTCGATGTACTGGATCAGCGTGGCGTCATCCAGGTCGGTGGCGAACAGTTCGGCGTGGCGTGGGCGCATGCCGCCGTTGCCGGCGACGTAGAGGTTCCAGCCCTTCTCGGTGGCGATCACGCCCACGTCCTTGCTCTGCGCCTCGGCGCATTCGCGGGTGCAGCCGGACACCGCGAACTTGAGCTTGTGCGGCGAACGCAGGCCCTTGTAGCGGTCCTCGATCAGCAGCGCCATTTTCACGCTGTCCTGCACACCGTAGCGGCACCACGTGCTGCCCACGCAGGACTTCACCGTGCGCGTGGACTTGCCGTAGGCGTGGCCGGTTTCAAACCCGGCCGCGATCAGCTCGGCCCAGATGTCCGGCAGCTCGTGCAGTTGCGCACCGAACAGGTCAATACGCTGGCCGCCGGTGATCTTGGTGTAGAGGTCGTACTTCTTCGCCACTTCGCCAATCACGATCAGTTTGTCGGCAGTGATCTCGCCGCCCGGAATACGCGGCACCACCGAGTAGGTGCCGTTCTTCTGCATGTTGGCCATGAAGGTATCGTTGGTGTCCTGCAACGGCACCAGGGATGCGTCCATGATCGGCTGGTTCCAGCACGAGGCCAGGATCGACCCCACCGCCGGTTTGCACACATCGCAACCGGTGTGGCCACGGCCGTGTTTGGCCAGCAGTTCTTCGAAGGTGGTCACCCCTTCCACGCGCACCAGGGCATACAACTCCTGGCGGGTATAGGCGAAGTGTTCGCACAGGCTCTTGTCGACGCTGACCCCACGGGTAATCAGCTCGTGCTCGAACACCTGCTTGAGCAACCCGGCACACCCACCGCAACCGGTGCAGGCCTTGGTCTGCGACTTGAGCAGGCCGAGGTCGCTGCAACCGGCGTCGATGGCCGAGCAGATAGCACCCTTGTTGACGTTGTGGCACGAGCACACCGTGGCCGAGTCCGGCAAGGCGCCTGGGCCGAGGGTCGGTGCGCCGCTGGACGATGGCAGGATCAGGCTGGCCGGTTCGGCCGGCAGCGCGATGTTGTTCTGCATGTATTGCAGCAAGGTGTCGTAGTAGCTGTTGTCACCGACCAGCACCGCGCCGATCACGTGTTTGCCGCTCGCATCCACCACCAGGCGCCGATAGCTGGCGCTCGCCTCGTCGATGAACTGGTAGCTGCGCGCACCCGGTGTATGGGCGTGGGCGTCGCCGATGGAGCCCACGTCCACGCCCAGCAACTTGAGCTTGGTGGACATGTCGGCGCCGACAAACGGCTCAGCGGTGTGCTCGCACAACAACGCGGCGACGCCACGAGCCATCTGGTAACCCGGCGCAACCAGGCCGAACAGGCTGCCGTTCCAGGAGGCACATTCGCCAATCGCGTAGATATGCGGGTCGCAGCTCAAGCACTCGTCGTTGATCACCACGCCGCCGCGCGGGCCAATGTCCAGGCCGGCCTGGCGGGCCAGGGCATCCTGGGCGCGGATACCGGCGGAGAACACGATCAGGTCGGTTTCAAGGAATTCGTCATTGGCAAAGTTCATGCGGTAGCGGTACTGCTCGCCGGCACTGATCGATTGAGTGGCGCGGGACAGATGCACACCGACGCCCAGCCGCTCGATCTGGGCCTTGAGCGCCAGACCGCCAAAATCATCCAGCTGTACCGGCATCAAGCGCGGCGCGAACTCCACCACGTGGGCTTCCAGGCCCAGGCTTTTCAGGGCGTTGGCGGCTTCCAGGCCGAGCAGGCCACCGCCCACCACCACACCACGGCGCGCATTGGCGGCAGCGGTGCGAATGGCGTCGAGGTCTTCGAGGGTGCGATACACCAGCCGCGAGTCGCCTTCAGCGCCCTCGATCGGCGGCACGAACGGATAGGAACCGGTGGCCAGCACCAGCTTGTCGTAGCCCACGCAGCCCTGGGCGGTGATCACTTCACAGCGTTCGCGGTCAATCTCCAGCACCGGCACCCCCAGGTGCAAGGTGACGCCCGGGACCTGGTACAGCGAGGCGTCGGACAGTGCCAGCGACTCGGCATCGCGGCCGGTGAAATACTCGGACAGATGCACGCGGTCATAGGCACGCATCGGCTCTTCGCTGAACACGTGCAGCCGGTAGTGATCCAACGCGCCGCGTTCGATCAGTTGCTCCACGCAATGGTGGCCGACCATGCCATTGCCGACGACGATCAGGGTTTTCATCTGTTTGTTCATATCAAGCACCCGACAACGTTCATCACGATTTAAAAAGCAAAAAAAAACGCCTGAAACCTTACGGTTCCAGGCGTCTTTGCCTGTTCTTATGCGGGATCGGATCGGCGACTGCGCCGGATCTACCGCTTTATGCCCCTGTTGTCGATCGTCGTTGACCGAGGTGGGTTGAGGGGGAGCTTGCAGGGTCTGTGCCAATTGGCCGCAAGCGAGCACTCACGGCGGCGACAGGCAATCAACTGCACAATGCACACCCAATTTCGCCTCCAACTGGTGCACCTTGCTTCAAAAAAGCGCACGTTCAAAGGATCACAAATGCTTCTATGGTGAGGGGGACTGTTGTGGCGAGCGGGCTTGCCCCGCGTTGGGTGGCGAAGCCGCCCCATTACTGCCACTGCTTGCTTCCTGTAAGGACTGAGGTGCCTGGGTTTGGGGCTGCTGCGCAGCCCAACGCGGGGCAAGCCCGCTCGCCACAATTAACCTGTGCCCAAGGAATTGGCGCGTGACTTGCTAGGAACACACACAGAGCAGTCAACGCTGATTGCCCATTCACGACAAAGGCGCCGTGCAATCCCCGTTTCCAACGGAGGGTTGCAGGGCGCTTTTTTGTTGGCGGGCAGAAAAAGTTTCGAGGGTTACGGATGGCAAACCAAAGCGTACGCAGTGTGTGTCCCTATTGTGGTGTGGGCTGCGGCATCATCATGCAGGTCGAGCACAACAAGGTGGTCAAGGTCATCGGCGACAAGGCCCACCCCACCAACTTCGGCCGCCTGTGCACCAAAGGCACCACCTGCGGGCAGGCCATCGCCGAGTCCGGGCGGATGGAGAACGCCTACCTGCGCGAGAAGCGTGACCACGACCCGGTGCGCATCGCCATGGACACCGCCATCAGCGAAACTGCCGGGCGCCTGCGCGGCATCCTCGACAGCCACGGGCCGGATGCGCTGTCCTTCTATGTGTCCGGGCAAATGTCCCTGGAAGCCCAATACCTGATCAACAAATTGGCCAAAGGCTTTGTGCGCACCAACAACGTCGAGTCGAACTCGCGGCTGTGCATGGCCAGCGCCGGCAGCGGCTACAAGCTGTCCCTCGGTTCCGACGGGCCGCCGGGCTCCTATGAAGACTTCGACCGCGCCGACCTGTTCTTCGTGATCGGCGCCAATATGGCCGACTGTCACCCGATCCTGTTCCTGCGCATGATGGATCGGGTCAAGGCCGGGGCGAAGCTGATCGTGGTCGACCCACGGCGCAGCGCCACGGCGGACAAGGCCGGCCTGTACCTGCCGATCAAACCCGGCACCGACCTCGCCCTGCTCAATGGCCTGTTGCACCTGCTGGTCAAGAAAGGCCACACCGACCCGGCCTTTATTGCCGCGTTCACCGAGGGCTGGGAGGCCATGCCCGGCTTCCTCGAGGACTACCCGCCGCACACCGTCGCCGACATCACCGGCCTGGCCGAAGCGGATATCCGCCAGGCCGCCGACTGGATCGGCCAAGCCGCCGAGTGGATGAGCTGCTGGACCATGGGCCTCAACCAAAGCACCCACGGCACCTGGAACACCAACGCCCTGTGCAACCTGCACCTGGCCACCGGCGCCATCTGCCGCCCCGGCAGCGGGCCGTTTTCCCTCACCGGCCAACCCAATGCCATGGGCGGCCGTGAGATGGGCTACATGGGCCCTGGCCTGCCGGGGCAACGCTCGGTGCTGGTGGAGGCCGACCGCGCATTTATCGAAGACCTCTGGCAGATCCCCGCAGGCAGCCTGCCGCGCCAGGTTGGCAGCGGCACCGTGGCGCTGTTCGAGCAGATGAGTGCCGGGCAGATCAAGGCCTGCTGGATCATCTGCACCAACCCGGTGGCCAGCGCGCCCAATCGCCGCAAGGTCATCGAAGGCCTGCAAGCCGCCGAACTGGTGATCACCCAGGATGCCTTCCTCGACACCGAGACCAACCGCTACGCCGACATTCTGCTGCCCGGCGCGCTGTGGGCCGAGGCCGAAGGGGTGATGATCAACTCCGAACGCAACCTGACCCTGATGCAAAAAGCCGTCGAACCACCGGGCGAGACCTTGCCCGACTGGCAAATCATCGCCAGGGTGGCCTGCGAGATGGGCTTTGCCGAAGCCTTCACCTATGCCAGCGCCGCCGAGGTCTTCGACGAGATCAAGCGCGCCTGGAACCCCAAGACCGGCTATGACATTCGCGGCGCCAGCCATGAACGGCTGCGCGAGCAACCGCTGCAATGGCCCTGCTCTTCAGACGCGGGCGCGGACCGCAACCCGATCCGCTACCTGGATACAGGCACGCTCAGATTCGCCACCGAAAACGGCAAGGGCCAGTTCCTGGCACGCCCGCATAGGCCGCCGGCAGAGATGCCCGACGCAGCCTTCCCTTTCGTGCTCAACACCGGCCGTTTGCAGCACCAGTGGCACACCCTGACCAAGACCGGCAAGGTCGCCACGCTGAACAAACTCAACCCCGGCCCCTTCGTCGAACTGCACCCCGAAGACGCCGCCAGCCTGGGCATCAAGGACAAGGACCGCGTGGAGGTGCGCTCCCAACGCGGGCGTGCCGTACTGCCTGCGGTGGTCACCGACCGCGTGCGCCCGGGCAACTGTTTTGCGCCTTTCCACTGGAATGATGTATTTGGCGAAAACCTGACGATCAACGCGGTGACCAACGACGCGGTCGATCCGATTTCCCTGCAACCCGAGTTCAAGTTCTGTGCCGTGGCCCTGGCCCGGGTCGAGTTGATCGATCACCAGTTTCTCGATAGACCGGCCACGAATGACCTTTCCCCCTTAGCAGAGGACCTCGCCATGTCGCGCCTCGACGCCTTCGCCGATATCGCCGGCCTCCGTAACGTGCCAGCGCCGCCACTGAGCGACAGCGAGCGTACTTACCTCGCAGGTTTCCTCAGCGGTCTGCGCTCCGACGCCGGGCGCCAGGCCGCCGGTGTACCGGTGATGCCAAGCAATGCGCCCCTGGCCAAGGACACCCGACTGTGGCTGGACGGTTTGCTCGGCGGGCTGTTCAGCCGCGCAGAAGCCAGCGCCGTCGCAGCACCGCCTTCCCCCACCGTCACCCTGTTATGGGCCTCGCAGACCGGTAACGCTGAAGCCCTGGCCGAGCGATTCGCCAAGCGCCTGCGCGACGCCGGCATCAGCGTGGAACTCAGCGCCATGGCGGACTTCCCGCCCAGCAAACTGCTGAGCACGCAAAACCTGGCGCTGATCAGCAGCACTTTCGGCGACGGCGACCCGCCGGACAATGGCGAAGGTTTCTGGCACAGCCTCAGTACCGCCGAGATCCGCCTGGAGTCGCTGCGCTTTGCGGTACTGGCCCTGGGCGATCCGAATTACGACCAGTTCTGCAAACACGGCAAACGCCTTGACCAGCGCCTGCTGGAGCTGGGCGCGACCCGCCTGCTGGAGCGCGTGGATTGCGACACCGAATTCGAAGAACGCGCCTATGCCTGGCTGGCACAGCTGCAACAGACCCTCAACCCGGCCAAGCCCGCGACGCTCGCCCCACCCGCCACCCCGGCGGGCAAAACCAAGCTGCATGGCTCACGGCTGCTGCTCAACCGGCACCTGAACCCGCAGAGCACCCACAAGGAAACCCGCCAGTTCGCCCTGGACCTGACCGACTCCGGGCTGAGCTATGAAGCCGGTGATGCCCTGGGAGTGATGCCGCGCAACTGCCCGGAACTGGTCAGCGAACTGCTCGACCTGACGCGCCTGGATGCCAGTGCCTGCGTGAACATCGACACCTTCGGCGATGTACCGCTGCACCAGGCATTGACCCAGCGTTTCGAAATCGCTCGCCCCAGCAGCGACACTTTGGCCTTTATCGCCGAGCGCAGTGCCAACCCAGGCCTTAAACGCCTGCTGAGCCCTGAGCACAAGGCCCAACTGCAGGATTGGCTGTGGGGCCGGCAACTGGTGGATGTGCTGCACGAGTACCCCATCGATTGCTCGGCGGACGAACTGCTCGGCACCCTCAAGCGCCTGCAACCACGTTTGTATTCAATCGCCTCCAGCGCCAAAGCCTACCCGCAGGAAGTGCACCTCACCGTGGCTGCCGTGCGCTATGGCAAGCGCAAGGGCGTGTCCTCGACCTTCCTCGCCGACCGCGCCGCAGACAGTGAGGTGCCGTTGTTCGTGCAGCCATCCAAGCACTTCCGCACACCGGCCGACGGCGCTGTGCCGATGATCATGATCGGCCCCGGCACCGGTGTGGCGCCGTTCCGCGCGTTTTTGCAGGAACGTCGGGCTCTGGGGCATCAGGGCCGCAACTGGCTGTTCTTTGGCGAGCAGCACGCGGCCAGCGACTTCTACTACCAGGATGAACTGCAAGGCATGCAGCGCGACGGCCTGCTCACCCACCTGAGCCTGGCGTTCTCCCGCGACCAGGCGCAAAAGATCTACGTACAGGACCGCATCCGCGAACAAGGTGCCGAGCTGTGGCGCTGGCTGCAGGACGGCGCGCAGCTGTATATCTGCGGGGATGCCAGCCACATGGCCAAGGACGTCGACCAGGCGTTGCGCCAGGTCGCGCAAACCCACGGCGGGCTTGGCGTTGAGGGCGCGATGGAGTACTGGCGCCAGTTGAGCGAACAGAAGCGTTACCTGCGTGATGTCTACTGATTGGATACAGAACAATAAGCACTTTGTATTGTGTACAAAAAACCCTAAAGATTTACCAGCATGGGGCCGAAACAGCGGTGATAGCAAATCGCCGCGCTGTTTTTCCTGAGCCGACGATTTGACCACCCTCTGCGCTGATGGTCGTCTCGATGAAAATAAAAAATAAGCTGGTGCTGGCATTTGTCTCTGTAGCGTTTATTCCGGTAAGCCTGGTGGCCGTGATCTCCGTGATGAACACACGGACCCAGGCGGTGGATCAGTTTATCGACGGCAGCACCCGGGAAATCCGCCAGATCGATGGCAATATTCGCCAGTTCTTCGACGGCACGCTGCAGAACGTCGATCAAATGGCGACCGATCCTGTATACACCTCCGTGGACACGCTGAAGAACTACCAGCCCGCCGACGCGCCCAGCCAGCCGATGCCGGCGGCGGCGCAAGACGTGATCAACCGCTTTGCGCGCTTTGGCGCCACGCACCCGGCCGCCGCCATCCTGTCCATCGGCCTGGAAGACGGTACCTACGTCAAATGGCCGGATGATCCGCAACTGGCCAAGTACGACCCACGCACACGCCCCTGGTACAAGGCCGCGATGGCCAGCCCCGGCAAGACCGTGCGCACGCCGGCTTACTACTACGACAAAGACGATGTGGCGCTGGTGGGCACTGCCCGGGCGTTGCTGGATAGCGCCGGCAAAGCCAAGGGCGTGTTCGTGGTCAGCGTGTCGCTGAAGAACCTCACCGAACTGGTCAAGAGCATCAAGCTCGGCGAAAGCGGCTACGTGATGCTGATCGAAGACGGCGTGGTGCTGGTCGACCCGCGCGACGCCGCCCACAGCTTCAAGCCGCTCAAGGACCTGGGTGCCGCCTATGCACACTTGGCCGAGACCTCCCAAGGTTCTACCGAAGTGGAAATCAACGGCGTGCGCTACATGGCCAACGTGTGGACCTCCCCCGGCCTGGGCTGGCGCTATATCGGCCTGATCGAACACCGCGAAGTCATGGCCGAAGCCACGCGCATGACCTACCTCACCGCCATCATCGTCGGCGTGCTGGTGCTGATCTTCGGCGTGCTCGCCGCGGCGTTTTCCAAAGTGATCGTCAAGCCTATCGGCCAGGTCAGCAGCGGTTTGCAGTCGATTGCCGAGGGTGAAGGCGACCTGCGCCACGCACTGCAGGTGCAGGGCAAGGATGAAACCGCCGAACTCGCCGGCTGGTTCAACAAGTTCCTCGCCGCCATCCGCCAATTGATCCAGCACATCGGCGCGGCCTCGGCCAATTTGCACAACGCCTCCAAGGTCAACAGCGAAGTGGCGCACAACATGAACGAAGCCGCCGGGCGCCAGCGCGAGGCGGTGGAACTGGTGTCCACCGCATTCAACGAAATGGTCGCCACCGCCAACGAAGTCGCGCGCTCCTGCAGCAGTGCGGCAGAGTCGGCGGAGAACGGCCATCGCCGCGTGGCCGAGGGCAAACAACAGATCGAAGTCACCACCGATAACGTCAACCGCCTGGGCCGCCGCTTGACCGAGTCGTCCGACGCCATGGTTGAGCTGGAGGCCGGCAGCCGCAGCATCAACCAGATCATCGGCACCATCCGTGCGATTGCCGAACAGACCAACCTGCTGGCACTCAACGCCGCCATCGAGGCCGCCCGTGCCGGCGACCAGGGCCGTGGTTTTGCCGTGGTCGCCGACGAGGTGCGCGCGTTGGCCAAACGCACCTCCGACTCCACCGGCGAGATCGAGCACCTGCTCGGCACCCTGGAAAACAAGACCCAGGAAGTCACGCAAAAAATGGGCAGTTGCCTGGACCTGTCACGGGCCAGTGTGTCGTCCATCGAAAGCGCGCGCGACAGCTTTGAAGGCATCCAGCTGTCGGTCAACGAGATCCGCGACCAGAACCTGCAAATCTCCGCCGCCGCCGAGGAACAACACAGCGTGGCCGAAGAGATCAACCGGCATATCCAGCAGATCTACGACGAAGCGCGGCTGGTGGAAAGCCTGGCCAACTCGGCGCAGGACGATTCGGGGCGCCTGTCGAATCTGTCGGACGAGTTGAATGGCCTGGTGGGGCGCTTCAAGTCCTGATGAATCTCGCCGCACGGGGGGCGGCGACGGTGAGGATAAAGTCTTCAGCGTCGATGCCCGTAGAGGACGTATTCATGCGCGATGCACCTCGATCACCAGCCCTTCCGCCTCACTCGGCACGCAGAAATGCCTTGTGATTAGATCAAACTCGGCGTCCGTCGCCGCAAAATCGTGGTCGCCCCGGGCATTGCGCGCACGCAGCCTTGCGCGGCAGGTGGCGTCGTCCAGTTCGAGGTAATGCAGGCGGTGCGGCACCTCGGCGGCTTGCGCCAGCCCCAGCAGCCATTCGCGATTGGCCAGGGTGTTGGCCGGAAAATCCAGCACCACGTTGACGCCGGACTCAAGCAGGCTGACCACCAGCGGCCCCACCACCCCGCGAATCCGCTGGGCACAGCGCAGGTAGTCGGCGATCGAGAGGATTTCACCGGGGTACAGCCGGGAGAGCCAGGTGTCTTCGCTGAGCAGGATGGCCGCGTGTTCGGCCACCAGGGTCTTGGCCAGCGTTGACTTGCCCGAGGCGATCTTGCCGCACAGCAGGTGCAGGGTTGGCATGGGGACAGCTCCTTATGTCAGGCCTTGAGCATGCCAGCTTTCCGGCTGACGCTTAATATTTCGACACGAATTATGCTGAACTATCTGACATGTAAGGCGTTCATTTCCTATGCGCAGCCCCGACCAGGGGCGTTGTACAACAAGGAGCCGCCTTACCATGACAACCCTTCCCGCCTACCGATACACGCCGGGGCCGCTGCATGCGACCTTGCTGGCCGGCACCGTGCCGCTGTTTCTTGGTGCCTTGCTCAGCGACATTGCCTACGCCCAGACCTACCAGATTCAATGGGCCAACTTCGCGTCCTGGCTGATCGCCGGGGCGTTGGTATTCAGTGGGTTTGCGCTGTTGTTCGCGCTGGTCAACCTGGTGCGTGCCGAACACAAGGCGGGACAACCGCTTGCGTATTTCCTGCTGTTACTGGCGACCTGGGTGCTCGGGCTCATCAACGCCTTCCAGCATGCCAAGGACGCCTACGCCATGATGCCCGCCGGCCTGGTGCTGTCGGTGGTCGTGACGGTGCTGACGCTTGCAGCGACCTGGACCGGCCTGCGCTCGGGAGGTGCCCAATGAAAACGTCCCACACACTGAGCGTATTGAGCGCCGCGCTGTTGCTGAGCGCCTGCGGCGGCGAAGGTGACAAGACCCAGGCCCGTGGCCCCGACCCCAAGTTGCCGGAGCAGCAAAGCAGCCTGTTGCCGAGCATGAAGATCGCCGAGCCCACCCCGTGGGGCGATCAGAAACCCAAGGTGCCCGAAGGCTACAGCGTCACGGCCATCGCCACCGACCTCGCCATCCCGCGCCAGACCCTGGTGCTGCCCAACGGCGACATCCTCATCGCCGAAGGCCGTGGCGGCAGCGCAGCCAAGCTCAAGCCCAAGGATGTGATCGCCAGCCTGATCAAGGCCGAAGGCAACACCAAGGTCAAGGGCGG
Source organism: Pseudomonas sp. JAI120 (assembly GCF_014207255.1). GTDB lineage: Bacteria > Pseudomonadota > Gammaproteobacteria > Pseudomonadales > Pseudomonadaceae > Aquipseudomonas. The sequence goes on from NZ_JACHCZ010000001.1 coordinate 658,199, forward strand.
CAACCGCCTGACACTGCTGCGCGATGCCGACGGTGACGGCACCTACGAGTTGAAGACGGTGTTCGCCGATAACCTCAACGCGCCTTACGGCCTGGCGTTTGCCGACGGCAAGCTCTACGTGGCCAACCAGGATGCGCTGGTGCGTTTCGACTACACCGATGGCCAGACCAAGGCCAGCGGCGCGCCGGTCAAAGTCACCGACCTGCCCGCGCAGATTAACCATCACTGGACCAAATCCCTGGCCGTGAGCGCCGATGGGCGCCAGCTCTACGTCGGTATCGGCTCCAACAGCAACGTCACCGAACGTGGCATGGAAGTGGAAATCGACCGCGCCATGGTCTGGCAGATCGATGCCGCGACCGGCGCGCACAAACCTTACGCCACCGGCCTGCGCAACCCCACGGCGCTGACCATTCAACCCGACTCCGGGCAACTGTGGACGGTGGTCAACGAACGCGACGAACTGGGTCCCGACCTGGTGCCCGACTACCTGACCTCGGTGAAAGAAGGCGCGTTCTACGGCTGGCCCTACAGCTATTGGGGCCAGAACGTCGACCCGCGCGCGCAACCGCAGAACCCGGCCAAAGTCGCCGCCGCGATCAAGCCGGATTACAGCCTCGGTTCCCACGTGGCGGCACTCGGCGTGGATTTCTCCATCCCGGCCATGGGCGAGCAATTTGCCGACGGCGTATTCGTCGGCGAGCACGGCAGCTGGAACCGCGACAATCCTGTGGGCTACAAGGTGATCTTCGTGCCGTTCAGCAATGGCAAGCCATCCGGTGAGCCGATAGATTTCGCCAGCGGTTTTCGCGGTGACGACGGCAAGACCCGTGGGCGGCCGGTGGGGGTGACGGTCGACCCGAAAGGCGCGCTGATCATCGCCGATGACCTGGCCAATACCGTGTGGCGGGTGACGCGTAATCCATAGCGGCACATGACAGGGGCGATGGCGCCCCTGTCAGCCTTCACCCTGCAATTGCACCTCCAGCCAGTCGAGCAATGCCGTGATCTCGGCTCGACTGCCTCCTCCCTGCTGCCTATACACCGAAATGGCCTCCGGCAAATGCACGCTCTCGGTACAGGGCCTGACCAGCGCCCCCGTTTCAATCAACTTGGTCGCGGTACGACGCCAGCCCATGGCGACACCGTGCCCCTCCACCGCAGCCTGCAACATCAGCGGGTAACTGTCGAAGGTGACTCCACGCGTATCCCCGGCCACGGCCTGGCCGAATACCTGCAACCAGCGGTCCCACTCCATCAAGTGCGGAGGATGGGAGCTGTGGTGCAACAAGGTGCACGCCTGCAACCCCGCGAGCGACAGCGGTGGTTTCGTGCCCAGATAGCCGGGGCTGCACACCGGGAACACTTCGTCAGCCGCGGTGAACATCAGCGGATGGGCGCCACTGGCGCGCCCGGTACTTTGCAAGGCCACGTCGAAATGGTGGGTGAACTCGGTCAGGGGACGGGTGGAGGTCACCACCTGGATTTCGATATGCGGGTATTGCTGGTGGAACGTCGACAGGCGCGGCATCAGCCAATAAAACGCTTCGCACAACTGGCACAGCAGCACCACGCGATGACTGTGCGGTGACACCCGCAGGCTGGCGGCACTTTCACTGATGCTGCGCAGCGCCTCGCCGACCACCCTGCCCAGTTCCCGCCCCTCTTGGGTCAGGAACACCGCTCGGTTGCGCCGACTGAAAAGCTTCACGCCCAGGTTGTCTTCCAGCCCGCGAATCTGGCGGCTGATGGCGGCCTGGGTGATGTGCAGCTCATCGGCAGCCTTGGAGAAACTGCCCAGGCGTGCCGCCGCTTCAAACGGCAACAGACTGGCCAGGGGCGGTAGGGTCTTGCCGAGCGTATTCATAATCTGAGGTTATACATTCAGGGCCGAGAACTCGTTTGTAGCACACCCACCCGACTGGGCACCATGGATCCATTACCTGAATGGATGCCCCACATGAACGCTGCACAGACCTCCATTGCCGTCGGCGTGCTCCTCGCGGTTGTTGCGACATTGGGCTGGGCGTTGAACTTCATCACGCCCTACGTCACCGGCGACTACAGCCTCTATGACTTGATGGCCGTGCGATTTCTGATCGCCGGCACATTGGGTGTCATGGGGGTGATCCTATGCCGGGCACAGTTGCACATGCTCGGGCCCGGCCAGCGATGCCTCGCCGCAGCGCTCGGGGCGTTGGGGTGCCTGGGCTACGGCGTGTGCATCGCCGCAGGCGTGATGTTCGGCGGGCCGGTCATGACCCCGGCGTTTGTCGGCACAGTGCCGGTGTTGTTGGCCCTGGTGGGTAACGCCAGCACCAGGACCGTGCCGTGGCGCCGACTGGCAGCCCCCTTGTCATGCCTGACGGTGGGCCTCTTGCTGTCGAACATCAGCAGCGTTCATCAACCTTCATTGGATACAAACGCCTGGTGGGCGGGGCTCTTTTTTTCCCTGAGTGCAGTTGTTCTCTGGTTGTGGTTCAGCGTGATCAACCAACGGCAACTGACACACCTTGCGGCGCAGGCAACCGGCCTTTGGACCGCACTGATGATGGTGGGCAGCGGTGTCGCCACCCTGTGCCTGCTGCCGTTCATCCATGAGCTTGGCGTGTTCAAGCTGCCGACGCTCGGCTTCGGCCTTTCCCAGGCAGGCCCGCTCTATGCCTGGAGCCTGGTGATCGCGGTGATGTCCACCATGGTCGGCGCCTGGGCCTGGAACGCCGCGACCCGACGCCTGCCAATGGTGCTCAGCGGCCAATTGATCGCCCTCGAATCACTCTTCGCCACCCTGCTCGGCCTGGGGTTCCACGGGCGCTGGCCCACGCTCATGGAAGCCGCGGGCCTGGGCGCGGTGCTGATCGGCGTGGTCATGGCGATTCGGATCATATTGACGAGCCCTCGGGCGACGGCCTGCCCGCCCCCCAACAGCAGCAACCGACCGACGGAAGAGGAGCCCACCTTGAGTTTCGGCCAGCAATTGGTCAGCCAGACCTGGGCACGCGCGTTGTAGAAAAGGCGCTTGAAGGAATGGGTCTCGACACAACGTTATGGGTGATTCGACGGACCTGTGGCGAGCGGGCTTGTCCCGCGTTGGGCTGCGCAGCAGCCCCTAAACCAGGCGCAGCGGAGTGTCTGATGCACCGCATTCGTCTTTATTAGGGGCGCTTCGCACCCCAACGCGGGACAAGCCCGCTCGCCACAGAGGTAGTGAGGTCTGGGTTTACAGGTCAGTGATTTCCTTGTGGCGCGGCACCAGCGTCTTCATCACGCTCCAGGCCACCAGGTACGCCAGCGCGCAGATCGCGAACATGATCATGTAGCCGGTGTGAATGTCATTGATGGACTTGTAGTAGTCGAACACCCAGCCGCCGATCTTGGTCATCACCACGCCGCCGATACCGCCGGCCATGCCGCCAATGCCGACCACCGAGGCCACGGTTTTCTGCGGGAACATGTCGGACACGGTGGTGAAGATGTTGCACGACCACGCCTGGTGCGCCGAGGCACCCACGCCGATCAGCAATACCGGCACCCAGAAGCTGATGTAGCCCAACGGCTGCGCCAGCAACACCACCAACGGGAACAGCGCGATCACCAGCATGGCTTTCATGCGGCCGTCATAGGGTGCATCGCCACGGGCCATGAAGTAGCTGGGGAACCAGCCGCCGCCGATGCTGCCGACCATGGTCATGCTGTACAGCACGGCCAGCGGCATGACGATATCGGCGCCTTTCATGCCGTATTGCGCCGACAGGTAGGTGGGCAGCCAGAACAGGAAGAACCACCACACGCCGTCGGTCATGAACTTGCCGAAGGCAAACGCCCAGGTCTGCCGGTAGGTGAGCAATTTGAACCACGAGACTTTCTTCGCCGCCGCACCTGCGGGGGCCGCAGTCAACGGCTGCGCGCTCTGGTCGCTGCGGATATAGGCCAGCTCTTCGGCCGACAGGCGTTTTTGCTGCTCCGGCTTTTCATACACCGCCGCCCACACCGCCACCCACACAAAGCCCAGCATGCCGATGACCATAAAGGCCGCTTCCCAGCCCCACATCCCGGCGATCAGTGGCACACAGATCGGCGCCAGGATCGCGCCGACGTTGGCGCCGGAGTTGAAGATCCCGGTGGCCAGCGAGCGTTCTTTCTTGGGGAAATACTCGGCGGTGGCCTTGATCGCAATCGGGAAGTTACCCGCCTCGCCAATCGCCAGCACCGCACGGGACAGCATGAAGCCGGCGATGGACACCGGGATCACCGCCAGGCCGATCGCACCGCTGAGCGCGGCGATGCCCTCGCCCATCGGTACCGAGAACGCATGCATGATGGCGCCGGTAGACCAGATCGCAATCGCGATCACGTACGCCGCCTTGGTGCCGATCTTGTCGACGAACCGCCCGGCAAACAGCATGGAAATCGCATACACAAACTGGAACACCGCCGCGATATTGGCGTAATCGGTGTTGCTCCAGCCAAATTGCGTCGACAACTGCGGCGCGAGCAGGCTGAGCACCTGACGGTCGAGGTAGTTGACGGTGGTCGCGAAAAACAACATCGCGCAGATGGTCCAGCGATAGCTGCCTACCGCTTGGCCAACGCGCTGGGCGTTGATGGGCTCGATCAAGTTCATGGCATCACTTTTTATTTTTGTTAGGTAGGACATATGTAACGTCATATGTCGTCGTACAACTGTGGCTTTTATATCGGGCTACCTACCCGCTGTCAATGTGAAAAGTTACGGCTTTTGCAGGCTATCCGACGGATGTGAAAAGTGTCAGGTGCGGCTAGGTTGTAGGACGACAAACGCGCATGACCCGGCTCGGCGCTTTGCCGGGCACATCATCGAGTACACCGAACGGCTGCATGCCGACCTTCTCCAGCACGCGGATCGACGCAGCGTGGTCAGGGCGCACCAGGCCGAACACTTCCGGCAATCCGAGGGTGTCAAACGCCAGCGCCAGGGCATCGCGTGCCAACTCAGTGGCGTAGCCCTGCCCCCAGGCCTCCACCGCGAAGCGGTAGCCCAGGTTGATGCGCGGTTGCGTGAGGTAGTTGAGCGGCGCAATACCGCCGAAGCCGATGATGCAGTCCGGGGCTTGCTGATGGGCAATTGCCCACCAGCCATAGCCGTGGGTGGCCCACTGTGCGATCCACTGGTCGAGCAGCCGTTGGGCAGCGGACAGACTGGGCATGGGTCCCGAGGGATTGAAGAGGTTGGTCTGCGGGTCGCCGAAGATCGCGAACAATCGCTGTACGTCACTCGGGAGTGGCGGACGGTAGATAAGACGCGAGGTGGTAGCGGGCATCGGGATCATTCCTCTTTAGAACTGTGGCAAGCCCGCTCGCCACAGGGTAGGTGCTCCCCTCCCCCGTAAACCCAGGCGATTGCAGGCAAATTGCGCCCCAAGCAAAAAAACGCAAATAGTGGTGAATTATTTCGTGTCCGCTTGTATCTGAACTGACAGAGCGGTGCCATTGCAACGATGGCACCTCCCCTGTTCTGTTTTAGAGTGGTCCGCATGAAATTACGTAAGAAAGGCGTCAAGCCCATCGGTTTGAAAGACATCACCATTGTCGACGATGCCAAGATGCGCAAGGCGATCACCGCCGCCGCACTGGGTAACGCCATGGAATGGTTCGACTTTGGTGTCTACGGGTTTGTCGCCTATGTATTGGGCAAGGTGTTCTTCCCCGACGCTTCACCCAGCGTACAAATGATAGCGGCACTGGGGACCTTCTCCGTGCCGTTCCTGATTCGTCCCCTGGGCGGCCTGTTCTTCGGCGCGCTGGGCGATAAATACGGACGCCAGAAAGTCCTCGCCGCGACCATTGTGATCATGTCGCTGAGCACCTTCGCCATCGGCCTGATTCCCGGATACGCCTCCATCGGCATCTGGGCGCCGATCCTGTTGCTGCTGTGCAAGATGGCCCAAGGCTTCTCGGTGGGCGGTGAATACACCGGCGCCTCGATCTTCGTCGCCGAATATGCGCCGGACCGCAAGCGCGGCTTCCTCGGCAGTTGGCTGGACTTCGGCTCCATCGCCGGTTTCGTGCTCGGTGCCGGCGTCGTGGTGCTGATCTCCAGCGTGCTGGGCGAAGCCGACTTCGAGGCCTGGGGCTGGCGCCTGCCGTTCTTCCTGGCCCTGCCCCTGGGCATGATCGGCCTCTACCTGCGCCATGCGCTGGAAGAAACCCCGGCGTTCCAACAGCATGTCGAAAAGCTCGAACAGGGAGACCGCGAAGGCCTGACCCATGGCCCGAAAGTGTCGTTCAAGGAGATCGCCACCAAGCACTGGCGCAGCCTGCTGACCTGCATCGGGATCGTCGCGGCCACCAACGTGACCTACTACATGCTGCTCACCTACATGCCCAGCTACCTGTCGCATAACCTGCACTACAAAGAAAACAGCGGCGTACTGATCATCATCGCGATCATGGTCGGCATGTTGTTCGTGCAGCCGTTCATCGGTTTTGTCAGCGACAAGATCGGCCGCAAGCCCTTCATCATCGCCGGCAGCATCGGCCTGCTGTTCCTGTCCATCCCGGCATTCATGCTGATCACCAGCGGCAAGATCGGCCTGATCTTCGCCGGCTTGCTGATCCTGGCCATCGTGCTTAACTTCTTCATCGGCGTCATGGCCTCCACACTGCCGGCGATGTTCCCCACGCACCTGCGCTACAGCGCGTTGGCCAGTGCGTTCAACGTTTCGGTACTGATCGCCGGTGTCACCCCCACCGTCGTGGCCTGGCTGGTGGAGAGCACCAACGACCTGTACATGCCCGCCTACTACCTGATGGTGTTTGCGGTGGTCGGCCTGATCACCGGCCTGACCATGAAGGAAACCGCCAACAAACCCCTGCGCGGCGCAGCACCGGCGGCGTCGGATATGGCCGAAGCGAAGGAATTGCTGCAGGAGCATCACGACAACATCGAGCAGAAAATCGAAGACATCGACGCCGAAATTGCCGAACTGGAAGCCAAGCGCCAGAACCTGGTGCAGCAGCATCCGCGTATCAATTAAGACCTGACCAAGCGTGGCGGCAAGGGCCGCCACGCCACTGGAGTGTTCAACCATGCTTCCAAGCTTCACCGCCGCACACGCGTTACTCAGCGCCGACGAACGCGCTGCCATCGCCGAAATCGAAGCCACCACCAGCATCCTGCAATTGGTCACCCGCCTGACGGGCATGCGCTTTGCTGGCATCGCCAAGTTCACAGACCTGGAATGGATCGTCTGCTCGGTGCACGACACTGCCGACATGGGTATTCACGTCGATGACGTGCTCGACCTGGAAACCACCCTGTGCAGCGAGTTCTGTATCAACCCCCAGACCTTGTTCATCCCGCATGTCAGCGACAATGGCCGCTTCGCCTCACGCCCGGTGGTCAAGCAATACGCCATCGAGAGCTACGCCGGCGCGCCGATCTTCCTGCCTGACGGCCGCCTGTTCGGCGCACTGTGTGCGCTGGATTCCCGGGCAATGCTGTTTGACGACCCCAACCTGCCGGAAACCCTCAGCCTGTTTGCGCGGCTGATCGGCTGCATCTTCTACGCTAACTTGACGCCCGCGGATCAGTGACAGGCGCCTTGCCGCGCAGCGCGGCCATATCGCGCTTGGGCGGCACGCCAAACAACCGGCTGTACTCGCGGCTGAACTGCGACGGGCTTTCATAGCCGACCTTGAACGCCGCGCTGGACACGTCCCGGTGCTCGTTCAACATCAAGCGCCGCGCCTCGTTGAGGCGCAGCCACTTCTGATAATGACGCGAGCATGGCGCCTCGCCGCAGACCACCACCATGCCCACGCTGACCAGCAACGTGAAGTTCATGAACTTCTACCCGTTCAACGACATCGAGACGATTTCGCCTCGCCCGCTGTTGCTGATTGCCGGTGCCGATGCGCACTCCCGCGAGTTCAGCGAAGACGCCTACAACCGGGCCGCCGAGCCCAAGGAGCTGGTGATCATCCCGAATGCCGGCCACGTGGACCTCTACGACCGGGTCAACCTGATCCCCTTCGCCAAGCTCACCAGCTTCTTTAAAAGCAACTTGAAGTAATCTCGATAAATCCTCACGCGCCCCGCTGGGGCATAGGCTTTGGTTCAACGCTGAACGCCCAGCAGATAGGGCTGTTGTGGCGAGCGGGCTTGTCCCGCGTTGGGGTGCGAAGCGCCCCTGATGAAGACGAATGCGGTGTATCAGACACTTCTCTGCGCCTGGTTTTGGGGCTGCTACGCAGCCCAACGCGGGGCAAGCCCGCTCGCCACAGGAAGCAGATGCAGGAGTGGAGCGAGTACGGCGACAGCGTTCCGGTGAAGCCAAACCCTCGGGGGCGCACGGCGCTGAAGCGCTAATTATTTTGCCCAGACAGCCGATACCCAGGCATATCCCCTACTTGCAGCGACGTCCTGCGGGAAATATGCCGAACTCTCTCGCCCCCATTGTGCGCAAGCTCTCCAATCGCACCAGCCTGTCGCTGGCACGTACATCGCTGTTCAATTTCGTGGCGTTGCTGGCCCTGGTCTTTGCAGCCGCCGCCTACTCCCTGGTGTACCTTGCGCGCGAACTGGACCATTCCGAACAGGAGGAAAGCGCGTTCTATACCCGCAAAGCCATGCAGTCCCTGGAAAAATCCCTGCGGGTGACCGTCAAGGACTACGCCTTCTGGAGCGATGCCTACAAGCACCTGCACATGACAGTGGACAGCGATTGGGCCTACGCGCGCGGCAACGTCGGCGCCACGCTGTATCAGGACTTCGGTTTCCAAGGCCTGTTTGTGGTCGACGACGACAATCGCACGGTTTACTCGGTGATCAAGGGCGAGCTGCAAAACATCGAACTCTCGCAGTGGCTCGACCAACCCCTGGCCGAGATTATCGAGCAGGCGCGTGCCGGGGCTGAAAACGAAACACCGGTCACGGCGTTCATCAATGTACGCGGCAGCCCGGCACTGGTGGCCGCCGCCGCGATCACGCCCGGCACCGATCCCACGGTAGAGCCCGATGGCCGGCCTGCCTCGGTGTTGATCTTCGTCGACGTCCTCAACAGCGCCAAGCTGAGTGCAATCGGCGCTGACTTCGGCGTGGGCAAGCTGCATGTGGCCACGCCCGACGACATCGGCAAGACCCTGGTTTTCCCTCTGGGCGATAACGGCGCGGCCGGCAGCCTGCATTGGGAACCTGCGCGACCCGGCCTGCGCTTGATGAGCGTAGGCTTGCCGCTGCTGGGGCTGGCCGCGCTGCTGGTGTGCCTGATGACCTGGGTGATTCTGCGCCGCGCCACTGCCGCCGCCCTCGCCCTGGATGCCAGCCACACCTCACTGCTGGACAGCCAGAACGCCCTGGCCACCAGCGAAGCACGCTTTCGGGATGTGGTGGAGGCAAGTTCCGACTGGGTCTGGGAAATCGATGCCGATTGGCGTTTTACCTACCTGTCGGAACGCTTCGAAAACGTCACCGGCCTGGCCCGGCAAGCCTGGCTCGGGGCCGCGATGAGCGACCTGCTGGACACCGAAGCCGGCCTGCTGTCGCAATGGCTGAGCACCCCGGGTCGGCGCGTGGACGTCAGTGTGCAGTGCCGCTATATCGATGCCCAGGGACAGGAGCGCACCACCCGGCTGTCGGCGCGGGAAATGCCCTGCGGCGGGTTTCGCGGCACGGCCACCGACGTGACTGAAGAAGTCGAAGCACGTCGGCGCATCGAGTACCTGTCTCAACACGACGCCCTGACCGGGCTGCCCAACCGCACACGCCTGCAGGCGTTCCTGGAAGGCAAACTCAAGGCCCTGCCCAGCGCCGAGCAGCCGCTGGTGATGCTCAGCCTCGACCTGGACCGCTTCAAGCCGGTCAATGACCTGCTCGGTCACGCCGCCGGTGACCGGGTGCTCAATCAAGTGTCCGGCCGCCTGGCCGCCTGCGTGCGCCACGGTGACCTGGTGGCCCGTATCGGCGGCGATGAGTTTGTGCTGATCCTCTGCGAAGCCGGTACCCAGGACGAAGTCGAAAACCTTTGCAGGCGCTTGATCGAGTCCATCGAGCAAGCGTTCAAAATCGACGAACAAGAGGTGTTTATCAGCGCCAGTATCGGCATTGCCATGGCGCCCACCGATGCCCGCGATGCCACCGAACTGCTGCGCTACGCCGATATCGCGCTGTATGAGGCCAAGGCGGCCGGGCGCAATACCTGGCGCTTTTACTCCGGGGAAATGAATACGCGGATCATCGAACGGCGGCGCCTGGAGAGCGATCTGCGCTTTGCGATCAAGCACGCTGAACTGCGCCTGCACTTCCAGCCGCGCTATCGCATCGCCGACGGGCAGATGGTCGGGGCCGAAGCACTGGTGCGCTGGCAGCATCCGGTACGCGGGCTGATCGCCCCGGACACCTTTATTCCGATTGCCGAAGAATCGGGGTTGATTCTGTCGCTGAGTGACTGGGTACTGGAAACCGCTTGCGCGTGCGCGGCGCAGTGGCCGGACACGCTGTTCGTCTCGGTGAACCTGTCACCCACCGAGTTCAAGCGCGGCAATCTGGTGGAGCGCGTGCGCCACGCCCTGGACGCCTCGGGTATCGACGCTGCGCGCCTTGAGGTGGAAATGACCGAAAGTGTCATGCTCGAGGACGCCGTCGGTGCGCTTGAGGTGATGCGCACGCTCAAGCAACTGGGCATCCGCATTGCCATGGATGACTTCGGTACCGGCTATTCGTCCCTCAGCTACCTGCGTGCGTTCCCGTTCGACGGCTTGAAAATCGACCGCAGCTTCCTGACCCGGCTGGAGGAAAGCGAGGATGACAAGGCGATTATCCAAGCCATTGTCGGCTTGGGCCGTGCCCTTGCCCTGACGGTAACGGCCGAAGGCATTGAAACCGCTGAACACCTGGCCATGCTCAAAAGCGTGGCGTGTGAGGAAGGCCAAGGCTACTTCCTCAGCCGACCGCTGGATATCGACGCATTCAACAGCTTGCTGGACGACTACTGCGCCGACGTCAGCGGAAAAAATGACTCGGGGTCTTGCCAAACTGTTTCTTGAACATGCTGGTAAACGCACTCGGGCTTTCGTAGCCCAGTTCCAGAGCCACATCGATAATCTTCTGCCCCACCGCGATACGCTCCAATGCCAGCAGCAGCCGCGCCTGCTGGCGCCATTGGCCGAAGGTCATGCCGGTATCCTTGCGGAACAGGCGCTGGATGGTTTTCTGGTCGAGCGCCAGGCGCTCGCTCCAATCCGCCACGGTGGAGGCATCGCCCGGGTCATCCTGCCACGCCAGGCAGATCTGGTTGATACGCGGGTCGGCGGGCTGCGGCAGCGACAGCGGCAAAGCCGGCAACAGCGCGAGTTCGTCGAGGATCAGGTGCATGATCCGCGCATCGCGGGAGTCTTCGGCATAGGGCGGTTTCAAGCTCACGGAGGCCTTGATCAGTTCGCTGAGCAACGGGGAAATACTCACCGCCTTGGTCTCGGTCGGCAGGTTGGGGAAGCTGTCGGGGCGAACAAACACGCTGCGCATTTTCAGGGCGCCCACGCAGCGCAGGGAGTGCACGTGCCCGCAGGGTATCCAGAAGCCGCGATTGGGTGGCACCGTCCATTGGTTGTGTGCCGAATGCACCACCATCACGCCTTCGGTGGCGTAGAGTAATTGATGCTTTTCGTGACTGTGCTCGGGTATCACCCAGTTTTCCGGATAATCGGTGGCCGAACTGATGACAGCCCAGTCGCCCTCATCGATCTCCTGCAAAAATTTATCCAGTGACTTGATCATTTCGCCCTTTTTACGATGGTTGCCTCCCGAATTACGCGAGACAGGCATTTTTGCCGAATCTAGCATAAGCTCTGAAACAAATTGAAATGGGCAGCCGGCTTAAGTACTCGCTGCCCCTGTTCACTGCCTTGTATGGAATGCCTGCATGTCGACCTTGACCGCATCACCTGCCGCCACCTCGAGTCCGCCTCAAGTAAGCCCGTTAGTCATGCGCATCCTCGGCGCCTGTGCCCTGGCGCACCTGATCAATGACCTGATCCAGGCCGTATTGCCGTCGATCTACCCGATGCTCAAGGCCAATTACGGGCTGAGCTTTACCCAGGTCGGCCTGATCACCCTGACCTTCCAACTGACCGCGTCCCTGCTGCAACCCTGGATCGGCTACCACACCGACCGGCATCCCAAGCCGTGGCTGCTGCCGGCAGGCATGGTCTGCACCCTGGTCGGCATCCTGATGCTGGCGTTTGTCGGCAGCTTCCCGGCGATCCTGCTGGCGGCAGCCCTGGTGGGCGTCGGCTCATCGACCTTCCACCCGGAAACCTCGCGCGTCGCGCGCCTGGCCTCCGGCGGGCGCTACGGCCTGGCGCAATCGACCTTCCAGGTCGGTGGCAACGCCGGCAGCGCGTTGGGGCCGTTGCTCGCGGCGGCGATCATCATTCCCTATGGCCAGGGCAACATCGCCTGGTTCGGGCTGTTTGCCGTGTTCGCGATCCTGGTGCTGTATGGCTTGAGCCGCTGGTACCGCAACCACCTCAACCTGTTCAAGCTCAAGCAAGGCGGCAAAGCCACCCACGGCTTGTCCAAAGGCCGCGTGACGTTTGCCCTGGTGGTGCTGGCGGTGCTGGTGTTCTCCAAATACTTCTACATGACCAGCCTGACCAGCTACTTCACGTTTTACCTGATTGAAAAATTCCACCTGTCGGTATCGAGTTCCCAGATGTATCTGTTCCTGTTCCTCGGGGCGGTGGCCGTGGGCACCTTCGCGGGCGGGCCGATCGGCGACAGGATCGGGCGCAAGAAAGTCATCTGGTTCTCGATCCTCGGTGCCGCGCCGTTCACCCTGGCCCTGCCCTACGTCGACCTGTTCTGGACCGCCGTGCTCAGCGTGGTGATCGGTTTTGTTCTCGCCTCGGCGTTCTCGGCCATCGTGGTATTTGCCCAGGAACTGGTGCCGGGCAATGTCGGCATGATCGCCGGGATCTTTTTCGGCCTGATGTTCGGCTTCAGCGGTATCGGCGCGGCGCTGCTCGGCCTGCTCGCCGACAGCCACGGCATTGAGTACGTCTACACACTGTGCTCATTCCTGCCGCTGGTGGGCATCCTGACGATACTGCTGCCGTCGACCAAAGGCGTCTGAACCGCCGATCATCGAATAGCTGTGTGCCACTACCTTTTGTGTTCTGAAAACCCTGTGTGTGCGCTTACAATTCCGGTTTAAACGCACACCCAGGCAGACCCGGCACGAAATGACGCTCGACCCTCCTACGATTCTGGCACTCACCGTTGCCCTGGCCGCCGCTGCTGCCCTGTACCTGGCCATAGAATGGCGCAGCGTACGCGAACCTTCGCTGCTGTTCTGGAGCGCCGGTTTCGCCACCATCACCGTCGGTTCCACCCTGGCCCTGCTGCGCATCAATGGCTATTTGCTCATCGGCATCTGGTTTGCCAACGGCTTGCTGGTGAGCGCGCATGTCCTGTTTTTGCTCGGTGTCGCGCGCTTTACCCACGTGCGCCTGTCACCACTGTGGCTGCTGATGCTGGCCGTGTGGCTGGGCATGCTGATGCTGCCGACCGACCTGCCGTGGTCCAAAGCCATGCTCGGCGTGCAGTCGCTGCTGGTCGCACTGCCGACCTTGCGTGCGAGTTTCCTGCTGCGGCCCCACGGCCGGTCATTGAGCATCGGCGCGGTGCAACTGCGTTATGTGCTGCTGGTCCACGGGAGTTTCTACGTGGCCAAGGCGCTGTCGGTGATGATCCCCGGCACCTTGATCGACCTTGCGGCGTTCAAGGGCGAGATCATCCAGGTGTCCCTGGTGGAAGGCGCGATGGCGATCATGCTGATTGCGCTGTCGATGACCGGTTCCGAACGCTACCGTCGCGAACAGCAGATCGCCCGCCTCGCCGCCCGCGACCCGCTCACCGCCCTTTACAACCGCCGCGCCCTCGACCTGCGCGCCCCGCGCCTGCTGGCCCAGGTGTCGGCGCAACAACCGGGCGCCCTGCTGCTGATCGACATCGACAACTTCAAGTCGGTCAACGACCTCCACGGCCATACCGCCGGCGACCGCGTGCTGATCGCCTTGAGCGAGATGATTCGCGCAGTCGTGCCCCGAGGCGCGCTGGCTGCACGTTTGGGCGGTGATGAGTTTGTGATCCTGCTCAATCCGGCCTCGACTGAGCAGATCGTCGAACTGGGCAGCAGCCTGCGCGAGCAGTTTCAGCAACTGGCCGCGCAGACGTTCGCCACGCCCGCGCCCGTGACCCTGAGCATCGGCGCCACCCTGTTCGACCAGCCGCCGGCCAGCCTCGCGGCGCTGATCGAACAGGGGGACACCACGCTGTATGAGTCCAAGCGTGGCGGGCGGGATAGCATTCGGTTGGTGGATCGGACGGGGTCTGGTTCCTACAGCGAAAGGTCGTAATTGACCGCCACACTGCACCCCGTCATTGCGCCCAACCCGAACAGGCACGCCACCCCCAGCCCATACGCCAGCGTGCGCCACGGCTGCCATCCCGCCAGATACATCAGTGTATGGGCCATCCGCGCCAGGGTGAAACCGCCGAACAACCAGGCTGTGGGCGCACCGGCAGTGCCCAGCGCCACACACAACCCGCCGAGCACGAAGAACAACGGGATATTCTCCAGGTCATTGGCCCAGGCCCTGGACGCCCGACTCACCTGGGGTAACTCCACGGGATGTGCAGCACGCTTGAAGACTGCCGCATCTTCGCGGTTGGTGAAGGCCAGCCCGCGAAGCCGGAAAAAACCCTGATAGCAGGAAATGCCAAACATCTTCAGGCACAGCACCAGCACGCACAGGGCGTAGATGTTCAACAGCTCATTCATCCCGAAATCCCTTCAGCACGATGTAGAGCAACGGCCCCACCGAGACGAACACCGCCGTCAGCAAGAAGTACGGCAGCACCGACGCCAGCGACCGTCCCCGCGACCGTGCATCCCGGTACATCCACACACAGGCCAGCACGGCCATCAGGTACAGGTCGGTTACTACCTGCGCGGTGTCCGGGCGCGATATCAACTCTCGTCCGAAGGCCAGCAACGATTGCTCGGCCGTGAGCAGCGTGAACAGGGTGTACAGCGAAAAGCCCAACAGAGCGGCGAGTGCCAGATAAGGTTTGTGCATGGTCTGTTCCTTGACGTGATCGAGGCCCACCCTAGTGATAAGGTTGCCTTCCTCGCAATGACCTCGGAGGTCATCGTCACGCCATGGATACCCCCGCTACTGCCGGCGAACACTTGCGCCAGCTACGCCGACAGGCTGGCCTGAGCCAACTTGACTTGGCCCTGATCACCGGCGTTTCCCAGCGCCACCTCAGTTGCCTCGAAACCAGCCGCGCCAAGCCGAGCCCAGGTACGTTGCAGCACCTGCTAACCGCACTGGAAACACCGCTGGAGCAGTGCAACCGCGTGTTCCTCGCCGCCGGCTTCGCGCCCCGCTATACCGCTACTCCGCTCGCCGCGCCGGCCATGGCTGCGATTCGCGAGGCGGTCAGCCATGTACTGCACGCCAACAACCCGGCCCCGGCGATCCTGCTCGGCAGCCACTGGGAAGTACTGGCGGCGAATGCCAGTACTGGTGTGCTGTTGGGGCTGGTGGGGGTCACGCCGCCAATCGAAGGCCTGAACCTGCTGACCACCCTGCTGCAACCCGGTGGCCTGGGCGACCACCTGATCAACGCCGAAGAAATCCGCACCCTGGCCTGGCAACGGGCAAGCCGCGAAGCGTTGGGCAACCCCGTATTGGCCGCGTTACTGGCGAGCTTGCCCGCCCCCGCCCCCGCTGCGCCGCCCACTGAAATGCCGCCGCTGGTGGTGACCCGCCTGCACTCCAGTCGGGGCGAGCTGAACTTCCTGTCCACCTTCACCACCTTCGGCATGCCCCAGGACATCACTCTCACCTCCCTGCGCATCGAACATCTGATTCCCGCTGACGACGCCACCTGGCAGGTGATGCGTGCCGCCTATGGGGAAAATGCCGCACTGGTTTTGTGAAATATCTGTACGTAGACTGCCGCCATACCTCAACTTAAGGCGGCGAAGAAAACGTCATGCAAGTTACCGAAGTCTCCATTGCCCAATTGCGCGCGGCGCTCGAATCCGGCCAGACCACGGCCGTTGAACTGGTGCACGCTTACCTCGCGCGGATCGATGCCTATGACGGCCCGCAGACCGCTACCGCACTCAACGCCGTCGTCGTGCGTAACCCCGAAGCCCTGAAGGAAGCTGAGGCTTCCGATGCACGCCGGGCCAAGGGCACAACCTTGGGACCACTGGATGGCATTCCCTATACCGCCAAGGACAGCTATCTGGTCAAAGGGCTGACCGCCGCCTCCGGCAGCCCGGCGTTCGCCAAGCTGGTCGCCCAGCGCGATGCGTTCACCATCGAGCGTCTGCGCGCCGGTGGCGCCATCTGCCTGGGCAAGACCAACATGCCGCCGATGGCCAATGGCGGCATGCAGCGCGGCGTGTATGGCCGCGCGGAAAGCCCGTATAACGCCGACTACCTCACCGCGCCGTTCGCCTCCGGTTCATCCAACGGTGCCGGCACCGCCACCGCCGCCAGCTTTGCCGCCTTCGGCCTGGCGGAAGAAACCTGGTCCAGCGGCCGTGGCCCGGCGTCCAACAACGGCCTGTGCGCCTACACCCCGTCCCGTGGGGTGATTTCGGTGCGCGGCAACTGGCCGTTGACCCCGACCATGGACGTGGTGGTGCCCTACGCCCGCACCATGGCCGACCTGCTGGAAGTACTCGACGTGGTGGTGGCCGACGACCCGGACACCCGTGGCGACCTGTGGCGCCTGCAGCCGTGGGTGCCGATCCCCGACGTCGCCTCGGTGCGCCCGGCGTCCTACGCTGAACTGGCGGTCAACACTGAAGCCTTGGCCGGCAAACGCTTCGGCGTGCCGCGCATGTACATCAATGCCGACCCCGAGGCCGGCACCAGCGAAAAGCCCGGCATCGGCGGGCCGACCGGGCAGAAGATCAACACCCGTGACAGCGTCATCGACTTATGGAAAGACGCCCGCCGGGCGCTGGAAGCCGCCGGCGCCGAAGTCGTCGAGGTGGATTTCCCGCTGGTGTCCAACTGCGAAGGCGACCGCCCCGGCGCGCCGACCGTGTTTACCCGTGGCCTGGTGTCCAAGGAATTCCTGCACGATGAACTGTGGGAACTGTCGGCCTGGGCCTTCGATGATTTCCTGCGCGCCAACAATGATCCGGCCCTGAACCGCCTGGCCGATGTGGACGGGCCGAAGATCTTCCCCCACGACCCCGGCACCTTGCCCAACCGTGAAGACGACCTCGCGGCCGGCATGGACGAATACGTGCGCATGGCCGAGCGCGGCATCACCCCGTGGAACGAGATCAGCACTGTCCCCGATGGCCTGCGTGGCCTTGAGCAAACCCGGCGGATCGACCTGGAAGACTGGATGGACGGCCTCGGCCTTGACGCGGTGCTGTTCCCGACCGTGGCCGATGTGGGCCCGGCGGATGCCGATGTGAACGAAGCCAGTGCCGATATCGCGTGGAGCAATGGTGTATGGGTGGCCAACGGCAACCTCGCCATCCGCCATCTGGGCGTGCCTACCGTTACCGTGCCCATGGGCGTGATGGCGGATATCGGCATGCCGGTCGGGCTGACCTTTGCCGGGCGGGCCTATGAGGATTCGGCATTGCTGCGGTTTGCGGCGGCGTATGAAGCCACCGGCAGCAAACGCCTGATCCCGCCGCGCACGCCGCCGCTGGCGACACACTAACTGATTCACTGTGGGAGGGGGCTTGCTCCCGATGAGGGAGTGTCAGTTGATGCATCTGTGGCTGAACTACTGCCATCGGGAGCAAGCCCCCTCCCACATTTGGATCTGCATATATCAGGTAGATCTCGGTCTGCTTTTGCTCTGGCTTTTGCAGTCTTCGAGCCGACCGGAGTTGTGACTGGTGTACTCGGTTAAGTGTGGGAGGGGGCTTGCTCCCGATGAGGGAGTGTCAGTTGATGCAACTGTGGCTGACCCACTGCAATCGGGAGCAAGCCCCCTCCCACAGTTCTAACCGTATTTCAAGTCAGGCCATATAGGGCACCGCAATCAGCAGGATTACCGTGCCATGGCAGGCCGTTGCAGCCAACACGCCATGACGCATACGCACCAGCGCGCAGGCCAGCCCTTCGATCAGGGGTAAACAGCAACACCGGCCATCCCAGTTGGGTCACGCTCAAGGCCAGGAAGGCATGGCAGGCGGCAAACACCACGCCACTGATCATCAGTCGCGCGCGACCGCAATCATGTCGATCTCCACCGCCGCCGACTTCGGCAACTGCATCACCCCCACCGACGTGCGCGTATGCACACCGGCACTGCCGAGGACCTCGTGCAACAGGTCCGACGCGCCGTTGGCCACTTCACTCTGCTGATCGAAGTCCTCGGCGCTGCGCACATACACGGTGATACGCGGGATGGCCTTGACCCGGCCCAACGAACCGAGCGCCTGTTTGAGCAGGCCCAGGCAGCGCAATGCACTGATGCCGGCAGCGATTTGTGCCTGGGCCAGGGTCAAGGTGTCACCGACTTTACCCGGCAGCACGATCGTGTCGCCGACGCGAGGAATCTGCCCGCTGATGTACAGGTGGTTGCCGTCGCGCACCAGCGGCGTGTAGTTGCCGCCGACTTTGAACTCATCCAATTGATAGCCAAGGCGTTGTTGCACGGCCTGGTATTTTTCATCCGGTGTCATGGGCGTGAGTCCTCGTTGCGACGCTGCCACTCATCCACCACGTCGCCCATCGTCTTGGGTGTTGGGTTGCGAATCCAGGCCATGAAAGGCCGGTCGAACTTGAACCCCGCGCCGCAGTGCTCACGCATGAAACGGCGTACGTTCTGGGTGTTTTTGTAGTGTGAAGTGACAGGCGTGCTGCGGGTGATGGGGGCGCTGTGCCAATCGAAGTCCATTTGCGTAACGCTCTGATGTTTCGGGAGCACGCAGCATAGCGCTAAATGGCCACTGTGAACGCCGGTGAACCGACGCTGACAGTGGATCTTTTTCAGCGCCTATCAGGCGAAATCCGCCCCTCGGGTATTGACGAACAACGCGTAGATCGAATGGCTGCCGGCCATGAACAGGCGGTTGCCTTCGCGGCCGCCAAAGCACAGGTTGGGGCAGCGTTCCGGCAGCGAGATATGCCCGATGGCCTTGCCCTGGGGATTGAATACGCGCACGCCGTCGAGCTTCTCCAGGTCGGCCTTGGGGTCGCCATTGCCGCCCCAGCCGCACCAGAGATTGCCGCTCTCGTCGCACTTGATGCCGTCCAGCGCTGCGTATTCAAAGCCTTCGATATGCTTGCGCCGCTCTCCCAGGGTGCCGTCGTCCTTGACGTCAATAGCCCAGATCAGCCGATTGGGCTTGGCCCGCCCTTCCACCACGTAGAGGGTCCTTTCATCCGGCGCAAAGCACAGGCCGTTGGGACCGTTGAGATCGTCGATCACCCGCGTGACCTTGCCGCTTTCAGCGTCGATGCGGTACACGCCATGGGGTTGGGTGGGGGTGATCTTGTGGCCTTCGTAGTTGTTGCCGGTCTGGAATGGCGGGTCGCTGAACCACACCGAACCATCGCGCTTGCACACGATGTCGTTGGGCGAGTTGAAGGGCTTGCCGTCAAAGCTGTCCGCCAGCACGGTGATTCGGCCGTTGTGCTCGGTGCGGGTAATACGCCGCCCCTCGCCAGAGGTGGTCGAACCTTCGCACACCAGCAGGCGACCCTGACCATCGCGGCACATGCCGTTGGAGAAGTTGGCGTTTTCGCGGTACACCGACAGGCTGTCGGTCACCTCATCCCAACGCACGATGCGGTTGTTGGGGATATCACTGAGCAGCAGGTAGCGGCCATCGCCGATCCACACCGGCCCCTCGGCCCAGCGCAGGCCGGTCGCCAGGCGCTCAACGCTGGCATTGAACAGGCGCAGCTCGAGGAAACTGTCGTCGAGCACCTTGATCAGCGGGTCTGGATAACGCTGGCTCAACGGCTCGATAGCGTCTGCCAGGCGAGGCAGGTTGCCCAGCACCGCCACCGACGCGGAAACCGCCAGGGATCGCTTGAGAAAGCCCCGGCGGCTGTGTTCGGGCCGGGCAGGCGAAGGGGGAAAATCCATAGGTATCTCCGTTATTTTATTGTTAGACGGGAGACTAGTTTTAACCCGTGATGAGACATCGTACAAGATTGAAAATCTCATCCAACCCTTACAATCCAAGGTTCTGCGCAAATATTCTAAATTTTGCTTTCCAAGCCCTCTGCAACTATTGCAATGTTGTACGATGACACACTCGGTAACGTGTTGCCCGCACACCTCCCCAACAACAATAAGGAAACACCCATGCAAAACGTCAAAGTGCTGATCGGTTTTCTGTGCCTGTTCAGCGGGTATGTGGCCGCTGCCCCTGCCGCCGACAAAGACGTCGCCCAAGCGGTCGACCACCTGACCCAGGCGATGCTGCATAAAGACCTCAAGCAGCTCCAGAGCTTGACCGCCGAGAACCTCACCTACGGCCACTCAAGCGGCAAGATCCAGAACAAGCAGGAATTCATCGCCGACATCGAGACCGGACGCAGCGGCTTCAAGACCCTCGAAATGCAGAAACAGACCATCACCTTGAGCGGCGACACTGCGCTGGTACGCAACCACTTCTCCGCCCTGGCGGTGAACAGTGGCAAAGAAGTGCCGACCGAAATCGAGAACTTCCAGATCTGGCAGAAGCAGAAAGGCCACTGGCTGCTGATCGGTCGCCAGGCGTTTAAATTCTGATGGCTAGCGGTGAGCCATCGGGCTCACCACTGCACCACCTTGCGCACCTTCACCAACGCCTCGCGCAGCGCCGGCATGTCCACCGAGCCCAAGGCCAGGCGCAACGCGTGGGGCACGTGGGCCGAAACGGCGAAGGGCTCGGCGGTGGAGACGGAAATGCCGTCGCGCTGCAAGGTCATGGCGACTTGATCGGCGCGGGCCTCTTCCGCCAGGGGCAGCCACAAGAAATACGATGACGGGTGGCTGGTGTAGGCCACCCCCTTGAGCACCTGCGCCGCCAAGGCTTGCCGCGCCCGCGCATCCTGGCGCTTTTGGGCTTCCAGTTGCGCCACCGTGCCGTCCTCGATCCAGGCGACCGCAATCGCACTCATCACCCCCGGCACGTTCCAGGTGGTGGCCATGATGGTGCGCTCCAGGGCTTTCACCCAACCCGAAGGGGCAGCGATAAACCCCACGCGCAGGCCGGTCGCGACACTTTTGGACAGCCCGCCCACGTAGACCGTGCGCTCCGGCGCCAATCTCGCCACGGGCAGCGGCGCGTCCTCGGCCAGGAACGCGTAGGCCGCATCCTCGATGATCATCAGGTTGTGCTGACGGGCAATCGCCACCAACTGCTCACGCTGCGCCAGGCTCAGCACCCAGCCCAACGGGTTATGCAGGGTCGGCATGCTGTACACGGCACGCACCGGGCGCTTGCGACACAGGCTTTGCAGGTGGTCCAGGTCCGGGCCGTCGGCGGTGACCGGGATGGCGACGATCTCCAGGTGCAGCGTCTCGGCCAGCACCTTGAACCCCGAATACGTCAAGGCGTCGACGGCGATCACATCACCGGGCTTGAGCAAGGCCATCATGGTCACGGCCAACCCGTGCTGGGCGCCGCTGACCACCAGCACCTGTTCGGCCTCGACCGTCAGCCCTCGGCTCAACAGATGCCGCGCGACGGCGGCGCGCTCATGCAGGCGACCGGCGTGGGGCTGGTAACGCAGCAGCGCTTCAAGGTCGCCGGACAGCGCCAACTGGCGCAATGCGGTGCGCAGCAAGTCGGCCTGGCCCGGCAAGGACGGGTAGTTGAAATTCAGATCGAGCATGCCCGCCGCCACACTCATCTGCCCGCTGCCCTGCCCCGGCGGCAGCGAGATTTCGCGCACAAAGGTGCCCCGACCTGTCTCGCCACTGACCAGGCCCATCGCCTCCAGCTCGGCGTACACCCGGCTGGCGGTGACCAGCGCCAGGCCATGCTCGGCGGCCAACTGGCGGTGGGTCGGCAGCCGTGTGCCGGGGGGCATGCTGCCTGAGCGAATGGCCTCGGCGAAGCTGTCGACCAACGACTTGTAGCGGGCGCGGGGCATAAGCGATGTATCCATGACAATTTTTTGATTGTCTTTATCTTCGACCCTAGGATGCCTCCCACGCAACTCATCCTTTTCGGGCGCCCCTCATGGAACGTACTTCTCCCCTCAGCAGCCTGGATACCCGCACTCAAGGCTGGATCAACGGCTTCATCGGCGTGGTGATTTTCAGCGGTTCGTTGCCGGCCACGCGCCTGGCGGTGATGGAATTCGACCCGGTGTTCCTCACCCTGATCCGCGCCGCCATTGCCGGCCTGCTGGGGCTGGCCTTGCTGTGGCTGTTCAAGGAAAAACGCCCCGCGCGCCATCAATGGATGCCCCTGGCCATCGTCGCCCTCGGCGTGGTGATCGGTTTCCCCCTGCTCACTGCACTGGCGCTGCAATACGTGACCTCCGCACACTCCATCGTCTTTATCGGCCTGCTGCCGCTGGCGACCGCCGTGTTTGCTGTACTGCGCGGCGGCGAGCGTCCGCGCCCGGTGTTCTGGCTGTTTTCGATCCTCGGCAGTCTGCTGGTGATGGGGTACGCCTTTGCCCAAGGCTTGAGCGCCGCACCTGCGGGTGACGTGCTGATGCTATTGGCAGTGCTGGTGTGCGGCCTGGGGTATGCCGAAGGCGCCAAACTGTCGCGCAGCCTGGGCGGCTGGCAGGTGATCTGCTGGGCGCTGGTGGTGTCGTTGCCGATGGTGGTGCCGCTGAGCCTGGCGCTGGCACCGTCAAGCGTCAGCGGCATCAGCCTGCCGGCCTGGCTGAGCCTGGGCTATGTGTCACTGTTCAGCATGTTGATCGGTTTTGTGTTCTGGTATCGCGGCCTGGCCCAGGGCGGCATCGCTGCCGTTGGCCAATTGCAACTGCTGCAACCGTTCTTCGGTCTGGCGCTGGCAGCGGGCTTGCTGCATGAACAGGTCAGCCTGGGCATGCTGCTGGTGACGATTGCGGTGATCGGCTGCGTGGCCGGGGCCAAGCGGTTCGCGCGCTAACGCTGGGGCGCGACCATCTTGAACTTGATGTTGATGTCGTTGGACACCACGCTGTTGCCGGCCCATTCGCCTTCACCGATCCTGAAGTCGCCGCGCTTGAGGATGAACTCACCGTCGAACACGCCAATGCCATCCAGCTCCTTGAGCACTACGTTGACCGCCACCGGGCGCGTGGTGCCCTTGATCGTCAGGTTACCGCTGATGTTGAAGCGGTTATTCCCCAAGGCCGTGACACCGGTGGACTCATACACGCCCACCGGATAGGTCGCGGTATCGAACCACGAGGCCCGTTGCAGCTCATCGTTCGCCTCCGGGCTGCCGGCATCGATACTCGCCAGCTGGATCTTGAGCAAGGCATGGCCGGTTTCGGGCTTTTGCGTGTCAAAGCTCAGCGTGCCTTCGAAGTCGCCGAAGGTGCCATACACCCGCTGCCCCAACTGCGTATAGGTAAAGCTGATCTGGCTGGCGGTGCGGTTGACGTCGGTGTACTCCGCCGCCTGGGCACAGCCGATGACACCCAGGGCCAGGGCCAACGTGAGAATTCGACGCTTCATGCCACGCTCCGCAAAAAAATGGATGTATTCCCATCAGGTGCCGGTCCTGCTAAACAGGCTAGTCGCTCACAACAATAAGGACGCTGCATGCCCACCCCTTCTCTACAGGACATCACCGCGCCGGAAGGCATCTGCTACGGCTGCGGCGGCAGCAATCCGCATGGCTTGCACATCAAGAGCCGCTGGGACGCCGATGGTGTCCATGTCGTCGCCGAACATCATCCCGAGGCAAAATACAGCGGCTGGCCCGACCTGGTCTACGGCGGCTTGATCGCCATGCTGGTGGACTGCCATTCCAACTGGACCGCCATGGCCTACCACTACCGTGCCGAACAGCGCGAACCCGGCAGCCTGCCGCGCATCGACTGCGTCACCGGCAACCTGGGCATCAAATTTATCAAGCCCACACCGATGGGCGTGCGCCTCACGTTGCGCGCTCGGGTCGAAGGCGAAGTGGGCCGCAAAAGCCGCGTGGTCTGCGAGGTGTACGCCGGAGAGGTGCTCACGGCAGTCGGCGACTCGCTGTTCGTGCGCGTCGACACCCGCGAACTGGCTGCAGCCGCCCATGGCCGTGAAAGCTGATCCTGGTCTACATTGACTGGCACCGCTAATCGAGGACCGAACCGATGACTCGTCTCACCGCGAAAGACTTTGCCCCCGAACTGCTGGAACTCTACGACGGCTATGCCCACGGCAAGATCAACCGCCGCGAATTTCTCGACCGCGCCGCGCTGTTCACCTTTGGCGGCCTCACCGCTTCGGCCCTGCTGGCGGCCCTGAGCCCCAACTATGCCCTGGCCGAACAGGTGAAATTCACCGACCCGGACATCGTTGCCGACTACATCACCTACCCCTCGCCCAAGGGCAACGGCACCGTGCGTGGCTACCTGGTGCGCCCGGCCAAGGCCGCCGGCAAGCTGCCGGCCGTGGTGGTGGTCCACGAAAACCGTGGCCTCAACCCCTACATCGAAGACGTCGCCCGGCGCCTGGCCAAAGCCGGGTTTATCGCCCTCGCGCCGGACGGCCTGAGCTCGGTGGGCGGCTATCCCGGCAACGATGAAAAAGGCGTGGCGCTGCAACAGACAGTCGACCCGACCAAGCTGATGAACGACTTCTTCGCCGCCATCGAATGGCTGATGCACCACGACAGCAGCACCGGCAAGGTCGGCATCACCGGCTTCTGCTATGGCGGCGGCGTGACCAATGCAGCGGCGGTGGCTTACCCGGAACTGGGCGCGGCGGTGTCGTTCTACGGGCGCCAGCCGCAAGACAAGGACGTGCCGCGCATCAAGGCGCCGATCATGCTGCATTTCGGCGAGCTGGATACGCGGATCAACGAGGGGTGGCCGGCGTATGAAAAGGCCCTGAAGGCTGCCGGCACGACTTATGAAGCGTATATCTACAAGGGGGCCAACCATGGTTTCCATAACGATTCGACACCGCGTTATGACGAGGCGGCGGCGAATCTGGCGTGGGAAAGGACGCTGGGCTGGTTCCATAAATACCCGGCCTGAATGCAGTCAACATGTGGGAGGGGCTTGCCCTGATGCCTGTCAGTTAAGGAGTAGAAAGTTTGATAAGCGCTTGCTCCCTCGCCACAAGTACCGTGTTCGCCCTTAACTGACGGGCATTAGGGCTTGCCCCCTCCCACAGTGATCGTTCCCACGCTCCTCCAGCAACCAGTCCTTGAATGCCAGCATCGCCGAGGTCTCGGCCCGCGACTGCAAGCGCGTCAGCCAGTAGCTGCCGGTGCTGATGCCGACGTCGAAGGGCTGGCGAATCACATCACTCTCCAGTTGCCGCGAAAACATCAGCGCCGGCGCCAGCGCGACGCCTATGCCTTGCAACGCCGCTTCCATCATCGCCAGCGACGAGTCGAACACGATGCTGCGCGGTACCAGGGTGTCGGCGGGCAATCCGGCAGCCTGGAACCACAGGTTCCACTCATCGGCGCGGTAGGAGCGCAGCAGCGTGTGTTTCAACAGGTCGGCCGGCGTGTGCAGCTGCTCGGCAAGCGCGGGCACGCACAATACGCTCAGCGGCGCCTCAAGTAAGTGGCAGGCATCGGTGCCGTGCCAGGCACCAGCACCGAAGCGAATCGCGTAATCCAGACCTTCGGCCGCCACGTCAACACGGTTGTTGTGGGTGGACAGGCGCAGGTCGATGAACGGGTAGCGGCTCTGGAAGTCCGGCAGTCGTGGCAGCAGCCAGCCGACGGCGAAGGTGCCAACCGCTCCCACCGTGAGCACCTCGCGGTAATGCCCGCCCTCGAACTGACCTAAGGTATGGGCAATGCGGTCGAACGATTCGCGCACCACCGGCAGCAGGGTTTCACCTTCGCGGGTGAGCATCAGCCCGCGCGGCAGGCGCTTGAACAAGGTGACAGTGAGCTGCGCCTCCAGGCTTTTGACCTGATGGCTGACCGCAGCCTGGGTCACGCACAACTCGATGGCAGCGCGGGTAAAGCTCAAATGCCGGGCGGCCGCTTCGAACGCGCGCAAGGCGTTCAACGGTAAATGGGAGCGGAGCATATCGACCCTAATATTTCTAATGGCTGCTGCGAGATATCATCGTTTGCCCAGGGCTGGCGAACTGCCTACATTTGCCTCGCCCGCGCAGGCTCTTCATTCAATCAATCATTCTCATGGAAGCGTTATCATGCCCCAACATTTATTGTCTGGCGTGCGTAATTTCACCGCCCTCGCGGTCTTTATCGCCGCCGGCAACTGCCTGGCCGCCACCGACCTGCAGGCGGTGGTGGATGCCAATGTAAAACCGCTGATGCAGCAGCAGTCGATTAACGGCCTGGTGGTCGGCGTGGTGCGGGACGGCAACGCGCAATACTTTAACTACGGCGTCGCGGCCACCGACACCCGCCAGCCGGTCAGCGAAAACACCCTGTTCGAAGTCGGCTCGGTGAGCAAAACCTTCACCGCCACTCTGGCCGGTTATGCCGCGGCCACCGGCGCACTCAAGCTTTCCAACCCGGCCAGCCACTACCTGCCGGCACTGGGCGGCGGCAAGTTCGACCACATCAGCGTGCTTAACCTCGGCACCTACACCGCAGGCGGCTTGCCCCTGCAGTTCCCCGCTCAGGCGGATAACAGCCAGCGCATGATCAGCTACTTCCAGCACTGGAAACCCGACTTCGCTCCTGGCACCCGGCGCCTGTATTCCAACCCGAGCCTGGGGTTGTTCGGCTATCTGGCGGCGCAGAGCCTGAAGCAGCCGTTCGATCAGGTGATGGAGAAAACCCTGTTGCCCGCACTCGGGCTCAAGCAGACCTTCATCAAGGTACCGCAGAGCCAGATGAGCCTGTACGCCCAGGGCTATGGCAAAGATGGCAAACCTGTGCGCGTCGGCCCCGGCGCCATGGACAGCGAGGCCTACGGCATCAAGACCAGCGCTGCGGACTTGCTGAAGTACGTTGAGGTGAACATGCACCCGGCGAATCTGGATAAAACCTTGCAGCAGGCGATTACCGTGACTCACACGGGTTACTACAGCGTGGACGGCATGATCCAGGGCCTGGGTTGGGAAATGTACCCCTACCCCATCCAGCTCGATGCGTTGATTGCCGGCAACTCCACACCCATGGCAATGGAGCCGCACACTGTCGACTGGCTGACGCCACCGCAAGCGCCCCACGCCGACACCCTGGTGAATAAAACCGGTTCCACCAATGGGTTTGGCGCCTACGTGGCGTATGTGCCGAGCAAAGGTTTGGGCGTGGTGATATTGGCGAACAAGAACTACCCGAATGCCGAACGGGTAAAAGTCGCCCATGCAATCTTGAGTGCGATGGACCAATAGAGCCGGACGCAAAACCAATGTGGGAGGGGCCCTGTCCCTCGCACCTGTTGACCCTGGATGGCACCAGTGAGATGGGCATCATCACCGGCCCCGTGGAAGCAGCGGGGTTGCAGGGACTGCACTTAAGCACCGATAAGCTTGTGCGTGAGCCGCAAGCGCTGCCGGGGACGATCCGCGCACTGATCGCGACCTTGATGCCGGAAAACGCCTAAGCTCAACAGTCACTTTGCCAGAGGAGACTCCCCATGCAGCTCGAAGGATCCTGCCACTGCGGCGCCGTGACGTTCAGCCTCACCAGTGCCCATCCCTACCCTTACCAGCGTTGCTATTGCTCGATCTGCCGCAAGACCCAGGGCGGCGGCGGTTATGCGATCAACCTGGCCGGCGACTCCAAGAGTTTGCAGGTGCGCGGACGCAAACAGATTTCGATCTACCACGCCCGGCTCAAGCCGAAGGGCGCCAGCCGTGCGCATGCGAGTAGCGCCGAGCGGCATTTCTGTTCGCAGTGCGGCAGTGCGCTATGGCTGTTCAGCCCGGAGTGGCCGGAGCTGATCCACCCGTTTGCCTCGGCCATCGACACGCCGTTGCCGGTGCCGCCGGCGCATACGCACCTGATGCTGGGCTCGAAGGCGCCGTGGGTCGAAGTCAGCGTGCGCAAGGGCGATCTGCAGTTTGATGAATACCCCGAAGAATCCATCGCACAGTGGCATGAACGCCATGGGCTCAGCCGTTAACAGTCTTTGACAGTTTCCCGACAAAGTTCGCAAAGATTGTTGGACGGCCCTTCCCTAGCATTCGAGCATCCAAACAGCCATTCGGGTGCTCCTCATGTTTCGCAGATTGCGCGGTATTCCGCTGCTGGGTTGCCTGCTGGGCAGCCTCGGTTGCCATGGGCAACCGCCGGCACCGCCGCCCATTCAGAAGGGTGACTACGGCGCGATCATCCGCTACCTGCAAGCCCGCATTCCCCGGGCGATCGCCCAAGAGCATATCGCCGGCCTGTCGATTGCCCTGGTCAATGGCCAGGAGCTGATCTGGGCCCAGGGCTTCGGCCTGGCCGACAAGGCCCGGGGCGTACCGGTCACGCCCAACACGGCGTTCCGTGCCGGTGGCATTTCCAAGCTGCTCACCGCCACGGCCGCGCTGCAATGTGTGGAACAACAACGGCTGGCGCTGGATGCGCCGATCCAGCAGACCCTGCGCGAGTTTTACGTGCGCTCGCGCTTTCATGACGACCAGGCCGCTGCCGACCGCGCTGTCACCCTGCGGCGTTTACTCAGCCACCAGTCCGGCCTGCCCAGTGAACACCTGCGTGACCTGCGCAGCACCTACGCCATGGGGCAGATGCCGATGCGCGTGTCAGGGGTTTGGCTGAGCAGCCCGCCAGGCTCGCAGGTGGCGTATTCCAACCTCGGTTATGCCCTGGTGGGCGCGGCCATCGAGCGCAGCAGCGGCAAAAGCTTTGAAGCCCAGTTGCAAAACAGCCTGCTCAAGCCGCTGGAAATGAACCAGTCGAGTTTTGTCGGCACCGCCAGCCAGCAGGCGTTCCGCGCCCTGGGCTACACGGACGGCGTTGCCAGTACCGATGGCCCGGTGCGCGACATCGCCGCCAGCGGCCTGTGGGCAAGCCCGAAAGACCTCGGGCATTACGTGCACATGCTCTTCGCCCAAGGCGTCTACAAAGGCAACCGCGTGCTGGGCAGCACTTCGATTGACGCGATGTTCACCCAGCAGAACACCGGCAATGCGCTGGACTTCGATTGCCAGATGGGCTTGGGCTGGTTCCTCGCCCCATGCGGTGACGAACCCGTCGGCCCCGGTATACGCACCTACCAGCACAGCGGTGGCGGCGACGATTTTGCCGCGCAGTTGAGCCTGCTGCCCGACCAGCAACTGGCCGTGATCATCATGGCCAATGACAGCAACGCCGAAGACCTGGTGGCCGGCCTGGCCACCGACACCCTGCGCCTGCTGCTCCAGGCGCAAACCGGCCACGCGGTCTGCGCCGACGACTGCCAGGCGCCCAGCCACGGCCTGAAACTGCGCCACGTGCCGGCCGCCATCGACCGCAAGCGCCTGGCCGGGTTCTACGCCACCGCCTGGGGCGTGTTCCGGATCAAGGATGACGATCAGCGGCTGTCGGGCCAGTTGGCCGGCTACACCTTCGAATTGGTGCGCGACGACGACGGCTGGTTGCGCGCGCAGAAGAAAGTGCTCGGCTTCTGGCTCAAGGACCTCGGCGAACTGGGCCGCGTGCAACTGGACGTGATCAGCGTGCAAGGCCGCCAGATGCTCACCGCCCGCAGCCACGGCCAGCGCGTGGCTATCGGTGAGCGCATCGAGCCGCTGCCCTTGCCCTCGGCCTGGGCCGACACCATCGGCACCTATCAAGTGCTCAACACCCATGAGCCGGACGCCCCCCTGAGCGGCATCAGCGTGCGCCTGGAAGACGGCTTCCTGGTGATCCGCGGCCAACTGCACGACGAACCGCTGACCGACTACATCCTGCTGCCGATCGACAACGCCCATGCGGTCCTCGCCGGTAACGGCTACGGCCTGGGCGATACGGTGAGCCGCCAGATCAACGGTCTCAGCGCCTCGGGCTACGCCTTCAAACGCACCCGCTCCCCTCATAAACCCTTGGCCTTCTAACCCCATATGGAACCCTTTATGCGCTCAACCCCCCTGTACCTGTCGCTTTCCTCACTCTGCCTGCTGGCCGCTGCCGACCGCGCAATTGCCGAAGACTGGCAATACAGCCTCAAGGCCGGCATGGCCAACGTGCCCCGCTACAGCGGCAGCGATGAACGCATGACCGCGCCGGTGCTGGGCGGCAAAGTCGTCAGCCCCTGGGGGATCTTCCTCGACACCGATAAAGGCCTGGGCTGGGGCTATGAAGGCAACGCCTTGAGCTTCAGCACCTATATCGGTGCCAGCCATTCACGCAAGGACAAGAATCAAAGCCTGCACGCCGGCTCGAAGCGGCTCAAGGGCATGGGCGAGATCAAGGCCCGCCCGCAAGTGGGAGTGAGTGCCGGCTATAACCTGGGGGGTGTGATTGTCGGCGCAACCCTGGAGCACGCACTCAAGGAAGATGACCACAAGGACAGCGGCAAGGCGTTCACCCACCTGGAGCTGAGCCTGGGCACCACGCTCTACGACGGCCGCTACGGATCGGTCGATGCCAGCCTCAACAGTCACTTTGGTGACCGCAATTACCTGCAGACCTGGTACGGCGTGACCACCGGCCAGGCCGCGCAAAGTCGCTTCAAGGCCTACAAGGCCGGTGCGGGCAATATCAGCAATGGCATGAACCTGGTGTGGAGCCTGCCGATCAGCGAGCACACCCAGTTCTCGACCCTGCTGGATGTGCAATACCTGGCGGATGACGCGGGCAAGAGCCCGATTGTGGAGCGGCGCTTGCAGACCTCGGTGATGGGGGTGTTGGAATACACCTTTTGACCGGGTAAGCCCGTCAGAAAATGTGGGAAGGGGCTGGCTCCCTCCCACATTTGCCTCCCACTGTTCTCCGGATACCTATTCGGCATAAGCCCACGTCATGCGAAACGACGCCCCGCCCCACTCCGAATCCAACACCTGCACTTGCCCGCCATGCCACTGCGACACCCGCTGCACCAGCGCCAGGCCGAGGCCGAAGCCGCCGGTGCGGCGATCGCGGCTGGCATCCAGGCGTATGAAGGGCTGGAAGATCCTGGCCCGACCTTCCTCGGGCACGCCAGGGCCGTCGTCACACACACGCACTTCGTAGCCCTCGCCGAACTTGACCAGCGACACCTCGACCCGGCGCTCGGCATAACGGATGGCATTGCGCAGCAGGTTGATCACGGCGCGGGCCATGAAGCGCGGTTCGATCTGGATAACGTCGACCTCGCAGCTACGCAGCGTCAGCTGAATACCGGCCGCCTCCGCCTCCAGCGCGACGCTGCCGATCACGCTGTCGAGCCAGCTGTGAGCCTCGATGCGCTCGCGGGTGACCTGGGTGGCGCCGCGCTCCAGACTGGCGTAGGTGAGCAGTTCGGACACCATCTCCTCCAGCTCGCCGAGGTCGGCGTACATATCGGCGATCAATGCGCCCCGCTGGTGCGGGTCGGCCTGTTGCTTGAGCTGGTCGAGCTCGAACGATAACCGTGCAATCGGTGTACGCAGCTCGTGGGACACTGCATTGGTGAGTTCGCGCTGGTTGGCGATCAGGCTTTCGATGCGCTCGGCCATCTGGTTGAAGTGCCCGGCCAGCGCACGCACGGTGGAGCTGCGCGGCAGCAGGATGCGCGAGCCGAGGTCGTTGTCGCCAAAACGTTGCGCGGCCAGGCGGATATGTTCCAGGTCCCGCCAATGCGGGCGCACCCAGAAATACAGGACGATGGCCAGGCACAGCCCGAGAAAACCATAGGCCCACAGGTATAACCACTTGGGCTCTTCCGGCAGCTTGATTTCCAGCAGTTGCGAGCCATCGTCGATGGCCGTGAGAAACTCCATGAAGTCGCCGCGCACTACCAGCAGGCCCTGGTCCAGGAGCTTTCGTTCGCGCTCGGTGAGGGCCTGGGTTTCCTTCTGCACCAGCTTCAGCAGCAACCCATAATGAGGCTGCAACTCGGCCAGCCGGGCCTGGCGCTCATCCCCACGCAGCGGACGCAATTGCTCCACCAGCCCATACGCCGGGCCACGCAGGGCTTCGCGGTTATAGGTCTCGTTGGCTTCGGGGAGCAGCTCGTCGAAGGTGTAGTTGACCAGCCAGATCGCTCCTGCAAGGCCGATCGCCAGAATCACATACAGGCGCAGAAACAGGCGCAGCATCTAGACCTCCCACGCAAACGGATTGAATAGATAACCCTTGCCCCAGATGGTCTTGATGCACACCGGCTCACGGGGGTTGTCATTGAGCTTGCCGCGCAGCTTGCTGATGTACACATCGACGCTGCGGTTAAGGCCATCGAAGGCGATGCCGCGCATGCGGTTGAGGATGTCGTCGCGGGAAAGAATCTTGCCCGCGCTGCTGGCCAGCAACCACAGCAGTTCGAACTCCATGGTGGTGAGGTCGATCTGCTCGTCCCCCAGGCTGACCACCCGGCAACTGCGGTCAATCGCCAAGCGGCCGAACGCGAGGGCGCCGCGCACCGTCGGCTCCGGCGCCTGGCGACGTTGCAGGGCGCGCAGGCGGGCCAGGAGTACCGGCGGCTTGATCGGTTTGATCACATAGTCGTCGGCACCCGACTCCAGGCCGAGGATGTGGTCGAGGTCGTCTTCCTTGGCGGTGAGAATCACAATCGGCGTGTCGGACACGTTGCGAATCTCGCGGCACACGTGCAGGCCGCTCTGACCCGGCAGCATCAGGTCGAGCACGACGATCTTCGGTTTGAACGCCAGGAACGCCGCGAACGCTTCATCGCCGCGGTGCACCACGCGCACCTCAAAACCATGCTGTGACAGAAAATGCGCGATCAGCCCTGCCAGCTTCTCGTCGTCCTCAACGAGCAGGACCTTGCCCAAACCCAGGTTTTCCATAAGTTCTCAGTGTGCAGACGCGGATTGAAGAGCGGGCATTATAGGTGGCAAGCTGGGCAACTAACGTAACTGGCCAGCTGGCGCCGACGAAGCTTCATGCTTTTAAGAGTTTTTAACAAATAGCCTGCAATCTTTAACGCCATTCACAGGGAGTTGTATGCGCAAGGATTACCTGGCGTTCTTCGTTTCACTGTTCCTGTCGCGGCTGGCGGACCAGATTCTGTTATTTATCGTGCCGCTGATTGTGTTCCAGACCACCCACAGCGTGTCCTGGGCGGGGCTGGCGTTTTTCGTTGAGTCACTGCCGCGCTATCTGGCGTTCCCGGTGTGCGGGGCGTTGTGCGACAAGTATTCACCTGTGCGCATCCTGCATATCAGCCAGGTTTACCGGGCGTTGGCCTGTGTGGCGGCGGTGGCCTTGTATGGGATGTTCGACGGTATCTACTGGCTGGTGCTGCTGTCGGCGTTGTGCGGGGTGCTGACGACCCAGGGCATCATGGCCCGCGAAGTGTTGATGCCCCATGTCTTCCAGCAATACAGCTATGCCAAGACCCTCTCCTACTCGCAGATCGCCGACCAGAGCGGCCTGGTGCTCGGGCCGCTGGTGGCCGCGCTGATGCTGGAGGTGTGGGCCTGGCATTGGGTGGTGCTGGGGGTTGCCGGGTTGTTTGTGCTGGCGGACCTGGCGATGCTGGCCTGGCAGCGTAAAACCACGGCAAACCTGGAAACCCATCAGCAGCACCGGGATATCTGGCTGCAACCGCTGCGCATCGCCTTCGGGCATATCCGTAACCTGGTGGAGCTGAAGCGGATCATTACCCTGGCGGTCGGCGTGAACCTGATCATCGGCGTGACGCTGGCCACCTCCGCCGCCATGGTCACCGGCCTGTACGCCGCCGACAAGGACACCTATGCCCTGCTCCAGGCGGCCGGCGCGGGGGTGACCATCGCGATTCTGTTTTACCTGGCGCGCGCCACCTTGCCCTTGAAAGTGCTGGGCGGGCTGTCTTATTCGATGATAGGCGCCGGCGCGCTGATCATGGCGGTCAGCCCCAACCTGTGGGCGTACACCCTGGGCTTCCTGCTGGTCACCGGCTTCGACAAGATGTTCAACGTCTACCTGCGCAGCACCCGTCAGCGGGTCATTCCCGTGCAGGACTTCGGCAAGACGGTGGGCGTGATCACCTTGCTCAACAACCTGCCCCAGCCGCTGGCCGGCCTGGTGATTGCACTGCTGGCTGCGCCCTTGGGCACGCAAACGGTGATCCTGCTACTGACCGGGATCACCGCATTGATCGGCGTGGCCGTGGCCTCAGGCTGGCACGCCACTGTGAAAGCGGAACTCGATGTCGGGTGATTCGATCAGGTCCTGCTCCGCCGCCCTCACCCGCTCGATCACCTGGGCGATATCCTTGGCGTCGCCATACTGGTAGGCCAGCTTCAGGTAACCCTGGAAGTGCCGCGCCTCGCTTTTCAGCAGGCCGAAATAAAACTTGCCGAGTTCTTCGTCCAAATGCGGCACCAGTGCTTCGAAACGCTCGCAACTGCGTGCTTCGATAAACGCGCCGACGACCAGGGTGTCCACCAGCTTGACCGGCTCGTGGCTGCGTACCACCTTGCGCAAACCCGAGGCGTAACGCCCGGCATGCAACTGGCGCAGTTCGACTTTGCGCTTTTTCATCAGGCGCATGACCTGCTCGTGGTGCACCAGTTCTTCCCGGGCCAGGCGCGACATCATATTGATCAGGTCAACGTGGCCATGGTACTTGGCGATCAGGCTCAGGGCGGTGCTGGCTGCTTTGAATTCGCAGTTCTTGTGGTCGATCAGCAGGGTGTCCTGGTCGGCCAATGCGGCCTGCACCCAGGCATCGGGGGTGGGGCAACCGAGGAATTCGTGGATTTCGGGCAGGTTCATCGGGCTCACGGGCAAAGGATCACAAAAGGCCGCCGATTATACCGACCGCGCCGCAGACCACCAGCCACCGGCCTTGATGTGCATCAACATGACGTCTGGCGGGCAGCAACTATAGTTGTTCCACGCCCACCCTTTTGGAGATCCGACCATGCAAGCCATTCGCAGCATCCTGGTGGTCATCGAGCCCGAGCATTCGGAAAGCCTGGCCCTCAAGCGCGCCAAGCTGATCGCCGGGGTTACCGGCGCGCACCTGCACTTGCTGGTCTGCGACCGGAAACACGAGCACTCGGCGCTGTTGAGCCTGCTCAAGTCCGGTTTGCAGGAGGACGGTTACAGCGTCAGCACGGAGCAGGCGTGGAACGAAAGCCTGCATGACACCATTATCGAGGTGCAGCAGGCTGAAGGCTGCGGGCTGGTGATCAAGCAGCACTTTCCCGACAGCCCGCTGAAAAAAGCGCTGCTGACACCGGCGGACTGGAAGCTGCTGCGCTTCTGCCCGACGCCGGTGTTGCTGGTCAAGACGTCCACGCCTTGGGCGGAGAGAGTGATTCTGGCGGCGATTGATGTGGGCAATACCGATGCCGAGCACCGCTCGCTGCATAATTCGATCATCGATCACGGCTTTGATATCGCCAGCCTGGCGAAGGCGCAGTTGCACGTGATCAGCGCCCACCCATCGCCGATGTTGTCGGCGGCGGACCCGACGTTTCAACTCAAGGAAACCATCGAGGCGCGCTATCGCGAGCAGTGCAAGGCGTTCCAGGCGGAATTCGATGTGGATGACGCACACCTGCATATCGAGGAAGGCCCGGCGGATGTGCTGATTCCCTTCGCGGCGCATAAATGGCAGGCGGCCGTGACCATTATCGGCACCGTGGCGCGCACCGGGATTTCCGGGGCGCTGATCGGCAATACGGCGGAGGTGATACTGGATGCGGTGGAAAGTGATGTGCTGGTGCTCAAGCCGCAGACATTGATGGATCACCTGGAAGAACTGGCGACCAAGGCCTGACGCCGATCCCCCAGACACCCGAGATCCAATGTGGGAGGGGGCTTGCCCCCCCCCACATTTGGATGTGTGTTGTCAGTCAGCGAGCGCATCTTTCAGGAACGCCGGGGCGATATAGCGCTGGTAATGCGCCTCGGACAGGATAAAGAACTCACGGTCGATGGCATCGCGCAGTTCCGGCAAGGCCCAGTCGCGAAACTCCGGCAACAGCACCATACCGTACGCTTCCAGGTTATTGATCACCCGCGCCCCGCGGGCAATCAGCTGGTACGCCCAGCAGTACTCGGACTGGTGCGGCACGAAACGGATCTTGCGCTGCTCCAGTTGGCCGCGCAGGGTCTTGGGGTCGAAAATCTCGAGCTTGCCGGCCATCACCTGCACCAACAGTTGCTCAAGCCGCAGCCAGACCGCGCGTTTTTCTTCTTCGTTATAGCCATTCCACTGGATCACTTCGTGGTGGAAGCGCTTGCAGCCACGGCACACAAGATCGCCGTAAACCGTGGAGCAGAGGCCGACGCAGGGGGTCTTGATGGTTTGGTTGGACATGGGCAACAACACGCAAATCAGCGAAACAGTGCGCCATGTTAGCCCTTTGTCTAAGGTTGTTCACCCAGCAAACTTGGTGATGCAACTTACCTTTAGAAATTTTTTGCCGTAGAATCATCCGGCCTTGTAAGGCGCCAATAATCCGCTGGAAGCTGTTTTCAAAGCGTCACGAGCACAGTCGTTCCTTCAGAACGGTGTTGGCGATGGTTATCACCCGGTAGGTAATAGCCAGCGCCAACCCTCATCAGTTCCGTTCTGCAGGCGTAAAACTTTGAAAGCAGCTTCTGTAAGGAATGCCGGCAGCGCTGGCTTTGCGGCCCAAAAAGCCCCCGAGCGCATGCGTGCCGTTCATTTCTGGATGAGCGTCCCGTGGGACCACTGATGAGGGTAATAACTGTGCTTGAAGCCTACCGCAAACATATCGAAGAGCGTGCAGCACTGGGTATCGTTCCCCAGCCGCTTAACGCCGAACAAACCGCAGGCCTGGTCGAGCTGCTGAAGAATCCTCCGGCTGGCGAAGAAGAATTCCTCGTTGACCTGATCACCAACCGCATTCCACCAGGCGTTGACGAAGCTGCCTACGTCAAGGCCGGTTTCCTGTCTGCCCTGGCCAAGGGCGAAGCCACTTCCCCCCTGATCGACAAGAAACGCGCTGTTGAACTGCTCGGCACCATGCAGGGCGGCTACAACATCGTGACTTTGGTCGAGCTGCTGGACGACGCCGAGCTGGCGCCTGTCGCGGCCGCCCAACTCAAGCACACCCTGCTGATGTTCGACGCGTTCCACGACGTCGCCGAAAAAGCCCGCAACGGCAACGAGCACGCCAAAGGCGTGATCCAGTCCTGGGCTGACGGCGAGTGGTTCCGCAACCGCCCGACCCTGGCCGACAAGATCAGCCTGCGCGTGTTCAAGGTCACCGGCGAAACCAACACCGACGACCTGTCCCCTGCCCCGGACGCCTGGTCCCGCCCTGACATCCCGCTGCACGCCCTGGCCATGCTGAAAATGGCACGTGAAGGCATCGTGCCGGACGAGCAAGGCAAGACCGGCCCGATGAAGCAGATCGAAGAAATGCGCGGCCAAGGCTTCCCGATCGCCTACGTCGGTGACGTGGTCGGTACCGGTTCTTCGCGTAAATCCGCTACCAACTCGGTACTGTGGTTCTTCGGCGACGACGTTCCTTACGTGCCGAACAAGCGCGCCGGCGGCTTCTGCTTCGGCAGCAAGATCGCTCCAATCTTCTACAACACCATGGAAGATGCCGGCGCACTGCCAATCGAATTCGACGTGACCAACATGAACATGGGCGACGTGATCGACCTGTACCCTCATGCTGGCAAAGTCTGCAAACACGGCACCGACGAAGTCCTGACCACCTTCGAAATGAAGACCCCGGTCCTGTTGGACGAAGTTCGCGCCGGTGGCCGTATCCCGCTGATCATCGGCCGTGGCCTGACCGACAAGGCTCGCGCCGAGCTGGGCCTGGGCCCTACCGACTTGTTCAAGCTGCCTGAAGCACCGGTCGACACCGGCAAGGGTTTCACCCTGGCCCAGAAAATGGTCGGCAAGGCGTGCGGCCTGCCGGAAGGAAAAGGCGTTCGTCCAGGTACGTACTGCGAACCGAAGATGACCACCGTGGGTTCCCAGGACACCACCGGTCCTATGACCCGTGACGAACTGAAAGACCTGGCGTGCCTGGGCTTCTCGACCGACCTGGTGATGCAGTCCTTCTGCCACACCGCGGCGTATCCAAAGCCGATCGACGTGACCACCCACCACACCCTGCCTGACTTCATCATGACCCGTGGCGGTGTATCGCTGCGTCCAGGCGACGGCATCATCCACAGCTGGCTGAACCGTATGCTGCTGCCGGATACCGTCGGCACCGGTGGTGACTCCCACACCCGTTTCCCGATGGGCATCTCGTTCCCGGCCGGTTCCGGTCTGGTCGCGTTCGCCGCAGCCACCGGCGTCATGCCGCTGGACATGCCGGAATCGATCCTGGTGCGCTTCAAAGGCAAAATGAAACCTGGCATCACCCTGCGTGACCTGGTTCATGCCATTCCTTACTACGCGATCCAGGCTGGCCTGCTGACCGTAGAGAAGAAAGGCAAGAAAAACGCCTTCTCCGGCCGCATCCTGGAAATCGAAGGCCTGAACGACCTGACGCTGGAGCAGGCTTTCGAGCTCTCCGACGCCTCGGCTGAACGTTCGGCTGCCGGTTGCACCATCAAGCTGTCGAAAGATTCCGTCACCGAGTACCTGAACTCCAACATCACCCTGCTGCGCTGGATGATCGGCGAAGGCTACGGCGATGCACGCACCCTGGAACGTCGCGCCCAAGCGATGGAAGCCTGGGTAGCCAACCCGGAACTGATGGAAGCCGATGCCGACGCGGAATACGCCGAAATCATCGAGATCGACCTGGCCGAAATCAACGAGCCGATCCTCTGCGCACCGAACGACCCGGACGACGCCCGTCTGTTGTCCAGCGTTGCCGGCGAGAAGATCGACGAAGTGTTCATCGGTTCGTGCATGACCAACATCGGTCACTTCCGCGCTGCCGGTAAGCTGCTGGAGCAGGTCAAGGGTCAGCTGCCAACGCGTCTGTGGCTGTCGCCGCCGACCAAGATGGACGCTCACCAGCTGACCGAAGAAGGCTACTACGGCATCTACGGCAAGGCTGGCGCGCGCATGGAAATGCCGGGCTGCTCGCTGTGCATGGGTAACCAGGCACGTGTAGAGCCGAACTCGACCGTGGTATCGACGTCGACCCGTAACTTCCCGAACCGTCTGGGTGATGGCGCGAACGTCTACCTGGCTTCGGCTGAGCTGGCGGCAGTCGCCTCCACCCTGGGTCGCCTGCCGACCGTCGAAGAGTACATGGGCTACGCAGCGAAACTGGACACCATGGCCAGTGACGTCTACCGCTACCTGAACTTCGACCAGATCGCCGAGTTCCGCAAAATCGCAGCAAGCGCCAACATCCCGGTCATTCAAGCTTAACGGTGTGTTGATGTGAAAGACGCCGCGTATCGCAAGGTACGCGGCGTTTTTTTATGCCTGGAATACAAACACACTCAGTTCCGTCACTGACCCACCGCTATCGGGGCAAGCCCCACGCGTCACGCTTTGCTCACCTCAAGCACCAGCTGCACCGCGCCATCGACGCTCAAGCCACTGAGCAGCACATGGGGCGCCAATGCTTCAGGCAACCCCTGCAACACCTCACGGGCCTCATGCCGCACGCGGGCCAGCACCAGGCGCTTGCCCTCCCCGTGCACCTGGGCAAAAAACGCCGCCAGCGCTTCGATGCTGGTGCCGTCGAGGTCCGGCGATTCTTCCAGGCTCAACACCACCGCCTCGACCGGCGACTGACGCATCAGGCGCAAGGCCGCGCCCAGGATGCGCTCGGCATTGGCAAAAAACAGCGCTTCGCTGGGCCGTACGATCAATACCCCCGGCACGGCCAGGGCATCGACATGGTGCTGGCGGTCGACAAAGTCATGGCTGCCACCAAGACGGCCCAGCACTTGAATGTCGGCTGACGACATCTGGCGCAGCATCAACATCACACTGATCGCGACCGCGAGCAGCAAACCATCCAGCACACCCAGCACCAGCACCGCCGTCACCGCACAGATCACCAGCACGCGATCGCGGCGCCACAGGAAATAACGCCCCAACGGCCGCAAGCTCAAGCCTCGACCCAGGGCATAGATGACGACCGCCGCCAGCACCGGCTCCGGCGTGAGCGCAACGTAGGGCAGCACCGTCAGCACGATCAGCAATATCACCAGCGCCGCGACAATCCCCGCCAGGCGCGAATAGGCGCCGGCCGCCTCGTTGGCCGAGGTCGCCGAATATCCGGCACCGGCCGGCATGCCGTGGAACAGACCGGAGACCAGATTGGCCGCGCCCAGCGCCAGCAGGTCACGGTTGGATGACACGCGGTCGCCATGCTTGAGCGCGAACGAACTGATAGAGCCGTAGGACTCTGCGTACAGGATCATCACCAGCGCAAACGCCAATTCCCCGAGGCGCAGCCAGTCGGCAAACGGCAGTACCGGCAAATGCCCCAGCTCCAGGCGCAAGTCGATCATGCCGATCTGCGCCACGCCATAGGCCTGCAGGTCCAGGTACTGCCCGGCAGCAATGCCGAGCACCACGACCACCAGGCCACCGGGCAGGGGCGGGAAGCGTGCGCACAGCCACAACACCAGCAACGCCAGCGCCGCCACCGATGCCGCCGGCCAATTCCAGCGCGGTAGCTGCTCCAGCAACTGCGGCAGAAAACGGATCAGGTTGTTATCGGTCAGGTGCACGCCCACCACACTGGCCAATTGTTTGAGGATGATGGTCAGCGCCAGGCCGAAGGCGAAGCCACGTAACACCGGCTTGGCGATAAACGAGGTGACGCCGCCAAGCTTGAACAGGCCGGCCAACAGGAAAAACACCCCGGTCAGCAACACCAGCCCGAAGGCCAGGGACAGCCTCAGTGCCGGATCATCCCCCGCCAGGCTGGCCGTGGCGGCCGCCAACACCGCTGCCGACGACGAGGTGGCCGAGACAATCGCAAAGCGGCTGGTGCCGAACAGGCCGTAGCACACCAACCCGGCAAACAGCGCGATCACCCCGGCCTGGGGCGGCAGCGCGGCAATACTGGAATAGGCAACGGCCTCCGGCAGCAGCAAACCGGCGATGGATAAGCCGGCCAACACGTCTTGGATGCGGTTCGACGGTACGACAACGGGCGCATCGGTTTCAGTCTTCAATCGGCCCAACCCATCCTGGCAAAAAGCGTGCGTAAGCTTAGCCCTCATTGCCCAGCTGCGGTTGAGCCGCGTCAGCTTTTGCGCAGGCAAAAAAAAGCCGACTCGCGCAGTGCGCGAATCGGCTTGCTTGCGTGAGCCTTGGTTCAGGACAGCAGCGAGTAAATCAATGCAGTAATCGCCACCAGGCCCACCCCCGTGACAAACACGTTGGACGCCTGCCCACGGTACTTAGCCATGGCCGGCACCTTGCGGATCGCGTACATCGGCATCAGGAACAGGATCGATGCAATGATCGGCCCGCCCAGGGTCTGGATCATGCCGAGGATGCTTGGGTTCAGCGTGGCCACGATCCAGCACACCACCAGCATGAAGGCGGCGGTCATGCGGTCGAGGGTCTTGGCGGCCGGGCGGCGACCGCTTTTGAGCACCAGGCCCTTGAGGCCTTCGCTGGCACCGATGTAGTGGCCCAGGAACGACTTGGCAATCGCCACGAACGCGATCAACGGCGCGGCAAACGCGATGGTCGGGTTGTTGAAGTGGTTGGCCAGGTACGACAGGATCGACAGGTTCTGCGCTTTCGCCTCACCCAACTGCGCCGGCGACAGGGTCAGCACGCAGCTGAACACGAAGAACAGCACCATCACCACCATCAACAGGTGCGCGCGGGACAGGATCTGCGAACTGCGTTCATCGGCGTGTTCGCCATACTGGCGCTTCTGGTCGACTGCGAACGCCGAGATGATCGGCGAGTGGTTGAACGAGAACACCATCACCGGAATCGCCAGCCATAGGGTATTGAGCAGGGCCGCAGGCGCCGGGACCACACTCGCAGTGCTGAGGATCCCACCGTTCCAATGCGGGATCAGGTACACCGCGAGGAACAGCAAGGCGACGATAAACGGGTACACCATCATGCTCATGGCCTTGACGATCACCTGTTCACCGCACCGCACCACCGCCAGCAAACCGAAGATCAGCACAAACGCCAGCAGTGCCCGTGGCGGCGGCATGATGTGCAACTGGTGTTCCATAAAGCTGCTGACCGTGTTGGTCAGGGCCACGCTGTAGATCAGCAGGATCGGGAAGATCGCGAAGAAGTACAGCAGCGTGATCAACGCACCGGCCTTGATGCCGAAATGTTCTTCGACCACATCGGTGATGTCGGAACCGGCACGACCGGAGAGTACGAAACGGGTCAGGCCACGGTGGGCAAAGAACGTCATCGGGAACGCCAGCACCGCCAGGATCACCAAGGGCCAGAAGCCGCCCAGGCCGGCGTTGATCGGCAGGAACAAAGTGCCGGCGCCAATGGCGGTGCCGAACAGGCCAAGCATCCAGGTGGTGTCCTGGCGGCTCCAGCTTGTGAGGGTTGCAGGTGTCGTTGCATAGCGTTCGTCGACGCTATTGGCCTGATCATTCATCCGGTCGGATCTCCGCATTTACACGGCCGGGACGAGTCAGAAAAACCTGACAGGCAGCGCCCCGACCATAGAAGGGGCCGGATTGTCCGGGATTCTCGTGAATAAGCAAAGACTTAGCTGAGGAACGGTTGACCGGTGCAGGCGCTCAGGAGCAGCCATAGCCAAGGGTGCCAGGGTGATGCCGCCGGCTTCTTGAATGACTGCCAAGAAGCTTCCAAGAGATCGACTTGAGCGGCTGACTTTAATATTCCTCGTACTTTTTAGAGAAACCTCCTACAGCAAAACCAGATAACTTTCATAGCCAATTAAAATTCAAACCCCCAAACCATTATAATTGTTACACAACCATACATCGCCATTGAGCACACCAGAACCCCGAACTAACATCGCGCCGCCTCAATCGAAAAAAAACAACAACATGCTATTTAAATAACAAGGATTCGAACATGCGAAGACTCACTGTTGTTTTTACTGGTTTGTTAATCACGGGCCTACTTTTCTCGTCCGAAAGTTACGCCAATCAAGCGGCACCTGAACCTGACATTCACGCACTGGCCTCCTCGCCCCAATGGCTGACCACCAAGGTTTATATCGAAGGCGAGCCGGACACCGACGTCAAGGCCAACTACCCCGGCGTGGTCGGTATATCGATGTGGGACCCGCAGCGCAATCGCTATGAGTTCTTCTACACCGATACAGGCCGCTCGAAATACGCCGATGGCGGCGGCGGTTATTTCCTCGTCACCGGCGACAAGCAGACCCATATCCTGGTCCCTGACGTTGGCCCGACCAGAACCATTGTCAGAAGGCTCGAAAAACTCGACAGCAGCGAATTCACCTATTCTCGCGAAGTGCCGCGCGACATGGTCAGCACTAACCCTCCCGTTCGAATTTATGTGGTGCACGCGCCCTACACCGGCCCCATGAAGACAGTCATGTCGAACTAATTAAACATTAATGTTTAGCGATAATATCGAATAACAAGCGAGGCACCTGACAATGAACAAGCGCAAACTCTTAATACCTGCACTGCTGGCCGCAACCCTGTTAACCGGTGTAGCGACTGCACAAACGTCAACAACCCCTCCGGTAAAAAACGCGGCTGCCACGCCGGACAACGCCGTCATGTTGACCGTGTTTCT
The DNA here is from genome assembly GCF_014207255.1 of Pseudomonas sp. JAI120. Taxonomy (GTDB): domain Bacteria; phylum Pseudomonadota; class Gammaproteobacteria; order Pseudomonadales; family Pseudomonadaceae; genus Aquipseudomonas. Next base: position 702,014 of record NZ_JACHCZ010000001.1, read on the forward strand.
TAAACACGATCAATCACGCCCGCTGGGCGAGTTGAAAGAACAACTGGCCAAGCAGGCGTTTCACAAAGTATTCCCGCCTGCCGGGGTGGAAGTGGTCAGTTGGAACATCACCATGGGCATCGGGCAAGTCGTCGTGCTGCGCCTGCCGGCGTCGCGGCTGGCAGAAGTCAACCTGGCGATTGAAAACACCGCATGGGGTGTCTACACCACGGAATTCTTCCCCACCTACAATTTCATGCCCATCGCACAAGCAGAGCAGGAAAAGGCACGCCAATGAGCTGTCGGATCAGTCCCTAGGGGCCGTACGAAACACCCTACTATCCGTTGACAGCCGCGCGCGTGACGCAGCATGATCGGGGCCATGAACCTGACTCAGCCATTCCTCACCCGCACCACCACCACGACCGCTCCAGGCGGGTCGTGCGGTTGCCGTGGGTGCTTGAACTAAACACTTCACGGATTCACCCCAAGGCCCCGCCAGCAATGGACGGGGCCTTTTTATTGCTCCGTCGCCTGGCATTCACAAGGAGCAACACCATGACTGACGCCCTATTAATCATCGATATGCAAACCGGCTTGTACGACGCCCCGGACAAACCTTTCGAACGCGAGCGTGTCCTTGCCACCATCAACCAACTGATCGGGCGAGCCCGTGAAGCGAATAGGCCGATCTTCGTCGCCCGCCATACCGGCCCGGAAGGCTCGCCGATAGCAGCAGGCAGCCCTTATTGGCAACTGTGGCACGGGCTGCACGTAGACGAGGCCCGCGACCACCTCTTCAATAAAACCCGCCCCAGTTGCTTCCTGGGCACCAACCTGGCGCAGCAACTGCGCGCCGCAGAGGTCCATCAGTTGGTCATTGTCGGGATGAAAACCCAGTTCTGCATCGACACTACCTGCCGGGTGGCAGCAGAGCTGGGCTTCTCGGTGGTATTGCCTGAAGACGGCCATACCTGCATGGACACCCCGGCATTGAACGCCAAGGCAATTATCGAGCATCACAACGCGACGCTGGCGGGGGCGTTTGCGCGGCGTGTGAAAGCAGCTGACGTCAACTTCTGACAAGGCGATTGACGACAATTCATTTAAATCAGGAACGTTAATCCCAAACCGCCCCACCCAGATAACGCATCTAACTTTGGAGATTTCACCATGACCACTTCCTCCCTGAACCTGTCCAACGCCGGTCAGTTGGTCGACAGCGTATCGTCCTACATTGCCGCTCAAATCGATCCAAAAGAAAAGCCCAAGCCACCGCAGACAGATACGTTCCCGTTCAACGGCATTGAGTATTCCGCCGCGCCCAAACCTCGCAACACCATGATCCCCACACCGCGAATTGGCTAAAGCGCCGTGACTCATCAGGGTGGTGGATCCATGCGATGGGTTCATCGCCCCCTCACCGCGCCTTAAAGCCTCTCACGCCACCGTCACGGGAAATGTCGCATACTCTCTCTTCCATCCTGCCCCTTAGGAAGAGCCGTCTCATGCCCGCAACCGTTCTGGTCCTGGTTGAAACCATCAACGACTACCTGCCGATCATCGAGAGCAACGACTTTCATGTGATTCTGGCGCCAACCCCCTCCGAACGCGCCCAAGCCATCAAGACCCATGGAGGGCAAATCAAGGCCGTGCTCACCCGTGGCCCGCTGGGGCTGTACGCCGAGGAAATCGCCGCCCTGCCGCTGCTGGAGATTATCTGCGTGATCGGTGCCGGCTATGAGCATGTCGACCTGCAGGCCGCCAGCAATCGCGGGATTGTCGTCACCAATGGCGCCGGTGTGAATGCGCCGTCGGTGGCCGACCACGCCATGGCGCTGCTGCTGTCGCTGGTGCGCGGCATTCCCCAGACGGACGCAGCGGTGCGCCGCAACGAATGGCCCAAGGTGATGCGCCCTTCCCTTGGCGGCAAGCAACTGGGCATCCTCGGGCTGGGCGCGGTGGGCCTGGAGATCGCCAAGCGCGCAGCCCTCGGCTTTGGCATGCAAGTGAGCTATCACAACCGCCAGCCGCGCGATGACGTGGACTACACCTACTGCTCCACTGCCGTGGAACTGGCGCGCGCCTCGGACTTCCTGATCCTGGCCACGCCCGGCGGCGCCGGCACGCGCCACTTGATCGACCGCCACGCCCTGGACGCCCTCGGCCCGAACGGTTACCTGGTGAATATCGGCCGTGGCAGCGTGGTGGTCACCGACGACCTGGTCGCCGCCCTTGAGCAACGCCGTATCGGTGGCGCCGCGCTCGACGTGTTCGACGATGAACCCAAGGTGCCGGATGCCCTCAAGCGCTTGAGCAATACCGTGCTCACGTCCCATGTAGCCGGGCTGTCACCGGAAGCCGCCCACGATACCGTGCAGCGTGTGGCCGACAACCTGCTGGAGTACTTCGCCGGCCGTCCGGTGCTCACCCCGGTCGTCCTGCCCCCGCCCGTAAAATGACCAATCAGGCACGCTGATCACCCTTCAACACGCTAACCTATTAAGCCGCCCCGACCTTGTCGCTGGGCGGTGGTGCGCATTAGATTAGGAAATAGTCCGACGCCTTTAGAATAAGCAGAAGGGATAAGCATGGCGCTTAACGACCAATCGACCCAGATTCGCCCAGGCGAAGAACTTGATGCCAACCTGATCGATCCCTACCTCAAGGCCCATATCCCGGGCCTGAGCGGCACGCCCACGATCAGCCAGTTCCCCGGTGGTGCGTCCAACCTCACCTACCTGCTGGAATACCCGGGCCAGGAGTTCGTGCTGCGTCGCCCACCCTTTGGCCACAAGGCCAAGTCCGCCCACGACATGGGCCGCGAATACCGCATTCTCAATCAGCTCAAGGATGGCTTCCCGTATTGCCCCAAGGCCTATGTGCACTGCACCGACGAGTCGGTGATCGGCGCCGAGTTCTATGTGATGGAACGGGTCAACGGCATCATCCTGCGTTCCGACCTGCCCGCCGAACTGGACCTGGATGCCACCCAGACCGAGGCGCTGTGCAAAAGCTTTATCGACAAGTTCGTCGAACTGCACCAGGTCGACTACCGCGCCTGCGGCCTGGCCGACCTGGGCAAGCCGGAAGGTTATGTGGCACGCCAGATCGGCGGCTGGAGCGATCGCTACGAGAAAGCCCTGACCCCCGACGCGCCCAAATGGGAGGCCGTACGCGCCTGGCTCAACGACAAAATGCCCGCCGACCATCCCACCTCGAGCATCGTGCACAACGACTACCGCTTCGATAACGTGATCCTCGACCCGCACAACCCGATGCAGATCATCGGAGTGCTGGATTGGGAACTGACCACCCTCGGCGACCCGCTGATGGACCTGGGCAACACCCTCGCCTACTGGATCGAAGCCGGCGACCCGGCACCGGTACAACTGATGCGCCGCCAACCGAGCAACGCCCCCGGCATGCTCACCCGCCGCCAGTTCGTGGATTACTACGCCGAGCGCTCGGGCATCCAGATCGACAATTTCGACTTCTACTACACCTACGGCCTGTTCCGCCTGGCCGGCATCGTGCAGCAGATCTACTACCGCTTCTTCCACGGCCAGACCCAGGACAAACGCTTTGCGCAGTTCATTCAGATGAACAAGCTGCTGGAGCAGATGAGCCTGAATGTCATCGGTAAATCAGCCCTCTAAGGAATCGCTAATGTCCAAGACCCACCTGTTCGACCTCGACGGCAAGATTGCCTTTGTGTCCGGCGCCAGCCGTGGCATCGGTGAAGCCATCGCCAAGTTGCTGGCCCAGCAAGGCGCCCATGTGATCGTCTCCAGCCGCAAGCTCGAAGGCTGCCAGCATGTGGCGGATGCCATCATCGCCGACGGCGGCAAGGCCACGGCAATTGCCTGTCATATCGGCGAGATGGAGCAGATCACCCAAGTGTTCGCCGGGATTCGCGAGCAGTTCGGCCGCCTGGACATCCTGGTCAACAATGCCGCGACCAACCCGCAGTTCTGCAACGTACTGGACACCGACCTCGGCGCCTTCCAGAAGACCGTGGACGTGAACATTCGTGGCTACTTCTTCATGTCGGTGGAAGCCGGCAAGCTGATGCGTGAGAACGGCGGCGGCAGCATCATCAACGTGGCGTCGATTAACGGTATTTCGCCGGGGGTGTTCCAGGGCATCTACTCGGTGACCAAGGCCGCCGTGATCAACATGACCAAGGTGTTCGCCAAGGAATGCGCCGAGTTCGGCATTCGTTGCAACGCCCTGCTGCCGGGCCTGACCGACACCAAGTTCGCCTCGGCGCTGGTGAAGAACGACGCGATCCTGAAAATGGCCCTGGCGCAGATCCCGCTCAAGCGCGTGGCCGACCCGAGCGAGATGGCCGGCGCGGTGCTGTATTTGGCCAGCGACGCGTCGAGCTACACCACCGGTGTGTCGCTGAATGTGGATGGCGGCTTCCTGTCCTGAGTGCGCCTGGGTTTCTACAAATCGATTTACGCGTAACCTTGGCGCAGATCGATCTGTCTCAGGATGAAACATGGAACTCCACATCGTCATCAACGGGCGCAAGGACCTGGCGGCCCAGCTTTATCAGCAGTTGCGTGAAGCCATCGCCACCGGGCGTCTCTCGGCGGGCGCGCAACTGCCACCCAGCCGCCTGCTGGCCGAGCAATTAGGTGTATCGCGCAAGACCGTATCCGACACCTACGCCACGTTGACCTACGAAGGCCTGCTGGTGGGCAAGATTGGCCGTGGCACCTTCGTCAACGCGTGGGCGCCACAGCCGAATCGCGTGCAGACCGCCACCGACGTAGCCTGCGCCGCCAACCTGGCGAAGTGGCAGTCGCTGCCCTCGCCCATGCGCCATCCCACCCGCGACAGCACGTTGCGCTACGAATTTATCGGCGGCGCCACCAGCCGCAACCAGTTCCCCCAGGACGAATGGCGGCGCTGCACCCAGGACGCGCTGCGGCGCATCGCCCAGAACAGTGGGTTCTACAGCCAGCCCGAAGGATTGCCGGCACTGCGCAGTGCCATTGCCGGGCATATCGCGTTTTCCCGTGGGGTCAAATGCCGCGACAGCGACATCGTGGTCACCAACGGCGCGCAGCAGGCGTTGGATCTGATCGCCCGTGTGGTGCTGGAGCCGGGCAGCATCGTCGCCATGGAAGATCCCGGCTACAGCCCCGCGCGCCAGTTGTTCATGGCGATGGGCGCGCGGGTCATCGGTGTTCCCGTCGATGAGCAAGGCATCCAGGTCGAGCAGATCCCCGATGGCGCACGGCTGATCTACGTCACGCCCTCCCACCAGTTTCCCCTCGGCATGCCCATGAGCCTGTCACGTCGAGAGGCACTGCTGGCGCGTGCCTTCGAGCTCGGTGCGATCATCATCGAGGACGACTACGACAGCGAGTTCCGCTACGAAGGCCGCCCCACCGATTCCCTGCAAAGCATGGACAGCCGTGGCGTGGTCACCTACGTCGGCACCTTCTCTAAAACCCTGCTGCCCGAGCTGCGCTTGGGCTACGCGGTGCTGCCACCGGCGATTTACGGCGCGGTGCTCAAGGCCAAGCAATTGACCGACCAGCACAGCTCCACGTTGCCGCAATGGGCGCTGGCCAAGTTCATCAGTGAAGGCTATTTGCTCAAGCATATTCGCCGCTGCCACACCGTGTACGCCGGGCGCCGCGAGCGCATTTTGCAGCGCCTGGCGGGCGACCTGTCGCCTTGGTTCGAAGCGGTGCCCACCGTGGCCGGGTTCCATATGGCGGCGTTGAGCAAAGTACCGGTGAATATCCCGTTGTTGATGGAACTGGCGCGCCAGGTGGAAGTCGGCCTGTACCCGCTGGATGTGTTCTTCCACGACACGCCGGTGCGCCCGGGCCTGATCATCGGGTTTGGGGCCATCGAGACCCTCGACATCGACCCGGCGCTGGACAAGGTGCGCGATATTCTCCAGCAGATTGGCTAAGGGGTTTTCCGGCGGATTGGTCATTGGTCGCTCGAAAATCCCGGCGTACGGTGGGCAGGTCTCGAACTTCTCGGAAACTTCGCCATGAAACGCCTGCTCGCCACCCCCCTGATGCTCGCCTCGCTCAGCGCCTTTGCCCATGAGCCCGTGTACAACCAGGAATCGATCAAAGTCCTGCAAGAACACGCGCTGACCACTGTGCCCGGCAAGAAAACTCTCATGCTCACCGTCGTCTACGCCCCCGGCCAGGCCAGCGTGCCCCATAGCCATACGGGCACGGCCGTGGCCTACGTGCTCGAAGGCGCGATCACTTCGCGGGTCAATGATGAGAAAGCGAAAACCTACAAGGTCGGCGAATCGTTCTACGAGCCGGCCGGCTCGCGGCATTTCGAATCCAGCAATGCCAGCCAGACCCAGCCGGCCAGGTTGCTGGTGGTGATGGTGCTGGATGACAAGGCCGAGGTGCTGACCCCGCTTCCAAAATGATCAACCGAACCACCAATCAGAGGTGTGGGTGGGGTGCTAAATGTGGGAGGGGCTTGCCCCCGATAGCGGTGAGTCAGCGACTCACGGGCGTTTGAACTGGCGGCGCAGCGCTTCAATCTCTGGGCGGCACGCACACCCTTCAAGGTGATCATTGACCATCCCCATCGCCTGCATCAGCGCATACATCGTGGTCGGCCCGACGAACGTCCAGCCACGTTTCTTCAAGGCCTTGGACAGTCGCACCGAGGCCGGTGAGGTGGGGTTGCCAATCCAGTAAGCCAGGTCCACCACTGCCGGGCGCTCTTCGGGGCCGGGTTCGAATGCCCACAACCACTGCGCCAGCGAGCCGGTCTCTTCCACCAGCTCACACGCCCGGCGGGCGTTGTTGATCGTGGAAACGATCTTCGCCCGATTACGCACGATGCCCGGGTCCTGCATCAGCCGCTCGATATCCGCCTCGCCGTAATGCGCCACCCGGCGAAAATCAAACCCTTCGAACGCGGCGCGAAACTGCTCGCGCTTGCGCAGGATGGTGATCCAGGCCATACCGGCCTGAAAACCTTCCAGGCAAATCTTCTCGTACAGCTGAACATCATCCGCCACCGGCACGCCCCACTCGTGGTCGTGATAACGGGGGTATTCCGGCGCAGCCGTGCGCCAGGTGCAGTGGGTCTGCCCGGTTTCGTCGGTGGTCAGTCCTGGGTTATCCATCCATCACCTCATGTGCCAGGCGGCGGATGATAAGCGAAAAAATTTGTGCGCCGCCAACCGCTCAAGCATCAACCTTCTCGACCAACTGGTCAGACCGCAACCTGCCAACCGGCGAATTATTACTTGTGATTTCAAAAATACCTGGCCTAGACTGGCCACGCACTGGACTTACCGGTATGACCACAACAATTAAGCCCCGGAACCACCGGGGCACCGAATAGAGATCTCTCCCATGCTCAGATGGTGCTCGCGTTCGATTTTCCTGCAAGTCGTGATTGGCCTGATGCTCGGCATCGTGTGCGGCCTGGCCCTTCCCGAATTCTCCTCGCAACTCAAGCCCCTGGGTGACGGCTTTATCAAGCTGATCAAGATGCTGATCGGCCTGATCGTGTTCTGCGTGGTGGTCAGTGGTATTTCCGGGGCCGGCGACTTGAAGAAGGTCGGGCGCATCGGCCTCAAGTCGGTGATCTACTTCGAAGTGCTCACCACCATCGCCCTGGTGATCGGCCTGATCATGGCCTTCAGCACCGGGATCGGCACGGGCGCCAATATCCATCTGGAACAGCTGTCCTCCGCCGGCCTCAATGAACTGGCCGACAAGGGTCAGCACATCAAGGGCACCAGCCAGTTCCTGATGGACCTGATTCCCAACTCGGTGATCGGCGCCTTTGCCGACAACAATGTGCTGCAAGTGCTGCTGTTTTCGGTACTGTTCGGCAGCGCGTTGAACCTGGTGGGCGAAGCGGCTTCCGGTATCACTCGGCTGATCAATGAACTGAGCCACGTGATTTTCCGCATCATGGGCATGATCGTGCGCCTGGCGCCCATCGGCGTGTTTGGTGCGATCGCCTTCACCACCAGCACCTACGGGCTGGACTCCCTGCAACACTTGGGGAGCCTGGTGGGCCTGTTCTACCTGACCTGCTTCGCCTTCGTCGCACTGATCCTCGGCGTAGTGATGCGCGTGTCTGGGCTGCGCATGCTGCCGCTGCTCAAGTACCTGCGCGAAGAGTTGCTGATCGTGATGGGCACCGCCTCCTCCGATGCCGTGCTGCCGCAGGTCATGCGCAAACTCGAACACCTGGGCATTGGCAGCTCCACCGTGGGCCTGGTGATTCCCACCGGGTATTCATTCAACCTCGACGGTTTCTCGATCTACCTGACCCTGGCCATCGTGTTTATCGCCAACGCCACCGGTACACCGCTGTCGATGACCGACCTGATGACCATCCTGCTGGTGTCGTTGATCACCTCCAAGGGCGCCCATGGGATTCCCGGCTCGGCGCTGGTGATCCTGGCGGCAACGCTCACGGCGATCCCGGCGATTCCGGTGGTCGGTTTGGTGCTGGTATTGGCAGTGGATTGGTTCATGGGCATCGGTCGCGCCTTGACCAACCTGATCGGCAACTGCGTGGCCACCGTGGCCATTGCCCGCTGGGAAAAAGACATCGATATCCAACGCGCCAACAAGGTGCTCGACGGCCAGCAAGGCTATGCCTTCCAGGCCAAGAAGCCGGTAGTGCCGGCGCACCAGGAGTTCTAACGCTGTCTCATGGGCAACACTGGCTAATGTGGGAGGGGGCTTGCCCCCGATGAGGACGGTCAGTTGATCTATCTGTAACTGATCCACCGCCATCGAGGGCAAGCCCCCTCCCACATGACTGTATTAGCAACATTAAGGAAGTATCGACGTGATCAGCACCTCAACCGTCGTCAATTCAGTCGTAGAAAAACTCCGCGCCGCCCTGGCGCGGGGTCAGTGGCGCCGGGGCGAAATGTTGCCCGGCCAGCGCGAACTGGCCGAACAGATGGGCATCAGCCGCCCCAGCCTGCGTGAAGCGGTCATCGTGCTCGAAACCCTCGGCCTGGTGCGCTCCATGCCCGGCAAAGGCGTGGTTGTGCTGGAAACCAGCGTCAGCGAACCGCAATCGAGCGACGCCGTGGCCGACGCCAGTCTCGAAGACATCCTTCAACTGCGCTACACCCTCGAACCCTTTATCGTCGGCCTGGTGGCCCAGTCCATCAGCAGCAAGGAAGTCGGCCAATTGCGCCTGACCCTGATGGACATGCGCGAGGCCCTGGATGCCGGTGACGCCGAAGCCGGCATGAACGCCTACCTCGATTTTCACGAAGAACTGTTCGCGCTCACCTCCAACCCGATCTTCCAGAACGTGGTTCAGCAAACCAGCAACGCCCTCAAGCAAAGCGCCCAGGTACTGCGCAACTCCCCCGAGCACCTGGCGGAACGCCTGCAGGAAAATGAAGCGGTGGTCCGCGCCATCCGCAACAAGAACAGCGCCCTGGCCAGCGCCGAGATGCGTCGGCACATCCTCCAGGAAGGCCTGCGCATGGGCATTCACTTGAACATCCCGGACGACCACCTGGGCAGTTGATTTTTTGGAGACCGGCCATGACCGCTCACGCCCTGCAACACGACCCCTTCCTGCCGACCCTGCGCCTGGTGGCCGGTAAAAAGCCTTCGGTGGATGACATCTACCCACGGTTGTTCGACGCGATCCTCGAACAACGCATCGCCCCGTCCAGTCGCTTTACCGAAGAAGGCCTGGGCGAAAGCTTTGGCGTCAGTCGCAGCGTGATTCGTCGGGTGCTGGCCAAGCTGTCCCATCAGCAAGTGGTCATTCTGCGTCCCAACCAGAGGGCCCAGGTGGCGGCGCCGGATGCCCAGCAGGCGCGGCAGATCCTGGAAGCACGGCGCATGACCGAAATCACGGTGGTGCAATTGGCCTGCGCCCAGGCAACATCCGCGCATATACGCAAGCTGCGCGAGCTGATAGCACGGGAACGCGACTGTATTGAACGCAACCAGCGAGGGCCGGCGATTCGATTGTCAGGGGAGTTTCACCTGCAATTGGCGCAGATGGCGGGCAACGCGCCGTTGGCGCAGTTCATCAACAGCCTGGTGCCGTTGACGTCGTTGATCATTGCCCAATTCGAAGCAAAAGCCTGCACGTATTGCGCGTGGCAGGAGCATGTGGCGATTGTGGATGCGATTGAACAACGCGACTCAAGCACCGCAGTGGCCCTGATGACTCAGCACCTGGATCACCTGGAAAGCAAATTACTCAAACACCACTGATATCCAGATAAGTAAATATCCAAATGTGGGAGGGGGCTTGCCCCCTCCCACATTGGTTTCACCCAGGCATCAAGCCGGTTGCAGCACCGACTGACCACTCAACGCCAAGTCCAGCAACTCACGGTTGGCCACCGCGTACATGGCGTAGTCCGTGCCGACCGCAGCACGAATTTCCACCATCATTGCGACCCAACGATCAGCCATGTCCTTGTGCTGCTCAAGCCACAGGGCCACGCGGGCTTCCATGTCTTGTGGCGCGTCGGCCATTTGCAGGACGGAAATGGTGATCGCCCGTTGCTGCCAGTCCACATCGTCGCGGAACGCTTCACGAGCCTGGGCCTGCCAGTTGTTGGCCACGGGCAGATCGCTGATCTGCTGCAGGTACCACGGCAGGTCCAGGGCGCTGCCGACGGCGAAGTAGGCCCTGGCCACTTCGGCGGCGTCGTGCCCGGTGACGTCGGCGGCTTCGATGATCGGCAGCAAGGTGTACAGGTGAGTAGTGCCTGCAACCATGCGCGCCAACAACTCCGGTACACCGGCTTCGGTGTAGGCCTGGTAGCGGGTCTGCCAGCCTTCGCGGGTCGGACCTTCCAGCAGTTCGTCGAGCTTGAGGCCCAACGCAGCCAGGTGCGGACCGAAGTGCGCGGTGTCACGGCCGGCGTCCTGCTCGTTGCGACGGCTGCGCAGGAACCAGCGCGTGGCGCGACGGCCCAGGCGCATCAGCTCATCCATCAACTGCAATTGCACGTCAGCGGAGACCTGGTGGTCCAGGGCTTCGATCTGACGGAACCAGTGCGGGAGGTGGAAGATGTCGCGCACGATCACATAAGCACCAGCCACGTTCGCCGGGCTCATGCCGGTCGACTCCTTGAGTCGCTGAACGAAGGTGATGCCCATGTGGTTGACCAGGTCGTTGGCGATCTGGGTGCTGACGATCTCGCGCTTCAGGCGATGGCGGCGCATGGCCTCGCCGAACTTGGCCACCAGGCTCGGTGGGAACGCAGTCTCCATGTCACGGGTGAGGTATTCGTCATCCGGTACCAGCGACTTGAGCAGCGCTTCCTTGAGGTCGATCTTGCTGTAGGAAATCAGCACCGACAGCTCCGGACGGGTCAGGCCCTTGCCGGTCGCGGCGCGCTCGGTGAGCTGCTCCTCGGTCGGCAGGTACTCGATGGCGCGGTCCAGCTTGCCACGGCCTTCCAGGTCGCTCATCAGGCGCTTGTACTCGGCAGCACGCTCGTAGGCACGGCGTGCAGCCAGGGACAGGGCCTGGGTCTGCTTGTAGTTGTTGCCCAACACCAGGCTGCCGACTTCGTCGGTCATGCTCGCCAGCAACTGGTTGCGTTGCTTGTCGGTCATGTCACCGGCCTGCACCACTTCGTTGAGCAGGATCTTGATGTTCACTTCGTGGTCGGAGCAGTCCACACCACCGGCGTTGTCGATGAAGTCGGTGTTGGAGCCGCCGCCATTGAGGCCGAACTCCACACGACCCAGCTGGGTCATGCCGAGGTTACCGCCCTCGCCCACTACCTTGCAGCGCAACTCGTTGCCGTTGACGCGCAGCGCGTCGTTGGCCTTGTCGCCTACATCGGCATGGCTTTCGGTACTGGCCTTGACGTAGGTACCGATACCGCCGTTCCACAACAGGTCCACCGGCGCCTTGAGCAAGGCGTTCAGCAGTTCGGTCGGGGTCAGCTTGTCGGCCGAAATGTCGAAGCGTTCCTTCATCTGTGGCGAGATGGCAATGCTCTTCGCGCTGCGCGAGAAGATACCGCCGCCTTCGGACATGATGCTGGTGTCGTAGTCGGTCCAGGCCGAACGCGGCAGCTCGAACATGCGCTGGCGCTCGACGAAGCTGGTGGCCGGGTTCGGGTTCGGGTCGATGAAGATATGCAGGTGGTTGAAGGCCGCGACCAGTTGCAGCTTGTCGGACATCAACAAGCCGTTACCGAACACGTCACCGGCCATATCGCCGACGCCCACCACGGTGATGCTGTCTTCCTGCACGTTGATGCCGCGCTCACGGAAGTGACGCTGCACACCGACCCACGCGCCCTTGGCGGTGATGCCCATTTTCTTGTGGTCGTAACCGGCGGAACCACCGGAGGCGAACGCATCGCCCAGCCAGAAGCCATAGTCGATGGCGATGCCGTTGGCGATGTCGGAGAAGGTCGCCGTGCCCTTGTCCGCTGCCACCACCAGGTACGGGTCATCGTCGTCATGGCGCACGACGTTGGCCGGCGGCACCAGGGCGCCGTCCTTGAGGTTGTCGGTGATGTCCAACAGGCCGGAAATGAAGATGCGGTAGCAGGCGATGCCCTCGGCCGCGATCTCGTCACGGCTGCCGCCCAGTGGCAGGCGACGCGGCAGGAAGCCGCCCTTGGCGCCCACCGGCACGATCACCGAGTTCTTCACTTGCTGGGCTTTTACCAGGCCGAGCACTTCGGTACGGAAGTCTTCTTCACGGTCGGACCAGCGCAGGCCGCCACGGGCAACGTTGCCAAAGCGCAGGTGCACGCCTTCGACACGCGGCGAGTAGACGAAGATTTCAAACTTCGGCACCGGCTTGGGCAGCTCGGGGATGGCGCGCGGGTCGAACTTGAAGCTGAAGTACGACTTGTTCTGGCCGTTGGCGTCGGTCTGGTAGAAGTTGGTGCGCAGGGTGGCCTTGATCAGGTCCAGGTAGCGACGCAGGATGCGGTCTTCGTTGAGCACCTGGACGTCGTCCAGGGCCGTGAGAATCGCTTGTTCCAGGCGTTGCTGCTTGTCTTCCAGGTCATCGGCGGTGAGCTTGCGCGCCAGGTAGAAGCGGGTCTTGAACAACCGGGTCAACTCGCGGGCGATGTCGGTGTGGTTGTTCAGGGTGCTGGCGATGTAGCCGAGGTCGAAGCCCAGGCGGATCTGCTTCAGGTAACGGGCGTAGGCACGCAGCAGCGCGACGTCGCGCCATGGCAGGCCGGCGGTGAGCACCAGGCGGTTGAACGCATCGTTTTCGGCGTCGCCATGCACGATGTGCACGAACGCGTCCTGCAGGGTGTCGTTGAGCTGCTGGATATCCAGGTTCACGCCTTCGGCGGCGATGAACGCGAAATCATGGATCCAGAACTCGCGGCCGTTGGCATGGCGCAGGCGGTACGGGAATTCACCCAGCACGCGCAGGCCAAGGTTTTCCAGGATCGGCAACACGTCGGACAGCGCCAGCGGGGTATCCGCGTGGTAAAGCTTGCAATGCAGCTCACGCTGGCCGGACACCTGGCCCAGCGGCTGATAGAAGCTCATCACCAGCGGATTGGCTTCGGTGAGGCTGAGCAGGTGCTGCATGTCGACCACAGCCGAATGCGCAGCGAAGCGCTCGCGGTAACCGGCCGGGAAGCCTTTCGGAAAATCCGCCAGCACGTTGGTGCCGTGGGCTTCGCCGAAGCTTTCCACTACCAGGCTGGAGTAGTCGTCCTGCCAACTGCGGCAGGCCTGCACCACTTCTTTTTCCAGTTGCAGCGTGTCGATGTCTAGGCGGTTCTTCGGGTCGACCCGCAGAATCAGCTGCACGCGCGCCAGCACGGATTCGGAGAAGAAGGTCCAGAATTCGCAGTCCGAGGCTTTCAGGCGATCCATCAGCACTTGCTGGATCTTCTGGCGCACTTCGGTGGAATAGATGTCGCGCGGCACGTAGGCCAGGCAGTAGCAGAAACGACCGTACGGGTCTTTGCGCAGGAACACGCGGATCTTGTTGCGTTCCTGGATCTGCACGATCGACATCACGGTGCTGAACAGCTCGTCGACCGGGGTCTGGAACAGGTCGTCACGGGGCAGCACTTCAACGACCTGGGCAAGCTCCTTGCCCAGGTGCGCCTTGGCCTGGAAGCCCGAACGGCGTTCGATCTCCGCGACCTTGCGGCGGATATAAGGGATGACGCGCACGCTTTCGCCATACACCGAAGAGGTGTAGAGGCCCATGAAGCGGCATTCCTTGATCACCTTGCCGTCGGCATCGATCTGGCGGATCGACACATAGTCCGGGTAAGCCGGGCGGTGGACGCGGCTTGGGTGCGCGGCCTTGGCGAACGACAGCACGGTCGGCTCGCGCAGGTACGACACGGCGTAGTCTTCGATGCGCAGGTCGTCGGCGGTCAGGCCGGCGCGCAGCAGTTTGGTCAGACCGAGGAACGAGCTGGCGTCATATTCGATATGACCGCCTTCCGCCTCGTCACGTACCACAAACTCTTCATAGCCGAGGAAGGTGAAGTGGTTGCCCACCAGCCATTCCAGGAAGTTCTTGATCTCGGCTTTCTCTTCGCCGTCGATGCCGAACGGGCTGGCGTCGATACCGTCGAGCAGCTCCTGGACCTTGGCCTTCATCGGTTCGAAATCGGCCACGGCCACGCGCACTTCGCCCAGTACCTGCTCAAGCTCTTTGCTCAGCACGTTGAGTTCGGCAGCGTTGGCACAGCGGTCGATTTCCAGGTACATCAGCGATTCTTGCTGGATGCCTTCGCCCTGGGTGCCCTTGGGCAGGATTTCCAGCAACTCGCCCTTGCTGCCACGGCGCGCGCTGAGCACGGTGGTCTGCAGGGTGTGGATGCTGTAGCCACGGCGGTTCAGCTCGGTGCGTACCGAGTCCACCAGGAATGGCAGGTCATGGTGCAGCACTTCGACCGCGGTGTGGGTCGATTGCCAGCCATGACGTTCGTAATCGGGGTTGTAGACCCGCACTTGCGGTTGGGTGTGATCAAAGCGCTCAAGCAGGCGCCAGGCAGACAGGGTGCAACCGGCCAGGTCGGAAAGGCGACGCTGGGTCAGTTCATCCAGGGAAATGATGCCGAAGAATTGTTCAGCGAACAGCGCCACTTGTGGCAGTGCCTGTTCACTGATGTGCTGCGCCAGTGCCGCTTGCAGTTGATGCTGGAAGTCGGCCTTGCTGGCTGCGGTGAAGAACGCCATCTGTGGTACTCCGCTTGGGCTTGTTATTGATGGAAGCGTCGCGTGTTATCCCCTGGTGGGGAGACCGTCAACTCTGTTCGCAGGTAACGAGTTAAGCACCATAAACGAATCAGGGTGACAGGTGGGTGAAGCTGGACAAGACAGTCAGGTCACATACAACGTCCATAAGATGCGCACCTTGCCGGGTGACGGTACGACGGGCAGGTCAGGCGCCTGGCACATGCACATCCGTTGCGCAGCTTAACGAGTGTGGGAAGCCAGCTGCTTGCGATGCTGCGACATATTCGGTCATCGGTACGCAGGGTTGGGGTTGCGTCTTGGGCAACCCGGAATTCCCGGTAGAAAAACCGGCTATTTCCCCCGCCACGAGTACCGAAAATGACTGGTATTGCCCGTCAGGTCATGCGTTGGGTCTGACACAGGAAGCAGCACAAAATTCGCCGCAATGGCACAATTGCCTACGCAACGCCCTACCCCAGACAGGATTCCCCATGCTGCAACTGAAAACCGACGCCCTGATGGCCACCCCGTGCGACGACGAAGAAGACAACATGGCCATGCTCTGCTGCCACGGCAAGAACGGCGAGATGTTCATGCTGACCCGCTACCCCGACGAAGACGAAGTGGAGCTGACCTGGGACTACGAGCCTTCGACCCTGGACGGCTTGAAAGTCACCCTGGGGGACACAACCATGCGGGTCGAACTGGCCGCAGGCGATGCCGATGCCCTGGGTGGCAAGGACCAACTGGAGATAACCCACGCCACCGCCACGGCGGATATGGCAGAAGTGGAACAAACCCTGCAGAACATTCTCAAGGGCACCGGCACCTACATCCGCACCTGAATCGCAGTTGCGCAGCCAGCAACGACGGTGCTTGACCGTTGGTCGCCACTGTTATTTCTAACAGTACCCGGCCCCGTGTTTTAAGCCTTAGCTGATCAAAGACGACGGATCCAGGTCGCGAAATCTTCAGGACCGTGTCGATCCCTCCAGCACCTTCCAGCACCACGTGCCCAACATCAAGCCGCTGATAACGCCGACCAAGACCCGCACGCAGGGGGATGTAGAAGCCCTGCGCCGGCATCGACAGGACCGCTACTACACATGATCATCAAAGCCCCTGACGCGCCTCCGGTCGGCGACTGCACCGCCCCGTGGATTGCGAGCAAGGTGTATGCCGTGGTCGGCGATACCCGCACCACAGTCGGCGTCGCCGTGAGTGACGGACGCGGCGGGGTGCCCTGCCCTTGAAGCAAAGGCGGTGAGCGGGCATGCCTGCTCACCGCCATTTGTGCCTCTCACACAATTTTCCTACAAGTTTTGCTAAAAATACCCCGCGCGCCGTTAGTCGCCACCCCCTGCCATGCATTAAAGTAGGCGCCCCAGGCTGTCGTTTGTTACATGACGCACAGGCTCATCTCTCCAGGAACCGTCATCGATGGAACATCGTGAAGCGCTGCTCGCGCTGCGAACCTTTCTTTCTACGCAGATTCTCGGCCAGGAAAAACTCATCGATCGCCTGCTGATCGCCCTGCTTGCCGACGGCCATATGCTGGTGGAAGGCGCGCCGGGCCTGGCCAAGACCAAGGCGATCAAAGAGCTGGCCGAAGGCATCGAAGCGCAGTTCCATCGTATCCAGTTCACCCCCGACCTGTTGCCCGCGGACATCACCGGCACCGAGATCTATCGCCCGGAAACCGGCAGTTTCGTATTCCAGCAAGGGCCGATCTTCCACAACCTGGTGCTGGCGGACGAAATCAACCGCGCCCCGGCCAAGGTGCAATCAGCCCTGCTGGAGGCCATGGCCGAACGCCAGGTCAGCGTCGGGCGCAGTACCTACGACCTGTCTCCGCTGTTTCTGGTGATGGCCACTCAAAACCCCATCGAGCAGGAAGGCACCTACCCGCTGCCCGAAGCCCAGCTCGACCGTTTCCTGATGCACGTCAAGATCGGCTTCCCCGACGCGGCCGTCGAACGGCGCATCCTGCAACAGGCGCGTGGCGAAGCCCTCAACGGTGAAACCAAGCCCGAGCGCCGGGTCAGCCAGCAGGCGATCTTTGCCGCGCGCAAGGAAATCCTCGGCCTGTACATGGCCGATGCGGTGGAGGAATACCTGGTGCAACTGGTCATGGCCACGCGCACCCCGGCCAAGTTCGACCCGGAAATGGCCGAGTGGATCGCCTACGGTGCCAGCCCGCGTGGCTCCATCGCCCTGGACCGCTGCGCACGCGCCCATGCCTGGCTGGCCGGCCGCGACTTTGTCAGCCCGGAGGATATCCAGGCGGTGCTGTTCGACGTACTGCGCCATCGCATCATCCTGTCGTTCGAAGCCGAAGCGGCCGGGATTGACCAGGACCGTGTGGTGCAACGCATTCTCGACGTCGTTGCCGTCGCTTGAAGTCGATGAACGCCAGCGATGGGGTGCGCGTCACGCTCAGCGAACTGATCGAGATGCGCCACCGCGTGCGCGAAGTGCAGCTGTTTTCCACGCCAAGCCAGCGCAGCCCGCTGATCGGCCTGCACCACTCCAAGCTGCGCGGGCGCGGTGTCGACTTTGACCAGGTGCGCGTGTACCAGGCCGGCGACGATGTGCGCACCATCGACTGGCGCGTGACGGCGCGCACCCAGGAGCCGCACACCAAGCTGTTCCACGAAGAGCGCGAACGGCCGATCTTCATCATGGTGGAGCAAAGCTGCCGGCTGTTTTTCGGCTCGGGGCAGATGTTCAAGTCAGTACTCGCCGCTCAAGCCGCCAGCCTGATCGGCTGGGCGGCCCTGGGCCACAACGACCGCGTCGGCGGGCTGGTGTTCGGCGACAACGAGCACTACGAAATCAAGCCGCGACGCAGCAAGCAGAGCCTGCTGCAATTGCTCAACCGTTTGGTGCGCGTCAACCAGAGCCTGGACACCGAAAGCCGCCCGGAGGCCGACGCCCTGGGCATGGCCCTGCGCCGTGGCCGCGAAGTGCTGCGCCCCGGCAGCCTGGTGATTGTGATCTGCGACGAGCGCGCCCTCACCGAAGGTGCCGAGCAACAATTGAGCCTGCTGTCACGCCATTGCGACTTGCTGCTGTTGCCGATCTCCGACCCGCTGGACCACGCCCTGCCCGCCGCCGGGCTGCTGCGCTTTGCCGAACGGGGCGCGCAGCTGGAACTGGACACCCTGAACTTCGACTTGCGCCAGGCCTACAAGGCCCAGGCCGAAGCGCGCATCGCCCGCTGGGAACTGCTCGCGCAGAAACTGCGAATCCTGCTGATGCCCCTGAGCACCCAGAGCGAAATGGTCGAACAACTGCGCGAATACCTCAACCCGCAACGCCCGGTTAAAAAGCAATGAGCAGCCTCGACCAACTGCAACCGCTGATCGCCCCGCCGCCCATTGGCTTCTGGCCCCCTGCGCCGGGCTGGTGGTTGCTGTTGCTGATGATCCCGCTGCTGGGCTGGGGCCTATGGTCGCTGCGCCGTTTGCTGCCGACTCGACGCCCCATGACCCGCGCCGAACAACCGCTGGACCCTTTGCGCATCGCCGCGCTGGCCGAGCTTGCATTGATGCCCAAGCCTTACGACGGCGCCCCCGCCGGGGCCTGGCTGCAACAGCTCAACGGCTTGCTCAAGCGCCTGTGCCGCAACGACTACCCCTATAGCCAAAGCCATACCCTCAACGGCCGCAAATGGCTGGCATTCCTCGACAACCGCTGCCCGGCCGCCGGCCTCACGCGCTGGATGGTATTGGTCGAAGGCGCCTATAAACCCGAATGCAAGCTCGACGACAAAGCTATCGCCGGCCTGACCCAAGCCGTCGATACCTGGATTCGCAAACATGTTTGAGTTCGCCTGGCCGTGGATCTTCGCCCTGTTGCCGCTCCCCTGGTTGATGCGTTTTATCCTCCCGGCGGCCGACAGCGGCGAGCCGGCGCTGAAAGTCAGCTACCTCGGCGACCTCGAAAGCCTTGCGGGCCGCCGTGCACGGGTCAACCTGCCGGGCTGGCGCCAACAGGCGCCCTTCGTGGTGCTGTGGCTGCTGCTGCTGACCGCCGCTGCGCGCCCGGAATGGCTCGGCGAACCGCTGCCGATTGCCGCCAGCGGCCGCGACTTGCTGGTGGCGGTGGACGTGTCCGGCTCCATGGACTTTCCCGATATGCACTGGCAGGGCGAAGACGTGAGTCGCCTGAACCTGGTCAAGCATCTGCTCGGCGACTTCCTTGAAGGCCGCGAAGGCGACCGCGTGGGCCTGATCCTGTTCGGCAGCCAGGCCTACCTGCAAGCGCCACTGACCTTCGACCGGCGCACCGTGCGCACTTGGCTGGATGAAGCGCGCATCGGCATCGCCGGCAAGAACACCGCCATTGGCGATGCCATAGGCCTGGCGCTGAAACGCCTGCGCCAGCGGCCTGCGCAAAGCCGTGTACTGGTGCTGGTCACCGATGGCGCCAACAACGCCGGGCAGATCGACCCGCTGACCGCCGCGCGCCTGGCGGCCGAAGAAGGGGTGAAGATCTACCCCATCGGCATCGGCGCCGACCCTGAACAAACCGGTTCCCTGGGTATCCTGGGCGTCAACCCGAGCCTGGATCTCGACGAGCCGGCACTCAAGGCCATCGCTGAAGCCACCGCAGGCCAATACTTCCGTGCCCGCGATGGCCAAGAGCTGGAAGCGATCAAGCAAACATTGGACAAGCTTGAGCCCGTCGAACAGCAACCCACCCAGGCACGCCCGGCGCAGGCGCTGTACAGCGGACCGTTGGCCCTGGCGCTGATCCTGAGCATGTTGCTGGTGATCCAGGAACGCTGGCCGAACAACGCACTGCAACGCGCGTACAACAAACTGTCGAGCAAGGGGATCTTCCTGCAACAGCATCCGGAATGGCGCCAGCGTCTTAAACGCCTGCGTTTGCGGAGGCGTCGATGATCGCCCTGTGGCCGCACTGGTTCCGCCCCTGGTGGCTGTTGCTGCTGCCGCTGCTCGGCTGGTTGCTGTGGCAACTGTGGCACCGGCAGAAGCGCGCCGGACGCTGGCAGATGATCCTGCCGCCGGCCTTTCACGCCGTGCTGCTCAGCGGCGGCAACGGGCGCGAAAGCAAGTCGCCGTGGGTGTTGCTGGGCCTCGCTTGGCTGCTGGCCGTGCTGGCGTTGCTGGGTCCCAGTTGGCAACGGGTTGAACAAACCAGCCAGAAACCCTCCGACCCATTGGTGGTGCTGCTCGAGCTGACCCCGGAAATGCTCGCCACCGACAGCCCGCCCAACCGCCTCGAACAGGCACGGCGCAAGCTCTTCGACTTGTTGCAGGCGCGCAGCGACGCGCAAACCGCCATCGTCGTGTATGCCGGTAGCGCCCACACCCTCGTGCCGCTGTCGGACGACCTGGCCACCAGCCGCAACCTGCTCGACGCCCTGCGCCCCTCGATCATGCCGGAGTCCGGCCACCGCGCCGACCTCGCCGTGGAGAAAGCCCTGGAGCTGCTCAAGCACGGCGGTCTGGGTCAGGGTCGCCTGCTGCTGGTCGGCTCCTCGTTGTCAAAACAGGAACGCCAGGGCATTCGCCTGCTGCTGCAAGGCAACCAGGCGCCGAGCCTGTCGATCCTGGGCATCGGCAGCCGTGAAGGCACACCGGTGACCCAGGAAAGCGGTGAATTCCTCAAGGACGAGCAAGGCGCGATCCTGGTACCCCGCCTCGACAGCCCGACACTCAAGGCCTTCGCCAGCGAAATGGGCGGCCGTTACCGCGCCGCGCGCCTGGACGATAAAGACCTGCGCCAGCTCGGCGTGCTGGACCCGCCCCAAGCCCTGCGCAACGATGGCCAGTTGCAGCACCTCGACACCTGGGCCGACCAGGGTTACTGGCTGCTGCTGCCGCTGTTGCTGCTGGCCGCCTGCGCCGGGCGGCGCGGCTGGTTGTTCTTTTTACCACTGCTGCTTCTGGGCGCGCCGCAACCCAGCTATGCCTTTGAATTCCAGGATTTGTGGCTGCGTGCGGACCAGCAGGGCCAATACCTGCTCAAAAAGAAACGCCCCGCCGAGGCCGCAGAGCACTTCCAGGACCCGCAGTGGCAAGGCGTCGCCCTGTATGAGGCCGGCAACTATGCCGAGGCCATCAAGCGGTTCGCCGAGGGTAATGACGCCTACTCCCACTACAATCGCGGCAACGCCCTGGCCAGGTCAGGTGAACTCGAAGCAGCCATCGACGCCTACGAACAAGCCCTGGAAGCCCAGCCCGACCTGCAACCGGCGCTGAAAAACAAGGCCCTGGTAGAAGCGCTGATCCAGGAACAGGCAGAACCCGAGCCTGAGAAGCCTGCAAAAAACGAGGATGACGAAACCACCCAACCCGGCCAAACTGCGCAACCGGGCGCCACTGGGCAAAATGCCACAGGTGGCGAACAGTCGTCCCAGGGCCAGGGCGAAGCCGGCAGCGGCGATACCCAGGCCGGCACCCCGCCGCACGCCGGCGGCAACGACGTGCCGGGCAGCGAGTTGGGCGATGAGCAAACCACCACCCCGCCGCTGCGTCCCACCGACGCCAACCTCGACGGTGAACACCGCCAGGCCCTGGAGCAATGGCTGCAGGAGATCCCGGACAACCCCGGCGAACTGCTGCGACGCAAATTCTGGTACGAACAGCAACAGCATCAGGACAAGACTCGATGAGCCGCCGCACCACCCTTCTGCTTCTGCTCGCGTTGTCGGCAGGCCACGCCCAGGCGGCCAGCCTGGTCGCCAGCGTCGACCGCAACCGCCTCAATTCCGGGGAAACGGTGGAACTGACGGTGGAATCCACCGATGTCACCCAGTTCGGCAAGCCCGACCTGTCGCCCCTGGATGCGCAGTTCGAAGTCAGCGGCACACGCCAGCTCAACCAACTTACGACGCTGGGTGGCGATAACCATGCGACCACACGCTGGATCATTACCCTGCTGCCCAAGGAAAACGGCACGGTGGTGATTCCGCCGTTGCAAGTGGGCGAATACACGACCCAGCCGATCAGCCTGCAAGTGCTGGAAACCACCAGCCAGGACACCAACGCCGAGCTGGCGCCGGTGTTTGTCGAAGCCAACCTCGACCAGACCAGCGTCTATGTGCAGGCCCAGGCATTGTTGACCGTGCGCGTGTACCACTCGGTGTCGCTGTACGACGACAGCAGCCTCACGCCGCTACAGATTCCCGATGCGCGCGTGGAGCAGTTGGGCGAGTCGCGCACCTACGAAAAGGTCATCAACAGCATCCGCCATGGCGTGATCGAAACCCGCTACGCGATCTACCCGCAACACAGCGGCACCCTGGAGATTCCCTCGCAGACCTTCAGCGCCACCCTGGTGGAGTCGCGTCCGCCCCAGGAAAATACGCTGCAAGGCACCAAGCCCGGCAAACTGATCCACGTGAGTTCGGCGGCGCTGCCACTGGTGGTCAAGCCCAAGCCGGCGCTGTACCCCGTCGACGCCCCTTGGTTGCCGGCCCGCAGCCTCACCTTGAACGAGAGCTGGAACCCGGAGCCTGAGCATGTACAAGTCGGCGACTCCCTGACCCGCAGCCTGACCGTCAAGGCCGAGGGCCTGTCCAGCGCCCAACTGCCGGCCTTGCCCAGCACCGACATCAACGGCCTGCGCCGCTACCCGGACCAGCCGGTGCTCGGTAACCAGACCAGTGACCGTGGCCTGATCGGCAGTCGCGAAGACCGCGAGGCCCTGGTGCCCAACCGTGTCGGCGCCCTGGAACTGCCCGCCGTCGAGGTGGTGTGGTGGAACACCCACGAAGACCACCTGGAGCGCACCAGCCTACCGGCCCGCACCCTGCAAGTGGCCAACAACCCCAGCCTGGCGGTGGACACGCCGGCCACCCCGACCATCATCACCGCGCCGGACGACAGCCGCCTGTGGTTGTGGCAACTCAGCACACTGATCCTGGCCTGCACCACCCTGCTGGGCTTCGGCCTGTGGTGGCGTGCCCGTTGGCAACCGGCGGTACTACGCGCTGCGCAAACCGGCCCGAGCCCACGCACCTTGCTCGACGACCTCAAGCGCGCCACCCAGGCCAACGACCCCCAGGCCACGCGCCAGGCGCTGGATGCCTGGGCGCGGCAACAGCCGGAAACCCTGGCGGATATGGCGGCGCGGTTTGTGCCGTTGTCGGATGCGTTGGATGGGCTCAATGGCGCGCTGTACAGCGAGAGTGGCCAGTACTGGCTGGGCGAAGACCTGTGGCGCGCGATCAAGGCCATCCCGATGACCGAGCGTGAGCTGGACCCGGCAACCGATACCACCAGCCTGCCGCCGCTGTACCCCAAATAAGCTGGATTCAGCCCACGCCACGCAACCCCGTGGGAGCGAGCTTGCCCACGAAGGCGGTCTGTCAGTAAAAAATCTGCTGCATGTTGATGTGCGTCGCCCCGTGCCTGCGTGTGGGCATCGACA
Organism: Pseudomonas sp. JAI120; assembly: GCF_014207255.1. Classification (GTDB taxonomy): domain Bacteria; phylum Pseudomonadota; class Gammaproteobacteria; order Pseudomonadales; family Pseudomonadaceae; genus Aquipseudomonas. The sequence continues at coordinate 725,572 of NZ_JACHCZ010000001.1, forward strand.
GACGTCTTCCATTAATGACTGCCCACTCGTCGCTACTGTTAACTCTGACAGGTGCTGAATCGCATCTATTTGACGCTAAATCCTGTGTACGACCTGCCGCGCGTCACTCGCCGGTACGGGTCATTTCGCTACTCACAGGACGCCTGATCATGGATCAAGAACAGCTCTCCAACCCGCGGTTGCCTGCCGTACGCTCGCCCTTACATCCTGAACCTGGGTCTGACGACTTTTTCGACCTGACCACCCCCGAATACCATGCCCCCGTGCCGTTTTCCGAGCTCCCACTCTACATCCCCGGCATGACCACGCCTGTGGTCGGCTTCGACGGTGGGATCAACTTGGCCGCCCTGGACAACCATCGCGACGAGGGTCTGCTGTGCATCCTGTTGCCCTATCTGGACATGACGCAACTGGATTTCATCGAGCTGTTCTACCGCGATGTCATCACGCCCGTAGCGACTCACACGGTGACCAAGGAACAAGCCGACAAGGGCATTCAGATCCCGTTGTACATCCCCCGTACACGGTTTACAGACGGCCCCGTGGAACCGGTTTTTTTCCGGGTTACGCGAGTGCTTGGTGGAACGGAGGAGACTCGCCGCTTCAGGCTCAAAATCGACACTGTAGCGCCTGCCGGGCCGGATCCGATACCTAGCGAACCGTGGCATTCCAACCTTGGCGCGCCCGAGCCGGATACCGACTTCGTCGATGAAACAGCAGCCGGTCTGGGGGTGAAGGTGACAATTCCCTTCTACCCCCTCGACATCAACAGGCCCGCCAACACCCACCGCACGGTGCGGGACCGCATTCGCCTGAGCATTGGCGGATTTATCCTCAACCACCGGGTCACCGAAGGCGAGGCGGCCGGCCGCGAGCCGATTGTAATCTGGGTGTATGCGGGCACCTGGGCGCAGATCGGCAGCGGCTCACACGTCTGCGAGTACGAAGTCGTCGATGAGGTGGGTAACTATTCCCCAGGCTGGTCACCGGCGGTGCTGATCGAGGTCGAGCTGGATGATGGCGCCGAACCGCTGCTGCCTGAGTGCTACATCTACGAAGCACCTGCGGACGTCCTTGATGTGGACGAGCAGATGGGGGCAGACGCCACCATCGAAGTCTCCGTTCATCGCTTTGACTATGTGGTCGGCGATCTGATTCGGGTCAGGGCTATTGGCCGCAATGCGCAGGGGGCGAGCGTCACCACCTACTACGAACACCGCGTCACCGTCACCGGGCGCAATGCCCGCATCCCCTTCCCGTTCGAGGATTTTGCGCCACTGGTGGGCGGGCGTGTGCAATTGTCCTATGAGCGCATACGCGCTGGCGTTCCAAACCGGCGCTCGCACACGACTATCGTGCAGGTCACCGGCACACCGATCAACATCAGCTTGCCAGCACCTCGCGTGGATGAGGCGCCGGACGGCGTCACCCTGCCGCCGGAATCGGCATATGTCACCGTGAGAATTGACGAATACACAGGCCAGGATCCTTTCGACCTGGTCACTCTGTTCCTGGTTGGCGTGTATGCCAACGGTTCGCGGTATTACCGCGAGGTTTACAAAGCGGCCGGCGAAGGGCCTATCACCTTCCGGTTGGCGAACGGGGTCAACGGCGATATCGCCAAACTCGAAGGCGGTACCCTCAGGCTTTCTTATACCGCCACTAACGCCCAAGGAACTCGTCCCTCGCAGGATCTGCTGCTCGATGTCGGATTACCCCAGGCTTCGTTGCCTGAACCATTCGTGGAACAGGCACCGCCCCCCGAGTATGTGTTCGATCCAGACCAGTCGAGCGGTGACGCACACATCCTGGTCCGGGCACACACCGATATACAAGAAGATGACATCATCACCTTGTACTTCGAAGGTAGCGCCAGCGGCGGCAGTGCGCCCCCCATCATCTTCCAGGTATTGCCGCACTGGGTTGGCCGCGATCTGCCATTTAACGTCCAGCGCCAGTATGTTCTGGCCAATCTCAACGGATCGGCGCGCATTTACTACACCCTCACCCGTCCGGGTGCGCGCACGCGATTATCCCATGCCGTCGTGATGAAAGTCGGTGCCATGCTGACCTTGGATGTACCTGAAGTGCTGGAGGCCACGAAGACAGGCCCGACGAGTGCGCAGATGAATCCGTTGCATATCGATCAAGCGGCGGTATTCACCATCCGCGTGAGGTATGCGCCGATGCTTTATACCGATGACATCACCGTCTTCCTGTTCGGCAAGCCCGGTTTCGCGATACCGGCCATCAAACCGAAGCCCGGCGACCCGTCCTTGGGGTATGTTGATTTCTATGCCTCCGGCAGGAATATCGCGGCTCATCTGGGGCAGGTACTCAGAGTGGGCTATAGCGTCCACCGCCAGGGTGCCCTCACAAACTCCGAGATACTGGACTTGCGGGTACTGGCGTTTGATGAGCTGACGCCCAATCCACTTCCCTTTCCAAGGATCAACGACATCGCCCCCGGCGGAACGCTGAACCTCAACACCATTGCCGGCGATGCGACCGCCGCCGTGGCCAAGTGGCCCCTGAGTGCGGCGGGCGATTGGGTGTGGCTGACCTGCAGCAGCGCAGGCGTAGATGACTTGAACCTGTTGACGGCGCACCCGCTTACCTCAGCGGAGGCGGCGAATGGGTTGCACAACCTGCCAGTACCGCGCAGTTGGCTGGAGTCGATCCCCAACAACAGTCCCATCCATGTGAAGTTCCAGGCAACGTTCGATGGCACCCTGGATGCCGAGAGCATCGTCACCTTTCCGATCACGACATACACCGTTGTGCAGCGGAGCAAGCTGTCGATGGAATGGCCTTTCACTACCGGCAGCTGGCACGGCTGGAGCCCAGATGGACAATACCGAGACACAAACAACATCGCCAATGAAGGCGTAGGGCTTGGGATTGGCTCGTATACCGACGGGCCTTACAACTTTTCCGGGCCGGTCATCGCGTATACAGTCCAGGTACAAGCCAACAAGACCTATGACTTGAGCTTTTCACTGCGCGCGATACGAGCCACGGGCGCAAACGCAACCAATATCTATCTCACCGTCAGTGGCAGCGCTATCGGCTCAGCCGTGAACACACAAAGACAGACGATCTGGCGCACCGGCACTGGTGTCTATACCGCGCCGGTCACAGGGTCGGTAAAGCTTGGTCTACACAACACGATCTCCAGTGGCGACGGGAATGACTTCTACATCGGGCATGTCACGATGAAGGAACGGTAACTAAGTGAAACAACTGATCGTTCCCACCTCGCCCGGGAACGATCAGCCCTCTCCTCCAGGTTTACAGGTAAACTCCCCCCTTTTCAGCTTCCCCACGGAGTTCGCCTTGCGTCTGTTCCACACCTCCGACTGGCACCTTGGCCAAAACCTCCACGGCCAGGAACGCGACTTCGAACACGCCTGCTTCCTCGAGTGGCTGCTGCGCCAGATCGCGGCCCAGCATCCCGATGTGCTGTTGATCGCCGGCGACATCTTCGACACCGTCAACCCGCCGCTCAAGGCCCAGGAGCGGCTGTATGACTTCATCATCAGCGCCCACGAACAAAACCCGAAACTGACCATTGTGATGATTGCCGGCAACCACGACTCCGGCTCGCGGATCGAACTGCCCGCGCCGTTGATGCGGCGCCTGCGCACCCATGCGCTGGGCCGCGTGCTATGGCTGGACGACGGCCAGCTGGACGCCGAACGCCTGCTGATTCCCCTGCCGGATGCCAAGGGCAAGGTCGCCGCGTGGTGCCTGGCGCTGCCGTTCCTGCGCCCGGCGGAAGTTACCGGTGCGCACCTGGGCGATGATTACCTGCACGGCATTGGCCAGGTGCATGAATGGTTGATCGCCGCGGCTAACGCCAAGCGTAAAAAAGGCCAGGCGCTGATTGCCATCAGCCATGCGCACATGGCCGGTGGCTCAGTGTCGGAAGACTCCGAGCGCAGCCTGATCATCGGCAATGCCGAGGCGCTGCCGGCCAAACTGTTCGACAAAAGTATCGGCTATGTTGCCCTCGGCCATTTGCACAAGCCGCAAAAGGTCAATGGCGAGGAGCGCATTCGCTACAGCGGTTCGCCGATTCCGCTGTCGTTTTCCGAAATTGGCTATAAGCACCAGATTCTCGACGTGACGTTCCAGGGCGAACGATTGGTCAGCGTCGAACCGCTGCTGATTCCCCGTTCGGTCAACCTGCAACGCTTGGAAGCCGCGCCCCTGGCCGACATCCTCAAGGCCCTGGCGGACTTGCCCGATATCGACCTGCTCGCCGAAACCCAGCGCCACCCCTGGCTGGAAGTGCGCGTGCGCCTCGACGAGCCGCAACCGGACCTGCGCCAACAGATCGAAACCGCCCTGCAAGGCAAGGCGGTGCGCCTGGTGCGCATCGCTGCCGAGTACGCCGGCAAACGTGGCAGCGACACCACCGATGATGAGCGCCTGATCGAACTCGACCAGCTCACGCCCCAGGAGCTGTTCAGCCGCGCCTGGCAGGACAGCTACGGCAGTGAAGTGGATGAACAGACCTTGAAGGATTTCGCCGTGCTGCTCCAGGAAGTGCAACAGGCAGGTGAACAGCCATGAAGATCCTCGCCATCCGCCTGAAAAACCTCGCGTCCCTGGCCGGGCCGTTCGAGATCGACTTTACCGCAGAGCCCCTGGCCAGCGCCGGACTGTTCGCCATTACCGGGCCGACCGGCGCCGGTAAAAGTACCCTGCTGGATGCCCTGTGCCTGGCGCTGTTTGGCGCCGTGCCACGCCTGGGCGATACCGGCCAGGCCAAGATGCCGGATGCCGACAGCGATATTTCCATCGGCGACCCACGCACCCTGATCCGTCGCGGCACCGGTGGCGGTTATGCCGAAGTTGACTTTGTCGGCGTCAGCGGCCGTCGCTACCGTGCGCGCTGGGAAGCCAATCGCGCCCGCGACAAGGCCAGCGGCAAGTTGCAGAACAGTCGGCAAAGCCTGATCGACCTGGACAGCGACCAACTGCTGGCCAGCCAGAAGACCGAATACAAGACCCAGCTGGAATTGGCCCTGGGCCTGAACTTCGAGCAGTTCACCCGCGCCGTGCTGCTGGCCCAGAGTGAGTTCAGCGCCTTCCTCAAGGCCAATGACAACGAACGCAGCGAACTGCTGGAAAAGCTCACCGACACCGCGCTGTACACCCAGCTCGGCCGCCGCGCGTTCGATAAGGCCAAGGAGGCCAAAGACGCGCACAAACACTTGCAGGACCAGGCCACCGGCGTGGTGCCCCTGGCCCCTGAAGCGCGCGCCGAACTGGACGAGCAATTCGACGCGGCCCAGCAACAGCTCAAGACCCAGCAGGCGCAGCTCAAGCAGCTGGAATTGCAGCACACCTGGCTCAAGGAATTGCGCGAATGGCAGGACCGCCAGCGCAATGCCACCGAACAGTTGCAGCGCGCGCAAGCGGAGTGGGACAGCCAGGGGGCACAGCGCCAAGACCTGAGCCGCCTGGACCAACTGGCGCCGCAACGACATCAGTTTGCGCGCCTGGCAGAACTCGACACCTTGCTCACGCCGCTGGCTACGCAAATTCAGGCGCATATCGAGCAACAGGCCGAGTTGCAGACTCGTCAGGAACAGGCCCTGCAACAGCAGGCCTCAGCCCAAGCCGCTTTGGCCGATGCCGTGAAGCAACAGACCGACGCCGCCCCGCTGCTGCACCAGGCCTTCGCCGAACAGAACACCCTCGCCCACTTGACCAAGGACCTGGCCAAGCGCAGCGAGGATAAGCAGCAACACGAAGCCGCCTGCGCCGAAGGCCAGACGCTGCTCCAAGGCTTACAGGCCAAGCACACCCACGTTGCCGAACGCCTGCAACGCCTGGCCGCCGAACTTGAACGCAGCAGCGCCCTCGCCCCGCTCAGCGAGGCTTGGAACGCCTACCGCGATCGCCTGCAACAACTGATGCTGATCGGTAATCGCCTGAAGAAAGGCCAGGCCGAACTGCCGCAACTGGAACAACGTGCCACGACCGCCGCGGAAAAATTCGCCCAACAACGTGACGCGCTGGACCTGCTGTACCAGGAAGCCGGTGCCGAGCCGCACGCCGTGGCCGAGCAGGTCCAGCTGCTGGCCAGCCTGCTGCAAGACAATCGCAAGCAGCAACGCGCCTTCGAAGACCTGACTCGCCTGTGGGACAGCCAGCAGCAGTTGGACCAGCAAGCCGCTGCCGTCGCGCAAAAGCTCGTCGATGCCGCGCAGCAGCGCGAACAACTGAACCAGACCGGCCTGCAAACCAAAGCCGAACTTACCGTCGCCGAACAGACCTTGGCGGTGACCAAGCAGGTGCTGGAACGCCAGCGCCTGGCGCGCAGCGCCAGCGTCGAGGAACTGCGCGAGCAATTGCAGGACGGCCAGCCCTGCCCGGTGTGCGGCAGCCACGAGCATCCGTATCACCAGCCCGAAGCCCTGCTGCAAAGCCTTGGACGCCACGACGACCAGGAAGAAGCAGCGGCGCAGAATACCGTTGATACCCTCAAGGAAAAACTCACCGAGTTGCGCGGCGAAGTCGGTGGCTTGATTGCCCAACAGAAGGAGTTCCTGCAACAACAGGAGCAACTGGCCACCCAGCAGCAAGCGCTCAAACCCAGCCTGGACGCCCATCCGCTGGCGGCCTCGCTGTTCAACCAAGACCAAAGCAAACGCAGCCATTGGTTGGCCCAGCAACTCAGCCAACTGACCCAAAGCATCACCCAGGACGAACAACGCCAGGGCGCCCTGCTCAACCTGCAGCAAAACGCCGGGCGCTTGCAGCAGCAACTGCAAGCCGCCCAGGACGCGAGCCAGCAGGCGCGCCAATTGCTGGTGGACCAGCAGCGCGAGCTGTCCAACGACCGTGAACGTCTCGACGAAGAAATCACCGCCTTTGCCCACCTGTTGCCCGCCGACACACTGGAAGGCTTGCGCAGCGACCCGGCGGCGACCTTTATGCAGTTGGACCAGCAGGTCAGCCAACGCCTTGAACAGCTGGGTCACCAGAAGGATGAGCTCGCCGAGCAGCAGGAACGCCAGCAGGCCATCGAGAAAGAGCACACCCATCAGCTGCATCGCCAACAGCAACTCGACGCCCTGAACCAGCAATTTACCGAACTGGCAGCGCAGCAACAGGCCGCCCAGGAAAAACTCAGTGCCTTGCTGGGCGAGCACGCCAGCGCCGAACACTGGCAGCAGCAGTTGGAACAGGCCGTGGTGCAGTCACGCCAGCGCGAGGCCGACGCCAACCTACAGTTGCAGGACATCCGCAACCAGCTGATCCAACTGGCCGCCGACCTCAAGGCCCACCAGGAGCGCCAGCAATCCTTCGAAGCCGAACAGCACACCCTCGAGGCCCGTACCAACGAATGGCGCGCCCTGCACCCCGAACTGGATGACGAGGGCCTGGCGCGTCTGCTGGCTTTCGATGACGCGCACATCAGCGCGCTGCGCCAGCATCTGCACAGCAGCGAAAAAGCCGTCGAGCAAGCCAAGGTGTTGCTGCAAGAGCGCGAACAACGCCTCGCCGAACACCAGGCCCTGCACAACGGCAACCTGGACGCCGAACAACTCGATGGCGCCCTGGCCGCGCTCAATCAACAATTGGCCGAGGGCGAGAAACACTGCGCCGAACTGCGCGCGCGCCAGTCCGAAGACCAGCGTCGCCAGGACGCCAACAGTGCCCTGGCCGAGCAAATCACCAAGGCCTATGAAGAGTGGCAACGCTGGGCGCGCCTGAACGCGCTGATCGGCTCAGCCAGCGGCGACACCTTCCGCAAGATCGCCCAGGCCTACAACCTCGACCTGCTGGTGCACCACGCCAACGTGCAGCTGCGCCAACTGGTGCGCCGCTACCGCCTCAAGCGCGGCGGCAGCATGTTGGGCCTGCTGGTGATGGACACGGAAATGGGCGATGAACTGCGCTCGGTGCACTCGTTGTCCGGCGGCGAGACGTTCCTGGTGTCCCTGGCGCTGGCGTTGGGTCTGGCGTCGATGGCCTCAAGCACGTTGAAGATCGAGTCGCTGTTTATCGACGAAGGCTTCGGCAGCCTCGACCCCGAGTCCCTGCAATTGGCGATGGACGCCCTCGACGGGTTGCAGGCCCAGGGGCGCAAAGTGGCAGTGATCTCCCACGTGCAGGAAATGCACGAACGCATCCCGGTACAGATCCAGGTCAAGCGCCAGGGCAATGGCTTGAGCACCCTGGAGGTCAAGTGAGCGAGGCGCTGCTGTATTCGTTCCGGCGCTGCCCCTATGCCATGCGCGCACGCCTGGCGCTGCGCTACTCGGGGGTGGCGGTGCGGATTGTCGAGGTGAGCCTCAAGGCCAAGCCGGCCGAGATGCTGGCGCTGTCGCCCAAAGGCACGGTGCCGGTGCTGGTGGTGGATGGCGAAGTGATCGACGAGAGCCTGGCGATCATGCGGTGGGCCTTGGCCCGGCACGACCCGGATAACTGGTTATTGCAGGGAGATCCGGCGGTACTTGAGCTGATCGCCGAGAACGATTCAACCTTCAAACATCACTTGAATCGATACAAGTACGCCGAACGCTACCCCGAGCAGCCGATGGAACACTATCGAGCCGAAGGCGAGGTGTTCTTGCAGAAGCTTGAGGGGTTGCTGGCCCAACACGCCTATCTGCTGGCCGACCACCCTAGCCTGGCGGACATGGCGCTTGCGCCGTTTATACGGCAGTTTGCCCACGTGGACCGCGAATGGTTTGCCGGTACGCCGTTCAAAGCGTTGCAACGCTGGTTGGAAGACTTCCTGCAATCCCCCCTGTTTATCGGCGTGATGGCGAAGGCTTAGCCTTCGATCAGGCTCAACAACCGCTCGCGGGCGATCTCCGGCTCGCCGTCCGACAACTGCACGGATGACAGGATCGGGGTGGAATAAAGGGCGAGGATAAGTGCGGCGAGTCGAAGTGCCATGCTGTCGATTCCATGAAAGAGGGCGTCAATATTTAAGCGTCAATTTAAACACATGGCAATACGCCACTACCTCATTTTTTTCTTTGACAGATACACAAACGCCAAACCACTCGAACGCGCGCTTACGTTCCAGTGGTTTGGCGTCTGCTTGTGTGCAGGGTCAATCAGCGCTCATTGCTGGGTCTTGTGATCCAGGGCGGCGTAGAAGTTGGCGCTTTGTTGCAGGTATTTCTGGGTGTAGGCACTGGTGCTGGATTTTGTGCCGGTGACTTCCACGCTGGCAGCGGCAGGCAGGGCCACGGTGGCGGAAACGGCGGAGGCGGCGATGACGGAGAAGAGATTCAAGTTCATGTCGGTAACCCTTGTATTCGTTTGGTTGGGTGGCCGGGGAAGGCCTTGGAACCCAACTTACGCCCGAGGGTTGAACCTTAGAAATGCTTTGAAACAGTAGCCGCTATTAATACAATTAATACTAAGGGTCAGGCCCCGCACTGCGAGGCCTGTGGCTTATTGACGCACCAGGAACTTGAGGTCGCTGGGGGCATCGATCGGCAATTTCTGCACGGTTTTACCCAGCAGGCCGGTCTTGGGGTCACGCTCGACCACCACGATTTCGTTGCTCTTCTGGTTGGCGATCAGCAGGAACTTGCCGCTCGGATCGAGGCTGAACTCCCTCGGGTGGTCGCCTTCGACGCTGCGGCGCTGCAGCTCCTTGAGGTGGGCGGTTGCCGGGTCCACGCCAAATACGATGATCTGGTTGGCGGTGCCGCGATTGCTCACGTAGAGGAACTTGCCATCGCTGGAGGCGTGCAGTGCGGCGCCGGCCTTGTCGGACACCGGTTGCCCGGCGGCGTAGTCGACCAATTGGGTCTGGCGAAGCGTGCCGTCGGCGTAATCAAACACCGCGACCTGGGCGCTCATCTCGGTGGTCAGCCAGGCATGCTTGCCATCGGCGCTGAACAGCAGGTGGCGCGGGCCGCTGCCCGGTGGCAAGGGCACCGATGCCGGGTTGGCAGGGGTCAGCGGCAGTTCGTGATTGGCCTTGGGGTCGTAGCGGTAGGCGAAGACCTTGTCCGCGCCCAGGTCCTGCACAAACACGTACTTGCCATCCGGCGACGACACCACCGAATGCACATGGTTGGAGGCCTGGCGCTCGGGATTGACGCGACTGGCCGGGTGCCCGCTCAACTGCACCGGGGCCGACAGCTTGCCGGCAGCGTCCACCGGCAGGACCGCCAGACTGCCACCCGGATCTTCCACCACCGAATAATTGGCGACGAACAGGTAACGCCCATCCGCGGCGACGCTGGAATGGGTCGGCTCATTGCCCAGGCTCTGCACCTGGTTGATCAGGGTGAGCTGATGACTCTTCGGGTCGATGCTGTAGCTGCTCACGCGACCGACCGGGTCTTGCTGGCCAGGGCCGTTCTCATTGACCACAAACAGATGCTTCTGGTCTTTTGAGACCGTCAGCCACGACGGGTTGGCGGCCTTCGCGGCCAGTACCGGCTTGCCTTGGAACTGACCGGTGCGGCTGTCGAATTGCAGGCGATAAATGCCTTCGCTGGAGCCGGCGGTGTAGCTGCCCACCAACAACTCATAAGTGTCAGCCGGTGCAGCCTGCACCGACATCGCGCCCACACTGCCGGCCATCAGCAGCGGCCAGAATTTACGCATCATCATGCTCGTCTTCCTCGTCGTTATTGTTGCCGGTGAAGGCGGCCATGCACACCAGGCGGTGCTCGCCCGAATCACCGGTGAGGGTCCAGCTTTGCAAGGCGTCATCAAAGGTCGCAGCCTCTATTTGCGCCAGGCTGAACGTCCAGCGTTTCTCGGCCCGACCGTCCATGCTCTTGATCAGCAGCTGTTGATCGTCGAGCGTGAAATCAAAGGCATGCAGCCCATCGATTTCGAGCATGTCGCTGGTTTGGAGTTCAGTAAGCAGGGAGGCGGCAGTCATCAGGTTCATTCATCGCTGGAAAAAACGCTGATGATAGGCCAATCCGGCGATGCCGTCGTGCCGCGATAGCGGGCTACCGCACCGCGGCGGCCGGCGCTTGCCATTCTGGGGGCGAACCACCCCAAAGAACGGAATCTCCTATGCCAGACACTTCTATCGCCTCGCCGACGGGGCCCCTGCAGTTCGCACACCGCAGCAACACTCCCGCCCTGGCGGTCTCCCAGCAGTTCGCCACACGCCCGACGTTGCGCCAGGTGGTCGAACTGCACCTGCACGAACGCCTGCAGGAACAGTTCCCATCGCTGCATCTGGATCTGTCCACCCTCAAGCTGGCCACCCCCAACCAACGGCGCGGCTGGGACCTCTGGCGCTTGACCGATGTGGTCCTCGAACACCTGGGCAATGGCACGGACCTGAACCTGACCCAGGCGGTCGACCAGCGCCGCTGCTTCCTGTCCCAGCGCCCGCCCTCACGCTTGACCTTTGAGGCCAATGGCCCGCGCGAGCCGGACATGGCGGTGATCGAACGGCTGATCCTGGACCTGGCCTTCACCCTGCCCATCGCTTTTCAGCAAGCCCTGGCCACCTATTGGAACGGCGATGCCGACACGGGCACCAGCCGTTGGCAATGGCTCGGCGATCTGCTGGCGGATACCCTCAAAAGCAGCGCAAGTCTGCTGCCCGCCGGTACGCCGCGAGACATGCTGGACAGCCTGACCCGCCAGCCTGACCGGCGCGAACGCCAGGCGGGGCCCGGCGGCTTTGTGCATGCTTACTGCCTGGAAGCCTGTGTGACCCAGCAGGAACGCGAAGCTCGCCTGTTGAGCAGCGACCTGCTGTTGGTACAAGGCCACCAGGCCTTGCTGTGCCAGGCGTCGGGCAGCGTCGAGCCATTTGCCTCATTGGAGGCCTTCACCCAAGCCTGGGGCCAGCGCCTGAGCCAGCGGTTGCAGGTCGACAAGGTGGTGGTCAGGCGCTACGAGCCCGATGGCAATCTCTTCGATACCCAGGCCGCCCTGTTGCTCAACCAGCAACTGGACGACCTCGAAGCAATCGCCCTGCCCGCCTCCGACGGCGTGCGCAGTCTGGAGCAGCGATTTGCCCAGGCGACGGACCCCAGTTCAGCCTTCATCGCTGCGCCGGCGCCCGACCCGACACATCAGGACGCCATCCACACGGCGCTGCCCGCCTGGCTGCAGACCGCCACTGCCCAGCAGCGCTTCGCCTATCGCCAGGGTCTGTTGGAACAGGCACACCTGCAGCGCCAACAGACCGGGGCGTCGTTCCTGGACGGGGTCGAGAGCCTGCCGGCCTTTGCCTCCCGCACCCTGCGCGAGCAGATGCGCCGCGACCACCCCGGCTCCACCGTGGACCCGGACAACCTGCGGCTGACCTTCCACGTCCCGGTGGGTGACTTGCACGGCGGCTACCTGGCACCGGTGACCCTGGGCCTGACCGAGCTGGCCATCAAGAACCTCGCCGCCGCGCCTCACGGCCGCATGACCTTGCAGGACACGTCCGGGGCCGCCCTCCCGGCCTGGCTGACCGAGGACTACATCCTCGGGGAAAAAGGCCTGTTCCACAGCACGCCCGGCCTGATCCGCCAAGTGGATATCGGCCGGGACTACCCGCAACAGCTGCGCGGCCTGCTGCTGGGCGACACCCCACAGGTACGCCGGCGTGAGATGCTGTTCGGCCAGGCGCTGACGGTGCAACTGCCGCGCCAGGCCCTGGAACTGGCGATTCGCCGGCAACAGGGCTTCAGCTTCCTGGGTTATCGCTACGTCAAGGCCGTGCTGCACGCCAGCACGGCGGGGCGCGTGGTCGATACCCTCGACATCGTGATGCGCCCGCTGGCCTTCGCCCGCAAGCCCGCTGCCGTGCCGGATATCGTCGGCAATATGTTTATCATCGAGGCCCGTGACATCGACGCCGGGCCGTCCATTCTCTACCGCCCGCTGTACTCAGACGCGTTGCAGCAATTCGCCAGCCGCGCGGCCCTGTTCGACGCCATCGCCCAACCCGGTTCACTGCAAGACAGCGTGCTGGCCTGGATGACCGACAAGGCCCGGCCGATCTACAGCCACGATGGCTTCCGCAGCCCGCATATCCTGCGCTTCGGCCAGGGCGACGACACGGTGCAGTGGCCAGCACCGCCGCCTGCACAGTTGGCACATGACGCCAATGGCGACGAGGTCCAGGGTTCCCTGGCCCAATGCCTGGCCACCGGCAACCTGACCCAGTATCTCTACGGCAGCAACGCCCGGGCGCTGGTGGACCTGGCGGACCGCGACTCGGTGTCCAATGCCGAAAGCCGTTGGGCGGTGTTGCTCGAAGGGGGCTGGTTGTTGTTCAACGCCCTGCTGATGCCGCTGCTGCGCGGGCCGGCGATGGTCGCCGGCTGGATGATGCAACTGGCGGTCAGCCTCCAGCACGATATGGCCGCCCTGCAAGGCGACGATGCCGCCGCCCGCGAGCTGGCCTGGGTCGACGTGCTGCTCAATATCGGCCTGATCCTGCTGCACATGGGCACCCGGCAACACCCGACCATCGAGTTACCCTCGGAGCCCGCCTTGCCGGCCACCCTCGCGGCCCTGCAGCACCCCACAGGCCTTGCGCCACACCCGACCACACCGGTGGAACTGGGGCCGGTGGGCCTGCCCGCGGAGCCGCCGGCCGGCGACCGGACCCTGGTCGATTTCATTCATTCCAACGCCCGCGACGCCAGCCGTCGACGACTGCTCGATGCCCTGCGCGAGCTGCGGGTGCCATGGCCGGTGCCGGCGCCCGAGCCGCTGGAAGTCGGCATGTTCAAAGGGCTGTACCGCATCGACCAGCAATGGCATGCCTCGGTGGCCGGCCTGCTGTTTCGGGTCGCCATCGTGCCGGAATTCGGCGAAGTGACGCTGATCCACCCGCAAAAACCGCAACATCCGGGGTTTGCACTGGCACGCAATGCCCGTGGACAATGGGGCCTGGACCTGGGCCTGAAACTGCGCGGTGGCGGGCCGAAAAACCGGCTCAAGGCCAAGCTGGCGCAGATCGACCAGCAGCGCACCCAAGTGTCGGATGAAATCAATCGCATCAGTGATGAGGTCAGCAGCCTGATCAAACGCCTGCAGCCTATCGACCAGGTGCTGGATGCCGCCCGCCTGAAGTTCGAGCAGGCCCACAATGCCTTGGGCCTGGCCCGCAACCGCTTGCGCGGCGCACCTGACGACCCGACGCGGGTGGCCGAGCACCTGGCCAGCGTCGCTCAGCGCTCTCGGGCCAGGGCCGGCTTCCAGGCATTTCAGGAGCGCTTCGACGTGGCCGCCGCCGAGTTGCTGCAACAACGGCGCACGTTGATTGAGGCCTACGCCCGGATGAAGGCGGTGGACAGCCGCTTTGACTACGAAGGGCTGTGCGTGGAGCAATACCAGTCGATCCTGGCCACCGATGAAATTCGTGTCAGCCAGTTGTCGTCCCTGTACCTGGCGACGTTCATGTCCGAGCAGGGTGAGTCGCTGATCGACCTGCAAAGCCGCGCCCAGGACGCGGGGGCAATCCGCTATGTCAAAGACCTGCTGGAAACCAACTTCGCCGTGTCCGAGCGCCATGCCCAGGCAATGATCGCCATCGAGGACACCCTGGAGGCGATGGCCACACGCTTGAAAACCGGCGCGGCCCAGCGCCTGAACTACCTCAACGGGCATCCCAAGCGCCGGTTCTACAACCGCCTCAATGCCACCCTCGAATCCCTGGATGTACTGACCGAGTTGAGCATCGACCAGACGATCCCGGCCACAACGCCCCAGGAGCAGTATTTCCTGGCCCGCCATGAGCACCTGCAATCCTCCCTGTCTTCCCTGGAAGACTCACACCTGGACCTGCTGACCACCGAGGGTTTCACCCCGACCGAGCGCAAGGAGGTGCTGGCCAACCTGGTCAGGCATTACAACCGGCGCCTGCAGATTTACCAGAGCCTGCTGGAGCTCGACTCGCCCCTGGTGCACCCGCGGCATATGCCGCTGTTGATCGAGCGCTTGTACACCGCGCGCGACAGCGCCGAGGCCGACCTGGCCGCGCTGCTGCGCGAAGATGAATTCCTGCCGCCGCAACCGGGCGCCTTCAAACCGGTGCGATCCCCGTCAAGAACCAAACGCGTATTCAAGTCACGGGACAAAGGCGCCTTGGTCGGTGAACTGGAGCCGGCACAAAGTGACCAGCCCTTCCCTACCATCGTGACCCGCAACCCCATTACCCAGCAGGTCAGCGGGCGCTTCATGGAGCACCCCAACGAGGGGTGGGTGGAGATTATCGAGGCCAGGCCCAGCCGCCCCGTCGAGCCACCCCAGGCCCCCGCGCTGTCCACGCTGCGCAGCCAGGCGCAACGGTTGCTGGAAGAAGTGCCGGCCCTCGAGCGCTCCATCGAGTTCCAGAAGAAGAAACTCGGCGACCCGACGCGTCGCGATGATCTCAACCCGCGTGACTGGCACGACATGCTCGCGCACCAGGCCGAGCGCCTCGACAGCGTCGCCGCCGAGTTGTCCAGCCACACGGCCGACAAGCCGGACGTGCTCCAGACCGTCGAGCGCCTGCGCCTGCGCGCCGACGAGTTGCGCAGCCAAGGCCGCCAGCATTGCATCGAGGGCTACAAGGCTCAACGCCCGCGCCAGGAAAACATCGAGTTCCTGCGGGCCCATGCCGCGATCGATATCGGCCTGGTCCACGGCCCGCAACGCACCGCCGCCAAGGACTATGTGTCGGAGTTCGCCGTGCGCGAGAAGAACCGTCTCACGGTGCTGTGGTATGCCCACTTTCACTACAGCCAGGCCGACAGCCCGCCGGGCGCTTATACGGCGGCGCATCTCAAGCGTCCCGAACAGCGCTTTGTCACCCTCAAGGACCTGATCGCCCAGGCCGGGGCAGACAACCGAAGCATCGTGCGCGACCTGTACAACCCGATCACCGCACCGCTGGATCAGCGCCTGTTCCTAAGCCTGCTGCCCAGCTGAAATCCCGCCATGAACGGCATCGCTTCGCCAAAAAGGATGTTTATGCAAGCCCCTCATTCTATTGCCCACGCCGTCAGCGCTCGCTTCGCTGATCGACCGACACTGGACAGCGTGATTCGCCAGCAACTCGCCACGGCCATCGGCGCCGGATACCCCAGCCTGAGCCTGGACCTCAGCCGCACACGCCTGGCCAGGCCACAACGCCGAGGCTGGCTGCTGCAGCCCTTTATGCAGGTGGTCCACGACGCCCTGGCCAGCGGTGTGGCGTTGGACTTCAGCGACGTGAACGGCTCGCCCTGGTACCTCTCGGACGAGCCACCCAAGCGCCTGAAGTTGCCCGGTGTGACCGGGGAAAAACTCGATATGCAGGTCATCGCGACGCTGGTCGACGAACTGCCACGCATCCTGCCCATCGCCCTGCAAAATGCGCTGACCGAATACTGGGATAGCGGCCCCTGGCGCTGGCTGGCTGGCGTATTGAGAGACACCCTGCGCATCAGTGCCCTGAGCCAGGCCAGTCTGGACCCACCCGCCAGGGAGACCCTCGAGCAGTTGCTCGAGAGGCCGGACCGCGAGGCACGCATCGCACGTCATGGGGCGAATGCCGTGATTGCGTACAGCCTGGAAGCCACCCTCACAACCGCCGAACGCAGCGTGACCCTGATCGGGCCGCAGTTGGCTCTGGTCCGCGCCTTCAACGGCAAGGTTTCGGTGCTGTTGTGCAGCCCGGAACACACCGTCGAGACGTTCGAGAGCATGGACGCACTGATCCAGGCCTACGGCCAACAATTGAGCCGCCGGTACCAGGTCGATGACATCTTGATTCAACGCTACGAGCCCGACGGCGATCCCTTCGAGCACCAAGCGTCGATGATCCTCAATCGCCAACTCGAAGACCTGGGCAGCCTGCGCCTGCCCACCGGCCAGCCCTTCAGCACCTGGCAGGCGCTGTACGCCGACATCACCGACCCGGGGCGTTTTTTGCGCGATGCGCCGGCCGCCCCAGCGCGAACCCTGGACAGCTTGCGCCAGCACCTGCCGACCTGGCTGCGCGACGCCAGTTCCGACGACCAGGCCACGTACAGGCGCTATACCCTGGCGCTCGCCGGGGCCAAACGGCGGGCTGCGGGGCGTAACGCCTTCAGCGACATCGATGACCTGCGTACCTACACCGTCAACGCGCTGTTGCAAGCCTTGCAGCAGGATGCCGTGACCTTGGGCATGTCGGCGCTCACGCCGCCCTCGGTCGCCGCCCTGCATCCCGATGACCTGCAACTGAGCTTCGCCATCGCCGCCGGCTATCCGGGTACCGCCGGGATCATCCGGCATGAACGCATGAGCCTGACCGACCTGGCCATCGACAACGTGTCCAGCCGCCCCAGCGGCAGCGTGACCCTCACCCACCGGCTCGGCTTGCCACTACCGGCCTGGCTGACCGCCGACTACCTGATGGGTGCCGACGGCCCGGTGGCACGCGCGGACATCGGCCAGTACTACCCGCGCCTGCTGGAAACACATCTGCTTGGCGAAAGCGCCGAGGCACGCCAGCGTGAAACCCTGTTCGCCGAACAACAGGCCGTGCAGTTGCCCTTGCTGGCCCTGGAACTGAACCTCAAGCAGCAAGCGGGCCTGAGCGCCACGGGCGCGCGCCTGGTAGCGGCATTGATGGAGCCTGATGCTGCCAACCACAGGGTCGACCAACGGCCCGTGGTGATCCGCCATCTGGCGCTGCTGCGGACGCCCGGCGCCCAACCGGACACGGTCACCGCGATGTACTTGATCGAGGCCGAAGACATCCGCGTCGGCCCCCATGTGTTGTACCGCCCGCTGTATGCCGAGGCACTCCAGGAATTTGCCAGCCGCCGGGCCCTGTTCGAGGCCATCGCGGAGAGCGGCCCCTTGCAGGACGGCGTGTTGACCTGGCTGAGTGACAAAGCCCGGCCCATCTACGCCAATGGCGGGTTCCGCGAGCCCCACTCGCTGCGCTTTGGCCAGGGCGACGAATTCGCCCCCTTGAGTAAACCGGCGCCGGCCACGCTGTCCGTCGATGGTATCAATGACGAGCTGCAACAATGCCGGGTGACCGGGCGCCTGATGAGCTACTTGTACAGCGACCACGCGCGGGCCCTGGTGGAGCAGGCCAATCGTGAATCGGTGTCCAACAGCGAAGGCCGCTGGCAGGTGCTGCGCGAAGGCAGCAGCTTGTTGTTCGGTAACCTGTTGCTGCCACTGCTGCGTGGGCCGGCCATGCTGACCGGCTGGCTGTGGGGCCTGATGGCCAGCCTGGACCAGGACATCCCGGCGCTCGCCTCCCAAGACCCGCAAACCCGAGAACTGGCGACCGTCGACCTGTTGCTCAACCTCGGCTTGCTGTTGCTTGAGGCCGTTCCCGTGGTGATCGCCGCACCCTCTGCGCTGGAGGTAGGGCTCAAGGACGAAGCATTGCCCGAGCCCCTGGCCCCGTGGATCGCCGAGCAGTGGCCGCTGCCGCCACCGCCCAGGATCCGTGAAGGCGCTGTCATCCTGCCGGGCGCGCCAGCGCAGACGGGCAAAACTCTACTGGACTTGAGTTTTACCCAGGCACGCCAGCGTCTGACCACGATCCAGCGCAGCCGCCTGACCAGCTTCCGCGCGCCTCGCCCGACGCCCCTGCCCCAACCGGTATTGAACGGGCCACGTCGCGGGCTCTACCTGGTGGAGAACACCTGGCATGCCCTGGTGGAGGACGAGTGGCTGCAGGTGGCCCTGGAGCCGGAGGGCGATATCCGCGTGGTGATGCCTGGCGACGCGACGCACCACGGCCCCTACTTGCGCAGCGAGAGCGACGGGACCTGGTCGGTCGACATGCGGCTGCGCCTGCGTGGCGGCATGCCGCCCAAGCGGATTGCCGCCGAACGCCAGCGCCAGGCGCAGCGCATCAGCGAACTCAAGCTCAGCTTCGAACAGTTCATCCAGGGCCAGGCGGCCCAGCAGAGTCGGATCGACATTATCCTGGGGGTGATGACCAGAACCGACGAGGACCCACGCTTCAGCGAAACGCAACGGGCCGACAGTCGCCAACGCTTCGATACGGCGCTGCAGGAACAGACGCAGGCCTACCAGCAACAGCTGGACAGCCTGCAAGAGCGCAGCGCGCTGGGGATTGCCTTGCCGCCCCAGTCGGTGGCGAGCTTATTGGAAAATATCGTCAACAACGCGCGCAAACATGTGGTGGTGGCCGAAAAAGACCGTACAGCGCTTTACCACAACAACAGTCGCTTCACCGTCAAGGGCGCACGCCTGGCCGAAGCGGTACTGACCGACTTCGCGGCTTACCGCGAGTTCATCCGCGCAATGACTGCCATCAATGAACGCTCGGCCCATTGGCTCGAACGGCGTGACCGCTATCTCGACCAGCTGTTCAGCCTCGGCGACGCCGGGGCTGAATACTACAAGCGCCTGACCTGGGAACGCCCGCAGGAAATCAGTGCCTTGGCCGTCAAGGCCCTGCTGATGCGCAACTATGAACTGATGACCCATAAACACCCTGATCATCCCTTGGTGAGTGTACTGATCGATATCCTCGAGCCGCTTCAGGAGCACTTGCGTACCCACAGTGACCTGAACGACCTGGAACTGTCGGCAGAGGAACGCATCAACGTGCTGGAAAGCCTGGTGGAGCACTATGGGCGGGGCCTGGACTCATTGCAGGGAGTTGGCATCGTCAACGCTGATGAACTCGACGGCGACTATTTCCCCAAGCTGGTCACGCTGGTGAGGGAGCTGTACCAGGAGGCGGCCAGGCAGTTGGCCAGCGAAATCAAGCCGATTGCCCGGCCCCCCCGGCGCCCGAATCGGCGCAGCCCGACGGCCGTGGGCCGACCGCAGAAAAAAGTCATACGCACGCCCAAAAAAGGCACCTTTATCGGCGAAGTCAAACCCCTGGGCACCCTGGAAACCGTCGAGGTTCGCTCGGAAGTCACCGGCGAGGTGCTGGGTACTTATGCGCAACGAGGCGAACAATGGATCGAGTTCAAGGAATCGGTACTGCCGACAGCCGCACCGGCTCCCCGCAGCCTGAGCCTGGTCAAGGGTGAAGCCCGCAAGCTGCTGGCCATGCTGGAAGAACACCTCAAGCGCGGCGATCAATACATGAAAATCTCCAGGCATCCGGAAGAGGTCCAGGAGGTGCTGCAACATGAGTCGGTACGCTACGACAAATTGGCCAACGAACTGTACCGGGCCATCCAGGCCCAACCAGCCGAGGCCCGTACGCCCGCAGACCAGACGCTGGAGCGCGACATGCGCCAGGCCGCGGTGCGCCTGAATGAGCGTGGCCTGGCGCTACGCATTCAGCTGTGCCTCGAATTACCTCCCACCCACGGCAACCTGGAATTCCTGATCGAACAAAAGCGCGCGAACATGGCGCTGCTGGGCGAGCGTATCCAGCTCAGCGGCGACCGGCGGGACTTTGTCCAGGAATACGCGGTCAACGACCAGGGTGGCTACCCCTTGTGGTACGCCCATTTCCATTACCCGGCGGCTGACACGCCCAAGCAGAACTACACCGCCGCGCACCTGAAAATCCGCGAGCAACGCCGGGTGAGCTACTACTCGCAGCTGGCCAGGGCCCAAAGCCCCCAGGCGGTGGTGGATGTGCATCGCGGGTTGATCGGCAAGGCGCTGGCGGAGCGTTGGTTCCTGCCGCTGGCCTCCTGAAAAACTGTGGCGAGCCCGCTTGCAGTGCCGAGCGGGCTTTCTGTGGCGAGCCCGCTCACCGTAACGGGCATGGAGATTGTTTTTTACCCAGGCTTTAGTGGGCAAACAACGAGTTGCCCTTCTGCCCCGCCAGCTTCTCGGGTTTGATCAGGAAACGCGCGAGTGCCGGCAGCAGCCACAGTGCACCGAACATGTTCCACAGCAGCATGAAGGTGAGCATCAGGCCCATGTCGGCCTGGAACTTGATGGCCGAGAAGATCCAGGTGCACACGCCGATGGCCAGGCACAAACCGGTGAACAGCACGGCTTTACCGGTGGACTTGAGGGTCTGGTAATAGGCTTCCTGCAACGGCAAACCTGCCCGCAGGAAGCTTTCCAGGCGGCTGTAGATGTAGATGCCGTAGTCCACGCCGATCCCCACGCCCAGGGCCACCACCGGCAAGGTCGCGACCTTGACGCCGATGCCCATGAACGCCATCAGCGCGTTGCCCAGCACCGAGGTCAGCACCAGCGGCAGCACGATGCACAGGGTCGCTGCCCAGGAACGGAAGGTGATCATGCACATGGTCGCCACGCACAGGTACACCAGGATCAGGATGGTCAGTTCCGACTCCTTGATCACCTCGTTGGTGGCCGCCTCGATCCCGGCGTTACCGGCGGCGAGGATGAATTCCAGGCCGTCCTTGTTGTTCTCCTTGGCGAAGTCCTGCACCGCATGCACCGCGCGGTCGAGGGTTTCGGCCTTGTGGTCGTTGAGGAACACCAGCACCGGCGCCAGTGAGCAATTGTTGTTGTACAGGCCATCGGCACGGGCGATGGAGTTGTTCAGCACGTCGGGGTTACGCGACAGGGTTTCCCACTTGAGGTTGCCCTCGTTCATGCCCTTGATCATCTGCTTGGACACGGTCACCAGCGAGATCGCCGACTGCACGCCTTCGGTGTTCTGCATTTTCCACATCAACTGGTCGATGGGCGCCATGGCTTCATAGCGCGAGCAGCCTTCGGCCTTGGTCTTGACCATCACCACCAGCACGTCGGAACTGGTGGAGTAGTTGCTGATGATGAAGTTGTTGTCCTTGTTGTAGCGCGAGTCGGGACGCAGTTCCGGGGCGCCCTGGTCGAGGTCGCCGATCTTCAGGTTCTGGCTGTACCAGAGGCCGCCGCCAAACGCCACCAGCGCCAGCAACACCGACACCGGCGCCACTTTGGCGCTGGCGAACTTCGACAGCAGGCGCCAGAACGGGTGTTCGCGGTGCGCGTCCTTTTTGCTCCGGGCAATGGCCCGCTTGCTGATGCCCGCATAAGAAATCGCCACCGGCAGCAGGATCAGGTTGGTGAACACAATTACCGCCACGCCGATGGACGCGCCAATGGCCAGTTCGCGGATCACGCCGATATCGATGATCAGCAGCGTGATAAAGCCCACTGCGTCCGCGAGGATCGCGATCATCCCCGGCAGGAACAGTTGCCGGAAAGTCCGCCGCGCGGCGGTCAGCGCGTTGTCTGCCTCGCTGGATTGCAGGGCGATACCGTTGATCTTCTGCACCCCGTGGGAAATCCCGATGGCGAAGATCAGGAACGGCACCAGCATCGAATACGGATCCAGCCCGAAGCCGAAGAAGTGCATCAGGCCGAGTTGCCAGACCACCGCCACCAGTGTGGTGCTCAACACCGCAATGGTGCTGCGCAGGCAGTTGGTGAACCACAGCAATAGAACCAGGGTGATGATGAACGCAACACCGAAGAACAGCACCACCATCACCAGGCCGTCGATCAGGTCACCGACCTTTTTGGCAAAGCCGACGATGTGGATTTTGACGTTGGGGTTCTGGGCTTCGAACTTGTCGCGGATCTTGTCTTCGAGCTCATGGGAAAACTTGCGGTAATCCAGGGCCAGCAACTTGCCCTGGTCCTGCGGGTCCGGGTAGGACTCCAGCAGCGGGATATCGACGATGCTCGATTTGAAATCGTTGGCCACCAGGCGCCCGACCTGGCCGGACTTGAGCACGTTGTTGCGCAGTTGATCGAGGCTTTGCGGCGAGCCGTTGTAGCTCTGCGGGATCACTTCACCGCCGGCAAAGCCTTCTTCGGTCACTTCGGTCCAGCGTACGCTGGGGCTCCACAGCGACTTGAGGCCCGAACGATCGACGCCGGAGATGTAGAACACCTCGTCGTTGATCTGCCTTAGGGTCTCCATGTATGACTGAGTGAAGATGTCACCGTCCTTGGCCTCCACCGAGATACGCACCGTGTTGCCCAGGTTGGCGAGGTCGTTGCGGTGTTCCATCATCTTTTCGATGAAGGGGTGCTTGAGCGGGATCATCTTTTCAAAGCTGGTGGACGGGCGAATCAACGTCGCCTGCCAGAACAGGAAAATGCTCACCAACAGGCAGATCACGATGACTGCCGGGCGGTTGTTGAAGATCAGGCGCTCAAGAAAGGTCGCTTTATCGTTGTGATGACTGCTCATGCGTTCCCCGCCTTCTTATTGTTGTGTCGGTTCGGCGCCAGTGGGTGTGGCGACGCGAACGCCACCCTGCCCGACCAGAATCAAGTTGCCATTGCCTGCCGCCGTGACGGCCGACAACGAAATGCGGTCCGGGCGATTGAACACGCTGAAGGTCTGGCCGTCGTCATGGCTGACCACCACGCTGCCGCCATTGCCGACGACAACGATGGCGCCGTCCTCGAGCAACGTCGCCCCCGACAAACCGAACTCCAATGCGCCGCGTGCGGCATTCAGTTCGACCTGTTCCCAGGTGCTGCCGAAATCCGTGGAACGGTAAAGGTTGCCGCGCAAGCCGTAGGCCAGCAGGGTTTGAGGTTGTGCGGTGCTGATCACGCCAAACAGCGAGCCCTCGTACGGGCCTTCGAGTTTTTCCCAGGTCTGGCCGTCGTCGCTGGAGCGGAACATGCTGCCCTGCTCGCCGACGATAAACAGGCCGGCGTCCTTGATCCGGGCAATAGCGTTGAGGTGGAACTGGTCTTCATTGTCGAGGCGGTCGCTGACGTCGTTCCAGGTCTTGCCGCCGTCGGTGGTCTCGATCAGCGCCCCGTAGGCGCCCACGGCCAGGCCGTGGCTGGCGTCGTTGAACCAGATGTCGAGCAGCGGGGATTCACGCTTGAGGTCCTGGTATTGCTGGGTCCAGGTGGCGCCGCCGTCGGTACTGGCGAGGATTTGCGCATCATGGCCAACCGCCCAGCCCTGCTTGTCATCGACGAAATACACCGCCGTGAGCAACTGCTGGGTGGGGACTTTGGCTTGGGTCCAGGTGTTGCCCTGGTCATCGGAATAGAGGATGTGCCCGCGATCACCGACCGCCACCAGGCGCTTGCCGGCGTGGACGACATCGATCATCAGGCCTTTGGCGGCCTTGGGGGATTCAATCGCAAAAGGGGTATCGCTGGCGGCCTGGACGACAGTCGGCAACGCGACAGTCCCAAACAGCGAGAGCGCTGCGGCCAGCAACGCAACCCTGCGTGCGGCGCGTGGGCGGCAAACAACCCAACCCATGACAGGCTCACTCATAGACCTTTCTCCCATTTATTATTGTTAGGTCGTCTCGCCTTCCCGGGCCCTGAAACCTGCAATCTAGAGCGCCTGGAGGAAGCAGGGGCCATCCTATCGGGCTTTCGAATCGTCTGACAATCGGTGCTACGTTATCTTTTGTTAACTGACGGCGTTTGGCCATGCCTGAATAGGAGGGTATTAGCCAGGCTGATTAATGAATTTTTATTCCATCTATTGAATTATTTGAATTTTTATTCCATTAATAGCCCTCCTGAAAACAATAATCCAAAGGACCACGGCTATGCGTGAACTCGGAATCGGCTTGATCGGCACAGGCTTCATGGGCCGCGCCCACGCCCTGGCATTCAACAATGCCCGGGCGGTATTTGAACTGCCGGTACACCTCAAGCTGGCCGCCCTGGCCGATGCCGACACCGAGCGCGCCCAGCGCTGTGCCACGGCCTGGGGGTTTGCCCAGGCCCACGGCGACTGGCAGGCGCTGATCGACGACCCCGCCGTGGATGTGGTGGCCATCACCACGCCGAACCACCTGCACTTTCCCATGGCGATGGCGGCCATTGCAGCGGGCAAGGCGGTGTACTGCGAAAAACCCCTGGCGGTCAGTCTGGAGCAGGCCGATGCCATGCGCCAAGCCGCCCGCAAAGCCGGGGTGGTGACGCGGGTCGGCTACAACTACCAGCACAACCCGATGATCGGCCTGGCGCGGCAACTGATTGCCGAGGGTGACCTCGGCGACATCATCAGCTTCCAGGGCGAGTTCAGTGAAGACTTCATGGCCGACCCGGCGTCACCGTGGTCGTGGCGTTGTGAAGTGGGGCACGCCGGTGGCGCCCTGGCGGACCTGGGCAGCCACTTGCTGGCAATGGCGCGTTACCTGGTGGGCGATGTGACCGGCGTATGCGCCGACACCCAGACCGTCCACGCCCAACGCCCGGCCGTCAACGGCAGCGCCGAGCAGAAAGCCATCGCGGTGGATGACCAGGTGCACGCCCTGCTGCGCTTCGCCAACGGTGCGCGCGGTACGGTGAGCAGCAGTTGGCTCAAGCATGGTTACAAGAACCACCTGAGTTTCGAGATCAGCGGCACCAAGGGCACGTTGGCGTTCGATCAGGAGCGCTTGAATGAACTGCGCCTGTGCCGTGCCGGCCAGGACGGTTTCCAGCGTTTGCTGGCCGGCCCTGCCCTGCCCGGCTACGCGGCGTTCAGCCCGGCGGCGGGGCATCAGCTGGGGTACAACGAGCTGAAGACCCTGGAGGTGCAGGAGTTGATCATGGCCGTGACGGGGCAAGGCGCGGATGGCACCGACTTTGAAGCCGCGTGGGAAGTGGAGCGGTTGGCGACGGCGATTCGTGTGGCTGCCCAGGAAGAACGCTGGGTCAACGTGAACTCGCTCTGAACATGTAGGAGGGAGGCCCCACTACCTCTGTGGCGAGCGGGCTTGTCCCGCGTTGGCGTGCGAAGCGCCCCTGATGAAGACGAATGCGGTGTATCAGGCACTCCACTGCGGCTGGTTTTGGGGCTGCTCCGCAGCCCAACGCGGGACAAGCCCGCTCGCCACAGGGAGATTTGTCAGGGTCTGAAAAGTTGTGTAGATACCCATGCCGCCGATGGCGGAGCGTCAACCATCTACACAACGTTGTAGCAGCCAACGGTAACCACGATGCGAAGCGAGCCGCTCTTGATCTTGCTTTTGATCTTGATCTCAGGCGCCCCGTTAACCACGCTGGCCGGAATCCGATAGTGATTTGGGGGGTAAACCGGCAGGGATGCCGGTTTCGCCGCCCCGCGCCATGGATGGCGCGTGGCGGCGGCCCCCAAATCACTGTCGGATTACGGGCACACCGAGCCTAGGCGAGGTGCCGAGTGGTGGGGCGAAGCGTTTTTGGTTACTTTTGGCGCTCTTCCAAAAGTGACCCGCTGTAAGAGCGGAACCCTAAGTGGCCGTTACCGCAGCAACGGATATGTACTCATTCCAACCCCAGCACATGGTCGGCCCAGAGGCCGCCATCGGGAGCAAGCCCCCTCCCACATTTAGATCGCGTACACACATTTAAATCAGCGCAAGGCTCGGCGCAGTACTTTACCCACAGTGGTCTTGGGCAACTCGGTAGTGCGAAACTCCACATACCTGGGCACCTTGTAACCCGTCAGGTATTCCCGGCAATGGGCGAGGATCTGCTCCTGGGTCAGGTTCGGGTCCTTGCGCACCACGATGATCTTGACCTTTTCCCCCGTCACGCCATCTTCCACCCCAATGGCCGCCACTTCACCGACGCCCGGGTGCAGCGCCACCACGTCTTCGATTTCATTGGGGTACACGTTGAAGCCTGAGACCAGGATCATGTCTTTCTTGCGGTCCACCAGGCGGATAAAGCCGCGTTCATCCATCACGCCGATGTCACCGGTCGACAACCAGCCTTCGGCGTCGAGCACTTCGGCGGTTTCCTTCGGCCGCTTCCAGTAGCCCTGCATCACCTGTGGGCCGCGCACTTGCAGTTCGCCCTGCTCGCCGATATCGGCCAGTTCGCCGTCTTCCCGCATAAACCGCACCCAGGTCGACGGCAGCGGGACGCCGATGCTGCCGGTGAATTCCATTTCGCGCATGCGCGCAATGTCGATCGGGCTGATGCTCACCACCGGCGAGCATTCGGTGAGGCCGTAGCCTTCGATGATCGGCAGCCCGGTGACTTCCTTCCAGCGCTTGGCCACCGCCGTGTGCGTGGCCATGCCGCCGGCAATCACCATGCGCAGGTCGGAGAAGTCCCGCGCACAGAACTCTTTGTTCTCCAGCAGGCCGTTGAACAGCGTATTGACCCCGGCGATGCCATTGAAGCGCTCCTTGCGCAGGATCATCTGCACCCGCTTCACATCCCTGGGGTTGGCGATGAGTATGTTGCGCCCACCCAGGCACATGAACATCAGGCAATTCACCGTCAGCGAAAAGATGTGGTACAGCGGCAGCAGGGTGACGTTGGTTTCCTGTTTGTCCTGGTCCAACTGGTCGCCGACCCAGGCCTTGGCCTGCAACAGGTTGGCGATGATGTTGCGATGGCTGAGCATCACACCCTTGGCGTCCCCCGTGGTGCCGCCGGTGTATTGCAGGAAGGCCAGGTCGTCGAGGTGCATGTCCACCGGGAAGTGGTTGAGCGCGCGGCCCTGTTTCAGCACCTGGTTGAAACGCACCGAGCCCCTCAGGTTGAAGGCCGGCACCTGCTTTTGAACGCGGCGCAGGATGAAGTTCATCGCCGCGCCCTTGAAGGTGCCAAGCAAGTCGCCAATGGCGGCCACCACCACGCGCTTGACGCTGCTGCCGGCAATGACTTTTTCCAGGGTGTGGGCGAAGTTTTCGAAGATCACCACGGTTTCGGCGCCGCTGTCCTTGAGCAGATGCTTGAGCTCGTGGGAGGTGTACAACGGGTTGACGTTGACCACCACCGCGCCGGCCAGGATGGTGCCCAGCAGGCAGATCGGGTACTGCAAGCAGTTGGGCATCATCAGCGCCACGCGGTCGCCCTTCTTCACGCCCTGGCCCTGCAGCCAGGCGGCAAACGCAATGCCTTGCACCTGCCAGTCGGCGTAGGTCATTTCGGTGCCGATGCTGACGTAGGCCACCCGCTCGCGAAATTTCTCCAGGTGTTCCAGGAACACCTCGCGCAGCGACGGGTAGTCCTCGATAGCGGCATCGATGTCTGCCGGGACGCCGGGCAGGTAAGCGTTCAACCACACCCGTTCGGCGTGTTCCAGGCTGATAGCGTTCATGGCAGTCTCCTTGTTGTTGTTTTTGTTGGCGCTACTTTTCGACGATGGCGGTAATGCCCAGCCCGCCCGCCGCGCAGATGGATATCAGGCCGCGACCGCCGCCCCGCTCGTGAATGGCCTTGGCCAGGGCCGCCAATTGCCGGCCACCGGTGGCGGCAAACGGGTGACCGCAGCCGAGGGAGCCGCCGTTGACGTTCATTTTGGCGCGGTCGATGGCCCCCAGTGGCGCGTCCAGGCCGAGCCGTTCGCGGCAGTAATCGGCGTCTTCCCAGGCCTTGAGCGTGCACAGCACCTGGGCGGCAAACGCTTCGTGGATCTCGAAGAAATCGAAGTCGGCGAAACTCAACCCTTCGCGCTTGAGCATGCGCGGTACCGCATAGGCCGGGGCCATCAACAGGCCTTCGCTGCCGTCGACAAAACTCACCGCCGCTGTCTCGCCCGTGCGCAGGTAGGCCAACACCGGCCAGCCATTGGCGGTCGCCCACTCTTCGCTGGCCAACAGCACCACCGAAGCGCCATCCGTCAGTGGCGTGGAGTTGCCCGCCGTGAGGGTGCCGTTCTGGCGATCGTAGGCCGGGGACAGCCCGGCGAGTTTCTCCAGGCTGGCGTCGGCGCGCAGGTTGTTGTCCCGCGCCAGGCCGCGATGGGGGCTGATCAGGTCGTCGAAGAAACCGCGCTGATACGCGGCATCCAGGCGCTGGTGGCTGGTGAGGGTCAGCTCATCCTGGGCCAGGCGCTTGATCTGCCAACGCTGGGCCATTGCCTCGCAATGCTCGCCCATGGACAAGCCGGTGCGCGGCTCGCCATTGCGCGGCAACAGCGGCTTGAACAACATCGACGGGCGCACCTTCAGCAGCGCCTTCAACGTGTCGCCCATGCCCTTGGCGCGGTTGGCCGCGAGCAAGGTGTGGCGCAGGGACTCATTGATGCCGATGGGCGCGTCGGAGGTGGTGTCGGCGCCACCGGCGATGCCCACCTCGATCTGGCCGAGGGCGATTTTGTTCGCCACCAGCAAGGCTGCTTCCAGGCCGGTGCCGCAGGCTTGCTGCACATCGTAGGCCGGGGTCTGCGGGGACAAGGTGGTCGACAACAGCGACTCGCGCGCCAGGTTGAAATCCCGCGAATGCTTGATCACCGCGCCGGCGGCAAACTCGCCCAGGCGCTGGCCGTGCAGGTTGTAACGGTCGACCAGGCCCTGCAGCGCCGCCACCAGCAGGTCCTGGTTGCTGTCGTGGGCGTACACCGTGTTGGAACGGGCAAACGGGATGCGGTTGCCGCCGATAATCGCCACGCGGCGGGTCGGGGCCGGATTGAAGCTGTAGTCACTCATGTAGGGCTCTCATTCCAGACAAATAGCCCGCGCATATGCGGTTTGTCGCCGGCGAAATTGCGCACTTCGAATTCGCGGCGCGGGCCGCTCACGGGGTGTTGCCACAGGGCGACCTGGCCGGGCAAAAAGATCGGTAGCTTGAAGTCGCAATGGGCTTGGGCCTGATCCAGGCCACCGGGCGGTTGTTGAGCGGCCAATGCGCGGCCCAGGGTCCACATGCCATGGGCGATGGCGCGGCGAAAGCCGAAGAGCCTGGCGCCGATCAGTGAGGTGTGGATCGGGTTGAAGTCCCCCGAGACCTTGGCGAAGCGCCGCCCCAGATTGGCCGGCAACACCCAGCGCTGCGTACGCAACAGGCCTTCCTCCTGCAAGGCCAGCGCGTCCTCCCACGGCTCGCCGACGGGACTTTTGACCTCGCGGCGCAGGTACAGGCTGTCGCTTTCCCACACCAGGGTGCCGCTGCTGTAGGCGCGGGTGGCGATGCTCAGCGCCTGGCCCTTGGCATGGGCCACCCAGCGTTCACAAAAGACGTCCAGGCGCAGCGCCTGGCCTTCCCGCAGCCGCTGGTGCTGCCGGATGCGGTTGGCCAGGTGCACCATGCCGCTGGCCGGGTACGGAAAACTCGGACGGGTCAGCAGCATCAGGTGCAGGGGGAACGCCAGCACATGGGGGTAAGACAACGGCACACCCTGCTCGCGGCGAAAACCACAGGCACGGCCATAGGCGGCGATACCGGCGGCGGACAACTCCACCGCCGAGCGCACCAGGCGCTCCTTGGGCAACAGCGGGGCGCCGTCGAACTTGGGCTTGCGCAAGCCACGCACGCCGTCCAGCAACAGGCGCGTGCGTGATGGCGGTGGGTCGATGATCTGCGTCACGTAGTCCATGGCTCAGGCTCCCAGCAGGCTTTGGCCGCACACGCGCACGACCTGGCCGTTGACCCCGCCGGACGCAGGATGCGCCAGCCAGGCAATGGTTTCGGCCACATCGATCGGCTGCCCGCCTTGGGACATCGAGTTCATGCGCCGCCCCGCCTCGCGAATCATCAGCGGGATTTTTGCGGTCATCTGGGTCTCGATAAACCCCGGCGCTACGGCATTCACCGTGACCTGTGCCGCCGCCGCATGCGGCGCCAGGCCTTGCACCAGGCCAATCACGCCGGCCTTGGAGGTGGCGTAGTTGCTTTGCCCGAGGTTGCCGGCAATGCCGGAGATCGACGACACGCACACGATGCGCCCACCGGGGTTAAGGCCCTGGCATTCCAACAGGGCGTTGCTCAGGTTCAACGGTGCGTCGAGGTTGACCGCCAACACGCTGCGCCAGGCCGCCTCCGTCATCTTGGCGATGGTCTTGTCTCGGGTGATCCCGGCGTTGTGCACCACCACGTCGAAGGCGCCGTATTGGCTGACGTGGGCTTGAAGCTGTGCAGCGGCGTCCGCCGCCGTGATGTCCAATGGCAGCGCCGAACCGTCCACACTGGCGGCCGCCTGTTGCAGCGATGCCTGGGCCTGGGGCACGTCCACGCAGACCACATGGGCGCCGTCGCGGGCGAGTACCTGGGCAATTGCCAGGCCGATGCCACGGGAAGCCCCGGTCACCAGCGCGCGTCGGCCGGCGAAGGGTTTGTCCCAATTGACGCTGACATGACCATCCACGGTTTTTTCCAGGCGCACCACCTGCCCGGAGACGTAGGCCGAACGGCGCGACAGGAAGAAACGCAAGCTGCTGTCCAGCGCATCTTCCGCACCCGGCGCCACGTACAACAACTGCACGGTGATCGCCCGGCGCAGCTCCTTGGCCAGCGAGCGCACCAGCCCTTCGAGGGCACGCTGGGCGATGGCCTGGGGCACGTTCGCGCAGTGTTCGGGCGCCGTGCCCAACACCACCACCCGACCGTGCTGGCCAAGGCGTTTGGCGTTGGCGTGGAAGAATTCGTACAGCTCATCCAACTGTTTCAGGTCGACCACAGCGCTGGCATCGAACACTGCGCCCTGCACCTTGACCGTGGACGGCGCCTTGAGCGTCGCCGGGGTGGCGGTGACCGTGTCGGTGGCGCTGAACACCTGTTGCACCTGCGCAACCATGCGCCCTGCCCCGGCGACAATCACCGGGTTGGCCAGGCCTGGCTGGCCGCTGCGATGGCGCTGCAACGGCACGGGCTGAGGCAAGCCCACCGCCTGGGCCAGGCGACGGCCCCAGGGGGAATTGACGAACGATAGGTAGCTGTCACTCATATCCGCATTCACTCACAACACATTCTGACCTTGTAAACCCGATCCAATGTGGGAGGGGGCTTGCTCCCGATAGCGGTGGTTCAACCAATGAGTCGGTGACTGATGGATTGCTATCGGGAGCAAGCCCCCTCCCACATTGACCGCGTTTGTCCTAGTTGACCGAGGCGTTTTCGCTTTGGCTGCTGCGGCGCTTGGGCGCCGGTTCCAACGCCTGCTTGCGCTGCTGCAACGCCTCCAGCAAACCGAAGTCCTGGGGGAAGTCATCCACCTGGATAGCGTGGTCGGCGTATTCCACATAGCGCGCCAGCAAGGCGTCTTCGTCGTCGCTGATCAGGTCCAGCGCCCGCGCCTTGACGCGCCAGACGGTAAACGCGGTGGTGGAGATCGGCATTGGTTCGAGCAGGCCTTGCTTGATGGCCGGCTTGAGTCGGGCGTCGATCAACTCCACCTGCGGCAACAGGCGGAAGCCCAGTTCGCCATAGGCCAGCTTGTCGATTTCCGGGCGCGGAATGTAGGAATTGGCCAGCAGGCGGTCGCGGGTTTCGCCGGGGGTCTGCACCACATCAGCCACCTGGGCCAGCAGGTTGTCCGAGGGTTTGCGCAGCGGAATACCGAACGGGAACGTCAAGCCTCGCAGCACCGCAGCCGCCGCCGTGGAGGGGTAGTTATCCAGCACTTCGGCGAGGGCTTCATGGGCACGCAGCAACGCGTCCTGTGCCGCCCAATGCACCAGCGGCAGGTCTGCCTGGGGCCGGCCGTCGTCCTCAAAGCGCTTGAGCACGCAGGACAGGATGTACAGCTGCGACAGAATATCGCCCAAACGCCCGGTGATACTTTCCTTGCGCTTGAGGGCACCGCCCAGCACGCCCATGGAAATATCCGAGACCAGCGCCAACACCACCGACAGACGATTGGCCTGGCGATAGTAGGTTGCCAGAGCCGGGTCGGTCTTGGCCGGTGCGGAAATCAGCCGCCCGCCGGTCAGAGAATGCACCGCCGCGCGTACGGTGTTGGCCAGCACAAAGCTCACATGACCGAACATCGCGCTGTCGAATTCCTCCAGCGCCTTGCGCCGGTCCGGGTTGCGGGCGGCTTCCATTTCGCGGAATACATAGGGATGGCAGCGGATCAAGCCCTGGCCATAGATGATCAGGCAGCGCGTCATGATGTTCGCGCCTTCCACCGTAATGGCGATGGGGCTTTGCTGGTAGGCGCGGGCGAGGAAGTTATTGGGGCCCATGCAGATGCCCTTGCCGGCAACAATGTCCATGCCGTCGTTGACGATCATCCGCGCGCGTTCGGTGACGTGGTATTTGGCGATGGCCGAGATCACCGAGGGTTTCTCACCCGCATCCAGGGACGCCACCGAGACCTTGCGCACCGCATCGCAGGCATACAGGTGCCCGGCCATGCGCGCCAGGGGCGCCTGCACCCCTTCGAACTTGCCGATGGGCAAGCCGAACTGTTTGCGCATCGCCGCATAGGCCGTGGTACCGCGCACCGCGACCTTGCCCAGGCCGACGTTGGCCGACGGCAGGGAAATCGCGCGGCCGGCGGCCAGGCATTCCATCAACATGCGCCAGCCATTGCCCACTTGCTCGCGGCCACCGATTACCCATTCCAGCGGGATGAACACATCCTTGCCGGTGGTCGGACCGTTCTGGAACACCGCGTTGAGCGGCCAGTGGCGACGGCCGCTGTTCACGCCGGGATGGGAGGTAGGAATCAGGGCGCAGGTGATGCCGAGCGAACCTTTCGGCCCCAGCAAACCGTCCGGGTCTTCGGCACGAAACGCCAGGCCAAGCACCGTGGCGATCGGCCCCAGGGTGATATAGCGCTTGTCCCAGGTCACGCGAAAGCCCAGCACTTCCTGGCCTTCATGGGTGCCTTTGCAGACGATGCCCAGATCGGGAATCGCCCCGGCATCGGAGCCGGCATACGGGCTGGTCAGGGCAAAGCACGGGATGTCTTCGCCCCGGGCCAAACGCGGCAGGTAGTAATTGCGCTGGGCGTCGGTGCCGTAGTGCAACAGCAACTCGGCCGGGCCCAGGGAGTTGGGCACCATCACCGAAATCGCCGCCGCCGAGCAGCGCGTCGAGAGCTTCATCACCACCTGCGAGTGCGCATAGTGGGAGAAGCCTTTGCCGCCGTACTGCTTGGGAATGATCATGCCGAGAAAGCCGGCATCCTTGGTGTACTGCCAGCCTTCGGGGGACATGTCCTGCCAGACCTGGGTAGTTTCCCAGTCGTTGGCGATGTCGCACAGGGTTTCCACTTCATTGTCGAGGAAGGCTTGTTCCTCGGCGCTGAGGCTCGCCGGGGCGGCTTGCAGCAGGCGCTGCCAGTTAGGTTTGCCGCTGAACAGTTCAGCGTCCCACCACACCGTGCCGGACTCGATGGCGGCGCGTTCGGTGTCGGACATCGCCGGCATGATCGTGCGAAACAGGCCGAGGGCCTTGCTGGTCAACAACGTGCGGCGCAGCGGTTTAATGGTCATCAGCAAAGCCGGTAACACCACCAGCACCGCCGCGACGGTGGCGCCGAACGCCGCCACCACGTTGAACAGGTAACCAATCGCCAACCAGACCAGGCCAGCGCCCAACCACAGGGTGGCGGCAGCTTGTCGATACGCCAGGGCAATCGCGGCTGCGACACCCACCAATAACCAGATAACCATGGGGATACCTCTACTCGATTCAGGGCGTGGTTTACGTGCGAAAGGTCGGATCGACCTACGGCGTAAAGCCACACTACAAACTTGGAAAGCCAAATTCAAATTTTGTTTTGAAATTTTTATTTAATGCTTGGGCGAAAAAATAGCGGCTGAATGAATCAGCCTGGGAACGCCAATACTCAAGGAACTGTCGACGTGGAATGAGGGTGAAGGCATCAAGATGCGCTTGGTGCCTTTTCCATCACCCTCTATGAAACATCAGAACGCGTAGGTGGCCGACACGCTCACCACATCGCCTGACGACTCCGCCTTGCCATTCAGGCTTGCGCCACCCAGGCGATCGACGTTTTGAGTCTTGAGCTTGACCTCTTGCACGAACTGGTGGGAATAGGCCAAGTCAAGACTGAGGCCTTTGATTGCTTTCACATCGTAACCAGCCCCCAACGACAGGAATGTACGGTCGCCATCCGGGATTCGCGGGTCGCGGGTCGAATTGCGTGTAGGTGTCTGGTCAAGGGCTACACCTGCACGCAAGGTCAACTCATCGGTCAAGCGGTAGTCTCCGCCGAGGGAGTACATCCAGGTGTTCTTGTAGTTGTAGGGAATGGACACAATGGTGGTGCCACCGGACTCGAGTGTCAGGTCTTTGAAAGAGGACCACTCAGTCCAGGTCACACTGGCCCCCAGGGTGAAGCGATCGTTGAACTGGTGCACCCAGTCCAGGCCAGCCGTGGCAGGAATGTCCAGTTGGACACTGGCATGGGCGCCGTCCGGCGCCAGCTCTAACCCTGGATAAGCGGTATTCACCAACGTACCGCTACCGCCAAACGGGCTTGGCTGGGTCATCAGGTTGTAGGAAAACTGATCGGCGTAAATATTGTATTTGCCGGTCATCTTGTTCTTGATCTTGGCGTGGTAATTCAAGCCAAGGGTATCTCGTTCCGTGGGTTTCCAAACAATGCCGGTAAACCAGCCCGCTGAAATGTTGTCGACCTTCACACGCATCAAGGCACTGCCGACATCAGACGGAAAATTGATCCCCCCCAGCACGGAATCGGACACCGCGGCGGCAGACAACAAGTCCACGTTTTGGCTGACGAAGCCCTTGCTGTGTTGCACGATCACGCCACCGCCGATAGAGAATTGGTCATTCACCTTAAAGGACAGGGATCCGGTCAACCCTACGGTTTCAATTTTGGTGTCCACCGCAAAGTCGCGCAGTTTCGAGTCCTGATCCCAAGTGGAGCGCATACCTTGCGGCACAACCTGGCTCAGGCCGAAAGCGAACCGATCCCCCAGGGGCATGACCATGAAACCGGTTGGCAACCAGGCAGTGAACCCGCCTTGACCACCGTCGTTGTTATTCACCGTAGTCGCTGCAACGTCGGGAAACCCATTGGCGTCCAAGGGCGTATTGGAAATCGGGTTGCCTGCATAATCAGAGGCGTCACCTTTGTACTTGATCTTGATGCGGGCATAGTCGACGGTAAATTGCGCCACGTTGTGTTCGACAAACGCCATGGCCGCCGGGTTGTTGTACGCGGAACTGGGATCGTTCTTGAACAACGAACCACCGGCAAATGCCCGGCCCCAACCGGGTGCGCCGTAGGTCGGTGTTGAAAAACCGCCGGCCTGTGCGGGCGCATTCACCATCGCCCCGCCTATCAGTGCCAGCCCCAACAAAACCTGCACGTGTTGTTTCTTATTATTCATGCGGCACTCCTTATTGTTATTTCTCTGAGCCGGCCCCGCCGGTTCGTTTTGCTTCCGGCAGTTCACAAACTGGCGCCCGATCGAGGCGCCAGTCTTTCAACAGGTGATCAGCCCGGTGTGTCCGTTGCCCATCAAGGCACGATGGTAAATGTCGGGCTTGGGGTAACGCTGAGGCTCACCACGGTGCAGCTGCCGCTCAGGGTCTGGTTGGAGGCGGTCAGCACACCACCGCTGTAGCCCACGGTAATGGTGGACGGACCGCAATTTGACGCCGGGTACAGAACCGACGCGGCGATGGTGTAACCAACGTTGCTGACCGAGCCCGCAGCGGCACCGGTGGCGGTCAAGGTCCATGGCAGACCGGTGATTTTCGGCAGCGCACAAAGA
The DNA here is from genome assembly GCF_014207255.1 of Pseudomonas sp. JAI120. Taxonomy (GTDB): domain Bacteria; phylum Pseudomonadota; class Gammaproteobacteria; order Pseudomonadales; family Pseudomonadaceae; genus Aquipseudomonas. The sequence continues at coordinate 761,781 of NZ_JACHCZ010000001.1, forward strand.
CCACCGCCGGTCACCGCCACGCCAGTGATTTTTGCGACACCGCTGGCATCGACGTTCCCGGTAAAAGTTGCGCCGCAGTTAACAGTGGCCTGGAACGAGGATGGTGACTTCACCGAAATGGTGCCTGGCGCAGTGAAGCTCGAGTTCACCGGGGTGATGCTATAGGCATTGGCCATCGAAGCAGCGCCCATGCAAACAGCCAAAGCAGACAACGACACGAGGGTTTTCAAGCTTTTCATTGTTTTTCCTCACATGTAATGGCGAGTCATTCGCCAGGGGGTAATGGCCATGAACGAGAGGTCACGGTGAAACTGCAGAACTTCCCTTTCCAGCCAAATTTCAATTCAATTACCGCAGCACGTTATTCAACAACTTTGAAGTTCGGCGGCATCTTGATCGACACCGTCTTGATCTTGCAGTCTTCGCCAATCGGTACATTGGCGGCTTCCAACTTACCGGTGGCGTTATCCCAGGTGCCATCGGCGGTGGAAGGCCCACACTTGCCGCCCAGGCCGAAGGCATGAACATCGACGCTGATCTTCGACATGGAACCGCTCCTGGTATCTTTGGCGACCAGAATCCACGGCAAGTTGATGGCTTCGACGCGGCTGCATTTGAGGCCGCCGTCGAATTCGACTTGGTCGACATTGACCGAGGAACCGTCCGCAGCGACCTTGCCGGCCACCTTGATGGTGCAATCGGCGCTGATCAGCGCGCCCTTGGAGAAGCTGATCGGGCCTTGGGCGGTAAACGCGCTGCCGGCCGGTTCGATACGTGCGGCCTGGGCCTGGTGATAGGCGATCAAGCCCAGCGCGGCGAATACGATATGGGTGGTGAACTTGGCAGGTGTTTGCATGGTGTACGTCCTTCCCTTTAATTATTTTTGTTCGGGTCAAAGCACTTTCTCTGGGCGATAAAATCCTGCGCGGCAATCAGGCCCCGAGCACACAACAAAAACTAAGTGTTATTTCAGATCAAAACGGCTTGGCACTGCCGCTGTACTTTTCCAGGTACTTCAAACGCTGTGAAGGTTGAAGATTGGTCAGGGTGATATCCCCGGCATAGTGATTAAGGACTCGATGGTCCATGCGTCGTCGCCACAAGTACGGCACATACGCCCAGACAATCATGCTCGCGTAGCCATAAGGCAGCTGTGGCGATTCATCAAAGTGACGCAACGACTGATAACTACGGGTGGGGTTGGCATGGTGATCGGAATGCCGCTGCAACTGGAACAGAAAGATATTGGTGACAATCCGATTACTGTTCCAGGAGTGCCGAGGCGAACACCGCTCATAACGACCGTTGGGCAACTTCTGGCGTTTAAGGCCGTAGTGCTCCACATAGTTCACCACTTCCAGCAACGAGAAGCCGTAGACGGCCTGGATAACCAGGAACGGAATCACCGTTGCCCCCAGCCAGGCAATCATCGCGCCCCACAACACCACGCTGTACATCCAGGCACTGAGTACAGCGTTTTTCCAATGCCAGGCCGGCAGGCCGAGTTTGCGCAGGCGCTCGCGTTCCAGGTTCCAGGCCGAATGTGCGCTGAACCACACCGAGCGCGGCAGGAAGGCCCAGAAACTTTCACCCAGCCGCGAGCTGGCCGGGTCTTCCGGCGTCGCGACGCGCACGTGATGACCACGGTTGTGTTCGGTGTAGAAGTGCCCGTAGAAAGTCGGCGCCAGGGTGACCTTGGCCAGGAACACTTCCAGGGCATTGGGCTTGTGCCCCAGTTCATGGGCCGTGTTGATGGCGATGCCGGTGGCGGCGCCGGTCGACATGGCCATGCCCAGGTAGGTGAACCAGCTCGGTTCGCCATGCAGTTGCGTACGGTCGGTGATGTAACCGGCGGCGTGGACCAGCCAGCTGGAAGGCTCAAGGTTGGCGGTGGCATGCAACAGGCCGCCCTGGATGATCCAGTCGATGCCGCCGGCGGCCAGCCATCCGGTAATCACTACCGACGAGATGACGAACAGCACACCGGTGTAGACGATCCAGCGATAGTAGCTTTGGGATTCAAGGTGGTTGACGGCAGATTCGGGCGGGTTGCTGACGTCTTCGCCGAGCAGGCCGTCGATCAGGGGGATCAGGCCAAAGATCACCAGTACACCGACCCACCACAGTTGTTGAATGCCGGTGGTAATGGCGAGTGCGCCGGACAACAGAGGGGTAGCCAACGGCATGATGCCCAACCACCACAGGTGGCGCTTGCCGTCGGTCCAAACGCTTGGCGCTGCCAGAGTCTGGTTCATGGCAGCCTCCGTGGCAGGCAGGCGGAAAACAGGTTCAGGGAGCACTGGGTGCCCCGGGAAATCAACCATGCGATAAAAGACGTTTTTTTCATTTTTATTCGCTCTTAGGCATTTCAAAAATCATTTCAAAATAAATATTGAAATATTTTTTTAAATAAATAACGCGGAATCGTTAGGTCGTCAACTACTTTTTCTAAGCCTTTTTGGCGTGACCGAGCAGTCTCTTTTTCAGCCGTCTGGTCAGGTCTCTAGGGCAAGCATTTGCGACGTTTGACCCCACGATGAGGGCCACGATTATTTGTTCGCCAAGGCAAAGGGCGGATGCAGGACCGTGGCCGTTTCCACAGGGCGCACGCGCTTGGCCACGTGCAGCACGGCCTCGACCACCCGCGCCGTGGCGGTGATCGGCAGCATATGGCCGCGCCCTTCCACCACTTGCAACTTGAGGCCTGGCACTTTGTCGGCGAGGGCCTGGCCATGGGTGCGAAAGTCCAGCACCTTGTCCCGCGCGCCATAGATAAGGCCGATGGGCAGGGTCAGTTGCGGGTAGCGCTTGACCATCCCGGGCAGGCAGTCGTTGACCAACGCAATCTCGCTGGAGGCGGCGTAAAAGTTGTCGGGGCGCATCCCCAGCAAGCCGCCACCCTGGGTGGCAAAGTCCGCGGGAGCGGCGTCCGGCGCAAACACGCCCTTGACCACGGAACGTCGGGTCAACAAGCCCATGGGCACGGTGAGGGTGTTGGCCACAAAGCGTCGCAACCAGGCCGGTCGTACCGCCAGCGACCAGAACACCAGCGGCAACGTGGGCTGGGGATGGGTCAACGGTGCCACCAGTACCAGGCCCGATACCGTCTCGGGATGATCGAGGGCCAGGGCCAGGGAAATCGCGCCGCCGAGGGAATGCCCCAGCACCACAGGCTTGTCCAGGCCAAGCTGGTTGATGAAGGCCGCGACTTGCCGCGCCTGGGCCGGCAAGTCCGCAGCGGTACCTTTATGCCGCGTGGAATAACCCGACCCGGGTCGGTCGAGGGTGATCACCCGAAAGTGCTCACGCAACTGGCCGGACAAGGCATAGGTCAGGTTGCGACTGCTGCCCATCAGCCCGTGAATCATCACCAGGGGTGGGCCCTTGCCCTCTTCCACATAATGAAAGCGCTCGCCATCCACCTCTACGAAGCGCCCGTTGATTGGAACAGCGGCTTCGATGCGCCGTGTCATCCAGGCGCTGAAACCCCATAGCACCGCACTCGCACCCGCCGCAGCGGCAACCCACTCCACAGCCATAGCTCGGTCCTCAGCTTCCCTGTTGCCGGCGACCTGACCGGAATTGATCAAGGCCTCGGCCAACGTCCACACCCTGGACCTGACGGCGTGCGTACCACGCTCGTCCGTCGGACAAGTCGCACACAAGGCACAAGTTCCTAGCGTAGGCGCTATTTTCAGGTAGATTATTTAAAATCTTTTTTTAAAATAATTAATTCAATTTTTCTTTGCAATGGTGTTCTATCTAAAAGACAAAACAAAAACAGGAGCACATCCGATGCCCACGAAGGTCCGCCTATGAATGCCCACAGTGATTCCATCGACATCGCCATCATCGGCTCTGGCTTTGCCGGCCTGTGCATGGCCATCAAGCTCAAGGAAGCGGGGTTCACCCACTTTTTTATCGCCGAGCAGGCCGATACCCTCGGCGGCACCTGGCGGGACAACCATTACCCAGGTTGCGCCTGCGATGTGCAGTCCCATGTGTATTCGTTTTCCTTTGCGCCCAACCCGGACTGGACTCGGCAGTTCGCGCCGCAAGCAGAAATCCGCGCCTACCTGGAACACTGCGCTGCGCGCTTCGGGTTGGCGCCGTACCTGCGCTTCGGCATGGGTCTTGAGCGCGCGGTGTTCGACGACCAGCAACAGCGCTGGCAGTTGAACTTCAGCGATGGTCGCCAGGTAAGCGCGCGGGTGCTGATATCCGGGATGGGCGGGCTGTCGCGTCCGGCGTTGCCGGACATACCGGGGCTGGAGAACTTCAAGGGCAAGCGTTTCCACTCCCAGCAGTGGGATCACGCGTACGCCTTGAAAGGCAAGCGCGTGGCGGTGATCGGCACCGGTGCCAGTGCCATTCAATTCGTGCCGCAGATCGCGCCGCAGGTGGCCCACCTGGACCTGTTCCAACGTACCCCGCCGTGGATCATGCCCAAGCCCGACCGAGCCATTTCGTCCTTCGAACGTTGGATGTTCAAGCACCTGCCTTTCACCCAGCGCCTGGTGCGCGCTGCCTTTTACTGGGCCCTGGAAGGCCGCGTGGTGGGCTTTTCCCTGCACCCGCGCCTGATGAAAATGGTACAGAAAATCGCCATACGCCACCTGCACAAACAGGTGGCCCGCCCTTCCCTGCGCAAGGCCCTGACGCCGGACTACACCATCGGCTGCAAGCGCGTGCTGATCTCCAATGACTACTACCCGGCGCTGTCGCGCAGCAATGTCGAGGTGGTCACCGAGCCGGTGCTGCGCATCGAAGCCGACGGCGTGATCACCGCCGACGGCCTCAAGCATCCGGCTGATTGCCTGATCTTCGGCACCGGCTTCCAGGCCACCGACCCGCTGCCCCGCGACTGCATCATCGGTCGCGACGGCGTGGACCTGATGGACACCTGGCGCGACGGTGCACACGCCTATAAGGGCACCACAGTGCCGGGCTATCCCAACCTGTTTCTGATCATCGGGCCCAACACCGGCCTGGGCCATAACTCGATGATTCTGATGATCGAGGCGCAGGTGACCTACATCCTCGACGCGCTCAGGCAGATGCAGCGCCATCGCATCGCCACGGTGGACGTCAAACCGACAGTGGAACAGGCCTATAACCGTCAATTGCAAGACAAACTCAAGCGCACCATCTGGAACACCGGCGGTTGCCAGAGCTGGTACCTGGACCCACGTACCGGCAAGAACACCACCCTGTGGCCCGCTTCAACATGGCGCTTCAAGCGGGTCACCCGGCAGTTTTCACTCAAGGACTATGTGGTCGACCTGTTGCCCCTCAACACCCCGCTCCGTCCGGCAGCGGCGCCCCACTCCAGCGCAGAAGGCAGCCTCTCATGAAGTCATTCAACGGCCGCGTGGCGGCGATTACCGGCGCGGCGTCCGGCATGGGCCGCGCATTGGCCCTGGCACTCGCGCGCGAAGGTTGCCACCTGGCACTGGCGGACAAAAACGCCCAGGGCCTGGAGCAAACTCTGGCACTGATCAAAACTTCAACCCTGGCGCCGGTGACGATCACCACCCAGGTGCTGGATGTTGCCGACCGCCAGGCCATGGAGGCTTGGGCGGCGCGCTGCGTGGCCGAGCATGGCCAGGTCAACCTGGTGTTCAACAACGCAGGCGTGGCCCTGTCGAGTACCGTCGAAGGCGTGGACTACGCCGACCTGGAATGGATCGTCGGCATCAATTTCTGGGGCGTGGTCCATGGCACCAAGGCGTTCCTGCCACACCTCAAGGCCAGCGGCGAAGGCCATGTGATCAACACGTCCAGTGTATTCGGCCTGTTTGCCCAGCCTGGCATGAGCGGTTACAACGCGACCAAATTCGCCGTGCGCGGCTTTACCGAAGCCCTGCGCCAGGAGCTGGACCTGCAACGCTGCGGCGTCTCGGCCACCTGCGTACACCCCGGCGGCATTCGCACCGATATCTGTCGCAGCAGCCGCATCGACGCGAACATGACCGGCTTCCTGATCCACAGCGAACAGCAGGCCCGTGCCGACTTCGAAAAACTCTTCATCACCGACGCCGACCAGGCCGCCAAGGTGATCCTGCAAGGCGTACGCAAAAACAAACGTCGTGTGCTGATTGGCCGCGACGCGTATTTCCTCGACCTGCTCGCCCGTTGCCTGCCGGCGGCCTATCAAGCGCTGGTGGTGCTCGCCAGCAAGCGCATGGCCCCCAAGCAACGCAGGCCAGTGTTTGAAACCAACGACGAGCCCCGTCTCTGAACAGGAGCACGAATTATGTTGCCGATCCGCCGCGACCTCCATTTTGCCCTGCCCGCCGAGCGCATCACCGACTGGCACGAACAGGGTCCGTTCATCACGCATTTCTTCAATGCCTTGTCGCTGCTGTTCCCCCAGGGCGAGCTGTTTTTCATGGACAGCGTGCGCCACTACCGCCAACGCATCGACGACCCGGAGCTAAAGAAACAGATCCAGGGATTTATCGGCCAGGAGGCCATGCACAGCCGCGAACATGTGGCCTACAACGACCTGATGCAAGCAGCCGGACTTCCGGCGCACACCCTGGACCGTCGGCTGAAGTTCATCCTCGATCTGCAGAAGAAACACTTCGCGCCGTCGTTCAACCTGGCGATCACCATTGCCCTTGAGCACTACACGGCGATGCTCGCGGAGATCCTGCTGAGCGATCCGTCACGCTTTGGCGATTCGCTCAAGGGTTACCAACAGATGTGGTATTGGCACGCCCTGGAAGAAACCGAACACAAAGCCGTGGCATTTGATGTGTGGAATACGGTGATCGAGCCTGGGCCCAAACGCTACCTGCTGCGCACGGGCGCCATGCTCACCACCACAGTGTTTTTTTGGCTGGTGGTGCTGGATTTTCATGTGCGCCTGTTGATTGCCGACCGCAAGGCGGGTGGGCACCTCAAAGGCTTCTGGCGCATGTTGAAATTTCTTTATGGTTCCAAAGGAGTTTTCCCACGCATGCTGCGGCCGTGGTTGCACTACTTCAAACCCGGCTTTCACCCCTGGGATCACGACAACCGTGCACGCCTGACAGGTATCGATAGCTTGGTCGAGGAGATCGAACAGACCCAGCGCGGCTACTAGACCTGCGCCATGGCCGCACGCTCGCGCACAAAACCTTCCAACTGATCGCCCGGCAGCGCCTTGCTGAAATACCAGCCCTGAATGATCAGCTCGGCGCCGGTGTTCAAGAAGGCCAACTGCTCGGCGGTCTCCACGCCCTCCACCACCACGCCCAGGTTCAGCGCTTCGCAGAAACGCAGCATGCCAGTCAGGACCTGGGCGCCCTTGGGATCGTGCTGCGCCACCACGAAACTGCGATCGATCTTGATGAAGTCCACCGGGAACTGGTGCAGGTAACTCAAGGCCGAAAACCCGGTGCCGAAATCATCGATATAGACCTTGGCGCCGATGGCCTGCAATTTCTGGATATTCTGCCGCGTGGCCGGGATGTCACTGACCAGCGCGTCTTCGGTGATCTCCACCGACACCTGGCCATGGGCCTGGGCGAGGATCTCCACCAGGCGTTCGCCGTGGGCGGCGTCGGTCAGGGTGGCGCTGGAGATATTGATGGTCATCGGCAGAGCAAAGCCGAGCTTCTGCCATTTCTGGTACTGGCGAATCGCCTGGGATGCCACCCACACATCCACGTCCGGCATCAACCGAGCCTGGGCCAGCCACTGCAGGAACTCCCACGGTGAATGCACCGTGCCCTGCGCATCGCGGGCGCGCATCAGCGCTTCGCAGCCCGTACACAGGCCGGTGCGGGTCGAGACCTGCGGCTGGTATTCAAGATAGAACTCATAATCGCTGATCTGCTGGATGCGGCTCAGTTCATTGGCCTGGCGCGCCACGGTCTTGTGGGAGGCCAGGACCGGGTCCAGTTCGCGCAGCCGGCCTTTTTCTTCCAGGCCGCGGAAGGTCATATCCAGAGACTTGAGGTACACCGTGCCACCTTCGGCCACCTGGCGATGAATCGCGCGCACATAGGGTGCGTACACCAGCGTGCCCAAGCCCAATAACGCCAGTTGCAGCGCTACCGCCGCCAGGTCGCCGTGGGTACTGAGGTAGGCATTAAGCAGTACCGGCGCAGTGAACGGTACACTGGCTACCGCCGGCGACACCCACCCCATCTGCACCACCGTCAACGCCACCATGGCGTTGACGGCGGGCACTAACAGAAACGGTATGAACAAGCGCGGGTTGAGAATGATCGGCAAGCCGAACAGCAGCACCTCGCTGACGTTGAATAGCGAGAGCGGCAAACTCGCCACCGCCAGCAGACGCATGGACTGGCTCTTGGAAAACAGCAGGATCGCCAGCAGCAGGCACAACGCACCGCCCGAGCCGCCGATAAAAGCAAAGCTGCCCAGCAGGCCGCTGTTCAACACATACCTGATCGGCTCGCCCGCCGCCGACGCCGCGTTATTGAGCACCACGGCTTGGTCCAGCACATCAAACAGTGGTTGCATGGCGTAGACGCCGTGGATCCCGAAAAACCACAGCAATGAGTTCATCAGGGTCACGAACAAACCGCTGCCATAGGGCGACTCCAGAGCATCCAGCACCTGAGGCCCCTGGAGCTGCGCCACAGACGGAACCTGCAACAGCGAGGACAGCACCACCACCAGCAACAGGGCCGTGATGAGGCCTGGCACCACCATATTGATCGTGCCCCTGAGGTTGTGCCCCACCAGGTCCTCGTTGACCAGGCGGGTCCAACGGAAACGGTGCAGCCAGGCAATGGCCGGCACATTGAGCAACGGCGAGGCGATAGCAATGAACAGTACGAACGTCGCCGAGGCTCGGGGGTATTCGCGCAGTATGAACGTCGCCACCACCACATGGGCCAGGCACAGGAATGCCACCGGCAACTGTGGCAGGCGGTGCTGGATAGCCAGCATGTAACCGATGGAGGCGGCAACCAGCAGCGGGATCACTGAGCTGATCTGGTTGTGCAACCCGGCCAGGAATGTCACTACCTGTGGGTCGAAGCCCAGCACTCGGGCGCATTCGGACAGGATCAGAAACCCTGCCGACACCAGCAGGCACGGCAGGATCCACAGCAGCCCTTCACGGATGGCACGCAACGACTCGGTGCTGGCCAAAGCCGCCAGGCGCTGAGTAAGGAAAAGTTTGAATAGCGTTTGCGCCATGCCCCATCCCTCTGCCCATCGCTCTCTGCCCCCAGGGGCAGGCCCAAAACCCCTGTAACGCTACACGCCCTGATGCCGTGAGCGAAAGACTTTTGCCACACTACCGGTCATTATTCCAAATCAATTTAGGCCCTTGTGGACGATTGGCGCCCCGACGCCGAGAACATGCCGAGGGCCCCGATACCGTTCCCTTTCAGGAGTTAACCTTTGACACCACCTGGCGATAACCACCAACGCGCCCTGGATAGATTCCTGAGCGAACATCCGGGCGTAGCCCTTGAACTCAACACCCTTAACCCGCTTGCCGCCCAAGCCAAGGGCGAAACCCTCGCACAGTACCGCGATGAACGCCTGCATGAAGCCTTCGAGGCTGAAGCCGAGCGCCAGGGCCTGTTTGCCTGGGAATTGACCCTCAAGCTGACTGCGGACTCCCGCGAAGCCTTTGAGGCCCAGCGTCTTGAAGTGCACAAGGAAGTGGCGCAGATGGCCGGCCTGAGCTGGGCCGAGTACTGTCAATTGCATGACTTACCCGGCTGAACCCGCAACGGCAGGTACCAGTGCCGCCTGCCATCCAGCGCCTCGCGCAACTCGGCGACGGAAACGCTGCGCCGCTGCGGATCCATGGCCAACGCTGAGTGCAGCGCCGACCAGCAATGCCTGGGCAATCGGCGCGGCCGCGGCAGTGGTCGATCGGGCTGGCGCTCGCCCAGGCGCTCGCCCTGGGCCAACTCATAGATCACGCAGGCCGCGCCATACAAATCGGCGCCGGCTGACAAGCCCCCACCCGCCATCAGTTCCGGCGCTGCATACGCGGGCGTCCAGGCGTTCAAACGGCTGCGGTTCAAGCCCGGCAGCCCGGCTGTCTGCTGCATTTTCGACCGGCCCAGGCCGAAATCGAACAAACGCAGTCCCTGCTCACCCATCATGATATTGGCGGGCTTCACATCGCCATGGAGAATGCCCTGCTGGTGGGTGTACGCCAGCGCGTCCAGCAGTTGCAAGGCGATGGGCTGCAGCTCCTGCCAGGGCACTCCTTGTGGACACTCCACCAGCAGCCGATCCAGGGTCATGCCGTGCAGCAACTCCATGGTGAAGAATGCCACCTGGTGCAGCGTGTCGACTTCGAAGGAAAACACCCTCACCACATGGTCATGCCGCAAGCGGCGTGTGAGGGCGAACTCGCTGTACAGCAGCACATGGGCGTCAGGGCACGCGGAAAATGTTTCGTCCAAGCGTTTCAGGGCCACGCTGGAGGCGGGCTCACCGAACGCCTCATGCAGCAGGTCCCGGGCGCGATAGACCACCCCCATGCCGCCTGTGCCCAGCTTGCGCTCAAGCTGATAGCGCCCGGCAAGCAAGTTCGGCGGGCTTGCCTCCTCGCTCATGGCTGGATCACGACGGCCGTAAGGTCATCCCGCGCCGGCCCACGCAACACGTCGCTGAACAATCGATCCACCACACGCCATGGCGTGCCTACGCTCATGGCGCCACCCAGTTCGCCAAGGCTGAGCCCCTGGTACAGGCCGTCGCTGCACAACAAAAATACATCCCCAGGCTGGGTACTGAGTTCCAGTACCTCCAGGCTCAGCGCCTGTCGGGCGCCGATCGCACGGGTCAAGGCCCTGGCGCCCGGATAGACCTGGGCTTGTTCCAGGCTCAACTGCTGCGTATCCATCAGTTGCTGCAACACGGTATGGTCACGGGACAGCTGGTACAGCCGCTGCCCGCGCCACAGGTAGCAACGGCTGTCGCCCACCCAAATGCAGGCCGCACGCTGGTCTTCGAGCAACAGTGCAACCACGGTACTGCCCATGATGCCTGCCAGGCCGTCGACCGGCGCAATCGGCGCCTGCCCCAGTTGGCTGTCGAGCCCGCGCAGGCAGCGCCGGACTGCCTCGACACGCTGATCAAAACTGTCCTGATCTGGCAGCGCGGCAAGACTGCTGATTACCCATTGACTGGCCACATCCCCGGCCTGGTGGCCCCCCATTCCATCGGCGACCGCCCAACACCCACGCTGTGGGCAATCGAGGAACGCGTCCTCGTTGCGCGAACGCAACTTGCCTTGAACCGTGCGCCCGGCGCTTCGCCAGGTGTGCGCCGGGTTCACAGTTGCTCCGGCAGGCGGAAGGTGCGCCATGCCGCCATCTGGAACGGGCTCGGGTTGCGCTGGCTGGTCAGCAGGTAATTGGCGCGCAGGCCGGCCAGATCGGCCTTGAGAATGTGCGCATCCCTGCCATTTGCCGGCTCACTCTGCAACAGGTCGAAGAAGCGGAACAACGACCACTCGCCACTGTTTTTTTCGATCCCCAGCGGTCGCTCCGTACCCCGTTCCAGCACCAGGCTGCTGCGACTGCCTGGCGCCTCGCCTGGCCAGTGGAAGGCCATAGGCACAATCGGCCCATGACGGTATTCCAGTTGTTGGTCACCCACCCGCAGGATCGCCCGGCTGACGGCTTGATCGAGACTGTAGGGCGCCAAGGTGAATCGAACGGCCCACTCACCCTGCTCCTCGGTGAAAAAACCTTGCCGAATCATCTGGGCCCTGGCCAGTTGGTCCAACAGCGAGCGCGATATCGGCACGCTGCGACCGTCCAGGCCCCGCAGTCGATACCGGTTGCCATCAACGCTGACAAAAGGCCGCAGGTACGTTTCATAAAAGCGTGCCATAGCACCTCGGGGTTTGAAAAATGCCTGGAAATCGCCCAGGGCAACGTCACTGGTGGCATGCGCATTGAACGGGTAGCGACGCTGGATGGCCTTGGCGTAAAAACCATAGAGCTCGCTTTGGTAACGCTGGTTCACGTAGACATAGGTGCCATCGAGCAGATGACGCCAGACGTGGTCGGCAATGTCTTCGAGCCAGCCCTTGAGCGGGAGCGGCAAGCGTGCGGCGGCATTACGCAGGTTGGCCAGAAGAGGCTGCTGCCCTTCCATGCGCTGCTTGACCAAGGTGAACGCTGCCTGCTCCGGGGAACTCTCCCGGCTCAGCGACGACAATTGCAGGTGTAATTCGTCGAGCAGCCGAAATGCCTGTGTCAATTCAGCCCCCGGGTTCTGCTCTTCATCGAGTAGCTGGTGCAGCGGTTCGAAGCGGCGCTGCAACGCACGCCGGGCCGTGTCAGGCAGTAGTTGGCCCTGCAACGGTTTGACCATCGCACCGGACACCGCGGCACTTAACTCACCGGCCTGCTGGCTCAGCGCCTCGACCCGATCGTGGGCCGGTAACAGTCGAGTGTTTTCGCGAACCTGCTGCAACAGGCGTACCAACGCCGACTGGGCGGATATCAGGCTCGCCAACTGCTCGGCGCTGTGCCGCAGATTGTCATTTTCCTGCAGGCGGACACGACCGAGAGCCTGACGCCAGGCATCGGCGTACTCACTCAAATAACGCTGTTCCAGGGCCTGCAGCAACCGGCGCATATCCACGGCGCTGAGGTCGGTACCTTCCCCAAGCACCCAGTTATCCTGGGCAATGGCATTGACCAGCGCAGGGCCCTGCTTTTCGAAATACTGCTGGTACCTTTTGGTGTAGAAGCCGGGTATGGGCGGTTCAAGGTTGGCGAACACGCCGCCATCGGCCAGTCGCAGAGGCTCCAGGCTGCGGGCTTGTTCGCGCAGCGCGCGGTAGACCACCTCTGCCAGCGACTCGCCGCGTAATGCCTGGCGGGCCTGGGCTACCAGTGCATCGTTCAACGGGGCTGCGAACGGTTGCTCCAGCAACCGCCCGAGGTGTTCGTTCAAACGCTTCTGCATCGAGGTATCCCCCGCATAACGGGCAGACCAATGGCCTGCCATGTACGCCGCCAACCACGCGTTATCACGCCGTTCGCGCAGGTTGAGCATCAGGTACGCCCGCAAGCTGTCCAGCAACCGCTCGCGCTCGCCAAGGCTGGCCTGCACCTGTTCTTCGAGCAGGGTTGCCACGTGCGGCAGCAACTGATGGCGCAAGCTCTCGTCATAGGCATTAGTCAATAACGGACGACTCACCTGCCCTTGATACAAGCCGGCTCGATCGACCCAGCGGACCTCGGTGACGGGTGGAAACACCCGTGTCGCTGCCAGACGACTGTCCAGCAGCGCCAGCAATACCCGGCTCTCGTCCGCATCAGGTTGAGCAGGCGCAGGCATGTTCAGCGCCTGCAACTGCACCAGACGCTGATGATTGAACGAATAACTGTGCCCCCATAACCACCCCGCCATACCGATGACCAGCGCCGTAGCCAGCGCCAGCCCCCCTTGGCGTCGATGCAGGCGCCGCCGCTCGGGGGTATGCAGCCCGGCAAGATCGGCCTCGGCGAAAATCACCCGGCGGAACAAGCCCTGGACAAACTGCGAGCGCGTATCGCCCACGTTCGCACACGTCAGGTAGAACCCTCGCAGGCCATTGATGCGCTGATAGCGCGGGGCGGAAAACGCCGTCTCGACAAACAGGCCCAAGCGGTCGCCCAGGCGTGCGACCTGCCGAGGAAAATCCAGCATACGACCGCGGCGCTCGCCGCTGCGCTCCTGATGCAAGCGTGGGATCAGCTCCGCCCCCAGGCGTTGCAGCAGCGCCTCGAAGGCCTCGCGCACCTGAGCAATGTCAGTTCCGGTCTTGCCCGCCACCAGGTGCCCGCCCAATATGTCTTCCGTGCCGTCGCCCTGCTGCGCATCAAAGAACTCGGCGAACCCTGGCAAACAGTCGGCCCGGGTCAACACCAGATAAACCGGCACATCTACATGCAGCGTCTGCTGGATGTCCTGCAAGCGGGTATGGACATGACGCGCATGGAGTTCCAGGTCGTGCTCATTGCCCCCCCAAAGCGTGTCCACCGACAACGTCACTACAACACCGTTGAGCGGGCGAGCCCGGCGGCGCGACCTGAGCAGACCGAGCAGCGTCGACCATCCCGCCGCATCCACCGTACGGTCAGGCTGGTCCAGGTAGCGCCCGGCAGTCTCCAGCAGCACGGCGTCATCGGCGAAGTACCAGTCGCAGTAGGCCGTTGTACCCGGGGTTGGCGACTCGGCCCGATCGAGTGGAAACTGCAATCCATTGGCGGCCAGCAGATGGGTCTTGCCACTGCCTTGATGGCCAATCAACAGGTACCAGGGCAGCGTATTTCGCCAACGCTCACTGCGATCACCGTAGCGGCGGGAGGTTTTCAGGGTCTGCAGCGCCTCCTTGAATCGCCCGCGTACCTGCCTCTGCTCATCGTGGATCAGCCCCAGGCGCTGATGATGCGCCTGGTGTTCCGGCTGGTTGAGCCGTGCGGCGCGACGCGCGCCAACCACCACCATCGCCAGCCCCCACAGCAGGAACAGGCAACAGATGGTCAGCAAACGAGCCGTCGCGCCTTGCCAGAACCGATAGTCATCCACCGCCAGCAAGGGCCCGAAAAACCACACCAGCAACGCGCTGGACAGCACCAGCAACAGGCTCCATAACCAAATCTTGCGCAGCACCGTGCCCGCGCCCTTGAAGAATGCGTTCATTCATTGCTCCCAGCGTTACAAGGGCGTCTGAGCCTGGTCCGACGCCAACGATTGAAAAGGTTGCAGCACCGTCATGCGCTCCGTGCCCAGCACCCAGGCAAACCCTGAGTACATCACCAGCAAACAGGCCAGCCCGACAGCCATGAGCCACTTGGCACAGAGCATGCGCACCGGCACGGCGCGGACTTTCCCTGCGTGCGATGGCGCGGCCATCGAGAGCCGATCTCCCCGCACATGCCTGATCTGCCGGTACAGCGCGTCGCGTACCCCTTCAAGCTGAGCGCCTCCCCGCTCCATCACGCGGTATTGGCCTTCGAACCCCAGCGACAGGCACAGGTACATCAGCTCCAGCATGGCCACGTGCTTGACGGGGTCGCGGGACAATCGCTCCAGCAGCAGGAAAAACTTCTCGCCGCCAAAGGTTTCGTTATGAAAGCGACTCAACAGGCTGGACCTGGACCAGTCGCTGCAACCGCCCCACGCGGTGGTGACCACCGCCTCGTCAATGAAACTGCACAGCACATAGCGCGCCGACATCACCTGACCTTCCTCGCCCCCCAGGTGCAGGGCGTGCGCTTCAAACGTCGTGATGCCCGAAGACAACCGGTCGTTGAGGGTCTGCAGGCTCTCACGGCCGGAGCTGCCCTTGAGCTGCACCACCTGCAACAACAATTCCCAAGCCGCTGCCACCAGGGTGTTGGGGCCCACATTCACACTCTGCGAGCTGTGCAGCCGGGCGGTATAGATCATCCTGTCCTCCAACTGCTCGAAGCGCGGCGGCGATGGGAAGTCCGTCACAGCGCCCTGCGCCGGACCGCGTCCCTCGCGGTCAAGCAAGACGGTTTTCTCGTCCTGCGGGTATTCACTATCCATCATCATGGAGTTCAGTTCCTGATAGCCCAGAAGTTGAGTTCCAGCTCGGTAAACTCGCCGCTGGCATGCAAGGCGAATCCACCTGACTGCTCCAACTGCGCGATATCCGGGGCGCTGAGTTCGAGCATGAAATAGGTCTTGCCCGCGTGGAACGGAATCTGTCGCGGCGCTACCGGCAACGGTTTGATCCTGATACCGGTGAGGTGCAGGTTGACCAACTCGCGGATGCGCTCCACCGGGCCAATCTTGAGATGCGCCGGCAGCCGATGACGCAGCGTTTCCGAATCACACTGGGCGGTTGCCGCCAGGATGAACGTCGCCGTCCCCAGCAATTTGAGGTCACTCACCGGGCATACCAGCACACCGTACTGACGTGGTTGCAGCGTCAACTCGATGGCATGCTGCTCCAGTACCCGCGACAACACTGCGCGCAGGTGCTCCATCAATTCGCGAAAGCTCGCACCTTGATCACCATGCTGGTAACGCACCTCCAATTGGGCGCGCTTGCTGTCGGTGGCGAACGTGGCCAATTCACCAAGGATCGACAGCAGCTCGCGATACAACGCCTCCGGGCGCACCTGGGCCTGGCTCAAAAAGTGGCGCAACATCAATTCAGCGCGATTGATCAGTTGCAGCATCAGGAGGTCGCCAACCTGCGCCCCGGCCGACGCGCCGTTACCCTGGATGCGCGCGGCAATCGCATCTCCACGGCTGGTCAACAGACTGATGACCTCCTTGACGCACGACGACACATAGCCGGAGCCCTGCAAAAAAATGAACGTCGGCACAAAATCGGTATCCAGTCGCACGCCGCCTTCACGGGTGCAGTCCAGCACCTGAGCGACCTGCAGCTTCACGTTGAACGGCTCACCGGGATGCTCCCCCAGCATCAGGCGCAGATCCGGACGCGCACAGCTGATCTGGCAACGGGCATCGACACCGGCATTGGAGTCCCCGATCTCCATTTCACAGGCAACATAGCGCGCCAGGATTTCGTGTTGCTCCGGCCTGCGCACTTCAACCTGATTGTCGGTGACCAGCGGCAACGCCAGGTACACAGCTTGCCGGCCGACGTTGGCAGGCACTTGCAATACCAGAGGTTCCATCGCGCCATTGAGCTCGAACAGGCTGCCGTCCGGCAATATGCCGCTGGCCTGGTTGACGACCACCTTGCCCAGGTTGAGGTACTGCACATCGATGTCCAGGGTCAGGAACCCCCAGGCGTCGCAGCCCAGCAAGCGCGTACGGTTGAGCTGCTGATGGTAGTAGCGGTCGTTGTGCTGCAAGTGCTGGGGCCGCAGCAACATGCCTTCCTGCCAGATAACGTTATGGATGTGCATCTCAATCCTCCGCCCGGTCGGTTTGCGGGGCGGCAATACGAACACCGCTCTGGTCCAGCATGATTCGGGCCCGTGTCCGTTGCTGGGGGGCAACAGGCAGCACCAGTCGCCATTGCACATTGGGCAGGTCGCGATAGGCCGCCAGTACGCCGACATAGCGGCTTTGCGGCTCGATACTGAGCTTGAGCATCAACCGCTCACCGGGCCGCAGCTCCAGCTCTTCGCTGCTGACCCAGTCCTTGGGCAGGGTCTGCTCGGCCCGCCCATAGAGGCTGAAAAAGTCGGCATTCTCGAATGCCACGGGGTGCCGCAGTTCAAGCAAATGCACCACCACAGGTGAAGGACGGCCATGAAGGTCGGGGTTGACCTCGTC
This sequence comes from Pseudomonas sp. JAI120, assembly GCF_014207255.1. Taxonomy (GTDB): domain Bacteria; phylum Pseudomonadota; class Gammaproteobacteria; order Pseudomonadales; family Pseudomonadaceae; genus Aquipseudomonas. Next base: position 779,007 of record NZ_JACHCZ010000001.1, read on the forward strand.
ACTGGCCATCAACGCCAGGTCCAGCTTGGTCAAGGTCGAAAAGGGTGAAACGCTGCTGCAGCCGGCCAACATGCCCAGTGCCAGCAGTGTTGATGCAACGGTGGTTAGATACATGAACGTCATCCCGGGTAAGCCGCATGCAGGCTGGAGACCAGGCGCACCTGCTCTTCGTAGGCCTTGCAGAAGTCGTTGCGTAATAATTGATCGCCCAACGACGCCTCGTCGGTCAGCCGTCGGTAATAGCGCTGGTACGCCCGCCAATGAGCGCCATCGGTGAGGAGCCTGGGCGGCTTGTCCTCGCGCTCGAAGCACAGCAGCAGGTGACCTGGAGCAAAGGCCGCCAGCGCGCTGCGAACGACGGCACGGCAGGCCACCACCAAGGCCAGCTGATGAATCTGCAAGTCCCGGCAGGCGTGGGCTACCGCCCGTTCGGGCGGCAGACGCCCCCACTCACCGCCCCCCAACAGCGCCGTCAAGGCCGCCTGGGCGTCTGGGCAATCCACCAAGGGGTTCTGCCGCATAAGCGCCGGGGAGGTCCAATCCAGATGCACCTCACTGCTCAGCTCGTCGCGAGTTCGCAGGCTTTGCTGCAAACCTTCGATGGCTTGCCTGAACAACCCGGCCACCTTGATCGCAAGGGCCTCGCGGGCCGGCGTATCGAGCGCCCCCACCTCCATTCCCAACACCTCGCCGAACTGCGCCCAGAACGTCTCAGGGACTGCGGATGCAGCCGCAACGGGCTGTGCAGGTACTACGTCACTGACAGGCTCAGCCCATTGCGGTACGACCAGATGGTCCTGGTCCACGGTTCCCGGACAGAATGCCTGGGCGGTCGACTCCGTCAACGTGTTCAATGCCTCCAGCTCTTGCGATGACTCGCCGCGTCGTTGTTCGCGATCCAGCGCCTGAATCGGGTCCAGCCCCAGGAAAGCATCGTCTGGAATCACCTCGCTCCGCCCGAGCGACGGTCGTTGATGCTCGACCAGTCGCGCACGAATTTCCAACGCCCCCAGTTGGTATACGTCTGCATCACTGATCTGCCGCGCGTGCCCCTTGCGCAAGCGCTCCAGGCTGCCGGATACGCCAATACCGTTGCTGCTGATATCCGTCAAAAAGTAATGGCCGTCGCGAAAACTGACCAAGCCATGGTGGCTGGAAATCAAGCGCGCGGTGTCGGGGATGACCCAGTCACACGCCGTCCCACGGCCGATCACACCGCCGACGCCATCAAAGGTTTTGCGGGCTGGCGGCTCACCACTGGCGGAACACACTTCAAGCACTAATTGCATGGCAAGGCTCCCCTGTTCAATGACCACGACGGCTCGCCTGGGGGTCACCCAGTGGACGGTAGTCAGCATCGTCAAAGACATAATTGGCGTTACAGCCACCCAGCAAACACAGCACAAGCGCCACGGCTTGCCACGGACGAAGAGGCATCAGGAATCTCCCATGAAAGTAAGGTGTCCACGCATACGCTATTCAGCATTCCTCTCGGGCATCGCCAACCGGAATCTTCAAGCGCGCCAGACGGTAGAGCAGCGTGCGGCGCGCGACGCCCAACTCCCGCGCGGTACGGGTACGATTGCCACGGTTCTTGTGCAGGCAATCAATCAGGAACACCCGCTCCACTCGCTCCAGGCGTTGACGCAACGTTGCATCGACAGCATCGTTGGCGGGTGCCGATGACAGGGACAGGTGCGCCGGCAGGATCACACCGTCGTCACAGAGCAGTACCGCGCGCTCCACCAGGCATTTGAGTTCTCGCACATTGCCGGGGAAGCCATGGCTGGACAGTTGATCCAACGCCGCACTTGACCAGCCCATCGATACGCGACCCAGCGCAGCGCAGGCCTTTTGCGCAAAATGCCGAGCCAACAGCAACGCATCGCCATCACGCTCACGCAAGGCCGGTAACTCAATGGGGAACTGCGCGAGCCGGTAATACAGGTCCTCGCGAAAGCTGCCTTGGGCCACCATCGCAGGGAGATCACGGTGCGTCGCAGCGATAATGCGTACATCGACCTTATGGGCCGTACTGGCACCCAATGGGCGAATCTCGCCTTCCTGCAAAACCCGCAATAACTTGGCCTGCAACGACAACGGCATATCGCCGATTTCGTCGAGTAGCAATGTGCCGCCGTGAGCGGTGTCGAACAAACCGGTGTAGTTGCGTTCAGCCCCCGTGAACGCCCCCTTGCGATAACCGAACAGTTCACTTTCCAGCAGCCCTTCGGGAAAGGCTGCACAATTTTGCACCACGAAGGCTTTAGCACCGCGTGGACCGGCGGTATGGATGGCGCGCGCCACCACCTCTTTGCCGGTACCGGTCTCGCCATGCAGCAGCACGGTGTAGGGCGTATTCAGCACCTTGCCGATCAAGCGGCACGTCTCATCCATGGCCTTGCTGTTGCCGATCAATCCGAACGTGGCACAGGTGCCCGGCGTGCGGCACGCAGGTGGCGTGACACTCACCGCAGGACTCAGACGCTGCATCAGTGCAAGTTGCCTCAAGGCAAAGCTGCCCAGTTGGGTCAATGAGTGGGTGTAGTGCTCCAACTGTTTCGGACGCTGGCTGGCGCACAGCAACACGCCCGCGAGAGTCCTGTGCTGACCGAACAACGGCATGCACGTCAACGATTGCCAAGGCGTCGCCATCGCAGGAAGGAACTGGCTTTCATAGAAGCTGTTTTCCAGATGCTCAAGGCTCAAGGCAGTGCGCTGACTGAGCACATACTGCAACACCTGCTCATGTTGGAAATCCGCGCCTGAAGCCAGCTCGTCGGGCGGCCGCACGCCTGGCAAATGCTGGGCAATCAGGGCAAGCCGACCTGTCGCCTCGTCGCGCCAATACAATTGGCTGAGTTCGCACTGGCTCAGTTGAGCTACCGCCGCGACACACAGGTCCGGCAAGGTTGTCGCGTCACCTTCGATCCCCAGGCGGGTGAACCAACTCAGCATCGCGTCGGCGTACTCCAAGGGATGGGGCAACCGGTTGAAAGAATTTTCCGTCATTGGCTGACCTCACAGACAGGACAACCGCTGCCATCCAGGCCGGCATGCACCCGGGACAGCGATTCGCCCCCGGCCATGGCCTCCAGCAACCGATCCGCCACCTGCGCCAGCAAGTGTGCGTCGATCCATTGATCGATAGAGCGGGCACCGCTGTCACCCTCAGCGCAACGCTCGGCGACGTACGCAACCAGTTCGGGCGTATAGCTGAAGGTGAGCTTGCGCAGTTGCAACCTTTGTCCCAAGTGGTCCAGCTTGAGCCTTGCCAGGTCATGCAGAACCTCGCCCGTGATCGGGTAATACGGCACGACATGCATTCGCGCCAGTAAGGCAGGCTTGAAGTGCTTGCGCAGCAACGGGCGAATGGCTTCGTGCAGGACCTCCTCAGCAGGTCGCCGGTCGCCTGCGCACAATTGATCGATGCACTCGCTGCCCAGGTTGGAGGTCATCAGGATCAGCGTGTTGCGAAAATCGATTTCCCGACCTTCCCCGTCATTGGCCAGTCCCTTGTCGAAAATCTGATAGAACAGGTTCACTACTTCCGGATCAGCCTTCTCGACCTCGTCCAGCAGCACGACCGAATACGGGCGTTGGCGCACAGCCTCCGTCAACACGCCGCCCTCGCCAAAACCGATATAACCGGGTGGAGCACCAATCAGCCGGGAAAGGGAATGTTTTTCCTGGAACTCCGACATGTTAAGGGTGGTGACAAAACGCCGCCCGCCGTACAGCAGGTCGCCGAGGGCCAGGGCCGTCTCGGTCTTGCCCACGCCACTTGGGCCAACCAGCAGGAATACGCCGACCGGGGCATCCGCCTTATTGAGCCCGGTGGCAGCCGCGCGCAAGTTGCGTTCAAGTATCTGCACGGCGTGTTCCTGGCCGAGGATGCGCGAACGCAATGCATCGGCAAAGCCCAACACCCTTTCACTGCTTTCCAGGGCCAGTCGTTCGACAGGAATACCGGTCCAGGCGCTGACGACCTGTGCCACCAGACCTGGACAAACCTCGATGCCGGCCAATGGCTGGCCGTTTTGTTGCGCGTGCAGTACCTGGCGCTGTTGGGCCAAGGCATGTTCAAGGGTCTCAGTGTTCTGCCCTGCACCACGAGCAGCATCCAATTGCTGGCGCAGCGCTAGCACCTGCTGCGCCGATGCTCGCTGTTCCAACCAGTGTTGCTCCAGATGTTCACGCTCGCGCTCCACGGTCTCCAGGCGCAGGTTCAACGCGTGCAAGGCCTGCTCGTCCACAGGCAACCCGGCATCCCTGTCGCGATTCAACGCCTGGCGCTGGCGCGCGCCTTCCGCCTGCTCGGCGTAAAGGCGTTGCAATGCCTCGGGCGCCGTCTCCCAGCTGGTTCTCATGCGGGCGCAGGCGGTGTCCAGCACATCCACGGCCTTGTCGGGCAACTGCCGCCCAGCCAGGTAGCGCGCGCTCATGTGGGCTGCCGTGACAATGGCATCATCCCGCACATACACGCCATGGCTGCGCTCATACGCCGGAACCAGGCCGCGCAGGATCGAAACCGCCTGCTCAACACTGGGCTCGCCGACCTGCACAGGCTGGAAACGCCGCGCCAATGCCGGGTCTTTTTCGAAGTACTTCTTATATTCCGACCAAGTGGTGGCGGCGATGGTGCGTAACTCGCCACGGGCCAGGGCGGGCTTGAGCAGATTGGCAGCATCGGACCCACCTGCCTGGGCGCCCGCGCCCACCAATGTATGCGCCTCGTCGATAAACAGGATCACCGGTGTTGGTGAGGCGTTGACTTCATCAATCACGCCTTTGAGGCGCCGTTCGAATTCCCCCTTGATCCCCGTGCCGGCCTGAAGCAGGCCCATATCCAGGGTCAACACCTGTACGTGTTTGAGCGGCTCCGGCACCTCTGCGCTGGCGATACGCAGGGCAAGCCCTTCAACCACGGCGGTTTTACCCACCCCGGCTTCGCCAACCAGGATCGGATTGTTCTTGCGCCTGCGCACAAGTATGTCGATCAATTGGCGAATTTCGGCATCGCGACACAACACCGGGTCGATACCGCCTTCCCGGGCCTGACGGGTCAAGTCATGGGTAAAGCGCGCCAGCAACGCATCGCTGCTCGACACAGGGTCGACCTCAGGCGCCAGGCTCAACAAATAACTGCACACACGCTGTGCATCCAACCGGTTCAGTACCGCCTGATAACCACTGCCGGCGTGTTGTAACGGATGACGCAACAGCGCCAGTAACAGAGCGCCGTGATCAACGTCCGCCTGCCGCAGCTCCAGGCGGGCCAACATCAGGGCTTGCTGCAGCCATTGCACCAGGGCCTGGGTAAACACGGGATTACGCGAGGCACTCGTGCCAGCTTGGGGATGCAGGGCCGCCTGCAGCTCGCCTGGCTCCACACCCGCATCCACCAACGCCCGCACCAGAATGCCGTGCGGGTATTCCAGCAGGGTCAGCAGCAGGTCCTCCACCAACACTTCCCTGCCGCCGCGTGCCACGCAACGTTCCGCCGAGCGTTCAAGGTCTCGGCGCGCCTGGGGAGCCAATGTCTGGATAAGTTGTTGCAGGTCCACATTCATCATAATCATTCATCCCTAATCAGCATTGCTGGTCACAATGACCACACCGTCGGCACACCCATGCGCCAGCCAAGTTGTCCAGCCGAGGCGGCAGACGTTGTGTTCGCCGATGTGCAATGGCCTGATTTCCTCCTTGAGCAGTACCAGGCGCAGGTCATAGGCCAGAGGGTCGCGTGCCGTCAGCCGTAGCAATGCGCACAGCAACGGATAGTCCCCACCCGTGGGTAAAAACTCATGAAAACGCTGCCAGCCCAGGCCCTGCACATGCACCCTGAACTTGCCGCTGCGGTCAGTGACCCGACTACCCAGCACCTGGTCATGACCGAGCACACTGTTGGTGGCACCCAGCCGATTTTGCTGGGGGACGGCAATGACCACCGAGCGTTCTACCCACTGCTCGACGAACAAGCGGGTGTGCTTGAAGTAGTAACGCAGCACCGTCTCGATCAAGGCTGCCGAATGGGCTCGCAGGCTGAGTAACCCCAGGTAGGGCAATAGCCGTTTGCAGTTCAATTGGGTAGTCGCGCGGAGGTGCTTGCCCTTCAACCCGATCAAGGCAAACATCTGCTCGGAAAAGACATCCCGGGCGCCAGCCTGAAAAAACGCCCGGTACCGGTACTTGCGCCAGATCGGCAGCATCAGCCGTTGTAACCGATGATGAAACAGGTCGAGGAAGTCCCGGGTAGCCTTGCCGCCCGCACCGTCAACAATCGCTTGTTCGCCATAAAACGCCGGCAATGGCGAACAAGCGCCGCACAGCCCCAACACGTTGAGGCAAAGACGCGCGCGCAATTGACCGTGTTCAACAAAAAACTCCACCCGCTCAATATCGTGACCGGGGAAACCAAGACCTGGGTTGGCCTGAAACTCCAACAAGTCATACAGCGCGTCGTCATCCAGCATCGGATGAGCATCGCGCAAACGCCTGATCACCTGCAAAACCGCCTGGAACAGCGAGTATTCGCGGATGACGCTGGACAGTGCCGTCAAAGCAGGGGCTGCTGGCCCATCCGGGGTGGCCATAGGTACACGTCTCCTTGTGTGCTGATGACTCGCAATTCGTGATAGGTATTAAGGCTGGCGTAAAGCGCGAAGAATTCGTTGAGTACCGACGCGAACACAAACACCTCGCCCTGGCCAAGAAAACCTTGTGGATCAATCGTCAGGTCGATTCGTAAGCCCCTGAACGGCAAGCCACGGTGCAGTCGGTCGACAGCCGAGTGCCTGATGGATCGCAATGCGCCAAGCTTTCGCTCACTGACTTTCTGCGCCTGTCGGTCGTGGTAGCGCGGCAGGTCGTAGGTTTCGAGAATGACCTTCAAGGCATTGATGTCGGTCAATGACAGGTAGTTGAGCGACATGTTGCTGATGAGCCGCCAGAGAAAGTCCTGCTCCAGGGGGGGCGAATAGCTCGCGGTCGGCATGCAGATATTACGAAACGACAACCCTTCCGGTGTCTGCTCGCAAGGTTGGTTGATCTCCCCGATCTGAAGCAGCCGAGGCAGGTCGTGGTTGGTACACGTCAGCTCGATCGACAGGGTTTCCGGGCCATGCTCCGGAGCATTGGAAAACCCTAGCCAGGTATCGAGGCCCGCGTGCTGTGCCGATGCATGTTGGCGAATGCTGTAGCTGGCGGAGGCCGCCGACAGTGCGTCATCGCTGTCATGCTCGAAGGACTCAAACGGTACGTAGGTCCGATATCCCGACCCGCCGGGGCGCCAACCCGTGACACTGTCCACGGAAAATACACAGGCGTTTTCCCGTGAGTATTCCCCCGGTATCACCAGGTATTCGTCCTGCTTGCCGTCCAGGCGGATCGGCACGGCGTCATGTTTGAACAAATTGGCGATGGGCGTGCAGTACAGCTTCACGTTGTCCAGGGTGGGGTGATGGGGATCACGCCATGGGTTACGCAGTTTGAAACGCAGCACCACCGCACACACCTGCTTGAGCAGCTCATGGGGCAAACCGTGCAGTACATCCAGGCCCACCACGTCGACAAACAGGTACTTGTCAGGAAAGGCAAAGTACTCCTGCAAATGACGATATCCACGAAAGGTATTCATTGGATACGGAATCAACGCCTGCTCCTCGCTGAATCCCACCGGGCGTACCCGGTCGGCGCCCAATCGCAACGAGAGGGGTTGCCCATCCTCCCCACTGACCGGCAAGCCATCGCGGCCCAAAGGTAGCAACTCGATACCCTCGAGATGACGCAACAGGCTCAGGTACAGCCCTTGGCTGATGCAGCGATCACCCGCCAGGTGCAGACGTAGTTGATCGAACGTCCATTCACTGAAGTTGCCCCCGACACTCATGTCCAGGTGCAGGCTCAACAGCGCAACCTCGCCCTGGAGGCTGTATTCCAGAGCGCTCAGTTGCAGCGGCAGGACTTGCGTGGCGTAACAGGTACGGAAGCGACAACGCTCACCCTTGAGGGCAGCACTTTCGACCGGGGTATCCCGCGCGACCATCACCCCAGGGCCGACGTGCTTCAACGGATCAAACTGCAAGATGCTGAAGGCGGGCATCGGCCGCATGTAGTTGGGCCACAGCAAATGCATCAAGGAATGAGTCAGCTCAGGCAGCTCATCATCCAGTTTCTGGCGCAAGCGACCGGTGAGAAACGCGAAGCCCTCCAACAACCGTTCCACATCCGGGTCCTGCCCTGGGTCGGCAAGAAACGGCGCGAGCGCAGGGTTACGTTCGGAGAAACGCCGCCCGAGTTGACGCAACGCACTCAGCTCGCTCTGGTAATAACGATTAAAGGACATCCGGCAAAACCTCGACTCGTCCGGGCTCGCATAGTCGCGCAACGAACACCACGGGCTGCTTGACACCCGCCACCATCAGCGTGGCCTCAATGGAGAACGCCTGGGCCAGAGGGTCGTGATCGCGCGGCAATGCAGTAACCTGCACCTGCTTCAATCGTGGCTCGTAGGCCCGTATGAATCGCTCGATCAACAAGCGCGACTGGCTCAATGACTCATGCAGGCTCTGGTTCATATCATTAAGATCGGGCAAGCCGTAGTCCGGCAATGTCTGAACACTGCCCGCACGGATACTGAGCATTTTCCCCAGGTGGCTGGCAATGGACGTCACGCCACAGGCATGTGCGGCCGCCGGGCGTTCGAGGCGCTCGAAAAGGCTATGTTTGTGGGGCATCCCCTGACCTTCTTTCATTCTTTGTCGAGCTTGCCAACCAGAGACAAAGTGAAGTCCGCCCCCATGTACTTGAAGTGCGGTCGCACACTCAGGTTGACGCGGTACCAGCCAGGCTCGCCATCTACGTCACTGACAACGATGCGGGCCGCTCGCAGCGGACGCCGCCCACGCACTTCGGCACTGGGGTTTTCCTGGTCGGCGACGTACTGGCGAATCCACTTGTTGAGCTCCAGCTCGAGGTCTGTGCGCTCTTTCCACGAACCCAACTGTTCACGCTGCAATACCTTCAGGTAATGGGCCAGCCTGTTGACCACCATCATGTAGGGCAACTGGGTCCCCAGGCGATAGTTCAGCTCGGCGTCCTTGCCCTCTGCGCTGATGCCGAACTGTTTGGGCTTCTGCACCGAACTGGCGGAAAAAAACGCGGCATTGTCACTGCCCTTGCGCATCGTCAAGGCAATGAAGCCCTCTTGCGCAAGTTCGTATTCGCGGCGATCGGACACCAACACTTCGGTGGGGATCTTGGTCTCGATTTCGCCCATGCTATGGAAGTGATGCAACGGCAAGTCTTCCACGGCCCCTCCGCTTTGCGGACCGATGATGTTCGGGCACCAGCGGAACCGCGCGAAGCTTTCGGTCAGGCGTGTGGCGAAGGCATAGGCGGTATTGCCCCACAGGTAATGCTCGTGGCTGCTCACCACGTTTTCCTGGTAGGCAAAGGTCTTGACAGGACACTCAAGGGGATCATAGGGCGTACGGAGCAGGAAGCGCGGCACGGTCAGACCGATATAACGCGCATCTTCGCTCTGGCGAAAGCTTTGCCATTTGGCAAATTGCGGCCCTTCGAAATGGTCCTTGAGATCCTTGAGGTCAGGCAGTCCCGTGAAGCTTTCCAGGCCGAAGAACGCCGGCCCGGCTGCGGCAATAAAAGGCGCGTGCGCCATGCACGCGACACTTGAAGCGTATTGCATCAGTTTCACATCGGGCGCGCTGGGGGACAGGAAGTAATTGGCAATGATCGCGCCCACAGGCTGACCACCAAATTGACCGTACTCAGCGCTGTAGACATGTTTGTACAACCCGGATTGAGTCATTTCCGGTGAGTCTTCGAAATCATCCAGCAAGTCTTGCCGGGAGACGTTCAACAGTTCGATCTTGATGTTTTCACGAAAATTGGTGCGGTCGACCAGCAATTGCAAACCTTTCCAGGAAGCTTCCAGGGCCTGGAACTCCGGGTGGTGCAAAATTTCATCCATTTGCTGGCTGAGCTTCGTATCGATCTCGGCAATCATTCGGTCGACCAGGCGCTTCTTGACGGGCTCGCCGTGGTTCTGTGGTTTGATCAACTCCTCGATAAACGCCGAGACACCCCGCTTGGCGATGGCATAGGCCTCGTCATCCGCACTCAGCAGTGTCTGGGCAATGATGTTGTCGAGGATGCTGTAATCCTCACTGGTGTGTTCCGGTATCGGATTCTGTTGGGTGGTCATGCGGTCAGTGTCCTTTTACTGAAAATGTCAGGCGGTGTGGCTGCCCAGTTCCAACTCGGCCAATACCCGGGCGCGGGACTCGTCATCCGCCAGGGCGTGCTCAATGGCTTTGCGAAAGCTTGGTGTATTGCCCAGCGGTCCTTTGAGAGCCATGAGTGCTTCACGCAATGCCATCAGCTTGTGCAATTCGGGTATCTGCTCCACCAGGTTCGCGGGATTGAAATCCTTCATGGCATTGATACGCACCTCAATGGCCAGCTCCTCGACCTCAGCACACTCCTGCAGGCGATTGGGTACGTTCAGCGTCAGGCTTAGCGCTTGCTTGGCCAGCACGTCATCAAGGGTGTTCTTGTCGATGGCAATGGGCTTGCGGTCTTCAAGCTTGCGTACATCCTCACGCTGGGTGAAGTCACCCAGCACCAGCAGCTTCAACGGCAGTTCGACTTCATCCTGCGCCCCACCGATGGCGGGCTTGAAGGTGATATTGATACGTTCCCTGGGCGCTACCGAACCTTCTTTGGCCATTGTGTTTCTCCTTTTCCAAGTGGCTCGAAAGCCTATTCAAGTACCGCTTCAAGATCGAAGAGGCATAGCCTGCGATGGGTGTCTTCCTTACGCTCGCGCACGGCCTGGTTTTGTGGCAACAAGTCACAGCAACGATGAAGCAGTTGGGTCACTTGCAAGGCCAACTCCGGCTCCCAGTGTTCCAGGCCCCTGCGTTGCAGCTCGTTTTCCAGATGTTCGAGCTGGATCTTCGCCAACTCGTGTTTGCCCGCCTGCCCACATAGACGCGCCTGCGCAAGTCGCCAATGAAAACGGGCACGATCGCTGTGAGCGGCATGCATGCCCTGCTTGAGTTCATGGACGGCCGCCTTGAGCCCGTCCTTGCGCAGCCGCAGTCGTGCCGCTTGCAAGGCCGCCTCCCAAGGCTCGGCATCGGCATCCACCACTGTCAGTGATTCGGGCAACTGCAGATGACGGGCAACCTGCTGCGCGATCCAGTTGCGCGTGGGGACATCGGCAAAGGGAGCACCATCGTGAAAACGAAACTCGGGCAGGTTGGGCAGGCGCTGCAGCAACAGGGCGAAGTTCACTTCCAACTCAGTCATGGCCAGGTCGGCCTGCAGCGCTTCCAGGCACTGCCAGACCATGTACAACCCGTCAAACCAGAACAGCGCACCGGCGAGACTGGCCTCGAGTTCGAGCATCAAGTCGGTGTAATGGCCTTGGGCAAGCCGCTCCTGGTAACGCTTGAGTTTTTCGGGTGCAGGCCCGCGCAAGGTGGTGATCCGTTCGCTGTCAGCGTCCGGGTAGCTGACGAGGGTCAGCCAGGTCAGCGCGCGATTCAGGCGCAGTGCGCGCAGGTCAGCGGCGTTCTGGCGCAACCACCAGGCACACAAAGGACGGGCCTGATCCTGTAAGGCGCGCAGCAACTTGTGGGCATCTTTCTCGGTGCCCACCACAACCTCGGCATTCTGCAACAGGGTGGTCACCTGCTTGACCTGCCCCTGCCCGGCAATATCGCCCAAGCTCGCGACCGGAGAATCGTCTTGCGCAACACGCTCCAACCGCTGGGCCAGTTGCCTGCGAATCGGCAGGAACAGCGGCGCGTTATCTTCCAGGCGCTCGACACAGCACTTATCGAGACACACCAGATGTTCAAGCACGGATTCGAACAAGGGCTGCTGACCCTGCAGCGACGGGCTTTGCGCGAAGAGGGACTCGAGGCGCCCCGCCAGCCAACTGAAGGCTGCGCCACGAGTACGCGGTTTTTCGGGATAGACCGCAGACCAATGATGCTCACAGAGATAGCGCAATAACCCAAGGCCGGCCAACAGCCCTGGAAAGGATTCCCGTTGATACAATGCCCAGGTCAGCCAGACGACGACCCGCAGATCCTTGGATTGTTGACGCAACAGGTACTCGCCGATTTCCAGGACCTTCTGCCAGTCGGTCTGGACGCCCGCATGAATCGATTGCGCCTTGCCCAATTCGAACTCCAGAACTTCATACTCACTTGAATAGCGCATATCGCTGCCGGCAAAACTCGTCCGCGTGCAGGGCGACCGTGCAAGTTCAAGGTAATCGTTATAGAGTTTTTCTGAATAAGACATTCGGCACAATTACCCAAAACAAAAAGTTCAAAGCATTAACATTTAAACCATATATCAAAGCGCCATCCAATCTTCGCCAGCGCCACCGCAAAGTTCGTAAACCTTAGCCATGCAAACAGCATTCAACAAGCAGCGCCTCGACACTTAAGTAATTTCCTACAATCACTGCAATTCAAGGCCTGCGCAGGGTTTTGCGCAGTTAAACCCTCATCTGTTTCCGAATATCCTTGCCAAGCCCAATACCAACAAACCAAACTCCATGAGCAACTAAATGCGCACTTATGCGCAACGTATTCTGCATATATTCGATTAAATCATGCACTTCCAATCAAAAAACCACCCCACTGACCGCCGGACCCACTGTTTTTATTGGGACTGATACTTTCGGGCACGCTTCTTGTTAATGAGAGTTGCCCGACCGGCACCATTACCGGTTGGAACGACCTCATCAATCAGGCAAGGAAACCCGTCATGCCAACACCCGCGTATCTTTCCATCACCGGTGTCAAACAAGGTTTGATTACGGCAGGCACTTTTACCCAGGACTCGGTAGGCAACATTTATCAGGAAGGCCATGAAGACCAGATTCTGGTCCAGGCCTTTGCTCATCAGGTGATCATCCCCCGCGACCCGCAGTCGGGTCAGCCGACGGGCCAGAGGGTCCACAAGCCGTTGATGATCAGCAAGGTCTTCGATAAGTCATCGCCCTTGCTGTTCAGCGCATTGACCAGCGGTGAAGAGGTCAAATGCCGACTGGAGTGGTTCCGAACATCATCGGCCGGCACCCAGGAGCACTACTTCACGATTGAACTGGAGGGCGCGACGCTCGTGGACATCCAATCCCGCATGCCCAATTGCCAGGACCCGGACAATGCCCACTTCACTCACCTGGAGGATGTGTATTTCACCTATCGCAAGATCGTATGGACCCACGAAGTGTCCGGCACATCCGGATCGGATGACTGGCGCAGCCCGGTAGCGGGTTAAGTCGGACCTGTGCAGGAACGGGTGCCAGGGATGGCACCGTTTCTGCCAAGCAGCTACACCATCGCCAAGGGATGCTTGCGCTTGGGTGCTCCGAACACCCGATCGATGGCATCCAGGTCGTGCTCATCCAGCAGCACCTTGGCGGCGGCCGCATTAAGCCGTACATGCTCCGGGGTGACCGCCTTGGGGATGGCGATCACACCGTCCTGGCGCAGCACCCAGGCCAGGGCGACCTGGGCGGGCGTGACCTCGTGGCGGCGGGCGATCTGCTTAAGGGTCTGGCTGGACAGCAACGCCCCACCCTGGGCAATCGGGCAGTACGCCATCAGCGGCAAATGGTGTTGTTGCCACCAGGGCAACAGGTCGAATTCGATCCCGCGCTCTTCGATGTTGTACAGCACCTGATTGGTCGCGCAGGCCGGGGATGCGAGTTCCTGCAGGTCGGCCACATCGAAATTGGAGACGCCCCAGCGGCCGATCTTGCCCGCCTCACGCAGGCGCTCGAACGCTTCGACGGTTTCTTCAAGCGGGTACTGGCCACGCCAGTGCAACAGATACAGATCAATGTAGTCCGTGCCCAGGCGCTGGAGGCTGGCTTCACACGCACGGGGCACGCCCTTGTGGCTGGCGTTGTGCGGGTAGACCTTGCTCACCAGGAACACCTGGTCGCGCCTGCCGCTGATGGCTTCGCCCACGACCTCCTCGGCGCCACCCTCGCCATACATCTCGGCGGTATCGATCAAAGTCATGCCCTCGTCGATCCCCAGTTGCAATGCCGCAACTTCGGCGCGGCGCCGGTCTGGGTCTTCGCCCATGCGCCAGGTTCCCTGGCCGATGACAGGGACGGGAACGCCCGCCAGATCAATGGTGCGCATGACAACCTCCTGATGAATTCGCGGATTAACAGTGTGGCATTGCCCGGACAAAAGGGTTCAATCGAAGTATGGTTACCCTTTGCCAAGTCGCCAGGAAGGACCTGCAATGCTGTTTGTCGTGATGCTCGGGGGCAAGCACCCACGGGCAAGAATTGAAGTTCACGATGTGGTGTTCGCCGTAGCGGACACGCTGGAAGGCACCTACCCGCAATTGCGCGAGGGCTGGTTTGGCAGCCCCAAGGGTGTGCATATTGATTCGTGGATGGCGGTGGATGGCGTCGACGGCTGGAAGGTCGAACTCAGCCAACTGGCCCCCGCTGCCGACGCCCATCACCTGTACTTCATCAACCTTGGCGGCTATGAAACCAACAGCTTTGGCGAAGCCCACCACTACCTGCTGGTGGTCGCCCGCAACAAACAGGAGGCAACCCGCAAGGGCAAGCAACAAATGTTGCGCCACTGGTCCCAGGCCCACACCGACGGCGTGATGGATATCGACGACTGCCTGCCCATCGACCTGGTGGACGGCCGCTACCTGCACCTGGTGCAAGGTGACCATCGGCCGATCATTCAGCAGAATGACTACATTGTCTTGAATTGATGGGGGCTTATTCGACCGGACATCAGATGACTTAGGTAATGTCAGACGTAACACTGCTGTTGCTCTGGCTCTGGCTCTTGATCTTGATCTCAGGCGCCCCATCAAACACGCTGGCCGAACGCAGGCTTGAATCCGTGGCTAACCCGGCAGGACGCCGGGTTAGCCACGGATTCAAGCCTGCGTTCGGGCACACCGAGCCTAGGCGAGGTGCCGAGTGTTGGGGCAAGAGCCCTTTTGGTTACTTTGGGCTGGGCCGGCATTCCGGCTCTTTTCCAAAAGTGACCCGCCGTAAGGGCGGAACCCTAAGTGGCAGTTACCGCAGCAACGGATATGTACTCGGTCTGATCCAACATCCTGGTCGGCTGTCATGCCGCCATCGGGAGCAAGTCGAATCGTCGCACCGCCCCTCCCACATTTGATCTCTATGCATCAGGCAGATATCAGTCTGCTCTGGATCTCACTCCATCACGCCAATACCCAAGCTCAACGCACCAACCAGAAACCCAGCGGAACTTTGCCAGGAAATAACCGCCTGAATCCGGTACGCTCACCGTTTTTACTCAAGGAGTTAATCCCCATGGCCAAAGCCACCGCCCGTCACATCCTTGTTGCCACTGAAGACAAGTGCAACGAACTCAAGGCCCAAATCGAAGGCGGCGCCGATTTCGCAGAAATCGCCAAAGCCAACTCCAGCTGCCCATCCAGCCGCCAGGGCGGTGACCTGGGTTCGTTCGGTCCAGGCCAGATGGTTAAAGAATTCGACACCGTCGTCTTCAGCGCCCCGGTCAACACCGTGCAAGGCCCGGTGAAAACCCAGTTCGGCTACCACCTGCTGGAAGTCACCAGCCGCCAGGACTGATCCCGTCCGCGCTGCTGCTTGAAACAACGGCCCGCCTTTTGGTGGGCCGTTGTGCATGTGACGACTGGCGACGCTGATGCTGTTAGCGTACAAATCCTTATTCTTCTTCACCCGGCGTTCAAGGCTGACAATGCGATTGGCTTTTTCCAGACTGCTCAGTACCTCCCTGGCCCTGCTGCTGGCCAGCACCGCCGTGATCGCGGCGCCCCAACCGTCAATGACCGTGTACGGCGAGCCGGCCAAGTATCCCGCCGGTTTCAGCCATTTCGACTACGCCAACCCCAACGCCCCCAAGGGTGGCAGCCTGCGACGCTCGGCGATTGAAATCGGACGTTTCGACCATGTGCTGCCGTATATCGACAAAGGCATCGGCGTCTCCCAGGTCGACGGCTGGCTGTATGCGCCCCTGGCCCTGCGCTCCCTGGACGAACCCTATACGGTGTATGGCCTGGTTGCGGAGAAGATGGACCGCGCGGACGACGGCCTGTCCCTGCGTTTCTTCCTCAACCCCAAGGCGCGTTTTGCCGATGGCAAGCCGATCACCGCCGAGGATGTGCGCTACAGCTTCAACCTGCTGATGACCCAAGGCAGCCTGCGCTTTCGCACGTTGTTCGCTGACGTCAAGCACGTCGAAGTCGAAGGCCCGCGCCAGGTCCGTTTTGATTTTTCCAGCAACGAAAACCGCACCCTGCCCCTGGATATCGCCACCCTGCCGGTGTTCCCCGAGCACTGGTGGAAGACCCGCGACTTCGCCAACGGCGGTGGCTACGAAGCCCCCCTGGGCAGCGGCCCGTACAAGGTCGGCAAGATCGACTCGGGCAGCACCATCACCTTTACCCGCGACCCCGACTGGTGGGGCAAGGACCTGCCCGTCAGCCGCGGCCTGTACAACTTCGATCACCTGAGCCTGGAGTACTTCGGCGACACCGAAGTGGCCCGCCAGGTATTGCGTGGGGGCGCCTACGACTTCAACCGTGAGTTTTCCGCCACCGGCTATTCCATCGGCTACAACGGCCCGGCCCTGGACGATGGCCGCCTGCAACGCGCGCACTTGGCCAAGGACATGCCGCAACCGGCCCAGGGTTATGTGTTCAATGTGCAAAAACCAATGTTCAAGGACCGTCGCGTGCGCCAGGCCCTGGCGATGCTGTGGGACTTCGAATGGGCCAACCGGCAGATGATGCGCAACGTGTACATCCGCCAGCAAAGCTACTTCTCCAATAGCCCGTTGGCCGCCACCCAGCTGCCCACCCCGGAAGAACTGGCGATTCTCGAACCCTTGCGCGGGCAGATTCCCGACGAGGTGTTCACCCAGGTGTTCAAGGCGCCGGTCACCGATGGCAGCGGCATGATCCGTGACAAGCAGCTGCAAGCCCTGGCGCTGCTGGAAGACGCCGGCTGGAAGCCAGACGGCGACAAACTGGTCAACGCCGAGGGCGAGCCGCTGGCGTTCACCTTCCTCAATGCCCAGAACGGGCTGGAACGCCTACTGTTGCCGTACAAACGCAACCTGGCGCAGATCGGCATCACCCTGAATATCCGCCGCATCGATTCTTCGCAATACGTCAACCGCTTGATGGCCCGCGACTACGACATGATCGTCACCGGCTTCCCGGTGACCACGTCGCCCGGCATGGAGCTGTACAACTACTTCGGCTCGACCGCCGCGTTCGATCCGGGCGCCAACAACTACATGGTGCTCAAGGACCCAGCCGTCGACAGCCTGATCAAGGGCCTGGTCAAGGCCGACACCCAGGCGCAGATGCTTACCTATGCCCATGCCCTGGACCGGGTGCTGCAATGGAATTACCTGTGGATCCCCAATTACTACCCGCCCGGCACCTCCGCCGCTTGGTGGAACCGCTTCGGCCGCCCGGCCATCGAGGCCAGGAATGATGAAGCCCTGGAAACCTGGTGGGAAATCAGCCCTACCCCGCTGACAAATGAACAAATGAATGCCGAATTGAAAAAACGCGCAGGAGCTCGCTGATGTTTGCCTATATCGTGAGGCGCCTGCTGCTGATCATCCCGACGCTGGTGATCATCCTGCTGGTGAATTTCGTGATCGTCCAGGCCGCCCCCGGCGGGCCGGTGGAACAAGCCATCGCTCACTTGCAGGGCATCGGCGGCGGCGCGGTCGGCGGCTCATCCGGCGACGGTGTCAGCAGCGGCTCCCGCGCCAGCCGTGGCCTGGACCCGAAACTGATCAAGGACATCGAAAAACAATACGGCTTCGACAAGCCCGCGCCGGAACGCCTGTGGCTGATGCTCAAGAGCTACGCCCAACTGGATTTCGGCAACAGCTTCTTTCGCGGCGCCACCGTGATCGACCTGATCCTGGAAAAGATGCCGGTCACCATTTCCCTCGGCCTCTGGGCTACGCTGATCACCTACCTGGTGTCGATCCCCCTAGGCATTCGCAAGGCGGTGCGCCATGGCAGCAGTTTTGATGTGTGGAGCAGCACCGCCATTGTGATTGGCTACGCGATGCCGGCGTTCCTGTTCGCGATGTTCCTGATCGTGGTGTTCGCTGGAGGCACTTCATTGAACTGGTTCCCGGTGCGCGGGCTGGTCTCGGAAAACTTCGCCGAGCTGAGCACCGTGGGCAAGATCGCCGACTACTTCTGGCACCTGGTACTGCCGGTCAGCGCGCTGGTGATCGGCGGGTTCGCCACCCTGACCATCCTGACCAAAAACTCGTTCCTCAATGAAATCACGCGCCAGTACGTCGTGACCGCCCGCGCCAAAGGCTTGAGCGAACGGCGGGTGCTGTACGGCCATGTGTTTCGCAACGCCATGCTGCTGGTGATCTCGGGGATTCCCCAGGCGTTCATCAGCGTGTTCTTTGCCGGTTCGCTGTTGATCGAGGTGATCTTTTCCCTCGATGGCCTCGGACGCATGAGCTACGAAGCCGCCGTGTCCCGGGACTACCCGGTGGTGTTTGGCTCGCTGTTTATCTTTACCTTGTTTGGCCTGCTGATAAAACTGATCGGCGACCTCTGCTACACCCTGGTGGACCCGCGTATCGACTTCGCCGCGAGGAACGCCTGATGCTTAACCTGTCTCCCGTGGCCCGTCGGCGTTTCGAAAGGTTCAAGAAAAACCGTCGCGGCTGGTGGTCGCTGTGGCTGTTTATCGGCCTCTTTATCCTGACCCTGGGCGGCGAGTTGATCGCCAACGACAAGCCCTTGGTGCTCAGCTACAAGCACGAGCTGTATTTCCCGGCGTTCAAGCGCTACACCGAGCAGCAGTTCGGCGGGCAACTGCCGTTCCAGGCCGATTACCGCAGTGAC
Source organism: Pseudomonas sp. JAI120 (assembly GCF_014207255.1). Classification (GTDB taxonomy): domain Bacteria; phylum Pseudomonadota; class Gammaproteobacteria; order Pseudomonadales; family Pseudomonadaceae; genus Aquipseudomonas. The sequence continues at coordinate 797,964 of NZ_JACHCZ010000001.1, forward strand.
TACGTGCAAAAGCTGATCAAGCAGGACGGCGGCTGGATGCTGTTCCCGCCGATCCCGTTCAGCGACGACACACCCAACTACGAACTGACCCGCCCGGCCCCCAGCCCGCCCTCGACGGTGAACTGGCTGGGCACCGATGACCAGTCACGGGATGTGTTGGCGCGGGTGATCTTCGGCGCGCGGGTGTCGATCCTGTTTGCCCTGGCGCTCACCACCATCAGCGCCGCCATCGGCATCGCCGCCGGGGCCTTGCAAGGCTATTACGGCGGCTGGGTGGATCTGCTCGGCCAACGCATCCTTGAAGTGTGGTCCGGGCTGCCGGTGCTGTACCTGCTGATCATCCTGTCGGGGTTTGTCGAGCCGAACTTCTGGTGGTTGCTGGGGATCATGGCGCTGTTTTCCTGGCTGGCCCTGGTGGATGTGGTGCGCGCCGAGTTCCTGCGTGGGCGCAACCTGGAGTACGTCAAGGCCGCACGGGCGCTGGGCCTGGGCGACGGCAAGATCATTCGTCGGCACATCCTGCCCAACGCCATGACCGCCACCTTGAGCTACTTGCCGTTTATCCTCACCGGGGCGATTTCCACCCTGAGCGCCCTGGATTTCCTCGGTTTCGGCATGCCTGCGGGCAGTGCGTCACTGGGCGAGTTGATTGCCCAGGGCAAGCAGAACCTGCAAGCGCCGTGGCTGGGCCTGACGGCGTTTTTCACCTTGGCGCTGATCCTGTCGCTGCTGGTCTTTATCGGCGAGGCATTACGCGATGCCTTCGACCCACGCTCATGAGTGATTGCGTATGAACCTGATCGAAATCCGCGACCTCAGCGTCGCGTTCAGCGGCCAGACCGTGGTGCGCAACCTGAGCCTGGACGTCCGCCCCGGCGAGTGCCTGGCGCTGGTGGGCGAATCCGGCTCCGGCAAGTCGGTGACCGCCCACTCAATCTTGCAACTGCTGCCCGAGGCCGGTACCGACACCCGCGGCTCCGTGAAGTATCGCGGCCAGGAACTGATCGGCGCCTCGGCGTCGACCTTGCAGAAACTGCGCGGCAACCGCATTGCGATGATCTTCCAGGAGCCGATGACCTCCCTCAACCCGCTGCACAGCATCGAAAAACAGATCGGCGAAACCTTGCTGCTGCATAAGGGCATGGGCGGCAAGGCGGCGCAGGCACGCATCCTTGAGTTACTCGAACTGGTGGGTATTCAGAAACCCCAGGAACGCCTCAAGGCTTATCCGCACCAACTCTCCGGGGGCCAGCGCCAGCGGGTGATGATCGCCATGGCCCTGGCCTGTGAGCCGGAGCTGTTGATTGCCGACGAGCCCACCACCGCCCTCGACGTGACCGTGCAACGCAAGATCCTGCTGCTGCTCAAATCCCTGCAACACCGCCTGGGCATGTCGCTGCTGCTGATCAGCCATGACCTCAACCTGGTGCGCAGCATTGCCCAACGCGTATGCGTGATGCATGCCGGCGAGATTGTCGAGCAGGCCGGCTGCGAGACCTTGTTCACGGCACCACAACATCCCTACAGCCGCCTGTTACTGGACGCCGAGCCATCCGGCGATGTGCTGTGCAGCGACCCACGGGAGACCGTGCTGGAGGTGGACGACCTGAGCGTGCAATTCCCCCTTGGCGGCGGCCTGTTCCGGCGCAAGACCTACCTGCGCGCGGTGGATGGCATCAGCCTCAGCGTGCAGCGCGGCAAGACCCTGGGGATTGTCGGCGAGTCCGGTTCGGGCAAATCCACTCTCGGCCAGGCGATCCTGCGCCTGCTGGACTCCACCGGCAGCATCCGCTTCCAGGGCGAGGCCCTCGACCCGCTCAACCACAAGCAGATGCGCCCGTGGCGCAAACAGATGCAGGTGGTGTTCCAGGACCCGTATGGCAGCCTCAGCCCGCGCATGTCGGTGCAGCAGATCATCAGCGAAGGCCTGGAAGTGCATGCGCCGTGCAGCCTGGCCGACCGCGATGCGCAAGTGATCCAGGTGCTCAAGGACGTGGGCCTCGACCCCGCCAGCCGCCATCGCTTCCCCCATGAATTCTCCGGCGGCCAGCGCCAACGCATCGCCATCGCCCGTGCGCTGGTGCTCAAGCCGGCGTTGATGCTGTTGGACGAACCCACCTCCGCCCTCGACCGCACCGTGCAGAAGCAGGTCGTAGCGTTGTTGCGTGAGTTGCAGGAGAAGTACGGCCTGACCTACCTGTTTATCAGCCATGACCTCGCCGTGGTGCGCGCCATGGCCCATGACATGATCGTGATCAAGGACGGCAAGGTGGTGGAACGCGGGCCGAGCCATGACGTTTTCGAAGCGCCGCAGCACCCGTATACCAAAGAACTCCTGGCGGCGGCCGGCGGGCTGTCGTCATGAGTACCAGCCTGACGGATTACCAACAGGTTCGCGGCCTGGCGATCCAGTCGCTGTTCGAGATCATTGAGCAGTCCAGCGAAGGCACGGTGATTGTCGACCGCGACGCCAATATCGTCTGGATGAACGAGCGCTACGCCAAGCGCTTCGGCCTCAAGAGTGCCGATGAGGCCATCGGCCAGCCGTGCGAGCGGGTGATTTCCAACAGCCTGTTGCGCCAGGTGGTACGCACCGACCGGCCGATTCTGCTGGACATTCAGGACACCCCCAAAGGCCCGTTGGTGGTGATGCGCCTGCCGATCCACAACGATGCCGGGGCGGTGATCGGGGCGATTGGTTTTGCCTTGTTCGATGAGCTGCGTAACCTGTCGCCGCTGATCGAACGCTACCTGAGCATGCAGCAGGAACTGGCCTCCACCCGCTCGTTGCTGCGCTCACGCCAGAGCAAGTACAACTTCGCGCATTTTATCGGCACCAGCGCCGCCAGCCTGGAAGTCAAACGCCGTGCACGGCGCAGCGCAAGCGCCGAATCGCCGGTGCTGCTGCTCGGCGAAACCGGCACCGGCAAAGAGCTGCTGGCCCAGGCGATCCACGGCGCCTCACCGCGTGCGCACAAGGCCTTTGTCAGCATCAACAGCGCGGCGATTCCCCATGACCTGCTGGAAGCAGAATTCTTCGGCACCGCGCCGGGCGCCTTTACAGGCGCCGATCGCAAGGGCCGTCCGGGTAAATTCCAGATTGCCCAGGGCGGTACGCTGTTCCTCGATGAAATCGGCGATATGCCGCTGCCGCTGCAAAGCAAACTGCTGCGGGTGTTGCAGGAAAAGGAATTCGAACCGGTGGGTTCCAACGAGATGCTGCACAGCGATGTGCGGGTGATCGCGGCCACCTCCATGGACCTGGAAGCGGCGATCAAGCGCGGTGAGTTTCGCGCGGACTTGTATTACCGCCTGAATGTGCTGCCGATCCGGGTGCCGCCGCTGCGTGAGCGGCTGGAGGATATCCCGGCGCTGAGCGAAGCGATCCTCGAAGACCTGCGCAGCCAGCATGAGCTGGACCGAGAAGCCCTGGCGCTGTTGGCGCAACATGCGTGGCCGGGAAATATCCGCGAGCTGCGCAACGTGCTGGAGCGCGCGGCGTTGCTGAGCGATGACCTGGTGCTGGACGCCAGGGAAATTCGTGCGGCGATTGGCACGTTCAGCCCGGTGGAACGCGGGGCGGTGGACACGGTTGCGGGTGAGACGTTTGCAGCAGCGCGGGAGCGCTTTGATCGGCAGGTGATTACGGCGGCGCTCGAGGCGTGTGGTGGGAATGTGGTGGAGGCGGCCAGGCGATTGGGGCTGGGGCGGTCGACGCTGTACAAGAAAATGGTGGCACTGGGGATTGCCTAGTCTCCATATAGAGACTCCATTCTCCAGACAAAGACAATCCCTGTGGGAGGGGGCTTGCCCCGATAGCATCAGGTCAGTTAACACATATGCTGGCTGATACACCGCTATCGGGAGCAAGCCCCCTCCCACATTTGATCTTCACTTGTCTCCAAATTGAGACAAAATTCAAAAACCCTCGAAAAAAATTCAAAAATACCCATATATTTCAACAAGTTGAAAACATGGCACACATCTCGCTATAGCCCTCCCCACCGCTTCACCCACAACAATAACAATCCGATGGAGACACACCATGAGTGTGATCATTGCCCTGGCAGCGCTCGCGTTGCTGATGCTGGCTGCCTACCGTGGCTATAGCGTTATCCTGTTTGCCCCCATCGCCGCCCTCGGTGCCGTGCTGCTCACCGACCCGTCCGCCGTCGCCCCTGCCTTTACCGGGGTGTTCATGGAGAAAATGGTCGGCTTTATCAAACTGTATTTCCCGGTGTTCCTGCTCGGTGCGGTGTTCGGCAAGCTGATCGAGCTGTCGGGCTTCTCGCGCTCTATCGTGGCCGCGGCGATCCGTTTGCTCGGCACGCGCCAGGCGATGCTGGTGATCGTGCTGGTCTGCGCCCTGCTCACCTACGGCGGCGTGTCGCTGTTTGTGGTGGTGTTTGCGGTGTACCCGTTTGCGGCGGAGATGTTCCGCCAGAGCAATATCCCCAAGCGCCTGATCCCGGCGACCATCGCCCTCGGTGCGTTTTCGTTCACCATGGACGCCCTGCCCGGCACGCCGCAGATCCAGAACATCATCCCCAGCACCTTCTTCAACACCACCGCCTGGGCGGCGCCGTGGCTGGGGCTGATCGGCACGATTTTCGTGTTCTGCGCCGGCATGCTCTACCTGGCGCGCCAGCGCAACAAGGCCCAACGCGCCGGTGAAGGCTACGGCACCGAGCTGCGCAACGAGCCTGAGACCGCCGAGAACATTGCCCTGCCCAACCCTTGGATCGCGCTGTCGCCGCTGATCCTGGTGGGCGTAATGAACCTGCTGTTCACCCACTGGATCCCGCAGTGGTACGGCAAGACCCACAGCCTCAGCCTGCCGGGCATGAGCGCGCCGGTGACCACTGAAATCGCCAAGCTCACCGCGATCTGGGCGGTGCAGGCGGCGTTGCTGGTGGGGATCCTGATGGTGCTGGCGTTCGGGTGGTCGGCGATCAAAAGTAAGCTCGCCGAGGGCAGCAAAAGCGCGGTCAGCGGCGCGTTGCTGGCGGCGATGAACACCGCTTCCGAATACGGCTTTGGTGCGGTGATTGCCTCGCTGCCGGGCTTTCTGGTACTGGCGGACTGGCTCAAGGGCATCCCCAACCCGCTGGTCAACGAAGCGATTACCGTGACCCTGCTGGCCGGTATCACCGGCTCTGCGTCCGGTGGCATGAGCATCGCCCTGGCGGCCATGTCCGAGAGCTTTATTTCGGCGGCCCATGCGGCCAATATTCCCCTTGAAGTGCTGCACCGGGTCGCAGCCATGGCCAGCGGCGGCATGGACACCCTGCCCCACAACGGCGCGGTGATCACGCTGCTGGCGGTGACCGGCCTGACCCACCGCGAAGCCTACAAAGACATTTTCGGCATCACGATTATCAAGACCCTCGCGGTGTTCGTGGTGATCGGTACTTTCTACGCCACCGGCATTGTGTGAGATTTTCATGACGACATTGAACGGCAAGACCGCCCTGGTTACCGGTTCCACCAGCGGCATCGGCCTGGGCATCGCACTGAGCCTGGCCAAGGCCGGCGCCAACCTGATCCTCAACGGCTTCGGCGACGCCAGTGCGGTGGTCGCCCAGGTGCAGGCGTTTGGCGGCAAGGTCGGCCATCACCCGGCGGACGTCAGCGACCCGGCGCAGATTGCCGACATGCTCGCGTACGCCGAGCGTGAGTTCGGCGGTGTCGACATCCTGGTCAACAACGCAGGCATCCAGCATGTGGCGGCGGTGGAGGACTTCCCGGTGGAGCGCTGGGACGCGATCATCGCGATCAACCTGTCGTCGGTGTTCCACAGCACACGCTTGAGCTTGCCAGGCATGAAAGCCAAGGGGTGGGGGCGTATCGTCAACATCGCCTCGGTGCACGGCCAGGTCGGCTCGGTGGGCAAGGCCGCGTATGTGGCAGCCAAGCACGGCGTGATCGGCTTGACCAAGGTGGTGGGCCTGGAGACCGCCACCAGCAACGTGACCTGCAATGCAATCTGCCCCGGCTGGGTGTTGACGCCGCTCGTGCAGAAGCAGATTGATGATCGTGTGGCCAATGGCGTCGACCCGCAGCAGGCGCAGCATGATCTGCTGGCGGAGAAACAGCCGTCGCTGGAGTTCGTGACACCGTCGCAGTTGGGTGAGCTGGTGCTGTTCTTGTGCAGTGAGGCCGGTGCGCAGGTGCGGGGTGCGGCGTGGAACATTGATGGCGGCTGGCTGGCCCAATAAAACCAGACACTGGAGATCTAAACTGTGGGAGGGGACTTGCTCCCGATGGCGGTGGGTCAGTACCACACGGGCTAGCTGATACTCCGCTATCGGGAGCAAGCCCCCTCCCACAGTAGAATTCTATTGTTTTGAAGACCTGCATAAAAACAAGAGACCTTGCTGATGTCCGAGATCCTCTGGCAACCCTCCCCGGAACGCATCCGCACCACGCGGATGGACCAGTTCCGACGCTTTATCAATGATCGCCACGGCGTGCAGCTCAACGACTACCCGGCCCTGCACCAGTGGAGCATCGACCAGCGTCCGGACTTCTGGCAGGCAATCGTCACGTTCTTCGAAGTGCAGTTTCGCAGCCCGCCCAGCGCAGTGTTGATCGAAGACGCCGAGATGCCCAGCGCCCAGTGGTTTCCGGGCGCGAGCCTGAATTTTGCCGAACACCTGCTGCGTCGACGCGACGATCACCCGGCCGTGGTCGCGATCAGTGAAGACGGCCAGCGCGAACAACTCACCTATGCCGAACTGGCCGCCCATGTCGCCGGCCTGCAAGACAGCCTGCGGGCGGCCGGTGTCGGCAGCGGTGACCGGGTGGCCGCGTGCATGCCCAACACCTGGCAAACCCTGGTCGGCATGCTCGCCACCACCAGCCTGGGCGCGATCTGGTCGTGCTCCTCACCAGACTTCGGCACCCAAGGCGTCATCGACCGCTTCGGCCAGATCGAGCCCAAGGTGCTGATCACCTGCGCCGGCTACCGCTATGCCGGCAAAACCATCGACCAAAGCGCCAAGCTCAATGAAATCCTCGAACGCCTGCCGTCCCTGGAACAATTGATCATCGTCCCGTATGCACGGCCCCACGCCTGCGTCGAGGACTATCAGACCCAGGCCCGCGTTGCCCTGTGGAACGACTTCTACCAACCCGGCGGCGAGCCTGCGTTCGTCGCGGTGCCGTTCGATCATCCGCTGTACATCCTCTACTCCAGCGGCACCACCGGCGTGCCCAAATGCATCATCCACGGCACCGGCGGCGTGCTGCTCACCCACCTCAAGGAACACGGCCTGCACGCGGACATATCCCGCGAGGACTGCCTGTTCTACTACACCACCTGCGGCTGGATGATGTGGAACTGGCTGGTCTCGGTGCTGGCGATCGGGGCCACAGCGGTGCTGTATGACGGCTCGCCGTTTCATCCCGGCCCGGAACGCCTGATCGACCTGATCGACGCGGAAAAGATCAGCGTGTTCGGCACCAGCCCCAAGTTCCTCGCCACCCTGGAAAAGGCCGGGCTGCAACCGCGCCTGAGCCACGACCTGAGCAGCCTCAAGGGCCTGATTTCGACCGGCTCGCCCTTGTCGCCCCAGAGCTACGACTACGTCTACCGCGAGATCAAGGCCGAGCTGTGCCTGTCCTCAATGTCTGGCGGCACCGATATCGTCTCCTGCTTTGTGATCGGCAACCCGGTGTTGCCGGTGCGGCGCGGGGAAATGCAGTGCAAGAGCCTGGCGATGGCCATCGAGGTGTGGGACGACCAGGGCCAACCGCTGCTCGAGGAAAAAGGCGAGTTGGTGTGCACCCGGCACTTTCCGGCGATGCCCATCGGCTTGTGGAACGACCCGGACCAGAAGAAGCTGCGCGCCTCGTATTTCAGTCAGTTCCCCGGCGTATGGGCCCAGGGCGACTACGCCGAACAACGCGCCAACGGCAGCTTGCTGATTCACGGCCGCTCCGACGCGGTGCTCAACCCGGGCGGCGTGCGCATCGGCACTGCGGAGATTTATCGCCAGGTGGAAAAAGTCCCGCAGGTGCTGGAGAGTCTGGCCATCGGCCAGCACTGGCAGGACGATGTGCGCGTGGTGCTGTTTGTGCGCCTCGATGACGGGATCGAACTGGATGAGGCCCTGGAGCAGCAGATCCGCCAGGTAATACGCGCCAACACCACGCCGCGCCATGTGCCGGCGAAGATCCTCGCCGTCAGCGATATTCCCCGTACCATCAGCGGCAAGATCGTCGAACTCGCAGTGCGCAACGTGGTGCACGGCGAGCCGGTGAAAAACACCGACGCCCTGGCCAATCCGGAGGCCCTGGCGCAGTTTCGCGACCGCCCTGAGCTGGCGTAAAGATGAAAGGTTTCAGCCTTAAAGCACTCATTTGAAGACAAACCCTCAATGCATGCTATTTTTCGAGGGTAGTCACCCATAGGTTTCCCACGGGATAATGGGTGTTGTCTTTTTTCAAAGCGTTACGCTCAGGGCTTTTTATGAAGGGAACAACCACCGGTAGCGAAGCCGCTGCATTGATTGCGCGGCTGGACTGGGCACACAGCCCCCTCGGTGAGGCCAATGATTGGCCGCAAAGCCTGCGCACAGCCGTGGACATCGTCATCCACTCACCGATGCCGATGCTCCTGCTGTGGGGCAGCGAACTCACCCAGCTCTACAACGACGGCTTCGCCCTGCTGGCGGGCAACAAGCACCCCGACGCCATGGGCCAGCCGGCGCACCAGACCTGGCCGGAACTCGAAAGCTTCACCGCACCGATCTACGACGCCGTACTGACCGGCCAGGTGCGTACCTTCAGCGAGCAGCGTTTCGTCCTGCAACGCAACAATCGCGACACTGAAATCTGGCTGGACCTGACCTACAGCCCGGTCCGCGATGAAAGCGCCAGCGTGGCCGGCATCCTGGTCACGGCCATCGAAACCAACGAACGTCGCAGAGCCCAGCACAACACCGAGCAGCGCCTGCAACTGGCCCTCGCCGCCACCGACGCAGTGGGCACCTGGGATTGGGACATTGGCGAAGACCGCTTTATCGCCGATGCCCACTTCGCCTACCTGCACGGGGTGGACCCGAGCAACGCCAGCCTGTTGCCCATCAGCGACTACCTGCACGGCGTACACCCCGAAGACCGGGGCACCGTGACGCGCAGCATCAAGCACTGCATCACCCACGGCACCGAATACGCCGAGGAATACCGCCTGCAACAAGCCGACGGCCAGGTGCGCTGGGTGTTTGCCCGCGGGCGTTGCTACAAGGATCATCAAGGCCGCCCCGCGCGCTTCCTCGGCGCGGCACTCGACCTCACCGAGCGCAAGCACACCGAGCAGGCCCTGCGCCAGAGCCAGACCGAGCTGCAGTTGATCATCAACGCCATGCCGGTGCTGATCGGCTACGTCGACCACGAGCAGCGCTTTCGCCTGAACAACAGCGCCTACCTCGAGTGGTACGGCATGACGCCCCAGGAGCTGTACGGCAAGACCATCCGCGAGGTGCTCGGCGACGAAGTGTATGCCGGGCGCGAGGACAAGATCACCGCTGCGCTCAAGGGCAAGGCCTGCAGTTTCATGACCATCACCCCCCATCGCGATGGCCGCCCGCGTCATGCGTTGATGAAATACCTGCCGCGCTTCAGCAACGACGGTTCGGTGAACGGTTTCTATATCTTTGTGATCGATGAAACCGAACGCAAACTCACCGAAGAAGCCCTGCGCCACCTCAACGAGAACCTCGAGGAGCGTGTGGCCCAGCGTACCCAGGCGCTGGCCGAAGCCAACGAACGCCTGAAAACCGAGATGTTCGAGCGTGAGCGCGCCGAAGACGCCCTGCGCCATGCGCAGAAGATGGAAGCGGTGGGCCAGCTCACCGGCGGTATCGCCCACGACTTCAACAATATGCTCACCGGTATCATCGGCAGCCTGGACCTGATGCAGCGCTACATCGCCGCCGGGCGCAGCGAGGAAATCGGCCGCTTTACCGAAACCGCCGTATCCTCGGCCCATCGCGCGGCCGCCCTCACCCATCGCCTGCTGGCTTTCTCGCGACGCCAGTCGCTGGACCTTCGCCCACTGGACCCCAACCAGTTGGTGGCGTCCCTGGAGGAGCTGTTCCAGCGCACCAAGGGCGCCCATATCACGCTCAAGGTGCAACTGGGCCGCGATATCTGGCCGGTCAACACCGACGCCAGCCAACTGGAAAATGCCCTGCTCAACCTGGTGATCAACGCGCGCGACGCCATGCCCGACGGCGGCGAACTGCTGATCGAAACCGCCAACAGTTACCTCGACGGCACCGATATCACCACCCTCGAACCGGTCAGGGCCGGCGACTATGTGATGCTTGGCGTGTGTGACAACGGCAGCGGCATGGCACCGAAGATTCTCGCCAAGGCGTTCGACCCGTTCTTCACCACCAAACCCATCGGCCAGGGCACTGGCCTGGGGCTGTCGATGATCTATGGGTTTGCCCAGCAGTCCGGTGGTCACGTGACCATCCAGAGCGAACCGGGCCAGGGCACCTGCGTGCGCTTGTACCTGCCGCGCCTGCACGGCACCTCCCTGGAAAGCAGCCTGCCCGCTCAATTGGGCGAAGTTCCGGTAGCCCTTGCCGGCGAAGCGGTGGTGGTGGTCGAGGATGACCCGGCGGTGCGCATGCTGGTGGTCAATGTACTCGACGAGTTGGGCTATACCGCGCACCAGGCGGCGGATGCGCGTGCGGCGCTGCCGTTGCTGGAGTCGGACCTGCGCGTGGACCTGCTGGTGACCGATGTCGGCCTGCCCGGCATGAACGGCCGCCAACTGGCGGAGATCGCCCGCCAGCATCGGCCGGGCCTCAAGGTGCTGTTCATGACCGGCTACGCGGAGAAAGCCGCTGAGCGCCAGGGCTTCCTGGAGGACGGCATGGACATGGTCGCCAAGCCTTTTTCCATCGACCTGCTGGCGACCAAAATCCGCAGCATGATCAGCGTCGATGATTCAGTTCAGGCATAATCGCGCGCCGTCGCACACCTGGTAGAGATCAATGAAAGCCCAAGCCCGCCATATCCTGGTGAAAACCAGCGAAGAAGCCGAACAACTCAAGCAGCGCATTGCCAAGGGCGAAGCCTTCGATGTGCTGGCCAAGAAGTACTCCACTTGCCCGTCCGGCAAGCGCGGCGGCGATTTGGGTGAAGTGCGGCCTGGGCAGATGGTCGGGGTGATTGATGCGGTGATCTTCAAGAAGCCGGTGAAGGTGGTTCACGGACCGATCAAGAGCAAGTTCGGGTATCACCTGGTGCAGGTGTTTTACCGCGATTGAGGCGTTGACTTAAGACCGCTATCGGGAGCAAGCCCCCTCCCACAGTTGACCGCATTCGTCCTGATGAAATGCGGTCAAGTGTGGGAGGGGGCTTGCTCCCGATCCGCCGCAGGCGGCCATTCACCTACTCCCTGGGGATCAGCGCACCAGACACCTGAATGACACGGCTCGCCAGCCGATGCCCGGCCAAAGCGGCCTCCTGCGGCGAACCACCCTTGAGCCGACTGGCCAGGTACGCGGCACTGAACGAATCCCCCGCCGCCGTGGTGTCCACCACCTTCTCCACCTTCAATGCCGGCACACCAAAGCGCTCGCCGTCGCAACGAATCAAACACGCATCCGCACCGCGCTTGAGCACCACTTCCGCAATCGCCGGGTACGCCGCGAACACCTGCTCGCTGTCGGCATAACCAAACAGCGCGCGCTCGTCATCTTCAGTCAGCAAGGCGATATCCACCTCGGCCAGTACGGTGCGATAAGCCTCACGGGCAACGTCCACCGTGGCCCACAGCCGTGGCCGGTAGTTGTTGTCGAACACCACTTTGCCGCCACGTCGGCGGGTTTCGATCAGGACTTCGAGCAAGCGCTGCCGCCCGACTTCACCCAGCACCGCCAGGGTAATGCCGCTGAAATACACCACGTCGTACCCCGGCAATGCCGCCAGGATCGGTTCGGCGGCTGGCGTGGTAAAGCAGTCGCGCACCGCCGCTTCGTTACGCCAGTAGAGAAATTTTCGCTCGCCGTTGGCGTCGGTCTGGATGCAGTACAAGCCGGGCAAACGTCCAGGCAGGCGCTGGACTCTCTCCAGCCCAAGCCCCTCTTCCTGCCATTGCCGGCACATGGCATCGCTGAAGCTGTCATCGCCCAGGGCGGTAACGTAGTCGACACTGCCGACATCGCCCAGCTCACGGCGCAGGTACACCGCCGCGTTCAAGGTGTCGCCGCCGAAGCTCTGTTGCAGGCTGCCGTCGGCGCGGTGTTGCAGTTCGATCATGCATTCGCCGATCAGGGCAATGCGTGGAGAGGCGGTGGTCATGGCTTTACACTCAGAAACGGGTTTCCAGGGACTCGATCACCTGCAACTGCTCATCCACCAGGCAACCGACCTGCCACTTGTCGAAGGTCAGGCAAGGGTGCGAGGTGCCGAAGGAAATGATGTCGCCGATACGCAGCTCGACACCTGCCGCCACGGTCATGAAGGCGTGCTGGTCCATCACGGCGGTGACGGTGCAGGCGCTCACATCATCGCCTTCAGCCGGGAGAATCCCGGCCCGATAGCGTTTGAGCGGCACCGGCAAACCGGCGTCGTAGGCCACGTCGCGCTTGCCCAGGGCGATCACCGCAAACCCCGGCTCAGGCAACGATTGCACATGGGCCCAGACTTCCAGGGCCGGGCGCAGGCCTTCATGAAGGTCGCTGCGGCGGTCGAGCACGCAGCACTGCGCCGCTTTGTAGATACCGTGGTCGTGGGCCACATAACTGCCGGGGCGCAGCACACTGAGGAAACGGCCGGCGGCGTTTTGCGTTTCGAAGGACTCGGCGATCAGGTCATACCAAGCCGAACCCGACGCCGTGATAATGGGCTTGGGCAGGTCGAAGGAACCGTTGTTTTGCAGGTCCACGGCCAGGCGCACCAGGCTCGCGGCGAAGTCGCGGATGCCACTGATGGCGTGTTCGCCGTGGATCACCCCTTCATAGCCTTCGATACCGGTGAGGGCCAGGGCAGGTTGGGCCTTGATCGCCTTGGCCAGGTCGCGCACTTCCTGCTCGCTGCGGCAACCGCAACGGCCGCCGACCACGCCGTATTCGATCATCACGTTCAAGCGCAGGCCACGGGCGGCGAAGAACAGGCCCAGGTCGGCGACGTTGTCCGGGTGGTCAACCATGCAGTGGAAGTCAAAATCCTTGTCGGCCAGCAGGTCGGCGATCAACGCCATGTTCGGCGCGCCCACCAACTGGTTGGCCATCAGCACACGGCGCACGCCACCGGCATAGGCGGCGCGGGTCTGCACGGCGTTGGCCAGGGTGATGCCCCAGGCGCCTTGGGCGATCTGGCGCTGGAACAGCGCGGGCATCATGCTGGTTTTGCCATGGGGCGCAAGTTCGGCGCCGCTGTTGCTGACGAAATCCTGCATCCAGCGAATGTTGTGTTCCAGGGCGTCGCGGTGCAGCACCAGGGCGGGCAGGCTGACGTCACGGACCAAATGGGCACCGACGGCGGCGGCGCCCTTTTCAACGGCATTGATGGCAGACATGGAAAACTCCTATTCGTTGATGCGACGGGCCAGGTTATTGGCGCTGTCGATCAACACCCGGCGATAGTCGTTGTAGTTTTTGCTCGCATCGGCGCGAGGGGCGACGATGCACAGGGTCGCAATGCTGATGCCCTGCGCGTCCCGGACCGGGGCGGCAAAGCAGTGGGTAAAGGTGTCGGCCACGCTGTCGAAGGAAAAGAACCCATCGAGGGTGGCCTGGCGGATCTGCGCGAGGAAGGTCTCCAGCGGCAGGCGCTGGCCATCCGGCAGGATAAAGTCGTCGTGGTCGATCAGGTCGATGATCTGCTGGTCGCTCAAGTGCCCCAGCAACAGGCGCCCGGAGGCCGTCCACGGGATCGGCGCGTTTTCACCGATGTCCGAGGAAATGCGGAAATGCCGCTCGCCTTCGCGCATCAGCGCCACCGTGTATTTGCGCCCGTTGAGCAGGCACATCTGTGCGGTTTCGTGGGTTTGGCTGACGATCTCCTGCAAGGCGTGGTCGGCCTCGCGGGTCAGGTCGAAATGACGCAGGTGCGCCTGCCCGAGGAAGTACAGCTGGCGGCCGAGGTAGACGTGACCGTCCTTGCCCACGGTTTCGAGGATGCGCCGCTCCAACAAGGAGGCGACCAGCTCGTAGACCGTGGATTTGGGGCTGCCGATGCCGCTGGCAATATCATTCGGGCGCAGGGGCTGGCCGATCTCCTTGAGAAAATCGAGGATATCGAATGCACGGTCCAGGCCCTTGGCGCGGCGTTTGATGGTGTCTTCGGTCATGGCAATTTCGGTCCGGTCGAAATGGTAGGGCTGGCGCAGGTCCACTGTGGGAGGGGCAAGCCTCCTCCCACATTTGATCTCTGGTGGGCTTAAGAGTGGGGGCAATTTAGCCCTTTTTCTTGTAGGCCACGCAATCAATCTCGACTTTGCAGTCCACCATCATGTTGGCCTGCACACAGGCCCGCGCCGGGGCGTGTTCCGGGGTGAAGTACTCGCCGAAGACCTTGTTGAAACTCCAGAAGTCCCGTGGGTCTTCCAGCCACACGCCCACCCGCACCACGTCTTTCAACTCGTAGCCGGCTTCTTCGAGGATCGCCACCACGTTGCGCATGGTCTGGCGAGTTTGCTCGATGATCCCGCCAGTGATGATTTCGCCGTCCACCGCAGGCACTTGGCCCGAGACGTACAGCCAACCGTCCGCTTCCACCGCGCGGGCGAAGGGACGAGGCTGGCCACCGCCGGCAGTGCTGCCGGCTCCGTAACGAGTGATGCTCATAAAACGATGCTCCTGATTAAAAACGAATGTTCTTGAGAAATTCCGCCAGGCGCGGCGATTGCGGCCGCTCGAAGATATCCTTCGACGAGCCCTGCTCTTCAATCCGGCCCTGGTTCATGAAGACGATCTTGTCCGAGACTTCATAGGCAAAGCGCATTTCGTGGGTGACCAGCAACATGGTCATGCCCTCTTCCGCCAAGCCCTTGATCACACTGAGCACCTCGCCCACCAGTTCCGGGTCAAGGGCCGAAGTGACTTCGTCGAACAGCATCAGGCTCGGGTTCATGGCAATGGCGCGGGCAATCGCCACACGCTGTTGCTGCCCCCCGGACAACTGGCCCGGGAAGTGATTGCGGCGCTCCAAAAGTCCTACACGGTCCAACCATTTTTCCGCGAGTGCCACCGCCTCGTCCTTAGGCATTTTCTTAACTTTCAACAGGCCGAGGGTGACGTTCTGCAACGCGGTCAGATGGGGAAACAGGTTGAACTGCTGGAATGCCATGCCGGTCATCGCCCGGTGCTGGGCGATCACGCGCTCGGGGTGACGCACGCGCTTGCCGCCGATGTCGCTGTAGCCGATGGACTCGCCATCCAGGGTGATCTGCCCGCCCTGGAATTCTTCCAGCAAGTTGACACAACGCAGCAACGTGGTCTTGCCCGAGCCGCTGGAGCCGATCAACGTCACCACGTTGCCGCGCTGCATGGACAGGTCGACGCCCTTGAGCACTTCGACCTCGCCGTATTGTTTACGCAGGCCGCAGATATTCAGCAGCGGTTGGTTGGTTTGAGGTTGGTTCATGGCAAGGCCACCCGCTTTTCAATGTAGCGCCCGAATAACTCGATGGCGTAGTTGATGACAAAGAACAGAAACCCGGCGAACAGGTAAAACTCCAGGGTCATGAAGGTACGTGCGATCACCTGCTGGGTACTCAGCAGCAATTCAGCGACGCCGATCACCGAGAGCAAGGTCGAGGCCTTGACGATTTCCGTCGAGGAATTGACCCAGGTCGGCAGGATCTGCCGCAGCGCCTGGGGCAACAGCGCGTAGGCCAGGGACTGCCGGAACGTCAGGCCTATCGCCTTGCCGGCTTCCAGTTGACCACGGGGAATGGCTTGCAGCGCACCGCGCACGATTTCCGCGACGTGGGAGCCGCAGAACAGCGTAAGCCCGACGGCGCCGGCCTGGAACGCGCTGATTTTCCAGCCGAGCGCCGGCAGCATGTAGAAACACGCCAGCACCAGCACAAACACCGGGGTGCCACGGATCAGGTCGACATACAGGCGAAACGGCGCACGCATCCAGAATCTGCCGTAGGTCAACACCAGCCCGGCGAATATGCCAATCAGGGTGCCAAAGATAATTGCCAGCGCCGAGCAGTAAATGCTGGTCTGAAACCCCGCCCAGAGCGTATCCCGGGCGATCCACAACTCATGCAGCCAGCTGGGGGACTCGTACATGGAAACCCT
Organism: Pseudomonas sp. JAI120; assembly: GCF_014207255.1. Lineage (GTDB taxonomy): Bacteria > Pseudomonadota > Gammaproteobacteria > Pseudomonadales > Pseudomonadaceae > Aquipseudomonas. The sequence continues at coordinate 814,244 of NZ_JACHCZ010000001.1, forward strand.
CCTTAACGACGGATCGCCAGACGCTGTTCCAGGTAACGGAGCAGCATGGCGATGAGATAACAGGCCGCCACGTAGAGCGCGGTCGTGACCAGCCAGGTTTCAATCACCCGGTAGCTTTCGACGTTGATCTTGCGGGCGTAATAGGTCAGCTCGGGCACCGCGATGGCGGCGGCCAGGGAGGTGTCCTTGAACAGCGAGATAAAGTTGTTCGACAGCGCAGGCAGTACGTTGCGCAGCATCACCGGCACGGTGATATACGCGCGGATCCGCCATTCGCCGAGGCCGATAGCCAATCCGGCTTCGCGCAAGCCCTTGGGAATATTCAACAGCCCGGCGCGGAACACTTCGGTCAGGTAGGCGCCGGCGTATAACGACAGGGTGATGATGAACGAGGGGATCTTGTCCAGGCGGATGCCGAGGCTGGGCAAGGCGAAGTAGATCAACAGGATCAGCACCAGGATCGGCGTATTGCGGATCACCGTCACATACACCGAGGCCAGGATGCGCAACGCGCGGTGTTTGGACAGCATGGCAAACGCCATCAACAGACCGATCACGCAACCGATGGCGATCGACAGCAATGCCAGTTGCAGGCCCAGGCCGAGCCCCGCCAGCAAGGTGTCGAAATCACGCCATACGGCGGCAAAGTTCAACTGATAGTTCATGGTCAGCAGTACCTGATGGGGGCGCCGTTGGCGGCGCCCCGGTTTTCACGAATCACTTGAACTCGACGGGGAAACCAATCGCAGGTTCCGGCAGGTCCACACCGAACCACTGCTTGAACGACGCCTTGTAGGTGGGGAACTCCACACCGGTCATGGCTTCATGCAGGGCGGTGTTGACGAAGTTCAGCCAGTCCTGGTCGCCACGCTTGACCGCACACGCGTAGGTCTGCGGGCTCCAGGCATAGGCCGGGCTGCGGTAGCGGCCGGGGTTCTGCACCATCAGGTACTTGACCGAGGACTGGTCGGTGGCGGCGGCATCGGCGCGACCGGAGTTCACGGCCTGGTACATCAGGTCAACGCTGTCGTACTGGTCGACCTTGGCCTTGGGCAGCGCCTGGTGCACCAGTTCTTCGGCATACACGTTCTGCAGCACGGCCACGGTGACGCCATCGCCCGCCGCCTGCAGGTCTTCGATTTCCTTGTACTTGCTGTTGTTTGGCAGCAGCAGGCCCACGCCTTCGCGATAGTACGGCAGCGTGAACGCCACTTGCTGCGCACGGCTGGCGGTGACGGTGATGAATTGGCAGCTCATGTCGACCTTGTCGGTCAGCAGGTTGGGAATGCGTGCGTCGGAGGACTGCACCACAAACTCGACCTTGCTCGGGTCGTTGAACAAGCCCTTGGCCACAATGCGGCCGATGTCGATATCAAACCCCTGCAACTTGCCATCCGCTCCCTGGAAGTGCCACGGCGCATTGGTACTGCCTGTACCCACGATCAGGTGCCCACGCTTGAGCACATCATCGAGCTTGCTGTCCGCCGCCTGCACGATGCCTGCGAGGGAAGCCGATGCGGCGAAGAGAAAAACACACGCTTTAAACACGGAAGGTCGGTGATGCATGACAAGCACTCCAGGAGTTGTGTATTCCGCTATACCGGAACTTAGTATGTAACAACGGAATAGACAGCAGAAAGTGTGCCACACGCACCGAGCAAAACCTATGACTACGATAAAACGCTTATTAATCAGATAGATAACTCGCGACGTGAGATGCGGCGTTGCGCCAGCACTTGCAGGCACATTGCTACCCAAGGCCTCACGCGAGGGTGACAGCACGATTCAAGTGCGTCACCGCCCTGTTACTACGCACATCGGCGGTGCACCCTCCCATGGAAAATCCGCGGTGCTGGACTAGCCTTTGGCACACGCCTCATGACAAGGACCGCACTCCGATGAAGTTCAGTCTCACCCTGGTTTTGCTGTGTTTTCTGGCGGCCGGCAGCGCGCAGGCCAGCAACGACCGCCGCGAATGCAAAGAAGAACTGCGCAAGCTCAAAGCAGCGTTCGACACCAACTACAGCAGCCAGAATCACCATGGCTATCGCCGCGCCAAGGCGTCCCGTGACAATGAGGAATATCGCAAGTGCGCGAGCCAGGCGCGCAAGGCCCGGGAACGTGCGGAGCGTGATGCGGACCTGTGAAGGTTGACAGTAGACGGTAGTGGTCCCCCAGCTTAGCGTTGGCGAAAGCCTGTTCGGCTCAAAGGGAGATGATCATGGGGATTGCCACAGCAACCATTGCCAATGCCGAAGACTACCGCCGCGCGCTGAGCACTTCGCGCCCGGTGTTCATGCTGTTTGTCTCAGATCACTGCCCGGCCTGCGGAGTAGCCGGGCCGCTGTTTGAACTGATCGCAGCCCGGTATCGATCAGTGGTGAGCATGGTACTCGATTGCGCGAAAACACTGAGGCACCCAGAGGTTACAGGCACCCCGACGCTGCTGATCTTCCAGAACGGCACCTTGAAGGAAACATTCAAAGGTTTCGGACCGGAAGAGCAGCAAGCGCAGTTTGTGGAAGATACCTTCAGGCGCTATGCACGCCGCAAGGGTGCAATAACACCTGCGTCACCCGCCGCTCCTCCACCGCAGCCACCGTCAGGCGCCAGCCCTCATGCTCCAGGCTATCGCCCACCATCGGCAGGCGGTCGAGCAGGCTCATGACCAAGCCGGCCAGGGTCTGGTAATCCTCGGTCGCGACAGCCTTGAAGCCGGTGCGCTGACGAATCTGGGTGAGGTTCAAGCCGCCATTGGCACGGAAGCCAGCGCCTTCCTCGACAATATCCGGCCCTTCGATCTCACTGGCATCCGGCAATTCACCGGCGATGGATTCAAGAATGTCGGTCATGCTCAATACGCCCATGAAGTCACCGAATTCGTTGATCACGAAGGCGATATGGGTCGACTCCTGGCGCATCTGCTCCAGGGCATTGAGGATCGAAAAGCTCTCCAGCAGGTTGATTGCTCGACGCGCGAGGTGCTCCAGGTTCGGCTCGTTGCCGGCCAGGTATTCCTTGAGCAGTTCCTTCTTGTGCACGAAGCCCAGCGGCTCATCCACCGCGCCATTGCGGATCAACGGCAGGCGCGAATAGGACGAATGCATCAGCTTCAGGCGAATCGTGTCAGGATCGTCAGCCAGGTCGATAAAGTCGACGTTGGCCCGAGGCGTCATCAAGGTGCGAATCGGCCGCTCGGCCAGTTGCAGCACACCGCTAATCATCACCCGTTCACGTCGGTCGAATAGCGGCCCTTGGGCAGCATCCGTCTCGCCCAACAGGTCAGCCACGTCTTCGCCCACCTCTTCCACCGCCAGGCTGCGGCCGCCGAGCAGGCGCATCACCGCATGGGCCGTCCGCTCACGCACCGGCAACACACCCTGCGCAGATTTCTTGCGACGCGCGCGGGCAATCTGGTTGAACACTTCGATCAGGATCGAGAAACCAATCGCCGCGTACAGGTAGCCCTTCGGAATATGGAAACCCAGGCCCTCGGCGGTCAGGGCAAAACCGATCATCATCAGGAAGCCCAGGCACAGCATGATCACCGTCGGGTGGGCGTTAACGAAGCGCGTAAGCGGCTTGCTCGCCACGATCATCAGGCCGATGGAAATGATCACCGCGATCATCATCACCGCCAACTCATCGACCATGCCCACGGCAGTAATCACCGCATCCAGGGAGAACACCGCGTCGAGCACCACGATCTGCGCCACGATCGGCCAGAACATGGCGTACGCCACATTGCCGGTGCGCTGGGCCACATGACCTTCCAGGCGTTCGTGCAGTTCCATGGTGGCCTTGAACAACAGGAACACACCGCCGAACAGCATGATCAGGTCACGCCCGGAGAAGCTCTTGTCGAACACCTCGAACAGCGGCTGGGTGAGGGTCACCAACCAGGAAATACTCGCCAGGAGGCCCAGGCGCATCAGCAGCGCCAGGGACAAACCGATCAACCGCGCACGGTCACGCTGCTCCGGTGGCAGCTTGTCCGCCAGGATCGCAATAAACACCAGGTTGTCGATGCCCAGCACCAGTTCCAGCACAATCAAGGTCAACAGGCCGAGCCAGGCCGTTGGATCCGCTAACCATTCCATTTATATAAGTCTCTTTACAGGTTTCAGAATGCCGGACACGGCAACGCACGATCGGTGGATCGGGACAAGGCTAGCAGTCGGAATACGGGATGTTTCAGCGGGAACAGCGGCAGCAAATGTCTTGGGGAAAGACGACCGGGAGGCTCCAAGAGGATGTTCATGCACGTCCTGAAATAACAAAAGGACTTGAATCGTACAGTCGAAACACAAATGTCCCACAACGCAAAAGTATTACAAAACCTGTCTTCGAACCCCACACAAAATCATGTGGGAGGAGGCTTGCCCCCCCCCACACTTGAGCACTGGCGTGTCAGGTCTTACGGGTTGCATCGTCCAGCGCGAGGATGGTGTGGGCATTAGTGACGGTGGTTGCGAGGGTATTGATCACCCCCGACCGCAACGCCCCCAACGTCGCCGCCGCCTTGGTGTTCTCACTGGCAATCGCCACCACGTCCGGGATGCGAAACAACTCCTGCACCGTCAACCCGATCACCCGCCCCTGAATCGCGTTGACCGCTGGCTGGCCGTGAATATCGATGAAGTCATAGCCCATCATGTCGCCCACGGTGCCGGATAGGCGCGCCTGGGCAATCTCCTGGGGCGAGAACCAGCCCATGCGCACCATGTTGCTGTTTTCGCTCATGTCACCGATGCCGATCAGCGCCATGTCTGCCCGCCGCGCGCGGTCGAGAGTGGAGCGCACCGTATCGTTATTGATCAACACCCCGCGCAGCTCCGGGTTGGCCACCAGGGCCGGGGCGTACAGGCTTTCACTCTCGCCGCCAAAACGCAGGGCCAGGCGCCGGCAGATGTGATCGGGGTTCATGTATTCGCCGGCCTTGAGCGAACCGCCAATGGCGCAGACAAATGTGCAGTTGCGCGTCACCGGCAGGAACACGTTATCGGCCACGGCACCGACATTGCGGCCCATGCCGACGGCGACGATCATGCCGTCGCTCAAGGTCTTGTTCAGGTAGTTGGCCACCAGGCTGGCGACGGCCGAGCGCTGGGTATCGGGATCACTGTGATCGACTGCGATCAACGCGCGATCCAGCTTGAAGCGCGCCACCAGCGCCTGTTCCAGCTCGTTATTCATCGCCGGATGCTGCAAAACGCGCACCTCGACAATGCCTTCATCCCGCGCGCGCTTGAGCAATCGGCTGACTTTTGCCCGCGACAGGTCGAAGCGCTTGGCGATGGCTTCCTGAGTGACGTTCTCGAGGTAATAGAGCATCGCCACTTCAGTCATCTGATCAATATCGCTGGCCATGCGCTGGGTACTGTCACTCATGGGGACGGGCTTCCGTTTCGGCGTCAAAGGCGCATTCTCCCGACTCTTGCCCTGCTACGTCCACTATTGATGCCCATCGCGCTCGATCGCATTGATGCGCTCGACCTTGGCCCCGGAACGGGCCGCCTCGAACTCCGACTCCAGGAACGACTTGACGATGCTTTTCGCCAGTTCGGCGCCGATCACCCGCGCGCCGATCGACAGGATCTGCGCATCGTTACTCTTGCGCGCCCGCTCTGCCGAGTAAGTGTCATGGGCCTGGGCCGCACGGATCCCCAGCACCTTGTTGGCCGAAATCGCCATGCCAATCCCCGTGCCGCACACCAGCACGCCCAGGCGCTGCTGCCCGGCGTTGATGGCGGTGGCCACGGCCAGGGCGATGTCCGGGTACAACACCGGCGCGGTGGAATGGGTGCCGAAGTCGGTCACCGGATAGCCCAGCGCCTCGATATGGCGCTTTAAAAGCTCCTTGAGCTCAAAACCCGCTTCATCGCATCCGATAGCCACCGGGAAAGGTGTGTTCATGGCGTCTGGCTCCGCTGCCGAGGTCGTGCTTACGACTGATCAATTGATCACTCAGTGAAATTTCTCTCATTCATTTCGCGGGCTTTACCCCCTTCCTGTCAAGCATGATTTAACTGACCAGCCAGTCAAAGCCGTCTAAAAAAGGCTAATTGGCGTAAAAGATCAGAATCACACCATTTACATGAAAGAGATTGACTGATCAGAATTTCATTTGATACACATATGATCACAGCGAAACATGACTGTGCGACCTAATAAGAATTCACAGCACGAGGACACGCCGATGGCCACGCCATTACTGCTCCAGGCTGAACACGTCGCCAAGGCTTACGCCGGGATCCCTGCCCTGCGTGACGGGCGCCTCTCTCTGCGGGCCGGCAGCGTCCACGCCCTGTGCGGCGGCAATGGCGCAGGCAAGTCGACTTTCCTGAGCATCCTGATGGGCATTACCCCGCGTGATGCCGGCAGCATTCTGCTCAACGGCACCCCCGTACAGTTCAACCGCCCCAGCGAAGCCCTCGCGGCGGGCATCGCGATGATCACCCAGGAACTGGAACCGATCCCCTACATGACCGTCGCCGAAAACATCTGGCTGGGCCGCGAACCGCGCCGCGCCGGTTGCATCGTCGACAACAAGGCCTTGAACCGCCGCACCCGCGAGCTGCTGGAAAGCCTGGAATTCGAGGTCGACGCCACCAGCCCCATGCACCGCCTTAGCGTGGCGCAGATCCAATTGGTGGAAATCGCCAAGGCGTTCAGCCATGACTGCCAGGTGATGATCATGGACGAGCCCACCTCGGCCATTGGCGAGCGCGAAGCCGAAACCCTGTTCAAGGCGATCCGCCGTCTCACCGCGCGCGGCGCCGGCATTGTGTATGTGTCGCACCGCTTGAGCGAACTGGCGCAGATCGCCGACGACTACAGCATCTTCCGCGACGGTGCCTTTGTGGAAAGCGGACGCATGGCCGATATCGACCGCGACCATCTGGTGCGCGGCATCGTCGGCCAGGAACTGACCCGCATCGACCACAAGGTCGGCCGTGAATGCGCCGCCGACACCTGCCTGCAAGTCGACAGCCTCAGCCGCGCCGGCGAGTTCCACGACATCAGCCTGCAACTGCGCCAGGGTGAAATCCTCGGTATTTACGGCCTGATGGGCTCGGGCCGCAGTGAATTCCTCAACTGCATCTATGGCCTGACCGAGGCGGACTCCGGCAGCGTCACCCTGCAAGGCAAGCCCATGCCCATCGGCCAGCCCAAGGAGAGCATCAATGCCGGCATGTCGCTGGTCACCGAAGACCGCAAGGACAGCGGCCTGGTGCTGACCAGCAGCATTCTTTCCAACATTGCGCTGTCGGCCTACAAGCGCCTGTCGAGCTGGTCGCTGATCAATGCGCGCAAGGAAACCCAGCTGGCCCAGGACATGGTTAGGCGCCTGCAGATCAAAACCGCCTCACTGGAACTGCCGGTGGCGTCCATGAGCGGCGGCAACCAACAGAAAGTGGTGCTCGCCAAATGCCTGTCGACCGAACCGGTATGCCTGCTCTGCGATGAGCCGACCCGGGGGATCGATGAGGGCGCCAAGCAGGAGATCTACCACCTGCTGGATCAATTCGTGCGCGCCGGTGGCGCGGCCATCGTGGTGTCATCCGAAGCCCCGGAACTGTTGCACCTGAGTGATCGCATCGCCGTATTCAAGGGCGGCCGCCTGGTGACCATCAGCACCGACACCGCCCTTTCCCAGGAAGCCTTGTTGAGTCTTGCCTCATGAATGCCAAAACCATTGCCGCCCCTATCACAACAGCGCCACGCAACCGCCTGCGCCTGTCCCTCGACCGTTTCGGCCTGCCGCTGGTGTTTATCCTGCTGTGCGTGGTGATGGCGTTTTCCAGCGAGTACTTCATGACCTGGCGCAACTGGATGGACATCCTGCGCCAGACCTCCATCAACGGCATCCTCGCGGTGGGCATGACCTACGTGATCCTGACCAAGGGCATCGACCTCTCCGTCGGCTCGATCCTGGCCTTTGCCGGGTTGTGCAGCGCCATGGTCGCGACCCAGGGCTACGGGCTGCTGGCGGCGGTGAGTGCGGGGATGTTTGCCGGGGCGATGCTCGGCGTGGTCAACGGCTTTATGGTCGCCAACCTGTCGATCCCACCGTTCGTGGCCACCCTCGGCATGCTCAGCATTGCGCGCGGCATGACCTTCATCCTCAACGACGGCAGCCCGATCACCGACCTGCCCGACGCCTACCTGGCCCTGGGCATCGGCAAGATCGGCCCGATTGGCGTGCCGATCATCATCTTCGCCGTGGTCGCGCTGATCTTCTGGATGGTGCTGCGCTACACCACCTACGGTCGCTACGTGTACGCGGTGGGCGGCAATGAAAAAAGCGCGCGCACCTCCGGGATCGGCGTGCGCAAGGTGATGTTTTCGGTGTACGTGGTGTCCGGCCTGCTCGCCGGGCTGGCGGGCGTGGTGTTGTCGGCACGCACCACCTCCGCCCTGCCCCAGGCCGGGGTGTCCTATGAGCTGGACGCGATTGCCGCCGTGGTCATCGGCGGCACCAGCCTGTCGGGCGGCACCGGCAGCATTGTCGGCACGCTGTTCGGCGCGCTGTTGATCGGCGTGATCAACAACGGCCTGAACCTGCTCGGCGTGTCCTCCTATTACCAGCAGGTCGCCAAGGGCCTGATCATCGTGTTTGCAGTACTGATCGACGTGTGGCGCAAGAAAAAACGCTAGAGAACGACCACTAAAACAATAACCGGAGTTCCCCCCATGAAACTTGGTACCACCCTGGCCGCCGCGGCGGCTCTCTCCCTGCTCGCCGGCAGTATCGCAATGGCTGCCGATGGCAAGACCTACAAAGTCGGCGCGGCCGTCTACGGCCTCAAGGGCCAGTTCATGCAGAACTGGGTTCGCGAGCTTAAGGAACACCCGGCGGTCAAGGACGGCACCGTGCAGTTGACGGTGTTCGATGGCAACTACGACGCCCTGACCCAGAACAACCAGATCGAAAACATGGTGACTCAGCGCTACGACGCGATCCTGTTCGTGCCGATCGACACCAAGGCCGGCGTCGGCACGGTCAAGCAAGCCATGAGCAACGACGTGGTAGTGATCGCCTCCAACACCAAAGTCGCCGACGCCTCGGTGCCCTACGTCGGTAACGATGACGTCGAAGGCGGCCGCCTGCAGGCCCAGGCCATGGTCGACAAGCTCAACGGCAAGGGCAATGTGGTGATCATCCAGGGCCCGATTGGCCAGTCGGCGCAGATCGACCGCGAAAAAGGCGAACTGGAAGTGCTGGGCAAGCACCCGGACATCAAGATCATCGAGAAGAAGACCGCCAACTGGGACCGCGCTCAGGCCCTGGCGCTGACCGAAGACTGGCTGAACGCCCACCCCAAAGGCATCAACGGCGTGATCGCACAGAACGACGACATGGCCCTCGGCGCCGTGCAGGCCCTCAAATCCCACGGCCTGACGTCCAAGGATGTGCCTGTCACTTCCATTGACGGCATGCCGGACGCGATCCAGGCGGCGAAAAAAGACGAAGTCACCACCTTCCTCCAGGACGCCCAGGCTCAGTCCCAAGGTGCGCTGGACGTGGCCCTGCGCGCACTGGCCGGCAAGGACTACACGCCGCAGTCGGTGATCTGGGAGCGCTATGCCAAGGACGTGAAATGGGGTGATGGCACGGCCAAGACCTACATCCTGCCGTGGGTGCCAGTGACTAACGCCAACGCCGATGCGCTGTACAAACAGGTCAGTGGCGGTAAGTAATCATTGGCTTGAAATACAGTCAAGTGTGGGAGAGGGCAAGCCCCCTCCCACCCGAGATCTTCACTGTTTTCGAAAATGGAGTCATGTAAATGCCTGGATTCTGGAACCAAGCCTTCGACCTCAGCGGCCGTTGCGCGGTGATCACCGGTGGTGCCGCCGGTATCGGCCTGGCCTGCGCCAGCCTGCTGGTGCAGCGCGGCGCCCGCGTGGCCTTGCTCGACCGCGACCCGGCGGTGGTTGAAGTGGCAGCAAGCCTGGGTGCCGGGCATCTGGGCATTACCGTCGACCTCAGCCAGATCAACCAGGTGCAACACACCATCGATCAGGTCTTCGAACACTTCCAACGCCTGGACTACCTGATCAACAGCGCCGGCGTGGCCCTGCTGGACAAGGCCGTAGATGTCAGCGAAAGCGCCTGGGACACCACCCTGGACATCAACCTCAAGGCCAGCTTTTTCGTGGCCCAGGCCTGCGCGCGGCACATGCTGGCCCAGGGCAGCGGGCGCATCGTCAACCTCGCCTCCCAGGCCGCGGTGATCGGCCTCGACCGCCACGTCGCCTACTGCGCGAGCAAGGCGGCCATTGTCGGCATGACCAAGGTGCTGGCCATGGAATGGGCGCCGCACATCAACGTCAATGCCATCTCCCCCACCATCGTCGAGACCGCGCTGGGCAAGAAGGCCTGGGCCGGTGAAGTCGGCGAGCGGGCCAAATTGCAGATCCCGGCGGGCCGCTTTGCGCAGCCGGAGGAAATCGCCGGGCTGGCGCTGTACCTGCTCAGCGATGCCGCGCAGATGATCACCGGCGCCAACATGGTGATCGACGGTGGCTACAGCATTCAGTAATTCATTTATCTGTCGTGAGGTTTTGTCATGTCCACCGTCACCCAACGCACACCCGAACAACTTTCCCCGGTCATCCCGAAAACCATGCAGGCCGTGGTCTGCCACGGCCCGGAAGACTATCGCCTGGAAACCGTCGACGTGCCCACGCCCGGCCCCGATGAAATCCTCACCAAGGTCGAGTTGTGCGGCATTTGCATGGGCGACATCAAGACCTATCGCGGCGCACCGTCGTTCTGGGGCGATGCCGAGCAACCGCGCTACGTCAAGCCGCCGATGATCCCCGGCCATGAGTTCGTCTGTCGTGTGGTTGCCCTGGGGCCCGGCGCGGAAAAGCGCGGCGTGAAGGTCGGTGACCGGGTGATCTCGGAGCAGATCGTGCCGTGCTGGGGCTGCCGCTTCTGCAACCACGGCCAGTACTGGATGTGCCAGAAACACGACCTGTATGGCTTCCAGAACAATGTGCAGGGCGCCATGGCCCAGTACATGATCTTCACCAAGGAAGGCATCATTCACACAGTGCCGGAATCCATCGCCCCCGACGAAGCGATCCTGATCGAACCCCTGGCCTGCTCACTGCATGCAGCGGAGCGAGCCAACGTCGACCATGACGACGTCGTGGTGGTCGCCGGCGCCGGCACCCTGGGCCTGGGCATCATCGGTGCCGTGCGTTTGCGCAACCCGAAAAAACTCATCGTGCTCGACATGAAACCCGAACGCGCCGCCCTCGCCCTGCGCATGGGCGCCGACGAAGTGTGGAACCCGGCCGAAGTGGACGTCATGGCCAACATCCGCGCGATCACCGACGGCTACGGCTGCGACATCTATATCGAAGCGACGGGGCACCACAAGGCGGTGAACCAGGGCCTGGCGATGCTGCGCAAGCTGGGGCGCTTCGTGGAGTTCAGCGTATTCAACGACGAGGCGACGGTGGACTGGTCGATCATCGGCGACCGCAAGGAACTGGACATCCTCGGCTCGCACCTGGGGCCCTACATGTACCCGAGGGCCATCGACTTTATCGGCAACCGCAAGATTGATATGCGTGATGTGGTGACTCACAAGTTCGCCCTGGCGGACTTCAAGGAAGCGTTTGCGGTGATGGAGCGTGGCGACAAGTCGCTCAAGGTTGTACTCGAACCCTAGGAACACACAACCGCTTTTACTGTAGGAGCCGAGCTTGCTCGCGAAGGTCGACAACGATAACGCGGGGCTTCTGAGTAAACGCGGTGTCTTCACGTTTTTCGCGAGCAAGCTCGCGCCTACAAAAAGAACACAGGAACCCGCGTTATGAATCGAGTCATCAACGATCCGGACCAAGTGGTCGAGGACATGCTGCGCGGCATCCTGGTCGCGCACCCCGAACTGCGCCAATACGAAAGCAACCCACGGGTGATCGTCAAGACCAGGCCTTCCGGGCCAGGCCGAGTCGGCATTGTCACGGGCGGAGGTTCCGGCCATGAGCCGGCGTTTCTCGGCTATGTCGGCCCCGGCCTGGTCGATGCCGTGGCCGTCGGCGAAGTGTTTTCCTCGCCCACCGCCAAGAGCTTTTTCGACGCCTTCCGCGCCGCCGACCAGGGCGCCGGCGTGGCCTGCCTGTACGGCAACTATGCCGGCGATAATATGAATGTGAAGCTGGCGATGAAAATGGCCGCCAGCAAAGACATGCGCATCCGCACCGTGGTCGCCAACGACGACGTGGCTTCCGCTCCCAAGGCCGAGATCGCCAAGCGCCGTGGCGTGGCCGGGGAAATCTTCATGTGGAAGATCGGCGGTGCCGCGGCCGCCCAGCACTACGACCTGGACGGCGTGATTCGCGTCGCGCAGAAAACCGTCGACCACTGCCGCTCGATTGGCATCGGCCTCACGCCCTGCACTATTGCCGCCGTAGGCAAGCCGAACTTCCAGATCGCCGACGGCCAGATGGAATTGGGCATCGGCCATCACGGCGAACCGGGCATTGAGGTTGTCCCGATCGAATCCGCCGCCGCCATGGCCGAGCGCATGCTCGCGCCGATCCTCGCCGACCGCGACTTCAGCCAGGACGACAGCGTGGTGGTGCTGGTCTCCGGTCTCGGCGCCACGCCGGTGATGGAGCTGTATATTTTCTACGCCGAGGTGGAACGCCAACTCAACGCCAAGGGCTTGAAGATTCACCGTTGCTACGTCGGCAACTACTTCACCTCTCTGGAAATGATGGGCGTGACCCTGACCCTGCTCGGCCTCGACGCGGAGCTCAAATCCCTGATCGACCAACCCTGCCGCTCCATCGGCATGACCCAGGCGGACTGAACCATGAGCCAACATTTTTCCAGCCACGACGGCAGCGCCATCGTCACCGACCTGGTCAGCGTGATCGTGGCCAACCGTGAATACCTCAGCGAAGTCGACGGCGCGATTGGCGACGGCGACCATGGCATCAACATGGCCAAGGGCTTTGCCCATTGCGGGCGCACTATCGAAGGCCGCCAACTGACCCTCGCCGAGGCCCTGGATGAACTGACCCTGAGCCTGATGGAAGGCATCGGCGGCTCAATGGGGCCGCTGTATGGCAGTCTGTTTATCGGCATGGCCGACGAAGTGCGCGGCCGTGACGACATCGACGCGGCCACCTTCGCCCACCTGCTGCGGGGCGGCTTGACCTCGTTGCAGGACATTACCGAAGCGGGTGTGGGCGACAAGTGCCTGATGGATACGTTGATCCCGGCGGTGGAAGCGTTTGAACGCGCGCACGCCTCGGGGGCGTCGTTCAACGATGCACTGGACGCGATGAAAACCGCCGCCTCCCAGGGACGCGACTCCACCAAGGACCTGGTGGCGAAGATCGGCCGCGCCAGTCGCCTGGGCGAGCGCTCACTGGGCGTGCTGGATGCGGGGGCGGTGTCGTGCTGCCTGATCCTTACGCGCCTGGCGGACTCGGTGCAGCCACGCCTGATTGCTTGACCTGCTGGATATACCGCGCCACCGCCGGCGCTTTCTCGAAGCGCCGGTGAATCAGCGACAACCACGACGATGCATCGCTGCCCTGAATGCTGCGGTACACCACGCCCGGCAACTGCACATGCCCGACCATTGACGCGGGCACTACCGCCACGCCCTGCCCCATCGACACCAGCGCCACCACCGCGACCAGCCCGCCCGGCTGTGGCCCCAGGCGCGGGGCATAACCGCCTTGCGCGGCGACATGCAAGGTGCCGCTGATTTGCTCCGGCAAAATAAATGTCTCGTTTTGCAGGTGTTCGCAGCCAATGGCCGCGAGCCCCAACAACCAGGAATCCTGGGGCAGCGCCAAGACAAAACCTTCGCTGTCCAGGCGCACCGCCTCCAGGCCCTCGGGCAAGGTCATCGGCGAGCGGATGTAGCCGATGTCGTAGCGCCCATCCGCCACCGCGCTAGGCAACGTGGCCATGGCGCATTCGCGCACAGTCACGCTCACGTCAGGAAACGCCTGGCTGAACCCCTGCATCTGCCGTTGCAACAGCCCGGAGTACACCGCCGAGGCCACATAACCCAATTCGATATGGCCGATCTCGCCACGCCCGGCGCGCTGGGCATGACGTTGGGCGAATTCGAACTGGCGCACGGTAGCTTCGGCCTCGATCAGCAAGGCCGCGCCGGCTTCGGTGAGGCTGACTTCGCGTTGCCGGCGGATAAACAGGCGAGTGCCCAGGCTGGTTTCCATGTCCTGGATCTGCCGGCTCAGGGTCGGCGGCGCGATCCCCAACTGCTCGGCGGCGCGGGTGAAGTTGCGCTGCCTGGCCACGGCCAGGAAGTAGCGAAAATGGCGGATGTCCATAACAGGATTAGCTCAAAGGTAATGAAGTGCTCCACACGGGCTAACAATGTCAGCAGCAGCCGGGGATAAGCTCGAAGCACTTCAACACTAGAGAGCCTTTGCGATGTGCGTCAACCGTATTCCTCCTATTGCCTGCAAGGTAATTCAATCATGAGCCGGGTCAGCCCACGCCTGACGTTGCTGACCGCGTCCGGCGTTTGCTCGCTGATCGTGCTCGACACCAATATCGTCGCCGTGACGCTGCCGAGCATCGCTCGCGACCTGGGGGCTAACTTTGCCGATATCGAATGGGTGGTCAGCGCCTATATGCTGGCGTTTGCCGCCTTGTTGCTGCCGGCCGGGAGCGTTGCCGACCGGTTCGGGCGCAAGAAATCCCTGGTCTGGGGCCTGAGTATTTTTATCCTCGCCTCCCTCGGCTGCGGGGCGCCGCCGAGTGCGTTGTGGCTGGATATCGCCCGCGCGATAAAGGGCGTCGGCGCAGCGTTATTGCTCACGTCAGCCCTGGCCTCCATTGGCCACACCTTCCACGATGAAGTGGAGCGGGCCAAAGCCTGGGCATTCTGGGGTGCCTGCATGGGCGTGGCGATGACGGCCGCGCCGACCCTGGGCGGGTTGATCACCGAGTACCTGGGTTGGCGCTGGATTTTCTACCTCAACCTGCCCGTGGGCCTGGCGCTGATGGCCTTGGTACTGCGCGCGATTCCGGAATCCCGCGATACCCAATCCGCCCGCCTCGACCCGTGGGGCAGCCTGGCCTTCAGCGCGAGCCTGTTGTGCTTGATCTGGGGCCTGATCGAGGCCAACCGCATCGGCTGGGATAACCCGCTGACCTATGTGCGCCTGATCGGCGGTGCGGTGTTGCTGGGTGTATTTATAGGGGTCGAACGTGTGCAGCAGCGGCCCATGGTGGACCTGCAACTGTTTCGCCACCCGCGCTTTATCGGCGCCTTGCTCGGGATGTTTGCCTATGCCGGCTGCGCCCAAGTGATGATGACGTTACTGCCGTTCTATCTGCAGAACGGCCTGGGCTTCTCCGCGATTATCTCGGGCCTGGGCATGCTGCCGTTCGCCTTGACCATGCTGGTATGCCCCCGAATCGGCGCACGCCTGTCGGCTCGCTTCGCGCCGGCAACGATGATGGCAACCGGCTTGGCCCTCGTAGGCGGCGGCAACCTTTTGAGCGCCTGGGCCGTAAATATCGGTGGTTACCTGCCCTTTGCATTGGCTATTGCGGTCACGGGGGCCGGTGCGGGCTTACTCAACGGCGATACGCAGAAAAACATCATGGCCTGCGTGCCACGGGACCGCGCAGGGATGGCCTCGGGCATGAGCACCACCATGCGTTTCAGCGCGATCATGCTGGCGATTGGTGTGTATGGGGCACTGCTGAGCAGCCACAGCGAGCAATTGTTGCGCGCAAGTATCGACCCGCAATGGCAGGCGCAGGTGGCGGGCATTGCTTCACGGGTAGTGGCTGGGGATATGCCGGCGGCAATGGGCTTATTGCCGGATCCCGCACGGGCTGTGGTGCAACCGCTGGCGCAGCAGGCGTTTGTGGACGGGTTCAGCAGGGTGTTGTGGGTGGCAGGGTTATTGGGATTGCTCGGAGCGCTGGTGGTGGGGAGGCTGATGCGCAAGCCCCTTCCCACACCGAACTAATGTGGGAAGGGGCTTGCCCCCGATGAGGGTGTGTCAGTAAATGCAACTGTGACTGACCCACCGCCATCGGGGGCAAGCCCCCTCCCACAGGTATTACCTATACCCCAAAGAGGCTTACCAGAACCGTTGCTGGGTCAGGCGGCTCCACCAGGTCAGCAGCACGCGGTCCACCGAACCGCTGGCCGCCAGGCCCACCCGTTCCTGCAGGCTTTTACGCTCGGCATAGTGCAGGTGGAACACCTCGGCGGTCTTGGCCTTGGTGGCCAGGTATTCGTCGCTGGTTTGCAGTTCGTCGACCAGTTGCTTATCCAGCGCGGCAACACCCAGCCACACTTCTCCGGTCGCTACGTCGTCAATCGCCAGCTGTGGGCGATAACGCGAGACGAAGTTCTTGAACAGCTGATGGGTGATGTCCAGGTCTTCCTGGAACTTCTCGCGGCCCTTCTCGGTGTTTTCGCCAAAGACCGTGAGGGTGCGTTTGTACTCGCCGGCGGTCAGCACTTCAAAGTCGATGTCGTGCTTTTTCAGCAGGCGGTTGACGTTGGGCAACTGCGCCACCACGCCTATGGAGCCGAGGATGGCAAACGGTGCGCTGATGATCTTCTCGCCGATGCACGCCATCATGTAGCCGCCGCTGGCCGCGACCTTGTCGATGCACACGGTCAACGGTACGCCAGCCTGGCGGATACGCGCCAGTTGCGACGATGCCAGGCCGTAGCTGTGCACCATGCCACCGCCGCTTTCCAGGCGCAGCACCACTTCGTCCTTGGGCGTGGCCAGGCTCAGCAGTGCGGTGATTTCATGGCGCAGGCTCTCGGTGGCCGAGGCCTTGATGTCGCCGTCGAAATCCAGCACGAACACCCGTGGTTTGACCTCGGGTTTCTTCTTGCTGTTCTTCTTTTCGGCTTTGCTTTCGGACTTGCGCAGGGCCTTGAGTTGCTCTTTGTCGAGCAAGCTCGACTCAAGGCGCTCGCGCAGGCCTTTATAGAAGTCATTGAGCTTGCTGACCTGCAGTTGGCCGGCGGCTTTGCGGCGACCTTTACTGCGCAGTGCCGCGAAGCTGATCAAGACCACCAGAATAGCGACCACCAGGGTGACGGTCTTCGCCAGAAAGCTCGCATATTCAGCCAAAAAATCCATGTGTCTCCTTAAAAATGCACGGCGCCAGGCGCGGATTGGCCAAGCATACCGACGGGATCGCCGGGCGGCCAGTGCTCAAACCGCCAGCAGATGCGCGCTCTAACGAGGTTTTAAAACAAGCGTATGTTTTTTCATTGACAGCTCCCTGGCATCCTCATAACCTCGCCAGACTTTCAACGTACCGGGAAAACGGACGTGGGCAGCATCTATTTGATTCGACATGGCCAGGCCTCCTTCGGTGCAGACGACTATGACGTGCTGTCGCCCGTCGGCGTGGAACAAGCGCAAGTGCTCGGCCGCCACCTGGCGGATATGGGCCTGGTGTTCGACCGCTGCATAGCCGGCGACCTGCGTCGCCAGCAACACACGGCCACTGCCGCCTTCGATCAATACAACACCCTCGGCCTGCCTGTTCCTGCATTGGAAACCGACAGTGCATTCAACGAATTCGACGCCGACGCGATCATCCGCGCCCTGCTCCCAGACCTGCTCACCACCGAACCCGAAGCCCTGGACATCCTGCGCAACGCCGCGCAAAACCGCAGCGAGTTCCAACGCATCTTCGCCCTGATCATCGAGCGCTGGCTGGCCGGCACCTATGACACGCCAGAGCTGGAAAGCTGGCTGGGCTTCGTGGAGCGCGTCCAGGGTGGCCTGCAACGCATTCTTGAAGCGGCAGACAACACGCAGAAGATCGCCGTGTTCACGTCCGGCGGCACCATCACCGCCCTGCTCCACCTGATTACCCGGATGCCTGCCGCCCAGGCCTTCGAACTGAACTGGCAAATTGTTAACACCTCGCTCAACCAGCTGAAATTCCGCGGTCGCGAGGTGGCACTGGCTTCCTTCAACAGTCACACCCACTTGCAACTGTTGAAGGCGCCGCAACTCATCACCTTCCGATGAAGTGCGGCCAACCGTGACCCCAAGGTCACTGGACTCACCATAAAAGGATCGAAACCATGACTGACGTAGCCAAAGCTGTAGAAGCAATGAAAGCCAAATTCAACCCAAGCGCTGCTGAAGGCTTGGACCTGGTGTTCGGTTTCCGTATCGACGACACCAAGAACTTTTCCCTGGTGGTCAAAGACAAGACCTGCGAACTGCAAGAAGGCGAAAACCCGGACGCCCAGGTGACTCTGGTCATGGACAGCGAGACCCTGGAAGGCATCGTCGACGGCTCCACTGACGGCATGCAGGCCTTCATGGGCGGCAAGCTGCGCACCGAAGGCGACATGATGCTGGCCATGAAGCTGAGCGAACTGTTCCCTTCCTGATTCACGGGCAACCCTGAATCCCTGTGGGAGGGGTCTTGCCCCCGATGGCGGTTTGTCAGTCGCTTCATCAGTTGACTGATTCACCGCTATCGGGGGCACGCCCCCTCCCACATTTGGGCTGTAGCAGCAACGCCACCAACGCACTCCATCCGGTCTGGTGCGAAGCCCCCAACCCCCGCCCCGTCTCGCCATGGAAATATTCATGGAACAACACCAGGTCACGACTGGCCGGGTCCGCTTCCAACTGCGCATACCCCGCCATCGACGGTCGTGAACCGTTTTCATCCCGGAGAAACAAGCGGGTCAACCGCTGGCTGAGGCTGTCGGCCACTTCCTCCAGCGATGCCAGATACCCACTGCCCGTCGGGTATTCCACCGAAAAGTTGTCCGCGTAATAGCGGTGAAATTCGCGCAGCGATTCAATCAGCATGTAGTTCACCGGCATCCACAATGGCCCGCGCCAGTTGGAGTTGCCGCCGTACAAGCGCGAGTCGGATTCCCCCGGCTGGTAACGGGCGCACAGGGTGTCGCCATTCATCTTCAGCGCCAGTGGCTGCTCGGCGAACGCCTTGGACAGGGAACGCACGCCAAAGGCCGAGAGAAACTCGTCATCATCGAGCATGCGCCGCAGCAGATCCTTGGTGCGCTCGCCACGCAACAGCGCGAGTAACAGGCGATTGCCCTGCCCCGGTTCGTTCCAGCGCGACACCAGCTTGGCCAGGTCCGGCCGGTGATGCATGAAACCCAACAGCCGTTTACGCAACCCCGCCAGCCCTTCGTGTTCGCGCTGTTCCAGCACCAGCACGGCAAACAACGGCATCAGGCCGACGATGGAGCGCAGGCGCACCGGCTCGTTCTGGCCGTCGGGACGGTGCAGTACGTCATAGAAGAACAGGTCCTGCTCGTCCCACAGGCCTTCGGCGCTGTCGTCGACACGGTTAATGGCGCCGGCGATGTACAGGAAGTGCTCGAAAAACTTCACCGCAATATCGACGTACACGACATTGCGCTTGGCCAGCTCCAGGCCGATGCGCATCAAGTCCAGCGCATACGCCGCCACCCAGGCGGTGCCGTCGGCCTGATCGAGCTGATAACCCGGCGGCAAGTCGGCCGAACGGTCGAACAAGGCGATATTGTCCAGCCCCAGGAAACCGCCCTGGAACAGGTTGCGGCCTTCGGCGTCCTTGCGGTTGACCCACCAGGAAAAATTCAGCAGCAGCTTGTGAAAGATCCGCTCAAGGAAATCCAGATCGCCCACACCGGTCAGCGCCTTGTCCTGCTGATACACGCGCCAGCTGGCCCAGGCATGCACCGGTGGGTTGGCGTCGTCGAAACGCCACTCGTAGGCCGGCAGTTGGCCGTTGGGGTGCATGAAGCGGTCCTTCACCAGCAATAACAACTGTTGCTTGGCATACCCAGGATCCATCAGTGCAAACGCCACCGCCTGGAAACCCTGGTCCCAGGAGGCGTACCACGGGTATTCCCAGGTGTCGGGCATGGAGAGGATGTCGAAGTTGGACAGGTGCCGCCAATGGGTATTGCGGATATGCAGGCGCTCGGGCGGTGGCGCGGGCTGGGCCGGGTCGCCGTCGAGCCACTGGTTCACATCGAAATAATACAGCTGCTTGGACCACAGCAAGCCGGCCAGGGCCTGGCGCTGCACATTGCGCGCGTCGTCATCGGCGATGCCTTGCTGCAAGGCGGCGTAGAAGTCATCGGTTTCCTGGCGACGCTGTTCAAACAGTTTGCGCGCGCTGACCTCGGGCGCATCAACGGGCGCAAAGCGCAGGTAAAGACTTTTGCTTTGCAGCCCCGCCAGCTCAAGGATAAAGCGCGCGGCAACCTTGGTACCGGTGTCGCGACGAATCGCAGCGTCCAGCCCTTCGACCACGTAACCGTTGATCCCGTCCTTGAACGGCCCCGGCGCCGGTTGCCCGTCGAGCAACGGGAAGTTGCTTTCGTTCTCACAGAACAGCCATTCCAGGCCGTCCTGGCCCCAGGCGCTGAGCTGCCGATCGGGCAGTTCATGATGACGGGCCAGCACGTGTTCGCCCTCCAGCCTCAACTGCGGCTTGGGCGCATCGAAGGTCCAGCTCCAGTCATTGCGCGCCCACACCTGCGGCAACACCTGCAGGCGCGTCGGCTGCTGCGAACGGTTGTGCACGGTGACGCGCATGAAAATATCGTCAGGCTGGTGCTTGGCGTATTCGACGCTGATATCGCAGTAGCGGTTGTCTTCGAACACGCCGGTATCGAGGATCTCGTACTCGGCATCGCCCAGCCCGCGACGGGCGTTCTCGGCGATCAGGTCGGCGTAGGGAAAGGCGGCATGGGGGTATTTGTAGAGCATGCGCATGTAGGCATGGCTGGGCACACCGTCGACGAAAAAGTACAGCTCCTTGACGTCTTCACCGTGGTTGCCCTCGGCGTTATTCAGGCCGAACAGGCGCTCCTTGAGGATCGCGTCGCGCTCGTTCCACAGGGCCAGGCCCAGGCACCAGCGTTGCGCTTTGTCGCTGAAACCGGCCAGGCCATCCTCGCCCCATCGATAGGCGCGGCTGCGCGCATGCTCATGAGGGAAGTAAGCCCAGGCGTCGCCGTCGGCGCTGTAGTCTTCGCGCACCGTGCCCCATTGGCGTTCGCTCAGGTAGGGGCCCCACTCGCGCCAACGCTCGGCATCCTGCGTCGCCAGGCGTTGGCCTTCAATCGTGTCCAGTATTCGGGTGTCGGGTGTGGCCGTCATCGGGTCCTCCATCGCCTACCAGGTGCGGAGCAGTGTAGAGCCCAATGACGCCCGGGTGCACATGAAGACTTAGAAGATGGCGTACGTGTAGTTGAAGATCAGGCGGGTCTGGTCCTGGTCGGCGGTGCCGGTGTTTTTGCCGTGATAGGTACCGGTACGCAAGGTGGTACCGAAGCCTTTCAGAGGACCCGCCTGCACCACGTAGTCCAGACGGAAGTCGGTTTCGTTTTCTTTCTGGTCAGGGCCACCGGCGACCTTCGACTTGATATCCGAACCGTCCAGGTAGGCCACGGACGCTTTCAGGCCCGGCACGTAGGCCTTGAAGTCATACGAGTACTGCCCGAAGTTGACCTGCTCGCCCGCCCGGGAGAACTGGCCCACCACCGCGTCGGTGAACAGGTAGAAGTCGCTGCCGCCGGCTCCTTGGGCGTGCGGATCGGCAAGGCTGCCCTGGTTGACCCACACAAAGCCGCCATCGTCACCCACGCCAATGTGGCCGAGCATCAAGCTGCTGCCGCCCAGTTGGTAGGTGAACGCGGCACTGTAGGTTTTGTTGTCCACTTCGTTCGCATGCTTGGCGTAGCCGCCGTTGTTGTTGAACTGGTAGCCACTCTGGCCATTCCTGCCGTCGCTGCTGCTGTCGAAGTAACGCAGGTCGGTCTTGAACGACTGGTCGTTGCCCAGCGGCAGCACGTGGGCCAGGCCGAAGTAGTTCTGTTTGTAGAAGTCCTGCAACTGGGCGTAGTAGTACTGCAACGTCAGGTTTTTCGCGATGGCGTTGTCGGACGAACCAAACGGCTTGTAGTCCACCCCACCGAATTTGAAGCTGTCGCTGTCGCGCGTACCGCCAGCCACGCTCAAGCCCGTGGAGTTGCTGGAGGCACGGCCTTCGACGCGGTTCAGCTCGCCGCCGGTGAAGGTGACGTTGGGAATATCGCTGGAGGTAAGGATGCCGCCGTCAAAGGTTTGCGGCGCCACGCGGCTGTCGTTGGAGACCAGGATCGGCAGCACCGGCGCCAAACCACCCCCGACATGCAACTCGGTCTGGGAAATGCGGAACTTCACGTTGCCGGCCGCGCGACCGAAGGCATCCGCCGGCTCGGTGCCGTTGTTCCTGGTCGGGAAGAAGCTGTTGCCGTTACCCGCCAGGCCAGGGCCTGCGGCGTGACCATCGCCACCGTCCAGGCGCAGGGCGCCGAAGGCCATCACGTCAAAACCCAGGCCAACGGTGCCTTGGGTGAAACCGGATTTGTAGTCGAAACGCAGCGCGGTTGCCGCTTCGCGCAAGTCGTTGTTGGTCCCCGAGCGGTTATCCGCGCTGTAGTACATGGTCCGCGAACTGACGGACGCATGGCTGTCTTCGAGAAAGCCGCTGTGGCCATTGCCCGTGCCCAGCGAGCCGAGCCCGAAGTCATCAGCGTAAGCCTGTTGCGCAAGAACGGCGGCCGTGATCGACAACGCCAGTGTAGAAATTTTCATTAACTGCGGCCCCTGAATGTTTTTTTATCGTGCTTGGCGTGCAAACCCATCGTGGGCTCTGCAAACGTGACGATTCTTTCATGCTGGCCCGGGCGGACCTCGTGAAGCTTTCTTTAGAAAAGTGCCTGGAAAATGAAATTTCTCTGCCGCCGTTTTTTGTCATATTCACGTCATTTCATTCATTTGCAGAATGAAGTCCAGAGGATTCTTCGTTTGCACGCCCGCCCACAGCCCAACAAAATCCAGGCACAGGCCGCGCCCATCTCCACCCATCTCCATCGCCATCAGGAATTTTTCTATGCACACCACCGCACATGTCAGCCCCGACGAGATCCGCAAGGGCTTTTCCAAGGCCATGTCCGACATGTACCGAGATGAAGTTCCCCTGTATGGCGCGCTGATGGAGCTGGTCGCCGAGACCAACACCCACGTACTCGACACCGAACCGGGCCTGGCGCACCAGCTGCAACGCACCGGCGAGATCCAGCGCCTGGACATGGAACGCCATGGCGCCATCCGCCTGGGCACTGCGGCGGAACTGGCGATCATCAGCCGCCTGTTCGCGGTGATGGGCATGCAGCCGGTGGGCTACTACGACCTGACCCCCGCCGGCGTACCGGTGCACTCCACCGCCTTCCGCGCCGTGCATGAAAGCGCGCTGCAAACCAGCCCGTTTCGCGTGTTCACCTCGCTGCTGCGCCTGGAGCTGATCGAAAATCCCGAGCTGCGTGCGTTTGCCGAAACCGCCCTGGCCAAGCGCTCGATCTTCACCCCCCGCGCCCTGGCGCTGATCGAGCAATCGGAGAAAGACGGCGGCCTCACTGCTGAGGATGCCGATGAGTTTGTGCGCCAGGCCCTGGAAACCTTCCGCTGGCACCACACCGCGACCGTGACCGCCGCGCAGTACCAGCAACTCAGCGACCAGCACCGCCTGATCGCCGACGTGGTGGCCTTCAAGGGCCCGCACATCAACCATCTGACCCCGCGCACCCTGGACATCGATCAGGTCCAGGCCGCCATGCCCGGCAAGGGCATCACCCCCAAGGCCGTGATCGAAGGCCCACCCCGCCGCCACTGCCCGATCCTGTTGCGCCAGACCAGCTTCAAGGCCCTCGACGAACCCATCGCTTTCACCGATGCCCAGGGCAGCCATAGCGCGCGCTTCGGTGAAATCGAACAGCGTGGCGTGGCGCTGACGCCCAAAGGCCGCGCACTGTACGACCAACTGCTGAATGCCGCGCGGGACGAACTGGGCGCGTTCCCCAACGAGGGCAATGCCGCGCGCTACATGCAATTGATGGAGCAGCACTTCCAGGCCTTCCCGGATACCCACGCGCAAATGCGTGAACAGGGCCTCGCCTACTTCCGCTACTTCGCCACGGAAAAAGGCCTGGCAGCCCGCGGCCAGGCCGATCAACCGCGCACGCTGGAGGCACTGGTCGCCGCCGGCCATGTGGATGTCGAACCGTTGGTGTATGAGGATTTCCTGCCGGTGAGTGCGGCGGGGATTTTCCAGTCGAACCTGGGGGACGCGGCGCAGAGTCACTACGCGGTCAATTCGAACCAGGCCGAGTTCGAGAAGGCCCTGGGGCGCAAGACGATTGATGAATTGAAGTTGTATGGCGAGACGCAGCAGCGTTCGATGGATGAATGCACCCGGACACTGCTGGCGTAAAAACAGCAAGTGCCACCCGGCTCACCGGCGCAATCCTTGCGCCGCAACAGTCCCCTGAGCCGGGTGGGCGAGCGGCATCATAGACAGTGGCGTGAATGATGCCCCTAAGGCAATTCTGAATAAATACGCTGTGCTTTTTGTAGGAGCGAGCTTGCTCGCGAAAAACTTGAGAACGCCGCGTTAAATCAGAAGAGCTGCGTAATCGTTGACGTTCTTCGCGAGCAATCTCGCTCCTACCGGTGGGTCAGATTTTCATTTAACCCAATCGCCCCACGATCTCGTCTTTGACCAACAGCCGTTTCTTTTTCAGCTTCTCCACATCCTCATCGCTGGCTTTGGCCGATTCCGCCTTCAACACCTCCCCGTCGGCAGCGTCGTATTGAGTGAGCAGCGAGTCCAGGCGTTTGTCGCTCGCCCTGCGTTCGTGAACGGCTTCCTTGCTCAACCCCAAATCCTGATACAGGTCGTGTTTCACTGGCATGGCGTACCTCCGCAAGTTGATCAATGGCCTACACCCTTGAAGCTAGCCCATTCCAACCGGTCTTGTCATGTTTAGGCTCAATCCATCCCCGTTCGTCGCGGCGCAGGCAATGGGATCAAACCTTTACCACACCCTGCCCTCCACTGTAGATCGCCACCCGAGGGAGAACGGTTTCATGACTCACGCTGCCACTGCTGTCGACACCCAATGCATCAACACCCTGCGCACCCTGGCCATGGACGCCGTGCAGAAGGCCAACTCCGGCCACCCCGGCACGCCTATGGGCCTGGCGCCGGTGGGCTATACGCTGTGGAGTCGCTTCCTGCGTTACCACCCCGAGCATCCCGACTGGCCCAACCGTGATCGCTTTGTGTTGTCGGTGGGACATGCGTCAATGCTGTTGTATTCGCTGCTGCACCTGGCCGGCGTGGTCGAGATCGATGCCCATGGCAAACGCTCGGGGCAACCGGCGATCAGCCTGGACGACATCAAGCAGTTCCGGCAGATGAGTTCCAAGACCCCCGGGCACCCCGAGTACCGCATGACCACCGGCGTGGAAACCACCACCGGGCCGCTGGGCCAGGGCTGCGCCAACAGCGTCGGCATGGCCATGGCCGAGCGTTGGCTGGGCAAGCGCTTCAACCGCGACGGCCGCGTGCTGTTCGACTACAACGTCTACACCCTGTGCGGTGACGGCGACATGATGGAGGGCATCAGCAGCGAAGCGGCGTCGATGGCCGGGCACTTGAAGCTGGATAACCTGTGCTGGATCTACGACAACAACACCATCAGCATCGAAGGCCACACCGAGTTGGCCTTCAGCGAGGACGTGATCAAGCGCTTCCAGGCCTATGGCTGGCACACCTTACACGTCACCGATGCCAATGATCTGCAGGCCTTGGGCGAGGCGCTGAACACCTTCAAGCGCAACACCGGCGCGCCGACCCTGATCGTGGTCGACAGCGTGATCGGCTATGGCTCGCCGCACAAACACAACACCGCCGCCGCCCATGGCGAGCCGTTGGGCGACGATGAAATTCGCCTGACCAAGGCCGCGTATGGCTGGCCCGAAGACTCCAGTTTCCTGGTACCGGACGAAGCCCGCAGTGTGTTGCGTGATGCGCTGCTGGAGCGCAGCCGGCCGCTCTATGAAGCATGGAACCAGCACCTGGCGCAGCTTGAGCAAGCCGAGCCGGCATTGGCCGACGAGTTGCGCCGCATGCGTGCCGGCGAAATGCCGGAGCACTGGCAGGATGACCTGCCCCGCTTCGACACCGACACCAAGGGCGTCGCCAGCCGCGCCGCCGGTGGCGAAGTGCTGAATGCGTTTGCCCAGCACGTCCCCTGGTTGCTCGGCGGCTCGGCGGATTTGTCGCCGTCGACCAAGACCAACCTCACCTTCGACGGTGCCGGGCGCTTCAGTGCCGACGACTACAGCGGGCGCAACCTGCACTTCGGCATCCGCGAACACGCCATGGGCGCGATTGCCAATGGCATGGCGCTGTCCTACCTGCGGCCGTACACCTCGACGTTCCTGGTGTTCAGCGACTACATGAAGCCGCCGATCCGCCTGGCCGCGATCATGGAGTTGCCGGTGGTGTTCGTCTTCACCCATGACTCGATTGGCGTGGGCGAAGATGGGCCAACCCACCAGCCCATCGAACACCTGACCCAACTGCGGGCCACGCCGGGGTTGCTGACCCTGCGCCCCGGCGACGCGAATGAAACCCTGGAACTGTGGAAGGTCGCACTGGCGCAAACCCACCGGCCAAGTTGCGTGGTGCTGTCCCGCCAGCCGCTGCCGACGCTGGATCGTACGCAGTATGCGGCGGCGTCGGGTGCGGCCAAGGGCGCGTATGTGTTGGCGGGGGCTGATGATCCTAAAGTGATTCTGTTGGCGACGGGCAGTGAAGTCAGCCTGGCGGTTGCAGCGTATGAGCAGTTGAAAAGCGAAGGGATCGCCGCGCAGGTGGTTTCAATGCCCAGCTGGGAACTGTTCGAAGACCAGGACCAGGCCTACCGCGACAGTGTCTTGCCGCCGGCAGTGAAGGCACGGGTGGTGGTGGAACAGGCCGGGCCACTGGGCTGGGACCGCTACGTCGGCCAGACCGGCGCCAAGGTGGTGATGAACAGCTTCGGCGCGTCGGCGCCGCTGGCGAAGTTGCAGGAGAAGTTCGGGTTTACGGTCGAGAACGTGGTGAAGCAGGCCAAGGCACAGATCCAACTGACCCAACGCTGAGCAAAATGCGGGAGGGGCGGTGCGACGATTCGACTTGCCTCCTCCCACATTTGGACCACACCGCCGGTTAGATAAGCTCTCGAGCCAGGAACGGTGCGGTGCGGCTGGTTTTGTTTTTGGCCACCTTCTGCGGCGTTCCACTGGCAACCACCTTGCCGCCCAAATCCCCTGCCCCCGGCCCGATGTCGATCACCCAATCACTCTGGGCCACCACGCGCATTTCATGTTCCACCACGACCACCGTATGCCCCGCCTCCACCAGATGATTGAGCTGGCTGAGCAAGCGGTCGACATCCCGTGGGTGCAGCCCGGTGGTGGGTTCGTCCAATACGTACAACGTCGCGCCGCGGGCGTTGCGTTGCAGCTCGGTGGCCAGTTTGATCCGCTGCGCTTCGCCGCCGGACAGTTCCGTCGCCGGCTGCCCCAGGCGCAGGTAACCCAGGCCGATATCCCGCAGCACTTGCAGCGAGCGCAGTACCCCCGGCTGCTCGGCAAACACCTCCACCGCTTGTTCCACGGTCAGCCCCAGCACCTGGGCGATGTTCAAGCCTTGCCATTTGACGGCCAGGGTTTCGGGGTTGTAGCGCGCGCCGTGGCAGGTCGGGCACGGGGCGTACACGCTGGGCATGAACAGCAATTCAACGCTGACAAAACCCTCGCCCTCGCAGTTCGGGCAACGGCCCTTGGCGACGTTAAAGGAGAACTGCCCGGCGTCGTAATCGCGCTTCTTCGCCGCAGGCGTCGCGGCGAACAACTTGCGTACGTTGTCGAACAAACCGGTGTAGGTCGCCAGGTTGGAACGCGGGGTGCGGCCGATGGGTTTCTGGTCCACCTGCACCAGGCGACGGATATGCTCCAAGCCGGCACCGATGCGTCCGCCGCTGGTTTGCGGGGCGTCGTCTTCCAGGCTCGGTTCTTCGTCGCTGTCCACCCGGCTGCCGAGGCCGCTGCCGACCAACTCCAGCAGCGCCTGGCTGACCAGGCTGGACTTGCCCGAGCCGGAAATACCGGTGACCGACGTAAAGCAGCCCAGCGGGAAATCCACGCTCAGGTCCTTGAGATTATTGCGCGTGACGCCTTCCAGGCTCAGCCAGCCGGTGGGTTCACGGCGCGCCTGACTCGCAGGGCGCTTGTCGGCAAACAGATATTCCCGGGTCTGCGAGGCTTCGACGTCCGCCAGGCCGGCAGGCGGCCCGCTATAGAGCACTTGCCCGCCATGTTCACCAGCGGCCGGGCCCACATCGATCAGCCAGTCGGCGCGGCGCATGGTTTCCAGGTCATGCTCGACCACAAACAACGAATTGCCCGCCGCTTTCAAGCGTTCAAGCGCGGTGAACAACGCTTCGCCATCCGCCGGGTGCAGGCCTGCCGAAGGCTCATCCAGCACATAGATCACCCCGAACAACTGCGAGCCCAATTGCGTGGCCAACCGCAAGCGCTGCAACTCCCCGGACGACAGGGTCGGCGTGCTGCGCTCCAGGGACAGATAGCCCAACCCCAACTCGATCAAGGTACTGACCCGCTCCAGCAGATCCTCGGCGATGCGCTGGGCCGCGAGGCGTTTTTCCACCGACAGCTTCATCTTGTCCTGCCCCGCCGCCACCGGCCGCAACAACGCGGCCAATTGCGTCAATGACAGTTGCGACAACTCACCAATGTCCACCCCGGCAAACTTCACCGACAGCGCCGCCTTGGTCAACCGCTTGCCATCGCACAACGGGCAGGCGCTGCCTTGCATGAACTGCGAGACACGCTTCTTCATCAGGGCGCTTTGCGTGTGGCTGAAGGTGTGCAGGATGTAGCGCCGCGCACCGCTGAAGGTGCCCTGGTAGCTCGGCTCCAGTTTGCGTTTCAGCGCTTCGCGGGTCTGCTCGGGGGTGAAGCCGGCATACACCGGCACGGTCGGGGTTTCTTCGGTGAACAGGATCCAGTCGCGCTGCTTTTTCGGCAGGTCGCGCCACGGAACATCCACGTCATAGCCCAGGGTCACGAGGATGTCACGCAGGTTCTGGCCCTGCCAGGCCAAGGGCCAGGACGCCACTGCGCGCTGGCGGATGGTCAGGGACGGATCGGGCACCATCAGCGCCTCGGTCACTTCATACACGCGCCCCAGGCCATGGCACTGCGGGCACGCGCCCTGGGGCAGGTTCGGCGAAAAGTCCTCGGCGTACAGCATCGCCTGTCCCGGCGGGTAGCTGCCGGCACGCGAATACAACATGCGGATCAGGCTCGACAAGGTGGTGACACTGCCCACCGAGGAACGCGCACTCGGCGTACCGCGCTGCTGTTGCAAAGCCACGGCGGGGGGCAGTCCTTCGATACTGTCCACATCGGGCACGCCGACCTGATCGATCAGCCGTCGCGCATAGGGCGCCACCGATTCGAAATAGCGGCGCTGGGCTTCGGCATACACCGTGGAAAACGCCAGGGACGACTTGCCCGAGCCCGAGACGCCGGTAAATACCACCAGGGCATCCCTGGGAATATCCACGTCGACGTTCTTCAGGTTGTGTTCGCGGGCGCCGCGCACCCGTACAAATCCAAGGTGCTGGGCAGTGATCGGGGGGAGGGTACGCTGTGAAGTCATGAACAACCTTGTCTGGCGGTGAGCACGCTGCGCAGCCGTTGCGTCAGGGCCTCGGGGCTGTAGGGTTTGCTCAGCAGGTGGATGTCAGCGCTGAGCAGGTGATTGCTGGAGAGAATGTCCCGCGTGTGCCCCGAGGTGAACAGCACCGCCACCGGCGGCGACTGGGCACGGGCCCACTCGGCCAGGTCGGTGCTTTTGACCCGGCCGGGCATCACCACGTCGGTGAAGATCAGGTCGGGCCGCGCCCCGTCCTGCAAGGCTTGCATTGCGCGGTCGCCGTCCTCGGCGGTCAGCACGGTGTAGCCCGCTTGTTCGAGCAGATCCACCACGGTCACCCGTACGTCCTCGTTGTCCTCGACCACCAGAATGGTTTCCTGGCCCACGTCGTGCGGCATGGGTTCAGGGTGAGTCTCCTGGACTTCTTCGCCCAGGCTGCGCGGGAAGTACATTTGCACCACGGTGCCCTTGCCCTCCTCGCTCCACACGTCCACATGCCCACCGCTCTGGCGAACAAAACCAAACACCATGCTCAAGCCAAGACCGGTGCCGTGGCCGTTGCGCTTGGTGGTGAAAAACGGCTCGAACACCCGCGCCAGGATCGTCGCCGGCATGCCCACGCCAATGTCCGTGACGGCCAGGCGCACATACTCGCCCGGCTTGATGCTTTTGCCGATGCAATCCCTGGGGTTGAGGATGATGTTTTCGCCGGTGATGCGAATCACGCCCTCGCCTTTCATGGCATCGCGGGCATTGATCGCCAGGTTGAGCAACGCATTTTCCAGCTGGTTGCGGTCGACGTTGATGCACCAGGAGTCCTGCGGCAACTGCACATCGATATGAATGGTTTCGCCGAGTGCGCGTTGCAGCAACTCGCCCAGCCCGGCATAGATGCGCTGCGGGTTATACACGGCCGGTGACAACGGTTGGCGACGGGCAAAGGCCAACAGTTGCGACGACAGTTTGGCGCCACGCTCCACCGCCGCGATGGCCGCCGTGACGCGCCGCTGTACCTGGGCATTCTCCGGTTCATGGCGGGCCAGTAAATGCAGGTTGCCGGCGATCACTTGCAGCAGGTTATTGAAGTCATGGGCCACGCCACCGGTCAGGCCGCCGATGGCCTCGAGCTTTTGCGCCTGGCGCAGTTGGTCTTCGGCGGCGGAACGCGCCTGGACTTCAGCGGCCACGCGCTGCTCCAGGTTATGGGTCAGCTCCTGGCGCAAGCGTTCGGAATGCACATGGGCGGTGGTCTCCACCACAATCGCCAGCACGCCGGCCGGTTGCTGGTCGTCGCCAGGGACGGGGCTGTAGTAGAGATCCAGCCACACCGTTTCCGGCTGGCCGTTGCGCAGGAGCACCAGGTCCTTGTTGTTGAACGACAAGGTGCCGCCGGCCAGGCAGGTGTCCACCACATGGCGGTTGAAGTCGGCCACTTCCGGCCAACCCAGCTCCACCGGCGAGCCGAGCAAATACGGATGGCGGCCACCGGCGAACACCGAATAGCTGTCGTTGTAGATCATGTACCCGGCCCGGCCCCACAGCATCACCATGGGCACGGGGGACGCCAGCATCATCTGCACGGTACAGGCGAGGCTGGTGGACCAGCGGTCAAGCGGTCCCAGGTCGGTGCTTGACCAGTCAAATGCGCGAATTCGCTGGGCCATTTCGCCGGCCCAACCTTCACAGCCGTGGGGATTGGATAAGAATTGCATCGTTCGGCTCTGCGCAGAGAAAGGACAGTCGCAATTTTTTGAGCGCATCAAGGGTCGATGGTTTCATTTTGTATAAATTAGGGGTTAATCACCGCAAGCGCTACCGGCCTCAGTGAAAATCCCGGCTGCGCACCGTGATGCCTTCCAGCAGCGGCGTCAGGTCGGTCAGGCGCCCGGCGATCAGGTGTCGCACCTCACCCACCGCCTCCCAGCGTCCGTCCACCTTGAGCAGGCGCGAACCCACCAAGACCTGGCGCTGACGTTCGGCCAGGTCGCGCCAGACCACCACGTTGAGGTTGCCGAATTCATCTTCGAGGGTGACAAAGGTCACGCCACTGGCAGTGCCGGGACGCTGGCGACCGGTCACCAGCCCGGCAACGCTGACAGTGCGGCCATGTTCCACCGCCATCAGTTCGTTCGAGCTGCGGCAGCGCCGTTTACGCAGCTCGGCGCGCAACAGCGCCAACGGATGCGGGCCAAGTGTGGTGCCGAGCAGGGCGTAATCGGCATGCAGGTCCTCGCCCACCGTCGGTGTTGGCAGTTCCACCCGTGCTTCATCGGGGCTGGGAAGGCCAGCAAATAACCCTAGCTGCTTATGCACCCCAGCCACGGCCCAGCGCGCCGTATGCCGATTGCCGGCCAGCGCGCGCAAAGCCCCGGCATCCGCCAGCAACGCCTGGGCACGCGCCTCCAGGTCGGCGCGCTGGTCCAGGTCGGCAATGTCGCTGAACGCCCGGCGCTGACGTGCAGCTTCGATACGCCGCCCATCCTCTTCGCGAAACCCCGAGATCATGCGCAAGCCCATGCGAATCGCCGGTTGCTGGCCGTCGATGGGTTCCAGGCTGCAATCCCAGTCGCTGGCCTGCACATCCACCGGACGGATCTGCAAACCATGGCGCCGCGCATCCTGCAGGATCTGGTCCGGGCTATAGAAACCCATGGGCCAGCTGTTGATCAGCGCACAGGCGAAGGCCGCCGGCTCATGGCACTTGAGCCAGCAACTGGCGTAGGTCAGCAAGGCGAAACTGGCGGCGTGGGACTCGGGGAAACCATAGCTGCCAAAGCCCTTGATCTGCTCGAATATCTGCGCGGCAAAAGCCTCGGTGTAGCCGTTTTTCAACATGCCGGTGCGCAGGCGTGCTTGATGCGGTTCCAGGCCACCGTGACGTTTCCAGGCGGCCATGGAACGGCGCAACTGGTCGGCCTCGCCGGGGCTGTAGTCGGCGGCGACCATGGCGATCTGCATCACTTGCTCCTGGAACAACGGGATGCCCAGGGTGCGCTTGAGCACCGCCTCGAGCTCCGGCGACGGATAGGTGGTGGGTTCCTCTTTGTTACGCCGGCGCAGATAGGGATGCACCATGCCGCCCTGGATCGGCCCGGGGCGCACGATGGCCACCTCGATCACCAGGTCGTAGAATTTTTGCGGCCGTAACCTGGGCAACATCGACATCTGCGCCCGCGACTCGATCTGGAACACGCCAATGGTGTCGGCCTTGCTGATCATCGCGTAGGTGGCCGGGTCTTCCTTGGGGATCGTCGCCAGGGAAAAGTCCAGATGGCGATGGCGACGCAGCAGATCGAAACAGCGGCGGATCGCGCTGAGCATGCCCAGGGCGAGGATATCCACCTTGAGCAGGCCGACCGCATCGAGGTCGTCCTTGTCCCACTGGATGATGGTGCGCTCGGCCATGGCGGCGTTCTCCACCGGTACCAGGGTGTCCAGCGGGTACTCGGAAATCACGAAGCCACCGGGGTGCTGGGACAGGTGCCGGGGAAAACCGATCAGTTGCTGGGTGAGCGTCAGTACGCGGCGCAGGATCGGGCTGTCCGGGTCGAAGCCGCCCTCACGCAAGCGTTCCAGGGGCGGCGCATCGTCACTCCAGCGGCCGCAGCATTCGGCCAGCGCGTTGATCTGGTCCGGCGGCAAGCCCAGGGCCTTGGCCACATCGCGCACCGCACCGGCCGCGTGGTAACTGCTGACCACCGCCGTCAGCGCCGCGCGCGTGCGGCCATAGCGCTGGAACACGTATTGCAGCACTTCTTCGCGGCGTTCGTGTTCGAAGTCGACGTCGATGTCCGGCGGCTCGTTGCGCTCGCGCGACAGGAAACGCTCGAACAGCATGTTCATCAGGCTCGGGTTGATCTCGGTGATCCCCAAGGCAAAACACACCGCCGAGTTGGCCGCCGAGCCGCGTCCCTGGCACAGGATCGAACGGCTGCGCGCGAAGCGCACGATGTCGTGCACGGTGAGAAAGTAGCTTTCGTAGCCCAGCTCGCTGATCAGTTCCAGTTCGTTGTTGATCTGCTGCAAGGTCTTGGCGTCGACCCCTTGCGGCCAGCGCTGGGCGATGCCTTCTTCGGTGACGGCGCGCAGCCAGGATTTGGCGTCATGGCCTTCGGGCACCAGCTCGCGCGGGTAGTGATAGCGCAACTGGCCAAGGTCGAAGGTGCAACGGCGCGCGATGTTAAGGGTCTCGTCGAGCAAGGCTTGCGGGTACAGCGCGTCCAGCGCCTCGATGCTGCGCAGGTGGCGCTCGCCATTGGGGTGCAGTCGCGTGCCGGCTTCAGCCACCGGCACGTGATGGCGGATCGCGGTCATGGTGTCTTGCAGGGCGCGGCGGCCGCGCGCATGCATATGCACATCGCCGCAGGCCACCGCCGGGATATGCAGGCTGGCGGCCAGTTGCAGGCGTTGCTCCAGATGCCGCGCATCGTCCTGGCCGCAGTGCAGGTGCACCGCCAGCCACAGGCGTTCGGCGAAGGTACGGCGCAGCCACTGGATGGAGGCCTGGGTGTCGCTGTCTTCGGCAATCCATAGCGCCAGGAGGCCGTTGAGGGGGCGTTCGAAGTCCTCTTGCAGCAGGCGATAACGGCCCTTTTCAGCGCGGCGGCGGGCCAGGGTAATCAGGCGGCACAGGGCCTGGTAGCCGCTGAGGTCCTGCACCAGCAGCACCAGTTTCGGGCCGTTCTCGATGCGCACTTCGCTGCCGATAATCAGCGGCAAGCCCACCGCCTTCGATGCCTGCCAGGCCCGCACAATGCCCGACAAAGTGCATTCATCGGTGATCGCCAGGGCGCTGTAGCCCTGGCGTTTGGCCCGTTCGAACAACTCCAGCGCGCTGGAGGCACCGCGTTGGAAGCTGAAATTGGACAGGCAATGCAGCTCGGCGTAACTCATGTCCACCGCCTCCTACAGAGAGCCGGTTGCAGCCTATGGGGACTCATGCAAACCAGCCTTGCAGCCACAGCCCATCGCTTTGCCCCACACTGCGATAGGCCCAGCCTTGCTGGCCGGCGCGGGTACGGATCAGGTAGTAGTCGCGGCGAATATCGGCGCCGTCCCACCAGCCGGATTCGATGCGCTCCGGCCCCATGAGGATCTGCACGCCCTGCTCGGCCAGCAAGGTCGGTTCGTTAAGCAGCCAGCCGGGACGCTGGACCTTGTTCAAGGTGACGCACGGGCTTTTATCCGCCGCCATTTGCCAGGCGCATTCGGGGCGATGGTCGGCATGGAAGCGCAGGCCTTGCACCGCCTCATCCCCCAGGCGGGCCCGCAGGCGTTCGCGCAGTTGCTCCCACGGCAAGGTCTGTTGCGGGCGATCGTCGAACAGGTCCTGGCGTTGCGGCACGAACACCGGCAGGTCCTGGGCCACCAGGCGAAAGCCGCGCACCGGTGAAGTGACCTGTACCTGCTCCAGGCGACCACGGGCCAGTTCGAACAGCATCGCCGGTTCGCGCTCGGCGCTGAGCAGGCCGACCGTGATCACGCTGTCCGGCGCCTGGGCATGCTCCAGATGCAGGTCGAAGCGTTGCACGCCACTGTCGCGACCGCAGAGGAAGGCCGAGAGGTCGCCGGTCAAACGCCGCAGGGGGAATAACAAGGCCTGGTGGGATTGCACATCGAAATTCAACTCGATGCGCACATCGAACTGGTCCGGCGGCTGATAGAACGCCAGGGCCAATGGTCGTTGCCCGGTCAACGCATCCAAGTGCTTGAGCAGGCCGGCGTCAAAGCGCCGCGCCAGGGTGTGCCGGGGCAACGCCTGTACCTGGGCCAGGGTACGCAGGCCCATGCGCGACAACGCGGTGGCCGCTTGCGGGTCGAAGCCGGCGCGGTCGATGGGCAATGGCGCCAGGGCCTGGAGCAACCCATCCTCATCGGCCACGGCCAAGCCATCGTAGAGATTGGCCAGCACCCGCGCCGCCGCCGGGTTGGGCGCGGCGACGATACGGTGACGAAAGCCCAGCTCGGTCAGTTCCTGGCGCAAGCGTGCCTCGAACTGTGGCCAAGGCCCGAACAGGCCCAGGCTCGATTCGATCTCGAACAACAAGGCGCGCGGGTAATACACGCTGACCTGGGAGCTGAAGCGGTAGGCCCAGGCCGCCAGGAATTGCTGCCAGCGTTCGATTTGCACGGGGTCGTATTCGGCGCTGGCAAAGGTCTTGGCCAGGGCATGGGCGGCCGTCAGCGATTGACCGGGACGCAGGCCCACTGCGCGGGCGGCGTCATTGACGGTTTGCAGCACGCGCCGCTGCGGCGTGCCGGCCAGCAGCGCCAGGGGTTGGTCGGGCTCGGGGTGCAGGCGCTGCACCCCGTCCAGCGCCAATTGCGGGAAGACAATACACACCCAGCGCATGGCAACCTCAGTGCCCCGCCAGTGCAATCGGCGCCGGGTGAGCCAAACCGCCCCGGCACTT
Organism: Pseudomonas sp. JAI120; assembly: GCF_014207255.1. Lineage (GTDB taxonomy): Bacteria > Pseudomonadota > Gammaproteobacteria > Pseudomonadales > Pseudomonadaceae > Aquipseudomonas. The sequence continues at coordinate 850,277 of NZ_JACHCZ010000001.1, forward strand.
GAGCACCCGCACCTGGGCAGGTTTGGCCTCGACGGCCAGGCGCAGGGCGGCGGGTGAAGCGTTGATCGCTTCACTCAAGGCGCGCCAGGCAAACGCCAGGGTCTGCCCGGTTTCCGCGGCCACCTGCAAGCGACGCAAGGCGCGGTCATCCGCCTTGCGCGGCCAGCACAGCACCGCGCCGCAACTGCCGGAGCGCAGGCACTGCTCCACCGCCCACAACACATCGCGCGCCTCGGCCTGGACCACCGACAGCTGGCGCAAATCCACCCCGGCGTTCTGCCAGGCGTGGGGGTACGGGGTGTAGGGCGGCGCCACCAGCACAATGCGCTCCCCCGCCGCCGATAATCGCGCGAGGGTCGGCAGCACCAGTTGCAGTTCGCCCACGCCTTCCTTGGCCATGAGGATTTCGCTCAAGGCCGACTCCGGCCAGCCGCCCGTGGGCAGCACCGCATCCAGCGCCGCCAGCCCCGTGGGGTGTACGCTGGCCGGGGGCGCGGCAGGCCGGCCTTTCCAGACGCGACCGCCATTGAACAGCGTGTCCAGTGCAATCACGGCGCCCATCAGCCTTGCCTCACCAGGCCGCAGAATACCCCTTCGATGGCCAGGTCCTGGTCGGGGCCTACCACGATAGGTTCATATGCGGGGTTACGCGGCAGCAGGCGCACACGTTCGCCACTGCGTTCGAAACGCTTGATGGTGACTTCGCCGTCCAGGCGCGCCACCACAATCTGCCCGTTCACGGCTTCGGCACTGCGGCGGACGCCCACCAGGTCGCCGTCGAGGATGCCGTCTTCGATCATCGAATCACCTTGCACCCGCAACAGGTAATCCGGGGTTTTCGCGAAAGTAGCGGGGTCGAGTTGCAGGCGGCTGTGCACTTCGGCATCCGCGCCGATGGGCAGGCCTGCTGCCACTCGGCCGAGCACCGGGACATCCAGCCACTCCGGGCGCATGGGCTGGTTGAGCAAACGGATACCACGCGCCTGGTTGGGATTGACCTCGATGAAGCCGGCCTCGGTCAGGGCCACAACGTGTTTACGCGCGACGCTGCGAGAGGCAAAGCCGAACGCCTCGGCGATCTCGGCGAGGCTGGGGGGTTGGCCTTGCTGCGCGATACGGTCGCGGATGAAGGTCAGGATGGCGGTGCGGCGGGGGGTCAGGGTTGTCATGGAGTACATTTGTACTCTTTTGGGAAATTTCTTACAAGGACCGGTAGTCGGGGTTGGGGGGGTATGCACATTTAACCGAGTACACCAGGCTCACAACTCCGGTCGGCCCAGAAGCCGCCAAGCTCACCCCCCTCCCGCCATATGCTGCGCAATCCTGCCCCTCAACCACCGCTCCGCCGGGTCATTGTCATGCACCCCACTCCACACCATCGACAACTCCGCCGCATCAATCGCAAACGGCGGATCCTCTGCCCGCAGCGCCGTGCCCTCGGTCAACGCACACGCCGCATAGTCCGGCACCGTTGCAATAATCTGTGTACCGGCCAGCAACGCCCGCAAGCCACTGAATTGCGGCACCGCCAGCACCACCCGGCGGGCACGGCCGATACGCGCCAGGTCCAGGTCGATATTGCCGCTCAAGTCTCCCGAGAACGACACCATCGCATGGGGCCGCGCGCAATAGTCGTCGAGGGTCAGCGGTTCAACGCCGTCATCACCGCGCAGTACCTTGCAGGGAATGTCCCGCAGTTTCTTGCGCTTGGCATTCGCCGGCAGTTCGGTGGTGTAGCTCACGCCTACCGAAATCTCGCCACTGGCCAGTAATGCGGACATCAGCAGGTAATTGGCGCGGCGTACCACCACGATGATGCCCGGGGCTTCTTCACGCAGTTGGCTGAGCAACGGCGGGAACAGGCCGAACTCGGCGTCGTCGGACAGGCCGATGCGGAACACCGCACAGCTGGTGGAGGGGTCGAAGTCCTTGGCGCGGCTGACTGCGCCTGAAATGGTGTCCATGGCCGGTTGCAGCTCCTTGAGTATCGCCACGGCGCGTGGCGTGGGCTCCATGCCCCGGCCGTTGCGCAGCAGCAACGGGTCGTCGAACAAATCTCGCAGCCGCCCCAAGGCCGCGCTCACCGCCGGTTGGCCCATGAAGAGCTTTTCGGCGACCCGGGTCAGGTTCTTCTCGAACATCAGCGCTTCGAAAATCACCAACAGGTTCATATCGACGCGGCGCAGGTCGTTGCGGTTCATGGCGGTATCCAAACGGTTAGCAGGCTGCCAGCTAAGCAGGCAAAACACTGCCTGGATTGCATGCCTGTGCTGTCTTTTTCGTGACCGAACCTGGCGAAATTAACAACGATTAACTCGCCAGCCAGACGGTGCGGCGCCAAAAATGAGCCGGTCTACACTGCATCCATTCACCGGGAACGCTCCCATCGACTGCGGATATTCGTCATGGCCCGACCTGCGTACTGTGCTCCTCGCTTATCCGCTACCGGCGGCCTGTGCCCCCGGCGCGAGCGGATCGCCAAGCAATTGATCCTCGCCAACCTCGGCGAAAGCCTGGCGATCGCCGACCTGGCCCAAGCCTGCGCCCTGTCGCGCAGCCATTTTTCCCGCGCATTCAAGTGCACCACCGGGCTGTCGCCCCAGGAATGGATACGCCAGCAGCGCATCCAGCGGGCCAAGGAACTGATCACCGGTTCCTCCTTGAGCCTCACGCAAATCAGCCTGGAGTGCGGGTTTTGCGACCAGGCGCATTTCTGCCATATGTTCACGCGCAGCGAGGGCGTCAACCCGATGACCTGGCGAAATCACCAACTGCGTCACAAGCCTCAAGAGATCGCTGCCTAGTGGTCTGCATGCACCTGGAATATGCTGGCCGCTTACTTTTCCCAGAGCATGGCCACCCATGAGTGCCCCACGCGACCAGGCCGTGCATTTCGGTCCTTACCGTATCCACCCGCGCCAGCGCCTGGTGCTGGAGGCCGGTCGCCCGTTGCGCTTGGGCCGGCGGGCAATGGACATCCTGCTGATCCTGTTGGAGCAGGCCGGCACTGTGGTGAGCAAGCAGGAACTGATCGCCCGGGTCTGGCCCAAAAGCGTGGTGGAAGACGGCAACCTGCGGGTGCATATGGCAGCGCTGCGCAAGGCCCTGGGCGACGGCCAGGCCGGGCAGCGCTATATCGTCACGGTGGCCCAGCGCGGCTACAGTTTTGTAGCACCACTGAGCATCGAGCCGATGAGCCTACCGACCGAAGGCGCGCACCAACGCCCGGGCCACAACCTGCCGCTGCGACGCACGCGCATGCTCGGCCGCCAGGCCCTGATCGACAGCCTGGTGCAGCAGCTGCCCGAGCAACGCTTTATCACCCTGACCGGCGCCGGCGGCATCGGCAAGACCACCGTCGCCTTGCGCGTGGCGGAATTGTTGATCGGACATTACCGCGACGGTATTCGCCTGTTGGACCTGGCGCCTCTCAGTGCACCGTCGATGATCCTGCCCAATCTCGCCGCGCTGCTCGACCTCACCCACACTGAGCACGAACCGCTGGCTGTGTTTGCCCGCCGTCTGCAGGAGCACCAATTGCTGCTGGTGATCGACAACTGCGAACACCTGCTGGACGACATCGCGCTGATCAGCGAGACCCTGCTGCGCCACGCGCCCAAATTGCACATCCTCACCACCAGCCGCGAGGCATTGCGCGCCGAGGGCGAGTCGGTGCAACGCCTGGAGCCCCTGGCCTGCCCGCCCGCCACCGGCAACCGCGCCCAGGCCCTGGGCTATCCGGCCCTGCAACTGCTGATCGAGCGGGCCATGTCCCATCAGGACAGCTTCGAACTGAGCGAAGCCGAACTGCCCCTGGCTATCGACATCTGCCAACGCCTGGACGGCATCCCCCTGGCAATCGAGTTGGTGGCCGCGCAGATCGAGCGCTTCGGCCTACCCGGCCTGCTGGTGCAAATGGAAGACAACTTCCGCCTGCTCACCCGTGGCCGGCGCAGCGCCCTGCCCCGCCATCAAACCTTGCGCGCCACCCTGGACTGGAGCTTTGAACTGCTCACCGGCTGCGAGCAAATCTGCCTGCGTCGCCTCGCGGTGTTCCGGGGTGGCTTCAGCCTGGCCAGTGCCGCAGCGGTGATCGCCGGGCAACAGGTTGCGCCGGCCGCGGTACTGGGTTCGATCACCCAACTGGTGGCGAAATCCTTGCTCAATGTGGAGGCTGGGGATGACGAGGTGATCTATCGCCTGCTGGACATCACCCGCACCTACGCCCTGGAAAAACTCAGCGTCGCCAATGAACTCGACGCCACGCGTGAACGCCACGCCAACCGTTGCCTGGTCCTGATGAACCAGGCGCAGGACGATTGGGAACAGACGGCCACCCAAACCTGGATCGACCGCTATGCCCCGCTGCGCGAAGACATTCGTGCCGCCCTCGACTGGGGCCTGGGCGACCAGGGCGTCCACCTGCTGGGCATTCGTCTCACCGTCAGCGCCATGCCGTTGTGGCAGGAGCTGTCGCTGCTGCGCGAACACGGCCTGTACGTGAGCAAGGCCCTGGCGCGGCTGGGGCAATCGAGCACGCCGAGCCCGCACTTGAACATGGCCCTGCAGTTGGCCTTCGGCAGTTTTTCCTATCACACCCTGGGCGGTACGCCGCAGACCATCGAAGCCTTTGCCCATGCACGGCGCCTGGCCGAAGCCGACAGCAACCTGGTCGGCCAACTGCGCGCGGTGTCGGGGCAAATGACGGTCAGCCTGTGCGGAGGCAACTACCGCGAGGCCCTGGAGCAAAGCCTGCATTTCGACCGGTTGGGGCCTCAGGCCGAGCCGTTGCTGGCCCTCAGCGCCCAACGCCTGAGGGTGCTGGCGCAGCACTTCGCCGGCCACCAGGCGCTGGCGCAGCAGAATGCCGAACAGGTGATCCAGCGCATGGCCCAGAGCGGCCATCTCAACCGGTTTACCCACGGCTTTGGCGTGCAATACGACCAGAGCGTGGCCTCGTTGACCATCCTCGCACGCATCCTGTGGCTGCGCGGTTTCCCCGACCGCGCGTGGCGCACCGCAAGCCAGGCACTGGCGCTGGCATTGCAGATCAATCACGGCACGTCGATTTGCTACACCCTGGCCCTGGCCGGGGTGGTCATCGCCCACTACAACGGTGACTCCGTCGCAGCCCGCGACCAGTTGGACCTGCTACTGCAGCAGGCGCAAAAGCATTCGGTGCAGTTGTTCCACACCTGGGCGCAGTGCTACGAAGGCACGGCGCAGATCGACGATAGACAGGGATTGGGGCTGGTCGAAGACATCCTGGTGACCTTCAACGCCCGGGCAGTGGATGACGCCTTGTTCGAACGCGCCCGGTGCGGTGCGGCCGGCTGGTGCAGCGCGGAAATCCTGCGCGTGCGCGCCGAGTCCATGCCCGACATCCACGGGGCTGAGGCGCTGCTGCTCGAAGCCCTGGGCCTGGCACACCAGCAACGCGCGCTGGCCTGGGAGCTGCGCTGTGCAGACTCCTTGGCACGGCTGTGGCAAAAGCAGGGTCGTGTGCAGGCAGCCCGCGACCTGCTGGGTTCGGTCTACGCGCGATTTACCGAAGGCTTCGCCACCCAGGACCTAGTCCGCGTACGCTGCCTGCTCGACGAGCTGCAGGACAAACGGCCGGCCTGAAAACGTCCCCAGGTAATGCCCATAACCCTGCTGCAAACGCGCAACCTGCTGCGGGTTGCGCAGGAGTGCCAGGCCATAGCTGCGCACGCTGTTGAGCAGGCGATAGCGCGGATAACCCGGACCGGGTTCGAGGCTCAACAGCGAGGTACCGACCAGGCGCGTGAGCAAATACGACAAGTCGGCGTGTTCCAGCTCTGTGCCGGCGACCAGCTGATTCAGGGTGGGCGCGGTCACGGCCATCTTGAACAGGCTCAATTGCAGGAACAGCCAGCGCTCCGGCAGGCTCAGGCGCTCGTAGGTCCAGTCCAGGGCGGCGGCCAGGGATTGGTGGCGCTCCACCGCCGTGCGGCGGCCCCGGGCCAGTACCTGCAATCCACTGTGCAACTGCGCCTGTAAACCACGTACGCCCAGCGCGTCCACCTGGGCGGCCGCCAGTTCAAGGGCCAGGGGAATACCGTCGAGGCGCCGGCAGATGTCCCGCAACGGCGCCAGGTCCTGTTGGCGCAACACAAAGCCCTGTTGACCGGCACACGCTCGTGCGACGAACAGTTGCACGGCGGGAAACGCCATCGCCTGTTCAATACTGCCCACCGCCGACGGCGCCGGCACGGCCAATGGGGGCACGCGCAGCACCCATTCGCCTGGGGCCTGCAACGCTTCGCGACTGCTGACCAGCACGCTGACCTGGGGCGCGGTTTCGCGCAGCACCCGCAAAAGATGTCGACAGGCGCCGAGCAGCAGATCGGCGCCGTCGAGCACCAGCAGCAAATGCCGGGAGACCAGTTGGCGACACAACTCAGTGGCACTGCCGGCGGGCTCCAGGTGCAGGGCCGTGACCAGGTGGCGCAGCATCATCAGCGGCGTCTCCACAGTGGCCAAGTCGACCCACCACACACCGTCGCGGTAGCGCGGCAATACACGCTCGGCCAGGGCCTGGGCCAAGACGCTCTTGCCCACGCCGGCGCAACCGGTGAGGGTCATCAGGCGCTGCCCGGACAAACGCCGCACCAGCACGCCCAGCAGTTCATCGCGACCGATCAGCGGGCTGAGCCGGGTTGCGAGGTTATGCCGGCGCAGCACCGCTGCGGCCGGGCCATGTAGGGATGCGGCGAAACAGTAGCCGCGCTGGGGGTCGTTAATAATGAAGCGTTGCCCGTCAAGGGCACGGCGCAGTGCGGCGATGTGCACCCGCAGATTGCTCTCTTCCACCACGCTGCACGGCCAGACCCGCTCGATCAAGGTAGCCTTGCTGATGAATTGCCCTGGCGACTCCAGCAGCACCGCAAGGACATCCAACGCCCGACCGCCCAACGGCACCGGCCAACCCGCCTTGCTCACCAACCGCTGCTGCCGGTGAAACGCATAGGTGCCGAAGCGCACCGTGCCATCCGCGTCAATCGCCTGAGGCTCATTCATGTCTGCAATCGCGCTGAAACGCCCGGTCTTGGGCATCCGCGCATCCTTTTCCATGGGCTCGACGTTATCTTGCCAGCTACCTGTAACAGGGCAATGCTGGCACAGGGAGCGATACGGACAATCGGGTGCGCGAGACGGACATCCCGTCGTTAACTGAACTGTTGGCGGTATTGGGTAGGGTTCAAGCCGAGTTTTTCACTGAATAGAAAGCGCATGTGCCGCACGCTGCCGAAGCCTGCATGGAACGCCACGGTCTTGAGCGGCAGGTCGGTGGTTTCCAGCAGTTGCCGGGCGCGGTCGATGCGCGCGCCCTGCAGGAAGGCCATGGGCGTCATCTGCACGTCCTTGGCGAACAACCGGGCAAAGTGGCGTGGGCTCATGCCAGCCAGTTCGGCCATGGACTCGATGGTGAAGGGCTGGTCCAGATGGGCGAGCACATGGTTCTGCACGCGGGTGATCGCGGTTTCCTGGGGCGCCACGGACGCCGTCATCGGACTGAACTGGGCCTGGCCGCCCTGGCGTTTCATCACCACCAGCAGCACCTTGGCCACATCCACCGCCACTTGCTTGCCATGGTCCTGGGCGACGATCGACAGCGCCAGATCGATACCGGCGGTGACCCCGCCCGAGGTAATCAACCGCCCATCCTGCAGGTAGATGCGATCCGTCTCGACGATGGCCTTGGGGAAGGCCTTGATCAGGCGCTCGGTGTAGTGCCAGTGGGTGGTCACGCGGCGTTCGTCGAGCAGCCCGGCGTGGCCCAGCACAAAGGCTCCGGTGCAGATCGAGCCGAAGCGCCGCGCCCGTGGCGCCGCCGCCTTGAGCCAGGGCAGCAGCGACGGGTGGCATTCGTTGTAGGCACCCGGGCCGCCGGGCACCAGCAGCAGGTCATAAGCCGCCTGGTCCTGGTCCAGCAGCAGGTCAGTCTGGACCATCACCCCATTGGAGGCGCGCAAGGGACCGGGCTCGGTACCCAGGGTGAGAATCTGGTAATGCTCCGCCGCCGACAGGTAGCGGTTGGCAATGGAAAACACTTCGAGCGGCCCGGCCATGTCCAGCAGGAGGAAGTCCGGGAACAGCGCCATGGCCACGGTTTTCATACGGGAAGAATCCATCGAGGGAAGAAAGCGGCGGATATTATGACACGCCTTTTTATTGTCAACATATAGGGGACAGTTATTCAGATTCCAGCTTCTTAATGAATATCTCAGTTACCAGTAATCTTCTTCTCAACGCAAGCGCCCTGCATCTCGCAGCCCGCGCTCACTTGAGGACAAGACCATGCTGACCCTTCGCAAAGCTTCCGAACGCGGCGCCGCCAATCACGGTTGGTTGAAGTCGTTCCATACCTTCTCGTTCGCCAACTATTGGAACCCCAATGAACAGGGTTTTTCCGACCTGCTGGTGATCAACGACGACCGCGTCGCGGCCGGCAAAGGCTTCGGCCAGCACCCGCACCGCGACATGGAGATTTTCTCCTATGTGCTTGAAGGCGCCCTGGAACACAAGGACACCCTGGGCACCGGCTCGGTGATCCGCCCCGGCGATGTGCAACTGATGAGCGCCGGCAGCGGCGTGGCCCACAGCGAGTTCAACCACAGCCAGACCCGCGGCGTGCACTTCCTGCAAATCTGGATCGTACCCGCCGTGGCCGGTGCCGAGCCGCGCTATCAACAGGAGCACTTCAGCGCGGCGCAGAAACAAGGGCGCCTGCAACTGATCATCTCGCCGGACGGCACCGACGGCTCCCTGACCGTGCGCCAGGACGCCAGGGTGTACGCCGGGCTGTTCAACGGCGACGAAGCCGCGACCCTCGACCTGCCACCGGATCGCCACGTGTACATCCATGTAGCTCGGGGCAGCGTGGACATCAATGGCCAGCGCTTGCAGGAAGGCGACGGTGCCCGAGTGCGCGATGAGCGGCAAATCCGCCTGAGCCAGGGCCAGGATGCCGAGGTGCTGGTGTTCGACCTGCGTCCCCAGGAATTGCCGCAGATGCCGTGACGAGCACGGCGATGGCCCTTTGAAACGGGCCATCGCTGGCATCGATAGTCACCATCAGCCCAATGAAGTTCTCTTAAAAAATGCAACGCGTAACATCAAACCCATACCAGGCAACACCCAACTAAAACACTCGGAGCACACCATCATGAAACGCCAAATCTTGCTTAGCCTCGCTTTCTCGGTACTCGCTGCAAACGCATTTGCCCACCCTGTTGTTGCTGAAGGCGGCGCGGATCGCCTGATCGAAAATCGTGTTGCTGAAGGTGGCTCGGATCGCCTGCTGGAGCGTCGTGTTGCCGAAGGTGGCTCGGATCGCCTGCTGGAGCGTCGTGTTGCCGAAGGTGGTGCTGATCGCTTGCAGCAACGCGGTATTGTTGAAGGTGGTGCCGACCGCCTGCAAGGCAACCGCGTTGCCGAAGATGGCGCCGACCGCCTGCAAGGCAACCGCGTTGCCGAAGATGGTGCCGACCGCCTGCAAGGCAACCGCGTTGCCGAAGGTGGCGCTGATCGCCTGCAGGAACATGGCCTGGCCGAAGGCGGTGCCGACCGCCTGCTGGACAACCACGCTTAATCCCGCACTGTTCGCGGGGCACCCCAAACCGGCCTGATCAGCCGGTTTTTTTTCGTCTTCGATTAATGCAGCTCGCGATCCACCCACACCACAGCCTTGCCGATCTGTTGCCGCGCTTCGATGCGCTCATGCACCTGCTGCAGCGTTTCCAAGGTGTAATGCCCTTCGATAGCCACCGTCAACGTACCTTCGAGCATCGCCGCAAACACCGCGTTGGCACGCTGTTGTACGGTCACGCCGTCGGCCATATGGTCGGCCAACCGGGGGCGCGTCAAAAACAGATGCACCCACTGCGCGGCGGCCGTGAGATCGCGTTTGCCGCAAGCGACCTGGCCACCCACTGCCGTCGAGGGTCCTGTGCGTGATATTTGGCTCACGGTGTGCCCCCACATGCGCCGTTCGCCGTCGGTAAAGGTGGTCATGGAGTTTCTGGTGCCGTGCAAAGCCGAGGCGCATCCGCCAACCTTCGGGTCGCCCTGCCGGGCGTTTTTCCGGCCTGAGCAGGCAACGCTTAAACCTGCGCCCGTCAAAAAAATCGTTGGAACCAAAATACTTATCGAGCATTAAGAGTTTGCACTAGCATATGTGTAAGTCCGTACGAGCTCTGTGGAACATCCCCCTATTCCCCCCTGCGAACGTAAAAAACAAGTGGCAAATGTTAAAATTTGTCACGTTTTAGCGTAATCAATTCGATTAGTATCTAAACGCTAGCAGTGATTGAACTGACGGCCTTGCATGCCGGAAAAGGGAGTAGGTTATGCATTTTTCCAACGTCCTCGCCATTGCACGGACTCAATCGAAATCGGAGGACTTTCGGGAGCTTTTAGTTCGCACTGTAGCGAATAATTTAAAAGTCGATACACGTTGCTACGGACAACTAATTGACCCCCAGGAAAGCCACGTACATTACCGTGCCATCATTATAGAAATTGATACACCCTCCGCCAGCAATCTAAGCCTGGACATAATAAGAAAGGCGCGAACTGAAAACCCTGACTGCACGATATTCGTCGTCGTCACCTTTGCGTCGACCCTCAGCAAAACAAAATACTACCTGGCCGGCGCCGACTACTGCATCAAGGTGGTCGAAACTTCCCCTGAAAAAAAATTGAATTTGTTTGATGCCTTTCTCAGTGAGAGCGCTCGACTCAATCAGTGCGACCTGGTGCTCGACCAAGATCGCATGTGCCTGTATGGCGATGGGAAAAAGCTGGAAATATCCTTCGTCGAAATGAAAGTACTGGAAGCACTTATTCAGAACCGACTGCTCAGCCATAATGAGATCGCCGGTGTCATGGGGCTTAATACCAAGTACTACGACTCCCGCGCACTGGAAAAGTCCATCAGCCGTTTGCGCAGTAAGATCAAGGCGCACTATGGTGAAAACATCATCCAAAACATTCGCGGTTATGGTTACAAACTCAGTCGGGGCCTTATTTGCGCCAGCCATTTCCACCCCACTCAGGAGGGGTTGAGCCGTGAAGAGTGAAAAAGAGCCCTCCCTACATACCCCCCCTGTCAAGATCATCAGGCAAGCTGTCGTTGACCGCAGTCATGCCTGGTGGGGCAGTGAAATCAGCGTAACGGGTGGCGTAGACCTCGAACAACTTGAAAGTGCCTGCACTAAGGCCTTGCGCTATATCCACCCACCGCGCACAACGCTTAAGGCGGTCAGTCCGGCGACGGGTCATACGCTTTTGCGCATGGGGCAATCGGCCCTGATGAACGACGACATCCTCAAGGCGATCATTCAGGTCACGCGGGCATTGGAATACCACAAACAACCTTTCACCCTCAGTCTCGACAACCCCCTGGACGCCCTGCCCGGTCCGGTGGAACGCCGGGCGATGGTGCGCCAGTTGTATAAGTTGAAAGACCAGAGCGGTATCACGTTGGCCTATAACAATTACAGACTCGATACAAAGCCGGCGGACCTGCTGATCGGCCTTGAGCTCTACGACTATATAAAGATGCCGTTTCCGGATTCCGCCCTGCGGCTCAGCCTCAATACCCGCTCGGATCTGTTCGACCGGCTCTACGACCGCATGCTGGAGCTGATGAGTGCAAGCAGAGTGCGCTTTATCGCCGACCAGGTGGAATTTTCCGACAGCGCCGTGCTGGCTAAAAACTTGCCGTTCGAATACTTTCAGGGCGGCTATTACTCCCCTGCTGACTGCCTTTAACAACTAACAACTGCATCTTCCTGATATGGGTGGCCCCTATGAGCTCTTTCAAGAAACACACTTTCGCTCCAACACTTGCGTCTATCGCACTGCAGGACTTCACGCCCAACGCAGAGTTCTTCCATTACGACGTAAACGCCCCGGAGGCGACGGACCCCGCCGATACAAACCTGGCGTTTTCTCAAACACGGATCACCTCGCGCTTTAATACCTACATTATTACCCACACCCTCAGCTTGCCCTCGCAATCGTTTAACGCCAAGCGGCAAGAATCCAGAATGCCAACCACCAAGGCCCCTGACAGCGCGCCGAATAACCCTACGCGTACTCAGGAGACCAGCGCCGGACGAACGCCACTGTATCCACAGGATTTCTGGCTGCTCACTCAACATGACCGAGCACTGGTCAAAGGTGGTCTGCGCATTTCATTGACCACTATTGAATCGGCGTTGATTAAAAAGATGCTGCACCATGAAGAACGCGTGGTCAGCAAAGAAGAGTTGATCCGCAATATAGGTCGTGAACCTGACTTATACCGCGGATTGGAAATGTGCCTGAGTCGCCTGCAGGAAAAGTTCAAGCGGGTTAATGACGGTGAACGCCTGTTTCGTGCGGTAAGAAACCGTGGTTATTGCCTGACGCAAAAAATCAAAAAGCCGCTTGAGCTTAGTCAGCCACGCCGTTAAACAATAAAAACAATCCAGCACTTAGCACGCACCCTGCCTATTACCACACGCTTCTACCTGCCCTTTTATAACATACAATTCGCCTGCCCCCTTCTGACCTTGTTATAAGTCGTCAGCCACTGCCCCATGCCGTTCATTACTATCAACAGGCACGCGCTTGCGCGTGCCTGTTGTTTATAACAGTTAATCCTAAACACCTGCCACCACGTGCGCGCTCATCACCGGGAGCAGAACTATGCTTAATAACACTAGAATGCATCGCAACCTCACCCCTAGGGGGTTGACGTTCTGGGGGCAATGGACACTCGCATCGAGCTTAGTTGTTGCGCTGTTATTCACGCTGGTCATCTTAAAGACTGGCCAACTGGAGTATTACTACCGCGTCCTGGCCGCCTTTACGATATTAGCCTCTCTCCCGGCGTATACCTTGTGCGGTGTCTACAGCAAGAAAGATGATTATGCCGTAGGCCTTGGACGCTTGTTCATGGGCTGGCTGTTAACCATGGGCATATTGTTTGCCGTGGGTGTAGCGTGTAATGCCAACGCCCTGTTCCCTGTAGAAATTTTATTACTCTGGGCAGCGGTCAGTTACCCGTTATTGGCACTGTGTTACATACCGCTGCACAGCCTGTCCCGGTATTACCACCGCCAACTTCACGAGCGCCAAAAGTCATTGATCGTGGGCACCGGCAAGCTTGCCGTGGACCTGGCCAGAACCCTCTCGCGGCAAAAACGCTCGCCCCTGGTAGGTCTGGTCGGCGGCCGTGCCGAGGCGGCCGAAGATGCGCAAGCGCAGATACTCGGCGAGCTGCAGCAATTACCCCAATTGATCCGGCAACACGGCATCCGCCGGCTCTACATCACCCATTCATTGCAGGACGCCACCCACATTGAGGCGTTGTACCTCAACCTGCTGGAGATCAGCGTGGATGTGATCTGGGTGCCCGACCTCAATAACATGCTGCTGCTCAACCATTGCGTGGCCGAAGTGGATGGGCTGCCGGCGATCTACCTCAACGAAAGCCCGCTGACCAGCCGCCCCACCGCTGCGCTGAGCAAGTCGCTGCTGGACAAGAGCCTGGCGCTGCTGGCTATCATCGCGCTGAGCCCACTGCTGTTGCTGGTCGCCCTGCTGATCAAGCTCACCTCCCCCGGCCCGGTGATCTTCAAACAGGACCGCCACGGCTGGAATGGTGAGGTGATCAAGGTGTGGAAATTCCGCTCCATGCGTGTGCATGACGACCATGAGGTACGCCAGGCCAGTCGCAACGATTCGCGCATTACGCCGGTGGGCCGGTTTATCCGACGTACCTCCATCGATGAATTGCCGCAGCTGTTCAACGTGCTGCAAGGGCACATGGCACTGGTCGGCCCGCGCCCCCATGCGATTGCACACAACGATTACTACTCGGGAAAAATCCGCGCCTACATGGCCCGCCATCGAATCAAACCCGGCATCACCGGCCTGGCTCAGGTCAATGGCTGCCGGGGCGAGACCGAGACCCTGGAGAAGATGCAACAGCGCGTCGACATCGACCTGCGCTACATCAACACCTGGTCGCTGTGGCTGGACATCAAGATCCTGTTGAAGACGCCATTTACGCTGCTGTCCAAGGACATCTACTGATCCCCTACGGGTAGCAGCTGCCGAGCGCAAGCGAGGCTGCGTCAGCGGTGTGCCTGGCAGGCCGCAAACGCAGCCTCGCCGGGGGCTCGAAAGCTGCTACGGATTTGCGCGGTGTTGGATAAGACAGTATCTACAGGGGTGCATCTATTCGGTGATTTTGTCGATGTTCTTGTAGAACAGCTCACTGTCGCGCCCATCGGTCATCGAATGCAGTGAGTAGGCGCGGTTCAAGCGTGCGCCGCCGTCGCGGGTCAGCGGCGCCCATACCAGGTTGGCGCGGCGCATGGTCGACAGGCTCATCAACTCATCGAAGGGAATGGACAGGTAGAGGCCCTTGTCGAAGCTGCCTTCGCCATATTGCTCTGTCGACGCGGTGGTCCGGGTGACCCATGCCCCTATGCGCACGCCATTGGTGAATTGGCGCGACAGGTCCAGGGTCGCGCCCCAGTCCCTGGCCAGGTAGCGGCCGACACTCAAGGCGCCCTGAATGTTGAACGGCAGATCGGTATAGCCGGTGATATGTCCGGTGACGGTGCGGTAATCGCGCAAGCTGAAATCCTGCTCGAAACCGCGCTGGCGCACGTAGTTCAGGTCGGCACCCAATGCCCAGCGTTGGCCCATCGGGCGGTACAGCACTTCACTGCCGACACCGGCATACATCGATTCAAGCAAGCCACCGTAGACCATGCCGTAGAGGTCCTGGTCCAACTGCACCGCATGGTTGAGCTGAAAGGTCGGCAGGGTCACATCGGACGTGGTCATGTACCGGCGCAGGTCAGTTCGTACCCGCGGCAAACCACTGGGGGCATCGTAGGTAAACCCGTCGTAGTTGTTCAGCAGGTTGACGCTGAGCAGGCCGCTCCACCAAGTATTGCGGGTGAAACGATACTCGGCGTCGAGGTCGGCGGACACCTGGTAGAGCAAGCCATCCGGCCCACCGACGTTCTGCTTGTAGCCCAGCCCCACACCGTAGGTGAAGGGTTTGGGCGTCTGGGTGTAGAGCACTGTCTGGCTACGGTTGCTGGCGCGATTGACTTCGACCTGGCGATGCAGGTCCTGCAGGTCCTCGCGGTGGTTGACCACCTCGCGAAAGGTCTCGCGCGGCACACTGGTTTCTTCGATCAGCATGGCGTAGCGCTCGCTCACCAGGGTGAACCAATCGATCTGGTCATTCACGCTGTTATCCAGAATCCGACTGGCGCGGCCCACCGCCTTGGCGCTGTAGAAGTAGCGCTGCTGTTCGCCGTACACCAACAGTTCCGGCCCGCGCTGGGTAATGCGCTGCACGTTGTAGCCGGCATTATCGTGCAGACGCTGGGATACGGCCGCCCAATCCACTTGGTCCATCGGCGTGGTCGGTGCTTTGGCAGGCAGCTTGGGGGCCGGCGGGTCGTAGGTTTTTACCGGTGCCTTGCGGCTGACGAAATTGGTGTGCAGGGTGATGCCGAACATGGCGGTGTTGCCACGCTCCCAGGCGGCACTCACGTCGATGGCGTCGGCCACCTTGTAGACCAGGCCCAGGTTGATCGGCGAGTCCTGGCGAAAGCTGTTGTCCCGAGGCTCGTTCTTGTAGTCGTTACCTTCCACCTCGAGCTTGAGGCTCAGTGGCGCCCAGGGTGTCTGGTAGGCGACACCGCCGAACAAGGAAGGCCGGCCGCGAAAATAACCGTTGGAAAAATTGCCGGAGCCCTCGGCGCTGGGTCGCTCCTTGAAGCGATCATCCAGCGCGCCCAGCGGGTTGTCCAAATCACCGCGACTGCCCAGGTAGCCCCAGGCGATGCCGGCACTGAAATCCAGATCGCCATAGCGTTTGTTAGCCACCAGGTACTCGCTGGAAAACAGCCCGGTGCCGCCCAGGTCCATGAACCCCAGCGCCACCTCCGGCAGCCAATGGCTTTCCTGATACAGGCGCACCTTGGCATCGACCGCCTTGTCCTTGTAACTCTGGCCGCCGCTGAACGACTCGGCGCCATACGGGCGGTTGGTAATCGCGGTGTAGCGAAAGGTGCCTTCGAGCCAGTCCAGGGGCTGCGCGGAAAAACTATATCGACTGTAAGGTTCGGTGCGATTGGCATTCACGCTGAGTTCGCCAGTGGGCGCCATGCGCGCGGTAGGGGTTTGCAGCAGCCCGACGCCGCCAAAATCGCTTTGGGTGTAACGGGGATCGCCGTGCGCGACGCCACAGGGCACCAGCAGCACAGCTGCAATACATAATTTCAAGGCGTGACCTCGGCCAGGGGTTGAGTGGCAAGAAACTCGGCCAATTGCGGGTTCAGGTCGGGGGTGGGCGGGTCCAGGTCATCACTGCGGATAGGCACCAGCAATGTGCTGCCCGGCGCCGGCGGATCACCCTCCTCGCGGTTCCAGGGGGCAATGCCCAGGCGCGTGATGCGGCCGTCGGGCTGGATCAGCCACAGGTAATCGGCATCCGCCTGCGCCGATGACGGGCAGCTGCGCAGGTAATCGCGGGCCGGCTGCAGTGGCTGGAACGCCAGAGTGCAGACGCCGGCGACGGCGCCGAACACACGCACGCTGTCAGGCCGTGGCGGATAAACCAGGCGGTCGCCGTCGCTGACCAGCGGGTTCGGCGCAAACCCCACCTCCACCGCCACCGGGTCCAGCACCGCCACCTGGCGGCCGGTCACCGGCAACGCCTGCACCTGCTCATACAAGCGCACCGCCACCTGGGCCCGGCTTTCGCGCCCGGCCGCCAATGCCGCACGGCGCAACGTGTCCAGGTCAAACAGCACACCGGCCTTGAGCCGTGCCTGGCGCTCCAGCAACGGCTGGTGCAGCCACGCCGCGCCCAGCCAATAGCCCTGGGCATCCGGTTGCGCCGCACCGATCACATCCAGCAAGCGGGTCTCGGGGTGCAGCGTGATCGCGCCGGGATTGCGCACCTGGCCGCTGACCGTCATTGCGGCGTGGCACGCACTGGCGCATCCCCACAACAACAGCAGCGCGCCTAATCGTCGGCCAGTCATCGGGCATCCTTGCGGGTGGGTTGCAGTTGGGTAATGGTCAGGGTCAGGGCGGGCGTGAGGTGCTGCTCGCTCTGCACGACAAAGCCGTTTTCGGGATCGACCCAGTAACGGTTGCGTGCCTGAAAGCCCAGCGCCTCGGACTCGATGTCTTCGTCTACGCGCAGCAAGGCATAGGGTTTATCGAGAATCTCGACGGTCTCGATGCCTTTGCGCCTCATGTGACTGGTGACCACCACGCCCAGGCGATAGCCACCGACCAAGTCGATCTGGCGCGTGCTGCGATAGCCATCCGGCACGTGGTGCAGCCCTTGCTGGAACGGCGACTGGCCCTGCCAGCGCGTGCCATCCAGGTCGGCACCCAGACCGACCGTGCGCACCACCAGGCCATCGCGCACCAGCAACACCTGCTTGCCGGAGGCCACCCAGAATTGCAAGTCGCCGCGCTGGCGAATCAGCGCCATCACCCCTTCACTGGACACCGTGGTGACCTTGATCTGGGGAAACGGCACCGCATCCACCTGTGCTTGGCTCAACTGCAACGGTGCAGGCCCGCCCACGGCTGCCTTGAAGGTATCGAGTGAGGCCGTCATCAGCGGATTACAGCCAGCCAACAGCCACGCCAACCCCGCGTACGTACCGATTTTCAGACTGTTCACGCAGGTACCACCCTATCGGCTGCTGGCTTCGCTCAGGTTGTTCTGGGTGGATGCACCAATGCCGATGATCGACGCGGACGGCACCAGTTGGCTGATAAAGCGGTTCCAGCGCGTGATATTCGCGGGGCCGACAAACACCACATCCTGGGGTTGCACATCAAAGCGCGTGGCCAGGGCCATGGCCGACGGGGATCCGGCTTCCAGCTGGAACACCTTGGCCGGCTCCACATCGATGTTCTGCGCACCACGAATCACGTAGATGGCATCGGCGTTGGAGGTGTTCTGGTTAACCCCGCCCACCGAACCCAGCACGTCGGAGAGGTTCATGCTGCGGGTCTTGAAACTCAGTGCGCGCGGCTGCATCACCTCGCCCATCACGTAGATGCGCTTGCGGTCGTTGTAGGCCAGGTACAGCTGGTCGCCGTCTTTGAGGTAGATGTCGTTCAACCGCGATGGCTCGAGGTTGAGCGTATCGAGGTCGAGGGTGTAGCGCTTGCCGCCACGGGTGAGCGTGAGGTTCGACAGGTCGGCATTAATGGGATCGATTCCGGCGGCACCGAGCGCCTCGGTCAGGTTCATTGCGATGGTGGTGATCGGCACAGGCCCGGCCTTGATCACTGCACCGGTGATCACCACTTTCTGGCTGGCGAAACGCAACACGCTGATATCCACCTGGGGGCTGTCGATGTACTGACGCAGCTTGTCGGTGATTTCACTGCGCAACGCTTCAATGGATCGGCCCTTGGCAACCACTTCGCCCACATAGGGGTAGAACAGATTGCCTTCGGGGCTGACCAGTCGACCGTTGGCATCGATCTGCTGCTGCGGCCCCGAGGGTGCGGTCAGTTCAGGGTGGTCCCATACGGTGATATACAGCGCATCATTAGCGCCAATCAGGTACGGGCCGGGTTTATAACTCAAGAGTTCCGCCGGTATGGAATAAGGCACGCGAGTCGCTGCGTCCATGGCCAATAACTTCGGGGTGATGGGAATTAAATCCACCCGACTATTTTGCGCATCGCCCTCCTGGGTCATGGCCGCCGTGTCCATATATTGACCCGGTGAAAACATGCAGCCTTGCAACAATGCAGCGGCCACAGCCGCCATAGAAAAAATACGCATCATAGTGCTAGGACACTCGCGATAAACGACAAGAAAAAAAGACCACTTGGGCGGGGATTCCAAGCGGTCTTAAAAGCGGAAGATTGACTACTAGTTGCCGGTACCGGTTGTACCGGTTGTACCGGTGGTACCCGTGGTGGTGCCGCCATTGGAGCTGCCGCCACTGCTGGAAACAGCGGCAACACCGGCGATAAGGGCGCTGCCGACCAGCAGGGTTTGCCCTACCGTCACAGTCCCCGCCACCGTTGTATCCAGCCCCAAGGGCAACTCGACGGCCGATGCAGCAGTACTCAATACACTGAGTACCATAACAGCCAGTGCTTTTCTCATATCAGACTCCTTATCTTCAGTGAGCAGGCAAACCGATAGTGCCACTCAACTAAACAGCACACCAGACGGACAACTTCCAAGCGTACCAATTGAAAATAACGTTTTTCCGATGAAGTGCCCGGCGTTCAATGCATCAGGGCTATCAACGTTATTTTAAATGTTATTAATTGTCGGAAAACCTCAGACCCTGCCGTACTTATCTTCAAAGCGCACAATATCGTCCTCGCCCAAATAAGAGCCCGACTGCACCTCGATCAACTCCAACGGAATCACCCCCGGGTTTTCCAGGGCGTGCACCTGGCCGATGGGGATATAGGTCGACTGGTTTTCCGACACCAGGTAAGTCTGTTCGCCATTGGTGACCCGCGCCGTACCGCTGACCACAATCCAGTGCTCGGCGCGGTGGTGGTGCATCTGCACCGACAACTTGGCCCCCGGCTTCACCGTGATGCGCTTGACCTGATAGCGCTGGCCGTTATCCACCGAGTCGTACATGCCCCATGGCCGATACACCTCGCGGTGGTTGAGATGCTCATGGCGCCCGGCCTGCTTGAGCAGGTCGACGATGCCCTTGACCTGCTGCACCTGGTCCTTATGGGCCACCAGCACCGCATCCTTCGTCTCGACAATGATCAGGTCCTGCACCCCCACCGTGGCCACCAGCCGACTGTCGGCGTGAACGTACGTGTCACGGGTGTCCAGGCTCAGCCCATCGCCGCGTATCACATTGCCGCTGGCATCTTTTTCGCTGGCCTCCCACAACGCCGACCACGAGCCGATATCACTCCAGCCGGCCTGCAACGGCACCATCACCGCGTCATGAGTGTTTTCCATCACCGCGTAATCGATGGAATCGTCCGGGCAAGCGGCAAAGGTCGCGGCATGCACGCGGGTGAAGGGTTGATCCTGGCTGCCCCCTTCCAGGGCCACGCGACAGGCCTCGAGGATGGCCGGCTGGAAGCGTTCCAGTTCCTCCAGGTAACGGCTGGCGCGGAACATGAACATGCCGCTGTTCCAGTAATACGCACCGCTGGCCACATACGCCGCAGCGGTGGCGGCGTCGGGTTTCTCGACAAAGCGCTTGACCCGATAACCGCCCTCGCCCGCCGCCGCGCCTTGTTCGATATAGCCGTAGCCGGTATGGGCGCTGGTGGGCGTGATACCGAAAGTCACCAGCTTGCCGTCACGGGCCAGCGGCAACGCCACTTCCAGGCTGGCATGAAACGCAGGGATGTCTTCAATCAAATGGTCCGCCGCCAGCACCAGCAGGATCGGGTCCTGTTGCTCGGCAAGCGCCTTGCACGCCGCCAGCGCGATGGCCGGCGCCGTGTTGCGCCCCACCGGCTCCAACAGGATGCTGGCCTGCTCCATGCCCAACTGGCGCAACTGCTCGGCCACCAGGAAGCGGTGCTGTTCATTGCAGATCAACTGCGGCAGCGCGACGTTGGCGCCTTCCAGCCGCGTGATGGTCTGCTGCAGCATCGACAGGTGCGCGTCGGTCAAGCGCAGGAACTGCTTAGGGTTCAGTTGCCGCGAAAGCGGCCACAGGCGCGACCCCGAACCGCCTGCCATGATCACGGGTAACAACATGAGAGCGTCCTCGGGAGAGAGAGTCAGAAATAGGCGCGAGTGTGTTCATGCACCCGCAGGCTGATGCGCAGTTCATCCTCGGACCACCAGCGGTAATGCTGGTGTTGCTCCGTGGGCGGCTGCAGGGTCTGGCCTTGCGCCAGGTCCAGGCAATAGCTGAGCACCACATAATGGGTGTCCGGCCCGGCCCCGGCGTTGGCAAACACGCTGTCGTCGTAGAAGTGCTCGAACACCCCCCGCAGCCGCGCCTCGGCGCGCTCGAAGGTGTGCCCCAGTTCGTCGTGGGTGATGCGCCGGAATGCGCTGTCGAGGTTTTCGTTTTTCTGGATACGCCCGCCGGGCACGAACCAGAAGCCGTACGCCGGCCGATTGACGCGCAAGCCCAGCAGGACCTCGCCACGGGTATTTCTCACCACCAGGTCGATCGCCACCAGCGGCGTCGACGCCACGACCGTATTGAAGGTCGGTAAATCAAGCCACATACCCATCAGACCTGTGCCAGAAAGCGTTGCAGAATGCGTTCCTTGTCGAGGAACTCCTTGGCGTAGTTCAGCGCCACCTCGTTGCGCGCGGGCAATGCCAGTGCCCGCTCGATCCCTGTGTTCAACGCCGCGACGGATTCCGGTTCAGTCAACACCGCAATGCCGGGGTGTTCCTCGCACAGGCGCCCGAGGGTGGTGTCGGGGTCGGCGGTGATGATGGCGTGGCCGCCCACCGCCAGGATATTGGTCAACTTGGAAGGCAGCACTGCGTCCGCCACCCCGCGCTTCTGGATCACCAGGTGCACATCGGCCGAGGCCAGCAGCGCCGGCAAATCCTCGTAGGGCTGCAACGGCGCAAACAGCACATTGTGCAGGCCATCGCGCTGTACACGCTCGAGCAAGCGTGCCTTGCCGGTGCCCTGGCCGACGATCAGGAACACCAGCTCCGGGCGATCGGCATAGGCCTGGGCGGCGTCGAGGATCAGTTCCAGGCCCTGCTTCTCACCGATATTGCCGGAGTACAACAGCACCTTTTGGCCCGGCGCCACACCCAGGCGTTGCAGCAGCCCGCAGCTGCGAGGCACCTGGCGAAAGCGGGCGGTTTCCGACCAATTGGGAAAGAACAGCAGGCGCTTGCTGCTCACGCCTTTGCCCCGAGCCTTGTCGAGCATGCCGCTGGAAATCGTCGAGACCCGGTCAAAGCGCCGCAACAGCCAGCGTTCAAGCTCAAACGCCAGGCGACGCATAACGGAGCCGCCACCAATGCCGAGGCCGAACATCGCGTCCACCTCGTAGTCCTGGATGTGCAGCACCGAGCGCGCGCCACTGAGCTTGGCCAACAACAGTGCCTGGGGCGCACAAAACAGGGTCGGCACTACCAGGATCACCAGGTCCGGTTTCCAGCGCAACTGCCCCATGACCGCCAGAAACGAACTGGCGGAAAAGCTCATCAGGTGCAGCAAGCGCGTCAACGCCGTGGGCTGGCGTGGCACATACAGTGGGCAACGAATCACCGTCACACCCTCATCCTGCTCGGTGCGAAAGCGCCATGGTGAATACCCATCGCCCACCTGCCACTGCGGGTAATACGGCGGCGCCGTCACCACCCGCACGTCATGCCCCTGGCCCGCCAGCCAGCGTGCCTGTTCACCGCTGTACTTGCCGATGCCGGTGAGCTCCGGGCTGTAGTTGATGCCGTACAGGAGGATCTTCATCAGTGGCCCCGAGGCTGTTCAAGGGCCGCGAGGTAGGCGTTGTAGGCGTCGCGCAGGCCCTCCTCCAGCGGCACATAGGCTTCCCAGCCGAGGGCGTTGATCCGGCTCACATCCAGCAGCTTGCGCGGCGCGCCGTCGGGCTTGCTGGCGTCAAAGCGCAACTGCCCCTTGAAGCCGGTGACCCGCACCAGCGCCTGGGCCAGTTCGGCGATGGTGCAATCCACCCCCGTGCCGACGTTCAAATGCGAACGCATCGGCAGGGTCTGCTCGCGGTAGCGTTCCTGGCTAAGCTCCATCACATGCACACTGGCTGCCGCCATATCATCCACATGCAGGAACTCGCGCCTCGGCTTGCCACTGCCCCAGATCACTACTTCCTCATCGCCGCGCTGGGTCGCTTCATGGAAGCGCCGCAGCAAGGCGGCGATCACATGGCTGTTCTGCGGATGGTAGTTGTCGCCCGGCCCGTACAGGTTGGTCGGCATCACGCTGCGGTAATCGCGGCCATGCTGGCGGTTGTAGCTTTCGCACAGCTTGATCCCGGCGATCTTGGCCACCGCGTAGGGTTCGTTGGTGGGTTCCAGCGCGCCGTCCAACAACACCGCTTCGATCATCGGTTGCGGTGCATGCACCGGGTAGATGCATGACGAGCCCAGGAACAGCAGCTTCTCCACGCCATGGCTGTGGGCGGCGTGGATCACGTTGGCCTGGATCATCAGGTTCTGGTAGATGAAATCGGCCGGGTACGTCGCGTTGGCGTGAATCCCGCCGACCTTGGCGGCCGCCAGGTACACCTGGTCCACACGGTGACTGGCGAAGTACGCCTGCACTGCCGCCGGGTCGAGCAGGTCCAGCTCATCACGGCCGGCGGTGAGCAACTGCGTGTAGCCCAAGGCCCACAGGCGCCGCACGATGGCCGAGCCGACCATGCCGCGATGGCCGGCCACAAAAATCCGCGCATCAAAGTCACGAGCCATGTTCAGTTCTCCACGGCAATCGGTGCATCGTGACCATGGGAGCGCAACAAGGCGTGGCGCTGGGCGATCTTGAGGTCTTCGCGGACCATCTCGGCGCACATTTCCTGGGCGCTGATTTCCGGCACCCAGCCGAGCAGGCGCTTGGCCTTGGCCGGGTCGCCCAACAGCGTCTCGACTTCCGCCGGGCGGAAGTAACGCGGGTCGACGCGCACAATCACATCGCCCACCAGGATGCCCGGCGCCAGGTCGCCGTCGATCTGCTCGACCACCGCCACCTCTTCCACGCCCTCGCCGACAAAGCGCAAATGCAGCCCCAGTTCCGCCGCCGACCAGCGAATAAAGTCGCGCACCGAATACTGCACACCAGTGGCGATCACAAAATCCTCGGGGTGTTCCTGTTGCAGCATCATCCACTGCATGCGCACGTAGTCCTTGGCGTGGCCCCAGTCGCGCAGTGCATCCATGTTGCCCATGTACAGGCACTGTTCCAGGCCCAGGGCGATGTTGCTCAGGGCACGGGTGATCTTGCGCGTCACGAAGGTTTCACCGCGACGCGGCGACTCGTGGTTGAACAGGATGCCGTTGCACGCATACAGCCCATAGGCTTCGCGGAAGTTCACGGTGATCCAGTAGGCGTATAGCTTGGCCACCGCATAGGGCGAACGCGGGTAGAACGGCGTGGTTTCCTTCTGCGGGGTTTCCTGCACCAGCCCGTACAGCTCGGAGGTCGAGGCCTGGTAGAAACGGGTCTTCTTTTCCAGGCCCAGCAGGCGGATCGCCTCAAGGATGCGCAAGGCACCCAGGGCATCCACATCGGCAGTGTATTCCGGCGAATCGAAGCTCACCGCCACGTGGGATTGGGCGCCGAGGTTGTAGATTTCGTCGGGCTGGATCTGCTGGATGATGCGTGTCAGGTTCGACGAGTCCGCCAGGTCGCCATAGTGCAGGATCAGGTTTTTATGCAGGGCCTGCGGGTCCTGGTAAATATGATCGATGCGCTGGGTATTGAACGACGAAGAACGTCGCTTGAGGCCGTGCACGGTATAGCCTTTTTCCAGCAGCAGCTCTGCCAGGTACGAGCCATCCTGACCGGTGATCCCGGTAATAAGCGCGACTTTATTCATGTCTGTCTCCCAATTGATAGGCGAGCGAAGGCCGACACCCAAACTTGGGTGTTTGTTAAAAACGCTCAGTTACTTCGGTGTGGGCAGGTTCAAGTTATGTCCGGTCAACTTTGAGAGTTCCCGGACAATGGCTTCCTTATCGTTTAAGTGCGCAATCGCGGTTTCCAGTTCGAGCACTTTGGCGCCCACCAGAAAGCGGTACCAATAGCCCTGGAGCAGGTGATAGACCAGGCCACTGCGGCCATCGAGAAACCCCAGCTGGATGATGTAGCGCCACAGGAAATACGCGGTGGAACTGAGGGTGAACGGCACGCGGTTGTACACGCGATTCTTGACCAGGCGCTTGGCCTTGGCCTGGAACGAACTCTGCCCGGCATGCAGTTCATCGCGTATCGCAAACAGCCCCAGCCGCGCGTTAAGCACTTCAATCGCTTCGCGGGTGGCGTACTGGTTGTGCTTGTGGGTGAAGAAGGTCAGGTCATGCAGGTTATGGTCGGCAAACCCGCCTTCGAGGGTGATGGTGCGGCCCTCGGCGACCGAGATGTGCTCGTCCATCCAACGGTCCTCAACGCGCCCCTGCCCGGTGCGCCACAGCCGCAGCATTTTCAACGGATAGCGGCCGCCATGGCGCACCCAACGCCCCATGAAGATATGCTTGCGCTTGAAGTTGATGCCGGTGATGTCGCGAGCCAGGGTCGGCAGTCGGGTATTGATCGCGGCGGCAAGGTCGGCCTCGATGATTTCGTCGGCATCCAGGCGCATCGTCCAGTTGCCGGTAATCGGCAGGTGATCCAGCGCCCACTGGAACTGCTTGGCCTGGTTGACGAATACATGCTGCACCACCAGCGCGCCATGGCGCCGGGCGATGTCGCAGGTGTCGTCGGTGGAAAACGAATCGACCACCAGCACTTCGTCGCTGAAGGCCCGTACCGACTCGATGGCCCGGGCGATATGCAGGCTTTCGTTGTAGGTAAGGATGATCACACTGACGGTTTCGCGCTTCATATCAGCCACCGTGCATCTGCAGGACTTCGGTGGTGAGCCGGCGCGGTGAACGCGCGGCCCGGAAGTGGCTTTCCAGGGGCAGTCCCACGGCGATCATCATGATCAACCGCTCGCTGGCCGGGATGGCGCCGATGCCACGGATCTTCTTTTCCACCGAATTGAGGATCGCCAGGTTCAGCGGGCACGCGCCCAGGCCATTGGCGTGGCAGGCCAGCAGCAGGCCCATGGAAAACAACGCACCGTCGACGTATAGCTGGTTGCGCTGCCCCGCGCCGCCCCAGGCGGTGACTTCGGACGTGACCACAAACAGGTTGTCCACCGACTGCGCAAACCCGCGCGAGCCGCCTTGCAGTTCAAGCAACTGCGCGATCACCGCGCGGTCCTGATACACATGCACCCGCGATGACTGACGGTTGCATTGCGAGGGTGACGACTGCGCCAATTCCACCAGGGACGTCAGCAGGCCACTGTCGATCTTGCCGGCCTGGAACATGCGGCAGCTGGAGCGCGATTGCAGGAACGCCTTGGCATCCAGCCCGCCGTTGCCCAGCCACGTCGCCGCGTGCTTGATGCCGCCGCTGCCGGCGGTACCGTCGCGCTTGAGGTGCTCTACATAGGCATCCAGGTAAAACACAAAATCGTCGCTGATACCGAGGGTGCGGTGCAGGTCGAGGTAGCCCTGGAAGGCGCCAAGGGCCATCTCCACCGGCAACGCCGAATACGTGCGGTCGTAGTCGTTGAGCATATGGATGATGCCGTTAATCTTGTCCTTGCCGAACAGCGGCTTGGGTTCCTTGAGGGACAGGCCTTTTTCCACGGTGTGGGTTTCGATGAGGATTTTGTAGAACAGCTTCTTGTTGCGGCTTTCCAGCGGCGAGTAACCGTTGTGGCGAATAAACGTGAGCATGTCGCGAAAAAACTCGCTGACGAAATACATCAACTTCCATGCCTTATCCATCATGCGTTTCACCTGCTTCATAGTGCGATGTCTCTCGTTTTGAGGGGCCGGCATGGCGCACCGACGCAAATCATCCAGGCGGGCAGGCTTGCCGTGACCACCGAGCGCGCGCCGACCACGCAGCCCTCCTCCAGCACACAACCGGGGTGGATAAAGGCCTCGGCGGCGACCCACACGTGGTCCTTGATCACGATCTCGCGGGTCACCAGGGGCCGCAGCAGACTGCGGGTGTCGTGGCTGCCGGTGCACAGGAAGCTGCGCTGGCTGATGGTGACTTTGGAGCCCAACGTGATTTTGGCCATGGCGTACACATCGACCCCATCGCCGATGGCGGTGTAGTCGCCGATCTCCAGGTTCCACGGCGCCCAGATGCTGCACGTGGGCGCGATGCGGCAGCCCACGCCGACCTTGGCGCCAAAGCAGCGCAACAGCCAACGCCGCCAGTTGTGCAGCATCCAGCGCGGCGTGGGGCGAAACAGCAGCTGGTAGACGATGCCCCACAACAGGCGCCGCGCCTTGTTGCTGCGCGGCAACGTATCGACGTACTTGAGTTGCGCGAAGTCGCTCATGGCCGGATCGCCGCCAGTTGTTCCAACAGGTAGCGCTCGCCCACCTGTTGCAGGGCCTGGCGCCGGGCCCGCACCGCCACCCAGTCGATGGGCGCCGCGATCAAGGCCTGCACCTGGTCGGCATTGTCTGCCGGCAGGAAGCGTTGCGACAGTTCCAGCTTCTCCAGCAGGTTGCGCACACGGGCATTCAGCGAGGCCTTGTTGCCCGGCAACCCCACGGCGATAAACGGCTTCTCGAAAATGATCGCGAACACCGTGGCGTGGAAGGAGTTGGTCACCACGTAGGCACTCCCCTTGAGCAACTTGAGCCAATCCTGCGGGCCCATCTGCACGGTCTCGCCGATCTGCCGCCAGCGCCGGTGAGCGTTGTACGGCGAGACAATCGGCCCGGCCACCTGCCGCGACAGCGCCTGGGCCACTTCGCGCACGCCCACGCCGGTGCGCAGCGCATAGCAGAACACGTGGCCGGTGCGGGTCTGGGTGGACGTGGCGAGCAGCGCCGAATAGTCGCGGTGTAACAGCGTCGGGTCCGGCACACACTGGGCAGCCAGCCCCGAGACCTGTTGCACGATGCTGACTCCGCTCTCCTCGCGCACGCTGATCGCCGACAGTTGCTTGAGCAGGCCCTCGGCTTCGGCGTGGTACTGCGGCTCCAGGTACTCCTTGCCGAAACTCGCGGCATAGGAAATGCGCCGGATCGCCTTGTCGCAATCAAAGGCCAGGAAGTACGCCGGATCGAGGCCGGTCTGGCCCGAAGGGTTCCAGATCTGGTCACTGCCGGCCACCAGCAACTGCTGGCCGGCCACCGCCTGGTTGAGCTGGTCGGCATGGACATAGCGCGACGCCTGGATATTCAGGAAGCGCGTCTTGAACGCCTGGAACTGGCGCGACTGGGCATTGGGCCCCAGCACCCGGGTTTTCAACGCCAGGGCCTTAAGGTACAGGGCCTTGAGGTTGGCCTTGAGCTGGCGTGGGTTGAACAGCTGGCGAACCTCGCTGCCATCCTCCACGTAGGCCGGGTGGTAGTTGATCAGGCTCACCTGCAAGCCCTGTTGCTGCAGCCAGCGCTGCAAGGCATAGGCTTGCAGCACCGCGCCGAAGTTTTCGCTGAAGTGGTACGTCAGTATCCCGGCCCTGATAGGGCTTGCAGGTGCGTTCATGATCCAGCCTGTTTCAGTAAGTAATTTGGGTAAACAGCCTGGCGTGCAGGCGCAACCTTGTTGAGCAGGCCGATGAACATCGACCACACCAGCAAGTAGCTGCCATCGAAGGTGGTGAAGAACTGGTAGCTGGTCTTGAACGAGAAAATCAGCAGGATCGCCACCACGGCCAGCGATACCGGGTTGCGCGGCAGTCTGCTGAACAGCAGGCAAAACAGCGCCACGCCGACCACGCCCAGTTTGGCGGTCACGCCCCAGTAGCCGTTCTCGATATCGAACTTGGAGTTCTCGAACCAGCGCTCGTCATTGGTGGGCACGCCGGGAGTCAATTGCTTGGCCAGGCCATTGCCCAGGAACACCGTGGCGGGGTTGTCGAGAAACGATTCCTTGGCATGGGCGATCTCGAACGCTCGGGTCACGTCCTCGCCCTTCTCCTCAAACAGGTAAGTGGCAAAGCGGGACACCGCCAAGGGACTGGCATAGAACGTCAGCGTGCCCAGCGCAGCGATGGCCACCACCAGCACCGCCAATGATTTGAGCTTGCGCTGGGTAATCGCCGACAACAGGATCATCACCGCCATCGCCGCAAGGATGGTCTTGGAACCGGCGGCCAGCAGCGTGACCGCGAGGATCAGCATCAAGCCGACCCTGCGCTGGCAACAGGCATAGAAAAACAGCAGCACCGCCGAGCTGGTGGGGAACAACATGATCCGCCCGACTTCGTCGCTGGACTTGGACGCGGCGTTGGTCAGGTCGATACCCACGCCGTACAGGCTGACCTGCAGTAACTGGCCAAGGGCGAAGATATAGATGATGCGTTCGAGGATGCGCCGGTAGTTGACGCTATGGGCCAGCGCGATTTTTTCCACATTGGCCAACACATAGCTGTACCCGGCCAACAGCAGCACAAAATAGAAAAACGGAATACCGGAACGCAGGAACTGGTACAGCGAGATCTTCGCCCCACTGCTCACCAATACCTGCAACACGCTGGACGCGACCACCAGCGCCAGCAATGGCAGCGCGCGGGTAAAGCCACGCGCCGCGTACACCACGAACGGCAGCAACAGCAGCAGCGCCAAGGGTTGCGAGAGGTTGTTGCTCAGCGCCAGGGGCAAGGCGAAGAACGTCAGTGGCAAGTAGAGGGTCAGGCGCGCCTGGGACAGCATCATGGGCCCACCTCCCCCACGCGAATCACCCGCAGGTACACCAACACCACCAGTTCCGGCAGCGACAACAACAGCGACGCGCCCAGCAGCGGATCGATACGTTCCTTGCACGCCAGCCACAGCAGCAAGGCCGCGACGCTGCTCAAGGCGTAGATCACCGAAGTGCGGGTGTGGCGGTTGGTGGAGATCAGCATCGCCGCGAGGATGAACCAGGCCACATTCAAAATCGTATGGGAGCCGATCAGCGCCAATGACAGGCGATCGACCTGCACCAGGCCATGGCTCCACAGCAGGATGATCTGCGGCCCGGCCCAGATCCCGGCGGCATACACCAGCAGGCACAGGCCCAGTACCAGGGAGCTGGCGCGCTGGGTAAAGCGTCGCGCCTGTTCGAACTCGCCGCGCCCGGCCAGCCGTGAGATCTCCGGGGTCAGGGCGTTGCTGCAGGTGATGCCTAACTGGATGATCAGGCGCATCAAGGTGCGCGCCATGGTGTAACCCACCACCACCGCCGGGCCAGCGATCTGGTTGAGCACTTGCAGGCCGCCTTGCAGGGTGATCGCCTGTGCCAGCGGGATCGCCGCGCTGCCCAGCGCCGGTTTCCAGATACCGCGAAACTCGGCCCAGGACGCCGACGCCAGCCCCAGCAAAGGCCAGGGTGAAATCCGCCGCACAAACAGGGTCACCAGCACCAGGAACAGCACCTGGCTTAGGAACATGCCCTGGGCCAATTGCAGTTCGGAGCCGCCGAGCAGCAGCACGACGATGGACAGCACAATGTCCAGGGTTCTGCGGTTGGCCATGATGAAGACGCCGCCGACCGTTCTGTCTATGGTGCGAAACCAGGCGTCGATCGGCCCACCCAGCAAGCGCGTGCACAGGTAGCCGGACATGAACAGCACCACAAGGCTGGCCTGCTCGGGTGTCAGTGTCTTGAGCCCGAGCAGTGACACCCAGTCGAGCCACTGGCCCAGGGTCAGGGCGAATACCAGCACCAGCGCAACCACCGCCAGGGTAAAGGCCAGCGCGGTCTGCACACTGCGCCGCGCCCCCGGCACATCGCCCTGGCTGGCGCGCAACGTGGCGCTGGTGGCCGACGCCTGGGCCACCCCCAGGTCCAGCAGGCTGAGCATCGACGGAATACCGGTGAGCACCAGCCAATCGGCATAGCGCCCGGTGCCCCAGGCGTGCAGGAAGAACGGCACCAGCACCAGTTGCGCCGCCAGCGTCACCAGTTGGGTGTAGCCGTAGCTCAGCACGTTGAGGCGAAACCGTCGCGACAACGAACGCGGCATTTCAAGCACTTTGCTCATGGTCATCAGGCCTTGTCGGACTGATAGGCGTAGCTGTAGTAGCCGTAGTCGCCATAGCCGTAGCTGGCGGACCGGCGTTTTTCCACACCATTGAAGATCGCGCCTTTGAGCTCGATGCCGTTCTGATGGAAGCGGCGCAGGGTCAACTCGATTTCCTTCGCCGAGTTCACCCCAAAACGCGTAACCATCAGGCTGGTGCCGGCCTGGCGCCCGACAATCGCGGCGTCGGTCACCGCCAGCAACGGCGGCGTGTCGATGATCACCAGGTCATAGCGCTCACTGACTTCGGCCAGCAACGCAGCAAAGTTGGGGTGCATCAACAGTTCCGACGGGTTGGGCGGGATCTGCCCACGGCCAATGAAGTCGAAACGCTCCACTGCCGTGGGGTGAATCGCTTCCTGCAGATCACAGCGCTTGGCAAGCAGGTCGGACAACCCCGCCTCCACCGCCTTGCCAAGCATCTTGTGCAAGTAGCCCTTGCGCATGTCGGCATCGATCAGCAGCACGCGCTGGCCCGACTGCGCGACAATCGCCGCCAGGTTGGCCGAGACAAACGTCTTGCCCACTTCGGGGCTCGGGCCGGTGATCATCAGGCGGTTGTTCTTGGCTTCGAGCATGGCGAAGTGCAGGCTGGTGCGCAGGCTGCGCATGGCTTCCATCACCAGGTCATGGGGATGGTTGAGCGCCAGCAGCGACGGCGCGGCGGAGCGGCCCTTGGCGGCGTTGGTTTCCTCGGCCTTTTGCAAGAGGCTGAAGGGGATCGAGGCGTACACCGGCAGGCCGAGTTTCTCGATGTCATCCGGGCTTTCCAGGCCACGGTTGAGCAGGCTGCGCACCAGCACGATGCCCACCGAAAGCATGCCGCCGAGCAGCATCGCCAGCAGCACCACGATGACCTTGCGCGGCTCCACGGGCTTGGCCAGGTTGACATCGGCACTGTCGATCAGGCGCACGTTGCCCACGGTGCCGGCGCGCATCACGTCCAGCTCCTGGGAGCGGTTGAGCAACTGGGTGTAGATCTCGGTGCCCACTTGCACGTCGCGGGTCAGGCTGAGCAATTCCTGCTGGGTCGTGGGCAAGCCTTCGACGCGCTTGGTCATCTGCGCCTGCTTGGCGTTGAGCTCTGCCAGTTTGGCGATCAAGGCACGATAAGCCGGGTGCTGGGGGGTGAACTTGCGGTCCATCTCGGCCTGTTGCAGCTTGAGCTCGGAGATGCCGGTGTCCAGGGCCACCACCTGGTCGAGCATGGCCTTGGCTTCGAGGCTGATGTCGATGGATTTGCTGCGGGTCTGGAAGCGGTTCAAGGCGTTCTCGGCCTTCTCCAGGTCGCGACGCACCTGGGGCAACTGGTCATTGAGAAACGACAGGCTCTGCGCCGCCTCGGCCGAGGTGCGGTCGACGTTCTGCTTCACATACAGGTTGGAGATTTCATTCAGCGTCCGCACCGCCAGGGCCGGGCGCGTGCTCTCCAGGGACAGGCTGATGATCCCCGACTCCTTGCCGCGCTCGATCACGGTGAGCAGGTCCTGGTAGTCGGCCACCGCGTCCAGGCGCGACTTGCGCACGATCTTGAAATGCGCGCCCGGATTGGCCCGCAGCTCCTTGACCAGCACCTCGACACCCTCGGCGGCAAACGGCACGCCGACGCGACCCGAGGCGATCTCGACGCCGTCCTCATCAAATAACGTGTAGGCCTGGGCTTCGCCGGCCACCAGTACCAGCTTGGTTCCGAGCAACGCCGTCGGCAGGTTCAAGCTGCTCAGCACCAGGGACTCGCCACCCGCCGAGTAGCGGCTGAAACCGAACAGCGGTGGCGCAATATCGCCCTTGTGTTCAGGCGCATAACGCCGCGCGAGGAAGCCACCGATCAACGGAAAATGCTGAGGCGTGATGGTGATATCCAGCGCCAGGGTATCGACGGTCTTGCCAATGATGGTGCGCGATTTGATCAGCTCGATCTCGGTCACCGCCGGCGATTCCTTGCCCAGCAGGCTGCTGACGTCGGAGAAACCGAGCATGTCGTTCTTCTTCGGTTCCACCTGGATCAACGCATTCGCCTGGAACACCGGCGCCGACAGAATCGCGTAGGCGGCGCCGATCACCATGCAGGTGCCGGTGATCCCTGCGATCAGCCATTTGTGATCGACCAGGGTGCCAAGCATGCCGAGCACATCGATCTCGTCACGGTGAGGGCTTTCAGGGGAAGCGTTCTGGGGTGAATGCATAAATCGCGTCTTCGTCCTTGCAATCGTTTAAAGAGGGAGCGTCAGCGCGCCAGGCGCTGGGCCCAGGCCTGTGCGGCCTGTTCGATCAAGGCATAGGCCTGCACAAAGGCGGGCTTGCCCTGGCGATAGGGGTCGGTGATCTCGCGATCGTGCTGCCACTTGCCCAACAGGAACACCTTGCCCCGCGCCTCGGGGGCGAGGTTGAGCACGCCGTCGATGTGCCGTTGTTCCATCACCAGGATCAGGTCGGCCTCACTCACCGCTTCAACGCTGAGTTGCCGCGCCTTGTGCGCCCGGGGGACGTGCCCATGCTCCTGCAACACTTGCCCGGCCATCGGCTCCAGCGGATGGTCACGCAACGCCGCCAAGCCGGCGGAACTCACCGTGATCTCGGAGGACGTAAGCGCGGCACCCAGCAAGTGTTCCGCCGTAGGGCTGCGGCAGATGTTGCCGATGCACACAATCAATATCTTTTTGAACAAGGCAACCTCCCACGCACCGCACACTTATTCTTCGGCAAAAGGGACGACCTTATTTAATAACCGGCAACTAACTACCGAGTAATTATGACCACAGCCTACAAACAGAGACCATCTATCGCGCAAGACAAAAAATAACAACCACCGCATTACCCGACTAAAAATAACATTCCGGTATTTTTTCATCGCCTCATAATAAAGTGCCATTTGAATGCACCAGATAGGAGACGGCCATGAACACGTCAAAGTTATTGGTAGAACGTATTGGCCTATTTCCTTCTTCGGGAAATATTCACGTGGAAGTGCATGACTCAACCCATGTCATCGAGCGCATCCAGGTGCTGTATGCCGATAACTCACTGGACAGCGATGCCTCCGGCGCCGGATTTTCCATGGTCTTCGCCGACTGGCGTTTCAAGTTGCAGGTCAGTGATCCGCTGTCCGTGTGCCTGTGCGTGGAAAGTCGCGGCGACAGCCAGTTCATGCAGGTCAAGACCGCTGAACTGCTGGCCAATATCTGCGGCACCGAGGAGCGGCCATGAACCTGTGGGCAGGCTTGAGACGCGGCTATGCGCTGCGCCGGCTGACGGGGATATTCGAGGGGTTTGCCGAGCCGGTGCTGGGCGCGCAGTACCAGCGCAACACCCGGGCCATCGGCCGCTGGCTGGACCAGCTGCGAGGCAGTTCCCCCCAGCAGATTACCCATGCGCTGTTCCAGCAGATGAAACGCGCGCGGCGCCGTGGCAATGCGCAACGCTTCAACGCGCAGACGACCTTGCTCGCGCTGATGGTGGAAAGCAACCTGGCGCTGGACCTGGCGACTTACTCGGCCTTCCTGTGCGCCGTTTCCAGCCGCCAGGCAGGCTCTTGATGGGCCTGGTCGGCACCTGACAGGATCACCGCGACGCGGTTGAGCAGCAACTCCGCGTTGTACTTGGGCACCAGCGCACAGACCAGCAAAAACACCAGCCCGCCGCCGATGAACGCTGGGGATACCTTGATGGGTGCGGCATCAACACGCCACAGAAACACAATGGCGGCTGTCGCCCCCAATGCGGCACCGGCCAGGGCTTCATTCAGCGGATGTATATAAGGCGCGACACAATAAGCACTGAACCCGATACTTATCACTGATCCCGCCAACGCCGCCGGCCAACGCCAGGCCAAGTTGAACTGGCGGGCCAGCACACTCGTTGCCACCGTGACCATCAAACAGGTGTTCATGGCATGGCCACTTATTACAGCAATATCCAAGTGCTGGAAGGATAAGCCCCAACCTTTAAACAGCAACTTGCTGGCCGCCACGATCGAATAAGTAATACCCAGCGTTATTATCCAGGCCCGCAATGCCCACGGCGTGGAATACCTTAACCAGACAGCAATCACCAGTGCGGCCGGAATCATGACCGTAATGCCGCCATATTGCGCAAGTTCTGCCCGCATCACTGCCTAACCTTCGAGGTGCCGTTTTCGGCGCTCATCAGACCTCAGGCCCGAAAAAAACACAACGTTATCTAACGTCAGCAACGCCTTCAAAATGCAATTTACTGATCACTGCATACAAACATGATTCTATATTTTAATAGTTAGGTTAGAACCAAACGGCATTTTACACAGGCTGTCGCGGCCCCTACCGTGGACGAGCATGGGCGCTGGTCGACTATTACGACCTCGGCATCACCACCTTCCTGATTCGTGGGTTTGATCCGCTCAATGATGCAATCGACTATGGCAGGCGGTTGATCCCCCTCACCCGACAGCTGATTGCTGAACGCGAGCAGAAAGTCGCCTGACCAAACACCACAAAATCCATGTGGGAGGGGGCATGCCCTAATGCCAGTCAGTTAAGCGTACATCGCCTCCTGTAGGAGCGAGCAAGCTCGCTCCTACAAAATGCCTTAACTGACTGGCATTGGGTCGACGGGGAAATATCATTTGATGCGGTAGTGGAAGGTGTTGCGCACTGCCGGTACGGCCACGGCCTTGCCATCAACGATCCTCGGCTGGTAGCGGAAAGTGTTCGCCGCCGCCAGTGACGGCCGGATAAACAATGGGTGGCAGCCGTCCAGCACCTTGGGGTTTTCCACGCGGCCTTGGGTGTTGACGCTGTACTCCAAGGTGCAGTCGCCTTCGATGTTCTTGTCCAGGGCGCGCTCGGGATAGTCCGGTGCCTCCTTGCTCAGGGGTTGGTATTGGCGGCTGTCGAAGGCGGGGGCCGGGGCTGGCGCGGGTGTGGCAACCCGGGCTTTTTCAGCGGCCAGGCGTTGCTGATTGAGGCGTTGTTGTTCCAGCTCGCGGTTGCGTTGTTCGCTGGCCAGGCGTTCCTGCTGCTGCTCGATTTTCTTGTCTTCGACGCGTTTACGCGCCAGGGCGGCTTTCTCGAGTTTTTGCGCCTGGACCTGCGGGTCTACCGTGGGCTTTGTCGGCACCGGCACCGGCATCACCACCGGCTCCGGCGGTGCGGGTGCAGCCACCACCGGTTCAGGCTCGGGCGCTGGCGCCGGTGGCAGCATGACCAACTGCGTGTGCATCACCCGAGGGGCATCCACCACAGGCTTCTCCGTCGACCAGCCCAGCATCAACGCGGCCAGCACGCCGACGTGCAGCGCCACCGCCAGGCTGGCGGCGAGGCTGTTTCTCCAAATCCCGGAAGCATCCCGGGGCGCCATCGTCAGGGAGGGACTGTGCATGATCATCGCCGTCATTGCGGGGCCTCGGTCACCAGCCCCAGGTTGCTGACTCCACCCTTCTGTAACACCGCCATGGCCGCGACCACACGGCCGTAACCGGCGTTGTCGTCGGCGCGGATATAGACCTGGGTGTCGCTGCGCGCCGCCACCACCTGCATGACCTTGGCGCCCATTTCATCCAGGCTCACGGCGCTGTCGGTCTGGTGTTGGGTATCGAGTTCGCCGCCGAGGTTCCAGTAGTAGCCACCGTCGGCCTTTACCGACAGCGTGAGGATCTGCTGGCGGGTGTCGGTAGCCAACGCCTCGGCGGCGACCTTGGGCAGGTCGATCTTCACGCCCTGGGTCAGCATCGGCGCGGTGACCATGAAGATCACCAGCAGCACCAGCATCACGTCGATATACGGCACCACGTTCATCTCGGCCTTGGGCCCGTGCTTGCGTTGCGGCCTGACTAACATGGGAGTTGCTCCTTTCAGGCGGCGGCGGCCAGGTTGATCGACGTACCGCGCAGGGTGCGGTGCAGGCGCACTTGCAGCTCGTTGCCGAAGGCGTAGTAACGGGTGAGCAGAGTCTGGCCGCGCGCCGCGAAGCGGTTATAGGCGATCACCGCCGGGATCGCCGCAAACAGGCCGATGGCCGTGGCGATCAAGGCTTCGGCGATGCCCGGCGCTACGGTGGACAACGTCGCCTGTTGCACCTGGGAAAGACCGATAAAGGAATTCATGATGCCCCACACCGTGCCGAACAGGCCGATATAAGGGCTGACCGAACCCACGGTCGCCAGAAATTGCAGGCCCTTTTCCAGCTCGATTTCCTGCTCGGTAATCGCCACCTGCAAGGCCCGCTCCACGCCTTCAAGCACCGCCGGGTCATGGCTGTGCAGGTGCTGGTATTCCTGGACCCCTGCGATAAAGATCGGCGCAATGCCGCCCTCGCCCGCCTGCTGGATCTCACGGGACAGTGCCTGCAAATCCGGCGCGACGCGAAAGCGCTGCACAAACGTATTCAACTGCCGTTCCAGGCGGCGCAACACACTGCCGCGCTGGATAATCAGGTACCAACTGAGCAAGGACGCCAACAGCAAGGTGACCATGACAGCCTTGACCAACAGGCTGGCGTCGCTGATCAAACCCCAGATCGTCATATGTTCCATCGTCGCGTGCATAGTGAATCTCCCATTCGATTAAAAAGTGATGACCGGTTGATGACGGTTCACGGCAATTTCAATGCGCGGGTGACCTCGGCCCAGGGCACGAACTTGAAGTTCTGGGTTTGCTCGGGCATGCGCTTGCGCCCGTCCTGCACCACCAGCATGCCTTGGCTCCATGGCCCGCCGAGGTTGATGGCGGTGACTTCCAGGCCATCGGTTTCCGACGCGCCGTCGATACCGGCGGCGGCGTTCAAGCCGACACGGAAGCCGCCGTGCACGGCAAACGGCGGTTCGGCATCCACCACCAGGTAGCTGTCATTGCCTTGGCTTGAGATCACCAGGTAGTCATGTTTATCGCTCTGGTACAGCGCCAGGCCCTCGACATCCGCATGCAATTGCGGGCCGACCTTGATCACGCTGGTGAGCGTCGCCGGTTGATCGGCGCGCGCATCCACCGCCCATACGCCGACGTCCTCCTCACCGATAAACAGGCGCTGGCGCTGGTCGTCGGCCACACAGCCTTCGGGTTGGCTATCGACCTTGAACTGGCGCACCAGCTCGCCGTGCACACGGCCGTCCGGCGCACTGAGGCGGTATTGCAGGAAGGTGCCGTCCTTGCCGTTGGCAATCGCGTAGATCTCGCCGCTGGCGGGCTGGA
Organism: Pseudomonas sp. JAI120; assembly: GCF_014207255.1. Lineage (GTDB taxonomy): Bacteria > Pseudomonadota > Gammaproteobacteria > Pseudomonadales > Pseudomonadaceae > Aquipseudomonas. The sequence continues at coordinate 888,244 of NZ_JACHCZ010000001.1, forward strand.
ACAGGCAGATACCGTAGATTTCCTTGAGCGGCGTGGGCACTTCACCGGCCTCACGCAGCTCGCCGCTACGGCGGTCGATGCTGAACAGACTCAGGCTGTTGTGGTCGCGATTGCTCGCCACCGCCAGGTCGACCGTTTGCGCGCCGAGCTTGAAGTTGGGGCGCACGTCCACATTGTTCAGGCGGCCCACCGCCAGCTCCTGCAACAGCTTGCCGTCGAGGTCGTAGGCCAGCAGGCCCTGTTTCTTGTTGGTGCCGAGCACACGGCTGTTGGCCGGTGTTTCCGGGTGAATCCAGATCGCCGGGTCATCCGCCGCATCGCCCTGGCGGCCGACCGGGTCGCTCTGGCGCAAGGCCGCGACTTCCGGCAGCACCGCAGCCGCCGCGACGGGTGTGGCCTGCCAGTCGAGCCTGGCCTGGTAGAGCGTGCCGCTGTCGTCATCGCGTACCAGCAGCTGGCGGCCATTGATCGCCAATTGTTCCGGTTCTTTCAGGCCCGGCAGGCCCAGGCTCGATTGCTCCACCCAGCGCTCGCCGGTGTGCTGGAACAGGTGTAACCGGGCGGTCTTCGGGTCCAGCGCAACCACGCCACCGGGTACCAACGCCATGGCCCCGGCTTCGCGCTTGGGAGTGTCGAACAGCGCCACCGGCGTGCGTTTCACCTCGGCTTCCGGGTGCGCCGGGTAGGCCCACCAGCCGACATTCTCTTCATTCACCAGCAACTGCTGGGTGGCATCGTCCACCTGGCAGAACTGCGCCGACGGCGGCAGCGGCAAACCGCGTACGCGCTGGGGATCGGTGAGCAGCGTCGAGCCGTTGCCCACCAGCCATTGCTCGCCCTTGCCCTCTTCGCCCACCAGGAACACAAACAGGTTGGCCGCTGCGTCGCGGTACAGGCACAGGCCGTTCACCGGGTAGTCGCGGGTCGGCAGGTACAGCGGCTTGCCCCAGTTTTTGCCGGCGCTGTCCAGGCTGATCAGCAGCGCCTGTTGGCGGTCGTTGTCGAGGCTGGCGACCAGCACCTGGGCACCTGCGGCGCGGGTGTCGAGGCTGCTGAAATTACCTTTGAAACGCGCCAGCTCGGCGCCCTTGCTGTCGAGCAGTTGCAGGCCGTCGCGGGTGCTGGCAGCCACGCGCTCGGTGGCGTTGGGCAGGAAGGCCACGGCTTGGGCCTTCAGGCTGGGTGCCCACGGGGTCAGCGCCAGGTCGGCGGCGAACGCATTGCCGCTGGTGACCAGGGCAATCAGCAGGTACAGCTTGGAAATTCTCATGAACAAGCAAATCCTTCGGAAGCAATAGAGATCCAATGTGGAAGGGGCGGCGCGACTTGCTCCCGATAGCGGTGTACCAGTCAATAAATTTGTATCTGACCTACCGCCATCGGGAGCAAGCCCCCTCCCACATTTGGCATGTGTTGAATTCAAAAATGAGTGAAGGTCAGGCCCACTTTGTAGGTGGGGCCGTACTCTTCGTATTGGCCGTTGTAGCTGCGGTGGCCGGTGTAGACGAAGTACGACTCATCGGTAAGGTTCTGGGCCTCGAAGCTGACCTTCAGGTTCTTGGTCAGTGAGTAGCGCGCGCTGAAGTCGACGAAGGTCTGCGCGTCGACGTGCAGGTCGTGGGCCTTGTCGTTGATCGAGGCCAGTTCATACAGGTAGGCCGACTTGTAGTTGGCCGACAGGCGCAGGCTGAGCTTGTCGTCCTCCCAGCCGAGCATCAGGTTGCCGACGGTGTCCGACTGGTTGGGCAGGCTGATGTTGCGCTTGCGATTCGTGCCGCTGGCGGCGTCGAAGCCTTCGATATCGGCGCTGGAGCGGCTGAAGGTGCTGTTGGCGCCGACCAGCAAACCGTTCCACGGCGCCGGCAGCCAGTCAAACTTCTGTGAGTAGGCCAGTTCCAGGCCGTAGAGCTTGGCGCTGTCGCCGTTGGCGTAGGTGTGAGCCTCGGAGAAATTGGTCCAGGCGCCGGTGCCGGCGAGGTCGGTGTTGTAGACGAAGTTCTTGATGTCCTTGTAGAACACGAACGCCGACACGGTGCCGGCACGGCCCATGAAGTGCTCGATACCCAAGTCAAGGTTGCTCGATTCCAGGGGCTTGAGGTCCGGGTTGCCGAAGGTGGCTTCGTCATCGTCGATCACAAAACCCGGCGCCAACTGGCCGAACGTCGGGCGCACCACCGACTTGGTCCAGGCCGCGCGCACCTGGGTGTTCTTGTCGATCTTGTAGCGCGCATGCAGGCCCGGCAGCCAATGATGATAGCGGCGCTTGGTCTCGGTGGGGGTGAACACGCCATCGGTGGCGCCGGTGCCCTTGGCTTCGAACTCGGTACCTTCGTAGCGCAGCCCGGCGATAAAGCGCCAGTCGTCGATGTCGAGGGTGTTCATCAGATAGCCGGCGTTGATGTCCTCGCGGATGGTGAAGTCGTTGACCCGCGATTCGGTCTGGTCATAGAAGTCCGCCGGGTTGAGGCTGCCGATCAGCTGCTTGATGGCGCCGGGGCTGATGCCGGGGCCGTAGTTGCCCAGGCGATAGTCGACGCTGCCCTTCTGGAACCGGGTGAGGTTGAGCTGGTCGGCGCTGAAACCGAGGGTGTCGAGGTCTTCGTAGACCCAGGCTTCCAGGTCGTTGTCCTTGTTGCGACGGCTGACCTTGCCACCGAACTTGACCTGGGACGCATAGCCGCTCAGGTCATAGTCGCGGGCCAGGTCCAGGCGCAGGTTTTTCTCGGTGTCCTGGGTGTTCTGTTTTTCCCAATCAACCTTGTCGAGGCTGAAGTTGCTGGCGTCGTAGAAGCCGCTGCCGATGATCGGGCGGGGTTTGTCCTTGTCGTAGAAACCGCTGTTGGCAAAGTCACCGCCGTCGAAGGTGGCGCCGGCGATATGCGCCGGGCTGTCTTCGCTGGACTGGCTGTAGCCGGCCTGGCCGCTTAAGGTCCACAGGCCGAGCATGCGTTCGCCGCCGAACACATAGGATTGAATTTCCTGGGTTTCCTCACGGTTTTTCAGCTTGCGCTTGCCCTCGGCATCGCCCAGTTGGCCCGGGGCCTGGGGGTCGGCAAACTCGATGCTGGTGGAGTTGCGGGTTTCGGTGTCGGTGTAGCGGCTGTAGAGGGTGCGCAGGTAGTAGCTGCTGAGGTCGTCGGGCTTGTAGTCGAAGTTCAGGCCACCGCCGGCGCGCTCGCGACTGATGTCGTAGTCGCGTTGTTCGAACTCGTTGAGCCGCGCGCCGTCCGTAAAGTCCCAGGCGCCGCCGGTTTCGACGTTGTCCGAGCCGAAGTCGCGCTTTTGCCAGCTCAGCGCTGCGGCGACGCCGAAGTTGTCGATGCCGTCGCCGAGGCTGAAACGGTTACTGGCGGCGCCGGAGAATTTCGGGCTGGTCTGGCGGGTGTTCTTGTCGTAGCTGGCTTCGCTGCTGCCGGTATAGAACAGGCCTTTATGGTCAAAGGCCGAGAGGCTTTGCACATCGACGGTGCCGCCGAGGGAGTTGGCGTCCATGTCCGGGGTGAGGGTCTTGATCACCGACAGCGACTGCACCAGCTCCGAGGGCAGCACATCGAGGGCCACGGCGCGGCGCGCGCTTTCCGGGGCGGGCACCAGGGTGCCGTTGATGGTCACGCTGTTGAGGTCCGGGCCCAGGCCGCGCACGCTGACAAAACGCCCTTCGCCCTGGTCGCGCTCGACACTGATGCCCGGCAGGCGCTGCGCCGCTTCGGCGACGTTCTGATCCGGCAACTGGGCCACGCCGTCGGCATGCACCACGCTCTTGATGCTGTCGGCGCTGCGTTGCTCCTTGAGTGCCTGGTCGATGGCGGCAGCCTGGCCGATCACTTCGACATGCTCGGTGGCGCTCGCTTCGGCGGCGCTCAACCGTTCACTGGCCATCGCCAGGGCCAAGGCGGTAAGCGTAAAGCTGACGAGCCCGGTGCGCTTGTACATGCAATCCTCCCCAAGAATCCGTTGGCGCCAGGCAAGGGGCCCGGCAACTGGGAGGGCAAGCTAGGGGTGGGGGATGACGGTTCTGTGACAGAAGGTCTGTGGCAGGCCCATAAACCGAGGGGTTTAGCCGATTTCCGGTTTGAAATGAGCTGAAATGACCTCAGCAGATCGAATGTGGGAGGGGACTTGCTCCCGATAGGGGTGGGTCAGTCACCTGTTTCTCTACTGATCCACCGCTATCGGGAGCAAGCCCCCTCCCACATTTTTTCATCTCCAGTGTGTTTGAGCTGAGCTGATTCGACCCTCCTCCACCGTCATCCAACGGTCACATCCATCTGCTGTGCTGGCGCCCATCGCTCATTTGCCCAAGGACCCGCGGCCATGTTTTCCGTGCTCAAGCCCCACCGCTGGAAACTCTCGTTGCTGCTGATCGCCGCCAACCTCGGGCTGATCCTGAACCTGGCCTGTGGCGAGTTGAAAAGCGTCAGCGAATGGGTGTGGCTGGATATCTTCGGCGAAGGCGGTTCCGCCCTGCTCGCCCTGGTGTGGCTGGGCCTGGTGCTCAAGAGCCGCCCCGCCGGGCGCGTCACCAATTACCTGGCGCTGGGCCTGTCGTGCATCTTTTTCTCCTGGTGGATCGACAGCCTCGACGAATTTATCCGCCTGCCCGACAGCATCACCTGGGACCATTGGCTCGAGTCCGGGCCGATGCCGGTGGGCATGATCCTGCTGACCATCGGCATCTACCACTGGCACCGCGAACAACTGGCGATCAGCGCGCAGATGGAAAAACGCGAGCGGCTGTTCCGTGAGCATCGACTGTTCGACAAACTCACGCCGCTGGCCGGCGCCGACTACCTCAAGCGCCAATTGGCCGACAGCCTGCAAGACAGCCGCGACCAGCAACAACCGCTGTCGCTGCTGGCCCTGGACTTGGACAACTTCGCCGCCATCAACCAGGCCTACGGGCATGCCGAGGGCGACGCGGTGTTGCAGGCGCTCAGCCATTTGCTGCTGCTCAACCTGCGCCGCCAGGACCTGCTGTGCCGCCTGGCCGGCGATCGCTTTGTGGTGCTGCTGCCCAATACCGGCGAACGCCAGGCCAAGGAGCTGGCGCTGGAGTTGCAGCAAGCGGTGCTCGGCCTGGCCCACAAGACCCGGCAACAAGGCGAACGCCTGCAACTGGCCGCGACCACCGCCGTGGTCATGGCCCTTGAAGAGCCGCCTCAGGACTTGCTCAAGCGCCTGAACCTGGCATTGGCCAGGGCCAAGCAACCGCTTGCGAAAAGTGCCTGAGATGGCCGTGAAAACCAGCTGGTATGAAGCCGACAGCCGCTTTATCCCAGGGCATTACCAACCCGCCACGTTGATCGACCTGGCCTTGTCCCGCGACATCGACAGCCATCGCCTGCTGCGCGGCACCGGGCTGTTTCACGAGGACATCCTGGCCGGCACCGCGCACCTGAGCCCGCAGCAGTTTTTCGGCTTGATCGGCAACAGCCGCAAGTTACTGGACGCCGACGACAGCAGCTTCCTGTTTGGCCAGCGCCTGCTACCGGGCTATTACGGTGCCGCCAGCCACGCCCTTGGCCATGCGCAGAACCTGCACCAGGCCCTGGAGATACTGATCCAGCAACAGGTGCTGCTCAGCCCGTTGGCCACCCTGCAACTGGAGCTGGATGAGCACCATGCCTACCTGTACTGGCTGGACAGTTGCGGCGCCGGCGAGCACTGGCGTTTCCTGCTGGAAGCCAGCATGACCTCGCTGGTTGCCATGAGCCAATGGCTCAGCGGCGAGCGCCTGCCGTGGACGTGCAGTTTCAGCCATGCCGAACCGCGTTATATCGAGCAGTACTGGGTGCACCTGGGCGAGAGCACGCGCTTCGAGCGCCCGCTGGACATGATGAGCATCCCGCGTGAATACCTCACCCGCACCTGGCCTGGTGCCTCGGCCACGGCCGGCCAGGTTGCACGCCGCCAAGCCCGCGAGCAGATTGAGCAGTTGGGCTTTGCCGGCAGTTTTCTCGACTGCCTCTACGAGTACCTGCGCGACCAGGTGCGCCAGCCGCCCAGCCTGGAACAGGCGGCACAGGCCTTCGCCATGAGCCCGGCGACCCTCAAGCGCAAGTTGCACAAGCACGACACCGGTTTTCAACAGCAGGTGGACCGGGTGCGCAAGCAGGTGGCATTGCACTTGTACCAGGTCAAGGGCTACAGCAATGATGAGGTGGCGGCGTACCTGAACTTCAACGATGCGGCGAACTTCCGGCGCTCATTCAAACGCTGGACCGGCAGCACCCCGAACCTGATTCGCCAGCTGTTCAACAGCCGCTAGCCAGGCGTTCGCGCAAAAACTCCACCAGCGCCTGCACCGGCCGTGAGCTTTGCCGATGCTGGGGATACACCGCCGACAGGGTCAGGGCTTCGGGGGCAAAGTCATCGAGGACGGTGACCAGGCGCCCGTCCTTCAAGGCGTCGCCGACGATAAAGGTCGGCAAGTAGGTCACGCCCAGCCCCGCGATGGCGGTGTCGCGCAACAGGTCGCCGTTGTTTACACGCATGCGGCCGCTGACCGGCAGCGCCTGCAACTTGCCCTTGAAGCGCCATTGCACCTGGCGGCCATGGCCGTAGGGCAGGCAGTCGTGCTCGGCAAGGTCCTCGGGTTTTTGCGGGGTGCCGCGCAGGGCCAGGTAGTCGGGACTGGCGCAATACACGCGCGGGATGCTGGCGATACGGCGGGCGATCAGGGTGGAGTCTTCCAGGGTGCCGATCCGCAGCACCAGGTCGTAGCCTTCGCCGATCAGGTCCACGGGACGGTCGCTGAGGTCGACCTCCACCGAGACCAGCGGATGGCGCTGCAAAAACAGCGGCAACAGGCAACCCAGATGGGCCATGGCAAACGACAACGGCGCGCTGAGGCGCAGGGTGCCGCGCGGTTCGCTGTTCTGGCCGGCGATGCCCTGCTCCACTTGCTCGACTTCACCGAGCAGGCGCAAGGCGGATTCGTAGTAACTCTGGCCCAGGGGCGTGATATCCAGGCGGCGCGTGGAGCGGTTGAGCAGGCGCACGCCGAGGCGGTCTTCCAGCTGGATCAGGCGGCGGCTGACAAATTGCTTGGACAGGCCCAGCTGTTCGGCGGCGGCGGTGAAGCTGCCGGATTCCATGACCTGGCAGAACAGGCGCATGTCTTCGAAGGGGTTCATTGTCGCTTCTCGGTGGACAGTTTGGAGATTTATAACTGGATGGTCGCAACATCACAAATCAAATGTGGGAGGGGACTTGCCCCCGATTGCGGTGTGTCAGTCTCAATAGCTTTGACTGATACACCGCTATCGGGGGCAAGCCCCCTCCCACATTGATCACCTAAAGGCTTGAAAACCGGTTACTTGGCAGTGAACGCCGAGTAGCTGTTCATCAGGTTGCGGTAGTTGGGAATGCGCGGCGACAGCAGGTTGGCCAGGCCTTCCATGTCGTTGCGCCAGTCCACTTGCAGCTCGCAGGCCACGGCGAACCAGTTCACCAGTTGCGCACCTGCGGCGGTCATACGGGCCCAGGCGGCCTGCTGTACGGTTTCGTTGAAGGTGCCGGAGGCGTCGGTGACCACGAACACCTCGAAGCCTTCGTCGAGGGCGCACAGGGTCGGGAACGCTACGCACACATCCGTCACCACGCCAGCAATGATGATCTGCTTACGACCGGTAGCCTTGACCGCCTTGACGAAATCTTCGTTGTCCCAGGCGTTGATCTGGCCAGGACGGGCGATGTACGGCGCGTCCGGGAACAGCTCCTTGAGTTCCGGCACCAGTGGGCCGTTAGGACCGCCTTCAAAACTGGTGGTCAGGATGGTCGGCAGGTTGAAGAACTTCGCCACGTCGGCCAGGGCCAGTACGTTGTTCTTGAATTCGTTAGGGGAGAAATCCTGCACCAGTGAGATCAGGCCGGTCTGGTGATCGACCAACAGGACAACGGCGTCATCTTTGTTCAAGCGCGAGTAAGTCATGGGGTAACTCCTTTGGGTAGTGAAATCAGAAGGCAAAGCACGAGCAGCCAAACGCGCCCCAGAACCCCTGGAAGTCGCTGACCGGCACGCTGGAAAGGCGCGCTTTTTCGTGGCTGTGGGAATGCACGCCGCACGGGCCGCTGCATTGGTGTACTTGAGCTTGCAAAGACGAACTCGGGCGCCAGTGCCCCGGCACCTTGACCACCGGCGACCAGTCCGGCAGCACCGGCACGCGTGGCGGTGCGAAGTCTTCAAAGTCGCCGGCGCCGTAGACCACCTTGCCGCCCACGACAGTGAGCACGGATTCGATCCACTTGATGGCTTCTTCATCGACGCTGAAAAAGTCCGCCGACAGCGCCGCCACGTCCGCCAATTGGCCGACCTTGATCTGGCCTTTCTTGCCCTGCTCGGAGGAGAACCAGGCGCTGCCATGGGTGAACAGCTCCAGCGCGGTGAGGCGCGGCAGGCCTTCGGCGTGCAACTCCAGGCCGCCGACGGTGCGGCCGCTGACCATCCAGTACAGCGAGGTCCACGGGTTGTAGCTCGAGACCCGCGTGGCATCGGTGCCCGCCCCTACCGGCACGCCTTCGGCCAGCATGCGCTTGATCGGTGGCGTGGCTTCGGCAGCCTTGGCGCCGTAGCGCTCGACAAAATATTCGCCCTGGAACGCCATGCGGTCCTGGATCGCAATGCCGCCACCGAGGGCGCGGACCCGCTCGATATTCTTCGGGGTGATGGTTTCGGCATGGTCGAAGAACCACGGCAAGCCATTGAACGGGATGTCGCGGTTGACCTTCTCGAACACATCGAGCATGCGCGAGATGGACTCGTCATACGTGGCATGCAGGCGGAACGGCCAGCGCTGTTCCACCAGATGGCGCACCACCGGTTCCAGCTCCTGCTCCATGGTCAGCGGCAGGTCGGGACGGGGTTCGAGGAAGTCTTCGAAGTCGGCGGCGGAGAACACCAGCATCTCGCCGGCGCCGTTGTGACGCAGGTAGTCATCGCCCTGGTGCAGGGTGACGCTGCCGGTCCAGTTCTTGAAGTCGCTGAGTTCTTCCTTGGGCTTCTGGGTGAACAGGTTGTAGGCGATGCGCACCGTCAGCTGTTGATCCTTGGCCAGTTGCTCGATCACCGCGTAGTCATCGGGGTAGTTCTGGAAACCACCGCCGGCATCGATGGCGCTGGTCAGGCCGAGGCGATTGAGTTCACGCATGAACTGGCGGGTGGAGTTGACCTGGTATTCCAGCGGCAGTTTCGGGCCTTTGGCCAAGGTCGAGTAGAGGATCATCGCGTTGGGTCGCGCCACCAGCATGCCGGTGGGGTTGCCGTTGCTGTCGCGCACGATCTCGCCACCCGGCGGGTTTGGCGTGTCCTTGGTGTAGCCGGCCACGCGCAGGGCGGCGCGGTTGAGCAAGGCGCGGTCATACAGGTGCAGCACGAACACCGGGGTGTCCGGTGCGGCCTGGTTGAGTTCTTCCAAGGTGGGCATGCGTTTTTCGGCGAACTGGAATTCATTCCAACCACCCACCACCCGCACCCATTGCGGCGTAGGGGTACGGTCGGCCTGCTCCTTGAGCATGCGCAGGGCATCGGCCAGGGACGGCACGCCTTCCCAGCGCAGCTCGAGGTTGTAGTTGAGCCCGCCACGGATCAGGTGCAGGTGCGAGTCATTGAGGCCGGGGATCACGGTGCGGCCCTTGAGGTCGATGACCTGGGTACCGCTGCCACGCAGGGCCATGGCCTCGCCATCGGTGCCGACGGCAACAAAGCGTCCCTCGCGGATGGCGACGGCGGTTGCCCGCGGGTTTTCACGGTCCACGGTGTGGAACTGGCCATTGAACAGAATCAGATCGGCGTTCATAGGGTTTCCTTTACAGAGGCTTCAAGCCAGGGAGCGAACAGGCGAGTGGCGGCCGGCATCAGCAGGTAGACCACCAGCAGGACGATGGTCACGGTGACCAGGAAGGTCGCGACCACATAGTTGGACAGGAACGGGTGCAGGCCGAGGATCGGACCCCACACGATCGGCACCAACAAGGTCAGCGGCAGGATCACGCACAGGGTGACCACCGCCTGCTTCCAGCGCGGCGGCTTGGCGGCGCTGTCAGCCAGGGGCGTGAACCAGAATTCGTTGACCGCACCGATTTCGGTCTTGTCGCCGTCGGCCAGCATCGGCGTGGCTTCGGCGATCAGGGTGTTGCGCTCGGGGGAATTGAGCCAGGTTTCCAGGTCAGCGGTGGAGCGGTAGCGCAATACGCAGGTGAACAGCGCCAGGCCGTTCTGTTTACTGCGCACTACGTCGACACCGAGGTGGCCGGGACGCTCGCCGGCGATGCGCACGGTACGGCGTAGCCAGGCTTCGTAGTCGGCTTCGCGGCCTGCCTTGATCAGGTGTTTCACGACCAGGGTGACGATTTCGTCGGGCCCTGTCTGTGGTGCTGGGTCCATGGGATGCCCCTCTGCCTTGAAATGTCAGCGATGAGGGGAGTTTGCCGGGGCCAGCGTTGGGAAAATTGGATATACGTGCTGTTTAAGCGGGGCGCTGGAAGGGTGTCACCAGCCTTCTTTCAGCATGCGCAACTCCAGGTGCTGCAACAGCATGATGGTCTTGCCGTCGGCGATCTCGCCGCTCTGCACCATGGCCAGTGCCTGCTCGAAACCCAGCTCCAGCACCTCGATGTCCTCGCCCTCCTCTTCCAGGCCGCCGCCACTGCCGACCCGGTCTCCTGGCTGGTATTCGCCGAGAAAAAAATGAATCCGCTCAGTGACCGACCCCGGGCTCATGAACGCCGCATAGATCTTCTCCACATGCCCGACGCGATAACCGGTTTCCTCCTCCGCCTCCAGGCGAATGCGCTCTTCAGGGCTGGCGTTGTCCAGCAACCCCGCAGCCGCTTCAATCAGGTAACCGGGGTAGTCATTGACGAAGGTGGGCATGCGGAACTGGCGAATCAGCAACACCGTGCGTTGCTCACGGTTGTACAGCAGGATGGTCGCGCCATTGCCGCGGTCATACACCTCGCGGGTCTGGGCTTGCCAACTGCCGTCGCGGCGACGCAGGTCGAAGCTGTATTTTTTCAGCAGGTACCAGTTGTCCGAGAGAGTCTCTTCGGCGGTGATGCGAACGGGGCTGTTGTCCATGGCTGGCTCTTTTCCAAAGGGGTGATCGGGGTTCACGCTTGTTTGATGCGAGGCCACGCGGCCGCAACTTCTTCAGCACTGCCGGCGTGGATCCGCGCCAGGTTGCGCGGGTAATCCACACCAGGATTCTCAGTGAAGCGCGTTGCGGTGAATTGACCGTTGCTGGCCCGCAGGACGTAGCCGGTGTCCTCGCACTGTGTGGAGGCGAGGAACAACACGCCTGGGGTTACCCAATCAGGCTTGAGCTCGTCGGGTTCCTCGGTCACGCCCCACATCCGCGTCTTGGCCACCGGCGAAATCGCATTGACCCGGATGCCGGCCTCGGCGCCCTCATGGCTAAGCGCGTTCATGATCCCCAGTTGCGCCATCTTGCCGGCGCTGTAGGCCACCAGGCCGGTCTGCTCGTATTGTGCGTACATGGCGCGGTCGGAGGTGGTGAGGATAATGCGTGGCGCGGTTGAACGCAGCAGATGCGGCCAGGCGTGTTTGCACAACCAAAGTGGCGCGTAGAGGTTGATGTCCATGGCCCGCTGCAGGAACGCGGCATCCAGGTCCTGGATGTTCTGGTAACCCACCCAACCGGCATTGTGAATCAGGATATCGAGTTGACCGAAGGCCTCGACGGCATATGCAACCAGTTGCCGGCAGCCCTCGTGGGTGGACAAGTCACCGCCATGCCCGATCACCGCCAGCCCTTCGGCCTGCAAGGCTTCTGCCGCCGCCTTGACCACCGAGGCATCGTTGCCGGCACCCACCTTGTCAGCGCCGATATCGCTGATCACCACCCGGGCACCGCCCAGGGCCAGTGCCCGTGCATAACTGAGTCCCAACCCGCGCGCACCGCCGGTGACGATGGCGGTTTTACCTGTGAAATCCATGTGCTTGCTCTCCTGTTCGGCCGCCTACCCTAACAACCGGTGTACGGGTTGTTCAATGCTGTAACACTTTGCAAGCAATCGCCGTGGGCGGCCGTCGAATTTATACCTGCCGGTGTAGGCCATCTGGTAAAACGCCCACTTCACCTTTGCCCTGGAATCTTCATGCCCTCTCGTTTTCTATCGCGCCTGAGCCTGCGCTGGTTTCCCCTGCTGTGCATGGCCCTGTTGATCGTCGGCCTGCCAGTGGGCTGCGCGGTGCTGCAACACAAGGAGCGCGAGCTGGTGTTTCGCATCGAGCCCGGCACCGCCAGTTGGTACAGCGGTTTGCCCAAGGCGGTGCAGGAATTCGAACTCAAGCCCGCCAGTTTCAAATCGGGGCAGAACATTCATGGCTGGTGGTACCCGGCAGCCAACAAGGACGCGCCGGCGATCCTCTACTTGCACGGCGTACGCTGGAACCTCACCGGGCAGCTGTTTCGCATCGAGCAATTGCACGCCCTGGGTTACTCGGTGCTGGCCATCGACTATCGCGGTTTCGGCCAGAGCCATGGCGAACTGCCGTCGGAAACCACGGTGTATGAAGATGCACGCATCGCCTGGGAACGTTTCCAGGTGCTGCAACCGGACCCCGGCAAACGCCTGATCTACGGGCACTCACTCGGCGGCGCGGTGGCCATCGACCTGGCGGCGGAGCTGGGCCGGCAAACGCCGCTGCCAGTGCGTGGGCTGGTGATCGAGTCCACCTTCACCTCCCTGGCCGATGTGGCCGCAGCGGTAGCCAATACATCGTTGCCGGTGCGCTGGCTGCTGTCGCAGAAGTTCGACTCCATCGACAAGATCGCCGACATTCACATGCCGCTGCTGGTGGTCCATGGCCTGGACGACCGCTACGTGCCGCCGCGTTTCAGCGAGCAACTATTTGAAGCGGCCCGGCAACCCAAACGCCTCTTATTGGTGCCGGGTGCCAGCCATAACAACAGCATGAGCCTGGCCGGTGGCAGCTATCGCCAGGCACTCAATAACCTGATGCAAGCGAAGATGCCAGCACAGGTGGTCACCCACACTCCAGGTCATAACAACGAGTCATAAATCTGCTTTTCGGCACTGGGTTCGCGCTTGGCTGTCAAGCGCAAACCCTGCCCATACTGGACATGGCCGGCAGTTGGTCAAATATTAACCTTTGGTTAAATCGCCAACCCTGCCGGGCGTTCGCAAAGTTATCCACAGAGATACCCACGGTTTTCGTGGACAACTCTTTTTATTTTTTTACGATTTTTTTGCTCACTAAACGGTTTCGGGGAATGTACCCGGCAGCAAAATCTCGCGATTCACATCGCGTATATCGTTATAGCCACACAGTGCCATCGTTACGTCCAGCTCACGGGCGATGATGTCAAGCGCCTTGGTCACCCCCGCTTCGCCCATCGCGCCCAAGCCATACAAATGCGGGCGACCGATCATGGTGCCTTTGGCGCCGAGTGCCATCGCCTTGAGCACGTCCTGACCGGAGCGAATGCCGCCGTCCAGCCACACTTCAATCCGCTCACCCACCGCGTCGACAATCGCCGGCAACTGGCTGATGCTCGACGGCGCACCATCCAACTGGCGGCCACCGTGGTTGCTCACCACCAGTGCGTCGGCACCGGAATTGGCGGCCAGGCGCGCGTCCTCAACATCGAGGATGCCCTTGATGATCAGCTTGCCGCCCCAGCGCTGCTTGATCCATTCCACATCGTCCCAGCTCAGGCGCGGGTCGAATTGCTGGGCGGTCCACGATGACAGCGAACTCATGTCCGCCACACCCTTCACATGCCCGACGATATTGCCGAAGCCACGCCGTTGGGTGCCGAGCATGCCCATCACCCACCGCGGCTTGGTGGCCATGTTAAGGATGTTCGGCAAGGTCAGCTTGGGCGGTGCCGACAGGCCGTTGATCAAGTCCTTGTGGCGTTGCCCGAGGATCTGCAGGTCCAGGGTCAGCACCAGTGCATCCACACCGGCCGCCTTGGCACGTTCGATCAATTGCTCGACAAACGCGCGGTCGCGCATCACATACAGCTGGAACCAGAACGGCTTGCCGACCTGCTCGGCGATGTCTTCGAGGGAGCAGATACTCATGGTCGACAAGGTGTAGCGCAGGCCAAACGCAGCGGCGGCGCGGGCGGTAAGAATCTCGCCATCGGCATGCTGCATGCCGGCCAGGCCCGTAGGTGCGAGGGCCACCGGCATGGCCATGTCCTGGCCGATCATGCTGGCTCGGATCGAGCGTTCATCGATATTGCGCGCCACGCGCTGGCGGAATTTGATCCGGGCAAAATCGCTTTCATTGGCCCGGTAGGTGCTCTCAGTCCAGGACCCGGAATCGGCGTAATCGTAGAACATCCGTGGCACACGCTTTTGCGCCAGCTTGCGTAAATCTTCGATGGTTGTAATCAACGACATCTAGGTCACCTCTCCCTGAACTGAGCACAAAGAGTAACCGCCCCTCGGGTGGGCAACCAGCCATTGCGTTTATATCGACTGCGGACTAATCTCGCACAAACCCGCAAAAAAGCGCACAAACATGCATAACACCCATCAAGCCATCGACCTGCCTTCCCTGCGCAAACAAAAGATCCTGTTATTGCTGGAACGCGACGGCAAAGTCACCGCCTCGGAACTGGTGGAACACTTCGCCGTGTCCCAGGACACCATCCGCCGCGACCTCGGCGAACTCGCCGCCGCCGGCCTGTTGCAGCGCGTGCACGGTGGCGCCCTGCCCCGGCCCAAGGATACCGGCAAGGACTTCTTCACCCGGGTCGGCGAGACCAATGAAGCCAAGCGTCAACTTGCACAACTCGCCGCTGACCAGGTGCAGGACGGCCAGATTGTGCTGTTCGATTCCGGCTCCACCACGTTGCAGATCGCCCAGTCATTGCCGCGCTCGATCCGCCTGACCGTCGTCACGCCGTCACCGATGATCGCCATCGCCCTGGCCGACCATCGCGATGTAAAAGTGATTCTCGCCGGCGGCCAACTCAACCCGGCCACCTTGTCTACCAGCGGCCAGGAAAGCGTGCGCCTGATCCAGAGTATCAAGGCCGACCTGCTGTTTACCGGGGTGTGCGCACTGCATCCGCAAGTGGGCATCAGCTCGCTGCATTTTGACGAGGTCGCGGTCAAACAGGCCCTGCTCGACAGCGCGTCCCATGTGGTGGCGGTGACCCTGGCGGACAAACTCGGTGCGGTGGAACCGTTTGTGGTGGCGCCGTGCAACCGTATTCACACGTTGATCACGGAGTGGCATGTGCCGAGTGTGGAGGCGTATGAGCAGTTAGGGTTGGAGGTGTTGCGGGTGGAGGTCGAGTAGCAGCAGGGCATCAAATAGCTGTGTGGCGGATTGGCTTTTGTGACTGGCAGACTTGTTGTGGCCAGCAAGTTTATTGTGGCGAGCGGGCTTGCCCCGCGTTGGGGCGCGTAGCGGCCCCACATAAGGTCACCGCCACTATCCTGCCTAAACGCGGTGGCAGGTTTCAGGGCCGCTTCGCAGCCCAACGCGGGGCAAGCCCGCTCGCCACAAAAAAAGCTCGCTCACCACGACAAGCTCGATAGCCACAACAAGCCTGCTCACCACGACAGCACCTTGGCCGCATCGCGCATAAAAATCTCGATGGTCTTGGGCCCCACGCCGTCAAATTCCCCCAGGCGTTTTTCGAACGCCTGGCGGTTTTCGCTGGCACTGCGAATGTGGCTGATCTTGCCGGCGTACTCGGCGTTGAGCTTGGCACTCAGGTCCAGCAGGCGCTGCGCGGTGCTTTCGTCGTACCGCACGTAGTGAGCACGCCCGAGCATGGAGACCAGCTCTCGGGAGGTGCAATGTTGCAGCTTGCGCGCAGTATCACGCCCCTCTTCCTCAACGATCGCCTTGTACGCCTGTGCCGCGATGGGGGCCTGGATGCGCTTGCCCATCAGGAAGCTGGCGACAAACCACTTGAACAGGCTGCTGTCATCCTCCGGCTTTAGCTCGATACCCAGTTCCGCCGCAGTAATGGCACGGGCCATGTTCAGTGGCCCAGCTTGCGCTCGGCCTTGGCGGCCTGCTCGTTGATGGCATCGGTCTGGCGTTCAGTGTCTTTGATCGAGGTGGGCGTCAACACTTTATCGACGGTTTCGGTCTTTGGATTCGGGCGTTCCAGGGTCTGGCCTTTGGCAGCTTTATCAGTACCTTTTTGCGCCTGCTCAGAACTGATGGGGTCTGGGGTTTTGTCGGCAGTCTTGGCGTCAGTCACGGTGAAATCTCCTGGCAATTGAAGGCCCGCGAAAGCGGCGGACACTTATGCAGCAGAGGCCTGTGAATTTCGATAGTTCAAGGAAATTGCCGCAGAAAAACAGGAACAAAAAAATTTAAACCTTTTGCCCAGGCCTCGGCTCAACAGTCAGGTAACGGCATCCCGCCACCTTCAAGGAGCTCCATCATGACCACTCTGCTGATGAAACAAATGGGCCTGACTTTCGTACTGGTTGCCGGCGCAATGTCCACCGCCATGGCCGCCACCTCCAACAGCTTCGTCGATGACGCAGCCCAAGGCGGTATCACCGAGGTGGAAGCCGGCAAACTGGCACTCGAAAAAAGCAGCTCGGCCGACGTGAAGACCTTTGCCCAGCACATGGTCACCGACCATACCAAGGCCAATCAGGAACTGGTGGCGCTGGCAAAAAAACTCGACATCGAAGTGCCGGATGACGCCGCCCTGACCGACAAGGCCAAGAAAGCCATCCTGGAACTGCGTGACGAATCGTTTGACAAGGCCTACGCCAACAACCAGGTCGACGCTCATGAAAAAACCGTCGAACTGTTCAAGAAGGAAGCGGCGTCCTCGGACAATGCCGAGCTCAAAGCCTTCGCTGCCAAGACGCTGCCAACCCTCGAGGCCCATTTAAAAATGGCCAAGGAGCTGCAAGCCAAGCACGACCATTAATTCATTACTGACGCAAGGAGACATTCGATCATGAGCTCGCAACTCAACGGCAAGAAGATTCTGGTCATCACCTCCAACACCGGTATCGAGCGCGACGAGCTGCTCAAACCCCTGGACGCCTTGCGCGGCTACGGCGCCACGGTGACCCACGCTTCCAGCAAAGGCGGCACCACCCAGACCTTCGTCGGCGACACCGAGAAAGACAAAACAGTGGAGTCCGAGGTGCAGCTGTCGGACGTCGTCAGCGGCGACTTTGACGCCCTGGTCATCCCTGGCGGTACCGTCAATGCCGATACCCTGCGCCAGGATGCGGCGGCGCTGCGCCTGATCAAGGACTTCGCCGACGCCGGTAAAACCATCGCCGCGATCTGCCACGGCCCATGGACGCTGATCGATGCCGGCGTGATCAAGGGCAAGACCCTGACCTCCTATAAGAGCGTGCGCATCGACCTGGAAAACGCCGGCGCGGCTGGATGGGTGGATGCCGAGGTCAAGCAATGCCAGGCCAATGGCTGGACGTTGATCACGTCGCGTACGCCGGATGATTTGCCGGCGTTCAACGAAGCGATTGCCAAGGCTGTCGCCGGTTGAACGGTCACTGTTGAACGTAAACAGGCGCCTCTCGGCGCCTGTTTTTCTTTCCCCAAGCCCTTCAGCTTTTACGCTGCTCCGGCATCTCACGCTTGGGCCCGAACATCGCCCACGCAATCAAGCCAAACAACGGCACAAAGATCAGGATCACCAACCACAAGCCCTTGCTCTCCCAACCACCGGTGCTGCGCAGGACGATATTGATCGCCCACAACTCCAACAGCAGCAGAATCACCGCCAAGCCGATCCAGATATATTGAATTTCCATGCTTCACCTCCTAGGTCGTATGCATTAGGTCAAGCATCGGCCGCGAGGGTTCATTTAAATTTTCCGACGTTGTGGAATGCAACGCGCCGCAGCGCCGACCATGCAACCTGCACGACAATCGCCCCCCTGATCACATATAACCTGTTGAATTAACGAATAATTTAAAAACTGCTCAAGTTGGTACACCTGATGCACCTGTCGACTGGACGAGGCGTGCATGTCGACACGCCCTGAAATTCCCGTGAGGTGTCACCGATGAATGCCATTGACCTGCTCAAAGCCGACCACGAACGCGTGAAGGCCCTGTTGACTCAACTGAGTGAGTCCACTGAACGCGGGGTTAAAAAACGCACTGAATTGCTGGCCAAGCTGGAAGCGGAAATCAGCCTGCACACCAAGCTGGAAGAAGAAATCCTCTACCCGGCATTCAGGAAGGCTGGCGGCAAGGAACAGGACATCATGTACCACGAGGCCAAGGAAGAGCATCGCACCGTCGACGCCCTGGTACTGCCCGACCTGAAGCAAACCGAACCTTCGACCACCGAGTTTTCCGGCCGCGTCAAAGTGGTCAAGGAATTGCTGGAGCACCATATCGAAGAAGAGGAAACCGAGATGTTCCCGCAGGCTAAAAAGCTGCTGGGCAAGGCGCTGCTTGAAGAGTTGGGCGCTGAAATGGAAGCCATGAAAGCGGCGCATAAAAAGTTGCAGTCGAGCAAGCCTATGGCGGCTTGATCGAGGCATGACAAGAGCCTGGAATTGATCCAGGCTCTTGATACATCCACACGATAGGGGATAGCGTCATGAAGACCAGATCGTCCCAACGGATTGTGCTTATCGTCGGCCTGTCAGCCCTGCTCACCGGCCCCGCCCTCGCCGCCTTTGGCGATAACCCTGAACCTGCCTCCAACGCCTTGAGTGGCGACGGCGCCGCCGGCTCCGCCCTGCCACCGGGGACCTACCCCAGCAGCCCTTCCGACAGCGACAAAAAAACCAAGGATACCGCCAAACCGCCGAGCAAACCCGCCAGGCCGGCTGACACCCATAAAGACGGCAAGGAAAAACCCCGCTCAGGCAGCTGACGGTTCATCCGCAACCGGCGGCTCGGGTGCAAGCCCCCAGTCGCCATGCTCGTACCAGTCGTCCCCGATCATCTCGGCCGGGTACATGGTGCGGTCGGCGCCATTGCCGCACGCCAGGTCGGTGGCGGCACAGTAGCGATCACAGCCCCAACAGATACGTTCAGGATGCTTGGGATGCAGCGGAAAAGGCTTGGCCATGCGTGGACTCCCTGGCGACGAACACTCCCAGCAACCTACCCCGATAAAACCTGTACAACCTTGACCGGCATCAAGCCTGGCCAAGATGAAATATCCTCGAAACTTGACAGGAATCATTATTATTTACGGCTGACCTTCCTAGACTCGGGTTCTCTCTCCTCACCCGTCAGGAAGCCTCGATGCGTAGCCCTTCTTTGTTGTCCCTTGCCCTGCTGCTGAGCACCTCCGTGGTGTTTGCCAAGGAGTACCCCATCGGCGAACCGCAACACTGCCCCGGCCTGGAAATCGGCGCGGTGTACCTGCAACCGATCGAGATGGCACCCGCCGGCATGATGCGCGCCACGGCCGATTCCGATGTGCACCTGGAGGCCGACGTACGCGCCACGGCGGACAATGCCCAAGGGTTTCAGGAAGGCAGTTTCGTGCCCTACCTCAACCTGTCTTTCACCCTGAAGAAACAAGGCAGCGACACCCCCATCAGCGGTGATTTCCACGCCATGGTCGCCAATGACGGGCCGCACTATGGCGATAACGTCAAGCTGCAAGGCCCCGGCAAATACACCCTTACCTTCAGCGTGTTACCGCCCACCGGCCATCACTCCCTGGGTCGTCATACCGACAAGGAAACCGGGGTCGCCCCGTGGTTCGAACGCTGCGAGGTGCACTACGAATTCGTCTACGCCGGCATCGGCAAAAAAGGCGGCTATTGATGCGCCGCGCCCTGTTGCTGGGCGGCCTGCTGCTGAGCGGCGCGGCGATGGCGGCGCCGTTGCCCACCTATGAGTTGAGCCTGCAGGACGGCCATTTCGACCCGCCACAACTGGTGGTCAAGGCCGATGAGCGTTTCAAGATCGTGCTCAAGAACATCGGCCAAGGCCCGGCCGAATTCGAAAGCACGCCCCTGCGGGTGGAGAAGGTGTTGTCTGCGGGGGTGACCACCTTTGTGGTGATCCACCCGCTCAAGCCGGGGTTGTACCCGTTCTTCGACGAGTTCAACCCACAGTTGCCCGAAGGCAGCATCCTCGCCGAATAGGAGCCGTTGATGAACCAATCGATGTTTATTGTCTGGCGTGAAAGCGTCGAGGCCCTGCTGGTGATCGGCATTCTGCAGGCCTGGATCAGCCGCCAGGCCGGCCATGCGCAACTGGCCCACTTCCTCTGGGCCGGGGTGCTGCTGGGGTTGTTGTGTTCGGCCGGTCTGGCCGGTTTGATGCTGTGGGCCGGTGACACCATGACCGGTCCACAGGGCGAGTGGCTGCAAGCGGCGCTGACCCTGTTGGCCAGCGGCTTGATGGTGCAGATGGTGTTCTGGATGCACCGCAACGCGGCCACGCTCAAACACACCCTGGTACGCGAAGCCGATGAGCGCCTGGCGCGCCAGGGCGGCTGGGGCGTGCTGTTACTGGCGCTGCTGGCGGTGAGCCGCGAAGGCAGTGAAACCGTGGTGTTTTTGTATGGTGCCGGGGCGCGCCTGCACGAGGAGGCGCAAGGCCTGTTCGCCGTCGGCGGCGTGCTCGGCCTGGCATTGGCAGGGCTCACCGTGCTGCTGTTGCGCGGCAGTCGGCGCTTTATCTCCTGGTCACTGTTTTTCGCCCTCAGCGAGGCGCTGCTGTTGCTGCTCGGCGGTGCATTGCTGGTGGCGGCCGTGGATCGCATCAGCGGGCAACTGCTGGGCATGGACATGCCCGAGTGGGCCTACGCCGCCTTCGGTGACAGCCGCTGGGACAGCAGCGCACTGCTCAGTGACAGCCATGGCCTCGGCGCACTGCTGGCCGACTTTGCCGGCTACCGCGCGGCCCCCAGCCTTATCACCGTGTTGGTACTGCTCGGCTACTGGCTCTGGGTGGGCAACGGCCTGCGTCGCGCCCGGCACGCGGCATGAGTTGGCTGCAGCAACTGGGCGATGGCATGCGCCGCCATGCCCGGCTGATCCGTGCCATGCAATGGGCGGTGGTGCTGGTCTACGCCGTATTGCTGGTGCTGCCCACCCTGCTGCCGTTGCCGGATAGCCAGGCGCGTGTGGTGAACAACCTGACGCTGCTCGCGCAATTTATCTTCTGGGGGATCTGGTGGCCGTTCGTGTTGCTGTCGATGGTGCTGTTCGGGCGCCTGTGGTGCGGTGTGCTGTGCCCGGAAGGTTCACTGAGCGAATGGGCCAGCCAGCACGGGCGCGGCCTGGGCATACCGCGCTGGCTGCGTTGGGGCGGCTGGCCGACCCTGGGCTTTTGCCTCACCACGCTCTACGGCCAGTTGATCAGTGTGTACGACTACGCCCAGGCGGCGTTGCTGATCCTGGGCGGCTCGACGTTGGCGGCGGTGGTGGTCGGCCTGTTATTCGTGCGCGGCAAGCGCGTGTGGTGCCGTTACCTGTGCCCGGTGAGCGGCGTGTTCGCCCTGCTCGCCCGCATGGCGCCGCTGCATTTCGCCGTGGATGAACAACGCTGGAAAGCCAACAGCGCCCCGCGCCTGCCTCTGCCCAACTGCGCGCCACTCCTGGACATCCGCCGCCTGCAAGGCGCCAGCGACTGCCACGCCTGTGGCCGTTGCAGCGGGCAACGCGGCGCGGTGCAACTTATCGCCCGCTCGTGCAATCAAGAGATTCTGCAGGCACCGCGCCAACCCGGCTCGCCATGGGATACGCGCCTGCTGCTGTTTGGCGTGATCGGCCTGGCCATGGGCGCGTTCCAGTGGACCGTAAGCCCGTGGTTTATCGCGCTGAAACAGACACTCGCCGAATGGCTGGTGAGCCGCGACTGGGTATGGCTGCTGCAAGACAACGCGCCCTGGTGGCTGCTCACCCACTACCCACAACTCAACGACAGCTTCAGCTGGCTCGATGGCCTGTGCATCGTGCTGTACCTGGGTGGCAGCGCACTGCTGATCGGCGGTGGCTGCTGGCTGCTGCTGCGCCTGGCCGCGTATGTGGCCGGAGATCGCGCACTGTTTCGGCCCTTGGCACTGACGCTCACGCCCCTGGGTGGTGCAGGGCTGTTCCTGGGGCTGTCGGCGACGACGGTGAAGTTGTTGCGTTATGAAGGGTTGGCATTGGCGTGGGTGCAACCGGCGCGCACACTGATGCTGAGCGCCGCGATTGGCTGGTGCTTGTGGTTGGGGTGGCGGCAGCTCCAGGAGCTGGAAACCCGGCGCCGTTGCCTCGGGTGGTTGTGCGTACTGCTGAGTAATGGGCTGGTGGGGTGTGGCTGGTGGTTGCAGTTCTGGGGGTGGGCTGGCTGATGCACACCGATCCAGATGTGGGAGGGGGCTTGCCCCCGATGAGCATGGGTATCTGTGGCGCGGGCGCTTGCTCCCGTGGCGGCCTTCGGGCCGACCATGTCGTTGGGGTTGGAATAAGTACATATCCATTGTTGCGGTCACGGCTGCTTAGGGTTCCGCCCTTACGGCGGGTCACTTTGGAAAAGAGCCCCAAAGTAACCAAAGGGCTCTTGCCCCACCACTCGGTACCTCGCCTAGGCTCGGTATGCCCTCACTCCGGCTTGAATCCGTGGGCCGCCGTCATGGGCCATCCCTGGCCCAGGACGGCTAACCCGGCGTCCTGCCGGGTTACCCACGGATTCAAGCCTGCGTTCGGCCAGCGTGGTTAACGGGGCGCCTAGGATCAAGATCAAAAGCCAGAGCAAAAGCAGACCGAGGTCCATCTGATATATGGAGATCCTAATGTGGGAGGGAGCTTGCCCCCGATAGCGGTGAGTCAGTCAACCCAAGTATCACTGACCCACCCTCATCGGGGGCAAGCCCCCTCCCACAGTTTTGACCGCACCAGCCGAAGTTACACCTTGAACCGCGCCACCGTCTGATGCAGCGTCCCCGCCATCCCGGCCAGGTCATGCCCTGCCGTTTCGGTGTGTATCGCGCCCTGCAACACCTGCTGCGACAGGTTGCGAATGCCCACCAGGTTGCGATCCACTTCCCGCGCCACCAATGCCTGTTCTTCGGTGGCGCTGGCAATCATCATATTGCGTTCGTTGATCTGCGAGATCGACCGGGTGATTTCGTCCAGCGCCTCTCCCGAGCGTTGCGCCACGTTCAAGGTCGCCTGTACCCGTTCACTGCTGCTGTGCATGGCGGCCACGGCGTGTTCGGTGTCCTGGCGGATATTGCCGATCATCTGCTCGATCTCATGGGTCGAGGTCTGGGTGCGATGGGCCAGTGCGCGCACTTCATCGGCGACCACCGCAAACCCTCGCCCGGCATCCCCGGCGCGGGCCGCTTCGATGGCCGCGTTCAACGCCAACAGGTTGGTCTGGTCGGCAATGCTGCGGATCACTTCGAGCACGCTGCTGATGTCTTGCACGCGGCCGGCCAGTTGCTGGATACGCTCCGAGGTTTCCACCACACCGGTGGCCAAGGTGTTGATCGACGCCACGGTTTCCTGCACCTGCGCCTGTCCACGCTGGGCGGTCTGCTCCGACAGGCGCGAGGCTTCGCTGGTGCTCACGGCATTGCGTGCCACTTCGTCGACGGCGGCAGTCATTTCATTCACCGCGGTGGCGGCCTGTTCGATTTCCTGGCCCTGCAACTGCAGGCTGCTGCTGGTCTGGCTGCTGACCGCGCTCAACTCTTCCGACGAACTGGCCACGCCGTCCACCGACGCCGCGATATGCCGGACCATCTGGTTAAGGTTCTGCTGCATCTGATGCAGATTGCGCATCACACTGCCGTCGATACTGTTGCCCAACGGCACCTCGATGGTCAGGTCACCCTCGGCGATGTGGCTCAACACCCGCGCCACTTCATCCGGCTCGCCGCCCAGCGGCCGGGTGACGCTGCGCGTGACGATCACCGCCGCCGCCACCACCAGGGCCAGGCACAGCAGGAACAGCCCGAGCATATTGCGTCGGGCCTCGTCATAGAGGATTTGCGCCGCCTGCTGGCGCTCGGCGAACAGCCGCCCCTGCATGGCCATCAACGCATCCAGGCTCTTGAACACTTCCAACTCGGCGGGCATCACCTGTTGCTTGAGCTGGGCCAGGCCCTGCTCGCGCGCGCCCTGTCGGATCAGCGCCTGCACCTGGGTGAAGGCCGCCACGTAGGCCTCACGGTGGGTTTTCAAGGTGGCATAGGCCGCCTTGCCTTCAGCGGTGTCGAGCAGCGGCTCAAGGGTAGCGAACGCCTGGGTGATGCGTTCGCGCGTGGTGCCGATGGAGGCCTGGGCCTGTTGGTTGTCCTGGTCGATCAGCAGGTCGCGGGTGTTGCGCCCGTTATCGCGCACCCCGGTGGCAATCACCATGATCGGCGCGATCCTGGGCCAGTCCTGCTGCACGATCTGCTCGGATTGCTGCTTGAGGGTTGCCAGGTCGTGAAGGGCGTAAAACACCAAGCCGGCCAGCGCCAACGGCGCAATCGCGAAACCGATGACAATGCGTTGTGCCGTGGTTAATTGCTTCATTGTGCTATTCCCTGATGAAAACCTGCCCGTCATGGGCAGCATCTATAAAAATCCGCTGAGGGCACGCATCACCCTCGCAATACAAAAGCAGGAAACAATTCGCGCAATCGGCCCCATAACTCCGGCAATGCGGCCTGTGCCGGTGAGCTCGACAATTGCGCATCGAGCATGCTGGCCGTGCGCACCATTTGCACCGCAAAGCGTTGCACACCGTTGGCTTGCAAACGCTGGGCCAGCAACAACAACCGAGGGGGGTCGATCAAATGCCAATGCACCGTGGTGCGGCACTCGTATTCCACACCGCTGGCCAACAGGGTGTCGAGGCTGCGCCAGTTGGCGGCACCGCTGTTCCTGACCTGGGTAATCAACTGGCAATCCTCGGCCAGCGCCTTGACGTCAAAACCGACCCAGTCGGCATGGCGCAACGCATTGGCAAATCCTGCCGGCTTGATCCCGGCACTGTGCAGGCCGACGCGAAAGCCCATCGCCCGCACTTCATCCATGGCCGCCGGCAAGCCTTCCTGCAAGGTCGGCTCGCCACCACTGAACACCACGGCGTCGAGCAGGTCCTTGCGCCGCTGCAAAAACAGCAACACCCGGCGCCAATCCACCTCCGTGCTGCCGCGCGGTGGGATCAGGTCCGGGTTGTGGCAGTAACGACAGCGCCAGGCACAGCCCTGGCAAAACAGCACACAGGCGAGCATGCCGGGGTAGTCGAGGGTGGTCAGGGGCACCAGGCCCCCGATCCGTAGCGCTCGACTCATTGGCGCCCGGCCACGGCGGCCGTTTCAGTGAAATGCACCCGTTCCTTGTGCTCGGATTGTTTGCCGGGATTGAACGCCGACACGGGCCGGTGATAGCCCATCACCCGGGTCCAGACTTCGCAGCGCTGACGTTGTGGCTGGGATGTTTGCATGGTGAATCTCCTTGCGGGTTGGAAGATCGGTTCAATGCGCAGCGGCAAGTGCCAGCACTTCATCGCACTTGGGACAGAACTCATGCTCACCGGCGAGGTAGCCGTGCACCGGGCAGATCGAGAACGTCGGGGTGATCGTCAGGTACGGCAGGCGGAAACGCCCCAACGCCTTGCGCACCAGTTGCTTGCAGGCCTGGGCCGAGGAAATCTGCTCGGCCATGTACAGGTGCAACACGGTGCCGCCGGTGTATTTGCATTGCAGTTCGTCTTGCAGCTCCAGGGCTTCGAAGGGGTCTTGGGTAAAGCCCACCGGCAATTGCGAGGAGTTGGTGTAGTACGGCGCGACGTCGCTGCCGGCCTGCAGGATGTCCGGATAGCGCTTGCGGTCTTCCTTGGCGAAGCGGTAGGTGGTGCCTTCCGCCGGCGTGGCTTCGAGGTTGTAGAGGTGGCCGGTGTCTTCCTGGAAGCGCAGCAAGGTGGCGCGTACATGGTCGAGCAGCTTGAGGGCAAACGCGCGGCCCTCTTCGGTGTGCATGCCCTGCTCGTCGCCGGTGAAATTGCGCAGCATCTCGTGCATGCCGTTGAGGCCGATGGTGGAGAAGTGATTGCGCAAGGTGCCGAGGTAACGCTTGGTGTACGGGTACAAGCCGGCGTCCATATGGTGCTGGATCACCTTGCGCTTGACCTCCAGGCTTTCCATGGCCATGTCCATCAGGCTGTCCAGGCGTTGCAACAGGCCTGAGGTGTCGCCCTTGAACAGGTAACCCAGGCGCGCGCAGTTGATCGTCACCACGCCGAGGCTGCCGGTCTGCTCCGCCGAACCGAACAACCCCCCGCCGCGCTTGAGCAGCTCGCGCACGTCCAGTTGCAGGCGGCAGCACATCGAGCGCACCTGGTTGGGTTGCATATCGGAATTGAGGAAGTTCTGGAAATACGGCAGGCCGTAGCGCGCGGTCATCTCGAACAGACGGTCGGCGTTCTCGCTGTCCCAAGGGAAGTCGTGGGTAATGTTGTAGGTGGGAATCGGGAAGGTGAACACCCGGCCCTTGGCATCGCCGGCCTGCATCACTTCGATATAGGCGCGGTTGATCAGCTCCATTTCCGCTTGCAGGTCGCCATAGGCAAACGGCATTTCCTCACCCCCGATCACCGGCACCTGCTCGCGCAGATCTTCCGGGCACACCCAGTCGAAGGTCAGGTTGGTAAACGGCGTCTGGGTGCCCCAGCGCGACGGTACGTTGAGGTTGTAGATAAACTCCTGCACCGCCTGGCGCACCTCGGCGTAGCTCAGTTGATCCTTGCGCACATAGGGCGCCAGGTAGGTATCGAACGAACTGAACGCCTGGGCGCCGGCCCATTCGTTTTGCAGGGTGCCGAGGAAGTTGACCATCTGCCCCAGGGCGCTGCTCAAGTGCTTGGGCGGCCCCGCTTCGACACGGCCCGGCACACCATTAAGGCCTTCGTGCAGCAGTGAACGCAGCGACCAGCCGGCGCAATAACCGGCGAGCATGTCCAGGTCATGGATATGCAAATCCGCCTCGCGGTGCGCGCGACCGATCTGCTGGCTGTAGACCTCGTCGAGCCAATAGTTGGCGGTGACCTTGCCCGACACGTTCAACACCAGCCCACCCAGGGAGTAGCCCTGGTTGGCATTGGCTTGCACGCGCCAGTCTTCGCGGTCGAGGTATTCGTTCATCGAGGTGGCGACTTCCACCAGGGTCTTGCGGTCGCGACGCAGGCGGCCGTGTTGTTCGCGGTAGACGATATAGGCGCGCATGGAGAGGAAGTAGCCGGCGTCCATCAGTACGCGTTCGACGCTGTCCTGGATTTGTTCGACGTCCAGGTGTTCGATGCCCCTCAGGCGGGCCAGGACGGCGCCCAGTAACAGGTCGACGTCGGCCTCCTGGTACTCGCCGGTGGCGGTGCCGGCGGCGATCAGGGCGTGGTGGATTTTTTCGGCGTTGAAGGGGACCAGGCTGCCGTCGCGTTTGTGTAGGCGGGTGCTGACCAACGGGGTGAGCGTGTTTTGCATTTTCCGGGCTCCAGGCACTACATATAGATGTTTTTAGGCTTTAAGACACAAGATGCAGTGAGGTTACGGAGAATGGGGTGGGGGTCCCTTGATCGGGGTCAAGGTTTTTTGATTGGGGGTATATCCGTTATTTGGGTAACGGCGGCTTAGGGTTCCGCCCTTACGGCGGGTCACTTTGGAAAAGAGCCCCAAAGTAACCAAAGGGCTCTTGCCCCAACACTCGGCACCTCGCCTAGGCTCGGTGTGCCCTCACTCCGGCTTGAATCCGTGGGCCGCCGTCATGGGCCATCCTTGGCCCAGGACGGCTAACCCGGCGTCCTGCCGGGTTACCCACGGATTCAAGCCTGCGTTCGGCCAGCGTGTTTGACGGGGCGCCCAGGATCAAGATCAAAAGCCAGAGCAAAAGCAGAGCAAAAGCAGACCGAAGTCCATCTGATATATGGAGATCCAAATGTGGGAGGGGGCTTGCCCCCGATAGCGCCGGGTCAGTAAAAAATAAGTGACTGACACTCCCTCATCGGGGGCAAGCCCCCTCCCACATTTTTTACCGAGTACACCAGACACAACTGCGGTCGGCTCTAAGGCCGCCGCGCTTTGGCTTTTGATCTCAAATCGCCCCGTCAAACACGCTGGCCGAACACAAGCTTTGGAGCGTAGCTAACCCGGCAGGCCGAAGTAATGGGTATGCACTCACCCCCCACTCATATTCATAAACCGCACCACCTGCACCTCCCCCGCCCCACTGAAATCATGCCGCAACGGCTTGCCCTTCAACCCCCTGTGCAGCGCCTCAACCAACGGCCCATCCGCCAACGGATAGCGCCGTAACAAAGCGCGAAAATCCAGCGCATCCTCCTGCCCCAGGCACAACAGCAACTGCCCTTCCACTGTCATTCGTACCCGATTACAACTGCCACAGAAATTATGCGAATTAGGCGAAATAAACCCCACCCGGGTCCCAGGGTGCCCCGCCAATCGCACATACCGCGCTGGCCCTCCGCTGTTCTCGGTGCTATCGATCAGCCCATGCTCACGGGCAATCACCGCCCGTACTTCATCGCTGGAGCAGAACGTCTCCCCCCGCGACCGCCCGACGTCCCCCAGGGGCATTTCCTCGATAAAACTGATGTCGACACCATGGTCAATGGCATACCGCACCAACGCCGGGACCTCGTCAAAATTGCGCCCCTTCATCACCACGCAGCTGAGCTTGACCCGCTCGAACCCCGCCTCCCGCGCGGCCTCGATACCGTCCAGCACCTGGCGCAGATCACCGTTGCGGGTAATTGCGCGAAAGCGCTGCGTATCCAGGCTGTCAAGGCTGATGTTCATGCGCTTGACCCCCGCCTCCACCAACGGCCGCGCCAGTCGCGCCAACTGCGAGCCATTGCTGGTCATCACCAGTTCACGCAAGCCCGGCAGCGCCGCGATGTTGCGGCACAAGCCGACAATGCCCGGGCGAATCAGGGGCTCGCCCCCGGTCAGGCGGATCTTGCGTACGCCCTGCCCCACAAACAGCGCGGCAAGGCGTTCCAGTTCTTCCAGGGTCAGCACCTGCTGGCGCGGCAGGAATGTCATGTTTTTCGCCATGCAGTACACACAGCGAAAATCGCAACGGTCGGTCACCGACAAGCGCAGGTAATCGATCGAACGGCCCACCCCATCCACCAGGCTCATGTCACTGCACCAACGGTGAGTCGGCGCCCTGCAGCGCGATGCCACGGATGTCCGCTGCGCCGATCAGGGTTTGCAGGTACTGCACCAATGCTTTCTGCCACACCCCTTGCTGCAACTGGGTGCGAATCGCGACGGCTACCGCTTCATACGGCAACGGCTGGCCTTCGATACGTTGGTCGACACTGATCACATGCCAGCCGTAACGGCTCTCCAGCGGCTTGGCGGCCAGGCCTGGGGCCAGGGTGAACAGCTGGCGCTCCAGCTCGGGCACGGTCTGGCCTTTGCTCACCTGGCCCAATGAACCGCCCTGGGCCTTGGACGGGCAAGCCGAGTACTTGAGCGCCAGTTCGGCAAATTGGCCCGGTTGTTCTTCCAGGCTCAGCAGCAGGACTTCGGCCTGGGTGCGCGCCAGGTGGCGCGCCTCGGCGTCGTCCGGCGCGCATTCGAGCAGGATGTGCCGCGCCGCCAGCAACGGCGCGCTGTGAAAGCGCCCGCGGTTGTTCTCGAAGTAGCGCACACAGGTCGCCTCGTCGCAGTCGGGCACCGTCACCTCACGCTCCAGCAGCAGGCGCGTGGCGGCTTCTTCTTCGTTCTCGCCGGCGGCGATCTCCACCGCCAGGCCCAGCTCGGCGATCCGCTGTTGCAACAGCTCGCGGATCACCAGCGCGCGGGCGGCCAGGTACACCGCTTCCTCGCGGCTGTCGGCCGGGTGGTACTGCAACTCCAGGGCCATGGCCTCGGGCGTGACCGCCACGCCGTTGACGCTGATGATCGGCCATTCCTGTTCACTGCTGGCGATCAACTCCGGCGCCTTGATCTCCTCGAAAGAAGCCTGGGCCACACCCTCGGCCACCACCGGTTCTTTGGCCGACGAGCCGCAACCACCGCTGCCGCCGTTACCGCCACCACATCCGCATCCTGTACTCATGACGTTCTCCTCAGTACTTCTGCCGCACGATTTGATAACGACGCCCCAGGTACCAGATAGGCGCGCTGACCATGTGCACCAAGCGGGTAAACGGGAACAGCACAAACAGGGTCAAGCCCAGCGCCACGTGGGCCTTGTAGATCAGCGACACCGGCGCAATCGACTCGGCCGCTTCCACCGGCCGCAACAGCACCACGTTCTGCGCCCAGTCGGCGAGCATCACCATCACCGAGCCGTCCATATGCCCGGTGGACGCGACGATGGTCAGCAAGCCCAGCACCAGCTGCGCCAGCAGCACCAGCAGGATCAGGATGTCCGACGGGCTCGAGGTAGCCCGCACGCGCGGGTCACCCAGGCGGCGCTTGACCAGCATCAGCAAGCCCACCAGGCACAGCAGTCCGAAGAAGCCACCCGAGACCATCGCCAGCAACTGCTTGTTCTCAGTGCTGATCACATGGTGGTAGACCGACGCCGGGGTCAGCAGGCCGACAAAATGCCCGGCCAGCACGAACAGCACGCCGATGTGGAAGAAGTTGCTCGCCACGCGCATGCCCCGGTTGTTGAGCATCTGGCTGGATCCGGCCTTCCAGGTGTACTGCGACAGGTCGAACCGCGCCCAACTGCCCAACAGGCAGATCGCCAGGGCCACATAGGGGTACACCCCGAATACCAGCAAATTCCACTTAGACATTACCCACCTCCCCGGCGGGCGCTGCGGCCCGGCCTTCTTGCTGAAAATCCACCCAGTGCAACGGCACCGCGCTTTCTTCGCGGGCCTTGCCCGGACTGCTCGGCATTGAACTGCAGCGGTCCTGTTGCTCAGCCTGCATAAAGTCCACCGCTTCCTCTTCCCAGATTTTGTCCAGGGCTTCGAGGGAGTCGTCGCGCGGTTCGGCGGCGACCTGGGCGCGCAGTTCGGCCACGGCCTGGTGCGGCTCGGCGCCGGCAATCTGCAACAGCGCACGGAAGCAACCGGCATAGCCGCTCTCACGCTCGTCCAGACGCGCAGCGAGCAAGGCCAACAGGTGCGCCACATCCGCCAGGCCCTCGCGGGCCTCGATGTCTTCGCGGGTGGACAGGAACTCCAGGTACAACGGGATGTAGTCCGGCAGCTCCTTGACGCCAATGGCGAAGCCGGCTTCTTCGTACTGGGCCATCATGTCGACCATGGCCTGACCGCGGTCGCGGGACTCGCCGTGCACGTGTTCGAACAACAACAGCGACAGCGAACGCCCCCGGCCAAACAGCGCGCCGTAGTGTTCCTGGCCGTCCATCAGGTCATTGGCGCAGATCAGTTCCAGCAGCTCGAACAACGCACCGCGCTGCTTGGGGCTGATTTCCCGCGATTCGAGAATCGCCTGTTCCAGTTCGTCGCGGCCGTTCACCAAGGTTTCAGTGGGATAGTCCAGCAGCAACGAAATCACTTTAAGAATGCGCATGGCTCAGTCCTCCCAGATCTGGACGGTTTTCAGCACGTCACGGCGGTTGGCTTTCTTGGCGCCGAACATGTTGGTGTCGGAGCTGCCGCTGCAACCGCTGCCGAAGCTGAAACCACACCCGGAACGTTCGGCGAACGCGTCGCTCATGGCGTCTTCACGGTGGGCGCTCGGTACCACGAAGCGATCTTCGTAGTTGGCAATGGCCAGGTAGCGGTACATCTCTTCCACCTGTTCAACGCTCAGGCCGACGTCTTCGAGCACTTGCAGGTCCTGCACGCCATCGACTTGCTGGGAGCGTTTGTAGGCGCGCATCGCCAACAGGCGCTTGAGTGCACGCTTGACCGGTTTTTCATCGCCGGCGGTGAGCATATTCGCCAGGTAACGCAGCGGAATACGCAGGCTATCCACATCCGGGATCACCCCGTTCATGCCCACGGTGCCGGCAGCAGCGGCGTTCTGGATCGGTGACAGCGGCGGCACGTACCAGACCATCGGCAAGGTGCGGTATTCCGGGTGCAGCGGCAGCGCCAACTTCCAGTCGACGGCCATTTTGTACACCGGCGAACGCTGGGCCGAGTCGATCACCGACTGCGGCACGCCATCGGCCAGGGCCTGGCGAATCACCGCCGGGTCATTCGGGTCGAGGAAGATTTCCAGTTGCTTCTCGTACAGGTCCTGCTCGTTGGCGGTGCTTGCCACTTCGCTGATGCGGTCGGCGTCGTACAGCAACACACCGAGGTAGCGAATCCGACCCACGCAGGTTTCGGCGCACACGGTCGGCATACCGGCTTCGATACGCGGGTAGCAGAAGATGCACTTCTCGGACTTGCCGCTCTTCCAATTGAAGTAGATTTTCTTGTACGGGCAGCCGCTGATGCACATGCGCCAGCCCCGGCACTTCTCCTGGTCGATCAGCACGATGCCGTCTTCTTCACGCTTGTAGATCGCACCGCTCGGGCACGATGCCGCACACGCCGGGTTGAGGCAGTGCTCACACAGGCGCGGCAGGTACATCATGAAGGTGTTTTCGTACTCGCCATAAATGTCGGCCTGGATCTGGTCGAAGTTCTTGTCCTTGCGGCGCTTGGCGAATTCGGTGCCGAGGATTTCCTCCCAGTTCGGGCCCCACTCGATCTTTTCCATGCGCTTGCCGGACACCAGCGAACGCGGGCGTGCGGTCGGCTGGTGCTCGCCCAATGGCGCGGTGTGCAAGTGCTGATAGTCGAAGTCGAACGGCTCGTAGTAGTCGTCCAGGCTTGGCAGGTCGGGGTTGGCGAAGATGTTCGCCAACACGCGGAACTTGCCGCCGATGCGTGGGTTGATCGAGCCGTTGGCGTTGCGCACCCAGCCGCCCTTCCACTTGTCCTGGTTTTCCCACTCCTTGGGGTAGCCGATGCCGGGCTTGGACTCGACGTTGTTGAACCAGGCGTATTCCATGCCTTCACGGCTGGTCCACACGTTTTTGCAGGTGATGGAACAGGTGTGGCAGCCGATGCATTTGTCCAGGTTGAGGACCATGCCGATCTGTGAGCGAATTTTCATCTCAGTTCTCCTCGATGTCAGTCGGCAATGGGCGCGGCAAATCATCACCGCTGGAGCCATCGAGCCAGTCGACCTTGGCCATCTTGCGCACCACGACAAACTCATCGCGGTTGCAACCGACCGTGCCGTAGTAGTTGAAACCGTAGGCCTGCTGGGCATAGCCGCCGATCATGTGGGTCGGCTTGAGCACCACGCGGGTCACCGAGTTATGGTGGCCGCCACGGGTCTTGGTGGTTTCCGAACCCGGCACGTTCACGATGCGTTCCTGGGCGTGGTACATCATCACCATGCCTTCCTTGACGCGCTGGCTGACCACCGCACGAGCGGTCAATGCGCCGTTGACGTTGAAGCATTCGATCCAGTCGTTGTCTTCGATGCCGGCGCGCTTGGCGTCGATTTCCGAGAGCCACACGATCGGTCCGCCACGGCTCAGGGTGAGCATCAGCAGGTTGTCGCTGTAGGTGCTGTGGATGCCCCACTTCTGGTGCGGGGTGATCCAGTTCAGCACGATCTCGGTCTCGCCATTGCTGCGCTTGCCCTTCACGCCTTCGATGGTGCGGGTGTTGACTGGTGGCCGGTAGCTCATCAGCTGCTCGCCGAACGCCTGCATCCACGGGTGATCCTGGTAGAACTGCTGGCGGCCGGTGATGGTGCGCCATGGGATGTTTTCATGGACGTTGGTGTAGCCGGCGTTGTAGCTCACGTGCTCGTCTTCCAGGCCTGACCAGGTCGGGCTGGAGATGATCTTGCGCGGCTGCGCCTGGATGTCGCGGAAGCGAATCGCTTCGTGGGCCTTGGAGATCGCCAGGTGGCTGTGGTCGATGCCGGTGAATTCCGACAGCGCGGCCCAGGCTTTCAAGGCGACCTTGCCGTTGGTTTCCGGGGCCAGGGACAGGATCACTTCGGCGGCGTCGATGGCCGTGTCGATTTTCGGCCGGCCGTGGCTGATACCCGCATCGCTTTCGTGATGGTTCAGCTCGCCGAGGAACTCGACCTCTTCATCGGTGTTCCAGTTGATGCCCTTGCCGCCGTTGCCGAGTTTTTCCAGCATCGGGCCCAGCGACGAGAACTGCTTGTAGATGTTCGGGTAGTCCCGTTCCACCACCGCCATGTTCGGCGCGTTCTTGCCCGGAACCGGCGCCACACCGGCGCTTTTCCAGTCGGTGCCGCCAAACGGCTGGGCCAGTTCGCCGACGCTGTCGTGCATCAACGGTACGGTGACCAGGTCTTGCTCCACGCCCAGGTGGCCGACCGACATGGCCGAGAACGCCTTGGCGATGCCCTTGTAGATTTCCCAGTCGGAGCGCGACTCCCACGCAGGGTCGATGGCCGCCGACAACGGGTGAATGAACGGGTGCATGTCCGAGGTGTTCATGTCGTCTTTTTCGTACCAGGTGGCAGTCGGCAAGACGATGTCGGAGTACACGCAGGTTGAGGACATGCGGAAGTCCAGGGTGGTCACCAGGTCAAGCTTGCCGATGGCGCCGTCCTCGACCCATTCGGCCTCGGTGGGCTTGCATTCGGTGCTGTGGCCGATGTCTTCGTTCATCACGCCGTTCTTGGTGCCCAACAGGTACTTGAGCATGTACTCATGGCCCTTGCCCGAGGAACCGAGCAGGTTGGAGCGCCAGATAAACATGTTGCGCGGGAAGTTCACCGGACTGTCCGGCTGTTCGCAGGCAAAGCGCAGGCTGCCGTCCTGCCAGGACTTGACCACGTAGTCTTTCGGCGTCATGCCGGCGGCGGCCGCATCACGGCAAATGTGCAGCGGGTTGGTGTTGAGCTGTGGCGCACTCGGCAACCAGCCGGCGCGTTCGGCGCGGATGTTGTAGTCCAGGGCGTGTTCCGGGAACTGCGACTTGTCGGCCAGGGGCGAGAGCACGTCGTGCATGCTCATCTTCTCGTGGCGCCATTGCGAGCTGTGGCCGTAGAAGAAGCTGGTGCCGTTCATCTGGCGTGGTGGGCGGTTCCAGTCGAGGCCGAAGGCCAGGGGCAGCCAGCCGCATTGCGGGCGCAGTTTTTCCTGGCCGACGTAGTGGGCCCAGCCGCCGCCGGTCTGGCCGACGCAACCGCAGAGCATGAGCATATTGATCAGCCCGCGGTAGTTCATGTCCATGTGGTACCAGTGGTTCATCGCCGCGCCGACGATGATCATCGAACGGCCCTTGGTCTTGTCGGCGTTGTCGGCGAACTCACGGGCGATCTGGATGGCTTTCTCGCGGCTGACGCCGGTGATCGCTTCCTGCCACGCCGGGGTGCCCGGTACGCTGGCGTCGTCGTAGTCCTTGGCCACGTTCTGGCCGCCCAGGCCACGGTCGATGGCCAGGTTGGCGGCGGACAAGTCGAACACCGTCGCCACTTTGGCCACGCTGCCGTCGTCCAGGGTCACGCTGTGCACCGGCACGCGGCGGAACTGCACGGCATCGCCGGCCACGTGCTGGAAGTGCTCGTGGGCTTCGCCGGCAAAATACGGGAAGGCCACTTCGGCGACGTCGTCACCGATCAGGCTGAGTTTCAGGTCGATGGCGCGGCCTTCACCGCCCTCCTTCGCGAGGATGTTCCACTTGCCCTTCTCGCCCCAGCGGTAGCCGATGGACCCTTGTGGCGACACCAGTTCACCGCTCTCGTCGAGGGCGATGGTTTTCCATTCCGGGTTGTTGTCCTGGCCGAGGTTGCCGGTGAGGTCCGAGGCACGCAGGAAGCGGTCAGGCTGGAAGCCGGCGCCGGGCGCGAACCCGGTCATCGGCTTGAGCATCACCAGCACCGGCAAGTCGGTAAAGCGCTTGGCGTAGTCGGTGAAGTAGGCGCTCGGTTTATCCAGGTGAAATTCCTTGAAGATCACATGGTTGAAGGCCTGGGCCAACGCGGCGTCGGTGCCCTGCTTGGGGTTGAGCCACAGGTCGGTGAGCTTGGCCACTTCCGAATAGTCCGGGGTGATGGCCACGGTCTTGGTGCCCTTGTAGCGCACCTCGGTGAAGAAGTGCGCGTCCGGGGTACGGGTCTGCGGAACGTTGGACCCCCAGGCGATGATGTAGTTGGAGTTGTACCAGTCGGCCGATTCCGGCACGTCGGTCTGCTCGCCCCACACCATCGGCGAGGCCGGTGGCAGGTCGCAGTACCAATCGTAGAAGCTCAGGCACACGCCGCCGATCAGCGACAGGTAACGCGAACCCGCCGCGTAGCTGACCATCGACATGGCCGGGATCGGCGAGAAGCCGACGATGCGGTCCGGGCCGTACTGCTTGATGGTGTAGACGTTGGAGGCGGCGATGATCTCGTTGACCTCCTCCCAGTTCGAGCGAATGAAACCGCCCATACCGCGTTTGCTCTTGTAGGAGTCGGCCTTGACCTTGTCCTCGACGATGCTCGCCCACGCCTCGACCGGCGACAGGGTCTGGCGCGCGTCACGCCACAGCTTGAGCAGCGGCTTGCGGATCTTCGGGTACTTGAGGCGGTTGGCGCTGTAGATGTACCAGCTGTAACTGGCACCCCGTGGGCAGCCGCGCGGCTCATGATTGGGCAGGTCGTTGCGGGTGCGCGGGTAGTCGGTCTGCTGGGTTTCCCAGGTGATCAGGCCGTTCTTCACGTAGATCTTCCACGAGCACGAGCCGGTGCAGTTCACGCCGTGGGTGGAGCGCACGATCTTGTCGTACTGCCAGCGCGAGCGGTAGACGTTTTCCCAGTCGCGGGACTCCTTGCGGGTCTCGCCGTGACCGTCGGAGAATTCGTTTTGCTTGCGGTTGAAGAACCGCAGTTGATCCAATAAGTGACTCATGATGCTTTCCTCATCAGGCGTGCCGTGGGGTGCGTTGCCCCGCGAATTCGTGGTCGATCAGCAGGGTGTGGCGCAGCCTTTGCGGGCGTACCACCACCAGGTCACGACGATGCAGCTCAGGTAGAAACCGACAAACATGTAGAAGGCCATCGCCGGGCTGCCGGTGGCGGCCATGGACGTGCCGAAGGACTTGGGAATGAAGAACGCACCGAAGGCGCCCATGGCCGAGCTGAAGCCCAGCACGGCGGCGGATTCCTTGCCGGCATCCTTGATCGCCTGCTCGCGCTCGGCGGCGGATTTACCGGCACTGGCCTTCTCGTGCTGGGTGCGGAAGATCACCGGGATCATGCGGAAGGTGGAGCCGTTGCCGACGCCGGTGGTGATGAACAGCAGCATGAACATGCCGAGGAAACCGTAGAAGCTGCCGCCCTGCCCGTTCACCGGCAAAAAGTGCAGCACGCCGAACACCATCACGATCATCAGCACGAAGTTCCACAAGGTCACCCGTGCGCCGCCCATTTTGTCCGCCAGCCAGCCGCCGAGTGGGCGCACCAGGGCACCGACCAGTGGGCCGAGGAAGGCGAATTTCAGTGCCACCACGTCAGGGAACGAGGTCTTGATCAGCAGCGGGAACGCCGCCGAAAAGCCGATGAATGAGCCGAAAGTCGCCAGGTACAACCAGCACATCAGCCAGTTGTGCTTGCGCTTGAAGATCACCGCCTGCTCGCTGAACGAAGCACGGGCGCTGGACAGGTCATTCATGCCGAACCAGGCCGCCACGGTGACGGTGAGGATAAACGGCACCCAGATAAAACCGGCGTTCTGCAGCCACAGTTGACTGCCATCCGGCAAGGTTTGCGGTTGACCGCCCACCAGGCCGAACACGCCGAACGTGATTACCAGCGGGACGCAGAACTGCATCACCGACACCCCCAGGTTGCCGAGGCCGGCGTTCAGGCCCAGGGCCGTGCCTTGCTGCGACTTGGGGTAGAAGAAGCTGATGTTGGACATGCTCGAGGCGAAGTTGCCGCCGCCGAAACCGCACAGCAGCGCGATCAGTACAAACACGCTGTAGGGTGTGTTGGGGTCTTGCACCGCAAAGCCCATCCACAGCGACGGCAGCAGCAGCGACGCGGTGCTCAGGGCGGTCCAGCGGCGGCCGCCGAAGATCGGCACCATGAACGAGTAGAACACCCGCAAGGTGGCACCGGACAAGCCAGGCAACGCTGCCAGCCAGAACAGCTGGTCGGTGGTGAACGTAAAGCCGATGGCGTTCAGGCGCACGATCACCGTGCTCCACACCATCCACACGGCGAAGGCCAGCAACAGCGCAGGGATCGAGATCCACAGGTTGCGGGTCGCGGTCTTCTTGCCGCTGGCGCCCCAAAACGCAGGGTCTTCAGGGCGCCAGTCGTGGATCACCGGCCCCGAGCCGGGCTTTTGCGCGATGGACATGTTCATTCTCCTTGGAGAGGTTGGGCGGTTTTGCCCAACAGCGGTTGCTTGCGCATTTCGCCGAAGTACATCCAGGTCAGGGACACCCAGACCACGCCGTACATCAACATGAAGCAGGACGAGCGCACGCCGGTGAGGTCCACCAGGGCGCCAAACAGGATCGGCAGCACAAAGCCGCCCAGGCCACCGGCCAGGCCGACGATGCCGGACACCGCGCCCATGTTCTGTGGGTAGTCATTGGCGATGTACTTGAACACCGAGGCCTTGCCGAACGCGAAGGCGATGCCCATCACGAACAGCAGCACGGTGAACAGGGTGGCGTTGAGGCCGATGTGGAAATCCAGGGGACCGTTGACGGTCTGCACCTGCAATTGGGTCTGCGGGTAGCTGAGCAGGAACAGGCAGATCCAGCTCACCCACAGCACCCACCAGGTCACGCTCTGGGCGCCCCAGCGGTCGGACATCCAGCCGCCCACCGCACGCAGCACGCCGCCCGGCAGGGAGAAACACGCGGCCAGCAACGCGGCGCTTTGCAGGCTGAAGCCGTATTCCTGCACGTAGTACTTGGTCATCCACAGCGCCAGGGCCACATAGCCGCCGAACACAATCGAGTAGTACTGGCAGTAGCGCCACACGGCCGGGTCTTTCAGGCACAGCAACTGCTGGCGCAGGGTGGCGCCGCCGGCACTGCGGTGCGCCTTGTTCTCGCTGGTAAGGAACCAGAACAGCAGCGCGGTGATAAACAGGATCGCGCCGAACACCTTGGGCACCAGGTGCCAGGTGCCGAGGGCGATCAGCGCCGGGGCCAGAAACTTGGTGACGGCGGCGCCCGCGTTGCCGGCGCCGAACACGCCCATGGCAAAGCCCTGGTTCTCTTTGTCGAACCACTTGGCGACGTAAGCGATGCCCACCGAAAACGAACCGCCGGCCAGGCCGACGAACAGGCCCAGCACCAGGAACTGCCAATAGGCGGTGGCGTAGGTGATCAGGTACAGCGGCAGCACACAGGCGAGCATCAACAGGAAGAACACGATGCGCCCGCCGAAGCGATCAGTCAGCAGGCCCAGGGGCAAGCGCACCAGGGAACCGGTCAACACCGGCGTGGCGGCCAACAGGCCGAACTGGGTTTCGTTGAGTTGCAACAGCTCTTTGATGGGTACGCCCAACACGGCGAACATCATCCACACCATAAAGCAGACGGTGAAGGCCAGGGTGCTCATGCCCAGCACCAGGCCCTGTCTCATACGGGGTTGAGTCACGGTATGCGCTCCAGAAAGTGATTTCATGGGCGCAGGTTAGGGGCGGCACCCCCGTGGAACTTGACCCAGATCAACGTCCGCCTGGGGGGTATGGGGCTATGCTGGCCCCACATACCTCTAAGGAGGTAGTCCCAATAACAAGAGAAAGTCTTTATTTATCAATGGATTGGTCTCTTGTGCCGGTATTTTCCCGTGGGAGGGTTGGCCGGCAATTCTTTAGAGGTAGTGCGCCAGGGATTGCGGTTTTTCAGCCCTTTTCCCTTTGCAGGTGCCGCCATGCAGGCTTCCAACCCCCTTCACTTACGCCACCATGTTTAACTGGCTGCGCAGCTCCCTGCCCGCTCGCGCCGGGCTGGCGGTGATCCTGATCGCCATCCTCGCCCTCGCCAGTTCCTTGAGCGCCGGCTTGATCGCCTGGTTCAGCCAGGGCGACGCGGCCGCCATCAACACCGCCGGTTCGGTGCGCATGGAGACCTACCACCTCAGCTGGAAACTCGCCGCCGGTGCCCCGGCCGACGAGATCGACACCATCATCCACAGCCTGCAAGGGCGCCTCGACAGCCAATCGCTCAAGGCGGTGCTCGAAGACGGCCCGCGCAGCGCCCTGCTCCAGAGCTACCAACAGATCCAGCAGCGCTGGAACGATGACCTGCACCCGGCCCTGGCACGCGGCGATGCGGTGCTGTTCCAGGCCAGCGCGCCAGGTTTTGTCGATCAACTCAACCAGTTCGTCAGCCTGTTGCAGCAACAGAGCGAACAGAAACAAGGCTGGCAGCAGGGTATCCAGGGGCTGGCACTGTTCAGCACGCTGATCATCCTGCTGATCGGCCTGTATGAATTGCAGTACGGCGTGGTCAACCCCCTGGAAGAACTGGTGCACGCGACCCGGCGCTTTCGTGACGGCGACTTCAAGACCCGGGTCAACCACCGCTCCGAAGACGAGTTGGGGCAACTGGCCCTGAGCTTCAACGCCATGGCCGAGACCATTGAACAATCCCACAGCACCCTGGAGAGCCAGGTGCGGCAGAAAACCCTCAACCTGCAACAAGCCAACGCCGCCCTCGAACTGCTCTACCAGAGCAGCCGCAGCCTGGCCACGCGCCTGGCGAATGCCGAGGGCCTGGATGAATTGATCCGGCGCTTCCAGAAACGCCTGCCGGGGCTGCGCCTGTCGCTGTGCCTGCAAGGGCACTTCCTCGCGCCGGCCCAGCAGATGCTCTCGCTGCATGGTGGGGATAGCCGCAACGTCTGCGCCATCGGTGATTGCGCGACGTGCCAGAAACACAAAGTGGCGCTCCCGCAGGTGTTCAGCATCAGCAACCAGGGCTCGGAACTGGGCGAACTCAAGGCCCACTTCGACGATGGACATCCCCCCCAGGATTGGGAAAAACAACTGATCCAGGCCCTGGCCAACCTGATCGGCACCTCGCTGTCGCTCAAGCGCCAGCGTGAACAGGACCACCGCCTGCTGCTGCTCGACGAACGCACCATCATCGCCCGCGAACTGCACGATTCCCTGGCCCAGGCGCTGTCGTACATGAAGCTGCAAGTCAGCCGCATGCAAACCCTGATCCGCCGTGGCGAACCGGTGGAGACCCTGGCCACCGTCACGGCCGAACTGCGCGAGGGGCTGAACAACGCCTACCGCCAACTGCGCGAATTGCTCACCACGTTCCGCCTGCAAATCCACGATGCCGGGCTGGTGCAGGAACTGCAGGACACCGCCGAGGAGTTTTCGCGGCGTGGCGAATTCCAGGTGCACCTGCATGTGGACGCCCTGGCCTTCCAGCTGTCGGCCAGTGAACAGATCCACATGTTGCAAATCACCCGCGAGGCGCTGTCCAACTGCCTGCGCCATGCCCATGCGCAAAACGCCTGGCTGCAACTGCGCCAAGAGGGCGAGACCGTGAGCCTGAGCATCGAAGACGACGGCCGTGGCTTTTGCGAAGAGGTCGACAGACGTGAACACCACGGCCTGACCATCATGGACGAGCGCGCCCGCAGCCTGCACGGCCACCTCGACATCAGCCCCCGCGAGCCCCAAGGCACGCGGGTGCAACTGCGCTTTCACCCGGAATTTCTCGGGCAACCCCTACAAGGCACCCACGCATGAACACAGCCACTCGCCACCGTATCCTGCTGGTCGACGACCACCCGATGATGCGCCACGGCATGCGCCAGATGCTTGAACTGGAAGACGACCTGCACGTGGTCGGCGAAGCCGGCAACGGCCAGGAAGCCCTGGACCAGATCGACGCGCTGCAACCGGACCTGGTGCTGCTGGACAACAACATGCCGCACATGAACGGCCTCGAAACCCTGCGCCGCCTGCGGGCCATGAACTATGGCGGCAAGGTGTTGCTGTTTACCGTGTCCGACGCTGAAGACGATATTCGTGATGCGTTGCGGCTGGATGCCAATGGCTATCTGCTCAAGGACATGGAGCCGGAACTGGTAGTGACGTACATCCGTGATGCGTTGCATGGCGCGCTGGTGATCAGCCCCGGGTTGACGCGGGTGCTGGCCCAGGCGCTGCGCTCGCCGCAACCCCATGCGGCGGTGGAGTTGACCGAGCGGGAACGGCAGGTGCTGAGGACGATTGCCAGTGGGTACAGCAACAAGGTGATCGGGCATAAGTTGGGGATTACCGAAGGGACGGTGAAGGTGCATGTGAAGAATTTGCTGCATAAGTTGGGGTTGCGGTCGCGGGTGGAGGCGGCGGTTTGGGCGATGGAGCATTTGCGGCAGGCGGGGTGAGGTTTTTGGGGGGATTGAGTACATATCCGTTATTTAGGTAACGGCGGCTTAGGGTTCCGCCCTTACGGCGGGTCACTTTTGGAAAAGAGCCCCAAAAGTAACCAAAAGGGCTCTTGCCCCAACACTCGGCACCTCGCCTAGGCTCGGTGTGCCCTCACTCCGGCTTGAATCCGTGGGCCGCCGTCATGGGCCATCCTTGGCCCAGGACGGCTAACCCGGCGTCCTGCCGGGTTACCCACGGATTCAAGCCTGCGTTCGGCCAGCGTGTTTGACGGGGCGCCCAGGATCAAGATCAAAAGCCAGAGCAAAAACAGAGCAAAAGCAGAGCAAAAGCAGAGCAAAAGCAGACCGAGGCCCATCTGATATATGGAGATCCAAATGTGGGAGGGGGCCTTGCCCCCGATAGCGCCGGGTCAGTTAAAAAATAAGTGACTGACACTCCCTCATCGGGGGCAAGCCCCCTCTCACATTTTTCACACAAACCCCGCAAGAGGTACCCCCACAGAGGCATATCAACCCCGCGCCAAGCCCCCTACGCTACCCCATTGCGGAGGCCCAAACATGCTCACCCATCCCCACATCGTCCTGACCCTGCGTCGCCATCACCTGTTCAGCCAGCTCCCGGAAAAAACCTTCCAGGACGTCTGCACCCTGGCCAATCTCAAGCGCCTGCCCGGCCATGCGCCCTTGATGCATCAGGGCGACGCGGCTGAGCGTTTTTTCCTGCTGGTCAGCGGCCAGATCAAGTTGCATCGGGTCACGGGTGAAGGCCAGGAACACCTGGTGGAAGTCATCCAGCCCGGCCAGACCTTTGCCGAAGCGCTGCTGTTCACCCAGGCCAAGGCCTATCCGGTGAGCGCCACAGCGCTCAAAGACAGCGTGCTGGTCAGCATCGAAGGCCAGCACTACCGCCGGG
This sequence comes from Pseudomonas sp. JAI120, assembly GCF_014207255.1. GTDB lineage: Bacteria > Pseudomonadota > Gammaproteobacteria > Pseudomonadales > Pseudomonadaceae > Aquipseudomonas. The sequence continues at coordinate 931,396 of NZ_JACHCZ010000001.1, forward strand.
CCCTGGAAGACCAGCCGAAAATTTGCCTGGCAATCCTCGCCAGCATGAGCATCCACCTGCACCAACGCCTCAAGGACATCGACACCCTGACCCTGGCCAACGCCAGCCGCCGGGTGATCAACTTCCTGTTCCAGGAGCGCGATGCGCTGAGTGGCGAGGTGGTGCTGCAAGTGCCCAAGCGCCTGGTGGCGTCGAAGCTGGGGATCCAGCCGGAGACCTTTTCAAGGATCCTGCACCGGCTGGTGGAAGGCGGGTTGATCGAGGTGCAGCGGCGCACCATTCGGATCGTGTGCGAAGAACAGTTGATGGGTTACCAGGCTGGTTGATTCAGTGCCCCCGATGGCGTCGGGTCAGTTAGCAAATAAGTGACTGACACGCCCTCATCGGGGGCAAGCCCCCTCCCATATTTTTGACCGAGTCCGGCCCAAACAAACCGATCAAACCACCACCCCCCGCCCCGCCCGCTCCAAGTTCCGCCACAACCAAGGCGGCAACACATCCGGGTCCAAACTGTCGATCAAATTCTTCAACCCCAACCCCAACTCCGTATCCCCCTCAATCACCAACCGGCGCCGAAAGAACAACGTATCCGGATCTTCCTGCCGGCTGGCGAGCAACAAGAACTCCCGCCAGTTGCCACTGATGCTTACCTGCGCCTCGGCCTTTTGCGCAATCCGCAACCCGTCCCGCGCCAAGGTCAGGTACCAGCACAACCCCAGGTCAGGAATACGCAAACACATCCAACGCCCACGCAGCAGGTCAAACCCACCGTCGCGCAGGGGCTCGGCCAGGCAGCGGTTGAGGGCTTGCTGCAAGGCCAGGCGCTGCACGCCAAACGGCACGCGGCGGATCAACGGCAACAACCGGTCGGCCCCCTTGAGCAGCCATTGTTTACGACTCAACACAGCCCCACCTCCTCAACCCGCAACATACCCGCCTGGCCGTGCCAGTAGCCGTTGCAGCCATCGACATACAGCGGCGGCGTGGCGCCCTGGCGCACGTGGTCGAAGGCGCGCACCACCTCGACCATGCCTTCGGCCCGGGGGCTCAGGCGCAACAGGTTCGCACCACAGGACACCAGGCCGGGGTAATCGGCCAGCAGGTTGGTAACGTCGGCCGACATGGTCTGAATGCCATTCAAGGTGAACAACGCCTGCCCTTCCTGGCTGGTCAGCGCCATGCCGTCGGGGTAGTTGATGCAGCAGAACTGGCAGTCGTCCTTGGGGCGGTTCTCTGCACGGGCGGTGAAGCAACGCGCCGAGTAGGCCAGGGGCAAATGGCCGTAGGCGAATATCTCCACTTCGGGCAATGGCCGGCCCAATTCGCGCACCTGTTCCAGCACGTCGCCGATCAGGCCCTGGGAGCATTCCACCGGCGGCACCCAGCGTTGCATGCCCGCGTCGAGCAGTTGCACCAGCGCGTGACCGTTGTAGAGGTTGAGCGCCGGGCCGCCGACAAAGGGCAGTTTGCGCTCAATCAGCATCTGCACCGCGCCCATGTCATTGGCCTCCACCAGCAACTCGCCGTTGTCACACAGGCGGCGCAGGCTCGAGAGTTCGGAGGCGGCTTCGATCAGGGTCAGGCTCGACAACACGATCTGCGCCGAGCTGTAGGTTTGCAGCTCCCGGCCCAGACCCAACCAATGGTCCAGGGAAAACGCGCGGCGTTTGGCGCACACGGTTTCGCCCAGGTAAATCACGTCCAGAGGCAAGCCGGCCATGTCCGAGTAAAAGCGCCCCAGGTGTTCCTTATCCCAATAAAACAGCACCGGTCCCAGGCTGAGTTTCATCTGTGTCTCCTCACTGCCATGCACGATGGTAGGCGCCGAGTGTGGTCTGGCTGCCTTCGGATAACCCGGCCAGCACCTGGCGCCATTGGTCCTTGACCACAAAGCTGGCCGGCGCGCTGCGGTGGGCGTCGAGCGCGGCGCGCCAGACCCGGGTGACTTGTTCCACATACGCCGGGCTGCGTTGCCGGCCTTCAATCTTGACCGCTTCGACACCGATGGCGCTGAGCTCCGGCACCAGGTCGAGGGTGTCGAGGCTGGTGGGTTCTTCAAGGGCATGGAAGCGCTTGCCGCCGACCAGGAAGCGGCCCTTGCACAGGGTCGGATAGCCGGCGGGTTCGTCGGGCGTGTAGCGGTCGATCAGCACGTCGCTCAGGCGCGCGCTCAAGCCCTCGGCATCTTCGCTCCAGCGTACCGCCTTGGCCGGCGAGCACACGCCGCACAGGTTGGGCGACTCGCCGGTGATGTAGGAAGACAAGTGGCAACGCCCCTCGGCCATGATGCACAGGCTGCCAAAACCGAACACTTCGATGGGCACCGGGCTGCTCGCCGCCACCTGTTTGACCTGGGCCAGGGACAGCACACGGGGCAATACCGCGCGGCGAATGCCGTAGCGCTCGGCATAGAACTTCAGCGCCGCCGCGTGGGTGGCCGACCCCTGTACCGACAGGTGCAAGGCCATGTGCGGATGCTGGCGACTGGCGTAGTCAAGCACGCCGGGGTCGGCGGCGATCAGGGCGTCCACGCCGTGGTCCGCCGCGCGGTCGACGGCGCGTTGCCAGCGTGCCCAGATCTTCGGTTGCGGGTAAGTATTGACCGCCACGTACAGCTTGCGCTGGTGCTGGCGAATAAAGGCGACGGCACCGTCGAACTGTTTGTCGTCCATGTTCAACCCGGCGAAATGCCGGGCATTGGTGTCATCGCGAAAACCGACATACACCGCATCGGCGCCTTGGCGCACGGCGGCTTTGAGCGCAGGCAGGTTGCCTGCCGGGCAGACCAGTTGCATGGGGGCTCCTCAGAGAAATTCAGCGAAAGACACAAACGGCACCGGTTCATCCTTGAGCACCTGATGCTCACGCTCGACGATCACCAGGCCATCGGCCCAACAGGCGGCGGTCAGCATCGCCGAGCTTTGCTGGGGGTGCAGCACGGCGCGCAGTTGCCCGTCTTCGCCGGGGCTCAGGCGTGCGCGCAGGTACTGGCGGCGCTTATTGGGTTTGAGCCATTCAAACGCGGCCGGCACCTGGATCGGCACCGGCAGCACCCGCTCCATACCTTGGGCGCGCAGCAGGAACGGACGCACCACCACCAACGCGGTGATCAGCGCCGCCGACGGGTTACCGGGCAGGCCCAGCCACGGTTTGCCCGCCACTTCGCCAAACGCCAGGGGCTTGCCGGGCTGAATCGCCAGCCGCCAGAAGTCCACGCGGCCGAGTTCTTCGATGACCTGCTTGAGATGGTCCTCCTCCCCCACCGACACACCCGCAGAGGTCAGCAACAGGTCGCACTCGGATGAGGCCAGGGCCAGCGCATCACGGCTGGCGGCCAGTTCATCCGCCATCACGCCGTAGTCGTGCACGTCCACGCCCCAGCCACGCAATAACGCGGCCAGGGCATAGCGGTTGCTGTTGTAGATCTGCCCCGGCACCAGCGCCTCGCCCGGATCACGCAGCTCGTTGCCGCTGCTGAGCAGGCACACCCGCAGCGGGCGATAGACTTTCAACCGAGGGATGCCGGCCGAGGCGAGCAAGCCGATGTCCTGGGCGCGCAGGCGCTTGCCGACGGCAATCAGGGTCTGCCCGCGCTGCAGCTCTTCACCCTGCTTGCGCACATGTTCGCCGAGACGTACCGGCGGGCACCAGATGCGCTGGCCGTACAGGCGGCAACGCTCCTGGGGCACCACCGTGTCAGCACCAGGCGGTAGCGGCGCACCGGTAAAGATGCGCACGGCCTGCCCGGCCTGCACGCTCACCTTGCTGTGCTGCCCCGCCGCAATGCGCCCGGCGAGCATCAGGTAGCCGCCTTCGGCCGGCACGTCCTCGGCGCGCAGGGCGTAGCCGTCCATGGCGCTGTTGTCGAAACCGGGCAAATCCAGGGGAGAGAACAACTCTTCAGCGACCACTCGCCCCAGCGCCTGCTCCAGGCCAATCACCTGGGTGCTCGGCGGTGGCGGCGCCTGGGCCAGCAGCGTGGCGATGGCCTCGTCCACCGGCATCAGGTGGCCGCTGTCACACACCGAGGCACTCATGAACGCGACTCGCAGGCTTGCAGGATTTGCTCGGGCTGGGGCTTGAGGTGCGGCACGAAATTGCACGGGCCGGTGCGGCTGTCCAACTGCCCCGCCAGGATCTGGTCCCAGCCGGTGCGACACGCGCCCGGCGAGCCCGGCATGCAGCACACCAGCACGCCGTTGCTGATGCCGGCCAACGCGCGGGACTGCAAGGTGGAGGTGCCGATCTCGGCCAGGGACACCTGGCGGAACAGCTCACCGAAGCCTTCGACATGTTTGTCCAGCAACGGCAACACCGCCTGTGGCGTGTTGTCACGGGCAGTGAAACCGGTGCCGCCGGTCATCAGCACCACTTGCACCTCGGGGTCGGCGATCCACAGCGAGACTTGCGCACGAATCTGGTAGACGTCGTCGATCACCAGGCCACGGTCGATGAGCACATGCCCGGCACTTTCGAGGCGGTCCACCAGGGTCTGGCCGGAGGTGTCGGTGTCGAGGGTACGGGTGTCACTGATGGTCAGCACGGCGATGTTCAGGGGCACGAAAGTGCGTTGTTTCAAATGGGCCATGATCAAGGCTCCAGGCGTGAAGAAAGTTGCCGTCAGCCTGCGCCGCAACGGGCGCAGGGCCTATTCCTCCAAGGAGGTATCTCGTTCAGGGGGCCAGGCGCGTGCGCTGCCACGTGCCGGCATGCAGGCGGTAGTCGAGACGGTCATGCAGACGGTCGGGCCGGCCCTGCCAGAACTCGATGCGCTGCGGTTGCAGGCGGTAGCCGCCCCAATGCTCGGGCCGCGGCGGTTGCTGCCCGGCGAAACGCTCGGTGACGTCACGCAGGCGGCTTTCCAACTCGCTGCGATGGCTAAGGGGCTGGCTTTGCGGCGAGGCCCAGGCACCCAATTGACTGGCAGCCGGGCGCGCATCGAAATAATCGTCCGACAACTGCGCCTCCGCCCGCACCACCGGGCCTTCGATACGCACCTGACGCTCCAGCCCCGGCCAGAAAAACGTCATGGCCGCATGAGGGTTGCTCGCCAACTCCTCGCCCTTGGCACTCTGGTAATGCCCAAAAAAGAAAAAGCCCTCGGCACTGAACCCCTTGAGCAGCAGGATGCGGCAATGCGCATGGCCCTGGCTGTCCACGGTGGCCAGCGCCATGCTATTGGCCTCCGCCGGAGGCACCTCGGTTTTACGCGCCTGATCCAGCCACTGGCCGAACAGCACCAAGGGATCGTCCTGCACCAAGTCATCACGCAGGCCATAAAGGGTGTAGTTGCGGCGCAATTGCGCAAGAGACAGGGGCATGACGCGGTCCTCCAGAAAGTTCGCCACAGTGTGGGAACTACCGCGCCGTTATCCCTTGACCACGATCAACATTCGCCCGTGGCATGACGCCGCATGTGATTGCTTGAGGTGTGGGGGGCTACACAACGGATCGCGTTGCTGTTGCTGTTGCTCTGGCTCTGGCTCTGGCTCTGGCTCTGGCTCTGGCTCTGGCTCTGGCTTTTGATCTTGATCCTAGGCGCCCCGTCAAACACGCTGGCCGAACGCAGGCTTGAATCCGTGGGTAACCCGGCAGGACGCCGGGTTAGCCGTCCTGGGCCAAGGATGGCCCATGACGGCGGCCCACGGATTCAAGCCGGAGTGAGGGCACACCGAGCCTAAGCGAGGTGCCGAGTGTTGGGGCAAGAGCCCTTTTGGTTACTTTTGGGGCTCTTTTCCAAAAGTGACCCGCTGTAAGAGCGGAACCCTAAGTGGCCGTTACCGCAGCAACGGATATGCACTCGGCCCACCCCAAAAAAATGGTCGACCCGAAGGACGCCATCAGGAGCAAGTCGAATCGTCGCACCGCCCCTCCCACATTTGATCTCTATACATCAGATACCTATCAGCCTGCCCTGAATCTCGCTCCATTACCGCAGCAACACCTGCGCGACCACATCCGCCTGCCTGATCAACGCAACATCAGCTTGGCCACGATCACGATCACGACCATATGCCCCAGGATGCTGCGACGAATCCACGTCGCACGCCTCGGGCTCAAGCGCTGGTGACTCAGCAGGTACGCCAGCCACAGGTAATGGCCGATGATGCTCAGGGCCAGCAGGATTTTCAGGCTCAGCAGCGCCGCGAAATGGCTGGCCCAAGGTACCGCCAACAGCCCGCGATAGTGCCAGGCCAGGCCGATGCCCGCGCCGTACAGCAACACCACCACGCCGTGCAGTACCTGGCGCGAACGCCGTGCAATGGCGTGGTCGGAGGTGAACTGCGCGGACCAGGCCAGTTCCTCACGGGCTCTGTGCCAGATCACCACTTCGAAAAACAGCGTGCCGATAAACGCAATCGCCGCCAGCAGATGCACGATCAACAAGGTGGAATAAAGCATGACGTCCTCCTAGCCTGGATGCCCATCGACCCGTGCCTGCCACAGCATCGGGCCATACCGCCACAGGTACAGGCCGAGCCCGACGGTCCAGCACACACCCGCCAGCCACAACGCGGCCATCGGCAACAGCAGTACCAGCACCACCCGGCACACACATGCCAGGTTCAGCAGCCCAAAGGCCAGGGTCATCCCTGCGGGCGGCTGCAACGGGCGGCCGGTGTGGCCCAGACTGACGCGGGCGATCATCGCCAGGATCAGTCCGGCCATGGCGCCGATGGTCAATGCATGCACGGCCAGGCTGGGATTGAGGGGCGCGCCGAAGTGCCACAGCGCCATGCCCAGGCAGGCCACAGCGAGCCAGGCGTACGCCAGGTGCAACGACCAGAGCAACGGCACCCGCCACAGCCCGCGATCATGCCAGCGCACCAGGCGCAATAAGTGCCCCAGTCCAAGGGCGGCGAACAGCAGGCCGATCCCTGGGTTGGCGGCCAGCGCAGGCCCGGCGGCATACAGCACGGCGACCAGCAGCGAAGCCCCGAGCAACGCCCGGTCCAGCCATGGCCAGGGTTTGACCGCCTCGACCCGGCCCAGACCGCGCTGGGTGAAAAACGGAATCACCCGCCCGCCGATCAAGCCCATCATCGCCGCCACCAGCCACAGGCCGGTGAGCACCGCCTGGCGTTGCAGGCCTGGGTCATTGCGCAGCAAGCCATACAGCGACAGCGCATCGGCCACGGTCAGCAGCGCCAGCACCAGCACGATCGGGTAGTTGCGCTTCTGGCGTACCTGCCACAGGGTCCAGCCCATCACGCCGGCCACGGCCAGGGGGAAGGTCAGCTCCAGCACCGCCAGCAGCGGCCAGTGCAGGTTGAACAGCCACCCCAGGCGCGCGGCCAGCCACACACCGGCAAGCAGCGCCAGGGCATTGCCGCTGATGCCTGGGCGGCCGGTCCAGGTCTGCACTGCCGTGAGCAGGAAGCCGGCGATGATCGCCAGGCAAAAGCCGAACAGCAGTTCATGCCGATGCCAGGCCAGCCAGCCGCCGGCGGGTTGCCAGGTGCCGAGGTGCCCGCCCAGGGCCAGCAGCCACAAGGGGATTGCCAGCGCCGCCAATACACAGGCGCCGAGGAAGAATGGCCGGAAGGCCAGGCGAAACAACGGGGTAATCGACATTGCCTTGCGCCGATCGAGCACTTGCATAACACGGTCTCCCTTCAGGACTGCGGCAATCTTGCGCCGATGGGCGTGCATTGCCCTTGTCGTAGATCAAGTCGCTATCGGGGGCAAGGGATTACCCTCGCGCCTATATCCACACCGCACCCCGGAGCCATGATGAAAAACGCCTATGTCCCCCTCGCCTGGTTTGTGATTCTCGGCTCCATGCTGGCCGCCGCCAGCGGGCTTTCGCTGGTGTTGGTGTGAACGCCCCGCTGCTGTTCAAGGAACCGGGCATGGTGCTGCATCGCGTGCACCACCAGATCCTGCGCAGCCATCACCTGTTCGAACCGCTGAACGACGAAGAACTCAACGAGCTGATGGGCAACAGCCAGTTGCTGAGTATCGACAAGGGCGAGCCGCTGTTCCGCCAAGGCGAACCGGCCGATGCGTTTTACTTCGTGATTGCCGGTGCGGTGAAGATCTACCGCTTGACCCCCGACGGCCAGGAGAAGGTCTTCGAAGTGATCGGCGAGCGCCAGACCTTCGCCGAAGCCATGATGCTGATGGACACTCCCAACTACGTGGCCTGCGCCGAAGCGGTGTGCCCCACCCAGTTGTACCGTTTGTCCAACGCCACCTACATGCGCCTGCTGCACAGCAACAGCCGCCTGACCTTCGCCCTGCTCGGCACGTTGTGCGTGCGCTTGCACCAGCGGGTCAACGAGATCGAAACCCTGTCACTGAAAAACGCCACCCACCGCGTGGTGCGCTACCTGCTGACCCAACTGATGCGCCTGCACAGCACCGACGCCACGTTCGAACTGCCCATGGCCAAGCAGTTGATTGCCGGGCACCTGTCGATCCAGCCGGAGACCTTTTCGCGGATTATCCGGCGCCTGATCGATGAAAAGATCATCACCCAGGACGGGCGCCAGATCGCCATTCTGGACCGGCTGCGCCTGGAGCAATTCGAGTGAAAACCTGCCTGTACTGCCAACAGCGCAATGCCGACAAGCATGAGCAGTGCACGGATTGCGGCATGGCCCTGCCCGCCTCGGACGCCGGCGTACAGGCCCTTCGCTTGCGGCGCTTCCAGTGGTTCTGCCTGAGCCTGACGCTGTTTTGCATCGCGATGTTCTTCTGGTTGCCGCGCGACTTCTACTGACCCTCGGTCAGTTGCCGGTACAGCTGGGGCAACCGCAGCGGCAACTGCTCCGGTTGACGGATCAGGGTGTAGCCATGAGCACCGAACATGTAGGGCAAGTAGTCCCCGGCCTGTTTGTCGATGGTGATGCAGAACGGAATCAGGCCCTGGCGCCGCGCCTCGACCACTGCCTGACGGGTGTCTTCAACCCCGTAGCGGCCCTCATACAGATCCAGGTCATTGGGTTTGCCATCAGTCAGTAGCAACAACAACTTGCGCCGCTGTTTGCACGCCCCCAGCAGGTGGGTGGCTTGGCGAATAGCGGCGCCCATGCGCGTGTAGTAACCCGGTTTGAGCGCCTGGATACAGCCACGCGTGCGGTCGTCATAGGCTTGCTCGAACGTCTTGAGCTGTTGCAGGCGCACCTGATGGCGGCGCAGGGACGAGAAGCCATACAGCGCAAACGCATCTCCCAACCCGGCCAGGCTTTCACCAAACAGCAACAGGCTGTCGCGGATCACGTCGATGACCTTTTGCTCGTCGTTCAAATGCGCGTCGGTGGACATCGACAGGTCCGCCAGCAGCAGGCATGCCAGGTCTCGTCGTGTGTGACGCTGCTCCTGGTACAAGCCGCGTTCGGTGCAGGCGCCGTGTTGGCGTTGCACGTGGAAATCCACCCAGGCTTGCAGGTCCAGTTCCGCGCCTTGAGGTTGCTGGCGCAGCCATTGGCGGTCGGTGCGCAGTTGCTGGAATTGACGGCGCAGGCGCTGGGCCGGGCCGAGTAATCGGGCCGGTAACGGTTGCGGTGCATCGGCACGTGGCTGCATCAGTTGCAGATTGACGAAACCAGGTTGCAGGCATTGTTGGCGGTAGTCCCACTCGGGCAGCTTGATGCCCTCGCCGAGGGGGATGTCATCGACGTCGGCGGGCGGCAGGTCCAGGTGCAGCGTTGGTTGTCCCGGGCCCAATGGGTCATGGGGCCTGCATGGGCGGCCAACAGCGCCAGCCAGCGGTACAACTCCAGGTTCAACGCGACGGTGGGGTACACCGCCAGGCTCGACGGCAGGCGCAGACGATTGCCATCGCAGGAGGCCGCGTGCTTGCAGGTGCCGGCGATGCGCATCAACAGGTTGCGGCGCAGCAGCAGGTCGCGTTCGCTGGAGGCTTCGAGGGCGATCCCGCTGGCACCACCCAAGGCGCGGAACAATACGGCCAGGCTGTGCTGGCGGTCGACCAGATCGACCCGCGCGTGCGGAAAATCGACGCTGGCGCGTCGGGCAATAAAGCGGTGCCAGGCACTGCCGACCCACTCTTCCAATTCAAGGGTAAAGGCCATGGGATGGGCTCCAATTGTTTGATATTTGACAGGCACACTGCAGTCCAAATGTGGGAGGGGGCTTGCCCCCGATAGCGCCGGGTCAGTTAAAAAATAAGTGACTGACACTCCCTCATCGGGAGCAAGCCCCCTCCCACATTTTGATCGCGGTTGGCAGGTAGAAAGTGGCCCGGCTATAGATCTCGGGAGCACCGCTGATCCCTGTGGGAGATGTCGAGCTTTAGCGAGGCTTCGATAGCGGCGGCACAGTTGATAGAGGTGCTGGCTGACCCACCGCTATCGGGAGCAAGTCGAATCGTCGCACCGCCCCTCCCACATTTTGATCGCGGCTGGCAGGTAGAAAGTGACCCGGCTATAGATCTCGAGAGCACTGCGGGTCCCCCTGTGGGAGATGTCGAGCTTTAGCGAGGCTTCGATGACGGCGGCACAGTTGATAGAGGTGCTGGCTGACCCACTGCTATCGGGAGCAAGCCCCCTCCCACATTTTGATCGCGGCTGGCAGGTAGAAAGTGGCCCGGCTATAGATCTCGAGAGCACCGCGGGTCCCCTGTGGGAGATGTCGAGCTTTAGCGAGGCTTCGATGACGGCGGCACAGTTGATAGAGGTGCTGGCTGACCCACCGCTATCGGGAGCAAGCCCCCTCCCACATTTTGATCGCAGTTGGCAGGTAGAAAGTGGCCCGGCTATATATCTCGAGAGCACCGCGGGTCCCCTGTGGGAGATGTCGAGCTTTAGCGAGGCTTCGATGGCGGCGGCACAGTTGATAGAGGTGCTGGCTGACCCACTGCTATCGGGAGCAAGTCGAATCGTCGCACCGCCCCTCCCACATTTGATCGTGGTTGGCAGGTAGAAAGTGACCCGGCTATAGATCTCGAGAGCACCGCGGGTCCCCTGTGGGAGATGTCGAGCTTTAGCGAGGCTTCGATGGCGGTGGCACAGTTGATAGAGGTGCTGGCTGACCCACCGCTATCGGGAGCAAGCCCCCTCCCACATTTTGATCGCAGTTGGCAGGTAGAAAGTGACCCGGCTATATATCTCGAGAACACCGCGGGTCCCCTGTGGGAGATGTCGAGCTTTAGCGAGGCTTCGATGGCGGTGGCACAGTTGATAGAGGTGCTGGCTGCCCCACCGCTATCGGGAGCAAGCTCCCTCCCACATTTTGATCGCAGTTGGCAGGTAGAAAGTGACCAGGCTATAGATCTCGGGAGCACCGCGGGTCCCCTGTGGGAGATGTCGAGCTTTAGCGAGGCTTCGATGGCGGCGGCACAGTTGATAGAGGTGCTGGCTGACCCACCGCTATCGGGAGCAAGCCCCCTCCCACATTTTGATCGCAGTTGGCAGGTAGAAAGTGGCCCGGCTATGGATCTCGGGACCACCGCGGGTCCCTGTGGGAGATGTCGAGCTCTAGCGAGGCTTCGATGGCGGTGGCCGGGTTGGTAGAGGTGTTGGCTGACACACTGCTACCGGGCTGCGTGGTGGGTCAGACGGTGCGGGAGAATTGGCCTTTGTGTGCGCCGCCCAGGTAAGCGTCGAAGGCCATGGCCACGCTGCGCACCATCAGTTGACCTTTGGGCAGCAGTTGCAGCGCGTCGTCCTGGACCAGCAACAGCCCGTCCGCCACTTGCTCGTCCAACTGCGTCAACGCTTGGGCAAAATAGTCGTTGAAACGAATGCCATGGGCCGCTTCGACCTGGGCGACATCGACGCGGCCGTCGCACATCAGGCCATTGATCACCTCGCGACGCAGTACGTCGTCGGGGTTGAGCCGGTAACCGCGTTGCACCGGCAGCATGCCCGCATCGATGCGCGCATAGTACTGGGACAGCTCCTTGACGCTCTGGCTGTAGCTGTCGCCGACCTTGCCGATGGCCGACACGCCCAGGCCAATCAGGTCGCAATCGGCATGGGTGGAGTAACCCTGAAAGTTGCGTTGCAGGCTGCCATTGACGCGGGCCAGTGCCAGTTCATCGTCGGGCAGGGCGAAATGGTCCATGCCGATGTAGACATACCCGGCCTCGGTAAGACGGCGGATAGTCAGTTCCAGCAGTTCCAGCTTGCGTGCCGGGGGTGGCATGTCTTCGGGGCGGATCATGCGCTGGGCGCGGATCTGGCTTGGCAGGTGCGCGTAGCTGTAGGCGGCCACCCGGTCGGGGCGCAGGGCAATCAGCTTGCTCAGGGTCACGTCGAAGCTGGCCACGGTTTGCAGGGGCAGGCCGTAGATCAGGTCGACACTCACCGATTTGAAGCGGGCCTCGCGGGCCGCGGCCACCAGTTGCAGGATCTGCGCTTCGCTTTGCACGCGATTCACGGCGGCCTGTACGTCGGGGTCGAAGTCCTGCACGCCGAAGCTCAGGCGATTGAAGCCCAGCCGGCGCAGGGTGTTGATGCGCTCGACGCTGATGGTGCGCGGGTCGACCTCGATGGAGAACTCATGGGCGTCGCTGTCATCCAGGCTGAAGTTGTCCGCCAGGCAGGCCATCAGTTCGGCCAGTTGCGCATCGTCCAGATAGGTCGGTGTGCCGCCGCCCAGGTGCAATTGGGTCAGGCGTCGCGAGCGCTCGAACAGCGCGCCCTGCATCTGGATCTCGCGCTTGAGGTACGCCACATACTCGACGGCGCGATGGGTCTTGCGGGTGATGATCTTGTGGCAGCCGCAGTAGTAGCAAAGGCTCTGGCAGAACGGAATGTGGATGTACACCGACAACGCCTTGGGCGCGGCGAGTTGGTGACTGGCGCGCACGGCCTGGTGATAGTCGTCCAGGGCAAACGCGCTGTTGAACTGCGGCGCGGTCGGGTATGAGGTGTAGCGCGGCCCCGGGCGGTCGTATTTGTGCACCAGGGCACGGTCGAATTCAAACGCCGTCATGGTCGATCACCTCGTCGTTGGCGCTGACGGGCGTGGCGAGCGCCGCCCGTTCGAACAATGCGCAGATGGCATCCACCTGGGGCAGGCCCGCGGGCAGCAGCCAGATAAACGTAGGCGACAACTCGAGCAGCCCGTCGCGGTGCAAGGCCTCCAGCAGCGGCCAGAGGTTGGCGAAATAACGCCTGAATACCAGGCCGTAACGCCGCTCCACCGCCTGGATATTCAGTTCCAGGTCACAGGCCAGGCGTTCGGCGACATGCAGGCGCACCGGGTCGGCCGCCTCGCGAAACCAGCCTCGGCACGTGGCCGGTTGACCACTGGCCAACTGCTCACGGTAGTGCGGCAGGACCGCCGTGTTCTGCGCACACAATGTGTCGATCTGGCTGATGGCGCCCAGACCAAAGCCGATGTGGTCGCAATAACCGTGCAGGGTAAAGCCTTCGCAGTTACGGCTGAGGCGACCGCGCTCCTGGGCCTGTTTGAGGTCATCATCGGCGCGGGCGAACTGCCCCAGGCCGATGTAGTGATACCCCGCGGCGGCCAGGCGCTCAAAGCCGCTGCGGCGCATCGCGCTCTTATCCGCCGCGCTGCAAAACGCCTGAGGTTGTCGGCCCTGGTAACGCACCGGTGGCTGGGCGTAATCGAACAGTTGCAGGCGGTCGGGCTCCAGGGCAATCAGGCTGGCCAGTTTCAGCTCGAAACTGGCCGGCGTCTGCCAGGCATGGCCGTAGCCGAGGTCGATGTTCACCGAGCGAAAGCCGAAGGTACGCGCCGCATCCACCAGCGACTCGATGGGCGCCGGGTCCTGGTACCGCGCCTGGCACAGCGGGTCATCGCGGCGGGCGTCCGGCACGCCGATGCTGGCGTGGTTGAACCCCTGTTCGCGCAGCAGGCCCAGGGTCGCCCAGTCCATGTGCCAGGGGTCGAGGTCGATACGGTAGTCGCCACGGTCGTGGTCGAAAAAGTTGAAGCGGCTGTGCAGGTGTTCCAGCAACGTGCGCACCTGCTCGATCGTCGGCGTTGTGCCGCGCAGGTGAAAGTGTTCGACCGGTTGGCGCGGGCCGAGCTGGCAGCCGATCAACTGGATTTCCTGGGCGAGGCTGTGCAGGTAGTCGGTGCCGGCGTCAGCTGCCGGCCAATGCAGGTTCAACGCCAGGGGCCGCTGGCGCTGGCGGCTGTCGCGCAGGGCGCGCAGCAGGTCGAGGGAACCGACGCCGGCATGGAAGCGGCGCGTGTCCGTCTGGCAGGCCAGGTCCAACACGCCCTGATCCTGACGAAAGCGGGTGGGATGAATATGGGTGCGCATGACGGACTCCGGAGCGGGCGGCGGTGGTCCATTGTCCGGTGCGACCGCTGCGCGCACCTTGATGTGCATCAAGGTCGTTACCAGCTCAGGTAAAACATGCCCTTGGCCAGCAGCACAATGGCGACCATGTGCGCGAACAGGCTCAGGTGAATGAAGCGGCTGTAGCGCGCACTGACCTTGCCCCAGCGCATCCGCGCCATGGTGACCAGAAAGTGCAGCAGCACACTGGCGGCCAGGATCAACTTGAGGCCCAGCAACGTGCCGAACGAGGACGCCAAAGGTGCCGACAACGCCGGCAGGTAACGCAGCCAGACCATGCCGAGCCCGGCGCCGAACAGCACCAGCAACACCCACGGCATCAACACCCGAGCCCGTCGGGCGACACCCTGCTCCACCTGCACCATCACCCGAATCGGCAAGTGCTGGTGCAGGTGCCCCAGGATCAGTACTTCGAAGAACACCGTGCCGATAAAAATCAACGCGGCGAACAGATGGGCCAATAACAACAGGAGGTAGAGCATGGGAGCCTCGCGGAGGGACCGGCCGTCGGGAGTCCAGTGTGCGGGCTGGCGCACGGGGCGGCCTTGATGCCGATCAAGCGTTGCTCCTGCCTGGCTTACAGCAACGGCAGGCTGTAGCTGACGATCAGCCGCGTCTCATCCTTGTCGGCGGTGTCATTGCCGCGCAGCACAGCGCTGCGCCAAGTCAGGCCCAGGCCCTTGAACGTACCCGTGGGGATCACGTAGTCGACACGCAAATCGCGCTCCCACTCGCTGTTGTCGCGGCGCGCCGCACGGATGTTGCTGCCGTGGATATAGGTCACGCTCGACTTCAGGCCCGGAATGCCCAGGCCGGTAAAGTCATAGGTGTAGTTACCCACCGTGGCCTGTTCGCCGGCGTTGACGAACTTCAGCGACTGGGCATTGGTGATCAGGTACAGCGAACGACCCTGGCCCTGGTTGATGTGGGGGAAGTCACTTTCACCGGTGGTTTTCTGATACCCCAGGCCAACGGAATGCCCGTACACGCCATAGGTCAACATCGCGCTCCACAGGCGGTTGTCGACCTTGCCCGAGTTGACGCCGGGCGCGTAATACCCGGAACTCACATAGCCTTCACCGCGCCCGGCGGCGCTGCCGTTCTTGCCGTCGGCGGTGCTGTAGAAGTAACGCAGATCGGTCTTGAGCTGCCCCACCGGCAACTGCCAGTTGTGCACCAGGCCGAAAAAATGTTGTTGGTAGAAATTCTCCAGGGTCGCGTAGTAGTACTGCACTTGCAGTTGCTTGCTCAGGGCGTAATCCACCCCGCCGTAGTAGAACTGATTGCTGAACGTGCCCTTGGCCGGGTCGTTGGCACCGGCGATCGACATGCCCTGGCCGTTGCTGGAGTTACGGTCGAGCACCTGCTCCATTTTGCCGGCGATCAGGTTGAAGTCCTTAAGGTCCTTGGAGTCGACCTGATAGCCACGGAACGTCTGCGGCAACAAGCGGCCGTCTTCGGACATCAGCACCGGCATCTTCGGCACCAAGGTGCCGACCTTGAGCTGGGTTTTTGAGATGCGCACCTTGCCGGTGGCGCCGGTCTTGCTGAAGTCATTGGCAGCCTTGCCATCGGACAACGGGAAGACGCTGCCGGGGGTGTTGCCTTCACCGACCTTGCCGGCGCGCCCAGAGGCGTCCAGGCGCAGGCCATACAGCGCTTGCAGGTCCAGGCCGAAGCCCACCAGGCCATCGGTGAAACCGGACTGGTAGTTGAACATGAAGGCCTGGCCCCACTCCTTGTCCGACGGCGCCCTGGTGTTACGGGTGTCCTGGTTGTAATAGAAATTGCGCAGGTCGAGGGTGGCTTTGCTGTCATCGATAAAACCCGATGCAGCCGCCTGCTGCGCGGCGCCGAGGGAGACGGCGAGCGCCAGGCACGTGGTGTGTTTCATGAAGGCTCCGTGAAGTGATTGAGGCGACCCCGTTACAGCCCAACCCTGTTGTTTGTCGGTCGGGTGGTGCTGCACTCAACGGGTGCGCGCACGGTATAGCCTTGGGCCTTGGGGAAACAGCCGCTGAAACCGTCAATCACTTTTGCGGTTTACGTAACAATCCCGATCCACTGTGCAGCGCTCAAGGCACCGGCAACCAGCCCTGGAATACACCTGAGGAGGCGAGCGGACACCAGGCAAAATCCCATTCCGTGACAGGGAGTGCCTGTTGTTCAGCGGCGAGAATGCGCGCGCCCTTCCAATCGAACACCGTCAAGCCTTGCCAGGCCAGGACCACCCCCTGGGCCTGGCTGTCATCCGTACTGATCCAACGCGCCGCCGCGGCGGCCATGAAGGTTTCGATGGGTTCTTCATCAATCCGCCCGCGATACGGCGACGCCAGCAGCCAACGGCACACGTTCAGGTGCCAGGTCCAGTCCTGGGCCGGCTGGTTGCGATAGGCCCAGGTCATGAAGCTGCGAAACAGGTTCAGGCCTTCGGGCGGGTCGAGCTTGAGCAGCGTCGGACAGATGTCGAACACGGTGTGCCAATACGGCAACAGGCGTGCATCCAGGTGCACAAAGCAGCGGGCATTGCTTGGGTAGTCCGGCCGTGCCGGTTCCACGCGCGGGCGACGGGACGCCTGGCTGACCAGGCGGCTGGCGCCTGCAGGCAAGTGATGGTTCATAAAGCGCACTCACAGTCGTGACGATAGAACGCCCCCTGGTCACAGGAGGCCCAAGGCACACGTCAGAATGCGGGAGAGGCGCGGGGGTTGGCCGAGGGCCAGGAATAACGCGGCGGCGCCTTGTTGCGCCGCTCATGGGCCGGGCGTGGGGTTTGCCCCAGGCCCAGCAACCAGGCCAGGCCGATCAGGAACACCAGCGCGACGGTCACCGCGTTGCACACCGGGCAGGCAAAGTAGTTCGAGATGTTACTGGAAGACGGCGCGCCCAGCCCTTTGTCGGAAAGTGGCGCCTGTTTGCCGTCCACCGCGCAGAACGCGCCACCGATCCCATTGAGCTGTTGGCCCATCATCTGGCCATGGCCCAAACCGCACACGAACAGGTTCATCAGCACGCAGAAGTACAGGGTCCAGACGATCAGGGAACGGTCGGGGCGGCTCGATTTCATGGCGGCGACTCTACCACCAGCGCCGCAAAAGGATGAAATTCGGTGTGCCCCTGTGGCAGAACGTCGCAGATTACGCGGGCTGGCCAGGGTTGGTAGACTTGGCGCCCTCCTCGTTTACTCCTATTCAAAGCCTGCCGAGTTGATTTCGCGCAATGCGGGCGTTTCACAGGATGCACCGTTGATGAGTACGTTATTCACCCGCCGCAAGGTCCTGACCGGCATGGGCCTGTTGGGTCTGGGCCTGCTGGCCGGTTGTGACAACAGCCCCAGATTGAACTTCAAGTACGGCAAGGACTTGAGCGACAAGATCATGGGCCGCACCTTCAAGCTCAAGAACACCGAGGGCGACACCGTCACCCTCAGTTCCTACCGTGGCCTGATGCCGGTGGTGTTCTTCGGTTTCACCCAGTGCCCGGCCGTGTGCCCGACCACCCTCGCCCGCGCCGCCCAGGCCAAGAAGCTGATGGGCCGTGACGGCGAGATCATGCAGGTGATCTTTATCACCCTGGACCCGGAACGCGACACGCCGGAGATTCTCGACAAGTACGTCAAGGCCTTCGACCCCAGCTTTGAAGCGCTGTACGGCACCCCGGAAGAAATCGCCGTGGCCGCCAAGGAATTCGGGATCTTTTATGAAAAGATCCCCGCCGGCGACACCTACACCCTGTCCCATACGGCCACCAGTTTTGTCTTCGACACCCGTGGCAACCTGCGCCTGGGTTTGCAGGCATCCCTTACCGCTAAAGAGTGCGCAGAAGACCTGCTCACCGTCATGGAGGTCTGCTAATGACTGCCGTTCAACACCTCAAGCGCTTCTCCTTTGGCCTGACCCTGCTGGGCCTCGCCGCCCACGCCAGTGCCCAGGTGCAAGTGACCGACGCCTGGGTGCGCGCCTCGGTGCCGGGCCAACCGTCCAGCGGCGCGTTCATGACCGTGACCGCCGACAGCGACAGCAAGCTGCTCAGCGTGGCCTCACCGGTGGCCAAGGACGTGCAGATCCATGAGATGAGCATGAAGGACGACGTGATGCGCATGGGCCCGGTGGACTCGGTGGCCCTGCCGGCGGGCAAGGCGGTCAAGCTTGACCCGGACGGTTACCACGTGATGCTGATGGGCCTGACCGGTCAGATCAAGGAAGGCGACCAGGTGCCGCTGACCCTGACGGTGCAGGACGCCAAGGGCGAGAAGCAGACCGTTGAGGTCCAGGCCAAGGCGCGTGGGCTGGATGGCATGGACCATAGCAAGATGCATTGATGGGCTCGCCGGGGTCCACCCGGCTTAGCGCACCTGGCACTCAACCGCACTCGATCCGCTGCCCGTATTGGCCTTCGGCACGTTAGAAAAGAATGAGGCCGGCACAGTGAACGGAAGACCAGGGTTCTTCGGTAATAGCCCCGGAGGAGTCGCGATGCTTTGCGTAAATCCAAACTGGCCGGCGTTGAAACCCTGCATACCGCCCTTGTTAGCCAAGATGACCTGACCGTCGATAACCTCCACGTACAAACCTGGCGGCAGCACCGGCACACTGGAAGACCCTGACATAAACGCAGGCACTACCGCCGCAAGCGACGCTTTGCCTTGCGCCGCCCATGACTCGACCGAGGCCAGGACATCAGCCAGGCGATACACATAGCGCGCCGAAACCGCAGCGACAAAGGCCGTGTTAGAAGCATCAGCCTGCCCGGCCGATGACGCCAACCCCGCCGCCAGGCTGTTCAGCCGGGACGAAGCACGCGTCGCCACGACTGCCGCCGGCTGGTAAAACACCACCACGCTGGCCGATTGCAGGCCGATCCGGCCGCCGGGCGTGATCAACGTCGAGCGATCCTGGCTGCGCTTGCCCAGCAACCCGCCATCGGAGCGCAACCCGCCCTGTTTCAGGGTGAACACTGCGGCATCAGCGCCAGGCGTATTCACGTCGTAGGCAAACGCGTCCACGCTGAGCACGGTCCCCGGTTGCAAGGTCAACAAGCTGTCGTCGCCCAGGCGCACTTGCGCGTAGCCCTTACCCTGGGTCGACAAGGTATCGCCGACTTCCACCCCCGACTGCTCACCCAGTACGCGCATGCTGCCGTCGAGCTTCTTGACGAACAACGGCCCGCTCAGATGAATCACGGTACCGGCCACGGGGGCGGCCTGAACCCAGGTCGCTGCACTCAGCAGTGTCAGCACCAGCAGCGCGTTAATTGCAGTACATTTTTTTGGGCGCATTTTCTTTACCGTCCTGAGTATTAGTAGCGACTTCCTTGGTTTCTGAGGAATTATCGATTTGTCCATATGTCGGGAAGCTATCGCCCGAAATGCCGGGCGACGTTTTATTGATCGTGGCAATGACCTCAGTCGCAGCCTGATACACCGGTTTGACCGGCTTATTCGTCGTCGGCGGCGACAGCACCTGGCACAACGCCGAGTTCGGCGCCAACGTACACATATCTGAGCGGGGCGGCACTGCGACAGGCACCGGATTCTCGACCGGCGGCCGGTCGACGTCAGTGATCGTCAAGCGACCGCCAGCAGTTGGCTGCCCCTCGGTAAACACCCTCCCTCTGCCGCTGGCCGTGCCCGCACCGTCATGGTTGGCGGCCAGGGTGATATCCCCACTGAACTGGATCAGCGAATTGACATGGATGTCGTTGCCCGCCTGGGCCGTAAGGCCGACACCAGTGTTGGTGTTGTTGACGCCTGTGTAGAACGTGATGTCGTGGGTGGCTTGCAGCAACACATTGGAGGTCGCGTTGGACAGCAGGTCGGCATCGATTTCACTGTCTGTGCCCGGCGCATTGGCGAAGGCCGCCACGTCCCCCAGGGACGCCGAAGGGCCGGACAGGAACGAGGTGACCAGGATATTCGCCGGGTCCAACTGCCAGAAGCCCGCTGTGCCGTTGGCCGCGCGCGTGTCGACCCGTGCACCCGCCACATCGAGGAAATGCCCGGACGTCTCGACCAGGCCGCCCTTGCCCGAGGCCGCCCCGCCGCGGGCCGACAGCGTGCCGTAGACGCGCGCGGTGTCAGTGCCCCACACGATGATCTTGCCGCCGTCGCCACTGGCCAGGGCGTCGGCGGAAATTCGCGCCTCCTGGCTCACATAACTTTGTTTGGCATTCAGGACGGCCGGGTTCTTGCCCTGGTAGTCACCGCCAATCAGCACCCGGCCACCGCCGCGTTGGCCGCTGGCATCGATGCGCGCATTGCCCATTACGCCGACCTGCTCGCCCAGCACCTGGATGTCGCCGCCGCAATCAACGCCCATGGCGGTGGTGCTGCTACCGGCTTCGAGCAAGGTGGTGCGGCTGGACTTGAGCACCACCTTGCCGTTGGCGCCGACCACGGCACTGTTGGCGTTCAGCGTGCCGCGCTGGTTGACAAGCGCGCCGTAGATACCAATGTTGCCGCCCTGGGCGATCACGGTACCCAGGTTCAGCGCCTGGTCCTGTTCCGCCGACACCACCACGTGCATGCCCGGATTAGTGGAGTCCACCAACTGCACCGAGTGCCCCGCCGCCAGCACGGTTTCGCCCTGGGGCGTGGTGATGATGCCGGTGTTGTTCACGTCCGGCGCGATCAGGTACACCTGGCCCCCCGACGGCGTGGTAATCGCGCCCTGGTTGCTGACCTGGCCAGCCGGCCCGTCAGCGGAGAAACGTCGGTTGCCCGAGAGGAAGTCCGCGTTGGAAATCGCCAGGCTCGACGCCACCAGGCCGCCGACATTGATCTGCGCACCGGCACCAAACACGATGCCGTTGGGGTTGATCAGGAACACCCGCCCGTTGGACTGCAAGGTGCCGAGGATCACGCTGGGGTCCTGGCCGGTGATGCGGTTGAGCACGCTGCTGTTGCTGCTCTGTTGCAGAAAACGCACCAGCTCGCCCTGGGCGATGGAAAAGCTCGACCAGTTGATGATTGCATTGGGGCTGTTGGTGACGCTCAGGGTGTTGCCATCCTGGGTGAATGTCACCTGGCCGTTGACGATCACCGGGTTGACCGGGGCCGCCGCCGCGCTGGTTGCCATCACCAGGGAGAGCGCCATCAAGGTAAGTTTGAATGTCATGGCACCCTCAAAAGGCCAGGCTGAGACGGACATGCAGGCGATCATCGCCGCGCTGGGTTTCACTGGCTTCGGCGTGCAAGGCATGGCCGTAATCCATTTGCAGATTGAGGTTGCGCCGGTAGATCAGGCGCACGCCTAAGCCGGTGCTGCTCAGGCTGATGTGCTCGAACTCGCCGGGCAGTGCGTTGTTACGGGTCAGGTAACCGGCGTCATAGAACGCCAGGGCACGGCACTGCCAGCTGCCGCCCAGGCACAGCGGCGGCGTGTAGGCTTCGAGGTTGCCGACCACACCCGAGTCGTTGCTCACCTCGCGTTCACGGAAGCCGCGCACCGACGCCGCCCCGCCGGCGCCAAACTGCTCGCCGGGCACCAGGGCATCCTTGGTGTACTGGCCGTTCAACGCCGCGCGCAACTGCCAGGCGGCCGGCAGGATCTGCGTGATGCTCGTCGCGAACCGCAACGCTGTGTAGTCATCCCGCGCATGGGCGCGCGCCAGGTCGAAATCGCGCTGCTGCCCCTTGGACCCGCCTGGAATGTTGTGCAACAGCGACAGGCCGATGTTCGCGTCGCCATCCACCCGCACCCAGGTGCCCTGATACCCCAGGCTGATGGGGTGCACGGTAATGTCGTTGCCCAGTTGCACATCGAACAGTTCCAGGCTGCTTTTATAGGCCTTGTAGTCGACGCCATAGACCAGCTTGGATTGGTAATTGCCCACCGTCGCCAGGTTGTGGTTGTAGCGCGTGCCGAAGATCGTGCCACGGCCGCTCACGGCCAGGTCGAAGATGCCGGCCGTCACGGTGCCGCTGTCGACGTCCGAGTAGCTGGTGAACAAGTCCAAGGAGTCGCCCAGCGCATACAGCGGCAGGTGGTAGCCCAGGCCGTAGACACTGACCCGCTCGGGCTTCTCCACCGTGGTGGTGTATTGCAGGCTCATCACCTGGTCGCGGCCGAACATATTGGCGTTTTGCAGCACGGCGCCGATGTAGGTCCGCCCGGTTTCCTTCGAGCCGCTGTTATCCAGGTTGAGGGCCGCGTTCCACGGTGACTCATCGCTCACCTGCAGTTCGGCGTCCACCGTATCGCTGGCGGCGCTGCTCTTGAGCTTCATCACGGTCTGCTTGGCCGGGTTCTCGTTGGCCAACTTGAGGCTCTTGGACACCGCCGCCAGGTCAGGCGAGGTGCCTTCCTGCAGCGCCGGCAGCGACTGGCGCACGTTGGCGGTGCTGAAATGCCGGTTACCGGCGACTGTCACCTGGCCAATCCGTACCTGCACCACATCCAGTATCACCACGCCGCCATTCAATTCCTGCTCGGGCAAGTCGACGCGCACTAGGGGATAGCCGAGCCGATGGAAGGTGTCTTCGAGCGCCTCCTGGGCCTTGGCCACGTCGCTGAAGTCGCGTTGGGCCCCCTCGAACGGCGCCACCGTTTGCGCCAGCGCACTGGCCGGCAGCAGCGTATTGCCGCGCACTTCAAAGCGGGTGATGTCAAAGCGTGGCGACAGCGGCTCGCTATCAGCGGCCACTGCGAAGGAGGTGCACACCGCCAATGAGGCGGGCACCAGCAAGAGCATGAAACGGTCGATCATGGGTTGGCCCTTAGGCAGCGTACGATTTAAACGACTTACGCTGCGTTAGGCGCCAGCAGGGGCAGGCCCCGGCGCAGAGTGTAGCCATTAGATTGCCACTGCGATAGAGAAAGTCCCCATGTTTTCGAAGGGTTTGCAGGTTTAATCCACAATAAACAGCTTGGCCCCCGTGGCAGTGGATGAACGATGCCCCTCCATGTCATTGCCCACCTGGTAACTCATCCCGGCCGTCAGCGTGAACTGGCGGCCGTCTTCCAACTCTGTGTGCAACTCGCCTTCCAGGCACAGCAGCACATGCCCGCGCGTGCACCAGTGATCGGCCAGGTAACCGGGGCTGTAATCGACCCTGCGCACGCGGGTGGTGCCGAAGTGGCGGGTGCGCCATGAGGCACTGCCGGTAACGCCGGGGTGAAGCTCGGGTTCGACGGTGGACCAGTCGGTGATGCCAAACGGGACAGCGGTGAGTTCCATGGTTTGCTCGGTCGTCAGTTAACGTGGCCTGAGGCTATCCACCCGACAACGTGCGCGATAGACACAGATCCCGTGGTTTTGTGGGATACAGGCTAGCGTGCTTGTTATCCTGCCCACCCTGCTCCCAAGGACGCGTGCTGATGCAGATCGACCCCGCCTACATCCTGTTTGAGACCGAGCACTGGCTGCTCAACCATCACCTGACGTCGAAGCTGCCGGGTTACCTGATGCTGGGCGCCAAGGCGCCGATTGATTCCCTCGCCGATATGCCGGAGGCAGCGTTAGCCGAATTGGGTGGACTGCTGGCAAAAACCCAGCGCGCCATGGAAGCGCAACTCAAGCCCAAGTGGTTGTATATCAGCCGCTATGGGCATATGCCGGGGTTCCCGCTGCACTTTCATTTCATCCCGGTGTATGACTGGGTGGAGGAAGCATTCTGGCGGGATGAGCGTTATCGGCGGTTGCAGGATTTGGGTTCGCAGGACCTGGCAAAAACGCTCACCGATGGCGCGGAACTGACGCTGTTTGTGTGGCGGGAGTTGGGTGAAAGCCTGATGCCGCCGGTGATCAAAGGGCTGTCGGTTGAGCAGGTGATCGGGAGCTTGCGCGCGCATTTGCGTCACTGATGGAGATCCCCGGCGGGAGCTGACTTATCGGCACGGGTGGCGGTGTAGCATCAGGAATCGAAGTGCTTTGTCATGTGTGCATGCGCCGTTACAAGTCTGTCTGGCAGCTTTCCGATGCCTGGATACAGTTCAGAAAAGACTTCTGGATATGGCCCCCATGAAACGCAAAGTTCGAATCTTGATCCTGTGCAAAACCTACCCTTCCCCGAGCGCAAAATATGCCGAAACATCCTGCGTTGCGGGGATGGATGAGGACGGCAATCTCATACGGTTGTATCCCGTACCGTTTCGCTTGGTGACCAGTGATCAGCAGTTTGCCAAGTGGCAATGGATCGAAGCCTCTATAGAACGCAGCCCGGCGGACCGCAGACCAGAAAGCCATAAGATCGGCGTGGACAGTATTTGTGTGGGCAGGACCCTGCCCGCAGGCGATTGGTACGAAAGACGAGTATTGCTGGACAGACTGATGGTTTATGAAAATTTTGACGCACTGGAAAAGGCCAGGATTGAGCATAACGTCACGCTAGGCCTGATCAGGCCGGCACGCATCGCAGCATTACGCATCCAGAAATCAGCCTCTACAGAATGGACCCCAGAGGAAATTGACAAGCTGCAATCGATGCAACGCCAACCCAGCCTGTTTGAAGAGCAGGAACACGCCAGCATCAAGCGCCTGGAGAAAGTGCCCTTCGACTTTCATTACGTTTATGAGTGTTTGGTCGACGGTGAACTGAAAACCCATATCCACAAAATTGTCGACTGGGAAGCCAGTCAACTCTTCAGAAACGTGTATCGCAAACACGGCGCAAAAGGTTGGGAGGCCCCCTTTCGGCACAAGCTGGAAACCGATCTACCCGACAAAGACCTCATGCTGTTGATGGGCACGATCCATCGTTTTCCCAAACAGTGGCTGATCGTAAGCTTGATCTATCCGCCTAAGCGACAGAACGAAGACGATCAACAAATAGCGTTGTTTTGACCGACAGATGCTGAGCTTCCAGCGACGGCTCCACTTCCTGCGCGGCTTCGGCAATCAAACTGCGATGGCAAAAACTTGCGTCCGCCTCATAGCAGACCATGCAGACCCGCTGTTCAGCCGCACTGCAAAGCAGCTCGCTCAACACCGTGCCTTGGGTGCGGATATAAGCCCTGAACTCACGCGCATAGGTGGCCCAATTACCGTCTTCCTTGAATTGCCTGCGTATGGGCTTCGGGCAGCCGAGCGGCCGGATGTGCTCATAGGCGATCCCCTCCGCAGCCAGGCATTGGGCAAAGGCATTTTTGGAGAAGCCTTTTTTTCGCGACAGCGGGTATTCACGCACATCCAGCACCTTGTCGATCCCAGCCTGCTTGAGTCGCGCGATGAATGCGTCGATAGACAGTCCTTCGTAGCCTGCAGTGTAGAGGTTCATGCGGAGTCTCCTGGGGCCTCCCGGCGCGATCAAAAGGTAAAAAAGCGCCGGGACTATAACATCGCCGGTTATTGACCAGACTTTGAGGGTGACGGGCGGAGCAGATTATTGCGTAACAAGCAAATAGCGCTTTTTGGCCAGTACACCGTTTCAACCAATCTGCTTTTTCATCGGAATGCACGCCAACTGCAACCCCGACGGCGAGTGGTAAATCGCCTGCTCATCCCCCACGTAGCCACACGCGCGATAAAAACTCGCGGCATTCAACGTCGCGTCCAGCACCACCTCTTCAATCGCCAGTTCCCGTGCGACCTGCTCAAGGTGATCCAGCATCGCCTTGCCATGCCCGCGTCCGGTGAATGCGGGCAACACGAACAGCGCGCCGACTTCGTGGTTGGCCGGGTCAAGCATGCCGGTAGCGATCGGCTCACCGTTCAGCCAGCCCAGGTAGAACGGTTTTTCCATCAGCGCGCTGTAGCCGTCCTCGGCCTTGCCACGGGTCCAGAGCGCCATGTGTTCGGCGGCGTAGGCGCCGATGCATTGGCTACGGATGGCTGCGCGGCGGATGTCAAAAGCGGCGTTGGCGTCGGTGGGGGTGGCGCGTTTTATTTCCAGCATGGGGTCCTTCCTTCATGGGTTTTCATTGCCCGCCGGGGTGAATGAATAACGGAGGTGAGGGCGTTTGCTCCCGCTTTGGCAGTTTAATCTTATCAATCCCTTAGGCCGATGCAGTCGTTCTGCCAGTCGGTTGCACCTCGGCTGACGGCACTTTATAGTTCGCCCCGTCGCCGGCTTTGGTCAGCGACAGGGTTTCGCAGCCCTCACAATTATTACCAGTACCGTCAAACCCGACGCAGCCGATTCACGGCTGCCTCTCGTTTTATGGCGGTTGTGCGTGGGAGACCTTCGGGTCTGCCGGGTTCTGGTAATAATCCCCGGTCTGCGAACCCGCGCACAGCTGCCACCCCCTTTGTTTCGCAGCAAAACGGTGGCAATTATTCTTTCTTGAGGATTATTACCATGACAACTCAACACCCGCCCCGCCGCTTCACCCCCATGTCCCAAACCGCAACCGACTACCCCGTGCTGCTGATCGACAGCGACGCCCCACTCAGCGAGCTGCATGCCTGCGCCAGTGAGCGTCTCAACGCCGCCCTCGCCTATCTGCACCTGATGGCCTGTTCCAACGTGTCCGACTATGCCGAGCACGACATCAACACCGTCGCCAATACCGCCCGGATCATGGTCCAGGATGTGGCGGATGTGTTTACGGTGATCGAGCGGCGAGGGTTTGATTCGCCTGCGGTGAGTTGATGTGACTTGAGCGGTGAGGAAGCCCGCTTTGGCGGGCTCCACACTGCCTCTTGACCTCGATGGCCCTGACCAACATGCATCGGAAACAGCACCCACCACCAAGCCTGGCGCGGACAAAACTGTGGGAGGGGGCTTGCCCCCGATAGCGGTGGGTCAGTTATAAATGGGTTAACTGACACGCCGCCATCGGGGGCAAGCCCCCTCCCACAATTTCGATCTGTGTTCTGCGCAGAGTCCCAGCGAGGCCGTTATGATGTGGCCTTTCGCTCAACGCCCCAGGAAACGCCCATGCCCGCCCTCACCTTACGCAACGCCCTCCCCGCCGACGCTGCCCGTTGCTACGCGATTGAAATCACCGCCTACGAGGGCGACGAAGCCGCGACCCTGGAAAAGATCGCCACCCGCATTGCGCTATACCCGCAAGGCTTTTTGATCCTGGAGGCCGAGGGCGAGGTGGTGGGTTTTATCAACGGCGGCTGCGCCCATGAAGTGGTGATGTCGGACGAGGCGTTCAAGGAACTGGTGGGGCATTCGGCCGAGGCGCCGAATGTGGTGATCATGTCGGTGGTGGTCGACCCGGCGCATCAGGGCAAGGGGTATTCCAAGGTGTTGATGACCGAGTTCGTGCAGCGCATGCGCGCGATGGACAAGCGCACGATTCACCTGATGTGCAAGGAACAGCATGTGCCGTTGTACACCCGCATGGGCTACACCTATGTGCGCCCTTCACCCTCGGATCATGGCGGCATGGCGTGGCATGAGATGGTGATGACGCTTTAACCACCGGAGGGTTTCGCGATGACCGCAGCGCTTATAGAAATCAGCGACCAACCCAACCCCGACGCCGAGCGCATTCTCGGCAACGGCCTCGCGGCGTTCAACGAAGGTATTGCCGGCTACAACGACCGCCTGCCACTGACGGTATTGATCAAAGACCCCGACACCCGGCAGATCGTCGGCGGCATTACCGGCAAAACCACCTTGGGTATGGCCTTTCTCGACCTGTTCCATCTGCCCGAAACCCTGCGCGGCACGGGCCTCGGCAGCCGGTTGCTGAACGCCTTTGAGCACGAAGCCCGGCGGCGCGGCTGCGCGAACGCGGTGCTCTACACCCTCAGTTTTCAGGCCCCGGGGTTTTATGAAAAGCATGGTTGGGTGCGGTTCGGGGAGGTCCCTTGTGAACCGGCAGGCAGCAGTCGCGTGTTTCTGTCCAAGCGGCTGTAACGTTCCGGGCTTTGCCAGACAGCCGTTTGCAGCCTGGCGTCACGCAGAACAAGCTCCGATTACCAACTCCCCGACGCCCCGCCACCGCCACTGGAACCACCGCCCCCCGAGGAACTGCTGCTGGAGCTGGAGCAACTGGAACCCGAACCGGAGCCACCGCCCGAACCGGACCCCGAGCCGGAACTGGCAATGCTCTGCACAAACACGATAAACGCCACAAAGGAGGCCACTGGAATCGCCACGATCCAGCCCTGATACCCGTGCCCCAACAGTGTCCCCGCAGCGACGTAGATGGCCATGACTGCCAGCGCACGCAGGAGGAAAAAGCGCGGGCTCTTTTTCCAGGATGCCCTGATGACGAAGAACAACCCGAGGCACAAGCCCAGCACCAACGCCGCGCCAAACGGCCACACCAGCCAATGGATATAACTGACCTCCACGAACCGGTTGGCGATCACCACCCCGACGATATAGGCCAACAGCCCTATCACGCAGTAGAACGCCGTGCGCGCCAGCCACAAGGCGCCGAAGGTGGCGCCGCCGATCAGGAGGGTCAAGGGCAGTACCAGCAGGTACATCGGCCATTCCCGGCCGCCGGCGAATGCCACCAGCGCCACGGTAACGGCTGCCGTGGCGATCAGCGCCCCCCGCCAGCCCAGCTTGCGCGCCGCGACCAGCACGCCGCCGACGGCACCGCACACAAACGCCAGCAACACCGCAAGCGCCTCAAGACTGCCGCCGTGCCCGGCCACTTGCGGCAAGTCACCGCCATCCACCAGGACAACCAGGTCGTTCACGCCCTGCTCGACACCGCCGGCATAGTCGCCCTGGCGAAACGCCGGGGTGATGTGCTCTTCGATAATCCGATGGGCCAGCAGGTCGGTCACCGTGCCCTCCAGGCCATAGCCCACCTCGATGCGCACTTTGCGGTCGTCCTTGGCCACCACCAGCAGGATGCCGTCGTTGATGTCCTTGCGTCCCAGTTTCCAGGCGCGGAATAGTTGGTTGGCGTAGTCCTCGATGCTCGCGCCACCGGTGGTGGGCACCAGCAACACGCCAACCTGCGCGCCTTTGCGCTGTTCGAGGGCGGCGAGTTGGTCTTTCAGGCGGGTGGTGGTGTCGGCGTCGAGGGTATTGGTGAGGTCGATCACCCGCTGGTCGAGGGCCACGCCGATGGGCGACGTGTCGGCCTGGGCGGTGATAAACAGGCCGGTGGACATCAATACCAGCAGAATCAAGACGGATTGCCGCAACCACCGCATCATGTTTGTTACCTGAAGTTTCTTCCTGAAGGCGCCGACTTTACCCTATCAGCGCTATAAGGCGTGACCCAAAGCCATCGACTATCTAAACTGCAGCACACCTAGCAATACGCCATAATTTCGAGATCCCCATGGGCCTACTCCAGCGCAACAACGTCAACGTGATGGGTGACGGGCACTCAACCCTGGTGTTTTCCCATGGTTTTGGCTGCAACCAGGCCATGTGGAACTACCTCGCGCCGCAGTTCAAAGAGCGTTTTCGCGTGGTGCTGTATGACCTGACGGGCGCCGGTCTCTCCGACCTCAACGCCTTTGACAAGGCCAAGTACAGCACGCTGGACGGCTATGCCCGCGACTTGAACGAGATCATCGACGCCTTTGCCGAGGGCCCGGTGATCCTGGTGGGGCACTCGGTCAGTGCGATGATCGGCACCCTCGCCGACCGCCTGGCCCCCGGCCGTGTCGCCGCCCACGTGATGATCGGCCCCTCGCCTCGCTATATCGATGCCGACGGCTACGTGGGCGGTTTCAAGCGCGCCGACATCGACGACCTGCTCGACACCCTCGACAGCAACTACCTCGGCTGGTCCAGCGCCATGGCCCCTGTGATCATGGGCGCCCCCGGCCAACCGGCGCTGAGCGACGAGTTGACCGAGAGTTTCTGCCGCACCGAGCCGGACATCGCCAAGCAGTTTGCGCGAGTGACCTTTATGTCGGACAACCGCCAGGACGTGATCGGCCTGCCCACCCCGGTGCTGATCCTGCAATCGAGTGACGACCTGATCGCCCCGGTGGCCGTGGGTGAATACCTGCACAGCGTGCTGCCCAACAGCACCTATTGCCTGGTGGACAACGTCGGCCATTGCCCGCACATGAGCGCGCCGCAGGCCTGCGCGGCGGCCATGGATGCCTTCCTGGTGCCGTGGATGGCAGCGCGTGCCGGCTGATCTGTTCGACAGCGCCGCCTGCGCCCTGGCCGTCACCACGGAAGATGGCACGATCCAGCAGGCCAACGCGCGCTTCAGCGACTGGCTGGGGTTCAGCCTCGCCGAGCTGCAAGGCCGGCGCTTCCAGGACCTGCTGAGCATGGGCGGGAAGATCTTCCACCAGACCCACCTGGCGCCGATGCTGCGCATGCACGGCAGCGTCACCGAGGTAAAGCTGGACCTGCTGCACCGCGATGGGCACAAGCTGACCGTGCTGCTCAACGGCAACAAACGTGAACAGGCCGGCGTCGTGGTGTACGACCTGGCGCTGTTCGGCACCACCGACCGCGACAAGTACGAGCGCGAGTTGCTCAACGCACGCAACCTGGCCGAAGCGCTGTTGCAGGAAAAAACCGCCACCGAAGTCGCGCTGCAACAAGCCCAGGCCGAACTGAACGAGGCCTACGCCATCGCCCAGCGTCGCGCCCTGTTTGCCGAGCAGATGGTGGCGATTGTCAGCCATGATCTGAAAAACCCGCTCACGGCGATTCGCATGGCCTCGGACTTTCTCAGCCGTGGCGAACGTACGCCCAAGGAGCGCCAACTGCTGGGGCATATCGGCCAGTCCTCCGAGCGCGCGCAACGCATGATCGCCGACCTGCTGGACTTTACCCAGGCACGGGTCGGCCAGGGCATCACCATCAAGGCGGCGCCGCTGGACCTGCATGAGGTGATCCATCGCGCGGTGGACGAACTGCGTGTGGCGTTCCCCAAGGCAACGCTGGTGCATCAAGCACAAGGCAGTGGCGACGCCTGCCTGGATGCCGATCGCGTGCAGCAGATCATCGGCAACCTGGTGGCCAACAGCGTGGCCTATGGTGACCCGCAACGGCCGATCACCATCACCTCGCGCCTGGCTGACAGCGCTTGCGAAGTGGCGGTGCACAACCACGGCACGGCGATTCCGGCAGGTTTGCTGGCCGGGCTGTTCGAGCCCATGACCCGTGGCACCGACCAAGGAAGCGACGTGCGCAGCGTGGGCCTGGGCCTGTATATCGTGCGGGAGTTGGCCAAGGTGCATGGCGGCGATGTGGCGGTGAGTTCCTGTGCCACTGCCGGCACCACCTTTACGGTGACGTTTCAGAGCAGGTAGGCACTGCCCTGCATGATCGGCTCCACGCTGCCCGTCAACACCACACCGCCCTGCCCGTCCCAGCGCACAGTGACCGTACCGCCGTCGCACTCCACCTGCACCGTGGCATCCAGCAAGCCACGGCGGATGCCATTGACCACCGCGCCGCAACAACACGAACCGGAACCCAGCGGCACGCCGCCGCCACGCTCCCAGATGCGCAGGCGGATATGCCCACGGTCGAGCACCTGCACGAAATGCACATTGGTCCTGGCCGGGAACAGCGGGTGAATTTCCAGCGCCGGGCCCACGGCGGCCGGGTCGATGGCGTCGATGTCGGCCACAAAAAACGTGCAATGGGGGTTGCCCATGCTGCACGCCGCCGGGTTGCCCGCCAGCGGTAACGTACACGTATCCATGGCCTCGGCCAGCGGCACGGCCGACCAGTCCAGCGACGGCGCGCCCATGTCCACCGACACCCGCCGCCCCGCCTCGCGCACACAGGTCAGCAGGCCACGGTCAGTGCGCAGCACAACCGAATCGCTGCGGGTTTCATGCATCAAGCGGTCGGCCACTCCACGCGTGGCGCTGCCACAGGTTTGCAGCGGCGTGCCGTTGGGGTTCCAGAACTTGATGCGCGCGGCGGCGTCTTCGCAGTCGAGCACCACGGCCAGTTGATTGAAGCCAATGCCGGTGTGGCGATTGCCCAGGCGGCGGGCGACCTCGGGGGTGACAGGGTCGTCCAGGCCACGGCGGTCGATGATGATGAAGTCGTCGCCATGGGCGTGCATCTTTGTGAACGGCAAGGTCATGGACTGTCCTGGGGTCGACCGGTGGGGGAACTGGAGGATACCCTGAACCGACCCAACCTTATCGAGAGTCAAGCATGCTTATCGTCTTCAGCGGCCTGCCCGGCACCGGCAAAACCACGATTGCCCGCGAGTTGGCGCGCCAGACCGGTGCGGTTTACCTGCGCATCGATGTGATCGAGCAGGCGATTCGCGACGCGGGCGTATTGGCGGGTGATGTCGGTGCCAGCGGTTACGGCGTGGCGAATGCGCTGGCGCTGAGTAACTTGCAGTTGGGCCATAGGGTCGTCGCCGATTGCGTGAACCCGGTGCAGGAAAGTCGGGCAGCCTGGACAGCAATGGCCGCGAAGGCAGAGGTGGAGCTGATCAATATTCAGGTGGTGTGCACAGACTCGCAGGAACACCAGCGCCGGGTGGAAAGCCGTACGGGCGACATTCCTGGGTTGACGCCGCCGACTTGGCAGTCGGTGTCGGCGCACGAGTACGAGCGCTGGGACCCACCCGTGTTGACCCTGGACACGGCCTCCGTGACAGCCACCGAGGCCGTCGCGTTAATCGTCGCCCACACGGCAATGCCCTAGAGGACACTCCCCATCGCCTTCATCAACACCAGGTCGCGCCCATAAATATCCGGCGCGTACACAAGGTCACCCTGGGCGTCGACCTGCACCGTCCAGTAACCCAACAGCACCGGCACCGGGGTGGCCAGCCGGAATTCATGGGTCACGCCGGTGGCCAGCAGTTCATCGGTGCGCGCGCGTTCAGCCGGGCTGACCAGCAGGTCGCGCAGCAGCAACGGTTGTTCAACCCTGACGCAACCGGAGCTGAACGCCCGTGGGCCTTTGGTGAACAGCGGTTGGCTCGGGGTGTCGTGCAGGTACACCGAGTACGGGTTGGGGAAGCGCATCACGATCTTGCCCAGCGGGTTGCGCGGGCCGGCTTCCTGGCGCAGCAGGATATTGCCGGGGCGCGCCCAGTCGATATTTTCCGGCGCCAGCGGGTTGCCTTCGGCGTCGAGCACTTGCAGGTTTTGCTGGCGCAGGTATTCGGGGTTGAGCCGGATGGCCGGGAGTTTGTCCTCACGCATGATGGTGGGCGGGATGGTCCAGGTGGGGTTGAGGGTCAGCCGGGTGATGCGAGACTTGAGCAGCGGCGTCTGGCGTTCGGCGCGACCCACTTGCAGGCGGGTTTGCCACACCGGGATGCCGCTCTGGTACACGCTCAGTTGCGCTGCGGCGACGTTGACCAGCACGCCTTCGGGCTCCAGGTCCTGGGCCAGCCAGCGGAAACGCTCGAGGTTGATGCGCAGTTGTTCACGGCGCATGGCCGGGCTGATATTGAGTTCGGCCACCGTGCCGGCGCCGATCACACCGTCCGATTGCAAGGAGTGGCTGAGCTGGAAGGCTTTCACCGCCGTGACCAGTTCCGGACCGTATTGTGTGCCCGCGCCCTTGGGTTCGACGGGCAGGTAGCCACCGCTGTGGAGCCGACGGGCCAGTTCCGGGACGCGCGGGTCTTCCATGCCGGGACGCAATAACGGGCCGCTGCCGACCGGGTCCCAATGGGGCAAGGGTTGCAGACGCACCATGGAATAGGCGTTGCGCAGGCTGCGGTAAAGATCGGCGCTGGGGCGTGCCTGGTCAAAGGCTTGCGCCATGTCCTGCAGGCCGACGGCAGCGAGGGCCAGCACTTCGGTGTTGGGGTCACGGGTGGGCGGCTGCGAATGCCACAGCGGTTCGAAGCGCGATTGCTGCAGGCGTCCGTAGTGCAGATCCTGCAGGGCTTGCAGGTAGTGCTGGCTGCTGCCGATGTCGCTGCACAACACGTTGGCCGTGGCATCCGCCGCAGGCAGACTATAGTGGGTGGGGTCCAGGCCGTCGTCGGCGAGCATCAGCAACTGAGTCTGGAGCGCTTGGCGGCGCGTCTCATCCGCCCACAACGGTGCATCGCCTTGTTGCTGATAGAACGCTTGCAGGCGCGCAAGGGCCGGCGCATCGATCTGCGA
The DNA here is from genome assembly GCF_014207255.1 of Pseudomonas sp. JAI120. Classification (GTDB taxonomy): domain Bacteria; phylum Pseudomonadota; class Gammaproteobacteria; order Pseudomonadales; family Pseudomonadaceae; genus Aquipseudomonas. The sequence goes on from NZ_JACHCZ010000001.1 coordinate 965,534, forward strand.
TGCCAGGCCGGGACAGACACTGGGCAACTGCGCCAGGGCTTGTTGCACCGGAGCCAGGTCAAGCGGCGCGGGGGTCGTAACGAGCAACGGCTGCACCGGCAGCGCATCGGCTGTCGCGACCAATGGTGCAACGAGCAAGCAAATGCTCAAGTAACATGCGTGTTTTTTGAACAATGACTTTGCTCCAATCCACAGCGGGGGAGATGTACTGTAGATGCTGACTTTTATGTGTCGCCTCGGTTTGGCCACCGTGGGCCTGGCTTTACTGAGCAATTCTGCGCTCGCCGCCAATGGCAACCCTCCTTCCTTGTATAGCAGCCTGGCGCGGTCGGCTCCAGAACTCAATCCCGCTGTACTGAAAAGCGCCCTGAACGCCGTGCAATGCGCGGTCAATAATGGCGAAGAACGCTCCGAGCGCCTGGCCGTGATTGACTACTCCCAGCCTTCGACCGCCCGTCGGCTGTGGATCTTCGACCTGCGCAAGAAAACCCTGGTGCTGCGCGACCTGGTGGCCCACGGTGCCAAATCCGGGGAAAACTTCGCCACCCAGTTCTCCAACCTCGAAGGCAGCCACCAATCCAGCCTGGGCCTGTTCCGCACCCAGGAAAGCTACTTGGGCACCCATGGCTATTCGCTGCGCATGGACGGCCTGGAACCGGGATTCAACGACCAGGCCCGCGACCGCGCCATCGTGATTCACGCCGCCGACTACGTCAGCCCCTTGTGGAGCAAGCGCGAAGGCCGCATCGGCCGCAGCCAGGGTTGCCCGGCCGTGCGTCCACAGGTGGCGCGCCAGGTGGTGGACAAGCTCAAGGACGGGCAGTTCATGTTTTCGTGGTACCCCGACCAACGCTGGTTGAAGTCCTCGACGTACCTCAATTGCAAACCCCAACAGGTGGCGAGTAGTCGTACAATCCGTGGCGGTTAGCCTGTCCCCACAGATAAAAGAGAGCTTCGCATGCTTCTACATCAATCGACCTGGATCGAGATCGGGCAGTTCCTGGAACGCAGCCGCACGGTGGTGATCCCCATCGGCTCCAACGAACAACACGGCCCCACCGGCCTGCTGGGCACCGACTGGATGTGCCCGGAAATCATCGCCCATGAGGCGCAAAAGCACGCCGACATCCTCATCGGCCCGACCTTCAATATCGGCATGGCCCAGCACCACCTGGGCTTCCCCGGCACCATTTCCCTGCGCCCTTCCACCTTTATCGCTGCGATTGGCGACTGGGTGCGCTCGCTGGCCGGGCATGGTTTCGACAAGATCCTGTTTCTGAACGGTCACGGTGGCAATATCGCCACGATTGAAGCGGCGTTTTCCGAGCTGTACGCCGAGGCGAGCTTCGGCCGTCGCCCTGCCGGGTTTGCGTTGAAGCTGGTGAACTGGTGGGACCTGGAAGGCGTCACTGACCTGGCGCACCGCCAATTCCCGGTGGGCCATGGCAGCCATGCGACGCCTTCGGAGATCGCAGTGACGCAGTGGGCGTACCCGGACGCGATCAAGTCGGCCGACTACTCCCCGCAAATCGCCAACACCGGGCCGATCCGTGAAGCCCTGGACTTCCGCGCACGCTTCCCAGACGGGCGCATGGGCTCGGACCCGGCGCTGGCGACGGTGGAGAAAGGTGGGGAGTTGGTGGCGCTGGCGGCTCAAGGGCTGGTCAAAACCGTCAACAACTTCAGCAACGAAGCCAGACCTTAGGCCTTATGCAGATCCAAATGTGGGAGGGGGCTTGCTCCCTCCCACATTGGTTATCTGCAGTCCTGCGCAACCTGTTCAAGCCGCGACGGCGTGATGGTCGACGCCAGCGGTTTGCGCTCATACAAAAACACTTTGCCGCCGTCCCCGGCCTTATAAACTTCCAGCACGTCATCGGCAGCAATTTTGCTGGTCAACACCACCCTGGCGTGGCGCGAGTTCTGCGTCACGGTCGAGGTGATCCCGTGTTTTTCCAGCTTGGGGAGCACGCATTGCACATAGGCTTCGGGGCTCTTGCTGGTTTGCAGGATCAGGGTCGGCTTGTTAGGAGCAGAAACACAACCGGCCAGCAACGAGGCAGCGACCGGTACGAAAAAAGAGCGCATGAAAAAATCCTGAGTCTAAAAATAAAGGTTCACATCAACCCGCGCGAACCAGCGCCTTGAGCGAGGCATCGAACTGCTTCAACGCATCGAGCTGCACATCCCGCTGCTGCTCGATCCGCGCGGCAATCTCCGGTGCGGCCTTGTCGTGCACCCACACCGAGGGCACCTGCCTGTGCACCGAGCCTTCGGCCTTGGCGATGTATTGCAGGTCCGCGTCATAGAACCGCGCGATAAAGCGCGCCTCGACCTGATCGTTGCGCGGGGTCAGCAGTTGGTTATGGGTATCGAGCATCACCACCACGTCGGGGCGAGCCTGCACCAGGGCATCCAAGTTGTCGTAGACCGTCACCGACAAAAAGGTTCCCTGCAGCGAGTTCATCAACCAATCAATGGCCAGTTCCGGGTCGGAGCTGTTGACGAACGCCTCGCGGATACGTCCGTCAAGGGCATCCCTGGCGCCATTCAAGGCCATGTCGTGGTAGCGTTCAAGGTAGCTGAGGTTGTCGCGGGTGTTATCGCTTAACAACACGCCCACCGATTGCGCACGCTGCAGGGAGTCTACGCTACCGACGATAGGTAGCAAATGGCCTGTATGCAGTTCACCGGCGATGGCCGCATTATTCACCAGCACGGTGCCGAGCATCAGAATCATTAAACCAAGCTGAATAATCGTCCTCATCACGCATTTCCTTGAACAGCGTTTCGATGAAGCAATTTTGCGCTTTCCCTGCAAAAACAGAACTTGCAATGCGTGATGGTGACTATTATCTGAAGCGATAGTGTCGCGATAAAATTTATAAGGAGCCGCCATGAAGCCCCACCAGAAAACCTTCGACCGTATTCGCGAAGCTGTCTTGCCGGAGTTTCGCGAGCGAGTCGCCGATTACCTGGCCGACTATGAATACGTGCTGCAGAATCCGGGCGCCGACCCAGACCAGGCCTATGCCAGTGCCCAACAATTGCGCGGCTACCTGCGCGGCTTGAACACCACGCGAGTGCTGGGCATGGCCGATTGGGAAGACCTGGACCGGCGCGTCATGCAAATGACTGCAAACGCTACAGCGCAGGACGTCGCAGGTTGACCCATTCCTGCACAGACGGCCGGCACCACTGGCGTTCTGCATAGGCCACCAGCTCGGTGGGTACGCTGTCACCGTTGAGGATCAGGCGATTGAGCATCACCGCCAGGTCCACATCAGCAATGCACCACTCACCGAACAGGTACGAAGGGTTGCCCGCCAACAGCGCCTGTGCCGCACTGATCAAGCGCCGGGCTGCCCCTTGGGCGTCGGCTGACAACGGCGGCATTTTCTGCCCATAAAACACCACCAGGGTCGAACGCTCCTGGCGAATCGGCAGCAAGTCACTGCGCAGCCACGCCTGTACCTGTCGCGCCCTCGCCCGCTGTTTTGGATCGGCCGGGTACACGGCTGTCTCGGGGTAGGCCTGGTCCAGGTATTCGGTAATCGCGGAGGATTCCGACAAGGCAAAATCGCCTTCCACCAAGGTCGGCACCCGCTGGGTCACGGACAACCGGGCAAAATCGGCCGTCTGGTTTTGCGCGGCATCCAGGTCCAGGGTGACCAGGTCGAAGGCCAGGCCTTTTTCCCGCAGGGTAACGAACACCGACATCGCGTACGGGCTGGTGTAGAGCGAATCAACGTAGAGGCGTAACGGGGGCTGGTTCATGGCGGGGCTCCTTGGGTGAAGCCCTACGCTACGAGATGTGCGGCGGGAAAGACAATGCGCTGTTTTTATGGGGGCATTCCTGGACGGAATAGCGGGTTAACCGGCAAACCCGCCCTTGTCCAGAAAGGCGCGTTCTTCATCCGTGGTGACCCTGGCTAGCACCGCATTACGATGGGGGAAACGCCCGAAGCGCTCGATGATCTGCGCGTGTTCCTTGGCCCAGCGGTAAGTGTTGGCGTCCAGCTGCTGGTTGAGGATCAGGGAGCGTTGCTGGTCCCTTGGGTCTTCCGAGTGTTCGAACGGCAAATAACAGAACGCGCGCAATGCCGGCTCAACCTGCTGGTCGAGCCCGGCGTCCACCATGCGCTGGGCATACAGGCGTGCCAGCGGGTCGGTGGCGAACATGTGCGCCGTGCCGCGAAAGGCATTGCGTGGGTATTGGTCGAGCAGGACCAGCAAGGCCAAGGCGCCTTCGGCTGAATCCAGCCAGCTTTCCAGCTCGCGCCGGGCGGCTTGCAGGTGGGTGGCGTGGAAGGTCTCGCGGAAGGTGGCGTCGAAGGCATCGTCCTTGGCGAACCAGCGTTTGGGGCCGGCACTTTTCCAGAAGTCGATAACGGTCTGTGGCGTGTTCATTTTATTCTCCTGTAGGCGCGAGCACGCTCGCGCCTACAGTGGACCGTGTTTACCGCTTAGAAGTCCACCGTCGCCGACAGCTTCACCGTACGCGGCTCGCCCTGGGTCAGGTAGTTATTGGCCGTCGACGCCGACGCCCAGTACGCTTTGTTCGCCACGTTTTCGACATTGGCGCGCAAAGTGATGTACTTGTCATCAGCCTTGAAGCCGTAGCGGGCGCCGAGATCGACGCGGGTCCAGGCCGGGATGTTCAGGGTGTTGGTGGCGTTGACGTATTCCCCCCCGGTACGCAGCATCCGCGCGTTGACGGCGGCGCCCTGGAGGCCCGGGATGTCCCAGTCGGCCCCCAGGTTATACTGGAAACGCGGCACGCCGGCGGCACGGTTGCCGTCGCTAAGACCGTTGGAGGTGTTCTGCAATTCGGTGTGCATCCACGTGGCGCCGGCCAACAGACGCAGGCCGTCGAGGGGTTCGCCGAACACGTTGAGTTCGACGCCTTTGTTGATTTGCTCGCCGTCGACATTGAACGTCCGCGTACCGTTGGGAAACTGCGGCGTCACACTACCGGGGTTATTGTTGGTCGCGCTGTTGGGCTGTTCGATGCGGTATACGCCGAGGGTCGCACCGTAGTTTTCCCAATCGAGCTTGACCCCGGCTTCTGTCTGTTTACTGCGACTGGGTGGAAATACGTCGCCGCTGTTGGTGATGTCGACAGCCGTCGGCACCGTGGGTCCCTGGGCCAGCCCCTCAATCCGATTGGCATAGAACGACACGTGCTCCCAAGGCTTGACCACAAGCCCATACACCGGCGTGGTAATGGACTCGCCATAGTTTGCGGTGCGCGCACCGCTCGTGGTGTTCCAGCCATCCACTTCGATGGTCTGGCGACGTACGCCAACGGTCAACAACACGCGATCATCAATGAAACCCAGCGTGTCCGAAACGGCGGCACTCTTGATGCGATTCTTACCGACGATGCGCGGGTCGTGGATATCGCTGCCAAAGTAAGTCACGGTCGGGCGTGGTACCTGGGTCGGGTTGTACAGATTGCCCGGCCGACGGGTGCCCTGCTGGATCGCCTCAAATGCTGAACGCTGCTCACCCCAAATACCGGACAAACCGAAGTTGACCCGATGGGTCACCGGCCCCGTGTTGAAATGCCCGTTCAGGCCGGCCATGGCGCTCTTGTTGTCTTCATCATGGGGCGAGTACAAAAAGCCTACGCGACCGCTGCCATCGTTGCCCACATACAACGACGAATACTGACCATTCTCGCGTGTGTGCTTGGCACCGCCACCGACATAGACCGTCCAGGTTTCATTCAGGTCGTACTCGGCATTGAACATGCCGTAGGTGTCCTCCAGCTCCGACCAACTCCAGTCCTGCGCATAGTTATTCTTGGCCGACGGCGCCTTGGGTACCTGGGTGCCGTTGGGGTAGACCACGGAACGGCCGTTGTTGATGCGCTCTTTCTGATAGCCGAAGTCAGTGGACAGGCGCAGGCGATCGCCACGGTAATCCAGGGCCACGGCCACCAGTTGCGAGCTTTTGAATTCATCATCGATGGCTGTGTCGCCGCCATGCCTGGCCAGGTTGACCCGCGCGCCGAAGCGGTTGTCCTCGCCAAAGCGTTGGCCCAGATCAAGGTGACCACCGGACTGCCCGTCGGTGGTGGTGTCGAGGGTGACGCTGCGGGTGGCGATGTCTTCGGCACGCTTGGGCACCAGGTTGACGCTGCCGCCAATGCCGCTGCCAGCGGGCGATACACCATTGACGAAGGCATTGGGGCCTTTGAACAACTCGACGCGCTCCAGCGCCTCGGTGGTGATGATTTGCCGGGGCAGCACGCCGTACAGGCCGTTGAAGGCAATGTCATCGGTGTTTAAGGGCAGGCCACGGATGGTGAACACCTGGGAGAAGTTGCCGAAGCCGGATGACTGGCGCACCGAGGCGTCGTTGAGCAGCACATCCCCGACGGTGCGTGCCTGCTGGTCGGCGATGGTCTTGGCGGTGTAGCTGACCACGCTGAACGGCACATCACTGATCGAGCGATTGCCCAACACGCCGAGCCGTGCCGAACGCGCCACCTGCCCGCCGCCGTAAGTATCCGCCTGCGCCCCGCCTTCACCGCTGATGGTGGTGGCGCCCAGCTCCAGCGCGTCGCCAGTGGCCTGTGGCACGACGGTGTAGCCATTGCTGCCGGCGCTTTGCAGCGTATAGCCGCTCCCTTGCAGCAACTGCATAAAGCCCGATTGTGCGGTGTAGCTGCCCTGCAAACCTGTGCTCCGCTGATCATTGAGCAACGTGGCGTCAAACGACAACGGCACGCCCGACAGCGCCGCAAACTGCGCCAATACATTACCCAATGGCCCAGGCGCGATCTGGTAGCTGCGCGCCGCGCTGGTCGCCGCCTCGTCAGCCATGGCGCTGTGCAGCGGCGCAATGGCCGCCAGCGCGACAGCCAGGGTCAATGCCTTCAAAGGGCGGATGGGGTGTGGTGTGAAGGTCATGGGCATTCCTGTCGGCACGGTGCAAAGTTGAGGGTTCTCCCCTACACCGGGCGACAACGAAAAAGGTATCAGCGAACGGGTAAAAATTTCAGCGTGGCTCAATCGTTACCCAGTAGCCGGTCAAGCTGCTGATGGTTACCGGCAGGGTTTCCTGCAAAAGACGCAGGCTGGCATCGGTGTCACGCAACGGGAACGCGCCGGACACGCTCAGCCCGGCCACACTGGCGTCGCAGCGCAACACGCCATGCCGGTAGCGGCCCAACTCCTCAAGCAAATCCGCCAGGCGCATCTGCTGCGCCAGCAACATGCCGTTCTCCCAGCTCAGCGCGCCAACATCCAGCGGCGCCAGCGCCGCCACGCTGTCGCTGCCGAACGCGCTCTGCTCGCCGGCCTTGAGAATCAGCCCACGGCTGGCATGCTGCGGCAGCATTTCCACCGCCCCGTCGACCACCGCCACGCGGCTGCTCTGCTCACCGACCCGCACACTGAAATGCGTGCCCAGTGCGCGGGCGGTGCCGTGGCGGGTCTGCACGATAAACGGACGATGAGTCGGCGCAGGGTCCTGGGCCGTGGTGATCATGACTTCGCCTTGCAACAACTCGATACGCCGCACGTTGTCGGTGTAGGCGATATTCAGCGAGCTGGCGGTGTTGATCAGCAGCCGCGTGCCATCCGGTAGCGTAAGGTTGCGTTGTTCGCCGATGGCGGTGTGCTGGTCGGCGGTCCATGCCTGCCAGGGCTTGTGCTGCAAGGCCAGCCAGCTTGCCGGCCCCGCCAGCAGCAACAGCCCGAGGGCCTGGCGCCGGCCGAAGGATCTCTTACGGCCAATGCGCTTGAGGGTGTCCCCGGCAATCGCGCCGGGCACACTGTTGAAATCGCCGAGGATCGCCTCCGCCCGTTGCCAGGCCTGGGCGTGCTGGGCACTGCGGCACTGCCATTGGGCGATGGCACGGCGATCCTCGTCGGTGGCGCTGCCAGATTGCAGTTGCACCATCCAGTCGGCGGCTTCACCGAGGATCAGCGGGTCGATCGACGGGTTCATGCCACGCTCAGGCATGCGAGGAACGCATCGCGCATGTAGCGCTTGACCGAGGCCAGCGACACCTTCAATTCGTCAGCGACCTGCTGGTAGGTGAGACCGTCGATCTGCGACATCAGGAAGGCCTGGCGGGTTTTCTCGGGCAGATCGCGCAACATGGCTTCGATGCGGTACAGCGCTTCGAGGATCAACCAGCAGGTTTCCGGCGACGGTACTTGCTGCTCGGGCAGGTGGGCGATGGTCTCGAGGTAGGCCCGTTCGACTTCCTGGCGCCGCCAGCTGTCGATCATCAGTCCCTTGGCGATATGGGTGAGCAAAGCGCGCGGCTCGCTGCCAAAACCCACGCTGCCCTGACGAGTCAGCAGGCGCATGAAGGTGTCGTGGGCCAGGTCGGCCGCGTCGCTGGCATTGCCCAGCTTGCGGTCAAGCCAGCGATACAACCATCCGTGGTGTTCGCAGTACAGGTCCTTGATAGGCAGTTTGAGGGGGGACGACATGCAAGTCACCGGCGCCGAGGCCAAGGAGTAATTAAGAATTGATCGCATTCTAGTCTGGACAACGAAGCACGGCAACGCGCAAATTAATGTTATAGGATAACGCCAACTTTCCGCCCTGCCCTGTGATCCTGCCCATGACCGATGCCGTTCCCCTGCGCCAACGCCTGCTCTCCATCGACGCCCTTCGCGGCCTGGTGATCCTGTTCATGCTACTCGACCACGTGCGCGAAACCTTCCTGCTGCATCGGCAAGTCAGCGACCCGATGAGCATCGACAGCACCGAGCCCGCACTGTTCATAAGCCGCACCCTCGCCCACCTGTGCGCGCCGGTGTTTGTGTTGCTCACGGGCTTGTCCGCGTTTTTATACGGCCAGAAATACCAGGGCCGGCGCGATGTGTCGGCGTTCCTGTTCAAGCGCGGGCTTTTCCTGGTAGTGCTGGAATTCACCCTGGTCAACTTCGCCTGGACCTTCCAACTGCCGCCCAGTGTGATCTACCTCCAGGTGATCTGGGCGATTGGCATTAGCATGCTCGCCCTCGCCGCCCTGGTGTGGTTGCCGCGCCTGCTGTTGATCGGGCTGGCGCTGGTGATCATCGGCGGGCACAACCTGCTGGATGGGTTGCACTTCGATCCAGGCTCGGCGCTGCATACTCCGTGGACGATCCTGCATGAACGCAGTTGGATTGACGTGTCCGACACCCTGCGCCTGCGCACGACCTACCCGGTACTGCCGTGGATCGGCGTGATTGCCCTGGGTTACGGCCTGGGACCGTGGTTTGCCAATGCCACGCTGCCTGCCGTGCGCCAGCGCTATTTGCTGGTCGGCGGTATGAGTGCGTTGGTGGGGTTTGTGCTGTTGCGTGCGCTCAATGGCTACGGCGAGAAGCCCTGGCAGGTGTATGACAGCGGCGTGCAGACGCTGATGAGCTTTTTCAACGTCACCAAGTACCCGCCTTCGCTGCTGTTCCTGGCGCTGACCCTGGGGATTGGGCTGTTGCTGTTGCTGGCGTTTGAACGCGTGGGGCATCGACGCTGGATCGGCGTATTGGCGGTGTTTGGTGCGGCGCCGATGTTCTTTTATCTGCTGCATCTTTATGTGCTGAAAGTGCTGTATGTCGCGTGTGTTGCGCTGTTTGGCCTGAACCATGGCAACTACTTTGGCTTCGAGAATATCAGTGCGGTGTGGCTGGTGGCGTTGGTGTTGCCCCTGGCGCTCTACCCGCCGGTGCGCTGGTTCGCCGGGCTCAAAGCGCGGCGGCGCGATATTACCTGGCTCAAATACCTCTGATCTGACATGGACTAAATATGGGAGGGGCGGTGCGACGATACGACTTGCCCCCTCCCACATTTTTTACGATATCAAGCCAACTCAGCGCGTAGCTGGCGAGCTGCAGTGACCATGTGAATCAACGCCGCCTCCGTCTCCGGCCATCCGCGTGTCTTCAACCCGCAATCCGGGTTCACCCACAAGCGCTCGGCGGGAATCCGCTGGGCGGCCTTGCGCAGCAGGTTGGCCATTTCCGAGGCATCCGGCACCCGTGGCGAGTGGATGTCGTAGACGCCCGGGCCGATGTCGTTGGGGTAGGCGAAGGCTTCGAACGCGTCCAGCAACTCCATGTCCGAGCGCGAGGTTTCGATGGTGATCACGTCGGCATCCATGGCGGCGATGGACTCGATCACATCGTTGAACTCGCTGTAGCACATGTGCGTGTGGATCTGGGTTTCATCGCGCACTCCCGAGGCGCACAGGCGGAACACTTCGGTGGCCCAGTCCAGGTACCCTTGCCACTGCGCCTGGCGCAACGGCAGGCCTTCGCGGAACGCGGCTTCGTCAATTTGTACGATATGAATGCCGGCGGCTTCCAGGTCGACCACTTCGTCGCGAATCGCCAGGGCCAGTTGGCGGGCCTGCACTTCGCGGCTCACGTCTTCACGCGGGAACGACCACATCAGCATGGTCACAGGGCCGGTCAGCATGCCCTTCATCACCCTGCGGGTCAGGCCCTGGGCGTAGCGGATCCACTCCACCGTCATCGCCTTCGGGCGGCTCAGGTCGCCGAAGATCACCGCCGGCTTCACGCAACGCGAACCGTAGCTCTGCACCCAGCCAAAGCGGGTGAACACGTAGCCGTCCAACTGCTCGGCGAAGTACTCGACCATGTCGTTGCGCTCGGCTTCACCGTGCACCAGCACGTCCAGGCCGAGGTTTTCCTGCACCTCGACGGCGTGACGAATCTCGCTGTGCATGGCTTCGACGTATTCGGCCTGGCTCAACTTGCCTTGCTTGTAGGACTGGCGCGCCAAGCGGATTGAGGCGGTCTGCGGGAACGAACCGATGGTGGTGGTCGGGAACAGCGGCAGCTTCAGGCCCGCACGTTGTTTCTCGATGCGCTGGGTAAACGGCGACTGGCGCTGGCTGTCCTTGCGGGTAATCGCCGCCACACGCGCTTGTACCGCAGGCTTGTGGATACGCGCAGAGGCAGCGCGGGCCGCCTGCACGGCGCGGCTTTCAGCCAGGGCGGCGAGGACGTTGGGCGCTTCGGGCTGGTTAACCGCTTGCGCCAGCACCGCCACTTCAGCGCATTTTTGCACGGCGAACGCCAGCCAGCTTTTCAGCTCGGCATCCAACTGGTCTTCACGGCCCAGGTCCACCGGGCTGTGCAGCAAGGAGCAGGACGGCGCCACCCACAGGCGATCGCCCAATTTCTCATGGGCGTGCTGCAAAGTGGCCAGGGCGTTTTCGAGGTCGCAACGCCACACGTTACGGCCGTTGACCACGCCCAGGGACAGCACCTTGTACGCCGGCAGGCGGTCAAGGATGGTCGGGTACTGCTCCGGCGCACGCACCAGGTCGATGTGCAGGCCATCCACCGGCAGGTTTGCGGCCAGGCCCAGGTTCTCTTCCAGGCCACCGAAGTAGGTCGCCACCAGCTTTTTCAGTGGGTCGCGCTGGATCAGGTTGTAGGCCCGCTCAAAGGCGTTTTTCCAGTCCTGCGGCAGGTCGAGGACCAGGATCGGCTCGTCGATCTGCACCCATTCCACGCCGAGGTCGGCCAGGCGTTGGAAGATCTGGCCGTACAACGGCAGCAGGCGCTCAAGCAGGTCGAGCTTGTCGAAGTCAGCGCCCTTGGCCTTGCCCAGCCACAGGTAGGTCAGCGGGCCGATCACCACCGGCTTGACGGTGTGACCCAGGTCGAGGGCTTCCTGCACCTCTTCGAATAATTGCTCCCAACCCAGGTGGAATTGCTGGTCGGCACTGAATTCAGGCACCAGGTAGTGGTAGTTGGTATCGAACCACTTGGTCATTTCCTGGGCGTGGGCACCGCCGCAGCAGCTGTCGCTGACGCCACGGGCCATGCCGAACAGGGTGTCGAGGGTGGCATGGCCATCGGTCGGACGAAAACGTTCGGGAATCACGCCGAACATCAGCGAGTGGGTCAGCACCTGGTCGTACCAGGCGAAATCACCGGCAGGCAGCAGCTCAATGCCCGCCTGCTTTTGCAGATCCCAGTGGGCCTTGCGCAGTTCACGGCCGACCGCACGCAGACCGGCTTCGTCAAGCTCGCCCTTCCAGAACGCTTCCTGCGCTTTTTTCAGTTCACGATCGCGTCCAATGCGCGGAAATCCGAGGGAATGAGCGACTGCCATGACTTACAACTCCAGTGTCGATAGATATGGCAGCCATTGTCGACATACACCCATAGTGAGACAAACTCATTTTATTCCTGACGATCACAAGTTCTACTCATGTTGTGAGCAATGAATAGATCAATCCATTGCTGTTCGCACCCATCTACTGCGCTTACCATGCGCTTAAACAAATCTTCAAATGAGTACCCTTGATCAAAACCAGCCTCGCCACAGCTACAGTGCCAGCCACGCTACTTCGGATAGGTCCCGACAGGGATGTCATTACCCAAGGCAGTTGCCTCTGCAACGCAATCAGCTATGAGATCGCAACAACGCTCAAGGCCTACACAAAGAGTCCCTATGAAGCCCTCCAGCGAAGACCTTTCGATACGTAGACTGGAAGAACTCCCAGACGAGATCCACACGTTGGAAGCGCAGGCCATTGCCGAAGGGTTCAGGTTCCTGACGCGCCTGATCACAGAGTGGGAAGCAGGCGCCAATCGGTTCGAGCAACCGGGCGAGTACCTTTTGGGCGTGTTTTGCCAGAAGCAACTGATTGCAGTCGGCGGCGTTTCCCGTGATCCCTACGCCGGCTCAACAGTGGGCCGACTGCGCCGGGTATACGTTACTCCCGAAATGCGAGGGCGAAACGTGGGTAAGGCTCTGGTGCAAGCATTGCTGGATTGCGCCGCAGTGAAATTCCAAGATGTGCGTTTATCTACCGATACACCCGAAGCCGCAGCATTTTATCTGCGCTGCGGTTTTCATCAGATCAGCGATGACACCGCGACGCACGCACTATCACTGAGCGCCCACTCGGCCCCCTGTAGGAGCGAGCTCCTACAGAGGTGAGGGGCTCAGCGGTACTACATCAACGGAATCGAATAACTCACAAACACCCGATTCTGGTCCTGGTCCCGCGCCACTTCACTGCGTGACACGCCGTTACGCCAGCCGAACCCGACGTTCTTGAATGTGCCGCTCTGCACCACGTAATCCAACGAGATGTCCCGCTCCCACTCGCTGGCATCGTTGCCGCTGGTGGTGAGGATGTGCTCGCCCTTGAGGTACATCACCGAGGCCTTAAGGCCCGGTACACCCAGCGACGCGAAGTCGTAGGCGTACTGGGCAAAGGCGGTGCGTTCGCCGGCCTGGATGAAGGTCTGCACGGTACGGTCGGTGTAGAGATACAGGCTGGCACCGCCCTCGCCTTTGTTCACCAGGCCGCCCTGGTTGAGTTGGGCGAAGTTGCTGTCGTCCGAGACTTGCTGGTAGCCGGCGGTGATCGCGTGCGGACCCAGGGAGTAGATGAACGCAGCGCTCCAGGTGTTGTTGTCGATTTCACCGTTGCCGTTCTTGGTATAGCCGCCGAGCTTGTAGCCTTCGGCACGGCCGGCAGCACTGCTGTTTTTGCCGTCGGAGCGGGTATTGAAGTAGCGCAGGTCGGTTTTCAATGAGCCGTATTCGCCCAGCGGCAATACATGTATCAGTCCAGCGAAGTGTTGTTGGTAATAGTCTTCGAGGTTGGCGTAGTAGTACTGGACCATCAGGTCCTTGGTCAGCTGGTAGTCCGCACCGGCGTAGGTGAATTTATTGCTTTCCTGGGTACCGCCCGCCGCTGCCAGGCCACTGCGGTCGCTGGAGCCGCGACCGGTGGTGTGCTCAAGCTGGCCGCCGACCAGGGTCAGGTTGTCGATGTCCTTGCTGGTGACTTGCCCGCCTTCGAACGACTGCGGCAACAGGCGGCCGTCGTTGCTCACCAGGATCGGCAGGTTCGGGCGCTGGTAGCCGTAGCGCGCTTCGGTCTTGGCAAAGCGCGCCTTGGCGGTGGCACCGCCACGGGCCCAGTTGTCCGTGGCCTTGCCGTCTTCGGTGGGGATCATCGAGCTGCCGACATGGCGCGCGGCGCTGCTGTCGAGGGTCACGCCGAGCATACCGATGGCGTCCAGGCCAAAGCCGACGGTGCCGTCGGTGAAGCCCGACTGGTAGTTGAGGATAAAGGCCTGGCCCCACTCTTCGGTCTTCGACGGTGCCGCCGTGCCGTCGCGGTTGTCGTTATTGAAGTAGAAGTTACGCATGCTCAAGTTGGCTTTGCTGTCGCTCAAAAAGTCAGCAGACGCCAAGGGGCTCAGGGCAATGCCCAGGCCGCCGGTCAATACAGTTAATACATTCAACGTGGCTTTCATCAGGACGAACTCCGGCGCGGAATCCAAGTTCCGGGCGCAAAAAATGGGCAGCAGGATGCCGTCGGCCAAACGTGACGTTGACCGGGGCGTTAACGGTTGTTCAGTTGCTTAGTTGTTAGCTAGTTGAGTGAAGTGAAACCTCCGTAAACCTCAGTCAATCAATCCATGAGCGTCATAAAACGGATACGGTCCAGGGTAATCCCCGAACACACCGTTGTGGCTGATCAAGCCGTGTTGCGCATCCCAGCGATGCAACAAATACCCCGCCGGTTCCAGGTTGAAATGCGCGGGCGCGGCGTCTTGCAGGTCCAGCACAATCTGATGGGAGGTGCCGGGGCACACACAACTCAAGCTGCCGCCAAAGCGTCGCTGCATCGGCCGGTGCAGGTGCCCGCACAGCAGGCGTTCCACTTGCGGGTGGCGCGCCACGACGCGCTCCAGTGCGGCGGCGTTGATAAAGGCTTCGCGGTCCATATGGCCGATGCCGCTGATAAACGGCGGATGGTGCAGGATCAGCAACGTGGGCGCGTCCGGCCGTCGTGCCAGTTGCGCGTCCAACCAGTGCAATTGGCTGTCCAGTAGCTGGCCGCCGTGCCCTCCCGGGATAGTCGAGTCCAGGCCGATCAAACGCAGCGGATGCTCGTCCACCACCCAGTCCAACGGCCCCTCTGCCGACAACGGCAAATAGGCGTGATCACGGAATGCCTCGAGCAACGGAGCGCGTGTGTCGTGGTTGCCCGGCACCAGGTAGCACGGCATGTGCAGGCGCGCGAGTTCAGGGTGCAGCACGGCGTATTCATCGGCGCGACCGAAGTCCACCAGGTCACCGCTGACCACCACGATATCGGGCCGGGGTTGGCTGGCGTTCAAATGGTCGACGGCACGGCGCAGCGCGCCCAAGGTATCCACCACCCCATACGTCAGGCGCTGGCCGGCTTTAAGGTGCAGGTCGCTGATTTGCGCAACAAGAAACGGACGATTCACAAGCAAACTCTCACGCATTCAGGGTGAACAACATTTGCGGCGCAATCGCCAGGGCAATCGGCGCGCCGACGGCGTACAGGTGGTTGTCGCTGCTGTCCACCAGCAGCGGTTGCGGGCCGCCTACGTCCACCAGCAGGCGGCTTTGGGCGCCCTGGAAAAACTGCGCCAATAGATGGCCGTGCAAGTGCCCTTCGCTCTCCATCACCCGCAGGTGTTCGGGGCGGCAGTACACGGTGTTGGGCACGTCGGCGGCCTGCCACGGCAACTCGCCGCCGCAGACTTTCAGGCCATGGGCGGTTCGCGAGCTGACGGCAAAGGCATTGAGGTTGCCGACAAAACCGGCGACGAACGCATTGGCCGGTTTCTGGTAGATCTCCCGTGGGCTGGCCAGTTGCGCGACGCGGCCGTGCTCCATCACCAGGATACGATCGCCCAGGGCCATGGCTTCGCCCTGATCGTGGGTGACAAATACCGAGGTGATACCGAGGCCGCGCAGCAGTTCATTCAATTCGCTGCGCAAGCGTTCGCGCAATTGCGCATCGAGGGCCGCCAGCGGTTCATCCAGCAACAGCACTTTGGGGCGCGGCGCCAAGGCACGGGCCAAGGCCACGCGTTGACGCTGGCCACCGGACAATTCGTGGATGCTGCGCTTGCCGTGATTTTGCAGGCCCACCAGCTCCAGCAGTTCCTCGCAACGCTTGTTCCGCGCCAGCGGCGCCATGCCGCGAATCTTCAAGCCGTAGACGATATTGCCGGCCACATCGAGGTTGGGAAACAGCGCGTAGTTCTGGAACACCATGCCCACGTCGCGGCGCTCGATGGGCAGGCGGGTGACGTCGTCGGTGCCGAAAAAAACCTGGCCCACATCCGGGCGTTCCAGGCCGGCAATCAGGCGCAAGGTGGTGGTCTTGCCGCAGCCGGACGGGCCGAGGATCGCCAGGGTTTCACCGCCTTCGACGGTCAGGTTCAGGTCATGCACAGCCACGGTGCCATCGGCGAACGCCTTGCGACAGCCTTGCAGGCGGATAGTGATAGCGGTCATCGACGCTCTCCACGGGACAAACGAGCGCTGATGGCCTGCAACGCAATCAGCAGCGGCACGATCATCAGCAAAAAGATAAGGGTGTAGGCGCTGGCGATTTCCAGGCGCGCCGAGGCGTAGCTGTCGGCCAGGCCCACGGGCAATGTCTTGGTCATGGGTGTGTGGAGCATCCAGGTCAGGTTGAATTCGCCCAACGACAAGGTCACCACCATCAGCACGCCGGCCAGAATCCCCGCCCGGCAGTTGGGCACCACCACGCTGAAAAAGCGCTTGATCGGCCCGGCGCCCAGACTGGCCGCCGCCTCTTCCAGCACCGGCAGTTGCTGGCGTTGCATCACCGCCATCACCGGACGTGCCAGGAACGGCAAGGTGAACAACACATGGCCCACCAGGATGAACAACCAGCTGCTGCGAAACGTGCCGAACTGGCCGTAGGTGAGCAGCAACGCCAGCGCACTGGCCAGTCCCGGCATCGCCACCGGCAACACCATCAGTTCTTCGAAGGCACGGCTGAAGCGGTTGTTCATGCGCACCAGCGCATACGCCGCCGGCACGCCGATCACGCAGACACACACCGCGCACGCCAGCGCCAGTTGCAACGACAGCCATACGGTGGGCGAATAGGCCTGCCATACCTGGATCAGCCAGTCGAAGGTCAGGCCGCTGGACAGGCCGACGAAGAAATTGCGCGTCAACCCGGCCAGCAACGACATCAGCACCGGCACCAACATGAACGCGCACACCAGCAAGGTGAACAGCAGTTGAACCACAAACAGCGATGAGCGCTTCACAAGACAGTCCCCGCATTTTTCACCAGGCGTCGCGTGAGCAACAGCACCGCCCAGGTCAGCGCGCCGAGCACCACCGACAACGCGGCGGCGACGGCAAAGTTGGCGTAGTTGGTGAATACATTGTAGATCGCCACCGGCGTTACATTCAGGCGCGTGCCCAAGGTGAACGCGGTGCCGAAGGCGCCCATGGACGTGGCGAAGCAGATCGCGCCGCAGGACGCCAACGCCGGCGCCAGGCCCGGCACGATCACGTCGCAGACCACCCGCCAGTGCCCTGCTCCCAGCGAATGCGCGGCCTCTTCCAGGCTGCGGTCGAGGCTTTCGCACGCGGCCATCACCGTGAGGATCACCCGGGGAATCGAGAAGTACAGGTAGCCGACAAACAGCCCGGCCAGCGAGTAGGCAAAGATCCAGCGCTCACCGGCCAACTGCAGGCCCAGTGACGCCAGCAGCCCCTGGCGCCCGGCCAACAGGATCACCAGGAAGCCCACCACCACCCCCGGAAACGCCAGGGGAAACGTGAGCAAGGCCACCAACGCCGAACGCCCGAAAAACTGCTGGCGCGCAAGGAACACGCCGCTGATGCCGCCGATCAACAACGCGGTGAACGTCACGACGATGGCCAGCACGCAGGTCTGCGCCAGGCTGCCCAGATACTGCGCGCTACTGAGCACCTGCCAATAGCCGCTGCCGTGGCTGTCGCGGCTTTCGGCGCCGAGCACCATCAAGTGCGCCAGCGGCAACAGCCAGAATGCGAACAGCACCGCAAAGGCCGGGGCCAGCGCCCAGGCCGCCTGTTTTGCCGATGCAGCCACTTACTTGACCTCGTTCAGGTAACGGGCGGCGAAGGCTTCCTGCACAGCGGCCATTTTCTGATAGTCCACCACACCGGCGCGGGCGTAATCGCTGTCGGGCAGGAACTGCGCGGCGACGTCGGCCGGCATGGTCACCGGGCGTACCGGGCGCAAGTAAGCCTTGGCCCAGAGTGCCTGGCCTTGGTCCGACAGCACGAAGTCCAGCACCTTCTCGCCATTGGCGCGGTGCGGCGCGTTGGCCACCAGGCTCATCACATAAGGCACGCTGATGCTGCCTTCCGTGGGAATCACGAAGGCGACGTTGGCGTTATCTTTGTAGCGGGCGCGGTAGGCGTTGAAATCGTAGTCCACCAGGATGGGCAACTCGCCGGACAGCACCCGCGCATAAGCGGTCTGCTTGGGCACGATAGGCGCGTTTTTCGCCAGTTTCTGGAAGTAGTCGATGGCCGGTGCAAAGTTGTCCAGGTCGCCGCCCATTGCGCGGTTGATCGCCACGGCAGAGACGTAACCGACGAAGGCGCTGGACGGGTCCAGGTAGCCGACCATGCCTTTGTATTCAGGCTTGAGCAGGTCGGCCCAGCTTTGCGGCACCGGCAGGCCACCCAATGCATCGACGTTGACCATGATGCCCAAGGTGCCGGAGTGGATCGCAAACCACTGGCCGGCGGGGTCTTTCAACCCGGCGGGGATCTGCTCCCAGCCCTTGGGTTTGTAGCCATCGACCACGCCGGCCTTTTGCGCCTGCAAGCCGAAGGTCACGCCGTAATACACCACGTCCGCGACCGGCGCGGCCTTTTCGGCCACCAGTTGCGCCAGGGACTGGCCGGAGTTCTTGTTGTCCAGCGGCACCTGCACACCCGTGTCGGCGGCGATGGCCTTGAGCTGGGTGCCCCAGTCGGCCCAGTCCGGCGGGCAGTTGTAGCAAATAGCCGTGTCGGCGGCCTGGGCCAGGCTGGCCACACCGCACAGCAGCACGGCTGCCAGGGTTTTACTGAATGCGCGCATCAAGGGACTCCTCAAACGGTTGGGTACTTTCGCCCGGCCGGATATGGCAAGGCAGGCAATGGGAAACCGGGTCATTCCCGGCAATCTGTGCCAGCAGTTGGTCGATCACCGTGCTGGCCAGCAGCGCGATGGGCTGCACCACGCTGCACAAGGTCGGGTGCATCTGGGTGCCGAGGGCGATGCCGTCAAAGCCCATCACCGACAGTTGCCCAGGTACATTCCAGGCATTGCGGCGCAGCTCGGCGATCAGGCTGATAGCCAGGAAATCGTTGGAACACACCAGCGCACTGGGGGCGTCGGGGCCGTTGAGGTACGGCCGGATGGCGGCGAAGTCGGCCTGGGTATGCGCGGGCATTTCGATCACCGCGCGGCTGTTGAGGCCGTGTGCCTTCATCGCATCGCAATAACCTGCGTAGCGCAGGCGTGCGCGGTCGGACTGCAAGGCGGGGCCGGCGACCATGCTGATGCGTCGATGACCGGCCTCCAGCAGGTAACGCGTGGCCAAGGCCATGCCCGCGCGGTTGTCCACCGACACGGCGCTGTAGTTGGGGTTGCTTGGTTGGTGATAGGCCAGCACGAACGGGGTTTTTTCGGTATTCAGGCTGCTGAGCACGCTGTTGCTTTCGGCATCGGTGACCGTCAGCACCAGGCCATCGACGCGCTGGCGCAGCAGTTCTTCCACCACAATGCACTCGCGCTCGCTGCTGTAGTCGGTGGTCGCCAGCACCAGGCTGTAGCCACGCAACCGCGCGGCACGCTCCATGGCCTGGAACTGCTCGGCGAACACCGGGTTGAGCAGGTTGGGCACTACCACGCCGATCAACTGGGTGGTTTGCAGGCGCAGTTGGCGCCCGAGCAGGTTGGGCCTAAATCCCAACTCACGGGCGGCGGCGAACACCTGCTCACGGGTCGCCGGGCGCACCTGGTCGGGGGAGGCAAAAGTGCGGGCGGCGGTCGCGCGGGATACGCCGGCCAGTCGCGCGACGTCTTTCAAATCAGTCATGGTCACTCGCTTGAGATCGATCTCATTGGCGAGGACAGTAACGGCGGAATGTGGCAGGAAGGTGGTGGGGAGATGACGGTTTGATGGCAGTGAAGCAAAGTCACACAGGCCAAAATGTGGGAGGGGGCTTGCTCTCGATGGCGGTGGATCAGCCCGCCAATAGGGTGCCTGACACACCGCTATCGGGAGCAAGCCCCCTCCCACACCGGGACAGTGCATATCCTTAGATAGTCATACTCCGGGGCTATGCTTGAAAAACCGGCGTGCAAAATCCGCCGGCTAACCTTTCGATTCGATCCAAGTGCGGGCACAATGCGTGTCCTTTTTTGGCAGGCACCACCGCAGGCTCTCAAAAATGATCAAAACGCCGTACTACCTCATCGATAAACAGAAGCTTCTGGTCAACATGCAGAAGATTGCTTACGTGCGCGAGCAGTCCGGCGCCAAGGCCCTGCTGGCGCTCAAGTGCTTTGCCACCTGGTCGGTGTTCGACCTGATGCAGGAATACATGGACGGCACTACCTCGTCGTCGCTGTATGAGTTGAAGCTCGGTCGCCAGAAGTTCGAAGGTGAGGCGCACGCCTACAGCGTGGCCTGGGCCGACGACGAAATCGAAGAGATGCTTGATAACTGCGACAAGATCATCTTCAACTCCATCAGCCAGCTGCAGCGTTTTGCCGAACGCAGCGAAGGCAAGACCCGCGGCCTGCGCGTCAACCCGCAGGTGAGCAGCTCCGACTACCTGCTGGCCGACCCGGCGCGTCCGTTCAGCCGCCTGGGCGAATGGGACCCGGTGAAGATCGAAGGCGTGATCGAACAGATCTCCGGCTTCATGTTCCACAACAACTGCGAGAACGGCGACTTCAACCTGTTCGACCAGATGCTGAACACCATCGAAGAACGCTTCGGCGCGCTGCTGCACAAGGTCAACTGGGTCAGCCTCGGCGGCGGCATCCACTTCACCGGTGAAGGCTATGCCATCGACGCCTTCTGCCAGCGTCTCAAGGCGTTCTCGCAGAAGTACGACGTGCAGGTCTACCTGGAACCCGGCGAAGCGGCGATCACCAACAGCGCTTCCCTGGAAGTCACCGTGCTCGACACCCTCTACAACGGCAAACACCTCGCCGTCGTGGACAGCTCCATCGAAGCTCACCTGCTGGATCTGCTGATCTACCGCCTCAACGCCAAGCTGGCGCCGAGCGAGGGTGAACACACCTACATGGTGTGCGGCAAATCCTGCCTGGCCGGGGACATCTTCGGCGAGTATCAATTTGATCGTCCGCTGGCCATCGGCGATCGGCTGTCGTTCATCGACACCGCGGGCTACACCATGGTCAAGAAAAATTGGTTCAACGGCCTGAAAATGCCGTCCATCGTAGTGAAACAACTCGACGGTACAGTCGAAGTGGTTCGTGAATTTGGTTACGACGACTACCTGTCCAGCCTTTCGTAAGCTGGCGGATATAGGAGAAATAAAGCAATTGAAAAAGAACGTTCTTATCATTGGTGCAGGAGGTGTCGCCAAGGTGGTGGCCCACAAGTGCGCGCAGCACAACGACGAACTCGGTCGTATTGCTATCGCGTCGCGCAACATCTCCAAATGCCAGGCCATCATCGACAGCGTCAAGGCCAAGGGTAGCCTCAAGGTTCCCGCCGACATCCAAGCCTTCGCGCTGAACGCCCTGGACGTGGAAGCGACCAAGGCCCTGATCCGCGAGACTGAATCGCAGATCGTCATCAACGTGGGTTCCGCGTTCCTCAACATGTCGGTACTGCGTGCCTGCATCGACACGGGCGTTGCGTACCTCGACACCGCCATCCACGAAGAGCCGGGCAAGGTCTGCGAGACCCCGCCGTGGTACGGCAACTACGAATGGAACCACCTGGGAGAGTGCAAACAGAAGAACATCACCGCCATCCTTGGCGTGGGCTTCGACCCGGGTGTCGTCAACGCGTATGCCGCGCTGGCGCAGCAACAGCATTTCGACCGCATTGATTCGATCGACATCCTCGACGTCAATGCCGGCTCCCATGGCAAATACTTCGCCACCAATTTCGATCCGGAAATCAACTTCCGCGAATTCACCGGGCAGGTGTGGAGCTGGCAGAACAGCCAGTGGACCAGCAACACCATGTTCGAAGTCAAACGCACCGACGACCTGCCGGTCGTGGGTTCGCAGAACCTCTACCTCACCGGCCACGATGAAGTGCACTCGCTGTCGAAAAACCTCGACGTGCCCAACGTGCGTTTCTGGATGAGCTTCGGCGAACACTACATCAACGTGTTCACCGTGCTGAAAAACCTCGGCCTGCTCTCCGAGAAGCCGGTCACCACCGCCGAAGGCCTGGAAGTGGTGCCGTTGAAAGTCGTCAAGGCAGTACTGCCCGACCCGTCTTCGCTCGCCCCGGGCTACACCGGCAAGACCTGCATCGGCGACCTGGTCAAAGGCACCAAGGACGGCCAGCCGCGCGAGATGTTCATCTACAACGTAGCGGATCACGAAGAAGCCTACGTAGAAACCGACAGCCAGGGCATCTCCTACACCGCAGGTGTTCCACCGGTAGCCGCCGCGCTGCTGGTAGCCCGTGGCGAGTGGGATGTGAAACACATGGCCAACGTCGAGGAACTGCCGGCTGAGCCGTTCCTCAAGGCATTGGACGTAATGGGCCTGCCAACTCGCATTAAAGACGAGAACGGTGATCGGGCCTGGGATGCGGTGGCCTGACAGGCCATAGCGAACCGAACAGAATGTGGGAGGGGGCTTGCCCCCGATAGCGGTGGATCGGCAAGCAGTTGCTCGCTGACACGCTGCCATCGGCGGCCGGCCCCCTCCCACATTTGCATCTACATTGCCGGTTATTCCAGGTTCCGCGCCGAGTTGCTCAGTGCCCTGGAGCACTGCAACAGCGCCGGCGCCAGCTGCTTCTCCGCATCCGCCCTGCTCCACCGACTGGTCGGCGCCACCACATGCACCGCCGCCACCGGCCGGCCATTGGCGCCCAGCACCGGCGCGCCGATGGTCATGTCGCCGAGGAACAGCTCCTGGGCATTCACCGCATAGCCCTGCTCGCGCACCTGCTGCAACGATTCCAGAATGCCCGCCACGTCCGTCAACGTCTGGCTAGTGTGTGCCACCCGCTGGCTGTGCTCGATCAGCGCCAACGCCTCCTCCTGCGGCAATGCACTCAAATACGCCCTCCCCGACGCCGTACAGTACATCGGCACCCGCGAGCCGATCGGCATATGCACCGGTACAAAACCCGCGCTGACAAAGCGCGCGATATAGGTCATGTCGTAGCCCGCCGGCTCGGTCAGGCACGAGGTCTCGCCGGTCAGCCGGGTCAGTTCCGACAGAAACGGGTTGGCCACCTCGATCAGTGAATGCGCATCCAGGTAGCTGAACCCCAACTCCAGCACCCGGGGGGTGAGTTGGTAATGCCGTGTGCGGGAGTGTTTCCGAAGGTAACCCAGGCTTTCGAGGGTAAACACCATGCGCTGGGCCGAGCTTTTGGTCATGCCAGCGGCCTCGGCCACCTCTGCAAGGCTCATGCTGCGGCGCTGGGCGCTGAATGCCTTGAGCACCGACAGGCCTTTTTCCAGGGATTGGTTGTGCAGACTGTTGCGTTCTTCGGACATGGAGGACTCGCGATCAAGTGGGTCAGGCGTGGCGATATTACTACCCCAAATAACAAAAATAGACCATAAAATATCGCATATCGATACGAATGGTTCATTTTTTCGATTTTATATAGCGTAATTCGATTTATTTGAATCGAAATGGCACAGAGCTTGCGATTTCATCGGCAACCGCTCGCGGTACTGACTTTCCGTTTTCCTTCTGGAGTAGCCCGATGAACAGTCTTTCGCCCTTGTTTCGCCGCCTTGCCTTCGGTGTGTGCGCCACACTCTGCGTCAGCACCGCGCACGCAGAAAGTGCGTCCACGTACAAAGTCGGTGCAACCGCCAGTGGGTCGCCGTTCACCTTCCTCGATATCAAGACCAACAGCATCCAGGGCGTGATGGTCGACGTCGCCGAGGCCGTGGGCAAGGCCGGCGGCTTTACCAGCCAGATCGAACAGACCAACTTCGCCGCGCTGATCCCCTCCCTCACCTCCGGCAAGCTCGACTTCATTTCCGCCGGCATGCTCAAGACCGAAGAGCGCACCAAGGTCGTCGACTTCAGCGCCCCGGTGTACGCCTACGGTGAGGGCCTGATCATCAATGCCGACGACAGCGCCGCCTACCCCGACCTCACGCCGCTCAAGGATCAGGTGGTCGGCGTACAGGCCGGCACGGTGTTCTACGACCAACTGAACAAGCTGGGGATCTTCAAGGAGATCCGCACCTATGACTCCATCGGCGAGATGGTCCGCGACCTGTCCCTGGGGCGCATCAAGGCGGCGGTCGGCGACCAGCCGGTGGTGGCCTACCAGATTCGCCAGAAACTGTTCAAAGGCGTGAAGCTCGCCCCCGACTACCAGCCCACCAACGTCGGCGAAGTCTGCCTGGTGGTACGCAAAGGCGATGCGCAAACCCTCGGGCGCCTGAACACCGCCATCGCCAGCATCAAGGCCGACGGCACCCTGGACAGCATCCTCAAGAAGTGGGGACTTGATACCCAGGTGCGCCCATGAACCCGGCCGAGTTCCTGCAAAACGCCCAGGACTTCCTGCCGATTCTGCTGCAGGGCGCCTGGGTGACGATCCAGATCACCGCGCTGTCGTTCCTGCTCAGCAGTGCGATCGGCCTGGTGCTGGCGCTGCTCAAGCTGTCGCCGATTCGCACGCTGTCATGGGTGGCCAGCACCATCATCAACGTGATCCGTGGCCTGCCGATCATCGTGCAGCTGTTCTACATCTACTTCGTGCTGCCGGACATGGGCGTACACCTCACGGCGTTCTACGCCGGGGTGATCGGCATGGGCATCGCCTACTCGGCATACCAGGCCGAGAACTTCCGCACCGGCATCATCGCCGTGGAACAGGGGCAGCGTGAAGCCGCCGAAGCCCTGGGCATGCGCTCGGCGCTGATGATGCGCCGGGTGATCCTGCCCCAGGCGTTTCGCATCGCCCTGCCGCCCTACGGCAACACCCTGGTAATGATGCTCAAGGATTCGTCCCTGGTGTCCACCATCACCGTCGCCGAGATGACCCGCCAAGGCCAACTGATCGCCTCGTCGACCTTCCAGAACATGACCGTCTACACCCTGGTCGCCCTGCTCTACCTGCTGATGAGCCTGCCGCTGGTGTATGGCCTGCGTCGTATGGAGCAGCACTTGGGGCGGAGGAAAAAAGCATGATCGAGATTCGTCAGTTGCAAAAACATTACGGCAGCCACCGCGTCCTGCACGGCGTCGACCTCGACGTGGCCAAGGGCGAAGTGGTGTGCCTGATCGGCCCCTCGGGCTCGGGCAAATCCACCCTGCTGCGCTGCATCAACGCGCTGGAAGCCTACGATGGCGGCCACATCAACGTGTTCGGCGAAACCGTGCAACGCGGCAGCAAAACCGTGCACGTGTTGCGCAGCCGCATGGGCATGGTGTTTCAGCGCTTCAACCTGTTCCCCCACCGCACCGTGCTGGAAAACGTGATGGAAGGTCCGGTGTACGTCAAAGGCGAACCGCTCAAGCAGGCCCGCGAAGAGGCCCTCGTGTTGCTGGACAAGGTGGGCCTGAGCGCCAAGGTCGACGCCTACCCCGAACAGCTCTCCGGCGGCCAGCAGCAACGCGTAGCCATCGCCCGCGCTCTGGCGATGAAACCTGAAGCCATGCTGTTCGACGAACCCACCTCGGCCCTCGACCCGGAACTGGTGGGCGATGTCCTGGCGGTAATGCGCACCCTGGCCGACGAAGGCATGACCATGATCGTGGTCACCCACGAAATGGGCTTTGCCCGCGAAGTGGCCGACCGCGTGTGCTTCCTGCATGGCGGGCACATCGTCGAGAGCGGCCCGGCCGAGCAGGTGCTGGGCGATCCACAGCATGCACGTACCCAGGACTTCCTGCGGCGCGTGCTGCACCCCACTGGCAATACGCGGAGCCTGTCATGAAATCATTGTGGTCGGCGACGGCGCCCTCCGTGGTGCCGACGCCTGCGCTGGGTGAGTCGGTGAAAGTGGATGTGGCGATTGTCGGCGCAGGGTATACCGGCCTGTCGACAGCCCTGCATCTGGCCGAACGCGGGGTCAGCGTGTGCGTGCTGGAAGCCAATGAGCCCGGCTGGGGCGCATCGGGACGCAATGGTGGGCAGGTCAACCCGACGCTCAAGTACGACCCGGAGCAACTGGTGCAGATGTATGGGCCGGAGCAGGCCGAGCCGTTGATCTCGACAGTGTCGAACTCGGCGGACCTGGTGTTCACGTTGATCGACAGGCACGGCATTGATTGCGCGCCGGTGCGCAAAGGCTGGATGCAGGTGTCGTACACTCAAAAGGGCGTGGCCGGCCTGCATGCGCGAGCCGAGCAATGGGCGCGGCGCGGCGTGCCGGTGCAGCGCCTGGATGCGGTGGCGGTGGCATCGCGCATGGGCAGTGAGGCATTCGCCGGCGGCTGGCTGGATGGCCGCGCCGGGGCGATTCAGCCGCTGGCGTATGCCCGTGGGCTGGTCGGCGCGGCGTTGGCGGCGGGTGTTCGGATTCACGGTCACAGCGCAGTGACAGGGTTACAGCGCCAGGGCCCGGGATGGCAACTGCAGACCGCTGGTGGTGCGCAGGTGATGGCCGATCAAGTGGTGCTGGCCACCAATGGCTACAGCGGCAGCCTGTGGCCGGGCATGGCGCAGAGCATCCTTGCGGCGAACAGTTTTATCGTCGCCACCAAACCGCTGCGTGGGCGAGCGGCAGAGAACATCCTGCCGGGACAGGAAACCGTGTCCACCGCACAACGGCTGCTGCTGTACTTTCGCAAAGACAGTCATGGACGCTTACTGATGGGCGGACGCGGGTTGTTCAACGACCCCACGTCACCGGCCGATTTTGCCCACCTGGAGCGATCCCTGGCACTGCTCTTTCCGCAATTGGGCCCGCTGGAGTTTGAGTACCGCTGGGCCGGGCGTATCGCAATCACACGGAACTTCATGCCCCATGTCCACGAACCGGCACCGGGGCTGACCTTGGCGCTGGGCTGCAATGGCCGCGGTATCGCATTATGTACCAGCCTGGGGCAGCAACTGGCCGGGCGGTTGTGCAACAGCCAGGCTGAATTTTCCTACCCGGTCACGCCGCTGCAACGCTTGCCGATGCACGGGTTGCAGCGGTTTTACATTGGTGCGGGGGTGGCTTGGTACAGCTTGTTGGATCGGCTCAATATCAGCTGAGTCCTAATTGCAGGGGCGCTGAAACCCGTTATCCCTCACAGGTCCTTTGGTACGCAAAACCCGCTAGGCTTAGCCATGGACTGGCTGACCTGCGGGTTTGCTGTCTATTCATCCTGTGGGAAAGGCATGCTCATGCAACTCGACAACACTCGCACTGCCCGTGTCATCGGGCTGGTGTACAGCACCTGCTGCTATTTTGCGTTCCTGTTCACGTGCTTATATTTGATCGGCTTCGTCGGCAGCGTGGCGGTGCCCAAGAACATCAACGATGGCCCCCTCCTCGCTTGGCCAGTCGCCGTGCTGATCAACTGCGCGCTGATCCTGCTGTTCGGTGTCCAGCACACGGCCATGGCGCGCAAAGGCTTCAAGCAGTGGCTGGCGGCATTCATGCCTGCGCCGGTTGAACGTTCCACGTATGTACTGCTCAGCAGCCTGGTGCTTGGGTTGATCTTCTGGCTATGGCAACCCATCACGCTCACGGTGTGGGAGGTCGAAGGGACCTGGGCCAAGGCCCTGTTGATCGGCTTGTTCTGGATGGGCTGGGGTATCGCGCTACTGTCGACCTTCCTGATCAATCACTTCGAGCTGTTCGGACTCAAGCAAGCCTTTGACCGTTGGCGCGACACTGCACAGAAAGCCCCCGTCTTCACAACACCACTGTTCTACACGATCGTGCGCCACCCGCTGTACCTGGGCTTCCTGATCGCCTTTTGGGCAACGCCGTACATGACGGCCGGGCACCTGCTATTTGCGACAGGAATGACGGTTTACCTCTTCATTGGCGCCGGCTTTGAAGAAAAGGATCTGGTGGCATTGTTTGGAGAGCGGTATCGGCGATACCAGCAGGAGGTGGGCATGATTTTGCCGTGGTCGAAGTCACGCAAAAAAGGATGCTGACTAGCCGTTTGTGGCGAGGGAGCTTGCTTCCTCGCCACAGGATGTAGCGTCTGGCCATGAGCCCCCTAGGACTTATCCCACGACTGTTTCAGGTTGTCGCTCGGAACTTCCCTGACTAACCTCTCCGCCGTCGCTGCCAATTCAGCGGCCGGATTTGACCGTCCGACCTTGTTAACGAGCTGCTACGCCCTGCACCTATCCCAGGCGTTTTTTTTGTGCCTGAGGTATCGTGTCGCGGCAGTTGTGCGCGGGATACCTTCGGGTATGCCGGGTTCGTTGACAACCGGTCGGTCAACCCGCGTACAGCTGCCACCCTCTTCGTTTGACCGCGAACGCTGGCGGCTCCACTTGTCGACGGAGCTTCACCATGATTAAAGACAGCCCCAATCCCCCAGAAAAACTCTTCACCGTGCGCCCCAACCTGGGCACGGAAACCCTGCTGGTCAACGCGTCCCAGGATCTATCCTCCATCACCGACATCGCCACTCACCTGGCCTTTGAAGTCGACGGTACGCAACGCAATGTAGCGTTGGGCATCTGCCGAATGCTGGAAGGTGTGCAACTGTTGGTGGACAAAGCATTGGATGACGCCCATCCAGCGGCATGACACTCAGATGATCGTTCCCATGCGCGTGGGAACGATCTCAAAACACCGACCACCCAATCCGCTCACTCAACAACTCCAACGCCTTGATCCCCGCCAGCGAGTTGCCCGCCGCGTTCAACTCCGGCGACCACACGCACACCGTAAACTGCCCCGGCACCACCGCGACAATGCCGCCGCCCACACCGCTCTTGCCCGGCAAGCCCACGCGATAGGCAAAATTGCCCGCCTCGTCATACAGCCCGCTGGTGGCCATGATCGAGTTGACTTGCTTGGTCTGCCGCGCGGTAAGGATCTGTTCGCCGCTGTGGGCACTGGTGCCCTCGTTGGCCAGGAAGCTGAACGCCTTGGCCAGGTCCAGGCAGCTCATCTGCAGGGCGCAGTAGTTGAAGTAGCTGTGCAGCACCGCATCCACTTCGTTGTGGAAGTTGCCGAAGGACTTCATCAGGTAGGCCATGGCCGCATTGCGTGCGCCGTGCTGGGCTTCGGAGTCGGCGACGACGCTGTTGACCAGGATCTGCGGGTTGCCCGACAGGCGCCGCACGAAGTCGCGCATCGACAGGATCGGCACGGCAAAGCGTGATTGGTTGATGTCGCAGATCACCAGCGCGCCGGCATTGATGAAGGGGTTACGCGGGCGGCCGCGTTCGAATTCCAGTTGCACCAACGAGTTGAACGGTTGCCCCGAAGGCTCGTGCCCCAGGCGTTCCCAGATGGTTTCACCGCCGTGGTCGATGGCCTGCACCAGGCTGAACACCTTGGAAATGCTCTGCACCGAGAACAGCGTATCGGCGTCACCGGCGCGGTAGGCCGAGCCGTCATTGCCGTACACCGCGATGCCCAGCTGGTTGGCCGGTACATCGGCCAGCGCGGGAATGTAGTCGGCGACTTTGCCGAGGCCGATCAGGGGGCGCACTTCGTCGAGGATCGACTCCAGCAGCGCCTGCATGTCTTGTCCTGTCATCTGTCTTTGAATCGGTGGAAAGCGGGGTGCGGAGGATACTTCAATGGGCGCGGAAGCCCCACACAATCTCCACCACCCGCTCGGCCACCACCAGATAAACCAGGATCAGCAACAGCTGCAAGGCCAGGTGATAACGCAGCTTGGCCAACCGGCGAATGCCATCGCTGACGTTCAACAGCATCAGCACTGTCGACAGAATGATCAGTCCCCACCCCGCCACGCTGGAAGCAAACACCCCGATAAACAGGTCCTGCTGCCCCACGAGGGTATTGGTGCCCGCCGCAAACAACAGCGCGCACACCAGCAGGTTTTTGACGTTGTCGAAGATCTGCGTGCTCAGGTCGTTTTCCAGCAGGGCCACATACCGCTTCCATAACGTGCGCATGAGTCATTACCGGTTAGGGATCGCTCGTCAATCAAAGTAGTCCATATGCCCGTACACTGCACCGCTGCGCTTACTCCACGAGGACTTTTGCATGAAATTGATGATTGGCCTGGCCGCTTTACTGCTGGTATCGGCCTGTACCACGACCCCACCCGCCCAGGACGCTGCGGCGTCCACCTGCCTGGCAGGCGGCGGTACCATGAAGCAAGTCGGCAAGCTGCAGAGCTGGAAATGCATCACGCCGTACAAGGATGCGGGCAAGGCATGTACCGATTCGAGCCAGTGTGAAGGCGAGTGCCAGACCAGTGTCACCACCCAGTCCGGCAACGGCCCTGTGACCGGCGCGTGCCAGGTGGATAACGGCCACTTCGGCTGCTCGGCGACGGTGGAGAAAGGCAAGCTCGGCCGAGCGATCTGCGTGGACTGAGTCACACCACCGAACCTATTCGGCGCGCGGGGCCAGGAAACCGTGCGCATCGGTCACCAGAAATCCTCCACGCTGATCACCCTGCCGATGCATTCTTCAAGGCGGGGTTGTTGCCGAAGGCGGTGGATGCCAAGGATGTACAGACCTGGCGGCCTTGAAGGCTTGCACCGCCCCTCCCACAGTTGGTTTGCATATGACGTTAGAAGAGTGTGCGGGCCAGAGCCTTTTTCCACTCTGCGTAGCGCCCGGCCATCGCCGGATCCTCCTGCGGCTCAAAGCGCTCGCGCTGGCGCTCCAACTGCCCCAGCGCCGTATCACTCGCCCACAGCCCCAACGCTCGTCCCGCCAGGTGCGCTGCGCCCAATGCCGACACCTCCGGCGACAGGCTGCGCACCACCGGGCGTTGCAGCAGGTTGGCGAGGAACTGCATCAGCCAGCGGTTGCGCGTGGCGCCGCCATCCACCCACAGTTCCTTGAGCGGGCTGCCGATGTCTTGCTGCATGGCTTCGAACACATCGCGAATCTGATAGCCGATGGATTCCAGCGACGCGCGCAGGATGTGCGCGCCGGACGTGGCTTCGGTCAACCCGCAGATCAGCCCACGGGCGTCGGCCTTCCAGTGCGGTGCGCCGAGGCCGGACAGCGCCGGTACAAAGTACACGCCGCCGTTATCCGGCAGTTGCGCGGCCTGTTCGGTCAAGGCGTCCAGGGACTCCCCGGCCACCAGGCGCGACGCCCACTGCACGGCAGCGCCGGTATGGACGATATTGCCTTCCATGCCGAAGGTGGGTTGGCTGCCGTCATGCCAGGCCAGGGTGGTCGACAGGCCATGGGTGGAGGCAATCGGCCCACTCATGGGCGTCATCAAGGACGAACCGGTGCCGAGGGTGGCCTTGACCAACCCCGGCGCAAAACCGCCCTGCCCGTACAGCGCCGCATGGGAATCGCCGATCATCGACATCACCGGGATACCGGCGGGCAAGCCGCCCACGGCGACCGTTTCGGCGAAGAACCCGGCGCTCGGCTGGATCGGTGCCAGGGCCGCAGCAGGAATGCCGAACAGCGCCAAAAGCTCAGGATCCCAGGCACAGGTATGTAGGTTGAACAGTTGGGTGCGCGCGGCGTTGGAATAGTCGGTGGCAAACACCTGGCCGCCGCTGAGTTGCCACAACAGCCAGCTGTCGACCGTGCCCAGGCAGATATCGCCCGCAGCAGCGCGGGCGTGGCCATCCTCAAGGTGATCGAGAATCCAGCGGAATTTGCCCGCCGAGAACATCGGGTCCAACGCCAGCCCGGTCTTTGCCAGGATCAGCGCTTCATGGCCCTGCTCATGCAGTTGCGTGCACAACGCCGTAGAGCGTCGGCATTGCCAACTGATGCACGGCGACAATGGTTCACCGGTATGCCTATCCCAAGCCACCACCGATTCACGCTGGTTGCTGATCGCGAGCGCAGTGATCGGACGATCCACCTGGGCCAGGCATTCTTCAATCGCCGCCAATGTGTTTTGCCAGATCAGCGACGGGTCCTGCTCGGAAAACCCGGCCTGGGGATGGCGGATGCTCAAGGGCCGCGAACCGCGCGCTATTACCTGGCCAAGTTCGTTGACCAGGACTGCCTTGGCGTTGCTGGTGCCTTCATCTATCGCAAGGATCAGCGGGGTGTTGTTATTCATTGAGTTCACCGCAACCGAGTGGCAGCCGCCACGATCCCAGCCGCGTCGATGTTATGCAAGGCGCGGGTCGGTTCGCGGGCACCGGCGGCGGCGTACTCGCCATCGCCGATACCCAGGCGGATCAGGGCAATGCCCAACCCGGCTTCGGCCAGCACTTCGGCGACCAGGCTGCCGACGCCGCCATTGATGTTGTGTTCTTCCACGCTGATGACCGCGCGGGTGCCGCTCAAGGCGCTGAGCAACACATCACGCTGCAAGGGCCGGATCGACGACAGGTTGATCACCTGCGCCTGGATGCCCTGCTCCGCCAGCAATGCCGCTGCATCCACCGCTTCATGCACCACCGAGCCCAGGGCCACGATGCTCACATCGGCGCCCTGGCGCAGGATGTCTACCTGACCGGGCACAAACTGATAGTCGGCGCCGTGCACGTCGGGCAAGGCTTTGCCGTCGAGGCGGATATACACCGGGCCGTGGTAGCGCAGCGCGTAATCGATGATCTGGCGGCACTCGACGGCATCGGCCGGGGCGAAGATCTGCACATTGCCAAACCCGCGCATCACCGAAATATCGTCGAGGCTGTGGTGGGTGCTGGCGAGCGGGCCATAACTGGTGCCGGCATTCAGGCCGAACATCTTCACGTTGGCCTGGTTGTAGCAAACGTCCACCTTGATCTGCTCATTGGCCCGCGAGATCAGGAACGGCGCCGCGTTGCAGGTGGCGGCGATCTTGCCCCCCAGGGCCAGGCCCGCCGCGACGCTGACCAAGGATTGCTCGGCAATGCCGACATTGATCAGGCGCTCGGGAAAGCGCTGGGCAAACGGGCCGATCTTGGCCGTGGAGGTGGAGTCGCTGACCACCGGCACTACGTCCAGCCCGGCCTCGACGGCAGCGATAAACGCTTCCACCATGACGCTCGCCAAATGTTCACTCGCCATGGTTCAACTCCTCCAGTGCTGCGTTGATTTCATCACCCTTGGGCACGCGGTGGTGCCATTCGGGGCGGGCTTCGATAAACGACACGCCCTTGCCTTTAATGGTGTGGGCGATCAGCACCTGGGGCGCGCCGGTCTTGGTCTGCATGGTTTCCAGGGCTTCGATCAATTGGCCGACGTCGTTACCGTCGCACTCGCTGACGCGGAAGCCGAAGGCCGCCCATTTCACGTCCAGCGGGTCCAGCGGCATGATCTCGGCGGTCAACCCCGCCAGCTGCAGCTTGTTCTTGTCGACGATCACAAACAGGTTATCCAGGCCGTACTTGGCCGCCGCCATCGCCGCTTCCCAGTTGGAGCCTTCGGCCAGTTCGCCGTCACCGGTCAGCACGTAGATGCGTTTTTTGCTGCCGGACATCTTCGCCGCCAAGGCCAGCCCGACCGCCACCGGCAAACCGTGGCCGAGGGCGCCGGTGTTCAGTTCGATGCCGGGGGTTTTCTGGCGTACCGGGTGGCCGGGCAGGTGCGAGTTGAAGTGCTGGTAGGTGGGCAGCCACTCGGTGGGGATGTAGCCCGCCTGCGCCAGGCAGCAGTACAAACCGCCCACACCGTGGCCCTTGCTCTGGATATAAATATCGCGTTCGGGGTCTTCGGTGCGTTCCGGGCCGGTGTTGAGGATGCGGAAATACAGGGTGGCGAGGATGTCGGTTTCGGAAAGGTCCGCCCCGGTGTGGCCGCCGGCCGGTGAGTCGGCATTCAGGCGGATCACATGGCGACGGATCAGGCGGGCCTGTTCCTTGATCTGGTGGGCGTCGTACTGGAAGGCATTCATGCAGCGGCTCCTTTGAGGCTGACCACGCGGGGTGAAAGTGTCCAAGGCTGTGTTTGAATATTTATTCAGCAGTGACAATATATTTCTATTTAGACGCCGATCCTCTGGCAGGTCAAGTAAGCGAACCGCCGAAAAATCAAATAAAGCTCGGAAATATCCCTCGGACAAACGGCCAAAATCCCACGCCGGCTTATCTAGCCCGTGGCTTTTCGCCGGGCAAAAACACCGGATCAGCGGCATACAAGAAAAATTAAGCGCTTGACTTTGACACGGTGTCACTGGAATCTGAATTAACAGTCAGGCACGCATAAATATTCACGACGCCTGAAAGCACTCCAAAAAAAATAACTCAGGAGAACACTGTGGACGCCAAAGCTATTGTCCAGCACCCGGCCGAACTCAAGCCGCCACCTCGCCCACGAATTGTCAAACTGCTGCCCAGCAATATCGGCGGTCCGTTGATCGGGCTGGTGTTGCTGGTGCTGGTCTTCTCCTTCAGTTCCGAATACTTCTTCTCGTTGCGCAATGGCCTGAACATCCTCGATCAGGTCACGGTGCTGGGCATCCTGGCGATCGGCATGACGGCGGTGATCGTGATCGGCGGCATCGACCTGTCGGTCGGCTCGGTGCTTGCGTTCTCGATGATGATGCTCGGCTGGCTGTATCAGGATCAGGCGGTGCCGCTGGGCTTTGCGATTCCGATCTCGATTGCCAGCGGTATGCTCGCCGGGCTGGTCTCCGGCGCGTTGATCACCTACGCCAAGCTGCCCCCCTTTATTGCCACGCTGACCATGATGTCGGTGGCCCGCGGCCTGGCGAATATCCTCACCGAAGGCCGGCAGATCGTCGGCTACCCGGACTGGTTCACCAGCCTGGCCACAGTGCGCCACTTTGGTTTCCTCTCGGCCACCGTGGGCCTGTTCCTGGTGATGCTGGTGGCGGCCTGGGTGTTCCTGCGCTTTCGTGCCGGTGGCCGTAACCTCTACGCCATGGGCGGCAGCCCGGAAGTGGCGCGGTTGTCGGGCATCAAGGTGCGGGCGATTACCTTGTGGGTGTACGCCATCAGCGGTGCGCTGGCCGGCATCGCCGCGGTGACCCTGGCCGCGCGCCTGGACTCCTCGCAACCAAGCGCCGGGCTGAGCCTGGAACTGGACGCCATCGCCGCCGTGGTGATTGGCGGCGCCAGCCTCAGTGGCGGCGTCGGCAGCATCGGCGGCACCCTGGTGGGCGTGCTGATCATTGGCGTATTGCGCAATGGCCTCAACCTGCTGGGGGTTTCACCCTTTATTCAACAAGTGGTGATCGGTGTGGTCATCGCCCTCGCCGTCACCATCGACACCCTGCGACGCCGCTCCAGCACTGCCCGTTAAACCTGTTCGACAGTTGACACCCTCCAACAATAAAACCAGGAGTCACCGACATGTTCAGCCCCAAGAAATTGCTGTTGGCCACCGCTCTCGCCGCCGCCACCCTCACCGCTGCCGGCACCACCTGGGCCAAGGATTTGACCATCGGCCTGGCCGTGGCCAACCTGCAGGCCGACTTCTTCAACCAGATCAAGCAATCGGTGGAAGCCGAGGGAAAAGCCAAGGGGGTCAAGGTGATCACCGTGGACGCCCAGGGCAACTCCTCCACCCAGGTCAGCCAGATTGAAGACCTGATCACCCGCCAGATCGATGTGCTGATCTACATCCCGGCCGGTGCCACTGCTGCCGGTGTGCCGGTGAAAGCCGCCAAGGCCGCGGGCATCCCGGTGATCGCCGTGGACCGCAACGCCCCCGACGCACCAGGCGACACCTTTATCGCCAGCGACAGCGTGGCCGGCGCCAAGACCCTGGCCGAGTACGTGGGCAAGATCACTGACGGCAAGGGCCGCATCGCGATCCTGCAAGGCCAGATCGGTACCACCCCCGAGAATGATCGCGCCAAAGGCTTTGAAGAGGGCCTGAAAGCCTTCCCGGACCTCAAGGTCGTCGCCCAGCAACCGGCCGAATGGACCCAGGACAAAGGCTTCGCCGTGGCCCAGGACCTGCTCCAGCGTGACCCGAACATCACCGTATTCTTCGGCCGCGCCGATGCCATGGCGCTGGGTGCCGCCCAGGCGGTGAAAGTCGGCAACCTCGATCACAAGGTGGTCGTGGTCGGTTTCGACGGCGACGTGGCCGGGCTCAAGGCCGTGCAAAGCGGTGTGCTGAACGCGACCATGACCCAGCAGACGCAGAAAATGGGGCGCCTGGCCGTGGCCTCGGCCATCGACCTCAAAGCCGGCAAGACCCTGCCCAAGGAGCAACTGTTGCCCACCGTGCTGACCACTAAAGAAAACGTCGCGCCGTTCCTGCAACAGCACCCGTAAGCCTTGGAGGTCGTCATGCAAGCAGCAGCCGTGGACACCGCTCGATCCGACGCGGTGCTGTGCCTGCGCAACATCAGCAAGGCCTACGGGCCGGTGCAGGTGTTGTCGCAGGTCAACGTGGACATTCGCCCCGGCGAGGTATTGGCCCTGCTCGGTGAGAACGGCGCGGGCAAGTCGACCTTGTCGTCGATCATCGCCGGGCTGGTGCAACCCGAAGCCGGGGGCAGCATGACCTGGCTCGGCGCGCCCTACGCGCCGGCTTCACCGGGGGCCGCGCTGGGTGCCGGGATCGGCCTGATCCACCAGGAAATCCGCCTGCTGCCGCAACTGTCGATCGCCGAGAACATCTTCGTCGGCCGCCTGCCCATGCGTCGTGGACGAGTGGACCGCGAGTACATGGAGGCCCAGGCGCAGATCCAACTCGAACGCCTGGGCCTCAAGGTGCCCGCCTCGCGCAAGGTCGAAGGCCTGAGCGTGGCGGCCCAGCAACTGGTGGAAATCGCCAAGGCGCTGACGCTGAAGGCCAGCCTGTTGATCCTCGATGAACCCACCGCCGCATTGGGTGGCGAGGAAACCGAGCTGCTGTTCAAGCAGGTGGAACGGCTCAAGGCCGAGGGCGTGTCGTTTATCTATATCAGCCATCGCCTGGAAGAAATCGCACGCATCGCCGACCGCGTGCTGGTGCTGCGCGACGGCCGGCAGATCGCTTTGCACGCCACGGCCCAAGTGCCGGTGCGTGAGTTGGTGGAGCAGATGGTCGGGCGCAGCCTGGAGCGAATATTCCCTGCGTTGCAGGCGCCGCAGGACCAAGTGATGTTGCAGGTCAAGGATTTGAGCTGCCGTGAGTTTGCCTTGCACGGCATCGACTTCAGCGTGCGTGCCGGCGAGGTATTCGGCATTGCCGGGGTGGTCGGCGCCGGGCGAACCGAGCTGGTGCGTACCATTGCCGGCGCGGCCCAGAACATCCAGGGGCATATGCTGCTGGATGGTGAGATCCGTCAGTTGCGCTCGCCCTTCGAGGCGATCCAGGCCGGCGTGGTGCTGGTGCCCGAAGACCGCAAGCAGCAAGGCGTGGTGGTGGAGCACCGTATCGAAGACAACCTGATCTACGGCAACACCGACCTGCTGGATAAACGCGGCTGGGTGTTCCCTGCCCCGCTGCGCGAATTCGCGCGCGCGGCGGCGGCGCGACTGGGGGTGAAAGGTGCGCCGCAGTCGCGGATTTCCAGCCTGTCGGGCGGTAACCAGCAGAAGGTGATCATTGCCAAGTGGCTGGCGCGCAACCCCAAGGTGTTCATCCTCGATGAGCCGACACGCGGCATCGACGTGGGTGCACGGGCGGCGATTTATGAAGTGATCGCGGATCTGGCAGCCAAGGGTATGGCGGTGATTGTGGTCAGTTCCGACCTGGATGAAGTGCTGGGGTTGTCCCATCGGGTGATGGTGATGAGCCGGGGACGGCAGATGGGGATTCTGGAGCGTGGCGAGGCCACCCCGGTGTCGGTGATGGAGATGGCCACCGCATAACCAAAGACCTGCAAAGATCCAACTGTGGGAGGGGCGGTGCGACGATTCGACTTGCCCCCGATGAGGGAGTGTCAGTAGATGCATCTGTCACTGAATCACTGCCATCGGGAGCAAGTCGAATCGTCGCACCGCCCCTCCCACAAGGGGTCTACTGTGATTTCAAAAATTGGAGTTATTCATGCAACTTTTTAGTCTTCAGGGCCAAGTGGCCTTTGTCACCGGCGCCGGCAGCGGCATTGGCCAAGCTATCGCCGTCGGGCTCGCCGAAGCCGGCGCGGATGTAGCCTGCTTTGATCTTCCGGGCAGCCCCGGCATTGCGAGCACGGTAGAGCGCATCCAGGCGCTGGGCCGTCGCGCCTTGGCCTTGAGCGGTACCGTCACCGAGCGGGCCGCCCTGGATGCAGCGGTCGCGCAAACCGAACAAGAACTCGGCCCACTCAGCGTGGCCGTCAACTGCGCCGGCATCGCCAATGCCCAGGCCGCCGAAGACCTGGAGCTGCAACGCTGGCAAACCACCCTGGACATCAACCTCACCGGCATCTTCCTCAGTTGCCAGGCCCAGGCGGCGGTGATGTTGCCGCGTGGCAAAGGCGCCATCGTCAATATCGCCTCCATGTCCGGCAGCATCGTCAACCGCGGCCTGTTACAGGCGCACTACAACACCTCCAAGGCCGGGGTGATCCACCTGAGCAAAAGCCTGGCGATGGAATGGGCCGACAAGGGCCTGCGGGTCAATTGCATCAGCCCCGGCTACACCGCCACGCCGATGAATTCACGCCCGGAAGTCGCCGACCAGGTGAAGATCTTCGAACAGACCACGCCCATGGGCCGTATGGCCAGCGTGGAAGAAATGGTCGGCCCGGCGATTTTCCTGGTCAGCCAGGCTTCGTCTTTCTGCACCGGTGTCGACCTGTTGGTCGATGGTGGTTTTGTCTGCTGGTAAGGAGTTTTGTCATGTCGCAACGTTTCAGCGGTAAAACCATCGTGATCACCGGCGCCTGCCGTGGCATTGGTGCCGGCATTGCCGAGCGCTTCGCCCAGGAAGGCGCCAACCTGGTGCTGGCCTCCAACGACCTGGAACGCGTGACGTTCACCGCCGACCAATTGGCCCGGGAATACAACGTCGACGCCCTGGCCCTGGGGATCGACGTGACAAGCGAAGCCGACATTGAAAAGCTCTACCGCGAAGGCCACGCGCGCTTCGGCAGTATCGACGTATCGGTACAGAACGCCGGCATCATCACCATCGACCACTACGACAAGATGCTCCGCGCCGACTTCGACAAGGTGCTGCAGGTCAACACCACCGGCGTGTGGCTGGGTTGCCGGGAAGCGGCCAAGTACATGGTCAAGCAAGGCAGCGGGCGCTTGATCAACACCTCGTCCGGCCAGGGCCGCCAGGGGTTTATCTACACCCCGCACTACGCCGCGAGCAAAATGGGCGTGATCGGCATCACCCAGAGCCTGGCGCTGGAATTGGCGCGGCACAACATCACCGTCAACGCGTTCTGCCCCGGCATCATCGAAAGCGAGATGTGGGACTACAACGACCGCGTGTGGGGCGAGATCCTCAGCACCGACGAAAAACGCTACGGCAAGGGTGAACTGATGGCCGAATGGGTCAAGAACATCCCCCTGCGCCGGGCCGGCAAGCCCTCGGATGTCGCCGGTCTGGTGGCCTTCCTGGCCTCGGATGACGCGGCCTACCTGACCGGCCAGGCGATCAATATCGACGGCGGCCTGATCATGTCGTAAGGGTTTGGTATCCTCACGGCCATTGTGTCAACAACCGAGGCTTTCATGAGCCAGATCGAAGAACAGCGCCTGATCACCAAGATCGCGAGCCTCTATTACGAAGAAGGGCTCAAGCAGTCCGAGATTTCCGCCCAGCTGGACCTGTCCCAATCCTTTATCAGTCGCGCCCTGCGCCGGGCGCTGCAGGAAGGCGTGGTGAAGATCAGCGTGATGCGCCTGCAAGGCCTGCACCTGGAGCTGGAAACCCAATTGCAACGCCGCTACGACGTGCGCCAGGTGATCGTGGTGGAAGCCACCGAGCCCGGCAACGATGAAAGCATCAAGCAAGCCATCGGCTCGGCGGCTGCGCATTACCTGGAGACCAGCCTGTCGCCCCAGGATCATATCGGTATTTCGTCGTGGAGCAGCACCATTCGCGCCATGGTCGGCCACTTGCATGCCCAGCCGGGCAAACAAGGCGCCCAGGAAGTGGTACAACTGTTGGGCGGCGTCGGCAACAAAGGCGCGTTTGAAGCCACCCTCCTCACCCAACGCCTGGCCACCCTGCTCAACTGCCCGGCGTATTTGCTGCCGTCGCAAAGCATCGAGCAATCGGTGGAAAGCAAGCAACGCATCGTGCAGATGGAAGAGGTCAAGGAGGTGCTGCAACGCTTTGACAGTATCACCCTGGCGATCGTCGGCATCGGCGACCTGGAACCCTCGCAACTGCTGCGCAACAGCGGCAACTACTACACCGAAGACATGCTGCGTTTGCTGGCCGAGCGTGGCGCCGTCGGCGATATCTGCCTGCGCTACTTCGATACCCAGGGCAAGCCGGTGCTGGAAGAAGATGAAGAATTCGTGGTCTC
This sequence comes from Pseudomonas sp. JAI120, assembly GCF_014207255.1. Taxonomy (GTDB): domain Bacteria; phylum Pseudomonadota; class Gammaproteobacteria; order Pseudomonadales; family Pseudomonadaceae; genus Aquipseudomonas. Next base: position 1,005,960 of record NZ_JACHCZ010000001.1, read on the forward strand.
GGTGGCGCTGCCCAAGTTGCGCAGTATCCACCGCGTGCTCGGCCTGGCCGGCGGGCTGAACAAGGTCCAGGCCATTCGTGGCGCGCTCAAGGGCGGCTACCTGGATATCCTGATCACCGACCTGGACACCGCACAGGCCCTCAACCAATAACCTTTTTTGGAGAATGCCGCTCATGACGTCCAAGCTCGAACAACTCAAGCAATTCACCACCGTGGTCTGCGACACCGGCGACCTCGAGGCCATCAGCCGCCTGCGTCCGGTGGACGCCACCACCAACCCGTCGCTGCTGCTCAAGGCCGCCGCCATCCCGGAATACGCCGAGCTGCTGCGCAATGCCGTCAACCTGGCCAAGGGCGACGTCGGCCTGGCCTGCGATCACTTCGCGGTGTCAGTGGGTGCCGGCATTTTGAAAGTCATTCCCGGGCGTATCTCCACCGAAGTCGACGCGCGCCTGTCCTTCGATGAAGACGCGCTGTGGGCCAAGGCCAACCAATTGATCGCCCTGTACGACAAGGCCGGTATCAGCCGCGACCGCGTGCTGATCAAGCTCGCCTCCACCTGGGAAGGCATCCGCACGGCCGAACGCCTGGAAAAAGCCGGCATCCAGACCAACCTCACCCTGCTGTTCTCGTTCGCCCAGGCCCAGGCCTGCGCCGACGCCGGGGTGTTCCTGATCTCACCGTTCGTGGGCCGCATCTACGACTGGTACCGCAAGAACACCGGCCTGGACTACACCGGCGCTGATGACCCGGGCGTGCAATCTGTGACGCGCATCTACAACTACTACAAGGCCAACCAGATCAACACCGTGGTGATGGGCGCGAGCTTCCGCACCCTCAGCCAGATCGAACAACTGGCGGGGTGCGATCGCCTGACCATCAGCCCGGAGCTGCTGCAGAAGCTCGACGAAGACCAGGGCACACTGGCGCGCAAATTGGTACCGGTGACCGAAGGCGAAGCGCGCCAGCCAATGAACGAAGCGCAGTTCCGCTGGGCATCAAATGAAGATGCGATGGCCACGGAGAAACTTGCGGAAGGGATTCGACAGTTCGCGCGGGATCAGGAAAAACTCGAGGCGGTGTTGTCGGCGCTATGACCCCCGTCCAGCCGCTCGGCCAGTCGCGCACCTTGGTGTTCCTGGCCTACCCGCAAATGGGCCTGCTCGACCTGACCGGTGCCCAGACCGTGTTCTGGGCTGCCACCAAGGCCATGGTCGAGCGTGGCCTGCCGGGCTATGTGGTGCACACCGCCAGCCTGGCGGGCGGCTTGATGCCAACGGCCGAAGGATTGAGCGTCGACACCCTGCCATTGGCGCAATTTGACCCCGCCGCCCTGGACACCTTGATCGTACCCGGCGCCCCCGCCATTCAACAGGCGCTGGCCGCCAACACCGACCTGGTGGACTGGCTGCGTCACGCCTCCACTCGGGCCCGGCGCACGGCCTCGGTGTGCAGCGGTACCTTCCTGCTGGCCCAGGCCGGCTTGCTCCAGGGCCGACGTGCTGCCACGCACTGGGCGATGTGCGACATGCTCAAGCGCGGGTTTCCCAGCATCGATGTGGACATGGACGCGATCTTTGTCCAGCAAGGCAATGTGTGGACGTCGGCAGGCGTAAGTGCCGGCATCGACCTTGCGCTGGCGTTGGTAGAGGCCGATTGCGGGCGTCACATCGCCCTGCAAGTGGCGCGGGAACTGGTGGTGTTTCTCAAAAGGCCCGGCGGCCAGGCCCAGTTCAGCCAACTGCTGCAAGCCCAGACCGACGACACTGCCGGTTTCGATGCCTTGCACCTGTGGATCACCGACAACCTCAGCGACCGCGAGCTTACGGTGGAGCGCCTGGCGGAACAAAGCCGCATGAGCCCACGCAACTTCGCCCGGGTCTACAAACAAAAAACCGGGCGCACCCCGGCCAAGGCCATCGAGTTGTTTCGCGTGGAGGCGGCGCGGCGCCTGCTGGAAGACTCCCAGCGCAACATCGACCAGGTGGCGCACCTGTGTGGCTTTGGCGATGAAGAACGCATGCGCTACACCTTCCATCGCCACCTTGCGATTTCCCCTCGCGACTACCGCGCGCGCTTTTCCCGCTGACGGCAGGCCGCTTGGCAGTTATTCAGGGTTTTCTGTCCTACCCGCCAAACCGCGGCGCTCTTAGAGTAGGCCGGTAACGCATTGCGCCTTGAGCAATCGTATCGACCTGGTCCCTGGAGCATCCCCATGAAGCAGCACATCCTTATCATCGGCGCCGGGTTCGGCGGTGTCTGGAGCGCCTTGAGCGCCGCGCGCCTGCTGGATAAACATGATCGCCATGACGTGCAGATCAGCGTCCTGGCCCCACAGCCGGCGCTACGTATTCGCCCACGTTTCTACGAAGCCGACGTGCATGCCATGCAGGCACCGCTGGGCCCATTGTTTGCGGCAGTCGGCGTGGACTTCATCGAGGGCGCCGCCGACCGCATCGATGAACACGGCAAGCAGGTGAGCTACCGCAACGCGGCGGGCATCCCCACCACCCTCAAGTACGATCGCCTGGTGCTGGCTGCTGGCAGTCGTCTCAATCGCCCGCAGATGGAAGGCCTCCAGCACGTGTTCGATGTGGACCAGATCGAAGACGCCACGCGCCTCGAAGCCCATCTCAAGGGTTTGAAAAACCTGCCCGACAGCCCGGCACGCAACACCGTGGTGGTGGCCGGCGGCGGGTTTACCGGGATCGAGACCGCCACCGAGATGCCGGCACGCCTGCGCGCAGCACTGGGTGACGACGCCACTATCCGTGTGATCGTAGTGGACCGTGGCCCGCAGATCGGGGCATCCATGGGCGATGGCATTCGCCCGTCCATCGTCGAAGCCAGCCAACACCTGGGCCTCGAATGGCGATTGAACACCTCCGTGGCCGCGGTGGATGCCGGCGGCGTGACCCTGGCCGATGGGCAGCGCATCGAGTCCAGCACCGTGATCTGGACCATCGGCTTTCGCGCCAACCCGCTGACCGAGCAGGTCAGCGGCACCCTTGACCCCCAGGGCCGCCTGCATGTGGACGGCAACCTCAAGGTGAAGGGCCAGGCCGATGTCTTTGCCGCCGGTGATGTGGCCTACGCCGCCACCGACGACCTCGGTCACTTCGCCAGCATGTCCTGCCAGCACGCCATCGCCCTGGGTCGCTACGCCGGCAACAACGTCGCCGCCGACCTGATCGGTGTAGCCCCGATGACCTACAGCCAGCCCAAATACGTCACCTGCCTCGACCTCGGGGCCTGGGGCGCGGTGTATACCGAGGGCTGGGATCGTCAACTCAAGCTGGTGTGCCAGGAAGCCAAGGAGCTCAAGCAGCAGATCAACACGGTGTGGATCTACCCGCCAGCCGCCGAACGGGCCACCGCCCTGGCGGCGGCTGACCCGCTGATTCCGGTGGCCTGACCCCGACGTCAGCCCTGTGGCGCATTCACCGTCAGGCAACGCGCCACCCACGCCCCCAGCACCCCGCCCACTATCGGCGCCAGCCAGAACAACCACAGCTGCGCAATGTACTCACCGCCGGCAAACAACGCCGGCCCGGTGCTGCGCGCAGGGTTGACCGAGGTGTTGGTCACCGGGATCAGGATCAGGTGAATCAGGGTCAGTGCCAGGCCGATGGCAATCGGCGCAAAACCGGCGGCCGCGCCCGGTGCGGTGACGCGCATGATGATCAGCACAAAGAAGAACGTGGCGATGACTTCGGCCAGCAACGCCGCCTTCATATCGAACAGGCCCGGACTCAGTTCGCCGTAGCCGTTGGCGGCAAAGCCCCCCATGTCGAAACCGGGCTGGCCGGTGGCGATCACGTACAGCGCCGCAGCGGCAGCCAGCGCGCCAATGACCTGCGCCGCGATGTAGGGCAGCACATCCCCACCGCACATGCGACGCCCTACCCACAGGCCGATGGTGACGGCCGGATTGAAATGCCCCCCGGAGATGCCACCCACGGCATAGGACATGGTCAGCACGGTGAGCCCGAATGCCAGGGAAACCCCTGCGAAACCGATGCCCAACCCAGGAAATGCGGCCGCCAGAATGGCACTGCCACATCCCCCGAAGGTCAGCCAGAAGGTACCCAGAAACTCTGCGGTCAAACGTTTTTGCACAGTCGACTCCATTGCTGTTCAAGCGCCGTCACCACAGGCTGTGGGCGGTCCTGGGCGACGGTAGCAATGGGCATTGAGGGGCCCTGTAAGACTTGTCTGGTTCTATTTAATCTGCGGCGCTTCGCACGTCAGTCCTGCACAACTCCGGTCCCAAACTTGCGAATCGCCAGGCAATACCCGATCAACGCCAGCGCCGCCAGCAACCCGCCCGCCGCGCCGACCCAGGCGAAGCCAAACTGGCTGCCGACCCAGCTGCCCATCAGGGCGCCGCCGCCGATGCCGATGTTGTAGATACCGGAGAACATCGCCATGGCCACGTCGGTGGCGTCCGGGGCCAGCACCAGCACCTTGGACTGCATGGCGAGGCCGAAGCCCATGATCGCCATGCCCCAGAACACGCTGAGGATCACCAGGTACGACTCGGCGCCGCTCAACGGCAGCATCAGCGCCAGGCACGCAGCCAGGATAAACACCGCGCCGACCACGAACAGGTGGGGATTGAAGCGGTGCACCAGGCTGAACAGCAGCGAGCCGATGATGCCCGCGCCGCCGAACACCAGCAGGATCAGGGTCACCGCGCTGCCGCTCATGCCGGCCACGCCTTCGACGAAGGGTTCGATGTAGCTGTAGGCAGTGAATTGCGCGGTCACGGTCATGGCGGTGAGCACGTACAGCGCCACCAGCGCCGGACGCTTGAACAGCAATGGCAGGCTGCGCAGGGAGCCGGAGTTCTGGCTCGGCAGCAAGGGCAAGGTGCGCGCCAGCCAGAACACCAGGGCGGCGGCGAACGCGCCGATCACCAGGAACGTGGTGCGCCAGCCCATGGCTTCGCCGAGCAGACGGCCCAAGGGGATGCCCAGCACCATCGCCAGGGACGTGCCGGTGGCGAGCAGGCCGAGGGCTTGCACCTGCTTGCCTTCCGGCGCCAGGCGTACCGCCAGGGAGGCGGTGATCGACCAGAACAGCGCATGGGACAAGGCAATACCGACGCGACTGACCATCAACAGGCCGAAACTGGTGGCCACGCTGGAGAGAATATGGCTGGCGATAAACATGCAGAACAGCACGATCAGCAACTTGCGCCGCTCGACGTTACGCGTCAGCAGCATCACCGGCAGCGAGGTCAGGGACACGATCCAGGCATAGATGGTGAGCATCAGGCCGACGCTGGACACGGGCATGTCGAAGCTGGCGCCAATGGCGCTGAGCAGGCCGACGGGGACGAATTCGGTGGTGTTGAACACAAAGGCGGCCAACGCCAGGGCGATGACCGGTTGCCAGTTGGCTTGGGGGGTTGCGGCTGAATGGCTCATTGAAGGGCGAGGTACTCTGGCGATGATCAAGCGGCCACCCAGGACAAGCGCCGCCGCCTGGCATTCTATAGGTTTCTCGGTCGCCTGTTGACGCTCATCCCCCTCAAAATACCCTCAGTTTTGTCACGGTAGGGTCACAGTCGCCAAGTGGTTCCCTGCCAGAATCGGCTGGCCAGCGCCATCCACCCGCACATAGCGCTGCTCCGGGCCACTGCGCGCATTTGTCGCACAACCTGGCTCGACGATGCTGCCCCTGGGTGATAGATCACGGATCCACCTGCCCCATCAGCGCCGGAATGCTTTCCGGCCGGTTGGCATAACGCTGCGCCAAGGCCGCACAGACCATCAACTGGATCTGGTGAAAGAGCATCAACGGCAAAATCAGCACGCCCATGCTCGCCCCGGCGAACAGCACCTGGGCCATTGGCACCCCGGTGGCCAGGCTTTTCTTCGAGCCGCAGAACAGGATGGTGATGCGGTCTTCCTGGTTAAAGCCAAAGGCCTTGCCCAACAACGTGGATGCGACGAGCACCAGTGCCAGCAACACGCAGCAGGCGACCACCAGACCGCCGAGTTCCCACAGCGGGATCTGGTGCCAGATGCCCTCATTGACCGCTTCGCTGAATGCGCCGTACACCACCAGCAGGATCGAGCCCTGGTCGACGAACTTCAGCCAGGCTTTATTGCGCCCCACCCACGCGCCGATCCAGCGGCGGGCAATCTGCCCGGCGATAAACGGCAGCAGCAACTGCACGCTGATTTTCAGGATCGCATCGACGGTAGAGCTGCCTTCGCCGTGCACATTGAGCAACAGCGTCACCAGCAACGGTGTGAGGAAGATGCCGAACAGGCTGGAGGCCGCCGCGCTGCAAATCGCCGCCGGGATGTTGCCCCGCGCCAGCGAAGTGAAGGCAATCGCCGACTGCACCGTGGCCGGCAAGGCGCAGAGGTAGAGCATGCCCATGTACAGGTCTTTGCCGATCAGCGGCGACAACACCGGTTTGAGCGCCAGGCCCAACAGCGGGAACAGCACAAAGGTCAGGCTGAACACCAGCAGGTGCAGGCGCCAGTGACCAGCGCCGGCGACGATGGCCTGGCGCGACAGCTTGGCGCCGTGCAGGAAAAACAGCAGCGCGATGGCCAGGTTGGTGACCCAGCCGAAGGCCACGGCGGTCTGGCCGCTGGCGGGCAGCAGGGAAGCTAGGATCACCGTGGCGATCAGGGTCAGGGTGAAGTTGTCGGGCAGAAAACGGGGGCGAGTCATAAGCGAATCTTCCGGGGGTTGCCAAGAGCGTCATTGCGACTCTAACGTAACGGCTTGTTACCGACTAACGCCAATGAGCCAGTAAATGCCGCCTAAAGGACATGCCAATACCGTGCGCCGCAGTGTGCCTGGGCTCGCCAGCCTGCCACGGCCGTTGTATGGGCGCACTGAATCGCTGCCCAACCGCGCGCTGACCCGTCGGCACAGCCACCCGTGGGTGCAATTGTCCTACGCGATTTCCGGGGTGCTGGAGATCCAGACCAGCGCCGGCCGCTTCGTCGCTCCTCCCCAGCGGGCGGTGTGGATCCCGGCGGGCATGCCGCATCGGGTGTACAGCTCGCCCCATACCGAGATGCGCAGCCTGTACCTTGATTGCAGCGTCACTGCGTGGGCCGCCGAGCGCTGCCAGGTGCTGGAAGTGAGCAGCCTGCTGCGCGAGTTGATCCGCAGTTTCAGCGAGTTGCCGGTGGAATACGCCGAGGATGGCCCGGATGGGCGCTTGGCCCAGGTGGTGCTGGACCAGTTAGCGGCAGCGCCCCAGGTGGACCTGATGCTGCCCTTGCCGCTGGACCCGCGCCTGCGGCAAATCTACCGCAGCCTGAACCTGCACCCGGAACAGCAGACCACCCTCGGGCACTGGAGCCAGAAGCTGGGGGTCAGCGAGAAGACCCTGAGCCGGTTGTTCTTGCGTGACACGGGCCTGACGTTTCGGGCCTGGCGCCAGCGTTTAAGGCTATTGAGCGCCCTGCCCGCCCTGGAGCAAGGCGAGCGGGTGACGGATGTGGCGTTGAACTGTGGCTATGAGTCCACCTCGGCGTTTATCAACGCGTTTCGGCAGCAGTTCGATGCCACACCGGGTGAGTTCTTCCGCTGACACTTCAAACGCTGAACGCCCGGCAGATAGGGCAACTGTGGCGAGCGGGCTTGTCCCGCGTTGGGCTGCGTAGCAGCCCCAGTAAGGAAGAACGCGGTGTATCAGACACTCGGTGGAGGCTGGTTTTGGGGCTGCTTCGCAGCCCAACGCGGGGCAAGCCCGCTCGCCACAGTTACAGTGTTCCTCCTTAACTGACCGGTATTAGGGCAAGCCCCCTCCCACAATGTTGACCGTATTTCCAATGGGGATCGACGTTCAGCTGCCGTCACCGCCATGGGCCTCTTCAAAGAAGTAGTCCTTCCAGCTCGCCGCCTTGTTTTTCAGTACGCCCAATTCCTGCAATTTATCGGCATAGATAGAGGTACGCTGCGGCACGATGGTGAAGTCGATTCCGGGTCCTGGACGATTTTCTCCACCAGGTCCAACGGCAGCTTCGACTGCTCTACGCGGATATACGCCTTGGCCGCTGCGGGTTTTTCGGCCTTGATGATCTGCTCGGCTTCGGCCAGCGCGGCGTAGAACGCCGGGTAGGTCTGTAGCGGCGGTTTTTTAGACAGCAAAAGAATATCGGAGTCTATTGTTATGCAAATACCCCCAAAACGACGCGTGGCTGTTATTGTGCCGCGCTTTGAAAAAACAGCCGCACACTGCGAGGACATGCACGTTGAACACTGACGAAAAAATGACCGGGGACCTGTTCGAGGTGGATAAGCGCCTGTCACTCAAACCCGTGGTGGACTTCAACAGCTACCTGCGCAGCGCTTTCGGCGACGGCCCGTGCACCTGCATACGTTGCACCGCCAGCGGCGGCGATGAGAGTGGCTACGCGTTCCAGCACACGTTCAGCTTCGACGGCAAACCGAGCCAGCGCCGCTTTGCCTCCACGGCTGGCAGTGATGTGTTGATGGCACTGAAAAAGGCCTGGTTGTCGTACACCAAGGCCGAGCTGCCTTCGACTGGCGCACTGACGCTGGAGACGGTGAAGGAGTTTGTCGAGCCGCAATTGCACAAGCGCCTGGCGCCGCTGTTTCTGGCCAGTGGGTTGGTCAAGGATGTGGACGGCGAGTTGCACCTGCAGCCACAAGCCACGGCCTGAACATAACCGTCAGCGCAAACGGGTGACGGTGAGTGCCACCACGGCGATCCGCTCCACACGCTCATAGCCGGGCTTGGCCAGTTCTTCGCCGAACACATCAGGGTCGAGTTCGCGGTAGGTCCAACCAAAGGCATCGCTGCCCAGCAACGGCTTGACGGCGGCCAGGAACGGGTCTTCCCCGGCGACAATCGCCACGCCGGTGTAGAGCACCAGGCTGCCGCCCAGGGCCAGGCGCCTAACGGCCTCGCCGGCGATGCGCACCGACAGTTGCTCGCCCAGTGCGCCGCCGCCATGCCGGTAGGCACGCTGGCGGTCATCATTCATGTAGGGCGGGTTGGCGACGATCAGGTCGAATGTTCCTTCGACGCTGCCGAGCACATCGCTGTGGTACGCGGTGACGTTCGCCAACCCGGCCAGCTCGGCATTCACCGCCGTCAGGCGCAACGCGCGCGGGTTGATGTCCACCGCCAGCACCTCGGCGTCAGGGCGCGCCCGGGCGATCACCAATGCGCCTACACCGGCACCGCAGCCAATGTCCACGGCGCGCTTGATCGGCTCGAAGCGCTGTTGCAAATGGTCTTCGATCAGTTGGGCAAATCGATAGCTGTCAGGCCCGAAAAACACCGCGTCCGCTTGCGTGGTGGGGTACGCCGAGTGGGCAAACAGCAGGTCGTCCAGGCTCGACCAACGCACCGCACTGCGCCACAGCGCATCGTGTTTTTCGACCACATCGGCCTGCTGCAGCTCCTCACGAAACGCATCGGGCAATAGCGCGCGGTCAAACGGCAGCGACCATCCAAATACATCGCGCAGGTCCCTCGCCAGCGGCGTCCCCATACGCTGAAAAAACCGTTCATGGGTCAAGGGCGTTGGTGTGATGAACCGGTAGCCATTTTCCTTCAACCCCCGCCCCAGGTTCAGCAGGGCGCGGTCGGCGAGTTGTTGTGCAGACATGGACAAACTCCTCAGCGCAGGCGCGCACGCAGTTGGATAAAACGGCGAGTGGCATACAACCCGGCAGGCATGCAGTGACGTCGCGCCGACAGCCACGGGATCAGCGCATTGAGCTGCTGCTCATCGGGCAGGTTCCACAGCGAATCCACCAGCGCCTGGGTGTCCGGATCGGACGGGCGATGCTGCGCGCGCGCGGAACGGCTGCCGCGTCCGGGCCGTACCGGGGCCACGCGTTGATCGCTGATCCAATCGCCCGCGATCCAGTCGTGCAGCACCTGTTTCTCATAGCCGCTGAACACGCCGAACATCGCCGCACCGGCGCCTTCGATCAATTGCCAGAAGCGACTCTCGGCCGGATCCTGGTTGCGCTTGATCCAGCCCTTGTCTTCCAGGGCCTGGAGAAAGGCGCCGATCTGCCCCTGCCGAGCCAGCCATTGGTTGACAGTCTTGCCTTCGAAGCGGCAGTAATCCGAATGCATGTGCTGGCCGAAAGTGCGCTTGCGCTCAAGCATGCCGACCACTTCGTTATTCAGGTTGAAGTCGTGGATAACGGCGGTGGTTCCTGGGCCGAGGTCATTCAGGCGATACCCCTCGGCCACGCGACGGTAGAAGTCCTCCCTGCCCTCGCCCAATGGCAACAGGTTCAACACCGACTGCGCCGCCTTGCAGGCATGTCCGCTGCTCGCATTGTCGATGGTGACGTGGAGGGTGAAGTAATACGGGTCGATGCCCAGTTCGCTCAACTCATACGCCGTGATCAGCAGGTGCAACGGCAACTGCTCATAGCCGAGGTTGAAGCCGATGATCTCCGGCAGGAAGTCTTCGGCACACAGGCCCAGCGCCAGTTGCAGGGCGCCTTGCAGGTAGTGGTCATCCTCAAGGCCGGCATCGCTGTCGGCATCATGCTCGCTGAGTAATTTGCGGTAGATCACCACATGATTTTGCGCCGCTTCCCCGTCACCCAACTCCTCGAGGTAGGTGGTGAGCAGGCCGTCGAAGCGCGGGTCGTGCCAATAGCGCAGCAGACCATTGAGCCAGGCACCGTCGACCTGTTTGGTCGGCGCCACGCGCTGCAGGAAATACAACGCATGGGCCTTGTTCTGGAAGTAACGACGCGGCTGGCCCTGCTGGCGTTGCTCAAGGTAATCGGCATAGGCCTGGGCGACGTCGGCGCAGCGCTGTTCGATCCAGGCAGGCAGTTGTTCAGGTATCTGGGGCAGCTCACCGGCTGCGTCGCGCACCTGCGCCAATTGCGCGCGGACAAATGCCCGCGCGGCCTCTTCAGCGCCGGCGGTTTCGCCATACAGTTGTTGGTACAACCGCTGGTACTGACCCAGCTGGGTGATGGAGGCCGGCTGGCCCGACAGCGCTGTAAGAAGCGTCATGATGGCAGTTTCCGCAAAGTCCGATACAACCAGGCCTCCCGACAAGGAGGCCCCGCAAGCGCGCTCAACACCACACGCGTCTAAAAGTGCAGAGCCTGCGGGCATGCGAAAAATTCAATCGGGGTTATGCGGGTGCGGATCAGTGGTCGTCAGTAGCCCACGCCACGTACGCCGCCCGAGGCACGGATCGACTCACCTGTGACCCAATGCGCCGCCTCGGAGGCCAGGAATACGGCCAGCGGTGCAATGTCCTCGGGCTCGCCGAAACGCCCCAGCGGCGTGCCGGCAATCAGCGACTGACCAAATTCGCCAGCGAAGTTGCCTTCGGTGGCAGGCGTATGGGTATGGCCAGGCAGGATCGAATTGACGCGAATACCGCGCGGTCCCAACTCACGGGCCAGGGCAAACGTCAGGGTATCCACCGCCCCCTTGGTGGCCGAATAGACGCTGGAGGCGAGGTACGGGTCGGTGCTGAGGATCGAGCTGATATTGATGATACTGCCGCCCTGCCCCAGCAACTTGACCGCCTCACGTACCGCCAGCAGGTAGCCCAGTACATTGAGGTTGAACTGCTTGTGAAAGGCCTCTTCAGTCAGGTCTTCAATCATCTGGAACACCGCCACGCCCGCGTTGTTGACCAGGATGTCGAGCCTGCCGTATTCGCTGCGCACCGTGTCGAACAGGCGTGTCACATCGGCAGCCTGGCTCATGTCGGCTCGCACGCCGAACGCAGTGCCACCGTGGGCGCGAATATGGGCGACCACCGCATCGGCGTCAGATTTGCTGTTGGCGTAATTGACCACCACCGTCGCCCCTGTTGCTGCCAGGGCCTTGGCGATACCGGCACCAATGCCTTTGGAGGCGCCAGTCACGACTGCGATTTTTCCATTGAGTGTCATAGCTGTTTTCCCAGGTTGAGTGATAGTGCTGACCCCCAGTATTCGGGCAAGGCCTGAAACGGCGGTTGCCGGTTTCTCTCCCATGCTTGCCTATTCTTCGCACGTGGCTTGCTTTGCGCTCCGGCACGGCTCATGGTCAGCGCCATGAACGACAACCTGAATGAACTGCGCCGTCTGGTGATGCGCGCAGAAAACACCTGGACCGACACCGGCCTGCCCCGCGTCGCCATGGTCCAGGCCGAAGCCTGCGCAGATCAGTTGTACCCGCCGATGGTGCACCTGGTGCTGCAAGGCTCGAAAACCCTCTCGATTGGCGATCAGATCTCGACGTGCGGGCCGTCCAGCTATTTTGTGGTGCCGGTGGAGGTACCCGCCACCGGCCAGGTCCACGCCGGTGCACCCGGCCTGTCCTACCTGGCACTCAGCCTGACCCTGGAGCCTGCGGTGATCGCGGCCGTGCTGGCGGATGAAGTCCCCCCCGACGAAAGCCGGGGCGCGCACCGGTTCGCGGCGGTGCAGGCCACCGACGAATTGCTGGATGCCTGGCTGCGCATGCTGCGCCTGATGGATCGGCCCAGCGAAGCGGCTGTGCTGGCCCCCCTGATCGAACGGGAGATTGTGTTTCGCGTATTGCAGGGCCCGTTGCGCTCAACCCTGGTGCAAATGGCCCGCCCCGAAGGGCGCCTGGCGCAGATCCGGCGAGCCACCGCGTGGATTCGCGAGCACTACACCGAACCCTTTCGCGTGGAACCGCTGGCGGCCATGACCGACATGAGCGTCGCGGCGTTCTATCGGCACTTCAAGGCCGCGACCGCGATGACGCCGATTCAGTACCAGAAGCGCTTGCGCCTGTTGCGGGCGCGCTGGTTGCTGCTGTTCGACAGCCTGGATGCAGCGTCTATCGCGTTCCAGGTGGGCTATGAAAGCGCCTCGCAGTTCAGCCGCGAATACGCACGACTGTTTGGCCTGCCACCGATCAAGGACGCGGCGAGGTTCAAGGTCTAGCCCCCCACCGGTACTGCCTGGAAATTAAAAATCGCTGATGCGCGTGCCTGCAATCGTCTGGGCAAAGCCCACGCCAAACAGGTGTGCAGGGCTTTCAAAACCGCTGCGGCGCTCACCGCCAAGCACCCGCCGCGCGGCTTCTACTGCGGCGAGGGGCGTGTAGCTGTAGCCATTGACGGTCTCGATGACCGAGCGCGCCACGCTGCCATCCGCGCCGGTCACTTCGGCGATGGCGCGGGCGCGATGGGCGTCACGCTCGACCTGTGTGGGGCCGTCGGGCAGTTGTGACAGGTCACCTTCGGGGAAGGCGTCGCCACTGATGTGCACGAACATCGCGATATCCGCGATCGCGGTGGAATGCCAGGCGGTCACCAGGTCGCCGAAGGACAGCGGCGCGCACAGCACCGGGCCATCGCCGAAGTCGAGTAACTGTGGCTGTGCGTCCGGGGTCGTGATCAGTTGGCCGTCGACCCTTGCCATAACGCCCGCGCCGATGATTTCGCCCACGCTCAGCGCCGAGCCTCGAGACATCGAGCCCGGAACTTGCAGGGCGATGCGCAACGATTGGGGCTGCCGCACGCGCTGGGCGACATGCATGGCCAGGCAGTCGGTGGGCACGACGTCCCAGCCGACACCGGGCAGCAACATGACGCCGGCTGCGGCGGCGTCGCTGCCGAGTTGCTCGGCCAAGCGATAGACGTTGATCTCGGCGGTGATATCCAGGTAGTCGACCCCGGCCTTGATACAGGCCTGCATCAAGGTGCCCGCCGTGTGCGCGAAGGGCCCGGCGAAATTGAGCAGCACATCTATACCGTCCAAGGCGTCAGCGCTGGGCGCCTGCGCAGAGAAGACACGGTATTGCACCTCGAGTTGAGCGGCGAGTGGCGCCAGCCGTTCGGCATTGCGCCCGGCGATCACCAGGGCCAGGCCCAGTTTCTTGGCGTGTTCGGCGGCCATGCGTCCGGTGTAGCCGGTGGCGCCGTAGATCATCAAAGTCTTCATAGGGTGTGCTGCCAGTTCTTGTAGACGAATTCGAGGCTGTACCCGTCCGGGTCCAGTACGTTGGCGGCGTAGTAATTGGGGTCGTAGTGCAAGCGTGCTCCGGGTGCGCCGTTATCGCGGGCGCCATGGGCCAAAGCGGCGGCGTAGGCGGCCTCCACCTCGGCACGGCTGTTGGCGACGAACCCCACATGCACGGCGCGGCCATCGACCACACCTTCGCGCAGCCAGAAAAACATGCGGCCATGGGCACCGAAACCTTTGAGATCCGGGTGACCGGCAGGCCCGTCCTTGCCATCGAAGTCATGGCGAGCGGTGATGCCCAGGGGCGTCAGCGCGGCGGTGTAGAAACCCACGGAACGCGGGATGTCACTGACTGAAAGAAAGAGATGATCAAGCATGCGGTAGCCTCGCGATTCAAATGATGTAGCCGCCCGCGACCTCAATTGTCTGGGCATTGATCCAACGGCCTTCTTCCGACAGCAGCATGGCGATAACCCGTGCCACGTCTTCCGGTTCGCCTACACGGCCCAGGGCGGTTTGCCCGGCCAGCAGCGCTTCGAACTCATCGTTCAAGCCACCGCCCAGTTCGGTGCGGATGGCGCCGGGTGACACCGCGTTGGCGCGGATACGGCGCTCGCCGAATTCCTTGGCCATGTAGCGGGTGAGTACGTCGAGGCCGCCCTTGAAGGCGGCATATGGCGCCACACCGGCGGTAGCGACGCGGGTGGTGGCGCTGGTGAGGTTGACGATGCTGGCGTGTTCTTCCAGCAGCGGCAGCAGGGTCTGGGTGAGGAAGAACGGGCCCTTGAGATGGACGTTGAACAGGCCGTCGAATTGCGCTTCGGTCACGCTTTCAAGCGGGTTGAACAGGCCATAGCCGGCATTGTTGACCAGCCCGCCCAGGGTGTTTGCACCCCAGGTGCTACGCAGGGTCTGCACCACGGCGTCACGGAACGCTGCGAATGTGCCGGTAGCGCTGACGTCCAGTTGCAGCGCCGCCGCCTTGCCGCCTGCCGATTCGATGCGCTGGACCACCGCGAGTGCCGCCTCGGGGTTGCGGTTGTAAGTGAGGATCACGCCGTGACCTTGGCGGCCACACAGTTCGGCGGTACTGGCGCCGATGCCACGGCTGCCTCCGGTAATCACGATAACGCTCATGGCTTGCTCCACTGTCGAAAAGTTGAGTGACCACAATAGCCATCGCCCTACCCCGTGACGCAGCCGTTCCTACTCCAATCCTGCCTGTTTCTGCTTTTTGCTTGCGCAAGGTCTGCAGGAAGGCACAGCATGGCCAGCATGAATATTCAATTGATCGAACTGCGAGCCCTGGCCGCCAAGGCCGAAAACCGCCGCACCGAGACCGGTATCCCGCGGGTGGCGATGGTCCAGGGCGCGATTCCCGAGCATATGCTCGCGGCGGTGTATGACCCGATGATCAACCTGATCCTGCAGGGCAGCAAATCCCTGACCGTGGGCGATCGCACGTTGCACTACGACCCGGCGACGTATTTTGTGATGTCCATCGAGTTGCCCGCCGTGGGGGTGGTCAACCCGACGAGTACGGGCGAACCGTACCTGGCGGTCAGCCTGACCCTGGACCCGGCGGTGCTCACCACCTTGCTCAATGATCTGCCCGCGCCCAGCGGTCGCGGTGAACAGGACGCGGGGTTTTCAGTGGCGGCGGTGACGCCTGCGTTGATGGACGCCTGGGTGCGCATGCTGCGCCTGATGGGCGACCCGGTGGCCATCGCGGCCTTGGCACCGGTGTATGAGCGGGAAATCCTCTACCACGTGCTGCAAGGCCCCCATGGTTGGATGCTGCGGGAAATCGCCGCGCCGGATACCGCCATGGCGCGGGTCAGCCAGGCGATCCAGTGGATACGCCGGGACTACGCCGCCCCGATCCGGGTGGAGGCCTTGGCACAGAAGGCAGCGATGAGTGTTTCGGCGTTTCACCGGCACTTCAAGGCGGTGACCAACTTGAGCCCGTTGCAGTACCAGAAACGCGTGCGCCTGTTAAACGCGCGCACGTTGATGTTGGCCAGTGCGAGCAGCGTGACCAAGGCCGCGCTCGAAGTGGGGTATGAAAGCGCGACCCAGTTCAGCCGCGACTATGCGCGCGTCTTCGGGCTGCCGCCGGCGCGGGATACGGCGCGGATTCTGGCGCAGAGCAAAGGACAGTGAACACAGGCCAGCGCTCGATTTCACTTATACAAGATCGCCTGGTGGATATCCTCCAGCGCCATGATGCGTTGGGCAGCGTTGAGCTTGATAGCTTCCTTGGGCATGCCGAACACCACGCAACTGGCCTCGTCCTGGGCCACCGTGGCGGCTCCGGCCTCGAGCATCTCCTTGAGCCCGCGCGCGCCGTCGTCGCCCATGCCGGTCATGATGATGCCGGTGGCGTTCTTGCCGGCGAACTTGGCCACCGAGCGAAACAGCACATCCACTGATGGCCGGTGCCGGTTGACCAACGGCCCATCAATGACCTGCGCGTGATAATAGGCGCCGCTGCGAGTGACCATCAGGTGCTTGCCCCCAGGGGCGATCAGGGCCAGGCCAGGCAGGATGCGGTCGTTGTTGCGCGCTTCGCGCACCTCGACCTCGCATAAGCTATTGAGGCGTTCGGCAAACGAAGCGGTGAATTTTTCTGGCATGTGCTGCACGATCACCATGCCTGGGCACACCCTCGGCAATGCCGTCAGTACCGCCTCCAACGCTTGGGTGCCGCCGGTAGACGTGCCGATGGCGATGATACGTTCGGTGGTCTGTGCCATGGCATGGCCATTGGCGGCAGGCAGGATCGCATCCGCACTGAGCTTGCTGGCCGGGACCAGTGCCGGGCTGGCGCTGCGCTTGCCCAGGTTCCTGACGTTGGAATTCGCTGCGGCGCGGATCGCTGCCACCAGCTCGGCCGCCGACTCGATCAGGAAACTCTTCAACCCGGTGCTGGGCTTGGTGATGATTTCCACAGCACCCGCCGACAGCGCCTGCAGGGAGGTTTCGGCGCCTTTCTGGGTCAGCGAGGAACAGATCACCACCGGTGTCGGCCGCTCGCTCATGATTTTCTTGAGAAAGGTGATGCCGTCCATGCGCGGCATTTCCACGTCCAGCACGATCACATCCGGCCATTCCCGGGCGAGTTTATCCATGGCGAAAATCGGGTCGGAGGCGGCGCCCATGACGTGAATATCCGGCGTATCGCTGAGGATCGCCAGCAGTACCTGGCGAACCACGGCCGAGTCATCGACCAGCAGTACACTGATTTTTTTGGTAGGCATCTTGTTGAATTATTCCCATTGGTTGGTGCCGGACCCAGACGTTGCCGTTCCACAGGTCGAACATGATCGTGCGGTAACCGGTACTGCCCATGTCCTGGGCTGTCAGGTGCAGGTGATAGTGCTCGGCCAGGGCCAGCGCTGCGCGAATATTCAGGCTGGCCACGTCCTGCGTTGGCAGGCGGCGCTGCTGCTCGGGAAACATCTTGCCGCCGCCGAACAACTTGACCTGGTAATCCTGTGCATACGTGCCATTGACCTTGGCGTGGAGCAGCAACAGTTCCAGGGCTTCGTCGGCATACCTGCCATCCAGGGGCTGATGGTCGCGCAGGCGCCCCGGCAGCATGAAGTGACACATGCCGCCGATCAGCCGTTGCGGGTGCCAGAAGGTGATCGCCACGCAGGAACCGAGCAAGGTGCGCAGGCGCGTCGACTGCGTCGCAAAGCTGACCTGCCCAGGGGCTAATACCACTTCGGCCGTACCGGCAGGCTTTTTCATGGCTTGCGGTAAATCGACGGTGCCACCAGCTTCAGGGTGTCATTGACGCCGTGGAGGCTTTCCGAGTGACTGATGATCAAGTAGCCGCCGGGTTTGAGCAGCGGCAGCAGGCGCGCGATGACCTGGCTCTTGGTCTGCTGGTCGAAATAAATCATCACGTTGCGCAGGAAGATCACCTCGAACTCACCCAGGGCCGGCAGCGCTTCGTTAAGGTTGACCTGGACAAAATTGACGCGGCTACGCAAGGCCTTGTCGATCAGCAAGGTGCCCTCCTGGCGACCAATGCCCTTGAGGCAGTACTTGGCCAGCAGCGGCTGGGGCAATGTCTCGGTGCGCTCCATGGAGTAATGGCCAGTGCGCGCCTTAGCCAGCACTTGGGAACTGATGTCCGAGCCGACCACTTCCCAGGGCGTGCTGCCAAGGCTCTCGGCCAGGGTCATCGCCAGGCTGTAGGGCTCTTCGCCCGAGGAACTGGCCGCGCTCCACACGCGAAACACCTTGCCCGGCGCGGCATGGGGCAGCACCTGCTGACGCAGGAAGTCGAAGTGCTTAGGCTCGCGAAAAAAATAGGTTTCGTTGGTGGTCAGCAAATCCAGCGCAACCTGCAGTTCGCCCTTGCGCTCACCATTCATGATCAACTTGAAATACTCACCATAGCTGTGCAGCTCATAGTGCTTGAGGCGCTTGAACAGGCGTCCGGCCACCAGGGCTTTCTTGGCCGGCGACAGGTTGATGCCGGCCGCGCGGTACAGCCAGGTCTGGAACTGACCGAATTCACGGTCGTCGATGGAGACGGTGTCTGGCATGGTCGGGTCTCAACGCGGGTCGAAGTCGAGGGCCGGCGCCTGGCCGGCCTCGGCGAGACTGGACATCTCATCGATGGACAGCACCTTGTCCACCTCCAGCACGATCACGAACTTGCCGTCGACCTTGGCCATGCCGCTGATGAAATCAGCGCGAATTCGCGCGCCGAAGTTGGGTGGCGGTTCGATCTGCGTGGCCGGGATCTCCCGCACGGCAGACACCGTATCAACCAGCAGCCCGATGTCCTGGGGCTGCCCATCCTCGGTACTCGCCTCGATGATGATCACGCAGGAGCGCCGCGTGATCGCCGAGTTGGCCCGCCCAAAGCGCGCCGACAGGTCGACCACCGGCACCACCGCGCCGCGCAGGTTGATCACCCCGCGCACAAAAGCCGGCATCATCGGCACCACGGTCAGGCTGCCGTATTCAATAATTTCCTTGATCCCCAGAATGCCGATGGCGAACATTTCGCCGCCGAGCATGAAGGTCAGGTACTGCGCATCCTCATCTACCGCCACCGCGGTCTGCCGAGTCGTCATTACTGCGCCCATGTCACTCTCCCTAGTAGGCCCGTATTGATCGTGGGATCAGAAGCGGGTGAAATCCGCTTCGTCCGGGGCACTGGCCATGGTGTAGGCGAACGCCTTGCGCTGCGCCGGTGTTTTTGGGCGTGGCGCCTGACGGTTGGGCTTGCTGCCCGGGCTGTCCACGCCGCTGCTTTGAACCGCGACCCTGGGCGCTGAATCCAGCACGAAGAAGCTCATGGCCTGTTGCAGTTGCTCGGCCTGGCTGCTCATTTCTTCGGCCGTGGCCGCCAATTCCTCGCTGCTCGAGGCATTTTGCTGGGTGACCTGGTTGAGCTGCGTCATCGCGGTGTTGATCTGCGCGACACCGGCGGCCTGTTCCTCGGACGCGGCGCTGATTTCCTGCACAAGGTCGGACGTCTTGTTGATGGAAGGCACCATTTCGTCGAGCAACTTGCCGGCTTTCTCGGCCATGTCCACGCTGCTGGAGGACAGTTCACCGATTTCCTGGGCGGCTACCTGGCTGCGTTCAGCCAGCTTGCGCACTTCGGCGGCTACCACGGCGAACCCCTTGCCGTGCTCGCCGGCCCGAGCGGCCTCGATAGCGGCATTGAGTGCGAGCAGATTGGTCTGGTAGGCGATGTCATCGATGATGCTGATGCGCTGGGCGATTTTCTTCATCGCCACCACCGTCTGCTGGACCGATTCGCCGCCCTCGGTGGCTTCCTTGGCGGCCTTGCTGGCCATGCCATCGGTGACCTTGGCGTTTTCGGTGTTCTGGTTGATGCTGGCGCTCATCTGCTCGACCGACGCACTGGTTTCCTCGACGCTGGCGGCCTGTTCACTGGTGGCCTGGCTCATCGATTGCGCGGTGGCGCTGACCTCCTCGGAGGCGCTGGCCAGGTTATCGGCGGCGTTACGCACTTCGCCGATGATATGCGCCAGCTTGCCGACCATGTTGCGCATGGCGTTGAGCACCATGCCGGTTTCATCTTTCCCACCGGGCTCGATGTGCGCGTTGAGGTTGCCTTCGGCCAATTGCTCGGCGGCGCTCGCGGCTTGGCGCAGCGGGCGGGAAATGATCCGCGCAATGAATACCGCCAGGCCCAGGCCGATCAACAGGGCCGCGCCCAGTACTGCAATGATCGACACGCGTGAGCTTTCGTACAGCGCCGAGCCCTTGTCACCGGCGGCAGTGGCGCCAGCATCATTGATCTCGACCATTTTCTGCAGGCGAGTGGTCACCTCATCAAAATGGCTCCTGGACTCTCCCCTGAGCAAACCGCGCGCCTGGGCTTCCTGGTTCTGCCGGGACAACTCGAGCAACTGCTTGCTGGATGCCAGGTAGGCGTCCCAAGCGCTTTTCACGCTGGCCAGGAGCTGCCGATCTTCATCGTTCGAGAGCAATTGCTCGTAGGTGCCCATGCGGGTTTCGAACTGTTGGCGCGCATCGCTGGCTTCGCGTTCGGCCTGGGCCTTCTCCTCGGCAATCTCGGTACCGATGTGGTTGTTTTCTTTCAAGCGGTAGTTGGCGGCAAAAAAACGCATGCCTGCCGCCGCGCGCATGGAGGGCATCCAGTTGCCCTTGATGTCCTGGGCGGCCTGGTTGACGGCACCGAGCTGAAGGATGGCGAAGCCGCCCATGGCCCCGGTGAGCGCCAGGACCACCAGGAACGAGCTGATCAACTTGGTGGAAATTTTAAGATCGTAGAACCATTTCATCGGGGAACCTCCATGGAATTGCAGATACGTCAGCGGGCGACGACCGGTAGCGACTGAGGCGCCTGGGTCGTGCGGGCTTCCAGTTGTACGATTTGGTTGAGCAGTGCCGGTACATCCAGGATCAGGGCCACCGCGCCGCTGCCCAATATGGTCGAGCCGCTGATGCCGCGCAGTGCGCCGAACAACTTGCCCAAGGGTTTGATCACGGTCTGAAACTCACCGAGCAGGTCATCCACCACCAGCCCGGCCTTATGCTCGGCGTAGCGCACCACCACCACATTCTGGCGTCGGGCAACGGGGCCTTCATGGCTGAAGTGGTCACGCAGGTGCACCAGCGGCAACACCTCGCCACGCAGGTCCAGATAGCCCGTGTCGCGGCTGGACTGGCGCTGGTGTTCATCCAGCTCGATACATTCCTGGACCATGTCCAGGGGAATCACGTAGGTGGATTGGTCGATGCCGACCAGGAACCCATTGATGATCGCCAGGGTCAGCGGCAAGCGAATGCGCACCACGGTGCCCTGGCCGGGGCGGCTGTCGAGGTCGACGGTGCCGCGCAACAGGGTGATATTGCGCTTGACCACGTCCATGCCGACGCCGCGCCCGGACAGGTTGGTCACCGCCTCGGCGGTGGAGAACCCCGCTTCGAAGATCAGGTTGTAGATCTCCTGGTCGGTGAGCACCGCACCGCTGGCCACCAGCCCGCGTTCCTGGGCCTTTTGCAGGATGCGTTCGCGGTTGAGCCCGGCGCCGTCGTCGGCGATCTCGATGACGATGCTCCCCGAGTCGTGGTAGGCATTGAGGCTCAGGTGGCCCTTGGCCGACTTGCCGGCCGCACGCCGCGCATCGGCGCTTTCGATACCGTGGTCCATGGCGTTGCGCAACAGGTGCATCAGCGGGTCGCCGATCTTCTCGACCACGGTCTTGTCCAGTTCGGTTTCCGCGCCGCTGATGATCAGTTCGATGTCCTTGCCCAGCTCCTGGCTGATATCGCGCACCACGCGGCGGAAGCGGTTGAACGTGTCGCCGATGGGGATCATGCGCAAATGCAGGGCGCCATCGAGGATCTCTTCCACCAGACCCGACACCGTCGAGGAGGCCTCTTGCAAGGGGTCGTTGTTACAGGATCGGGCCAACAGGCTCGCGCCGGCGCTGGCGATGACCAGCTCGCCAACCAGATTGATCAACTCGTCGAGCTTGTCGGCGTTGACGCGCACGTAATTGCCGTCGCGGGTTTTCGCCTCGCCGGCTGCCGGCCGCTGCGGTGCGGCCGTCACCAGGCCTGGCTCGGCCTGCGTGACCGGGTCGCCAGCGATGGCCGCCTTGCTGGCGGGCGCTTCGTCGACGGCACTGATGTGCACTTCACAGTCGTCACGCACAAAGTCGAACACTTCGTTGAGGGTGGCGTGGCTGGCCGTCGAGCGCAGGTCGATCTCAAAACCCAGGTAGCAGCTTTCCGGGTCCCAACTGTCCATGGGCGGGATGCTGTCGGTCAGGGTGGTGACCTGCATCATCTGCCCCAAGGTCTCGAGGTAGCGCAGAAATGACAGGGGGTCCATGCCATTACGAAATACGTCCACGCCGAAGCGCAGGGAGATGTGCCAGAGCACTTCGACCGCCGCGTCGTCGGCCACCTCAGCGGTTTCGACACTGGCAGTGGCGGTTCGCATCGGCTGATAGGCACTCAGCGCCTCGCGCAATGCCTCACCGCGCTCCAAAGCGGCAGGCGTCGGCACCTCACCGCGGTTGGCGACTACTTCGACCAGTTCGAGCATGTGGTCGCCGCACTTGAGCAGCAGCGCGATCAATGCGGCGTCCACCGCCACATTGCCTTCGCGCAGGCGGTCAAGCACGTCTTCGACGATATGCGTGAACCCCACGATCGACGCCAGACCGAAAAGGCCCGCCGAACCCTTGATGGTGTGCGCGGCGCGGAAAATCGCGCCGATGGCATCCTGGTCGCCGGGCTCGCTTTCCAATTGCAGCAGGGATTGCTCCATGGCCTGCAACAGCTCGCGAGCCTCTAAGATGAATGTCTGCTGTGCCTGATCGAGATTGATGCTCACCGTGACTTTCCTTGTCGATCAAAAAACGTGGGGGCGCTGACTATGAGGCCGCGCTGCGACACAGTTGGAGCGCCTGCATGACTACCTGGCTCTGGCCGGTCACGCTCAAGGCGGTACCGGCGATGCCGGCTTCACGCCGGATGACCGCGAGCAACTGCAGGCCGGCGCCATCCATTTCCGTGACCTCTGACAGGTCCAGCTCCAGGCGTGGCGCCGCGCCCATCTGCGGCAGCAGCGCAGCCGCCAGTTCCGCTACGGTGTAGATCGTAAGCTCGCCGTCAATGCGCACGCGCGCAGTGTCGTCGACTGTTTCAGTGGTTATCGGCATGGGAGCCTCCCTGGCGCCGGGGATCAGGGCAGGATCAGTTTAGACACGGCTGCCAACATCTGCGCAGGCTGGAACGGCTTGACCACCCAGGCCTTGGCGCCGGCGGCCTGGCCCTCGGCCTTCTTCGACTCCTGGGACTCGGTGGTCAGCATGATGATCGGGGTGAACTTGTAGTTGGCCAGCTTCTTGACCTCCTTGACGAAGGTGATGCCGTCCATGTTGGGCATGTTCACGTCGCTGATGATCAGGTGCACTTTCTGCCCGGTCAGCTTGCCCAGGGCATCCTTGCCGTCGCTGGCCTCGATGACGTCGTAACCGGCGCTTTTCAAGGCTATGCCGACCACTTGCCGCACGCTGCTGGAGTCGTCGACCACTAATACATTCTTCGCCATGATGTGCTCCTAAAAGAAGGTGATGTCTTGAGAATTCTGCTGTACGGCCGCCTCTCCATGATGGAGGCGCCGCTGCTCGTCGGTGGCGTAGGTGGCTTCCATGCGCGCCAGCCATTGGCGGGCGTCGACGGCCACCGGCTGGTCCGGGGCCTGGCTGGCCTGCAGGAGGTGCTCATGCAGGGCGTGCATGTTGTCTCGCACGTGGCTGAGGATCTGGCTGACCCGGTCCTGGAATTGCAGGTTGACCAGCACCTCGGTCATCTCATCCCGGATCCCGTAGCTTTCCTGCTTGAGCAGGTCGGCGGATTCGGCCAGGCGCCCGGTAATGTTCTGGAAGCGTGCGAGCACCACTTGAATACTGTTTTCGGACTCGGCCACCGAATGGCTGTCCTGGTCGGCACTGCTGGACGCGGCCTGGACCAATTGCGTAATGGCGTTATTGATGATGTCGACCTTGGCCGACATCTGCTGGCCGGTTTCACTGGATTTGCTCGACAGGCTGCGCACCGCGTCGGCCACCACCGCAAAGCCGCGACCGGCCTCACCGGCACGCGCCGCCTCGATGGCTGCGTTGAGGGCCAGCAGGTTGGTTTGTGCGGCAATCGCCGCCACATCAGCGGCCATGGTGCGCAGTTCGCCGGTGTAGGCGGTAAGGCTGCGGACCTGGGCCAGGGTTTGGTCACGGCTGGTCTGAGTGGCCTTGAGCGAGTTGATTACCTGGCTCAACTCGCTGTCACTGCGTGCCAGCACCTCAAGTGCGCCGTCGGCGGCCTGCCCATCCAGTTCGCCGGCTGCGTGCTGCGAGGCTTGTACCGTTTCCTGCAATCGCGTGGCGATCCCGGTGAAACGGTTGGCCAGGCTCACAATCGCTTCTTCGGTCTGATGGCGTGAGCTTTCCACCTGCTTGGCCCAGATGGGCATGGCGCCGAGCAACACCTCATCAAGCTGTGCACGAGAGGCCATGCCGTTGTGCGCCGCGTCTGCATCTGACTGATCCGCCTGCGCCCGCGCAATCGCCCGCAGCATGGCGTTGCGCTGCGAAGCCGCGCTCCAGGCACAGGCACCGAGGCCGATCAGCACCAGTACCGCGCAGGCCAACAGATTGGCAGGCGAAGTTGATTGCACGAGTATCCACAAAACGGCAGGCACGACCGGGATCAAAGCGAACCAGCGAAAACGTGGATAAACGGGAAGAGGCATGCTGCTGGAATGGCGCTGGGGCATGAGTTCGATCCTTGAACGTTGTTGCGGATGTAAGTGACATAGTTGTTATCTGCGCTGTAACTCGCAACTTGAGGCGACTTAGGTGCCTTCCGTCTGGTTTATGACCGGTGGGTGACAGGCCTGGCAGTCCTGGAGCCTTGTTGCTGAAGGATCAGCGGTGGTTTACGGAACAGGGGGGTTGTTGCAGCGCTGGCTAGCGAGTCTGTCTTTCGGGCTGAGAAATCTCTTTGTGGTGAGGGAGCTTGGTTCCGTGGCGGCCTTCGGGCCGACCGCTTTTTGGGGTTTGGGTGCGTACATATCCGTTGCTGCGGTAACGGCCGCTATGGGTTCCGCCCTTACGGCGGGTCACTTTGGAAAAGCCCCAAAGTAACCAAAGGGCTCTTGCCCCACCACTCGGTACCTCGCCTAGGCTCGGTATGCCCGAACGAAGGCTTGAATCCGTGGGCCGCCGTCATGGGCCATCCATGGCCCAGGACGGCTAACCCGGCGTCCTGCCGGGTTACCCACGGATTCAAGCCTGCGTTCGGCCAGCGTGGTTAACGGGGCGCCTGAGATCAAGATCAAAAGCCAGAGGAAAAACAGAGCAGAAGCAGACCGAGGTCCATCTGATATATGGAGATCCAAATGTGGGAGGGGGCTCGCCCCCGATGAGGGTGGGTCAGTGATACTTGGGTTGACTGACTCACCGCTATCGGGGGCAAGCCCCCTCCCACATTTTTAACCCCGTACACCAGACCCAACTCCGGTCGGCTCTAAGGCCGCCACGAGACTAAGCTGCCCATACTCAGGATTGCCTGACCAACCCGCGTCATCGGTCACAGAACTGCGCCTTCATGTTTGCGCCAAAACAAAACGGCACCTGGGTGCCGTTTTGTGTTTCATGCCCGGGCACGTTTACTTACGCGCTGCCTCCCACTGCTTGAGCAGGTCGCCGTAGGCCACGGTTTCGCCTTTCGGTTTCTCGTTGGCCAGTTTCGGTTTCGGCGCGCCCGGCTGGTCGAACCAGTATTGCGCGTCACGCTCGGGGTTCATTTTCGGGCCACATACCGGCTGCACCTTGGAGCGTTCCAGGCGCGTCATGATCGCGTCCTGCTCCTTGGCCAGGTTGTCGAGGGCCTGTTGCGGGGTTTTCTCGCCGCTGGCGGCGGCGGCGATGTTGCTCCACCACAGTTGCGCCAGGCGTGGGTAGTCCGGCACGTTGGTACCGGTCGGCGACCACTCGGTCCGGGCCGGGCTGCGGTAGAACTCCACCAGGCCACCGAGTTTCGGCGCCATGTCGGTCATGGCCTGTGAGTTGATATCGGACTCACGAATCGGCGTCAGGCCGACGATGGTTTTCTTCAGCGACACGGTTTTCGAGGTCACGAACTGCGCGTACAACCAAGCGGCGAGTTTCTGCTTCTCCGGCGTCGACTTGAGGAAGGTCCAGGAACCCACGTCCTGATACCCCTTCTTCATGCCCTTTTCCCAATAAGGCCCGACGGGCGACGGTGCCATGCGCCATTTCGGCGTACCGTCGGCATTCACCACCGGCAGGCCCGGCTTGACCATGTCAGCGGTAAACGCGGTGTACCAGAAGATCTGCTGGGCGATGTTGCCCTGGGACGGCACCGGGCCGGATTCGGAGAAGGTCATGCCCGCCGCTTCCGGTGGCGCGTAGGCTTTCATCCAGTCCACGTATTTCTGCGTGGCGAACACAGCGGCCGGGCCGTTGGTGTCGCCGCCACGGGTGACGCTGGAGCCCACCGGGTGGCAGTCCTCCACGCGGATGCCCCACTCGTCCACCGGCAAGCCGTTGGGCAGGCCTTTGTCGCCGCCACCGGCCATGGAGAACCAGGCATCGGTAAAGCGCCAGCCCAGGGATGGGTCTTTCTTGCCGTAGTCCATGTGCCCGTAGACGCGCTTGCCGTCGATTTCCTTGACGTCTTCACTGAAGAATTTGGCGATGTCTTCATAGGCCGACCAGTTCACCGGCACGCCGAGCTCATAGCCGTATTTTTCCTTGAACTTGGCTTTCAGCTCCGGACGCTCGAACCAGTCGGCGCGGAACCAGTAGAGGTTGGCAAATTGCTGGTCGGGCAGTTGGTAGATCTTGCCGTCCGGCGCGGTAGTGAAGGAGATACCGATGAAGTCCTTGATATCCAGGGTTGGCGAGGTGAAGGCCTTGCCTTCGTTGGCCATCAGGTCGGTGATGGATTCGGTCTTGCCATAGCGAAAGTGCGTACCGATCAAGTCGGAATCGTTGACCCAGCCGTCATAGATATTCTTGTCGGACTGCATCTGGGTTTGCAGCTTCTCCACCACGTCGCCTTCCTGCAGCAGGTCGTGGGTCAGCTTGATGCCGGTGATTTCACTGAAGGCCTTGGCCAGCACCTTGGATTCGTACTCGTGGGTGGTGAGGGTTTCCGACACCACATTGATCTTCATCCCACGAAACGGTTCCGAAGCCTTGATAAACCACTTCAACTCCTCAAGCTGCTGGTCGGCCGTGAGGGTCGACGGCTTGAATTCGCTGCCGATCCATTTTTTCGCGGCATCTTCGTACGCATCGGCCCAGGCCGTGGCGCTCAAACCGCTGAGGGCCAGTACGGCGGCCAATGAAATGCTATGTCGCAGCTTATTGTTCTTATTCAACATAGAGACCTCCTGGTTGTTTATTCATAAGGGCACTAGCCCCAACGCATCACACTCAACAGCCATACCAGGGAGAGCGCGGACGCTACCCAGATGCTCCAGTCGGTAACGCCGATCACCAGCAAATGCAGGTAGGCGCTGCCGAGAAGACCGATAAACAAGCGATCACCACGGGTGGTGCTGATCGGCAGGACGCCGCGCCGCGGGATGCTCGGCGAGCGCAGCTCCCAGGTGGTCATGCCCGCCAGAATCAGGGCAATGCCGCCAAAGAACAGTGCAGTGGGGGTGGTCCAGGCCATCCATTCCATCATCGACTCCTCAGACCCGGCCCAGGGCAAAGCCCTTGGCCACGTGGTTGCGAACAAACCAGATCACCAGCATGCCGGGCAGGATGGTCAACACCCCCGCCGCTGCCAGCACGCCCCAATCGATACCCGACGCCGACACCGTGCGCGTCATCACCGCCGCGATGGGCTTGGCGTTAACCGAGGTCAGGGTGCGCGCCAGCAGAAGCTCGACCCAGGAAAACATGAAGCAGAAAAACGCGGTCACACCGATACCGGAGCCGATCAACGGGATAAAAATCTTCACGAAGAACTTGGGAAAACTATAGCCGTCGATGTAGGCAGTTTCGTCAATTTCCTTGGGCACTCCGGACATGAAGCCCTCCAGGATCCACACCGCCAGTGGCACGTTGAACAGGCAGTGGGCCAAGGCCACAGCGATGTGCGTGTCGAACAGGCCGATGGACGAATACAGCTGGAAAAACGGCAGCAGGAACACCGCTGGGGGCGCCATGCGGTTGGTCAGCAGCCAGAAGAACAGGTGCTTGTCGCCCAGGAAACGATAGCGCGAGAAGGCATAGGCTGCCGGCAACGCCACACTCAGGGAAATCACCGTGTTCAAGCTCACGTAGTACAGCGAGTTGAGATAACCGGTGTACCAGCTCGGGTCGGTGAAGATCACCTTGTAGTTGGCCAGGGTGAAATCCTGCGGAAACAGGGTCAGCCCGCCGAGGATTTCGGTGTTGCTCTTGAAGGACATGTTCAGCAGCCAGTAGATCGGCACCAGCAGGAACAGGATGTAGATCAGCAGCGGAATAACCTTGCGCTTGCTCATGTTGGCGGCCTCAGCGGTTGGCGTCGGAGTGGGTCATGGCGGTGTAGAACAGCCAGGACACCAACAGGATGATCAGGAAATACACCAGGGAAAACGCTGCCGCCGGGCCCAGGTCGAATTGGCCTACGGCCATCTGGGTCAGCGTCTGACTGAGGAACGTCGTGGCGTTACCAGGCCCGCCGCCCGTGAGGACGAAGGGCTCGGTGTAGATCATGAAACTGTCCATGAAGCGCAGCATCACCGCGATCAGCAGCACGCTTTTCATCTTCGGCAACTGGATATGTCGGAACACCGCCCACGCCGAGGCCCGATCGATACGCGCCGCCTGGTAGTACACATCCGGGATGGCCCGCAGCCCGGAGTAGCACAGCAGCGCCACCAGTGAGGTCCAGTGCCACACGTCCATCACCAGCACCGTGACCCAGGCGTCCATGGTGTTGGCCGCGTAGTTGTAGCTGATCCCCAGGGCGTTGAGGCTGTAGCCCAGCAGGCCGATATCGGCGCGGCCGAAGATCTGCCAGATAGTGCCCACCACGTTCCACGGAATCAGCAGCGGAATGGCCAGGATGATCAGCACCAGCGACGACCAGCGGCCCTTGGTCGGCATGGTCAGGGCGATGGCGATGCCCAGGGGGATTTCGATCAGCAGCACGCAGGCCGAATAGATGAACTGGCGCAGCAGCGAGTCATGCAGGCGCGGGTCGAGCAGCACCTGTTTGTACCAGTCGGTGCCGACAAAGTAGCGGCTGGACTGATCGAAGATGTCCTGCACCGAATAGTTGACCACGGTCATCATCGGGATCACCGCACTGAACGCCACCAGCAGGAACACCGGCAACACCAGCCACCAGGCCTTGTTGTTCTGCACCTTGTTCATGGCAGCACCTCCAGCAGGTAGTCGTCGGCATACACCATCAGCCACTGCGCGGGGAAGCTGATACAGGCCTTGCCCTCCGGCACCGGTTTGTCTTCGGCCAGGCGTATCTTCAGCGGGGCGCCGTCGAGGTTGAGGGTCATGATCTTGTAGGTGCCGAGGTCTTCGAGGTGAGTGACATCGGCTTGCAGGGCGTCAGGGTTGTACTCGTCCCAGACGTGGATAAATTCCGGGCGAATGCCCACCTGCAGCTTCGTGTAGTCGGTGCTGGCAATGCGTTGTTGCATAGTCTCGGACAACGGCAGGTGAGTACCGGCAAACCGCACACCACCGGCCTCGGCCTGCACCTCGATCAGATTCATCCCCGGGCTGCCGATGAAATAGCCGACAAAGGTGTGGCTCGGCCGCTCGAACAACTCACGGGGGGTGCCGAACTGCACGATCTGCCCGCCGTACATCACCGCGATCTTGTCGGCGAAGGTCGAGGCCTCAAGCTGGTCATGGGTGACGTAGACCATGGTGATATTGAACTGCTCATGTATCTGCTTGAGCTTGCGCCGCAGCTTCCATTTCAGGTGCGGGTCGATCACCGTCAGCGGTTCGTCGAAGAGGATGGCCGACACGTCGTCACGTACCAGGCCACGGCCCATGGAGACTTTCTGTTTTTCATCGGCCGTGAGGTTGCGGGCTTTTTTGCTCAGCAGGGTTTGCAGGTCGAGGACTTCGGCAATCTCCTGCACCTTGCTGTGAATTTTCGCCTCGGCCATGCCCTGGTTCCGCAGAGGAAAGGCCAGGTTATCGAACACGGTCATGGTGTCGTACACCACCGGGAACTGGAACACCTGGGCGATGTTGCGTTTTTCCGGGGAGAGGTCATTCACCACTTTGCTATCGAACAGCACCTGCCCTTCGGACGGGCTGAGCAGGCCGGAGATGATATTGAGCAAAGTCGACTTGCCGCAGCCCGACGGCCCTAGCAAGGCGTAGGCACCGCCCTGCTCCCACACGTGGTTCATTTCCCGAATGGCGTAGTCCTCAGGACCGCTCGGCGTAGGACTGTAGCTGTGCGCCAGGTTCTGCAAATGGATCTCGGCCATCAGGCAACCCTCGCAACGCGGCGCCCGGGGGCCTGGACCAAACGGCCCTGGCCATCGAACACAAACAGTTTATGGGTGGGGATATACACGCGGATCGGCGCGTCGACGTCGTACTCATGCACCCCCGGCAGGTGCAGCACCAGCAGGAAATGCTCGCTGCGCACGTGCAGGAAGGTTTCCGAGCCGCTGATCTCGGCGACTTCCACGGTCACCGCCAGCTCCAAGTCGTCGTCGTTGCTCGGCACCAGGCTGATATGGCTGGGGCGCACGCCGAAGCGGAATTCGCCTTCGCCGATGGGGCGCAGGTCGACGTTCAGCGGGAAGTGCACGAAATTGGCGAAGCTCACCTCGTTACCGCTGATACGCCCCGGCATCAGGTTGATCGGCGGCTCGGAAAACAGCTCGGCGGCCAACACGGTCTGTGGCTGGTGATAGACCTCGGCGGCCTTGCCACTCTGGATCACCCGGCCTTCGTGAAGAATGGTGGTGGTGCCGCCCAGGGCCAGGGCCTCGTTGGGCTCGGTGGTGGCGTAGATGGCAATGGTATGCCGCGCCTTGAACAACTCGCGCATTTCCTGACGCAGCTCTTCGCGCAGTTTGTAGTCCAGGTTCACCAGCGGCTCGTCGAACAGGATCAGCTCGGCATCCTTCACCAACGCGCGGGCCATGGCCGTGCGTTGCTGCTGGCCACCGGA
Organism: Pseudomonas sp. JAI120; assembly: GCF_014207255.1. Classification (GTDB taxonomy): domain Bacteria; phylum Pseudomonadota; class Gammaproteobacteria; order Pseudomonadales; family Pseudomonadaceae; genus Aquipseudomonas. Next base: position 1,037,127 of record NZ_JACHCZ010000001.1, read on the forward strand.
CAACTCCAACGGGTGGCGCTGCAGGAATTTCTCGATGCGCAGCATCTTTGCGGTTTCCAGCACTTTGCTCTGGATCAGCTCGTTGGACACACCGGCCTGGCGCAACGGCGAGGCGATGTTTTCGAACACGGTCATGGTCGGGTAGTTAATGAACTGCTGATACACCATCGACACGTTGCGCAGACGCACCGGCTTTTGGGTGACGTCCACGCCGTTCATCAGGATGCGGCCGCTGTCGGGCTTATCCAGGCCCGCCATCAGGCGCATCAGGCTGGTCTTGCCGGACAGGGTGCGGCCAAGCAAGACGTTGAAGGAACCGGCTTCGAAGCGCAGGTTGGCGTCGTCGATCCAGGTTTGACCTTCGACGACACGGGAGACATGTTCCAGGGTCAATGACATGACACGACCTTTTTATTATTGGAATGAATCTGGCCATTCGTCAGAGCGAGTTTCGTGCCAAAAACGGCAGGTGCTTGATCCACAAGGAAATGGGTGAAACGTGATGTTCAGGAGCGAACAGAAATGAACAGATCAGGCTGAACAATTGAACAATCCGGAGGTTGACAATGAACAGTTATGAACAACACTCTTTGAACCCGATTGACTTGGTTACACCCGTTGGATTGTGCAAGACCCCAAAACAATAAAAAGAAGGTCGCCCCATGGCCGAACCCCTGGCTCACGACACCCTTATCCAGGAATCCTGGCGCCGTTGCCGCGCCTTCGGCCTGGACCACCAGAGCACACCGAGCTTCGATCAACTGCCCGCCGAGGGCATCAGCCAACTGCTGGAAAGCCAGCATTCCCTGGTGCAGACCACGCATCAGGAAGTCCTGCCCTACTACGAAAACATCCTGAGCAATTCCAACTGCCTGATCATGCTGGCCGACAACCAGGGCCAGGTGCTGACCAGTTGGGGCACCCAGCGCTTTATCGAGCCCAAGCTGGCCCGGGGATTCAGCGCCGGGGCCAGTTGGATGGAACGCTCCAGCGGCACCAATGCCATCGGCACCGCGCTGGCCTGCGCCCAGGCGGTGCATATCGAACACGACGAACACTTCCTCAAGGCCAACCGCTTCATGACCGGCTCAGCGGCGCCGATCTTCGATGCCCAGCGCGAAATCATCGCGGTGCTGGATGTGTCCAGCGACAGCTACCTGCCGCCCTCTCACACCTTGGGCATGGTCAAGATGATGAGCCAGACCGTGGAAAACCGGCTGATCCTCAACCTGTTTCGCGGTGAGCACTTCCAACTGACATTCAACACTGGCCTGAGCAACCTCGACAGCCAATGGGCCGGCCTGCTGATCTTTGACGAGAGCGGCCAGGTGCTCTCGGCCAACCGTCGTGCCGACAACTTGCTGGGTATCAGTCTGTCGCGGGTGATGATCGACAGTTTGTTCAAGGTGTCGTTGCTGGAGTTGCTCAATCAGCCGGAGGGCCTGCCCTTTTCGCTGCAGGCGGCGGGACGCAATCGCTTCCAGTGCCTGCTGAAACGACCGAAGCAGATGCCGGTGCAGGCGCGGGTGTTCAGCGAGCCCGTTGCGCCAAAGCCCGCCGCGATTGGTTTGAAGACCCTGCACTTTGGCGATGCGCGCGTGGAAAAAGCCGTGCGCCAGGCCGAGCGCTTGCTGGAGAAGGACATCCCGCTGCTGATCCACGGTGAAACCGGCGTGGGCAAGGAAGTTTTCGTCAAGGCCCTGCACCAGGCCAGTTCCCGCAGCCAGCAGGCGTTTATCGCGGTGAACTGTGCGGCGATTCCCGCTGAGTTGGTGGAATCGGAACTGTTCGGCTACGAAAAAGGCGCGTTCACCGGCGCCAACCAGAAAGGCAGCATCGGCCTGATCCGCAAGGCCGACAAAGGCACGCTGTTCCTCGATGAAATCGGCGATATGCCGCTGCCGACGCAAGCGCGCCTGTTGCGGGTATTGCAGGAGCGTTGCGTGCAGCCGGTCGGCAGCAGCGAGTTGTTCCCGGTGGATTTGCGCATCATCTCGGCCACTAACCGGGCCTTGCGCGAGCGGGTCCAGGCCGGGCGTTTTCGCGAGGATTTGTACTACCGCATCGGCGGCCTGACCCTTGAATTGCCGCCATTACGCGAACGCAGCGACAAGCGGGCGCTGTTCCAGCAGCTGTGGCAGCAGCACCGTGAGCCCACCCAATGGGCCGGGCTCAGCGCCGAGGTGCTGGCGTTGTTCGAGCAGCACCCGTGGCCGGGCAACCTGCGTCAGGTGAGCAGCGTGTTGCAGGTGGCGCTGGCGATGGCCGAGGAACAGCCGATCCGCCCGGAGCATCTGCCGGATGATTTTTTTGTCGACTTGAAAGTGACGGCGCCGCTGCCCGCCAATGAGTACCTGGATGACAGCATCGACCTGACCCAGCGCTTGAAGGCGGCCGGTGGGAACATTTCCCACCTGGCGCGGGAGCTGGGCGTGAGCCGCAACACCCTGTACAAGCGCCTGCGCCAAGGCAATGACTGAACGCCTGTAGCCGTCCTCTATCGCGTAGCCGTTTCTTGCACATCCCGTAGCCATCAGTGCGAACCCTCAAACGATACTGGGGCAAGGGGCTCACATGCGCCGAAAGCACCACGAATCAAATGCGGGAGGGAGCTTGCTCCCGATAGAGGGTGGGGCAGTCAGCTTATCTGTAGCTGATACACCGCTATCGGGGGCAAGCCCCCTCCCACCGTTTGATCTCCATGCAGCAGGTACCTGGGTGTCCTCTTAGCGCCAGCTCCACGACACTCCGGTGTAGATCCCGCGTCCATCGGCCGGTGTGGAGCGTGCGACATCCAGGCCCTTGTCGTCGTAGCCCGGCGTGACGGTGTTGGCGTAGCGGCGGTTGGTGAGGTTGCGCAGGTCGACCCAGGCTTGCCAGTCCTGCTTGGGTGCGTCGTAGCCAAAGGTGGCGCCCAGGAGGGCGTAGGACGCGGCGTAATAGGAATTGGCGTAGTCCACCGCCACCCGTGAGGAATACTCGGTGTTGAGGCTGGTGTAGAAACCGGTCGGGTGGCTGTAGCGCAGTTGCGCCTGATAGTAGTGCTTGGGGATGCCCGGCAAGCGGTTGCCACCGAAACGGTCGTCGTCGCGGTAGTGGAAATCGCTGAAGGTATAGGCCTGGCGCACATCGAGCTTACCGCTGCGACCACCGTCCCACAGCGGGCTGAGCAGGCCCAGTTCCACGCCCTGGTGCACGGTGGGGCTGGCGTTGGACTCGGCGACGATGGCATTGCTGGTCGAGGTCTGGGCCTGGGTTTCCACGGTGAGCAGTTCGTGACGCACTTCGGAGCGGTACAGCGCCAGGTCCCACTGGCCGAGCCATGCTTCGCCACGGCCACCGATTTCCAGGGTGGTGGCTGTCTGGTTTTTCAGGCTGACGCCTTCGCGGGCCAGGCCTTTGGCTGCACCACTGGCAAAGTATTTGTTGGAACCCCAGATCATCGACCATGCGTGCGGTGGCTCGACCGAACGACTCAGGTTGCCGTACACCTGCAACTGCGGGTTGAAGTCATAGCGCAGGCCGATGCGCGGTGCGTAGTCCCAGTCATGCTGGCTAAGCGGCGCCTGGCCTTCGGGATAGGTGACCTGGGTTTCACGGCGGGTGTAGATCGCGGCCAGGCCGGTGGTCAGCCACAGGCCCTGGACCAGCTCCAGGTCGTTACCGATATGCAGCACGGTGTCGGAGCCCAGGTAGCTGTAGTCGCGGGTCTTGGTGCCGGGGGCATAGGTTGCGGTGTTGCCGGCTGGCGTGCGCACGTATTCCGATGCGCCGTTATTGGGCATCGCCTGGGTGGTGCGCAGGCCGAGGGTGGTTTTGCTGTCGTGGCCGAACAACGTGTCCTGGCGGATGTAATTCAGGGTGCTGCTGATATCGGTGTAGGCCACCTTGAGGCGGTTGGTGCCTTCGCGCAGGTCCATCGGGTAATCGTGGTACGCCAGCCCGACTTCCAGGCGCGAGCTGTCATCCAGCTGCAACGTGGTCTTGTTGGCGATCCAGGTGGAGCCCGGTTGCATGCGCTTGGAATCACGGGCGGCGTTGAGGCTGTTGGCGGTGCGCGGGTCGTGACTGATCTGGGCGCGGGTGAGTTTGCCGGGGGTGTCGTTGGTGGTTTCGCGGTAACGGAAATAGAAGCGGGTTTCCAGGTCCGGGTTGAAGCGGTAGCCGAAGTTGGCGGCCATGCCTTTGCCGGTGGCGGCGCTCTGGGGCTGGTAGCCGTCGGATTCCGAGTCGGTGAGGCTGATGTAGTAGTCGGCATCCCCCAGCACCTGGCCCGAACTGATCTCGCGCTGGGCATAGCCACGGCTGCCGGCTTCGTAGCGCACTTGCAACGTGGGCGCGTCGTAGCCGGTATGGGTCACGTAGTTGACCGCGCCGCCCAGCGCCAACGCGCCCCGATCGAAGCCATTGGCACCGCGCAGCACCTCGACGCGGCTTTGCCACAACGGGTCCTTGAGTTCGTAAGGGGTGCCGCCGGGGCCGGTCAGCGGCAAGCCATCGAACATTTCGTACAGCCCTGAAGCATGGGCACCCGGGCTACGGTTCAGGCCAGAACCGCGAATGGACAGCTTCACCCCTTCATTATTCGCCGCCTTGGCGTACACCCCTGGCTGGTACTTGAACACGTCTTCGTTGGTGCTCACCCGCCCCTGCTGCACGCTGCTCATGTCGATGTAATTGGTGGCGCCGGGCACGCTCTTGAGCTGCGCCTGAGCCACTTCGCCGGCGCTGGCCTCCGGCGTGGTGACTTCGACCGGCGCCAATTGCAGGTCTTCGGCGTGCACCAGCGAGCTTAACGTCAAGGCGGCAAATAGGAACGGAGGTGGGCGCAGCAGCATGGGCGGATCCTTGGAATTCGGGGGCGTGAACGGCTGGGCCATCACGCGAACAGTGATGGGAAGGCAACGATGCTCGCCAAGTCACGCCTTAATAACGGACCAGCCCCTTCCCACAACAGCATCAGACCGGATTTATTTTTTAAGTCCAAAATCGAATTAATACATGCAAGCTCAGTATTTAAGGAAATAACCAGTACGTATTACTTCGGGTCATCGAGTCACCTATGAGATCGCCTCCCATGCCTGCATCCTCCACCGTCATCGACTTTACCCTCCATCGCAAACGGCACTTGTCACTGGATGCCCTGGCACGCGCCTGCGGCGTGAGCCGGGCGATGCTGGCACAGGTCGAATCCGGGCGCAGCGTGCCGTCGATCAAGGTGTTGTGCAAAATTGCCAAGGGTCTGAAGGTGTCGGTGGCGGCGTTCCTGGAAGATCGCGCGTTCGAAGGGGTTGAAGTGTTGCCGGCGCAGCAGAGCAAACGCCTGGTGAGTGCCGATGGCGCGTTTATCAGCCGGGCGCTGTTTCCCTACGATACGGCGCGCCAGTCCGAGTTCTATGAGATTCGCCTGCGGGCGCTTGGGGAGGAAGTGTCCAAAGGCCACGGGCCGTGGCATCCAGGAAAACCTGGTGGTGGCCCAAGGTGTGCTGGAAGTCAGCGTCAATGATGAACGCTACCTGCTGTCCACCGGCGATTCAATCCTGTTCTACGCCGACCAGCTCCACCGCTACCGCAAATCCGGCGGACAGCGAAGCCGTGGCGTTCCTGGTGATCACCTACCCAGAGCGGCTGGATTAATCACGCAAAAAAACGCCCCCGACTTATCGGGGCGTTTTTTATGGCGCGGGACCTGTCAGCAGGTGCAGCACATCATCGGCATCATTGGCATGGAGGTGTTCATCGGCATCTGCATTGCATTCATCATGTTCGAAACTCCGTAATCGACAGGAAATGGCTAGGTTCTGGCGCCGATTCCAGAGAGGCCGGAGGGCTGCGCAAGACGCCGGCAGAGCAGCAGGAATGGAGGTTCCCAGGGATGCTTAGTCGAACAAAACAGCTGTACCAGGCGTGATGACGATCAATCTGACGCTATTGCGCCACTTATATCCGCTACATGACGTTAATAGACGTCATGGGTATTCGATTGAGGAATCTCGTCCAATCTTAAGGAAATAAACGATCTAACGGATGACTAGGCGTTGGGCTTCTCCAGAGACTGCATCAATTCATCGGCCTCCGACCCCGGTGGCAACCTGAACCCATGCATTTCATCAGCGGCAAGAATTTCACCCAGAGCGGTGAGCAACTGCGCCTCTGTCGGCGAGTCTCGCAGCAGTTTATGCGCGGGCAGCAACAACTCGGAGGGAACGCCCTGAACGCTCGCGGCGTCGATCACAGCGAAGAGGATAAAGCGCAGGCGTATTTCGCGGTCCGTCGGCCAAGCTGTTTTTCGCTTACCCAAGGTAGGGCCTCGTTTTTTCAGAAAAATCCGAGGCTATTGTGCACAGACAGGTGTTTCAAGCATCGGGATGCAAGATAGGCAGATTCCTACATCCAAAGGAGAAACAGCATACCGAACAACCCAATTACTGCACCGGCAGGAAATTCATCAACAACAGGCTTTGTGCATAGTTAAGCCCAATACGGCGGTAGCGTTCGTCGAGCATCTGGGTCAACAGGTCAAGGCGCGCAACAATCTTGCCGAACTCGACGGCGAAACTCAGGTTGCTGCCCTCCTCCGAGATCTCGTTGGAAAACAGGAGCAGGACGCCATTTGCATCCTGGCGCTTGCTGAGCAACCAGGTGGCCTTCTCGATGTTGCGCGCGGCGTTGCTGACGAACTGCGGGTTGATCGAGTCGGTAATGTAGAACTCGGTACGCCCACCGTGAGCGGTCACGATCATGCTGCCGATGGCATAGATAAACGCCCCGACCCGATCGCCCTGAAACTCAGGGCTCAAGGAGTAACTCAGCGCCGCCAGGTCGCGACGCTCCCCGAGTGCGGGCAATGAGCGGCGCTGCTCAATGGCCAGGCGGATCTCCCGCGCAGCGCTCACCGCATCCGGATAACCCGACTGGCGCCACTGGTTGGGGTTGCGCAGATAGAGCTTGTTCATGAGCAAATACAGGCTTTGCAAGTTATCGCGCATGCCCAGAGTCGCCATGCGATCGACACTGGTCTGGAAGAACTCATCAGGTTTGCCGTTGCTGAACTGCTTGGCTATGTCCCGACCCTGCTGTTGGGTGCAGCCACTGGCGCAGAGCATTAACACCACGGCCAGCCACAGTGGCCGACGCACTCGTCGAGTCTTGAATAAAAGTAACGTGCGAGCCATCGGCACCCGATCTGGTTCTTTCGCCCGCGCGGGAAATCGGCAGGGCTGGGACAAAGATAGATTGGAGAAATGAAAAAAAGTGCGATGGGCTGGGCAGATAGTTGTAAACAGTGCCTGGCGGGCCATGGGTCGGCAAAGTCGTGAAAGATTCGTTTCAGGACCTATACTCGATAGTTGCGAGTGTTGTCGACGCTCCAGGGAGGACTTACATCGCATGCGGCACGCTCATCCGCAACCGTACAGGAGGGTAGCGTAGATGAAACATCCCATTCGAGCTCAGATTTTTGTGCAAGTGATTTGCCTGCTTTCGGTGGCTCAGCTGTTCTGCTGAGCCTTGCGTCACTGCCGTTGAAATCAGCTGCGATTGCGGCCGGATGGGTCGCGCGCTTTATTTGGGGCCCATCAACTCAAATCACACCTGCCGCGCCCGGGTCGCAGACGGGGATTACGCTTGATAGGATGAGCCCCACTCAACTGCCGTTTCAATCAGGAGTCATGCGTGGGTAAAGGAATAAAAATGTCGTCGGCATTGGATGCGCTGGGCCATCCGCACACTATCGAGGCACTTCAAACGCTCAGCGATCGTAACCGCACTATTCCATCGCTGGTGTGTGACGGCGGCAACTGCCGTGCACCGGTGCGCTTTGTGCCGCGCGGACTCGTCAACCGGGCGGGAAAGGAACCATACGACCGCGCCGCCTACATAGGGCTGACTGCCGGCCGTGACTCCGACCACAAACCCGGGTGCAAATACGACGCCATCGGCCAGTTGAAAATTATCGTCGCGGCCGAGTCCGATCCCGACTTTATCGGAGCGCTCAACGCCGGCGCTTCCGAACTGCGCCTGTTACTGCTGCACAATAACCTGGGTGGCAAATCACTCTCTGGTGCTCAGTTTACGACTTCAGCAACGGAGGGCTCTGCCACGCAGAGACAGCCCAAGCTATATCAGCCAAGCGGCAAAAAACTTGCCAGCTACCTGCGCACTACGGCTGATCTGCTTAAGCTGCGTGAGCGGTGCGAAGCGGATGATGAACTGGCTCAACACCTGGTACTGCGCTTTGGTACTAAGAAAATTCGCTGGTCAGACTTTTTCTTTGAAAAAAACCGCTACGAAGATGCATGGCGAATGCTGGAACGCCTGGGGAGCGAGTGCCACCCCTTCGCCGTGGTGGGCACGGTCGACCGGGTTTACGTGCCAGATGAAGGCAGCGGCCGGGTCATGAGCTATCTGAATCTCACGGCTAAATACGAACGGCCCGACGCGGAAAATGTGACAAGCGTCTTCAAGGTCAGTGTTGGAGATAAAGACGGCGAGTGGCTGCAGACGCTGGTCAAAGGCACAGAAGTCATCGTATTTGGCGTGTGGAGCAGTGGCTCGCCGGAAAAACGAGCAAGCGGATCGAAAATCTACCTGAATCACACGCTGACGTTGTACACCAAGTTCAAGGAGCAGTTGGTGGTCGTGGCGTGAGAGGTGCCGTCACAGACGGGCACAGACCCACACCACGCAGGCGTAATGGCTTGGCTGTAGGGACTCTATTCGCATGCGTGTGTCATTTGTCCAGGTTCAATAGTTCGTGCATCCGCTCCCCTATCAGTCCCCGCAACCACTCGGCATGAAACGCCATTTCGTCCAGGGAGATACCCTCACCCAATTGATAGTCGAACACCTTGTCCTTCGGTCCCTGACACACGACGCGGAAATGCCCATCGCGATCAAACCGGGCGAGCACGTAGGGGCAGACGTAGATGATGTCGCTAAATGGCACACGCACTTCGCAGGCCCTGCCGAGCGGTCGGTAGCCTTACTTGAGCAGGGCAATCACCGCGCAGACAAGCATGATCGCCAGCGCGGGCCACTGCATGGGCATAAAAAAGAAGTGATGGCGCACGCCATCTTCATGCACCTGCCGGTTCAGGACAAAACCCAGCACGGTGTTGATGCCCGAGCCAATCCCCAGGCCCATCAACAGTTGCATCAGTGAGGTATTGCCGGGTTTGACGCTGGGGTCGGGCCATAACCCCATCAGCAACAACACCATGGCCACCGGTGTGAACAGCGTCAGCCAGCCTGCGCCGCGATAGATCATCGTTTAATACTCATCTTTGATGCTGCCGGCTCACGCCAGCTCGCGTTTTTGTTCTTCAGCCGCAAACACGGCATCGAGGGTATTGAGGAACAGATCGTGGCTCAGAATGCCGGTGGCGATGGTCGACAACACGGGTTTGCCGCTCTCGTCCTTGATCACCACCTTTTCAGTCCAGGCATTGAGGTCGACGGTACACAACGACGACATCGGCACCTTGCGCCCCTGGTATTCGAGGAAATCCTGGCTCACCACAATCGGCGTCGTGGTGATTTTGAGGAAGTTGCCGCTGACGCGCTTGCCCCAGACCTGCCCGGAGCTGATGCAATTGAACCTGACCGCCCCGCCCGACTCCAGCGTCGCCATCACCTCCCGCAGACGTGCGCGTACGTGCAACTCACGAACCAACTCCTGGAAGTCGTGAAAGCCCTTGAGGCTCTCGATCACTCGATGAAACGGCTCGCTGGCATTACGACGGTAGGCCAGGTTGGTGATCATGCCGGTCAGCACGGTTTGCCCGGAGCCAAATAGATACAGGTCGTCAATCTCGGCAAAGGCGGTGTATTCCCGCTGATCGTTGATGATGCGCTCGATGCCGTGCTCATACACTGCGTAGCGCGGCGCACGCAGTTTCCTGTGCCAGGCGTAAGCGGCAAATACACCAAGCCCGAGAACGGCCAGCAAAGCGCTGGTGGCGTAGATCAAGGTATGGGGGTCACTGAAACTGAAGGCCATGCCACGGGACGTTTGGAGACTGACCGGCCCCTCATTGCCCGGTGGCAGGATCGTGCCCAGATACAACACAAACCCGGCGAGACCTAACAACACAACGCCAAATATCAAACTGAAAATCAGAAAACCCTTGCCGTGACGGAAACTGGCGATCAGTTCGCCGGTGGCGGAAGGCGCTTGGGAGGGGGATGACTGCATAAAGCTTACGTCCTTGTAATGGGTAGCGCGCGCCGCGGTTTACGCAGAGCCGATTGAGCCGTGCCCCCATTGGGCAGGCTTGGCACAGCAGGTTGGAACATGGCTAATTAACATCGTTCCTTGTGCGTAGGGGTTAATGCGGACGGGTTCACATAGTTCGCGGCACTGGGTTGGTTTTTTGCGCGAGGAACAGTGGACTGCCCCCGACACCGTAGATATCTCCAGCCTATGGAAAAGCTTGGAATTGCGCGGACTACAGTTCAGAAGTATTGGAATACATAAGCCTGCAGAACATCAGCAATCCTGCAATTTACGCAAATCGATGTTTATGGCGCGCCCTCTCGGGTCGGCTGTCGTAAACCATGCCATGGCTGACGCCAAGTCATGGCTCTTGGGCTTCCATCCTCGCGCCTCCGGCCTTACTGGCCTGCGCGCTCCGCTTGCTCTGGTCATTTCAATCGACGGAAGAAACTCGGGATGCCTCAGCCCTGCGCACTGGAGTGTAGTCATCCTGCCTGTCCATATTTCTGTTGGAAGGTGCGGTCGCTGGGTGGACAATACGGGTTTGGTCACCTGGTGGCTGGCCATTGAGGAAGGAACCCGCGCATGAGTCAGAAAGTTCTGAGGCTTCCCCGGAACGAGGTAGGTCGCGACTTCGTCGTCGGTGACATCCACTTCAAGACGATTGACCTCCATAAAGGATTGTTGAAGCTAGGTTTCGACAAGGCAATCGACCGAGTCATCGGGGTGGGTGACCTCATAGATCGCGGGCCGGGAGTCCTCGACGGGCTGAAGCTTCTTGGTGAGCCGTGGTTCTTCACTGTTCAAGGTAACCATGAGCAGATGCTTATCAATGCTTACAGGGAAAATCCCAGCGCTCGTTACGTAGCTCATGGTGCAGGCTGGTGGTCGACCATAGCCGACGAATCGAAGGAGATGATAATTGGAAAGCTTGAGAGCCTTCCATCCGTCATTGAAATCGAGTCGCCTCTCGGCTTGGTTGGAGTTGTTCACGCGGACATTCCTGCTGGGATGTCATGGGTCGAGTTCACTCGAGACATATCAATCCCTGCTGTCGAAGAGATCGCGCTATGGGGGCGCGAGCGGATCAAAAAGCACCATCGAGAAGGTGTCAAAGGAATCTGGCGTGTGTGCACGGGACACACCTGGATTCCAGAGCCTATTCGGCTAGGGAACGTTCTTGCGCTTGATTGCACCGGAGGGGGTGAAGGGTCACTAGCTGTATATTGCGTTCAGGCGGACACGATTTATGTGGAGGGGCGCCCCGTGTCAATTGACCAATCGCGAACCACGTGCCCATTGTGGTGAGTGCCTGCTTTCGAAAGATCCCGACGAAGCCGGTTGGAAAGTAAGCCGGTCAGCCCCTAAGGAGCCACGAATGGATGCCATTTGGCGCGTGCCGGGCAGAGCCTATCAAGTCGCTCGTGATCCTGAGCGCCTGCTCATTGAAGAGCGCGCCGAAGCTCTCTCAGCCGCAGGCTATCCGCTGCCAGGTGATGATCCGGCCATGTGTACGCTGAGCAAAGGCTGAAAGCTGCCAGAGCGGCAGCTAGTTCATCCCAGGTAGGTAGCGTTAGCGAAAACACTGCGGCTGAGCTCTCCGCAAGAGAGGTATCCCAGGCACTGAGGGAGGCGATTTTTGTTCCTGCGCTGATCTACATCGCAATCAACTGGGGTAATTCCGAGACCTTGAAGGGCTGGGCTATCCCAGCCGCTACCGACATCGCGTTCGCCCTGGGCGTCTTGTCTTTGCTGGGTAAGCGAGTCCCGACTTCGCTGAAGGTTCTCCTCGCCGCCTTGGCGATCATTGACGACCTGGGTGCTGCGATCGGCTTGTTGGTGGGCAAGCAGATTGGCATCTTCCTATTGGCTGCTCTGGCTATTCGTATGGGCTTGGCCAAACTGCCGGAAGGAAGTAGCTGGACCCAGCTTTACGGCGTAGCGCTGCTGTGCGGCATTGGCTTCACCATGAGCCTATTCATTGGCAACCTGGCGTTCGCCGGATCAGCTCACTTGATTGATGAGGTCAAAGTCGGCGTGTTGATCGGCTCGATTCTGGCCGCGATTGCTGGTGTTCTGGTGCTGCGCCGCAGCAGCACAGAGGGGGAAGTCGCTTCCATGTAAATCATATCTGAAACCGACACTCAGGGAACGCGTTAGCTGCAAGATAGGGCTACCTGAACTACACTGAATTTGCTGAGGGATCAGCCCCATCCGAAACACAAAGTGCCCGGCCTTGCGCCGGTTTTTTTGTTTCTGTAATTCTGGTATGGCCGTGCCTTGGCTTCCTGATGGACTAAAAAAATTTACGGAAAATTTACGGGACTAAACGGTTGGTCGTCCGATACTGCCCGGCGCTAATTTGGCAGGCTATTTTATGTCCCTCGCAACAATGCGGCTTATCGGCTTCATCTTAGGCATTTTTCTAGTTACTCTCGCTGTGAGCATGGTTATACCCATGATTACGCTTGTGGCCTATGAGCGTAGCGACGATCTGTCTGCCTTCCTCTGGTCGAGCTTTATTACGTTTATCTGCGGCCTACTGTTGATCGTGCGGGGGCGGCCAGAAGCTGTCCACCTTCGCCCTAGGGATATGTACCTGCTGACGACTGGCAGTTGGGTGGTGGTATGCACCTTCGCAGCGTTGCCGATGGTGTTCATCAGTGGCATCAGCTACACCGACGCTTTCTTTGAAACTATGTCTGGTATCACAACTACTGGCTCAACCGTTTTAAGTGGTTTGGATACCGCGTCTCCAGGATTGTTGATATGGCGTTCGATGCTGCACTGGCTGGGTGGTATCGGCTTCATCGGCATGGCTGTGGCAATACTTCCATTGCTGCGGGTAGGTGGCATGCGTCTCTTCCAGACTGAGTCCTCAGACTGGTCGGAGAAAGTTACACCTCGCTCCCATGTGGCCGCTAAGTACATCCTCTTTCTCTATCTGGGACTTACTGGAGTCGGGGCTCTTGCACTCTGGGTAGCAGGAATGACGCCTTTTGAGGCGGTCAACCACGCAATGTCGTTGATCTCTACTGGGGGATTCTCAACGTCAGACGCGTCACTTGGCCACTGGACGCAGCCGGCGATTCACTGGGTAGCAGTAGTCATAATGATTCTGGGGAGCTTGCCCTTTACCTTGTACGTCGCGACGTTGCGCGGTAATCGCCGTGCGCTGATCAAGGATCACCAAGTGCGCGGATTCGTGGGGTTCTTGGTCGTCACCTGGCTGACGGTGGGTACGTGGCTGTGTTTTCACAGCGACTACGGATGGTGGGATGCGTTTCGTATCGTGGCCGTCAATGTGACGTCGGTCGTCACAACCACAGGAGTTGCTGTAGGCGATTACACCTTGTGGGGCAGCTTCGCGGTCTTGCTTTTTTTCTATCTGACCTTTGTTGGCGGGTGTTCAGGCTCGACAGCTGGAGGCCTTAAAATTTTCCGCTTCCAGGTTGCAGGTGCTCTATTAGTGAGTAGCCTGAAGCAGTTGATCCACCCTCGCGCAGTGATTCGGAAAAAGTACAACGGCCATCCAGTTGACGAAGAGATCTTACGCTCGCTTTTGACCTTCTCATTTTTCTTCACCATTACCATCGCAATGATCGCCTTAGGGCTCGCCTTAATCGGACTAGATTGGGTTACTGCGTTAAGCGGCGCGGCTACTGCTGTCTGCAACGTGGGGCCAGGGCTCGGCGAAGTCATTGGGCCTGCGGGCAATTTCTCATCGTTGCCTGATGCAGCAAAATGGCTACTCACCATTGGCATGCTGCTGGGGCGATTGGAGATACTCACTGTACTGGTGCTCATTACGCCGGTTTTTTGGAAGTACTAACATTCGCTCGGCGGTGACGCCGCGTTGGTAATCGTGTTTGTCCAGCCAACAACCAAGGACTGTTGGAGGAAATCCGTTTTCCGGCTTAAATGACCGCATATCCAGTGTTCAGCCTTACGATTTTGCGGGCACACCAAAATTTGATATTGGCACCACTCCATTTTTCGAGGGCTAGCAATCATCGGCGGTAGAAATTACATTGAGCAACAGAAGTATAAGTAAGCGAGAAATACTCGCCAACGCCGACAGGGGCTAGTAAAGATGGACGCATACCAGCGCCGCCGACGCATCCAATTCTGGTTAGGCTCATTCCCAATGTTAGTAGGCTTTACCATTCTAGTTCTCGCCTTGATTCTGTCTGGCAGAGGTGCCTCGTTGAGCCCTCAAGAACTTGATGGCTTAAGCTTGAGTCAGCAAACGAAATCGCCCCCTCAAATAACCGACCATAAAGCAACTACAATCCTGGCAGTGGCCCAATAGCGAGCACACAGCTCCTAGCAGGGCTCATCGAACAGGTGTTAATCCGCCTAGCTTCATGGCACTCCTAGCGGCTTCTGAGCGGAGGAACTTTAATAGCGTGGCAGCCTCCTCTTGCTGCACGCTGCCCGTGGTGATGGCCGCTGAGTACATTGTCATTTTCTGAACCTGATCGGGGATAAGCCCAATCACATCGATGCCTTCCATGTGCATCAGCTCACTCAATTGTTGGAAGCCTATCTCCGCTTCGCCACGGGCTACTGCTTCTGCGACAGGCTTCGCAGAAATCGTTCTGGTCTTAACCCTCAACCTTTCTGAGATGTGCATTTGAGGGAAGAGAATACGTGACAGGTATGTTCCGCTGGGCGTATCCGATAGAGCCAGAGACTTTGCGTTGAGCAACGTCTTTTTGAAGTTCTTCATGGTGCTTATATCGGGCTTTTTAGCGCCTTTGCGGACGGCCATGGCAATGAACGACTTGGCAAGGTCAATTCGACTCGCTTTTTGCAAATGGCCTTGATCTATAAGCTTTCGTAGCTCCCAGTCCTCCATGATTACAACATCCGCTTTTTGACCACTCTCCAACAGATTTTCGATTGCCGTTGGCGTATTGCCTGTGGGCGGGGATTCTTTAGTTACCAGGCTGATTCCTGTCGTTTTTTCATAAAGGGGGGCTATGGATTGAATCGCCGCGATGAAGCCTCCTGTCGTAAAGAGGGTAAGCGTTTTGGTGGGAGTGGCATCCTGTGCCTCAATGCCATCTGCAAATAGAAACAAGCAAGCCAATGCGAGCCTCAATAAGGTCTTCGTCATGACGGGATATCCTGAATCGAGCGTAGAGATGAGATTTAGCAGTGGGGGCGCGAAAAAATAGGCACCTTTCAAGCAAAGACGAAATTAAGGATGGTTAAGAAATATTTAGTTTACCGTCCGATGCACCCTACCTAGGCTGCACTGATCTTTAAAGCCTACGGCGCTTGGAGCTCGCTTGAGCTTTAGGTTTGCAATCGTTGTGTGGAGTAAAAATGAATCGCGCGCTGGTGATAGAAGACGATGAGGTTACAGCCAAGGCTATTGTTAACACGCTGACCTCCCATGGATTCGAAGTTCTATGGACGGCGAACGGTCGTGATGGATTATCAGCGGCCATTTCTGGTGGCCATGATGTGATAACACTTGACCGGATGCTGCCTGATTTCGATGGTTTGACGATAATTAGTACGCTGCGAAGCCTCGGTATTCAGACGCCAGTCTTGATGATCAGCGCATTGTCAGATGTCGATGAGCGGGTCAAAGGGCTTCGTTCAGGGGGTGACGACTACCTGACCAAACCGTTCTCTACGGTCGAAATGATAGCCCGGGTGGAAGTGCTGCTGAGGCGCCCGCTTGCCGGTGTGAGTGAGCGCCTACTATGCGTCGGCAACCTCCATATTGATCTTATTGAACAGTCACTCAGCCGCGAGGGCGTGCAGATCCCACTTCTCCCAACCGAGTTCAAACTGCTCACTTATTTCATGCGCAACGCGGGTCAGCTGGTTACTAGAACCATGCTTTTCCAGGCAGTTTGGGGATATCACTTCGACCCAGGCACGAACATTATTGACGTCCATATCGGTCGCCTGCGTAAAAAAATCGAGGGTGGAAATTCACCCGTTATTCAAACCATACGCGGTTCTGGTTATGTTCTTGCCTCCCAGGAATGAGCGTTGGCGTTCCTCCAATAGCCGCCTTCTTGGGCTCTACGCCTTGTTTTTTATCGCTTGGGGAGCCGTTTTTACAGGTGTGCTTTATTGGAAAATATCAACCTACCTCGGAGCTGTTGCCGAGCGGACATTGATGCAGCGAGCCCACTATTACCAAAAAATAGATGATGCCAGCCTAAAAGACGAGTTGGCCGCTAGTGAGGTGTATTCGACGTCAGGAATCGACGCCTACGGCTTATTTGAAGCTGACGGCACCCATATCGCCGGCGACCTGCTTCGTTTGCGAGCAAGTCTGCCAGGTGACGGCCAGGTACATTATCTCGAGAGGGGATTGAGCATTGCATTGCCACGAGAGCAAACCCGAAGCAGCCATGCACTGATGCAGCATCGTGACGATGGTCGAATTTTGATCCTATCGCGCGATGGGGGCTCTATCTCCGCAGTCGGCGGTATTATCGAGCAAGCATTATTTTGGGGGTTTTCTCTTACCCTTATCCCTGGGTTGATCGGTTGGTGGCTCCTGAGGCGAAGGCCCTTACGTAGGGTACAGCGACTCCAAAGCTGCACTGAAAGTATCGTATCGGGCAATCTCGGCGAACGCCTTCCGCTGTCTCCACGCCGCGATGAACTCGACATGTTGGCCAATGCTGTCAACGTCATGCTCGAGCATATAGAGCAGCTTATGCATGAGGTTAAGGGGGCGTGTGACGGTATTGCGCACGATCTGCGTACTCCCCTGACTCGCCTGCGTGCCCATCTTGACCAGCTGCAGCAGTTACCCCTGGATAGCTCTCATGCAGAGACCTTGAACATGGCACTGGAAGAAAGCGAATCCATCATGTTGCGCTTCCAAGGGCTGCTGCGAATATCTGAACTTGAAGATACGAGGAGAAGATCAGGATTTGAATCTTTTCAACCTGCGGCCCTAATAACTCAGGCGCACGAATTTTTCGAACCGTTGGCACAGGAAAAGGGGCTAACACTGCTCCTTGAGATTTCAGCGAATCTTCCGGCTTTATCGGGTGATGTTTCTCTTCTGTTCGAAGCGTTGGTTAATCTTTTGGATAACGCCATCAAATTTACTCCCGAGGGTGGTGTCATTCACTTTAGGGGTTATCTGGCGGGTAACTCGCTCAATATCGAGGTCTCTGATAATGGCCCTGGGATCCCTGAGGAAGAGCGTGAAAGCGTGATTCGCAGGCTTTATCGCGTCGACTCTACTCGCCAGCAACCTGGGCACGGGTTGGGGCTTTCTCTGGTATCGGCAATCGTTCGGTTGCATGGGTTCGTATTGAGCATCCAGGAATCACCGCGTGGTTGCGGAGCCACGGTCTCGATTATCTGTCCTTTGCCAGAGGTGAAAGCAACCCTTGCCGCGCCAAGTTAAATTTATTTTAACCTGGGTTAATTTGAGCGATCACAAGTCCTAACTTAGTTTGGCGCGTCTTTCTGCTATCCGAGGCGGGCACTTGTGAAACACCCTAAATTGCGGCTTACACTCATTCTTGTGTGTTCTTTTTTGACACCAGCTTGGGCGGCTCCAGTATCAACCCCAAGTCCTGCGTCACCTAATCCGCGAGCGATGATCCCCGCAGCACCGCAACTGAGCGCAAAATCCTGGGTGCTTATGGATGCAGCGACCGGTACGGTTATAGATAGCCAAAACGCTGATATGCGCTTGCCCCCAGCCAGCCTGACCAAATTGATGACTGTTTATGTCGCGACCAATGAGATACAGGCTGGGCGCCTCAAGGTCGACGACCCGGTCACTGTCAGTGAGAATGCCTGGAGAACGGGCGGTTCTAGAATGTTTCTTGATCCAGGCGCCGTTGTGCCTGTGCGAGACCTACTGCGCGGTGTGGTGATCGACTCTGGCAATGACGCCAGTGTGGCGCTATCTGAGCATATCGCGGGTAGCGAAGATGCGTTTGCTGGGTTGATGAATGTCACCGCTAATAAACTTGGGCTGACTGACACCCACTTTGTGAATCCTACAGGCTTGCCGGCACCTGAACACTATTCTTCAGCTCATGATATGGCTCGGCTTGCACGGGCGATCATCACCGATGAGTCAGCTTACTACTCGTTGTACGCGCACAAATATTTCACCTGGAACAACATTCGCCAACCCAATCGGAATCTTCTCCTTTGGCGCGATCCGAGTGTTGACGGCCTCAAGACTGGCCATACTGAGGAAGCCGGATACTGCATGGTGACTTCTGCTGTTCGTGATGGGAGGCGCCTAATCAGTGCAGTATTTGGCTCGACAACGATGAACAGTCGTGCGGAAGATGCTCAAAAGATCCTGAGCTATGGCTTTCGCAATTTTGAGACAAATACCTATCAGAAAGGCGGAAGAATTTTAGCTCAACCGCGACTGTGGAAAGGCGACAAGGACGTAATCGCTGTTGGCTTGCGCGATGATGTGACACTCACGCTACCCAAGAATAGTGGTCGCAAGGTAGAAACGCGCCTACACATTAATAACGCTCTACAAGCTCCTATTGCTGTCGGCGATGTAGTCGGGAGTTTTGAGCTGTATGACGGTGTAAATAAACTTACTACCCGATCACTCATAGCGTTAGAAGCGGGAGAAGCAGGTGGTTGGTGGGTGCGTACCTGGGACACACTCCATCTTTTTTTTGCAGGATTGTTTGATGTGAAGGACGACACGGGAGAAGTAAAGGCCTGAATCTGGATTGATGATATCCAGCCGTGATTCACCTCACTGACAACCTCAAATGATTCCCACTGATCTGACGTGGCAGGGGCGAAACCATCCACTTGAGTCAGCAGCCTCGATGCCCAATGACATTTGCCTCAATGACGCTTTAGCGTCGGCTCGAAATGTCAGCCATCACAAAGGGAGAATGCTCAATGGGTTGTCGCTTCCATGCCATTCATATCTGATACCGACCTAAGAGAACGTGTTAGCTGCACCATAGATCTGACTGAACTACACTCGAGTTTGCTGATGGATCAGCCCCCATCCGAAATACAAAAAGCCTGGCTTCGCGCCGGGCTTTCTGTTTCTGTCATTCTGCGCAAGGCTTTACCCTGGGCTGAAATCACAAACCAAATTTCATATCAGTCTATGGTCAATACTAACTAGATGTCGTCTACCCAGTAGAACGTGAGCGCTCCTAACGCAGTCATGGCAAGCAACGCTATGACATGAAGCGAGATGGCCCCAATTGCAGGAATAAACCGTTCTTTGTGGCTTAACATGGCCGATCCTGCCGAGGCTAGTGAGAAGACCGCGAGTCCTATGCAAAAGCTTGTGATGATCGCAAGGTGCCAGCGAGGAAAGAGCAGCGGCGAATCCACCCAAAAGCCGATGGTCAGGCCAATCAAGTAACCCCCGGCCAAATTCGCTGCGAGCGTTCCCGCAGGCATGCTCGGAAACAAATTATTGAGCTTTTCCCCCAAAATATTGCGTAGCCACCCTCCAAGCGATGCGCTTATGGCGATGGCCACTAATGTTCTCACCAAGCTGACGAACTCCTTGCCGCTCTAGGGGCTGAGAGCTTATGTACTGAAGGAAAGGGATTGGTTATCCAAAGCGACCTGTAATGTAGTCTTCCGTCTGCTTCATTTTTGGTTTGGTGAAGATGGTGTCGGTCACATCATGCTCAATCAATTCGCCCATAAACATAAAGGCGGTGTAGTCCGAAACACGAGCCGCTTGCTGCATGTTGTGGGTCACGATGATGACGGTATATTGCTCTTTTAACTCAGTAATCAACTGCTCTATTCGCCCAGTGGAGATTGGGTCAAGCGCGGAGGTCGGCTCATCCAAAAGCAATACTTGTGGGCGTAAAGCGATGGTGCGCGCTATACACAGGCGCTGTTGCTGACCACCCGACAGGCTCTGTGCGCTCTGTTTGAGCTTGTCCTTTACCTCGTCCCAAAGCGCTGCTCCATTTAAGGCTTGCTCTACGCGTTCATCCATCTCACGACGGGAGAGCCGTTCATGGTGACGCACGGCGTAAGCGACGTTGTCGTAAATGGACATCGGAAACGGTACGGGTTTCTGGAAGACCATGCCGATATGGCTACGCAGACGGTTCATCGAGTAACCAGGCGCGAGAATATTCTCTCCGTTGAGCAGCACCTCGCCCCGCGCTTCCTGCTTCGGGTACATAGCGTATATACGGTTGAACACCCGCAGTAACGTCGACTTCCCGCAACCTGACGGCCCAATGATCGCAGTGATCCGCTTCTCTGGAATATCCATATCGATGGAGTTCAGAGACCGCTGGTTATTGTAAAAAAACTCCAGGCCACGAACGCGAATTTTGGTTCTTTCGTCGGCAAGGTCACGGCTATTCATCAGGTCAACCTATTGCGTAAAAGGATCAAGCGGGACAGTAAACTGAGTACCAGTACAAACAAGGTCAGCACCAATGCACCAGCCCAGGCTAGAGAGTGCCAGTCATCGAATGGGCTCATGGCGTACTGGAAAACCACTACGGGCACGCTGGCAATCGGTTTCAGAAGATTGCTGCTCCAGAACTGGTTGCCGAACGCTGTAAACAGTAGAGGCGCTGTTTCACCAGTGATTCTGGCTAGTGCGAGTAGCACCCCGGTCACCACGCCCGCTTTTGCAGCTCGTAGTACGATTTGTAGAGTCAATTTCCATTGCGGGACGCCTAATGCCAGCGCGGCTTCCCGCATGGTTGACGGTTGTAGTTGAAGCATCTCGTCAGTAGTTCTCACCACCACTGGAATCACCAATAGCGCCAGTGCCAGAGCGCCGGCGATAGCGGAGAAGCCGACTTGGTGATTAGTCAGTATGTTCAACGGCAAGATAACGCCGGTATAGATGAACAGCCCCAACACAATGGACGGTGCCGACAGGAGAATGTCGTTAATAAAACGTACCGTGGTACCTAGACGCGAGTGTCGTGCGAATTCCGCTAACCAGATTCCCGCCATCAAGCCAATGGGCGTCCCGATAAGCAGGGCGATACCGGACATCAGGGCGCTGCCATAAAACGCATTCGCCAGCCCACCTTCCGTACCGGGCGGCGGCGTCATTTGCGTAAAGAGGCGAATATTGAGCGCCTGAAATCCGTTGATCACTGTGGTCAGCAGAATCCAGACCAGCCAGATGAGACCGAACGCAGTTGCCCCACAACTGAGCGCCAATGCAAAGCGATTCTTGAAAGCCCGAATCTGGTAGAGACGTTCGTTTCCGGTCATAGACCCTCCTTGCGTGAAAGCCGCATGAGCAGGAGTCGTGCTAGCGCCAGTACGATAAAGGTGACGACAAATAACAGGAAGCCCAGTGCAATCAGCGCCGAGCGATGCAGGTCGGTATAGGCTTCGCTGAACTCGTTAGCGATGACTGACGCAATGGAACTGCTTGGCATCAACAATGAGGCGGAGAATTGTTGAGCATTACCCAGCACGAAAGTCACCGCCATGGTCTCGCCCAATGCGCGTCCGAGCCCGAGAAAAATTCCTCCCACCACCGCTGAGCGCGTGTAGGGCAGAACAATGTCCCAGACCACTTCCCAAGTAGTGCTACCTAGCGCGTAAGCAGACTCCTTGAGGGTTGTCGGAACACTACGGAACACCTCGTGCATGACAGAGGTGATGAAGGGCATGATCATGATTGCCAGCACAATACCCGCTGTCAGCATGCCAATCCCTAAAGGTGGGCCCTGAAACAGCGAACCCACCAAAGGAAGCTCACCCAGATAGTCATTGATCCAAGGTGATAGATGCTCTGCCATGAACGGGCCGAAAACGAATAGCCCCCACATGCCATAGATAATCGATGGAATTCCCGCGAGCAATTCAACCGCCGAGGCAACAGGCATCCGCAACCAGGGCGGAGCTACTTCAGTGAGAAAAATCGCGATGCCAAAGCTGACAGGAACCGCAATCAGCAGCGCCAGTAAAGAGGTCACCAAGGTGCCGTAAATCGGTACCAAAGCACCGAAGTGGTTGTTGACGGCATCCCACTCAGTGCTTGTCAGAAAGTCGAGACCGAAAGTCTTGAATGCAAGACTACCGCCCCAAAGTGTCGAGGCGGCAATACTCACCAGTAGCAACAGCACCAGCATTGCGGCGCCAAGCATTGAACGCTTAAACCAGAGATCATGACGCTGATCGCGAGCCGCACGCTTATCACTCGTAACGTCGCCAACGTAGAGGGTCATGGTCAAAGGTTGGACTGTGTCGTTCATCATACGTCTACTCACAAACAAACCCCTTCATCAGGCAAAACTTGCTCGAGGAAGGGGTTTAAGTGTTGCTGAATCAATGGGCGAAGTCAGACTTCCAGTAACCTTCGATACGCTTCACCAGAGAGTCAGGCAGGGCTACATAGTCCAGCGCCGAAGCCTGTTGCTGGCCTTTCTCCAACGACCATTTGAAGAAGTTGAAGGCAGCTTGGCTTTGCTCGGCATTCTTCGGCTGTTTGTACATGATGATCCAGGTGGTCGCCGTGATCGGCCAAGCGCTATCGCCAGGCGCATTGGTCATGATCAGGTTGAAGTCTTTGGCGTTAGCCCAGTCCGCAGTGTCCGCAGCCGCTTGGAACGCTTTGGCGTTGGGCTGAATGAATTTCCCGGCGGCGTTCTTCAGCTGTGCGTGCGTCATCTTGTTTTGCAGGGCATAGGCGTACTCAACATAACCGATTGAGTTTTTGATCTGCTTTACGTAAGCCGAGACCCCTTCGTTACCTTTACCACCCACACCAACCGGCCAAGGCACAGTCGTGCCGAAACCGATTTTCGATTTCCAACCATCACTCACTTTGGAGAGGTAGTTGGTGAAATTGTATGAGGTGCCAGAGCCGTCAGAACGGTGGACGACGGTGATTTTACTGTCTGGCAGTTTCATGCCCTGGTTCAGGGCGACGATGGCCGGATCGTTCCAGACTGTAATCTCACCCAAGAAGATTTTCGCCAAGGTCTCACCATCGAGCTTCAATTGGCCCGGCGCTACACCCTCAATGTTCATCACCGGCACGATGCCGCCAATCACACTGGGAAATTGGCCTAGGCCACCGGCCTTGAGATCATCGGCAGACAACGGTGCGTCAGACGCACCAAAATCTACTGTTGCCGCTTTGATCTGAGCGATACCGCCACCCGATCCAATCGACTGGTAATTGATACGGTTGCTGGAGCTTTTGCTGTAGTCCTGCGACCACTTGGACAAAACCGGATAGACAAAGCTGGAGCCCGCACCGGTAACATCGGTCGCATGAGCAAGGCCACTCATGCAGAGGGAAGCCAGTAAGACAGACAGGCTTTTTTTAGTCAGCAACATCACGACAACACCTCAATGAAAGGAGTTAAGTGGAGGTATCCACCTATCGGAGAAGTGACGATTTAATTCTTTAAATATTTCTATCCGATGACAGTTCCGGCATTTTCAGAAATATTTTGAAATACGTGTGAATCGAGAACCTTCACTCGCTTGCTCGTTGAAAATGCTCGTCTGCATCGGTGTAAAGCCCTGGGGCTGCCGTTTACCCTCTTATACGGAGGGCGATGTCGGGAGCCGAACGAAGCTCTGTCTTGCTTACATGATGGACAAATACGCAACGAGCAAAACGCCCAGGATTGCCGTGATGACATTGATGCCTGGGCCAGCATTGACGCTGTAGCCAAGGGGGATCTCAACAGGCTTGAGGGTCTTTACCACCTTTTTGTACTGCCAGGATGACCAACAGGCAACCGTTGAGCCCAGCATCAGAAAAGCGAGTCCGATCCAGAAAGAAAAATGTTTTCCTGGAGCGCTCAAAACACCTGGCTTAAGCATTTGCAGCAGCAGTCCGAATCGTTCAATTACAAAGCCAAACGCCATCAGCGAAAGGCTGGTTCGGTTCCAGGCCAGCAAGGTTCGCTCAGCAGCAAAGAAGACTCGTGGATCGTTCAGGTCTGACATCAAATACCCCTTGGCTCTCAATAGGTGAAATCGATCTGGTCAGCGTGTGTAGACGTCTGACCGTGCTTCCGTCATTCGCTTTCATGGCTATCGCCTAATCAGGCCGTGCACCGACGTTCTAATAGAGAGAACAAGTACATACCGGCCAACATGGCCAATACGAATATGATGATCTGCCCGTGCCCCGTAAGCAGAATAGCGACGGCAGGCCCAGGGCAGATCCCCGCAATTCCCCAACCTATACCGAACACCAGGCTGCCGCCAATCAAGCGGGCACCCAACTCCCTTTTCATTGGTAACTGCATGGGGGCACCTAGCAAGGACTGCTTGTTCTTACGCGCCCAATTCAGGGGGATAACCGCCACTGCGATGGCCCTACCATCACCAGTGCGAGTGAAGGATCCCAGGCCCCGGCCACATCAAGAAAAGCCAATACCTTGGCGGGGTTCGCCATGCTTGCCAGAAGAAGCCCAAGGCCGAAGATCAGTCCTGCAAAAAATGCGCACAGCTTTATCATTTTCATGCGCCCACCACATGACGAATGACGTACACCGTTGCAAAACCGGCGAACATAAAGCACATCGTTGCAGTGATGGAGCGGGCTGACAGTCGAGAGATCCCGCAAACGCCATGACCGCTAGTACAGCCGGAACCGTAACGGGTTCCCACGCCGACGAGCAGCCCCGCAATTATCAGGGTCGGCCACCCTGCCCTAATCTCGATCTCCGGCAGCACGGTAAATACTCCCCACAATAAAGGCGCAAGCAGCAGACCAAAAAGAAACAGCGCCTTCTCGCTCCAGCCCTCACTGCTAAATTTCATCATGCTACCAATCAACCCACTGATGCCTGCGATGCGACCATTTGCGAGAACGAACAAGCCAACCGCCAGACCTATCAAGGCTCCTCCGCCCAATGAAGTCCTAGGCGTAAAGTGCATCTAATAAATGCTCATTTTGCATCTCCTGCACAGAAGTGCTGATAAAGGACATGGATCATTGTTGATCTCTTTAGTGGCTCATGAGCTTGTCGATGGCACAGGGTTTGTCATGAACGCCGAAGCGGTCAACGATTGTTGCGCTGGCTTCATTGAGACCTCGCACTTCAACCTCAGCGCCTTCACGCCGGAACTTGATCACGACCTTATCAAGCGCTGCGACAGCGGTGATATCCCAGAAGTGCGCCTGTATGAGATCAATGGTGACCTTGTTGAGCGCTTCCTTGAAGTCAAAAATCTCAGTGAACTTGTCCGCAGAGCTAAAGAACACCTGGCCCACGACGTGGTAAGTCCGATGCGATTTCGTCACTTCCAGAGTGCTCTTGATATCTAGGTAGTGCCCGACCTTATTAGCAAAGAACAGCGAAGCCAGCAGCACACCTACCAGTACGCCGTAGGCCAGGTTGTGAGTGGCCACGACGACCACGACGGTCGCCACCATAACAAGGTTGGTCGACAGTGGATGCACTTTCAGATTGCGCAAGGAATCCCAACTGAAGGTGCCGATGGACACCATGATCATCACAGCCACGAGTGCAGCCATAGGGATTTTGGAGAGCCATTCGCCAAGAAATACCACCATCAGCAGCAGAAAAACGCCGGCACACAATGTCGAGAGACGGGTGCGGCCACCAGATTTCACGTTGATTATCGATTGGCCGATCATGGCGCAACCTGCCATGCCGCCGAGCATGCCGGCAGCGATGTTGGCTACGCCCTGGCCTTTGCACTCGCGGTTTTTGTTGCTGGTGGTATCGGTCAGATCGTCGACGATGGTAGCGGTCATCATTGACTCGAGTAGACCCACTACGGCCAAAGCAGCCGAGTACGGGAAAATGATGCGCAGGGTTTCAAAGTTCAGCGGCACTTCGGGCCAAAGGAAAATCGGCAACGTATCCGGCAATTGGCCCATGTCGCCTACAGTGCGGATATCCAAGCCGAGATAAATGGCGATGGCAGTAAGGGTGAGGATGCACACCAACGGTGACGGAATCAGCTTGCCAATCTTCGGTAGGTATGGGAATAGATAGATGATTCCGAGGCCCACTGCTGTCATGGCGTAGACGTGCCAGGTCACGTTGGTCAGTTCAGGCAACTGCGCCATGAAAATCAGGATCGCCAATGCGTTTACGAAACCGGTGACTACCGAGCGTGAAACAAAGCGCATCAGTGAGCCCAGCTTCAGGTAGCCAGCGAGGATTTGGAGTACCCCACAGAGTAAGGTGGCTGCTAGAAGATACTGAAGCCCATGATCTTTTACCAAGGTGACCATGAGCAGTGCCATGGCACCAGTTGCCGCTGAGATCATGCCAGGTCGACCGCCGACGAAGGCGATAACGGCGCAGATACAGAAGGAGGCGTAGAGGCCGACCTTGGGGTCGACTCCAGCGATAATTGAAAATGCAATGGCCTCCGGAATCAAGGCCAGAGCGACGACGAGACCTGCTAGCACGTCTCCACGAACGTTGGAGAACCACGTTTTTTTGAGTGATTGCAGCATCAGAATATCCAAGGCAATGCATCACACGCACACCAGGCGAAGGGCGAGCGCGTCGATACGAATTCAAATTTTGAGGATTATTTGACTGTGTGCTTTGGGTGTAAGAACCGGGCATACAGCAGTACGCACCGCTAGCGAACCAGGCGGGTGCGAGGTGTTGCGAGGGGGCGTAGCGCTAAGGCGGCGTAGGCTGCAAGTAGATGGTTTGGAGTACAGTCATGCTGATGTTCCTGTAGCTCAATGGTAAGACTGAGCGATAATTATACCGTCAAGCAGACGTCGATTGCGACACACAATAAAGCTCAGCGTGAGTGATTCCAGCGATCCTCCAACTCAGCCTGCTCATCAATCCTAGATACGTTCTACACCAGGATGGCAATCCCACGGCGGATATCAAAAGAGTCGAGCTACCGGTGCTACGGGTGCTCCGCAGGCCCGGAGCACCTAAATCCCACTTGAAAGTTGCGAACTGCCTGAGAAAAATTGATAGCTTATGCACGCAACCCTCAGTAAAGAGGGCTAACGCTACATTTGAAATTGCTTGACCAGCCTGTTCAATTCGACCGCTAGTTTTGTGAGTTCGGACGTTGCAATAGCGGTCTGACTTGAGCCCTCTGCCGCTTGATTTGAAAGATCACGGATACTCACTAAGCTGCGATCTACCTCCCTTGCAACCTGAGCCTGCTCCTCTGATGCGGTCGCAATCAGAACGTTGCGTTCAGTAATATTGTCGATAGATTCGGTAATCTCCACCAACGCGGAACCAGCGCCTTGAGCAGTGTCCAGAGTTTTCTGGGCTTGGGTGTTTGTGTGAGTCATTGCAGACACAGCAGATCCAGTGCCTTTTTGAATTGAGCTGATCATCTGCTCAATTTCACTGGTTGATTGCTGAGTACGATGAGCTAACGCTCGGACTTCATCAGCGACTACTGCGAAGCCTCGACCCGCCTCACCGGCACGAGCGGCTTCGATAGCCGCATTCAACGCAAGAAGATTGGTCTGTTCGGCGATAGCACGTATCACATCCAAAACCTTGCTGATGTCGGTGGCCATTACGGCGAGCCCTTGTACCTCTTGGGATGCGTCTTCAACATTTGCGACCATCAGGCTGATGGCCTGCACGGTTTCATCGACGCGCGCACGACCAGCCAACGCTGCGGAGTTGGATCGATTGGCTGCTTCAGAGGCTTGCGAGGCATTTCTAGCTACCTCTTCTACCGCTGCACTCATCTCAGTGACGGCAGTTGCTGCCATTTCAACTTCGTTATTTTGACGCAGCATGCCTTTATTTGCGTCTTCGGTGACAGCATGCATTTCTTCAGAAGTCGACGCCAATTGGTTAGAGGAATCAGATATCAAAGAAAGGGTATTTCGCAGCCCATGCTGCATTACGCTTAAAGCCCGCATAAGCCTCGCCACCTCATCGTGTCCTTGAGCTTCAATAACTCCGGTGAGATCGTTTTTAGCAATGCGCTCGGCAATAGCCAGTGATTGGCTGATCGGGCTGGTAATACTTCGAGTGTACATCAAAGCTAGTGCAATCGCGGCCAAGGTACTGATCAATATAAAACCACCAACGATCAATTTAGCTTGTTCATAGGTTTGGTTCGCCTCCTCCCCTGCCCGTTTAGCTTTGTTATTGTTAACGTCTATCAGTTCTTTGATATCGCTCTCAACAGCGTCAGCAGATTGTTTCATCGACTCGCTGGAAAGCTTGACTGCCTCATCTAAATTCCCCGAAGAAATTAGAGACAAGTATTGATCTTGAACCACCTGATAGTTGGCAAGGCTTTTTGAAAGCTCATCAACTTTCTGCTTGCCTATCGGGGTTACGATTAGAGGTTGCAAATTCGACAGCGAATTCTCAATATTAACTCTAGCCTTATTTAATTCCTCTAGAGCTTGAGTTTTTAGGCTTGCGGGCTCTACAGGATTGCGCAATCTTGCGTTGCCACCTCTGATGCTTACAAACTCCCTGTCAATTACCCCAAGTAGGGATATGCTGGGTACAACATTCGTTTCAACGAAGCTTTCAGAGTCCTTCAAGCTCGACGCCTGCTTAAGAGCGATGATCCCCAGCGCAATTATCATCAGGCAAAAGAAACCGAAGCACAGAGCCGAGCGTGGAGCAAGGTTGAGTTTACGCAGCATCATAATAAGAGCCTCTTTTGAATTATTAGCTATGTCGTCACTCGTCAGGCGCGCTTAAGCACCGTTCGTCGAGCAATACGATGTAGCCCGGAAAGGCAGGCCTTTTATTTGACGCATTATGTTTCTAGATGTAAAAAGCTGCAGCTTTATCCCGAAGAGTCAACCGAATTAGGATTCAGGGCATGCTCGTTGGGAGCATATGGAATTTTGCAATTAGCCCTTACCAAGTAATAAGTTAGCAAATTCTTTTAAACGGTATTCGTATTCGTATTGCATAGGAGCGCTTTGGCCATCACCCAGCGAGATATTTTGCACTCGCCTTACTACATCGGAGCGGTGAGTGCAACTTCGATCAATTTAGCCGATGCAAGCTCTGCCAAATCGCCATCCCGCTCACACCGTACTCATCGCAAGTACCTACAGACGGGTTATCGCGCATGCCATTACCGCGAAATTCGATATCCATAAACCGTGGCCTGCTCCATGTTGGTACTGAATTGAGTGAGTAATCCTAAGCGTTCCAGGATCATCATTGAAGGTCTGCCGCCAAGCGACAATAAGTCTTCCTGCCACCACATAGCAGCGCGCTACGCTAACTTTGACGTTCGCACTTCGAGGTAATGTTGATGTCCGAAACTGGCCTACCATGCAATTTCTAATCGGCTCAGGGAAGAAACTGATGACTACAGATCCGTTATGTCTAGTCTTTGTGCCGGCTCTGGCGGCAGTGCTGCAAGCCGCCGAGGATAAAAAGGGCACGCCGCTTACTGAGGCTGAGGTTTGTGAAATCCGAGACAGATCCACCTGCGTCGCTTTACCATTCAGCGCGGCGCTGGCTATGGAAGAAGAGCGTGGTTATCCAGACATCATTGCTGAGGACTGTAGGAGTGAATGGCAGCGTCTACGGCCTTTAATGCTAAACCGACCTGTCTGATTTCACTCCCTAGCACAATCCTACGTAATAGCTTGCTTACATAGCCAGTAACTCAACGCTCGAGCCCGTCATCCCCCCCTCCGAAATTTTGTTACTCGATTTCATGGCAAATAGCGCCGGCTTAGCAGCAGCGATGACAAGGCACCATTGAGGAAGCGCAATTGCCGCATCGTCGTGCTCTATTGGATCAGGGGTCGCTTCGCAAAAATCCTCGATAGCGGCACTTACCTTTAGCAAAAAATCGCTCTCGGCTGGGGTGAAACCTTGAGTGCTGAAATACTCCTTGGAAGACAACGTTGGCACCCAGTCCTCCCAAGAATTGATTAGCTCATTCATACCGAACCGAGGTGGCTCGTTCTCGCATTCAATCAGCCACTCAAGTAGCTCGACAATTCGATTCCGTATTCGAGGGTAGACGAGCTGTCTTGTCATAGTTTTACACCTGGTCGAATGGTCATCTTGCCCTTGATGGGGATAAATTTTAGCCTTGCTACAGTGCCCGTCCCGGGTCGACAGGCCCCCCTTGGCCCTGCTCTCTATCTGCATCAACTCGGTGGCGTTGTCGACGAACAGCCCGTCACTTCTGAGTAAGTCTGGCAAACCAGCATAATTTTGTTTTTAGGCTCAAAGCCACAATCAATCATGCAGCGTTGCACTTTTGCAGTGCATCCGATGCTGACAACATCAGAGACTTTCAAGAATGACTCCGCGGCGCTTGGTTGAGACGTAGGCATATCGGGAGGGCTGCACCGTGCTCTCTAGGACTTTTAGATAATGAGTCGAAAATGTCAGAAGACAGTCTGAAAAAGGATTCGGAACAAAAAGCGGCTACGTTCATGGGTTGGGGGAAGCTGGGAGCCCTAGCGTTGGCGATTTCAGTCCCCATTTTTTACTTGAACGGAAAGGCTTACCACGAGGGCTACCTCTCCTACTTGAACCTTGAGCCGTCCATGTTTCCTCTACAGGCAACGGAGTATATCGGTGAGACCGCTGTGGCATAGTTCAGGGTCATTGTAAGTTGGTTTACCACCGGACTCGACAGCTTGGGACGAAATTGGCTGTTGGCGATTCTAGGCATGGTTGGCCTAAGCCTTATTTTTGGTCTCGTTGATTTCATGACAGACCGTACGGGCTCTGTTAATCAAAGAAATCAGAAGCCTATAAAAGCTAAGAAACGGTCTTTTTTTAAATCCTGGCGAAGGGCAGGACTGGTTCTGTTCGTTGGTAGTTATGGTGTTTTCATCATCCTGTGCTTGATCTCAATGTCACTCGCGATGGTAATTATGCCCTTTAGCGATGCAGGACGAGAAACCGCTAGGGAAGACGTTAAGCAGGGTTTTAGTGATTCCCCCGTCGTGACTCTAAAACTACCCGGATCTGAAGAAGTCATCCAGTTCCGGATCATCCAGTGCTCGGGTAAATTCTGCGGGCTTTTTGCTAACGGCAGGGCATATACCGTACCAGTATCAGCCGTCACCTGGGCGGTCTCAGGTATGCCGGGTGTCAAAACTGGCGGTTGATCTAAGCGATGTCCGTTCTTAATAAAATCGGATATGCGCTACTCATGGAACGGCTGAGAAACGCTGCAGCTGCCCTCCATCAACATTACGGTACGTACTCATTCATCGCCGTCTGACGCCCCTGCGAGCGGCTCGACCAATTCTGGGCCCTGATTACGAACACTACCCACAGCCTTGCTTACCTTGTACCAATGAAAATCGGTAGCAGGCCGGCAGTGATCCATCGCGATTTCCCGCGCACGTTCAGGTGAAATATCTGAGGCGATCCATTCGCGGGCGTGCTCAGGAGCCAAAACCAGCGGTTTCCGATCATGGATATCTACCATCCCTTGATCGCTGGCGGCGGTGATGATGACGAAGCCGTCGCGAGGGTCTGTATCCAGGCCCTGGTGAACTTCAGCTAAACCAGCGAAGAACATCGGAGCCTGCTCTTTCAGGGTTATGAAGTAAGGCTGCTTTTTCTTTGGATCAGCCGGATCTTTGACCCACTCAAACCACCCGTTTGCCGGTGCAAGCACGCGACCGTTTGGCCAGAGCTGATTGAAAAACTTCCCAGTCATGACTGTTTCAACCCTGGCGTTTATCGGGTCAGGACGCTTTCCTTTCGCCCAAAATGGTGACCATCCCCATTTCACCTTATCAACGCTCAATTGGTCGTCCACTGGCCGAATAATTTCCACCCGAGTCGAGGGTGCGACGTTGTATCGCTCTACTGGCCAAAGATCGTAGCCGTTGATCACCAACTGCTCTGGCGCGAGCTCCTTCAGGTAGTGCGCCTAAGGGAAGCACAGAGAGAAGTGAAAGGTAGTCACGCCCCCCCAAACCGTCAACTGAAAGAATTGGTAAGGTGCAACTGGAATTGTTGCACTCATAGAGACCACTCATTTTATCCAGGGAGTGGCACGCCATACCCCATCTCCCGGCCAAAAAAAACACAAAAAAAGGGCCTAGATTTTCATCTAAGCCCTTGATTTTGTTGAGTTCGCGGCGGGAAACCAGGGATTCGAACCCTGGGAACGCTATTAACGTTCGCCGGTTTTCAAGACCGGTGCATTCAACCACTCTGCCAATTTCCCGTTTATTCCGATGACGCGATGAAGCGGTACAGCAAGGTGCAACTGGAGATAGCCTTAGATAAGAACCCTGGGAACGCTATTAACGTTCGCCGGTTTTCAAGACCGGTACATTACAACCACTCTGCCAATTTCCCTTGTGCGTCACAGGATTATGGTAGCCCATCCTGTCTCAGCGGGCGCCATAATACCCGAATGAAACACACTGTCAAACTCTCGCCATAGCTTGTTACAGAGCGTCTGTTATGATCTTTGCGACTGAACGTTTCAAAACCGAAGGAGTGTCGCCATGCGCGAACAGAATTACGCAGTGAATGGTAACGCGCAGGCTGAGCAGCTTGAAGTCAGCCGCGTATTGCGCAACACCTATGGCTTGCTCGCCCTTACCCTCGCATTCAGCGGCGTAATGGCGTTCGTGGCCCAGCAGATGCACGTCGGCTACCCGAATATCTTCGTCGTACTGATCGGTTTCTACGGACTGTTCTTCCTGACCAACAAGCTGCGTGACTCGGCCTGGGGCCTGGTATCGGCGTTTGCCTTGACCGGTTTCATGGGCTTTATCCTCGGCCCGATCCTCAACCGTTACCTCGGCATGGCCGGTGGTGCGGAAGTGGTCAGCTCGGCGTTTGCCATGACAGCCCTGGTGTTTGGTGGTCTGTCGGCCTACGTGCTGATTACCCGCAAGGACATGAGCTTCCTGGGTGGTTTCATCACCGCAGGCTTCTTCGTGTTGCTGGCGGCGGTGGTTGCGGGCATGTTCTTCCAGATCAGCGGCCTGCAACTGGCGATCAGCGCGGGTTTTGTGCTGTTCTCCTCCGTGTGCATCCTGTTCCAGACCAGCGCCATCATCCACGGCGGTGAACGCAACTACATCATGGCGACCGTCAGCCTGTATGTGTCGATCTACAACCTGTTTATCAGCCTGTTGCAGATCTTCGGCATCATGAGCCGCGACGACTGATTTACTCGCTGCATAAAAAATGCCCCGTATCGACAGATGCGGGGCATTTTTGTTTTCACTGCATTAGTACTGGTTGGGTTCCATTTCCAGCTCGACCTTGAAACGCTGGGTGATGTCCCGCTGGATACGTTGGGCCAGGTTGGCAATATCGTGCCCTGTGGCGCCGCCATAGTTGACCAGCACCAGCGCCTGCAGGGCATGCACACCGGCATCGCCGTCACGAAAGCCCTTCCAGCCGGCCTTGTCGATCAGCCAGCCTGCCGCCAGCTTCATCTGCCCATCCGCCTGGGGGTAGGCGACCAGGTCCGGATACAGCGCCTGTAACTCTTCAGCCAGGGCCTTGGACACCAGCGGGTTCTTGAAGAAGCTGCCAGCATTGCCAAGCACTGCCGGGTCAGGCAATTTTTCGCTACGGATGCTGCAAATCGCGCGACTGACATCGCTCGGTGTCGCCTCGGTAATCCCCTGCCCCGCCAGGCGCTGCTGCACTGGGCCGTAGTCGAGCTTGAGGTGGCTGACGCGGCTCAGGGCGAAGCGTACCCGCAGGATCAGCCAGCGTCCGGTTTCGTGCTTGAACAGGCTGTCACGGTAGGCAAAGTTGCATTCTTCCAGGCTGAAGTCGCGCAGTTCGCCCGTCTGGCGGTCCAGGGCGGTCAAGCCTGCAAAGACGTCCTTGATCTCCACGCCGTAGGCGCCGATGTTCTGCATGGGGGCAGCACCGACGGTGCCGGGGATCAGACTGAGGTTTTCCAGGCCGCAGAAGCCCTGTTCCAGGGTCCACAGTACAAACGGGTGCCAGGCTTCGCCTGCTTCGGCTTCGACCACCACCTGCACGCCATCATCCTGCAACACACGAATGCCTTGGGTGGCCATGCGTAACACCAAGGCAGGAATGTCCTGGGTCAGCAGCAAGTTGCTGCCACCGCCAATCACGAGCAAGGGCAACGCCTGGGTCGACGCATAGGCCAGTGCCTCGCGCACATCGGCATCACTGCGGGCCTCGGCGAAGAATTGGGCACGCACATCAATGCCAAAGCTGTTGAATGGCTTGAGCGACACCTGCGCCAGCACTTGCAAGGTCATAACCGCCCCTTCAATTCGATCACCAATAAATCACACGCCTGCTCGATCAGGTCCAGGACCCGTTCGAAGCCTTGTTCGCCCTCGTAGTAGGGATCTGGCACCTCGTCCACTTCAGCGTCATAGCGGCGCAGGAACAGGTCCAGCTCCGCCTTGCCCTGGCCGGGCTGCAGGGCCTTGAGATTGCGCAGATTGCTGTTGTCCATGGCCAGGATCAGGTCGTAGCGCGCAAAGTCGGCGCGGGAGACCTGCTGGGCACGCTGGGCCGACAAATCGTAGCCGCGTACCAGCGCCGCACGTTGGCTGCGCTGGTCCGGCGGGTTGCCGATATGCCATTCGCCGGTGCCGGCGGACGCTACGCCGACCTGCCCCGCCAACCCGGCTTCGCGCAATTTATGGCGCAGTACGCCCTCAGCGGTGGGCGAGCGGCAGATATTGCCCAGGCAGACAAACAGAACCTCCATCAGGCCCCCAACAGGCGACGGACGCGCTCAAGATCTTCCGGGGTATCGACACCCGCAGGCGGCGCTTCCAGGGCGTCCCCCACGTGGATACGTACGCCGTGCCAGAGGGCTCGGAGTTGCTCTAGGGATTCGGTATTTTCCAACCAGCACGGGCCCCAACTCACGAAGTCATGCAGAAAACCGGCACGATAGGCGTAGATGCCGATATGGCGACGGTACGGCACGCCTTCCGGCAACAGGTCAGGGTTCCTGGCGAAGGCGTCACGCGCCCAGGGCAAGGTCGAACGGCTGAAAGTCAGCGCCAGGCCGTTGACATCACTGACCACCTTGACCACGTTCGGGTTGAACAGGGTGTCGATGTCTTCAATCGGCTCGGCCAGGGTCGCCATACGCGCTTCACCATGGGCAGCCAGGTTGGCGGCCACCTGGTCGATAACGCCCGGCGGGATCAACGGCTCGTCGCCTTGTACATTGACCACGATGGCGTCTGGCGCCAGGCCCAACTGCGTGGCCACTTCGGCCAGGCGGTCGGTGCCGGAGTTGTGATCTTCACGGGTCAGCACCGCTTCGGCGCCGAACCCTTTGCAGGCTTCAATGATGCGCGGGTCATCAGTGGCCACCACGACACGCTCAGCGCTGCTTTTGCAGGCCTGTTCCCACACCAGCTGGATCATCGGCTTGCTGCCGATCAGTTGCAGCGGCTTGCCCGGCAGGCGTGTCGAGGCGTAGCGGGAAGGAATGACAACGGTAAAGGCTGTGGTCATTTATCCAGGCGCTCGTCGGTGGTCAGGGTGCGGGCTTCGCTTTCCAGCATCACCGGGATGCCATCACGGATCGGGTAAGCCAGGCCGGCGCCCTTGCTGATCAGCTCGGTTTTATCGGCGCTGAGCTTGAGCGGGCCTTTGCAGATCGGGCAAGCGAGGATGTCGAGCAGTTTGGTGTCCATGAGTGTTTCCTGGATAGCAGCGTTTAAGGCAAAAGACGGGCGGGCAGCAGGCGCATCAGCTGCGTGTCGAACCAGGCGACGAACGCCGGCGACGGCACCGCATCCACCGCAAGGTACCACCAGTCGGGCTGGGCAAAGGCGCGGCACTTCACCGCGTCCTTCTCGGTCATGACCAGTGGCAATGACGGGGTAAAATTCAAGACCTCGGCGCTGTAGGGCGCGTGGTCGGCAAAAGCATGGGGAATCGGCTGCCAGTGTAGCGTTTCAAGGGTGTTGAAGAAACGTTGCGGGTTGCCGATACCGGCGACCGCATGTACCTGCTGCCCCTCTGGAAAGTGCGCCACCGACTTGCGCTCGCCACTGTGCAGGTTGACCAGTGCGGTGGGCTGCAGGCAAAACGCAAAGCCATCGTCGCGATCCGAGCCGGCACCGTTGTAGAGCAGCGCATCAACACTGTGCAAACGCTCAACCGGTTCACGCAATGGCCCGGCCGGCAGGCAACGGCGATTGCCCAGGCCTCGGGCGGCGTCGATCAGCACCAGTTCCAGGTCACGGGCCAGGCGGTAGTGTTGCAGACCGTCGTCGGAGAGGATCAGGTCAAGGGCCTCGCTGGCGAGCAGGGCCTTCACCGCACGACTGCGGTCGGGATCGATCATCAGGGGCACGCCGCAGCGTTGCACGATCAGCAAAGGCTCGTCACCCGCCACCGTGGCGCTGTGGCTCGCCTCGACGCGCCATGGCAACTGCGGTGGCTTGGCGCCATAGCCGCGACTGACCACACCGACGCGCAGGCCACTGCGTCGGCAGTGCTCGATCAACCACAGGATCAACGGCGTCTTGCCGGTGCCGCCCACGGTGATATTACCGACCACCACCACCGGCACCGGCGATTGATAGATCTCGCCCTCTCCTGCCAGGAACCGCGCGCGCTTGCGCTGCACCACCCGGCGATACAACGATTCCAGCGGACGCAACAACGCGAGCCCCGGATGGCCCTCGTACCAGGCCTTGAGCAAACGATCGGACATGGCCATCAGGGTTGGCTCGCCGCCTCGACAGTGCTCATGCGCAGATGGCTGAAACCGAGCTTGCCGGCAGCGTCCATCGCGGTGATCACGGCCTGGTGCTGGGTCTTGCCATCGGCACTGATGGACAACGGCATCTTGGTATTGCCGCCGGACTCTTTTTCCAGGGCGGCGATCAGGCTGGCGAGGTCGTTTTTCTCCAGCAACTGGTTATTCACCGAAAACGCCCCGTCGGCGCTGATGGCGATGTCCAGTTGCTTGACTTCCTGGTCTTCGGCCGGCGAACCACTCACGGCTTCCGGCAGGTCGACACGCAGTTCGGTCTGCCGGGTGAAGGTGGTGGTGACGACAAAAAACAGCAGCAGGATAAACACCACGTCGATCAACGACGCCAGGTTGATGTCGACATTTTCCCGTCGCTTGCGGCGAAATTTCACGCTTTGCCCCCAACCAGGTCCACGTCACGGTCGCCCTGCACAACTTCCACCAGCTTGATGGCTTCCTGCTCCATACCGACCACCAGTTCATCGATGCGCCGCTGCAGGAAACGGTGGAAGAACACCGAAGGAATACCGACCATCAGGCCCGCCGCTGTAGTAATCAGGGCCTTGGAGATGCCCCCGGCCAGTACGGCCGCGTTGGTGGTCAGGCCCGAGCCCATGAACGAGCTGAAAATATCGATCATGCCCAGTACCGTCCCCAGCAAGCCGAGCAACGGCGCCATGGCCGCGATAGTGCCGAGGGCGTTGATATAGCGCTCCAGTTCATGGATTACCCGGGCGGCGGCCTCTTCGATGCACTCTTTCATGATCTCGCGACCATGCTTTGAATTGGCCAGGCCGGCGGCGAGGATTTCACCCAGCGGCGAGTTGGCGCGCAGTGCCTTGAGTTTGTCCTTGTCCAGCTGCTTGTTCTTGATCCAGCCCCAGACCTGCCCCAGCAGATGCTCGGGGGTAACGCGACTGGCACGCAGGGTCCACAAACGTTCGGCAACGATGCCGAGTGCGGCGATGGAGCTCAAGATGATGGGCAACATCATCCAGCCGCCAGATTTGACCAATTCCCACACAGTGAATGTCCCCTCGAAAAAGTGCGCCACTTTACCATATAGGTTCGGCGGCGGGGTTCGTCGGCCATGGACCCGTCTGTCCCAGGCGCCGGTCTTTGGTAAGGCTGGATCAGGGTAACGTTTCGCGCCAAAAACGGCGTTGACTACGCGCAACAGTCGGTGGCTGGAAAGCCCCTAGTTGCACACGCACCGCGCCCTGCTCGGCACTGTCGTATATCTGGCTGCCCAGTTGCAGGTAGCGCTCCACCACCTGCGGGTGAGGATGGCCGAACGCACTGCCACGCCCCCGAGAAATCAGTACCGACGTGGGTGACAGCCGCTGTAGAAAAGGCCATGACGACGAACTGCGGCTGCCATGGTGAGGGGATTGCAGCCAATCGGTGCGCACGGCCAACGATGAGGCGAGAAATGCCCGCTCGGCAGCCCGATCAATATCCCCCGTGAGCAGCAGGCGCTCACCATTGGCCTGGACCTGCAGAACACAGGACTTGGGGTTGCCATCCGTCGCATCAGGCCACTGCCACAGCTCGAATGCCACACCGTCCCACACCCATTGCTCACCGCTGACACAGGGCTGGGTTTCGAGAAACGCGGGCAAGCCCTCGGTTTCACCGCCCACGACACGCCGGATCGGCACCCCTCGGGCAACAGCCGACGCCCCGCCGGCATGATCGGCGTCGGCGTGGCTCAGCAGCATCATATCCAGCGTCCCGACGCCGAGCTTTTTCAACGCGGGCACTACCACGCGGGCACCGAGATCAACCGTCCCCGAACGCGGGCCGGCATCGTAGAGCAACGTGTGATGGCGGGTACGCAGGATCAAGGCCAGACCTTGCCCGACATCCAGTTGCACCACCTCCACCCGCCCATGGGGAACCGGCTCGCGGGGTGGAAACACTGCCAACAACAGCAGCGGCCAGCCCAGCGGCCGAAACGGCACGCCTTTGGGCAGCAATAACAGCATCGCGCCGACCAGGCTGATCAGCCAGTAACCCAAGGGCACCTCGGCCGGTATCCAGGCAGGCATTTGCCCAGCGAGCCATGCCAAGCCCCGGAACAACCCGTCAAGCGCCCCACCCGCCAGCCACAACAAGCCTTCCCCCAGATACGGCAGCGACAACAATGCGCTCCCCAGCAACGCCAGTGGCAACACCACCAGGCTGATCCACGGCACGGCAATCAGGTTGGCCAGCGGCGCACTCACGCTGACGGGCAAACCGAGCACCAGCAACACAGGAAACAGACCAACGGCAATCAAGCACTGAGGACGTGTCCATGCCTGCCAGACACTCCACGGCCCCAACCGCCCACCAAATCCCACGACCAGCACCGCGACAGCCATAAAGGACAGCCAGAATCCGGGTTGCAGACTGGCTAGTGGCTCCAGGATCAGCACGCCATTGAGTGCCAGCAACAACGGCCACCAGAACCCCAGATGACGAAAGCGCAAACGCCATAACAGCACCAGCCCCACCATGACGCAGGCCCGTTGCACCGGCACGCCAAACCCTGCCAGCAGGCCGTACCCCAGCGCGGCGGCAAACGCCAGGCCACACGCCCACGGCAGCCACGGCCAGGTGCGGGGCCAGCAGCCGTAGCGTGCAAGTAGCGCGACCAACCCGTAGATCAGCCCCGCCAACAAGCCAATGTGCTGGCCGGAAATCACCAACAGGTGCACCGTACCGGTGTCCTGCAACACCTGCCAGTCTTCGGCCGCCAGCCCGGAGCCATCCCCCAGCACCAAGGCTGCCAGGCCCGCCTCGCGGCCTTGGGCGTCCACCGCCATCAGACGTTGGCGGACAGTGTCACGCCAGGCATGACGAGCCGGCGCCAGGCGCTCACCATCCTTCACCGAGCCGGTGGCACCAATGCGCCGGGCCAGCAGCCAGGCCTCCTGATCAAAACCGTGAAAGTTGAGCAGCCCGGCAGGCCGTTTCAGCGTTACGGCCAGACGCCAGCGCTCGCCACTGCGTACCGACGGCCCACCGTGCCAGGACACACGGATACGCTTGGGCAGCCGGGCGTTGCGCGCCTGGCTGTCGGCCAGCTCAAAACGCACACCCGTCTCTGTCTGCTGCGGCAACCCGGTTACACGGCCTTCCAGCCATCGCGTCTGGCCATCCAGCACCGGCCGTAGTCGATCATCCAGTGCCCACTGCGCACTGATGCAGGCCCAGCTCAAGCCCAGCAGGAAAAATGCCAGTGGAGACGTACGAAATGGTAATAGCATCAATGCCAGCACCAGCATGGCTATCAGCCATCCCGTCGGCGGCAACGCCGGTAGAAAGCGCAAGGCAAGCAACCCCAGCGCGAGCGCGAACATCCCTGTCTTCATGAACCCTCCTTTTCAAGTGATCCACTCAGTCTTAGACGAGAGCCCAGGACGTCCTATGATGTTTTGTCACAAAGTCTGAATTTTCTGTTTATAGAATGCGGGCATACTTGCCCCTCGAACTGACCTGGACCCCTTATGCCTCGGCGCTTATTCAAACGGTACATGCCCGACCCCACCAGTATCAGGGAACACAAGTCATTACAGTTTCTTGGCACGTTGCTGCACGACCCGAACCTCTGGCACCTGAATCGGCACTCAGTGGCACGCGCCATGGCGGTGGGTTTGTTCGCGGCTTTTATCCCGATTCCGTTGCAGATGCTATTGGCGGCGGTGCTGGCGATCATCGTGCGCGGCAACATGCCCATCGCCGTCAGCCTGGTCTGGCTGACCAATCCGATCACCATGCCCGTGGTGTTCATCTGCACCTACATGACCGGCGCCTGGCTGATGAATGTGCCACCGCGCAGCCTGCCCGACGACCTGACCTGGGAATGGATCAGCGGCCAGTTGAGCACACTGTGGCAACCCTTTCTGCTGGGTTCGGTGGTGTTGGGGGTCGTGTTGGGCGCATTGGCCTACTGCCTGACCATGGGGTACTGGCGCTGGTGGGTCGCGCACCAATGGAAAAAGCGAAAGCAGCGCCGAGGCTGAGACCTATCGCGCCGGCAACCGCAGGTGCACACGCAAGCCCCGGCCGGTATTTTCCGCCCACAAGCTGCCGTCCTGGCGTTGCACGGCATTGCGAGCGATGCTCAGGCCCAGCCCGAAGCCACCATCGCCTGGCCTTGAGCCGTCCAGCCGCGTAAACGGTGCAAAGATTCGCTCCAGATCCTGCTCATCGATTCCCCCACCCTGGTCTTCCAACCAAAGGTGCCAATATTCCCCCTCGCGGCATCCATCCAGGCACACAACCCCATCCGCCGGGGAGTGGCGTATGGCGTTGCGCAGGATATTCTCCAGGGCCTGGGCCAGGGCATTCAGGTTGCCCCGCACCCAACTGTCAGCGCCCAGAAGGCAGGGCAGTCGCGATGCCGGCCAGTCGCTTTCAAAGCATGCGTTCTCGCGCAGCATGTCCCACAGCGCTTGCACCTGAATATCTTCTTTGGGCAGCGGCGCCCGCTCGGTATCCAGCCAGGCCAGTTGCAGGCTGTCTTCCACCAGGCGCTGCATGGCGTCGATCTCCCGCCCCAACCGCTCACGCAGGCGCGCAAGATCCTGCTCGCTGTCACAGGCCACCCGCAAACGGCTCAATGGCGTGCGCAGTTCATGGGACATGTCCCTTAACAGTTGCTGTTGCAGCATCACCGTACCCTGCAAGCGCTCGGACATATGATCAAACGCGCGCCCCAGCTCGCCCAATTCGTCCTGACGACTGGTGGCGTCGTGGGACATCCGCGTATTCAATTGATCGGCACGCCATGCGTTGGCCTGCTCGCGCAGTTGATTGAGGGGCATGATCAGCAGCCGATAGAGGCCGATGCACAGCAACAAGGTAAAGAGGCCGGGAATCACGCCGTTGGTCACCACCCGCCAGAACAGTTGGTAGCGCCCCGGCATAAAGCGCTGCGGCAGTTCAATCACCAGCGAACCGGCGCCCGGATCCACCGCAAACGGAATCTTCAACCACGGCAACCCCTTGACGTGGCGGCTGACCGGCCAATCCAGGCCTCGCAGGAAGGTCAGGCGCTGGCTTTCCGTGTCGGTCAGCGGGTAACTGCTCAACGACTGCAAGTCATTGCCGATCACACCGATCCACGTGCTTTCGCGCTTGCCCATTGCATGCAGCCACGCATCAACGCCGGCATTGCCACCCTGGTTCCAGGCCTGCTCGGCGCCGACCGCATAACCACTCAAGGTGATCCTGGCCTCGTCGGACAGGTAGGCGTTCTTTTGCTCCATGTACCGGCCCCAGGACCAACTGAGCCAGATCATCAGCAAACAGAAGGCGATCAGCAGGCAGGCAAGTTTCCAGAATAACGAGTGCCTGCCCGGCAGTCGTTTCAGCGATGCCTCAAAGCCCATCGTCGTGACCGCTCAGCACATAGCCCTTGCCCCACACCGTGCGTACCTCACGCTCGCTGTAGCCGATGGCCTTGAGCTTGCGGCGGATCTGGCTGATGTGCATGTCGAGGCTGCGGTCATGGGGCGCATAACCCCGTTGCAACACGTGCTGGTAGAGGAACGCTTTGCTGAGGACTTCTTCACCGTTGCGATGCAGGGTTTCCAGCAGTCGGTATTCGCTGCGGGTCAGGCCCGCCCAGTGCTCCTGATGAAAAACATCGCACAGCTCATCGTCGAAACGCAGCGTGCGGGTATCCTCACGCACGGGCGAAAGCGTCGGCAACGGGCGCCGATCCAGGGCCACCCGACGCAGGATGGCTTCGATACGCACGCGCAGTTCAACCATGCTGAAAGGTTTGGGCAGGTAATCATCGGCCCCCAGGCGAAAACCGCTGACGCGATCGGTTTCAGCGCCCAGGGCCGACATCAGGATCACCGGAACCGAATGGCTCTGGCGCAGATGGGTGAGGATCGACAAACCATCCAGGCCCGGCAGCAGAATATCCATCAACACCACGTCGAATGCCTGATCGCGCGCCATCTCCAAGCCCTGCTGACCGTTATGGCACAAGGTGACCTGGAAACCACAGCGCCCCAGATGCTCATGCACATAGGCACCCAGCACGGGGTCATCTTCAATTGTCAGGATACGGGGTAGGCCAACTGGTGCGGGATTCATTAGCGTCTGCAAGTCATTCTCAATCACTGATTATTCAAGATAACCCCGCCGCAGGCAATCGCCACACGGTGTCCACCGGCCCGAAGATTGCCCTCTGTCATTAATTTGCAAGATTCCAGACCGCGCAAATGGCTACACTGCGCAGGTGGCGCGGGCCGGATGCCGGCGCGGAAGATTGATATCAGTGTGGTAGCAGGAGAGTGGCGTGCTTAGAAGAATGGGGATAAAAGGCCGCGTACTGTTGCTGACCTTATTACCGACCAGCCTGATGGCCTTGTTGTTGGGGGGCTACTTCACCTGGATGCAGCTCTCGGAGTTGCAGGCCCAACTGCTGCAACGCGGCGAAATGATCGCCGAGCAACTGGCGCCCCTGGTGGCCCCTGCCATGGGCAGCAGGAACACCGACCTGCTGGAGCGTATCGCCACCCAATCCCTGGAACAGACGGACGTGCGCACAGTGGCGTTCCTCGCGCCGGACCGCACGCCCCTGGCCCACGCCGGCCCGACCATGCTCAACCAGCCGCCGGTCGGTAACAGTTCCCACCTGCTGCAGCGCACCGGCAACGACGCCACGCGCTACCTGCTGCCGGTGTTTGGTCGCCATCGCAACCTGGCGGGCGATTTGATCCCCGATGAAGCTGATCGCCTGCTCGGTTGGGTCGAGGTGGAGTTGTCCCACAACGGCATGTTGCTGCGCGGCTATCGCAGCCTGTTCGCCAGCCTGCTGCTGATTGCCATCGGCCTGATCTGCACCGCAGCCCTGGCCCTGCGCATCAGCCGTACAATCAACGCGCCGATTGGCCTGATCAAGCAAGCGGTGGCCCAACTCAAGGACGGCAACCTGGAAACCCGCTTGCCCCCCTTGGGCAGCCAGGAGCTGGATCAACTCGCATCGGGCATCAACCGCATGGCCGAAACCCTGCAAAATGCCCAGGAAGAATTGCAGCACAGCATCGACCAGGCCACCGAAGACGTACGCCAGAACCTGGAAACCATCGAA
Organism: Pseudomonas sp. JAI120; assembly: GCF_014207255.1. Taxonomy (GTDB): domain Bacteria; phylum Pseudomonadota; class Gammaproteobacteria; order Pseudomonadales; family Pseudomonadaceae; genus Aquipseudomonas. The sequence goes on from NZ_JACHCZ010000001.1 coordinate 1,081,058, forward strand.
ATCCAGAACATCGAACTGGACCTGGCGCGCAAGGAGGCCCTGGAGGCCAGTCGCATCAAGTCCGAGTTCCTGGCGAACATGAGCCATGAAATCCGCACGCCACTCAACGGCATCCTCGGTTTTACCCACCTGCTGCAAAAAAGCGAACTGACCCCGCGCCAGCTGGACTACCTGGGCACCATCGAAAAATCCGCCGACAATCTGCTGGGCATCATCAACGAGATCCTCGACTTCTCGAAGATCGAGGCCGGCAAGCTGGTCCTCGACAGCATCCCCTTCAACCTGCGGGATTTGCTGCAAGATACCCTCACCATCCTCGCCCCCGCCGCCCATGCCAAGCAGCTGGAACTGGTGAGCCTGGTCTACCGCGACACGCCGCTGGCGCTGGTGGGCGACCCGCTGCGGCTCAAGCAGATCCTCACCAACCTGATCAGCAATGCGATCAAGTTCACCCGCGAAGGCACCATCGTGGCCCGGGCGATGGTCGAGGACGAGCAGGAAGACAGCGTGCAGCTGCGCATCAGCGTGCAGGACACCGGCATCGGCCTGTCCAGCCAGGATGTGCGCGCGCTGTTCCAGGCGTTCAGCCAAGCCGATAACTCATTGTCGCGCCAACCCGGCGGCACGGGGCTGGGCCTGGTGATTTCCAAGCGCCTGATCGAACAAATGGGCGGTGAAATCGGCGTCGACAGCACGCCGGGCGAAGGCTCTGAATTCTGGATCAGCCTGAACCTGCCCAAGACCCGCGACGACGTCGAAGACCTGCCCTGTGCGCCGCTGCTGGGCCATCGCGTGGCGGTGCTGGAAAATCACGAACTGGCGCGCCAGGCCCTGCAACATCAATTGGAAGACTGTGGCCTGGAAGTGACGCCATTCAATACCCTGGAAAGCCTGACCAACAGCATCACCAGCGCTCACCAGACCGAGCAGGCTATCGACCTGGCGGTACTCGGCGTGACCGCCAACGATATTCCGCCCGAGCGCCTCAACCAGCACCTGTGGGACCTCGAACACCTGGGTTGCAAAGTGCTGGTACTGTGCCCCACCACCGAACAGATGCTGTTCAACGAGTCCGTGCCCAACCCCAACAGCCAGTTGCAGGCCAAGCCGGCGTGTACCCCCAAGCTGCGCCGTGCCCTGTCCGACCTGATCAGCCCGCGGCCGTCACGCAGTGAACCGGGCGAGCCGTTGTCCAGCCGTGCTCCGCGTGTGCTGTGTGTCGACGACAACCCGGCAAACCTGCTGTTGGTACAGACCCTGCTGGAAGATATGGGCGCGCAGGTACGTGCAGTGGAAAGCGGTTACGCGGCGGTCGACGCGGTGAAACAGGACACCTTCGACCTGGTGCTGATGGACGTGCAAATGCCCGGCATGGACGGACGCCAGAGCACCGAGGCGATCCGCCAGTGGGAAAGCGAGCGCCATGGCACGCCGTTGCCGGTGGTTGCCCTCACCGCCCACGCCATGGCCAACGAAAAGCGCGCCTTGCTGCAAAGCGGGATGGACGATTACCTGACCAAACCCATCAGCGAACGGCAACTGGCCCAGGTGGTGCTGAAATGGACTGGCCTGGCCCTGCGCAACCAGGTGCCGGAGCGCGCCGTCGAAGGCCTGGGCCCGAGCGTGCAATTGCCGGTGCTGGACCACGAGGAAGGCCTGCGCCTGGCCGCTGGCAAGACCGACCTGGCGGCCGACATGCTGGCCATGCTGCTGGCCTCCCTGGAAGCCGACCGTCAGGCCATTCACGTCGCCCGCGACGCCAAAGACAACCTGGCCCTGATCGAACGCGTCCACCGCCTGCACGGCGCCACCCGCTACTGTGGCGTGCCGCAACTGCGCGCCGCCTGCCAACGCGCCGAAACCCTGCTCAAGCAGGACGACGCCAAGGCCATGCACGCGCTGGACGAACTGGACATGGCCATTGCACGGCTGGCCAGTGAAGCGCGGGTCAGCGCCTGAACTCATCAAAAAGGACGCCTTTGATGCGCTTGATTCTTTTCAGCAGCCAGACCTACGACCGCGACAGTTTCCTCGGCGAACCCCTGCCGCGCGGCCTGGAACTGCAATTCCAACCTGCCCGGCTCAACCTCGACACCGTCGCCCTGGCCGAACACCACGAGGTGGTCTGCGCCTTTATCAACGATGACCTCAGTGCCCCGGTGCTGGAACACCTGGCCAAGGGCGGCACGCGGTTGATCGCGTTGCGCTCGGCCGGTTACAACCATGTGGACCTGCCTGCCGCCAAACGCCTGGGCCTGACCATCGTACGCGTCCCGGCCTATTCGCCCCATGCGATCGCCGAACACGCGGTGGCCCTGATCCTTGCCCTCAACCGCCGCCTGCATCGCGCCTACAACCGCACCCGCGACGGCGATTTCAGCCTGCATGGCCTCACCGGTTTCGACCTGGTGGGCAAGACCGTCGGCGTGGTCGGCACCGGCCAGATCGGCGCCACGTTCACCAGGATCATGGCGGGCTTCGGTTGCCGGTTGCTCGCCTACGACCCGTTCCCCAACCCGCAGGTCCAAGCCCTCGGTGCTGACTATGTGAGCCTGCCGGAGCTCTTGGCCCAGGCGCAGATCATCAGCCTGCACTGCCCGCTGACCGCCGACAGCAAGCACCTGATCAATGCACGCTCCCTGGCGCGGATGCAACCCGGCGCCATGCTGATCAACACCGGTCGCGGTGGCCTGGTCGACACGCCGGCGCTGATCGAAGCACTCAAGGACGGCCAACTCGGCTACCTGGGGCTGGATGTGTATGAGGAGGAAGCCCAGCTGTTTTTCGAGGACCGCTCCGACCTGCCCCTGCAGGACGACGTGCTCGCGCGCCTGCTGACCTTCCCCAACGTGATCATCACCGCACACCAGGCGTTCCTCACCCGCGAAGCCCTGGCGGCGATCGCCGGCACCACCTTGGCCAATATTGCGGCATGGGCCGATGGCCGGGCACAGAACCTCGTCGAAGGATGATCAGCGGTCACATACCAGGCTCATGATGATCAGGCACCCGTGATAGGATGCCGCGCCTATTTGGAGGATCCATGGCCGAACACGATTTCCGCTTCAGCTTACTGAGCCCGCAACACACCCTGATCGAATGCCGCGCCCTGGTGCCGGGCCGTTACCAGGTCACCGGCAACGGTGGTTCGATCAAGCATGACGACGTGCTGATCGTCACCCTGCGTGGCAGTAAAACCTTGTCCATGCGCCTTACCGTCGAAGGTGACGCGCGCTACTCCATCCGCCCTGCAGGCCAGTGGGTCGCCATGGCCCGCGGGCCGAAGTTCGGTGAGCTGGAGATTCACACCTGGAAGGTCAACTGCGACAGCTGCGACACTGTGCTGGAGTTTGAATTCGCGGTGGAAACCAAGCTGACCAAAGAGCCGCTGCAACCGGCCGCCAACGCGCGCATTGCCGAGTTGGGCTGGGCCAGCGAAGGCGACAAGCACCGTTGCCCGACATGCCAGAAGGCCGGGCAATGAAAGGCCTGCTTCTGCTCGCCGCCGTCGGTGCGGCCCTGAGTGGCTGCGCCGGGGATGCGGTCAAGCTCAAGCAGGATCACAGCTACGTGGTGGAGTGGATTGGCGAGCGACCGCTGATGGATTACGCACACCTGACCGTCACCCTCGGCGCCGATGGACGTGCCTACGGCAATGGCGGCTGCAACCACTGGTTCGCGCCGTACACCGTCGAGGGCGACAAACTCAGCTTCGGCAAGCTCGGCAGCACCCGCAAGCTCTGCGCCGAAGCCCTGATGGAGCAGGAACAGCGCTTCTTCCAGGCCCTGCAAGGCGTACAGCGCTGGGACATCTCGCCGATCGAGCAGACCCGCTTCTGGCCGGCCGAAGGCAAGCCGATTCGCCTGTGGCTCGAAGAGGGCTGACTGCACCGATCTGCACGTTGGTTAGATCTAAATGTGGGAGGGGCGGTTGCTTTAGCCGCGCAAGGCCTTGAGTTTGGCCAGCACCCCTTCCGCCGTCTGCTCACCCATCAACTGCTCGCGCACCTTGCCCTTGTCATCGATGATGTAGGTCACCGGCAACGCTTCGCTGCGCGGAATATCGAAGATCCCATCCGGGTTCTGCGCCAGCACGGTGAACTTGATCCCCAGTTTGTCGCTGGCCTCCTTCAGCTCCGCCCCCTGCACATTGTCGAAGTTAACCCCGAACACCCCCACGCCCTGCCCCTTCAACTGTTCCGCCAGGGCGTTGAGTTCGGGGATTTCCGTGCGGCATGGGCCACACCATTCCGCCCAGTAGTTGACCACCAGCCACTGTTTGTCCAGGCGCTCGGCCGCGACCTTCTGGCCGTATTGGTCAACGCCGTAGTCATTGCCGCAGCCGCTGAGCAGCAGGGTTGTGATGATCGCCAATGCACCGATCAGTCGCCTTGTCATGGGGTAATCCTTCGCAAAAATGAACGTTGGCTGCGACCTATCGCCTCTTACGGTTTAAGGACAGGACGCCGCGCAGGTAGAATACCCGCCACCTTACGCAAGATGCGACCCGCACATGACCGATCTGACGCTTTATCACAACCCGCGCTGCTCGAAATCCCGCGGTGCGCTCGACCTGCTGGAAGCCCGAGGCCTCGCCCCCACCGTGGTGCGTTACCTGGAAACCCCGCTGAATGCAGTGCAATTGAAGACACTGCTGGCCAAGCTGGGCATCAGCGCCCGCCAACTGCTGCGCACCGGCGAAGACGAATACAAGACCCTTAACCTGGCCGATACCAGCCTCAGCGAAGCGCAGTTGATTGCCGCGATCGCCGAACACCCCAAGCTGATGGAACGCCCGATTCTGGAAACCGCCGATAAAGCCATCATTGGCCGCCCGCCAGAGAACGTGCTGGAGATCCTGCCGTGACTACGCCGTATGTGCTGGTGTTGTATTACAGCCGCAATGGCTCGGTGAGCGAAATGGCTCGGCAGATTGCCCGTGGCATCGAGCAAGGCGGGATGGAAGCGCGACTGCGCACCGTGCCGGCGATCTCCACCGAATGCGAAGCCGTGGCGCCGAGCATCCCCGACGAAGGCGCGCTGTACGCCAGCCTCGATGACTTGAAAAACTGCTCGGGCCTGGCCCTGGGCAGCCCGACGCGCTTCGGCAACATGGCCGCGCCGCTCAAGTACTTTCTCGATGGCACCAGCAACCTGTGGCTCACTGGCGCGCTGGTCGGCAAGCCGGCCGGGGTGTTCACTTCCACCGCCAGCCTGCATGGCGGCCAGGAAACCACGCTGATGTCGATGCTGCTGCCGCTGCTGCACCACGGCATGCTGATCACTGGCCTGCCCTACAGCGAACAGGCGCTGCTCGACACCCAGGGCGGCGGCACACCGTATGGCGCCAGCCACCATGCCGGGCCGGATGGCAAGCGCCTGCTCGACCCACATGAAATCACCCTGTGCCGGGCCCTGGGCCTGCGCCTGGCCAAGACCGCCACGCTGCTGGAGAACGGCCGTGGCCAGGAAGCCTAAGGTTCTACCGCCGCAAGCGTGGCTGGAGCCACGGGTCAAGGCGGCACGCGCGTTAAGCCTGCTGGCGTTTTTCGCCCTGGTGGGTTTGTTGTGCGGGTACTACCTGTTCGTCGCCGACCTGCACGGCGCACGCCCGTGGGTGATCCTGCTGATCGAACTGGTGCCGCTGCTGGTGATGGCGCCGGGGATGATCATCGGCAGTGCGCGCGGGCACTCGTGGATGTGCTTTGTGGTGAACCTGTATTTCATCAAGGGTGCGCTGGCGGCGTATGACCCGAACCGGCAGTGGTTCGGGGTGCTGGAGATGCTGGCCAGCCTGGCGGTGTTCTGTACGGCGCTGCTGTATGTGCGCTGGCGGCACCAACTGAACCGCCGGTTGGCCGAGTAACCGTGTGGCGGGCCTGCTCGCCACACAATAGACCCCGGTCAATGGTTGACGGTGTACGCCAGCATCATCGACAGCTGGCACATCGGCCGCCCACTCTCGGCATGCCACTGGTTGAACGCACCTTGCACCGTCGCCAGGTCGCGCAGGCTGGTGGGGGCCTTGTCGACGATCTTCTGCGCATTCAATGCCGCGACCACGTCATAGCTCGGCACAAATGTATCCTTGCCGACCATGCGCAGGAAGCGTGGTGCCGACAGCCCACCCAACTGATGACCGTGCTTGCTCAGGTACTTCCACAGCCCGACGATATCAGTCACCGGCCAATCGGCGATAAACGCGCCGAAGCTGCCTTTTTCCTGCTCGATATCCAGGATCATCTGCGCATTGCGCGGCACGCTCTTGAGCTTGCCCAGGTGACGGATGATGCGCGTGTCCTGCATCAGGCGCTCCAGGTGCTCGGCGCCCATCAGCACGACTTTTTCCGGGTCGAAGCCGAAGAACACTTGCTCGAACGCCGGCCACTTGGCATCCACCACACTGTGTTTCAAGCCGGCGCGAAACACGCGCAGCGCCAAGGTCGACAGGTAGCGATCATCACTGATCTTGCGCAGTTGCGCCGGGGTCTTGGGCACGGGCAGGTGGGCGTCCAGCTCGGCCGCTGAACCGAAGCGGTTCAGACAATATTCGTGCAGCCACTTGTAATCACGCATGCCCTCTCCTGCTGTTGAATGCTGGCAATTGAATTGAAAACGGCGCCCGCAAGCGCCGTGTGTCAGAGCGTTGAATGAGCTCAGAGGTTCACAACATTGACGAAGCGCGACGCGGCCGTCTCATCAATTTTGAGGCTGGTGAAGTCGAACAGGTTGCGGTCGGCCAATTGCGACGGCTGCACGTTCTGCAGGCTGCGGAAGATACTTTCGGTACGCCCTGGCGTCTTGCGCTCCCACTCCACCAGCATTTCCTTGACTACCTGGCGCTGCAGGTTTTCCTGGGAGCCGCACAGGTTGCACGGGATGATCGGGAATTGCTTGAGGTCGGAGTAGGCCTGGATGTCCTTCTCGTTGCAATACGCCAGCGGGCGGATCACCACGTTGCGCCCGTCATCGGCACGCAGCTTGGGCGGCATGGCCTTGAGCGAGCCGTTGAAGAACATATTGAGGAAGAAGGTCTCGACGATATCGTCGCGGTGATGACCCAGGGCCATCTTGGTCGCACCGATCTCATCGGCAAAGGTGTAGAGCGTGCCACGGCGCAGGCGCGAGCACAGCGAGCAGGTGGTCTTGCCTTCAGGCACCAGTTCCTTGACCACCGAGTAGGTGTCTTTTTCGACGATGTGGTATTCGACGCCCAGCGCCTTGAGGTAGGCCGGCAGCACGTGCTCGGGGAAGCCCGGCTGTTTCTGGTCCATGTTAACGGCGACGATCTCGAACTTGATCGGCGCGACCTTTTGCAGGTGCAGCAGCACGTCAAGCATGGTGTAGCTGTCTTTGCCGCCGGAGAGGCAGACCATGACCTTGTCGCCATCCTCGATCATATTGAAATCGGCGACCGCCTCACCGGCCAGACGGCGCAGGCGTTTTTGCAGTTTGTTCTGGTTGACCGTAAGAGTGCCCATGGCGCTTGGATCCGCTGGAGGTATGTGACGAAAAGCCGGGTATTTTACGCAAAAAAAACAGCTAAAGGGCTAACAGTAAAAGACCCCGCCGCGATTAGGACCCATGTTTACAGCGCAATTTGCTCTAAAGGCCCTACAGTTATTCCGGTCATCCCTTCCTATACTGCGACTTGAGGTCGTACACATATATCCAGACCTTTGTGGCCATTTGGCCCGTAGGCGCTCCGATGGGGGGCGATGGTAATAACGACAGGAGTGACTGGCATGATCCATCACGTCGTGGGGCTGTTTACCCATCCCGACCAGGAATGGCGGGAAATTCGTGGCGATAAAGAAGAAAGCATCGGCCACATGTACCTCACTCACACCCTGATTCTCGCGGCGATCCCCGCCGTATCAGCCTTTATCGGTACCACCCAGGTCGGCTGGGTCATCGGCAACCGCTCCCCGGTCATGTTGACCCAGGAAAGTGCGCTGTGGATGACCCTCATGTCGTATGCGGCCATGCTCGGCGGCGTGGCGGTGATGGGTGCGTTCATTCACTGGATGGCCCGCACTTACGATGCCAACCCCAGCATGGCGCGGTGCGTGGCCTTTGCCACCTACACTGCGACACCGTTGTTTATCGGCGGGCTGGCGGCGCTCTACCCGCATATGTGGCTGGGCATGGTGGTGGGCACTGCAGCGATTTGCTACACGGTGTACCTGCTGTATGTCGGCGTACCGACCTTCATGAGCATCGACCCGGATGAAGGCTTCCTGTTTTCCAGTTCGATACTGGCCGTAGGGCTGGTGGTGCTGGTGGCGATCATGGCGTTTACCGTGATTGTCTGGGGACTGGGCGTAGGACCGATCTACACTAACTGACCGTTCAATGGTGAAGGCAAGGCCACCGCAAGGTGGCTTTGTACGTGATGGATGACCATTCGGCGCCTGACAGATTCGGAAACACTCGGTTTTGCGGCATACTGGACGTCTCTGGAGATATGTACAGCATGCCCGAGCAACTCAATACCCGCGTCGAAGATTGTTTCCTGCAAGCCGAATCCTTTTTCAAACGAAGCTTCAAACGCCCCCAGGTCAGCCTCAAGCTGCGGGGCCAGAAGGCCGGTGTCGCGCATTTGCACGAGAACCTGCTGCGCTTCAACCCACAGTTGTACCGAGAAAACAGCCAACACTTCCTGAAACAGACCGTGGCCCATGAGGTGGCGCACCTGATTGCCCACCAATTGTTTGGCGAGCGAATCCAGCCCCATGGTGAGGAATGGCAACTGATCATGCGCGGGGTTTACGAACTGCCGCCGGATCGTTGCCACACCTATGCCGTGAAGCGTCGCCAGGTGACCCGCTATATCTACCGTTGCCCATGTGCCGAGAGTGACTTTCCGTTCTCATCGCAGCGCCATGGCATGGTGGCTCAGGGGCGGCGGTACCTGTGTCGGCGCTGTCGGCAGACATTGGTGTTTACCGGCGAAACCAGGGTGGAATAAAGGCCTCATCGGGAGCAAGCTCCCTCCTACATTTTGATCGTATTCACAGGCCTGAATGTGGGAGGGGGCTTGCTCCCGATAGCGTCCGCCCAGCCACTACATAATCACCTTGGAGCTGCGCAGCTCGCTGATGCGCTGCGGGCTCAAGCCCAGCTCCGCCAACACTTCATCACTGTGCGCGCCCACGACGACGCCAATGTGCCGGGGGGCTGGCAACCCTTCCGAAAACTTCAACGGGCAGGCAATCTGCGCCTGGCTCGAGCCATCCCCCCTGGGCACCTCGCTGACCAGCGCCCGCGCCTTCAACTGCGGATGGGCCACGGCTTCGCTGAGCGTCAGCACAGGCTCCACGCAGGCATCCACCCCGGCAAACAGCTCGCACAATTCCTCGAAACTGCGCTTCTCGAACTCTACCTGCAAGGCCTGCTTAAGCGCTGGCTGCTGCTCAGGCTTCAAGCCCTGCGCGGCCAACTCCGGGCGCCCCAACGCTTCACACAACGGCTGCATGAAAGCCGGTTCCAGGCTGCCCACCGACATCCAGCGTCCATCTCGCGAGCGGTAGTAATCGTAGAAACTCCCACCATTGAGCACATGGCCCTCCCATTCCGGCTCCACACCACACGCCAGGTAACCCGCGCCGGCCATGGCATTCAGGCTGAACGAGCAATCGGTCATGCTCACATCCAGGTATTGTCCGACCCCACTTTGCTGCCGGGCGATGACGGCAGCGAGCAGCCCCACCACCGCATGCAGCGAACCGCCGCCCACGTCCGCCAACTGCACGCCCAGTGGCAACGGTCCGCTGTCCTGGCGCCCGGTGTAGCTGGCCACCCCGGCCAACGCCAGATAATTGATGTCATGCCCGGCGCGATCCTTATAGGGCCCGGTCTGGCCGTAACCGGTAATCGACACATAAATCAGCCGCGGGTTGATCGCCTTCAGCGCCTCGTAACCCAGGCCCAGGCGCTCCATCACCCCAGGGCGAAATTGTTCGAGGACAATGTCGTAGTCCTTGACCAGTTCGCGCACGATCTCCAGCCCTTCGGGCTGTTTCAAATCCAGCGCCAAGCTGCGTTTATTGCGATTAAGGTAGGTATGGCTGGCCGAAGTCCCCTGGTCATGGGGCGGCAGCACCCGCAGCAGGTCCACGCGCGTGGGGGATTCGATCCGCAGTACCTCGGCGCCCATGTCCGCCAGCATCAACGATGCGAACGGGCCAGGCAGCAAGGTGGAAAAATCCAGCACTTTGAGGGACGCCAAGGGACCTGACATGGGGACTCCATTTGGGTTTCGAATTCACACAGACTAGGCAGCCTGGCGCCTACCGGCAATCGTCAGAACGATCATCGAAGGTGACCGTTTTGATCATGGCGGGCTTTTTCGTGGCGGCGGCTTTATCATTGCCCCACGTTTGCTTGCAGAGAGTTCCATGAAGTTTGCGATTGCACTGTTTTCCGCCGCCCACGCGCCCTCCTCGCGCCGCGCCCTGCTGTTTGCACAGGCGGCGTTGGCCGGCGGGCATGAGATTGTGCGGCTGTTTTTCTATCAGGACGGCGTCTACAGCGCCGCCAATAACATCGTTGCCCCCCAGGATGAGCAGGACATCGCCCGCCAATGGCGTGAGTTTGTCAGCACACATCAACTCGACGGCGTGGTGTGCATCGCTGCCGCCTTGCGCCGTGGCGTGCTTAACCAGGAAGAAGCAACGCGCTATCAACGCAGCGCGGTCAACCTGGATGCACCCTGGGCGTTATCGGGCCTGGGGCAATTGCATGACGCCGCCCAGGCCGCCGACCGCCTGATCTGTTTTGGAGGGCCGTGACATGTCCAAATCCTTGTTAGTGATCAGCCGCCAGGCGCCATGGTCCGGGCCGAGCGCGCGCGAAGCGCTGGATATAGTGCTGGCCGGGGGCGCGTTTGATCTGCCGATCGGCGTGCTGTTCATGGATGACGGCGTGTTCCAACTGGCGCCGCACCAGGACGCCAAGGCCGTGCAGCAAAAAGACCTCAGCGCCAACCTGCAGGCATTGGGCCTGTTCGGCATCGATGACGTGTTCGCCTGCAACCACAGCCTGGGTGAGCGCGGGCTGACGCAGCCGTCCAATGCCCAGCCGCTGGACAGCGAAGCGATCTCCAGGCTGATTGACCGTTACGACCAGGTGATAACCCTCTGATGTCGACTTTACATGTGGTGTCTCACTCTCCTTTTACTGATAACCGCCTCGACAGCTGCCTGCGTATCTGTGGCGCCGAGGATGCGATCCTTCTCTGCGGCGATGGCGCCTATGGGCTGCACAACCCGGCCCTGCACACCAAGGGGGTGAAGGTCTTTGTGTTGGCCGAAGACATGCAAGCGCGCAATCTGCCGCTACCCGACTGGGCCGACAGCGTGGACTACCCGGGTTTCGTGCAGCTGTCGCTCGAGTACAGCAAGGTCAACACCTGGCTATGAACACCCTGACCGTAGGCGCGCGCACCCTGGATCTGGACAAGGACGGTTACCTCGTCGACCTGAACGAATGGTCCCCTGAAGTGGCCAACGCCCTGGCCGCCGCCGAAGGCCTGGAATTGACCCCGGATCATTGGCAGATCCTCGAACTGCTGCGCCAGTTCTATGCCGAATTCCAGCTGTCCCCCGCCACGCGCCCGCTGATCAAGTACACCGCCTTGAAGCTCGGCCCGCAAAAGGGCAACAGCCTGCACCTCAACACACTGTTCAACGGCACTCCCGCCAAACTCGCCGCCAAGCTGGCGGGCCTGCCCCGGCCGACGAATTGCTTATGACCGACTTTGCCCCACTGACCCTTGAAACCCCTGCCGAGCATCCGTTTGCGCAGTTCGTGCGCATCCTGGGCAAAGGCAAGCGCGGCGCGCGCAACCTCACCCGCGACGAGGCCCGTGACGCCATGGGCATGCTGCTCGACGAAAAAGTCGAAGACACCCAGCTCGGCGCCTTCCTGATGCTGCTGCGCCACAAGGAAGAAAGCCCGGAAGAACTCGCCGGTTTTACCGAAGCCGTGCGTGAACGCCTGAACGCCCCGGCACTGAATGTGGATGTCGACTGGCCGACCTACGCCGGCAAGAAGCGTCACCTGCCTTGGTTCCTGCTGGCCGCCAAGTGCCTGGCGCAAAATGGTGTGCGCATCCTCATGCACGGCGGCGGCGCACACACGGCGGGCCGGCTGTACACCGAACAATTGCTGCAAACCCTGCAAATCCCCCTGTGCCGCAATTGGCAGCAGGTCGGGACCGCGTTTGAGCAAGGCAACCTGGCGTTTATCCCGCTGGGCGATTGGGCGCCGCAACTGCAACGCATGATCGACCTGCGCAACACCCTGGGCCTGCGTTCGCCGATCCACTCCCTGGCGCGCCTGCTCAACCCGCTGAATGCGCGCTGCGGCCTGCAAAGCATTTTCCACCCGGGCTACCAGGGTGTGCACCGCGATGCCAGCGGCCTGCTTGGCGACCATGTGATCGTGGTGAAGGGCGACGGCGGCGAAGTCGAGATCAACCCTGACACCATCAGCCACCTCTACGGCACCACCGGTGGCGAAAGCTGGGATGAAGAATGGCCCGCCCTCTCCGACCAGCGCCACGTCAAGCCGGCAACCCTGGAGCCTGAACACTTGAAGGCGGTATGGCGCGGCGACGTAGAGGACAGCTACCCGCAACTGGCGCTGATCGCCACCATGGCCCTGGCCTTGCGCGGCCTCGGCCACTCACGAGAACAGGCGTTCGAATTGGCCCGGCACTACTGGGATGCGCGGGACAAATCGATTTAATCGATGATTCGCGCCCGGTCTTTGCGCTTTTAGTTCGAACTCATCCCTTTAGACTGGGCTCCAACGCTTATTAGTCAAGGAGCCAGTCATGGGTTTGCTGATCGAAGGACACTGGAAAGACCAGTGGTACGAAAGTAGTGCAGATGGCGCTTTCCAGCGGGAACAGGCACAGCGCCGCCACTGGGTGACCGCCGATGGCCAGCCCGGGCCCAGCGGCGAAGGCGGCTTCAAGGCCGAGGCCGGTCGCTACCACCTCTACGTGTCCCTGGCTTGTCCATGGGCCCACCGCACCCTGATCCTGCGCAAGCTCAAGGGCCTGGAAAGCTTGATCGACGTGTCCGTGGTCAGCTGGCTGATGCTGGAAAACGGCTGGACCTTCGACAAAGCCCACGGCTCCACCGGCGATAAGCTCGATGGTTTCGAATTCATGCACCAGCGCTATACCGCCGACACCGCCGACTACACCGGCCGCGTCACCGTGCCGGTGCTGTGGGACAAGCAGCTCAACCGCATCGTCAGCAATGAATCGGCGGAGATCATCCGCATGTTCAACAGCGCGTTCAACGGGCTGACCGGCAACACCCTGAACTTCTACCCCGAGCCGCTGCGGGCGACCATCGATGAGCTGAACGAGCGGATCTACCCGGCCGTGAACAATGGCGTGTATCGCGCAGGCTTTGCCACCTCACAAAAAGCGTATGAAAGCGCGTTTGATGATGTGTTTGCCGAACTGGACCATCTGGAACAGCACTTGGGCGACCACCGCTACCTGGCCGGCGAGTACCTGACCGAGGCGGATGTGCGGTTGTTCACCACGCTGATTCGTTTTGATGCGGTTTATTACAGCCACTTCAAATGCAATGTGCGGCGGATTGCCGATTATCCGAACTTGTCGAACTGGCTGAGGGAGATGTATCAGTGGCCGGGCGTGGCCGAGACGGTGGATTTTGAGCACATCAAGGGGCATTACTATGCGAGCCACCGCACCATCAACCCGACGGGGATTGTGCCGAAGGGGCCGTTACAGGCGTTTGATGCCGGGCATGATCGAGTGAAGCTAACCAGCAAAGGCGTTTGGAGCTGATACAAAACCCGTAGGAGCGAGCTTGCTCGCGAAGAACTCAAAAACACCGCGTGCATTCAGGATGGGCGCGTTATCGTTGACGATTTTCGCGAGCAAGCTCGCTCCTACAGTTGATGTGTGTGCAGGTGCTCAGACTTGTGACTGGGCGCCTTCAAACCACTTCAGCTTCTCGCGCAACACCACCACCTCACCGACAATCACCAAGGTCGGCGCATGCACTTCATGCTCCGCCACCATGCGCGGCAGGTCCGCCAGGGTGCCGGTAAACACGCGCTGGTTGGACGTGGTGCCCTGCTGGATCAACGCCGCCGGGGTATCCGCGGCGCGACCGTGCTTGATCAGTTGCTCACAGATGATCGGCAAGCCAATCAAGCCCATGTAGAACACCAAGGTCTGCGACGGCCCTACCAGGTCACTCCAAGGCAGGTCCGACGTCCCATTCTTCAAGTGCCCGGTGATAAAGCGTACCGACTGCGCATAGTCACGATGGGTCAGCGGAATCCCGGCGTACGCCGCGCAACCACTGGCTGCGGTGATACCCGGCACCACCTGGAACGGGATGCCATGGGCCGCCAGTTCTTCGATTTCTTCACCGCCACGGCCAAAGATGAACGGATCGCCACCCTTGAGGCGCAGCACGCGCTTGCCTTGCTTGGCCAGGTCCACCAGTTGCTGGTTGATCTGGTCCTGCGGCACGGCGTGGTCGGCGCGGCGTTTACCGACGTAGATACGCTCGGCATCACGACGGCACAGCTCCAGAATGGCCGGCGCCACCAGGCGGTCGTACAGCACAACATCGGCTTGCTGCATCAGCCGCAGGGCACGGAAGGTCAGCAGGTCCGGGTCGCCCGGGCCGGCACCTACCAGATACACCTCGCCCGGCGCATAAGGCGGCGCGCCGTTGACCTTTTCGATCAACAGACGCTCAGCCTCATCGCCCTGCCCGGCCAACTGACGGTCGGCAATCGGACCCTGGAACACTTCTTCCCAGAATGCCCGACGCTGCTGCACATCCGGGTACAAGCCTTTGACCTGGGCACGAAACCGAGCCGCCAGCCCGGCCAACTGGCCGTAGGTGGACGGAATCCAGGTTTCCAGCTTGGCGCGGATCAAGCGCGCCAGCACCGGCGCATCGCCGCCGCTGGACACCGCGATCACCAAGGGCGAGCGGTCGACAATCGCCGGGAAGATCACGCTGCACAAGGCCGGCGCGTCCACCACATTGACCGGTACGCAACGACGCTTGGCGTCACTGGACACTTGCGCATTCAGTGGCTCGTCGTCGGTCGCCGCGATAATCAGGGTGCAGCCTTCAAGGTCAGCCTCCTGATAACCGCGCAGAATCATTTCCCCGCCACTGCCCTGCACCAGCTCACGCAACTGGTCTTCGATCTGGGGAGCAACCACCCGCAGCACTGCGCCGGCATCAGCCAGCAGACGGGATTTGCGCAAGGCAATCTCCCCTCCACCGACGACCAGCACACGACTGCCGCGCAGGTTATGAAACAGCGGCAGAAATTCCATTTAGCGGATGACCTCAACGCCCGCCATGTAAGGCTTGAGCACCTCAGGCACGCGGATCGAACCATCAGCCTGCTGGTAGTTTTCCAGCACCGCCACCAGGGTGCGACCTACAGCCAGGCCCGAACCGTTGAGGGTGTGCACCAGTTCCGGCTTGCCGGTTTCCGGGTTACGGAAACGCGCCTGCATGCGCCGGGCCTGAAAATCACCGCAGTTGGAGCACGACGAAATCTCGCGGTATTTGTCCTGGCTGGGTACCCACACTTCGAGGTCGTAGGTCTTCACGGCGCTGAAGCCCATGTCGCCGGTGCACAGCGCCAGGACGCGGTACGGCAGCTCCAGCAGCTGCAGGACGCGTTCGGCGTTGGCGGTCAGGCCTTCCAGGGCTTCCATGGAGGTCGACGGCTCAACCACTTGCACCATCTCGACCTTGTCGAACTGGTGCTGGCGGATCATGCCGCGGGTGTCACGACCCGAGGCGCCGGCTTCACTGCGGAAGCACGGGCTGTGGGCGACGAACTTGAGCGGCAGTTGCTTGGCATCGAGGATCTCGCCGGCAACGATATTGGTCAGCGACACTTCGGCGGTCGGGATCAGGTACAGATCGGCTTCGCCATCTCGGCTGATCTTGAACAGGTCTTCCTCGAACTTCGGCAATTGGCTGGTGCCCATCAGCGCCGGCGCCTGCACCAGGTACGGGGTGTAAGCCTCTTCGTAACCGTGCTCGCCGGTGTGCAGGTTGATCATGAACTGCGCCAGCGCACGGTGCATGCGTGCGATCGGGCCGCGCAGCAAGGCAAAGCGCGCACCGGACATTTTGGCAGCGGTTTCGAAATCCAGGCCACCGGTCAATTCGCCCAGGGCGACGTGGTCCTTGATCTCGAAATCAAAGGCCGTTGGCGTGCCCCAGCGGCGCACTTCGACGTTGCCGTCTTCGTCTTCGCCAATCGGCACGGACTCATGCGGCAGGTTGGGGATGCCCAGCAGGATCGAATCCAGCTCGGACTGAATGCCTTCCAGCTCGACCTTGCCGTCGGACAGCTCGGTGCCCATGCGCTCGACGTCCGCCATCAACGGTGCGATGTCTTCGCCACGTTGCTTGGCCTGACCGATGGATTTGGAACGCGCATTACGCTCAGCCTGCAGTGCTTCGGTGCGGGTCTGGACGGTCTTGCGCTGTTCTTCCAGCGCTTCGATGCGCGCAACATCCAAGGCAAAGCCACGGGATGCCAGGCGGTCCGCTACGTCCTGAAGGTTGCTACGTAACAGTTTGGAATCGAGCATGTCGGTCTCTCGTTTATCAAAGTTTGGTCAAGGACAGGCCAGCCCAGGTGGCGAGCAGCCCGCCGAACACGCTGATGCCCAGGTACCCGAAGGCGACCAGGGCCTGCCCGCTTTCCAGCAGGCGCAGCGTATCCAGTGAAAAGGATGAAAAGGTCGTCAGACCGCCTACAAAACCGACAATCAAGCCGGTGCGAATTTCAATCGGTACTTCCGGGCGCAACAGGAACCAGCCGTACAGCAACCCGATGATCAGGCAACCCACCAGGTTGACCGCCAGGGTCGCCGCATAAAAATGCTTCGGCCAATTGGCGCTCACCCACGTACTGGTGGCGAAACGCAATAATGTACCAGCGATGCCGGCTGCGGACACGGCAAGAATCGTCTTGAGCACTACTTTCTCCGCTGTTTGGGGCTGAGGCGGTCGAGTTGGGCGAGGTGATTGAGCTTTTCACCGATCTTCAGCTCCAGGCCACGGGGCACCGGCTGGTAGAACGGCTGCGGCTCAAGCTCGTCGGGGAAATAGTCTTCGCCGGCGGCATAAGCGTCCGGCTCATCATGGGCATAGCGGTATTCATCACCGTAGCCCAGTTGTTTCATCAACTTGGTCGGCGCGTTGCGCAGGTGCAGCGGCACTTCGAGGGAACCATGTTCAGCGGCGGCACGCAGGGCGGACTTGAAACCCATGTACACCGCATTGCTTTTCGGCGCGCAGGCCAGGTACGTGATGGCCTGGGCCACCGCCAGCTCACCCTCCGGGCTGCCGAGGCGCTCCTGCACCTCCCATGCAGCCAGGCACAGGCTCAGAGCGCGCGGGTCGGCGTTGCCGATGTCTTCACTGGCCATGCGCACCACGCGCCGCGCCAGGTACAGCGGGTCGCAGCCGCCGTCGATCATGCGCGCAAACCAATACAGCGCGCCGTCCGGGTTGGAGCCGCGCACGGACTTGTGCAGCGCCGAAATCTGGTCGTAGAAGGCTTCGCCGCCCTTGTCGAACCGCCGACGCGTATCGCCGAGCAGGCTTTGCAGCAGGTCGACGCCAATCTCGCTGCCGTCTTCGGCCAGGTCGGAGGCGTTCTCCAGCAGGTTGAGAAAGCGCCGACCGTCGCCGTCGGCGGCGGTAAGCAGGATCTTGAAGCCTTCGTCGCTGAGACTCAGCTGGCGCTTGCCCAGACCCTTGTCTTCGCTCAGGGCGCGGTGCAACAGCTTTTGCATCGCGGCTTCGTCCAGGCTTTTAAGCACATAGACCCGCGCACGCGAGAGCAAGGCGTTATTCAATTCGAAGGAAGGGTTCTCGGTGGTCGCACCGATAAAAATCAGCGTGCCGTCCTCGACATAGGGCAGGAATGCATCCTGCTGCGACTTGTTGAAGCGATGCACTTCATCGACAAACAGGATGGTGCGCTTGCCGTACTGCCCGGCCTGCTGTTTGGCCACCTCGACGGCCTGGCGGATCTCCTTGACCCCGGCCAGCACGGCCGAGACCGTTTCGAAGTGCGCATCCGAGACCTTTGCCAGCAGCCGCGCCAGGGTGGTCTTACCCACGCCCGGCGGCCCCCAGAAAATCATCGAGTGCAGCGCACCCTGCTCCAGGGCTTCGCGCAACGGCTTGCCGCGAGCGAGCAGGTGTTCCTGACCGACGTACTCATCCAGGTTGGTCGAGCGCAAGCGCGCGGCCAAAGGCTGGGCAATCGGGTCACTTCGAAACAGATCCATGGGCAGCGCTTGAAACCTCTGGGGAGTTTATTCCTGGATCACGTCGGCACCCTTGGGGATGTCGAACTTGAACTTGGACGCCGGTACCGGCTGGTTGGCCTTGACCCCGGAGAACAGGATATCGGTGCGCTGACCGACGCTGTCGACCAGGCGCATGTTATTGATCACACCGTTGCCGAACGACAGGGACAACGTGTCAAACAGCGTGTCCTTGGATTTCGGCTTGAGGGTGAACTCGATCACGTTGCTGGTCTGCTTGGAGGTGATGTCGAAGCTGTCGTTGATTTTCGACACGTCGCCCGAGAGCAGCAGCGCCGGAGTCTGGTTCAGGCGCGGGTCCAGCTTCTTGATGGTCGCCTGCTCCAGGTCCGGGTCCCACAGGGTGACTTTCTGGCCGTCCGAGACGATGGTCTGCTCGGCCTTGCCTTCCGTGTGCCAGTAGAACAGCCCTGGGCGCTGCACGGCCATCTCGCCAGCGGTTTCCTGCAACTGGGTACCGCCGGCATCCAGCGTGAGCTGGGAGAAGCGCGCAGTCAGGGTCTGGGATTTGTCCAACAGGTTTTTCAGGCTGGCAACGGAGGCCGGGTCAGCGTGGGCCGAAACAGCGGTCAGGGCCAGTGCCGGCAACAACAGCATGCGGATAAGACGCATGGGAGTCCTCATTGAGTCGTAAGGGCGCGCCGCGTGCTGCCACGCGGCACGGAATCAGTCGCGCGCCTGCCCAGGAGCAAGGACTTCGCGCGAGCCGTTGGTGTTCATTGCGGTGACGACGCCAGCGTTTTCCATAGCCTCGATCATGCGCGCGGCGCGGTTGTAGCCAATCTTGAGCTTGCGCTGCACCGCAGAAATCGAGGCGCGGCGGCTTTCCAGCACGAAGGCCACGGCTTCGTCGTACAGGGCATCGGTCTCGGCATCATCGTCACCACCGCTGCTGCCACCGTCGAAGCCACTGCCGGCCTCTTCGACACCGGCAAGGATGTCGTCGTTGTATTCGGGCGCGCCACGCAGCTTCCAGGCTTCCACCACGCGGTGTACTTCATCATCGGACACGAAGGCGCCGTGAACGCGGATCGGCAGACTGGTGCCGGGCGGCATGTAGAGCATGTCACCGTGGCCCAGCAGTTGCTCGGCGCCGCCCTGGTCGATGATGGTCCGTGAGTCGATCTTGCTCGACACCTGGAACGCCATGCGGGTCGGGATGTTGGCCTTGATCAGGCCGGTGATCACGTCCACCGACGGACGCTGGGTGGCGAGGATCAAGTGAATACCGGCCGCCCGCGCCTTCTGGGCGATACGCGCGATCAGCTCTTCGACCTTCTTGCCGACGATCATCATCATGTCGGCAAACTCATCGACCACCACCACGATGGTCGGCAGCTTGCTCAGCAGCGGTGCTTCGTCATGGATACTTTCGCGCTTGTACAGCGGGTCGGTCAGCGGCGTGCCGGCGTCCTGGGCTTCCTTGACCTTGGCGTTGAAGCCTGACAGGTTACGCACGCCCATCTTCGCCATCAGCTTGTAGCGGCGTTCCATCTCGGCAACGCTCCAGCGCAGGGCGTTGGCGGCGTCCTTCATGTCGGTGACCACAGGGCAGAGCAGGTGCGGAATGCCTTCGTAGATCGACAGCTCGAGCATCTTCGGGTCGATCATGATCAGCTTGGCGTCTTCCGGGCCGGACTTGAACAGGATCGACAGGATCATCGCGTTCACGCCCACCGATTTACCCGAACCGGTGGTACCGGCCACGAGCAGGTGAGGCATTTTTGCAAGGTCGGTGATCACCGGCTTGCCGCCGATGTCGTGGCCCAGGGCCAGGGTGACCGGCGACTTGAAGTTGTCGTACTCGGGCGTCGACAGCACTTCGGAGAAACGCACGATCTGGCGGTCTTCGTTGGGAATCTCGATACCCACGGTGGTCTTGCCGGGGATCACTTCCACCACGCGCACGCTGGTCACGGCCAGGGAGCGCGCCAGGTCTTTGGCCAGGTTGGAAATGCGGCTGACTTTTACGCCAGCGGCCGGCTGGATTTCGTAACGGGTAATCACCGGGCCGGGGTGAATCGAGTCCACCGACACTTCGACGCCGAACTCCTTGAGTTTGATTTCCAGCAAATGGCCGACGGCCGCCAGGGACTCGGGGGAATAGTTGAGTTGTTTCTTTTCGGCCGGGTCGAGGATCGAGATCGGCGGCAAGGTGCCTTCCACGGCGCTGTCGACAAACAACGGCGCCTGTTTCTCTTTCTGCACGCGGTGGCTAGGCTCGGCCGGCTTGGGCGGCGCCGGGGCGATTACCGGCGGCACCTGCTTCTCGCGGTCCGACATGTGCTTGCTCAGGGCCTGCTCGCGTTCGATCAGGCGTTCCTTGACCTTGGCCTGCTCACGGCGGTCCGGTGTGCTTGGGGCCACCACTTCGTTGACGCGGGTGTCGACTTCGCGCAGTTGCGCCACCATGCGCTTGCGCTCGACACGGGCGGCCCACCAACGGTTGGCGGCGCCCTGGAACAACTCCAGCAGGTCAAGGGTGATCTTACCGGTCACGTCCATCACCTTGAACCACGACAGGTCGGTGAACACCGTGAGGCCGAACAGGAACAGCGCGATGAACATCAGGGTGCTGCCCTGGATATTCAGGGTCTTGCGCGCCAGGTCGCCGAGGCTTTCGCCCAGCGCCCCGCCCGCGCCCGCCGGCAGGCCGGTGGGTGCATGGAAATGAATATGCGCCAGGGCGGCACCCGACAGCACCAGGAACACCAGGCCGATCAGGCGCCAGGAAAACAGCCAGCCGCTCCACTGCCACGGCTCGTGGCGCTGGCGGAAGATCTGCCAGGTCTTGATCGCCAGCAGCAAGGGGAAAATGTAAGCGAAATAACCCAGCACCATGAACAGGATATCGGCGCTGTAGGAGCCGGCAGGCCCACCGAAGTTCTGCACGTCTTCGATCTTGCTGTTGTGGCTCCAGCCCGGATCGTCCTTGCCATAGGTGAGCAAGGCCATCATCAGGAACAGGCACAGGGCGCCGATAGCGATCAGCGCGCCTTCCTTGAGTCGATAGTGCAGGTGCTGACGCCAGGCCGGCACGATGGCTGCTTTAGGTGTTGCGGCGGATTTCTTCAAAACGGGTCTTTTCCTGCGCCTGTTAGCGCGTCCATCTGTTGAATAAGTGCAAATACTGCCCAATCCGAGCAGCTGAAAAATGAACGAACGTCGTGGAATCTACTTTTAACACTGGGCGATTGCTGGATGAAATGGCGATAACGCCACAATGGCCGCATTGTACGGGTTTGTGTTCCTGTTGCCACGCCACTTGGCTTTCTTAGAGCAGCATAGCCAATTGCGTGTCACAACATGTTCAATTTGAGCATGCATTGTCTTTGCTGACAAAGGCTTATGAGCTGTTTTTACCAATCCAGGCAAGCTTGGCAAATGGCCTGCATGGGCCAGACCCGATTACGACCACGCCTCACGCAGAGAGTTGCAGAAACACCCGCTCATGCTTATGCACGTCAACAGCCGATTCGGACTGGCCCCACAGCGCTGCGTCGACAATAATCACACCCCTTGGGGCAGGCGATCCGCCTGCCACTCCCCTCCCCTTCCGTAAGCCTGGATGCCATGCTGACCTGGTTACAACGCGACTCACTGACATTCCCCCCGCTGGCCAAGGCCATGCGCGAACCCAATGGCCTGCTCGCCGCCGGTGGCGACCTGTCGGCCGAACGACTGGTGCAAGCCTACCGCCACGGCTGCTTTCCCTGGTTCTCCGAGGGCCAGCCGATCCTCTGGTGGTCGCCGGACCCGCGCACCGTGATATTCCCCGACGAACTGCATGTCTCCCGCAGCCTGGGCAAACTATTGCGCCAGCAGCGCTACACCGTGACCTTCGACCAGGACTTTGCCGCCGTCATCCAAGCGTGCGCCGCGCCGCGCGCGTATGCTGATGGCACCTGGATCACCGAAGGTATACAGCGCGCCTACCTGGAACTGCATCAGCGCGGCTATGCGCACTCGGTCGAGGTATGGGACGAGGGCGTGCTGGTGGGCGGACTGTATGGCCTGGCGATGGGCCAGCTGTTTTTTGGCGAATCCATGTTCAGCCGTGCCGACAATGCCTCAAAATTCGGCTTCGCTACACTCACACGGCAACTACAGGCCTGGGGCTTTGCACTGATCGATTGCCAAATGCCCAATGATCACCTGCATAGCCTGGGTGCTCGCGCCATTCCTCGCAGTGAATTTGCCGGCTTCCTACGCGACCACCTGGACCAACGCAATTGCGGGCCATGGGTTTCTTAGGCGACATCCGCGCACCTGGCTTACACTTATTTCAAAGCTTATCCGAGGGTTGATCATGACCGAGTTGGCGCGTTTGAAGTTTTATGCCACTCAACCCCACTCTTGCAGCTATCTGCCCGACGAGCAGGCCACCACGCTGTTCCTCGACCCCAGCCAGCCAATGGATGTGCACGTGTATGCCGATCTCTCGGAAATGGGTTTTCGGCGCAGCGGCGATCATCTGTACCGGCCCCACTGCCAGAACTGCAATGCCTGCGTGCCGGCACGCATCCCCGTGGCGCAGTTTCTACCGGACCGCAATCAGAAACGCATCCTCAAGCGCAACGCCGACTTGACGGTGACGGCTGCCAAACCACGATTCACCGAAGAATACTTCGACCTGTACCAGCGCTATATCGAGCAGCGCCACGCCGACGGCGATATGTTCCCACCGAGCCGCGACCAATTTTCCACCTTCCTGGTGCGTGACCTGCCGTTCTCACGCTTCTACGAATTTCGCGCGGACGGCCGCCTGGTGGCCGTCGCCGTGACCGATTTGCTGCCTAACGGCCTGTCAGCGGTCTATACCTTCTACGAGCCGGCCGAAGAGCGGCGTAGCCTCGGGCGTTTCGCGATCCTCTGGCAAATCGGTGAAGCACTGCGCCTGGAACTCGAGGCGGTGTACCTCGGATACTGGATCAAGAACTGCAAAAAGATGAACTACAAGACCCAATATCGCCCCATAGAACTGCTGATTAATCAAAGATGGGTCACGCTTAACTAGAACCCCTTGGCTTAAACACCCTTTTTCGGGCACAATGCACGCCGCTTTTGCCTGGCGCAGTTGCACCGGGCCATTCACTGGATACCGAGGGCTTTACTGCATGTCGAAAGAAGACAGCTTCGAAATGGAAGGCACTGTCGTCGACACCCTGCCCAACACCATGTTTCGTGTGGAGTTGGAAAATGGGCACGTCGTAACCGCGCATATCTCCGGCAAGATGCGCAAGAACTACATTCGTATTCTTACCGGTGACAAAGTGCGCGTCGAGCTGACGCCCTATGACTTGAGCAAAGGGCGCATCACTTACCGCGCTCGCTAAGCAAGTCAATACAAAACGCCCGGTTATGCCGGGCGTTTTTGTGTGCGGGATTTCTCAAACTCCGAGGATTCCTGTGGGAGGGGCCTGCCCCCTCCCACACTGGATCTTCATTGTTCTGACAATTGCATTTCAAGACAGCAAAAAGGCGCCTTGCGGCGCCTTTTGTGTTACTGCAGAACGATCAGGCCATTTCAGCCGTGGTTTCGAACTCAAAGGTCAGCTCGCCATCCTTCAGGTCGATATGCACCACGCCACCATGGTCGGAAAGCTCGCCAAACAGGATCTCTTCGGCCAGTGGCCGCTTGATCTTGTCCTGGATCAGACGCGCCATTGGGCGAGCGCCCATTGCCGCATCGTAGCCACCTTCGGCGATCCAGCTGCGCGCCGCTTCCGTGACATCCAGCTGCACGCGCTTGTCTTCCAACTGCGCCTGAAGCTCGGTGAGGAACTTGTCCACCACACTCTTGATGACCTCATGGCTGAGGCGACCAAATTGGATAATGGTGTCCAGACGGTTGCGGAACTCCGGCGTGAAGCTCTTCTTGATCACTTCCATCGCATCAGACGAGTGATCCTGATGAGTAAAGCCGATCGAAGCCCGCGCGGCCGTCTCGGCACCGGCGTTGGTGGTCATGATCACGATGACATTGCGGAAGTCCGCCTTGCGCCCGTTGTTGTCGGTCAGGGTCCCGTGGTCCATCACCTGCAGCAGCAGGTTGAAGACTTCCGGGTGGGCCTTCTCGATCTCATCGAGCAGCAGTACGCAATGTGGCTGCTTGGTGATCGCTTCGGTCAACAGGCCGCCCTGGTCGAAACCGACATAGCCCGGAGGCGCACCGATCAGGCGCGACACAGTGTGACGCTCCATGTATTCGGACATGTCGAAGCGCACCAGCTCGATCCCCATGGCCTTGGCCAATTGCCGTGCCGCCTCGGTCTTGCCGACACCGGTAGGACCGGCGAACAGGAACGAACCGACAGGCTTGTCCGGCGACTTGAGGCCCGCACGCGACAGCTTGATCGCGGTGGACAACGCGTCGATCGCCGCGTCCTGGCCGAACACGGTGAGCTTGAGGTCGCGCTCAAGGTTACGCAGCAGCTCCTTGTCGGAACTGTTGACGTGTTTTGGCGGAATCCGCGCGATTTTCGCGACAATGTCCTCGACCTGAGGTACGTCGATGCGCTTCACACGCTTCTCGACCGGCTGCAGGCGCTGGTAGGCCCCTGCCTCGTCGATCACGTCGATGGCCTTGTCCGGCATGTGCCGGTCATTGATGTAGCGCGACGCCAGCTCAGCGGCCGCACGCAGCGCCTCATCGGTGTACTCGATGCCGTGGTGCGCTTCAAAACGCCCCTTGAGCCCGCGCAGAATGCCGATGGTGTCTTCAACCGAGGGCTCGGACACGTCGACTTTCTGGAAGCGACGCGCCAGGGCACGGTCTTTCTCGAAGATGCCACGGAATTCCTGGAAGGTGGTCGAACCGATGCAGCGGATATCACCCGACGACAGCAACGGCTTGAGCAGGTTGGAAGCATCCATCACCCCACCGGATGCCGCGCCGGCACCAATGATGGTGTGGATCTCGTCGATGAACAGGATCGCCTGCGGGCGTTTTTTCAGCTCGCCGAGCAGGGCCTTGAAACGCTTCTCGAAATCGCCACGGTACTTGGTCCCGGCGAGCAACGCGCCCAGGTCAAGGGAGTAGACGACACTGTTGGCCAGCAGGTCCGGCACCTGGTTGTCGACGATGCGCTTGGCCAGGCCTTCGGCAATCGCGGTCTTACCCACGCCCGCCTCACCCACCAGCAACGGATTGTTCTTGCGACGGCGCGCAAGGATCTGCGCTACACGCTCGACCTCGAGTTCACGCCCCACCAACGGATCGATCCGCCCCTGGCGCGCCAGCTCATTGAGGTTGCTGGCATAGGCATCCAGCGGGTTGCTTGAAGAAGAGGACTCACCGCCCTCGTCGTCCTGCATATCCTGCTCACCCTCGGAATGATCGCCGTGCCCAGGCACCTTGGAGATACCGTGGGCGATGTAGTTGACGACATCAATACGGGCAACGCTCTGCTGCTTGAGCAGGAACACTGCCTGGCTTTCCTGTTCGCTGAAGATCGCCACAAGCACATTGGCGCCCGTGACTTCACGCTTACCGGAGCTCTGTACGTGGAAAACAGCACGCTGCAATACCCGCTGGAAGCCCAGGGTTGGCTGGGTTTCGCGGTCCTCGTCATGCACGGGGATCAGTGGCGTGGTGGAGTCGATAAACTCCTGCAGGTCATGCTTGAGTTTGTCGAGGTTGGCGCCGCACGCACGCAGAACCGTGGCGGCAGCTTCGTTATCCAAAAGTGCCAGCAGCAGGTGTTCGACGGTCATGAACTCATGACGCTTCGAACGAGCCTCCTTGAAGGCAAGATTGAGGGTGACTTCGAGCTCGCGGTTTAACATAGCTTCACCTCATACCCAAGTGGTCGGCGTTAACCGTCCTTCTCGATTTCACAGAGTAGCGGATGCTGGCTTTCCCTGGCGTACTGGTTGACCTGCATGGCCTTTGTCTCGGCGATGTCACGGGTAAACACTCCACATACTGCCCGTCCTTCTGTGTGAACGGCCAGCATTACCTTGGTCGCCAACTCGCGGTTCAGGTTAAAAAACACCTCGAGCACTTCGACCACGAAATCCATCGGTGTGTAGTCATCGTTGAACAAAACCACCTTGTACATCGGCGGCGCCTGTAAAGCAGGCTTGGCCTCCTGAACAGCAATGCCTGCAGAACCGTCGTCATCGTGTTCGTGATCCGGTCGATCCTGATTGAATGTTAGTCGAATCTGGCTGATTGCATGCATGGAAAGAAAGGTTCGTCAGTGGTTCAAATACAGTGGTGGGGGCGACCTGTCAGAATTTCAACTCCTGACCACCCGGTCGCCTTGACTATCGGCAAATCGGTGTTACAACCAATAGAACCCACAGTGGGTAAAAAAGGTCCGCGCAGTCAACCTTATTTATTCGGGTTAGGACGGATAAACTGGATGATACTCCAGTGATGGAGTCTGGTGCAGAGGGATATGGGTATGTCTGGCGTCAAGATCAGTGGCAAGGTCAAGTGGTTCAACAATGCCAAGGGATATGGTTTTGTTAATGAAGAGGGTAAAACCGAGGACCTTTTTGCGCACTACTCAGCGATTATCATGGATGGGTATAAAACGCTGAAGGCTGGCCAAGCTGTGAGCTTTGAAATCATTCAAGGACCGAAAGGGCTGCACGCCGTGAACATCGATGCAGTGAAAGCTGAAACACATGAGAAAAACACGCCATCAACCGCTCATAAAGAAAAGAAACAAACGGCCTGACCCCCGCGAAGCGAGTGAAATGCGATAAAAAACCGGCCACCCAATCGACTTGGGATGGCCGGTTTTTTTGTGACACACCTTTACATATGCGAAATCAGCGCATCCCCAAAGCCCGACGACGACACCAGCTTCGCGCCATCCATCAGGCGCTCGAAGTCATAAGTCACCGTCTTGGCCGAGATAGCGCCGTTGGTACCCTTGATGATCAGGTCTGCCGCTTCGGTCCAGCCCATATGACGCAGCATCATTTCCGCCGACAGGATCAATGAGCCCGGATTGACCTGGTCCTTGCCCGCATACTTGGGCGCGGTACCGTGGGTCGCCTCGAACATGGCCACGGTGTCGGACAGGTTGGCACCCGGAGCGATACCAATACCACCCACCTCTGCCGCCAGGGCGTCGGACAGGTAGTCGCCGTTCAGGTTGAGGGTCGCGATCACGTCATACTCAGCCGGACGTAGCAGGATCTGCTGGAGCATGGCATCGGCGATGGCATCCTTGACCACGACATTCTTGCCGGTCTTCGGGTTCTTGAACTGCATCCACGGACCGCCATCCAGCAGGGTCGCACCGAACTCCTCAGCCGCCACTTCGTAGGCCCACTCCTTGAAGGCGCCTTCGGTGAACTTCATGATGTTGCCTTTGTGCACGATGGTCAGCGAGTCGCGATCGTTATCCACTACATACTGCAGGGCCTTGCGCGCAAGGCGCTTGGTGCCTTCCAGCGATACCGGCTTGATACCAATGCCGCAATCCTGGTCGAAACGAATCTTGGTAACGCCCATTTCCTCCTTGAGGAACTTGATGACCTTTGTCGCTTCCGGCGAGCCGGCCTTCCACTCGATCCCGGCGTAAATATCTTCGGAGTTTTCGCGAAAGATGGTCATGTCCACGTCGCCTGGCTTCTTGACCGGGCTGGGCACACCCTCGAACCAGCGCACCGGGCGCAGGCACACGTAGAGGTCGAGTTGCTGACGCAGGGCCACGTTCAACGAACGAATGCCGCCGCCGACCGGGGTGGTCAGCGGACCCTTGATGGACACCACGTAATCCTTGACCGCATCCAGGGTTTCCTGGGGCAGCCAGGTGTCCTGGTCGTAGACTTGGGTCGCCTTCTCGCCGGCGTACACCTCCATCCACGAGATTTTGCGCTTGCCGCCGTAAGCCTTTTCAACAGCTGCGTCGACCACCTTGATCATCACCGGGCTGATGTCGACGCCAATACCGTCACCTTCGATATAAGGGATGATCGGTTGGTCAGGAACATTGAGAGAATGGTCTGCATTGACGGTGATTTTGTCGCCGACTGCCGGAACCTGAATCTTCTTGTATCCCATGCTGAACTCCATCTATGGATTGAACATCTGGCTGCGTCCGAGCCTACTCCAGATAAATGGCGACTGAAACCTCGCGCCATGCTCATTTGCCTCGAAAACAGCATAAATTGTCGCCTACAAGCCTGAAAGCAAAGGGAAAAGCGCCAATCTTGAGCACATCGTGCGACTTTAGGCGTAATCCGGTACCTGCGACCTTTAGACCAATGGACGACACACCTTTTGTATGAAGGCTCGGCGTAAGCATAGCGACCTATGTATAATGCCGCCGCTGACCAAAGAGTCACGACGGCAGACCGCTCTGGAACAGGGCCCTCCGCTACAAAGCAGGACTAATACAATAGTCCACCCGCTTGACGCTCGACTGATGCAACCCAACATCACCGCGAAGAAACCTCGACCTTTCGCTCATGGATGACTTTGAACGAACGCGCTCCACCCGGCGCATCTCGAGTTTCTGCGCACGCTTTCAGCAAAGAAGAGAGTTAATCCGAATATGCCCACCCGCTCGAAGATCATCTACACCTTCACCGACGAAGCCCCAGCCCTCGCCACCTATTCACTGCTGCCTATCGTAGAGGCCTTCACCGCTTCCGCTGATATTGCCGTGGAAACCCGCGACATCTCCCTCGCAGGGCGCATCCTCGCAAGCTTCCCCGAGCAACTGGGCACCAAGGCCGTACCGGACCACCTCGCCGAACTGGGCGACCTGGCCGTTACCCCTGAAGCCAACATCATCAAGCTGCCTAACATCAGCGCCTCGACACCTCAGCTGCAAGCGGCGATCAAGGAACTGCAGGCCCAGGGCTATGCCCTGCCGGACTACCCGGAAACCGTAACCACCGACGCGGAAAAAGAAACCCGTGCACGTTACGACAAGGTCAAGGGCAGCGCCGTGAACCCGGTACTGCGCGAAGGCAACTCCGACCGCCGCGCGCCGCTGTCGGTCAAGAACTACGCTCGCAAGCACCCGCACAAGATGGGCGCCTGGGCTGCCGACTCCAAGTCCCACGTTGCCCACATGAGCAACGGCGACTTCTACGGCAGCGAAAAAGCCGTACAGATCGAAGCCGCTGACGCGGTCAAAATCGAGCTGGTCGCCCAAGACGGCACCACCACCGTCCTGAAAGAAAAGACCACCGTCAAGGCCGGCGAAATCATCGACAGCGCCGTACTGAGCAAGAACGCGCTGCGCAGCTTTATCGCCGCTGAAATCGAAGACGCCAAGAAACAAGGCGTGCTGCTGTCGGTCCACCTGAAAGCCACCATGATGAAGGTCTCCGACCCGATCATGTTCGGCCAGATCGTTGCCGAGTTCTATAAAGACGCCCTGGCCAAGCACGCAGACGTGCTGGCACAGATCGGCTTCAACCTGAACAACGGCATCGGCGACCTGTACGCCCGCATCAAGGCCCTGCCGGCCGAGCAGCAAGCGCAGATCGAAGCTGACATCCAGGCGGTCTACGCCGCCCGCCCTTCCCTGGCGATGGTCAACTCCGACAAAGGCATCACCAACCTGCACGTGCCGAGCGACGTCATCGTCGACGCCTCGATGCCGGCCATGATCCGTGACTCCGGCAAAATGTGGGGCACCGACGGCCAGTTGCACGACACCAAGGCCGTGATCCCGGACCGCTGCTACGCCACCATCTACCAGGCGGTGATCGAAGAGTGCAAGGCCAACGGCGCCTTCGACCCTACCACCATGGGCAGCGTGCCAAACGTTGGCCTGATGGCGAAAAAAGCCGAAGAGTACGGTTCCCACGACAAGACTTTCCAGGTCAAGGCTGACGGCGTCGTCCGCGTGACCGACAGCAAGGGCAACCTGCTGATGGAACAGAAAGTCGAGGCTGGCGACATATTCCGCATGTGCCAGACCCAAGACGCGCCGATCCAGGACTGGGTCAAACTGGCCGTCAACCGTGCCCGCGCCAGCAACACCCCGGCCATCTTCTGGCTGGACCCTAAGCGCGCACATGACGGCGTTGTTGTCGAGAAGGTTCAGGCTTACCTGAAAGACCACAACACCGAAGGCCTGGACATCCGCATCATGTCGCCGGTCGACGCGATGAAGTTCACCCTGGAGCGCACCCGCAAGGGCCTGGACACCATCTCGGTGACCGGCAACGTACTGCGCGACTACCTGACCGACCTGTTCCCGATCATGGAACTGGGCACCAGCGCCAAGATGCTGTCGATCGTGCCGCTGATGAATGGCGGAGGCCTGTTCGAAACCGGCGCCGGCGGTTCGGCTCCGAAGCACGTGCAACAGCTGTTGGAAGAGAACTTCCTGCGTTGGGACTCCCTGGGCGAGTTCCTGGCCCTGGCTGCTTCCCTCGAGCATTTGGGTGTGACGTACAACAACCCGAAAGCCCTGGTACTGTCCAAGACCCTGGACCAGGCCACCGGCCAGTTCCTCGACAACAACAAGTCGCCATCGCGCAAAGTCGGCAACATCGACAACCGCGGCAGCCACTTCTACCTGGCGCTTTACTGGGCCCAAGCCCTGGCCGCCCAGACCGAAGACACTGCACTGCAAGGTCAATTCAGCGAACTGGCCAAGACCCTGGCCGCGAACGAAGCAACCATCGTTGCCGAGCTCAATGCCGTACAGGGCAAGCCAGTGGACATCGGCGGCTACTACGCGCCGAACCCAGAGCTGACCAGCAAGGCCATGCGCCCAAGCAACACCCTCAACGCGGCGATTGCCAAGTTGAAGTAAGGTTGTAAGGATGCATCACAAACCCCGGCCAAGTGCCGGGGTTTGTGTTTTCAGGGCTTATGCAACGCCGTATTCCTCGCGCCACGCGGCCTCGATAATCGCCAGGAACTGCGGCTTGTACCAAGGCTCCCAGCCCGCCCTCTGCTTGAGTTCGACCCCAAACCCCGGCAGCGCAGGCAAATGCGCGAGCGCTTCGACGTTTTTCAAGCCCGGCACCTGGGCAAACCAGGGTAAAAGCGTCACACCGACTCCCGCCTGGACCGCTGAACGCAGCGACATCAGGTCTTCAGACTCATACACGCAGCGCCACCTGATGCCACTCTCCTCCAAACGCCGAATCGCCAGGCTCCTGAACACGCAGGGCGCCTTGAACAGGGCCAGCGAAACTTCCTGCCCGTCCATGGGGGCTGCCGCACACTCGCCACCCAGCCACATCAACGAAAGTGCATGCAAAGGCACGCCAGCGACTTTTGGCAATTCATCAATCATCAGGCCAATATCGATTCGTCCCTCACTGAACGCCTCCGCAAGCAACAGGGAACGCGCGACCTTGACCACAATTCGCACTGAAGGTAATTCAAGCGCCAAAGCAGGAATAATGCGCTGCAGGATTTCCTCGCTGAAATATTCGGGAATACCCAGCGTCACGAACTCTTGAGTGCGACTGGTATCAAACAGGCTCCCCACCTTGTCGTTGACGCTGACCATCTGCTGGGCATAGCCGGTCAAGCGCTCTCCTTCGAGAGTGAGCAATACATGCCGATTGTCGCGAGCAAAAAGCTCGACACCCAGCAAATCCTCAAGTCGTCGAATTTGCTGGCTGATTGCCGGCTGGGTCAGGCTCAACGCTTGCGCGGCCCGGGTGAAACTGCCCAGTTCTGCGACCTTGAGGAAACTGCGCAGCGACTGAATATCAAGATTGACTCTCATGCCATACCCATGCGAGTGAGTAAATATTCCCCGCTATTAGTGCAAGGCACCCGCTATACCTGTCAAGACTACCTACTTGGCGCGCACATGATTCATCCAATAAACCCCCGTCCCTGAAACAACAAACCCCACAAGCGCAACCCCACTCGGCACCTCACCCAACACCAATGACGCCATGATCTGCGTGACCGCCGGAATCACATGAAACAAGTTCGTCGCCTTACTCGCCTCCCCCCGTCGAATCATCAAATACAGCAGCGTCAGCGCACCCACGGAGTTCATCAGCGTGATCCAGGCCACCGACGCTGCGAATGGAACCCACTCGGTGACCTGCATGGTTTCGGTGGTGTATGCCAGCAACAACATGACCAGTGACGCGGTGACCATCTGAATGAAACAACCCACCCATAGATTCACCCCGCCAAGAAAGCGTTTTTGATAGAGGGTGCCAAGCGTGATACCCAATAGCGCCAAGCCCACCGCGCCGTAACCAACCACTGACGCCTCGGAGCCAAAAAAGCTGCCGGCCACGACGATGCCCACGCCGCCAACGCCCAGGATCGAACCCGGCAGGTCGCGCCAGCTCAATTGCTCACCCAGGCAGAAATAGGCACCGATCACGACGAACACCGGCATCAGCCCGACGATCAATGCCGCCTGCCCTGCGGGAACGCCTTGGCTGATGCCGGTGTAAAGGCCGCCGAACTGCAAGGCCTGCAACAGCAGCCCCACTGCCGCAGCATGGAGGTAGGGGGCGAGCCGTTTCGGCCATTGCGCCTTGATGGCGAGTGCAACTCCCAAGAACACCAGGGCAGCCAAGGCAAACCGATAGAACGTCATGGTGAAGGGCTCGCCATAACGCACACCGAACGCACCGCCGATGTAGCCGGAACTCCACAGCAGGATGAAGGCAATGGGCAGTGGCGATGTAAGGCGCACTTCGTAGCTTTTATCGGCAATCGGGTGCATGACACTCTCCAAGGCAAGGGTTCTGGAGAGATAAGCTGCACCGGGAGCTTAAATCGGTAAAATCATAAAATGTCAGGCGCATCATGCAGATTGCTTATGCATCATCCCTGTGTGAGGGGCAAGCCCCCCCCTCACACACTGACTGCAACCCATCCCCAAGCCTGTGCGGCATCCTGAATCGAGAGGCATCCCATGACCTGGCAACCCCACATCACCGTCGCCACCATCGTCGAAGACAACGGAAAATTCCTGATGGTTGAAGAACTCAAGGGCGGCCGCGCCGTGCTCAATCAGCCCGCCGGCCACCTCGACCCGCATGAAACCCTGACCGAGGCCGCCGTGCGCGAAACCCTCGAAGAAACCGGCTGGGACGTGGAAGCCACGGGCATCGTCGGCATCTACCTGTACACCGCCCCCAGCAACGGCGTGACCTACCAGCGCGTGTGCTTCATCGCCAAGGCCTTGAAACACCACCCGGACTACCAACTCGACGAAGGCATCCTGCGCGCCCGCTGGCTGACCCGTGACGAGCTGATGGCCGTGCGCGACGACTGGCGCAGCGAGCTGATCATCCGCTGTATCGATGATTATCTGGCCGGCCAGCGTCACAGTCTGGAATTGATCCGCCCTTCTCTTTAGCCTTGCGGGCCCAGGCCTGCTAGAATCGCGTCCTTTTTCAAGACACCCGTTGAAACCCTATGCGTGATCCAGCCCCTTCTGACACACAAAAGAAGCGCGTCATCGTCGGCATGTCCGGCGGCGTGGATTCTTCCGTTTCCGCCGTTCTGCTCATGGAGCAGGGTTATGAGGTGGAAGGCCTGTTCATGAAGAACTGGGAAGAAGACGATGGAACGGAATATTGCACCGCCATGGACGACCTGGCGGACGCCCAGGCCGTGTGCGACAAGATCGGTATCAAGCTGCACACCGCCAACTTCGCCGCCGAGTACTGGGACAACGTGTTCGAGCACTTCCTGGCCGAATACAAGGCCGGTCGCACGCCGAACCCGGACATCCTGTGCAACCGCGAAATCAAGTTCAAGGCGTTCCTCGACTACGCCATGATCCTTGGCGCCGACTTAATTGCCACTGGCCACTACGTGCGCCGCCGTGACATCGATGGCCGCACCGAACTGCTCAAGGGCCTGGACCCGAACAAGGACCAGAGCTACTTCCTGCACGCCGTCGGCGGCGAGCAGATCGCCAAGACCCTGTTCCCGGTGGGCGAACTGGAAAAGCCCGAAGTCCGCAGGATCGCCGAGCAACACGGCCTGGCGACCGCCAAGAAGAAGGATTCCACCGGGATCTGCTTTATCGGCGAGCGCCGCTTCAGCGACTTCCTCAAGCAGTACCTGCCGGCGCAACCGGGTGAGATCAAGACCACCGAGGGTGAAGTGATCGGCCGTCACCACGGCCTGATGTACCACACCATCGGCCAGCGCCAGGGCCTGGGCATCGGCGGCTTGAAGGACGCCGGCGAAGAGCCGTGGTACGTGCTGGTCAAGGACCTGGAACACAACGTGCTGATCGTCGGCCAGGGCAATGAACACCCGCTGCTGTTCTCGGGCGCGCTGCTGGCCTCGGAGATCTATTGGGTCAACCCGATCGACCTGAGCACCCCGCGCCGCCTGACCGCCAAGGTGCGCTATCGCCAGAGCGACCAGCCCTGCACCCTGGAAAAAACCGCCAGCGGCTACCGCGCCACTTTCGATGACCCGCAACGTGCGGTCACCCCTGGCCAGTCGGTGGTGTTCTATGACGGCGAAATCTGCCTGGGCGGCGGCGTGATTGAAGTCGCCGAAGCCTGGAGCAACCCGGCATGAGCCCGACCCAGGAGCAACTGACGGCACTCGGCGGGGTATTTCTCTCCGCCGTGCTGGTGGACAAGATCGCCAAGACCGGCCAGGTCACCGAAGCCGGCCTGACCTGCATGCTCGGCAGCCTGCTGATCCGCGACCCCAAGGACACCCTGGAAGTCTACGGGGGCGACGACCTCGCACTGCGTGAAGGCTACCGCGCCCTGATCGGCGCCCTGGAGCGCGACCCCAGCACCTTGCAGCGCGAGCCGCTGCGTTATGCCCTGTCGATGCTCGGCCTCGAGCGCCAACTGGCCAAGCGCGAGGACATGCTGGAAACCATCGGCAAACGCCTGCCCCAGATCCAATCCCAGGTAGAGCACTTCGGCCCGGCCCACGAAAACGTGATCGCCGCCTGCGGTGCGCTGTACCAGGACACCTTGAGCACCTTGCGCCAACGCATCCAGGTGCACGGCGACATGCGCAACCTGCAGCAACCGAACAACGCCTCGAAAATCCGCGCCCTGCTGCTGGCCGGTATTCGTTCGGCGCGGTTGTGGCGGCAATTGGGCGGTCATCGTTGGCAGCTGGTGATCAGCCGACGCAAATTGCTCAAAGAGCTTTACCCGTTGATGCGCAACGAATAAGTCGCACCAACAGACTATTTTCAAGCCGTTACGCGTAATACGCCGGTCAGTTGGCAACGGACCGGCGAATTTTTTCATGTATGATACGCGCCCCATTTCGTTGCCCGACTGTCCGAGAACACCCCATGCAGCTCTCTTCGCTCACTGCGGTTTCCCCTGTTGACGGCCGCTACGCCGGCAAAACCCAGGCCCTGCGCCCTATTTTCAGCGAATACGGCCTGATCCGTGCTCGTGTATTGGTTGAAGTGCGCTGGCTCCAGCGCCTGGCCGCTCACCCCGCCATCAGCGAAGTGCCGGCGTTCTCCGCCGAAGCCAACGCTGTGCTCAACACCCTGGCGGAGAACTTCTCCCTGGAGCACGCCGAGCGTGTGAAAGAGATCGAGCGCACCACCAACCACGACGTCAAAGCCATCGAATACCTGCTCAAGGAGCAGGCGGCCAAGCTGCCGGAACTGGCCCAGGTCAGCGAATTCATCCACTTTGCCTGCACCAGCGAGGACATCAACAACCTGTCCCACGCCCTGATGCTGCGCGAAGGCCGTGATGACGTGATGCTGCCGCTGATGCGCCAGACCGCTGAAGCCATCCGTGAGCTGGCCATCCGCTTCGCCGACGTGCCGATGCTGTCGCGTACCCACGGCCAGCCGGCGTCGCCGACCACCCTGGGCAAAGAACTCGCCAACGTGGTGTACCGCCTGGAGCGCCAGATCGCTCAAGTCGCCGCAGTCCCACTGCTGGGCAAGATCAACGGCGCCGTCGGCAACTACAACGCCCACCTGTCGGCCTACCCTGAGATCGACTGGGAAGCCAACGCCCGCGCCTTCATCGAAGACGAGCTGGGCCTGGGCTTCAACCCGTACACCACGCAGATCGAACCGCACGACTACATCGCCGAGCTGTTTGACGCCATTGCGCGCTTCAACACCATCCTGATCGACTTCGATCGCGATATCTGGGGCTACATCTCCCTGGGTTACTTCAAGCAGCGCACCATTGCCGGTGAAATCGGTTCGTCGACCATGCCGCACAAGGTCAACCCGATCGACTTCGAAAACTCCGAAGGCAACCTCGGCATCGCCAACGCCCTGTTCCAGCACCTGGCCAGCAAGTTGCCGATCTCCCGCTGGCAGCGCGACCTGACCGACTCCACCGTACTGCGCAACCTCGGCGTGGGCTTTGCCCACAGCGTGATCGCGTACGAAGCCAGCCTCAAGGGCATAAGCAAACTGGAGCTCAACGCGCAGAAAATCGCCGCTGACCTGGACGCCTGCTGGGAAGTGCTGGCGGAGCCGATCCAGACCGTGATGCGCCGCTATAACATCGAAAACCCTTACGAGAAGCTGAAAGAGTTGACCCGTGGCAAGGGCATCAGCCCTGAAGCACTGCAAACTTTCATCGACGGCCTGGACATGCCAGCCGCGGCCAAGGCCGAGCTCAAGCTGCTCACCCCGGCCAACTACATCGGCAACGCTGTAGAGCAAGCCAAGCGCATCTGATTCGCGCTAGCCCCCTTGAGACGCCCGGCCGCGCCGGGCGTTTTTATTCCAGTCTGAAAAGTGCTTTTTTTCAATAGGTTACACATGAATTCTGACATCCCTCTTCAACTTCTGGGCGGCATCACGGCACGGGAATTCCTGCGCGACTACTGGCAGAAAAAACCGCTGCTGATTCGCCAGGCGATCCCTGACTTCGAAAGCCCGATCGACGCCGACGAACTCGCCGGCCTGGCCCTGGAAGAAGAAGTCGAATCGCGCCTGGTGATCGAACACGGCGAACGCCCGTGGGAACTGCGCCGCGGCCCGTTCGCCGAAGACGCCTTCAGCACCTTGCCTGAGCGCGAGTGGACCCTGCTGGTACAGGCGGTCGACCAGTTCGTCCCAGAAGTGGCCGAGCTGCTGGAGCAGTTCCGCTTCCTGCCAAGCTGGCGCATCGATGACGTGATGATCAGCTTTGCCGCACCCGGCGGCAGCGTAGGCCCGCACTTCGACAACTACGACGTATTCCTGCTGCAAGCCCAGGGCAAGCGCAACTGGAAGATCGGCCAGATGTGCAGCTCCGAAAGCCCGCTGCTGCCACACGCCGACCTGCGCATCCTCGCCGAATTCGAAGAAAGCGCCGAATGGGTGCTGGAACCGGGCGACATGCTCTACCTGCCGCCGCGCCTGGCGCATTTCGGCATCGCCGAAGATGACTGCATGACGTACTCGGTGGGCTTTCGCGCACCAAGCGCCGCTGAAGTACTGACCCACTTCACCGACTTCCTCGCCCAGTACCTGACCGACGAAGAGCGCTACACCGACGCCGACGCGCAGCCGGTCAGCGACCCGCACCAGATCCAAAGCGACGCCCTCGACCGCCTCAAGAGCCTGCTGGCCGAGCACATGAGCGACGAGCGCATGCTGCTGACCTGGTTCGGCCAATTCATGACCGAACCGCGCTACCCGGAAATGGTGGCGGGCGAAGAACTGGGCGAAGACGACTTCATCAGCAGCCTGCAAGACGGCGCGATCCTGGTGCGCAATCCAAGCGCGCGCATGGCCTGGTCGGAAGTCGACGATGACGTATTGCTGTTCGCCAGCGGCCAGAGCCGCTACCTGCCAGGCAAACTGCGCGAGCTGCTGAAACTGGTCTGCGCCGCCGATGCACTGCACGCCGAAAACCTCGGCGAATGGCTGTTGGACGAAGACGCCCGCGACCTGCTGTGCGAGCTGGTCAAGCAAGGAAGCCTGGGGTTTGCTGATGAATAAGATTCACGTAAGTGTCGCGGACTGGCATAAGGATATCGCCGAGATTCGGCGCATTCGTGAAGCGGTATTTATCGCTGAACAATCGGTCCCACCTGAACTGGAGTGGGACGCGGACGACGCAGACGCGGTGCATTTCCTTGCATTCGAAGGCGACTTTCCGATTGGCACCGCGCGCCTGCTACCCAGCGGCGAGATCGGCCGTGTGTCGGTGCTCAAGGACTGGCGCGGACTGAAGGTCGGCGACAAGCTGATGGAAGCGGTGATTGGCGTGGCCGAGCAACGTGGCCAGACCAAGCAGTTCCTGAGTGCGCAGGTGTATGCGGCGCCGTTCTATGAGCGACTGGGCTTCAAGATCGTCAGCGAGGAATTCCTGGAAGTCGGGATTCCCCATGTCGATATGGTGCGCGGGGGCTGATTCGAGACCGCGTCGCTGCCATCGGGGGCAAGCCCCCTCCCACACTTGACCGCATCCCCAAGGATGTACTCGGTCAAAATGTGGGAGGGGGCTTGCCCCCGATGGCTATTTCAGCAACACCAACAATGCCCTGCCATGCCAGGGCATTTTGCCGTCTACGATTCAAATTGCGACCTCCCAGGCCGACAAACTGGCACTATCAAGCCTAAATGACTCGCAGAGATAACGGACATGTCCCTACGCACCCTGCTCACCGCCCTCCTCCTGACTGCCAGTTGCTCGGCCATGGCCGACACCGAAGTCGTCAACCTGAGCAACCGCACCAGCACCGACCTGCTCCCCGTGGCGCAGAATTTCATCGGCAAGGACGGCACCGTCAGCGCCTACGGCAACCAGCTAATTGTCAACGCCGCCCCCGGCAAGATCCAGGACCTGCGCGCGCTGCTCGCCCAACTGGACACACCGGCCAAGCGCCTGCTGATCACCGTGGACACCAACGAAAATAACCAGCAGAACAGCGGCGACAGCCAGACCCGCATCATCAGCTACGGCACCGCCAGCCGCGACGGCGGCATCCAGCAGATCCAGGCCAGCGAAGGCGTGCCTGCGCTGATCCAGTTCGGCCAGAGCGTGCCACTGACCACGACCCAGCCCGACGCCTACGGTCGCCCGCAGAACCAGACCCAGTACCGCAACGTCACCCAGGGCTTCTACGTCACCGCCAGCGTCACCGGCGAGACCGTACATTTGGCGATCAGTACCAACCGTGACCGCATGAGCCAGGAACGTCCCGATGTAGTGAATGTGCAAAGTACCGACACAAGCGTCAGCGGGCGCCTTGGCGAATGGATCCCCCTGGCCGGCATCAACCGCGAGACCCAGGCCGATAAATCCTCTACAACCCGCAGCTACTCTACCCAGGGCCGTGATGACCTGACGTTGCGGGTTAAGGTCGACACCCTGAACTGAAGCACCAAAAACTGACTGATGAGTCGTATTAGACTAAAGATGTAGTGCCACAAAAAAAGCACTACAAAACATTTGACGATCCAAAAAAGCATGGGCATGATGGCCTCGCTCCCGCTAATCAGGGGCCCTGGCAAGGGCCTTCGGATCGACGCTCCAAGCTACCCACCCGAGCCGATTCGTGTCTGTACCGCCCACAAGGCGTGTTTGACGAGGTTGCGACTGGAACGAAGTTGTCCCGAGGGACGGAAGCTAACCAGGTAACCCGGCTACACACTGATGGATCGTACAAAGGCCCACGACGCCCGAAGACCGTTCGCAGTTCGCCCTTACCTGCTCAACTCCCCCCCTTGAGCCGTCGTTCATCCCGTCGCCTACCCCGTCGAACTCAACTTGAACACCTGAGCTTCTGGTCAGCGAGCAGCCATAACCACGCATTCACTACGTGGCTGGCAAATGGAATTTTCCACCTAGACCTATGCGACGAGGTTTTCCCCCATGGCACTGACACGCGAACAGCAAATTGCAGCCCTCGAGAAAGACTGGGCTGAAAACCCACGCTGGAAAGGCGTAACCCGCGCTTATTCCGCTGCTGACGTCGTCCGCCTGCGTGGCTCGGTTCAACCTGAGCACACCTTTGCAAAACTCGGCGCCGAGAAGCTGTGGAAGCTGGTCACCCAAGGTGCCAAGCCGTCCTTCCGCCCCGAGAAAGATTTCGTCAACTGCATGGGCGCCCTCACTGGCGGCCAGGCAGTCCAACAGGTGAAAGCCGGTATCCAGGCGATCTACCTGTCCGGCTGGCAAGTGGCAGCGGACAACAATTCCGCTGAATCCATGTACCCCGACCAATCGCTGTACCCGGTGGACTCCGTGCCGACCGTGGTCAAGCGCATCAACAACTCGTTCCGTCGTGCCGACCAGATCCAGTGGAAAGCCGGTAAAGGCCCGGGCGACGAAGGCTACATCGACTACTTCGCGCCAATCGTGGCCGACGCCGAAGCCGGTTTCGGTGGCGTACTGAACGCCTACGAGCTGATGAAAAGCATGATTGAAGCTGGCGCTGCCGGCGTGCACTTCGAAGACCAACTGGCTTCGGTGAAGAAATGCGGCCACATGGGCGGCAAGGTACTGGTACCGACCCAGGAAGCCGTGCAGAAACTGACCGCTGCCCGCCTGGCGGCTGACGTTGCCGGCACGCCGACCATCATCCTGGCCCGTACCGACGCCAACGCTGCGGACCTGCTGACTTCGGACTGCGACCCGTACGACCAACCGTTCGTGACGGGCGAACGCACCCAGGAAGGTTTCTACAAAGTGCGCGCCGGTCTCGACCAGGCCATCGCCCGCGGCCTGGCCTACGCGCCGTACGCCGACCTGATCTGGTGCGAAACCGCCAAGCCGGACCTGGACGAAGCGCGTCGCTTTGCTGAAGCGATCAAGAAGGAATACCCGGACCAACTGCTGTCCTACAACTGCTCGCCTTCCTTCAACTGGAAGAAAAACCTGGACGACGCAACCATTGCCAAGTTCCAGCGCGAACTGTCCGCCATGGGCTACAAGCACCAGTTCATCACCCTGGCCGGCATTCACAACATGTGGCACAGCATGTTCAACCTGGCGCACGACTACGCCCGCAACGACATGACCGCCTACGTGAAGCTGCAGGAGCAGGAATTCGCTGACGCCGCCAAGGGCTACACCTTCGTGGCCCACCAGCAGGAAGTGGGCACCGGCTACTTCGACGACATGACCACCGTGATCCAGGGCGGCACCTCGTCCGTGACCGCGCTGACCGGCTCGACCGAAGAAGAGCAGTTCCACTGATCGATGTGAGTACACGGCCACTGCGGACCCGTTAAAGAGCTAACCGCAGTGCCGCACGACAATCACGCCCCGACTGGTTCGGGGCGTTTTTTTGCCGGTACGCATCTCACTGATTCAATAAGGGCAAAAGGGCAAAATGTGGGAAGGGTCTTGCCCCGGTACAGACCGGAGACATCCTTTACGTTTGAAACCGGAGACATCCTTTACAAGCCTCCTCCCACAAGGGAACGCATGCAACCTGAAGATTTTGTCCAAAACCTTGATCCAGAGCGCTATTCGTTGCAGATAAATCGGTTAAAAGATCCGCTCCAACAACTAGCGCTAATCAGGCAAGTAACGGCAACTTACTCCGCTGCATGAGAAACAATCGCTTAAACCCCACGCAAACAATATTCATTATCATTTGGCGCATAAAAACTTCGTTACTGGTTAAACAAAACACATTTGATAAAATGCCCGCTAATGCCCGCCCCGCAAGGGCTACAGCCCCAAGAAGGTGCACTATGTGCTTATTCCATCGAATAATTTCGCCCTAGGAATTTTACTTGCCCGGTGTTTAGCCATAAAATCACCGCGATTGATTGCAGTGCGACATATCGTCACTGCATCGTTACTTTTTCGAGCTCAGAGACCTTTGCTCTCTGTTAAGGATTTCCAGCATGACCGAAGCGACAGGACTCATGGCCCACAACTGGGGCTTTGCCATTTTCCTCCTCGGTGTTGTCGGCCTTTGCGCCTTCATGCTCGGTGTTTCCAGCCTCCTCGGGTCAAAAGCCTGGGGCCGCAGCAAGAATGAACCGTTTGAATCCGGCATGCTGCCTACAGGTGGCGCCCGCTTGCGGCTCTCAGCCAAATTCTATCTGGTCGCGATGCTCTTCGTGATCTTCGATATCGAAGCCCTCTTTCTCTTTGCCTGGTCTGTGTCCGTCCGCGAAAGCGGCTGGACCGGATTCGTCGAAGCTCTCGTTTTCATAGCAATTCTGTTGGCAGGCCTTGTCTACCTATTTCGAGTGGGCGCCCTTGATTGGGCTCCGGAAGCTCGTCGTAAGCGGCAAGCGAAGCTGAAACAATGAGGCTTTGGCGATGCAATACAATCTCACCAGGATCGACCCGGATGCTCCTAACGAGCAGTACCCCATCGGCGAACGGGAAACCGTTTCCGATCCGTTAGAAGACCAAGTCCACAAAAACATCTACATGGGCAAGCTGGAAGACGTGCTGAGTGGCGCGGTCAACTGGGGACGTAAGAACTCCCTGTGGCCGTACAACTTCGGTCTTTCGTGCTGCTACGTGGAAATGACCACCGCCTTCACGGCGCCCCACGACATCGCACGCTTTGGCGCCGAAGTTATCCGGGCATCGCCGCGCCAGGCGGATTTCATGGTTATCGCCGGTACCTGCTTTATCAAGATGGCGCCGATCATTCAGCGTCTCTACGAGCAAATGCTCGAGCCAAAGTGGGTTATCTCCATGGGTTCGTGCGCCAACTCCGGTGGCATGTACGACATCTACTCCGTGGTTCAAGGGGTGGACAAGTTCCTGCCCGTGGACGTCTACGTGCCTGGCTGCCCGCCCCGCCCCGAAGCATTCCTGCAAGGCTTGATGCTGTTGCAGGAATCGATTGGCAAGGAGCGTCGCCCGCTTTCCTGGGTCGTCGGCGATCAAGGCGTGTACCGCGCCGA
Source organism: Pseudomonas sp. JAI120 (assembly GCF_014207255.1). GTDB lineage: Bacteria > Pseudomonadota > Gammaproteobacteria > Pseudomonadales > Pseudomonadaceae > Aquipseudomonas. The sequence continues at coordinate 1,124,174 of NZ_JACHCZ010000001.1, forward strand.
GATGCCGTCGCAAAAGGAACAGCGCCGCGAACAGCGAATCGCAGTCACCAACCTGCGCAGCCCCGACGAAGTCTGATCCAGCACCGCTTCTTTTATAGAACGAAAACCTGGCTTCATTCTTTACGTTGACCGAAAGCGATAAAAAACCATGACTACAGGCAGTGCTCTGTACATCCCGCCTTATAAGGCAGACGACCAGGATGTGGTCGTCGAACTCAATAACCGTTTTGGCCCTGACGCCTTCACCGCCCAGGCCACACGCACCGGTATGCCGGTGCTGTGGGTGGCGCGCGCCAAGCTCGTCGAAGTCCTGACCTTCCTGCGCAACCTGCCCAAGCCGTACGTCATGCTCTATGACCTGCATGGCGTGGACGAGCGCCTGCGCACCAAGCGCCAAGGCCTGCCGAGCGGCGCCGATTTCACCGTGTTCTATCACCTGATGTCGCTGGAACGTAACAGCGACGTGATGATCAAGGTCGCACTGTCCGAGAGCGACCTGAGCATCCCGACCGTGACCGGTATCTGGCCCAACGCCAGCTGGTACGAGCGCGAAGTCTGGGACATGTTCGGTATCGACTTCCCGGGCCACCCGCACCTGACGCGCATCATGATGCCGCCAACGTGGGAAGGTCACCCGCTGCGCAAGGACTTCCCTGCCCGCGCCACCGAATTCGACCCGTTCAGCCTCAACCTCGCCAAGCAGCAACTTGAAGAAGAGGCCGCGCGCTTCCGTCCGGAAGACTGGGGCATGAAGCGTTCCGGCACCAACGAGGACTACATGTTCCTCAACCTGGGCCCGAACCACCCTTCGGCTCACGGTGCCTTCCGCATCATCCTTCAGCTGGACGGCGAAGAAATCGTCGACTGCGTACCGGACATCGGCTACCACCACCGTGGTGCCGAGAAGATGGCCGAGCGCCAGTCGTGGCACAGCTTCATCCCGTACACCGACCGTATCGACTACCTCGGCGGCGTGATGAACAACCTGCCGTACGTGCTATCGGTCGAGAAGCTGGCCGGCATCAAGGTCCCGGACCGCGTCGACACCATACGCATCATGATGGCCGAGTTCTTCCGGATCACCAGCCACCTGCTGTTCCTGGGTACCTATATCCAGGACGTCGGCGCCATGACCCCGGTGTTCTTCACCTTCACCGACCGTCAGCGCGCCTACAAGGTCATCGAAGCCATCACCGGTTTCCGCCTGCACCCGGCCTGGTACCGCATCGGCGGTGTCGCCCACGACCTGCCGAATGGCTGGGAACGCCTGGTCAAGGAATTCATCGACTGGATGCCCAAGCGCCTGGACGAGTACCAGAAAGCCGCCCTGGACAACAGCATCCTCAAGGGTCGGACCATCGGCGTTGCCGCCTACAACACCAAAGAGGCCCTGGAATGGGGCGTCACCGGTGCCGGCCTGCGTTCGACCGGTTGCGACTTCGACCTGCGTAAAGCGCGCCCCTATTCCGGCTACGAGAACTTCGAGTTCGAAGTCCCGCTGGCGGCCAATGGCGACGCCTACGACCGTTGCATCGTGCGCGTCGAAGAAATGCGCCAGAGCCTGAAGATCATCGAGCAGTGCATGCGCAACATGCCGGCCGGCCCGTACAAGGCGGATCACCCGCTGACGACGCCGCCGCCGAAAGAGCGCACGCTGCAGCACATCGAAACCCTGATCACGCACTTCCTGCAGGTTTCGTGGGGTCCGGTAATGCCGGCCAACGAATCCTTCCAGATGATCGAAGCGACCAAGGGTATCAACAGTTATTACCTGACGAGCGATGGCGGCACCATGAGCTACCGCACCCGGATTCGTACCCCAAGCTTCGCCCACTTGCAGCAGATCCCTTCGGTGATCAAAGGCGAGATGGTCGCGGACTTGATTGCGTACCTGGGTAGTATCGATTTCGTTATGGCCGACGTGGACCGCTAAGCATGAACAGCACGCTTATCCAGACAGACCGTTTCACCCTGAGTGAAACCGAGCGCTCGGCCATCGAGCACGAGCTGCATCACTACGAAGACCCGCGCGCGGCGTCGATCGAAGCCTTGAAGATCGTCCAGAAGGAACGTGGCTGGGTGCCGGACGGCGCCCTCTACGCCATCGGCGAGATCCTCGGCATCCCCGCCAGCGACGTTGAAGGCGTGGCGACGTTCTACAGCCAGATCTTCCGCCAGCCGGTCGGCCGTCACATCATTCGCGTGTGCGACAGCATGGTCTGCTACATCGGTGGCCACGAATCAGTGGTCAGCGAGATCCAGAACACGCTGGGCATCGGCCTCGGCCAAACCACCCCGGACGGCCGCTTCACGCTGCTGCCGGTGTGCTGCCTGGGCAACTGCGACAAGGCGCCGGCGTTGATGATCGACGACGACACATTCGGTGACGTGCAGCCTGCTGGCGTGACCCAATTGCTCGAGGGCTACCCATGACCCTGACTTCCTTCGGCCCGGCCAACCTGATCAAGCGTTCGGCCGAAACCCACCCGCTGACCTGGCGCCTGCGTGACGACGGCGAGCCGGTATGGCTCGACGAGTACCAGGCCAAGAACGGTTACGCCGCTGCGCGCAAGGCCTTCGCCGACATGGCCCAGGACGACATCGTCCAGACCGTGAAGGACGCCGGCCTCAAGGGTCGCGGCGGTGCAGGCTTCCCCACGGGCGTGAAGTGGGGCCTGATGCCCAAAGACGAGTCCATCAACATCCGCTACCTGCTGTGCAACGCGGATGAAATGGAACCCAACACCTGGAAAGACCGCATGCTGATGGAGCAACTGCCCCATCTGCTGATCGAAGGCATGCTGATCAGCGCCCGCGCGCTGAAAACCTACCGTGGCTACATCTTCCTGCGCGGCGAATACACCACCGCCGCCAAGCACCTCAACCGTGCCGTGGCAGAAGCCAAGGCCGCAGGCCTGTTGGGCAAGAACATCCTCGGTTCGGGTTTTGACTTCGAACTGTTCGTGCACACCGGCGCCGGGCGTTACATCTGCGGTGAAGAAACCGCACTGATCAACTCCCTCGAAGGCCGCCGCGCCAACCCGCGTTCCAAGCCGCCCTTCCCTGCCGCCGTGGGCGTGTGGGGCAAGCCGACCTGCGTGAACAACGTCGAGACCCTGTGCAACGTGCCGGCGATCATCGCCGACGGCGTGGACTGGTACAAATCGTTGGCCCGCGAAGGCAGCGAAGACATGGGCACCAAGCTCATGGGCTTCTCCGGTAAGGTCAAGAACCCTGGCCTGTGGGAACTGCCATTCGGCGTGACCGCACGCGAGCTGTTCGAGGACTACGCCGGCGGCATGCGCGACGGCTACACCCTCAAGGCCTGGCAGCCAGGCGGCGCCGGCACCGGCTTCCTGCTCCCCGAGCATCTTGACGCACAGATGTATGCCGGCGGCATCGGCAAGGTGGGCACCCGGATGGGTACCGGCCTGGCGATGGCGGTGGACAACACCGTGAACATGGTCTCGCTGCTGCGCAACATGGAGCAGTTCTTTGCCCGTGAATCCTGCGGCTTCTGCACCCCATGCCGCGACGGCCTGCCGTGGAGCGTCAAGCTGCTGATGGCCCTGGAAAATGGCGAAGGCCGCGAGGGTGACATCGAGACCCTGCTGGGGCTGGTCGGTTTCCTCGGCCCAGGCAAGACCTTCTGTGCTCACGCACCGGGCGCCGTGGAGCCATTGGGCAGCGCAATCAAATACTTCCGCTCGGAGTTCGAAGCCGGCATCGCGCCTACCAGCGCCGCCGTCCCGCCTCTGGCAAGGCCGATCGTAGTCGGCGCGTAACGCTTAAAAAGCGAAGGGTCCGTGCCCTTCGCTTTCTCATGTGCTGACGCCGTCAAGGCTGTGTAGATGCACATGAACAACAAGATTCCATTAGCCACGCCCGCTGACAACGGGCCAACGAAGAACTTTGAACCATGGCCACTATCCACGTAGACGGCAAAGCGCTCGAAGTCGATGGGGCGGACAACCTGTTACAGGCGTGTCTGTCACTAGGCCTCGACATCCCTTATTTCTGCTGGCACCCCGCGCTTGGTAGCGTCGGTGCCTGTCGCCAGTGTGCGGTCAAGCAGTACACCGACGAAAACGACACCCGTGGTCGTATCGTCATGTCCTGCATGACCCCAGCCACCGACAACACCTGGATCTCCATCGACGATAATGAATCCAAGGCGTTCCGCGCCAGCGTTGTCGAATGGCTGATGACCAACCACCCCCACGACTGCCCGGTCTGTGAGGAAGGCGGTCACTGCCACCTGCAAGACATGACGGTGATGACCGGCCACAACGAGCGCCGTTATCGCTTCACCAAGCGTACCCACCAGAACCAGCAACTGGGCCCGTTCATTTCCCACGAGATGAACCGCTGCATCGCCTGCTACCGCTGCGTACGCTTCTATAAAGACTACGCCGGCGGCACCGACCTCGGCGTATTCGGCGCCCACGACAACGTGTACTTCGGTCGCGTTGAAGACGGCGTGCTCGAAAGCGAGTTCTCCGGCAACCTCACCGAGGTCTGCCCGACCGGTGTGTTCACCGACAAGACTCACTCCGAGCGCTACAACCGTAAGTGGGACATGCAGTTCTCGCCAAGCATCTGCCATGGCTGCTCGAGCGGTTGCAACATCTCCCCCGGCGAGCGCTACGGCGAACTGCGTCGCATCGAAAACCGCTTCAACGGTTCGGTCAACCAGTACTTCCTGTGCGACCGTGGCCGTTTCGGCTATGGCTACGTCAACCGCGAAGACCGCCCACGCCAGCCACTGCTGGCCGATGGCGCCAAGCTGAGCCTGGACGCGGCGCTGGATAAAGCCGCCGACCTGCTGCGCGGCCGCAACATCGTCGGTATCGGTTCGCCCCGCGCCAGCCTCGAAAGCAACTACGCGTTGCGCGAGCTGGTGGGTGCCGAGCACTTCTACTCCGGTATCGAAGCCAGTGAGCTGGAGCGCATTCGCCTGGTCCTGCAGGTGCTGAACGACAGCCCGCTGCCGGTGCCGAACATGCGCGACATCGAAGACCACGATGCCATCTTCGTGCTCGGTGAAGACCTGACCCAGACCGCCGCGCGTATCGCGCTGTCCCTGCGTCAATCGGTCAAAGGCAAGGCTGAAGACATGGCCGACGCCATGCGCGTACAGCCTTGGCTCGACGCTGCGGTGAAAAACATCGGCCAGCACGCGCTGAACCCGCTGTTTATCGCAAGCCTCGCTGAAACCAAGCTCGACGACATCGCCGAAGAATGCGTCCACGCTGCACCGGACGACCTGGCGCGCCTCGGTTTCGCCGTGGCCCACGCCCTCGACGCCAGCGCACCAGCGGTTGAAGGACTGGACACTGAAGCCGTCGAATTGGCCCAACGCATCGCCGACGCCCTGCTGGCAGCCAAGCGTCCATTGATCATTGCCGGTACCTCGTTGGGTTCCAAGGCATTGATCGAAGCCGCCGCCAACATCGCCAAGGCCTTGAAGCTGCGCGACAAGAACGGCTCCATCAGCCTGGTGGTGCCGGAAGCCAACAGCCTCGGCCTGGCCATGCTCGGTGGCGAGTCCCTGGACGCGGCCCTGCAAACCGTGATCGAGGGCACTGCCGATGCGATCGTGGTGCTGGAAAACGACCTGTACACCCGCACCGATGCCGCCAAGGTTGACGCTGCGCTGAACGCCGCCAAGGTCCTGATTGTCGCCGACCACCAGAAGACCGCCACCAGCGACCGTGCCGACCTGGTGCTGCCAGCCGCCACCTTCGCCGAAGGCGACGGTACCCTGGTCAGCCAGGAAGGCCGCGCCCAGCGCTTCTTCCAGGTGTTCGATCCGAAGTACATGGACGCCAGCATCCTGGTTCACGAAGGCTGGCGCTGGCTGCATGCCCTGCGCGCGACCCTGCTGAACCAGCCGATCGACTGGACCCAGCTCGACCACGTCACCGCCGCAGCCGCCGCGAGCGCGCCGCAGTTGGCGCGTATCGTCGACGCCGCACCGTCCGCCGCGTTCCGCATCAAGGGCATGAAGCTCGCCCGTGAGCCGCTGCGTTACTCCGGTCGTACCGCCATGCGCGCCGACATCAGCGTGCACGAACCGCGTACCCCGCAAGACAACGACACCGCGTTCGCCTTCTCCATGGAAGGTTACTCGGGTTCGGTCGAGCCACGTCAGCAGGTGCCGTTTGCCTGGTCGCCGGGCTGGAACTCGCCGCAGGCCTGGAACAAGTTCCAGGACGAAGTCGGTGGGCATATCCGCGCCGGCGACCCGGGCACCCGCCTGATCGAACCCCAGGGCGACGCGCTGAACTGGTTCGCTGCGGTCCCGCGCCCATTCAACCCGGCCCAGGGCACCTGGCAGGTTGTGCCGCTCTTCCACCTGTTCGGCAGCGAAGAGACCTCTTCCAAGGCCGCGCCGGTACAAGAGCGCATTCCCGAAGCCTACGTGTCCTTGGCCAAGTCCGAAGCCGACCGCCTGGGCGTCAACGACGGTGCCCTGCTCAGCGTGACCGTGGCCGGCCAGACCCTGCGTCTGCCGCTGCGCATCAACGAAGCGTTGGGTGCCGGCCTGGTTGCACTGCCTAAAGGCCTCGCCGGTATCCCGCCTGCGATCTTTGGCAAAACCGTTGACGGTCTGCAGGAGGCAGCGCAATGACCTGGTTCACCCCTGAAGTGATCGACGTGATCATCTCGGTCGTCAAGGCCATCGTGATCCTGTTGGCCGTGGTCGTCGCAGGCGCCCTGCTCAGCTTCGTCGAACGTCGCCTGCTGGGCTGGTGGCAGGACCGTTACGGTCCGAACCGCGTTGGCCCGTTCGGTATGTTCCAGATCGCTGCCGACATGCTGAAGATGTTCTTCAAGGAAGACTGGACCCCGCCGTTTGCCGACAAGGTGATCTTCACCCTGGCACCGGTCGTGGCCATGAGCGCCTTGCTGATCGCGTTCGCAGTCATCCCGATTACCCCGACCTGGGGCGTGGCGGACCTGAACATCGGCCTGCTGTTCTTCTTCGCCATGGCTGGCCTGTCGGTCTACGCGGTGCTGTTCGCCGGCTGGTCGAGCAACAACAAGTTCGCCCTGCTGGGCAGCTTGCGGGCCTCGGCCCAGACCGTGTCCTACGAAGTGTTCATGGGCCTCGCGCTGATGGGCATCGTGGTGCAGGTCGGCTCGTTCAACATGCGCGACATCGTCGAGTACCAGGCGCAGAACCTGTGGTTCATCATTCCGCAGTTCTTCGGCTTCTGTACCTTCTTCATCGCCGGCGTCGCCGTGACTCACCGTCACCCGTTCGACCAGCCGGAAGCGGAACAGGAACTGGCCGACGGTTACCACATTGAATACGCCGGTATGAAATGGGGCATGTTCTTCGTCGGTGAGTACATCGGCATCATCTTGATCTCGGCCCTGCTGGTCACGCTGTTCTTCGGCGGCTGGCACGGTCCATTCGGCATCCTGCCGCAGCTGGCGTTCTTCTGGTTCTTCCTGAAGACCGCGTTCTTCATCATGCTGTTTATCCTGCTGCGCGCTTCCATTCCGCGTCCACGGTATGACCAGGTGATGGATTTCAGCTGGCGTTTCTGCCTGCCGCTGACCCTGATCAATTTGCTGGTGACTGCTGCCGTTGTGTTGTTGAACACGCCAGCGGGCGCGGTTCAGTGAGGATTTGACCCATGTTCAAATATATTGGCGACATCGTTAAGGGTACCGGTACCCAGTTGCGAAGCCTGGTGATGGTTTTCGGCCATGGCTTCCGCAAGCGCGACACCCTGCAATACCCGGAAGAAGCGGTGTACCTGCCGCCGCGCTATCGCGGCCGCATCGTACTGACCCGCGACCCCGATGGCGAAGAGCGTTGCGTGGCCTGCAACCTGTGCGCCGTGGCGTGCCCGGTGGGTTGCATCTCCCTGCAGAAAGCTGAAACCGAAGACGGTCGCTGGTACCCGGACTTCTTCCGCATCAACTTCTCGCGCTGCATTTTCTGCGGCCTCTGCGAGGAAGCTTGCCCGACCACCGCGATCCAGCTCACACCGGATTTCGAGATGGCCGAGTTCAAACGTCAGGACCTGGTGTACGAGAAAGAAGATCTGCTGATCTCTGGTCCCGGTAAAAACCCTGATTACAACTTCTATCGTGTTGCAGGTATGGCCGTTGCCGGTAAGCCGAAAGGCGCCGCACAAAACGAAGCCGAGCCGATCAACGTGAAGAGCTTGCTGCCTTAAGGAAGAAAGATGGAATTCGCTTTCTATTTCGCATCGGGTATTGCAGTGGTGTCCACGCTTCGCGTGATCACCAACACCAACCCCGTGCACGCCCTGCTCTACCTGATCATTTCGCTGATCGCCGTGGCCATGACCTTCTTCAGCCTCGGCGCGCCGTTCGCCGGTGTGCTCGAAGTGATCGCCTACGCCGGCGCCATCATGGTGCTGTTCGTGTTTGTGGTGATGATGCTCAACCTCGGGCCGGCCTCGGTCGCCCAGGAACGCGTCTGGCTCAAGCCCGGCATCTGGCTCGGCCCGGTTGTCCTCGCAGCGCTGCTGCTGGGTGAACTGCTGTATGTGCTGTTCGCTCACCAGAGCGGCCAGGCCATCGGCCACACCACCGTGGACGCGAAAGCCGTGGGCATCAGCCTGTTCGGCCCGTACCTGCTGGTGGTCGAACTGGCTTCGATGCTGCTGCTCGCCGCAGCCATCACCGCCTTCCACTTGGGCCGTAACGAAGCCAAGGAGCAATGACGATGCCTGCTATCCCTTTGGAGCATGGTCTGGCGGTCGCCGGCATCCTGTTCTGCCTTGGCCTGGTCGGCCTGATGGTTCGCCGTAACATTCTGTTCGTGTTGATGAGCCTGGAAATCATGATGAACGCTGCGGCACTGGCGTTCATCGTTGCAGGTGCACGTTGGGGCCAGCCGGATGGACAAGTGATGTTCATCCTGGTGATCAGCCTGGCAGCCGCCGAGGCCAGTATCGGCCTGGCGATCCTGCTGCAACTGTATCGTCGCTTCCACACGCTTGATATCGACGCTGCCAGTGAGATGCGCGGATGAACATGATCTTTCTGACTTTCGTATTTCCCCTGATCGGTTTCCTGCTGCTGTCGTTCTCTCGCGGACGCTGGTCGGAAAACCTTTCGGCCCTGATCGGTGTGGGCTCCATTGGCCTGTCGACCATTGTCGCCGCCTACGTCATCTGGCAATTCAACGTGGCGCCGCCGGAAGGTGGTCACTACACCCTGGTGCTGTGGCAGTGGATGTCGGTGGAAGGCTTCAAGCCCAACTTCGCCCTCTACGTCGACGGCCTGTCGATCACCATGCTCGGCGTGGTCGTCGGCGTGGGCTTCCTGATCCACCTGTTCGCGTCCTGGTACATGCGCGGTGAAGCGGGCTACTCGCGCTTCTTCTCGTACACCAACCTGTTTATCGCCAGCATGCTGTTCCTGGTGCTCGGCGATAACCTGTTGTTCCTGTACTTCGGTTGGGAAGGCGTGGGCCTGTGCTCGTACCTGTTGATCGGTTTCTACTACAGCAACCGCAACAACGGTAACGCGGCACTCAAGGCATTTATCGTCACCCGGATCGGCGACGTGTTCATGGCCATCGGCCTGTTCATCCTGTTCCAACAGGTGGGCACGCTGAACATCCAGGAACTGCTGGTGCTGGCACCGCAGAAATTCCAGGTCGGCGACTTCTGGATCACCCTGGCGACCCTGATGCTGCTGGGCGGCGCCGTGGGTAAATCCGCGCAACTGCCGCTGCAAACCTGGCTGGCGGATGCGATGGCCGGTCCTACCCCGGTGTCGGCACTGATCCACGCCGCAACCATGGTTACCGCCGGTGTCTACCTGATCGCCCGTACCCACGGCCTGTTCACCCTGGCGCCGGACATCCTGCACCTGGTGGGCATCGTCGGCGGCGTGACCCTGGTACTGGCCGGCTTCGCCGCGCTGGTGCAGACCGACATCAAGCGTATCCTCGCCTACTCGACCATGAGCCAGATCGGCTACATGTTCCTGGCCCTGGGCGTCGGCGCCTGGGACGCGGCGATCTTCCACCTGATGACCCACGCCTTCTTCAAGGCCCTGCTGTTCCTGGCCTCCGGTGCGGTGATCGTGGCCTGCCACCACGAGCAGAACATCTTCAAGATGGGCGGCCTGTGGAAGAAACTGCCACTGGCCTACGCCAGCTTCATCGTCGGTGGTGCCGCCCTGGCCGCCCTGCCGCTGGTGACCGCCGGTTTCTACTCCAAGGACGAAATCCTCTGGGAAGCCTTTGCCAGCGGTAACCAGAACCTGCTGTACGCAGGCCTGGTGGGTGCGTTCATGACCTCGCTGTACACCTTCCGCCTGATCTTCATCACCTTCCACGGTGAAGCCAAGACCGAAGCACACGCAGGCCACGGCATCTCCCACTGGTTGCCACTGTCGGTGCTGATCATCCTGTCGACCTTCATCGGCGCCCTGATCACCCCGCCACTGGCCGGTGTACTGCCGGAAAGCGCCGGCCATGCCGGCGGCGCCGCCAAGCACAGCCTGGAAATCGCCTCGGGCGCCATTGCCATCGCCGGTATCCTGCTGGCGGCCATGCTGTTCCTCGGCAAGCGTCGCTTCGTGACCGCCGTGGCCAACAGTGGCATCGGCCGTTTCCTCTCGGCCTGGTGGTTCGCGGCCTGGGGCTTCGACTGGATCTACGACAAACTGTTCGTCAAGCCATACCTGGCCATCAGTCACGTGCTGCGTAAAGACCCGCTCGACCAGACCATCGGTTTGATCCCGCGCGCGGCCAAAGGCGGTCACACCGCCCTGAGCCGTACCGAGACTGGCCAATTGCGTTGGTATGCAGCTTCCATGGCGGCCGGTGCCGTGCTGGTGATCGGCGCCATCGTTGTGGTAGCGGTCTGATATGAACTTTGCGAACTTGCGAAAGGAAACGAGCCCGTCATGATTCTGCCCTGGCTAATCCTGATCCCCTTTATCGGCGGCCTGCTCTGCTGGATGGGTGAACGCTTCGGCGCCACCCTCCCCCGCTGGATTGCGTTGCTGACCATGTCCCTGGAACTCGCACTCGGCCTCTGGCTGTGGGCCCATGGCGACTATTCATTTGCTCCGGCACCGGGTGTCGATCCAACGTTCGCGCTTGAATTCAAGCACGTGTGGATCCAGCGCTTCGGCATCAACGTGCACCTGGCCCTCGATGGCCTGTCGCTGTTGATGATCCTGCTGACCGGCCTGCTGGGTATCCTCTCGGTACTCTGCTCCTGGAAAGAGATCCAGCGTCACGTGGGCTTCTTCCACCTGAACCTGATGTGGATCCTGGGCGGCGTGGTCGGCGTGTTCCTCGCCCTCGACCTGTTCATGTTCTTCTTCTTCTGGGAAATGATGCTGGTGCCGATGTACTTCCTCATCGCGCTCTGGGGTCACAGTTCTTCGGACGGCAAGAAAACCCGGATCTACGCGGCGACCAAGTTCTTCATCTTCACCCAGGCTTCCGGCCTGATCATGTTGGTGGCGATCCTGGGCCTGGTACTGGTCAACTTCAACAGCACGGGCGTGATTACCTTCAACTACGCCGACCTGTTGAAAACCAAGATGTCCCTGACCACCGAGTACATCCTGATGCTGGGCTTCTTCATCGCCTTCGCGGTGAAGCTGCCGGTGGTGCCGTTCCACTCCTGGCTGCCTGACGCTCACGCCCAGGCGCCGACCGCCGGTTCCGTGGACCTGGCCGGTATCCTGCTGAAGACGGCGGCCTACGGCCTGCTGCGTTTCGCCCTGCCGCTGTTCCCGAATGCCTCGGCCGAGTTCGCGCCGATTGCCATGACCCTCGGTCTGATCGGGATCTTCTACGGTGCGTTCCTGGCGTTCGCGCAAACCGACATCAAGCGTCTGATTGCCTTCTCGTCCGTTTCCCACATGGGCTTCGTACTGATCGGCATCTACTCCGGCAGCCAGCTGGCGTTGCAGGGTGCAGTGATCCAGATGTTGGCCCACGGTGTCTCCGCCGCCGCACTGTTTATCCTGAGTGGCCAGTTGTACGAGCGCCTGCACACCCGTGACATGCGTGAGATGGGCGGCGTGTGGTCGCGCATTGCGTACCTGCCGGCGATCAGCCTGTTCTTTGCCGCCGCCTCCCTGGGCCTGCCGGGTACCGGTAACTTCATCGGCGAGTTCCTGATCCTGATGGGTGCCTTCGTGCAAACGCCGTGGATCAGTGCCATTGCTACTTCCGGCCTGGTATTCGGTTCGGTCTACTCGCTGATCATGATCCACCGCGCCTACTTCGGCCCGGCCAAGTCCGACGCCGTCCTGAAAGGGATGGATGCTCGCGAACTGATCATGGTGCTCGGCCTGGCGGTATTGCTGATCTACATCGGCGTATACCCGCAGCCGTTCCTGGACACTTCTGCCGCAACGATGCATGGCGTGCAGCAGTGGTTCGGCACCGCCTTCTCTCAACTCGCTTCGGCCCGGTAAGAGCGCTATGGAATTCACGATCCAACACTTTATCGCGCTTGCGCCGCTGCTGATCACCAGCCTCACCATCGTGGTGGTGATGCTGGCGATCGCCTGGCGCCGCAATCATTCACAAACGTTCCTGCTGTCCTGTGCCGGTTTGAACCTGGCCTTGCTGTCGATTATCCCGGCACTCAAGGTCGCGCCACTGGCGGTGACCCCGCTGATGATGGTCGATGACTTCGCGCTGCTGTATATCGCGCTGATCCTCGTCGCCACCCTCGCCTGCGTCACCCTCGCCCACGCCTACCTCGGCGAAGGCGGCACCGGCTACCCGGGCAACCGCGAAGAGCTGTACCTGCTGATCCTGCTGGCTGCGGCCGGCGGTATCGTGCTGGTCAGCGCTCAGCACCTGGCCGGCTTGTTCATCGGCCTGGAACTGCTGTCGATCCCGACCTACGGCCTGGTGGCCTACGCCTTCTTCAACAAGCGTTCCCTGGAAGCCGGCATCAAGTACATGGTGCTGTCGGCCGCCGGTTCCGCGTTCCTGTTGTTCGGTATGGCCCTGCTCTACGCCGAAGCCGGCAGCCTGAGCTTCACCGGTATCGGTCACGCCCTGGCGGCCACCAACAGCCCCGCGCCGATTGCCCAACTGGGCCTGGCGATGATGCTGATCGGCCTGGCGTTCAAGCTCTCCCTGGTGCCGTTCCACCTGTGGACCCCGGACGTGTACGAAGGCGCCCCGGCGCCGGTGGCGGCGTTCCTGGCGACCGCGTCCAAGGTCGCTGTGTTTGCGGTGATGGTGCGTCTGTTCCAGATCTCGCCTGCCGCCAACACCGGCGTGCTGAGCAACGTGCTGACCGTGATTGCCATCGCGTCGATCCTGTTCGGCAACCTGCTGGCGCTGACCCAGAACAACCTCAAGCGTCTGCTGGGTTACTCGTCCATCGCTCACTTCGGCTACCTGCTGATCGCCCTGGTGGCGAGCAAAGGCCTGGCCGTGGAAGCCATCGGCGTGTACCTGGTCACCTACGTGATCACCAGCCTCGGCGCGTTCGGCGTGATCACGCTGATGTCCTCGCCTTATAAAGGCCGTGACGCCGACGCCCTGTACGAATACCGCGGCCTGTTCTGGCGCCGTCCGTACCTGACCGCCGTACTCACCGTGATGATGCTGTCCCTGGCCGGTATCCCGCTGACTGCAGGTTTCATCGGCAAGTTCTACATCGTCGCTACCGGTGTCGAAGCCCACGAGTGGTGGCTGGTTGCGTCCCTGGTGCTGGGCAGTGCCATCGGCGTGTTCTACTACCTGCGCGTGATGGTCACCCTGTACCTGATCGAGCCAAACCTGCGCCGTGTGGATGCCGAGCTGCACTGGGAACAGAAAGCCGGTGGCGTGATGCTGCTGGCTATCGCCCTGCTCGCCTTCTTCCTCGGCGTGTACCCACAACCGTTGCTCACCCTGGTGCAGCACGCGGTGCTGGGGGTTTGATCGCTTAGCGGTATGTGAGTCAACAGAAACGGCGCCTTCGGGCGCCGTTTTTGCGTTCTGGGCTGACCTGCAATAGCTCAAAAAAAACGCCCCGAATGTTCGGGGCGTTTTACGTTGCAACCGCGTTAAAACGCGATGCCTACCTTGACCCCGTACTCATCCCGCTTGAGCCGAGTGTTATCGGCCACTTCGGAATCACCGTCTAGCTTGTATTCGGTGCGGGTGTAGTAAAGGCCCGCCATCACCGGCAGGTCGCCCTTCTGGTTCATCAGCAGGCTGACTTCGGCGTAAGGGTTGGTGCGGTCCTTGAGGTCTACGGTATCGCTGCCCACGCCGTCCACCTTGAGCTTCGTACGACCATCAAGGGTGCGACGCGCACCCGCTTCAAAACGCAGCGTCATGTCATCGAACTGATGGTTGTAGCCCAAGGCTGCCTTGGCGAACGGCGACTTGTTGGTGAGTTCCATGTCGTAGTCGTTCGAGTCCAGCTCATAGCGGGTCCAGCTGTAACCGCCGCCAACGATCACGTCGACAAAGTTGTGCGCATCCAGCGCGGCACGCCAGCCGAGATCCAGGTCGGCCTGGCCTTCCTTGAGTGTGTTATCACTCTTTTTACCGTACTTGGCTTCCACGCCTGCCTGGTAGATAAAGCCCGACTCGGCGGTGAGCTTGTTGCCGAAGTTGTAGAAAAGGCCGGCTTCGGGCATGTGGTCCTTATCACTTTCACTACCGCCTTCGAGCTTGAAGTCGTTGTAGCTGCCCAGAATCCCAAAGGTAGAAATCGGGTCAGTGGACGGTGCGGCGAACACCACGGCTGGCGCGGCGACGAGCGCCAGCAGTGAGGAATGCTTGAGGAAGTTTCCGAATAGTTTGGACATCGCTTACATCTCCTTGTCTGGTGGGCAAATTATTCAGGAAACGCTTCGAACCCGGGTTGGCACCAAAGGTTCGAAAAAATTTGCCCCCTCTTGGAGGTAAAACGGTTCAGCGATGGCTCTAGATCAATACTCCTGGCGGGCAGCCATTACCAAGCCATCAAGGGTTGAATCCAGCTGAGGGTGAACCGGCACGCGAATCCCAAAAGTAGTGCCCAGCACTCCCAGCAGTTCGTCGGCGCTCTGGATCACGCGCTTGTCACTCGGCCGATCCAGGTAGTGAATCGCATAATGGGCGTTGTTCAAGGTGTGGCGTTCGCCCGCTGCCAGGCGTGCGACTTTCAATTGGCCCAGGAACGGCGAACCTGGATGGGTCGAGACGTACCAGTTACCGATTTCGTAGTCGATGTCTGCCTGCACTTGCAGGTCGAACACATACAAGCCACGCCATTCCCCCGCGACCTCGGCCCACAAGGTGTAGCTGCCCTCCTGCTCATTGAGCGCCAGGCGATACGGCTCATGGGCCGTGGCCTGAACGGCTTGTGTGTGCAACTGCAACGGACTGCTGGGCACCATGCCACCAAAGCCGACGTCGGTGACGTAACGCACGCCGTCCAGTGTCACCAGGCTCAGGCGATGGGTACGCGCCGTGCGCGCCTCCGGTGGCCCGCCCATCACCACCCGGCCGGTAATGCCGCGTGCATCAAAGCCCAACTCTTGCAACAGCGCCAGGAACATCTGGTTCAACTCATAGCAATACCCACCCCGCCCCTCGAACAGGACTTTCTGCTCGACGCTGCGCAAGTCGATCGGCACCGGCAGACGCAGCAGGGTCGACAGGCTTTCAAAGGCGAAGGTGCACACATGACGCAGTTGCAAATCCCGCAGGGTCTGCAGGGTGGGCGGTGGTGGCGAATCGTAACCCAGGCGTTGCAGGTACAGACGGCTGTGGTTCAGGAGGGTCATGGCGCGATCCTTGGGCGCGGAAGGGAGGGGTCACTATGCCGCGCAAGCATGCAGATTGTCATTTTGAGTGAACCTTTTTAAACCGTTCCCTATCCATCTATAACAAGACAGGGAGGCAACATGAGTACCGCAAAAATCTACACCATCCACTACCAACTGCACGGTCAACCGAAGTCCTTTGTGGTGCGTGCCGAAGTGATGAACAACGCCGAGGCGTGGCACTGGGCAGCCGTTGACGCTGACATTGCGCATGTCAGTCGTATCGGCCGGGTTGGTCATGAACAGGTGAAAAAAACCACGCGCCCATGGGCCGAGAAGTACGGCATCACCGACGTCACCTGGATGCCGCCCAGATAAAAAAAGCCCCGCTCAATGGCGGGGCTCAGTTCATTTTTTCAAGTCGCCCAACGGATCGTAGGGCGGCTTTTTTTTCGCCTCTTCCTTGTCCTTTTTATCCAGCGGCGCGATGGCCGGACCTACCGGATCAACCTGCGGATCTGCCACATCCGGTGAGTCCGGATCAAATCCCAACTCATCCTTGCCGCTGGCGTGTTCGTTGGAGGGGGGTCCATCCGAGCGATTGTTCATCATGGTCTCCTGTTATAGGGGGCGAGCTTTGTCGTGAAGATTTTCCAGGTCTTGTTCGACGCGCTCCACATCATCCTGTGCATCACGCTCTTTCGGGTCATTGGGGCGCAAGGCATCGTTGTCACGCTCTTCTTCACCGGGGGTGCGATCTGGGTCGGGTGTACCGGGCGGTGGCTGCTTGTATTCGGGCATGGTGGTTCACCTCAAAGGGAGTACACCGGTTTAGAGAAACTGCCCCAGATCATGGTTCAACTTGATTGCCCCACCGCTGACCGCTGGCCATGAGAAGATGCCACTCCCTACCCGCCCTGGAGACCTGGACCGGATGTTCGAGCTCAAACCCTGCGACCCCGTCACCTACCGCCAACAGACCCGCCGCAGCACACTGATCGTAGCCGTGCTGTTCATGGCCTTGGCCATGCTGCTGTCGAGCCTGGCGGTAATGCTGTTCGGCGAACCCGGCGGTGACAACGTGCGCTTCAATGTCGGCGGCGTATTCGCCGGGGTGTTGATTACCCTCGCCCTGGTGCGCGGCCCGTTCTGGAGCCAACCCTGGCTGGCGCCGGCCGTGTATGGCTGGCAGCTCAAGCGCAACCTGATGCGCGTGACCAATGTGATGCACACCGTCACAGAGCGGGTGCAGGCCAATGACCCGACGGCGATCAAGGTGCTGCGTTTCTACCATTTGGGGCTGACGCAGATGCATGAACTGGATGCCAACTCCAGCGCCCAGGCGCAGTTGGTCGGCGAAATGAACGCGCATAAAAACAAGATGCAGGCACTGGGGATGGACACCGAGCAGACCCGTTTCGACCCCACCTGGCTGGAAGGCTTGAAAAGCGCGTAAGTCAGTCGCCAGCCACACGCGTACGCCAGCAAAACAGCGCACTCACCGCAATCGCAGCGCCTGCCACGCCAAACACCAGGGGTGCCGAGGCCACCGGCAACAGCAGGCCCGCCAGCAGTGGCCCGAGGCCCGCGCCGATATCACGCCATACCGCGTTGGACGCCAGGGCCGACACCCGCATCGAACCGGGGTTGCGCTCGGCGACCAAGGTGGTCACCAGGGGCAGTTGCAACGCGCGCAGCACCAACACCGCTGCCGCGCCGACAACCACCCAATAGCTGCCGAACGCCGTCAAGGCCAAGGCACTCATGAACGAAAACAGCAACAACATCGAGGTGGCGCCAAAGCGCTGCGCCGCGCGGCCGCCCAGGGGGCTCAGGAGCATTTCCGAGACATAACGCAGGGCCATCAAGCCGCCCGCGATCAGCACCGCGTCGCCGCCGAGCAGCTTCTGCGCCTGGATCGACAGGCCGAAAATAAACAGTCCGTCCAGCGCCACGCCTTCGATAAACGACCACATCGCCACGCTGTCGGGCCATTGGAAGCGGCGCCCGGGGGTACTGTGCAAATCATGCCCGGCGCTGGGCAGGCTGCGCGCCATCCACAGCCCCACCAGGCAACAGCCGGCGAGGATCACAAAGATCGGCCGCGGCCCGGCCCACAGCGTTAGCCAGCCACCCAACGGCAACGCCAGCATCGGCCCCCAGGCGATCAACGCCCGCGATCGCCCTGCCCGCCGCGCGGCGCCCTCCGGTTCGGAGGTGGCCAATACCTGGGTCGACAGGTTCAACGCGGCAAAACACAGGCCCCACACCAGCCGCAGCCCCAACAATGCGGCAAAACCCGACAGCACCGAATTACCCAGGGCACACAGCGTTGCGGCACCGGCGGCGATCATGCAGCTCAGGCGATCACCGTTGCGCGCGTAGAAATTCAGCACATGCCGGTAACCGAAAATCCGCACCAGCCGGTTGGCCGCCAGCAACACCCCGGCCTGGGCGAGCGTGATGCCGAAGGCCTGGGACTCCATGGGCAACAGCAGATAGAGCAACACGTCACTGGGCAGGCATAAAGCCAGGGTCAACGCAGCGCGGCGGGAATGGGTATCAGCAGTGCGGAGGGCCAGGCTGGACATAAATCTGAAACATCCCGAAATATTCAGGTCGCCACGGTAGCCCTCCCGCCGCAGGTTTTACAACGGCTTTTTCCCGTAAGGCAGCAGACGCAGGCCGCTGGCCACGGCGCCCACCAGCGCAAACACACAACCCAGCCATAGCGCATACAGCGGGCCATTGCCCAGGGACAGGTGGAAACACAGCGCCACCAACGACGCCCCCAGCGTCTGCCCCAGCAACCGCGAAATCGCCACGATGCCGCTGGCCCCGCCGCTGCGCGCCAACGGCGCACTGGTCATCAAGGCTTTGAGGTTGGGCGACTGGAAGAAGCCGAAACCGGCACCGCACAGCGCCATGCGCCAGCCGATATCGAAGGCCGATGCGCCGTTGCCCAAGGTCGCCAACGCGGCCATCCCCACGCTCAACATCAACAGCCCGATACCACACAGCAGGCCCAGGGACACACGGTCAGCCAGGCGTCCAGCGACCAGGGCCATGACCGCCACGACCGCCGGCCACGGCGTCATCAGGAACCCGGTTTCCACCTGGCTATGCCCCAGCATCGCCTGTAGCAGAAAGGGCAGCGACACAAAAGCCAGGCCCTGGGCGCTGAAGGCGCAGATCGCCGTGAGGGAAGACAAGGCAAACACCGGCCGCTTGAACAGATCCAACGCCAGCATCGGCGCCGGGTGACCGGCCTGCCGGCGCAGCAGTAACGCGCCACACACCAGCGCCACTGCTATCAAGCCAAGGGTCAACGCCCCCTGAGCACCGTGCACCGCCGTGCCCAACCCCAGCACCAGCAAGGCGAACAAACCCGCACATAGCAGGGCCGCGAGGCGGTCGAAGGCATGCCCGGTCATCGGCAGGGTCGGCAATGAACGCAGGCCCAATGCCAGGGCCAACAGCCCCAACGGCACATTGATCAGGTACAGCCAGTGCCAGGTCGCCACCGACAGAATCGCCGACGCCGCCGTGGGCCCCAGGGTAAACGCCAGCCCGACCACCAGCGAGTTATAGCCCAGGCCACGCCCGAGCATTTTTGACGGGTAGATATGCCGCAGCAACGCCGTATTGACACTCATGATCGCCGCCGCACCCAGCCCCTGCACCACACGGGCGGCGGTCAGGCTGACCAGCGAGCCGGCCAGCCCGCAAAACAGCGACGAGACGATAAATAGCAGCAACCCGCCGAGATACACGCGGCGGTGCCCGAGCACATCGCTGAGCGATGCAAACGGCAGCACCGTGGCGATAATCGCCAACTGGTAAGCGTTGACCACCCAGATCACCGAGGCGGAATCGGTGCCAATCCCTTCGGCCAGGGTCGGCAACGCCGTGTTGACGATGGCCGTGTCCAGCGTCGCCATGCCGATTCCCAGGGAGATCGCGATCACGGCTGGCAGGCGTTTATTGAGGGGCAGCCCATCGGCAACAGAAGACATGAACAATCCGCACAGGTGGCAAAGGTGTCTAGATTACGGGCAGCCGGGGATTTTTTCAGTGGGGCATTGCGTGGCTGTGCGAATTTTCATGTTCAGCCACACACCACAGGTAAAGGCGATCAGCCTGCCAGTGCACTCAGGTCCAGGCGCCCACCGAGGGTCGGCGGGCACCAGTAGTAGCCACCGGTCAACGGCGTGCTGATCCGATACAGGCCATCGACAATCCCGTCTTCCAAGCCGCTCATGCGGCGCAGTTGCGCTTCGAACGCATCGAAGGAATGGCCGAATGCAAGGAACATCAACCCGGCCTGGCCGTTTTCGGCCCAGGGCATCGAGCGGCGCACCACGAAGGCTTCCGGGGTGAAGCTTTCCTGGGCGGTACGCTTGGTGTGGGCGGATTCGGGAGCGTCTTCCAGCTCTTCGTTGTCGCCATGGCGGCGGCCGATGATGTGGTCGCGTTCCTGGGCGGGCAACGCGGCGAAACCATCGAGGTCGTGTTGCCATTGCTGGATCGCGGCGAAGCTGGCGCCGCTGTCGGTCAGGGCGGCGTCAACGGCGGCGTCGTCGTGGGGGTTTTCGGTGCCGTCTTCGTAGTCGGTGAGGTCGAAGCCAGTCTTGTAGCGGAAGCCTTCGGTCGACTGCACCAGGCGAAACGCCGGGGCCAGGGCCTTCTCGAAAGCGCGACTGCGCAGCAGCAACTCGCCGCGATCGACGCCATGCAGCCACACCCACAGTGCCTGCTGGGTGGACGGGTTGTGCGCGCCCGGCGCGCTCACGGCAGGAAAGCTGCGCAAGCCATCAATCGTTGCACCCAGCGCGTTTACCAGCGGCTCGCCAAATCCGACCACTGCCGCCGAATCGGTCAACTGCACCAGCGCGTCCAGCGCAGCGGGCACGGCTGCCAGGGTATCCACGACAAAAAACAGATGGCGTGCCTGCAAAGGCACCGGTGCGGCAAGAATGCCCGGCTGGTACTGACTCATGTGAACTCCTTCAAGAAAGGCGCGCAGTCTACTATCTCGAAGAGCAGG
Source organism: Pseudomonas sp. JAI120 (assembly GCF_014207255.1). Taxonomy (GTDB): domain Bacteria; phylum Pseudomonadota; class Gammaproteobacteria; order Pseudomonadales; family Pseudomonadaceae; genus Aquipseudomonas. Next base: position 1,144,956 of record NZ_JACHCZ010000001.1, read on the forward strand.
CCACACGCCCCGGTGCGTACTGCAAAGCGCACAAGCCTTGCCATAGAGCCCTGTGTTGGGTGACTCTCTAGTCATATTTTGCAACTATTCCAGGGGAAGTGACATGACCACCAGCAACCTGCTCGACCAGCTGTTTCCCACCAGCGTCGCCGATATTCCCGAGCAATACCGCCTGGCGGCGCCCATCGAACAGCGTGATTACCTGGTCAACGGCCAGTTGCAGGTGTGGAACGGCCCCTTGGCCCAGGTGCAGAGCCCGGTGCAATTGGGCGACCGCCGCGTGGTGATCGGCAGCACCCCGTTGCTGGACGCCGACACCGCCCTCACCGCCCTCGATGCCGCCGTACGCGCTTATGACCGTGGCCAGGGTGAATGGCCGACGATGCGGGTGGTGGAGCGTATCCAGCACGTCGAGGCATTTTTGCGACGTATGCGCGAACAGCGCGACGCAGTGGTCAAGCTGCTGATGTGGGAGATTGGCAAGAACCTCAAGGACTCACAGAAAGAGTTCGACCGCACCTGCGACTACATCACCGACACCATCAATGCCCTCAAGGAACTCGACCGCCGCAGCAGCCGCTTCGAGCTGGAACAGGACACCCTCGGGCAAATCCGCCGCGTCCCCCTGGGCGTGGCGCTGTGCATGGGCCCCTATAACTACCCGCTCAACGAGACGTTTACCACGCTGATCCCGGCGCTGATCATGGGCAACACCGTGGTGTTCAAGCCGGCCAAGCTCGGTGTGCTGTTGATTCGACCGTTGCTGGAGGCCTTCCGCGACAGCTTCCCGGCCGGGGTGATCAACGTGATCTACGGCAGCGGCCGCGAAACCGTCAGTGCGTTGATGGCCAGCGGCAAGATCGACATCTTTGCCTTTATCGGCACCAACAAGGCCGCCAGTGACTTGAAAAAACTGCACCCCAAGCCGCACCGCTTGCGTGCAGCACTGGGCCTGGATGCGAAAAACCCCGGCATCGTGCTGCCGGAGGTGGACCTGGACAACGCCGTCAGCGAGGCCGTCACCGGCTCGCTGTCCTTCAATGGCCAGCGTTGCACCGCGTTGAAAATCCTGTTTGTGCATGAAGACGTGGTCGACAGCTTCATCGAGAAATTCAACCGCAAACTGGAGACCCTCAAGCCCGGCATGCCCTGGGAAGACGGCGTTTCACTGACACCGCTGCCGGAAGTCGGCAAGGTGGATTACCTCAACGAGCTGGTGGCCGATGCGCAACAACACGGCGCCCAGGTGGTGAACGCCAATGGCGGTACCCGCCGGGGTTCGTTCTTCTACCCGGCGGTGCTGTACCCGGTGAACCCGCAGATGCGCGTGTACCACGAGGAACAGTTCGGCCCGGTGGTGCCCATCGTGCCCTACCGTGATCTGGAGACGGTGATCGAGTACGTACTCGACTCGGACTTCGGCCAGCAATTGAGTATTTTCGGCACCAACGCCGTGGAAGTCGGGCGCCTGGTGGACACCTTTGCCAATCAGGTCGGCCGCATCAATATCAATGCCCAGTGCCAGCGCGGGCCGGACACGTTCCCGTTCAACGGGCGCAAGAACTCGGCCGAGGGCACGCTGTCGGTACATGACGCGCTGCGCGTGTTTTCGATCCGCACCCTGGTGGCGACCAAGTTCCAGGACAGCAACAAGGCGCTGGTCAGCGACATTCTGCGCAACCGCGACTCAAGCTTCCTGACCACCGACTATATCTTCTAAGGGCAATACCGATCTCAATGTGGGAGGGGCGGTGCGACGTTTCGACTTGTCCCCTCCCACATTTGGATTGTGTACATCTCCAAAACCGAGGCCACTTTAGTACTGATGAACCTGCCACTCTTCGCCCGGCGCCTGCTGCGCCCCCTGCTCGACCCGTACCGCCGCTATCGCCACGCCAAGCTGATCCACGCCGTGCGCGTGTCCATTGGCCTGCTGGCGACGATCCTGCTGACCACCGGCATCAACCTGCCCCATGGTGAATGGGCGTCGGTGACCATGCTGATTGTGATCGGTGGCTTGCAGCACCACGGCAATATCGGCAAGAAAGCCGTGGAGCGCGCCTACGGCACCTTGATCGGCGCCAGCGTCGGCTTGTTGCTGGTGGTGCAACAGGCCTACTTCGGCCAACCGCTGTTGACTTACCTGTTGATGTCGGTGGTGTGCGGGTTCTTTTCCTATCACGCCATCGGCAAGGGCGGCTACATCGCGCTGTTGTCGGCGATCACGGTGTTTATCGTCGCCGGGCACGGTGACAATCCGATCTCGGATGGCTTGTGGCGCACGGTCGACATCCTGATCGGTATCGTGCTGGCCCTGGCGTTCTCCTTCGCCCTGCCGCTGTATGCGGTGTACTCGTGGCGCTACAACCTGGCCAGCGCGTTGCGTGACTGTGCCGCGATCTATAGCCGGATCATCAATGGCCAATCGGTCACTGACGATGAACACCTCAAACTGCTGAACCGCTTGAATGCGGCGATGCTGCAATTGCGCTCGCTGATGCCGTCGGTGTCCAAGGAAGTGCGGATTTCCATGACCGAACTGGACGCCATCCAACGGCACCTGCGCATGTGCATGAGCACCCTGGAGATTCTCGGCAACACGCGACCGGACCCGCGCGATGAACAGGCGATGGCGCGTATGCAGGTGATGCTGAAAGCCGAGCACCGGCAGATTCGAGTGCAACTGGTGGGGATGGCGCGGGCATTGAAGTCGGGGGTCACGGAGCGGCTGGAGCGGCCCAGCCCTATCACCGGCGGCGAGCCCACGCTGGATGCGCCGGTTTACAGTGCGCTGGATGGGTATCGATTGTTAACGGTGCAACTGGCGGCGAATGTGGACGCGATGCGCCAACGACTGGCCAAGAGCGCCGGGCGTTGGAGGATCTAGAAAGGTGGCCCGTTGACCTGTTTACTCACATCAACACTTTCACACTTTCTCTTACATATTTTTCACGTTTTATTCACATCCCGAGACGTAGTGTGAAGCCTCATCCGTTACAAATGTTGCACATCAAGCCCGCCGCCCCAGCGGGCTTTTTTTTGCCTGGGATTTGAGTTAACGCGAGGCCTTCGCGGCCGGCGCGGCCGCTTGCTCACGAATGGCGCGCTGGGTATCCAGCACCTTGGCCAGCGCGTGTTCGGCTTCCGGGCTTTGCTGCGGCACACGAATCGCCGCCGAGACCAGGGTGATCAGCTTGGCCATCACTTCAGCGTCGGTCGCCGGGCGGCCCAGGCTCATGGAGTTCATCAGCAGGCGCAGTTCGGTACCCGCCATGACCCCGGAAATGGCCTTGAGGGCAAATTGCAGGCGCACTCCCAGCTCATTGCGCGGCAAGTCCGGCAAGGCCAGCGCGAAGGCTTCGAAGAAGCGCTGGAACACCGGCTGGTAATGCACCTTGAGGTATTCCTGGATAAACGGCGAGGTGTCGCTATACACCCGCCCGAGGAAACGGATGAACGAACGCCCTTCCCCACTGGCACTGGCCGGGTCGCTGCGCTCCAGGCCCATGGCCGGAGCGAAGAGCACACCGAGCAAGGTGTCGCAATCAAGCGGGCCATCGGACTCGGCTTCACAACGCGCCAGCAGTTCCAGGCGCTGCTCGTTGAGCGGCTCCAGGCGTTGCATCAGCAGGGTCTTCATCAGGGAATCCTTGTCCCCGAAGTGGTAGTTCACAGCGGCCAGGTTCACCTGGGCGCGCTCGGTAATCTGCCGCAACAACACCGCGTCATAACCGTACTTAATGAAGAGAGCCTCTGTCGCATCCAGCAATCGAGTCTTGGTAACGTTTGGAGCGCTGAGTTTCTTCGCGACCATAAGGGTTCCACGGCGGAAATATTGTTTTAAAAAATAATTTGATTTTTTATACCGGTGCGGCCGTTCGAAAGCAAGTAGTGACACACCGCTATGCTATCCAAAGCCTTTGCCAATGGGCACTTTGAGGGCAGTCCCAGGTATTTTGGCAGCCCACCACACCGACGGGTGAAATCATTTCAAAGCGTAAAACCGCTCTACACCCACGGCTGGCGAAGCGCGGGGAACCCGGTTAGTATTCAAACAATATTTTAAAAACAAGAAATAAAACCAGTCCGAGACGCGAACCAGCTAGCTCCCGAACTTGTTACAAAGATTTACAAAGGGGGCAGGACGGCGGCGTCGAGACTGCAGGCGTAGTCACGATGACAGATACCCGCGCGCACCCAGGCTTGATTTCCCTGCAAGGTATCGGCAAGCGCTATCAGCTCGCCGGGCAGGAACTGACCATTCTCAATGAGGTGTGCCTGTCCATCGATCGCGGTGACAGCTGCGGCATCCTCGGCGCCTCGGGCTCCGGCAAAAGCACCCTGCTCAATATCCTCGGCCTCCTGGACTTGCCCAACAGCGGCCAGTACCACTTTGCCGGCCACGATATCTTCAGCGCCTCCCCGGACGAGCTGGCGGCGATCCGTAACCAGCAGATCGGTTTTGTGTTCCAGAGCTTCAACCTGCTGCCGCGCCTCAGCGCCTTGGACAACGTCGCCCTGCCCCTGAGTTATCGCGGCGTGTCCCGGCATGAATCAGTGGCGCAGGCCCTGCGCATGCTCGAACAGGTCGGGCTGGCGGAGCGCGCCCATCATCGTCCCGCCGACCTCTCCGGCGGCCAGCGCCAACGTGTGGCGATTGCCCGAGCATTGGTGGGCAAGCCTTCGGTGATCCTGGCCGACGAGCCCACCGGCAACCTCGACAGCAGCACCGCCCAGGACATCATGGACCTGCTCCTGGCCCTGAACCGCGAGCAACAGGTCACGTTGATCATTGTCACCCACGACCCGCATATCGCCGAGCGCCTGGAGCGCAGGATACTGGTGCGCAATGGCGTGGTACACGAGGCCGACCGCCTATGAGCCTGCGGGTCGAACAGAGCTTCAGCCAATTGCTGCATGAAGCCTTCGTCAGCCTGCGCACCCTGGGCAAGCGCTCGGTCCTGGCCCTGCTGGGCATCGTCATCGGCAGTTCGTCGGTGGTGGCGCTGATCAATATCGGCCATAACGCGGCGGTGGATGCCGCGATGATTTTCAAGGACATGGGCACCGACACCCTGGTCGCCCAGTTCCCGCCCAAGGGCAGCAGCACCGTGCCGACGCCCGCGAAGCTCGACTTGGACGCCGTGCGCCAGGCCGTGCCGGGCATTGCCCATATCGGCGCACTGACCTTGTTCAGCGGGCCCATCGTGTTCCATGGCCGCACCACCAACGCCAACCTCGTCGGCAGCACACCGGACATCCAGGCGGCGATGCGCCTGGTGGTACGGCAGGGGCGCTTCCTGTCGAGCTTCGACGCCAACGAAACCTACGGCGTGATCGGTGACCAGGTGGCCCAGGCCCTCGGAACGCCGGGCGATCCGCTGCAACTGGGCGACCGCGTGCGCATCAACGACTACCTGTTCCTGGTGGTGGGCATTCTGCAGAACCAGCCCAGGGCAATGCTGATGCCGGTACAGGCCAACGATTCGTTGTTCATTCCCGCCGAAGGCATGCGCCGCATCTATGCCATGCCGCAGATCGGCAATGTGATCATCCGCGCCGCGCCCGGTCAGGACATGGAGCGCATTGCCAAGGAAGCCGCCAGCGCCTTGCAGACCCAGCTCACCGACCACACTGTCGACATCCAGGTGCCCCAGCAAATGATCGACGGCATGACCCGGCAAAGCCGCACGTTCGCCTACCTGCTGCTGGCCCTCGGCGCCATCTCCCTGGTCGGCGGCGGTGTGGGGGTGATGAATGTGATGCTGATGAACGTATCGGAGCGCCGTCGTGAGATCGGCATTCGCATGGCCCTGGGCGCTCGCCAGCGCGACATCCGCAACCTGTTCCTGCTCGAAGCCGTTACCCTCACCGCCGTCGGCGCGCTGTGCGGCGCGGTACTCGGGATGACCGCCGCGTGGCTCTATGCCTGGCTGTCGGGCTGGCTATTTGACCTGGCCGCTGCCGCCCTGCCCCTGGGGGTGGGCAGTACGTTGCTGGTGGGCCTGTTCTTTGGCATCTACCCGGCTGTCTCGGCCTCACGGTTGCAGCCGGTGGAGGCCCTGCGTGATGAATAAATGGCTCTGGCTACTCGCGCTGATCAGCCTGCCCGTCGGGGCGGCCGATGTGGTCATCAAGCCGTCGGCGCCGAGTACCACCCGCAGCGGTTACGACCGGGGCGTGTCCTTGAATGCCCAGGTCACCACCATGACCCTGGGTGACGCCGTGTACCTGGGCCTGCGCAACAACCCGGCGATCCGCAGCGCTTACCTGCAGCGGGTCGCGCAGAAATTCGACCTGCGTGTCGCCGAAGACGTGTTCAACCCCAAGCTCACCCTCAACAGCTATTACCGCAGCACCCGCGGCTCCCAGGACAGTGCGCGCAATGCCAACGTGGCGCCGGCCACCAGTTTGCTCAGTGAGTACGGCACCCGCTTGAGCATGGCCTGGACCCAGCAATTGAACAACGCCGACCGCGCCGGCCGTTACCGCAGCGACGGCCTCGACCTGGCGATCATCCAGCCGTTGATGCGCGGTGCCGGCTGGGACGCCACCACCGCACCGCTGCGCCTGTCACGCCTGTCGGAGCAGGCCAACCGCCTGAACCTCAAGGCGACCGTGGCGCAAACCATCAGCCAGATCATCGCCACCTACCGCGAACTGCTGCGGGCCCAGGAGCAACTGAGCATCGTGCAGGACGCCCTCAAGCGCTCCGGCACGCTGCTTGAAGTGAACAAGGCGTTGATCAGCGCCGGGCGCATGGCCGAGTTCGAAATCGTGCAGACCGAAGCCGACATCGCCACCCAGCAACTGGGCGTCGAAGAAGCGCAGAACCAACTGGACACCAGCCGCCTCGCCCTGCTGCGCCTGCTGGCCCTGGACCTGTCCACACCGATTCGCGCCAGCGAAGCCCTGGAGGCCAAACCCATGCAGATCGACAAACGCCAGGCTTTCAATCTGGCGCAGACCCAGCAACCGGAATACCTCGCCGCCCTGCTCGGCAGCCAGCAGGCCGACCTCAACCTGGTGATCGCCAAGGACTCCGGGCGCTGGCAGGTGGACCTGGTGGCCGGCGCGAACCAGATACGCGACGCCTACAATAACGACGGCGGCAGCACCAACAACCGCACCTGGGACAGCTACGCCGGGGTGCAGGTGCAGATCCCCATCGGCGACATCAGCACACGCCAGGCCGAAGTGCGTGCGCGGGTCAACGTGGAGGACCAGGAGATCCGCATCACCGACGCCCGCCAGGAACTGGAGCGCAGCGTCAACGACGTGGTGCGCGACCTCGGCACCCGCTGGCGCCAGTATGAAATCTCCCAGCGCGCGGTGGAGTTGTCGCGGCGCAAGATCGAGATCGAACGGGAAAAGCTCAGCGCCGGGCGCTCCACCAACTTCCAGGTGCTGAGTTTCGAGACCGACCTGCGCAATGCCGAAAACGCACAGCTCAACGCGCTGATCGCTTATTTGAACGCCCAGACCCAGCTCGACTTGACCCTGGGCATGACGCTGGAAAGTTGGGAAATCGCCCTCAATGACTATTAAACAGAAAGGCCTGCTGGGCGCTGTATTGATCGTGCTGCTGGCGGGCGCCGGGCTGGCCCTGCGCAGCCCGGCCGAAGGCCCGGCTGCCACCGGCGAGCAATGGCTGGCGGTCAAGCCCGACCCGCTGGTGCACCAGATCGGCCTGGTGGGCAAGATCGAACCCGACACCACCCTCACCCTCACCGCGCCGTTCGACGGCAATGTGCAGGCCAACCTGGTGGAGCAAGGCCAGCGAGTCGAGGCCGGCCAGGTCCTGCTGCGCATGGACCCGGCCACCCTTGAAGTACAATTGCGCGACGCCCTCTCCGCCCAGCTCAAGGCAAGGCGCACCGTGCAGGAAATGCAGGACTGGGACAGCGGCCCCACCGTCAGCCGTGCGCGCCGCAGCCTGCGCACCGCCGAGATGACCGCCGGCAACACCCAGCGCAAACTCATCGAAAGCGAAAATCTGTTCAAGCGCGGCATCATCCCGCGCAACGAGCTGGACGACCTCAAGCAACAGACCCAGCAACAGCAGCTGGACCTCGCCTCTGCCCGCAGCGAACTGCAGCAGGCCCTTGATCAGGGCAAGGGCGAGTACCGCCAGATCGCCGACATGGAACTGACCAACGCCACAGTGAAATACGAGGCCTTGCGCACCCTGCTCGAAGGCAAAGAGGTGAAGGCGCCGTTCTCCGGCATCGTGGTGCCCGCGCCCGGCAATAATGCGCCCCAAGGCGGCAACGCGAACGCGCCCATTCAGGCCGGCAGCAGGGTCAGCCAGGGCCAGGTGCTATTCGGCCTGGCCAATATCGAGCGGCTGAAGATCGTCGCCAAGGTCTCCGAGCTGGACATCAACCAGTTGCACCAGGGCCAGGCGGTGGAAGTGCTGGGCGATGGTTTTGACGGCGAACGGCTGAGCGGCTCGGTGAGCGTGGTCAGCGGCCTGGCGATTGCCGGCGACAGCCAGGGCAGCGCGCAGTTTCCGGTGACCCTGTCGATCCCCAGGCTGACCCCGCAACAGTTGCAGCGCGTGCGGCTGGGGATGAGTGCGCGATTGACCATCGTCACTTACAACAACGCGCAGGCGATGGTGATTCCGAGCGAGGCAATCCAGGCGGATAGGACGGTGGAGTATCGAGAAACGATGGATAAGCCGGTGGAGCGCGTGAAGGTGACCACCGGGCAATCGACGCCGCAGGGGGTGGAAGTGTTCGGCCTAAAACCCGGCTTCGTAAAGACCTCAAGATAAATAGAGATCCCCTCCCACATTTAGAAATGCGCCAACTTCGATGCCAATGCCTTGGCCTGAAGGGCAACATCCGTTACCGCCGTGCTCTCCCACCACATCCCCCTCAACGGCGGGCCCATGGCGAACAATCGCGCGCTGACCTGGCCCTGGGCATCCAGCACTGCGCCGGAGGTGTCCGCCGCAATCCCCAACGCCAACGGCCCGGGCGTGATCAGCCCGCGCTTGAGCAACTGCTGCGGCAACGGCCGGGCCACGCGGCGCCAGTCGTATTCGATGCCGCTGGAGTTGATCAGCGCTGCGCCCGATACCTGAGTGATCGCCTGTTCGCCCCGATAACGCAAACGAATGGTCACGCCCTCACCCGCAGGCTCCAGCCCCTTGAACGACGCCGCACGAATCCGCAACCGCCCCTCTTCATGCAGCCTTGCCACCAACTGCGCACTCAACGGCGGCGAGCGGTGGTGATGGCTTTCCCACCAGGGCCGTACATGCCGCACGAACTGACGTTTCTGGCCCTCGCTGGCCTGGCTCCACAAACGCCCGATATGGGCGCGCACCGTGTCCAGTGGCGCCTGCCAATCGATACCCTGCGCCAGCGCCAGGCGGCATTGGCGACGCACCTCGCGCAGCAGTTTCCGCGGGCTGCGCAAGGCGTGGTCAGCGGCGAGGAAATCGTCCCAGCCCGGCGGTTGCCGGCGCACATGGGGCAACAAACCGTGGCGTGAAAACACCTCGATGGGCCCACGGTGCCCGGCCTGTTCCAGGGACACCACGGCGTCCACCATGGTCAACCCGGAGCCGATGATCAGCACGGGCGCCTGCGGGTCGAGGTGGGTCATGGCCTGCACGTCCCAGGGGTCCACGGCGGCGGCGTTCAACCCGCTGGATTCGGTCTGCGGCGTGCGCGCCGCCGGGAACATGCCGGTGGCCAACACCGCGTGGGCACCACGCAGTTGTTGGCCATTGTCGAGGGTCAGCAACACTGAGTCGTCGCCAACTTGCAGGTCGACGACTTCGGCGCGGATATGCTCGACGGTGGACGCCGACAACGCCTTGGCTTCAGCCAGCCGTTGCTGCGCATACAGGCCAAAAATCCCGCGTGGCGGGAACAGTTCGCTGATGGGCACGTGCTGCTGGTCCGACTCGGGCCAACCGCCGGCGCCGATGTAGTCGGTGAGCCATTGGGTCAGGTCATCGGCATTGTCCGGGTCGACGCTCATGCGCGCGGCATTGCCGTTCAGGGTGTGGCCCAGTTCGACGGCGCTGTAGGCCTCGCCACGCCCGAGTTCGGCGCGCGGTTCGATCACCAGGATCCGGCGCTGCCCAGGCAGGCGCAGCAGTTGCACCGCCAGCATCGTGCCGCTCAGGCCGCCGCCGATGATCAGGACATCAGCGTTGCGGAGGGATTCAGTCATGCACATTCGCCTTTACTGTTTACCCAGATAAATATCGTGCAAATCGCCCCGCGCCAACAGCTCGGCGGCGCTGCCACTCAAGGCCACGCGCCCAGTATCCAGCACGTAGCCCTGGGACGCATAGTTGAGCGCGACGTGGATGTTCTGCTCGGCGATCAGGAAGCTCACCTGCTGCTCGCGGTTGAGCTGCGCGATGATCTCGAAGATCTCCTGCACGATCATAGGCGCCAAACCCATGGACGGCTCGTCGAGCAGTACCAAAGTAGGATGGGTCATCAATGCGCGGCCAATGGCGACCATTTGCTGCTCGCCGCCGGACGTCAGGCCGGCGCGGGTGTGACGTTTGGTCTTGAGCCGGGGGAACCAGGCGTAGATGCGCTCCAGGTCTTGCTCCATGGCCTTGCGGCTCAGGCGCCGCACAAAGCCGCCGCTGCGCAGGTTGTCTTCCACGGTGAGCTGGCCGAATACATGGCGGCCTTCCAGCACATGCACCATGCCCTGGCGCACGCGCTGGCTGGGGTCGACGCCGGCGTATTCGAGCAGGCCCCGGCTGACCTCGGCGCGTTCGGCACGCAAGTTGTGCCCAGTGTTGCAGGTGTTCCAGGAGGGCCGTTGGTTCGTGCACGCTCATAGGGGGTTGCTCCTATTGGGGGGTGTGCGTGCGGTGGTCCGCTGGTTTGATTATTTGGATCGACACGGGACAACTGTGGGAGGGGCGGTGCGACGATTCGACTTGCTCCCGATGGCGGTGGGTCAGTTAGAACACCTTTGACTGAGCCACCGCTATCGGGAGCAAGCCCCCTCCCACATTGGTTTTTTGTATCCCAAATAAATTGCGGTAGCCCGCGCCCGGGTGGTTCGCGCCCAACCTTGCACCGTCGCCAAACAACTTCTCGCGCAACGTGCCCTGGGCGTATTCGGTCTTGTACACGCCACGCTTCTGCAATTCCGGCACCAGCCACTCGACGGCGTCGATAAAGGTTTCGTGGGTCAGTGCATAGGCGAGGTTGAAGCCGTCGACGTCAGTCTCTTCGACCCACTCCTGCAACAGGTCCGCCACGGTTTCCGGGCCACCGACGAACAGTGGGCCAAAGCCGCCGATACCGACCCAATCGGCCAGTTCGTTGGGCGTCCAGACCTTGTTCGGATCCGCCGTGGAGAAAGCTTCCACCGCCGATTGAATCGCATTGGTGTGCACGTGCTTGAGCGGTTCATCCGGCTTGAACTGACTGAAATCGATCCCGGTCCAGCCGGAGATCAGCGCCATCGCGCCTTCATAGCTGACGTAGGATTTGTACTCGTCAAACTTGGCCTTGGCCTTGGCGTCGGTCTCATCGACGATCACCGTCTGCAAGTTGAAGATCAGGATTTTCTTCGGGTCGCGCCCGGCCTCGGCCGCACGGCGGCGGATGTCGGCGACGGTCTTTCTCAGCAGCACCTTGGACGGCGCGGCAACGAACACGCATTCGGCCTGCTCGGCGGCGAACTGCTTGCCACGGCTGGAGGCACCGGCCTGGTACAGCACCGGCGTGCGCTGCGGCGAGGGTTCGCACAGGTGGATGCCGGGCACCTGGAAATGTTTACCGACGTGGCGAATTTCGTGGATCTTGCTCGGGTCGCTGAAAATCCGACGTTCGCGGTCGCGCAGTACCGCGCCCTCTTCCCAACTGCCCTCCCAGAGCTTGTAGCAGACCTCCAGGTATTCCTCGGCGTAGTCGTAGCGTGCGTCGTGTTCGGTCTGGGCTTTCTGGCCAAGGTTCTTGGCGCCGCTTTCCAGGTAGGAGGTGACGATGTTCCAGCCGATGCGGCCCTTGGTCAGGTGGTCGAGGGTCGAGAGACGGCGGGCAAACGGATACGGGTGCTCGAACGACAGCGACGCGGTCAGGCCAAAACCCAGGTGCTCGGTGACCAGCGCCATGGGCGCGATCAGCGACAACGGATCGTTGACCGGCACCTGGGTCGCCTGGCGAATCGCCGCGTCACCATTGCCGTTGTACACGTCGTAGATGCCCAGCACGTCGGCGATAAACAGGCCGTCGAACTTGCCGCGCTCAAGAATCTTCGCCAGGTCGGTCCAGTACTCAAGGTCCTTGTACTGCCACGAGCGATCACGCGGATGCGCCCACAGGCCCGGCGATTGGTGGCCGACACAGTTCATGTCGAAGGCGTTCAAGCGGATTTCACGGGACATCACAGCACTCCGTTGAGGTGGTAGTTGCCGACGACCTGGTATTTCCAGCGCAACGGATCATCCAGGGTCGGTGGCAGCGCGGTGCGTTGGCCGGTCAGTTCGAATTCGGTGTTGCTGGCAAAGAGCAAGGCTTCGGCGGCGGCGATCTGCGCTTCGGTGACGGCGACCGGGCTTGGATCGGTTTCGGCGCGTTCAAACAAGACGGCCGCTACATCCACGCGAATCTGCCAATCGCCGAAGCGGCTGATCACGTAGGGGTCGTCGCTTTTTTCGACAATGCGTCGGGTGCTTTCCAGCAATTGGCGCGCTTGATTCAGGGCAGTCATGGATAAGGCTCCTCAGTTCCAGGCGTGGCGCGCAGGCTTGACGCCGTTAAGCACGTAATTGCCGATCAGGTGGTATTTCCAGCGGGCCGGGTCGTGCAGGGTGTGGGTCCGCGCGTTGCGCCAGAAGCGGTCGAGGTTGTGCTTGGCGGTGACCGAGCGGGTACCGGCCAGTTCGAAGAGTTTGCTGCTGGCGAGCAAAGCGGTTTCGGCCGACAGGACCTTGGCCTGGGCGACGACCAGCGAGGCCTGGGCGACGGTGTCTTCATTCGGTTCGGCGAGGGCCCGGTCGACGGCCAGACCGGCCTTGGCGAGGATCGCTTCGGTGCCGTGCACACGCCATTCCAGGTCGCCGATGGCGGCGATGGTGAACGGGTCCTGCCAACCGTGATCCTGCTGGCTGTCGATCCACGGACGGGCCTGGCGCGCGAAAATTTTTGCCTGCTCAAGGGCGCCGAGGGCAATGCCGGTGTCGACAGCAGCCTGGATGATTTGCGAAATCGGCCCATCGGCCGTGGGTTGGTCAAACGCCAGGTGGGCGGGAATCACCGCGCTCAAGGGCACGGTCACGCCGTCGAGGGTCACGCCGCCGCTGGCGGTGGTGCGCTGGCCAAAGCCGTCCCAGTTGTCGATGACGGTAAGGCCTGGCGCATCACGCTCGACGAGGCCGATGAACGCCTGACCCTTTTCGTTATTACCCACGGTGGGCACGATATGCGCGAACAACGCGCCGGTGCAGTAGAACTTCTCGCCGTTGATTTGCGCGGTGTGGCCGTGAAAGCGGATCTGCGTATCGAAGGTGCCGGCGTTTTTGCTCTTGGCCTCGGAGAAGGCGTTACCGAAGCGATAACCCGCCAGGACCTTGCCGAAGTAGTGACGCTTTTGTTCCTCGGTGGCGGTTTGCAAGAGGATGTCCACCACACCCAGGTGGTTCTGCGGGATTTGCCCCAGGGACGGGTCGGCGGCGGAGATCAACTTGATCACCTCGGCCACCGTCACATAGGACACCTCGGCGCCGCCATAGGCCTTGGGAACGGTGATACCCCACAGGCCGCTGGCGGAAAATTCGTCAAGTTCGGCAACGGGCAGGCGACGCTCACGGTCACGCTCGCTGGCGTCGACGGCAAAGCGTTGGGCCAGGCGCTTGGCGACCTCGATGGCCTCCGCGTCCGAGCGGATGATATGGGCAGGTTGTTGAGGGTGGGCAGACATGGGCCGACTCCAGGCTCCGATGGGATACTGGAGTGTTTGCAGGAGTCGTGCCTGAATTTAATCGTCAGTAAAATCAGGCGGTTGCTGGGTAAACAGGCGGACAACCGCCGTTTCAAACCAGCAAAGTGTCCATCCACTGTTGGCTGGCAAACAGTTAGATCACCACATTGCGCACAAAGCGCACGGCGACGTCGCCGTCACTGCGATAGGCATGGGGCTGGTGGCTGGCCGTTGAGGGATGGCATATCGGAGTTAAAGCGGGACTTTCAATAAACCAGATATTCGAAAGAAATACGGGGCTAGGCGGTCAAGCCGAGAAAAAATTATCCCAATAGTGTGGCGCCGTAAGCACTTGCACCGGCTACGATCTTGTTCCGACTCATTCGATACCCAACTTTAATACTCAGGGCGATGGCCCTGAGTATTGGCACCACTGGAGCCTATAGCAATCCAAGATCATCTCGACACGCTATATGTATTCTCATCAGAGTAACCCAGTACTTCATCATTGAGCATAACAAAATAACTGGCAACGACGGACTCCGTAAGGAATACGATATCAAACTTTAAAACAGCCTCATAACAGGGCTCCAACTTCTCAACCTCAAACCAGGAAGATGCAGTACCGTTTCCTTTCACACTCCAGTAAACCTTATGCCCTACCGATATCCCTGGATACTGCGGAATAACAATCCGACCTTTGCCACCGGTCACCTCGCTGTACTTCACAGTCTTGCCATCAGAGGGTCTTATTTCTGGAGCGGGTAACAGCTGCTCCCTGAGTAGGTGTTTTGATTTCATCAGTATTTCCTCCATGAGGTGATAAAACCACCCAACATTCACTGGTTTAGCATGAATCGACTTTATTGAGTGGCAACACCGACTCTAGTCCCCTCTCCAAAGAATGTAAGCTGTGAAACCTGACAGTTGACAGGCATAAATAACACTGATCATCAGATCACTATATTTCTCACGAACCGCACTACCCCACCCTCTGAGTTGCGATAAGAATGAGGCTGGTGGCTGGGAAACATGAAGAATTCGCCGGCATTGATGGCGTTTTCCTGCTCGCCCACCACCAACGTCAAGCTGCCTTCGAATACGAACACCTGCACGCTCCAACCTTCCGGGTCCGGCTCGGGGCTGTAGCGGTCCCCCGGCTCCAGACGCATTTCCCACAGCTCGACTTCGCGCCGGGCGTGAGCCCTGGCGAGCAACACCGCCTTGCTGCCGGGAATCTCACCCGCCCAGGCCAGTTCATTGATGCGGCTGTGATCGCGCACATCCGGCGCCTGGATCAGGTCGCTGAACGCCACATCCAATGCTTCGGCCACGCGATCGAGGGTGGACAGGCTGACGTTCTTCTCCCCCGCCTCGATGGCAACGAGCATGCGCCGGCTGACCCCGGACTTTTCCGAGAGCGCGGTCTGGCTCAGGTCGGCGGCATGGCGCAGGCGACGAACGTTCTGGCTGACGTGCTGCAGGACCGAGGCCCGTTGTGGATTTTCTTTGTGCACTATATTGCTCATTGGGTGGGTGTGCGCAGTATACTGCCCAGCGTGCGGCGCATTGTGCGGTCCGTGCCTTTCCCATGCAAGACCAGAGCCGCCATGACTGCCCCGACCTCCCCTTCGCGTTTCAACCGCTTCAGCAAAGCCGAATGCATCCTGGTGTTTATCACCATGATTTGGGGCGGCACTTTTTTGCTGGTTCAGCATGCCATGACCGTGAGCGGGCCGATGTTTTTCGTGGGCCTGCGCTTTGCGGCGGCGGCGATTGTGGTCGGGTTCTTTTCCTTGCGTACCCTACGCGACCTGACGTTGTTCGAATTGAAGGCGGGCGTGTTCATCGGCGTGGCGATCATGTTCGGCTACGGCTTGCAGACCATTGGCCTGCAGACGATCTTGAGCAGCCAGTCGGCGTTCATCACTGCACTGTATGTGCCGTTTGTGCCGCTGCTGCAATGGCTGGTGCTGGGCCGTCGCCCGGGGTTGATGCCGAGCATTGGCATCATGCTGGCGTTTGCCGGGTTGATGTTGTTGACCGGACCGGCGGGGGCTTCGCTGAATTTCAGCCCAGGTGAAATCGCCACCCTGATCGGTGCCGTGGCGATAGCGGCAGAGATCATCCTGATCAGTGCGTTCGCCGGGCAAGTGGACGTACGCCGGGTGACGGTGGTGCAACTGGCGACGGCGTCGCTGCTGTCGTTCCTGATGGTGGTGCCCATGGGCGAAGCGTTGCCAGGGTTCTCGTGGCTGCTGCTGTTCAGCGCGGTGGGCCTGGGCCTGACCAGTGCGGTGATCCAGGTCGCGATGAACTGGGCGCAGCAGAGTGTTTCGCCGACGCGAGCCACGTTGATCTATGCCGGTGAGCCGGTGTGGGCAGGCGTAGTCGGGCGTATCGCCGGCGAGCGGTTCCCGCCGATTGCGATGCTGGGGGCGGCATTGATCGTGGTGGCGGTGATTGTGAGTGAGATGAAGACAAAAGGGCAAAAAGCCATCGAGCTGCAGGATGCGAGGGAACAGGAGCAACAGGGCTAGGGTCCGAAACACTGCCAAATGGGATTATTCGACCTATCTTGTAGGATCCTGCCACATCTTGCCGTTTGGTGATCGTGAAAGCGGCACGTATGATGCATCCCAAACTCCCGCAGATTAGAAGCCTATGTCCCTGATAGTTCTACTGCTTCTGCCGTTCATTGGCAGCTGTCTAGCGGCCTTGCTGCCGCACAATGCACGTAACACCGAATCCCTGCTGGCTGGCCTTGTGGCCCTGGTGGGAACCGTTCAAGTCGCCCTGCTCTACCCCCAGATCGCCCACGGTGGCGTGATCCGCGAAGAATTCATGTGGTTGCCCAGCCTTGGGCTGAACTTCGTGCTGCGCATGGATGGGTTTGCCTGGCTGTTCTCGATGCTGGTGCTCGGCATCGGCGCGCTGGTGTCTCTGTATGCGCGCTACTACATGTCACCGGACGATCCGGTGCCGCGTTTCTTCGCATTTTTCCTGGCCTTTATGGGCGCGATGCTCGGGCTGGTGATTTCCGGCAACCTGATCCAGATCGTGTTCTTCTGGGAACTGACCAGCCTGTTCTCGTTCCTGTTGATCGGCTACTGGCACCACCGCGCCGATGCGCGTCGTGGTGCGTACATGGCGTTGATGGTCACCGGCGCGGGCGGCTTGTGCCTGCTGGCCGGGGTGATGCTGCTGGGGCATATCGTCGGCAGCTATGACCTGGATCGGGTGCTGGCCGCCGGCGACCAGATTCGCGCGCATTCGCTGTACCCGGTGATGCTCGCCCTGGTGCTGATCGGCGCGCTGAGCAAAAGCGCGCAGTTCCCGTTCCACTTCTGGCTGCCCCATGCCATGGCCGCACCGACCCCGGTGTCAGCCTATCTGCACTCGGCGACGATGGTGAAAGCCGGCGTGTTCCTGCTGGCCCGCCTGTGGCCGTCGCTGTCCGGCAGCGAAGAATGGTTCTGGATCGTCGGCGGTGCCGGCGCGCTCACCCTCCTTCTCGGCGCTTACTGCGCCATGTTCCAGAATGATCTCAAAGGCCTTTTAGCCTATTCCACCATCAGCCACCTCGGGCTGATCACCCTGCTGCTGGGCCTCAACAGCCCGCTGGCCGCTGTCGCCGCCGTGTTCCACATCCTCAATCACGCCACTTTCAAGGCCTCGCTGTTTATGGCGGCAGGCATCATCGACCACGAAAGCGGCACGCGGGACATCCGCAAACTCAGCGGGCTGGTGCGGTTGATCCCGTTTACCGCGACCTTGGCGATGGTGGCCAGCGCATCCATGGCGGGCGTGCCATTGCTCAATGGTTTCCTGTCAAAAGAGATGTTCTTCGCCGAAACCGTGTTCATTACCTCGACCGCCTGGGTGGAGTTCGCCCTGCCGTTGATCGCAACCATCGCCGGTACGTTCAGCGTGGCCTACGCCCTGCGCTTTACCGTGGATGTGTTCTTCGGCCCGCCCGCCACCGACTTACCCCACACGCCTCACGAACCCCCGCGCTGGATGCGCGCCCCGGTTGAGCTGCTGGTATTCACCTGCCTGCTGGTGGGGATCTTCCCAGCTCAGGTGGTCGGTTCGATCCTCGCGGCCGCAGCGCTGCCGGTGGTCGGCGGCGTGCTGCCGGAATATAGCCTGGCGATCTGGCATGGCTGGAATGCGCCGATGATCATGAGCCTGGTGGCCATGTCCGGTGGCGTGGTGCTCTACCTGCTGTTGCGCAAACAACTCAAGCGCGGCCGCTTCAAGTACCCGCCGGTCATCAGCTACTTCAACGGCAAGCGCGGCTTCGAGCGCAGCCTGGTGGTGATGATGCGCGGCGTGCGCAGGATCGAGAAACGCATCAGCACCAAGCGCCTCCAGACCCAATTGTTCCTGTTGGTGATCGTCGCAGTGATCGGCGCCATGATCCCGATGATCAACAGCGGCCTTACCTGGGGCGACCGGCCGAAGATCCCGGGCTCCATCGTGTTCGTCACCCTGTGGCTGCTGGCGATCGCCTGTGCCCTGGGCGCCGCCTGGCAAGCCAAGTATCACCGGCTCGCGGCCCTGACCATGGTCAGCGTGTGCGGCCTGATGACCTGCATCACCTTCGTGTGGTTCTCGGCACCGGACCTGGCGCTGACGCAGTTGGTGGTAGAAGTCGTCACCACCGTGCTGATCCTGCTGGGCCTGCGCTGGCTGCCTCGGCGGATCGAAGAGGTATCGCCACTGCCCGGTTCGCTGCGCAAGGCCCGCATCCGTCGTCTGCGCGACTTCCTGCTGTCCACCGTGGTGGGCGGCGGGATGGCGTTGCTGTCCTACGCGATGCTGACGCGCCAGACGCCCAACGATATTTCCTCGTTCTACTTGAGCCGCGCCCTGCCCGAAGGGGGTGGCAGCAATGTGGTGAACGTGATGCTGGTGGACTTCCGTGGCTTCGATACCCTCGGCGAAATCACCGTACTCGGCGCCGTGGCGCTGACCGTCTACGCCCTGCTGCGGCGCTTCCGCCCGTCCAAGGAAAGTATGCAACTGCCCTCGCAACAGCGGCAGTTGGCACCCGACGTGGCCACCGACCTGGTCAACCCGCGCCAGGCCAGCGACACCGCACTAGGCTTCATGATGGTGCCGGCGGTGCTGGTGCGCCTGCTGCTGCCGATTGCGCTGGTGGTGTCGTTCTACCTGTTCATGCGCGGCCACAACCAACCGGGCGGCGGGTTTGTCGCGGGCCTGGTGATGTCGGTGGCGTTTATCCTGCAATACATGGTCGCCGGCACCCAATGGGTCGAGGCGCAGATGAGCCTGCGGCCGATGCGCTGGATGGGCTTCGGCCTGTTCTCGGCGACGCTGACCGGGATCGGCGCGTTGTTTGTCGGCTACCCGTTCCTCACCACCCACACTTGGCATTTCAGCCTGCCGCTGCTGGGCGATATTCATATCGCCAGCGCGTTGTTCTTCGACGTCGGCGTGTACGCCATGGTCGTCGGCTCGACGCTGCTGATGCTCACCGCCCTCGGCCACCAGTCGGTGCGTGCGCATAAACCGAGCAACCAGGCCAAAGTAGTCGCCGCCACCGAAGGAGCCGCCTGATGGAAGAAGTCATCGCAATTGCCATTGGGGTCCTGGCGGCCTCCGGCGTCTGGTTGATCCTGCGGCCACGGACGTTCCAGGTGGTGATGGGCCTTTGCCTGCTGTCCTACGGGGTCAACCTGTTCATTTTCAGCATGGGCAGCCTGTTTATCGGCAAGGAGCCAATCATCAAGGACGGCGTGCCGCAAGACCTGCTCAACTACACCGACCCCCTGCCCCAGGCCCTGGTGCTCACGGCCATCGTGATCAGCTTCGCCATGACTGCGCTGTTCCTGGTGGTGCTGCTGGCGTCACGGGGCCTGACCGGCACTGACCATGTGGACGGCCGGGAGCCCAAGGAATGAATTGGGTCAACCAACTGATCGTCGCCCCCATCCTGCTGCCGTTGCTCACCGCCGCGCTGATGCTGATGCTCGGTGAAAAACGCCGCCCGCTCAAAGCCAAGATCAATCTGTTCTCCAGCCTGATCGGTCTGGGCATTGCCGTTTTGCTGCTGTACTGGACGCAACAAGGTGGCCCCGGCTCGATTGGCGTCTACCTGCCGGGCAACTGGCAGGTGCCGTTCGGTATCGTGCTGGTGGTGGACCAACTCTCGGCATTGATGCTGGTGCTCACCGGGATCATCGGCGTGAGTGCGCTGCTGTTCGCCATGGCCCGTTGGGACCGTGCCGGCACCAGTTTCCATGCGCTGTTCCAGATCCAGATGATGGGCCTGTACGGCGCGTTCCTCACGGCGGACCTGTTCAACCTGTTCGTGTTCTTCGAGGTGCTGCTGGCGGCGTCCTACGGCTTGATGCTGCACGGCTCGGGCCGGGCGCGGGTGTCGTCGGGCCTGCATTACATCGCGATCAACCTGCTGGCGTCGTCGTTGTTCCTGATTGGCGCGGCGATGATCTACGGCGTCACCGGTACGCTGAATTTCGCTGATCTGGCGCTGAAAATCCCACTCGTGCCCGAGGCCGATCGCGGCCTGCTGCATGCCGGTGCGGCGATCCTCGCCACCGCATTCCTGGCCAAGGCCGGCATGTGGCCGCTGAACTTCTGGCTGGCCCCCGCCTACTCCTCGGCCAGTGCGCCGGTGGCGGCGATGTTCGCGATCATGACCAAGGTCGGCGTGTACACCGTGCTGCGCCTGTGGACCCTGCTGTTCTCCGGCCAGGCCGGCGCGTCGGCATTGTTCGGCGGCGACTGGCTGGTGTACGGCGGCATGGCCACGATCATCTGCGCGGCGCTGGCAATGCTGGCGGCGCAGCGACTGGAGCGCATGGCCAGCTTGAGCATCCTGGTCTCGGCCGGGATCCTGCTGTCGGCCGTTGGTTTCGCCCAGCCAAGCCTGACCGCCGGAGCGCTGTTCTATCTGGTCAGCTCCACGCTGGCGTTGAGCGCGCTGTTCCTGCTGGCCGAATTGATCGAACGTTCGCGCTCGGCCAACGACCTGCCGCTGGATGAAGAGATCGACGCACTGCCCAAGGCCATGGAATCCCTGCATCCGCGCCCTGGCGTCAACCTGGATGACGAGCAGAAAGCCGTGGTCGGCCAGGTAATCCCGTGGACCATGGCCTTCCTTGGCTTGAGCTTTGTCGCCTGCGCCCTGCTGATTATCGGCATGCCGCCGCTGTCCGGGTTTATCGGCAAGCTCAGCCTGTTGAGTGCGCTGGTTAATCCTCTGGGCCTGGGCGTCAGTGTGGATGAACCTGTTCGTCCTGCGGCCTGGGGCCTGGTGGCGCTGTTGATCCTCTCTGGCCTGGCCTCGCTGATCGCTTTCGCCCGCCTGGGCATCCAGCGTTTCTGGACCCCGGAAGAGCGCCCATCGCCCTTGCTGCGCCGCTATGAATGCGTGCCGATCTTCTTCCTGCTGGGCCTGAGCATCCTGCTGACCTTCAAGGCCGAGCCGCTGATGCGCTACACCCAGGCTACTGCCCAGAGCCTGAACAATCCGGAGAACTACGTCATGGCGGTGATGGCGACCCGCCCGGTTCCAAGCCCCGAAGCCAAGACCGCCGCCCTGGAGGTGCAACCATGAAGCGCCTGTTGCCTGCCCCGTGGTTGTCGCTGGCATTGTGGTTGCTGTGGCTGGTGCTGAACCTGTCCGTCAGCCCCGGCAACCTGCTGCTGGGCGCGCTGCTGGGCTTTCTCGCACCGCTGCTGATGGCGCCGCTGCGCCCGCTGCCGATCCGCGTCCGCCGCCCCGGCGTGATCATCCGCCTGTTCTTCGTGGTCGGCCGCGATGTGATCGTCTCCAACCTGCAAGTGGCCTGGGGCGTGCTGATGTGCGGTTCACGCCCACCGCGTTCGCACTTCGTCAAAATCCCCCTGAACCTGCGCGACCCCAACGGCCTCGCCGCCCTGTCGATGATCACCACCGTGGTCCCCGGCACCATCTGGTCGGAACTGGCGCTGGACCGCAGCATCCTGCTGCTGCACGTGTTCGACCTGGAGGATGAAGCGGCGTTTATCGAACACTTCAAAAGCGCCTACGAGCGGCCATTGATGGAGATCTTCGAATGAGCCCCCTGCTCTCCAATGCGATCCTGTTCAGCCTGTTCCTGTTCTCACTGGCCATGGTGCTGACGTTAATCCGCCTGTTCAAAGGCCCTTCAGCTCAAGACCGGGTACTGGCGCTGGACTATCTGTACATCCTGGCGATGCTGATGATGCTGGTGCTCGGTATTCGTTATGCCAGTGACACCTACTTTGAAGCGGCGCTGCTGATTGCGCTGTTCGGCTTCGTGGGCTCGTTTGCCCTGGCGAAATTCCTGCTGCGTGGGGAGGTAATTGAATGATGCCGTTATGGATGGAAATCGTCGTCGCGGTCCTGCTGGTGTTGAGCAGCGTGTTCGCACTGATCGGCGCGATTGGCTTGCTGCGCATGAAAGACTTCTTCCAGCGCATGCACCCGCCTGCACTGGCCTCGACGCTGGGCGCGTGGTGCGTGGCGTTGGCGTCGATCATCTACTTTTCGGTGCTCAAGTCCGGGCCGGTGTTGCACGGGTGGTTGATACCGATTTTGTTGGCGATCACCGTGCCGGTGACCACGTTGCTGCTGGCGCGTACGGCGCTGTTTCGCAAGCGCATGGCCGGTGATGATGTACCGGCTGAGGTCAGCAGCCGCCGCTGATTTATGAAGCTGACACAGTAAAAAATGTGGGAGAGGCTTGCTCCCGATGGCGGTGGGCCAGCTACAGATGAGCTGACTGGTCCACTGTTATCGGGAGCAAGCCCCCTCCCACACTGAACCGGGTGAGCCGCTCACTAAAACGGTACGCAAAAAAACGCCCCGAACCAGTCGGGGCGTTTTTCATCCGGCGTTTGCCAATCAGGCCTGATCAGCCAACCGCCACGTCGTCCCGCCCTTCCCATCTTCCAACACCACACCCATCGCGGTCAGTTGGTCACGGATACGGTCGGACTCCGCCCAGTCTTTACTGGCACGAGCCGCCAAACGCGCCTGGATCAGCGCATCGACCTCAGCCGCATCCACACGCCCTTCAGCGCCGGCTTGCAGGAAGTCGTCGGCTTCCATCTGCAACACACCCAGCACGCTCGCCAGTTCTTTCAGGCGCGCCGCCAGACCCGCTGCCGCGTCGAGATCAGTCTCACGCAACCGGTTGATCTCGCGCACCATCTCGAACAGCACGGCGCAGGCTTCGGGGGTGCCGAAATCGTCGTTCATGACTTCGGTGAACCGTGCCACGAACGCTTCGCCGCCCGCCGGTGCAACGGCGGGCAAGCCTTTCAACGCGTGGTAGAACCGCTCCAGGGCGCCCTTGGCGTCCTTGAGGTTGTCTTCCGAGTAGTTGATGGCGCTGCGGTAGTGGCTGGACACCAGCAGGTAACGCACCACTTCCGGGTGGTACTTTTCCAGTACGTCGCGGATGGTGAAGAAGTTGTTCAAGGACTTGGACATCTTCTCGCCATTGATGCGGATCATGCCGCAGTGCATCCAGGCGTTGGCGTAGGTCTTGCCGGTGGCGGCTTCGCTCTGGGCGATTTCGTTTTCGTGGTGCGGGAACTCGAGGTCGCTGCCGCCGCCATGAATGTCGAAGGTCTCACCCAGGCAGCAGGTGGACATCACCGAGCACTCGATGTGCCAGCCCGGACGCCCGGCGCCCCACGGCGATTCCCAGCTCGGCTCGCCGGGCTTGGTGCCTTTCCACAGCACGAAGTCGAGCGGATCCTGCTTGGCCTCGTCGACTTCGATACGCGCGCCAATGCGCAGGTCTTCGATTTTCTTGCGCGACAGCTTGCCATAGCCCATGAACTTGGCGACGCGGTAGTACACGTCGCCGTTGCCTGGAGCGTAGGCGTAACCCTTGTCGATCAGGGTCTGGATCATCGCGTGCATGCCAGGGATGTGGTCCGTGGCACGCGGTTCCATGTCCGGCTTGAGGATGTTGAGGCGCGCCTCGTCCTCGTGCATGGCGGCGATCATGCGCTCGGTCAGCGCGTCGAACGACTCGCCGTTTTCATTGGCGCGGTTGATGATCTTGTCGTCGATGTCGGTGATGTTGCGCACATAGGTCAAGTCATAGCCGCTGAAACGCAACCAGCGGGTCACCAGGTCGAAGGCAACCATGCTGCGGCCGTGGCCGATGTGGCAGTAGTCGTACACGGTCATGCCGCACACGTACATGCGCACCTTGTTGCCATCCAGCGGCTTGAAGACTTCTTTGGTCTTGCTGAGTGTGTTGTAGATCGTTAGCACGACAGTTCCTTAAAACAGAATCACTGGCCCCACGAATCACGCAAGGTCACGGTACGGTTGAATACCGGCTGACCAGGTTTCGAGTCCTTGATATCCGCGCAGAAGTAGCCTTCGCGCTCGAACTGGAAACGGTCTTCCGGCTGTGCGTCGCCCAAAGAGGGTTCGGCACGACAACCGGTGAGAACTTGCAGGGAGTCTGGGTTGATGTTGTCGAGGAAACTGGCGCTGTCTTCGGCCTTCTCAGGGTTCGGCGAACGGAACAGACGATCGTACAGGCGCACTTCGCACTCGATGCTGGCAGCGGCCGGCACCCAGTGGATCACGCCCTTGACCTTGCGGCCTTCAGGGTTTTTGCCCAGGGTTTCCGGGTCGTAAGAGCAACGCAGTTCGACGATGTTGCCATCGGCGTCCTTGATCGCTTCGTCGGCACGGATCACGTAGCTGCCGCGCAGGCGCACTTCGCCGTTCGGCTCCAGGCGCTTATAGCCTTTTGGCGGCTCTTCCATGAAGTCATCGCGGTCGATGTAGATTTCACGCGAAAACGGCAGCTTGCGCACGCCCAGTGCTTCGTTCTGCGGATGACGCGGCAGTTCGAGGTGGTCGACCTTGTCTTCCGGGTAGTTGGTAATCACGACTTTCAAAGGACGCAGCACGCACATGGCGCGCGGCGCGTTCGCGTCGAGGTCCTGGCGGATGCTGAACTCGAGCATGCCGTAGTCGACCACACCGTCGGAGCGGTTGGTGCCGACCATCTCGCAGAAGTTGCGGATCGACGCCGGGGTGTAGCCGCGGCGGCGGAAGCCCGACAGGGTCGACATGCGTGGGTCGTCCCAGCCATTGACGTGCTTTTCATCCACCAGTTGCTTGAGCTTGCGCTTGCTGGTGATGGTGTAGTTGAGGTTCAGGCGGCTGAATTCGTACTGACGCGGGTGCGCCGGTACCGGCAGGCTGTCCAGGAACCACTCGTACAGCGGGCGATGGCTCTCGAACTCCAGGGTGCAGATGGAGTGGGTGATGCCTTCGATGGCGTCCGACTGGCCGTGGGTGAAGTCGTAGTTAGGGTAGATGCACCACTTGTCGCCGGTCTGGTGGTGGTGGGCGTGGCGGATGCGGTACATGATCGGGTCGCGCAGGTTCATGTTCGGCGAGGCCATGTCGATCTTGGCGCGCAGCACGCGGGCGCCGTCCGGGAACTCACCGGCGCGCATGCGGGCGAACCAGTCGAGGTTCTCTTCTACCGAACGGTCGCGGAACGGGCTGTTCTTGCCCGGTTCGGTCAGCGTGCCACGGTACTCCTTGGCCTGCTCCGGAGTGAGGTCGTCGACGTAGGCCTTGCCGGCCTTGATCAGCTCGACGGCCCAGTCGAACAGCTGGTCGAAGTACTTGGAGGCATAGCGCACTTCACCGGACCACTCGAAGCCCAGCCACTTGATGTCGCTTTCGATGGCGTCGATGTATTCCTGGTCTTCCTTGGCCGGGTTGGTGTCGTCGAAACGCAGGTGCGTGACGCCACCGAACTCCTGGGCCAGGCCGAAGTTCACACAGATCGACTTGGCGTGACCGATGTGCAGGTAGCCGTTGGGCTCTGGCGGGAAGCGGGTGACGATCTGCGTGTGCTTGCCCGAATCCAGGTCCGCCTGGATGATCGGGCGCAGGAAATTGACCGGGACGGCAGGTCCGGCCTTGGAATTCGAGGTAGGGTCGACAGTGGGCTTGCTCATAGGATCCTTGAACAGACAGGTTCGTGGCCGGTTGGGGCCAGATAAAACAAAGGCGATATCATAGCTGATGCTGTCAAGACACTGACAGGTCACGACCAAAAACTGCTGCTTTAATTAACCGGGCGGTAAAAAACCACCTCGAAATTCCTGCCGGGCACGCTAAACTGCGCGCCTTGGCCGCCGTTTAGCCAGACAGGTAAGGCGCCCCAGGCGTCCAAACCCACGAATTCCCTGAAAAGAGTAGTGAACATGACCCAAGTCAAACTGACCACCAACCACGGTGACATCGTCATCGAGCTGAACGCCGAGAAAGCGCCGATCACCGTCGCCAACTTCATCGAGTACGTTAAGGCCGGCCACTACGAAAACACGGTTTTCCACCGTGTCATCGGTAACTTCATGGTCCAGGGCGGCGGTTTCGAGCCGGGCATGAAAGAAAAGAAAGACAAGCGCCCAAGCATCCAGAACGAAGCGGACAACGGCCTTTCCAACGACAAGTACACCGTCGCCATGGCCCGTACCATGGAGCCGCATTCGGCCTCCGCGCAGTTCTTCATCAACGTGGCCGACAACGCCTTCCTGAACCACAGCGGCAAGAACGTACAGGGCTGGGGCTACGCCGTGTTCGGTAAAGTCACCGAAGGCCAGGACGTTGTCGACAAGATCAAAGGCGTGTCGACCACCTCCAAGGCCGGTCACCAGGACGTTCCGGTCGAAGACGTGATCGTCGAGAAAGCCGAGATCGTTGAGTGATATTACTGATTTCAGATTTGCATCTGGAAGAGGAACGCCCGGACATTACCCGGGCGTTTCTGGATCTGCTCCACACCCGCGCCCGTGGCGCCCAGGCGTTGTACATTCTGGGGGACTTCTTTGAAGCCTGGATTGGCGACGATGGGATGACGCCCTTCCAGCGTTCGATCTGCGAGGCTCTGCGCGAGCTGAGCGACAGCGGTACCCCGATTTTTATCATGCATGGCAACCGCGACTTCCTGCTCGGCAAAGCGTTCTGCAAAGCGGCAGGCGCCACGTTGCTCAAGGATCCGAGTGTCGTGCAGCTCGCAGGCGAACCCGTGCTGTTGATGCACGGCGACAGCCTCTGCACCCGCGACCTTGGCTATATGAAGCTGCGGCGCATCCTGCGTAACCCGATTGTGCTGTTTATCCTGCGTCACTTGCCGTTGCGCACCCGCCATCGGCTGGCGCGCAAGCTGCGCAGTGAAAGCCGTGCGCAAACGCGCATGAAGGCCAACGACATTGTCGATGTCACGCCCGAGGAAGTGCCGCGGGTGATGCAGCAGTTCGGCGTGCGCACCCTGGTCCACGGCCATACGCACCGCCCGGCGATCCACAAGTTGCAGATTGGCGACCAGGCGGCCAAGCGCATTGTGCTGGGGGATTGGGACAAGCAGGGCTGGGCGTTGCAGGCAGATGAGCAAGGCTTTCAGTTGGCGGCGTTTGACTTCGTCAATCCGCAGTTGGCGTTGCCTGGCGCCTGATCCTCGAATCCCACTGATCCAATGTGAACAGAGATCAAAATGTGGGAGGGGGCAAGCCCCCTCCCACAATTGATTGCATTTCAGTCTTTGCCAATCAGTGGCCGGACGCTTCCGGCCCTGCCTTGGCACCAAACGGCGGCTTCGCCAGCCACACCAGCAGCATCAACCCCATGAACATCCACCCCAGCAACGTGAAGTAATCCACGGTGGACATCATGTACGCCTGGCTGGTGAGGATCTGGTCCAGTTGCGCGTAGGCCTTGTGCCCTGCCCCACCGAGCGCCTGCAGCGCGTCGCGGGTGGCGGAGTCATAGGTGGTCATGTTCTCGCTCATGTACGCATGGTGCTGGTCTGCCCGGCGAATCCAGATCCAGGTGGTCAACGAGGCCGCAAAACTGCCGCCCAGGGTCCGCAGAAAGGTCGCAAGACCAGCGCCGTCGGCAATCTGATGCGGTGGCAGGTCGGACATCAGGATGCTCAAGGTCGGCATGAAGAACAGCGCCACGCCGATGCCCATGAACAACTGCACCAGGGCGATGTGGGTGAAGTCCACCTCATTGGTGAAGCCCGCGCGCATAAAGCAGCTCAGGCCAATCGCCAGGAACGCCAGGCCTGCCAGCAGGCGCAGGTCGAACTTGTGCGCGTACTTGCCCACAAACGGTGACATCAGCACCGGCAGGATGCCGATCGGCGCCACCGCCAGGCCGGCCCAGGTGGCGGTATAGCCCATCTGGGTTTGCAGCCACTGCGGCAGGATCAGGTTGATGCCGAAGAAGCCCGCGTACCCCAGGATCAACACAATCGTGCCGATGCGAAAGTTACGGTAGGCAAACAGCCGCAGGTTGACCACCGGGTGCTTGTCGGTCATTTCCCAGATGATGAACACCGCCAGGGCAATCACCGAAATCGCCGCGCCCACAATGATGAAGTTGGATTCGAACCAGTCCAGGTCGTTGCCCTTGTCGAGGATGATCTGCAGGGCGCCGACACCGACGATCAGGCTGAGCAGCCCGACGTAATCCATCGGTTGGTAGCTGGTTTCCACCGGGCGTTTCTTGAGCTGCGAACGCACCACCATCACCGCAAAGATACCGATGGGGACGTTGATAAAGAAGATCCACGGCCAGCTGTAGCTGTCAGTGATCCAGCCACCGAGGATCGGCCCCGCAATCGGCGCCACCACCGTGACCATCGCCAACAGCGCCAGGGCCATGCCACGCCTGGCCGGCGGGTAGACCGCGATCAGCAAGGTCTGGGTCATCGGGTACAACGGCCCGGCCACCAGACCTTGCAGCACCCGGAAGCCGATCAACTCGGGCATCGAGGTGGAAATACCGCAGAGGAACGAGGCCAGCACAAACAGAATGGTGGCCCACAAAAACAGCTTCACTTCGCCAAAACGCCGGCTCAACCAACCGGTGAGCGGCAAGGCGATGGCGTTGCTCACCGCAAACGAGGTGATGACCCAGGTGCCCTGCTCCGAACTCACGCCGAGGTTGCCGGAAATGGTCGGCAACGCCACGTTGGCGATGGTGGTGTCGAGCACCTGCATAAAGGTCGCCAGCGACAGGCCAATAGTGGCCATCAACAGGCTGGGCGGCGTGAAGGAGGCGTTATTGCTCATCAGCGTTGCACAGCCTTGGGCGCGGCGTTGCTGTTGTCATGGATCAACTGGGTGATCATGGCGTCAGCCTCGGCCAATTGGCGGTCATACACGTTGGTGGTGAACGAAGCCTTCTGCGGCGCCTGTTGCGCCAGCACCGGGCCGCTCTGGTCATGCAGGTCCACATTCACGACGGTGCTCAAACCGACCCGCAGCGGGTGCTTGGCCAGTTCTTCGGCATTGATGTGGATGCGTACCGGCACCCGTTGCACGATCTTGATCCAGTTACCGGTGGCGTTCTGCGCCGGCAGCAGGGCAAACGCGCTGCCGGTACCGGCGCCGAGGCTATCTACGGTGCCGCTGTACTTAACATCGCTGCCATAGATGTCCGACTCGATGTCCACCGGCTGGCCAATGCGCATATCGCGCAGCTGGGTTTCCTTGAAGTTGGCGTCGATCCACAGCTGGTTCAGCGGGATCACCGCCATCAGCGCAGTACCCGGCTGCACACGCTGGCCCAGTTGCACGGTGCGCTTGGCCACATAGCCGGTGACCGGTGCGATCAAGGTGCTGCGGGCATTGGCCAGGTACGCCTGGCGCAGTTGCGCAGCGGCCGCTTGCACGTCCGGATGGGACGAGATCACGGTGTCATCCACCAGCGCGTTGCTGGTCTTGAGTTGTTGCTCAAGGTTGGTCAGGGCGTTCTTGGCGGCGGTCAGGCTGTCACGGGCGTGGGACAGTTCTTCCTGGGAAATCGCGCCGCCCTGGGCCAGGGTCTTACGGCGGTTGAAATTGTCCTGGGCGGTTTGCACGTCGGCTTTCTGTGCGTTGACCTGGGCTTTCATGCCATCGACGTTGCTGTACAAGCCACGCACCTGGCGCACGGTGCGGGCCAGGTTGGCCTGGGCACTTTGCAGGCCGACGGCGGCGTCGTTGGGGTCGAAGTTGATCAGCACCTGGCCTTCGTGGACCAGGTCGCCATCGTCGGCGCCGATGCTGACCACGGTGCCGGTGACCAGCGGGGTGATTTCCACCACGTTGCCGTTCACATAGGCGTCATCGGTGCTTTCGTTGAAGCGACCGTACAGCTCATACCAGCCCCATACGCCCACCACGCCGAGGATGACGATCAGCGCCAGGCCGATCAGCATGACTTTGCGTTTGCGTGGGTTGTTGTCTTTGGGTTGTTCTGTAGCGTTGGTGTTTTCGGCAGTGGCCATGACAAATACCTCAAATTATTCCGTGCGAGTGGCTGGGGTGGTCGACGCCACGTTGTCGGCGTTGTATCCGCCACCCAGGGCCTGCATCAATTGAATCGACAGATCGATCTGCGCGGCATTCAGGGTCGCCAGCTGACGCTGGGCCTGCAGCAATTGCTGCTCGATGCTGAGCACATCCAGGTAGTTACCGATCCCTGAGCTGTAGCGCTGCATGCCGGTGTCGTAAGACTGCTGGGCAATGTCCGCAGCATGTTGCTGGGCCTGGATCTGCCGACCGGTTTCGCGCAGTTGCGAAAGGGTGTTGCCGATATCGCCCAAGGCCTGCACCAAGGTCTTGTTGTACTGGGCTACCGCCAGGTCGTAGTCGGCATCGCGGGCATCGAGGTCGGCGCGCAGGCGGCCGCCGTCGAAGATCGGCAGCGAGATCGTCGGCGCAATATTGAAGAAGCGGCTGGCCGAGCCGAACATCGCATCCCCCAGCAACGACTCGGCCCCGGCGCTCGCGCTGAGGTTGAGGTTGGGGTAGAAGCGCGTCTTGCTGGCGGCGACGTCCTTGCTCGCGGCCTCGACTCTCCAGCGCGCGGCGATCAGGTCCGGGCGGCGGCCCAGCAATTCGGCGGGCAACACCGAAGGCACGGCGACAGCGGCGGGCTTGAGCACATTCGGGCGGGCCAATTCGCTGCCACGGTCCGGACCTTTGCCGAGCAACACCGCCAGGGCGATCTTGGCGCTCTGCAGTTGTTTTTCCGCGTCGATCAGTTGCGACTGGGAGCTGGCTTCCAGGCTCTCGGTCTGCTGGTACTGGTACTGACTGTCGATGCCCGCGCTGAGGCGACGCTTGCTCAAGTCGAGCATTTGCCGGGTGCGCTTGAGGTCATCGCTGGCCAGGTCTCGCACGATATGCGCCTGGCCCAGGTCGCTGTAGGCCTTGGCCACATCGGCGGCGAGGGTCAGGCGCGCGGCCTGCTGGTCGACTTCGGCGGCGCGGGCCTGGCCCAACGCGGCTTCCCAGGCGGCGCGCTGGCCACCCCAGAGGTCGAAGTTGTAATTGAAGCTGGCACCGATATTACGCACGGTCGAATAGGCATCGCCCTCGCCGCGCGGGTCCTGGTCTTTGGCCAGGCGTGAACGGCTCACGCCGGCGCTGGCATCCAGGGTCGGCATGCGCGCGGCATTCGCGGCATAGGCGGCGGCTTCGGCCTGATGGGCACGGGCGCTGGCGACTTGCATGTCGGGACTGTTTTGCAGGGCTTCCTGGATCAGGCCGTCGAGCTGCGGGTCGCCGAGGCTTTTCCACCAGTCGGCGCTGGGCCAGGCAGCATTCGACAGGGTCACGCCGCTCAGGGATTTGCCGGTTTGCAAGGTGTTGGCGTCGAGGCGCTTGCCCTGGGTGTCGAGGCCGCTGAAGTTGGCGCAACCGGCCATGCTCATGGCCGCAAGCACCAGGCATAGGGCACGTGTGTTCATTCTTTACCTACCCGCTGCAGGGTGATGGGATCACCGGCAGCTATCAGAATTTTCTTGAGGATCCGTTCCAGGGTTTGCAGCTCGCCGGGCTCAAGTACGCCCGCCAGCTGGTTCAACGCTTGGGCGCCTATGTGCGGCAGCATGTCTGCCAGGCGCTGGCCGTCGGCAGTCAGCACCAACTGCACCTGGCGACGGTCCAGTTCGGAACGCTGGCGGCTGAGCAATTTTTTCTGCTCCAGCCGGTCGAGCATGCGGGTCATCGAACCGCTGTCCAGGGACAGGTTGCGGCACAGCTCCGCCGGGGTATCGACGCCGAACTGGGCCATGATGATCAACACCTTGAACTGCGCGGCAGTGATGCCGTGGGGTTCCATGTGGGTGTCGATGATGCGGTCCTTTAGGATCGCCGCGCGGCCCAGCAACAGGCCAAGGTGGCAGTTGTGGAAGTTTTCGGGGGTGAAGTGAGGCATCGGAAGTCACCTTATTACTGCCTAGGCAGTGAATGTATGACGAGATGTTACTGCCTAGGCAGCGAAAGTCAAATGGAATAATTAGCTTGCTTGCTAATGTGGGAGGGGGCTTGCCCCCGATAGCGTTGGGTCAGTCACTGATGTGTTGACTGAACGGCTGCTATCGGGGGCAAGCCCCCTCCCACATTTTGTACTGCGAAAGGATCTAGAAATCGCGCTTGTAGAAGATGTCGAGGGAACTGGCCACACCACTCGCCACTTCCAGGTACACCCTCTTGCTCAGCAGGTAGCGCAAGGCGATGGTGCTGGCCGGTTCGAACACCCCCACGCCGTAACGCAGGCTGAGTTTCTCGGTGATCTTGCCGCTGGCCACCACCGCCGTGGTGGTGCCGCTGCCCTGGGTGTCGAGGTCGAAGTCCTGGATGCCCAGCTTGTTGGCAAGATCCGAGGTGACCCCGGCGCTGCCCATCAGGCCCAGGCCAAGTGCGGCCTGGGCGAGCATGTTGTTGTCTTCGCCCGTGGTGCTCAGCGGGCGACCCAGCACCAGATAGGACAGCGCCTGCTCCTGGCTCATGGCCGGTTCCGAGAAGATCTGTGTGGTGGGCTGCTCGGCGCTGCCGCTCAGGCGGATGCCGGCCACCACATCGTTGGTCTTACGAATCGCCTCAATATCCAGATAGGGCTGGTCGAGCGGCCCGGCGAACAGCAGGCGTGCACGGCGCACATCGAGCCGTTGCCCGTAGGCACGATAGCGACCGTCGTTGAGCCACAACTCGCCACGGGTATCCATGTTGTCGCCGATGTGCACATGGCCCTGCACCTTGGCGGTCAGGCCAAAGCCCGAGAAGTTGAGCTGGTCTTCGCCCACCGCCACGTCGATATCCATGGCCATGGCCATCGGCGGCTTGCCCTCTTCGGTCTGGCTGCCGACGATCACGGTGTCATCCGAGACCTTGACGGTGGAAGGCGGCAACTCACGCACGGTAATGTCGCCGCGTGGGATCCGCACCTTGCCGGCAATCGCCAGTTTGTCGTTCTTCAGGCTGATTTTCAGGTCCGGCGCCACTTCCAGCGTGGCGTAGGGTTCCACCGTGACCGGCAGTTGCGACCCTTGCAGGCTGAGGTCCACCGCCAGGGCCTGGTCCCAGTCGATCTGGCCCTTGAGGCTGCCCTGCCCGGCCTTGCCACTGCGCCATGCGCCGTTCAACTGCACGCGTTCACCGGCAATCAGCGCCTGCACGTTCAGGCCTTCAAGGCTGATGGGCAGCTCCGGCCCGGAGACTTCGCCGCCCACCAGGTTGAGGTTGCCGTTGACCTGTGGCGCCAGCAATCCTCCGGAGATCCGGCCGCTGCCGTTGAGCTTGCCGTTGAGTTTCTCGACCATGGGCACAAACGGCCGTGCCACGGCGAGATCGAGGCCGGTCAGGCTGAAATTGCCGCTGATCGGCTTGTTTTTCGGCAACGGGTTGATCTGCGCCTGCAACAGCAACTCGCCGAGCTTGCCGCCACGGAAGTTCAGCTGGGTGTCGATACGCTTGGGGTTGAGGGTGGTTTCCAGCTTGAGGGTGTCGTAGGGGAAATCCAGCCACTGGTCCTTGTCCTTCACGCGCAGGGTGCCGCCACTGGCATCCACCGAGACCACGCCTTTGGGGCCGCTGTCGGGCAAGTCCAGTTGGATGTCGGCGTTGAGCTTGCCCTGCCAGGCGAAGTCCTTGGGCAAAAACGCCGCCAGGCTGTCGATGGGGAATTGCTTGAGGTGGTAGCGCAACTTGGGTTCGGGCATCAGGCGCTGGTCTTCACCGCACAGGCTGGCGGCGCCGGAGACCCAGCAGTGGGCCGCGAAGGTCAGCTTGCCGTCGGCCATGCGCTCGATTTTTGCCGGCGCTTGCAGCCTCCAGTCCTGGCCACCCGCCTGCACATCGCCACTGGCCAGGCGGCCGCGCCAGTTGCCTTTGTCGAGGTTGCCATCCAGGGCCAGGGCCAGTTTGACCAAGGGGCCGGCCAGGTCGAGTTGGACCTTCTGGCTCCTGATGTCGCCCTGGGCGCTGGCGGTGAGCGTGCCGACCTGGGTGTCGCCGCTTTGAATGCCGCTGCCCTTGAGGTCGATTTTCGCGCGCTGGGCACTGTCCAGGTTCGCGTCCAGGCTCAGGCTTTGCAGGCGATTATCGGCGAACGCCAGTTGCTGGCCCTTAAGGTCGAGTTTGCCTTGGGGCGCCTTGAGGCTGCCGGCCACGTCGAGTCGGCCATTCACCTGCCCACGCAGCTGCGGCCACAGCTGGGCCAGGCGCGCCAGCTTGATGTCGATCTGCCCTGCCAGGCGTTGCTGCAGGCTGCCGCTGCCGTTGATGCGGTTGTCGCCCAGGCGCATATCCAGGTTGGCCAGGGTCCATTGCTCGCCCGCGCCTTCGGCCTTGGCCGCCAGCACTGCGGTTTGCCCGCGCAGGCGGCCCTTGAGGTCGAGATCGGCGTTGAGTGTGAGCTGTTCGTTTTTGAATTCACCTTGGCTGCGCAAGGGGCCAGCCAGCGTGCCAGGCAATTCCGCCACCCAGAAAGCCGGGTTCAGCGCCGACAGGTCCAACGCTGTATCCCAGGCAATGCCATCGGCAAATTGCAGGTTCAGATGCCCTTCGGCCTTGCCTTGGCCGGCGGTCAGTTTCAGCTCCGGCAGGAAGATTTGCGTGAGGTCGCCACTGAACGGCGTGACCACATTGAATTTGCCGGCCGGGCCGTCGAGGTCGGCCTTGAGGTTGCCGAGGTAGTTGCCGTCTTTGTAGGAAACCTCACCGTTAAAGGTGCGCACTACCACCTGTGGCTCGTCGATCAGCGGATAGAGGCGATGCCAGGGAAAATCCAGCCAATCGATCTTGGCCTCGGCGCTGAAGCCTTGTTGCCAATCCAACTGCGCCGTGAGCTTGAGGCTTTTTTTGTCGCCGGCATTCAGGTCCAGGCCAGCGATCTGCGCGCCCTTGGCGTCGACCCTGCCTTGCAGCAGCAAGTCCACCGGGCCTTTGTCCGCCGGCAGCACAGCCTTGCCCAGCAGTTGGTAGCCACTGCCCAGGTCACCCTTGGCGGTGAGGTCCAGTTGATTGAGTTGCAGGGTGTCGGGCAGATCGGCGCTGGGTTTGAAGCCATCGGCGGTGATATGCACCTGGGCCGGGAGGTTGTCCGCCAGGGGTTGCAGCTCGCCCTTGAGTTTGGCCGGCAGGTAGCCGCTGCTGTCGGCGTCGAGCCTGAGGGTCTTGAGCAGGTCGCCCTCGACCTTGAGCGCGACCGTCCACGGCGCGCCGCCGGGGGCGTAGGGCAGGCTCAGGTTGCCGCTGGCGGTCAGCGGCCATTCGCCACTGGGTTGCAACAGGCCGTTCAGGTCCAACACCAGGCCGTCCCGTTGCAGGTGCGCCGCGTCAATCTGCATGCCGGCGGCGGTCCAGTGCGCGGCCAGTTGCAGGCCCTTGAGTTCTTCGCTGCCGTTAAACAGCAGGCTGCCGACACGAACGTCGCCCAACTGAATGGAAACGGGCAGCTTCAGGTCCGGCAATTGAATCGGCCCGCTGCTCTCTTCGGTGCTCGGCGCAACGTCCAGGCGGACTTGCTCCACGTCCAGGCGATTGATGCACAGGGTCATGCGCAACAGGCACGCCGGTGACCAGTCAAACGTCGGGGCATCGAGTTCAACGCGACTGCCGTCTTGCGCCCACACCAGATGATCGGCGCTCCACTGGCCGCCCAGACGGCCCTGGAAATTCTCCACGCTCAACCCCGGTACACGCCCCAGCGCCCAGCGACTGCCCGCCTGGGTACCGAGGACCGCCCACAGGGCCAGCAACAGCACGGCAAGGATGGCCAGCACGGCCAGCCCCGCTATTTTCACACCACACATCACAGCTCAGGCCCCATGGAAAAGTGCAATCGAACGCCGCCCGGGTCTTCCAGGGCATGGGCCAGGTCCAAGCGGATCGGGCCGACCGGCGAGACCCAGCGAATGCCGACGCCGACGCCGGTTTTCAGGCTGGGCAAGTCCAGGGAGTTGAACGAGTTGCCCTGGTCGATAAACGTCGCTATCCGCCATTTTTCGGCGATGGAATATTGATACTCGGCGCTCAGGGCCACCATGTAGCGGCCGCCGATACGGTCGCCCCGGTCGTTCTCGGGTGACAGGGTCTGGTACTCGTAACCGCGCACGCTCTGGTCGCCACCGGCGAAGAAGCGCAATGACGGCGGCACCGACTTGTAGCCGTTTGTCGCACTGCCGCCGACCTGCGCCCGTGCCAGGAAACGGTGGTTGTCCCACAGGGTGGTCAGGCCCTTGACCATGGCCGTGCCGTAAAGCAGGTTGGTGTCGGACCCCAACCCCTCCTTGGCCACCTTGCTGTCGAATTGCAGGCGGTAGCCGTTGTGGGGGTCGATGCGGTTATCGCTGCGCAGGTAGGAATAACTGATCCCCGGCATCACCAGGTTACTCAGGCCCGAGTCATTGCCCAGGCGATATTCTTCGCGCTGGTATTTGAGCGAGATCACCCGCGTCCAGCCACTGGGCAACTTGCTGTGCCATTCGGGCCCGAGGGTGAGCAATTTACTCAAGGTGTCGGTGTTGGCGATTTCTTCATTCTGGTAACCGCCGGCAAAACGCAGCTTATCGGTGAGCGGCGGGTCGAGCGGGATGTCGTACCACAGCCCAACGTTCTGCCGTGGCGCCGACAACTCGGCTTCCCAGCCATAGCTGTGGCCCTGGGGATTGACCCAGTGGCGCGTCCAGTTGGCCTTGCCGCGCGGGCCGACGTCGGTGGAGAAACCCAGGCCCAGGCCCATGGTGCGGGGCTTGCGGGTCTCCAGGTTGACGGCCACCGGAATCACATCATTGGCCGAAGCCGCGGGGGCCGCGTCGACGCGCACGCCTTCGAAAAAGCCGCTGGCTTGCAGGTTCTGGTTAAGTTCGGCGATCAGTTCGGAATCGTAGGGGGCGCCACTTTTAAACGGCACCATGCGTTGCAGCAGCTCTTCATCAAAGGGCGTATCGCCGGCAAAGCTGACCTTGCCCAAGGTGTAGCGGGGGCCGCTGTCATAGATGAGTTCGATATCGGCGACGCCGGCCTTGGGGTCTACCGAGAGTTTCTGACTGGTGAAGCGCCCGCTGAAAAAGCCGTAGCGCGAGGACTGGTTCTGGATAAGACGCTTGGCGTCTTCGTAGTGGCCGTGATTGAGCACGGCGCCGGACTTGAGGTCATCGCTGGCGGGCACGCGAAAGGCCTTGAGGTTCGCGGCAGGGCCGTCGACCCGAATGGTCACGTTGCGCAAATGCACCGGTTCGCCGGGGTCGATGGTGAGGATCAGGCGCGGGTTCTCGCCGCCCTTCACATCGCTTTCGATCCGGGGCTGATAGAAACCGAGTGCCTGGGCGGCTTTGCGCGCCTGCTCTTCGGCACCACGGCTGAACCGCAGCAAGGCCTCTTCATCACGCTCGCCCACGCCACCGATATAGCCTTCGATGTTGGCTTTCAACGCGTCGTTTGAAGGCTTGATCCGCACGTCCAATTCGCTTTGCGCGAATGCGCCGCAGCTTGTGAACAGCAGAACCAAGCCGCTGGTAAATCTTCCTGGAAACTTCATAGGCGCGGATGCTACACGAGCTGGGGAGAAACTTAGAACTCAGACGATTCTGAAAAATTCTGCGCTAAGCCGTTGCAGCATGTAACACCTGCGGATTGGGGTGGAAAAATACGTGTTCCAGGATCGGTCCTACCGCCACTTCGCCGATCTCTTCATAGCCCTGGCGCTTGTAGAACTCCAGATAGCGCGAATTCCCCGTATCCAGTACCACACCGGATGAGTGCGGGTCTTCCGCGCACCAGTTGTGCACCGCTCCCAGCAGCTGTTCACCGTAGTGCTTGCCCTGGAATTGCGGGTGAATGCCCATCAGCGGCAACACATGCACCGACTCGTTGGGCAAGCAGGCCATCACCGCATAGTGGTAGTCCAGGTAGCGCCGGGTACCGCGCACGCCGGTGCTCAACCACATGCGCAATTGCCAGGCCCAGCTTTCGGTAATCCCCAGGCGCCGCTGCGGGGGCGCGATCAGCGCGATGCCGATCAGGCGGTCGTTGATGAACAGCCCAATCGCCGGAAGTTTCTGGAAGAAATGCTGCTTGACCAGTTCGCGCACCGTGGCGCGTACCCGTTGTTCATAGCCTGCGCGTTCAGCTTCAAAGATGTAGGCAAACGTCGGCTCATGCCGATAGGCCTGGTACAGCAGGGAGCGGGCTTCGCGGGAATAGCCGCTGTTGAGCAGGCGAACTTCGCCAATGGCAGTGTCAGTCATACAGTCAATCTCCCTGGGCGCCACTCAATAGATGGCGTTCTTATGGGTACGAACCTACGCAGCACCAGTCGTTCCCAGACATTAGCAGTGCATCTGTCCTACCGCCACGCTGGCCCCCGTCCGACTTGTCCGCTAGCATCGCCCTTTTGCCAGACTGGACCGCCGACCATGAAAATCGTCTCCTTCAATATCAACGGGCTGCGCGCCCGCCCTCATCAGCTGGCGGCACTGATTGAAAAACACCAACCCGACGTCATCGGCCTGCAGGAAACCAAGGTCCACGACGACCAGTTCCCCCTGGCCGAAGTGCAGGCCTTGGGCTATCACGTGTACTACCACGGGCAAAAAGGCCACTACGGCGTGGCACTGCTCTCGCGCAAAGAAGCATTGAGTGTGCACAAGGGCTTTGCCAGCGATGAAGAAGACGCCCAGCGCCGCTTTATCTGGGGCACCTTCGCCGATGAAAACGGCCAACCGATCACCATCATGAACGGCTATTTCCCACAAGGTGAAAGCCGCGACCATCCGACCAAGTTTCCGGCCAAGCGCCGCTTCTACGCAGACTTGCAACACCTGCTGGAAAGCCAGTTCAGCAACGACCAGGCCCTGGTGGTGATGGGCGACGTAAATATTTCCCCGGAAGACTGCGACATCGGCATCGGCGCCGACAACGCCAAGCGCTGGCTGAAAACCGGCAAGTGCAGCTTCCTGCCCGAAGAGCGCGAATGGATGGCGCGCCTGAAGAATTGGGGCCTGGTGGACAGTTTCCGGCACCTCAACCCCGAGGTGGCCGACCGTTTCAGCTGGTTCGACTACCGCAGCCGTGGGTTCGAGGATGAGCCCAAGCGTGGGCTGCGCATTGACGTGATCATGGCGTCAACCGGCCTGGTGCCGCGGGTCAAGGATGCGGGCGTGGATTATGACCTGCGGGGTTTGGAGAAACCGTCGGACCATGCACCGATCTGGCTTGAACTCAGCTGATCGCCCTGACTGTGCTCGGGCCAAATGTGGGAGGGGGCTTGCCCCCGATCGCGGTGTATCAGTAACAGATAAGCTGACTGTCAGTCACATTACTGAAATCCAACTGACTTAATCTCGCAGCACTCCCTTTGGCTTGAGAAGGTGCCGGCATGATGCTGCGCGTTCTGTTCCTGTTGTGTTGCGCGTTTTCCTTCTCCGTTGTGGCTGCCCCCCTACCCGTTACCGACCAAGGCCCGGCTTTGCGCATTCAGGGTTCCAACACCATTGGCGCGGCGTTGGGGCCGGCGCTGGTCAAGGGCTTGATGGAGCATCAGGGCCTGCAGGCGGTGCACAGCGAAGCGGCCGAGGGCGCCAATGAACAGCGCGTGGTCGGCAAGACGCGCCAGGGCAAGACAGTGACCGTCGAGGTGGCGGCCCATGGCTCCAGCACCGGGTTTGCCGCGCTGAAAAAAGCCAGCGCCGACCTGGCTGCGTCTTCCCGTCCGATCAAGGACAGCGAACTGGTGGACCTCGACCCCCTGGGCGATCTTAAAAGCCCCGAGGCCGAACAGGTGATCGCCATCGACGGCCTGGCCATTATCCTCAACCCGCACAACCCACTGAATACGTTGAACACCGAGCAACTGGCGCAGATCTTCAACGGCGAGATCGACACCTGGGAAGCGCTGGGCGGTATCGGCGGTGCCATTCATTTGTACGCGCGGGATGACCAATCCGGCACCTATGACACCTTCAAGGAACTGGTGTTGCGCCTGCGCGGCAAGCCCCTGGCAGCGTCCGCCAAGCGCTTCGAGTCCAGCGAAGCGTTGTCCGATGCGGTGAGCCGGGATCCCCAGGGCATCGGCTTTATCGGCTTGCCTTACGTGCGCCAGGCCAAGGCGGTGGCGATTGTCGATGGCGACTCGCAACCGATGCTGCCATTGAACAGCCTGATTGCCACCGAGGATTACCCGCTGTCACGCCGGCTGTTCTTCTACCTGCCGCCGTCCTCCAGCAACCCGTGGGCCAAGGCCCTGGTGGACTTTGCCCAGAGCAGCAAAGGCCAGGCGATTGTGGCGGCCAACGGGTTTATCGCCCAGCAGGTGCAGGCGATGACGGTGCAACCCCGTCCCTCGATGCCTGACGACTACCAAGCGATTGCCCGTGACGCCCAGCGTTTGACCGTGAATTTTCGCTTCGAGGAAGGCAGCGCCAGCCTGGACAACAAGGCGCGCCAGGATGTGCAGCGCGTCGTGGCCTATATAAAGAGCCACGCCAAACTCGACAAGCAGGTAACGCTGGTGGGATTCGGCGACGCCAAGAATGACCCGCAACGGGCGGCGCTGCTGTCGAAGCTACGGGCGATGGCGGTACGCCGGGAGCTGGTCAAGAACGGCGTGGTATTGCGCGATATTCGCGGCTTCGGCGCACAGATGCCGGTGGCGGCGAACACGGCGGATGAGGGGCGGATCAAGAATCGGCGGGTGGAGGTTTGGGTGTACTGAGGGCTTAGCCTTGCGGTGTTCGGAATGGCCTCATCGGGGGGCAAGCCCCCTCCCACACTTTGAATGTATTCCCAAATCAAAATGTGGGAGGGAGCTTGCCCCCGATGCGGGCGACGCGGTGTTACTGCCCGCTGCGCATCAACTCTTTAGGCACATACTTGCCGATCTCGAACTTGCCGATTGCCGCGCGGTGCACTTCGTCCGGGCCGTCGGCCAGGCGCAGGGTACGTTGCATGGCGTACATGTAGGCCAGCGGGAAGTCGTTGGAGACGCCGGCGCCGCCGTGGATCTGGATCGCGCGGTCGATCACCTTCAACGCCACGTTCGGCGCCACCACCTTGATCTGGGCGATTTCACTTTTCGCCACCTTATTGCCCACGGTGTCCATCATGTACGCCGCTTTCAGCGTCAGCAGGCGCGCCATGTCGATTTCCATGCGTGAGTCGGCGATTTTGTCGATATTGCCGCCCAGGCGCGCCAAAGGCTTGCCGAACGCGGTGCGGCTGACGGAGCGTTTGCACATCAGTTCCAGCGCGCGCTCGGCCATGCCGATGGAGCGCATGCAGTGGTGGATACGGCCTGGGCCAAGCCGGCCTTGGGCAATCTCGAAGCCTCGGCCTTCACCCAGCAGTACGTTTTCGTACGGCACACGGACATTGTCGAACAGCACTTCGGCGTGACCGTGGGGCGCGTCGTCGTAGCCGAACACCGGCAGCGGGCGTACGATTTTTACCCCGGGGGCGTCCACCGGCACCAGGATCATCGAGTGCTGCTGGTGGCGCGGTGCATCCGGGTTGCTCAGG
Organism: Pseudomonas sp. JAI120; assembly: GCF_014207255.1. GTDB lineage: Bacteria > Pseudomonadota > Gammaproteobacteria > Pseudomonadales > Pseudomonadaceae > Aquipseudomonas. The sequence continues at coordinate 1,186,728 of NZ_JACHCZ010000001.1, forward strand.
CCCATGAAGATCAGGATCTTGCAGCGCGGGTCGCAGGCGCCGGAGGTCCACCACTTCTTGCCGTTGATCACCCACTCGTCGCCCTGGCGCTCGGCGCGGGCGGCCATGTTGGTGGCGTCCGAGGAGGCGACATCGGGCTCGGTCATGGCGAAGGCCGAACGGATCTCACCGCGCAGCAGCGGCTCGAGCCAGCGTTGTTTCTGCTCTTCGTTGGCGTAGCGCACCAGCACTTCCATGTTGCCGGTGTCGGGGGCGGAGCAGTTGAACGGCTCCGGGCCCAGCAGTGAGCGGCCCATGATCTCGGCCAGGGGTGCGTATTCAAGGTTGGTCAGGCCGGCGCCCAGTTCGGATTCGGGCAGGAACAGGTTCCACAGGTCTTCAGCTTTCGCCTTGGCTTTCAGCTCTTCCATGATGGCGGTGGGCTGCCAGCGGTCGCCTTCGCTGACTTGGCGTTCGAACACCGGCTCGGCCGGGTAGACGTAAGCGTCCATGAACGCGGTGACGCGTTCACGCAGTTCCTGAACCTTGGGCGAATAGGCGAAATCCATGAGCAGCTCCCTTCTTTGAGAGGTTGTTTAGGTCATGCAATCGATGCTAGAACAGCGCTGATAATTTACCTAGCCTATTCTCGGCGTGTATTAACATTCATCACCGATATATGATCGACATATGGCCACCTAACAATAAGAGCGCAACGAAATGAATCTGAGCAAGGTCGACCTCAACCTCTTTATCGTCTTCGACGCGATCTACACCGAAGCCAACCTGACCCGTGCCGGGCAGATCGTCGGCATCACCCAGCCGGCGGTGTCCAACGCTCTGGCCCGCCTGCGCGAGACGTTCAACGACCCGCTGTTCGTGCGCACCGCCCAAGGCATGGTGCCCACGCCGATGGCGCAGAACATCATCGGCCCGGTGCGCAATGCGTTGTCGTTGCTGCGGGTGTCGGTGCAGGAAAGCCGCATCTTCAACCCACAGCAGGCGGCCAAGACCTACCGCATCAGCATGACCGACCTCACCGAAGCGGTGATTCTGCCGCTGCTGTTCCAACGCCTGCGCCGCCTGGCGCCCACCGTGGTGATCGAGAGTTTCCTGTCCAAACGCCGCGAAACCACCAAGGAACTGGCGGCCGGGCGCCTGGATTTTGCCGTGGATGCGCCGCTCAACACCGACCCGCAGGTGCGCCACGTCAAGCTGATGGAAGACCGCTACGTGTGCGCCATGCGCAAGGGCCATCCCATGGCGGGCAAGGACAAATTCACCCTGGATGACTACCTGTCGCTGACCCATATCCATATCTCCAGCCGCCGCAACGGTCTGGGCCACGTCGACCTGGCCCTGGGCAAGATGGGCATCCAGCGCAAGATCGCCCTGCGCTCCCAGCATTACCTGATGGCCTCGCAAGTGTTGCAGCAGACCGACATGGTCATGACCGTGCCCGAACGTTTCGCCCGCCGCCATGAACTGCACTGGTTCCACCTGCCGGTCAATGACGTGCCACCGGTGGAAACCCACCTGTACTGGCACGAAAGCACCGACCAGGATCCGGCCAACCGCTGGATGCGCGAGCAGATGATCGAGTTGTGCCAGCAAGTCACCGCCCACGAAAAGAAGCTGGATAAACAACAGGCCTGAGGTTCAAGAACGCTACCTGTGGGAGGGGGCTTGCCCCCGATGGGCTGCGCAGCGGCCCTTGACGTTCACGTCAACCTGCCATTAGCTTAGCGCCAAGACCCTCTTGAGCGCCCCCATGAGCACGACCTACAGCATCTCCGACCTCGCCCGCGAGCTCGACATCACCACCCGCGCCATTCGCTTCTATGAAGAACAAGGCTTGCTGGCCCCGGAACGCCGGGGCCAGGAGCGCATCTATTCGGCACGGGACAAGGTCAGCCTGAAGCTGATCCTGCGGGGCAAACGCATCGGTTTTTCCCTCGCGGAATGCCGCGAGCTGATCGAACTCTACGACCCCACCGGCGGCAACCAGATCCAACTCAACAGCATGCTGGCCAAGATCGCCGAGCGCCGTGAGCAGTTGGAACAGCAACTGCTGGACATCGAACAAATGAAGCTGGAACTGGACACCGCCGAAGAGCGTTGCACCCAGGCACTGGCCCACACCATGGGCCAGGTTGGCCATTGATCAGAAGGTAGCTGCCATGTCCCTCCCCTCCCATGTACGCCTGGTGGAAGTCGGCCCGCGCGACGGTTTGCAGAACGAAGCCCAACCCATCAGCGTGGCCGACAAGGTCCAATTGGTGGACGCCCTCAGCGCGGCGGGCTTGAGCTATATCGAAGTCGGCAGTTTTGTCTCGCCCAAATGGGTGCCGCAAATGGCCGGCTCTGCCGAAGTGTTCGCGCAGATCCAGCGCAAGCCCGGCGTCACCTACGGTGCGCTGGCGCCAAACCTGCGTGGTTTTGAGGACGCGTTGGCGGCGGGCGTAAAGGAGGTGGCGGTGTTTGCCGCGGCCTCCGAGGCGTTTTCCCAGCGCAATATCAACTGCTCCATCAGCGAAAGCCTGGAACGTTTTGCGCCGATCATGGCCGCAGCCAGGCAGCACGGCATCAGCGTGCGCGGCTATGTGTCCTGTGTGTTGGGTTGCCCTTACGAAGGTGAAATCGCGCCCGAGCAAGTGGCGGCGGTCGCGCGGGAGTTGTATGCCATGGGCTGCTACGAGGTCTCCCTGGGGGACACCATCGGCACCGGCACGGCGGGCACCACGCGGCGGCTGTTCGAGGTGGTCGGTGCGCAGGTGCCACGGGACAAACTGGCGGGCCACTTCCATGACACCTATGGCCAGGCCATCGCCAATATCTATGCCAGCCTGCTGGAAGGCATTACGGTATTCGACAGCTCTATTGCGGGCCTCGGCGGCTGCCCTTACGCCAAGGGCGCCAGCGGTAACGTCGCCACCGAAGATGTGCTGTACCTGCTCAATGGCCTGGGGATCGACACCGGTATCGACCTGGACACATTGATTCGCGCAGGCCTGCAAATCAGTCACGTACTGGGCCGCCCTACGGGTTCGCGCGTGGCCAAGGCACGTAACGCCGTTTGAGTAGCGCGGCCGTGACAATGTGTTACCGCACGGCTACACGTCGAGTAACACGGGAACATATTTAGTCGCATTTGCCGCAGCAAAAATCTTACTAAAAAATTAACTTATTGATTTTAAAGAATTTTTAAAAGTTGGCACGCCTTCTGCTATCTCTATGGCATAACAAGAATAAAAAGCACCAAACCTAATAAAAATAAGACGAAACGACTCTGACATAACAAAAACAACACGGCAGAGACGCAGCTAACAGATTTTTTTGGAGAAGATGTGCTTCGCAGGGTCCGGCATGCCGAAACCCGCAACCGGTTAGAGAAAAATAAAACTACCTCAGGTAGCTACCCACTGGTTGGATCGTTAACGAAGAAGCAGATCAGCGCTCAAAAAAATACGTTTGCTCTTGACCCCGGATGGGGGTCGCCAAAAACAGCGGTAAAGGGTAACGGTTGCCAAAAACAACAATAGACCGCCCCTCAATAATAAAAAAAGAGCACGCAACGACAAATTAAAGGGGACCTCCGGGTCCCCTTTGTGCTGTCTGCACCCTGGTATTTAAAGCGGTGTTCCTTGGGTGGCGGCGAAGTTGTTGAGCACCCTGCGGGTCAAGATTCGCAGTGATCGTTGTTCCAGCGCCTGCCGCTCCACTCCCAACTGCTTGAGTTCGCTCTCAAAAAACGCACTCTGCATCGCGCCGTTCACGAGTATTTCATCCCGGCGCCTGCCCAAGAGGCCGGCCAGCCGGTCAGTCACCTGGTCATGCATCGCCTGCCACTGGTCTTTTGTGGCCTGGTCTGCGGCGCTAACCTGCTCGCCTTGCAGATCCGAAAGCTCAAATAACGCGGTGCTTTTCTCGTCGATCAGATCAAGCTCCGGTGTCATCAATGCCTTGAGCTCCTGGGGGTATCGACTGCGAAGATGTGTTTCCCAGAACAGTCGCCCGGTCAAAAAAGTCTCTTCGGCAGCGGTATTGCGCTCGTCCCTCAGCACCTGCGCATAGGCTCCGTCGATCGCTGCCTGACTCACATTGGCCTGCTGGGGAAACAGCATCTCGCGGGACTTGACCGGCAACTCAAGCCGGTCTGCAAGCAGGGTACGGTATGCCAGGATGACTTCGACCTGTTCAGTAAACCCAGGCCCCCTGGCCTCGACATCCCGCTGAGCAATGGCGTCCACCAGGGTTAAACGAAACAGCTTCCTGCCCGTAGCGATCAGCGAGCCTTCAACGTGCTCCGTTCCCACCATTTCCAGTGCCCTGGCCCCCATCAGCTCGCTTTCAAGGTTCATGAATTCAACCGAACTGCCGTCGCCACAGGTGACTCGATCATCGGCGGTGGTAAACAGCGATTCGCGAATAGCCTGGCTTTCACTTGCGGCCTCAAGCATGTCCCACACTCGCTGCGCCAGTGAGGGGCGGGTCACTGCACTGGCGTACTCGGCACTGCGGGTGGTATCGGCCAATACGGTAAAAAAAGCCGCCGACTCAGGAATGCTCCGCAGTTCGTCCCAGATCCCACCACGCCGTGTCAGCTCTGCGGCCGATGGCTCGCCCAGCCAGAGATCACGCGCCTCATCCACGGTGACGTGCTCGCCCCATTGCATCAAGGGCTCGCCCATTTGAAGGCGCGCAAGGGTGGCCGCCGACAAGGGATTTTCGTGCACGTTGATGCGCTCCCGGTGCTGATAAGCGTATTCAGGCAACGTGGTGATCTGGTTTGCATGCAGGTCGATACGGGCGAGAGCAGGCAAACGTTCGACGCCGACGGGAAATCGGGTGGTGCCGGTGTTCGGCAGATACAACTGGTTCAACTCGCGTAAGCGGCTTACATCGGCCGACCATCCCAAACGTCGATTGTGTCCCAGATTCAAAATCTTCAACTGCTGCATGCTCTCCAGGCGCGTTCGGCTCTGCTCGGTCAGTTGGATGTCATTGCTCTTCAAGTTGAGTTTGGTCAGCCCTGCCCCGCCGTTTCGAAGCGCCGGCAGTTGGGTGAAATTGTTTTCGCTCAGGTTCAACCAGCGCAAGCCGCCAAATGCCTGCAGAAAAGGCAAAGAACGGTCTGAAAGCCCCATTCGACGTAACTTCAGATGGCCCACATGATCCATATTGGCGGTAATCGCAGGCAGCTCACCGACCGCTTCTTCGGATAGATCCAGCACATGGCCGATGGGTGTGCCATCCCCCGCGAATGCCTGCGCGCCACCTCGCTGCCAGACTTCGTTGATCGTCGCCGACACTCTGCGCCTGGCACTCGCATAGCCCGACTCCTCCTCCTGCCAGTTCACCAGCGCTTTATTCAGATCGAAAAACTCCGTTTCCAGGTGCGCCAGCCTCGCCAATAGCACAGCATCCGCCGCACCTTGAAGCCCTAGCAGGGTCTCGACTTCAGCCAGGGACTTCGAGGGGTAAAGCACCATCGCTTTCATTGTGCAAACAAACGGACGCTGTGCCGCGCCCCCCACCGGACTCAGCGGATAACCGATGCGCCCATCCGCCAGGCGCATCGGTGATTTGAATCCAGGCCTGATCGTTTGCAGGCCCAGCGCACGCCGGCTTGCCTGCTCGCTCAGTGGCAGGCGCCCCAGTTGCCCTTTCAAGGCCTGGGTGGAGGACAGTAACGCTGTCCGGTGGGTGAACTGCCCGCCGCTGGCGAACCACAGCGCGCTGAAAAATGCGTCTTTGTCACTGCGACAATAGAGTCTTTGCTGCGGCACGCTGTATAACATCCACTCCTTCATGTCGCTGCGGATCAGACGAAGCTGCCTGGGGGCGGTCGCATCGCCGACCCGGTCCAGCACAGCCCCCTCATACGTATCGGCCCGCAGCTCAATACACACCCCTTCCAGTTGCCCCGGAATGGCGGCCAGCTTGTGCAGCGCCAGGTGTACACCGTCCATTGTCAACGGGTTGTCGAACAGCAGGTCGGCATGCGCCCGCATGACACGCGCCTTTTGCGCGTAACGGCGTGCCTCTTCGGCCAACCGCAACGGCAAGCGTGATGTGGGTTCAATGCAACGTGCCAACTCTTCGGGCCTGGCGTGGGCGACTATTTCTTCGGCGGCCAATTTAGGCAGGCTGGGAAAGCTGCGCTGGAGCCACTGGACATGGACATCACTGGAGATATCACCGGCCGACATTTCCAGATTGAACAGCTCATTCCGGGTGTTTTTAGCCGCTGTCAGCAATCGATCCCGGTACCTTGCGGCCCTGGCTGCAGGTGTACGCTGCGCACGCATCAGTTGCGCCATACGTTCTTCGGCGAATGTCGGTTTACCGTCAACCGAACGCTCACCGCGCGTAATGATGCCCAGCATCACCTGTTCCGCGTGTATCTCCTGCTCGACCTCGTCTTCATCCAGCAACTGGCGTATTTCACCTTCAGTCAGTTGATTAAGCATGGCGGGGAACAGGACCCCACTGCCGAGCTGTTCAGGCTGCAACTTGACCACGTCACGTGGTCTTCTCACTTTGCCTGAAAGCCACGTCAGATTGCCCTCGGAATCAAAGGCTATCAGCACCCGCGATTCAGGCCACATACCATTGTCGATCAACAACTTGACTTGCATGAACCAGTTGACGCGACTGAACACATTGGGGTCGGGGCTGCTCAGCCGATCGATAAAAGCCTGATGCTTGGCGTCGCACTCAAATCGCCGGAGCATGTCTCTGAAGAGTGGCGGCGGCGCCCGATGCTCGATAAACACCTGACGCAACTCGTCATCCGACACTCCGCTGAATAGCCTCGCCTGCTCAAGCTGGCTATCGCTCAGGTGATCGACCGTATGGCCAATACGCCGGAGCAGTGTCTTGCGGTCCCACGTCAGGGGTTGTTCGAACTCATGGACCCAGGCGCCCATACCGTTATGGTGAATGCGTGGCGCATAACGTGAATCGCCGTCGGGGTGCAAGAGCCTGGATTCACCCTCGGCGCCGGTGACGACCTTGTAGTGACCACCGTCAGTTGCCGGCAGATAGAGGCCTCCCTCATGGGCATACAGCCCCTGCGCGTTCGGCCGCAGCCCTTCGGGCAAGGCGATCCGGTGCAGGTATTGGCCCGGATTGACACTGTGCAAACGCGTGCGCCCACCGAACTCCACATGCACCAGACGCTTGATAAATGCCGTGTCTTTGGCTGCCATCAGCACTTTGGGCACCGCCAGCCCCGCCAGATCCAGACCCACCGCCGAAAAGTGCGCCCAGGCCGTGCGAGTGTCGCCTTCGGACCACGCTTCAATACCTTCGCCTATCTCATAGACCATCTGCACGGCCGCAACGACCAGCATGGCCTCCCCCAGGAAGGGCACCACGAAAGAAGCCAGATTGAGAATATCCAGTGCCGTGCTTCCCCACGACCAGAGCCAGGCGTTATACGCCTGATCATTCTTCGATTGAGTGGAGACCACGGCGGTACTGGCGTTGTTCATGATCAGCCGGATACGCTGCGTCGCGCAGTCCATCCAGACATCAGACCATGAAACACCGTACGTCCCCTGGTCGGTGATTCGAGCTTTATTTGCCGGAACAAAATCCTGATCCTCGGCATGCGCCGCGCCTGGATCAAGCAAGACCTTGAGCCGGGTAAAAAAACTGTCCTGATGGGCGAGCGGCACGAACTGGCTGAAGAATTTGCGGTATTCATCACGGCACAGGCGGGTGGTCAAATGGTCGGTAAAGGCGGCTATGTGGTCATAGCTCTTGAGGGGATGGAGGGGGTCGCCAGGGATATACACCATGCAGGGCATCGGCAGGAGCTGGGCATTCCTTATGTTTACCCGCCACTCCACCGGACCGATGATCAGGATGTTCTCGATGTAGAGGTTACACAGCCGCAACGGCGAAAACTTCACTGTGTGTCCTGACCACTTGCCGCTCGACTGACTCACCAAAACGTCGTTGATCAACTGGTGTTGCGCAGGCTGGATATCGCCCTTCATCAAGGCGATGTCTGCCGCCAGTTCCAACTGGTTTTGATGGCTGATGATCAGGCTGCTAAACAACTTGCCCGCCGGCTGGTTCTGGGTTCCTGGCGCAAGGTGGCGGTTGATGGCGGCTCGCAGATATTCGTAGTAGGAACGCCCCAGATCCAGCTCCCTGCACAGTTGGGCAAACGCGTGGGCCTGGATGTCGAGTTTGAGCGACTGGACGTTGGCTGAGGGATGCACCTGCGCGCTTGAATGCCGGTAAAAGTCGTACCGGGTGATCAAGTGACAGTCCTTACACACCGGCTCGCTCGCCTGTTCCGGAGCAAAGTTGTTCAGCGCCGCCTCCAACAGGCTGACACCTTTATAAGAATAAAACTGCGGGCCCAATTCGCTGACGCGCGTGGTCGAAACCTCAGTGAGCTGCGCGTCGCAGGTGGTCTGTTCCAGCTTGCGGGCATAGAACACCTTTCTGGTATCCAGCCGTTGCCCGAACTTTTTTTCGATCGCGTCCGCCAACAATGGCTCGGCATACTCTGCCGGCGGTTTCAGTTCACCGAGCATCTGATCCAATTGGTTCAACGACGCCCTGCTGCGCTTGTGGACCTTACCCAGCCGGTCCCTGTCAGCCTGCGAGGCCTTTTTGTACCAATCAGGAATACGCAAATCCAATGACGCCAGTTCAGCTTTGCGGCTGCCCTGCGCCTCGGTATACCAGTCGGGGATATTGTCCCTGATGACGCTCAGGTGCGGACTTTGCGCGTCCGAAACCCTGTCTGCAGGAGGGGCCGTGATGTTGTCTGTCATGCGTATAGCCTTCGAGTGGCGAAATAATGCGCCACTCTAGGCAACACCTCCGCGCGGGGCGCGGTAGGAATGCACCCCGTTTCAGCGGTTGATGCTCAGCTCCTCAAGGCTGATCTCACGCATGCGGAATTTCTGGATCTTGCCCGTCACCGTCATCGGAAACTCCTCCACGAACTTGAAATACCGGGGCGTCTTGAAGTGTGCAATGCGGCCCTTGCACCAGGCCTGCAGTTCCAGCTCGTCGGCCACATGGCCCGGATGCAACTTGACCCAGGCCACGATCTCCTCGCCGTAGCGCTCATCCGGAATGCCGATGACCTGCACATCGGCCACCGCCGGGTGGGTGAAGAAAAACTCTTCCACCTCGCGCGGGTACACGTTCTCGCCACCGCGAATGATCATGTCCTTGTTGCGCCCGGCGATGCACACATAGCCGTGGGCATCCATGGTTGCCAGGTCGCCGGTGTGCATCCAGCCGGCGTCGTCGATAGCCTCGCGGGTGCCCTCGGGGTTGTTCCAGTAGCCGAGCATCACGCTGTAGCCACGGGTGCACAGTTCGCCGACCTGGCCACGGGGCAGCGTGTTACCGGCTTCATCAATGATCTTGCTTTCCAGTTGCGGCTGGGTGCGGCCGACGGTGGTCACGCGGCGCTCCAAGTCATCATCCGCCCCGGTTTGCAGGGACACAGGGCTGGTCTCGGTCATACCGTAGGCAATCTGCACCTCACCCATGTGCAATTCGCCGATGACCCGGCGCATCACCTCGATGGGGCACGTGGCGCCGGCCATGATGCCGGTGCGCAGGGTGGACAGCTCGAACTCGCCCCGGCGCGGGTGATCGAGCAGGGCGATGAACATGGTGGGCACGCCGTACAGGCCGGTGGCGCGCTCTTCGGCCACGGCGGTGAGGGTCAGCAGCGGGTCGAAGCCATCATTCGGGTAGATCATGGTGGTGCCGTGGGTGATGCAGCCCAGGTTGCCCATCACCATGCCGAAGCAGTGGTACAGCGGCACCGGGATCACCAGGCGGTCCTGCGCGGTGAGGCCCAGGCTTTCGCCGACCATATAGCCGTTATTGAGGATGTTGTGATGACTGAGGGTGGCGCCCTTGGGGAAACCGGTGGTGCCGGAGGTGTACTGGATATTGACGGCTTGATCGAAGTACAGGCTGGCCTGGCGGCTGTGCAACTGCTCGGGCGGCAGGCCTGCACCGAGGGCCGCCAGTTCCGACCAGGGCAGGAATCCCGGGGGCGGGCTGGGGTCGAGGCTGATCATGCCGCGCAGCTCAGGCCGCAGTTCCTGCAACATCGCGTGGTAGTCAGAGGTCTTGAACGAGCCGGCGCACACCAGCCACTCGCAGCCGGACTGCTTGAGCACGTAGTCCAGTTCACTGCTGCGGTACGCCGGGTTGATATTGACCAGGATCACGCCAATCTTGGCGCTGGCGATCTGGCTGATGCACCACTCGGCGCAATTGGGCGCCCAGATGCCCAGGCGATCGCCGGTTTGCATCCCCAAGGCCAGGAACGCACGGGCGTGCATATCGACGGTCTCGGCCAGTTGCCGCCAGGTGTAGCGGCGCTGCTGATGGCGCACCACAAGGGCTTCACCATCGGGGTATTGCGCCACGGTGTGATCGAAAGCTTGGCCAATCGTCATGGCCAGCAAGCTCTTGTCCTGGGAGCCACGGCTGTAGCTCGGATGCGGTTGATCCATAACGACCCCTGTTGTCTTTTTTGTAGGTTGACGTATACGTAAACTACGATTGACAGCGCCGTAACGCAAGCTTACGTTAACGTAAAGGTGAGCGCCCTTCCCTGGCGCGCCATCCACACAACAACAAAGCTCACATTAAGGTGCCTGTCCATGAGTTACCCGTCCCTGAACTTCGCCCTCGGTGAAACCATCGACATGCTGCGCGACCAGGTGCAGTCCTTCGTGGCCAAGGAAATCGCGCCCCGTGCAGCACAGATCGACATCGACAACCTGTTCCCCGCCGACCTGTGGCGCAAGTTCGGGGATATGGGCCTGCTGGGCATCACCGTGCCGGAAGAATACGGCGGCGCCGGCCTGGGCTACCTGGCCCACGTGGTAAGCATGGAAGAAATCAGCCGTGGCTCGGCCTCGGTGGCGCTGTCCTACGGCGCTCATTCCAACCTGTGTGTGAACCAGATCAACCGCAACGGCAGTCACGAGCAGAAACTCAAGTACCTGCCCAAACTGATCAGCGGCGAACACGTCGGCGCCCTGGCCATGAGCGAGCCGAACGCCGGTTCCGATGTGGTCTCGATGAAACTGCGCGCCGACAAGCACGGCGACCACTATGTGCTCAACGGCAGCAAGACCTGGATCACCAACGGCCCCGACGCCAGCACCTATGTGATCTACGCCAAGACCGACCTGGAAAAGGGCCCGCACGGCATCACCGCGTTTATCGTCGAGCGCGACTGGAAAGGCTTCAGCCGCAGCAACAAGTTCGACAAGCTCGGCATGCGCGGCTCCAACACCTGCGAGCTGTTCTTCGATGACGTCGAAGTACCCGAGGAAAACATCCTCGGCGTGCTCAACGGCGGTGTAAAAGTGCTGATGAGCGGCCTCGATTACGAGCGCGTGGTGCTGTCCGGCGGTCCCACCGGGATCATGCAGGCGTGCATGGACCTGATCGTGCCCTACATCCACGATCGCAAGCAGTTCGGCCAAAGCATCGGCGAATTCCAACTGATCCAGGGCAAGGTCGCCGACATGTACACCCAACTCAACGCCAGCCGCGCCTACCTCTATGCGGTGGCCCAGGCCTGCGAGCGCGGCGAAACCACGCGCAAGGATGCGGCCGGGGTAATCCTCTACAGCGCCGAACGCGCCACGCAAATGGCCCTCGACGCGATCCAGATCCTCGGTGGCAATGGCTATATCAATGAATTCCCCGCCGGGCGCCTGCTGCGGGACGCCAAGCTGTATGAAATCGGCGCTGGCACCAGTGAAATTCGGCGGATGCTGATCGGTCGCGAACTCTTCAACGAAACCCGCTGAAGGAGCGCCCCATGGCCACCTTGCATACCCAGCTCAACCCACGCTCCGCTGAGTTCGCCAGCAACAGCGCAGCGATGCGCCAACAGGTCGACGCCCTGCACACCCTGCTTGCCCACGTGCAGCAAGGCGGCGGTGCCAAGGCCCAGGAGCGCCATACCTCGCGTGGCAAACTGCTGCCGCGCGAGCGCATCAATCGCCTGCTGGACCCGGGCTCGCCGTTCCTTGAACTCAGCCAACTGGCCGCTCATCAGGTGTATGGCGAAGACGTGCCGGCGGCCGGCGTGATTGCCGGGATCGGCCGCGTGGAAGGCGTCGAATGCATGATCGTCGCCAACGACGCCACCGTGAAAGGCGGTTCCTACTACCCGCTCACGGTGAAAAAACACCTGCGCGCCCAGACCATCGCCGAGCAAAACCGCCTGCCGTGCATTTACCTGGTGGACTCCGGCGGCGCCAACCTGCCGCGCCAGGATGAAGTGTTTCCCGACCGCGAACACTTCGGGCGGATCTTCTTCAACCAGGCCAACATGAGTGCCCAGGGCATCCCGCAGATCGCCGTGGTGATGGGCTCGTGCACCGCTGGCGGCGCCTACGTGCCGGCCATGGCCGACGAAGCGATCATGGTGCGCAACCAAGCCACCATCTTCCTGGCCGGCCCGCCGCTGGTGAAAGCCGCTACCGGTGAAGTGGTGAGCGCCGAAGACCTCGGCGGTGCCGATGTGCACTGCAAGATCTCCGGCGTGGCCGACCACTATGCCGACAGTGACGAACACGCCCTGGCCCTGGCCCGTCGCAGCGTGGCCAACCTCAATTGGCGCAAGCAGGGCCAATTGCTGCAACGCACGCCCGTGGCGCCGCTGTACAGCAGCGAAGAGCTCTACGGCGTAATCCCGGCCGATGCCAAGCAGCCGTTCGATGTGCGCGAAGTGATCGCACGGCTGGTGGATGGCTCGGTGTTCGATGAGTTCAAGGCGCTGTTCGGCACTACCCTGGTGTGCGGCTTTGCGCACTTGCACGGCTACCCGATTGCGATCCTGGCGAACAACGGGATTCTGTTCGCCGAGGCCGCGCAAAAAGGCGCGCACTTTATCGAACTGGCCTGCCAACGCGGGATACCCCTGCTGTTCCTGCAGAACATCACCGGGTTTATGGTCGGCCAGAAATACGAAGCCGGTGGCATTGCCAAGCACGGCGCCAAGCTGGTGACGGCGGTGGCATGTGCCAAGGTGCCGAAATTCACGGTGATCATCGGCGGCAGCTTCGGCGCCGGCAATTACGGGATGTGCGGGCGCGCCTACGACCCGCGCTTTTTGTGGATGTGGCCCAACGCGCGGATTGGCGTGATGGGCGCCGAACAGGCTGCGGGCGTGCTGGTGCAGGTCAAGCGTGAGCAGGCTGAACGTGCAGGCGTCGGGTTCAGCGCCGAAGAGGAAGCCGCGATCAAGCAGCCGATCCTCGACCAGTATGAAACCCAGGGTCACCCTTATTACTCCAGCGCACGCCTGTGGGACGACGGCGTCATCGACCCGTTGCAGACCCGCGACGTGCTGGCCCTGGCCTTGTCCGCCGCGCTGAATGCCCCCATCGAGCCGAGCCGCTTCGGTGTGTTCCGCATGTAAATGGAGTTGTCCCCATGAGCGATTTCAACACCCTCGAACTGATCACCGACAGCCGTGGCTTTGCCACGCTGTGGCTCAGTCGTGAAGCCAAGAACAACGCGTTCAACGCCGAGATGATCCGCGAACTGATCATCGCCCTCGACCATGTGCAAGCTGATGCGTCCCTGCGTTTCCTGGTGCTGCGTGGGCGCGGCAGGCACTTCAGCGCCGGCGCCGACCTGGCCTGGATGCAGCAGTCGGCCGAACTGGATTACCACACCAACCTGGACGACGCCCGCGAACTGGCCGAGCTGATGTACAACCTGGCCAAGCTGAAAATCCCCACCCTGGCAGTGGTGCAAGGCGCGGCCTACGGTGGCGCGCTGGGCCTGATCAGTTGTTGCGACATGGCCATCGGCGCCGATGATGCGCAGTTCTGCCTGTCGGAAGTGCGCATCGGCCTGGCCCCGGCCGTGATCAGCCCGTTCGTGGTGCAGGCCATCGGCGAACGTGCGGCGCGGCGCTATGCCCTGACCGCCGAGCGGTTTGGCGGCCAGCGTGCACGGGAAATCGGCCTGCTGGCGGAAAGCTACCCGAGTGGCGAACTGGACCAGCAGGTGGAACAGTGGATCTCCAACCTGCTGCAAAACAGCCCGTCGGCGATGCGCGCCAGCAAGGACCTGTTGCGCGAAGTCGGAAACGGCGCGCTCACCCCTGCCCTGCGCCGCTATTGCGAAAATGCCATTGCGCGCATCCGTGTCAGCGCCGAAGGCCAGGAGGGTTTGCGCGCGTTCCTGCAAAAACGCCCGCCCACCTGGCAGCCCCAGGAGCCGCGTTCATGAGCACCCTGACCACCGTACTGGTGGCCAACCGCGGCGAGATCGCCTGCCGGGTGATGCGGACCGCCAAGGCCATGGGCCTGACCACCGTGGCGGTGCACAGCGCCGTCGACCGTGATGCGCGACACAGCCGCGAGGCGGATATTCGTGTCGACCTGGGGGGCAGCAAGGCTAACGAGAGCTACCTGAAAATCGACAAACTGATCGCCGCCGCCCAGGCCAGCGGCGCCCAGGCCATACACCCAGGCTACGGCTTCCTGTCGGAAAACGCCGGGTTCGCCCGTGCGATCGAAGCGGCGGGCCTGATCTTTCTCGGGCCGCCCGCCTCGGCCATCGACGCCATGGGCAGTAAATCCGCGGCCAAGGCTCTGATGGAAACCGCCGGCGTGCCCCTGGTGCCGGGGTATCACGGCACAGAACAGGACCTGGACACCTTCCGCGCCGCCTGCGAGCGCATCGGCTATCCGGTGCTGCTCAAGGCCACGGCCGGTGGCGGCGGCAAGGGCATGAAGGTGGTGGAGGATGTCAGCCAACTCGCCGAAGCGCTCGCCTCGGCCCAGCGTGAGGCGCTGTCGTCCTTCGGCAATGGGCAGATGCTGGTGGAGAAATACCTGCTCAAGCCACGCCACGTAGAGATCCAGGTGTTTGCCGATCAGCATGGGCATTGCCTGTACCTCAATGAGCGGGATTGCTCGATCCAACGCCGCCATCAAAAGGTCGTCGAGGAGGCGCCGGCACCGGGGCTGAGCGTTGCACAGCGCAAGGCGATGGGCGAAGCGGCGGTGCGTGCGGCCCAGGCCATCGGTTATGTCGGCGCGGGCACCGTTGAGTTTTTGCTGGACGCCCGTGGCGAGTTTTTCTTTATGGAGATGAACACGCGGCTGCAGGTGGAACACCCCGTCACCGAAGCGATTACCGGCCTCGACCTGGTGGCCTGGCAGATTCGTGTCGCCCAGGGCGAAGCGCTGCCGATCACCCAGGAGCAGGTGCCGCTGATCGGCCATGCAATTGAAGTTCGCTTGTATGCCGAGGACCCCGCCAACGACTTCCTGCCCGCCACCGGGCACCTGGCGCTGTACCGCGAATCCGCCCCCGGCCCGGGGCGTCGCGTGGACAGTGGTGTCGAGCAAGGAGACAACGTTTCGCCGTTCTACGACCCGATGCTTGGCAAGCTGATTGCCTGGGGCGAAGACCGTGAACAGGCGCGCCTGCGGTTGCTGGGCATGCTCGATGAGTTTGCCGTGGGTGGGCTGAAGACCAACCTGGGCTTCCTGCGGCGCATCATTGGCCATCCGGCATTTGCGGCAGCTGAGCTGGATACCGGATTTATTCCGCGCTACCAGGACGAACTTCTGCCGGTGGCCGGGGCGTTGAGCGATGAATTCTGGCAGGCCGCAGGTTCGGCCTTCATGCAGAGCTTGCCTGCGGGTGATGGGCCGTGGGCGGACAACCGTGGATTCCGTGCAGGGCTGCCCGCCGAGGTCTCGCTGCACTTGAGCTGCAATGGCCAGGACCGCCTGGTGACGCTGACCGCAGACGCCGCAAGATTGCAGGGCGAACAGTTAGTGATCGAACACCAGGGCGTCCGTCGTTCACATCTGGCAGTGCGCAACGGGCACGAAGTTTTCCTGCGTTGGGACGGCGAGATGCAGGGCGTGAGCCTGTTCGATCCGATTGCGGCGGTCGAGGCCAACCAGTCGCACCAGGGCGGCCTCACGGCACCGATGAACGGCAGCATCGTACGGGTGCTGGTGGACGTCGGCCAAACGGTCGAGGCCGGCACGCAACTGGTGGTGCTCGAAGCGATGAAGATGGAGCACAGCATCCGCGCGCCCCAGGCCGGGGTAGTCAAGGCGCTGTTCTGCCAGGAAGGCGAAATGGTTGCCGAAGGGTGCGCGTTGGTGGAACTCGAAACCGCGGACTAGAACTTCGCCGTGGCCTGCACCACGACGCCCAGGATGCGGCAATCAGCGGTGAACAACAGTTTCGGGTAGGTGGGGTTGAGCGGCACCAGGTAGAGCTGGCCGCTCTCCTCCATCAACTGGCGGAAGGTCGCGTGAGGGCTGTCGGCCCGTTGGGCGACTACCAGTTTGCCGGGTTCGGCGGCGATGGCCGGATCCACCAGGATCATCATCCCCGCGGCGATGCTCGGGCCGCTGAGCGCAGTCATGGCGTCACCTGTCACCGGCAGCCAGAAGGCGTCACCCTGGGCGTGGTAATCCGTCAGCTCGAAGCGTGCGGCGCCATAGGCCGGGCGCTCTTCGCGAATTTCGCACAGGCCTTTCCACTCGCTGACCGGGTAGCGAAAGTACGACGTGTACTGTCTTGCCGGGCCACGGACCTCGTCGGCCTTCTCACGCAGCTCCTGCACCACTTCCAGGTCGCCCAGCCCCAGCGCTGCCAGCACCCGGTTCATGTCCACCAGGCTCGGCACGCGGCGCTTGTTGAGCCAATGGCCGACGCCACCCTGGGACATGCCCAAGCGTTCAGCCAACTCCCCCTGGGTGACCTTGCGGTCTTTCATGCTGGCCTTGACCAACGCTATCCATTTATCCATGGGCGCCGACAATACGTCAGGTATTTTCCAGGGCAATAAACAGTTTGTAGTAATCCATAAAACGACATAAATACGATACGTACTATCATCGAGCATAAGGTTTTCGACACCCACCCAGAGTACCGCCCCTTATGACGACGAGCCCGTATCTCCTGCCTGAACCCCCTGAAAACGATGACGTGCAAAACCTGCGCAGCAGCGGTGCTGCCCAGCGCGCGCTGGACTTTTACTTGAAAGAAAATATGTCGGCACCCGTCCCGGATATGAGCTTGTTCGCCATCAAGCCTGGCATCAGCCAGGAGGAAGCCTTGGTACACGCCTCGGACCTGTTGCGCAGTGCCGCTGCCACGGCCTACGAATCAGCGAGCAGCCATCAGGGCAATCAGCGCGACCTGGCGTTTTCAGTGGTGTATTTGATTGATATGGCGAAGGCGATGGTGGAGCGGTCGTTGCAGGCAACGGAGGTTCGGGCGAACGGATAACAGGCGCAGAAGAAAAATATTTCTATCCGATGGATAAAAACATTTGACTTGCAAATGATAATGATTATTATTGGGCTCAGCTGATCGCGAGATCAGTCGATAGACCAAGAGACCTTAGGTCGGACTCTTGGAATATCTCCTCATCAGGCTAATCACGGTTTTTGACCCGGCTCTTTGGCCGGGTCTTTTTTTTGCCAGTTTCCCTGGCATGGCTTCAGGCTAATGAAGACTGTGTGTTGCTTGATGGCGCGCATGGTAGCAAAAGACCATCGCCAAAAGAAAGCCAGTACAACGCTCTGGCGCACATCTCTGGGAAATAGCGCTTGAGAATCAATCTCATAGACTCTAAGCTGCGGCGGCGTCACGGATGACGCCCCCCTCCCCCGCAACAATTTTGCATCCAGGCTTTACCAGACTCCTGTGTAATATAGCCGCCACAACACTCATATTCAGGCAACCAGACTATGACCGTGGCCTTGACCTCCATCAAGATCAGTACCGACTTCGACAGTGGCAATATCCAGGTGCTCGACGCCAGCGATGCCTACAATTTGCTGCTTGCCATCCAGCCCGATACCCGCAGCCACCATTACCAATGGTTCCACTTCAAGGCCGAAGGCATGCACGTGGGCCACACCCATAATTTTCGCCTGAGCAACGCCGGTGGCTCTTCGTATAAGCACGCCTGGAGCGGCTACAACGCTGTCGCGTCTTATGATCACGTCAACTGGTTCCGAGTCCCTACGCGCTTTGACGGCGAGATCCTGCACATCAGCCTCGAAACCAGTGAGAAGCATGCCTGGTTGGCCTACTTTGAGCCCTACAGCCGCGAACGCCACGACTGGCTGATCGACCAGGCCCTGAAGTACGCCGGCACCCAACTGCTGGCCACCGGCAAAAGTGTCGAGGGCCGCGATATTCAACTGTTACGGCGTGGCAAAGGCGGCGAAGGCCGGCGCAATATCTGGATCATCGCCCAGCAGCACCCCGGCGAACACATGGCCGAATGGTTTATGGAAGGCATCATCGAACGCCTGCAACAGGATGGCGATGCCGAGATGAAAAAACTCCTGGCCGTTGCCGACCTGTACCTGGTGCCGAACATGAACCCCGACGGCGCCTTCCACGGTCACTTGCGCACCAACGCCATGGGCCAGGACCTCAATCGCGCCTGGCAAAGCGCCAGCCAGGAGATCAGCCCGGAAGTGCTGTTCGTGCAACAGCAAATGCACCAGTACGGCGTCGACCTGTTCCTCGACATCCACGGCGACGAAGAAATCCCCTACGTGTTCACCGCTGCCTGCGAAGGCAACCCCAGCTACACCCCGCGCATCGAAGCGCTGGAAAAACGCTTCCGCAGCCATTTGAGTTCGCTGACCCGTGACTTTCAAACCACCCACGGCTACACCCGTGACTTGCCGGGTGAAGCCAATATGACCCTGGCCTGCAACGCCGTCGGCGAGCAATACGACTGCCTGTCCCTGACCCTGGAAATGCCGTTCAAGGACAACGACAACGCGCCCAACCCGCAAACCGGTTGGTCAGGCGAACGCTCCAAACAACTGGCCAAGAACGTATTGAGCAGCGTGGCCGATATCGTCACGGTCCTGCGCTAACGCCCTTTGCCCCCGGCATCAGTCCTTGGTGCCGGTCATGCTCTGCAACACCCCATCGCGCCGAATCAACCCATGGAACAGCGCCGCCGCCAGGTGCAACAGCACCGTCAGGAACAGCAGGTAGGCCAGATACCCATGGGCCTTGCGCAATAGCGCAAACAGCGGCGCATCCGCCGCCACCAACGCCGGTAACTGCACCGAACTGCTGAGCATCACCGGGTCGCCCGCCGCCGAAATCATCGCCCAGCCCAGCAGCGGCAACACCAGCATCAACCCATACAAGACCAGATGGGACGCCTTGGCCGCCAGCACTTGCCACAGCGGTAAGTCAGACGGCAACGGCGGCTGGCGGGTGGAGAAGCGCACCGCCAAGCGCACGATCACCAGCACCAGGATCGCGATCCCCAGCGGCTTATGCAGGTGGATCAACCACTCATGCCGCTCCGACACTGACGCCGCCAAGCCTGCGCCGATAAACAACATGGCGATGACCATCAGCGCCATCAACCAGTGCAGCAGGCGCGCCAGGGGCGCAAAAAACCGAGGTTGGGCATTCATGGCTTGGACTCCGCTGGGGCACTGTGCAAGGGGCTGACTTCACCGGCACGGCGCAGGAAAGAACTGGCATATGCCGCCGAACGTGCAGCCAGCAGCGGGTCATTGGAGGCTTCGATGCCGCTGGGCAAGATCAACGGATCGAAATTGATGTCGCGACAATCACCGTCGGCCTGGGGTTGGCTGCTTTGCAACACCAGGGTGCCGGCATTCAGCACCTTGTGCTCACCGGTCCAGGGTTTGCTCGCGTCCTCCAGCGGGTCGCCGGGGTTGGCCAGGGTCATGTTCAACTGCCAACGCAAAGGCCCTGTGGCCAGGCGTTGCACCAGGTCTTTCTCAAGAAAATCGCCCCCGGCCGGTGCGGTCTCCCCCGCCGCATCCTGACGCTCGGGCACTACGCCCCAGCGCACGGCCTGGCGCTTGCCCTCGGCACTCACCAAGTAAAACGCGTTGATACCGTTATAGGTTTCGGTCGCATAACTGGCCGATGGCTTGGCCGTTTTGACCCATGCAAGGAATGGCGCCGCCTCAGGGTGTGCGGCAAAAAATGCCGGCATATTCGCCGGGTTCGGCTTGCCGGTAGCCGGGTCCGGCGCGCCGGCCTTGAGCATCTGGTAGAACGCCTCGGGCGTGCCCACCGGGAACACCGGCATGCTGTTCATGCCGGTACGCCATTGCTGGCCGTTGGCCAGGCTGAACTGCACGGCAAAGCTGCGGATCGGTACACTGCTGTCCGGCGCATAGGGGTTGCCGCTGGGCAAGGCGAAGCGGCCGATCAACGGGGTCCTGGCCTCACTGAACACTTGGGCGCTGGAGTAGGCACGGGCCTCAGCACTGCTTTCGAAGTACCCGGCCACGCACACGCCCTTGGCGTGGTTACGCCGGAATCCAGGGTGCACGCCGTTGTTGGTTTCCAGGGCATTGACCAGGGTTTTCGGGCGAAGGCGTTGTGGGTCGAGGCTGCCATTGACGTAGGCAAATGCCCCGGCCATAACCGCAACCACGGCACCAATACCCGCAAGTCGTGCGATCAGGCTCGCCGTGCTTAACGGGGGACGTGGCGGTGATGAGTGATCTACCATGAACAAACTCCAGGGCCTGAAGGCCTTTGGGGGTAAACATAAGGTCGGAGCATTAAGACGAACGCCGATCCGCTCTATTCCCAGGCCCTGGATTTATTTTCCACGGTCGGGAATAACCGTTCACGCCGGACGTCTCTCTAGTCCCAGCGTAGTGACCAGCCAGACACCCATGCATGAACTCGACGAACCGTTACGTGAACTCATCCCCAGGCTGCGGCGTTTCGCTGTGTCCCTGACCCGTAACGCCAGCAGTGCCGACGACCTGGTGCAGGCGACCCTGGAGCGGGCGATCACCCGTTGGGCCGACAAACGCATCGAAGGCGATCTGCGCGCGTGGCTGTTCTCGATCCTCTACCGGCAGTTCCTCGATGCCCACCGCCGCACCCGGCGCTATGCACGCATGCTGGAATTCTTTACCGGCCGCGATGATGCGCAGCCGTCGGTGGAGCGCACCGTCATCGCCCAAGCGACCCTGCAAGCCTTCGACCAACTCAACACCGAACAACGCGCGCTGCTGTTGTGGGTGTCGGTGGAGGGCTTGAGCTACAAGGAAGTCGCGCAAATACTCGAGGTGCCGATTGGCACCGTGATGTCGCGCCTGTCCCGGGCGCGCCAAGCGTTGCGTCAACTCAGCGATGGCGACATCGCCAGCCCTTCCCTGCGGATACTCAAATGATCAGCCTGCCCCCCAGCGAACGCGACCTGCATGCCTACGTCGATCACCAACTCCTGGACAGTGATCGCCGTGTGCTCGAAACCTACCTGGCCGCCCATCCCGAGCTGGCG
Source organism: Pseudomonas sp. JAI120 (assembly GCF_014207255.1). Lineage (GTDB taxonomy): Bacteria > Pseudomonadota > Gammaproteobacteria > Pseudomonadales > Pseudomonadaceae > Aquipseudomonas. The sequence goes on from NZ_JACHCZ010000001.1 coordinate 1,208,053, forward strand.
GCCCAAGTGCAGGCCTGGCAACAGGACGCGCAATTGCTGCGTGCGTCATTGAGCGGCGCCCTGCAACAACCGGCCAACCCGGCGCTGGACCCGACGCTGATTCGCCAGCGCCTCAAGCACCAGACGCGCCGCCACTTTGCTACCGCCGCAGTGCTGCTGATGGCCGTCAGCCTCGGCGGCCTCGGCGGCTGGCATGCCCGTGAAGCCACGCAACCGCCGCTGTTACCGATGGCCGACGCGATGCAAGCGTTCCGCCTGTTTGCCCAGGAGGGCATCATGCCCGCTGACTACAACGGCCAGGACCGCGGCACGATGCAGGCGTGGCTCGACCGCTACTTCAATCAAGCCCATCGCCTGCCGGACTTGAGCCAAGCAGGCTTCACGCCCGTCAGCGGGCGACTGCTCACCACCGATCAAGGCGCCGCCGCCATGGTGCTGTACCAGGACGCACAAGGCCGGCGCATCAGCTTCTACATTCGCCCACCGGGCCCGGACAACGGTTTCCTGCCCCGTGGCGAGCGCACGGCGGATGGGTTGCAAGCCCAATACTGGTCCGGCGGCGGCTACAACTATGCGGTGGTCAGCCCGACGGACCAGCCGACGCCGCCGCTGCAGCCGTTCTAGATTGGTCAAATCGCCACCGGCGCCCTAAAGTAAGCGACCACCGCACTACAGAGTGACTCGCATTGGCCGTGCTCCCCCTTATCCGTCGTTTGTTCGGTAAAAAAACCGACACACTGGACGACACGCCCATCCAGACGTTCTTTCAGGACAAAGCCCGGCAACTGGGTTACACCCTCAGTGCTGGCCAAACCCAGGCCATCACCGCCATGGCGCGCCAGACCCAGCACCTGCTCGCCGGCCAGCCTACCCGCAGCCTGTACCTGCACGGCCCGGTGGGGCGCGGCAAAAGCTGGCTGCTGGACGGTTTCTTCCAGGCGCTGCCCATCGCCGAAAAGCAACGCGTGCATTTCCATGAGTTTTTCGCCCAACTGCACCGCGGTATGTTCACGCACCAGGCGACGGACGATGCATTGGCCATGACCCTGGACGAACTGCTCGACGGCTGCCGCGTGCTGTGTTTCGACGAGTTCCACGTGCACGACATCGGCGATGCCATGCTGATTACCCGGCTGTTCAAGGCCCTGTTCCAGCGTGGCGTGTGGGTGCTGGTGACCTCCAACTATCCACCCGAAGGGCTGTTGCCCAACCCGCTGTACCACGAACGTTTCAAGCCGGTGATCGACTTGATTGCCGCGCGTATGGACGTGCTGGAAGTCAGTTCGCCCGAGGACTTTCGCAGCCTGCCCCAGGCCCAGGCCGTGCAGCGCTTTACCACCGGCTGTTACCTGTGGCCGGGCACGCAGGCCCAGCGTGCGGCGCTCGACCTGCCTGTCAGCGGCGGCCCGACGCAGACGCTGACGGTGGGCAACCGGAGATTGATCTGCCGCCAGCATCAAGCCCGCACCATCGTATTCACCTTCAACGACCTGTGCGAACAGCTGACGGCGGTGATGGACTACCTGTTGCTGTGCGAGGCGTTCGATCACTGGGTCATCGACGGCCTGCCCCACCTGGCAGAGTGTCCGATCGCCGTGCAGCAGCGTTTTATCAACCTGGTGGACGTGCTTTACGACAAGGACAAGCACCTGATCCTGATCGGCGAACAACCGCTGGCACAGGCAATGAGCGGCCAGGCCATCGACCTGGCGCGCACTGCCAGCCGCCTGAGCCAATTGCAACAGGCCAACCCGCAACGGGTGCGCGACCCGGTATCATGAGCGCCATTTACGCCCCCCTTGCCGAGTGACCGCGCCGTTGATGAATACCCTCGCCCAACTCAAGGCCGGCCAATTGGCCGGCATTACGCGCCTGGACCTGTCCTGCGGGCTCACCGAATTCCCTGAGGAAATCTTCGGGCTGGCCGACTCCCTGGAAATCCTCAACCTCAGCGGCAACGCCCTGAGCCGCCTGCCCGACGACCTGCACCGCCTGCCGCACCTGCGCGTGCTGTTCTGTTCGGACAACGCCTTTACCGAACTGCCGGAATGCCTGGGCCAGTGCGCCAAACTGAGCATGATCGGCTTCAAGGCCAACCAGATCAACCACGTGCCAGCCGCCGCGCTGCCACCGTTGCTGCGCTGGCTGATCCTCACCGACAACCGCATCAGCCAGTTACCCCGCGAATTGGGCGAGCGGCCGCTGCTGCAGAAACTGATGCTCGCCGGGAACCAACTGACGCAGTTGCCGGAGAGCCTGGCCAACTGCAACAACCTGGAGCTGATCCGCATCGCCTCCAACCGCCTCACGCTCCTGCCCGAATGGCTGTTGACGCTGCCGAGCCTGACGTGGCTGGCCTATGCGGGCAACCCGGTAGAAATGGCTGTGGATGGGGGGGCGGACGACGCGACAGCGGATATTCCCTGGACGGAACTGGAACTGGCCGACGTGCTGGGCGAAGGTGCCTCGGGGGTGATTCGCAAGGCCCTGTGGGTCCCCACGGCCAAGCCCGTCGCCGTCAAGCTGTACAAAGGCACGATCACCAGCGACGGCTCGCCGCTGCACGAAATGCAGGCCTGCATCGCCGCCGGGTTGCACCCTAACCTGATCAAGGTGCAAGGCCGCGTGGTGGGTGCCCCTGAGGGTCAGGCCGCGTTGGTCATGGACCTGATCGACCCGAGCTACCGCAACCTCGCCGCCCTGCCGAGCCTGGCCTCGTGCACCCGCGACGTCTACGACCCCACCACCCGCTTCAGCGTCGACACAGCCTTGCGCATGGCCCGGGGCATCGCCTCCGTGGCCGCGCATTTGCACCGGCACGGCATTACCCATGGCGACCTGTATGGCCACAATATCCTGTGGAATGAAGCGGGAGAGTGTTTGCTCGGGGACTTTGGCGCGGCGTCGTTTCATGCCAAGGCAGACACCTTGGAAACGCGAGCATTGCAACGCATTGAAGTGCGCGCGTTCGGGGTGTTGCTGGGGGAATTGCTGGAGCGGGTTGAGGCGGGGTTGATTGACGAGGCGCTGTTGGATTTGCAGAAAAGCTGTTGCCAGCCCGACGTGTTGGCACGGCCGAGCTTCGAAGAAATCAACGCCTTGCTGCAATCCATCCAGCACCACTAAGCAAATGTGGGAGGGGCGGTGCGACGATTCGACTTGCCCTCTCCCACATGTGGATCGCCTGTCTTCAGTTGATAAATCAGCCCGCCAGGCCGACGAACATGTCCTGCACGTCATCGTGGTTGTCCAAGCCTTCGAGGAAGGCTTCGACTTCAGCCATCTGCTCATCGGTCAGGCCGCTTACCGGGTTTTTCGAGATGTAGCCCAGCTTGGCCGACAGCACGGTGAAACCCTGTTCCGGCAACGCTTTTTGCACGGCGTCCAGGTCGGTGGTCTCGGTGATGAACAGGGTGGTGCCTTCTTCTTCGCCGTCTTCAAAGTCCTGCGCACCGGCTTCGATCGCTGCCATTTCCGGATCGGCATCCGGGGTGTCCGGCGAGGCTTCGATCAGGCCGACATGGTTGAAATCCCAGGCCACGGAGCCGGAAGCACCCAACTGCCCCTTGCGGAACGCCACGCGGATTTCCGCCACGGTGCGGTTGATGTTGTCGGTCACGCACTCGACGATCAACGGTACCTGGTGCGGGGCGAACCCTTCGTAGGTCACGCGGTGGTATTGCACGGTTTCACCGAGCAGACCGGCGCCCTTCTTGATGGCACGGTCCAGGGTTTCCTTGGGCATCGAGGCCTTTTTGGCCTGTTCCACCACCAGACGCAGGTGAGCGTTGGTCGCGGTGTCGGCACCGTTGCGGGCGGCGATGGTGATTTCTTTCACCAGCTTGCCGAAGATCTTGCCCTTGGCATTGGCTGCCGCTTCTTTATGTTTGACTTTCCACTGTGCGCCCATGACTCACTCTCTTCTATACATCGCGCCCAAACGTCTGCTGGCCGGCGCTTTGGGGGCAGAGTTTATAGCGCGAGAACGCATCGTTCCACCAAAAAACCCTCAGGGCGCCAACTCGAAGAACGCCTGAATCAGGCGCAACGAACGGCGCCGCTCCATGCAACCGAGCGTATGCCGGTTGACCAGCCCATCGCCCTCAATCGCCACGGCCTGCACGCGCGGGTCGGGGCTGACTTCCACGGACGAAACCACGCCCACCCCCAACTCAGCGGCGACGGCTTCGGTCACCGCCTCGCGGCTGTCCAGTTCCAGCAGCACCTTGGGCTGCACATTCGCGGCCATGCAGGCGTCATCGAAGGTACGCCGGGTGATGGAACTGGGCTCGCGCAGCACCATGATCACGTCGTTGAGTTGCTCGAGGCGAATACCCTCGGGTTGCTGCGCCCACGGGTGGCTGGCCGGCACCAATGCGCAAATGCGCGATTCGTTCAACGGTTGCAGGTGCAGGCCATTGCGCGGCTCCACTTCGGTGAGCACCGCCACGTCCGCATGCTCGGACAATAGCGCAGCCAGGGTTTCCTGGGCATTGCCCAGGCGCAGGTTGACGGTAATCCCGGGGTAGCGCGCGCGCAGGCTGGCAATCATCGGCATCACCAGGTGCGGGCCGTCCGCCGCGACTTCCAGGCGCCCGGTCAGCAGTTGGCGGTTGGCCTCCAGCATCGTCTGGGCTTCGTCCACCAGGCCAAAGATGGCCCGTGTGATCGCCGCCAGCCGCGCGCCCTCCTCGGTCAACTCCACCCGTCGCGCGGTGCGCCGCAGCAACGGAATCTGGTAGTGCTCCTCCAGGGCCTTGATATGCCCGGTCACCGCCGGCTGGCTGATGAACAGCCGTGCTGCGGCACGGGTAAAGCTGCCCTCGCGGGCCACGGCGTCGAATGCGCGCAGTTGGAACAGGTTCATAGCTATCGGCCTCACTGATAGCTCGCATAACAACAAACAATTTGATTGATGACAAGCCAAACTGCAATTTAGGCGCCGTAGCTTCAACCCCTGATGCCTTGCGAGGACTTGAGATGCCCCCTGCCGCGCCGATTCTGCTGACCCCTGGCCCCTTGACCACATCGAACCGCACCCGTCAGGCCATGATGGTGGACTGGGGTTCATGGGATGACCGCTTCAACCAACTCACCGCCAGCGTTTGCGAGCAATTGCTGGCGATCCTCCACGGCGAAGGCAGCCACCAGTGCGTGCCGTTGCAAGGCAGCGGCACCTTCGCGGTCGAGGCCGCCATCGGCACCCTGGTACCGCGCGACGGCAAGGTGCTGGTGCTGATCAACGGCGCGTACGGCAAGCGCCTGGCCAAGATCTGCGCAGTGCTCGGCCGTGATTTCAGCACCTTTGAAACCGCGGAGGACGAGCCCACTACCGCCGCCGATGTGGACCGCCTGCTGGCGGCAGACAGCGCCATCACCCACGTTGCGTTGATCCACTGCGAAACCAGCACCGGCATCCTCAACCCGCTGCCGCAGATCGCCCAGGTCGTCAAACACCACGGCAAGCGCCTGATCATCGACGCCATGAGCTCATTCGGCGCGCTGCCGATCGATGCCCGCGAGGTGCCGTTCGACGCGCTGATCGCCGCCTCGGGCAAGTGCCTGGAAGGTGTGCCGGGCATGGGTTTCGTCTTCGCCAACAAACAGGCGCTGGCCGCCGCCCAGGGCAACTGCCATTCCCTGGCGATGGACCTGTTCGACCAGCACAACTACATGACCAAGACCGGCCAATGGCGCTTTACCCCACCAACCCATGTGGTCGCCGCCCTGCACGAAGCGCTGCTGCAATACCAGGAAGAAGGCGGCCTGCCCGTGCGCCACCGACGCTATGCCGACAACTGCCAGGCATTACTCGACGGCATGGCCGCACTGGGCCTGCGCAGCTTCCTGCCGGCGGCGATCCAGGCACCGATCATCGTGACCTTTCATGCACCAGAAGACCCGCGCTACCAGTTCAAGGATTTCTACGAACGGGTCAAGGCCAAGGGTTTCATTCTGTACCCCGGCAAATTGACCCAGGTGGAGACGTTCCGCGTGGGCTGTATCGGCCATGTCGACGCAGCCGGCATGCGTGCTGCGGTCAAGGCGATCGGCGAGGTGCTGGAAGAAATGGAAGTGTTGGACATCTGATTGCCCCTTACCCACAGGATCTGAACCATGAACTATCAAAACCCCAACACCCTCCAGGCCGTCATCCTCGATTGGGCCGGCACCGTGGTCGACTTCGGCTCCTTCGCCCCCACGCAGATTTTTGTCGAGGCCTTCGCCGAGTTCGATGTGCAGGTTTCCATCGAAGAAGCCCGTGGCCCGATGGGCATGGGCAAATGGGACCATATCCGCACCCTGTGCGACCAGCCGCAAGTCGCCGAGCGCTACCGCCAGGCGTTCGGTCGCACGCCTACCGATGACGACGTGACGGCCATTTACCAGCGCTTCATGCCGTTGCAGATCGAGAAGATCGCCGAACACTCGGCGCTGATCCCTGGCGCCCTCGACACCATCGCCCGGTTGCGCGTGCAAGGCATCAAGATCGGCTCTTGCTCAGGCTACCCCAAGCAAGTCATGGACAAGGTCGTCGCGTTGGCCACCACCAACGGCTACGTCGCCGACCACGTGGTCGCCACCGACGAAGTGCCCAACGGCCGCCCATGGCCAGCCCAGGCACTCGCCAACGTGATCGCGCTGGGCATCGACGATGTGGCGGCGTGCGTCAAGGTCGACGACACCGTGCCGGGCATCCTCGAAGGCCGTCGCGCCGGGATGTGGACCGTGGCGCTGACCTGCTCCGGCAACGCCCTGGGCCTGACCTACGCGCAGTTCCGCGCCCTGGACAGCGCCACATTGGCCAGCGAACGCACGCGTATCGAAGCGATGTTCGCAGGCTCCCGCCCGCATTACCTGATCGACACCATTACCGACCTGCCGGCCGTCATCGCCGACATCAACCAGCGCCTGGCCCGTGGTGAAATGCCGCAAAGCTACTGATAGAGGTCAAGACAACGGCATCGCGTCGGGCAAACCGCACAAAACAGGCTTACAGTAAAAGGACTTCGTCGCCAAAGAACGAAGGTTTGCCCTGATGAGTGAGGAACCCAGCGATGCCGTGGAAAAATTCCGATACGCGCTACAGCACCATGTCGATTGCGCTGCACTGGTTGATGGTGGTGCTGCTGGCAGTGGTGTACGCCTGCATTGAGTTACGCGGCCAGTTCCCCAAAGGCAGCGGCGCACGCACGTTGATCGTCGAGATGCACTTCATGTTCGGCCTCACCGTGTTTGTGCTGGTGTGGCTGCGCCTGTTTGCGCGCAGCCTGGGGGTTGCCCCCAAGATCGTACCCGCCCCGCCACAATGGCAAAGCCTGCTGGCCACGCTGATGCACTTCGCGCTGTACGCCTTGATGATCGGCATGCCGATTGCCGGTTGGCTGATCGTCAGTGCCGAGGGACATTCAGTGATGTTCTATGGGATCGAGCTGCCGCCGCTGATCGCTGAAAACAAGGCACTGGCCAAAGAGATTGAAGGCTGGCATGTGCTGTTCGGCCAGATCGGTTACTGGCTGATCGGGCTGCATGCGTTGGCGGGGATCTTTCATCACTATGTGATGCGTGATAACACGGCGCTGCGGATGATGCCGGGTAAGCGCGCTAGGCTGTAAACCCTCGGCGGCCCTGCAAGCCACCGGTATGCACAAAGATCAGGCGAGTGCCGGGCGCGAAACGCCCGGCTTCGACCTGCTGCTTCAACGCCAGCAACGCTTTGCCGGTATAGAGCGGTTCCAGCGGTAAACCGCAGGCCTGTTCGGTGGTGTCGATAAACTCAAGCAACAGCGGGTCAACCTTGGCAAAGCCACCCCGACTGGCGTCCAGCAACTCATACCCGCCCTGCACGAGGGCGCTCACGTTCTGCGCCACACCATGATCATCCGGTACCGCCATGGCGCCGTACACCGGATGCGCGCCCGCCTCCGCCAGCGCCAACCCCGCCAACGTCGTACCGGTGCCTGCCGCCAACCACCAGGCGTCGTAATCGGCCCAACCCAGGGTGTTCAATTGCCTGCGTGCCTGCTCGACCAATACCCCGCACCCCAGCGCCCCGGCCATCCCGCCGCCGCCTTCTGGCACGGGGTAAAGATCGGGATATTGCTCGCGCCACGGCAACCAGAAACCCGGCTCATGGCGCGCGCGATAGCCGCCATACCCCAACCAATGCAGGTGCATGCCAAAGGCTTTCAGGTCGAGGATGGTGGGTGTGTCCTGGGGATGGCCGCGCAACAGGCCGACAGTGGGGAAACCAAAGCGTTTGCCCGCCGCTGCCAGCGCGTGCAGATGATTGGAGTAAGCGCCGCCAAGGCTGATGATGCCGCGGGCACGGGCTTGCTGCGCCTGGGCCAGATGCTCGGTGAGCTTGAACCACTTGTTGCCGCTGATCAGCGGGTCGATGCGGTCCAGGCGCAGCACGGCCAGCTCGACGCCATTAAGCCAATCGAGCTGCATGGCTTCAAGGGGGGCGTGGGGAAGCCAGTCAAAGGGACCCATCGGGCGGCATCTGCATGGAAAAAGAGGCGGTAGTCTAACACCGCCCCTTGCGTCGCCTTACAGCTCGGCGGCGAGGCGCGAGCCTTGGTTGATGGCGCGCTTGGCATCCAGCTCGGCCGCCACATCGGCGCCGCCGATCAGGTGCACGTTCTGCCCTGCGGCGACCAGGCCATCCTGCAACTCGCGCAGCGGGTCTTGCCCGGCGCAGATGACGATGTTGTCCACGGCCAGCAGCTGCGGCTCACCCTCGGCGCCGATGCGGATATGCAGGCCGTCATCGTCGATCTTCAGGTATTCGACGCTGTTAAGCATCTGCACGCGCTTGTTCTTCAAGCCGGTACGGTGGATCCAACCGGTGGTCTTGCCCAGGCCGTCGCCGACCTTGGAAGCCTTGCGTTGCAACAGGAACACGTCACGGGCCGGGGCATGGGGTTGCGGCTTGATCCCGGCCACGCCGCCACGGGCTTGCAACTGGGTGTCGATGCCCCACTCTTTCCAGAACGCTTCACGGTCGAGGCTGGTGGATACGCCTTCATGCACGAGGAATTCCGACACGTCAAAACCAATGCCGCCGGCGCCGATCACCGCGACGCGCTTGCCGACAGGCTTGCGCTCGAGGATCACGTCCAGGTAGCTCAGCACCTTGGCGTTTTCAACGCCCGGAATCGCCGGCGTGCGCGGCGCAATGCCGGTGGCCAGGATGATCTCGTCATAACCGCCCGCCACCAGGTGTGCGGTGTCGACGCGGGTGTTGAGGCACAGCTCGACGTGGGTGGTCTGCAACTTGCGATTGAAGTAGCGCAGGGTCTCGAAAAACTCTTCTTTGCCCGGTACGCGCTTGGCGATATTGAATTGGCCGCCGATCTCACTGGCCGAATCGAACAAGGTCACCTGGTGGCCACGCTCAGCCGCCACGGTGGCAGCGGCCAGGCCTGCGGGGCCGGCACCGACCACGGCGATTTTCTTGATCTGCTTGACCGGCAGGTAGTTGAGTTCGGTTTCATAGCAGGCCCGCGGGTTGACCAGGCAGGTGGTCAACTTGCCGCCAAAGGTGTGGTCCAGGCAAGCCTGGTTGCAGCCGATGCAGGTGTTGATTTCATCGGCGCGGCCGGCGGCGGCCTTGTTGACGAACTCGGGGTCGGCGAGGAACGGCCGCGCCATCGAGACCATGTCGGCATCGCCTTCGGCGAGGATCTGCTCGGCAATCTCCGGTGTGTTGATGCGGTTGGTGGTGATCAGCGGGATCTGCACCGCACCGCGCAATTTGGCCGTGACTTTGCTGAACGCGCCACGCGGCACCTTGGTGGCAATGGTCGGGATACGCGCTTCGTGCCAGCCGATGCCGGTGTTGATGATGGTCGCGCCCGCCTGCTCGATGGCCTTGGCCAACTGTACGATTTCTTCCCAGACACTGCCGCCTTCCACCAGGTCGAGCATCGACAGGCGGAAGATAATGATGAAGTTCGGGCCCACCGCTTCACGCACGCGGCGCACGATCTCCACCGCCAGGCGCATGCGGTTTTCGTAGCTGCCGCCCCAACGGTCGGTGCGGTGGTTGGTGTGGGCGGCGAGGAACTGGTTAATGAAGTAGCCTTCGGACCCCATGATTTCCACGCCGTCGTAGTCGGCGACCTGGGCCAGCAGCGAACAGGTGACAAAATCCTGGATCTGCTTCTCGATGCCTTCCTCGTCCAGCTCCTTGGGCTTGAACGGGTTGATCGGTGCCTGGATCGCACTCGGCGCGACCTGTTTGGGGCTGTAGGCATAACGGCCGGCGTGGAGGATCTGCATGCAGATCTTGCCGCCCGCCTCATGCACGGCCTTGGTGACGATCTTGTGCTTCTGCGCTTCTTCTTCGGTGGTGAGCTTGGCCGCGCCGGAATACACCCCGCCTTCATCATTTGGGCCAATGCCGCCGGTGACCATCAGCCCCACGCCGCCCCGGGCACGCTCGGCAAAGTAGGCCGCCATGCGCTCGAAACCACCGGGCTTTTCTTCCAGGCCCGTGTGCATCGAGCCCATCAGGGTACGGTTACGCAAGGTGGTAAAACCCAGGTCCAACGGGGCCAGCAGGTGCGGGTAGGCAGCAGCGGTCATGGTCAAGCTCCACAACGGATCATCACGGGGCGTGGGGGGCTCGAATGGCACCCCATCGGGTTATGTCCCACAGACTAAGAGGCGGTGGACGACGGCTCAATGACTGAAACTGACAAGTTATTGATCCAAATGCACAGCACCCCTTGGCAAGCCGCCGCATGGGCCCTACCCTAGTCGCGAACCCTGCACCCGGTCTGTTGTCTGTTGCCCCATGCGTAAACTTCTAGCTTTTACCGTCTCCATGGCCCTGGTTGCCGCCGTCGCCGCGTATCTGGTCTGGACCCAGGAGCGCCCCGTGGCGCATTACCTGTCGGACCTGCGTATCACCCTGGCGGTGAATGAAGGCTTGCCTGCTGATCGCGGCAACCTGCTGGGCATCCAGCCAGAGCTGTTTCCGGCTGATTACCAGAGCCTGGAACGCCTGCACCTGAAGCTCTCGGCCTATCTGCAAAAGGCCCGGGACCAGGGGTTGATCAACGAAAAAACCATCGTAGTGCTGCCTGAACATATCGGCACCTGGCTGATGTTGACCGGTGAAAAAAATGAGGTGTACCAGGCGCTGCACGTGAAGGATGCAATGAACTGGCTGTCGGTCAGCAACCCACTGCTCTTTGCGCGGGCCTGGATCAGCGCCACCGGCGATAACCGCACCGATGACGCCTACCTGCGTATGAAAGCCCCCGGCATGGCGCGGGACTATCAGGTGCTGTTCGGCGGCCTGGCCAAGGAGTTTGGCGTCACGCTGGTGGCCGGTTCCATCGCCTTGCCCAACCCCAGCGTGAGCCAGGGACAACTGCAGGTCGGCCATGGCGCCTTGTACAACGCCAGCGTGGTGTTTGCGGCAGATGGTTTGCCCATCGGCGAGCCACAGCGCCAGCTCTATCCGATCTACGATGAACGCGGCTTTATCGAACCCGGTGACGAAAACGTCGTCAGCGTGGTCGACACCCCGGCCGGGCGCCTCGGCGTGTTGGTCGGCAGTGACAGCTGGTACCCGGACACCTATCGCAAGCTCAACGAGCAAGGTGCGCAACTGATTGCAGTGCCGGCCTTTGTGCTCGGTCGCGATACCTGGGATCGACCATGGCGCGGCTTCAAGAGCGTGTCCACGCCGCCGGAAATCAGCCTCAAGCCTGAAGAACTCAGCGAAGGTGAAGCCTGGCGCCGCCTTACGCTGATCAGCCAACACCCCGTCAGCCAGGCAACCGCTGGCATGAGCGTATTCCTGCGGGGGCAGTTCTGGGACCTGGGCACGGCCGGGCGCAGTTTTCTCAGCAGCAACGGGCAGATCAGCGCCGACGGCGACGTCCGTGGCGCGCGCCTGCTGAATATCTGGCTGTAACCCCGTGAAGCCGGTGCGCCTGGGTGATCTGTCGGTGGGCTTCGTGCACACCCTGGCCGACGCAATCCACAGCCACGGCCTCGACCCGCAACCGCTGCTGCTGCAATACGGCCTCGACCCCGCGCGCCTCGCCGAAGCGGGTGCACGCTTGTCGATTCCCCGTTATATGCGCCTGGGCCATGCGGCCATCCAACTCACCGGCGACCCCGGCCTGGGCCTGCGCATGGGCCAGCTCAGCCGCCTGAGCCAGGCCGGACTGGCCGGGGTCACCGCCGCCCAGGCGCCCAACGTGCGCGAGGCGGCGCGCACGCTGACCCGCTTCGAAGCGCTGTACGGTTCCAACTACCGTGGGCAATCGAGTTTTCACGAGGACGCCGAAGGTGCCTGGCTGCGGTTCTATTCCATCAGCCCCTATAACGCCTACAACCGCTTCGTGGTGGACTCGATCATCGCCGGCTGGCTGCAGCAACTGTCGAGCCTGGCCCAGCAACCGGTACAGGCGCAGCGGATTGAAATCGAATTTGAAGCGCCGGACTACAGCGAACGGTACGCGGTGCTGAGCGATGGCCCGATCCAGTTCGGCGCCGAGGTCAATCAACTGCGCCTGAGCCAGCAAACCCTCGCGCTGCGTAACCCGCAGCATTGCCCGAGCACCTGGCAGCTGTTGTTAAAGCTCTGTGAACACGAGTTGGAGCAGCTGACCCGCACCCGCAGCCTGCGGGAGCGCATTACCCGCTTGCTCGGGCCGATGCTCAATGGCGGCCGGGAACCCGACCTGGAAGAAGTGGCGGCACGCTTGAAGCTGCCGACCTGGACACTGCGCCGCAAACTGGCCGAAGAAGGCACGCAGTTTCGCGCAATTCTCAACGATACCCGTCGCGACTTGGCCATGACCTACATTCGCGATACGGAACTGGCGTTCGGCGAAATCGCCTACTTGCTCGGTTTTGCCTCGGCCCAGGCGTTTCAACGGGCGTTCAGGCGGTGGAACAACCAGACCCCAGGGGAATTTCGCCGCAGTCAGCGGCATTCCGCCTGAAGTCGGTCTTACAGCTCGGTGGCGTCATCGGCCGGATCCAGAGGATCCAGTTCAAAGGCCTGGTACTCCAGCAGTTCTTCCTGATATTCGTCCATGGTGGGCTCCTTGTTTTGAATTAAAAGCGGCTGCAGATAAATGACCTGCACAGCCAGCCTAAAGTGCCGTGATGACGAAAAAATGTCGACGTCATGACGTTCCTGCACTCCAGGATTAAACGTAGCAGCGTGATGCGGATTTAGCACCGGGGTTTTGAGGCGCGATTGCAATCAGGCATGCACCGAAATGGACGGGAATGCATTCCAATGTGTGAGGGGGCTTTCCCCCTCACACATTGGATCTGCATCAAGTTTCAGACTTGCGTCGACCACGGGTTTGAACACCCGCCTCCATCGCCATCCCGGCAGTGCGCTCCAACGCATCGGCAAACGCCTGGCGTTGCTCCGGCTCGATCTGCGAAAGGAACAACTCGTCCACCGTACTTTCGTAGATCTTCCACATTTTCTTGCGCAACGCTCGGCCGGCGTCGGTGATCGACGCAAAGGCCGCGCGGCCATCGCCGTCGGAGCGGGAGCGCACCACCAGGCCGTCCTTTTCCAGGCGGTCTACCAGCCGCGTGAGGTTATAGCGCTCAATGGCCAGCACATCGGCCAATTCGTGCATGCGGCGGGTGCCTTCGGGGCCGCTTTCCAGGCCCCACAGTGCGTCGTACCAGGCGTAAGGCGGCAAGTCGGCGGCCGCCAGGCGGCGCTCGATTTCACGGATGACCGTCCTGTGGGCCCTGACAAAACGGAACCATACATCAGGCTCTTTCGACGACATGCAACACCATCCGGTGGATTTCAAGAAGGTTGCAATAGTAGCTCATCCCGCGCTAAATTCGGTCATGTAGTTGCAATTGCAATCACTTTGACGACGCTCCCACAAGGAGCCCGCCACTAGAAATCCGCCGACCCTGGAGCCTCACATGACCCCGAATAACGCAGTCAGACGCGACGTCGATCCACAGGAAACCCGCGAGTGGCTGGAGTCCATCGAATCGGTGCTGTCCACCGAAGGCCGCCCGCGCGCCCATTACCTGATCGATCAGTTGCTGGATTTCGACGTGGCGCAGCATGGCGACTTCTACGGGCGGGTGACCACGCCTTACGTCAACACCATCCCGGTGGATCGCCAGTTGCCCTACCCCGGCAATCTGGCCATCGAACGCCGCACCAATGCGTTTATCCGCTGGAACGCCATGGCCATGGTCTTGCGTGCAGGCAAGCACTCAGGCGTGGGTGGGCATATTGCGACTTATGCGTCAGCCGCGGTGCTGTACGACGTAGGTTTCGACCACTTCTTCCGTGGCCGCACCGACCACTTCGACGGCGACCTCGTGTACATCCAGGGGCACTCTTCGCCAGGCATCTACGGCCGCGCCTACCTCGAAGGCCGCATCAGCGAAGCGCAACTGGATAACTTCCGCCGCGAAGCCGGTGGTGAAGGCATTTCGTCCTACCCCCACCCACGGCTGATGCCGGACTTCTGGCAATTTCCTACGGTGTCCATGGGGCTGGGGCCGATCACGGCGGCCTATCAGGCGCGTTTTATGCGCTACCTGGAGTTTCGTGACCTCAAGCAACACCAGGGCCGCAAGGTCTGGGCATTTCTGGGTGATGGTGAAATGGACCAACCGGAATCCCTGGCCGCCATTTCCCTGGCCGGGCGCGAGAAGCTCGACAACCTGATCTTCGTGGTCAACTGCAACCTGCAACGCCTGGACGGCCCGGTACGCGGCAACGCCAAGGTGATCCAAGAGTTCGAAAGCCTGTACCGTGCCGCCGGCTGGAATGTGATCAAAGTGATCTGGGGCGGTGGCTGGGATGCACTGCTGGAAAAAGATACAAGCGGCCTGCTGCGCCAACGCATGATGGAATGCGTGGACGGTGACTATCAGAACTACAAATCCCAGAACGGCGCCTACGTGCGCGAACATTTCTTCGGCAAATACCCGGAATTGCTGGCACTGGTTGCGGACCTGTCCGACGACGACATCTGGAAACTCTCACGGGGCGGCCATGACCCGGACAAGGTCTACAACGCCTATGCCGCCGCCGTGCGTCACAGTGGCCAACCGACGGTAATCCTGGCAAAAACCGTCAAGGGCTTTGGCATGGGCGAGGCCGGCGAAGGCCAGAACATCAACCACCAATTGAAGAAGATGGGCGCCGACGCCGTCAAAGCCTTCCGCGACCGCTTCGGCCTGGAAGTGCCCGATGAGCAACTCGCTGAAATTCCTTACCTCAAGCCCACAGCCGACAGCGAAGAAGCCCGTTACTTCGCCGCACGTCGCCAGGCCCTGGGCGGCTATGTGCCTGCGCGCCACACTGCGGTCGAATCGCTGCAGATCCCCGAACTGAGCGCCTTCGCCACTCAGCTCAAGGACACTGGCGAGCGCGCGATTTCCACAACCATGGCCTTCGTGCGCATCCTCGGCACCCTGCTGAAAAACCCGCACCTGGGCAAGCTGATCGTGCCCATCGTGCCGGACGAATCCCGCACCTTCGGCATGGAAAGCCTGTTCCGTCAGATCGGCATCCACTCCGCCGTCGGCCAGCTCTACACCCCACAGGACTCCGGGCAACTGAGCTATTACAAGGAGAGCAAAGACGGACAGATCATGCAGGAAGGCCTGAATGAGTCCGGCGCCATTTCCTCGTGGATCGCAGCAAGTACGTCCTACAGCAACCACGGCCTGATGACCTTGCCGTTCTATATCTTCTACTCGATGTTCGGCTTCCAGCGCGTCGGCGACCTGGCCTGGGCGGCGGGCGATGCACGAGCACGCGGCTTCCTGCTCGGCGCCACAGCCGGGCGCACCACGCTGATGGGCGAAGGCCTGCAGCATGACGATGGCCATAGCCATATCCTGTCGTCGGTGATTCCGTGCTGTGTGTCCTATGACCCGACCTTTGCCTACGAACTGGCGGTGATTATTCGCGAGGGCATGCGGCGCATGTATGTCGAGCAAGAGGACATTTACTACTACATCACCCTGCTCAACGAAAACTACCCGCACCCGGCGATGCCCGAAGGCGTGGAGGACGGGATACTCAAAGGCATGTACCGGCTCAGCACCAACCCTCAGGCACAGGTGCAACTGATGGGCAGTGGTTCGATCCTGCGAGAAGTGATCGCGGCCGCAGAGCTGCTCGCCAACGATTTCGCCGTGCAATGCGACGTATGGAGTGTGACGAGCCTGACCGAATTGCGCCGTGACGGGCACGCGGCGGAACGCTGGAACCTGCTGCACCCCGAGAGTGAGCCGCGCGTAAGTTACGTCGAGCAATGCCTGGAGGGGCAAACGGGGCCGGTGGTGGTCGCGACGGACTACATGAAGCTATTCGCTGATCAGATTCGTCCGTTCGTGCCGGGCCGGCGCTTTGTCGCGCTAGGCACTGATGGCTTCGGGCAATCAGACACCCGGGAAGCCTTGCGCGAGTTCTTTGAGGTGGATCGCCACTTCATCGCCCTGGCTGCCCTGAAGGCGCTGGCGGATGACGGCGCGATCGGTCGCGACAAGGTCAGTGAAGCGATCAACCGCTACGGGATCAACGTCGACAAGGTGAATCCCGTAGCGGTCTGAGCTACTGCGCAGGCGTCGGCAGGGGCGGAATCGCTTCTGTCGGCGCCGGCAGGTCCGGCGTGGTCGTGGCGGGCGCGGGCTCGGCCTGCGGCGCAATCGGTGCGGGTTCAGGCGCGGGCACAACCGGCTCCGAAGCAGCCGGTGCGGCAGGCTCTTCCTTCGGCGCCTCGACTTTCTCCGCAGCCGGAGCGGCCTTCGGCTCCGGCACACCGAGGTCGGCCTTTGGTTGCTCGGGAATATGCTCAGCCTGCTTCACTTCCTGGGGCAGGAAGACGTCCACCAACGCAAAGTAGCGATCGTAGAACTTCGGCGCGGACACCGTCTCACTGGCCACCTTCACCATCGAGTCATCGGTGGAGCCGATCGGCATCGACACCGACCCCAGCACGCCTACACCCAGGCTCGCGGAGTTGTTGACCTTCTTCAGCGCATAACGATCCTGCAGGGCGTTGGCAAACATCGTCGAGTGCTTTTTACCTTTGCCATCATCGGCACACACCACGTTGAAGCTGATCTGCAGGTGAGTTTCGCCGGTCTGCTGGAAGCTCTTGTTGCCCACGACCAGTTTCGGATCGCTGCTGGTGATGATGTAGCCCTGGCTCAGCAACGCACGCCGCGCGGCCTCGCACGCCGCTACATCGCTAACCGGGTAGTCCCGGGAAAACGTACCGGAGTCGTCGAAGTTCTCATGTTCATAAATAGCGGTCTTGGGTGACGAGCAGCCCGCGGCGCCCGCCAGCACCAGCGCCAGCCCGACGCTACGCAAGTGGAATGATGTCGACATTGATAATCCTGAGGAAAACGGTCTGGGCGGTATTGTGCAACAGAACGAGGCCTTGGCGCGCGCATTCCTGTCGGTAAAACGTCACAGGGTTACGCAACGGGGCCTGCAGGGAAAAGCCCGGCGCACATATGGTCAATAAACACGCGTACCTTGGTCGAGGCATGGCGACCGGGCCACAACATCCAGAAATTGCCCCGGTGTTCCAGGTAATCATCCAGCACCCGCTGCAAGCGCCCCTCGCCCACGGCCTGGTTGACCATGTAGTCCGGCAGGCAGGCAATGCCCAATCCCTCGAGCACCACATGGTTCAGAGACTCGATGGTGGTACTGACCAACGGCGTACGCAACAGCGGTTCCGCGGCACCCAAGGCAAGACGCAACGGCCAGGGCTCGAGCTTGCCCGTGGCGCAGAACTTGTGGCGCAGGCAGGCGTGGCCATTGAGGTCCTGTGGTTGCTGCGGGGTGCCGTGTTGGGCGAAGTAGCCCGGTGTGGCGACGAGTACCAGCTGGTAGTGGCCCAGGTGGCGCGCCATCAAGCGCGAATCTTCCGGCTTGCCGGTGCGAATCACCGCGTCGAAACCTTCCTCAATCACGTCCACCATACGGTCAGAGAAATCCACATCCAACTCGATATCCGGGTAGGCGCGCATAAAGTCACTGAGTACTGGCATCAACAAGCCCCGCACCTGCGGCACACTGATGCGCAGCTTGCCCCGTGGCGTTGCACTGGCGTTTGTCAGCTCCTGCTCGGCCGCTTCCACCTCAGCGAGAATCCGCCGCGACCGCTCAAGGAACAGCGAGCCTTCACTGGTCAAGGTGATACTGCGCGTGCTGCGGTGAAACAGCCGCACGCCCAGGCGCTCTTCCATCCGCGCAATGCTTTTGCCCACGGCCGACGACGACACCCCCAGCACACGGCCGGCGGCGGTGAAGCTCAGCGTCTGCGCCACCTGCACAAATACCGAAAGGCTGCCCAAGCTGTCCATGATCCCGCCTTTAGCGATTGCGGACACCGGCGTCCGATAAGTTCGGAACCTTAGCCTGTTTTTCCGCCAACCACAGCCCCCTACTCTGCCTGCTTGCCCTTTTACCTGGATAAAACCTCATGAGCAGCAGCCCTTCACTCACCGCATCAACCCAGCGGGATTCATTACCGCTGGGCGGTCTACTGGCTCTGGCCAGCGCTGGCTTTATCACCATCCTCACCGAAGCCATGCCCGCCGGGTTGCTACCACAGATAGGCGAAGGCCTCGGCGTGTCGCCCGCCCTGGTCGGTCAACTGGTCACGGTCTACGCCCTTGGCTCGTTGCTGGCGGCCATCCCCCTGACGCTGCTGACCCGCGGCTGGCGCAGACGACCGGTGCTGCTGCTGGCCATCGGCGGCTTTGCCTTGGTCAACAGCGTAACCGCGCTGTCCAGCCACTACGGACTGACGCTCGTGGCGCGCTTTTTTGCCGGGGTCTTCGCCGGGCTGCTCTGGGCGTTGCTGGCGGGTTATGCGAGCCGAATGGTGGTGCCACACCTGCAAGGTCGCGCCATTGCCGTGGCGATGCTGGGTGCACCGCTGGCGCTGTCACTGGGTGTGCCTGCGGGCACCTTCCTCGGCACTGCCGTTGGCTGGCGCCTGAGTTTTGCAATCATGACCGGGCTGACCTTGGTGCTACTGGCCTGGGCGCGCTGGCAACTGCCGGACTTTGCCGGCGAACGGACGGATAAACGCCTGGGGCTGCGCCAGGTGCTGAACCTGCCAGGCATTCGTCCAGTGCTGTGGGTAACGTTTACCTACGTACTGGCCCACAACATTCTGTACACCTACATCGCCCCGTTGCTGGTGCCCGCAGGGATCGATGCGGATGTTGACCGAGTGTTGCTGGTGTTTGGCCTCTCGGCGGTGCTGAGCATCTGGCTGACAGGCGTGTTGATTGACCGGTGGCTGCGCGCCTTGCTGCTGATCAGTTGTGCGCTGTTTGGCCTGATCGCCCTGGCGCTGGCGTTCTGGATCAATGTGCCGGCAGTCATCTATACCGCCGTGGCGCTATGGGGCCTGGCGTTCGGCGGCCTGCCGGCACTGTTGCAAACCGCACTGGCCCAATCGGCTGGCGAGTCGGCGGATGCCGCACAATCAATGCTGGTGACCGTATGGAACCTGGGGATAGCCGGTGGCGGACTGGCAGGAGGCGTGTTGCTTCAGGGCTGGGGCGTCGCGGGCTTTCCATGGGCCGTTATGCTACTGATGCTACTGGCATGGGCCGGCGCATCACAGACAGCGCCCCAACAGCTGGCCCGGCCACCCCGCCAAGTCGAACGTTGAAATGCGCTCGTAGCCACAGGACTCATAAAAACTCACCAGATCCCCTGTCCCGCCGCCATAGCAGTCCACACGCAAACGCGTCACTCCTGCTGCACGGGCCTGGTCATCAGCAAAGGCCATCATGCGCCGGCCAAGGCCGCGAACACGGGGATCACGCGCGGCAATCAACAGGCGTACATACACCTCGGGCTCAGTCGCCGACGGTACATAAGGCATGGGATCGCCCAACACCAGCGCTCCACGGATACGGCCTGCGGGCTCTTCTACCACCCACGCCCCAGGCAATGCGCAGGCTTCAGCCACTTGCGCGACCCGCCGGGGCGACGCCGACCAGGGCTCGGTGCCCCACTGATGGGTATTGCCCATGCCAACGAACCAGGCGACCACCTCGTCGAACACCTGCAGCACGGCAGGAACGTCCGACGCACTGGCGCGGCGGATCAGCAAGCCATCCATTCCTAGAATCAACACGCTTGGAACTCCTGGGTCGACGATACCGAGCACCCAGTCTAGCCCACATAAAAAAGCCCCCGGTCTTTTCAGGCCGGGGGCTTCTTGTTCAAACCAACATCAGTATTTCTTGATATCAGCCTTGGTTTCCAACTGCTTGCGGTACGCCGCGAAGTCCTGCTGGCCAACACGGGAAGCGAGGAAGCGGCGATATTGCGCCTTTTCTTCGTCCGTTGGGGCAGCCGCTTCGTTGACGCCGTTCAAGCGCACGATCACCAGGCTGCCATCAGCCAGGGTCACGGTGGTGAAGGTCGGCTTGTCCTTGGCCGCAGGCTTGGGCATGCGGAACAGGGCTTGCAGCACGGCCGGGTCAATCGCTTCCTGGCTACGGGTAGCCGCTTCAGTGACTTTCCAGGCCTGGCCGTCGACCGGCTGGTTCAGCGGGGTCTTGCCATCACGCAGGCTGGCGATCAGCTCATCAGCGTGAGTCTTGGCAGCCGCGCTGGCGCGCTCCTTGGCCATCTGTGTGCGGATCGCCGCAGCAACGCTTTCCAGCGGCAGTTGCGCAGGTTTGCGGTGCTCTTTGGCACGCAGCACGATGATGGTTTCCGGGTCCAGCTCAATGGCGCTGCTGTTGGCCCCCTCATCCAGCACTTCCGGGCTGAACGCAGCGGTGACCACGGCACGGTTGGCCGCAACACCGTCACCACCTTCACGGCCAAACGGCGCGGAGGTGTGTACGGTCAGCTTCAGGTCAGACGCCGGTTGGGCCAGATCGGAGGCTTCGAATGCCGCATCTTCCAATTGCTTGGTTGCTTCGACAAAACGCTGCTCGACCTGTTGGGTCTTGAGCTCGCGGGTCAGCTTGTCTTTCAGGCTGGCAAACGTCGGCACTTGCGGTGCTTCAACGCCCAACAGCTTGATCAAGTGCCAACCGAAGGTGCTGCGCACCGGCGCCGAAACCTGGTCTTTGTTCAAGGCATACAAGGCGGCTTCGAAGTCCGGGTCGTAGACGCCCGGGCCGGCAAAGCCCAGATCACCGCCACTGTTGGCCGAACCTGGATCCTGGGAGAACTCCTTGGCCAGGGTTTCGAACTTCTCACCCTTGGCCAGGCGCGCCTGGATTTCTTCGATCTTGGCCTTCGCTTGCGCGTCGGTGACCTTGTCGTTGACTTCAATCAGGATGTGCGCGGCACGACGCTGTTCAGCGAGGTTGGCGGTTTCTTTCTGATAGGCAGCCTGCAGTTCATCGTCCTTCACGCTGACCTGGTCGAAGAAGGACGACTTCTTCAGTTCCAGGTAGTCGATGACCACCTGGTCCGGGGTCATGAACTCCTTGGCGTGCTGGTCATAGTAAGCCTTGACCTCGTCGTCGGTGAGTTTCACCGCCGCAGGGTTGGCCTTGATATTGACGGTAGCAAAATCGCGGGTCTGCTTTTCCAGACGGGCGAATGCCAGCACTTCGGCGTCGGTCACGAAACCGCTGCCGGCAATACCAGCGCGAACCTGGCCGATCAGCATTTCCTGGGTCAGCATCTGACGGAACTGCAGACGGCTGTAGCCCAGTTGACGGATCACCTGGTCAAAGCGTTCGGCGTTGAATTTGCCGTCCACCTGGAATTCCGGCGTCTGCAGGATTACCTGGTCCAGTGCAGCTTCAGAGAAGCCAAACTTGGAATCGGCGGCGCCTTGCAGCAGCAGCTTGCGATCGATCAGACCCTTGAGGGCCGCGTCGCGCAGCAGTTTTTCGTCCAGCAGCGAAGCATCGAAATCCTTGCCCAGCTGTTGCATCAGCTGGCGACGTTGCATGTCGACGGCCTGGCTCAGTTCAGTCTGGGTGATTTCTTCACCGTTGACCTTGGCCACGTCCTGCTTGGTGTTGGTCGAAGCCTGGAAAATGGCCTCGATACCGGTGAACGCCATCAATGCGACGATGATCCCGATAATGGTCTTGGCAATCCAGCCTTGTGAATTGTCCCTGATATTTTGCAGCATGCGTCCCCCAGAAACGGTTGAACTTCAAAAATTGGCAACCGTGGAGCGTGGGTAGAGTCCGGATAGAAGAAAGGCGCATCCGAGGATGCGCCTTCTCGTAACTGGCGGAGCGGACGGGGGGTTGAACCTACACCCCCGGCTTGGCGACCCGATGGATACCTGGGTCAGCTTTCGCTCCGCTGCCAGGCCAGACCTGCGTCCGACCCGGGTAGCAAAGGCTTGATCGAAGCTTAGTTAACGGCTTCTTTCAGGGCTTTACCGGCTTTGAAACCTGGTTTCTTGGCAGCAGCGATTTGCAGTGCTTTGCCAGTCTGTGGGTTGCGGCCAGTGCGAGCTGGGCGGTCAGTCACAGAGAAAGTACCGAAGCCTACCAGTACCACGGAGTCGCCGGCCTTCAGAGCGCCAGTGACGGATTCGATTACTGCATCCAGCGCACGGCCAGCAGCAGCTTTCGGGATATCAGCGGATGCAGCGATAGCATCAATCAGTTCCGACTTGTTCACTCTAAGTCCCCTTATATATCTATTGAGTATGATTCTAAGTTTTTTGGTAAACAGCAAAAATCAGTGCTGAATGGCCTACAGACACTTAAGAGCCGCTTTATAACAAGGGCTCTAAAAAGCTGTCAAGGAAGCCTCCAAGCTTATTCACATTAATGCGTGCTAATTCTTTCCTTGGAATCAGACTCTCGTTTTTCGTCCTTTGCAACTATCTCCGGAGCCACATCCGGCAAGGGCTCCGGCGCGTATTGCAGCGCAATTTGCAGGACCTCGTCAATCCATTTAACCGGTTTAATCTGAAGATCCTGCTTGATGTTGTCAGGAATTTCCTTCAAGTCGCGAACATTCTCTTCAGGAATGATCACAGTCTTGATGCCACCCCGGTGTGCAGCCAGCAATTTCTCTTTCAGGCCACCGATGGCCAATACCTGGCCACGCAGGGTGATTTCCCCGGTCATCGCTACATCGGCACGCACCGGTATGCCGGTCAATGCCGATACCAGGGCCGTGCACATGCCTACGCCGGCGCTAGGGCCATCTTTCGGTGTAGCCCCTTCCGGCATGTGGATGTGGGTGTCGTGCTTCTCGTGGAAGTCCAGGGGGATCCCCAGGCTCCTGGCGCGGCTGCGCACCACGGTCTGCGCGGCAGTAATGGATTCGACCATCACGTCACCGAGGGAGCCGGTCTTGATCAACTGGCCTTTGCCGGGGATCACCGCAGCTTCGATGGTCAGTAATTCGCCGCCCACCTGGGTCCACGCCAGACCAGTCACCTGCCCTACCTGATCCTGCTGCTCAGCCAGGCCGTAACGGAATTTACGCACGCCCAGGAAGTGCTCAAGCGCATCGGCAGTGACTTTCACCGAGAAGCGTTTTTCCAGCGCGTGCTCCTTGACCGCCTTGCGGCAAATCTTCGCGATCTGGCGCTCAAGGCCCCGTACACCGGCCTCGCGAGTGTAATAGCGCACGATGTCGCGGATCGACTCGACGTCGAATTCGATCTCGCCCTTCTTCAGGCCGTTGGCCGAAATCTGCTTGGGCGCGAGGTATTTGACGGCGATGTTGATCTTCTCGTCTTCGGTGTAACCCGGCAGACGAATCACCTCCATCCGATCCAGCAATGCCGGCGGAATGTTCATGGAGTTGGAGGTGCACAGGAACATTACGTCGGACAGGTCGTAGTCGACCTCCAGGTAATGGTCGTTGAAATTGTGGTTCTGCTCAGGGTCGAGCACTTCCAGCAAGGCCGATGCCGGATCGCCACGCATGTCGCTGCCCATTTTGTCGATTTCGTCGAGCAGGAACAGTGGGTTGCGTACGCCCACCTTTGTCATTTTTTGAATCAATCTTCCTGGCATCGAACCGATGTAAGTCCGGCGATGACCACGAATTTCCGCTTCATCGCGCACACCACCGAGGGCCATGCGCACGAATTTACGGTTGGTGGCATTGGCGATGGACTCGGCCAGGGAGGTTTTACCCACGCCAGGCGGGCCAACCAGGCACAACACTGGGCCACGAATCTTCTTCACACGCTTTTGCACGGCGAGGTATTCGAGGATGCGTTCCTTGACTTCTTCGAGGCCATAGTGGTCGGCATCGAGAATGTCTTCAGCACGCGCCAGGTCCAGGCGTACCTTGGTCTGGGCCTTCCACGGCACCTGCACCAGCCAGTCGATGTACGAGCGCACCACGGTGGCCTCGGCGGACATCGGCGACATCTGCTTGAGCTTGTTCAACTCGGCGGTGGCTTTGGTCAGGGCGTCTTTCGGCAGGCCGGCAGCATCGATGCGCTTTTTCAGCTCTTCGATTTCGTTGTGGCCTTCCTCGCTGTCGCCGAGTTCCTTCTGAATGGCCTTCATCTGCTCATTCAGGTAGTACTCGCGCTGGCTGCGCTCCATTTGCTTTTTGACACGACCACGGATGCGCTTCTCGACCTGGAGCAGATCAATTTCGGCATCCAGCAATGCCAGCACGTGTTCGACACGGGCCGACAGGTCAATGATTTCGAGGATGTCTTGCTTCTGCTCGATCTTCAGCGCCATGTGCGCGGCCATGGTATCGACCAGGCGGCTTGGCTCATCGATGCTATTGAGGGAAGACAGGACTTCAGCCGGGACTTTTTTGCCCAACTGCACATACTGCTCAAACTGCGAGAGCAGGCTGCGCACAAACACTTCGGACTCGCGCTCAGGGGCCTCGACTTCGTCGATCAGCACCACTTCAGCGCGCAGGTGGCCGTCCACCTCCATGAAACGCTCTACCGCACCACGCTGCTCGCCTTCCACCAACACCTTGACGGTGCCATCGGGCAGCTTGAGCAATTGCAGGACAGTGGCAATGGTACCGACGCGATACAGGGCATCTTCGCCTGGATCATCATCGGCAGGATTTCTCTGGGCCAGCAGCAGGATCTGCTTGTCGCCCGTCATCGCGGCCTCGAGGGCTTCGATAGACTTCTCGCGCCCCACGAACAGCGGGATAACCATGTGCGGATAGACGACGACATCACGCAACGGCAGGAGAGGCAATTCGATGGTTGTCTTCATGATTTCGCCTCTATGACAGTTGAAAAATAAGCTTGAAACCAAGATGGGGGCTGCGTGTAAAAAAAACAAGCTCAATGCGGGCAGTTACACGCAGTAAAAATCCTTATGAAAAACAAAGGGGCCCCTAGAGGCCCCTTCGTTTGTACCAAAACTGCGAAACGCTTACGCGTCTGGCGCAGCTTTGGCAGTCGGCTCACTGTTTTCGTAGATATACAGTGGCTTGGACTTACCTTCTATAACGCTTTCGTCGATCACCACTTTACTCACCTCGGACTGCGAGGGGATCTCGTACATGGTGTCGAGCAATACACCTTCGAGGATGGAACGCAGGCCACGTGCACCAGTCTTGCGCTCCAGTGCCCGCTTGGCCACCGATTTGAGCGCATCGGTACGGAACTCGAGGTCTACACCTTCCATCTCGAACAGCTTGGCGTATTGCTTGGTCAGGGCGTTTTTCGGCTCGGTGAGGATCTGAATCAGAGCCGCCTCATCCAACTCGTCCAACGTGGCCAGGACCGGCAGACGGCCAACGAATTCCGGGATCAGACCGAACTTGACCAGATCGTCAGGCTCGACTTCACGCAGGGACTCGCCCACTTTCTTGCCTTCTTCCTTACTGCGCACTTCCGCACTGAAACCGATGCCGCCACGGGTAGACCGTTGCTGAATAACCTTCTCCAGGCCGGAGAATGCACCGCCACAGATAAACAGGATGTTGCGCGTATCAACCTGAAGGAATTCCTGCTGCGGGTGCTTGCGGCCGCCTTGTGGCGGTACGGAAGCTACCGTGCCTTCGATCAGTTTCAACAGGGCCTGCTGCACGCCTTCACCGGAAACATCCCGAGTGATCGACGGGTTGTCGGACTTGCGCGAGATCTTGTCGATTTCGTCGATGTAGACAATACCCATCTGGGCCTTCTCTACGTCGTAGTCGCACTTCTGCAGCAGTTTCTGAATGATGTTCTCGACATCTTCGCCCACGTAGCCAGCCTCGGTGAGGGTGGTGGCGTCGGCGATGGTGAACGGAACGTTCAGCAGGCGAGCGAGGGTTTCCGCAAGCAGGGTCTTACCCGAGCCTGTAGGACCGATCAGCAAGATGTTGCTCTTACCGAGTTCGACTTCGTCGCCTTTCTTGTCACGCTGGTTCAAGCGCTTGTAGTGGTTGTATACCGCTACGGCCAGAACCTTCTTTGCACGCTCTTGACCAATCACATACTGATCAAGGATGCCGCTGATTTCTTTAGGCGAAGGCAATTTATGCGCGCTGCTTTCGGCCTGGGCTTCCTGCACCTCCTCACGGATGATGTCATTGCACAGGTCGACGCACTCGTCGCAGATAAAGACCGAGGGGCCGGCAATCAATTTGCGCACTTCATGCTGGCTTTTGCCACAGAAGGAGCAATAGAGCAGCTTGCCGTTGTCCTCGCCGTTGCGGGTGTCAGTCATTCGTTCGATCCAAATCCGATAGGCTTGCAACACAAGATGAAGGCTTATGCGGGCTTTTTCAAGCCCACAGGTGATCGGAAAACCCGACCAGCCCTATTTTGAGCGGCTTATATTAAGCGGGGCGCTTTTCGATCACTGCGTCGATCAACCCGTATTCACGTGCGGCTTCGGCGCTCATGAAGTTATCGCGGTTGGTGTCGCGCTCGATTTCTTCCAGGGTGTGCCCGCTATGCTTGGCCATCAGCGTGTTGAGACGTTCGCGGATGAAGAGGATTTCCTTGGCGTGGATTTCGATGTCCGACGCCTGGCCCTGGAAACCGCCCAGTGGCTGGTGAATCATCACGCGC
Organism: Pseudomonas sp. JAI120; assembly: GCF_014207255.1. Taxonomy (GTDB): domain Bacteria; phylum Pseudomonadota; class Gammaproteobacteria; order Pseudomonadales; family Pseudomonadaceae; genus Aquipseudomonas. Next base: position 1,235,034 of record NZ_JACHCZ010000001.1, read on the forward strand.
GAGTTAGGCAGGCAGTAACGCTTGCCCTCGGCACCTGCGGTCAGCAGGAACGCGCCCATGCTGCAGGCCTGGCCAATGCAGGTAGTCGATACGTTCGGCTTGATGAACTGCATGGTGTCGTAGATCGACATGCCCGCGGTCACCGAACCGCCCGGTGAGTTGATATAGAGATGGATGTCCTTGTCCGGGTTTTCCGCTTCAAGGAACAGCAGTTGCGCACAGATCAGGTTGGCCATGTAGTCCTCTACCGGGCCCACCAGAAAGATCACTCGCTCCTTGAGCAGGCGCGAGTAGATGTCGTAGGCGCGCTCGCCACGGGCGGACTGCTCGACAACCATCGGGACCAGGCCGCCTGCGGCCTGGATATCAGAGTTCTGCTGAATATAGGAATTACGGAACATGCTCTGCAGTTACTCCCAAATAGTCATGTCTTGAAAACGCATAAGCCAGCGCGAGGCTGGCTTATGGTTGAATTTCCAACGAGTTGGACAATCAGTCGGCTTGTGCTGCTTCCGCCGGCTTGACTGCTTCTTCGTAAGAGACCGCTTTATCGGTCACCTTAGCCTTCTGCAGAACAGTATCCACAACTTGTTCTTCCAGCACAACCGAACGTACTTCGTTCAGTTGCTGGTCATTCTTGTAGTACCAAGCCACGACCTGCTCAGGCTCCTGGTAGGCCGAAGCCATTTCCTGAATCATTTCGCGGACGCGGTCTTCGTCAGGCTTGAGGTCGAACTGCTTGACCACTTCAGCCACGATCAGGCCCAGTACCACACGGCGCTTGGCTTGCTCTTCGAACAGCTCGGCCGGCAGTTGGTCTGGCTTGATGTTGCCGCCGAACTGCTGAACAGCCTGTACGCGCAGACGATCCACTTCGTTGGACAGCAGGGCCTTAGGCACTTCGATCGGGTTGGAGGCCAGCAGACCGTCCATGACCTGGTTCTTGACCTTGGACTTGATAGCCTGGCGCAGCTCGCGCTCCATGTTCTTGCGAACTTCGGTGCGGAAGCCTTCGATACCGGTTTCCTTGATGCCGAACTGATTGAAGAATTCTTCGTTCAGCTCTGGCAGCTTAGGCTCGGAAACGCTATTGACGGTCACGGTGAACTCGGCAGCTTTGCCGGCCAGGTCCAGATTCTGGTAGTCAGCAGGGAATTCCAGGTTCAGGACCCGCTCTTCGCCAGCCTTGGCGCCAACCAGGCCGTCTTCGAAGCCAGGAATCATGCGATTGGAACCCAGCACCAGCTGAGTACCCTTGGCGGAGCCGCCAGCGAATGCTTCGCCGTCAACCTTGCCAACAAAATCGATGTTCAGCTGGTCTTCGTTCTGGGCAGCACGGTCGGCCACTTCGAAACGGGTGTTCTGCTTGCGCAGGATTTCCAGCATGTTGTCCAGGTCCGAATCAGCCACTTCGGCGCTCAGGCGCTCGATGGCGATACCGTCGAAACCGGCCACTTCGAACTCGGGGAACACTTCGAATACGGCAACGTATTCCAGGTCCTTGCCCGCTTCCAGGGACTTAGGTTCGATCGAAGGCGAGCCAGCCGGATTCAGCTTTTGCTCAACCACTGCTTCGTAGAAAGAAGCCTGGATCACGTCACCGACGGCCTCATTGCGCGCATCAGCACCAAAACGGCGCTTGATTTCGCTCATTGGCACTTTGCCCGGACGGAAACCAGCGATCTTGGCCTTTTGGGCAGTCTGCTGCAGACGCTTGTTGACCGCAGTCTCGATGCGCTCAGCCGGCACGGTGATGCTCATGCGGCGCTCGAGAGCAGTAGTATTTTCAACAGAAACTTGCATGGATATTCCTCGTTGCACAGACGTTAGCCGGCCATTTCCGACCCCAATCAAGGGCATGCATTCTAGTGGGTCAAACTCAAGAAGTCACCCTACTGGAAATACGCCCGTAAACAGCCGGCAATTTATCGGTACGAAGGCACTGTCGCGCCCCGCCCCGGTGACAAATAAAGCCAAACACGCCAGGGCTCTGCGCCGCCCCTCTATATATAGAAGGGATCGTCGCTACCTCCCTGACGCCCCACCCCGCAATAAGGGCAGATAGACAACGCAGCATCATCGAGACACATAAATACGATGAAACGCACCGCCATCGCGACCCAGAACCCGCAGCCACGAAAAACCGAACCGCCAAAACCAAAAAAGGCGCCAGACTGTTAAATCTGGCGCCTTTCGAATATGGGGTGGACGAAGGGGATCGAACCCTCGACAACGGGAGTCACAATCCCGTGCTCTACCAACTGAGCTACGCCCACCATATTGCGTTAACAAAGAAACCAAACTACTTCTTTGTCGAGCCTTACCCTGCGCATAGACCGAGTAAAGCTTTATTTGGTGCGGATGAAGAGACTCGAACTCTTACGCCTCGCGGCGCTGGAACCTAAATCCAGTGTGTCTACCAATTCCACCACATCCGCGCTTGAAGCTCTTAAAGCAAAGGCGCCAGACGATTAATCTGGCGCCTTTCAAAATATGGGGTGGACGAAGGGGATCGAACCCTCGACAACGGGAGTCACAATCCCGTGCTCTACCAACTGAGCTACGCCCACCATATAGCGCTACTTGTGCCAAAGCTGCCTAATGGCGCACCCGGCAGGACTCGAACCTGCGACCATCCGCTTAGAAGGCGGATGCTCTATCCAGCTGAGCTACGGGCGCCTTATTAATCTGTACTCTTGGAGGATTACAAACTAAGTGCTTCCAGCCTTGCAGAACAACGATTCTGCTCGACCTTCTTAACCAGTGCTAGGCTGTGCCCGACAAGTGCGACGAATAGTATAGAGGGCCTGGAAACCCGTCAAATCTTTTTTGAAAAAAATTCATTTTATTTAAGGGGTTAGGCCAATTTGCGGACCAAGCGCCTTTGCCCTCACGCCGTGGCGTGCGAGAATGCGCGCACTTTTCCTCCCCCTCTCGATGGTTAATCACGCGTAATGACTGCACAACTTATCGACGGCAAATCAATCGCCGCCAGCCTGCGCCAGCAGATCGCCAAACGAGTCACCGAGCGCAGCCAGCAAGGCTTGCGCACGCCTGGCCTCGCGGTGATCCTGGTCGGCAGCGATCCTGCCTCTCAGGTTTATGTCTCGCACAAGCGTAAAGACTGTGAAGAGGTCGGCTTTATTTCCAAGGCCTACGACCTGCCTGCCGACACCACCCAGCAGGCCCTGACCGACCTGATCGACAGCCTCAACGACGACCCGGCGATGGATGGCATCCTCCTGCAATTGCCATTGCCCGCGCACCTGGACGCGTCCAAGCTGCTCGAGCGCATCCGCCCTGACAAAGACGTCGACGGTTTCCATCCTTATAACGTCGGCCGCCTGGCCCAGCGTATCCCGCTGCTGCGCCCGTGCACGCCCAAAGGCATCATGACCCTGCTGGAAAGCACCGGTGTCGACCTGTACGGCCTCGATGCCGTCATCGTCGGCGCGTCCAACATCGTGGGCCGCCCCATGGCCATGGAATTGCTGCTGGCCGGTTGCACCGTCACCGTGACCCACCGTTTCACCAAGGATCTGGCCGGCCACGTTGGCCGAGCCGACCTGGTCGTCGTGGCCGCCGGGAAGCCGGGCCTGGTCAAGGGCGAATGGATCAAGGAAGGCGCCATCGTCATTGACGTGGGCATCAACCGCCAGGAAGACGGCAAGCTGGTCGGCGATGTGGTGTACGAGACCGCCCTGCCCCGAGCCGGCTGGATCACCCCGGTGCCGGGTGGCGTTGGCCCGATGACCCGTGCCTGCCTGCTGGAAAACACCCTGTACGCCGCAGAGACCCTGCACGGTTAATAACCAGCCGTACTGAAAAAGCCCTGCCTTATCGCAGGGCTTTTTATTGCCCGGAAGAAAACCTGTTTTTTCTTAGTTTTTAAGCACTTTCGTCTGGTTTTAGAAGAACATTCGACAGTCTCTCGTCCATACTCCTAAAATGTAACGCCATTTGTCACAAAACCCGTTTCCCAACGGTATTTCTTACTTTTTAGCGAGTTCATCCGCGTGAAAATTCGTCTTTCTATTGTCAGCCTATTTTTTGCTTTCACCGGCACCTTTGCACACGCTGCCGAATCCGCCCTGGCGCCGCGGGATCCATCCAAACTCCAGATCGCTTCCGGCAGCGCCATGCTGGTGGACCTGCAAACCAACAAGGTCATCTACGCCAGCAACCCCGACGTGGTGGTGCCTATCGCCTCGGTGAGCAAGCTGATGACGGGCCTGATCGTGCTTGAAGCCAAGCAGAACATGGACGAGTACATCGACATCAACATCACCGACACGCCGGAAATGAAAGGCGTGTTCTCCCGCGTGAAAATCGGCAGCCAGATGCCGCGCAAGGAGATGTTGCTGATCGCCCTGATGTCATCGGAAAATCGTGCCGCCGCGAGCCTGGCGCACCACTATCCGGGCGGCTACGCGGCCTTCATTGCTGCGATGAACGCCAAGGCCAAGGCCCTGGGCATGACCAGCACCCATTATGTCGAGCCCACCGGCCTGTCGATCCACAACGTGTCCACCGCCCGCGACTTGAGCAAGCTGCTGGCCTATGCGCACAAATTTCCGATGCTGAGCCAGTTGAGCACCACCAAGGAAAAGACCGTGGCGTTCCGCAAGCCCAACTACACCCTGGGTTTCTCCAACACCGACCACCTGATCAACCGCGCCAACTGGGATATCAAGCTGACCAAGACCGGCTTTACCAACCAGGCCGGTCATTGCCTGGTGCTGGTCACCCGCATGGGTAACCGTCCAGTATCGCTGGTAATCCTGGATGCTTTCGGCAAATTCACTCACTTTGCCGATGCCAGCCGAATCCGTAGCTGGGTCGAGACCGGCAAGGGTGGCTCGGTGCCGGACGTCGCGTTGCGCTACAAGGCTGACAAGAACCTGAAGAACCGTGCGAATGCGGCCGAAGTCCGCCGTTAAAGAACACCGAGAAACTCATGTGGGAGGCGTTTGCCTGCCCCCCACATTTTTATCTGTGCTCCGCCAACACTTTGAGCGCCTGCGCCGCCGCCCGCTCCTGCCCGGCCTGGGCCGTTGCGTTCGCCGAATCCCGCCAGCGCTGCGCATCCACATTGGCTGGCAATTGGCTCGGGCGCTGGGTGAGGATGGCCCAGTGCCCGGCGCTATTCCACTTCGACTCAAAGTCGCTGAAGCTCATCAGCAGGCGTCGGTCCATGCCTGAGCGCAACAGCACCGTGCTTTTCTGCTGGTTGAAACCCACCACGACCACGTAGTGCGCGTCAGACAACAGGCCGCCGCCAATCCGCGCCATCACCGGGTAACCCGCCGTCACCTGCGCCAGTACCGCGGTCAGCTTGGCATCCAGCGGGTACACCATCAGCCCGTACTCACGGGCCAGCACCTGCATGTTGCGCTCCAGGTCCGCTTCACCGCCCGGCAAATGCAACGGCTTATCCAGCAAGCCCGGTGTCATCACAATGCCTTGTTGCGACAGCATGCTGGCTAACGCTGTAGGACCGCTCTGATAAGCCTCGCTGCGAAAGGTCGGCACACCATTGAGTTCGACACGTTCCGGCAGGCCCGGAAGTTTCGACGGGTGCCCGGAACACGCTGCGAGCCCCAGGGCACAAGCCAGCAACAAGGATGTTTTAAGGTTCGACCGTAACCGCAATTTTTTACTCTCTTGATCAACTGCCGGTGAGGGCCCTGATCATAGGACGCTCTGCCACGCGGGTATAGCCCATAGGCTCAGTAAAGCGTCGCGGATAGAGCAAACGAGTTGGACGAACACGACCATTGGTCAATAGCAGGCAACCACCGGGTAGCTAGACTGTCCATTGAGAAGACTGTGTGTGCCCCCTGCGGGGCGAAAGGAGGCCAAAATGAGCCTTGCAACAACGATTTTCCTGTTGATCTGCGGATGGCTGGCGGTAGCCGCCGCCATGTTGTGGGGGGTGTTGCGCATTACCCGTCGGCACCACCACCCCCACGTCAAACCTGCGGCACCTGCCAAGCCCCATAGAGCGGCGGTGCACCACGCCTAGCCAGGCATGCAACTGAAATCCTGAGTCGCTGCAACTTCCTTACCGTGCCCATCCCTCAGGGATGCGCGCACGGTGGTGCCCAGGCTCGACTCCACCAGGGTGTAATGCTCACCTGCCTTGAAATCCTTGTACTCGACCCGGCCCTGGCAGTCCTGCTGGTTGTCGTCGCCCGGCTCTTCCTCGAATAACGTCACGTCCAAGCGGTGATCCCCGGGTGTCACTTCGAAAAAGCGCCCGTCATCTACCCGCTTGCCGTCCACACGTTCGGCCATCAGGTCGTTCGGCGCTTCTTCTTTCAAGCCAATCCAGGCTTCGCTGGGGTCCGCCTTGGGAATTGGGCCGGCACAGGCTGACAACAACAAAACAGCACCTAGGGCGGGGATCAACAATAAAGGTTTGAGTGACATGGCAGGGCTCCAAAGAACATCAGTTAAAGGACAAGTCGTCCGATGGGATGCAAGCTTGGGCAGCCACGCCTTGTAGAACAAATGAATCCATATGAAACGATCTTCAGCCCTCACCTAAATGTTCCTTCACCTGGCTGAAAGGCGCGTGTTAGGTGGGTCGGGCAAGACTGCCGGGGTTTGCAATCCTGCTCCCTCGGAGGTTCACGCATGCTCGGGCTGGTAAAGACCGCACTGCAAAAGCCCTACACGTTTATCGTGTTGGCCATATTCATCTGCATCATCGGGCCGATGGCGGCCCTGCGAACACCCACTGACGTGTTTCCCGATATCGGCATCCCTGTGGTCGCCGTGGTCTGGCAGTACAACGGTCTGTCGCCGGACGCCATGGCCGGTCGGGTGATCTACACCTACGAACGCTCCCTGAGCACTACCGTCAACGACATCGAACATATCGAATCGCAATCCCTGCCCGGCATGGGCATCGTGAAGATTTTCTTCCAGCCCGGCGTCGACATCCGCACCGCCAACGCCCAAGTGACCGCCGTGTCACAAACCGTGCTCAAGCAGATGCCACCGGGTATCACGCCGCCGCTGATCCTCAACTACAGCGCCTCCACGGTGCCGATCCTGCAAATGGCGTTCTCCAGCCCGACGCTGTCGGAAGCCAGGATTCGCGACCTGGTGCAGAACAATATCCGCCTGCCTCTCAGCGCCCTGCCCGGCCTGGCCATGCCCACGCCAATGGGCGGCAAACAGCGGCAGATCACCCTCGACCTCGACCCCCAGGCGTTGGCAGCCAAAGGTTTGTCGGCCCAGGACGTGGGCAATGCCCTGGCGCTGCAGAACCAGATCATCCCGGTGGGCACCGCCAAACTCGGCCCCAACGAATACACGATCCTGCTCAACAACAGTCCCAAGGCCATCGATGAGCTCAACGACCTGCCGATCAAGACCGTCGACGGCGCGCTGATCACCATCGGCCAGGTCGCCCACGTGCGCGACGGCTCGCCGCCGCAGACCAACATCGTGCGCGTCGACGGCCATCGCGCGGTGCTGATGCCGGCATTGAAAAACGGCAGCATTTCCACCCTGTCGATCATCGACGGTATCCGCCAGATGCTACCGCGCATCAACGAAACCCTGCCGCCGTCACTGAAGACCTCGCTGCTGGGCGACGCCTCGGTATTCGTCAAGCAATCGGTGGGCAGCGTGGCCCAGGAAGGCATCATCGCCGCGCTGCTGACCAGTGCGATGATCCTGCTGTTCCTCGGCAGCTGGCGCTCCACGCTCATTATCGCGGCGTCAATTCCCCTGGCGGTACTATCGGCCATTGCGCTGCTGGCGGTCAGCGGGCAAACCCTCAACGTCATGACCCTCGGCGGGCTGGCGTTGGCCGTAGGGATCCTGGTGGACGACGCCACGGTGACCATCGAAAACATCAACTGGCACCTGGAGCAAGGCAAGCCGGTGAAGACCGCGATCCTCGACGGTGCCGCGCAAATTGTCGGCCCGGCGTTCGTCTCGTTGCTGTGCATCTGCATCGTGTTCGTGCCGATGTTCCTGCTGCAAGGCATCGCCGGTTATCTGTTCCGGCCGATGGCGCTGGCGGTGATCTTCGCCATGGCCAGCTCATTCATTCTTTCGCGCACTCTGGTGCCGACGCTGGCGATGTTCCTGCTCAAGCCACATATACCGGAGCCAGGTGCCGGGCATCATCCTGAAGATGCATTCATCAACCACCATGAGGGCGAGCAGCACACGAAACCGCGCAATGCCACGCTGCAAGCCGTGCTGAATTTCCAGCAAGGTTTCGAGCGCCACTTCTCGAATATCCGCGACACCTACCATGGCTTGCTGACGTTGGCCCTGGGTCATCGCAAGCGCTTTATCGTGGGCTTTCTGGCCTGTGTGCTCGCCTCATTCCTGCTGTTGCCCAGCCTTGGCCAGGACTTTTTCCCGGCGACGGATGCCGGTGCGCTGGCCCTGCATGTGCGCCTGCCGCTGGGCACGCGCATCGAAGAAAGCGCCGCCGCCTTCGACCGCATCGAAGCGCGGATCCGTGAGGTCATCCCTGCCGAGGAACTGGACACCATCGTCGACAACATTGGCATCCCGCTCAGCGGCATCGACATGGCCTACAGCAGCAGCGGCACCATCGGCCCGCAGGATGGCGACATTCAGGTCAGCCTGAAAAAACACCACGCGCCCACCGCCGACTACGTGAAAAAACTGCGTGAAGCGCTGCCGCAAAGTTTCCCCGGCAGCCACTTCGCGTTCCTGCCGGCGGACATCAGCAGCCAGATCCTCAACTTCGGCGCGCCGGCGCCGCTGGACGTGAAAATCTCCGGGCGCAGCGAGGCAGAAAACCGCGCCTATGCCATCGAGCTGGAACGTCGCCTGCAACACGTACCCGGCATCGCCGACCTGCGCATCCAGCAGTCCACCGGCTACCCGTCGCTGCAGGTGAATGTCGACCGCATGCGCGCCAACGGCCTGGGCATTACCGAGCGCGACGTGACCAACAGCATGGTTGCCTCCCTCGCCGGCAGTTCGCAGACCGCGCCGACCTTCTGGCTCAACCCGGCCACTGGCGTGTCCTATTCCATCGTCGCCGCCACCCCGCAATACCGGCTCGACAGCCTGCCGTCACTGGAAGCGCTGCCCGTCACCGGCGCCGATGGCCAGTCGCAGATCCTCGGCGGCGTGGCAACCATCTCCCGCGTGCAAAGCCCGGCAGTGGTGACCCACTACAACATCGAACCGACCCTGGACCTGTACGCCAACGTGCAGGGCCGCGACCTCGGCGGCGTGGCCCGCGACGTGCAAAAAGTGCTGGATGACACCGCGCATATGCGCCCCAAAGGCTCGGTGATCAGCCTGCATGGGCAGATCGATGCGCTGCATGAAGCCTTCAGCGGCTTGAGCTTTGGCCTGCTCGGTGCGGTGGTGCTGATCTACCTGCTGATCGTGGTCAACTTCCAGTCGTGGGCCGACCCATTCGTAATCATCACCGCGTTGCCGGCGGCGCTCGCAGGGATCGTGTGGATGCTGTTCCTCAGCGGTACCTCATTGTCGGTGCCGGCGCTCACCGGAGCCATCTTGTGCATGGGCGTAGCCACGGCCAACTCGATCCTGGTGGTGAGCTTCTGCCGTGAGCGCCTGGCCGAACATGGTGATGCGTTGAAGGCCGCCATGGAGGCCGGTTACACGCGCTTCCGCCCGGTGTGCATGACCGCCCTGGCGATGATCATCGGCATGTTGCCCCTGGCGATTTCCGAGGAGCAGAACGCCCCGCTCGGGCGCGCCGTTATCGGCGGTTTGATCTTCGCCACTCTCGCCACGTTGTTGTTTGTTCCCGTGGTCTTCAGCCTGGTCCACGGTCGTCACCCTACTCGCGCAGTTGCAGGAGAAACCCCACATGTCGTCTGATCACAAACCCTCGCGCAAGCGTCTGATGCTCATGGGTGTCGGCGGCCTGACCCTGGCCGCCCTGCTGGTCGCCAACGGCCTGCATGCCCGTACGCTGCACGAACAATCGGTCACCGCCTGGACCGAGACCGCCGCCATTCCGCACGTGATGGTGTTCCAGCCCAAGCAGAATGTGGCCGGCGATACCTTGCGACTGCCGGCGCACCTGGAAGCCTGGAGCAAGGCGCCGATCCACGCCCGGGTCAGCGGTTACCTGAAGGATTGGAAAGTCGATATCGGCAGCCACGTCAGCGCCGGGCAAGTCCTCGCGGAAATCGACAGCCCCGACCTTGATCAACAGCTGGCGCAGACCCATGCACGCCTGGTGCAGGAACAGGCCAACGCACGCCTGGCCGAAACCACCGCCACGCGTTGGCAAAACCTGCTGGCCAGCCATTCGGTATCGCGCCAGGAGGCGGATGAAAAAACCTCCAACGCCGCTGCCGCCAAGGCCAACGCCGAGGCCGCCGCTGCCGACTATGCAAGGCTGTCGGCACTGGAAAGCTACAAGACCCTTCGCGCCCCGTTCGCCGGTACCATCACCGCGCGCAACACCGATATCGGCCAGTTGATCAAGGCCGACACCGACAGCGATCCGGAACTGTTCAACATTGCCGACACCCACCAATTGCGCCTCTATGTGCCGGTGCCGCAGAACTACGCGGCGGTCATCCATCCCGGCCTTGAAGCCGAGCTGACCGTGCCCGAGCATCCCGGCAAGCACTTCAAGGCGCGCTTGATCGGTGATTCCACCGCCATCGACCGCCGTTCCGGCACCCTGCTCGCCCAGTTCGTCGCCGACAACCCCGACGGAGAACTGCTGCCCGGTGATTATGCCGAAGCCACCCTGCCGATTCCGGCCGATACCCATGGCGTGAGCATCCCGGCCAGCGCGCTGATCTTCCGCGCCCAGGGCACGCAGGTGGCGGTGCTGGATAGGCAGAACCATGTGCACCTGCAAGCCATCCATATTGGCCTCGACCTGGGCGAACGCCTGGTGATAGACCAAGGCTTGAAACCCGCCGACCGCATCGTCGACAACCCGCCCGATGCCCTGCGCGAAGGCGACCCGGTGCAACTGGCCGACGCCGGAGGTGCGCATGCGCCCAAGGCTTAAGGTGCGCATGCGCACAGGGCTTAAACCGCTCGCCGCGTTGATGCTGCTGGCACTGCAAGGCTGCTCGATGGCGCCGACCTACAAGGTGCCGTCGATCGACCTGCCGGCCAACTACCGCGAACAGACCAGCGATGGTCCCTGGCACAGCGCGCAGCCGTCCGACCAACTGGCCCCCGAATGGTGGAAGCTCTACAACGATTCGCGCCTGAATGACCTGCAGCAGCAACTGCTCAAGGCCAACCCGGACCTGGCGGCGGCGCTGGCGCACTTCGATGCTTCCCAAGCCTATGCCAGTCAGTTGCATGCCGGGCTGTTCCCGCAGATCACCGCCAGCGCACAGCCGCTGCGCCAGCGGCAATCGGATTCGCGACCGTTGCGGGGGGATACGCAACCGTCGGTGTACAACAGCAACACCGCCGGTTTTTCGTTGAGTTATGACCTGGACCTGTGGGGCAAAATCCGCAACCAGGTCGCGGCCGGTGATGCCCAGGCGCAAGCGTCCGGGGATGACCTGGCGGTGGCGCGCCTGAGTTTGCAACGTCAGTTGGCGACCTTGTACGTGCAGCTCAATGGGCTGGATGCGCAGACCCGGATTCTCACTGGCTCATTGGACGATTTCAGCCAGGCGTTGCAACTGACCCGCAGCCGCTACGAGGGCCAGATAGCCTCGGAGCTGGACCTGACCCGTGCGCAAAATCAACTGGCGCAGGCCAAGGCGCAATTGGATGAGGTGCGCGCGCAACGCAACCTCACCGAGCACGCCATCGGTGAGTTGGTGGGCGTGGCAGCCAGCGACTTTACGCTGCCGCCCGGCCAGCAACTGATCACCCTGCCGGGGGTTCCGTCGCAGCTGCCAAGCCACTTGCTGCAACGTCGCCCGGATATTGCGGCGGCAGAGCGCCGGGTGTTTGCGGCCAACGCGAATATCGGCGTGGCCAAGGCGGCGTGGTATCCGGACTTCAGCTTGACCGGGTTGATCGGCGGGCAAACGCAGGGCGTGGGGAATTTGCTCTCGGCGGGTAATCGGTATTGGGCGCTGGGGCCGTTGATGAATGTGCCGATCTTTGATGGCGGGCGCCTGAGTGCCAATGAACGCCAGGCCAAGGCCGAGTTTGAAGAGGCGTCCGCGCAGTATCGCAGCCGGGTGCTGAAGGCCGTGCGCGAGGTGGAAGATAACCTCGCGCAACTGCGGGATCTGCAGCAGGAAGCGCAGGATGAGCAAGCGGCGGCGGACGCGGCGCAACACACGCAATCGCTGGCGATGAACAGCTATCAAGCGGGTGCGGTGAGTTACCTGGATGTGGTGACAGCGCAGACGGCGGCGTTGCAAGCGCAGCGGACATTGCAGGCGGTGCAGACGCGGCAGTTGCAGGCCAGTGTAGGACTCGTGACTGCACTCGGCGGCGGCTGGCAACCGGGCGCCTGACATCCCCCCCAGGCACAGTTCAGGCTAAATGCAGGAGAGAGCTTGCCCCCGATAGCGGTGGAACAGCCAGTTTATCCGTAGCTGGCCTACCGCAATCGGGGGCAAGCCCCCTCCCACACTGGTCCTGCGTCAGACACACAATGTATAAGCGCCGCTGAGCCAATGTGGGAGGGGGCTTGCCCCCGATTGCGCCATTCCAGACACATGCTGCCAAAAGCCTGCCCATCAACCTCTTGCTCTCCAATCTAGCCTCTCTAAGCACATCTTGAGAGGGCCAGGGAATGGCAGATTTACCCGCTTCACACCGCCTGCGCATCGGTCGATTCAGCGAACCCAACCGTATCTACCTCATCACCACCAACACCCACGAACGCATACCGATATTCGACAATTTCCATCTCGCTCGCTTGGTGGTCTGGCAATTTCGGTTGGCGCAGTACCAAGGGCTCGCCAACTCGCTGGCTTGGGTGATTATGCCGGACCATTTCCATTGGCTGCTTGAACTGAAAAAAGGCTCGCTGGCGGACTTGATGTGCCAGGTGAAGTCAAAGAGCACCAGGACCGTCAATGGTGCAAGCGGACGCAAGGGACGGCTCTGGCAAGAAGGCTTCCATGACCGCGCACTGCGCAAGGAAGATGACTTGGTGAAAATGGCCCGGTATGTGGTGGCTAATCCATTGCGGGCGGGCTTGGTCGAGCGGATTGGCGACTACCCACTGTGGGATGCCATCTGGGTTTAACGTCAAACACAGTTCAAATGTGGGAGGGGGCTTGCTCCCGATCGCGGTAGGTCAGTCAGCTTATCTGTAACTGATACACCGCTATCGGGAGCAAGCCCCCTCCCACATTTTTTACCCGCATTTCAGGCGGCGAGTTTGCCGCTGGCGATGGCTGCCGATGCAGCCACCATGGCCCGCAACAGCACTGCACACCCAGCTGCCAGGTCATCCGGCGCGGCGTTCTCGATTTCGTTATGACTGATACCACCCTCACACGGCACAAAGATCATCCCCGCCGGCCCCAACTCGGCGACGAAAATCGCGTCGTGCCCTGCCCCGCTGACGATGTCCATGTTCGACAAGCCCAGCCCATTCGCCGCATCGCGCACGGCGTCAACGCAGCCTTTGTCGAAGTACAGCGGCGGGAAGTCAGCCGTGGGTTCCATTTCAAAACTCAGCCCATGCTTGGCACAGGTCTCGTCAATCACCGTGCGCACCTCGGCAATCATCGAATCCAACCGCGCCGGTTCCAAGTGACGGAAGTCCAGGGTCATGCGCACTTCGCCAGGAATGACGTTGCGTGAACCGGGATACGCCTGCAGGCAACCGACGGTCCCGCAGGCATGCGGCTGATGCCCCAGCGCCGCGGCATTGACCGCCGCCACCACCGCTGCCGCGCCTACCAGGGCGTCCTTGCGCAGGTGCATCGGCGTCGGCCCCGCATGCGCTTCAACGCCGCGCAGTTTCAGGTCGAACCACTTTTGCCCGAGGGCGCCGAGCACCACGCCGATGGTCTTCTTCTCATCCTCCAGAATCGGCCCTTGTTCGATATGCGCCTCGAAATACGCACCGACCTTGTGCCCACTCTCAGGACGGGTTCCCGCGTAGCCAATCGCATTCAGCGCATCACCCACGCTGACCCCGTCCGCATCGACCTTGGCCAAGGTATCCGCCAGGGTGAATTTCTCCGCAAATACCCCCGAGCCCATCATGCACGGTGGGAAGCGCGAGCCTTCCTCGTTGGTCCACACCACCACTTCCAAGGGCGCCTCGGTTTCGATCTTGAGGTCATTGAGCGTACGCAACACTTCCACCCCCGCCAGCACACCGAAGCAACCATCGAACTTGCCGCCCGTAGGCTGAGTGTCGATATGGCTGCCGGTCATCACCGGCGGCAGGTTGGGATTACGACCGGGACGGCGCGCGAAGATATTGCCGATACCGTCGACGGTCACGGTGCAACCGGCGTCTTCGCACCACTGCACAAACAGGTCGCGGGCCTTGCGGTCGAGGTCGGTGAGGGCCAGGCGGCACACGCCGCCCTTGGGGGTGGCACCGAGTTTGGCCAGGTCCATCAGCGACTGCCACAAGCGGTCGCGGTTGATGTGCTGGTGGGTCGATTGCAGAACGTCAAGGGCAGCGTTCATGGGGATCTCCTCAGGCGTGTATTTCTTATGAATTGACAACGACCGGGCTGGCTCCGCGCCTGGCATTCAGGCCGTAATACAACAACCCGCCCAAGGCCGAACCGGTAAACCAGCCGTAGCTGTAGAACCAGCTGAACGCATCACTGCCCAACGACAGCAACGTCAACACCACCGGCACGCCAAAGGCGATAAAGCCGCTCCAGTTCCACGCCGGGTACACGTCGTCGCGGTACAGACCGGCCAGGTCCAGTTGCTGTTTGCGGGTGATGAAGTAGTCCACCACCATGATCCCGGCGATCGGGCCCAGCAGGCTTGAGTAGCCCAGCAACCAGTTGGAATACACGGTTTCCAGGCTCACATCAGAGACGATCAAGCCGAGTTTTTTCAGCAGTTCATGGCCCATCAGCACCAACCCCACCAAACCGGTGAGGATCACCGCCGTGGTGCGGTTGATCAGCTTGGGCGCGATGTTCTGGAAGTCGTTGGTGGGCGAGACGATGTTCGCGGCGGTGTTGGTGGACAAGGTCGCGACGATGATCAGCGCCATGGCCACGGCCACCCACACCGGGCTCTGGATATGGCCGATCAGGGTCACGGGATCGGACACACTGACGCCCACCAGTTTCACCGAGGCGGCGGTCATGATCACGCCGAGGGCGGCGAACAGGAACATGGTCAGCGGCAGGCCGAAAATCTGCCCGAGGATCTGGTCCTTCTGGCTTTTGGCGTAGCGGCTGAAGTCGGGAATATTCAGCGACAAGGTGGCCCAGAAGCCCACCATCGCGGTCAGGCCGGCCATGAAGTAACCGGTAAGGCTAGCGCCCTCGGGACGCTTGGGCGGGATCGCCATCAGTTCGCTGAGAGACACATTCGGCATCGCCCACACCAGCAGGCCAATACCCACCGCCACCAGCAACGGCGCCGACAGGGTTTCCAGGCGCTTGATCGACTCGGCGCCGCGCAGCACCACCCATAAATTCAGGCACCAGAACATCATGAAGCCGATCACTTCACCGGTGCCGCCGAGGGACTTCCACCCCTCGAAAATCGAGCCCAGGAACAGGTGAATCGCCAGCCCGCCAAACATCGTCTGGATACCAAACCAGCCGCACGCCACCAGCGCGCGGATCAGGCACGGCACGTTCGAGCCGAGGATGCCGAAGGACGAACGCAGCAACACCGGAAACGGAATGCCGTACTTGGTGCCGGGGAACGCGTTGAGGGTCAGCGGGATCAGCACCACGACATTGGCGAGCAAAATCGCCATCAGCGCCTCGCCCACCGACAACCCGAAATACGCGGTGAGCACACCGCCCAGGGTGTACGTGGGCACGCAGATCGACATGCCGACCCACAGCGCGGTGATGTGCCACTTGTTCCAGGTGCGTTCGTGCACCTTGGTCGGTGCCATGTCGTGGTTGTAGCGAGGGCTGTCGAGGACGTCGGGGCCGGCGTCGAGTTCGTACAGGCCGTCGCGCTCAATGACTTGCGATCTGTTCTGTTGCATGGCCGCTCCACGGTTTTTTCGAATTATTGTTGCTCACCCCGCGCTGAACGCTGGGTGGCCGGAGTACCTCGTAAACAACATGACATCACGGGTCCGGCCAGCCGCCACTGCACTCAATAACCGTGCCGACAACCGCTCTCGAACCCGCACCGCTTATATAACTCGCTGATGTTAATCAGCTTTCCGATTGTGCCTGCAGTACTTGCCGCGCTACTCAGGCTAAATAACGCGCCAGTTATCCGAACCGTCAGGACTCAATCTGGTGCACCACAATTATTTTTATTTACCGACCCCGTCAAGAGGCATGTCTCAAGCGTCTGATTTGCAATAAGAAATGTTGCTCATATTAAGAACCTGTCAAGTGCGTCAAAATGGTGAGAGACCGCTACATTTTGGTGATTTTGTATTTTTATCGTTATAAATCAATAAATTAAATACGGTATAAGCTTATAAAAAATCTTCTTGCTCAATCGAAAAACTCGGGCTAGTTTCTATTCCTGTCACCGATGACAGGAATTAACCGACCATCGGCGCGTAGCAATACAACACTTAGAACTGGCACAAGCCGGTCAAGCCTGTGAGGAACTCGACATGTCGCTGTTGATCCGTGGCGCCACCGTTATTACCCATGATGAAAGTTACCGCGCCGATGTTTTATGCGCAGGCGGTCTGATTCGCGCTATTGGCACGGACCTGGATATTCCCGCCGGCACTGAACAACTCGACGGCAGCGGACAATATTTGATGCCCGGCGGCATCGACCCCCATACCCATATGCAACTGCCCTTCATGGGCACAGTGGCCAGTGAAGATTTTTTCAGCGGCACGGCGGCGGGTCTGGCCGGGGGCACCACCTCGATCATCGACTTCGTGATTCCCAACCCGCAGCAATCGTTGATGGAAGCGTTCCATCAGTGGCGGGGCTGGGCAGAAAAGTCTGCGTCCGACTACGGCTTTCATGTGGCGATCACCTGGTGGAGCGAACAGGTGCGCGAGGAAATGGCCGAGCTGGTCAGCCACCACGGCATCAACAGCTTCAAGCATTTCATGGCCTACAAGAACGCAATCATGGCGGCCGACGACACCCTGGTGGCCAGCTTCGAACGCTGCCTGGAACTCGGCGCCGTGCCCACCGTGCATGCGGAAAACGGCGAGTTGGTGTACCACCTGCAACGCAAGCTGATGGCCCAGGGCATCACCGGGCCGGAAGCGCACCCGTTGTCGCGCCCGTCCCAGGTGGAAGGCGAAGCGGCCAGCCGCGCAATCCGTATCGCCGAGACCATCGGCACGCCGCTGTACCTGGTGCACGTGTCTACCAAGGAGGCGCTGGATGAAATAACCTACGCCCGGGGCAAGGGCCAGGCGGTCTACGGCGAAGTGCTCGCCGGCCACCTGCTGCTGGACGACAGCGTCTACCAGCACCCCGACTGGCAAACCGCCGCCGGCTATGTGATGAGCCCGCCGTTCCGTCCACGCGGGCATCAGGAAGCGCTGTGGCATGGCCTGCAATCGGGCAACCTGCACACCACCGCCACCGACCACTGCTGCTTCTGCGCCGAGCAAAAAGCCGCCGGGCGTGACGATTTCAGCAAGATCCCCAACGGCACCGCCGGTATCGAAGACCGCATGGCGCTGCTGTGGCACGAAGGGGTCAACACCGGACGCCTGTCGATGCAGGAGTTCGTCGCGCTGACCTCCACCAACACCGCGAAAATCTTCAACCTCTACCCGCGCAAAGGCGCGATCCGCGTGGGTGCGGATGCCGACTTGGTGCTGTGGGACCCCGAGGGTACGCGGACCATTTCCGCCAAGACGCACCATCAGAAGGTCGACTTCAACATCTTCGAAGGCAAGACCGTGCGCGGCGTGCCGAGCCACACCATCAGCCAGGGCAAGCTGGTCTGGGCCGATGGCGACCTGCGCGCCGAGCGCGGCGCCGGGCGCTATGTGGAACGGCCGGCGTATCCGTCGGTGTTTGAGCAGTTGAGCAAGCGGGCGGAGCATTCCAGGCCGGTTGCTGTGAAGCGCTGAGACCGCTATCGGGGACAAGCCACCTCCCACACTTGACCGCATTCATTCAGATACAACTCGGTCGAATGTGGGAGGGGGCTTGCCCCCGATGAGGCCAGTACAGGCAACAAAAATGCCCACTTAGAGGCAATCCAAAAAAACCGTGAGGCCAACACCGTGATCCAGACCCTGACCCACCTCCCCCATCCCCATGAAGACGGGGCCACCCTCGCCAGCCATTTCACCGACCTGGCGCCGCCTCTCAACGCGCGCCAGGCCCAACTGGAAGCCTCGCGCTGCCTGTATTGCTACGACGCCCCGTGCGTGAACGCGTGCCCCAGCGAAATCGACATCCCGTCGTTCATCCGCAATATCCACACCGACAACGTCCAGGGCGCAGCGCAGAAAATCCTCTCGGCCAACATCCTCGGCGGCAGCTGCGCCCGAGTCTGTCCGACGGAGATCCTCTGCCAGCAAGCCTGTGTCCGTAACAACGCCGAAGAATGCGCGCCGGTGCTGATCGGCCTGTTGCAGCGCTATGCGGTAGACAACGCACACTTCAGCGAACACCCGTTCCAGCGTGCCGCACCGACCGGCAAACGCATCGCCGTGGTCGGCGCGGGTCCCGCAGGGCTGGCCTGCGCTCATCGCGCTGCCCTGCACGGGCATGACGTGGTGATCTTCGAAGCGCGGGAAAAAGCCGGCGGCCTGAATGAATACGGGATCGCCAAGTACAAGCTGGTGGACGACTTCGCCCAGAAGGAACTGGATTTTCTCCTGCAGATCGGCGGCATCGAAATCCGCCACGGCCAGCGCCTGGGCGACAACCTGACCTTGAGCGAACTGCACCAGCAATTCGACTCGGTGTTCCTCGGCCTGGGCCTGGCTGCGAGCAAGCAACTCGGCTTACCCCATGAGGACGCGCCCGGCCTGCTCGCCGCCACCGACTATATCCGCGAACTGCGCCAGGCCGACGACCTGACCCAGCTGCCCCTGGCCGACCGCTGCATCGTGCTCGGCGCCGGCAATACCGCCATCGACA
This sequence comes from Pseudomonas sp. JAI120, assembly GCF_014207255.1. Taxonomy (GTDB): domain Bacteria; phylum Pseudomonadota; class Gammaproteobacteria; order Pseudomonadales; family Pseudomonadaceae; genus Aquipseudomonas. The sequence goes on from NZ_JACHCZ010000001.1 coordinate 1,254,182, forward strand.
TGGCCGTGCAAATGGCCCGGCTCGGCGCCCGTGATGTGAACCTCGTCTACCGCCGTGGCCTGGCCGACATGGGCGCCACCCACCATGAGCAGGACATCGCCAAGGCCAATCAGGTGCGCCTGTTGACCTGGGCCCAACCCGAAGAAGTCCTGCTCGACGACCAGGGCCACGTACGCGGCATGCGCTTCGCCCGCACCCGCCTGGAAAACGGCCGTCTTCACCCTACCGGAGATACCTTCGAACTGGCCGCCGATGCCATCTTCAAGGCCATCGGGCAGGGTTTTGACGGCGAGGCCTTGCACGATCCCCTGGCGCAACAGCTGCACCGCGTCGGCGAGCGTATCTTCGTCGATGAACAGCTGCGCACCAGCATCCCTGGGGTCTATGCCGGCGGCGACTGCGTCAGCCTCGGCCAGGACCTCACCGTGCAGGCGGTGCAACACGGCAAGCTGGCCGCCGAAGCCATGCACGCCCAACTCATGCTGAATGTGGAGGCTGCGTAATGGCCGATCTCTCGATTGTGTTCGCCGGTATCAAGGCCCCCAACCCGTTCTGGCTGGCCTCCGCGCCACCCACCGACAAAGCCTACAACGTGGTGCGTGCGTTTGAAGCGGGCTGGGGCGGCGTGGTGTGGAAAACCCTGGGTGAAGACCCGGCGGCGGTCAATGTGTCATCGCGGTACTCGGCGCACTACGGCGCCAACCGTGAAGTGCTGGGCATCAATAATATCGAGCTGATCACCGACCGTTCCCTGGAGATCAACCTGCGGGAAATCACCCAGGTGAAAAAGGATTGGCCCGACCGCGCGCTGATCGTGTCGCTGATGGTGCCCTGCGTTGAGGAATCCTGGAAAAACATCCTGCCCCTGGTGGAAGCCACCGGCTGCGACGGTATCGAGCTGAACTTCGGCTGCCCTCACGGCATGCCCGAACGCGGCATGGGGGCGGCGGTGGGCCAGGTGCCGGAGTACGTGGAACAGGTGACGCGTTGGTGCAAGACCTATTGCTCGCTGCCGGTGATCGTCAAGCTCACGCCGAATATCACCGACATCCGTGTGGCGGCGCGGGCAGCGTATCGCGGCGGTGCGGACGCGGTGTCGCTGATCAACACCATCAACTCCATCACCAGCGTGGACCTGGAACGCATGGTCGCCCTGCCGATGGTCGGCACCCAGAGCACCCACGGCGGTTATTGCGGCTCGGCGGTCAAGCCGATTGCCCTGAACATGGTTGCCGAAATCGCCCGCGACCCGCAGACCCAGGGCCTGCCGATCTGTGGAATCGGCGGCATTGGCAACTGGCGCGACGCCGCTGAATTCGTCGCCCTCGGTTGCGGCGCGGTGCAGGTGTGCACGGCGGCGATGCTGCATGGTTTTCGCATCGTGGAGGAGATGAAGGATGGGCTGTCGCGGTGGATGGACAGCCAGGGCTACACCAGCCTGCAAGAATTTTCCGGGCGGGCGGTGGGCAACACCACGGACTGGAAGTACCTGGACATCAACTACCAGGTGATCGCCAAGATCGACCAAGAGGCGTGCATTGGCTGTGGGCGTTGCCATATTGCCTGTGAGGATACCTCGCACCAGGCCATTGCCAGCCTGAAACAGGCGGACGGCACGCATAAATACGAAGTGATCGATGATGAGTGCGTGGGCTGCAACCTGTGCCAGATCACCTGCCCGGTGGCGGATTGCATCGAGATGGTGCCTATCGACACGGGCAAGCCGTTTTTGAATTGGACGCAGGATCCGAGGAATCCCTATCGAGAGGCGGTGTAGTCCTTCAGGCCACTATCGGGGGCCCCCTCCCACACCACACATCAAATGTGGGAGGGGGCTTGCCCCCGATGAGGCCCTAAGCCCCACCACAATACTCAAGGCTCCAACCCAATCCCACGCAAAATCACACTGGTCACCGTCTGGATCGCCTTCTCGAACTGCATATCCGACAACGGCTGGTGATCATTCAAAATCTTCACCTGGTGGTCAAAGTCGGCATAGTGCTGGGTCGAAGCCCAGATCATGTACAGCAGGCTCGAAGGCTCCACCGGCAGGATGCGTTTGTCTTCCACCCACTGGCGAATTTTCGCTTCCTTCATCTTGGCCCAGTCGTACAGGCTCTCATCCAGGGCCTCACCGAGTGTCGGCGCGCCGTGGATGATCTCGTTGGCCCAGACCTTGGAGCCATAGGGCCGTGTGCGCGAGCGTTGCATCTTGGCGCGGATATAGCTGCTGAGCACCACCCGGGGGTCATCGAAGGTCTCGAAGCTGAGGGCGTCCTGCTTCCACACTTCCAGCAGGTCGAACAGCACCGCGCTGTACAGCTCGCTCTTGGTGGTGAAGTAGTAATGCAGGTTGGAGCGCGGCAGTTGCACTTCTTCGGCAATATCGGCCATGGCGGTGCTGCCGTAGCCCTTTTCGGCGAAGATCTTCTCCGCCGCCAGCAGGATTTTTTCGACGTTGACCCGGCGAATTCCGCTCTTGTGATTGCCCATAAGGGCTCCCTGACAAAGACATGACCCAAAGACTACCACCGCTCTAGATCGGGGCGACAGGCGCAGTCGAAACTTCGTACACTGCCCGCTCCTAACCATTGATGGGTATTGCACAATGTTGATCAAGAAAACCCTGACCACTGTCGCCCTGCTCGCCTCCCTGCTGGGTGCCTCAACAGCATTTGCCCATGCTCATCTCAAAAGCGCCACGCCTGCGGCAGACAGCAGCGTCACTGCGCCCAAAGATCTGCGCCTGACCTTCAGCGAAGGCGTCGAAGCCACCTTCACCAAAGTGTCCTTGAGCAAGGACGGCACCGAAATCGCCATCAAAGGCCTGGAAACCCCGGACGCCGACAAGAAAACCCTGGTGGTGACGCCTGCCGCACCGCTCGCGGCCGGTAACTACAAAGTGGTGTGGAATGCGGTGTCGGTCGACACCCACAAAAGCAACGGTGAATACAGCTTCAAGGTCGGCCAATAACCCATGACAACGCTGCTGGTGCTGTGCCGGTTCGTGCATTTCATCGTCGTGCTGTTGATGTTCGGGGCCTGTGTATTCAGGCCCTGGCTCCTGGGCGCTGAACCGCAGCCGCTGCTGGACCGGCAATTGTTGCGCATCACCCGTGGGCTGGCATGGACGGCCCTCGCGTCGGGGCTGATCTGGCTGGGGTTGATTACCGCCAGCATGGCCGGTTCATGGCCGGCTGCGCTGGAACTGTCGACCGTGCAGTTGGTGCTGGGCAAGACCTTTTTTGGCCAGGTGTGGACCTGGCACCTGATGTTGAATGGGTTGCTGGTCATCGCCCTGATGACCACGTGGAAGGCCCCGCGCCTGCCGTTGATCACGCTGTTGCTGATGACCCTGGCCCCGGTCGGCCATGGCGCCATGCTCGATGGGCTGAGCGGGCAGTTGTTGATCCTCAACCAGGTGGTGCACCTGATGTGCGTTGGCGCATGGTTGGGGGGGTTATTGCTGCTGGTATTGATCCTCAGGCCGCCACACGGTGTTGAGCTGGCGACGGTCCTGCGTCGTTTCAGCGGCGTGGGTTATGGCCTGGTCACCGGTTTGCTGGTGACCGGCCTGATCAATGTGCGCGTACTCACCGGGCAGCTGTGGCCCACGCCCTTGTTCAGTGGTTTTGCCCTGATTCTGCTGATCAAGGTGATGCTGGTGCTGGGCATGTTGGCGCTGGCGCTGCTGAACCGGCTGCGCCTTGACCACTGCGAACAGCGACTGGGCAGCTTGAAGGCCAGCGTGATGGTGGAGTGGCTGCTTGGTGTTTGTGCAGTAGCTGCCGTTTCACTCCTTGGCACTTTGCCGCCGATGGTCCTGGCGGGCTGAATGTGGGAGGGGCGGTGCCCGCTCTAGATCAACCCACACCCAGTCATCGTATAACTTCTGCTTGACACCCCACGAAAACCCCGCAAATATCCGCCCCAATGTTGTACGACGACGTATAACAAATAATAAAAACAACAAATGAATGGGAGCGTCACTGTGAGTCAATTCGCCCGTAATTCCTCGTCGTGTATCGGCCTTATCGGTCTCGGCAGCCTGGCCTTCGTCCTGCCCCTCGTCGCCCACGCCGAAGGGTTCGTCGACGACGCCAAGGCCACGCTCAACCTGCGCAACGCCTACTTCAACCGCAACTTCACCAACCCGAGCAACCCTCAGGGCAAGGCCGAAGAGTGGACGCAGAGTTTTATTCTCGACGCCAAGTCCGGCTTCACCCAGGGCACCGTGGGGTTCGGCATTGATGTGCTGGGGCTGTATTCGCAGAAGCTCGATGGCGGCAAAGGCACCGGCGGCACCCAGTTGCTGCCGATCCACGATGACGGCCGCCCCGCCGATAACTTCGGGCGCTTGGGCGTGGCGCTGAAAACCAGGCTGTCGAAGACCGAATTGAAGGTCGGCGAGTGGATGCCGGTGCTGCCGATCCTGCGCTCCGACGATGGCCGCTCGCTGCCCCAGACCTTTCGTGGCGGCCAGGTGACGTCCAACGAAATCGCCGGCCTGACTCTCTACGGCGGCCAGTTTCGCGGCAACAGCCCGCGCAACGACGCGAGCATGGAAGACATGTTCATGAACGGCAAAGCCGCGTTCACCTCTGATCGCTTCAACTTTGGCGGCGGCGAATACACCTTCAACGACAAGCGCACCCAGGTCGGCGTGTGGTACGCCGAGTTGACTGATATCTACCAGCAGCAGTACGTCAACCTGACCCACAGCCAGCCCGTGGGCGACTGGACCCTGGGTGCCAACCTGGGTTTCTTCAACGGCAAGGAAGACGGCAGCGCCCTGGCCGGCGACCTCGACAACAAAACCGTGTTCGCCCTGCTCTCGGCCAAATACGGCGGCAACACCTTTTACGTTGGCTTGCAGAAACTCACCGGCGACAGCGTGTGGATGCGCGTCAACGGCACCAGCGGCGGCACCCTGGCCAACGACAGCTACAACTCCAGTTATGACAATGCCAAGGAAAAATCCTGGCAGGTACGGCATGACTTCAACTTCGTGGTGCTCGGTGTGCCAGGGCTGACCCTGATGAACCGCTATATCAGCGGCAGTAACGTGCACACCGGGGCGATCACCGATGGCAAGGAATGGGGACGCGAATCGGAGCTGGCCTACACCGTGCAGAGCGGTGCGTTGAAGAACCTCAACGTGAAATGGCGCAACGCAACCATGCGCCGGGATTTCAGCACCAACGAGTTCGACGAAAACCGGATCTTTATCAGCTATCCACTCTCCCTGCTGTAGAACCTGGTCTCCCAGCCCCAGAAAATCCCCTGTGGGAGGGGGCTTGCTCTCGATGGCGGTGGGTCAGTAACAGATGCATTCACTGGCATGCCCTCATCGAGGGCAAGCCCTCTCCCACATTTTGCTCCGCACTCTGTCCGCAAGAACGTTGACAACCTGGGGGATCCCTACCAATACTTCGGCATAGTCATACGACAACCTACAACAAAAATTTGGAATCCCCATGACCAAGACCACCTCCACGCCCTTCAACCGTCTGCTGCTCACCGGTGCCGCCGGCGGCCTCGGCAAAGTCCTGCGCGAGCGCCTGCGTCCTTACGCCCAGATGCTGCGCCTGTCGGACATCGCCACTATGGCCCCGGCAGCCGATGCTTCGGAAGAAGTCCAGCCCTGCGACCTCGCCGACAAACAAGCGGTGCACCACCTGGTGGAAGGCGTCGACGCCATCCTGCACTTCGGCGGTGTATCGGTGGAGCGTCCGTTTGAAGAGATCCTCGGCGCCAATATCAGCGGTACCTTCCATATCTACGAAGCCGCGCGCCGTCATGGGGTCAAGCGCGTGATCTTCGCCAGTTCCAACCATGTGATCGGTTTCTATAAGCAGACCGAAACCATCGACGCCCACTCTCCACGCCGCCCCGACAGCTACTACGGCCTGTCCAAGTCCTACGGCGAAGACATGGCGAGTTTCTACTTCGACCGCTACGGCATCGAGACCGTGAGCATCCGTATCGGCTCCTCGTTCCCGGAACCGCAGAACCGCCGGATGATGCACACCTGGCTGAGCTTCGACGACCTGACCCAACTGCTCGAACGCGCGCTGTATACGCCGAACGTCGGCCACACGGTGGTCTACGGCATGTCGGATAACCTCGACACCTGGTGGGACAACCGCTACGCCGCACACCTGGGCTACGCCCCGAAAGACAGCTCCGAAGTCTTCCGCGCCCAGGTCGAAGCCCAGCCACCGGTGGCCGCCGATGACCCGGCCAAGGTCTATCAGGGTGGCGCGTTCTGCGCCGCCGGGCCATTCGATGACTGAGTTCACACCCACCCAAGGGAATGAGTTGCCATGACTGCTGAATTGATCGTCGACGCCCGCAATGCCGTGGGCGAATGCCCGGTGTGGGTGCCCGAGGAAAACGCCCTGTACTGGGTGGACATCCCCCACGGCGGCCTGCAACGCTGGAGCGCCGCCACCGGCCACGTTGCCGCTTGGAAAGCCCCGCAGATGCTCGCCTGCATCGCCCGCACCACCGCGGGCAACTGGGTCGCCGGGATGGAAACCGGTTTCTTCCAACTCACGCCGCACAACGACGGCAGCCTCGACACCACGCCGTTGGCCAGCGTCGAGCACCCACGCCCGGACATGCGCCTGAACGACGGCCGCTGTGATCGCCAAGGACGTTTCTGGGCCGGCAGCATGGTGCTGAACATGGGCGCGAATGCCGCCGAAGGCATCCTCTATCGCTATGCATCGGGTTCAGCACCCCATGCCCAGCTGGACGGTTTTATCACCCTGAACGGCCTGGCCTTCAGCCCCGATGGCCGCACGATGTACGCCTCGGATTCGCACCCGCTGGTGCAGCAGATCTGGGCCTTCGACTACGACATCGACACCGGCACGCCGTCCAACCGTCGCGTGTTCGTCGACATGCACAACTTCCTCGGCCGCCCCGACGGCGCCGCCGTGGACGCCGATGGCTGCTACTGGATCTGCGCCAACGACGCCCGCCTGATCCACCGTTTTACCCCCGATGGTCGCCTGGACCGCTCCCTGAGCGTACCGGTGAAAAAACCCACCATGTGCGCCTTCGGCGGCAGCCGCCTGGACACCCTGTTTGTCACCTCGATCCGTGACGACCAGAGTGAACAGTCAGTGTCCGGCGGCGTGTTCGCCCTAAACCCCGGCGTCCAAGGACTGCCTGAACCGACGTTTACTCTCTAGCTGCATCGCTGTGCCTTGAATACAACAATAACAACACAGGAGTGACTCCCATGGACTTCAAACGCACCTTGCTCGCCGTCGCAGTCTTTACCCTCAGCAGCGCCGCCCACGCGCTGGAAATCAAATTCGCCGACATCCACCCCGCCGGCTACCCCACCGTTGTTGCCGAAGAAAACATGGGCAAGGCCCTGACCAAGGAAAGCAACGGCGAACTGACCTTCAAATACTTCCCCGGTGGCGTGCTGGGCTCCGAGAAAGAAGTGGTCGAACAGGCCCAGGTCGGCGCCGTGCAGATGACCCGCGTCAGCCTCGGCATCGTCGGGCCAGTGGTGCCGGACGTGAACGTGTTCAACCTGCCGTTCGTGTTCCGCGACCAGGCGCATATGCGCAAGGTCATCGATGGCGAAATCGGCGACGAGATTCTCGCCAAGATCACCGACTCCGAGTTCGGCCTGGTGGCCCTGGCCTGGATGGACGGCGGCACGCGCAACCTCTACACCAAGAAGCCGGTGCGCAAGATCGAAGACCTCAAGGGCATGAAGATCCGTGTGCAAGGTAACCCGCTGTTCATCGATGCCTTCAACGCGATGGGCGCCAACGGCATTGCCATGGACACCGGCGAGATCTTCAGCGCCCTGCAGACCGGAGTGATCGACGGCGCGGAGAACAACCCGCCGACCATGCTCGAACACAACCACTTCCAGAACGCCAAGTACTACACCCTCACCGAGCACCTGATCCTGCCTGAGCCCATCGTGATGTCGAAAATCACCTGGAACAAGCTCACCCCGGCGCAACAGGTCATGGTCAAAAACGCCGCCAAGGCCGCCCAGGCCGATGAACGCGCGCTGTGGGATGCCAAGTCCGCCAGCAGTGAGGAAAAACTCAAAAAGGCCGGTGTCGAGTTCATCACCGTCGACAAAAAGCCCTTCTATGACGCCACCGCAGCGGTTCGCGCCAAGTACGGCGCGCCTTACGCCGACATCATCGCGCGCATCGACGCCGTTCAATAACCTCTCCTGCCTCTCGCAAAAGGCCCGGCGCGGTCTGCACCGACGCGCCCGGTTACGGTGAACGCCATGAAGAATCTACTGCTGCGCATCAACGACCGCATCTACATGACCTGCATCTGGGTCGCCGGCCTCTCGGTTCTCGGCGTCGCACTGATCATCCCCTGGGGCATCTTCGCCCGCTACATCCTCGGCACCGGCTCCAGCTGGCCGGAACCCACCGCCATCCTGCTGATGCTGGTGTTCACCTTTATCGGCGCCGCCGCCAGCTACCGCGCCGGTGCACATATGTCGGTGGCCATGGTCACGGACCGCCTGCCGCCCGCCCAGCGCCGCATCGTCGGCATCCTTTCGCAACTGCTGATGGGCACCATCTGCCTGTTCATGGCCATCTGGGGCACCAAGCTGTGCCTGTCGACCTGGAACCAGTTCATGAGCGCCATCCCGACCCTGCGCGTGGGCATCACTTATATGCCGATTCCAATTGGCGGGCTGCTGACCCTGATCTTCGTGGTGGAAAAACTCCTGCTCGGTGACCAGAGCAACCGGCGCGTGGTGCGCTTCGACCTGGTGGAAGAAAGCGAAGGGGCTGCCTGATATGGACGCATTGATTCTGCTGGGCAGCTTTATCGCCCTGATCCTGATCGGCATGCCGGTGGCCTACGCCCTGGGTTTGTCGGCGCTGATTGGCGCGTGGTGGATCGACATCCCGTTCCAGGCCCTGATGATTCAGGTCGCAGGCGGGGTGAACAAGTTTTCGCTGATGGCGATTCCGTTCTTCGTGCTGGCGGGGGCGATCATGGCCGAGGGCGGCATGTCGCGCCGGCTGGTGGCGTTTGCCGGGGTGCTGGTGGGCTTTGTGCGCGGCGGCCTGTCGCTGGTGAACATCATGGCCTCGACGTTTTTCGGCGCCATCTCCGGCTCGTCGGTGGCCGACACCGCCTCGGTCGGCTCGGTGCTGATCCCGGAAATGGAGCGCCGTGGCTACCCACGGGAATTTGCCACCGCAGTCACGGTGAGCGGTTCGGTGCAGGCGCTGTTGACCCCGCCCAGCCATAACTCGGTGCTCTACTCCCTGGCGGCGGGCGGCACGGTGTCCATCGCCTCGCTGTTCATGGCCGGCGTGGTGCCTGGGTTGTTGATGAGCGCGTGCCTGATGGTGCTGTGCCTGATCTTCGCGAAAAAACGCAACTACCCCAAGGGCGAAGTCATCCCTTTGAAACAGGCCCTGAAAATCTGCGCCGACGCGCTGTGGGGCCTGATGGCCATGGTGATCATCCTCGGCGGCATCCTGTCGGGCATTTTCACCGCTACCGAGTCCGCTGCGATTGCGGTGCTGTGGGCGTTCTTCGTGACCATGTTCATCTACCGCGACTACAAATGGAGCGAGCTGCCCAAGCTGATGCACCGTACGGTGCGCACCATTTCCATCGTGATGATCCTGATCGCCTTCGCCGCCAGCTTCGGCTACATCATGACCCTGATGCAGATCCCGGCGAAGATCACCACCCTGTTCCTGACCCTGTCGGACAACCGCTACGTGATCCTGATGTGCATCAACGCCATGCTGCTGTTGCTCGGCACGGTGATGGACATGGCGCCGCTGATCCTGATCCTCACGCCGATCCTGCTGCCGGTGGTGCTCGGTATCGGCGTCGACCCGGTGCACTTCGGCATGATCATGCTGGTCAACCTCGGCATTGGCTTGATTACGCCGCCGGTGGGTGCGGTGCTGTTCGTGGGTGCGGCGGTGGGCAAGGTGAGTATCGAGAAGACCGTGAAGGCGCTGCTGCCGTTCTACGCGGTGCTGTTCCTGGTGCTGATTGCGGTGACGTACATTCCGGCGCTGTCGCTATGGCTGCCAAGCGTGGTGTTGTGATGATGATTGAACTTGAAGACAACCTGACCCACCTCACCTTGAATCCGGCCGTGGGCGGCAGCCTCGTCAACTGGTCCGTGCGCGCCACCGGCCAGCCGTTGCTGCGCCATAACGATGAGCAGGCGATCCATACCGGTTTGCCGGGCAAGCTGGGGTGCTATCCATTGGTGCCCTGGTCCAACCGCATTGCCCACGGCGGTTTCGACAACCCCGACGGTTGGCTCGCGCTCACGCCCAACAGCCTGACCGATCCTTTGCCGATTCACGGTTCGGCCTGGCAACAGGCGTGGCAGGTGGTCAGCCAGTCGGCGGATGAAGCAGTGCTGGAAGTACGCTGTGACACGCCGTTTGCCTATCGCGCCGAGCAGCGGATTCGCTTGATCGACGGGGCGTTGAGTATCGAGCTGCGGGTGACGCACCTGGCCGAAACAGCGGCGTGGCATGGCGTGGGCTTGCATCCGTACTTTCCGCGCCGGCCGGGTACCCGGTTGCAGGCCAGGGCTGCGCAGGTGTGGATGAGTGACGCGTCCAAGCTGCCGACCGGGTTGACGCCGGTGCCGGGCGAGTGGGATTTCCAGGTATTGAATACCCTGCCCGAAGGCCTGGTGGACAACGGGTTTTGCCAGTGGGACGGGTATTGCCGGATCGAACAGCCGGACCTGGGCTATGCGCTGGAATGCCAGGCCAGCGGCGCCGACTACTTTCTGCTGTACTGCCCGCCGGGGCTGGGGTTCTTTTGCATCGAGCCGGTGAGTCATCCGGTGAATGCTCATCACCTGGCGGGACGGCCGGGCCTGAAACTGCTGGAACACAATCAGTCGGTCCAACTCAATTTCAACCTGAAATACAGCCCCCTGTAGGAGCGAGCTTGCTCAAGGTGGAGAGTTTTTGAGGCGCCCAGCCGTATCGATACTCACGACAACCGACAACCCCGGCCGCAACCGTTCACTCTCAGCCTGATCCGGGTCCACCGTAATCCTTACCGGCACGCGCTGGGCAATCTTCACAAAGTTGCCCGTCGCGTTGTCCGCCTGCAACAGGCTGAATTCCGACCCCGTGGCCGGGGAAATATGCTGCACCGTGCCGTGAAACCTGCGGTGGTTCAGCGCATCCACGGTGAAGGTCACCGGCTGGCCGACCTGCACATTGTCCATCTGGGTTTCCTTCATGTTGGCGATCACCCACAGCTGCTTCGGCACCAGCGCCATCAACTGCGCGCCGGAGTTGACGTAGGCTCCCAGACGCACGCCAATCTGCCCCAGCTGCCCGTCACGCGGCGCGGTGATGCGGGTGTTGGACAGGTCGATACGCGCCAACTCCACTGCGGCCTCGGCACTCGCGACCGCCGCTTCCAGGGAGCCGCGATTGACGATCACCGTTTGCAAATCCTGCCGCGCAATTTCCAGGCTCGCCTGGGCCTGGGCCACGGCAGCGATGGTCTGGGCATTGGCGGCGCGGGTCACGTCCAGCTCGCGCTTGGACACCGAACCGTCGCTGATCAGCTCTTCGTTGCGGCGCAGGTCGGCGGTGCTTTTGCGCGCCTGGGCCTGGCTGTCCACCAGTGCGGCCTGGCGCAGCTTGATGGTGGCTTCGGCACTGTTGCGTTGCTGCACCACATTGGCCAGCGAGGCCTTCTGCACCGCCAGTTGCGCCAGCGCCTGGTCGAGGCGCTGCTTGTAGATGCGGTCATCCAGGCGCACCAGCAGGTCGCCGGCCTTGACGTACTGGAAGTCCTGCACCGGCACCTCGAACACATAGCCGCTGAGCTGCGGACCGATGATGGTTACCTGGCCACGCACCAGAGCGTTCTCGGTGGTTTCCACCGCGCTGCTGAACGGCGGCAGTTGCCAGGCATACAGCACGATCAGCACCCCGACGATGGCAATCGCGGCGAAGCCCAGTGACGAGAGGATGCGCACGCGCAATGAGCGCGGCTCGGTGACCGTGGCGCCTGGCGGCGTGGTGCCTTCCGGGGTGGCGGCGATGGCGTTGGTGGTCGTGGTGGTCGGTTCGGTCATGAAGTAGCGCCGCTGGGTTGAACGGGAGTGGCTGCTTTAGTGGTGCTCATCAGCCACAGACTGCGGATAAAGATCCAGATCATGGTCAGGATCGCGATAATCGCGATCAGCATGAACACATCGTTGTAGGCCATGACATTGGCCTCACGGGTCGCCGCGGTGGCCAGGCTGCGGATGCCCATCAGGTTGCGCAGTTCCGGGTCGGCGATGATACCGCCATAGGCCGACCCGCCGCTCTGCACCCGCGCGGCCACACGCGGGTCGAGCAAGGTCAGGTGCTCGACGATCATGCTGGAGTGATACTTCTCGCGCACGATCTGGAAGGTGCCGAGCAAGGCCGCGCCGATCAGGCCGCCGAGGTTCTGGCAAATCCCGAACATCACCGAAAAGCTCACCAGGTTACGCGGGTTGGCCAGCACGTTTTTGGTCCCCAGCACCATGGTCGGCCCCAGAAAGAACGTACCGCCGAAGCCTAGCAGGAACTGGCTGATGTACAGGTTCTGCGGACGCGTGAGGTTGCTGGAGAAACTGTCCATCACCGAACCGGTGGCCATCAGCGCCAGGGAAATCACCAGCGGCATCAGCAGGTGCGCCGGGTTGATCGTCAGCGCACTGACCACCAACCCGGCAATCGCCCCCGCCAGCATCACCACGTACAGCGTGTGCATCTGCTGGTAGCTCATGTTCAACATCTGCATGAACCCGACAGCACCGGTGGACTGCTCCGACAGCACCATGCGAATCAGGATCACCGCCAGCGCCAGGCGAATCATGGTGCCGCTGCCCAGCCAGCGCGTCATCAGCAGCGGGTTGGCGCGGTTATGTTCGATGGCCAGGCCGGCCATGATCAGCACCAGGGAACAGGCCGAGGCCACGCCGATCCAAGGGGCTTCCAGCCACCAGTCGATACGCCCCAGGGACAGCACCGCGCACAGCAGGGCCACGCCGCTGGCGAGGATGGCGAAGGTGAGGAAATCAAGTTTTTCAAAGGTCTTGAAGCGGTCGCCGGGGGGCAGCTTGAGCAGGAACACACAGCCCAGGCAGATCAGCGCCATGCCCAGTTCGAACAGGTACAAACCACGCCACTCGGCAATTTGCAGCAGGTCTTCGGAGAACAGTCGCGCCAGCGGCAAGGCCAATTGCGCCGTGCCCAACCCCAGCACCAGGGATTTCAACCGCCACTTCGCCGGGAACGCCTGGATCATGTAGTACAAGCCCAACGAACTCAGCGCCGCGCCGACCATGCCATGGGCCGCCCGCACCGCGATGGCCGAGTTAAGGTCGTTGACGAACAAGTGGCCGAAGGTCACCAGCGCGTACAGCACCAGGAACACCTCGGTAAACGCCCGCAGGCCGAATTGCTGGCGAAACTTCACCAGCAGCAGGTTCATGCACACGTTGGTCATCACATAGGCGGCGGGCAGCCAGGCCATTTCCGCGGTGGTCGCCCCGAGCGCGCCTTGCAGGTATTGCAGGTTGGCGATGACCAGCGCGTTGCCCAGGCCACCGGTGATTGCCACCAGCACGCCCACCAGCGCATACAGCCAGCGCTTGTGGGTGGGATGCCACGGCGTCGACGGCGAACCGGGCAGGCTCGGGCGCTCGTGGGGTTCCCAGGTGTGGGGGGTGTATTTATCCATTCGATGACCTAGATGACCCGACGGGTGACGTCGGTAAAACCACTACTCAGAGACAGTAAACCTGAGCAGAGTTCATCTTGCCATCTTGGACGTATCAGTCAGCGCCCATCTTGCCACTCATGCGCTGCTTTCTTTACTCGATGGCAGGGATGCCATTATCTCAGCGCGGCACGTTTCCAATATTTCATCCGCCAGGGCCGAGTCATCCGGACACGCCCGCGACAGCATGACCGCACCGATTGCATGGGCCAGCAGGTCGATCATTTTCGCGCGGGCCTCTTGCCTGGTGACATCCACACCCGCCGTGTACTTGTCCTCGAGTGCTGCAAGCGTGTTTTCAACGCCACTGGCAAAGGTCGCCTTCAGATCATCGGACTGACGGGCGGCGTCACCACACAGGGCTGCCAGGGTGCACCCCGCTCCCCTGCCGTCTCGGTGGTCCCTGGACACGTACAGGTTTACAAATTCCGGCACGTCGAGATCGCAGGTACTCGACAGGGATTTGGCCAGGCTGTTTTCGGCCGCTTCGGCCATCAGATCGGCCTTGGAGCCAAAGTGTTTGTAGAAGCCTCCCTGGGTAAAACCCGCAGTAGCCATGAGTTCTGCCACACCCACACCGTCATAGCCACGCTCACGAAACAGCTCTGACGCCGTCTCCACAATATGAGCTCGGTTGGCGAGTGATTGCGTCTTGGTGATCTTCATTTCGCGCCCCTGCGACTCCTGAACAATGGCCTGATCATACTCTGATGTCGTTCACAATCAAAACTATTGACACCTTTGATTATGATCGACATCATAAAACCACCCGCACATGTCTCTGCGGCTGTGCGGCGCGGATCGCCGTCTCTGATCATCCTGAACAATCAAGAGCATCTACCTATGAGCACCCCAGAAACCGTACTGATTACCGGCGCCTCAACGGGCATTGGCGCGACCTACGCCGAGCGTTTTGCACAACGTGGGCACAACCTGGTGCTGGTTGCCCGCGACAAAAGCCGGCTGGACGCATTGGCCTCGCGGCTGCGTGAGAAACACGCGGTTTCCATTGACGTGATCCAGGCCGACCTGACTCAAACCAGCGACCTGACCACCGTCGAAGCTCGCCTGCGTGATGACGCCAGTATCGGCATCCTGGTGAACAATGCGGGCGCCGCCCTGTCCGGCAGCTTCATTGAGCAATCCATCGACAGCGTTACCAACCTGGTTGCGCTCAACACCACCGCCCTGGTGCGACTCGCCAGCGCTATCGCTCCACGCCTGGTACACGCCGGTAACGGCGCGATTATCAACATTGGCTCGGTGGTGGGGCTGGCACCGGAATTCGGCATGAGCGTCTACGGTGCAACCAAGGCGTTCGTGCTGTTTCTATCCCAAGGGCTGAGCCTCGAGCTCTCGCCCAAAGGCGTCTACGTGCAAGCCGTTCTTCCAGCGGCCACCCGCACGGAAATCTGGGATCGCGCGGGCATCGACATCAATACCCTGAGCGAAATCATGAGCGTGGACGAGCTGGTCGATGCTGCGCTGGTCGGTTTTGATCGTCGCGAGCCGGTGACCATTCCGCCATTGCAAGACGCCGCCCGCTGGGATGCCCTGCAGGCCGCCCGCCAAGGTTTGCTGTCAGAGATTCGCCAATCGGTCGTCGCCGAGCGCTATCAAGCCAAGGCGTGATAGTCACGCGAACCATGGGAACTGAACGATGAAAGCCTTCCTGATCGACCGTTACGGCAAGAATCAAGGACGCCTTGCCGAGGTACCGGACCCGGAACCAGGCATCCACGACGTGCTGATCAAGGTGCATGCCAGCAGCGTCAACCTGCTGGATTCGAAGATCAGCAAGGGTGAATTCAAACTGATCCTGCCGTACACATTCCCGCTGATCATGGGCAACGACGTGGCCGGCGTCGTCGTTCGCGTAGGGTCAGGCGTGCGCAGCTTCAAGCCCGGTGACGAGGTCTACGCGCGCCCGCCCGACGCGCGCATCGGTGGCTTTGCCGAGCTGATCGCGATTGAGGAAAGTGCCCTCGCACTGAAACCCAAAAACACCAGCATGGAACAAGCCGCCGCCCTGCCCCTGGTTGCACTGACCGCCTGGCAGGTGCTGGTTGAAACAGCCCGCTTGAAGAAGGGACAAAAAGTCTTTATCCAGGCGGGCTCCGGTGGTGTCGGCAGCATTGCCATCCAGCTTGCAAAACACCTGGGGGCTTTCGTTGCCACCACGACCAGCACCCCCAACGTGGAGTGGGTCAAGGCGCTGGGAGCAGACGTCGTCATCGACTACACGCAGCAAAACTTCGAAACCGTGTTGCGTGACTACGACGTCGTATTGAACAGCCTGGGCCCTGCCGAACTGGAAACATCCCTGCGCATTCTCAAGCCGGGTGGGCAGCTCATTTCTATCTCAGGGCCACCAACCGCCGAGTTCGCACGCGAGCAAAAGCTGTCCTGGGGACTCGGTTGGATCATGCGCCTGTTAAGCAGTGGCATACGCAGAAAAGCCCGCAGGCAGGGCGTCGACTATGGGTTCGTGTTCATGCGCGCGAGCGGTGCGCAATTGCAGAAAATCACCGCGCTCGTCGAGTCCGGCGCTATTACACCCGTGATCAACCGAACCTTCCCTTTCGAGGCAACGGCTGAGGCATTGAGCTATGTCGAACGGGGCAGAGCCAAGGGGAAGGTGGTCATCAAGATCATATGACCCAGCACACACTCAACAACCGGCGGAGCCTCAAATGAAAACACCTTCCGAAAGAACTGCGATAGTCACCGGTGCGTCGTCCGGTATTGGTCAAGCGACTGCTGAAGCACTGGTGCGTGCAGGGTATAGGGTATTTGGCACAAGTCGGAAAGCGGGGGCCAGCTCAACGCCGGTGTCCATGCTCACCTGCGACGTGACAGACGACACCTCTGTCAGTGCGCTCGTCTCCACCGTGCTCGCACAGACCGGGCGGATCGATCTGCTGGTCAATAATGCCGGCATCGGCCTGCTGGGCGGCGCTGAAGAATTCTCGCTCCCACAGGTACAGGCACTGTTCGACGTCAATCTGTTCGGCGTCATCCGCATGACCAATGCGGTACTCCCGGCAATGCGAGAGCGTGGCCAGGGGCGCATCATCAATATCGGATCGATTCTAGGGGTAATCCCCGCGCCCTACTCCGCTCATTATTCGGCGGTCAAGCACGCGCTGGAAGGCTATTCCGAATCCCTTGACCACGAGGTGCGTGCCTTCAATATTCGCGTCTCGGTCATCGAGCCCGCATTCGTGCGTACCGTCTTCGATCAAAACGGTATTGAGCCAGACTCGCTGCTGAAGACCTACGATCAGCCCCGAGCCGGGTTCAAGGCACTGCTGGCCGAGGTGATGCCGAAAGCCGACCGGCCAGACGTCGTCGCGGCAGTCGTGGTCAAAGCCGCGACCGACATCCACCCTCAGCCTCGCTACACGGCTGGCAAGGCCGCACGACAAATCAGCCTGCTGCGCCGCTTCGCCCCTGCTGGGTTCTTCGATAAGGCCTTGCGTAAGCAATTTCGCCTGCCGGTTTGAATCACAAGATGTGCAGACTTGTGGCGAGAGGGCTTGTCCCGCGTTGGGCTGCGCAGCAGCCCCAAAACCAGCCACTACGCAATATCGGGTACACCGCATTCGTCCTTCATTGGGGGCGCTTCGCACCCCAACGGGGGACAAGCCCGCTCGCCACAGGGGTTCCAGTTTGCTGTGCATCCAGAAGCGCATTTCAAATCAGATCCAACCGAGCCAGCTCCAGTAAGTCGCCGCAAACACCAACATCAACCCATACCCGATCAACGTCACCAGAATCCCCACCTTGGCAAACTGCCGCGCCGTAAACGTCCCGGTCCCCAGGCACACCATGTTCTGCGGCGCATTGATCGGCAGGATAAACCCGTAGCTCATCACAAACCCCAGCAGCATGGTCATGCCCAAGCGGTTGAACTCCCCCGGCAAGGTCTGCAACACCGCAATCAATATCGGCAACAGCGCCGAGGTCAGCGCCGTGGCGCTGGCAAAGCCCAGGTGGATCACGATCAAAAACGCCCCCAGGATCGCAAACACCCCCAGCGGCCCGACCTGATCCAGGCCGGTGTGCGCCACCACCTGGGAGCCCAGCCATTGCCCGGCCTGGGTGGTCAGCAGCGCGGTACCGAGGCTGATGCCCACGCCAAACACAATCACCGTGCCCCATGGAATGCGCGACTGCACATCCTTCCAGGTCATCACCCCAATCCCCGGCAGCAGCAGGAACACCAGCCCGGCGTAGGTGGTCGAGGTGGTGTCGAAAGGGTGCAGGCGCCCTTCCGTCGCCCATGCCAACAGCAACAACACCGACACCGTCAGCAAGCGTTTCTGCGGGCCGGTCATCGGGCCGATGTCCACCAGGGACTGGGCCACGGCTTCCTTGCCACCGGGGATGCTGTCGGTTTCCGGCGGCAGCAGCTTGATCACCAGGAACAGCAACACCGCCGACATGATCACCGCCCACGGCGCGCCGGCGATCAGCCAGTCGATCCACGACACGCGCTGGCCGAGCATCTTGTCCATAAAGCCCACGGTCAGCAGGTTTTGCGCGGCGGCGGTCTGGATGCCGACGTTCCAGATGCTGGTGCCCTGGGCCACCACGATCATCAGGCCGGCGGCGATGTTGGAGCGCTTGTCCACGCCAAACGCGGCGACCACGCCCATCATGATCGGCACCACACAGGCGCTGCGCGCAGTGGCGCTGGGGACGACGAGGCTGAGCAGGATCGTCACCGCAATCGCCCCAAGCAGAATGCCGCGGGTGCTGGTGCCGACGCGGGTCAGGGTCACCAGGGCGATGCGCCGGTCCAGGCCGGTGTGGGTCATGGCCGCCGCAATGAACAACGCGCCCGCCACCAGGGCCAGTGCCGGGTTGGAAAAGCCGGTGAGCGCCATGCTGATGGCCGGGCTGGAGCCGATCAGGTGGGTGGGGTCTTGCAGCGACGGTGCCGTGCCAAGCAAAAACGCCATGAGCGAGGTAATCATGATCGCGCTGGCTTCATAAGACACCGCCTCGGTGATCCACACCACCACGGCAAACGCGAGGATCGCCAGCATGCGCTGCCCAGCCACCGGTAAGTCGACGGGCATCGGCAACAGCAGCACGCCGACCATCACCAGTACACCGATCACCAGGCCCAGGGGCAACTTGAAGGATGCTGCGGTTGTTGCGGGGGCGTTCATGGCGGGCTCCGTCGGGCTCTGAATCAGAGCCCGCAGCATGGGGCAAAGCGCCGCAACGGGTGTTGACGGGTATCAACACCCTAGGTCAATAACTGGCTCAATACCGCCCGCAACTTGCCGGGCTTGAGCGGTTTGTTCAACAACGGCGCGTCCAGGCGACGCAGCACGCGGCGGCACTGGTCGGTGCGGTCGGCGGTGATGATCACGGCGGGGATGTTCTGCGCGAAATGCTCTCGCAGGTGCTTGACCACCGCACAGCCCACCACGCCGTGGTCAAGGTGGTAGTCGGCGAGGATCAATTCCGGTGCCCTGCCCTGCAGCGCCAGCAACGCCCCGGCCTGGTCGGTGGCAGTGATCACCTCACAGCCCCACTGCCCCAGCAGCGCGCGCATGCTGTCGAGGATGCTCACCTCGTTATCGATTACCAGCAAACGCCGCCCCGGCAGCGGGTTGCCCGTGGTCGGCAGCACCGGCAGTTGGCTGATCGCCAGGGGCATCTCTTCGCTGATGGGCACCTCGATACTGAACATCGAGCCACGCCCCGGCCACGAACGGACCGCCACCGGGTAGCCGAGGATCTCGGCGATGCGCTCGACAATCGCCAGGCCCAGCCCTACGCCTTTGCGGTCCGAGGCACGGCCGACGTCGAGCTGGTTGAACTCGAGGAAGATCGCATCGAGCCGGTCGGCCGCGATGCCGCGCCCGGTGTCCCACACCTCCAGGCGCAGGCGATCGCCACGGCGGCGCGCGCCGAGCAGGATGCAGCCCTCGTCGGTGTAGCGGCAGGCGTTGCTGAGGAAGTTACGCAGGATCCGCGTCACCAGGCGCAGGTCAGTGCGAATCGCATAATGGCCGGTACGCGCGCGCAGGTTCAGCCCGGCCGCCAGCGCCACCGACTGGAACTCCGAGACCAGCGGCGCAAACAGCTCATCCAGGCGATACAGCGCCACATCGGGCTTGACCGCCGCCTGGTCGAGCCGCGAAATATCCAGCAGGTCGGTGAGCAAATCCTCGGCGCCTTCCAGGGCCTGGTGCGTACGTTCCACCAGCACCTGCTCGACGCTGGGCAAGTTGCGTTCGCGCAGGGTCGAGATCAGCAGCCGCGCCGCGTTAAGCGGTTGCAGCAGGTCATGGCTGGCGGCGGCAAGGTATTTGTCCTTGCTGCGGTTGGCAGCTTCGGCGGCGTCGCGCGCATCGCGCAGTTCCTGCTCGACCTGCTCGCGCTGGGCGATCTGTTGTTGCAGGTTGCGGTTGGCTTCCAGCAGCTCATCGGTGCGCGCCGCCACGCGCTGCTCCAGCTCATCGTTGAGACGGATATAGCGGTTGCGCTCGGCCTCCAGCTCGTCGAGGCGCGCGGTGAGTTCCGGGTAGTGGCTCTTGCGCGCCGAGTGATTGCCCAGGCCCAGCAACCCGGCCAGGGCCTGTTGCTGGTCGTCAGAGCGCTTCGCCATATACGACCTCGACATCACGCTGGCTGGACTCGCGCGGGTTGGTGAGGATGCACGGGTCGTGCATCGCATGTTGGGACAGGAACGGAATATCCGCCACGCGCACCCCATGCAAACCGAGGGTTTCGTGAAAGCCGATGGCGTGCTTCAGGGCAATCAGATGCTCCACCAGCCGCCCGCGAATCTGCCGATGGCTGAGGCCCCGGCAATCGATGCCAAAGGTCTCGGCAATTACCTTGAAGCGCTCCGGCGCCGAGTTGTAGTTGAACGCCACCACGTGTTCCACCAGCACCGCGTTGCACAAACCATGGGGCAGGTCGAGAAACCCGCCGAGGCTGTGGGACATGGCATGCACCGCGCCGAGGATCGCATTGGAGAACGCCAGGCCGGCCTGCATGCTGCCGAGCATGATCTTCTCGCGCAGGGCAATGTCACCGGGGTTGGCGATCATCTGCACCAGGTTACCGTTGATCAGGCGCATGGCCTCCAGCGCATGGGGGTCGGTCAGCGGGCCGTGGCCGGTGGACACGAACGCCTCAATGGCATGCACCAGCGCGTCGATGCCGGTACAGGCGGACAGGAACGGGTCCATGCTCGCCGTGGTTTCCGGGTCGATCAGCGACACATCCGGCACCACCGCCTTGCTGACGATGGAGAACTTCATGCGTTCCTGCTGGTTGGAAATGATCACGAACTGCGAGACATCCGCCGACGTGCCGGCGGTGGTGGGGATCAGGATCAACGGCGGGCTCGGCACACGGATGGTGTCCACGCCTTCGAACTCGAGGATACAGCGCCCATGGGCGACCACAATGCCGATGGCCTTGCCGCAGTCCATGGGGCTGCCGCCGCCGATGGCCACGATCACGTCGCAATGGTTTTCCCGATACACCTCGGCACCGAGCATCACTTCTTCGACGCGCGGGTTGGGCGACACGGCGCTGTACAGGCAGTAGTCGATACCGATGGCCTGCAGGCTGGCTTCCACATCGGCGACCCAACCGGCAGCGATCACACCGGGGTCGCTGACCACCAGCACCTTGCGCGCACCAAAGGTCTTGGCGTAGTTACCGACGTTGTGCCGGCAGCCGGCACCGAAGATGATTTCAGGCGAGACGAATTTACGCAGAAGGCTCAGATTGGGGCTCATTGGAAAGCCTGTTCTTATTATTTTTGGGAGATGCGCTTCACACTAACCCATTCCGGGGCGAATGCAATCAGACCAAAGGGTCATTCCCAATACGGCACCGGCCAGCGCGAGGCTGGCCGGAGATGGATCAGCGGCTGGCGAAGTACATGGTCACTTCGAAGCCGATACGCAGGTCGGTGAAGGCGGGTTTGGTCCACATAGGGAGAGTCCTCTTGTTGTGCCGGAAGATTCCGGTAAGGGCATTAATGCATGGGGGGATGGGGGTGCGAATGCTACTTTCGAAGGAGCTCGCACCCGCATTGGTAGCGGGTATAAGCCGATCAAAATGTGGGAGGGGGCTTGCTCCCGATAGCAATGTGTCAGCCACATCACTGTTGACTGACCCACCGCCATCGGGAGCAAGCCCCCTCCCACAGGGGACCGCGTTGCAATCCGAGGGTTAGAAGAAACCCAACGGATTGATGTCGTAGCTCACCAGCAAATTCTTGGTCTGCTGGTAGTGATCGAGCATCATCTTGTGGTTCTCACGCCCCACGCCCGACTTCTTGTAGCCGCCAAACGCCGCATGCGCCGGGTACAGGTGATAACAGTTGGTCCACACGCGACCGGCCTTGATCGCCCGGCCCATGCGGTAGGCGCGGTTGATGTCGCGGGTCCACAGCCCGGCGCCGAGGCCGAATTCGCTGTCGTTGGCAATCGCCAGGGCTTCGGCTTCGTCCTTGAAGGTGGTGATACCCACCACCGGGCCGAAGATTTCTTCCTGGAACACGCGCATCTTGTTGTGGCCCTTGAGCAGGGTCGGCTGGATGTAGTAACCGCTGGACAGGTCGCCCTCCAGGCGCTCGGCCGCGCCGCCGGTGAGCAGCTCGGCGCCCTCTTCCTGGGCGATCTTGAGGTAGGAGAGGATCTTGTCGTATTGCTGTTCGGACGCCTGGGCGCCGACCATGGTCTCGGTGTCCAACGGGTTGCCGCGCTTGATCTTGACGATCTTCTTCATCACCACTTTCATGAAGTCGTCGTAGATCGACTCCTGCACCAGCGCCCGCGACGGGCAGGTGCACACTTCGCCCTGGTTGAAGAACGCCAGCACCAGGCCTTCGGCGGCTTTTTCGATGAACTGCGGCTCGGCCTGCATGATGTCTTCGAAGAAGATGTTCGGCGACTTGCCGCCCAGTTCCACGGTGGAGGGAATGAGGTTCTCGGCGGCCGCATGCATGATGTGCGCGCCGATGGGGGTCGAGCCGGTAAAGGCGATCTTGGCGATGCGCTTGCTGGTGGCCAGTGCCTCCCCGGCTTCGCGGCCAAAGCCCTGGACGATATTCAGCACGCCCGGTGGCAGCAGGTCATTGATCAACTCGGCAAACACCATGATCGACAACGGCGTCTGCTCGGCCGGCTTGAGCACGATGCAGTTACCGGCGGCCAGGGCCGGGGCGAGTTTCCAGGCGGCCATCAGCAGCGGGAAGTTCCACGGAATGATCTGCCCGACCACGCCCAAGGGCTCATGGAAGTGATAGGCCGCGGTGTGTTCGTTGATCTCGGCGGCGCCGCCTTCCTGAGCGCGGATGCAGCCGGCGAAGTAGCGGAAGTGGTCAGCGGCCAGGGGCACGTCAGCGTTGAGGGTTTCGCGCACGGCCTTGCCGTTGTCCCAGCTTTCGGTCACGGCCAGCACTTCGAGGTGCTGCTCGATACGGTCGGCGATTTTCAGCAGCACCAGCGAGCGATCCTGGGGCGAGGTCTTGCCCCAGGCGTCGGCGGCAGCATGGGCAGCGTCGAGGGCCTTGTCGATATCGGCGGCGTTGGAGCGCGGGAATTCGGCGATCACTTCACCGGTCACCGGCGAAGTGTTGGTGAAGTACTCACCGCTGAGCGGGGCGACGAACTCGCCGCCGATGTAATTACCGTAGCGCTGTTTGAAGCTGACGATAGCGCCAGGGGTGCCAGGTTGTGCGTAGATCATGTTAAAGCCTCTGTCTGGGTCCGGGCCTGTCGGTCAACAGGCGATGACCCGATAGTAAAGAGCCCCCGTTGCCGGGCGAATGCGCCGTTGGCAGGGGGGCACTTGTCATTTGGTCGTAGATTCAGTGTTTGGCGACCAGCTCTTTGGGCAGCTTGAAGGTCCAGAGCATGCCGCCCTGGTTGAAGTCCTTGATGCGCTTGGCCACTTCACCGCCCCACAACGGCACGGCGCCGCCCCAGCCCGAGAGCACCGAGACGTACTGTTCGCCGTCCATTTCCCAGGTCACAGGCGAGCCGAGCACGCCGGAGCCGGTCTGGAATTCCCAGACCTTCTCGCCGGTCTTGGCGTTGAACGCCTGCAGGAAGCCTTCCGGCGTGCCGGTGAACACCAGGTTGCCCTTGGTGGTCAGCACCCCGCCCCACAGCGGCGCGAAGTTCTTGTGGCGCCAGACTTCCTTGCCGGTCTTCGGGTCAATGGCGCGCAGCACGCCGATATAGTCTTCGTTCAATGGTTTGATAGTGAAGCCCGCACCGAGGAACGCCGCGCCTTTTTTGTAGGCGATGCCTTCGTTCCACATGTCCATGCCCCACTCGTTGGACGGCACGTAGAACAACCCGGTGTCGCGGTTATAGGCCATCGGCATCCAGTTTTTCGCGCCCAGGAACGCCGGTGCGACGAACACCGAGGTGCCCTTGGCTTCGCTGCCCGGGGCGCCAGGCCGGCTGGCGTCGTTGTAGATCGGCCGACCGTCCTTGTCCAGGCCGGTGGCCCAGGTGATCTTGTCGACAAACGGGAAACCACGGATGAACTTGCCGTTGGTGCGATCAAGCACGTAGAAGAAGCCGTTACGGTCGGCTGTGGCGGCGGCTTTGATCTCTTTGCCACCTTCCGTGTAGTTGAAGGAGACCAGCTCGTTCACGCCGTCATAGTCCCAGCCGTCATGGGGCGTGGTCTGGAAGTGCCACTTGATGGTGCCGTCGTCCGGGTTCAGCGCCAGGCGCGAGGACGAGTAGAGGTTGTCGCCAGGGCGCAGGTGCGAGTTCCACGGCGCCGGGTTGCCGGTGCCGAACAGCAGCAGGTTGGTTTCCGGGTCGTAGTAGCCGCCCAGCCACGGTGCGGCGCCGCCGGTTTTCCACAAGTCCCCGGGCCAGGTCTTGCCCGCCTCGCCACCGGAGATGCCGTTCTCCACCGCCTTGCCGTCCTTGTAGACGTAGCCCATATGGCCTTCGACCGTCGGGCGACTCCATAGCAGTTCACCGTTTTTCGGGTCATAGGCTTCGATCTTGCCCACCACGCCGAACTCGCCACCGGCCACACCGGTAATCAGCTTGCCGTTGATCACCAGGGGCGCGGCGCTGATGGAGTAGCCTTCTTTGTGGTCGGCGACTTTCTTGCTCCACACCACTTTGCCGGTGTCTTTGTTCAGCGCCACCAGCTTGGCGTCGAGGGTGCCGAAGAACACCAGGTCGCCGTACAGCGCCACGCCACGGTTGATCACGTCACAGCACGGGCGGATGTCATCGGGCAGACGCGCATCGTACTGCCAGAGCTTCTTGCCGGTGCGCGCGTCCACCGCGAACACCCGCGAGTAGGAACCGGTGAGGTACATCACCCCATCCTTGATCATCGGCTGCGCCTGTTGCCCACGCTGCTTCTCGCCACCAAAGGAAAACGCCCAGACCGGGCGCAGTTCCTTGACGTTGTCGACGTTCAGGGTGTCGAGGGGGCTGTAGCGCTGGCCCTGCACGCCCAGGCCGTTGGTGACGATCTGCCCGGGGTTTTTCGGGTCCTGGAGGATTTCCTCATCGGTGACCGAGGCCATGGCCTGGCCAGACAACAGGATGGCACCGAGCAACACACTCAAGGCGAAGGGTTGGCGGCGTGCGGGTTGGGTCATGACGGCTACCTCTGCGGTTTTTTGTTATACCCGGGAAATTTTCCCGGTCTGGTGCAGATTCTTGGGCGCAGGGGCAGTTGTCACAATTGACCGCAGTATCGAGTTTGCTAGTTCCTTAGTAGCGGGTCAGCGCGCCGAATCCACGCGTTGCATCTGTTCGCGCTCGTATCGCGGGTACAGGTGGCTGACGCTGCGGATCAGTTCATAGCGGCTCAGGCTGATAGCGGCGAAGCGTTCGGGGATGGGGCTGCGGATCATCTCGGCCATGTCGCTGCCGTGGGCCGCGCCGTCACGCAAAAGTTGATCGAGCCAGGTCAGGTAGTCGCGCATCTGCGTGAAGGGTTGCGCGTCGCTGGCCACCGGGCCATGGCCGGGCACGATCAGGGTCCAGGGCAAGGCTTGCAGGGTGCCGAGGTCGGCCAACCACACCGCCAGCCCCGGGCTGTTGGGGGTGGTGAGCGCGCGCTGGTAAAACACCAGGTCGCCGGCGAACAGCACGCCGGTGCTGTGGTCGAAGATCGCCAGGTCGGCGCCGGTGTGACCGGTGAGCGCGAGCAGGCGCAAGTCGTGGCGGCCGACGCTCAGCACACCGGGTTCCAGCACCTGGGTGGGCAACACCACCTCGGTGCCGCGCATCCAATCGCCGACCATGCGGTAGAGATTTTCCGCCATGCCGTCGCCCTGCTCGTGCAGCAATCGTGTGGTCTCGGCCAGGGCGCCGATGGGCACGTCCTTGAAGGCCTGGTTGCCCAGCGCATGGTCGGGGTGATGGTGGGTAATCAGCACCTGGATCACCGGCTTGGGGGTGACACGGGCGATGGCCTCGCGCATGGCTTCGCCGTAGCGCCGCGACGGCCCGGTGTCGATCACCACCACGCCAGCCTCGGTGACAATGAAGGCGGTGTTGACGATATTGCCGCCATTGGCCTTGGCAAAATTGTCGGTGCTGCCTTCAAGCAGCCAGGTGTCATCGGCGATCAACCGGGGCTTGAGGGCGTAGTCGAGGTCCGCCAGGACGGGCAGGCTCAGGCCCAGGCATAACAATAGAATCCAGCGCATGCCGCGCTCCTTCTGGTCAGGGGATGGCCGCGTCGAACTCATTGCCGCTGTTGTCGCGCAGCACCAGGCGGGTGGGCCCCGGCGCGTCGATGTCGAAGGCCAGGTTGGGGTTCTCGCTGACCGCCGGGAACAACTCAAGATCAGCCAGCACCTGGCCGTCCTGGCCGCGCAGTTGCGCATGGTTGATAAAAAACTCGGGGATGCCGCTGTCCATGCCGTTGTCCATCGGGTGCGCCACCTGCACACGTACGCGGCTGAACTCGCCACGCGGGTAACGGCCGCCGAGCACTTCGCCGATGTGCTCTTCCCAGCCCGGCTGGGTGCGCACCACGCTGGGCGCGGTGCAGCCGCCACCGGCAGCGTCGATCAGGGTCGAGCCCACATGCCACAGCCCGTCATCGGTGAGCACCGCCGCCCGCAACGGCGTGGCCTGCTCGATACGAATCCGCAGCGACAGCCACGGCAGCACGCCGGCCTTGGGTTGGAAGTCGACGATTTTCGGCAATGGGTTGAGCTCGGCCCAGGCGAGGATTTTCACCACATGGCCGTTGAAGGCGCGGGCGTCGATTTCCAGCGGCACCTGGCGCGCATCTTCGGCGAACGGCGGCGCGAGCAGCTTGACTCGGTCGTCGAACACGAACGGCGCCTCGGCCAGGAACTGCTTGTGATAGAACGCCCACATCACCGACGGCACCGGGTCGACCTCCACGGCGTGAGCCGCCAGCGGCAGCCAGCACGCCAAGATGCAGCTCAGTCGCCAGTTCATCGCCTGCTCCTATTGATACATCTCGGGGACTTCGTACTGCAGGCCGTAACGGGCATAGATGGCTTGTACCGCACCGTCGCGGATCAGGCCTTCCAGCGCCTCTTCCACCGCGTAGGCCAACTGGCGATTGCTCTCGTGCACCGCCATGCCGATCTCCCAGCGTTGCTTGCCCATGTTCGGGTAGGCGTTTTCGGCCAGGGCCAGTTGCGGGTCGTGGGCTTCATGCACCTGCCAATCGACTTCGCCGCGCATCGCCATCACCGCATCGACCTCACCGGCTTTCATCGCCGCAAAGGCCTGGGGGACGTCGGGGTAGTGATGGGTCTTGGCGGCGAGCATGCCGCTGAACACCGAGGTGAGGTAGAACGACGGCACGCTGTCGACTTCGACGCCAATCGGGTGCTGCTCGAACACCGCCACGCTGGCAACCCTGTCCAGGCGCCGACGGTCGTAAACCACCTGCCATTGTTCGTTCTGGTACGGCCCGAACATCACCACATGGCCGTTTTCCAGTTCGCCCTGGTCGTTGCGCTTCTGTGCGTAATCGTGATCGTAGGGCGCGCGCATCATCAGGTCGGCCAGTTGCTGGTTGTGCAACTGGCTGCCACGCCAGATGTAGTCGCGCAGGTCGTCGTCGAGCTTCTCGCCGGCCGGCGCCCAGATCAACTTGAGCTGCACCCCCAGCGCCGTGGCCAGGGCCTGGGCCAGTTCCACGTCGACCCCGCGCGCGGTGGCGCCGTCTTCGAAACTGTAGGGGGCAAAGTCCTTGTACACCGCCACGTTGATTTCGCCGGCGGCGATCATCTGGTCATAGCTGCGCACCTGCGCCTGTGCCGGCTGGCAACACAGCAGGGCCAGGCCAAGCACATAAGCGAACAGGCGCATGGCTTACTCCTCGACGTGCACGCTGTCCAGGTAGGTGCGCACGGCCCACAAGGCTTCCTGGCTCAGGTAGTCGGCCATTTTCGGCATGTACACGCGGCCGTCACGCACCGCGCCATGGCGCACGCGCTCGACGAACCATTCATCACCGGCTTCGCCCACATCGAGCATGCGCAGGTCGGGGGCGATGCCGCCGGACTTGGCTTCCAGGCCGTGGCAGGCGGCGCAGTTCTGGTTATAGGCGGACGAACCGATTTCCACGGCGCGGTCGTGTTCAGGCGAGGTACGGTACGGATTGACCGCCGCCCAGCCGTCTTCGTTGACCGGCACGCCCGCATCCTTGATCGAGGTCAGGCCCTTGGTTTCCACCGCTTGCGGGACCACGTTGCCGTGGGCCCAGGCAGAGCCCCCGGCGATCACACCGACCAACAGCCCGGCGACGAGCAAGGCATTGTGTTTTGTTGTCATTATTTTGCCCTCAGGATTGCACGCAAAACCTCATTGCAGAGGTTATGGCAACCATCTTAGAAACCCCGGGGCATGGGCCGTATGCTGCTTTGGTGGCCGCCCTCTCCTCCCTTGGTAGTAGGGCTTGTGGGGCACGCCTAAAACAGCGGCGCCTCGGGAAGTCTTCCCGGCCACAGCGGGACTTTTTCCGTATCCGCCCGGCGCCCCGGCGTTCCACCCTGTGCAGGCCAAAACCTCCACTGGGAACTGCAACCATGACAATAAGATCGCTACCCGCCCGCTCACCTTTAAGCCTTGCCGTGCAAGCCTTTGTGCTGGTGGGCAGCCTGTCCCTCAGTGCCGTAACGTTCGCGGCCGCCGACCCCGCCAAGCCGACGCACAATGTCACCTGGGAAGACATCGCCAACGACCACCTGACCACCAAAGACGTGCTGCAATACGGCATGGGCACCAACGCCCAGCGCTGGAGCCCGCTGGCCCAGGTCAACGACAAGAACGTGTTCAAGCTCACCCCGGCCTGGTCCTACTCGTTCGGCGATGAGAAGCAACGCGGCCAGGAATCCCAGGCCATCGTCAGCGACGGCGTGGTCTACGTCACCGGCTCCTATTCCCGCGTGTTCGCCCTCGACGCAAAGACCGGCAAGCGCCTGTGGACCTACAACCACCGCCTGCCCGACAACATTCGCCCGTGCTGTGACGTGGTCAACCGTGGTGCGGCGATCTTCGGCGACAAGATCTACTTCGGCACCCTCGACGCGCGCCTGATCGCCCTCGACAAGAACACCGGCAAAGTGGTGTGGAACAAGAAGTTCGGCGACCACGCCGCCGGCTACACCATGACCGGCGCCCCGGTGCTGATCAAAGACAAGGTCAGCGGCAAGGTGCTGCTGATCCACGGCAGCTCCGGCGATGAATTCGGCGTGGTCGGCCAGCTGTTTGCCCGCGACCCCGACACCGGTGAAGAAGTGTGGATGCGCCCGTTCGTGGAAGGCCATATGGGCCGCCTCAACGGCAAGGACAGCACCACCACCGGCGACGTCAAGGCCCCTTCGTGGCCGGATGACCCCACCACCGAAACCGGCAAGGTCGAGGCCTGGAGCCACGGCGGTGGCGCCCCTTGGCAGAGCGCAAGCTTCGATGCCGAGACCAACACGATCATCGTCGGCGCCGGCAACCCCGGCCCGTGGAACACCTGGGCGCGCACCGCCAAGGACGGCAACCCCCACGACTTCGACAGCCTCTACACCTCCGGTCAGGTCGGCGTCGATCCGAGCACCGGCGAAGTGAAGTGGTTCTACCAGCACACCCCGAACGACGCCTGGGACTTCTCCGGCAACAACGAGTTGGTGCTGTTCGACTACAAGGACAAGGACGGCAAGGTGGTCAAGGCCACCGGTCACGCTGACCGCAACGGTTTCTTCTACGTGGTAGACCGCAACAACGGCAAGCTGCAGAACGCCTTCCCCTTCGTCGACAACATCACCTGGGCCAGCCATATCGATCTGAAGACCGGGCGTCCGGTGGAGAACGAAGGCCAGCGTCCGGCCAAGCCATTGCCGGGTGAAACCAAAGGCAAACCGGTGGAAGTCTCGCCGCCGTTCCTGGGTGGCAAGAACTGGAACCCCATGGCCTACAGCCAGGACACCGGCCTGTTCTATATCCCGGGCAACCAGTGGAAAGAGGAATACTGGACCGAAGAGGTCAACTACAAGAAGGGCTCGGCGTACCTGGGCATGGGCTTTCGCATCAAGCGCATGTATGACGACCACGTCGGCACCCTGCGCGCGATGAACCCAACCACCGGCAAGGTAGTGTGGGAGCACAAGGAAGCGTTGCCACTGTGGGCCGGCGTGTTGGCCACCAAGGGCAACCTGGTGTTTACCGGTACAGGCGACGGTTTCTTCAAGGCCTTCGACGCGAAAACCGGCAAGGAGCTGTGGAAGTTCCAGACCGGCAGCGGCATCGTCTCGCCGCCGATCACCTGGGAGCAGGATGGCGAGCAGTATGTCGGCGTGACCGTCGGCTATGGCGGCGCGGTGCCGTTGTGGGGCGGCGACATGGCCGAGCTGACCAAGCCGGTAGCGCAAGGCGGGTCGTTCTGGGTGTTCAAGATCCCGAGCTGGGATCAGAAGACCGCGCAAAAATAACCCCTGCGAGAATGCCGGGCCGCCCTTTGTAGCAAGCGGGTTCCCTTGTGGTGAGCCCGCTCACCACAGGATCCCCAGAGGTTACACGATGAACTACCTGCCCTTGTTACTCCTGCTCTCCCTGCCCCTGGCGCACGCCGACGACGGCGACGACGCCCCGCTGATCATCAACGGCTGCACCATCGCCGAACACAGCCAATGCCCCGGCGCCAACCTCAAGGGCGCCAACCTGCGCAACCAGGACTTGAGCAAGATGAACCTGGCCGGCGCCGACCTGCGCGAGGCGGATCTGCGCCATGCCAACCTCGACCTGGCCAACCTGGAAAAAGCCCAGCTGCAAGGCGCCAACCTGACCCGCGCCAGCCTGCAACAGGCCAACCTGCGCCTGGCCAACTTCAGCGGCGCCACGCTGATGGCGATCCAGGGGTGGGGCCTGTTCGCCCAGGGCGCGCAGTTCGAAAACGCCAACCTCAGTGCGGCCTACCTGCAATTTGCGCGGCTGTCCGGGGCAAAAATGCACAAGGCCAACCTGCGTGCGGCCGACCTGGAGATGACCTGGCTGAGCAAGGCCGACCTGCAAGGCGCCGACCTCAGCGACGCCAACCTGCAGGAAGCCAAGTTCGGCGAGAGCAACCTGGAACAGGCCACCCTCACCGGCAGTCGCCAGCACTATGCGAATTTCCAGGATGCGAATATGGAGGGCTGCCAGGATTGCCCAACGACCTGGAATCGCTGAAACGACGCCATTGAAGTGTGGGCTTTGTGCACACCCGGTTATCCAACCACCCGCACCACCCCCATATCGATCCCCAAGTGCACCAGCTCGGCATGGGAACTCACCTGCAATTTGCTCTTGAGCAAGGTCAGGTGATTGGACACGGTCTTGCTGCTGATATTCAGCTGGTCGGCAATCGTTCGGGTGGGCGTGCCCCTGGCCAGCATCAGGAAAATCTCCAGTTCACGTGGGGTCATGCCCTGCAAGCGTTGATCACCGGGGGTATAGGCCAGTTCGGTGGCCAGGGCCTGTTCGATGTAGGCGTGGCCGTCGAGGATGCGCCGCACCGCTTCGATCAACACTTCGGGTGCCGAGGTTTTGGTCAGGTAGCCAGAGGCCCCGGCATCCAGGGCCTGACGCACCAGGGGCAGCTCGTCGTGCATGCTGAAAAACAGCACACGCAGGTGCGGCAGACGCTGGCGCAGACGGCGGGTGGTTTCCAGGCCGCTGATGCCCGGCAGGCCGAAGTCCATGATCACCAGGTGCGGCAGCGCTTCCTGGACCCGGCTCAACGCTTCTTCACCACTGGCAGCCTCGCGCACTTCAACGGCCGGCAGCAGCGCGCGCAGCAGGCTGGCATAGCCCTGGCGCACCACGGCGTGGTCATCCACCAACAGAATATTCATGAGGCCTCCAACGGCATGTTCAACGCCAACGCCCAGCCGGCGCCGGGCTGGCTGATGATCTTCAATTCGCCGCCCAGGCAGCGGGCGCGTTCGGCCATCGAATACAGGCCCACACCCGGCCGCTGGGGCGTTTCTGCACCGCGACCGTTATCACGCACCCACAGGCGCAGGCGCGAACCGTGATGTTGCAGGCGCACGTGCACCTGGCTGGCGTCGGCATGCCGCAGGATGTTGGTCAGGGCTTCCTGGAGCAGGCGGTACAGATGGGTCTTGCTGGCGCCGGGCAACAGCGGCAGGTCCGTACTGACTTGCAGGTGGCAGGGAATGCCGTGGCTGGCCTGCCACTGCGTGACCAACATCGAAAACGCCTCGGCCATCGGCAGGTGTTGCAGGGCCACCGGATAGAGATCGTGGACCAGCGCCCTGAAGCCTTGCTGCAAGTGCTCGCAGTGATCTTCCAATTGCGCCACCGTGGACGCCAGCAGATGCGGCTGGTCGGTAACCAGCCGCAACAGGCAGGCCTGGGCGCGAATGCCGGCCAGGTATTGGCCGAGGTCATCGTGCAGGGTCTGGGCCAGGTGGGTGCGCTCCTGCTCCTGCACCGCCAGCAGGGTCTGGGTGAGCCGGGTGTTATCGGTGCGCGCCTGCTCCAGGGCGTCGGTCATGCGGTTGAAGTGCAGCGCCAATTGCCGTGCTTCCGGCGCGCCTTCACTGCGCAGGCGCACGTTAAGCTGGCCGGCGCACACCTGTTGCAGCGCGCGCAGCAATTCATCCAGCACGCCCATGCCACGGCGCACTGCCCAGCGGATGGTCAACAGGCTCAGCACCAGGGCCAGGGCGCACAGGCCCAGCAGTTGTTGCAGGGAGTCCCAGACCTCGTCGATTTCATCCCGTGGGTCAACGGCGATGGACACGCGCCGACCGTCCGGCAAGTCCAGCACCTGGGCACTGCGTCGTGCCTCGGCAAACAGCAGGCGCCCGAGCCAGGCGTCCAGCCCGTCCGGCGCCGGCGCTTGCGCGGTGTCGCCGCTCGCCAGCCAGTGCACACGTACATGGCGCAAACTCGCGGTGAGGTGGGGTTGCAGGCTGGCCGGGTCGCGCTCGGCGGTTTCGCTCAGGTAGTGCACCACCGCTTCGGCCGATTGCAGCTCGCGCTCCACATCGGCCAGGGCCTGGTGCAGCAACAGCGCGGTGCAGGCGCAGGTCACCAGGGCGAAGAAGCCGCACACCCACAGGTTGATGCGCCACAGGGCCGACAGGCCGGGCCGGGCGGTGAAAACGCGCATGCTCGTGTCACTCCTGTGAATGAGACCGGTAGGGACCCATGCTAAAACCGCACCCGCTGCGCGTGGCTACTACCTTGGTACTGCCCCAGCGCTACTTTCTGCATATTTGCAGCGACGTTCAGGGTTCCTATGCTGGCGCTACCTGTCATGGAGTGCCTTATGCGCCAGCTCGCCCCCTACGCCGTGATCTGCCTGCTGGCAATCGCCTGGGCCGCCACCGGCCAGGCCGCTGAAGCGCCCTTGCAGGTGCAGATCGGCTACCTGGGTTATCGGCCCGATCCGGGGCCGCTGCTGTCGAATGTGATTCCCGAGCCCGCCGATGCCGGGCAGCGCGGCGCTGAACTGGCGATCATCGACAGCAACAGCACCGGCGCCTTTCTCAACCAGCGCTACAGCCTGACGACCGCCACGGTAGACACCCCAGACGCCCTGCTCGCCGCCGCCCAAGCGCAGCATGCCCAGGGCCTGCGCCTGTTCGTGGTCAACGCGCCCGCCGCCAGCCTGCGCCAACTCAGCGCGGCGTTGCCCGACAGCCTGCTGTTCAATGCCGGCAGCCCAGATGACAGCCTGCGCAGCACCGACTGCCTGGGCAACGTGCTGCATACCCTGCCCAGCCGCGCGATGCTTGCCGATGCGCTGGCGCAGTTCCTGGTAGTGCGCAAATGGCAGAAAGCGCTGTTGATCGTCGGCCCCACCGAGGATGACCAGGCCTACGCCGCCGCCCTGCGTCGCGCCGCCAAACGCTTCGGCGTGCAGCTGGTGGCGGAAAAAGCCTGGCGTTTCGACAACGACCAACGCCGCAGCGCCCAGGCGGATATGCCGCTGTTCACCCAGACCGCCGAATACGACGTGGTGCTGGTGGCCGACGAGCGCGGCGACTTCGGCGAGTACGTGCCCTACCAGACCTGGTACCCGCGCCCCGTGGCCGGCACCCAGGGTCTGACGCCCACCGGCTGGCACAAAACCGTCGAGACCTACGGCGCCGCCCAATTGCAGAAACGCTTCGAGGCCCTGGCCGGGCGCTGGATGAACGACCGCGACTTCGCCGCCTGGATGGCCGTGCGCAGCATCGCCAGTGCAGTGAGCAAGTTGCGTCAGGTCGAGCCCATGGCGATCCGTCAACTGGAAATCAGCGAGCAACTGCCCCTGGATGGTTTCAAGGGCCGCAAGCTCAGCTACCGCCCCTGGAACGGCCAATTGCGCCAACCGATTCCCATCGTGCAGCCCCGCGCGTTGGTCAGCACCTCGCCCCAGGACGGTTTCCTGCACCCCACCAACGAAATGGACAGCCTGGGCTATGACAAACCCGAGGTGACCTGCCGCTTCCCTTGATCACCTACCCACAATAATAAGGAATCCGCCATGCGCCGCACCCTGCTCTCATGCGCCCTGCTGCTTGCCGCCGGGCACGCCGTGGCCAGTACCGCCTGGGTCTCCAACGAGAAAGACAACAGCCTGAGCCTGATCGACATGCAGACCCTGCAGGTCACCGACACCCTCAAGGTCGGCCAGCGTCCGCGAGGCTTGCTGCTGTCCCATGACAATAAGCTGCTGTACATCTGCGCCAGCGACTCGGACCGCGTGCAGGTGATGGACGTGGCCACGCGCAAGATCATCAAGGAACTGCCCTCCGGCAAAGACCCCGAGCAGTTCGCCCTGCACCCCAATAACCGCTGGCTGTACGTGTCCAACGAAGACGACGCGCTGGTCACCGTGATCGACACCGAGACCGCCAAGGTGCTCGGCCAGATCAACGTCGGCGTCGAACCCGAAGGCATGGCCGTGAGCCCGGATGGCAAGTGGGCGGTAAACACCAGCGAAACCACCAACATGCTGCACTGGATCGACACCAGCACCCAGACCCTGGCCGACAGCACCCTGGTGGACCAGCGCCCGCGCTTCGTCGAGTTCAACCACGATGGCTCGCAGCTGTGGGCCTCGGCGGAAATCGGCGGCACCGTGACCATCCTCGACGTAGCCAGCCGCGCGATCCTCAAGACCCTGACCTTCAAGATCAAGGGCGTGCACCCCGACAAAGTCCAGCCGGTCGGCATCAAGCTCAGCGCCGACGGCAAGTACGGCTTTGTCGCCCTCGGTCCGGCCAACCATGTGGCCGTGATCGACGCCAAGACCTTCGAGGTCCTCGACTACCTGTTGGTGGGCCGCCGCGTGTGGCAGATGGCATTTACCCCGGACGAGAAACAGTTGCTGGCCACCAACGGCGTGAGCGGTGATGTGTCGGTGATCGATGTGGACAGCCTCAAGGTGATCAAGTCGGTGAAGGTCGGGCGTTATCCGTGGGGCGTGGTGGTCACGCCATGAACGCCCTGGAGGTGCGCGACGTGAGCTTCGCCTACGGCGCACGGCAGGCCTTGTGCGAGGTGGGTTTCAGCCTCGCACCGGGGCGCTTTGCGGCGCTGCTGGGGCCCAATGGCGCCGGTAAATCCACCTTGATCGCCCTGCTCACGCGGCTGTATGACCTGCAAAGCGGCGACATTCGCGTGGGCGGTCATTCCCTACGTGAGGCGCCGCGTGCAGCCCTCACCCAGCTGGGTGTAGTGTTCCAGCAAAGCACCCTGGACCTGGATTTGAGCGTGGAACAGAACCTGCGCTACCACGCCGCGCTGCACGGTTTATCACGGCGCCAGACCGACCTGCGCGTAGCCGCCGAACTGGCACGCCAGGCCCTCACCGAACGGCGCCGCGAAAAAGTCCGCGAGCTCAACGGCGGGCATCGGCGCCGGGTGGAAATCGCCCGGGCGTTGCTGCATGAGCCGCGCTTGCTGCTGTTGGATGAAGCCAGCGTCGGCCTCGACCCGGCCAGCCGCCTGGCGCTTAACCAGCACGTGCGCAGCCTGTGCCTCGAACAGGGCATCAGCGTGCTGTGGACCACCCACCTGCTCGACGAAGTACAGGCCGACGATGCGTTGATGATCCTGCATCAGGGCCGTCTGGTGGCCAGTGGGCAAGTCGATGCCTTGATCGCGCAACAAGGCGGCGACCTCGGCAGCGTGTTCGCGCGCTTGACGCGCCCCACCACGACGGAAGCTGCGGCATGAACGCTTACTGGCAATGCCTGCGCGGCATCGTCCTGCGCGAGTGGCTGCGCTTTGTGTTGCAGCGCACGCGGTTTCTCAGTGCGCTGGTGCGGCCATTGCTGTGGCTGCTGGTGTTCGCCGCCGGGTTCCGCGCCGCGTTGGGCATCTCGGTGATCGAACCCTACGACACCTACATCCCCTACGAGGTGTACATCATCCCGGGGCTGGCCTGCATGATCCTGCTGTTCAACGGCATGCAAGGCTCGCTGTCGATGGTCTACGACCGCGAGATGGGCAGCATGCGCGTGCTGCTGACCAGCCCGTTGCCGCGCACGTTTTTGCTGTGCAGCAAGCTGTTGGCCACCGCGCTGATTTCGCTGTTGCAGGTGTATGGGTTCCTGGCGATCGCCTGGGTGTACGGCGTGCAACCGCCGCCCATGGGACTGTTGATCGCCCTGCCGGCGTTGCTGCTGGTGGCCTTGATGTTGAGCGCCCTGGGCCTGTTGCTGTCGAACGCGATTCGCCAGTTGGAGAACTTCGCCGGGGTGATGAACTTCGTGATCTTCCCGCTGTTTTTCCTGTCGTCGGCGCTGTACCCGTTGTGGAAGATGCGCGACTCCAGCGAATGGCTGTACTGGCTGTGCGCGGTCAACCCGTTTACCCACGCCGTGGAGCTGGTGCGCTTTGCCCTGTACGAACGCTTCGCCGGCCTGGCCTTGGCAGTGTGCCTGGGCTTGACCGTGCTGTTCGCGGTGTTGGCGGTGCTGACGTTCAATCCCCAGCATGCGGCGTTGCGCAAAAAGGGCTGAAGGCGGCAAAAACTACTACTTTAGTACTGGTTTTCCTGTCTATCGTCGCATTCCCAAGGGCTCGGGACTCACGTGTAATGCGCGCATAACGATAAGGATCGCCCTGCCATGCTGTACGCCCGACTGCCTCTGTTGGCACTGCTGTGCCTGTTCGTCGCTAACGTTCAGGCCGACACTCCACTGTTTTCCGCCGACGGCTACCGCATCAGCCTGTACCGCAGCCCCACGCCCGACCACCTGCCAGGCGCCACGATTGTCGACACTGCGGCCCTGCAAACCCTGCTCAGCCAAACACCCGCGCCCGTGCTGATCGACGTGTACCGCCGCCAGTGGCTGCAAGGGCGCTTCATCGAAGACCAGCCCCACGCCAACCTGCCCGGCAGCCACTGGCTGGCCAATACCGGCGACGGCGACCTGACGCCGGAGTGGCAAAG
The DNA here is from genome assembly GCF_014207255.1 of Pseudomonas sp. JAI120. Classification (GTDB taxonomy): domain Bacteria; phylum Pseudomonadota; class Gammaproteobacteria; order Pseudomonadales; family Pseudomonadaceae; genus Aquipseudomonas. Next base: position 1,291,895 of record NZ_JACHCZ010000001.1, read on the forward strand.
CTATTTCGTGCGCCACTTGTATACCTACAGCGGCGGCGACCTCAAGCGACCGTTGGTCTTCTATTGCCGCGCCGATTGCTGGCTGAGTTGGAACGCGGTAAAACGTGCCGCCAACCTCGGCTATACCTCTGTGTACTGGTATCGCGACGGCCTGGATGCCTGGGAAGCGGCGAAGCTGCCGGTGACGGTCGCCCAACCCGAGCCATTTCAAACATCACAATAAGAAAGGTGAACGGCCATGTACAAAATCCTGATTGCCGACGATCACCCACTGTTTCGCGAAGCGATCCATAACGTCATCAGCGACGGCTTTCCCGGCAGCGAAGTGATGGAAACCGCCGACCTCGACAGCGCCCTGGCGCTGACCCAGGAACACGACGACCTCGACCTGATCCTGCTCGACCTGAACATGCCCGGCATGCACGGCCTCAATGGCCTGATCAACCTGCGCAACGAGGCGCCGACCATTCCGGTGGTGATCGTCTCGGCCGAGCAGGACAAGCAGGTCGTGCTGCAAGCCATCACCTATGGCGCCGTGGGTTTTATCACCAAATCCTCGCCGCGCCTGCAAATGACCGAGGCGATCCAGCAGATTCTCAACGGCAACGTGTACCTGCCGCCGGACATCATCCGCACCCAGAAGCCCGGCACCCACCGGCGCCTCAACGAAAACCCCGGCTTCGCCCCCGAACTGCTGCAAGCCCTGACACGCAAGCAATTGCTGGTGCTGGAACGCATGACCAAGGGCGAGTCGAACAAACAGATCGCGTACACCCTGGAAATTGCCGAGACCACGGTGAAGGCTCACGTGTCGGCGATCCTGCGCAAATTGAACGTGCATAACCGGGTGCAGGCGATCCTCAGTGCCGGGGATATCGATTTCGGCTCGTACCTGCGCCGCTGACCCGTCTGACACAACACAAATCAAAGCTGAGAGGGGGCTTGCCCCCGATAGCTGTGGACCAGTCGACATCTGCTTGGCTGAAACACCGCCATCGGGGGCAAGCCCCCTCCCACATTGGTTCTCCGTTTATCAGGGCCGGCCGAGTAAGTGGCTCATGGCAGTCTTGAGCTTGATCAGACGTACCTGCGACGCCAATCTTCCAGGCACAACACTGGTCAAATGTGGGAGGGGGCTTGCTCCCGATGGCGGTGCATCAGTCAGTTATGATGTCGACTGACCCACCGCTATCGGGGGCAAGCCCCCTCCCACACTGGATCTCCGTTTGTCAGGGCCGGCCGAGTAAGTGGCTCATGGCAGTCTTGAGCTTGATCAGACGTACCTGCGCCGCCAATCTTCCAGGCACAACACTGGTCAAATGTGGGAGGGGGCTTGCTCCCGATGGCGGTGCATCAGTCAGTTATGATGTCGACTGACCCACCG
>NZ_JACHCZ010000001.1:1293377-2527792 GCF_014207255.1 Pseudomonas sp. JAI120
GCTATCGGGGGCAAGCCCCCTCCGACATTTTGATCTCCACTTGTGGGTATTTCGCCGTTCATTTGCCGAGCAGGTGGCTCATGGCGGTCTTGAGTTTCATTGGGCGTACCGGCTTGTGCATCAAGGTGTGCCCCAACTCACGAATCTGCAGCTTCAACTCGTTGCTGTAGTTGGCGGTGATCATCAGTGCCGGTATCGCGCGGCCGCGGCGTCCATTGATGCGGGCGACGGCGTCGACGCCGTTCTGGTCGTCGTCGAGGTGGTAGTCGGCGATCAGCAAGTCGGCTTCGGCATGGTAGTTGTCCACCTGCCGTGCCAGGTCTTGCTCCGACAACGCCGTGATCACCTGGCAGCCCCAGCCTTCCAGCAAGGTGCGCATGCCCGCGCAGATCGCCGCGTCGTTATCCAGCACCCACACCCGTGCGCCTTGCAGGCGTTCGAGCATCGGCTCGCTCATGGCCAGCATTGGCAGCGACTTGGGCGCCGTGGCGCTCAACGGCACCTCCACCGAGAACATCGAGCCCTTGCCCGGCCAGGATTTGACGCTGATGCGATGACCCAGGATCCCGGCGATCTTTTCCACAATCGCCAGCCCCAGGCCCAACCCACGGTCCTGGTCGGGCCGCTGCACATCGCCGCGCTTGAACTCCTGGAAAATCTCCTCCAACCGCTCCTCGGCGATGCCCATGCCGCTGTCCCATACCTGGATCAACAAACGCTGATGCTGACGGCGACAGCCCAGCACCACACGGCCCTTGTAGGTGTAGCGAATCGCGTTGCTCAACAGGTTGCGCAGAATCCGCGCCAGCAACTGAATATCGCTGCGCACCAGCGCCGAACAGCCGACAAAATGCAATTCCAGGCCCTCGCTGCGGGCCAATTCGGTGTACTCGGCGGCCAGGTTGTCGAGCAGTTCACTCAGGGCAAACGGCGCGATGTCGGCCTTGATCACCCCGGCATCCAGCTTGGAGATATCCACCAGGGTGCCCAGCAGGTTTTCCACGTCTTCCAGGGAGTTGCTCACGTTGCGCACCAACGTTTCGCTGGGCCGCTCCAGCAGCGCGCTGGTAAACAGGCGCGCCGCATTCAAAGGTTGCAGCAGGTCATGGCTGACGGCGGCGAGGAATTTGGTTTTCGACAGGTTGGCCTGCTCGGCCTCGAGCTTGGCTTCACGCAGGCGCGCCTCCACGCGGCGGCGCTCGTCGATCTCCTGCAATAACTGGTCGTTGAGCGCGGTCAGTTCCGAGGTGCGCTGGGCCACGCGTTGCTCCAGGTGCTGATAGGCCTGGTGCAGGGCTTCGGCGGTGCGGCGGCGTTCGGTGATGTCGCGGATCAGCACGAAGATCCCCACCACTTCACCGCTGGCCAGCATGTTCGGCACATAGGAACGCAGCATGTAGCGCTCCTGGTTATTGATGTTGGTCTCGGCGAATTCAAAGGTCACGCTCTCCCCCGCCAGGGCGCGGGCGACGTAGGCATCCAGGCGCTGGCAGTGCTGCTCGCTGTGGACTTCGCGCAGGCTCTGGCCGAGCATCATGCCGCGCGGCCAGCAATACCATTCTTCATAGACTTTGTTGGTGAACTCGTAGACCAGGTCGGCATTCAGGTAGCCGATCAGGGCCGGGACGTTATCGGTGATCAGGCGAATCCAGCGTTCGCTTTCCTGGGCCTTTTGCGCGGCCGCCTGTTCGCCGCGCAGGGTTTCGGCGCGCAGCCGCGCGTTGATCAGCAAATGGTTGCTGGCCTTGAGTTCGGCCATCGCCTGGTTCAGCGCGTCGGTGCGTTCGCGCACTTGTTCGGCCAGCACCACCGAATGCTGAAAGGTGGTGTAAGGGTTATTGCCCTGGACCATGCCGGACTCGATGCGCTCGATCAGCGCCGCGTTGATCCGCGCCAGCTTGTGGTTGTCCTGTTGCAGCTGGGCAACCTGGGCGAGCAGTTCAGCGCCGACCTCGGGCAATGGCGACTCCAGTGAAGGTCTGGTTGATATGCATGCCATTGAACTGTTCTCCGTAGGTGTTGAAGCCCATCACCCGCTGGTCACGCAGGAAACCGCCGATCTGTTCCAGATTGTCGCTGTCTTCCAACTCCAGGCGGCGCAGGAAGCAGTCGCAGCCGATGGTCAACAGCAGGTCGCCCAGGCGCGCTTGCAGGCCGTCGAACAGGGTTTGCAGGTTTGGCAGGATCGGCCCGGGTTTCATCACGGTGAGGACGATGCCGTTTTCCACCGCGCAGTAGAAACTCAGGCTCAGGTCGTCGTGCACTTGCTGGATCGCCCGCACGTAGTACTGGTCGTGGATGCGCACTGCCAACGGGTGCGCCGCGAAGACGCGGTGATCGAGGTCGGCCACGGCCACGCCGATATGCCGCGCGTACTCTTCGGCGGCGGGTTCGGCGTTGAGCTCGAAGACCCGGCGCGACGGACTGTCGGCGCCGGTCACCACCAGTTTTTCGCTGCGCGGCAGGATGTGGTGGGTGGTGAACACCTCGAAATCCAGCCAGGTATTGACCAGCACCACCACCGCCGCGCCGCTGTGGAAGGCGCCGTTGAAGTACACGTGGGTGTGGGTGAGGAAGTTGTCGTCACCGGCCGAACCGCCGAAATGCGGAATGTCGCCGAGCGCCGCGCTGAGGGCGGCGAGCACCACCTCTTCACGGCTGGACAGGCCATCGAGCAGGGTCAGAGCGAAGGTGTTGCCCTTGATCGGCGCCAGGGTATTGCTGCGGCAACCGCCGACCAGACGTTCAACCATCTGCTGGGCGTCGATCAGGCTGAAGTGTTCCACCTGGTCGATCAGCTCCGTGGCGATGGAAAAGTGCGCGTGGTTAAAGCCCATTGCCGTCACGCAATTGCGGCCGTAGCCCTGGGGCGTGATCTCGCCGGCGCTGGTGCAGCCCACTACGCGCACGTTGCCGAAACATTCTTGCAGGGCGTGGCCCAGGGCCTGCAGGTCGTAGGAGGCCGAGCAGAAAAACAGCACGAAGCCCAGGTACGGATGCAACAGTTGCCGCGCCAACTCCTCGGCGGCCTGCCCGGCATCGGTGGCCTGGGACATGGCACTGACTACGCCTTCACTGTTATGCATCGTTACCTCCCCCTCTGAGGCATGAGTGTACGAAGGGCGGAGGGTGGGACCTATGCTACTTGGGTACTGGGTGGGGGGATGCGATGGGATGAATCGCTCAAAAACAAGGGAGATTCAAATGTGGGAGGGCATTTCAGGTTCAAAGCACGGCGTTGACCAGCATGCCAATCGCCACCAGCACACACAGGCTGGCAAACCCCACCTGCAAGGTGCGTGCGGCAATCACCGAGCACAGGCGTCGGCCGATCAGCATGCCGACGATACTCGCCGCGATGAACACCCAGCCCACGGGTTCGATGCGCACCCCGGCATGGAACGCGCCGGCCACGCCGATCAGCGAAATCAGGCTGATCACCATCAGCGACGTGGCGACGATGCCACGCATCTGCACGTCGGTGAGTTGCTTGAACGCCGGCACGATCAAAAAGCCGCCGCCCACCCCGAGCAAACCCGAGACCGCCCCCGTCACCGCGCCCAGTGCGGCCAGGGTGGCGCTGCATTTGGCGGTCCAGGCCAGGCGCCCGGTCTGTTGATTGAGCATGCAGTTCTTCTGGCCCCAGGACGCCGCGCCATGGTCACTCGGCCCGGCCTCGAGCTTTTCGCGCTGCAACATGCGCCAGGCCACCAGCACCATCAACACACTGAACAGCCCCATCAGCACCGGCTCCGGCAACTGGTGGGCGAGAAACACCCCCAGCGGCGAAAACAGCGCGCCGAGCAAAGCGATCAACAGCGCGGCGCGGTAACGCACCAGGCCGTGGCGTAACCCGTCAATCGCCCCGACGGCCGCTGCCGCGCCCACCGCCAGCAACGACACCGGCGCGGCCTGGGTCATCGTCAAGCCCAACCCCAGCACCAACGCCGGCACCCCGAGGATGCCGCCGCCCGCGCCGGTCAGGCCCATGACCAGGCCCATCAACATCCCCAACACACTGGCCAGCAGCATTTAATCCACCTTGCTCAGACGGGTCAGCCACTCGCGGCCCTTGAGCATGCCGTTCCAGTAGAACCACGGCAGCCAGGTCGCCTTGAGAAACCACATCGAACGGCGCGCCCGGGTCGGGTCGAGGGGAAAGGTCGGCAGCAACTTGCCGCCGTAGCCGAACTCGGCCAATACCACCTTGCCCTTCTCCACCGTCAGCGGGCACGAGCCATAGCCGTCGTACTTGAGCGGCAGCGGCGCCTGTCTGCGCAGGGCCAGCAGGTTTTCGGCGACCACCACGATTTGCTTGCGCACGGCGGCGGCGGTCTTGGCGTTGCTGGTGCCGCACACATCGCCCAGGCCGAATATCTGCGGATAGCGCAGGTGCTGCAGGCTGTGGGGGTTCACCTCGCACCAGCCGGCAGCGTCGGCCAGCGGGCTTTGGCGGATAAACTCCGGGGCAACTTGCGGCGGCACCACGTGCAGCAGGTCGAAGGATTTTTCCTCGAGCGTGACGTTGCCCTCGGCATCCTTCACCTCGAACCAGGCCTTGCGCGCCGGGCCGTCGACCTTGACCAGGTTGGCGTTGAACGCCAGGCGCGCGTTGTATTTCTCCACGTATTTCATCAACGGCGGCACAAAGGTCGCCACGCCGAACAGCGCCGCGCCGGCCAGGTTGAACTCGACGTCGATGTGTTTAAGGTCGCCCTGCCTGAGCCAGTGATCGCAGGACAGGTACATGGCCTTTTGCGGCGCACCCGCGCATTTGATCGGCATGGCCGGCTGGGTAAAGATCGCCTTGCCGCCCTTGAGTTGCTGCACCAGTTGCCAGGTGTAGGCGGCGCTTTCGTAGCTGTAATTGGAGGTGACGCCGTGCTGGCCAAGGGTCTCTTCCAGGCCTTCGACCTTCTCCCAGGCAAGGCGCTGGCCCGGGCAGACGATCAGGTTGTTCCAGCTGACGCGCTGGCCGCTGTCGAGCACCAGGGTGCGCTCTTCCGGCAACAGTTCGGTGACGGCGGCCTGCACCCAGGTGACGCCATTGGGCAGCACATCGGCCAGGGGGCGTCGGGTCTTTTTCAGGTCGTAGGCACCGCCGCCGACCAGGGTCCAGGCCGGCTGGTAGCAGTGATGGTCGCTGGGTTCGATGAGGGTGATGTTCAGGTCGGGGTCGCGCTTGAGCAGGCTGGCCAGCAGGCCGATGCCTGCCGAACCGCCGCCGATGACGACGATATCGCCACTGATGGTTGGCCCCCAGTGTTGGTCGGTCATGGTCTATTGCCTTTTATCGTCAATGCACACAAGGGTCGCTGCCGTATGGCGTCACGCCCAGCGATGGGTCGATGCTTTGCCTCGAATCGTTTTTTTGCCTTAAGCTCGCAAGCCTATGTGGAAAACATCTCGAATGTAACCCGCAATTCGCTACCAAGGACCGCCGCCAATGCCAGCGTTGATTCAAGCCTTTCTGGACGAGGCATCGTCGACCTACACCTATGTCCTGCATGAGGGCGATGATGGCCCCTGCGCCATTGTCGACTCGGTGCTCAACTACGATCCGGCATCAGGGCGCACCGACACCCGTCAGGCGGACAAAGTGATTGCCTATGTGCGCGAACATCGTCTGCAAGTGCAATGGCTGCTGGAGACCCACGCCCATGCCGACCACCTGTCGGCAGCGCCGTACCTGCGCCGCACCCTGGGCGGCAAGATCGCCATCGGCCAAAGCATCAGCAAGGTGCAGGACGTATTCAAGAATCTTTTCAACCTGGAGCCGGAATTTCGCGTCGATGGCTCGCAGTTCGACCACCTGTTTGCGCCGGATGAAATCTTCCACATCGGCACCATCAAGGCCCAGGCCCTGCACGTGCCGGGGCATACCCCGGCGGACATGGCCTACTTGATCGACGACCGCCTCATCCTGGTCGGCGACACCCTGTTCATGCCCGATGTCGGCACCGCTCGCTGCGACTTCCCCGGCGGCGATGCGCGGCAGTTGTATGCGTCGATGCGCAAGCTCTTGGCCTTTGCCCCCGATACCCAACTGTACGTGTGCCACGACTACCCGCCCGAAGGTCGTGAGGCCAAATGCCTGACTACGGTGGCCGAACAGCGGGAGGGAAATATCCATGTGCATGACGGGGTGGATGAAGCGACGTTCGTGGCGATGCGCACCCAACGCGATGCCGGGCTGGGGATGCCCACGCTGTTGTTGCCGGCGATCCAGGTGAATGTGCGAGCGGGGAATATGCCGCCGGCGGAAGAGAATGGGGTTACTTACTTGAAGATACCCCTCAACCAACTCTGAGATGCGGGAACAATGTGGGAGGGGACCTGCCCCCTCCCACATTGGTAATCTGTTGCATCAGCTACCGAGGCTGATGCCATTGGCAGGCAACGGCAACGCTGTTTTGTAGCGCACTTGCTTGAGGGCAAAGCTGGAACGAATATTCGCCACCCCCGGCACCTTGGTCAAAAAGTCCATCATGAACCGCTCCAGCGACTGGATCGTCGGCACCAACACCCGGATCAAATAGTCCGGATCGCCAGCCATCAAATAGCACTCCATCACCTCGGGCCGGTCGGAAATCGCGCCTTCGAACTGCTGCAACGCCAACTCGTTCTGTTTTTCCAGGCTCACATGGATAAACACGTTGACGTGCAGCCCCAGCAAATCGGCGTCGAGCAGGGTGACCTGCTCGCGAATCAGGCCCAGTTCTTCCATCGCCTTGACCCGGTTGAAACAGGGTGTAGGCGACAGGTTGACCGAGCGGGCCAGGTCGGCGTTGGTGATCCGCGCATTCTCCTGAAGGGCGTTGAGAATGCCGATATCGGTACGGTCCAGTTTGCGCATGAGACAAAATCACCTGTTTATTATGTTTATGCAGGTTTTTTATCCGCAATTGATCGCGGGCGCAACGAAACAGAGATAAATATTCTTCTACGCCACGCCTATGATTGTTGTAGGACAAGATTTCTCTTACCCGGAGACTGACTGTCAGCTAGCGCGCCCACTACAAGAAATTCACAAGATCGAGCGTAGAAAGCCATGAATCAGCCGTATACCCCACTGCGCCTGCACGTTCCCGAACCGTCGGGTCGCCCAGGCTGCAAGACCGACTTTGCCTACCTGCGCCTGACCGACGCAGGCACCGTGCGCAAACCCGCCATCGACGTAGAACCCGCCGACACCGCCGACCTGGCCAAGGGCCTGATCCGCGTGCTCGACGACCAGGGCCAGGCCCTGGGCCCGTGGGCTGAAGGGGTTCCGGTAGAGATCCTGCGCAAAGGCATGCGCGCCATGCTCAAGACGCGGATCTTCGACAACCGCATGGTGGTCGCCCAGCGTCAGAAAAAAATGTCGTTCTACATGCAAAGCCTTGGCGAAGAAGCCATCGGCAGCGCCCAGGCCCTGGCCTTGAACATCGACGACATGTGCTTCCCCACCTACCGCCAGCAAAGCATCCTGATGGCCCGCGACGTGCCGCTGGTGGACCTGATCTGTCAGTTGCTGTCCAACGAGCGCGACCCGCTCAAGGGCCGTCAGCTGCCGATCATGTATTCGGTCAAGGATGCAGGCTTCTTCACCATTTCCGGCAACCTCGCCACCCAATTCGTACAGGGTGTGGGCTGGGGCATGGCCTCGGCGATCAAGGGCGATACCAAGATCGCCTCGGCCTGGATCGGCGACGGCGCCACCGCCGAATCCGACTTCCACACCGCCCTCACCTTTGCCCACGTGTACCGCGCGCCGGTGATTCTCAACGTGGTCAACAACCAGTGGGCGATTTCCACCTTCCAGGCCATCGCCGGTGGTGAAGCCACCACCTTCGCCGGACGCGGCGTCGGCTGCGGCATCGCCTCCCTGCGTGTGGACGGCAACGACTTTATCGCGGTGTACGCCGCCTCCGCCTGGGCCGCCGAACGTGCGCGCCGCAACCTCGGCCCAACCCTGATCGAATGGGTCACCTACCGCGCCGGTCCGCACTCCACCTCGGACGATCCGTCCAAATACCGTCCCGCCGACGACTGGAGCCACTTCCCGTTGGGCGACCCGATTGCCCGCCTCAAGCAGCACCTGATCAGGATTGACCAGTGGTCCGAAGAGGAACACACGGCGGTCAGTGCCGAACTGGAAGCCGAGGTGATCGCCGCGCAGAAACAAGCCGAACAGTACGGCACCCTGGCCGGTGGTCAGATTCCAAGCGCCGCGACCATGTTCGAAGACGTCTATAAAGAGATGCCGGAGCACTTGAAGCGCCAGCGTCAAGAGTTGGGGATCTGACATGAACGATCACAACAACAGCATCGAATTGGAAACCGCCATGACCACCACCACCATGACCATGATCCAGGCCCTGCGCTCGGCCATGGATGTGATGCTTGAACGTGATGACAACGTGGTGGTGTTCGGCCAGGACGTCGGTTACTTCGGCGGTGTGTTCCGTTGCACCGAAGGCTTGCAGACCAAGTACGGCAGCTCGCGGGTGTTCGACGCACCGATCTCCGAGAGCGGCATTATCGGCGTGGCCGTGGGCATGGGTGCCTATGGCCTGCGCCCGGTCGCCGAGATCCAGTTCGCCGACTACGTCTACCCCGCCACCGACCAGATCATCTCCGAAGCGGCGCGCCTGCGTTATCGCTCGGCCGGCCAGTTCACTGCACCGCTGACCATGCGCATGCCCTGCGGCGGCGGCATCTACGGCGGCCAGACCCACAGCCAGAGCATCGAAGCGGTGTTCACCCAGGTCTGCGGCTTGCGCACGGTGATGCCGTCCAATCCCTATGACGCCAAGGGCCTGCTGATCGCCTCGATCGAAAACGATGACCCGGTGATCTTCCTCGAGCCCAAACGCCTGTACAACGGCCCGTTCGACGGCCACCACGACCGCCCGGTAACGCCGTGGTCGAAACACCCGCAGGCGCAAGTGCCGGACGGTTACTACACCGTGCCGCTGGACGTGGCCGCCATCGTGCGTCCGGGCTCGGCCGTCACTGTGCTGACCTACGGCACCACCGTGTATGTGTCGCAGGTCGCCGCCGAAGAAACCGGCATCGACGCCGAAGTCATCGACCTGCGCAGCCTGTGGCCGCTGGACCTGGAAACCATCGTCAAATCCGTGAAGAAGACCGGCCGTTGCGTGGTGGTGCACGAAGCCACCCGCACCTGCGGCTTTGGTGCCGAATTGGTGGCGCTGGTGCAGGAGCATTGCTTCCACCACCTGGAAGCGCCGATCGAACGCGTCACCGGTTGGGACACCCCCTACCCGCACGCGCAGGAGTGGGCGTATTTCCCAGGCCCGTCCCGAGTGGGCGCGGCGTTGAAACGGGTCATGGAGGTCTGAATGGGCACGCACGTTATCAAGATGCCGGACATTGGCGAAGGCATCGCGGAAGTTGAACTGTCGCAGTGGCATGTGAAGGTCGGCGACCTGGTCGTTGAAGACCAGGTGTTGGCGGATGTGATGACCGACAAGGCGATGGTGGACATTCCCTCGCCGGTCCATGGCAAGGTGATTTCCCTCGGCGGCGAGCCGGGTGAAGTCATGGCAGTGGGCAGTATTCTGATCAGCATTGAAGTGGAAGGTGCGGGCAACGCCAAGGAGGCGCCCGTGGTGGCGGAGCCGGTGAAAGCGGCTGCCGTTGTCGAGGCCAAGCCGGCACCGGTGGTTGAAAGCCAGCCCGCGCCGGTCGTGACCGCACAGGCCCCTGTGGCCCGCGATGTCGACGAACGCCCCCTGGCCTCCCCCGCCGTGCGCAAGCACGCGCTGGATGCCGGGATTCAACTGCGTCTGGTACAGGGCTCCGGCCCCGCCGGGCGGATCCTGCACGAAGACCTTGACGCCTACCTGCAACAAGGGCCGTCAAAAGCTTCGACGACAGCCAACCCTTACGCCGAACGCAACGACGAAGAACAGATCCCGGTCATCGGCATGCGCCGCAAGATCGCCCAGCGTATGCAGGAAGCCACCCGGCGTGCCGCGCATTTCAGCTATGTGGAAGAGATCGACGTCACCGCCCTCGACGAGCTGCGCGTGCACCTCAATGAGAAGCACGGCGCCACGCGCGGCAAGCTGACGTTGCTGCCGTTTATCGTGCGCGCCATGGTCGTGGCGTTGCGGGATTTCCCGCAGATCAACGCACGTTACGACGACGAAGCCCAGGTCATCACCCGCCTCGGCGCGGTGCATGTGGGCGTCGCCACTCAGAGCGACGTGGGCCTGATGGTGCCGGTGGTGCGTCACGCCGAGGCACGCAGCCTGTGGGGCAACGCCGAGGAAATCGCGCGCTTGGCCAGCGCCGCGCGCAATGGCAAGGCCAGTCGCGATGAACTGTCGGGATCGACCATTACCCTGACCAGCCTGGGCGCCCTGGGCGGTATCGTCAGCACCCCGGTGCTGAACCTGCCGGAGGTGGCCATCGTTGGCGTCAACCGTATCGTTGAGCGGCCGATGGTGATCAAGGGCCAGATCGTGATTCGCAAAATGATGAACCTCTCCAGCTCCTTCGATCACCGCGTGGTCGATGGCATGGACGCGGCGCAATTCATCCAGGCCATTCGCGGCCTGCTCGAACAACCCGCCAGCCTGTTCCTGGAGTAAGGGCATGACTCAGACATTGCATACCACGCTGCTGATTATCGGCGGCGGCCCTGGCGGTTATGTGGCCGCCATTCGTGCCGGCCAACTGGGCATCCCGACGATCCTGGTGGAAGGCCAGGCGTTGGGCGGCACCTGCCTGAACATCGGCTGCATTCCGTCCAAGGCCTTGATTCACGTAGCCGAGCAGTTCCAGCAAACCGTGCACCACAGCCAAGGTTCCCAACTGGGAATCGAGGTGGATGTGCCGACCCTGGACATCCGCAAAAGCGTGGAATGGAAAGACGGCATCGTCGACCGCCTGACCACGGGCGTCGCTGCACTGCTTAAAAAGCACAAAGTGCAGGTGATCCACGGCTGGGCCACGGTGGTGGACGGCAAGACCGTCGACGTCGGCGACCAGCGCATCCAGTGCGAACATCTGCTGCTGGCCACCGGTTCGACAAGCGTCAACCTGCCGATGCTGCCGATTGGCGGGCCGATCATCTCCTCCACCGAAGCCCTGGCGCCGACCCGCGTGCCCAAGCGCCTGATTGTGGTGGGCGGCGGCTACATCGGCCTGGAGTTGGGGATTGCCTACCGCAAGCTCGGCGCCGAGGTCAGTGTGGTCGAGGCGCAGGACCGCATCCTGCCGGCCTACGACGCCGAGCTGACGCAACCGGTGAACGAATCGCTCAAGCAGTTGGGCGTGAAGCTGTACCTCAAGCACAGCGTCACCGGTTTCGAGCACAACAGCCTGCAGGTGCGCGACCCGAATGGCGACACGTTGTCGCTGGCGACGGACCAGGTGCTGGTGGCCGTTGGTCGTAAACCCAATACCCAGGGCTGGAACCTCGAAGCGCTGAACCTGGAGATGAACGGCGCGGCGATCAAGATCGACAGCCGCTGCCAGACCAGCATGCGCAATGTGTATGCCATCGGCGACCTGAGCGGCGAGCCGATGCTGGCGCACCGGGCCATGGCCCAGGGCGAAATGGTTGCCGAACTGATCAGCGGTCAACACCGCGAATTCAACCCGGCCGCGATCCCGGCGGTATGCTTTACCGACCCGGAACTGGTGGTGGTCGGCAAGACGCCCGATGATGCCAAGGCCGCCGGCCTGGACTGCATCGTGTCGAGTTTCCCGTTTGCCGCCAACGGCCGCGCGATGACCCTGGAGTCGAAAACCGGCTTCGTACGGGTGGTGGCACGCCGCGACAATCATCTGATTGTCGGCTGGCAAGCGGTCGGCGCCGGCGTGTCCGAGCTGTCCACCGCCTTCGGCCTGAGCCTGGAAATGGGCGCACGCCTGGAAGACGTGGCCGGCACCATCCACGCCCATCCGACGCTCGGCGAAGCGGTGCAGGAAGCTGCGCTCAGGGCGCTGGGGCATGCGCTGCACCTGTAAATAAACACCCCCCTGCAGGAGCGAGCTTGCTCGCGAAGAACCTGAGGGCGCCGCGTTCATTCTGGTTTCACGCGTTATCGTTGACGATTTTCGCGAGCAAGCTCGCTCCTGCAAGGGACGCGGGGGATGCGAACGGGCCTGCGAATGAAGTATTGTTGCGCCCATTCAGAAAAAAACCGACTTGACCAAAGATAGAGGGTGTCATGGGTAACGAAAGCATCAATTGGGACAAGCTGGGTTTTGACTACATCAAGACCGACAAGCGGTTTCTCCAAGTCTGGAAAAACGGCGAATGGCAAGCCGGCACCCTGACCGACGACAACGTGCTGCACATCAGCGAGGGCTCTACTGCCCTGCACTACGGCCAGCAGTGCTTCGAAGGCCTCAAGGCCTACCGCTGCAAGGACGGTTCGATCAACCTGTTCCGTCCGGACCAGAACGCCGCGCGCATGCAGCGCAGCTGCGCCCGCCTGCTGATGCCGCACGTCCCGACCGACGCGTTCATCGACGCATGCAAACAAGTGGTCAAGGCCAACGAGCGGTTCATCCCGCCGTACGGCAGCGGCGGCGCGCTGTACCTGCGCCCGTTCGTGATCGGCACCGGTGACAACATCGGCGTGCGTACCGCGCCGGAGTTCATCTTCTCGGTGTTCTGCATCCCGGTTGGCGCCTACTTCAAGGGCGGCCTGGTGCCACACAACTTCCAGATCTCCACCTTCGACCGCGCCGCGCCACAGGGCACCGGTGCCGCCAAGGTCGGTGGCAACTACGCCGCCAGCCTGATGCCGGGCTCGGAAGCGAAGAAATCCGGTTTCGCCGATGCGATCTACCTGGACCCGATGACCCACTCGAAAATCGAAGAAGTCGGCTCGGCCAACTTCTTCGGGATCACCCACGACAACAAGTTCATCACACCGAAGTCGCCTTCGGTGCTGCCAGGCATCACCCGCCTGTCGCTGATCGAACTGGCCCAGACCCGCCTGGGCCTGGAAGTGGTCGAAGGCGAAGTGTTCATCGACAAGCTGGATCAGTTCAAGGAAGCCGGCGCCTGCGGCACTGCCGCGGTGATCTCGCCGATCGGCGGTATCCAGTACAACGGCCAACTGCATGTGTTCCACAGCGAGACCGAAGTCGGCCCGATCACCCAGAAGCTCTACAAAGAGCTGACCGGCGTGCAGACCGGCGACGTCGAAGCGCCAGCGGGTTGGATCGTAAAAGTCTAAACCCGCAACACCGCACATCAAATGTGGGAGAGGGCTTGCCCCCTCCCACATTTGTTTTGCAGTGTTCTTAGGATTGAGTCGGAATATTCTCGGCAACCTTCTTGCCCATGCTGATCCTCGCCTCCACCCCATACCCCAGCGCCTCGTAGAACCCCGCCACCGCCTCATTGCCACTGGTGATCTGCAGATTGATCTTCATGCAGCCCAGGGCCGTCAATGCCTGTTCCGCATGCCGCACCAGCGAGGAACCCAGGCCATGACGCCGATAGTCGGGGTGAACGGCCACCGAATACAGCCAACCGCGATGGCCGTCGTAGCCGGCAAGAATCGTCCCGATCACGGTTTTCTTGTCCGTCGCCACAAAAAACAGCCCGTCATTGACCGCCAGTTTCTTATCGATCGCCAAGGTCGGCAGGTTATGCGCCGTGTCATAACCAAAAGCCTCCTGCCATAACGCCACCACTTGCGCCCGGTGCTGACGGTCGCGGTACGGCCCGATGGGATGGCGCGACAACAGCGCCTTTTCCATCACCAGCGTGCGCTCATTGCCGTGGTAGACATCGCGTACCGTGTGAAACCCCAGTTTGGTGTAGAACGGCTCGGCGGTCAGCGAAGACGGCACACTCAGCGTCGTCACCCCCGCTTCCCGCGCGCGCAGTTCGATTTCAATCATCAGCAACCGGCCAACGCCCTGCCCTTGCGCCGCCGGATTGACGAATACCGAGCGCACCACATTGGTATCCAGGGCCGCCGTGGCGACGATCACCCGGTCCTGGACCGCCACCAGCACCACACGCCGCTTGAGCAGCTCCAGCACCGCGTCCGGCGTGAAGTTGCTGGCCACCCGGGCAATCACATCCGCCGGATAATCCCGCGCATTGCTGCTGTGCAAGGCCGCCAGGATGACCTGGCTGATCCCTTCGGCATCGGCGGATTGGGCGAGACGTACGACGGTAGACATGATTCCTCCTGGCTGAGACAGCTATGGCAAATACCACAATACCCTCTCCCGCCTTTTGATCCCATTACAGACCTCACAGCCGATTCGGCTGCATCACCCACCTTTTCAGCTTTACCCGCTGGGCGCGCCCCTTGTTTCAGCCGGGATTCATCGGCCCGAACGCAGACAATAGCCCGGCTGCCCACGCTTGCTGCGCCGAGCTACGCACAGCAGAAAACGCTCGCCGCGTTCACCGCAGCCCCTCTCGAACAACAAGGAGCCTCTCCATGACCCGCTACATCGACGTCAACGACCTCAGCTATCTGGTCGCGCAAAAAGGCTTGCAAACCTGCATCATCGAAATGGCCGAGTACATTCGCGCCGACTACCTGCGCTGGCAGGATTTCGAGAAGTGCGCACGCCTGGCCAATCACTCCCCGGAGGGTGTGATCGAACTGATGCCGGTGTCCGACGCCTCGCTGTATGCCTTCAAGTACGTCAATGGCCACCCGAAAAACACGCTGGCGGGCATGCTCACGGTCATGGCATTCGGCGCCCTGGGCGATGTGGACACCGGCAAACCGTTGCTGCTGGCCGAAATGACCCTGACCACCGCCATCCGCACTGCCGCCACCTCGGCACTGGTGGCGCGCTACCTGGCCCGTGACAACAGCCGCAGCATGGCGTTGATCGGCAACGGCTCCCAGAGTGAGTTCCAGGCCCTGGCCTTCCACGCGATGCTCGGCATCGACGAGATTCGCCTGTTCGATATCGACACCAAGGCCACCGCCAAGCTCGCAGCCAACCTCAAAGCGTTCCCGGCGATCAAGGTGATCCTCGCCGCCAGCGTGGCAGACGCCGTGAAAGGCGCGGATATCGTCACCACCGTTACCGCCGACAAAGCCTACGCCACCATTCTGACCGACGAGATGATTGAGCCGGGCATGCACCTCAACGCCGTGGGCGGCGACTGCCCGGGCAAAACCGAACTGGACCGACGCATCGTCGAGCGCGCCCGTGTGATCGTCGAGTACGAACCCCAAAGCCGCATCGAAGGTGAGATCCAGCACATGCCGCACGACTCACCAGTGACCGAACTGTGGCAGGTGATCAACGGCCAGCTCCCTGGCCGCGAACACGCGCAACAGATCACGCTGTTCGACTCAGTCGGGTTTGCCATCGAGGACTATTCGGCCCTTCGTTATGTGTTGGATGCAGCCAAGGCACTGGACCTGGGCAGCGACTTGGAACTGGTGCCCGTGTTGGACGACCCCAAGGACCTATTTGCCCGCCTGACCCAGCAGCCTGCCGCGCAACAGAAGAAACGCGCCTGACACGTGCAGGCCCAGTGGCAAAGTCATGCAGACGTTGGCCAGGGAAGGCCGTACCATACTTGTCACGCAACCGTTGAACGCGTGCTCACCCTTCTTCCCAACCGTTTGAAGTGAACCCCATGGATACCAAGGCCAACGGACCCCACTCCGCCCCTGCGCTGGATCGCATCGATGAGGCGATCATCGAAGTGCTGCGCCATCAGGGGCGTATCACCTACGAAAAGCTCTCGTCACTGGTGCACCTCACCCCCAGGCCCTGCCTGGAGCGGGTGCGCAAGCTGGAGCGACGCGGGGTGATTCGTGGGTATGGGGCAATCATCGATGTGCAGATGGTCTCGCCAGGGCTGTCGCTGCTGGTGCTGGTGGCCTTGTCCAACCAGAGCGGGCGCTCGGCGCAAAAGGCCTTCGAAGCGTGTATGAAGGCCTGCCCCCAGGTGTTCGAATGCCAGCTGATCAGCGGGCCGTTCGACTACAGCCTGCGCATGCGCTGCCGGGATATGGAGCACTACCGGGTGGTATCGGAGATCTGGCTGAACAACGATGAGTTGCACATCGATAAGTTGGTGGCGCATCCGGAGTTGGCGGTGGTGAAGAATACCGCCGTCGAACTGGCCTGAGCCCCACTCGCCAAGCCAATGAGGATCGAATGTGGGAGCAAGTCGAATCGTCGCACCGCCCCTCCCACATTTTTAACCATGCCCGCTTAAGATTTTCTTACCTTGGCGCGCCCCCACCAGCTTCGCCTGCCCATCCTTCTGCTTCCCTGTACGCGCCTCGCTGATCAACGCCGGGATCAACTTGCCCTCCGGCAGATTCTTCCAGAACCGGCTCGGCAAGTGCCCTTCCATCACTTTGGGGTTCAACCGCGCCGGGTTGAAGATGTGGCTGTAGTACGTCAGCCACATCGCGCTGTGGGGATCCTCGACGTTCTGCGCCAGCTGCCGCCACGCCTCGGGGCACTCACGCTGGTGGAGTAACTGCTCGCCGTCGTAGTACACCCCGTCCAACGGCGTGGCGATCATCCAGCGATGGCGCCCCATGCGCCCGACAAAATGCTGGCTGGCCGACTTGAGAATGTCATGGGCCGGTTCATGCCAGGCCACGTACTCCGGCAGCTCAGGCCCCGCCCCTGCCGGCAAGGCGATAAAGCGCACAAACGCATGCAGGTGATGGGCCTCGCGACTCACCTGCTTGATGCGCCGCTGCAACTCACTGCCGAGCTTATCCCCCGCCAGCATCGCGGTGCGGTCGCCATGGCTGACGCGCCACAACACCTCATACAACAGACTCCAACGCTGATCACCTTGGTAGCAGGCGGCCGACTCCAGCAATTCCAGCAGCGCCTTGGGAATTCGCGCCTGGAACGGCCCCAAGCCTTCGGGGATCGGCTCATCGGTGGCAAACAGGTCCGCCGCCTGCACCTCGCCCCAGCTCACCTGGCTCGGGTCGACCTGATGGCTGAGCAGCCAGCGCGCCTGTTCGCGCCAGGTGCTGAAAAGGTTGTCGCATTCGAGGCTGATCATCCCCACAACCCCATCTGCTGCGGCTGCGGGCGGTCACGCAGTTGTTCGCGCAGCAGCACGCTGGTGCTGTCGGCCTGTTGCGGGTGGTAGTCACTGGTGATGAAAAACGGCTTGGCCTTGGCCAGCACGCAACGCATGCGTGCCAGGTCTTCAAAGCGGATCTTGCGTTCGCGGCGCAGGTCCACCAGGCGCTGGGTGGTGCGCAGGCCGATCCCTGGGATGCGGGCGATCAAGGTCGGCTCGGCGCGGTTCAGGTCCAGGGGGAACACCTCGCGGTGTTCCAGGGCCCAGGCCAGCTTGGGATCAATGTCCAGGGCCAGGTGGCCAGGGCCTTCAAAGAGTTCGTTGGCGCTGAAGCCGTAGCTGCGCAGCAGGAAGTCGGCCTGGTACAAGCGATGCTCGCGCATCAACGGCGGCGCGGCCAGGGGTACGCTTTTCGGGCTGTTGGGGATGGGGCTGAAGGCCGAGTAGTACACGCGGCGCAGCTTGAAGTTGCCATACAGCGCCTCGGCACTGTGGAGGATGGTGCTGTCGTCGGTCTCGTCGGCGCCGACGATCATCTGGGTGCTCTGACCCGCCGGGGCGAAACGCGGCGCGCGGGGTTCGTTCAGGACCGTCTGCTCGCCGGTATAGATGGTCTGCATGGCCTGCTTGATCGAGACGATCTGTTTTTCCGGCGCCAGGGTTTGCAGGCTGGCATCGGTGGGCAGTTCGATATTCACGCTGAGGCGGTCGGCGTAGCGCCCGGCCTCGGCAATCAGCGCCGGGTCGGCTTCGGGGATGGTCTTGAGGTGGATGTAACCGCGAAAGTCATGCTCTTCGCGCAGCAGTTTGGCCACCCGCACCAACTGCTCCATGGTGTAGTCGGCCGAACGAATGATGCCCGAGCTGAGGAACAGCCCGCTGACGCAGTTGCGCTTGTAGAAATCCAGGGTCAGGGTGACCACCTCCTCCGGGCTGAAGCGTGCGCGGGGCACGTCGCTGGAGCGGCGGTTGACGCAGTATTGGCAGTCGTAGAGACAGAAGTTCGTGAGCAGTACCTTGAGCAAAGATACGCAGCGACCGTCCGGCGTGTAGCTGTGGCAGATGCCCATGCCATCGGTTGAGCCCAGCCCCGCCTTGCCTTCCGAACTGCGCTTGGGCGCGCCACTGCTGGCGCAGGAGGCGTCGTACTTGGCGGCGTCGGCGAGGATGCTGAGTTTTTCGATCAACTGCATGGAAGGCTACCGATACTGGTTTTTTGTACAGTATCAGCCAGCCCCCCGTGTCACAAGTGCAGCTTGTCAGCTGGCGGTGGCGAGGAGCAGATCCTGCACCGAACGCGCCTTGCCGCGGCTACGGTCGTTTTCAAACAGCGACGCCGCAATCTCATCCGCGCGAATCGGCAGTACCGACAGCAGCGTATCGCTCAAGCCATGGCTGGCCTGGCTGAAGCCCTGGATGTAGATGCCGGCCTTGCAGCGCTCATCGGTGACGATGCGGTAGTCGCGCGCCACTTCAAAATCACCCAGATACTCCTCCAGCGGCGCCAGCAGTGCGCGATGCGTCTCGCGCTCGTAGCCGGTGGCAAGGATCACCGCGTCGTAATGGTTGACGCTGGTTTCGCCGTTGGCGTTGTTGCGCAGGGCCAGTTCGATGCCCAGGGGGCCGGGGGTGACCTTCTCGACCACGGTCATGGTGCGGAAGGCCTGGCGGGCGATGCCGGAGACTTTCTGGCGGTAGAAAATCCCGTAGATGCGCTCAATCAGGTCGAGGTCGACCACCGAATAGTTGGTGTTCTGGTACTCGGCGACCAGGCGCTCGCGCTCGGCACCGACTTGCTGGAACACCAGGTCGGTAAAGGCCGGCGAGAACACTTCGTTGACGAACGGGCTGTCATCGGCCGGCTTGAGTGCCGAACCGCGCAGGATCATGTCGACCTGCACCGAGGGGAAGGTGTCGTTCAGGTCGATAAAGGCTTCGGCCGCACTCTGGCCACCGCCGATGATTGCGACGCGCATCGCCTTGCCGTCCACGCAAGGCTGGGTGGCCATGCGCTCCAGGTACTGGGAATGGTGGAACACCCGGCTGTCGCCCTTGAGGGCCTTGAACGCTTCGGGAATACGCGGTGTGCCGCCGGCGCTGACCACCACCGAACGGGTGGTACGCACATGCTGCTCGCCCAGCGCATCGCGGGAAATCACGCGCAGCGCCTCCACCTGCTGCTGGTGCAGGATCGGCTCGATGGCCAGCACTTCCTCGCCGTAGCGGGCCTGGGCCTGGAACTGCCCGGCAACCCAGCGCAGGTAGTCGTTGTACTCCATGCGGCACGGGTAGAAGGTGCCCAGGTTGATGAAGTCCACCAGGCGGTCATGGGCTTTCAGGTAATTGACGAAGGAGTACGGGCTGGTGGGGTTGCGTAGGGTCACCAGGTCCTTGAGGAACGAAATCTGCAATTCGCTCTGGGTCACCAGGGTATTGCCGTGCCAGCGATAGTCGGCCTGTTTGTCGAGAAACAGCACGTCCAGTTTGCCCTGCGCCTTTTCGCGCTCCTGCAGGGCGATGGCCAGCGCCAGGTTCGAAGGGCCAAAACCGATACCGATCAGGTCGTGAACCGCGGGCGAAGCAATTGCCTGTGTCATTCCAGTGTCCTCTGGATAAGCCCCTTGGCGGTGGGGCGGGAATACCTTCGAGACCTGCACAACAGGTCATGTGTTGATAGGAAACGAGGACAATGAAATAAAATTTACCTGATCAGTGATCAGTGCGCGTCCCACTCGCGTATCCGCACCCGGCAGTGCTTCATGGCATTGACAATGTGTTTTTCCACCAGGGTGCGGGAAATACCCAGGCGCTCGGCGATTTGCAGGTGGCTCAGGCCCTCGAGTTTGCGCAGCAGGAAGCTGTCGCGACAGGCCGCCGGCAGCTCGGCCAGGGCGCGTTCGAGCATAGCCAGGCGTTGGCCGTAGTCGTGGGTGGCATGGGGCGAACCGGCGGCGAAGCGCTCCTCGCTGTCGAGTACATCCAGGGGTTCGACCTGGCGCAAGGCGTTACGCCGGTGTCCATCGATCACCAGGTTCAGCGCGGTGCGATACAAAAACGCACGGGGCTGTTCGATGGGCGTCTCGCTGGAACGTTCCAGCACCCGGACATAAGCGTCATGCACCACATCCTCGGCCACCTGGCGGTTGCCCAGCTTGGCGTTGAGGAAGCACACCAGCTCGCGATAGTAGTTTTCCAACATGACTCCTGGCCCCCGGGCGGCGGCATTAGGTCCGGCAGGAGCGAGCTTGCTCGCGAAGTACCTCAACGATAACGCGGGAAACCAGAGTGAACGCGGCGTCCTTGAGCTCTTCGCGAGCAAGCTCGCTCCTACAACAAATACAGGCCATTCAGTAATGGCAGTTTGGGTAGGTGCAATTTATAGTAATTCTCATCTACTTTTAAACAAGACTTGCATCTACAGGCCGATTTTTTTCTGCACACGACCTGTAACCGCTTATGTATCAGCCTAAATCTTTGGGCAATTCTCTCGTTTAACTGTCAGCTCTGCGCAACTGCGCTCCGAACTTTCCTGGCTGGAACCTAAGCATGAAACGCCCTCGC
This sequence comes from Pseudomonas sp. JAI120, assembly GCF_014207255.1. Lineage (GTDB taxonomy): Bacteria > Pseudomonadota > Gammaproteobacteria > Pseudomonadales > Pseudomonadaceae > Aquipseudomonas. The sequence goes on from NZ_JACHCZ010000001.1 coordinate 1,313,971, forward strand.
CCTGCCCGACGCGCCTTGCTAGCTATTGCGTGCCTGATTCCCATCATCGCCGTCGCCGCCTGGCAGGTATTGCCGACGGGGGGTGAGACCCTGACCACCGTTACCGTCACCCGCGGCAATATCGAAAACAGCGTCACGGCCCTGGGCACCCTGCAACCGCGCCGGTATGTCGACGTGGGCGCCCAGGCGTCCGGACAGATTCGCAAGATCCACGTCGAAGCCGGCGACCAGGTCCAGGAAGGCCAATTGCTGGTGGAGATCGACCCCTCGACGCAAAAAGCCAAGCTCGACGCCAGCCGCTATGCCATCGAAAACCTCAAGGCGCAGCTGCAGGAGCAGAAAGCCCAGCACGCACTGGCGCGCCAGAAGTACCAGCGCCAACAGCGCCTGGCCGCCGGCAACGCCACCCGCGAGGAGGATGTGCAAACCGCCAAGGCCGAATTGAGCGCCACCCAGGCCCGAGTCGATATGTTCCAGGCGCAGATTCTCCAGGCCCAGGCCAGCCTGCGCAGCGATGAAGCGGAACTGGGCTATACGCGCATCTACGCACCGATGACCGGCACCGTGGTGGCGGTGGATGCGCGGGTCGGCCAGACCCTCAACGCCCAGCAGCAGACCCCGCTGATCCTGCGGATCGCCAAGTTGTCGCCGATGACCGTGTGGGCGGAAGTCTCGGAAGCCGACATCGGCCACGTCAAACCCGGCATGACCGCCTATTTCACCACCCTCAGCGGCGGCAACCGGCGCTGGTCCAGTACCGTGCGGCAGATCCTGCCGATCCCGCCCAAGCCGCTGAATGAAACCCAGGGCAGCGGCAGCCCCAACAGTTCCAGCAAGAGCGGCAGCGGGCGCGTGGTGCTGTACACCGTGCTGCTGGACGTGGACAACAGCGACAACGCGCTGATGGCCGAAATGACCACCCAGGTATTCTTCGTCGCCAGCCAGGTCAAGGATGTCCTCACCGCACCGGTGGCCGCGCTGCTGGGCACCTCAAGTGCCGACAAACAGATCGCCCGCGTGGTCGCCACCAACGGCCGCATCGAAGAACGTGAAGTGCACCTGGGCATCAGCGATCGCCTGCGGGTCGAAGTGCTCGACGGCCTGCACGAAGGCGATCACCTGCTGATCGGCCCGGCCGACGGCAACGGGGGTTGAGGTGACCACACCCCTGATCGAACTCAAGAACATCCGCAAATCCTACGGCGGTGGCGACAGCCCGCAGGTTGACGTGTTGCGCGGCATCGACCTGTCGATCCATGCCGGGGAATTTGTCGCCATCGTCGGCGCTTCCGGTTCCGGCAAGTCCACGCTGATGAATATCCTCGGTTGCCTCGACCGCCCAAGCACAGGCGAGTACCTGTTCGCGGGGGAAAACGTCGCCCACCTGGACAGCGACGAACTGGCCTGGCTGCGCCGCGAGGCGTTCGGCTTTGTGTTCCAGGGCTACCACCTGATCCCCTCGGGCTCGGCCCAGGAGAACGTCGAGATGCCGGCGATCTATGCCGGCATCAGCGCTACCGAGCGCCATGCCCGCGCCCACGCCCTGCTCACCCGCCTGGGCCTGGCCGAGCGCACCGGCAACCGTCCGCACCAGTTGTCCGGCGGTCAGCAACAGCGCGTCTCGATTGCCCGCGCGCTGATGAACGGCGGCCACATCATCCTGGCGGATGAACCCACCGGCGCCCTCGACAGCCACAGCGGCGCCGAGGTGATGACCCTGCTCGATGAACTCGCGAGCCAGGGCCATGTGGTGATCCTGATCACCCACGACCGTGAAGTGGCGGCGCGGGCCAACCGCATTATCGAGATTCGCGATGGCCTGATCATCAGTGACTCGGCCGATGACGGTGCCGCGCCCCCACCGGCCACCGGCGGCGCGTTGCAAGCCGTGGACCTGCGCCAGCGCCTGGCCGACGGCGCCGAACACAACGGTGCCTGGAGGGCCGAACTGGTGGACGCCGTCCAGGCTGCGTGGCGGGTGATGTGGATCAACCGCTTCCGCACCGCACTGACCCTGCTGGGGATCATCATCGGCGTGGCCTCGGTGGTGGTGATGCTGGCGGTCGGGGAAGGCAGCAAGCGCCAGGTCATGGCGCAGATGGGGGCGTTCGGCTCCAACATTATCTACCTCAGTGGATCATCGCCCAACCCGCGCACGCCGCTGGGTATCGTGACCCTCGACGACGTCCACGCACTGGCGGCATTACCCCAGGTCCAGCGCATCATGCCGGTCAACGGCAGTGAGGCCGGGGTGCGCTTCGGCAACGTCGACTACATGGCCTATGTGGGCGGCAATGACACCAACTTCCCGGTGATTTTCAACTGGCCGGTGGTCGAGGGCAGTTACTTCACCGCGGCCGACGAGCGCGCCGCCGCCACCGTGGCGGTGATCGGTCACCGTGTGCGTGAAAAGCTGTTCAAGGGTGAGGTCGACCCCATCGGCCAATACATCCTGATTGAGAACGTCCCGTTCCAGGTGATCGGCGTGCTGGCGGAAAAAGGCGCCAGCTCCGGCAACAAGGACAGTGATGACCGTATCGCCATCCCCTACACCGCCGCCAGCGTGCGCCTGTTCGGCAGCTACAACCCCGAATACGTGGTGATTGCCGCCGCCGATGCGCGCAAGGTCCGCGAGGCCGAGGTGGCCATCGACCAGTTGATGCAAAAGCTGCACAACGGCAAGCGCGACTACGAGCTGACCAACAACGCGGCGATGATCCAGGCCGAGGCGCGCACCCAGAACACCCTCTCGCTGATGCTCGGCTCGATTGCCGCGATTTCCCTGCTGGTAGGCGGCATTGGCGTGATGAACATCATGCTGATGACCGTGCGCGAACGCACCCGCGAGATCGGCATCCGCATGGCCACCGGCGCGCGCCAGCGCGACATCCTGCGCCAGTTCCTGACCGAGGCGGTGATGCTGTCGGTGGTCGGCGGCCTGTGTGGCATTGCCCTGGCCCTGCTGGTGGGCGGCGTGCTGGTGCTGGCCCAGGTGGCGGTGCAGTTTTCCCTGGTGGCGGTGCTTGGCGCATTCGGTTGCGCGTTGGTCACCGGCGTCGTATTCGGCTTCATGCCGGCCCGTAAAGCTGCCCGGCTCGATCCGGTTAAGGCGTTGACCAGTGAATAAACGATCCATCCCCGCGCACCTGCCCGCACTCGGCCTGTGCCTGCTGCTCACGGCCTGCGCCGGTGACCCGTCCGCCGTGGACAGCGGTATCGCGCCGCCGGCCGCCTGGCAGTTCGCCGAGCGCGACGCCGCCCAGGCCACCAACCAGCGCTGGTGGACGCAGTTCGGCAGCCCACGGTTGAACAGGCTGGTCGACCAGGCCCGGCGTGACAGCTTCGACGTGGCCGCCGCCATGGCACGCGTGCGCCAGGCCCAGGCCAGTGCGGTGATTGCCGGGGCGCCACTGTTGCCCGAGGTGAAGTTCAACCTCGCCACCAGCCACCAGAAACTGCTGCACGGCCCGGGCGGACCGGACCTGGACGCCTCGCAAAGCGATGACGCCGTCGACAATTTCGGTGTCAACCTTACCGCCAGTTATGAGGTGGACTTCTGGGGCGGCCGCGCCGCTGCCCGTGACAGCGCCCTGCACAGCCTGCGCGCCAGCGAGTTCGACCAGGCCACCGTGGAGCTGACCTTGCTCAGCAGCGTAGCCGACCGCTACGCGCAAACCCTCGCGGCCCGCCAGCGCCAGCAGATCGCCGAGTTGAACCTGGCCAATGCGCGTAACGTGCTCGACCTGGTGCAGACCCGCTACGACGCAGGCTCCGCCACGGCCCTGGAACTGGCCCAGCAGAAAAGCCTGGTGGCCAGCCAGCAACGCCAACTGCCGTTGATTCAACAACTGGCCGAAGAATCCCAGATCACCCTTGCCGCCCTCCTCGGCCAGCCGGTTCAGGCCCTGGACCTGGGCGCCGAACCTTTCCAGGACCTGACCTGGCCAACCATCGGTGCCGGCATGCCCAGCCAGCTGCTCAGCCGCCGGCCGGACATCGCCAAGGCCGAGGCCCAACTGGCGGCAGCCCAGGCGGACGTCACCGTGGCCCGCGCCGCCATGCTGCCGGCCCTGACCCTCGGCGCCACACTCGGCTCCGACGCCTACAAGGCCCTGGACGTCCTGCGCAGCCCCTACTACACACTGACGGCCGGCCTGGTCGGGCCGATCTTCAACAACGGCCGTTTAAGCGCCGAGCGCGACAAAGCGCGCGCCCGCCAGGATGAGCTGTTGCAAACCTACCGAGGCGCGATCATCAATGGCTTTGCCGATGTGGAAAAAGCCCTCAGCAGCATCACGCGCCTGGACCAGCAGCGCCAATGGCAAACGGAAGAACTGCAACAGGCCCAAACCGCCTTCCAGATCGCCGAAAGCCGCTACCAGGCGGGTGCCGAAGACTTGCTCACGGTGCTGGAAACCCAGCGCACCCTGTATGCCGCCCAGGACTTGAACGTGCAATTGCGACTGTCGCGCCTGCAGGCCAGCATCGCGCTGTACAAGGCATTGGGCGGCGGTTGGAAAACCAAAATCTGATAAACAAAACTCCAATTTCGTACACGAGTCGTCTACCGCCCCTACATTCTTCGCCCCAGGTTCCTTGGTAAAAAATGCCGCTATCACACGGCTGCCAGGGACCACTGGATGAATGTTGCAAAATACCTCGCGTGCGGCTGTTTCTGGTTGATGGCAAACCTTGGCCAGGCAGAGCCACTGATCAAACCCACCGCCATTGATTGGCTGCTCGACTGCCCCCTTCCCGCCGCCGAACGGCTGGACCCCGAGGTGCTGTCGCGCACCCAGTGTGGCATCGTGACCGTACCGCGCAATTACGCGGCGCCGCGTCAAGGCAGCATCCGTCTCTACCTGACCCGTGTGGGCGCCCGCGAGCCGCTGAACCGCGCCGGCCTGGTCTTCGCCCAGGCCGGCAACGCCTCGAGAAGCAACACCGGCGGCACCTTCGCCATTCAGTTGGCCAGCCGCTGGGGCGACTACTCCACTCAGGCTTACCGCAGGCTGCTCAATTACTATGACGTCATCGAACTCAGCCCCCGCGACCTCAAGCACGACAAAAGCGTCGAACAGGCCGCACGGGACATGGAGTTCGTACGTGCCCAACTGGGCGATGCGCAACTGCTTTACCTGGGCAATGCTGACGCCTCGCGGCTGGGCAACCGCTACGGGACGCTGTATCCGGAACGCGTCGCGCGCATGGTCCTGGTCAATGCCCCATACGGAGAAAAGGCCGCACCCTTGGTCGAACAGCTGCACCTCAAGGAGGCGGCTCAGACGGGGACCAGCGGCTGCGTCAGCCAGTGGGTCGGCGACTTCCTGGCCTATGGCAAGCAACCACCCCCTTCTACGCGCTGCCTGGATTCGGGTAATTGGGAGTAGGGCGTCATTTACGACCTGTTGCCGCCGAAAACGACACCCTGCGTTGACGCTCCGTCTCAATCGTTATTAAGTGCTATTTATCCGCATTAATACGATAAATCGACCCCATGCTGACTCGCCCGCTACGCCGCAAACGCCAGAAGCTGTCCGACGTGATTGTCGAGTCGGTCAAGCGCTCCATCGTCACCGACGCCTTGAAGCCCGGCGACCGCCTGCCCACCGAGCGTGAGCTGATGGAAAGCTTCCAGTGCTCCAAGGGCTCGGCCCGTGAAGCGCTCAAGGCCCTGGAGGTCGAGGGGCTGGTGAGTACCCGCACCGGCCCCAGCGGCGGTGCCTACCTGAACCAGGCCGGCACTGAACCCGCCAGCCGTGCCCTGCGTAACTACCTGCACTTTCAGCACCTGGATGGCGAGCAGGTGTACCAATTGCGCAAGGTCATCGAAGTGGAGCTGGCGGTGTCAGTGCTCGGGCGCCTGAGTGAAGACGACTACCAGGCCCTGCAGGACAACGTGGATTTCTGCAGCGCTCCCGAAGACAGCGAAGCCGGCCAGCGCGAGCAACGCCTGGCGGAACTGGAGTTTCATAACCTGCTGGCCAAGGCCTGCCCCAACCCGTTGCTGAGCTTTATGGCGCAGTTTCTCAACGATCTGCTGCGCGACCTGGTGGTGCTGAAAAAAGCCTACAAGCCCAAGCGCAAGCAGTTCGACGCCGCCAACCTCGACTATCACAAGCAACTGCTGAGCGCCTTTCGCGCCGGGGATGAGGGCGCGGTACGCAGCCTGATGCATGAACATATGTGCGACGCCGAACACCATATGACCGCGCTGGAAGGCCAGGTCAGCCCGCACTTTCTACTGGAGTTCGATCACTCTTAAGAACACCCCCTCCCACAGTTGACTGCATTACAAACCGCACATTGCGTTACCCCAATAACAGGCCTGCCCACAGGCCCTGCTCCACCGTATCGCCATTGCTACTCCTGCCAATAACTAAACCAGGGAGTCACCCCATGCAGCGTCGTACGTTATTGAAAGCCAGTCTTACTGCGGCCGCCGCCCTCAGCCTTCCGCTGAGCGTACGGTCCGCATTCGCCGCCGAGCCCTTTACCTTTTACGGCCTCAAGTCCATGTCCGGCGCCTTTGCCAGCTATGGCAAGTTTGCCGACATGGGTTCGCGCCTGGCGGTGGCACAACACACCGAGCTCCTGGGCCGCCCATTGAACTACAAGGTCATCGACACCGAGGGCAACGCCGGCAAAGCCGTACGCAAGGTACAGGAGGCAATCCAGCAGGACGGCGCGCGGTTCTTCCAGGGCTGCACGCTGTCGTCGTCGGCGCTGGCGGTGGCCAAGGAAGTCGACAAGGTCGGCGGTGTATTCATGACCCCGGTCGGGGCCGATGAAGTCACCGGCAAAGACTGCAACCACGCCACGTTCCGCTGGTCGGTGCCTACCTACGGCGCCATCCGCGAAACCATGGTGCCGCTGATCAAACTGCTGCCGGACGCCAAGCGCTGGTACACCATCACGCCACAATATGTGTTCGGCGAAGCGCTGCTCGAAGGCGCCAGAAACGTGCTCAAGGAACACGGCCTGGAACACGTCGGCAACAGCTACCACTCGCTGCAGGAACAGGAATTCTCCGGCTACCTCACCAATGCCATTTCCACCAAGCCGGATGTGCTGGTGTTGCTCAACTTTGGCAGCCAATCGTCCAACACCCTGCGCCAGGCGGTGAACTTCGGCATCAAGGAGCGCATGAAAGTGCTGTTGGTGTGGTCCGCCGGACTCGACCAGTTCCAGGAACTGGGCAGCGACATCCTCGAAGGCGTGTACCTCGGCGCGCAGTACTGGCATCAGGTCGACACCCCGCTCAACCGCGAGCTGGTCAAGCTGACCCAGGCCAAGTACGGCATCAACCCCACCTACCCGTTGGCCGCCGACTACATCAGCACCAAAGTCATGCTCGACACCATCATCGCCACCGGCAGCTTCGACGGGCCGACCGTGGCCAAGGCCATGCAGGGCCTGAGTTTCGAAGGCCCCACCGGCAAAGAGTCGATTCGCGCCGGCGACCACCAGGTGATCAAGGACTACTACCTGCTGGTCGGCAAGGCCGCCGGCGACATGGCCGACAAGGATGACCTGGCCAAGGTGCTCAACGCCGGCCAGTCATTCCCGCCGGTGGAAGCCACGGGCTGTACGCTCGCCTGATCCGCTAAAACTTCACCGGTTGTACACGGCAGGGCCGCCCCGGCGGCCACCTGTTCGAGGGTTTCTGCATGCTTAATCTTTACCTGTTCCAGATACTCAACGGCCTTGGATTGGGGATGATCTACTTCCTGATCGCGGTCGGGCTGACGATCATTTTCGGCCTGCTCAACTTCGTCAACTTCGCCCACGGCGCGTTCTTCCTGCTGGGCGCCTACATCTGCTACACCGCCGTGAGCCTCACCGGCAGCTTCTGGCTGGCGCTGTTGATTGCGCCGCTGGTGGTGGCCGCGTTGGCCTGGGTGATCGAGCGTGTATTGATCCAGCGGATCTATCACTTGCCGCACATGTTCCAGATCCTGGTCACGCTGGGCATCGCGCTGATCATCCAGGAAGCCAGCGTGATGATCTGGGGCCCGGTGGGCAAAAGCGTCGCCGTGCCGGAACTGCTGCGCGGCGTGCTGGTGGTGGGTGATTTCGTCTACCCGTACTACCGGCTGTTCCTGATTGTGTTTTCCGGGTTGGTTGGCCTGGGCCTGTGGCTGCTGCTGGAGCGCACGCGCTTTGGCGCCCTGGTGCGCGCCGGCAGTGAAAGCACCGAGACCGTGTCGCTGCTCGGCACGAATATCTTCCGCCTGTTCTCCATGACCTTCGCCCTCGGCGTCGGCCTGGCCGGCATGGCCGGTGTGCTGTTCGCGCCGTTGCGCGGCGCCCAGCCGTTCGTGGGCCCGGAGATTCTCGGCATCGCCTTCGTGGTGGTGGTGATCGGCGGCATGGGCTCGTTCAGCGGTGCACTGGTCGGCGGTTTACTGGTGGGCGTGGTGCAAAGCCTGATGACCACACTCTGGCCCCAAGGCGCGAGCCTGATGATCTACGGCGCCATGGCCGTGGTGATTCTGGTGCGTCCTTACGGCCTGTTTGGGAGAGCCTGACATGAGCGAGAAAAATCCCCTGCCGTTTGCCAAAACGCAATCGCGCGCCATGTTGCTGTGGGTAGTGGCGGTGCTGATCGGCCTGCCCTTGATATTGCCCTCGGCGACCCTGGCCACCGAGATCCTGATCTTCGCCATGGCGGCCCTGGCCTGCAACCTGTTGCTGGGCTACACCGGGCTGCTGTCATTCGGCCAAGGCATCTTCTTTGGTGCCGGCGCCTACTGCGCGGCGCTGCTGATGATCCACCTGCAACTGGGTTTGTTCACCGCGTTGCTCGGCGCTGCCGTCGCCGGTGGTTTCCTGGCCCTGCTGGTGGGCGCCCTGGCGATCCGACGCACCGGCATCTACTTCGTGATGCTCACGTTGGCGTTCAGCCAGATGGCCTACTTCGTCGCCTACACCTTGAGCGACTGGACCGGCGGCGACAACGGCCTGCTCAGCGTGCCACGCCCCGAGATTCGCCTCGGTGACACCGTGCTGCTGTCCCTGGCCGACGCCCGTGCGTTCTATGGCTTTGTCGCGGTGCTGTTCCTGTTGATCTTCGTTGGCGCACGCCGGGTGATCGCCTCGCCGTTCGGCAGCACGCTGATGGCCATCCGCGAAAACGAAACCCGCGCCTCGGCCATCGGCTACGACACGCGGCATTTCAAGATCCTGGTGTTCGTGCTGTCCGGCGCAGTCACCGGGATTGCCGGGGCGCTGTACGCCATGCTGCTGCACTTTGTACCGCTGTCGAATATCGACCTGGCGATGTCCGAGAACATCCTGATCATGACCATTGTCGGCGGCACCGGTTCGCTGTTCGGCTCGTTGCTGGGTGCCGGTTCCATCGTACTGCTGGGGGATTTTCTCTCCGACCTGTGGCCGCGCTGGCTGATGTTGCTGGGGGTGATTTTGATCCTGGTGGTGATCTTCATGCGCGGCGGTTTGTGGGGCGGCCTGGCCGCGTTGTTCGAGCGCGTGCGCGGCAGTCGCAAGGCAGACGTCGTCGCCAAGGAGGAAGGGCTATGAGCATCCTGCTGGAAACCCAAGACCTGGAACTGGCCTATGGCGCGTTCCGGGCAGTGAACGGCGTGAACCTCAAGGTCGAAGCCGGCACCATCCACACCATCATCGGTCCCAACGGCGCGGGCAAGACCAGCCTGTTCCACTGCCTGACCGGTGAACGCCAGGCCACGGCCGGGGCGATTCATTTCGACGGCAGGAACCTGATGCGCAAGCCGGCCCACGGCCGCGTCGGCCTGGGCATGGCGCGCTCGTTCCAGCTCACCAGCCTGTTCCAGAACCTCAGCGTGCGCGAGAACCTGCGCCTCGCTGCCCAGGGCCGCGACGGTGCACGTGCGCTGAATTTCTGGCGCCGCGTGGACAGCAAGCGCGAACATCTGGAGATGGCCGACCAGGTGCTCGAACGCCTGCAACTTACCGCCCGCGCCGAGACGCTGGCCGGCGAGTTGTCCCACGGCCAGCAACGGGTGCTGGAGGTGGGCATGTCGATCTGCTCCAAGCCGAAACTGTTGATGCTCGACGAGCCCACCTCGGGCATGGGCATCGATGACATCCCGATCATGACCCAACTGATCAGCGACCTCGGCCGCGACCACACGGTGCTGTTGATCGAACACAACATGAGCATCGTCATGTCCATCAGCCAACGCATCACGGTGATGAGCCACGGGCAGATCCTGGTGGAAGGCACGCCGGAGTTCGTGCGTGCCGATGAACGCGTGCGCAGTGCTTATCTTGGGGAGGCCGCCTGATGCTGATCGTCGAGAATATCCATTCCTACTACGACAAGAGCCACGTGCTTGAAGGCGTGTCGCTGAGCGTCAACCCCGGCGAACTGGTGACCCTGCTCGGGCGCAACGGTGCCGGCAAGACCACCACCCTGCGCAGCATCCTTGGGATTATTTGTCCGCGCCAAGGGCAGATCCATTTCAACGGCCAGGCACTGGTGGGTCGGAAGATTTTTGAGATCGCCCGCCAGGGCCTGGCGCTGGTGCCGGAGAATCGCGGGATCTTCCGCCTGCTGAGCGTCGAGGAAAACCTGCGCATCGCCGTCCGCAAGACCAGCCGCTGGCAGCTCGAAGACGTGTACGGCATGTTCCCGCGCCTCAAGGAGCGGCGCAAGAACGCCGGCCATGCGCTCTCCGGCGGCGAGCAACAGATGCTCGCCATCGCCCGCGCCCTGCTCAATGATCCAAAACTGTTGATCCTCGACGAACCCACCGAAGGCCTGGCCCCGGTGATCGTCGACGAGCTGGTGAAGATCCTGCGCAAGGTCAAGGACGACGGCCTGCCGGTGCTGCTGGTGGAACAGAACCTGATGGTCTGCGACAAGCTCGCCGACCGCCATTACGTCCTCGAACAGGGCCGCGTGGTCTACGAGGGCAGCGCCGCCGCCTTCCGCGCCGACCCGACGATCAAGAACCGCTACCTGGCGCTGAGCGCCTGACGGGAGATTGCAGATGAACAGTTTTGCGCAACCGCTCCAGAGCAACGCCCCGCTGATCAACCGCGACCGCCTGTGGCAATCGCTGATGGACCTGGCGCAACTGGGCGCCACGGTCAAGGGCGGCGTGTGCCGCCTGGCCCTCACCGACCTGGACCGCCAGGCCCGTGATCTGTTTGTACAGTGGTGCGAGGCAGCCGGGTGCAGCGTCAGTGTCGACGCTATCGGCAATATTTTCGCCCGTCGCCCTGGGCGCAATCCGGCCCTGCCGCCGGTGATGACCGGCAGCCATATCGACACCCAGCCCACCGGTGGCAAGTTCGATGGTTGCTACGGCGTGATGGCCGGGCTGGAAGTGATACGGACCCTCAATGACTTGAAGATCGAGACCGAAGCGCCGCTCGAAGTGGTGGTGTGGACCAACGAAGAAGGCTCGCGTTTCCCGCCGTGCATGATGGGCTCCGGGGTATTTGCCGGTAAGTTCGACTTGCAGGATACCCTCGACAAACGCGACGACCAGGGCCTGTCGGTGGGCGCTGAATTGCAGCGCATCGGCTATGCCGGTTCGCGCGCGGTGTTGGGCCACCCGGTCGGCGCGTATTTCGAAGCGCATATCGAGCAAGGCCCGGTGCTGGAAGACCAGGCCACCACCATTGGCGTGGTGATGGGTTGCCTGGGCCAGAAGTGGTTCGACCTGACCCTCACCGGCGTGGAAGCCCACGCCGGCCCGACGCCCATGCACCTGCGCAAGGACGCCCTGGTCGGCGCCGCCGAGGTGGTCAGCGCGGTCAACCGCATCGCTCATCAGCAACAACCTCACGCCTGCGGCACCGTCGGCTGCCTGAGCCTGCACCCGGGCTCGCGCAATGTGATTCCCGGCCAGGTGCACATGACCATCGACCTGCGCCACCTGCATGCCGATAAGCTGCAAGCCATGGTCGATGAAGTGTGCGACGTGATCGAAACCACAGCCGCCCGGCACGGGTTGATCTTCGAACTGACGCCCACCGCCGATTTCCCACCGCTGGATTTCAACCCGGCCTGCGTCACTGCCGTGCGCGAGGGTGCCCAGGCCTTGGGTTTGAGCCATATGGACATCGTCAGCGGCGCCGGGCATGACGCGATTTTCGTCGCCGAACTGGGCCCGGCCGGAATGATCTTTGTGCCGTGCGAAGGCGGCATCAGCCACAACGAAATCGAGAACGCCGCGCCGGATGACCTGGCGGCCGGTTGCGCGGTATTGCTGCGCGCCATGGTCAATGCTGCGCAGGGAGACAGGGCATGAGTGAGATGGGCCAACTGACAGCGGTGCAACTGCTGGAGCATTTCCGTAACAAGACCTTATCGCCGGTGGACGTCGCCGAAGATGCGCTGCTGCGTATCGAGCGCTACAACCCGGTGGTCAACGCCTACTGCCATGTGGACCCCGAGGGTGCGCTGCGCGCCGCGCGGGCGTCGGAGCAACGCTGGTTGAAGGGTGAGCCCTGCGGTGCCCTGGATGGCGTGCCCGCATCGATCAAAGACCTGACGCTGACGATCGGCATGCCCACCCGCAAGGGCTCACGCACCTCGTCGGCCGAGGGGCCGTGGGACGCCGACGCGCCCTTCCCGGCCTTTATGCGCAAGGCCGGCGCGGTGCTGCTGGGCAAGACCACCACCCCGGAGTTCGGCTGGAAAGGCGTCACCGACAACCCGCTGTACGGCATCACGCGCAACCCGTGGGACACCCGCACCACCGCGGGCGGCTCATCCGGCGGTGCGGGCGCGGCAGCCGCGTTGAACCTGGGTGTGCTGCACCAGGGCAGCGATGCCGGCGGCTCGATCCGCATCCCCTGCGCGTTTACCGGCACCTTCGGGATCAAGCCGACGTTCGGCTACGTGCCGCAATGGCCGGCCAGTTCGATGACCATCCTCTCGCACCTGGGGCCGATGACCCGCACCGTGGAAGACAGCGTGTTGATGCTGCAAGCCGTCGCACAACCGGATGCGCGGGATGGCCTGATCGGTGCGCCGAGGACCACCCCATGGCTCACGCCGCAGACGGATTTGAAAGGCCTGCGCGTGGCCTACAGCCCAACGTTTGGCTACGTGGATGTCGACCCGCAGGTGGCCAGGGTAGTCGCCCAGGCAGTCGAAGGCCTGGTGCAGTTGGGTGCCCATGTCGAGCAGATCGACCCTGGTTTCAGCGACCCGCTGGAGGTGTTCAGCACCTTGTGGGCGGCGGGCGCGGCACGCCTGACCGGATCCATGAGCGACGCGCAGAAACAGCTGCTGGACCCTGGGCTGCTGCGCATTGCCCAGCGTGGCGAGCGGTTGAGCCTGGATGACTTCAACGCGGCCCTCGAAGCCCGCGCTGCACTGGTGGCCCGGATGGCAGCGTTCCACGAGCACTACGACGTGCTGGTGTCGCCGATGATGCCGATCACCGCGTTCGAGGCCGGGCACAACGTACCGCCCGGTTCCGGGATGCAGGAATGGACCGAGTGGACGCCGTTCACCTACCCCTTCAATCTCACCCAGCAGCCGGCAGCGTCGGTGCCGTGCGGCTTGGCGGCGAATGGTTTGCCGGTGGGGTTGCATGTGGTGGGCGCGCGGTTTGCCGATGAGCACGTGTTGCGAGTGTGCCGGGTGTATGCCAAGGCGTTTCCGACCCGGCACTTACAGACACCGATCACCCCAACACCGTAGATCCAATTGTGGGGAGGAGCTTGCTCCTTCCCACATTTTCTGACCGCATTCCAATCCCCTGCCTCTACAATGTCCGCATTCATCCCCGGGGGCTTCATGGACATCGAACTGGCACGCACCTTCCTGGAAATTTCCCGCTGCGGCAGCCTGGCCGCCGCCGCCGAGAAATTGCACGTCACCCAGACCGCCATCACCGCACGCGTCAAAAACCTGGAAAACCAGCTGGGCTGTACGCTGTTCGTGCGCAACCGCGCTGGTGCGCGCCTGACCGCCGATGGCGAGGCATTTGTGGCGTACGCCAACCAGTTGCTGCAAACCTGGGAAGCCGCGCGCCGCGACCTGCCGTTGCCCGACGGCTATCGCAATGTGCTGCATATCGGCGGTGAAGTCAGCCTGTGCAACCCGCTGATGCTCGGTTGGGCCCGGGCCCTGCGCGAACAGATTCCCGGGCATGCCCTGCGTACCGAAGTGCGTGAAGGTGAATACCTGCTGCGGCAACTGGAGCTCGGCGTACTCGATGCGGCGCTGGTGTTCCAGCCGCAGTACTGGCCGGGGTTGCAGGTGGAGCAGGTGCTGGAAGAAAAGCTGATCCTGGTGCAGTTGGTGAGCAAACCGGACCCGTACGTCTACATCGACTGGGGCCCGGGTTTCCGCCAGCAGCACGACGCCGCCCTGCCCGACAGGGCTCGCGCTGCGGTGAGTTTCAACCTCGGGCCGCTGGCGTTGCAGTACATCCTCGAACAGGGCGGTGCGGGCTATTTCCGCACACGCGTGGTGCAAAGCTACCTGGACAGCGGCGTGATGCAGCGCGTGCCCAAGGCCCCTGAGTTCAGTTTCCCGACGTTCCTGGTGTACTCACGGGCGCGGGATTCGGCGGTGTTGCAACAGGCGCTGGGGCTGCTGCGTGAAGTGGTCAAGGCCGAGAGTGACTGGTCGCAGCGCTGGGACCCGCTGATTTGAATCACCGTATGTCGCCGCGCATGCTAGCCTGCGGGTGTGTCCTCTCGCAGCCTTACCGATGAACAAGAAAAAGTCCGTCACCATCAGCGACATCGCCAAACGCGTCGGCATGACCACCATCACCGTGTCCCGGGCGTTGAGCAAACCTGACCTGGTCAAACCGGCCACCCTGGCGCGCATTCTCGACGTAGCACGCGAACTCGACTACGTGCCCAACGCCTTCGCCCGCGGGCTCAAGCGCAGTGAAAGCCTGATCATCGGCGTGATCACCGCGTCAGTGGACAACCCGTTCTACAGCGAGATGATCAAGGCGATTTCCCGCGAGGCCAAACAGCACGGCTACACCATCATGCTGGTGGACACCGATGAGCTGGAGGAGTTGGAAAGCAAGGCGGTCGATACCCTGCTGGGCTACCGCGTGGCGGGGATCATCCTGTCGCCGGTCTCCGACGAGCCGAGCTACCAACCCGATTACCTGGAGCGCCTGGGCAACGGCAAGACCCCGGTGGTACTGCTCGATCGCACGATCCACGACAGCCCGTTCAGCCGCGTGGTGCTCGACAACTACCACAGCGGCATCCAGGCTGCACATTACCTGCTGCGCCAAACGCCCGATCTCAAGCGCCTGCTGGTACTGACCGGCCCCGAGCATTCGCGCATCACCGTCGAACGCCTCAAGGGCCTGCGTGAAGTACTGGCCGAACACCCGCAGGTGCAAGTGCAGGTGCAAGCCGGCGACTACACGCTGATGCCCTCTTACCTGCACACCCTCGACTACCTCGCCGAACACTCGGCGCCGGATGCGATCATGGGTTTCAACCAGTTGATCACCCTGGGTGCCCTGCGCGCCCTGCGCATGCACAACATCCCCCATGACAGCCTGACCATCTGCGGCATCGACCGCCTGCCCTTCGCCGATATCTTCGGCGTACCGATTGCGTGCGTGGCCCACGACGCCTCGCTGGCCGGCAGCAGCGCGGTACGGCTGCTGCTCGACCGCCTGGAAGACCCGCACAAACCACGGGACAAGGCGGTGATCGCCGGCAAGTTGGAGAACGGCTAGCGGCTGGTGTAGCCACCGTCGATCGGCAGACTCACGCCGCTGATCATGCTGGCGGCATCGCTGAGCAGGAACAGCACGGGTAACGCCACTTCCACGGTCTCGGCAAAGCGTCCCAGGGGGATTGCCGCCAATGCAGGATCACGCCTGGCCGGGTCGGACCAGGCCATGGTGGCCATCGGCGTGAGCGTCACCGTGGGGTTGACGCTGTTCACGCGAATGCCAAAGCGGCCCCATTCGGCGCACTGCACACGGGTGATCGAATCCAGTGCCGCCTTGGAGGCGCAGTAGCTGAGGTGGTCGTCCAGCGCGACCAACGAGGCTTGGCTGGAGATGTTGACAATGCTGCCGGCGATGTTCGCTTCGATCATTTTGGCCGCCACACGACTGGCCACCTGGGCGGCGGCGCGGGCGTTGACCTGCATGACCTGATCAAAGGCTTCTGCACTGATGGAGGCGGCGGGCTCCAGGCGCGAGATGCCCGCGCAGTTAACCAGGCCGTGCAACGGCGGCAAGTTTTGCAGGGCGTTGTCGAGGGCGGTGCTGTCGGCGATGTCCAGGCACAGGGTGTGGCAGCCCAGTTGCGACAGGGAATTGGCGTCGCGGCCGAGGGCAAAAACTTCGGCACCGCTGGCGATCAGTTGCCGGGCAATTTCGCGGCCGATGCCACTGCTGGCGCCAGTGACGAGAATGCGTTGGTGGGTGAAGTTGAAGACTGCGTTCATGATCACTATTCCCTAGGCGATAAAGATCCCCTGTGGGAGTGAGCAAGCCCGCTCCCACATTTTTGGACCGTGTTGATTCAGGTGGCTTGCAGGTTGTGCATGATCGGTCTCAGGGCCGGGTACAGTTTCAAATACTCGGCGAACACCCGGTCATACGCCTCGACGTTTTCCGCTTTGGGCTCAGCCCGCAACGCCAGGTGCACCCACCCTTTGTCCATTGCCCCATCACTCACCAACCCCACCGTATGCGCCGCCAACAACGCCGCGCCCAAGGCGGCCTCGACTTCCTGGACAATGGTGTACACCGGTAACCGCGTGACGTCCGCGATGATCTGCATCCACAAATCCGAATGGCTTGCGCCCCCTACCACGATCAAGCGCGGGTCCAACGAGTGCGCGCCACGAGTACCCGCCTCGATGTTATGGCGCAGGGCAAAACTCACCCCCTCCAATACCGCACGGTACAGGTGGATACGGCTGTGATACAGGTTCAGCCCGACAAAACTGCCGCTGGCGCGGTCGTCCCATACCGGGCTGCGCTCGCCCATCAGGTACGGCAGGAACAACACCCCTTCGCTGCCCGCCGGAATGTTCATCGCGCTCTGTTCCAGCAGTACCAGGCTGTCCTGGCCGCTGGCCTTGGCCTGTTGTTCCTCGGCCTGGCAGAACTGTTCGCGAAACCAGCTCACCGACGCCCCGGCGGTGATCGCGCCGCCGAAGATGTACAGGTCCCGGTGGCCGTTGTAGACATGGGGCATGCTGACCAAGCCGTGGTGCGCATCCACCCGCTGGTTCAGGTAGCCCCAGCACATACTGGTGCCGATCATCGCCACATGGTTACCCGGCTGCGTGACGCCGGCTGCCAGCGTTGCCATGGCCGCGTCCACGCCACCGGCAAGCACCGGCATGCCCGCCTGCAAGCCCAGGCGCGTAGCCCAGTCTTCAAGCAAACCACCGACGACTTCACCGCAATACAGCAGTCGCTGCGGCATCATCGCCAACGGTATATCCAGCGCCGCAAGCATTGTTTCGGACCACCCCCGCGCCGCCATATCGTAGACCCCGCCGATATTGCCGGCGCTGCTATGGTCCACCGCCAGCTCACCCGTGAGGCACCAGTTGATATAGCTGTTGGGCGGCAGCAAGTAGCGGGTTTTCGCCCAGACCGCGGGCTGGTGCTGCTTGAGCCAGAGCATCTTGGTGAAACCGTAATAACTGTCCACCGAGTTGCCGGTGATCGTGAACAAACGATCCAGGTCGACATGCTCGCGCACCCACGCCACCTGCTCGCCGGCGCGGCGGTCCATCCAGATCAGGCAGGGGTGCAAGGGCGTCATCTGCCCATCCACTGCGATGCCCGAACCGCCATACAGGCTGCTGATGCACAGCGCCTGGACCTGGTCTTTGGCCACTCCGGCCTTAACCATGCACTGCGCCACGCAGTTCTCGACCGCATCCAGCCAGACCTGCGGCCATTGCTCGGCCCAGCGCACCTTGGGGGTATCCACGCTATACCCCTGGCGGTGCTGGGCAATGATCGTGCCTTGAGCATCCACCAGCAGCGCCTTGGTACTCTGGGTTCCTATGTCCACACCCATCACGTAGTTCATGCTGCTACTCCTGGGATGGCAGCACCGGCTTCAACAACACCTTGATCGACTTGGTCGAATTGGCCAGCTCAAAGGCTTCGGCAAAATCATCCAGCGGGAAATCATGGGTGACGATGCCCTTGGAGGTGACCAGTCCGCGCTCGAACAGGTCGATGGCAATCGGGTAGCAGTAGGGGCCGAGGTGGGCGCCACGCACGTCCAGCTCCTTGCGGTCGCCGATGATCGACCAGTCCACGCTGGTCTCGGCACCGAACACACTGAACTCGACAAACCGACCAAGCTTGCGGATCAGATCCAGGCCCTGGGTGACGCCGGCCGGCACGCCGGTGGTTTCGATGTAGACGTCGCAGCCGTAATGGTCGGTAAGGCCATTGATCATCTCGCGGGCGTTGTCCCGCGCCGGGTTGATCACCACGTCGGCGCCGAATTTTTTCGCCAGCTCCAGGCGCTCATCGACCATGTCGATCACCACCAGTTTCTTCGGCGTTTTGAGCGCCGCGACCTGCACCATGCACAGCCCAAGGGTGCCCGCACCGGCGATCACCACCACGTCGTCAAGCTGGATATCGCCGCGGTTGACGGTGTGGATCGAGCAGGCCATCGGCTCCACCAGCGCCGAGTCTTCCAGCGACACCGACGCGGGAATCTTGTGCACAATGGCGGTCTTGGGAATGCGCATGTACTGCGCCATGCCGCCTTCGGCCACTTCACGCTGGAAGCCGAAGATGTTGTGCACTTCACACATCCAATACTTACCCGACTTGCAGAAACGACACTTGCCGCACGGCACGATCTGCTCGGCGATAACCTTGTCGCCCACCTGTACCTCGAAGTGCTCCTCGGCGCCCTCGCCCACTTGCTCCACATAACCGAAAAACTCGTGGCCCGGTACCACCGGCGCCTTGACCCAGGGGTTGTCGCCGCCCCAGAACATCGCCGCGCCCGAGTGGCACTTGCAGTCACTGGCGCAGATACCGCACGCGGCGATGCGGATCACCAGTTCATTGGGCCGCGCCTGGGGTTTGCCGATGCGTTCCAGGCGGTAGTCTTTGGGGCCGTGGCAGACGACGGCTTGCATTTGGGTGTGCTTGTCCATGATGGTTGGCCTGTATGAGAGAAGTTTATTTATGGCGCTGACGGCTGATGAAAATCGCCAGCAAAATGATCCCGCCCTTGATCACGCTCTGGACGTAGGGCGACACCCCGAGCATGTTCAATCCGTTATTCAAGACCCCGAGCAGCATGGCACCGAGCAAGGTGCCGACAATCACCCCACGCCCACCGGCAATCGACGCGCCACCGAGTACCACGGCGGCAATCGCATCCAACTCGAACGACACACCGGCATTCGGCTGGCCGCTCATCAGGCGTGAGGTGAGCACCAGCCCGGCAATCGCGGCGGTCAGGCCGCTGATGCCGTACACCAGCAACTTGAAGCGCGCCGCGCGTACGCCGGACAAGCGCACGGCTTCTTCATTGCCGCCGATGGCGTAGATATAGCGGCCGATGCGCGTGTGTTGCAGCAGCACATAGGCGGCCAGGTAAGTGATCAGCATGATCAGGATCGGCACCTGGATGCCGAACACGCTTTCGCGACCGAAAAAAGCAAACCAGTCCGGCAACCCGGAAATCGGGTAGCCGTCGGTGTACATCAGGCCCAGGCCACGGGCGATGCCCATGGTCGCCAGGGTGACGATGATCGGCGGCATGTGCAGGTAGGCCACGAACAGACCGTTGCCGATGCCGAACGCCACGCCGATCAGCATGCCGGCACCTATCGCCAGCCCCGGCGGCAGCCCCGCGACCATCAGCCCGGCCGTCAGCGTGCCGGACAACGCCATCACCGGCCCCACCGACAAATCGATGCCACCGGTGAGGATCACGCAGGTCATGCCCACCGCGATAATCGCGTTGATCGACACCTGGCGCGCGATGTTCGTCAGGTTGCTGGCGGTCAGGAACGTGTCGCTGGCCAGGATCATCACCAGGGTCACCACCACCAGTCCCACGAACGGATAGAACGCCGGCGAGCGCACCAGCCGCGCCAGGTTCAGGCGCAGCCGCGCGGTGTCAGCGCGGTTAATGGACGTATTCACTTGAGCCCCCTGTTGCATGGCGCATGACCTCTTGAGGATTGACGGCGGACGCTTCCAGGACCTTGACGATCGCGCCCTTGTGGAACACGGCGACGCGGTCGCACATGCCGATGACTTCGGGCAGTTCGGAGGAAATCATGATGATCGCGTAGCCCTGTTCGGTGAGGCTGCGCATCAGCGCGTAGATCTGTGCCTTGGCGCCCACGTCGATGCCGCGCGTGGGTTCGTCGAACACCAGCACGTCGCAGTGGTGGTTGATCCAGCGGGCAATCACCACCTTTTGCTGGTTGCCGCCGCTGAGGTTGAACACCCGGCTTTCGCCGCTCGGGGCCTTGATCGACAGCTGCTTCATCAACGCCTCGACGCTGGCGCACTCCTTGGCCTTGTCGATCAGGCCACCGGCGTTCTGGTACTTGGGCAGGTTGTTCAGGGAGATATTTTCGCGAATGCTGAAATCAGTGATCAGCCCTTCGCTCTTGCGGCTTTCCGGCAGCAGCCCGATGCCATGGGCCAGCGCCTGGGCCGGGTCGTCGAGGCGGATTTTTTCACCACGCAGCCACACCTCTTTGCTCACCGACGGCAGCGCGCCGAGCATGCCCAGGGCCAGCTCAGTGCGGCCGGAGCCGACCAGACCGGCAAAGCCGAGGATCTCGCCCTTGTGCAGTTGAAAGCTGTTATGCGGACCGTTGCGCACGAGCTGGATGTCCTTGACCTCCAACAACAACGGGCCGCGTTCGGTGCCGGACTTGGGCGGGAAACTGCATTCCAGGCGGCGGCCCACCATCATTTCCACCAGGCGGTCGATATCGCTGTCGGCCACATCGGTCACGCCCACGTTGCCGCCGTCGCGCAGTACGCTGATGCGGTCGCACACCTGGAAAATCTCTTCCAGGTGATGGGAGATAAAAATCACCGCCACGCCCTGGCGCTTGAGCTCACGCATGATCTCGAACAGCAGTTCGGCCTCGCTGGGTGTCAGGGTCGCGGTGGGTTCATCCAGCACCAGCAAACGCGCATCCAGGGCCAGGGCCTTGGCGATTTCGACGAATTGCTGCTCGGCCACGCTCAAATGCTTGACCGCGCAATGCAGGTCGATGCTCACGCCCAGACGCTGGAACAACGCCTCGGCGGCCTCGACCATCTCGCGTTTGCGCAGCAGGCCAAAGCGGTTGCTCAGCTCATGGCCGAGGAAGATATTTTCCACCGCCGTGAGGTAGGGAATCAGGCTGAACTCCTGGAACACGATACCGATCCCGGCAGCGATTGCGTCGCGGTAAGTGGCGAAACGTTGCGCCTGACCGTCGATGAGGATGCGCCCTTCGTCCTGATGCTCGACGCCGCCGAGGATCTTCATCAGGGTCGATTTACCCGCGCCGTTTTCGCCGAGCAAGGCATGGATCTCGCCGCGCTCGACTTGCAGGTTGATGGACTTGAGGGCCTGCACCCCCGGGTAACGCTTACAGATATTTTCCAGCTTCAGAAGACTGCTCATGCCGCCGACCTCTCGCTCAGAAGGATGACCAGGGCCCCACGCATACCGGGGGGCCTGGGCGGTTTACCAGCTGAAGTCCTTGGCCTTGGCCTGGTCGATCAGAGTGATGTCCACCGGGATAGTGGCGGGCACTTGCGAGCCCCACTTCTTCGCCAGGGCAATGCCCAGGGCCAGGCGGATCTGGTCGCGGGGGTACTGGGCCGAGGTGGCGATGAATTTGCTGCCGGGCTTCTGGATCGCCTTGATCGCTTCCGGCGCGCCGTCGACGCTGACCAGTTTCACGTCCAGGCCGCTGGCCTCAATGGCAGAAAGCGCACCGAGGGAGCCGTTGTCGTTCACGCTGAAAATGCCCTTGAGGCCGGGTTGGGCCTGCAGCATGTTTTCGGTGACGGTCAGCGCCTGGTCACGCTCCTGCTTGCCGTTCTGGATGCTCACGATCTTGATGTCCGGGTGCTTGGCCACGGCCTCTTTGCAGCCGCGCACGCGCTCCAGGATCGGCACCACGGCGATGCCGTCGAGGATGGCGATATTGCCTTTGTCGCCGATGTGCCTGGCCAGGTATTCACAAGCCTGGAAACCGGCGTCGAAGTTCTTCGAACCGACGAATGAATCCAGCGGGCCTTCGGCCTGGGCGTCCACCGCCACCACCACGACACCGGCGGCGTGAGCGGACTTGACGGCCGATTGCACGCCTACCGAATCAGTGGGGTTGATCAGCAGGATATCGATGCCTTTTTGCAACATGTCTTCCACGTCGCTGACCTGCTTGGACACGTCGTGGCGGGCATCGGTGATGATGAGTTTCGCACCGATGCTCGCGCCGGCTTCTTCCAGGGCGTTTTTCATGGTGACGAAATAGGGGTTGTTGATTTCCTGGAACGACGCGCCGATGCGGATCGGTTTGGGGGCGTCGGCGAATGCCGGTACAGCGTTGCCGAGGGTGATGCTTACAGCCAATAAACACAGGGTTTTCGGGAGCATTTTCATGGCGTGGTCTCTGTTTTGTTTTTATTTTTAGAGCAAATGTTATCGTTAACATTTTGCGAGAAACTAGCAAGGAAACCAGGCCGGTGCAAGAGGCCGTTGGTCAGTCCCGAACAAATGTGGGATCGCCGGTGGTGAGCCGGTCGCCGAAACGAGCGTTGGCGAAACGAAAAAAAAGGAGCAGCCGGTTCCGGCTGCCCCTTTCATTTATCGCGATGTATCAGTGTGTGATGTTCTGGGTGCAGATGTGTCCCAGGCTCACGTAAGGGACGTTATCACCGCCCACTCCCACACCTTGGAACTCATCCAGCTCGATGCGCCAGCCACCGAAGTTGAAGGTGGTGTCCCAGTTGTACGCCACACCGGTGCTGCTGTCCGGGATTACCACACGGTAGTCGCCGAAGCACTCACCCAGGGAGGCGCTGGCCAGGGTCGCGCCTGCACTGTTGGTGGTGGCCTTGAAGTCGGTCCAATGGAACTCGGCACCGTCAAAGCGTTTGTCGACGCGCAACACCGGCGTTACCCCCAGCAGCGGCACGCCCGTGGAGTCGGCCCATTGGGTCGACCAGTTCAACGTGCGCGCGGTCTGCGTTGCCAGAGGGAACACTGACACCGGTACCCGCACAATGTTGTCGCCCTTCACGTCGAAACTCTTCAACTGCGGCGCCGAACCCAGAGTCAGGTTGTATTGGACACTCGGATCCTGGGTGACGCCAGGGTTGGCACGTACCCGCACTTGCGCCACATAGCCAGGTGCCAGACCGGAGGCAACCAGGTCATCGCCGACCGGTACCTGGACCCAGTTGTTACCTTCCAGACGCTCGAAGATCCACTGGTCACTCACCTCTTTTTTGTCATCGCTCAGGGACATCGCCACGTTTTGGCCACGGGTGGCCTGGAAGGCGAAGTAGTCGACATCATCCGGGTTGTCGAGATTGCCCGTCACCTTGTTCAGGGCGTCGGGCAGCACGAACGAGGCTTGCGGGGTGTCGTTGGGTTCATAGGCATCGATGTTGGTGTCCACCGCCACGCCAAAACTGAACTGCGCGTCGGTGGCCTCATTGGCCACCATGTACCAGTAATAATCCCCCGCCGGCAGCACGCCCCCCAGGAATTCATCGGCATTGCCCGCGTTGTCGGAGGTACCGATCAGTTGGGGATTGCCCTGGCCGTCATCCCGGAACAGGCTCAGCGACATATTGGCACCGGCACTTTGGTCAATCAGTTGCACCAATACGCGAGCACTTTGCGGCAGGTTGAAGTGGTAGGGAAACTCCTGGCCTGTCTGCACATCGGTAATGGTGTAGAGGGTATTGACGTCCAGCGTCGGAAACAGCGGCACGAATTCGGCGACCGCCGTTTTCAGCTGGTCCTGGGCGGGTTTCTTCAGTTCGCTGTCAGCGGTGGCAACCGTGGTGGTTTTTGCCGGTTGACTGGCCACGGCCTTGGATTTTCCGGCCGCCTTGACCGCCATCGCCGCCTTGAGTTTTTGCTGCAACTGCGCGGAGATGGGCTTGGCTTCGAGCGTACCGCCCGACTTGAGGGCTTTTTCCGCAGCCTGCTTGGCCGTCTGTGCACTCAGTTTCGGGGTGGGCTGCGAAGGGTATTGCTCGGCCAGGGCGAAGGCCGAAACGAAGCAGGAGGCCGCCATGGCCGCGCCCAGCATAAAGGCTTTTTTCGATTTCATTTTTTATCCATCCATAGTTAAAAACTGAAGGTCAGGTGACATCCGGTCACCTGGGATGGAATGTAGGACATTACTGGATGCATGTACAGTATTTTTTCAGATGAATGTGGCCTTAAGGAAAAATACGTGTAGGAAAAACTAGCCCCCTCGAACCTCTGCGTTTTCACTGAAGTAGCTCTCCAGCTGGTCGAGCTTCGTATATTCGGCAAAAAGTATCAGTCCCACGACAACCAACATCCCGACAAACCACACAATGGTGTAAGCAAGAAAAAAACTCATGGCTAAGCCCCCTCTGGCTGGAATATCAAATCGCCATTGACCTCCAGGATCTGTCCCCCCAGAAACGCTCCGCCATCGCCGAATAAATTGCCTCCCGCATACCCACCCGCAGCACTTCCGATAACGCTACAGATCAGTTCACCACGCCCTTTAGCCGCAATGCCTAAAAAAATGTTGCATGCGCGCCGACCCAGCTTAGCGCCAAAACTCGCAGCTCCAGCCGCCCCAGCCACTCCCCCCACCAACCTCCTCGTCTCCACATACTTCGCCCTCCTGCACTGCGCCTCCCGCCCCGTCACACACGCCTCCTTGATCTCCAGCCCGGTCACGCCCACATCCAGCGCGATCCCCATGAAAGTCCCGTTTCCCAACCACTTGGACATCTGCGCAATCTCGCGCATGCGCTTTGCATACCCGCGATCTCGCCTTTATGCAGATAGCTGTTGGTCGAAATCCCCAGCACCTTCTTCAACGACTCACTGCCCTGCAACCCCGTGCCGAACCGTGCAGCGCCTTGCAGTTGCAGATCCAGGCGCCGGAACAGGGCCTGGCGCTGTTGGATAAAACCATCCCGGTCCAAAGCACCGTCCTTCAAGCGCTGATGCAACCGCTCGATGTCCTCCAGGGTCTGCGCCACCTCATTCAGATGCCGCGACCAGGCCGGGGCGCAGGTGCCGGTTCAGCACATCAAAATGGTCAGAACGTTGTCGGCTCGGGGCAGCGCCCATCAGGCGGGATTTCAAGCTGTTGTAGTCCGTTGCGCGGTCGTTGATATAGCTCTGCGCCATGCCTTACATCCGGGATGCAATGAAGATGGCGTCGAAATATAAGCAAGCACCTACGCCCCGAACACAAGCGCAGGTGGGCTGAATTGCATTTGGGAAGCTGCCTACTTCACGAAGAAACTGGGCCTACAGAAACAACCCTAATAACCGGTCATCTCCAGGTAACCCACCCCACCCTCAAACCGCACCGGTCCTTCCCAATACGGAATACTCAGGTTCATCCAGGCGTTGGGGTTGACGGCCTGGGTGGTGATATCCAGCTGCTTGCTGGGAATCTTCAGCGACCAGCGTGTGGGAATCTGGCGTCCGTCGATGGCTGTTGTGTCCAGCGGTGCCAGTTGGATATCGGCGTTGTGCAGGGTCTGGGTGTGGCCTTCGCGGTCGATCCAAGTGCCGGTCAGGTAGGACGCGCCGTCGGTTTGCCGCACACGAAACAGCATCAACTGCTCGCCACGGTCCAGGTGCAGGGAGAACCAGTCCCAACCGGTCTGACTGGCGGTCAACGGTTGGCTGCTCCATTCGCGGTCGAGCCACGCCGGGCCGCTGACCTGATACGTCTTGCCGTCGATGCTGACGCTGCCATCGGCGGTAAAAAAGGGTTGGCTGTAGTAGTACGACGCCTGGCCCTGGTCGGATTTGCGGCTGTAGCCGTTGTCGCCCTGCAGCACCAGCGGGCGGCTGGAGGTCAGGCGCAGGTCGTAGGCAAATTGCGCACCGCTGGCCTTGAGCTGCATGTCCGCCAACGCGCTCGCGGCGCCGGGCTGGCTGGCGAAATTCCAGTCGTCGATCCAGGCGTTGAACGGCACTGCCTGCGCCCCGGCCTGGCCGACGCCGCCGCGGGCGAAGCGTTCGGCGGCATAGTGATGGGTGGCGGAGGTGACGGCGGCGTGGCCAAGCCATACGGTCGAGTCGTGCCAGCCGGCTTGCGTCGGCTCGGCCTTGAGGGCGTTGCGAAACAGCGTCCATTGCACACCGAACACATTGCCTTGGGCGTCCTTGAGGTTGGCGGTGACGTACCACCACTCGATACGAAAGCCATCGTGGGGGCCGTGGTCCTCGGGAAAGCTGAAGACCTTGCCGGGCAGCACCTGGGCAAAGTCGGCCGCGTCACTGCCCAGGCCGGCGAAGCTTTCCGGCGGCGCAGGTTGTTGGTCGCACGCGCCTAACAGCAACAGAAGAAGCCCTGTAGGAGCGAGCTTGCTCGCTCCTACAGAGAGTACAGCCAGGAACAGGGACTTAATCTTCATGGGCAAACGTCCTCAACAAATCCACCGGACGACTGCGGTACAGCTGCCACAGCGGCCAGGCCGATGCCAGCAGCGTGGCCAGCAGCGCCAGCCCCAGCAATTGAGCGAGCTGCCACGGGAACACTTGCAACGGCAGGCGCCAGCCAAAGGCCTGCACGTTGATCACCGCATCCAGGCACCACGCCAGCAACAGGCCCAAGGGCAATGCCAACACCAGCGTAAGCACCGCCAGCAACCAGGTTTGCCCCAGGTTCAGCAGCATCAATTGCCTGCGCGTCACCCCCAATGCCCACAGCGGAGCGAGTTGGCCGAGGCGGCTCTGGCTCTGGGTCAGCAGGCTGATGAACAGCGCCACACCGGCCACGCCCAAGGTCAGGCTGTTGAGCGCGGCGGTGGCGGCGAAGGTGCGTTCGAACACCTGGCTCGACCAACCCTTGAGTTGCTGTTGATCGACGATACGGCTGTCTTCCAGGGCAAAGGCGCGCTGCACTTCACCCACCAGCGGCGCCACGTTTTCCGGCAATACCCGCAGGTTGAAACGCGCCGGCGTCAGTGTCGGCCAGTGAGCCAGCAGGTGGCGGGAATTGACCAGCACGTGGCCCTTGGGATTGCCGTAATCGGCGTACACCCCCACCACGGTCGGCGACCACACACCCTGCGGCGTGGGAATGCTCACCGTATCACCCAGCGTCACCCCCAGCCGCCGCGCCAGTTGCTCGCTGAGCATCAGGGTCTCGCCTTGCTGCAACTGGTCCCACGGCGCGCTCGCCGCTTCCAGCAGCGGCCAATGCTGACGGTAGGTCGGGTCGTCGACCACGCCAAACAGATCCGCCGGCCAGCCCTGCAATTGCACCGCGACCTGCCAGGTGGGCAACACGGTTTGTACCAACGGTTGCTGCGCCAGCCAGGCACCGAGGTGTTCTGCCTGGGCCGGGTTTTGCGGGTTGAGGTACAGCTCGGCGGTAAGGCGTTGCTCCAGCCAGTTATTGAAAGTGTGGCGAAAGCCCGAGGTCATGGAGCCCGCGCCGATATTCGCGGCCAGGGCCAACAGCAGCGCCATCAATGCGAGGCTCAGGGCCGGCAGTTGTTGACGGCAGTCAGCCAGGAACCACTGGCCGAGTACCGAACGGCTGCGCCCCAATACGACCTTCAACAGCCCATTGAGCACGACCGGCAACCCCAGGGCGGCGCCGAGCAACAACCCCGCCATCAACACAAAGCCCGCCGCCAGGCTATCGCCCAACCATAACGCCAACAACGCGATCAGTAAGGCCGTAGCCGCGACCCAGCCCTGGCGCCGCAACCAGCGCCCATGGGCCTCGTGCCAGGCCTGGGCATTGGCCAGCGCCAGCAACGGCAAACGTGCCGCGCGCCACAGGCTGCTGGCGCCGGCAAGCAAGGCACCGAGCAAACTCAAGCCCAGCCCCGCTGCCCACCACCCTGGGTTCAAGCTCAATTGGCCCGGTACCTCGGCGCCATACAGGCCGCGCAGGCTGGCGGCCACATCCGGCAGCAACAGGCTGGCCAGCAGGTAACCGCTGGCGACGCCGAGCACGCCCCCCAGCAGCGACAACGCCCCCAACTCCACCCCCAGGCCGAGGATCAACATCCGCGCACTCACCCCACAGGCGCGCAACGTGCGCAACAACCCCCGCCGCTGCTCCAGGGCCAGGCCGATGGCCGCGTGCACAATGAACAGCCCCACCACAAACGACAGGAAGCCCAACGCATCAAGGTTCAGGTGAAAGCTCTCGGTCAACCGCGCGAGGTTATTCTCCTCGCCCTGCTTGAGTTGCAGCCCGGCGGGCGGTGTGGGATGGCGAGCGGCGAAGGCCTTGTCCACCAGCAGGCGCGAGAGCTGGCCGGGCATCTCCAGCAGCGGCTGGGCAAAACCGATATCGGTGAGCAACAGGCCGGGCGCCATATCCGCCTGGACCTGCAACGGTGGCAGGCGCTGCCCATTCAGTGTGAGCGGTTGCTGGCCTGCGCGCAGCCCCAGGGCCTGCAAGGTGTGCGGCGCAATCCAGGTACGCCCCGGCGGTTCAAAGAAGGCCAGCATCTGCGCCTGGCTCAAGCGCTGCCCCGCCACCGCGCCGCTGCCGGGCAACGACAGCGGCTCAATGCCCATCAACTGCAGGCGCACATCCTCATGCCCTTTGAGTTGCAGCCGCCCCTGCACCACCGGCGACACCGGCCACCCGGCGCGGCGCAGTTGGGCAAACAGCGTTTGCGGGAAACTGGCGGCGTCCGGCGCACTGAGGCTGGCCTGGGGTTCGCCGCCGATCAATTGGCTGGCGCGCGCGTAACTGTCACGGGCCTGGCTGTTGAGGGCCTGCACCCCGGTCAGCAGCGCGGTGGCCAGCCACAGGCCGGTAAGTACGCTGAAAAACTGCACCGGATGGCGTCGCCAATGGCTGAGCAAGGCGCGCATGGTCCAGTAAAACACGCTCACGTCGGCAGGACCTTTCCATGATGCAGCACCACTTGCCGGTCCAGGCGGGCGGCGATGCGTGGGCTGTGAGTGACCATCAACAGGCTGGTGGGACTGTCGCGCAGCAGGTCCAGCAGCAGTTGCAGCACCTCGTCGCTGGTGGCTTCGTCGAGGTTGCCGGTGGGCTCGTCGGCCAACAGCAAACCCGGGCGCGAAGCCAACGCCCGTCCGACCGCCACCCGTTGCTGCTGGCCGCCCGAGAGTTGTTCCGGATAGCGCTTGAGCAAGTCCCCCAGGCCCAGGCGCTCGACCAATTGCGCCTGCCACTGCGGATCAAAACGCCCCGCCAGGCGGGCCTGGAATGCCAGGTTGTCGTCGACACGCAAGCTACCGATCAGGTTGAACTGCTGGAACACCAGGCCGATCTCGGTACGCCGCCAGTGGGCCAGTTGCGCCTCGCTGAGCTGGTCGAGGCGCTGCTCGCCCACCTGGATAGTGCCGCCGTCCACCCGATCGAGCCCGGCCACCAGGTGCAGCAAGGTGCTCTTGCCGCTGCCGGACTCGCCCATCAAGGCCAGGCTGCTGCGCTCGCTCAGATGCAAATCGACCCCCGCCAACACCGGCAGCGGGCCTTGGGGAGTGGCGTAGCTTTTAAAGACACCTTGCACCTGCAACATGGCAACACTCGTCTGATGGCTGGCAATCGAGAATAACGGCTAAGGATTCACGTCACGCAAATTTTTCACATTGATTTCACCGGTTGCCCACCCACCGCCCTTTAAATTACCGGCCAAACGTCATTCGTCGGCAACTTGTTAGTTACCACGCCTGGCAACTTTTAACTGCAGCATGTTCAGCGAAAAGACAGCCGCCCTGTGACAGCCTCCCGCTTCACTTCGGGCACTCGCCGACAAGTTGCGCCTCATGAATACAATATTGCCGACAGTGACCATGGTGAATGAAGTGGTTGACCTTACCCTGACCAAACCACGCTCACGCCGGGCCTTTCTGAAGCGTTGGCAAACCCTCTGGCTGGGGATCGTGGTGGTCGCCTTGCTCATTACCGGCAGCCTGTTCTGGCCTTCATCACCACAAGACCTGGGCGTGGGCAATCGCTTGTTGAGTTCCCAGGTGCTGCCGCTCTGGCGCGATGGCGACCTGATCGTGCTGGTACGCCATGAAGAGCGTTGCGATCGCTCGTCCAATCCATGCCTGGGGCCGGTGGAAGGCTTGACGATCAATGGCAGCCAACACGCTGAAAAACTTGGGAAAGCCTTTAAAACACTGGGTATGGATGGCAGCGACGTGCTCGCAAGTCCAGCCATTCGCACCGCCCAGACCTTACGTTTCATGTTCGGCAAAAACGAGCTGACCTCCGGCCAGCAGGCCGTGTGCGGCACGGCCATGGGCGAAGAATTACTCAGCCACAAAGCACCCGGGCGCAACCTCGTCTTCGTCACCCACAGCGGTTGCATTGCCGACTTCGAAACCGCCCTGGGCTTCCCCCACGCCAAGTTTTCCGAGTACGGCAGCGCGCTGTTCGTACAGGTGCTGGCCAACGGCAAGTTCAAGGCCCTGGGCATCATGAAAAACCAGGATTGGCCAGCCGCACTTAAACAAATCTAAGTCATTCCCTTCCCGCCCCTACGGCCTATGTTCAGCAAAAAGACAGCCCTGTTCTGGCATGTTTAGTTGCGCCCTTTAATTAAGGTCGTTATGACTATTTCCTGTTACTTAGTGAACGCTGTGACGACTTTCGCCATTACTTCATTAGTTGAAAAAACTACCATCAGGCGTCAGGGAGCGACGTTTTCATGACCCGCCTGAAACCCCTGCCGGTGTTATTACTGGCCTTCGTCGCGTTTTATCTATTGCCCCTGGGCCTGCACGGTTTGTGGATACCGGATGAAACCCGCTACGCCCAGATCAGCCAGGAGATGCTCCTGAGCGGCAACTGGGTGGCGCCGCACTTCATGGGCATCCGTTATTTCGAAAAACCCGCTGCCGGTTACTGGCTGATCGCCCTGGGCCAGGCCGTGTTTGGCCAGAACCTGTTCGGTGTACGCATCGCCTCGGCCCTGACCACTGGGTTGAGCGTGCTGCTTGCGTACCTGATCGCCCGCCGCCTGTGGAACGACCCACGCAAGAGTTTCGCCTGCGCCCTGCTCTACCTGAGCTTTGGCCTGGTGGCCGGGCAAGCGGGGTACTCCAACCTCGATCCGCAATTCACCTTGTGGGTCAACCTGAGCCTGGTGGCGCTGTGGTTTGCCCTCGACAGCAGCCTCCTGCGCAGCCGTCTGGGCGCCTGGGCCGTGCTGGGATTCGCCTGTGCCATGGGGTTCATGACCAAGGGTTTCCTGGCGTGGGCGCTGCCGGTACTGATTGCCGTGCCTTATATGCTCTGGCAACGGCGCCTGGGCGAGCTGCTGCGGTATGGCCCGTTGGCAATCGGCGTGGCCGTGCTGGTGTGTTTGCCCTGGGTGCTGGCGGTCCACACTCAGGAACCGGATTTCTGGCGCTTCTTTTTCTGGAATGAACACATCCGCCGCTTCAGTGCCGATAACGCGCAACACGTGCGGCCCTGGTGGTTCTTCCTGCCGATCATGGCGGTGGCTTGCCTGCCGTGGGCCGGGCTGCTGCCCAACACCCTGCACCAGGCCTGGAAAGAAAAGCGCCACCCGGCGATCGCCTTCCTGGCCCTTTGGCTGCTGTTGCCCCTGGGCTTGTTCAGCCTGAGCAACGGCAAGCTGCCGACCTACATCATGCCGTGCCTGCTGCCCCTGGCGTTGCTGATGGGGCATACCTTGAGCGACCTGGTCAGCCAAGGCAAAACCCAAGCCCTGTGCCTCAATGGCCTGTTCAACTTCGTGATCGGCATGGCCGCCATGGTCGGCCTGATCTACCTGCAAATCGCCAGGCCGCTGTACAGCAACAGCCATGCCGAGATGTTCAGCCTGTCGCTGGCGTTTATCGTGCTGCTGGGCTGGATCCTTGCCAACCTGCTGCAGGCCTTGCGTCCGCTGACGTTGTGGGCGATGCCGGCCCTGGGCATCGGCCTGCTGGTGATCCTGCTGCCGGCGAGCATGCCGGCGCAGATCGCGGATAACGAAATGCCCGACCAATTTGTGCTGGAGCATCTGGATGAGTTGCAGCACACCCACGCACTGCTGAGCAATGAACTGGAGAGCGCCAGCGCATTGGCCTGGCGCCTGCAACGCGCCGACGTGGTGCTGTATGACACCGAAGGCGAGTTGCGTTACGGCTTGCAGTACGCTGGTGCCGTAAAACGCAAAGTGGGGTTGGAACAGGTTCAGGGCTGGCTCAAAGAAGCACGCCAGCACGGCTCGGTCGGCGTGCTGCTGCGGGTCAACAGCACCAGTGAAATGCGCGAGGCCGGGCAATTGCCGCCCGGAGGCAAACGCTATCACAAGGGCTACCTGGAACTTATCCTCTACCCGCAGGCGCCATGATGCCGGGTTATTTCAAGACCGAACGCGGCGCCCTGCTGCTGTTGCTGGGCGTCTCGGCCCTGCTGCTGCTCACCGGCCTGGGCGCGCGTGACCTGTGGGGCCCGGAAACCCGCTGGGCGAATATCGCCTTGCAGATGCTGCAGAGCGGTGACTATTTCGACCCGTACCTCAAGGGCCTGCCGTATTACGACAAACCCCTGCCCTCCTACTGGCTGATCACCGGCGCGGCCCACCTGATGGGGGGCCTTGGTCCCTGGTCGTTGCGCCTGCCGTCGGTGATCGGCGCGTGGTTGAGTGTGTGGCTGGTGTACCTGCTCGGCGAGCAACGCTACAAGCGCCACCTCAATCTGCGCCTGGTGCTGGCCGTGCTGATCGCCGCCGCAGTGTATGCGGTGCCGTTCGTGCTGTCGCACGTCTACGGCGCACCGACCTATGGCGCGAGCGGCCTGGCGTTGGTGTTCCGGGAAAACGTGGTGCGTTTCTTCGACCCGTTCGACCATATGGGGCCGATCTACACCTACCTGATCTACCTGCCCGCCTACACGCTGCCCTGGACTCCGTGCTGGTTGCTCGGCCTGTGGCTGGCCGTGCGCCACTGGCGCCACACCGCGCCGAACGCGCGCTGGCTGGTGTGGGGCCTGGGCCTGCTGTTTGTGTTCTTCACCGCCAGCGGCAGCCGGCGCAGCTACTACGTGCTGCCGCTGGTGCCCTTTGCCCAATTGCTGGCGGCGTGGTGGCTGAGCGAGCGCGTGTTGAAAAAGCCCGCCATCTGGCCGCGCTGGCAGAAGGGTCTGGGGATCGCTGCCGCACTCATGCTGTTGATACTCGGCGTGGCCTATCCCTGGTCTAACGGCAACGGCGGCGTGACCCGCTTCGCCGAAGATGTGCAAGCCGAGGCCGTGAAAAGCGCGCCCTGGAACCAATGGCAGATGGTGCTGGTGGAAGTCGACAACAAGGTCCCGATGTACCTGCAAAATGGCGGCAAGCCGTTCTACTACATCGCCGAGACCCAGGACTTTCCCCGCCAGGGTGACACAGCCGCCTTCATGGCCTGGCTGGAAAAAACCAGCGGCCAAGGCTTTGACCCGCAACGTACGATCATCGTCGCGCAGTTCTCCAAGGACGATCCGACGCCGCTGGCGTATTTGGGTGCGGATCATCAGGTGATCACGACCCGGCCGGACAATGGCGAGCGGCTGTTTCACAAGCGTGACGAGGGCAGTGTCGCGTTTATCCCTGCGTCACGCTGATAGCTGCGTATCAGGTGTGCTTGTACCGCGCTGGGCGGGGCGTGGGGACAGTGAGCCGCTTGATCATGGAAAACAGGTTTTGGGGTGAACAGGCTTTTTGTGGCCTTATTTCGGTGGAACCACCGCCTCCGCCTCTATTTCGATCAACCACTCCGGCAACGAAAGCCCACTGACAATAATCCAGGACGACGGCGGCGGGTTATGGGGGAAGCGCTCACGGAGCGCCCGGGCTATGAGTTCCTGCTGATCACGCGCGGATTCGACGATATACAGCCGCAGCATCACCACATGGGACAAGTCACCCTCGACCTCGGCCAGGATCTTTTCGATATTGTCCAACGCCGTAGCGGTTTGCTCGGCCATGCCTGGACCCACGGTACGCTCCTGGGCGTCCACACCTACCTGGCCGGAAAGCAGAATACGCCGGCCATCAGGCACTTCGATGGCTTGGCTGAAGCCGTATTGCAAGGAGTTGAATACGCTCTTGGGATTGATGACCTTGGGTTGCATGACGCGTCCTTGTTGTCGGTAGGAGTGCAAGGCTAACGTTAAAAGTCTTACGTCTCCAGGAGAGGGCTTTGGGTGATGAAGATGAGCAGGTCCATCGGACCGCTCTTACGCAACTTTCGGGTTGCGTCTGATCCACCTCGCCGCTAACCTTCGCGGGTCGCTGCAAATTCAGCGAATGGGTGTGGTAGCCCAGTTCTTTCATAGACCCCAAAACGCTCAAGGGCGTTTTTTTGTGCGGGCTGCTTTGTGGCGGCTGTGCATGGGAGGCTTCGGCCTGCCGGGTTTCTATGACCGGTCTACCACCCCGTGTACAGTCGCCTCCTGACTTCGTGTGGTAGCGAAATGGAGGTGCTCATTCATAGGAGCTTCGCCATGAAAAAAGTCACACCCAATCCCCCGCCATACACCTCGGATGACAACCCGCAAATACCCCCCGATGTCATCTTCACCGTCCGTCCCGGCCTGAGTACGGAAGCCGCCTTGAGTAACGCCAGCGAGATGCTTGAATCGGCCACGGTCTGCGCGTACGACTGCGCCGAACGTCTTGACAGTCACAACCGCAGGCAGGTGCTGGCAGTGGTGCAGATGATCGAGATTGCGCCGTTATTGGTGGATGAAGCCCTTAACCGGGAATGCCCGGCGGCCTGATCACACAGCGCAAACTCAAGCAGCACAGCAGAGCCCCAGTGGGAGTTGTCGAGCTAAAGCTCGACAGCTCTTAACTTCAAATAACTTACTGATTTAAAAGGGTTAAAATTTCACCCTGACGTCGTGAGTCTTGCATACACAATTTCAGGCGACCGCATTCCTGTGGCGAGCGGGCTTGTCCCGCGCTGGGCTGCGCAGCAGCCCCAAAACCAGGCGCAGAGGCGTACCTGACACACCGCATTCGTCTTCATCAGGGCCGCTTCGCAGCCCAACGCGGGACAAGCCCGCTCGCCACAGAGGTCCCCGTTTGCTGCGCGACAGCGCTACGTCGAGCAGGATAAATACGCTGACGCTACCAACCTCCCATCGCCAGGCTGAACGGCGAAAACGCCTCGAACTGCCACCGTAACGCCAACGCCGCCGGGCGGCGGACCACGTGGTCCACGGTCACCGTCCATAGCCGCTGCGCGCCTTCGAAGCGGGCGACTTCAGGTCCGTCGAGGATCAACGAAGTACGCCCGGCGATCTGCAGCACGTCGCCCGATTCAAAGTCGATAAACAACAACCCCGCCACCGGGTTGGCCGCCAGGTTGCCCAGGGTGTTGAAGAACAGGTTGCCGGCAAAATCCGGGATGGTCAGCACATTGCCCTGCACGCGCACAAAGCCGGTGTTGCCGCCGCGATGGGAAACGTCCACCGAGCGTTCACCGTTGACCTCGACGTAGCTGGCGACGAAGAAGGTGTCGGCGTAGCGGAGCATCGCTTGGGCGGCGGCGTCGAGGCCGTCCATGTGCTCAACTTTCGTGCCGGGTTTACGCGCGATCCCATCGACCGGCCGCAGTTGGATGTATTTGGGGCAATTGCCGTAGCTCTGCACCACATCGACCGATAAGCCATCGTGATCGAGCGCGCCGACACGGCCGTTCATACGGTTGCGGCGACGGGTGTTCAGGTCGATGCCGAGCAGGCCCACTGCGGCGCCCTTGTGCAAGGCCGCGCGGGCCGGGTCGCTGGCAGACGGCAGGCTGTCAATCTGCAACGTATAAGGATCGGGAGAGTGGACGAACCCCGGCGCGCCTTCAATCAGGGTCGCCCAGGGAATCCCCTGTTCATCCACCACGCCGAGCACCAGGTACGGCAACAAGGGATAGAAATCTCGATGCTGCTCCGGCAGGTGATCGCGTATCACCTTGGGCCCGACCACGGCCATGCGCTCGGCCACGCCGACCGCTGCTTGTAACTGCCGTTCGCCGGCATGCCAGGGGGATTGTTCGACGGGGTTCATGGTGATCACCTCAAGTTGAATGCCCTGATGCGGCGCCGATCACTGGAATTACCAGGTTTTACAATCCAGCATTTCAGCGGGTGAAACAATCACTCGCCAAACAATTCGACGATCAGCGTAAACAGCGTGGTCTTCACTGCGCTGTCCAACTCGGTCCAGGCCAATCCCGTGCTGGCCTGGAACGCTCCCAACACCAGCGGCCGCGAAACGCAATGGGCTGGTAACGCCCGCGCGGCCTGCTGTGGCAATACACCGACGCCCAACCCGGCGCAGACCAGCGCGAGCATGGTGGTGAACTCGCCCAGTTCGGACGCGATCTGCAGGGGGATGCCCACGGCCTGGATAAATTCGTCGTAGAACCCCGGCGCATACCGCCGCGCGAGGATGTACACCGGCACGTCGAGCAGGTCACCGGGCTGGATCGAATCCTGCGTGGCCAACGGATGATCCATCGGCAAGGCCACGCAGAACGGCTCGCGCAACACCACGCGGGTCTGCACCCCAGGGTAGGCGGCGGGCAGGCGCATCAAGCCGAAATCCAGGCGGCCATTTTTCAACGCGGCGGCTTGATCAGGGCCGGGCATGTCCTTGAGCCCCAGCTCGATCCGCGGGTAGCGCTGATGCACCGTGCGGATCAACTCGGGCAACAGTTGGGGCAATACCGACGACACAAAGCCCAGGCGCACCCGGCCGATTTCCCCCCGGTTGGAGGCTCGTGCTGCATCCGCCGCCCGCGCGGCCTGATGCAGGGTCGCCTGGGCTTCGGGCAGGAACACCCGACCGGCATCGGTCAAGGTCACCGAGTGGCGATTGCGGTCCAGCAGGCGTACGCCCAGGCCACTTTCGAGCAGCTTGATCTGCATGCTCAGCGCCGGTTGCACAATCGACAACTGCGCCGCCGCCCGGCCGAAATGCAGCTCCTGGGCCAGTACCACAAAGGCGCGCAAGTGCTTGAGTTCCATCCAGCCTCCCCGGTTATCACGGATATTGATCAGCCGATCATAAATGAACATTGGACCTGCGCCCTATACCGGCGTGAAGTTAAGCCCATCAGCCAACGTTTTGATTATCACAAGCACGCCCGGAGAAATATGCCCATGCCAAGCGTTCTAGACACCTTTCGCCTCGATGGCCGGCTGGCGCTGGTCACCGGCTCCAGTGCCGGTATCGGCCTGGCCATCGCCCGAGGCCTGGCCCAGGCCGGTGCGCGGGTGGTGCTCAACGGGCGTAACCGCAGCACGTTGCGCGACGCCGCCGCGCTGCTGACCCTTGAAGGCCTGGAGGTGCATACCCAAGCGTTCGATGTGACCGACAGCGCGGCGATCCAAGTCGGCGTGGCCGCTATCGAGGAACGCCTCGGGCCCTTG
Organism: Pseudomonas sp. JAI120; assembly: GCF_014207255.1. GTDB lineage: Bacteria > Pseudomonadota > Gammaproteobacteria > Pseudomonadales > Pseudomonadaceae > Aquipseudomonas. The sequence continues at coordinate 1,351,526 of NZ_JACHCZ010000001.1, forward strand.
GACATCCTGGTGAACAACGCCGGCATGCAGCGCCGTGGGCCGTTGGAGGACTACAGCGAGCAGCATTGGCGCGAACTGATCAGCACCAACCTCGACAGCGCCTTCCTCGTGGGCCAGGCTGTGGCGCGCGCGATGATCCCGCGCAAGCGGGGGCGCATCATCAATATTTGTTCGGTGCAAAGCGAATTGGGCCGCCCCGGCATCGCGCCGTATGCGGCGAGCAAAGGCGCGTTGAAGATGCTCACCAAGGGCATGGCCATCGACTGGGGCCCGCACGGGTTGACAGTCAACGGTATCGGCCCCGGCTACTTCAAGACCGAGTTGAACGCCAACCTGGTGGCCAACCCCGAGTTCAGCGACTGGCTGGTGCAACGTACGCCGAGCCGCCGCTGGGGCGACGTCGCCGAATTGGCCGGTGCGGCGGTGTTCCTGGCCAGCGATGCCGCGAGTTTCGTCAACGGTCATATCCTCTATGTCGACGGTGGCATCACCGCGTCGCTGTAACCCTGGAGAACCTTATGCACGCCATTGTCTGCCACGCCTCAAAAGACCTGCGGGTCAGCCCCCAGGACGAACCCCACACCCTGGGCCCCGAGCAACTGCGCGTGCGCATCGCCCGCGGCGGTATCTGCGGCTCGGACTTGCACTACTACCAGCACGGCGGCTTCGGCACGGTGCGCCTGCGCGAGCCGATGGTGCTCGGCCATGAAGTGTCGGCAGTGATCGACGCCGTGGGCGCGGACGCCGGCCGGTTCAAGGTCGGCCAGCGCATTGCCGTATCGCCGTCGCGTCCATGCGGCGCTTGCCGTTATTGCCATCAAGGCCTGCCCAACCATTGCCTGGACATGCGCTTCTACGGCAGCGCGATGCCCTTCCCGCATATCCAGGGCGCGTTTCGCCAGCGCCTGGTGATCGAGACGCATCAGGCCCATGTGCTGGCCGATCACGTCAGCCTCGCCGAAGGTGCACTGGCCGAGCCGTTGTCGGTGGGGTTGCATGCGATCCAACGGGCCGGCGCAGTGTTTGGCAAGCGCGTGCTGGTGACCGGTTGCGGCCCCATCGGCAACCTGCTGATCGGCAGCCTGCGCGCCGCCGGTGCCGCTGAAATCGTCGCGGTGGACCTGTCCGCCAGCGCCCTGGCCTGCGCGGAAAAAATGGGCGCCACGCGCACCCATAACATCGCCGACGGCATCGATGCGCTCAAACGCTACACCGCCGAGAAGGGTTACTTCGAGGTGATGTTCGAAGTCTCCGGCAGTGCCCAGGCCCTGCGTAACGGCCTGGACTGCATCGCCCCGCGCGGCGTGCTGGTCACCGTCGGCTTGGGCGGTGAGGTGTCGCTGCCGCTGAACCTGCTGGTCAGCCGCGAGATCGACCTGCGCGGCACCTTCCGCTTCCACAGCGAATTTGCCCAGGCGGTGGACTTGCTCAATCGCCAGATCATCGACGTGCGCCCGGTGATCTCCCACACGGTGCCGTTCGAGCAGGCGGTGCAGGCGTTTGAACTGGCGGCGGACAAGACTCAGGCGATGAAGGTGGTGCTGGATTTTGGCGTAGCGGACGTGGAGTAAGGCCTACCCGCTTTCGGTCAGATACCCCCCCTCGACCTCAAGTGCGCGAATCCTAAGGTAATCTGCGGCGATCACCTTAGGATCGACATGAACCAGATACACCGTCCCCGGCTGACTGAACACGTCCTGCGTCGCACCCATTTGTTGTCCATTGTCGACGTAGAAAACTGCATCGAAGAACGACTCAAGTTTGAGCAGCTCTTTCAAAAATAGATCCTTATCGAAACAGCCATTTGAACGGTTGATCAGGCAGACATTATAGGTATGTTGCAACAGTGGATAGTCGGCCTCCCTTGCCAGCAATTGTGCAAAAAACTCCGGCTCGGCGATGGATAAAGCCACAGCTTCAATCTGCCCCAGACCGGTGGTTTGCCTGGATACACCGGGACGCAGAATACCGTCGGTTCGTGCAGCAACTTCTACCAGTTTCGGCCCCTCTGCGGTGAACATGACTTCTGCATGACTGGGGCCGTTGCGAATACCCAGACACCGCACCACTGCCCGAGTGTAATCCACCAGCACCGGGTAAACCGATGAGTCAGGTCCGATCAACTCATCGATGTCATAGAGTACGCCGCCCTCTTTTGTGCGCTGTTTTTGGTACCTCACGACCTCGGTAACAAGCTGTTGACCATTGAGTGAAACCATATTCACCACATATTCCGTCCCCGCCAGGTACTCCTGAATCAGCACCTGCGTATTAGGTAGGTTCAACTTATTCGTTGCTCCCAACAGCTTGCCCACCGCAGTCTCGCAGGCCTGCCTATCCGCGCAGATGAACACACCATCGGCGCCTGCGCTGTCGAGGGGTTTTACCACGACAGGAAAGTGCCCATGGTCTTTGATCCAGCCGTCGGCTAACGCCCAACTGCCTGCAACGAACTGTCGGGGTGCGGGCAACTGAGCCTGGGAAACACATTGAATCATGTCGTACTTGTTTCGGCGGGCATTGGTCCTGTCGAAGTCATTACGATAGGGCAGTTGCAGTCCTTCATTTAATAGGTCAGCCAGGAGCACACCGGTTTCGGCACCGGCGATGATGAAGTCAGGCTTGAAGCATTCGACGCCCGCCAAGGTAGTCGTCATATTGCTATTGACAGTCATCTGCTCATAAATCGAAGGATCGAAGCCCTTGTAGTAGTAACTCTCCAAGGCTCCCGTTGACGCCACATGCATGAGCACACAACCCTTTTCACTCAACCGCTTCGCCACAAATTTTCCCGAAGAGAAACCATCAACCACGACCACTCTAATCATGTTGCCTCCTTCCTGATTGCATACATCGCCCGACCCGAAAGCAACAACACAATGACGCTGACCGCCACCACACTGGTCATGGAAAACTCCACTCTGGTATCCAGATATTGGAGTAACAGTACAAAGACAGGAAGTGTCAGCAAAACCAGGGAGACATGGATGGGTGTGAGGTAGTAGATGGTTTTCTGAATCAGGTAAATCGGCAACAAATGCCCGATCACAACCAGAACCACCATCGGCAGAATCAATTCGCGGTCGAGCGAAAAACTCACCTCGGAAGCAGGAATTGCGATGACGCAGACACCAATCATCGCCACGCTCCTGACAGCCAGTATTTCATGGACAGACCAATGGCGAGCGAACATCTCCTTGGAGAAAACCGTGTAAATGACGGTACCCAACGCGCAAACCATGACGCTGCCAATACCCAACAGTCGCTCCTCCACGGTAGTAGCGACCACACCGCTGTCACCGGCAAATGAATTGAACAACATGATCCCTACCGACGTGAGCACCAGACATGAAACCAGCGTATCTGCGAAGGCAGCCTTAGCACCGCGTTTAGTCAGCAGCGAGATAATCAACGTGAAGGCAGGGCCGCAGGCTACTGAGGCGACTCCGACCACTGCTGGCTCTAAATAACGCAACGCGTAAAACAGGCCTCCCCAGTTGAGTAGAACTGCAATATTGACGATAAAGACAAACGGCCAACAGGATCTAAACTTTGAAACCAAAGAACCTGCATCGCGATACAGTGCGCACACGATAAAAAACACTGCCGACGTTACAAAACAATAAAAAACAACGATCAGTGTATTGATCGATTGCGTGACATAAGCGACATACACATCGAATGCTGCACTGAGCAAGCAAAACACCAAGCCAATTATTACGCCCACCCTAAGCATATCTATCAACCGAAAAAAAAATACCGACCTATGAAATCACGTTCACACCTTCGTCTCTAACCACTATTTTCATAATGGTTTTCACATCAATACCTGTTTGTTTTTTAACCTTTTCAGCGCCATTATTCCCCACCTTTTCAACGGCACAAATAACGTCCACTAATTCGCCACCAGCACCTTTCACTGCATTGACCAGCGCAATCACTGCACCACCAGTACTCAACGTATCATCAATAAGAGTTACGCGATCACCAGCATTAACGCCATTAAGATACATACTTCCTTGAAAATATTCTGACTGCACATTAACCACCTGCTCATTGATACCCCCCAGACTGTAGGAATACCATCTCGCCATTGCCATAGGAATACCTGTAAGCAAAGAGACCGTCGTAGCAAGCGCAGCACCTTTATCTTCTTCAGTTACAATTTTTGAAACATTAAAATCCATGAGCCTAACGATTTTTTGAGCCACCTCCATTAATACCTCCGGCCTTAATGCCGGAATTTGATCAGTAAACTCGTTTACGGTAGTCAATGCTGCACCAGAGTTCACAACTCTGGCATTCCTATAAACCTCTTCAAGTAACATCATTCACCTCACTGTATTCTGGATAAACACCATCCCAGCGACTTGCGTACTTCCATGAACTATCAAAAAACAAGGTGACTATATTTTTTTTGTGGAATGTTCGTGCAAACTCATCGCAGACCAGCAAGTTCGCACCACAGGTCGGGCCAATTGGGATTTTTTCTTCGTCAATAAAGAGCCTCATTCGAGCCCATGCGTCTGAGCCTTCAATCACTCGGACCTCATCAACGAGTTCAGAGATTGTATTAGCTGACAAGACTCCGGCACCGAGCCCCATTAAATTATGAGGGCGATGTTCAAAAGCCAAGTGATGCCTTTCTGCAAACAATGGAGCAGAATAATTGACTTCAAGCCCTACGGTTCTAATTTCGCTGTACTCTCGCTTCAAGACCTCAGCAATACCAGAAAACGTTCCACCCGTGCCTATCGAGCAAACAAAAAAATCAGGTACTACGCCATGCACCTTCAGGTCCCGTACTATTTCTTCACCACAGACCTTCCAACTTTGCCTGTTCAATAAATTGCTGGACTGATCCAGAAAATAACTTTCTCTCGCCGAGTTCTCCGCTTGATAACGTTTGGCTCGGAGTACGGCTTCTGATAAAAAACCTTCTCTTGGCGTTTCAACTATTTCAGCCCCATAAGAGCGTATTTGAGCTTTCCGTTCCTCAGTCATACCTTCTGGCATAAAGATTTTAACCTTATAGCCTTTTAGCCTTCCGATCCACGCAAGTGCTGCTCCACCATTCCCGGTAGAACAATCTATCAAGGTCATGCCCGGCCAAATGACGCCGGCCTCTTCCAATCGGCTAACAATATTTAGATAAGTCCTGTCCTTGTGACTTCCTGAGGGATTCAAAAACTCACACTTAGAAAAAACCTTGTTGCCATTTATCGAGAGTGTTTTCAACTCTATAAGTGGCGTACCACCAATATCTGCGAGCTCCATTCTGAAGCCCCCTATCCTCGACATAGAATACTTGAACGCTAACAGATTACTTCACAGACAAATAGCTAGCCGAACGGATAGGTAGTTTCAAGTTCGAAGTAGCGACCTGAGTGTAGGATTTTCCTGCAAACAATCCCTGCAAGAACTAGGATGCTGTCGACCCTTTGCCCACGGTACGTGCGACGCCCACGCCCCGCCGCCGACAGCCCGGCGATCAGGGTCATTGCGCACATCAACGGCAGTACCACATACCAGTAGGCGAACTCGAACACCCATCCCAGCAGGTAACCGATGACCAACAGTTGCACCGCGGTGCGCACCGTTGACCAGGATCAGCGAAGCGGCGATGCCCATGTCCAGGGCGGTGAGGTTCTGATAGTTCACGGCTGGGCCGCCTCGCTCAACACCCCGGCACTCATCTGCCAGTGGATGTCGCTCATGCGCCGGGCCTGGTCGAGGTCGTGGGGTCGAGGGCGGTGGTGGGTTCGTCCAGCAGCACCTCGGGGTTGAGTTGCAGGGTGCGGATCAGCGAGACCACCTAGGCCTCGCCACCCGACAGGTCCAACGCGTTCTTCGTCAAAAAATCGGCTGCCTTGTGAGGGCGTGGGTCTCGATCAGTGCGCGCATGGACGCGGTGTTCCTCTTAAAACCTGTTGGGCGTAATGGTGAGGCCCGCGCGGGAAGTTTTCATGAAAAAATTCAAACTATCGTCACCCACGTCGTTCAGAACTTCAGGTTCAACGTTAAGTAGGAGACGACATGCAATACCGACAACTGGGCCATTCGGGCCTGCTGGTATCCGAAATCATCCTCGGCACCGTGCCCTTTGGCGGTCGCGCCGAGTTTGAAAAATGCGGGTCGGTAGACGTGCCCCAGGCCAGGCGCATGTTCGATATCGCGTTCGACGCCGGGGTGAATATGGTCGACACCGCCGACCTCTACTCCCATGGGCTGGCCGAAGAAGTCGTCGGCAAAGCCTTGGGCGACAAGCGCAACGATATCCTGCTGGCCACCAAGGGCCGCAGCCCGGTGGACAAAAACCCGAATAACTCAGGCTCTTCGCGCTACCACCTGATTCGCGCCTGCGAGGCCAGTTTGAAGCGCCTGGGCACTGACCATATCGACCTGTACCAATTGCACAATTGGGACGGCATGACCCCCATCGAGGAAACCCTCGAAGCCCTGCGGCTGTTGGTAGGGTCGGGGAAAATCCGTTACTTCGGCACCAGCAATTTTACTGCCTGGCAGATGATGAAAACCCTCGGCAAGGCCGAATTGCACGGCATGCTCAAGCCCATCACCCAGCAGATCTACTACACGCCGGAATCCCGCGAGGCCGAGTACGAGTTGCTGCCATTGGCCCTGGACCAGCACGTGGGCACTCTGGTGTGGGGGCCGATGGGCGAAGGCCTCCTGACCGGCTCCACCCGCCGCGGGCACCAGCCACCGGCCAATACCCGCCAGGGCAGCGGCTGGCCCGAACCCTACGTACATGACCAGGAACGTGCGCTGGACATCATCGAGACCCTCGCCGCCGTGGGCGATGAACAGGGCGTGTCGGTGGCGCGCACCTGCCTGGCCTGGCTCAAGGACCGTCCAGGGATTACCTCCCTGATCGTCGGCGCCCGCACTGAAGCGCATCTGCGCGACAACCTGGCGGCCACAGAGTTGAAACTCACCGAAGAACAGTTCGCGCGCATTGAAGCGGTGACACGGCGCCAACCGTTGTATCCGTACTGGCATCGTTTTACTGCCGGGATTGATCGCTTCGATCCGGCAGAGCAGCCGTTCCTGGCCGAGCACCAGAAAACCATGGATGCACGCAAGGACAAATAATCCAGAACAGCGTACCTGTGGCGAGGGCGCTTGTTCCCTCACCACAGGTTACTTTTGGCCCTTTCTACGTCTTCACTGACTGACATGGGGGCAAATCCCCCTCCCACATTTAATCCCGTACCAACCCCAAAAAGAGTACGGCTTTGATCCCAAGCCTGATTTGCAATCAAACGCCGCAGTGCCTATATTTCCCGCCTGGCGCTCTCTACGCCACCTTCCGCGGAAAGGGCTGCGCCCAAGACAGTCAGGCTCCACCTCATTTCTACGACTCCCAACCTTAAAGCGGAAAAGGTTTGTGCAAGGAGATCGTATGTCGCAACGCCCTGTATCCTCCAACACCGATGGCCGTCTCAACCTTGAGCAGCAGCGCAAGCGCGCCAAGGAATTGTTGCGGCAGCTGAAAACCCAGGACCCCAGCGCCACCCTGTCCCAGGCTCAGTGGGAGATCGCCAGGCAACTGGGTTTCAGCAGTTGGCCCAAGCTCAAGGCCCATGTCGACGCCATTGACTTCGCCGCCCGCCATCCCGACTTTGCCGCCAGCGACGAAGCACGCACCACCCACTGGCGCTGCGGCAATGACATTGCCCATAGCCTTCAGATTGCCGGGTTCAAGGGCCACTTCCACATGCTGAGCGACCCGCTATGCATGGGCCCGGTGCGCGACGTACCCACCGCAGAATTCCGCGCCCTGCGCAGCGCTTTCATCAGCCAGACCTTTGCCCTGCCCGCAGCGGACGTCACGCGCCGCGTCGACGATGAATACGATCAGCTCCACTCCTTGGCCAGCGCCGAGCACAGCGTGCTGTGGTGCGAGGCGGACGCCTATGACCAGTTGTTCCTGATCCGTGCCCTGGCCGGCCTGGAGCAGATGCCGCCCAAGCTGGAGCTGATCGAGGTGGATCGTATCCCCGGTGTCGAGCGTTTTATCGGTATCGGCCAGTTGGCGCCCGATGTATTGGCGTGGCTATGGCCACAGCGGCGCTTGATCGGTGACGATGCGGTGCAACTGGCCAAACAGGCCTGGTCGGCCTATTGCGACAGCTCACCGACGAAGTTGGCGAAGCTTGCCCATGGTAAACACCCCGCCCTGCCTTTGCTGGCCCCGGCGCTGTTGCGTCAGTTGCAGGAACTGCCGGGCACCCAGGACGGCCTGTCGCTGACCGAACGCCTGGCCCTGACCTACCTCGCCGAAGCCGGGACGCTGCCATTTGGCCGTGTGTTCGCCGAGCTGATGGCCAGGCGCGACCCGCTGCCGTTCCTGGGGGATATGATGTTTCATGCGCTGTTGCGGCCGTTGATCGATGGCGAGCAGCCGTTGCTGACGGAAACCGAGACGCATCTGGACTGGCCGCGTCGGCCGCTGGCGCTGACTCCCTTGGGCCATGAAGTGCTCAACGGACAGGCGTACTGGCTCGACCATGCCAGCCACGAACGCTGGGTGGGCGGTACGTGCATCAGGCCCGGCCAACCGCACTGGATGATTGACGAGGCTCTGCGCCCCCAGTACAGAGCGCAGTAAAAAAGCAGCCCGCCGTGCATCACCCACGGCGGGCTGTTTTAGTAGTCATCGGCGCCCAGGCTGAAGACGGTGGTGCATCAACGCGGGATTAGGCTAATGTGCCGCCCACGCGCCCTTTCCCTGCGAGCCCCCTGCATGCGACCCCTGATCTTCGCCAGCCTGTGCCTGCTGGCAGGCTGTCAACAAACGCCGCCGGCCAACGACCAGCTCGACGCCGTACTCTGGACCCAGACCTCCATCGAACACGAGTTGATCTATCGCCAGGTCTTCGCCAATGCCACCCGCCAGCTCGACGTGGCGCTGGCCGATCCCCGCTGGGACGCGCTGCCCTTCCCCCCACGCAACCTCAGCGGCCTGCCGCCGGCGGTGGTGGTAGACATTGATGAAACCCTGCTGGACAACGTGCCGCTCAATGCCCGCGACGTGATCAATAACCAGGTGTATGGCTACGACCGCTGGAACACCTGGGTCGACCAGGCGAATGCCCAGGCCCTCCCCGGTGCCGTGGCGTTCCTGCAAGCGGCACAACAAAAAGGCATCACGGTTTACTACCTGACCAACCGCGAACACAGCCAGGTCGCGGCCACTGTGGCCAACCTGCGCCTGCGCGGTTTTCCGGTGGAGAGCAATCAACAGGTGCTCGCCGCCAGCACGCCTACCGGGCACTGCGAAAGCGCCGGCTACGGCAAGAACTGCCGCCGCCAATGGGTCGCCAGCCAGGCTCGCGTGCTGTTGATGGCCGGTGATTCCCTGGGGGATTTCGTCCAGGCCGAACACAATACCCTCGAGGCCCAGCGCAAGGCGGTCGAACCCTATGTGAACTGGCTGGGGCAGCGCTGGTTTTTGCTGCCCAACCCGACCTATGGCAACTGGTACAGCGCGCCCTATGGGGATGATGAAAAGCTGCCGTTCGCGCAGAAACGCCAGCTCAAGCAGCAGGCGTTGCAGTTGCAGGAGTAACGCCGGACTAGTGCAAGCGCCCGCCCAACGGGTACTCGACCGCCAGGCGGATCTGGTTGGCATCCAGCTCCGCCTGCGCCGCATTGCCCCGGTGCACGGCGTGGCGCAGGGTAAAGGCGAGGTTTTTCGCGACACCGGACTGCACCACGTAGCGTGCTTGCAGGTCACGCTCCCAATGCTTGCCCCCATCACCGTAGCCGAGCCATGGGTAGCCGCCACCAGGATCCATATGGCGGCCGTCGATACCACTGCCGCGTACATACAACGCCGCCAGGCTCAGGCCGGGCATGCCATGGCCCGCCAGGTCCAAGTCATAGCGCGCCTGCCACGAGGCCTCCCGGGGGGCGTTGAAATCGGACAGCGCCACGGCGTTGCTCAGGTAAATCGCCCCGCGCGTCACGTAGTCGAACGGCGTGTCGCCACTGACTTTCTGATAGCCCACGCCCACACTGTGGGCACCGAACCGATACGTCGAGAGCAGGCTCCATGTGGTGTTATCGATGCGCCCGGACAACGCCTTGCCGGTGTCCTGGGTGCGATACAGGTTCAGGTCAACGGTCAGTGCCTGGCCGGGAAACAGCGGCCGGGTGTAGACCGCCCCCAGGTAATGCTGGCGCCAGGTGTCTTCATAGACAGCACTGAACACGCTGGCGCTCAGTCCCTTGATTGCCGTATTGCGTATGCCCACCAAGTCAAAGCGATCGCCTTGCTTGCCGTTGGAATAGTTGACGACAAATCCTCGGTCATGGCTGCTGGCGTTGCGGTCGGTGCTCTCATTGAAGTGCCCCGCGAACAGGGTGGTGGCCGGCAACTCGCGGCTGGTCAACAACCATCCCGTCGCGGTTTCGGGCAGCAAGCGGCTGTCGGACGAGGCAAACACCGGGGTTTTCACCCGCTGCTCGCCATAGCGCAATTCGGTTGAGGAAAAGCGCAGTTTGGCAACTGCACCACCGCGGCTGAACTGCTCCTTGGGGTGGCCGTCATTGTCCACCCCCAATAGCCGTGCCTTCCCGGCACGTCCACCGCCACTGTCCAGTTGCCAGGCGGAATAAACGTGTGCATCCAGGCCAAAACCCAGGGTGCCGGTGGTGAAACCCGAGGCGTAGTCAGCCATCAGGCCATAGGCCCATTCCTCCGCCAGGTCGCTGCGCTGGGATCGCGGTTTGTAGGCGTTGCGAGCGCCGTTGCTGAGGGCGCCATGCTGGTAGTCGCGGCGGTCGTAGACACTGCGGTTGAGCAGGTTCCACTGGCTGTCCTCGATAAAGCCTTTGGCGGTGTCTTGTTCGGCGGCGAAGGCGAGCAGGCTCTGCCCTCCCAGTGCCAATAGCAGGGTGCGGGTCGATAGCATCTTCACGGTTTGACTCCAGAACGTGTCAGGCAAAGGTGTTCCGCAGGGCGCAGAACACCGTTGGTTCCGTCAGAGGTATTTGAGAATCGCGATGTCGCGACGACGCTGTTTGAGGCCGGCGAACCAGCGCGTCGGGAAGAACAGCAACACCCCGAGTATCACGCTCCACAACCACACCACCGGCAGGTCGTCAAAACCGTAGTACGTGCCCTGGTTAGCGCCCCAGATCGCCAGCGCGACCAGGTACATGGCCTTGAGCACGTAGAGGTGCAGCAAGTAGAAAAACATCGGCGCCCCACCGTAGATCGCCAGGGTCGCGGTAGCCCAGCGGGACTGCCATTTCTCGAACAGTGCCAACAACAGCAGCGACAGGCCCAGGGTGGGCATCAGGAACATCAGCGACGGCGGGTATTTCTTCGCGCTCATGAAGCTCATGAAGGTGCGCAATGCATCACCGGTCTGCACCCAGGGTTTCTCGCCATACACGTTGAGGTAGCGGATAAACACAAACGCGACCAGCAAGCCTGTACCCAGCTTGACCAGGCGGGAGATACGCTCCGCCGACGGCATCGCCTTGCCAAACCACGGGCCGATGCCCCAGCCCAGCAAGATCACACCGATCCACGGCAATATCGGGTAAGTCGTGCGGGCGCGGGTGAATTCGGTAATGTCGATAAACACCCGCTGATGCAGGATCGACCAGGGCACGAAGAACGGCGACTCCGGCCCGACTGTCACGCCATCGAGCAGGTTATGCCCGGCAACAATCGCCACCCCCAGCACGATCAGCCAGGCACGTTTGAAGTGCAGCAAACCGGCAAGCACGATCATGCACAGGCCGATACACCAGATCACCTGAAGCCATAACGTCTTGGGCGGGAACTCGGCGTTCCAGGCAAAGCACACGAAGGTGATTTCCAGGAACACCAGGAACAGACCGCGTTTGAGCAAAAACACCGAGGTTTCGCGGGCGCTGTGTTTTTGGCTGTAGAGCCAGGCCGACAAGCCCGTCAGAAAGATAAACGCCGGGGCGCAGATCTCGCTGAGCATACGGGTGAAATACAAGTCCGGGGTGACACTCAAGGCATCGATCGGGTCGGTGACCTGTCGGTGCAGCAAGAAGGTTTCGCGCACATGGTCGATGAGCATCAACAGCATCACAAAACCACGCAGCGCATCGATAGCCAGCATGCGCGTGGCCGCCGTGACGTTCGTGCGGGCAAGCGTCGGCGCAACAGTGCCCGCCTGACCGGCCAATCCTGAAGAAAGGGTCATATCAATCACTCATGAAGGAGGCAATGAATCAGGCTGACTTTTTCAGCCTGGCGACTTCCGATGCCGGCAGTTGCGACGGCGCGCGAGGTAACGGCGCCTGGCCTTGCTGGCGGTGGAACGACAACGTCGAACTGAAGCGTTTGACGTCAAACCGCTCGGGTTTACCCGCCGGATCAAGACGCTCGCCAGGGCTGTTGTCCTGGTACTCGACGGCCACCACGTAAGTGCCCTGCCAGGGCAGCTCGAAGCTGACGTTGCCGGCGGCATCGCTGCGCTGCTTGAAGACTTCACCGGAGGCGGTTTCCAGCATCACTTCCTGGCCCGTCAGCGGCTTGCCCGCGAAGAACACCCGGAACTGCGCACGGCCCGCATCGGCAACGCCGGTGGGCACGATATCCAGGATCAGCTCCGGGCTACGGGCACGCAGGTCACCGACCCAACGCGTGGCCGGCGTCCAAGCGGCTTTCAAGGTCTTGGCGCCTTCATGCACATCGAACATCGGATAGTGCAGGTCTTGCGCCAGCAACGAATCCTCGGGACTGGGCTGCTCAGCCAGCATGAACGCCTGGCGTTGCAGGCTCAGCTGCAGCGGTGCCGACCGGTCGGCCATCGACCACGCCTGGAGTTGCCTGAACCGGTCCATTCCCCCCGGCGTGACCTCCAGCACGTTCTTGTCATATTCCCCGTAGTACAAGGCCAGGGGCTGGCCGGGAAGTTGCTCGTACCAAATCTGATGCGCCTCGCTGGCGGTTGCCAGCATGAACGCCCCATAACCCAACAGTGCTTTTGCGTTGCTCATTCGCATTTTTTTCGCTCCGATTGGTGGTGTTCAACACAAGGCTGTCGCGGCTGGAAAACACCGCACAGCCCTGCGCTCCCTCACTCTGCACGCATTACAACGCAGGCCCTTTTGCGGTATGCGCCGAATTGCGCCCACGGATCGGCGCAGACCACTGTTTAAGGGTCCAAAAAAGTGTTTTATGCGGGTTGCGTCGAGATGAGGCGTTTAGCCAAGACTACGAGTGGGTGTGTCCAATTGAGGTGCAAAAGCAGTGAGCTTTGATCGTTTCCACGTTCTGCGGAAAGCTGTGTACCTGATGTACCGAGGTGCCTGCATCGCAGGCAAGCCAGCTCCCACATTTGAACCGGCTCACCCCATAAAGCGGGGTCAACTGACAGACCGCCATCGGGGGCAAGCCCCCTCCCACAGGAAAGCGAGCGTGTGTCAGTGCCGCAGCAACTTGCGCAACGGCACGCCATCCTTGAGCACCGGTGACTTGATCACGATATAGCTGAAGTACTTGGAGATACCGATGTTCTTGTCCAGCAAGCTTTCAACCACTTCCTGGTAATGCTGGATGCTGCGGGTCATGAAACGCACCAGATAGTCGTAGCCACCACTGATCAAGTGACACTCGAGCACTTCGTCCACCAGGCGGATATTCGATTCGAACTTGGCAAAGTCTTCGCGCTTGTGGTCGCTGAGGGTGATCTCGGTAAACACCGTGACCGAGTCGGTGATCTTGGCCAGGTTCAAGTGCGCCTTGTAGCTGGAAATATACCCGGCCGACTCCAGCCGCTTGACCCGTTGCAGGCACGGGCTGGCGGACAGGCCCACGGCGTCGGCGAGGCTGACATTGGTCATCCGGCCGTCTTTTTGCAATTCAACCAGAATACTGATGTCGATCCGGTCCAGCTTGACTTGCCCTTCCATTGCGTACCTCTTGACTGCCGTTTGTAAGACAATCTTCTAGCAAAATCAGCGCCGTAAAGACAGCTGATGCTGCGCCACCAGATCCGCCATGCTGTTGATGCAGTAGTCCGCCGCGCAAGGCGAAGGCTGCCGCGCCCGGTGGCGGCCGATCAAACAGCGGTCCAGCGCCGCGTGTGCGCCGACTGACGGTCGCGTCACATGCAGCACCGGTTGCAACTGCTCGCCCTGGTCCGTGAGCCATTGCGGGTCTTCGGCGAGGGAAATGAAATCTTCCGGTGCAATCCCCAATCGCTCGCACAACACCCCGCGATCCTCGGCATCACGGTCGCCACGCACCAGCAATCGGTAGAACTTGCGCAGGTACAGCATCGCCCCCGGGGCATCCTCGAACAACGACCAATTGCCCGCCGAACGGGCAAAGCTCATGCCCTCCTCCCAACTGGCGTGCAATCCCCACGCCTCTGCCAGTTGGCGATGGGCAAAACACAACACGCCACTGAAGCCCAGCTCGGCGAAACGCGGATAGAGCTGGGCAACCTGCGCATTGAATTCGGCCAGCACCTGGTCCTTGGCCGGCTGCCCGCCACGGCTGTCGAGCAGCGGTTGCAACGCCGCCCACACCCCGGAATCGCGATCCACCAGCACTTCATCGCAATCGATCAGCAACGCTCGATAATCTGTCAGTCCCATGTGGGGTCAAGCCTCCAATGCTGCAGTTGGCCCATAGTGGGCACAGCCTCAGTTCAAGACCCGTGCCAAGGCACCGTCGAGGATTTTCAGCGCTTCGTCGACCTGGGCTTCGGTGGTCACCAACGGCGCGAGGAAGCGCAGTACATTGCGATGCACCCCGCATTTGATCACCAGCAGACCACCGGTCCGGGCTTCATCGATCAGCCGTTGGTTGAGGTCGGCATCCGGGGTGCGGGCCGGGTCATCCTTGATCAATTCCATCGCCAACATAAAGCCGGTGCCGCGCACATCGCCGATGCGCGAGTAGCGCGCCTGCAAATCGAGCAAACCCTGGCGCAGACGCTCGCCCAGTACTTGGCTGCGCGCCAGCAACTGCTCCTGCTCGAACGCATCGATCACCGCCAGCGCCGCCGCACAGGCCAGCGCATTACCGCCGTAGGTGCCGCCCAGCCCGCCGGGCAATGGTGCATCCATGATGTGCGCCTTGCCGACTACGCCGGACAACGGCAAGCCGCCGGCCAGGCTCTTGGCCACGGTCACCAGGTCGGGCTGGATACCCGCATGCTGGAAACCGAACCAGGTGCCGGTGCGACCGAAGCCAGTCTGGATTTCGTCGAGGATCAACACGATGCCATGCTTGTCGGCCAACGCTCGCAGCGCCTGGAGAAACTCAGGTGGCGCGGTGAGGAAACCGCCGTCGCCCTGCACCGGTTCGATGATGATTGCAGCCACCCGCTCCGGCGCTACCTGGGTCGCCAGCAACTCATCCAGGGCCTTGAGCGCGATGTCGCTGGTCACGCCGCGATAAGCATTCGGGTACGGGGTGTGGAACACCTCCGGCGCAAACGGCCCGAAGTTCTGCTTGTAGGGCTGGCTCATGCCGGTGAGCGTGGTGCCCAGCAACGTGCGCCCGTGGAAACCGCCACGGAAGGCGATCACCGCCGAGCGATTGGTATGGGCGCGGGCGATCTTCACCGCATTTTCCACCGCCTCGGCGCCGGAGGTGAAGAACGCCGCTTTGTACGCTTCCTGGCCGCCAATCATTTCACACAGACGCTGGGCCAGGTCGAGGTAAGGCTGATAGGCAACCACCTGGAAGCAGGCATGGGAGACCTTCTGCAACTGGGCCTGCACAGCGGCGACCACCTTGGGGTGGTTATGACCGATGTTGAGCACGCCGATACCGCCGACGAAGTCCAGGTAACGCTTGCCATCCACGTCCCACAACTCGGCGCCCTGGGCACGGTCGATCACCAGCGGGTGCGCGGTCACCAGGCCACGGGGCACGAACTGCTCGCGCTGACGGAGCAAATGAGGGGTTTCGTCGACTTTGCTATTCATGGCATTTCCCATCGTGAGTCCGGCAACCGGAAGGTGGTTGCGATGCTGTCCAGAGTACGACCTGCGGGCAACGAACTACGCCGAACTTGCCCCGTGAGAAATTCGGATCAACTGTTTTCGCCCCGCGTTTCAACAGATCCTGCGCCGGGCTTGGGGGATGATGATCGCTACCTTCATCCAGCAGGAAATGCCCATGGCCTTGCTCTACAAAGCTGACCCGGTGCGCGGCCAACACTGGCAGGCACTCTTTGCCCAACACGCGCCAGATATCGAATGGCGCGCCTGGCCCGACATCGGCACCCCCTCCGAGGTCGACTACCTGGCCGCCTGGCAGGCGCCGGAAGATCTGGCGCACGTGCTGCCCAACCTGAAGGTGTTGTTTGCGTTGTCGGCCGGTGTCGATCAACTGGATCTGGACTGTCTGCCTGCGGGCCTGCCGGTGGTGCGCCTGCTGGATCCGGGCATCACCCGCGGCATGTGCGAGTACGCCAGTTGGGCGGTGCTCAGCCTGCACCGCGACATGCTGCGCTACCGCCAGCAGCAGGTGGCGCGCTGTTGGCAGGCACACCTGTTGCAGCCGGCTGCGAACCGGCGCGTAGGGGTGATGGGCCTGGGAGCCCAGGCCCAGCAGATTCTGGCGACCTTGGCACCGCTGGGCTTTGCCCTGTCCGGCTGGGCGCGCAGTGCGCACCAGGTGCAGGGGGTGGAGTGTTATGCGGGGGAAGCGCAACTGCCGGCGTTTCTTAGCCAGTGCGATATTTTGCTGTGCGTGTTGCCGTTGACGGAGCAGACCCAGGGGATTCTGGACCGACGCTTGTTTGCGCAACTGCCACGGGGGGCGGGGTTGGTGAATATGGGCCGTGGGGGGCACCTGGTTGAAGAGGATTTGCTCGAGGCACTGGAGAGTGGGCAGTTGAGTGGGGCCGTGCTGGATGTGCTGCGGGAAGAGCCGGCGCCGCCGGAGCATCCGTTTTGGGAGCACCCGCAGGTATTGTTGACGCCGCATATTGCGGCGATGACGCAGCCGGAAAGTGCGTTTGGGGTGTTGTTGGAGAATATTCGGCGGTTTGAGCGGGGGGAGGAGATGGTGGGTGAGGTGGATCGGTTGCGGGGGTATTGAGTACCTATCCGTTGCTGCGATAACGGCGACTTAGGGTTCCGCCCTTACGGCGGGTCACTTTGGAAAAGAGCCGGAATGCCGGCCCAGCCCAAAGTAACCAAAGGGCTCTTGCCCCAACACTCGGCACCTCGCCTAGGCTCGGTGTGCCCTCACTCCGGCCAGCGTGTTTAACGGGGCGCCTGAGATCAAGATCAAAAGCCGGAGCAAAAGCAGAGCAGAAGCAAACCGAGGTCCATCTGATATATGGAGATCCAAATGTGGGAGGGGCGGTGCGACGATTCGACTTGCCCCCGATGAGGGAGTGTCATGTGATGGATTTGGTACTGACCCACTGCAATCGGGGGCAAGCCCCCTCCCACATTTTTTACCGAATACACCAGACCCAACCCCGGTCGGCTCTAAGGCCGCCGCGCTTTGGCTTTTGATCTAAAATCGCCCCGTCAAACACGCTGGCCGAACGCAGGCTTTGGAGCGTGGGTAACCCGGCAGGACGCCGGGTTAGCCGCGCTGGGCCAGGGATGGCCCATCGCGGCGGCCCACGCTCCAAAGCCGGAGTGAGGGCACACCGAGCCTAGGCGAGGTGCCGAGTGTTGTACCTTTTGGTTACTTTTGGGTCCCTCCAAAAGTGACCCGCTGTAAGAGCGGAACCATAGGCAGCCGTTACCGCAGCAACGGATATGTACTCAATCAAAAAGCCGCCCAGCTATCGCAACCCCCACATCCTGAGTCGATCCCCTGCCCCCCAAATCCGGCGTGACCACCCCTTCTGCAATCACCGCCTCAATCGCCCGCAATATCCCATCATGCGCCGCCCGATACCGCCCATCCCCATTGCCTAAAAAGTCCAACATCAACGCCCCCGACCAGATCATCGCAATCGGATTGGCAATGTTCTGCCCATAGATATCCGGCGCCGACCCATGCACCGGCTCGAACAACGACGGAAACCGCCGCTCCGGATCCAGGTTCGCCGACGGTGCTATCCCAATGGTCCCCGCACACGCCGGCCCCAGGTCCGACAGAATGTCGCCAAACAGATTCGACGCCACCACCACATCAAACCGATCAGGCTGCAACACAAACCGCGCGCACAAAATATCGATGTGCTGCTTGTCCCACGTTACCTCGGGATAGTTCGCCGCCATCAATGCCGTGCGCTCATCCCAGTAAGGCATGCTGATGGAAATCCCATTGGACTTGGTCGCCGCCGTCAGCTTCTTACGCGGACGAGTCTGGGCCAGGTCGAAGGCAAACTTGAGAATGCGATCAACCCCACGTCGAGTGAACACCGACTCCTGCAGTACAAACTCATGCTCGGTGCCTTCGAACATCTTGCCGCCCACCGAGGAGTATTCGCCCTCGGTGTTTTCGCGAATCACCACAAAGTCGATGTCCCCCGGCTTGCGCCCAGCCAGTGGGCACGGCACGCCGGGAAACAGCCGCACCGGGCGGATGTTCACGTACTGGTCGAAGTCGCGGCGAAACTTGAGCAGCGAGCCCCACAGGGAGATATGGTCCGGGACTTTGTCCGGCCATCCCACGGCGCCGAAGTAGATCGCGTCAAAGCCCTTGAGCTGCTCGAACCAGTCCTCGGGCATCATCTGCCCGTGTTCCAGGTAGTAATCACAGTGAGCCCAGTCGAGCACTTCGATGCTCAGGTTCAGGTCCCAGATCCTGGCGGCCTGTTCCAGTACCCGCAGCCCTTCGGGCAGCACTTCCTTGCCGATGCCATCGCCGGCTATCGCGGCGATTCTGAATGCCTTGCTCATGGTGCGTGCCTCGCAAAAATTCAGTTCAAGCCGCCGATATGGAAGGCTTTGACTTCAAGGTATTCGTCCAGGCCGTACTTGCTGCCCTCGCGTCCCAGGCCCGATTGCTTGATGCCGCCGAACGGCGCGACCTCCATCGAGATGATCCCGGTGTTGAGCCCGACCATGCCGAACTCCAGGGCCTCACCAAAGCGCCACGAGCGCTGCAGGTCCTGGGTGAAATAGTAGGCGCCCAGGCCGTACGGGGTGGCGTTGGCCAAGGCGAGGGCCTGGGCTTCGTCGGTAAAGCGCATCAGCGGTGCCACCGGGCCGAAGGTTTCTTCATTGGCCAGCAACATCCCGGCGTGGGTGTCGCCGAGTACCGTGGGCTGCACGAACTGGCTGTCGCCGCTGGGGACTGCGCCGCACAGCAACTGGGCGCCCTGGCTCAGGGCGTCGTCGATATGCCGCGCGACTTTGTTCACCGCTGCGGGGTTGATCAGCGGGCCGATCGTCACGCCGTCTTCCAGACCGTTGCCGACCTTGAGCTTGCCCACCTCTTCCACCAGCCGCGCCGCGAAACGCGCGTAGATACCGTCCTGCACCAGGATGCGGTTGGCGCACACGCAGGTTTGCCCGGCGTTGCGAAATTTGCTGAGCATCACCCCGGCCACCGCCTGTTCAAGGTCGGCGTCATCGAACACGATAAACGGCGCATTGCCGCCCAGTTCCAAACTCAAGCGTTTGATGTGCTCGGCGCTCTGGCGCATCAACAGGCGGCCGACGGCGGTGGAGCCGGTAAAGGAAATCTTGCGCACCGCCGGGTTGCCGGTCAGCTCTTCGCCAATGCCGGCGGGCAAGCCGGTGATTACATTGAACACCCCGGCCGGAATGCCGACGCGCTCGGCCAGCACCGCCAGGGCCAGGGCCGACAGCGGCGTGAGGTCCGAGGGTTTGACGATGATCGGGCAACCGGCGGCCAGCGCCGGTGCGCATTTGCGCGTGATCATCGCATTGGGGAAATTCCACGGGGTGATGGCGGCACATACGCCCACCGGTTGCTTGAGGGTCAGCAAACGGCGATCGCCACTGGGTGCGGGCATGGTTTCGCCGTAGACCCGGCGCGCTTCCTCGGCGAACCATTTGACGAAACCGGCACCGTAGCGCACTTCGCCACGGGCTTCGTTCAGCGGCTTGCCCTGTTCGCAGGTCATGATCAGCGCCAGGTCATCGAGGTTGTCGATCATCGCCTGATACCAGCGCTCCAGCAGCGCCGCGCGTTCGGCGGCCGGGCGGGCGCGCCAGGCGGGCCAGGCACGCTCGGCAGCTTCGATGGCGCGGCGGGTGTCCACCGCGTCCATGGCCGGCACCTGGGCAATCAAGTGGCCGGTGGCGGGGTCGCGGATGTCCAGGGTGGCGCCGCTGTCGGCAGCGATCCACTGGCCATCTACGTAGGCGAGTTCAGCCAGCAGGCTGGGGTCTTGCAAGCGATTCTTGAGCATGGTCGAGTCCTGATCCGAGACACGCTCCAGTCTAGGGAGGTGCCGCAAACGAGGATGCCGAAAGCGCGGTTAAAGCAGCGTGCCGTGCTGAAATTCACCTCAGGACGGCAGGCTCTGCTAGGCCGTCAGCGAACCGAGCAAGCCTTGCAAAAAGCGCTCGCCGGCGTCCATCTGGCTGATCTCGATAAACTCGTCGGGCTTGTGCGCCTGCTCGATGGAACCCGGCCCGCACACCACTACTGGCACGTCCAGGCGCTGCTTGAACAGGCCGCCTTCGGTGCCGAACGAGACCTTGGACGTGCCGGTGCCCGGCGCGGCGAATTGCTTGAGAAAGCGCACCGCCTCGACGCTGGGATGGGTGTCGAGGCCGGGATAGACGTTGATCGTTTCGATCTCGATGGCCGCCACGCTGGACAGCTTCTGCGCCTCCCGCACGATCACCTCGGCGCGCTCGCGCATCTGCTCCAGGAACGCGTCCAGGTCGTCCGCCGGCAGGTTGCGCACTTCAAAATCCAGGGTGCACAGGTTGGGCACGATATTCAGCGCCTTGCCGCCGATAATCTGGCCGACATGCACGGTGCTGTAGGGCACGTCATAGTCGTTGTCCTGGGCACCATGGCGCTGCAACTGTTGCTGGCTGTCACGCAGGGCGGCGATAAAGTCACAGGCCACGTGGATGGCGTTGACCGAGCGCGGCGCGAGCGATGAATGCGCCTCCAGGCCTCGGCAGTACGTGCGGTAGGACCCCTTGCCCTTATGGCCGAGTACAAACTGCATGTTGGTCGGCTCACCGATCACACACAGAAACGGCCGCACCGGCGCCAGGTGCAGCACGTCGAGCAAACGCCGCACGCCGACGCAGCCGATCTCTTCGTCATGGGACAGGGCCAGTTGCAGCGGGCGGTTCAAGCTGTGGTCGGCGGCGTCCAGCATGGCGTCGATGGCCAGGGCGATAAAGCCCTTCATGTCGCAGCTGCCACGCCCATAAATGCGCCCGTCCTGCACGGTGGCGGCGAAGGCGGGAAAGGTCCAGGCCTGCCCCGCCGCCGGCACCACGTCGGTGTGTCCGGACAGCAGCACGCCCGGCTGTTCCTTGGGCCCGGTGCTGGCGAACAGGTTGGCTTTCTTGCCGCTTGGGTCCTTGACGATCAGCGACTCGATGCCCTTGGTCAGCAGCAGGTCGCGCACATATTCAATCAAGGCCATGTTCGACTCCGATGACACGGTGTCGAAGGCCATCAGTTGTTTCAGAATCTCCAATACGCGGGGTTTCATGAGGCCTGGCTCCGTTGCTCGGCAGGTAGGGCGAACCGGGTGATGGAGAATGGCTCGATCGGGGTACTGGTGCTGCCAGTGGCAAGCAGTTCGGCCATCACATCGCCGACGCCCGGGCCAAGCTGGAAACCGTGGCCGCAAAACCCGAAGGCATAGAACAGCCCGTCGACGGTACCGCTGGGGCCCATCACCGGCAACGAGTCCGGCAGGTAGCCTTCGATGCCGCTCCACACGCGGATGATGTTCAGGTTGCCGACGCCCGGCAGCAGGCGGCGCATCTGGCTGACCTGGTTGAGGATGCTGCGCGGTTCCACGTAGGCGCGGCGGTTGAGCATATCCGGCTTGCTGCGGTAGCCGCCGCCGATGACGATATTGCCACGGGGAATCTGGCGGAAGTAGATCACCTCTTCGGGCACCTTGGTGTACACGCCGATCACGGTGGGCAAGGCATAAGGCACCGGCTCGGTCACGGCCATTTGCGGGCCGTGGGTGTCCAGCGGTACCGGTTCGCCGAACTGCGCCGAGAGCTTCTGGCCCCAGGCGCCGGCGGTGATCAACAGTTGCGCGGCGTGGAACTGGCGGCCGTCGGTGGTAGTGACCTGGAAGTCGTCGCCGACTTTCTGCACCTCGGCCACTTCGGTGCGTTCTTCGATCTGCGCGCCCAGGCGCCGAGCGGCACGGGCAAACGCCGGCGCGGCCAGGCGCGGGTTGGCATGGCCATCGTGGGGCGCGTAGGAGCCGCCCTTGACGTCCGGGCCAAGGAAGCCGAAGCGTTGATGCAGTTCGGCGCCACGATAAATCTTCAGGTCCAGTTGTTCCGCTTCCGGTGCGGCCGCGTAGGCCTCAAGCTCGGCGATTTCATCTTCGCGGTAACACACACGCATATGCCCGCTGGGGATGAATTCCAGGTCGTCGTCGATCAGTTCCGGCAGGCGCTTCCATAGCTCCCACGAGCGGTTGGCCAGGGCCAACTGGCCGAGGAAGCGCCCTTGCCGGCGCACATTGCCGAAGTTCACACCACTGGCGTACTGACCGATCTGGTCGCGCTCCAGCAGGATCACCGACTGCCCACGACTACGCAGAAAAAACGCGGTCGCCGAGCCCATCACACCCCCGCCGACAATCACCACATCGGCTTTTTGCACGCTCATGACGAGACCTCCTCGGTGATCAACATCGATAACGGTTTGACCGGCGCCTGGCCGCGTTGGCGCCCGACCTCCTGCACCGGCACGCCGGCAGCGGCGGCGATCACTTCGGCCCCGGCCTGGGAGCAGTAACGCCCCTGGCAACGGCCCATGCCCACGCGGCTGAACGCCTTGGCGCGATTGACTTCGCAGGCGCCCTTCTCTTTCACCGTGCGGCGCAGCTCGCCAGCGCTGATCATCTCGCAGCGGCACACGATGGCGCTGTCCGGCAACGCCTTGGCCTGTTCGCTCGGCCAGGGGAACGCCTGGGCCAGGCCCAGGCGGAATTGATCCATCACCGCCAGGGCCTGCTGTTGTGCATCCCGCAGGCCGGCGTCGACCGGGTGTTGCAGGTCTTCCAGCAGCGCCAGCGCCACCAGGCGCCCGGCGTGCTCGGCGGCATCGGCGCCGCGAATTTTCGCTCCGTCACCGGCCGCGTACACGCCCTTCACCGAGGTGCGTCCGGCGTCATCCGTGGCCAGCCACCATTGGCTCGATGCGGCATCGAACGCCATGCGACAACCGGCCAGGTCACCCAGCTGGGTTTCCGGGCGCAGGTGGTAACCCAGCGCAACGGCATCGGCCTGCACCGTGACAGTCTGCCCGTTGCCGGTGGTGAAACGCACACCGCTCACGCCATTGGCCGCGTCGCCCATCACTTGCAGCGGCTTGACCCCCAGGTGCACCGCCACCTTGGCGCGGTACAGTTGCGCCAATAGCTTGATCCCCGTGAACAGCACGCCAGGCCGCGCCAGCAGTTTGGGCAAGGCTTTCAGACGCAGGCTCAAGGCTGAGGTGTCGAGCACCGCCGCCACTTCGGCGCCGGCCTTCACGTATTGGCTGGCGACCAGGTACAGCAACGGCCCGCTGCCCATGAACACCACGCGATGGCCGATGGACACGGCCTGGTTTTTCAAGGCGATCTGCGCACCGCCCAGGCTGTAGGTGCCCGCCAGTTGCCAGCCCTCGATGGGCATCAGGCGGTCGGTGGCGCCGGTGCAGAGGATCAGTGCGTCGTAATCCACCGTGGTGTGGCGGCCCTGGCTCACGCAGCACAGCTGCCCCGGCGTGAGGTTCCACACCAGGGTGTCGGGGCGGTAGTCGATGGCGTCGCGCAGGCGGTCGAAACTCTGGTGCAGGGCCTGGGCCTTGCCGGCTTCGCTGCCGTACAGGGTCGCGTAGTTGCGAGTGAAGCCTTCTGGCTGACGCCGGTAGATCTGGCCCCCGTCGCGGCGGTTCTCATCGATCAGGATCGGTTTGATTCCGGCCGCCAGCAGGGTTTCGGCGCAGCGCACCCCGGCCGGTCCGGCGCCCACAATAACTACCCGTGCAGTGGCCATGTCGCCTCCGGTTGTGTGGTAACGATGTCCAGCCCTTCACGGACTTCATTGGAGCAGGCGCGCAGGCGTTCGCCGCTGCGGGTCCACACCCAGCAATCCTGGCATGCGCCCATCAGGCAGAAACCGGCACGGCGGCCGCTGTCGAATTCCGATTGGCGCAGTGCATTGCCCTGGGTCAGCAGCGCGACCATCAAGGTGTCGCCCTGCAGGGCTTCGACGGCGGCGCCATCCACGGTCAGGCTGACCGTCGGCCGGCCCTGTTCGGCCAACCTCACAAAACGCCCGTTCATGCATAGGCTCCCAAGGTCATGGTGGTGACGCCCTGCTGGGTATTCAGCAAGTGGGCGCTGTCGTGGTGGCAAAGGATTTCACCACCGTTGTCCAGGCTGCGGCGGCTCGGCGCGGTGCGGTTGCACAGGCCGTCGACGCGCACCGGGCAGCGATTGAGGAAGGTGCACAGTTCCGGCACGTTGGCCCGCTCGCCAATCGCTGGCAGCGCCTCGGACGTGGTGCCGCAGCTTTCCAGCCAGCCCTGGCGCAACTCGGGCACCGAGTGAATCAACAGGTCGGTGTAGGGGTGGAACGGCGGCTCGGCAAACGACTCGCGGCTGCCGGCCTGGACCTTGCGGCCGCTGTACATCACCACAATGTCATCGCACAGCGCACGCACGGTGGAGATGTCGTGGCTGATAAACAGGTACGACACCCCCAGTTGCTGGCGCAGGTCGCGCAGCAGTTCGAGGATCGCCGCGCCCACCACGGTGTCGAGGGCCGAGGTCACTTCGTCGCAGAGGATCAGGTCGGGTTTGGCCGCCAGCGCGCGGGCCAGGTTGACCCGCTGCTTTTGCCCGCCAGACAACTCATTCGGGCGCCGTTCGGCGAGGTCGCGGGGCAGGCGCACCAGGTCGAGCAGTTCGCCGATGCGGGTTTGCAGCGCCGCGCCTTTGAGGCCGAAATACATTTTCAACGGCCGACCGATGATGGCCGCCACGCTGTGCATGGGGTTGAGCGCGGTGTCGGCGTTCTGGAACACCATCTGGATCCGGCGGAATTGCTCCGGGGTGCGCTCGGCGAGGCTGCCGCCCAAGGGTTGCCCGTCGAAGGCCAGGCCACCGAGGGCCGGGGTCAACAACCCCGCCACCACCCGGGCCAGGGTGGACTTACCCGAGCCCGACTCGCCGATCACGCCGATGGCCTGGCCACGGCGCACGGTGAGGTCGATGTCTTCAAGCACCCGAATCGACGGCATGCCGTGCAGGTTCTTGTTGCCGTAGCCAGCGGTGAGGCCGGTGATGGTCAGCAGCGGTACCTCCCCGGCGACGCCGCAGGGCGGGCGAATGGTGGTATCGGGCCGTGCGGCGGCCAGCAGGCTGCGGGTGTAGGCGTGGGTCGGGGCGTTGAGCAGCGGTGCGGTGGCGCTTTGTTCGAGGATCTGGCCACCGTTGAGCACCACGATCTGGTCGGCCATTTGCGCCACCACCGCCAGGTCGTGGGACACGTAAACCGCCGTGGCCCCGCGCTCGCGCACCACGCGTTTGAAGGCGCGCAGCACGTCGATCTGGGTGGTCACATCCAGTGCGGTGGTCGGCTCGTCGAGCACCACCAGCAGCGGGTCGCTGATCAGCGCCATCGCCGCCATCACCCGTTGCAGTTGCCCGCCGGAGACCTGGTGCGGGTAGCGCTGGCCGATGCGCTCCGGGCCCGGCAACGCCAGGTCGCGGAACAGTCCGATGGCCTTGGCGTGCAGCTCGGCCCGAGTGCCCAGGCCATGGATCAACGCGCCCTCTATCACCTGGTCAATGAGTCTTTTGGCCGGGTTGAACGCTGCAGCGGCGCTTTGCGCGATATAGGACACGCGGTTGCCGCGCAGGCCTTGCAGTTGGTGTTCGCTCAGGGTAAGCATGTCGTGCTCGCCGACCTGCACCACCCCGCCGGACAAACGACAGCCACGCCGTGCATACCCCAGCAAGGCCAGGGCGATGGTGGTCTTGCCCGAGCCGGACTCACCGATCAACGCCAGCACTTCACCTTTTTTCAGGGCAAAGCTCACGCCCTTGACGATTTCCACCTCGCCGCGCTCGCCACAGGCGACCACGCGCAGGTCTTCGACGCGAATCAATTCAGTCATTTCAATGGCCTCCCGTGCGTCGACTACGTCGCGACGACAGATAGTCGATCAGCAGATTCACGCCGATGGTCAGCGTGCCGATGGCCAGCGCCGGAATGATGATGGCCAGCGCGCCCTGGTTAAGGCCGCCGATGTTTTCCCGCACCAGCGAGCCGAGGTCGGCATCCGGCGGTTGCACGCCCAGGCCAAGAAAACTCATGCCGCTGAGCAACAGCACGATGTAGCCGAAACGCAGGCCCAGGTCGGTCAGGACCGGGTTGAGCATGTTCGGCAGGATCTCCATGCACGCCACGTACAACCGGCGCTCGCCACGGGTACGCGCGACCTGCACGTACTCCAGGGCTTCGATATTGACCGCCATGCTGCGGGCGACGCGGAAGGAGCCGGGGATATAGCTGATCACGGCCGTACAGATCAGCAACGTCACCGATGAGCCAAAGGCCGAGACCATGATCAGCGCAAGCATTTTGCTCGGGATCGAAATAAAGGCGTCCATGATGCGGCTGATGATCTCGTCCAGCCACTTGGGCGAGACCACCGACAACAGCGCACACCCGGTGCCGAAGATGCTGGCCAGTAACGCCGCCACCAGCGCCAGCCCGACGGTGAACCGCGCGCCCACCAGCACCCGGCTGAGCATGTCGCGGCCCAGGTAATCGGTGCCGAATGGATGCGCGAGGCTGAAGCCTTCGAAGATGTTATCGGACACCACCTCCCCCACCGGGTGAGGCGCCAGCCACGGGCCGAGCAGCGCCACCAGCAGCCAGGCGACGCACACTACGCCGCCCAGCAGCCCCAGCCACGACGGGCCGCTGGACACCTTGGCGAGTGCCAGGGCGGAAGAAACAGGCTTGGATTTCGCAATGAGGTTGTTCATTGGTTTCTCAGCCTCGGATTGGACAGGATCGCGCACAGGTCGGCGAGCAGCACCAGGCCCAGGTAGGCCGCGCAAAACAACATGGTGCACGCCTGCACCAGCGCCATGTCGCGGTTGGTCACGGCATCGACCATCAAGCTGGCAATGCCGGGGTAGTTGAAGATGGTTTCGACGATCACCACCCCGCCCAACAGGTACGACAGGCTCAGGGCGATGGCGTTGGCAATCGGCCCGATCGCATTGGGCAAGGCATGGCGCAGCACGATGCGAATCGGGCTGACGCCCTTGAGCCGGGCCATTTCCACGTAGGGGCTGTCGAGCTGGTCGATCACGGCGGCGCGGGTCATGCGCGCCATTTGCGCCACGATCACGCAGCACAGCGTCATCACCGGCAAGGCATAGGTGCGCAGAAATTGCAGCGGTGAACTGATGTCGCTGGCATACGAGAGGGCCGACAACCAACCGAGGTTGACCGCGAAAATCAGCACCGCCAGGGTCGCCACCAGAAATTCCGGCACCGCGACCATCGCCAGGGTGACGAAGCTCAGGCAGCTGTCGATGCGCCCGCCCCGGCCCATCGCCGAGCCGATACCGAGTACCAGCGCCACCGGCACCGAGACCAGCGCCGTGGCGCCGGCCAGCATCAGGGTGTTGGGCACCCGGCCCGCCATCAGCTCACCGACCGGCATGGCGTTGGAGACCGACACGCCCATGTCGCCAGTGAGCAGGCTCATCAACCAGTGCAGGTAACGCAACACACCGGGCTGGTCCAACCCCAGTTTCAGGCGCAGGGCCGCCACCTGTTCAGGGGTCGCGAACTGGCCCAGGGATTGTTGCGCCGCGTCCCCCGGCAGTACCGCCGTGATCGCGAACACGACCATGGACACGATCAACAAGGTCAAGGCCCCGGCACCGAAGCGCCGGCCGATCAACCACAGTGTATTGCTATTCATCCCACGACCCTCCTCAAGCGTCCAACCACACCTGCTCGGCAAACATGTAGCCCATGAAACCGCCCAGTGGGTTGCTGTCGTAGCCTTTGATGCGTTGGTCAACGCCGTCGATATTGCTGATGAACACCGGCACGCCGATGCCGCAGTGGTCGTGCACCAGGGTCTGCATGTCGCCATACATCTTGGCGCGCTTGGCGTCGTCGGTTTCGCCACGGGCCAGCATCAGCAACTGGTCGAACTGCTCGTTCTGCCAGCCGGACTCGTTCCACGGCGCCTTGGACTGGAAGAACTGCGAGAACATTACGTCGGCATTCGGCCGTGGGTTGATGTTGCCGAAGCTCAGCGGGTGCTTCATCCAGTGGTTGGACCAGTAGCCGTCGCTCGGCAGGCGGTTCACGTCGAGCTTGAGCCCGGCCTGTTTGGCCGATTGCTGCAACAGCACGGCGATGTCCACCGAACCGGTGGCGGCCGGCGAGGCCATCACGGGCATGGTGATGCTTTCCATGCCGGCTTTCTTCAGCAGGAACTTGGCTTTTTCCGGGTCGTAGACCGTCTGCGGCAAGTCGGTGTTGAAGTAGCGCGAACCCGGCGCAATCGGGTGATCGTTGCCCACCACCGCAAAGCCACGGAATACCGCGGACTTGACCTGTTCACGGTCGAGCAGCAGTTTCATGGCCTGGGTGAATTCCGGGCTTTTGCCGGGCAGTTGGTCTTGGCGAATGATCAAGTCAGTGTAGTTGCCCGACGGCGCGTCGACGACGCGGTGCTTGGCGCTGGCCTTGATGCGCGTGGTGGAGCGCGGGTTGACCTCGTTGATCATGTGCACATCGCCCGACAGCAGCGCATTGACCCGGGACGGCTCGTCGGCAATCGCGATGAACTCGATCTCGTCGAGGTACGGCAGGCCCGGTTTCCAGTAGTTTTTGTTGCGCACCGCAATCGAACGCACGCCTGGCTTGAACTCGCCCACGGTGAACGGCCCGGTGCCGATGCCTTTACTGAAGTCGCTGGTGCCCTCGGGGACGATCAACAGGTGCGACACCGCGAGGATCGACGGCAACTCGGCGTTGGCCGCGCTGAGGCGGATCTGCACTTCGTTCGGCCCGCTGGCCTTGATCTCGGCGAACTGCTCCATCAACGGCATGACCTTGGAACCGGTCAGCGGGTCTTTGTGGCGGTTCAGAGAGAACACCACGTCGGCGGCGGTCAGGGCCTTGCCGTTGTGGAAGGTCACGTCCTTGCGCAGGGTAATGGTCCAGACGGTGGCGTCGGTGTTGTCGATGCGCTCGGCCAGTTCCAGTTGCGGCACCAGGTGCTTATCGAAGCGGGTCAGGCCGTTGTAGAACATGTAGTGGCGCACATAGTCGGTGGACAGCGCGCCCTTGGCCGGGTCGAGGGTATCGGCGGTGGAGCTGGACATGCCGGCCACGCGGATCTTGCCGCCTGGCTTGCCTTTGCCGGCCACGGCGGCCTCGTCGGCGAACAGCTTGCCGGCGGCGCCGAACAGGCTGCCGGCACCGGCGGCGGCAACACCGGCCACGCCCAGCATTTGAAGGGCGTTGCGGCGCGACATGCCACGGTTGAGACTTTCGAACACCCGCAGGCTGTCCTGGCCGGAGATGAGTTCGGGGGTATTTTTGTTGTCAGTCATAGCAAGGCTACCTGTCGATAATCGGAAGAATCGAGTGCTCACGGATGTCCGGAGCGTCCTGGAAACACAAACGACGGTGACGCAACAACGGCAACTCAGTGCAAATAGTCCTGGAAGCGGTAGTAAGCCCCTACGAACGGCAAGAACCACGGCTTGCCGAAATGCCCGGGGATCGCCGGCCATTCCAGTTCGCGCCAGGGGTTGGCCGCGGTATTACCGGCCATGACCTCGGCCATCACCTGGCCCATGTGCACCGACATCTGCACGCCATGGCCGCTGTAGCCCATGGAGTGGAACACGCCGCCATGCTGGCCGGCGCGGGGCAGGCGGTCGGACGTCATGTCCACCAGGCCGCCCCAGCAGTAGTCGATCTTCACGTGCGCCAACTGCGGGAACATGTTCAGCATCGCCGCTTGCAGTACCTTGCCGCTCTTGGCGTCGGAGACGCTGTCGGACATGGCAAACCGAGCACGCCCGCCAAACAGCAGGCGGTTGTCCGGGGTCAGGCGAAAGTAGTTGCCGATCATGCGGCTGGTCACGTAGGCGCGATGTTGCGGCAGCAACTGGTCGATCAGCGTCTGGGGCAAGACTTCGGTGGCGATGACAAAACTGCCCACCGGCACAATCCTGCGGCGGTACCAACCCAGGTCGCCATGCTGGCAGGCACCGGTTGCCAGCAGGACTTGCCCGGCGTGCAATGAACCCTTGGCGGTGTTGACCTGGTAGCCGCCGGCCTGGGCCTTCCAATCCTTGACCTGGGTGTGCTCGTAGATCATCGCACCACGCCGCGCCGCCGCTTCGGCCAAGCCGACGCCGAAGCGGCCGACATGCATCTGCACGCCGTTGCGTTGCAGCAGGCCGCCATGAAACTGCGTCGAATTGACTTCCGCGTGGGTCTGCTCGGCGCTGAGCAACTCGACATCGGCATCCACCTCCTGGCGGATCAGCTCGCAGGTGCGGGCCAGGCCTTCGTAGTGCATCGGCTTGGCCGCCAGCTTGAGCTTGCCGTTGCGCACCAGGTCGCAGGTGATCCTTTCCTGCTCGACCAGTGACACCACCGTCTGCACGGCACTTTCATAGGCCTGGTAATAGGCACGCGCCTTGGCGGCACCGAGGCTGGCGTGCAACCCGGCGTAATCCTGGGCCACACCGGTGTTGCACTGCCCACCGTTGCGACCGGAGGCCTCGCCGATCACCCGCCCGGCGTCGAGCACCACCACACTGGCGCCCTTGAGCGCCAACGCCCGCGCTGCCGCCAGGCCGGTGAACCCACCGCCGACCACAGCCACATCGACCTGCTTGGGCAAGCCGCCCAGCTGGGCACCGGTAAACGCCGGTGCGGTGTCGAGCCAATAGGATTCACTGCCCATGTCTTACCCTCAGAGGTGTGCGCTTACAGACCGACCAGCGCCGGCAGCCCACCGATATCGGTGATCTGCTGGTAACCGTAGAACGCGTTGCCCGGCACTTCGTGGCCACGGGCAACGAAGGCTTTGTTTTTGATCTTCATGTCATGGGCCGGCATCAGGTCGTAACGGAAGCTGGAAGACACATGCAAGATGTCTTCCGGGCCACAGCCGAGGTTGTCGAGCATGAATTCAAACGCGGCCAGGCGCGGCTTGTAGGCCTGGGCCTGCTCGGCGGTGAACACCTTATGGAACGGCGCGCCGAGCTTGTCGACGTTGGACATGATCTGACTGTCGCTGGCATTGGAGAAGATCACCAGGGGAATCTTGTCGGCAATTTTCGACAGCCCGGCCGGCACGTCGGCATGAGGCCCCCAGGTCGGCACGGCGTCGTAATACAACTGGCCTTCCTCGCGATAGTCGATACCCCAGCGTTTGCAGGTACGGGCCAGGGCGGTCTTGAGGATTTCATCGTAGGGGCGCCAGTCGCCCATGACCTGGTCGAGGCGATAAGCCGAGAAGTCTTTGACGAACTGGTCCATTTGTTCAGGCTTGATGCGATCGGCGAACAGCTCGCGGGTCATGGTGCCCATATGGAAGTTGGTCAGCGTACCGTAGCAGTCGAACGTGATGAATTTGGGACGAAGAAAGCTCATTGAGTGCGGTCCTGGAGTTCGTTGAGTGTGACAAGCGTTCGCTGCCCTGGCGGCGCGTCGGCCTCGTTGCAGCACAGGTTCATTACACCACTGTGAAATCAGCATATGCCGTCTAAAACGACCTGCGCTCAATACAAACCACCGTTTTGGTGGCCGGGCTCAGCAGACTTTGCGGTGCGCGCCAGGCTTGGGCAGGGCCAGTGTTTGTGCGCTTTTAGGGGGCTTTTAGGGGTGGAGAGGCTTAAGCACGGGGGTGGGGGCGGCAGAAAGTGTGGCGGGTTGAAGTGTGGGAGGGAGCTTGGTTCCGTGGCGGCCTTCGGGCCGACCATGTCGTTGGCTTTGAGCGCGTACATATCCGTTGCTGCGGTCACGGCCGCTATGGGTTCCGCCCTTACGGCGGGTCACTTTGGAAAAGCCCCAAAGTAACCAAAGGGCTCTTGCCCCACCACTCGGTACCTCGCCTAGGCTCGGTATGCCCGAACGAAGGCTTGAATCCGTGGGCCGCCGTCATGGGCCATCCTTGGCCCAGGACGGCTAACCCGGCGTCCTGCCGGGTTACCCACGGATTCAACCCTGCGTTCGGCCAGCGTGGTTAACGGGGCGCCTGAGATCAAAAGCCAGAGCCAGAGCCAGAGCCAGAGCCAGAGCAGATCAAAAGATTGCTGACTTCGTCAGCGGTTAAGGAAGTAGAAGCCACACCGCGTACGCTTCAAAGATCAGGTCGGCTTTAAGGCCGCCTCGCTTTGGCTTTTGATCTCAGATCGCCCCGTCAAACACGCTGGCCGAACGCAGGCTTTGGAGCGTGGGTAACCCGGCAGGACGCCGGGTTAGCCGCGCTGGGCCATGGATGGCCCATCGCGGCGGCCCACGCTCCAAAGCCGGAGTGAGGGCACACCGAGCCTAGGCGAGGTGCCGAGTGTTGGGCCTTTCCAAAAGTGGGCCGCCGTAAGGGCGGAACCATAAGTGGCCGTTACCACAGGAACGGATATGTACTCACCCCCCAAAAAAAGCGGTCGGCCCGAAGGCCGCCACGGAAGCAAGTGCCCTCGCCACAGACCGCTGAAAAAAATGTGTAGATACTTATGCCCCGATGGCAGTGGGTCAGCTACAGATGTATCCACTGACACGGCCTCATCGGGAGCAAGCCCCCTCCCACATTTTTTACCGAGTACACCCGCCCTACTCCAGTTGGCTCCAACGCCAACCTCATGGCATTTGCTGCTGCCCCCCAACCCCAATTAAGTAGTAACTGTGGTCTCGCCCCACACACTACGAGGAATCTACCGAATATTCCCGCCCCCCTTGCCAGCCCCTGACCCAGGTGGGATACAAGCACCCTGACGCCACAAAAAACAACGCTCTACGGAGGCTTGCCATGTCCGCCCTGCCACACCCCGCTTACACCTACCGCCCCATGACCGTGGCCGACCTGCCGGCCGCCCACGCCTTGTCGGTGCAACTCAAATGGCCCCACCGCCTGGAAGACTGGGCAATGCTGCAACGGGTCAGCGACGGCTTCGTGGTCATGGATGGCGAGCGGCTGATCGGCAGCGCCTTCACCTGCCCCCAGGGCGACTACGCCACCATCGGCCTGGTGATCGTCAGCAATGACTACCAGGGCCAGGGCATAGGCCGGCGCTTGATGGAAAAGGCCCTCGCCGCTTGCGGCACGCGCACGCCGGTCCTCAATGCCACCCTCGCCGGCGCGCCGCTGTACGCCAGCCAAGGGTTCGTCGAATTCGGGCGGGTGCAGCAACATCAGGGCCAGGCGTTGGTGCCTGCCCTGCCGGCGCTGGCCGCTGGCGAAACCTGCCGGGCGCTTAACGCCGATGACCACGCCAGCCTGCTCGCGCTGGCCAAGGCCGCCAGCGGCCTGGACCGTCGTGAGGTACTGCGTGACCTGCAGGTGGAGCACGCCGTGGGTATCGAGCGCGATGGCCAGTTACGCGGCTTCGCCCTGCTGCGGCCGTTCGGCCGTGGACGCTGCATCGGCCCGGTGGTGGCGGAAAATATCGAGCAGGCCAAGCACCTGATCGCCACCTTGCTGGCCCAGGTGCCGGACACCTTTGTGCGCATCGATATTCCCGTCGCCTGCGGCCTCAGCGACTGGCTCGAACAGGCCGGCCTGAAGAACATCGACACCGTCGCGCAGATGGCCTTGGGCACTCCGCCCCAGGCCAGCCAAGGCGTCCACCCCTTTGCCCTGATCACCCAGGCGATCGGCTGACTTTCCTCCCGGAGCACTCCCCATGTCATCTCCCCGTATCCTGCTGTTGGCGCGTGCCGACGGCAGCCGCGTTGCCACGTCCTTCAACACGGCCGCTCTGAGCGCACTGGACCCGTTCGGCGACAGCCGCCAAGTCGCCTGGATGGGCGACGATGGCGTGTCCGCAGGGATTGTACCGTTCAGCGGCGAAGCGGTGATCAAAGATTTCCCCCACAGCGAAACCCTGGTGGTGCATGCAGGCCATGTAGTGCTCAGCAGCGCAGAACAGACACTGGAACTGGGCGTCGGCAGCAGCGCCGTGATCGGCCGTGGCACACGCCTCACGGTACAGGCGAGCGCAGGCAGCGAATGGGCGTTCTGCGCGGTCGACCAGGCCGATGCCCCCCTCTGCCCCGGCCTGACCCTGCTCGCCCCGCACACCCTGCTCAACCCCTCCGCCGCGCCGGAACCCCAGATACTGATCGGCCCCACCCCGCAGTGCCGCGCATTCAACCTGGTCGACGATGCCGTGACCGAGCTGCGCGTCGGCATCTGGGACTCGACGCCCTACGCCCGCCACGGCCGCCCGCACAAACTGCATGAGTTGATGCACCTGCTCGAAGGCAGCGTCACCCTGCAGGACAACGAGGGTGGCGAGGTCACGGTAAAAACCGGGGACACGGTGTTCGTGGCCAAGGGCGCGCCATGCGCCTGGACCAGCACGGCGTACGTGCGCAAGGTCTACGCGGTGAAATAACTCAGGCCTTCAACGCCTCTTCCAGAAACGTCACCAACGCCTGTACACGCGGGCTGCGCAGTTTGCGCGACGGCACCAGCAGGAGGATCGGCGCGCTGTCGAAGCTCCAGTCCGCCAGCACGCGCACCAGGCTGCCGCTGGCTACGGCGTCACTCACGTCCCACTGCGAACGCAGCACCAACCCCAAGCCTTGCTCGGCCCAACGTCGGGCAACGCTGCCATCGTTGCTCAACAACGCAGGCTCCACGCGCAGCGTCTTGCGGCCCTGGCCTTTGCGCAGGTGCCACAGGGTGACGTCTTCATCATTTTCGCGAATGCAAATGCAGCGATGAGACGCCAGCTCGTCCGGCGAAGTCGGCACGCCGTGCGCGTGCAGATAGGCCGGGCTGGCGCACAACCAGCGCTCGTTTGGCGTCAGTGGCCGCGCGGTCCACAGGCTGTCATTGAGCTGGCCGATGTGAATCACCGCATCGCTGTCATGGCGATCGGGCCAGGGCGTCTCGCGTAAATCCAGGTGCAGGCGCAGCTGCGGGT
This sequence comes from Pseudomonas sp. JAI120, assembly GCF_014207255.1. Lineage (GTDB taxonomy): Bacteria > Pseudomonadota > Gammaproteobacteria > Pseudomonadales > Pseudomonadaceae > Aquipseudomonas. Next base: position 1,386,826 of record NZ_JACHCZ010000001.1, read on the forward strand.
GCAGTTTGGCAAACCGCGCCAACAACGGTGCGATGCGCTGGCGACCATAGCCAAACGGCGCCGCCAACCTCAAGGTGCCCACCAGGGTTTCGTCCTGTTGCCGGAACGACTCCGGCAGCGCTTCCAACTGTTCCAGCAACAGCGCGCTTTCCCGCGAGAACCGCTCGCCATCCGCCGTCAGGCTAAGGCGCCGGGCGTCGCGATTGGCCAGGGTCAGCCCCAGCAGCGTCTCCAACTTGCGCAGGCGCATGGACAGCGCCGGCGGCGAGACATTCAGTGTTCGGGCGGCGGCGCTCAGCGATTCGGAGCGGGCCAGGGTGACGGCCAGTCGCAGGTCTTCGATGGAAATCATTCAATTTTACTTAATGATTGATGAACGCTGATTGAACCACACGTTAACAACGGCTGAGTAGAGTGCAGCCTGTACCCAGCCACGCGAGCTCCGCCATGTCCACGCCGATTGCTTCCCTCGACACGCCCGCCGCGCTCGTCGACATCCCACAGATGCAGCGCAATATCCAGCGTATGCAACAACGCATGAGCAGCCTGGGCGTGCGTTTGCGCCCGCATATCAAAACCAGCAAGTGCCTGCCGGTGATCCACGCCCAGATCGCCGCAGGGGCCAGCGGCGTGACGGTTTCCACCCTCAAGGAAGCCGAGCATTGTTTCGCTGCCGGTATCCGCGATGTGTTCTACGCCGTGGCCATCGCCCCGGGCAAACTGCCCCAGGCCCTGGCCCTGCGGCGCAAAGGCTGCAACCTGAGCCTGCTCACCGACAGCGTCCAAGGCGCCGAGGCCATGGTCGCTTTCGCAAAGCAGCATGACGAACGCTTCGACGTGTGGATCGAAATCGATTGCGACGGCCATCGCTCCGGCCTGGCCGCACAGGACCCTGTACTGATCGACGTCGCACGCCTCCTCAACGAGGGCGGCCTGCACCTGTGTGGCGTGATGACCCACGCCGGCTCGAGCTACGAGCTGGACAGCCTTGAACCCCTGCAAGCGCTGGCCGAACAGGAGCGTGCGCTCTGCGTCAGTGCCGCAGACACCCTCCGCGCAGCCGGGCTGGCGTGCCCCGAGGTCAGTATCGGCTCCACCCCCACGGCCCTCTCGGCGCTGAACCTGGACGGCGTCACCGAAGTACGCGCAGGTGTGTATGTGTTCTTCGACCTGGTCATGCGCAACATCGGCGTGTGCCAGGCCGATGAGTTGGCGCTGAGCGTACTGACCACCGTGATCGGTCATCAGCCGGACAAAGGCTGGATCATCATCGACGCCGGTTGGATGGCCATGAGTCGTGACCGTGGCACCCAGCGCCAGCGTCAGGACTTCGGTTATGGCCAAGTGTGCAGCGAAGCGGGCGACTGGATCGACGGCGCGCTGGTCACCGCTGCCAACCAGGAACATGGCATCGTCAGCCTGGGCGCTGCCCACAGTGACGCGCTTGTCACGCGCTTCCCCATCGGCAGTCGGCTGCGCATCCTGCCCAACCATGCCTGTGCCACCGGCGCGCAGTTCCCGGATTATCACGCAGTGGATGCCGATGGCAGCGTGCACACCTGGAGTCGCCTGCATGGCTGGTAATCGCATCCACTCGATTCATAGCCCCCACACGGCACCGCCGGGCGGGCACTATTCCCAGGCGGTGGCGCACGGCGGCGTGCTGTATGTGTCGGGGCAACTGCCGGTACGCGCCAATGGCGAGCACAGCGCCGGGCAACCGTTCGCAGTGCAAGCGTCGATTGCCCTGGATAACCTGGTGGCGATCCTGGGTGAAGCGGGCCTGAGCCCCCGTGACCTGCTCAAAGTGACGGTGTACGTCGTCGGCATAGAACACTGGCCCGCCTTTGATCAGATTTACGCGCGCTACCTCGGTGAACATAAACCGGCCCGCGCGGTGGTGCCCGTGCCGGTGTTGCACCATGGCTACCTGATCGAAATCGACGCCGTGGCCCGTACCGCACAGGAGCAGCCCACATGACCTCGCAAAAAAGCGACGTGCTGATCATCGGCGGCGGCATCATGGGCGCATCGTCGGCGTTTTTCCTGCGCCGCCGCGGCTGTTCGGTCACGCTGCTGGAACGCGACCAGATCGGTCAGTACGCCAGCGGTGTGAACTTCGGCAATGTGCGCCGCCAGGGCCGCTACCTGGGGCAACTGGAGCTGGCCAATCGTTCGTGGGCGCTGTGGAAACGCCTGCCGGAGTTGATCGACGACGACCTGGAATTTATCCCCAGCGGCCACATGCGCGTGTGCTATCGCGAAGATGAAATCGCTGAACTGGAGGCCTACGCCGCCGCGCCGGAAGCTGCGCAACTGGACCTGAAAATCTATCGCGGAGCCGAGTTGCACCAGCGTTTTGGTTTCCTCGGCCCGGAGGTGAAAGGCGGCTCCTACGCGCCCCACGACGGCCACGCCAACCCTCGCCTGGCCGCACCGGCATTCGCTCGCGCAGCTCGGCGCCTCGGTGCACGAATCGAGGAAAAGACCGAAGTGGCCGATGTGGAAAAGGTCAATGGCCTGTTCCATGTCACCACCACCGACGGGCAGTTGTTTGTCGCAGAGCAGCTGTTGATTACCGCCGGCGCCTGGGCCGCGCGCTTGTCCGAGCGCTTCGGCGAACCGGTACCACTGGAGCCCAACGGCCCACAGATGTCGGTCACGGAACCGGTGCCCTACGCCCTGCCCACCGTGATCGGCGTGTTCACCAAGATCAAGGAAGAGGTGATCTACTTCCGCCAGATCCCGCGCGGCAACATCATCATCGGTGGCGGCGCCCGCTGCACGCCGGACATGCTCAACCGACGCGCGTTTTTCAAGCCCGAGAGCCTGCTCAACCAGATGCGCCAGATGAAACGGCTATTACCGGGCGCCGAGAAACTGAACATCATCCGCGTGTGGAGCGGCATCGAAAGCTACACACCCGACTCCCTGCCGGTGATGGGACCCAGCGGCAGCGTGGACGGACTGTTTTATGCCTTCGGTTTCTGCGGCCACGGCTTCCAGCTCGGCCCTGGCGTGGGGGATGTGATGGCCGAACTGATCAGCACCGGCAGCACCAGCACCTTGATCAGCCCGTTCGATATCCGACGGTTTACCCAACCTTCGACGGTGCCGGCAAATGCCCCCACCACAGGAAAACTGATATGAGCCACGCCTGCCCGCCAGATTCAGCAGATTATCCCTTGCAGCGCTGAATAACGGCATCTTTGCGCGGGAGGCTTTTGCTAGCGTATCCAGACACCGGGCCGTGCCGTTCGCAGCGCCTATTACCGCTCCAGGGAGCCAGTTGGATGACCACCCACTCTTCAAATAGCTACAGCGTTGATCCGCAAACGGCTCACCAGTTTTACATCAACGGTCATTGGACGTCCCCGGCGATCCCTGCAACGCTGCCGGTGGTCAACCCGGCCACTGAAGCCGTGGTTGCCCAGGTGGCGCGCGGGACTGCCGAGGATGTCGACCGGGCCGTCGCGGCAGCACGCGGGGCGTTTGCCGGTTGGTCTGCGACCCCGGCTGAAGCGCGAGCGCAGGTGCTGGGGAAAATCCACGAACTGATCCTTGAACGCAAGGAGCAACTGGCGCAGGCGCTGTCCCTGGAAATGGGCGCGGCCATCGGCTTCGCTCGCGCGATGCAGGTACCGCTGGCAGCCGAACACGTTCGGGTCGCGCGTGACCTGCTGTCCAGCTATCGCTTCCAGACCGTGGAAGGCGGTACCGCAATCGAGCGCGAGCCCATCGGCGTGTGCGGACTGATCACGCCGTGGAACTGGCCGCTGTATCAAATCACCGCGAAAGTCGCCCCGGCCATCGCTGCCGGCTGCACCGTGGTGTTGAAACCGAGCGAACTGTCGCCATTGAGCGCCCTGCTGTTTGCCCAACTGGTGCATGACGCCGGCCTGCCGCCTGGGGTGTTCAATCTGGTGAACGGCAGCGGTGCCGAAGTCGGCGCGGCCATGGCGGCCCATGCGGATATCGACATGATTTCCATCACCGGTTCCAACCGCGCAGGCGCGTTGGTTGCCCAGGCAGCCGCGCCGACGGTCAAGCGGGTCACCCAGGAACTGGGGGGCAAGTCGCCGAATGTGCTGCTGCCCGACGCGGACTTCGCCAAGGCTGTGCCGCTGGGCGTGATGTCGGCGTTTCGCAACGTCGGCCAGTCGTGCAGCGCGCCGACCCGTATGATCGTGCCAAGAAGCCGCCTGGCCGAAGTCGAAGCCCTGGCAGCGGCCACCGCGAATGCACTGATCGTCGGCGACCCGCAGTCGGAAGAAACGCAGTTGGGCCCGATTGCCAACGAAGCCCAGTTCCATCGCGTCCAGGCCATGATCCAGGCCGGCCTCGACGAGGGCGCCAAACTGCTGTGCGGTGGGCCGGGACGGGCGGCGGGTTTTGACAAGGGTTTCTATACGCGACCGACGGTTTTCTCCGAAGTGAACAACGCCATGCGCATTGCCCAGGAGGAAATATTTGGGCCGGTGCTGTGCATCATTGCCTATGAGACGGTGGATGAAGCCGTCGCCATCGCCAACGATACGGTCTACGGACTGGGCGCCCACGTTCAGGGGCAGGACCTTGATCTTGCGCGGGCGGTGGCCTCGCGTATACGGGCGGGCCAGGTGCACCTGAACCATCCGGCGTGGAATCCGATGGCGCCGTTTGGGGGCTACAAACGCTCAGGGAATGGCCGGGAGTATGGTGTGCAGGGGTTCGAGGAGTATCTGGAAACCAAGGCGATTATTGGGTTTGGTGAATAAGTGATGGGCCTGTGGCGAGCGGGCTTGTCGAATCGTCACACCGCCCGCGCGGGGCTGCGTAGCAGCCCCAAAACCAGGCACAGAGGAGTGCCTGATACACCGCATTCGTCTTCATCAGGGGCCCCCCGTTAAACCACGCTGGCCGGAATTCGATAGTGATTTTGGGGGGTAAACCGGCAGGGATGCCGGTTTAGCCGCCGTTACCGAAGCAACGGATATGTACTCGATCTGATCCAACATCCTGGTCGGCTGTCAGGCCGCCATCGGGGCAAGCCCCCTCCCACATTTCAGTTAGCCGGCTTCAACAACTGCATCTGCTGGCGATAGTCATCCGTCACCTGCCGCGCCTGGCTGCTGCTGGTAATCACCCTCGGGGTAATCAGCACAATCAATTCCGTGCGGTCCTTGGACTTGCTGGTATTGCCAAACAACCAGCGCAACCCCGGAATTTTCCCAAGGTAAGGCACCGCACTGACGCTCTCCGCGTTGTCCTGCTTGATCAACCCGCCCAGTAACACCGTCTGCCCACTCTGCACCGCGACCTGGGTGGATACCGAGCGCGTGGAGATACGCGGGTTGGCCTGGGTGTCGTTGCTGGACGCCTGCTGGTCCTGGGCATCGCTGACCTGCTGCTGAATGTCCATGTACACCAAGCCCCCCGGGTTGATGCGTGGCACGACGTCGAGGATCACCCCGGTCTGCACGTATTCAACACTGCTCAAGGTGGTGTCGGAGGTGCCCGTGTTAACCGTGGTCTGGCTGATCGGGATGTTGTCGCCCACCTGGATCTGCGCCGGTTGGTTGTTCATCACCACCAGCGACGGCGCCGACAGCACCTGGGTGCGGCCGTTGGTTTCGAGAGCGTGCAGGGCCACTTGCAGGTTGGAGCTGACGAAGGAGTAGAACAACGAATCCGTCGCGCCCAACCCTGCCCCGCCGCCGCCCAAGGCGCCTTGGCTGCCGGCGGTGTTGCCCACGGTGGTGCTGGTGGAATTGCCCGCCAGGCGGCCCAGGTACCACTGCACGCCAAGGTCCAGTTCGCCGGTGAGCTTGACCTCGAGGATGCGCGTTTCGATCTGCACTTGCAGCGGTGGGTTGTCGAGGCGTTTGATCGCCGATTCGATCTCTTTCCACTGCACCGGGCGGGTGCGGACCAGCAGTTGGTTACTGCTTTTTTGCGCGGTGATGCGGGTGCCGGCGTCGAGGCTTTTGGCCGGGGCGTCTTCGCTCGCACCCTGCTCAGCGGTGTCCTGCTCGGCGTCGGGCTCCTGCTCCTCGTCCTCAGCAGCGGGTGGGTTGCCATTGAGGTTGTTGCTCAGGCCACCCGGCGTGCTGCCGGAGGTGCTGTTGGTGCCCGGCGAGGACAGGGTCGCGGTGCGCAAACCGGGGGCGACCTTGGCCGGGGTGTCGTCCTTGATCGCGCCCGTGCCGTAGATCTGGCGCAGGTACTTGGCGAGGTCGGTGGCCTTCATGTTGCGCACGTCGTAGACGTACATCTGCGGCTCGTTGCCGCCGCCTTCGTCGATGGTGTGGATCCAGTCGCCGACTTCGCTGAGGTACTGCGGCTGCGACGAGATCGCCACCACCGAGTTGGTCCGCTCGATGGGCAAGAAGCGCACCATGCCCGCCAGGGGCATGCCGCTGTCGGGGCCGAACATTTTTTGCAGTTCGGGCATCAGCTCGGCCACCGACGCGCGCTGCAGGCCGAACACGCCCACCGACATGCCCTTGAGCCAGTCCACGTCGAAGGTGTCGATGGTGTCCTGGTAATTGGCCAGTTCTTCGGGGGTGCCGGCCAGGCTCAGCACATTGCGCGCCGGGTCCACCAGCAGGAAGGCGTTCTCGCGGGCGAACGGCTTGAGCAGTTTCTGCATCTCGGTGGCCGAGATATAACGCAACGGAAACAGGCGTGCCGACAAACCGCTGGACGGCTGTGACACGCGCATCTCCGGCACCAGCTTGCCCGCCACGGCCTGGTTGGCCGGCAGGATCACATACCGGTTGCCCTGTTTGATCATCGCGTTATCGGTCCACGACAACAGGGTCTCCAGAATCGACAAGGCCTGCTGCTTGTTCACCGGCTTGGACGTGGAAAAGCTGACATTGCCCTTCACGCCCTGGGCGATGCTGTAGTTCTCGTGCAGCAGGTCGCCCATCACGCTGTTGATCACCGCTTCGATCGGTTGATCGGCGAAGTTGAACACGATGTCGCCGCTGCCCTCCTCCTTGGCGGCCGAGACCGCTGCCGGTTGGCGCACGAACTGCTGATTGCCGCGTATCAACTGGCGCTGGGGCGGGGTCTTCGCCTGGGGTTGGCCGCTGTCGACCGGTGCCTGTTCGCTGGCCGGGTCCACGGGTGGGCGTTGCGAACCGGTGCCCTGCATCGCCTCATGCAGCAGGGCCTCGTCCGGGTCGAGATGCTCGGGAAATGTGCCGCAGCCACCGAGGGAAACGGCGGTGGCCAGGCACAACGCGGTGGTGCGCAAGGCGCCAGGGAAGGTATCGATCAAGGGGTGGACTCGTGAGGAAGGGTAATCGGGGGGGTGGTGGACGGCGGCGGCAAACGCAGGGCCCGCAGGCTCAGGGTTTGAGTACGGCCGTCGAGTACAAAGCGGGCATCGCGGGGCGTCAGGTGTTCCAGGCGCCAGCCGTTGGGCAGGGTCTGGCCCTGGTGGACTTTGAGCGGTGGGCCATCGGCACGCTTGAGCAGCGCCACACGCAGGTCGCCGTCGAGGACGATCCCGGTCAGCACCAGGCTCGACAGGCTGGAGACGGCGGCTTGGCCCACCGCACGGTCGGGGCTGCGGTCGGGGCTGAACAGCGGCGCTTGCCAGGTGCCGGCCAGGCTTTCGAGGGTCGCGCTCGGCGCCACCAGCACCTTGGCGGCGGTGTTGGCGCGCACATCGGGGTCCGGCGCCGGCAACCACTGCGGCGCATCGCCGATGCTGCTGAGGATGCCGACCATCAGCAGGCCCAACAGCCCGGCCACACCGAGCAACAGCCATTCCAGGGGACGCAATGCATTGATCATCGTTGCACCTGCCGGGCGGCGGCCGGTTGCAGGTAACCGCGCACCAACAAGTGCACCACCAGTTGCCCGGCGCCGCCGCTGGCGGGGGCGTTCGGTGGGCGGCGGATGCTCATCTCATCGACGAACAGAAACGGCCGCTGGTACTCCAGCTCATGCAGGATCGCGGTCAAGGGTTCGATGGCGCAATTGAGGGTCAGGCTGACCTTGACCTGGCGATAGGGCTCGGCGTCGTCCTGCTCCGGGGTGATGGGCATGCGCTGGGTCAGGCTGCAACCGCCACCGAGGCCCGCGCGGCTGTTGATCAGGTCGGCGATGCGTTGCATCAGGTCCGCCGCCACCGCACTCGGGTCGTCGCCGGGCAACAGGCTGGTGCTGCTGGCCGGATCCTGCCGCGCCTGTTCCAACTGCTGGCGCAGGCTGTCGCCCTGGCGCAACACACCGGCGTAGCGTTGCTGCTGTTCACGCAGCTGCTCGGCTTGCTCGCCCATGCTGCGCAAGGGGCCGGCGAACCAGCTGTCGATCAACAGCCAGTAACCAGCGCCGAGCACCAGGGCCAGGGCGATCAGGGCCGCGCCACGGCGCTCACGGGGTGTCAGTGGTCGGCGCATCAGCGGCCTCCTGGTGCAGGTGGGCGCGCAAGGAAAATTGATCCTTGCCGGTTTGCGCATCGGGTTGGATCACCCCTTCGAACTGGGCGTTTTCCAGGCTGTGGCAGCCCTTGATCCGGGTGATCAAGGCGCTGGCCTTGGCGCTCTGCCCAGAAAAGGACACGTCGGCGCCGTCATTGACTTCCAACTGGTCGAGCCAGGTGTCCGAGGGCAGGCACGCGGTCAGCTCGTTGAGCAGCGCCGCCAACGGCGGTTGGGCAGCCTTGCGGCGAATCAGGTACTGGGCGGCGCCACGGGTATTGAGCAGTTGCTGGCGCAGGGCCTGGATCTCGGCGACCTGGGCTTTCTGCTCGCGCACGCTGTGTTGCATGGCATCGAGTACGCGCTGGCGGTCGTTGAGCCACAGCAGCATCGCCGCAATCAGCAAGGCGCCGCACAACCACGGCAGGCTGCGTTGCAGGCCCTTGCCCTGGGGACGCTGGCGGGGACGCAACGGCGCCGGCAGCAAGTCGATGCCCATGGGTTTGCCTGCGCTATCGGCGACATCCACGGCATGGGGCTGCAAGCCGAGGGCCGCGCAGTCATTGAGGATCTGGTCGAGGCGCTCACGCAGGATCGCCACCAGCGTGACGTGCAGGTGCGTGGGGGTACGGCGCTCCTGGCGCGCGACGAAGTAAAGCTGGGCGGCTTCGAACGGCGTGAAGCGGTCCAGTTCATAGCCGACCACCGTCGACAGGTTGCGCGCCGCCGCCGGGGGCAATTGCAGGGTTTGCACCAGCACCGTTTCAGGCGGCAGCACCAGCACCTGACGCGCTTCGCCAGGCAGCTTTTCGACCGGCGCGGTCAGCGGCCAGGCGTAGACATGCTCGGGAATATCGGCAAACGACAACCACGCCGGCAGGCAGCCACGCAGCTCCTTGAGCCACAGGCGCCAGCCCAGTTGCAGCAGGCTGCCGCGCCAGCGCTGGATGATGGGCTGCGCCAGCGCCTGAAACCGTGCGGTTAACTGTTCGTTCATTCTTGCCAACGTAGGACTCGATAAGGTTGTGCGCTGCCTTGCGCGGGGCTCAATAACACGGTGGCTTGCACCTGGGCGTGGTAACCGCCGGGGCGTTGGGCACGGCTGCTGACCACCAGCACGTCGCCGGGATCGGCACCCACCGCGCTCTGGTGCGGCAGGTTCAGTGCGCGGCGCATCAAGGCACTGGCGAATGCCGGATCGGGCCGGTCCAGGCCGCTCCACAGGCTGATCTCGGGCACCAGCTCGCTGTACAGCGCCTGGGTCATGCCCGGCAGTTGGCGCACCTCTTCCACCACCCGAAACGGCGCCAGGCCCTGGTTACGCCGCACCTCCAGGGCTCTGGCGAGTTGGTTGGCCTGGGCCTGGGTCGCACCGCAGGCCAGGGCCAGGCGGGCAAAATCACCCACCTCGGCGCTGTTCAAATACAACTTGCCGCGCTCGCTGTGCAGGCTGACGTGCAGCTGCGCATCGTCGAACACCAGCGGAATTTCACGCCCATCGGCAATCCACTGCTTGCGCTGCAACGAGTCCGCCACGGCTTGCATCACCAACGCCACCCCGGCCTCGGCCGCCAGCACCGCCTGGGTATGCTGGCGGTGCCAGGCGGCCTGGCGGGTTTCCAGTTGCACCCAGCCGGCCAGGCCGCCGAGCAACAGGCTGAGCAACGCCAGCACCCACAGCACCAGCAGCAGAGCCACACCGCGTTGATGCCGGATCATTCGGGCGCCCCGCCGGACAGGTTCAGGCGCAAGGCAACCACCTGGGTTACCCACGGCACCGGGCCATTCACCCGTGCGTCAATCCGCACCGTGTAAGGCAGGCGCTTGGTCCACGGCCACGTACTGATCCAGCCGGTGGCCTGGCCCTTGGGCGACACGCCGCGATAGCTGAATTGCAGGTCCTCGACATCCTTCAACAACACCTGCGGCTCACTGCGCGCCGCCGGAACACTCACCTGTGCCTCAGACTCAAACCGCGCGAACGCCACCTGCAAGTCGCGCTGCGATTCGGGACCCACCAACTCCAAGGTGAAGCGCTGGATACCGCCGCCGAGCACACCCGGCAAGGTCGCGACAAACTGCATACGCTGCGGCCCACCGGCAAAAAAGCCATCGGTCTGGCTGTCGTCCTCGGTCACATCCAGCGGTAACGCCTCGCTGATGGCCGTGCGCAAAAACTGCTGCGCGGCACGCATTTCATCCAGGCTGACCGTGTAGCGCTGGGCCTTGAGCACGGCGCGATTGGCCCCCAGCAAGGCGCCGCCGACCAGGGTCAGCAACACCCCGAGCAGGCTCAGTACGATCATGATCTCAAGCAAGGTAAAGCCCTGCTGACGCGCCTTCACAAGCCGGCCCCGACGCCGGCAGCGCGCAGTTTCAAGGTGCTGAAACTGGCCTGGCGCGGGCCTTCGCTGACGGTCAGGTCCAGGCGAAACAGATGCGCCTGGCCGACGCGGCTGGGCTGCTGGGCGATGCGCAGTTGCCAGGCGATACCGTCCAACTCGCCCTGGCGTGTGCCGCTGGCCAACGGGCCCATGCCTTCCTGATCCATCACACTCAAGGCGGCATGGGTCAGGCGGTCGCTGTGGGATACCTGCAACAACGAGCGTGCGCTCTGGCCGAAGGCGACCAGCAGCACCGTGCTACAGATCGCCATCAGCGTCAGCGCGGCGAGCATTTCCAGCAGGGTAAAACCCGCCTGGCGCTTCATGGCAAGGCCTTGGACTGCACGCTGCCGGTCAGCCAGCCAATGTCGATACGCCAACGCCGACTGCCGTTGGCCAGTAACACGTGGCCGCCGGTGGAGCTGCCATCGGGGTAGAAATCCACCGCAGCGCCGGCTTGCTCGGCGGTGTGCAGGGTCACTTGCAGCCCGGCCGGCCAATACTTTTTCGGACGGCCCGGCGCCTGCACGCTGAGGTTGCGCAAATCGAACACGGTGCTTTCGGTGGTGCCGTTGACAATCGCCCGCGCCCGCGTGCTGCGCAATGCCTCGACCACCTGCCCGACGGCCTGGCGCTCTTTGGCGGCGCGCAGGCCTTGTTGCAGGCCAAACCCTACCAACCCGGCCGCGATGCTGATCAAGACGATCACCACCAGCATTTCCATCAAGGTAAAGCCGCGTTGGGCGTTGGCCATGGTCGTGGGTTATTCCCAGTTGCCCAGGTCGGCGCTGTAGCCTTCGCCGCCGGGCTGGCCGTCCTGGCCGTAGAAAATCAGGTCGAACGCACCGTGCTCACCGGGGAAGCGATAACCGAAGGCATGGCCGAACGGGTCCTTGAGGTCCGACGGTTTGGCATACGGCCCGGCCCAACCGGCGCTGTTGCCCGGCTTGTCGACCAGTTGCTGCAGGGTCTTGGGCGGCGAGCCGACGTCCAGGCCGTAGCTTTCAATCTTCATGCTCAGGCTGGCCAGCTGGGCCTTGCCCGCGCCGTATTTGCCCTTGTCCACATTGCCGCCGACCTGGCGTACCACGATGGTCGCGACGATGCCCAGCAGCACGATCACGGCGAGCATTTCCAGCAAGGTAAAACCGCCCTGGCGGCGGGCGGGCTTGAATCGGGTATGGCGCATCAGCGTGTTTCCTTAAGGGTTCATATATTGCTGGTCAGGCTCATCAGCGGCAGCATGATCGCCAGCATGATCACCGCCACCAGCACCGCCATGACCACGGTCAGGGACGGCACCAGCGCGGCGAGCAGGCGGTCGATGCCGCGTTTGGCTTCGACGTCGAACACCTCGGCGACCTTGAGCAGCATGCTGTCGAGTTCGCCGGCCTGTTCGCCGACTTCAATCATTTGCAACGCCAGATCAGGCAGCAGCGGCTCGCTGCCGAAGGCGCTGGCCAGGGTGCCGCCGCCCTTGACCGACTCGGCGGCCTGGGCGACCTGGGCTTGCAGGGCGCGGTTGGTGCAGACCTGGCGGGCAATCACCAGCGCTTGCAGCAGCGCCACACCGTTGCTCAGCAGCGTGCCGAGGGTGCGGGCCAAACGGGCGGCTTCGACCCGTTGCAGCAACGGGCCGATGATGCGGATGCCCAGCACGCGGCGGTCATAGCGTTCGCGGCGCTGGGGATCGCGCAACCGCGCGGCCAGGGTCCATGCGCCGACAATCAACCCGGCCAGCACCGCCAGGCCGTAGGCCCCGAGGAATTGGCCGAGGCCCAGGATCACCTCGGTGATCAGCGGAATCGGCACGCCCAGGTCCTTGAAGATCGGCACGAACTGCGGCACCACGTAGGCCAGCAGCAAGGCCAGCGAACCGAGCACGCCGACCACCAGGAACGCCGGGTAGATCAGCGCGTTGATCACTTCGCCCCTGAGCAACTGGCTGCGCTCCAGGTAGTCGCTGAGCTGGCGCAGGGTGTCTTCGAGGGCGCCGCCCGCCTCGCCGGCGCGGACCATGCTCAAGTACAGCGGCGAGAACTGGCCGCCCTCCGCCTCCAGCGCCTTGGATAACGGCTGGCCGGCCTTGACCTGTTCGCGTATGCGCTCGATCAACGCACGGGTCTGCGGCTGGCCGGGCTGCTTGAGCAGGATGCCCAGAGAGCGCTCCAGCGGCTGGCCAGCACCCAATAGGGTGGCCAACTGTTGAGTGAAACTGACCAGCGCCGCACCGTTCAACTGGCCCCGACCGAAGGCCTTGCGCAGGCCCTGGGCACCCGCCACCTCGATCTGCAACAGCAACAAGCCGCGCTTGTGCAGCGCGGCGACGGCGGCGTCCTGGTCCTTGGCTTCGAGGGTGCCGTTTTGCGCCTGGCCCTGGCTGTCGAGGGCGCGGTATTTGAACAGGCTCATGCGCCCTCTCCCCGGGTGACGCGCAGCACTTCTTCAAGTGACGTGACACCGGCCACGGCCTGGCGCAGGCCTTCTTCATGCAAAGTGCGCAGGCCGCCACGGCGGGCGGCCTGTTCGAGGGTGGCGGCGTCGGCCTGGCGCATCAACAAGCTGCGTAGTTCGTCGTTCATCACCAGCAGTTCGGTGATCGCACTGCGGCCGTGGTAGCCACCGCCCGGCGCATCGGCGCGGGGGCGATAAAGCATGATCGGGCGCTGCTCGGTAAACCGGTCGAGGCCGTGTTCGGCAATCAACTCCGCAGGGGCTTCGAAGGCTTCGCGGGTGGCCGGGTCCAGACGCCGCACCAGGCGCTGGGCGAGGATGCCGTTGACTGTCGAGGCAATCAGGTAGCTTTCGACGCCCATGTCCAGCAAGCGCGTGATACTCGCCGCCGCGCTGTTGGTGTGCAGGGTGGAGAGCACCAGGTGGCCGGTGAGGGACGACTGGATCGCGATGCGGCAGGTTTCCAGGTCGCGGATTTCACCGATCATGATCACGTCCGGGTCCTGGCGCACGATGGAGCGCAGCGCGCCGGCGAAGTCCAGGCCGATGGCCGGTTTGACCTGGATCTGGTTGATGCCCTCAAGCTGGTATTCCACCGGGTCTTCGACGGTGATGATCTTGCGCTCGGCGGTATTGAGCCGCGACAGCGCGGTGTACAGGGTGGTGGTCTTGCCCGAGCCGGTGGGCCCGGTCACCAGCAGGATGCCGTGGGGCCGTTCGAGCACTTCGAGGAAGGTTTCCAGGCGCTGGCCATCAAAGCCCAGGCTCTGGAAATCGAACTGCACGGTCTGGCGATCCAGCAGGCGCATCACCACCGATTCGCCAAAACTGGTGGGCACGGTAGACACCCGCAAGTCCAGCTCCTTGCCCTGGATGCGCAGCATAATGCGCCCGTCCTGGGGCAGGCGCCGCTCGGCGATGTCCAGGCGCGCCATGATCTTCACCCGCGAAATCACTGCCGCCGAAGAACTGGACGGTGGGGCTTCGGCTTCGTGCAGCACGCCGTCGATGCGGTAGCGCACCTTGAGCTGGTTTTCGAAGGGTTCGATATGAATGTCCGAGGCGCGATTCTCGACTGCTCGCTGCAGGATCAGGTTGACCAGGCGAATCACCGGCGCTTCGGAGGCCATGTCCTTGAGGTGTTCGATGTCTTCGAGGGCGCCGCCCTGCTCGTCGAGGTTTTCGATCAGGGTGCCCATGGCCGAACGGCCCTGGCCGTAGTAACGCTCGATCAGGGTTTCGACTTCGTTGCGCGGCCCTACCGCCAGCCACACCGGCACGCCGCAGGCATAGGCCATGGCCTGGAACGGGTAGACCAGCGACGGGTTGGCCGCCAGCACCCGCAGGCCGCCCTGGCTCCAGCCCACGGGCACCACTTGATAGTGGCGCATGAAACGCTCGGTCAATACCGGCAATGGGTCCAGCAGCGGCGGCGCAGCATCGGCCAACAGCAGCGGTGCGCCGAGCAGGTCGGCCCAGGCACGGGCCAGTTCCACTTCGGAAACCAGCCCCAGGCGCGTGAGCAGACCCAGTAATTCGGTGTCACCGCCCTCCTGGGACAGGCGCCGGGCACGCTCCAGGTCAACGGTTTTCAACCCAGCGTGTTGCATCAGCCACGCGCAGACCTGTTCGGTGTGCGGGATGTGCAGTTGGCAGGCATCGATGGGCGTTGAAGGGCTGGGCATGGGTAAAAATCTGAGGGGCGATGCTCTAAAGGGCTATGGGAAACTCTTGTGGGAGGGGGCAAGCCCCGTCCCACAGGGGAGCGCATTTCCCCGTTAGTTCGAGGTCTTCGGCGCGGCCTGGCTGCTGCTCAGCGGCCGCCCACCCTTGGTGGTTTCAGCCTTCTGCTTTTTAACCGCCTTGGCATCGTGAGCCTGGGTCAACACCGTGGAATCGGCAGCCCCGGATTTCGCATCGGCGTCGGTGGACTCCGCCGCCATCGCCGCGCCACTTAGCGCAACACCCAGAACAACACCGGCACCCAACAGGGAAATCTTCATCAACTTTCTCCAGATCAAAAACAGCAGATAGCCCAAGTGGCGCCTTGAACTCGATCAAGACCCTACACCAAAGCGTTGTGTATGACAGCTTGTGTAAACATGGCACTTTAGAACTATCGAGCAATGCCACTAGTTGGCCATGACTCGACAAATTTCCTTAAACCAATCGACTGGTAGGTTTAGTCTTAGTTCCTGAACGTAAGAAATTATTTCTTATTTCACGCAAAAATTAGCTTTTGTTTGACTTCCAAGCGCAAGAATTGCCTTAATTATGCGGTTTTCGCGGTTCAAAATGCCATATCGTGATATCGCTTAGACACTACCCACAACAATAACTAATACAATTTTTACACTAATAGAACTGCGAAATTCGCCAAATAGTTGCAATTAGCCATCGGTTAAAAATTGCGATCACGGGCAACTATTGCCCAGAAAAAAGTGACGAGGTGCGGTGCAACTCGCACTTCTCGGCGCGCCATGTTTACTGAACTGTTGTCGGAGAGACCCATGAATAAACGCAAAATGATCGGTGCACAGTCGGCATTCGCCCTGCTGGCACTGGCCGTGTCCCAAGTGCATGCAGCCACCAGCCCGGCCCTGGATGAAGGCCGGGTCAGCCGCGCGGAAAAAGCCGCGGACAAGACCCTGGCGAAGATGACCATGGAAGAAAAACTCGCCTACATCGGCGGCACCGGGGGCTGGGACGTCAAGCCACTGACCCAGTACGGTATCCCGCAGATCCACGGCGCCGATGGCGGCGTGGGCGTGCGCTACACCAGCGAAGGCAACGCCCAGGGCGTGGTCTATCCGTCGGGGCCGAACCTGGCCGCCAGCTGGAACCCGCGTCGCGCCATCGACCTGGGCCGCGCCCTGGGCTATGACACCGCCAGTGGCGGCTATCAGTTCGTCACCGGCCCAGGCGTGAACCTGTACCGCATGCCATACAGCGGCCGGGCGTTCGAGTACCTGTCCGGTGAAGACCCGTTCCTCGGCGCCAGCCTGGGGCCGGCGCTGATCAACGGCATTCAGTCCCGTGGCGTGTGGGCCAACGCCAAGCATTTCGCCGCCAACGACCAGGAAAGCAACCGCTTCCACCTCGATGAAATCATCAGCGAGCGCGTGCTGCGCGAGATGACCCTGCCGCCGTTCGAGTCCGCCTCGAAGAACAGCAAGGTCGCGATGATGATGTGTGCGTTCCAGAAGGTGAACGGCGAGTTCGCGTGCCAGAACAAGCACCTGATGCGTGACATCCTCAAGACCGAATGGGGCTACCCAGGCTTCGTGCAGAGCGACTACAACGCGGTGGTCGACGGTTTGCCGGCGGCACAGGCGGGTACCGACCTGGACATGATGGGCTACCAGATGAACAGCACCATCCTCAAGCCGTACCTGGACAGCGGCGAGCTGAGCAGCGCGACCATCGATGACAAGGTGCGCCGCATCCTCAAGCAGATCTACCTGTACAAGTTCGACAGCAAGGCGCCGCTGACCAGCCACAACATGAACAGCGCCACCAGCAACCGCGTGGCCCTGAACGCCGCGCGCGAAGGCATCGTGCTGCTGAAAAACCAGAACAGCCTGCTGCCGCTGGACGCCAAGAAGGTCAAGCGCATCGCCGTGGTCGGCACCCTGGCCAAGTACGCGCCGCCTACCGGTTTTGGCAGCGCCAACGTCATGGCCGCCAACTACATCAGTGAGCTGAGCGGCTTGCAGCAACTGGCGCCGGGCGCCAAGGTCGATTTCATCGACGGGCTGTCCCTGGACCCGGCCACCTCGACCTGGACCCATGCCGACAGCAATGGCAACAGCGTCAAAGGCTTGAAGACCGAGTTCTTCAGCAACACCAACTGGTCCGGCGACCCGGCCGCCAGCCGCACCGACACCCATGTCGACCTGGACTGGTCCACCGACAGCCTGCCGGTGAACGGCGATACCGCCGCCACTTCGATCCGCTACAGCGGCCAGATCACCCCGACGGTCAGCGGCGAGCAGGTGTTCAAGGTGCGTGCCGACGGCGCCGTGCGCC
Source organism: Pseudomonas sp. JAI120 (assembly GCF_014207255.1). Taxonomy (GTDB): domain Bacteria; phylum Pseudomonadota; class Gammaproteobacteria; order Pseudomonadales; family Pseudomonadaceae; genus Aquipseudomonas. The sequence continues at coordinate 1,404,110 of NZ_JACHCZ010000001.1, forward strand.
TCTACGTCAACGGCAAGAAAGTCCTCGACAACGGCGACGGCAAGCCGCTGCCGAACAACAGCATTCCGCCGACCATCCCGGTGTTTGCCAAGGTCAACCTGGAAGCCGGCAAACCGGTCGACATCAAGCTGGAATATTCACGCCGCAACGGCTACCTCTCGACCATGGGCGGCCTGGTCGGCGTGCAGATGAGCTGGGCCTCGCTGGTGGCACCGCAGGACCTGGCCAAGTACGACGCGGTACTGGTCGCGGCCGGTAACAGCAATGAATACGAAGGTGAAGGCTTCGACCACAGCTTCGACCTGCCCGAGTACCAGAACCTGCTGATCCAGAGCATCGCCAAGGTCAACCCGAATACCGTGGTTACCCTGCACGGCGGCACCGGCCTGAAGATGAGCGACTGGATCGACCAGGTACCGGCCGCGCTGCATGCGTTCTACCCTGGGCAGAACGGCGGCCAGGCCTTGGCGGAGATCCTGCTGGGCAAGGTCAACCCGTCGGCCAAGCTGCCGATCAGCATCGAGCGCAACATCGAAGACAACCCGATCTACGCGACCTTCCCCAAGTTTGACAACCAGGAAACCCTGGCCGAGATGAGCTACAAGGACGACCTGTTCCTGGGCTATCGCGGTTATGAGAAAAAGGGCATCAAGCCGCTCTACCCGTTCGGCTACGGCTTGTCGTACACCACCTTCGGCTACAGCAACATCAGCGTGACCCCTGGGGTGGCGGTGGCCGGTGCGCCGATCAAGGTGTCGTTCGACCTGGCCAACACCGGCAAGGTCGCGGGCGCCGAAGTGGCCGAGTTGTACGTGGGCCAGAACAACCCGAAAGTCGAACGTGCGATCAAGGAACTCAAGGGCTACAAGAAGGTGTTCCTCAAGCCGGGCGAGAGCAAGCGCGTGACCATCGAGCTCAACGATCGCTCGCTGGCCTACTACGACGTGGCGAGCAAGCAATGGGTCGTGGATGCCGACAGTTTCAACCTGTCGGTGGGCGCGTCGTCCCAGGATATTCGCCTGAACGCCAAGCTGGTCAACCCGTTCCGCCAGGAACTGTCGACCACCACGAGCAACCCGCTGCCGCGCTCGGCGCTCAACTCGACGCTGCGTGAATCGACGGTGAAGACCGGCGGTGTGCTGCATCAAAATGAAGGGGATAGCGGCACCAGCGACGGTGATGGCTATGACATGAGCGATGACAGCAGCCAGGGCAGTGCCACCGGCAACTGATCCTTGTGGGAGGGGGTTTGCTCCCTCCCACATGTTGACTGTGTTCGACTCAGGTTCTGATGGCTGCCTCGACCCGTGCGATGTAGCTGTCAAACCGCGCCACCAGGTCCACCTGCTCCGGAAAGCGCAGCCACTGGATCTGCAGGCCGTCCATCATGGCCAGGATTTCTTCCACCAGCCCGGCGATGTCCACATCACTGCGCACCTCCCCCGCTGCGACCAGGTCGGCAAACTGCCCCTGCAAGCGCCGCTGGATCCCCGCATAACGCTCCTGGAACCACGCCCACGCCGGTTGGGTGTCGAGCAGACTTTCGGCATTCAAAATGGTAAACGCGCGCACCACCCCCGGTGCGGTGGCGTTCGAACGGTTGATCGCACGCAGGCTGCCGAGCAACCCGGTCAGGGACTTTTCGGCGCGCACTTCATCGGCGATTCGTTGATTGACCTCATCGCGACGTTGCAGCACGCCCATCAATAATGAAATTTTGCTGGGAAAGTGATGCAGCACACCGGCCACGGAAATACCGACGATGGCCGCCACCTTTGCCACTGAAGCGCCGCTGTAGCCCTCCAGGGAAAATACCTGCAAGGCCGCGTCCAGCAGCTCTTCGCGGCGTTTTTCACCTTTGGGGGCGCGGCGGGTCTTGGGGGTGGGCTCGGTCATGGGGACATCCTTGTGGGCAGGCTTGCACCGTATCCAAATTGCCCCTGGGCCGCAAATAAAGCTCAGGCTTGAGGTCGGGTACTTTTCTCGACCAGGCACATGGGGGTGCCGGCCACCGGCTCCCGCATGATCTGCACCTGCACCTCAAACACCTGGCGCATCAACTCCGCACTGATCACCTCCCCCGCCGCGCCATCGGCCACCAGCTTGCCAGCGTGCATCACCGCCAGGTGGTCGGCGTAGCGGCAGGCCTGGTTGATGTCGTGGAGCACGGTGATCACGGTCTTGCCTTCGGCGGCCAGTTCGCCCATCAGGTCGAGCAGTTCGACCTGGTGGCTGATGTCGAGGTAGGTGGTGGGTTCGTCGAGCAATACCACAGGTGCGTTTTGCGCCAGGACCATCGCCAGCCAGGCGCGTTGGCGTTGGCCGCCGGACAGGTCCGCCAGGGCGCGGTCGGCCAGGTTGTCGAGTTCAAGGCGTTGCATGGCTTGGGTCACATGGGCCTGGTCATTACCGCTCAGGCGTCCCCACAGCGAGTTGTGCGGGCTGCGGCCATAGGCGACCAACTGGCGCACGCTGACGCCTTCGGGCACCGGCAGCACTTGGGGCAGGAATGCAATGTGTCGGGCCAGTTGGCGGGCGGACAGGCTGGCGTAGGGCTGGCCGTCCAGGCTCAGCTCGCCTTGCGTGGGCTTGAGGATGCGCGCAAACGCCTTGAGCAAGGTGGACTTGCCGCAGCCATTGGGGCCGATCAACGCGGTGACCTTGCCCGCCGGTGGCGTGAACGACAACCCCTGCACGATGGGGGTGGCGCCGTAGCCGATATCCAGCGCGCGTGCTTGAAGAATACTCATGTGATCAGCCCTTGAACCGTGCCAGTAACCAAAGAAAATAAGGTGCGCCAATCACCGCTGTAAGCACCCCGGCGGGGATTTCGCTGGGCGCGATCAGCGTGCGCCCGAGGGTGTCGGCCAGCACCAGCAACAGCGCGCCGATCAGCATCGCCGCCGGCAGCAGGTACTGGTGATGCCCACCGACCAGGCGCCGTGCCATATGCGGTGCGACTAAACCGATAAAGCCGATCGGCCCGATCACGCCCACGCCCAGGCTGGTGAGCAGCACCGCGCAGGCCATCGCCAGCCAGCGCGTGCGGTTCAGTGCGGTGCCCAGGCTGTGGGCCGCCTCATCACCGAGGGCGATCAGGTTCAACGGCTTGGCCAGGCACAGCCCCAGCGGGATCAACACCAGGAACGGCAGCACCAGCGCCACATGGTGCCAGTTGCGGCTCCACAGGCTGCCGGTGAGCGCGAGCAAGGCGGTGTTGATGTCCAGCGGGTGGGACAGGATCAGAAACTCGGTAACGCTGGACAAGGTCACCGCAATCGCGACCCCGGACAACGCAAAACGCACGCCGGAAAAACTCACGCCGGTGTTGTACAGCGCCAACAGCAACGCACCACCCGCGCCGCCCAGGCAGGCCACCAGGGGCAGCCAGGCAATCGGCAAATGCGGCCAGCTGATGATTGCCACCGTCAGCGCGAGCCCCGCACCTTGGGTGACACCGAGGATCTCCGGCGAGGCCAGCGGGTTGCGAATCACGCCCTGCACAATCGCCCCGGCCAGGCCGAATGCGCAGCCGGCGAGGATCGCGATCAGGCTGCGTGGCAGGCGGTGGTTCCAGACTTCAAAGTCGAGGGCGTCATGGGCCAGCAGGCGCTCCAGCACCGTTTCGGGCGTGAGCCACAAGGTGCCGGCACTGAGGCTGACGAACGTCGCCAGCAGCAACAAACCGAGCAGCAGCCAGAGGCGCAATCGTGGCTGGGTCATAGGGCACGCCTGGCGAGAAAGAGGAAGAACGGGGCACCAATCAATGCAGTGACCACCCCGGCCGGGGTTTCCACCGGGAACGCCACGGCGCGGCTGAGCAGGTCGGCGCCCAGCACGATCACCGCACCCAGGGCGGCACTCAGCGGGATCAGCCAGCGGTAGTCGTTACCAAGGAACTGGCGAAGGATATTCGGCGCGATCAACCCGACAAAACCGATCGGCCCGACCGCGCAGACACTCGCCCCCACCAACAACAGGCTGGCGACGAACACCTGCAAGCGCAGGCTGGCAATGCCCACGCCCAACGAGCGCGCGGCGTCTTCGCCAAGGTTGATCAGGTTCAAGCGCGGCGCACACCACAGCGCCCACAGGCCGCCGATCAAGGTGCACGGCCAGAGCAATTGCACCTGGGCCGCACCGACGTTGGCCAGAGAACCGGCCAGCCAATTGAGCACGCTTTGCGCCTGGGCCTCGACCAGGATCACCGTGAGCCGGGTCAAGGCAGCACACAACGCGGCGACGGCCACCCCGGCCAACACCAGCCGACCTTGGGCCGTGGTCGGCGACCAGGCACCGCCGAGGCTGAACACCGTGACCCAGGCCAGCGCGCCGCCCAGGCAGGTCATCAGCAAGGCACCGCCGGCAAACGGCGGCGCGACCAACCCCGTGGAAAACAACGCAAGCCCCAACGCCGCGCCCGCCGTCACGCCGAACAGCGACGGCGATGCCAGACGGTTGCGGGTGATGCCCTGCATCAGCGCCCCGGCCAGGCCCAGGCAGGCGCCCACCAATGCCGCGCACACCGCACGCGGCACGCGCAACTGGGCGACGATATAGGCCATATTGCCGCCCACGCTGCCCTGATGCATCAGGCCATTCCAGGCGTCGGCCGCCGTGAGGGTGAACGGCGACCAGCTGTACAACGACAGCCAGAACAACACGGCGCCCAGCACTACGATGCCGACTGCGGCCAAACCACGGCCCATGCTTATTGGCTCAGTACGGCTTTGCCGCCCTTGAGGATCGCCAAGGCGTCCTCGGCGATCTGCTCCGAGGCCAACACGCCACGGTTGCGCGCCCAGCTGTCACCGTCCACTTCGGCCACCTGCAGGTGACGCACCGCGCCCAGCACTTGCCACAGCGGCTGCTTGCTCCAGCTGTCGACGATGCTCGGGCGGCGATAATGGCCGACCAGCAGCCAACCCGGATCGAGGGCGAGCAGTTGTTCAAGGCTGACGAATTCGGTCGGGGCGGCGTTGGCGCGCACCGATGGCACTTTCAGGCCGATGGCTTGCAGCACGCTGCCGGCGTAGGAGTCGGGGCCGTGCACGGAAAAGCTGTCTTCACGGGCGACACCGAACAACACGCTGGCACCGGCGGGGATCTGCTGGGCGACTTTCTTCAGGTTTTCACGGTTCTGCGCGATGCGGGCTTCCATCTGCGGGCTTTTGCCCAAGGCCTTGCCGATCAGCTCGGCGGACTTGAGGCTGCCCTCGTAGTCCTCACCACGCGAGGGCAACAACAGGGTCGGCGCGATGCTTGCCAAGTCGCTGTACAGCGCCTGGTGGCGGTTGAGGTCGGCCACGATCAGGTCCGGCTTGAGCCGCGCGATTTCTTCGATGCTCGGCTGCGAACGCAGGCCCACGGATTTCCATTGGCCGATGCCCTGGCGCACACGCGGCAGCACGCGGGTGGCGTCGCCATCATCGGCGGCGCCGACGGGGGTCACGTCAACGGCAGCGAGGCTGTCGAGAAAAGAGAACTCCAGTACCACCACACGCTTGGGCGCATCGGGTAGATGCACCGCGTGCTGGCCGTCATTGAGGTCGATGGGGGCAGCGCTTAGCAGGCTGGAAGAGAACGCCAGCAGGCAGGCAGCAAGGGTGGGGATGGAGCGCAGCAATCGCATGGAGGTACCTCGGCGTTAAAACACCCCAACTGGACGGGCTGGGGAAAACGGCGGCTACTATTCCATATCGGGGCGGCGTGATCAAAAAACATTCTCATTTGTGGGAGGGGGCAAGCCCCCTCCCACATTTTTAACCGCGTCTAGAAGTCGACGGTGGCAGACAGCAGGTAGGTACGTGGGGTCGACAAGGTCAGCCCCGGCTCGCTGTCATCCGACGCGCCGGCTGAACTCCAGTAGCGCTTGTCGGCGACGTTCTCCACGTTCGCCCGCAGGGTGATGTGCTTGTCATCGACCTTGAAGGCGTAGCGGGCGCCCACGTCGATGCGGTTCCAGGCGTCGATTTCCTTGACGTTGGACTGGTCCAGGTACTGGGAACTGGAGTGGATGCCTCGGCTGGTCAGGGTCAGGCCTTCGAGGGTCGGTACATCCCACTCGGCCCCGAGATTGACGTTGTACTTGGGCGTGGCCGGCGCGCGGTTGCCGTCCCAGGCGCCATTGGTGGTGTCCTTCAATTTGCTGTCGATGTACATCACACCGCCGAGCAAGCGCACGCCCTTGAGCGGTTCGCCGAATACGCTCAGCTCCGCACCGGTGTTCTGGCGCTTGCCATTGGGGCCGAACAGCCGCGACGTGGCGTTGGTCTCGTAGGCCGGTTGCTTGATGCGGAACACGGCGGCGGTGACGGCGAAGGCACCGGCATCGTACTTGGCGCCCACTTCCACCTGGCGGCTGATAAACGGCGGGAAGATCTGGTCTTCGTTGCGCGACGTGGACGGTGCGATCTTGCCCTGGCTCAACCCTTCCATGTAGTTGGCGTACAGCGACAGCTTGTCGGTGGCTTTGAACAGCAGGCCACCCGAAGGCGAGATCTTTTCTTCGTCGTAGTTGGTCTTGCCTTTGATGCCGTCGCTCCAATCGTCCACGATCACTCGCTGCCAGCGCGCACCGAGGGTGAGCAACAGGCGGTCATCGAAGAAGCCCAGGGTGTCGGACAACGCCACGCCACTGAACTTATTCTCGGTGTAGACCTTCGCATCCTGGCGCGTGACCGTGGACGGCGTTGGGGTTTGCACCGGGTTGTAAATATTGCTCGACGCCTCCCCATACCGCGCACCGCCGTTGGTGAAGTCCATATAGAAATAGCTGGCGGCCAGGTTGACCTCATGACTCACCGGCCCGGTATGGAACCAGTTACGCACCCCGGCCGTGGCGGTTTGTACGTTCTCATCGCGGGTGAAGTCCCGAGGCTGCACGCGGAAGGCGCCGGCTGCATTGCTGACCGACACCGCATGACGCAGGAACTCGTGGTTACTTTTACGCGCGCCGACACCGCCGTAGAGCATCACCGAATCGCTGAGGTCATATTCGGCGTTCACCGTACCGAAAGTGTCCTTGGTGCGCGCCTTGCTCCAGGACTGCGCGTAGTTGCGGCGTACATCGTTGGCGCTGGGCACCGGCGCGGCAGCGGCGACTTGCACACGTTCCTGCGGCGCATCGGTGTCGCGCTCGGTGCGGCCGATATCGGTGGAAAGGCGCAGGCGCTCGCCACGAAAATCCAGGCCCAGCACGGCCATCTCACGGTCGACGCTCTGGTGGTCCCATTCGGTATCGCCGGACTGCTTCACGCCGTTGAAGCGCAGGCCGAATTTGTTGTCCTCACCAAAGCGCCGCCCCACATCCACGGCGCCACCGGCCTGGCTGTCGGAGGCCCAGGTGCCGGTGAACGAGGTGATGTCCTTGTCGGTGGCACGCTTGGGCACCACGTTGATCCCGCCGCCCACGCTGCCGCGCGGCGAGACGCCGTTGATCAACTGGGTGGGGCCTTTGAAGATGTCGACGCGGTCGGCCATTTCCATGTCGATGGTGTAGGTCGGCAGCACGCCGTACAGGCCGTTGTAAGACACATCACTGTTGAACAGGCTGAAACCGCGAATGGTGAACTGTTCATAACGCCCGCCGGCCGGGTTGGTGGCGCGTACCGACGGGTCGCTGGCGATCAGGTCGCCGAGGGTGCGCGCCTGCTGGTTTTTCACCGCGTCCTGGGTGTAGGTGGTCATGCTGAACGGCGTTTCCATGAAGTCACGGGTGCCCAGCAGGCCTTGCGAACCACGTCGCGCCACCTGGCCACCGGCGTAGGTGTCGCCGTCGTACAGGCCAGTGGTGCCGAGGATGGACGTGGGCGCCAGCTCCAAACTGCCGCCCTCCGGCACCGGCACCAGCATGTAAGCCTGCTCCCCCATGGGCTGCAACTGCAGGCCGGAGCCTTGCAACAGGCGGGCAAAGCCCTCTTCCACGCCGTATTCGCCGGATAAACCACTGCTGCTGCGCCCGCTGACCAGCGCCGGGTCCACCGACAGGTTGACCCCCGACAGCCCGGCAAAACGGGTCAACGCCGCACTCAGGCTACCGGCAGGTACTTGGTAGCTGCGGCGCGCGGCGCTGTCTTCGGCATAGCTGACGGGGACGAACAACGGGCTGGCGCTGAGGCTCAGCATCAGGCTCAGTTTGAGCAACGGGCGCAAGCGCAAGGGTTGGACTGCGGGCATTGGAAGAAGCTCTCGATTTTGTTCACTTGCCTGGAATGACAGGCGAGGTGAAAAAAGGGGACAGGCTTCAACCAACTTTTTTCAAAATGGCAGGGCAATGGCGGCGCCATGCCCTGCCCTGGTTACCATACCGCGATATGGGAATCCGCACGCGGTTCGGTGCCGCCGCACAGCACGCCGCTGACCGGGTCGCGCAGGATGATCTGCCCACGGCCGTAGTCAGTGAGGTCGCTGGCGATCTGCACCTGGTGACCACGCCGGGCCAGGGCATTGGCCAGGTCGCGGGAGGCGCCCTGCTCGATGCCGACCTTCATGTCGCCCAGCCATTGCCAGCGCGGCGCATCCAGTGCGGCCTGGGGGTTGAGGCCGAAGTCCACCAGGTTCATCACCATCTGTACGTGGCCCTGGGGCTGCATATAGCCGCCCATCACGCCGAACGGGCCAAGGGCCTGGCCGTCCTTGGTGAGGAAACCGGGGATTATGGTGTGGAAGGTCTTCTTGCCTGCTGCCAGGCAGTTGGCGTGGGTCGGGTCGAGGCTGAATTCCTGTCCACGGTTCTGCAGCGCAATGCCGCTGTCGGGCAACACCACGCCGGAGCCGAAGCCGTGATAGTTGCTCTGGATGAACGAGACCATATTGCCTTCGGCGTCCGCCGTGGCCAGGTATACCGTGCCACTGGCGTGCGGGTCACCGGGCTTGGGCGCCTGGGCCTGCTCGCCGATCTGGCTGCGACGGCGGGCGCTGTAGTCGTCGCTGAGCAGGTCGGCCACTGCCATGCGCATATGCAGCGGGTCGGTGATGTAGTGCAGGCCGTCGCTGTAGGCGAGCTTCATGGCCTCGAGCTGGAGGTGCCAGGTCTGTTGGCTGTCGCGGTGATCGAAGGTGAAGCCTTCGAGGATGTTCAGCGCCATCAGCGCCACCAGGCCCTGGCCGCTCGGAGGGATTTCCCAGACGTCGACACCGCGATAATTGATGTGGATCGGGTCCACCCACTGTGCGCGGTAGTCCTTGAGATCACTGGCGCGCAGGTATCCGCCGGTGGCCCGTGAGTGGGCGTCCAGGCGTGCGGCCAGGTCACCGCGATACAGGCTTTCGCAACGGCTGGCGGCCAGTTCTTCCAGGGTGCGCGCCTGGGCCGGGTTGCGGAAAATCTCGCCCGCTTGGGGTGCGCGCCCATCGATGAGGAACGTGTCGAACCAGGCTTGCAGCACTTCATCGCGGTGCGGGCTGAATTCGTTCAAGGATATCTGCCATTGGTGGGCAACCACCGGTGACAGCGGGAAACCCTCGCGGGCCAGGCGGATGGCGGGTTGCAGCAACTCGTCAAACGCCAGCTTGCCGAAGCGTTGCGACAGCTCCGCCCAGGCCGATGGGCAGCCGGGCACGGTCACCGGGGTCCAGCCGTACAGCGGCATCCGGTCGTGCCCGGCAGCCTTGACCGCCTCGACACTCAAGGCGCCCGGCGCATGGCCGTTGCCGTTCAGGCCATGCAACTGGCCCTTGCACCACACCAGGGCAAACGCATCGCCGCCCAGGCCGCAGCCGGTGGGCTCCACCACCGTGAGCGCGGCCGCCGTGGCGATGGCCGCGTCGATGGCGTTGCCGCCCTTTTGCATGATCTCGATACCGGCCTGGGCGGCCAGGGGCTGGGACGCCGCGACCATGCCACGGCGGGCAAATACGCTCTGGCGCTGCGACGGATAGGGGTACTCGTGAGCAGAAAATTTCAACATGGCAAAGGCTCTTCAAAAAAAGTCATAACACACGGCTGAGAAACGCCCGGGTACGGGGATGACTGGGGTGGCTGAAGATCTGTTCCGGCGGCCCTTGTTCGATGAGTTCTCCCTGGTCGAGTACCACCACGCGGTCCGCCACTTCCCGGGCAAAGCCCATTTCATGGGTGACCACCACCATGGTCATGCCCTCCTCGGCCAGCTCTTTCATCACCTGCAGCACTTCACCGACGGTTTCCGGGTCGAGGGCGCTGGTGGGTTCGTCGAACAGCATGGCCTGGGGTTTCATGGCCAGGGCGCGGGCGATGGCGACCCGTTGCTGCTGGCCGCCGGAGAGCATCGACGGGTAATGGCTGGCCTTGTCCGCCAGGCCGACCCGCGCCAACAGGCCACGGGCCTGTTCCAGTGCTTCGGCACGTGGCGTGCCGAGGACCTGGATCGGTGCTTCGATGATGTTTTCCAGCGCCGTCATGTGCGGGAACAGGTTGAAACGCTGGAACACCATGCCGATGTCGCGGCGCTGGCGGGCGATGTTGCGCTCCGAGTCGCGTACCAGGCTGCCGTCGCTGCGCTCGCGGTAGCCCATGGCGCGGCCGTTGACGCGGATGCGGCCGCCCTGGATGTCTTCCAGCAAATTGATGCAGCGGATAAAGGTGGTCTTGCCCGAGCCCGAGGCGCCGATCAGCACCACCACTTCGCCGCGTCGTACTTGCAACGAGATGCCCTTGAGAATCTGCAGCGCGCCGAACGACTTGTGGATATCCAGCGCTTCGATGATCAGTTCGTCACTTTGGTGCGCCATGGTTATCGTCCCCTCAGCAGTTTCAGGGTGCTGCGCCCGAACATGCGACTGGCTGCCGGTGGTGGCGCGGAAGGCCGGTCGGATTGGCTGAAGCGGGTTTCGAGCCAGCGTTGGAAAAAGCCCCAGAGGGTGGTCAGCGTCAGGAAGTACAGGGCGACCACCAGGTACAGCTCGAACACCCGGAAGGTGGCCGAGGTGATCATCTGGGTGCTGAGCAGCAGTTCCTGCACACCGATCACGCTGACCAGGGTGGTGTTCTTGAGCATCACGTTGAACTCATTACCCAGCGGCGGCACGATCACCCGGAACGCCTGGGGCAGCACGATGCGTCGCATCAACTTGGCGAAGCCCATGCCCAGGGAGCGCCCGGCTTCATATTGGCCCTTGTCCACCGCACCGATACCGGCACGGATGATCTCGGCCATGTAGGCACCTTCGTTGAGGCCCAGGGCAATGATCGCCGCCTGGATATTGCCGGGGACGATCAAACCGAACAGCTCGATATCCTCAAAGCGGAAAATCCCGCCCGCCGCCAGTGCCGTGTACAGAAACACGATCTGCACCAGCAGCGGCGTACCGCGCATCAGCCACACATAAAAACGCACCGGCAGATGCAACAGCGGGTTCTTCGACAAGCGCAACAACGCCGCCGCCAGCCCCAGCGCGCAGCCCAACAGCATCGCCAGTACGCTGATCAGGCACGTCAGCCACAGCCCCGTGAGGTAAACCCCACTAGGCTGCAGCAGGTACTGCCAGAACACATCCCAATTGAAATTCATTGTTGTAGAACCTCAGTCGAGTGTGTCGCTGCTGACATGCCATTTGTTCAGCAACTGCACATAGCTGCCATCACTGCGCATGTCGCTGATCACCTGCTGCACGGCGGCGGTCAGTTGCGGGTCGTCCTTGCGTATGCCCAGGCCGGTGAGGATGCGGCTGAACGCCGGCACGCCCTCCTGGAACAGGTCCGGGGCCATTGCTGCGTAGTAACCGGCGGTTTCCACGGTGGTGCCGTAGGCATCGACCTGGCTGATACGCAGGGCCTGGAACGCGTCGGTGTCGGTGTTGTAGACCACCAGTTTCATCGGGGGCTTGCCGGCCTTGGCCAGGCTTTCATTGTGGGTATCGAGCAGGGTCTTGATGGTGGAGCCGTTGAGCACCGCGACCTTGTGCGCGGACAGGTCATCCAGCGCCTTGATGCCCTTGGGGTTGCCCTTGGGCACCACCACCGACTGGCTGGAATACATGTAGTTGACGATGTCGATCACCTGGCGCCGCTCGGGTTTGTCGAACAGCTGGTCGACGATCATGTCGCACTGCTGGGCGAGCAACGCCGGCACCAGCCCAGAGAACGGAATCACCCGCCATTGCACCTGCTTGTCGCCCAGGCGCCTGGCGATTTCCAGGCCCAGGTCGACGGTGAGCCCTCGGGGTTTCTGGGCTTCGTCGAAGGACACCAGAGGCGGGGAATCCATCCCCGAGCAATAGACAAGTTTGTCGACTTTTTGCAGACGATCCGGCACTTGAGGCGCAGCAAAGGCCCCTTGTGCGCAGAGACCGAAGGAGACAGCCACCAGCAAGGCGCGGCATTTATGCATGACCAGACACTCCAGTTCGTTGAATAACGGGGCAGGGCTCAACGTCAAAACACAGCGGGTGTTTCTTATTGTTCGGTTTGCAGGAACTGGATCAGTGCCGGCACGGTGCCTTCGATGTGTTCGCGTACCACTGCTTCGGCACGGGCGGCGTCACCGGCACGAATCGCATCGAGGATCACCGCGTGTTCCTGGCGGGCGCTGAGGGGTTTTTCACCGTGCTGCAGCCACAGGCGCATGGGTGCCTCGACCAGGGAGTACAACGCCGAAATCTGTTTCATCAGGCGCGGGCGGCCGCTGAGGCTGCATAGGTATTCATGGAACGCGCGATGGCGGCTGACCCAGGCGGCGCTCTCATCGCGGTAGTCGTCCATCGCGTCGAGCATGCGCTCCAGGGCCGCGAGTTGACGCTCACCGATACGGCCGACGGCCACGCGCACCGCCAGGCCTTCGAGGGCGCTGCGCATCTCGAACACTTCGTGCAGCTCATCGATATCCAAACCGCTGACGATCGCGCCACGGTTGGGTCGCAGGGTCACCAGGCCCTGGGCGTCCAGGCGGCGGAAAGCTTCACGCACCGGCATGCGGCTCATGCCGATCTCGCTGGCGATGTCTTCGGCGATCAGCCGGTCACCCTTGCGGTAGCGACCGCTGCAAATGGCATCAAGCAGAAAGTTGTAGGCCTCCTCCTCGGCAGTGAGGGGCTGGCGGTCAACGTAAGCGGAAGCGAATTGCATCGGCAGCACCTTTTGAATTTTTGTATCCAATTATCCACGAATACAAAAAGCAGGATGCGTGCCAACGGCTTCGGAGAGGAGCCAAGTGATTGATTCAGATCGGATAGAAGGGAAAAAGCTGGCGCTGGCGTTGAAAATTCGCGTGGGAATTTGCTACCCAATGGCGCAGAAGACGCCCCATTGGTGGGCGGAAGTACCCAGCGGGACGTGGGCGAGATGCTTTTGCTTGAGGCGAATGCAGCCCACCGTTGGCGTTATGGCTCGGCCGAATAGATGACGGTTTGCGCGCTGTTTTCGGCAACCGCTCGGCGGGTAAAATAGGTGTCGCCTTCGTCGGTGAGGATCTCGTAGTCGGCCTTACGGGCCGGGCTGGCGTGTTTGATGATTTTCAGCACGCGCTGGAACTTCACGCTTTGCGTGCCGTTCTGGTTAGGCCCGGTGAGCACATTGACGCTTTGAAACCAGCCGGCGTGCTGCTTGTTACTCACCAACGTGTGGGTCATCGCCTCGAAACGTTCCAACCGCGTGAAGCCCCACAGGGTCTGTTCCTCGACCGTGGCGCCCGGGGTAGCGGCGCCGGTAAACACAAACAGATTGATCGCCGGGCTGTCTTCGCAAAAGAAGTCGTAAGGGACCAGGCCGTCGACCATTTTCCTGCCGGGCACAAAGCCCTTTTTATGCACCTGAAACATCGCCACCTCCACTCAATCAAGGGTGACAAGTCTAATGAGGCGCGACGTACAGGGCGGTCAAGCCAATGTAATGTCGTGTAAAGATCGCGCACTGTGCAGGGTGATCTCCACCGTCAGCCCACCGCCCGGCTCGTTGCGCGCGAGGATGTTGCCACCGTGCATTTGCACGGCCCTCGCAGCAATGGCCAGCCCCAGGCCAAACCCCACGCTGGCGTCGCCCACTCCACGCTCGAACGGCTGGAAAATGCTGCGCAGCCGGTCATTGTGGACGCCCGGTCCTTGGTCGGTGATCTGCACCGTGAGGCGGTTCGCGTCAGGGTTGACCTGCGCCGACACGCCCACGGTGGTGTCCGGCCGGGTGTAGCGCACGGCATTGCGGATCACGTTCTCGAAGCAGCGGTACAACAACTCACCGCTGACGCAGGCGATAAACGGCGGGCACGCCTGCAGGTGCACGCGACAGCCTTTGATGCCCGCTTCGAACTGGGCATCGTCGACGATCATCGCCAGCAATTCGACGATATCCACGGGCTCGCGCTCAATACTTTCCGGGCGGCCCTGCAGGCGCGCCAGGGTCAGCAACGCTTCGATCAGGGTGTCCATGCGCTCGGATTCACGCTCGATGCGTTCGAGCATTTCCAGGCGAGCGGCGTCCTGGCGCAACAGGCCGATGGCCGCCTGCATGCGCGTCAGCGGGGAACGCAGTTCATGGGAGATGTCGTGCAGCAGCTGTTGCTGGGCCTCCACCAGCACCTTCAACTGGTTGGCCATGCGGTCGCAGTCTTCCGCCAGGTCGACGATTTCGTCGCGACGCTTGCCCATGGCGGGCTTGACCCGGGTTTCGAAGCGTCCCTGGGCCGCATCGCCCATGGCGCGCTTCAGGTAAGCCAGGGGCCAGGCCAGGTAATAGGCCATGTAGCCGCTGAACAGCGCACTCATCAACGTGCCGATGATCAGCGGGATCTGGTGCCAGGGCCGGTCGGGCGGGTTACCGGGTGCGTGGGTCGACCTGATCGAAAGCGCCAGGCCTTCCTTGCTGACGACCGCTCGCTCATAGACCGGCTGCGCCACGGGCCCACCTATCAGCAATTGACCGGCACTGTTGTAGACGCCGATGGCCTCATCCGCCGGGCGCTCCCACACCGCCAGGAGCTGGCCGCCCGCCTCGACACCGAATTGTTGCAGCAGCTTGTCTTCGGCCGCCAACATGGCTTCAACATGCGGGTCATTCGGCTGGAAACGGCCCAGTTCAAGCACGCCGACGCCCACCAGGAAGGTCAAGGTGGTCGCCAGCCAGAAGGCCAGGAACAGTTTCCAGAACAGCAGGCTGGGCCGGGTCATTCGGCAATCAACAAGTAGCCGAGGCCACGTACGCTCTGGATCCAGGCCTTGGTGTCCGGGCGCGGCCCGAGTTTTTGCCGGATGCTGCTGATATGCACGTCAATGCGCCGGTCGTAGCGGGTCAGCGGGCAACCGAGGGCATTGAGTGAGAGGTCCTTTTTACTCACCACCTGGCCGGCGCTGCGGGCCAGCTCTTCCAGCAGGCTGAACTCGGTGCTGGTCACGCCCAGCTCGAGGCCGTTCCACAGCGCTTGGCGCTTGCCGGGCCACAACACCAGCGCGCCGGTCGTGATCACTTCGGTGGTCGGCTGGCCCATCGGCTGCACCCTGCGCATGATGGCGCGCAGGCGCGCGACCAGTTCACCGGGGGAGCTGGGCTTGGGCACGTAATCATCGGCGCCGAGTTCCAGGCCGGTGATGCGGTCGATGTTGTCGCCACGGGCGGTGAGCAGCACTACCGGCACCTGGCTGACGACGCGGATGCGCCGGAGCACCTCGATGCCCGAGCGCTGGGGCAGCATGACATCCAGCACCACAATGTTGTAGCGCCCCGACAGCGCCTCCACCTCGCCCTCCTCCCCCGTGTGCACAGCCGTGGCCTCAAAGCCTTCGCGCGCGAGGTATTGGCTCAGCATGTCAGTCAATTCCTGGTCGTCGTCGACCAACAGTACGCGGATCATCTCGGGCTCGTCAGTGGGGGGGTGCGCATTATCGGCCCGGCATCGGTATCCCAGGCCAAACTTTACCTAACTTGACATTCGGTTAACCGCACCAAACGCCCCTCGCTCGTATGCTGGATGTTCACCAGTCTGGCCGCGCGGCGAGTTGTCCATGCGTGCCGGCGCTGCTTGTCGATGTGTTCTGGAAAAGATCTTGATGAATTTTTCGCGCCTGCTCTGCTCGGTTGCGCTGCTGCTCAATGCCTCACTGGCACTCGCCCAAGGCTTCAAAATCTCGGATATTCGAATCAACGGCCTGCAACGGGTCTCTGCGGGCAGCGTGTTCGGGGCGTTACCCCTGAACGTCGGCGACGAAGCGGATGACCGGCGCCTGGTGGACTCGACCCGCGCGCTGTTCAAGACCGGTTACTTCCAGGACATCCAACTGAGCCGCGAAGGCGATGTGTTGATCATCAATGTAGTCGAGCGTCCTTCGATTGCCAGTATCGAGTTCGAGGGCAACAAGGCGATTGCCACCGATGACCTGATGAAAGGCATGAAGCAATCGGGCCTTGCCGAGGGCGAACTTTTCCAGCGCGCCACCCTGGAAGGGATACGCAACGAGTTGCAGCGCCAGTACGTTGCCCAGGGCCGATACTCGGCGTCGGTCGACGCGCAGGTGATGGCTCAGCCGCGTAACCGTGTGGGCTTGAAAATCAAGATCGATGAAGGTGAAGTGGCGTCGATCCAGCACATCAACGTGGTGGGCAACACGGTGTTCCCCGACGATGCCCTGATCGACCAGTTCACCCTCAAGACCAGCAACTGGCTGTCGTTTTTCAAGAACGACGACAAATACGCACGGGAGAAGCTGTCGGGGGACCTTGAACGCTTGCGTTCCTATTACCTGGACCGTGGCTATATCAACATGGATATCACCTCGACCCAGGTCTCGATGACGCCGGACAAAAAGCACGTCTACATCACCGTGAACATCCAGGAAGGCCAGAAATACACGGTGCGCGAGGTGAAGCTCAGTGGTGAGCTGAAAGTCCCGCAGGACCAGGTCCAGTCCTTGCTGCTGGTGCAGAAGGGCCAGGTGTTCTCACGCAAACTGATGACCACCACCTCGGAGCTGATTACCCGCCGCCTGGGCAATGAAGGCTACACGTTCGCCAACGTCAACGGCGTGCCGCAGTCCCACGATGAAGACCACACGGTTGACGTCACGTTCTCCGTCGACCCCGGCAAGCGGGCCTACGTCAATCGCATCAATTTCCGCGGCAATACCAAGACCGACGACAAGGTGCTGCGGCGGGAAATGCGCCAGATGGAAGGTGGCTGGGCGTCGACCTATCTGATCGACCAGTCCAAGGTGCGCCTGGAGCGCCTGGGGTTCTTCAAGGATGTGAACGTCGAGACACCTGCGGTGGCGGGCATCGACGACCAGCTGGATGTGAACTACGCCGTGGAAGAACAGGCGTCCGGTTCGATTACCGCCAGTGTCGGCTTTGCCCAGAGTTCGGGGCTGATCCTCGGCGGCTCGATCACCCAGAACAACTTCCTCGGCACCGGCAACTACGCCAGCCTGGGACTGACCCGCTCGTCCTACCAGAGCAAGTACAACATCGGTTTCACCGATCCCTACTTCACCACCGACGGGGTGAGCCTGGGTTACAACGCGTTCTACAGCAAGACCGACTACAACAAGTACTACGATGACGGGGTGTCCTATTACGCCATCAATAGTTTTGGCTTGGGCGCCAACCTCGGTTACCCGATCAATGAAACCTCGCGCTTAAACTTTGGCCTGACCGTACAACACGACAGCATCGAACCTGGCACCTACAGCGCCGACGAGATCTACGACTTTATCGAGCGCGAAGGCAAGGAGTTCACCAACTTCAAGGCCACCCTTGGCTGGTCGGAGTCGACCTTGAACAAAGGCGTGCTGGCGACTCGCGGGCATTCGCAAAACCTCAACCTGATGGTGACGGTGCCCGGCAGCGACCTGAGTTTCTACAAAATCGACTACACGGGGCAGACGTTCCTGCCTGTCAGCAACAACACATCACTGCGCTTTCACACCAAGCTCGGCTACGGCAGCGGCTATGGTTCCACAGACGGGCTGCCCTTCTATGAAACCTACACCGCCGGCGGCGAAGGCACGGTGCGCGGCTTTGAAAGCGGCACTCTCGGCCCGCGCAACACCCCGGCTACCGGTGCCTACGCCAGTGCCGGGCAGGCGTACTACTCGGATCGGGACACCGAGTCGCTGGGCGGCAATATCCTGATTACCGGCGGCGCGGAATACCTGTTCCCGGTGCCCTTCATCAAAGACAACAAATCCGTGCGCACCTCATTGTTCTGGGACGTGGGGACGGTGTATTCGGACAAGTGCTACCTCAGCACGACACAGGGCTGCGGCAGCGTGGACCTGGGCCAGATGGCCAGTTCGGTGGGGGTTGGAGTGACCTGGTACAGCCCGCTGGGACCGCTGAGTGTGAATTTGGCCTATCCGATTCGCACGCCGGAGAACGCGGACAAACAAGTGTTTCAGTTCTCCATGGGGCAGACGTTCTGAAGGTTGTTGCGTGTTGATGCGTTTCCCCTTCTGGGAAAGGCCCTACACAGATACCGAACGTCTGGTGAAGCCGCGGTTAGGTATTCTTTTTTATAAAGGAACTCTGCTGTCGAGCCCTGGTCGGCTGATGTATGTATTTTCCTTTCACTACGCGGATAGATCGGATGAAACAGACGCCCTTCGTCGAGGCCAAGCCTGTTGCCGACAAAAAGCTGGCTGTGTTTGCACCCGTGTCAGCGCCGTGGCGTTCAAGCGTACCCTCACTGACCCTGCACGATTTTGCTGCCTGTCGGAATGCCGAGTCAGGTGCAGTTTTTATTATTGCTTCCGGCCCGTCAGCCAAATCATTTCCCCTCGAAAAATTTGCACACGTCCCCATGATTACCATGAATGGGGCGATTTCGATGTTTATGAATACCGACATCAAACCGAGTTTTTACGCCTGCACGGACAGAAGCTTTTCCACACAACAGCCGGATTTATTCAACTACGCCATGGCGGTCAGCCAAAGGGTCGCGCTATGGGAAGACCATGCGCGATCATCCCGCGTTCCTTCAACCGGGGAGTTCTACCCGTTATCCAAGGCTACAAAACCGTCGTGGCTCGATGTGGCGCTCGGGAGACAAAAAGAGTTGGTAACCGATCACTCCTTGATCACCTTTCGGAAACGGCCGATCGGGTTCAGCAAGGACATGAGCCAGGGCTTTTTTGATGCTCGAACCGTGGCCTACCTGGCGATACAGCTGGCATTTCACGTCGGGTTCTCCAAGGTTTTTCTGGTTGGAGTCGACCTGAACGAAAACTCGGGAAGGTTTTACGAAACGAAAGACTCCATAAACTCTCCCTGCGGGCTCGACCAGCACTATGACACCCGCATACTTCCGTCGTTTGAGTTGATGTCCAAGAAAGTCATGGGGGATGACTTCATGGTTTACAACTTATCCGATATTTCGAAAATTCCGGACAGCGTCATTGCGCGTGTAACCGTTGCGCAAGTGGAAGCGATGCTCCAAAAGCCATGAAGCAAGGGAGGTTGATGATTAGGAGCTGCCTTGAGTGTCGCCGGAATAGAACTCGACATTGCCACAGTCAATTATCCACGGTTGACGCGAGCCCTTAGCGACTGGCGCCCTTTCACATACCTTTCACAGTCGAGCGTCTAGGGTTAACCCAGCTCCTGGTGAACATCCCTTTAAGCCCGCACTCCCCATCGCGGGCTTTTCTTTGCCTGGGATTTAATCGTGTAAAACCAGGTCAATGCCGGGCCTCCAAATGACGTTTGTATGACGGCGACGCCCTTGATGACGTACTGACGTTTCATCGGTCAAACAGGCTCCTTTCAAAGCGCCTCGGCCCAGCCGCGCAGCACGAACTTCTGGATCTTGCCCGTCGAGGTTTCCGGCAACGGGTGGCTTCGGGATTCTTCAGGTAGCCCTTCATTACTGTGTTGCCGCGCATGAGGATTTCACCAACGCTGACCCCGTCGCAAGGCACCGGTTCCGGGGTCTGCTGATCGGCGGCAGCCTGTGGTTTGATACTGCACTGGAAAAATGCCGCTGCCGTTGATCTAACTTATAGCTAAGACCGTACTAACGCAGCGGCACGTTATTGAATGCAGATTTAATTAAGACTCAACTTATCGGCTGAACCGAATCATCTATTTAATCCGTGAAATACACTACAACTCGTGAGCGACATTATAAGCAGGGTGAATACCCGCACAAAAAAGCTATGAACCTTACTGTTTCACCGCGTTAGCCATTAGTCGAATACTGCCTCCCGCGAGCAGGGCCTTATAGTGCGGAGCCTAATCCCCCCCCTATTGAAATAGTTTTGAGTATTTTTAATGTCCCTCAAGCCCCCCACACCGAATGCACTTGCGATTAATGAGGAGCTATTGCATTTAATACAAGCAACCGCTAACGCCCAAACGGCCTGGATGACAACCGTCAACCATTTGGAAGCAGCCTGTGATGACGTCTGGCTCGCGCGCATGTGGGAAGTCGAGAACCTGGAAAACCAATACAGGGCCTGCCAGGACCATTTGTTTTCCTACCTAAAAAAAACCATAAACCTTTAAATACCTGGTGACGGCCTCCTGTCTTTCGATAGTTAGCCGCAAACATTCTGGCCAGCCAGAACTCGGTCCTTCTGGATATTCGACTAAAGCACAAGACAACATTGTGGGTCTCAGAGAACCAACTTAGTTTACTAACCACCATCCCCGCCAACGCCTGAAAAACATAAGGCTGTATCCTTTCAGTAACACTACAGCCCATGAACACCACCTGGCTATATTTTTTCACACAAGGTCCAAGTTGAGGTGTGGAACATGCTGAAAATTAAAGCACTGGAGGTCTTGGTCGACACTCAGGGGATCAATAATCAACCTGCGTTATTTTCGGGAGTCTGTATGTTTGGCTGGATCAGCAATATCCGAGTCAGTGCTAAATTAAGTTGGGGGTTCGGCCTGGTGCTGGGGCTTGCGCTCTTGCTGGCCGCGACCGGCTGGTACGCCGTTGTGACACTGACCGAGCGCGGGCTTAAGGTTGAAAAAATTGCGCAGATCAGCAACTACACCAAAGACTTGCGAATCATCCGTTTGCGCATCGGTACCAACGCTCCAGCGGATGCCTATCAACCCTTGCAACAAACCCTGGATCAACTTGCAGCCCATCTGCACAGTATCCGGGAACTGTTTATCGAGCCGATGGATGAAGACCTGATCCAGCAGCAGGAAGATGCGGTCAACGAGTACGGAAAACGCCTGCACGACCTGTCCACGCCTGACATTGACCAGGCGGCGCTATTTAAACGGATGGGGCAGTTGGGTGACCTGTTACTCGACACCACGCAAACCCTCATTCAATCGCAAAATACCAAACGCGATGCCGATGCCGCCTCTGCCAAGACGCTGCTGGGACTCGTCGCGGCCCTGGCACTGTTGCTGGGTACACTCGCCGCCTGGGTCATCACCCGCCAAATCGTGAACCCACTGCAACACACGCTCCAGGCAGTGAACCGCATTGCCCAGGGTGATTTGACCGAGCCTGTAAAGGTCGACCGGCGTGACGAGTTGGGCCAACTGCAATCAGGCCTTGCGCAGATGATGCACAACCTTCATGAGCTGATTGACGGTATTCGCTCCGGTGTTATCCAGGTGGCCAGCGCGGCCGAGCAGTTGTCGGCAGTCACCGAGCACACGAATTCCGGCATCAGCAATCAAAAAGCCGAAACGGATCATGTGGCCACCGCGATGAACGAGATGACCACCACTGTTCACAACGTCGCACGCAATGCTGAAGAAGCCTCTGCGGCCGCGTCCAGCGCGGATCAACAAGCCTGCGAGGGGGAGCAAATCGTGGGTGAGGCGATTGCGCAGATCCAACGCCTGGCGGCAGAACTCAACCAGTCGGCCGAAGCGGTGCGCCATCTCCAGGAACAAAGCGACAAGATCGGCGGCGTACTGGATGTAATCAAAGCCGTCGCCCAGCAAACCAACCTGCTGGCGCTGAACGCGGCCATCGAAGCGGCCCGCGCCGGAGAGGCTGGCCGTGGCTTCGCAGTGGTGGCAGACGAAGTCCGCAGCCTCGCACTGCGTACCCAGCGCTCCACTGAAGAAATTGAAAGCCTGGTCGCCGGGGTACAGAGCGGCACCCACGCCGTCGCCTCAGGCATGGAAAGCAGCCGGGTACTGAGCGAAAGCAGCGTGGAATGCACCCATCGGGCGGTCAATGCGCTGGAGAACATCACGGGCAAGGTCTCAATCATTCAGTCAATGAATCAGCAGATTGCCACGGCAGCGGAACAGCAAAGCGCCGTCACCGAGGAGATCAATCGCAGCGTGATCAACGTTCGCAACATCTCCGACCAGACGGCCAACACCTGCGAAGAAACCGCAGCGTCGAGTAACGAGCTGGCGCGCTTGGGGCATGAATTGGAGCGGTTGGTGGAGCGGTTTAAGGTTTAAGGGGCGCAAGGGCGGCTGCCGGTTTACGGTA
Organism: Pseudomonas sp. JAI120; assembly: GCF_014207255.1. Classification (GTDB taxonomy): domain Bacteria; phylum Pseudomonadota; class Gammaproteobacteria; order Pseudomonadales; family Pseudomonadaceae; genus Aquipseudomonas. The sequence goes on from NZ_JACHCZ010000001.1 coordinate 1,426,432, forward strand.
GCCGTTCGCCCATTAGCTTCAAGAATAGTCTCCAACGGGCAACCCCATAAATCCTTCTAACTGGTTAGCTCAGTCGGAACCGGCTAACAATTGCACTAAGATCTGTAGCTTTCGCGGGTTTTGCGCAGGCACAAAAAAGCCGATCTATCTGATCGGCTTAAGAGTCTGATTTTACTCAGGAATAATGGTCGGGACGGAGTGATTCGAACACTCGACCCCTAGCACCCCATGCTAGTGCGCTACCGGACTGCGCTACGCCCCGACTAGGCGTGTTACTGGATTCGCTTCGTAACGAAGCGATCAGGAATATACCGCAAGCTTTTGAAATGTGGAAGTATTTTAAAAGCCTGAATCATTTTTTCAAAACCACCAGCACATCTTCCAGTTCGGAGATCATCTGGCGGATCAGTTGCTTGTACTGGGTGGTGTCGTCTTTGGCCTCATCACCGGACATACGCTGGCGCGCGCCGCTGATGGTGAACCCCTGATCGTACAGCAATGCACGGATCTGTCGGATCATCAGCACATCCTGGCGCTGATAATACCGACGGTTCCCGGTGCGTTTGACGGGGTTGAGTTGAGGAAACTCCTGCTCCCAATAGCGCAATACGTGCGGTTTTACCGCACAAAGCTCGCTGACTTCACCTATGGTGAAGTAGCGTTTGCCTGGGATGACGGGTAGCTCGTCGTTATGACTTGGTTCCAGCATAAGCCTCAACTCGGGCCTTCAACTTCTGCCCTGGACGAAAGGTGACCACACGGCGAGCCGTGATCGGGATTTCTTCTCCCGTTTTTGGATTGCGGCCAGGCCGCTGGCGTTTGTCCCGCAGGTCAAAGTTGCCGAAACCGGACAATTTGACCTGTTCGTTGTCTTCCAGAGCGTGCCTGATCTCTTCAAAAAACAGCTCGACCAATTCCTTGGCCTCGCGCTTGTTCAGACCCAACTCTTCGTACAGACGTTCCGCCATCTCAGCTTTCGTCAAAGCCCCCATACGTCACTTCCTTAACGTGGCGTTCAACCTTTGTTCGAGCGAGGTGAGGATATTTTGTGTCGTGGTATTCACCTCATCGTCATTAAGAGTGCGCGATGGATGCTGCCAGGTCAAGCCAACTGCAAGGCTTTTTCTATGCGGATCAATGCCTTTACCCTGATAGACGTCAAATAGCCTGAGGTCTGTCAGCCATTCCCCTGCATTTTCACGGATTACATCCAGAACGGCAGTGGCGGCGACTTCACGATCGGCGATCAGGGCCAGGTCGCGACGCACTTCAGGGAAGCGAGACAACTCGCTGAATTTAGGCATCTTGCCCGAGGCCACTTCGGCCAGGACCAGCTCGAAGACGAAGACCGGGCGGTCGAGCCCAAGGGTTTTCGACAGCTCTGGGTGGATGGCGCCGACGAAGCCCACCAGGCGACCGTCACGTTCGATACGCGCAGTCTGGCCAGGGTGCAACGCCGGGTGGTTGCCTGGCACAAATTTGAAGTCGTCCAGCGCACCGGCAAAGCCCAGTACCGCTTCCACGTCAGCTTTAACGTCGAAGAAGTCCACGGCATCACGGCCTTGCGCCCAGCCTTCCGGCAAGCGGCTGCCGCAAACAACACCGGCCAGCATTGGCTCTTGCTTCAGGCCGTCGAGTTGACCGACAAACCGCAGGCCGCTTTCGAACATGCGCACGCGGTCTTGCTGACGGTTCAGGTTATGGGAAAGGGCTTTCACCAGGCCTGGCCACAGGGACGAACGCATGGCGGCCATGTCGTTGGAGATCGGGTTGGCCAGCAGCAGCGGTTCGACGCCCGGGTTGAACAGCTCGAACTGCTTGGGATCGATGAAGCTGTAGGTCACCGCTTCCTGATAGCCACGGGCAACCAGCAGACGGCGCAGCTCAGGCAAATGCGCACGCGCTTCTGCCTTGGGTTGCGGTGCCAGGCGCGCTTGCGGGTAACGAACCGGCAAGCGGTTGTAGCCGTACAGGCGAGCCAGTTCTTCGATCAGATCGACTTCCAGGCTGATATCGAAGCGATGGCTTGGCACTTCAACATGCCACTGCCCTTCCCCACCCGCAGAAATGTTCAACCCGAGGGCCGACAACAATTGCTCGATTTCAGCCGGAGCGATGACCAGGCCGAGCATTTGTTCGACGCTTTTGGCGCGCAGGGTGATCGGCGCAACAGACGGCAGATACTGCTCGCTGACGGTTTCAGTGATCGGGCCGGCTTCGCCACCGGTGATTTCCAGCAGCAGGCCAGTGGCGCGCTCCATGGCTTCACGGGCGAGCTTCCAGTCCACACCACGCTCATAGCGGTGCGAAGCATCAGTGTGCAGGCCGTAGGAACGGGCCTTGCCAGCGATGACAATCTGGTCGAAGAAGGCGCTTTCAAGAAATACATCGCGCGTAGTCGCAGACACACCGCTGTGCTCGCCTCCCATCACACCGGCAATCGCCAGGGCGCGGGAGTGGTCAGCGATCACCAGGGTGTCGGCGCGCAGGCTGACTTCCTGGCCGTCGAGCAGAACCAGCTTCTCGCCTTCTTCGGCCATACGCACGCGGATGCCGCCATTGATTTCAGCGAGATCGAAAGCATGCAGCGGTTGGCCCAGTTCAAGCATCACGTAGTTGGTGATATCGACGGCAGCGTCGATGCTGCGCACGTCGGCACGACGCAGGCGCTCAACCATCCACAGCGGGGTTGGCTTGGACAGGTCAACGTTGCGGATCACGCGCCCCAGGTAACGTGGGCAGGCGTTTGGCGCCAGCACTTCGATCGGACGCACTTCATCGTGCACCGCAGCCACTGCAGCAACCACTGGACGAGTCACTGGAGCGTCGTACAGCGCACCTACTTCACGGGCCAGGCCAGCCAGGGACAAGCAATCGCCGCGGTTCGGAGTCAGGTCGACCTCGATGCTGGCGTCTTCCAGTTCCAGATAGACGCGAATGTCCTGCCCCACTGGCGCATCGCCCGGCAGCTCCATCAGGCCATCGTTGCCCTCGCCTACTTGCAACTCCGCCTGGGAGCACAGCATGCCGTTGGACTCGACCCCACGCAGCTTGGCCTTCTTGATCTTGAAGTCGCCCGGCAGTTCGGCGCCGATCATGGCGAACGGGATCTTCAGGCCCGGGCGCACGTTAGGCGCTCCGCACACGACCTGGAACGTTTGCGCGCCATTGCTGACCTGGCACACACGTAATTTGTCGGCATCAGGGTGTTGCTCGGTGCTCAACACCTCACCCACGACCACGCCACTGAAAACACCGGCGGCCGGCGTAACGCTATCGACCTCAAGACCGGCCATCGACAGACGCGCAACCAGCGCATCGCGGTCTACCTGCGGGCTTACCCAGCCACGCAGCCATTGTTCACTGAATTTCATCCTGCTCTCCTAAAGATTCGTTACGACTAGCGAAATTGCGCGAGGAACCGCAAGTCGTTGTCGAAGAACAGACGCAAGTCGTTCACGCCGTAACGCAGCATGGCCAGACGCTCAACGCCCATGCCGAAGGCAAAGCCCGAGAACTCTTCCGGATCGATCCCGGACATGCGCAGCACGTTGGGGTGAACCATGCCGCAGCCCATCACTTCCAGCCAGCCAGTCTGTTTGCAGACGCGGCAGCCTTTACCGCTGCACATCACGCATTCCATGTCGACTTCTGCGGACGGCTCGGTGAACGGGAAGAACGATGGACGGAAACGCACCGCCAACTCTTTCTCGAAGAACACCCGCAGGAACTCTTCGATGGTGCCCTTGAGGTCGGCGAAGTTGATGTCGCGATCAATCAGCAGGCCTTCGACCTGGTGGAACATCGGCGAGTGGGTGATATCGGAGTCGCTGCGGTACACACGTCCTGGGCAGACAATGCGGATCGGCGGCTTGTTCGCTTCCATGGTGCGGACCTGTACCGGAGAGGTATGCGTGCGCAACAGCATGTTTGCGTTGAAATAGAAGGTGTCGTGCATCGACCGGGCCGGGTGATGACCTGGGATGTTGAGCGCCTCGAAGTTGTGATAATCGTCTTCGACCTCAGGGCCTTCGGCAATGCCGTAGCCGATGTGGGTGAAGAACTGCTCGATACGTTCCAGAGTCCGGGTGATCGGATGCAGGCCGCCCGAGGCCTGGCCACGGCCAGGCAAGGTCACATCAATGGACTCGGCGGCGAGCTTGGCCGCAAGATCGGCCTCCTCGAGCGACGCCTTGCGCGCATTGAGCACCTCTGTGACACGCTCCTTGGCGACGTTGATCAGCGCACCGACTTGCGGGCGCTCTTCAGCCGGCAAATTCCCCAGGGTCTTCATCACCTGAGTCAATTCACCCTTTTTGCCAAGGTAGTGAACCCGGATTTGCTCCAGGGCATTGATATCTTCAGCGCTTTGCACAGCCTCAAGAGCTTGAGCGACGAGCGCGTCCAGGTTTTCCATGTACAGACTCCAGATACAAAATAGGGGAAGAGCTTGAAGGCTCTTCCCCTATTTATGACGTTTACCACCTTGGGCTACAGGAGCAGCCCAGGGTGACTGTCGGGGGTACTTAAGCCAAGGTGGCTTTAGCTTTCTCGACAATCGCAGCAAACACCGCTTTTTCGTTCACAGCCAGTTCAGCCAGAACCTTACGGTCGATTTCGATGGACGCTTTTTTCAGGCCAGCGATGAAACGGCTGTAGGACAGACCGTTAACACGTGCACCAGCGTTGATACGAGCGATCCACAGAGCGCGGAACTGACGTTTTTTCTGACGACGGTCGCGGTAGGCGTATTGGCCTGCCTTGATTACCGCTTGCTTGGCAACACGGAATACGCGTGAACGCGCGCCGTAGTAGCCTTTAGCGAGTTTCAGAATTTTTTTGTGACGTTTACGGGCAATGACGCCACGCTTTACACGAGCCATGAGTTACTTCCTCTATTCTTGATCCAAAATTAACGAAGGCGCAGCATGCGCTCGACTTTTGCCACGTCAGACGGATGCAGCAAGCTGCTACCGCGCAGTTGACGCTTACGCTTGGTCGACATTTTGGTCAGGATGTGGCTCTTGAAAGCGTGCTTGTGCTTGATACCGTTAGCAGTTTTCAGAAACCGCTTAGCAGCACCACTTTTAGTCTTCATCTTTGGCATGTTCGGATACTCCGCATTCAGTTGATAAACATAATCAGAAGGCCTGCCGTGCCCTGTTGATTACTTCTTCTTTTTCGGGGCGATGACCATGATCAGCTGGCGTCCTTCCATCTTAGGATGCTGTTCGACCGAACCGTACTCGAGCAGGTCAGCTTCAACCCGCTTGAGGAGTTCCATCCCCAGCTCCTGGTGGGCCATCTCACGGCCGCGGAATCGCAAGGATACCTTGGCCCTGTCCCCATCACTCAGGAAACGTACCAGGTTGCGCAGTTTTACCTGGTAATCCCCTTCCTCCGTCCCTGGACGAAACTTGATTTCTTTTACTTGAATCTGCTTCTGGTTCTTCTTCGCCGCGGCAACCTGCTTCTTCTTTTCGAAGATCGACTTGCCGTAGTCCATCACCCGGCAAACGGGTGGGATTGCATCGGCGGAAATTTCCACCAGGTCCAACTTGGACTCTTCTGCAATACGAAGCGCTTCATCAATCGAGACGATGCCAATCTGCTCGCCGTCAGCGCCAATTAACCGAACCTCGCGTGCCGAGATATTCTCGTTGATCGGGGCTTTCGGTGCAGCTCGTTTATCTTGTCTCATTTCACGCTTAATAATAATTACTCCGAATCTGGGCGACCACGCCGGGAAACCGCTTGCGCGAGGAACTCAGCGAACTGGGCGACGGGCATCGAGCCCAGGTCAGCACCTTCACGAGTACGCACAGCGACAGTCTGCATCTCGACTTCCCGATCTCCGATAACCAAAAGATAGGGAACCTTGAGCAAAGTATGCTCGCGGATTTTAAAGCCGATCTTTTCATTTCTCAAGTCGGACTTGGCACGAAATCCGCTTTCGTTGAGAGTTTTTTCAACTTCAGCAGCAAAATCTGCCTGTTTATCAGTGATATTCATGATCACTGCCTGAGTCGGAGCCAGCCACGCAGGGAACGCACCCTCGTAGTGCTCGATCAGGATCCCGACGAACCGTTCGAACGAACCGAGGATCGCCCGGTGCAGCATAACCGGGTGTTTACGGCTGTTGTCTTCGGAGACGTATTCGGCTCCCAAACGGATCGGCAGGTTAAAATCGAGCTGCAAGGTACCACATTGCCAGACACGGCCAAGGCAATCTTTCAACGAGAACTCGATCTTCGGACCGTAGAAGGCACCCTCGCCCGGCTGCAGGTCGTACGCAAGGCCCGCACTGTCTAGCGCTGCGGCCAGTGCCGCTTCAGCGCGGTCCCACAGTTCGTCGGAACCGACGCGTTTTTCCGGACGAGTGGACAGCTTCATCTCGACTTCGGTAAAGCCGAAATCGCGATAAACGTCCATGGTCAGCTTGATGAACGCGGCGGATTCGGCCTGCATCTGCTCTTCGGTACAGAAGATGTGGGCGTCGTCCTGGGTGAAGCCGCGCACACGCATGATGCCGTGCAGCGCACCCGATGGCTCGTTACGGTGGCAGGCGCCGAACTCGGCCAAACGCATCGGCAACTCGCGGTAGCTCTTCAAGCCCTGGTTGAACACCTGCACGTGGCAAGGGCAGTTCATCGGCTTGATGGCGTAGTCGCGGTTTTCCGATTGTGTAGTGAACATGTTGTCGGCGTAGTTGGCCCAGTGCCCGGACTTCTCCCACAGGCTGCGATCAACGACCTGTGGGGTCTTGATCTCCAGGTAACCGTTGTCGCGCTGAACCTTGCGCATGTACTGCTCAAGCACCTGGTACAGGGTCCAGCCGTTCGGGTGCCAGAACACCATGCCCGGCGCTTCTTCCTGGAGGTGGAACAGGTTAAGACGCTTGCCGATCTTGCGGTGATCGCGCTTTTCGGCTTCTTCAATGCGCTGGATATAGGCGGCCAGCTGCTTCTTGTCAGCCCAGGCGGTGCCGTAGATCCGTTGCAACTGCTCGTTCTTCGCATCGCCGCGCCAGTAGGCACCAGACAATTTGGTCAGCTTGAACGATTTGAGGAAGCGCGTGTTCGGCACGTGCGGACCACGGCACATGTCGACGTATTCTTCGTGGTAGTACAGGCCCATTGCCTGTTCGTCCGGCATGTCTTCCACCAGACGCAGCTTGTAGTCCTCGCCACGCGCGGTGAACACGTCGATCACCTCGGCACGCGGGGTGACTTTCTTGATGACGTCGTAATCTTTTTCGATCAGTGCGTGCATGCGCTGTTCGATGGCGGCCAGATCGTCCGGAGTGAAAGGACGCTCGTAGGCGATGTCGTAGTAAAAACCTTCGTCGATGACCGGGCCGATCACCATTTTCGCAGTTGGGTACAGCTGCTTGACCGCATGGCCAATCAGGTGCGCGCAAGAGTGGCGAATGATCTCCAGCCCCTCTTGATCCTTGGGCGTGATGATTTGCAGGCTGGCATCGGAGGTGATCAGGTCGCTGGCGTCAACCAGCTTGCCATCGACCTTGCCGGCCACGGTGGCCTTGGCCAGGCCGGCACCAATGGAGGCGGCGACCTCGGCTACGGAAACCGAATGATCGAATGAACGTTGACTGCCGTCGGGAAGAGTAATAGTTGGCATGGCGCCTCCTCTCCTAGTGGTGACCCCTACCAAAGGTCACGTGGGTTGGGATGAGCCAGTACAAGATCCAACACCAGGCCGTTCAGTGATGAACGCCTGCCTTACAGCGGCAGGAGCCTTTCGGCCAACCGATAATCGAACCACAGTGACTGGAGTGAGCTAAAAAGAAACATGGCAAGGCGGCAAATGGCGCACCCGGAATTAGCCAAGCGGAAGATGCTAGCACAGATGAACGGTCATCGCGCCGGGCACACCTGATGTTAAAGACAAATTCCAGCCTTTATAGCTGCAAAAGTGAACTTGGGCTGTACGCCATGCCTCAAACCCACTGAGAATCGCCGTTCGTCCTCGACCCAAAGGAGCATCCCATGATGCGTTTCACCTCTACCCTCGCTCTCGCCGCTACCCTGAGCCTCCTTTCCCTCGGCGCGCAGGCCGCCGCCCCGTCCAATTGGCCAGCGGGCGCCCGCGACAGCTTCGTCAGCGACTGCAGCGCAGCTGCCAGCCAGAACGTTGATGCCAAAACTGCCAAGGCCCATTGCGAATGTGGCGCTGACAAGATCAACGCCGAATTGAGCACAGCAGAAATCAAGGAACTCATGACCAATCAGAACGCCAGCCCGGAGCTTAAAAACAAAGCGGTCGCGGCTATTTCGTCCTGCAAAGTCGTGAAGAAAAAGTAAGATCGGGCCCTGATCAGACGTCCGTTTTGCCGGAAAAACAGCCCGAAAACTGCCATTTCTCACAAATTACGCAGCTTTTACGGCTTTTTTTACCAGCTTATATTTCGTGCTGAAGCCCCGTAAATCGGGGCTTTCAGCCGACACAAGCACCAAACGCAACGCTATTGATTAGCAAACAATGCCTTGGGGGGGCTCCCAAGCCGAACATTTCGACTATGATAGCCCGGTGTGCCCAGTTGGCCTGAGCAGCACAGCACTACTGAAAATATATGTTTCTTGGAGATACACCATGTCTAATCGCCAAACCGGCACCGTTAAATGGTTCAACGATGAAAAAGGCTTCGGCTTCATCACTCCTCAAGGTGGCGGTGACGACCTGTTCGTACACTTCAAAGCTATCGAAAGCGACGGTTTCAAAAGCCTGAAAGAAGGCCAAACCGTCTCCTTCGTGGCTGAGAAAGGCCAAAAGGGTATGCAAGCTGCACAGGTTCGCGGCGAGTAATTCTCCGCTGAGCTAAAAAAACCCCGTCCATGTGACGGGGTTTTTTATGGGCGTTGCAAAAGCCTGGAAACGATCAGCCGCAATTAACGCGCGTGACCACCAGATTGTCATCGGTATTCAGGTTCAAGCGGTCGGAGCGGTATTCCAGCGTGATCATATCGTTGGGCTTGAGAATCCGTGCGTTCTGCGCGCCAGCGCGGGTACGGGCCTGCTCCAGCAACTGCGGCGAGGCTTTCTGGCCAATGCTGAATTCGGCGGCCTTCGACTCACAGCGGCTATGACCGGCATCGGTCACGGCGGCGTCTTTGGCTGGCTCAGAGGCACCCGGGGTGCTGCAACCCGCCAACGCGAGTGCTGCCAACAAAGTACCGAATGATGCGAGCTTCCAAGGCATGAAGCCTCCTATTGAAAAATGAACAGAGATCTTGCGACAGCGGTCTGGATGATAGGTTTCAAAACGTAAACCGCCGATAGGCAAGTCTGCCCGACTATCAGCAAGCATTCGCCCGATCAATCGTGACCAAATATGAACGTAATCAGTAGATGTCGATGTAATCAAATGGCGGCTTCGGCCAGTTCTGCTTCAGCGCATTAAAAATCTGTGTGACCCAGACCTCGTCGCTGGCTGCGACGTTGCCGACATAACCGGAGCCCTTGGCCCAGGTCTCCAGGCGAAACAGCAGGCCGTCGATATCAGTGCCTCCCACCACCCCCGAAGATATGTAGGCAATCCCAGCCTTGGTCACACGCAACTGGGTATGTTCGTCATCACTGGCACTGGCGATCAGTTGGCGCACGGCGGCCAGGGTCAGGTTCTCGGGGTTACTCAAATCGATCTGCACGCGGGGTCCCCCGGCAATTAAACAGGGGGACAGTGTCGCACAGCGCCTGCTTCATGCCTAAGTAGCAGTGCCAAACCCCGCGCAAAATGATTAACTGCGCCCGTTAGAGCCGCGTTCCAGCGCACTGCCCAGTATTTCAACCCGTGAGACTTCCATGACCACCGTAACGCTCCAAGCCGACATCAAAGCCAAGTGGCCCCAAGGGCAAAGTTCCTACAGCCCAGGAAGCCCGGAGGAACTGGCAATCATCGGTATCGACCTGCTGGTCAAGGAACTCGGCACCCAGGCGGCGCAAGCATTCATCGGCCAGGTATTCGAAAAATACCCGGCCGACCACATGGGGGCACAAGACCCCGAGCGGGAATGAGAACCAGCTGACGAACGTCGACCGGGTTACTTCAAGCGTGCAAGGCGCTCGGTGAGCAGATCGAAGAAGCCCTGGGCGTCGCCGTTCTCAACCCAAAACACATTCTTTGTCTGCTTCAGGCCGTCGTACCAATCAACGATGGTCTGGCCGAAGGTCGGGCCTTCGCGACTGTCCACCACCATATTGGCCTGACGCCCCGTGAACAAAGACGGCTTGAGCAAGTAAGCGATAACAGTGGCGTCATGTACCGGTCCGCCCGGGATGCCGTAGTGCTCCATATCGCCCTTGACGTACTCATTCAGAATATCGCCGACAACCTTGCTCGCGTTGTTGTTGATGTCGGCGATCTTTTTCAAGCGCGCCTCACTGGTCAGCACCTTGTGGGTCACGTCCAGCGGCAGGTAAGTCAGCTTGACGCCACTCTTGAGCACAATCTCGGCTGCAATCGGATCGGCGAACAGGTTGAACTCGGCAACCGGGGTGATATTGCCGCCGTTGAAGTGCGCACCACCCATCACCACCACTTCCTTGATGCCTTGGGTGATTTCCGGGTCCTGAGTCAATGCCAGCGCCAGGTTGGTCTGCGGGCCGAGCATGGCAATGGTGATGCTGTGAGGCTTAGCCGCACGGAGGGTCTTGATCAGGTAATCAACGGCGCTGCCTTCAGCCAGGCCCTTTTTAGGCTCATGGACGGTGACGCCGGAAATACCTTCTTTGCCATGGATGTTCTCGGCATAGATCGGTGTGCGCAACAGCGGCTTGGGTGCGCCGGCGTACACCGGGATTTCCTCGCGCCCGGCCCACTCGCGGGCCAGGCGCGCGTTACGCGAGGTCTTGTCCAGGCGCACGTTGCCGGCGACGGTAGTCAGCGCACGAATGTTCAATTCGTCCGGGGAAGCCATGGCAAAGAGCAAGGCCACCACATCGTCGGCGCCTGGGTCGGTGTCGATGATCAAGTCGATTTTTTCCGCCGCTTGGGCGCTGGCAGCAGTGAGTGCGGACAAAAGCAGGACACTCCGAAACAGATTTCTCAGGGTTGGGAGACCACGTTGCATAAAACACTCCTTGTCGTTGGGACACTCTAGAAGGTTACGCCGGACACCAGCGCGATATTGCAGTAAGGCTGGCACTCGCCGGTACGCACGACAGCGCGCGCGTTACGGCTCAGTTGCTTGAATTGTTCATGGCTGAGCAGACGTCGCTCGCCGAGGGCGGCCTGTTCAGTCAACGCGTTCAGCTCAGTCAGCGCGGGAGGCTGCTTGAGCAGGATTTCTTCCGCCAGTACGTGGCTTTCCACCTGCATTTCACTGAGCACGATACGCAAGGTACTGATGAAGTCGGGAATGCCCTGGGTCAGCGCCAGGTCAATCAACTCAACCCCCGGCGGCACTGGCAGGCCGGCGTCACCGATCACCAGGATGTCGCCATGGCCCAGGGATGCGATCAACCGCGACAAGGCGATATTGAGCAGAGGGGTCTTTTTCATAAAGGTACAAAACCTTGAACGTCATGCAGCGTAGGAATGGAGGGTTGGGCACCGGCACGGGTGACTGACAATGCTGCCGCGACCTGGCCGAAACGGATGGCCTCGGCCTCACTTTTGCCACTGGCGAGTGCTGCGGCAAAACCACCGACAAAGGTATCGCCGGCAGCCGTGGTATCCACCGCCTTGACCTTGGGCGCCACCAAGTGCTCAAAGCCCTGGCCATCGGCAAACAACACACCTTGGGCACCCAGGGTAACAATGACCTTGCCAGCTCCCGCCTGGATCAACCGAGTCGCCGCGACCTTTGCACTGTCGAGGGAGTCGACTGTCACGCCGCTCAGTGCGCTGGCTTCACTTTCGTTGGGAATCAGGTAGTCGACCGAGGCGTACCAGTCAGCGGGCAACGGGCCGCTGGCCGGCGCGGGGTTGAGGATCACGGTCTTGCCCAGTTCACGACCGCGCTTGAGGGTGTAGCCCACGGTATCCATCGGCACTTCAAGCTGACAGATAATCACATCGGCGGCCTGCAACACCGCATCAGACGCCTGCAGTGAGACGGGGGTCAGCTCGCCGTTGCTGCCGGCAACAATCACAATCGCGTTCTGGCTGCTGTCGTCCACCACAATCAAGGCGACGCCACTGGAACCGTCCACGGTGCTCACCGCCTGGCAATCGATACCTTCCACCAGCAAGGCGCCACGCAGTTCAGTGCCATAGGCATCGCTACCGACACAACCGATCATTGCCACATCGGCCCCCAGTCGCGCCGATGCCACGGCCTGGTTGGCGCCCTTGCCGCCAGGCACCGTGGAAAACGTCTGGCCGATCAGGGTCTCACCGGCACGGGGCAGCCGACTCGCGCGGGTGACCAGGTCCATGTTCAAGCTGCCTATTACCACTACTTTTGCTGGCATACATCAGTACTCATCAATTCGATTCAGCGGTATTGGGCGAATACGCTGGCGACTGGCGCCGTGGACTCGCGCAATACGATGCTCGGCGTCACGATGCGTTGATCGATCAGCAGTTGGGGTGTTGCAATTCGTCGCAGTAAAAGCTCGGCCGCCGTCTCACCCAGTTGCAGGATCGACTGCCCGACCGTGGTCAGCGCCGGGTACACGTAGCGGCCCATTTGAATGTCATCGAAACCGATCACCGACAGTTCACCGGGCACGCGGATATTGCGCTCCGCCGCAGCACGCAACACGCCGAAACCGATCATGTCGTTGCTGGCAAAAATCGCGCTGGGCGGGTTTTCCGCCAGCAGTTGCACGGCAGCAGCATAACCGCCGGTGCTGGTGAAGTCGCTCTCCAGGGTGCGATTGGCCAGCACTTCCACTCCCGCTTCACGGAGCGCGCGGTGGTATCCCGCCAGGCGCATTTGCGCGACGCGAGTATGGGCCGGGCCACCGATGCAGGCGATATCCCGATGCCCCAGCTCAAGCAAGTGCCGGGTCGCCAGGTAGGCGCCGTGCTCATGGTCGATGCGCACCAAGTCGACATCTATACCGTCCAGCGCCCGGTCGACAATCACCATGGGCGTGCGCACCGCGCTCAAGCCTGCGGCGAGGCCGCTGTCATCACCGCCTACCGAGGTCACGATCAAGCCGTCGACGCGCTTCTCCAGCAACACCCGCAAATAGCTGCGCTGTTTTTCTGCGTTGTCGTCGGAGTTGCAGAGAATCACGCAGTAGCCATTACGCTCACAGTAGTCCTCGATCCCCCGGGCCAGCTCGGCAAAATAAGGGTTGAGGCTGTTGGGCACCAGCAATCCTATGGTGGCCGTGGTCTTAGCCTTGAGCGAACGCGCGACGGCGCTGGGCACGTAGTCGAGCTGCTTGATCGCCGCTTCAACCTTGATCCGTACCGGCTCGCTCACCGGGCGCGTCTTGTTCACCACATGGGACACGGTGGTGTAGGAAATACCTGCAATCGCGGCCACATCCTTGATCGTTGCCATGGTTCAGCCTCGCCGACTGGCGCGGCGGCTGCGGTAAGTATCCAGGACCACAGCGATCACGATCACGGCACCGGTGATGATGCGCTTGGTGGGCTCCGTGGCACCGATCTGCGCCAGGCCGGCGGCCAATACCGAAATAATCAGCACGCCGAAGAAGGTGCTGATCACCGAGCCACGTCCGCCCATGAGGCTGGTGCCGCCGATCACCACTGCGGCGATCACTTGCAGTTCCAGGCCCGAACCGGCATTCGGGTCTGCCGCTTCCAGGCGCGAAATCTGGAACAACGCCGCCACACCGGCCAGCAGGCCCATGAGACTGAACACCAGAATCTTGTACGGCTTGGGATTGATCCCGGCCAGGCGTACAGCTTCTTCGTTGGTGCCGATACCGATCAGGTAACGACCGAATACGGTGCGGGTCAATACCAGTTGGGCGGCAATGATCACCAGCAAAGCGATGATAAACGACGGCGAAATGCCGAAGGCGATCGGGTTGGAGAGCCAGGCAAACGAATCGCCGATGTAAGCCGTACGCGAACCGGTCATCTGGTACGCCACGCCACGGGCCATTTCCAACACACCGAGGGACACGATAAACGATGGTATGCGCCAGGCCACCGTGATCGAACCGGTGATAGTGCCGGCCAACGCGGCGCAACCCATGCCGAGCAAGGCAGCCGGTAAGACACTCCAGCCCCAACCGAGAATCGCCACGCTGACGGCCGATGCCGCCAACGCCAGCACCGAGCCCACCGACAGGTCGATACCGCCGATGATCAGGATGAAGGTCATGCCCACAGCCAGCACCATCAGGTCAGGAATCTGGTTAGCCAGAGTGCTGAACGTGTCATAGGACAGGAAGTGATCACTGAGCACCGAAAACAGCGCGATCATCGCCAGCAATGCACCGGCCAGCCCCAGGTAGGTGCCCAGGCCGTAGAAGTTGCCGCCGGTTTTACCGGGGGAAGTTGTTAGTTTCATGGGGTATCCCTAAGCACTGCGTCGTTGAGCAGCGCATCACGTTTCTGATAGCCGGCAAAGGCGGCAGCGAGCAATTCGTCCTGGGTCCAGCTGTCGCGCTCGAAGGTCTCGATCAAGCGCCCGGCGGACAGCACGCCGATGCGGTCACAGATCAGCATGAGCTCACGCAGGTCACTGGATACCACCACCAGCGCCTTGCCCTGGCGAGTCAATTCACCCAGTAAGGCATAAATGTCGAACTTGGCACCGACGTCGATGCCGCGAGTAGGCTCGTCGAACAGCATCACCGAGCAGTCGCGCTCCAGCCAGCGGCCGATCACCACTTTCTGTTGGTTACCACCGGACAGTTCGGACACCAATTGCGCCGGGCTGGAGCTGCGGATCCGCATGGCGTCGATCTGGCGCTTGGCCAATGCCGTCTCATCTCGCGTATTCACCACCCCGGCGCCGGAAATTTCCGGCATGTTGCCCAGCGCGATATTCGCACTGATCGACTGGGTCAGCAGCAGCCCTTCGCCCTTGCGATCCTCGGTAATCAGAGCAATGCCATGACTGACTGCATCCACTGGCGAGCGGATACTCACCACCTGGGCCGGCGAACCCAGGGCCACAGTGCCGCTGTCGGCCAGGTCGGCACCGAAGATAAGGCGTAGTAACTCTGTACGACCGGCGCCGATCAGGCCGGAGATGCCATAGATCTCACCGGCACGCACTTCAAACGATACATCGCGGACCTTGTCCGAGCGCGTCAGGCCCTTTACGGTCAGGGCCGGGCCGCCGATGCTGCGCGGCCCCAGGTCGATGTGTTCACCCAGCTCCCGGCCGACCATCAAGGTGACCAGTTGTTCGCTGTTGTAATTGGCCATCGGCTCGACACAGACCAGCTTGCCGTCGCGCAATACCGCAATGCGCTGGGCGACACGGGCCAACTCTTCGAGCCGATGCGAAATATAAATGATCGCCACGCCCCGAGCCTGCAGGCGGGTGATTTGCTCAAACAGCATCTCGACTTCGCGGGCCGTGAGCATCGCGGTGGGCTCATCGAGGATCAGCACATGGCAGTCACCGATCAGGTTGCGGGCGATCTCGACCATCTGCTGATGGCCGATGCCGAGGCTGCCGACCAGGGTGTCCGGATCGATGGCGTCGAGACCGACCTGGGCCATGGCCTCGATCGCGGCTTTGCGCAATTGCTTGCGGCTGATCCAGCCACAATGACTCGGCAGGTTATCCAGGAACAGGTTTTCGGCCACGGTCAGCGTCGGAAGCAGATTGAGTTCCTGCATGACCATGCGCACGCCCAACGATTCAGCCTGGGTGCGGCTGGCCGGACGGTAATCCTGCCCCTTGAATTGCATGTGCCCAGTAGTCGGCGTGACCAGCCCGCCGACAATCTTCGACAAGGTACTTTTGCCCGCGCCGTTTTCACCGGTCAACGCCAGCACTTCACCACGGTTAAGCGTGAGGGTGATGTCGGACAGAACCGGTTGGGCATAGGTCTTACCGATACCGCTGACCGAGAGGACAGCGTTCGGGGCGGAAGATGACATAGGAAAATCTCCAGGCGTCCGCCCAGGGCGGACGGACGCTGTTGGGTGCTGCCAGGATTACTTCTTGAGGACGAGTTCGACCGGGGTTTCGATCATGCCGTCCTTGGCATCGACTTTCTCACCCTTGACCAGCTTGAGGGCGTTCTGGATACCGAACACCGCTTGCTGCGCCGCCGCCTGGTCGGCGGTCGCCAGCACACGACCGTCCTGCAGCATCGGCTTGATGGCGTCGATGTTGTCATAACCCACCACCAGGACCTTACCGGCCTTGCCTGCTGCACGTACGGCGGAGACGGCGCCCAGGGCCATGTTGTCGTTACCGGCCAGCAACGCCTTGAGGTCCGGGTGTTCGCTCAGCATGGCCGAGGCCACTTTCTGGCCCTGGTCAATTTCCCAGTTGCCGGATTGGGTGGAAACGATCTTCATACCGGCAGCGTCCATCGCATCCTTGAAGCCCGCGGTGCGCTGCTGGGCGTTGGTGGTGGTCGGTACACCTTCGATGATGCCGACCTTGTCGCCGGCAGCCAGTTGCTTGGCCAGGTAGTCGCCCACCAGTTTGGCGCCTTTGCGGTTGTCGGGACCGACAAAGGGAATATCGAGGTTTTTGCTTTTCAGCACGCCCGGATCCAGGCGGTTATCGATGTTGACGATCTTGATCCCGGCTTTAGAGGCATCCTCCAGCACTTTTACCAGTGCCTTGGAATCAGCGGGCGCGATAACGATGGCATTGACCTTGGCCAGGATCATCTGCTTGACGATACCGATTTGCGCGCTGGTATCGGTTTCGTCCTTGATGCCGTTGGTGATCATGTCGAAATCGGCGGCATGGTCTTTCTGGTACGCCTTGGCACCGTCCTGCATGGTCACGAAAAATTCGTTGGCGAGGGATTTCATCACCAGGCCGACCTTGGGTTTGGCGGCAGCGTCATCAGCGAATGCAGAGGAGAAAGGTAAGGCGGCGGATGCGGCAGCAAGCACAGCGACAGCAAGAAGACGTCCAGCGAATGGCAGCTTCATGGGTTCACTCCGATCTTATGATTATTGTGGGCAACGCTTGCACCGAAGTGTGCTTCGGGCGCCCTCCCACCCGGGGGGCTGATACGAGCTGACAGGAGACTCAGTGAGAGCCCCATGAAACATCTCGCAAACGTTTGCGTTAACCAAACTATGAGAACCTTGTCGAGATTTGTCAACGCTAGAATATGGCCTTTCATGCAAGGCCTCTAGCCCCGGCTCTCGCGTCCTCCGAGAGCCGCTCTTAAACATCTGCCGCGTTCGGTCGTTCTCTGAAACGACAGGTTTTGGCGCAAGACACAGGATTCTTTCGTCATAACTTTCGGACAACCGAACGCCACACCCCAGGTTGTTCGGAAAGCCGGACATCCAGTGATCGAAAAACCATCACAAAAAAGATAAAAACCAATACATATCAACAGTTTAATTTATATACGCAAACATATTCAGCATGGTACAGATCCTGCTCCTACACAGCGCCTGGCGGCATTCAGCACTGCCCAGGTGTTCTAGATGAACCTGCTACAGCACTCATCAAAAACCAGAGAGAAAAATAATGAAATCTGCATTGAAGAACTTTGTTCCGGGGGCGTTGGCCCTTCTGCTGCTGTTCCCCGTTGCCGCCCAGGCAAAGGACGTTGAATCCAAGACCAAATTGTCCAACGTGGTCATCCTCGCCACCGGCGGTACCATTGCCGGCGCGGGCGCCAGCGCCGCCAACAGTGCGACGTACCAGGCCGCCAAAGTCGGTATCGAGCAATTGATTGCCGGTGTTCCTGAGCTTAGCCAGATCGCCAATGTGCGTGGCGAGCAAGTGATGCAAATTGCGTCCGAAAGCATCAACAACGAAAACTTGCTGCAACTGGGTCGCCGCGTCGCCGAACTGGCCGACAGCAAGGACGTGGACGGCATCGTGATCACCCACGGTACCGACACCCTGGAAGAGACCGCCTACTTCCTGAACCTGGTGGAAAAAACCGACAAGCCTATCGTGGTGGTCGGCTCCATGCGCCCAGGCACCGCCATGTCGGCTGACGGCATGCTCAACCTGTACAACGCGGTAGCCGTGGCCGGCAGCAAGGACGCACGCGGCAAAGGCGTACTGGTGACTATGAATGACGAGATCCAATCGGGTCGCGACGTCAGCAAAATGATCAATATCAAGACCGAAGCCTTCAAGAGCCCATGGGGGCCGCTGGGGATGGTCGTTGAAGGCAAGTCCTACTGGTTCCGCCTGCCGGCCAAGCGTCACACCATGGACTCGGAATTCGACATCAAGAACATCAAGAGCTTGCCCGATGTTGAAATCGCCTACGGCTACGGCAACGTGAGCGACACCGCCTACAAGGCACTGGCCCAGGCTGGCGCCAAAGCCATCATCCACGCCGGCACCGGCAATGGTTCGGTGTCGTCCAAAGTGGTCCCTGCGCTGGTGGAGTTGCGCAAGCAAGGTGTGCAGATCATCCGTTCTTCCCACGTGAATGCCGGGGGCATGGTGTTGCGTAATGCCGAACAGCCGGACGACAAGTACGACTGGGTCGCCGCTCTTGACCTGAACCCGCAGAAAGCCCGGATTCTGGCGATGGTCGCACTGACCAAGACCCAGGACAGCAAAGAACTGCAGCGGATGTTCTGGGAATATTGATTCCTGATGACATCTCTGTAGAGGCGGGTTTACCCGCCTCTACTTCATGTGTAAATCCCGCAACCAACACCTCCCCGCCTTACACCAAATCACCTAAACCGCCGTAAGACGAACTTATTAAATTTTAAGCAGTTGCGAAATTGCCTACAGTTAAATACTGTATGCACGTACAGCTTACTAAGGAACACTCCGTGGCAAAGCCCTCCTCAGCAGCATTAACCCCACCTGATGCCTACGAACGCCTGGCCATTCGTGTGCAAAAGATCATCAACTCCACCAGCGCCCAAAAAGCCAAGGCAGCCTTGATCTTCCGCTTGCCGGACGAGCCAGAAGACGAGTGGCAGCGCTTGCTGGAGGAAATCGCGGAGAACGACAACGTTACCCTCGCCTATCGGGATGACGGCGGCGTGCAGATTTTCTGGGTTGTGCCGAAGGAAGATTGATTCAATGAGTGCCCGTTTTATTGCTCTGTGCTGCCTGCTTTTTGCTGTCACTGCCCATGCACAGGCACCCCGAACCTTCAGCGAAGCCAAAAAAATCGCCTGGAAGCTCTACTCGCCACAATCCACCGAGTTCTATTGCGGCTGCAAATACACCGGCAACCGCGTTGACTTGAAAGCCTGCGGCTACATCCCACGCAAAAACGCCAACCGTGCCGCGCGCATCGAGTGGGAGCACATTGTTCCGGCCTGGCAGATCGGACATCAGCGCCAGTGCTGGCAGAACGGTGGACGCAAGAACTGCACGCGCAATGACGACGTGTTCAAGCGCGCCGAAGCGGATTTGCACAACCTGGTGCCGAGCATCGGCGAGGTCAATGGAGATCGAAGTAACTTCAGTTTTGGCTGGCTGCCGGTGCAAAGCGGGCAGTACGGTTCATGCCTGACCCAGGTGGATTTCAAGGCCAAGAAGGTCATGCCGCGCCCGTCCATTCGCGGGATGATCGCACGCACTTATTTTTACATGAGCAAGCAGTACGGCTTGCGCCTGTCAAAACAGGATCGCCAGCTTTACGAAGCTTGGAACAAGACCTATCCGGTACAAGCCTGGGAGCGCCAGCGTAACCAGACGGTGGCGTGCGTGATGGGCCGCGGCAATGAGTTTGTCGGCCCGGTTAACCTGAAAGCCTGCGGTTGAACATGGGCGGCCCTGCCGCCCAACCAGCTGTTACTGCGCGGCCTTGTGCTCGATGATCTCGGACACCGTGTCGGTTTTCTTGGCCCGTGCCATCTTCTCGTTGAGCAGTGTCTGCTTGGCTTCGGCCTCGGCCCTGGTTGCAAATGGCCCCAGCAGCACTTCGTCCTTGCCGTCGACCTTCACGATATAAAAACTGAACCCGTGTTCGAGCAACCAGGCGGTCAGGTCCGTGATTGCCTGCAACTTATGGTCTGGCGGGCCAACGCGCAGGTCCCATTCCTGGGCGGCAATCGCGCCGGTTTGTGGCTGGCTTTCGGTCACGGCAGGCTTGGCATTGGGAGCATCGACGCTTTTGCCTTCACCGCAACCGGCCAAGGCCAACACCGCAATTGCCATCGTTACTTTACGCACTGCCCTGCTCCTTCAACGGATAAAGAAGCGACTTTATCATTCACTGTCTATTCTGGCCGTCATAAACGTTGGCTTAAACAATGCGAATGATGTATCCCAGACCTGTATGATGCCGCCATGGGAATTAATGTCGCCTCTATGCGTCCTAAAAGAGGCAGTCACAGGGACGCGCTTAGCAGTAAGCTACACACATACGACACCTGCCCTGTCTGAAACATGTGTCCTTAAAAGTAATCAAGGAGAAGTCCATGCTTATACTCACCCGCAAAGTCGGTGAAAGCATAAACATCGGTGATGACATTACGATCACCATCCTGGGCGTCAGCGGCCAGCAAGTACGAATCGGCATCAACGCCCCCAAGGATGTTGCCGTGCATCGCGAGGAGATTTACCAGCGCATCCAGGCCGGCCTGACCGCTCCGGACAAAAACCAGACGCCTTGAAGCGCCCTCAGTAGCCAGCCCTTTCGTTCACTGTAACGGCTGGCGAAAACCTCCTCGGACTGCTTTTGTCTTTGTTGCGCGAACCGTTTTTTGCCGCATGCTCATCCATGAATCAAGATGAAACTATCTTCACGCCTGGAACTTATTACACCCTCTGCAACCGAATCCCCTGACTGATATCTCGCCATCAGTGTGCAATTGGGAGCACGTCGATGCTGCCAGGCAATACCCAGCCATTTTTCTCCAGATCCTGGATGATCTCCCTGCTGACAGGGCTGGTCTTTGTCGGTTTGGAATATGGCCTGAAGCTTGAAATAGAAGGCGCCGAGGCCCCTCGTTCGCGGCTGGACCTGGTATTGCTGCTGTCTGGATACCTGTTCATGTTCTGTCTCAAGCCTATCCAGATGGCCGTGCAGCGCAAGTTGTGCCAGCGAATCGTGCGCAAAACCGCACACTGACGTCCCCGTAATTCACTATCAGATCGCTGGTATTTACAGCCTCGCAGCAGGACCTATTCTTGGGTGTGTTTGCACAGTCAGTAAAAGGTGCCGGTACAGATGGACACGCTCACTAAAACCCAAATCGAATCTGAATTGGCAGCCCGCCTGCCCAGCTACACGGTCACCTGTACGCTGCACGCCGACGGCACCCTCTCGGCCGTGCTCAGCGGTCCGGAAACCGATCACTTCGCAATCACCGGAATCGTGCGCGCGCATTATCGCGGTGCCGAAGCGATTGCCCGGCTCGCCAACGAGATTCTCAGGGAGATGGTGCTGTCACGCCAAGGCATGCGCAGTGATCGAATGCAGGCGCCGCCTGATCCAGCCACCCGCGAAGCAGACCGAGGCCGTTAGCCGTCTCGGCCTTGCTGCGTCAGCCCCTCGCGCGCGCCAAGTACAACAAGCCATCGGCGCTGCGTTGCACCTGCAGCTGTTCATACCCATCGATCGAAGGATGCTCCGTCGCCATGGGCTTGAGGTGCGTCGAGGTCACGACCATCACATCCGCTCCAGCCGCCTCCCCCGCACGAATACCCACCGTCGCATCCTCAAACACCAGGCAGTCCTGCACCGACACCCCCAGGCGCTGCGCACCGAGCGCATAACAGGCAGGGTCAGGCTTACCGATAGCCACGTCTTCAGCCGTGACCAGCACCGCTGGCGGTGCAATGCCCGCCGCTTGCAGTCGACGCAACGCCAGCTCCCTGGGTGCAGAGGTGACCAGCGCCCACTGATCACCGGGCAAGCGGTTCAGAAACTCGACAGCACCGGCAATCGCAACGACGCCTTCCACGTCATTGATTTCAGCCTCGGTAATCCACTGTGCTTCAACCTCTGGGTCGACGCCGGGCAAAGCCTGGCGCGTGATGGTGTCGATTGCCCGGGCGCCATGGATGGTGGTCAGAAACGTCGCCACCTCCAACCCATGGCGTTCAGCCCAGATACTCCATACCCGCTCGGCGGCGGCAATCGAATTGAGCAAAGTCCCATCCATATCGAACAGAAAGGCGCGGTAAGGGCGGGCAAATACGGCTGAACCTCGGATGGACACTGCGGGGTTTCCTAGTGGGCTGAAACGAATAATCGGCGCAATGCAATCTACGGATCACCTGGCGGCTTGTAAACGCCACCGACGCCGGCAAGAACACGGCGGCGCCGAGAACCATGCTGGTGACAGCGTCAGCTCAATCGAGGGCGCCATTGAGGACTTCGTAGATGATGCCCGTCGCGATGGCCACCAGTATCAAGTCGGTGCCCGCCTGCTGCCACTCGTACCCATCGTAATGGGGCAAACGGCCCAACAAACGCCCGTCCAGTTTCTTGGCAATGCCCGGCGGCAGCGGCTTGCCGCGTGCCAGGTTCTTCTGGATACCAGGCGGCAAGGCAGGCCCTGGGCTCCAGTAGTCGCGATAACCGCCCAACACATTCAGCACGCTGCCACGGTCGACGTTGGGGCCATGACTGCCTGCTGCACCTTTGCCCTTGGGCTTGTCATGCCCCTGCCCGCCGTGACCATTGCCTTTATCGTTGCCTTGCCCCTTGCCATTGCCTGGATCAGCCAAAGCCGTACCGCCAGCGGCAAACAACACAAGCGTAAGCGCAACAGATACGAATTTCGAGCACTTGATCATGACGATTATCCAACACAGGAATGTAGCTGAACTGTAGTCGAGCCTACCGCATCACGTAAGAAGTCAACTCACCTGACCGCCGACCTCCACCACGTCCACCGGGGTATTCCATGCCGTCGACACCGCGATGCGCAGCCCATCGACCAGGCCCGCTCCAAGCTGGCTCGGCACGTGGATAAAACCACTGCGTACACCCGAGCCCGCGAGTTCGTGTTGCAAGCGGTAGAACACCTGGTTGCACACAAAGGTGCCCGCCGTCTGCGATACCGAAACCGCAATCCCCGCCTCGCGCACCGCCCTGGCCATGGCCTTGATCGGCAGCGTCGAGAAGTAGGCCGCAGGGCCGCCGACCACGACCGCCGTGTCGATGGGCTGCTCCCCCCGATTATCGGGGATGCGCGCATCGTTGACGTTGATCGCCACCCGCTCGATGGATATTTCGCTGCGCCCGGGGGCCAACCCAGTGGCAATGACCATTGCCGGGCGCAGCTCACTGATCAGTTGGAGCAGGCAATCACCCGCCGTGGCAAACGCACAGGGCAATCGGCGCGCAACAATCCGCACATCATCGTCGAGTTGCACGCCATCCAACTGGCGCACCGCTTCCCAAGAAGGATTCACCAGGTCTTGATCAAAGGGCTCGAACCCCGTCAGCAATACAGTTCGCATCTTGGCCTCACATCAACACATAAAGCAGGACAATATTGACCACCAGCATCATCAACGCGGTCGGCAGTTGCGCCTTGATCACCGCGTTCTTGTCCGGCAACTCCAGCAACGCCGCCGGCACGATATTGAAGTTGGCCGCCATCGGCGTCATCAGCGTACCGCAGTAGCCAGAGAACATACCGATGGCGGCCATCACCGCCGGGTTACCGCCATAGATACCCACCAGCACCGGCACGCCGACGCCCCCGGTCATCACCGGGAATGCCGCGAAGCCATTGCCCATGATCACCGTAAACAGCGCCATGCCCAACACGTACACCATGACCGCCACCAACTTGAAATCCAGGTTGATGTAGGTGGTGGTGACATGGGCGACAGCCGTGCCGACACCTGCTTCATTGAAGAGCAGGCCAAGCATCGCCAGCATCTGCGGCAGCACCATGGCCCAGCCCAAGGCCTCGGTGAGTCGTCGGGATTCGCGCAAGGCTTGCACCGGGGTATCACGGGTCAGCCAGCAGGCCAGCCCGAGGGCGATCAGGCAGCCGATACCGAGGGAGACGAAGGTGGTGTTTTTCGGATCCAGCAGCGGTACCCCGCCAATCTCGGTGTGCTTGAGCAAGACCGAACCAATCACCGTGGTCAGGGGGATCGCCAGCGCCGGGATAAACAGTTTATGCCCGAGGCGACCGGCACTGGCGCGCGAAGCCTTGTCATGCAACTCAGCATGGGTGCCACGGCCGACGCCGCCCAGACCGGCAATCAGTGCCATCACCACCACCCCCGCACCGACAACCACCGAGGGCAGGCGCTCCCCCACCAGGAACGGGATGGCGAACAGCAGCCAGAACAGTGCGCTGGACCAGCGCTTGGGATGGGTCCGATCCAACAGAATCATGCCGGCGGTGATCAGCAGCAGGACCCCGGCGAGCCAGTACAGGTATTGGATGGAGATGATCATTGCGCGGCCTCCACTGGGGTCACGGCGGTCGTCATCTCGCGGGTAAGTCTTCGGTCAAACCGATGAAGTCGGATCGCGTGAATGATAAAGGCGCAGATCGCCGTAGGAATGCCCCACACCGCAATGTGCAGCGGCTCTACGTCGATCCCCGAACCCAGCAGGAAGGTATGCATCAACGCAATCGCACCAAAGGCGACGAAGATGTCCTCACCAAAAAACAGGCCGACGTTATCGGTGGCAGCGCACATGGCCAACACCTTGTGACGCAGTTTGTCAGGCAGTTTGCCGTAGCGCTTTTCCGCCGCGCCTTCGGCCATCGGTGCCAGCAGCGGGCGCACCATCTGCGGGTGCCCGCCGAGGCTGGTCAAGCCCATGGCTGCGGTGGATTCGCGCACAAACAGATAGATGATCAGCAGGCGTCCGACCGTGGCGCGCTCAAACCGCGCAATCCAGTTCTGCGCGTGCACGCGCAAGCCGTGGCGCTCCAGCAAACCGATGACTGCGAGAGGCAACAACAGGATCAATTGCAGGGCGCGAGTCTGTAGGAAACCATCACCCATAGTGGCGAGGATTTTCTCCAGGGGGAAGTGGGCAGCGAGCCCGGTGGCGATAGCCGCGGCGGTGACCACCAACAGCGGATTGAAACGCAAAACAAAGCCAACCACGATCACAAGTACGCCGATCAACGGCCATAAGTTCACAACAGTTTGCATGGCGGAGAGGTCCTTAAGTGCGCGCTGCGGCGCCATTACAGCAGGATGTGAACAAAGGGTTCACAGCAGGAAGTGGCGTGCAGTCGGCTCGGTTTTTTATTGTTGACCCGTCAGGGCGAGCGTCAGTGGCGGCAACTGTGCTGCCTGGGAGCGGGAGGTGTCCAACAAGAAAAATTGTTGCTGCAAACCAATAAATTTTGTGGGCAATCGAGGGGCGCACGAGTAACAAGATGTGGACAGACCACGAAGGATTCGCTCATCTTAACGCCGCCCGTTTATCGGGCGCAGCGCATCTGGCAGTTGATCGGCCTTCTTCGTCAAACCGTTCACTGAAAAAGGGCAGCACCGGTGAGCTCACCCACTCCAAATTCCGCCGCGCAAAACCGCCTCAGTCTACAAACCCGCCTGATTGCCCTGGTGGTCGCCGTGACCTTCTTCATGGAGAACCTCGACGCCACGGTCATCGCCACCGCGCTACCGACCATGGCGACCGCCTTCGGGGTGACGCCGGTCGACATGAACATCGGCATCACCGCCTATATCCTCGCCGTGGCGATCTTCATACCGCTGTCCAGCTGGGCCGCCGACCGCTTTGGTGCGCGCCGGGTATTCGCTGGCGCAATCATCCTGTTCACCCTCGCCTCGTTGCTCTGCGGGCTGAGCCACAGTATTGAGATGTTCGTGTTCGCCCGAGTCCTGCAAGGCATCGGCGGCGCATTGATGGTGCCCGTGGGGCGCTTAGCGGTGTTGCGCAATACGGATAAGAAAGACTTGGTGAAAATGATCGCGATCATTACCTGGCCCGGCCTGGTCGCGCCGATTCTGGGACCGCTGGTCGGCGGCTTGATCGTGACTCATGCATCATGGCCATGGATCTTCTACGTGAATCTGCCGCTGGGTGCGTTGGCACTGGCCGCCGCACTGTGGCTGGTACCGGAAGGCCGCGAAGCCAGGGTTCGCCAGTTCGATGCCAAGGGCTTTTTGCTGCTGGCAGGCGCCTGCGTGGCCCTGCTGGGCGGGCTGGAATGGCTGGGTAACCCGAACGGTGCGCGGCTTATTCCAGGCGCCGTGCTGGTCGCGGCAGGCATCGCGCTGGCAGTGTGGGCTCTACGCCATTGCCGCCATTCGAGCGCCCCCTTATTGCCGCTCGAGACCCTGTCCATCGATACATTTCGTGTGAGTATCTACGGCGGCTCGCTGTTTCGCCTGGCCATCAGCGCCCTGCCGTTCCTGCTGCCGCTGCTGTTTCAAGTCGCCTTTGGCTTGCCCCCGGTGGACGCAGGCTTGCTGGTGCTGGCGGTATTCGCTGGCAATCTGGCGATGAAACCGTTCACCACGGCCATCATGCGCCGCTATGGGTTTCGCCAGGTCTTGCTGGTGAACGGGGTGATCGGCGTGGTGTCGATAGCCGCTTGCACGCTTTTCACGGCGCAGACCCCATTTGTACTGATCGCGGCCGTGTTGTTTGTGGGAGGTCTGTCACGCTCGATGCAGTTCACCTGCTACAACTCGATCGGCTTCGCGGATGTGCCCAAGCCGCGCATGAGTGAGGCGTCGGCGCTGTTCAGCATGTCATTCCAGCTGGCCATGGGGATGGGCGTAACGGTGGCGGCGCTGCTGCTACGGGCATCCATGAGTGTGCAAGGGCATGAGATGCACGCGCAGGTCGGGGATTTTCGCGTGGCGTTCGTCGGAGTGGCGCTGCTGGGAGTGTGGGCGCTGGTGGATGTATATCGCTTGCCGGTGGGAGCGGGAGAAAGTGTGTTGAATCGACAGTGAAGGCTGAGGTTCAACACACTTTTGCAACTATCAGGCGGTGGTACTGACCATCGAACCCGACGTGCTGTTGCCCTCATCAATGACCGCCTGCAACAGCGCGGAAGTCACTGTCTGCAACGCCGCCGCAGTGCCAGCGATCTGCATCTGCGCCGCCGCCACTGCCGCCGCTTTGGCTTCTGCACTCTGATTGCTGGACTGAGCTTTCTGCAAGGCTTGCTGCTGCGCTTGAAGCTGCTTTTGCAACTGCTCGATCTGCTTCTTCAACTCTTTGACGGTATCGGACTCCTTCGAGAGCGAGGAGGCTTGACCACCACCACCTACACCTGCCGCACCATTGGAATCAGCGTGCATGTTGACGGTCATGCCGCCTGCGCTGCTTGTGCTTTCCTTGGTTTCGGTAGCCGTCGAGCTGACAGTGCTTGGAGTGCTTGGAGTGCTTGCTACGGAGGCGGTAGTGCTGATGTTGATAAGCATGCCAGATGTCCGAGAGTAAGAGGTTTGCGAGCACTATCGGCCTGGGTGTCGATTACTTTAGGTGGGGGTGGGAAGATTTTCGGGTAGTAATAAATCGCACGAACAAAAAAGGGCTCACCTTTCGGTGAGCCCTTCTAGACCGCCCAGCAGAGCGGATTTTGTTTGGTAGGCGCGATTGGACTCGAACCAACGACCCCCACCATGTCAAGGTGGTGCTCTAACCAACTGAGCTACGTGCCTGCTGTGAGGCGGCATTCTACGGAATTCCGAAGGGGTGTCAACATCTTTTTTGCAGCTAAGCCTATGAATATGCGAATTATTTATTTGCAGCCGGGGCACCGCGCTTTTTTGGGTGGCTGGCAGGCAATTTTCAACTCAGGTAGGATCGGGGCACTCGTAAAAAATATAAAACAGAGGTTCCAGGATGGCGAACACCCCCTACCCCCAGTCGTATTACGCCGCTTCAGCAAATGCCGTTCCGCCGCGCCCAAGGCTGCAAGGCGACGCCGAAACCGATGTGTGCGTGATTGGCGCCGGCTATACCGGCCTGTCCAGCGCGCTGTTTCTGCTGGAGAACGGTTTTCGCGTCACGGTACTGGAAGCCGCAAAGGTGGGTTTTGGCGCGTCGGGCCGCAATGGCGGGCAGATCGTCAATAGCTACAGCCGTGACATTGATGTGATCGAGCGCAGTGTCGGCCCCCAGCAGGCGCAGTTGCTGGGGCAGATGGCGTTCGAAGGCGGCAGGATCATTCGCGAGCGGGTCGCCAAATACCAGATCCAGTGCGACCTGAAGGACGGCGGCGTGTTCGCGGCACTCAACAGCAAGCACATGGGCCATCTGGAGTCGCAAAAACGCTTGTGGGAGCGCTACGGCCATACACAGTTGGAGTTGCTGGACGAGCGTCGCATTCGCGAGGTAGTGGCCTGTGACAACTATGTCGGCGGCCTGCTGGACATGAGTGGCGGCCACATCCACCCACTCAACCTGGCACTGGGTGAAGCCGCAGCCGTGGAGTCACTGGGCGGTACGATCTACGAACAATCGGCGGCGGTGCGCATCGAGCGGGGTGCCAACCCGGTGGTCCACACGGCCGAAGGCAAGGTCAGGGCCAAGTTCATCATCGTCGCGGGCAATGCCTACCTGGGCAACCTGGTGCCGGAGTTGGCGGCCAAGTCGATGCCCTGTGGCACTCAGGTGATCACGACGGCGCCACTCGGGGATGAACTGGCCAAGACCCTCCTGCCGCAGGATTACTGCGTAGAGGACTGCAACTACCTGCTCGACTACTATCGCCTCACCCGTGACAAGCGCCTGATCTTCGGCGGTGGCGTGGTGTATGGCGCGCGCGACCCGGCGAACATCGAAGCAATCATCCGCCCGAAGATGCTCAAGGCCTTCCCGCAACTCAAGGATGTAAAGATCGACTACGCCTGGACCGGCAACTTCCTGCTGACCCTGTCGCGCTTGCCGCAGGTCGGCCGCCTGGGCGACAACATCTACTACTCACAGGGCTGCAGCGGCCATGGCGTGACGTACACCCACCTGGCGGGCAAGGTACTGGCGGAAGCGCTGAGAGGCCAGGCAGAGCGCTTTGATGCTTTTGCCGACCTGCCGCACTACCCATTTCCGGGCGGGCAACTGTTGCGCACACCGTTTGCGGCACTGGGGGCCTGGTATTACGGGCTGCGAGATAAGCTGGGTTTCTGACAAATCAATGGGAGCCGGTTCGCCGGCTCCCGCAAAAAATTGCCGAATCGCAGACACAAAAAACCCCGGTCTTTCGACCAGGGTCTTTGCTATCGGATCAAAGTAGCCAGTGGCTTTCTTTGTGCTTCAAGGCGTTCAGTGGGCCTTGAAGCAGATATGGCGCAGCGGACGGGACTCGAACCCGCGACCCCCGGCGTGACAGGCCGGTATTCTAACCGACTGAACTACCGCTGCGTATCGCTTGACCGGCCGAGCAAACCGCCTCAACCGTCTTTGAACATCTGATCGACCAGCCTTGGCTGTTCAACCTCAAGCCCGATAAATCGAACCTGGAAAATATGGCGCAGCGGACGGGACTCGAACCCGCGACCCCCGGCGTGACAGGCCGGTATTCTAACCGACTGAACTACCGCTGCGCGTCGGTGCAACCTTTAACGTTGCGTCTCACCCGAAGGTAAAACTCTCAAGAAGTGGTGGGTGATGACGGGATCGAACCGCCGACCCTCTGCTTGTAAGGCAGATGCTCTCCCAGCTGAGCTAATCACCCTTTGCTTCGTTGAGGCCGCGAAATTTACGCAGGTAGCGGACCTAAGTCAATAGCCTGCTTGAAGTTTTTCTGAAAAAGACAAAATTGCTTCAAGACGGCTACCCGCCCTACTCGCTGTAAATCATCTTCTTGCTCATGCCACCGTCCACCACAAACTCTTGCCCCGTGACAAACCCGGCCTGGCGCGACAGCAGCCACGCCACCATCGCCGCCACGTCCTCCACCGTACCCACCCTGCCCGCCGGGTGCTGGGCATGATCGGCATCGGTCAAAGGCTCGGCACGCCGCGCGGCAGGATCACGGGCATCGATCCAGCCAGGGCTGACCGCATTCACCCGCACTTCCGGCCCGAGACTCATCGCCAAGGCGTGAGTAAGGGCCAATAAGCCACCCTTGCTCGCCGCATAGGCCTCGGTATCCGGCTCCGACTGGCGGGCCCGGGTCGACGCCAGGTTGACGATGGCGCCGCCGTGGGCACGCAGGTATGGCGCACAATGCTTGGCCAGCAACATCGGCCCACTGAGGTTAACGGCCAGCACGCGGTTCCAGTAAGCCAGGTCAAGGCTTTCCAGGGTGATATTGTGCGGGTGGGCCACCGCAGCGTTACAGACCAACGCGTCCAGGCGCCCGAATTGCCCCAGGACTTCGGCGACCCCTTGGGCCACCTGTTTCTCGTCAGCCACATCCATGGTGATAAACCAGGCGTTGTCGCCCAGCACCTTGGACACCTTGGAACCGCGCTCGCGGTCCAGGTCGGTCAAGACCACCTGCCAGCCTTCGCTGATCAGCCACGCGGCAATCCCCAGGCCAATGCCCCGCGCCGCGCCCGTCACCAGAGCGACGCGACCATTACTGGCCGTTGCGGCCTCCATGGACCACTCGATCACAAGGCAGCCAGCCCGCGGGCCAGGTCAGCCTGCAGATCAGCGACGTCTTCCAGGCCTACCGCAACGCGGATCAGGCTGTCCCGGATACCGGCCGCTTCACGCTCCTGCGGCGCCAGGCGTCCGTGGGACGTGGTGCTCGGATGGGTAATGGTGGTCTTGCTGTCACCCAGGTTGGCCGTGATGGAGATCAGGCGCGTCGCATCGATAAAGCGCCAGGCGCCCTCTTTGC
The DNA here is from genome assembly GCF_014207255.1 of Pseudomonas sp. JAI120. GTDB lineage: Bacteria > Pseudomonadota > Gammaproteobacteria > Pseudomonadales > Pseudomonadaceae > Aquipseudomonas. The sequence continues at coordinate 1,457,189 of NZ_JACHCZ010000001.1, forward strand.
CCCCCTTCACTTCGAAGCTCACCACGGCGCCAAATCCACGCTGCTGGCGCTGGGCCAACGCGTGTTGCGGATGGCTCTTGAGGCCGGCGTAATGCACTTTCTCGATGCCGTCCTGCTTCTCCAGCCACTCGGCCAGGGCCTGAGCGTTGGCGCAATGGGCCTTCATACGCAGGCTGAGGGTTTCCAGGCCCTTGAGGAAGATCCAGGCGTTGAACGGGCTCAGGGTCGGGCCGGCGGTGCGCAGGAAGCCCACCACTTCCTTCATCTGCTCGCAGCGACCGGCAACCACGCCGCCCATGCAACGGCCCTGGCCATCGATAAACTTGGTGGCCGAATGCACCACAATGTCCGCGCCCAGCTTCAGGGGCTGCTGCAAGGCAGGCGTGCAGAAGCAGTTATCGACCACCAGCATTGCGCCCTTGGCGTGGGCCACTTCGGACAATGCGGCGATATCCACCAGCTCGGCCAGCGGATTGGACGGCGACTCGACGAACAGCAATTTGGTGTTGGACTTGATCGCCGCATCCCAACCGGACAGATCCGCCAGGGGCACGTAGTCCACTTCGATCCCGAAGCGCTTGAAGTATTTCTCGAACAGGCTGATGGTCGAACCGAACACACTGCGTGACACCAGCACGTGGTCGCCGGCACTGCACAGGCTCATTACCACCGCCAGGATAGCCGCCATGCCGGTGGCCGTCGCCACCGCCTGCTCCGCACCCTCCAGCGCCGCAATACGCTCTTCGAACGCACGCACAGTCGGGTTGGTGTAACGCGAATAAACGTTACCCGGCACTTCACCAGCAAAGCGCGCAGCGGCGTCAGCAGCAGTGCGGAATACGTAGCTGGAAGTGAAGAACATCGGGTCACCGTGTTCACCTTCCGGGGTGCGGTGCTGGCCGGCGCGCACAGCCAGGGTATCGAAAGCTACGCCATCGAGGTCGCTGTCCAAGCGACCGGCATCCCATTCCTGACTCATGCTGCGACTCCTTACTCAATTCTTTATTTAAGATACAAAACCGGCCCCTCAGGGCCGGTGTCTACTCAGTTGTTGTACAGATCGATGATCGCGCTGACCGCCTGGGTCTTGATCTTCGACGAGTCGTTACGCGCCTGCTCGATCTTGTTCAGGTAGGCCTCGTCAACATCGCCGGTCACATACTTGCCGTCGAACACGGCGCAGTCGAACTGCTCGATCTTGATCTTGCCACCGCCGACCGCTTCGATCAGGTCCGGCAGGTCCTGGTAGATCAGCCAATCCGCGCCGATCAGGTCGGCCACGTCCTGGGTCGTGCGGTTGTGGGCGATCAGTTCGTGGGCGCTCGGCATGTCGATACCGTACACGTTCGGGTAACGCACGGCAGGCGCTGCGGAACAGAAGTACACGTTCTTCGCACCGGCTTCGCGAGCCATCTGGATAATTTGCTTGCAGGTGGTGCCGCGTACGATGGAGTCGTCCACCAGCATCACGTTCTTGCCGCGGAACTCCAGCTCGATGGCGTTGAGTTTCTGGCGCACCGACTTCTTGCGCGCAGCCTGGCCCGGCATGATGAAAGTGCGACCGATGTAACGGTTCTTCACGAAGCCTTCGCGGAACTTGACGCCCAAGTGGTTGGCCAACTCCAGCGCAGCGGTACGGCTGGTGTCCGGGATCGGGATCACCACGTCTATATCGTGCTCGGGACGCTCGCGCAGGATCTTGTCGGCCAGCTTCTCACCCATGCGCAGGCGCGCCTTGTATACCGAAACGCCGTCGATGATCGAATCCGGACGCGCCAGATAGACGTGTTCGAAGATGCACGGGGTGAGTTTCGGCGCGACGGCGCACTGCCGGGTGTGCAGCTTGCCGTCTTCGGTGATGTACACCGCTTCGCCCGGCGCGAGGTCGCGAATCAGGGTGAAGCCCAGCACATCCAGGGATACGCTTTCGGACGCGATCATGTACTCGACGCCTTCATCGGTGTGACGCTGACCGAACACGATTGGGCGAATACCGTGCGGGTCACGGAAGCCCACGATGCCGTAGCCGGTGATCATCGCAACGACGGCATAACCGCCGACACAACGGTTGTGCACGTCGATCACGGCGGCGAACACGTCTTCTTCGGTCGGCTGCAGCTTGCCGCGCTGGGCCAGCTCGTGGGCGAACACGTTGAGCAGCACTTCCGAGTCGGAACTGGTGTTGACGTGGCGCAGGTCAGATTCGTAAATCTCCTTGGCCAGTTGCTCAACGTTGGTCAGGTTACCGTTATGCGCCAGGGTAATGCCGTAAGGCGAGTTGACGTAGAACGGCTGAGCTTCGGCCGAAGTCGAGCTACCGGCGGTCGGGTAACGCACATGGCCAATGCCCATGTGCCCGACGAGGCGCTGCATGTGACGTTGATGGAACACGTCACGTACCAGGCCATTGTCCTTGCGCAGGAATAACCGGCCGTCGTGGCTGGTCACAATACCGGCAGCGTCCTGGCCGCGGTGCTGGAGGACGGTTAGCGCGTCATACAGCGCCTGATTGACGTTCGACTTACCGACGATACCGACGATGCCACACATGCGACGCAACCCCTACTTAATGAATCTTGACTGAACACAGCTTACTGCGGCGTTTTGGCCGGCAAGAGGTGTTCCTTGAACGGAAGATCAGCGGGTACGCTGATTCCGCTGGCCAGCCACTGACTGCTCCACCCCAATATGAGGTTCTTGGACCAATCTGCAACCAATAGAAACTTTGGCACGAGTACCGACTCCTGCCACCACGAATCCTGCTGTACCGGCCCCAGGCTCAATAGCCCGACCGCCACGACCACCAGCAACGCGCCACGCGCAGCACCGAAGGCCATGCCGAGAAATCGATCGGTCCCGGAGAGGCCGGTGACACGTATCAACTCGCCAATAAGATAATTGACCATTGCCCCCACCAGCAGCGTGGCGATGAACATGATGGCGCAGCCCGCGATGACACGAGCCGAAGGTGTCTCGATGTATCCGGCCAGGTAGACCGACAATGAACCGCCGAACATCCAGGCTACGACTCCTGCGATGATCCAGGTCAGCAACGACAGTGCTTCTTTTACGAAGCCGCGGCTTAGACTGATCAAAGCGGAGATGGCGACGATTGCAACGATCGCCCAGTCAACCCAGGTAAATGGCACGTTTGAGCCTACGGACGGATAAGGCGGCGCATTTTAGCAGAGCGTCGGGCTGTCGGTAAGCTGTGATTGCGGCTGCTTTGCAAATCAATAGTTTGTGGCGAGACGGCCCGATTTCAACCCCGCCACATTTGATTGCATTCCAGGCTGGAATCGATGCGGGCTCAGCCGCGCTCAGGCTGGAAACGGGTCACGAAGCCTTTCAGGTTCTGCTGACGGTCCAGCAAATCCCGCAGCCGGTCGGCCTCTGCGCGCTCGATCAGCGGCCCGATAAACACCCGGTTCTTGCCGTCGGCGCTACGGATGTAGGCGTTGTAACCCTGGGCACGCAGCTTTTTCTGCAAGGCGTCAGCGCCTTCGCGATTGCCCAGGCTGGCCACCTGGATCGACCAACTGATCGGCAAACCATTCGGATCGATACGGCTCTGACCCACATCCGGCTTGCCCGGCGCAGCAGGCTGCGGCGCTACAGGCTTGGGCGCAGGCGTCGCAGGCTTGGCGGCGACCGCCGGAGCAGGTGTCGGCTTGACCACCGGGACACTTGGCTGAACCGGCATCGACGGCGCCTGTTGCGCGGCCACCTCATCATCAGTCGGCACGGGCTCTTCTTCCGGCAATGCCTGCGGCTCCGGTACTACCACCGGTTCAACCTGCACTTGCGGTACCGCCGGGGCCTGGGGCGCAGCCGGGGCCTCGACGACCACTTGGCGCTGCTCGTCCTGACGGGAAAACAGCATCGGCAGGAAAATCACCGCCAATGCCACCAGCACGAGGGCTCCAACCATTCGCTGCTTGTATGCGCTATCCAGTAATGCCATGTGCAGCTTCCTCCGTGGAGCGCCGGGCCAACCACTCAAGCGCCTCGGCAACACAATAAAATGATCCGAACAACAGAATCTCGTCCTCGGCCGTCGCCACCGCGCACTGAGCCTCCAGGGCAGCAGTCACGCCTGCATACGACGCCACGGGCGCACCAAGGTTCTGTAACGCGATCTCAAGCTCATGGGCCGGACGACTACGGGGCGTGTCCAGCGGCGCGACCGCCCATGCCTGGACGCTGCCCAGCAACGGCGCAACCACGCCCTCCAAGTCCTTATCGGCGAGCAAACCGAATACAGCAAGGCGACGCCCCACCGGCGGCGTGCGCGCCAGGCGTTTTGCCAGGTACTGCGCTGCATGGGGATTATGCCCCACATCCAGCAGCAGGTTCAGGTGCTTACCGTGCCAGTCGAACCCGCGACGGTCCATACGCCCCACCACGCGAGTCGCCAGCAACGTCGCAGCAATCTGCTCAGCATGCCAAGGCAGGTCCAGCAACAGATAGGCTTGCAGCGCGAGCGCGGCGTTTTCCATCGGCAGATTCAGCAAGGGCAGATCGCGCAGCTCTACAGCCAGCCCACGCGCATCCCGCCCGCGCCACTGCCAGTGCCGGCCACCGATATCAAGATTGAATTCGCGGCCACGCAGGAAGAATGGGCAATCCAGCTCACGCACCTTGTCCAGCAAGGGCTGCGGCGGATCCAGATCACCGCACAGCGCAGGCTTACCCTGGCGGAAAATCCCGGCCTTTTCATAAGCCACGGACTCGCGGGTATCCCCCAGGTAGTCGGCATGGTCCACGCCAATACTGGTGACCAGCGCCAGGTCGGCATCCACCACGTTGACGGTGTCCAGGCGTCCGCCCAGGCCCACTTCCAATACAACCACATCCAGTTGCGCACGCTCGAACAGCCAGAACGCCGCCAGGGTGCCCATTTCGAAGTAAGTCAGGGAAATCTCGCCTCGCCCGGCATCGAGTGCAGCGAAGGCTTCGCAGAGTTGCTCATCAGTGGCTTCGACGCCATTGAGTTGCACCCGCTCGTTGTAACGCAGCAGGTGCGGCGAGCTGTACACGCCAACTTTCAGCCCTTGGGCTTGCAGCAGCGCGGCAACAAAGGCGCAGGTAGAGCCTTTGCCATTGGTGCCGGTCACCGTGATCACTCGCGGTGCCGGCCGGCCCAACCCAAGGCGGGCCGCTACCTGTTGCGAGCGCTCCAGGCCCATGTCGATGGCGGACGGATGCAACTGCTCAAGGTAGGCGAGCCATTCGCCCAGGGTACGTTGGGTCATAGGTTCGCAGGCACCGGGGGTACAACGATCGGCTCGACTTTAGGCGCGACGTAAACAGGTGTCGGCAGGCCCATCATCTGCGCCAGCAGGCTACCCAGGCGTGGACGCAGTTCACCGCGCGGGATGATCAGGTCGATTGCGCCGTGCTCCAGCAGGAACTCGCTGCGCTGGAAGCCTTCCGGCAGTTTCTCGCGCACGGTCTGCTCGATCACGCGCGGGCCGGCAAAGCCGATCAGGGCTTTTGGCTCACCGACGATCACGTCGCCGAGCATCGCCAGGCTGGCGGAAACGCCGCCGTAGACTGGGTCGGTCAGCACGGAGATGAACGGAATGCCTTCTTCGCGCAGACGCGCCAGCACCGCGGAGGTCTTGGCCATTTGCATCAGGGAGATCAACGCTTCCTGCATCCGCGCACCACCGGAGGCGGCGAAGCAGATCATCGGGCAACGGTTTTCCAGGGCGTAGTTGGCGGCGCGCACGAAGCGTTCGCCGACGATGGCCCCCATGGAGCCACCCATGAAGGAGAACTCGAACGCCGACACCACCACCGGCATCCCCAGCAGCTTGCCACTGACGGAAATCAGCGCGTCCTTCTCACCGGTCTGCTTTTGCGCAGCGGTCAGGCGGTCCTTGTACTTCTTGCCGTCGCGGAACTTGAGACGGTCAACCGGCTCCAGGTCGGCGCCCAGCTCGTTACGGCCGTCGGCGTCGAGGAAGATGTCGATGCGGGCGCGGGCGCCGATACGCATGTGGTGGTTGCACTTGGGGCAAACATCCAGGGTCTTTTCCAGCTCGGGGCGGTACAGCACCGCGTCGCAGGATGGGCACTTGTGCCACAGACCTTCAGGAACCGAGCTTTTTTTCACCTCGGAACGCATGATCGAAGGGATCAGTTTGTCTACTAACCAGTTGCTCATGCTTTCTTTCTCCAGTACCGGTGGCTTGAACACAGCCCCGCGTATGCCCTTGAGCTAAATTCATATGTGGCGATGACACAGGCTGGACGGGGTCAGACGTTCGACCTGCCATTTCCAGCCTGCATCCTCAGCCTTCCAGACAGCCTGCCAGTGCAGGTTGCCACTTCATTTCCGGGCCTCCCTCAGGCGGCACCGGGCTGTTTTACACAGTGGTAGTTATGGACGGCGGCAGACTGCCAGCCGTCACATCCCGCCACTGCTGTTGCGCACGGCCTGCATGAATGCGCGAATCCTGCTGTGATCCTTGATGCCCTTACATTGCTCTACCCCACCGCTGACATCCACGGCATACGGCCGAACCTGCTCGATAGCCGCCGCGACATTCGCGGGATTGAGCCCACCGGCGAGGATGATCGGCTTGCTCAGCCCCTCGGGGATCAGCGACCAATCAAACGCTTCGCCGGTCCCACCCGGTACGCCTTCGACATACGTGTCCAACAGAATGCCACGCGCGCCGGAATAGGCAGCGCAGGCACGCGCGATGTCGTCACCCGCCTTGACTCGCAACGCCTTGATATACGGGCGCTGGTAGCTTTCACATTCATCCGGGGTTTCGTCGCCGTGAAATTGCAGCATATCCAACTGTACGGCATCCAGGGTCTCATTGAGCTCGCAGCGGCTGGCGTTGACGAACAAGCCCACGGTGGTCACGAACGGCGGCAACGCAGCGATGATTGCCCGCGCCTGCAACACATTCACCGCCCGTGGGCTCCTGGCATAAAACACCAGACCAATGGCATCCGCCCCCGCCTCGACTGCCGCCAGCGCGTCTTCTATGCGGGTAATCCCGCAAATCTTGCTGCGAACGGCAGACATATCGTAGAAACCTCAGGGGTTGGACCGAGAAAGTCCCGGATGGTAACAAAAGCTTTTCCGGGCGTCAGCCGTCAAGTTCGCTGAACCCTGTGAGGAAGTGTGGCCCGATGAAGCGTTGCGGCAGCTCGAACTCGTCGCGGTACTCCACATCCACCAGGTACAAGCCAAACGGATGCGCCGTGACGCCGCCCGTGCGGCGGATGCGGCTTTCCAGCACTTCCCTGGCCCATTCCACCGGGCGTTCTCCGGTACCGATGGTCATCAATACGCCAGCAATGTTGCGCACCATGTGGTGCAGGAAGGCGCCGGCGCGGATGTCCAGCACGATCATCTTGCCGTGGCGGGTCACCCGCAGGTGATGGACTTCCTTGATCGGCGACTTGGCCTGGCACTGGCCGGCACGGAATGCGCTGAAATCATGCACACCCACCAGGTGCTGCGCAGCCTCGGCCATGCGTTCGGCATCCAGCGGACGGTGGTTCCAGGTGATTTCTTCGTTGAGGTGCGCGGGACGGATCTGGTCGTTATAGATCACATAGCGATAACGCCGGGCAATGGCCTTGAAGCGCGCATGAAAGTGCGCAGGCATGACCTTGGCCCAACTGACGCTGACGTCATGGGGCAAATTGATATTGGCGCCCATCACCCATGCCTTCATCGTGCGTTCAGCCTGAGTGTCGAAGTGCACCACCTGGCCGCAGGCGTGCACGCCGGCATCGGTACGTCCGGCGCACATCAGCGATACGGGCGAATCGGCGACCTTGGACAAGGCCTTCTCCAGGGTTTCCTGCACCGTCAGCACGCCTGACGCCTGGCGCTGCCAGCCGCGATAGCGCGAGCCTTTGTATTCCACGCCGAGAGCGATGCGGTAAAAGCCAGCGGCCGCCATTTCGGCGGCCGGGTTATCTATATTTGCCAAGAACTGAGAGCCTGATGAGTTGCGCGAAGGCGGCCATTATAAATGCGGCAGCTGCGTGGCGTGCGCTTTTGTTAGGGATTGATCCCTCCCACACTGGACCTGCATCGCCCCTCAGATTTTGCCGAGCATTTCCTTGGCCTCGCCGCGCTGCGCCTCATCACCTTCAGTGAGCACTTCGGAGAGAATGTCCCGCGCGCCGTCGGCATCCCCCATGTCGATATAGGCTTGGGCAAGGTCGAGCTTGGTGGCGACTTCATTCGTGCCGGACAGGAAGTCGAACTCCGGTTCATCATCGCCCAACGCTGCGTCTTCAGCGGTAAAAGAAGGTTCGATGGGCGGATTTTCCAGGCTCTGGGACAGGCGATCGAGTTCGGCGTTGACATCGTCCAGTTCCGAAGCGAAGGCATCAGGCTTGGCGACTGCGTCTGGTTCGTCCGCCAGGGACAGGTCGAAATCCTCCGGCAAATCGAAGTCATCCGGCGCCGACGGGGTCAGCGTCGGCGGCTCGACTGCCGGCGCATCCTTCATCTGATCCTCAAGACCGGAAAGGAAGTCGTCGTCGGATTGCTCGGACGCCGGGGCATTCAGTTGCAGGTCGAGGTCAAAGTCCGACAGGTTTTCCTCACCGGCCTTGGGCGCCGATTGCTGTTCCAGGAGCGCGGCAAACGTCTGCTCGTCGTCCAGGTTGGCCGGGGAAGCCGCTTCCAGGTCATCCAGGCTCAAATCGAAATCGGTGTCGAGTGCGCCGGGCTCGGTGGCCGGGGCCGCCGGCTTGTCTTCCAGCAACTCCTTGACGTACTGAGCATCAAGCGCGGCCGCGGCAACTGCGGCACTGACGCCCGCGGCCAATACGGCCATAGCAGGAAAGCGCGACTTGAGCTGCTCGACCTGGGCATGGTTCTCACCATTGGCCACCAGTTGACGCTCCTGGGTGACGAAACCGTCCTTGTCGCTTTGCAGGCCGTAGACTTCCATCAGCTTCAACCGCAGGTCGCTGCGCTTGGGCTCGTGCTTGATCGCTTGTTCCAGCACATCGGCGGCCTGGTTCAAATGACCACGGTCGATATGGGACTGGGCTTGCGCCAGGGCATCGTTGGCGTTTTGCGGGGCCACGGCAGCGGCCAGCGGTGCGAGCACGGAGGCAACCGTCGGAACCGCCACCGCTGGCGCAACCACTTGAGCAGGGGCCGGAGCGGCTGCCAGCTTGACGTTCGGCGGCGGCACTTCGAGGCCTTCGAAACTGTCCGACGGCAGGTCCTGTTCGATGTTCGAGGTAAATTCCGGCTCTTCAGCCAGCGCCCGCGCCATGCGCAAGTGCTTTTCCTCTTCACGGCGGGCGTTGCGATGGCGCGCCCACAGCAGCAGGAGCAGCAACACTACCAGGCCAGCCGCGCCACCGATCACACTGAGGACAACCGGGTTGGTCAGCAGATCATTGAACTTGCCTTCGGTGGTATCAGGTGCGGCGGCTGGTTTAGCCGCCTCAGGTGCCGACGCAGCCGGGGTTGGCGTTGGCGCGGCGGCCTGTGCAGCGGGTGCTGTCGGCGCGGCGGCCGGGTCGCTTGTCAGTTGTGCGGGCATCGCTGCCGTCGCCGGTACCGCCGGGTCGCCTTTGTCTGCCTGCAAACGGGCCAGTTGATCGTTTTTCAGTTGAATCAACTTTTGCAGTTTATCCAACTGACTTTGCAAATCTGCCGCACGGCTCTTGAGTTCTTCGTTATCGCGGCGAGTGGTGTCCAGTTGCTCCTGGGTCATCGCCAGCTTGTCGCTCAGGACCCGGCTGTCACCGGCCTTGCCTTTGCCGCCCTTCTTGGCCGCTTCAGCCGAGACCAGGCTCAGGTTGTCCTTAGCATTGGTGGTCGACGGCGCATTGCCGGCCTGGGCGCGCTTGGTGGCGTCCAGTTGCTGCTTGCCGGCTACCTGATTGGCAGCCGCGCGCCGACCCTGGCGCCAGGCGGCATTTTGCGCCGTCACTTCGGCGATTGCTTGAGGTTGCGGTAACGCAGTGCTTTGTACGGTGTCCGGCAGGCGCAGCACCTGGCCGGTTTTCAGGCGGTTGATATTGCCATCGATAAAGGCGCCGGGGTTGAGTGCCTGAATGGCCAGCATGGTCTGCTGCACCGAGCCGCCATTGCGGTGCTTCTGCGCAATTTCCCACAGGGTGTCGCGGGAGGTGGTGGTGTGCTGAACCGGCTTGCTCACAGCGGGCGCAGCATTGGCAGGCGCTCCCAAGCGCGGAGCAGGTGCTGCGGCACTCGAAGCAGGCTGGTCAAACTTGCTCGGGTCGAGCAACACGCTGTAGTCGCGCATCAGGCGGCCATTGGGCCATTGCACCTGCAGCAGGAAACGTACGTAGGAATCCGGCAGCGGCTTGCTGGAGGTGACGCGCACCACGCTGCGACCACTGGGATTGATGACCGGGGTAAACGTCAGGTCATCGAGAAACGCCCGGCGATCGACGCCCGCGTCCACGAACGCTTGGGATGAGGCCAGGCTCGGGGTGATCTCGGACGCCGTGAGGCCACCGACATCGAGCAATTCGATTTCCACCGACAACGGCTGGTTCAACGTCGACTTTAGGGTCATCTCCCCCAGCTGCAGCGCCTGCGCCATACCGGAGGACAGCGCCGAGGCGGCCGCTATTGCTAACACCAGTTTGCGAACTTGAACCATAGCCTCATCCTTTGTTTGAACACTCCCCGGCCTGCGAGAAGGTTGGTAACCGCTTGCCATAAGGCATGGCGAGCCGATAGGTCACCGACGCGCAATTGTTCCTGCTTGGGGCCAAGCATAGCGCCTGGTTAGAATCAATCTACAAATTGCCGCCAAGTATCTTTTACGCAAGGCGTTTTATCAACAACTGCGCCAGTTGCACGGCGTTAAGGGCTGCGCCCTTGCGTACGTTATCTGACGTCAGCCACAGATTTAGTTCAGCCGGGTCATCCACCCCCGCGCGCACCCGGCCTACATAAACCACATCCTGGCCCACTGCGTCGCCCACGGCTGTAGGGTAATCACCCTCTTCTACCAGTTCGATACCCGGCGCGGCCTCCAATGCCCGGTTGACGGCGGCGAGATCGACCGCCGCGCCCGACTGCAGTGACACAGTCAGGCTATCGCCAAAAAACACCGGGGCTTGAACGCACGTTGCGGAAATCTTTAGCAAAGGTAATTCCAGGACTGCGCGCAGTTCGTGAACCAGGCGTTTTTCCAAGGCGGTATGACCTTGGGCGTCTGGCGTGCCGACTTGTGCCAACAGGTTGAAGGCCATTTGCCGGTCAAAGAACTTCGGTTCCAGGGGGCGCACGTTCAGGAGCTCGGCGGTCTGACGTGCCAATTCGCTGACGGCTTCTCGGCCTTGGGCAGACACCGCCAGGCTGGCAGTGACGGCGACACGCCGGATGTCCAGCAAGCCGCGCAACGGCGCCAGCACCACCGCCAGGTTAGTGGCGGACGGGCTCGGACTGCCTAGCTGGAACGGCTTTTTCAACCCCTCAAGGACGTGGGCATTGGCTTCCGGCACCACCTGAGGCGCCTGCTCGGCGGGCAAGGCTCCCGACAAGTCGATCACCGCGCAACCCGCCGCCGTGGCACGCGGCGCGAAGCTCAGGGTGACCGCAGGGCCTGCAGCGAAGAAGGCCAATTGCGCCTTGCTGAAATCGAATTCGTCGACCTCCTTGACCCGTACGTTCTTGCCGCGAAACGGCACCGAGGCGCCAGCAGAGTTACTGCCCGCCAGCAGGTACAGGGTGCCCACCGGGAATTCCAGCTCTTCGAGAATCTGCACCAGGGTTTCGCCGACCGTACCAGTGGCACCGATCACGGCAATTTCAAAGGTCTGGGTCATGGGGGGCTACCTCGGGCATGGCGGGGGGAGCGGCACTTTACCGGGTGGCTGGGGGGGAGGCAATTAGCCTGGGTCTGATCGAGCGCCCGAAAGAACAATAAAAAACCCGCGCCTGTCACCAGAACGCGGGTTTCTCTTATCGCCTTACGCGATCAACGCTCCAGCAGAATCCGCAGCATGCGACGCAGCGGCTCGGCCGCGCCCCACAGCAGTTGATCGCCGACGGTGAACGCGCCCAGGTACTGGGTGCCCATGTTCAGCTTGCGCAGACGGCCCACCGGTACATTCAGGGTGCCGGTGACCTTGGTCGGGCTCAGCTCCTGCATGCTGATGTCGCGGTTGTTCGGCACCAGCTTGACCCAGGGGTTGTGCTGGCTGATCAGCCCTTCGATATCGGCGATCGGCACGTCTTTGTTCAGCTTGATGGTCAGCGCCTGGCTGTGGCAGCGCATGGCGCCGATGCGCACGCAGATGCCATCCACCGGGATCGGGCTCTTGAACCGGCCGAGGATTTTGTTGGTCTCGGCCTGGGCCTTCCACTCTTCGCGGCTCTGGCCGTTCGGCAGCTCTTTGTCGATCCACGGAATCAGGCTGCCGGCCAATGGCACACCGAAGTTCTCGGTCGGGTAGGCATCGCTGCGCATGGCTTCGGCCACACGGCGGTCGATGTCGAGGATCGCGCTGGCCGGATCGGCCAGTTGATCGGCGACAGCGGCGTGGGTCGCGCCCATCTGCTTGATCAGCTCACGCATGTTCTGCGCGCCGGCACCGGACGCCGCCTGGTAGGTCATGGCGCTCATCCACTCGACCAGGCCGGCTTCGAACAGGCCACCCAGGCCCATCAGCATCAGGCTGACGGTGCAGTTGCCGCCCACATAATTCTTGGTGCCGGCATCCAGTTGCTGGTCGATGACCTTGCGGTTGACCGGGTCGAGGATGATGACGGCGTCGTCCTGCATGCGCAGGCTCGAGGCGGCGTCGATCCAGTAACCCTGCCAGCCGGCTTCACGCAGCTTGGGGAAGACTTCGCTGGTGTAGTCGCCACCCTGGCAGGTCAGGATCACGTCGAGGGTTTTCAGCTCTTCAATGCTGTAGGCGTCCTTGAGCGGGGCAATATCCTTGCCCACGGACGGCCCTTGGCCACCTACATTCGAAGTGGTGAAAAACACCGGCTCAATAAGATCGAAATCCTGCTCTTCCAGCATCCGCTGCATGAGCACGGAACCGACCATACCGCGCCAACCGATCAGACCTACACGTTTCATCGCAACTACACCTTGTTAAAAAGTGGGCCGCCTTGCAGCAACAACTGCAAGCGGGCCCGAGAGATTACAGATTCCGCAGCGCGGCGACTACTGCGTCGCCCATTTCTTGCGTACCCACCTTGGTGCAACCCTGCGACCAGATGTCGCCGGTGCGCAAGCCCTGGTCCAGCACCAGGCTCACGGCTTTCTCGATCGCGTCCGCAGCGTCGCTCAGGTTAAAGCTGTAACGCAGCATCATCGAGACCGACAGGATGGTCGCCAGCGGGTTGGCAATGCCCTGGCCCGCGATGTCCGGCGCCGAGCCGTGGCAAGGCTCGTACATGCCCTTGTTATTGGTATCCAGGGACGCCGACGGCAGCATGCCGATGGAACCGGTGAGCATCGAGGCCTGGTCGGACAGGATGTCGCCGAACAGGTTGTCGGTGACGATCACGTCGAACTGCTTCGGCGCACGTACCAGTTGCATGGCGGCGTTGTCGACGTACATGTGGCTCAGTTCGACGTCCGGGTAGTCCTTGGCCACCTCTTCGACGATTTCGCGCCACAGTTGGCTGGAGGCCAGGACGTTGGCCTTGTCCACCGAGCAGACCTTCTTGCCACGCACACGGGCCATGTCGAAACCGACGCGGGCGATACGGCGGATTTCACTCTCGCTGTACGGCAGGGTGTCGTAGGCCTGGCGCTCACCATTCTCCAGCTCACGCACGCCGCGTGGCGAGCCGAAGTAGATACCGCCGGTCAGTTCACGCACGATCAGGATGTCCAGGCCCGCCACCACTTCCGGCTTGAGGCTCGACGCGTCGGCCAGTTGCGGGTAGAGGATCGCCGGGCGCAGGTTGCCGAACAGGCCCAGTTGCGCGCGGATTTTCAGCAGGCCGCGCTCAGGGCGGATGTCACGTTCGATCTTGTCCCATTTCGGGCCACCCACGGCGCCGAGCAGCACGGCATCGGCCGCACGGGCGCGGTCCAGGGTTTCATCGGCCAGGGGCACGCCGTGCTTGTCGATGGCCGCGCCGCCGATCACGTCGTGGCTCAGCTCGAAGCCCAGGCTGTACTTGGAGTTGGCCAGTTCCAGCACCTTGACCGCTTCGGCCATGATTTCCGGACCAATACCGTCGCCAGGGAGAATCAGAATCTGCTTGCTCATGCGTTCCTCATTTCATCAAGCGACCCGCCCGTGGGCAGGTCGGGAAAAATCGATCAGCGTTCGGCGAAGACCACCAGTACGTCGGTGCTGAAAGTGCCGTCGGCCTGAATTTCGTAATAATCGCGCACTTCCTGGCCCATGGCCTTCTGCAGCTCAAGGATTGCAGCGCGCAATACCTCTGGCGTGCGCATGCGCTCGACCCAGGAGGTGTATTCCAGGCGCAAGCGTTGGCGGCTGCTAGTGCGCACGTGCAGACCGGACTCGCTGAGCTGTTGCATCCACTCCCCGGCGGAATAATCGCGCACGTGGCTGGTATCGCGCAGCACTTCGACGGTTTGCAGGTAAGTGTCCAACAGCGGGCTGCCCGGTGACAAGACATCCACAAACGCCGCCACGCCGCCCGGCTTGAGCACCCGGCGCACTTCGCGCAGGGCCAGGCCGAGGTCGCTCCAATGGTGCGCCGAATAACGGCTGAACACGAAGTCGAATTCGCCATCGGCGAACGGCAGGCGCTCGGCGGCGCCGTGCACGGTGGTGATGTTGCCCAAGCCACGATCCTTGGCGGCGGCAGCAACCACGTCGAGCATCTGCTCGGACAGGTCGTAGGCCACCACTTCCTTGACCAGCGGCGCCACATGGAAACTCACATGGCCGGCACCGCAGCCCAGGTCCAGCAGTCGCGCAGAGCCCTGCCCGGCCAGTTCAGCCTGAAGCAGCGCGAATTCGGTGCCTTGGGCGTGCACGGCACTGCTCAGGTAGGCAGACGCCTGTTCGCCGAATTGTTTTTGCACGACTTGGGTGTGGGCGGTGCTGGTCATGGTGTTTCCCCTGGGTGTGTGTTGTTAACACTGGCCTCATCGGGGGCAAGCCCCCTCCCACATTTGGAATGCGTTCCCCCTGTGAGAGGGGGCTTGCCCCCGATAGCGGCGGTCCTGCCTACATCGATTTAGGCGTCACGAAACAACCAGGGCTGGCTCGCCCGGTGCCTGGCTTCAAACGCGGCAATCGCATCGCCGTCCTGCAAGGTCAGGCCGATATCGTCCAGGCCGTTGATCAGGCAGTGCTTGCGGAAGGCGTCCACTTCAAAGTGGTACACCTTGCCGTCCGGACGGGTCACGGTTTGCGCGGCCAGGTCGATGGTCAGTTGGTAACCCACATCGGCTTCCACCGCCTTGAACAGCTCATCCACTTCCGCATCGCTCAAGATGATCGGCAACAGGCCGTTCTTGAAGCTGTTGTTAAAGAAGATGTCGGCATAGCTCGGCGCGATGATGCTGCGAAAGCCATATTCTTCCAGGGCCCACGGCGCGTGCTCGCGGCTGGAACCGCAACCGAAGTTTTCCCGGGCCAGCAACACGCTGGCGCCTTGGTAGCGCTCGGCGTTGAGCACAAAGTCCTTGTTCAGCGGGCGCTTGGAGTTGTCCTGGTAGGCGTAGCCCACGTCCAGGTAGCGCCACTCGTCGAACAGGTTGGGGCCGAAACCGGTGCGCTTGATCGACTTCAGGAACTGCTTGGGGATGATCTGGTCGGTGTCGACGTTGGCACGGTCCAACGGCGCGACCAAACCGGTGTGTTGGGTAAAAGCTCTCATCGGGTTTTCCTCAGATCAATTCGCGAACGTCGATGAAACGACCGTTGACGGCAGCGGCGGCGGCCATGGCCGGGCTCACCAGGTGGGTACGGCCACCGGCGCCCTGACGCCCTTCGAAGTTACGGTTGGAGGTCGACGCGCAATGCTCGCCCGACTCCAGGCGGTCCGGGTTCATCGCCAGGCACATTGAGCAGCCCGGCTCACGCCATTCAAAACCGGCTTCGAGGAAGATCTTGTCCAGGCCTTCGGCTTCAGCCTGGGCTTTAACCAGGCCTGAGCCCGGGACCACGATGGCCTGCTTGATGGTCGAGGCAACTTTGCGGCCTTTGGCGATCACCGCCGCAGCGCGCAGGTCTTCGATCCGCGAGTTGGTGCAGGAACCGATAAACACGCGATCCAACTGGATGTCGGTGATCGCCTGGTTGGCTTTCAAGCCCATGTACTTCAAGGCGCGCTCGATGGAACCGCGCTTGACCAGGTCGGCTTCCTGCGCCGGGTCCGGCACGTTCTGGTCGACGGCCAGAACCATTTCCGGCGAAGTGCCCCAGCTGACTTGCGGCTTGATCTGGGCAGCGTCGAGTTCAACCACGGTGTCAAACACCGCATCGGCGTCGGACACCAGGTCTTTCCAGGCTTCAACCGCGGCGTCCCAATCGGCGCCCGCCGGGGCGAAAGGACGGCCTTTGACGTATTCAACGGTTTTCTCGTCCGCCGCCACCATGCCCACGCGGGCACCGGCCTCGATGGACATGTTGCAGATGGTCATGCGGCCTTCGATGGACAGGTCGCGAATGGCACTGCCGGCAAACTCGATGGCATGGCCGTTACCGCCGGCGGTGCCGATCTTGCCGATCACGGCGAGCACGATGTCCTTGGCGGTCACGCCAAACGGCAATTGGCCTTCGACGCGCACCAGCATGTTCTTCATTTTCTTGGCGACCAGGCACTGGGTGGCGAACACATGCTCCACCTCCGAGGTGCCGATGCCGTGGGCCAGGGCGCCGAACGCGCCGTGGGTGGAGGTGTGGGAGTCACCGCAGACCACGGTCATGCCCGGCAAGGTGGCGCCCTGCTCCGGGCCGATGACATGCACGATGCCTTGACGCACGTCATTCATCTTGAACTCAGTGATGCCATATTCGTCGCAATAGTCGTCGAGAGTCTGGACCTGCAAACGCGACACGGTGTCGACAATGGCATCGATCCCGCCCTTGCGCTCCGGAGTGGTCGGCACGTTGTGGTCCGGGGTGGCGATGATCGAGTCGACGCGCCAAGGCTTGCGCCCGGCCAGCCGCAGGCCTTCGAACGCTTGTGGCGAGGTCACTTCATGGATGATGTGACGGTCGATATAGATCAGCGACGAGCCATCGTCGCGCCGTTTCACTTCATGGGAATCCCAAAGCTTGTCGTAAAGCGTTTTGCCGGCCATCAGTCGGTCCTCATCAGCGGTATTTCTATGCGCCGGGCTTTTCAATAACCCTTTGGCTTGTGAGGCTGATGGTATGGCGCTACATTAAATAACTCAAATTCATATTTTTTATGCTTTGGATTACCAACTGGAATACCACCATGGACCTGGCCAACCTCAATGCCTTTATTGCCATCGCCGAGACCGGCAGTTTCTCCGGCGCCGGTGAACGCCTGTACCTGACCCAACCGGCCATCAGCAAGCGCATCGCCGGCCTGGAACAGCAATTGAAGGTGCGACTGTTTGATCGCCTGGGCCGTGAAGTCGGCTTGACCGAAGCCGGTCGGGCCCTGCTGCCGCGCGCTTATCAGATCCTTAACGTGCTGGACGACACCCGCCGCGCCCTCACCAATCTCACCGGAGAAGTCAGCGGCCGCCTCACTTTAGCCACCAGCCACCATATCGGCCTGCATCGTTTGCCACCGATCCTGCGTACCTTCACCCGGGAATACCCGAACGTGGCCCTGGATATTCAGTTTCTCGATTCGGAAGTGGCCTACGAAGAAATCCTCCACGGCCGCGCCGAAGTGGCGGTGATCACCCTGGCGCCCGCCCCCCATCACCTGGTACGCGCCACCCCGGTGTGGGACGACCCACTGGATTTCGTGGTGGCGCCGGAGCACAGCCTCACCGGCAACCGCGACGTCAGCCTGGCCGATATTGCCGGCCACCCGGCGGTTTTCCCTGGCGGTAATACCTTTACCCATCATATTGTCAGCCGACTGTTCGAGGCCCAGGGCCTTACGCCGAACATCGCGATGAGCACTAACTATCTGGAAACCATCAAGATGATGGTCTCGATCGGCCTGGCCTGGAGCGTCTTGCCGCGCACCATGCTGGACGATCAGGTGGCGAGTATCGCTTTGCCGGGCATACAACTCAGTCGCCAGCTAGGCTATATCGTGCACACCGAAAGGACGCTGTCGAACGCTGCGCGGGCGTTCATGAGCCTGTTGGATGCACAGGTGGATCTGCCAGTGATACCGGTATGACGCTGTGCGGCCCCAGGTTGTGAATAAAACCGCGCTGTTTGCCCATTGAGCCAAGGCCCTTTGATAATGCGCAACCCTGTCGACCCTCTACCTCCCCTGCCCCGCATTTACGCCCTGGACCCTCAACAGGCGGAACAAAGCTGGGACAGTGCCCCGCAACTGCTGGCAGCCCTGAATGCTGCCCGGCTGGGCGCGTGGTGCTGGGAAATCGACACGGGCCGTATCAGCTGGTCACGGGGCACCCAGGCGCTGTTCGGCTTCGACCCACGCCAACCGCTGCCCAAGGACCTGGATTACCTCGACCTGCTAGCGCCGTCGGATCGATCCCGGGTGGTACGCGCCTTTCATGCAGTGCTGGCCGGCGAGCCGTTCGAGCAGGCCATGCACCATCGAATTCAATGGCCGGACGGTACGCATCACTGGCTGGAAATCAATGGCAGCCTGGCACCGGACAAGGCCGGCCGGCGCCGCATGATCGGCGTGATCCGCGAGACCACTCGCCAGCGCGAGCGGGAGCACGCCCTCAGCCATTCCGAAAAACGCTTCGCCACGCTGTTTCACCTGTGCCCGAATATGGTGTTGTTGACCCGTCAGCGCGACGGCCTGATCAGCGAAGCCAACCAGTATTTCGAGATGCTCTTCGGCTGGCCGGTGGCTGATGCCATTGGCCGCACCACCCTGGACCTAGGCCTGTGGTGCCACCCCGAACAACGCGCGCAGCTGGTCCAGGCCACCCAGCGCAAAGGCGAACCCATCACCATGGAAGTGCAGTTCTGCGCCAGCAACGGCCAGATCCACGATGGCACCCTCAGTGCACAAAAGGTCGAGCTGGAGGGAGAGGCCTACTTGATCAGCACCTTTCTCGACACCACCGAGCGCAAAAACGCCGAAAGCGCCCTGAAGGACAGCCAGGAGCGCCTGGACCTAGCCCTGGACTCGGCGCAACTGGGCACCTGGGACTGGCATATTCCCACCGGTATGCTCTACGGTTCGGCCCGCGCCGCGCAACTGCACGGCCTGCCGCCCGAATCCTTCCATGAATCGTTCGAAGCTTTTTTCGAGGGCATGCCCAAGCAAGAGCGCGAGAACATGCGCAACGCTTATCGCACCCTGCGCGAAGGCCCGGCCGGCAATTATCAACTGACTTACCGCGTACAACTGGAAGACGGCAGCTCGCGCTACCTGGAAAGCCGCGCCCGCCTCTACCGCGGCGAACAAGGGGCGCCGTTGCGCATGGCCGGCACCCTGCTGGACATCACCGACCAAGTGGAGCGCGAACAACGCCTGACCGCCTCGGAAGAAAAATTCGCCAGCCTGTTCCAGGCCAGCCCTGATCCCATCTGCGTCACCGGCCTGGACAGCGGCGCGTTCATCGAGATCAACCCCGCCTTTACCCAGACCTTTGGCTGGACAGCGGCCGAGGTGATCGACAAGAGCGCCGAGCAGATTGGCCTGTGGGACGAATCAAGCAAACGCCTGCAACGTATCGAACAGGTCATTCGCGATCAGACACTGAGCAATGTAGCCGTCGTGGTGCATCACAAGAACGGCCACCCCCTGACCTGCATGATTTCCAGCCGCTTGATCAAGGTGGGCGACCAGCCGTGCATCGTCACCACGTTGCGCGACATCACCCAGCAACAACGCTCTGAGGCCGCGCTGAAGGCCAGCGAAGAGAAGTTCGCCAAGGCCTTCCATTCCAGCCCCGACGCCATCTCCATCACCGAACGCGATACCGGCCGTTATGTCGAGGTCAACGACGGCTTCTGCCGCCTCACCGGCTATCGCGCCGAAGAAGCCATCGGCCTGACGCTGTACCAGATCGGCATCTGGGCCGATGAAAACCAGCGTGCGGCCTTATTGGCCGAATTGCAGATCAAGGGGCGTATCCCTCACCTGGAAATGCTCTGGCACAACAAGCGCGGCGACGTATTGGCGGTTGAAGTGTCGGTCGAGCCGATCACCCTCAATGAAACCCCGTGCCTGCTGCTGACCGCACGGGACGTGAGCCTGCTGAAAAACGCCCAGGCGCAGATCCGTCACCTGGCGTATCACGACCCGCTGACCAACCTGCCTAACCGTGCACTGCTGATGGATCGACTGAGCCAGCAGATTGCCTTGCTCAAGCGCCATAACCTGCGCGGCGCGTTGCTGTTTCTTGACCTCGACCATTTCAAGCACATCAACGACTCCCTCGGCCACCCGGTGGGCGACACTGTTTTGAAAATCGTCACCGCGCGCCTGGAGGCCAGTGTGCGCCTGGAGGACACGGTGGCACGCCTGGGCGGCGATGAGTTCGTGGTACTGCTCAGCGGCCTGGACGGCACGCGCACGCAAGTCAGCGCCCAGGTGCAGGAACTGGCCGATACCCTGCGCGAACTGCTTTCGGAGCCGATGTTCCTCGACGGCCATCGCCTGCAGGTCACCCCGAGCATCGGCGTGGCGTTGATTCCTGACCATGGCACGACCCCGGCGGACCTGCTCAAGCGCGCGGACATCGCCCTGTACCGAGCCAAGGATTCGGGGCGCAATACCACGCAGATGTTCCACAACAGCATGCAAAAAGCTGCCAGCGAGCGCCTGCGCATGGAAACCGACCTGCGACTGGCCCTGTCACGCGGCGAGTTCAGCGTGCATTACCAACCCCAGGTGGATGCGCGAGGCAACAAGATCGTCGGCGCCGAGGCCCTGGTGCGTTGGCAACATCCGCAGCTGGGCGCGCAGTCGCCGTCCGAATTTATCAAGGTCCTGGAAGACAGCGGCCTGATCCTCGAAGTGGGTACCTGGATCCTCGACGAGGCCTGCGCCGCCTTTGCACAACTTATTGCTGACGGTTTGGTGGACCCGCTGAATTTCAGCTTGTGCGTGAACATCAGCCCCCGGCAGTTTCGCCAGAACGACTTTGTGGAACGGGTGGAGCGCAGCCTCAAGCGGCATCAACTGCCCTGCAACCTGCTGAAACTGGAAATCACCGAAGGCATCGTGATTCAAAACCTGGACGACACCGTGGCCAAGATGCGCCGCCTGAAAAAGCTCGGCGTCAGTTTTGCCATGGATGACTTCGGTACCGGTTACTCATCGCTGACATACCTCAAGCGCCTGCCGGTGGATGCGCTGAAGATCGACCAGTCCTTTGTACGCGACGCGACCCATGACCCCAACGACGCCGAAATCATCCGCGCCATCGTGGCCATGGCCCGCAGCCTGAACCTGGCGGTGATCGCCGAAGGCGTGGAAACCCCGGAACAACTCGCGTTCCTGCAAAAACTGGGGTGCCATTTGTTCCAGGGGTATTTGCACAGTCGACCGCTGCCGATCGAGGGGTTTCGGCGGTTGTTGGGCTAGTCCTTACACCAGCTTTAACGCGGTGAGCGCTCTGCTCTTCCAGGACGACGCGTTCAAGTTGTACTTTTGCCCATACAGGTCCAGCGTCCCACCGATAACCGCCACAGAATGCCAACCGTCTGCAATCGTACCGATTGCACCGTTGACCAACTCCTCGATAGTGCTGTTACGGATGTAACCGAATAGGCCCAGGCGCTGGAGCGCCTCGCCTGGGTATTCGCCATCGTTGAGGGTTTCCAGGGCCACCGCAAAGCTTCTCCCCGCCCGGAAATCGTTGTTCTCCAACTGCGCCCGCTTGGCGCTGCAGGCGTAGAGGAAATTGGCATAGTCCAGCAGTACCGGGTCGCTGCCATAGAAGTTCGACGCAGCGGTTGCCTGCCTCAGCTCCTCATGGGTCAAGCGCAGCCGGAAGCCATCGCGCATGCTCACTTCGCAGCCGGTCGGCGTTCTGTGGATGGCTGTGTAGATGCCTTCGGGGAAACGGGTGATGGCCGCCTTGATCGCCGACACCGTCACACAATTGCCCTCCACTCCTTGATAAAAACCGCCCCAGATATCGGCATGCCGGATGCTTTCCGACACTTGAGCCAGCACCCCGTCACGCTGCGGTGGCGTCTGACGATCATCAAACAGCACATACCCGTAGCCTTCGCCGTGGTTGTGATTGGCTCCGCCCACCACGAGCTCAGCGCCAAAGTCATGGGTTTGACGCACCCAGGCCGAATTCCTGTCAGCCAAGTCGCGGGCGGCCACCCACCGCGACAGCCCGTACACGCCCATTCCCTCCAGACAACGCTTGCTTGTCTCGCCCTCAAGGCTCTTTGCAAGGGCCGCCTCAAACGTCGAGTAACCACCCGACTTTTGCTTGCGCTTTATAAAGGCCGCCAACATGAAGTTGGCATGCCTGACCACGTCAGGGTCCGGCCCCGTGACCCCTGAAGCCTGTGTGACCCGCTCAAGCTCTGCCTGGGACACATACACCCTGTGTTGATCCTTCATGGTGACGGCATATCCTTCACCCACAGGGGTTACTTCGTTGAAAACATCGGTGGGACGCGAGCCGAGGGTCATCATCATCATTTTGATAACGGCCACGTGAGTACTGCAGTCAACGTTTTCGCCGAATCGACGCTCGGCGCCATGAAGTGCACTCACAGGGTCATCCCCTTTCGCGCCGGGCTTCATGCTGGACATACTTGAAAGGTGCTCAGGCAAGCGAATCGCCATGCCGGTGCCACGGCCATCAACAGAAGCGTTCATGGATCTGCTCCTAAAGCAGGACTGCTGGAAAATATGCAGCCAGAAACCCTGGCTGCATCCCTTGACCAGGAAACAAGTACGCGCCGCTCAAACCAGTGCGATGGCCTGCCCGTGTGTCGGCGCGCCACCTGGTCGCCCGTATAACTCCTCGCGACCATTGATCACAGCCACTGAATGAAGGGATCGGTTACACATGCCCAACTGACCGTTGGCGAGGTCTCGCACGCTGACCGTCCTCATGTATTTTCGCAAACCCAAGCGCTCGAAGCCTTCACCGGGGCCACGCTCATCCTCACCATCGTTCAAGCTGCTCACGCCAGCCTGAAAACTGCGGCGAGCCCGGCCGTCGTTATTTTCCAGTTGTGCGCGCTTGGCACTCACGGCGAACAGGAATTGCGCATCCTTGAGCATACCTTTATCAGGGCCGATGAATTTCGAACCGGCCGCGCCTATTCGCAACTCCTGGTCGCTCAGGGTAAGGACATAGTCATCGCGCATCGTTATCTGATAGCCATCGCCGACTCTAAGTACCTCCTTATAAATATCCGTGGGGCTTTGGCCGAACTTGTACATCGCCGCCTTGATGGCCGATACCGTGACACAGTTACCATCCGGCCCTTGGCGGAAGCCACTCCAGATATTGTCGGGCTTGGCGCCATTACGCTTATCGGACAAGTTCGGAATATGGGCCGGGACATTTCGTCTCGGTTCCGGTGCAGGTATCGGTGCAGGTACAAATGGAGGGGTGACTTCCGGTTTCGGCGCAACATCGCGATCACTCTTATCCGGTTTAACCGAGACCAGGTTAATCAATTGAGTGACTAATGAGTTGAACAACGTGATCAAGTTTGCAATCGGAGCTAAGTGATCTCCTATCGCAACGCTATTTGGCCGAACACTTACAGGCGTAGATACGGAGCCTGCTCTAAAGCCAGCACTTTCCGGCTTGGAAGGCAGCACAGTTTCATTGATAGCGGTCGGTAACTCCCTATGCAACACCTGACGCACATCCACTGTGCGAGCAATATTATTAATTGGGTAGCATGACATGATTGTCTCTCTACATTCTTAGCGATTCTCCGAAGATTACGTCCGGAGAACGCTGTTTTTATCGAAGAGGTCGAAATACGACGCCAGGCATCAGGTCCTTGCGCGGCGACGATTGATAAAGCTCCAACCTTTGATATCTGCGTGAGATTCGGCTGGGCCCGGGCTAGTCACATCAGGTGCAGGCTTTGGCACGACTGGGTTAACCGGCGGCTGCGGTGTGTCCTCGAGCTTGGGCTGCGGTTTCACCGTGGTTTGCGGCGTAGCCTCGGGCTTGGGCTGCGGCGTTACCGTGGTTGGCGGCGTAGCGTCGGGCTTGGGCTGCGGTTTCACCGTGGTTTGCGGTGTAGCGTCGGGCTTGGGTTGCGGCGTTACCGTGGTTTGCGGCGTAGCGTCGGGCTTGGGCTGCGGTTTCACCGTGGTTTGCGGCGTAGCGTCGGGCTTGGGCTGCGGTTTCACCGTGGTTTGCGGCGTAGCGTCGGGCTTGGGCTGCGGTGTCACCGTGGTTTGCGGCGTAGCGTCGGGCTTGGGCTGCGGCGTCACCGTGGTTTGCGGCGTAGCGTCGGGCTTGGGCTGCGGCGTTACCGTGGTTTGCGGCGTAGCGTCAGGCTTGGGCTGCGGTGTCACCGTGGTTTGCCTGCCTTTGTCGTGCTCGGCCCTGGTATCTGGACAGTGGCAATGGCCGACATTGACTTCCACCTTCACCTGCGCATTCGCATCGTTGGTGACGTGGATGCCAGGTTGGGGAACTGGAGGCAGATAACGAGGGGTCGGTTTAGGCGGTATCACCTGAAACACGCCATCATCCGTTTTGATCTTGACCTTCATCTGATCGTCCCCATTTGGCGCGGTCTTGGGTAACGGGTTTACGCCTGGCTGAACTTTCGGCTGATCCGCGGCGTTCGGCGCCACCTTCGGCAACGGGTTGGCGTCTGGCTGGACTTTCGGCTGATCCGCGGCGTTCGGCACCACTTTCGGCAACAGGCTGACGTCTGGCTGCACTTTCGGCTGATTCGCGGCGTTCGGCGCCACTTTCGGCAACGGGCTGGCGTCTGGCTGCACTTTCGCCTGATCCGCGGCGTTCGGCGCCACCTTCGGCAACGGGCTTGAGTCCGTGCTGTTTTTTTTCTGAGGGTCTGTACCCGAGTTAACCTTGGCCGACGTATCAGAGTTGGTCTTCAGGTCAGGAGTTATATTTTTCCCCGTTACCATTTCCCGCATGGCCCTGAAAACTTGTTCAAGCATGTCAAACAACTTAGACAGCGCCCCTGCGCTAATCATCATCTCGCCCTGCGAACCTCGGGAGAGGTCTTGCTGAATAGTGGGCGGAATAACTTTTGAATCATTAGTGGCGGTACCGGGTGAGCCCCCCGTTTTAGAAAGTACTGGTACCTGCGAATCATTGGGTGTTGCATCAAACTTCACAAAAGGCGAACTATCAATCGAGAAAGACATTATCAATATTCCTTAGTCAGCGCCGCCATGAGCATGAGCACATAGGACAGCGACAGGATTTATGGAGGCCGAAAACAACAGTGTTGCATCTCAGTCCCTTCATTCGTGGAATCTGACGCCATCAAGTTCCAGAAATCGCGGTTCACATAAGGAAAGGAAACCAAACTTTCGGACTTTGCCTCATCGCTATCCCCAGAAAGCCGCGATTCAACCCGCATGTGCGCATTGCCGGTAGACACAAGCACTAATAAACCGCCGCGCATGTCATTAAGCGAAATCATTAGCCGCCCCATTAAATCAATGTTTGTGCTAGTTCACGCGCACAGGAATACCATCAGCACGACTAGCCCGCCCCGCTAAAAAAATGACAGGAACTTACAGAGTGATTCAGCAGTAACGTTTAAATACCTTAAAATGCAAAATGCTCCGTATCTTTCGATAAGGAGCATTCGCTTGAAATACAGGCAGACAGTTTCCAGTGTCAGGCCGCGCCCAAAGGACTCATCCCTAATAAACGACTGACGTGGTCCAATTCGGTTTCCCGGCGCAGAGCGGTAAACAGTTCCACCGCTTCCGGGTAATTGCGCGTTAGCATCGCCAGCCACTGCTTCAAGCGACCAGGCGCCTGACGATCAGTCAACTGCGCCACGCACTGGGTCCAGAAGCCCTGAAGCATAGGCTGCAGTTGAGCCCAGGTCATTTCCACCACCTCTCCACCTGCACGTGCGGCGGCGATTTGCCGGGCCAGGTCTGGGCGCGCCACCAAGCCACGACCGAGCATGATGTCTTCGACACCACTGATCTCCCGACAGCGCCGCCAGTCTTCTACGCTCCAGATATCGCCGTTGGCGAACACCGGCACCTTGACCACATCCTGTACACGCGGAATCCACTCCCAGTGGGCTGGCGGTTTGTAGCCATCGGTCTTGGTACGCGCATGCACCACGATATGCGCCGCACCACCTTCGGCCAGTGCCGTGGCACACACCAGCGCGCCATCCGGGCTGTCGAAGCCCAGGCGCATCTTGGCGGTGACCGGGATATGGGCAGGCACGGCACGACGCACGTGTTCGACGATCCGATTGAGCAGCTCCGGCTCCTTGAGCAGCACCGCACCGCCACGGGATTTATTGACGGTCTTGGCCGGGCAGCCGAAGTTCAGGTCGATGACTTCGGAGCCCAGCTCGCAGGCCAACGCGGCGTTTTCCGCCAGGCACACCGGGTCGGAACCGAGCAATTGCACGCGCAACGGCACACCGGCTGCGGTATGGGCGCCGTGCAGCAGTTCCGGGGCGAGCTTGTGGAAATACGCCGGGGTGAGCAGGCGGTCGTTGACGCGGATGAACTCGGTCACGCACCAGTCGATACCGCCCACGCGGGTCAACACGTCCCGCAGGATGTTGTCGACCAACCCCTCCATGGGCGCCAAAGCAATTTGCATGGAAAACACTCAACAAAAATCGTGGCGCAGTTTACTGGGTTTCCCGCGGCAACCGTTAACCCCCTGTCAGGGCGGGGCCATAACCGTCGAGAAACTCGGCCGGCATGCGCTTGGGCTTGCCGGTGGACAATTCGATGCAGACAAAGGTGGTGTGCGCCCGCAGCAAGGTCGCACCATCACGCGGGCGTACCAACTGGAAACGGCGGGTCATCTTCAGGCGCTGATCCCAATCGACGATCCACGTGGCCAACTGCAGCTCGTCGCCTTCGTAGCCTGCCGCCAGGTAATCGATTTCATGACGCACCACCGCCATGGCACGGTCCAGGCGGCGGTATTCGGTGAGGTCCAGCCCCAGGCGCTGGGAGTGGCGCCAGGCGCAGCGCTCCAGCCAGGACACGTACACCGCGTTATTGGCGTGCCCCAGGCCGTCGATGTCTTCAGGCGCGACCTGCAGATCGATGATAAACGGCGTTGCCAAATCCCAGCCCATGCCTTGCTCCAGTCGATTAATGTCGGCGGGGGGCAGTGTATCAGGCGGTTTGCCGGTCCTGTAGACGGCGCCCCGCCAACAACGCCAGCACGCCCTCGATCACCCGGGGATCGGCCAGCACTTTCTGGTGCCCGCCCTGCTCCAGGCGCAGCAGGCGGCTGTCGAACCAGGCTTCGTGGATGGCTTGAGACGCCTTGACCGGAACGAAGGTATCGTCTTCGGCGTGCACGATCAGGCCAGGGATATTCATCTGGTAATGGGCCACATCCAGGTGTTTGAGCGGCATTCCGAAGGTCAACTCCACCCCCTGGATAAATGCCGAGCGTGCACGCGCCGGTAAACCGACCATATGGGTAAAGCCGCGCAGCACATCCAGGAAGCGTGACGGGGCGGCGATGCTCACCAACGCCTCGGTACGCAGCCCCAACTGCACTGCCAGCATCGCACTGGCACCGCCCATGGAATGGCCGATCACAGCGTGCAGCGGCGGCAGTTCGGCAGCCGCCTCCAGCATGGCCCGGGCGAACAGCAGCACGTGAGCCTCCCGTCCCGGCGAACGACCATGGGCGGGGCCATCCAGGGCAATCACGGAGTATCCGTTGTCTATCAACGCGGTGATCAAGCTGGCGAACTGGGTTGGACGACCTTCCCAGCCGTGCATCAACAACACCGCAGGGCCTTGACCCCAGCGCAGGGCGGACAGGCCGAAACGCAAGGTAATGCGTTCCGATTGCGCCAGCAGCGGCAGTTCCCAGTCACGCGGCGGCAGGTCGCGTGGCGTCATGAAGACACGCCGCATCTTATTGGCCACGGTTTGCGGTGCCAGGTGTCCCACGGTGCCGTTGAAGCGACGAAGCCAGGTTAACGCGCCCATCCTCGCACCCTCTTTTAGCGCACAGCCGACTTGGCCGCACGTAACACTCGGTCCGACAGCTCGCCCGGACCCAGGGCACGCGCCAAGGCCAGTCCACCGATCATCAACGCCATATCAGCCAAGGCTTTGTCGGTGTCTTCAGGACTGGCGGCGAGCTGGGCAACCATCAGTTCCACATGCTCGTTCAGCACTTCGCGAAAGGCGTCCGGCAGCCGCGCCATCTCGCCCACGGTAGCTGGGATCGGGCATGCTTGAACCGTTGAATCGCGATGCTTGCGCGACAGATAAAATGCCGCCACCAGGCCTCTGCGCTCTTCTCCCGTCAGTTGTGCGTCGATATCGTCGATAGCGGCACGACGGCGCGCCAACAGCTGGGTGAAGGCCTCCAGCATCAAGGCGTCCTTGCTTTCAAAGTGCGCGTAAAAACCACCGACGGTCAGCCCCGCCGCGCCCATGACTTCACCCACGCTAGGCTCGGCTGGACCACGCTGGATCAACGCGGCGCTGGCGGCTTGCAGAATACGTTCGCGGGTTTGCGCTTTTTTATCGCTCATCGTTGCCTCCGACTTTCCTGAGTTAAATATTATTACCATAATAATATTTAGCAAGCGACAGACATGACCACTGGTCAGCACAAAAAAGGGAATGGAAGAGAGAATTGGCCAAACGCCAGACAAACAAAAGGGCCATTCAATAATTGAATGACCCTTAAAAATCCCGCAAAGCGGGTAATCGTGGCGTCCCCTAGGGGACTCGAACCCCTGTTACCGCCGTGAAAGGGCGGTGTCCTAGGCCACTAGACGAAGGGGACACAAACCTTCTATACACCTGATCAGTGCTGAGAACTGATCTGATTCAAGGACGGTGTGGCCGGACCTTGAACCTGTAAATTGGTGGAGCTAAACGGGATCGAACCGTTGACCTCTTGCATGCCATGCAAGCGCTCTCCCAGCTGAGCTATAGCCCCGGATTTTTCGCCTCGCGGCGCAGCAGACCTTTCGAACTGCTTGTTGAAACTGGCGTCCCCTAGGGGACTCGAACCCCTGTTACCGCCGTGAAAGGGCGGTGTCCTAGGCCACTAGACGAAGGGGACAAAACCTTCTGTACACCTGATCAGCGCTGAGAGCTGATCGATTCAAGGACGGTGTGGCCAGACCTTGAACCTGTAAATTGGTGGAGCTAAACGGGATCGAACCGTTGACCTCTTGCATGCCATGCAAGCGCTCTCCCAGCTGAGCTATAGCCCCTCATCGGTGAGGACGGGGCGAATCTTAATGGCGGTTTGGAAACGTGTCAAATTTATTTTCAACATTTTCCAAAGTTTTTTGCCGGGATAACAATCACTTACCGACGAAACCCCGGAAAACCTGGGTTTCGTCGCTGCAGCGGACTGTTTAAGCGATAGCGCCCAACAGCTTTTCCCACTCTTTGTTTTCTTTCTTCGATACACCACCAAGCAAATCAAGGGCTTGGCGCAGGCGGAAACGCGTCAGGTCCGGGCCAAGAATTTCCATCGCATCCAGCACAGAGACCGAACTGGCCTGCCCGGTGATCGCAGCAAACATCAGCGGCATGGCATCGCGCAATTTCAGCTCCAGGGATTCAACTACCGCCTGGATCGTCGCGGTGATCGCATCCTTCTCCCACTGGCGCAGGCTTTCCAGCTTCCACAGGATCAACTGCATCAGTTGGCGAACCTGGTCAGCCGAGAGCTTCTTGGATTCGAACAACTTGGCATCCGGGTTCACGCCACCGGCAAAGAAGAAGCTGGCCAACGGTGCGACCTGGCTGAACGTCTCCACCCTGCCCTGCACCAACGGCGCGATCTTCATCATGTATTCAGGGTTCAGCGCCCATTGCTGCACGCGGCTGGCGAATTCTTCCACCGGCAGATCACGCAGCCACTGGCCATTGAGCCACGACAGTTTCTCGATATCGAAGATAGGCCCGCCCAGCGATACGCGGGACAGGTCGAAGTTGTCGACCATTTCCTGCAGCGAGAACTTCTCGCGCTCGTCCGGCATCGACCAGCCCATGCGGCCCAGGTAGTTGAGCATCGCTTCCGGCATGAAGCCCATGCGCTCGTAGAACGTCACCGATGTGGGGTTCTTGCGCTTGGACAGCTTGCTCTTATCCGGGTTGCGCAGCAGCGGCATGTAGCACAGCTGCGGCTGTTCCCAACCGAAGTACTCGTAAAGCAGGATCAGCTTCGGCGCCGACGGCAGCCACTCTTCGCCGCGCAGCACGTGGGTGATGCCCATCAGGTGGTCGTCGACCACGTTGGCCAGGAAGTACGTCGGCAGGCCATCGGTCTTCATCAACACCTGCATGTCCATGCGGTCCCACGGGATCTCGACATCACCGCGCAGCATGTCCGGCACCACGCACACGCCTTCGCTCGGCACTTTCATGCGGATAACGTGAGGTTCACCGGCGGCCAGGCGGGCAGCCACTTCCTCTTTCGACAGCAGCAACGCGCGGCCATCGTAGCGCGGGGTTTCGCCACGGGCCTGTTGCTCGGCGCGCATCTGGTCGAGTTCTTCAGCGGTGCAGAAGCATGGGAACGCATGGCCCATGTCGACCAGTTGCTGGGTGTACTGCTTGTAGATGTCGCTGCGCTCGCTCTGGCGATACGGGCCGTGCGGGCCGCCGACGTCCGGGCCTTCGGCCCAGGTGATGCCCAACCAGCGCAAAGCATCGAAAATCTGCTGTTCCGACTCGCGGGTGGAGCGCAGTTGATCGGTGTCTTCGATCCGCAGGATGAATTCACCGCCGTGCTGCTTGGCAAAGCAGTAGTTGAACAAGGCGATGTAGGCAGTGCCGACGTGGGGATCCCCAGTAGGCGATGGCGCGATGCGCGTGCGGACGGTGGTCATGGCAGGTCTCGAATGGGCGATGTAACTGAAATTGAAACAAGGGGCGAATGGTAACAGCCTGGGTGATTTCTGGAAAACCGAGGCGCAGCCATCGGGGGCAAGTCGAATCGTCGCACCGCCCCTCCCACATTTGACGGTGTTCGCCAATCAAAGTGTGGGAGGGGGCTTGCCCCCGATGAGGCCGGTCAAGTCACCGCCAATCAAACCGCCAGCAGGCGCTCACGCAACTTGCCAATTTCATCGCGGGTCTGCGCCGCCGCCTCAAACTCCAGATCCCGCGCCAGCTGATACATCTTCTCTTCCAACTGGCGAATCCGCTTGGTGATCTCACTCGGCGAGCGCAGTTCGTTCTCGTACTTGGCGCTTTCCTCGGCAGCCTTGGCCATGCCCTTGCGCTTCTTGCTGCGCGAGCCCGGCACGGTGGCGCCTTCCATGATGTCGGCAACGTCCTTGAACACGCCTTTAGGCGTAATGCCGTTTTCCAGGTTGAAGGCAATTTGCTTGTCGCGACGGCGTTGCGTCTCGCCAATCGCCCGCTCCATGGAGCCGGTGATGCGATCCGCGTAGAGAATCGCCCGGCCATTGAGGTTTCGGGCTGCGCGGCCGATGGTCTGGATCAGCGAGCGTTCGGAGCGCAGGAACCCCTCCTTGTCCGCATCGAGGATCGCTACCAGCGACACTTCCGGCATGTCCAGGCCTTCGCGCAGCAGGTTGATGCCCACCAGCACATCAAAGGTGCCCAGGCGCAGGTCGCGGATGATTTCCACGCGCTCCACGGTATCGATGTCCGAGTGCAGGTAGCGCACACGCACGCCGTGGTCGGCGAGGTAGTCGGTCAAGTCTTCGGACATGCGCTTGGTCAGCGTGGTGACCAGCACCCGTTCTTCCAGGGCCACACGTTTATGGATCTCCGACAACAGGTCATCAACCTGGGTCAGCGCCGGGCGAATTTCGATTTCCGGGTCGACCAGACCGGTCGGCCGCACCAGTTGCTCGATCACACGGCCGGCATGCTCGGCCTCGTAGTTGCCCGGCGTGGCCGACACAAAGATGGTCTGCGGGCTGATGGCTTCCCACTCGTCGAAGCGCATCGGCCGGTTATCCAGTGCCGACGGCAGACGGAAGCCGTACTCCACCAGGGTTTCCTTACGCGAGCGGTCGCCCTTATACATGGCGCCCACTTGCGGCACGCTGACGTGGGATTCGTCGATCACCAGCAGTGCGTCGTCGGGCAGGTAGTCGTAGAGGGTCGGCGGCGGCGCGCCGGAGTCACGGCCCGAGAGGTAGCGCGAGTAGTTTTCGATGCCGTTGCAGTAGCCCAGCTCGAGAATCATCTCCAGGTCAAAGCGCGTGCGCTGCTCCAGGCGCTGGGCTTCCACCAGCTTGTTGTTGGCGCGCAGGTACTCCAGGCGCTCGGCCAGCTCGACCTTGATGCCCTCGATGGCGCCCATCAGGGTTTCGCGCGGGGTCACATAGTGGCTTTTCGGATAGAAGGTGAAACGCGGCAGCTTGCGGATCACCTCGCCGGTCAACGGGTCGAAGGCCGACAGGCTCTCGACTTCATCGTCAAACAGCTCGATGCGGATCGCCTCCAGGTCGGATTCGGCCGGGTAGATGTCGATCACATCGCCACGCACGCGGAAGGTGGCGCGGGCAAAATCCATGTCGTTGCGCGTGTACTGCAGGCTGGTCAGGCGGCGCAGCAGCTCGCGCTGGTCGAGTTTGTCGCCGCGGTCGACGTGCAGCACCATCTTCAAATAGGTTTCCGGGCTGCCCAGGCCATAGATGCACGACACCGTGGTGACGATGATCGCGTCCTTGCGCTCCAGCAATGCCTTGGTCGCCGACAGCCGCATCTGCTCGATATGGTCGTTGATCGACGCATCCTTCTCGATAAAGGTATCGGAGGACGGCACATACGCTTCGGGCTGGTAGTAGTCGTAGTAAGAAACGAAGTATTCCACCGCGTTGTTCGGGAAGAACGCCTTGAACTCGCCATACAACTGCGCGGCCAGGGTCTTGTTCGGGGCCAACACCAGCGTGGGGCGGTTGATCTGCGCAATCACGTTGGCGATGCTGAACGTCTTGCCCGAACCGGTCACCCCGAGCAGCGTCTGGTGCGCCAGGCCGGCCTCGATGCCTTCGACCATCTGGCGAATGGCCTCGGGCTGGTCGCCGGCAGGTTCAAAGCGGGTGACTAGTTGGAAATCCGACATAACGTACCTCTTGAAGTCACCCCAGACTGTAAACCCGTCGGGGACGAAAAAGACCACAACCCGCGAAGTTTCAGAGCGGGTCGTAGGAAAAAACCATGATAGCTGTAGAAGTGGTGGCGAATGTGACGGGTTTCAAGGCAATCGTCCCGCCTGCCGTCATTGACCAATGTTGCAATAAGACTAACGGTCGGCAAATAAACCGAAAAACTTGGCCGAAAAGCCGTTTCGGTTGTCGCCCTCAGCCGTGATGGCCTCTATACTAGCTCCCCGTTTGTGCACCGCTCTAGTGCATTCGGCTGGAGCGCGACACGTCCCTCCCTTCCCCCATAGAGCCGCCGCAAAATGAGCCTGTTCTCCGCTGTCGAAATGGCACCACGCGATCCAATCCTGGGCCTCAACGAAGCATTCAACGCCGACACACGAACCACCAAGGTCAACCTTGGCGTGGGCGTTTATTGCAACGAGGAGGGGAAGATTCCACTCTTGCGTGCCGTTGCCGAAGCGGAAGCCATTCGCGTGGCGCAACACGCCGCCCGTGGCTACTTGCCGATCGACGGCATCGCGGCCTACGACAAGGCCGTGCAAACCCTGCTGTTCGGCACCGAATCGCCCCTGCTCGAAGCTGGCCGCGTCGTGACCGTGCAGGCCGTTGGCGGCACCGGCGCCCTGAAGATCGGTGCTGACTTCCTCAAGCAGCTGCTGCCCGACGCCGTCGTCGCCATCAGCGACCCAAGCTGGGAAAACCACCGCGCCCTGTTCGAAACCGCGGGCTTCCCGGTGCAGAACTACCGCTACTACGACGCCGCCACCCACGACGTGAACCGCGCCGGCCTGCTCGAAGACCTCAACGCCCTGCCGCCCCAGTCCATCGTGGTGCTGCACGCCTGCTGCCATAACCCGACCGGCGTCGACCTGAGCCCGGCCGACTGGCAACAAGTACTGGACGTGGTCAAGGCCAGGAACCTGGTGCCGTTCCTCGACATGGCCTACCAGGGCTTTGGCGACGGTATCCACGAAGACGCCGCAGCCGTGCGCCTGTTCGCCGAATCGGGCCTGACCTTCTTTGTCTCCAGCTCGTTCTCCAAGTCGTTCTCCCTGTACGGCGAGCGTGTGGGCGCACTGTCCATCGTCGGCGACTCCAAGGAAGAAAGTGCGCGCATCCTGTCCCAGGTCAAGCGCGTGATCCGCACCAACTACTCCAACCCGCCAACCCATGGCGCAGCGATTGTTGCCGCAGTGCTGAACAGCCCTGAGCTGCGCGCCCAGTGGGAAGCCGAGCTGGCCGAGATGCGCCTGCGCATCCGTGGCATGCGTGAACAGATGGTTGCCGAGCTGGCCAAGGCTGCTCCTGGCCACGACTTCAGCTTCGTCGGTCGCCAGCGTGGGATGTTCTCCTACTCCGGCCTGACCGTTGAGCAAGTCACCCGCCTGCGCA
Organism: Pseudomonas sp. JAI120; assembly: GCF_014207255.1. Lineage (GTDB taxonomy): Bacteria > Pseudomonadota > Gammaproteobacteria > Pseudomonadales > Pseudomonadaceae > Aquipseudomonas. Next base: position 1,491,905 of record NZ_JACHCZ010000001.1, read on the forward strand.
GCGAGTTTGGTATCTACGCGCTGGATACCGGGCGTATCTGTGTGGCGGCCTTGAATCAGTCGAACATTGCTGCGGTAACAAAGGCGATTGTTCAGGTTCTATAAGCCTGACGGCGTTATACGAAGGGAAGCCGTGGCTTCCCTTTTTAATGCCTGTCGGAAAAGCCCCTGCTCCCCTAGACTGAGCAGCGATTGCCCTTTTGTTATGAGAGCCCTATGAAAAACGACGACCTGAACCTGCACGCCGACCCCGACGACCAGGAGCATTTCACCCCGCGCGCACCACAAGCCAAGCGCCAGAAAAGCCTGGTGCTGCAAGTGGCGTTGGGTGTGTTCCTGGGCGGCCTGGCGTTGTGGCTGGTGCAGTTGGGCGCGACCGCGATCATGGCCAAATTGGCCATGGGCACCTTCCAGTTCGGCGGCTGATAGAGATCAAAATGTGGGAGGCGCGGAGTTTTGAAGAGCGCGCTCCTCCAGTAGCTTGACGAAGCTGTTCAAACTCTGCGACACCGTGCCACGGCGCCAGATCAGCCAGGTATGCAAGGTGCGAAAACTGTCCGTCAGCGGCCACACGCTCACCGTGGTAAACCCCGGCATGCTTTCGAGCATGCTGCGTGGCATCAGCGCCAGGCCGGCCCCGGCGCTGACGCAGGCGAGCATGCCGTGGTAGGACTCCATCTCGAAGATCCTCCCCGGCACCGCGCCGTCCTGTGCGAACCAGCGCTCGAAATGGTGCCGGTAGGAACAGTTGGAGCGAAAGGTGTAAATGCTCTCCCCGTTCACATCCTGCCCTCGCGTGATCGGCCCGTGGTGCAACGGCGCAATCACCACCATCTCCTCCTCGAACACCGCCACGCCTTCCAGGGTGGCATGCAATACCGGTCCATCGACAAACGCCGCCGCCAGCCGCCCCGACAGCACGCCCTCGATCATCGTGCCCGATGGCCCGGTGCTCAGGTCCAGTTCGACCTTGGTGTGCTTCTGGTTGTATGCCGCGAGCAACGCCGGGATACGCACCGCCGCCGTGCTTTCCAGGGAACCGAGGGCAAACGCGCCCTGGGGCTCCTCCCCCGCCACCGTCGCGCGGGCCTCTTGGACCAGGTCGAGGATACGCCGCGCATAGCCGAGAAAATTCCACCCGGCGGGCGACAGCCGCAGGCGACTCTTCTCGCGGATAAACAACTCCACGCCCAAATCCTGCTCCAGTTGCTTGATGCGCGTGGTCAGGTTCGACGGCACCCGATGAATCAACTGCGCGGCGGCGCTGATGCTGCCTTGCTCGGCAACGGCCTTGAAGATTTCCAGCTGCACCAGATCCAAATCATTCTCCAATCGTGAATGTATTGCTTAATATTATTCAGTTTCCAGAAAACATGCATCCCCGTAGGCTGACCCCATTCCACTCCTTCAGCCGGACGGTGCCATGAACGCTATTTCTCCCCAGACCCACGCCCTGTCGATCAACCCCGCCACCGGCGAAACCGTCGGCAGCTACCCCTACGAAACCGCCGCGCAGCTGGATGCCGCCCTCGACCGTGCTACCGCAGCCTTCCGCACCTGGCGCCGCCAGCCGGTCAGCCAGCGTGCCGAATTGCTGCTGGCCCTGGCCGGCGCCCTGCGCGATCAAGCCGAAGAGATGGCGCAGATGATCACCCTGGAAATGGGCAAGCCCATCACCCAGGCCCGTGCCGAAATCGAAAAATGCGCCCAGCTCAGCGAGTGGTACGCCGCCCAGGGCCCGGCCATGCTGGCCCCGGAACCCACTCTGGTGGACAACGGCAGCGCCCAGATCGAATACCGCCCGCTGGGCCCGATCCTCGCCGTGATGCCGTGGAACTTCCCGGTGTGGCAAGTGCTGCGCGGCGCCGTGCCGACCCTGCTCGCCGGCAACACCTACGTGCTCAAACACGCCCCGAACGTGATGGGCAGCGCCTACCTGATGAAAGCGGCGTTGCAGAAAGCCGGTTTCGCTGAAGGCCTGTTCGAAGTCATCAACGTGACCCAGGACGGCGTATCCAAGGCCATCACCGACCCGCGCATCGCCGCCGTCACCCTCACCGGCAGCGTACGCGCCGGCATGGCCATCGGTTCCCAGGCCGGCGCCGCGCTGAAAAAATGCGTGCTGGAACTGGGTGGCTCCGACCCGTTTATCGTGCTCAACGACGCCGACCTCGACGCCGCCGTGCAGGCCGCCGTGATCGGTCGTTTCCAGAACAGTGGCCAGGTCTGCGCCGCCGCCAAGCGCCTGATCATCGAAGCCGGTGTGGTGGACGCCTTCACCGTCAAGTTCGTCGAAGCCAGCCGCGCGCTGGTGATGGGCGACCCGACCTCGGCCAGCACCTACGTCGGTCCGATGGCGCGCTTCGACCTGCGCGACGAGCTGCACGGCCAGGTTCAGGCCACCCTGGAAGAAGGCGCCACCCTGCTGCTGGGTGGCCACAAAGTCGCCGGCGCCGCCAACTACTATGAGCCGACCGTACTGGCCGACGTCACCGACCAGATGACCTCATTCAAACAGGAACTGTTTGGCCCCGTGGCCTCGATCATCACCGCCCGCGACGCCGACCACGCCGTGGCCCTGGCCAATGACAGCGAGTTCGGCCTCACCGCCAGCATCTTCACCACCGACCCGGCCAAGGCCCACGACATCGCCAACCAGTTGGAAACCGGCGGGATCTTCGTCAACGCGTTCAGCGTATCCGACCCTCGGGTGGCGTTTGGCGGCGTGAAGAAGAGCGGGTTTGGGCGCGAGTTGTCGCATTTTGGCGTACGCGAATTCTGCAATGCACAGACCGTGTGGCTGGATCGCAAGTAGCAGCAGTGAACAAATGACGTTAGCATTCTGTCCACTCGGCTTAACAGCATGTTTTTAGGGTCAGGATCGCACTGTGGAAAAGCTAAATCGCCTTCAAAGCGGAATCGAAGGGCTGGACGCTCTGCTCAAGGGCGGGCTGGTGTCTGGGGCGTCCTATATCATTCAGGGCCGCCCCGGCTCAGGTAAAACCATCCTTGCCAACCAGCTGGGGTTTCATCACGCGCGTAATGGCGGCCGAGTCCTGGTTGCCACGCTGTTGGCGGAATCCCACGACCGCCTTTTCCAGTTCCTCTCTACCCTGAGCTTTTTTGACGCCTCCCGTGTGGGCGCAGAAATCCAGTTTGTCAGCGCCTTCGACACCTTGGAAAACGAAGGCCTCGACGAAGTGGTCAAGCTGCTCAGGCGTGAGATCAGCAGGCAGAGGGCCACCGTCATGGTGGTGGACGGCTTGTTGAACGCGCGTTCCAAGGCCGACTCGCCGATCGACACGAAAAAATTCATTTCCGAACTGCAAGGGCATGCCGCCTTCGCCGGTTGCACGGTGCTGTTCCTCACCAGCTCACGCCTGGATGACGGCAGCCCCGAGCACACCATGGTCGATGGCGTGATCGAAATGGGCGAGGAACTGTTCGGCACCCGTTCTGTGCGCCGTATCCAGTTGCGCAAGACCCGCGGCAGCGGCGCGCTCACCGGCCTGCACGAGTGTGAAATCAACGACGACGGCCTGGTGGTGTACCCACGCCTGGAAAGCCTCTATGGCCGGCCGTCCGCGCCCGACAGCGCCGACCTGACGCGCATCGCCAGCGGTATCGGCTCGTTGGACGGCATCCTCGGCGGTGGGCTGCACAGTTCCAGCGTGACCCTGGTCATGGGGCCGTCGGGCATTGGCAAGACCACCCTGGGCCTCAAGTTCCTCTCGGAATCGACGGTAGACGCTCCCGGCCTGCACTTCGGCTTCTACGAAAGCCCTCAGCGCCTGCGGCTCAAAGGCCAATCCCTGGGCATCGATATCCAGGAGATGGAAGACAGTGGCGCACTGACCATCGCCTGGCAGCCCACCACCGAAGGCCTGCTGGACGGGCTGGGTGCGCGATTGCTGCGCCTGGTCGAGGAAAAGGGCATCAAGCGCCTGTTCATCGACAGCTTGAGCGGCATGACCCGCGTCTCCAACAACCCGGCGCGGATCACCGATTTCTACAGCGCACTGATGAACGAACTGCGCGCCAGGGGCGTCACGGTGTTTGCCACGTGGGAGATGCATGATCTGTTCGGCGCGGAGGTCACTTCACCCGCATCTGAACTGTCGAGCATTGCCGACAACCTCATGCTTATGCGTTTCTTCGAGATTCAGTCTGAACTTAGAAGGACGCTTTCCATTCTTAAGGTCAGAGACAGCTTTTATGACCCCTCATTATTGGAGGTGGTGATCCGTGACCAAGCCGTTGACTTAAGAAAGGTCTCAACAAATGCCCCCTCAGTTGCATCCAATTCAGCGCTGCCTGGTTCAGCTTTTTAAGTCTTTGGGTAGGTTGAATTGACATGGCCACCATCCTGGTCGTCGATGACGAGTACTTGATCGCCGATATCCTTGCCTACGCACTGGAAGATGAGGGGTTCATGGTCGTCACAGCTGGCAATGGGAAAAAGGCGCTGGAGGTGCTGGAGCGAGAACGGCCGTCGCTGATCATCACCGATTTCATGATGCCGGTGATGGACGGTGAGGAGTTTGCCGAAGCGGTGCGCGCGCTGCCGACAGTCAAGCACCTGCCGATTATCCTGATCAGCGGCGCGCAGGCCCATATCGGCATGCAGCGCTCGGACCTGTTCGATGCGGTGCTGGACAAGCCGTTCAACATCGACAAGATCATTACCAAGGTGAAGGAACTGCTGGGGTGACCTCAACTGCGGATATGCCGGCGCACACACTGCACCAGCCCATCCAGCGCCTGCGACTTCACCGGCGCGAGCACGCACACCGTATGTTCCTGCTGGCCTTCCTTCACGGTCAGGGTGTAGTGCACCTGGCCTGGATCTCCGGGCTCTGGCGTGGTGCTCTGCGGCAACTGAAAGAAGTTTGAAGCCTCGATCAGCTGCCGCAACTCTTGCTGGTCCGGCTCGGGCAACGTGTTCAACTCCACCGTACGAGGCTTGGCCAAACCCGGAAAAAACGCCGGCCCGCCGTTTTCCTTGATCGAAATTTGCATGGTTGTTCCTCACGTCAAACGTTAATGCCAACCGCTTTCCAGCCCTCCTTGACCGCCTTGTGCTCCTCCTTGTTCGCGCCGTAGAGACGGCCGGCGATATCGTAGGTTATACGCGCGAAACGCAAAAAACCCGAGTTCGGCCGCAACCGCGCATCGCGCAGCGCGTCATACCAGATGCGCCCAGCGCGCTCCCAGGCAAAACCGCCTATCTTCGTCGCCACTTGATAGAACGCATGGTTGGGAATGCCGGAATTGATATGCACCCCGCCATTGTCCTCGTAGGTCTGGACAAAATCATCCATATGCCCTGGCTGGGGGTCCTTGCCCAGCAGCTTGTCATCGAACGCCGTACCCGGGGCCTTCATCGAACGCAGAGCGGTGCCTTTGATCTTCTTGGTGAACAGCCCTTTGCCGATCAACCAGTCGGCGTCCTGGGCCGTTTGCTTCAACGCATACTGTTTGATCAGTGAGCCGAACACGTCCGACAGCGACTCGTTCAAGGCACCGGACTGATTGAAATACATCAGCTTGGCTTCGTCCTCGGTGACGCCATGGGCCAATTCATGGCCAATCACATCGAGGGCCACCGTGAAGCGATTGAATAACTGGTCATCGCCATCACCAAACACCATCTGGGTCGAGTTCCAGAACGCATTGTTATAGTTCTGGCCAAAGTGCACGGTGGCATCCAGCGCCATGCCGGCGTCGTCGATGGAGTTGCGGTCGAACACCTCTTCGAAAAAATCGAACGTGGCGCCCAAGCCGTCATAGGCTTCGTCCACGGCGGCGTCGCCACTGGCGGGCTGGCCTTCACCGCGGATCAGCTTGCCCGGCAGGCTGTCGGTGCCTTCGGCGCTGTAGATCGAGCGCCGTTTGCCGGCGCCCATCACCAGGGCCATGTGGGCCGGCCCCTTGGCGGGCACTGCGACCATGCGCAGCGAACGGAACGTGCTGTCCTTGGCGCGGGTGCGCAGCGCGATGTCGCGCTGGGCCTTATCACCGTGACGCGCGATCTGGTCGAGCATATACGGCGGAATCAGGCAGAAAATCGGGTTGCGGTGGTGGCGATCACACATTGGCTGGCTCCCTGTTGGCATATGGTGTAGCTCCGGTAACCGTTTGAGGATAGCCCCCCAGCGTTACCCCGTGTCATCAATTGTCATCAATCCATGTTGCAGTCGTGTTTATCCAAGGAGGACTTACCCATGCCAGCCCGCAAAGCCAAAATCGACCTTTCGCACCGCCCACGACTCGCCGATCTGCGCCCGTTGATCGCGACCACCCCCACGCTGATGGAGGCCCGGGCGGCGACGCCCCGTGTCACCGCCGCCAAGGATCTAAAGGACCGGCGCGGCTATGCAGCAGACTTTCTCAGCAGCTTCGTGGTGCCCTGGCCCACCGCCGATGAGGCATTGGCAGATGACGTAGAACCGCTGCGGCTGGACTACACGCATTTCTCGGTGACGATGTCCCGTTCCCGACGACTGGCGCTCTACGTGGGGGTCAATATCGACGGCGGGCAGCATGTGGAGATAATCCGCAGCAACGACACCTGGGCCTACGATGGTCGCCTGCCGATCAGCGCGCAGGTGGGTGAAGCGCTTTACACCAACAATGGCCTGGATCGCGGCCACCTGGTACGGCGCCAGGACCCCAACTGGGGCGACGAGGCAAAAACAGCCAACCTCGACACCTTTCATTTCACCAACTGCTCGCCGCAGATGAGCGGGTTCAACCAGAAGACCTGGCTGGAACTGGAAGACTACATCCTCAATAACACGCAACGTTGGAAAGCCCGGGCAACGGTGTTCAGCGGCCCGGTGTTCGCCGACGATGACCGCGTCTACCGAGGTATCAAAATCCCCAAGGCGTTCTGGAAAGTGGTGGCCTACCTCAGCGATGACGGCAAACCCTCTGCCAGTGCCTATATGATCGACCAAAGCCGCGAACTGGGTCAGCTCGACCTGATGTTCGGCCAGGTCAGGACCTACCAGCGGAGCGTGATCCAGATCGAACAATTGACCGGCATCCGCTTCGCCAACCTGGCGGACTACGACGGCTTCAGCAACGAAGAGCGCGCCACAGGCACGCGAATTGAAGCGCTGATCCGGGGCCCCGAGGATATTCGTCTCTGACTGGGCGCCCCTCGGGCTGTATCGTCTCGCCCTAATCAACTACCATACCGCGCCGGTTCCCGAACGGGACTAATAGGGAATCCGAAGCGCGGTATGCCGCGTCAATCGGAACTGCCCCCGCAACTGTAGATGCCGAGCCTGCTCCCCACTGCCACTGGACCGCGTCCGGGAAGGCCGGAGCGTGGCGACGACGCATCAGTCAGGAGACCTGCCGGCCCAGTAATCACTAACCGGCGGGGTGTCCGGGAAGGACATCCTTGCCTGCCCGTTCGGCAGCGTTCGAGGGCGTATTTCCGAACCGTACCTCCCCTGTTTCCACGTACGGTTCTCACGGAGATTGCCTCATGCTGCCACGCGTTACCGCCCTGATCAGCGGCCTGGGTTTCTGCGCCCTGGCCCACGCCGCCCCCACGCATTACCCGCTGACCCTGGAAAACTGCGGCAGCACCCTCACCTTCCAGCAGGCGCCCGCGCGCAGCGTGACCATCGGCCAGGCCGCCACCGAAATGCTCTATGCCCTCGGTGTGGCTGACCGCGTGGTCGGCACCTCGCTGTGGTTCAACAGCGTGTTGCCGCAGTTCAAGGCACAGAACGACAGCATCGAGCGCCTGGCCAACAACGAGCCCAGCTTTGAAGCGGTGATCGCCAAGCGCCCGCAACTGGTGGCCGCCGAGCTGGAATGGGTGGTGGGCCCGCAAGGCGTGGTCGGTACCCGCGAGCAGTTTCACGAACTGAAGATCCCCACCTACCTGCTGCCCTCCGACTGCGAAGGCAAGGACAACCTGGTGGGCGCCGACGGCACGCGATTGGAGCCGTTCCGTATCGAGACGATCTACAAGAGCATCAGCCAACTGGCGCAGATTTTCGACGTACAGGATCGCGGCCAACACCTGAACGACGCGCTCAAGGCGCGCCTGGCCAAATCCGTGGCCACCGTGCAGAGCAAAGGCCTCAAGCAGGCGAGCGCGCTGGTGTGGTTTTCCAGCGCCGAAATGGCCAGCGACCCGTACGTGGCCGGCCACAAGGGCATTCCCGAATTCATGCTCGAAACCCTCGGCCTGCACAATGTGGTGCAGTCCGATGAAGAGTGGCCCGCCGTCGGCTGGGAAACCCTCGCCAAGGCCAACCCGACCTTCCTGGTGATCGCCCGCATGGACCGACGCCGCTACCCCGCCGACGACCATGAAAAGAAACTCGCCTTCCTGCGCAGCGACCCGGTCACGCGCAACATGGACGCGGTAAAAAACAACCGCATCATCATCCTCGACGCCCTGGCGCTGCAGGCCAGCATCCGCACGTTCGATGGCCTGGAACAACTGGCCACGGCCATCGACGGCTACGACCTGCCGAAATGATCCGGACCTTACTCGCCCTGGCGCTATTGCTGATCGCCGTGCTCGCCGGCGTGGCCATCGGCGAAACCGCCATCTCGCCCCAGGTGGTGCTGCAGGTGCTCGCCAACAAACTGTGGGCGGCCGGTTACGTGCTGGACCCGATCGATGAAGGCGTGGTGTGGAACTACCGCCTCACCCGCGCCCTGGTTGCCGCCGCCTGCGGGGCCGGGCTGGCGACCTGTGGGGTGATTTTGCAGTCGTTGCTGCGCAACCCATTGGCTGATCCGTACCTGCTGGGCATCAGCGCCGGGGCTTCGACCGGCGCGGTGTTGGTGGCGTTGATGGGCGTGGGCGGCGGGCTGGTTTCACTGTCGGCCGGCGCCTTTGTCGGCGCGATGGCGGCGTTTGCGCTGGTGATCCTGCTCGCACGGGCCAGTGGTTCATCCAGCGGCACCGGGCAGATCATCCTCGCGGGCATCGCCGGGTCGCAGCTGTTCAATGCGCTCACCGCATTCCTGATCACCAAGTCGGCCAGCTCCGAACAGGCCCGCGGCATCATGTTCTGGCTGCTGGGCAACCTCAGCGGCGTGCGCTGGCCGTCGGTGTGGCTGGCGGTGCCGGTGGCGGTCACCGGCCTGGTGGTGTGCCTGTGGCATCGTCGTGCGTTGGATGCATTTACCTTCGGCAGCGACTCGGCGGCGTCCCTGGGCATCCCCGTGCGCCGTGTGCAGTTTGTGCTGGTGGGGTGCGCGGCGCTGGTGACGGCGGTGATGGTGTCGATTGTGGGCTCCATTGGCTTTGTCGGCCTGGTGATCCCCCACGCGGTGCGCCTGCTGCTCGGCACCGGGCATTCGCGCCTGCTGCCCGCCAGTGCGCTGGGCGGGGCGTTATTTTTGATTGCGGCCGATGTGTTGTCGCGCACCTTGATTAAGGGCCAGGTGATTCCGGTCGGCGTGGTGACGGCACTGGTCGGCGCGCCGGTGTTTGCACTGATCCTGATTGGCCGGAGGAATGCGCGATGAGCGTACTGAGTTGCACCGGCCTGGGCTTCAAGGTGCGTGAGGCGGAATTGCTGCGCGATATCCACCTGGAGGTTCAGTTGGGTGAAACCCTGGGGATCGTCGGGCCGAACGGCTCCGGCAAATCCACCCTGCTCAAACTGCTCGCCGGCTTGCGCACACCGGCCAGCGGCGACGTGCGCCTGGGCGGCCACCGCCTGGGTGACCTGTCCCGCCGTGCCATCGCACAACAGGTGGCGGTGGTGGAACAACAGGCCGACACCGACGACGCCATCCGCGTGTTCGACGCCGTCGCGCTGGGCCGTACACCCTGGCTGTCGGCGCTGAGCCCGTGGTCCGGCGAAGACGACGCCATCGTGCGCCAGGCCCTGCATGATGTGGACGCCACCCACCTGAGCCACCGCGCCTGGCGCAGCCTCTCCGGCGGCGAGCGCCAGCGCGTACACATCGCCCGCGCCCTGGCGCAACGGCCGCAGATCCTGTTACTGGATGAGCCGACCAATCACCTGGACATCCAGCATCAACTGGCGATTTTGAAAGGCGTGCAAGGATTGCCGGTGACCACCCTCATCGCCCTGCATGATCTGAATCAAGCGCTGACCTGTGATCGCCTGGCCGTGCTGGATCGTGGGCGCCTGGTAGCGCTGGGCACGCCACTGGACGTGCTGACGCCGGAGCGCTTGCAGGAGACATTCGGGGTGCAGGCGCATTACCTGACGGACCCGTTTGATGGGGCGCAGATACTGCGGTTGCGGTCTAACTGAACACGCCGAGCTCCTAATGTGGGAGGGGCGGTGTGCCAGTCGACATTTGCTTCAACTGACAGACTGCTATCGGGCATAGGTATATAGACACCGTTGGCTCAACGCCGAACGCCCGGCAGATAGGGCTGTTGTGGCGAGCGGGCTTGTCCCGCGTTGGGCTGCGTAGCAGCCCCAAAACCAGTCTATACAGAGTGTCTGATACACCGCGTTCTTCTTGACTGGGGCTGCTACGCAGCCCAACGCGGGACAAGCCCGCTCGCCACAGGGAGATTTGTCAGTGTCTGAAAGTTGTGGAGATACCTAGGGCTATCGGCCCCCCTCCCACATTGGATCTAAATTGAGCAACAGCACGCTCTGCCCAACCTGCGCATCTTTCATCTCTATGCGGTCAGGAAAACCTGGGTGACGGTCGACTCGGTAACGCTTGATCCCACGCGCGGCAAGCTCATCGTCGGGCAAACCAAACACACTGAGAAATGGATCGGGAGCAAGGCCCGTAATGCGAAAGTTCATGGAGGGCGCCTCTTAGGAGAGCCCTATGAGACGAGCACCTGGACAGCGGTGGCTATCCGATTCTTGCGGGGATATTCACGGGCGGCTGGCTCGCTCGTAGCAAAGGTAGTCGTTGGAACCTGTGCCCACACAGACAAACCCGGCGCGCTCATACATCAGCCGGGCAGGGTTATCGGAACGTACACTCAACCGCAACTTCAGGAAGTCATTCTGCCCAGCCGCCGCCGCGTAAGCGTTCAGCAACGTTCGACCGATCCCCTGGCGTCGGTAAGCTTCACTGACGTTGATCGTACAAAGCTCGGCAAACCCCTCCTCTGCCGTCCACAGCGAATAACCGGCGAACTGCCCGTCCAGCATCGCAATCGTCAACCGTTCGAAGTTATCGACCCAGCGCGTGAGGTGGCGCTCCAACTGGAGCCGCCAGGCTGCTTCGTGGTCAGGCTCCCAGCGCCGGATGTAATCCTGCTCTCCCCGATAGATCGACGGCAGATCGGTCACCGTCGCCGGCCTCAACGTCAGCGCGTTCATTCCCGCAACTCACACACAGCACTGCCCTTCATACCGGAGGCATGCACGCTCACATGGCGCACTGAAAAACCGGGCTTTTCGACGAGTTTCCTCTCTTCCCACGCCCCACCGCTGGCAACCTGATAACCAATGGCGCCGTCCGCTTGCCAGGTCAGGCGCAAGGTGTATACGCCGCGTTGGTCGGGTGTCCGATGGAAGATCGTGGGGATGGCACTCGATTTGGAAAATAAGCGCCGCCTGCCTGGGGAGAACTCACTTTTCTCCCTCGACGTGCTTCGTTATCCACTTGCGGCTGCAAGCAAGCACGCCATCGGCCATCGCCACCGGAAAATGAATAAACCCATGGGCCGACTCCGGTAACAGGTGTACTTCCGCCCTGGGCCACCGCTCTGCAATCAACAGCGTGTCATCCTTGAGCGGGTCCAACTCCCCCACAAACATCAACGCCGGGGGCAGCCCTTCAAAGTCACCATACAACGGCGACAACGGCGGCTGCCGGCGCTCATCATCACTCAGCCCCGGCGTGAGCATGCGCAACGCCTCCACCATCCCCGGCCCATCCAAAAGCAACGTCTCCGGCCCGGCAGCGCGTACGCTCGGTGTACCGGCCAGATCATAAACGCCGTAGTACAACACCGCGCCGCTTATACGTTTGAGCAGTTCAGGCCATTGCTTGAGGGCCAGCAACGTCGCCGCCGCCAGATGCCCACCGGCCGACTCACCGACGACAATGACCGGCAGGCCGGCAAACTCATCGGCACTGAGCAACCAACGCGCAGCGGCCAAACAATCCGCCATCAGCCCCTCGACCGGCGTGTCGACCGCCAACCGATAATCCACCGACACCACCACCACGTCGCATGCGCGCACCATGCCCAGGTTGAGGTCGTCGTCCATCTGCGCATTGCCGATCACCCAGCCGCCGCCGTGGATATCCAGCACCACGCCCTTGGGCTTGCCGCTTGGCCGCAGGATGCGCACGGGGACGTTGTCGACAACCCTGCTTTCAGCCGGTGTGGCGCGCTTGAGCGTTTGACTGACGCGTAGCAGCGCCTGGATCAACCGCGGCGTGATCCGGTTGCGGATCTTGAAGCGCGGCAGCCAGGCGAGCTTCTGATTGAAGCGGCGCATCTGGGCCAGTTCCGCCTCGCTGGCGGGCCAAGGTTGGTGGGCCATCAGCGGTTATTGCGCAGGATCGAGAAATTCAACGCCGCCGCCACACACAGCCACGCCAGGTACGGGAACAGGATCAAGCCGGTGATCAGGTCCAGGCGCACGGCCAATACCACCATGGCGGCGACGGTGATCCACAGCAGCACGATGATCACCATCCCGGCGAGCACGCGATGCGCGCCGAAAAACACCGGTGTCCACAAGGTATTCAGTGCAATTTGCGCGGCCCACAGCGCCAGCACCATTTGGCTGCCGGGGATCAGGCTCAAGCGATAACCGGCCCAGGCCAGCAGCAGGTAAATGATCGTCCACGCGACCGGAAACAGCCAATTAGGCGGAGTGAATCTGGGTTTAACCAGGGATTCGTACCAGGCGCCGGGCTTGAAAATAATGCCGGTACTGGCAGCGGCGGCGCAGGCTAGCAGGAAGATAAAGAAAGTCATCGTCTGTCCTTGGCGGAAGTGGTTTGAATCTTGGACGTGCAGCACCCACGTAAAAGTTCAGCGTAAATCAACGGTAGGGGCGAGCTTGCTCGCGAAAATCACCAACGATAACGCAGCGCCCCCAGCCAAAGCATTCAGGCGTCCCCACCCCCAACAATCCTCAGCCAAGGCCACCGAGCCTGATAACTGCGCGCCTTCTGCTCAAACAACGCCTGCTCCGGATGCAACGGGTTAATCCGCAAAATCCCCTGCTCCACATCGTCCAACCCATACGGCGTATACACCTCGCCCGTGGCAATCTCCAAGCCGATGCACGTACCGGCCACCAGATAACGATCGACCCCGTCGCGGGCCGAACGCAACTGCGGATAAGGCCGCCCAAAGCGCTGACCGTACCAAAGGTGCACCCGCGCCTGGTTCTTGACCTCGACATTGACACCCAGGTCTTTGAACAGTTCGTCCGCCGCACGAATCACCGCGTCTTCCGCCTCGTAGGACACGTCGGTATCGAAGTAAAAAACGTCGTAGTCCTTCACGCCCTGATCGGCAGGCAGACTCGCCTGATGGTTCCATACCGCCTGGAACAGGCAACCCGCCGTGAGCATGCACTGGTCCACCCCGAGGTCAGGCAGGCGCGCAGTGATTTCGGCGTTAATGGGGTTGGCCATGGCCAGTTCGAGCAGGGTTTCGACAGTCAATGTCATGCTGGCTCCTTCGTCATCGGTACGGTCCTGGGGAGCAACGGTACAACATTGAGCGCTGTCGCTGGCGCCTCTTCTTCACGTCATCAAAATTCGCTAAGGTGCCTCGATGCCCTGCCCTCATCGAGACCGACCACCTTGGCCCACTCCCCCGCTGATCGCCGCGAAAATCCCTGGTCGGTGTTCCTGATTTTCCTGCGCCTGGGCCTTACCTCCTTTGGCGGTCCGATTGCGCACCTGGGTTATTTCCGCGAGGAATTCGTGACACGGCGGCGCTGGCTGAGCGAACGCAGTTACGCGGATCTGGTCGCGCTGTGCCAATTTCTGCCCGGCCCGGCCAGTAGCCAGGTGGGCATCGCGCTCGGCCTGTCACGCGCCGGCTATGGCGGCGCGTTGGCGGCGTGGCTCGGGTTTACCTTGCCGTCCGCCGTGGTGCTGATTTTGTTGGCGCTGGGCATCGCCCGGCACAGCACCGCCATCCCGTCCGGCGCGCTGCATGGCCTTAAAGTCGTGGCCGTCGCCGTGGTCGCCCAGGCCGTGTGGGGCATGGCGCGCAACCTGTGCACCGACGCCCCGCGCGTGGCCGTGATGCTCCTCGCCGCCTGCATGGCCCTGCTGCAAACGTCGGCGTGGGGCCAAGTCGGCGTGATCCTGGTCGCGGGCGTAGCCGGTCTGCTGCTATTCAAACCCACATCGCCTGCAGCGCACGACGCCCTGCCCGTGACCATCAGCCGTCGCGCCGGGACGATATGGCTGTCGCTGTTTGTGCTGTTGCTCGCGGGCCTGCCGATCCTCGCCCAGTTGATGCCCAACCCAGTCCTGACCGTGACCGTGACCGACGCCTTCTACCGCACCGGCTCGCTGGTATTCGGCGGCGGCCACGTGGTGCTGCCCTTGCTGCAAGCCGAAGTCGTGCCCCGCCAATGGGTGAGCAATGACGTGTTCCTCGCCGGTTACGGCGCCGCCCAAGCCATGCCCGGCCCGTTGTTCACCTTCGCCGCCTTCCTCGGTGCCTCGATGGCCCAAGCCCCAAGCGGCTGGCTGGGCGGCCTACTCTGCCTGCTGGCGATCTTCGTGCCATCGTTTTTATTGGTGATGGGCGCACTGCCTTTCTGGGAAGGCCTGCGCCGCAGCCCGCGCACCCAAGCCGCCCTGGCGGGCGTGAATGCAGCGGTCGTCGGCCTGTTGCTGGCGGCGCTGTACCAACCGGTGTGGACCAGCGCCATCTTCACCGCCCAGGACTTCGCCCTGGCGCTGACTGGCCTGGTGGCGCTGATGGTGTGGAAACTGCCACCGTGGCTGGTGGTTGTAGGAAGCGGCGCGGCGGGATGGTTATTAAGTCTTACGGTGTGAGCCGCGCAGCCACCGTGCCTTGCTCCCTTGCCTACGCTTGCGTCAGAATCCGCCGGCTTGTGCGCTGAGGTGGCCGTCTCTAAGGTGGCTCGGTCGCCGAATCTCTCGGTGATCGGGTTTAGTAGCCCACGGTTTAACCTAACAAGTGCACAAGCTTCATCTGTCAGACGTGCCTGTCTGTGCTCGATGGTGGCTGTGCGTAGGGCGCCCTCGGGCGCGCCGGTTTTGTTAGGTTCCACCGGTCTACTAACCTGCGTACAGCTACCGCCTTATCGTTTAGTAGCGATCAGGTAGTGGCCCCAAGCAAGGAACTTAACAATGCCTACAGATTCAAGCGCTCTCTTCAGCGTCGCTCCCGACGCCAGCAACGAAACCCTCATCACCAACAGCTACGAAACCTTCGCCTCAGTCAGCACGCTGCTGCTCGACTTGTCCGAAGACCTGTCCGGCAAACACCGCGACATCGCCCTCGCTATCCACCAACTGAGCGAGCTGGGCGTACTCCTCACTGCCAAATTGCTCGACCGCGAAGCGCCCTGCTCCGGTTAATGCCTAGCCCTTCAATTCACTGGAACGATTACTCGCCGCGTCGTCATAGGCCACATACAACGACTCGGCGATTTGGCTCTTGATGGCTTTGGTGGATTCCAGACCGAGCACAAAACCTTCAGCCTTGCCGCCAGCACGGTTGAGTTCTTCATGGGTGGCGGCGCCGGTGATGGCGTCGAGGAGCTTGGCGGCGTGAGGGCCCACGCCTTTGGGGAGGGAGATTTGGTCGATGGTCATTGGGATGCCTTAAAAACAGAGGAACGGCAGCGCATAGAACCGCTCCCGGGGAGGTATGGTAGACCGGTACGGACGCAAAAGGGCCGATTTCATCCCTAATTCACTTTCCGTCTGCATTAGTGGGTAACCCTGCGTCGCCACAAAGTTGCAAATAAATCCATCCCTTTTTGCAGATCCTACACGTGACCTACTCCGGATCGTGGCAACAGACGCAAAGCTTATTTCCTTCAGGGTCTCGAAAGTACGCGCCATAAAAATTCGGGTGGTATTCGGGTCGCAGGCCGGGAGCGCCTTCGCATGTTCCACCCAATGCCAACGCCAAGGCATGGGCGTTGTCTACGGTCTGCCGATTAGGTGCCAGCAGAGCAATCATTTGCCCATGTCCTGGCGTCGCAGATTCGCCGCCGAACGGTTTGCCCACCACGAAAAGAGGGCGTTCAGTATCGGGGTGTTTCCAACCAGCCCATGGGCGTTCAAGTTCAGTGAACTTGAGATCAAGTCCGAGGATCTGCATGAGCCCTTGGTAAAACACAAGCGCTCGACTGAAGTCATTCACTCCGATGAATACATGCGAAATCATTTTTTGTCCTAAGTAGAGACAGCCTTCTCGCACCATACCAAGAATTTTCAGGTTGTTTTCAACTCCGAGCCTGAAACAGACCCCGTCGGTTGTGGAAGCTGTGTTTTACACGCCTATTCTTCTCACTTATTGCTTGAGCTGCGGTCATCGGTAAAAGCGTTACACATCGTGCTTGGAGACTGCCTAGAAAACCCGAGACGATTCAGAACGCTTTGTCTTTTACAAGACTTCCACCAACTCAAATTCTTCTGCCACAAGTTCCATAGCCTCGTCGAACGTGCCCTCTCTCTGGAAAAAATCTTTATGACCCTGCATCCAGTAACTGAGGCTGAGATCCCCTTCACCTTCCTTCCTTGCAAAGTCTTGATCTACGTCGCAATAACGAATAATACGCATCGACACAACTCTAATTACACATACAGGTTCGCCCTTACTGTTGAGGATGATGCCGTAACCGCCAATAGTGGATGGCTCATCTTCATGTTTGAATGACGAAAGTGAACTACACGTAGCCGTTTTTATTCCTTGAGTAACAAGTTCAGCCAGCTCATCCGCCATTTCTGGAGCATCCCCAAATGACCATGAAATGGCCCCGGGGTACTTAACTTTTAAATCATCAATGATAGTCATAACCAAATTCCGTTAAATCCTGTTATTTGCTATAGCATTAGCACTCATGAATCATCACGGTCAAGGTCTACGCGAAACTCAATGGCTGGAATTCTTTATTCTGGTTCAACGTCGTATCTTCGGACCAGGTATTACAAGTAACCTCTTCGGTGTGCCAATTTACAGAAGGCAGCAATAGACCCAAAGTGGCTCTTCGCACTGCGTGCGATCTGTCGGTAGTATCCCTTTTTTCAACCCGCACGAATTGATGCCAATGGTCCAACCGACGACAGTAGCCAACATCATTGGCCCATGGAAAGGAGAGGCTCCGACAACGTTACTACAGCACTGTCGAGATTCCTGGGACACGCCTTTTAAAGAGCTGTCAGATCTCATGGTCGCTACTTTTCTGAACCAGCGAATCGCAGTTCCTCAAATGTTGTCCGAGACCAGGCGGCGATTGGATTCAGAGCCCCGCGATGACACGGAGTACTTCGATGACCAGCTAGCTGAGGCAGTTCTCGGTGTTGAAAACTGACCGCTTCTGGCCGATTGCTACCCACAGCTACCGGCTAGCTCGCTCGAAAGCTGCCCTCCGGTAAGCGAGTAATCAAAACAGGTTCAAGTAACCCGAAAGCGATCCTGACCTTCACTGCATGCCTTCCGTAACTATGGTCCCCGACCAACCCATCACGGCGTAATTTTCCCTGCTGGGCGCGATGTACCAACGCCATCAACGCCTACATGGGCCTGCACATGCGCCGCTGGTTCGCAGCGCCGAACGCGGTTAAACCTGTTGTAGAAAGGCATCTATGTACGGCGCGTGAGCATCGCTACACTGCCCGTCCACACCTCACGAATGGATTCGAAATTGCGCCGGTTTGTCGTTCCTTTGGTTGCGTTGCTCCTGGGCTATCTGACCTATCTTTTGTTTGGGCCAAGAAGCATGCGGCAGCAGCAGCGAACTGACCAAGGCAAACGCTCCCCCCTGTGGCGAGGGAGCTTGCCCACGTTGGGCTGCGGAGCAGCCCCCAACCATCCGCAGCACAGATGAACAACAAAGCCTGGCCCCCTGTTCCACTGCCTGTGCTTTCTCAAAATCCGTCGGTTTATCCAGGCAACGTGCACATTCGCCCCTAAGCGGGTGCTCCAATTACGGCATGGAAATCCTGTACTCGGCGAGCTTGGCCTTGTTCTCCTGCTCCAGATACTTCTTGTCGACGATCTGCGAGAACTTCATGAAGTCGGCCTTGGCGTCTTCCCTGTTGCCCAAATGGTCGTACGCGATCCCGCGCGCGTAATAGGCCCAGGCATAGTCCGGCTGGCGCTGAAGGCCAGTACTGAATGCTTCAGCGGCCTCCCGGTACTGACCCAGGTCTGTCAGCGCGAGGCCCAGATGATAGTAGGTCGGCATATTGAAGCCGGCCCCCTTGCCTGCTTCTCCCATTCCGTTGTCAAGGTTGTACTGCACGAGTTCAAGGGCTTTTTTCGGGTTACCAGCGGCCCGATACATAGCGCTCAAGTCCAGGTAGGCGCGCGGCTCAGGCTTGACCAACAGTTGCATGGATTTCTCCTTGGCGGCCAAGGCTTCGGGGAAGCGCTTGAGGTTGAGGTAGGCGTCGGCCTGCACCGCATAAATCAAACTATGCAGCGAGGCAGGCAGCGTAGCTTTCTGCAGGCATAGATCACCTTCCTGCAGCACCAGAGGGTAGTTTTCGGCTTTGGACGCCTTTAACTGATTAGCGCAGTGGGCAAGGTTGGCTTTTTGCGGGTTCTGCATCCCTGCACAACCTGTGAGGATGACGGAGCAGGCAATCAGTGCGAACCAGCGAGTCTTCATGATAAGCATCCTTGTCAGTCAAGTAGATGAGCGTTGAGGTCAGGGCGATAGACCTGCAACAGCGGCGCGGTCACGGTGCCTTGTAGCGAGCAGAACACGGTGGTGTGTCCCACGAGCGACGGTGACGTGTCGCCCGCGTCGACCATGAGCACGCGGTCTACGAAACCAAACGGCGTAGCGACGCCAGGACCGGTCAGCCCTTCGGTGCGCCATTGGCCGATCGGGTCACCGACCCGGCGAATTTCGGCGCGGGTAATGGCTTTGCCCTGACTGACAAAACGTGCGTTATCAACGATCAGCGGCTTGAGCTTTGCGGCCACCTCTTGCGGCGAGCCATCGACTACAAAGCCCCAGAACAGAAAATTGCCGACGTCCTTGATGGTTTGGGCCTGGTTGTAATAGCCGACCATACGCACGCCGTTAACGATCAGGGGCGTTTCGAAGTGTTGGTAAGTGCCACCTTCCTGCAGCGGACTCATGATGGTCGGTGCCTTGACCGAGCCGTAGTCACTCAGGCGTAAGGTACCTGCTGGCAAACGCGCATCGCGCAGGCTCTCGAAGAAATGCGCATCGCATCGAGAGAACTCTGTCAGCAGCTGTTCGGGCGTGGTGACGGTCCGGGCTTGGGCAGTGCAGGCAACGGCGAGCAATGCAACGCCGGAAAAAAGAGAGCGGAACATTAAAATCATCCGTGAAGTGGGAACAAAAGCTGTCGGCGGGTGAGTGGGAAACTTTAGCAATACGGGCCTGCGTTGAAAATATCCGTGTGCCGCGGGTCCCGCCCCCCCGGACTACTGCCAACCGCTTGCGCACACTGCTAATCTGCGGCCTTTATGTCTGCAAAAGGAAGGTTTACATCGCCATGGAGATTCAGGAAATCAAGCACCACCTGGCCCGCCCTGCCGTGAAGTTCGTGGCTGGCGGCTTTCGTCCCGCCGACACCGATGAAGAAAGCTGGCTGGGCAAGGTCTTCCTGTTCCGGCCAGATGAAGGCGTGCCGACCAATCAGGCGGGGCAACCGTTGCTCCCCTATGCGCAGTTCTACCTGCCCGCCCTGCCCTTCAATAGACCTCAGCTGGCGGGGGTTCGTGTGCTGACGGTGTTTATTGCAAACCCGTTTCCCGAGCACTTTGAGCCGATGGGGAATAACTGGGTCATCCGTGAATATGGGCCGGATGATGTATTGGTTCGCAAGGCGCTGCCCGTGGCAGATTCATTTCTCAAACCCTTCCCCCTCCAAGCGCACGCAGTGCCGGCGGACTATCCACTGTGGGATGGCGGTGGTGTCCCGGCGGACCTTGAGCAAGCAATACTGAAGTTGCAACGCGCGGGCGAGATACAAAGCTATTACGACCTGATCACTCACACCTACGAACACAAGATCGGCGGTTACCCCTCGTTCTGCCAATCAGGCGTGGATCCGGGTGATGGCTTTGAGTTTGTATTCCAGATTTCGTCTGACGCGAAGATCCATCTGAACGTGGTCGACAGCGGGAGCCTGATGTTCTGGAAGCACTGCGAAACCGGGGAATGGGCGCTCTATTATGATTTTTACTAAGGTTGCGCGAGGCTTCGATGACTGACTACCGTGGATTAATCCTCGACGACACCCGGGAAGGCGCCCCTGAATCTGCCATCTCGCAACTGGAAACCAGCCTCGGCGCACGCCTGCCGGAGGACTACCGGCAGTTTCTCCAGACCTGCAACGGCGCCACCGTGGAATACGACGTGCTGGCCACCATGAGCAATGGCGATAAAGAACTGCTGAGTTTTTTGTTGTATGGCCTGGACCCGGACGAAACGTATGAGTCCAACCCCTATGAACTGGAGCAACTGCGCAGGCAACCTGGCTTCCCCGCTACCGGGTTGTTGCCGATCGGCCGTGATGGTGGCGCGAGTGTCTTGCTGCTGGACCTGCGCGAAGGTCGCCAGGATATAGGCGCCATGGTGGCGGGCTTACCCGCATGGACGGGACGCCGCCAGCAAGGCGATGAATACGTGGTATTGGCGGACTCGTTCAATGCCTACCTGGACTTGCTGCACCTGTCTCAGGAACGGATCGTGGAGCATATCAATCACTTCGTCATCAGCGCTGACACGATCGAGGCGACACTGGAGTGGCTGGACCAAGGCAGTCCGGGCTGGCGGGAGCGCTATCGGGAGGTGTGGAATGCGCGGGTTGTGGATAGGCCGATTTGAAGGCTGGCGTCAGCCCGGCTTCTCCAAGCGCCCGCCCGGCCAACTAGCCCGCAGGCCCCGCCACCGCAATGTGCCGGCGAACATAGTAATTGTCGAACTCACTGCTTTGGACAAATTGGAAGCCATGGCGGGTATAAAAGCGATTCGATGCGCTTTCTTTAAGAGCCCCCACTTTAATAGGGAGTGCAGCGTTTTCCGCCTCTTTGAAAATCCGAGAGAGCACAGCAGAGCCGATCCCCGATCCTTGCGCGCTCGGTCTCACATATAAATGGTCGAGCAAGAATTCATTGGGATGCCGCTGGACCACTACAAAGCCAACCCTCTCTCCAGCGACCTCGATATAACGTGTGTCACGAGCTTCAAAGCCGCTGACAAACCGCTCGCGCGCGCGTACCGGATCAAAGCGCCCGACACGCTCCAGACTTTCACGCATGGCTTCAAGTCGAATGGCAATAAGGTCCTCCAAGTCGCTTTGTTGCGCGGGGACTAACACAATCTGGGCATTTTGATTGAGTGAGAAAGGCATATTTTTGCGCTCTGAACCTTCCGATCAAACGTGACGCCGAGCCACAAACAGATTAAATAATCACATCCGCAGTTCGAACCTTTTTACAGTTTCTACAGGCGCATGCCCATCTCACAGGCACGCGTCTCGAAGCCGAACTCTCTGTACATGCGCGCAGCACGTTCATTGAACGCCCAGACAGACAACCTCAAATCCTGGGCACCATGTTCGATTGCACAGCGCTTAACCCGTTGCAGAAGACCGCGCCCAATGCCTTTTCCCCAAAACGCTTCAGCGACGCACACCGAGCCGATTCGAACAACATTCAACGGCTGCATCAGCGGCCCGGTGCTTGTAGAAAGGCTGGCGGTGACGAACCCCACGGCGTGACCATCGGCATTCGCGATGTATACCACCTGCCCCGGTTTCTCGAACAGGCCCGCCCAATGAGGCAGGTCGCGCGCAACTTGCTCCGTGGCAGCCGCGTAAATATCGGGGCGAGCGGCGTGGTGCACCTCGTTGAGCAGTTGCCCCAACTCGCACAGGGTAAGTGCATCGTCTACGGTTGCAACCCGGTAAGTTATGACTTCGTCCATGACGCGTAACGCTCCTTGCTGGAGGGAAGCTGAGAATGGCGACAGCCTTTGTCTCACGGCGAAGGAGATATTCCAATGACCACGTCAGCGTCTACGGTCAGTGCGACGATCGATGAAACGCGCAGATACTTCGACGAGCGTGTAGTCCCGGCCGGGCAGCCCGTCAGCTTTCATTGCGCCAGCAATCGTTGCTACACCACGTTCAGGTGTGTGCCCAAGGCGGGTGCGGATTACGGATTGTGTAAAAAAGGGGGCGACAAGCGCCAAGGCAGCCTTGCCTTCAACTGTGAACCGGCAAGGCCAACCCAAACAGTACAAAAAACCCACCGCAGACTTTATTGAACCGGCGCCCGGTGCGGGCCAGCCAAGGTCGGACGCGGTTCGCTGCGCTGGCCACCAGGTATTCCACGACGAACTCCACCACGGCGTAGGTCAGCGCGATGGCAGCCGTCTGCGCGATGATGCTTCTGTGCGGGTCCAGGAACGGTGGGATAAACGCGGTGAACAGCAGCAGTGCCTTGGGGTTTGAAATCGCCGAGACCAGCCCTTGGCGGAACAGCGACCAGCGCCGCAAACTGACTGTGCCGGTGGCCTCAAGGCTGACGGGGGCCGCGCGCCACAGGCCGAAACCGAGCCAGATCAGGTAGAGCCCGCCGGCCACCTTCAAGGCGGTGAACCAACTGGCCGATGCCTGGATCAGTGCCCCCAGGCCCAGCGCGCACAGCGTCAGCACCAGGGCAAAGCCGAGCACGCCGCCGCTGATGGTGAACAGCGTCCGGCGACTGCCGTGCAGGGCCCCATGGGTCAGCACCAGTAATGCATTGGGCCCTGGTACCACGGCGATGCCGAAGCAAGTCATCAGGTAAAGCAGCCAGGTATCAAAGGGCATGATCCAATCCAGCAGGTGGGTATTCAGGCCAGTATCTTGCGAGTGAAGAAAAGTCCTGAAAAGCGCATTATTCACGTTGCAGCCATTCGATTAACGAATAAAGGAAACTGCCATGCCCTCCAGCGATTTGCAGATCGATTGGCTCAAGTGCTTCGTGGCGGTAGTAGATGCCGGTTCGCTGTCGGGTGCGGCCCATGAGATCAACCGCTCGCAGTCCGCCGTCAGCATGCAGATGAAGAAGCTCGAAGCCGCCCTTGGACGCCCGCTGTTGAGCCGTGGCCCAAGGTATCTGCAACTCACCGATGACGGCCAGACGCTGCTCGGCTATGCCCGTCGCATGCTCGCACTGCACGCAGAAACCCAGGCGGCCTTTAACGGGGAAGCGATCACCGGGCGAGTCCGCCTGGGCGTCGCAGAGGACTATGCGGCGAAATACCTCACGCCGCTGCTGAAGCGTTTTTCACCGCGCTACGCCGGTGTGGAAATAGAACTGACCTGCGAACAGTCGACCACGCTGATCCCGCGTGTGCGCAGCGGCGATCTTGATCTTGCGCTGGTGTCCAGGGACTCGCCCCACAGCGGCACCTTTCTGTTCAAAGAACCCATGGTCTGGGTGGGCTCGCCCCAGTTCGAACTATGGCGGCGCGACCCACTGCCTATCGCCGTCTACGAAAGTGAAAGCCTGGCGCGGCGTTATGCGGTGCATTCACTGGCCCAGCAAGGGCGCCAATTCAAGGTGGTCTACAACAGCTCCAGCCTCGCCGGCCAAGTGGCAGCGGTGGAAGGTGGGCTGGCGATTGCCGCCATCACGCAGTGCACCGTGCAGCTATCACTGCAGGTGTTGAGCAGCGAGCATGGCTTGGGAAACATTGCGCCCATGGAGGTTTCGATTCTGCGTAGCCGAGCTTCTCGGGGGGCCAAGGCGGTTAATAGCCTGCATGCGTTTATCATCAACGCGCTAAGAGTTCAGGTGTAGCTGGTTTAATACACAGGCTGAACACCCCACTTGGAGCCCTTTATGCCAACCACACCACGCGACAACGCCCGGATTGAACGTCGCCTCATCGCCACCCTCACCGACGCCTGCGAAATCGCCAAAACTGAAATCCCCGGCTTCGACTGGCTGACCCACACCGTCGACTACAGCGCCTTCCCCCAGAGCTTGCGGGTGATCTGGGTGTTCGACAGCCGCGCCAACAAGGACCACGCCCTCTCGACAGGGGCAGACACACGCATGCGTGAGCTGACTGCTGCCGCACTCAACGACGCCGACGTGCACGGCGCGCCCATGGAACGCTGCGTCCACTTCGACTCCGAAGAAGAATGCCACCTGCGCCATGACGGCGATTGGCGCCTGCGCCTGGCCAAGGTGCATACGGCCAAGGTGTGAGTGCGCGTCTTCACTCGTTGGGGTTGGGGATAAAACTGTGGTATCGATGCACGTAGTCCTCACACACCCAGGCACTGCCATGACTCTTTCCACCCACTTCACCCCTTGGACCGCCCTGCTCGGCGGCGCCCTGATCGGCTTGTCCGCAGGCCTGTTCATCCTGCTCAACGGCCGCATCGCCGGTATCAGCGGCCTGCTTGGCAGCCTGCTCTCCAGGCGCGGCGAGGGGCGTGGGGAGAAACTGCTGTTTGTGATCGGGCTGCTGGTCTCGCCCTGGATCTGGTCGTTGTTTGCCGAGCTGCCTGAGTCATCGTTCCAGGCCGGTGGCTACGCGCTGGTGCTGGCAGGGCTGCTGGTAGGGATTGGCACGCGGTATGGCGCCGGTTGTACCAGTGGGCATGGCATCTGCGGGCTTTCGCGGTGGTCGCTGCGTTCGTTGGTCGCGGTCGGTTGTTTCATGGGCAGCGGGTTCGCCGGTGTCTATTTCATCCGCCACCTGCTGGGAGCCTGAGCATGCGTAAATTCACTGCATTGATCGCCGGTCTGATCTTCGGCCTGGGGCTGCACCTCAGCGGCATGACCAACCCGGCGAAGGTGCTCGCCTTCCTCGACCTCGCCGGCGAGTGGGACCCTTCATTGGCCTTGGTCATGCTCGGCGCCCTGATGGTGAGCAGCGTGCCCTTTTACGTCGTAAGGCATCGCCAGGTCTCGCTGCTGGGCGCACCGATCCAGATGCCGACGCAACGCACCATCGACCGCCGCCTCGTGCTGGGCAGCCTGGTGTTCGGCATGGGGTGGGCGATTGCGGGGCTATGTCCCGGGCCGGCAGTGGCATTGCTGTTGACGGGCCAATGGCAGGTGCTGGTGTTCACGTTGGCGATGGTGACGGGCATGCTGATTTTTGCAGGGATTGAATCGCGCAGGCGGGGTTGAACCGCCTGCACGGCTTCATTTTTACCCCACACAGTAGATCACGCCTGCGCACTGAACCGCTGTATTCCACGCCGCTCATACATCGCCGCTTCCGTCTGTTGCGTCGCCAGTTCGCCTTTGGAGGCCAGTTGATTAATAAAAATCCGGTCCCTGGCCCCTTTGAAGTCCGACGGGTCGAAGTCTCTTAAGAGCGGCGCCAGATCAATGGTCTTGGCGAAGTTTTCGTTGGTCAGGCTGTAATAGCCCAGGCCCGACCAGACGGAATCGGCGTCCACCGTGTCGATGGAGGCATTGCGGTAGGCAACAGCTGCGGTTTTCAGGCCAAGGGATTGATTGAGCAAATCCGTCAGCCGTTTGGTATCCGAGCTGCTGAGCTGGCTGGCCGAATCCAGCACTTTCAGGCGGCCATCGGCCTCGACGGTGAAGCCGTATTTTTTGCCGGCCAAGTCGGGAGCGGTGGCCGACAGCGCTGACTCGAATGCCTTGAAGGATGCCTTCAGCGTATTGAGCGCGCCGGTGGAAATTTCGACGAGCCGAGGGTGGTCTGGCGACTGGGTCCGACCGACCCAGACGTCGACCACCTCCGGCGGTTCCACCGTGGTGCTTGCTGATCCACTGGGATGGTAGACGGCCGCCGGGGCGGCGTTTGCCAACGCTTCCTTCGCGGCCTCTGTCAGTGGCTGGGCCACGAGCTGCTGGTCGGAAGGTGTAAGGCTGGTGTTGACCGGCGGGAGATAGGCAGCGCTGACGGAAAGAGCCATTTTATCGATCCTTGATTGGCGGGTTCATACAGGTTATCGCCGGAAATCGGCCGAGCTTTAGACGGCCAACGTGCAGGATCGTACAAGCCAGGCGCCTCGTTGCCTCGATAGTCTGGCCCTCTTACCTACCAGAGGATGGATCATGGCTACGTCACAGCACCCGGCACAACCGGTAAACCTTGCGCAAAAGGCGTCGCTCATCAACGAGCAGTGGAGCCCCAGGGTCGTCGCCGAAATGAACGACTACCAGTTCAAGGTGGTGCGCATCGAAGGGGAGTTCATCTGGCACTCACACCCGGAAACCGACGAAGCGTTCCTGGTGTTGGAAGGGACGCTGCGTATCGATCTGCCGGAAGGTCCGGTGTATGTGGCGGCGGGCGAGTTGTATGTGGTCCCGCGTGGCGTTGAACATCGGACCGCCGCCGAGGGTGAGGCGAAGCTGATGATGATTGAGCCTCGGGGCATCTTGAATACCGGCCATGAAGGCGGTGAGCGTACTGCAACAAACGATCTTTGGATCTGAAAAAATCGCGCGCCTCATGGGGCTCGGTCATTGAGCCGAGCCTTTGGCGGGTAATTTCTGGATAATGCCCAGTTCCCGCCCCCGATACGGACATCCCGCTCGATGAAGTTGCCCACCGCCGCCCTCCTCCTCGCCTCTGCGCTGCTGCCTTCCATCGCCCACGCCGACGATGCCGCGCTGACCGACACGCTCAAGGCCTTCACCCGCTGCGACGCGACGTTCTTCAGCAGCCTGAACAGCCACCGCGACGCCTGGCAGGCCTACGCGCCGCTCAAGCAGGACAAAGACTTCGCGTGGATCGCGGTAGTCAACCGCGCGGACCGCAAGGCCAACGCGGTGCCGATCAGCACGCCGCCCATCGCCGGTTTGAAGCTGTTGTCGTACGCCGACGAGGCCAGCGACCTCGGCAACCTGGGGCGTTACTATTACTGGGGCTTTGTTGTGCAAGGCAATATCGACGAGGTTGCCCAACGCCTTGCCCCGCTGCTCGACCAGCCTGCTCGCCTGCAAAAAGGCGATGACGCCTACATTCGCAGCGAGCTCAAGGTCGGCGACCGTTGGCAGGCCATCAAGCCACGGCCCGGCGTCGCGCCGGGCACCCGCGAAGTCGAGCGCGTGCTGCTGGTAGAGCCGGAAGGCACCGACGGCACGCAATCGCACATCAGTTGTTCGTTGCAGGGCGGTGTCGATGCGGCGCTGCTGGCCTGGTCACGTCCGGACATCGAACCGGCTGACTACCCACGCACCGTCGTAGAACCGAGCATCAACGACGTCGCCGTACCCGCCAGCGTGCTCCAGCACTTCGACTCGGCCCTGCTGCAGCCGAAGTTCAAGACGTTGAGCTACACGTACCTGTCGAAAAAAAGCGATGGCAGCAACGACACCCCCACCTCGGTGACCTTCACGGCGGTGGGTGGCTTACTGAATAAGAACGAGATCTACAGCGACACCTTCCATGTCGAGCGCCTGGTGCAGGCGGACCTGATTCAGTTGAAGTCGAAGATGAATGGCGTGGGCGACGGCCAGGTGTTGCTGACCCGCGAAGCCGAACTGAGTATTCCGAGCAGTTGGACGCCTGGCCAGACGCTGAGCGCCAACCTGCACATGGCGAACGTGCCCGGCAAACCGACCGATACCCCGCTCGAGACCTCCGTGAGCTGCAAGGTTGGCCAGCGCTTCCCGGCCCGACAGGTGTTTGCCTCGTTGACCGGCGACGCCATCAAGCTTGAGTGCGAGCAAGGCGACTACAAGACCTCGCGCGCGTTTATCGAAGACCTGGGCATTGCCCTGACGTTGGAGACGACGTCGAGCAAAATGCGCTCGGCGTATGAATACACGGCGTTCGAGGTGGTGCGTTGATCGAAGGGGCGTTTGCCAAGCAAACATCCCGCTGATTCAGGGCACTCTACGTTGTCGCAGCAGTCTGTTCCTACACACCCCATGCCACGCGGAGTTCCCATGATCATTGTCCATCACCTCAACAACTCACGTTCGCAGCGCATTCTGTGGCTGCTGGAAGAGCTTGGCCTGCCGTACGAGATCAAGCGCTACCAGCGCGACCCGAAGACCAACCTCGCGCCACCGGAGCTCAAGGCGATCAATGCGCTGGGCAAGTCCCCGGTGATCGAAGACGGCGCCAACGTGGTGATCGAGTCCGGCGCCATCGTCGATTACCTGATCCGCCGCCATGGCGACGGTCGCCTGCAACCGGACCCGGCCACGGCCGCCTACGACCAGTATGTGCAATGGCTGCACTTCGCCGAAGGCTCGGCCATGCTGCCGCTGATGCTCAATCTCTATGTGGGACGCCTGGGTGATGCCGGTGCGCCGTTGCATCCGCGTATCGAATCGGAAGTAGCCAATTACCTCGGTTACCTCAACGAGGCGCTGGCACACACGCCGTATCTGCTGGGCGATGAATTGAGCGGCGCGGACATCCAGATGAGCTTTATCGGCGAAATCGCCAAGGCCCAGGGCAAGCTGCCGGCGTACCCGCACCTGGCAGCGTGGGTGCAGCGTTTCCAGGCACGCCCGGCTTATCGCCAGGCGCTGGAACAGGGTGGAGAGTATGCGTTTGCCAAGTGAGTCGTGCGGCGAACGCTTAACCCATCAAGAACCGGACTGTTGTGGGGGAGATGCCAGCCTTGGGGGACAGCTTACCCATTCCCCATCATCTGCCACAGCGACGCCCCCACGCCGGTGATGCTCTCCCCGGCAATCAACCCCGCCGCTGCGGTAATCGCAAAACGCTCGGTAATGCTCGGCCAGCGGCAGCTCACCAGCCAGGTGAGCACCGCACCCAGCGCCATCATCAGCGACACCGAAGCTGGCAGCACAAACGCCAACCCCAACGCAGCGGCACTGGGCAAGTAGCGGGCGCGATGGGCGGGCAACAGGCTGTCGAGTACCCCCAGCAACACCCCCGCCACACCGGCAATAGCAATCGCCCAGCGAATGCTCGCCGACAATGAATCCAGCCCATGGGTAAGGGTTTGTGCCACGGCTTTCCAGGTCGCGACCGCCGGCGCCGGCCATTCTTCGGTGAGCAGCATCGATTGGGGATCAGGAATCAGCGCCAGGTACGCGAACACCCCGACGATGCTGCCAATGAAAATCCCCAGGATCTGCGCGATCACTTGCTTGTGCGGCGTGGCGCCAATCGCCTTGCCGACCTTGAAGTCGTTCATCAAGTCGGTGCACTGCCCGGCCGAGCCGCCGGCGGTGTTGGCACTCATCAGGTTGATCGGCACTTGCCCCGGCGCGACGATGCCGAAGCTCAGCTGGGACAACTGCCCGATAGCGCCAATCGGCGGGATACCGGTGGCGCCCACCACGCGGGCGGCGACGGCCGCCAGGCAGATCGCCAGGGGAATGGTCAACAAGGCCATCCACAGGTTGATGCCGAACAACAGTGCCTGCAGGCTCACCACCAATACGATCGACAGGGCGAAACCGGCGGCCGGCCCAGGCTTGGGGACGCTCCAGGCTTGCCCGCCGGCGGACTTTGTAGAGGTGTACAACGCCCACAACCGAATGGTTAACGACGCCAAGGTCGAGCACACCATCAGGCTCACCCCCGGCCACAGCAACCACTCCACCAACGCCGCGAATTGCGGGCCGCTGCTGCCGGCCGGCAAGGTCACCAGGCCTTGCGCCAGCAGCCACGGGCCCAGGCCACCCCAGGCGAGCAAGGCGCCCAGCAACAGGGTCAGGCCGACGCGAATGCCGATAATGCCGCCAAAACCCAGCAGCAACAGCGAAGGGTCGGCGGTGAAGGTCAGGCGTTCCAGTTGGGCACTCGGCGACCAACGCGGGAAGGCCCACACAAAGGTGTCCACCCACTTCACCAGCCCGGACAGCAACGCCGCACTGAGCAGCACCTTCAAGCGCGTCGCGGCTTCGCGCCCATGGTTGTAGATATGCAGCAGGGTTTCCAGGGTGGCCATGCCTTCGGGAAACTTCAGCGCCTTGTCATTAAGCAACGAAGGCCGCAGGTACCAGGCGATCCAGATGCCCAGGAAACTCACCGAGAACACCCAGGCGATCATCGGCAGCGCATCCAACTGGTTGCCGGTCAGCAGGGTATAGGCCGGGATCGGCGCCACCAGCCCACCGGAAATAATCGAAGCGGCGGCCGAGGCGACGGTCTGGTTGATATTGCTCTCGTGCAACGTCCACGGCAGTTGCTCGGACGACCGCCTCGCCAGGCCCTGCCAGATCGCATACCCCACCAGCAGGGCAATGATCGACATGTTGAACGACCAACCGATCTTCAACCCGGCGTACACATTCGAAGGGGTCAGCAGGATACCGAGCACGGTGCCGGTGATGACCGCGCGCAGGCTCAGTTCGCGTTCGACGGGGGTGTGAAGGGGCACGGTTGATGGGGGGGCATGCATGCGGATTCCTTTCGGCAAGGGAACAGGGCGACTTAACAAGTGAGCCCTGTCGGGGCTGAAGGTTCCGGGTTTAATGCTTGCCACAGGTGCAGCGTTTTCCCTTAACCGGCTTGCGCCTTGTCCAGCAGCGGCTCGCCGTCGAAGCGATGCCCCGACCCAAGCAATTTCGCCTTGCCTACGCCGGCAACCTGGGCACGGACCATGTGCTGCACTACCGCTTCGACGCCGCCACCGGCGCACTCACCCCGATCAGCAGAGGCTTCGTGAGCGTGCCGACCAATACCGGGTCGAAGAGAAGCAGTCGCGCAACATCGCATTTCCCCCCAACGGGCATTGGCTGCTGGTGGCCGGTGAGAAAAGCGACAAGGTCGGCACCTATGCGGTCAGTGCCACCGGTGCGTTGAAGCGTGTGGGAGCGGGCTCGCCCCCGCACACCGGGTTGAATCTTGAGGGTTTACAGACCTCAGCTCAGGCGAAACCGTGCGGTGTTATCACTCAACGCCTGGCTGCCTTTGCTCAAGGTGTCTGCCGCACGGTTTACCGCGCGCGCGCCGTCGAGCAGGCGCCCGGCGGCCTGGTCGACTTGCTGGATATTGCCGCTCACTTCATCCGCCGTCGCCGCCTGCTCCTCCACCGCCGTGGCGATTTGCGCCAGGGTGTCGGTGACGTTCTGCACCGCGCCGGCAATCTCGCCCAGGCGCGTGCCCAGGCCGGTGACGGACTCGGCATCGGTCAACGCCTGCTCGCACGCGGCGCCCATCAGCGTCACCGCCTGGCTCACCGTGGCGCGCAGGCTGTCGACGGTGCCGGCGATCTGCGCCGTCGACGCCTGGGTGCGTTGCGACAGGCTGCGCACTTCATCGGCAACCACCGCAAAGCCACGGCCCTGCTCGCCTGCGCGGGCGGCTTCGATGGCTGCGTTGAGCGCCAGCAGGTTGGTCTGCTCGGCGATGCCGCGAATGGTGTCCACCACCGATTGAATCTGCTGGCCTTGCTGGCTGACCTGCTGCAAGGCGTCCGAGGTATCGGTCAGGCGCTGGTTGAGCTGCTGGATGCTGGCGGTGGTGCGCTGGCTGTCGCGGCTGCTGTCTTCGGCGATGCGCCGGGTGTGCTGGGCACTGCCCGAGGCCTGTTCGCAGCTGCGCGCGACGCCCATGGACGTGGCGGCCAACTGCGTGGCGGCGGCGGCGATCTGGCTGATCTGGTGCTGCTGGTCCTCGACTTCGCTGAGGGTGCTGCCCGATTGCGAATTAAGGGTGAGCACCGCCGAGCCAAGCTGCTGGGTTTCGTGATTGACGCCGAGCAGGCTGGTGCGCAATTGCACCACCGCGACGTTCAGCGCGGTACTGATGGCCGCGAGTTCGTCGCGCCCTTCCACCGTCACGGCCACGCACAGGTTGCCGTCGCGCAGGGACTCGGCCAACGTGGTGATGCCACTGGCGCTGCGACGGATGGACGCTTGCAGGCACATGAACAGGTACAGCGCCGCCAGGGCCAACAGGCTGAACGTCGCCACCATCGGTATGAATTGCGTGTTCGCGTGCTCGTGGTAGTAGTCCAGGCGCGCATCCATCGACGTCAGCGACCGAATGCGCAGCGCGCCGAGCGACTCGAGCGTGGCGTCGATACTGCGCTCGAAACCGGCTGTATCCAGCTTGATGCTGCCGCCGAACACGCCGTCGTCGAGCACTTTGAGTTCGTTATCCAACAACTGCAGGCTGGTGTCGTATTGCGCTGTCCACGGCTCCATGCCGGCGTACTGCTTGGCCTTGAGCGAAGCCGCAGCCTTGACCAGTTGATCCCGCGCATCGCCGATGCGGCTGCGCAGGTCGCGCATCTGCAAACGGCTCTGCAAGGTGAACTGCCCCGAAGAAATCGAGGACTGCCCGACACTGGCCATCCGCCCGATGCGCTCGATCAGGTCGGGCGTTTGCTGGGTGCCGATCTGCATGAGCATGTAGGTTTCCAACCAGGGGTCGAGGATCAGGCCGGCGTCGAGGGTGATCTGTTCGCGCAGGGCCTGCATCGCCGTCAGCGCAGCGGTGAAGCGGTCGTAGCCATCCGGCCACCAGCCAACGGTGCGCAGGGACGCCGAGTCCATGCCCTTGACCGTGGCCTGCAACGCCTCGAAGCGGGCCAGGACATCAGCGCCGGCGCTCTGGGTTTTCAAAGCATCACCGAGAGCTTGCAGGCTTTGCAGGATCACCGGGAAATTGGCATCGACCTTATCCATCGCCGCCTTCGCCGCTGGCGTCGGGGCATGCAGGATGTCCGCCGCCTTCCAGCGCGCAGCCAGGTTACGTTGGGCGCTCAGTTGGCCGTCCAGCGCATCCAGGGCCAATAGTTGACGAAGACCGGACTGCTCAGCGGAAATCACGCTTAATTTGTCGCGATAGTCCTGGCCGATCATCCACAGGCTTCCGGCCAAGGGGAGCATGAACAGGAAAAACAGAACCTGGAACTTGCGCGCGAAGCCGAAACGTCCGAGCAGGCGGATACCAGGTGATAAAAAGCTGTGCATGTCCGACCACTCCCGAAAACAACCCACCCGGCGCACCGCTGGGCGAAGCCTTGAAATAAATGAAAGCAAAATGCCATGTCATTGATTGGTAAGGCTCTAGCAAGATACGGGCCGCTCACACCCAGCCCCGAAACAGGGCGTTCGCTGCACGAACGCCCCACCTCGCGTGCGCGAAAATGGGGCAAAAGCACTCAGTAGCGACAAGGCCGCTGTCACCGCCGGAGACGACTGACCGAGGTACGTTCCAAAACGCCCTCAATCACAAGCATCCTATCGGCCGCGTACGGGGAGAACTTGAAGGGCCGTCATCGGGAAGAAGTGTTATCCAGCCAGTAACGCAGTAATCCATCTTGCCTGCCGTGCAATTTCCGCGACCTTATCTTCCGGCACGGCCTGCCGCGCATGCTCGAAACTGGCCAGGGTCTTCTGCTTCTGACGCAGCATGCGCTGCCACTTGGCCAGGAACACCGGGCTGCGCGCCTGCATCTGCAGGGGGCCGAAGTACAGTTGTTCGGCGCTGTAGATCACCGGCGTGGTGCGTTCGGCGACGATGATTTCGTAGTAGAAACGGTTTTCCCGCAGCAGCTCTTCATCGAGGAGGGTGTAACCGTTTTCCATCAACCAGTGACGCAACGGTTGTTCGCCGCCATTGGGTTGCAGGATCAGGCGTTCGTGACCGCGGAGGTGGGCCTTGCCGCCTTCGAGGATGTCGCGGATCGTTTCGCCGCCCATGCCGCAGACGCTGATCGCGGTGATCGCGTCTGCCGGCTTTATCGCCGCCAGACCATCGGCCAGGCGCACCGTAACGTGCTGCTCCAGGCCGTTCTCCCGCACGGTGCGCTCGGCCGCCTGGAACGGCGTGATCGCCACCTCGCCCGCCACCGCGGCCTCGATCACGCCACGGCGCATCAAGGCCACCGGCAGGTAGGCGTGGTCCGAGCCGATATCGGCCAGCCGCGCGCCCATCGGCACATGCGCCGCCACGCGCTCCAGGCGCATGGACAAGGTGTGTTCGTTCAACCTGTGTTCCTTTTTATTCGCCGGAAAATCGATCCCGGCTGTTGGTCAGATGCAACACCATCGCCGCCCGCGCCGCGTCCGGGTCCTGGCGCCTGATTGCGTTGAAGATCGCCTCATGTTCCAGGTTCGCCAATTGCCCGAGCTTGGCGAAGTCCGCCCCGCCACGTTCGGCGCCTTTCACTTGGGTACGCGGAATCATCGCATTGCCCAGGTGCAGCATGATCTCGGTGAAGAAGGTATTGCCGGTGGCTTCGGCGATCAACTGGTGGAAACGCTTGTCCTCTTCCACACAGCTGTCGTTGTTGGCCAGCGAGGCCTGGTAGTCGTCCAGCGCGGCGCGCATGTGGGCAAGCTGCTCGTCGGTCCTGCGCACGGCGGCCAGTGCCACTGCCTGCACCTCCAGGCCCAGGCGCAGCTCGAGCATGTTGCGCACGCTGGCGACGGTGTCCACATGCAGGCGCAAACCTTGCTGGGCCTGTTGCGCCAGCACGAAGGTGCCGATGCCATGGCGCGTCTCCACCAGCCCCGAGGCTTGCAGCTTGGACAGCGCCTCGCGCACCACGGTACGGCTCACCCCATGCTCAAGCACGATGGTGGATTCGGACGGCAGCTTTTCACCCGGCTTCAACTGCCCAAGCAGGATGCGCTGGGTCAGGGCGTCAAGCACGCCTTGGGCCAGGTTGTTGGAGCGTCTACGAACGGGGGGGCCGTTTTCAATGGGCATAGTTACGAATCCACGGGGTTGGGCAGGAGGGAGCTTAACATCCCGCCCCACGGCGTAACCCCACTGTAGGAGCGAGCTTGCTCGCGAAGAACCTGAGGGCGCCGCGTTTATCCAGGCTGCCCGCATTATCGTTGACGTTTTTCGCGAGCAAGCTCGCTCCTACAGGTTGGGGTGCGAGTGAAAAAAAGCGCCCTACTTGTATGACAACCAACATTAATGGCCGCCAGCGCCACCCTTTCAAAAGCCCTCTCAACCATCTTTAAAACCCCACCCCAACCTGCAAAATAACCAAAAAAGCACTAAATACTGGCTCTTATAAACACAAAAACATCATCACCGCATTGCGAACTCCAGAAATCAACTTGTATGATGTCTATCAACAAGACACGCAAACCCGCATAAAAATAATCAGGGGGAGTTTTGAATTGTGAACAATTCAAGCCATGCATCTGCCACACCAGACAGTGATTCGGTCCTCGCGCAAGCCGTGAGAAAAGTGAAGAGCCATGTGCTCCCACTGTTCGTGATCATGTTCATCCTCAACTACATCGACCGGGTCAATATCGGCTTTGTGCGCACGCACATGGAAACTGACCTGGGCATCGGCGCTGCCGCCTATGGGTTTGGCGCCGGGCTGTTCTTCATTGGCTACGCGCTCTTTGAAGTGCCCTCGAACATGCTGCTGCAAAAGGTCGGCGCGCGCATCTGGCTGACCCGCATCATGTTCACCTGGGGCGTCGTCGCCACGCTGATGGCGTTCATCCAGAACGAAACCCACTTCTACATCCTGCGCTTTCTACTGGGCGTGGCCGAAGCCGGCTTCTTCCCTGGGGTGATCTACTACTTCACGCGCTGGCTACCGGGGGTTGAGCGCGGCAAAGCCATCGCGATTTTCCTCAGTGGCTCGGCGGTGGCCTCGCTGATCTCCGGCCCGCTGTCAGGCGCACTGCTGCAGATCGAAGGATTTGGCTTCCACGGCTGGCAATGGATGTTCGCCATCGAAGGCCTGGCCTCGGTGGTGATCGGTTTCTTCGTGTGGTTCTGGCTCGATTCCAAGCCCCACGACGCCAAGTGGATGACCCGCGAAGAACAGGACGCTCTGGTCAACGCCATCGACCAGGAACAGCGCGAGCGGGAAGCCCTGACCAGCATCAAGCCGACCATCGGCAAGCTGCTCAAGGACCGCCAGATCCTGCTGTTCTGCGCCCTGTACTTCTGCATTCAACTGACGATCTACGCGGCGACGTTCTGGCTGCCGAGCATCATCAAGAAGATGGGCGACCTGAGCGATGTGCAGGTCGGCTTCTTCAACTCGATCCCGTGGCTGATCTCGATCATCGCCATGTATGCCTTCGCGACGCTGTCGGGCAAATTCAAGTTCCAGCAGGCCTGGGTCGCGGCGGCGCTGTTGATTGCGGCGGCGGGCATGTTCATGTCCACCACCGGCGGGCCGATCTTCGCGTTCGTGGCAATCTGTTTTGCGGCCATTGGGTTCAAGTCGGCGTCCTCGCTGTTCTGGCCGATCCCACAGGGTTACCTGGATGTGCGCATCGCCGCTGCCGTGATCGCCTTGATCAACTCCATCGGCAACCTGGGTGGCTTCGTCGCGCCGACCACCTTTGGCTTTCTGGAGCAGACCACCGGTTCGATCCAGGGTGGTCTCTACGGTTTGGCCGGCACGTCGGTGCTCGCCGCGATTCTGGTGTTCTTTGCCAAGACCGCCCCCTCCGCCGCTTTGACTTCGCCAAGCGTGACGCCAACGAGCGCCGCCGTCAGCAAACCTCTTTGAGCCTATCCAGGAACTTGCCATGAATACTCCCGTCGTCACCCATTTCCAGGTCATCCCCGTCGCCGGCCACGACAGCATGCTGCTCAACCTGAGCGGCGCCCACGGGCCATTTTTTACCCGCAACATCGTGATTCTCAAGGACAGCAGCGGCAACACCGGCGTCGGTGAAGTGCCCGGTGGCGAACGCATCCGCGAAACCCTGGAAGACGCCCGCAGCCTGGTGATCGGCCAACCCATCGGCCAGTACCAGCGCATCCTCAACCAGATGCGCAGCACCTTCGCCTCACGGGATTCGGCTGGCCGCGGCCTGCAAACCTTTGACCTGCGCATCACCATCCATGCCGTCACCGCCATGGAAGCCGCCCTGCTCGACCTGCTGGGCCAGTTCCTCGAAGTGCCGGTGGCCGCCCTGCTCGGCGAAGGCCAGCAGCGTGATGCGGTGAAAATGCTCGGCTACCTGTTCTACGTCGGCGACCGCAGCGCCACCGACCTGGCCTACCGCAACGAAGCCGACAACGAGGACGAGTGGTTTCGCCTGCGCCATGAAACAGCCCTGACCAGCGAGGCCGTGGTGCGCCTGGCCGAAGCCGCCAAAGCCAAATACGGCTTCAACGACTTCAAGCTCAAGGGCGGCGTATTGAGCGGCGACGCAGAGATCGAAGCCGTCACCGCCCTGGCCGAACGCTTCCCCGATGCGCGCATCACCCTCGACCCCAACGGCGCCTGGTCATTGAAAGAAGCCATCCGCCTGTGCCGCGATCAGCACCACGTGCTCGCCTACGCCGAAGACCCGTGCGGCGCCGAAAACGGTTACTCGGGGCGCGAAGTCATGGCCGAATTCCGCCGCGCCACGGGCCTGAAAACCGCCACTAACATGATCGCCACCGACTGGCGCGAAATGGGCCACGCGATCCAACTGCAATCGGTGGACATCCCCCTGGCCGACCCGCACTTCTGGACGATGCAAGGCTCGGTGCGCGTGGCGCAGATGTGCAATGAGTGGGGCCTGACCTGGGGCTCGCACTCCAACAACCACTTCGATATTTCTCTGGCCATGTTCACCCAAGTGGCCGCCGCCGCCCCAGGCGACATCACCGCCATCGACACCCACTGGATCTGGCAGGACGGCCAGCGCCTGACCCGCGAACCGCTGAAAATCGAAGGCGGTTATGTGAAGGTACCAGCCAAACCGGGCCTGGGCGTGGACATCGACATGGACGCCGTGGCCAAGGCCCACGAACTGTACAAAGGCATGGGCCTCGGCGCACGGGATGACAGCGTGGCGATGCAGTTCTTGATTCCGGGCTGGCGTTATAACAACAAACAGCCTTGCCTGGTGCGCTGAAGCGCTGGGTTCTGGGGGCGGCTCGGTCTCCAGAGCACAATCAATCCAATGTGGGAGGGGACTTGCTCCCGATTGCGGTGTGTCAGCCAGACATATATCGACTGGCACTCCGCTATCGGGAGCAAGCCCCCTCCCACAGGGGGGCCTCGGTATTTTTCAAGGGTTGTGGTCGCTCGCTAAACCGCGCGTCAGGACTTCCCGGCCCCAGCCCGCCTTGCACTTGCCGTTTTCTTGACTGCCACCGCCGCAATCGGCTGCACAGTCATTTCCACGCCTAACGCCAGCATCAACTTCTGAATCGTCTCATAACGCGTTTTAGAACCGCCTTTCAGCGTCTTATATAGGCTCTCGCGATTACCCCCCGCAGACTCCGCCACCTTGTTCACGCCCTGGGCCTTGGCGACCTCGGCAAGCGCTTTCATGAGCACCTGCGGGTCTTGAGATTTCATGCTCTGCGCCAGATAAGCGCTGATGGTTTCCGGGCTATCGAGGAAGCGCGACGCTTCATAGATGCTGGTACCGGAGGTATCAAGATCGAGGATCGGCATGTGAGTCCGGAACACTCCGGAAGAAAAATCCTAGTCCACCGCTCGCATAAGCAGCCGATCGATACTATTAGCGCCTGTGTCTAATAGCGCCTGTGTCTAACCTTCACCATTCCTCAGCACCTGCGCATTCGCCCGCTATCACGGTGGCTGACACTCCGCCATCGGGGGCAAGCTGAGGCGGCAAACGATAGAGATGAAGCCCAAAGAAAACGTCCTGCACAGCCGCTTCACTTTGCGTAAAATGCGAGCCGTTCTCGATCAGGAAGACTCAACCCAGGAGGGGTAACGCTTGAAACCGCTTGACACCCACGCGCCAAAACACGCCGACACGGCCATCACACGACTTAAGCTCAAAGACCAACTGGCCGTAGACCCTTACAAGGCATTGGCACTGCTGGAAAGCGCCCTCCTCTGTTTTGTAACGACGGCTCTTATGCTGTTTGTTGCACAAAGCGTCGGCATAACCGACACATTCAAGAGCAACGTCCTCTATGGCGGCACCCTGGGTGGATGCATAGGGGCGATGTACAGGATGTACCACGACGCAGCACTTTCCGAGTCGAGCATTGCCAGGCATATCAGCCCCACTGCACTGCAAAACGCGATGCTCGCCTTGAAGTATTCCAAGACGCCGGAAGGCGTTTACTACCCGAACAAACGCATGTTCACCCCATTTCATCGGTGCGATTCAGAGCGGATCACGCTCACCCCACTGGATGGGGGCACGCGCTTCACAGGTCCCTATTTGAAGCTGAAAGCGCTGTCGGCCAGGCTGATGGAGCAGGAAGGGATTTGAGTCAACCGGACGTGGCCATTCATACCTGAAAGGCCATGGCATTTGCCTAACGACAAGGACGTAGGCAGTGATGATAAAACAGCGATGTTCCCGGGCCTTCAGCCTTCTATGGCGTACGCATATGGTGTATTTCATCTACTCAGGCGCGCTCCAGTGCAGATGACATGATCGCTGCACAAGCAGAAGACGCAGCGGCAACCAGCGCTGTGCCTAAATGGCCATAACCTGGGGGCTATAGGCGGATCTGGATTGCCGCCGTTGACCTTCCCTACCCGACGCTACTCACGTTCAAGCCCGCGTGGGCAACTTCCAATTCGGCCGGACGAAGTGGCAGGTATACCCGTTCGGTATCCGCTCCAGATAATCCTGATGCTCCGGCTCCGCCTCCCAAAACTCCCTGGCGGGCTCAATTTCCGTGGCCACAGGCCCAGGCCACAGCTTGGAGGCATCCACGTCAGCCGCGGTATCTTCGGCAATATCCCTTTGCTGCTCGCTCAGGTAGTAAATCGCCGAACGATAGCTTGGCCCAAGATCATTGCCCTGACGATTCGGCGTGCTCGGGTCATGGATCTGGAAAAAGAACTCAAGGATCTGCCGGTAGGAAATCACCGCCGGGTCAAACACGATCTCAATCGCTTCAGCATGGTTGCCATGGTTGCGGTAGGTAGCATTCGGCACATCGCCACCGGTGTAGCCGACGCGCGTGTGCAGCACGCCGGGGTAGCGTCGCAACAGGTCCTGCATGCCCCAGAAGCAGCCGCCGGCGAGGATGGCGGTTTCGGTTGGGTTGGTCATGGTCTGTCCTTGCGGTTAATGGAGACAGGGATAGTTATGGGGCAATGCTGAGCAATACCAAGTTCAATCAAAGAAAAACTGCCCCCCTAGCGACTCAAGGTTTATTCCTGGAACGAAACGCCGCCACCTTCATCCGGTTGCCGCAGGTCGCCATGCTGCACCAGCGGCGGCGGTGTGATTTGCTCAGGTCATGGAACAGCAGCACGCAATCATGGGCCTCGCACTGGCGGACGAATTCAAACTTATCGTTCGTGACCAAGCCCACCAGCGACTCGGCCACCGGCCCAAGCAGGCTGGCCGGGCTGCTGTCCCGAGGATGCGTGGCAAGCCGAAATGCCTTCTGCTCCTGCGCCCATTCCAGCCTGCTCACCGGGCGACCCGCTTCAAGCACCTGGTTGATCACCGCAAGATCGACGGGAACGCCTGTCATTGCCGCATTCACCACCGCCCTTGAACTCGCGCGAAGCGTGCGAGCGAGGGCCAGCAGCCCATTCGGCGCCTTCGGGTCAACCTGCTCGGGCAACAGCCCCGCTTGGGTCAGCCAGCTCATAACGCTGTGATCATCGACGAAGCAGTCATGGCGCTGATCACCCACCCCGTACTCGGAGTTGATGAAATCGAGGGCAAGGTTGTCAGCCAGAAAAAGTGCGCCTGAAGCAGTGCTGTTCGGATTCATGGGCAGCCTGTAACCAATAAAATATGTTTGACAGGTTACCAAATCCAGGCATAACCTTCAAACACCAACTTTAACGGTTACAAAGGAAGCCACACCATGACCACGTCCAACGCCATTGCCGCTGCCGGGCTCACCGCCTCCTTGCTGATCAGCGGCACGGCCCATGCAGACAACACAGTGCATTACCGCTACGAGCAGGTCGGTGACGTAAAGGTGTTCTACCGCGAGGCGGGCGACCCCAGCGCGCCGACCGTGTTGCTGCTGCACGGCTTCGCCGGCTCATCCTTCATGTTCCGCGAACTCATGCCCGAGCTTGCCGACCGCTACCACGTCATCGCGCCGGACCTGCCGGCATTTGGCTTCACCGAAGCCCCGCCGCGCGGCGAATACGCCTACACCTTCAGCCAGCTGGCGAAGACCATCGGCCAGTTCACCGAACAGCTCAAACTCGATAAATACGCGCTGATGGTCCACGACTACGGCGCCCCCGTAGGCTGGCGCATGGCCGTCGCCCATCCGGAGCGAGTGACCGCGATCATTTCCCAAAACGGCAACGCCTACGAAGAAGGCTTGGGCGACGGCTGGGCCCCCATCCAACGCTACTGGCACGCCCCGACCCAACAAAACCGTGACGCCCTGCACGACTTCCCAACCCCTGCCTCGATCAAGTGGCAGTACCTGGAAGGCGTGGCCGACAAAAGCTCGGTTTCACCCGATGGCTACACGCTGGAAGGGCTGCAAATATCCCGGCCAGGCAATGCCGACATCCAGCTCGACCTGGTGCTGGACTACGCCTCCAACGTAGCGATGTACCCGGCCTTCCAGTCGTACTTCCGCCAGTACCAGCCACCGCTGCTCGCGGTGTGGGGCAAGAACGACCCGTTCTTCCTGCCGGCCGGCGCCGAGGCATGGAAGCGCGATATTCCCAAGGCGGATGTTCGTTTTTATGACACCGGGCACTTTGCGCTTGAAACCCATGGCAAGGAGATCATTCCGGTTATACGGGCGTTCCTGGACAAGAACCTCCAGTAATCAGCGCAACCCTATGTAGGAGCGAGCTTGCTCGCGAAAAACGTCAACGATAACGCCGACTCTGGTTTCACGCGGCGCTCCAAGCTTCTTCGCAAACAAGCTCGCGCCTACCTTGTGGACATGTCCTACAGCAAGCTGCAGCGCCTTGCTCCGTTGCCTACAGTTGCGTCAGAATCCGCCGGCTTGTGCGCTTGAGTGGGCGTCTCTAAGGTGGCCCGGTCGCTGACAACTCAGTGATCGGGTTTAGTAGCCCGTGGTCGAATTTCGCTTAGTGCACAAGCTTCATCCACCAGACTTCCCGTCTGTGCTTGATGGCGGCTGTGCGCAGGGCACCTTCGGGTGCGCCGGCTTTGCGGAATTCCCCGGTCTACTAACCTGCGTACAGCTGCCACCCTTTCGTTTAGTAGCGAAACGGTGTCGGCTCTGACAGGGAAATTCCGTTATGTACAAAGTCACGCCTAACCCTCCGAACGGCCCCGACCTGAAACTGAATCAGGCGGCGCATCGTGCGATTGATCACTACCTCAACGCGGGCGCCGAACCGCCAGGGCCGCCTCCTCCACCTTCGACGACGTTGTTCAGCGTTGCGGACGATGTCAGCAGTGAAGTGCTGATTGCCAATAGCTATGAGACTTTTTCTTCGGTGACTGCGTTGTTGCTGGACCTATCGGATGAGCTGACGGGGAAGCAGCGGGATGTGGCGTTGGCGATTCATCAACTGAGTGAGTTGGGGGTTTTGTTGGTGGATAAGTTGATGGAGCCGGAGGCGGCCGTTAACTAGACGCGTCACTCACAAAGGGTCGCCGAGTCGTCTCAGCCCATGCAAAGACTCGGCGACCTCTTGCATCTATGGCCGGCGCCCGATCTTCTCTATGCTGTTCAACTTCCTCCACAATGAAGGGCAGCCCCAATGAATTTGGGCCGTGCACGGCAATTGCTTCAAGAAGGAATCAATCGTGAGACCCCGATTGAAAGCCTCATCCACGTCCTCGAAGCCGCGATAGAACTGATCGGCCTTCCAGACAACGACTTCTGCTGGTCAAGCTGGGAAGACGAGGCACAAGCGAAGGGGGAATTGCTGGGCTTGATCAGCGTGCTCAAATCAGGTGGTTCGCCCAACAGGCTGGATGTGGCGGTTGTGTTCGCCGTCACCGGCCCCCTGCAAGAACTCAGCCTCAGCAGTGGCTGGGCGAACACCTTCCTCAAGTTGGCGGATAAGTACGACGAAGTTGAAGCGCTGCTGTGGTGAGCCCCCATTCGGCCTCCACCACGTTGCTCGGAATTGCCGATGAGGCCAGCAGGGAAATGCTGATCGGCAACAGTTCCGAAGTTTTTTAGGTTTTATGTATTTTCCTCAGCGGCGATGAACTTCTTGCGATTCACCATCCAGGGTAGCGCCGGCTGACTGCGTATTTTCTTGCAGCGGTTTTTTGTAAATTGGTAGGTCACAAGATCAACGAAGTGACGGTTGCCTTTAACCACATCGTAGGTAATAAGAAAATAAATCAAGGGGCTTTTAGCATCGATCCATTTGTTCAACGTTTGGTCCAAAGCCTTTTGAATGTCCTCTACACGGCTGTAGCCAATGAACGTCTGAAAGGCTGCCTGACCGGCCTTGCTATACAGTTTTTCGATTTCGTTGATGTCCGTGTGGGCACGCTTCCACTCCCATTCCACGAAGGTCAAAATATCCTTTTCGGAGTACTGCACCACCGCATCGGTACGCCCGCCCGATTCGAAAAGCGCCCGTGCGCCCAGCAGGTTGGCACATTGCCGAATTACGAGGCCCATATGAATCGTCCAGTTGGCCCGATTCGCCAGGCCGGCTGTTTCAGTAACGGGAAAATCCTTGTACCAGAGGTAGTTAAACAGCGTAACGAAGTCCCGCTCAATCCGTTTCATTATGGCGTCCATATGTCTAATGATTAGGTGTAATTAACTTTCCAGCCATGACTCCCAACGTCCTCAAGGTTCTCGTTAGAGATCCCTGAGTGCGTAGCGATAGTCGTCAATGTATCGGCACGACGCCGCTGAACTTTATCTTCACGCTCTGTTGTTGCCACGCCCTACCGGCTGAACGATGTTAGTGAATAGCCACTAGGCCTCCAGGCTTATTGGTCGGATTACTGACTTATTAAATGGGGGCGAACGCAAGGCGCTTGAGCTTAAGCGCAGCCCTGCTTGAAGTCTTAGCCGCACGTTTACCACACTGGATTACGCCCCCTACGCCGAGTAGCCTATCGCTATAACGGAAAACCTCTAATCCCCAGCATTTGGAATACCTAATGGCCCTGCACGACGCAATCGCCCTTGAAATCCACGCCGGCGCGCTACCGCTACACTTCCGCGCGGTAGA
Source organism: Pseudomonas sp. JAI120 (assembly GCF_014207255.1). Lineage (GTDB taxonomy): Bacteria > Pseudomonadota > Gammaproteobacteria > Pseudomonadales > Pseudomonadaceae > Aquipseudomonas. Next base: position 1,535,998 of record NZ_JACHCZ010000001.1, read on the forward strand.
CCTTAAAACCAGCGGCCGCAGGGTCTATTTAAGCCCCACCGATGCCAACGAACGCTATCGCGTGGGATTAGACTTTTTTGCCGCCAACACAATCAATACGCAGCTGGCAAACCTGTGTGAGCACACCGGTTACTGGGCGCGCAACGGCCAAGTGGCGCGTTACCGGCGTGTCGCCGACGGGTTGTATGAATTGCTTGGCCTGGACGAAACGCAGGAGCTGACCGCTGAAGTCGAGCCGGCTGCCGAGACGCCCCTGCGTTGCGATAACTTGAGCCCCTGGGAAGCGCGCTTTGCTTTCTACCTTGAACATGAACCCTTTCAAATCTACGATCGCCGCCGCCGGAAGGTATACCCAGCCCAGGCAGCCCAGGGACTGGATGCTCGATTGAGCAGCTACTTCTGGCCCTCCCCGGGAGTGAATTTTGTAGCTACTGAGCAAGTACTGCAGGGGTTTATTGCGCAGGCTCAGGGGCTAAGTCTTGACCTTGCCGGTAATGCCGACGCGGTGTTGGCGTTATTCGCGTCTATCTGCCAGTGGGGCGGGGTGCGCCTGCCCACACAGGATGCCGATTCCGTGGTCGCCAACCTGCAACGTGCGGCTAATCACAACGCTCAGAACCCAGCGGCGATGAACAGTGCATGGACGAAGCTGTACGCCATGTTTTACCCAGACGACTTTGTGATCTATGACTCGCGTGTAGCCACCGCATTGGTGGCTATTGCTGAGGCAGTGTTCGATGACGTCGAGCTCGATTCCTTCAAGACGCAGTATCCCAACCTAGGCCTGATTGCTGGACGTGGCGGTAGTCGGCCACGAGCGACTCGTACCGTGTGGCGCAATGCATATATGTCATGGCCAGCGCAGCTCGAGGCAAATCGTCTAGTCGCGTCCATTGTGCAGGCGCTTAACGCACGATCTGACGTGGCCTACAACGCCCGCCAATTGGAGGCTGTGCTGTTTATGGAAGGGTATTGAGCGGCCTTTACCCTCAAGGCGACGCCTATTTTGAAGAGCATTGCCACACCTCAGCGTGACGACCAGTAATGTTTGGCCGATTGCGGTCCTTGGCGAGAGGCATAAAACAAACCGGCTCGCTAACCCCGCTTTTTGACCCGCATCGGCCAATGCTTTAGACCTTCCTCAGCGTACTTGCTTAGGCCAGGGTCGAGCTGCTGTGTCATGAGTTCCAAAGCTACCTTTGAATCGCTAGGGCCAATACGCGCTAATGCATAAGCGCACTTGCGCTGGAACTCTTCCAGGTTGCCCCAACTGATCAGGTGATCGAAATTTTTCTGCGCGGCTTCCGTAATCGCAGACGTCGCGCAGTTTTCCCCGATTAACCCCAACTCGAAAACGATGTCTTCATGCTCTTCATGCCAGTCTTCCAGCAGCAGCTTCGCCAAAAGTGGCGCGGTAATTTGTGCGTCGACGCCGACGAGCGCAGCCCAGAAGGCCGCACCGTCTTTGGCCCGCAAAGCGGACTCGGTTTTCTCATACAGCCCGCTCATGGGAACGTTGCTGCTGGCTATAAACAGATATCTGGAACATGGCAGTGGTGCGGATTTATGTCGCCTACTCTAATTCCCATTTTCTGGCAGACGCCGTTGTTCACGAGGTGCAGTTTCCGGCCAGAAGCGGTATTACCAGCCTTTGGCTTCGACGGCCTGGAACCAGGGACGACGAAATCCGGCATCCGTCACCAGGATCGGTACGCACTGCTCAGGGAGTCTGGCCAGTAGAATGTCCAATGCTCGCGAGAAAAATCCTAGTATCCCGATTAGACCGCAGATAAACCACACGGCAAGCCGAGGGCGCAGTTGCGACGAGTTGCTGCATTTTTGCGCGCGCTGATTTTTTCGTCCGCCACATGAATCTAAAAAACTCCGGCAGGTTCGCCAGCAGTTCGGGGCAGTTATGCGGCAAGTCAGGCCGCGACTGACCGCGTTGGAGCAGCGTTCTGCGCAGTACGCGCAAGAATCGAAGCGTCGCCGAACGATCAATCCATATCAAGACATCTGCACGGGCCATCCGGTTGTCCCAAGTGGCTGAATGACCACCTTCGAATATCCAGCAATCACGGGCCTCGACCTCAAGACAAAGCTGCGTCTTCTCGTCCCGGCTTCGTTCTCTCCAACCTGGCTGCCAGTGGATAGTGTCGATATGAACGACCGGCAAGCCCGTGAGCTGACCAAGCTTACGCGCCAACGTGCTTTTGCCAGACCCAGGTTGACCAACAATCATCACCCGTTGCATCGAAGCACCTTCTCGCTATTCAAGCTGAATTTTTTGGGGTGGCGATTTTACGTCAATGCCGGAAACCGGAGGTTACTGACCGTTCATCGGGATTGCATGATGTCATGACGACATCATCCCAATATAGTTGTACAAGACTTGTACAAACATAAAAACCTGTACAAGTTTCAACTGACCAGGAAATAACGCGGCTACCCGTGGCCGTCGAACAAAAGAATACCTGCGCAGGATGCGGACCAAGGGCGAATACATACCCTTGCAGGTGCCTCTAATTGCTCCTCCCATTACGCAGGTACATCATATGCCATCGCACACTCCCCGGCTCTCGACACGGACCAGTCTCTATGCCGGCTATGCCAGCCTGCTCGCGTTTATGTTGCTGATTGCCGCTATCTCGCTGTACGCCCTGGCTAACAGCAATAAGGAATTTTTCCTCTACGTTAATGGCGTTGATGCACGCACCCGCCTGGCCAACACACTGAACGACGCCGCCGCCCAGCGCGCGATTGCCCTGCGTAACATCGCCTTGAACAGCAATGTCACCGAGAGAGGACAGCAGCGGGGCGCGATTGCCGTCAACGAACAAATGGTGACCAGCAGCCTCGCCGCGCTACGCCAGGCAATTGATAGCCATGGTGATGTGTCGCCCAAGGCACGTGAACTGTTCTCAACCATCGAGCAGGTCGAGAGCCGCTACAAACCGGTAGCGCACACCATTGCCGAACACCTGTTCAAGGGTGAAAACGACGAGGCCCTGCGCATGGTCAGCGAGCAGTGCACCCCCTTACTGGCCGAGCTGACCCAGGCAATTGGCGAATACCTGCGCTACACCAACCAGAAAGCAGACCGGCAGGTCAGCGAAAATGACGCAAACTATCTGTCACAACGCAACCTGCTGCTCGCCATTACTGCGCTGGCCGTCTTACTCGCAGCGGTACTGGGCTACGTCATCAGCCGCAACCTGCTGCGCGCGCTGGGTGCCGAACCGAGTGAACTCAACCAGCTCGCCCAACGGGTTGCCCAGGGCGATTTGCGCGCCAGCGGGCGCACGCTTGAGCCACCACAAGCCAGCATCATGGCCGCCCTGCTGAGCATGCAGGAGAGCCTGCGGGACATGACCAGGGGCGTAAACCTGTCCTCACAGACCGTGGCCCAATCCAGCCAGGAGCTTAGCCAGTCGAGCCTGAGAAACGCCGAAAGCGTGGCCATGGCACAGTGCGAGGTCGAGCAGATTGTCACCGCCGTTCACCAAATGGCCGCCACCGTGCAGGATGTCGCGCGCAATGCCGAATCCGCCGCCAGTGCCGCCAGCGAGGCCGATAGCGCGGCCCTGTACAGCCAGCAGAAGGCCAAAGATGCCGTCAACATGATCGGCGAGCTGGCCGAGACAATCGAACAGTCCAACATGGCCATGGGCCGGCTGAAGAATGAAACCGGCAATATCGGCAGCATGCTTGAAGTGATCAAGTCGGTGGCCGACCAGACCAACCTGCTGGCCCTCAATGCAGCCATCGAAGCTGCCCGTGCTGGCGAGGCCGGACGCGGCTTCGCGGTGGTAGCCGACGAGGTGCGCAGCCTGGCACAGCGTACCCAGAAGGCCACCTCAGAGATTGAGGGGCTGATCGCCAGTCTGCAGAAAATTGCCGACGAGACCTCGCAGCATATGCAACGCTGCAAGCGCTCCAGCGCGCAGTCGGTGTCCGGTGTTTCCGAGGCCGGTGAAGCGGTGAGCACGATCGTCACCATGATCGAGCGGATCAACGGCATGAACCACCAAATCGCCGCTGCCGCCGAGCAGCAGAGTACCGTTGCCGAGCAGATCAGCCGGGGCATCGTGACCGTCAGCGAAAGCGCCGAGCAATCCGCTGCAGCCTTCCGCAGCGCTCAGCAGGAAAGCGAAGGATTGGCACGCACCAGCGTGACATTGCGAGAGAACATCTCGCGCTTTCAGCTCTAGGGTCTGTTGCCGTTTCATCGCGAGCCGCGTTGCTGCGAGAAATGGCCCCCGGTTAGGCGCAGGACGCAGGTATCGTCGTGTCATCGGCCAGGCGAACCGGTCTTTCCATCCACAGTTGCGTATCAGCGCAGTGCGCGCTGATCAGATGGCTGCTGCGTCGAACCAAGCTGGAGACTATTTCAACCGGCAAGCGCTGGCGTGCTTTGTAGTAGCCGCCGGTATGCGTGCTGCCAAACGATGGCCGCTATGGCAGTATTTTGCGCCTTCCTGCAAACAGACGGCTAAACCGTTGGTACCGTTCCGCCGTCGATCACAAACTCACTTCCCGTGATAGATGTTGCTCGCGACGAAGCCAGGAAACCGATCAGGTCAGCAACTTCGGAAGGCGTGGACGGGCGGCCGAGTGGGAGACCTCCAAGTGCTTTCATGATGATCTCTTTACCACCTTGATAGTCAGTACCTGCCTCCTGCGCGAGTCGCTCGGCTAATGCGACCGACGCTTCGGTTTCAACCCAGCCCGGCGAAACCCGAACCACGCGGATGCCTTTGGGCGAAACCTCTTTCGATAAACTTTTGCTGTACGTCGAAAGTGCGGCCTTGGCCGCCGCGTACGCTGTTGTAGCTTCCGGCAGTGGCAGCCGACTCTGGATGGAGGTGACGTGGATAACGACCCCCTCCTTGCGCTCCAGCATACCCGGGAGCAAGGCGCGGTCGAGGCGCACCGCAGGCAACAGATTCAGGCTGAGCTCTCGTTGCCACTGTTCCTCGTCCAGCGCAGCAAAACCGCCGCCGGGTGCCGACGAACCACCCAGGACATGGATCATTATGTCCACGCCCCCCAGCCGCTGTTGGATCGCGGCGATCAGCACGTCACAACCTTCCCGGGTCGAAAGATCAGCCGCAATCAGAAGAGCGCCCGGTATTTCAACGTCCACCTGCCTGGCCGAGGTAATGACCTTCGAGCCCTCGGCCAGTAACAACTCGACGACAGCCTTGCCGATGCCCTTGGTGCCACCGGTGACCAAGACCCGCTTGCCAGTCAAACCTAGATTCAGCATGGCGTGATCTCCAGGGAACGGATTCGACCGCCCTCCAGCGTGAAGACGTAACTCAGTTGTACCGGGCTACCGGGGAAATTCCCAACAAGGTGCGCAATGACCGTCAGTCTGCCCTGCCCTTGCAGGACCTGCAGTGGTTGGACCTGATAGATGAACGCACTGCGTGCCTCCCGTTGCCAGGCTTCGATGGCAGCTGTTCCTTCGTATGTTTTTCTCTCATCGCAAACCGTGGCGTCAGCGCAGAAGCAGCTCGCAAGTTGTGCTGCATCGCCACCATTACTGACTGCAAAGTACGTCTGCACGACGTCGGGAAGCTGAGGTGTCATGTGTTCGTTCTCCAGAATGCGGTTGTATGAAGCGATCTTGCTACCTGACGGATAGTTTGCTCAACTGGGACTAACTTTATGACCTATCCCGAAATTCAGGACAATAAATGTCACAAGATCGTATAGGCCTCAGTGAGCTGGACGCTGTTATCGCGGTCGCACGCAGGGGGTCGTTTCGGCAAGCCGCTATCGATCTCGGCGTCTCCACCACCGCGTTGAGCAACACCATTGCCCAACTGGAAGCCCGTCTCGAATCGCGGCTGTTCAATCGCACTACCCGTAGCGTGGCCATTACCGAAGCGGGCAGGATATTTCTGGAGCAGGTGGGACCAGCCTTGCAGGATTTGCGCACTGCACTCGATGCAGTGCGATCACATAACGCCGGGCCCTCGGGCACGCTGCGTATCAATGCGTTCGCCAGCGCTGCCCGATCGGCGCTCCTGCCACTGGTGATGGAATTCCTGAAGCATCATCCGAAAGTACACATCGATCTCGTGACCGAAGGCCGTCTGGTGGATATCGTTGCTGACGGCTTCGATTTCGGCGTGCGCTCAACAAGCCTCGTTCCCAATGACATGATTGTGATCCCTCTCGGCCAGCCGCAACGGTACGCTGTGGTCGGTTCGCCGGCGTACTTCGAAAAACACGGCAAACCGCGAACGCCATCCGAGCTGCTCCAGCATCAATGCATCCGCGTTCGACTACCGAATGGGGCGATTTTCCCGTGGTATTTCGAGCGGGACGCAGAAGTGATTCGTCTCGACGTGAGCGGGCCGCTTACGCTGGATGAATCCAGCGTGGTCAAGCTTGCGGTGCAGGAAGGCATGGGGCTCGGCTTTTTCATGGAGCAGGACGTTCGCGACGAAATCCGCGCGGGACTGTTCGCGCGGACTCTGGAAGACTGGACACCGCCCAGAGACAAGCTGTGCCTGTACTACCCGAACCGCCGCAACCCCTGCGCGGCAGCCAAGGCGTTCATCGACCTGGCACGCGCCAGTCAGGCCGTCGAGGACGGGCTCGCATGATCCAGGCATGACCGGGACCAGGCTCAGGCAATCAACCCCAGTGTCAGTCCCTTCAAGGTAGCGGCTGCCCGGGTCGAGCATTCCAGTTTGCGAAAGATGCTTTCCACGTGCGTGCGAACCGTACTCGGACTGATGTCCAGCAGCCGCGCCACCTGCTTGTTGCTGGCGCCACGGCTGATCTCCAGCAGGATGCGGCACTCGCGAGTCGTGAGTACCGAAGCCTTCGGTTGACGCATGCGACGCTCACCCCCTGCGGCGGCAATTACTGCTTCGCAAATATCGTTGTCGAACAAGCCACTGCCAGCATCCTGTTTGAGTAACCTGGCTGCATCCGCTTCGCCGTGGGCCGATCGCCATGGCCTGGCTTCCGTTAGCGCGACCCAGGCTACCGATGTGGCGAACAGGCGATGCTCGGCACACAGCGCATCACCCGCCACGCCTCGAAAATAGCCACTGCCGTTGAGCCGTTCATAGGCATGGGATGCAATCTCTGCGGGTACGGCCAGTTCAGTGATAGGCCTAAGCGCCTGTTGCGTCCAGTAAGGGACAAGGCGCACCCGCTCTGCTGCGCCGTATGGCAGCGTCCCTGCGGTATTCCAAAGGTGGTTCGAAACGGCCGCCCGGCCGAGACCGTAGATGAGCGCGGACTTGCCAATTTCTGTCAAAGTGGACTCCCGCAGCCCCCACAGGCGTGCAGCTTCCACGGCGACATGCGCTACCTGCCGCGAATGCCCTGCCAACCACGGGAGCTTCAAGTCGATGATGTCGCCCACCAACGTCAATGAGACACAACGCTGCTCATGCGCGTGGTCAACCGTTTTCGAAAGCGTTTCCAAATCCGCCAGCCAGTCCTTTGCGTTCCCCAGAAGCAACGAGACTAGCGACGCCGGGTAGCGCCGATCCGACTGCTCTCTGATCCAGCGTAGCGCCGCGTCCAGGCCGTGCGCACGACGGAGAATGTCCAGATCACCTGCAAGTACTACCTGATAGGCGACCTCTGGAATGTGCTCATGGGTCAGGCCCAGTGGCCGGCCAGTGCCGTCGTAGGTTTCGAACACGCGACACACGCCTGCCTCGACGGCGGCACCGAGCTGGAGGGTTTTGGCGATTGCTCCAGACACCTCACAGTGCACGACGGCAAGCGGGGTTGCCTGATGCACCGCGTTCATTTGCTCATTGCCCAGCGTCAAATCGAGCATCGCGCGGCGGCCATCGACGTCGTCGCCCAGCAAATCCGCAAAGCCTTCGGCATTGGCGGTGCAACCGGACCAGCGCAGCAAGGCAACCTGTTCCGCTACCCTCAGGTGCTCACCGTCGCCGTGCCGAGCCCGCGCCAGCATCCGCGCCAGTGCGGCAACACGCCGGGAATGACCGAGTGGTTGTCCCATGCTGAGGTCACCGATCTGGGCGATCGTCGCCAGCGCCCCGTCCAGGGAGATGTCCAGTTGCAACACACTATCCATGAAAAATGTCCCCGGGTCGGATAATTGACCGATGCCCACACTGCAGGCTAGTCAGCAGAATTTGAACTCCCGAACAGGAGCTCATCCAATGAAAACATTCAAATCGAAAATCGCTACCGTCGCCTTTGCCCTAGCCGGCACCTTCATCGCAAGCGCCAGTCATGCGCAGGATACAACGCCCTCCGTGGTGATCGTACACGGCGCGTTCGCCGACGGCTCCGATTGGGCCAAAGTGGTGCCACTGCTCCAAGCCCAAGGGGTGGCCGTTACGGTTGTGCAAAACCCGCTCACCTCACTTACCGACGATGTTGCCGCTACGCGCCGCGTCTTGAGTAACCAGCAGGGTAAGGTGGTTCTAGTCGGGCACTCTTGGGGCGGCACCGTGATTACCGAGGCCGGTGGCGATCCGAAGGTCAGCGCGCTGGTGTATGTCGCCGCCTTCGCGCCGGAGGCCGGGCAAACCAGCGGCGAACAAGGTAAAGGCGCGCCCACGCCCCCTGGCATCAGTCAGATCAAGGCAGACGCCAACGGTTTTCTCTATTTGACGCCGGAAGGCATGGCCAAGGACTTCGCCCAGGATCTCCCGGCAGCCCAGACCGCCGTCATGACCGCCACGCAAGGTCCCATCAAGGCATCTGCCTTCGACGATAAAACGACCGTCGCGTCCTGGAAGGCCAAACCGTCCTGGTATCTGCTAGCCACCGAAGACCGGATGATCCACCCCGACGTCCAGCGCTCTGCCGCCAAGCGTATCGGTGCCACCCTGGCAGAGGTGCACACCAGCCATGTTCCCCAGCAGTCACAGCCGGCCGAGGTCGCCGCAGTGATTCTTAAGGCAGTGCACAGCGTTGGCGAGAAATGATCGCAGGGAAATGACGCCACTGATAACCGCAAACTCAATCGCTGCATCGATACGGAGCGTGCGCATGAATCATCTGCGTGATCAACACTATGACTTCATTGTGTGCGGTGCAGGTACGTCGGGCTGCGTGGTCGCAGCCCGTCTCGCCGATCAGCAAAGCGCACGCGTCTTGCTGATTGAAGCTGGCGAGGGGTATTCGGGCCCTGAGGTTGTCGAACCGGCGCAATGGCCGATGAACCTGGGTTCAACGCGCGACTGGGCATTCGAGGGGCAACCCAATCGGCACCTCAATGGTCGACGGCTATCCCTGAGCATGGGTAAGGGACTCGGCGGTGGCTCCAGCATCAATGTGATGGTCTGGTCGCGCGGGCACCGCTCCGATTGGGACTATTTCGCAGCCGAGTCCGGCGACCCGGCCTGGGGCTACGATTCGGTACTCAATTACTACCGCAGGATCGAGAACTGGCAAGGCAGCCCTGATGCCACTCGGCGTGGTTCAGGTGGCCCCGTGCATGTCGAACAGCCGGCCACGCCTCAACCCCTCGCGTGGGCAACGTTGGAGGCGGCCAGCCGTCTGGGTATCCCCCGGTTCGACAGTCCCAATGGCGAGATGATGGAAGGCCCGGGCGGGATCGCTATTACCGACCTGCGCATTAACCAGGGCAAGCGCGAATCTGTTTACGACTCCTACATCCGGCCACGGTTGCACTATCCGAACTTGACGGTGCTGACAGGGGCATTGGTGACCCGCCTATTGCTTATCGGTACACGGGCTATCGGTGTCGAAGTGCTGATCGCCGGCGAACGGCAGTGCTTCTATGCCGCAGCCGAGGTCATCCTGTCCATGGGCGCGGTGCAGACACCCAAGGTGCTCATGCAATCGGGAATCGGCCCGGAAGATGAACTGCGAAACCACGGCATCGCACCCCCCCATCACCTTCCCGGCGTGGGCCAGAATCTTCAGGACCATCTCGCCTTTGGCTGTACGTGGGAGTATCTACGCCCCCAGGCAGTCGGTAGCGGCGGGTGCGAAACCACTTTGTACTGGAAAAGCGACAGTCGCCTGGATGTCCCGGACCTGTTGCAGTGTCAACTGGCATTTGCAGTCCCCTCTCCGCCTGAGGTCGCGATTGAGCCGCCACACCAGGGCTGGACAATGTTCGCTGGGCTGGCCAGGCCTGCCAGTCGAGGGCGCGTGCGCCTGTCGGGTGCCGGGCCACTGGATGTCCCACTCATTGAGCCGAACTCGTTGAGCGCGCCCGAAGATATGATCGCGGCGTATGCGTCGATCGACCTGTGCAGGGCGCTCGGTAACAGCGAAGCCTTCAACGGGCTGGTCAAACGCGAAGTCGTGCCCGGTCCGAAAGAACATCGCGCTATGGAGCAGTTCATCCGCAACTCTGCCGTGACTTACTGGCACCAGTCCTGCACCGCAAAAATGGGCCGAGATACGATGTCGGTGGTCGACCATCAACTGCGCGTGTATGGCATCGATAAACTGCGCGTCGCTGATGCTTCGATCATGCCGCGAATTACCGTCGGCAACACGATGGCGCCGTGCGTCGTCATCGCCGAACGAGCAGCAGATCTTATCCTCGCTGCGCAGGTGTGACAGCCGCGGCCACAGCGCTGCGTTATGAATGACATTCAGCTGAAAATCATGCTTGTCGGAGCTGCGAACGCTGATTGCCGAGAGGCCGTCGGGCTGCTCGTCATCGCTCAAGCTTGGTGTTCTCAGTTCGCGCCGGCCTTGGCCTTGACGTCGGCGGCGACCTTATCGGCGGCCAGCGGGGTGCAGCTGTACGGCAGGCTCCAGCCGATGCTTGAACTCCACAAGCAGCTTAATGCGCTGCCGTTGAGGATTGAGCCGGTGTCAAGGTGGACGCTGATCGTGTCGCAACGGCTGATACCGCTGATTGCGAAGGCATTGACCTCGGAAAAGATCTTCGCGTTCTTGCCCACGCGATGGGCGTTTCTCGAGGGACCTCCTTGCCACTGGTTTGCTGTCGTACAATTGATCGTATAGATATCGAGTAAAATGTTTTATTGACTAAAATAAAATATCGGATAATTATTCCTGTGCATCTGCTCCCACGCAGAGTCATTTTCAGGGTTATCCCGATGAGTCTTAAAATCCCCTCTGTACTGGCGACTCTTTACGTCGAGGCCAACGAGTCGTCCTTTGCAACCCGCGTGGCACCTGCGCTGATGCAGGGCTTCCCGGCCGAGCCGAATCACCGAGTAACGTGGCACAACTGGATGCGTGCGCCCTTCAGCCAGTGGGGGTTCCGTCATCTGGCGCGGCTGCGTCCCACGATTGATGTGGCGGCGGGTTCAATGCCTGCCGGTCAGCTCAAGGAAACGCCCAAGGCGCTGGACCGCCTGTATTTCGACAGCGAGTGTGGGCTGAGCATCAGCGTTATCGAACACCTTGTGGCCAGCCAGACCGACGCCTTTTTGGTGATGCAGGGCGATACGGTGTTGTTCGAGCGCTACTTCAACGGCCAGCGCGCGGATGACCGGCACATCATGTTCTCGGTGACCAAGTCGCTGATCGGCACCCTCGGCGAACAACTGGTTTCCAACGGCATGCTCAAGCCCGAGCTGCCCGCCGCGTACTACGTGCCTGAGCTGGTGGGCAGTGCGTTTGGTGATGCCACGGTGCGTCAGTTGTTCGACATGGCGGTGGGCATCGACTACAGCGAGGTGTATGACGATCCCGCCTCCGAGAGTTCGCAGTACGGTTATGCCTGCGGTTTCCAGCCGGCACCGGCGCAATACGCCCAGTTTGAATCGCTGTACCAATACCTGCCGTCACTGAAAAAACGTGGCGCACACGGCGGCTTTTTCCATTACGTGACCGCCACCACCGAAGTCTTGGCATGGGTCATGGAACGTGCCTCGGGCCAGGCGTGCAGTCAGATGCTGGAACAGATCTGGGGGCGCTTGGGGTGCGAGCGCGACGGTTATTTCATGGCTGATCCCTGGGGCCGTAACGTTGCCGGGGCGGGCTTCAGTGCCACCTTGAGAGACATGGCACGCTTCGGCCGCCTGCTCGCCAACGACGGTCGCCAGGACGGTGTTGAGCTGCTGTCGCCCGAGACCGTGGCCCGTATCGCCGCCGGTTCTGATCCGGCGATCTACGCGCAAAATGCCGAGTTCTCCAGCTGGACGCCAGGTGCGTCCTATCGCAGCCAGTGGTACGTGTTCAACGACCACAGCCAGGCCCTGATGGCCGGAGGGATCCACGGCCAATACCTGTTCATCGACAAGCCGTCCGGCGTGGTGATCGTCAAGCAATCGTCGCTCACCGATGCGGTCAGCCCGTTCGATAACGACAGCGTGCGCATGCTGCGCGCGATCACCGCGCACCTGAGTCACTGATCCACGCCCAAACAATAAGAGTCTTGCGTTCTATTCACCTGGCTTGCCCATGTGTTGGCGGCGCCCTGCGTCGCCATTGACTGCCCTGTAACAACAATAATTCCACAGGAGCTTCTTATGGTTTTCACCAAGCGTTTTTCCCGAGCGCTGTTAGCGTTCGGCTTACCCTTGACCACCCACGTCGCGTTGGCGGGCTACAGCTTTGAGGACGGCAACCTCAAGGGTGAAGTCAATCTCACGGCGGGTGGGGCGACGCTGTTTACCCGTGGCGTCAACTTCGGCAGCGGCCAGGTCGATGCACGCAACGGTAAAAACGGCGGCGCCAGGATCAACTGGCAAGAGGTCTACGTAAAGCCGGGGGTCAAGCTTGAGTATGCGTTGCAACCGGATTTCAGCCTGCTGGCGGGCGGTTCCCTGGTGGCGGCGAGCACCTTCGGCGATGGCGATGCGGGTGGCTTCAGCCGCAGCTCCGATGGCAAGGCCGCAGCCGAAGAACTCTACGGCGGTTTTCGCGCCGGCGAGTGGAAGCTCACCGCCGGCCGCCAGAACTACATGATCGGTACGGGGTTCATCGTCATGGACGGTAACCTCGACCAGTACAAGGATGGCGCCTACTGGCTCGGCCCGCGAACCGCGTTCAAGGATTCGGCGATCCTGGCCTGGGATCATGGCGCGCTGAAGTCTCAGGCCTTCACCTTGCGTACCGATGACGACTTGGGCGATTTCCGCATGACCGGCGTCAACCTCGATTACAACCTCGATGACCAGGTGACGCTCGGCGCCATGGCCATGAAGGTCAACGCCCTTGGCCCCAGAGGCAGCACGCTCCCGCGCCGTCGGGACGGGATGCAGGTGTACAACCTGCGGGCGCTCAACGCCAAGGTGCCCGGCGTACAGGCGCTGACGCTGAATGCCGAGTACGCGCTGGAGCGTGGCAGCGGCGAGGGTGTCGACTACGATGCCAACGCCTGGTATGCCCAGGCCGACTATGCCTTCAGCACCTTGCCGCTGACGCCGATCCTCGGCTACCGCTACGCGAGCTTTTCCGGCGACGACAACCTCACCGACAACCGCCAGAAAGCCTGGGATTCACTGAGCAAAGGCTTCGTCGACTGGAGCACCTGGCTGGTCGGGGACGTGGTCGGCAACTACCTGCTGTTCAACAGCAACGAAAACGTTCAGCAGTTCTCCCTCAAGACCCACCTCAACGACACCCTGACCCTCGGCGCGATTCACTACCAGTTCTGGCTGGACGAGAAAAACTACATGGGCGCACCGGTCAGCGATCGGCGCTTTGCTGACGAAAGTGTGGTTTTCCTCGACTGGACACCCACGCCGTCGTTCTATACGTCGCTGTCCTACAACTGGGTCAAGCCACTGGCCGCCGCCAAACAGGTGTTCGGCAACGACCAGATGTTCAGTGCGCTGGAACTGTATTTCACCTACCGCTATTAAGTGCTGCGAGCCATCGCGGCCGCGCTGGAGTGTTTTGATCATGAACAGATTTTTGCGTAACACCGTGCTGGGCACTGTCGCCTCGTTGCTCATCAGTGGTTTTTGCCTGGCTGAAGAACGCACCGTACGGATCTACAACTGGATCGAATACCTGCCACCCGAGGTGCTCAAGAGCTTCCAGGAGGAAACCGGCATTCGCCCGGTTTACGATGTGTTCGACACCGTCGAAACCATGGAGTCCAAGCTGCTGACGGGCAACTCCGGGTATGACGTGGTGTTTCCCGGCTCCGCCAACCTGGGACGCTTGATCACGGCCGGGGCCGTGCAGCCGCTGGATCGCAAGCAGTTGCCAAACTGGCAGCACCTGGACCCGCAATTCATGCAAACCCTGGAAACCGCAGGCGACCCCGGCAATCGCTACGCCGTGCCTTACCTGTGGGGCACCACGCTGATCGGCTACAACGTCGACAAGGTGCGCAAAGCCCTCGGCCCTGACGTGCAGATGAACAGTTGGGACATCATCTTCAAGGAAGAAAACCTCGCCAAGCTCGCCAGTTGTGGCGTGGGTTTTCTCGACGCCGCCAACGAGATCCTGCCGATTGCCTTGCACTACAAGGGCCTCGACCCCAATAGCCAGAAGCGCGAGGACTATGTACAAGCCCAGGCCCTGATGATGAAGATTCGCCCTTACGTCAGTTACTTCAACTCGTCGCGCTACGGCATGGACTTGGCCAACGGTGATATCTGTGTGGGCGTGGGCTGGTCCGGCGGTGTCGCACTGGCCGCACGACTGGCAGATGCCGCCGGCAAGGGCGTCAAGGTCGAGATGGCACTGCCCAAGGAAGGCGCGCCGATGTGGTCGGACGTGATGACGATCCCGGCCAAGGCCCCCGATCTGGCGGAGGCCCATGCGTTCATCAATTACATCCTGCGCCCGGACGTGATTGCGCGCATCAGCAACAAGATCGGCTACCCCAACCCGAACAAGGACGCCACTGCGCTGGTGGACGCCAGCATCCGCAACGACCCGAACATGTATGTGCCGGACGAAGCGCGCAAGACCCTGTTCGCCCTGGAGCCGATCCCGGCTGCCGCGGAGCGCATCCGTACCCGCACCTGGACCGCCATCAAGAGCAACCGCTGATCAGTGTGGCCCGGTGCGTGCGCGCCGGGCTTGGAGCTTGCCATGACTGAACGGGCGGACATTGCCCCCAACTTGCAGCGAGTGCTGACCCTTCGCGTCGCGATAGGGCCAGGTGTGATGCTGGGCGCCAGCGTTGAAGGCCTGCGCTGCAATTACCCGATAGTGGGCGGGGATTTCGATGGGGTCGGCATCAGCGGCCAGGTCCTGGCGGGCGGAGAAGATTGCTTTCTTTTGCGCCCGGATGGCATTGGTCAACTGGATGCCCGCTACAGCGTGAGGACCGACGAAGGCGAGGTGATCAACATCCGTAACCGCGGCGTGCTGACCATGACTGAGTACGGACGCCAGCTGGAGCGCGACGGCCAATGGCCGATTCCTGAAACGGAGTACCGCTGCACCTGCACGCCGGTGTTCCAGGTGCCCAAGGGGCGGCTGGACTGGCTCACCCGTTCAAGTTTTATCGGCCTGGTGCATTACCCGGGCGCTGACCAGGTGGTGATTCGCTGCTATCGCTTTTACTGAGGCCCGACCCTGGAAGCTGTCAGGCCTGCATGCCGTAGAACAGCAGCTCGGTGATACGCCTGACCTGGGTAGAGTGCGCGTCGATATCCGGGTGTTCCTGGTTCACCAGCCTGAACAGTTGCAGGTGCGAATAGTCGTTCAACAGGAACGCGGCCAATTCCACATCGAGTTGCGGGCGCAGCTTGCCGGCCCGTTGCAATTCCCGCAGCAGCTCGCTGATCTCGGCCCTGAGCGCATCATTCATGGCCCGATAGCCTGCGGGCAGTTCATTGCTGCCACCGAACAGGATCAGTGGCAGCAGTTCACGCCACAGGCTGGGGTGCATGACTTCCAACGCATAGCCGGTAAGAAGGCGTTCCAGGTGGCATAGCGCCTCGACCGGATCGTCTATTTCGTGGATCCTGCTGCGGGTGTCGGTGATTGCGCGTTGATCGGCGTGGTGCAGGATTTCCAGGATGATTTCCTGCTTGTTGCCGAAGTACTTGAACACCGTCGGCGGCGACACCCCGGCCTGGCTGGCGATCTGTTCGATGGTGGTGTTCTGGAAACCCTGGCGCTCAAACAGCTCGATCGCGGCCTTGCTGATAGCTTGCCGGCGTTCGGCTTTCTGACGTTCACGCAGTCCGCTCACAGGAGATCCTTGTCACGAGTAAAAAGAGGGGCGCTTATCGCCCCGGTATCGCTGCAAAATACTTAATTGAGTAAATTTTTTAAAGCACTAATTGCCAACCATTCCGTGTGCCACTGCCGTTTGCATGAAAGCGTGGCGGGCACACTATAACGGTGAGTGCCTGTATCGGGGTTAACGTGAAAGGCTGATCAAGAATTGGGGCGTCCAATCTGATCAGCCTGCCACGTACCAACGATAAGGCTGTCGCAGCCAAGACTGTTTTCGTAAAACCCCACCAGGAGGCCATCAGTTCTAATCGGTCAGGCGTTTGTGGCTGACCATTTGGTACGAGTGAACTGAGCATTGGCTCCCTTGGAATGTCGAGCGGATCTACAACTCGACAGGAGCTCTCATTCACTCTTCTTCATCAGAGTGAAAAGTCAGCTGTTTGTACTGCACTGAACGACTGCTATTGGCCTGGGCCGATTGCTGCCTGCCACGACCGGTTGAAATCGACCCTAAGCTAACTGTCGCTTGGACGATACCTGAGCGCCTTTGTATTCCCAGCAGGAATGCAACTAATAAAATTAATTAATTTTTGTTATTGCTCTTTATGGCCTAAGTTGATTCAAGGACATGGAGAACCACCTTGAACTCACCAATTAACTCTGCTGAAAAGTTTGATAATGCTCGGGCTAGTGAATATGGACGACAGAGCCGTATCGCACTGGCAGGTTATGACGCTTGTCAGGACTTGGTGGCGTGCATGCTCGCGGCAAGTCTTGGAAATATTCGCACGGCAAAAATACTGGTAGTCGGCGCTGGCGGTACGGCGCAGGAGATCATCGCGATGGCCAGGCTTGAGCCGGGCTGGCGCTTCACCGCCGTTGATCCATCTGAATCGATGCTGGAAACCGCGAAACAGCAGTTAGTCGTCAACAATATGCTTGAAAGAACGGACGTGCACCTTGGGCACGTTGAAGACTTGGCCGCAGATGAGTCCTACGACGCAGCCACTTTGATCGGTGTACTCCATCATCTCGATGGGGATGATGCCAAGGGAGAGATTCTGCGATCCATTCAGGCTCGTCTGAAACCGGGGGCTCCGCTGATTGTCGCCGGCAACCAATATGCCTATGCCAGCCAGCCGTTGCTCCTCGCCGCCTGGGGGCAACGTTGGCGGCAGCACGGAGCCAGTCCGGATGAAGTGAAAGTCAAACTTGGGAAAATTCTTCAAGGCGCTGACCCTCCACATTCTGAGGCGGCTGTTCAGAAGCTTTTGCATGATGCGGGGTTTGGGGACGCTACCCGTTTTTTCAGCAGTCTGTTCTGGGGTGCCTGGTTAACGTGTAAAACGGTCTGAACGGCGAGCTGAGTGGCAGCTCTGGGTCGATTGCTGCCGTTCATGACAGGCAACAATCAGCCAAGCGCTCAAGATATCGTCCGGTAAACATCAAAAAACCAGTGTGATCGCGAGGAGGCCAGCGCTTCCATTGATGTTGGCTGACGCTATGCCATCGCGAGCAGGCTCGCTCCCACAGGGGAATTGGTGTTTGGGGAATTGCGCCCCGTCAGGGACCGCGCCGATATGGGCGCGGCATTTTCCTGCTTTTCACCCATTGCCGGCGTCGATAATCACCATCGCGCCAATGAAGTTCTAATACAAAATCCTCGGCGTAGCATCTTGTCGATGCTCGTCTGCGGTAGCCGAGGGTGGGTTTCAGCGTGTTAGCGTCTGATCAACTGCCTGAACGCCCCGTAACCTCATATGAGTGCTGAGCCGCGTGTACATTCGAGGTTTTCACCTAAGCCACGGATCATCTCCATCAATGCCTTCACCCGCAGCGGCAAATTTCCGGCCGGGTACACCGCGTGCATCTGTGGGCTCTCACCGCTGCTGGAGGTGAGCTTGTACTCAGGACAAACCCGGAGCAAGCGCCCCGCTTCCACTTCGGGCTCCGCCATCCAATCCGCCAAGCGGGCGATCCCGACGCCCGCCAAGGCTGCCTGGAATACCGCCAGACCGGAGCTGAAACGAAATTTTGGATGAACCCGAAAGCTGATGGCCTGCTCCTCACTGCGAAAATTCCATTCCTTGAGAATCCGCGGCGCCGTATGCAGGATCAGCGAATGCGACTCCAGTGCCTCGATGGAATCGGGCATGCCGTTGCGCTCCAGGTAGCCGGGGCTGGCATACAGGTAACGTGAGTAACTCCAGAGCGCAAAGCCGATCAAGTCGCTGGATTGTGGAAACGCGCCGCGAATCGAGAAGTCCAGCTTGCTCTTGGCCGGGTCGATGATCTCATCGGTGAAAATCACGTCGATGTTAACGTCTGGATAGCGCTCGCAGTATTGCGCGATCAACCGGGGCAATACCCCGTGTCCGAGAAGCTCGGGGGCGGAAAAACGGATCCAGCCGGAGGCCAGGCCGCTGAGACCGGCCAGGTCTTCATCCACCTCACGTTGCAGGTCGAGCATTTTGTACGCGTGGGGCAATAAGCATTCACCCGCTTCGGTCAAGCTCACGGCATTGGACGAGCGATTGAACAACTTAAGCCCCACACTTTCCTCCAGGGCTTGAACGGCGCGGGTCAGTGCGCTGGGGGAGCGTCCCAGCGTCCGTGCCGCGGCGACGAAGCTGCGCTTGCGAGCCACGGTCGCGAAGGCTTCAAGTTCCCCCAACATATTCAATGCCACTCTCCACCTCATTGCATTTTTCACAACGCGGCATTGCAACACAAAAAAGGCTCTTCCGTTAACCTTCCCGCTCAACCCAGAAGGATGGGGCAAACAGGAGCGCAAGGACGTGTCGAAGCTGGATGAAGTAATCGGGAAAGCCGCAGCTTGTGCTGATGAAGTAATGCATGAATGGCTGGAAAAAAAATCAGTGACTTCGACCCGACGGGAGATACCGCAAATTCATCTGTCGCTCGAAGAACAACGCACACTTCAGGCTGGTCTGGCATCGCTGGACGTGACCGATAGCGCCTCGGGTATCCGCCACATGCCGATCCTGGGGCGTTTGCTGGAAAGTGTCCTGTGCACCGAGAAAATCCAGCAGCTACGCAATTTTCCACAGGCCCGTGAAGTGGCGATGATCGTCAGGGGGCTGCCGCTGGACCCGCAACTGCCCGCCACGCCCTATGACCTGGAGCCGGGTATCGAGAACTTGTCGATTCTGGCCGGGGCTATTTTGTCCGTGCTGCAAACTCTGCAAACCCGTCCGCTGGCGTACGAGGGTGAAAGCAACGACACAGTGTTCCGTCACGTATCGCCCAAGCACAAGCGAGAGACCGAAAAGAGCTCCTATGGCTCGCGCGCGGATTTGGACATGCATGTCGACAACCCTCACCTGCCTTTGACCTGCGAACCGGTCTCGCAGTTGTCGGCCTGTCCGGAGTACCTGTCCCTGACCGGCCTGCGCTGCGAGCTCGACGTGCCGACGCGCATCGTCGCCATTGACGAGGTGCTGGCCATCCTGCCGGCCTACGTCGAAGAAGAATTGTCACGACCGAACTTCACCGTTCGCCGACCGGCCTCCTTCGGCAAACAGGGGAATGTGCTGGAAAATGTCCCCTTGCTGTACAGAAGCGCAACCGATGGCCTTTATTGCCGCTACAACAAAGCGAGTGTCGAAGCGACCTGCGCCAATGCGCAGTTTGCCCTCCAACTGTTCGCCGCCGCCGCCAATCATCCCGATGTCGTGCACCCCGTAATGCTGCAACCAGGGGACATGCTGATCTTCAAGAACCAGCAAACCCTGCATGCCCGGGATGGTTTTACACCCCGCTACGACGGCCGTGATCGCTGGATGTTGCGTGTCTTCGGGGTCAATGATCCGGCACGCGTGTTACCGCTGGACCCTCATCAACCCTACATAGTCAGAGCCTGATTTCATGGTCGACATTGTCATCCTTTGCGTGTTCGCCTTCGCCGCCGGCCTGATCGATGCGGCGGTGGGCGGCGGCGGACTGATCCAGATTCCCGCGCTGTTCAACGTGCTACCCACCGCTCAACCGGCGGCGCTGCTAGGTACCAATAAGGTCGCGGCCGCCTGCGGCACCGCATTCGCGGCCCGGTCCTTCGTGCGCAAGGTGGTGATCGACTGGGGTCTTGTGATCCCCGCCGCCTGCGCGGCCTTTGTCATGGCCTTCTTCGGAGCCGCCACGGTGTCGTTCGTACCCCAGTCGATGATCCGGCCGGCGGTGCTGGTGTTGATTGTACTGATGGCGATCTACACCTTCTGGAAAAAAGATTTCGGCGCCCTGCACAAACCCATGCGCATCGGCACCAAGGAAAAACTGCTGGCGATCGTCATCGGCGGCGCCATCGGTTTCTACGATGGTTTGTTCGGTCCCGGCACTGGCAGCTTCCTGATCTTCCTGTTTATCCGCTGCTTCGCCTTCGACTTTCTTCATGCCTCGGCATCGGCCAAGCTAGTGAACATCGCGACCAACGTAGCGGCACTGATATTCTTCATTCCCACGGGTAACGTGCTCTACCTGATCGCAATCCCCATGGCGGCATTCAACATCCTGGGCGCGCTCACGGGCACCTGGCTGGCGGTTCATAAAGGCGTGCCCTTTGTCCGGGCTCTATTCCTGGTGTTACTGGTGATTCTGATCAGCAAACTGTCCTACGACCTGTTCCTGTAAACCAGAGGAAAACTACATGCATCCCATGTTCGATCGCCTCGTGGCCCTACTCGATGCCCACTCAGCCTCCTACCGGGTGTTGATGCACGACGCCGAGGGCCAGTCTGCGCGCGTTGCCGAAATCCGTGGCACCGAGCCCGGCCAAGGCGCGAAGGCCATGCTTTGCGCCCTCAAGGGTCAGGCCGGACCCTATGCACTGGTGATACTGCCGGGCGACCAGAAGCTGGACATGAAGAAAGTCGGAGCGGCCCTGGGCGGGAAAAAGGCCGAGCTGGTGAAGGCCGAAACCGCCATGGAACTGACCGGGTGCCGGATCGGCGCCATCCCTCCTTTTGTTTTCGATGAGCGGATTCAATTGATCGTCGATCCAGCCTTGACCACAGGCTACGCCGAAATAGCCTTCAACGCGGGGCGGCTGGATGCGTCGATGGTGCTCGATACGCAGGATTATCTGGCGATTGCCATGCCTCGATTGCTGGATATCAGCCAGGCCTGAGCAGACGTTTTCACTAGACAATGTCTACCGGGCTGACCGGTTACTACGGGTAGAAAGCGATAGACCTCGAGAGTCCGCTTTTGGCCGATTTCTGCCTGTCGCGAAGGGCCGCAATCGCCCAAAAGTGGACGGCCACAAATAAAAAAAGCGCTATCGTCAGACACCTCACGATTGTGTTCGGACTTAAGAAAAGTCTTTCCCTGATCCGCGCCTGTTTGCGCAAAACCCTCAAGCCTAAAGTTCGTCCTGCCAGCAACATCACACTTACTTTAGGAAATCTCATTATGAAAACGGCAATGATCATCGTCGCACTCTTGGGCTTCAGCTCTGTGGTAGCGGCACAGGACGGTACTGCAAAGACTAAACCTGTTGAGCAATATGGATACGGCACCCACCTTGATGTCGCGAAGGTCATCTCTGAAGACCCGGTGCCGGATGTTTGCGCAGTCGTGCCGACGCACATGACCTACCAGGATTCACAAGGCAAACAGCACGTACTGGCCTATAGCGTCATGGGCCGTTGCAGCCAGGGATAAGCAACCTGTTCGCCAATCATTGCGCCTCGAAGCGTGTTCATCGAGGCACAAATACCTTTTTGCCCTGCGGCATTTCAATCGATAAGTTCTTTGGCCGTGGCCGCCAGTTGACTGCCAACCCGATCTTTCAGCGCTTCAATAAACCGGGTGATTTTTGCATCGACAAACTGCCGGGAGGTATAGACGGCGTACACGTTGCGCTCATAGGTATGGTAGTCAGGCAAAATCCGCACGAGCTTGCCGGAACGCAAATCGTCGACGGCCGTGAACCCGGCCAGCAAGCCAATCCCCGCCCCCTCTCGAATGGCATGTGCCATCGCATCCATATCGTTGACGCTGAAACTTGGCCCTGTCGGGACAAATGTCGCGTCCCCTGCCTTGCTCTTCAGCTGCCACTCATCCCGCACATAGTCAACGGTACCCAATAGCAGACACTGGTGATCGCGCAGATCTTCAGGCGTCTCGGGGGCCGCATTCCGAGCCAGGTAGTCTGGCGACGCCACCAGCACACAATGGCTGACACCGATCTTTTGGCTGACATACGCCGAATCGGGTAACGCTCGGGCGATCAGAATCGAGACGTCCAGTTGGTCTTCCAACAGGTTAGGCATGCGTTGCGAGAGCAATAAATCCACGGTCACTTCCGGGAATTGCTGGCGGTATTCCAGCACGGCCCCGGTGACCAGATGCCGGGCCAGTCCGGGGACGCAATGCACCCTCAGTGTTCCCCGAGGCTCCAGCGCGGCATTGCTGGCTTCGGCTTCGGCACTCTCCAGATCAGCCAGAATTTTCGTGCAGCGCTCATAGAACCGTCGCCCCGCATCGGTGACCGAGAGGCGTCGGGTCGAGCGTTGCAACAGGCGCGCATCGAGCACGTTTTCAAGCGCGGAGACAGCACGCGATACGTTACCGACCGTTGAGTCCAGATGATTGGCCACGGCCGTGAAACTGCCCATCTCGACAACCTTTATGTACACCGACATGTTCGAAAGCTTATCCATCGCGACCTTCCTGTAGATCTGATGCTCACCCGTGATAACGCGCATTTTTTCCGGATGCTACACGTTCGGCCCGCGGCTCGATATTACCTCTGGCGACAACAATGATTCCCTTTGGCCCGTCTAAATCAATGGCCCCTCCTTCCATAGACTGGGTTGCACAGGCCGCCTGAACAGGCGCCGGGTTTCATCTGAATCTCCGACAACCAACTGAAGGGCACATCATGAAGACTTCTTACGACCCGCTTTATCTTTTCATCGGTGGTGAATGGATCAGTGCCGAAGGGCGCGATACTGCCGCCGTCGTTAACCCGGCAACCGGCCGGGAAATCGGACGCGTCCCACTCGCCACCGCGGGCGACCTTGATCATGCCCTTGAAGTGACTCGCCTGAGCTTCGAGCAGTGGCGCCAGACCGTGCCTGACCAACGCGCCAAGATCCTCAAGCGTGCCGCCGACCTGATCCTCGAACGTGCACCGCAGATTGCCGCGCAGATGACCCTGGAGGAAGGCAAACCGCTGAAAGAAAGCCTGGATGAAGTGACCCGTGCGGCGGAGTATTTCGAATGGTTCGCCGAAAGCGCACGGCGTATCGATGGCCGTGTGGTCCCGTCCAACCGGCTAGGCGTATTGCAACTGGTCAAACGCCAGGCCATCGGCCCAGTGGCCGCATTCACACCATGGAATTTCCCGGCCATCACCCCGGCACGCAAGCTCTCGGCAGCACTTGCCGCGGGTTGCAGCGTCATTCTCAAACCCGGTGAAGAAAGCCCTTCCACAGCGCTGGCCCTGGCGCGTGCACTCGACAATGCAGGATTGCCCAAGGGTGTGCTGCAAGTGGTCTTCGGCGTACCGGACCAAGTGTCCAGCCATCTGATCGCCTCACCGATCATTCGCAAAGTGACCTTCACCGGTTCGGTGCCCATCGGTCGTCTGCTGTCTGCACGAGCTGCTGAAGGCGTGAAGCCCATCACCCTTGAACTGGGTGGGCACGGACCGGTGCTGGTATTCGAAGATGCCGACATTGAAAAAGCCGCCGTCGAAGGTGTCGCGAACCGGTTTCGCGGCACCGGGCAGGTGTGCATTTCATCCACTCGGTTTCTGATCCAGCGTCGCGCCTATCAAGCCTTTGTCGATCACTTTGTCGCTGCGACCCAAGCGCTGAGAATCGGCGACGGCCTGCATCCGGACACACAGGTCGGACCGTTGGCCAACCCAAGGCAGCTGGCAAAAATGGAAGAACTGGTCGCCGATGCCGTCGAGAAAGGTGCACGGGTATTGGTCGGTGGCGAAGCCTTGTCAGGCGAAGGCTACTTCTTCCAGCCCACCGTTCTCGCGGATGTGCCGATGAACGCCCGCGTCATGCACGAAGAACCCTTCGGTCCCATCGCCGTACTGATGCCGTTCGATGAGCTAGCCGATGGACTGCAAGAAGCCAACCGCCTGCCCTACGGACTCTCGGCCTACGCGTTCACCTCCAGCGCGCGCACGGCCATTGATGTCGCTGATGGATTAGAGGCCGGGATGATTGGGATCAACCAATACCGCATCGTCGCAACCGAGCTCCCGTTCGGCGGCATGAAAGAAAGCGGTCACGGCTCCGAAGGCGGCATTGAAGGCATCGAGCACTATCTCACCCACAAATTCATCAGCCAGGTTTAAGGAACTCGCCATGTCCAAGCTCAATTTCAAAAGTCCTCGGGAAGCCGCGCGCGCGTTCACGCACCTGTCTTTTTACGTGGGCTTCCCTGGCGCCATCACCGCATCGGCTATGGCCAATGCCACGTTTAGCGAAACGGAGGACAACTGAATGAAAGCCATCAACATCAAAGAGTTTGGTCTGCCAGACGTCCTGGAACTAGTAGAGGTCGCCAATCCTGAAGTCCGTCCTGACGACCTGCTGGTGCGTGTCTATGCCGCCGGGGTGAACCGTGCGGACCTGACTCACCGGACCGGTGGGTACGGCCATCCGAACTTCGGTGACTCGCTGATCATCGGCCTGGAAATCGCCGGCGAAGTGATCGGCAAAGGGAGCGCGGTGACAGGGTTCGAGGTGGGAGATCGAGTCATGGGCGTGGTCGGCGGCGGTGCCTACGCCGAGTTGGCCCGCATCGACTACCGCATGGCCATGCACATCCCCGCGCAGCTTGACTATGTACACGCGGCAGCCATTCCCGAGGTCTTCGTCACGGCCCATGAAGCAATGATGCATCTGGCTCGGCTCAAGGCTGGCGATTCAGTGTTGATTCACGCGGCCGCTGGCGGCGTCGGCTCTGCCGCTGTGCAGTTGGCTTACGCCACCGGCGCCACGGTGTATGCGACAACCGAAGGAAGCAAGTTGGCGCGTGTCGAGCATCTGGGGGCTGACGTGGCGATCGACTACAAGACCCAGGATTTCGCTAAAGTGATCGCCGACAAAACCCAGGGTCGCGGCGTCGATGTGATCATCGACTTTATCGGACAGCCCTACTTCGCCCGCAATATTGCGTCCCTTGCACGGGGCGGTCGCTTGGTTCAGGTGGGGATTCTCGCCGGTGGCGGAAACGTCACGGTGGCGCTGGAGGACATTCTTTACCGCCACTTGCAAATCATCGGTACGGTCATGAAGTCGCGCACGCAGCCGGAGAAGCACGCGATGATCAAGCGTTTCCGCGAGCACTGGCTTGATCGCTTTGAGGGTGCCGGAAACCTTGAGCCGGTTGTCGACAGCACGTTTGCGCTCTCAAGGGCTGCCGATGCTCACCGCCGGATGGAATCTTCCCAGAACGTCGGGAAAATCATTTTGACGATGCGACCTGAAGACTTGCTTTAAGTATGAATTCTCAGGACCGGCAACGCCGCCGCTTCAGCGAGCGAATGTATGACGGCAATTCAACAGCAGCTGTCGGTTAGCATTTGGCGAGCGGCCTCGGCGCGTTGTGTTCGTCGCCCGCTTACGGTTTACGCTCAATTGGCAGGACACCGCTTACCAACCAAAACCGCAGCGTTTTTAGAAGGTAGCCCGCCCGGTTGGTCCAGCAACCGGGCTGGCCTGTTTGTTTAGAGGATATTCAACGGATATTCGGTAATCAGGCGCGTCTGCACCAGGTGCCCCCCGGTGGATGCATCGCCATCGTGCAAAGCCTCGCGCAGCCGGAAGGACAGTTTTTTGGCCGGGCCGCTCTGTACTACGTATTTCACTTCGGCGTCGGTTTCGTGTTCCTGGTCGTTGGCACCATAGAACCCGGTGTAGGCCGAATTGCCGGGAGTGTGCGTTCCGTCGATGCCGGAACCGCGGATATGACGGGCCATGAAGCTCAGGCCAGGGACGCCAAAGGTGCTCATGTCCAAGTCATAGCGCATCTGCCAGGACCTCTCGCCGGGGCCGTTGAAGTCGGAGTACTGCACCGAGTCAGCGAGGTTGATTGAGTTTCCGTAGCGGCCGGCACCGACGCCGGCGTTGGTCCCTCCAAAACCGACATAGTCGAATGGTTCGTCACCATTAACCTTCTGTCCGGCCAGGGTGAAGGTTTGCGCACCCACGGTGTAGGCCGCCGCCAGCGAGGCTGCAGTGGTGTCGATGGTCCCGGCCTTGGCGCTGCCGTCGTCCAGTGTGCGGTAGAGGTTGAAGTCCAGTGCGACGGATTGGTCAGTCGTCAGTGGGTGAACAAGGTTCAAGTTGACGTAGTACTGATTCCAGACGTCTTCCAGGTGCGCTCCGTACAGCGACGCGGTGAACTCCTTGCTGAACTGGTACTTGCCCCCCGCGAAGCTGGCCGACGGTGCCGCCACACCGGCATAGCTGGCAAGAATGTCGCCGCTGCGCGAGGTGGTGGTGTTTCCGGTACCTGAGGTGAAATGGCCGGCCTCCAGGTTCAGGCCGGTGATCTCATGGCTGTCGACCTGGAAGCCCGATGCAGTCTGCGGCATCAGGTAGTTATCGGCAGTGGCTAGCACTGGCGCCGTGGGCTGCAAGTCGCCGATCTTGAGCGTGGTGTTGGAAACACGGAACTTGATGTCACCACCGGCCTTCGCATAGCCTCGATCCGGATTGCCATTGGCGTCGGATGGAATGGTTGGGCCACCGGCACGGTCGGTGTTCCCGTCGATACGCAACGCCAGGTCGGCGAACGCGTCGATGCCGATGCCAACAGTGCCTTGGGTGAAGCCCGAACTGTAGGTCGCCATCAGCGCCTGGCTCCAGTCACGGGTATGGTTGCCGCTGCCGTTCTGGTTCCAGAACACGTTGCGGTTGAGAATGCTTAAACTGCTGTCCGCGACAAAACCCTTGGAGTCGGACTGATCGCTTGCGTAGCTGATGGCCGGCAAGGCAAATGCCAGTGCCACGGCCAAGGTGTTGAGTTGAAGTAGCGGTTGGCGTTTTTTCATTATTAGCTCCAATGCACGAGTTCGTGTTGGAGCATTAGGGCAACAGCCCAGGCCATCAACAAATGAAACTGAATGAATATTTTGATATCAGACCTGGCTCCCAGACAGGCCGTAGTGTCACTCGAAAGCGGCTGCTTTTAGCCGCTTACTGCCCGTCATTCCTGACTACTTTTTTGGGTGAGTACCATCCCTCCCCCGTAATTAACCCATCCGCGAGCGAGACTTGGATATTCCTAATCCCATCTAAAGACAAACGCTCAGTGCACCAGGCCTCAGCCTCTCCTTTGAAAAGCCTAAGCTACAGCCCATGTGAAACGAGTGTGCTACCCAGCTCTGGGATGCGGATCAAATTCTCAATATCACCACCGAAGTGCTTTAAGAGCAGTCCGTTACGAACGTGCACGATGTAACCCTGACCACCCGCCATTACGATCACATGAAAAGTTGATTCCACTTCCAACACGCAGTTGAAGCGGCAGGACCCGGTGAGCCAGCAAATCGAGATCATTTTTTTGGGACGTACCCTGGGCTGTGACTTTCGGGCTCACCGGGATCAGTCTCCGGCAGATCATCACGACGCACCCACTCCCCCAGATCGAACGCCTGATAAAGCTGGAAGCAGGCTGCATGAGCGTCCTTATCGGCAAAGAAGTGAATCAGGGGCCGTCCACACGCCCCCCCCAAACCCATTCAGCGATAAACCGGATAACGCCGGCACAGTGCGACAACCTGTTCGCGCACGTGGTGGCCGACCTTGTCACTGTCGCCATATTCCAGGGCGTCGAGTACGTCGCACAACCACCCTGCCACTTGCTCGCAGGCCTCGACATCGAAGCCCCGCGTCGTCACCGCCGGGCTGCCGATGCGCAAGCCGGAGGTCACGAAGGGTGAGCGTGGGTCATTCGGCACCGAGTTTTTATTCGCGGTGATGTAGGCGCTGTTCAATGCCGCATCGGCGTCCTTGCCGGTGTAGGGCTTGTCGGACAGATCGATCAGCATCATGTGGTTGTCGGTTCCGCCCGAGACGATCTTGTAGCCGCGCTTTTGCAGCACCGCCGCCATGGCGCGGGCGTTGATCACCACTTGGGTCTGGTAGACGCGGAACTCGGGCGTCAGCGCCTCCTTGAACGCCACGGCCTTGGCTGCAATCTGGTGCATAAGCGGGCCGCCCTGCACGCCGGGAAACACTGCCGAATCGAGTTTCTTGTAGAAGGCTTCGTCCTGGCCCTTCGACAGAATCAAACCGCCCCGTGGGCCGCGCAGGGTTTTGTGCGTGGTGCTGGTGACTACATGCGCATGGGGCAGCGGGTCCGGGTATTCGCCGGCGGCGACCAACCCGGCGACGTGGGCCATGTCGACCCAGAATATGGCGCCGACCTTGTCGGCGATGGTGCGCATGCGTGCCCAGTCCTTGTAACGCGAGTACGCCGAGAAGCCGCCGATCAACATTTTCGGGCGCGTCTGCAGGGCAATTCGTTCCATCTCGTCGTAGTCGAGAAAACCGGTTTTCGGGTCCAGCCCGTAGGGCACGATCTTGTAATGCCGGCCCGAAAAAGTTCGCCGGGTTACCGTGGGTCAGGTGGCCGCCCTGGGCCAGGTTCATGCCCATCACCGTGTCACCGGGGTTGATCAACGCGAGGAACACCGCCGCGTTGGCCTGCGCACCCGCGTGAGGCTGCACGTTGGCGTAGTCGCAGTTGAACAGGGTCTTGACCCGCTCAATCGCCAGCCGCTCGGCCACATCGACGTATTCACAACCACTGTAGTAGCGCTTGCCGGGATAGCCCTCGGCGTACTTGTTGGTGAGTAGCGTGCTCTGGGTCTGCATGACCAGCGGGCTGGCGTAGTTCTCCGACGCGATCAGCTCAATGTGGTCTTTCTGGCGATGCGCTTCGTTATGAATCGCCTCACGCAGTTCAGGGTCGAAAGCATCCAGGGTGAGCGTTGAGTCGTACATGGTGGGGGCGTCCTCGGTTAACAAATTCAAACAGCGGGCGACAGCAGGCGAATGACACGTGCGGCGATCTCGTCGATCTGTGTGTCATCGCAGATCAGTGCGGGCAACAGGCGCACGGTGGTGCCACGGGTGACGGTGATCAGCAGGCGTTGTTCTTCACGCGCGCGCGTCGACCAGCTCGCCGCACGGACGGTTGAGTTCGACGCCGACCATCAAGCCGATACCACGAATGGCCACCACCTCGGGATGGTTGCCCAGCGCCAGCTTGAGCGCGGCCAGCAGGCGTCGGCCGCTGGCGGCGGCAATTTCCGGGTTGGCGTGCCCCAGGCTCGTCACGGCCACGCCGGCGATGGCATCCAGGTATTCAACGCCATCGGTGTCCCACAGGCGGGCGCCCAGGCCTCGGCTGAACGAGACCGGCTGACGGGACGAGGTGTGCATCAGGTAAGCGGGTGCAGCGGACATTGCAGGCCTCCTATAGAGATCAATCAACGTTAAGGGGCGAGCGCCGGCAACTCGTCGTCGTTTCGCGGTCTAGCGTCGGCCGTGGGCCAGTAATAGGCATCGGGCATGGCGCGGGCACCGAAGATGGCTTGGCCGACGCGTACCACGGTTGCACCCTCTTCAATGGCAATTTCAAAGTCGCCCGACATGCCCATCGACAACTCCTGCAGCGACGCGCCCTCGGGCACCTGTGCGAGCAAGCGGTCGCGCAATTCACGCAACCGCACGGTGGCCGGGTCACGCCCGACGCGGTGGCAAGCATCGATGATGCGTTGCTGCACAGCGGCGAGGTTGCGACGAAAGTCCTCGACGCTTACCGCCTGCGGATAGCGACCATGATCGGCATGGAGCGTGGTGAGGTGTTGGGCTTGCCCAGTCATCAGCGGGTCGCTCCGTTGGTGGTCACCGCAGTGGTTTTTTCACGACGTGGCAGTTGCCCATTGAGTACCGCATAAGCCGCGAGGCCGATGAGCAAGCCCCAGAACGCGCCGCCAATGCCAAGCAAGGTGATGTTGGCGGCGCACGCCAGAAAGGTGATCAGAGAGGCTTCACGGGATTTGACGTCCGCCATGGCATTGGCCAGGCTGCCGCCGATGGTGCCGAGCAGCGCCAGCCCGGCCAGGGTGGTAATGAACGTCGCCGGAAAGGCCATGAACACCGCCGCCAGGGTTACGCCAAAAATCCCCACCAGGATGTAGAACACCCCTGCCGCTACCCCGGCGATCCAGCGTTTGGAAGGGTCTTCGGACGCTTCCTTGCCGGTGCAGATCGCCGCCGTGATTGCCGCGATATTGAACGCATGGGAGCCGAACGGCGCCATCAGCAGCGAACCCAGCCCGGTCACGCTGAGAATCGGGTTGGCGCTGGTCTTGAAGCCGTCATTGCGCAGCACCAGCATGCCCGGCATGTACTGCCCCGTGAGGGTAATCAAAAAGAGCGGCAACGCCACGCTCAGCAACGCATTGAGCGAGAACTCGGGCCGCGTGAATACCGGTGTGGCGAACTCCAGCGCCAGTCCGGAAAAATCCACTCGCCCCTGCATCAGCAAAAAGCCCAGCCCCAGCACCAGAATGCCGACCACCGCGTAGCGTGCGCTCAAGCGTTTGAACACGATGTAGGCGCCGATCAGCAGCCCCACCAACAGCGGGTCGACCGTCATGCTCGCGAATGC
Source organism: Pseudomonas sp. JAI120 (assembly GCF_014207255.1). Lineage (GTDB taxonomy): Bacteria > Pseudomonadota > Gammaproteobacteria > Pseudomonadales > Pseudomonadaceae > Aquipseudomonas. The sequence continues at coordinate 1,566,742 of NZ_JACHCZ010000001.1, forward strand.
ACCGATGCCGAACTGCAAGAGAATGCCGCCCAGCAGGCCCGCCGCAACGCCAGGCGGGATCAGGCGCACAGCCCTTTCAAAATAGCCGGATACCCCCAGCAGCACGAACGCTGCCGCTGAAATCAAATACGCACCAATCGCCTCGGCGTAGGGCGTGGTCGCCAGGGCAACGATCAAGAACGCCGCCGCCGGGGTCGACCAGGCGGTGATGATCGGCTCGCGGCTCGCCCAACTGAGGAACAACCCGGTCACACCGACGCCAATCGACACCGACCAGACCCACGACGCCGTCAGCTCAGGGCTGAGGCCGGCAACCTTGGCGGCCTGGAACACTAGAATGAAGGTGCCGCCGTAATTGACGATCACCGAAATCAGCCCGGCAACCACCGGGTGCAGCACATCCCGCAGACGCAGGGACGACTGGGATTGAGTAGAGGGCATAAGTCTTGGCTCCTTGCTGGACAATGGATCAGGCCGTGGCCAGGCGGTCATTTATAGCCGTTGAATGGTGGGGGTTGCCCCTACGCTTGTGCGCAGCAGACCAGACCACTTTTTCGCGCAGGGGCGGTTACCCATGTGCGCGTGCGAAGTCAGCCATAAAGTCAGTCAGCGCCTCGACTGCGGTTAACGAGACGGCGTTGTAGAGGCTGGCGCGCATCACACACCAGCGGCGCTGTCGGGCGGGCCACGTCCATGAACACGCGGGAGCGATGGCTGATCTCCATCACCGACATACCGGTGCCGGCAAAAAAAATTCTTCGTGTGCCTGGGCGAGCACTTCCAGCGGAACCGCCGTGGGGCCGGGCTGGCGAGGGCTGGATTCTACGGATAGACTGGCCTGCCATTACAGGCCAATTCCAAAGGACTGAGCAGACCGCATGGCAAAAACCTTCGAGCTCGAAACCCTGAAAATGCGCCTCAACGACGTGGAGTTTCAGCTGCTGGACTTGCACCAGCGCATCCAGCGGGCGTTGCGCGCACTGATCCTCGACGGCGCCCTCGGCCCCGGCCTGAAACTGCCTGCCACACGGGTATTGGCAAAGTCACTGGGGTGCGCCCGCGACACCGTCGAGAACGCCTACGTGCAGTTGCATCGGGACGGGTTTATCGTACGCCGCGAGGGTGCCGGCAGTTACGTCTGCGACACGGTCGGCGTCGAATTGCGCGGCGCCACACGCCGGCGCATCAAGGCCCAGGAAGTGCGCAGCAACGCCGCCGCACCCGGCGCCGCGCTGAGCCAGCGAGGGCGGATGATCTTCGAAACGGGCGGCGTCAGCGACCAGCAAGTCATCAAGGCCTTCGCCACCGGTTTGCCGGAAACCCGCAGTTTCCCCACGGATGTCTGGGAACGCCTGCAACGCCAGGTGATGAAGGACTATCGCGCCAACGTGCTCTTGCACGGCGACCCGCAAGGCGCCGAGCCGCTGCGCAAGGCGATTGCCACCTACCTGAACCTAGAGCGCGGGGCCAAGTGTTCGCCCGATCAGGTGCTGGTGCTGAGCAGCACGCGCCAGGCCTTGTACCTCTGCGCGCAGTTGCTGGTGGATGCCGGCAAGCCGATCCTGCTGGAAAACCCTGGCTATTACGGCGCACGCAAAGCCTTCGAGATCGCTGAAGCCAAGGTGCTGCCCATCGATGTCGATGAACGCGGCATCCGCACCGACCTGCTGTACGCCGACCGCAGCGGCGCCAACTGCGTGTACGTCACACCGTCGCACCAATACCCCACCGGCGTGACGCTGCCGCTGGAACGGCGCCTTGAGTTGATCAACTGGGCGGCGGAAAAAGGCAAGTGGCTGATCGAGGACGACTACGACAGCGAGTTCCATTACGACGGACAACCCACCGCCTGCGTGCAGGGTCTGGACAAGTATCAGCGCACGCTCTACATCGGCACGTTCAGCAAGACGCTCTACCCCGGCTTGCGCATGGGCTACATGGTGCTGCCCCACGAACTGGTCAAGCCCTTTGCCTACGCGCGCAGCATGATGGACGGGCATACGCCGCAAGTGCTGCAACTGACCCTGGCGCGGTTTATGGAAGACGGCCATTACAACGCCCACGTGCGGGCCATGCGCAAGCTCTATGCCGGGCGCCGCTCGATCATGCATGACGCCATTGGCAAGTACCTGGGCGAGGTCGTCACCGCCCAGTTGCCGCCGGGCGGGTTGCAGATTCCCTGTCTGCTGAAAGCGGGCTGGAGCGAAGAAAAAACCATCCGCCAGGCGGCCACCGCCGGCGTGCAATTGTCCGGACTCAGCAAGCTGTACGCAGGCGAACCGCAGCAATACGGCTGGCTGCTGGGCTACTCGTCGTTGACCGCGTATGAAATCGAAGCCGCCATGCTGCGCCTGGCCAATGCGCTGAAAATCTAGAGGCAACCGCTCAGTAAGGCAGCTTGAAACGCTTGGTCAGTTCGCCGATGCCTTCGCGAATCGAGCGCTCGGTGCGACTGTCGAGGGCGCCGCTGCGCACGCCGCCGAGCATGGCGAGGATCATGTCGCCGATCTCGCGAAATTCATCCACGCCCATGCCCCGCGACGTGCAGGCCGCGCTGCCGATGCGAATGCCGGAGGTGACACTGGGTTTGACCTCGTCGCCCGGCACGATATTTTTGTTCACGGTAATTCCGATCGCTTCCAGCGCCTGTTCGGCGACATTGCCGACCAGGCCCCACGGCCGCAGGTCAATCACGCCAAGGTGACAGTCGGTGCCGCCCGAGACCACCGACAACCCGCCTTCGGCCAAACGCCCGCACAAGGCCTGGGCGTTCGCAATGTCGGCCATCAGGAAGGCCCCGACTTCGTCGGCAATTGCGCGAAAGCGCGCGAAGTCCAGCGCCCGTGAATAGGCCGAAGCGCCGACGATGATCAATTGCGGACGTTCCTGGCGGGCCATCTGCTACCGCCAAGCAGCTTGAAGAGCCCTGCCACCTTCAACCCATCTGCTCGAACCGCCGCCGCTTTAGGAACAACCCCACCCCCAGTGCAACGGCAAAGATCGACAGCAACCCCAGGTCAAATCCAAGCAAGCGGATGTGGCTCGCCGCAACGCAGCCGACCGCCCCCATCGCCGCCAGCAGTACCCCTAACCACTTGCGAAGCGGGTACGACTTAAGAAACCGATCGAGCAGAAAGAACAGCACCAGAGCAGCGACCAGTTGGGTAATGTCAGACATGGGTTTCTCCCGTCAGGTCTTGATGATCAGTGTCGAGGCGGTACGTTGCGGGCCGATACCGCCGTTCACCTGCGCCTCGATGCTCACCAGTATGTCGCCTGCATGATAGGTGGGCAGGGTTTCATTCACGTACATGCGCACACCGGCGCCGACGGGGGCCCCCACGTAGGGGGAGGCAACGTAAGAGGTGACGCCCGCGAAGGCCGAGGCCGCCAAGTTGGCGATTCTGGTGCGCTGGGCGTTGAGCACATCGCCCTGCTGCCGAGTCAGCGGCTTGGAGATGCCGATCATCATCAGGCACGGCAGGTTCTTGGCCAGCATCTTGTCGTACACCTCGACGACCTTGCGGTTGACCTCGTAGTGCGCGCTCTTCGCCTCACCAAAATGCAGCTCGCGCAGCCGCCCGCGTTCGCTGTCGGTGAGGGTGATCTGCGAGACGTTGAACACGATCCCGTGATTGCCCATGTATTGGAAAGTCCCTTCGAACTTCATCGCACGCATCCTTTCGAGCCAAAGGCGGGGATTGTCTAGAAGGCGGGCGCTGGATTCAAATCATTTCACCTGGCTGGCAAGGTGCACACCGCGGCGTAAGGTGCTGACGGTCATAATAATTGTCGAATTCACTGCTTTCGACGAACACGAAGCCATGGCGGGTGTAAAACGGTTCGAGGCACTTTCTTTGAGGGCACCTACTGTGATCGGCAGTGCAGCTGCATCCGCTGCTTCGAAAACCTGTGCGAGTACAACCGCGCCGATCCCCAAACCCTGCGCGCTCGGCCTCACGTATAGGTGCTAGCCCCTAACAGCGCATTAATTTTCGTATTAGCTATCCCGCTTTTCATCGCGAAACCCTGCTTAGCGCTTATTTAAGGGACGTCGACTGGCGGCTCTTGGCCGATTACCGCCTTTCATGAAGGGCTGCAATCGGCCAGAAGGGGACGTTGCGAGCGCATTAAATAAATCTGTCCCCTTTTCGAACTACGGAAGCCGTTTCCACAAAGTCGTCAGCTATCGCGCTGTGGGAATTGATGCTGCGCGATGACGTTGCGCTTCTTGCAATGCCTGGTGCGCATCACAAAGCGTTACTCCAGCAGGCTTATGCGCTATACGAAAGCCACATTATTGATGCAGACGACCTAAGCGATCTGTTGGAATTGGCAGATGCCGCGCTGGCTTTCGCAGTCGAAGCGTTGCCTGATATTAAAATTGGTGAGTAACACGCCATGCACGTACTGGTCACACCAATGCGCAAACGCGGTGTCGCGCTCGATCCCAAAGAGCGACGTCGGTATCCAGCTATACGGGGCAATGTAATGGTCAACTCAACCGTGTGTCCGCAGCTGGGTCGAGCTGCAAACATTGCTCGCGTTGAGGTAGGCATGCCCCTCGACCCGATTCACTACCGCCTCTACCGGATGCCACGCTCGCCGGGATGGCCTTCACCGGCTTTGTATTGAGCGGAATCGAATACATCGACGGCTGTGCATATGCGCAATCTTGGTGGTGTCGCCAAGGTGAAACGTTACACAACCATCGGATTCCTGTTAGGACAATGATAGCCAATAGCTTCTAGTGCTAGACTCGAAAAATAAGATTTTCCGCAGCCACAAGGGAGTTGGTCATGGCGTCACATATTACTCTAAGCTTAACCCGTCTATTGGCGCAAAACGGTGGTGCTCCGTTCTTATTCGTGGGATCAGGCTTTTCACGACGATATATAGGACTTGAACAGTGGGATGAACTTCTTAAACGATTCTGTGATGGAATTCAGGAGTTCGGGTATTACTCTTCTCAAAACAATCAAGATCTCGCAAAAGCTGCAAGTGCAATAGCGAAAGACTTTAATGAAATATGGTGGAAGTCTGAAAAATACTCAGAATCCAGAAAAAACAACTCTGACAGCATCACAAGTGTTTCTTCAGCCTTAAAGCATGAAATGGCAAGTTACCTCGCCAACATAAGCCACAACAAAATATCAGCAGACGGACTTAGTGACGAGCTAGAAGCACTTTCTCGCCTCAACGTAGATGGGATAATAACAACAAATTGGGATCTATTTATAGAAGAGCTATTCCCGGATTATAAAGTCTTCATAGGACAGGAGGAGCTTTTATTCTCCAACCCGCAATCAATAGGTGAAGTTTACAAAATTCATGGTTGCGCGAGTCAGCCTAACAGCCTAGTGCTAACGAATGAAGACTACGAAATTTTTGAGGAAAAGAACCCATACCTAGCAGCAAAGCTCATCACTATATTTATTGAGCACCCGGTAATATTTATCGGGTATTCGATAAGCGATAGAAACATCCAAAAAATCATTGAGTCAATTGTAAATTGTCTTGGCCAAGACAAACTTGACTTATTCGGCAGAAATCTAATCTTCCTCCAAAGAACAAAACAAGATGAGGAGCCAAGCTTTCAATCTGCATTAATGTCAATCGGCGAAACTCGACTCAACATAACAGTAATACGAACTTCAAACTACCTTGATGTATACGAAGCTATTGAAAGCACCAAGAGAAAAATTCCTGCTCGAATTTTAAGATACTGCAAAGAACAAATGTACGACTTGGTAAAATCCAACGATCCGGAAACAAAGCTCGCTGTTCTCGATATAGATCAAATAGACAATAAAGATGATGTTGAGTTTGTCGTAGGAGTTGGCGTAGCCAAAAGCTATGAAGGCATTTCAAAACAAGGCTACAAAGGCATAACGATTGACGATATATTTTCAGATATCATCTCAGTAAAAAGCCAATACGACTCCGCAGAACTGCTCAGAGAGGTTTATCCACCTCTATTAAAAAGACCAAACAAATACATTCCGGGCTTTCGGTATCTTCATGCACTTGGTATTACTTCGCATGACGAACTTATGAAATCTGAGTTCTCGGAGATAGAGGGAATAATCTTCAAAGCCAACAGAAAAGATTATCGAATAAATCAATACAGAAAACACTATGAGTCAAACTATAAGAATCTATCCACTCGAGAAATCATTGCAGAGACCACTGCAGAAAAGGCGACTTTAATAATTCCTTTTCAAGATGATGGTGATATCGACATTGCAGCCGTAAAAGAGCTATTAGAAAACAATAAAAACAATCTCAAAACCGAGCACTCCTCCTACTCCACATACTTCCGCAAGCTTGCTTGCCTGGTAGATAGGTTGGAATTTGGATTTAGCAAACCTACACAATCTTAAAATAGAGATAACACAATGAGCGCAGACTGGAACTGGTTCTTTAGCTCTCTATCTCAATCTGCCGCAGCTATAGTGGGTATCTTCGGCGCATTTATAATCACTAAGATATTCTCTAATCAAACAGCCTTCTCCGAAAAAACTGCAAAGCTAAACAACTATCTGATTGAAGCAAAAAAAATTGTTGACGACGCCAAAAGTTACAACATGGAATGGCACAACAAACATTATAACGATGACGAATACCGGAAATTTCACGACTTCTTAGATAAACACTTTCCTGCAAACGAATCAATGGAAAAAATCACCAATCAAATACTGGAAGACTTTATTGATAAAAGCGATTTCTCTCGATATTCTGAAAAAGAGGAAATCAAAAAAGAGTTGATATATATCGCTTCAAAAGTATGTGAGGCTAACGTGACAGCAAGGGAGGAGCAAGAAGCGTCTGACCGTGCAGACGAGATACTCAAAGACACCCCTATCTTCAAACTTCTCGGGGGGTCGGAAACTCTATCGGCAATGCGTAACTACAACGCCTTTGCAAACGGAAACAGCAGATCACTTTACTCAACATACGACCCTATTTATAAAACCAACTGGGATGAAATCACCAAAGAGCGAGAAGGACTCGAAAGAAGCTATCTTGTAGCAAAGCACCATGCAAGATTGGTTGCTGACTTGCTCCAATCGACAGAGGGAAACCCTGAATCTCCTCGTCAAATCTCTACAGCTTTAGCATTGGTGCTATGCATCTTTTTTATTGGAGTAATTTATCCACTGAGCTTCATGCCTGCTACACACGCCCCAGAAATCAGCTTTACTCTTGAAACAGTGCTATTTCACATTTTATCTTTCAAAGGGGCACTACTGAGCGTCATTAGCACAGCATTCACTGTCATTGTACTTATCTTTTATAGAACTCACTCCGGAATGAAATACTCTCCCAAAAAGCTTGATGAACTGACTAAATTGAAAAACGCAAAAAGCTATTGTACTTATTTCAAATACATCAAGGATGATGATTTTTGATTTATCCAGTGCTTGATGAAAAAGGGGACAGATTTATTATTCTGATAATAAATCTGCCTCTTTTCCTATCACTCGATTCCAAACTAAATTGTCAGCACGGTCACAGAGGGAAGCGCCGACTGAAGAAATGAATCGCCCCCCGTTTGTTAGGCGGGCTGAATGACCGCTCTTGGCCTAGGCTGTGTAAAAACGTTTTTGAGCGCGTCAGGTATTCCAAACCGGACTGGAAATCGCGGTTCTACGCGAAATCCACATCTGCAGACGTGCCGATAAATTCCAGATTTAACGTAGACGCGCACATTTCAATTTTGGCGAAGCGTTTTTACACACTCTGGGCCGATAGCAGACCTGGCAGGGACAAGGTTTGGGCATGGTAGATGACAACGGTCTATGGCAAATTCAGGCCAGGTTCGAAGCCGCTATAGGCCGCAGGGAAGCTTGGGAAGCTTGAAGCTTCCCAAGCTTTAGTAGTTAAGCGCGGACAGGTTGAGTTGTTGTAGTGGTTGCAGAATGTTGAGATAGAAACCGTATTAGGCACGCGGGCGTATCCGCATATTGAGAAACCTCTGAAAGGAAGTTGTCTTTGGAGAAATTAATCCTAATTGTTGGTTTCTCATTTTCTTTGAATTCAAGAGTTTGGATTTCAGATTTTATTGCAAGAAGATATAGTCGCATAAAGTCTGCGCAGTTCTTACCTCTGAAGTTTAATTCTGGGTCTTGTTCAGTTAGCTTTGACGTTGCTTCTTGAAAAGAGGCAGGGCATAAGTTCGCGTTATTTAAGTGAGGAAAGACTGAAGAAATATCATTATGATCGTATTTCGCCTTGACACTTTCAAGTCCTATATCAACCAATTCGTTGGTTTTGACCGATTTGATGCTCATTTTAAGTGGAGTTGCATTCTTTCCCATAATGTAATTTGTTTTTGCCCAGATATTAAATTTTTTTATTTCAGCAATAAACTCTTTTTGTGCTTTCTGGAAAAGTTGAGTGTAGCGATCATGGAGATGTTTGAGCTCGTTTTCTGGTTTAATATTGAACTCTGCCGAGAGGATTTTTTTCAGGCAGGCAAGTGAAAAGTAAAAGTTCTCGACTGAATACCCTGGTGTTGAATATAGTTTGGAAGGTGTATGGTTGTCGTATATGTCGTCGTAATCTCTGTCGATAAAGCAAAGATATTTGTAAGCTGAGTAGAGTGGGTGATCGATAATTGTTTCAAATAACTCAATTGCCGGAGCTCTCCCTCCAGTGTTTATGCATTCCCAAGTTGTGTTGTTCAAGAGCGCGTGTAGTCGGCCAGAGAAGTATTTCTCATCTTCTCCTTCAAAGATACAGATAAGGAGTTCTGGGTCTGCGCCGACTATTCTCATGAACTCCAAAAATTTTGTAGAGAATTCTTCAGCGTCTGACGACATTTTATCTACTCTGCTCATCACAGCTCCTTAATAAAAGAACTGAGGTCGACGGTGTGAGACTTTAGTTTGTTGTGAAATATAAATGGTGAGTGAGTGGTTGCGAAAAGGAATACGCATTTTCCTGAATTCAATATGTCAGGGAGCAAAGTCTTTTGCCATTCAATAGAAAGTGAGAGTTCCGGTTCATCAAAAAATATGCCAAGATTATCTTGATTATGAAGGTAGAGTCTTGAGAATAAGGAAATTATCTGCTTTTCTCCTGAAGATAATGTCTCGATTTTTACATCGCGAAGGTTTTTTTTCCGAACGATGTCGACTTCTACTTTGCTTTCATCATAGCGTAACATTTTGTCGCCCAAATACTTATTGCAAACAGCGCAGAACTGTTGCAGGGCTGTGTCATTTTCCCGTTGTTGTTCATAAACCTTAACTAGGCTTGAAATGAAATATATTAAGTGATCATGCCCGGTTGTAATATCTTTTGTTTTTATCAGTTCTAGAATTCGTTCTTTGCTGTTGCTTGAGATGTTATTCCCGACTCTATCAAGCACGATCTTTACTGCGGCTGGACTTTGAATGCTATCCAGCATGTGTTGTTCAATTTTTAACCCGTCAACTAATTGATTTAGCATCTGACCGTTGACTTTGGAGAACCATTCAACCGACGAACTGAGGATTTCTTTGGTAATTTGTTTTATGCGTGCGTCTACGTCTCCCATGCCGAAATTAATAGCCTGATTTAGAAACGCTTTATCGTTATTTTCTTCATCTCCGGATAGATTTTTCAAATCCTGTTCAACGCGTCTGTATGTTGGAAGATATAGCACATCAAAAGGTATTTTTGATTTAATTTTATCTAAGGTTTCCTTCGCATTAAATAGTGATCCGCTAGCCTCCTTAGCTTCCACTAGATCTCGTATTGCTCTAAGTATGGTCGATGGGCCAATGCCGCCTGCGGAATTGAGCGCTCGTTGAAAAGTAGGTGATCGGCGCATGCCTGTTTCACCTAGCGACATATAGGCTTGTATAAGTCGCTCCATTACTGTTCTACCAAGCTTCATGTGTAGATATTGAGTTACATCACCTTCCATTTCGCTAAACGCGTACTCAAGATCAGTTTTTTGTATTTTGAATAACTCTCCATCCGAAAACTCTAATTCCATGGATTTAAAGTCGATCTTGCTCAGTCTCGATATATCGCCTGTAACTAAGGAATACAGTGCATTAAGAACTGTGGTTTTTCCATACCCGTTTTCAGCGACAATAATTCTTGTGTCTGTGTTGAACGGGATGTCGATGTCGCGCTCGTCATATAATCCATAAAGCGCAAATCTTTTAAACAGTGACATCGGTATAGATCCTTCTGGTGTCAAGGTTGAATTATTGATCGTATTATTCTTCGTAGCACAAATTCTATTAACGGCTGAGTATTTAGCTTCCCCTGAAAATTACCGCTTATAGTAGATCGTTTTACCACGTCTGCCGACATTGTTACAGTGGCCAATCGCCATGGCTGTCGAGGCCACGAAACACTCCGGAGCGCTGATTCGATTCGTCGCGAGCTCTCTGATGCGCTATTGAATGCGCTTGGACACGCGAGGTGGAAGCCTTGCGTAGGTCACCGAGTTAACAACTGTATTCAGCGTCGGCTTTTGGCCGATTGCTGCCTTTCGCGAAGGGCAGCAATCGACCCGATGCTGCCGTTCGCTACCGGCAGTAGTCGGCCAGAAGCGGACGGTCACTATGTGTCCCAACCGATACCGATAAGAGGCAATCCGCTAAACGCTCTTGAGAAACCTGCGCCATGCGTACTAGTTCGTATGTATCAATCGCCGTGGTGACGGTTTACGGGACTGCATCAGGCGTTTGACCTGTGTCAGGGTCTATACTAATTTCGCCATTTTAATCAGATCCACCCTTGATCACCGCACAGCCCACCAGGCAGAACACGTGAAACATTCGACACTTACTGCCGCGCTGCTCTGCCTATTACTTGGCACTCCCGTCAGGTCCGAGCAGTATCAGGTCGTTACTGAAGAGTGGGCGCCGTACAACTACCAGGAGAACAATCAGCTTACCGGCATGGCCACGGAGATCGTTCGAGGCATAATGGCGCTGACCGGGGATGACTTTGAGGTGGTGCTGCTGCCCAGTATGCGAAGCGCCCGTGCATTGAAGACCCGACCCAAGACCATCATGTATTCACTATTCCGCACGGCAGAGCGTGAACCGTTATACAAGTGGGTCGGACCGATCGTGGAAGAGTCCATTCACCCCTATCAGTTAGCCAATGCGCAGCAGCCGGTGAATTCCTTAGAGCAGCTACTGCACGCCCCAAAAATTACAACGAGACATGCCGGCCTGATACCCGAGACTCTGCAGTCGCGGGGCTTCAACAACCTCGAAAAAACTGCGACCGAGAGCCTGCAGCTCTATCGCATGCTGCTAGCCGGGCGCACCGATATCATCATAGGCGACACCGATGCGGGGGTGGCTTACTACAGCCGCCAGTTGAACATCGCCCCCGGCACGCTGCGGCAGATTCCCATCGAGCTCTATCGCTCATCGCTGTACATTGCCTTCAGCCGCGACTGTGACGACGAACTGGTAGCCTCCTGGGCCCACGCCCTGGAGCAACTGCGCCACTCGGGCGAGCTGGAGCGCATCCAGGATCGATACAACCAACCCATCGAGCAATGAAAGCGCGGAACCAGAGCAAGCCCGCTTCGCGCTTATCCAGCCTTGCTCTCACTCAACGCGGAGGATAAGCCATGAACATTTTTGCAACATACAGCCATCAGCCTTGGAACAAGGGAATGGCTTAACCCGGCCACGCCAAAGGAGCTTGCTGAGCAGATGATGCTTCACCAAAGTGAATCGGCCCTGATTTTGTAGACGCTCGGTGACAGCTTCTGGCCGATTCTGTTGAAAAAGTCGGTTCTTCCAGCCTGCCGGAATATTGACCGCTGAAAACGCCTTTCTTGCGCGCTGCTACGCGAAATCCGAGCCCGGAATCCTCTGCTCAAAGTAAAAATTTCAATCTCAAGCGCGTACTTTTCTGCCGTGGAAACCATAGCCGACTTTTTCAACAGAATCGGCCGAAAGCAGCCTGTCAATAATAGGAAAACTCCCTACACCCGCGTCCATCCGTCGCATCCCCCACCCTCCCCCTCCAGTCCCCACCCAACCTGCCGATAACCCTACTAACCGTATGTCTACCCCCTGCATCACCACTCGATCGAGTCCACCACATGAACCCACTCTCCCTTCTAAAAAAAGCCCGGGCCGATCGTCAAGGCACCGCCACGCTCACCAGCACTGCCAACGACCTGGACGCCTCACTCACTGCCCTGCGTATCACCCCCACCCTGATCACCGGCTTTATCTCGCCGCATCTGGACATCGACGCCATCGCGGCCAAGCTCAAACGCCGTTTCCCCCAGTCCACCATCAGCCTATGCACCACCTCCGGCGAGCTGTGCAATGCGCCCGGTTCGCTGTATTGCGCCACTGGCGAGCGCTGGGACCGGGTCGTGTTGCAGTTGTTCGACGACAGTCTGATCGCCTCGGCCGAGGTGGTGATGGTGCCGTTGGAGTGTGAGGACATTCGCGGTGGCGGTAAGCGGTTGGGAATGCAGGAGCGGATTGCCAAGTTGGTGGCCAATATCAAGCGGGTGCAGGTGCGTACGTCGATCGATCATCGTGATACGTTGGCGTATGTGGTGTTCGATGGGTTGTCGGCGTCGGAGTCGTTTTTTATGGAGGCGCTGTATGAGTCGGGGCGGTTTCCGTGTTTGTTTGTAGGGGGATCGGCCGGGGGTAAGTCGGATTTCCAGAAGACGCTGATTCATGACGGCCAGCGCAGTTATCAGAACCATGCGCAGATCGTGTTTCTGAAGACGGCGGCCCATGTGCGATTTGGGGTGTTCAAGAGCCAGAACTTTAAACCGGCGGATTTGACCTTCAGTGTGCTGACGGCGTCGGTGGAGGACCGCACGATTGACCAAGTGATCGACAGCAGCGGCAATATCAAGAGCATGGTGCAGGCGCTGTGTGATGCGTTCAGTTGCGCGCCCCAGGCGCTGGAGTCGAAGCTGGCGGACTATTCGTTTGCGATTCGGGTGGGCAGTGAGTTGTTTGTGCGGTCCATCGCGCGTATCGACTTCGAACAGCAGATCGTGCAGTTGTTTTGCGACGTGGCGCCGGGCGAGGAGTTGGTGATGGTGCGGCGTACGCCGCTGCGGGAGGCGACGCGCCTGGACTATGAGCAGTTCCTGCGCGGCAAGGGAGGCCAGCCGGTGGCGGGGATTTTGAATGACTGCATCTTGCGCCGGCTGAACAACAGCGCCGAGCTGGGTAGCATGGCCGGCATTTTTGGGGATGTGCCGTTGGCGGGGTTTTCGACCTTCGGGGAGATTTTGGGCTTGAACCTGAACCAGACGCTGACGGCGATTTTCTTCTTCCGGGTGGCCAAGGGCGCGAGTTTCAGTGACGAATACGTGGACAATTTCATCGCCCATTACGGCGAGTTCAAGGCATTTTTCCTACGGCGCCAGGTGAAGAAGTTGGCAGGGTTGAACCATGTGGTCGTCAAGCAGATTACCGCATACAAAAACAATGACTTCAGCAATACCCTGAATACCCGCGGCCTGGACCGCAATATCCTGCCAGTCTTCGAAGGCCTGGCCGACTTGGGCCTGGTGTTGGCCCATGCCCAGCGTCAGCATGAGGACATCGCGTCGCAGCTCAAGCATTACTCCGGTGAGTTGCACGCCTCGATGGATGAACTGGTGGGCACGATTGGCCAGCAGAACACGGTGTCTGCCCAGGCCGGGGCCACGGTGGAGGGGCTGTCGAGCCAGGCGGATGTCGCGGTGGAGGGGGCGCGCACGCTGGCGGGGTCGAGTTTGCGTATCCAGTCGATTGTGCAGGTGATCCAGCAGATCGCCGGGCAGACCAACTTGCTGGCGCTCAACGCCGCGATTGAAGCCGCGCGCGCGGGCGACCTGGGCCGGGGCTTTGCGGTGGTGGCCGACGAGGTGCGCAAGCTGGCGGAAATCACACGCAAGAATGCGGCGGAAATTGGTGTGGATATCGACTTGTTGTCGAGTGAGATCCAGCGGGTGGCCCAGCAGATTGAAGACCAGTCCACCGGGGTGGGTGCGCTGCGGGAGATGTTGGATGTGCTGGAGGCGTCGAGCCGTGCAACGGAGGGTACGGCGCAACGGACCAAGACCATTGCGGATACGTTGACGGGGTTGACCCATGGGTAGGCGTTAACGGCAGGTAAAAATGGCGCGGGGCTCATGGCACTGAACGGGGATTCAGTGCATGATGCGTCGCTCATATCAAGGACGATAACAACAGTGAAAAACGCCCTCGCCTCCCTGCTATTGCTGTGCCTGACGGCTCCCGCCGTCGCCGCCGAAAACCCGGTCGGTTTCAAGACCGTCACCCTGCCCGATGCGCAAAACAACCGACCACTCGAACTGGTCGTCTGGTACCCCGCTACCACCACCGCCAAAGCCACGCTGATCGCCGACAGCGCGGTGTTCATCGGTGCCCTCGCCGTGCCCGACGCGCCGCCGGCTGCCGGTGAGCATCCGCTGGTGGTGCTCTCCCACGGTTATGGTGGTAACTGGGGCAAGCAGGTGTGGCTGGCCAGTGCGTTGGCGCATCAGGGCTACATCGTCGCGGCGGTCAACCACCCCGGCACCACCACAAAAGACCGCAACCCACAAACCGCCGCGCGGTTATGGCAACGTCCGGCCGACCTGAGCCGCGCGATTGACGCGGTGTTGGCCCAGCCGAAGCCATTTGGCGCGGTCGCGAATGGCCAGATTGCCGCCGTGGGCCATTCCCTTGGCGGCTGGACCGTGCTGGAAATCGCCGGGGCGCGCTTCGACCCCGATCTGTTCAGCCGCGACTGCAGCGCCCACCCCAAGCTTGGCGGTTGCATGGGTTACCAGGAGATGAACCCCGCCGGCACGCCAGCCGGCAAGGCCCGGTTGGCCGCCGATTTAAGCGACAAACGCGTCACCGCCATCGTGTCCTTGGACCTGGGCCTGTCGCGCGGCTTCACCGACGCCAGCCTGGCTGCATTGCCGGTACCGGCGCTGGTGATTGCGGGGGGCGTGCCGTCGGAGGATATGGACCCGCAGTTGGAGTCCGCCGACATGGTCAAGCGGCTGCCTGAAGCAACGACGAAGTACGTGGAGATCGCCGATGCCACGCACTTCAGCTTTATGTCGATCTGCAAGCCGGGAGGCATGGCGCTGATTGAGGAGAGTTCGCCAGGCGACGGCATGATTTGCCGCGATGGCGAGGGGGCTCGGCCGAGGGCGGTGATTCAGCAGCAGGTGGTGGGGCTGATCAGTGAGTTTTTACACCGATCGTTTCGACAGTAAAGCCGCCGTCGACCTTAGAGCCCGTGGCGCGACACGCGCTGACTATTTATGGTGTCCACCTCTATCTGGGTCCCCTACATACTGTTCTCTAAAAGGGTCAAGGCAACGTTTGTACAACACCGACCGGTTGAGGCAGAAACGCCTGACCCCGTCAGCCTTTGACGCGGTAAGCATCGAGCGCCTGCCGGATGACCGGCAGGCTGCCCGAAGCGATGCCGCTGAAATACGCAGCCCAACCCCGTCACATCGATAGCACTGATGATTACTATCGAACCGCTCGCCTATGGGGTGGTCAAGCCCGATTCCTATAATCGCCTCCCAGTTCTTCCCCTTCGCCTGGCCTCAGGCGACATCCCCCCTTGGAATCCAGCATCATGCCAAGCGCCCTCCAGGCCCCCAGCGGCCGTCCTGAACATAATCAACAAAGCGTGAAACAGCAGTGGCTGGCGATTCTCTCGGTCGCGGTGGGCGCCTTCGCCCTGGTGACCAGTGAGTTTCTGCCGGTGGGCGTGCTCAACGACGTCGCTGCCGACCTCGGTATCAGTGCCGGCCACGCCGGCCTGATGGTGACCCTACCCGGCATCATGGCCGCCCTCGCCGCGCCGTTTCTGTCGGTGAGCATCGGTGCCATGGACCGTCGCTACCTGCTGATCGGCCTGACGTTGATCATGATCATTGCCAACTCAGTCGTAGCCTTTGCCAGTGACTTCAACCTGCTGCTGCTCGGACGCGTATTGCTGGGCATCAGCATCGGCGGGTTCTGGGCCACGGCCATTGCCCTCAGTGGGCGCTTGGCGCCCAAGGGTGTGGACGTCGCGAAGGCCACCTCGATCATCATGATGGGCGTGACCCTGGCCACCGTGCTCGGCGTGCCCGTGGGCACCTGGCTCAGCGGCTTGATGGGCTGGCGCATGACGTTCCTGGTCACCGCGCTGCTGGGCGTGCCGGTGCTACTGGCGCAGGTGTTCCTGCTGCCTCGGCTCACCCCGGAGAAGGCCATTCGCGTCAGCGACCTGCCGGCGTTGTTTATCAACCCACAGGCGCGGGTCGGGTTGATCGCGGTGCTGTTGATCGGCCTGGCGCACTTTGCGGCCTACACCTATGTCGCGCCGTTCTTCAAATACAGTTCCGGCTTCGATGGGCCGACAATTGGCTCGCTGCTGCTGCTCTTCGGCGTGGCCGGGGTATTCGGCAATATCTTTGCCGGTTTCGCCGCCAACCGCAGCGTGCGCCACACCCTGTTGCTGGTGGCGCTGATGATCGGCACCAGCACCGCGCTGTTCCCCCACTTCGCCACGGGGATGACCGGCGCAGCGATGCTGATCGGGCTGTGGGGCTTCGCCTTCGGCGCCTTCCCGGCCTGTGCCAGTATCTGGATGTTTGTGGTGGCGCCCAAGGATGTCGAACGCGGCATGCCGCTGTTCGTCGCCTTGTTCCAGGTGATCATTGCCTTGGGTTCGTTCTTCGGCGGGCAGATCGTCGACCAACTGGGCAGCTCGGTTCTGTTGAGCCTGGCCACGGCACTGGTGGGCTGCGGTTTTGTTACAGTGCTGGTACTGGGGCGCAACATCAGTAATAGCCTCGCGGCCCAGCCTGGCTAAACCGAGGGACCATGAATACCGCCAACGCCGCTTCTTTCGCCTATCAGGCGGTGTACCGCTACCTTGTCGAGTTGATCGAGGCGAGCCCTTCGGCAGGCGAACGCCAACTGCCGTCCCTGCGCCAGTTGGCCCGGCGCCTGGGCGTGTCGGTGTCGACCACCAAGTACGCCTATGCGCTGCTGGAGGATGAGGGGCGTGTCCAGGCCA
Source organism: Pseudomonas sp. JAI120 (assembly GCF_014207255.1). GTDB lineage: Bacteria > Pseudomonadota > Gammaproteobacteria > Pseudomonadales > Pseudomonadaceae > Aquipseudomonas. Next base: position 1,583,782 of record NZ_JACHCZ010000001.1, read on the forward strand.
GGCCCAAGCGTGGCTATTTCACCCGGGCCGTGCCGGCGCCGCTGTTGAGCGAAGGTTCGCCTGATTTGCTCGACCAGGTGTTCGCCAACGCCCGCCAGCCGGGCATGCTGGCCCTGAGCAGCGACGCCCCGGCGATGCTGCTGTCATTGGAAAACCCGCTGTTGATGATGGAGCGCGAACTGGCCCGCCAGTATCCGCGCTCCCCGACGCCGCTGTACCTGCCGTTCGGCGAGCCCGAGCTGCGTGCGGCGCTGGCCGCGCGCTACACCCAATCCACCCACCACTATTGGCAGGCCGAACAGGTGTATATCGGCTCGGACCTGCACAGCGTGCTGGACCTGTCGCTCAGCGCCCTGGCGTTGCGTGGCACGCTGGCGCTGGTGGAGTCGCCGTGTTCGTGGGCGGTGCTGCGTCAGTTGCAGGCGGCGAATATCCGCGTGATTGAAATGCCCCTCGGCGCGGACGGGCGCTTCGACCTGCCCGCCTTCCAGGCACTACTCGAGCGGGAGCCGATCCGCCTGGCGGTGCTGTCATCCAGTGTGAACGTGCCCCAGGGCGGCGTGATGCCGGCGCAGGATAAACAGCAGATCTGCCGCTGGCTGGCAGAGCGGGACATCTGGCTGTTCGAAAACGACACCTACGGCGAGCTGTGTTTCGAGCCGCCCGCCGCCCGCTATCGCGACTTTGCCGACCCGCAGAAACTGCTGGTGTTCTCGACCTTCGACAAGGTGATCGGCGCGGAGGCGCCCTACGCTTATGTGCTGTGTCGCGGGCAAGGGCCGCAGTTGCAGCGGGTGTTCCTGGAGCGTGGGTTTCGCCTGTCGCCGACCCGCCAGAAAGCGATCGCCAAGCTGTTCACCTCCGGGCGCATCGACCAGCACCTGCTGATGCTGCGCGCGGCCTTGCGGGAACGGATGACGCGCATGAAAGCCCTGCTGGAAACGCACGGCGAGTGGGACGTGGTCGAACCCCATGGCGGCGCGAGTTTCTGGCTGGAGGCCAGGCGCCCGGTCGACATGGGACAGGTGTTCGAACGCCTGCTGGCCCAGCGCGTCGTGATCGCTCCGGGGCAGTTGTTCAGCCCGCACGGCAGCTGGGCGCAGCATGTGCGCCTGAGCTACACCCTCGACTGGAGCAAGGATATCGCCCAGGCCGTGCAACTGTTGGCCCAGGCGATCCGTCAAAGCCCGTAGCAGTGCCGCGCTTCGGGGAAGCGGCCGTGACGCACGTCGTCGGCAAACCGCTCGCACGCGTCGCGGATCACCGCGCCGACATCGGCGTACTGTTTGACGAAACGCGGCAGGTGCTCGCCACCCAGGCCCAACAGGTCTTCGGTGACCAGCACCTGGCCGTCGCAGGCCGGTGAGGCGCCGATGCCGATGGTGGGCCTGTCCGAGTTCTGGGTAATCTGCCGCGCCACGCCTTCGGCCACCCCTTCCAGCAGCAGGCTGAAAGCGCCCGCCTCCAGGTTGGCGCGGGCGTCTTCGGTAATCACGGCGCCGGTTTCAGCCGTGAGGCCCTGGGCCTTGAACCCACCCATCACGTTGACGAACTGCGGCATCAGCCCCACGTGCGCCATTACCGGAATACCACGCGCCACCAGGAACGCCACGGTGCCCGCCAGCGCCTGGTTGGCTTCCAGCTTGACCGCATCGCAGCCGGTGCGCGCCAACACCTGGGCGCAATTGCGGAACGCCTGTTCATGGGATTCCTGATAGCTGCCAAATGGCATGTCGGCAATCACACAGGCCAGGCGCGTGCTGTCGACCACAGCGCGGGTGTGGCCGATGATTTCTTCGAGCTGCATGCTCAAGGTCGACGGCCGGCCATAGCCGACCATGGCCGTGGAGTCACCGACCAGAATGAAGTCCACCAGCGGATCGATCAGCTTGGCGATGGAACTGGTGTACGCCGTGAGGGAGACGATTTTCTGCTGGCCTTTCATGGCGACCAGTTGAGGCACGGTCATGCGTTTGGTACGGGTGTGGAGGCTCATGGTGTCTTCCCTATAGCGTTCGATACTCGGGGGTTGCGGGGCCCGAGTATTGGCGAAAGACACGGCGATTCAATGCACAGATCGGCGCTAAAAAGCGACCCAGGCAGCAGTCGCGGTTTTTTAAGCTGGTATCATCCGCGCACGTACACGCCAGGTAACAACCCATGAATCGCCAGAAAAAACTGCAACAGCTGTTCAAGGCCAAAGCCAAAAAGGCCAGCGCCAAATTGGCACCGAAATCCAAGGATAAGTACATCAGCAAGGCCGAGCGGGAAAAGCTGGCGACTGAGGCCGCTCAGGCGCTAGACATTTCCCCTGAGGGTTAACTCAGCAACCGCTCAGCGCTTCGGGCCGGCGCTCACCGGCAAAGAAAAACGGCCGCAGGCGCACGCCCACGCCGTTGCCGATAAACGCCGCCACCAGCCACACCCAGCCATGCAGGCTGCCCGAGGCGATGCCGCTGAAGTACGCGCCGATGTTGCAGCCGTAGGCCAGGCGCGAGCCGTAGCCGAGCAGCAGGCCGCCGATCACTGCCGCCACCAGCGAACGCGCCGGGATCTTCAGGCTGGGGGCAAAACGCCCGGCCAGGCCGGCGGCCAACAGCGCACCGAGGACGATGCCGATGTCCATGACGCTGGTGATGTCTTCCCACACCGGCGCAGCCAGGGCCTTGGCGTTGCCCGGCATTTGCCAGAACGCCCAGCTGGCCACGTCCACACCCAACCCGCTTGCCACCTTGGCGCCCCACAGCGCGAACGCCGAGGTAATCCCCCACGGCCGCCCGGCCAACGCCAGCGTGGCGTAGTTGAGCAGCGCCAGGCCAATCGCGCCCCACACCAAGGGCCACGGCCCGCGCAGGAAGCGGCGCAGGCCTTGGTGTTCGCTGGTGACACCTTCCTCAAGCTGGCCGTGGCGGCGTTTTTCCAGGCGCACGGTGACGGCCGCGATAAGCGCAAACATGGCCAGGCTGGCGAGCAACGCCGGCACCACGCCAAAGCTCTTGACGATGGACACCGCCGGGAATGCCGGCAACGCAAACCACCAGTCCACATGGTGGGTGGCGATCAGCGAACCGCAGATAAAGAACAACAAGGTCACCAGCATGCGCGCATTACCGCCGCCCACCGTGAACAGCGTGCCCGAGGCACACCCGCCACCCAACTGCATGCCGATGCCGAAAATAAACGCACCGAACACCACCGACACCCCGGCCGGCGCCACCAGCCCGACCACCGGCTGCCCGAACAACGTGCCCGCCCCCAGCGCCGGGAAAAACAGCAGCACCGCCAGCGCGAGCATTACCATCTGCGCCCGCAAGCCAGCGCCCCGGCGATCATTGATGAACACGCGCCAGGCGGAGGTAAAGCCGAAGGCGGCGTGGTAAAGGGTCAAGCCCAGTGCAGCGCCGACCACCAGCAACAGCACCTGGCGCGAACCGACGCTGCTTTGCAGGAACAGGGCGCCCAGCACCAGGATGATAAAGGCCACCAGCGGCGCGACAGGCCTGCGCGCGGGGGTGAAAGGGAGAGAGGTGCTCATGGGGTATCTCGGTTTGTTTGAAGGGGGATTGCGAACGGGCGAGTATAGCCTGTGGGAGTTGTCGGGCTTAAGTGAGGCTGCGATAGCGATGTGTCAGGCAACATAGAGGTTGGCACTGCCGCCGTCATCGCAGCCTCGCCAGGGTTCGACAACGCCCACATTGGCCGTCACTGTGGCTGAGCACTGCGCCGGCCGCGCCATGTCAGTCATCGTCCCCCTGGCAACGACCACAACCTGGAATCAGCCTATGTGCATATACTCGCGGGCAGGGTGCGCCCCTTTACCCCATCTCCAGGTGACCTCTTGGCTAAAGACATCGAAAACCCCTGCGTCTCCACCTGCCAGCTCAGCGGCGACCTGTGCGTCAGCTGTGGGCGCAGCAAGGACGAGATCCGCAAGTGGAAACGCATGAAACGCCCCGAGAAAATGGCCGCCGTGCAACGCGCGACCCAACGCTTGAAAGCGTTGAAAAAAACCAAGTAAGCCGCTTGATCAGGAGCGCCCAACCGACCCTGACACCGGAAGATTGCCCAGCAATTTGAGCCCGGTGCTTTTCACGAAGGTGGCGTAGTCCATCGGCTTCTGGATGCGCGTTTCGGCGTTGGGCAGCACGTAGGCCCAGGCGCGCTGGCTGGAGGCGTCGTACACCAGCTTGAACAGGCGCGTCGGCACCCAGACCTTGTTGTCGCCGATGGTGCTGTAGCCTGGGTCGAACAGCGGCCCGGTGAACACATACACGTCACCGCCCGCGCGCACCGCGAACTTGCGTACGTCGGCCTCGACCTTGCTCCAGATCTTGCGGTTGTTGGTGGGGTCTTGGGGCACCATGTTCGACAGCGCAAAGGACTGGGCCATGGCCCGGGCATTGGGTGCGTCGGCGGCCGGGGCCTGGTGGCCACGGTCCATGGCCGGGTGCTGGCTGCGGTAGTCGCTCAGCTCCGCGCGGCCGCTTTTGGGAATGCGTGGGTCGGCGTAGAACTGGTTGGTGCGCTCCTCGCCTTTGGCATTTTTCAACTGCGCGGTGTTCAGGCGTTCGACCACCACCAGCGGGGTCTTGCTGGTTTGTGAGTAAAGCACCGCAAACGTCTCGGAACACAGCGCCAGCGGCTTCATCGACGCCGGGACGGTGGCCGTCTTGATCGGGGCAGCGCCAGGGAAGAGATCGGCGCAGCCATCGAATGAGGCACGTTGCTCGGTGGGGGTGTAAGGGTTGGCCAGACTGCGGGCGTCTACAGCGCTGGAAAACAAAACAAGGGCCGACAGCCCGACTGCGATAGTGCGTAGGTACATGCTTTAAATCTTATGGTGAGGGTAACGGATGAGCGCGAATGTTCGTGCGGGGCTTATGGACCCTGATTCGTGTATTTGGTGCCGCGTGCCTCACGGATAAGGTTGAACCTCTCCTACACCCAGGGGCTCAGAACCCTACATCCTCGGGAGAAACCTATGACCCAGACCGCACTCGTCGTGGGCGCCAGCGGCATCGTTGGCAGCGCCATCACCCAGTTACTGCTCGAACACCAGTGGCACGTTGCAGCCCTGTCCCGTCAGCCCTCGCAGGTGCCAGGCGTGATTCCGGTCGCCGCCGACTTGCAGGACCCGGCATCGCTGCAACAGGCCCTGGCCGATCTGAAACCCACCCATGTGTTCATCACCACCTGGTCACGCCAGGCCACCGAAGCCGAGAATATACGCGTCAACGCCGCCATGGTGCGCAACGTGCTGGACGCCGTGCGCCCCGCCGGGAGCGTGCAGCATGTGGCGCTGGTCACCGGCTTGAAGCACTACCTCGGGCCGTTCGAAAACTATGGCAAGGGCAGCCTGCCGCACACCCCGTTCCGCGAAGAACAAGGCCGCCTGGACGTGGAAAACTTCTACTACGCCCAGGAAGACGAAGTGTTCGCCGCCGCAAAAAAGGACGGCTTCACCTGGAGCGTGCATCGCCCGCACACCGTCACCGGCGTGGCCGTGGGCAATGCGATGAACATGGCGACCACCCTCGCCGTCTACGCCAGTGTCTGCAAACACACAGGTCGCGCGTTTGTATTCCCAGGCTCCCGCGTGCAATGGGACAGCCTCACGGACATGACCGATGCGCGGCAGTTGGCCCAGCAACAGTTATGGGCGGCCACCACGCCCGCTGCCGCCAACCAGGCCTTCAACGTCACCAATGGCGATGTGTTCCGCTGGAAGTGGATGTGGGGCCGGATTGCCGATTACTTCGGCGTGGCAGCGGCCGACTTCCCGGCCTCGCCCTCGCCGCTTGAGACGCAAATGGCCAATGACCAGGCCGCCTGGCGCCAGATCGCTGCGAAGCATGGACTGAAGGAGGCCGAGATGGATCGGCTGGTGTCGCCGTGGCACACCGACGCCGACCTGGGCCGGCCCATCGAGGTGGTCACGGACATGTCCAAGAGCCGGAAGATGGGCTTTACCGCTTACCAGGCCAGCGATCAGGCGTTCTTCGAGGTGTTCGACCAACTGGGCGCAGCGCGTTTGATCCCTTAATCCATCAGGGGCAGCGTCACCACAAATTCGCTGCCCTTGCCATGCCCCTCGCTCATACCCGTCACGCTGCCGCCGTGTGCCTCGACCAGTTCACGCACCACCGTCAAGCCGATGCCCAGGCCGGCGCCGTTGAAACCGACGGCGTGAACATCCTGCACATAAGGGTCGAAAATAAACGGCAGGGCCTGGGCGGTGACGCCGATGCCGTTGTCGCTGATGCTTATCCTCAGCATCCCGGCCTGCGCGGTACAGAACACCTTGATGCGCCCGCCGATGGGCGTGTACTTGGCCGCGTTGGCCAGCAGGTTATGCAGAATCTGCGCGAGCCGCCCAGGGTCGCCGTTGATGCTCAAACTGGCGTCGGGAAGCTCGACATCCAATTGCTGCTGACGCTTGACCATCACAGGGCTGCAGGCGTCGATCGCGGCGTTGAGGATGCGCAGCATATCCACCTGACGGCGGTTGATACGCAACTTGCCGGTGCTGGCGCGGGACACATCCAGCAGGTCATCGACCAGTTGGGAAATATGCTGGACCTGCCCCTCGATCAGCTCACGCATGCGCGGCAACTGGTCGCTCGGCAACCTGACCATACGCTCGGCGATCAGGCTGATCGGCGTCAGCGGGTTGCGCAGCTCATGGGCGACCATGGCGAGAATGTTTTTCTGCTGGCCCAACGCTCGCTCGGCTGTTGCCTGCAGGTCCTGGGCGCTGAGCGCCGCGATCACCAGTTGCGCGTTGGCCTCACGCAGTTCCTGGTAGAGGTGCTGCTCCTCCTGAGGAGGTCCCGCGACGGCGTCCGATTGCGCCAGCAGTATCGCCAGCACCAACTGCTGGTTGGCCTCGATCAGTTGCTCGACGTGCTGGGAGTCCACCAGGCGGCTGCTGGCGTCACTCAGTTGTTGCTGTAATGCCGCCAGTACCGCGCGGGCCTCAACCGTTTTCTGGCCGAGCAGGAAGAGTTCATGAGCGGCACTGGCCACTTCACGCTCATCCTGTCCTTCGCCTTTACTCATGGCTCAGCTCAACCATTTTCGTCTCCCGCGCCCTGCGCGTGCGGATGCAATGCGGTTGGCCGCCCGCCGAGCAACCCTTCCTGGTCCGCAAGCCTTTCACCGATCTGCAGGCCATCGTCATTGATGTGGTATTGGCGCAGCTCATCGGAGTGCGCGCTGGCACGCACCTTGACCACGGCCATGATCCTCAGCAAGCGGCTGCGCACCTCAATGTAGCGCTGCACAATGATCGCATCGGTAAGGAACGCGGTGCCGTAAGGGCTGAAACGCAGGTCGGTGTAGCGGTCTTCAAGCTCCGAGGTCATCAATACGCTGACCCCGGCACTGGTCAGCGCCGTGACCATGCGCGACAGCGACTCACGGAAGTCCGCGCGAAAGGTCGGCGCCAGGGCCAGCTCGAAGCCCGACAGCGAATCGATGACCACGCGCGTGGCGTTCAGGCGGCGAACCTCGCTGAGCAGCAGGTGGACGATTTCATCAATGGACAAGTCAGGTGCGCGGCTGTCTACCAGACCGACTTGCCCACTGTGAATCAGGTTGGCCAGGGTGGCGTTCTGGGAGTGGTGGGGGCGCTGCTCGAACACTGCGATAACGCCGGTTTCACCCTGGCGCGCGCCTTCGGCGAGGAAGGTCGCCGCCAGGATGCTTTTGCCCGACCCCGAGGGCCCGGCCACCAGCAGCGAATAGCCCCTGGGCAGCCCGCCACCGAGCATTTCGTCGAGGCGTGGCACGCCCATTTTCAGGCGTTGGATAGGCCGCGCCATCGGCGCCTCGACCGGATTGAACGCGGCAGGCGCGAACACCTTGATGCCCGAGCTGGCGATCCGAAAGGTGTGCAGCCCCGGCAATGTCGGCTGGCCGCGCATCTTCATGATTTCCATCTTGCGCACCATCGAATTGCGCTCGACGCTCTGGCGCAGCCAGATCAAGCCATCGGCCACGGTGAAGATAGGGTTGGTGTCGGTTTCGGTGAAGTACTCACCGATCAGGAAGGTCGTCGCCTGCCACGTCGTCATCAACATGCCCAGTTGCTGGACGAACTGCGGCAAGTTGTTGTTGGGGTTGTGCTGCGTCTGGCTGGCCAGCACCACCGAGCGGAAGGAGTCGACAAACACCAGCGACGGCGAATGCGCCTCCACCTCGCTGACAATGCGCCGCAGCACTTCGTCCAGGTTGCCGGCCAGTGTGTCGTCGGCCAGGTTGATATAGCGGATCGACTGGTTGATCACCTCGCTGTCGAAAAAATCGAACTGCTGCTGATAACGCAGCATCTTCAGCGGCGGCTCGCCCAGTACGGTGAAAAACAGCGCAGGCCGCTCCGGCGTCGCAAGGGCAAACATCATTTGATGCGCCAGCGTAGTCTTGCCGCAGCCAGGCGGGCCCGCGATCAGGTTGAACGAAAACTCCGGCAATCCTCCGCCCAGCACCTCGTCCAGTCCTGGCACGCCGGTGGCCAGGCGGTTGATAGTTACTTTGGTGCTCATGGCGATTGTTCCTGGGAAGGGGTGTCGCTCAAGGAGGGCTCCCACACGTCGCGCAGCAAACGGGCGGTCAGCGAAGGCCCGATCAGCGTGGTCAGCAACGTGTAGAAAGTGGTCAGCAGTACTTCACCGAAGAACAGCGCATCGGCTTCAGTCTGCTCGATCAATAGGGCTTTGAGATCGCTCAGGTCCGGCGCCGCCTGCACGCGGTCGTAGGTGGCGGACAGGCGCGAATGGGTCTGGACGCTCAAGCGCAGGCTGCGACGCAGCAGCGCCACAGCACCTTGCTGCCCGATAATGGGCGTGAGTACTGCGTCGATATCCTGCAGGATCGAAACAATCGCCTCAGCGATGCTTGCAGGGTCAGCGGTAGGGCCAACACGGTGCGCCAGAGAAGCTACGATCTGGCGGCTCTCTTCGCTTAGCGTGGACATGACGGGCTTATATCCGATGAGTTGACACTGATCGTACACCCTATCGTGCCAGCCCGACGTTTTAATGGCCCACTGCCGCCTGCGTCGTGCGCCGACCTGGTCGGAAACCATGGCCACGCGCCGCCCAGGCAATCACCAGCGCCACCGCGATCAACCCCAGCATTGCCCAGGGAAACGCCGCCACGCCCCAGCGGTCCAGCAACACGCCGCCTGCGACGCCGCTGCCGGCTATCGCGCTGTTCCATGCCACCACGTTCAGCGACAGCGCCACATCCGCGCCGTCCCCCGCCGCATCCGCCAGGGCGGTTTGCAGCAAGGTCGCGGCGCCGCCGAAGCTCAGGCCCCAGACCGCCACGCCGAGGTAGATCACCAGTGGCACATTCCCCAGCACGCCGAATAGCACGCTTACCGCCGCAAACGTCGCCAGGCTCACCAGCACGGTGTTGCGCAATAACGGTTCGACCAGTCTGGCCGTGAGCCAAATCCCCGCCAACGCAGCGATCCCGAAGACCAGCAACACCAGGTCCACACGCTCGGCCAAACCGGCCGGCGCCACGAACGGGGCAATGTAGGTGTACAGAATGTTGTGGGCCAGCATCCAACTGATCACCACCGCCAGCACAGGGCGCACGCCCGGCGTGGTCAGCACCTTGCGCAGCGACAGGCGTTGATGGGCGGGCTGCGGCGCGTAGTCAGGGACTTTCACCAGCACCCAGGCGATCAGCACCAGGCTCACGGCGGACATCAGGCCGAACGTGGTACGCCAGCCCACCAGGCCACCGAGCCAGGTGCCCAACGGCACCCCCAACGACAGCGCAATCGGCGTGCCGACCATCGCCAGCGCCAGTGCCTTGCCCTGTTGATGGGGCGCAACCATGCGCCGCGCGTAACCGGCCAGCAGGCTCCAGGCCAACCCCGCCGCCACCCCGGCAAAGAAGCGCGCCACCAGGGTCACGCCATAGTGGGACGACAACGCGGTGATGGAGTTGAACAGAAGGAAACCGACGATGGTCAGCAGCAGCACATTGCGCCGGCGCCAGCCGCGAGTGGCGATGGTCATGGGAATCACCGCCAGCACTGAGCCCAGTGCGTAGGCAGTGACCATCTGCCCGGCCATCGACGGGGAAATCCTCAGGCCGTCGCTGATCAAGGGCAACAGGCCGGCGGGCAGGGTTTCGGTGACGATGCAGATGAAGCCGGTCATCGCCAGGGCGAGCAACGCGCCGATGGGCAGGCGCTCGGATGCGGCCGATAAAGTGAGTGAGGGGGTCACGGTAAACTCCTTGGGCGAGACTTAGGTACTGATCGATACAAATATTGCGGGCGATCGGTGCGCGTTGTCAACGACTTATGTATCGACTAGTATTTATCTCGTTTTCCCACCGGAGACCTGACATGGCACAAATGGGCCGCCCCCGCACCTTCGACCGCGAACACGCCGTGGAACAGGCCATGCACCTGTTCTGGCAGCATGGCTACGACGCCACCTCCCTGGCCCAGCTCAAGGCGGGTTTGGGTGGCGGGATCTCCGCGCCGAGTTTCTACGCGGCGTTCGGTTCCAAGGAGGCGTTGTTCGACGAGTGCGTAAAGCGCTACCTGGCGACCTACGCCCAGGTCACCGAATGCCTGTGGGACGAAACCCTGCCCCCGCGCCAGGCCGTCGAAACCGCGCTGCGCCAATCGGCGCGCATGCAGTGCGAAGACGGCCACCCCAAGGGCTGCATGGTCGCGCTGGGCGTGATGAGTGCGCCCAGCCCGGAAAATGCGCGGGTGGCCGACGGGTTGACCCAGTCGCGCCTGCGCACGCGGGCGGGAATTGTGGCGTGCGTGGAGCGCGCGGTTCGGTTGGGCCAGTTGCCGCAGCAGACCCAGCCCGCCGTGATGGCGAGTGTGTTTGACAGTTTTTTGCAGGGGGTGTCGATATTGGCGCGGGACAACGTGCCCCATGCCACCCTCGACGCCGCGATCAGCCAGCTCATGATGACTTGGGACATAGCTGCGTCCAGCACGCCGCCTGTGGCGAGGGAGCTTGCTCTTATCAAAGGGGCCTGCTCGAATCCTGCGGGTTAACGTGCGTCCGCAGCCAGGCTGAGCGCGTGGATCTTGTCGACAATCTGCCGTGAAGCCTTACGGATCGCCGTCGTCGTGTTGCCTGCGATATGCGGTGTCAGTTGGGCATTGCCGATGCCTGCCAGTGGCGAGTCAAAACGGTCTTTTTCGTGGACAAAGGTATCGATGGCAACCGCTTTTATATGCCCGGGAAACGCGGTCATGAAGCTTGCCAACTGGGCTTCGTCGACGATGCCGCCGCGAGCGGTATTGATCAGTATCGAGCCTTGACGCATCTGCCTGAACTGGGCAAGGCCGAACAGGCCTTGGGTGAGCGGTGTCAGCGGTACGTGAATAGAAACCACGTCGGCCTCCCCCAGCAATTGCTCGAGGTTTTGCCGCCGCTCAAGCCCAAGGCTGTGCGCGACCTGCTGCGTAAAACGCTCTGAACCGCTGGCGATGACCTTGATACCGAGCGATCCCGCTTTGCGTGCGACGGCTTGGGCAATACTGCCGGTGCCCACCACCCCCAGCGTGAGTTCGCCGAATTCGGGGCCGGGCGCCAAGGTGCCCTTGGACCAGCGGCCGCGGTGCGTTTCGGCGTTGTAGTGGTCCAGGTCCCTGGATAAAAACAACGCCTGGGCGACGACGTATTCAGCGACCGCCGCCGCGTTGGAGCCCGGCGTGTTCAGTACGGTCACGCCACACCGCTCAGCCTCTTGCCGGTCGATATGGTTAACGCCTGTACCCGCTTGGGCGATGGCGCGCAGCGGCGTTGGCAGGGCCGATGATGCCGCGGCGCGAATCAGTTCGCTCTCAATGGGAATATTCAGGCGCGTCTTAAACACGCTATACCCCCCGGCCTGAGTCACGGCGTCGATAAAAGCTTGCCTGTCGTGGCCATTGATCTCGGTGTACCGGATGCGCTCGCCATAGTGCTCGCGGATACTCTGTTTATCGGTGAAATAGTAGAGATTCAGGGTGACGACCAGGCCCAACTCAAGGAATCGGTCGACTTCCTCGAATAGCAACGGCGGGCCGGGAGCATCCAGTATCAGGGTGGTGAATGCCATACCTGTGAGCCTCTTTAAAGGGTGTTCAACCGCACCGATACACTAGCATCGCGCCACACTTGCTCTAAAACAACAACCGCGAAAAATCACAGCAGGCCTGCGCCAGCCGCGCCACGTCCTGGTTCAAGCCGAATTGGCGGTCCACCCGGTGCAATGCCACGTACTGGATACTCGGCAACTCCGGCTGCGTGACCAACGCGCGTAATGCGCCGTGCTCGATCAGGTGCGACAAACACGCCTTGGGCAGATAGCTCACGCCGATCCCCGACAGCGCCAACCCCACCTGCACCAGCAGGTTATGGCTGGTGAGCGTGCGCGGCATCTGCACGTTGTGCGCGGCCAGCCAACGCTCGTAGATCAAGCCGGTGCCCGACTGCGAACCCTGGGTCAGGACGGTGTAATCGGCCAGCACTTCCAGGCTTACGGGGTCGGGGTTGGGGATCAGGTCCGGCGCGCAGATCCAGGCGTTTTCCACGCTTTGCAGCGCAGTGCTGTGGAAGCGCGGGTCGCTGTAGACGTCCGGCACAATCACCAGGTCGAGCTGGTCGCTTTCCAGCTTGCGAAACAGTTCGCTGCTCAGTTCCACTGACGGTTCGATCTGCACCTTGGGGTAGGCCTGACGCAACGCTTCCACCAGCGCCGGCAGCCAGGTCAATGCGGTGAGTTCGGTGACGCCGAGGCGAAAACGGCGCACCAGCACTTCGCGGGCGCTGACCCGTTCGAGCAGTTGGTCGCGGCTGTTGAGCAGGTCGCGGGCGTAGTCGAGCAGCTCACCGCCCTTCTCCGTCAGCCGGGCGTTGCGCTTGCTGCGGTCGAAAATCTCGACGTCGAAGGTGTCTTCCAACTCCTGGATGCGCTTGGAGATGGCCGACTGAGACATGTTCAGCTTGTTCGCCGCCGCTTCAAAGCTGCCGAGTTCGGCAATCCAGTAAAGCGCTTCGATTTGCTTGAAGGTGATCATGGCGGCCAATTCATGAGAAAAAGCGATGCTATCACATCATAAAATATCGCTAAAACTCTTCGTTCATCACTCCTAAGATCCGGCCATAGCCCATCGCTATCTAACAATTCTGGAGATTTGCCATGTCCTTGCCCGGTTCACGCATCCTTCCCAACGCGCCCATGGCCCCCGCCGAACTGGTCGAGGCGTTTGCTCAGGTGGTCACGCCGCATATCAGCGACAACCTCGGCCGCCATATCGGCGCCCGTGGCCTGACGCGCTACAACCGCAGCGGCAAGCTGGTGGGCACGGCGATCACGGTCAAGACCCGCCCCGGCGACAACCTGCTGATCTACAAGGCCATGAGCATGCTGCAACCCGGCCATGTGCTGGTGGTGGACGGCCAGGGCGACACCAATAACGCGGTGATCGGTGAGCTGGTCAAGCTCTACGCCCAACAGCGTGGTTGCGTGGGGTTTGTGATCGACGGCGCGATTCGCGATGTCGCCAGCTTTGAGGATACCCCTTGCTACGCCCGCGCCGTGGTGCACACGGGCCCGTACAAAACCGGCCCCGGCGAAGTGAACGTGCCGGTGTCCATCGGCGGCATGGTGATCAACCCCGGCGACCTGCTGGTGGGTGATGAAGACGGCCTGGTCGCATTCTCCCAGGCCGACGCCACCGAAGTGCTGCGCCGCGCCGCGCAACATGCCGAGCATGAAGAAGCGGTCAAGGCAGAGATCGCCAGCGGTGCGGTGCGCCAGAGCTGGATCGACAAGGCCCTCAACAATGCCGGCCTGGTGTGAAGGAGTCCGAGATGAGCACTGCATTTTTGTCGGACCGTGTCCTGGGCATCGCGCCCTCCCCCAGCATCGCCGCCAACGCCTTGGTTACCGAGTTGCGCGCCCAGGGCCGCGACATCGTCAACTTCACCGTGGGCGAGCCGGACTTCGACACTCCGGCGCATATTCTTGAAGCCGCCAGCCTGGCGATGCACAGCGGTGATACCCATTACACCGCCACCACCGGCACCCTCGCGCTGCGCCAGGCCATCTGCCTGAAACTGCAGCGCGACAATGATCTGGTGTACGGCCTGGATGAGGTGGTTGCCGGTTGCGGTGGCAAGCACATCATTTATCACGCGTTGGCCGCCACCTTGAATCGCGGCGATGAAGTCATCGTGCACACGCCGTATTGGGTCTCGTACCCGGACATCGCGCGGCTTAACGATGCCACACCGGTGATCATTCCCGGCGATGAAACCCTGGGTTTCAAGCTGTCGCCCGCCGCGCTCGAAGAAGCGATCACCCCACGCACCAAATGGGTGATCCTCAACAGCCCGAACAACCCCAGCGGCGCGGTGTACAGCGAAGCCGAACTCTTGGCCCTGGCGCAGGTGCTGCGCCGCCATCCCCATGTGCTGGTCATGGCCGATGAGATCTACGAACACTTCGTCTACGGCGACGCCCGGCATGTGCCGTTGACACGCCTTGCGCCCGACCTCAAGCCGCGCACGCTGATCGTCAACGGCGCGTCCAAGGGCTATGCGATGACCGGTTGGCGCCTGGGCTTTGGTGCGGGGCCGGCGTGGTTGATCGCGGCCATCGCCAAGTTGCTGTCACAGACCACCACCTGCCCCAGCTCGTTGAGCCAGGCCGCCGCCGTGGCCGCGTTTGCCGGTGACCAGGCACCTATCGCCGCGATGCGCGGGGAATACCGGCAGCGCCGCGCACTGATGCTGGAGCGACTGGCGGGTATTCCCGGCCTGAGCATCATCCCGCCCGATGGCGCGTTTTATGTATTCGCCAACGTCAGCGGCCTGATGGGCAAGCTCACCCCCCAAGGTGATCGCCTCGACAGCGACACCCAATTGGTGGACTACCTGTTGCGCGACTACGGCCTGGCCACCGTCAGCGGTGCGGCCTACGGCATGTCGCCGTATGTGCGCCTGTCCTTCGCAAGCTCCCTGGACGTGATCGAAGAAGGGTGCCGTCGCCTCAAAGACGCATGCCACGACCTGCGCTGACGGCCACCCGTAACACCCGGCGACCAGCGGACGGCCGCCTTTTGACTGCCTAGAACAACAACTTAAAAATCATTGATCTCAAATGAGGCACTCCCATGCACACGCCCCGTATCGCGCTGGTCTGGCAAATCATGATCGGCTTGCTCGCCGGTATCGCCATTGGTGCCCTGCTGCACCGCTTTCCCGAATCCCGGCCGTGGTTGGTGGACAATGTCCTGCAACCGGCGGGCGATATCTTTATCAAGCTGATGAAAATGATCGTGGTGCCCATCGTGTTTTCCTGCATGGTGGTGGGCATTGCCGGGCACGGTGACGGCAAATCCCTGGGCCGTATCGGGGTCAAATCCCTGAGCTATTTTTTCTGCATCACCACCCTGGCGATCATCATCGGCCTGGTCATGGGCAACCTGCTCAAGCCCGGCGCCGGCACTGAACTGTCCAGCCTGCACGCGGCGAATATCACCCTGCCCACCAGTACCGGCGCCGGTCATAGCCTGGGGCAGATCATCGTCGGCATCATCCCCGACAACGTGGTCAACGCCATGGCCCAGGGCAGCCTGTTGTCGGTGCTGTTTTTTGCGGTGATGTTCGGCCTGGGCGTGGCGCGCTTGCCCGCCGAGCGCAAAGACCCGGTCATCGCGCTGTTGCGTGGCGTCAGCGACGCGATGTTCAAGGTCACTTCGATGATCATGGCCTACTCGCCCATCGGCGTGTTCGGCATGATCGCCGTGACCGTGGCCAACTTCGGCTTCAGCTCGTTGCTGCCGCTGGCCAAGCTGATCATGGTCAGCTATGTGGCCATCGCCTTCTTTGTGCTGGTGGTGCTCAACCTGGTGGCGCGTGTATGCGGGATCAACCTGTTCGCACTGATGCGCCATATCAAGGATGAACTGGTGCTGGCCTTCTCCACCGCCAGCTCGGCGGCGGTGATGCCGCAACTGATGAAAAAACTCGAGACCTACGGCGTACCCCCTTCGCTGGTGAGCTTTGTGGTGCCGGTGGGTTACTCGTTCAACCTCGACGGCGCCTCACTGTTCCTCGGCATCGGCACCCTGTTCGTCGCGCAGTTGTACGGCATTGATTTGAGCCTGGGCGATCAGGCCTTGCTGGTGGTGACCATGGTACTCACCTCCAAGGGGGCCGCCGGAGTGCCGGGGTTCATGTTCGTGATTCTCTCGGCCACCCTGGCCAGCGCCGGTCTGCCGTTGGAAGGCATCGCGTTTATCGCCGGGGTGTACCGCTTGATGGAGATGCCGACCACGGCGCTGAATGTGCTGGGTAATGCGTTGGCACCGTTGGTGATTGCCAAGTGGGAGGGGCGTGAGGTGCGGACAGGGCATGAGTCGAGTGGGAGAAATGTTCCCTCGCTGTAATGTGAACGCTACGAATAAAGGCGCTCCGGAGAGCGCCTTTATTCATTCCAGCCTTACTGCTCGCTGATGGATTTCACCTCAGCCTTGGCAGCACCGCCAATCGCAATGCGCTTAGGCTTGGCTTCCTCCGGAACCACCCTGAGCAGGTCGATGCTCAGCAACCCGTTGGCGAGTTGCGCGCCCTGCACTTCAATGTGATCGACCAGGCGGAACGACAAACGGAACGCGCGCTGGGCGATGCCTTGGTGCAGGTAGGTGATGCCCTCGTTGTGTTCGCGCTTGCCACCGGCGACGGTCAACACGCCTTTTTCCACCTGGATCTCCAGGTCATCCTCCACCAGGCCTGCGGCCGCGATGACGATCCGGTAGTGATCTTCACCGTGCTTTTCGACGTTGTGGGGTGGGTAGGTGGTACCGGCCTCGCTGCGAAGCGCCGATTCAAAAAGGTCGTTGAAACGGTCAAAACCGACGGAATGACGGAACAGTGGGGCCAACGAAAGAGTAGTAGCCATTGCAAAATCTCCTGAGTTTTCTCCAAGTGATTTGAGACGCGACCCGTATTCGGCATCGCGTAAAACCTAAGTAGGTTCAGGGGGGGAAATTTCAAGCACGGCCACAAAAAAAATTTTATCCGGCGCTGCGATCATTTCAAACAGGCTGACGCACCGGCGAGCAAGAAACGTGCTGGAGTCGCCGTAGATCGCCGCCATCATCCGCCAGCGCCGATCCGGTTGGAGAGGCGCTCATATTGCGCGATTGCCAATCAGAACGCGACGATGAGGACATTGTGGAGGACGCTGAAGGGAGAGCGGACACTTGCGCCCAACGTTTGATGCCTATGGTCAAATCCCAAGCAAAAACAGCCTGCATCGCTGCAGGCTTTTCCCTATCTGGCACTCTTAGACTAAATAACTGTTTTGAATTGAGATTAAGCCTAGTGCTTAAAATTCATACCCATACGATCATCCTAAGACTACAGATGGGCCCTTTTTTGTACATAAACCAAAACCACTTGGTCAGGCCGGGGAACGCGCAAGGCCGCGATCATGGAGATGAGGCTGTGGGTTTCCCTGCGGCAGTTTGCGTCTCCACGTCCCAATGATTCGCGAAAGACTGAACGAGTCAGGGCACATGCTTTCGAAAAACTGAGCGCTTTAAATTTCGAAACGCAAGGAGAGACCTCATGCCTGCAAAAAGCTTCGTTCCATCAGTTAAACGTAAAGGCGCGAAGGACTCGGCTTTCGGCTCAGACCTGGCAGATACAGGTTTAACCGATGACGAACGAGTCGTTAGGGAAGATGAATTACTTGGCGATGAACCGCGTGTAGAACCCGGCCCATCCGACTTGGAAAGACTCAAGGATAAAAGCTAGTCCCTTTGATTTTCGGTGCGTCCAACATTCGAAAATACGACACTTATTGCTTGAGTTTCAATTTAGGGAGGTGCCACGCATGCGCCAGCAAACCTCATTTATATTCGATCTGGATGGCACGTTGACTGATAGCGTTTACCAGAACGTCTTTGCGTGGAAAACCGCGCTCGATTCAGAAGGCATACCGTTGGCCATGTGGCGAATTCACAGAAAAATCGGTATGAGCGGTGGGCTGATGCTCAAGACGTTAGCGCGTGAAACAGGACTGGAAATCAAACCAGACCAAGCTAAAAGGCTGAGCGATAAACATGATAAAGCCTACAAAGATCTGCAGGGCCAGATAAGCGCGCTCCCTGGCGCTGTCGAGCTTCTCGATACTTTGAACCGCGATCAGTTCAAGTGGTGTATTGCTACCAGCGGTGGGATGGATACTGCAGCGATAAATCTGAAGGCATTAGGCTTGGATATAGCAGAGGTCAATCTCATCACCCGTGATGACGTTAAATATGGCAAGCCCGATCCAGACCTTTTTCTCGCCGCTGCATGCAAACTCGATGTACCCATCGAAGAATGCTTGGTGATAGGCGACGCCATCTGGGACATGCTTGCCGCACGCCGCTGTAAGGCCACCGGTATAGGGCTGCTTTCAGGTGGTTACGACACAGGAGAGCTTGAACGTGCAGGTGCACTCCGAGTCTACGAGGATCCTCTGGCACTGCTGCAGCACCTAGACGAGGTAGCTTCCCGTCCGTGAGCCATATGCAGGCACGCGGCTTGAATTGATGTGCTCCCCCGCTCGGCGGCGACGTTGAAGTTCCTGCGTGCAGGCATGCCAGACGATTGATCGGATGGTGCTCCAGTGTCGCTCACAATCAAGCATCCGGGGCATTGGATGCTCCCAATACAACCGCGCGCCCTGACACTCGTACAACTTCGACAAGTTAACGCTGCGATAGACAGGCGAAGCGCTTACAAGACTAACCAGGCTCCACTGGCGCGGGTAGCGCGACTCTTGAACACGCGAAAAGCAGCATGCCTACGAGGATCAAGGCCCCTCCCCGCATCCATGTTTCCAAACTTTGCTGACTGAGCAGTACCAAGCACGAGACGATAGCAATTACCGGAACCCACGTAGGCACCCGAAAGTGATCTTCCGCAACCTCGTCGCGGCGCAGGATTAACACGGACAAATTAGTGCAGAGAAATACGAACAGCAGGAGCAGGACGACGGTTTCAGCCAATGTAGCTAGAGTTCCCGTCAGCGTGAGTCCAATAGCTACGAGGGTGGTAGCGATGATTGCTATCCACGGGGTGCGTCTCTGAGGCAGCACTCTGCTCAGCGCCTTTGGCAAGAGCCCAAGGCAGGCCATGCCGTAAGTTAGACGGCTGGCCATGATCATCGTAAGGAGCGCACCATTGGCCAC
The DNA here is from genome assembly GCF_014207255.1 of Pseudomonas sp. JAI120. Lineage (GTDB taxonomy): Bacteria > Pseudomonadota > Gammaproteobacteria > Pseudomonadales > Pseudomonadaceae > Aquipseudomonas. Next base: position 1,603,013 of record NZ_JACHCZ010000001.1, read on the forward strand.
CGCGATCAATGCAATGAAGGCGAAGACGCGAGGCGGAATGTTTAAACCTGACGCCCGAACCACTTCAAGAAGGGGAGCCGAGGTTGCCACCAGCTTTTCCATGGGCAGTACGGAAGATGCGGCGACTCCGACAGCCATGTAGACGACTCCGGCGGTTACCAATGCGGCAAATAACGCGCGCGGGTAAACGTTTCTAACGTCTCGAATTTCTTCCGCTAGATTGGCGGATGTTTCGAATCCTACAAACGAATAGAAGGCGATCAATGCCGCCCCCAAAACGGCTAACATCGGGCTGACCCCTGGCTTGAACTCCAGGCTGCGACCCAAATCTGCCTCGCCTGTGCGGAAATACCACGCTGCGGCGACAACGACCAAGAGAAGGCCTGACAGCTCAATAACTGTCATCACTAGGTTGGCTCCAAGGGACTCTTTAATCCCCCTTGCATTCAGGAGCGCGATAACGACAAGGAACAGCAGCGCCGCAATGTGAGGTGGTACCTGGATGAACGCCGCTAGGTAATCGCCCGCAAACGCCAAGGACAAACCTGCCGCGCTTGTGACAGCAGCAGAAAGCATGCAAAAGCCCACGAGAAAAGAAATGAGTGGTGACCCGAACGCTTTCTCAGCGAAAACCGAAGCGGCGCCCGCGTGAGGGTATTTTGTCACCAGCTCTGCGTAGGAACCGGCAGTAAGCATCGCGAAAAACAGAGCGAGTAGCAGGGGCACCCATATTGCGCCACCTACCTCTCCCGCAATTGTCCCGGCAAGGGCATAAACGCCCGCCCCGAGAACATCGCCGAGAATAAATAGAAACAGCATCGGGCCGGTGACGGCGCGGCGAAGGGAGGTCTTGGGGGTCAAGGTCTTCACGTTAAACTTCCTGGCTTGAGGTTGAGACAGCCGATCACCGGGCTGATAGCTAGGTGGCTTCACTCTCAAGCAATGGAAATTCGCGTATGACTAAAGTTCACATATCTTGCCGAGGGGTCGGGTATCGTCCAAAGCCTCCGCGCAGAGACCAACTACTACGTAGTCTCCAAAGTGGAACCATTCCGTCAGGCTAGATATGTCTGCATAGAGCCAAGGGGTGGTAGGAATTGCATGAACTCTGGGGGGAACAAACGTTACGGAGTTTGATTCGATCTCTATCACGATCTCCTCATCATTCCTTAGGGCCTATAACGATCAGTAGGAAACTAATGGGCAACAGGCATCGATACTCATTCGGCAACTCACCCAAGGCGACGCCCACGATTATCTGAAGGACTACTCGGCACGATCATTTGATTAGATTTTATCCGTCGCGACGGGCGGCATAAGGCGCACGGAAATGACTGAAATAGCACCTGTCGTCGGCAATTTCCCCGCAGATAAAAACTTTCTTTGCTTGGCAGATATCCATATCGCTGCCACTGCATGGGGTGCTGAAAAGCTATCTAAGCGACAAGGCACGCATTAAATTAAATCGACTGAAGGGACTCTCGAATGAGTGGATTGCGCAAAGCCTATAGGGTCAACACGATGAGCATGGCGTTGTTAGCGCCCATTCTCGTCGCATGTACGGGTAACAATTCGCCCTCTAACGTAATCGCGCCTGGAGATACCAAATCGCCCGCCACGCAGTCCCTTGATGCCGGTGCTGCACTACTTCAATCACGTCCGCCGATAGACGCGTTGAATGCGTATCTGGATGGCTTCCATTTTTACAACGGCCACATGAACGCCCAGATGGAGGCGCACCACTACTGCGCGATTCTCAACGAGGAAGTTATCCAGTGCGTGATCTACGATGGCAATCGTAAGGACGCCAAGCTGATGGGGGTCGAGTACATCATCAGCGAACAATTGTTCGCAGGTCTTCCCAAAGCCGAACAAGCGCTTTGGCACAGTCATGTTCACGAAGTGAAATCAGGTCAGCTCGTAGCGCCTGGGATCCCTGAGGTAGCCGAGCATGCATTGATGGAAAAACTCGTCCATACCTACGGCAAGACGTGGCACACCTGGCATACCGACCTCAATAAAGACCTGCCCCTTGGCGTTCCTCAGCTCATGATGGGCTTTACAGCAGACGGGCAAGCGGATCCACAGATGGTTGCAGATCGCGATCGTCGATTCGGGTTAGATAGCGCGCAGAAGAAGAAAGCTCGGGCGGACATACCAACGCCCGTCGTTGCGCCAGGCGCAGATGCATGGAACCAGGGCAAGATTTTTCAAATCGTTGATCCTACGGACACTCCCCACCAGCACTGATGTTCATCGCAAATATGACTGACCCCAAGGACTCTTACCCTCACCTGCCGCCTTCACTCAAGAAGTGAGAAGGCGGCATCCCGCTCATCGTTCGGGTGCGCGCCCCGAACGATCTAACGAGAGTCTGCTGTCCTGATTCGCATAGTTTCGACGATGTAGACGAGCCAACTGACCTGGTTGTGCAGAGGGTCGGCCCGTACGTGGATCATTGATCAAACACTTCGCGTAGGCAAAAGGACCGCAAGCGTCCGGGGAAGTCATCTACCCGATCCCTGCGATGACTGGATGTGTACGGCAACGTCTTTCAGCAGACTTTTGCGTAGGTATTCACCCCTCACTAGCCCGCAAAAACTATATTCGCTAGCTCTTAAATCACTGTCGATTTCTCGGTGGAGACGTCGGTGTAGTCCGCTTACGATAGTGCGATCTGCATCTGTCTTCTCTCACCGGGGTACCACTGAATGACGCCACTAAGTGCGGTTTTCCGCAACCTTCACCAAGATAATTTGTTGGTACTCGCCAACGTGAGCGATGCTGGCACCGCACGTATTGTCGAGAGCGTAGGGAGTAAGGCAGTCGCGACCAGCAGCGCCGCCGTTGCTTGGGCGCATGGATACCAAGATGGCAATCAACTTCCCCTAAAACTGCTGACTACTACAGTTGAGTCAATAGTTCGAGTGCTTACAGTCCCCCTCACGGTCGATGTCGAAGGGGGCTATTCCGACGACCTTGAGTCGGTTGCTAAAGTTATTGATTGCGTAGTTAGGGCTGGAGCCGTTGGAATCAACATTGAGGACGGAGCAGGCGGCACCGATCTGATTTTGCGAAAAATCGAAGTGGCAAAGAAGGTAGCAAGCAAGCATGGAATCGATCTGTTCGTGAACGTACGAACTGACGTTTATCTGAGGTGTTTGGTAGAGCCAGCGCGACAATTGGCAGAGACCCTCTTCCGTGCATCGCTGTTCGAGCAAGCAGGTGCAGACGGCATTTTTGCAGCCGGAATGGTTGAGCAAAACGACATTGCTACACTGTGCGAGGCAACGCGGCTACCCGTCAACCTGCTTTCCTGGAACGGCCTACCCGGCTTGGATGAATTGGCGAGTCTAGGCGTCAAACGGCTAAGCGCTGGTTCCAGCATTGCTGAATTCTTATGTGGCGCCAACAAGGCGCTCGCCAAGAGCTTCTTGCGAACGGGAAAGCTTTTTGAGTATCCATTGGACGCATATACCTACGGCGACCTGAATAGCCTCATGGCAGCAAAAAAACACCTAAGCGAAAAGTAATCGTCGACCTATTAATCTGTGATTCGCATGAAAATCGCCGCTGTTTCCCGCACCTCGAAAGCGATTTTCACACCCATTCGAGGACGAGGCTACGGTCTATGAGATCTTACAATCACGCTCTTCCGCCCAGAAGCGAGATGGTGAATGCGATGCTATGCAGCGACAGCGCCTACGAGGGCGTTTTTTTCACTGCTGTCAAAACTACAGGTATTTTTTGCCGCCCTACATGTGGTGCACGTAAGCCAAAGCCCGAGAATGTAGAGTTTTTTTCACAGGCCAACGAAGCGATGGCAGCAGGTTATCGGCCTTGCTTGCGATGCAAGCCATTGAATCTCGCGGCTTCCGCGCCAGGTTGGGTCAAGGGGCTACTGGCCTCTGTATCTGCATCACCTGACGCTCGCTGGAGTGATGCTGAACTAACTACGCATGGTATCGATCCGTTACGCTTACGCAGGTGGTTCAAACAAAATTTTGGCATGACTTTTCATGCATGGATGCGCTCTAGAAGGCTCGGTGTCGCCCTAGGCCGGATTTCTGCGGGCGAAACGCTGGATAACACAGCATTTGACTTAGGATACGAGTCATTGAGTGGTTTTAGAGATGCTTTCAAAAAAACATTTCAAATGCCACCCGGTAAGGCAGCTGAAACGTCGCTCCTGCTTTATCGTCATCTGACTACACCGTTGGGCCCAATGATTGCCATGGCAGAGGAACGAGGTTTGGTACTCCTCGAATTTCTTGACCGTCCGGCGCTAACCGCTGAATTAAACGAACTGCGTGGGCGTCATGGGTATTCAATTGCGCCTGGCGAGCACCTCTACATCAAGCAGATCGAAGTTCAACTAAAACTTTATTTTGATGGAAAGCTAAAAAGTTTTTCAGTACCGCTCCATATGCCAGGCAGCTCTTTTGACAGGCTTGTGTGGGCAGAGCTTCTAAAAATCGACTATGGAACCATTTCAACCTACGGTGCCATCGCTAGGGGCATCGGTAAGCCAGGTGCAAGCCAAGCAGTGGGCAATGCAAATGGACACAATCGCTTATCTATTGTCGTGCCCTGCCACCGTGTCATAGCGACAAACGGTGCACTCGCCGGATATGGCGGAGGACAGCCCCGGAAAGAGTTTTTACTGCGTTTGGAGAAGACTGCTTTGCAAATGACTCAACAGAACGAATTCCTGTTGGATTAGCTGCTAATCGGAATATACGCAGACACAACTTAAGAGTTCCGGAAACACACCCTCCGAACTCCAGAACTAATTGCGTAAGTCCCCACGTGTCAGCAGGTTAATTCCATATCACCTATTTCCCAACGGTGCTGGATTGAGTGATACGCGATGAGACATCCCGGGCTAACCACAAGGCGTGTTGGGCAGAACCTTACGATCAGCTATTGTCGCACCAGTTTAAGCTTGGCTTCTAACGTATCAGCGAGTGTTCTAAATGCAATCAATACTACGCTTCAGGACTATCACGTTTGGTCTGATGCTTTTTGCAAGCCAAACTCATGCAGATGCGCTGGTAAGCGAAGAACGGCTCTTATTGCCGATCCAGATCGACTCCCATATTGAGAAAATCGAAGCATTAATCGTCCGTCCCGTAAAGGAGGGAAAGTTCCCCATCGCACTGATTGTTAACGGCTCGGCGGCAACATCTCCGTCCGCCGCACATGCCGATTGGCTTGCTCATATCGCCCACGACTTTGCGCACCGTGGCTGGCTTGCCGCATCTATTGTATGGCCCGGCTATGGCCGCTCGACCGGAAGCTTCATGAATGAAGGGGGAACTTGCACCAATCCCAACGTGGCACGATTTCTCGATGCGCATGGCAAAGAGCTTGGCGCCGCATTGGCGGCTGTGCGTGAGCGTCCAGATGTAGATCCATCCTTGGCAGTAGGTGTTGGTATCTCTATCGGCGGAGCTTCAATGCTAGACCTCGCGGCTCAACCAAGTCACCCATTGACGGCGGTAATTAACATCTCTGGCGGCGTTTACCACTACACAAATGTGGGCTCCGCCGACTCTAATTGCTCGTTATATCAAACTGATCTTGTGCGAAACCTCACGAAATTCGGCAAAGACAACCCAACGCCAACGCTCTGGATTTACGCCGAGAATGATCCGTTTTTCAGCCCAGATCTTGTAGGTCGGATGATCGCGGGTTATCGCTCGGGGGGAGGTAACGCTGAGCTGGCGTCGCTACCCCCATTCGGTAAGGATGGGCACTCGCTCTACAAACAAGAGGCCAATACACTTTTAAAGCCTCATATCGAAGATTTTCTCAGGAGCAACCGGTTTCCTGCCATGGACGACAGCGCATTAATGCCGCTGCTTTCGAAGCTGGTCCCCGAAGACCGTGCGGGCGCTGAGGCTTATCTTCAAAGCGTTACCGAGAAAGCCATGGCAATGTCTAAGGAAAGTAGCAGCATTTATTGGTACTACGGCGCGCGCTCACTCAAGACAGCACGAAAGCAGGCACTTAGCAATTGTCGCAAGGCAACTGGCAAGCCCTGCCAGCTCGTTGCGCAAAATATGGAATTGATTGATGGCTGGCAAGATGTGGTTTCCCCATTGGGGAAATGACGAGCAGTTTGGCGTATCGACCATATCGCGCTGAGTAACCAACGCAAGCGGAGCGCGCAGGCTGGCACAGCCGAAGGCGTGAAGGATGGACGCCCGCAGGGCCGAGATACGGCGGAACGCGGGAGCTCGGTTTACGACAGCCTGGCCGCGCACAGCGGCTCGCCAACAAAGGTAAGTCAGTCAGATCTTGCGGCTCGACTAAATAGCGCCACCGTAATGGGCCGAACAAAACTTGCAGAGCAACTGCCCTCCTACAAGGCTGCCCTATCTACTCAGCCGGGCTTTTGCTACGAACGAAGCTCATTCCACGTAACGCAGCCAAAGATGCGTCCGACCGGAGATCGCCTGCGCAACTTTGGCAACACGTGCCCGTAGGTTTTCATCGCTAGTGTTGTAGAGCGTACAGAAGTCTTTGGCTACGACGTTAGCAAGGGATGTATCAGGCGGTTCAGCACGAATGAAGCCGATGTAAGAAGCACCCACGCCCATCAACTCATAGCCATGCGCTTCTGAAAAATGACGCGCAACCGAAAAGTTTTTCGCAGGATCCAGATCCGAAGTGAAATAGCCATTCGGAAAAGCCGCAAGTGCCTGGCAAGACTGCTGAACGGGTACCAGGAGAGCTGAAAGGGGCTGCTCTAGAAGAGAGATAGGGTTGTTCTGGTAACCGATCCACTCCTGCAGGGCCTGCTCATCCAGCGTCAAACCATGAGCACAAGCATCTTCAAAAGACGTGCCTGCAACCAGCCGTGTGAAATTGCGAAGGCAGATCGCGAACTCCGCTTTCGTCGTCGGATAGCCTATGTATTCACCCTGCTCGAAGCACTCTGGAGGCAAGCCCGCGATGTCCTGCTCCGATGCATCGTCCATCCCTAGGTTATTGCGCACATGGCCCGAGGTGTAGCGGGCTTGGTGCAGATCATCGAGCGAGAACAGAGGTTTAAAGCCTGGGTGCGCCTCAGCAATCTTACGACGAGCTCTGGTCAGATCTTCAAAGCTGGTAATCCCGCTCACGCCGTACTCATCGCATGTACCTATAGACGGGTTGTCACGCATGCCATTACCGCGAAATTCGATATCCATAAACTGTGGTCTGCTCCATGTCGCTATTGAATCGAATGGGTAATTCTGAGCGTTCTAAGATCATCATATGAAGATCTGCTTCCAAGCGACAATATGACTGGGTTTGACTCCCCTATCGTCAAACGGCAGCATGCGATACTCACTGTCACGTTCGCATCCTGAGGTAATGATGTTGATGTGTGGAGACCTTGATGGATTGTTGGAACGTGTTCACAACGAACAATCGTTTTTAGTCTTCATTGAAGCGCTTGGTGCTGACTTTGCCCAGGAGCGTACGTTGACTATTCCATCCTCCCCCACGGAGCTGGAGCAAGTGGCTGGGAAAACAGCACCATCGATTCGTATCTTAAAGCAGCTTCCGCTTGGGCAATCGGCAGTAACAGGTGCCCCCCCAATTCTAGCCGGATCATTAGCAATGGAAGAAGAGCGCGGTTATCCAGACATCATAGCGGAGGACTGCTGGAATGAATGGCAACGTCTACGCTCCCTGTGATTTGAATCTGTACCAATGCTCGGCAGGTGACCTTCGAGCCAGTGCAGAGAAAGAATTGGTTTGCAACGCAGATCCATCCAATAAATTGTGGAGGTAACATGATGGATAGGAAGCAGACTGTAGAGGTCAGTCAGGACATTGAAGCGTCAGTTTGGCGAACTGCTAATTGGCTGAACAAACCGAGCCTTTACCAGACCTTTACTGACGGCAGCTTGGAGATGGTTACCGACTCCCACACCGACTTCTGGCGTGAAACGCACTACGGATTCATACGCGACAGCGGACATTTCTTAGGGTTTGCAACCTTAGGAAGCTTTACGGCTCAGGTCAGAATTAACGCCGATTTTCGCGAGCTTTATGATCAAGCGGGAATTATGGTCAGGCTCAATGAGGAGACCTGGCTCAAGGCAGGGATAGAATTTAACGATGGAATGCCAATGATCAGTAGCGTGCTGACACAAGGCACGTCGGATTGGGCGCCCAGCTGCTTTTCTGGCGACCCGACCGATTTCTGGCTTCGTGTCACCGTTTCCGATGGAGTGCTGCGCTTGCAATACTCCATGGACGGCATAACCTGGCCATTGCTCAGGCTTGCACCGTTTCCAAAGGCGGAACGCTATATGGTTGGCCCTATGTGCTGCACACCGGAACGGCAAGGGTTGAGGGTAAAGTTTTCTGAATGGTCTTTGAGTCAGCCTCTCGGGCGAGACCTGCATGATTTGAGCTAGTCAATATGTCGAGCAGACAGGTCAAGCAGATGACTTGCCCGGACGGTTAAATTCGCTGGATGTTTACATATAAAATTCCGTAACGCACCATCAACAGATACAGCCGGCGCTATGCCCCACCCCACAAGTCACCTATTTTCTTATGTGAAGAAAATCAGCGATTTCCGGCCTGACGTTACTGCTGTCGTGCTTTTCGGCCTTACTCACAACCGGATTGAAAATCGCGCATCTGCGCGAAATCCACATCTGCTGACGTACCGATAAATTTCACATTTAACGTAGATGCGCGTACTTCAATTTTGATTAGGCGTTTTTACACACTCTGGGCCGTTTGTTGCCCCTCACTGTTATCGCCAGCGCAGGATTGACCCAGTTACCGAAATTTTACTGACCCAGGCTCCTACCTTGTGAACCACTACCACTCTTAGATTTTTCGCCGATTGGTGTCGGGTCAGCGTTGCATCGTAACCGTCCAGTAATCCCATCCCTTGATCCTTAGGCTGCACAGCGTTGCCCACTCAGCACTGACACACCAGAAACAAAGCAGCTGACTGAATACCTAAAAGCAGCTGCATTAACCAGGCTTTCAAGGTGAGGTTATGGTCGAGCTGCTCTGCTGCGGGTCATATGGATAAGTGCTGATCTACGACTATCCATAGAGGTTCTCTCTTCGACAGCAAAGGGCAAGAAGCCTAGTTTTGGATAAAGCAGCAAGCCTGCTGTATTTTCATTGAAGCACGAGATCTGCACCTCTGTGGCGTCATAGCGGTCGAACGCCAGAGCAGTCATCGTCTCCACGATGAAGGTCGCCACACCTTTACCTCGTGCCTCTTGGGCAACGATGACATTGCCGATACAGCAAACACCACCCGTTTCAGCCCGATAAAAGTTAGCAAAGCCGACGACGCTATTCCCGGCTTCGACAATCGTCGAGTCGAATCGTTGAGTAATAGCGTTAGACAGCTGAGCTTCAGTCAGAGGGTATTGAGCTTTCGGGAACATATAAAACAGTTCCTGAGCGTTAAGGGGAAAGCTACAGATAGTTTTGATGTCATCAGCCTTCACTGGCCTGTGTTGCAATATCATCGCGCGTCCTTGAGGTCTATGCATTCGGCATTCTAGCTCACTACTATTTGCTCAAACACCTTGCCTGGTTATCGGGGCACCCATTGATACGGCAACAGTTCCGCAATCTCACTTGCCCGCTGCGTCGGCAGGCGCGTGAGGACGTCCTTCAAATAAGCATACGGATCATGCCCGTTGAGTCGCGCAGACTGGATCAAACTCATGATCGCCGCTGCCCGTTTGCCGCTGCGCAGTGACCCTGCGAAGAGCCAGTTCTTGCGTCCAAGAGCCCATGGTCGGATCTGGTTCTCTGCCCAATTATTGTCAATGGGTACGGCGCCGTCATCGAGATAGCGCGACAGAGCCATCCAGCGTTTGAGGGTGTAATCCAAGCCGTCGTGCACGATCTGGCGCTAGGCGATCATCCAGGCATGCAGGGCATCCATCACCGGCACGGCTTTTTCTTGCCGTATTCGGCGCCGTAAATCCGGCTCCAAGTCGCGGACTTCACTCTCGATTTGTACAGTAACTGGATGTAGCGCAGGGCCTGCTAGGCAAGCTGGCTCTTGTTGGTGGCGTGCAGCTCGAAGAACTTGCGCCGTGCATGGGCCATGCAGCCGATCTCGGTGACACCGAGTTCAAAGCTGGCTTTATAGCCGCCAAAATCATCGCAGACCAGCTTACCCTTCCAGTCTTGCAGGAAGTTGCGGGCGTGTTCTCCGGCGCGGCTGGGGCTGAAGTCGTAAACGACCGCTGCCAAGTCCGAGAACTGGCTAGTGGCGTAGGCCCAGACATAGGCGCGATGGGTTTTCTTCGCGCCCGGCGTGAGCATCTGCACCGGCGTTTCATCGGCATGAATCACGTCATGCCCAAGCACCGCGTCGCGCAAGGCATCGACCAGCGGCTGCAACTGCAGGCCACAGTTGCCGACCCATTGCGCCGGAGTCGAGCGGGCGATGGCCAAACCGGCTCGACCGAAAATCGACTCCTGGCGGTAGAGCGGCAAGTGGTCAGCGAACTTGGCGATCATGACATGGGCCGGAACCGGTGCCTGAATCAGGGTTTCGCACTGATCGCAGACCCATTTTCCACGGATGTGCCGCTCAACGGTGAACACGCCCGGCGTGTAGTCGAGTTTCTCGCTGACATCCTCGCCGATACGCTTGAGAGCGCAGCCGCACTGGCAATGGCTGTTGTCCGGTTCGTGATGGATCAGAGTGCGCGGAAACTGCGGCGGCAAGGCAGTGCGTTTAGGTTTTTGCCGAACCTCGGTCGAGGCGGGAGCAAGCTTCAGCGCTTCAAGTTCGGCTTCGATGGCTGCAATGTCGGTATTGATCAGGTCATCCACCAGACTGGCTTGATCCGGGCTCAATTGCTCGCTGCGCTTGGCGAACTTGAAGCGCTTGAGCTGCGCAATCTCGTGGGTCAGCTTTTCGATAACCGTTTGGTCGCGGTGGATCTTCTGGCCCATGGTCTCGACTTTCTGATCGAGACTCTCGACGCGCTGCATCAATTGCGCCGCCAGAGCGCGCAGTTGTTTAGGGGTTAGTTGGTCGAGATTGGGGCGCGAAGTCATGCTGCCGATTTTGCCAGAGTCGGCTAAAACCGACGATAGGCTCATCGGACAATTGCACGGCCTGGGTGGTCATGGCAGACGTTATACGATGGAAATTGCGCTGCCAGGCCCGACTCTTTGCCATGGCAAACCTAGCACCAGGGCATGCAGTTGTTCGGCACCCAATTCCATCTGAGAACCGTGTCGAGAACCCGGCCAGAAGAACTTGCCTTGATGCAGGCGGCGCGCCGCCAGCCAGATACCCAACCCATCGTGCACCAGCACTTTCATGCGATTGGCGCGGCGGTTGGCAAACAGATAAGCACAGTGCGGCTGAGCCGCACCGAACACCGCCACCACCCGCGCCAGAGCGGTGTCGGTGCCGGCTCGCATGTCCATAGGTTCGGTGGCAAGCCAGATGGAGTCGATGCGGATCATCGCAACAGGTCTCGCGAAAAGTCGCGCAGGCAGCAGCGCTTTCGGTCGGCCAGTTCACTTTGACGGTGCCGCGCGGGTGTGGGATTTCGAGGCAGATAGTCGACGACGTGGCTTCCGATCTTGCCCCGATAGGTTGCAAGGGCAGCGGAATGAAAGCAGGTTGCAGCGCCATGGTTTTCGGCGTTTGCACTCGAATCCATTTATGGACGAGATTCGCGTTGAGGCTGTGGCTCAGCGCGACATTGGCAATCGAGGCACCGGGCTGGGCGCACTCTTGAATGACCTGGGCCTTGAAGGATTTAGAGTAGGAACGGCGTTGTGGCTGCATGGAAGACCCGCTTAAAAGGCTAGAAATGGTGTCCACTCAAATCAGGTGGACACCATCGCCTTTGGTGTCGGGGTCAGGAAGGTGTGTTGGCCGGACGCATACGTTGCATCGGCCATGGGGTCAATTCGGCGTCAGCGCAAACACACGTTATCCCCATTTACTTGGACGACATCAAATTTGTGGGAGTCCCGGTGGACCTCATTGGCGTCCGTTTCAAATTCGATCCGCAAGACCCCGATTAGCGCGAGAAACCCGACAAAGAGATCGTTGAAAAATTGATTGATAAGCTGACCTGATAGTCCTGCGACGAGGCCGTGGATATCACTGATAGTCGATTGGAGCCCGAGCGCTAATATCAAGACGATGACTTGGCCGAACGCTTACCGTTCCTATGCTACTGCCTAGGAACGATTCATACGCGAGAAGGCCAACCACCGAGTCAGTCGGTGCGCGCAGTGAACGTCAGCTAAGTGTCGGCTTGAGCCCTTCGCGACAATCAGAAATCGGCCATTGCAAGTCCTTCACTGTGGAAAGACAAGGATGGCTAATCAAAGTAACGGTCGCTAACCGGCGCGAACCTGACGATTCAAGTCAAAATTTACCGGATCTGGTACAGCACAGCGGCCCCTGGCTTGGGTTCGAAAGCGGGCACAGTGTGCTGCTCAAGTGGCATACCCTTGGTATCCCAAACCAAGGTGTCCGATGGGAATTCGTCCTTGCGGGTCATGACGTCGATCTGCTTGACGATCACCTCCGAGCTTGCTTGCACATCGGGGTTCCATTCGAAGACCCCCACTCTACCGTAGAACACAGCCGGCGCGTCGGCGTCAAGGCGCCGGTCGGGGCACATGACCAAACCGCGGTCAAGCATGACCCGCAACGCGCCTACAGGCACCGCCTTTACCGTGGGCGTGGTCCGCTCGGTGCTGTGACCTGGGCAGATATTGGCCGAGCGAGTAACCATATCCTCGACCACTTCACGATCGGATTGGGCCTCCGCCGAAATGGCAACAGCAGACAGCGCAAGCACGACAAGGTTTGACTTCCAGGACATGCGAAACCTCCTATGAAAAAACCAACGCTGCGGACTACCCCATATAAGAACAGTCCGTTGGCATTGGGGCATACTTGAAGACTACCACGACATTTAGTCTGTTCCACTTATGGATTGCCTGGTAAATCAGACGGTGATCACGTCTGAAGAAATCGTCCGCAGAGAGGACGTCCGCGATGAGGTCCCATGTGGAATTGTCGAGCATCAGGCCAGCAATCACGCCTTGCTCGGCCTCATGTCGACGACAGAGACAGCTGATTATCCAGATCGATGAGCAGGGTACGGATCCCTGCATCGGCGCAGAACGCGCTCAGATTGACGCCAACCGTGGTTTTACCCGGCCCGCCTTTGGTTGAAACGACCGCAGTGACTTTCATGATATTGACCTCGGAATCGTAGGATTTGAGATGCTTTCATGCAGGTCACGCTGTGCGCTTTGATCCCCCCGGAAAAATCCAAGGCAAAAAAAAGCCTGCATCGCTGCAGGCTTTTCCCTATCTGGCTCCACGACCTGGACTCGAACCAGGGACCCAATGATTAACAGTCATTTGCTAGCTGTTAGTCGCAACGGTGCCACGGAAGAACGTGGTGGAGAGATAGGGTTGCTGCATAGCGTGAGCCGCATGAACGCAGCACGCCACGAAAGTTAGTCGTGGTTGGATTGGGTTGTCAAAGCGTGGCAAAGCAATGAGGTGTAGGAAAAGGAGGCGGCGGCAGTCAGCTCATGGACCGACGCCCCCTGTGTTTCGATGGCAGAACATTCAGGTAAACACCACTCGGCCCAGCGTTAATGACGCGACTTGCAGCTTACAACTGAAAATCCCCGAGCGAGCACTTCAAACCCTGTGCCTCCATAGGCTTTCAGACTGTATTTAACGCCCTCAAGCTGATCAGCTGAGACATCCTCCATTTCAAGTTCGCTTAAGTAAAAACTTCCACACACATCAGGAACGCTTAAGCGACGAACCCCCGTAAACTCTAAAACAACTTCAAACTCCGACTACTTAGACGCATAAAGCATCTCCAGACTAAACTTGTAAGTTTCAACCGCCTCCCGTATTTTCACGCTGCAAGCTGAGCCCCTTTATTAAATTTAGATTATAAAAATCAAAATCGGAAATAATGAAAAGCTTTTCAACGCCCTCACAAACCCTTTCAACTGCCCGCCTATTTTCTCCTAGTCATCAGGACGCATATCAGGCCTGATCCCTTAGCATTCTAATATCTCTCCAAACCTGAAGAGAAGAGGAAATATTCACTTGAAAAATTGAGGTCAGCCCCTGAGGAATCCCCACAAATCTACTCCAGTCTCTGAGCTTGCCGGTGCACTTCATCGCGCAGCGATAGCTCCATATCCGCCAATTTCGAGCAGGACAATCCGATGGTGGAGCATCTCAAGTATTCGAGGCCGAGACGCCAGAGTGAGAGCACCGGTTTCTGCCTGATGCTGTTGCTCTGGAAGTGAAGTGAGCATTTTCCAGTAGAACGGCGGACGTTCATGTTGCAGCTGAACGTGACCGAGCACGCGATCCAAACGTTTGATCGAATGCTTGGTGTAAGCTCTGCTGGGCATAAATCTGCCCAGATCAGTCAGCGTCAGACGGCGCCGGTACAGCAAAGCGCTGACGCAGCTCATCAGGGCGTTCAGGCGCTTGCGGTGCAGAGTGGGGAGTGCTTGGAAAAATGCCTTGTGTAAGAATCGTACGACCTGCATGAGTCTCGGGTATTGGTTTGCCTGGCGACTACCAAACTGCCCGACTCATGCAGGCCACTCAAGATATCTAACTGACCTGCAAGAAAGTTTTGTGGGGATTCCTCAGGATCTGTCCCATTTCCCGCAAAATCAAATAATCGTGCCCCCCAATATTCTTTTATCATAGTGTAACTTTACGTCAACTACTGCTAACTCTTAAAATCAACATAAACTGACTTAATCAACGCATCAACCTCGTAATCACCAATATCTGGAACATAAAAACTCAATCCAAGTTCGCGTATCTTGAAGCCGGATGCACTAACATCAATTCGTACATTTTCTTTAATCAACAACTCACTCAAAAAAGAGTAACGCTCTCCTACAACCTTTATATTATTGAAATAAAACTCACTACCTCTCAAAAACTCGGCACCTTCCAAGCGGTCATCAGCATCATAATAGACATGAACTCGATGCACACTATAGTCTTCCGTTTCATTTCCATCATCCGCTGTTTTTTTAAAAGCAGAAAAATCACCTCCCAACACCTCGCGCACTTTTTCACGGCTCATCCCTGATTGAAGAGGACCAACACAGCCGACTGAAATAAACTTTAAGAGCATAATTTTTTACCTCTTAAAGTCGTTGGAATCCAGTTTTGATGCGTATTCAAGCATCTGCTTGATGCCCTCATCATACTTATTACCAAACTGACGCCTAATATCATCAATATCCATTTGCATAGCCTCTTTAAGCTTCCCCTGACTAAGCAGTTCTTCTTGCTTGGCTCGATAAGCTTCAGCTGGCTTTGAGCCACCGTAGCTTGAAGTTTTTTCGTGATCCGCTGGGTCCATTTTTATTGCAGGACCATCTTTTGTGCTGATGGGAGCTCCCTTGTAGCAGCTCTGAGCAGGACAATGAAGCATAGGCTGGAGATGTCTACGGTGTCGGAGGCAGTCCAGAAAGATGGTCGGCATATACATGGGTTTCTAATAACCACTCCACCGTAAGGGTTTGCTCACGCACGTAGGTAATTAAAAGTTCCGCGCTTTTGCAAGAGGTGTGACCTGATGTGGGATCGTAATCGAGCACAGAGTCGATAATGGCGCAGTGCCCTGTAGTCGGGTCACTGACAACATAGCTGTAGGTATACGTAGCGGTGTCAAAAAAAGCTTCTACATGTGGTTTCATGATGGAATTCTCTTTTCGATATACGAAGTGGAGTGCTGATCTACCAACGGGCTCTGGTAAGGAACCGTGATCAGTGCTTCGTACCTAAACCACCACGGGCACCTTCAGGCGCCCGCTAGTGTGCAACGGTTGTCGCTCAGCAACGGTTACAGGTTTTGATGCCTAGCAACGTATAGACAGGGCAAAAACGGAAAATGCCAGTGGCCAGCGGCACTAAACCTATCCAACCCCACACGCCGATCACACCGGACAGGCTGAGGCCAATGAGAAGCAGACCGGCGACAATGCGCAGGCTACGGTCAATGGTTCCAATGTTCGCTTTCATGGCGATCTCCCGATCAATGGCTGCGCTGGGTCTCCAGCGCAGTAAAGAACATGCCGGCCACCATGGCCAACATGAATACGATCACTTGCCAGCGTCCTGTCAGCAGAGTTGCCACTGCGGGGCTGGGGCCAACAGCCTCACCCAGTGGTGGTGGCTCATCCACGGTCAGAGTTGGCGCACCTTCTTCGAAGTGCAGCGTGCAGCGATAGTTTTGCTGTTGCTCCAAACGCAAATTCACACGAGTGCTGTCGTTCATGAGTCCTATCCTTCTTGACGGTAGGTTCAATCCAGTTCCGCAGTAGCGGCCCAGAAAATGGGGCAGTGCGGCGACCGAGATAAATACCATCAGAAGAACCATTGCCGCCGGATCTGGCAGTCATGGATTAGCTGAAGGCTTTTCAGGACAGCCCTTAACAGGCGGGCAAGTGCCCCGCCCACTTGATCTACTGAATAGCTTTTACCAGCAACGCCACTGCAACCCCCGCAGATACGAGGGCAAACCCTTTTTGTAAGTTTGGCCCCGACAGTTTGGCAGCGACCAAGCGCCCGCAGATCATGCCGGCTAATGCTCCAATGGAAAATGGAATGGCAACAGCCCACTGTAAGTGCCCAGCTGCCGAGCTTGCAGCAACGCCGGAAATTGAAACCAGCGCAATAACGGCCAGAGACGTTGCAAGCACTGACTGAGCGGTCAAATTGGTGTAGCGCTGGAGGGCCGGCACCATCACAAAGCCACCGCCCACGCCGAGCAAGCCAGAAAGCCCGCCGGCGACAATTCCAGAGACGGCGAGTGCCCATGCACACGGACCAGTCCAGTTAAGCTTTCCTCGGTCGACGTCCAATAGACAAGGTGGTGGTTTGGAGGTGACGGGGGGCTTGGACTCCGTGGACGGCGCGAGCGATCGTTGATAGACCCGAAACGCAACGTACATCAGCACGAAGGCGAACATGATCGTCAATGGACGGTTAGGCGTGCGCTGCGCCAGCCAAAGACCAAGTGGAGAACAGACGATCCCCGCGCCTGCAACTAAGAGCGCGGCTTTATAACGGACGGTACCGTTTTTGAGTCCCATCACGGCACCCAGGGTCGCGGCTAAACCGACAGCCAGTAAACCGATCGGCCCAGCCTCGGCCATGCTCAACCCCGCCCCAAACACCAGCAATGGAACCGCCAGTATTCCTCCGCCAGCGCCGGTCAGCGCCAGAATGACTCCAACAGTAAGCCCGAGCAGTAAGACGATGATCATCTCAGTCTCCTTGCTTTCAGGTCTGGTTTCATACGTCAGCCATCTCAGGTTTGGCCATCCATTCACGACCCTTGAGCATTCCCTTCCAGTACAGCGGTGGAAGAATTCGCTCCTTGAGCAGCCATGCCAGCCTCGATGGCCGGGTACCGTCAATCAGCCAGGATGGGAAACTGGGGGCGACCTTGCCGCCATAGGTGAACTCCGCCAGTACGATCTTGCCGCGTTCAACCGTCAGCGGGCAGGAGCCGTAACCGTCGTAATGGGCACTGCCTTTTGCTTTACCCATTGCAGCCAACACATTATGGGCAACAACGGGAGCCTGCTTGCGTGCAGCCGCTGCGGTTTTGGCATTGCTGGAGTTGGCGGCGTCTCCCAGCGCGTGAATATTTACCCAGGTTTTATGACGCAGAGTGGCAGGGTCGACATCGATCCAGCCGGTCGCATCAACAAGAGGGCTGACTCGGACAAAATCCGGCGCAATCTGCGGTGGCACAACATGAAGGAGATCGAAGTCGCGCGTAACAAGATGGGCGCTGCCATCCGGACTAACGCAGTTGAATGTTGCAGTCCGCGCGGGACCATCCACGCTGGTGAGCGTGTTGCCGAAATTCAGGTCGATACCATAAGCAGTGATGTATTCCATCAGTGCGGGCACATAGTCGGGAACTCCGAACAACACCGCGCCGGCGCTGCAAAACTCGATCTCGACGTTGTCCAATACACCGGTACGTTTCCAATGATCGGCAGAGAGGTACATTGCTTTTTGCGGCGCCCCGGCACATTTGATCGGCATGGGTGGTTGCGTGAAAATGGCTCGCCCGCCGTGAAGTTGCTGCACCAGCTCCCACGTATAAGGGGCAAGTTGGTACAGGTAGTTTGACGTCACGCCATTGCGGCCCAGGGTGTCCGACAAACCCTCGATTGCATGCCAATTGAGCTTCAGGCCAGGGCACACGATCAGTTGCTCGTATTTGACGACTCTGCATCCATCAAGAATGACGGCATTTCTCTCGGGTTCGAAAGCGGCGACCGCCGACTTGATCCAGTGCACTCCTCGGGGGATGGTCGTACCCATCGTGTGGGCAGTTTGGGGCGCATCGAAGACACCACTGCCGACAAGTGTCCAGCCTGGCTGGTAGTAGTGCACATCTGCCGGGTCGATTATGGCAACGTCGAGTCGAGGATCTCGCGCCAGTAAACTGGATGCGGTCGCGATACCCGCCGCACCGCCCCCGATGATGACCACGGTATGCTGCGCCTCAGCCACTTCGACCGGTGTGCGCCCCTGATTCGCAATCCGGCGAATGACGCCTTTCATATCAAACCCGGCTTTTTTAGCTGTCTCGACGATATGTGGCAGGGGGTGTTGGCCCGCTTGTGACAGTGCCCACATCGTTGTCGAGCGCATGCCGGAACGGCAATAGGCCAACACCGGTTTTGGAAGCGTTTCAAGCAGCTTGCCGAAGGCAATACCTTGCTCGTCGGTTACTTTTCCTGATTCAGCGGGAAGGTAGTGCGCCTCAATACCGATCGCTTGGGCCGTACGTTTTATTTCGGCAAATAAGGGCTGATCGCCGCCTTCGCCATCGGGACGGTTACACACTATGGCGCGAAAACCGGCTTCTTTTAGTTCAGCTAATTGGTTGGGAAAAATCTGTTCTGATACCGACAGTCCAGGCGCAAGGCAGCGAATGTCCATAAAGGTCTCCGTTATGGATATTTTTCTTATAGGTTTTTTAGGGGAGGCAACGTCAGGCGACGTCGAGTGGGATTTTCAGGTAGCGCGTCCCGTTCGCTTCAGGCTCAGGCAAGTGCCCGGCTCGCATGTTGACCTGCACCGATGGCAGGATCAGCGTTGGCATGTCCATCGATGCATCACGCTTTGTACGCATCGCCACAAACTCCTCCTCACTGATCCCATTACGCACATGAACGTTGTGCGCGCGTTGGTCTGCAACGGTACTGACGAACTGCACCTCGCGGCCATCTGGCTGGTAGTCGTGGCACATGTACAGCAAGGTATTGGCCGGCAGACTCAATACCTTGTTGATTGACTGGAACAACGTACGCGCATCGCCACCGGGAAAATCACAGCGTGCGGTACCGTAGTCCGGCATAAACAAGGTATCGCCGACGAATGCAGCCGTTTCGGCCCCATTGCTGATCACATAAGTCATACAGGCTGGTGTGTGGCCCGGTGTATGGAGCGCGTGGCATTGCAGCGTGCCAATGGCGAACAGTTCGTCATTAACGAACAGGTGATCGAACTGGCTTCCATCGCGGGCCATGTCACGACCTGTATTGAACAGAGTGCCGAACACCTCTTGCACCGTCGAAATCTGGCTGCCGATCCCTATTTTTCCACCGAGCTTTTCCTTCAGGTATGGCGCTGCCGTCAGGTGGTCTGCGTGGACGTGAGTCTCAAGAATCCAGTCGACCTTCGCATTGAGTTCGTTCACCCTCGCAATCAACTTGTCGGCAGACGTTGTGGCGGTGTGGCCGGATTTAGGGTCATAGTCAAGTACGCTGTCCACTAAAGCGCAGTGGTTGGTCGCTTCATCCAGCACGAGGTAGCTGACGGTATTGGTAGCAGAATCGAAGAATCCTTCGACGTGAAGTTTTACGCTCATGACCTGTCTCCTTAGGGGGCTTCTCTCGAGCCGCTCACACTAAGGACTGACATAGCAATAAACCTGCCAAGGCCGCGCCGTGCGAAAAATAGTGGTTATCTTGTTGATTTTAATAGCTTTCATATTTTTACTAGGAAATTTGTTTTTTTAAAACTCTGAAATTCGCTGCCATTGGCAGTGCCTGTTGACAGAGCTGGCAGTGCCACAACAGGATGGTGGATTCTCAGGAGCCACCATGAAGACCATCCTGCCCGCCCCGGACAACTCACTCCCACACCCGGATCAAGTGCAGTCGCTTGTTTCGTTTCTTGAGCACGAACCCCAGCCGATGATCGTGCTCGATCCGGAGTACAACATCCTCGCTGCCAACACTGCCTATCAGCGCCAGTTTGGCAGCGCTGACAAATCCTTTATCGGTCATAAGTGCTATCAAATCTCACACCATTACGACGTCCCATGTGATCAGGCGGGTGAGAATTGTCCGATGAAAAAGGCGCAGGAATTGCGCGGGCCGGATCGTGTTTTGCACATTCACCACACGCCTCGGGGGCCTGAGCATGTCGACGTCGAATTGCGGCCGATCCTAGACGAGCACGGAGTAATTACTGCGTATGTGGAGCGTCTCACACTGGTCCGAAGCGCCTCAGCGCGCCCCAGCAACGAAGGGCTGGTGGGCTGTTCACCAGCGTTTAACCTCGCCCTGTCTGAGCTGCAGCGGGTCGCACCATCAATGCTGCCGGTACTGCTGTTAGGCGAGTCAGGTACGGGCAAAGAGTTGTTCGCTCGCGCGGTACATGAAACCAGCGAGCGGGCCACTGGACCCTTTGTAGTCGTAGATTGCTCAGGATTGACCGAAACGTTGTTTGAGAGCGAGCTGTTCGGCCATGAAAAAGGAGCATTCACCGGTGCGACCACGCGCAAACCTGGTTTGGTCGAAACGGCCCAGGGCGGCACGTTGTTCCTTGATGAGATTGGCGATGTTCCACTGGCAATGCAGGTGAAACTGTTGCGCCTGATCGAATCGGGCACCTATCGCCGTGTCGGCAGTGTCGAGACCCTTCACGCCAACTTCAGGTTAATTGCTGCGACCCACAAACCACTGGAAAAAATGATGGAGAGAGGTGAGTTCAGGCAGGACCTGTACTACCGCATCAGCGCTTTTCCAATTCTGTTACCCCCCTTGCGTAACCGAGTTGAAGACATTGGTTTGCTCGTGAATTCGTTTTTACAACGTGCCGGTATAGGCAAGCGCCGGCTGACGATAGATGCGGATGCTCTGACACAATTGCAGCGGCTTTCCTGGCCCGGCAATATCCGTGAGTTACGCAATGTTCTAGAAAGAGCCAGTCTGTTCGCTGACGATGGAGTGATCCGCTCCATACATTTACCCCAGCCCAGCGTCGTGATACCTCCTCAGCCTTCGACGTCCCCTCCTTTAGACGGCAGCACGCTGGTACACGCACTCGCGACGTTTAAAGGTTCCCGCCGCGAGCTGGCCAAGCAAATGGGGATTAGCGAGCGTACGTTGTACAGACGACTGAAAGAACAAGGGTTGGCCTAGTCGCTAGCGCTCACACCCCACGACTGCCAATGACTGCCACTCTGGCAGATTGGCAGCGTATTAACCTGCCATGGCATCCACTGCCTTGGCGGATTCACTAATAAGTTACTGTTATTAAACGATAAACATAACAAAGCCTCCCTTGGCACGCCGTGTGCTAACTGCATAGTCATGAACATTTCCGACAAACGACTGCGGCGCCATCTGCTCACAGCAGTACTGATCAAGCTACTGGTGCTGACAGTGCTGTGGTGGCTGTTCATCCGGGATTCGCACGTCAGCGTCGACTCGAACGCCATCGGCGACAGGTTCGGTGTACCCACCTCGACTCAAGGGGCAAACAAGTGATTTCAGAACAACTGGTGGATCTGTCTCGGCTGCAGTTTGCAGCCACTGCGCTTTACCACTTTCTTTTTGTACCGCTCACGGTTGGCATGGTGTGGCTGCTGGTCATCATGGAAAGCGTCTATGTGATGACCGGGAATGTCATCTGGAAAGACATGACGCGCTTCTGGGGCAAGCTGTTCGGCATCAACTTCGCCCTCGGGGTGACTACGGGTATCACCCTGGAATTTCAGTTCGGTACCAACTGGGCATATTACTCGCACTACGTCGGCGACATCTTCGGTGCCCCACTGGCCATCGAAGGCTTGATGGCGTTCTTCCTCGAATCGACCATGATCGGCCTGTTTTTCTTTGGTTGGGATCGTCTGAAGAGAGAGCATCACTTGCTGGTCACACTACTGATGGCGATCGGTACAAACCTTTCAGCATTGTGGATTTTGATCGCCAATGGATGGATGCAGAACCCGGTGGGTTCAGAGTTCAGTTACATCACCATGCGCATGGAGATGGTTGATTTTTGGGCGGTCGTTTTCAACCCGGTTGCGCAGGCCAAGTTTGTGCACACCGTCTCCGCAGGTTACGTCACCGGCTCGATGTTTGTGCTGTCGATTTCCAGTTGGTATTTACTCAAGAATCGTGATGTCGAGTTTGCCAAGCGCAGCTTCCGGGTGGCGGCCGCCTTCGGTCTGGCATCAGTGCTCAGCGTGATCGTGCTGGGTGATGAGTCAGGTTACACGGTGGGTGAAGCGCAGCAAACCAAGCTGGCAGCCATGGAGGCGATGTGGGAAACAAAGCCTGCGCCAGCGGGCCTGACACTGGTGGCCAGCATCAACGAAGCCGAGTCTAAAAATAACTGGGAAGTTGAAGTGCCATGGGTAATGGGCTTGATTGGCACCCGGTCAGTCAGCAAGCAAATTCCAGGCATACATGACATTAAGGAAAAAAACCGCGCTCGAATTCTCCGCGGCATTACCGCCGTCAATGCGCTTGAGGCCCTAAGGGCCAACCGCAGCGATTCGGTGGCCTTCCAGACATTCGAAGAATACAAAGCCGATCTGGGCTTTGGCCTGCTGCTTAAAAAGTATGTCGAAGACGTTAACCAGGCTACGCCGGCCATTATCGAAAAAGCTGTAAACGATACCGTACCGCGCGTGACACCTATGTTCTGGGCGTTCCGGATCATGGTCGGCCTTGGCTTTGCCATGCTTATGCTCTTCGGGCTTGCCTTCTGGAGCACCCTGAAGTCGACCTGCACGCGAAACCGCTGGTTACTGCGTTGGGCACTTTGCATGCTGCCTGCGCCATGGATTGCCTGCGAGTTGGGCTGGTTCGTCGCTGAATACGGCCGTCAGCCATGGACCATCTACGGCGTCCTACCGACCCACATGAGTGTTTCCACCCTCAGCGTCAACAACCTCTATGGCTCGCTGGCGGGATTCATCGTTTTCTACACCGTGCTGCTGGTGGTTGAAATGTTCCTGATGGTCAAGTTTGCCCGTCAAGGTCCTGGCAGCCTCGGTACCGGCCGTTATGTTCACGACGCCCATTTGAAGGAACTCCACCATGCTTGATTACTTCACCCTGAAAATTATCTGGTGGGCGCTGGTCGGCGTGCTGCTGATCGGATTCGCCATCATGGACGGTCACGATATGGGGGTTGGCACGCTACTGCCCTTTGTTGGCCGCAACGACCTGGAGCGGCGCGTTGTTATCAACACCGTTGGTCCGCACTGGGATGGCAATCAGGTTTGGTTCATCACTGCGGGCGGCGCATTGTTCGCGGCGTGGCCTGTGGTGTACGCCACCGCATTCAGCGGATTCTATTGGGCGATGATTCTGGTCCTATGGGCGCTGTTCTTTCGCCCGGTAGGTTTTGACTATCGCAGCAAGATTCACAATTCCACTTGGCGCAGCACCTGGGATTGGGGGCTTTTTGTGGGTGGGGCCGTGCCGCCCCTGGTGTTCGGGATCGCGTTCGGCAACTTGTTGCAAGGTGTGCCGTTCCACTTCAACGATCTTCTAGTGTCGACTTATACCGGCAGTTTCTGGCAACTGCTAAATCCCTTTGCGCTTCTGACCGGCGTGGTGAGTAGTGCAATGATCACCTTGCAGGGCGGCGCTTATCTGGCACATCGCACTGAAGGTGTTATCCAGGCCAGGGCAATCAAAGGTGCGGTGGGGGCGGCAATCGTATTGGCGTGCTCGTTTACAGCGGCCGGCATCTGGCTGCAATGGATCGACGGTTATCGCATTACATCGTTGGTTGATACCGCCGGACTGCCCGATATTCTTAACAAGTCCGTGGTGCGCGAAGCGGGCGCATGGATGGCTAACTATGGTCATTATCCGTTGTTGTGGCTGTTGCCCGTACTGGGATTGGTTGGCGCAGCAGGTGCCGCCATGTTGCTGATGATGCGTCGCACACTTTCGGCGTTTGTTGCCTCATCGCTTGCGGTGATCGCAGTCATCAGCACGGCGGGTGTGTCGATGTTTCCATTCATCATGCCGTCATCAACAGTACCTGCGGCAAGCCTTACCGTGTGGGACAGCGTCTCCAGTCATTTAAGCCTAGCCATCATGTTCTGGGCCACGTTGATCTTCATGCCACTTATCGTGATTTACACCTCGTGGGCGTATCGCGTTATGCGGGGCAAGGTCACCGTTGCACACATCAAAGCCAACGAACATTCAGCCTACTAGTGCCAGCAAAGGAGTAAAGACTATGTGGTATTTCGCCTGGATGCTGGGAGTCGGTTTTGCATTGCTACTGGCTATATTGAATGCGATGTGGGGCGAGAACGAAGGTGGCCGAGCCTTGAGCGACAATGAGGAGACGCGGACATGATGCCGCGTGTCGCTAACGCTCCACCCTCCTCACGGATCAATGTGCTGAGTCTGGTTATCGCTGTTGCGATCATGCTCGCCTGTACGCTCTATCCCCCCATGATGGCGGCCCCCGATGGGAAAGCTGACCATGTGCTGGCTACTGCGTTGTTTGCGGCCATGAGTGTGGCCTTCGTGAGAGGTGTGGGTTTTGTCCCGCGGATGCTCGTCTGGCGTTGGCTTTTTTCAGGCTGGACCTGCTTTGCGGCACTTGCGCTTGCTGGCTGGGTAAAGTTTCTACATTGAGGACCGACGACATGAGTGAACTCTTGAGTGTCCCATATAAAGACAGCGCTAGTATTTATCTCCAGTTAGGGGGTGAATCAGGCGTCCGTAAACTCGTCAACCGCTTTTACAACCTGATGGATACTCTATCTGAAGCGCGAGTGGTGCGCCTGATGCATCCATCGAGTCTCGCCGACAGTGCTGACAGTTTATTTAAGTTCCTCAGTGGCTGGTTTGGCGGCCCACCGTTGTTCCAACTGGAGCGAGGCCACCCGCGTCTGCGCATGCGGCATGCCCCCTTTGCAGTCGGTACTGTTGAACGCGACGAATGGATGCTGTGCATGCGTCAGGCAATTGATGAGCAGGTGAATGACATAGCGCTAAATAGCAAGCTGCAACGTATGTTTTCCGAAATGGCCGATCATATGATTAATACTGATGGGCAAAATACAGGTATTGCGACACGCGTCTGAGCGTCGCGCTTATTTTCAGTGTCAGTACGGTTGTTAACGGCCATGCAAACACCGGATGAGAATAGTATTGCTACGCCCGAAACCTGGTGCCCTGGCTTACCGGTCATCGTACCGCCACCGAAGACTGCCGAGGCCGCCGAAAATCGTGCCGCCGAAGGTTACGATACGATCGATTGGCACTACTCGACCTAGTCGCTGTAACTTCTTCGGGGTTTTCTTGAAATAAACGGAGTAATCATCTGGCGCGTATCTATGCCCAGATGGTTTTCCAATGCTGTCTCACCCAGCAGAATAATCACCTCTCTTAATTGGATCTTTAAAATATCATGATAAAGAATGCCCATGACCTAGTAACTGAGGCGAAAGCACTGATCGAAGAGGTCGCCATCAAAGACGCAGACCAAGCTATCCAGGATGCAGATGTACTTATCGATGTGCGTGAAGCGGATGAGTATGCTGCTGGTTACATTTCAGGTGCGATACATGCGTCGCGCGGCATGCTGGAATTTAAACTTACTAACGACAGCGCCCTAAATTCTCGAGAGCTTAAAATTGTGCTTTATTGCAAAACAAGTGGCCGTGCCGCACTGGCGGCCGCATCAATGAAAAATATGGGTTACCTGCATGTTAAATCGATTACCGGCGGATTTGATGCCTGGATGAGTGCAGACAAGCCAATTGTCATTCCTCATATGCCAAACTTAGATTAACATCTTATCTTCAAGTGGAGTCAGCGCTAATGGTGCTACTCAAGCCAAGAGAACGTTGCGTATAAGTTCTAAGGATGGTGTCCACCTAAATTTTATCTGCATCGGTATATCGGCCATCCGCTGGCCGGATATTACATATCCACCCAGACCTCAAATCTCAAGGTACGGTAGTTGTATCGAAAACTAACTTTAACAGCATTGCTCCGTCTAGAACGTCAAAACCAACTGATCGCAGGTTCCGAGTCTCATTGTTGATAGCTGCCATCAGGAGCAGTACCAGCTTGCTGTGATCAGATCGTGAGAGTTGCCAAAGCTGAACCATTGGTTTCGAACTGGAACAGTTAAAAAATCAATAGCCAGGATCAACATTTCATCAGGGATAACACGCATGCTTCGTGCGCACAGCAAAATCCACGGTGATGGATCTCGCTATTCGCTAATCGGGTCATGTTAGTGGAGCCAGTTCACATGTGAAACAGAAGTGCTACCCCATGACAGTGCTGTCCGCTTATCCCTAGTGTGGTGGGTGAGATATCGACGAAAGAAATCCCGTTTTTCTGCAAGATAGCGCGCAAAGGCATAAGGTTCTTAACCCTGAAGCCGATGGCTCCGTAATAGGCATCGGGGCGGTTCACCAGTGACAACCCGGGATAGCAGGCATTAAAAGCAGCTTCGTTTGTGAAATGTAAAGGCACATTACCGGTATCTATTTGTAGGCCAGGCGTAAACAGCGAACTGGGTGCACAGTCACTGTCAAATACTTGCCCATAAGCTGATGCGAGTACTTTCACCTGGTCAGTGATGACTGTGACACTCGCCAAGCCAATCACGCCGTTAGAATGATGCGTGTATTCGTTACGCCAGACGACGTCTCTAGTAAAATGTTGGCACGCAAAAACTCGACCCGCGGGTGTCGACTCCAAGTCGATCTGGGTGATTCGGAAGCGCGCATCACGGGTACCCTCCGGTAATTGGACTGGTCGCGAAAAGTCCAAAGGCGAGCCGCTGCGAATGTTGGAGCGACTCAGCTCATCGTGAAAAGCTGACGCGTCATCTGTCATTAGCGCCAATGCGCATAGCCCATCTCCGCCATCTTCCACAAATGACTGGAAGTAGCTTGTTGCCGGATGAGGACGCGGTACGGTAAGCAGCTCAAAGTAGTCGTCCTCAAACATTACGCAGTGATTTTCCGATCCCATGGAATGGTAACCGCGGGGGGTGAGTGTAAAGCCCAACTGGCCATAGGTTTTTGCAACGGCGTCCATGCTGCTGGCGGCGATCACCACATGGTCGATACCTTGGATATGCTTACGCATGCGCAATACTCAATGAGGTGGTTATGGGGCAGCGTTGTACTTCCAACTACCGCTGGGGGCGCTCAATCACGACCGTCCCTCCATCGGTATCCAAGCAGGCCGAAGGGAGCAACCTTCTTGGCTAAACTATGCGAAGAAATCGGTTCGAGTGCAGCAAAGGGCAGCGGTGATTTTGATTCAGGTAAGCCTTTGACTACATCGGCTAACGCTCCACCGATGGCGGTTGCCAGTGCGAGCCCCCGACCGTTGCATCCAAGCCATGCATAGACTCCGTCAGCCAGCTTATGCACATGGGGGACGGCATCGGTAGTGATTGCGAGGTTACCGTGCCAGACGTGCTCGAAAGGCTTCGGCCCCAACTCGCAAAGTGCTGGGAACATGTCCTTCAGCCGTGTCCCTATACGTCGCTGCAAGCGCTCTTCAAAATTATTATGCAGAACCAACGCCCCTCCCGTTATCAACCGCCCTGCGCCATCGAATCGACAGAAATGCAGGTCGCCATGTGTGTCGGACATCGCATGGTTAAACGGTAGAATTCCTCTACGAAGGCCTTCGGGTATTGGCGCGGTTGCCATCTGATATGAGCGAATTGGGACAAATGTGCGATCCAAACCCGGCCAAAGTGAATTGGAGAATGTGCTGCTGTAGGCGTGGGTAGCGATGATGACTTTCTTGGCAATGACCACACCATCCCTGGTTTCAACCCGCCAGTTTGGGCCTGAGGGCAAGATGCGCAGTGCCGGGCTTTGTGTATAGATGCGTGCACCGAATTTCATCGCCGCAGCCGCAAGGCCTCGCACCAGTCCTAACGGGTTAACGTGCCCCCCTGTGGGGTTTTGCCAGCCACCGTGCCAGTAATCAGACCCGGTGATCGCTGTAACTTGATCACGGTCGAGCAATTCTACCGGAGCGCCACGCAACCTCCATTGTTTGCAGCGAGCACTGACCAATGACATCCGACTGGGCCTATGTGCAGGCTGTACCCAGCCATTCTGAACAGCCTCACATTCGATTCCATGCTTTCGGATCAGGTCGAACACCGTGCTCGCGGAGTCACGGATCAGCCCGATAAATGCCTCACCTTTCTGAGCTCCGAACACCTTTAAAAGCAGGTCTGGATCTGCACGGGATAAACAGGGGATTACCTGGCCATTATTACGGCCTGAGGCGCCCCATCCAAGTTCAGCAGCCTCCAAAACTACGACATCGACACCTGTTTCAGCTAATTGCAAGGCAGCAGACAAGCCGGTGAAGCCTGCACCTATCACGACTACGTCGGCTCTAAGATGAGTGTGGGACAACTGCATGGTCTGCAAAGCCGGCTTGGCGCTCTCCGTCCACAGTGAAGGTGGCAGCGGAGCGTTCGGGGGTATGGATTCCAGCTGACTCATGCCGCATGTCCTCCTAAGTAAGCTGCGCGAACTCGCGCATCATTGGCCATCTGCTCAGCGGGCCCTGAGAGTGAAACCGTGCCTGAGTCAAGGATGTAAGCGTAATCAGCCACGCGCAATGCAGCACGAGCATTCTGCTCCACCAGCAGTACTGCCGTCCCGCCGGCGCGAATGGTTTGAGTAAGGTCGAAGATCTGACGTATCACCTTGGGTGCCAGGCCCAGGGAGGGTTCGTCCATCAAAAGCAGACGGGGACGGCTCATCAGCGCTCTGGCCACGCAAAGCATTTGCTGCTCGCCACCAGACATCGTTCCGGCTTTTTGTAGCAGGCGCTCCTTCAAGCGAGGAAAAAGCACCAACATTTGCTCAAGAGACTCGCTGAACTCTCGATAGGGACGTTTGCCCGCACCCAGGCGCAAGTTTTCCAGCACACTCATTCCGAAAAATATCTGACGCCCCTCTGGCGCCTGAGCAAGACCGTTGGTGACGATCTGGTGCGACGGTTTGTTGGTGATGTCCTGCCCATCGAAAATAATGCGACCTGAGGCGACGGGATAGATACCGGAGATGGCTCGCATCAGCGTGGTTTTGCCTACACCGTTGCTGCCTAACACGCTGACGATGCTATGTGGCGCAACTTCCAATGACACGTTCTGCAAAATGGTTTGCGGCCCAATGCGCACTGTCAGGTTCTCGATACTCAGAATAGGTTGAACGTGGGGATTCATACTTCATCCTCCTCTGTTCCCAGATAGGCTTCCAGAACCGCTGGATGGGCTGCTATCTGTGCGGGCGGTCCATCTGCAATTTTGCGGCCCGACGCCATGACCATTATCCGATCACACAGCGACATGACGAACCCCATGTCATGCTCCACCAACATCACCGACAGCCCCTGGTCGGACAGGCTTCGGATAAAAAACGCCAGTTCCGATGTTTCTGTGTCGTTAAGTCCAGCTGCCGGCTCGTCCAGAATCAATAGCTTTGGCTGTAAGGCCAACGCGCGGGCGATCTCCAGGTACTTGCGCCGTCCGTAAGAAAGGTTCGCCGCTAGCATTCCTGCTTGGTCACACAGCCCGGTCCGCTCCAGTGCTTGCCAGGTCAACTTGCTAATGCGATTGGACAATGTTCGCCGTCCGAAGAGGCTGCTCCACGGCGAATGCCCGACCACGCCCAGAGCGCCGATTGAAACGTTGTCGAAAACGCTCATGTTCGGCAGCACCCGAAGATTTTGAAACGTGCGCGCTACGCCCATTCGCGCAAGATTGTCGGGGGCAAGGCCGGTGACACGCTCACCGCAAAAATGCACCGTGCCCGAAGACACTCCGGTTATCCCGGTAATGAGATTAAAGAGCGTCGTTTTTCCTGCCCCGTTGGGACCTATCAACCCTACCCGTTCACCGAAGCCTACATGCCCGGTAAAGCCTTCGACTGCGGTCAGACCGCCGAAACGACGGGTGACGTCTTCCATAAGCAGCAGTTGAGCAGGCGCACTGGGGGCCTTCATCGATGTCGTCATGTTCATTTCACCGCCAGCCCAGTTGTTGTGAGGGTTTCCACGCCGCATTCAGGTGCTTGCGTGCCAGTGCCATGGCACTGACTTCGCCACAGATGCCACGGGGCAAGAACAGGATGCTGAGAAACATCACCAGCCCTACGCCAATCATTCGATAGTCACCGAACGGCCTTAGAACTTCTGGCAGCCCAACCAGCAGCAACGCACCTATCAGGGCGCCTGGAATACTCCCCAATCCTCCAACAACAACCATTGCCAAGATCAGTATCGACTCAGAAAAACGGAAGTCACCAGGGGAGATATATTGAGTTGTGTGCGCCCACAGCGCGCCGGCGACCCCGGCAAAAAAGCAGCTGAACGCAAAGGCCTCGGTCTTGATACGTACCACTTTGAGCCCCATTGCCTGGGCGCACTGATCGTCCTCACGCAGTGAGCGCAAAGCGTTGCCGTAATAGGAGTGTGTCAATCGGTGCACGGCAAAAACGGTCGCGATCAGCAGACCCGCGCCGGCAAAATAGTTAGCCAGATTGCCGCTTTTGAACACGCCTGCCAGGGCAATTCCTGGAATCCCGGAGATGCCCATCGGGCCGTGCGTAAAATCGACCCAGTTGAGCAGCGTTACATGGATTATCTCGCCGACGGCCAGGGTGGCGACGGCGAAGTAAATACCGACCAAGCGCATAATTGGCAGGGCTAGCAAAATGCCCACCCCCGCCGCGGCCAGGCCTGCTGCCGGGATGGTCAGGTAGAACGGCCAATGCCAGGCAGTGGCCGTCATTGCGGCGGTATAGGCGCCTATGCCGTAAAACCCGGCATGGCCCAATGAGAGCAAGCCGGTGGTACCGGTGATGAGGTTGGCGCTCACCGCGAGAATCGCGAAGACCATCATGGTTCCTGCGACGCCAAACCAGTAGCTTGCGTTGAGCCAGTACAGGAAGGCTGGCACGACGACCAGCATCAGGATCAGCATCACGGCGACAGTTTTTTTCGATGTCATTGCAGCCTCCTTAAACGCGCTCGCGGGCAGCGCCAAAAATACCGGTGGGGAAGAAAATCAGCGTCAGCAGCAGAAAGGCGTAGGCCACCAAGTCACCCCAGCCTTGAGCCAGGTAGCTGGTGGTAAACGTTTCAGCGATACCCAGTATCAGTGCACATATCACCGCCCCTGGAATAGAGTGCAGCCCGCCCATGACCATCGCCACGAATGCCTTGATACCCGGCGCGAAACCCATCGCCGGAAATACCGCACCTTGGTACAGGCCAACGACGATACCTGCACTGGCCCCCAGCATAGAGCCAACGGCAAACGTCGCCATGATCACGTTTTCGGTGTGGATGCCGACATACATGGCGCCTGCCGGGTTGCTGGCCACTGCACGGATCGAGCGCCCAATGTGGGTTTTGAACAGCAATAGCTGCAGTCCGACCAACATTGCCATTGATAAGCCGAAAATCAGGAACTGACCGCTGGCAAACGAGAAACTGCCGATTTGAACCGGGCTGATTAGCAGGTAGTCCTGCGGCACCACCTGCATGTTGGAGCCGAAGATTTTTTCGACCCCCTCACGAATCACAATCGACAGTGCCAGCGAGGACAGTAGCGTGGCCTCGCGAATAGCTTTGGATTTCATCGACGCCTCGTCGCGAAACCGCCTGAATGGGCGGAACGCCACTCGATCAAGCGCCAGTCCCATCACCGCGCCGAAAGCCAGTACGAAAATAATCACGACAAACAGCGGCGGTGCGAATGTGGTAATCAGCAGTAACCCGACGAAAGCGCCCAACATGTAAATTTCGCCGTGGGCAAAGTTGACGACGTTGAGTACTCCGAATATCAACGTGAACCCGATCGCCATCAGGGCATAGACCAATCCGATCGAAACGCCGTTGATCAACTGTTGAATGAGGAAATCGGTTTCCATCATTGGATGACCTTGTAAGCGCCATCGCTAACGATCATGCGATTCAACTGCTTGGTCACTTCGCGAGTGACCGGGTCGAATGTGGTTGCTCCCGTCACCCCTGGGTAATCATGCGTCTCCGCCAGTGCATCACGAACCCTGGCCCGAGTCGGCTCTGGGCCTGCTGCAACAATCGCGTCGAGCATGATGTTAGTTGCATCATAAGCCTGCGCGGCAAACATGCTTGGCTCGCTGCCATACCGCTGGCGGTAGCCCTCTACGTATGCCTGGACCCTGGTATCTGCACTTTGCGCGACGAAGGTGCTAGGCATCATCAAACCGTTGGCCGCTGGCCCCGCCAGTTGCAGAAGCTTGGGCTCATACAGTGGCGAACCACCGTAGACGACGGTTTGCACGTTCATCTGTGCGCGTTGTTGCAGGAAGCTGGCGGCCTCTTCATAAAACATGAACAGTACGATCGCATCGGGTTTAGAGCGAGCCACCTTGGTCAGTATTGAGCGAAAGTCTCGGTTGCCCGGGTTAAAGAACTCGGTATCCACAACCTCATTTCCTAGCGTTGCGGCCTCCTCGCTGAAGTTCTTCACTGAGCTCTGACCCCAGTCGTTTTGAATGCCTATAACGGCGTAATGCTTAAGGTTGTTCTGCGCCATCCATTTGGCGATGAATGGCGACTCGACGGCCATTGTGGTGATGTTACGAAACTGCCAGTTGCTGATCTTGAGGAAGTCGGGGTGCGAAGCCGATTGGGACAACTGCGGTACATGTTGTTCGGCGTAAACCTGCCCTGCCGCCATGGATACGGTTGAGTTGAAGTCGCCAATCACTCCTAAAATATGGGCGTCGTCGGAGAACTTTCGAGCGATGTTCACGCCTTCTTTTGCGTCGCTCTTGCTGTCTTCGTACTTGATCACCACCTTCGTGTCAGGCAGCTTTCCTGACGCGTTGAATTGCTCAAGCGCCATATCGGCCGAGTTCTTGAAAAGCGTGCCGTATTGCGAGTTATCGCCGGTCAATGGCAGTTGGTAGCCGACTGCGATCTCGTTCTGTGCGCTGGCAAGACTTGCAAAGGCACACAGCCCTATTGCCAGAAATTGATTGACGGTTCTACGGAGCATGAGCAGATCCTTTTCGCTGGAAGGACAACGTTTAGATCGTATGCACATCTGCTCGGGTCGATTTACCGACCGGAAATCATCTGTGAAATGACCTTATGGCTCTCGTAACATGTTACGAGTATGTTTTGTGGCACAGCAATAGCTGTGCCACACACAGAAATTAAGCCAACATTGAGCTAAGAGGGCTCTGCTGAGCGCTTGGCGGATCAGCAATCCTGAACAATTGCCGACACGAAGCTGCACCGTTTCGATGCAGGGAGTGGTGGGAGTGGGATGTTAAGGTGCGCCGCTGTTTGGAGAGGTACGGGCTTTACACGAGGCGGCGATCAAGCTTGAAACACTGCCGGTCAGCTTGCAGTGTCTCAAGCAATCGAGGCGGGTGAGCTCAGCTGCTCAATGACAGTGGCCCAACCGGACCACTGGTGATGTTTACATCCAACAGGCTGGATGAAGACATCAGGGCGTCGAGCACCATTGCCTTGGATGAGATCAATTCCATGCGCGCCACTGTTTCTGCGCCTTTTGAGTCTCCAGCCGTCAGCGCCGCAATAAGCGATTCATGCTCGTGTCGCATTTCGTTGGTGCGGTCGCGCAGCGCTAGGCCGAGGTGAAACAACCGCTCCATTTCACTCAGAACGTTGGCTAACATCTCCACCAGGCGCTCATTGCCTGAGGCTTGCGCCACCACCAGGTGAAACTCGGTATTGGCTTGAAGGAAGCGGTCTTCGCTGTCTCGATCACCTGGCTTGTAACTTCTAGAACACGCTTGATCGAGACGCCGCAGGCCCTCTTCATCGACCTTGCCTGCCGCCATGCGAACCGTTGCTAACTCGATGATTTCGCGTATCTGATACAGCTCGTTGATGTCGCGCAAAGTGATGGGTTTGACCTGATACCCCTGGCGATGCATCGGGCGGACCAACCCTTTGGCCGCCAGGCGCTCCAGCGCTGCGCGAGTAGCCGCTCGCTTAAGCCCAAAGCGCGTTTCTATTTCCGCTTCCGACACATGCACGCCGGGCATCAGTTCGCAGCGCACGATAGCTCTGTGCACTGCATCGAACGCCGCATCGCTTTGCCTGACGCGTATGCGCCCCTCAACAACAGGTGGGGCTTCAACTTCGTTTTTTTTGGGCATCTGAGGACCTTTTTTACATGCACGGCATTTTAGCAGTTTACAGGGAGTATTCGTAACATGTTACGATCCGGCCAAATCCATGTGCCGTTTTGTATTCAAGGATCATTCATGCGCGAAGTCTCCCTCGCTTTGACATCAAGTTGTTTCTCGCCCGATTACGCTACAGCACGCGCTAAATTTCAAATGGCCGCGGCCCAGGCAGGCGCTGTACTGCATGTTTACCTCAACGATGATGCAACGGCACCCAACGGCGGTAGCCTGACCACCGACGTTGCCATAATCGGACCGCTGGAGAGCAAGCGGGCAATGATCGTGGTGAGCGGCACTCACGGCCCGGAGTGCTTCATCGGTTCCGCTGCGCAAATCGCCTTTATGCAAGCCCTGGGAGCTCACGCTGAGGCACTTGATGTTCGAGTGGTGCTGATCCATGCAATCAATCCGTGGGGGGCTGCTCATGTGAGCCGGTGCACCGAAGGCCTCGTCGACCTCAATCGAAACTTCATCGATTGGACGCAGCCTGTTCCCCAGAACCTTGAATATGAGCATCTGCACCCCTGGATTGGCCCGCATGAACTTGACGTGAGCGCTGCCGAGGAGGCCCAGCGCACTATCGATGCATGGATCGATGACAAGGGCATGCCTGCGTTTACCGACGCCAGTATGCGCGGGCAATACACGCATCCAGAAGGCTTGAGTTATGGTGGCAAGGGGCCTGAATGGTCTCATCTGGCACTTCAGTCAATTATTGAACAGCACCTTTGTGGTGCTGAAAAAGTCGCTTTAATTGATTGGCATACGGGGCTTGGGGAGACAGGAGAACCGTTTTTCCTTTGTTTCAGTGACCGCAATAGCGAGGCATGGAACCGGGCATGTGAATGGTGGGGTCAGCCCAATATCGAAAACCCCGCCGGTTTTGATGGGGCGGCACGTCCGCAATATACCGGCTTGCTGTTTCAAGGGATTTCCCGATTCGTAGCACCGGCTCAATTGACGGGCGCGGTTATCGAGCTTGGCACCGTACCGCTGGACAAGCTTCAGCAGGCATTGAAGGCCGACAGGCGTCTACACAGCGGTTCGGTCTCCGATCCTATTGAGCGTCAAGCTTTGCTTACGCAAATAACTCAGGCGTTTTCACCTGATGCTGTGAGCTGGCAACAAAGCGCCCTAAGTCATGCTGTTGCCATTCAACAGCAGGCGCTGAATGGGCTAATCGCGTGGCGGGACTGAATCGCGTCACCTTTGCACTTACCTTTCCACGTCCCTGCTGCTGAGATTAAACAAATGCATCATCCAGATACCCTCGTAGTCAATACCGGTCGCAATTCTGAGCGTTTCGGTGGGCTCATAAATACTCCGGTTTTTCGTGGCTCGACCATACTCGTGCCCAGCTTTGATGCTTGGGAAGCGTGCAAGCGCGACGGTAATCCTTATGCACATTACGGTCGGTTTGGTACCGAAACAACACGTGCCTTTGAGTCAGCTATTGCCGAACTGGAAGGGGGCTATGCCAGTCTCGTATTTCCATCGGGGCTTTCGGCCTGTACTCATGCGGTGATGGCTTTTGTGGCCGCAGGTGATCACATTTTAATAACTGACAATGTGTACGGGCCAACCCGCATGTTCGCTGACAGGGTGCTGACTCGCTTGGGTGTCGAGGTGGAGTATTTCAACCCAATTAACGTGGAAGATCTAACGTCAAAACTTCGAAAAAATACAAGTGTGGTGTTTATTGAATCCCCAGGATCGTTGACCTTTGAAATCTCGGATGTACGTGCTCTGTCTAATGCTGCGCACAGCGTCGGTGCAAAAGTATTGTTGGACAACACTTGGGCGACCCCTCTTTATTTCAAGCCATTCGATCACGGAGTAGACATTTCAATTCAAGCGGCCACTAAATACATCGTCGGTCATTCAGATGCCTTGCTTGGTACCGCCACAGCCAATGAAGGCGCGTGGGAGCAGTTGCAGGCCAGCGCCCATGATTTTGGCGAAACCGCGGGTCCCGATGATATTTTTCTAGGTCTGCGTGGTATTCGCAGCCTAAGTGTGCGATTGCAACGTCATTGGGAAAATGGTTTAGCCCTAGCTCAATGTTTGCAGACGCATCCAGCGGTGGCCCAAGTGCATCACCCTGCACTGGCTAATGATCCGAGCCATGATCTCTGGACACGAGACTTCAGAGGCGCGAGCGGTCTATTTTCTTTGCAATTGAAAAGCACTGACATGGAACGCGTCAGGTGTTTCTTCGACAGCCTAAAACACTTTGGAATTGGTTTGTCTTGGGGGGGGTATGAAAGTCTAGTTTTACCGATTGGCAAACCTTCTCGTACTGTACAAAACTGGGAGAAGTCAGGTTATCTTGTTCGAGTGCATGCTGGTTTAGAAAATTTAAACGAGCTTCAATCTGACATGATTCAAGCTCTTGACCAGGTCGTTAAAAAAACTTCTGTAAATGTAGCGTAAGTGAGTTTCCGAGAAAGTGTTAAATGCTACGCCCGCTGATGCCTCTAATATCCAGGCCATCTATGCTCCAATGGTTTTGGACACCGTCATTCGTTTGAGCTAGCACCACCGACAATCGACGAGATCGCGGAGCGACTTACAGTAACACTGCCAACGTCCCCCTATCTGGTAGCTCAGTTTTCAGTCGGCAGAACAGCCTCTACTCGGTCAGTTTTCGGTCAGCGGCAACAGCGCTGGAGCATTCCACGCTGAAATTCTCGTGCAGCTTGAGACGAAGGCGCCCGTCAGCAGCATGGAGCAACAAAGTTCCCAGCTGATTGAACGGATCATTGGAATGGATCAATGAGAGATCAGGAATGCAGGTGTGCGAAATGACCTGATCAGCCCGGATCTCGTTGTTCGCGATCAGTTGATAGGTTCCACCGGGCGCCTGATGCGATAGGGCATAGAACGATGACAGCGACGGCTGGTTATCCAGATCGATGAGCAGAGTACGGATCCCTGCATCGGCGCAGAACGCGCCTAGATTGACGTCGACCGTGGTTTTACCCGGCCCGCCTTTGGTTGAAACGACCGCAGTGACTTTCATGATATTGACCTCGGAATCGTAGGATTTGAGATGCTTTCATGCAGGTCACGCTGTGCGCTTTGATCCCCCCGGAAAAATCCAAGGCAAAAAAAAAGCCTGCATCGCTGCAGGCTTTTCCCTATCTGGCTCCACGACCTGGACTCGAACCAGGGACCCAATGATTAACAGTCATTTGCTCTACCAACTGAGCTATCGCGGAATGCGCCGTATGTTACTGATTAAAAAGGAGAAGTCAAGCCTTCCCTGAGATCCTGGACGATGAATCCGGATGACCGGTTGAAAGCTGCTGCTCCTTGGCCAGTTCCAGCCAGGCGCGCACGGCGGGTGGCAAGTGGGCGCTGGCGCGCCAGGCCAGGGCGATGTGCCAGTCGGTGTGGGGTTCGTCGAGAGGGATCAGGGCGATGCCCGCGTGTTGGTGCTTGTGCGCCAACATGCGCGGCAGGAAAGCGACGCCGAGGCCGGCCGCGACCAGGTCGACGATGAAGTCGATCTGTCCGCTGCGCGCCGCCACGCGGGGTATCACGCCTTTGCGCTCGCAGGCGGCCAGAATCTTGGCGTTCAGGGCGAAGCCGGCTTCGAACAGGATGAACGGCGAATCCGCCAGGTCGGCGAAGTCAATGCGTTGACGTTGGGCCAAGGGGTGGCTCCTGGGCAGTACGGCCATCAGCGGTTCGTTGCGCACGGGCTGATAATCGAAGCCTGCATCGACCGGCAGCAGCAATGCAGCGAGGTCGACCTCCCCCACCTCCAGGCACTCGCGCAGTCTTTTGCTGCCGTATTCGGTGAGTTCGATGTCGATGTCCGGGTAACGACTGCGATAGGTGGCAAACATCGTAGCAAACAGCACCCCACACCCCACCGGTGGCAGGCCTATGCGCAACACACCGCGCTTGAGGCCGCGCAGGTCGTTGATCTCGGCGACCAGGTCATGGTGTTCGGCGAGCAGCACTATGGCGCGGCGGTAGGCGATCTCACCGGCGGCGGTGAGTTCGTTGCGATGGCCCAGGCGGTCGAGCAGCGGCATGCCGAGTTCCTCTTCCAGAGTCTTGACCGCCTTGCTCACCGAGGATTGGGTCAAGGCTACCACCTCGGCGGCCTGGGAGAATCCGCCCTGGCGTACCACTTCGACGAACGTGCGCAACGTTCTCAAGTTCATGGGTATTCCTTCAGCGACTGACTACTAGCGATAAAAGTTGTTTTTATCATGACAGATATTTGCCTATCCTGACCCGCCCAGCCTTGTGGAGACACGCTTAATGATTATCTCGTCCGCCTCCGACTACCGCGCAGCGGCCAAACGCAAGCTGCCGCGCTTCCTGTTCGACTACATCGACGGCGGTGCCTACGCCGAGCACACGATGCGCGCGAACAGTTCGGACCTGGCCGAGATCAGCCTGCGCCAACGCGTGCTGCGCAATGTCGATAACCTCAGCCTCAAGACCACGCTGTTCGGCCAGGCCCTGGACATGCCGGTCATCCTCAGCCCTGTCGGCCTGACCGGCATGTATGCGCGGCGCGGCGAAGTACAGGCGGCGAAGGCGGCGGCGAACAAGGGCATCCCCTTCTGTCTGTCGACGGTGTCGGTGTGTTCGATTGAAGAAGTGGCGGCGCAGAGCCCGCAGTCAATCTGGTTCCAGCTGTATGTGCTCAAGGACCGGGGCTTTATGCGCAATGCCCTAGAGCGGGCCCAGGCAGCTGGGGTCACCACCCTGGTGTTCACCGTGGACATGCCCACGCCCGGGGCGCGCTACCGCGATGCCCACTCGGGCATGTCCGGGCCGTTCGCGGCGCAGCGGCGCATGTTGCAGGCCGTCACCAAGCCACAATGGGCATTCGACGTAGGGCTCATGGGCCGCCCCCATGACCTGGGCAATATCTCCAAGTACCTCGGCAAACCCACCCACCTGGAAGATTACATCGGCTGGCTGGCCAATAACTTCGACCCCTCCATCAGTTGGAAAGACCTGGAGTGGATCCGCGAATTCTGGAAAGGCCCGATGATCATCAAGGGCATCCTCGACCCCCAGGACGCCAAGGACGCGGTGAGTTTCGGCGCCGATGGCATCGTGGTCTCCAACCATGGCGGCCGTCAGCTGGACGGTGTGCTGTCCACTGCCAAGGCCTTGCCACCGATTGCCGATGTCGTGGGCGATGACCTGACGGTGCTGGTGGACTCCGGCATTCGTTCCGGGCTGGACGTGGTGCGCATGCTCGCCCTGGGCGCCAAGGCGTGCCTGCTCGGACGCGCCACCGCCTATGCACTGGCCGCCGATGGTCAGCGCGGGGTAGAGAACCTGCTGGACATCTTCGCCAAGGAAATGCGCGTGGCCATGACGTTAACCGGCGTCACATCCATTGACCAGATTGACTCCAGCACGCTGGTGCAATCAGTCAAATAGCTGACGTCATTGCTTAACGACCGTTTTTTACTTTAAAAACGCTCTTTGATTTGTAAGGACTTTTATTTATTTAAACGAAATGGCACGAATCTCGCTCTAACACCTTCCAAGCAGGTCAAGCGATGACAAGACGTGTGGCAGTGCCCAGGGGTTATAACCCTTGGTAAAGCGGTCTAAACTGTTTCCAATGTTTTACGGAACTGAAGGAACAGTAAGACGCCTGGCATTCGCCACTCTCATCCAGCCTGTAAGACAGCTAAGTGCTTAGAGGCCGTTTGCTTATGAAAACACCAACCCAGACCAACGCAGTTGACTTCGACAGTGCCAAATTGCAACGCCTGGGCTTTGGTCAGCCATCACTCGTACCTCGCCGCCCGACAACCGTCGCACAACTTCGCCAGCAACTGGGGATGCAATTGCAGACCAGCCTGGAACCGCAGCGCCTCCTCGCGGTGTTTTTCCGTGAGATCCAGCGCCTGGTACCTCTGGATGCCCTGCAATATCGCCACGAAACCAGCGACCTGCGCCTGGAGTTCGGCCACCGCGGCCACCATTCGGTGAGCTACAGCCTGAGCCACGAAGGCGAGCACCTCGGCGAGCTGATCTTTCGCCGCAACCAGCGCCTGCTGGAAGAGGAACTCGGCCAGCTCGAATCACTGCTGTCGACCCTGCTCTACCCGATGCGCAACGCCCTGCTCTACCGCGCCGCCACCCGCAGCGCCCTGCGCGACCCGTTGACCGAAACGGGCAACCGCATTGCCATGGACCAGACCCTGCAACGGGAAATCGACATGGCGCGTCGGCACCTGAACCCGCTGTCCTTGCTGATGCTGGACATCGACCACTTCAAGATCATCAACGATACCCACGGCCATGCGGCCGGCGATAACGTATTGCGCACGGTCGCCGGGGCAATCAAGAGCCAGTTGCGTAACGTGGACATGGTGTTTCGGTTTGGCGGGGAAGAGTTTCTGATCCTGCTGTCCAACACCGGACGGGATGCGGCGGCCATGGTCGGTGAACGCCTGCGCCAGGCGGCAAAGGCCCAGGATTATTGGGCGGATGGAACACGGATCGAATTGACGGTGAGCCTCGGTTGTTCGACCCTGCTGGCCGCCGAGTCGGCCGACAGCCTGTTGCGCCGCGCCGACAGCGCCTTGTACGTGGCCAAGCGCGAAGGCCGTAATCGCCTGGCAATGGCGGGGTAAGACCCCGCCATCCCCGTTACATCACGCTTCGCTGGCGACACGCAACGGGCGCTCACGCACAGCAGCGCTCGCAGGTTTTTCTTTCTCCAGGCGCATGCAACGTTCCAGGAACAGGTACATGTAGTCGTAGCTCTTGCACACGGCTTGGCGCAACTCTGCCTGCAGTTCCTTGGTCGGGTTCATCCCGGCCAGGGTGCAGATGATTTCCAGGGCTTCCCAAGGATGGGCGTCGTCGTACTGGGCGTGCATCTTCAGCCACTTCATCGCACGCTTGCGGTCTTCCTCGGGAAAGGCCGCCGCATACACGCCGGTGGAGCACACCACTGCCGACCACTCTCCCGTCGCGCCCTCGATCGCATAGTTGGTCGCGGCAACAGCCACAATCAACGAATCGGCCGAGCTGGTGTGCCAACACCAATGGCTCAGCGCATGCAGCTCCGGCGGCACGTTCTGGGCCTGCAACTCTTCGAGGCTGACGCCGTGGGCACGCGCCCAATGGACCCAATAGTCCGCGTGGTTCAGCTCCACACGGATATTGCGCATCAGCCAACGTCGCGCCATGTCTTCCCCTGGATGGCGGGCAAACTTGGTCTTGGTGAGGTTCTGTGCCATGTACAAGGCAAACTGTTCCACCACGGGCCAGCCACCGATCAGGTAGTGACGCATGGTTTTGGCGCTGAGCGTGTTGTCACGCATGCGTTGGTACAGTTCGTGTTCGACAACCCGGCGCTTGCTCTCGCTGCAGTCCTGGATCAATTGCTGAGCCCAGGCGGGGTAACTTGAGGCTTCCATAAGCGGACCGGTTCTGCTGAATGTGTCGATCACTATTTAAGGCTCCTTTTTAAGTGTGATTTACAGACCGGCAAATGTTTCAGCGGAATGTGCCGGGCGCCCTGAATAACAGAGGCTGCGGTCGCACAGGTCGACGCAAGCTATCAAAGGTAAACAATTGCGGTCGTTCAATCAGGTAGCCCTGAGCGTAATCCACACCTATGTCGAGCAAAGCCTGCTCGATCTGCAGTGTTTCAACAAATTCGGCAATTGTGCGCTTCCCCATGACGTGGCCGATGTGGTTGATCACTTCGACCATCGCGCGGTTAATCGGGTCGTCCAGCATATCCTTTACGAAACTTCCATCGATCTTCAGGAAGTCTACAGGTAAATGTTTCAGATACGCGAATGAGGACATTCCGGCGCAGAAGTCATCGAGGGAAAAGAAGCAACCTAAGGCTTTGAGTTCATTAATAAAGCGAATGGCACTGCCCAGATTCGCAATAGCGCTTGTTTCAGTTATTTCAAAACAAATCATTTCTGGCGGAATGCTGTAAGCCTCGAATTTCTCACGTAAAAAGCCGAGAAAATCATCGTCGCCAATCGTAATGCCTGACAGATTGATCGCACACATCGCCATAGGCCGGCCCGGGTGCTCGTGCATGCAGCGGG
The DNA here is from genome assembly GCF_014207255.1 of Pseudomonas sp. JAI120. Lineage (GTDB taxonomy): Bacteria > Pseudomonadota > Gammaproteobacteria > Pseudomonadales > Pseudomonadaceae > Aquipseudomonas. Next base: position 1,645,656 of record NZ_JACHCZ010000001.1, read on the forward strand.
CAATGATCTTGAATACGTTCTCCACCACCCAACGGTCCAGAGAGGTCATCAAACCATAACGCTCGGCAGCCGGGATGAAGCTGTCGGGCAGAATGATCCGACCCGCCTCGTCGTGCAGGCGCAGCAGGATTTCAATGTGCCCATTGCCGCCGTCGGTCAACCCCAGGGGCGCAATTTCCTGGGCATACAGGCAAAACCGGTTCTCCTCCAATGCCATGTGCAGGCGTTGCACCCAGGCCATCTCGCCAAAGCGCAGGGACAGTTCGGAGTCATCGGCGTGGTACACCTGCACGCGATTGCGGCCTTTTTCCTTGGCCATGTAGCACGCCATGTCGGCGGCACGCAGGGAGGTTTCCAGGGTGGTCGGCGTGCTCGATATGTGCACCAGGCCGATACTCACGGTGGTCATGAACGGCCGCCCCTTCCACACGAAATGCAGGTTTTGAACGGTATGGCGCAGGCTCTCGGCGACTTTTTCCGCCACCGCCGCCGGACAGTTCTCCAGCAGGATGCCGAACTCGTCGCCCCCCAGGCGCGCCAGGGTGTCGCCTTCGCGCAGGTCCGATTGCAGCAGCGCGCAGATATGCCGTAGCAACTCGTCGCCCGCCGCATGGCCGCAGGTGTCGTTGACCAGCTTGAACTGGTCGAGGTCGAGAAACATCAATGCATGTCGCCCGCCCTGGTGCTGCCCTGCCCTGTGCAGCACCTGTTCCAGGCGGTACTCGAACTCGCGACGGTTGGCCAGGCCGGTCAAAGCGTCGTGCGTGGCCTGCCACGACAGGTTGGCGATGTACTGACGCTCCTGGGTCATGTCATGCAGTACCAGCACTGCACCGCTGACCTTGCCGCCGCTGAGGATCGGCGCCCCCACCAGGGTGACGGAGACCGTGCTGCCGTCCAGGCGCTGGATGGTTTTCGAATGCTCGCTGCCGCCCCTGAACCGGCCCTTGACGATGTGTTCGATCAGGGTGAAGCCATCCGGCTGTGCATCGTCATCCAGCAGGTTGAACAGTGCCGCCAGGGGCAGGCCTTGGGCCTGGGCCGAATTCCAGTGGGTCATGGCCTCGGCTGCCGGGTTCATATAGGTAATGGTCCCGTCGACATCGGTGGTGATCACCCCATCGCCAATCGACTCCAGGGTGATCTGTGCGCGCTCCTTCTCGGCCTGCAGCGCATTGGCGAACGCATGACGCTGGGTCAGCAGCTTATGGGTACGCAACAGCGCCAGCACAATCAGGCCCAGGGCCGTCGCCAGGTTGGTGATCAGCAGCAACCGCAGGATCATGCGCGAGCCTTCACCCAAGGCGTCGCTGAAGGCTTTGGCGGCTGGGGTCACACCCTCGTTGATGGCAGTGATGCGGGCTTTCCACTGCCGAACATCGTTGGGATTGACATGGTCGGCATTGATCGCTTGGTGCATCTCGCGAGCCAGGTCGTCCAACTGAACCAGGTAGCCATCGCCGACGGTCCACAGTTCAATGGCTTTTTCCAGGTAGCTGAAATGCCGAAAATTCAGGTACAGCCAGATCACGCTGGAAACATCGTCCGGGTGGTTGCCGCCCTTGAGGATACCCAGGCGCGCGGCAGCCAGGTCAGGGCTGGGACTGTCCAGGGCGATGCGCAGTTCATGGCCGCCCTGGGGCACCGCAATGGCCTGCTGGTATTTGAGGTATGTGCCTGCGTCGCGATTATCGGCGTACAGCGTCAGGTAATAGATGGCGTCTTTCTGGCCCTTGGACCACAGGCTCTCGCCGGCCACATAGCCACGCACCGCTGAAAGCACGTAGAGGCTGACGCAACCCAACAATGCCTGGAACAGCACGACGGCAATAAAGGGCCAGACAATGCCCAGTAACCGAGGCGTTCCGAAAGTCCGCTTTTGCTTCATGAAGTCCCTTGCACATGCACTGCTGAATACGCACGCAAACACCCACTTCCGATAGCACAGCCTAGGCTAAATCAACGTACTTGCTGCAAGTGCCCATAGAGTTTGGCGTAAAGACCGCCATCGGCGATCAATTGCTGATGATCGCCATCCTCGGCAATATGACCGCCGTCAAACACTAACACTCGATCAGCTTGTTTTACCGCCGACAGACGGTGGGCGATGATCAGTGTAGTACGCCCACTGAGGAACCGTGCCAGCGCCTGGTGCAGGTTGTATTCGGTGGCGGCGTCCAGAGCGGAGGTGGCCTCGTCGAGTATCACCACCTTGGGTTCGGCCAGGACCATGCGCGCAATCGCCAGGCGCTGACGCTGGCCGCCGGAAAAGCGCACGCCGGAACGCCCCACCACACTGTCCAAGCCCTGGGGCAATGCCTTGACTGTAGCCTCCAGCTGGGCGATTTCCAGCGCCTGCCAGCAAGCCTGGTCACTGCGCTCACGGCCCATGGTCAGGTTGGCGCGCACGGTGTCGTTGAACAGCGCCGGGTGTTGCAGCACCACCGCGACGTGCTCGCGAATGGTCTCCAGGCCAATCTCCTGCTGGGTGGCACCGCCAAAACGGATACTGCCCGCCTGCGGTGTGTAGAGCCCGAGCAACAGTTGCACCAGGGTGCTTTTGCCACCGCCGCTGGCGCCGACAATCGCCACCTTCTCACCGGGCGCGATGACCAGGTTCAACTGGTCGAGTACCAGGTCTTCGCCGTAGCCGAAGTCCAGGCCGCGCACTTCGATGCCCACGGTTTCGCGCCCGGTGAACGGGTCTGCACCGCCGGCGTACTGCGGCTCATCGGCGCGCGCCAGCAGCTCGTTGATCCGTGTCAGCGCCCCGCCCGCCGCGTAGTAGGCGTATTGCAGGTTCAGCAGTTGCTCCACCGGGCCGATCATGAACCACAGGTAACTGAACACCGCGAGCATCTGGCCGATGGACAGGTCGGAAAACAGCACGGTGAGCATCGCCGCCGCACGGAAGATGTCGATACCAAACTGGAACAACAGCCCGCTGGCGCGACTGGAAGCGTCGGTTTTCCATTGCGAATGAATGGCGTAGTCACGCACTTCCTGGGCTCGCTGGCCGAGGCGCCCGAGGAAAAAGCCCTGGCGGTTGCCGGCGCGCACTTCCTGGATGGCATCCAGGGTTTCGGTCAGGGCCTGGGTAAAGCGCGAGGTACTGTCGTTCTCCAGCTTCTTCAGATGCTTGACGCGCTTGCCCAACTGCACCGTGGCGTAGATCACCAACGGGTTGAACAGCAGGATCAGCAACGCGAGTTGCCAATGCATCCACACCAGGATCGCCGAGGTGCCCACCAGGGTCAGCATGGCCACCAGGAAGCGGCTGAGGGTTTCGCCGACGAATTTGTCCAGCGTGTCCAGGTCGGTGACCAGGTGGGTGGTGACCGTACCGCTGCCCAGGCTTTCGTATTCGCCGAGGGAGATGCGCTTGAGTCGCTCGATCAAACGCACGCGGATGCGATACACAATGTCCTTGGCCAAACGCGCAAACAGTCGCGCCTGCACCACGTTAAACAGCAGTGCGCCACACCGCAGGGCCAGGGTGATCAGCAGCATCAGGCCGATATAACCGGCGGCTTTCTGCCAGACCAGGGGCAATGCGTGATTCATTACCTTGAGCGCGGCATCGCCATGGCCCAGCAGCACTTCGTCCACCAGCAACGGCAACAGCAAGGGGATCGGCACACTGCATAGCGTCGCCAGCACGGCGACGCCATTGGCGATCCACAGGGATTTCTTGTGACGCAGGGCCAGGCGGCGAATTTCCGCCCAGGTCAGTCGGTCGGTGCGTGGTGATTGGTCATGCACAGGTTGCTCGCTCCAGCCATCGACCCAACAACGGTGACAGCTCGGACAGCGGCTGATAGCCGTTAGTCAGCAACGCCAACTGGCCGTTACGCTCGGCGAGCAAGGTCGGAAAGCCAGCGATACCCAGGTCCTGGACCCAGGTGAAGTCAGCGGCCGTCGCGGCATGCTGCTCGGCACGGTCGAATTCGCCGGCAAACTCGATGCGCGGGATGCCCGCCTCCTCCGCCAACTCCACCAGCACGCTGGCGAGGGTTACGTCGCGGCCCTCGACATAAAACGCGCGCTGGATCAGGCCCAGCAGTTTCCACGCACAATCCGGCGCCAGGCTGCGCGCGGTGACAATGGCACGGCACGCAGGCTCGGTGTCGTAGACAAAACCGTCGGGCAACGCGCCGTCGCGCTTGAACGGCTGGCCGGTGGCGTCGGTGACCGCCTGCCAGTGCTCGACTATATAGCGCCGCGTGGTCGGTTCCAGTGCCGCGCCGCTGCCGGTGCGAAGGCCGCCCACCACCAGGTGCACGTCCACGCCGGCCGCCTGGGCCTGCTCAACCAGCGCCTGCGCCACCGGGGCAAACCCCCAGCACCAGGAACACATCGGATCCATTACATAGAGCAGGCGCGCGGACATGGGTCAGGCCTCGGAAGGGGTTTGCTTATAGTTGAAGCCAATCGGGTGCGGCATATTGCGGGCCTTGGCCAGCTCAATCTGCTTTTGCCGGTCGATCGCGCTGCGGCGGGTTTTCTCTGGCAGCTTATCCCAGCAATGGGGGCAGCTGATGCCAGCTACATAGTGTTCGGATGCGCGGTCTTCGACGCTCACCGGTGTGCGGCAGGCATGACATTGATCGTAGTCGCCTTCGCTCAGGTCGTGGCGCACAGTGACGCGATTGTCGAACACAAAGCAGTCGCCCTGCCATTTGGTTTCTGCCTGCGGCACCTCTTCGAGGTACTTCAGGATCCCGCCCTTGAGGTGGTAGACCTCATCGAAACCTTCGCTGAGCATGTAGCTCGACGCCTTCTCGCAACGAATGCCACCGGTGCAGAACATGGCGACCTTCTTGTGCTTGGCCGGGTCGAAGTTGGCTTTGATATAGTCGGGAAATTCGCGAAAACTGGTGGTTTTCGGGTCGATTGCGCCTTCAAAGGTGCCGATCGACACTTCGTAGTCGTTGCGGGTGTCGATCAACAGCACTTCGGGGTCGCTGATCAGCGCATTCCAGTCCTGCGGGTCGACATAGGTGCCGACTTTCTTGTTCGGGTCGACGCCTTCGACGCCCAGGGTCACGATCTCTTTCTTGAGCTTGACCTTGGTGCGGTAGAACGGCTGCTCATCGCAGTACGACTCTTTGTGGTCGATGTCGTCCATGCGCGGGTCATTCTTCAGCCAGGCCATCAGGCCATCAATGCCTTCGCGACTGCCGGAAACGGTGCCGTTGATGCCTTCTTCGGCGATCAGCAAGGTGCCTTTGATGCCGTTGTCGACCATTGCCTGCAGCAATGGCTCGCGCAGGGCGACGTAATCTTCGAGGGTGACGAACTTATACAGTGCCGCCACGACAATCGGTTGAGTCATGGGTGTTCTCTCCAGGTGGCTACCCTCGTAAGGGGTGAACCGGATGCAAAAAAAACGCGCCGGCTAAGCGGCGCGTTGCGGATTCTAGCAAATGCAGGGTTTTAGAAACACCCGCGTATCAGCTATGCCCGCCGGCGCAGGTCGGCGAGGCCGGGGCTGCGTCGATTTTGGCCCATTCATCGGGCGTGTAGGTATGCAGCGCCAGCGCATGAAATTCGCTCATCAGGTCACCCAGGGTGGCGTAGACCTTCTGGTGGCGCTTGACGCGGTTAAGCCCCTCGAACTGCTGGCTGACCAGCACGGCCTTGAAGTGGGTCTGCAGCCCACGGCTGTGCATATGGCTTTCATCCAGCACGCTCAAGTGGTCCGGGTCCAGGGCGGCGAGCGCCGTTTCGATACGCTGTTGCATGGTCATTCCTGCTTACTTCTTCTTGGCCGGTGCAGCGGCTTTTGGCGTCAGCTCGTTGGTCATGTCTTCCAACAGTTTGTTCACCACCGGCACAGCACTTTCCAGCTTGGCCTGGGTCATCTGGGCCGATTGCTGGGTCAGCTGCGGCATTTTCTCCAGGACTTTCTTGCCCAGTGGCGACTGGTAGAAAGCAACCAGGTCCTTGAGCTCGGATTCACTGAAGTTGGTGGTGTAGAGCTTGACCATGTCCGGTTTCAGCTTCGGCCAGCCGATGGCCTGGTCCAGGGCGGCGTTGGCCTTGGCCTGGTAGCTGTCCAGTACGGACTGCTTGGCGGCAGGCGCCTTGGTCTGTTCGAAACGCTGGGCGAACATTTGCTGCACTTGCATGTACACCGGGGTACCCAGCTTGTCGGCATGGGCCAGGGTAAGGAAGGCTTCGGCACTGGCGTTGTGGCTGGCGGTATCGGCAAAAACCTGGCCGCTGGCGCAAACCAGAGCAACCGCGGTACAGATGGCACGAAGACGAGTCATCGAGTTTCCTTTCTAGCAGGCGAGGTAAGACCCCAAGGGCGCCCATTCTGCGCCTAAAAAACGCTGCGGCTCAACCCCGAGCCTTACCGGGCGCGGATTGCCGTGAATGAATCCGATGAAAAGTCTTTTAGGGAACCCCCCAGGCTGATCAGGGCCTAAACTGCGCAAACGAACCTGAAGGAGTGTGCCCGATGAGCCGTATCGAAACCGACAGCCTGGGAGAAGTGGAAGTCCCGGATGACGCTTACTGGGGCGCCCAGACCCAACGTTCGCTGGTGAATTTCGCCATCGGCGAGCAGCGCATGCCCCTGGCGGTACTGCACGCGCTGGCCCTGATCAAGAAGGCCGCCGCCCGGGTCAACGACCGCAACGGCGACCTGCCCGCCGACATTGCCCGCCTGATCGAACAAGCCGCCGACGAAGTGCTCGACGGCCAACATGATGACCAGTTCCCCCTGGTCGTCTGGCAAACCGGCAGCGGCACCCAGAGCAACATGAACGCCAACGAGGTCATTGCCGGCCGTGCCAACGAGCTCTCGGGCAAGCCCCGTGGCGGCAAAAGCCCGGTGCACCCCAACGATCATGTGAACCGCTCCCAAAGCTCCAACGACTGCTTCCCTACGGCCATGAGCATTGCGGCGGTGCAAGCGGTGCACCAGCAGTTGTTGCCGGCGATCAATACGCTGTCCGGCGGACTCGCGGAATTGTCGGCACGCCATGCAAAGCTGGTGAAGACGGGCCGCACCCACATGATGGACGCCACGCCGATCACCTTCGGCCAGGAAATCTCGGCGTTTATCGCCCAACTCGATTACGCCGAACGCGCGATCCGCAGCGCCCTGCCCCAGGTGTGCGAGCTGGCCCAGGGCGGTACGGCGGTGGGCACCGGGCTCAATGCGCCCCATGGCTTCAGCGAGGCGATTGCCTCGGAATTGGCAGCCTTATCGGGCCTGCCCTTCGTCACCGCGCCGAACAAATTCGCCGCGCTGGCCGGCCATGAACCGATAGTGACCTTGCACGGAGCCCTGAAAACCCTGGCCGTGGCCCTGATGAAAATCGCCAACGACCTGCGTCTGCTGGGCTCCGGCCCGCGGGCCGGCCTTGCGGAGGTGAAACTGCCAGCCAATGAGCCGGGCAGCTCGATCATGCCCGGCAAGGTCAACCCGACCCAGTGCGAAGCGCTGTCGATGCTGGCCTGCCAGGTACTGGGCAATGACGTGACCATCGGCATCGCGGCGAGCCAAGGGCATTTGCAGTTGAACGTGTACAAGCCGGTGATCATCCACAACCTGCTGGAATCGATCCGCCTGCTGGCCGATGGCTGCAATAACTTCCAGGAGCACTGCATCGCCGGCCTCGAACCCGACGCCGGGAAAATGGCCGAGCACCTGGAGCGCGGGCTGATGCTGGTCACGGCGCTCAACCCGCACATCGGCTATGACAAGTCGGCAGAGATCGCCAAGAAGGCCTACGCCGAAGGTTTGACCCTTCGGGAAGCAGCGCTGGACCTGGGCTACCTCACCGACGCAGAGTTCGACCAGTGGGTACGCCCGGAAAACATGCTGGGCGCCTAAGACGCCATGCGTAGCCGCCGGGCCTTGAGCCCGGCGAGCAACGACGGCGCCAGCGCGACCGCCGCCGACCCCACGACCACCACCAACGCGCCGAAATAGCCCAAGGCATTGATCTCTTCGGCCTGCACATAGTGGGGCCACAACCACGCCGCCAACGCCACCGCGACAAAGGTCACCAACGGCGTCAGTGCCAGGGTTGCACTCACCCGCGAGGCTTCCCAGTGGGCCAGTGCTTCGGCAAATGCGCCATAGGCCACCAGTGTGTTCATGCAGCACGCGAGCAACAGCCAGCCTTGCAGCGGACTCAGGTCCAAAGCCTCCAGCGGATGCGCCCATGGCGTCAGCAACACGGCGCAAGACAGATAGATCACCATCATCACTTGCAGCGAATTCCATACCGTCAGCAACTGCTTCTGGCCCAGGGCGTAGAACACCCAGATCGAAGTGGCGAGCAGGATCGTCAGCACGCCGGCGGTATAAGCGCCGAGGGACGTCAGCAACTCCTCCAGGCGTTGGTTGAAGAACAGACCGAAACCGACGATCAGCACCACCAGGCCCACGCTCTGCCCGACGCTGAAACGTTCCTTGAACACAAACACGCTGGCAATCATCAGGAAGATCGGCCCCATCTGCACCACCAGTTGCGCAGTACCGGGGCTGAGCACTTTCAGGCCCACCAGGTACAACACGTAGTTGCCCACAAGGCCGCACACCGCCATCGCCACCAGCCAGCCGCCCTTGGGGCCGAGCACTTTACGACTGGGCAGGCGCTTGGTCGCGGCGAGGTACACGAACAGGCAACTGCCGGCCACCACCATGCGAAACCAGGTGACGGTGATCGGGTCCATCACCTGCAAGACTTGCTTGAGTTTGATCGGCAGAATGCCCCAGAGCAGCGCGGTCAGCAGGGTCAGGAAAAAACCGTAGACCCAGCGGCCGGAAGAGATGTGCATGAGCGCCCCAGAAAATGCCAGAGGTGGAGGAGCGGCCATTCTAGGGGCAAGTGGACGAATTGGGATATGGCGCTGCTTACCTATGGGAGGGGGCACGTCCCCTCCCACATTTAACTTAGCGCACGGCTTCGAACAGCCCCGTGGCGCCCATGCCGCCGCCCACGCACATGGTGACGATGCCATAACGCAAATTACGCCGCTGCAGCTCACGCACCAGATGCCCTACCTGGCGCGAGCCGGTCATGCCAAACGGGTGGCCGATGGAAATCGAGCCGCCGTTGACGTTGTACCTGGCGTTGTCGATTTCCAGGCGATTGCGCGCATACAGGCACTGCGAAGCAAATGCCTCGTTGAGTTCCCACAGGTCGATGTCCGCCACCTGCAAGCCCCGCGCCTTGAGCAGCTTGGGCACCGAGAACACCGGGCCGATGCCCATCTCATCCGGCTCGCAACCGGCCACGGTGAAACCGCGGAAGAACGCCTTGGGCTTGAGCCCCAGCGCCAGGGCTTTCTCCAGGCTCATCACCAGCGTCATGGAGGCGCCGTCGGAGAGCTGCGACGAGTTACCCGCCGTCACCGAGCCGTCTTCGGCAAACACCGGCTTCAACCCAGACAGGCTGGCCAACGTGGTGTCCGGGCGATTGCAGTCATCGCGATCAACGACGCCGTCAAGGATTTGTACGGCGCCAGTGTGCTTGTCCTCGACCTTGTACTTGACCGCCATCGGCACGATTTCATCATCAAACAAGCCATCCGCCTGAGCCTGAGCCGTGCGCTGCTGGCTTTGCAGGGCATAAAGGTCCTGCTCTTCTCGGCTGACGTTATAGCGGCGGGCGACGATTTCGGCGGTCTGGCCCATGGGGAAGTAGATGCCCGGCACCTGTTCCTTGAGCAATGGGTTGATCAGGTTATCGGTGTTGACGCTTTTCATGGTCAGGCTGATGGACTCGACGCCGCCGGCAACGATGATCTCGCTGCAGCCCGACGCGATCTGGTTGGCCGCAATCGCAATCGCCTGCAAACCCGACGAGCAGAACCGGTTGAGGGTCATGCCCGCGGTGCCGGTACCCAATTGCGACAGCACTGCCACGTTGCGCCCGATGTTGTAGCCCTGGGCGCCTTCGTTGGAACCGGCACCGACGATGCAATCCTCGACACTGGCCGGGTCGATGCCGTTGCGGGTCAGCAGCGCGTTGACGCAATGGGCCGCCATGTCATCCGGGCGAGTCTGGTTGAACTTGCCGCGAAAGGATTTGGCCAGGCCGGTTCGCACGCTGTCGACGATCACTACTTCACGCATGGGCTACCTCGATCTTGTCGTTGTGGGGAGATGGATCGAGGATAGATCCAGGCCTGCCCCACCGCGACGATCATTCACCCGGCGTATACAAAAACATGGTGACGAACATAAACCTGTGGCGAGCAGGCTTGCCCTGCGTTGGGGCGCGAAGCGGCCCTGCCCCAGGCGCCGCGTTCTTTCAGGCAGACCTTATTGGCTGGTTTTGGGGCCGCTTCGCAGCCCAACGCGGGGCAAGCCCGCTCGCCACAGAGGCCTGCATCCTGGACAACACCAGGCAAGTGATTATTTCTTTTTCTTCTTGTCGTGCTTGTCAGCCTTGGCGAAGGCTTCCTCCAAGGCCAGGTTGATGGTGCGCAACACCTTGACCCGCGCCCAGCGTTTATCATTGGCTTCCACCAGCGTCCACGGCGAGACCTCGGTGCTGGTGCGGTCGACCATATCGCCCACAGCGGCGCGGTAGTCGTCCCATTTGTCGCGGTTGCGCCAGTCGTCTTCGGTGATCTTGAAGCGCTTGAAGGGAATTTCCTCACGGGCCTGGAAACGTTCAAGTTGGGTCTGCTTGTCGATGGCCAGCCAGAACTTGACCACGATCACACCCGCGTCACGCAATTGCTCTTCAAAATCATTGATCTCGCCATAGGCGCGCATCCAGTCGGCCGGCGTGCAGAAGCCCTCGATGCGCTCCACCAGTACGCGGCCGTACCACGAGCGGTCGAACACGGTGAATTTGCCCCGCGCCGGGATCTTCTGCCAGAACCGCCACAGGTACGGCTGGGCGCGCTCATCCTCGGTCGGCGCGGCAATCGGCACGATGTGGTACTGGCGCGGGTCGAGCGCGGCCGCCACCCGCCGGATCGCCCCGCCCTTGCCGGCCGCATCGTTCCCTTCAAAGACCGTCACCAGCGCGTGCTTGCGCATGCGCTTGTCGCGCATCAGGCCAGAGAAGCGCGCCTGCTCGGTAATCAGTTGTTCTTCGTAGTCGTCCTTGTCCAGGCTCAGGGTCATGTCGAGGCTGTTGAGCAAGCTCATTTGGTCCACGGACGACGGCAACGGTGCCGGGTTCATGCCGCTGGCCTTGCCCTTGGGCAGCTTCAGGGCATTCTGCAGGCCTTCGAGCAGGATCTTGCCCACCGTGAGGCTGCGGTAGTTGGCGTCGACGCCTTCGATCACATGCCAGGGTGCGTAATCGCGGCTGGTACGGCGCAGGATGCGCTCGCCGAAATGCACGAACTTGTCGTAGGTCTCGGACTGCTGCCAGTCCAGCGGGCTGATGCGCCAGCTGTGCAGCGGGTCGTCGGCCAGGGCCTTGAGCCGGGCCTTCATTTGCTTCTTGGACAGGTGGAACCAGAACTTGAAGATCAGCGCGCCTTCATCGCAGAACATCTTCTCCAGGCGCTCGGCACCGGCGATGGCCTGGTCGAGCCGCGCGTCCTTGATCTCGCCGTGGACCCGGCCCTGCAGCATCTGGCTGTACCAGTTGCCGAAAAAGATGCCCATGCGGCCTTTGGCAGGCAATTGGCGCCAATAGCGCCAGGCCGGTGGGCGCGCCAGTTCTTCGTCGGTCTGCTGGTCGAAGGTGCGCACCTCGATCAGGCGCGGGTCCATCCATTCATTCAGCAGTTTGACCGTCTCACCTTTACCGGCGCCTTCGATGCCATTGATCAGGATGATCACCGGGAAGCGCTTTTGCTGTTGCAGTTCGTACTGCACCTCCAGCAAGGCTTCGCGCAGGGCCGGCACTTCGGCGTCGTAGGTGTCTTTGTCGATGGCGTGACCGATTTCGGCAGATTCGAACATGGGCGGCTCCGTTCCAGAATTCAGCAAGACTAGCGGATTGGGCAGCGCGGCGTGCCAGGAAATTCCACTGCCGCTTGCCATGGATCAATGACGCGCCTGTTGATCGGCTAGAATGGCCGCCTTGCCTTTACCGAGCCGCCCATGAATCCCGTAACCCACGCCCAGCTCGACTGGGATGACCAAGGTCGCCCGCACTCGCGGGTGTTCGATGACGTGTACTTCTCTGACCAATCGGGCCTGGAAGAAACCCGCTACGTGTTCCTCCAACAGAACCGTTTGCAGGAGCGCTTCGCCGCACTGCCGGCGGGCGGGCGTCTGGTGATTGGCGAAACCGGCTTCGGCACCGGCCTGAATTTTCTCTGCGCCTGGCAGTTGTTCGAGCAACACGCAGTGGCCGGCGCGCGCCTGCATTTTGTCAGCGTGGAAAAGTACCCGCTGAGCCCCGTCGACCTGCAACGCGCCCTCGCCCTCTGGCCGGAGCTGGCGCCGTTCGCCGAGCAACTGCTAGCGCAATACATCGCCATCCACCAAGGCTTCCAGCGCCTGGTGCTGGATAACGGCCGCGTCACCCTCACGCTGCTGATCGGCGATGCCCTGGAGCAACTGCCGCAACTGGATGCGCAGATCGACGCGTGGTTTCTCGACGGTTTCGCCCCGGCGAAAAACCCCGAGATGTGGACCGCCGAACTGTTCGCTGAATTGGCACGCCTGGCAGCGCCGGGCTCGACCATCAGCACCTTCACCAGCACCGGCTGGGTACGGCGCCTGATCAACGCCGCCGGCTTCAAGATGAAGCGCACGCCGGGCATCGGCCACAAGTGGGAAATCCTGCGCGGGGAGTTTCTCGGCTGGCCGGCCGAGACCCCGGCACCGGTCGCCGCCAAGCCCTGGTTCGCGCGCCCGCCCGCACACAACGGCAAGCGCCACGCCTTGGTGATCGGCGGCGGCCTGGCCGGCTGCGCCAGCGCGGCCAGCCTGGCGGCGCGGGGTTGGCAGGTCAGCCTGCTGGAGCGCCATGACGGCCTGGCCCAGGAAGCCTCGGGCAACCCACAGGGCGTTTTGTACCTCAAGCTGTCCGCCCATGGCACGGCCTTGTCGCAGATGATTGTGAGCGGGTTCGGGCATACCCGGCGCCTGCTCGAGCACCTGCAACGCGGCGTGGATTGGGACGGGTGTGGCGTGCTGCAACTGGGGTTCAATGCCAAGGAGGCCGAACGCCAGGCGAAACTGGCCGAGGCGTTCGCTCCAGCGTTGCTGCAGTTGCTGGACCGCGACCAGGCCCAGATTCGCGCCGGGGTGGGCCTGGAGCATGGTGGGTTGTTTTTCCCCGAGGGCGGCTGGGTGCATCCGCCCGCCCTGTGCCAGTGGCAGGCAAGCCAGCCAGGTATCGAGGTGCACGCCCACCATGATGTGCTGGAACTGCGCAAAGTCGGCGCTCAATGGCAGGCCTGGGACGGTGATCGCCTGCTGGCCAGCGCCCCCGTGGTGGTGCTGGCCGGCGCGGCCGAGGTCAAGCGCTTTGCCGCCAGCGCCGAGCTCCCCCTCAAGCGCATCCGCGGGCAGATCACCCGCTTGCCCCAGACCGCCGACAGCCAGGCCCTGGCCACCGTGGTGTGTGCCGAAGGCTATGTGGCGCCGGCTCGGCTGGGCGAGCACACACTGGGGGCCAGCTTTGATTTCAACAACGATGACCTCACCCCCACCGCCGCCGAACACGCTGGAAACCTTGAGCTACTGCAAGAGATTTCCCCGGACCTGGCACAGCGCCTGCACGCCGCCGACCTTGCCGCAGACACGCTGGAAGGCCGCGCGGCATTTCGCTGCACCAGCCCGGACTACTTGCCGATTGTCGGGCCGCTGGCCGACACCCTGGCGTTCGCCCGGGCCTACGACGTGCTACGCAAAGATGCCCGCCACACGCCACAGGCCACCTGCCCGTGGCTGGACGGCCTGTACCTCAACAGCGGCCACGGCTCGCGAGGCCTGATCACCGCGCCGCTGTCCGGCGAGTTGCTGGCGGCGTGGCTGGATAACGAACCGCTGCCTCTGCCCCGCAGCGTCGCCGAGGCCTGCCACCCGAATCGCTTTGCGGTGCGCGCGTTGGTTCGCAGCAACGTTGCAAAAACGGCCCCGTAGGCGGCGCTTCAACCCATCGGCGGCAGTTCGCAGGTGCCCTGCGCATCGAACCTCAACGCTTCCTGGGTCAGGCGTTTGAGCTCGACGAGCTCGGCACTTTGCCGCGCGCGCTGGATCACGCCCATCTGGGTGTGATAGTCAGCGTCACCCAAGGTTTCCCTCTGCGCCCAAACGGCTTCCATGCGCTCGCCAAAGGGCTGGGTCAAGGTGTCGAACGAACCGCCATGGGCGCGCCTCAGGTAACTGCTCCAAAATGGCAGCTTCACCAGATAGTTCACCAGTTGCGGGGAAAGCTCGGCCGCCTTCACCTGCGCTTCGGCAACTTCCAGCATGTGCTCGGTCACCCCAGCCAGGCTGGCGAAGCGCATATGCCGGGGCTGCCCGGGCAAATGAAAGCGCTCCACCAGCCCGGTGCGATAAGCCAGGCTGACCTCCAGCGGATCGAGCATCGGATGCTCGACGCTGTGCCGGCTGGCCATGGATTCCAGGCGGTCGAGACGAAACAGCCCCCTGGCCAACCTGAGTAGCGGCTTGGCCGTGACCCTGCCGCCCTCCACCCGCTGCGAGGCCTCGTGGATTTCAACCAGCACCTCCAGGTCACTGAAGCTCACGGCAGCGGCGTCATCACAGTTCAATGGCGTGGCCGCCCGCTCGAAGACCTCGGTACGCAGTCGGGTATCGGCGGCGGCCGCCTCGAGCACACGCCAGACGCGGCGGTTCATGTCCTCGCGCACGTGGGTGGTGTCGGCGGTACCGCCCAGGCCGGCCAGCAATGTGAACAGGCCATCGGAGCCGGGCTCATCCTTGAGCCCCAGCCAGGTCTCGACCTTTTCGGCGAAGTGTGTCGCGCGCTCATCGCCCAGCCACAGCTGACGCGCGGTCTGCTCGTTGAGTCGCGTAATGTCATCCTCCACGAAGCCCATGCCCACGCCGATGGTGTCCCGGTAACGGTTCAAGGCCTGACGAGTGCTGGCGTCCAAAGGGTTGTGCCGCAAGTTGAGGACTTCAGTTTGCTCGCGCGGCGCATTGAACAACCATGCCGGCAAACTGGCGATGTCATTGTCGCGCAGGTCGAGTTGCTCCAGGTACGGAACGCGGGTAAAGCCAGTGGGCAGGCTGGTCAGCCGGCAGTTGCGCAGCACCAGGTTGCGCAACTCGAACATCTTGTTGGCGATGGGCGGGTCCACCAGGGGATTGTTGCTCAGGTCGAGCACGGCCAGCCCTTTGAGGTCTGCGAGTTTGGTGCGGGTGTACTCGGTCAGTTGCAGTTGGTTATCGGCCATGTACAGTTGCCTGAGCAACGGCATGTGCTGGAGCACTTCAGGCAGCCGCGTCAGCCGATTACCGTTCAACTCCAGGCTGCGCAGTCCCTTGAAGTGCTTGAGGAAATACGCAACGTCATCGTTGAGTCCCATGCGTTTCAATGACAATTGCCGGACATGCTCGAACTGCACGTGCGCCGGCAAGGTCGGCAACGCCCCGATGGTCATGCCGTCCAGGGACAGGCTCGGCACTTTCTGATGGAGTTCATCCGGCGCCAGCGACACATATTGCCAGCAGCGCTCGATGGCCCGTGCGGCTTGGTGGCGAGCCAGGCGGTGGTCTCGCAGCGCGATGTCAGAGTATGGCTGCGCCGGTTTGTCCCTGGCCCACAGCCTCAGCGTCCGCTGCAGTGCGTCATATTGCTGTTCAAGGGCGCGTACGGCCCTGGCCCGGGACAGGTGGTCGCTACCCAAGTCCTGCAGGAAGGTCGACAGGCGCCGGTCATCGAATAACGGGAAGAGTTTGCGTGCCTTGCGTACCAGGCCTGCAGGCTGTGGAGGCTGCGCAGGCGGCGCACCTTGTACACACGACAAGGCGGGGTCCTCGGGCACTGCGCGCTCCGGCCACAAATAGCGACCGATGCGATTGCGTTCGTCCTGCGCCTTGCCAATCAGTGCATGCCGCAACTGGCTGGCCCTGCCGCTCGCGGTCAGGCGCAGCGCATCGAGTTGGGCGGCAGACAAACTGTTGAGCAACGCCTCATAGAAACCTTCCGGCCCGCCGGCCAGCGCGCCCAACGCCACACCTTGCCCATCGTGGGCGCGAAAGCCCTTGGCCGACTGCACCACGATGCGGCTCATATCAGCATCTGGGTTGCCCACTTGGCCCAGGACTGTGCCCTGAACGCTGTCGCGGCGTACCTGCAAAAACAGATCCTCGGGCCAGCCCGGAACCCGGTGCAGCAACCCGGTGGCCACGCGCCGTGTCGCATCGGTGGCCAGCTCCGGCAAGTACAGGCCGGCCAGGGCGTCGTCTTCCTCCAGCGCTTCCAGGGCTTCCCGGGCCCATTGGCCGACCCGCAGCGGCACACGCCCGGTATGGCGCAAGTGCCAGCGCTCCGCCGTGGAGGCCTGGGTCAGGACCTCCCAGGCCACCCGGATCGGCAATTGCGGCAAGCGCTGCTTGAGCTGGCCGTGATCGGTCTGATCGAAGAAGTCGGCATCCATGCGCAGCCGCTCATAGACCGCCTGATGCGTGTCCTTGAGTGAAGCCGTGAGACGCCCCGTCAGTGCGGCTTGCGCCTCGTCGGCGTGGAAGGTGCCGCCGAGCAATTGCGCGGTTTCTTCGGAGTCGAGCGCGGCCAGCAAGGTGGGCAGGATCTGCCCGTTCCTGAGTTGTTGCGTGGTGAGGTGGATGCTCAAGTCCTCGTAGTCGAACGGCGCGGTGTCTGGATGGCGCTCAAGCAGGTAGCCCTCGTCGTCGAGCAGTTCGAAAAAACGCCCGCGGGGCCACCCGTCCATCAGTGGCAGGGCCAGCATCTGCACACGGGTGGTGGCCGCATCGAGCGGGGCTTGATGCTCCATTTGCCAGATCAGGTCGCGAACCCCCTGGTTCTGATTGAACCGCAGCGCACAATCGCGCAGCCGCTCCGGCAACGGCAGGTTCTGCATCGCCAGTTGCTGCAAGCGCGGCAAGGTCGAGCCGGTGATGGCGGCGATATCCTGCAGATGCCCGGCCGGGAGGGTGGTGAGACTGGGGTCCAACCGCCCCAGGATATAGTCAGGGCTGTGCCATTCATCCGGTCGCTCGAACGAGAACTGCCAGCCGCCCTGGTAGTTGTGGGTCAAGGGCGGTCGATAGGCCGAATCCCGCTGCGGATGCCGGGCCCGCCAGCGCCCGGTGCGGGAGTCAAAGACCATCGAATACAGCGCGCCGTCGACATTCACGTAGGACTGGCCATTGAGTTGGTAGACCCCACGGGGACTGGCCACAGCGCCTTCAAGCGAGACGGTATGACGATACGGCTCGGTACGACTGCGCCATAAGCGCGCGGACTTGTCGGGCAGCCGCACGGCTTTCATGCTGTCGTAGAATCCAGCGGCCGGAGGCGTGGTTCGCCACAGCCGGCCCACCACTTTCGTGCCCGCCGCGAACAACGCCATGGCGGCAAGGTTTTCCGCGATGTTCGTCAGGTGCCTGAGGGCGCCAAGCTTGTCATGGTGCAGCCAGTCATCCACCCCCTCGAACACCTCGCCAAGCAACTGCCCAACAGCCACGCCGGTCATCAGTTGGCCCACCACCGGCACCACGAACCCTGCGACGTTGAGCACCGTCAAGCCGACATCCAGGTAATCCTGGATACGCTTGCGACGCGCGTCGTCATCAGCCTGGGCATTGGGAACCGCCAATACCCGCGCATCCAGCTGGGTCTTGCCGACGCAGGCATTGAAAAAGAACGTCGACAGCTTGCCCGTTACCGGGAGCGGCGCCACCCGCACGACGATTGCCTCTTGGTCAAAACGCTCGAAAAAACCGAAACGCTCGGACTCGTCCAGGTAACCCTTGAAGAAGTCACGATAGGTACTGACGTGAAGCTTGAGGGTGAGGTAGAGCTTGAAATGCTCCAGTGATTCATAGCGGTACCACGGCCGCACGGGCTCGTTGGGCATATACACCACGATCGGGCCGCTGGAGAACCCTTCGGCCGATGCACTGGAAAACACCAATACACCCCACAGGCAGGCACCGTCGATGTTCAGGCCTTGCCAGGCCAGCGGCTGGTGGTTGAACCACAGTTGCCGGATGTCCCTGGCGGGCATATCCGCCTTGACCAGGCCCAGCAGCAACGCACGGGTCGGCGCATCGATATCGCCCTTGGCATGGGCCAGATGCAGGTCGATCTGCATGTCCACGCAACGGGATTGGCCGACCTGCGCCACCGAAGGGTTGAAGTCCTGGTCGGGCGCCACCAGGTTGAACACCTCGCGCACATGGGTCTGATAGGCCTCTCCCAGGTTCAGTTCGCGGCAGTAGCCGATAAAGGTCTGGGCGGTGAGGGTTTGCGCAATTCGGCGCCTGGGCCCGATGCGCACCACGGCAGTGGTCGGCGAGCCGCCAGGCTCGGCAGCCGCCTGGGAGAAATTCTGCATGGCCGCTTGCAGCAGGCTGTGCTTCTCCAGGTGGACGGTCTCGACCACCTGGCCGCCCAGGTCCCGGCTGACACCACTGAACGAGCGCCGGGGGATTTCCAGGGTGTCGTTTTCGATGTCCAGGCCCCTATGCCCCTTGCCGTCCAGAAATGCCTTGAGCCGTTCGGCACAGAATTTATCCAGCGGTTGCAGACGGTTCAGCACCCGGTGCAGGGTTTCACGCGGGCGCTCGCTGTCGGCATACGCCTGCTCGATGGCCTGCAGTACATGGGAATCGGCCTTGACCAACCAGGCCGGCAGCGTGTCATGCAAGACCTGCGCTTTATCCAGGTCGCCGGTGATATCCAGCAGCGCTGCCATCAATTGGTCCTGGGCCACGGGCTTAAGCGCCTGGGTCAAATCAGCTGTTTGCTTCATTCGCAATGCTCCTTTATCGCGTTGAACAATGACGCCAGACGATAAGCGCTGCGCTGCCGCAAAAGGGTTCAAATAGCTACAGATCAGCCCTCCTGACCGTCGATTTTTTGCATCTCACCTCGACTTAATTACCGCCCCTTTCACCCACGTCGCACAGGCCGCAGAGGGGTGCCGAATGGGGGGCGGCGGTTTGCCATATAACTTATTGATCTAAAACTCCGCGTATAGCCTCGGGTCAGTCCCTAGGTACCCGCCATTTTGGCGCGGGTCTTTCTATCCCTCCCCAACGGAAAAACCGGTAAGGAACCTATGTGCGGATTAGCTGGCGAGTTACGTTTCGATCTTCAACCTGCGGACCTCGCAGCCGTGGAGCGAATCACCCATCATTTGGCCCCACGCGGCCCTGACGCGTGGGGCTTCCATGCCCAAGGGCCGATTGCCCTGGGCCATCGACGCCTGAAAATCATGGACCTGTCGGACGGCTCCGCCCAACCGATGGTCGACGCCCAACTGGGCCTGTCCCTGGCATTCAACGGCGCGATCTACAACTTCCCGGAATTGCGCCAGGAGCTTGAAGCCCTGGGTTACGCCTTCTATTCCGGCGGCGACACCGAAGTGCTGCTCAAGGGTTACCACGCCTGGGGGGAAGCGCTGCTGCCCAAACTCAACGGCATGTTTGCCTTTGCCATCTGGGAGCGCGATGCCCAGCGCCTGTTCATCGCCCGTGACCGTCTCGGCGTGAAGCCGTTGTACCTGTCGCGCACCGGCCAGCGCCTGCGTTTTGCTTCGGCCCTGCCGGCGCTGCTCAAGGGCGGTGACATCAACCCGATCCTCGACCCGGTGGCACTGAATCACTATTTGAATTTCCATGCGGTGGTGCCTGCACCGCGCACCCTGCTGGCGGGTATTGAAAAACTGCCGCCGGCCACTTGGATGCGCATCGATGCCGAAGGCAACACCGAGCAGAAAACCTGGTGGACCCTGCCCTACGGCCCCCATGAGGACGAGCGCAATCTCACCCTCGAAGACTGGACCGACCGCGTGCTCGACAGCACCCGCGAAGCCGTGGCGATCCGTCAACGGGCTGCCGTGGATGTCGGTGTGCTGCTCTCCGGCGGCGTCGACTCGAGCATGCTCGTCGGCCTGCTGCGTGAAGTCGGCGTGCAGGACCTGTCGACCTTCTCCATCGGTTTTGAAGACGCCGGTGGCGAGCGCGGCGACGAGTTCCAGTATTCGGACCTGATCGCCAAGCACTACGGCACCCGTCACCACCAACTGCGCATTGCCGAAAGCGAGATCATCGAACAACTGCCGGCGGCGTTCCGCGCCATGAGCGAGCCGATGGTCAGCCATGACTGCATCGCCTTCTACCTGCTGTCGCGGGAAGTGGCCAAGCATTGCAAGGTGGTGCAGAGCGGCCAGGGCGCCGACGAGCTGTTCGCCGGTTACCACTGGTACCCGCAGGTCGACGGCGCCAGCGATCCGTATGCGGCCTACCGAGAAGCGTTCTTCGACCGCAGCTACGACGACTACGCCGCCACCGTCGCGCCCAAATGGCTGACCGCCAACGACGCGGCCGGTGACTTCGTGCGCGAGCATTTTGCGATGCCCGGCGCGGACGCCGCCGTGGACAAGGCCCTGCGCCTGGACAGCACGGTGATGTTGGTGGATGACCCGGTCAAACGTGTCGACAACATGACCATGGCCTGGGGCCTGGAAGCCCGCACACCGTTCCTCGACTACCGCCTGGTGGAATTGTCAGCCCGCGTGCCCGGCAAATTCAAATTGCCCGACGGTGGCAAGCAAGTGTTGAAAGAGGCCGCACGCCGGGTCATCCCGAGCGAAGTCATCGACCGCAAGAAAGGCTACTTCCCGGTGCCGGGCCTCAAGCATTTACAAGGCGACACCCTGAACTGGGTGCGCGAATTGCTGCTGGACCCAAGCCAGGATCGCGGCCTGTTCAACCCGGCCATGCTCGACCGCCTGCTCACCGACCCGCAGGGCCAATTGACCCCGCTGCGCGGCTCGAAGCTGTGGCAACTGGCAGCGCTGAACCTGTGGCTCAGCGAACAAGGAATCTGATTGATGAAACCCCATGCAGCGGCTTACAGCCAACGCTTGTTGAAGGGCCAGGCACCGACCTACGAGCGCCTGCAAGCGCGCCTGGCCGAAGATGGCAGCCCGCTGGCCGCCGAGCCGATCGCGGTGCATTGCGGTTGGGGCCGGCTGTTGATCGGCCACACCTTCCCCGACCCAGCCAGCCTGGCCCAGGAACTGCTCAACGAGCAGCCCGGCGAGCGCGACATCGCGCTTTACGTGGCCGCGCCCCAGCAGATCCTCGGGATCGATCCGCAGCAGTTGTTCCTCGACCCGTCCGACACCCTGCGCCTGTGGTTCAGCGACTATCGCCCGTCGACCCGGGTATTTCGCGGCTTCCGCATTCGCCGGGTGCAGACCGAGGCCGATTGGCGGGCGGTCAACCAGTTGTATCAGGGCCGCGGCATGTTGCCGGTCGATGCCGAGCGCCTCACGCCGCGCCATGAAGGTGGCCCGGTGTATTGGCTCGCAGAAGACGAAGACAGTGGCGCGGTGATCGGCAGCGTGATGGGCCTCAATCACCAGAAAGCCTTCCACGACCCGGAAAACGGGTGCAGCCTGTGGTGCCTGGCGGTCGACCCGCAGTGCACACGCCCCGGTGTGGGCGAAGTGTTGGTGCGCCATCTGGTGGAGCACTTCATGAGCCGTGGCTTGAGTTATCTGGACCTGTCGGTGCTGCACGATAACCGACAGGCCAAGAACCTCTACGCCAAGCTCGGCTTCCGTGCGCTGACCACCTTTGCGATCAAGCGCAAGAACGGTATCAACCAGCCGCTGTTCCTCGGCCCCGGCCCGCAGGCGGGGTTCAACCCGTATGCGCGGATCATTGTCGAAGAAGCGCATCGACGCGGCATTGATGTGCAGGTGGACGACGCCGATGCCGGCCTGTTTACCCTCAGCCATGGTGGGCGCCGCGTGCGTTGCCGGGAGTCGCTGAGCGACCTGACCAGCGCCATCAGCATGACCCTGTGCCAGGACAAGAGCCTCACCCACAAGGTGTTGAAAGCGGCGGGTTTGAAACTGCCTGCGCAACAACTGGCAGGCAGCGCCGATGACAACCTGGAGTTCCTCGACGAACACCAGCGCATTGTGGTCAAGCCGCTGGATGGCGAGCAAGGCCAGGGCGTGGCGGTGGATCTGCAGAGCATTGAAGAGGTGCAGCAGGCAATCGAAGCCGCGCGCCAGTTCGACAGCCGCGTGTTGCTGGAAAGTTTCCACGAAGGCCTGGACCTGCGCATTTTGGTGATTGGCTTTGAGGTAGTCGCCGCCGCGATTCGCCGCCCCGCCGAAGTGACCGGTGACGGCCAGCATTCCATTGGTGCGCTGATCGAAGCCCAGAGCCGACGCCGTCAGGCGGCCACTGACGGCGAAAGCAAAATCCCCGTAGATGCCGAAACCGAACGCACCCTGCACGCCGCCGGCTACGACTACAGCAGCATCCTGCCCCGTGGCAAAACGCTCGCCGTGCGCCGTACCGCCAACCTGCACACCGGCGGTTGCCTGGAAGACGTCACGGCGATCCTCCACCCCACGCTGGTGGACGCCGCTGTGCGCGCCGCCCGCGCCCTGGACATCCCCATGGTCGGCCTGGACCTGATGGTGCCCGCTGCCGATCAGCCCGAGTACGTGTTTATCGAAGCCAACGAACGGGCCGGCCTGGCCAATCATGACCCGCAGCCGACGGCGGAGAAGTTTGTGGACCTGTTATTCCCCCATAGCCAGCCGACGGCTCAATAACCCTGTGGCGAGCGGGCTTGCCCCGCGTTGGGCTGCGAAGCAGCCCCAAAGGCTGCCAATGAGGGTTGACTGAAAGAGCGCGGCGCCCGGATTGAGGGCTGCTTCGCAGCCCAACACGGGGCAAGCCCGCTCGCCACAACAAGCCCCACTGGTCACAACAAGCCCCATTGGCCACAGAATTTCCCTTATTCCATCAGGAGTCTTTATGAGCCGAACCATTCCCGAACCGGATCTCAACTACCTGCAAAAAGTGCTGCTGGAAATGCTCGCCATTCCCAGCCCCACCGGGTTCACCGACACCATCGTGCGCTACGTCGCCGAGCGCCTGGAAGAGCTGGGCATCCCGTTTGAAATGACCCGGCGCGGGACCATTCGCGCCACCCTCAAGGGCCAGAAAAACAGCCCCGACCGCGCCGTGTCCGCGCACCTCGACACCATCGGCGCCGCCGTGCGCGCGATCAAGGACAATGGCCGCCTGACCCTTGCCCCCGTCGGCTGCTGGTCGAGCCGCTTTGCCGAAGGCAGTCGCGTCAGCCTGTTCACCGACAACGGCGTGATCCGTGGCAGCGTGTTGCCGTTGATGGCCTCCGGGCACGCGTTCAACACCGCCGTGGATGAAATGCCGGTGAGCTGGGACCACGTGGAATTGCGCCTGGACGCCTATTGCGCCACCCGCGCCGATTGCGATTCCCTGGGGATCGGCATCGGCGACTACGTGGCGTTCGATCCGTTGCCCGAGTTCACCGAGAGCGGGCATATCAGTGCCCGCCACCTGGACGATAAAGCCGGTGTCGCCGCACTGTTGGCTGCGCTCAAGGCCATCGTCGACAGCGGCGAGCCCTTGCTGATCGACTGCCACCCGCTGTTCACCATCACCGAAGAAACCGGCAGCGGCGCTGCGGCGGCCCTGCCTTGGGATGTGAGTGAGTTTGTCGGCATCGATATCGCCCCCGTCGCCCCCGGCCAGCACTCCAGCGAGCACTCGGTCAGCGTGGCCATGCAGGATTCCGGCGGGCCGTATGACTATCACCTCTCCCGCCACTTGCTGCGCCTGGCCTCGGATAACGACTTGCCCGTGCGCCGCGACCTGTTCCGCTATTATTTCAGCGATGCCCACTCGGCGGTGACTGCAGGTCATGACATCCGCACCGCCTTACTGGCGTTCGGTTGCGATGCGACCCACGGTTATGAGCGCACCCATATCGACAGCCTGGCCGCCCTGAGCCGTCTGCTGGGCGCGTATATCCTCAGCCCGCCGGTGTTTGCCAGTGACGCACAACCGGCCCAGGGCTCACTGGATCGCTTCAGTCATCAGATCGAGCACGAAACGCAGATGGAGAGCGACACGCGTGTACCGTCGGTGGACAGCCTGGTCGGTCAGAAGTCCTGACGCTGGCAACTGCGGTCCCGGCGCAGTAGCATCGCCGGGATCCATCACCTGAGGCTTGTATGCTGATTCCCTACGACGCACTTGAAGTCGACACCCTGAACCGCCTTATCGAAGACTTCGTGACCCGCGACGGCACCGACAATGGCGACGACACGCCCCTGGAAACCCGCGTACTGCGCGTACGCCAGGCGCTGACCAAGGGCCAGGCGCTGATCGTGTTCGACCCGGACAGCGAGCAGTGCCAGTTGATGCTCAAGCACGATGTGCCCAAGCATCTGTTCGACTGACTCAGGGGGTGGTGGCGGGCTGGGGTTGCGGGGTTTGATGTTCACGGATCTTTTGGTAGACCTCGGCGCGGTGCACATGCACCCCGACGGGGGCGGCAATACCGAATTTCACGTGGTTACCGTTCAACTCAAGAATATGCACGGTGATGTCATCGCCGATGGCGATGATTTCGCCCACGGCGCGGCTTAAGACCAGCATGGCGGTTGTCCTTATCCAATAACAGGACCCCGACCATGCGCGCCGGGTCTGGCCGCAGCAATGCCTCGCGGCAAAATCAGGCAATACCTACTTAAGCAGGTAAATTGCCTGACAGACTACCGCCTGATTAACCCTTAACAGCCTGAGCCTTGGCCCTCATCTTGTCGGCCATGGTGGTCATTTCGTCATAAAGCAACTGCGGGTTCTTCTGCTTCAATGCCCACGCCATCCGCCCTTGCTCATGGGGCAGGATCATGAATTCGCCCTGCGCTACACGCTGGTAGATGTAGTCGGCAATGTCCGCCGCCGAGATCGGCGAACTCTCCAACAGCTTGCCTACCTGTGCCTTCATCGCGGGTGTGGGCCCACGAAACGAATCCAACAGGTTGGTCTGGAAGAACGACGGGCACACCACGTGCACGCCGACTTCCTGCTGCTTGAGCTCCACCAGCAAACTCTCCGACAGCGCCACCACACCCGCCTTGGCCACGTTGTAGTTGCTCATGGCCGGCCCCTGCATCAGGGCTGCCATCGAGGCGATGTTGATGATGCGGCCCTTGCTCTTTTCCAGCAGTGGCAGGAACGCCTTGCAGCCCTTGACCACGCCCATCAGGTTGATTGCGATCTGCCAGTCCCAGTCCTCCAGGGACAGCTCGGCAAAGAAACCACCCGAGGCCACGCCGGCGTTGTTGACGATCACATCAATGCCGCCCAACTTCACTTCGCAGGCCTGGGCAAACGCGGTGAGCTGGCTGTAGTCGCGCACGTCGCAGCGCTGGATAAACCCATCACCACCGGCTTCGCGCACTAATTTCAGGGTTTCCTGCAGGCCTGGCTCGCTGACATCCGACAAGGCCAACTGCCAACCCTCACGGGCCCAGCGCAGAGCGATTTCACGACCCAGGCCGGACCCGGCGCCAGTGATCATCATGCGATTTTGCATAGGAAGTAGCCTTGTGGTTCACAGAAGAAGTGATCGGCAGTGTAGCGAAGGTTTTTCCTGCACCCACGCACCATCAGATTGATGAATGCCCCAGGCAAACTGCGGGCCGGGTCGGATGCCTGCCCTCAGCCTAAGTTCAATGTTTTTCAACTAATAAGCGGTGAATGCGCGTGAATTAAAAGAAATAAGCGACTGATCGAAATGCTTTAAAAAAACATGGAATTTTCTACGAAGCGCCAGAGTCGGAGTTGTTAAGGCGTCTGTAATTAACTCTGCAGGCCTATCGTTAAACAACCGGTCTTTGCAGAAAGACAACAAGGAAAAAAACCATGAGCCTCATTCTGATCATTATCTTGATCCTCCTGCTGGTCGGTGGCCTGCCGGTATTCCCGCACTCGCGTAACTGGGGTTATGGCCCGTCGGGTATCCTCGGTGTCGTGCTGGTTGTCCTGCTGGTGTTGTTGTTACTCGGCCGGATATAAAATCCGGATAAAAAAAAGAGGCCTGTTAAGGCCTCTTTTTTATTGCCGGTTAGTTAGTCCGGCTTGCCGTTAACCACGCCGGCAGTGTTATCCAGCAGGCTCTTGGTCGCCGTTTGCAGGAACGACTCAAGTTTCTGCTTCAAGGCAGCCTCGTCCGGCGACTCGGCAATCACTTTCCCGGTCGGGTTTGCGCCCAGTTCGTATTCCCACAGCTTCGGTGGCATTTCCTTGGGCAGTACCAGAATGCGGTTTGCGGTGACCAAGGCCACGGTCTGGTCGCTGCCCGATGGTTTGATCACGCCAAAGCCCTTGTCGCCTTCCGGCAGGTTCAGCAGGTCGCGGCCCCAGCATTGGTGCAGAGTGTCGCCACCCAGGCGGCCCATGATGGTCGGCACGATGTCGATCTGGGTGCCAACGGTGTGGTCACGCTCGCCGAACTTCTCCTGTATGCCCGGTGCAATCATCAGCATCGGTACGTTGAAGCGGCCCAGGTCCATCTCGGTGATCTGCTGTTCGTTGCCGAAGCCGTGGTCGCCCACGATCACGAACAGGGTTTCCTTGAAGTACGGCTCCTTGCGGGCCTTTTCAAAGAACTGGCCCAAGGCCCAGTCGGAGTAACGCATGGCCGTCAAATGCTCGTTGAGGCTGCCACGGTCAGTGACTTTCTCCACCGGCAATGGCGTTGGCAACGCGTACGGCGTGTGGTTGGACAGGGTTTGCAGGAGTGCGTAGAACGGCTTGCCGCCTTCACGGGCCTTCAACTCTTCCAGGCCACGGTTGAACATGTCCTGGTCGGACACGCCCCACGTCGGGTCGGAGAACACCGGGTCGACGAAGTCGTTGCGGCCGATGAAGTTGGTCATGCCCTGGTTGCTGAAGAAGCCCGACTGGTTGTCCCAGGCAAAGTCGCCGTTGTAGACATACACGTCGTTGAAATCACGGGCGCTGAGCAACTGCGGCAGGCCTGACAGCTTGTGGCTGCCTTCCGGGGTCTGCATCAGGTATTCAAAGCCCGGCAGGTTCGGGAAGCAGGCCATGGTGGCGAACATACCCTGGTGGGTGTGGGTGCCGTTGGAGAAGAAACGATCGAACAGCAGGCCTTCTTTGGACAGTTTGTCGAAGGATGGCGTGATGTTGCCCGGACGACCCAGGGCGCCTACCGAGTGACCGGCGAAGCTTTCCATCAGGATCACGACCACGTTCTTGATCGGCAGGGTCTTCTCGGCCGGTGGCGTGTAGTCACGGCGCACGGCGGCGATGTCGGTATCGACCAGTTTCTCTTGCGGCAGCACCAGCATGTCACGCACGGTCTGGGTCGCCAGCGGTTGGTCGAGGGTCGCCTTCCAGATATTGGAGCGGTCTTCACCGAACCGGGCCTTGGCCGCCGCGATCAGCGACAAGGTGCCATTAAGGCCCAACTGGTTGGCGAAGTTCGAATCGGTGGTGTAGACATCACCCCAACGCAGCGGCGGGCCCTGGCGCAGGGTGCCACGGGCGGCAACCACGGCGATCAGCAGGCACACCACGAACACCGCGATGCGGCTGTACCACGGCGCCACTTGCCGCGTACCAATGCTGCCGCCACTGAACGGGCCACGTGGGCGCGTGGCGCGATCAGCGCCCTTGAACGCCATGCTCAGGATCAACGTGCCCACGGCCCAGGCCAGCAGGTAGCGCACCACCGGGAAACCGTACCAGAGCATGCTCATCACGGTTTTCGGGTCTTCCTTCACGTACTGGAAGACCAGGCCGTTGAGGCGCTGGTGGAACTCGCGATAGAAGTCCATCTCCATCAAGCCCAGGAACAGGGCGATGCTGGACGCAATGGTCAGCCAGAAGCGGAAAAACCCACGCGCGGCCATGGCCCGTACGCTGAACAGGGCCAGCAGCAGCGGGATCAGCAGGTAGACCACCAGGCGGATGTCAAAACGCAGGCCGTTGGCGAACGCTTCAAGGAAAGTCGAGGCCGGCGTGTCGAGGATCATCTCGCGGTTGTAGACCAGCAGCGCCAGGCGCAGCAGGGAGAGCATCACCATCATGACCAGTGCGCAGAGCAGCGTGTACGCCAGATGGGATTTGACGGTCGGTTGCAGCAGGCGATTAGAAGCTCGCTGCTGACTCAGGGCGTCCGGGTTTGCCATGTCGTTTCAGGACCCATTGGAAGTTTAAGTGACGAAGTTTTACGGTGGCGCGAATGGTGCCCGATCAATGGCATCAAGGCTATTAATTACTGAGCGAGCACTGCTACGCCGCCTTTAAAAGCACCTGAGGCAGGGCCTTGGCAGGGAGATACAGCCGGCGGATTGTCTTGGATAAGATGTGAAAATTTTGTGCAGCGAATATATCGATACACAAATCTCTGGAGGGCGCTGAAGACCAATGTGGGAGGGGCGGTGCGACGATTCGACTGCTCCCTCCCACACTTATTGCTCACTCTCCAAGTGAGTGAGAGGTCAGATCCGCACGTTACCGCGCGGCCCTGCAATGGCCCAGATGATCAGGCCCAGTACCGGCAAGAGCAGGATCAACAGGATCCACAAGACCTTGGCGCCGGTACTCGCGCCGCTTTTGAACACGTTGATGATCGCCCAGATATCCAGCGCCAGGATGATCAGCCCGATCAAGCCATTAAAAGTGGAACCCATGGTGTCGCTCCTAAGTGAGGGCATGCCCTTGTAGGATAGCCAGCCCTGGTCGGGGTTCCGTTTTATTTCAGACGTGCACGGCGACTTTCAGCGCTTCCAGGGACGGCTCGGCCTTGATGCCGACTTCGGCGCACAACGCCAGCACGCGCTGCAGGTCATTGCCGAACACCAGGACGGCCTGGATCTCGTCATCCAGTGGCTGGCTGAAATTGAGCAGCACATAACCGCCGTCTTCCGGGCTCAGGGCACTCATCTGGATCTGGATACGGTTCAACGCGGTGAGGTCTTCAGTCTTGGCCAGTTGCTTGGGCTTGAGGTTGAACGCCACACCCGGGCCGAACGATGCGACGATCTGCGCAAACAGGTCGCCATAGGTATCGGCCTGGAACAGCACGGTGTCCGGCAGGCTGCCGACCACCACCCACTCCCCCAACGGGATCGGAAAGCTGTCGTCGTAGTTGATATCCGGGTTGGCCGCCAGGAAAGCCGCCGGGTCGGCGTAGGCCTGGGCGGCCTCTTCGGCGATGCGTGCCACCTCGTCCTCGCCCATGACCCCGGCGCTGATTTTGCTGATAAGTTCGACGAGGGTGGTTTTCATGGGGTGATCCTGTAGCGGGCTGGTTTTTGAGGGCGCACAGCCTACACCAGTTTCTCCAGCTGCGCCGCCGTGTCCTTCGCCCCCATGGTCTGCGCCGCCGCCAGCGCAGTCGCGCCTTGGGCATCGGTGGCCTTGGGGTTGGCGCCCTGGCTGAGCAGGTAGTCGACCATCTCGACGCGGTTGAACATGGCGGCCATCATCAGCGCGGTACGACCGTCGGACGAGGCGGCCTCGATCGGCGTGCCCCCTTCAATCAGCGCCTTGACCACCGGCAAATTACCCTTGAATGCCGCGCCGGCGATGGGCAGCTGGTTCTTGTCATTGGCGATCAGCGGGTCGGCCTTGAATTCCAGCAGCACTTTTACCGCTTCGGCATGGCCGTGGTAGGCCGAGAGCATCAACAAGGTGTCGCCGTTGTGGTTGCGAAAGTTGGCCGGCAAGCCTTTGGCCAGCAGCGCGGCGAGCATAGCGGCGTCGCCTTTGCGGGCCACGTCGAAGACCTGCTCGGCAAATTCGGCGGCTTCGTCTTCGGTCATCTGTTTGGCTTGGTCTGACATGTGGGGGGCTCCTTGTCTGGTGCTTTATAGGCCGCCAGTGTCGCGAGGGAGTTCCCCACTGTCATGCCCTTTTTAGCAAAAGCGGCCATAGACAGAATCAATAGCGGAACTGGCCGCCCTGGATCTGCGCCAACAGTTGTCCGGTAACCGGCACATAACAGTCCGAACCCGGCAGCCAGGCATACACCGGGTCGTTGCCGGCCTTGTCCGGATCAAAGGCTTCTTCCTTGAGCTTCACCTTCTGGTACTTAAAGGTACCGGTGGTTTCCATCTTGACCTTGATCCGCAGGAAGAGCGGCACCGCATAGTGCGGCAACTGGCCGTGGGCGAATTGCAGCAGCTCGCGCATGTCCAGCGAGGCCAGGGACTCACTCGGGGTGATGGCGACCATGCCCGCGCGGCCATTGGTGTTTTCGATCTCAACGCCATAGGCCACTGCTTCGGCGATCTGCGGGTGTTGCAGCAGGACGTTCTCTACCTCGGTGGTGGACACGTTTTCACCTTTCCAGCGATAGGTATCCCCCAGTCGATCCACGAACTGCGCATGACCGAAGCCGATGCTGCGCAACACATCGCCGGTATTGAAGTAGCGGTCACCTTTTTCAAACACGTCGGTGAGTACCACCCTGCGATTCTTTTCCGGGTCGGTGTAGCCGTCGAAGGGCGATTTTTCATCGATCCTGGCCAGTAACAGGCCTTGCCCGCCCGTGGGGACTTTACGCATAAAACCATCGCTGCCACGCAACGGCTCGCCGTTGTCGTGGGCGTAGTCCACCAGCGCCCAGTGCTGGAGGCAGAAACCGATGGTGTTGTCGAAATTCAGTACGTTGGTAAAACCGATATTGCCGTCACTGGCCGCGTACAGCTCACAGATATGCTCCACGCCATAGCGTGCCTTGAACTGCGCCCACACGCCGGGGCGCAAGCCATTGCCGACCATCTTGGTCACGCGGTTATCACGGTCGTTTTCGCCGGGTGGCTGGTCGAGCAGGTAACGACACAACTCACCGACGTAGCCGAGGGTGGTCGCCTTGAATCTGCGCGCATCGTCCCAGAACTGGCTGGCGCTGAACTTGCGGCGGATGGCGAAGCCCGACGCCCCGACAATTGCCGAGCCCCAGCACACGCAAAGGCCGGTGGCGTGGTACAGCGGCAACGTGCAATACAGGACGTCGTCAGGGCCCATGTCCAAGGCGATGCTGCCGAAGCTGACGGCGGTTTTGGTCCAGCGACCATGTTTCATGATGCCGGCCTTGGGCAGGCCGGTGGTGCCGGAGGTGTAGATATAGAAGCAGGGGTCGTTGAAGAAGATCTGCGCGGTGCTGGCCGGGTTGTCCACCGGGCACTCGCCGCTCGCAGCCAACAGGTCGATATACCCCTGCGGCACCAGGCTAGACGGCTGATCGGCGACGAACCAGGTTCGATCAGCCGCGATGGCCACCTGATCGCGCACCGCGTCATAGGGGGCGACCAATTCCGCGCCGACAATAATGGCTGCCGGACTCACCAGGTTCAGGCTGTGCACCAGCGCCGCCTGGGTTTGTGCGGTATTGAGCATCGCGCAGATGCCCCCCAGCTTGGCCACGGCCAGCACGTTCAAGAGCAATTCGGGGCGGTTTTCGATAAACAGCGCCACCACGTCCCCCTTGCCGACGCCCTGGGCTTGCAGGTGATGGGCAATACGGTTGGCACACTGGTTGGCGTCGGTGTAGCTGAGCACACGGTCGCCGTACAGCAACGCGTTGCCGTCGGGGTTGCGCAGGGTGGCTTGCTCAAAGTGCCAGC
Organism: Pseudomonas sp. JAI120; assembly: GCF_014207255.1. Taxonomy (GTDB): domain Bacteria; phylum Pseudomonadota; class Gammaproteobacteria; order Pseudomonadales; family Pseudomonadaceae; genus Aquipseudomonas. The sequence goes on from NZ_JACHCZ010000001.1 coordinate 1,677,240, forward strand.
CCAACCCGCAAGGCTGCGCGGGGTCGGTGACATTGGCGGCACGCATGCCGCGCACTACGCGCGGCAGGGCGCGAACGATGGCCGGCACCTTTCTCAGCAGCTTGCCCCAGGTGATCATGTCGTTGTGCGGGTGGCTCATGGAGGAACGTCCTTTTTCTTATTCTTCGTCTGATCCCGAAACACCGACACTTCCGTAAGAGGAAGGCCGAATGCATTGCAGGAAAATACGTCAGCCGTTCTTCGGCTGTACACGCGGGATTTGAAAAGTTTTGTATCCCGTCGGGTGCGCGCTCAAAAAAGGAATTTAGCTGCCCGCGAGTAGTCTTTATCCATACAGGCGCGTCCATCCCACTCCATTGAGTAACGCAAAATGCAGGATGCATGATGGCCATTCATGCAATTTGCACGAAACCGAAAATCTTCTACTTTTTCAAACTATTGATTTATAACGATATTTTATAAATCATAAGATGGCACAATCACTGCACCTATCACTCCATGCTTGCCAACTTGAGCCAACGGAGCTGATAGACATGAGCCTGATCCAAGATAAATTCGCTTCAGTATTCTCCAACTACGACGTCACCACCCAGCCACGTCCCGACGGTGGCATCCTGTTGACCCTGCGCAACAGTGACGGCAAACAGGTCAAGCGTTCGATCTCTTACCAGCAGCTGCATACTGCCGATCAATTGACTTGGGTGATCAGCGCGATTCGCCGCGACCTGGCCGAACAAGCCAGTGAATTGCCGCACATTTCGATGCTGCAAAGTCAGAATCGCTTTGCCCTGCCGACCTACCATTCGGCATAAATACCGCAGTCATAACAAGGCCGCGACGCTCTTGAGCGTCGCGGCCTTTTTTGTTTGACGATGACTCCAGCCCGGCACTTCGCTGGACTGCGCCTAACCCCGATACAGCGGGTTTATCAAACAATTAGGCGAGTTCAACTTAGGCCGGTGCCGTCTCGTCCTATAGCGTCGGCACAGGGGTGCCGCCGTTCAAGGCTGGAATCTTTGAAAACACCTCAGCCATAAAATCCATGAACACGATAGCCCGCGTGGGGAGCAGTCTATTGGCGACATAAACCATCTGCACGGGGACAGGGGGAGCCCCATGGTTGGCGAGAATGAACTGTAATCTCCCGCTGTTCAGCCCACCCTCAAACAGCCACGCAGGTCCATGCGCCACACCCAGGCCAGCCACGACCGCCGCACTCACAGCGTCGGGAGAGTTGACCCTGAGCCTACCGGTAATCGGAATGTCCGCGTCTCGGAATCGCCAGGTCGCCCCGGACGACAGTAAGGTGTAGATGATGCAATCGTGGTCGCGTAGATCCTCCGGGGTCTGCGGAACGCCGCGTTTAGCCAAGTAGTCCTTGCTGGCGACGAAGACCCGGTCGTACCATCCAAGAGGCCGGGCGCGCAAGGTGCTGTCCTCCATCTGTCCTATGCGAATGGCGAGTTCGGTGCCTTCATTGACCAGGTCTACGTATCGATCGTTGAGCTGGAGATCCAAGATCAATTGAGGGTAGCGTTCCAAAAAGGCCGGCACATGCGGCAGCACAAACGCGTGTGCGAGAGCTGTCGGACAGGCTACGCGCAAGAGTCCCGATGGATCGACGTTGTTTCTGAAGGACGATTCGGATTCATCCACCGCATCCAGGATGCGCCGGATGTCCGCATAGTAGCGTTCGCCCTCCGGTGTCAACGACAGCTTGCGCGTAGACCGGTGGAGCAAACGCGTCTGCAAATGATCCTCCAGAGCCGCTACATAGCGGCTTACATTGGGTTGCCCCAGCCCTAGATCCCGCCCTGCCGCCGAAAAGCTCCCGGTTTCTACCGCACGCGCGAAGCATGTCATCAAAAGAAATCGGTCCACTTCTCCACCTCAATTCATGCTCAAATTGCATGAATTATATGCGAATAAGCAGTCTTATATGCTACGAGGCATGAGCGCATAGTTCTCCATGTCGACCGCGGTGGTCGTCATTCACCGGAGAATTCAAATGTCGCGCTTGCAAGGTAAACGTACGCTCATCACTGGCGGCACCAGTGGCATCGGGCTGGAAACGGCAAAGCAGTTCCTCGCGGAGGGTGCTCGCGTGATCGTAACGGGTGTCAACCCCGATTCGATTGCAAAGGCCAAGGCCGAATTAGGCCCGGAAGTGCCGGTGCTGCGCGCCGACTCGGCCAGCGTTGCAGCACAAAAGGAGCTGGCACAAGTCATCAAGGAACACTACGGCCAACTCGACGTTGCCTTCCTCAATGCCGGCGTATCCGTCTGGCTGCCCATTGAGGAATGGACGGAAGAGATGTTCGACCGCTCTTTCGACATCAACGTCAAAGGGCCGTACTTCCTGATGCAGGCGCTGTTGCCGGTCTTCGCCAATCCTGCTTCCGTAGTGTTGACGACTTCCGTAAGCGCGCATGCAGGCGCAGATCGCTCGTCCGTGTATGCCGCAACGAAGGCCGCACTGCTGAACATGTCGAAGACGCTCTCGACCGAATTGCTGGGCCGTGGCATCCGTGTCAACGCAGTGAGCCCTGGCCCCGTCGAGACTCCGCTTTACGACAAGCTGGGTATTCCGGAAGCTTATCGCGCGCAGCTTAACAAAGAGATCGCGGCAACCATTCCGCTTGGGCGCTTCGGTACCTCCGACGAGGTGGCCAAAGCAGTGCTGTATCTGGCATCCGACGAGTCACGCTGGACGCTCGGCTCTGAAATCGTCCTTGACGGCGGCCGCCTGCTGAATGGCTAAGCGCGCAGCTCAAGAATTATGCGAATGCCACATCGTCCGGGCTAAGTTAATCAGGTACTGAACGCCCGCCCCAGCACTTAGCGACGAACCAGTCCAATCCAGACTGCGCACACAGCGGCACGCGGGAAACCTCTGCCGCTGTTTCCGCTTGATAAACCATCCAGGGCCACTAAAAGCAATGAACGCTCTTACGCTAATAAGCCACCCACTATGCCCATTCGTACAGCGCGCCGCGATTGTGCTTCTTGAAAAGGGTATCCAATTCGATCGGATAGATGTCGATTTATCAGCCAAGCCAGACTGGTTCCTGGCCGTTTCGCCAACCGGCAAGGTCCCCGTGCTCAAGGTGCGCCAGGACAATGCGCAAGATGCGATCCTATTCGAAAGCATGGTCATCTGCGAGTACCTCGACGAAACCCAAGGTGGCACGCCGATGTACCCCATTGATGCGTTAGCTCGCGCACGGAATCGCGCATGGATCGAGTTCGCGTCGCAGACTCAAGCTGAAGCCTGGCAGTTTCTCCACGCTCGTGACTCTGCGACCGCAGATGCCAAGCGCACCGCATTTCGCGAACGGCTCGGCAAACTGGAATCAGAAATAGGCGCGGGGCCGTTCTTCGATGGCTCGGCCTTTGGAATGGTTGATGCGGTTTATGCCCCGCTTTTCCGTTACTTCGAGAGTATCGACGCAACTGTCGCACACCAGATTTTCGACGGTCTTCCGCGCATTTCGGCTTGGCGTGAGGCGCTTGAGGCGCGCTCCAGCGTAAGGGATGCCGTTGTCGAAGACTATGCCGATCGTTTCCAGACGCATCTGCGCCAACAAGGAGCGCTGATCGCTGCCGCTTAGCCGACGCGATCAATCAAAAGACTGACGTCGAGCCTAGCGCCACCAATGCGACGTTAGACATCGAGCCCCCCGAATGTGAATGGGCGACACGATGATGAGGTCAATTAGGTGCAAGGTCGAGGTCATGGCATTACCGTTATTGCGCATGTTCATTCGAGAGTTCGACCGAGCATGGGATGCCCTTTTGCGCGTCAAGATCGACCAGGCGTTGCCGGAGCGCCGCACGAATGCCTTGATAGGCCGAAGCACGGCTTCGTTGTGGCTGGACTATGACGCTTCAAACCGATTGCTTCGGTGGCCGAAAGTCCTCCTCCAAGGCTCGCTTGGGTCAGCATAAACCTTGGCGTGCCGCCTCATTCATCGCCTGCACGCGGTTGGTCACTCCAAGTTTGCCGTAGATATTGCGCAGGTGGAATTTCACCGTCGCTTCGGACGTGGCGCGAATCTGGCTGATTTCCCAGACGGTCTTGCCTTCGGAGGCCCAACGCAGGATTTCCAGTTCCGTAGGCGTCAGTGGTTTTCCGGACAAACTCAAACGCCTTCTGACAGCGCTGGGCACGGAGTTTGGCGTTGGAAACAATTCCCTGGGGCCTCTCATTAGTTTCACTCCCTTTTGTTGGCTATCGCCCTATCACCTTCGGATTCCTCCTATTGACAGGTGATATAAACGTTAATGCCGCAAAGAGTTACATAACCAATGGCACTAAGGCGCAGGCCCCGCGATAAACAGCCGGGCCTTACAAAAATAAGAGTTTATTCCCACAACAACTTCCAACATGCGGGGGTTGAAGTTTTCGATACACCGTAATTAGTCATCCAAACCCGGAAAGCGTCGGGCGATATCGTCGCCCGTCAACTCCGGCACTGGGCTTTGCGCCTTATTGAAGAGTCGCAGCGTTATACAGTGCGGGTTCTCCCCCATATCAAACCAGTGCGCCATACCGGCCGGCACCCCCAGCAGGTCGTTTTTCTCACAACGCACGGCATACACGTAGTCGCCAACATGCAGGTTGAACAAACCCTGGCCGGCGATGAAAAAACGCACTTCGTCTTCGTTGTAGCGGCGCTCATCCAGGAACCGGGCCCGCCATTCGGCTTTCTGCGGGTGGTCGCTCGTGACACGGAGCACCGCCACCGCACCATAGCCGAGTGCATCGATCTGCGGCTGATAGGCGGCAATCATTTCAGCGTCGCTGGCGTCCCTCTCGATCAGGCCTGGCTGCCAGCGCTCGAACCGCACACCGTGCTCGGCCAGGGTGGCAGCGATGTCGTCGACATGGGTCAGGACCTTGTTCGGGGTATCCGGTGAAGCAACGGGGTAGACGGCGACATAACTCATTGAAGGGTTCCTTGGTTCTGCTCTTGCAATCGAAAACCGATGATAACGGCCGCGGCCAGGGCTGCGACGCTGGCAATACTAAAGGTGACGGTCGGCCCCAGCAGGTTCCAGCTGTAGCCGGAATACAGCGCACCCAGCGCACCGCCGGTGCCGGCCAGGGCGGCGTAAAGTGCCTGGCCCTGGCCTTGTTGCTTATCGCCAAAGCTGCGCTGCACAAAGGCAATCGCCGCCGCGTGAAAACTGCCGAACGTGGCAGCGTGCATGACCTGCGCCAGCAACAGCACCCATGGGAGTTCGGCAAACGAGCCCAGCAGCAACCAGCGCAGCGCCGCAAGCAGGAAACTGACCAGCAGAACCCGGCGTACCGAAAAACGCGCAAGGATGCGGCTCATGCCCAGGAACATCAGCACTTCCGCCACCACCCCCAGGGCCCACAGCGTGCCGATCACGCCACGGCTGTAGCCGAGGTGTTCGAGGTGCAGGGTCAGGAAGGTGTAATACGGGCCATGGCTCATTTGCATCAGCGCCACACAGGCGTAAAACGCCAGTACGCCGGGACTGCGCAATTGCTTGAGGAATCCATCAGCCGCCAGGCGATTGCCGTGGCTGGCGGGCTGCGCATTCGGCACCCACAGGCTGGCGCCGATGATGCCAGCCATGATCACCACGACCACCACCGGGTAGATGTCCAGGCTCAGCCAGTCGAACAGGCGACCCATGATCACCACGGTGAGGATAAAACCGATGGAGCCCCACAGGCGTACCTGGCTATAGCGCGAGGTCTGTTTTTGCAGGTGGGCCAGGGTGATCACTTCGAACTGCGGCAGCACCGCGTGCCAGAAGAACGCATGCAGGGCCATCACCAGGGCCAGCCAGGCGTAGGTGTGGCTGATGAAGATCAGGGAAAAACTCAGCAGGGTGCACACCGCGCCGAAGCGCACGATGGCCAGACGTCGGCCGGTGTAGTCGCCCAGCCAGCCCCACAGGTTGGGGGCCACGCAGCGCATCAGCATGGGGATGGCCACCAGCTCGCCGATACGCGCGCTGGAGAACCCCAGGTGGTCGAAGTACAGCGCCAGGAACGGCGCCGTCGCCCCGAGCAGGGCGAAGTAGAACAGGTAGAAGCTGGAGAGACGCCAGTATGGGAGGGCTGTCACCGCCGCGCCGTCACAGTTGGCCCAGCACCGGGGTACTCACGCGCACATCGGCGTTTTGCCCGCGATTGCGCAACAGGTGGTCCATCAACACAATGGCCATCATCGCTTCGGCAATCGGCGTGGCACGGATGCCTACGCACGGGTCGTGACGGCCCTTGGTGATCACGTCCACCGGGTTGCCGTGCACATCGATGGAACGGCCGGGGGTGGTGATGCTCGAGGTGGCCTTGAGTGCCAGGTGCGCAACAATCGGCTGGCCGGAGGAAATACCACCGAGGATGCCGCCCGCGTTGTTGCTGAGGAAGCCTTCCGGGGTCAGTTCATCGCGGTGCTCGGTACCACGCTGGGACACGCAGGCGAAACCGGCGCCGATTTCCACACCTTTCACCGCATTGATGCTCATCAGCGCATGGGCCAGTTCGGCGTCGAGGCGGTCGAAGATCGGCTCGCCCAGGCCCGGCTTGACGCCTTCGGCGACCACGGTGATCTTGGCGCCGACCGAATCCTGGTCGCGGCGCAGCTGGTCCATGTAGGCTTCCAGTTCCGGCACTTTGTCCGGGTCAGGGCAGAAAAAGGCGTTGTCTTCCACGCTGTCCCAGGTCTTGAACGGGATTTCAATCGGGCCCAACTGGCTCATGTAGCCACGGATGACGATGCCCTGGGTCGCCAGGTATTTCTTGGCGATGGCGCCGGCAGCCACACGCATCGCGGTTTCGCGCGCCGAGCTGCGGCCGCCGCCACGGTAGTCACGTTCGCCGTATTTATGGTGGTAGGTGTAGTCGGCGTGAGCCGGGCGGAACAGATCCTTGATCGCCGAGTAGTCCTTGGACTTCTGGTCGGTGTTGCGAATCAGCAGGCCGATGGCGCACCCGGTGGTGCGGCCTTCGAACACCCCGGAGAGGATCTCGACTTCGTCGGGCTCCTGGCGCTGGGTGGTGTGGCGGCTGGTGCCGGGCTTGCGGCGGTCGAGGTCACGCTGCAGGTCTTCCAGGGACAGCTCGAGGCCGGGCGGGCAGCCGTCGACAATGGCGACCAACGCCGGGCCATGGCTTTCGCCCGCGGTGGTGACAGTGAACAGCTTGCCGAAGGTATTGCCGGACATGCAGGGCGCTCCGTGAAATCAGTTGAATCAAGTCAACCGTAATAACTTAAGGCGGCCAGTATACGCAGGCTAACCGACTAGTTCATCCTCGAAACCTTACCGGTAGACCTTGGTCCAACCGGCACCTTCCTCATGATGGCGCGATGATGCTGCGAGTTCTTCTGTTTACCCTGACCCTGTTTACCGCCGTGGCCCACGCCGCCTCCCCTGTCGTACTGCAACGCCCGATCAGCCTGGACACCGGCAGCGGCGAACTGTTTGGCTCGCTGCTGCTGCCCCAGTCCGACAAGCCGGTGCCGGTGGTGTTGATCATCGCCGGCTCCGGCCCCACCGACCGCAACGGCAACAGCGCCGACGGCGCACGCAACGACAGCCTCAAGCGCCTGGCCTGGGTGCTGGCCCGGCACAACATCGCCAGCGTGCGCTACGACAAGCGCGGTGTGGCCGCCAGCCTGGCCGCCACGCCCGACGAACGCAACCTGACCCTCGACGCCTATGTGGCCGACGCGGTGGCCTGGGGTAAATTGCTCAAAGCCGACAAACGCATGGGCCCGCTGATTGTGCTGGGCCACAGCGAAGGCGCGCTGGTGGCCGCACTGGCTGCACCGCAACTCGACCCGGCCGGGGTGATATCCCTGTCCGGCAGCGCCCGCCCGGTGGATCAGGTCATCCGCCAGCAACTGGCCGATCACCTGCCCCCTGCCCTGCTGCTGCGCAGCAATGAAATCCTTGATCACCTCAAGGCCGGTCAGGTGGATGCCGATGTGCCTGGCCCGTTGGAGGGCATTTTCCGACCCAGCGTGCAGCCGTATCTGATCAGCCTGTTTCGCGCCGACCCTTCGGCGGCCTTTGCGAAACTGCGCATGCCGGCGTTGATCATCCAGGGCACCAACGATATTCAGGTAGGTGTCGGCGACGCCCAGCAACTCAAAAGGGCGAAGCCCGATGCCGAACTGACGGTGATCGAAGGCATGAACCACGTGATGCGCATCGTGCCCAACGACGTAAAGCAACAATTGGCCTCCTACAATGACCCGCAATTACCCCTCGCCGCCGAGCTGGGCAACCGTGTGGTGCGCTTTATCGACGGACTTCAACCCCGTTAAGCGACAATTTGCCTCCAGTCCTGCAGAAATCGGCCGATAAGCCCAGGGTCGACGGCAAAAAGACGGTCGACTTGCAGGGCTTGGACAGGATCGCACCGCATGACAACCACTGAAGCAACACCGGAACCGACCGCCGACACCCCGGCTGAAAAAACCGAGGCCATCGACACGGCGGCTCCCCTGCCGTGGGCGGATGTTCAGGCCGAGCATTTCAAGATGCTGCGCCTGGCCCCACTGGCCACCGACCGCGCCACCGGCCTGCGGCCGCTACGTTTCGTACAGTTCGGCTATGCCGAGCGCCATGACAAACACCACAGCCTGTTGCGCATGGTCATCCAATTGCCGGGGCAGCGGGTGCGCCGTGAGCAGAACCATCTGGATATCTGGGTGGATCACGATAAACACCGCGTGCACTTCGGCCCGGGCAACAGCCTGGAAATCGAACCGGCCAACCGCGGCATCGGTCGCTTCCTGGTGGCCCAGGGCGCCGCGTGGGCGAAGAAGAAATGGTCGCACTACCGCGTCGATGGCGTGGACCTGGCCAACAAGGATGCACTCAACGAAGCCACACGCCTGCGCCGCGATCACTTCCTGCGCGTCCAGGGTTTCGATGTGGCCTACGCCGATGTGCAGCACCTCAAAGGCAACGTGCAGCCGGGCAAGGTCAGCGACGTGCTCGACAGTTGGAACACCGAGAAGGTGCAGTTCGTGGAGATCCTTGAAGCCGCGCAGATGCTGCAACAGGCCGAGCACAACCTGTTGGAGCAGGAAGTGAAGCTGCGCAAGGAAGAAGAAAAGGTCACCAAGTTCAAGCGTGAGGACAGCGGGTTGCGGTTTACCATCACCTGCCTGGTGGCGTTCACCGTGTTTCAGGCGGGGCTGTTGATCTGGATTGCCACGCACCGCTAGCCGGCTGGAAAGCAATCAAAATGTGGGGGGGCTTGCCCCCTCCCACATTTTCTACAGACAAGGTTGGTTAAACCCGAGCGGCGAAGATTGCCTGATGTTCCCGGCACTGTTCGGCCGTGAGCATGAACACCCCATGCCCACCCCGCTGGAAGTCCAGCCAGGCGAAGTCCACTTCCGGGTACAGCGCGTCAACATGCACCTGGCTGTTACCCACCTCGACAATCAGCAAACCCTTCTCGTTCAGGTGGTCCGCCGCCTCGGCCAGCATGCGCCGCACCAGGTTCAAGCCATCGTCGCCACAGGCCAGGCCCAGCTCCGGCTCGTGCTGGTATTCGTCCGGCATGTCGGCAAAGTCTTCGGCATCCACATACGGTGGGTTGGACACAATCAGGTCAAAGCGCTGGCCCGGCAGGCCGTCGAAGCCATCGCCCTGCACGGTGTACACGCGCTCGTCGACACCATGGCGCTCGATATTCTGGTTGGCTACTTCCAGGGCTTCGAAGGACAAGTCACCGAGTACCACTTCGGCGTCCTGGAACTCGTAGGCGCAGGCAATGCCGATGCAACCGGAGCCGGTGCACAGGTCGAGGATGCGCGCCGGCGGTTGGGCCAGCCAAGGCTCGAAGCGGTTTTCGATCAACTCGCCGATGGGTGAACGCGGGATCAGCACGCGCTCGTCAACGATAAACGACATGCCGCAGAACCACGCCTCTTTCAACAGATACGCGGTAGGCACGCGCTCGTGGATACGGCGATGCAGCAAGCGTTGTACGTGGGAGATTTCCTCTTCTTCCAGGTTGCAATCCAGGTAGCTGTCGGCAATTTCCCATGGCAGGTGCAAAGCGCCGAGCACCAACTGCCGGGCTTCGTCCCAGGCATTGTCGGTACCGTGGCCAAAAAACAGGTCTTCCCCATGGAAACGGCTGACAGCCCAACGGATGTGGTCGCGCAAGGTGCGCAGGCGGGATGTGATCACGGGGGCAGACTCCTGGAAAAAACGACTGGCGATTCTAACAGCCTTCGCCTGTGCCGACGATGTACGAAAACCTGTCGCCGTACGTCGGATTTCATCCAAATCGCCATCATTCGGTTAAACATCACCGCCACTTGACATGGCTGCACGCCAGCAACGGCGTACCTTACGATAGTAGCGATTCACAGAACCGCTCAGCCAGTGGACAATGACGCAAAAGCCCCCCTCACAGGAGCCCCAGAATGTCCGTTCCAAAGACGATGTTTCAACTCAGCGGTCGTGGTTACGCAGCTGCCAACCTTGGCCATGCGACCCTCGTGATCATCGACGCCCAAAAGGAATACCTCAGTGGCCCGCTCGCCCTCTCCGGCATGGACGCGGCGGTCGGCAATATCAAGCAACTGGTCGCCGCTGCGCGCAACGCCGGACGCCCGATCGTGCATGTGCGTCACCTCGGTACCGTGGGCGGCCTGTTTGACCCGCAGGGCGAGCGTGGTGAGTTCATCCCCGGCCTCGAACCTCAAGGTGACGAAACCATCATCGGCAAGCTGCTGCCCAGCGCCTTCCACGGCACCGGCCTGGAAAAACACCTGCAGGACCTCGGCTCCCTGGACCTGATCGTCTGCGGCTTCATGAGCCATTCCAGCGTCAGCACCACCGTGCGTGCCGCGAAGAACCTGGGGTTTCGCTGCACCCTGGTGGAAGACGCCTGTGCCACCCGCGACCTGCCTTACAAAGGCGGCATCCTGAGCGCCGAGCATGTGCAGCAGACCGAGATGGCCATCATGGCTGACAACTTCGCCACCCTCGCCCTGACTAAAGATCTGATCTGATCGTGCTTCTGATGAGCGGTGCGGCCTGTTGATGGCCCCGCTCATCTGCAAATGCCTGTCATTTGCTGCAATTACCTCTGGCACAGGAACAACCTGTGTAACTTCCGGTCGAAGGGCCGATACCCTGGAGGAAAGGTCGGAATGAAGATATCCGATGGTTTTGACGCTCGTCGCTTGCGCCCCAAGGGCCCGAGCAACTGGCGTCTGCGCTTGGTGGCCGGCATTGCCGCGCTGCTGGCGGTAGTAGGTTTGCTGTTGACCGGCGCTGGTGGCGCCGGTTTGTTTGGCCACTCGCCGGCCCTTGGTGAACTGAATGCCAGCCCCGGCGGTTCGGCGCTCCTGGCGGTGATCGGGTTGCTGGTGCTGTGGCTGGGCGTCTGGTTATGGCGACGCAGCCGTCGGAAGATGCGCCAGCCGTTGTCACTGAATATCGCCTCGCACCTGATGAAAAAGCACGACTGATGGCGCTTGGATAGCGTTTCCTGCGCCCCGGCCGCCGCGATTTAGGTAAACTGCCCGCCCTTCGCGGAGGCTGACATGCAAGACGACGATTTTTCCCTGTTCAAAAACGAGCTGCGCGGCGTCAAGCCGATCAAGCACGACCGCGCCGACACCGGCAAACCCAAGGCCGACCGCGCGCAGATCGCCAAGTTGCGCCAGGCCGCGACCGTGCGCACCGACGCCACTACCGTCGATGGCCTGTCGGACCAGTTCGTGATTGACGTCGGCCCTGAAGACGAACTGATGTGGGCCCGCGACGGCGTGCAGGAAAGCCAGATGCGCAAGCTCAAGGTTGGTCAGATCCCGTTCGAAGGCAGCCTCGACTTGCACGGCATGAACGTGGAAAAAGCCCGGGAAACCCTGTGGGCCTTCCTCGCCGAAGCCACCAAGTTCGAAATCCGCTGCGTGCGCGTCACCCATGGCAAGGCCGTGCGGTTGGACGGCAAGCGGCCGATGATCAAGAGCCACGTCAACACCTGGCTGCGCCAGCATGCCCAGGTGCTCGGCTTTACCTCGTGCCAGGCACGCCACGGTGGGGCGGGGGCGGTGTATGTGATGCTCAAGCGCACGATGATGGAAGGGCGCGACGAGTAACAAGTGCCATCGTCAGGCTTGCAGCGATGTGTCGGCCACCGTAACCTTGCGCTTTGCGAAAATCCCACAGGTAGTTTCATGTCCCTGGAACAGAATTACACCGCGATTCTAAAGGGGTAAGGCAAAGTAATAATAGTCAATGAAATCGGGTACTTGCTTACTCAGCATTACCCGGTTTTGACCTGCTTTACACGGCCATTGGTACAAAAATTGGTACGAGATCCATCCCCTCCCCGGCGTCCTGCCGACGAACACAAATTACCTCAAGAACACCGGCTGCTAATCTGTTCATTCCACCAGAGGAACGCCGATGACCAACTCAGACCTGCTCCCCTCCCTGCTCTCCAAGTTCTACGAAAACCAACTTGCTCTTGAAGCCTCAATCATGGAGCTATCGAACTGGGTTGAGCAGCGCGGCTCCGCAGATGTAGCCGAGAATATCCGGGGCGCTCTGCACACCATCGACGAGAACGAAGAGTTCATAAAACTGACCCTGGCAGTGCTCATGGCGCCGGAGTAAATCCTACAGCTCGTCGCCTCAAATCGCCCAACCGACAAACCTCGATTACTGTATACACATACAGTATTTGAGCGCACCACCATGACCATCGATGAAGACACCTGCAAGTGGCTCGGATGCCCGACGCCGCTGGAAATGTACAAGCACCAGTGCGCGCTGCTCGAGGACGAACTCACGGAGACCCAGGCACTACTGCGCAAGTCGAGGCTGAACATCGCCGGCTTGGTTCAGATGAACGACGTGCTGGTCACCGGCAAGGCATGCGCAGAGGAGGCACTTAAGGTTGCGCGGCAGGAGCTCGAAGAATTGAAGCAGGCCGGATCACCACCCAGCATACTCAGCATCAAGCTCGTGGCCGAACAGCGCGACTACCTTCTTAGGGAGAATCAACGATTGCTGGCAGAGCTGAAGAAGATTACCGAGCCACAGCCCTGACGTAAGCCTGGCACGCCCGCAGCGCGATCACGGCGTTATCCCCGTCGTCGGTGATGGCGATAATTCGTTGAGCATGCGCTGGGTCAAGTTGGGCTCGACGGGCTGCATGAACCACGCCGACGGCGCCGGGGGTGGCAGGCACGTTGCAGCCTCTGGTTGGATCCTCGGCGAGAAGGACTGACAGCCGGACACCATCGGTAGCAAGACGGTCACGCAGGAGAGCCTGGTTGCGCTGGGCATCGGATGATTCCTTGATGTGTTGTTGGTTCTTAGACAGCAAACCACCCTCCCCGGCATCCTGCCCATGAACACAAACTCAGGACATCTTCGGACCAGATCGCGGTCTACGCCCTGATTGAATCCCAATAAGACCACATAGTGCGTAAGGCTAACTCCGTCTGATATCATGACGGAATGATGACACGCACTACAGATTGTGCACCGAGATAAATAAAACGAAGGGAACGTCGTATGTACATAATCGGGCTTATCCTTTCTTTCAAAATAGCGCTTCTAATCTCAATTTTTCTTGTAGCGGCGAAATTGTGCAAGGAAGCCAAATCTTTTAGAGAATGCGGATTGACTGACTCCCATATAAAGAGATTTTATAAGGAAAATTTGGCCTCATCCTCTTCGACAGTGGGCCAACTCACCTTTATCCTTGGCTCATTGCTCTCTTTGATTTCCATGGCAACGATCTGGGTTGTTGATTGACTCTTAACGCTGAGGAACGAGTGCCATGACGTATGCCTGGCAAGCTCGTAGCGCGTTAATCCTTGGGCGCCGGGGTCGGCAGGCACGTTGCAGCCACTGGCTGAATCCTAGGGGAGGACTGACAACCGCAGATCAGAAGTGGCAAGGCTTCCGCAGAGGCTGCGCTCGCATAAGCACTTGAGCGCATATCAGCCATTAACGATCAGGCGCCCTATAATTTTAGCTTTCGCCCCATTGATCTTATTATCGGCCAGCGTGATCACCTGCTAATTGAGAATCAGCGGCTACTGATGTGGTTGGCCGCGCGCAGGGGCCCAGAGCGCTAGCCCGCATTCAAGTCGAAGGCCAGCATCCCCCAAAAAAACGTAACAGTGGTCGGCGCAGTCACGAATCTGTATTCTGGCCGGCTGCCGATTAGGCCTCCTAATCAGCAGTGAACGAGCATGGAATGGACGATCCAAAAAAATGACTTCAGAAAATAAAATTCAATATGTATCTATTCAGATTGTGAGAGGCATAGCTGCCTTACTAATCGTCTTATTTCACTCGCATATCGCTGTAGATATGATGCCTGGCGATCATAAGGTCAACATACCATTTGCGTATAGTCGCGGTCATTGGGCTGTTTACCTGTTTTTTGTCGTCAGCGGATTCATTATCACTCACGTCACATCTGGCGAAAAATTCAAAATCCGTCCGTTCCTGGCGAAGCGGATTATCAGGATATACCCAATATGGTGGCTGTCATTTATATTTGCCCTGATGGGTCTGTACATCTTCAACGTTTCTTTTGCATATGGCACTCCATTTGATATGGAGTCGTACATAAAGTCGTTCTTATTGCTTCCAAGCGTCGTAAAACCAATAAACTCGGTGGGATGGACTTTAATTTACGAGGTTCTGTTCTATCTGGTTTCAGCTCTTGTGCTGATTCGATACAACCACAAAATTCTCATGCTAACTATTCTTTCGCTATTTGGTATCGGAGCAATCCTGTATTCAATTTCTCCGAATCATACGTGGCTCGTAAACCCGCTTGGGCACCACCTCTTTTCACAGTTTCAGCTTCTGTTTGCCACTGGAATAGCCCTATACCTCTATCAAGACAAACTTTCCTGGATTCACCCGGCAATGGCGCTAATCCTTTCCATGGCAACTTTGGCAAGTGTCATCTATGCGCCTTCGGCAGCTTTAGGTAATGGAGAGCTTTATTTCGTAGTATTTGGTGTTTCGCTAGCATCTAGCTTACTGATAGTTTCCCTATTAAACAGCGAAAAACGGGGCTGGCTACGAAGCCAAAACAAGGCTATTGCAAACCCGGTTTCCATCATGAACGCGATCGGTAACTGCTCATTCAGCCTGTATTTGTTCCACTGGGGGATTTTTACAATCGTGGGTTCTAAGGCAACACAGGCATATCTAGGCCTGCCAGCATGGAGTGTGGAGCTCTGGCGATTCGGATGGATAGCCGTTTCGATTGCCATAGCCCTGCTCATGTACCGATTCTTTGAATCCCCTATTTCTCGTCACGGCGGACGAATTATCCGTAACAGCCGCCTATTCTCGTAGACTTTGAGCAAAATCGGGTTCATGCCAGCACATTCTTTGCCCGCGCCCACAATTGCAGGCGATCTTCCAGGCCATTGAGTCCACCGTTAATGCGGCGGGTGATCTTCGTGAACTCACCCTGATCCGCCAGCGTGTTCAGGCCTTTCATAGACCAGAACCAAGCCGCCGACATCGCGGCGTACTGCGGCTCCTCCAGCAGCGTGGGTTGATTGATCAGGTCCAGGCCCAGCGCTTCACCGCATGCGGCGTGGTTCGCCCGTCCGGTGATCTGGATCAGCCCACGCCCACGATACTTCGAGCCGTCACCCTTGACGGTGTTGCCCAGATCCGCACGGCCTTCGTACGTGAGCTGCTGCGCCGTGGGGCCCCATATCTCGCGCACGTAGCGCAGTTGGCCGGACTCGTGCCCAACCTGGGCGATGAATGCTGCGGCGCGCGCGGTTCCCACGATGCCGTAGCGGATCATGGCTGTATTCAGCGCAGGAACAAAAACGCCGGCTTGGCGGCCGGCGTTTGGAAGGATCTGCAGCAACTGCTGCTCAGTGATCGGCATGGCTTTCTCCAGGCAACAAAACCCGCCGAAGCGGGCTATATTTTTCGATTTACACGGAGGCTGGAGGGTCCGGCCACATCGGTGACGAAACGGTCAGGTCAACAAGCTTAAGAGCTCGATAATATGACTGCCAAGCCTTGGCAAGAACCGTCTCATCATCTGTTGCATCGCCAAGTTGCAAGGAGACCAACACTGGCGCCATTCTCTTAGACGCATCGTAAAGCAGACTTTCCTGCTGAATCGAATTTCTGGCAGTGATTTGCTCAGCGGTGGGCGGCGGCGGATCAGAAAGCATAGGCAAGCCATCAGGGCCCATAACGATAATCTTCCCGTCGTCAGACTGTCCTCGGATAAGTAGGGTCCGAAGATCATTAGTGATTTCTACCGCGTCTTCTGGAATGAAATTAATCGCGTCATCATAAAAACCCAACGTCACAAACGAATAGTAGATAGTCATATTTAGAACCCTATCGATAGCCAAGAAATCTGCTGAGCTGATGCGCCAGTAGTTACATTTACATCGTTTGTTATTACAACTTGAGAGTTTGAGATTGCGTTTGCATATGCCGAATAATTACCGTTAGTAGTGGAAGCGCTAGAATTTACAGTTGCGAGCGAAACCAATACTGACGAGGGAAAAACGGTCGAATAATTAACTGTAGTGCTGCCCTCAGAGGCTACAGATATTCTTCCCCACTGAAAAATAAGACCGCCCAACCAAGAAGGAAGAATCAAATATCCATTTGTTGAAAGAATATAAGATACGCCCCACTTTAGTTTCTTGGGTGTTACCACTGTCGCATCATCTGTGCCAGAGTTAACAATTGGTTGAGTTGCGACTTTTAATACCCCAAGATTCGACTCAGTAGCCTGACCAACTGAAGAAATTGGTGCGAGCAGCACAAGATCCGTGCCGTCGTACATCACGTCGGAAACTTGATCGGCAAAGAATGTCGCCGCAATTTTTGCGCCGGTGGCATCGTACTGCTTGAGATTCTTGGCACCCTTGCCGGATACGTTCAACGTGGGGTTAAGACCAGAATTCACAGGGAACTTCACCGTGAAGCGCTGATTCGTGGCGTATGCGGATATCGCTGGAGATGGTGTCAGCATCAGCACCGTGGCGGTGCCAGCCGCGGAGAACGCCGTGGCCTTCTGAGCCTGGAGTAGTTTGTAGAGTGCCTGCAGGAGTTGGTCCTGGGTGCCTTTTACAGGCGTGACGCCTCCGGCAGACAGGACACTCATCACCTCCTCCTGGACATCATTCAGCCAGTCGTCCGTTACAACTGTCGCCTGAATGCCTCCAACCGGATCCCCCTCGGTGAACTTGTTATCGACCGTAGCCCCAGGGCCGTCAATTCTGTGCATGCGTCATTCTCCGTAGGCGAATAGCGCAATCGTATGCGCCGGTTTCAATTGATTAATTTTGCATTCGAGGGTGTCGTTCCCCCATGTGCGCAGCCTCTCGCCGGCCGCCGAAACTCCGGCACGGAACGAAATGACCGATGTTTCAGGAGCACGGATCAACCAGGTGAAAACCCAGTCGCCGTTGGTGAGCGCGTCGCCTGCGCGCGAGAGGCCGGCCCGGAAAGGCCGATACTCTTCAATGGTTACCGTGTAACCGAGTGCGCCTGCCAGTTCGATGAAGTAGCCCGCCGACTGCCCGCCAGTGCTGGATAGTTTCGCCAGCAGGGCGTTCTTTCGGCCTTGCAGCGTTTCTTCCAAAACACCCGAGCATTTATCAGGAAGGCCTGCGACCCTCTCCCAGTCGCTCAGCATCTCGCTGGTGGTGGATGGGTTGGCCTCCATTGGAAGCGCTTCGCCCCGGCCGTCTACCCGGGCCAGTTCAATTGACATGCCATCAAGCAGGCTGTGAAGCGTGGTTCCAGATTCTCGCGGGAAAGCTTGTCCAGGAGGCAGCAGCGTTTTCAGCTGCTCCAGGTAGTCGGCAGCTGTTGGCATTACGCCTCCTTAAAAGCTGGAGAAGGTTATGGTGCCGGGCACTGCCATGTGTCCGGTGGCGTGCGCAACGTTCGCGGTCGGAGCCGTAATCTGGTTGTCCGCTTCGCCAGCCGCGATTGATACGGCCTCTCGTAGATGGCTGATCAATGTCGGGCTGCCAGGTTTCGAGTCACGGACAATCAGGTCAGCTACTTCTGCTCGCACCGCGACCTGGACAGCGGCCGTGTTCGGCGACAGCTTCACCGCCAAATTGAGCGGGTCCGCTACAGGAGCCGCTACGAAAACCTCGGCGGTCAACGGGCGACGGGCATCAATATAAGCCTGAACCTCTGCGACCTTGGCCGCGTTCGGGATGATGTTGTCTTCTCCATCACACACGAACAATACAGTCACAGTCCCGGCGCCCATCTGAAGCGGATACACCCACACACGGGTAACGCCGGGGACCTCAAGAGCCCAAAGCTCATAGTCTGAGGCTGCACCGCCGTGTGGCGGCTGCCTGATACGCTTTAGCAGCCGACTGAGCAATTGCTCGTCCGTCTCAACATCAAGACCGCCATCAATGTCCGTGGCCGCAGATCCGGTCGATTGAACACCGGCCACGGGTGAAAACAGAAACAGTGGCGTTCCGGCCTGCGCATCGCCAGCGGCACCAGCCTCTACGGCGACAACAGTCGGCTGGAGCGTGATATCAGTGAACACCGCATCAGCCAGGACGCGGTACTGCACACCATCTTGCCGCTGTAGGATTGTCCCGGCCGGAAGCGGCGAGCCGATTGCGCCGGCAAGCAGCGCGGCGCCGGTCGAATAATCAGCGGCCTTGCGAAAGACTTTCCAGATCGCTGCCCAACGCTCAAGGTATTCCTTCTCGGCGGCGTCGATGATCGCCTGCTTGGCCGCCCACTCAAGGAAGCCGTAGAGCATGTGCACTGCGCCAGCCTCAGATCGGGCGAGGATACCCAACAGCGAACGGCGTAGCACCGCGCTTTGGACGCCAGTCACGCGGCCGCTGATGTCGGTGGTAACCCGGTCAATGAGCTCAGGCAAGGTTGGTCTAGCAAATGGCATCAGGCAGCCCTCTTGCCGGCCTGGGCCGACCATTCATAGTTGTATCGGTAGCGAACGGCCTGGCCGGTCGGACGATAGATGTCGATAACGAGCAGCATCACGCCGCGCGAGTGATATGAAGCGGCGACCTCGATCGTCGTGGCCACCATGTCATCAATCATCCAGGCCAAGGCGTCACGGCAATACTGCTCAGCGCGGCTCAGCGTTTGGGGCAGTTCTTTCTCCCTGGCCAGTAGCCAGAGCAGCGAGCCCGTCTGGTCGGTCGCCGAGACATTTGTGAGATCACCCCAGTAACCGCGCAAATCGTCCTGCTCATATTCGGGCGGGATCTGCTCAGCACTGGCGCGGCGATCGGTGAATAGGCTGATGATCACGGCAGTTTCAAGGCCGTCATCGCGCTCGAGGTCGAAACCAAACAGCACTAGGTCACCGCCAAACTCGGTCATTACCATCGCGGCGTCAGCCATTAAATGGGCGCTCCCGTGTTCGCAGGTCCAGACAACACGCCGCCATGCTGGTGAGTGCTGCCGATGTTCTTACCGTTGTTTGTAACGGTGCCGGTGGAATCAATATTCCCCTGGATTTTTACGTTACCGACCATCTCAATCTCTCCGATCATCTTGATGGTCGGGGCTTGAACCTCCGCATGCTGAACGGCAGTGACCTTAACCATGTCGCGCAGCAGCTCAACCTTGTTGCCAAGGTCGTCGTACATCGCGACCTCTCCAGCCTGCAGAACGAGACGGTAGCGGCGATCATCGACGGCGAGGACTATTCCCTGCTCGCGATTACCACCGATGAAGGCAACCGCCACGTCGCCGCCTTTTGCGTGGCTGGTGAAGCCGTAGTTCTGCATGTGTTCGATATCGTCTCGCAGCTCGTCCTTGAGCAACTCCACCTGCAACTGCTGCCGTCCGTTCGTGTCGGTTACCCGGCGCACAACACCACGGGCGAACATCATCATCACGCGGTTGCTGATATCTCGAATTGTGTTAACCATCTTTTTTGTCCTCTTCCCCGATGGCTTCCGCCCAAATATTCCGACCGCCCTTTTTCCCTGCCTTGCCTTTCTTCGAATCAGGAGGCTCCGGCGAAAAGGCTTGCGGGCTGACGATGTCGAGCTTGGTAGTGGTACCGCCCTCCCCCCGCTCGTAGGTGGCCTGCCGAATAATCATTTGCCCATCCATACGCAACCATGGCGACCTGACCTGCACCAGCATTCCTGGCTCCCAGATTGCCCCCCCCGGGCTTTGCCGCCAGCCCTGGACGGTTATGGAAGCGGAAGCTGATTTTCCCAGCCGGCTGTTGGCCTCCCAGGTAGCTCGCTCTTGGGCGCTGCCGTTCGATCCACCGGACTCAGCGACGATCAGCATCGGTCGATAACGCCTGACTCCGCTGTCGCTTGCCCCGCCCTCGACATGCGCCTCAGTGCCTCCATCACTGTTTGGGTTGTATCCAGCTTGCCCTTTAACCAAGTAATTGCGGAAACGCTGGCTGTGATCGATGCTTCCGGTGGCACTGAGGATGTTTTCACCCTGAACCAGTCCCACGGTGGCCCGCTTGTTACCCGCACGGGTGATCAGTAGGCCGCCGGCGCCATCCGTCGTCAGCAATAGGCGTCTCTGCTTGGCGTAACGTTCAATCGCTTCGAACGCTGTTTCGCCCTGCTGCAGTTTGCAGACCGTGAATGGAGCGCCCACCGGTACATCAGCCGAAACGCCGACACCGAATGGCTGGGCCAAGACCTGGGCGAAGCGCAGTAGGTCAATGCTCTTCCACTCGTCCGGCGTGTGCACGGCACTACAGTCGATCAGGTCCGATGTCCGGTCGCGCCCTTGGATATTGATGGTGTGGTCATTCGCGCTGAACGAAGGCTTGAAGATGTCGACATAGCCAACCACCATCGTTATTCCGCCGAGACGGACCTCGCACTTATCGCCAGGGAGGATGGGCCAGGGCTCAACTTGAGCGCTTCTGCCCTCCTGCCCTTCCCAGCGCTCCGTAAGGGTCACAGTGAACGCGCCAGAGGAAGCATCAACGGCACGCGTTACTCCAACCTGGGTCCACCCCGCGTAATTCATGCCGTTGACCAGCAGTTCAAGGTCATCCATTTGCAAGAACCTCAAGCTGTTGGCCGCCGATCAGGAAGCCTGGGCGGCGCGGGTCGTTGCGCAACACGATATCCTCGGCCCTGCTGGCGTCACCGTAGAGCTGATATGCAACAAGGAGAGACGGCAGCGTCTGCTTGGGCGAGAATGTCGCGAGTCGGGGCAAGTCCTGTTCAGGGTCAGGAACGGCCTGAACCACGGCGGTCCTTAAATCGGTAACCGCGACATACACCAGGTCGTTACTGGTCGACTCGCTCTCTTCGTCCAACCTGTCGGAAAGCTCAGTGCGCACCGCAACGGCCGCCTCGTAGCTATCGTATTTAGTCGGTTCGGAGGTTGTTTTCGTCCCGCCGTTGGAAACATCCTCAGTTGCCTGCGTGACCACTGCGGCGACAGCTGCCTCAGAAATGGCGACCTGACGAACGAGCGCGGATACGGCGCTGGTGTTCCTCACGACCTGCTGACGGCTCGGCGTAGCAGAAGAGGATGCATCGTCGGAGCTTGGGAAATACTGGCTGTAAAGACTCATCAGCATTCCGAAGGCGCTGCCGCCGAAGGCTGACCGGATGCTGCTGATAGCGTCAACGACCTGGCCAGCCAACTCGAGCGGGGCCTGGATCAGATTGAACGCATCAGAGCCGATGCCTTTGACCTTGTCGTAGTAGTCGGATACTGCCTGTATGTCGCTTGAAACGATGAACTCAGGCGAGCTCAAAAAATCGCTCAACCCTTTTATCTGCGTAGTGGCCGCATCGGCTACGAACGACGGGTAACCCTTGGTGAGGAAGTCGGCAATGAAGTTTTCCTTGCTGGCCTCGGTGACATCGCCCGCCTTTGCGCTGATCGCATTGACGCTGTCGACCTTGGCAGACGGGTAAGACGCCTCGCCCGCCTCGAGGAAAGTCATCGAGATCGTGCATTTGCCGCCCTCGTCTGAGGACTCGCTGACGTTGAGCCCTCGACAGACCACAGTCAACTCACCCCGGTACGGGTGAACCAACACTCCAGGGCCGGCTTGCTCGCAGACCTTGATCAGCTCTTCCCGGGCTACATCGTATTCTTTGCCCAGCAGATAGCCGGTGATGCCGAACTCCCGAGACTTGCGACCAAGGTCTTCCGTATACGGAATATCGCGCTGCGCCGCCTCGTGTACCGCCTGGCGACGGCCGTGACTGCTGTCTGCCGTAGCCACAAAAAAGCCCACGCCACGAAAGGTCGCGGCGCGGTAGTTGTCTCGCCAAGCCATGCTGTAACTCCAGCGGTAAGCCCAGGGGGAATGCCGTGGGATTTGTTTATTGGCGAATTGATACAAGACACAATTCCCTAAAAGGGATTTATGATCTCGATCTAACTCAATTTTACCTGTAGGGAATGCACCATGAAAAAGCTAGGAGCTATCATTCTTCTCACGGCGGCCGGCACTGCACTGGGCGCCGAAAGGCTTTCGACGGTGACCGTGTATGACCTCAAAGTGCCAGGCACGCCGGAAATTGCAAAAGAGCAAGGCTTCACCGATTGCAAGGACAACTACAGCAGTTACATATGCACCCGCACTAAGCCAACCGTTGTCGCCGGTATCAGTGCTAAAAGCGCTGCTGTATTTTTTGACGGTTCAGATCATTTTGCTGAAAAAAATAGGGAGTCGAGTCGCAAAGTGACTGACTTCCCTCCCGAAAAGCTCACCTATGGCGGTGTCCGACTTGAGTTCGAAGATCGGTACGCCTTCAAAGAAGCGCTAGCCTCCGATGGCTGGCTTGAGACAAGCAGTGGGAATAGTGCGCAGTTCTACAAGAGTGGAGTGGCCGCCAGCTTTTCGATGTACAAATCAGCGGTTTCACTCTCCCCCCTAAGCCTCAAAGAGGTCGAAGAGCAGGTATCGACCCTTAACGCCAAACAGGCCGAAAAGGCTAAGTCCGAGTCAAATTCCACCTCCTTCATTGATTCAATGAAGAAGTGATTTATTTGGGCGCCATCATCGAGTAACCGATGTCGGTATCGAAGGTCGCTCCCTGGCTGCCCTCGGTTTTCACTTTGGACCCTGCTGGGACGTTGTTCAGGTCGACCTGCACCCTTACTGCTTGCTCCGGCGGGGCCAACTGCTGAACAGCTTCCCGGCCGATCTGCGCAGCCCGTCGGCCAAGGTCGGTATCTGCACCACCAGTGGAGGCAGAGGGCGAACCACCCTCAGCACCGCCGCTCACCCCAGCACCATCAATGCCAAGCAACTTCTTAGCCCAATCGGGTAAGCCGTTCTTGATGGCGGCAACAGCCTCGGTGATCTTGCTGCCGAGGATTGCGCCCAGGTCCCAGCCTGTCAGGTACTTGATGAGGCCGTTGAAGCCTTCCATCATCAAAGTGATGGGGTTGTATTCCTTCCACAGCTTCCAGATACCGTTGATTATTCCGTCACTGAAGGCCGCCTTGACGCCCGCCCATTTGTCCTCGAAGAACCCGACGATGTTGTCCCAGTTCTTGTAGATGACATAGGCCGCGGCGCCGATGGCCACGATGGCCGCCAGGAACCAGCCGACCGGCGTTAGAGTGATAGCCAACCCGAGCCCCTTCAGGGCCAGCGCCAGGTTCAGCACCGCCATCAGGAAGCCGCCGCCGATGTACAAGCCCAGCGCCGTAAATATCAGGTTGGCGGTGCCGAAGGTTTCGGAAAGCGAACCGAATATCTCGATCACCGGCTGAACACCGTCGTACAGGTCACCAAGAAAGCCGGTGACTCGTTCGATGTTCCCAGGCAGGTTTTCAGCGAACGCCGTGGCGAATGCTTCAATCTGGGGACGGTACTTGACGATCGTCTCAATCAACCGCTTGCCCAGCATATTCAACTGCGGCACCAGGGAGCTTCCGATGCTATTGCTGACACCGCCGAGTGCCGCATGGATCGTGTCAAGCGTATCTCCGAAATCCTCACCTTCACGAACGGCGCTGTCAGAAATGACGACGCCGAGGCGACGAGCCTCGTCTGACATTTCCTTGAGCCCCGCACTGCCGCCGCGGATAAGCGGCAGTAGCTCAGTGGCACTCTTGCCGAAGATCTTCACCGCCGCCTGCGCTTGTAGGGAAGGGTCTTTGATCTTCGAGATTCGATCAACGAAGGTGTCGAACAAAGCATCGGAGCTTTTCAGCTTGCCGGACGAATCCTTGATATTGATGCCCAGGCCTTTGAACATTTGCGAAAGCTCTTTCGAGCCCGCCGTTGCTGCGCCGATGTTGATTTGCATCTTCTGCAGCGCACCGCCCAGTGTTTCCGCTGACGATCCGCTGAGCTTCGCTGCGAAGCTGAGCTCCTGGAATCGCTCGCGGCTGATGCCGGTACGCTCGGCAGTATCACCAATTGCGCCGGTTGCATCAGCGAAACCCTGGAAAAACATGTTCAGCGCAGCGCCTGTGATTCCCAGCGTGGCCCCGAGCCCCAGCAGCTTCCGGGTGCTTGAAGCAACCGCACTACCCACGCCGCCGATCGCACCGCCTAAGTTCTTCAGGCTGTTCGCGAAAATCGGCAGGCCGGTACGATCAAGCGCACCGGCAATGCCAGCGCTCGCCGCTTTGACCTTGCCGAATATCCCACGCAACGGCGCGGTGATCTTGTCCACGGCCGCGATGATGACGTTTAGGGAGTATCCTTTGTCTGCCATCCAACCCACTCCTCGGTGCGCTCAAGCCACCAATTCAGCTCGTCGAAATCCATTTCCATAACTTCCGACGGCTGAACGCTCATAACTTTGACGACGACGGTTACGCCTCCTTCCCACCCCCGAGGTGCTTCAGCAAAAAATCCCGGGCCTCGCCGATGACGGCGGCTTGATCGTCCTCGCTCAGCTCGTCGAGCAATGCAGGAGGATGGCCAACCATCTTGGCGCCGAGGTCAATCAGCGTGGCGAAGTCCATGTCCGCGCCGCCGTTGCCCTTGCCATCCGAAGTGATACGCAACGCATGGCCGCGCAGGTATTTCAGCTTGCGGGTTACGGTCAGCTCAGTGAACGTGTCCTTGCCGAACGTGATTTGCTCGGCGAGTTGAATCGTTTTTTCCTTTGCCATTACTTGATTTCCTCGGCAGAGATGCCTTCGAAGCGGCAAGCGATGTTGCCTTCTTCGGTGTTGCCGGTGCCCTCGCCTGCGTACCAGGCCTCACTCAGGGTGATGACCTTGCCGTT
Organism: Pseudomonas sp. JAI120; assembly: GCF_014207255.1. Lineage (GTDB taxonomy): Bacteria > Pseudomonadota > Gammaproteobacteria > Pseudomonadales > Pseudomonadaceae > Aquipseudomonas. Next base: position 1,702,460 of record NZ_JACHCZ010000001.1, read on the forward strand.
GGCGAGTTCCAGCGTGATGGTTGCGTCATCGAGCGTGACCAGGTCTTCAAGACTCAGCTCGTTGCGATCGGTGATCTCACCCTCAATAAATGGAATCTGAGGGGTTTCCTTGTATCCGTGGACAACGTCGGAGCCCACCACGCCTTCGCGTTTGGGCTTGCCGAGGTTGTAAGTGAAAGCGCCCTTGGCGAAGTAAATGTCGCCGTTGACCTTCAAGGCGATGAGTCCGCCAATACGGTTTTTTCCTGCCATGTTCTTTCTCCTGGCAATCGCCGTTACAGGCGGAACTGAATTTTGTTGGCGACGATTCGCAGCTGGTTGACCAGGTCAGGCGGGATCAGCAGATCCAGGCGATTTGGGTCGCTCTCGTTACGCTCGGCGATCAGGTTGGCCTTGAAGTCTTCCATGTTCTCCACCAGCCCCAGACGCTCCCACTCACGGAACTTCGAGACCGCCTCGGCCTTCATCACCACCGGTGTTACCACTGGCTGCCCGACGCCGTAGCGCGTGCCATCGTTGGCAAGCTTGTGCCGCGGGTACTTGCGCAGGATGTAGTCGCGCCAGTCGTGGCGGATGTACATCAGGGTGAACAGCGTTTCGCTGTCCAAGTAGCTGATGTCAGTGCCGCCGGCGGTGTTGGTTTTGTAGGTGGTGATCAGGCGCTCAACAACCATGGTGCCGTCGTTGTTGACCTTGCTGGTCGCGATACCGTCGAACAACAACAGGTTCCGTTCCTGGTTGGTGAACTTGTCCGCCGTGGCAGGCGCCAGGCACCAGGAGTACTGAAGATTCTGGATTGGCCGGGCCGGATCGATGGCAGCGTACAGGGCCGCAATGGCCATGGTCTCCGCGGCCTTCTCGTACGTTGGCATCGGCTCGTCGTTGGCCATAATGATGACCAGGTGCTGACTGTTGTGGCTGTCGCCAAGGGTTCCAAGGGAGCCTTGAGTGCCGCGCGCCGCTGTGAAGGCGTGGGCCTCGATTTCACGATCCCAGGCAAAGCGGCTGTTCAGTTCAGTCTTCACCGTCGCCAGGGTGGCTGCGTCGGTATATGCCAGCCCCCATACTTGGAACCACTCATCACCCAGAGCCGCCAGCGCCGAACCCAGTTCTGGGTTTCCAGAGCCGCCGGTGAAAGCGCTGATGGTGACCGCGACACCGGAAGGCAGTACCTGTCCGGTGTAATAGTTCACACGGGCGTTCAAGCTGTTACCGGCCTCGCCCTTGTGGCGACTAGTCAGCGTGACGGTGCCCGTTGCTGCCGTGGCGGTAACGGGCATGTCATCTGCGGCCGTAATCGCGGCGACCACAGATGCCGCGATCACGGTTGCTGTGTCGGCACTGATCACACCGACAGAGACGCGACGTCCGGCAATCATCAACTCGATGGTGCCGGATGCTGTGGCGGGGCCGGTGAACGCCAGCGTGGCGGCTGCTGCTACGCCTGCTGGATTATCAACCACCGGCATCACTTGCAGCTCGGTATAGGTATCGATCGCCATCGCCGCGCGAACCATACCAGCCAGCATCGAGCCCTTCCCGAACTGAACATCTGCCTGGGCCGGGCTGGTGATGCGGATCAGGGTGTTGGCAGCGGCAGCGCCGGCGGCCAGCTTCTGACCAATCAGCAGGCGACGGTAGCTGACCGGCTGAGGGCCTCGCACCGCCTTGCTGTTGTCGATCTCGCTGTAGACACCAGGCTTGCGAAGCGCGCCGGCACCAGGAATCGTATCCATTCCGATGGTCATTGTTTTTCACCCTTGGTTTCGGCCGGTACTACAGCCTCTTTGATGACGACGTCACCGGCCTTTTCCTTACGGATCCAGTAACTGTTGAGTTCCACAGGCAAGCCTTCTGGCTTGATCTGCTCATAGGTGTCGGGGTGACGCACCAGGCGGCCCTCGGCCGGTTTCACGAGCACGCGCGTGGTCATGGATTCAGGTCCTCGATGATGGTTTGTGCGCGATCAGCCGGATTCGGCTGCGCGTTGCCCAGGCTGTATTCGGTCTTAACCGACTTCAGGTCTGGCAGGCTTTGGTTGAACAGGTCGTCAGGGTGACGATCAAAATATTCAGCGTCGAAGATGAGGCGGCACGCGCCCGTCAGGTGCTCCGACTGGTCCAGTAGAACCATGCGCGAACGCACGTACTGCAGGTCATTCACCGTATCGCCGAGCGTGTCGTCCATAAGCAGGAGGCGCTCAACCTGACGGGCCAGCGTATCGAGCGTGTCGTCCAACGCTTCGTTGCCTTCGGCGTGTATTTCCACCACCAGCTCTACGCGGCGCCTGTACTCCCTGGGGGCCTGGTTAAAGATCTCTGCCGATTCATCCATCGTGTAAACGATGATCGCTGGTAGCTCGCTTTGCCATCCGTTGGAAATGAGCGGAGCCACGCGGCTTGCATAGACGCTGGCCCCCGCATTTGTGGCGCCCAGCAGCACCGCAACGGCCTGCTTGCGGATCAGTTCTCGTGGGTGAGCCATATTCAAACCTTGCGAAGGAACAAAGTTACGCCCGCCACACCGTCGGCTTGCACGTCGTGGATCTTGTACAAAACGCCACGCGCCTGGACGCGATCCCGGTTCGTAGGCTCGTTCGGCAAGTCAATCACTCGAACCCCGAGGGTGGGGTTGTTAGAAGACACCGGCGCGCCCGTCTCAGGATCGACGGTAACGTGGGCACTATCGAACACCGCCTGCGCCAGCGGCACACCAGGCGCAACACCATCGGTCAGCCAGTACACAGCGCCCAATGGATCAAGCTCTGCTGTCGGCTCACTGAAGGCGCGGATCGAAACGCCGAGCATGCGCTGGGCCATTGAGGCCCAGCCCATTTACGCCACCGCCGCCGGCGCGGATACGCCGTTCAGGCGGCAGGCGCCGGTGGCGGATGGGTTAGCGGCAACCTCAGTCGCCATACCCACCAACACCAGGCCGGTGGCCGACACGTTCGTCAGGGCACGGCTGGTGGTGTTCATGTAGATCGGGTCACCGATTGCCCAGGCCTGGGCGCTGATTTTGTTCAGGCCGAACACGCCGTCGAGCTTGAGCACCACCGGTGCAGCGGCTGCTTCGGTAGTAGCAGCCACGCCGACAATCGAACCGACTTTGTAGAGCTCGCCCGAAACAGTGCCGCCGGCTGGTGCTGGAACAGTCAGGCAGTCGCCGTGCTGGATGAAAGTCTTCATGCAAGGTCCCCTTTAGAGACAAAAACTGGAAAACAAAAAGGGCGCCACACGGCGCCCTTTTGGGTTTGGAGCGAACGCCGGGCTTAAGCGCCCAGGTTCTTGTATGCGCCGCGGTAGTCGATCCAGCCGGCGCCGAACACCAGGCGGGCTTTGATTTCCATGCCGTCTACTTCGAAGCCCTCGCGGGTTTCGGTGAACACGCCCTGCTCGCCTTCGAGGTATGCATATTCAAAGGTGTCGATGGAACCTGGCGCAGCGAACAGGTACCACTGGTTACCAGTGATGCGGGCGTCGACGATCACAGTCAGCGAGGCGTTGCGCACATCGTTGATGTCAGCGTTCTTCGCCGGCACGTAAACCGAGCTGGTGAACTGGAAGGCTTCCAGCTCCTTATCCGGACCAACCACCAGGAACTCCGGCGACAGGTTGAGGAACTCGCCAGCTTTGGATTTCTGCTTGCGCATGGCGGCGCGAGCGGCAGCCAAGGTAGTGGTGTTGATCGCACCGCCACTGCCCGCAACGTTGCCGTGGCTTGCGTCGTAAAACGGTACGCCATCAGCGAAGTTCGGGTTACCCAACAACAGGGCCCAAACCACATTCGACTCAGTCGCGGCCGCCGCATTACCCAGCGCAGCCGGGATGCGGGTGAGCGCGCCAAGGTCATCGTTCACGATGGTTTCCCAGGTGAGTGCGATGATCTTGCCGAACTTGGCGACTTTGATAGGCGCCCCGTCCTCGGACAGCGTGCCGTACTTGTACTCGCCGTGTTCTTTGACGGCTTCCAGTGCGGAGATATCACCCAGAGCTGCGCGGGTTACGGCGCGGAAGTCCGGTACCGTGGTCTGACGGCCCAGCGGGCGCCAGGTTTGAGGGGCGTTGGCGTAAGCATCACGCAGGGTGCGGTTCACAGTGCTACCGAGCAGCAGCGGGAAGTCGCTGGTGCTGTGCATGCCGGCCGCGCGCACTGCTTGGCGATCACAGCCCAATGCTGCGCGGGCCAGTTCCTGCGGCGTCATGCCCCGCGCGTTACCGCCAGCCATCTCGACGAACTCACGAGCCATGTCCACCAGGCGCATGCCACGGAACTCGCGGCCCGCGTCTTCCAGCTTGACGGTGGCGTCGCAGCGGTGCAGCAAAGCATTCTGCATGGCAGAGCGTTTGGCGTTCAGGATGGCGACATCTTGACCGCCGTTCACGTTGGTCGGCTGGCTGTTGCGGGTTTGTGGCTGGGTGTTGTTCTGTGTTTCGGCGATCTTATCGATCAGCGCTGCGCTGGCTTCAGCAACAGAAACGCCGCGAGCAACCAGGTCTTCGACGAAGGGCTCGTCGTTCAGCTTCACCTTCTGGGCCATGCTACGAATAGTCAGGCTGCGTTTACGCTCCGACTCCTCCGCCTGGCGGCGAATGGTTTCCTCGGCTGCGCGTTTCGCTTCTTCCGCCGCGCGCTTCTCTTCTTCGGTCATTGCATCATCCTCTGGGGTCGTAGGCACGGCGGCCGTTTTTCCGGTTGGCTGATTTGCCTCCCGAACTTCAAAAATGGTGTGGAATCTTTGGCCTTCGTACTCGGCCGGGGTTTTGGCGCTGCGCACCTTTGCGCCGTCATCGAAGCCGATCGGGACGAGAGACAACTCCAAAGGCTCCCAATCGACGGCGCGGTAAGTGGGGAGCTTGTCGTCTTCCTCCTCCACGACTTCGTACCGGTGCACCGCGTAACCGACGCTGATGTTTCGAAGGATGCCGTCAACAACGTCCTTGAAGACCACGTCCGCGTCTTCACGCTTACTGAACCGGACCAAAGCGTGACCTTCGCCACCATCGAGCCAGGCCCGCTCTACCACGGCGAGTACCGCACTCAGCTGGTACTGGTTGTGGGTGTCGAGCAGTGGCGCGCCATTGTTGAGCCGATCGAGGCGAACCGCGCCCTCGCTTACATCAAGCTCTTCCATGTAACTTCCGACATCCCATGACCAGCGCCGGCCTTTAGCGCCGGTCGTCCAGGTCAGCTCGACGGTTCGAGCATCAATGTCGACTGAGCCCGGCCGCACGGCAGCGCGCAGGCTGAGCATCGGCGTCTCATGTGTCTTGCGTGTCATCGCCTGGTTCGGAGTTGGCATCGTCTGGTTTCTCTTCGGTGGATGGTGGCTGACTCGGCGAACCTGCGGCCGCAACTCGGCGCGGGTCGCAGTCCAGCACCAACCCGTACTCGTCGATCATTTCGTTTGCTTTCTTGATTTGCTCGGCGTGCCGCTTGGGGTCGGTGATGCCAAGTTCGCGCAGCGCGTCCGGCCAGGTAGTGAGGCCGTTGCGCACGCGAGTGATGACGTTCTCTGTTTCCGCCTTCGGGTCGACCATGTCGCGGCGAGGCGGAACCCAATAGGCCTTCACGTCGTCGGTGACTCCACCAGGGAGAAGCACCTGCGCTTCCATAAACCAGCGCCAAACCTGATCGCACAGCTGAGGGATCAACATGCGCCACTGCCAAACGTCGACCCGCCGCGCGAAGTTCAACCACCCCATTCGACCGCTGGAGAAGTTGACGCCCTTTAGGTCACCGGTGAGCAACTCATAGGGAACACCCAAGCCGACCGCCATTGCGTGCAGCTGTTGCCAGGAATACGTGGTGTACCCATTGAACGTTGGCGGTGTGCCGAAGCTGACGCTTTCCCCGAACCCAAGCTCCTGAACAATGCCCGGCTCTACCCGGTCAATTAGCGGTGGCTTCTTGCCGCCAGGTGTACTGGTGTTTTCGTCCTTGGTGACGAACGCGGCGAAGCAGGAGGCGATCTTCGCCTGCTCCATCACCGCATCTTCCATTTCGTCGAAGTTGCGCATTCGCTGGATGACAGGAGCCAGCCAGCTATAGCCGCGAGCTTGGCCTGGGCGTTTGCGGAGGAAGATGTGAATCACATCTTCGGCGGGTACCCGGCGCGATTGTAGGGAGCCCCACACAGCGTTCGCGCCAGGATGCTCATCGAACAACCAGTACGCGACGCGGCGGCCGAGGGCGTCGAACTCTACGCCCTGAATAATCCGGTTGAGCCCGACAATGTCCGCCTTAGACTCATCGAGAAAGTCAGCCTCAAGCACTTGCAACTGGACCGGGACCGGCAAGCCGTCAGAACTGAAGCGCCGGCGCCGGCGAACCAAGCATTCGCCGCTTTCAGCAACAGCCTCCATGATCATGTGCTGCAGGCCGTAAAAGTTATCCAGCCCGTCAGCATCACAAACGGTGGTCTCGGCCCAGGCCTTCCAAAGATCCATAAGCCGCAGGCCATCGCGATCCCGCTTCGCCAAAGGCAAAGGCACAATACCGGCGCCCACAGCATTGTCAGCAATGCCCGTTATCCCGCGCTCACCGAACGGGTTGTTGCGCCGCTGATCACGCGCGCGGTTGCGAAGCTTGGCCAGGGCCGGCGCGTTCTCTACGTTCGCGTCGGCACCCGTGGCGCGCCATCCATCATTGCGCCGGCCGCCGGCCGCACCCTCAAACCTGCGCTCGATCATCTTCAGCGCTATGTCCGTGCGAGCTTTCTTCAGCCGCATCTCGGAGCGCTTGGCTGCATACCCAGGGAACAGGCTGTCGAGCATGCTCATGGGCAGTATCCTTTGGAGAATGAGGTGTAACGGCGACCACCGCCGTTGCAGGCGTTCAGCCCCAGGTCGGTGGCCATCAGCTTAAGGATGCGCATCATCTCGTCGAGTGACCGGTAAGTGACGCTCTTATCGGCATACCTGACCGACAACGCCCCTTCAGCGATTGCCGCCTGCAGGGCGTTGTATTGCTCGATCGTGTAGGCCATCAGTTTTTATTCCAGTGAGAGGATTTCTTGCGCGGCCGCTCTTCAGCATCTGGCTCGTTGCCGCCGGTGACAGCAGCAACCAGCAGATCCAGGTCAAGCCCGAACCGTTGCTGGCAGATGCGCAGGGCGGCAAGCGCGTACACGAAGCAGTCGAGGGCTTCGTTTCGTCGGCCACCGCTGTCCCAGCGCATCACGCGCTTGCCTTTGGATATGGCTGCCTTTTTCTTTTCTGAGGTGAGTTGCTTGACCTCCGACTCATCGCAGATCGTGTCATTTGCCGGAAGGTGAACAACGCCTGGCTGAGACACGCCTGCCTGTGAGGCAGCCGTATCGACAGGAAGCACCATTCGGCTGTACAGCAACTCTTTGGCGTTGTCGGTGCCCACCTCGGTGAGGAAGACCTTGTGCACCTTGTTCTTCGTGCGCGGAAAGTTCGCGATCGGCTTGCCGTAGATGGTCGCACCACGGATTGGCACGACCCAGTGCACGCCATGCTTACGGCTTTCGGCGTAGACCTCGTCGGCATAGTGGCCGCCGGCGTCCCACGTCCAGCGCTCAACCTTCATGACGGTGCCGTCAACCCGAGTGAATTGCCGGTGCAACTCGAGCCCCACCTTGCGGCGAAGCTCTTCGCTGGCCGGGTCGCCCATCAGAATGAAACGATGGACCAGCCATGCCTCCTCGCCTGGGCCGAACGCCCAGACACGCCCCTCGAAACGGTCGTCCTGGGTATCGATGCCACCAACAAGAACAAGGCCAAGGGCCGGTACCTGCGGATAGACTTCGCGGCGCCCGTACAGAACTTCGGAGTCGAGCTTCTCGCCCTGGTCGTCGTCCCACGTTTCGCCGCGCGTGGTGTTCATGAAGGTGATCAGCTTTGAGACATCGCCTTTCACCTTCAGCCATTCTTCGGCCAGGCTGAGCCAGGTGCTCCATGTGCTGTAAATCGCCCAGATGCTGAAGCTGACGGAGCGCGGGGTGCGCATGATTTCGCCGTCAACCCCAAACCAGTCCATCCCGTCACGGGTCCAGATGCCAGTGTGCTCGCAGATCCAGCGACCGGTCTTCGACGCCTCAACCATCTCGTTGTGCCAGATCACGCAGGCGGCGTGCTCGCACAAGTACCAAGCTTTTTCCGCCTCGCCGAGTGCATTCTTTTCCCACTTCAGGCCGAAGTCGCAATCCTTGCCGCCCCACTTGAGTGTCTGCTCCTGATGGCAGTGCGGGCAGTCGATGTGAAACTTCAGCAGGTATGGCGACTCCTCGACCGCCTTGGTGATCTGGCAGGAGCCGACACGCTTTGGCGTTGAGCCACGAATCGACTTAGGGTAGATCGCACCATTGAGGCGCTTGTCACCCAGGGTGATCGGCGAGCCCTCACCTTCGACGCTCTCGTCGAAGTTGGACAACTCGTCGTAGATCACCTCGTCGGCTGACTTCTCGCGGTAGTTGCGCGAAGCCTTACCGCCCCTGATCCATAGTGTCCGGCGGTTGGCGAATATCTTCTGGTCGAGCGTGTTGTCGCTGTGCTTGCGCCCGAACCACGGAGCCAGGTCACCCACCGCCGGCACGTCACGGATCATGCCGTTGACGTGGCTTTTGCTGATGTCCTCGGCGTCCGGGTCAGTCGGGCTCCACATCATCACGTTGCGGCGCTTGTGCTGAATCTTGTAGCCGATGTTCGCCATCAACAGCTTGGTGTAACCGATCCGCGCCGATTTAATGAAGTTGACGACGTTGATCAGGTCGTTGCCCATGCTGTTCAGGATTGCGACCTGGAACGGCTCGGTCGTCCACTTGCCCTCGTTGTAGGAGGACTCAGCGGACATGTAGAAATTCTTGTCCGCCCACTCTACAGCGGTTTGCGGTGGTTCTTTGTAGAGCGCCTGGAGTCCTAGCTTGATCGACTTGCGCAGATCATTCAGCCACGGACTCAGCGTACTCATCTAATAATTCCGGAAGTTGCTCGCCAAAGCTGGCGGCAATATTTCGAGCAAGCGCAATCTCCCGCTCGACCGACTCGATGATGCGCGGGTCAACCTCCGGGTGGCGTCGAGTGACGGTCTTGCCGACGGTGTCCAGTTTCGAGCCGATCTGAGCGGCGATTTTTGCCAGGGCAAATGTGGCGAATGGAACGGGCACGAGCTGCTTGTCCAGCACCAGGTTCTTCTTCTCCTGGGCAATGCGCTGAGCAGCGGTGAGGCCACGACGCTCTTCGAGCAGCTTGTACTCGATCAGCGGATCGAGACCTTCGGTTCCATCCCCCGCCGGTTGTTGTTTCCGCTGCGCGTGTTCAACGCGGTTTTCCACCACGTTCTGCACCGTGTAGAACGCCTCCCGACCGATGCGTGCGACGGGCGCAACTCCCCATTTGTCAAAGGCTTGCGGGGAAATCCCGAGGCTCGAAGCCATCTCGGATTTGTTCAACCACCCGCGCTGTTTGGTTGTTTCGTTTTTGGCCATGATTAAACAACAACCAACCGTGGGAAAAAGGTCATACATATTTGGCGCGCGGGGCCCGAATTACCCGCATGGGGCTGGGGGACGGGGAAGGACCCAAAGGGGGGGGTGGCGCACCACCTTGGTGCATCACATCTTCCCGCAATTGAGAATCCCTATCGTTTCGTAGCCAGAGCCTTGTCCATGGCGCTCTGGAACTCGCGCACCCGGTTAGCCTTCACGATGTTTTCCGCGATCTTGTAGAAAGGAATGATGACTCGGTAACCAGGCTCAGCATCAATGAAGATGAACACCGGACGAACTGCATCACCCCACGCTGTCTTCTTTCGCTCCCACACACCCTGGGTGCCGTCGACTTCACCGGCAAAATACTTCTGGGCATTGCCCTTGCGCTTACTGCGCTTACTGCCAGTGGCGTTGGCCTGCACACCGCTGACAGTCTCGGCAGCACCAAGGCCCGACAGGATCTTCATGATCGTGCCGCGAGGAACGTTGCCGAACTGATTGAGTGCAGATGCCGCTGGCAGTGCGTACTGCCCTGTCTTCATGATCCCTTTAGCGATCAGTGCTTTCTCGAAACGCTTATGAGGCCGGCGACCACCCTTCACTGCCTGCTGCAGGTATGTGTCAGCGGGAACACCAGATGTCCACGCGTCCTTGAAGAACGTACGTGCTTCCGGCTTACCCTTCGTGGCGGGCTTCACATAAAGGCTATTCAACGTCGTTGTCGTGGGCCGATCAATGCGCGCCTTCAATACCGACAACTCACCTTTCTTCACCAGCACAGCAAGGCGGGTCGCCATCAGCGCAAAGGCGAATGGCAGTTGTTTTTCACCAACCGTTCGAAGCGCCTTCGATAGATCTTCGATGTTGGTTCGAGCATTGATCTGGAACATCTGAGATCACCACGGTTGGCTACTTGCTCTGGCTGCGCTTGATCTGGGCATCCACCTGGTCGGCACAAGTGTCGAGGAGGTTGATTGCCCTGTCCTTCAACTCCCACACATCGCCATTCAGGCGAAGGTCAGCGGCATCCTCATCAACTCGCTCGCACGGGATCAGCTCAGGGGCTTCGATTCTTACCGCCTGGGTCTTTGTCACTACCGCCGGCTTTGCCGCGCAGGCCGTCAGGCAGAGGCTGAGCAGCCCAATCACGAACAGGCTTGCTGTTGCGCTTGAGGTCTTCAAAGTTCTTCTCCGCCTTCTTTGCTTTGTCCTGGCTGGCCCTGAGGCGCTTTGCCAGATCGGCCTGGTACTCCGCATTGCGCTTTGCTTCAGCGCGCAGCGTGGTGATGGTGGCCTGGCTTTCGGTATTGGCCTTTATGGCGTCATCCTTGGCCTGTACCTCGACGCGCTTTTCTTCGCGGAGATCCTCAAGCCGAAGTTGCTGAATACCAACCAGCAGAAGACCCACCAGGGCGATGATGATTGCTGCCGCGATCGCCTTCATGCCGAATCAACCTTTTTGCCCAGGAAGCGGATGATCATGTCCCTGATCGCAGTCACGCCGATGAAGCCAATGGCACCACCGGCAGCAACGGACAAACTTGGGGGCCAAGTCATCCACTCGATGATGCTGCTTGCCGACAGGCTGAGCGCGCCACAAATGAGGGCCTCCAAGATGATCCGCCACTTGTTTGGCTCTTTGGCTTCGTACAGAACGCGAAGAAGAGTAATCGTGACGGCCATGATTGCGCCCTGCCATAGCGGGTTCGAGAGGGCTAGCCAGATTTGGGCCCACGTGTCTGGCTTGTCTGGCATGGGTGGCATCCGGATTTCCTCCCTCTCGGGGAGATTGATAAATCCGGCCCCATCAGCACTCCCGGCCATAGCAACGGGTGTGGTGGAGCCGAAAACGAAAAAGCCCCGGCGAATGCCGAGGCTCTGTGAACTGTAGAAAGCAAAAAGCCCATCTCGAAGATGGGCTTTGCACGCGGAAAAACCGCAAAGTAACTTGAATCTATAGGCATGGCCCGGGGTATGTCAACAGCAAGATTCTGCCCGAAATAATTTGACCACACAAATAAACATCAACATACTTCAAACAACACCATGGCACACCAAAGTGCCTCAGTGGATACTAAAAGGCATTAAGCCACCTACAAAGGAACCGATTATGAAAATCGACCTCGCAGCAACAACGCTGTACTCCATCAACCAAGTCTGTGAAAAGCTTGGCGTTTCCCGCAGCACCCTCGACCGCTGGCGTGGAGTTTCGAAAGCGCTTGGCGTTTCGTCCGGCGGCATGTCGGCCATGACCTCCGGCAAGAATCTGCTGGATGCCATGAACGGTGCGCCAAGCTTTCCGAAGCCTGACACGTACCTGAACGGCGCCCCACGCTGGACCATCCAGACCTTGAACGCCTGGGTGAACGCAAACAACGCTCCCCGCCAACGGGTCAACGCCTTCGGCCAATTCGAAGAAAGCGACGAATGACCGCAACCAGGCGGGGATGCACCAGCCTCCCCGCCACCACTCAAGCGGCCTCGCGCCTCGACTCCAAAGCCCCATCGATCCAAGCAATCCCCGCCTTCCAGAGCTGTCTCGTCTTCTCCTCGCCGAATTTCATCTTCTTGCCTACCTCCATCAGCGACGTGTCCCGGCTGGTGTAATAGCGCATCAGCACCTGCCCGCACTCCGGGTAACGCTTCAGCAGGCGACCCATCAACCCGTCAATCAACAAGGCGTCGTCATCCGTGATCATCGGCGAAAGGATCGTGTTCTCGCGGGAGGCGCAGCAGGACACGCCGGAGCCCAGGACCACCCACCGGCCCCAATGCTCCAGCAGATCCTCAGCGTTGCGTTCTTTAAATGTCGGTGTGAAGGCCATGGCTCAATCCCCTGTGAAGTTGGTGGCACCTGGGCCACGGCGGTTGTTCTCGTCGTACTGGGCGGCCGCGCCTGTCATAAGCGCGGGCCGCTTCAATTGTCCAATCTGACGGTCTGCGGCCTGGAGCCGGATGCTCAATTGAGTCACCAGCACGTCCAGCGGTAGCGCCTCGCCAGTTTCGGGGGTCACCCAGCCCGAGGCGTTGCACTGCACGCAGGCCAGTTCATGGAATACGCCGCTGATAACCGCCCGACCACGACATGCCGGGCACTTGGCCAGGTCGAGCATGGCGGCGCGGAAAGCGGGGCCGTGGGACTTCTTCACTTACTTTCCTCCATCAATCTCTGATGCAGATCACGGATATTCAATTTCGGATCGCTTCGACTGAGCTCCCCGTAAACCTTGAACTCACACCCCGAAGTCATGCAGAGCAGCAAGTACTCCCCACCCTCTGCGGCGCGACATATCCGCATCGCACTGATGTCTCCCGGCTGAACGGCGAGATGGGTGCGAGGATCGACCAAAACCATCATTTTTAAACCTCGCCTTTTATGGTTTCTGGATTTGGCTAAAGGCCGCGCCGTTCAAGGCCTCGGCGTCATTGTGCGAATTTCCGTTTCTAGTCATGGTCGAGCGGTGAATCAGGTTGAAACCCTTCCCGTCTAACCAGTCGTGCCACTTCACCAACGCCTCGCGCTTGAGCAGTTCGGCCGAGGTGTGGATATAGGTCTGCACGTTGCGGGTCATCGTGTGGTTGACCAGCATCTCGCCGATGAGGAAGTCGACGCCCAGGTCTGTCCACCCGGTGCGGGCAACCTTGCGCAGGTCGTGGCTTGTCCACTCGCCCTTACCAAGCCGCGTGAACACGGCGCAGGCCTGGCTATCACTGATCGGGCCACGGCCGCGCGCCGGGAACACGTAGGTGCCCTTGTAGCCCTTGGCCGACTGCAACGCCCGGTAGCGTTCCAGCAGGGCGCACACCTGGTGGGTCAGCGGCAGGTGGTGCTCGCAGCGGGTCTTGGTGTTCTCGGTGGGGATAAACCACTCACCCTGCTCGCCCAGGGTCAGGTGGGACCACTGGGCCTGCCTGGTTTCCCCGGAGCGAGTGCCGTGGCACAGCATCATCAGAGCCAGCATGCAATCCTGCGGGTGCTGGTCGAACCCGTCGGCCAGTTGCCCGATGACCTCTTCGAGCTGCACGGCACGCAGGCGAGATGGCTTTGGCTGGATCCGGGCCTTAGTGAAGTCGGTGAACTTAAATCCGGCGATGGGGTTGGTGGTGATCAGGCGCAGCTTCTCGGCTTGGCGGAACGCGACCACCAACACGCCCCACATCAATCGGACGTAGGACAGCGACATTTCGGCCTGCATCGGCCACATGACCAACTTGTCGAGCACGGACCGGTCAACCTCTTCCACCGACAGATCGGCGAGCCGTGGCTTCAGGTGGCAAGAGATGATTGAGGTGTTGGTAGACCTGCGCTTTGCCGACAAGCTGCGGTCAACGGACTGGCGGGCCGTGAACCAGTCCAGCAACTGGCCAACGGTCTGCAAGGTGCCGGCGGCGGCTGATGCCTTGGGGTCGGCCGCCAGGCGCTCGCGGATCTTCGGCAGTGCATTGATCAGCCCTTTCACCGGCAGCTGGGGAAACCCGGCGATCTTCTCCCACTTGCTGCCCGACACCAGATACCAGGTTCCGCGATCACGGTTTTGGTGGAAGCGGAAATACACGCCAGGGTACCGCGCGTCACGCAGATCGCGGATCTGGGCGTTGCTGGACTGCCGCCGGATCTCCGCATCGGTAAACGAAGTGAGTATTGTCTGGGTCATGCGGCGGCCTTGGTTTGAGGTTGAAGTAGGTAGGCCCTGATGGCCTCAATGGCGTCGACGTGCCCACGGCAAACGATGGCCAGGTAACCCTGATCGGTCAGCGCCTGCAGGTATGCGTCCTGGGCGGGGGAGACGGCGGCGTCATACGGCGCCCGGGCTTTGAATTCGATGTACAGGCCGAAGTAACCGCCGCGGGCCATCGGCAGTACCAGGTCAGGAACACCGGCCTTCACGCCCTGCTCTTTCAGCTTGATCGCCACCAGCTTGTGCCGGTGCCCACCGTTCGGGACGTGGTAGATCAGCTTCGAGGCGGCGGGATAGCGAAGGCTGATTTCCTTGATCAGGGCTGCCTGCTCCAGGCCTTCCCGGTCCACGGCCTTGGCCCGCGCCGGCTTCGGGCTGAATGGTTTCACAGTGAAAGGCTTCATTTCGCAGTCACCTTTTTTCCATCCGGGTGATGCCCGGGAGAGGTGCAGAAATCGAATGCCCAGCAGCCCTTTCCCCAGGTCCAAGGCTTCCATGTTTCCGCGAAAGGAACCCAGCGGCCGACCACATCACGAAAGCCTGTTCGGCTTCCGCATGAACCACACACACGGCGGTGATCGAACGCGTTTTCGTGGCTCGCACCAAATGGGCAGTCGTGCACGGCTGAACAATCCTTGCAGATCACCACGTTCTCGCAGGGGCCGGCGCGCTCTTTGAGGGCAGTCATCTGCTCAAGCAGCCGGTAAAAGTTTGGCGTTGTCAGCGACGCGGCATCCATCCTGGGAGGGAAGCCGATGCGTGTGAGTGCCTCAGCCTGAATTTCCATGTTGTCTTTGAGTTTCAAAGTTTCACCTTGCCTTCACGGATCAGGATGTCCTGGGTGCGCATGACGCCCTCAGCCAGAAACAGCCGGATCTCGTACTTGGTCAGCTCGCCAGGTGCGCGCAGACGCCCGTCGGCGATGTCGTGGCAGTAACCGCAGGCCCAGGCGGCCTGGAAGTCGTTGGGCTTCATGCCCATGCCGCAGGTGCCGGCCAGGCGGTAGTGCGCCAGCACCGTGGTGGACGACTCGCAAGAGCACCCAGGGAATCGGACCTGGCACTCTCGATCCCGGGCGGCGGCGGTGAGTCTGCTCATCGTGAACCACCTGCAAGCGCCGCGCGAAGTTCGGCGATAGCGCCCTTGCCGACCTCTGGGGTGATTCGCCCGTCGACCTTTGCGGGAAGCGCCTTGGGCATTGGCTGAAGCGGCAACCCATCGAGCAAGCGCCGAATGGTAATCGTGTAGTTCCGGTCGAACAGCTTGAGGCTGAGCGCGGCGTCAAGCTTGTTCAGGCTCTCGAAACCGCATTCTTTGGCGGTGTGCCAGACGGCGTCGTGCGACCACCGGCCCTGCCCCGCCATGCTCGGATGGGCGTTTCGAACGGCTTCACGGTGTGCAGCCGCAAGCGGAGGAAGCCCGAGCATTTCCGGGGTTGGTTTGCACCACTCGATGAACTGCCCAGGGCTGGGGATGAAATCAGATACCTGCTTGCGAGCCTTGATCATGCCGAATTCAATCTGCCCCTGAGTGCGGATGCCTTCATCGAGGAAGGCCTGCATCCACTGGACCTTGGCTGCGCGGTAGGTCTCCTTGTCCGGCCACGCCTGCCGCCAGGCCGAACGAATCAGGCGCAGCTCGGTGAACAGGTCGTTGATTGCCACAGCCATCTGGCGGCGACCTTCGTCCTGGGGGGCCTGAATCTCGTCCTTCGGGATGAACTCGCCGGCGGCGGGGTTCGCCCAAAGGCTCTGGGTTACTGCGGCGACCTGTTTCATCACGATTGCACCCCGTTCTGCCAGTCGATGCTGTCGTCATCGAAATCGGAAGCGGCCGGGGGCTTCTGGCGGATAGGGGTGACGTTGTTGGCTGCCGCACGGACCTTGTCGTGGTTGACCCACTTGACCAGCATGCTGACCCATTCAGCCTGGGTGTTGACCTGCCCTTGCGGCTCGTAATGAGCGGTGAAGGCTACGCGCACCTCCTCGGTGAACAGATCGCGGCCCAGCCCACGGTGGAACGCGTAGGTGGTGAGCAGCTTTTCGTCGGGCACCCAGTCAAGGGTCATCTCGCTGGGCATGCGAGGGTCGACAGGCGCATGCGCAGAGAGAGGGTTTTGATCTTCTCTTCTCTTCTCTTCTTTAGGTAACGCACTGCTAACGTTCGCAGCGTTACCTTTTGCGTTACCGGCTTTGTGGTTTGCCACTCGTTTAGCCGTGAGAAGCCTGTTTTTAGCGGTCTTGCCGTTGTGGCGGTCAAAATGCGGAAGGCTTATCACGCCTTCCGCTTCGATCATCCAATCGACAGATTTCATGTATTCGCAGAAACCGGTAACGCCCACCAGGCGGTCGAGTAACTTTTTACTAACGCTCGGAGCGTTACCGTTTTCGGTTTGCTGGTCGAACCAGCCCCATACACGCATCAGCTTTCCGACCACGGCATCTGGGTCGATGTCAGCCAGGTCCGCGATCTGGCAAACCTCGGGTTTATCCAGGGTGGTGAGTTCGAATTTGATCCAATCGCCGGCCATTACGCGGCCTCCTGCAGTAGTTCAGCGAGGCGTGTGAGCCCCTTTGGAGTGATCATTGGGTCGAAGGCCGCGCGATCGATACCGGTCTCGGGATCGGGCTTCAACGCAGTGACCTTATGGGTCATGAACCCGGAGGTTATGCGGGGCTGGTATGCGACCCAGCGCTTGCAGCCGTGGCGGCGGAATATCCAGCGGTGCTGTTCAAGCCAGGCGAAGAGTCGAGACGGAGCTACACCAAGTTGCTTGGCGGCATCAGTGATGCAGATAGCCCCGCCGGCGGCGGCAAGCCGCTTGATGGCGGCCACCTTGGGCGCCTGATCTGAAACCAATCGCTGAAGCTCTCCGTTTCTGTCGGCGAGATCAGCGGCAAGGCGCAGTGCTTCTGGCAGGGACTGAGGAATGGCGACGTGTCGTGACACGCTTTCAAGTTCGTGCAAACGTGTCACGACACGATGACGAAGCGGAACGCTGTAGCCGGTCAGCAGGGTCATGACGAGGTCCGGAGGAAGCAGGTACTCGGTTTGCTTGCGATTCGAGGCGTCGAGATAGATGCATCCAAATTTGGATGCATCTAAATTCAGCTCCGCCAAGTTGTGCTTGATGTCGCGCACGACGTGGTGATGCTGCTTTCCGGTTAGATCAGCGGCCTCCCGGCTCGACATCGTTACGGTATTGCTTGGAGCGACGAGTGTGTTCATAATGGCCCCACAAGTTTTATTGCTGTTGAAAGGACCGCCCTGCCAGGCGGTTTTTTTATGCCTGAGATTCAGGCGGCCTTCAGCGATTCGCGCAGGATGTGCAACGCTTCGATGGCCTCCTGAATAGCTTTCTCGCCCTGGGCTTTTTCGTGCTGGCTGATGTGGTTGTCAGCAGCCGCGTCGAAGATCAAGCGACCAACGTCACCGCACTCGGCGGACAGATGGCCCAGGGCAACCATCAATGGCTTGGCTGCCGGCTTCTCACGGGCAACGAGGTCGTAGCCAAACTTGTCGGCGAGGGCCATCAGTGGGCGCATGTCGCCGGTGTGCAGCAGGACGCCGAACAGGTGCTCAATCGTCAGGTGGTGAGCGGAGTTATCCGGGTTCGAGCGCTGAAGCAGGCTCACATGCGCAAGGCACATCTTCCCGGCCAGCTCCTCTGCCCCACTTTCCTTGATGGTGGTGTGGCAAGCCCTCAAGAAATCTTCCATTCGTAAAACCTCAAATTTGTTTCCGTGGTAGCGGCCGCCAGGTCCGGCGATCATTCGCTCAACAGATCAATGACAAGGACGCCTTATGCAGCGGTTTTCTTTTTGTCGGCCTTCAATTGGCCGTTGGTTACAAGTTCAAGCTGGTACTGACGTAGCTCAGGGATCTCTTCGCCCCACTGCCGGACTGCCTCGTATGTGATGCCGAGCGCTTTGGCGAGGGGGGCGATCCCTTTGAAATGGTTAATTGCGTCGGCACGGTTCATGGCTGACTCCTTTGGGTATACGGCAATTCAAGCATGCTTGTGTTTACTAAGCAAGCATGCTTGCCAAGCTAACTTGTAGATTGCTTGCATGAAAATTACTGATCGAATTGCGAAACTTGTCCTGGCGCGAAAGCCTGAGATCGGGCCGCGAGGATTCAAAAGGGATATAGCGACCACCTGCGGGGTCAGCTACGAGGCTGTTCGTCAGTGGTTTGCCGGTGATACCGGCAACATAAAGAACGAAAACCTGGTCGCGATCGCTGAAGGCTATGACACGACCGTCGACTGGCTGCTATCAGGCAAGGGTGAGCCGCCGAGCCGGAAGGCCGCAGATGCTCCAAAAGCTGGAAATTATTCTTCGGCGGACCTGGTCAAGCAGATGCTCGCGAAGCACGGCCGGGGCTTATCGGAAGAGGCGAGAGCGCGAATCGCCGAAGTAGTTGAAGAAGTGGCACTTGAGTCGAAGTCGACCAATGTAGTGAAAGTCGACTTTACCAGGGCGGGCCAAGTCGGTGACGAAGTGTGGATTGCCCACTACGACGTGCGCGCAGCGATGGGCGGCGGGCAGATACCGCACGAATTCCCAGAGATGCTTCAGGACATTCGGGTCAGCCCCAAGCATCTGCGCGAGATGGGAGTCACGTTCAAAGAGCACTTCCACCTCAAGATGATCACCGGCTGGGGACAGTCGATGGCTCCGACGATCAAGGATCGCGACCCCCTGCTCGTGGACATCACGATCCGTGAATTCACCGGCGATGGCATCTACCTCTTTTCCCACGACGAGATGCTGTACGTGAAGCGCTTGCAGAAGAAAGGCAAGGACCGCTTTAAGATGATATCGGACAACAAGCACCACGATCCCGAGGATATCCGGGTAGATGACACCCACATCCTGGCGCGCGTGCTGTACGTGTGGAACGGCCTGCCGGTGTAAGACCATGTTCATCATCAAAGCCCGGCCAGCGCCGGGCTTTTTATTGCCAGTTAGAAAGGTGCCGCCTCTTCTTCCTGCTCAAACTCAGCCTCGCCTTTCCCAGCCACCTCAAGCTCCTGCTGCTCCCACCTCACCGTAACGCTGCCGTCGTCATTGATTGTTAACTCAAGCTCGTCGGTTTCGGCGATAACGCCCAGAACCTCTTCCCACTCCCGATCGCCATCCGTGTCCAGGCGATGGATCGTCACCCAGCGCTGCGCCTGCGCCACGGGGTGGTTGATCATTGATGAAACCCTCAAACCCAGCCGTTCCATGCCCGTCATTTCTGCCCGGGCCGAGCCTGCTGGGGTTCCCTTCTGCTTAGCCATAACCACCTCCTTAGAGTGCTGTATATGCATACAGTAAGCAAAATAAACACAAGCGTGCTTGCATTCAATACACAAGCATGCTTTTATAAATGCAAGCCGACTTGTGCTTCACAGCAAGTACACGAAGCCAACCGCTCTTTAACAGCCAGCGCAACAAACAACAGACCGCATTGCCTCTACCGGCGACCGGCGAGCAGACAGGCCCGAAAGCCTGCCAACGACAGGGAAAACCTTGTACGGCTGCTCGATGGTGAAACGCCAGAACCGAGTGAATGACCCGGAATGCAATGCGCACCGCCCCTTCCGGCGGCAATTGGACGGAAAGCATCACTTCTGCACCTTGGCGACAGGGTGCAGCGGGATGTAACCCAA
Source organism: Pseudomonas sp. JAI120 (assembly GCF_014207255.1). Classification (GTDB taxonomy): domain Bacteria; phylum Pseudomonadota; class Gammaproteobacteria; order Pseudomonadales; family Pseudomonadaceae; genus Aquipseudomonas. Next base: position 1,722,252 of record NZ_JACHCZ010000001.1, read on the forward strand.
CCCAGAGGAATCACCATGTTAGGTAAATTGTTCGGCAAGAAATCCGGCCAGGCCCGTGCGGCGGTCGCCAAGCTGGCAAACCGCGACCTGATGGAAGCGGTGGTGTACGGCTCGATCTACGTCGCGGCCGCCGATGGCGAGCTGGAAGAGAGCGAGCTGTCGAAGATCGAAACCATCCTCAGCAACAACCCGGCGCTCCAGGGCTTCGGCGCTGAGCTCTCCAACACCATCGACCGCGCCAAGACCGACTTTAAGTCGGGGGCTCGCATCCTGCGCCAGAACGCTGAGAAAGAACTGGGCGACCTGGCCCACTCCCCGGCGGAAGCGCTTACCGTCCTCAACGTGATGCTGACGGTGGCCGAGGCCGACGGCGAGATCGAACCCGCCGAACTGACCGCCCTGGAGCGCAGCGCCAAGCTGCTCGGCCTGAACCTGAAAGACCACCTGTAATGCCAGGGTTCACAGAGCTGGTAAAGAGCATGCGTGCGCTTCTCATCGTCGCTCTGCTCATCGGCGTGGTGCTGATCGATTCAGTGTCTCGAATCATCAGCATGTGCGCCGACGGGTTCCTTGCGGTGCTGATCCTGCTTCTGATCTGGCCGCTGATCAAACAACGCTGAGCATCACCTCTGCCCATTCGATGAGTGGGCTTTGGGATGCGGACGAAAATGCGGCCTATAACCGCCCACCTGCATGCAACACGCCTTGAGAACGGTGGCCACTGCCAACCCAGTGAGCGAACAAAGAGGGATACAGCAATGGAATAGCCTTGATGAGTTGACACCCCTGCGTGACATAGGGAGGTCTATGTAACGCAACGAAAAGCCCAGTCCCTACTGGGCTTTTTTACGCCTCGCCTTTATTCGTCAGCACCCTCCCCTGGGCCCACCGGCACACACCAGGCGGTCAGGCTGCTGACGAATAAACGCAACCCACTGAGGTATCCACCATGCACGCATCAATTCAACAGCGCGTAGACGGGGTTGCGGCCCTGCGCGTGCGCTCCCGAACCGCCACCGCCGAGTTCTACGCACTGATCGGCAAGGAGCCACCCGTGCAGAGGATTCGCTTTCAGATCCGCACCGCCGGCAAGGCTTACCACATCGTTGAGATTGCCACCGGCAAGGTGAAGGGCTTTCGCTGGACCTGGAAGGAAGCCAGCAACTTCGCCCAGGCCCTGGAATCTCGTGCTGACGGCGTGAAGGTGACGCTGTCCGGCGGTGTCCAGTGATCGGCGTGCCTATGCCCAACCCGCGGGACTCGATCATCGAGACCCTGAACCAGCAGATGGACGCGTTCTTCGGTTCCGGCAAGAAGGCCCAGATCATCCCGAGCGGCATCGGGGCCAACACGCCGATCATCTCCGCCAATGCTCACCAAGAAAAGCTGCGCGCCCAGCGGGATCGCCTGACGCCGATGGTTAGGGCTCAGTCAGAAGCCGGTGCAACCGCGGCCGAGGCGGCGAAGGCGACTGGCATGCATGTAAAGCGCGCCAAATTGATCGCCCAGGAGAACGGCTTCAAGTTCGCCGACACCCCATGAAGCGCATCAGCAACCAGGTGCGACAGCGCCGGCGGCAGGCATGGCTTGATTTGCCAGCACACGAAATCGAAGAGGTAGGCCATGGCCGAGGAACAGCAAGAGCCGACGGCGGAAGCCCTGAAGCAGCGCCGCAAGCGCGAGAAGGCGAACGAGAAGAACGCTGCATTGGGCGTCGAGAAGTTTACGGTTGAGGTCGCCGGCGTGTTCAAGGGCGACCTCAAGCGCCTGATGAAGCAGCACGGCTTCAATAACCAGCAGGAGGTGTTTCAGAACCTGCTGCGCAACGTGATCGCCGCCGACTTCGAAGCGGCGGCGCAGATGCTCAAGTGTGTCACGACACCTTTTGTAGTTACTGAAAAGGTGTCGCAGATCATCAGAGCCGCGGGCATGAAGTCGCTCGACGACGACCCGCCAGAGCCTGACGACGAAATCGAAAGACCAGCATAACCCACCCTACCCGCTGCATCCGGTAACCGGAGGGGGCGCCTGACTGGAGATAATCCATGGACGACCAGTTCTACCTGCAAGACAGCCGCAGCCACGCCTACGTCGGCGACGGGTTGTCGTTCTGGGGCTTTGGCGGCTCCGGATATGTCACCGACTTGGCAAAGGCCCAGGTGTTCACCCGTGAAGGTGCTTGCGATCACCGCGACACTGACATCCCTTGGCCCAAGGCCTATGTCGACGCCCGGGCGCGAGTCGGTGTCGATTGCCAGAATGTCACGTTGAGCGAGGCGCTGGACCAACACCCAGACGCAGCGGAGTTCTACATCCAGAAGCCGCATATCTGGAACGGGAACAACTTGATTTGGCTTTGCGAAGATGGGGTGTTCACAAGCGACCTTTCCAAGGCCGTGGTGGCGCCGAGAGCTCACACCGTGACCTGGATCGGTAAGCTCGGCCAATCAGGCGCGGTAGTCTGGCCCAAGCCCTACATCGACGCCCACTCTCGGCGCCTTGTTGAGCGCGACGACGTGAACATCAAAGACGCCCTGCGCGGTACCGGGATCAAGTTGGCCAAGCCGAAGAGGCAAAAAATGATGATGTTCAATTGCGATGGCTGCGGCCGGTTCATCAGCGACGCGCAGCGCTACCGGGAAGACTGCCGGAACTGCGGAACTAGTAACCGACCTTGAAATGTTCTATTTTTCTTTCATGTATATTTTTGTAACTGCTTCAAGCGCTATTAGAAGATTCCGGCGAATATAGATCCGTTTGTCTCCGTAGAAAACTGCGATATCATCGTCAAAATCGCTACCCAGCCTAACACCCATAATTTCAAATGCTGAAGGGAAGCGGCCAGCCACCACATTGAAAGTAAACTTATTATCTTCAATTAGATGCTCACCACTTCCTATGTGACAAGCTGCATTCCTACACTCTCTTATCAGGCTTGTAAGATCTTTAATCTTTCCATCCATCACAACATAATCAATTATATTGATTCGCTGCCCGTCCTTATCAGCCTTCTGCAAAACATCATTCAAATTAACAAGCAACGCAACAATAGCAGCTTCAAACAATGGACTTGAAGTATTTTCAGGTGAAAAAATCCCGCAATTAAAAATTTTATGACATTTTTCTATTGATGTTTGAATATCTGACTTTCTTAACCTCGCCGCATGTTCTTGCTCATTAAGCATAATGATAACCCCTTGATCCGGCTCCATGCCGGTCACCCGTAATACCCCATATCAACGAATCACGCCAGCCAGGCACTATCGCGCCATTGGCTCAGATAATGCGGCGATGTCCTTTCTGTAAGTCGCCAGATCAACTATCTGGCGCAAGCAAATTACGATTTCCAGCTTCTGCTCGTCGTCTGGAAGACCCAGCCACTTCAGCATCGTTAGCGCGTCTTCCTCGATTGCCGCGAGGGCATCGATATCGCTTTGCAGTCTCATATAGGCCTCCTGCCTGGTTGAGCTACGCAGTTACCAATAGCCCAGAAATCCACTTCACGCCAGCCGGCGAGGACCCCCTATGTCCGCACAACAGAAGAAACACCCCTTCGATTTCAAAACCCAATACGGACTCGGCTTCAACCCTCAGGACGATGAGATCGTTGTCGACTTCTTCTGTGGTGGCGGCGGCGCCGGTACCGGGCTTGAGATGGGCCTGGGCCGCGCGGTGAGCGTGGCGAAGAACCACAGCGCGCAAGCGATCAGCATGCACACCGTGAATCACCCCGGTGCGCAGCACTTCACCACCGACGTGTTCGAAGGTGATCCGGACACCGAATGTGGAGGCAAGGCCGTGGGCTGGTTCCACATGTCACCGGACTGCACTCACCACAGCCAGGCGGCCGGCGGCCAACCGCGCAAGCGCGAGATCCGCAACCTGTCGTGGATCGGGCTCAAGTGGGCTGGCATGAAGCGGCCCCGGGTGATCAGCCTGGAGAACGTGAAACAGATCCTGCAGTGGGGCCGACTGATCGCCAAGCGCGATAAGGCCACCGGCCGCGTGGTGAAGCTCGGCGGCGAAGTTGCTGCACCTGGCGAGGTTGTGCCGGTTGGCCAGCAGTTCCTGATTCCTGACCCGAAGCAGCGCGGCCGGACCTGGCGCCGCTTCGTGGCCCTGCTGGAAGGCATGGGCTATGTCGTTGAGTGGAAGGTGATCCGGGCGTGCGACTTCGGCGCGCCAACCAGCCGGGAACGGCTGTTCATGATCGCCCGATGCGACGGCCAGCCAATCGTGTGGCCAGAGCCGACCCATGCCAAACATCCCGGCAAAGGCCAGCAGAAGTGGAAAACCGCCGCTGACTGCATCGACTTCACCGACTTAGGCAAAAGCATCTTCGGCCGCAAGAAGGACCTGGCCCCGGCCACCCTGCGCCGCGTAGCCAAGGGCATGAAGAAGTTCGTCATCGATAGCGCGGCGCCGTTCATTGTGCCGATTGCCAATTGGTCCGGCGAGGCAGTTCAGTCAGCAGATGAACCGCTGCGCACAATCACCTCCTACCCAAAGGGCGGTGCCTTCTCGGTGGTCAGCCCAATCATCGCACCGGCAACGCACCAGGGCAGCGACCGCATCAACGACCCACTCGAACCGCTGCCGACAGTGACATGCGCGCACCGCGGCGAGCTGACGCTGATCAGCCCAACGCTGATTCAGTCGGGTTACGGCGAGCGCGCAGGGCAAGAGCCAAGGGTGCCGGGCCTTGATCAGCCACTCGGCACGGTTGTGGCAGGCGGCGTGAAGCACGCACTGGCTTCGGCCTGTATCGTCCAGGCCGGCCACGGCGAGGGATCCGGCGCAAACAAGCGCCGCTCCCACGGGGTGAATGACATCTGCGGCCCGGTGGGCACCGTCACTGCCAGCGGCGGCGGCCAATCAGTCAGCGCCGCGGTGATGATCCAGGCCAATGGAGGATTCAACACCACGCACGCCAAGGGCATGCACGAACCCATGACCACGGTGACCAACACCGGCAGCCAACAGCAACTGGCAGTCGCGAATCTGGTGCACCTGCGTGGCAACTGCGATGCACGTGACGTGAACGAACCGCTGCACACCGTCAGCGCCGGCGGCCAGCACCACGGGTTGGTCAGCGCGTTCATGGAGCGGGCCTTCGGCGGCAGTGTTGGCCAGGGCCTGGAAGATCCAGCGCCCACCATCACAGCCGGCGGCGGTGGCAAGAGTTCGCTGGTATCGCTGACCCTGTCGCCAGAGCATGAAGCGGGCGCCCTGCGCGTTGCAGCGTTCCTGATCAGCTACTACGGCACCGAGAACATCAGCGCTTGCGATGTGCCCGCGCCGACGATCACCACCAAGGACCGCCTGGCCATGGTCACCGTTATGGTCAAGGGCACCCCGTATGTGATCGTCGACATCTGCCTGAGGATGCTTAAACCGGCCGAGCTGTACAAGGCCCAGGGCTTCCCGGCCGACTACATCATCAGCCACGGCGCCGACGGCAAACCGTTCACCAAGACCCAACAGGTGCACATGTGCGGCAACAGCGTAAGCCCACCGCCGATGGCAGCGCTGGCACGGGCCAACGATCCATGGCGCATTGAGGAGCGACAGGCAGCGGCGGCGTAAATCAGAGCCATGGCACAGCCGCCATCCACTCGGCAAGGCGCAGCAAAATCCGGCTCAGCACCTCAATCAAGACTTGATACATAAGTTCAGCGAAGAGTTGTTTCATGCGGTGGCGCTCCGGCTTGGTTAATGAAGCCAGCATGCCGTCACGACTGTTTTTTTTGCAGGTTGGAAACCTTGTAGAAGCCCTTCCTACATGTAGCAACTCTCTCTCGCAACTACCCCCTTGACATCACTTCTGGTCGTGACGCGGCCATTGAGGACTTCCCATGCCTAAAAAACAGAAAATTCCTGTCGTATACGTGGCCGGTCCTTACCGCGCCGCAACCCGCGAACTCATCGCCGAAAACATCGCTGTGGCCAGGTCGGTCGCAGTCGCCACCGCCCGCCTCGGCTGGTTCCCGCTCTGCCCGCACACCAACACCGCGCACTTCGATGAAGACCTGCCGGGGCAAGACCGGTTCTTACTCGACGGCACCCTGGCTCTTATGGAGCGTTGTGACGCGGTAGTGCTGATCAATGGTTGGCGATACAGCGCTGGCACCCTGGGTGAGGTGCACCGGGCACGCGAGTTAGGCATGCCGATCTTCGCCTGCCTGGAAGATCTGCCGACTGCTGAAGAGTTTGCCGACATACAGCTCTAAAATCCCGATAGGAGTACATCCGTACTCCTCCAGCAAAACCTGTAACCCCTCCCCCTTCAAAGTCAGCCGCTATAGCGGCAAGGACGAAGTCATGCCTGAAGAAAAGATTACGTTCGTCAACAGCGAGCCAGCCAAGTGCGGCTGCAAGATGGCATTCAGCTCTGGCGGCGGGCACTACTCCGACGTGGTTTACGTTACTCCCTGCGAGGCGCACAGCGGCAGCAAGCCGTTCGGGCCGGTCGAGGTAAAGCGCGATGGGAATGGATGGTGGTGGCATCAAGGCATACCTGACTTCGGCGGCACCGAAGATCCCGCGCCATACCATGCGTGGCTCGCGGAAGAAGGCCTGCAATTGCGGGAGTGGAGCATGGAGCGTGATCTCGATGATCACCCCTACTTCGATGGAACAGTGGGCTGTGAGGGCTGTATAGGCTGGGATCCGCAGTCGCCAGGCCCTGAGTGGTTCCTGCTGGGGATTTTCGATACTGAAGAAGGACCGCACGTGCATTGGGCGCGCCGGGAGGTGACACCGTGAGCCAGATCAAAGAACGCCCCATCCTGTTCTCGGCGCCGCAGGTGAGCGCCATCCTGGAAGGCCGGAAGACGGTCACGCGACGGGCAGTCAAGGTTCAGCCGCATATCGATGCCAGTGGCAATTTCTGCGTAGGCAGCTCCAACTACGGCCAGGACGGTTACGGCAAGCCTGTGACCAAGCACTTCGTCAACGGCTGCTGCCCCTACGGCAAGCCAGGCGACCGGCTGTGGGTGCGCGAGACCTGGGCGCGCATCCGGGTAGCCCAGGCGCCTGACCAGGAGTGGGTTGTATACCGCGAGTGCGACAACCGCACGGACTACGGAGGCCCGTGGAAACCGGGCATCCACATGTTCCGCCGTGACAGCCGTATCCTGCTGGAGATCACCGACGTGCGCGTCGAGCGGTTGCAGGACATCAGCGAAGAGCAGGCGCTGGCCGAGGGCATCATTCCCCACGTTCGCGGTGGCTGGCACTGGCACCCGCACGACCCCGCCAACGTTGATGACTGGCATCAGTTCGGGTTCAAAACACCGGTCTGGGCCTTCCACGATCTCTGGGCTGGCATCAACGGGCAGGAAAACTGGGACGCCAACCCGTGGGTCTGGGTGGTCGAGTTCAAGCGGGTGACGCCATGAAGCTCACAGAGAAACAGCAGCTCGTTCTCCATGAGTTGCGCAAGATCGGCCGCAAAAACGCCCATCTCTATCGAGACAGCCAGCCGTACCTGCATCAGAAAGATTGCCAGAAGCTGGCACTTGGTGACCAGGCGTGCGTGTTCGGCATGGGCGGCCTTACCTACCAGGTTGGGCACCGCCTCGGCGTATCCGCCCCATCCGTACTGAGCATCTTCAAGGCCCTTCGCCGAAAAGGCCTGGTGATTCGCGAAGAGAGCTATCCGGATTATCAGCGTGCGCGCTACTGGTGGCCGGTAGGCCTGGCCGCCGAACTCCACGCTGAATTGCAGGCGGCTGAAAGGGTGACGCCATGATCGCCACCCTCTGGTTCGCATACGTCTTCATCTACCGAGGGCCCAGGCCATGAATGACCGCGAGCTCTTGGACCTGGCAGCCAAAGCGGTCGGCATTGAGCTTGAAGAGAATCGCCACTGCCCTTCCGGCGGGATATGGATCGTCGATAAAAAGTCAGGTCTGGATGTCGTTTGGTCCCCGCTGACCAATGACGGCGATGCAATGCGCCTTGCGACAAGCCTCCAGCTCAGCATCCTCTGGTTCACCAACCTGCAATACGTGATGGTCGAGCGACGCGGCTTCGGCGAGAACATCGGATGGACAGATGAGGCCGGACGAGGTGGCGCGCTCCGCCGGGCAATCACCGTCGTAGCAGCGCAAATCGGTTCCACACTTCCCTAACCACAATCCCCCTACATGCCTGCCGGTGAGCGGCGGGCGCGCACCTGGAATTCAATATGACCATCACCGCCCCGGTCATCCGGTACCACGGCGCCAAGTTCAGACTTGCGCCCTGGGTGTTGCAACACTTCCCGCCGCACACCTGTTACGTCGAGTCATTCGGCGGCGCCGCTGGCGTACTCATGCAAAAGCCTCGGACTTATGCCGAGGTTTACAACGACCTCGACGGCGACATCGTGAATCTGTTCCGGGTCTTGCAGGATCAGGACTCGCGATCGGGACTTGTCGAGCGCCTGGTATTCACGCCCTACTCCCGAGAAGAGTTCGAACTGTCCTGGGAGCCGAGCGCCGACCCGATCGAACGGGCACGCCGCACAATCATCAGGGCCCAGATGGGGTTCGGTTCCGCCGGCGCAACAAAGGGTGTCACCGGTTTTCGCATCGACACGAAGCGCCAGTACGGCACCGCCCAGTCGCTCTGGGCCTCCTACCCCGAGCAGCTTTCCGAGGTTGGCCAGCGGCTGAGCGGCGTGCTGATCGAAAACCGGCCCGCGATCGAGGTAATCAAGGCGCATGACGGGCCGCGGACATTGCACTACGTCGACCCGCCCTATGTACATGACACCAGGTACAAGGGCGCGTCGAGCGGTCGGTACTACAAACACGAGATGGATGACGCCGCACACCGCGAACTGCTCGGGGTTTTGCTCGAGCTAGAAGGAATGGTTGTGCTTTCAGGTTATCCCAGCGACTTGTACGCGGAGTTGCTTCCAGGATGGGCCAGCTACAGCACATCTGCCCGCATCAGCGCCGGTCGCGGCACCGCCAACCGTACCGAATGCATCTGGCTAAACCCTGCCTGCGTCGATCGAGTAAGTCAGATCGGACTGGATCTCGTTGAGAGAGCTTAACCCTAACCCACCTTCTGCCGCCCAGCGCGGCGCGGAGCATCACCATGGCAGCAGCAGAGCAAATACCTGTTGATTACCTGTCCGACAAGGTCGCGGAGAAGAACTTCGCGGAGATGGTCGGCACAACGCGCCGCGCGCTTCAGGGCAAGCGCCAGCGCAACATCATCCCCAAAGGGGTGTGGAACGAAATCGATGGTCAGATTTACTACAGCATCAGGAGATATGAGGCATGGCTAGAAAGCCTATGGGATTGCCCGCCGGAGTTGAATTCGCAGGCCAATCAGTCCGGATTCGCTTCACCTGGAAATTCCGGCGCTGCGAGACCCTCGCCTATTCCCAAACGCCAAAAGGCATTAAAGCGGCCGCAGATCTACGCGCTACAGTAATAAGCCTGATCAAGCACGGCGTGATGGACGACAAGCGTTACGCCGAGCTTTTCCCGAACTCGACATATTCCACCTACTCCGCGACCCCGCTGTTTGGCGAGTACGCCCAGACCTGGCTCGACAGTCGGGAAGTGGTCGGGGGCACCCGCAAAAACTACCGGATATCCCTCAACCTTTACTGGATGCCGCATCTTGCGCTGCTTCCTATCGATCAGATCACATCGGCAATGCTCCGGAAAATAGCCGGAGAGACACCGTGGAAGTCATCGACTGTAAAGCGCTCGGCGATCCAGCGGCTGCACACGATGTTCGAGTGCGCCGTGAACGATGAGCTGATCACCAGGAACCCGGTCGGTTCAATTGAGCTGCCGGTGAAAGCAAAGAAACCGGTGGACCCTTTCACAGTAGCAGAGGCGGATTTGATCATAGGGCACCTGTACGAGGTGCTGACCGGTTCAATGCGGGTTTACGCGGCCTACTTTGAGTTCGCGTTTTACACCGGCATGCGGCCAGGAGAGATAGCGGCGTTGCGCTGGGATGAGGTGGATACAGAGGGGCGTGTCGCCAACGTGTGCAGAATCGTGGCTGACTACAAGATCGAGGAGCGCACGAAAACCCGCGAAACGCGGCGAGTCATGCTGAATAGCAGGGCATTGAATGCCATTGAGTTGGCCAAGGATGTGGCCGAGTTGAGGGCAAAACAGAGCCGGCGCCAGCATAAACAATCGCCGTACGTTTTTCCGCCGACCAAGAACTTCGAATTCATTCAGCAGGCCAGCGTGACCGACAAGCACTTCAAGGCGGCCCTGGTCGCGCTGAAGATCAGGGCCAGACGGCAATACAACTGCCGCCACACTTACGCTACCATGTGCTTAATGGCAGGCATGAACCTTGGGTTCATCGCTAATCAGCTCGGTCACAGCGTGCAAATGCTGCTGACGACTTACGCCCGATGGATCAACTCCAGTGAAGACTGGAGTGAAGTCGGGAAGCTTGAGCAAAGCCTGATTGGTACAAAATTGGTACAGACAGAAACCGTACCCCTCTAGAACCCATACGGAATAACGCTCTGTGACATTGGAACAGAATTACACCGCGATCCTCGGCCAACTCGGCGAGGACGTTTCCCGCGAGGGCCTGCTCGACACGCCTAAGCGTGCCGCCAAGGCGATGCAGTACCTTTGCCGCGGCTATGAACAGACACTCGAAGAAGTCACCAACGGTGCCTTGTTCAGCTCCGACAACAGCGAAATGGTGCTGGTCAAGGACATCGAGTTGTACTCGTTGTGCGAACACCACCTGCTGCCGTTTATCGGCAAGGCGCATGTGGCGTATATCCCGAGCGGCAAAGTGCTGGGCCTGTCGAAGGTCGCGCGGATTGTCGACATGTATGCGCGCCGCCTGCAGATCCAGGAAAACCTCAGCCGCCAGATCGCCGACGCGGTGATGCAAGTGACCGGCGCCCTGGGCGTGGCCGTGGTGATCGAAGCCAAGCACATGTGCATGATGATGCGCGGTGTGGAGAAACAGAATTCGTCGATGATCACGTCGGTGATGCTGGGTGAGTTCCGCGAAAATGCGGCCACCCGCAGCGAATTCCTCAGCCTGATCAAGTAATAGGCTGCGTAGAAAAACACCGGCGTTCATCGCCGGTTTTTTTTCGCCTGCAGAATTAAGGTAAGCTGCGGCCCCTTCTTCATGGGCAAGAGGTTTCAGCCATGTTCGTCAAAGCACTTCGAGTGGGCCTCGGCCACGTCATCATCGCCGGCGACTTACTTACCCGTCCGCGCAAAAAGCAGCGCCCTGCCGAACAACAGGCGCAGGTGAACGCAGCGGCCAAGGACCTGACCCTGTATCAATTCCACGCCTGCCCGTTCTGCGTGAAGACCCGCCGCACCCTGCACCGCCTGAATGTGCCGGTGGCGCTGAAGGATGCGAAGAACAACGAGCAGGACCGCCAGACCCTGCTGGAGCAAGGCGGCAAGATCAAGGTGCCGTGCCTGCGCATCGAAGAGAATGGCCAGACCACCTGGATGTATGACTCCAAAGTGATCATCGATTACCTGGACAAGCGTTTCGCTGCGGTCTGACAGACCTGCTGAGATCCAATGTGGGAGGGAGCTTGCTCCCTCCCACATTCAGTTCGGTGTTGGCAAATCCAGGTCCAACTCAAGCAGCGCCGAGCCGAGGCACTTGCCATGGGCATCCAGCGCCAGCGAACGGGTTACGCCGCCGCGCAATATCCCCGGCAGTACGAAGTTCAGCGCTTGCACGTTGGGCAGTTCATAACGCCGTACCGGCGCAGCGCCAGGCTCCAGCAAGCCTGCAAAAAACTCGGCCACGCGCTCGGCCGTGAGCTGCTCACGCAGCAACGGATAATCCTCGACGCGATAGGCAATGATCGAGATGTTCGAGGTGTCGCCCTTATCGCCGGTACGGGAATGGGCCAGCGTGTGCAGTTTCATGCTTCGATCCTCGGGTTGACCGCGTCACGGGGCAGCAGCAACGACGCCACCGCCACCACCTGCCGTACGCTTTTACTCGCACCGCCGCCACCGGACGGGCCGTTGGTGTAAAGGGTTTCCACTTCGTTGCCGACCCGCACCGCTTCGCTGCGGTCTTCACAGCGGGCAGCCACGCGCAGGCGTACTTCCCAGGGCTCTACGCTGCTGCGTGGACCGTGCAGCGAGTCCATGCCGATCAGTTCGGCGCGTACGTCCTGCATCTTCACGCCCATCAGTTCCAAACGCTTGAGTACGACATCCCGCGCCAGCTGCGCCCGTGCGACCGCGCCGGGGCCGCCGTAGGACATCTGCCCTTCGCCAATCCAGCCATCCAGGTAACCGACGCTGACCTTCAACTGCTCCGGCCGTGCACGACCATCGGCACCTTGAGCACGCACCCGATCAATGCGCTCCTCGTCAAACCCCACCTGGGAAAAATCGGCCGTCACGTCAGGCGTCAAATACGCCGCAGGGTCATGCACTTCGTAGATCAGTTGTTCTGTGCAAGTGGCACGGCTGACCCGCCCACCGGAGCCTGCAACCTTGGTAATCACGGCCTCACCGGCAGCATCGATCTCGGCCAACGGGAAACCCAGGCGCGCAAGATCGTCCACGTCCTTGAAACCGGGATCGGCAAAATAACCACCGCTGACCTGCCCGGCACACTCCAGCAAATGCCCGACCAACGTGCCGCGCCCCAGGCGCTGCCAGTCGTCCGGCGCCCAGCCGAACTCAAACATCTGCGGGGCGAGGAACAGCGACGGGTCGGCCACACGCCCGGTGATCACCACATCAGCGTCGGCGCGCAAGGCGTCAAGAATGCCGTCGACGCCCAGGTAGGCATTCGCGGAAATCAGGCGCTTGCCGAGTGACCCCACGGTCTGGCCGTTATCCAGCAATTGCTCGGGCCGCAAGACCGCCAACACATCATCGCCCACCACGGCCACGACCTTGAGGGGCAGGCCCAGCTCCGTGGCGATACGGCGCACCTCAACGGCGGCCGACACCGGGTTGGCCGCGCCCATATTGGTGATCACCCGCAGGCGGCGGCGCCCTTCATGGCGGCCGACGTAAGGCAACACACGCTGCATGCGCTCACTGAGCAGCGGGTCATAACCACCCTGTGGGTCGCTGATTCGCGCCTGCTGCGCCAGGGCGATAGTGCGTTCGGCCAGGCACTCGAACACCAGGTAATCCAGGTCGCCCCGCTCGGCCAATTCCACGGCAGGTTCGATACGGTCACCGGAATAGCCGGCGCCGGAACCGATGCGCAAGGTTTTCATCTCAAATCACTCCCAGGAGCAACGCGGTCAGGGTCATCAACACCGACGCGGCAAACAGAAAAGGGATGGTGAAGCGCTGGTGATCGGCCAATTCGATCTTGCACAGGCCCACCAACAGGAAGGTCGCCGGGGTCAGCGGGCTGACCGGGAAACCGGTGGTGTGTACACCCAGCAACGAGGCCTGGGCCACTTGCAGTGGGTCGACGCCCAGCGCCTTGCCGACTTCGGCGATCACCGGCATTACGCCGAAATAGTAAGAGTCGGGGTCGAACAGCATACTCAGCGGCATGGACAGGAAGCCCACCACCGCTGGGATCAGCTTGCCGTGGCCGGCCGGAATCTGCGCTACCGCCACTTCAGCGATGGCCTTGAGCATGCCCGTGCCTTGCATGATGCCAGTGAACACCCCAGCGGCGAGCAGGATACTGGCCATGGTCAGGGCGGTTTTCGCATGGGCATCGATGCGTGCGCGCTGGGCGTCCACGTTCGGGTAGTTGATGCACAGCGCTACCACGGTGCCAAGCATGAACATCACCACCGGGTCGACCCAGCCGGCGATCATCACCACCATGACCAGCACGGTCAGGATCAGGTTGACCCAGAACAGGCGTGGGCGGCGCAGCTTGATGTCGTCGTCGCTGAGCACCCGTTGCGGCACGGCATCCACGCTGGAGCCGGCGCCCAGGCCCAGGCGTTTTTCTTCACGCCGGCCGAGCCACCACGCGCAGGCAAAGACGAAGATCAGGCCGACGATCTGCACCGGGATCAGCGGCTGGAACAGGTCCGCCACCGGTACGTGCAAGGCCGCCGAAGAGCGCAGCACCGGGCCGGTCCACGGTAGGAAGTTGACCCCGGCCGCCATCGCGCAGACACAGGCGAGGATGCGTTTGTCGATGCCCAGCCGCGTATACAACGGCAGCATCGCCGGCACCGTCACCAGAAAGGTCACCGCGCCAGAACCGTCCAGGTGCACCAGCAGGGCGAGGGTCGCGGTACCGACGACAATCCGTGTAGGACGCGTCCCTACCGTGCGCAGGATGCGATCAATGATGGGGTCGAGCATCCCGGCATCGGTCATGATCCCGAAAAACAGGATCGCGAACACAAACATGCCCACCACAGGGGCCACGTTCTTGATGCCGGTAATGATGAAGGCACTGGTTTGCAGGCCGAACCCACCGAGCAGCGCGGCGATGATCGGCAAGGCGATCAGGGCCACCAGTGGCGAGAGGCGTTTGCTCATGACGGCAGCGAGCAGGCACAGGATGGTAATGACACCCAGGGTAGCGAGCATGGGTTACTCCAGAGCGGCCTTGGTGGCCGGTTATTGTTTTCCCTGGAGTATTGGAAGCGCGTTAGTCTTTGTAAATTGGAATGTTCAGCCAGTCATATTCGTAAAAACAAAACGCTCGAGAAAAACAACAATGAAAAATTCGATCCAGCATATTCAAGCGTTCCTTGCGGTGGCCCGTACCGGCAGCTTTACCAAGGCCGCCCATGAGCTGCATCTTTCGCCTTCGGCACTCACCGTGCAGGTGCAACAACTCGAAGACTGGCTCGGCGTCGCCCTGCTCGACCGCAGCCCCCGGCATGTGAGCATCACCGCTGCCGGCCAGGACGCGCGCGGGCCGATGGAAAAGCTGCTGCTGGACCTGGACAACATCGTCACCGGCTCCCGCGACCTCGCGGCCTTGCGCCGTGGCGTGGTCACCCTCGCGGCCCTGCCTTCGGTCTGCGCCGGCGCCCTGCCCCCGGCCCTGCGACGGTTTCGCGAGCGTTTTGCCGGGATCGAGGTGCGTTTGCAGGACCTGGTGGCCCACCGTATTCATGCCCAGGTGCGCGCAGGCGAAGTGGATTTTGGTATTGGCGTACGGGCGCGGCTAAGCCATGGCCTGGAGTTCGTGCCGGTGCTGAATGATCGGCTGTGTGCATTTGTGCCGCTGGATCACCCCCTCGCCCATCATCGCCAATTGACCCTGGAGCAACTGGCGGACCAACCGATCATCCTCACCGGCCGCGACAGCAGCGTGCGCGAGCAGGTGGACGCGTTGTTTGACGAAACGCGGCTGACGATGAATGCCGGGATGGAGGCCAACTACATGTCGACGGTGCTGGCGTTGGTGCGCCAGGGCCTGGGGATCAGTGTGCTGCCGGAGTCGGCGGCGGACAGCCTGGCGGGGTTGAAGCGCATCGACATTGACCATCCTGGGGTGAACCGGGAGATCGGGTTGATCAGTCGCAGCGGCATGGGCCTGAGCCCGGCTGCGCAGCGCTGTTTTGACCTGCTGAATGATGAATTATCTGACACGACATCGAGCTGAATGTGGGAGGGGGCAAGTCGAATCGTCGCACCGCCCTCCCACATTTTCTGACCGCGGTGATCAGTCGAGCATCGCCACATGCTTGGGATGGCTGGCCACGCGCTTCAACCACGCCTGCACCGCGGGGTAAGGCGCCAGGTCAAAACCCCCTTCATGGGCCACATGGGTGTAGGCATACAGCGCAATATCGGCAATCGAATACTGGTCGCCCACCAGGTAAGGCGTGGCCTGCAACTGACGCTCCATCACCCGCAAGGCCTTGTAACCGCCCTTGTGGGTGGTCTTGTATTCCTCCAGGCGATCTTCCGGCATGTTCAGGTAAAACTGGATAAACCGCGCCACTGCAATGTACGGCTCGTGGCTGTACTGCTCGAAGAACTGCCATTGCAGCACTTGGGTGCGCAGGCGCGGCTCGGTAGGCAGGAACTCGCTGCCATCGGCAAGGAAGTTGAGGATCGCGTTGGACTCCCACAGGCAGGTGCCGTCTTCCAGTTCCAGCACCGGGATCTTACCGTTGGGGTTCTTGGCCAGGAACTCAGGGGTCTCGGTATCGCCGTTGAGGATGTCGATATCCACCCATTGATACGGGATGCCCAGCAGGTTGAGCATCAATTTGACCTTGTAGCAGTTGCCCGACTTGTAATCGCCATAAACCTTGTACATGGGGCTCCCCTTATGCCGCTTGCGCGTGCTGTGCTTGACGGACCACTGCGGCCAGGCGTTTGAGCCCTTCGTCCAGGCGGGCCGGGTCGATGTGGCTGAAGTTGAGTCGCAGTGAGCCTAAATGCTGGTCCGGCTCGGAAAAGAACGGTTCACCGGGCATGAACGCGACGTCCTGATCGAGCGCAGGAGCCAACAAGGTGCGGGTATCGAGCGGCTGTTTCAAGGTCAGCCAGAAGAATAATCCACCCTGGGGCACTTGCCAGTCGGCCAGATCGGCGAAGTGACGCGCCAGCGCAACCTGGAATGCATCGCGGCGCTCGCGGTAGAAACTGCGCAGTTCCACCAAGTGCTGCTGGTATTTCTGCGTGCCAATCCACTGCATGGCCTGCCACTGGCCGACGCGATTGGTGTGCAGGTCCGCCGACTGCTTGAGCTTGAGCAAGTGCGGGAACAGGTCGGGGCTGGCGATCAGGTAGCCCACGCGCAGGCCGGGCAGCAGGGTCTTGGAGACCGTGCCGGTGTAGATCCAGCTGGCTTTTTTCAAGCGGCCGACGATGGGCTGCGCACTGCCGCCGTCGAAGGTCAGCTCGCGATAGGGTTCGTCTTCGATCAGGGTCACGCCGAACTCGTCGAGCAAGGCGGCGACGGCCTCGCGCTTGGCTTCGCTGTAGCGCACGGCCGAGGGGTTCTGGAAGGTCGGGATCAGATAGACGAACGCCGGGCGATGGCGCTCGAGGTTGGCGCGCAGGCTGGTCAGGTTGGGGCCATCGGCTTCCAGTTGCACGGTGAGACAGTCGGCGCCGAACAGCTGGAAGATCTGCAACGCAGCGAGGTAAGTCGGGCCTTCCAGCAGGATCTTGGTGCCCTTGTCGATATACAGCTTGGCCGCCAGGTCCAGGGTTTGCTGGGAACCGCTGACCACCAGCACCTGGCTGGCCTGGCACGGCACACCCAACGCACGCGCCTCGGCGGCGAGCAGTTCGCGCAACTGCGGCTCACCTTCGCTCATGCCGTATTGGCCGATATTCAGCGGCATATCATCCCAGTCCAGCGCCGGCAGCATGGCTTCGGCCGGCAGGCCACCGGCAAACGACATCACTTCCGGGCGCTGGGCGGCCGCGAGGATTTCACGGATCAAGGAGCTTTTGAGGCGCGTAACACGTTCAGAGAAGGCCATAAGGTCACCGCTAGCGAAGCCTGTGGGAAATACGTCAAACTGGTTGACCGAAATTACGTCAGCTTGAGTGGATACGTCAACATGCTTGACCTTAAAAACCAAAACAGCCAGCAACAAGCCATGGAAGCGTTCTTCTTCGGTTACCAGGCGTTCACTGCCAAGGCCGATGAAATGCTCGAGCGCCGTGGGCTGAGCCGGGTGCACCAGCGCATCGTGTTTTTTATCGCGCGCTACCCGGCGTTGAGCGTCAAGGAACTGCTGGAATTGCTCGGTGTGAGCAAGCAGGCGCTGAACATGCCGCTACGCCAATTGCAGGAAATGCACCTGGTGGACAGCGTTGCGTCGGAGACCGACAAGCGCAAACGCCTGCTGGAATTGACCGAGGAAGGCCTGCGTTTCGAGCAGTCGCTGCGCCGTGAACAGGTGAAGTTGTTGCGGCGCGCCTTCGCCGAAGCTGGGGAAGAAGCGGTGACGGGCTGGCTGGCGGTGAATCAGGCACTTGCAGGCCAGCCTTGATCCCGGTGGCGAGTGAGCGTTGCCTTTCATCCTTTTCACACAGAAAATAGAAAACATTATTTGCTTTCTTTGTATACAAAAGCATAATTCGCTTCGTGCGAGTTCCTGACCTATCAGTCAACAAAACCCGCCGGTACCTCACAGCGCACCGCGCTGGACATAACAATAAAATGCTTGAGGAGTACTCGCTGTGGATAGCCGCAAATCCGAAGCCCCGACGCTGGACCTTGCCCCCTCACAGAACGGCTTGCTGGAACGCCTGTTCAAACTGCGCTTGCATGGCACCACAGTGAAGACCGAGCTGATCGCCGGCCTCACCACCTTCATCACCATGGCCTACATCATCTTCGTCAACCCCAATATCATGGCCGACGCCGGCATCGATCACGGCGCTGCGTTCGTCGCCACCTGCATCGCCGCCGCGCTGGGGTGCCTTTTGATGGGCCTGTACGCCAACTGGCCGGTGGGCCTGGCGCCGGGCATGGGGCTGAATGCGTTTTTCACCTACACCGTGGTCGGCACCATGGGCTACCACTGGGAAACCGCGCTGGGTGCGGTGTTTATTTCCGGGGTGCTGTTCATGGGCCTGACGCTCTCCCGGGTGCGCGAATGGCTGCTCAACAGCATTCCGGTGAGCCTGCGCCACGCCATGGGCGCCGGCGTCGGGTTGTTCCTCGGGGTGATCGGCCTGAAAACCGCTGGCATTATCGTCGACAGCCCGGCCACGCTGATCAAGCTCGGTTCGCTGCACGAGCCGGCGCCGCTGCTGGCGGCGGTGTGTTTCCTGCTGATCGCGATCCTCAGCTACCACCGGGTGTTCGGCGCGATCCTCATCAGCATCATCGCCGTGACCCTGGCCGGCTGGGGTCTCGACCTGGTGCACTACAACGGCATTCTCTCCACGCCACCGAGCCTGGCGCCGACCTGGATGGCCATGGACATAAAAGGTGTATTCAATGTCAGCATGATCAGCGTTGTATTTGCCTTCCTGTTTGTGCACATGTTTGATACTGCGGGTACACTGATGGGCGTTGCGCAACGCGCCGGGTTGGTCAACGCCGACGGCAAGATCGATAACCTGTCCCGCGCCCTGAAGGCCGACAGCGCTTCGAGTGTGTTCGGCGCCATGGTGGGTGTGCCGCCGGTGACCAGCTACGTGGAAAGCGCTGCCGGAGTTGCCGCCGGGGGCCGTACCGGGTTGACGGCGGTAACGGTCGGCGTGTTGTTTGTAGCGGCGATGTTTTTCGCGCCGCTGGCGGGGATGATTCCGGCCTATGCCACCGCAGGCGCGCTGATCTACGTGGCGATGCTGATGATGGCGAGCATGGCCCACATCAATTGGGATGAGGCCACCGACAGCATCCCGGCCATCGTGACCGCGATCATGATGCCCCTGACCTTCTCGGTCGCCGACGGTATCGCCCTGGGCTTTATCACCTATGTGGCGCTCAAGGCCGGTACCGGCAAGTACCGCGAGATTTCCGTAAGCCTGTGGGTGTTGTGCGCGATCTTTATCGCCAAGTTCGTCTTTCTATAGAAAAGGAGCATGCAATGAGTCTGGAAACCTGGCTGCTGTTCAGCGGCGCTGCGCTGGTGGTGATCCTGATCCCGGGGCCGCTGTCGTTGCTGATGATCAGCAACAGCCTGAACTACGGCCTGCGCCGCTCCTACCCGGCGTTTCTCGGCGGAGTGATCGCCTCGATCTGCCTGCTGAGCGCGTCGGCCCTGGGCCTGGGCGCATTGCTGCTCGCTTCGGAACAACTCTTCAGCGCGTTGAAGATTGTCGGTGCGCTGTACCTGTTCTACCTCGCCTGGCAGAGCTGGCAGCAATCGCGCCTGCCGTCCCAGGGCGCGAAGGTTCCGGAAGCGGCCCCGGTGCCGCGTTTTCGCGCGCTGTTCGGTCGCGCCTTTGTACTGGGGGCCAGCAATCCCAAGGACATCCTGTTTTTCGCCGCCTTCCTGCCGCAATTCCTCAGTAGCCAGCAACCCTTCCTGCCGCAATTGCTGATCATGATCGCCACCTGGACCCTGCTCGACCTGCTGTGCAAGCTGGCCTATGGCCTGGGCGCCCATGGGGCTGCGCGGTACCTGCGCAGCGGTTCGGGCCAGAGCTGGTTCAACCGTGTCAGTGCCGCCCTGTTCGGCTGTGCCGGCGTCGTCTCGCTGATCAAAGTCAGAGCGGGTTCACTTTGACAAAGTAAACCGTGGGCGGCACGTTTCCCAGGCTGGGCCATTGAACGCCGGTGACGATCCGGACCAGGCGTTGTTCATCCAGAGCCCCCTGGACCGTCGCGGCCAGCACGGAATCCTTATGGGATTGGATTGCCGTGTTGAGCCACTTATCCGAGAGTTTCGTTTTCAACTGAATGGCCCCTCGCTCAAGCCATTGGTACGTCATGTAGTACAGATGGTTCGAACGGGGATGAGTCGCTATCAATTCATTAGGGCGTATCGTTCCGCGCCGCACCTGCCATTCGTGAAGACTGAAGCCCTGCCCTTCCAGCACGGCCTTGACTGCCGCCTGCTGCGCGGTACTGCGCTGCGGCGCGAGTTGCTTGCTCTCGGTTCTGAGCCTCGGCTCCAACGTTACATCCGGCCTGAAATCGACACGGGTAAAGCCGGGCGCCTTGCCTTCGTAACCGATAAGTAAATTGGCGCCCCTCCTTTCAGTGGGCCGCAACAACTTCAGTAAATCATCCGTCTGACCAAGCCTCACGGGGTTTGGGGTCAACCAGTCGTCCAGCGTTGCACGCAGGTTAAGCAAATGACTGGCCGTTACCGAGCGAGAAGCGTCTGCCAACTCAATGACCCTTGCGAGCGCAAACTCCCGGCTCTTGCTGGTCATGGTCGGAAAAGCCCTGCCGATCAATGGCTCGAGCGGCCCATCGAAGAGCGGCGCATGCAACTGCCATTGACCCGATGAAGTGCGCGAGACCGGAATCGGCTGCTCTCCAAGCGCTGTACCTGTCCAACGCTCGATGTCTACGTGAGCCTTTGAAACCAGCGGTTCGTTCCTGGCGATAAACGCGATGTTGTCCAACGGCGCATGCTCGCCTTGGTGCAGCAACCGGTAATAGCCGATCCCCGAGTGCGTTGGCGTGTCATACCTCGGCCCCACGTAGATGGCATCGTAGGGAAACCCTGGAGCTTCCTGATGAAGATGAAACACACCGTAAGCCGAGCTACCCAACGATTGATTCTCGGGCACCTGGATTCGCCAGTCGGACCAATAATTGGCGGGCGCGGATGACTGGCGAATGCGATTTTCCGTCGCATTGCGCGCAATGGGGGGGTGCCAGTCCGCCGGCTGGGCGAGCGCTCGCAACGGGCTCAGTACCCCCGAACTCGGTCCAGCCACGGGTGCATCTGCCCCAAGCAGCCATTCACCGGGGGAATAAATCGTCAGAATCAGCTCATCCGCCCCCGGTGTCGTCTTGTTCTTCAGGCGAAAGAACCCCTCATCGCCACGGCGGTATACCGGGAAGTGATGCGTACCTTCGACAATGAAATGCTCGCCGCGCGCAACGTAAATGCCCTGCTCGCCCAGCCCGCTCAACGCGACGGCGTCCGCTGGCACACCCTGGCCCCTGAAGCCCTCCACGGGCTTGAGCCGGGTGACCATCGATGGCGACTTGGGCAGGCGGGAAACCCGGCCGGGCTGGATGGCCGCCGAGCGGTGGATACGATTCAAGCCGACATCGAGCGAACGCCGCCATGGACGAACCACAGCGCCCGGCTTCGGTTTGGGGCCGGGAACGAAGGTCAGCAAAAGCTCTATGCTCAAGAACAGCGTGCCGAAAACCACATCTACCGCGTCGCGCCCCTCACCACTGTGGTGATAACGCCGCGAGGTCAGTAGCAACTCATACAACTGGTTAACCAACCCGAACAGGGGGGAAAAAACAGATACCAATGCGCGCCGGCGGGTATCCTTTTCCTCTTCCAGCCGCAGCTCTCGGTACTTTTCCAGGGTCTTGCCGGAATTGCTGTTGGCCTGGGCCTGATGGTGCAGGTCCAGTACCCGTGCGTGATACAACAAGGCCCTGGCATCGCAGTGTGAGGTAGGCACCAGGGCCAGCCAGTTCAGGGAATCGCTGGCAATCTGCTCATGGATCTGTTTTTCGATCTCCTCGACAAGCGCAGTGGGCAACCGGTGTTTAATGGTGAATGAGCGCACGAACTCGGCGCCGCGCCAGACCCCGTGCGACATCGCATATTCAGGGTTTAGAAAGGCCAGGCCGAACGATACCGGCGCCCCGCCCAGTGGGCCGGGATGATGAGTAATGGCTTCAAACGCCCAGCCGGGCGCGACATGACGGGCCAGTGCCGCGACATTATCAGGCCGCGCGCCCATGCTGTTCAGGTACTCCCTGGCGTGCTGCAGGCTGACATGCTCCGTGAGGTTGACGGTATCCGGCGCAGTCGGCCAGTAGACCACGCAGAGCAGGGAAGACAGGTCGTGGATCACCAGGATTCCGCCGATGTAGCGATCGTGCTGCAGGGTGTGGCCCACCAGATGAACCACGTAGAGTTGCAATTGATGGCCGTTTTTACGCAGGTGTTCGGGAGTTTCCGCTGCCATCGCGGTATTGAAAAGGCTCTGCGCATTCGCTGTCAGCCCCTGTTGAATCGCCGAATACAGATGAACATCGGTGCCGGTCAGCAAAGCGCGCTGGAGCAATTGCGGGACACGCGCGTCACCGTCACTGGACTCACCAGCAGGCGGCGGATAAAACACCTTGTTGATCAGCGCCTCGTAGCGGCCTCCTACATCCAGCGACGACACCATGTTGACCAGATAATGTGTGCCCAGCAGCTGTTTCCAGGCCGCCTGCAGATAGCGCCCGTAGCGGAAACGCCACCAGGTGGGCATCATTTGTGGGTCCAGGTTATGCAGCACCAATTGCAGCAGGCTGAAGGATCTGCGCTGCGTGCTGGGGGTCAGGATCTCGTTGCGGTCCCCCACCGGACAGGCGCTATCCCATCCGCAGAACCGTCCATCGACCTGGTCCGGCAGCTCGATAAAGGGGGTGTCGATGTCCAGTTTCGGATACAGGCCATCCTCGCGCAGGCGGGCGACCAAGGCACTGCGGGCAAAGGTTTGCAGATCAGGCAAACGCCGCCTAAGGCCCTCTTCAAAAGCCCACGTATTGCCCAGGTAGCGGCTCTGCAAATGTTTGAAGCGGTTACGTTGGGCCACTGCCGCCTTGGCCAGCCACAGCGGCAACTTTTTTCTCGCACCTGCGGCTTTACGTACCAGGTCGAAATGCGCCCGTGCTTGAATCAGCGCAGCGTTGACGGGTGCGCTGAGGCCCTCCTCCAACTCGACCGCCAACAACAGGCGGCTCAGTTGGGCATCCTGGGTTTCACTGAAAATACTCGCGAGGTCATTGATACCGCGTTGCAGGCTGACATACCCCTTGACCAGCCTTTTGAGCGCAAGCAGTACGGGGTTGCCCTCGATGGGGTCGTACCCCACCACCAAGGTTTGACGGCCGACATGCTCACGCACCGCGTTGCGATCCGGCCGATCGACATAGCGCCATAACATCGACCCATCCCGACTGCCGAGACTGGCCTTGATGCTGCGGGATAACGCCCCCAAGCGGCTAAAGGTGGCCACGCCGCCCTCCCGTCCGAAAGCGCAGAGCACCACAGGAGCCCGCTGCCCGTGATCACGGACCGCCGCTGCCCGGGTGACCGCAAACACGCTGTGCAGCGGGTACGTGGCGTCAGTCCCATTGCCCAACCGCACGCCAAGCACGCGGCAGTCACTGCCCTGGCGCCTGCTGGCCAGCGGCTTGTCCAGCACCTCGACGAGCAGATTCAGAGCGTCGATGCCAATCAACCCGAGTCGGTGCTGTAACTGGATCGCGCAACGCAGCGTGTCAGTCCACGCGCGGATAACCGTGCCCAGGCGTCTCTGTTTTCCGTCGGGACGCGCTTTCCAGAAGGCCGCCTGGAACAGTTGCAACTGCGCATTCTTCAACAGCGCGCGCAGTGAGTCCGCCGGCCCCTTGCACTGCGCCTCAAGCGCCACGAAGTCTCGAAAGGCCTGCGGGTCGTCCAAAGGATCCTGCGGGTCGAGCAGCGACATCAGGCCTTGTTCATAACGCTTGAGCTGTTGCAGTACGGTGTTCACCGCCAACGTGGGTGCGGTACTGGCGAAAGTGATTTCCTCACGCCGCCGATGCACATCCCAGCCCTGCAACTCACGGCGAATATTTCCCAGGCGAGCCTTGCCCACCCAGTGTTGCCTGCCGCGTTCTATGTAGGTGAGGAAAGGGGCTGCGCTGATCGTCGGTGGCAGGTGCCCGCTGGAAAACACCTGCGCGAGGTTAACAGACACCGCACAGGCCAACTCATTTTCCCATTGCCCCTCCAGCACTGCCTGCGCGCTGAACGTCAACGCATCGCCGCGCAACGCCAAGCCGCGAGCAGCCGCGAGGACAGCGGCGGGCCCGCACACCTCGTGCCGACGCCGCAGTGGCAGGCACTGCCAGAGATCGTCGAACAGCGCGCCATTGATCAGCGCCAACAGGCCACACTGCATGCGAGCAAAGGATGGGTACTCGTAGAACGTGCGATTTGCGCCCGGGAGATACATCACATGGGGCGCCTCCGTCGGGTCGCCCTCACGATAAATATGCAGCGCTCCGGGAATCGGCATCAGCCGTGGCCCCATGCCGGGCCACATCAGCTCACACGCCTGGACGCTGGCCAACGGCCCGCCCGCGCGCTGGCGGGCCTCGACCGTCGGCGCGTCCACCACCGCCTGGACCATTAGCGCCCCGGCGTTCGACAGCTCGTTCAAGTGCCGCGCCACAAAGGCCTGGTCGGCGAACAGCTGCTTGTGCAGTTCAACCCAGCGCTCTTTGCGGGTCAGCCAGGAACCCGGCTCCAATGCCTGCCAATACGCGCCCTGCACGTGGGTAAGCCGAGCCAGCAGATTCAGCCCAATGACACGCCGCAACGCCTCCAGGGGGGAAAACGGCAAACGGCGGGACGGGTCGGCCTTGAGGCTGACGACCGTAAACTGATTGAGGTTGATCGGCACCGACGGCAAGACCAGCAGCCGTAACGCCCGGTCGGTCAAACTGTCGATCTTTTGTGCCGCGGCCGGCGGCTTGGGTTCGGTAAACAGCAGGGTATCGGGGTCCAGATCAAAGGCCTGGCGCAACTCGGCGCGGATTACTCGCAGCACCCTGGGGGCTCTAAGGATCAGTCGCGCCTGGCATTTCGCCGATTCGGCACAACGCAGGTCGACGCCGACGAGCCGATTGATCAAGAGGCTGGGATGAGGACTGGCGTTGATCCGCCGTGTCAGTTCGGTACGCATGGCCTGCAACGCATCGTTGTCAGGTACATCGGAATCGTCAGGTGAGGTCACGGCGGTATCTTCATCGTGGAAAACACCTAGCCTATGCAGCCCATTCCCTCAGGAGGCGCTAGATAATTGAACGCTCTGACATGCAAAAAAAAGCCCGCAGTGTGGGCGGGCGAAAAACCAACGAAGAGCTTTGGGGGTGTGAAGCGAGGTGACGACTCAGCTACCGCGATAGGTGGAGTAGCTGTAAGGCGAAATCAGCAGGGGCACGTGGTAGTGATCCTGCTCGGCGCTGATGCCAAAGCGCAGCACCACGACGTCGAGGAAGGCCGGCTCCGGCAATTGCACGCCACGGGCGCGATAGTAGTCACCGGCGCTGAATTGCAATTGGTACACGCCACTGCGGTACGCTTCGCCTTGCAACAGCGGCGCGTCACAGCGCCCGTCGCTGTTGGTCACGGCGGTACTCACAAGCTCCAACTGCGCGCCTTCGACGCGGTACAGCTCAACCTGGATGGCGCTGCCGGGGCAGCCGTGGGCGGCGTCCAGCACGTGTGTGGTCAGTCGTCCCATGGGGCGGGGCTCCCTTGCATGAAGTGAAATAGGCTGCACCTATACGGGGCATGAAAAAGCCGTTGACGCATCGATTAAGACACTTTTAACAAAAATTGTACACAATAAAAATCACAAAGTTTTGCACACCCTGCGGCGGCTCGATCCTCTACGCGATTTCCCAGCAAGCCTTGCTTTTTAAAGACCTTTTGTCCGTTTGCTGACCAACTGGGCAAGTTTCTTGCAGTACTAAATTGAGCCAAGCACCTGGAAAAAATGCGGAAATGCAGACTTACAAAGTGAGCATTAAGTTGTATACAATCAGCCCATCGCTGTGACGCCACCCAGTCTTTCCGCTGGCCGCCACACACTTGCTACCACGAACAAGAAGGAAGACTGCAGTGAGCGCTGACTACCCACGCGACCTGATCGGTTACGGCAGTAACCCTCCTCACCCCCACTGGCCGGGCAACGCACGCATTGCGCTGTCTTTCGTACTCAACTACGAAGAAGGCGGCGAACGCAACATTTTGCATGGCGACAAAGAGTCCGAAGCCTTCCTCTCGGAAATGGTCTCGGCCCAGCCGCTGCAAGGCGAGCGCAACATGAGCATGGAGTCGCTGTACGAATACGGCAGCCGTGCCGGCGTGTGGCGCATCCTCAAGTTGTTCAAGGAATTCGACATTCCGCTGACCATCTTCGCCGTGGCCATGGCGGCCCAGCGCCATCCGGATGTGATCCGCGCCATGGTTGAAGCCGGCCACGAGATCTGCAGCCACGGCTACCGTTGGATCGACTACCAATACATGGACGAGGCCCAGGAGCGCGAGCATATGCTCGAAGCCATCCGCATCCTCACCGAACTGACCGGCGAACGCCCGTTGGGCTGGTACACCGGGCGCACCGGCCCCAACACGCGGCGGCTGGTAATGGAGGAAGGCGGCTTCCTCTACGACTGCGATACCTACGACGACGACCTGCCCTACTGGGAACCCAACACGCCCAACGGCAAGCCGCACCTGGTGATCCCCTACACCCTGGACACCAACGATATGCGCTTCACCCAGGTGCAGGGCTTCAACAAGGGCGATGACTTTTTCGAGTACCTCAAGGACGCTTTCGACGTGCTGTATGCCGAAGGCAGCGAGGCACCGAAAATGTTGTCCATCGGCCTGCACTGCCGCCTGATCGGCCGCCCGGCGCGCCTGGCCGCGTTGAAGCGCTTTATCGAATACGCCAAAGGCCACGAACAGGTGTGGTTCACCCGCCGCGTCGACATCGCCCGCCACTGGCATGACGTACACCCTTTTCAGGGAGCGGCCAAATGAGCACCTTCCAGACCCTGAAACCCTCGACCTTGAGCCGCGACGCCTTCGTCAACGCCTTCGCCGACATCTACGAACATTCGCCGTGGGTGGCCGAAAAGGCTTATGACCTGGGCCAGGACGCCTCGATCGACCAGATCGAAACCCTGCACCAGCGCATGAGCGACATCTTGTTGAGCGCGGATCACACCAGTCAGTTGGCGTTGATCAACGCTCACCCGGACCTGGCCGGCAAAGCTGCCGTCCAGGGCCAACTCACCCAAGCCAGCACCGATGAGCAAGCTGGCGCGGGGATTCACCACTGCACGGCCGAAGAGTTCTCACGCTTCACCGAGCTGAACGATGCCTACAAGGCCAAGTTCAAGTTTCCCTTCATCATGGCGGTAAAAGGCAGCAACCGGCATCAGATCCTGGCCGCATTCGAAACGCGCATTCACAACTCGGTAGACGCTGAGTTCAACTGCGCACTGGCCGAGATCAACAAGATCGCGTTGTTCCGTTTACTGACCCTCTAAACGACCATCCCCAGCCACTCTATTTAAGGCAGACAAGAAGAATGAAAGCTTACGCCGTACCCTTCGAGAAGTTCGTCAACCTGGCCGACGCCCGCCTGGGCACCAAGATCATCTCCGTGACGGATGACTGGTTCGCCGACGCCAACCGCCTGTTCCAGCCGACCCCGGCCGTGTGGAAGGAGGGCGTTTTCGATGACAACGGCAAGTGGATGGACGGCTGGGAGTCACGCCGCAAGCGCTTCGAAGGCTACGACAGCGCAGTGATCCGACTGGGCGTACCGGGCTCGATCAAGGGCGTGGACATCGACACTTCATTCTTCACCGGCAACTACCCGCCGTCGGCCTCCCTGGAAGCCTGCTTCCTGGCCTCGGGCGAGCCTGACGACAATACCCAGTGGGTAGAAGTCCTGTCGGCCGTCGAGTTGCAAGGCAACAGCCACCACTACCACGAGATCAGCAACGACCAGGCGTTCAGCCACCTGCGTTTCAACATCTACCCGGATGGCGGCGTGGCCCGTCTGCGTGTGTACGGCGTGCCGTTCCGCGACTGGTCGGCAGTGGGCGACAACGAACAGATCGACCTGGCGGCAGCACTGAACGGTGGCCGCGCACTGGCGTGTTCCGACGAGCACTTCGGGCGCATGAGCAACATTCTCAACCCCGGCCGTGGCGTCAACATGGGTGATGGCTGGGAAACCGCCCGTCGTCGCACGCCAGGCAATGACTGGGTGATCGTCGCCCTGGGCCACCCCGGCGAAATCGAGAAAATCATCGTCGACACCCTGCACTTCAAGGGCAACTACCCGGACACCTGCTCGATCCAGGGCGCCTTCGTGAAGGGCGGCACCGACAGCCAGATCGAAACCCAATCGCTGTTCTGGCGCGAACTGCTGCCGGCACAGAAACTCGAGATGCACGCCGAACACACCTTCGCCGAGCAGATCAAGGCACTGGGCCCGATTACCCACATCCGCTTGAACGTGTTCCCGGATGGCGGTGTGAGCCGCCTGCGTGTACTGGGTAAAGTTTCGAAGTAAGCAGTGAATCCCTGTGGCGAGCGGGCTTGCCCCGCTCGCCACAGGAACTGAATGACACAACACAGAATTCGGATAAGAGACAGCCATGCGCACACTGATGATCGAACCCTTGACCAAAGAAGCCTTCGCCCCTTTCGGAGACGTTATCGAAACCGACGGCAGCGATCACTTCATGATCAACAACGGGTCGACCATGCGCTTTCACAAGCTGGCAACGGTAGAAACCGCACAGCCTGAAGACAACGCGATCATCAGCATCTTCCGCGCCGACGCGCTGGATATGCCGCTGACCGTGTGCATGCTGGAGAGACACCCGCTGGGCAGCCAGGCCTTCATTCCGCTGCTCGGCAACCCCTTTCTGATCGTGGTCGCGCCACTTGGCGATGCACCTGTATCAGGCTTGGTCCGCGCCTTCGTCACCAACGGCAGGCAGGGCATTAATTACCATCGCGGCGTCTGGCACCACCCGGTGCTGACGATCGAAAAGCGGGATGACTTCCTGGTGGTTGATCGCAGTGGCACAGGCAATAACTGCGATGAGCATTTTTTCAAAGAGGATGAGCGGTTGATCCTCGCCCCCCACCAATAAGAGAAGGCCGGATCACCCGACAACAAGGGTGACAGGCGAGAGGTAAAGACTGTGGAAGCACATCTGTTGGAATGGCTGAACCTCAGCGTGCGCTGGGTTCACATGATCACTGGCGTCGCCTGGATCGGCGCTTCGTTCTACTTCGTCTGGCTGGAAAACAACCTCAACCGTGTCAACCCCAAGGACGGCCTGTCCGGTGACTTGTGGGCGATCCACGGTGGCGGTATCTACCACCTGGAAAAATACAAACTGGCCCCGCCGACCATGCCGGACAACCTGCACTGGTTCAAATGGGAGGCCTATTTCACCTGGATGTCGGGCGTCGCGCTGCTGTGCGTGGTGTTCTACCTCAACCCGACGCTGTACCTGCTCGCCCCCGGCAGCAGCCTCAGTGGCAGCGAAGGCGTATTGCTGGGCATCGGCTCACTGTTCGCCGGCTGGTTCATCTACTCCTTCCTCTGCGACTCGGCCCTGGGCAAACGCCCTGCCCTGCTCGGCTTGATCCTGTTCGTGCTGTTGATTGCCGCCGCGTACGGTTTCAGCAAAGTGTTCAGCGGTCGTGGTGCGTACCTGCACGTGGGTGCGGTGATCGGCACCATCATGGTCGGTAACGTGTTCCGCATCATCATGCCGGCGCAGCGCGCATTGGTGGCGGCGATCGCCGAGAACCGCACACCCGATCCGGCCCTGCCGGCCAAGGGTCTGCTGCGTTCACGGCACAACAATTACTTCACCCTGCCGGTGCTGTTCATCATGATCAGCAACCACTTCCCGAGCACCTACGGCAGCCAATACAACTGGCTGATCCTGGCGGGTATCGCGGTGGCGGCGGTGTTGGTGCGGCACTACTTCAACACTCGGCATAACAGCCAGAAGTATGCGTGGACCTTGCCGGTGGGTGCGTTGGCCATGATTTGCCTGGCGTATGTGACCGGGCCCAAGCCGGCCGAACCGATTGCCAAGGCACCTGCGGCCATCGAGTACCAACCGTTGCCGGAAACCGCATTGGGCGGCGGCTTGAAACCTGCCGCGCCTGCGGCGACCGAACCTGCTGCCGCACCTGCGCCCGCCCAGGCGACGATTGATTTCGACAAGGTCCACGGGGTGATCCAGGAACGCTGCGCCGTGTGCCATTCGGCCAAGCCCACCAGCCCGCTGTTCAGCACCGCGCCGGCCGGGGTGATGTTCGACACTCCGGCGCAGATCCAGCAACAGGCGGCGCGTATCCAGGCGCAGGCGGTGGCCAGCCAGATCATGCCGTTGGGCAACATCACCCAGATGACCCAGCAGGAGCGGGATTTGATTGGCACCTGGATCAACCAGGGGGCGCGTACCAACTAACAGATTCACATAGTTCCAATGTGGGAGGGGGCTTGCCCCCGATAGCGGTGTGTCATTTAAAACATCAGTGACTGAACCACCGCAATCGGGAGCAAGCCCCCTCCCACAGGGGACTGCAGTGATTTAGAGATTGCGTTCCACACAACACAACAATAAAAAGATCCGAGGTGTTGCATGACCGAGTTAGTCGACCCGCAGATTCCTGCCGCGCCCGCCATGGTGCGGCTGCCCCTCTTGCAACTGATTCTGGTAGGCCTGCAACACGTCTTGCTGATGTACGGCGGCGCCGTCGCCGTCCCCCTGATCATTGGCCAGGCCGCCGGTCTGAGCCGTGAAGAAATCGCCTTTCTGATCAACGCCGACCTGCTGGTAGCCGGCATCGCCACCCTGGCGCAGTCGTTCGGCATCGGCCCGGTGGGCATCCGCATGCCGGTGATGATGGGCGCCAGTTTCGCCGCCGTCGGCAGCATGGTCGCCATGGCCGGTATGCCCGGTATCGGCTTGCAGGGCATCTTCGGCGCCACCATCGCCGCCGGGTTCTTCGGCATGCTGATCGCGCCGTTCATGTCCAGGATCGTGCGCTTTTTTCCGCCGCTGGTGACCGGCACCGTGATCACCGCCATCGGCCTGTCGCTGTTCCCTGTGGCCGTGAACTGGGCCGGTGGCGGCAGCGCAGCCGCCACCTTCGGCTCACCGATTTACCTGGCGATTGCCGCCCTGGTACTGGCCACCATTCTGCTGATCAACCGCTTCATGCGCGGCTTCTGGGTGAATATCTCGGTGCTGATCGGCATGGGCCTGGGTTACGCCTTGTGCGGGGCCATCGGCATGGTCGACCTCAGCGGCCTGGCCCACGCGCCGTGGGTGCAAGTGGTGACGCCGCTGCACTTCGGCATGCCGAAGTTCGAGTTGGCGCCGATCCTGTCGATGTGCCTGGTGGTGGTGATCATCTTTGTCGAATCCACCGGGATGTTCCTGGCGCTGGGCAAGATCACCGGCCAGGACGTCACGCCGAAAATGCTGCGCCGTGGCTTGCTGTGTGATGCCGGTGCGTCGTTCTTCGCCGGGTTCTTCAACACCTTCACTCACTCCTCCTTCGCGCAGAACATCGGCCTGGTGCAAATGACCGGCGTGCGCTGCCGCTCGGTGACGATCATGGCCGGTGCCTTCCTGATCGTGCTCAGCCTGCTGCCCAAGGCCGCGTACCTGGTGGCGTCGATTCCACCTGCGGTGCTCGGCGGTGCGGCGATTGCCATGTTCGGCATGGTGGCGGCCACCGGTATCAAGATTCTCCAGGAGGCAGACATCGCCGACCGTCGCAACCAGTTGCTGGTGGCGGTGAGCATCGGCATGGGCCTGATCCCGGTGGTGCGCCCGGAGTTCTTCGCACAGTTGCCACTGTGGATGAGCCCGATTACCCACAGCGGGATTGCCATGGCCACCCTCAGCGCGCTATCGCTGAATATCCTGTTCAATATTCTCGGCGGCGCTGAGCGCCCCGTAGTCGACCCCGCCCACACCTGAGGCATGCCCCATTGTCGCCCTGTGCGCGCTGTAACGGCGCACTTGAGCCCTGACGTGGGAGCCAGTATTCTCCGCGCCCGCTTGAATTGACGGTTGTTTGCCGCCTTGGCGCGGGTCTTGCTGTAGCAATAAAGCTGACCATTCAGACCACTTTTATAACCACCCAAAGGCGCCACACCAGAGCGCCTGTGCAGAAGAAAAACCATAAAACTTTAACTCGGGAGCAACCGAATGAAACCTATGTTCAAAGGCCTGATGCTGGCGGGATCCCTGCTGGCCGGCGGCCAGGCCGTGGCCGGTGACTTGTTGCAGTGGCAGAACAACAGCCTGACGTATCTGTGGGGCAAGAGCTTTACCGTCAACCCACAGATCCAGCAAACCGTCACGTTCGAACATGCCGATGCCTGGAAGTACGGCGACAACTTCGTCTTCGTCGACCGCATCTTTTACAACGGCAAGGAAGACGGCAACGTCGGCCCAAGCACATATTACGGTGAGATCAGCCCGCGACTGTCGTTCGGTAAGATTTTCGACCAGGACCTGTCCTTCGGCCCGATCAAGGATGTGTTGCTGGCCTTCACGTATGAGTTCGGCGAAGGCGACAACGAGTCGTACCTGCTCGGCCCTGGCTTTGACCTGAACGTCCCTGGCTTCGACTACTTCCAGTTGAACTTCTACCAGCGCCAGACCGAAGGCAATCGCCCGGGTGACGGTGTGTGGCAGATCACCCCGGTATGGGCGTACACCCTCCCCGTGGGCAACTCCGACATCCTGATCGACGGCTTTATGGATTGGGTGGTGGACAACGACAAGAACGCCCGTGGCACTTACCACGCCAACCTGCACTTCAACCCACAGGTCAAATACGACTTGGGCAAGGCGCTGCATTGGGGCGACAAGCAGTTGTATGTAGGTTTTGAATACGACTACTGGAAGAACAAGTACGGGATCGAGGATTCGGGCGCGTTCAAGACGAACCAGGACACGGCGAGCTTCCTGGTCAAGTACCACTTCTAAAAGCCAATGCAAGACAAACGTGGGAGGGGGCTTGCTCCCGATAGCGAAGTGTCAGTCACTATATTTGTTGACTGACACACTGCTATCGGGAGCAAGCCCCTCCCACATTCAGATAGGCGGCAGGCGCAGAAACCGCATGATCTCTTCGCGCTTGGCCAGCGCATCTTTCCTGCCCAACTCAATCAACTCGCTGCAATACCCCGCCTCGAACAGCAAGTAACTCAGCACCCCCGCCCCGCTCGTCTTGGTCGCCCCCGGCCCACGCAAGAACAACCGCAACGCCGCCGGCAATTCCTGCCGATGTCTTGCCGCGATTTCATCGATCGGCTGGCTTGGCGCAATCACCAGCACTTCCACCGGTGCCAGGCCACGGGCCGCGCTGTCGGCGGGCTGGTGATGACTGAACTGGTTCAGACGCTCCAGCAGTTCGATATCGCTTTCCAGGCTGTCGATGAACGTGCTGTTGAGCATATGCCCACCGATTTGTGCCAGGGTCGGCTCCTGGCCGGTGTAGGTACGTTGCACCGCCGGCTCATTGCCCCGTGGGTTGCCGCTGACGCCCACCACCAGCACACGGGTCGCCCCCAGGTGCAGCGCCGGACTGATGGGGGCGGATTGGCGCACCGCGCCGTCGCCGAAATATTCCTGGTCGAGTTTCACCGGGGCAAACAGCAAGGGGATCGCCGAACTGGCCAGCAGGTGATCAACCGTCAGTTGCGTCGGCACGCCGATACGTCGATGGCGCAGCCAGGCATCGATGGTGCCGCCACCCTGATAGAAGGTAACCGCCTGCCCGGACTCATAGCCGAAGGCCGTCACCGCCACGGCGTGCAAATGCTTGTGGCGGATAGCCTCGTCGATGCCATCCAGGTTCAACCGCTCGTGCAGCAGGTCGCGCAACGGTGAGCTGTTGAGCAACGCCACCGGTACCTGGGCGCCGATGCCCAGCAGGCTGTGGATGAGGAAGCGACTCGCCTGGCGGATCACCCCAGGCCAGTCACTGCGCAGCACCAGGTGGCTGCGAAAGCCCTGCCAGAAGGCCGTAAGGCGCCCGATAGCGGCGGTGAAGTCCATGGCGCCGCTGGCCAGGGTCACCGCATTGATCGCGCCGGCCGAGGTGCCGACGATCACCGGAAAGGGATTGGCTGCTCCCGGCGGCAACAGCTCGGCAATCGCCGCCAACACCCCCACCTGATACGCCGCTCGCGCCCCGCCGCCGGAGAGAATCAAGCCTGTAACCGGTTCAGCTGGGCGCATTGCGTCACTCCGTATGGGAAAAAGTCGCTATCAGCGACGGCGTTTTTCGTACAGCTTGGGCTCGCCCGGTGGACGGCTCTTGAAGCGGCGGTGGGTCCACAGGTATTGCTCGGGGCACTCGCGCACCGAGGCTTCGACCCATTGGTTGATGCGCAGGCAGTCCACCTCATCACTTTCCCCCGGGAAGTCGGTCAACGGTGGGTGGATCACCAGGCGGTAACCGCTGCCGTCCGCCAGGCGCTCCTGGGTGAACGGCACCACCAGCGCCTTGCCCAGTTTGGCGAACTTGCTGGTAGCAGGCACGGTAGCGGCCTGGATGCCGAACAGCGGCACAAAGATACTTTGCTTGGCGCCGTAGTCCTGGTCCGGTGCATACCAGATGGCGCGGCCGGCGCGCAGCAGCTTGAGCATGCCACGCACGTCTTCGCGCTCGACCGCCAGGGAATCGAAGTTATGCCGCTCACGGCCACGGCGCTGGATATAGTCGAACAGCGGGTTACCGTGCTCGCGGTACATGCCATCGATGGTGTGCTTCTGCCCCAGCAAGGCAGCGCCGATTTCCAGGGTGGTGAAGTGCAGGGCCATGAGGATCACGCCCTTGCCGTCCAGTTGGGCCTGCTTGAGGTGTTCGAGGCCTTCGACGTGGGCCAGGCGCGCCAGGCGCTGGCGCGACCACCACCAGCTCATGGCCATTTCAAAGAAGGCGATGCCGGTGGAGGCAAAGTTCTCCTTGAGCAGGCGCTTGCGCTCTTTGGCGGATTTTTCCGGGAAACACAGTTCCAGGTTTCGCGCGGCGATGCGGCGGCGTTCGCCGGCCACACGGTACATGCCCGCACCCAGCAGGCGACCAATGGTCAGCAGCACGCGGTACGGCAGTTGGGTAACCAGCCACAGCAGGCCGAGTCCCAGCCATAACAGCCAAAAACGCGGGTGAAAAAATGCAGCTCGAAAACGCGGGCGATCCATTACAGATTCCGGGAAAGACAGGGCCGCGCATTCTACAACGGTTCGACTCGGCTTGCGGCCAGTGAGTGTTCTCGTTATAAGTCTCGACACTTTTCGTGACAAGCCGCTTTTTGCCGACCATGAGCCAAACCGAACCGCTAGACCAAGATCCCGTGTTCCAGCTGAAAGGCAGCATGCTCGCCATCACCGTGCTGGAACTGGCCCGCAACGACCTTGACGCCCTGGACCGCCAACTCGCCGCCAAGGTTGCCCTGGCGCCGAATTTCTTCAACAACGCCCCGCTGGTACTGGCCCTGGACAAACTGCCGGCCGGCCAAGGCGCTATCGATCTGCCCGGCCTGATGCGCGTGTGCCGCTCCCATGGCCTGCGGACCCTGGCGATTCGCGCCAGCCGTATCGAAGACATTGCCGCAGCCATCGCAATTGAACTGCCAGTACTGCCGCCCTCCGGCGCCCGTGAGCGTCCGCTTGAACCTTTGGTCGGAGAGGTGACGAAAAAACCGGAAAAACCACCGGAACCGACGATCAAGCCTACAAAGATAATCACTGCGCCCGTACGCGGTGGGCAGCAGATTTACGCCCAGGGCGGCGACCTGGTGGTGATCGCCTCGGTCAGTCCCGGCGCGGAACTTCTCGCCGATGGCAACATCCATGTATACGGCCCGATGCGCGGCCGAGCCCTCGCCGGCATAAAGGGTGATACCAAGGCCCGCATTTTTTGCCAGCAATTGACCGCCGAGCTGGTGTCCATCGCGGGCCAGTACAAGGTTTCAGAAGATTTGCGCCGTGATCCGCTGTGGGGCGCCGCAGTGCAAGTCAGCCTGTCGGGCGATGTGTTGAACATCATCCGTCTTTAACGGATACTGCCGCATTTTCCAAGCATCTCTAGACTCTGATAGCACAGCGAAACCGGCAATACTTGTGTAGGAATGATTGAAAGCTGGCGTTTCCCCTACGGAAACCACATCTTTTTCCTACAAGGGCTGTCCGCCTGCAGCGAGTTCCAAGAGATGTTTTTCAGGGACTGAAAGGTCCTTTTTCCTTAGGGGTGAAACACCTTGGCCAAGATTCTCGTGGTTACATCCGGCAAGGGTGGTGTGGGTAAGACCACCACCAGCGCCGCTATCGGTACCGGCCTCGCACTGCGCGGCCACAAAACAGTCATCGTCGACTTCGACGTCGGTTTGCGTAACCTCGACCTGATCATGGGCTGCGAACGCCGCGTGGTGTACGACTTCGTCAACGTGGTGAACGGTGAAGCCAACCTGCAACAGGCCCTGATCAAGGACAAGCGTCTTGAAAACCTGTATGTACTGGCCGCCAGCCAGACCCGCGACAAAGATGCGCTGACTAAAGAAGGCGTAGGCAAGGTTCTCGCTGAACTGAAGGAAACCTTCGAGTACGTAGTGTGCGACTCGCCGGCAGGTATCGAAACCGGTGCTCACCTGGCGATGTACTTCGCCGATGAAGCCATCGTCGTGACCAACCCGGAAGTGTCTTCGGTACGTGACTCGGACCGCATGCTCGGCCTGTTGGCCAGCAAGTCCCAGCGCGCCGAGAAAGGTGAAGACCCGATCAAGGAGCACCTGCTGCTCACCCGCTACAACCCTGAGCGCGTTAGCAATGGCGAAATGCTCGGTGTTGAAGACGTCAAGGACATCCTCGCCGTGACCCTGCTGGGTGTGATCCCGGAATCCCAGGCAGTCTTGAAGGCTTCCAACCAGGGCGTGCCGGTGATTCTCGACGACCAGAGCGACGCCGGCCAGGCGTACAGCGATGCTGTCGATCGTTTGCTGGGCAAGTCCGTGGAACATCGCTTCCTCGATGTAAAGAAGAAGGGATTCTTCGAGCGTATCTTTGGAGGCAACTAAACAATGAAATTTCTCGACTTCTTTCGCGCCAACAAAAAGCCAAGCACCGCGTCGGTCGCGAAAGAGCGTCTACAGATCATCGTGGCGCACGAACGCGGCCAACGCAGCACCCCGGATTACCTGCCAGCCTTGCAGAAGGAACTGGTCGAGGTGATCCGCAAGTACGTCAATATCGGCAACGATGACGTGCATGTCGCCCTTGAAAACGACGGCAGCTGCTCGATTCTGGAACTCAATATCACCCTGCCTGATCGTTGATCGAACAGGCGGCCGCCACGGCGGCTCGGTCACCTTGATCCCTTTGCGGGAACCGGGTGGTCGAGCCGCCGTTGGCGTTTGTTACGAGGCTGTTTAATGCCGCTGTCCACTATTCATATCCTGCATCAGGACGACGCTGTCCTGGTGGTGAACAAACCGACCCTGCTGCTCTCGGTGCCTGGCCGCGCCGATGACAACAAGGACTGCCTGATCACCCGCCTGCAGGAAAACGGCTACCCCGAAGCCCGCATCGTCCATCGCCTGGACTGGGAAACCTCGGGGATCATCCTGCTGGCCCGGGACGCCGATACCCATCGCGAACTGTCCCGCCAGTTTCACGACCGCGAAACCGAAAAGGCCTACACCGCTTTGGCCTGGGGCCAGCCGGAACTGGACAGCGGCAGCATCGACCTACCCTTGCGCTATGACCCGCCGACCAAGCCGCGTCATGTGGTGGACCACGAGTTCGGCAAGCACGCGCTGACCTTCTGGAAAGTGCTGGAACGCTGTGGCGACTGGTGCCGCGTCGAGCTGACGCCGATCACCGGGCGCTCGCACCAGTTGCGTGTGCACATGCTATCCATCGGCCATCCGTTGCTGGGTGATGGTTTGTATGCCCACGAACAGGCCCTGGCTGCGTGGCCGCGCCTGTGCCTGCATGCGAGCATGCTGAGCTTCACTCACCCGCAAAGCGGCGAGCGCTTGCGCTTTGAGTGCCCTGCACCGTTCTAAAGCTGTAAATACAGTAAATGTGGGAGGGGCGGTGCACTTCTCGCCCTCGAACGGTAAACTCCGCGCATTGCTGTCTGGAGCTATTTATGCGCGAAGCGTTGAATCAAGGCCTGATCGATTTCCTCAAGGCCTCCCCTACTCCTTTTCATGCCACAGCCGCCCTGGCCCAGCGCCTGGAAGCGGCCGGTTTCCAGCGCCTCGACGAGCGCGAGACCTGGGCCACCGAAGCCAACGGTCGCTACTACGTGACCCGCAACGACTCCTCGATCATCGCCTTCAAGCTCGGCCGCCACTCGCCGCTGCAAGGCGGGATTCGCCTGGTCGGCGCCCATACCGACAGCCCGTGCCTGCGGGTCAAGCCCCAGCCTGAGCTGCAGCGCCAGGGTTTCTGGCAACTGGGCGTGGAAGTCTACGGCGGCGCGCTGCTGGCGCCGTGGTTCGACCGCGACCTGTCCTTGGCCGGCCGCGTCACCTTCCGCCGTGACGGCAAGGTCGAAAGCCAGCTGATCGACTTCAAGCTGCCCATCGCCATCATCCCCAACCTGGCCATTCACCTGAACCGTGAAGCCAACCAGGGCTGGGCGATCAATGCCCAGACCGAGTTGCCGCCGATCCTCGCGCAATTTGCCGGTGATGAGCGCGTGGACTTCCGTGCCGTGCTCACCGAGCAGCTTGCACGGGAGCATGGGCTCAACGCCGATGTGGTACTCGACTACGAGTTGAGCTTCTACGACACCCAGGGCGCCGCCGTGATCGGCCTCAATGGCGACTTCATCGCCGGCGCACGCCTCGACAACCTGCTGTCGTGCTACGCCGGTCTGCAAGCCCTGCTCACCAGCGAGAGCGACGAAACCTGCGTGCTGGTGTGCAACGACCACGAGGAAGTCGGTTCCTGCTCGGCCTGCGGTGCCGATGGCCCGATGCTGGAACAGACCCTGCGTCGCCTGCTGCCCGAAGGTGATGAATTCGTACGCACCATCCAGAAATCCTTGCTGGTGTCGGCGGACAATGCCCACGGCGTACACCCGAATTATGCCGACAAGCACGACGCCAACCACGGCCCCAAGCTCAATGCCGGCCCGGTGATCAAGGTCAACAGCAACCAGCGCTACGCCACCAACAGCGAAACCGCCGGGTTCTTCCGCCACCTGTGCATGGCCGAAGAAGTGCCGGTGCAGAGCTTTGTGGTGCGCAGCGACATGGGCTGCGGCTCAACCATCGGCCCGATCACTGCCAGCCACCTGGGTGTGCGTACGGTGGACATCGGTTTGCCGACGTTTGCCATGCACTCCATTCGTGAACTGTGCGGCAGCCATGACCTGGCGCATTTGGTGAGGGTGTTGGGCGCGTTCTACGCCAGCCACGACCTGCCCTGATCAAACCTCCTGTAGGCGCTGGCTTGCCAGCGCCTACAGGAAATCCAACCTGACACATATCAACGCCACCTTCTGCAATCCGACCTAGACTTGTCAGTATTCCCAATCCGACAAGGCCGTCGTCCCATGATCTCCATGTCCTCTTTCCACGCCATGCTTATCCCTATTCTGATCGGCATGATCATGCTCGCCGTCGGCTTCAACTTCCGCGACAAGCCCCTGGGCGTATTCGGCATGTGGATCGGTATGCTGCTGATCCTGGGCACCGTGGTGTACAAGATCCTCGCCAAACTGGCCGAATGACGATTGCACTCGTACACTCGCTCAACCCGTCGTTTTCAAGGTTGACCGCCTCGTGCTTTCCCGTCTGTTTGCCCTGCCCTGCTGTTTCCTGATCGCCCTGCTCACGCTGCTGCCGCTCTCGCCCGCCCAAGCGGTGGGCTTGCCCGGGCTGCTCAGCACCAACAAGACCCAACCCCACGCCGAAGTGCCGCTGGGGCAGTCGCTGGACGAGGTGATCAAGACCCTGGAAAACGACCAGCAGCGCACCCAGTTGCTGAGCGACTTGAAGAAGCTGCGGGCCGCCACCCAGAAAGCCCAGCCCGCCGCCGAACAAGGCGTTCTCGGGCTGATCGGCAGCACGCTGTCGGGCCTGGAGCAGCAGTTCTCCGGCGCCGACAGCCCGCTGGGGCGCTGGTCGAATGAAATCGACCTGGCCAAGGATGAACTCAGCGCGTTGATGCTGCCGGCCAGCGAATGGCTGCCGATCATTTTCGGCTTTGCCATGATCCTCGCCGTGTGGAGCCTGCTTGCCGCCATGTTGATCTGGCTGAGCCACCGGGTACGCGAGCGCTTCGGCCTGCCCGAGGAGTTGCCGCAACACCCGCGTACCTGGGACATGCTGCGCTTCGCCCTGCGTAAGCTGGGGCCCTGGCTGATCGCGCTGGTGATCACGGTGTACCTGAGCTACGCGCTGCCCTCGTCCCTGGGCAAATCCCTGGCAATGGTGCTGGCTTACGCCTTGGTGGTCGGTACCTGTTTCTCGGCAATCTGTGTGATTGCCTTCTCCGTGCTTGACGGCCCGCACCGCCATCGCGCCCTATATATCCTGCGCCGTCAGGCGTTCCGCCCGCTGTGGTGGATCGGCAGCTTTGCCGCCTTTGGTGAAGCCTTGAGTGATCCACGCTTGGTAACCGCGCTCGGCCAGCACCTGGCCCACACGGCGGCCACGGTCGCCAATGTGATGGCCGCACTGTCCACCGGCGTGTTTATCCTGCGTTTCCGGCGGCCGATCGCCCACCTGATCCGCAACCAGCCACTGTCGCGCCGCCTGACCCGCCGCGCCCTCAGCGACACGATCGAGATCATCGGCACCTTCTGGTACATCCCGGCCCTGCTGTTGGTGGGTATCTCGCTGTTCGCCACCTTCGTCTCCGCCGGCGACACCAGCACCGCCCTGCGCCAGTCGCTGTTGTGCACCGTGTTGCTGGTGTTGTGCATGGTGATCAACGGCCTGGTGCGTCGCCATGCGCTCAAGCCGCAACGTGGGCACAAGCGCCATGCGCTGTACTCCGAGCGCCTGAAAAGCTTCGTCTACACCCTCGCCCACCTGGTGGTGTGGCTGGTGTTTATCGAACTGGGGCTGCGGGTGTGGGGCCTGTCGCTGATTCGCTTTACCGAAGGCGATGGCCATGAAATCAGCGTCAAGCTGTTTGGCCTGGGCGGCACGCTGCTATTTGCCTGGCTGATCTGGATCCTCAGCGACACCGCGATCCATCACGCCCTGACCCGCTCGCGCAAAGGCCTGGCCAATGCACGTGCGCAGACGATGATGCCGTTGATCCGCAACGTGCTGTTCGTCACCATCTTTATCATCGCCGCCATCGTCGCCCTGGCGAACATGGGCATGAACGTCACGCCACTGCTGGCCGGTGCCGGTGTGATCGGCCTGGCTATCGGTTTTGGCGCACAGTCGCTGGTGGCCGACTTGATCACCGGCCTGTTCATCATCATCGAAGACTCCCTGGCGATTGATGACTACGTGGACGTCGGCGGCCACCTCGGCACCGTCGAAGGCCTGACCATCCGCACCGTGCGCCTGCGCGACATTGACGGCATCGTGCACACCATCCCGTTCAGCGAGATCAAGAGCATCAAGAACTACTCGCGGGAGTTCGGCTACGCGATCTTCCGGGTGGCAATCCCCTACAACATGGAAATCGACGACGCGATCAAGCTGATGCGCGATGTCGGTCAGAAGATGCGCAACGACCCGCTGCAACGCCGCAATATCTGGTCGCCGCTGGAGATCCAGGGCGTGGAAAGCTTCGAATCCGGCAGCGCGATCCTGCGCGCGCGGTTCAAAACGGCGCCGATCAAGCAGTGGGAAGTGTCGCGGGCGTTCAACTTGTCACTGAAACGGCATCTGGATGAAGCCGGGCTGGACCTGGCCACGCCGCGCTTGAGTGTGCAGGTGGTGACGGGGGCTGCGGGGGGATTGGAGAAGGGCAAGAACGCGTAAGGTCATGACGAATGTGATGAGCTTGTTGTGGCGAGCGGGCTTGCCACAACAGGCCCGCCCACCACAACAGGCCGGCCTACTGCAGGTTTTGCGTCAGGCCAGTGCAGCGCCGTCCATCTTCTGGCGCAGGCTCAACGGGCGCATATCGGTCCAGGTTTCTTCGATGTAGGCCAGGCACTCTTTCTTCAAGCCGCTCTTGCCCACGGTGCGCCAGCCTTCCGGCACGGCCTTGTAGTCGGGCCAAATGGAATACTGTTCTTCATGGTTGACCACTACCTGAAACAGGACGTCGTCGCGGTCGAATACTGAGGTCATTGCTGTTCTCCATCGTTCAAAGGCGGGCTGCGCACCACGCGCAGCGCTGATATCTGTAGAAACGTACCAACACGCGAAAAAATTAGAGGCTGGCGACGGCTGCCGCCAGCGCGCGCCCGAAGATCTCGGCCACGCGGTCGAT
The DNA here is from genome assembly GCF_014207255.1 of Pseudomonas sp. JAI120. Taxonomy (GTDB): domain Bacteria; phylum Pseudomonadota; class Gammaproteobacteria; order Pseudomonadales; family Pseudomonadaceae; genus Aquipseudomonas. Next base: position 1,764,813 of record NZ_JACHCZ010000001.1, read on the forward strand.
TTCTGCGGCGGTGATCACCAGTGGCGGCAGGAAGCGCACCACGCTGCCATGCCGCCCTCCCAGCTCGAGGATCAAGCCGCGCTTGAGGCATTCGCGCTGTACCAGCGGCGCCAGCTGGCGATGCACCGGCGGGTGGCCCTGAATATCCAGGGCGCCGTCCGGGTCCACCAGTTCCACGCCGAGCATCAGCCCGCGCCCGCGAATATCCCCCAGGTGCGGGTAGTCACGCTGCAGGATGCGCAGGTGTTCGCCCAGGCGCTCGCCCATGGCTGTCGCATGGCCGGCCAGGTCGTGCTCCTTGAGGTAGCGCATCACCGCCGAACCGGCCGCCATCGCCATCTGATTGCCACGGAACGTCCCGGCATGCGCGCCCGGCAGCCAGGTGTCGAGCCAGTCGCGATACACCACCACCGCCAACGGCAGGCTGCCGCCGATGGCCTTGGACATCACCACCACATCCGGAATGATGCCGGCGTGTTCGAAGGCAAACATCTTGCCGGTACGGCCGAAACCGCTCTGGATCTCATCGACGATCAAGGCCACACCCGCCTGCTCGGTGATGCGCCGCAGGCCGCGCAGCCAGTCGAGATCGGCCGGGATCACCCCGCCCTCGCCCTGCACCACTTCGACAATCACCGCCGCCGGCAGCAGTACCCCGGCTTCCGGATCGTTGAGCAGGTTTTCCAGGTAATGCAGGTTGACCCGCACGCCTTCTGCACCGCCCAGACCGAACGGGCACCGGTAGTCGTAAGGAAATGGCAAAAACTGCACGCCATTGCCGAGCAAGGCGCCCAAGGGTTTTTTCGGCCCCAGGCTGCCCATCAGGCTCAACGCGCCCTGGCTCATGCCGTGATAACCGCCCTGGAACGACAGCACCGTGCTGCGGCCCGTGGCAGTGCGCACCAGTTTCAATGCCGCTTCCACCGCGTCGGTACCGGTGGGGCCGCAGAACTGGATCCTGGCTTCCCGCGCCAACTCCGCCGGCAGCAGGCCGAACAGGTCCTGCACGAACTGGTCCTTGACCGGCGTGGTCAGGTCCAGGGTGTGCAACGGCAATTCGTCGCTCAGCACTTGCTGGATGGCTTGGATCACGACCGGGTGGTTGTGCCCCAACGCCAGGGTGCCGGCGCCGGCCAGGCAGTCGATGAAGCTGCGGCCTTCCACATCTTCCACGTAGATCCCCTTGGCGCGCTTGAGCGCCAGGGGGATGCGCCGTGGGTAACTGCGGGCGTTGGATTCCTGCTGGCGCTGGCGGGCCAGCAGCGGGCTTTCGTCGAACTGATAAAGCGTTTCATGCACCTGGGTATCTTCGATACGGCTGGTAGCGACTGACATCTCTCGATCCCTCAATACGCGGATAATGGTGACCAAACTGCCGATCCGTTGGCGTCTGGCCCAAGGGCATGCGCACGGATTTCCTGTTCTGGAAACGCACCAGCGATAAGAGGATTTAGGGGGCAGTGATTGTTGACTGATGGATGAGATCAAAGTCCGCGGTATTTTTCATTCAAGGCATACAGGATCGCGCAGGTCTCTGCATCCAGCACGCCAGAATAATCCCGCGCCCGAAAGTGCATCTGAAACGCCCGGGTACGCTGCTCGAACGCCTGGCGATTCTGCGCCGGCTTATAGCCATAGCGCTGAAATGCCCGTTCCACCTCCACTTCAGGCGGCAACCCGACACAGAACCGGCGCTGGTACATGGCCCGCGTCGACTCATCGAACCACGCTCCCACTCCCGCCTCGAACAAACCGCGCCACGGCAGGCGCGGCCCCGGATCGCTCTTGCGCCAGTACGCCACGTCGGAATGCCCGAGAATATCGGCCGGGCCGATCTGCGGATAACGCCCAAGGATGTCGCGAAGCAACGCAATCAACACCGCCACCTGCTCCTGGCAGTACGCTGGAAAGGTGAATACGCCCCCGTCATCCCGGGCCAGGTTGACGATTTCGATGCCGATCGCCCGACTGTTGAGGTTATCGCGCCCGGCCCAATAACTCGCTCCGGCATGCCAGGCGCGCTGGTTTTCGTGCACCAGGCGAAACACGCGCAACTCGTCATACCCGGCGGCACGGTAGCCGGGCTCATCGGGATCAGGCAGCAGGTAATGAGCGCTGACCCCGTTCCGGGTCAGGGTGCGCAAGGAGGAGGCGAAAGGCGCCGCGGTGTAATGCAGGATCACCTGCCGCACGGGTTCACCGTGACGTTCGTTGAAATCCCTGGCTGGGAAACTGGTATCGATGACCAACATAAGAACCGTCCTTTTCAATACAGGCCGAGTCTTTCGGCCCGTTCAAGCGCAAAAAAATTACCGCCATCCTGAAGGGTTGAACTTCAAGCGGGCGGTAACTATTTGGCACATGAGAAAATGCGGTCAGCGTCGCAACGGCATACCCAGCTCGACGCGCAGGCCATCCACCTGGCTGTCGAACGTCAACGAGCAGGAACAGCGCTGCACGATCGCCTGCACGATCGCCAGGCCCAGGCCACAGCCCTCGCTGTTGCCATTGCGCCAGAAACGTTGGGTGAGGTATTGCAGGTCTTCGGGGGAAATCTGCTTGCCGTGGTCGCGCACGCGGAAGATCACTTGATCGGTGGCGGTGAACACACTGAGTTCCACTCGTGTGTCTGCGGGCGTGTGGCGCAGGGCGTTGTCCAGCAGGTTGCGCAGGGCCGCGACCGCCAGGCCCACCGGCATGTCCACCGGGGTTTCGCTGAGGTTGTCCGCCAGGTTCAGGTCGATACGCGCATTGTCGCCGGCATTCGCGTCCTGGATCGCCAGCCGCGCCACTTCCTCGGCGCTGGACTGCAAGCCATCGTCGAACGACAGGCTGCCTTCCACTCGCGCCAACAGCAGCAATTGCTCCAGGGTGCGATGCAAGCGGTCGGCGCCCTCCTCGGCATGGGCCAGGGACTGGTCGCGGGCCGCGCCTTCGGTCATACGCGCCACTTGCAGGTGGGTCTTGATCGCCGTCAACGGGCTGCGCAACTCGTGGGCAGCGTCACCGGTGAGGCGGCGTTCGCGTTCGATGGTCTTGGCGATGCGTTGCAACAGTTGGTTCTGGGTGTCGAGCAGCGGCTTGAGTTCACTGGGCAGCGGGTGGATCTGCAACGGTTCGAGGGAGTCGGCACTGCGGCGCATCAGCGCGTCACGCATGCGGTTGAGCGGCAGCAGGCTCTGGCCGATGCCCAGCCACAACAGGCACAGGCAACCAAGCATTGCCACGCCCACCGGCACCGAGGCGGCGAGCAGGATCGACAGGTTCAGGGCCTCGCGCTCCACCTGACGGTCGGCGGTGGTGATCAACAGGTCGCCACGGGACAGGGTAAAACTGCGCCAGCCCACACCGTCGATGACCTGGTCACGAAAGCCGCTCTTGCGCGACTCCAGGCCCTCATCCGGCGTGGTATGGCTGCGGGCGAGGATTTCCCCGCGCAAGGAGCTGACCTGGCACGCCATACCCCCCGGTACATTGAGTTGCTCGGCACTGAAATGCGCGCCGCCGCTCACACTGGCCAGGCCCGGCATCTGCTCGGTCAGGCCCGCCACCATGCGCGCCGATGCCACCAAACGCTGGTCGAGGGAGAACATCATCTGGTTGCGCAGGTCGTTGAGCATCCAGGCCGCCGCCAGGGCCCAGATCAGCACAAACGCGGCGCCGAGCTTGAACGTCAGGCGCAGGCGCAGGCTTTTCACGAAGCATTCTCTCCATCATCTGCCGGGCCGAGGCGATAACCCAGGCCGCGCACGGTCTCGACGATGCCGTTGCCCAATTTGCGCCGCAGGTGATGGATATGCACGTTGAGGGCGTTGCTTTCCAATTCATCGTTGAAGCCGTAGACGCTGTCCTTGAGTTGTTCGCTGGACAGCACCCGACCTTTGTTATGCAGCAAGGCCTGCAACAGCGCCTGTTCACGCCGGGACAGGTCCACCGGCTGGCCCCCCAGCAGGGTTTCGCGGCTGCTCGGGTCGTAGGTCAACCGGCCGTGCTCGATCAGGTTGACACTGCGCCCCGCCATCCGGCGCAACAGGGTTTGCAGGCGTGCGGCCAATTCGCGCAGGTCGAAGGGTTTGAGCAGGTAGTCATCGGCACCGGCTTGCAGGCCGTCGACGCGGTTGGTCACCGAATCCCGCGCGGTGAGGATCAGCACCGGAATCTCCAGGCCCTGGCTGCGCAGTTGCTGCAGCAGCTTGAGGCCGTCTTCGTCGGGCAGGCCGAGGTCGAGCACCATAATGTCGAAGGTCGCCGCCTTGAGCATCGCCCGTGCAGCCGCCGCCGTGGCCACGCGCTCGACTGTAAAGCCCTGGGCACCGAGGCCGGCCACGATGCCGCTGGCGATCAGTTCGTCGTCTTCACAGACCAGTACGTGCATGGTGAACCCTTCATGAAAGATGGGGTGATTAAAAGTGCAGCGGATTAAGCGCAGATTATGCCGTGAAAAGATGCAAGCTCAGATATTCCCTACACTTTAGAATAGCGCCCGGTTAATCATCGGTTAATCAACGCCACACATTGTGTGCCTCACTTGCATCGAACTAAGGCTTGACCATGCGGCATCTGTTTACCTTTCTGCTGGTGTTATTCGCAGGGTTCGCCCAGGCCGCGCCGGGCAATCCGTTTGAGACCAAACCCGATTTCCTCCCGGTGGGCAAGGCTTTCACCTTTACCTCCGAACGTCTTGAAAGTGGCGAGACCCAGCTGTATTGGCAGATTGCCGACGGTTATTACCTGTACAAGCAGCGCATGAAGTTCGATGGCCTGGCCGAAAAACCCGCGCTGCCCCAGGGCGAAGCCCATAGCGATGAGTTCTTTGGCGAGCAGGAAGTGTATCGCCAGGGCCTGGAAGTGAAGATTCCCGCCGGTACCACCGGCCAGGTCAAGCTGGGCTGGCAGGGCTGCGCCGATGCGGGCCTGTGCTATCCGCCGCAGTCGATCACCGTGGACCTGGGCGGCAACCCGGCCGTCGCCGCGACCGCCCAAGCCCAGGACCAGAGCCTGGCCAGCGGCTTGCAGCAGCGCAGCCTGGGCTGGAGCCTGCTGGTGTTCTTTGGCCTGGGCCTGCTGTTGGCATTTGCACCGTGTTCGTTGCCGATGCTGCCGATTCTCGCCGGCCTGGTGGTGGGCAGTGGCGCCAGCCCACGTCGCGGCTTTGCCCTGGCCAGCAGCTATGTGGTGTGCATGGCGCTGGTGTATGCCGCACTGGGCGTATTGGCCGCGTTGCTTGGCAGCAACCTCGCCGCGCTGCTGCAAACCCCATGGATCCTCGGCAGTTTCGCCGCGTTGTTTGTGATCCTCGCCCTGCCGATGTTCGGCTTTTTTGAACTGCAACTGCCCGTGGCCTTGCGTGACCGCCTGGATAACGTCAGCCGCAACCAAAGCGGCGGCAGCCTGGTCGGCGCCGGGGTGCTCGGCGCCCTCTCCGGCCTGCTGGTGGGGCCTTGCATGACGGCCCCCCTGGCCGGTGCACTGCTCTATATCGCCCAGAGCGGCAATGCCCTGCATGGCGGCCTGATCCTGTTCGCCATGGGCATCGGCATTGGCGTGCCGCTGCTGTTGCTGGTCACCGTGGGCAACCGTTTCCTGCCCAAGCCGGGCACCTGGATGAATGTGCTCAAGGGCATCTTCGGCTTCCTGTTCCTGGCCACCGCCGTGCTGATGATTCGCCCGGTGATCGACGAAAGCCTGTGGCTCGGCTTGTGGGGCGCGCTGGCCATCTCCGTGGCCTATTGCGGCTGGCGCCTGGCCCAGGATTTCGGGCGGGTTGCCATGCTGTTCGGCGCCGGTTCCGTGGTCGTGGGGTTGTGGGGCGGCCTGCTGCTGGTGGGTGCCGCGGGTGGCAGCGATGACCTGTGGCAACCGTTGAAGGTCTACAGCGGCTCGCGGACCACTGCCGCCCCCACCGCCCACGAAGCCTTCATGACCCTCAATGACCCCGCCGTGCTGCAAAGCCAGCTCGACAGCGCCAAGGCCCAGGGCCAATGGGTGCTGGTGGATTACTACGCCGACTGGTGCGTGTCGTGCAAGATCATGGAGAAACAGGTGTTCGGCAAGCCCGAAGTGCTCGACGCGCTGAAGGATGTACGCCTGCTGCGCCTCGACGTCACCGCCGACAATGCCGCCAGCCGCGCACTGCTGGGCCGCTACCAAGTGCCGGGGCCGCCCAGCTTCGTGTGGATCGGCCCAGACGGTGAGGAACGCCGCGCCCAGCGAATCACCGGCGAAGTGGATGCCGCCGCCTTCCTGCAACGCTGGACTCAAGCCCGGGACGCCCTCTGATGCTGACCCTGACCATCGGCACCTTCGCCATCGCCCTGAATCACATCCTGCTGATCAGCGCGTTGATTCTCGCCACCCTGGTGGGTTGGCGCGTGGCCAAGCGTGGCGGTGAGAATCCGGAATCGGTGCTGTTCAGCCTGTTCCTGCTGGGCATGCTGGCGGCGCGCGTCAGCTTTGTACTGATGTACTGGAGCTACTACAGCAACGACTGGCTGCAGATGGTCGACCTGCGCGACGGCGGTTTTCTCGCCTGGCCCGGTATCGTCGCGCTGATCCTCGGTGCACTGCTCTATGGCTGGCGTCGCCCGGCGCTGCGCAAGCCGCTGAGCGCCGGGGTCATCACCGGGCTGGTGTTCTGGGGCATGACCAGCCTGTCCTTGAGCGTGTATGAAAAAGGCACACGCCTGCCGGACATCACCTTGCGCAACGCCAATGGCGAGGTCGTGCAACTGGCGGATTACCAGGGCGGTCCGCTGGTGATCAACCTGTGGGCCACCTGGTGCCCGCCGTGCCGCCGTGAAATGCCGGTGCTGGAAAGTGCCCAGCGCATGCGCCCGGATGTGACCTTCCTGTTCGTCAACCAGGCCGAGAGCATGCAAAGCGTCAGCACCTACCTGGCCACCCAGGGCCTGAACCTGGACAACGTATTGTTCGACGCCAGCGGCCGCCTCGGCCAGGCAGTGGGCTCCATGGCCCTGCCCACCACGCTGTTCTACCAAGCCGACGGACGCCTGATCAACAGCCATCTGGGCGAGTTGTCCCAGGCCAGCCTGGCCCGCGCCATGGAACCCTTCGACACCGCCCCTGCCGCCACAAGGAAACCGACATGCCTCGCCTCCGCCACCTGCTGACCCTGCTGCCGCTGACACTGGCGGCCACCCTGGCCCAGGCCGAAGACTGGCCGGCACCGATCAAACAGATCGAAGCCAAAGGCGCCAAAATCCTCGGCAAGTTCGACGCCCCCAGCGGCCTCACCGGCTACGCCGCGCAATACCAGAACCGCGGCATGGCCCTGTACCTGACCGCCGACGGCAAGAGCGTAATCGCCGGCAACCTGTACGACGCCCAAGGCAATGACCTGAGCAGCGCGCCCCTGGAAAAACTGGTGTACGCGCCGATGGCCAAGGAAGTCTGGGCCAAGATGGAAAAAAGCAGCTGGATCCAAGACGGCGACAAAAACGCGCCGCGCATCGTCTACCTGTTCAGCGACCCCAACTGCCCGTACTGCAACATGTTCTGGGAACAGGCGCGGCCATGGGTAAAAGCCGGCAAGGTCCAACTGCGCCACATCATGGTCGGCATCATCCGCGAAGACAGCGCCGCCAAGTCGGCCGCCCTGTTCGCCGCCCAAGACCCGCAAAAAGCCCTGGAAGAACACGAAGCTGCCGGCAAGAGCAGCAAATTGCAGGCGCTGGCCAAGATCCCGGCGGATATCGAAGCCAAGCTCGATGCCAATATGAAGTTGATGGATGAGCTGGAACTGTCGGCGACGCCGGCGATTTTCTATCTGGATGACAAGGGCGGGTTGCAGCAACAGCAAGGGGCGCCGTCGCCGGATAAGTTGGTGAAGATTATGGGGCCGAAGTAAGCGGCGCCTGGTCTGACGCCATCGGGGCATGGGTATCTACACAACTTTCAGGCTGAAAAATCTCTTTGTGGTGAGGGAGCTTGTTTCCGTGGCGGCCTTCGGGCCGACCGCTTTTTGGGGTTTGGGTGAGTACATATCCGTTACTGCGGTCACGGCGGCTATGGGTTACGCCCTTACGGCGGGTCACTTTGGAAAAGCCCCAAAGTAACCAAAGGGCTCTTGCCCCACCACTCGGTACCTCGCCTAGGCTCGGTATGCCCGAACGAAGGCTTGAATCCGTGGGCCGCCGTCCTGCCGGGTTACCCACGGATTCAAGCCTGCGCTCGGCCAGCGTGGTTAACGGGGCGCCTAGGATCAAGATCAAAAGCCAGAACAAAAGCAGAACAAAAGCAGAGCAAAAGCAGAGCAAAAGCAGAGCAAAAGCAGAGCAAAAGCAGGCTGAGGTCTACCTGCTGGATGGAGATCCAAATGTGGGAGGGGGCTTGCCCCCGATAGCGGTGAGTCAGTCAACCCAAGTATCACTGACCCACCCTCATCGGGGGCAAGCCCCCTCCCACATTTTTAACCCAGTACATCAGACAAAAAACCGGACGGCTCTAAGGCCGCCGCGCTTTGGCTTTTGATCTCAAATCGCCCCGTCAAACACGCTGGCCGAACGCAGGCTTTGGAGCGTGGGTAACCCGGCAGGACGCCGGGTTAGCCGCGCTGGGCCAAGGATGGCCCATCGCGGCGGCCCACGCTCCAAAGCCGGAGTGAGGGCACACCGAGCCTAGGCGAGGTGCCGAGTGTTGGGGCGAAGCGTTTTTGGTTACTTTTGGCGCTCTTCCAAAAGTGACCCGCCGTAAGGGCGGAACCATAGGTAGCCGTGACCGCAGCAACGGATATGTACTCACCCAAACCCAGCGGAGATTAAAGCCCTTCCAACTCCGCCATCAAATCACTCAACCGATCCACCTTCTCCGCACTGATCTCATTAGCCGCCAGCCCCTCGATGTACTCGGCCAATTCCGCCACCGTGCTGCACTCGAACATCGCCCGCAGCGGCACGTCCCGTTGCAAGGTCTTCTGCACGCGCGAGGCAATCTGCGTGGCCAGCAACGAGTGGCCGCCCAGTTCGAAGAAGTTGTCCTGCACGCCGACCCTTTCGACTTTCAGCACCTCGGCCCAGATCGCGGCCAGGGTGCTTTCCAGTTCGTTGCGCGGCGCCAGGTAGTCCTGGCCGTGCAACTGACCAATCTCCAGTTCCGGCAGGGCCTTGCGGTCGAGTTTGCCGTTGGCGTTGAGCGGCAGGCGCTCGAACCATAGCCAGTGCAGGGGCACCATGTATTCCGGCAGTTCGGCGCGCAGGCGTTGCTTGATGCGGTCCAGGCGTTCGCTTGTATTCAGGGCTTCGTCGGCGGCCACCAGGTAGCCCACCAGATGCTTGCCGTTGGCGCCTTCGTGCACGCCCACTGCCGCATCGCGAAGCTCCGGTTGTTCGTGCAGGCGCGCTTCGATTTCACCCAGTTCGATGCGGTAGCCGCGAATCTTCACCTGATGGTCGATACGTCCGACGTACTCCAGCACGCCATCGCTGCGCCGCCGTGCCAGGTCGCCGGTGCGGTACAGGCGCTCACCCGGTGCGCCGAACGGGTTCGGCACAAACACCTGGGCGGTGCGCAGCGGATCGCTGACATACCCGCGGCCCACCCCGGTGCCGGCCACGCACAGCTCACCGACCGCCCCTTGGGGCACCAATTCCAGCGCGCCATCCACTACGTACAAACGGTTATTGTCCGTCGGCGTACCAATCGGCAGGTAAGTGCCACGGGTGGACGCCGGATCGACGCGGAAGAACGCCACATCGTCCGAACATTCCGCCGGGCCGTAGGCGTTGACCAGGCCGATATCCGGGTAACGCAACAACCACTGGTGCGCCAGCTCCGGCGGCATCGCTTCACCGGTCGGCAGCATCCAGCGCAAACCGTCCAGACTGATGCGATCCTGGGCGAGCATGCCCTGGATCAGCGACGGCACGCTTTCCAGCACAGTGATGCCGTGTGCTTGGACGTGCGCCAGCAAGCCCTGCGGATCGTGGGCGATGCTGTTCGGCACAATATCCACCCGCGCACCGAACAGCGGCGCGGCGAGGAATTGCCACACGGAAATATCGAAGCTTTGCGAGGCCGTCTGGGCGATCACATCCGTCGCGCTCAGTTGCAGGTACGGCACCTTGCTCAATTGGTTGTTGAGCATGCCGCGCTGTTCGACCATCACGCCTTTGGGCAGGCCGGTGGAGCCCGAGGTGTAGATCACGTAGGCGAGGTTATCCGGGCCGCTGTAGATGCCCGGATTTTCCCCACGGGCAGGCACTTCGTCCCACACCAGCAACTGGCAGTCGACGCCGTCCAGCAGCTCGATGGCCTGCTCACGGCACGCCTCGGTGCATACCAGCAGCGGCGTGCGGCTCATATCGATGATGCGGCTCAGACGCTGGCTCGGCAGGCCCGGGTCCAACGGCAGGTAACCGGCACCGGCCTTGAAGCTGCCGATGATCATGCCCAGCAGGTCCAGGTTACGCTCGGCCAGCAACGCCACCGGTTGGTCCAGGCCGACGCCTACCGCAATCAGCGCATGACCCAGGCCGTTACTGCGGCGGTTCAACTCGTCATAGGTCCATTGCTGGTCCAGGCAGCTGGCGGCGATACGCTGCGGATCAGCGCTCACCTGGGCTTCGAACAACTCGACATAGCTGCGCTCCAGCGGGTAGGCGTGTTCGCTCTGGTTGCAGCCGTCCAACAGGAACGCGCGCTCCTGCTCGCCCATCAGCGGCAGGTCGGCCATATCACCGTGGAAGCCCTGCACCAGCGCCAGCAGCAGGCGCTTGAATTCGCCAAGCATGCCTTGCACGGTGGTTTCGTCGAAGTAACGCTGGTCGTAGGACAGGTGCAGGCCGAGGTCATCGCCCGGATAGCACACGGCAGTCAGCGGGAAGTTGGTGTGGGTGCGGCCGGAGTCCGAGGTGGCATTCAGGCTGTGGGCGCGGTCCAGCACCGAGACTTCCACCGGGGCATTTTCGAACACGAACAGGCTGTCGAACAGCGGCTGGCCCTTGGGCAGTTCGCTGTGTTCCTGGATCGTCACCAGCGGCAGGTATTCGTACTCTCGCAGTTGCATATTGCTGTCGAGCAACGCACTCAACCACTGGCGTACGCTGCAGCGCTGGTCGTCCTCGGGCAGCTTCACCCGCAGCGCGATGCTGTTGATAAACAGGCCGACGGTACGTTGCATCTCGGGCATTTCTACCGGGCGCCCGGCCACGGTGACGCCGAACAGCACGTCACGGTCGCCGCTCAAGCGCCGCAGCACCAAGGCCCAGGCCGCCTGGGCAAAGGTGTTGACGGTGAGTTGATGGGCCTGGGCCAGTTCGCGCAGTTGCGCACCGTCACGGGCGTCGAGCCGGGTGTAGCAGTCGCCCACCACCATGCCGCCGCTGTGGCCGGCATGTTCGCGCAGGAACGGCCGGTCGCTCGGGATCGGCGTCGTGCGCTCGAACCCTTGCAGATTCTGCTGCCACCACTGGCGTGCTTCGGCGAGGTTCTGGCGTTGCAGCCAGGCGATGTAGTCGCGGTAGCGCGGCGGCGTAGCCAGTTGTGCCTCGCGGCCTTCGCCGAGGGCCATGTAAATATCGAAGAAGTCATTCATCAGCAGCGAACGGCACCAGGCATCGATCAGGATGTGGTGGTTGCTCATCATGAACCAGTAGCGCGCTTCGCCGACGCGGATCAGGCGCAGGTGGAACGGCGCCTGGTTGAGCAGATCGAAACCGGCTTCGCGCTCGGCCTTGAGCAGCGCTTGCAGGCGCGGTTCCTGTTCGCTTTCCGGATTGGCACTCCAGTCCAGGTACTCGATCGGCGTGCTGCCCGGCTTGTGAATCACTTGCAGCATGTCTTCGCCGACGTTCCAGCAGAACGAGGCGCGCAAGGCTTCGTGGCGGGCGATCACCGCTTGCCAGGCCTGGGCGAAACGCTCGGGGTCGAGGGAGCTGTTGATGCGGTAGCGGTCCTGCATGTAGTAGAGGCCGGTGCCCGGCTCCAGCAGGGTGTGCAGCAGCAGCCCCTCTTGCATCGGGGTCAGCGGGTACACGTCTTCGATGGCGCTGGCCGGTACCGGCAAGGCATCCAGTTGCGGCTGGGTCAGGCGGGCCAGGGGGAAGTCGGACGGCGTGAGGCCGCCGGCGTTGTCCTCCAGGCAATGGGCGACCAACGCTTGCAGTTCGGCCAGGTAGGCCTGCGCCAGATCCTGGATGGTCTGCTGGTCGTGGCGTTCGCGGCTGAAGGTCCAGCGCAGCACCAATTCGCCGCCGTACACCTGGCTGTCGACGCTCAGCTCGTTGGGCAGCGGCGCGTCCGGGTCATGGGCCAGGCCCGCCGACTCGTCCAGCGGATGGAACAGTGCATCGGCGCCGAAGCTCTGGTCGAACTGGCCGAGGTAGTTGAAGGTGATCTGCGCGCTTGGCAGCGTGGCCATGCTTTGTTTGCACGCGTCTTCTGCCAGGTAGCGCAGCACGCCATAACCCAAGCCTTTATGGGGCACAGCACGCAACTGTTCCTTGATCGCCTTGATCGAGTCGCCCTGCCTCACGTGCGGGGTCAAGCGTAGCGGGTAAGCGCTGGTAAACCAGCCGACGCTGCGGGTCAGGTCGACTTCATCGAACAGACTTTCGCGGCCATGGCCTTCCAGTTGGATCAACGCCGAATCATGCCCGCTCCAGCGGCACAGCACACGTGCCAGGGCAGTCAGCAGCAGGTCGTTGACCTGGGTGCGGTAGGCGCTTGGCGCCTGTTGCAGCAACTGGCGGGTGTGTTCGGCATCCAGGCGCACGCTGACCGTATCGGCATCGCGATTGCGCAGCGAACCGTGCGGGCGGGCCACGGGTAATACCGCGTCAGGGCCGGCTAACCGGTCCTGCCACACGCTCAACTCTTCACGCAGGGATTCGCTGCCGGCATACGCCTGCAAGCGTGCGGCCCAGTCACGCAGGGCGCTGGTCTTGGCCGGCAGGCTGACGGACTGGCCGTCGCTGAGCTGGCGATAAACGTTTTGCAGGTCTTCGAGCAACACGCGCCACGACACACCGTCCACCACCAAGTGATGGATCGCGATCAGCAAGCGTTGCTGGCCTTGCGGCCCATCCACCAGCAAGGCGCGCAACAGCGGGCCGTGTTCCAGGTCGAGGCTGCGCTGGGTGTCGGTGAACAGCGCGGTGCACTGCGCCATATCGCGCACTTGCGCCTGCATCAGCACGCCGCCCTGGGGCACGGCCAAGTGTTCGGCATGCCATTGCGCATCGCGCCGGGTGAAGCTCAGGCGCAAGGCGTCGTGGTGTTCGAGTACCGCCAGCAGCGCTTGCTCCAGGCGATGAGGGTCGAGCAGTTGCAGCGGTTTGAGCACCAGCGCCTGGTTCCAGTGCTGACGCGCAGGAATATCGGTGTCGAAGAACCAGTGCTGGATCGGCGTGAGGCCCGAGCGGCCGGTGAGCACGCCTTGCTCGGCGATGATCTGCTCGGCGCGCGTGGCGACCGCGGCCAGGGTTTGCACGGTCTGGTGCTGGAACAGGTCACGAGGGCTGAAATGAATCCCCGCCTGCCGTGCGCGGCTGACCACCTGGATCGACAGGATCGAATCGCCGCCCAGTTCAAAGAAGTTATCGTCGAGGCCGACTTGCTGCACGTTCAACACCGCGCACCAGATCGACGCCAAGGTGCTTTCCAGCTCGTTGCGCGGCGCCACGTAGTGTTGGCGATTGGCCTCGGGGTCGGGTTGCGGCAAGGCGCGGCGGTCGAGCTTGCCGTTGGCGGTGAGCGGCATGCTGTCGAGCACGATCAGGTGCGCGGGCACCATGTAGTCCGGCAGTTGTGCCTTGAGATGGGCCTTGAGCGCGTCACGCAAGGTGGCGTGGTCGGCGTCGCTGACCAGGTACGCCACCAGCTGCTTGCCACTCGGCGAATCCAGCGCCAGCACCACCGCTTCACGTACGGCGGCGTGCTCCAGCAGGCGGGTTTCGATCTCGCCCAGCTCGATCCGGAAACCGCGAATCTTCACCTGATGGTCGATGCGCCCCAGGTACTCCACCAGGCCATCGGCGCGTTGGCGCACCAGGTCGCCGGTGCGATACAGGCGACCGCCAGCGGCGGCAAACGGGTCGGCGACAAACCGCTCGGCCGTCATCCCCGGACGTTCGTGGTAACCCTGGGCCAGACCGGCGCCGCCGACATACAACTCGCCGGTCGCGCCTTGAGGCACCAGTGCCAGGTCGGCGTCGAGAATGTAGGCCACGCGGTCGCCGATGATGCTGCCGATCGGCACACTGGCGGCCCCCTCCTCCAGTTGCTGCGGCGCGAGGCTGGCCAGGGGCATGACCACGGTTTCGGTCGGGCCGTAGGCGTTGAAAAACACCTCGGGCTGGAACGCCGCACGGATACGCTGCACGTGTTCGCCGGTCAGCGCTTCGCCGCCGGTGATGCACATGCGCACCGGCAAGGTCTGCTGCTGGGTCGCGAGCCACTGCGCCAACTGGCTGCCGTAGCTCGGAGTAAAACCGAGGATGTTGATGCGATGGGTACGAATCAGCCCGCAGATTTCCTCGGCATCCCACTGGCCCTGGGCGCGCAGGACCACCTGCGCACCGCTGAGCAGCGGCACCAGCAAACGCTCGGTGGCGGCGTCGAAGTTGATCGAATAAAAGTGCAGCTCGCAATCGTCCGGGCGCATGCCGAAGCGCTCGATCACGGCCTGGCAATGCATGGCGATTTCACCGTGGGACACCACCACGCCCTTGGGTTTACCGGTGGAGCCGGAGGTGTAGATCAGGTAGGCCTGATGCTGCGGCACGCTGATAAACGGCAGCTCGCCGGCCGGGTAATTCGCCAGCACCGGCAAGTCATCTTCCAGGCACCAGCAGGCCACGGTCGCCGGCAATTCGCCGAGGGCTTCGAACATCGCCGCATCGCTGAGCAACAGGCCGATGCCACTGTCTTCGATCATGTAGTGCAGACGGTCCAGCGGGTATTCCGGGTCCAGCGGCACATAGGCGCCACCGGCCTTGAGGATCGCCAGCAGGCCGATGACCATTTCCAGCGAGCGCGGCAGCGCCAGGCCGACACGCACCTGCGGGCCGACGCCGCGCTCGCGCAGCATCCACGCCAGGCGATTGGCGCGGGCGTCCAGTTCGGCATAAGTGAGGGTGACACCGGCAAAGGTCAGCGCCGGGGCCTGCGCACGCTTGAGCGCCTGCTGGCTGAACAGTTGATGGATGCACTGGTCGAGGCGATGCTCGCCGGCTTCCACGCCCAGACTGTCCTGCAACGCACGTTGCTCGGTGGCGCTCAGCAATGGCAGTTCGCTGAGGCGTTGTTGCGGATTGGCGATCAACGCTTCGAGCAAGTTGCGCCAATGCTCGGCCATGCGCGCAATGCGTGGCTCATCGAACAAATCGGTGCTGTAGGTCAGGCAGCAACCCAGGCGATGATCGAGGTCGGTGACTTCCAGGTTGAGGTCGAACTTGGTCGCGCGGGCATCGTTGGCCAGGTAGTCGACGGTCATGCCGGCCAGTTGGCGGCTCTGCTGGAATTCCCAGCGCTGCACGTTGCACATCACCTGGAACAGCGGGTTGTACGCCGCGCTGCGTGGCGGTTGCAGGGCTTCCACCAGATGGTCGAACGGCAGGTCCTGATGGGACTGGCCTTCGATCACGGTGTGGCGGACCTGCTCGAACAGCTCGGCAACATTCATCTGCCCAGTGAGCTGGCAACGCAGTACCTGGGTGTTGAGGAACGCCCCGATCAGCCCTTCGCTTTCCGGGCGAATGCGGTTGGCCACCGGCGCGCCGATGCGCAGGTCGGTCTGGCCGCTGTAGCGGTAGAGCAACACCGCCAGGGTGGCCGTCATGGTCATGAACAGGGTCAGGCCACGTTCGGCGTTGAAGGCACGCACACGAGCGGCGAGATCGGCGCTGAGGTCGAAGCGGTACAGCTCGCCCCGGTGACTTTGCACCGGTGGCCGCGGACGGTCGCCGGGCAATTCGAGCAACGGGTGTTCGTTGCCCAGTTGCGCGGTCCAGTAATCCAGCTGGCGTTGGCGCTCGCCAGACTCCAACCATTGGCGTTGCCACACGCTGTAGTCCAGGTACTGCACCGGCAACGGCGCCAGCGGTGACAGGCGCTCATCGATAAACGCTTCGTACAGCGCGCTGAGTTCACGGGCAAAGATGTCCATGGCCCAGCCTTCGGTGACGATATGGTGCAGGGTCAGCACCAGGTAGTGCTCCTGCTCGCCGGCCTTGACCAGGCAGGCGCGCAGCAGCGGCCCGGTTTCCAGGTTGAACGGCGTGTGGGCTTCAACATCGGCCAGTTGCTGCAGACGCTGCTCACGTGCGCTTTCGTCCAGTGCAGAAATATCCTGCCAATCCATGCGCAGGCCGGTCTGCGCCGAAACCTTTTGATAGGCCACGCCGTCGACACTCGGGAATGTAGTGCGCAGGGTTTCGTGGCGCAGGATCAATGCCTGCAACGCCGCTTCGAAACGCGCCACATCCAGCACACCGCGCAGGCGCGCCATGCCGCCGACGTTGTAGGCCGGACTGTCCGGTTCCATCTGCCACAGGAACCACATGCGCTGCTGGGAATACGACAACGGCACCGGCACGCTGCGGTCGACGGTGGCGATTGCGGTTTGCTGGTTGCGTTGGCCGCTGGCCTGGATCAGGCCGACTTGCTCGGCAAAAGCGCCCAGCTCGCTGGCTTCGAACAAGGTGCGCAACGGCAGTTCGACGTCGCAGGCCTGGCGGGTGCGGGAGATGATTTGCGTGGCCAGCAACGAGTGGCCGCCGAGGGCGAAAAAGTCATCGCGCAGGCCGATACGGGGCACGCCCAGCACTTCACGCCAGATCGCTGCAACCTGCTGCTGCAAGGGTGTTTCGGGCTCGACGTGTTCGCGGGTTTGCCACACCGGCGCCGGCAACGCGCGACGGTCGAGCTTGCCGCTGGGGCTCAGCGGCATCGCGTCCAGGCGCATCAGTTGCGCGGGCACCATGTACTCCGGCAACTCGGCGGCCAGGGCGGCTTTTACGTCCTGTTCGTCCAGCGCGGTATGGGCGGTGTAGTAACCGATCAACTGCGCGTCACGCACCAGCACCACGGCCTGGGCGATGCCGTTCAGGGCCAGCAGGCGCGCTTCGATTTCTTCCGGTTCCACCCGGAAGCCACGCAGCTTGACCTGCTGGTCGAGACGGCCGAGGTATTCAAGCACGCCACCCGCGCTCCAGCGTGCGCGGTCACCGGTGCGATACAGGCGCGCGCCGGCCTCGCCCAGCGGGTCGGCAACAAAGCGCTCGGCGGTCAAGCCGGCACGCCCAAGGTAACCGCGCGCCAGGCCGATGCCACCAATGCACAGTTCACCCGGCACACCGGCCGGCAACGGGTTGAGCTGCTCGTCCAGCACGCGGCAGATCACATTGCCCAGCGGCCGGCCAATCGGCGAGCGCTCGCCATCCTCGGCGCGGCACTGCCAGTGGGTGACGTTGATCGCGGTCTCGGTCGGGCCATAGCGGTTGTGCAATTGCACCGCCGGCAACTGCGCCAATACGCGATTGCGCAACTCGGCGGGCAAGGCTTCGCCACCGGAGAACAGGCGACGCAGGCTGGTGCACTCGGCCACCAGCGGTTCGTCGATAAACAGCTGCAACAGCGGCGGCACAAAGTGCAGCGTGGTCACGCCGTACGCCTGCACCAACTGCGCGATGCGGTGCGGATCGCGATGTTCGCCAGGGCCGGCCAGCACCAGGCGGCAGCCGGTGATCAGCGGCCAGAAGCACTCCCACACCGACACGTCGAAACTGATCGGCGCCTTTTGCATCAGCACGTCGCTGTCATTCAGTTGATAGGTAGCCTGCATCCACTGCAAGCGCTCGGCCAGCGCCGCGTGGGTATTGCCCACGCCCTTGGGCTGGCCGGTGGAGCCGGAGGTGTAGATCACATAGGCGAGGTTGTCGCCGTGCAGGTGCAGGCCCGGTGGCTGGGTCGGCCAACCGTCGAGGTGCAGGGTGTCCATGGCAATCACGCACACGCCTTCGGCACTCGGCACGCGGTCCAGCAACGCGGTCTGGGTCAGCAGCAGGTGCACGCCGCTGTCCTTGAGCATGTAGGCCAGGCGCTCGGCAGGGTAATCCGGGTCCAGCGGCACATAGGCTCCACCGGCCTTGATGATCGCCAGCAGGCCGACCAGCAACTGCGGCGAACGCTCGGCGGCGATGGCCACGCACACGTCCGGGCCGACACCTTTGTCACGCAGGTAATGGGCCAGGCGGTTGGCCTGGGTGTGCAGTTGGGCGAAGGTCAGGCTGCCGTCCTGCCAGACCAGCGCGGTGGCGTCCGAGGTGTGTTGGTTGAGCAGTTCGGGCAGCCAGTGTTGAGCCGGTGCGCACGGCGCCTGGCTCCACGCTGGCTGTTCGTCCTGCTGCATCAGCTGGAGGTCGCCGATGGCCTGTTGCGGTTGTTCGCACACGGCCTGCAGCAGGTGAATGAAATGCTCGGCCAGGCGCTGGATGGTCGCGCTGTCGAACAGTTCATCGGCGTAGTCGAAAGACAGGCTCAGGCGCCCGTTGCGGTCTTCTTCGCTGTGCAGTTGCAGGTCGAACTTGGCTTCGCGGCTGTGCCATGGCAGCTCATCGGCGAGCATGCCCGGCAGGCGGCGCAAGGCGCTGAGGTCACGTTGCTGGTGGTTGAACATGACCTGGAACAGGCCCTGTTCGCGGGCTTGCGGGAAGGCTTCCAGCAGTTGCTCGAACGGCAGGTCCTGATGGGCCTGTGCGCCCAGTGCAGTCTCGCGGGTGGCGGCCAGCAGCTCAGTGAAAGGCAAGCGTCCGTCCAGCTCGGCACGCAGCACCAGGGTGTTGATAAAGAAGCCGATCAGGCCCTGGGTTTCCTGGCGCGGGCGGTTGGCATTGGGCACGCCGATGCGGATATCGCGCTGGCCGCTGTAGCGGTAGAGCAAGGTCTGGAACGCCGCCAGCAACAGCATGAACGGCGTGGACTGGTTGGCCTGGGCGGTCTGGCGAATCGCTTCGCTGAGGCTGACACTCAGGCGCGCACTATGGCGCGACGCACTGTGGCGTTGCTGGGCCGCACGCGGGTGGTCGGTGGCCAGGCTCAGGGTCGGGTGCTCGTCCCCCAGTTGGGCTTTCCAGTACGCCAGTTGGCGCTGGCCTTCACCGTCGGCCAGCCATTGGCGCTGCCAGCTGCCGTAGTCGGCGTACTGCAAGGCCAGTGACGGCAACGTCAGGGCCTGGCCCTGGCGTGCGGCGGCGTACAGACGCGAGAACTCGTCGATGAGGATATTCAACGACCAGCCGTCCGCGATGATGTGGTGCAGGGTCACCAGCAACTGGTGATCCTCATCGTCCAGGCGCACCAGGGTCACCCACAGCAGCGGGCCTTTTTCCAGGTCGAACTGGGTGCGGGCTTCGTCCTCGCGGATCTGTTGCGCGCGGGCTTCACGCTCGGCGGCGGGCAAATCACTGAGGTCGATGATTTGCAGGTCGAAATCGCTGTGGGCATACACACGCTGGAAGGCCTGGCCATCACGTTCATAGAAGCGCGTGCGCAGGGCTTCGTGGCGCTGGATCAGGTACTGGAAGCTTGAGCGCAACGCGTCTTCATCCAGCTCGCCACGCAGACGCAGGGCGCCGGGGATGTTGTAGGCGCTGCTTTGTGGGTCCAGTTGCCAGGTGATCCAAAGGCGGTTCTGGGCCAGGGATTGCGGCAGCTCTTCCTGGCGTGACAAGGCATGAATAGCACCTTGGGCGATGCCGCCGTCCTGTTGCAGTTGCGCCACGTTGGCAGCAAATGCAGACAGCGTCGGCGCCTCGAACAGCAGGCGCAGGTTCAGCTCCAGGCCGAGGGTTTCGCGCAGGCGCGCGACCACTTGGGTGGCGGTGATGGAGTTGCCGCCGAGCAGGAAGAAGTGATCGTCGGCCGCCACCGTGGCGACCTGCAACTGCTCGCACCAGATCGCCCCGATCTGGCTTTGCAGTTCGGATTCCAGCGCAACAGCGCTTGCCTGCGCGTGCAGATCGGGGAACTGCGCGTAGCAGTCGAGGCTGCCGTCGGCCTGCCGAAGCGCGCACGCCGCACGCTGCACCTTGCCGCTGGAGGTCTTGGGCAAGCCGCCGGGGTTGAGCAACACCACCACGCACGGCGCCTCTTGATAGGCCTCGGCCACGGCTTGGCGGATAGCTTTGATCAGCGCTTCAGGCGGCAGGATTTTCTGCACGCTGCGGCTGATTTCCGCGGCGATGCCGATGCCTTCCAGGCCCTGGTCATTCACCGCAAACGCGGCGACCCGGCCCTTGCGCACCACTTCCACTTCGCGCTCGATGGTCTGTTCGATGTCCTGGGGGTACAGGTTGTGCCCGCGCACGATCAGCAGGTCTTTCAGGCGGCCGGTGATGTACACCTCGCCCTCGCGGATAAAGCCCAGGTCACCGGTGCGCAGCCAGGTGCGGCCGGCATGCTGCACGAAGGTCTTGGCGCTGGCCTCCGGGTTGCGCCAGTAGCCGTGGGCGATGCTCGGGCCGCTGGCCCAGAGTTCGCCAACATGGTTGTCGGCCAGCTCGGCCAGTGTGTGCGGGTCGGCGATCAGTACCGCGTGTTCCGGCTGGCGGGTGCCGCAACTCATGATCGCACTGCCCTGCCCCGGCTCGGCGCGGTTGGCGGCCAGGGCCTGCTCGTCGACACGTAGCGCGGGGATGCCATGGCCACGCCGGCCGCCGGCGACAAACAGAGTGGCTTCGGCCAGGCCGTAGGAGGCGAAGAAATTATTCGGGGTAAACCCGCAGGCGGCGAACTTGTCGGCGAAGCGCTCCAGGGTGTCGAGGCGGATCGGTTCGGAGCCGGAATAGGCCACGCGCCAGCGGCTCAAGTCCAGGCGTTCCAGGGCCGTCTCGCTGACCCGCTCGCTGCACAGGCGGTAGGCGAAATCCGGCCCGCCGCTGATGGTGCCACGGTATTCGCTGATCGCTTCGAGCCAGCGCAACGGCCGGCCGAGGAAGTAGGCCGGCGACATCAACACACACGGCACGCCGCTGAAGATCGGTTGCAGCAGGCCGCCGATCAGGCCCATGTCGTGGTACAGCGGCAACCAGCTGACGATCACATCGTCAGGGTTCAGGTCGATGCCAAAGCCGCGCCGTATCAGCACTTCGTTGGCCACCAGGTTGCCGTGGCTGACTTGCACGCCCTTGGGCAAAGCGGTGGAGCCAGAGGTGTATTGCAGGAAGGCGATGTCATCGGGGTGCAGGTCGGGGGCGCTCCAGGCGCCGGCGATCTGTGCTTCGAGGGTGTCGACACTCAGCACCGGCGGCGCGTTCTCGACCTGCGCGAGGCCATCGGCCAGGCTGGCAATGGTCAGCAGCAGGCGTGGTTCGGCGTCACCGATAATCGACAGCAAGCGCTCCTGGTGATGACGGCGGGTGGACTCCGGCGGGTAGGCCGGCACCGCGATCACCCCGGCGTACAGGCAGCCAAAGAACGCCGCGACGTAGTCCGGGCCACTGGGGAACAACAGCACCGCGCGGTCGCCCAACTCGGCGTTGGCCTGCAAGGCGGCGGCGATGGTGCGGGCGCGTTGGTCCAGGTCACGGTAACTGAGCACCACGTTGTGCTCGGCCGACTCGGCGAGGAAGCGCAAGGCGACCTGGTCCGGGGTCTGCGCGGCGCGACGTTGAAGGGACTCGACCAGGGTGCGGGGAAGTTCGAAGGCGTCCATCATGGGGTTCCTGCCTGAAATCGGCTTACGGGAAATTCGGGAATGGGAGAGCGATCAGCCGGCGGCCAGTTGCCGCGCCGCGCCATTGCGCCAGCGGGCCAGGTGTTCGTCGGCGTAGCGCCGCACGCAGCGCAGTACGGCGCTTTCGTGTTGGATAAGGAAGAAGTGGTGGCCGTCGAACATGTCCAGGGAAAAGCCACTGGCGGCATCGAGTTGCCAGTCGAGCAACTGGTCGGCGCGCACGCTGTCCTGCGTGCCGCCAAACACATGGATCGGCATGCCCAGCGGCTCGCGCTCGCCGTAGGTGAAGCTGCCGCACAGCAGGAAGTCGGCGCGCAGGATCGGCAGCATCAACTGCATCAACTCGGGGTTGGCCAGGGCTTCTTCGGCGGTGCCTTGCAGTTCGCGCAGGCGGACGATCAGTTGCGCGTCGGTCTTCTCGATGGCGTATTCGCTGACATCACGCCGAGCCGGACCGGCCGTGCCGGAGGCGAACAGCGCCAGCGGCGCAGGGACATTTCGTGCGTTTAACGCGTGGGCCAATTCAAAGGCCAGCAGGCCGCCGAGACTATGGCCGAACAACGCATAAGGGCCGCTCAAGTCGCCGCTGATTTCCTCCGCGAGCTGCGCCGCCAAGGCCTTGATATCGCGCTGCAGGGGCTCGTCCATGCGCATGCCACGGCCGGGCAATTCCAGCGGGCACACCTGCAACCACTCCGGCAACGTGCGGCGCCAACGTGCGTAAACCATGGCGCTGGCGCCCGAATAGGGCAGGCAGAACAGGCGCAGTCGAGTCGGTGTAGTCATCCCGCGACGACTCCAAACTGAAACACGCTGTGTGCACGATAAAAACCCATTTCGTCCTCCTGCGGGTGCTGATCCCTGGCCGCTTGGCTAACGGACCTGTCACCCAGAAGAACGGACGGCACCGGCAAATAATTAGTCGCCGGGTACGTGCGAGACGTGGTTCACACCAAACAAGAAAGCATAAGATTAGTTCGTCTTCTCATTTGACAATCATTATCATTAAGCATAATTTGTTGCCCGATGTGTAGGAGGCCTCAGCAAGGACGCCCTCCCCTAACCTCTTTTGCGACAAGGTGATTTCCATGACGGAACAAGTATCCACAGGCAGGTGCGACTCACCGCTTCTCCAGGCATTTGTCGACAATCGACTGATTCTGGTGAAGATTGCGGCACGTATTACCGGGTGCCGCTCCCGTGCTGAAGATGTAGTGCAGGACGCCTACTTCCGCCTGCAATCGGCGCCGACGATCACGTCATCGTTCAAGGCCCAACTGAGTTATCTGTTCCAGATCGTGCGCAACCTGGCGATCGATCACTATCGCAAGCAGGCCCTGGAACTCAAATATTCCGGGACGGAAGAGGAAGGCTTGAATGTGGTCATTCACGGCGCTTCACCGGAAACCTCCCACATCAATTTCAACACCCTGGAAAACATCGCCGACGCCCTGACGGAGTTGCCCCAGCGCACCCGCTACGCGTTCGAGATGTACCGCCTGCACGGTGTGCCGCAAAAGGACATTGCCAAAGAACTGGGGGTTTCACCGACGTTGGTGAACTTCATGATTCGCGATGCGCTGGTGCACTGCCGCAAGGTGTCGGGCAACCACAGCGATACATTTGCGCGGCGGGTTTGACCTCAGGGCACCGCCATCACATCGATGCGATACGGCTCGAAAATCTTCAGCATCTCGCCCTTGTCGCGCAGTCGCTTGAGCAACGCCGAAAACGCCTCGCCCGTGATCGGCGCCTTGGGCCGCAGCAACGCGTAGTGGTGATAGACCTGGTCGATGCGCTCCGAGACCAGGAACTGCCCGGCCATATCCGCATTGCGCACCATGAAGTCACTCAAGTACGAACGGGTTACCAAGGCGATGTCCGCACGCCCGCGCGCAACCATCAGCAGGTTGCTGTCATGGGAGTAGGTCAACGTGGCGTTGAAGTGCTCAGCCAAGTACTTGGGGTCGGGGTTAAAGTTGGCAAAGGCGTAGTGATAACCGCTGAATACCGCCAGGCGCTTGCCGGTCAGGTCGGCGAAATAGCTTTGGTCACGGCCTGGATCATGCTGGGCAACGAAGATTTCCGCATCTTCAAGGCCCATATCGACGCTGGTGTGGGGAATCTTCTGCCAGCCCCAGTCGGGATTTTCGAAAATAGCCATGTCAATCCGGCCCTGCTCGAAATCGCGGAAGCGCCTGGGGATGGAGGTGGGCACCAGCACAAACTGGTAGTCGGTCTGCGAGGCGTTCAGGACCTCCACCAGTTGCGGCAACAAACCGGTATCGGCGCCCTGCTCCGGACGCACGGTGTAGGGTGGAAAATGCGCCGCGCCGATGCGCACCAGTTGCGCAGCCGAAGCCGGCAACCACGCTGCGGTGCCGAGAGCCCATAAAGTAAGTCCTGCAGCCAACCGCCATGGCGAAAACATCAAGGCACACACCGTTCAATACATCGATGTCGATAAGCTAGGCGTTTTTGTTCGGCTAGACAACTTTCCATCGACAAATTAAGAGCTTGCGCCTCAATCGGCCTTCAAAACCATCAACAAGGCTTCTTCGGCCAATTGCTCCAGGGTCAGGTTGCCCTCGGCACGAAACCAGGTAGTGGTCCAGGACAAGGCCCCGGTGAGGAAGCGTCGCGCAATAAACACATCACCCTTGATGTAGCCCGCCGC
The DNA here is from genome assembly GCF_014207255.1 of Pseudomonas sp. JAI120. GTDB lineage: Bacteria > Pseudomonadota > Gammaproteobacteria > Pseudomonadales > Pseudomonadaceae > Aquipseudomonas. The sequence continues at coordinate 1,789,181 of NZ_JACHCZ010000001.1, forward strand.
CTTGGCTTCGCCCAACACCTGCAGCCAAATGTCTTCGTACACATCGCGCAGCGCCAGTACCTGGGCCTGGGCGTCGGCCGACAACGAGCGCCACTCATACACCAGCACCGCCATAGCCTCGCCGCTGCCGCCCATGATCGATTGCAACTCGCAGCGAATCAGCGCCAGCACGCGTTCGCGCACGTTGGTCGCCTCCTCGAGCGAGGCGCGCATCAAGGCCGTGTTGTAGTGGATGGTTTCCTCCATCACCGCACGCAGGATCTCGTCCTTGCTCTTGAAGTGATGAAAGATGCTGCCGGACTGGATGCCCACGGCGCCGGCCAGGTCGCGCACGGTGGTGCGCTCAAAGCCCTTGTTGCGAAACAGGTGAGCCGCGGTTTGCAGCAACTTGCCACGGGCACTGTCGGGGTCGGTCAATTGGCCGCCGTCGACCATGGTGCGCATCACCCGCAGGGCTTTGTGCTCATCCATGCTGCTCTCCTCTACTTCTACTGACGTCTTGGCCGGCAATTTAGGCCGTGCCAGTCACCCAAGCAAGCGCTTGGCTAAAACTTGTGACCAGAGTTTACAAACCAAGCGCTTGCTTGGTAGTCTCGTTGCCAGCCATTCGAGGAAGGATTTCTCATGAGCAAGACGGTTCGTATCGGCTGCGCCAGCGCGTTCTGGGGTGACACCTGCACCGCTGCCGCGCAGTTGGTGCACGGCGGCAAGCTGGATTACCTGGTGTTCGACTACCTGGCGGAAGTCACGATGTCGATTCTCGCCGGTGCGCGAATGAAAGATCCTCAAGCCGGATACGCCACGGATTTCGTCGAGGTGCTCACGCCGCTGCTGGCCGAGATCCAGCGCCAGGGCATCCGCGTGATCAGCAATGCCGGCGGCATCCACCCCCAGGCCTGCGCCGCCGCCCTGCAAACCGCCTGCGATAAAGCCCAGATCCCGCTGAAAATCGCCGTGCTGCTGGGCGACGACCTGCAACCCCAGCTCAAGCACCTGCACGGCATCACCGACATGTTCAACGGCGCGCCGCTGCCGCCCCTGTGCGTCTCCGCCAATGCCTACCTCGGTGCACCGGGCATCGCCCAGGCGCTGCAATTGGGCGCGGACATCGTCATCACCGGCCGCGTGGTCGACAGCGCAGTGGTCAGCGCGGCACTGGTGCATGAATTCGGATGGTCGTGGCAGGACTACGACCGCCTCGCCCAGGCAGCCTTGGCCGGGCATATCATCGAATGCGGCGCCCAATGCACCGGTGGCAACTTCACCGATTGGCGCGACGTGCCGGACTACGAGCACATCGGCTTTCCCATCGTCGAAGTCAGCGCCGACGGTCAATTCACCGTCAACAAGGTCGAGGGCAGCGGCGGACTGATCAGCGAACTGAGCGTGGCCGAACAGCTGCTGTATGAAATCGGCGACCCACGCGTTTATTTACTGCCCGATGTGATTTGCGATTTCAGCCAGGTGAAGTTGCAGCAACAAGGCAAACATTGCGTACGCCTCCACGGCGCCAAGGGCCTGCCGCCGACCGCGCAATACAAGGTCAGCGCCACCTACCCGGAGGGCTTTCGCTGCACCGCCAGTTGCCTGATCGCCGGGATCGATGCGGTGGCCAAGGCCGAGCGCGTCAGCCAGGCGATCATCAACAAGACCTCGGAGCTGTTCAGCCAGCGCGGCTGGGCGCCCTACACCGAAGTGAATATCGAACTGCTCGGCAGCGAAGCGACGTATGGCGCTCACGCCCAGCGCCACGACTGCCGCGAGGTGGTGGTCAAGCTGGCGGTGCGACACCCGAGCAAGCAAGCGCTGGTGCTGTTCGCACGCGAGATCGCCCAGGCCGCCACCGGAATGGCGCCGGGGCTGACCGGGATTGTCGGTGGGCGGCCGACGGTCTACCCGCTGATCCGCTTGTTCTCGTTCCTGATCGATAAGGCCGCCTGCGAGGTGGTAGTCGACTTCCAGGGCCAACGCCACGTCTGCACGCTGCCCGTCGCCGACGCCCCCCTCATGCCTGCCGCCGCGATGGATCCGCCCAACCCCCTGGGCCGCGCCGACGCCAGCGTGGCGCTGGTGAAACTCGCCGTGGCGCGCTCCGGCGACAAGGGCAACCACAGCAATATCGGGGTCATTGCCCGAGCCCCCGAGTACCTGCCGTGGATTGCCGAAGCGCTGACGCCGGAGGTGCTCGTCGACTGGATGGGCCACGTGCTCGACCCCGTGCACGGCCGCGTCGAACGCTGGTATTTGCCCGGCAGCCACAGCCTCAATTTCCTGCTGGAAAACGCCTTGGGCGGCGGCGGCATCGCCAGCCTGCGCATCGACCCCCAGGGCAAGGGCTTCGCCCAGCAGCTGTTGGAAATCCCCATCGCCGTGCCGCAACACATCGCCGATCAACTCACGTAAAGGAGCGTTGCCGTGGCCTTCGACTCGATCTTCAAAGCCGGCCTGTTCCAGGGCCACACCGTGATCGTCACCGCTGCACAAGGCGGAGCAATAAACCATGCCGCTGATTGACAGCCTGATCGATGCCCACAGCCCGCAGTTCGCGCAGAACCGCCAGGCCATGCTCGAAGGTATCCAGCACCTGCGCCAACTGGAACACACCCTGCTCGCCAAGGCCGAGGAAGCCAGGCCCAAGTTCGACAAGCGCAGCCAACTGCTGCCGCGCGAGCGCCTCAACCTGCTGCTGGACCCTGGCGCGCCGTTCCTGGAACTGGCGAGCCTGGCGGGCTACAAGCTGCACGACGACAAGGACGGCAGCGCCGCCGGTGGTGGGTTGATCGCCGGCATCGGCTACGTCAGCGGCGTGCGCATGCTGGTGGTGGCCAATAATAGCGCGATCAAAGGCGGCACCCTTTCGCCCTCCGGCCTGAAAAAATCCCTGCGCCTGCAACAGATCGCCATGGAAAACAAACTGCCGGTGGTGACCCTCGCCGAAAGCGGCGGCGCCAACCTCAACTACGCCGCGGAGATTTTCGTCGAAGGCGCGCGCAGCTTTGCCAACCAGGCGCGCATGTCGGCCATGGGCTTGCCGCAGATCACCGTGGTGCACGGCTCGGCCACGGCGGGGGGCGCGTACCAGCCAGGGCTGTCGGATTACGTGGTGGTGGTGCGCGGCAAGGCCAAGCTGTTCCTCGCCGGCCCGCCGCTGCTCAAGGCGGCGACCGGTGAAGTCGCCACCGATGAGGAACTGGGCGGCGCCGAGATGCATGCGCAAATCGCCGGCACCGCTGAATACCTGGCGGAAAACGATGCCGATGGCGTGCGCATCGTGCGCGAGATTGTCAGCCTGTTGCTCTGGAACGATCGCCTGCCACAGGCGCCAAAACGCACTTACGCCGAGCCCCTGTACCCGATCGACGACCTGCTGGGGCTGATCCCCGATGACGCCAAAAAACCCTACGACGTGCGCGAGATCCTCGCGCGCCTGGCCGACGGTTCGCAGTTCCTCGAATTCAAGGGAGAGTTCGACGCCCATACCGTCTGCGGCCATCTGCACATTCAAGGCCGTGCGGTCGGCGTGATCGGCAACAACGGCCCGATCACGCCCAAAGGCGCGAGCAAGGCGGCGCAGTTTATCCAGCTGTGCGACCAGAGCCGCACGCCGCTGTTGTTCCTGCACAACACCACCGGCTTCATGGTGGGTACCGAAGCGGAGCAGCAAGGGGTGATCAAGCACGGCGCGAAGATGATCCAGGCCGTGGCCAACGCACGGGTACCTAAACTCACCGTGGTGGTCGGTGGCTCCTACGGCGCCGGCAACTATGCGATGTGCGGTCGCGGCCTGGACCCGCGCTTTATCTTCGCTTGGCCCAACAGCCGCACAGCGGTGATGGGCGGTGCGCAGGCGGGCAAGGTGCTGCGGATCGTCACCGAGGCCAAACAGCTGAAGGACGGTTTGGTGCCCGATCCCAAGGTGCTGGACATGCTTGAGCAGGTCACCGCGCAGAAACTCGACAGCCAGTCCACTGCACTCTATGGCAGCGCGAATCTGTGGGATGACGGGCTGATAGATCCACGGGATACCCGTACCTTGCTCGGCTTTCTGCTGGATATCTGTCACGAGGCCGAAGTCCGCGAGTTGCAGTCCAACAGCTTCGGTGTCGCGCGTTTCTAACAGGAGAACAAGAACAATGATCTTCACCCAGGAACACCAGGAACTGCGCCGCACCGTCCGCGCCTTCGTCGACCGCGAGATCAACCCCCATGTGGACGAATGGGAAAAGGCCGGGCGCTTCCCCATCCACGAAATCTTCCGCAAGGCCGGTGACCTCGGCTTGCTGGGCATTTCCAAACCGGAACAATTCGGCGGCATGGGCCTCGACTACAGCTACTCGATCGTCGCTGCCGAAGAGTTCGGCACCATCCGCTGCGGTGGCATCCCCATGTCCATCGGCGTGCAGACCGACATGTGCACCCCCGCCCTCGCCCGCTTCGGTTCCGATGAATTGCGCGACGAATTCCTGCGCCCGGCCATCAGCGGCGAGCAGGTCGGTTGCATCGGCGTCTCGGAAACCGGCGCCGGTTCCGACGTGGCCGGGTTGAAAACCTATGCGCGCAAGGACGGCGACGACTATGTGATCAACGGCAGCAAAATGTGGATCACCAACTCGCCCAGCGCCGACTTTATCTGCCTGTTGGCCAACACCTCCGACGATAAGCCGCATATCAACAAGTCGCTGATCATGGTGCCGATGAACACCCGCGGTATCAGCGTCAGCCCGCCCCTGGAAAAGCTCGGCATGCACAGCTCCGAGACCGCCCAGGTGTTCTTCGACGACGTGCGCGTGCCGCAGCGCAATCGCATCGGCCACGAAGGCGCGGGCTTCATGATGCAAATGCTGCAGTTCCAGGAGGAACGCCTGTTTGGCGCGGCCAATATGATCAAGGGCCTGGAGTACTGCATCGACAGCACTATCGACTACTGCAAGGAGCGCCAGACCTTCGGCAAGGCGCTGATCGACAACCAGGTGATTCACTTTCGCCTGGCCGAACTGGCCACCGAAATCGAATGCCTGCGGGCGCTGGTCTACCAGGCCACCGAGCAGTACATCAAGGGCCAGGACGTAACCCGCCTGGCCTCCATGGCCAAGCTCAAGGCCGGGCGCCTCGGCCGTGAAGTCAGCGACAGTTGCCTGCAATACTGGGGCGGCATGGGCTTCATGTGGGACAACCCGGTGGCCCGCGCTTATCGCGACGTGCGCCTGGTGTCGATTGGCGGCGGCGCCGATGAAATCATGCTGGGCATCATCTGCAAACTGATGGGCACTTTGCCTGGGAAAAAGCCATGAATACCCTGCTGCTCGAACCCCATAACGGCGTGTTGCACATCACCCTCAACCGACCCGAATGCCGTAATGCCATGAGCCTGGAAATGGTCAACGAACTGCGCGCGGTGCTGGCTGGGTTGGACAGCCATGTGCGCGCCGTGGTGATCAGCGGCGCAGGCGGGCACTTTTGTGCCGGTGCCGATGTGAGGGATCTGGTCAGCGCAGGCAATCAATTGCAGGCGCTGAACCGGGCTTTTGGCACGTTGCTGCAAGAAGTGGAAGCCGTGTCGCAAGTGGTCATCGTGGTGCTGCAAGGTGCGGTACTGGGCGGTGGGTTCGGCCTGGCCTGCGTGAGCGACATCGCGATTGCCGATCACCAGGCGCAGTTCGGGTTACCGGAGACCAGCCTGGGGTTACTGCCGGCGCAGATTGCGCCGTTTGTGGTCAAGCGTATCGGCCTGGCCCAGGCACGGCGGCTGGCGCTGACGGCGGCGCGGTTCGATGGACGGGAAGCTGAACGGCTGGGGCTGGTGCACTTTACCGAGACCGACCCGCAGGCGTTGGCGGAGCGTCTGGATGAGGTGCTGGGGCAGGTGCTGCGCTGCGCGCCAGGTGCCAACGCGCGTACCAAGGCGCTGCTGCTGGCGAGTGTGGAGCAACCGTTAGGGCCACTGCTGGATCAAGCGGCGCAGTGGTTTGCCGAGTCGGTGACCAGTGCAGAGGGAATTGAGGGGACGCAGGCGTTTGTGCAGAAGAGAAAGCCTGGGTGGTGCAGGTGACGCCCGCTGAGCATGGGTATCTACACAATTTTCAGTGGTCTGTGGCGAGGGGGCTTGTTTCCGTGGCGGCCTTCGGGCCGACCGCTTTTTGGGGTTTGGGTGAGTGCATATCCGTTGCTGCGGTAACGGCGGCTATTGGTTCCGCCCTTACGGCGGGTCACTTTGGAAAAGCCCCAAAGTAACCAAAGGGCTCTTGCCCCACCACTCGGCACCTCGCCTAGGCTCGGTATGCCCGAACGAAGGCTTTGGAGCGTGGGTAACCCGGCAGGACGCCGGGTTAGCCGCGCTGGGCCAGGGATGGCCCATTGCGGCGGCCCACGCTCCAAAGCCGGAGTGAGGGCACACCGAGCCTAGGCGAGGTGCCGAGTGTTGGGGCGAGGACCTTTTGGTTACTTTTGGGTCCTTCCGAAAGTGACCCGCTGTAAGAGCGGAACCCTAAGTGGCCGTTACCTAAATAACGGATATACACACGGAGCAAAAAATGCCGCAGTTCACAAAAATCCTGATCGCCAACCGCGGCGAAATCGCCTGCCGCATCCAACGCACGGCCCAGGCATTGGGCTACCGCACCGTCGCCGTCTACAGCGATGCCGACGCCCAGGCCCTGCACGTACAGATGGCCGACGAAGCCGTGCGCATCGGCCCTGCGCCGGTACAACAGTCCTACCTCAACATCCCGGCCATCCTCGAGGCCGCGGAAAAAACCGGCGCCGACGCCATCCACCCCGGCTACGGCTTCCTCTCGGAAAACCCCGGTTTCGCCCGCGCCTGCCAACACGCCGGCCTGACCTTCATCGGCCCCAGCGCCGAGGCCATCGAACTGATGGGCAGCAAGCGCCTGTCCAAACTCGCCATGCTGGAGGCCGGCGTGCCTTGCATCACCGGCTACCAGGGCAGCGCCCAGGACGATACCTGCCTGCAGCGCGAAGCCGAGCGCATCGGCTACCCGTTGATGATCAAGGCCAGCGCCGGCGGCGGTGGCCGTGGCATGCGCCTGGTCCACCGGCCAGAGGCGCTGCTGGACAACCTGCACAGCGCGCGCTCGGAAGCGAAGAACGCATTTGGCAGCGACGAACTGATCCTCGAACAGGCACTGATCGAGCCGCGCCACGTCGAGATTCAGCTGTTCGGCGACAGCCACGGCAACCTGATTTACCTCGGCGAACGCGACTGTTCGATCCAGCGCCGCCATCAAAAAGTCATCGAGGAAGCGCCCTGCCCGGTGATGACGCCCGAACTGCGTCAGGCCATGGGCGAAGCCGCGCTCAAGGCCGCACGCGCGGTGAATTACGTCGGCGCCGGCACCGGGGAGTTCCTGCTCGACCGCAACGGCCGGTTCTACTTCCTGGAAATGAACACCCGCCTGCAGGTGGAGCACCCGGTGACCGAGCTGATCACCGGCCTCGACCTGGTGGCCTGGCAACTGCAGATCGCCGCCGGCCAGCCGCTGCCGCTCACGCAAGCGCAGGTGAGCCTGAACGGCCACGCCATGGAAGTGCGCCTCTACGCCGAAGACCCGGCCTTGGGCTTTCTGCCGCAAACCGGTGAGGTGCTGCGCTGGGAGCCGGCCGTGGGCATACGGGTTGACCATGGGCTGTGCGAAGGTGAAAAAATCGGCCCGTTCTACGACCCGATGCTCGGCAAGCTCATCGCCCATGGCGCCACCCGCGAAGAGGCCCGGCGCAAACTACTGCGGGCGGTGGAAGACACCTTGCTGCTGGGGGTGGCGACCAATCAACGGTTGCTGGCTGATTTGCTCAAGCATCCAGACTTTATCGGCGGCGATTTCAGTACCGGGTTTATCGCCGAACACTTCAGCGAAATACCGCGCCAGGCCGCCACGAGCGATCAGCTCGCCCTGGCCGCCGCGCTGTTTTACCAACACAGCGCTGACCAGCATCCCCACGGCCTGGCGGGATGGCGCAACAACGCCAGTGTGCCCTGTACCTTTCGCCTGGAGGTCGACGGCGAAATCCACACCCTCACCGCTCCCCCTCTGCCACTCAGTGCCGATGGGCGTCATGCCACTCTGGTGCTCAACGGCATTCGCCGCCGCATCGCCTATCACCTTGAGGGCCCCCGGTTGTGGCTACCCGGCCTGACCGTGACCAACCGCACTCAGCAAGTTGTCGCCCCCCCGGCCGACGCCGGCAGCGGCACGGTCAAGGCACCGATGGACGGTGCCATCGTCGACGTACGCGTCAGCGCCGGTGAACACGTGAGCAAAGGCCAACTGTTGTTGGTGCTCGAAGCCATGAAAATGGAGCATCCACTCAAGGCCGATATGGACGGTGTGGTCAAGGCCGTACAGGTCACAGCAGGCGATCAGGTACGCAATCGCCAGGTTCTGCTGGAGATCGAATAACCACCTAGTCGGAACTACAAGGCCGGGCTACGCTCTATCCCCAACAGGAAAGGACGAGTACGGGAACCTGCGCGATGCCTCATTGGCTGATTATTGACCTTGAAGCCACAACGGATGAAGGCGGCTGGCCCGTGACGGAGATGGAAGTCATCGAGATCGGCGCGAGCCTGGTGAACCGCCAGGGCCGCGAACTGGATCACTTCCAGCGCTTTGTGCGGCCGCTGCGCCGTCCATTGCTGACGCCCTTTTGTCGCAAACTGACCCATATCACCCAGGCAAATATCGACACCGCCGCGCCCTTCACCGAGGTGTGGCCGCTGTTTGAGCGCTGGCTGGGCCAGCATCAGGCGCGCCTGGAAGGCTGGGCCAGTTGGGGTGACTACGACCGCGTGCAGTTGGAGCTCGAATGGCAACGCCATGGCCTGACCAGCGCCATGGCCCCCACGCCCCATGTCAACCTCAAGCAACGCTTCGCCAAGGCACGGCGCCTGGACAAGCCCCTGGGGCTCAATGGCGCCTTGCAGTTGGCGGGGATGCAGTTCCAGGGCCAGCAACATCGAGCGCTGGAAGATGCCCGCAACACCGCGCGCCTGCTGCCGCTGATTTTGCCGGTCTAGGCAGCGCCCGAAGCCTTGGGCATACTGGCTGCCCTTTTCCTTGCTGCTCAACTGTAGAAGCGAGCTTGCTTGCGCAGGTCGTTGACGATAACGCTGTAAACCGGGCACCCAGCGGCGCTCTCAGGTTTTTCGCGAGCAAGCTCGCTCCTACAGAGTGAGCGTAAAGCAGCAACTTTTTCCGAGGATTCGCCCATGTTCAAAGTCAACGAGTACTTCGACGGCACCGTCAAGTCGATCGCTTTCGGCACCGCAGAAGGTCCGGCGACCATCGGCGTAATGGCCCCGGGTGAATACGAATTCGGCACCGCCCAGCGTGAAATCATGCACGTGGTGTCCGGCGCCCTGACCGTCAAGCTGCCCGACGCCAACGACTGGGAAACCTTCGCCGCCGGCAGCCAGTTCAACGTACCGGCCAACAGCAAGTTCCAACTGAAGGTCGCGGTGGACACCGCTTACCTGTGCGAATACCGCGGCTGATCGCTGCGCCGCAAAAAAAATGCCCGTCTCCTGCGAGACGGGCATTTTTTATGGGCGCATGACTTATTCGAGGATGATCACCGGCATGCCCACTTCCAGGCGGCCCACGCCATCGTTGACCAGGTTCTGGCCAAAAATCGCGCCGTCCTCCGTCTTGCGGTAGGCCTCCAGCGTCACAAAAGGCTCACGGTCGGCGCTGCGCTCGCCGGTGTGCGGATCGATGGTGGTGAGAATGCAGCGTGAGCAGGGTTTGACTGCGCGAAACTCCACATCACCGATGCGCAAGCGTTTCCAGCCGTCTTCGGCGAAGGCTTCGCTGCCCTCGATCACGAGGTTGGGGCGAAAGCGCAGCATGTCCATGGGACGGCCGACTTTCTGCGAGAGGTCGTCGAGGGACGCTTGCCCGATCACCAGCAACGGATAACCGTCGGCAAACGCTACCTGGTCATCATCGCGGCCGTAACCCGCTTGGGTGGTGCGGGCACGTTCCAGGGGGATCTGCACCAGCCGCGTGGGCTTGCCGATAAAGTCGCTGACCCAGGCGGCAGCTTCGTCGCCGGCGTCCGGCACACGCAAGGTGTCACGCCAGATGGTCACGCCGCGCAACTCGGCCTCGTTGCCGGGCAGCGCCACGTCCAGCGGCGCGTAGCCAGGCGAACTGAGGGTCAGGCCACCGCTGCTGTTCCACAGCGCCGACAGTTGGCTCATCTTCGCCACCGCGCGCTGGGTGAGGAAACGCCCACTGGCCTCGTCCACCAGCATCCAGCGTCGATCCCCGTCCAACCCGAGTTTATCCAGGCCGATCTGTTGCAGGATTTCGGCCCTGCCGGACTTCAAGGGATAACGGTACAACGCGCTGAGACGGAGCATGGGCCTGCATTCCTGAGGGGCAAAGCCGTCACCCTAAGGTCAAGCGGACGCTTCGTCCAGCATCAGGCGCTGGCGTACCACATCCACCAGCTTGTCCGGCTGGAACTTGGACAGGAAGTTGTCGCACCCGACCTTCTTCACCATCGAGTCGTTGAAGCTGCCCGACAGCGAGGTATGCAGCACCACGTAGAGCTTGCGCAGGCGCGGGTCATTGCGGATTTCGGTGGTGAGGCGGTAGCCGTCCATTTCGGGCATTTCGGCGTCGGTGAAGATCATCAGCAGCTTGTCGGTCATGACATGGCCGGCGTCAGCCCAGGCCTTGAGCATGTTCAGCGCCTTGAGGCCGTCGCTGGCGATGTGCATCTTCACGCCCAGTTGGCCGAGGGTGTCGCGCAATTGCGACAGGGCCACGTTGGAGTCGTCCACCAGCAGCACTTCGCGGCCACGGGCGCGCTCCAGCACCGGGTCGTCGAGTTTTTCGCGGGAGACCTTGGCGTTGTACGGCACGATCTCGGCGAGGACTTTTTCCACATCGATGATTTCCACCAACTGGTCATCAACCTTGCTGATGGCGGTGAGGTAATGCTGGCGCCCGGCGCTGGTCGGCGGCGGCAGGATGGCTTCCCAGTTCATGTTGACGATACGGTCCACGCCGCCTACCAGGAACGCCTGCACCGAGCGATTGTATTCGGTGACGATGATGGTGCTGTTCGGCCCGGGTACCAGCGGGCGCATGCCAATGGCCTGGGACAAGTCGATCACCGGCAGGGTCTGGCCCCGCAGGTTGACCACGCCGCACACGAAGGGGTGGCGCTGGGGCATCAGGGTCAGCTTGGGCAACTGCAAGACTTCCTGCACCTTGAACACGTTGATGGCGAACAGTTGCCGCCCGGCCAGGCGAAACATGAGGATCTCCAGGCGATTCTCACCCACCAGTTGCGTGCGTTGGTCTACCGTGTCGAGAATGCCGGCCATTAAGAGCTCCTGGTGTGCGCTGGAAAGTAATGCGCGAAGTGTTTGTGCAGTTAGCTTGTTATCGGCCGCAAGCGTCGGACCTTGACCCCGGTAAAATGCCACGTAAATTCATTGATGTCACACTGACATCATGCTTTACTGCAGAGGCCTGTTCATAGGCGGTACAGCAACGTTGCGAGACACTCAAATCGACGCAAGGTTCCGCCATGTAAGGGATTCCCCTATGCACAATCAGGCCCAACCTGATATTCGCAATATCTAATAGCCATTAATGTGACGCCATTCTCATTGCATGAATGGAGTCAGGCTTTTGTTTGCCATCCCAAGCCCTCGTTCCATGGGTCTTCCAGACGTTCACGTCGCGGCAACTGAAGGTGTGCAATCGAGCCCGCCCACGAGGGCCACGCACAGCCGTCGCCGTCATTCAAATAAACGTCCTACTGAAAGCTCAGAAGCGACCTACAGATTCACGTTACCTTTCAGCGGTAGTTTTACGCCATTCACCCGGTGCGACTTCTCATCACCCGACCTTATGTTGTGGAGACTTGCATGATGAACGACGGTAACGAGTGGCAGATTGCACTTCCTGAGTTCCTGAGCGAGGCTGAAAAACTGCTGACCAAGTCGGAAGAATGTCTGAGCCACCTGCATTTGATCCGCAACGACAGTGACGCCATCGACTGCATGAAAATCAGCCTGATCAAGCTTGCCGAAAAGGCCGATTGCCTGGCCCTGCAAGCGATCAGCGAGTTCTCGCGGCATATCCAGGACGTGATCGCCAACGCCGAAAACCCTTTGCAGTTACATGATCAAGCCCTGGAGGCCCTGCATGACTGCTTGACGTTGCTGGCCTGGCAGCTGGAACTGATCGATGCAAAAACTGGCCAACTGACCATGGATAAAGAAGAACAGACCAAGTTGATTGACACGGTCACCTTACAAATTCCGCAAAAGGGTTTCAGTTACAAGCCGCAACAACGTATGCATCATTTGTCTTGAGGCGTTATCAGGTCGCATTCAAGCACAGGGTTATCTAAAAACGACGGTTCCAACTAACCCGCTGAAACAGAATGGCGCACACTAATATCAATGAGCCATTAACGATCCAACCCCTTTAAAATAATACAACCTCACTTCATCAACTCTGGGATTATCATTCCCCGAGTTTTTGCGCGTTTAAATAGGCCCGCCAGGCAAGGCACCTGGCGACCAACGGTAAGAGTGGTGGTACTATGCCCCCGCTTGAAGTGACTCAACTTCAACCTGCTTGAAAACGATTCAAGAACGTATTCCAAACAGAGCCCGGTCAGTCGCGACCGGTCTTTTCGCAGCGAACCTTATTGGCTCCATCCGCTATGCATGCCAGCCTCAAGACATTCATCGCAAGGTCCGCGTCCCGCAGTCACGCACGCCGTTTGATCCTCGCCCTGTGCCTTGGCTCGCTACTGCTGAGCCTGTGGGCCTACAGCCGCTCTGCGCCGCTGCCACTGATGGTGCTGCTGCTCAACCTGGCCACGTTGGTGGTGGTTGGCCTGCAACAGTGGCGCTCGCGTAAATCCATCAAGTTCCAGCCCCAGGAGCTGGCCGATCGCCTGTTGCAGGTGCAGGAAAACGAACGTCATCGCCTCAGCCGCGAACTGCATGACGATATCGGCCAACTGCTGACCGCCGCCAAGCTGCAAAGCGAATGGCTCAAGCGCCGCCTGCCGGATGAGCTGCAAAGCCAGTGCACTGTCCTGTGCAACACCTTGAATGAGACCCTGGCCAAGGTGCGCGACGTGTCCGCCATCCTCAATCCCCGGCAGCTCGCCAGCCTGGGCCTGGAAGCCAGCCTGCGCGCGCACCTGCTCAAGACCCTGGAAAACACCCCCGTGCACTGGAGCCTTGAATGCCAGCAACGGCTGACCGGCATTCCTGAAGAAATGGCCGTGGCGGCCTTTCGTATTACCCAGGAAGCCGTGACCAATATGCTGCGCCACGCCCAGGCGCACAATCTGCTGGTGCGCCTGCAACGCCTGCCCGAGGGCCTGTCGCTGACCATCTGCGATGACGGCCAAGGCTTTTCGCCCGCCATCAACCCCGGCCTGGAAGGTCAACGGGGCATGGCCGGCATGTCCGAGCGCATTGATCAGCTTGGCGGTTCATTATCCGTCAGCAGCCAACCAGGCAACGGGACACGGATCGAAGCGCTTTTCCCCTGGGCGCCCCGCGTCCTCGAACGGGCCAGCGCCCCTAAGGTTATCGAGTGAGCTGTACATTACTCCTGGTGGATGACCATGCACTGATCAGGGCCGGCGTACGTGCGCTGGTCCAGGATATTCCCGGCTACACGGTGATCGGCGAAGCCAGCGATGGCGCGCAGTTGTTGGAGCAGTTCAACGCCTTGCTGCCGGATATCGTGCTGTTGGACCTGTCGATGAAGCACACCAGTGGCCTGGACGCTCTGCAGCAACTCAAGCGCGTGCACCCCAAGAGCAAGGTGCTGATCCTGTCGATGCACACCGACCCGGAGCTGATCATGTGCGCGCTGGAGGCGGGCGCCCACGGCTACCTGCTCAAGGACACCACCGCCAACGAGTTGGAGCACGCGCTGCTGGCCTTGCGCAATAACGAGCGCTACCTGAGCCCCGCGATCGCCCATACCGTGATCAACCAGGCCCTGGTGCGCAGCCAGGGGCCCGCCACGCCCGCCGGCCACAGCCATAACCTCACGGCCCGCCAATTGGAAATCCTGCGCCTGATCGTGCGCGGCAAATCCACCCGCGAGATCGCCCACGGCCTGGGCCTGAGCATCAAGACCGTAGAAGCCCACCGCTCGCAAATCATGAAGCGCCTGCAGATATTCGACGTGGCGGGCCTGGTGTTATTTGCCGTGCGCGAGCAGATCATCAGCCTGGACGACTAGGGGCGAACCCACCGGCAGATGCACGCGCAGGGCCTTGGGCAAGGCCTCGAAGTGCAGGTCGTCACCTTCCAGCGGCTCGCCATCAAGGTTTATGTACAAACCCTGTGCGACCTTGATGTTCACCCACGGCAGGCGTGCCCGCACGAACATCGCGTCCAGCTCCCAACCGTTGCCCATCAGCTCGCGCAAGGTGCCGACCACTTCCTGGGGCGCCGGCAGGATGCTGACATCGAGCAAGCCATCGTCGGCCAATGCGCCAGGGCACAGCACATGCCCACCGCCCGCCTGGCGACCGTTACCGATGCCCAGCGCGAGCAGCTCGCCTTTCCAGTGGAAATCCGGCCCGTCAAGTTCGGCATAGGCGGCCTTCAACTCGCTGAAGCGCGTCAGGCCGGTGAACAGGTAGGCGGCACCACCGAGGACTTTCTTCAGGTCTTCGGAGGTATTGGCGGTGACCTGGCTGCCGAAGCCGCCGGTGGCCATATTGAGGAAGATCTGCCCGCCGACCTGGCCGAGGTCGATCGCACGGGGCGGCACATCCAGCAACGCCAGCGCCTGGGCGGGCTCCAACGACACGCCGGCAGCCTTGGCGAAATCATTGGCGGTCCCCAGGGGCATCAGCACCAGGCTGGCGTCGCCCTTGGCCTGGGCCATGGCCTCGGCCACATCGCGCAAGGTACCGTCACCGCCACCGGCAATGATGTGGGTGTAACCACCCTCCAGGGCCTCCTTGACCAGGCGCTGGGCATCACCGCCCTCCCAGGTCACCCGCACCGCCAGCTCCCAACCCTGCTCGCGCCGGGCCAGCACGGCGCTGCGCACGTCCTCGTTGAGGGCTTGCTTGCCGTGGAGGATCAACAGTGCCTTGGGTGTGGTCATGGATGGCTTACTCCTGGATTCAAAGGTGCTTGAAGGATGTGGACCTTGGGCGACCGAAAAAAAGCCATGAATATTGAAAATTAATCCCGCGACTGATTAGAAGTTATCCATCGCGCTGCACATCGACAGCTTGCCCTTGGACGCAGGCTCCACAGCGACCCATTGCTTGGCGCCCGCCGGCAGTTCATGCAACTGGATCGAACAATTGGCATACATGGACGCCTGCACCATGTAATCCACCCCGGGCCGAGGCACGAAGGCCATGCTGGCGGAGCATTGCCGGGAATACTGCAATTGCCCCAGGTAATGAAAGGCGATCGGCTTGTTCGCCGGCACCACCAATTCCGACGACACCGCAGCCGCCCACGAATAAATCGGACCAGGCATGCCCAGGCTTTCACCGTTGTGATCGGGGAAGCCCGCTTTCGTCGAGGCCATCACCCCAGCGCCCGGCACGTTCCAGTCCAGGCAATCACGCCCCGGCACAGCGCGCACCAGACCATCGGTGATCAACCGCACGCGGGCGGTCTCGCCTGTCTGCGGTGCAACGTAGCCGGTGGACAGGGAACGGATATTCGCCACCTGGCCGCAGCCTGTCAGCAGCACCAGCAGCGCCACGGGAACCACACGTAAAAGGCTCATCAGCAGTCAACTCGTAGAGGAATAAAGGGCCGCTTACGGTTGACGGCAATTCTGGTTGACCGACAGCTCTGGCGCCGGTTCGTACTTCACCTGCTGCAAGCCATCAGCGCCCTGGAAGATGAAGTATTTGATCCGGCAGTCCTTGAACATCGGCGAGTAACCCTCAGCCCGGAAGCCTTGGCCATCAACCTGCTTGGTCACGGCGTTATTGCGGCTGACCACCGCAAGCACCTGGGCATAGCTCTGGCCCATCTTCACTCCCGGCTCGCCGGTGACCGTCATCGACGAGGCGCAACCGCCCAGCCCTGCCACCGCCAATGCCAGCGCGACGCCGTACAGTCCATTGCGTAGATCGTTCATGCCTTGCTTCCTTTTAGTGTTGGATCAGCGGCGACCTTCGCACACAGGTGATTCGCCGATACGGCCTTCCTTGCACAGGTCCAGGTTATCCCTGCGCGTGAAGCCCGCATCTTTCATGCAGTAGAACCGCGTCAGGACCACATCAATTGGCGACGTGTCTCCCGCCCCATCAAGATTGGTATACCCGCAGGCACGCATGGCATCGTCGACCCCCTGCTGCGACACACCGCTTTTTTTCCATTGGGTATAGTCCCCTGGCGGAGGCTGAAAGCCCCTGCCCGTGCAGCCAATCAATAACACCGCGTAAACACTCAGCAGCAGGCTCTTCCTGAACATCGTGCTCTTCATCAGGGTTTGCGTAGATCGTTCACGCGCCAGCACGTCCCTGGCATTGCCCATGGCCCAACGTCAGGTTAATGCCGCTGGCACGGACGCAACGTCCTTGCACCGGATCATCGACAGGATTCATTGGACATCTTCGGCCTGATTGCCACTGAGCACTACGCGGTCGATCTTGAAGCACGGCGTTTGATTGCGCGGTAAGCGCGGAGGTGGCGACGCAAGACGGCAGCAAAACAGAGGGTTTTGCTCGAGAGGGGGATCAACAGACATTTCGCATCCTTGTGAGTGAAACTTCCTACATGCGCAGGTTGGTCATCACAAAGACGTAAAAGTGCCATGGACAAACATGGCACTGTGACACATTCGACACAATCAGCCGCAGCCGACACCCTCGACTTTTAAGCCTGAAGGCTCTAGCTCAGGGCACAGAGAGGTTTTGCACGGTATACACGGCGCAATCAGCTTTTGTGTAATTTACTCATCAACTGGGCCTCAGCCTGGGTCAAGCCACAGGACTGGGTCAGTTCATCCACCGTCGCGCCCATGCCCACCAGCTTCGCCGCCTGGGCAAATGACAGGCTGGAAGGATCACGCTGCTCGATCTGCGCCAGCTTGTCCGGCAACGGCGCGAGAATGGCGCGCAGTTCATGCACCTCGTCCCCGACCCTCACCGCACTCTGCTGGAAGTGATCAACCCGCTTGACCAGCTCCAGCACCCGTCGATCACGCACCGCATCGCGCTCGGCCTGCTGCATCGCCAATTCCCGCTGCTGGCTCATATAGCGCAGCAGAAAACCCAAGGTCCCGGCCCACAACAGGGCCAGGACAATCACCGCGACCTCAAGGAACAATCAGATGCTCTCCAGTTCCGACCATTCTTCTTCGCTCATCATTTTGTCCAGCTCAACCAGAATCAACAGTTCGTTGTTCTTGTTGCACACACCCTGGATGAACTTGGCCGATTCCTCGTTGCCCACGTTCGGCGCGGTTTCCACTTCCGATTGGCGCAGGTAGACCACTTCCGCGACGCTGTCGACCATGATCCCGACCACTTGCTTGTCGGCTTCGATGATGACGATGCGCGTGTTGTCGCTGACTTCGACCGTGTCCAGGCCAAAACGCTGGCGGGTGTCGATCACCGTCACCACGTTGCCGCGCAGGTTGATGATGCCCAGCACATAGCTTGGCGCACCGGGAACCGGAGCGATCTCGGTGTAGCGCAGCACTTCCTGCACGCGCATCACGTTAATACCGTAGGTTTCGTTGTCCAGTTTGAAGGTAACCCATTGCAGGATCGGATCATCCAAACCTTGTGCGGACGCTGACTTGTTCATATCTCTGACCCCTTCAAATGCCGATGTAGGCGGCGTGTGTACTTCTTTTGGCCGCACGCGCGTGCGGCCCTTATTGTCCAATCAACTGCGTTTGTTACCCGGCATCGCTTTAACGGCACCGCTGGCGATCAACTCGGCCAGTTCGGCAACGTCCAGCAATGCGCACATGTGTTCGATCACGGTACCTGCCAGCCAAGGCCGCTGGCCCCGGTGGCTGCGCCATTTGATTTCATTCGGGTCCAGGCGCAGCGAGCGGCTGACTTGATGTACCGCCAGCCCCCATTCGTAGCCCTGCACCGAGATCACGTATTGCAAGCCTTGGCGGAAGTCATCGCGGTAGCGGTCGGGCATCACCCAGCGCGCGGTGTCCAGTACCTTGAGGTTACCGGCCTGGCTCGGCAGGATGCCCAGGAACCACTCCGGCTGCCCGAACAGCGGCGTCAATTCCTGGCCTTCCAGGGAATAGATCGAGCCCAGGCACACCAGCGGCACCGCCAGGGTCAACCCGGCGACGTCAAACAGCAAACATTCGAACGGCTCGGCAGCCCAGGCCGGGCGATCATCGCCGCTCACCGGCGGTGGCGTGATGCTCGGCGGCAGGTGCACTTCCACGACCGGCTCGACCACCGCAGGCGCGACGGGCGTGACCACCGGGACGACAACCGGCACGCTCACAGGCGCAACGAGCGCATCACGGGCCTGTTCTTCCAATACAGCCAACTGGAACTCATCCAGGCTGCTCGACGACGGCACTTCGACCACCGGCTCCAGCACCAGAATCGGTTCCGGCAATTCTTCCGCGGTCGCGTCCTGCAGCAAGGCATCCAGGTAGGATTCCAGTGCCAGTTGCGGGCGGGTCTTGACCTTGAATTCGACGGGACGGTTCATCATCAGGCCACCTGCGCCACAAGCTGCTGGGACAGCAGGTGCTTGAGCAATGCACGGTAAGCCAGCACGCCACGGCTTTTACCGTCGAACTGCGACGGCGTGAGGCCGGCACGGCTGGCATCGCGCAGGCGCGTGTCCACCGGGATGTAACCATTCCAGATGGTCTCCGGGTAGGCGTCGCGCAGTACGCGCAAGGTGCCGAGGGACGCCTGGGTGCGGCGGTCGAACAGTGTGGGCACGATGCTGTAGGGCAACGCCTGTTTGCGCGAACGGTTGATCATCGCCAGGGTGCTGACCATACGCTCCAGGCCTTTGACCGCCAGGTGCTCGGTCTGCACCGGTATCACCAGTTGCTGGCTGGCCGCCAAGGCGTTGACCATCAGCACGCCGAGCAACGGCGGGCTGTCGATGATGGCGTAGTCGAAGTCCTGCCACAGTTGCGCCAGGGTCTTGGCAATCACCAGGCCGAGGCCGCTCTGCCCCGGCGACTGGCGCTCCAGGGTGGCCAGCGCGGTACTGGACGGCAGCAGGGAAATGCTTTCGTTACTGGTGGGCAACAGCAATTGCCCGGGCAGGTCGGCCGGTACGTTGCCTTTGTGCAGGAACAGGTCGTAGTTGCTGTGCTCCAGCGCATCCGGGTCGTAGCCGAAATAGCTGGTCATCGAGCCGTGGGGGTCGAGGTCGACCACGACCACACGCTTGCCCGCCTCGGCCAGCAAGCCGGCTAAAGCGATGGAGGTGGTGGTCTTGCCGACTCCACCTTTTTGATTGGCAACTGCCCAGACTCTCATTCGGATGGTTCCTCCCGGTGGGCACACGCGCGACCGAGACATTGCATAAGGTTATTGAGCCGGCGACGGAGAATTGACGGCACTCTGCTGAACCGGCGGCTTTGCAGGGGCCGGTGCAGTTTGTGTGCCAGCGCGCTTCAAGGCCGCATCCGGTGTTGCATTGGCGGTACCGGTACCGGTCAGGCTACGGCGCACCTCCAGGTTTCGGGACACCACCAAGACCACCCGACGGTTGCGTGCGCGGCCTTCGAGCGTGGCGTTATTGGCCACCGGCTGGAACTCGCCATACCCCACCGACGCCAGGCGCCCAGGGTTCACGCCCTGCATCGCGAGCATGCGTACGATGCTCGCGGCACGGGCCGATGACAGCTCCCAGTTGGTCGGGTACTGAGCATTACTGATCGGCACATTGTCGGTAAAGCCTTCAACGTGGATCGGGTTTTCAAACGGTTTGAGGATCGCCGCGACCTTGTCGATGATGGTGAACGCCTGGTCGCTGGGCAACGCATCGGCACTGGCGAACAGCAGGCTGGAATTGAGTTCGATCTCTACCCACAACTCATTGCCGCGCACGGTCATCTGGTTGGAACTGATCAGGTCGCCAAACGCGGCACTGATGTCATCGGCGATGCTTTTCAGCGGATCACTGGTGCCGCCCACGCCGGCAGCGGTTTCGTCACTGTCGTTGACCAGCGGCTTGGCCGGGGTCACGGTCTTGGGCCGCTCTTCGCCGATGGGGATCGGCTTGAGCGAGCGGTCGGCGTCATTGAACACACCGATCAGCGCCTGGGAAATGACCTTGTACTTGCCTTCGTTGATCGACGAGATGGAATACATCACCACGAAAAAGGCGAACAGCAAGGTGATGAAGTCCGCGTAGGACACCAGCCACCGTTCATGGTTGACGTGTTCTTCAGGCTCGCGACGGCGACGGCTCATTGGCAATACTCCCCATCAATCCATGAAGCCCTGGAGCTTCAATTCGATGGAGCGCGGGTTCTCGCCCTCGGCAATCGACAGGATGCCTTCAAGCAGCATCTCGCGGTAACGGGACTGGCGCATGGCGATCGACTTGAGCTTGCTGGCCACCGGCAACAGCACCAGGTTGGCACTGGCCACCCCGTAGATCGTCGCGACGAACGCCACGGCAATGCCGCTGCCCAGTTGCGACGGATCGGCCAGGTTGCCCATCACATGGATCAGGCCCATCACCGCACCGATGATGCCGATGGTCGGCGCGTAGCCGCCCATGCTTTCAAATACTTTGGCGGCGTTGATGTCGCGGCTTTCCTGGGTGTAGAAATCCACTTCGAGAATGCTGCGGATCGCTTCCGGCTCGGCGCCGTCCACCAGCAATTGCAGGCCTTTGCGCGAGTAGCTGTCGGGTTCGGCATCGGCCACGCCCTCAAGGCCCAGCAGGCCTTCCTTGCGCGCGGTGAGGCTCCAGTTGACCACACGGTCGATGCCACCGGCCAAGTCGACACGCGGCGGAAAAATGATCCAGATGAGGATTTGCATTGCACGCTTGAACGAACTCATCGGTGACTGCAGCAACGCGGCGCCCACCGTGCCGCCAATCACGATCAGCGCCGCCGGGCCATTGGCCAGGGCGCCAAGGTGACCGCCTTCGAGGTAGTTGCCGCCAATAATGGCGACAAACGCCAGGATGATGCCGATCAGGCTCAATACATCCATCAGAGGCAGGCCTCCACCAGATGCTTGCCGATGTCGTCCAGGCTGTAGACGGCGTCGGCCAGGTCAGCCTTGACGATGGCCATGGGCATGCCATAGATCACGCAGCTGGCTTCGTCCTGTGCCCAGATCGCACTGCCGCCCTGCTTGAGCAGGCGCGCGCCTTCACGGCCATCGGCGCCCATGCCGGTGAGCACCACCGCCAGAACTTTGTCGCCGTAGGACTTGGCCGCCGAACCGAAGGTGATGTCCACGCACGGCTTGTAGTTGAGGCGTTCGTCGCCCGGCAGGATTTTGATCGCGCCACGGGCATCGACCATCATCTGCTTGCCGCCTGGGGCCAGCAACGCCAGGCCAGGACGCAGGATGTCGCCATCCTCGGCTTCCTTGACGCTGATGCGGCACAGCTTGTCCAGGCGCTCGGCGAAGGCCTTGGTGAACGCAGCGGGCATGTGCTGGATCAATACGATCGGCGCCGGGAAGTTGGCCGGCAATTGGGTCAACACGCGCTGCAAGGCTACCGGGCCACCGGTGGAGGTGCCGATGGCGACCAGTTTATAAGCCTTGCGCTTGGGCGCAGGCGACTGGGCAGCCGCCGGTGCCGACGTGCGCACCGGCGGCACGGCAGGCCGTGCAACCGGCGCAGACGCCGGGCGACTGAACGAGGAACTGGTCGGCGCAGCCACCGGTGCCGGCGCAGGGGCTGGCGCGCTGAACAGGCTGCGGCGGTTGCTGCGGGAAATACTGTGGACTTTCTCGCACAGCAGTTGCTTGACCTTCTCGGGATTACGCGAGATGTCTTCGAAATTCTTCGGCAGGAAGTCCACCGCACCCGCATCCAACGCGTCGAGGGTCACTCGGGCGCCTTCGTGGGTCAGCGAGGAGAACATCAATACCGGGGTCGGGCAGCGTTGCATGATATGCCGAACTGCCGTGATGCCATCCATCATCGGCATCTCGTAGTCCATGGTGATCACGTCCGGCTTCAACGCAATGGCTTGATCAATCGCCTCTTTGCCGTTGGTGGCCGTGCCGACCACCTGGATACTTGGATCGGCGGAAAGAATTTCCGAGACGCGGCGGCGGAAGAAACCCGAATCGTCCACCACCAGGACCTTGACTGCCATAAACACTCCGTTAGGTGGGGTGGGCAATACCGCCGTGCCCCACCAGAATCAAATACGCCGAGCGGCGTAACGCTTGAGCATGCTCGGAACATCGAGAATCAGCGCGATCCGGCCGTCACCGGTGATGGTCGCACCCGACATGCCCGGGGTTCCCTGCAGCATTTTGCCCAAAGGCTTGATGACCACTTCTTCCTGGCCAACCAGTTGATCGACGACAAAGCCGATACGCTGGGTGCCCACGGAGAGAATCACCACATGGCCTTCGCGCTGCTCTTCATGGGCAGCCGAAGCAACCAGCCAGCGCTTGAGGTAGAACAGCGGCAACGCCTTGTCCCGTACGATCACCACTTCCTGGCCGTCGACCACGTTGGTGCGCGACAGATCAAGGTGGAAGATCTCGTTGACGTTGACCAGCGGGAAGGCGAATGCCTGGTTGCCCAGCATCACCATCAGGGTCGGCATGATCGCCAAGGTCAACGGCACCTTGATGACGATCTTGGAGCCCTGGCCCTTGGTCGAGTAGATGTTGATCGAGCCGTTGAGCTGGCTGATCTTGGTCTTCACCACGTCCATGCCCACGCCACGGCCCGACACGTCGGAAATCTCGGTCTTGGTCGAGAAGCCAGGGGCGAAGATCAGGTTGTAGCACTCGGTGTCGGTCAGGCGGTCGGCGGCGTCCTTGTCCATCACGCCACGCTTGACGGCAATATTGCGCAGAATCGTCGGGTCCATGCCCTTGCCGTCATCGGTGATCGACAGCAGGATGTGGTCGCCTTCCTGCTCTGCCGCCAGGATCACCTTGCCGCCACGGGACTTGCCCGAGGCTTCGCGTTCTTCCGGGGTTTCGACACCGTGGTCGACAGCGTTGCGCACCAAGTGGACCAGCGGGTCGGCCAGGGCCTCGACAAGGTTTTTGTCGAGGTCGGTTTCTTCACCCACCAGTTCCAGGTTGATCTCTTTCTTCAGTTGGCGCGCGAGGTCGCGAACCAGGCGCGGGAAGCGGCCGAAGACTTTCTTGATCGGTTGCATCCGCGTTTTCATCACCGCGGTTTGCAGGTCGGCGGTGACCACGTCGAGGTTCGACACGGCCTTCTGCATGGCTTCATCGCCACTGCTCAGGCCCAGGCGCACCAGGCGGTTACGCACCAGTACCAGCTCGCCGACCATGTTCATGATGTCGTCCAGACGCGCGGTATCGACCCGTACGGTGGTTTCGGCTTCACTGGCCGGTTTTTCCGCGACCGGTGCGGCAGCGGCACGCGCTGGAGCCGGGGCAGCAGCCGGCGCAGGCGCAGGCTTGGCGGCGGGCGCGGCGGCTTTGGCGGCAACCGGTGCCGCCGTGGCCGCAGCAGCGGCTGGGGCGGCAGCGGCGGCTGGGGCGACTTCGGTGAACTTGCCCTTGCCGTGCAAATCGTCCAGCAACGCTTCGAATTCGTGATCGGAGATCAACCCATCGTCCGCAGGCTTGGCACCGGCAGCCGGTGTTGCGGGTGTAGCGGCGACGGCCGGCAAGGCGTCGGCCGCGAAGGTGCCCTTGCCATGCAACTGGTCGAGCAGCGCTTCGAATTCGTCGTCGGTGATATCGGTGCTGACAGGTGCAGCGGGCGCATCCGCAGCAGGCTCGGCACCGGCAGGCGCCACGGCGTCGGCCGCGAACTGGCCCTTGCCGTGCAATTGGTCGAGCAGGGACTCGAACTCAGCGTCGGTAATGTCTTCGCTGCTCGGCGCGGCGGCCGGGGCAACGGCGGCTGGGGCTTCGGCCTCAGCCTTGACGGCACTGAGGGAATTGAGCAGTTGCTCGAACTCGCTGTCCGTCACATCCGCTTCAGGCTCCACCACCGGTTCCGGCGCGGCTTCGACCACCGGCGCTGCCGAGGTATCGGCCGGCTCGGCATAGCGCGCCAGGGCGGCCAGCAGTTCCGGAGTGGCTGCGGTGATCGGGGCACGTTCGCGCACTTCGCTGAACATGCCGTTGACCGCATCCAGTGCTTCGAGAATCACGTCCATCAACTCCGAATCAACGTGACGCTCACCCTTGCGCAGGATGTCGAACACGTTCTCGGCGATGTGGCAGCACTCCACCAGCTCATGGAGCTGGAGGAAGCCGGCGCCCCCTTTTACAGTATGAAAACCGCGAAAAATTGCATTGAGCAGGTTCGCATCATCCGGGCGGCTTTCCAGCTCGACCAGTTGTTCGGACAGTTGCTCTAAAATTTCGCCGGCCTCTACAAGGAAATCCTGAAGGATCTCTTCATCGGCGCCGAAGCTCATGTGGGTGCTCCTTAGAAGCCTAAACTGGATAACAGGTCATCTACGTCATCCTGACCTGACACAACGTCTTCACGTTTATCGGCATGAATCTGCGGACCTTCACCCTTGGCGAGATGTTTTTGTGGATCTTTTTCAGAAAGGATCGCTTCGCGGTCATGTTCGATGCCGGCAAAACGGTCTACCTGGCCGGCCATGAGTACCAATTTGAGCAGGTTGCTTTCCACTTCGGTGACCAACTGGGTCACACGCTTGATCACCTGACCGGTCAGGTCCTGGTAATCCTGGGCCAGCAGAATGTCATTGAGGTTGCTGGAAACCGTGCGGTTTTCCTGCTCGCTGCGTGACAGGAACCCTTCGACCCGACGGGCCAGCTCACGAAACTCTTCTGCACCGACTTCACGGCGCATGAAGCGGCCCCAGTCAACGCTGAGCGCCTGGGCTTCCGTGGCCATGCCGTTGACCAGGGGCGTGGCGTTTTCCACCAGGTCCATGGTGCGGTTGGCCGCCGCCTCAGTCAGCCTGACCACATAGGACAGGCGTTCGGTGGCGTCGGTGATCTGCGAAATCTCTTCGGCCTGGGGCATGTGCGGGTCAATCTGGAAATTGACGATTGCACTGTGCAGCTCGCGTGTGAGCTTGCCCACTTCCTGGTACAGGCCGCGGTCACGGGTCTGGTTAAGCTCATGGATTAACTGCACCGCGTCGCCGAAATGGCCTTTTTCAAGGCTGTCGACCAACTGGTGAGCATGCTTTTTCAGGGTCGACTCAAAGTCGCCCTGTGACGTTTCTTTATGCTCCATAGCTCCCCCGCGATGGCATCAGCCGTGGATGCGTTCGAAGATCTTTTCGATCTTCTCTTTCAAGGCCTGTGCAGTGAATGGTTTGACCACGTAACCGTTAACCCCGGCCTGGGCAGCTTCGATGATCTGTTCACGTTTGGCTTCGGCGGTCACCATCAACACGGGAAGGCTGCGCAATTTTTCGTCGGCACGCACGTGGCGCAACAAGTCGATACCGGTCATGCCCGGCATGTTCCAGTCCGTTACCAGAAAGTCGATGCTCCCGCTGTTGAGGATCGGAATCGCCGTAAGGCCATCATCCGCCTCGACCGTGTTTGTGAACCCCAGGTCACGCAACAGGTTTTTTATGATCCGCCGCATCGTTGAGAAGTCATCAACGATGAGGATTTTCATGTTCTTGTCCAATTCGACCTCCAAGCAGTCTTAAACGCGCCCAGCACCTGGACGCGCCATTTCAATCAACAGGCATACACAACAAGGACTGCCAGGGGCACCACGGGTCGAACCCGCGAAGGCCAATCACCTTCGCGGTATCGCTTTGCAGTGCTCCCCACACTGCCTGTCAGCGCGCTCGCCACTCTCCCAAACGCCCCCGCAAGCGGGCCGCGCACTGGCTGTGCAACTGGCTGACACGCGATTCGCTGACCCCCAGGACCTCACCGATTTCCTTGAGGTTCAGCTCTTCGTCGTAGTACAGCGCCAACACCAACCGCTCACGCTCCGGCAAGTTGGCAATGGCGTCCGCCAACGCCCCCTGGAAACGCTCATCTTCCAGGTCACGCGACGGCTCCATATGCGTGCTCGCGCCGTCCTCATGCAGCCCTTCGTGTTCGCCGTCCTGCAACAGGTCGTCGAAACTGAACAGGCGGCTGCCCAAGGTATCGTTCAAAATCCCGTAATAATCGTCGAGACTCAATTGGAGTTCGGCCGCAACTTCGTGATCTTTAGCGTCGCGACCGGTTTTTGCTTCAATTGCACGAATTGCGTCACTGACCATGCGTGTATTGCGGTGCACCGAACGCGGTGCCCAGTCACCTTTGCGCACTTCGTCGAGCATCGCGCCACGGATGCGGATCCCCGCATACGTCTCGAAACTCGCGCCCTTGCTCGCGTCGTACTTGGTCGACACTTCGAGCAGGCCGATCATGCCCGCCTGGATCAGGTCTTCGACCTGGACGCTGGCGGGCAGGCGTGCCAGCAGGTGATAGGCAATCCGCTTGACCAGTGGCGCATAGCGCTCGATCAACTCGCCCTGGCTGTCACGGGCAGACTTCTTGTATGCGTTATAGCCGTTCGCTGTCATAGCACCGGTCCTGCGCTCGTCTGATGCACCAATCGCTCGACGAAAAACTCCAGATGCCCCCGAGGGTTGGCAGGCAACGGCCAGGTATCGACCTTCTGGGCAATAGCCTTGAACGCCAATGCGCATTTGGAACGAGGGAACGCTTCGTAGACTGCACGCTGCTTTTGCACAGCCTTGCGCACACACTCGTCGTAGGGAACTGCACCGACGTATTGTAAGGCGACATCGAGAAAGCGATCCGTGACCTTGGTCAACTTGGCGAACAGGTTGCGACCTTCCTGCGGGCTCTGGGCCATGTTAGCCAGGACGCGGAAGCGGTTCATGCCGTAGTCACGGTTAAGCAGTTTGATCAGGGCGTAGGCGTCGGTGATCGAGGTGGGTTCATCGCAGACCACCAGCAAGACTTCCTGCGCCGCGCGCACGAAGCTGACCACGGACTCGCCGATCCCGGCGGCGGTGTCGATCACCAGCACGTCGAGGTTGTCGCCGATGTCACTGAAGGCCTGGATCAGGCCGGCATGCTGCGCCGGGCTCAGGTGCACCATGCTCTGGGTGCCGGAGGCAGCCGGCACGATGCGGATCCCGCCAGGGCCCTGGAGCAGCACATCGCGCAGCTCACAACGCCCCTCGATCACATCGGCAAGGGTGTGTTTGGGGGTCAGCCCCAGCAGAACGTCGACGTTCGCCAGTCCCAGGTCAGCATCCAGCAGCATGACGCGACGGCCAAGCTCTGCCAGGGCCAGGGACAAATTCACTGACACGTTAGTTTTTCCGACGCCACCTTTGCCGCCGGTCACCGCGATCACCTGTACGGGATGCATGCTGCCCATTTTATTTCTTTACCTTGTCTTGCTTAGACGCAGGCTACATGGCTTGGCCGCGTGAATCGCTTGCAGACCATCGATGTAGGTACATTTCACGGTATTCATCGCGCCTCAACCCACCCGTTTTGCCGGGTTGTGGTAAAGGTCGGCGAACATATCGGCCATCGCTTCCTCGCTAGGCTCTTCTTGCATTTGCACGCTGACGGCGCGGCTGACCAACTGATGACGGCGCGGCAGATGCAAGTCATCCGGGATCCGCGGCCCGTCGGTCAGATAGGCAACCGGTAGTTCATGGCTGATAGCCAGGCTCAACACTTCGCCCAGGCTCGCGGTTTCATCCAGTTTAGTCAGGATGCAACCGGCCAGACCGCAACGCTTGTAGCTATGGTAAGCAGCGGTAAGAACCTGTTTCTGGCTGGTGGTTGCAAGCACCAGGTAATTTTTCGATTTGATGCCACGCCCGGCCAGGCTTTCCAGTTGCATGCGCAACGCCGGATCACTGGCTTGCAGGCCGGCGGTGTCGATCAGCACCACACGCTTGCGCAGCAGCGGATCGAGCGCGTTGGCCAGGGACTGGCCCGGGTCGACGTGGGTGACCGGCACATTGAGGATGCGGCCCAGGGTCTTGAGCTGTTCCTGGGCGCCGATGCGGTAGCTGTCCATGCTCACCAGCGCGATGTTATTCGCGCCGTACTTGAGCACATAACGCGCCGCCAGCTTGGCCAGGGTGGTGGTCTTGCCCATGCCGGCAGGGCCGACCATGGCAATCACGCCGCCCTCTTCCAGGGGTTCGATTTCCGGGGTGCTGATCATCCGCGCCAGGTGGGCCAGCAACATGCGCCAGGCCTGGCGAGGCTCTTCGATTTCGGTGGTCAGGGCCAGCAGGTCGCGGGACAACGGGCCGGACAGGCCGATGCGTTGCAGGCGGCGCCACAGGTTGGCCTGTTGCGGTTTGCTGCCTTGCAGTTGGGTCCAGGCCAGCGAGCCCAGTTGCACTTCCAGCAGTTCGCGCAGGCCGTTGAGTTCAAAACGCATCGAGTCGAAGACACGCTGGTCGACTGCGGAGGCCGGGGCTGGCGCAGCAGGACGCGGCGGTTCGATGAACGTTGGCTCAACCAGCGGCTCGGCGGCGGTCAGCGGCAGGCCGGCAAACAACTGGCGATTGGTGGTGGCATCGCTGTCGCCACGCATGCTCAGTTCAGCCTGGGCCGAGACGATGCGCGAAGCGGTCTTGCGCAGCTCGTCTTCAAGTTCCATGTTCGGCACACGCGGCGCCAATGCCGAGGGGGTGTAGTCCAGGGCAGCCGTCAGCTCGACACCGCCGGCAATACGACGGTTACCGATAATCGCGGCATCGGCGCCCAGCTCATCGCGGACCAGTTTCATGGCCTGACGCATATCGGCGGCGAAAAAACGCTTAACTTGCATAACCCACTACCCTCAGCCGTTGGGCCCTACTGTCGCGACGATAGTCACTTGCTTGTTGTCAGGAATTTCCTGATAAGCCAAGACGTGCAAATTCGGTACTGCCAGACGTCCAAACCGCGACAACATCGCCCGGACCGGACCCGCCACCAGCAGAATCACCGGTTGGCCCTGCATTTCCTGGCGCTGTGCGGCGTCGATCAACGAACGCTGCAGTTTCTCAGCCATGCTTGGTTCCAGCAGAACGCCCTCTTCCTGGCCTTGTCCTGCCTTCTGAATACTATTGAGCAATATCTGTTCCAACCTTGGTTCCAAGGTGATCACAGGCAGCTCGGAGTCAAGCCCTACAATGCTTTGCACGATTGCGCGGGACAATCCGACACGCACCGCCGCCACCAACGCGGCAGTATCTTGACTCTTGGCGGCATTGTTGGCGATAGCCTCGGCAATGCTGCGGATGTCGCGTACCGGCACCTGTTCGGCCAGCAGCGCCTGCAGCACCTTGAGCAGTTGCGACAACGACAGCACGCCCGGCACCAGTTCTTCCGCCAGTTTTGGCGAGGCCTTGCCGAGCAAGCCCATCAATTGCTGGACTTCTTCGTGGCCGATCAGCTCGTGGGAGTGCTTGTAGAGGATCTGGTTGAGGTGAGTGGCGACCACGGTACTGGCGTCCACCACGGTGTAGCCCAGGGACTGCGCCTGGCTGCGCTGGCTGATTTCGATCCACACCGCCTCCAGGCCAAAAGCCGGATCTTTGGCGGTAATGCCGTTGAGGCTGCCGAACACCTGGCCGGGGTTGATCGCCAGCTCGCGGTCCGGGTAGATCTCGGCTTCGGCCAGGATCACGCCCATCAGGGTCAGGCGGTAGGCACTCGGGGCCAGGTCGAGGTTGTCGCGGATATGCACGGTAGGCATCAGGAAACCCAGGTCCTGGGACAGCTTCTTGCGCACGCCCTTGATCCGCGCGAGCAATTGGCCGCCCTGATTGCGGTCTACCAGCGGAATCAGGCGGTAGCCGACTTCCAGGCCGATCATGTCGATCGGGGTCACGTCGTCCCAGCCCAACTCCTTGGTTTCCTGGGCGCGGGCTGGCGATGGCAGCAGTTCCTGCTGGCGCGCAACTTCTTGCAGGGCCTGGACCTTGACCGCATTCTGCTTTTTCCAGAACAGGTAGGCAGCGCCGCCGGCCAGGGCCGCCATGCTCAGGAATGAGAAGTGGGGCATGCCCGGCACGATGCCCATGATCGCCATGATGCCCGCCGCTACGGCCAGGGCCTTGGGCGAGGCAAACATCTGCCGGCTGATCTGCTTGCCCATGTCTTCGGAGCCCGAAGCACGGGTCACCATGATGGCGGCAGCTGTAGATAACAACAGTGATGGCAATTGCGCCACTAAACCGTCACCGATGGTCAGCAAGGCGTATACCTTGCCCGCATCGCCGAAAGTCATGCCGTGCTGGAAGATCCCGACCGCAATACCACCGATCAGGTTGATGAACAGGATCAGCAGCCCGGCAATGGCGTCACCGCGCACAAATTTGCTGGCACCGTCCATGGAGCCGTAGAACTCGGCTTCCTGGGCCACTTCCAGGCGTCGGGTCTTGGCCTGGTTCTGGTCGATCAAGCCGGCGTTGAGGTCGGCATCGATGGCCATCTGCTTGCCGGGCATGGCGTCGAGGGTAAAGCGCGCGCTCACCTCGGAAATACGGCCGGCACCCTTGGTCACCACCACGAAGTTGATGATCATGAGGATCGCGAACACCACGACACCGACCACATAGTTACCGCCGATCACCACCTCACCGAAGGCCTGGATCACCTTACCGGCGGCGGCGTGGCCATCCTGGCCGTGCAACATCACCACGCGGGTGGACGCCACGTTCAGCGCCAGGCGCAACAGGGTTGCCACCAGCAGGATCGTGGGGAATACCGCGAAATCCAGCGGCCGCAGGGCGTAGACGCACACCAGCAACACGACGACGGACAGGGCGATGTTGAAGGTGAAGAACACGTCCAGCAGGAACGGCGGCATCGGCAACATCATCATTGCCAGCATGACCAGCAACAACAACGGCACACCCAGATTGCCTCGGGAGAGGTCAGTCAGGGTGCCACGGGCCGTGCTGAACATTTGAGAGCGATCCACCACCGGTATTCCTCGTTTCTTTGAAGCAAACTTTTGACGCCGGGAGGCGTCCTGGAGGCGGTATTGCAAGAAGCCTTCCAACTTTGCTTTTGAGGAGGTGGATCGCTACAGGCGCCCGAGTTCTATCGGATGTAAACAATCCAACTGTGGGAGGAGGCTTGCCCCCTCCCACAGTTGGATCGGTGTACATTCATTGCCGACAGCGAAACTAACGCCCACGGCTAGTTCACAGCCTTAACTTCAGTTGCCTGCAGTCCCTTGGGACCATTGGCAAGCACGTATTCGACCTTTTGGTTTTCATCCAGGCTTTTGAAACCGCTGGAAACGATCCCCGAGTAATGCACAAATACATCTTCAGAGCCGTCGTCCGGCTTGATGAAACCAAACCCCTTATCTACGTTGAACCACTTTACGATGCCGGTTGCCATTAACCTTCTCCACCCTGCTTGTTTTTAAGACCTGAGCCTTATCAAACGCGCTGGAAATAAGATTGACTACTGTCAAAGTTGACAGGTAGACGGCCGTTAGTGACGAGTGGTAAGAGATCAGGAATCGCGACGTAATTCCGGCGGAATCGGCAGGTCCTTGAGCGGATCCGGGCGCTTGCCTTTGCCCGCGCGGTATTGGCGGATCTGATAGACATACGCCAACACCTGGGCCACGGCCAGGTACAACCCTGCGGGGATTTCCTGGTCGAGGTCGGTGGAGTAGAAGATTGATCGCGCCAGTTCCGGTGATTCCAACAGCAGGATGTCGTGGGCCACGGCAATTTCGCGGATTTTCAACGCGGTAAAGTCGCTGCCCTTGGCCAGCAGCATCGGTGCGCCGCCCTTCTCCGGGTCGTACTTGAGAGCCACGGCGTAGTGGGTCGGGTTGGTGATGACCACATCGGCGTCGGGCACCGAAGCCATCATCTTGCGCTGGGACATTTCCCGCTGCAGTTGGCGGATGCGTTGCTTGACCTCGGGGCGACCTTCCTGGTCCTTGTGCTCGTCGCGCACTTCCTGTTTGGTCATCAGCAGTTTCTTGTGGCTTTCCCACAACTGGATCGGTGCGTCCACCGCCGCGATGATGATCAGCCCGGCGGCCATCCACAGCGCACTCCAGCCCACCACCTGCACGCTGTGGATAATCGCCGACTCCAGGGGTTCATGGGCGATGCGCTGCAGGTCGTCGATGTCGGCTGACAACACCATCAGTGCCACGAACAGAATCAGGATGAACTTGGCCAGGGCCTTGAGCAGTTCCACCAGTGCCTTGGCGGAAAACATGCGCTTGAGACCGGCCGCAGGGTTCATGCGGCTGAACTTGGGCGCCATGCTGCCGGCGGCGAACAACCAGCCACCGAGGGCGACCGGGCCGATCAGCGCAGCCAGCAGCAAGGTGATCAAGATGGGCTGCACCGCCAATATCGCGATCTTGCCCGAGTGCAGCAGGTATTGGCCCATGGAGCCGGGGTTAAGCAGCACATCGCGCGGCAAGGTGAAGTTGTGCTTCATCAGCTCCATCAGGTCCAGCGCCAGGCCGCCGCCGTAGATCAGCAAGGCACCGGCCCCGGCCATCATGGTCGCAACGGTGTTGAGCTCCTTGGAACGGGCAATCTCGCCCTTTTCCCTGGAGTCCTTTTTACGTTTCTCCGTGGGGTCTTCTGTTTTGTCCTGACCACTCTCGCTTTCGGCCATGGCTCAGCGCGCCCGTGCCAGATCACGTAAGAACTGCAAGGCGTCGGTCGCCAGCGGTTGATACTGATTGAGAATGTCGGCCAGGCCGACCCAGAAAATTCCCATGCCCAATACCAGGGTCAGCGGGAAACCAATCGAAAAAATGTTCAACTGCGGCGCTGCACGCGTCATGACGCCAAACGCGATGTTGACCACCAGCAAGGCCGTGATCGCCGGCAGCACCAGCAACAGCGAGGCACCAAGCACCCAACTGAGGCGCCCCACCAACTCCCAGAAGTGATTGACCACCAGTCCCGACCCCACCGGCAAGGTGGTGAAGCTTTCGGTCAGCACCTCGAACACCACCAAGTGGCCGTTCATGGCCAGGAACAACAAGGTCACCAGCATGGTCAGGAATTGCCCGATCACTGCCGCCGACACGCCATTGGTGGGGTCGACCATGGACGCGAAGCCCATGCCCATCTGGATCGAGATGATTTGCCCGGCGATCACGAACGCCTGGAAAAACAGTTGCAGCGAAAAGCCCAGCAGCGAGCCGATCAGGATCTGCTCGGCAATCAGCATCAGGGCACTGAGGTCGAGCGCGTTGACCGGGGGCATCGGCGGCAGGCCGGGCACGAGCACCACGGTAATCGCCACCGCGAAATACAGGCGGATGCGGCGCGGCACCAGGGTGGTACCGAACACCGGCATGCTCATCAGTACCGCCGTCACTCGGAACAACGGCAGGATGAACGAGGCCACCCAAGTGCTGATCTGGGTGTCGGTCAATGCCAGCAGCGATTGCATGCGGTCAGCCGATCAACTGCGGAATACTGCCGTACAGCTGCAGGATGTATTCCATGAAGGTTTGCACCAGCCACGGGCCAGCGACAATTAGCGTGATCAGCATCACCAGCAGGCGCGGCAGGAAGCTCAAGGTCTGTTCGTTGATCTGGGTCGCGGCCTGGAACATCGCCACCAGCAAGCCCACCAACAGGCTCGGCACCACCAGCACGGCAACCATCACGGTGGTCAGCCATAGCGCTTCACGGAACAGGTCAACGGCGACTTCTGGGGTCATGCTGCTTCACCTAACAAATCACACCCCTCCGAAACTGCCGGCCAAAGTGCCGATAATCAACGCCCAACCGTCCACCAGCACAAACAGCATGATCTTGAACGGCAACGAAATAATCAGCGGCGACAGCATCATCATACCCATGGCCATCAGCACGCTCGCCACCACCAGGTCGATGATCAGGAACGGGATAAAGATCATGAAGCCGATCTGGAACGCCGTCTTCAGTTCAGAGGTGACGAACGCCGGCACCAGGATAGTCAGCGGCGCCTGGTCCGGGGTCGCGATGTCGGTGCGCTTGGACAGGCGCATGAACAGCTCAAGGTCGCTGGAGCGAGTCTGCGAGAGCATGAAGTCCTTGATCGGGCCTTGCGCCCTGTCGATCGCGACCTGGGCCGTGATGGTCTCGGCCAGGTACGGTTGCAGGGCTTGCTGGTTCACCTTGTCGAACACCGGCGCCATGATGAACATCGTCAAGAACAACGCCATGCCGGTGAGGATCTGGTTCGACGGCGTCTGCTGCAGGCCCAGGGCCTGACGCAGGATCGAGAACACGATGATGATCCGCGTGAAGCTGGTCATCAGCATGACAAACGCCGGGATAAAGCTCAGCGCTGTCATGATCAGCAGGATCTGCAGGCTGACCGAATACTCCTGGGCCCCCGCCGCGTTGGTACCCAGCGTAATCGCCGGGATCGACAACGGGTCGGCGGCAAACGCCAACGGCGCAGCCAGCAACAGCATGAGCGTCAATAAAACGCGCATTACTTCTTATCCTTCTGATCCTTGCCCAGCAACTCCATCAGGCGCTGGGCGAATTCTGGCGTGGCGGGCTGGGATTGGGTGGTTTGCACCGGAGTCTTGAGCACGTGCAGCGGCGTGATTCGGCCGGGGGTAATGCCCAGCAGGATCTGCTCCTCGCCCACTTGCACCAGCACCAACCGGTCACGCGGGCCAAGGGCGCGCGAGCCGATCATTTCGATGACCTGGGCATTGCCCGGACCGATGCTCTGCACGCGACGCATCAACCAGGCCAACACGAAGATCAAGCCGACCACCAGCAACAGGCCCAGCACCAGCTGCGTCAGTTGCCCGCCGACACTGCCGCCGACGGGCGCAGCGGCAGCTTGGGCCACCGGCTCCGCCGCCCACGCCGCCAATGGCAGCGCGGCTAACAGTCCCACCATCAGCCGTTTCATATCAGCGCAACTTCTTGATGCGTTCGCTTGGGCTGATCACGTCGGTCAAGCGGATGCCGAACTTTTCGTTGACCACCACCACTTCACCATGGGCGATCAGGGTGCCGTTGACCAGCACGTCCAGCGGCTCACCGGCCAGGCGATCCAGCTCGATCACCGAGCCCTGGTTGAGTTGCAGCAGGTTGCGGATGTTGATGTCGGTGCTGCCCACTTCCATGGAGATCGACACCGGGATGTCGAGGATCACGTCCAGGTTCGGCCCATCGAGGGTCACCGGGTCGTTGTTCTTCGGCACGCTGCCGAATTCTTCCATGGGCAGGCGATTACCCGCTGGTGCTGTGGCGGCATCCGCGGCCAGCAGTGCGTCGATATCGTCCTGGCCAACATCGCCGGTTTCTTCCAGGGCCGCAGCCCATTCGTCAGCCAGGGCCTGGTCTTCGGCGGAAGTGTTTTCGTGTTCGGTAGCCATTACATGTCCTCGGCGGAGCAAACATTCATAAATAGGGATACATCAACAGCGGTGGCTCAGCGACGGGTGATCGACTCCACCACCTGCAGCGCAAGGTTGCCCTTATGGGAACCGAGCTTGACCTTGAACGACGGCACGCCGTTGGCGCGCATGATCATTTCGTCCGGCAATTCGACGGGGATGATGTCCCCCGGCTGCATATGCAAAATATCCCGCAGACGCAATTGGCGACGGGCGACGGTGGCGCTCAGGGGCACGTCGACGTCCAGCAGGTCTTCGCGCAGGGCCTTGACCCAGCGTTCGTCCTGGTCGTCCAGGTCGGACTGGAAGCCGGCGTCGAGCATTTCGCGCACCGGCTCGATCATCGAGTACGGCATGGTCACGTGCAGGTCGCCGCCACCGCCATCGAGTTCGATGTGGAAGGTGGACACCACAATGGCTTCGCTGGGGCCGACGATGTTGGCCATGGCCGGGTTCACTTCCGAGTTGATGTACTCGAAACTGACTTCCATGATCGCCTGCCAGGCTTCCTTCAAGTCAATGAATGCCTGTTCCAGCACCATGCGCACCACGCGCAACTCGGTGGGGGTGAATTCACGGCCTTCGATCTTGGCGTGGCGGCCGTCACCGCCGAAGAAGTTGTCCACCAGCTTGAACACCAGCTTGGCGTCGAGGATGAACAGCGCGGTACCGCGCAGCGGCTTGATCTTGACCAGGTTGAGGCTGGTGGGCACGTACAGCGAATGCACGTACTCGCCGAACTTCATCACCTGCACGCCGCCCACCGCCACGTCCGCCGAGCGGCGCAGCATGTTGAACATGCTGATCCGGGTGTAACGGGCGAAGCGCTCATTGATCATCTCCAGGGTCGGCATGCGTCCACGGACGATGCGATCCTGGCTGGTCAGGTCATAACTTTTGACGCTGCCGGGCTCGGCAGCTATTTCAGTCTGTACCAGACCGTCGTCGACGCCATGCAACAGCGCGTCGATTTCATCCTGGGACAGCAGGTCCTGCACGGCCATGTGGTGATCCTACTGCAATACGAAATTAGTGAAGAGCGCCTGCTCGATCACGACTTTGCCGAGCTCCTTCTGGGCCACTTCCTGCACGCTGGCAGTGACCTTCTGGCGCAGCATTTCCTGGCCCACCGGGGTGGCCAGGGCGTCGAAACTCTGCCCGGAGAACAGCATCACCAGGTTGTTGCGGATCACTGGCATGTGCTCCTTGAGCGCCTCCAGGTCCGCCGCATTCCGCGCCAGCAAGGTGATGCTCACTTGCAGGTAGCGTTGGCGACCGTTCTGGTTGAAGTTGGCGACAAAGGCCGGAAGCATCGGCTCGAAGATTGCCGGTTGCTTGACGTTACTGGCAGTTTCGGCGGCAGGTGCCGGTTTGCTTGCACTGCTGTGCATGATGTACCAGGTGCCGCCCACCGAGGCGCCGATGGCCAGGAGCAGGCCCACGACAATCATCAGGATAAGCTTGAGTTTGCCTTTGCCTGCGGGTGCGGGTGATTTTGCTGCGTCGTCGCTCTTCGCCATGCCAATAATCCGTCACTATTCGGGGATTCATAGATCTACGGGAAGGCAAGAGCAAGTGTTATGCCAGAGTTGTCTGGTAAGCGGAGACGAAGGAACACCACAAAACAATGTGGGAGGCGGCAAGCCCCCTCCCACATTTTGGATCTGTACTCGGCTCAAGTCAGGCGTAGTAATCGACGGCGCTGGAGCCGATCACCGTCGAAGTCACGGGCGCCACTGCTTCGGCCACATCAATGTGGTTGCCGCTGTCGCCGCTGTCGCCACCCCGCCCGCCACGACTAACGCCAGCAGTCTGGGCCTGCTGTTGCTGCTGCTCCTGGCCACGGGACTGGTCGGAGACATTCACGTCCACCTGCCCCATGCCCTGCTGGGCGAACATCTCCCGCAAGCGGCCGGACTGGCTTTCCAGCGCCTCGCGCACCACCGGGTGGGCGCTCATGAAGTTGACCTGGGCCTGCTGGTCGGCGGTCATGTTGACCTTGATATCCAGGCGCCCGAGTTCGGCCGGTTGCAACTGAATCTCCGCCGACTTGAGGTTGGCGCTGGAGAGGTACATCACGCGGTTGACGATCTCGTCGGTCCAGCCGCTCTGGTGCATGGCCAGCGGTGCATTCGTCACCGGCGGCAAGGCATTCGCGGTTTTCGGCGTGGCCGCCTGGGTCAACGCGGCCAGGCGGTTGGCGAAGTCATCGACGCGGGTGTCGCTGCTGGCCTCCTTCAAGTCCTTGAGGCCACCTTCGATCAAGCCGCTGAAGGCCTTGTCGCCGCCCTGGTCCGTACTGTCCTTGGTGGCTTGCTGGTCGACCATGGTGGCCAGGCCGGCAGCAAAGTTCTGGGCGGCGGTTGGCTGGTCCTGGGTGGTCGGCGGGACGGTTTTGGCCGGTGCCTGGCTGCTGGCCGACACATGCCCGCCCTGCTCCATTGCCAGGCGTACGACCGGCATGGCGTCCAGGGGATCGGCCTCAGGATCGAAGGCCGACGCGGCTTCCTCGGTCGCTGCGATTGGCGCTGCAACCACGGGTGCGGCCTTATCATCCTTGGCAGCGGCAACGGGTGCCGGGGTTTCCACCGGCACTGGCACCACCACCGGGGTGACCGTGGCAATCAGTGCCGGGTCGACCTCCGGGTCCACCGGAGGCTGCTGCGCCAGGGCCGGATCCACAGGTGCATCGTCATCCTGGCTGGCAGTGTCGTCGGACGATGCCGCAGGCTTGGCAGGCAAGGTATTGCCGCTATCGGCAACCACTGGCGTGCTGGCGGCAGGTTTGTCGTTGCCCGCCGCAGGCTTGGCGCTGGCATCGGCAGGCTTGTCCCGCGTGGGCTTGGCCGAGTTGTCATCAGCCTTGACCGTGGGTTTGGAACCTTGGCTGGCGAACACTTGAGCGAAGCCAGGGCCCTTGTCCCGTGGGTCCGCAGCCACTGCCGGTGGATTGACGGCAGGCGCTTGAGGCTTGGCCGCAGGGGCAGCCTGAAGAAGCGAATTCGGGGCGACTGGCATAGGTAAAGGTCTCCACTGCATGGGGATCGGGGATGCAGTATCAGGAGATACAGCAAGAGTCGGGCCAGGTTTTAAAACTGATGGAATCAAATCTGGAACCGCTGCCGCTCCGACTCATACATCGGCTTCACCAATGCAAACTCATGATCAATCTGGTCCACCAGCGCCCCCAGGTCCGCCGCAGCCTCAACGGACTCCGCCTCCAACCGCTGGCACAAATGCGCCAACCGCACTGCGCCGAGGTTGCCACTGCTGCCTTTGAAGCTATGGGCAATACGCCCCAGTGCCTTGGCGTCGTCCCGCGCCTTG
The DNA here is from genome assembly GCF_014207255.1 of Pseudomonas sp. JAI120. Classification (GTDB taxonomy): domain Bacteria; phylum Pseudomonadota; class Gammaproteobacteria; order Pseudomonadales; family Pseudomonadaceae; genus Aquipseudomonas. Next base: position 1,828,020 of record NZ_JACHCZ010000001.1, read on the forward strand.
CGCAACGCTTCGACGCGTTTTTGGGAGTCATCGAGGAAGGTATCGAGTAACTTGGGGTACTCGCCTTCCATGACCTCCTGCAAACCCGACAACACGTTCGGGTCCATATGAATCTCAGCCACTTGCTCGCTCCCTGATCAAGAATCGGCGGATTATGCCAGAGCCCCCCAGCAAAACTCTACGCAGACACTGCGCCCGCCGTCGGACCAGCGCACCTCGCTGCTCAGTTGGCGCACCAGGCTCAAGCCTCGGCCAGACAGACAGTCGATGTCCAGCGGCCGGGCCAGCACCTGCTCCACGTCGAACCCTTGCCCACTGTCTTCAAGGCACAGGGTCATCTTGCCGCCCGCCTCGGTGGGTACCACCTGCACATGCACCCGCACATAACCACTGTTCAACTGCGCCAGGCGGTCATTGCGCTGGCGATAATACTCGGTAAAGCCCTGGGCATCGCGCTTGAGCCGCGAGTCCAGGCCCAGCACACCATGCTCCAGCGCATTGGAATACAACTCGGCCATTACGCTGTAGAGCGCCCCGCTCTGCTCGCGCAGCCCCTGGATCTCCAGCAGCAGTTGCAGCAGGTAGGGCAAGGGGTTGTAACGCTTGAGGGTTTCGGCACGAAATTCGAAACTCACCGACCAATCCAGCGGGCACGACTGGCCGCTGTCGGCATACAACGGCCCGGTGGCCCGCAGCGGCTGCCCGGGACTCAGTGTGATCTCCACCATGCTCACGTCATCCCGCGTCACACCGCGAAAGGCCACCAGGGCCTGCTCGATGTCGTCGAACAGCCGGTCGGGCTCACGGTTGGCGGCAAAGACCTGCTGCAAGCGCTCAACGCCAAACAGCTGGTCATTGGCGTCGGCGGTATCCAACACACCATCGGACAACAGGAACACCCGGTCACCCAGGGCCATCGGCCAGACTTCGGTGCGATCATCAAAGGCTTGCACCGACAGCACCCCCAACGGCAAATGCCGCGACTGCAGCGGCGTGCGCTTGCCGCTGGCGACTTCATGCACATAGCCTTCGGGCATGCCGCCGTTCCACACCTCCACCACCCGCCGCTGCGTGCTCAGGCACAACAAGGTGGCGCAGCAGAACATGTCCACCGGCAGGATGCGCTTGAGCTTGGCATTCATCTCCTGCAGGACCTGCGCCAGGCCGTAGCCCTTGGCGGTCATGCCGTAGAACACTTCCGCCAGGGGCATGGCGCCCACCGCCGCCGGCAGGCCATGGCCGGTGAAATCGCCGAGCAACACGTGCATGTCACCCGACGGCGTGTACGCCGCCAGCAGCAGGTCACCGTTGAACAGCGCATAGGGCGATTGCAGGTAGCGGATATTCGGCGCCGCGTTGATGCAGCCCGAGTGGGCGACTTTATCGAACACCGCCTTGGCCGCCCGCTGCTCACGCAGCAGGTAGTCATGGTGCCTGGCGATCTGGTCGCGCTGCTGCAGCATGGTGGCTTGCAGCCGACGCAGGCGGTCCATGGCGTTGATCTTGGCCGCCAGGATCAGTTGGTTGTAGGGTTTGGGCAGGAAATCATCGCCGCCGGCATCCAGGCACTCGGCCAGGGCGGCACTTTCGCGCAGGGACGTGAGGAAGATGATCGGCACCAGCTCTTCCCCCGCCAACTGCTTGATCCACCGCGCGGCGGCCAAGCCATCCATCACGGGCATGATCGCGTCCATCAACACCAGTTGCGGACGCTCGCGCGCGAACAGTTCAACGGCCTCCTCGCCATTGGTCGCCGTGAGCACCTGATGCCCCTGGCGCCGCACAATGGTCGACAGCAACAGCAGGTCGGCGGCGCTGTCTTCGGCGATCAGGATCGTCAGCGGCTCAACAGCGGGGTGCTGGGCGCTCAATTGATGTCGAACAATTTGTCGAAGTTGGAGATGGCGAGGATTTTGCGCACATCGGAGTTGGTGTTGATCACCTGGACCTCCGCCTCATCGCCGCCGGCATGGTCCCTCAACAGCAGGAGCATGCCCAGGGCCGAACTGTCCATATAAGTGGTTTCTTTCAGGTCGACCACATACAACTCAGGCACCTTGTAGAAACGCTCGTAAGCGTCACGAAATGTCTGGTGGCTGCTGAAATCGAACCGCCCCTTGATTACGATCGTCAACTTCTTCCCGTCCAGGGATACTTCTGACTCGATTGACATGCGACTGCTTCCTTGTCATAGACATAGACACAAGGTGTAGCAGGCGAATGGGATACCAGCAACACAGCAGATCAAATGGGGGGGCGGGCAACCGTCAGTATTGTGATTGGCGCGGGAGGCGCTGGGACAGTTCGTCGAGCAATTTCTGCTCGCGCTTGTCTTCCAGCGCTCGCGCTTCGTCGATGTAGCGCTGCACCAATTTACGCAGCCCTTCGACGCGAGCGAAGGCTTGCTGCCAGCTCTCGCGGGCCTTGTCGAGGTTGTTCTGGTGCCAAGCAAGGCTTTGGCGCTGCTGGCCGACGGCAGTTTCCAGCTGATTGAGAAAGCCCTGGTAACCCATCAACCATTGGCCCGACACCCCCTGGGTGCCGCGCTCGATCCATTGCTGCTGGTACTCGCCGCGAAAGCGCTCCAGGTCGCCCAGCTTGCTTTCCGCCAAGCGCACTTGGCCCTGGAAGTAACCCAGGCGCTGGACGGCGGTTTTTTCGGCCTTTTCGGCCATGTCCACCACCGGGGCCAGGCGCGCTGCGCGGCTGTTGGCCATGGCTTAACCGCCTGGCGCAGGGGCAAAGATGGACTGCAAATGCGCTTCGCTTTCACCCATGCTGATCTTGTCGTTGAGGCCCTGGCGCAAATAGGTCACCAACTTCGGTTGCAGCGCGATCGCCAGGTCCGTGTCGCGGTCACCACCGGCCACGTAGGCGCCAACGCTGATCAAATCGCGGCTCTGTTGATAACGCGACCACAGCTGCTTGAACTGCTGCGCGCGGGCCATATGCTCCGGCGTGACCACCGCCGGCATGACCCGGCTGATGGACGCTTCAATGTCGATGGCCGGGTAGTGCCCCTCCTCCGCCAGACGCCGTGACAGCACGATGTGGCCGTCGAGCACACCCCGCGCCGAGTCGGCGATGGGATCCTGCTGGTCATCGCCTTCGGACAATACGGTGTAGAAGGCGGTGATCGAGCCACCGCCAGCCTCGGCATTCCCGGCGCGCTCCACCAGCTTGGGCAGCTTGGCGAACACTGACGGCGGGTAGCCCTTGGTGGCTGGCGGCTCGCCGATGGCCAGGGCGATTTCCCGCTGGGCCTGGGCGAACCGGGTGAGCGAGTCCATCAGCAACAGGACGTTCTTGCCCTTGTCGCGAAAATATTCGGCGATGCGCGTGCAGTACATGGCCGCGCGCAAACGCATCAGCGGTGCATCATCCGCTGGCGACGCAACGACGACCGAACGCTTGAGGCCTTCTTCGCCGAGGCTGTGTTCGATGAACTCCTTCACCTCGCGGCCCCGCTCGCCGATCAGGCCCACCACGATAATGTCGGCCTCGGTAAAGCGCGTCATCATGCCCAGCAGCACCGACTTACCCACCCCCGTACCCGCGAACAGGCCCAGACGCTGGCCACGGCCGACCGTCAATAAACCGTTAATGCTGCGAATGCCCACGTCCAGCGGAACGCTGATGGGGTTGCGGTTGAGCGGGTTGATCGTGGGGCCGTCCATCGGCACCCAGTCTTCGGCTTTCATGCCGCCCTTGCCGTCCAGCGCGCGACCGGCGCCGTCCAGCACCCGGCCGAGCATGCTCATGCCCATGGGCAGGCGACCGGTGTCGGCCAACGGGACCACGCGGGCGCCGGGGGCAATACCGGCCAGGCTGCCGACGGGCATGAGGAAAATCTTGTTGCCGGAAAAGCCCATCACTTCGGCTTCGACCTGCACCGGGTGGTAGCTGTCGTCGTTGATCACCATGCAGCGGCTGCCCATGGCGGCGCGCAGACCTTCGGCTTCGAGGGTCAGGCCGACCATGCGCAACAGGCGCCCTTCGAGGATCGGCTGGCCAGGCAATTCGGTGGCCTCGGCATAGCCGCCCAGGCGCTTGGCGAAGCTGGTGCGATCAAGGCGCATCGGGGGCGTCCAGGTCTACGCTCAGGTCCGGCTCGGCGGGGTTCAGCGCCTGCTCGTGTTGTTGATCAAGCAGCTTGGCCATGATCTGGCTGATGCGGGTTTCCACCGTGGCATCGATGCGGCTGTGCTCGGTCTCGACCCGGCAACCGCCGGGCTGCAGCGCCGCATCTTCGACGATGCGCCAGGTTTCTTCGTGGCGCTCGCGCATCGCTTTGACCTGCTCGAAGTCCTGCGGGTTGATGTACAGCCGCACATTGCCGACGCCCAGGGGCAGCAGCTTGAGGGCTTCGCGCATCACGCTTTCGATCTGGCTGGAATCCAGCACCAGTTCGCGCTGGATCACCTGGCGGGCGATGTGCTGCACCAGACCGACCATGGATTTTTCGATCTGCGAATCCTGCTCGGCGATAGGGGCGAACAGGCTGCCCATCAGGCGCTCCAGGCTGGCCAGCTTGACGCTCAGCGCCGCCTCGGCCTCCTGGCGAACCTTGAGGGTGGTGCTGCGAAAACCGTCTTTCTCGCCCGCGGCGAAACCTTCGTTGTAGGCCTCCTGACGAATGCTTTCCAACTCTTCCAGGGTCAGTGGCTGGACTTCCTCCAGCGGCACTTCTTCCATTTCCACTGGAGGTTCTTCCACCGGTTCCGGCTCAGGCTCGGGCACATGCGGATCGAAGCTGGGCAACGACCAGATGTCGAACCCACCGACGTCCCGTGCGCGAATCAGATCGCTGGGCGCCTCATCTTTGTTCGACATGGGTAGCGCCTTAGATCATTTCTTCGCCGCCCTTCCCGCCGAGAACGATTTCTCCGGCTTCGGCCATACGGCGGGCAATGGTGAGGATTTCTTTCTGCGCGGTTTCCACGTCGCTGACGCGTACCGGGCCTTTGGCTTCCAGGTCGTCGCGCAACAGCTCGGAGGCACGTTTGGACATGTTCTTGAAGATCTTCTCCTTGACGCCTTCGTCCGAGCCCTTGAGGGCCAGCACCAGCACGTCGGAGGACACCTCGCGCAGCAGCGCCTGGATGCCACGGTCGTCGACATCGGAGAGGTTGTTGAACACGAACATGAGGTCTTCGATCTGGCCGGACAGGGTGTCGTCGATCTCGCGGATCGAGTCCATCAACTGGCCTTCGACCGAGCTGTCGAGGAAGTTCATGATGTCGGCCGCACGCTTGATGCCACCCAGGGTGGTCCGCGAGGCGTTCGAGTTACCCGAGAACTGTTTCTCGAGAATCGTGTTGAGTTCTTTCAGGGCCGCGGGCTGCACGGTGTTCAGCGACGACACGCGCAGGATGATGTCCAGGCGCACTTTATGGTCGAAGTGGCCGAGTACTTCACCGGCCTGGTCCGGGTCGAGGTAGGCCACCACGATCGCCTGGATCTGCGGGTGCTCGTAGCGGATCACATCGGCGACCGCGCGCGGCTCCATCCACTTGAGGCTGTCCAGGCCGCTGGTGTTGCCGCCCAGCAGGATGCGGTCGATCAGGCCGTTGGCTTTGTCTTCGCCCAGGGCCGAGGTGAGCATCTTGCGGATGTAGCTGTCGGAGCCGACGCCCAGGCTGGTCTGGTCGCCGACGATCTCGACGAACTCGCTCATCACCTGCTCGACCTGCTCACGGTGCACATTACGCATCTGCGCCATGGCCACGCCCACACGCTGGACCTCTTTGGGTCCCATGTGACGCAACACTTGGGCAGCGTCGGTTTCACCGAGGGACAGCAGCAGGACTGCGGCTTTATCGACCTTGGTGAGTTTGGCAACAGCGGCTCGACTATCACTCATCTGCGTTAATCCACTCTTTCACGACCTGGGCCACACGGCCCGGGTCTTCTGCTACCAGACTTTTGATTGCGTTCAACTGAGCGTCGTAACCTTCGCTCGGGCTTGGCAACAGGATGCTTTGCGGGCCACCAAGGCTGACGCGGTCGTTGGCCAGTTCGCCATCCAGGCCGCCCATGCCACCCAACTCGACATCGCTGCCGCCGAAGGCCGCCAGTTGTTTCTTGCCGTTGCCGGTGATGTTGTTGAGCACCGGGCGCAGCACACCGAACACCAGCACCAGGATGAACAACACACCCAGCACTTGCTTGACGATGTCCCAGAACCACGGCTGGGTGTAGAACGCCGCTTCGGCGATCACTTCACCACGCTCGGCGGAGAACGGCATGTTTATCACGCTGACGCTGTCACCACGACTGGCGTCAAAACCAACGGCGTCCTGCACCAGGCGCGTGAAACGCGCCAATTCGTCGGCGCTCCACGGCGCGCGTGTTACGGCACCGTCAGCGGCGTTGACCTTGACCTGGTCATCGACCACCACCGACACCGACAGGCGATTGACGCGACCCTGCTGCTGCTTGGTGTGGCTGATGGAACGGTCGAGCTCGAAGTTCTTGGTGGACTGGTTACGCTTGTCCGCCGGATAAGGCGCGAGCATCGGCTGGCCGGTGGCCGGGTCCATGATCTGCTGGCCGTTGGCGTCCAGCAACGGTTGGCCAGGCTGGATCGCGCCAGCAGTAGCAGCGGCACCACCGGTGGTTTGCGGCGCCGAGGCCGGGGCTGGCGGCTGGTTGCTCAGGGCACCCGGCACACCTTGCGGGCCATTGCTGGCGGTGCGTTGTTCGCTGGTCGATTGCTCACTGCGCAGGGCCGGCTGGTCCGGGTTGAACTGCTCGGAGGTCGACTCGACGGCGCTGAAGTCAACGTCGGCAGACACTTCAGCCTTGTAGCGGTCATTGCCCAGCACCGGTTGCAGGATGTTGTGCACACGCTGGGTGAGCATGCTTTCCATGCGGCGGCTGTAGTCGAACTGCTTGCCGGCCTGGGTCAGCGCGGAGTTTTCGGCCATGTCGGACAGCAGGTTGCCCTTCTGATCGACGACGGTGATTTGCGACTTGCTCAGTTCCGGAACGCTGGTGGCCACCAGGTTGATGATCGCCAGCACCTGGCCAGGCTCCAGGGAGCGGCCGGAAAACAGTTCGACCAGTACCGAAGCACTTGGCTTGCGCTCGTCGCGCACAAACACCGAGCTTTTCGGGATCGCCAAGTGCACGCGGGCACCCTTGACGTTGTTGAGGCTGGAAATGGTGCGCGCCAGCTCGCCTTCGAGGCCACGGCGGTAGCGGGTGGCTTCCATGAACTGGCTGGTCCCCAGGCCCTGGTCCTTGTCGAGGATCTCGAAACCGATATTGCTGTCGGACGGGGTCACGCCAGCGGCGGCCAGCTTCATGCGGGCACGGGCCACATCGTCGGCCTTGACCAGCAAGGCGCCGGAGTTGGGCTCCACGGTGTAGGCGATGTCGGCGGCGGCGAGGGTTTCCATGATCTGCTTGGAATCCATGCCCGCCAGGCTGCCGTACAGCGGCCGGTAATCGGGTTGCTGCGACCACAACACCACGGCAAAACCAATCGCCACGCTGGCAGCCAGGCCGACCATCAGGCCCACCTGACGCAGCATGGTCATTTCCGAGAGGTTTTCCAGGAACGACAGGCCAAACAGCGGCGGCTTGCCGTCTGCCTTGGCGGGTACGTTGTCGGAGACTGCTTCTGCCATGACTTAGATCTCGCCCTTAAACCGGCATCTGCATGATGTCTTGATAGGCCTGGACCAGCTTGTTACGCACTTGGGTCAGGGCCTGGAAGGAGACGCTGGCCTTTTGCGAGGCGACCATCACATCGGTGAGGTCTACGCCGCTTTTGCCGATCTCGAACGCATTGGCCAACTGACTGGAGGCTTGCTGGGTGTCACTGACTTTGTTGATGGCCTGGCCGAGCATGTCGGCGAAGCTGCTTTGGCCCAGTTCCGGCGCTGGCGCGACGGATTTCGGTTGAGCCATGGCATCCATTTGCATGGCGCGCATATCCAACATCAACCGATTGAACTCAATACCCTGGCTCATGACCTTCTCTCTCCAACCCGCAAATTTTTGACACTACGCAGCGATTACTAGGGGAAGTAGCAACAAGGGTGCCAGCTCTGTATCAACTCGTAAGAAAAGGCGACAAACCTTGTCAACCTTGTTACCGGTTATGTGGCGAACAAATACGCTTCCACGTCCATCCCGGCGTCGCGCATCTGCGCCAGCTTGTAGCGCAGGGTGCGCGGGCTGATACCCAGGCGCTCGGCGGCCTCTTTGCGGCGACCGCGCTCGGCGCGCAGGGTGTCGATGATCATCTGGAATTCGCGGCGACGCAGGTCGTCACCCAGCCCTCCGGCAGGCTCAGCCTCTGCAACCACCGGCGCGGGCGCCAACGTGGGCAATGGCGCCGCGCCACTGCCCATGGCCAGGCAGAAATCCTGGGGCTGGATCAGGCCGCCCTGCTGCAGAATCAGCGCGCGCTGGATGGCGTTGTCCAACTCCCGCACGTTGCCGGGCCATGGATAGCTGATCAGGCAGGCCTGGGCTTCGGCGGACAGCCGCGCCTGGGCGTGCTTCATTTTTTTGACGTGGTTGTTCAGCAGGCGCTCGGCCAGCGGAATGATGTCTGCCGGGCGCTCACGCAGCGGCCGCCAGGCCAGGGGGAACACCGAGAGGCGGTAGAACAGGTCCTCCCGGAAGCGTCCCGCCGCCACTTCGCCGGCAAGGTCACGGTTGGTGGTGGCGACCACGCGGATATCCAGCTGGATCGGCTTGCGCGCGCCGACTCGCTCCACTTCGCGCTCCTGCAGCACCCGCAACAGCTTGGCTTGCAGGCCCAGGGGCATTTCCGAAATTTCATCCAGCAGGATCGTGCCGCCATCGGCCTGTTCGAACTTGCCCGCCTGGGCCGCGATGGCGCCGGTGAACGAGCCCTTTTCGTGGCCGAACAGCGTGGCTTCGAGCATGTTGTCGGGGATCGCCGCGCAATTGATGGCGATAAACGGTTGCTTGGCACGGGTCGACTGCTGGTGGATATAACGCGCCAGCACCTCTTTACCAGTGCCGGACTCACCGGAGATCAGCACGGTGGAATCACTACGCGCCACGCGGGCGGCCAATTCGAGCAATTGGGCACTGGCGGGTTCGAAGGCAATCGGGCCTTCGCCTTCGCTGGAGGCAATCACGCCCAGGGCATGGCGCGCGACCAGCTCGATCAGCGCTTTAGGCTCAAAGGGTTTGACCAGGTAATCTGCCGCGCCCTGACGCATCGCGTCCACGGCACGCTCAACGGCACCGTGGGCGGTCATCAGCAGCACCGGCAGTTGCGGCTGACGCGCACGCAGCAGGCCGAGCAACTGGTGGCCGTCCATGCCGGGCATGTTCACGTCGCTGACCACCAGGCTGAAGGTTTCCTGCTCCACCGCCTCCAAGGCGTCCTCGGCAGACCCGACCGCCCGGTAGTCATGGCCCGCCAACAACAGCGTGTCAGCCAATGCTTCACGCAGGGCGCGATCGTCTTCCACCAACAGAACCTTGATAGCCATATCCTTACTCCGCGCTTGCCGCGCAAGAAAACAGCGGCAAGGTCATCAATGCACAGGTGCCACGCCCAACGCGGGAATGCAGCTGCAATTCTCCCTGATGGGCACGCGCCACGGCCTTGACCACGGTCAGGCCCAGGCCGGTGCCGTTGGTCTTGGTGGTAAAAAACGGTTCACCCAGGCGCTTGAGCACCACCGGATCGATACCGCTGCCGCTGTCGCTGATGCACAGGCGCAGGGTTTGTTCGCGGTTGTACAGGTGCACCTTGAGCCGCGCGCCGGGGCCGCTGGCCTGGGTGGCGTTTTCGATCAGGTTGAGCAGCGAGCCCACCAGGGTGTCGCGGTTGCACAGCAGCTCGCCGAGGTGGCTGTCGCACTGCCAGCGCACTTGCACGTCTTGGATATGGGCAGCAGCCGCAGCTTGCAGGGCCTGCATCAGCTGGGCCGGCGTCACGCGGTCGGTCAGCGGCAATTCGCCGCGGGCAAACACCAGCATGTCGCGTACCTGGTGCTCCAATTCATGCAGGCGCTCCTTCAGGCGTCCGGCGAAGCGCTGGTGGGTGGCGGCGGGCAATTGTTCATCAGTCAAATGACTGGCGTAGATCAACGCGGCCGACAACGGCGTGCGGATCTGATGCGCCAACGAAGCGACCATCCTGCCCAGGGACGATAAACGCTCATGGCGCGCCAGCTGGTCCTGCAGGTGACGGGTTTCAGTCAGGTCGTTAAGCAGCACCAACTGGCCCGGCTCGGCATCCAGGGACCGGGTGGCGATGGACAGGCGGCGCCCGTCCTTCAGGGAGATTTCGTGACCATCGTCCTCACGCGGCGCAAAGCAGCGGGTGATGACATGGCGCCACAGCTCGCCTTCCAGCGGCAGCCCAAGCATGTCGCAGGCCGCCGGATTGGCTTCACGCACGCGGCCGTCTTCATCGATGACGATCACGCCACCGGGTAACAGCGACAGCAGGTTTTGCAGGCGGTTGGCCAGGCGCTCTTTCTCAGCCAGCTCTTCCATGCGCTGGGCGCTGACCACCGCCAGTTCGCCTTTCAGCTCGGAGACCCGGGCTTCCAGCAGGCTGTAGGAGTCGGTCAGCTGGCTCGACATCTGGCTGAACTGCGAGAACGCCTGCTCAAGACCCTGGCGGGTCGGCGGTTCGACAGGCGGAACCGGCCCCTGTATGGCAGGGGCCGAAGATAGTTGGGCGGCGTGGGGCATCATGCTCTCTCGCTTGGCTGACCGTCAGTTAAACGGAACGTTGCGAGAGCTGTAGCAATAGTTGTGCCGAAAAAAAACCGCTGAAATATCAGCGGCTTGGAAAACAGGCGTCAATCATCTGCCTGTTCATCACCGTCTTTGCGGCTCATTCCGTACTTGCGCATCTTCTCCACCAGGGTGGTTCGACGGATGCGCAGACGCTCGGCGGCACGGGCGACGATGCCGTTGGCGTCGTCCAGGGCCTGCTGGATCAGCCCCTGCTCGAGGTTGCCGAGGTAGTCCTTCAAGTCCAGGCCTTCAGGCGGCAACATGGCGGTGGAGCCGAAGTCCGGGGTGTGGCCGTTGATGGCGACCCGTTCTTCCATGTCGCTGCGCAGGCTGTCGACCAGTTGCTCGTCTTCGTCGTCGACGTAGCGGAATTTCTTCGGCAGCTCGACCACGCCGATCACACCGTAGGGATGCATGATCGCCATGCGTTCCACCAGGTTGGCCAGCTCACGGACGTTGCCCGGCCAGCCGTGGCGGCACAGGGACATGATTGCGGCCGAGTTGAAGCGTATCGAACCGCGCTTTTCGTGTTCCATGCGCGAGATCAGTTCGTTCATCAGCAGCGGGATGTCCTCCACGCGCTCACGCAACGGGGCCATCTCGATAGGGAATACATTGAGGCGGTAGTACAGGTCTTCGCGGAAGCTGCCGACCTCGATCATGCTTTCGAGGTTCTTGTGGGTTGCGGCGATGATGCGCACGTCGACGCTCTGGGTCTTGTTGCTGCCCACGCGCTCGAAGGTGCGCTCCTGCAATACGCGCAGCAGCTTGACCTGCATCGGCAGCGGCATGTCGCCGATTTCGTCGAGGAACAGGGTGCCGCCGTTGGCCAGCTCGAAACGCCCGGCACGGCTGGTGATCGCCCCAGTAAAGGCGCCCTTCTCGTGGCCGAACAGTTCGCTTTCGAGCAGCTCTGCCGGGATCGCCCCGCAGTTGACCGGCACAAAAGGCCCGTCGCGGCGCTTGGAGTGGTAGTGCAGGTTGCGCGCGACCACTTCCTTGCCGGTGCCCGACTCGCCGAGGATCAGCACGCTGGCGTCGGTATCGGCCACCTGCTGCATCATCTGGCGCACGTGCTGGATGGCACGGCTGGTGCCAACCAGGCTGCGGAACAGGTTGGGTTCGCGGTGGCGACCGCGCTCGCGGGCCTGGTCGTACATCTCGCGATAGACCTGGGCACGGTGCAGGGAATCAAGCAATTTGCTGTAGCTGGGGGGCATTTCCAGACTGGAAAGCACGCGGCGGCGCTGGTCTTCCGGCAGCTCGACAGAAGAAATATCACCGATTAGCAACACCGGAAGGAACTCATCCCAGGTAGACAGTGTCTTTAACAAGCCCAAAACACCACCTGGAGCGTTTACCGTCCCGATCAGCACACAAATGACTTCACGGCTCGACGACAACGAGCTGGACACCTGCTGCCAATCATGGCTGCCGCAGGGCAGATTTTCTTCGCCAAGAAAATTCAAAATCACCGCCAAGTCGCGGCGGCGGACGCTATCGTCATCGATCAGCAGAATTTTGGTTTCACGCCACATGCAATAGCAACTTCCCTAGTAAAACTTCCTGCCCCGAGATTGTGGGCAATCGAGGCGCCTGTAAGACTTCTTACCTTACTAGACGTCTGAAATCTGAAAACAGCACTAGTTAAGTCAAAAAAGCTGGTACGGTCAAATTTATGACGCACCGGTAGGATTAACTGCGACTGTTCAACCGAACAGATGGTAAACCTTTGACGCATTTTTCGCTTGGTTGATCTGCGACATCTCTTCAAAAATCGCCTGGCGCTCGCCTGTCGTCACCTCAAGCAACTGCTGGTAAACCGCCAGCAGGCTCTCAAGCTTTTCACGCAACGCATCCTCATCCACCGGTGCTTCGCTGAGCACCTCGTCGATCACGTTGCGACAGCCCATGTCCAGCTCGCCAATGGCGTCCCAGTTACGGTCTGCCAGCGCGCCGATCAGCGCTTCACGGGTTTCATCAATGCGTTGCAGTGCTTGGCTCATGACGTGTTCCTCAAGGCCGATGGCCTTATTCTGCTGCTGCCTGTGGCGCCGCGATAGCGTCCCAGCCTTCTTTTACGGTGATCAGCAAACGCGCCACTTCGTCGATCATGTCGGCGTCGTTATGCAGGTTCGCTTCCATCAGTCGGTTGGTCATATATGCATACAAACTTTCCAACTGCTGGACGTAAGCCGGGTTATCACTCTTTGCTGCATCCAGGCCGTCACGCAGGCCGATCACGATATCGATGGCCTTGCCCAGCATCAGGCCCTTCTGCGCGATGTCACCACGAGCCAGTGCACCTTTGGCCTGGGCCATGCGGTCCAGCCCGCCTTCCATCAGCATCTGCACCAGACGATGCGGGCTGGCTTCGGAGATCTGGGCATGGGAATTGACCTTCTGGTATTGGCGAAGGGCTCTCATGGGATTCATGTTTCTACCTCGTGACAGGCGACAGCGAAAAGGATTCTAGTAACCAATATGTCGACTGACCCGCAAAAAGCTTTAGGGCCAGTCGTGCTCCGATAAAAAAAGGCCAGGCAGTTTGCCTGGCCTTTATCGCAGGCTGCGATCAATTATTGGTCTTGGGATTGTTCAACGCATTGAGCGTAGTCATGACACTGGTGCTTTGCTGGCGCAATTGCGCGACCAGGGTATCCATGGCGTTGTATTTGGCGGAGAGGCTGTTGGTGAGCAGGGTCATGCGCTCGTCGAGCGAGGACTGTTGCTTGGTCAGGTCCTTGAGACTCTCGGACAGAGAAGCAGAACGTGTTGCCAGAACACCTGTACTTGCCTTGGCAAAGTCATCCGTGGCGCTTTTCATCCGCGCCAGCATGCCGTCTTTACCGCTGAACATACTGTTGATGTCGGCGCCGTTGGTTTTAACCGCCGCGTCCCACTTTTTGTCATCAATCGCCAGCAGACCAGTGGTCGAACTGGTGGTCACGCCGAACTGAGCCAGGGACTTGAAGGCCCCGTTGCCCGACAGCGTGTTGAACTCATTGCGGATCGTGCTCTGCAACGAACGCATGGTCGAGTCACCCGTCAACGCTGCCGCAGTGGTGCTGCCGTCCAGGTTCGTGGTGACCTTGGTTTCGGCGTTCATCGCTGTGATCAGGGCGTTGTAGGTGTCAATGAACCCCTTGACCCCGGACTTGAGCGCGGTGTTGTTGGTGCTGACGGTGATGAGCGTGGCGTTCTTGTCACCCGTATTGCCCGTTTTGTAAGTCGACGCTGCTACCAGCTTGATATCCACGCCACTAAGAGCACCAGTGATGGTGTTGGACTTGGACACAGACGCAACCCCATCAATGCTGTATTGCGCATCCTTGGGATAATCAACGACCGTGGCGTCCACATCCAGCCCCGAGGTGCCAGACAGCGTGAGGTCCGAGCCCGTCCCCATATTGGTAGAGGTCAGGATCAATCGAGAACCGTTGGAATCGGTCTGGATGTTGGCACTCAGCCCCGACGTGCCAAACTGCGTATTGATCGAGTCACGTACCTGCTGCAGGGTCGCGCCGGCTGGAACGCTGAGGCCGTAAGCCTTGCCGGACTGACTGATGGTCAACGTGGTCGGCTTATCCGTCGCGTTGACAACCGTCGAAGTGCCACCGCTGAAGTTCTTGCTCGACAGCTTGGACGCCTGGGCCAACTGGTCGACGATCAACCGGAAGCTGCCGTTCGAGGCCGTATTGCTGGCCGTCATGGTCGCGGTCTTTTCATCCGACGACGAACCGCTCAAACCGGTGAAGCTACTGTCCTTGGACATGGTGTCCAGGGCGTTACGAAACGCATCCAGCGCTGCCTGAACCTTGCCGATCGAAGACAGCGTGGTGGTCGCTTTCGCGGACGCGGTATTGATCTGCGTTTGCTTGGGCACCTTTTCGGCGTTAACCAAGGATGTCACGATCGCTTGCGTATCGATGTTCGAACCGATACCACTTACCGTTGAACCCGCCATCATCTATCTCCTGTTCGGTGGCTGCCGTTATCTTGACTTATTACGCCTCAAGACAGGACAGCAACAAGTTTCATGCCAGCTCAGGCCTTGCCGTCAAACAACAGGTTGCTTGCGCTGCTGAGGTTCTGTGCCAGCTTCAATGCTGTTTCCGACGGAATCTGGCGAATCACTTCACCATTGTCGGTATTGATGACCTTGACCACCACACGGTGGGTGGAATCATCAATGGAAAAATCGAGGCTACGCTGGGTAGCTTGAACGAAATCGCGAATATCGGTGACTGCTTTTTCCAGGTCGGCGCGTGCGGGCTCTTGGCTAATCGCGGGCGTTGCCTGGACATTCAGAACGTTGTTGTCAGCCACTACCTTGGCAGGTGCGCTTTGAGGTGCAACCGGCGGATAAGACTGGTTCAGCTTTACACTCATGTCCATGTCCAATCTCCTCTAAACCGAAAAAACGGAAGGGCACGTAGACGCACCCTTCCGTTAGTTACCAAGCGCTGGGATTACTGAAGCAGCTTCAGTACAGCGGATGGCAGCTGGTTAGCCTGCGACAGGATCGCGGTGGAAGCCGACTGCAGGGTTTGTTGCTTGGTCAGTTCGGCGGTTTCGGAAGCGAAGTCGACGTCCTGAACGGTGGAACGTGCAGCGGTGGAGTTCTTCTGAATGTTCTGCAGGTTGTCTGCAGTGGTAGTCAGACGGTTCTGAGTAGCACCCAGGCCCGAACGAACGCCGTCAATGGTGCCGATGGCCTTGTCGATAACAGCCAGCGCGTTTTGAGCGTTGGTAGCGTCGGTCACGTCGGTGTTAGAGATGGTGGTCTTGGTCGACGAAACGGTAGCAGCCGAGAACAAGTCCGATACACCAGTAGCAGCGTCGCTCAGGGAGTAGCCTTTAGCCGAATCCAGGGAAACCTGACCGGTCACAACGATTGCAGGAGCACCCAGAGCAGCCGGGGTGGCGAATGCGCCAGCGCCATCTTTAGCGCCAACCAGGATGTTGGTCTGGGCGTTGGCATCAGCACCAGAGAACGACAGGTTTTCGCCGGAATCCGACTTAACCGACAGGGTTTTGTTGGATTCGTCGTAGTTAACGCTGATGCCCAGTTTGGCAGCGTTCGATTTCAGCTGGTCAGCCAGGCCGGCCAGGTCCTTCACGCCGACGAAATCAACAGCATTACCGCTACCTACAGCCAGTTTGAAGTTCGACGGAGTGGCAGCGCCTACTTCCAGTTTGACTTCAGTGCTGGCGGTAGCGGTCAGGCCACCGATCGAACCGTTCAGGCCCGCAGCGATGTCTTTAGCCGAAGCGCCTGCAGCGTAAGTTACGGTTTTGGTCTGACCGTTGCCGGTAACAGTGATGTCGCCGCCAGCCAGGCCAGTTGCGCTAGGCACGATGGCCTTGGTTTTGACCTGCTGCGAACCAATGTTGTTGGCTGCAACGTTTTCCAGGCTCAGGTTGATGGTTTCGTTAGCGTTAGCGCCAACCTGGATAGCTTTGGTACCGTACGAACCGTCCAGCAGCTTCTGGCCACCGAAAGTAGTGGTTTGCGAGATACGGGTCAGTTCCGAAGTCAGAGCTTGGTATTCATCGTTGTTCGACTTACGGTCGTCAGCGCTGAGGGAGCCAGTCGCGGAAGACAGAGCCAGGGTACGCATTTTTTGCAGGATGTCGGTCGAAGCCTGCATCGCGCCTTCAGCGGTCTGAGCGATGGAGATACCGTCGTTCACGTTTTTTACAGCTTGGCCCAGGCCGTTGATTTGGCTGGTCAGGCGGTTAGCGATCTGCAGGCCAGCTGCGTCGTCTTTAGCGCTGTTGATACGCAGGCCGGAAGACAGGCGCTGCATGGAGGTGGCCAGGGCGCCGCCGGCTTTGTTCAGGTTGCCCTGAGTAGTGATCGAAGCAATGTTGGTGTTTACTGTTAAAGCCATGACGAAATCCTCGTTGGATGGATACTGCGGCTTCCGGCCCTGGCAACCGCCGGGTGTGGCCTGAGAACCTACGTAATAGTTATCGTCGTGGTAGCCGGTTGCTTGAGGATTTTTTTTGATTTTTTTAATGGCGCCGTGCCACCCCTTGTAATTCAAGGGTTTACGACGGCCTCAAAGCCTTATTTCATTGGGTTTTCTGGCGCCAAATAAAAAACGCCGATGCCCTTTCAAGCATCGGCGTTTGCTTTTACGCAGAAAGCAGACTATCGAAGCGTCACGGACGATAGAGAATCGCCGATCCCCACGACAGGCCCACACCAAAACCGCTGATCGCCACGCGCTTCCAGGTAGCGTCTATCACATGCTTTTCCAGCAGCAACGGAATGCTCGACGATACGGTGTTGCCGGTCTCGACCATGTCCTTGATGAACTTCTCCACCGGCGCGTCTTCGAAACGGCGGGCCACGGCGTCGACAATTGCCGCACTGCCCTGGTGAATGCAGAAGGCATCGATCTCATCGGCCTTGAGATCCGACTCGTTGAGCAGCTCGTGCAAATGCGCCGGCACCTTGAGCAAGGCGAAGTTGAATACCTGGCGGCCGTTCATGAAGAACACGCCATCGCTGACCTTGAGGTGCGGTGCGCCGGAACCGTCGGTGCCGAACTTGGACTTGCCCAGCAACCACGGCGCATCTTCGCCCATCCAGGTGGCGGTGGCGGCATCGCCGAACAGCATGGTGGTGTTGCGGTCTTCCGGGTCGACGATCTTCGAATACGGGTCGGCGGTGACCAACAGGCCGTTTTTCAGGCCGGTGGCTTCCATGAAGCCCTTCATCGCGTAGATGCCATAGACGTAGCCGGAGCAGCCCAGGGAAATATCAAACGCCGCCACATGCGTGGGCAGGCCCAGTTTGTCCTGGACGATCGCGGCCGTATGGGGCAAACCCTCTTCATCGCCGTTCTGGGTGACGACGATCAGTGCATCGATGGACTCGCGCTTCAAATCCGGGTTATTGGCAAACAACGCGTTGACCGCCTCGACACACAGATCGGAGGTTTCCTGCGCGGCTTCCTTGCGCGGCAGGAACGCCGAGCCGATCTTGCCGATGATGAATTCTTCATCCTTGGCGAACTTGGCACCCTGGGCGTAGTTATCGATCCCGTCTGCCGGCACGTAACTGGCGATGCTTTTTATGCCAATCATTGTGGCTTCCCAATACTAAATAGCTGGAGAACACCCCAGGGCATGCGCCCGGAGTGCTGACAATAAAGGGGATAACCCCATAAAAATCTCGCTGAAAGCCGCCCCGCAAGGACCCTGTGACGACTTATCCTTTTCACACGATACAGTGAAGATGCGCTTTATGACTCGCAGGTCACTCAATTTTGTGTGGTTTGTGCAAAACCTTCAAACAATTAACCCCCGGAAACGACAGCGGCCCGCCCTGTTTCCAGAGCGGGCCGCTTGACTTGGCACCGCTTACATCTTGTTGAACAGGCTCAACTGCGAGACTTTTACGAATGCCAGTTGCGAGGCTTCCAGCATGGTTTGCTGGAGGGTCAGGTTGATCGCCGCCTCGCCCATGTCGATGTTGGCCAGGTCACTCATCGTGGTCTTGTTGGCCAGGCCGACACTGGTGTTTTCACTGGACTGCACTGTGAGTGCGTTCTGTCGCGCACCGATGGAGCCACGCACGTTGTCCACCTGATCGGCCGAGTTGGTCAGGTTACTGACGGCGGCGTTCAAGGCGTCCTGAAGCTTGACCCGCGCACCGGGGATACCATCCGCCGGCTGCTCCAGGGCCTGACGCAGCTGGCTCAGGGTGTCGAGGGCGTTCTGGGTTCTCTGGGTGGTGTTACCGACCGAAAACTGATCGCCGGTGCTCGGCGTACCGCTCAACTCGAAGGTGACACCCGCGGCGGTGATCGTGTCCTTGGCTGGCGGCGTACCGCTGACGATCACGCCATTATCGACAATCGGCTTGCTGTCGGGGGTATACGGCTGGGCATACACCTTATAAGCAGTCGGGTCGACATCGTCGAACTTGATCAGTACGCCGCTGTTGGGAAACGTACTGGAGTAGTCGGCTGCACTGCTGACGCGGGCATTGGTCAGTTGCGCCGCCGAAGTGTTGCTTGCGGTGCGAGAGACATTGAACGCGTCCGGCTTGGCGGCCAGGGTGAACTCGCGCCCTGCGACCAACGCATCGGCATCCGGCCCGGTGGCCACGCCGGTGAGGTCTGCGGTGATATCGAATTTGACCCCGCGCACATTGATACTGGCGCTGCCTTCCTTGGTGGAGTCGAACGTGCCATTACCTGGAAGCTGCGAGGTAATGTCGTTGTTGTCCTTGTCGGTCACAACGTACTGTGTGCTGCTGGTAAAAGTCACCTTGTAGGGCTGGCCGTCGGCAAACTGCTTGGTGTAGTCGATCCCCGACGTTACCAGGCCAGCAGAGATCGCGACCTTGTGGTCATCCACCGTCGCAGGCGTCGTGTAGGTGGACTGGGTGCGGCTGGCGTTGACAGCCCCTTCCAGGATGGTCTTGCCTGTGTCGCTGGTGCGCACCTTCAGCGTCTCGGAGACCTGCAGGCTCAGCTCATTCTCGTCGCCCTGATAGCTATAAGTACCATCGTTATTGCGCGAATACGGCGGCGTGTCGGTCTTGGAACCGGAGAACAGATAGTTGCCCGCCGCATCCTTGCTGTTGAGCAAACCCAGCAGCTGATTTTCCAGCGCGCCCACCTCGACCGCAATGGACTTGCGGTCAGCATCACTGGTCACGCCACCCGCGCGCAGCGCCAACTGGCTGCCGGCCTGGATCGTGGTATTGATCGCATCCAGCACGCTTTCTTCGTTCGTCAGCGTATTTTGAATGCTGGTGATGTTGCCGCTGTACTGGGCCAGCATGTCTTTTTGCTGTTGCAGCATCAGCAAGCGCTGGGCGGCAACCGGATCATCCGCAGCGGTCTGTACACGCACGCCGGAGCTCGCCTGTTCCTGGGCCTTCACAACGCTGGAATAGTTGTTCTGATACTTGACGGCACTGGTGTCGTAATACTGCTGTGTAGAAATGCGCATCGTCCCAGACTCCCTTAAAGACTATTGATCAGCGTGCTGAAGGTTTCTTGCGCAGCCTTGATGATCTGCGACGACGCCGTGTAGTACTGCTGGAACTTGATCATATCGCCCGCCTCTTCATCCAGGTTGACCTGGGATACGGAGTTGCGCGCGTTCTTGTTGGCGGCCAGCAGCGCACCGGTAGCGGTGTTGTCAGTGCCGGCCGAGGCGGCTTTGGCGCCGACGGTGGAAACCAACTTGCTGTTGGCGCCCACCAGGCTGGTACCGCCACTGCCATCGGCCGCCAGGCCTACGGTTGCCTTGGTCTGCAGGTCGAGCAGTGCCTGGGCGTTGCGATTGTCGGACTTGCCGGTGGCATTGAACGAGAACGAGGTGCCGTCGCCGTTGGCCGGCGAACCGCCCACCGTAGTGTCGAAACTGAAGCTCTTGGCTGGCGACACCAAGGCACCGCTGGCATCACGCATCGGCACGCTGATGCTGATTTTGTTGGCTTGCCCCGGAATGATAGTGCCGGAGCCGATGGGATCACCCTGGGCGTTACTCAGCGTGTAGGGCTGGGTGCCATCGGCCGCCGGTTTACCGAAAACCATCTTCACCGGCATCGAGTACTCGATGCCTGTACGCAGTTGTGCCGTATCGGCACCGCCCTGTATGTCCAGGGGCACGGTGAGCGTCGGCGGCGTGAAGGTGCCGGTGCCCTCGTTGGTCTTGCCGGCCTCGCCCTGCAACGGCGCGGCAAAGGCAATCTTGCTGGGGTCGCTGAGGACCGTGCCGATTTCCTTGGCGCCGTTGGCGGTGGGGCTGACCTTGAAGCTGTCACCGGCTTGCACCGCACCGCTCTTGACCGCCAGGGTGAACCCGTCGATGACCGGCGGCGGCGTGGCACTGAGGTCATAGGTGCCCATGGCCTTGCCGTCGGAACGCAGTACCGTTGCCTTGTTGAGATCGGTGCCGTCGTTGAAGCTGACCTTGTAATCGAAGTTGGTCAGCTGAGTGCTGTCCTTGATCGTCACGCCCAGGGCGCCGTCGCCCAGGTTGCCCTGGGCAGCCAGGCTACGCAGGGCAACCGAGGCTGCGTTGTTGATGTCGGTGAACATCGAGGCGCCGAATTCGCCATTGAGGTCCAGGCCCTGGCCCAGTTGGCTGTTGACCGTATCAGCGGTGGCAATCGCGATGCGCCCCAGATCATTGATCGCAGGAATCAACGCGTCGCTGCGATAGCGCAACAGGCCGCCAATGCTGCCACCGCTGATCACGTTACCCAGGTCCAACGTCGTCCCGCCGCCCGCATTGAGCTGGATCGTGTACTGGCTGGCGTCGCTCTTGCTCGGTACGGCGGAAATCGTGCTGGAGCGATCACCCAGCACCAGGGATTGGCCGCTACCGGTGCTGACACTGAACACACCGTTCTTTTCGGTGGCAGTCACGCCGATCAACTCATTGAGCGAACGCACGGCTTCGGCGCGGGCGTCCAGCAGGTTGGCCGGGGTGGTGTTCGAAGAACCCTGAACCTGGACAATCTGCTTGTTGAGAGAGGCAATCGACGATGTCAGTTGGTTGACCTGATCGCTCATTGAGCTCAACTGGCCGTTGATGGTTTCTTTCTGCTGGCTCAACTGCGTGGAGATCGCGTTGAACCGGTTGCTCAGCGTCTGGGCGTTCGTGAGCAGGATCTGGCGGGCCGAGGTATCGTTGGGGTTCGCCGAGGCGGTCTGCACAGCAGCGAAGAACGAGCTGAGTACGGCCGACATGCCGGTGGTCTTGTCCGACAGGGTCTTGTCGACGGCACTGACCTGATCCAGGTAAGCCTTGGCATCACTGTTGAGCGAGGTGCTGTTCTGGTAGGCGGTGTCCAGGTATTCGTTGTACACCCGGCGCACGTCGGCCAGGGTGGTGCCGCTGCCGATGAACACGCCGCCATATTGGTTCGACGCATTCGCGCTCTGGGTAGTCTGCTGACGCGAATAGCCCGCGGTATTGGCGTTGGCAATGTTATTACTCAAGACCGACAACGATCCTTGAGCGGCGTTAAGCCCTGACATCCCGATGTTGAGCAAACTCATGGTTCAGACCTTATAAATGAGTGGTCGCGCCAGCGGCAGCGTAATTCTGGTAACTGTTCATGGTTTTTGCGATCTGCGAAATCTTGCTGGCATAGGCCGGGTCGGTGGCGTACCCGGCTTTTTGCAACTCGCGTACAAACTGTTCGGGGTTATCGGCCGATTTCACAACTTCTTTATAGCGATCATTGCTTTGCAGCAATGTCACGAGGTCATGGAAGCTGTCCTGGTAGGAGTCGTAAGAACGGAACTGCGCCGTTTCCTTGACCATCGCCCCATCACGAAACTCGCTGGTGATCGCGCGGGCCTGGCCGCCCTGCCAACTCTGGCCGGCCTTGATGCCGAACAGGTTATGGCTGCTGCTGCCATCCTCGGCGCGCATCACCGACTTGCCCCAACCGGTTTCCAGGGCGGCCTGGGCCACCAGGTACTTAGGATCGACACCGATGCGCGCGGCAGCCGCCTCGGCCATCGGCAACATGGTGGCGACGAACTCATCCTGGGAGCTGAACGCCTTCTTCGCCGGCGCCAACGGTGGCTGGGCCACGGCGCGGCTGTAGATCTGCATACGATCGTTGGGCACGGCAAAGCTGCGCGCCGCGCTGTTGACCACATTGTCTTGCAAGGCACTGTTGCGCAGCGGCGCGGCCTTGGCTTCGGTGGCGACCTGGGTCGTCGGCACGATGCCGGCGAGCAGGCGATCGGTCAGCTTGCTCGGCAAGGCGATACGACGCTGGTTCATCAACTGCATGTCGTTGCCGTGGGATGCTGCGGCGCCTACCTGGGGTTCAGCCACGCGGTACGCCCACAGCGGACGCTGCCCGTTGGAGCGGCCCAGCGGGCCTTGAGCCTGGGTGCCTGCGGCAATTTCGGTCGGCACATCGACCTTCTTCGTTGTCTCGGCCGCTGCCGGGCCCTGCAGGGTGGAAGCCTGGGCCTCCACCGGTTTGTTCTTTTGCATCTGGCGCATCAGCACGTCGGCCAGGCCGATACCACCGCCCTCGCGGGACAGCGAGACCGCCAGTTGCTGGTCGTACATTTCCTGGTACTGCTTGGCCGCCGGGGTGTTCAGCGGGTTGTCCTTGCCCAGGGCGTCGGTGGCCGAACGCATGGATTTGAGCATCTCGTTCAAGAACAGCGACTCGAATTCCTGCGCCACCTTGCGCATATTGCCTTCGCTGTTCTTGTCGCCGACTTTCAGTTGGTTCAGGCGATTCAAGTCAGAATACGAACCCGAATCCGCCGTACTGGTCAGGCCGCTGTTACGCATGTCCATGGCCATGGCCTTAAATCACGATCAGGTCGGCTTGCAACGCGCCGGCCTGCTTCAAAGCTTCGAGGATCGCCATCAAGTCGCCTGGCGCTGCGCCCACCTGGTTCACCGCACGCACAATCTCATCCAGGGTCGTGCCGGGGCCGAACTTGAACATCGGCTTGGCCTCTTGCTGGGCGTTGACCCGCGAGCGTGGCACCACCGCCGTCTGGCCATTGGACAACGGCCCAGGCTGGCTGACGATCGGGTCTTCGGTGATGGTCACGGTCAGGCTGCCGTGGGTCACCGCCGCCGGCGAGACCTTGACGTTCTGACCGATCACGATGGTACCGGTACGCGAATTGATGATGACCTTGGCCACCGCCTGGCCCGGATCAACTTCCAGGTTTTCCAGGATCGAGAGGTAGTCCACGCGCTGGCTGGGGTCCAGCGGCGCAGTCACACGGATCGAGCCACCGTCGATGGCCTGGGCCACGCCAGGGCCGAGCATGTCGTTGATCTTGTCGACCACACGCTTGGCGGTGGTGAAGTCCGAACGGTTGAGGTTCAGGGTCAGGCTGTTGCCCTGGTTGAAACCGCTCGGCACAGTGCGTTCAACCGTGGCGCCGCCGGGAATCCGACCGGCCGATGGCACGTTGACGGTGATCTTCGAACCGTCACGACCCTCGGCGTCAAACCCGCCCACCACCAGGTTGCCCTGGGCGATGGCGTAGACGTTGCCGTCGATACCCTTAAGCGGCGTCATCAACAGGGTGCCGCCGCGAAGGCTCTTGGAGTTACCGATGGACGACACCGTGATGTCGACCACCTGGCCCGGCTTGGAAAACGCCGGCAAATCGGCACTGATCGACACCGCCGCGACGTTCTTCAACTGCACGTTGCCCGAACCCGCCGGCACCTTGATGCCGAACTGCGAGAGCATGTTGTTGAAGGTCTGCAGGGTGAACGGGGTCTGGGTGGTCTGGTCACCCGTACCGTTGAGCCCCACCACCAGGCCGTAGCCGATCAACTGGTTGGAACGCACGCCGGAGATGCTGGCGATGTCTTTCAGGCGCTCGGCCTGGGCGACAGCGCTCAACGTCAGCAAGAGTGCGGCAGCCATCAGTTGTTTGAGTTTCAAAGTGGCCACCTAGAAAGGGAACAGCGGGCTAAGGAAGAAGCGGTCGAACCAGCCCGGCTGACTCGCATCAGCGAACGAACCCGTACCCGAGTAGGTAATGCGTGCATCGGCAATGCGCGTCGACGACACCGTGTTGTCGGTGGAAATATCATCGGCACGGACCATGCCGGCAATACGCACCAGCTCGTCGCCGGTATTAAGCGTCATCCACTTCTCACCGCGCACGGCGATGATGCCGTTGGGCAATACATCGGCCACCGTCACAGTGACCGAACCGCTCAAGCTGTTGCCCTGCGCTGCCGCGCTCTTGCCGTTGGTGGCGCGATCACCGCTGTAGCCGGCATTCAGACTCAGATCACCACTGCCCAGGGGGTTATTGGTGTTGGGCACGGCGCCAAACAGCGAGCTCAAACCAATGCTGGCCGTGCTGCTCTTGTCGATCTGGGAGTTGGCGTTCTTGCTGGCCTGGGTTCGCTCGTTCAGGGTGATGGTGATGATGTCACCCACGCGGAACGCCTTGCGGTCGCTGTACAGGTTCTGTTCGAAACCGGCCTGGTAGATCGAGCCATTGTTGGCCGCCGCCGGCAATGGCGTGCGCGGCAACACCGGCGCGTAGTACGGGTCATTGGGTTTTGGCGTCGGGGCGACACAGCCCGCGAGCACGGCAATCCCACTCAATGCCAGAACGGAAACATAGCGATTCATGACCCTTACCTCACGGTGTTGCAGGAGCTCTCAGGAGCGCCCCATGGACTTGATTACAGATTCTGCGTTACGAACGAAAGCATCTGGTCGGCGGTGGAAATCACCTTGGAGTTCATCTCGTAGGCGCGCTGAGTAGTGATCATGTTGACCATCTCTTCAACGGTGCTGACGTTGGAGGTTTCCAGGGTGCTTTGCAGCGTGGTGCCGAAACCGTTCAGGCCGGGAGTGCCGATTTGCGGCGCGCCGCTGGCGGCGGTTTCCAGGAACAAATTGCCACCCATGGCCTGCAGGCCGGCCGGGTTGATGAAGTCGGCGGTCTGCAGATTTCCGATTACCTGGGACGCCGGGTTGCCGGCCACGGTGATCGAAACGGTGCCATCGTTGCCGACGGTGAAGGTCTGCGCATCGGCTGGCACCACAATCGCAGGTTCCAAGGCGAAGCCGTTGGCGGTGACGATCTGGCCGTTGGAATCCAGGTGGAACGTACCGTCACGGGTGTAGGACGTGGTCCCATCCGGCTGCAGGATCTGGAAGAAGCCTTTGCCGTTGATTGCCATGTCCAGCGGTTGGCCGGTCTGCTGCAGGTTACCGGCGTTGAAGTTCTTCTGGGTGCCGACGATCTTCACACCGGTACCCAGTTGCAGACCCGACGGCAATTCGCTGTCCTGAGTCGACTGGGCGCCTGGCTGGCGCTTGATCTGATAGAGCAAGTCCTGGAACTCGGCGCGGTCACGTTTGAAACCCGTGGTCGACACGTTGGCCAAGTTGTTGGAAATGGTGGTCAGGTTGGTGTCCTGGGCGGACAGACCTGTTTTGGCAACCCATAGAGCCGGAAGCATGCTGTTCTCCTTTGCGCGCCTGTTTGTTGGCGCCGCGTTACACAATTAGAATTCGGTGGTCGCCTGTCAGCTCATCTGCATGACGCGAGTCATGGCCTGGTCATCTTCCTTGGCGCTGTTCATCATCTTGATGTGCAGCTCGAACTGCTTGGCAAGCGCCAATACGGCGGTCATTTCCTCCACCGCATTGACGTTGCTCGCCTGCAGGAAGCCCGAGGTCAGCGTGACGTTTGCGTCGGCCTGTGCCGGCTGGCCATCCTTGGTGTGGATGCTGCCGTCCAGGCCTTTGGTCATGTTCTTAAGGTCAGGCTGGACCAGCTTGATACGGTCCACCTCAGCCATCACCCGTGGGCCTTCACCCATAGCGCGGATGCTGATGGTGCCGTCGGCGCCCACTTCGATCTTCTGTTGGGGCGGCACGGCAATCGGGCCGCCGTTGCCCATGATCGGCATGCCGTTGCCGGCCCGCAGCACGCCCAGCGCATCGACGTTCATGCTGGCGCTGCGCACGTAGGCTTCGCCGCCGTCCGGGGTTTGCACGGCCATCCAGCCGTCACCACTAACGGCCACATCCAGGTCACGGCCGGTCTCGATCATCGCGCCAGGCGTGAAGTCGGTGGCTGGGCGCTCGGTCATGGCAAAGGCCCGCGCCGGAAAGCTGTCACCGAACACCGGCATCGAACGCGCCTGTTCAAGGTCACGTTGAAAACCGTTGGTGGAAATGTTCGCCAAGTTGTTGGCATGAGCCTTCTGCGCCAGTGCGTTCTGGCTGGCGCCGGTCATTGCCACATAAAGGTACTTGTCCACGCTTCTTCCTCTTTCTGACGCAGGCTTGCCGCCCACCGCTGTACTGATGAGGCTTAAGCAATTTGCGAACCAACTTTTAAAAACAGGGGAAACCCCAGGCGGGGCGGGGTTTTGCGGGCAGGCAGCAGGATTTTAAGGACTGGGGATAGTCGAAAAAACGGCGGACTTATGCCGCTTACGGCAAGTACCCGTCTTACGGGTGACAGAGAACCAATGCGGGAGGAGCCGTTGGTTATTTGTCCGCCTTGAGGATTTCGTAATCGCGCAACTTATTGGCGATGGTGGTGTGCGACACCCCCAGGCGCTTGCCCAACTGCCGGCTGCTGGGGTGCTCGGCATACAGGCTCTCGAGCACCGCCTTCTCGAAGCGCCCGACGATCGCCTCCAAGCCGCCCTCCAGGGAAAAATCGCCAAGGGGTTGGCGCACGCCGTAGTCCGGCAGGCGAATGTGCTCGACCTTGACCGTCCCGCCCTCACACAGCGACACCGCCTGGAACAGCACGTTTTCCAACTGCCGCACATTCCCCGGCCAGTGGTAGTGGCTGAGGCGATCCATCGCGGCAGGTGCCAGCCTGGGCAGCGGGCAGCCAATCTGCCGGCTGGCCTGGTCGAGAAAGTGCTCGACCAGCGGCGCAAGGCCGTCGAGGCATTCGCGCAGGGGCGGGATATGCAAGGACAGCACGTTGAGGCGGTGATAGAGGTCCTGGCGGAATTCGCCACGGGCACAGAGTTCGGACAGGTCCACCTGGGTGGCGCAAATCACCCGCACATCCAGGTACACCTCTTCGTCACTGCCCACGCGCCGAAAGCAGCCGTCCTGCAGGAAGCGCAGCAATTTCACCTGCAAACGCGCACTCATTTCCCCGACGCCATCGAGAAACAACGTACCGCCCGCCGTCAGTTCCAGCAGCCCGAGCTTGCCTTCGGCCCGCGCGCCTTCAAACGCGCCGGGGCCGTAGCCGAACAATTCGGTCTCGGCCATCGACTCGGGCAGCCCGGCGCAGTTGAGCGCCATCAAAGGCGATTGCCCGCGTGGGCTGGCCAGGTGGCAGGCGCGCGCCAACAATTCTTTGCCGGTGCCAGTTTCGCCTTCTATTAATAGAGGCGCATCCAACGGCGCCATGCGCCGGGCTTCGCGCACCACGGCGGCCATGACCCTGGAGCTTTGGAAGATGCTGTCAAAACCGCGCAGCTCCTGTTTGCGCACGTTGTAGATGCGCTCGCCCACGCGGTCGGCGCGGTGCAGGGTCAATACGGCACCGGCCATGGCTTCGCTATCATCGTGCTCGGAGGATTGCAGCGGCGCGATATCCGCCAGGAACACGTCACCCTTGACCTTGACCCGCAGGCCATTGATCCGCGATTTACTCGCGCGCACCAGTTCCGGCAAATCGAAATCCTCGGCGTAGCGCGACAGTGGAATGCCCGGCACCTCATCCACCCGCACCCCGAGCAGCTGCGCGGCCGCACGGTTGGCGGCGACAATGGAGCCGCCCATGTCGATGGACAGCACCGGAAACTCGAGCGCACCGAGTAGCGCATTGAGTTCCATATGCCGACGTTCACTTGGCATCAGCCCTACCCTTTTGACGCCAAACACCCCGGCAATCGCCTCAAACTGCGGGCGCAGCGCCTGGAATTGCATGTTCACCAGGTTCGGGCAGAACAGGTAAATGGCGTTGCCATGCTCGCCGCCCACCTCACCCTTGGCAACGTTGACGCCGTACTCCACCAGCAGGTTAAGGATGTCCCGCAGGATGCCGATGCGGTTCTGGCAGTGCACTTTGATACGCATGAAAAGGCTCGAAAAGTGGGTAGGCGCCGCGTCTTTTTGTCGCTGGGCGCAGATAGTCGTCAAGATTATGTGACAGCTTGCGGGCTTTTCCCAGCCCAATACGGCAATCAACCTCGAAACCGTAACGAATACTTTACGAAAATCGGTAAGTTTTCCTACGTGAGCGCTTTTGAAGCCGATGGAATCTTGCCCCGCACGGAGTATCAATAGGCTCATCGCAGGACATAACAAGAATTAATGCCTAGCAGGAGAGCCGTATGAAGCAGACGCACTACGTGGCCCGCGAGCCCGATGCGCAAGGTTTTATCCACTACCCGCCGGAAGAACACGCGGTGTGGAACACCCTGATCACCCGTCAATTGAAAGTGATCGAGGGCCGCGCCTGCCAGGAGTACCTGGACGGCATAGACAAGCTCGGCCTGCCCCTGGATCGCATTCCGCAATTGGGCGAGATCAATGAGGTGCTGGCCGCGACCACCGGCTGGCAAGTCGCCCGCGTGCCGGCGCTAATCCCCTTCCAGACGTTCTTCGAATTGCTCGCCAACAAACAGTTTCCGGTGGCGACCTTTATTCGTACCCGCGAAGAACTGGACTACCTGCAAGAGCCGGATATTTTCCACGAGATCTTTGGCCACTGCCCGCTGCTGACCAACCCGTGGTTCGCCGAATTCACCCACACCTACGGCAAGCTCGGCCTGGCGGCCAGCAAGGAGCAACGGGTGTACCTGGCGCGCCTGTACTGGATGACCATCGAGTTCGGCCTGGTGGATACCCCCGAAGGTCGGCGTATCTACGGTGGCGGGATTTTGTCGTCACCCAAGGAAAGCGTGTACTGCCTGTCGGACGAGCCCGAGCACCAGGCCTTCGATCCGCTGGAAGCGATGCGCACCCCGTACCGCATCGACATCCTGCAACCGCTGTATTTCGTGCTGCCCAACCTCAAGCGCCTGTTCGAAGTGGCGCAGGAAGACATCATGGGCATGGTCGAACGCGGGATGCAGCTTGGCTTGCACGCCCCGCTCTTTACCCCAAAGGCGGCCCCCCAAACCCAAAGCCGCGTGAACTGTGGCGTTTAAGGCCAGGTGAGTCTGTTCCCTGGCCCCGCGTTGCTTTAGGGTGACGCTACTGACCTTCACCTATTCGAATTCAGGACACCGACCATGACCACCTTGAACCAAGCCCACTGCGAAGCCTGCCGCGCCGATGCCCCGCAAGTCAGCGATGAAGAACTGCCGGTGCTGCTCAAGCAGATCCCCGACTGGAACATCGAGGTACGCGACGGCGTGATGCAGCTGGAAAAGGTTTTCCTGTTCAAGAACTTCAAATTCGCCCTGGCCTTTACCAACGCCATGGGTGAAATCTCCGAAGCCGAAGGCCATCACCCGGGCCTGCTCACCGAATGGGGCAAGGTAACCGTGACTTGGTGGAGCCACTCCATCAAGGGCCTGCACCGCAACGACTTCATCATGGCCGCGCGCACCGACGAAGTGGCCAAGGACGCCGAGGGCCGCAAGTAATGCATTTCGATGCCATAGGCCGTGTACCCGGCGACCCGATCCTCGGCTTGATGGACCTGTATGCCCAGGACGCCAACCCGAACAAGTTCGACCTCGGCGTAGGTGTGTATAAAGACGACCAGGGCCTGACGCCGATTCCAGCTTCGGTGAAGCGCGCCGAACAGCGCCTGGTCGATACCCAGGCGACCAAGACCTATATTGGCGGCCACGGTGATCCAGCCTTCGGCACACTGATCAGCGAACTGGTACTGGGCGCCGACTCCGCCCTGCTGCGCGAACACCGTGCCGGCGCGACTCAAACCCCCGGCGGCACCGGCGCACTGCGCCTGAGCGCCGACTTCATCGCCCACAACTT
The DNA here is from genome assembly GCF_014207255.1 of Pseudomonas sp. JAI120. Taxonomy (GTDB): domain Bacteria; phylum Pseudomonadota; class Gammaproteobacteria; order Pseudomonadales; family Pseudomonadaceae; genus Aquipseudomonas. The sequence goes on from NZ_JACHCZ010000001.1 coordinate 1,858,219, forward strand.
GCCCGGCCGTGGCGTGTGGTTGAGCGATCCGACCTGGCCAATCCACGAAACCATTTTTGCCAAGGCGGGGATCAAGGTCAGCCACTACCCGTACGTGGGTGCGGATAATCGCCTGGATGTGGCGGCGATGCTGGCGACGCTGGCCACCGTGCCCAGGGGCGACGTGGTGCTGTTGCACGCCTGCTGCCATAACCCGACCGGGTTCGACCTGTCCCAGGATGACTGGCGCCAGGTGCTGCAGATCGTGCGCGAGCGCCAGTTGCTGCCGCTGATCGACTTCGCCTACCAGGGCTTTGGCGACGGCCTGGAGCAGGACGCCTGGGCGGTGCGTTTGTTCGCGGCGGAACTGTCGGAAGTACTGATCACCAGCTCCTGCTCGAAGAACTTCGGCCTCTACCGCGACCGTGTCGGCGCGTTGATCGTGTGCGCGGCGGACGCCGAGAAGCTGACGGATGTACGCAGCCAGTTGGCAAATACCGCGCGCAACCTGTGGTCGACGCCGCCGGACCACGGTGCAGCGGTGGTCGCGACGATCCTGGGTGATGCCGAGCTGAAAAAGCAGTGGAGTGAGGAAGTCGAAGCCATGCGTGCGCGAATCGCGCAGTTGCGTTCCGGACTGGTGGAGGCGTTGGCGCCCCATGGTTTATCGGAGCGGTTTGCGCACATCGGAGCACAACGCGGAATGTTTTCCTACACCGGTTTGAGTGCCGGGCAGGTGAAGCAACTGCGCGAGAAGCACAGCGTGTATATGGTCAGTTCGGGGCGGGCCAACGTGGCGGGTATTGATGCGACACGCCTGACACTCCTGGCCGAAGCCATCGCCGACGTATCCCACTGACGAAACCGGGATTGAAAATGTGGGAGGGGGCTTGCTCCCGATGGCAGTGGGTCAGTGACAGCTGTATTGGCTGACACTCCCGCATCGCGAGCAAGCCCCCTCCCACATTTTGACCGAGCACACCCCTCAGCTGGCGACCATCTCGGCCTTGAGCTGCGCCTCTTTCGCCTGCGCATCCGCCAAGCGATACAACTCGATACTCCCGTCCCAGTGCTCGATCAACGCCGTGCACGACTCCACCCAATCCCCGCAATTGAGGTAATCCACCTCGCCCACCTTGCGAATCTCCGCATGGTGGATATGCCCGCACACCACGCCATGCAATTCGCGCCTGGTCACTTCGTGGGCGATGGCCTCTTCAAAATCGCTGATAAAGCTCACGGCGGTTTTGACCTTGTGTTTCAGATACGCCGACAGAGACCAGTAGCCATAGCCGTAACGGGCGCGCCAGTGATTTAACCAGCGGTTCAAGGTGAGGGTGAACTCATAGGCCGAGTCGCCCAGGAACGCCAGCCAGCGGTGGTAACGGGTAATCACATCGAACTGGTCACCGTGGATCACCAGCAGGTGACGACCGTCGGCCGTCACGTGCACGGCCTCATCCACCAGCTGGATATTGCCCAGGATCAGCTTGGAGTAGCGGCGCAGGAACTCGTCGTGGTTGCCGGTGACGTAGATCACTTCGGTACCGCGCTTGGCCATGGTCAGCAGGCGGCGGATCACGTTGGTATGGGCCTGGGGCCAATACATGCCGCCGCGCATTTTCCAGCCGTCGATGATATCCCCCACCAGGTACACCTTGTCGGCGTGGTAGCCCTTGAGGAACTGCGATAAATGTTCGGCCTGGCAATCCCGGGTGCCCAGGTGCACGTCGGAAATCCACAGGGTACGAACCCGCTGCTTGCGGCTGGGTTTGGTGAACTCGGCACTGGTCATGGGCATCCCTCGACGCTGTTTTCGCGAGCTTGCGCCTTGGCGATTAATAGCCCATGACAGTCGTGCGTCAGTCTGATGACAACGCTCGCCGACCGCGAAGCGTTGTAGACTGGCGCCTTGCTGCCCAGGAGACCGCGATGAGACCGTCGCTTACGCTACGCCACTACCTTGAAGCGCCCATCGCCCACAGCCATGACCATGCGCAGTTGGTGTTCGGCCTGTCCGGGCACCTGGACCTGGAAGTCGACGGCCTTGGCAGCCAGGTGCGCGAAAGCAGCGTGATGGTGCTGCCCTTCTCCGCCCACCACGCCTGTGGCAGTCGCGATGGCAGCCGCTGCCTGGTGCTGGATGTGCCCACGGAGCATTGGCTGCTGCACTCCCTGGGCGAACACGCCGACGCCAGCCGCCGCCTGCTCGATCAACCGGCACGCCTGGCCTTGGATTCCCGGCAACACCAACTGGTGCAATGGCTGGCACACAGCCCCGTGGATGACCCACTGATCGTCCAACAGGGTGCAGTGCTGTTGCTGGCCAGCCTCAATCATTCGCAGGCGCCGCCGCTAACGGGCCGTCGCCTGCCGTATGCGGCATTCAATGCGCATATCCAGCGACACGTCGCGCATCCGTTGCAGGTCGCCGATCTGGCGCGTATCGCCGGCCTGTCGGTGGCCCGCCTGCATGCGCGCTTCATCGCCGAGTGCGGGCAGACGCCCATGGATTACATCCGCAGCCGTCGCCTGCAACTGGCCTTGAACCTGCTGCGCGAGACACCGCTGCCCGTCGGTGAAATCGCCGTGCGGGTTGGCTACACCTCACAAAGTGCCTTTGCCGCCGCCATGCTGCGCGAATTTGGCGCCTCTCCCGGCGCGTTGCGGCGCGCCACATAGGGCGAGCCTTGCGCTAAAAATCGCGAGTCCCACGACAGACGCACACACCTGCACCCTCTAGACTGCGAACCTGTCACTCCCGTTGGTTCAAGGATCGCAATGACTCCCCGCTCAGCCCTCGGCGCCCTGCATATCGGCGCACTGATGTTTGGCCTTACCGGCGTTTTCGGCAAGTTGGCGGCCGCGTCCCCGGCCATCATCGTCTTCGGTCGCGCCGCGTTTGCCGTGATTGCCCTGGCAGTGTTTGCACGCTTCGCCAGCAACGCCCCCTGGAAAACCCTGGCGCTGCAGGACTGGCGCCGCCTGCTGGTCAGCGGTGTGTTGCTGGCGGCGCATTGGGTGACGTTCTTCATTGCCGTCAAGGTCGCCGGCGTGGCCGTCGCCACGCTGGGGTTCACCGCATTCCCGGCCTTTACCGTGATCCTCGAAGGGCTGATCTTTCGCGAACGTATTCGCGCCAATGAAATCGTGCTGGTGGCCTTGGTCACCGTTGGCCTGGTGCTGGTGACGCCGGACTTCAACCTCGCCAGCGAAGCCACGGGCGGCCTGCTTTGGGGGATTGTCTCGGGCTTGCTGTTCTCATTGTTGTCGCTGAACAACCGCGCCAGCTCCGGACGGATTCCCGCCGTGCAGGCAGCACTGTGCCAGAACGTGGTGGTCGCCGTGTGCCTGCTGCCCGTGGCCGCGCCGGGGCTGGCGGACGTTCGCGCGCTGGATTGGTTGTGGATCGGTCTGCTTGGGGTGTTCTGCACGGGCCTGGCCCACAGCCTGTTTGTCGCCAGCCTTGCAGTGATCAAGGCGCGCACCGCCTCGGTGGTGTTCGCCATGGAGCCGGTATACGGCATCACGGTAGCCTGGCTGCTGTTTGCCGAGACGCCGACCCTGCGCATGCTGTCGGGCGGCGCGTTGATCATCGTCGCCATCGTGCTTTCCGGGCTGATGGGCAGCGCCAGCCAGGCCAAACAGCCCGCTGCAGCGGCCTGATCTATACTTTAAACATCCGCAACAGTCAGCCGTCGTTCAACGGATAAAGACTCCTCGACGACAGCCAGGGTGTTTTCTGAAGTTGCTGCACGTGAGTGGTCACTCCATAAACGCGATGCAGGGGTTTCATCATGGAAATGTTCATCAGCTTGTTGGTTCAGATCATCAGCGGTGCCGTCGGTGGCAATTTGGCCGGCATGACCAAACAGAGCCTGGGGACCGGGCTCAATACCATGCTGGGTGGTGTCGGCGGGCTCGTGCTGGGCCAGGTCGTCGCCGCGCTGACCGGCACTTCGGGCGGCGAGGCGCTGGATGTGGCGGCAGTCGGCAGCAATATCGTCGGCGGCGGCGTGGGCGGCCTGGTGCTGACCTGGGTCGTGGGCTTCATCAAAAGCAAGATGGCCGCTAAATAGCGGTGAACTGAGGGGTCACCGTCCTGGTGTGGCGGTGACCTTCATTGCGTACGGTCGTTGTGGCCCAGGTCGCGCTGTGGATCGATCTGGTCGCGCACCCGTTGCTTGAGCACCTTGGCTTCAGGGAATCCACCATCCGCCTTGCGCTCCCAGATTTGCACGCCATCGCAGGTGATGCGAAACGCCCCGCCGGTCGCCGGCTCCAGCGCCACTTTACCCAGGTCCTCGGCAAAGGTACTCAGCAGCTCCTGCGCCAACCATGCGGCGCGCAACAGCCACTGGCACTGGGTGCAATAGGTGATAACGATCTCGGGTTTGGTCAACGACATAATTTGACAGGCTCCTGGCGTAACGGGCTCAGCGGATCGGATGGCTATAATACCGGCCTTTATCGCCCAGCCTCGAGATTCATGATGCGCCGCCTGTTGTCCTGCCTGTTTCTGTGCCTGCTCCCTCTTCTCGCCGATGCCGTTGAGACGCCTCGCCCCAAAATCGGCCTGGTACTGTCCGGCGGTGCCGCCCGGGGCCTGGCGCATATCGGCGTGCTCAAGGCCCTCGAGGAACAGGGTATTCATATCGACGCGATCGCCGGCACCAGCATGGGCGCGGTGATTGGCGGGCTGTATGCGTCGGGCTACAAGATCGATGAACTGGAAAAACTGGCGCTGGGCATCGACTGGCAACAGGCGCTGTCCGACGCACCGCCACGGGAAGACGTGCCGTTTCGACGCAAGCAGGATGACCGGGATTTCCTGGTCAAGCAGAAGCTCAGCTTCCGCGATGACGGCAGCCTGGGCCTGCCCCTTGGCGTGATCCAGGGCCAGAACCTGGCGCTGTTGCTGGAAAGCATGTTTGCCCATACCAGCAACACGCGTAATTTCGACAAGCTGCCAATCCCCTTTCGCGCCGTGGCCACCGACATCACCACTGGCGAGAAAGTGGTGTTCAGCAAGGGCCACCTGCCCCAGGTGATCCGAGCGAGCATGTCGATTCCGGCCGTGTTCGCCCCGGTGGAGCTGGATGGCCGGCTGCTGGTGGATGGCGGCATGACCGATAACATCCCACTGGATGTGGCGCGCGAGATGGGCGTGGACATCGCCATCGTGGTCGACATCGGCACCCCCTTGCGTTCACGCAAGCAACTGGCAACGGTGGTGGATGTGCTCAACCAGTCCATCACCCTGATGACCCGGCGCAACTCCGAAGAACAACTCAAAGCCCTGCATCCCAAGGACGTACTGATCCAGCCGCCGCTGGCCGCCTATGGCGTGACAGATTTCGGCCGCGCCAAGGACATGATCGATGCCGGCTATCGTGCCACCCGCGCCCTCGACGTTCGCCTGGCCCATTTGCGCCCCGCCGAGCCGATCGACCCACAACTGGTAGCCGCGCGTACCCCGGGCGAACGCACCCCGGTGATTACCGCGATCAAGGTGGAGAACGACTCGAAAGTCAGCGACGACGTGATCCGCTACTACATCCGCCAACCGTTGGGCCAACCGCTGGAACTTGGCCGCCTGCAGACCGACATGGGCACCCTGTATGGCCTGGATTACTTCGAGCAGGTGCAATACCGCGTGGTGAAAAAGGGCCAGGACAACACCCTGGTGATCAGCGCGCGCGGCAAACGCAGCGGCACCGACTACCTGCGCCTGGGTCTGAACCTGTCGGATGACATGCGCGGCGACAGCGCCTTCAACCTCGGCGCCAGCTACCGCATGAACGGCATCAATCGCCTGGGTGCCGAGTGGCTGACGCGGGTACAGATCGGTGATCGGCAGGAGCTTTACAGCGAGTTCTACCAGCCGATGGACACCGGTTCGCGCTACTTTGTCGCACCGTATATCAGCGCCCAGGCACAGAACGTCGAGCTGATCCTGGACAACGACCCCATCTCCGAATACCGCCTGGAACGCTACGGCTTCGGCCTGAACGTGGGACGCCAGATCGGCAACAGTGGCGAGATCCGCTTCGGTGTCGGCGAGGCCTGGGGCAAGGCGGATGTGCGCATCGGCGACCGCGACCTGCCAAGTGTGAGCTTCAGCGAAGGCTTCTATGAACTGAAGTACTCATTCGACTCCCTGGATAACGTGTACTTCCCCCACAGCGGCGAGGATATTGGCCTGGCCTTTCGCGAATTCGAACCGGGGTTGGGCTCGGACCAGCGCTATCGACAATGGGAGTTCAAGCTGGACAAGGCCATGAGCCACGGTCCGGACACGCTGGTGCTGGGCGGTCGCTACGGGCGCACCCTGGATGATTCGGACGTGGTGATTTCCAGCTTCCTGCTGGGCGGTGCGCGGCAGTTGTCGGGCTTCCGCCAGGATGCGATTTCCGGGCAGAACATCAGCTTGATGCGCGCGGTGTACTACCGCCGGCTGACACCGCGCTCCTACCTGCCGCTGGATTTCCCGCTGTACCTGGGCGCCTCCCTGGAACGCGGCCGCGCGTGGAACAACGACAATGAATTCGACAGCGGCTATATCAACGCAGCGAGTATTTTCCTCGGGTTTGATACGCCGCTGGGGCCGCTGAATTTCAGCTATGGGTTCAACGATGATAATCAGAAGGCGGTGTACCTGAACCTCGGGCAAACCTTCTAACTCCCCCGTTGACGCTCGTGTAGCAGCTGTCGAGCGCAAGCGAGGCTGCGGTGGTCGAATCAGGACTTTTCCAGATTCGCCAGGATGTGCCCATGCACCCGCATGCATACACGCATATCTTCTTCGTCAATGCCCATAAACAGTTCCTGGCGCAAAGCCGTGGCAATCGTCTCGATCTGCTCGATCAACGGCTTGGCGGTGTCACACAGCAGGATGCGTTTGGCGCGACGGTCTTCCACCACGGCCTGGCGTTGCACCAGGCCCTGGCCTTCTAGGCTGTCGAGCAACCGGGCCAGTGTCGGCCCTTCTACGCCGACGCTTTGCGCCAGCTCACGCTGGGTGGGCGCTTCTTCGAAACGAGCCAGGTGCAGCAGCACCAGCCATCGCGCCTGGGACAGGCCCAGCCCGGCCAAACGGCGGTCGAGCTCAGCGCGCCAACCTCGGGACATTTGCGCCAGCTGCATGCCAAAACGGTGTTGATCGGTTAACGGCATAAAAAACTCATGGTTTAGACTGAAAATAAAGTATGGCTAATTATTAGTCAGCTAAGCATGAGCCATGTCACTAGGCAAGACTTGCTATGTACTGATTCGTTACATTGACGTAATTGGCACATTAAATTTCGAATTCAGACTGCAAAGCGGCCCGCACGCAGTACAAAACCCCTTCCGGCACACGCCCGGCAAACAGCGGTGCAATCTCCGCAACCGGTGGCAATTCGCCTTCTCCGTCGAGGAATGCGTCCTGGATTTCGCCGAGCAAATCTTCCGGCAAATCAAGGGCCTGCTCCAGGGACAACTGCTGCTTGCCGATGGATTCGGCCAGCAAGGTATAGACGTTTTTCTCCGAGCATTGCAGCTGGCCGGCGATCTGGACCGGGGTCATGCCGGCGCGTGCCAAACTGATCAGTTCATGGCGAATATCGGCGATTTCCTTTGGTGCTTCGACCTGACCACCGAGCACTTCGAGGAACGCCTGGCCGTAGCGCTCCAGCTTACGCGCACCGACGCCGCTGACCCGGGCCATTTCGGCCATGGTGGTGGGCTGCTCGCGCAGCATTTCCAGCAAAGTGGAGTCGGGGAAAATAACGTACGGCGGCACGCTGTGTTCCTGGGCCAGTTTGCGTCGCAGGGTACGCAGGGCTTCCCACTGCTCACGTTCTTCACCCCGGACAAGCTGGCTGGCCTGGCTGGTGCTGGTCTTGGCGGTAGTCTGCGGCTTGAGGTCGCGGCGCAGCTCCAGGCTCACCTCGCCCTTGAGCAGCGGCCGGCAACTGTCGTTCAGGCGCAGGCCGCCATACCCTTCGATATCGATGTCCACCAGGCCACGCGCAACCATCTGCCGGAACAGCGAACGCCACTCACCTTCGGCACGGGCCTTGCCGACACCATAGACCGAGAGTTTTTCGTGGCCGAAGCTGCGCACTTTTTCGTTGTCCTTGCCCAGCAACACATCCACCAGATGGCCTACGCCATAACGCTGGCCGGTGCGGTAGATCGTCGACAGTGCCTGGCGGGCCGGCTCGGTGGCGTCCCAGGTCTGTACACCATCAATGCAGTTATCGCAGTGGCCGCACGGTTGCGGCATGTCCTCGTCGAAGTACGCCAGCAAGGTCTGGCGGCGGCAGCGGGTCTCTTCACACAACGAGAGCATCGCGTCGAGCTTGTGCTGCTCCAGGCGTTTATGGCGTTCATCGCCTTCGGAGTTCTGCAACATCTGCTTGAGCATCACCACGTCCTGAAGGCCGTAGACCATCCAGGCATCGGCCGGCAGGCCATCACGACCGGCACGCCCAGTCTCTTGGTAATAGGCCTCAAGGGACTTGGGCAGGTCCATATGGGCCACGAAGCGCACGTTGGATTTGTCGATGCCCATGCCGAACGCGATGGTAGCCACCATGATCAGGCCTTCCTCGTTAAGGAAGCGTTTCTGGTGGGCAGAGCGTGTTTCGTTGGGCAGGCCGGCGTGGTACGGCAGCGCTGGGTAGCCCTGCTCGCAGAGGAATGCAGCCACTTCATCGACCTTCTTGCGCGACAGGCAATAGACAATGCCCGCATCGCTGCGTCGCTCCGAAAGGAACGCCAGCAGCTGCTTGCGAGGCTGCTCCTTGGGCACGATGCGGTAGAAAATATTCGGCCGGTCGAAGCTCGACAGGAAGCGCTCGGCGTTCTGCAGGTGCAGACGCTCGACGATTTCTTCACGAGTGCGCTTGTCGGCGGTGGCGGTCAGGGCGATGCGGGGAACGTCCGGGAACAGCTCCGCCAGTTGACCGAGCTGCAAATATTCGCGACGAAAATCATGCCCCCATTGCGATACGCAGTGGGCTTCGTCGATAGCGAACAGGGCAATTTCCAGGCTCTGCAAAAACGCCAGCATGCGCGGTTGCACCAGGCGCTCAGGTGCAAGGTAGAGCATCTTCACTTCACCGCGCTTGATCCGCGCGGCCAGGTCGCGTTGCTGCTCGGCACTGAGGGTGGAGTTCAACGCAGCGGCAGCGACGCCGAGCTCTTCCAGGGTCGCGACCTGGTCATCCATCAACGCGATCAGCGGCGACACCACCACCGCCAGCCCGTTGCGCAACAACGCCGGTACCTGGAAGCACAACGACTTGCCGCCGCCGGTAGGCATCAGGACCAGCGCATCACCACCCTTGGCCACGCGCTCAATGATCGCACCCTGGCGGCCACGAAAACTGTCGTAGCCGAAGATGTCCTTGAGGACGCGTTGAGCCTGATCGAGCATGTATAACTCCAACAAAATAGTGCCGAAATCCCTCTGTACAGGCTGGCCGAAAAACTTCGGCTTCACGGAAAATAATCCGTAAGCGAAGTTTTCTCGGCCTGGCGCTTGGCCTGCAGGGGCATCACAAAACGCGGCAGTATACCCGAGCGTCATCCGGCAAAGGGCGCCGCTGACGAATTGCAGCCTGTCTCAAAAACCTGGCAAATATGCATGCCGACTGGCTTGGGCGCGCAAGAAAGCCTAGAATTCAGCATCGTTTATTCCCAAGGTAGTCCTTCAATGTCCTTCGCTGAGCAACTAACCCGCCTGCAAGCCTTCCTCGACGCCGATGAGCTGCATGACGAGGCGCTGGACTACGTGGCCGCCCACGGCTACCTGACCGCCCTGTCGATCTGCTCCGAGGTCGTTCCCGACCGTGAATGGATCGACGCGCTGTTCGCCGAAGAACCGCACTACGCCGACGCCGCACAGCGCGAAGAAATCGAATCCACCCTGCTGGCCCTCAAGGCCCACATCGGTCGCCAACTGGCTTCCGATGAGGAATTCGAGCTGCCGTGCGACCTGGACCTCGGCGAAGAGCCGGACGACTCCGACCTGCGCGGCTGGTGCATCGGCTTCATGGAAGGCGTGTTCCTGCGCGAAGCTGCCTGGTTCGAATCCGCCGAGGAAGAAGTCAGCGAAATGCTGCTGCCGATCATGGTCGGCTCGGGGCTGTTTGAGGAAGAAGCTGAATTTTCCGACATCGCCGCCGACGCCAACCTGATGGACGACATGATCGTACAGATCCCGGAAGCGCTGACCGCCCTGTACCTGCTGTGCAACGCTCCTGACGAAAAACCGGCGATCCTCAAGCCACGTCACCACTGAGTCGCCTGCCCGTGACACCCATGGGCAATCGCTCGCTGCTCCTGCGTTACGTACTGCTGGCCATCGGCTGGCTGAGCGTAGCGTTGGGAGTGATCGGTATTTTCCTGCCGGTCTTGCCGACCACACCCTTCCTTCTTCTCGCTGCCGCCTGCTTCGCTCGAAGCTCCCCGCGTTTCTACCAGTGGCTGGTGGAACACCCGCGCCTGGGCCCTTGGATTCGTGATTACCTGGACGGCAACGGCATTCCACTCAAGGGCAAGGTCTACGCCATCGGCCTGATGTGGCTGAGTATCGGTTTTTCCTGCTACCTGGTACCGCTGCCATGGGCCCGCGGGTTCATGCTGACCAGCGCCGTGCTGGTGACAATCTACATCCTGCGTCAGAAAACCCTGCCACCGCGCTAAGCGCCCACTGCGACATTAGATCCCACACGACCTTGGTCGACACTGACTAACCCCAGGCATCATGCGAGACTGTCCAACCGGGCCCGGAATGCCTGGGTGTTCTCATGCTCGGAGTTACCATGACGTTGTCCAGCGGGCTGATCGCCGCCGTTGCCCTGGCCTATATGGCCATTATGTTTGCCATCGCCTTCTACGGTGACCGTCGCCGCGCGCCGCTGCCGCCGCGCATGCGTGCCTGGGTCTATAGCCTGTCGCTGGCCGTCTACTGCACCAGTTGGACCTTCTTCGGGGCCGTAGGCCAGGCCGCCGAACAACTGTGGGCGTTTTTACCGATCTACCTGGGACCGGTGCTGCTACTGGTGTTGGCACCCTGGGTGCTGCAGAAGATGATCCTGATCAGCAAGCAGGAAAACATCACCTCCATCGCCGACTTTATCGCTGCACGCTATGGCAAATCCCAGTCCCTGGCGGTGGTGGTCGCGCTGATCTGCCTGGTGGGCGTGCTGCCTTATATCGCCCTGCAACTCAAAGGCATCGTGCTGGGGGTCAACCTGCTGATTGGCGCTGGCGCGGACACCACCGGCACCCGCGCCCAGGACACCGCGTTGATCGTGTCCCTGGTGCTGGCGTTGTTCACCATTGTGTTCGGTACACGCAACTTGGACGCCACGGAGCACCACCGTGGCATGGTCTTGGCGATTGCATTTGAGTCCCTGGTCAAGCTGTTCGCGTTTCTCGCAGTCGGCGCGTTTGTGACCTACGGCCTATATGACGGTTTCGGCGACCTGTTCAGCCAGGCAATGCTCGCACCACGCCTGGAGGAATACTGGAAGGAAACCATCAACTGGCCGTCGATGGTGGTGCAAACCGGCGTCGCCATGATGGCGATCATCTGCTTGCCTCGGCAGTTTCATGTGACGGTCGTGGAAAACATCGACCCCCAGGATTTGCGCCTGGCCAAGTGGGTGTTCCCGGCCTACCTGATCCTCGCCGCACTTTTCGTAGTGCCGATCGCCCTGGGCGGCAAAATGATGCTGCCTGGCTCGGTACTGCCGGACTCTTATGTGATCAGCCTGCCCATGGCCGAAGCCCATCCGGCCCTCGCCGTGCTGGCGTTTATCGGCGGTGCGTCGGCGGCCACCGGCATGGTGATCGTGGCGAGCATCGCGTTGTCGACCATGGTCTCCAACGACATGCTGCTGCCCTGGCTGCTGCGCCGTTCCAGCGCAGAGCGACCGTTCGAAGTGTTCCGCCACTGGATGCTGTCGGTGCGCCGGGTCAGCATCGTGATCATCCTGCTGCTGGCTTATGTCAGCTACCGCCTGCTTGGCTCCACCGCAAGCCTGGCGACCATCGGCCAGATCGCCTTTGCCGCCGTGACCCAACTGGCCCCGGCCATGCTCGGCGCGCTGTACTGGAAACAGGCCAACCGCCGTGGCGTGTTTGCGGGGCTGGCAGCAGGTACATTCCTGTGGTTCTACACCTTGGTCCTACCGGTTACCGCGAAAAGCCTGGGTTGGTCCCTCACCCTTTTCCCGGGGCTGACGTGGATGCATTCGCACCCGCTCGGTTTGTCCGTCACCTCACTGACCTTGGGCACGGTGTTCTCCCTCGCAGGTAACTTCACGCTGTTCGTGTGGGTGTCGATGCTGTCGCGCACGCGCGTGTCGGAACACTGGCAAGCCGGGCGTTTTATCGGCCAGGAAATCAGTCAGCGCGCGAGTGCCCGCTCGATGCTGTCGGTACAGATCAGCGACCTGCTCAGCCTGGCCGCGCGTTTTGTCGGTGAAGAACGGGCCCAACAGAGTTTTATCCGCTTCGCCTATCGCCAGGGCAAAGGCTTTAACCCCAACCAGAATGCCGACAACGACTGGATCGCCCACACCGAACGCTTGCTGGCCGGTGTACTCGGTGCATCTTCGACTCGGGCCGTGGTGAAAGCGGCGATCGAAGGGCGGGAAATGCAACTGGAGGATGTCGTACGCATCGCCGACGAAGCGTCCGAAGTGTTGCAATTCAATCGCGCATTGCTGCAAGGCGCAATCGAGAACATCACCCAGGGTATCAGTGTGGTGGACCAGTCCCTCAAGCTGGTGGCCTGGAACCGGCGCTATCTGGAATTGTTCAATTACCCGGACGGGCTGATCAGCGTAGGCAGACCGATTGCCGACATCATTCGCTACAACGCCGAGCGCGGCCTGTGCGGGCCGGGCGAAGCCGAGGTGCACGTGGCGCGCCGCCTGCACTGGATGCGCCAGGGCCGCGCGCATACGTCAGAGCGCCTGTTCCCGAATGGACGGGTGATCGAGCTGATCGGCAACCCGATGCCCGGCGGCGGCTTCGTCATGAGTTTCACCGACATTACCGCGTTCCGCGAGGCCGAGCAGGCACTCACCGAGGCCAACGAAGGCCTCGAACAACGGGTGACCGAGCGCACCCACGAACTGTCGCAGCTCAATGTGGCGCTCACCGATGCCAAGGGCGTCGCCGAGTCCGCCAGCCAGTCGAAGACCCGCTTCCTCGCGGCGGTCAGCCATGACCTGATGCAGCCGTTGAACGCCGCACGCCTGTTCTCCGCCGCCCTCTCCCACCAGAACGACGGCCTGTCCAGCGAGGCACGGCAACTGGTGCAGCATCTGGACAGCTCGCTGCGCTCTGCCGAAGACCTGATCAGCGACCTGCTGGATATCTCCCGCCTGGAAAACGGCAAGATCAATCCGCAGCGCCAGCCTTTCGTACTCAATGAGTTGTTCGATACCCTCGGCGCCGAATTCAAGGCCCTGGCCCAAGAGCAGGGCTTGCGCTTTCGCCTGCGGGGCAGCCGCTTGCGCGTCGACAGCGACATCAAGCTGCTACGGCGGATTTTGCAGAATTTCCTGACCAACGCTTTCCGGTATTCCGATGGCTCGGTGCTGCTCGGCGTACGCCGGCGCAAGGGCGAGCTGTGCCTGGAAGTCTGGGACCGGGGCCCCGGTATCCCGCAGGATAAACAGAAGGTGATCTTCGAAGAGTTCAAGCGCCTGGACAGCCACCAGACCCGCGCCGAGAAAGGCCTGGGCCTGGGCCTCGCGATTGCCGACGGCCTGTGCCGAGTGCTGGACCATCGTCTGAGCGTGCGCTCATGGCCCGGCAAGGGCAGCGTGTTCAGCGTACGCGTGCCGCTGGCGCGCAACCAGGCCAGCCCGCAAGTCAAAGCAGTACATGAAAACGGCCTGCCCTTGAGCGGCGCGCAAGTGCTCTGCGTGGATAACGAAGAGAGCATTCTGATCGGTATGCGCAGCCTGCTGACACGCTGGGGCTGTGAGGTGTGGACCGCCACCGATCAGGCGCAATGTGCGGCGCTGCTGGAGCAAGGCATACGCCCGCAACTGGCGCTGGTGGATTACCACCTCGATCACGGTGAGACCGGTACCGAGTTGATGGGCTGGCTGCGTACACAAATGGCGGAGCCGATCCCCGGCGTTGTCATCAGTGCCGACGGCCGCCCGGAGATGGTGGCAGAGGTGCATGCGGCGGGGTTGGATTACCTTGCCAAGCCGGTGAAGCCAGCAGCGTTACGGGCGTTGCTGAGCCGACACTTACCTCTATAAACCGGATGTACCCAGTCAAAATGTGGGAGGGGGCTTGCCCCCGATAGCGGAGCATCAGTCACACCATCTGTGCCTGATCCACTGCAATCGGGAGCAAGCCCCCTCCCACCTCTCGGAATGTGTTTATTCGGGAAGGTGCGCCACGCCGTCGGCGTCGGTCATCGCCCGCTCCAGCAAATCCGCCGGCAGGCTTTTGCTGGCACGCGCACCGAGCAACTTTAATTGCTCGGTGCGACTGACCAGGTTTCCACGCCCATCTGTCAGCTTGTTCCGCGCCGCGCTGTAAGCCTTGTCCAATTGCTGTAGACGATTGCCCACTTCGTCCAGATCCTGGATAAACAGCACGAACTTGTCGTACAGCCACCCGGCGCGTTCGGCAATTTCGCGGGCGTTCTGGCTTTGGCGCTCCTGTTTCCACAGGCTGTCGATTACCCGCAGGGTGGCGAGCAGCGTCGTTGGGCTGACGATCACGATATGACGGTCGAAAGCCTCTTGGAACAGATTCGGTTCGGCCTGCAAGGCCGCGGAAAAAGCGGCTTCGATCGGCACGAACAACAACACGAAATCCAGGCTGTGCAGGCCTTCCAGGCGTTTGTAATCCTTACCGGCCAAACCTTTGACGTGATTGCGCAGCGACAGCACGTGCTGTTTCAAGGCCGTCTGGCCGATGACCTCATCATCGGCTGCGACATACTGCTGGTAAGCGGTCAGGCTGACTTTGGAGTCCACCACGACCTGCTTGTCGCCAGGCAACATGATCAGCACATCCGGCTGGAAACGCTCGCCGTCCGGGCCCTTGAGGCTGACCTGGGTCTGGTACTCGCGGCCCTTCTCCAGGCCGGCGTGCTCCAGCACGCGCTCGAGGATCAGCTCACCCCAGTTGCCCTGGGTTTTCTGGCCCTTGAGGGCGCGGGTCAGGTTGGTGGCTTCGTCTGACAGACGCAGGTTCAGTTGCTGCAGGCGCTCAAGCTCCTTGGCCAGGGAAAAGCGCTCGCGAGCCTCGTTCTGATAGCTCTCTTCGACGCGTTTTTCGAAGGACTGGATGCGTTCCTTCAAGGGATCGAGCAACTGGCCAAGGCGCTCCTGGCTGGTCTCGGCAAAGCGCTGCTCACGCTCATCAAAGATCTTGCCGGCCAGCTCAGCGAACTGCGCACGCAATTCGTCCCGCGAGCCTTGCAGGTCGGCGAGGCGCTGCTGATGGCTTTCCTGCTGCTCGCGCAGTTCGGCGCGCAAGGCGGCCGACAATGCATCAAGGCGGCGCAATTCGGTTTCCTTGGCGCTGCGGTCAAGGTTCCAGGCGTGGGCGGCGTCGCGGGCGTTATCGCGGTCGATCTGCAACAGCTCGACCTCCCGGCGCACGGCAGCGAGGTCCGCTTGCTTGGCGGCATTGGCCTGGCTCAGATCGCTGATTTCATCGCGGCTGGCATCCAATTGAGCGGTGAGGCCTTCCTGGGCCAGTTGCGCAGTGGCCAGGCGCTCTTCGAGCAGTTCCCAGCCGGTGGTCCGCGCGGTCAACCGCCGTTGAATCTGCCAGCACACCGCCAATAAAGGCACTGCGGCGCCAGCCAGGCCCAGGGCAATACTGGTCCAGTCAAAAACCATAGCCATTTCTGCCATCACCGAAAAGGAGCAAGGTTAACCAAGCGTAGAGCGTGAGGACAGCTCAGTCTTCGACCTGACCCAGTTCTCGTTGGGCACGGCGGTCACCGGCACGGGCGGCCAGGCGCAGCAGATCGTGGCCGATGCGGCGGTCGCGGGCGTTGCCGCACTCACGGCACATCAATTGGCCCAGGCGGCTTTGCGCAGCCACTACGCCCTCACGGGCCGGCTGCTTGAGCAAGCGCCCGGCGAAGTGTTTGACGTTGGTGCTGTGCCCCAGGCGTGGGCTGTCGAGCAACCACAGGGCGACCTTCAAAGAAAAACGCTTAGGCGCGGTAACAGTCTGGGGGATGTCGGTAACAGAAGGTGATACTGAGCGAAACTTCATAAAGCACTGTGGGACAGAACGGAAGGCGCGCCACTCTACTCTTTTTTTCGTACAGGTAAAGCTGAAAAAACCCTGCACGCCCGTTCTAGAGCAAGCGCTCGGGACAATCCACAGAAGCTGTGGATAACTCAGTGGACAACCAGCCTTTAACTCGCGCAAACGCCCATGGAACGGGGCCCGCAGTCAAACTGACGATTTTTTCACCAATAAAAAAAAGCCAGATTTTTCATTGACTTAAATTTCCATTGCAGGCAAATGGCGGCCTTGTCCAGCAATTGACAGCCCGGTTACACACGCCGCAACTAATGTGCACAAGTACCGATCCGATGGTTATATCCCCGGCTTTTTTTGAAGCGACAGCCTTCAAAAATGTTACCGCCGAAGCAAAACAGGGACTTTTCAAATCTTTTCAGGCTCGCCACACTGCCCGACGGACAACGCAAGGCTGAGTGGGCTGATGAAAGGAATTCTATTATTCGCCGTGTTGTTACTGGCCATCTGCGCCATTTCATTAGGGATCAATGTCGCGCTGCCATCCCCGGATGGGGCGTTGTTTGCCATCGCCATCCTGCTATCGGCCGCTTTCACCGCCGCGAGCGTGTGCATCGAGCTGGGTGAAGGACGTGTCGATGACATGGGCGATGTGATGAAGATGGTCGAGACCGGCCAATCCTTGCGCCTGACCCTGGCCGCCTATGGGCTGGGTTGTTCCCTGGCCGCCGCCGTCACGGTGCTGGTGTATCGCGGCCTGCTGGGCGGTTGATTGCAGTTTTTGATTAACGCGCTTCCATTACCTGTTTCAATCCGTTACTATCCGCAGCGTTAGTACCAAGCTGAAAGTCAATTCTGGTCGAACAACTCCCCTGAACAACACGGGATCGACCACCTCGATGGTTTCCAGGTATCACTTGCGACGACACTGCCTTTGAACAAGCAAAGGGTGCCGCGAAGTTTCCATACTCTGACCGAACCAACCTGCAAATTGATCAGGATCTTCACCCCGGGCCCAGAACCTTTGCCCTTGTTGTGTTGCCTGCCCTCCTAAGTACCTACCTGCCAGCCCAAGCGCGCCTAACTTATTAGCGCTTCAAACTGGCTGCTTTGTTCCAGTCAGGTTCTTCGTTTGATCAATGGTGATCAACGTTACTGGAACGTTTTAACGTTGCACGGTTCTTATCCGTGTCATTTGTAGGAACACCAATAATATGTCCGCTATCCACACTCAGGATGCCATTCGCACCCTCACCAACGCTTTTGCTCCAATGAACTGCCTGATCATGGCCGCTCGCAAAGGCTGCTTCAGCTTCACCCTGGTCAACGAACACGGCATCGCTCGTCACAGCGAACGCCTGTACCCCGATCAATACTCCAGCGCTGAACCGCTGCAGGCCGTGATCGAGCGTACCCGTCAGGCACTGGTTGCCTGATCGACCCGAGTCGCTGAAACACAAAAAACCCTGTTTAAAACACAGGGTTTTTTATTGCCCGAAATTCGTACCCTGAGCCTTTGTACTAAGTTCAAATCGATATAAACGTTATAACTGGATGAGGAAGATGTTTTAAAAACAGTCTTTTACATCATGAATATGACACTACACTTCAACTCAAGCGGCATGATCCGCTTCCGACGAGCCTGAGATCCGATCCACTGCTGCCAAGCCCCCATCTCAGGACTCGTCGACCCCTTTCACGGATTGAGGCATGTATGGGTATCGCAGCCAGTGAATTGTGTCGCTATGTGATCCGGCCAACGCTGACGTACCTCGGCCAGCAGAGCCCAACGGCTGAGTCACTGCTGCTGGGCATCGCGGCCAGCCAGTCGGAATTGGGTTCTGCCTTACACGATCGACGCGGCCATGGCCTGTACAGCATCACCGAACCTCGCCATCGCGCCTTGTGGGATAACTACCTGGCGCTCGACCCCGAGCGCGCCAGCCTGGTACGCGGGCTCGCCAGCCAACATGCCTTCCTCAGCGCGCCCCAGCTGGAACTCACCGTAAACCTGCGTTATGCCACGGCCATCGCTTGGCTCCTGGTCGAACAGCACAGCCCCGCCCTGCCACCACCCGGTGATGTTTTAGCCATGGCGCGTATCTGGAAAGAAATATTTCATCCTCAAGGAAGGCTGCGGGATTTCACCCAAGCCTGGCAAACCTGTGTTTCCCCCTTGAATCACGTGGCCTGCTGACCGGGCAATTTGCAAGATTCGCCAAAAAAGCAGAATTCTGGTCGGATTGTCCTACAAAACCGCTCTATCTCCTACATTACAGCCTATAGCGCGATGTTAATTTTATTGATACTTTCCGCAGCGGTGATCACCCCGGAGTTCTAATAATGAAAAAAGTAATGCTCAAGACCACACTTAGCCTCGCCGTTGCCATGGCATCCTCCCAACTGTTCGCAAGCGGTTTCGCACTGAACGAACAGAGCGTCAGCGGGATGGGTACGGGTTTCGCAGGTCGCTCCTCTTCTGCCGATGATGCAAGCACTGTCTACGGTAACCCGGCCGGTATGTCCCGCCTGAGTGGCCAGCAAATCACCGGCGGTGTTGCTGCCATTGATGCGTCGACCGACATCAGCAATACCGGTGGCAACTCTCGCGGTACCAACAAAGGCGATATGGTTCCGTTCACCGCAGTGCCATTCGGTTTCTACACCAACAAACTCAACGATCAGTGGGCTATCGGCTTCGGTGTATACGCACCGTTCGGCCTGGTGACCGACTATGAAAACGGCTTCCAGGGTCGCGGCTTCGGCAGCAAGAGCGAAGTGAAGGTCATGACCTTCCAGCCGACTGTCAGCTATGCCTTTAACGACAAGGTTTCCATCGGCTTTGGCCCGACCATCAACCGGATTTCCGGTGTGCTCGAGTCGGACAAGACCCTTAGCCCGCTTGCCTCCGATACCAACGTAAAAATCAAGGGTGACGATACAGCCCTGGGTTTCAACGTCGGCGTATTGGTCCAGGCCACCGACACCACACGCGTGGGCCTGACCTACCACTCGAAGGTCAAGTACAAGCTCGAAGGCCACACCACCGTCAGCGGCCCAGCGGCCACTCAGCCGGTCCTGCGTAACAACCGTTACGACGCCTCGCTGAAAATCGACACCCCAGAGTCCTACGACCTGTCCGTCACCCAAGACCTGACCGACGCCTGGAAACTCTATGGCGGTGCAACCTGGACGCGTTGGAGTCGCCTGAAAGAGATCACCGTCAACAACGAAGGCGTAACGGCTGCCGGCGGCTTCCTGGCGCCAACCCAACTAGGTTCCATCACCGAAGAACAGAATTGGCACGATACCTGGGCCTACGCCGTGGGTACCTCGTATCAGTTGACCAAGCAAGTCGTGCTGCGTACCGGCCTGACCTTCGACCAATCCCCGACCAACAACACCGATCGTTCGCCGCGCATCCCGACTGGCGACCGTACGATCTTCAGCGTGGGCCTGGGCTACAAAGTCATGGATAACATGACAGTCGACCTGGCGTATTCGTACCTGAAAGAAGAAGACGTCAAGATCAACCAGACTGCTGACGCCCCGTCGACAGCCAGTTACCGCGCCAAATACGAAAACAGTGCCAACGGTTTCGGCCTGGGCATGACCTACACCTTCTGATCCAGACGGGTGTAAAACAGCCCCGCACTCCTGCAAGGGAGGCGGGGCTTTTTAGTGCCCGATAATCAGGGTTTAGACGCTATCGCCTGCTCCACAGCCTTGATCAGGTCAGGGCTGTCCGGCTTGGTGAGGCTGGAGAAATCGGCAATCACCTTGCCCTGTCGGTCGACCACGTACTTGTAGAAATTCCACTTCGGCGCGTTGCTCTGCTGCGCCAATACCTTGAACAGGTGCACCGCGTCCGGTCCCTTGACCTTCTGCGGCTCGGTCATGGTGAAGGTGACGCCGTAATTCACGTAGCAGACCTTGGCGGTTTCTTCGCCGGTCTTGGCTTCCTGCTTGAAGTCATCGGATGGCACGCCGATCACCTCCAACCCTTCATCCTTGTAGCGCTGATAAAGTGCTTCGAGGCCTTTGAATTGCGGCGCGAACCCGCAAAAGCTCGCCGTGTTGACGATAACCAAGGGCTTACCGGCAAAACGTTGGCACAGGTCGATGGATTCCTTGGCGCGCAGCTTGGGCAATTGGCCCTCCAGCAACGGCGGGCAATCGGCAGCCAACGCCACACCGCCAAAAGCAGCCATCAGCACGGGTACAGCAAGCCAGCGCATCTGCATGTCGAAACGTCCTTTAAAGAGTTCAGGGATCGAACTTAACAGATCGACATACCCAGTTGCATCAACGCCAGGCCACCGCGCTGCCAGCCCCACCAGGCCAGGGCCAGCAACAGCGCTATCGCTGCTGCCCCGCCGAACCAATACCAGGTCGCACTCATGCCGCCTCCATCTGCGCCTGCAATCGCGCCACCGGCCGCTCACGCACCGGCCAATTCAAGGCTGCGGCGAGCACACTCAACAGGATCGCCACTTGCCAGATCAAATCGTAGTTACCGGTTCGATCATAGACTACCCCGCCCAACCAACCGCCAAGGAACGAGCCGAGCTGGTGGAAAAGGAACACGATCCCACCCAGCATGGACAGGTTTCGTACCCCAAACAACGTGGCGACCGTGCCGTTGGTCAGCGGTACCGTGGACAACCACAGGAAGCCCATTGCCATGCCGAACAGGTAGGCCGTGACTTCGGTCACCGGTGCCCACAGGAACAGCATGATCACCACCGCGCGCAGCAGGTACAACCCAGTCAACAAGCGCGGCTTGGACATGCGCCCGCCGAGCCAGCCGGCGGTGTAGGTGCCGAAGATATTGAACAGCCCGATCAACGCCAACACCGTGGTGCCGACCGTGGCCGGCAAGTGCTGGTCCACCAGGTAGGCCGGCAGGTGCACACCAATAAACACCACCTGAAAGCCACAGACGAAAAAGCCGAAGGCCAGCAGCCAGAACCCGGAGTGGGAGCAGGCTTCCTTCAAGGCTTCACGCAGGGTTTGCTGGCCAGCCATCACCGGCAGCGGGCGGTCCTTGAGCATGCTCACCAGCGGCAGGATCAGCGCCACCATCAAGCCCAACACCAGCAAGGCTGCCGACCAACCCAGCCAGCTGATCAAGCCCAAGGTACCCGGCACCATGGCGAACTGGCCAAACGAACCGGCAGCGCTGGCAATGCCCATGGCCATGCTGCGCTTTTCCGGCGCCACGGCGCGGCCGACCACGCCCAGAATCACCGAGAACGATGTACCCGACAGGCCAATCCCGATCAGCAGGCCGGCACTCAAGGACAACGACCACGCCGAATCCGACATGCCCATCAACACCAGGCCTGCGGCGTATAACACCCCGCCGACAAACACCGCCCTGGTGGCGCCGAAACGGTCGGCCAAGGCACCGGTAAACGGCTGCGCCAGGCCCCAGATCAGGTTCTGCAAGGCGATGGCAAAGGCAAAGGTCTCACGGCCCCAGCCGAATTCGCTGCTCATCGGCGCCAGGAACAGGCCGAAACCGTGCCGCACGCCCAAGGACAACGCCAGTATCAGCGCACTCCCTAAAAGGATCCAACCGCTGGTGCGCCACATCGACGTCATTTCTTATTCTCCGCTCACGGGTATATACCCGCTTGTGTTCGAACAAACCCGCGTTCATGCGAGTTCATCCAGCAAGGCCAACAGGGTTTCGCGTTTTTCCGCGCCGAGTTGATCGATCAATTTCTGTTGCGCCGCCTCCCAGGCGGGTAACGCTGCGGCCAGGCGCTCTTCACCGGCTGCGGTCAACAGCACCAGGCGGTTGCGCAGGTCATCGCCCTCCACCATCTGCACCAGGCCCTCACCTTCCAACACCCGCAGGTTGCGCCCCAAAGTGCTGCGATCCAGGCCCATGGCGTCGGCCAGGCTGGAAATGCTCGGTTGATCGAGGCGCTGCAAGTTGCACAGCAAGGAATACTGGGCGACGTTGATCCCGAAGCCGTCGAGGGCGCCGTCGTAATGCCTGCTGACGCCCCGGGCGGCACGTCGCAGGTTGGTGCATAAACATTGGGAGGCAAGCATGGAACGTGTATATACCCGCGATTAAGGAAATGCAAGAAAGTGTTACAACGCCAAACCGACCAGAACAGCGACTTCCAACAGCTCCAGCAGCGCGCCAGCGGTGTCGCCGGTGGTGCCGCCGAGACGATTGACCATCAGTTGACGCAGTCCCATGAAACACACAGCCGCGAGCAGCACGGCGAGCCCCCCGCTGAAACCGCCGATCAGGATGCAGGCCAGGCCACTGAGGATCAGCACCTGTTGACCGACGATGCGCGGTAAATGATCCGACAGCGCTTGGCCCAACCCACCCGCTCGCACATAACGCGTGGTCAGGAACAACCCCAGCATCGACGCCCGCCCGATCAACGGCGCGAGAATCAACGCCACACCGTTGCGTTGTTCGATCAAGGCCACCAGCGCGGTGAACTTGAGCAGCAACACTAGGCCCAGGGTGACCACGGCAATCGGCCCGCTACGCGGGTCTTTCATGATGCTGAGGGTGCGCTCGCGGTCGCCGAAGCCACCCAGCCAGGCATCGGCAGTGTCCGCCAGGCCATCGAGGTGCAGGCCGCCGCTGAGCAACACCCAGGCCGTCAGCAGCAGCGCGGCGTGCAACAACAGCGGTGATCCGGTCAATAGTGTGTTCAGGCCCCACAGCAGCACGCCGAACAGCAACCCGACCACGGGATAAAACAGCAACGAGCGCCCCAGCTCCTGCGGTTGCGGCATACCCGGCAGGCGAATCGGCAAACTGCTCAGGAACTGCACGGCGATCCAGAACGGCAGCATGCTCAGATTCCTTCCTTCAACAGGCCATCGGCGGCGACTTGCAGGTTGAACAACCCGCCATGACCGACTTCGACATTCAGCAACTGCTCACGGGGCAGCCCCCGAGCCTGGGCCAACAGCAAACGCATCACCCCTCCGTGGCTGATCAACAGCACACGCTCACCGGCATACGCCTTATGCAGGCGTAGGACCGCGCCCAAAACCCGCTGGGAAAACTCGCTGACCGGTTCGCCCTGGGGCGGCGTGAAGCTATACGGATCGGCCCAGAACCGGCCCAAACCTTCGGCGTCGGTCTCCATCAGCGCCGCCGCACTCTGCCCTTCCCAGGCACCGAAGTGCAGTTCCTGCAGGTCTTTTTCCAGGCTCACCGGCACATTCAGCCGCGCGCCCAGTTCATCCGCGAACCGCGCGCAGCGTTGCAGCGGCGAGCTGATCAACCGATCCCAAGGCCCCTGCGCCACCACGGCGGAGCGCATCTGTTCCCAGCCCTTGGCGGTCAATGCATCGTCCAGGCTGCCGCGCAGGCCACCCCCCAGTTCGGTTTCGCCATGGCGCAGCAGGTCCAGGTGCAAGGTCATGCCGGACGGTCTGCCACGGCCGCTTCGGCAAACGTCGCCATTTGCCCGTGCAGCGCACAGGCCAGGCGCAGCAACGGCACCGCCAACGCCGCGCCACTGCCCTCGCCCAGGCGCAGGCCCAGTTCCAGCAACGGCTGTGCGTCGAGGCTCTGCAAGACATGGCGATGGCCAGGCTCGGCGCCGCGATGACCGAACAGCAGCCAGTCGCGGCACGCCGGGTTCAAGCGCGTGGCGACGAGCGCAGCGACGGTGCAGATAAACCCATCTACCAGCACCACAATGCCTTCCTGGGCGCAGGCCAGATAAGCGCCCACCAAGGCAGCGATTTCAAAGCCACCGAGATTGCACAGGGTTTGCAGCGCATCCCCACGCTGCGCGGCATGCAAGGCCAGCGCGCGCTCGATCACCGCCACCTTGTGACTGACGCCTTGGGCATTCAACCCGGTGCCCGGGCCTGTCAGGTCGGTCACCTGGCAATCGAGCAAAGCGCAGGCCAGCGCACTGGCGGCGGTGGTGTTGCCGATGCCCATCTCGCCGCCGACAAACAACTGCGCACCGCTTTCACGGGCGCGCAGCACACTGTCGCGCCCCGCCTGCAATGCCAATCGGCCCTGGGCGCCGGTCATTGCCGGGCCCTTGACGAAATTGGCGGTGCCCGCGCCGAGATTCAGGTGACGGACGCCAGGCAGGCTCAGCGAAGGGCTCACCGTGCCGAGGTCGACCACTTCCAACTGCGCATCCAGTTGCCGCGCCAATACGCTGATGGCCGCGCCACCGGTGACAAAGTTATGCAGCATCTGCCCGGTCACTTCCTGGGGAAACGCCGATACACCCTCGGCAACCACACCATGGTCACCGGCAAAGATGGCAATCCACAGCTGATCCACCGACGGTTTGACCTGGCCCTGCAAGCCGGCCAATTGCACCGCCAGCGCTTCCAGCTGGCCCAGGGAACCGGCCGGTTTGGTCAATTGCTGCTGGCGCGCCAGGGCTTGTTCGTACGCCGAGGCGTCAATGGCCTTACAAGGGTTGAGCCACCAGGTGTCAGTCATAACGCAGTACCTTTCAACGTCAGGGGCAGGCCGGCAACCGTCAGGACAACACGCTGACACCGCTCGGCCAAGGCTTGATGCAGCCAACCGGCTTCATCCACATAGCGGCGAGTCAATTCGCCCAGCGGCACGACACCCAGACCGGTCTCGTTGCTGACAAAAATAATTTCACCCGGCAGCACGGCCAGGGTTTCCAGCAATTGATCGCGCTCAAACGCCAGGCGCTGCGCGTCTTCGAGCATCAGCAGATTGGTCAGCCACAGGGTCAGGCAATCCACCAACAGGCAACGACCGGGCGCAGCATTTTCGCGTAGCACACGCGCCAGCTCGACAGGTTCTTCGATCAAACCCCAGTGGTCAGGACGACGCTCGCGATGCAAGGCAACGCGGGCATTCATCTCGCCGTCAAGCGGTTGGCTGGTGGCGATATAGATGACGGGCAAAGCGCTGTCGCTGGCGAGCTTTTCGGCCAGGCGGCTTTTACCGGAACGAGCGCCGCCTAAAATCAGTTGAAGCATGAGACACCCCCTACCCACCCACCATAAGTGGCCGTTACCGCAGGAATGGATATGTACACCGAAAGCCCCCTCCCACATTTGAACCGTGTGTACACCCTTAAACCCCACACAGATTGCGCAACAAATCGGTATCCAAATGGTTCTCCACTAAATCCGCCAACCGTTCGATATCGCGCTCGCGCAGGGCGTGATAATCCACCGCCTGCACATCCTGCAACCCGGCCCAACGCAGCAACGCACTGCAGGCCGCCGGGGTCTCGAACAAGCCGTGCAGATACGTGCCGAGAATCTGCCCGTCAGCGCTTTGCGCGCCGTCACTGCGACCGTCATCCAGCAGCACGGCGGCGTTCGACAGGGCAGCGCCGCACGTCACGCCCGCATGGATCTCATACCCGCTGACCTCGGCATTCTCCAGCAACAAACGCCCGCGAACATTACGCAGTTGCTTCTCTTCTTCCAGGGTGGTGCTGAATGCCAGCAGCCCCAGGCCGTCGCTGGAACCCGCTGGCCCTTCCAGGCCCAACGGGTCGTGCACCTGCTCACCGAGCATCTGCAAGCCGCCGCAAATCCCCAGCACCTTGCCGCCGTAGCGCAAGTGCCGCGCCACGGCGGTGTCCCAGCCATTGGCACGCAGGTAGGCGAGGTCGCTGCGCACGCTTTTCGAGCCGGGCAGGATGATCAGGTCGGCGGCCGGAATCGGCTGGCCCGGCCCGATGAACTGCAAGTCCACTTGGGGGTGCAGGCGCAGCGGATCAAAATCCGTATGGTTGCTGATGCGCGGCAACACCGGCACAACTACCTTGAGCACCTGCGCCGCCTTGTCGGTTTGGCGCCGGTCGATGCCGTCCTCGGCTTCCAGGTGCAGGTCCATCACGTAGGGCAATACGCCGACCACCGGTTTGCCGGTGCGTGCTTGCAACCAATCCAGGCCGGGTTGCAGCAGTGCAATGTCGCCGCGAAAACGGTTGATGATGAAACCTTTGACCCGCGCCTGTTCGCTGGGCGAGAGCAATTCCAGGGTGCCGACCAGATGGGCGAACACCCCGCCGCGATTGATGTCGGCAATCAGCAGCACCGGGCAATCCACCGCTTCGGCGAAACCCATGTTGGCGATGTCGTTGGCGCGCAGGTTGATCTCGGCCGGGGAGCCTGCGCCTTCCACCATCACCACCGGGTAGGCTTCGCTCAACCGCGCGTGGGAAGCCAGCACTGCCTGCATCGCGGTGGCTTTGTAGTCGTGATAGGCCACCGCGTTCATGCTGGTCACGGCGCGGCCATGGATGATCACCTGGGAGCCGGTGTCGCTGTTGGGCTTGAGCAGCACCGGGTTCATATCGGTATGGGGCGCCAGGTTGGCCGCCTGGGCCTGCACCGCCTGGGCCCGGCCGATCTCGCCGCCCTCGGCCGTCACCGCACTGTTGAGCGCCATGTTCTGTGGTTTGAACGGCACCACGGCAATGCCCTGGCGTACCAGCCAACGGCACAACGCGGTCACCAGGGTACTTTTGCCGGCATCGGAGGTGGTGCCTTGCACCATCAGCGTACTCATGAGGCGTCCTTGTAGGCTGCCAGCGCTTCGTCAAGGCGCAGCCAATCGGCCTCGGTGTCGGGCAGGCCAAACCGCACGCTGCTGTTGTGCACAAACAGGCGCAGCAAGATGCCGCGTTGCGCCATGAATTCGTGCATGCGCTCGGCGTGCGGGGTGATCAACCATTGGAACAACGCGCAGCCGCCCTGGGGTTGAAAGCCACGGCGTTCGAGCATTTCAAACAAACGCTGGGCGGCCTCGGTGCAGCGTGCCCGCTGCCGTGCATGGCCGGCGGTATCGCGCAGGCACACTTGGCCCAGCACCCGCGTCGGCCCGCTGACGGCCCACGGCCCGACCTGTTCGGCCAGCAGTTTGAGCAGCCTGCGTTCGGCCAGCACAAAGCCCAGGCGCACCCCGGCCAGGCCGAAAAACTTGCCGAACGAACGCAGCACAATCAGGCCGACCTGATGGGCCTGGTTCGCCAGGCTCAACTGCGGGGTGACATCCATGAACGCTTCGTCCACCACCAGCCAGCCGCCGCGCTGGGCCAGCCTTGTGTGCCAGTCCAGCAGGCGCTGCGGGGTCAGGCTAAGTCCGGTGGGGTTATTGGGATTGACCACCACCAGCACGTCGAGGCCGTCGAGGAAGAAGTCGACTTCCTGCTCCTGCACTTCACGCACCACGTAACCAGCGCGACGCCAGGCCTCGGCGTGCTCGGCGTAGCACGGCGACAGCACGCCGACCTTGCCGGCACGGCGCAGGCGTGGCAGCAATTGAATCGCCGCCTGGGAGCCGGGCACCGGCAGAACATGCGCGGCGCCGTAATACTCGCTGGCCGCCTGTTCCAGGCCGTCGTCCGATTCCGGCAAGCGCGCCCAGGCCCGCAGCGGAATCTCGGGGATCGGCCACGGCCAGGGCGCGAGGCCGCTGGAAAGGTCGAGCCAATCGGCCTCGGCAATCCCGTACTGAATCGCTGCCTTGCGCAGCCGGCCACCGTGCTCAAGCATAAAATTGCCCTCCCACGCATAGAATCAGCAACCACAACCATACGCCGCGCTGCACCAGTTGCCAGCCACGGTCGATGGAGTCGGCATCCGCCGCCGGGCCTTCGCCCAGTTGCGGACGATGGTGCACCTCGCCGTGGTAAATCGCGGCGCCGCCCAGCTCAACGCCCAACGCGCCAGCGCCGGATGCCATCACCGGCCCGGCATTGGGGCTGTCCCAGGTCGGCCCCTGGGTGCGCCAGCATTTGAGGGCCAGGCGGGTTTTGCCCAGCACGGCGTAGGTCAAAGCCACCAGGCGTGCAGGAATATAGTTGAGTACATCGTCGATCTTGGCCGCGGCCCACCCGAAGCGCTCGAAGCGTTCATTGCGATAGCCCCACATGGCGTCGAGGGTGTTGCTCAGGCGGTAGAGCACTACGCCTGGCACACCGGCGACGACAAACCAGAACAGCGCGGCAAACACCGCATCGCTGCCGTTTTCCAGCACCGATTCGGTGGCGGCGCGGGCGACTTCGGTGCGGTCCAGTTCGCTGGTCTGGCGGCTGACCAGGTAGCTCACCCGTGTGCGGGCCGCGTCGAGGTCATCGCTGCGCAGGGCCTGGGCCACCGGGATCACATGCTCGCCGAGGCTGCGCATGCCGAGGGCGCAGTACAACGCGAGGATCTCCAGAACCCAGCCGATATACGGCGCCCACGACAACGCGGTGGCCAGCAGGGTCAACGGCACCACGGCGATAAACCACGCGGTCACGCCATGGCTGCGCCAGCCACGGCCACCGCTGTTGAAACGCTGCTCGATGCGCCCGGCAAAATTGCCGAACGCCACCAGCGGATGCCAGCGCCTGGGCTCGCCCAGCAGCGCATCCAGCGCCACCGCAGCGACACACAGCAAGGCCACACTCATTGACTCACTCCCCACACATTCTCATACAACATGTCACTCAACGGCCGAGGCTCGGTCCAGCCTTCGAGCTGCAACATCGGTGCCGGGTAAAATTCCGTCACCGGCCCCAGGCACAAGACCGCCAGGGGTTTCGCACCGGGCGGCAGGCCCAGCAGGTCGGCCAGGGCCTGGGGTTCGAACAGCGAGACCCAGCCCATGCCCAGCCCCTCGACCCGCGCGGCCAGCCACAGGTTCTGGATCGCACAGGACAGCGACGCCAGGTCCATCTCCGGCAGGGTACGCCGCCCGAAGATGTGGCGCTCGCGATCATCCATCAACGCCGCCACCAGCACTTCGGCGCAGTCGTGGATACCTTCGACCTTGAGCTTCATGAACGCGTCGGAGCGCTCGCCCAACGCCTCGGCGGTGCGCACGCGCTCTTCTTCCACCAACTGTTGAATCTGGCTTCGCAACGCGCGGTCGCTGATGCGGATAAACCGCCAAGGCTGCATCAGGCCGACGCTGGGGGCCTGGTGCGCGGCCTGGAGCAGGCGATGCAGCAATTCGGGGGCGACCATGCCGCCGCTGAAGTGACGCATGTCGCGGCGTTCGGCGATGGCGCGGTAGACGGCGTCGCGGTCGGCCTGGGGGAAAGCGTTGTCGGTCATAGCCCTATTGGGGGCAAGCCCCCTCCCACAGTGGATAGGGTTTCAGCTCGGTCCGGCGCAAACAAGGCGGCTACCGCCGTCGGATTCGACGGGAAATAGAAGTGCACGTAAGAGGCGGTCATCCGCCCCTGTCGGAAGACCGCTTCGGCACCGCGCCCGCCGTTCGGGCTGAGGCCACGGGCAATCGGCTGGCACTCGGTGCTGGTCAGGGAATGATGATACGTGTGCCCGCGCAGCACGCCTTCCGGCAGTTCGACGCTTTGCAGGGCCAGGGCGGCCAGTTTCTTTTGCATCACCGCATCGCCTTGCAGCAGGCCGACCAGTTCGGCGCGGATGCCGTCGACATCGGTGAGCGAATCCAGCAGGTAGAGCATGCCGCCGCACTCAGCGAGCAAGGGCTTGCCGGCGGCATGGTGGTTACGAATAGCTTCAAGCATCGGGGTGTTTTCCGACAGCGCCTGGTGATGAAGTTCCGGGTAACCGCCGGGCAAATAGAGGCTGTCAGCCTCGGGCAGCTGGCGATCATGGATCGGCGAGAAAAACGTCAGTTCGGCCCCCATCGCTCGCAGCAGGTCAAGGCTGGCGCCATAGGTAAAGGCGAAGGCTTCGTCACGGGCCACCGCAATGCGTACACCGGCCAGCAACGGCTCGGCCGCGATCACTTCCGGCGCGGCGAAGGTCACCGGTGGCGGCAATGCAACTTCACAGCTGCTGCCCAATGCCTGGGCGGCGGCGTCCAGGCGCACGTCGAGATCGTTCAGCTCGCTGGCTTGCACCAGGCCCAAATGGCGGCTGGGCAGTTCGATCCCGGTTTCGCGGGACAGTGCGCCATACCAGCGCAGGCCTTCGGTCAGGCTGCCTTCCAGCAGTTGCGCATGGCGCAGGGTACCGACGCGGTTGGCCAGCACCCCGGCGAATGGCAGGTCCGGCTGATAGCGCGCCAGGCCTAGGGCCAGGGCGCCAAAGGTCTGGGCCATGGCGGTGCCGTCGATTACTGCGAGCACCGGCACGCCGAAGTGCCGCGCCAGGTCGGCGCTGGACGGTGTGCCATCGAACAGACCCATCACGCCTTCGATCAGGATCAGGTCGGCCTCGCCCGCCGCTTCCCACAGCAGGCGACGACTTTCCTGCTCGCCCACCATCCACATGTCCAACTGATACACCGGCGCACCGCTGGCGCGCTCGTGGATCATCGGGTCCAAGAAGTCCGGGCCGCATTTGAACACGCGCACCTTGCGCCCCAGGTTGCGGTGCAAACGGGCCAGCGCGGCGGTGACGGTGGTTTTGCCCTGGCCGGACGCCGGTGCGGCGATCAGGACGGCCGGGCAATGACGGGGCTGATTCAAAGTTCGACGCCCTTCTGTGCCTTGATACCGGCCTGGAACGCGTGCTTGAGCATGCCCATTTCGGTGACGGTGTCGCCCATTTCGATCAATTCAGGCTTGGCGCCACGGCCGGTGACCACCACGTGTTGCATCGGCGGACGGGCCTGCAGGTCGCTGAGAACCTGATCGAGGTCCAGGTAGCCATGCTTGAGGGCGATGTTCAGCTCATCCAGCACCACCAGGCCGATGGTGGGGTCTTGCAGCAGTTCACGGGAGACGGCCCAGGCGGCTTCGGCGGCGGCGATATCGCGTTGGCGGTCCTGGGTCTCCCAGGTGAAGCCTTCGCCCATCACGTGGAAACGCACCTGTTCGGGGAAGCGACGGAAGAACAACTCCTCACCGGTGCTGTTGCGCCCCTTGATGAACTGCACCACACCACACTGCATGCCGTGGCCCATGGCGCGCGCGAGCATGCCGAATGCGGAGCTGCTCTTGCCTTTGCCGTTGCCGGTCAGCACCAGCAGCAAGCCGCACTCATTGGGGGAATTGGCGATGCGCTCGTCGATCACGGCTTTTTTGCGCAGCATGCGCGCCAGGTGGCGTTCGTCGCGGTCGGGGGTATCGGTCATGGCAGCTCTCCGTTGGGGCTGGACAAAAACGGCAGGCAGGAAAAAACAGACAGCCAAGCATCGCCCACCGTGATGCTGTTGGATGATCCAGGCCGGTCTCCGGGCTCATGAGTGGCGCGCTTGCTCATCTACAGAGCGAACACGCCGACGGCGCGCCTTCCCATATCGCGGGCGATACAGTGGCAAAAGGCACCGTCTTGACTCATTTACCGTTGCGGGGGCAGCGCCGGAATCGCGGCAGCACTGTGTACAAGTGCGCTCGCTCACCGGCTTCCCTGTTTCACTCGGTCGACCCATGGGTCACAGAGCACCTGGAACAAGCCGCGAAGGTTAGTGGGTTGGGGGTGGAGCGTCAATTAAAGCTGGCCTTGCACTTGAACCATCGCACCAGCGCCCTCCTCTACCCTTACAGGTATCAAGGAGAACACCATGCATAAAACCAGACTCGCCCTACTCATCATGCTCGCCGGCACCCTCGCGGCCTGCGGTGAAAGCTCCACCCTGCAGGTGTCCGACGGCACCGGGCCATCGCCCAAGCTACCGGAGCCAAACAACACTCTGATTCCCACCGTGAACATTGCCCCGGCAATCGGCTGGCCAGAGGGCGTGAAGCCGACCGCAGCGGCCGGCACCCAAGTGGCGGCGTTCGCCGAAGGCCTGGACCACCCGCGCTGGCTGTATGTGCTGCCCAACGGCGATGTGCTGGTGGCAGAAACCAATGCGCCGCCCAAACCGGATGATTCCACGGGCATTCGCGGCTGGGTCATGGAGAAGGTCATGGGCCGCGCCGGCGCCGGGGTGCCAAGCCCGAACCGCATCACTCTGTTGCGCGATGCCGATCACGATGGCGTCGCCGAGACCCGCACGGTGTTCCTGGAAAACCTCAACTCGCCCTTCGGCATGACACTGGTCGGCAATGACCTGTACGTGGCCGATTCGGACAAGCTGTTGCGCTTCCCCTATCAAGCGGGCGAAACCGCGATCAAGGCACCTGGCACCAAGGTGGTCGACCTGCCGGGCGGCCCCCTGAATCACCACTGGACCAAGAACGTGATCGCCAGCAAGGACGGCAGCAAGTTGTACGTGAGCGTTGGCTCCAACAGCAACGTCGGTGAGAACGGTCTTGAAGCGGAACAGGGCCGCGCGGCTATCTGGGAAGTGGATCGCGCCAGCGGCCAGCACCGCATTTTCGCTTCCGGCCTGCGCAACCCTAACGGCATGGCCTGGGAACCCCAGAGCGGCAAGCTATGGACAGCGGTAAACGAGCGCGATGAGATCGGCAGCGACCTGGTGCCGGACTACATCACCTCGGTCAAGGATGGCGGGTTCTATGGCTGGCCCTTCAGCTATTACGGCCAGCATGTGGATGTGCGCGTCACACCGCAGAACCTGGACCTGGTCGCCAAGGCAATTGCGCCGGACTATGCGGTAGGGCCGCACACGGCGTCTTTGGGCCTGACGTTCGCCGAGGGCAGCAAACTCCCGGCGCCGTTCAGCAACGGCGCATTCATCGGCCAGCATGGCTCGTGGAATCGCAAGCCACACAGTGGCTACAAGGTGATCTTCGTACCATTCGAGGGTGGCCAGCCTAAAGGTCAGCCGGTGGATGTGCTGACCGGGTTCCTCGATAACGATGAGAAAGCCATGGGCCGGCCCGTGGGCGTGGTGATTGATCAGCAGGGTGATCTGCTGGTGGCGGATGATGTGGGGAATAAGGTCTGGCGGGTGTCGGCGGCTAAATAAACGCCCCTAGAAGCAACACAAACCCAA
Source organism: Pseudomonas sp. JAI120 (assembly GCF_014207255.1). GTDB lineage: Bacteria > Pseudomonadota > Gammaproteobacteria > Pseudomonadales > Pseudomonadaceae > Aquipseudomonas. Next base: position 1,891,253 of record NZ_JACHCZ010000001.1, read on the forward strand.
TGTGGGAGGTGGCTTGCTCCCTCCCACATTGAGCTTGGTGTTTGACTCAGGGATTACGTGCCAGATTTGCTGGCAACACACGCTTGGCGCTCAGATAAGCATTCTGCCAATACGCCTTGGACAAGGTATCCAGCTTCACCGTACCGCCGGTTTGCGGTGCATGGACAAAGCGGCCTTCGCCCACATAGATCCCGGCGTGGCTGACCTGGGAACCGCCACCGGTGGCGAAGAACAGCAAATCGCCGGTTTGCAGGTTCTGCTCACTGACATCCTGGGCGCGCATCACGATCAGTTCGCGGGTGGTGCGCGGCAGGGAGATGCCGGCGGCGTCGCGGAAGACAAAGCCGATCAGGCCGCTGCAATCAAAACCCGAGTCCGGCGTGTTGCCGCCCCAACGGTAAGGCGTGCCGACCAGACCCAGCGCACGAAAGAGCACGTCTTCGGCCGCAGGCGAGAAATTCTGGGTGGAATAGTTGAATACCGGCTTGGGCTTGACCGCAACGGGAGCAGGCGGCGGCCGGCTGGCGCAGGCGCTGATAAGCGCGGCGCAGAGAATAAGGAGCAGGCGGGCTGTGGTCGACATGTGCAGAACAATCCTGGTCTGGATGCGGCTATCGCTGCCGAACGCTGAAAACCAGAACGCGCAAGCAAAGCTCGCGCGAACGGATTACAACAATGTCCAGGGATTCTAGCGCTTACACGTCAAACTTCAAGTATCACTTTAAGTTTACTTACTGGCGGTAACCGTAGTCGGGGCCATGGCGAGTGCGCGCTTGGCTTCGATGAAGGTTTTGCTCCAGTAGCTGTCGCCCAGGCTGTCGACTCGAACACCGCCACTGCGACGACTGCTGGAGTGGATAAACTGGTTATCGCCCAGGTAGATACCGGCGTGGCTTACGCGACCACGGCCTGCTGTACTGAAGAAAAGCAGATCACCGGGCTTGAGGTTATTGCGCGCGACCAACGGTGCTTTCACGTTGATCATTTCGCGAGTGGAGCGTGGCAGGTTCATGCCAGCTTCTTCACGAAACAGGTAGCCGATAAAACCGCTGCAGTCGAAACCGGCCTCAGAGGTACCGCCGAAACGGTAACGGGTACCGATCAGGGACATGCCGCGTTCGAGGATGCTGTCGGCCAGAACTGGAAGCTGGTAAGGCTTGTTGCCGGAAAAATCGGCCAGTTCCTTTTCGGTTGCTTGCTCTTCTTTATAAAGCGTTTCTTCATAAACAGAAGCAGATTGTGCAGCAACGAATTTTGCCTGGGACTGTTGTTGAGTTTTTTGCTGCTCAACCACCTGTTGAGGGTGGGAGGCGCAACCAAACAACAGGGTAACGAGTGCGAGGGGCACGAGGGGTGCGAAGCGATTTAGCATGGGCACGACCGTGGCTGGTATGTAAAGAAGTCGAGACTATGCCTTCTATCACATCGATTTGCAAATTCAATCGTGATCTATGTGACTTCGCGATTGGACTATGACATCTAAGCCGTAATTCCATTTATCGGTTCAAATGCGTAGCCAACGTGGCTTAAACGCAGGATTTCTGGCGCCTGTAAATTGCCGAATCCCGTAGATTCAACCAGTTACCAGCCCAAAGTTTCTTTGAGAAAAGGGATCGTCAATTTTCGTTGAGCCTGCAAAGAGGCCTGATCGAGCTGTTCGAGCAAATCGAACAACGCGCTCATGCTGCGGGTGCCACGGGTGAGGATAAAGTGCCCGACTTCATCGGTGAGGTGCAGGCCGCGACGGGATGCGCGCAATTGCAGGGCGCGCAATTTGTCTTCGTCGGACAGCGGGCGCATCTGGAAGATCAGCGCCAGGGTCAGGCGCGACTTGAGGTCGGCCAGCTTCACCGGCAACTCGCGTGGCGAGGTAGAAGCAGCAATCAACAAGCGCCGGCCGCTGTCACGCAAGCGGTTGAACAGATGGAACAGCGCCTCTTCCCAATCCGCCTTGCCGGCCACCGCCTGCAGATCGTCCAGGCACACCAGTTCGTATTGCTCAAGGTTGTCGAAGATCCCGATGCCCCGATCCATCAACTCGGCCAGGGGCAGGTAGACCGCCGGCTCGCCCATCTGTTCGAAACGCAGGCACGCAGCCTGCAACAGATGGGTACGCCCCACGCCGTGCTTGCCCCACAGATAGATCAGGCTTTCGGTCCACCCGGCGTCGGCTTCGCAGAGCCGCTCGACATAGCCGAGTGCAGCGGCATTGGCGCCTGGGTAGTAATTGATAAAGGTAGCGTCATCACGCAGACGCACACCTAAGGGCAGCTGAATCGGTTTCATGCTGACTGAACGGCTCCCATCGAACCGTTAGTGGCCTCTGTGTAAAGTTTGCAAAGTTTATACCCGTGACGCCGGGCGCACAATGCAGCAGACCGCAAGCAAAATCAAAGGTTTGCGTTAACTTGCCGGTTTTAAGCGGATTGTTTGACGCCGTAGCCCCATAAACAACAAACCCGGCTGAAGCCGGGTTTATGACGCAGCGGTTACAGCTCGGGGTCTTCGACCCCCGTATAGGCGTCGGAATCCTTGTACAAATCGTGCATGTGGCGCACCAGCACCATGATCACCGCCGCCACCGGCAGGGCCAGCAGGATACCGGTAAAGCCGAACAGCTCGCCGCCCGCCAGGATCGCAAAGATCACCGCCACCGGGTGCATGCCAATCCGGTCCCCCACCAGCAACGGCGTGAGCACCATGCCCTCTAAGGCCTGGCCGACCATGAACACCGCGACAATCCCCAGCATCGGGTACAGGTCGCCGCCAAACTGGAACAACCCGGCCACCAACGCCGCGCCGATACCGATCACAAAACCCATATACGGCACGATAGCGGCAAGGCCGGCAATCAGGCCGATCAACAGGCCCAGCTCCAGGCCGATGGCCATCAAGCCTGCCGCGTAGATGATCCCCAGTGCCAGCATCACCAGCAACTGCCCGCGCACAAAGGCGCCAAGCACCTCATGGCACTCGCCGGCCAGGGCTACGATGCGCTCTTCGCGGCTGCGTGGTAGCAGGCTGCGGATCTTGGCCATCATGATGTCCCAATCGCGCAGCAGGTAGAACGCCACCACCGGGATCAGCACCAGGTTGGTCAGCCAGCCGATCAGCGCCAGGCTGGAGGCGGTCGCCTGACTGAGGATCACCCCCACAATATCGGTGGTCTGCCCCATGTGCTCGCTGATCGCCGCCTTGACCTTGTCGAACTTCCAGAAACCGTCCGCCAGCCCGAGCTTGGTTTGGGCCCACGGCATCGCTGTGTGCTGCAGCCAGTCGAGCATCTGCGGCGCCAGCTCATAGAGCCGAAACAGTTGCTTGGCCAGCATTGGCACAAGCACCAGCACCAGCGCGGTGATGATCAACGTGAACAACGCAAACACTGCAACCACACCCAAGGTCCGCGACAGACCGGCTTTTTCCAGGCGATCCACCACGGGATCGAACAGATAGGCGAGCAGCAACGCAACCAGGAACGGCGTCAGGATCGAATGCAGCAAGAACACAAAAACGCACAGCAGGACGATCCCGCCAAGCCACACCCAACGACGCGTATCCGCCATAAACCACTCCATTACTTGCTTCTATCTATATAGGAAGAACTTTTTACCAGCGAAAACGCAGTTGCGCCTGGGGCTCCGGGGCGGCGGCCGGTTGCGTACCATCGATGACCGGTTGCTGAGTTGGGGCCTCACCCGCAGGCACCTCCTGCAATTTGGCCAGGCTCAACTGGGTACGCAACTGATCGGCGCTGCCGTTGACCCGGTACACAATACGATTGCCATCCACCCATTGCGGCTGACCGCCAAACGGCTCAAGCAGGTGCCCCAACGCCGCGTACCGCTCCAGGTTCATGCCCTGCACTTCCAGCAATTGTTCGGTACTCACACCGGGCTTGACCGCAAAGCGCGGCGCCAGTTTTTGGCTGACAGCCAGCATGACCGCATCGGCCAGCGCGCCAGTGTCGGCGCCTTGCGCGGTGCCCTGCTCGCTCTTGTCGCCCAGCCATAGTCGCCATTTGGCCTGCCATTGATTGCCTTCCTGGCGTGCATGCACGGCAAGCAAGGCGTCGGCACCGTAGCGCTCGGACGCGGCACGCAACGGTGTGGCGTCGGCACTTTCCAGATTCGGCGCCGTGGCGACGACCTGCTCATCCAGATCCCCCAGCGGCAGGCGCAACGGCAAGCCACGGTGTTGTGCCGCACGGCGCAACGCCTGGGCGACAGCCTGACCATCGCCGACCAGGCTGCTGCCTTCGGTGGAGTCGTTCAGCCACCAGCCGAGGATCGATGGCCGGTTGCTGCCCCAGATCGACAGGCCGGCGTCACGCAAGGCGCGATCAGTGCTGACCGGATCGAAGTCCACTTGCAAGCTCTCGGGCGGGCCGGCGTCGTAACCGTATTGAGTGATGATTTGCTGCGGATCCTTGCGAATCGCCGCCAGGCCCGGGCCTTCGGCGGCCTTGGCATCGCCGGTGAGGCGGATGACCAGGGTCTGCACCGCACGCTGAGTGGCCTGGTCGCGCTCTTGCGGGGACTGGCTGCTGACCGGTTCAAGTACTTGATAAAGGCCATTGAGGGTTTCGGCATGACTCGCCAGGCTGATCAACGACAAGCAGCCTACAAAAAAGACATTACACAGACGCATGGAAGATTCCCGAACGACAAATTTAGCGGCTGGAACAGACCGCGTGAAATCGGCATAGCCAGGCTGTGACCACAGCGACAACTAAAACATTCACGGGGTCCCGGTAAGTTTTCGCCATGTCATTAACGACAGCGGTTTAAAGGCTATACCTTAATACGTGCCTGAACAGACCCGATTAGCATTTTTTTAACCTGCTTTTTTAAATCTATGTGCCCTGCCCGTCGGCCCGAGGATGGCCGCTGCCCCTCAAGCCTGATAAAATCGCGCGCCTTCGCAGACCGTCAACGGCTGGGCCTTTTACCAAAAGCGCCTGCCCGCTCGGTCGTTACCCCTGAATCCCCCCTAAAGGCCTGGATCATGAGCAAGCAACCCTCCCTGAGCTACAAGGACGCCGGTGTAGACATCGACGCCGGTGAAGCATTGGTCGAACGCATCAAGAGCGTCGCCAAGCGCACCGCGCGCCCCGAAGTCATGGGCGGCCTGGGCGGTTTTGGCGCCCTCTGCGAGATCCCGGCAGGCTACAAGCAGCCTGTATTGGTTTCCGGCACCGACGGTGTGGGCACCAAGCTGCGCCTGGCACTGAACCTGAACAAGCACGACAGCATTGGCATCGATCTGGTGGCCATGTGCGTCAACGACCTGGTGGTATGCGGTGCCGAGCCGTTGTTCTTCCTCGACTACTATGCCACCGGCAAGCTGAACGTCGAGACCGCCACCCAGGTGGTGACCGGCATCGGCGCCGGCTGCGAACTGTCGGGTTGCTCCCTGGTCGGCGGCGAAACCGCTGAAATGCCAGGTATGTACGAAGGCGAAGACTACGACCTGGCCGGCTTCTGCGTCGGCGTCGTGGAAAAAGCCGAGATCATCGACGGCTCCAAAGTGGCTGCCGGTGACGCCCTGCTCGCCCTGCCATCGTCCGGCCCGCACTCCAACGGTTACTCGCTGATCCGCAAGATCATCGAAGTGTCCGGCGCCGACATCGAGAACATCCAACTCGACGGCAAACCGCTGACCGACCTGCTGATGGCCCCGACCCGCATTTACGTCAAGCCGCTGCTCAAGCTGATCAAGGACACCGGCGCCGTCAAGGCCATGGCCCACATCACCGGTGGCGGCCTGCTGGACAACATCCCGCGCGTACTGCCAAAAGGCGCCCAGGCGATCGTCGACGTGGCCAGCTGGCAGCGTCCTGCGGTATTCGACTGGCTGCAAGAGAAAGGCAACGTCAACGAAACCGAAATGCACCGCGTGCTGAACTGCGGCGTGGGCATGGTCATCTGCGTGGCGCAAGAACACGTTGAAACCGCGCTGAACGTTCTGCGTGAAGCCGGCGAGCAGCCTTGGGTCATCGGCCAGATCGCCACCGCCGCCGAAGGCGCGGCTCAGGTTGAACTGAAGAACCTCAAGGCGCATTGATGTCCCAGACCTGTGATGTCGTGGTGCTGCTCTCCGGCACCGGCAGTAACTTGCAGGCCCTGATCGACAGCACGCGCACCGGCGACAGCCCGGTGCGCATCGCTGCGGTGATCTCCAACCGCAGCGACGCCTACGGCCTGCAACGCGCCAGGGACGCGGGTATCGAAACCCGCTCGCTGGATCACAAGGCTTTCGAAGGCCGCGAGGCCTTCGACAGCGCCCTGGTCGACCTGATCGACGCCTTCAACCCCAAACTCGTGGTACTGGCCGGTTTCATGCGCATCCTCAGCGCTGATTTCGTGCGCCACTATGAAGGGCGCCTGCTGAATATCCACCCGTCCCTGCTGCCCAAATACAAAGGCATGCACACGCACCAGCGCGCGCTGGATGCCGGTGACAGCGAGCATGGCTGCAGCGTGCACTTCGTCACCGAGGAACTCGATGGCGGGCCTCTGGTCGTACAGGCAGTGGTTCCGGTAGAGTCTGACGACTCCGCGCAGACACTTGCGCAGCGGGTTCATACCCAGGAACACAGGATTTACCCGCTGGCTGTGCGCTGGTTTGCCGAGGGGCGGTTGATTCTTGGTGACCAGGGTGCATTATTGGACGGCCAGTTACTTGCGGCCAGCGGCCACTTGATTCGAACCTAGGAGATTTTATGCGTCGCGCCTTGCTCTTCGCTTTTGCGCTGTTCGCCTTGCCTGCCGTGCAAGCGGCAGATCTACACCCGTTCTCCGCCAGCTACACCGCCGACTGGAAACAGTTGCCCATGAGTGGTTCGGCAGAACGCAGCCTGACCAAGAACGGTGACGGCACCTGGACCTTGAACTTCAAGGCTTCCATGATGATCGCCAGCCTGACCGAAACCAGCGTGATCCTATTTGATAAGGACACTCTGCAACCCAAGAGCTACACCTTCGAACGCGGCGGTTTGGGCAAGGCCAAAAAGATCAATCTGGACTTCGATCCGTCGACCAAAAAAGTAACGGGTTTTGAAAACAAAGACCCGGTCAACGTCCCTCTGCAGAGCGGCATGCTCGACAAATCGACGTACCAGCTGGCCCTGCAACGCGACGTCGCAGCGGGCAAGAAAAGCATGAGCTACAACGTGGTTGAAGGCACTGACGTCGACACCTACGACTTCCGCGTGATCGGCCCGGAAAAAGTCCAGACCAAGGTCGGCAGCATTGACGCGATCAAGGTTGAGCGCGTACGCGACCCGACTCAAAGCAAGCGCATCACCCAGATGTGGTTTGCCAAGGACCTGGGCGGCATTTTGGTAGCCCTGCGCCAGGTGGAAACCGACGGCAAGGAATACAACATCATGCTGCAGGACGGCACCGTTGACGGCAAGGCCATCAAGGGCAGCTGATTGGCTTGATGAGCTGAAAAGAGCCTCGCTGAATGCGGGGCTTTTTTTCGTCTGGGGGTTTTGGGTTCAAGTGTCTGCCGTCATCGGGAGCAAGCCCCCTCCCACATTTGAACTGCGAACACTTTCCCCTGTGGGAGGGGGCTTGCTCCCGATGGCGCCGGCATGACCAACACAGCCGGTATCAAGCTGCCGCCCAACATGAAACTTCTGTCATAAACCTCTAAAGCGGTTTACTTAGCAAGCTAACAAACCGTATAAAAAGACCTGCGACGACTTGCCGCATACCCACCAGAAATTGGAGCAAGCAGATGACTGTAAAAGTAACTGAACGCGACGACGAACATATGTCCCACGAAGCGCTGGGCCATGGGATTCATATCTGGGATGTCCACCAACAAGACCTGCTGGTCGGCATGTTTCACAACGAGAGCGATGCTCATAATTATAAAAACGAGCTTGAATCGCTTGAGTTGAAGCGCCAGGCACAAAGCTCCTGAAACTTCGAAATCCTGTAGGCCCCCCAGCCCCACGCAGCTGGGGTGCCTATCAAACACAAACCCCGCCTTTTGAGCGGGGTTTGTGTGTTCTGGGGCTGCTCCGCAGCCCAACGCAGGGCAAGCATGCTCGCCACCATTCGTTGCTACAGCCTTACCACATCAGATCATCCGGGATCTGGTAAGCGGCGTACGGATCGTCCTCATCCGGCACCTGGCTTTCGGTGAGGATGTTGAGCTGCACGATACGCTCCGGTGCACGCTCCTGGATCTTCAGCGCCGCTTCACGCGGGATCACCTCGTAGCCACCGCCGTGATGCACGATGGCCAGGGAGCCGTTGCTCAGCTTGTTGCGCATCAACGTGTTGACCGATAGGCGCTTGACCTTCTTGTCATCCACGAAGTTGTAGTAGTCCTCGGTGGTCAGCTTAGGCAGGCGCGAGGTCTCGATCAGTTGCTTGACCTGGGCCGTACGGGCCTTGGCCTCGGCTTTTTCCTGCTGCTGGCGGTTGAGTTCCTGGTCACGCTTGACCTTCTCGGCGTGCGCCTCGGCGGCCAGGCGAGCCTGGGTGTCATCGGCCTCGATCTGGCCCTTGTGGACCAGCCGCTGCTGCTTCTGTTTTTCTTTGCCGACCTGCTTGGCCTGCTTTTGGTTGACCAGACCTGCTTTGAGCAACTGGTCGCGAAGGGAAAGGCTCATGGTGCTTACTCACTTAGGCAACTGCTCAACCGCAGCTGGACACGTTCTTTTCCTGACGTTTGGCTTCGCCCCACAGGGCGTCCAACTCTTCGAGGGTGCAATCTTCTATGGGTTGGTGGGTGTCGCGCAATGCCTGTTCGATAAATCGGAAACGTCGTTCGAACTTTGCATTGGCGCCACGCAGTGCTGTTTCCGGATCGACCTTGAGGTGACGGGCCAAGTTGACCGCCGCGAACAGCAGGTCACCGACTTCATCGGCGATGGCCTCCGGGTCGTTGTCAGCCATGGCTTCGAGCACTTCATCCAGCTCTTCGCGCACGTTATCCACCACCGGCAACGCCGATGGCCAGTCGAAGCCGACCTGGCTGGCGCGCTTCTGCAACTTGGCGGCCCGGGACAAGGACGGCAACGCAGTCGGCACATCGTCCAGCAGGGACAGTTGCTCCGGCGCGTCGGATTTTTCCGCACGCTCCTCGGCCTTGATCTGCTCCCAGCGCTCCTTGACCTGTTCTTCGCTGAGCTGAGGTATATCCAGCGGCGCATACAGATCGCCGGTCGGGAACACATGGGGATGACGGCGAATCAGCTTGCGGGTGATGCTGTCGATCACCCCGGCAAATTCGAAACGCCCTTCTTCCCGCGCCAGCTGGCTGTAATACACCACTTGGAACAACAGGTCGCCCAACTCACCCTGCAGATGATCGAAGTCGCCGCGCTCGATGGCGTCGGCCACTTCGTAGGCCTCTTCCAGGGTGTGCGGGACAATGGTGGCGTAGGTTTGCTTGATGTCCCACGGGCACCCGTATTTCGGGTCTCGCAGGCGGCTCATCAGGTGCAGCAGGTCTTCAAGTGAATACATCTTTCTGTGTCCGATCAGTGTGGGAGGGGGCTTGCTCCCGATAGCGGTGCGTCAGCCACCAGATGTATCAACTGACAGCCTGCTATCGGGAGCAAGCCCCCTCCCACCTTTAGCCTGCATTCATTCCGCGAATCATGGGGTACGGTTGCGCCGCGTCTCAATGATGTTCGGCAACTGGGAAATCCGTCCCAGCAACCGCCCCAGTGCGTCCAGCCCCGGAATCTCGATGGTCAGGGACATCAGCGCAGTGTTGTCCTCTTTGTTCGAGCGGGTGTTGACCGCCAGCACGTTGATGCGCTCATTGAGCAGCACTTGCGAGACGTCACGCAGCAGGCCGGAACGGTCGTAGGCACGGATGATGATGTCCACCGGGTAGGTGAGCACCGGCACCGGGCCCCAGCTGACCTGGATAATCCGCTCCGGCTCGCGCCCGCCCAGTTGCAGCACCGAGGCGCAGTCCTGGCGGTGAATGCTCACGCCACGGCCCTGGGTGATGTAGCCGACGATGGCATCCCCCGGCAACGGCTGGCAGCAGCCGGCGATTTGCGTCAACAGGTTACCGACGCCCTGGATCTGGATATCGCCGCGCTTGCCGGGCTTGTAGCCGGTGGCTTTGCGTGGGATCAGCTCCAGTTGTTCGTTGCCGCGCTCCGGCTCGACCAGTTGCTGGGCCAGGTTAACCAGTTGCGCCAGGCGCAGGTCGCCGGCACCGAGGGCGGCGAACATGTCTTCGGCAATCTTCATGTTGGCTTTTTCGGCCAGCTTGTCGAAGTCCACCTGTGGCAGGCCCAAGCGGCCCAGCTCGCGTTCGAGCAGGGTCTTGCCGGCGGCGACGTTCTGGTCGCGTGCCTGCAACTTGAACCAATGCACGATCTTCGCCCGCGCCCGCGATGTGGTGATGTAGCCCAGGTTCGGGTTCAGCCAGTCGCGGCTCGGCGTGCCGTGCTTGCTGGTGATGATCTCGACCTGCTCGCCGGTTTGCAGGCTGTAGTTGAGCGGTACGATGCGCCCGTTGATCTTGGCGCCCCGGCAGTTATGGCCGATTTCGGTGTGCACACGGTAGGCGAAGTCCAGCGGCGTGGCGCCCTTGGGCAGGTCGATGGCATGGCCGTCGGGGGTGAAAATGTAGACCCGGTCCGGCTCGATATCCACCCGCAGCTGTTCGGCCAGGCCGCCGATGTCGCCGAGTTCTTCGTGCCATTCCAGCACTTGGCGCAGCCAGGAGATTTTCTCTTCGTACTGGTTGGACCCGGCCTTGACGTCGGTGCCCTTGTAGCGCCAGTGCGCGCACACGCCCAGCTCTGCCTCTTCGTGCATGGCGTGGGTGCGGATCTGCACTTCCAGCACCTTGCCCTCGGGGCCGATCACGGCGGTGTGCAGCGAGCGGTAGCCGTTTTCCTTGGGGTTGGCGATGTAGTCGTCGAACTCCTTGGGAATGTGCCGCCACAGTGTATGGACGATACCCAGCGCGGTGTAGCAGTCGCGCATTTCCGGTACCAGAACGCGCACGGCGCGCACATCGTAGATCTGGCTGAAGGCCAGGCCCTTGCGCTGCATTTTGCGCCAGATCGAATAAATGTGTTTGGCACGACCGCTGATGTCGGCATCGACCCCGGTGGCCTGCAACTCGGCGCGCAACTGGCCCATCACGTCGCTGATAAAGCGCTCGCGGTCGAGCCGCCGCTCATGCAGCAACGTGGCGATCTGTTTGTATTGATCCGGTTCGAGGTAGCGGAAGGACAAGTCCTCCAGCTCCCACTTGATATGGCCGATACCCAGGCGGTGGGCCAGCGGCGCGTAGATGTCGAAGACTTCGCGGGCAACGCGGTTGCGCTTTTCGTCGTCGGCGGTCTTCACCGCACGGATCGCGCAGGTGCGCTCGGCCAGCTTGATCAGGGCGACACGCACATCGTCGACCATCGCCACCAGCATCTTGCGCAGGTTTTCCACCTGGCCCTGGGTGCCCAGCACCATGGACTGGCGCGGGCTGAGGCTGGCGCTGATGGCGGCCATGCGCAGCACGCCGTCGATCAGCTTGGCCACAACCGCGCCAAAACGCTGGCTGACGGTCGGCAACTGAATGTGCCCTTCACGCACGCCGCGATAGAGCACGGCGGCGATCAGTGAATCCTGGTCCAGCTTGAGATCGGCGAGGATCTCGGCGATTTCCAACCCGGTTCGAAAGCTGGAAGTGCCTTCGGCCCAAAGGTTCTTGGCTGCATTGTCTTGTTGCTCAGACTCGCGAGCGAACTCGCAGGCTGCTTTCAAGGCTTCACGGTCCAGTGCCGGGTCGACACTGATGGCATGATCCAGCCATGCCTCGAGATTGATACTGCCGTCGGTGTTGATCGGCTGGTGTGCTCTCACCTGTACCATCTTGCTTACCTTCCCTACGACGCACCTTGGATGCGCCAAAATCATCGCCGACCTTTTTACTGCGAACTCCGTGGCAGATCATAGGCCTTGGAGAACGCAGGCCAGTCGGATTAAACGGGCATCCTAGCCCGCTTCAAATAACGCCATGGCCTCGACATGCGCTGTCTGCGGAAACATGTCGAGGATCCCGGCACGTTTTAGCCGGTAGCCTTGCTTGACCAGCTCAACCGTGTCCCGCGCCAGCGTCGCCGGGTTGCAGGACACATACACCAGGCGCTTGGCCCCCAGGGTGGCGAGCTTGCGCACAACCTCTTGGGCACCATCGCGGGGTGGGTCCAAGAGTACCGCAGAAAAGCCCTGTTTGGCCCATTCCGCGTCAGTCAAAGGCTGGGACAAATCGGCCTGAAAAAACTGCGCATTATGCAAATTATTGTTGATGGCGTTCTGCGCAGCCCGGCCCACCATGGTCTGCACACCTTCCACCGCCACCACTTCGCGCACCTGTTTCGCCAGTGGCAGGGCAAAGTTGCCCAGGCCGCAGAACAGGTCCAGCACCCGCTCATCAGGCTGCGGCGCCAGCCAGTCCAGGGCCTGGGCAACCATCGCCTCGTTGACTCCGGCGTTGACCTGGACAAAATCCCCTGGTCGGTACGCCAACTCCAAATTCCACGCGTCCAATCGGAAACCTAGTGATTGATCGGGCTCAATCGGTTCCGGCTGACCTTCCCCATGTAGCCACAGCTGGGCTTCATGGAAGCTGCAAAATTCTTTCAGGATCAGCAGATCCGCGTCCGACAACGGCGCCATATGCCGCAGCAGCACGGCGACGGACGAGCCACTGAACAACTCCACATGCCCCAAGGCCTGAGGTTTGCTCAAGCGACGCAGCATGTTCGGCAGGCGCTGCATGATCGGTTGCAAGGCCTGTACCAGCACCGGGCAATCATCGATGGCGACGATGTCCTGGCTGGCCACGGCGCGGAAACCCACCTCGAGTTTTTTCGCCTTGGCATCCCAGCGCACGGCCACGCGGGCGCGGCGTCGGTAAGCGAATTCCGGCCCGCTCAGCGGTGCAGCCCACTCCTGCGGTTCGACACCGGCCACGCGGGACAGTTGCTCGGCGAGCATGCGCTGTTTCAGGGCAAGTTGTTCGTCATGGGGCAAGTGCTGCACGCTGCAACCACCACAGCGGCCGAAGTGCGCGCACGGTGCCGGACGACGCAGCTCGCTGGCCTTGAACACGCGTTCGGTGCGGGCCTCGACCACTTTGCCGTGGGTGCCCAACACTCGCGCTTCAACCTCTTCGCCGGCCAGCGCACCGTTCACAAACCAGGTGCGGCCTTCAAAGAACACGATGCCGCGGCCGTCGTTGGCCAGGCGCTCGATGGTCAGGCGTTGCTTCTTGCCCACGGGAATCTGTGGGGCCCGGCTGCCGCCCGTCGGTTGGAAGCGCAGGCCTCTCTCGTGCTTGGCCATCAGTTGGGTTCGTCGAAAATGCCGGTCGACAAGTAACGGTCGCCTCGGTCACAGATGATCGCGACGATCACCGCGTTTTCCACTTCCTTGGACAAGCGCAACATACCCGCCACGGCACCGCCGGACGACACGCCGCAGAAGATGCCTTCTTCACGCGCCAGGCGGCGAGTGGTGTCTTCGGCTTCACGCTGGGCCATGTCGATGATGCGGTCCACGCGCGTCGCGTTGTAGATCTTCGGCAAATACTCTTCGGGCCAGCGACGAATGCCTGGGATGGCCGCACCTTCCATCGGTTGCAGGCCGACGATCTGGATCGCCGGGTTCTGCTCCTTGAGGTAGCGCGAGTTGCCCATGATCGTGCCGGTGGTGCCCATGGAGCTGACGAAATGGGTGATGGTGCCCTGGGTCTGGCGCCAGATTTCCGGACCGGTGGTGGTGTAGTGCGCTTCGGGGTTGTCCCCATTGGCGAACTGGTCCAGCACCTGGCCACGGCCTTCGGCGGCCATGCGCTCAGCGAGGTCGCGGGCGCCTTCCATGCCTTCTTCCTGGGTGACCAGCACCAACTCGGCGCCATAAGCGGTCATCGCCGCCTTGCGCTCGGCGCTGCCGTTGTCGGGCATGATCAGCACCATCTTGTAACCCTTGATCGCGGCGGCCATGGCCAGGGCGATCCCGGTGTTACCGGAGGTGGCTTCGATCAGGGTGTCACCGGGCTTGATCTGCCCACGCAGCTCGGCGCGGGTGATCATCGACAGCGCCGGGCGGTCTTTTACCGAGCCGGCCGGGTTGTTCCCTTCGAGCTTGAGCAACAGGGTATTGCTGGTTTCACCCGCCATGCGTTGCAAGCGGACCAGGGGCGTGTTGCCGACGCAATCGGCGATTGTAGGGTACTGCAAGGTCATGGCGTATTCGCAATCCAGACTGCGGGGGCGAACATCATACCGGGAAAGGTCGGCGGGCCATATCACGCAAAGTGCGGTGCTTATGGTTTAAAGGAATAAGCGGAAAAGAGGGTGAGCTTGAGGGCCCCACCGGGAGCGAGCCCCCTCCCACACTGGACCGCATTCTCATGCTGGAACTCGGTCGAATGTGGGAGGGGGCTTACTCCCGATGGCCGCGCGTCGATACCCCGCCTAGCCCAAATGCCCATCGCCATGATTTTTCTGAAAGACCTCCTCCCCCATCACCGCAATCTGCCCTTCGATCAAGGCGTCAAACGGCTTGAGCAACGGTTCAAACGACACCGGCGCCTCCAGCACCTGCAACGCCTGCACAATCGCCTCCACCGTCGACAACGCCCCTGGCCCGGGCGCCTTGCGTAATCGGTAGCGAGACACGGCGCCCTCGACCAGCGTCACTCGAGGCAGCGCCGCCAACAACGGATTGAGGTGCAGCAGTTTGCGCGCCTTGCGCCAGGTGCCGTCGGGCACCACCAGCAACAGCGGCTGATCGCCGGGGGCATAGGCTTGCAACGGCTGTGCATCGTCAGCCGGAAACAACAGCCGCGCCTGATAGCCGGGCGGGCTCAACAAGGTTGGCAGGTCATCAAAGACCTCGCCCACTACCAACTGCGCATTGTTCAACCCCAGCGCCGCCAACCGCGCGGTGTTGAGCGCATGGTTGACCTCGCTCGGGTGCTGCAACAGCAACACGCGGGTACGGCTGTCGAGATTGGGGATCAGCGCGCACAGGCAATGGGCAACAGGCCTGAGGCAGCGGGAGCATTGGGGTCGGGACATGGTTGTTCAGGCCTGATTGAGCTGGGCTTTGAGTAAATCGCGGAAGGTCTGGATCAACGGCTCGCGACTGCGGCCCCGGCGCATGATCATCGAGAACGGCGCCTGGTAGCCGAAGGTGGCGGGCAGCAATACGCGCAGGTCGCCCTTGTCGGCCCAGGCCTGGGCGTAGTGTTCGGGCAGGTAGCCGATGTAGGCACCGGAGAGCACCAGGATCAGTTGCGCCTCCATACTTTCCACGGTAGCGGCGCTGTGCTTGAAGCCGTGGCGCGCCAGTTCGGCCTGGCTCCAGTAACCGCGGCCGACCATGCGTTGCTGGGTGATCACTTGTTCAGGGATGCGACGCTCGTTGAACAACGGATGGCGGGTGCTGCAATACAACCAGTGTTGCTCGCGGTACAGCGGCATGTACATCAGCCCACTCATGCGATTGGAAAAGGCGCCGATGGCCAGGTCCAGGCGGTTGTCCTGCACACCGAGTTGCAGTTCGTAAGGGCTCATCACCGATAAATTCAGGTGCACCGCCGGGTGCTCCAGGCTATAGGCGCCGATAACCTCGGCGAACGGCAAGGCGTTGTCGCTTACGGTGGAGTCGAGCACGCCGAGCTTGAGCGTGCCGCGTAGCTCGCCCTTGAGCGCGGCGGCGTATTGCTCGAAGCCTTCCAGCTCACCCAGCAGGCGCAAGGTTTCCTGGTGAAACAGCTCGCCCTTGCTGGTCAGGCTGAACCCACCCCGCCCGCGATGGCACAGCACCAGGCCCAACGCGCTTTCCAACTGGCTCATATAGGTGCTGATGGCCGACGTGGACAGGTTGAGTTCGTGCTGGGCGTTGGCAAAGCCCTGGTGGCGCACGACGCTGACGAAGATGCGCAGGAGTTTCAGGTCGGGCAAGGCGTTGGCCATGGTTGGCTCCGGGTATAGATCTCAGCAGTCTACCTGCGCGCTTTAGTTTAGAAAAATCTGAACTAAGTATTTGCCCCTGCCGATTCTTCCCTTCCTGCGCATTTCGCAGAATCGGCCCCTGATAAACACAACAACGATGAGGCAATCCCGTGGACAAGATTTTCCACCAACCACTGGGCGGCAACGAAATGCCGCGCTTCGCCGGCATCGCCACCATGATGCGTCTTCCCCACTTGCAATCGGCCAAGGGCCTGGATGCGGCCTTTATCGGCGTGCCCCTGGACATCGGCACCTCGCTGCGTGCCGGCACCCGCTTCGGGCCGCGTGAAATCCGCGCCGAGTCAGTGATGATCCGCCCCTACAACATGGCCACCGGCGCCGCGCCATTCGACTCGCTGTCAGTAGCGGATATTGGCGACGTTGCGATCAACACCTTCAACCTGCTGGACGCCGTGCGCATCATCGAAGAGGCCTACGATGAGATTCTCGAGCACAACGTGATCCCGATGACTTTGGGCGGCGACCACACGATTACCTTGCCGATCCTGCGGGCGATCCACAAAAAACACGGCAAGGTCGGGCTGGTGCACATCGATGCCCACGCCGACGTCAACGACCATATGTTCGGCGAGAAAATCGCCCACGGCACCACCTTCCGCCGCGCCGTGGAAGAAGGCCTGCTTGATTGCGACCGCGTGGTGCAGATCGGCCTGCGCGCCCAGGGCTACACCGCCGAGGACTTTAACTGGAGCCGCAAACAGGGCTTCCGTGTGGTGCAGGCCGAAGAATGCTGGCACCACTCCCTCGCGCCACTGATGGCCGAGGTGCGGGAAAAAGTCGGCGGCGGCCCGGTGTACCTGAGCTTCGATATCGACGGCATCGACCCGGCCTGGGCGCCCGGCACCGGCACCCCGGAAATCGGCGGGCTGACCACCATCCAGGCGATCGAAATCATCCGTGGCTGCCAGGGCCTCGACCTGGTTGGTTGCGATCTGGTAGAAGTTTCGCCGCCCTACGACACCACCGGCAACACCTCGCTGCTGGGCGCCAACCTGCTGTACGAGATGCTCTGCGTACTGCCTGGCGTGGCGCACCGTTGATGAGCGTGCCGCAGGTATTGAAAGCCGCCGCCGACCTGGTGTCGGCGTTTGCGCGCAACGACCGCGCCGCCTACTTCGGCGCGTTCACGGCCGATGCCAGCTTTGTGTTTTACACCCTCCCCCAGCCGCTGCTCAGTCGCGATGCCTACCAGGCGTTGTGGGACAGCTGGCGTCGGGATGAAGGGTTCGAGGTGCTGTCCTGCACCTCGAGCAACGCCGTGGTCAGCCTGCAGGGGGACGTGGCGATATTTATTCATGACGTGGCCACCGAGCTGCGCATGAACGGGGAGCAATTCTTTAGCCAGGAACGCGAGACCATTGTCTTCAAACGCCAAGGATCTCGCACAGAACAACAAGAAGGCCTGTGGCTGGCCTGTCACGAACATTTGTCCGCTATGCCGGAAGGGCTGCCGCCCCCTTAGCCACTGTGATCGGAGCTGATCATGAATAATAAAAACAACGATAAAAGTATTCGCAAAATAGAAACCAACGGGGTTGAACAGATCCCGGACAACGAGCGTACGGCCACCCCCAAGGATCTGTTCCGCCTGATCTTCGGCGGCGCCAATACCTTTGCCACCGCTGTGCTCGGTTCCTTTCCGGTGTTGTTCGGCCTGTCGTTCCAGGCTGGCGTCTGGGCGATTGTGCTGGGTGTGCTGGTGGGTGCGTTGATCCTCGCCCCCATGGGCCTGTTCGGGCCAATCAATGGCACCAACAACGCGGTGTCTTCCGGTGCGCACTTCGGCGTGCACGGGCGGATTGTCGGTTCGTTTCTGTCACTGCTGACGGCGATTGCCTTCTTCTCACTGTCGGTGTGGAGTTCAGGCGATGCGCTGGTCGGCGGTGCGAAACGGCTGATCGGCCTGCCGGAAACCGACCTGACCCTGGGCCTGGCCTACGGCGTATTCGCCATGCTTGTCCTGACGGTGTGCATCTACGGCTTTCGCTTCATGCTGTGGGTCAACCGCATTGCGGTCTGGGCGGCAAGCCTGCTGTTTCTGTTGGGCATCTTCGCGTTCGCGCCGACCTTCGACAGCCACTTCGCCGGCACCGTAGCCCTGGGCCAGACCGGCTTCTGGGCGGCGTTTATCGGCGCGGCGCTGGTGGCCATGAGCAACCCGATTTCCTTCGGGGCGTTCCTGGGTGACTGGTCACGTTATATCCCGCGTGAGACGCCGAAAATGCGCATCATGCTGGCGGTGGTCCTGGCACAAATCGCCACCTTGATCCCGTTCCTGTTCGGCCTGGCCACCGCGACCATCGTGGCGATCAAGGCGCCGGACTACATCGCGACCAACAACTACGTCGGCGGCTTGCTGGCGGTGGCACCCACCTGGTTCTTCCTGCCGGTGTGCCTGATCGCAGTGATTGGCGGCATGTCCACCGGCACCACCTCGCTGTATGGCACCGGCTTGGACATGTCCAGCGTGTTCCCGCGCGTGCTGTCGCGGGTCAAGGCCACGCTGCTGATCGGGGTGATGTCGATTGCCTTCATCTTTATCGGACGTTTCGCCGCCAACCTGGTGCAGAGCGTATCGACCTTCGCCGTGCTGATCATCACCTGCACCACGCCGTGGATGGTGATGATGATCATCGGCCTGATCGTACGTCGCGGCTTCTACTGCCCGGATGACCTGCAGGTCTTCACCCGTGGTGAAACCGGCGGCCGCTACTGGTTCAGCCACGGCTGGAACTGGCGCGGGCTGGGGGCCTGGATCCCGAGCGCGCTGGTGGGCCTGTGCTTTGTCAACTTGCCGGGTCAGTTTGTCGGGCCGCTGGGCAACCTGGCGAACGGCATCGATATCAGCCTGCCGGTGACGCTGGGGTTGGCGTCGGTGGTGTACCTGACGTTGCTGCGTGTGTTTCCGGAGCCGGCTTCGGTGTATGGCCCCAATAGTCCGCTTCGCAGCCCTGCGGGAGCAAGCTCCGCTCCCACAACAAGTTCGCCTGTTACCTAAAACAATAATCGGAGACCCGCCGTCATGGCTTTGGATTTATTCGTCGTACTCATCTACGCCGCCGGCATGCTCGTGCTCGGCTATTACGGCATGCGCCGCGCCAAGACCCACGAAGACTACCTGGTGGCCGGTCGGAACCTGGGCCCGTCGCTGTACATGGGCACTATGGCCGCCACGGTACTGGGGGGGGCATCCACCGTCGGTACTGTGCGCCTGGGTTACGTGCATGGCATCTCCGGCTTCTGGCTGTGTGCCGCGCTGGGCATGGGGATCATCGCGCTGAACCTGTTCCTGGCCAAGCCGCTGTTGAAGCTGAAAATCTTCACCGTCACCCAGGTGCTGGAAAAGCGCTACAACCCCATGGCCCGCCAAGCGAGTGCGGTGATCATGCTGGCCTACGCGCTGATGATCGGCGTGACCTCGATCCTGGCCATCGGCACGGTGCTGCAAGTGTTGTTCGGCCTGCCGTTCTGGATTTCGGTGTTGCTGGGCGGTGGTGTGGTGGTGGTCTACTCGACCATCGGCGGCATGTGGTCGTTGACCCTCACTGACATCGTGCAGTTCGTGATCAAGACCGTCGGCCTGATGTTTATCCTGCTGCCCATCTGCCTGTACCGCGTCGGCGGCTGGGATGAGCTGGTGGCCAAGCTGCCGGCATCGAGCTTCAGCTTCACCGCGATCGGCTGGGACACGATCATTACCTACTTCATGATCTACTTCTTCGGCATCCTGATCGGCCAGGACATCTGGCAGCGAGTGTTCACCGCCCGTGACGAAAAGGTTGCCAAGTACGCAGGCACTTTCGCCGGTTTCTACTGCATCCTCTACGGCCTGGCCTGTGCACTGATCGGCATGGCGGCCCATGTACTGATTCCGGACCTGGATAACGTCAACAACGCGTTTGCGGCCATCGTCAAAGCCTCGCTGCCAGACGGGATTCGTGGCCTGGTGATCGCTGCGGCACTGGCGGCGATGATGTCCACCGCCAGCGCCGGCTTGCTCGCCGCCTCCACCGTATTGACCGAAGACCTGCTGCCACGTTTGCGCGGCGGTAAACAATCGAGCCTGGCAATCAACCGCCTGTTCACCATGCTGACCGGTATCGTCGTGCTGGGCATCGCATTGGTGGTCAATGACGTGATCAGCGCCCTGACCCTGGCCTACAACCTGCTGGTGGGTGGCATGCTGATCCCGCTGATCGGCGCGATCTTCTGGAAGCGGGCGACCACGTCGGGGGCAATCACGTCCATGACCCTGGGCTTCGTGACGGCGCTGGTGTTCATGTTCAAGGATGGGTTGGATGCGAACACGCCGATCTACTACAGCCTGGCGGTGGCGCTGGTGAGTTTTGTGCTGGTGAGTGTGTTGTCGCGCCGGCCACAGGCGCAGGTGGCTCGGACGGTGTAAGAAATAACGGGGTTAGAGCGGTTTCTTCAGCGGGTGCGACGTCGGATGTCGCACCCGTTTTTTCATTAATACCGTGCCGAACCTGCAGACGCCTTTGCCTGGATGATCTCCTGGACCAATGAAGCCCACACCAATCCCTGCGTCGTCCCCCCGGCATACGTGCCGCCAGCGGCAATGCGGTTGTAGGCGGAGCAATAGACTATCGACAGTCCATCCGTTTCCTCTGCTCCCATGGGCGTGACGACGAAGTGCTCTCTGCTCATATCAGCAATTTGGGTTGGGCTCAGATACTGGGGCATGAACTGAACCCCAGAACGCTGCAAAAGCGTGACTATCTCATCCATCAAGTGCGCAAACCCCAGGTCGTCGCCCGATGCGTCAATCGATGGATTGTCAGCCAGAAACTTTTCAAACAGCTCAATGCCTGCGCGATTGCACTCTACGGCCAAGTACTGATTTCCAGGCGTTAGATAATCGTTACTCAGCGGCTTTGCAGTCGTCTCGGCGGCTGACAGACCGGCTCCATCGCTCTGCTGATGTCCTCCGTAGACCGAGACCTGATAGTTGGCCAGGCGCAACATCACGGCTTGGAGCAGGCCGTTGATACCTCGACCGAGGATCGATACGCGCGGCGCGCCGGCATCTGCCTGTTGCGCGGGGATCGTCAATGAGTGGGCAAGTTTGCGCCTGACCAGGCAGCGCAAGGCGGTCAGGCTCAGTTGAATTGAGACGGCATAGTCAAGGTCGCCATGGCAGGCTTCAGTCATTGCCGCCTGGGTTGTAAGGGTCGCCGGTTTACGCCACTTGGAGACACTGCAGCCGAGTGCCTGCGCGCGCCCCCGAAATGCATCGAGTGTCCCAGGCCCGTAGTCCAATACAAGCTGGATACCTTCAGCCGTTGCCAGGGCCCGCAACGCGTCGTCGCTGAAGACATCCGGCTTGGCGACGCAGACCAGGCGAGCTTGCGTGTGCAGGCACTGAATGAGGGCCTGATCAATGCGATGGGTGGACTCATCATTCAGGGATAAACAGATAGCGACAGCACGAGCCCCCTCCAGCACCTCGTGCCAGTCCAGACCAAAGTACACTCGACTGTCGGAACAGGCTTTGCCGAGAGTGTCCGGCCTCGGACCCTGTCGATCCAATACCTTGATCCGAACCTCAGGATCCCGATCTGTATGAGCAGATCGTGTTTGGTCAATGTCGGGGGAAAGAACACTACATTGCTGGGTGCGTGAGCCTTCCAGGCTCTCGACACCGGTGCGAGATGCAGGATATTTCCGGTTATGGCGATAAGGGACGCGGCGACTGGCGGAATGGAAGAGAGCCTCATAGCTGTGTCTCCAGCAATTCTGACTGACTAATGCCTCGCAGAGAGCCATTCAATGAAGGGTGGGGCGTTATTAAAATGCCCTTGAGGAACTCAACCTACGCTCATCGTTTGAATTGAATAAGCCAGCCGTTTCTGATGAACAAGTAGCCTGATTCCGACACTTGAAAGTCAAAAGCCTGACTGACCTGCATAGATTCGGACTACTCCCCGTGTCACAGAGGAACAACAGACATCTCCTGGAAGCAGACGCTTCCATCGGAACGATTGTTCAGATCACCTGGGGCGAGTGAGTGTTGTGGAGTGAGGGGGTTATCGCGAGGGGTGACTCGGGCGGCGGGAGATAGGACTGGTGCAAAACAAACTGTGAGAGCGGGCTCGCCCGCGAAAGCGCTGGATCAGTCAATCATTCCGTTAACTGACACACCGCATTCGCGAGCAAGCCCGCTCCCACCTTTAATCCTGCTTCGACCGGAGATTATCTGCGGCGAGGACGACGCTGCTCGTCATCGGTACGAATGGGCACCGGTTGCAGCGGTGGCTCGATCAGGCCCAGCGCAACGCCGAGGTCGTGGAGCCAGTTTTGAATTTTCTCTTTCATGGTTTGCCCCCTTTGAGGGTAATGCTGGTAGGCGCAAGTTCTGTCGCCTTTTCCTACACTGATAGTAGCCCTAAGTCCTACGTATTGCTTGAACGAAACCACAACGAACTATTACTGAATTGGTCCAAATCCTGACGGATCGTTCAAGCAATCGCACGTGCGTCTTGCAGGACCTCGGCCCTGCCTTCTTGCTGCAGGTCGATCCATGCATTGAGGTTAGCGCCGAGCATACCCTTTCGCCACATCAGCCAGGTGGTCGCAGTGGCAAAATGCCCTGTCAGCGGATGAACGGACACGCTGTCCTTGCCCGGCAAGCTGTCGAGCATGGATTCGGCCATCAGCGCCACACCAGAACCGGCGATGACACAGGCAAGCATGCCTTGATAAGACTCGATCTCAATCGCTCGCCCCATGGCGACGTGCTCGTGGGAAAACCAGGTTTCCAGGCGCGTGCGATAGGCACAGCTGCGGCGGAAAGTGAACACCGAACGGCCCGCAACGTCTTGTGGCCCGCGCACCGGCGGATGGTCGGCTTCGCATATGAGCACCAGGCGTTCTTCGCACAGGGCTACACCGTCCAACGAGGCGATAGTGATGGGCCCGTCCACAAAAGCAGCATCCAGGCGCCCGGTAATCAACCCTTCGAGCAATTCACCGCTGGGCGCCGATTGCACCTGCAAGTTAACCATCGGGTACGCCTTGTGATAACGCGCCAACAACTTCGGCAAATGCACCGCAGCCGTGCTGTACATGCTGCCCAGTACAAAATCGCCGGCCGGTTGCCCGCCTTGCACGGCGCCATGGGCTTCATCGTGAAGCGCCAGCAGACGGGTGCTGTAGTCCAGCAATACCTTGCCTGCCGGAGAAAGCTGCAAGCGCTGGCGTTCGCGCACAAACAACTCCACGCCCAGCTGTTCTTCCATCTGCTTGAGCCGGGTCGACAAGTTCGACGGTACTCGATGCAGGCGCTCGGCAGCGCGGGTGATGGAGCCCTCTTCCGCGACGGCCTGGAAAATCCGCAATTGACTGAATTCCACACCTTTCTCCAAAACTGAACAAGTTGCTCACTATTATTCATTTTTACAGAAAGTCAATCCGCTTTAGCCTGACGGTATTCGCTTACCAGCAGGACACCTGACCATGTCACCCCCCATCCGGTTACTCGCCAGCTTTATCGCCCTGATGATGGCCATGGGCATCGGCCGCTTCGCCCTCACCCCGCAAATGCCCCACTTGCTCAGTGAAGGACAGATCGACCTGACCGGCGCCGGACTGATCGCGGCGGCCAATTACCTGGGCTACTTCGTGGGCGCGGTGGATTCGATTTTTGCGCGCAGCCATCACCATGTGCGGGGTCGCCTGTATGGCGGGCTATGGTTGTGCGTGTTGCTGACCCTGGCGTCGTACTGGGCCCATGGGTTCTGGCCGCACTTGCTGCTGCGTTTCGGAACCGGCGTTGCGAGTGCCTGGGCACTGGTGATGATCACCAGCCTGAGCCAGCCGCTGGCGATTGCCGCCGGGCGTGCACGCCTGGGTGCCCTGGTGTTTGCCGGGCCGGGGCTGGGGATTGTGCTGACCGGGTTACTCGCGCTGGGCTCCAACCTGTTGGACCAGAGCTCTGCAACGTTGTGGCTGATCTATGGTGGGGTGGCGCTGGTGATGCTACTGGCAATCTTGCCCTTCCTGCCCCAGCCGTCCGCCGTTACTGCGCCTGTTGCAAGCCACGCCGACACGGCCAGCAACGGCAGCACTACCCACCTGTGCTGGATCTATGTGTTGTTCGGCCTGGGCTACATCATTCCCGCGACGTTCCTGTCACAAATGGCCAGCGCGCAATTCAAGGGCGCCTGGCAGGCCGATCTGTTCTGGCCCTGCTTTGGTTTGGCGGCGGCGATTGGCGTGGTGGTCGCAAGCCTGCGTCCCAAGGACCCGGACACCACCCGTCGCTGGCTGATGACTACGTTGTGGCTGCAAGCGGCCGGCGTATTCGCCTGCCTGTTGGGTAACGGTTGGGGGCTGGCGCTGGGGGTGTTGCTGTGCGGCGCGCCATTCCTGGCCTGCATGCAGTTGGTGATGGCGCGCCTGCGGGAGATTGCGCCCCACGGCTATCAGCGCAACACCGGGCTGTTGACCGCCAGCTTTGCCATCGGCCAATTGAGTGGACCGTTGCTGGCGTCGGTGAGCAGCCACCTGAGCGGTGGCCTGCAACCCGCGCTGGTGATCGCCGGTGCAGGCCTGTTAGCGGCAGGAGGGGTGTTGGTCAGCCCGCGACCAACGGTGCCGGCGCGCGAACCTGCTCTCGCCGCGCCAACACCAGGAAAAACAGCCCACCCAGGAAGCAACCGGTAAACCAGGCAAAGTTAGCCATGCCCTGCAACGCCGGCGTGAAGGTGATCGCGACACCCACCAGTGTCGCAGGCACCAACGCCTTGACCGCCGTCCAGTTCACACCGCCATCGAAGTAGTAGCGCCCGCTCGGGCTGTCATCGAACAGCGCGTCCACGTCGATCTTCTGCTTTTTGATCAGGTAGAAGTCCACCAGCAAAATCCCGAACAACGGGCCGATAAAGGCCGCGAGAATATCCAGGGTGTAGTGGATCATCAGCGGGTTATTGAACAGGTTCCACGGGGTGATGAAGATCGAAGCCACGGCGGCGATCATGCCGCCGGCGCGCCAGCTGATTTTGCTCGGTGCGACGTTGGCGAAGTCGAACGCCGGGGAAACGAAGTTGGCGACAATGTTGATGCCAATGGTGGCCGTGACAAAGGCAAAAGCGCCGAGCAGCACCGCCATGCTGTTATCAATACGCGAGACGGTCGCGATCGGGTCATGGAGCATTTCACCAAACACCGGCAAGGTGCCCGAGACGATGACCACGGTCACCAGGGAAAACGCCAGGAAGTTCACCGGCAGGCCCCAGAAGTTGCCGCGCCGCACATCCTGCATACTGCGGCAGTAACGGCTGAAATCACCGAAATTCAGGGTCGGCCCGGAAAAGTACGACACCACCAGCGCCGTCGCCACGATCACCTGACCGACCGCCTGCCAACCCGACAGGGATTTTTCCGACAGGGTAAAACTGATATTCGCCCACCCTGCCTTCCACACGATCCAGCCGGCCAGGGCAAACATCACCGCGTAGACCACCGGCCCCGCCCAATCGATAAAGCGGCGAATGGACTCCATGCCGGCCCAGAACACGGCCGCCTGCAACACCCATAAACTGAGGAAACCAAACCAACCCAGGTAAGACAGGCCAGCAAAATGCGGCTCTGCATACACCGCCATCTGTGGGAAAAAGCGCAGTACCACAATGATCAAGGCACTCGACGCCAGGTAGGTCTGAATTCCGTACCAAGCCACCGCAATCAGGCCGCGAATCACCGCGGGAATATTCGCGCCGAACACACCAAACGCCAACCGGCAGATCACTGGATAGGGCACGGCGGCCTGCTGGCTGGGCTTGGCCACCAGGTTGGCAATCAATTGCACGATGCAAATGCCTGCCAGCAAGGCAATCAACACCTGCCAACTGGCCAGCCCCAGGGCGAACAGACTGGCGGCGAACACATAGCCACCCACGCTGTGCACGTCACTCATCCAGAAGGCAAAGATGTTGTACCAGGTCCACTTTTGCGGCAGTGGGCCAAGGTCCTGGTTGTAAAGGCGTGGGCTATAGCCTTCGGGCAATTGTTCGATCATCGCTGGGCTCCTCGTAATACCGGCCTGCGCTTCCGTCACGGGGTGCATACGGGAGGCGGCCTGGTTTGTATACGAGATAGTCAGCAGAATACGTGCCAATAGAACACAATCCCTCTGCAACGGCGATCCAAACGGGTATACGGAGGTTTAGTAACGAGGATTGCGCTCAGCAACGGTGCAGATCAATCCTGTACACAATCATCGGTGCACCCGATGTGCACACAAGTACCCGACCGTGCAGCACGCCGCTGTGAGGAAGGTGCCCCAGGCCATGTCCATCATCGCCAATCCGCCAGACCAGCCTTGCAGCGTGGCCCAGTTGCTCAGGTCGTAGGTGCCGTAGGCCACCAGGCCCAGCAACGCACCCAGTCGGGCCGCGCGTTGCCAACTGGCGCTGGGCAAGACCACGAACACCACGCAACCGAGGACATACAAGAGATAGAACAGCACGGCGGGCAACAGGCGAGGCTGATCAAGCATCAGCGGGCCCAGCAGGGATTTGTAGGTCGGGCCCATGAGGACACCGAGCCAGAGGCCGTCGAGGATCAGGAAGGCAAGCAAGGTGCCGAGGTAGGCGAAGACAGACTTCTTGGGCATTGATGCAGCCTCTGCAGGAGCGAGCTTGCTCGCGAAAACATTCCAGGCGCATCACGGTGTCGGATGTACCTTTTTCGCGAGCAAGCTCGCTCCTACAGAGAGCAAAGCGCACTCAGCTTAGTTCAATGCGATCCGCGTGAATCACGATCTGGCCCTGCTTGTAAAGCGCACCAATGGCCTTCTTGAAGTTGCCTTTGCTCACGCCAAACAAGTTGCTGATCACCGCCGGGTCACTCTTGTCGCTGACCGGCAAACTGCCGTTGTTTTCACGCAACTTGGCGAGGATCTTCGAGTTGAGGCTGGAGGCCGCTTCCTGGCCAACCGGTTGCAGGCTCAGGCTGATGTTGCCATCGGCGCGGATCTCTTTGATAAAGCCTTTCTCTTCCTTGCCCGGGCGCAGGAACTTGAACACTTCGTTCTTGTGGATCAGGCCCCAGTGCTTGTTGTTGATGATCGCCTTGAAGCCCATGTCGGTGGCTTCGGCGACCAGCAGGTCGACTTCCTGGCCCACGACGTAGTTGGCCGGCGTCTTGTCCAGGTAGCGGTCAAGGCGCGCGGTGGCGGTAATACGCTTGGTGTGTTTGTCGAGATAGACATGCACCACGCAGTATTCACCGGCGGTCATCTGACGTTTTTCTTCCGAGTACGGGAGCAACAGATCCTTTGGCAAACCCCAGTCGAGGAACACGCCAATGCTGTTGACTTCCACGACTTTCAAACTGGCAAATTCGCCAACTTGAACTTTCGGTTTTTCGGTAGTGGCGATAAGTTTGTCATCGCTGTCCAGATAAATGAAAACGTTAAGCCAATCTTCATCTTCACTGGGAATATCCTTGGGGATATACCGATTAGGCAAGAGGATTTCGCCATCTTGCGCACCATCGAGGTACAAACCAAAGTTAGTGTGTTTAACCACTTGCAAGCTGTTGTAGCGCCCGACTAAAGCCATTTCCAATACCCTCATTGCGTGGGCGGCATTCTACCCGAGTTGCGCCTGCCACGCGCGCGCGCCTGAAAAATCGCGGGTTTATCTGGCGTTCCAGTGGCACCGCCCCGCTCGTCCGATCATTCGGCTGAATTTTGCCACGCCACCCGTGCCGGCTCAGCCCGTGGTTTCGAGTTAAAACAGGAAGTTAGGGGCTAATTTCAAAGATAAACTTTGGCTGTTTTCAGCCGCTGCTTTTATTCCCGGGGGATATTTACCAAGCAATTGTCAAGTATTTCCTGTACGATGCCTGGCCAAGTTAATTTTCTACAGGTTAGTGGCCGCCATGCGTGTAAAAGCATCCAACAGCAAAGCAAAGCCAGCTCCCGCCGTTGAAACCAGCGAATCGATCAACAGCCAGATTGCTGCTTTCCTCAAGTCCGGTGGCGAAATCCAGCAAATTGCCAAGGGCGTGAGCGGCCAGACTTTCGGCCCGTCCAAGCAGATCAGCCTGGGTAAAAAGTAATACCGCGCAGCACATCTGGTCCCTAAGCGTCTTACCTTCAAGGCGCTAGGACTAGAGCCCGAAATACCCTCTCGCATCACCTTCAGAACGTGCAAATCGACGAACGGGCCTCACCTCCTGAGATTCGCCGGTATGCTTGCACACGTCTAGCACGGGCATCTGCCCTATTTCTCCGTTACTGCTCCTCGCTTTTCATGGAGTGAAGCATGCTTAAACGCTGCATTTTCGTGGCCAGTATCCTGGCGGCCAGCCCTCTCGCCGAAGCGCAGATTTTCCAGCGTGAACTGGGCGACTTCGACCTGAAATTGGGCACCACCCCCAGCCGCAGCATGGCCCAAGGCCTGGTCAAGCCGACCTCGCCGGGCAGTGACTCATTTCATGGCGGGCTGGACCTGAGTCATGACAGCGGCCTGTACTTTGGCCAGTTTTCTCCGAACATGGGCCTGTCGCCGGCCAGCACTCTTGAAGTCGATTCGTATATGGGATTCAAGCACCCTTTCGACCGGACACTGGGCTACGAAGTCGGTCTGATCCACTACAGCTACCCCAAGCTCAGCCCCCTCGACAGCCAGGAGCTCTACGGCGGCCTCAACCTGCTGGGCAATCGCTTCGGCGCTTCCTTCAGCAACGACCCGGACCGCCAGGACAGCACCCTGTTCGCCGACCTCAGCGGCACCCAGCCCTTCGGCATCGGCGTCAGTATGAAATACACCACCCATCAACTGGGCACCCCGACCTCAGTGGAGGGGGGGTCCATCAGCAGCTTCAGCGACTGGTCGATACAGTTCTCCCGCGCCTGGAAGGGCATCGACCTGGACCTGATCTACAGCGATTCCAGCCTCAGCGGCGGCGATTGCTCGGCCTATTCCGGACACAATTCGCAATGCGATGGCCTGTTGACCTTGAAGGCGATGCGGTCGTTTTATTGATGGGCTGAACTGTCGCGTGCGCCGCGGGTTCACATGCATTAACTCCCTCTGCGCAAGGACACGCCCATGCTGCATCGGCTCAAACTGCTGGTGGTATTCCTGACCCTGAGCCTGGTGCTCGCGGGCTGCAACCGCGTGGGCCTGGCCTATCGCAACCTGGACGTGATCATCCCCTGGACCCTCAACGACTACTTGGACATGAATGCCGGGCAGAAGAGCTGGTTCAACGACACACTCAAGGAACACCTGGCCTGGCACTGCACCACACAATTGCCGGGTTACCTCGACTGGCTCGACCGCCTGCAAGCAATGGTCGAGAGCAACCAGGTCACCGATGCAGCGCTGCAAACCCGCACGGTTGAGGCCAAGCAGGCAATTGCCGAAGTGGCGCGGGAAATCACACCGTCGGCGATCGAATTGTTACAAGGGCTGGATGACCAACAGGTCAACGACATGAACGATGCCCTGGCCAAGGACCTGCGCAAACGCCAGGACGACTATCTTAAGCCGCCGCTGGCCAAGCAGATCCAGGACCGCGCCGAGCGCATGAACAAGCGCCTGAATGCGTGGATGGGGCCGCTGAGCGATAGCCAGAAAAACCGGGTGATGGCCTGGTCCATCAGCCTGGGCGAGCAGAACGAGCAGTGGATCGGCAACCGTGCCCACTGGCAGGCACAATTCATCGACGCCGTGCAGCAGCGCCACGACACCGACTTCCCGCAGAAGATGCAGCAATTGCTGGTAGACCGCGAAAGCCTGTGGACACCGGAGTACCGCGCCGCTTATGCACAGACCGAAGCCGCTGCGCGCAGTCTGATCGTCGACTTGGTGGCCGAAAGTACCGTACAGCAGCGCCTGAAATTAACGCAGAAAATCGACGGCGTACGCAGCGACTTCAAAGCACTTAAATGCCTCAAGGCCGCTGCGAATTAATGTGGGAGGTGCCCGCTCAGGCAATCTGCGCCTTCGAAGCCACTTCGGAAAAAGTCGCGGGGTCCAACGCATCCGCCTGCTCATCCAGCACCTGACGCGGGTGATCATTGCCCGGGATGGAGCTGTCGATCAGCGCCAATAGCTGCGCACCCAGTGCGGTCAGAATGAAATTCTCACCATTGCCGCCTTCTTCCTCAGGGCGCGACTCGATAAACCCACGCTTGAACAACAGCGCCTCGTAATCGGCAGCCGTCTTTTTCAACGCATCCAGATTGCCCGTGGATTCGCCCGCCGTGGCCTTCTCGGCCGCTTCCTGCTCGGCGTATTTGCGCGGGGCAAAACTGCCTTCGCCGTTCTGCACTTCGTGCAGCAGACGTTCGATCAGATCCCAATTGTAAGTCGTCATCCTGATTCCTCCTGCAGGCCTAAGGAAAGTAGCCTGCCTGTAGGAGTGACCCTGCGCGCCTGTGGCCGTTCAGACCAACCGACGGACGTCATTTCTCTGAACTTTCCAGACGTTCACCACCTCAACTGAGCATCACCGCCAAGGAGGTCCGATCATGAAAACCCTGAAAAACCTGGCCATCGCCGCCACGCTGCTCACCGCCCTGCCCGCCTGGGCCTGCACCCCGGAAGAGGCCACGGCCAAGCGCGAGCAGTTGGCCCAGGAAGTGGCCAAACTCACTGAGCAGAACCCGACCAAGGCCAAGGAGATGAACGACGAGCTGCAGAAGATGGACCTGGATACTGAAAGCGCAGAGTTCCCCGACAAGTGCCAGTTGATCGACGCCCGGCTCAAGGAATTGAAAGAAGCTGCCGCCAAAGCGAAAAACTGAGGTTATAAAAAAACCGGACAACGTCCGGTTTTTTCACATCCCTCAAGCCTTACTCGGCAGCGGGTGCTTCTGGCTTGCGACGCTTGAGCGGCGCCATGCCGTCCTTGCTGACGAGCGAGAGGTTGTCGGTCTTCGGCCGGTTGGCGATCTTGCGCTTGGTCGGCGACTTGGCACCGGCCTTTTTCTTGTCGCCCTTGGCGTCGGTCTTTTTCTTCTTCACGCCAACCGCCTTGCCCGACGCCTTGACCTTTTTCGGCCCGGTGTAGGTGCCTTTGACCTCCTTGATGGTGCGGCGCTCGAACGACTGCTTGAGGTAGCGCTCGATGCTCGACATCAGGTTCCAGTCGCCGTGGCAGATCAGCGAAATCGCCAGGCCATCGTTGCCGGCACGCCCCGTACGGCCGATACGGTGCACGTACTCGTCGCCGCTGCGTGGCATGTCGAAGTTGATGACCATGTCCAGGCCGTCCACGTCCAGGCCGCGCGCGGCAACGTCGGTGGCGACCAGGATCTTCACGCCGCCGGCCTTGAGGCGGTCAATGGCCAGTTTACGGTCCTTCTGGTCTTTCTCGCCGTGCAGCACGAACGCCTTGTAGTCCTGGGCCACCAGACGACCGTATATGCGGTCTGCGGCAGCGCGGGTGTTGGTGAACACGATGGCCTTCTGATAGGTCTCGTTGGCCAGCAGCCAGTTGAGGATCTGTTCCTTGTGCACGTTGTGGTCAGCGGTGACGATCTGCTGGCGCGTGGTGGCGTTCAGGTCGCTGACGTTGTTGACCTGCAGGTGCTCAGGGTTGTTCAGGACCTTGGCGACCATGTCACGCAGGGTCGAACCGCCGGTGGTGGCGGAGAACAGCATGGTCTGCTGGCGATTCACGCATTCAGCCACCAGGCGCTGCACGTCGTCGGCAAAGCCCATGTCGAGCATGCGGTCGGCTTCGTCGAGTACCAGCACTTCGACTTCCTTGAGGTCAAGGTTACCGGCGTTGAGTTGCTCGATCATGCGGCCCGGCGTACCGATCAGGATGTCCGGCACCTTGCGCAGCATGGCGGCCTGGACCTTGAAGTCTTCGCCACCGGTGATCAGGCCGGACTTGATGAAGGTGAACTGCGAGAAGCGCTCGACCTCCTTCAAGGTTTGCTGGGCCAGCTCGCGGGTTGGCAGCAGGATCAGGGTCTTGATGCTGACGCGGACTTTGGCCGGGCCGATCAGGCGATTGAGAATCGGCAGGACGAAAGCGGCGGTCTTGCCACTCCCGGTTTGAGCCGTCACCCGCAGGTCACGCCCTTCGAGCGCGAGCGGGATGGCCGCTGCTTGCACAGGCGTAGGCTCGACAAATTTCAGCTCGGCCACGGCTTTGAGCAGGCGTTCGTGCAGGGCGAATTGGGAAAACACGGGTGCTACCTCGAAGAAATACAAAAAATCAGCTGCATAGGGTACCGGTTTCGGGCGTCCAAACCGAGTGTCTTTACGCGAACGGCGCTAATCAATTGCTTTTTTGTCAGAGTATTTGTCCACGGCATCAACTTTGTTGCACTTAAATGCTCTAATCGCGCCGTCTTGTCTTACAGAAGAATCGGTTTCATCCATGGATATCAAACAGCTCTGGCTCAACGTCCAAGACCTTTGGGGCACCCTCGACGAACACCCGCTGCTGCATGCCAGCCTCGGTTTCCTGGTGTTGCTGGTGGTGGCCCTGCTGCTCGGGCGGGTGGCCCGTTACCTGATCCTCCACGCCGTCAAATTGCTCGGCCGGCAACCGGCGCTGCACTGGCTCAACGACCTGCGGCACAACAAAGTCTTCCATCGCCTGGCGCAGATGACGCCCTCGCTGGTGATCCAGTTCGGCCTGTACCTGGTGCCCGCCCTGAGCAAGACCGCGATCCTGTTTATCGGCAACGTGGCCCTGGCATTGACCATCCTGTTCCTGGTGCTGGCCCTGAGCGCGCTGCTCAACGCCCTGCTGGACATCTACGCCCGCACCGAACACGCGCGTACCCGCTCGATCAAAGGTTATGTGCAGTTGGCGAAAATGGTGCTGTTCGTGTTTGGCGCGATCATCATCGTCGCCACATTGATTGACCGTTCACCACTGTTGCTGCTGTCAGGCCTGGGCGCCATGTCGGCAGTGATCCTGTTGGTCTACAAGGACACCCTGCTGTCGTTCGTCGCCAGCGTGCAGCTCACCAGCAACGACATGCTGCGCGTCGGCGACTGGATCGAAATGCCCCAGGTCGGCGCTGACGGCGACGTGGTGGACATCACCCTGCACACGGTCAAGGTGCAGAACTTCGACAAGACCATCGTCTCCATCCCGACCTGGCGCCTGATGTCCGAGTCGTTCAAAAACTGGCGCGGCATGCAGGCCTCCGGTGGGCGACGCATCAAGCGCAGCCTGTTTATCGATGCCAGCGGCGTGCGCTTCCTGCGTGACGATGAAGAAGTGCGCATGACTCAAGTGCACCTGCTCACCGACTACATCGGGCGCAAGCAGGCCGAACTCAAGGCCTGGAACGAAGCCCAGGGTCACAGCGCGCAACTGTCGGCCAACCGCCGGCGCATGACCAACCTCGGCACCTTCCGCGCGTATGCCCTGGCCTACCTCAAAAGCCATCCGGACATCCAGCCGAACATGACCTGCATGGTGCGCCAGATGCAAACCACCGCCGAGGGCGTGCCGCTCGAGATCTACTGCTTCACACGCACCACCGTATGGGCCGATTATGAGCGGATCCAGGGGGATATCTTCGACTACCTGCTGGCCGTATTGCCGGAGTTCGGACTGAACCTGTACCAGCAACCCAGCGGCACCGATCTGCGCACCGGGATACTGGCGCTGGCACACAATACCCGAACCGCGGAAACCCCGGAGTACTGACAACAATACCGGCGAGGGGCTGGCAAGCGCCTCGCCGGAAGGTGCGAGAAGCGTTGGAACGGTATTGATCCAATACACCACTGATAAGGCGGCAAGTTCACGTGCAACTTGAGCCACCGCTGACGCCCCCCCACAATAAAAGCTGGCAACTATGTGTAGCCGCTGCTGCCGATTATTCAACCGACTTACCCCATAAAGAAAATTCTTCCTATACCTTTAGTGAATTTCACTACTTGCGCGCACTATTTCTAATCTGTTTTAAAAAAAACCAACGCCTTAGCATCTGGCCATCAAACAACGCCAGCAAAAGGCCCACCTCATGTTATGGACAACTCAGCTTTCCGATAATGCAGCAGACTTTGTATTAAGCTCGAATGCCGAAGCATTGACCCAATATTGTGGTGCTGGCGCCTTTGCTCAACCCTGCGACTTTTATACCCAAAGCCCCTACCAGCGACCTTCGCGGCCGCAGGACGTAACCGATTCAATCATCACCACCTGCCTGACCAGCGACCAGCTTTCAAACAGTCAGCATCTATTGGCGCAACGGTTGTTATTGAATATCTACGAGCAAGACCTGGTCTTCTTGCCCAAGCCGCCATTGGAACTGGACTTCAAGGCGTTCAAGCGCTTCTATGATCCGCAGCATGCGGCCAGTGGCAAAAAGATCCGCCCGTTGCTGGAACACTACCTGTACAACTGGCTCAAGGAAGAAGTGCATATCAACGGCCCTTGGTGCCTGGACTCTTTTATCGCCCACACCGATAAAGTATTGGATGACGTCGCCCAGTCCGAATCCAAACTCCATGAAGTGCTGACCACCAGCCGCCACCCCGAACGTGCCGCCAGGTTTTTCATGACGCAATGCGCAGGAGACTTCCTCAGTGAAGCGTCGGCCATGGCCCGCAACGTGCTGGGTAACAGCGGCGTGTACACCAGCGAATTGTTCAAGATCCTGATCGACGAGTACGGCTACGGCGTCGACAAAAAGAAACACAGCACCATTTTTGAAGACATGCTCCAGGACATGGGCATGTCCCATCACGTGCACCATTACTGGCAGTTCTATACCCCGGCGTCGCTGTCGCTGACCAACTACTTCCACTACGTATCGGCCAACCATGGCGAGCTGTTCCGCTATATCGGCGCCATGTACTACACCGAAGCCACATTGGCCCTGACGACCAAGCACCAGTCACGCGCGATCAAGACCATCTTCAACGGCAGCGTCTCCACGGACTATTTCGATGAGCATGCCCACATCGATGTGCACCACGGAAGAATGGCCCTCCAGCGCCTGATCATTCCCATGATCAAGCAGTTCGGCACCAAGATCATCCCCGACCTTATTCGCGGCTTTGAAGAGTTCAGGCTGCTTCAGGACATCGCCGACGAAGAGTTGTATGCCCATATCAAATGGCATGACGCGTTCGATGAGCATCGGGCACAGGCAGCGGCGCTCCAGGGCCACAAACCCGTGGACCTGAGGATTACCGAGCCTGAACACGAGTTGTCGGTGCTGCATACCCACCCGAATGACGAACTGTTCTGGGTCGAATCAGGCGAGCTGGAGTTTGTCGCCAGCCCCGAACTGACGGTGCGCCTCAAGGCCGGCGAAGGCGTGGTGATTCCCAAGGGAATGCTGCATGGCACCCGCATCACCAGCCCGTCCTGCACGTACACCGTCACCGCCATCTGAGTGGGCAACCCAATGAAAGCCATCAGCCTGAATCTCAACCACGCCAACTATGTGGCCGTGGAGGAAAGAACCTACTTTCTCAAGCGTCATGCGTATTCGACGCAATTGCTGCCCACCGCGTGCCCCCATCGTGGCGGCCCGCTGCATATGGGCGAAGTGACAGGCGACGGCCAAAGTGTGATCTGTCCCTGGCACGACAACGCCTACAAGGTCTGCAACCTGGAAAAAAAGGCGCTGCCCACTGTGCGCGTCAGAAACCAGATAAGCACCGTCGTCGGCGACACCGAGCGCTGTGTGCCGCTGCTTAAAATCTCCCGTTACGACTGATGAAGCCCATGAATACTAAATCGACACTGACCGCGTTCTATTCAATCGTGACCCTCTTCACCGGCCTCGACATGGCGATTGTCATCGCGATGGTCTGGTTCGGCCTGGAGACCACCGGCTCAACATTCCTGGTCGGCGCCACCTTGTGCGTGGCGACTGTAGTGCCGTATTTATGCGAGCAATACATCGGCCGGTTCTTTACCATTGAACTCAGCCTGAAACGGCTGCTGTACATTCGCCTGGCGGCCTTCGCCGCGGTACTGGGGCTGTCGTTTACCCAGGCCGCCCTGCTACCGATCGGCTTCCTGGCCATCGCGTTCGTGGTGGGCGTCACCGACTACTTCACCATCAGCACCCTGGAATCGAAAAATACCAAGCTGGTGCTGGCCGGCCTCACCGACAGCGATACCTGCGCGCGGTTGATGCAAACCTCCATACAGATCGGTGCCTTCGGCGGTGCGCTCCTGGGCGGGTTGATCGTGGATGTGTTTTCGGTCAACCAGACGCTGCAGATCATCAGCCTGGCGGCGATTCTCTCGCTCGCGGCCATCCTCCTGGTGGCCGACAACCCCAACGAGCACGCCGCCGAACAGGCCACAGGGCCCTCCACTGCGCGTCCGCTGGACCTGCCGCGCAACCTCTACATCCTGATCATCGTGTTGAGCATGATCGGTTTCCATATCGGCGCGTTCAACAGCCTGGTGCCCATCGTTTTTCAAAAGCTCAATGAGTGGAATGCCACCCTGTTTGGCGTCGCCAGTGGCCTGGCAGGCCTGGGCGCCTTCAGCGCCGCCGTGTTGCCGCGCATCAAGCTCAACAGCTACGGGGCCATCGCGCTGGTGATACTGGCGGACGTGGCAATCGTCTACTTCCAGAACCTCTACGTGATGATGGCCGCGGCCTTCCTGCTGGGTTTTTGCATCAACAGCCTGCGGATCCAGTTGCGTAAAACCCTGATCGAGTCGGCGCCCAACGCCCGGGTAGCTGACGTGATCGCGGCCAAAAGTTCGCTCTACTACCTGCTGGTCAGTGGCTCGGCACCTATGATCCTGACGTTCTTCACCACCTCCGGATTTCTCGGACTCGAAGGCGCCCGCCTGTTGATGGTCGTCTCCGCCGGCCTGTTGGCCACCGCCGTACTGGCGTGGAACCTGACCCCGGCCGCCGCGCCCACCGCCACCACGGAATAAGGAATGCACGACGTGAAAACCGTACTGATCGTTGACCCGTTCTCCACGGGCAAACTCTACGCGCCCTTGCTCAATGCGCAGGGCATACGGTGCATCGCCGTGATCTCCACACGCGCCTTGCCTGAACACTTCACCAACGACCTGATCACAGAAAACTTCCATGAGGTGTATGCCTGGGAAGAGAGCCTGTTGATCACCCTGGAAACCTTGTCACCGAGCGCCGTGATCGCCGGTTGCGAAACCGCGATCTACCTCACGGACTACCTGACGGAGCTGCTCGACATCCCAGGCAACAGTCGTATCACCAGCGACCTGCGGCGCAACAAGTTCTCAATGCAGCAGGCGCTGAAAAAATACCAGTTGGCTCACATCGATTCGCACCTGCTGAGCTCACCGAGCCGCATCGGTGAAGTGCTGGCCAAACTCGACGAGGCGGCCACCTATGTGGTCAAGCCGCTGAACTCGGCCGCCACCGAAGGGGTGGTGTTTGCCCGGGGCAAGCGCGAAGTGGAGACCGCCTTGAAAAACGCGGCCTGGCAGCAGAAAAACGACCTGGGCGAAGTCAACCTCGGTTTTATCGTGCAGTCGTTCATCGCGGGACCGGAGTACGTGGTGGATATGGTCGCCTTTGACGGCACCTACATCGTTGCCAGCGTCTGCAAGTACACCAAGATCCAGAAGAACGGCAGCATGTTTGTCTACGAAAGCCTCGACACCCTCGACCCTCGGGCTGCAGAACTGCAACCGCTGACCGATTACGCCCGCCAGGCGGCAGCGGCCCTGGGCGTGCGGGTGGGGCCGATTCACATGGAAATCATCTGGTCTGAGGCCGGGCCGGTGATGATCGAGGCCGGCGGTCGCTTGCACGGGGGCATCGCGCCCCTGCTGTTCCAGCAGGTGTATCACCCCGACTTGCTGTCACTGTCGATCGACAGCTACCTCGGCCACCCACGCCCCCAGGCCGATGCGGTCAGCCAGATCAGCCATGGCCGGATCGGTTTTTTCTGCTCCGATGAACGCCATACCTTCGATCTTCCCTCACCCCAGGCCATACAAAGCGCCCAGGCAGACGAGGCCTATTGCGGGCACCGTTATTTCATCAGCGCCGGCGATACCACGCCGGTCACGATCGACTTCGCCACCTGTCCGGGGCTGTTCTGGCTGCAAAGTCCTTCGGCGCAGCAACTGGACGTCAGTACCGTCAACCTGCGAAAAACACTGTGGGGCTAAGGTTATGAAAAGTCGTTTGATCATCAGAAAGTCAGCCTGTGAGCTGGGCATCAATAATGCGTGCGCCGCCGTTATCGAAGACATCACCGTCTCGGATGACCAGAGCTTCGTCGGGGTACTGCAAAGTAACCTGAACCACGTGGCCTCGCGCCTTAACGAGCTGGACTCGAACGTCGTGTACGAAGGGTTTGCCAGGCAGCTCAAAAAACTCGGCTATGAAAATACCGTCAGTGCCAACGAAAAGCTGCTGCGACGCTTCATCGCCAAAGGCGTGTATCCCATCAACAACATCGTCGACGCCTATAACGCGGTCGCGATCCGGCATGGGGTCAGCATTGGCGTGCACACCTATCATCAGAAGGACGACATCTACGTGATGCGCTCGGATAAGCCGAGGGTGCTACGCCCACTGTTCGCCAAGAAGGCCATCACGATTCCCGTTGGCGATATCGTCTATACCTGCGGTGATGTGCCGTTGGCGAGCATCGGCAAGGTGGATGCCGATGCCCATGACTTCCGGCTGACGAAAGACTCGTCGAGGTTGTTGGTGGTGATCCTGGGGCATGACGACACATCGTTCCAATTCAACCAGGCGGTCATCGAAGAACTCGTGGACACCCTGCGTCAGAAAATGCCGAACCTGAGCCATCATTTTCTTGAAACCGTTCGCGATCACGCCTGAAGCATAGGTCCAGCAGATAGGGCTATTGTGGCCGGCGCCTAACGCCAGGCCTTCAGCACGGGATTGACCACGACTTCTTTCACATGCTCGATCTTCAGCAGGCTGTCCTTGAAGACCATCAGTTCTTCAAAGCTCCTGTACCGAACGTCGAGCATCATGTCCACGTCGCCAAACAGTGAATAGGCATGCACCACCTGGCTGAACTGCTGGATCTTCGGAAACACCAGATGGCAATTGCTGCCATTGAGCGTCAGCATCAGGAACGCCGCTTGCAGGGTCTCATCGCCCTCCGCGACGTTGATGGTGAAGCCCAGGATGATGCCTTTTTCAATCAGCTTTTGAACGCGCGACTCCACGGCGGTTCGAGACTTGTGAACTTGCCGCGCCAATTGCGCAAGGCTGACTCGGGAGTCATCCTTCAAGGCTGCAATGATCAGTTCATCAATCTTGTCCACTCTGCCGCCCCCACACCGTTCTTTTCGATAGCAGACTTTCATTGCCGCTCACGCATGCCCTTGGCCCATTACGTCGCAGACTGTACGCCAGGCGCTGGCTTTACGCCCAATCGACTTATCCACACCGCCCCCAGAATCACCAAACCACCCAAGGCCAGGCGGCCCAGCGGCTCATGCTGGTTCCAGATCAGCAGGTTCAGCAACAATCCTACCGGCACATGCAGGTTGTTCATCACCGCCAGGGTTCCGCCATGCACCAGGCAGGCGCCCTTGTTCCACCAGTAAATGCCCAGGGCAGTGCTGACCAGCCCGAGGAACAGCAGGACACCCCATTGCAGTGGCGCTTGCGGCAAGAAGTCAGCCTTGCCGAACAACAGGAATGCCGGCAGCACCACCAGTAACGCGCCGAGGTAGAAGTAACCGAAGCGCCGGTAGTGCGGCAGGTTGCTCGGGTAGCGTGCCACCAGG
Organism: Pseudomonas sp. JAI120; assembly: GCF_014207255.1. Lineage (GTDB taxonomy): Bacteria > Pseudomonadota > Gammaproteobacteria > Pseudomonadales > Pseudomonadaceae > Aquipseudomonas. The sequence goes on from NZ_JACHCZ010000001.1 coordinate 1,931,007, forward strand.
TGCTTGTACATCACTTGCCCCGCGGCGTAGGTGAAGTTAGCCAGTTGCAGCAGCAAGAAACCCATCAGGAAGTGCGAGGTGATCTGGTCGAAGCGAATCACCGCCGCCCCCGCTACTGCCACCAGAGCAGCAACCAGTGCCCACGGGTTGAAGCGCCGGTTGAGTGCGTCTTCGATCAGGGTCACGTGCAACGGCGTGAGGATGGTGAACAGCAGCACCTCCGGCACCGTGAGTACACGAAAGCTCAGGTACAGGCACACATAGGTCACGCCAAACTGCAGCGCGCCGATCACCAGCAGGCCGCGCATAAAGGCAGGTTCGACCGAGCGCCAGCGGGTCAGCGGGATAAATACCAGCCCGGCCAGCACTACACGCACCAGCACCGCGAAGTAGCTGTCGACGTGACCGGCGAGGTATTCGCCGATCAAGCTGAAGGAAAATGCCTGAATCAGGGTGACAACCAGTAGATAGCCCATGTACGCCTCGCATCGAATGGGCGGGACATTAAAGGTTTTCGGCGATTGAAGAAACTCGAGGCAAAAAAAACCCGACCTCGCTAAAGCGGCAGTCGGGCAGGAGCACTCAGGAGCAACAAGTGCAAAGGGAGGTTCGTTACGCGTACTTGAAGGGTTTGCGTGGCACTAGATAAACACCGTGCGATTATCTGACGATTAAAGGATCAAGCGACCTGGGCCAACAGCGCCTTGGCGTGGTTGATGCCCTTTTCCTGAAAGTCGCCACTCAGGTTCACCCCTTCGGCGTGAATGAACGTGACGTCGTGGATACCGATAAAAGCCATGACCTGGCGCAGGTAGGGTTCCTGGTGATCGGAAGTGGCGCCGGTGTGAATACCGCCGCGAGCGGTCAACACAATGGCACGCTTGCCGTTCAACAAACCTTGCGGTCCGGTGGGGGTGTACTTGAAGGTCACACCCGCTCGCAACACGTGATCCAGCCAGGCCTTGAGGGTGCTGGGGATGGCGAAGTTGTACATCGGCGCAGCCATCACCAGCACGTCGGCGGCCAGCAGTTCGTCGGTCAATTCGTTGGAGCGGTCGAGGGAGGCCTGTTCGTTACCGTTGCGCTGATCCGCCGGTTTCATCCAGCCGCCGAGCAGGTTGGCGTCCAGGTGCGGAACCGGGTTGAGCGCCACGTCACGCACAGTGATCCGATCCGTCGGGTGGGCGGCCTGCCATTGGCTGATGAACTGCTGGGTCAGTTGACGGGAGATCGAATCCTGCTGGCGGGCACTGCTTTCGATGATCAGGACATTGGACATGGCTTCGTAGGCTCCATCTGTAATTGCTGTAAGTCGATGGAGTGGAGATTAGACAGAGCCAATTCGATAAAAAAGCGCAAAAAACTGCTATAACCCATCTATAAATTTGTTTATAAGCGGAGTATTCCTGTGGACATGCTCCGCTGCCGCTTTATTTTGGCGTGCAGGCCAACGCGATACGCATCTTGATAATGGCGCGGTTGAACTTGACCGTGGTGTTGGTGCTTTTTCCCGCCGGCACCGAAACCGTGCGGCGACGTGGAGATTCCGGGCCGTTGGTGAACGTTACCGAACACACGGCGTCCTGGGTGCCGTAGTTATTCAGCTGGATCGAGCTGATATCGCCGTCCACGTCGGAAGCGGTGTAATCGATGCTCACGCCGTCGATCTTTTTCGTCACGTCGATGGGGTAGGCAAACGCGCTCATCGGCAGCAGCGTCAGCAACACACAACAGAATTTTCTCATTCGGCAGTCTCCAATAGGGACCGCCAGCTTAGGACAAGAGGAACACATCTTGAAAGCGCCCCGCGTTACCCTCGATCAATGGCGCACGCTGCAAGCCGTCGTCGACCACGGCGGCTTCGCCCAGGCAGCGGAAGCGCTGCACCGTTCGCAGTCCTCGGTGAGCTACACCGTGGCCCGTATGCAAGACCAACTCGGCGTGCCGCTGCTGCGCATCGACGGGCGCAAGGCGGTACTCACCGACGCCGGTGAAGTGCTGCTGCGCCGCTCCCGGCAACTGGTGAAAAACGCCAGCCAGCTGGAAGACCTCGCCCACCACATGGAACAGGGCTGGGAAGCCGAAGTGCGGTTGGTCGTCGATGCGGCCTACCCCAACGCGCGCCTGGTGCGCGCGCTCACCGCGTTCATGCCGCAGAGCCGTGGTTGCCGGGTGCGTTTGCGTGAAGAGGTGCTGTCCGGCGTCGAAGAGCTGTTGATGGAAGGCGTGGCCGACCTGGCGATTTGCGGCTTCAGCATCCCCGGCTACCTGGGCACCGAAATGAGCGACGTGGAGTTCGTCGCCGTGGCCCACCCCGAGCACGCCTTGCACCGCATGAACCGCGAGCTGAGCTTCCAGGACCTGGAAAGCCAGATGCAGGTGGTGATCCGCGACTCCGGCCGCCAGCAACCCCGGGATGTGGGCTGGCTCGGCGCCGAACAACGCTGGACCGTCGGCAGTCTCGCCACCGCCGCCGCCTTTGTCGGCAGCGGCCTGGGCTTTGCCTGGCTGCCACGACACATGATCGAGCGCGAACTCGCCGAAGGTGTGCTCAAGCAGCTACCCTTGGAACAGGGCGGCAGCCGCCACCCTACGTTCTACCTGTATTCAAACAAGGACAAACCCTTGGGGCCGGCAACGCAGATCCTCGTGGAGCTGCTGCGCACCTTTGACACCGCCCCCCTGGACGCGCCTTTCGCCGCCCCCCAGCAAGCCTGAAACGGAGTTCATGCATGGCCTGGTTCGACCATGAAGGCTGCAGCCTGCACTACGAGGAATATGGCCACGGCACGCCGCTGATCCTGATCCACGGCCTGGGCTCCAGCAGCCAGGATTGGGAGCTGCAGGTGCCGGTACTGGCTCTGCACTACCGCCTGATCGTGGTGGATGTGCGCGGCCATGGGCGCTCCGACAAACCTCGGGAGCGCTACAGCATCGAAGGGTTCACCTACGACCTGATTGCGCTGATCGAACACCTGGACCTGCCGCCTGCCCATGTGGTGGGCTTGTCCATGGGCGGCATGATCGCGTTCCAACTGGCGGTTGACGAACCTGGCCGGGTCAAGAGCCTGTGCATCGTCAACAGCGCGCCGCAGGTGAAGGTGCGCACAGCCCAGGAATACGGGTGGTGGGCCAAGCGCTGGACGCTCGCCCGTGTACTTAGCCTGGCCACCATCGGCAAGGCACTCGGTGCCCGCCTCTTCCCCAAGCCGGATCAGGCCGACCTGCGCCGCAAGATGGCCGAACGCTGGGCAAAAAACGACAAACGTGCTTATCTCGCCAGCTTCGATGCGATTGTGGGCTGGGGCGTACAGGAACGACTTTCGAGGATTACCTGTCCAACCCTAGTCATCAGCGCCGACCATGACTACACCCCCGTGGCCCAGAAAGAAAACTATGTAAAACTGCTGCCCGATGCGCGACTGGTGGTGATTGAAGATTCCCGCCATGCCACGCCCTTGGACCAACCCGAAGTCTTTAATACCACCCTGCTCGATTTTCTAAAGACAGTCGAAACCACTACCCAGGATCACTGACCCATGCTGAAAAAAATCGCCTTCTTTGCCGGTTCCGTTCTGTTCGCTGCCAACCTGATGGCCGCCGAGCCTGCCAAGGCGCCACACGTATTGATCTCCACCACCAACGGCGACATTGAAATCGAACTGGACCCGGTCAAGGCGCCGATCAGTACCAAGAACTTCCTGGCCTATGTCGACAAAGGCTTCTACACCAACACGATTTTCCACCGCGTGATCCCGGGCTTCATGGTCCAGGGTGGCGGGTTCACCCAGCAGATGTCGCAAAAGCCGACCGAAGCGCCGATCAAGAACGAAGCCAGCAACGGCCTGCATAACGTACGTGGCACCCTGTCCATGGCACGCACCAATGACCCGAACTCGGCCACCAGCCAGTTCTTCATCAACGTGGCTGACAACGCCTTCCTCGACCCGGGTCGCGATGCCGGTTATGCCGTGTTCGCCAAAGTGGTCAAGGGCATGGATGTGGTCGACATCATCGTCAACTCCCAGACCACCACCAAACAAGGCATGCAAAACGTGCCAATCGATCCTGTCCTGATCAAGTCGGCCAAACGCATCGACTGAGGTCTGCAGGTAGCTCCGCGCGCGGCCCACAAGGCTGCGCGCGCATTTGAAAGGAGAGCCCGCCAGGCGGGCGTCAACCCTAATGCTCTATCGTCGTTTTGAACAACTGATCGATATTTTCCGCGACGCACCCAGCGCCGCCCCTCCCGACAAAGTCCTGCCCTTCTACCTCTACTACCTGCGCCAGGTGTGGCCCTGTTTTGCCGCACTGCTGGTGGTGGGCCTGGTCGGTGCGCTGATCGAAGTCGCGCTGTTCAGCTACCTGAGCCGTATCATCGACCTGGCCCAGGGCACACCGCCCGCTGACTTCTTCCAGATCCACAGCACCGAGCTGATCTGGATGGCCGTGGTCGCCTTGCTGCTGCGCCCGATTTTCAATGGCCTGCATGACCTGCTGGTGCACCAGACCATCAACCCCGGCATGACCAGCCTGATTCGCTGGCAGAACCACAGCTACGTGCTCAAGCAGAGCCTGAATTTCTTCCAGAACGATTTCGCCGGGCGCATTGCCCAGCGCATCATGCAAACCGGCAACTCCTTGCGTGACTCTGCGGTGGCAACGGCGGAGGCGATCTGGCATGTATCGATCTACGCCATCACCTCCCTGGTGCTGTTTGCCGAGGCCGATTGGCGACTGATGATTCCGTTGATCACCTGGATCATCTGTTACTGCCTGGCATTGCGTTACTTCGTGCCGCGGGTCAAGGAGCGTTCGGTCATTTCTTCCGAAGCACGTTCCAAACTCATGGGGCGCATCGTCGACGGCTACACCAACATCACCACCTTGAAGCTGTTCGCCCATACGCAGAATGAGCAGGAATACGCCAAGGAAGCGATCATTGAGCAAACCGAAAAAACCCAGCTGGCGGCCCGTGTACTGACCAGCATGGATGCGGTCATCACCGTCCTCAACGGCCTGCTGATCGTCACCACCACCGGCCTCGCCTTGTGGCTGTGGACGCAGTCGCTGATTTCCGTAGGCGCCATCGCCTTGGCGACCGGCCTGGTGATTCGCATCGTCAACATGTCCGGCTGGATCATGTGGGTGGTCAACGGTATTTTCGAAAATATCGGCATCGTGCAGGACGGCCTCAAGACCATCGCCCAACCCCTGGCCGTGGTCGACCGCGACAATGCCCCGCGCCTGACAGTGCCCCATGGCGAAGTACGCTTCGAGCAGGTGGATTTCCACTACGGCAAGAAGAGCGGGATCATTGGCGGCCTGAACCTGAACATCCAGGCCGGTGAAAAGATCGGCCTGATCGGCCCGTCCGGCGCGGGCAAGTCGACCCTGGTCAACCTGCTGCTGCGCCTCTACGACCTGCAAGGCGGACGTATCCTGATCGACGGCCAGAACATCGCCGAGGTGGCCCAGGAAACCCTGCGTGAACAGATCGGCATGATCACCCAGGACACCTCGCTGCTGCACCGCTCGATCCGCGACAACCTGCTGTACGGCAAGCCGGACGCCACCGACGAACAACTCTGGGCGGCCGTGCACAAGGCGCGTGCCGACGAGTTCATCCCGCTGCTGTCGGACTCGGAAGGCCGCACCGGGCTGGACGCCCACGTGGGCGAACGCGGGGTGAAACTCTCCGGTGGGCAGCGTCAACGTATCGCTATCGCCCGTGTACTGCTCAAGGACGCGCCGATCCTGATCATGGACGAAGCCACTTCGGCGCTGGACTCGGAAGTGGAAGCGGCGATCCAGGAAAGCCTGGAAACCCTGATGCAAGGCAAGACGGTGATTGCGATTGCGCACCGGTTGTCGACCATCGCGCGGATGGACCGCCTGGTGGTGCTGGAGAAAGGCCAGATTGCCGAGACGGGCAGCCATGCCGAACTGCTGGCCCATGGCGGGTTGTATGCGCGGTTGTGGCAGCACCAGACCGGGGGGTTTGTCGGCATCGACTGAAGCAAATGTGGGAGGGGGCTTGCTCCCGATATCGGTGGGTCAGTCACCCAATTTTGCGACTGACACTCCGCCATCGGGGGCAAGCCCCCTCCCACATTGGTGGCCTGGATTTGTGTAAAAACCGTGCTGTACTCAGTGCAGTGCCCAGACGGGCGCTGAAGTAAATCTGCAGGGAGCATCACTGATTTACTGATTGGGTAGAGCGATCTATCAAGGACGTGTTGCATGTCTTTGTTCAAGCGTTCAGTCACAGAGGGGTTAGGTACGTTTTGGCTGGTGTTGGGCGGTTGCGGGAGTGCGGTGTTGGCCGCCGCGTTTCCCGCCGTCGGGATCGGATTGTTGGGCGTGGCCCTGGCGTTCGGGCTCACGGTGCTGACCATGGCGGTGGCTATCGGGCACATCAGCGGTTGTCACCTCAACCCGGCGGTATCGGTGGGGCTGGTGGTGGGCGGGAGGTTTCCGGCCAGGGAGTTACCGGCGTACATCATGGCCCAAGTGATCGGCGGGGTAGTCGCCGCCGCATTGTTGTACTTCATCGCCAGCGGCAGGCCGGGCTTTGAACTGGCCGGTGGGCTGGCCTCCAATGGCTATGGCGAGCATTCGCCGGGCGGCTATTCAATGGCAGCGGGGTTGGTCTGTGAGCTGGTGATGACAGCCATGTTCGTGCTGATCATCCTGGGCGCCACCGACCACCGTGCCCCGAAGGGCCTCGCGCCCATCGCCATTGGCCTGGCCCTCACCTTGATCCACCTGATCTCCATCCCCGTGACCAACACCTCGGTCAACCCGGCCCGCAGTACCGGCCCGGCATTGATCGTGGGCGGGTGGGCGATCCAGCAGTTGTGGATGTTCTGGCTCGCGCCGATCCTCGGTGCGGTGGTGGGCGGTGTTGTCTATCGATGGCTGGGCAAGGAGGAGCCGGCCTGAAACGCAACCCCCTACGGATTTGTGCGGTGTTGGATAAGACGGTATCTACGGAGGGCGGCTTATACGTGTCGATAAGGCAGTGCCGCCCTCGCCTCTTCGGCATACGCCGCAATCCCCACCCGCTCGCGCTCGAGGAAATCCTCCACGGCATTCTTCAACCCGGGATGACGCAGGTAGTGCCAGGACCGGGTGATCACCGGTTCAAACCCGCGAATCAATTTGTGCTCACCCTGGGCACCGGCGTCGAAGCGTTGCAAGCCATGGGCGATGGCGTAATCCATGCCCTGGTAGAAGCAGGTTTCGAAATGCAGCCGGTCGAACTCCGCCAGACAGCCCCAGTAACGGCCGTAGAAGCTGTCGCCACCGATCAGGCTGAAGGCCATGGCCACCGGGCGTGTGCCTTGCTTGGCCAGCACCACACGGATCGCCTCGGGCATGCGCTCGGCCAGCAAGCTGAAAAATTCACGGGTCAGGTACGGTGACTGGCGGCGTACCGCATAGGTATTGGCGTAGCAGGCGTAGACAAAATCCCACTGCGCCTCGCTCAGCTCGTGGCCCTGCAACCATTCGAAGTCGATGCCCTGCCCCGCCACCTGTTCGCGTTCCTTGCGCATCTGTTTGCGCTTGCGGGAACTGAGGGCGTCGAGAAAATCCTGGAAGTCACGGTAACCGCGGTTCTGCCAATGAAACTGGCAACCCAGGCGCTGCAACCAGCCCGGCTGCTGGGCTAACGCGTCATCGGCCAAGCCGTCGGTGAAGTTGATATGGGCGCTGGAGAGCCCTTCGATTTCCAGGTAGCCCGGCAGGCTCTTCAGCAGTTCGAAACCATCGTCGGCGCTGGCAGCCAACAGGCGAGGACCGCTGACCGGGCTGAACGGCACGGCCGTCAACAGCTTGGGGTAATAGTCGATGCCGGCGCGCTCACAGGCATCCGCCCAACCATGGTCGAACACATACTCACCATAGGAATGCCACTTGCGATAACAGGGCAATGCCGCCACCAGTCGATCACCCTCCCAGTGCAACAAATGCTCAGGTTGCCAGCCCGAATGCGGTCCGACGCTCCCGCTGTCTTCCAGCGCGCTCAGGAAGGCATGCCTCACGAACGGTTGGGCCTGCGGCACCAGGGCATCCCAGGTATCCGGGGCTATTTCGGACAGGCTCAGCAGGCGTTGCAGCGGCATCGGCATCCTCACTACTTCAGGGCGTGAAAGCCTCGCGAGTATCGCTTATCGCCGGTCCGGGCACACCCCCAAATCGCCCGACAAGGCTCTAAATCAATAGTTCCATTCTTAAATAATTTGTCATCTACATGACATCACTTCGCCACTGCGCCGTCATAAACGATCGTGATACTGACGCCTGTTTTTAGAGCGCCTGGTTCTAGCAGGTGGTTATTTTTCCGTCCGTCATCGGTCGGTCGTGTCCTGGATGGTTTGCCATCCCTCCTCACTTTCGGAGATTGATATGCGTCTTGCTTCCACTAAAACTGCGGCGGTCCTGTGCGGTGGCCTGTTACTGGCCCTGAGCGTTCCGGCCAGCGCTGCAGTCGACGCTAAATTGCTCGACATGCTCAAGGCCAACGGCCAGATCACCGCTTCGCAGTACACCGAACTGCAAAACGAGTTGGCCAAAGACCAGAAAGAACAGCAGATCGCACGGCAAGCTCAACAAGAGACCAACGAACAGATCGCGGCCACCGCGAAGAAAACCAACGAGCTGAGCAGCTTCGACCAGAAGCTGGCCTGGGCCGCCAAGACTCAGTTCAAGGGTGATGTGCGCATGCGTCACGAGACCATCAAGGTCGAAGGCGAAAATGGCGTCACCCGCGCTGGCGTCACCGGCCGTGACAAGGACCGCGAACGGATCCGCGCGCGCCTCGGCGCCTACACCGAAATCAACCGACAGGTGGACACCGGTATTCGTATCGCCACCGGCGGCGGCAGCGATGCGCGCTCCACCAACCAGGACCTGGACGGCTATTTCGATAAAAAATCGATCTGGCTGGACCTCGGCTACATCGACTACCACCCCGACCAGATCAAAAACCTGCACATCATTGGCGGCAAAATGCTGCAGCCCTGGGTCAACATGGGCGATGTGATCTGGGATAGCGACATCAACCCGGAAGGCCTGGCAGTCACCTACAAGTATCCGCTGGGCGGCAACGCCGAGCTGTTCGGTAGCCTGGGCAACTACAACCTCAAGGACAACGTGGACGGTGACGGCGTGCAGTACCGCCATGACCTGCGCCTGACCACCGGCCAGTTGGGGACTCGTTTCTCGGTGACCGACAACCTGAGAATGACCCTGGGCGGCAGCGTCTACGCCTACCAGAACGATGAAGACAGCCGTGCCTCCGGCAGCAGTACCCCGAACGTGCTGGCAACCAACGGTAACACCCCCAACGGCGAGTTCCGCCTGTATGAAGGCTTCGGTCAAGTCGATATCGGCGGCCTGGCGGTCCCCCTGTCGTTGTACGGTCAGTATGTGAAAAACAACGACGCTGTCGACGATGCGGACACTGCCTGGTTGCTGGGTGCCAAGTCCCAGGTGTTCGGTTTCAACCTGGACTACAACTACCGCGACGTGCAGAAAAACGCCGTGGTGGGTGCCTTCACCGATTCGGACTTCGGCGGCGGCTTCACCGGTTCCCGTGGTCACAAGTTCAAAGTCGGCTATGACATCGACAAGAACTTCGCCGTCGGCGCGACCTACTTCCTGACCAAGACCGACACCTACAGCCGTACGCTCGTGAACGGTAGCGCCAAAGCCAACACCTTCCAGCTGGATGCAGAAGCCAAGTTCTAAAGAGAAGTGTTCAAAACCCCGGGCAAGGACGCCCGAGGTGGCTGCAACAGTCTCGCATGGGTGGATCGATCCCCATCATCCGTCCGATCCATCCACGCGAGCCTGCTTATTCCCCGCCTTTCTGATCCTTGAGCCGCTCGGCAGCCAGCCGCTGCGCCAAGGCATCCACATCCTTTACCGGGTCGTCCGGCAAAATCCGCAACGTCGCCTGCATCAGGCGCATCTGGCGGATAAACCGTCGGCAGTTCGGGCAGAACATCAAGTGATGACGCACCAGCAGACGTTCACGAAAGGTCAATTGCCCATCGAGATAGTCACTGGAACGTGCCACTTGTTCTTTACAGGTCAACATTCGCCCGTTTCCTCAAAATGCTCCACCGTGGCGAAGACTTTAAGCCGTGCTCGATGCAACAGCACGCGGACATTGGAGAGTGAGAGCGTCAGAAGATTACAGATCTCCTCCAGCTCCAGCCCCTGCCGTTCACGCAGCACCAGCACGCTGCTTTGCAGTTCGGACAAACTCAGCAACGTGTGCTCCAGGCACTCGCGCAGTTCATCCTCGGTCAGTAAGGCTTCCGGGGTGTCCTGATGCCAGGCATACGGGGCGACGGCCCAGTGGCCATCATCGGGGGAGAATCGGTCATCGCCGATGGTACCGTGGGGCGAAGGCAAATCGTCGAGCAACACTTCCCGGCGATTCTGCTTATAGCGCCCCTTGGCAGCGTTGGCGGTGATGGTCAGCAGCCAGGTCTTGAGACTGGAACGCCCTTCGAACTTGGCCAGGTTGCGCACCACCGACAGCCAGGCGTCCTGCACCACTTCGTCGGCATGGCGCTGGCCGGCGATGGCATACGCCACCGCCCGCATTGCGCTTTGGTACGTGGTGACCAATTCCTTGTAGGCCCGTTGCTCGCCCTTGAGCAGTCGTTCAAGCAGGTGCGCGTCGTCCGCTGCTGCCATTCAAGACCTCGATTGTCTTAACGCTTACGCAGGATCACGCTACCGATCGAATAGCCTGCGCCAAACGAACTGAGTACCGCGACGGCGCCCTTGGGCAGATCGTCCTGGTAGGTGTGAAACGCAATCACCGAACCCGCCGAGCTGGTATTGGCGTAAGTATCGAGGATCACCGGGGCTTCTTCCACCGTGGCTTCGCGGCCCAGCAGTTTCTTCACAATCAGGTGGTTCATGCTCAGGTTGGCCTGGTGCAGCCAAAAGCGCTTCACATCGGCCACGTTCAACTGGTTCTCTTCCAGGTGCACGCCGATCAGATCGGCGACCATCGGGCACACATCGCGGAAGACTTTGCGGCCTTCCTGCACGAACAGTTTGTCGGGCGCACCGATGCCCTCTTCCGCCGCGCGGTTGAGAAAGCCGAAGTTGTTGCGGATGTTATTGGAGAACTTGGTCAGCAGCTTGGTGCTCACCACGTCGAACTGATGCTCGGAGGTCGCCAGGTCGGCGCGCTCGAGGACCACGGCCGTGGCGGCGTCGCCGAAGATAAAGTGACTGTCGCGGTCGCGGAAGTTCAAGTGGCCGGTGCAGACTTCCGGGTTGACCATCAGGATCGCCCGGGCCTGGCCCAGCTGGATGCTGTTGGCGGCGTTCTGGATGCCGAAGGTCGCCGAGGAACACGCCACGTTCATGTCGAAACCGAAGCCTGCGATGCCCAGGGCTTCCTGGACTTCGATGGCGATGGCCGGGTAAGCACGTTGCAGGTTGGAACAGGCGACGATCACGCCGTCGATGTCGGCAGCGGTCTTGCCGGCGCGCTGCAGGGCCTGTTCGGCGGCACCGATGGCCATCTGGCAAAGCACCGACCACTCGTCATTGCTGCGCTCAGGCAGGCGCGGCGCCATGCGCTGCGGGTCGAGGATGCCGTCCTTGTCCATCACAAAGCGGCTCTTGATGCCCGAGGCTTTTTCGATGAACGCAGCGCTCGACTCCGTCAGCGCCTGGACTTCACCGCGCTCGATGGCGGCGGCGTTGTCCGAATTGAACTGGTGCACGTAAGCATTGAAAGACTGCACCAGTTCTTCGTTGCTGATGCTGTTGGCAGGGGTGTAAAGGCCAGTGCCGCTGATGACGACGTTATGCACGATCGTTCCTCTAAATCTGTCAGGCAGATGATATTGGTACCGACGTACCAAACCGTAAGTAGTTCTATTCCGCCCAGCGGACATCAAACTGGCATCGCTTTATTCCATCGCGCCGTGGCTACACACCAGCCCATCACGACGATCCCGGCATTTATAACCGCGAAGTTTGCCACAAACCCTGGGGTTTGGCGCCATATGCCGGACAAACACCCTGATCAAAACGCCATCAAGTTTCAATGTGGGAGGGGGCTTGCCCCCGATAGCGGTGTGTCAGACAAAGATTCTGTGACTGATACACCGCTATCGGGGGCAAGCCCCCTCCCACATTTGGACCTGCTCAGTCTTGGAGACAGGGAGAGCTTCAGGGCTCTACTTGGCTCCACTGCTTGCTCAAGCGCTTGTCGGAAATCGGCACCTTGGTACCCAGCTGCTGGGCAAACAACGACACCCGATACTCCTCCAACCACCAGCGATACAGCTCCAGTTGCGGGTCGCGCTTGCCTTCCTGGGTGTGCTTGTTCAAGCGGTTCTGGTACTGCGCCCACAGGCCGCCCAGCTCGCTGCTCCACACGCGGTCCTTTTGCACCTGGCTCGGCAGTTTCTCCAGGCGCAATTCAATGGCCTTGAGAAAACGCGGCAATTCCTTGAACCACTGCGCCGGGGTTTCGCGCACAAAGCCGGGATACACCAGGTTGCTCAATTGCTGCTTGATGTCGTTCAGGGCCACGGCCTGGGCCAGGTCGATCTTGCCCTTGAAGCGCTTTTGCAGGCCATGCCAGAGCTTCAGCACTTCCAGGGTCAGGCGCGCCAGGCGTTCGGCGTGTTCGGTCCAACTGCCACGCTTGCGTTCAGCCAGCGCCGCCAATCCGGCACCGTCACGCGGCAAACTGGCTTCGCCGTCCAGCACGCAGGTGTCGAGGCTGGCCAGCAGGATGTCTTCCACCAGAGCATCGATACGCCCCAGTTCGCGGTACATCAGGCCCAGTTCAGTGAGGCCGGGCAATTTGCCGCGCAGGAATTTGGCCGGTTCCGCCAATTGCTGCATCAACAGGCGCTGCAACGCACGGCGGTGCTGGAACTCAGCCTCGGCGGCGGTGGAAAAACGTCCCTCTTTCACGGTGCCGTTTTCTTCCACCAGCGCCGGGTAGACCGTCATCGACAGCCCGGCGATCTTCTGCTGGGTTTTCTCGGCCACCGCCGCGAACACCTTGGCCTCCACCGGCTGCTGGCTTTTCGCGGTGTGCGGCACGGCCAGCGCGGCCTGGCTGGCTTCGACAAAACGCGCGGTCAACTCGGCCAGGTCGCGGCCTTCGCCAAGGAACTTGCCTTGGCCGTCGACCACTTCCAGGTTCATCTTCAGGTGGTTTTCCACCTGCTGCGCCGCTTCGGCCCAGGCCTCATCGCTGACCCGCGCCCCGGTCATGCGCAGCAACTCGCGCCCCAATGCCTGGGGCAGCGAGCCCTGACCAAACTCGATGCGCTGCAGCGCCGCCTTGACGAAATCCGGCACCGGCACGAAGTTCTTGCGCAGGGCCTTGGGCAGGTTGCGCACCAGGGCGATGCACTTGGCTTCGATCACCCCAGGCACCAGCCACTCCAGACGCTCCGGCGGCAAGGCCGGCAGCAGCGGTGCCGGTACGCGCAGGGTCACGCCGTCGCGGGGGTGGTTGGGTTCGAAGTGGTAACTCAGGGCCAGTTCCAGATCGCCCAGGTGCAGGGTGTCCGGGTAATGCGCGGCAGTGACTTCACTGGCCTCGCGGGCCAGCACGTCTTCTTCGCGCATGATCAGCAACTGGGGATCTTTCTGGCTGTTGACCTTGTACCAGCTGTCAAAGGTGGCGGTCTGGTGGATTTCCGCCGGCAGCCGTGCATCGTAGAAGGCGTACAGGGTTTCTTCATCGGCCAGGATATCGCGGCGGCGCGCCTTGGCTTCCAGTTCGTCGAGTTGCTCCAGCAGTTGCTGGTTGGCCGTGAGGCACTTGGCGCGGGACTGGATCTCACCGCGCACCAAACCTTCGCGAATAAACAGCTCGCGCGACACCACCGGGTCAATCGGCCCGTAATGCACCGGCCGACGCCCGACCACGATCAGCCCGAACAGGGTGATCTGCTCGAACGCCACCACCTGGCCGCGCTTCTTCTCCCAGTGGGGTTCGAAGTGGTTCTTCTTGATCAAGTGCCCGGCCAGCGGTTCGATCCAGTCGGCATCGATCTTCGCCACCATGCGTGCATACAGCTTGGTGGTCTCCACCAGTTCGGCGGTCATCAGCCATTGCGGGCGTTTTTTACCGATCCCCGAGGACGGGTGAATCCAGAAACGTCGCTGACGGGCGCCAAGGTAATCGCCGTCCTCGGTCTTCTGGCCGATCTGGCTGAGCAGACCGGACAGCACCGCCTTGTGCAGCTTGGGGAAGTCTGCCGGTTCTTTGTTGACGGTCAACTGCATGTCGCGACAGATCAGGCTCAACTGGCGATGGGAATCGCGCCACTCGCGCAGGCGCAGGTAGTTGAGGAAGTTCTTGCGGCACCAGTTGCGCAGCGGGCTGGCGGTCAGCTCCTGGCGCTGCTCTTCAAAGCCACGCCACAAATTGACCAGCCCGGCGAAGTCCGAATCCGGGTCCTTCCATTGTGCGTGGGCCTGGTCGGCGGCCTGCTGGCGCTCCGGTGGGCGCTCGCGCGGGTCCTGGATCGACATGGCACTGGCCACGATCAACACTTCCTGCAAACTGCCAAGCTTGGCGGCTTCGAGCAGCATGCGGCCCATGCGCGGGTCCACCGGCAGGCGCGCCAACTGGCGGCCCAGTGGGGTCAGCTGGCTGTTACGGTCGACCGCCGAGAGTTCCTGCAACAGGTTGAAACCGTCGCTGATGGCCTTGCCATCCGGCGGCTCGATAAACGGGAAGTCGGTGATTTCGCCCAGGCGCAGGTGCAGCATCTGCAGGATCACCGCCGCGAGGTTGGTGCGCAGGATTTCCGGGTCGGTAAATTCCGGACGCCCGATAAAATCCTCTTCGCTGTACAACCGAATGCAAATCCCCGGCTCCACCCGGCCGCAACGACCTTTACGCTGGTTGGCACTGGCCTGGGAAATCGCCTCGATCGGCAGGCGCTGCACCTTGGCGCGGTAGCTGTAGCGGCTGATGCGAGCGGTGCCGCTGTCGATCACATAACGAATGCCCGGCACCGTCAGCGAGGTTTCCGCGACGTTGGTCGCCAGTACCACGCGGCGCCCTGGGTGGGACTGGAAAATGCGCTGTTGTTCGGCCGGCGACAGGCGCGCGTACAACGGCAGGATCTCGGTGTGCTTGAGCTGGGCCTTGCGCAGCATGTCGGCCGCGTCGCGAATCTCGCGCTCGCCGGGCAAAAACACCAGCACGTCGCCGGGACTGCGCCGTTCGCTGCGCTCATAGGCGGCGATTTCGTCGAGGGTGGCGAGGATCGCCTGGTCGACGGTCAGGTCGTCTTCAACACGGTTGCCTTCCTCGTCCTGTTCCAGGGTCAGCGGGCGATACCAGGTGTCGACCGGGAAGGTACGACCCGACACCTCGACAATCGGTGCGTCGTCGAAGTGCTTGGAAAAACGTTCCAGGTCGATGGTCGCCGACGTGATGATGACTTTCAGGTCCGGACGACGCGGCAGCAGGGTTTTCAGGTAACCCAGCAGGAAGTCGATGTTCAGGCTGCGTTCGTGGGCTTCGTCGACGATGATCGTGTCGTAGCGTTCCAGGTAACGGTCGTTCTGGGTTTCCGCCAGCAGGATGCCGTCGGTCATCAGCTTGATCAGGGTGTTGGCGTCGCTCTGGTCTTCGAAGCGCACCTGATAGCCGACCAACGCGCCCAGCGGCGTGGCCAACTCTTCGGCGACGCGGCTGGCTACGCTGCGCGCAGCGATCCGGCGTGGCTGGGTATGGCCGATCAGGCCGTATTGGCCGCGGCCGATTTCCAGGCAGATTTTCGGCAACTGGGTGGTCTTACCCGAGCCGGTTTCGCCGGCAATGATCAGCACCTGATGCTTGAGCAGCGCGTCCTTGATCTCATCGCGCTTGGCGGCAATCGGCAGGCTGTCGTCGTAACGAATCACCGGCAGGCTGGCACGCCGCGCCGTGACCTGGGCGCAGGACGCCTGCATGCGCGTGACCCACTGCGCCAGCTTCTCCTCGTCGGGTTTCTTGCGCAGCTCGAGCAACTGGCGCCGCAAGCGGTGTCGGTCGGCGAGCATGGCGTGGTCGAGGTTTTTCAGCAGTTGGTCGATAGCGGGCGCTTGGTCAGTCATCAGGGCGGCAAGGGTCTTTTGGGTGAGGCAGGTGAGGCCTGCGCAGCGTAAGTCGTCAGAGAGGACGGGGATTGTCGCAGATTTCGACAAGTATGGAGACGGTCAGTCAATCATGACTGCGCTGACTTACCACTGAGGACGATATTTACTACGACACTGAGTGGACCATTCGGTAGTTTCAATAGCAG
The DNA here is from genome assembly GCF_014207255.1 of Pseudomonas sp. JAI120. Taxonomy (GTDB): domain Bacteria; phylum Pseudomonadota; class Gammaproteobacteria; order Pseudomonadales; family Pseudomonadaceae; genus Aquipseudomonas. The sequence continues at coordinate 1,947,323 of NZ_JACHCZ010000001.1, forward strand.
CAGTCCGATGGGATGGATGGCATGTGAACGGTTCAATGAGACTTCCAGACACCAACCTAATGTGAAACGGAGCCTCCATGCAGATCATGCCGTCCACTACACGCTCAGACGACCCGCCCTCTTACGCTGAAGCAATGAGTTCTCGGAACCCGCCGCCCTATGAACACCCCACAATGCCCGGGTGCCAATAGTGCAAAGCGCAAGTCATCAAAGAGGAAGGAATTGTCGAAGATTTCGGCAAGTCTGGAGACGGTCAGTCAATCACGACCGCGCTGACCTACCGCCTAAAAGGACATTTACTACGACACCGAGTGGATCATTCTGTCTTTTTAACAGCATAAGTCCGATGGAATGGATGGCGTGTGAAAGGTTCAATAAAACTTCCAGACACATCTGGCCAACCTTCATTTCTTAACGTGAACAGGAGTTTCCATGGAGATCAGTCCATCCACTACGCGCCTAGACAACCCGCCCTCCTACGCCGAAGCAACGAATCCTCGAAACCCGCCGCCCTATGAACACCCTCCCAGCTATGCGCGAGCAACAGGTACGCAGCGTTCGACGAGCAATAGCCGTACTCCATCCGCGCCAGCCACCAACCTGACAGCCAATCGAATCGCGAACTACCACACTACAAGCCAGGCCAATCGAGGAATGCGCTTCATGAGTAACCTTTAACAAAAGAAAAGCCAAGAAGACGCGTCTTTTTCCATTCGATACTTGAATACGCCATTAAAAAACATAGAAAACTATTTCACCAGAGGAATAAAGAAGCATCTCGCACTTTTGTGAGAACTCACTGATGCGCTGATGTAATATCGAAATTATATTCGGCGCGCTGTTTATCAATCATCAACAACAGTGTTCATCGGAGTTTTTATGCCTATAGATCGCATGTCTTCCTCTCGTGTCGGAGGCTATGGACATTCATTTGCGGAAAAGCACCAACGTACGCCCGACAGCATGCCACAAGGTGCATCGGCATCTTCCTCCAGCTCGTGGAAAACCATTGAAACTTTAAAAAGTCTCCCACCGACTTCCCCACGTCCAAATTCGGTAAAAGTTACGTTGACAAGCCTATAGGTTTGCTACAGAGAAAAATTGAATTGCAGGACAAAGGATATTCAACCAAGAATATCGACAAAACGTATAAAGAATCGATGAATGACCTCTACCAGGCAACGGCTAAAGGCCAGAGGAGTTCGCCCAACGAAACAGACAGGAACCGTTTGACTAACTGGAGTGACAGGATACTGGAAACTAACAAAGACATGCCATTCCTGAAGTAAACTCAACCAAACCATTAGACATATCGACTTATAACCTGCATCACCTTGAACTACTGGCACTTTTATAATTGCCAGTAGTTTTTTTCAGTAGGCACACACCAAGGAGTGCTAAACCACAGTGACTGAGCGGTTCAAGACACTTCTCCCCACCTGCGCCGATATGGAAACACATCAATCACCTTTCCCGCCCGAATCGTATCCTGCAGGCCTTTCCAGTAATCGGCGTTGTACAGCTCGCCGTGCAGTTGATCGAACAACTTGCGCTGGCCGGCATCGGCGAACAGAAACGGCGGGAATTCTTCCGGGAATACATCCAGCGGGCCGATGGAGTACCAGGGCTCGGACGCCATTTCGTCCTCGGGGGTACGCGGCGCGGGGATGTGGCGAAAGTTGGCCTCGGTGAGAAAGCAGATTTCGTCATAGTCATAAAACACTACGCGCCCATGGCGGGTAACGCCGAAGTTCTTCAGCAGCATGTCGCCGGGGAAGATATTCGCCGCCGCCAGTTGCTTGATCGCCAGGCCGTAGTCTTCCAGGGCTTCACGCACCTGGGCGGGGTTGGCGTTTTCCAGGTAGAGGTTCAGCGGGGTCATGCGCCGTTCGGTCCAGCAGTGGCGAATCAGCACGGTGTCGCCTTCCACTTCGACGGTGCCGGCAGCGACGTCCAACAATTCAGCCAGGCACTCGGGCTCGAACTTGCTCAGGGGAAAGCGGAAGTCGGCAAACTCCTGGGTATCGGCCATGCGCCCGACGCGATCGACGCTTTTGACCAGGCGGTACTTCTCGATCACCGTGGCGCGGTTGACGTTTTTCGACGGTGAAAATCGGTCCTTGATGATCTTGAACACGGTGTTGAAGCCCGGCAGGGTGAACACACTCATGACCATGCCACGTACGCCGGGGGCCATGATGAATTGATCGTCGGTGGTGGCCAGGTGGTTGATCAGCGCGCGGTAAAACTCCGATTTGCCGTGCTTGTAGAAACCAATCGAGGTGTACAGCTCGGCGATGTGCTTGCCCGGCAGGATGCGTTTGAGAAAGCCGACGAATTCCGCCGGCACCGGCACGTCGACCATGAAGTAGGAACGGGTGAACGAAAAGATGATCGACACCTCCGCCTCGTCGGTGATCAACGCATCGATCTGGATGCCCTGCCCTTCGCGGTGCAGCAGCGGAATCACCAGGGGCCATTGCTCGTCGCGGGTGTAGATGCGCCCTACGAGGTAGGCGCCTTTGTTGCGGTAGAGCACCGAGGAAAATAGCTCGACCTTGAGGTCCGGATCCTTGCACACCCAGTCCGGCAGGTTTTCCCGCAGTTGGATTTCGAGGCGCCCCAGGTCGGCCGCCAGATCGGCGTAGGGCTCGCTGAAACGATAGTCCGCAAAAATCTGCGCGAGCATTTCGGGAACCTGGCCGGCAGGCGCGTAGATCCGGGTTTGTGCCGCCCGTGCCCGGCGCAGGCTCGGCCGAGTGGTGTGGATGAACATGCAGCCGTCGCTGATCAGGTCATGGCTGAACAGGCCGCAGAAGATCGAGTTGTACCAGGTCTCGGACAGCTCATCGTCAAAACGCAGGTCGATCAGGCCGATGTAGGCGCTTTTCACCAGCGGCCATAGATCAATGTCGAACAATGTGCCGCCCTCGAAATTCCCACGCAGGCGCGTGGTCACTTCACCGACCTTGTCTTCATACAGGTTGATCCGCGCCGCCGAGGCCGCTTGCCCCTGCTGCCACTGGGCCTTTTCGAAACGCTCGCGGGCGCCATCGGTGATCTGGCGAAAGTGCTCGCGGTAATCGTCGAAGCCTTCGAGGATCGTGCGGGCGATAGCGAGGGCGGGCGTGGATGTCGACATGCGGGAAACCTCTACGGGTATCTGGAAGCCCTGAGCTTAGCCAGTGTACGAAGGCAGGAGAAGGGTCATTTTTTGCACTGACTTGTACGGCTCTGTTCATTTCGTACATTTATTTTCAATTTTTTAATTCGACCATCTGGTCAATAAACGCCCCTTACAGTCCCAGCGTGTTTTATCCACACGCCTTTACCATCGTGGCCTGGCCGGTAGAGGCGGGAAACCGCCAGCCAGCACGGGCGCGCACCCTCCGCAGGGCTTTGGATCCAACTAAGGGAAACCCCGATTACCACCTTAATGGCACTTTGATATACAGCGCGCCCTCTCCCACCCTAACAAGGTCCGAAGACCGATCCGGGAGCAGGTTCTAATCGCCCAAGGAGCATTGAGATGTCATTGAGGAATATGAGGATCGGTCTGCGTGCCGGCCTGAGTTTTGGGGTTTTGGCCAGCTTGCTGGTGATTGTGGGAATGTTTGGCCTGGGCCAGATGGCCAAGCTGCGCGAAAGCGCGCTGGTCATTGAACAGTCGTGGATGCCGAGCATCGAGAATATCCACGACAGCGCAGCCTTGGTGGCCACCATCCGCCTGGAATCCCTGCGCCTGGTGAGCACCGACGAATCTCGCGTGCGTGACACCAGCAGAGGCCTGATCAGCCGTACCAGCAACGAACTGCAAGCCCTGCTCGATCGCCATGAAACCTTGCTGAGCAATGACGAAGAGCGCGATCTGCTGAAAACCCTCAAGAGCAATGTCGCAACGTACCTGGCCATCGTCGGGCAGATGGTCGCTTTGGTGGACAAGGATCAACAGCAAGACGCCCTCGACCTGCTCGTCAGCCGCCTCGCCCCTCAGGGCACGATCTTGAGCCAGAGCCTGGAAAAACTGATCGTCTTTAACCAGAACGGCGTCGAAGCGGCGGCTGATTCGGCCGCACGGATGTATTCGAGCGCACAGTGGATTGTCGGCCTGATTATCGCCGTCGCCCTGATCGCCACCTTGCTGCTGGCCTGGCTGCTGACCCGCAGCATCACCGCGCCGATCGGCCAGGCCCTGAAGGTGGCTCGCACCATCGCCGCCGGCGACTTGAGCCAGCCGATTGTGGTGCGCGGCCATGACGAACCCGCGCAATTGCTGACCGCCTTGGCGACCATGCAAGTGCAGCTGCAGACCACCATCCGTGGCATCAGCGAATCGGCGCAGCAACTGGCTTCCGCCGCCGAAGAAATGAGCTCGGTGATGGAACAAAGCACGCGCGGCCTGCAGGCGCAGAATGATGAAATCGAGCAGGCTGCCACCGCCGTGACCGAGATGAGCACGGCGGTGGACCAGGTCGCGGGTAATGCGGTGTCCAGTGCCGAGGCGTCCCTGGCTTCCGATGAAGACAGCAAGCACGGCCACTACCAGATCAGCGAAACCATCAACTCGATCCAGAACCTGGTGGACGAAGTGCTCGGCGCCTCCAACAAGGCCGAAGGCCTGGCGCTGCAAGCCCAGGACATCAGCAAGGTGCTGGAAGTGATTCGCGGCATTGCCGGGCAAACCAACCTGCTGGCGCTCAACGCAGCGATTGAAGCGGCGCGTGCCGGTGAAGCCGGGCGTGGGTTCGCGGTAGTCGCCGACGAGGTGCGTTCGCTGGCACAGCGCACCCAGGACTCCACCGAAGAAATCGAGCAGATGATCACCGGTATCCAGCAAGGCACCCAGGATACGGTCACAGCGTTGAACAGCAGTGCCGAGCACGCCGGCCAGACCCTGCAACGGGCCAACGGCGCCGGCAGCGCCCTGGAGAAAATCACCGCCGCCATCTCGCAGATCAGCCAGCGCAACCTGGTGATAGCCAGCGCCGCCGAGCAACAGGCACTGGTAGCGCGTGATGTGGACCGCAGCCTGGTGAACATCCGCGACCTCTCCACCCAGACCGCAGCTGGCGCCACCCAGACCTCGGCCGCCAGCCAGGAACTGTCGCGGCTGGCGGTGGACCTCAATGGGCTGGTGACGCGGTTTGTTCTGTAATCAGTGAAAGCGGCGTGCAACACTCGCCGCCTTATTGATGTAGGAGCGTTCCGTGAGGCCTGTTGACACCCTTTACCTGCTGGGGCTCGCCGCCATCTGGGGCGCGAGCTTTCTGTTCATGCGTATCATCGCGCCGGAAATCGGCACGGTGCCGACCGCATTTTTCCGCGTATCGATTGCCGCCGCAGGCTTGCTGGTGATGCTGGCGGTGATGCGGGTGCGCTGGGATTTCCAGGGCAAGTTCAAGACCGTGCTATTGCTGGGGGTGATCAACTCGGGGATTCCGGCGACCATGTATTCGGTGGCGGCCCAGGTGCTGCCGGCGGGTTACTCGGCGATCTTCAATGCCACCACGCCGTTGATGGGCGTGTTGATTGGCGGGCTGTTTTTCAGTGAGCGCCTCACCGCGTCGAAAATCGCCGGGGTGTGCCTGGGCCTGTTCGGCGTGGGCGTGCTGACTCGCGCGGGGCCGGTGGCGTTTGACCTGGAATTATTGATGGGCGCACTGGCCTGCCTGTTGGCCACCACCTGTTATGGCTTTGCCGGTTTCCTCGCGCGGCGCTGGCTGGACCAACGTGGCGGGCTGGACAGTCGTCTCGCGGCCCTGGGCAGCATGCTGGGCGCGACGCTGTTTCTGCTGCCGTTGTTTGCCTACAGCGCGATCAGCCATCCGCCCGCGAGCTGGGGTGGGTGGCAGGTGTGGCTGTCGTTGCTGGGGTTGGGGCTGGTGTGTACGGCGTTTGCTTATGTTTTGTACTTCCGACTGCTCACCGCTATCGGACCGGTGAGATCGATGACCACCACCTTCCTGATCCCGCCGTTCGGGGTGTTGTGGGGGGCGCTGTTGCTCGACGAACCGTTATCAATGGCGCATTTATATGGCGGCATGTTGATTGCCGGGGCGTTGTGGCTGGTATTGCGGCCTCGAAAACCGTAGGCACCGGCTGGCCGGCGCCTACGGGGGGGTCAGTTTTTGCGGAACACGAAGACCAGCCCAATGATGATCAAGCCCATCCCCAACAGGCTCAGCACCGCCAGCCGGTTGCCGAAGATCAGGTAATCCATCACCGCCGTCACCGCCGGCACCAGGTAGAACAGGCTGGTGACATTCACCAGGTTGCCCCTGGCGATCAGACGGTACAGCAACAGCGTTGCCAGTACCGACACCACCAGGCCCATCCACAGCACCGGCAGGTAAAAGCCGGCGTTGTGTTCAACATGGAACGGCTGGAACGGCACAAACACCGAACACAACAACAGCCCCGCCAAGTACTGCACCGGCAGGGTGCCGAGGGGGTTGTCGGTGATGCGCTTTTGCATGATCGAGCCGAAGGTCATGCTTGCCAGGGCCAACAGCCCGAACAGCATCCCGGCCAGGGACATGCCCGACAGCCCGATGCCTTGGTAGACCACCATGATCAGCCCGGCCAAGCCCAGACTCAGGCCAAACATCCGACGCCAGGAACGCTGGCGCTCCATCAGCACCACGGTGAGGATCGGCTGCACCCCCATGATGGTCGCCATGACGCCGGGGGTGACGTTGAGGTCCAGGGCCAGCAGATAGAAAATCTGATAGGCCCCCAACAACACCAATCCGGTTGCCGCCGCGTACAGCATGGGCTTGCCGGGACGCGGCAGTTTCAGCTTGAGGATCGGCACCAGCACTACCAAGCCTGCAAGGGCGACGGCAAAGCGGATCAACAGAAACGCGAAGGGTGACGCATGGGCCAGGCCCAGTTTGGAGAAGATCGCCCCGCTGCTCCACAGCAGGACAAACAGGCTCGTCGAGGCCGCCGCGGCCACGGAGTGTTTCGAAAGAACGGACATGGATACCACCTGTAATCAGGCAAAAAAGCCGATTCAGCAGCAGATGCTGAAATTCAGTAGTTTTTTTCAGGCAGGCACAGCGGGAACAGCAACGCGCTGATCAGCCCGGAATGCCAACACCCGGCGGTGATACGACTGCGTACACCGGGGTGCTACTGACAGGTGGGGGGTAGTGACTGATCTGCGCAGGCTGCTTGTTCGCGCACGGCACGACCACAGCGTTGACCGCTGAATCGACTACCGCTATGCGCAGGGAAGCTGGCATGTGCTGATCTTTTTGAAGGGATAACGACGTGAGGACTATAACCAGCCGATGACATGTTTTGCAATCACTTGCCCAAACCCTGTTGCGTGGAGGCGTTTTCACGTTCCGGCGCGCGGGCCGTCGCTATAATGTCGACCGTTTTTTCCCAAGGAATCCCCATGCTCGCATTGCCCTGGCTGTACCTGACGCTGCTTTCCATCGGCTATGTGCTGGCCTTGGCCTACGGGCAACTGGGCGTGCTGGCGCTGGTGTCCATCGCCCTGCTGTTGATCGCCGGCTATGCCGTACGCCAGCAACGCACGCCGTGGGCACGCAACCTCGGCCACGGGCTGTTTATCGTACTGGCCCTGAGCCTGGCAATGCACTGGTTGCCGGGGTTCTACAACGGACGCGGCATTGACCCGCAGCGCCTCACGCCTGATGCCGTGCCGTTCTCGATGTACCTGAACCAGGACAAGCCCTTGATTGGCTTTTGGTTGTTGCTGGCCTGCCCGTGGATTGTGGCGCGGCGTTCGTTGCGCTTGTCGATCTGCGTCACCGCGTTGGCGCTGGCGCTGACCGCCATCATCGCTCTGGGTGGCGCAGCCTTGCTGGGCGTGATCAGTTGGGCACCGAAATGGCCGGACCAGGCCTGGCTGTGGGTGCTCAATAACCTGCTGCTGGTGACCCTGGTGGAAGAAGCGCTGTTCCGTGGCTACATTCAAGGCGGCTTGAGCCGGCGCTTCAAACAGTTGCCCTACGGCGAAAACCTCGCGCTGCTGCTGGCGTCGCTGCTGTTCGGGCTGGTGCACGTGGGCGCGGGGTGGCATTGGGTACTGCTGGCGAGCATCGCCGGGGTCGGTTATGGCCTGGCTTATCGGTTTGGCGGGCTGGGTGCGGCGATTGCCACGCACTTTGGCTTGAATCTGCTTCACTTCGGGTTGTTTACCTATCCGATGCTAGCGGGTTGACACCACCTGCAGAAACGAGCAACCCGCCGATTGTTGCAAAAATAAGTTAAATAAACCCCCGTTACCGCCGATACCCATTGAAAGCCTTGCGGATTGAACAATCATGCGTAATAACCAACCCGTTACCCAGCGCGAACGTACCTTCCCCGCTCAGCAACGGTTGATCTCCACCACAGATGCCAAAGGCGTGATCACCTACTGCAACGACGCTTTCGTTGAAATCAGTGGGTTCTCTCGCGACGAACTGGTGCGTGCGCCGCACAATCTGGTCCGTCACCCGGACGTGCCAGCGGCCGTGTTCGGGCATATGTGGACCACGCTCAAACAAGGCTTGCCATGGATGGGCATCGTTAAGAACCGTTGCAAGACGGGCGATCACTACTGGGTTAACGCCTATGTGACGCCGGTCTTTGAAGGCAATCAGGTGGTCGGCTACGAATCGGTGCGCATCAAGCCCACTGCCGAGCAGATCCGCCGTGCCGAGGCGCTCTACCAACGCATCAACCAGGGCAAGTCGGCCGTTCCCCAGCGGGACAAGTGGTTGCCGGTGTTGCAGGACTGGGTGCCGTTTATCCTGATCAGCCAACTGAGCTTCATGATCGGTGCGTCGCTCAACTCCCACTGGGGCTTTGCCCTGGCGGCGGGGTTGTCGGTGCCATTGGGGCTGCTGGGCCTGAGCTGGCAACAGCGCGGTCTCAAGCGCTTGCTGCGTCTGGCCGAGCAGACCACGTCCGACCCGTTGATCGCACAGATGTACACCGACAGCCGTGGCGCCCAGGCACGCCTGGAGATGTCGATCCTCAGCCAGGAAGCGCGTCTGAAGACCTGCCTGACGCGTTTGCAGGACACTGCCGAGCACCTCAACGACCAAGCGGCGCAGTCCAACACCCTGGCGCATAACAGCTCCAGCGGCCTGGAACGCCAGCGCGTGGAAACCGAACAGGTGGCCACTGCGGTCAACCAGATGGCGGCGACCACCCAGGAAGTGGCCAGCCATGTGCAGCGCACCGCCGATGCTACCCAGGAAGCCAATCGCCTGACCGGTCGCGGTCGCTCTATTGCCGGGGAAACCCGCGAGGCGATTCAGCGTCTGTCGGTGGCCGTGGGCGAGACCGGCGTGACCGTCACTCAACTGGCCAAGGACAGTGATGAGATCGGCGGCGTAGTCGACGTGATCAAAGGCATTGCCGACCAAACCAACCTGCTGGCGCTCAACGCCGCCATTGAAGCGGCGCGTGCCGGAGAGATGGGCCGTGGTTTTGCGGTGGTCGCCGATGAAGTCCGCCAACTGGCGCAGCGCACCACTGAGTCGACCGGGCAGATCCATGCCCTGATCGCCAAGCTGCAGCAAACCGCTGCCGCCGCCGTGCAAACCATGGATGCCGGGCATCGCCAGGCCGAAGAAGGTGTGGCGCGGGTGATGGAGGCGGATCAGGCGTTGGTGGGCATCAGTGAAGCGGTGGCACATATCACCGACATGACCACCCAGATTGCAGCCGCCACCGAAGAGCAAAGCTCGGTAGCCGAAGAGATCAGCCGTAATATCAGCACCATTGCGCTGTTGGCGGATCAGACTTCGGAGCAGGCGATGAACTCGGCGCAGTTGAGTGAAGAGCTGACGCATACGGCGAATACCCAGTATTCGTTGGTCGAGCGTTTCAACCGGTAGACCGCTATCGGGAGCAAGCCCCCTCCCACAGTTAACCGCGTACATCCCTTGGAATGCGGTCGAATGTGGGAGGGGGCTTGCTCCCGATTGGCCCTAACAGGCGCTGAGAAACTCAGCCACTTGCACGGCCGCAGCCTCCAAATGCTGCTCATGCGTAAACCCCGAAGCCTTCAACGGCTTCAAGTCATGATCCCCCGCCTCCAGCCACATCACCTCGATGCTCGGCGACAAATCATAGCCTTCCACCGCCACCCGATTACCCAAGGCATCGCGCTCGCCCTGCACAATCAGCGTCGGCGTGTTCAGCCCGGCCAGGTGCTCGACCCGGGGTTTCTCCGGTTTCCCCACTGCATAGAACGGATACCCCAGGCACACCAGCCCATCTGCCGCCAATTCATCCGCCAACAGACTCGCCATGCGCCCACCCATGGACTTGCCGCCAATGGCCAGTTTCCCAGCGACATGACGTCGCACCTCGGCATACACCCCGCGCCACGCCTCCAACAGTTTCGGCGCCGGATTGGGCGGGCGTTTACCGCCGTCCAAGCGCCGTTGAGCCATGTAGGGAAACTCGAAGCGCAACACGTTGACGCCATGCCCGGCAAGGCGTGCAGTCATGTCGTTCATGAAGGATGAGTCCATCGGTGCGCCGGCGCCATGGGCAAGGATCAGCGTCACGCAATCACCCGAAGCAGCGCCCGACGCGACATCCCAAAGCCAGCCATGTTCCCGCACACACTGCGCCCATTGATCCCCGTCAATACTGGCCTTGTGCTCTTTGCCCATGCTTGCCTCGCTATTCAGTCTGCCTATAACTCCAGCCCAAGTGCCGCATCTGCTTGGGTTGAACCGTGGATGGGGAACCATGAACACTACTTTAAGTACCGCCTATAACTACAAGGTGGTCCGCCAATTCGCCATTATGACGGTGGTGTGGGGCATCGTCGGCATGGGGCTCGGGGTTTTTCTCGCCGCCCAATTGGTTTGGCCCGCGCTCAACTTCGACTTGCCCTGGACCAGCTTCGGCCGCCTGCGCCCACTGCACACCAACGCGGTGATCTTCGCGTTCGGTGGCTGTGCGCTGTTCGCCAGCTCCTTCTACTCGGTGCAGCGTACCTGCCAAACCCAGCTGTTCGCGCCGAAAATCGCCGCGTTCTGCTTCTGGGGCTGGCAGTTGGTCATTCTTTTGGCCGCAATCACCTTGCCGTTGGGTTACACCAGCTCCAAGGAATACGCCGAGCTGGAATGGCCGATCGATATCCTGATCACCATCGTCTGGGTGGCCTACGCCATTGTGTTCTTTGGCACCGTGGCCAAGCGCACCACCAAGCACATCTACGTCGGTAACTGGTTCTTCGGTGCGTTCATCATCACCGTGGCGATCCTGCATATCGTCAACAACCTGGAAATCCCGGTCAGCCTGACCAAGTCCTACTCGCTGTATGGCGGTGCGACGGATGCCATGGTGCAGTGGTGGTATGGACATAACGCGGTAGGCTTTTTCCTCACCGCCGGTTTCCTCGGGATGATGTACTACTTCGTGCCGAAACAGGCCGAGCGTCCGGTGTATTCCTATCGCCTGTCCATCGTGCACTTCTGGGCACTGATCACCCTGTATATCTGGGCCGGCCCTCACCACCTGCACTACACCGCGCTGCCGGACTGGGCACAGTCGCTGGGCATGGTGATGTCGCTGGTACTGCTGGCTCCGAGCTGGGGCGGCATGATCAACGGCATGATGACCCTGTCGGGCGCCTGGCATAAGTTGCGCAGCGACCCGATCCTGCGCTTCCTCGTGGTGTCCCTGGCGTTCTACGGCATGTCGACCTTCGAAGGGCCGATGATGGCGATCAAGACCGTCAACTCGCTGTCCCACTACACCGACTGGACCATCGGCCACGTACACGCCGGCGCCCTCGGCTGGGTAGCGATGATCTCCATCGGCGCGCTGTACCACATGATCCCGAAAGTCTTCGGTCGCGAGCAGATGTACAGCCTCGGCCTGATCAACGCGCACTTCTGGCTGGCCACCATCGGCACCGTGCTCTACATCGCTTCGATGTGGGTCAACGGCATCGCCCAGGGCCTGATGTGGCGTGCGATCAACGACGACGGCACCTTGACCTACTCCTTCGTCGAAACCCTGGTGGCCAGCCACCCAGGCTTCATCGTGCGGTTGGTGGGCGGTGCGGTGTTCCTCAGCGGCATGTTGCTGATGGCTTACAACACATGGCGCACCGTGCGCTCGGCACAACCTGTCGAAGCCGCCCCTGTCGCGCAGATGGCCTGAGGAGTCAGTGATGAAACACGAAACGATTGAAAAAAACGTCGGCCTGCTGATGCTGCTCATGGTGCTCGCCGTGAGCATCGGCGGCCTGACCCAGATCGTCCCGCTGTTCTTCCAGGACGTGACCAACAAGCCGGTCGAAGGCATGAAGCCCTACACCGCGCTGCAACTGGAAGGCCGCGACATCTACATCCGTGAAGGCTGCGTACAGTGCCACTCGCAGATGATCCGTCCGTTCCGCGCCGAGACCGAGCGCTACGGCCACTACTCGGTCGCCGGTGAAAGCGTGTGGGACCACCCGTTCCTGTGGGGCTCCAAGCGTACCGGGCCAGACCTGGCACGCGTCGGCGCACGCTACTCGGACGACTGGCACCGCGCGCACTTGTACAACCCGCGCAACGTAGTGCCTGAGTCGAAAATGCCGGCCTACCCATGGTTGGTCACGGCTGCGGTCGACAACAGCCACACCGAGACCAAGTTGAAAGTGATGCGCACCCTCGGCGTGCCGTACACCGACGACGACATCAGTGCCGCCGTGGCCAGCCTCAAGGGCAAGACCGAAATGGACGCGCTGGTTTCGTACCTGCAAGTACTCGGCACTGCCATCAAGAGCAAGAGGTGAGCCATGGGATTTGAATTCGATGCGGGCACCATCCGCGGCCTCGGCACGCTGGTGGTCGCCATCGCCTTTATCGGCCTGTCGCTGTGGGTATTCAACAACCGGCGCAACGCGGAATTCGAGGAAGCGCGCCTGCTGCCCTTCGCCGATGAACCTTCGCCATCCGACGCTCACCAAGAGCCTGCAACAAGGAGCAACCGGCCATGACTACCTTCTGGAGTACATGGATCTGCGTACTGACCATCGGCAGCCTGATCGGCCTGACCTGGCTGTTGTTCGCCACCCGCAAGGGCGAGACCAAGGGCAGTGTCGACCAGACCATGGGCCACGCCTTCGACGGTATCGAGGAATACGACAACCCCCTGCCCCAGTGGTGGTTCATGTTGTTCGCCGGCACCCTGGTGTTTGCCGTCGGCTACCTGATCCTCTACCCGGGCCTGGGCAACTGGAAAGGCGTGTTGCCGGGCTATGAAAACGGCTGGACATCGGCCAAGGAGTGGGACAAGGAGATGGCCAAGGCCGACACCAAGTTCGGGCCGATCTTCGCCAAATTCTCAGCCATGCCCGTGGCAGAAGTCGCCAAAGACCCGCAAGCGCTGAAAATGGGCGGCCGCCTGTTCGCCTCCAACTGCGCGGTGTGCCACGGCTCGGATGCCAAGGGCGCATTCGGCTTTCCAAACCTGGCTGACAACATCTGGCGTTGGGGCGGTTCGGCCGAAGCGATCAAGACCACCATCATGAACGGTCGCCACGCGGCGATGCCGGCCTGGGGTGAGATACTGGGCGACGAGGGCGTGAAAAACGTCGCGGCCTATGTGCGTCACGATATCGCCAAGTTGCCATTGCCGGCCGACAGCACTGCCGACCTGGCTGCCGGCCAAGCCGCGTTCAACACCACCTGCGTGGCCTGCCACGGTCCACAAGGCCACGGCATGGAAGCCATGGGCGCGCCGAACCTGACCCTGCCTGCCGGTTACATCTACGGCACCAGCCTCGCGCAGTTGCAGCAGACCATTCGCCACGGCCGCCAAGGCCAGATGCCAGCGCAGGAAGCGCTGCAGGGCAATGACAAAGTGCACCTGCTCGCCGCCTACGTTTACAGCCTGTCCCATAACGCTGATGGTGCAACGCCAGAAAGCCCCGCTCAGTAACACCTGACTGCCGCCCCAATTTGGGGCGGCAGCTCTACCGCGCTACGCGACCAAGTGTCGCACCCTTCCAAAGCACACCTTTCCCCTCCTGCCATTCGGGTCTACGCTTGCTTGCACAGCGGACCGATCCTGGCGTACGCGACGACAGTCGTTGCGAACCCCAAAATTTCCTGTCCACTTGATCAGCTTTCGATTTCGGATTTTATCCTTACGCCAAACATGGAAAGGGCGCAGAATCTGGCGTGGAACGCATTGACACAGGTCAGCCTTGCGTTGCAATGGCCCCTTGCTTTCTACATACTTGCGGCCGAATTTTACCTATAAAAAAACCTAAACCGTGGAACCTTAGAATGAGCACAGCAATCAGTCCGACTGCTTATAACTATAAGGTAGTCCGCCAGTTCGCCATCATGACGGTGGTCTGGGGGATCCTTGGCATGGGGCTCGGGGTGTTCATCGCCTCGCAACTGGTTTGGCCGGAATTGAATTTCGGCTTGCCATGGACAACCTTCGGCCGCCTGCGCCCGCTGCACACCAACCTGGTGATTTTCGCCTTCGGCGGATGTGCATTGTTTGCCACCTCCTACTATGTCGTGCAGCGAACCTGCCAGACGCGACTCATCTCCGACAGCCTTGCAGCCTTCACCTTCTGGGGTTGGCAAGCGGTCATCGTCGGCGCCATCGTCACCTTGCCGCTGGGCTACACCACCACCAAGGAATACGCCGAGCTGGAATGGCCGATCGCGATTTTGCTCGCCATCGTCTGGGTGACCTACGCGGTGGTGTTCTTCGGCACCATCGTCAAGCGCAACACCAAGCACATCTACGTGGGTAACTGGTTCTACGGTGCCTTCATCCTGGTGACGGCGATGCTGCACATCGTCAACCATGCCTCGTTGCCGGTCAGCCTGTTCAAGTCCTACTCGGCCTACGCCGGGGCAACGGACGCGATGATCCAGTGGTGGTACGGCCACAACGCGGTGGGTTTCTTCCTCACCACCGGTTTCCTGGGGATGATGTACTACTTCGTGCCGAAACAGGCCGAACGTCCTATTTACTCCTACCGCCTGTCCATCGTGCACTTCTGGGCGCTGATCACCCTCTACATCTGGGCCGGTCCTCACCACCTGCACTACACCGCGCTGCCGGACTGGGCGCAGTCCCTGGGCATGGCGATGTCGATCATCCTGCTGGCCCCGAGCTGGGGCGGCATGATCAACGGCATGATGACGCTGTCGGGGGCCTGGCATAAGCTGCGCACCGATCCGATCCTGCGCTTCCTCGTGGTGTCCCTGGCGTTCTACGGCATGTCGACCTTCGAAGGGCCGATGATGGCAATCAAGACCGTCAACTCGCTGTCCCACTACACCGACTGGACCATCGGCCACGTACACGCCGGCGCCCTCGGCTGGGTAGCGATGATCTCCATCGGCGCGCTGTACCACATGATCCCCAAACTGTTCGGCCGCGTGCAGATGCACAGCGTCGGGCTGATCAACGCGCACTTCTGGCTGGCCACTATCGGTACCGTGCTCTACATCGCCTCGATGTGGGTCAACGGCATCACCCAGGGCCTGATGTGGCGTGCAATCAACGATGACGGCACCCTCACCTACTCCTTCGTCGAAGCGCTGCAAGCCAGCCACCCTGGCTTCATCGTCCGCGCCATTGGTGGTGCGTTCTTTGCCAGCGGCATGCTGTTAATGGCCTACAACGTCTGGCGCACCGTGCGTGCCTCGGACCCGGCAGAAGCCGAAGCCGCCGCCAAGATCGCCGTTGTGGGAGCCCACTGATGAAGCATGAAGTAGTCGAGAAGAATATCGGCCTGCTGGCCTTCTTCATGGTCATCGCCGTGAGCATCGGCGGCCTGACCCAGATCGTTCCGCTGTTTTTCCAGGACGTGACCAACAAGCCGGTCGAAGGCATGAAGCCGCGCACTGCCCTTGAACTGGAAGGCCGCGACGTCTACATCGCCAACGGTTGTGTCGGCTGCCACTCGCAGATGATCCGCCCGTTCCGCGCCGAAACCGAACGCTACGGCCACTACTCGGTCGCCGGTGAAAGCGTGTGGGACCACCCGTTCCTGTGGGGTTCCAAGCGCACCGGCCCGGACCTGGCGCGTGTTGGCGGGCGTTACTCCGATGACTGGCAGCGTGCGCACCTGTACAACCCGCGCAACGTGGTGCCTGAGTCGAAAATGCCGGCGTACCCGTTCCTCGTGGAAAACAAGCTCGACGGCAAGGACACCGCGAAGAAGATGGAAGTCTTGCGCACCCTGGGCGTGCCCTACACCGACGAAGACATCGCCGGTGCAGCCGCAGCCGTGAAGGGCAAGACCGAAATGGACGCATTGGTGGCCTACCTGCAAGGCCTGGGCACCATCATCAAAAGCAAACGGTGATTCTTCATGGATATCGGGATGATTCGAGGCCTGGGCACCGTTGTGGTGATGGTGGCCTTTATTGGCCTGGCGCTGTGGGTGTTCAGTCCCCGGCGCAAGTCGGAGTTTGACGACGCGACCATGTTGCCCTTTGCGGATGATCCCGAAGCCATCAAGCACGTCGAGCAAGCTTCTAGGAGTAACAAAGAATGACTACGTTCTGGAGTCTGTACGTCACAGTCCTGAGCCTGGGTACCATCTTCGCCTTGACCTGGCTGCTGCTGTCGACCCGCAAGGGCCAGCGCGCCGAGCAGACCGACGAGACCGTCGGCCACTCGTTCGACGGCATCGAGGAGTATGACAACCCGCTGCCCAAATGGTGGTTCATGCTGTTCGTCGGCACCATCATCTTCGCCCTTGGCTACCTGGTGCTGTACCCCGGCCTGGGCAATTGGAAAGGCCTGCTGCCGGGCTACAACTACCTCGACAACGACAAGCAAACCCCGTTCGCCAACGGCCAGACCGGCTGGACCGGCGTGCACGAATGGGAAAAGGAAATGGCCAGGTCGGACGCCAAGTTCGGGCCGATCTTCGCCAAATTTGCGTCGATGCCGATTGAAGACGTCGCCAAGGACCCGCAAGCCTTGAAGATGGGCGGTCGTCTGTTCGCCTCCAACTGCTCGGTGTGCCACGGCTCCGACGCCAAGGGCGCCTACGGTTTCCCCAACTTGACCGACGCCGATTGGCGCTGGGGTGGCGAGCCTGCCACCATCAAGGAAACCATCATGAAAGGTCGCCATGCGGTCATGCCGGCCTGGCTGGACATCCTCAAGGAGCAAGGCGTCAGCGACGTTGCCGCGTTCGTCGTCACCAACCTCGACGGCCGCAAGCTGCCGGAAGGCGTCAAGGCTGATGTAGCCAACGGCGAAAAGCTCTTCGCCGCCAACTGCGTGGCTTGCCACGGCCCGGCCGGCAAAGGCACTCCCGCCATGGGCGCGCCAGACCTGACACACCCGGGTGCATTCATCTACGGTTCGAGCTTCGCCCAACTGCAACAGACCATCCGTTGGGGTCGCCAGGGCCAAATGCCTGCGCAGGAACAACTGCAAGGCAACGACAAGGTGCACTTGCTCGCGGCGTATGTTTACAGCTTGTCCCATGGGGATAAGAAGGCTGACGAGCAGTAAGGCTCTCGGAAACAAAAGAGCCCCGCCCAGCGAAAGCTGGCGGGGCTTTTTCGTTTCCAATGCAGTGACAGTTCGCATGGGAAAAGCACGTTGACCGCTTGTAGCTTTAAGCTTGTGGCTAGCAAAGGTGAAGTAGTAACGTAACTACATTCAGCCCACTCCAGGGGAGGCGCACCATGACTTTCACCACCATTTCCAGCCGCGAATTCAATCAAGACACAAGCGGTGCCAAAAAAGCCGCTCGCCAAGGCCCGGTTTTTATCACCGATCGCGGCAAGCCTGCCCATGTACTGCTAAGCATTGAGGACTACCAAAAGCTGACAGGTCTCAATGCCAACATCGTTGACCTGCTGGTGATGCCGGAAGCGGCCGATATCGACTTTGAAACCGAACGTGCCGTGATCACTCATCGACCCGTGGACCTCTCTTGATGTATCTACTCGACACCAACGTAATCTCTGAACTGCGTAAACCCCAGGCTGATGCGAACGTGGTCGCCTGGGCCAAAAGTGTCATCGCACCGCGTATGTTTATCTCGGCAATCACCCTTAAAGAATTGGAAACCGGGGTCTTGCGCATTGAGCGGCGAGACCCGGCTCAGGGGAAGGTGTTGCGAACCTGGCTCAAGCGTCATGTGATGCCGGCCTTTGATGCCAGAATCCTACCCGTCGATGCTGCAGTCGCGTTGCGTTGCGCACACTTGCATGTGCCGGACCGAGCCAATGAAAGTGATGCATTAATTGCCGCGACCGCGCTGGTGCATGGGCTCACGGTTGTCACGCGCAACGTCAGCGACTTCAAATCCAGCGGTGTTCCACTGATCAATCCTTGGAACGAATGACCGCCTCCCCCACGAAAACCGTCCATACTTCACAAGTCAATTGATCCAGATCACGTACACCATCAATTGATTTCCCCCAATGCGACCAAAGGTCGCACCCTTTGAGCGCCAGCGGGGGCGTATCATTACGCCACTGCAACACCCTTAATTTGACCCCGGTTGGCACGTACTGGCCGAGGCAAATCTCCACCGCCGTGGGATGCAATGATGACCAACCAGATACCGGTACATGACGTTACCCCGCCTGCCAAAATCTCGAATAGCCCTGAAGGTAAGAGCGTCGACCTCTACGCGTCGCGAGAGAAAATCTACACCCGTGCCTTCACCGGCCTGTTCCGCAACCTGCGCATGCTCGGCGGCGCCGGCCTGTTCCTGCTCTACTTCGGCACGGTGTGGCTGAACTGGGGTGGCCACCAGGCGGTATGGTGGAACCTGCCGGAACGTAAATTCTTTATTTTTGGCGCGACCTTCTGGCCCCAGGATTTCATCCTGCTCTCGGGCATCCTGATCGTCTCGGCGTTTGGCCTGTTCTTTATCACCGTGTACGCCGGCCGCGTGTGGTGCGGTTATACCTGCCCGCAAAGCGTGTGGACGTGGATCTTCATGTGGTGCGAGAAGGTCACCGAAGGTGATCGCAACCAGCGCATCAAGCTGGACAAGGCGCCGATGGGAGCCAACAAGTTCCTGCGCAAATTCAGCAAGCACACGCTGTGGCTGCTGATCGGCTTTGCCACCGGCATGACCTTCGTCGGCTACTTCTCGCCGATCCGCGAGTTGGTGTTCGACTTCTTCACCGGCCAGGCCGATGGCTGGTCGTATTTCTGGGTCGGCTTCTTCACCCTCGCCACCTATGGCAACGCCGGCTGGCTGCGCGAACAGGTGTGCATCTACATGTGCCCGTACGCACGCTTCCAGAGCGTGATGTTCGACAAGGACACCCTGATCGTCTCCTACGATCCACGCCGTGGCGAAGTGCGTGGCCCGCGTAAAAAAGGTGCCGATTACAAGGCCCAGGGCCTGGGCGACTGCATCGACTGTACGATGTGCGTACAGGTATGCCCCACCGGTATCGACATCCGCGACGGCCTGCAAATCGAGTGCATCGGTTGCGCCGCCTGTATCGACGCATGCGATAACATCATGGACAAGATGGAGTACCCGCGCGGCCTGATCAGCTACACCACCGAGCACAACCTGTCAGGGCAGAAAACCCACAAGTTGCGCCCACGCCTGATCGGTTATGCCTTGGTGTTGCTGACGATGATGAGCCTGTTGGCCGGGGCGTTCTTCATGCGTTCGCTGGTGGGCTTCGACGTGAGCAAGGACCGCGTGCTGTACCGCGAAAACGCCGAAGGGCGCATCGAAAACGTCTACAGCCTGAAGATCATGAACAAGGACCAGCGCGATCACACCTACGTGCTCGACGCTGCCGGCCTGCCCGACCTCAAGCTGCAAGGCCGACGTGAAATCAAAGTGGCGGCCGGCGACATCGTCAGCATGCCGGTGGAACTGTCGAGTTCGCCCGAGCAACTGCCGTCGAGTACCAACGAGGTGACGTTCATCCTCAAGGATGCCGATGACACCAGCATCCATATTGAAGCCAAGAGCCGATTCATCGGCCCCCAGGTTCGTTAATAAATAGAAAGCTTCGTTAATAGAGAGCAGAACAATGCCCCAAGCCACTGCCGCAAGCCCTTGGTACAAGCACCTCTGGCCCTGGATCATCATTGGGATTCTGGCCTGCTCGGTGACCTTGACCTTGTCCATGGTGACCATCGCGGTGAACAACCCGGACAACCTGGTCAACGACAACTACTACGAGGCCGGCAAAGGCATCAACCGCTCCCTGGACCGCGAACGGCTGGCCCAGACCCTGCAACTGCGCGCCAAGCTGCACCTGGATGAGCTGACCGGTGAAGTCGAGTTGCAACTCACCGGCTACAGCAACCCGAACACCCTGGAACTGAACCTTATTTCCCCGACCCAGCCAGAGAAGGATCGCAAGATCAACCTGACCCGCAGCGACAGCGAACCGGGCCGCTACATCGGCCAGGTCACCGACAAGGTCGAAGGTCGCCGCTTCGTGGAATTGCTGGGCGTGGAAGGTGACAAGACCTGGCGCCTGTTCGAGGAAGAAGAAGTCAGCCACGACAAGGACTTGCTGCTGGGTGATGAACCGTTGCAGGGTGCTGAAGACCTGAAAAAATAGCAGCGCTCATGACCAGCCCAACCCCCTGCTACCACTGCGCCCTGCCCGTCCCGTCCGGCAGTCGGTTCACCGCCGTTATCCTCGGCGAGCGCCGCGAGCTGTGCTGCCCCGGCTGCCAGGCCGTGGCCGAAGCGATTGTGGCCGGTGGGCTGGAAAGCTATTACCAGCACCGCAGCGAAGCCTCGGCCAACCCCGAGACGCTGCCGGTGCAACTGGTGGACGAACTGGCGCTGTATGACCGCGCCGACGTGCAAAAACCCTTCGTGCACCACGAAGGCGACCTCGCCGAAACCACCCTGTTGATGGAAGGCATCAGTTGCGCCGCCTGTGGCTGGCTGATCGAAAAACACCTGCGCAGCCTGCCCGCCGTGGCCGAGGCGCGGCTGAACCTGTCCAACCATCGCCTGCAGGTGCGCTGGGCCGACGGGCAATTGCCGTTGAGCCAGGTGCTCAGTGAACTGCGCCATATCGGCTACGCCGCGCACCCGTATCAAGCCGACCGTGCGGCCGAACAACTGGCCAGCGAAAACCGCCTGGCCCTGCGCCAACTGGGGGTCGCCGGGCTGCTGTGGTTCCAGGCGATGATGGCGACCATGGCCACCTGGCCGGAATTCAATATCGACCTGAGCCCCGAACTGCATGTGATCCTGCGCTGGGTGGCGATGTTTCTGACAACGCCCATCGTGTTCTACAGCTGTGCGCCGTTCTTCAAGGGCGCCATGCGCGACGTGCGTACGCGTCACCTGACCATGGACGTGTCGGTGTCCCTGGCCATCGGCGGGGCTTATCTGGCCGGCATCTGGACCGCGATCACCGGCGTGGGCGAGTTGTATTTCGATGCGGTGGGCATGTTTGCGCTGTTCCTGCTGGCCGGTCGCTACCTGGAGCGCCGTGCCCGGGAGCGCACGGCCGCCGCCACCGCGCAGTTGGTCAACCTGCTGCCCGCCTCATGCCTGCGCCTCAAAGGTGACGGCCAGAGCGAACGTATTCTTTTGAGCGAACTGGCACTGGGCGACCGCGTGCTGGTGCATCCGGGCGCGGTGCTGCCGGCAGATGGGGTGATCCTCGATGGCCGGTCCAGCATCGATGAGTCGCTGCTCACCGGTGAGTACCTGCCGCTGCCGCGCCAAACCGGCGACGCCGTCACCGCCGGCACGCTGAACGTCGAAGGCGCGCTGACCGTCGAAGTGCGCGCCTTGGGCCACGAGACCCGCCTGTCCGCCATCGTGCGCCTGCTGGAACGGGCCCAGGCCGAGAAGCCGCGCCTGGCGCAGATCGCCGACCGCGCCGCGCAGTGGTTCCTGTTGTGTTCGCTGATTGCCGCGGCAGTGATTGGCCTGCTGTGGTGGGAGCTGGATTCATCGCGGGCGTTCTGGATTGTACTGGCGATGCTGGTCGCGACCTGCCCGTGTGCGTTGTCCCTGGCCACGCCGACCGCCCTCACCGCCGCCACCGGCACCCTGCACAAGCTCGGGCTATTGCTGACCCGTGGCCATGTGCTCGAAGGCCTGAACCAGATCGACACGGTGATTTTCGACAAGACCGGCACCCTCACCGAAGGCCGCCTGGCGCTGAAAGCGATCAGGCCCCTGACCGCACTGAACAGCGACGAGTGCCTGGGCCTCGCCGCCGCCCTGGAAAACCGCTCCGAACACCCGATTGCCCGCGCCTTCGGCCGTGCGCCGCTGGCCGCTGACGAGGTGCTCAGCTCCCCCGGCCTCGGCCTGGAAGGACGTGTCGGCACACGCCAGTTGCGCATCGGCCAGCCGGGGTTTGTCTGCGCACTCAGTGGTTGCCCGATTCCTGCCTCTCCGGAGGATGACGGCCAATGGCTGCTGCTGGGCGACGGCGATGGCGCCCTTGCCTGGTTCGTCCTCGACGACCGCCTGCGCAGCGATGCCCCGGCCCTGCTGGCCGCCTGCAAGGCGCGCGGTTGGCGTACGCTGCTGCTGTCGGGGGACAGTTCGCCGATGGTCGCCAGCGTCGCCGCTGAACTGGGCATCGATGAAGCCCACGGCGGCCTGCGCCCCGACGACAAGCTGCACGTGCTGCAACAGTTGCACAAGGAAGGCCGCAAGGTGCTGATGCTCGGCGACGGCGTCAACGATGTTCCGGTGCTGGCCGCCGCCGATATCAGCGTGGCCATGGGCTCGGCCACCGACCTGGCCAAGACCAGCGCCGATGCGGTGCTGCTGTCCAACCGCCTCGACGCGCTGGTACAGGCCTTTACCCTGGCACGACGCACCCGCCGGGTGATCATTGAAAACCTGCTGTGGGCCGGGCTGTACAATGGCCTTATGCTGCCGTTTGCCGCCCTCGGTTGGATCACCCCGATCTGGGCGGCGATCGGCATGTCCCTCAGTTCGTTGACCGTGGTGCTCAACGCCCTGCGCCTGACTCGCGTGCCGAGTGCGCAGGCCACA
Source organism: Pseudomonas sp. JAI120 (assembly GCF_014207255.1). GTDB lineage: Bacteria > Pseudomonadota > Gammaproteobacteria > Pseudomonadales > Pseudomonadaceae > Aquipseudomonas. The sequence goes on from NZ_JACHCZ010000001.1 coordinate 1,970,286, forward strand.
AGCGCCCCTTTGGTAACCCGCCCGCTGCCGGCTTGAGCCGCGCGGGCATGGAGTGCAGATGCCAGCTTTATACGTGATGATTCCGGCGGCGCTGCTGTTAGTGGGCGTGGCCATCTACATCTTCTTCTGGGCCGTGGACAGCGGCCAGTACGACGACCTCGACGGCCCGGCCCACAGCGTGCTGTTCGACGACCAGGACCCGAACCACCTCGCGGCCGTCGACGAAGCCAACGGCCCCGAGCAACCGCCCACGCCCAAAGACCCACCCCATGCTTGAGCTGGCGCCGCTGCTGGTCTCTGCTCTGATCCTGGGCCTGCTGGGCGGCGGCCATTGCCTGGGCATGTGCGGCGGGCTGATGGGCGCGCTGACCCTGGCGATTCCCAAGGAACAACGCAGCCGCCGATTCCGCCTGCTGCTGGCGTACAACCTGGGACGTATCCTCAGCTATGCCACTGCGGGGTTATTGATCGGCCTGGCGGGCTGGGCCGTGGCCAACAGCCCGGCGGCCCTGTTCATGCGCGTGCTCGCCGGGTTGCTGTTGATCTGCATGGGGCTGTACCTGGCCGGTTGGTGGAGCGGCCTCACCCGTATCGAAAGCCTCGGGCGCGGCCTGTGGCGCTACATACAGCCCGTCGCCAACCGTTTGCTGCCGGTGTCCAGCCTGCCCCGCGCGCTGCTGCTGGGCGCGCTGTGGGGCTGGTTGCCGTGCGGGCTGGTGTACAGCACCCTGCTGTGGGCCGCCAGCCAGGGTAATGCGCTCGACAGTGCGTTGCTGATGTTGGCTTTTGGCTTAGGCACCTGGCCGGTACTGTTGGCGACCGGGTTGGCGGCCGAACGCGTGACCGCGTTATTGCGCAAGCGCAGCGTGCGTATGGCCGGTGGCCTGCTGGTGATTATTTTCGGTATCTGGACCCTACCAGGTCCGCATCAGCACTGGCTAATGGGCCACTAAAAGGCCATGTGGCATAGCGCCGCTCCCCGTTGACGCAAATCAAGATGCCATATCGGCCACGCCCCTAGACTCGGCCCACTAGCCTATCCGGGGAATGCCCGCATGCTCGACGCCATTCGTTGGGACCCACATCTGATTCAACGCTACGACCTGGCGGGACCGCGCTACACGTCCTACCCCACCGCCGTACAATTCGACAGCCAGGTCGGCACCTTCGACCTGCTCCACGCCCTGCGCGAAAGCCGCAAGGCCACGCGACCGTTGTCGCTGTATGTGCATGTGCCGTTCTGCGCGAATATTTGCTACTACTGCGCGTGCAACAAGGTGATCACCAAAGACCGTGGCCGCGCCCAAGCCTACCTGCAACGCCTGGAGCAGGAGATTCAGTTGGTGGCCTGCCACCTCGACCCGAAACAATCAGTCGAGCAATTGCACTTCGGCGGCGGCACCCCGACCTTTCTCAGCCACGACGAACTGCGCCAGGTCATGGGCAGCCTGCGCCAGCACTTCAATCTGCTCGACGGTGACTCCGGCGACTACAGCATCGAGATCGACCCCCGCGAAGCCGACTGGGCGACCATGGGCCTGCTGCGTGAACTGGGCTTCAACCGTGTGAGCATCGGCCTGCAAGACCTCGACCCGGACGTGCAGCGGGCGGTCAACCGCCTGCAAAGCCTGGAAGAAACCCGCGCGGTGATCGACGCCGCGCGCACCCTGCAGTTTCGCTCGATCAATATCGACCTGATCTACGGCCTGCCCAAGCAGACGCCGATCAACTTCGCGCGCACCGTGGAGGAAGTGATCAAGCTGCAACCGGACCGCCTGTCGGTGTTCAACTACGCGCATTTGCCGGAACGCTTCATGCCCCAACGACGGATCAACAGCGAGGAGTTGCCGTCGCCGGAATCCAAACTGCTGATGCTGCAAACCACCATCGAGCAACTGACCCAGGCCGGATACCGCTACATCGGCATGGATCACTTCGCCCTGCCGGACGACGAACTCGCCATTGCCCAGGAAGAAGGCACGCTGCAACGTAACTTCCAGGGCTACACCACCCACGGCCATTGCGACCTGATCGGGCTCGGCGTGTCAGCCATCAGCCAGATCGGCGACCTGTATTGCCAGAACAGCAGTGACCTGAACGGCTATCAGAACGCCCTGGCCAGCGCCCAACTGGCCACCAGCCGCGGCTTGATCTGCACCACCGACGACCGCTTGCGCCGGGAAGTGATCCAGCAGTTGATCTGCACGTTCAGCCTGGCATTCGAGCAGATCGAACAGGCGTTCAATATTGATTTTCGTGGGTACTTCGACGAAGTCTGGCCGCAACTTGAGACCATGGCGCAAGACGGCCTGATCGAACTGGATACGCAGAGCATCAAGGTTCTGCCAGCTGGGCGGCTGCTGGTGCGTTCGGTGTGCATGGTGTTCGATGCCTATCTGGAGCACCAGAACCGGCAACGATTTTCACGGGTGATCTAGTTACATCGACAACGAAGCGGCTTTGAGCGCGTCATCGGCGCTCATGGTCTTCATCGCTTTGGCCAGAGAGATCTGGGCCGTCATCAAACCTGCCTGCAACGAACTGATCGCGCCTTGCACATTGGCGGTCTTGGCCCGGGCCTGTTCCGGGGTCAAGCTTTTGTCAGCCGCGATCGCCTGAAGCTCAGCCATTTTCTCGGCGATCTGCTGTTTCAGCTTACGGATCATTTTCAGCACGTCCTTGACGTTATTGTCCAGGCCGCTGTCGTCGATATCGGCATTCGCGCTTTTGGGCGCCGCAGCCGCCTTGAACGCTGCGGCGGAAATAGTCACCGTAACCCCTTCATTCACCTTGGCCTCAGGCACCGGCGCGGTCACGGGCAGTTTTTCCTCGGTCTCGGCAGCGGGCTTCAAGTCCTGCACACTGGGTACACGGATGGCAGGGTTGTAAGCCGCGGCAACAGACATGATCCAAGCTCCGAATGGTAGATGTGCAGCTTGTATCGGCATCGGTACAAAAAGCTTTATACCGTTGCCTGTTTTTTGTACAGACTGGCTTCACTGCCCCCCAGTGCGGTACCCTTACGTCTTATGTGTGTTTTCCCACAAGGATCTAAGAAATGTCCGAGCCAGTCAAACTGCGCGCTAACAGCCAGGCTCACTGCAAGGATTGCAGCCTGGCCCCCCTCTGCCTGCCACTTTCGCTGAATCTGGAAGACATGGAAGCGTTGGACGAGATCGTTAAACGTGGTCGCCCGCTCAAGAAAGGCGAGTTTCTGTTTCGCCAGGGCGACAAGTTCGATTCCGTCTATGCAGTACGTTCGGGCGCGCTGAAGACCTTCAGCCTGAGCGACGGCGGCGAAGAGCAAATCACCGGTTTCCACCTGCCCAGCGAGCTGGTCGGGTTGTCGGGCATGGACACCGAGATTCACCCGGTGTCGGCCCAGGCCCTGGAAACCACGTCGGTGTGCGAAATCCCCTTCGAGCGCCTGGACGAACTGGCCCTGCAACTGCCACAACTGCGCCGTCAGTTGATGCGCGTGATGAGCCGCGAGATCCGTGACGACCAGCAGATGATGTTGCTGCTGTCGAAGAAAACCGCCGACGAGCGCATCGCCACCTTCCTGGTCAACCTGTCAGCACGTTTCCGCGCCCGTGGTTTCTCGGCCAACCAGTTCCGTCTGAGCATGTCGCGCAACGAAATCGGCAATTACCTGGGCCTGGCGGTGGAAACCGTGTCCCGTGTGTTTACCCGTTTCCAGCAGAGCGAACTGCTCGCCGCCGAAGGCAAGGAAGTGCACATCCTCGATCCGATCCAACTGTGTGCGCTGGCAGGCGGTTCGCTGGAAGGCTGACGCAGACACTTGCGGCCGCGCCAATCGGCGAGGCCGCAGGTATACTTCGAGTCCGTTTTCCGCCCTGGACTCTTCGACGATGACCTTCGATTCGTTCGACATCAAATCCCTGATCCGCCCCGTCATCGACTTCCCCAAGCCTGGGGTGATCTTTCGTGACATCACACCGCTGTTCCAATCGCCCAAGGCCCTGCGCCTGGTGGCTGACACCTTTGCCCATCGCTACGTCGAGGCTGATTTCAGCCATATCGGCGCAATGGATGCACGAGGCTTCCTGATCGGCTCGATCATCGCCTACCAACTGAACAAGCCGCTGATCCTGTTCCGCAAGCAGGGCAAGCTGCCGGCTGACGTGCTGGCCGAGGGTTACCAGACCGAATACGGTGAGGCCTTCCTCGAAGTGCATGCCGACAGCCTGTGCGAGGGTGATTCAGTGCTGATGTTCGATGACCTGATCGCCACGGGCGGTACCCTGATCGCGGCGGCGAACCTGGTGCGGCGCATGGGGGCGAAGGTTTTTGAAGCGGCGGCGATCATTGACCTGCCGGAGCTGGGTGGCTCGCAGCGCCTGGAAGATATGGGGATTCCGACGTTTTGCCTGACCCGCTTTGCCCTCACCGAGCGATAACGGTTGCCTGGACTGACGCTATCAGGGGCAAGTGAAATCGCCGCACCGCCCCTCCCACATTTGATCCTGCGGTGATCGTTAGAGCGCGATCGGTTTACGACCGGCAAACGAATGCGCCAACGTGCCGCCGTCCACCAACTCCAACTCGCCACCCAGCGGCACGCCATGGGCGATGCGCGAAGTGACCAGGCCTTTGTTGCTCAGCAGTTGAGCGATGTAATGCGCGGTGGCTTCACCTTCCACGGTCGGGTTGGTGGCCAGGATCACCTCGGTAAAGGTGCCCTGTTCTTCAATACGAGCCACCAACTGCGGAATGCCGATGGCCTCCGGCCCCAGGCCATCGAGCGGCGAGAGGTGGCCCTTGAGCACAAAGTAGCGCCCGCGATAACCGGTCTGTTCCACCGCGTACACATCCATCGGCCCTTCCACCACACACAGCAGCGTGTCGTCGCGGCGCGGGTCGGCGCATTGCGGGCAGAGTTCTTCTTCGGTGAGGGTACGACACTGGCGGCAGTGGCCCACCCCGGTCATGGCCTGGCTCAGGGCCTGGGCCAACCGGGTACCGCCGCTGCGATCACGCTCCAGCAGTTGCAGCGCCATGCGTTGGGCGGTTTTCTGGCCGACACCCGGCAATGTGCGCAGGGCGTCGATCAGTTGGCGAATCAAGGGGCTGAAGCTCATGGGCGAATGGTCCGACAAAACAACGAGACGCGGTTTATACCCGCGCCCCGGATTAGCGTCAAATGCTCAATCCTGCGCGACCCGCACCACCAACTTGCCGAAGTTGCGCCCTTCCAGCAAACCGATAAAGGCTTCGGGCGCCTGCTCCAGGCCCTCGACCACGTCTTCACGGAACTTGATCTTGCCGTCGCGTACCCACGGTGCCATGGCGCTGAGGAACTCCGGCTGACGATCACCGTAGTCGTCAAACACGATAAAGCCCTGGATCCGTACACGCTTGGTCAACAACGTGCGTTGCAGCGCCGGCAAGCGGTCAGGCCCGCTGGGGGCTTCATGGGCGTTATAGCCGGCGATCAACCCGCACAGGGGGATGCGCGCCTTGGGATTGAGCAGCGGCAGCACGGCGTCGAACACCTTGCCACCGACGTTTTCGAAGTAAATGTCCACGCCCTTGAAGCAGGCCTGGGCCAAGTCTTCGTCAAACGTTGCGCTCTTATGGTCTATGCAGGCATCAAAGCCTAATTCCTCCACCACGTAGCGGCACTTGTCGGCACCGCCCGCAATCCCGACCACACGCAGGCCCTTGAGCTTGGCCACCTGGCCGACCACCGAACCCACGGCGCCGGACGCTGCGGCCACCACCAGGGTTTCACCGGCTTTTGGCTGGCCGATGTCCATCAGGCCCATGTAGGCGGTCATGCCAGGCATGCCCAGTACCCCCAAGGCCATGGACGGGCTGGCCAGGCCATTGGGCACCGGAATCAGGTTGCGGCCGTCGGAAATGCTGTGGCTTTGCCAACCGGTGGCGCCGACGACCAGGTCACCCACCTCGAATTTCGGATTACGTGATTGCTCGACACGGCTGACAGCCCCGCCGGTCATCACCTCGTCGATTTCCACAGGCGCGGCGTAGGACGGTGCGTCACTCATGCGCCCGCGCATGTAGGGGTCGAGGGACAGGTACAGGGTTTTCAGCAGGACCTGGCCGTCTGCCAACTCCGGCAAGGTCACCCGTTCCAGGCGGAAGTTTTCCGGGGTGGGGGCGCCTTGGGGGCGTGAGACCAGGACAATGCGCTGGTTCAAAGTCGGTTCGTGAGGCATGAAGGGGCTCCTTTATCGAATCTATCGGTATAGGGTGCAGACCATGGGTGCCGCGCCAGGGTTCGATTGGATTGGCACAAACAAAAATGCCAGGCACAAGGCCTGGCATTGGAGTCTAGCTAAAGACCGCCGATTAGAACGGCAGCTTCATGCCCGGCGGCAGTTGCATGCCGGCGGTCACGCCGGACATTTTGTCCTGGCTGTTGGCTTCAATCTTGCGCACGGCGTCGTTGACGGCTGCAGCGAACAGCGCCTCGAGCATTTCCAGGTCATCTTCGCCCACGCCTGGCAATACGCTTGGGTCAATGCTCACGCGCTTGATGTCGTGACGACCGGTCATCACCACACTGACCATATCGCCACCGGCTTTACCGGTGACTTCGGCGTTGGCCAGTTCTTCCTGCATCTTGGCCATCTTTTCCTGCATCTGCTGTGCCTGCTTCATCAGGCCGGCCATGCCACCTTTCATCATGGGAATCACCTCAAAAGTACGTGGATCAATTAATAGCCCGGTGTCAGGACGCCTGGGGCACCGGGGCTTCGACAGGTTCAATTGTATCTTGGCGAACGACCGCACCGAACTGCTGCATCATTTGCTGGATGAGCGGATCGCCGTGGATCGAGTCCTCAGCCTCCCGCTGGCGGTTGATACGCCGGCGGGTCGCGGCCTGGGCCGGGGTTTCCTGCTCGGGCTTGATCAACTCGATGGTGATGGTCAGCGTGCGCCCATGGTACTGGTTCAGGGCATCGTTGAGGCGCCGCTGCTGGGTCGCGTTGAACAGGGCGCTGTGGGCCGGGTCCAGGTGCAACAGCCAGTGGTCGCCGTCAATGGCGATCAGGGTGCAGTTGGCGGCGATGCTGCCGGTCATGCCGGAAATCGGCAGTTTCGGGAACAGCTCCAGCCATTGCAGGGCCAGGCCGGTGGCCGGCGCCGCAGCGGGCTCTGCCTCGGGTTCCGGGGCCGGCTCGGCAGTGTGCTCGCTGGCCAGATCGTCCAGGTAGCTGTAGGCCGAATCCATGTCCGGCTCGATGTAATCTTCGTCCAGCGGCGGTTCGTCGTCGAGGTCGATGCCCGGGATTGCGGCTTCGACCTGGGCGACGGTCGGCTCGGGAACCGGCGCTGAAACCCACTCCGGGGCGGCCGGCACCACGCTGTCCGGCGTCGGTGCAGGCATCGGCGTCAGCTCGGGCTGCTCGCCGGCGGTTTCCAGTACCGGCTCGACATAGGGCTGCTGTTCGACCTCGACCTCAGCGTCTACCGGGTCATTCCAGGGCAGGTCGACCACAGGCTCGGGCTCGACAACCGGTTCCGGCTCGACCACTGCTGCCGCCACCACCGGTGCCGGCTCAGGCGCCGGTGCAACGGGGGCAGCAACCACTGGCGCGACCACCGCCGCGCCAGCCACTGGTTTGGCGGAATCAACTGTGGCCTGGCTGATCCCCACTGGCTTTAGCGGCTGTCTCGGCGCATCGGCCGAATCCGCCGGTCGGAACGCCAGCATCCGCAGCAGGACCATCTCGAAGCCTCCGCGCGGGTCCGGTGCCAAAGGCAAGTCGCGACGACCGATCAGGCCCATCTGGTAGTAGAACTGCACGTCTTCGGCCGGCAACGCCTGGGCCAGGGCCAACACGCGGTCGCGGTCGCCATGGCCGTTGTCGACACCTTCCGGCAACGCCTGGGCGATAGCGACGCGGTGCAGCACGTTGAGGATTTCCGAAAGCACGCCGTTCCAGTCGGGGCCTTGCTCCGACAGGTGGCGCACGGCCTCGAGCAACGCCTTGGCATCGCCCTCGATCAGCGCGTGCAGCACGTCGAACACCTGCCCGTGGTCGAGGGTGCCGAGCATAGCGCGCACATCGGCGGCCATGACCTTGCCTTCACCAAAGGCAATGGCCTGGTCGGTGAGGCTCATGGCATCGCGCATCGAACCATCGGCGGCGCGGCCCAGCAGCCAAAGTGCGTCATCTTCGAACGGTACGTTCTCGACGCCCAGCACGTGGGTCAAATGCTCCACCACGCGCTCAGGGGTCATATTTTTCAGGGAGAACTGCAGGCACCGCGACAGGATCGTTGCAGGAAGTTTCTGCGGATCGGTGGTGGCCAGGATGAATTTAACGTAGGGCGGCGGCTCTTCCAGGGTTTTCAACAAGGCGTTGAAGGAATGGCTGGAGAGCATGTGCACTTCGTCGATCAGGTAGACCTTGAAGCGGCCACGGCTGGGCGCGTACTGCACGTTGTCGAGCAGCTCGCGGGTGTCTTCGACCTTGGTGCGGCTCGCGGCGTCGATCTCGATCAGGTCGACGAAACGCCCTTCATCGATTTCGCGGCACACCGAGCAGGTGCCGCAGGGCGTCGAAGTGATACCGGTTTCACAGTTCAGGCATTTGGCGATGATGCGCGCAATGGTGGTCTTGCCCACCCCCCGAGTACCGGTGAACAGGTAGGCGTGGTGCAGCCGCTGGCTGTCCAAGGCATTGATCAGAGCCTTGAGCACATGGGTCTGGCCGACCATTTCGCGGAACGAGCGCGGACGCCATTTACGTGCAAGAACCTGATAACTCATCGAAAACCGTCGCAACTGGGAAGCGGAAGCCGGTAATGCTAGCGGAGCAAGGGGGAAATTGCATCCGGCACGCTCGCCTAATCTGACTAAGCTCTGCTGATTGGCCCCAAAAAGGCCTTAACCCGGAGAGTGTATGCGTGTAGTCCTGGGCGCTTTATGGATGATGACCACGGCTTGCCTGGCGGCGCCTGCACCGCTGCGTTTCTCGGTTTCCGACAGTTGGGCGATGCCCATGGTGCAACTGGACGAGGGGCGGCCCACCCAGGGCATTCTGTATGACTTGATGTTGAGCCTGGCCACCCAGGTCGGCCGTCCGGCACAGTTTTATGTACTGGCCCGGGCACGTATCTCGACGGCCATGGAGCATGGCGATATTGATGTGCGCTGTTATGTCACCCAGGCCTGGCTCAACAACCTGTCCGGCGACTACACCTGGAGCATCCCGTTGATGGTGCAGCGAAACGTGCTGGTGAGTAGCCACATTCCCACGCAGCCGGTGCAAGTGACCAGACTGGCACCTCAATCGATCGGCACCGTGCTCAATTATCGCTACGCCATCCTCGATCCGCTGTTTGCCAGCGGCCAACTCTCCCGCGACGATGCGCGCAGCGAAGAGCAGGTGCTGTACAAGCTGGTGGCCGGACGCTTCAAGTTTGCGGTGAGCAACGAATGGATCCTGGATCGTTTCAACCAGCGTATGCCGACCGGCACAAAACTGCATAAAGTCGCCGTGATCGATGAACAACGCGTGGGCTGCGCCGTGCGCAATGATCCGAACGTGCCGGTGCAGCAGATCCTGCGCACCTTGCTGCGCATGAAAATGTCCGGCGAAGTCGATGAAATTATCAAGCTGTACACCGGTGAGACTCCTGACAAGAACTGACAATGACGCCTTATAGAATCGGCGCCCTCACCCACCCGTTCTCAAGGAGCCCACATGAACACCGTCGCCCATTACTTCCTGCTGTACGTCGACAGCCCGGCCACCAGTGCCAACTTCTATAGCCGCCTGCTGGGCAAGCCACCGGTCGAATTGAACCCGACCTTTGCCCTGTTCATTCTCGACAACGGCGTAAAGCTCGGGCTGTGGTCGCGCCATACCGTCGAGCCGGCAGCCCAGCTCACAGGCGGGGGCGGTGAAGTGGGCTTCTCGCTGCCCGATACGGCCGCCGTGGACGCGCTGCACGACCAATGGGCAGAACGGGGCGCCGTCATTATCCAGTCACCGACGAGCCTGGACTTCGGCTACACCTTCGTCGCCCAGGACCTCGATGGCCACCGCCTGCGCGCGTTTTGCCTGAACGACTGACCGCCAGCGCCCCTCCAGGCTGATGGCCGCCACGCTGGCCAGCACGATCACAGCGCCCAGCATCACCCGCAAGGCAATGTGTTCGCCCAGCAACGTCGCGGCCATCACCATCGCCACCGGCGGGATCAGGTACATCGCCACCGACGCGCGACTGACCTCCACATGCTTCAACACATAACCCCAGGCCAGGTACGCCAGGGCGCTGGGGAAGATGCCGAGCACCAGCACCGCCAGGTTCTCCGGCAACGGCGCCTGCAGCACCGCCGCAGGCAGGCCCGGCAGGTTCACACACAACATCAGCGTGCCCGCCCACACCATGTAGCACGCCATGGTCAGTGGGCTGTAACGGTGGGCATAGTGTTTCTGCAGGGCGAAATACACGCTCCACGACACCGCCGCCAGCAGGATCAACGCGCCACGCGGGTCGATGTCACCCACGCCCTGATCGCCCCAGATCACCACCAGCACGCCGAGCAGGCCCAGCAACACGCAGCCCCAGCGCCAGGCGCTGACCCGCTCCTTCAAGCAGAAAAACGCGATCAGCACACTGAACAACGGCGCTGACTGCGCCAGAACACTGGACGCCGCCGCAGTCACCCATTGCTGTCCGTAGTTGATCGCGGTGTGATGCAGGAACACGCCGAAAAACCCCAGTACCAGTAACCAGGGCACATCACGCAAGCGCGGCCGGCCGATGCCCATCACCAGCGCCACGACGCCCATGAACACCGAGGCGATCAAAAACCGTAGCAATGCCAACTGGCCGGGACTGTAGCTGTGCAACCCCATGTGCACGCCAATCGGCGAATAGGCCCAACACAGGATGACGCTGGCGATGACTAGCGTAAGCTTTACGGGTGAAGGGGTATTCATCGACGGCGTCCAGAAACTGAGAAGGTGTGCCGTCAGTCTTGGCCCGGGTAAGGCGCAGGACAATTAACCGTTTCTGACTTCTGCAATCACTGGAACTGAGCAATGGAACTGGCCCAACTGAAAATGGTGCGAGCCGTGGCGCAAACCGGCAGCGTGGCCCAGGCCGCGGCGCAATTGCACCGCGTACCGTCCAACATCACCACGCGCATCAAGCAGCTGGAGGGAGAACTGGGCACACCGCTATTCATCCGCGCCGGGCGTGGGCTGGCCATCAGTGCTGCCGGTGAGATTTTCCTGGATTACTGCGAACGCATCCTGGCGCTGGTGGATGAGTCCAAACGCGCCGTGGACGCCAATGCCATTCCCCGTGGCACCTTGCGTATCGGCGCGGTGGAGTCCAGCGCCAGCGGACGCTTGCCGCCGCTGCTGGCGGAGTATCACCGGCGCTACCCCGATGTCAGCCTGGAATTGGTGACCGGCGCCTGGGGCCAACTGCTCGACGACCTGCAACACCATCGCCTGGATGTGGCGCTGGTGGCCGCCGGCAACAAGCGCACCAGGCTCGAACACAGCGTGGTCTACAGCGAACGCCTGGTGCTGATCGCCAGCGCGTCCAGTGACCCCATCAGTGGCGCCGAGGACCTCGCCGGGCGCACTTTGCTGGTCTGGCCACCCGGCTGCCCATATCGCGCGGCACTGGAAAACTGGGTCAAGCCCCATGACTTCAAGCCGACCATCGCCAGCTATGCCAGTTGGGGCACGATCATCGGCTGCGTCAGCGCTGGGATTGGCGTGGCGCTGGCGCCGGAAGGCATCCTCGCCCGCTACGAGCAGGCCAACCAGCTGGCGTCTTATCGATTTGAAGAACTGGCGGCCGTGGATAACCTGCTGTTCTGGCACAAGGACACCCAGCGGCATCTGGCCAGGGATGCATTTGCCGAGCTGTTGCGGGAGACTTTTGGCTGACACAAATCAAAAAGGTGGAACGGACTTGTCCCCTCCCACCTTTCGTTTTCAAGCATCTGCGCAATCAGCCTTCCGGAGCAGCCAACCTTGCGTACTGATCCTGACGGATCCAGCCGCTGAACGAGCGGTCGTCGGCATTGATGAACTCGACCTGGGCCCAACCGTCCTTGAAGGCCAGCACACCGACCACATCGCGCTTGACGATATACGGACGCTTGGCGGGCTTGGCGCCTGGGGTCTTCAGCAGGTAAGCCTTGTCGGCGGATACCGTCACCAGGCCGATCCATTTTTTGCTGGCGGTCTGGGTCAGGTCCAGGCCGGTGGCAATCTCCGGCATCAGCACGTTCATGCACCCAGGGTGCTGGCGGCCCTCTTCCACCGTCAGGGTCACGCCATCGGACGAAGGCGCCAGGCTGCCGGGATGAGCCTCATCGAGCCAAGTGGTGAGCGCCTCAGGTTTGCCTTGCAGGTAAAACGCGCAACGGCGGGTGACGCCCTCGCCCATGGCTTCAGAATAGAACCCTTCAACCTGATGTTCGGGCGTCACTGCCAGCATCAGCCCTTCGTACTTGCCCGAATGCAACGCAGCCGAACCGGCCAAGGCAGGGCCCACGGCGCACAACGACAACACACCTATCGCAAGAAAACGGATCATCCTATTTTTTCCCTTCAAGTTTTTCGTAGGCTTTTTGCATCAGGACGTCGTAGTTGCCGTAGTCCTCGCCGTTATAGTTACGCGCCATGCCGGTAAAATCCTTGGCTTTCATGGCTTTCATCAAGGCCGGGCTCTTGCTGCAAAAACCGAGGAACGCTTTTAGTTGGTTGCCGGCATTCACTTTTAATGCTGCCGAAAACTCAAACACCGTCTTGTAGCCGCACGATGCAAAGTTGAAGCCCATGATCTGGAACATACCCCACGACGCCGACATGAGTGCCGCTTCCTGGTCCAGGGCAAATGCGGTGGCCATGGTTTCCCAAGCCTTGGCCTGATCCTTGTTATTGGCCTGCCACTGCGGCCCGGCTTTTTTCTTGTAGGGGTAGGACAACAGCGGGTGCGCCTGGTCGTAGATGTGCTTGGTGTACTTGCGAAACAAGTGCCCTTCAAACGCGATCACCGGCAACTTGGCCGGGCCGAACCCCGAACGCCCACCTGATTCCACAGTGGCGAAGGCCTTGATGATATTCACCGAAATACCGCTCCCCAACTGCGTGGCGGCGTTCTGGAAGTCCGTTTCGCTGAGGGTCATGCCCCCGTCGCACGTGGCCTGGAGCATCAATTGCCGGTTACGCCGCTCGGCCTCGATCATCGCGCGCATGCGGTCCAGGTACACATTGACCGTGGCCTGCACCGCATCGCCCTGGTTGTTGCCAAATGCATTGAGAAAACTCGGTATGCGCATCGTCGGGAAGGCCTTCACCGGCACCTTCACCGCCTCCTCGATCAGGCTGTTGAACGTGCGACCGGTGGGGTCGACCACGCCATCGGGATGGGCATACTTGAGGTGGCGAAACTGGTATTGGCTGATGCACTGCACCAACTGGCCATCGCACTTGCCGTTTTCGGCCAATGGGAAACCCATCTTGGGAATGATCAGATTGAATAAATACTGGATGCACTGCACATCGGCGGGCAAGTTGCGGGCTTTACCCGGCGCACCTACCGAAGCACTGATAAGACGAGGTAACCCTTGCAGGCTTTTCAATACAGACATCCTTGTTAGTTAAAGAAGTGATAGCACTTCAATATCAAATCAGCACCACTGTCATATTCTGAAACAAGTGGCCGGCGGAAACTAACAAGGCGGTTTGGGGTTGTCCAGAGGGGTGTTGGAAAGTTGTGAAACAGCCGTCATCGACCGCGCAATAAAACATCGGCAGTTGACTGAAAATAAGTAATTTGGATTTGAATCGAAGGGGGGGGACCGCTGGGAAGAGCGTTATGGAGGCAACCCCACCAGCCACACCCCGGCACACAATGTTCCCGCTGTGGCTGCTGCCTTCCGGCTCTGACCAGGTTCACGGGTAATCGTTGCGGGGGGACCGATGGGGTCACCATAACGACGCTGGCCTCTCGGCAAGCGGGGCCATTGTACCGATCTCATCGGAAGTTACAACCGTTGGTGACGGATTAAAAATATGAAGGGGTTCAAGCACTTGCCATGCCATCGGCTTCCCCTTCCAGATTGGCTGATCATTGTGCCTGCAACACCTCATCCGCCCGACCGCCCTCTTCCTGGATCACCAGGTGAATGAAGTGCAGCTTGGCGATCACCGCCGGTGGCAGCACAAACGGGTAGAAATCCGGCTGGCCCATGGCACGGGAGAGTTCATTGAGCATGCCGGCCAGTTCGATCCAGGCGTTGACGAAGGACAGGAATGCAACACCGCCGGGATGCTCGGGGTCGTAGAGCGTGGTGAGGGGGAATGGCTGGTAATCCAGGTCCATCTCACGGGCGCTCATGCCAAAGCCCAGGGCGGTGTCGACGGCGTCCATCATGTGCAGGTAGTGAGCCCAGGTCTCCGCCCAGTCTTCCCAGGGATGCATGGTGGCGTAGGCACTGACGCTGGTTTGCTGCCAGTCGGGGCGCGGGCCGTTCTGGTAGTGCTGGTCGAGGGCGTCGGCGTAACTGGCGCGCTCGTCGCCGAACAACTGGCGAAAAGGCTCCAGCCAGTGGCTGTTGGCGATCAGGCGGTCCCAGTAATAGTGGCCGACCTCATGGCGAAAATGGCCCAGCAAGGTGCGGTAGGGTTCGCGCATCTGCACCCGGATTTTTTCGCGGTGGGCGTCGTCAGCTTCCTTGATGTCAAGGGTGACCAGGCCGTTGGCATGCCCGGTCATGGGCGCGTTGCCTTCCAGGTCGATGCCGACGAAGTCGAACGCCAGGCCGCTATCCTCGTCGACGCTCTTGGGCACTACTTGCAGGCCCAGGCTGATCAACTGCGCCACCAGCCGGCGCTTGGCGGTCTCCACCTTGCTCCAGCGCTCGGGGTTCTCCGGGATCGACAGGTCGGGGATGGTGCGGTTGAGGCTGCACGCCACACACAGCGGCGCAGTGCTGTGGGCGGGAATCAGCCAGTTGCAGGCCGCCGCGGTGTCGAGGTTGGCACAACGGCGAAAAGCGCCGGCGTCGAGGTTGTCGTCTTGCAGCCAGGTGCCTTCCACGGGCCCGGGCTGCAGGGAGGACAAGCGGCTTTGCTGCGGCTGATAGCCCAGCAGCGCCTGGCAGGCCAGGCATTGGCTGTTGCGAAAGAACAGCGCTTGCCCGCACCGACACTGCCACACCTTGCTGTTGCGCGAGGTTTCGGCCATGAACGGTGCAGCGATGCGCGAACTGAGTTGCTCGAAGTAGCGGAACATGGCGATCTCTCCCTGGGTGACTGAGACTAGATCATTTAGGACTCAGGATCGTTCCACTTTCCTTCTGGGGCTGCGTCGCAGCCCGGCGCGGGGCAAGCCCGCTCACCACAGGCGCCGCGTCAGACCGAAATATTGTGTTTGGCAAGGAACGCGACAAAGGCCTCTTCGTCCAGCACCTTCAAGCCCAGCTCGCTGGCCTTGGCCAACTTGGAGCCAGCACCCGGCCCGGCCACCACGCAATGGGTCTTCGCCGACACGGAACCGGCCACCTTGGCGCCAAGGCTTTCAAGCTTGTCCTTGGCCACGTCGCGACTCATCAGCTCCAGGGAGCCGGTGAGCACCCAGGTATGCCCAGCTTCGGGCAGGCCTTCGACCACCTTCTTCTCGCTCTGCCAGTGCATGCCGAAGTCCCGCAGTTGCTGCTCGATA
The DNA here is from genome assembly GCF_014207255.1 of Pseudomonas sp. JAI120. Classification (GTDB taxonomy): domain Bacteria; phylum Pseudomonadota; class Gammaproteobacteria; order Pseudomonadales; family Pseudomonadaceae; genus Aquipseudomonas. The sequence goes on from NZ_JACHCZ010000001.1 coordinate 1,985,988, forward strand.
GCCAGGGCGTGGCGAGCGTTGTCCGGGTTATCGAAAAACTCCCGCACGGCCTTGGCCTGCTTCTCCGGCAGCGCCTGGCGCATGTCGAGCCAGTCCGCCTTGATCACGCCTTCCAGGCTGCCGAACTTATCCGCAAGTTTCTGCGCAGCGCCGGGGCCCACCGAGGGTACATGCAGCTTGTCCAGGAAGCCGCCCAAAGTGGTACTGGCGGCGAACTCGGCGCTCAGTTCCCCCTGATCCTGCAATTGCAGGCCGCATTCATCAGGCGACAACAGCGCGCCGATCACGTCCTGGTTGTGGCTGTCTTCGAAGAAGCTGTGGATCTCATGGGCCACTTCCAGGCCCACATCCGGCAGGTACGTCAGCACTTCCGGCAAGGCTTTCTGCACGCGCTCAAGGGACGCCAGGGAGCGCGCCAGCACCTTGGCGGTCTCTTCGCCCACGTCGGGAATGCCCAGGGCGTAGATAAAACGCGCCAGGGTCGGGGTCTTGCTGTTTTCGATGGCGGTGATCAGCTTCTTGCTGGAGATATCGGCAAAGCCTTCCAGGTCGATGATCTGCTCGTATTTGAGTTTGTAGAGGTCGGCCGGCGAACCGATGAGTTTTTCATCCACCAGTTGCTCGATGGTTTTGTCACCGAGCCCGTCGATGTCCATGGCCCGGCGCGAGACGAAATGGATAATTGCCTGCTTGAGCTGCGCACCACAGGCCAGGCGCCCGACGCAGCGGTACACCGCACCTTCACTGACGGTTTCCTTGCCCTTGCTGCGCTTGACCAGCTGGGTGCGCTCCACATGGGAGCCACACACGGGGCAGCGCTCAGGGATCGGCACCGCACGGGCGTTTTCCGGGCGGCGTTCGAGGACCACCGACACCACCTGCGGGATTACATCACCAGCACGGCGGATGATCACGGTATCGCCGATTTTCACGCCCAGGCGCGCGACTTCATCCATGTTGTGCAGGGTGGCGTTGGACACGGTGACACCCGCGACCTTGACCGGCTTCAAGCGCGCCACCGGCGTCACGGCACCCGTGCGGCCGACCTGGAATTCCACGTCGAGCAGCTCGGTGAGTTCTTCCATGGCCGGGAATTTGTGCGCGATGGCCCAGCGCGGCTCGCGGGCGCGGAAGCCCAGCTCACGTTGCGAGGCAATGCTATTGACCTTGAACACCACGCCGTCGATTTCATAGGGCAGGCTGTTACGCCGCTCGCCAATATCGCGATAGTAATCGAGGCACTCCTGGATACCCTTGGCCAACTTCAGCTCATGGCTGATGGGCATGCCCCACTGCTGCAACTGCTTCAGGTTGCCGATATGGGTGTCGCTGATATCCGCGGTCACCTGGCCGAGGCCATAGCAGCAGAATTCCAGCGGACGACTGGCGGTGATCTTCGAATCCAACTGGCGCAGGCTGCCCGCCGCAGCGTTGCGCGGGTTAGCGAAGGTCTTGCCGCCGACTTCCATCTGCGAAGCGTTGAGCCGCTCGAAACCGGCCTTGGACATGAACACTTCGCCGCGCACTTCCAGGGTCGCCGGCCAGCCGCTGCCATGCAGTTTCAACGGGATATTGCGCACGGTGCGCACGTTGACGCTGATGTCTTCGCCGGTGGTGCCGTCGCCTCGGGTGGCGCCGCGTACCAATTCGCCATCCTGGTAAAGCAGGCTGACCGCGAGGCCATCCAGCTTCGGCTCACAGCTGTATTCCACCGCCGCGCCACCGCCGAACAGATCGCCCACGGGCAGGTCGAGACCCTCGGTGACCCGGCGATCGAACTCAAGCATGGTGGTTTCATCAAACGCGTTGCCCAGGCTGAGCATCGGGATCTCATGGCGTACCTGAGTAAAGGCGGACAACGCCGCACTGCCGACCCGCTGCGTCGGTGAATCACGCGTCACCAGGTCCGGATGCTCGGCCTCCAGGGCCTTGAGCTCGTGGAACAACCGGTCGTACTCGGCGTCCGGAATGCTCGGCTCGTCGAGGACGTGGTAACGGTAGTTGTGCTGATCCAGTTCAGCGCGCAGTTCGAGGATGCGGGTGTGGGCGGCGGTCATGGGTGTTCTCTCATAAAGCAAAAGAGCAGCCGAAGCTGCTCAAATGTTGGTGCGCTTATTCTAATGACAACGCTGGAAACCAATCCTCAGCGTTTCTGTGTCAGGGCGCGACGCTCGAACTCGACGATGCGCTGACGGTAGTGTTCGATGGTCTGGGCGGTCAGGACGCTGCGTTGGTCGTCCTTGAGCTCGCCGTTGAGTTCCTGTGACAGCTTGCGGGCAGCGGCCACCATCACGTCGAACGCTTGTTTCGGGTGACGCGGGCCCGGCAGGCCGAGGAAGAAGCTCACCGCAGGGGTACTGAACAGGTCAATGTCGTCAAGGTCGAAGGTGCCTGGCTTGACTGCGTTAGCCATGGAGAACAGCACTTCGCCGTTGCCGGCCATGCTTTCGTGGCGGTGGAAAATATCCATCTCGCCAAAGCGCAGGCCGCTTTCGAGGATGTTCTGCAACAGCGCCGGGCCCTTGAAGCCGGCCGCGTCGCGGCAGATCACGCTGATCACCAGCACTTCTTCAGCGGCAGGCTGATCGTTGACCGATTGACGCGGCGCATTCTTGCCAGCGTTTTCATCCGGGAAATCATCGTCGCGGCTGCTGAAGCTCGGGCCTTCATCGACATCGAGGTTCAGGTCACCCTGATGCGGTTCGGCAACGCTGGCGCTGCCACGCTTGCCACGCTTGGAGGATGGCTCGCGGGCTTCACGCACCGGCGCGCTCATCGACGGCAAGTCATGCTCGTCCAGTTGCGGTTCCTTATGGGTATCCAGCACACGGGGCGGCCCCAGCAGCTCGGCGCTGCCGTCGTCGTCAGGCAAGTTGGACAGGTTGCGGTCCAGACGGAATTTGAGCTTGCCCTTGCCACCGCGCATGCGGCGCCAGCCATCAAAAAGAATACCGGCAATCACAATGATGCCGATGACGATCAGCCACTCGCGCAGACCGATTTCCATGTAATCCCGTGCCTCTAATAAAAAATGCTGAAAAATAAGGGGTTTAGCACCGTGCAAACCGCTTTAAAACGTGGCGCCAACTCTATGTTCTGACTGACGTTTTGCCCACGCATACGAAAAATTGACATTAAACTAGCACGACCAAAGATAACTTTACACAGTTGACGCGAAATGTGTCGAATTGCCAGCTTTCAGGCATAGTAGGCAATCTCCTACAGCAGGCGCCGACTGTGAGCTACAAGCCCTGAGCTACAAGCTTCAAGCCAACTCACTTGCTGCTTGAAGCTTGCCGCTAGGCGTCCACCATCGCCATCGCTTCTTCGACATCCACAGCGACCAAACGTGAACAGCCCGGTTCATGCATTGTCACCCCCATCAACTGATCAGCCATTTCCATGGCGATCTTGTTGTGGGTGATATAGATGAACTGCACCGTCTGGGACATCTCCTTGACCAGTCGCGCATAGCGTCCAACGTTAGCGTCATCCAGTGGTGCGTCAACTTCGTCGAGCATGCAGAACGGCGCCGGGTTCAACTTGAAGATGGCAAACACCAGGGCCAATGCGGTCAGGGCTTTTTCGCCGCCGGACAACAAATGGATGGTGCTGTTCTTCTTGCCCGGAGGCCGCGCCATGATCGTTACCCCTGTATCGAGTAGATCTTCGCCCGTCAGTTCCAAGTAAGCGCTGCCACCACCGAAAACTTTCGGGAATAACGCCTGTAAACCGCCATTAATCTGATCAAAGGTATCTTTGAAGCGGTTACGGGTTTCCTTGTCGATCTTGCGGATCACGTTTTCCAGGGTGTCCAGGGCTTCCACCAGGTCGGCGTCCTGGGCATCCAGATAACGTTTACGCTCGGACTGCTGTTGGTATTCATCGATGGCGGCGAGGTTGATCGCGCCGAGTCGCTGGATACGTGCGGCAATCCGTTCAAGTTCTTCTTCGGCCTCTTTCTCGTTGGCCAGGGCGGTCAAGGTGTTGAGCACGCCATGCAAGTCGTAGCCGTCTTCGAGCAATTGGTCTTGCAGGGTCTTGCGGCGCACGGTCAAAGCTTGCCATTCCATGCGCTGTTGTTCGAGCTGGCCGCGAATCAGCTGGGATTGCTGCTCGGCCTGGGTCCGGCGTTTTTCCGCATCGCGCAGTTCGCGATCGGCATCTTCCAGGGCGATCTGCGCGGTCTTGAGTTCTTCGTCGACGGTCATGCGTTTGTCGAGCAACTCTTCAAGCTTGAGGCGCAACTCTTCCAGCGGCGCTTCGCCCTCCTCCAGGTTGAGACTCAGTTGCTCGCGCTTTTCGGTCAGGCGTTCGGACTGCATTTCCAGGCGTTCAAGAGCCTGGGCCGTGGAATTGTGCTGGGCCTTGAGCGAACCCAGGCGCACTGCCAACTGATGGGCGTGGTCCTTGTGCTGGCGGGCTTCCTGGCGCACACGATCAAGGCGCTCGCGCAGGCTGTCACGCTGGGCCAGCAGCAGTTCACGCTGCTCGGTGTCCAGGGCCATGCTGTCGAGGGCTTCCTGCAATTGCAGGCGCGCTTCGCCGATCTGTTCGTGTTCGAGGGCGCGCTGCTCGCCCATCTCCGCCACTTCTTCGTCGAGGCGGGTGCGGCGCAGGGTCAGTTGCTCGGCCTTGGCTTTGCTCGCGGAGAGCTGCGCTTTTAATTCGCCTTGCTGGCGCGCTTCGTCCTGCAACAGGCGGCGCAGGTGTTCGCGGCCGGTCTCTTGCTGGCGCTGGGTGGCGCGCAGGGTTTGCAGTTCGGTTTCGAGGCTTTCCAGGGTGGCTTCGCGCTCTTCACGCTCGGCGATCAGGTTGACGATTTCCTGGCCACGGGCCAGAACGCCGCTTTCCGCTTCACTGGCACGGCGCACTCGCAGGAAGTGGCGGCCGACCCAGTAACCGTCGCGGCTGATCAGGCTTTCGCCGGCAGCCAGTTGACCGCGCTGGGCCAGGGCCTGCTCCAGGGACTCCACCGGTTTGACCTGGCCCAGCCACGGCGACAGGTCAATTGCCGCCTCGACCTTGTCCAGCAGGCTGCCCGGCACCCGCGTGCCATCAGCGGCGGGGCTGAGCAAACGCAGGTCACCCTGGGTAAAACCGGCCAGGTCGAAGCCGCCAAAATCATCCACCAGCACGGCTTGCAGGTCGGCGCCTAAAACGGTCTCTACCGCCAGCTCCCAACCGGCTTCAACCTTCAAGCCTTCGGCCAAACGCGGACGCTCGGCCAGGTGCTGATCACGCAGCCATTCGGCGGTGCCGGTGCCTGGGTCCAACGCCGCTTGCTGCAAGGCTTCAAGGGACGCCAGCCGGCCATTGAGCCGCTGCAAATCGCCCTGGGCCTGCTGCTGGGCCTGGGTCGCCTGTTGCAGTTGCTGACGCAGTTGCTCCAGGCGCTCCACTTGTTGTTCTTCGCTGGCTTCCAGCTCCTCCAGCGTCATTTCGCTTTCGGCCAGTTGCTCGCTGAGTTCCATGATCGCCGCGTCTTCCGGGTCGGCGGCAAGCAGCACCCGCTCTTCCTGCAGACGACGCTGGCGTTCGGCCAGGCGTTCCATGCTGGTTTCCAGTTGCTGGATGCGCGACTGCTGCACCTCGGCCTGGCGCCGCGGTTCGGCAGATTGCAGGTTGAAGGCGTCCCACTGCTCCTGCCAACCGTGCATGGTGGTTTCGGCTTCTTCCAGCGCAGCGGCGGCCTCTTCGGCGGCGGCGTTGGTGATCTCCTGCTCGGGGGTGAGCATGTCCAGCTCTTCGCCCAACGTCAGCAGCAAGGTGCGGTCGTGGCCCAGGTGCGATTCGGTTTCCAGGCGCGCGCGTTCGGCTTCCTTCAAATCGTCCTGCAACTGACGCAGGCGCTGCTGGCCGTGCTGGATGCTTTGCTCGACCCGGGCGATATCGCCGCCCACCGAATAGAAGCGGCCCTGCACCAGATTGAAGCGTTCGGACAGGTCATGGTGCCCGTCGCGCAGGCGCTCGATGGCGGCGTCGGCATTGCGCTGCTCGGCCACCAGGGCCTCGAAGCTTATTTCCTGGGTGCCGATGATCGCTTCGCGCTGGCCCACTTGGTCATTCAGCGCCTGCCAGCGCAGGGCCGACAGTTGCGCCTTGAGCTGGCGCTCTTCGCCCTTGTATTCCTGATACTTCTCGGCAGCCTGGGCCTGGCGGTGCAGGCGCTCCAACTGGCGCTCCAGCTCTTCGCGCAGGTCGGTGAGGCGGGCAAGGTTTTCATGGGTGCGGCGGATACGGTTTTCGGTCTCGCGGCGGCGCTCCTTGTACTTGGAGATACCGGCCGCCTCCTCGATAAAGTTGCGCAGGTCTTCGGGCTTGGCTTCGATCAGCTTGGAGATCATGCCCTGTTCGATGATCGAATAGCTGCGCGGGCCCAGGCCGGTGCCGAGGAAGATGTCGGTAATGTCCCGGCGTCGGCACTTGGTGCCGTTGAGGAAGTAACTGTTCTGGCTGTCGCGCGTCACCTTGCGGCGGATGGAGATTTCCGCGTAGGCCGCGTATTCGCCGATCAGGGTGCCGTCGGAGTTGTCGAACACCAGTTCGATGCTGGCCTGGCTCACTGGCTTGCGGCTGGTGGAGCCGTTGAAGATGACGTCGGTCATCGACTCGCCACGCAGGTTTTTTGCCGAGCTCTCGCCCATCACCCAGCGTACGGCGTCGATGATGTTCGACTTGCCGCAGCCATTGGGCCCGACCACTGCCGCCATGTTACTGGGGAAGTTCACCGTGGTCGGGTCGACGAAGGATTTGAACCCCGCCAGTTTGATGCACTTGAGCCGCACGCTTAGGCGTCCGCCAACGCAGCGATGACCAGCGAGCTGCTGCGCTCGCAGTAGGCCGACAGCACCTGGCGAATCTGCAGCAGGTCACGGGCGAGCACGGCGGCGAGCAGTTGCTCGAACAGCGCCAGGTACTCACTCATGGACGCCTTACGCTGATCCAGGGCCAGGTAATAGGCGCGGTTCATCGCTGGCTGCAGGTTCTCGACGGTTTCCTGCAAATACGGGTTGTTGGCAAAGGGGTACGCGGCGCGCATCACATTGAAGCATTCTTCGACAAAGGCGCGGATGTCCTGGCGCTCGAAATTGCCCACCAGACGCTGCTGGATCTGCACGAACGGCGCCATGTCGGCCTGGGACTGCCAACCCTGGGCAACCGCATTGCCGAGCAGGATATACAGCTCGCTCATCAGCGTGCACAGGCTCTGCACCTTGTGCGCAGTGAGTTCGGTGACGTGGGCGCCACGGCGCGGCAGGATCGCAATCAGGTGGCGGCGTTCGAGGATCAGCAAAGCTTCACGTACAGAGCCACGGCTGACATTGAGCGCCAGCGTGACTTTCTGCTCCTGGATCCGCTCCCCAGGCTTGAGATCGCCGCGAATGATACGTTCGGCGAGGTGATGAGCGATTTGCTCGGCGAGACTGTCCGGCGCCTTGAACGTCATGTTTTCCCTTCAAAATCTTCTATCGATACAAGCGCGGCAGTGTAGCGCATTGGCCCGCTGATGGCGCTACGCCCACGGTGGCGAATTTGGCATGAAATAAGCAGCACTGAAAACCCACACGCCCCCAAAAACGCCGGTTTCAGAAGACTGAACCATAATTGAAAGTGTTGCGATCGCAATTTCCTGACCTTCTGGTCAGAAAATCGTTGACCGAAAAGTCAGACATGACTAGATTCGGCGCAAAGCGGTTAACAACAATAATGAGTCTGCGAGGCCTTCCGTGATCCAGTTTTTACTTAACCAGGAACTCCGTAGCGAGCACGCCCTGGACCCCAACCTCACCGTGCTCAACTATCTTCGCGAGCATGTGGGTAAACCCGGTACCAAGGAAGGCTGCGCCAGCGGCGACTGCGGCGCGTGCACCGTGGTGGTCGGCGAGTTGCACACCGACCCTCAGGGCGTTGAGCAGATCCGTTATCGCAGCCTCAATTCCTGCTTGACATTTGTCTCGTCGCTGCACGGCAAACAACTGATCAGCGTCGAAGACCTCAAGCACCAGGGCCAACTGCACAGCGTGCAACAGGCCATGGTGGAGTGCCACGGTTCGCAATGCGGCTTTTGCACCCCAGGTTTTGTGATGTCGCTGTTCGCCCTGCAAAAGAACAGCGACGCTCCCGACAGCCAAAAAGCTCACGAAGCCCTGGCCGGCAACCTGTGCCGCTGCACCGGTTATCGGCCGATCCTCGCCGCCGCCGAACAGGCCTGCTGCAATAAACCGGTGGACCAGTTCGACAGCCGCCAGGCCGAGACCATCGCCCGCCTCAAAGCCATCGCGCCGACCCAAACCGGTGAACTCAACAGCGGCGACAAACGCTGCCTGGTGCCACTCACCGTTGCCGACCTGGCCGACCTCTACGATGCCTACCCCCAAGCCCGCCTGCTGGCCGGCGGCACCGACCTGGCCCTGGAAGTCACCCAGTTCCACCGCACCCTGCCGGTGATGATCTATGTCGGCAATATTGAAGAGATGAAGCGCATCGAGCGCTTCGACGACCGCCTGGAAATCGGCGCCGCCACGGCCCTCTCCGACTGCTACACCGCGCTGCACCACGAATACCCGGATTTCGGCGACCTGCTGCACCGCTTCGCCTCCCTGCAAATCCGCAACCAGGGCACCCTCGGCGGCAATATCGGCAACGCTTCACCGATTGGCGATTCGCCGCCGCTGCTGATAGCCCTCGGCGCGCAGATCGTGCTGTGCAAAGGCAACGTGCGCCGTACGTTGGCGCTGGAAGACTACTTCATCGACTACCGTGTGACGGCGCGCCAGGACAGCGAGTTCATCGAGAAAATTATCGTTCCTAAAGGCCACGCGTTGTTCCGTGCCTACAAGGTTTCCAAGCGCCTGGACGATGATATTTCCGCCGTCTGCGCTGCATTCAATCTGAAGATCGACAACGGTGTGATCAGTGAGGCCCGCGTCGCCTTTGGCGGCATGGCCGCCACGCCAAAACGCGCGAAAAGCTGCGAAGCCGTGTTGGTCGGCGCCACTTGGAACGCCGCCACCGTCGAGAAAGCCTGCGCCGCCCTGGCCGAGGACTTCACCCCGCTGTCGGACTTCCGCGCCAGTAAGGAATACCGCCTGCTCAGCGCGCAGAACCTGCTGCGCAAATACTTCATCGAACTGCAAACGCCGCACATCGAGACTCGGGTGACCGCTTATGTCTAACCATCACACCGTGGAAAAAACCCAGGCCGAACTGGCCGCGCTGTTTGCCCAGGACCTGACCTCCGGGGTCGGCCGCAGCGTCAAGCATGACAGTGCCGCCAAGCACGTATCCGGTGAAGCGCAGTACATCGATGACCGCCTGGAATTCCCCAACCAGTTGCACCTGTATGCGCGCATGTCCGACCGCGCCCACGCCCGGATCATCAGCATCGACACCGCGCCCTGCTATGCCTTTGACGGCGTGCGCATCGTCATCACCCATGAAGACGTGCCGGGCCTCAAGGACATCGGCCCGCTAATGCCCGGCGACCCGTTGCTGGCCATCGATACGGTACAGTTCGTCGGCCAGGTCGTTTTGGCCGTGGCTGCCCGCGACCTGGACACCGCACGCAAGGCCGCGATGGCCGCGGTGATCGAATACGAAGACCTGGAGCCCGTGCTGGATGTGGTCGAGGCATTTCGCAACAAGCATTTCGTACTCGACAGTCACACCCACCAACGGGGCGATTCGGCGGGCGCGCTGGCCACGGCGAAAAACCGTATCCAGGGCACGCTGCATATCGGCGGCCAGGAACACTTCTACCTGGAAACCCAGATCTCATCGGTGATGCCCACCGAAGACGGTGGCATGATCGTCTACTGCTCCACGCAGAACCCCACCGAAGTGCAAAAGCTGGTGGCCGAAGTGCTGGACGTGTCGATGAACAAGATCGTCGTCGATATGCGCCGCATGGGTGGCGGTTTTGGCGGCAAGGAAACCCAGGCCGCCAGCCCGGCGTGCCTGTGCGCGGTGGTGGCGCACCTCACCGGCCAACCGACCAAGATGCGCCTGCCGCGCGTCGAAGACATGCTGATGACCGGCAAACGCCACCCCTTCTATATCGAATACGACGTGGGCTTCGACGACAGCGGTCGTCTGCACGGGATCAATCTGGAGCTGGCCGGTAACTGCGGCTGCTCACCGGACCTGTCCAACTCGATCGTCGACCGCGCGATGTTCCATGCCGACAACTCTTATTACCTGGGCGATGCCACGGTGAACGGCCATCGCTGCAAGACCAACACCGCGTCCAACACCGCCTATCGCGGCTTCGGTGGCCCGCAAGGCATGGTCGCCATCGAGGAAGTGATGGACGCCATTGCCCGTCATTTGGCGCTGGACCCGCTGGCGGTGCGCAAGGCCAATTACTACGGCAAGACCGAGCGCAACGTCACCCACTACTACCAGACCGTCGAGCACAACATGCTCGAAGAGATGACCGCCGAACTTGAAGCCAGCAGCCAATACGCCGAGCGCCGCGAAGCGGTTCGCCTGTACAACGCCCACAGCCCGATCCTGAAAAAAGGCCTGGCGCTGACGCCGGTCAAGTTCGGTATCTCGTTCACGGCGAGCTTCCTGAACCAGGCGGGCGCGCTGATCCATATCTACACCGACGGCAGCATCCACCTGAACCACGGCGGCACCGAGATGGGCCAGGGCTTGAACACCAAGGTCGCGCAAGTGGTGGCCGAAGTGTTCCAGGTGGACATCGACCGCGTGCAGATCACCGCCACCAACACCGACAAGGTACCCAACACCTCGCCGACCGCTGCCTCCAGCGGTGCGGACCTGAACGGCAAAGCCGCGCAGAATGCCGCCGAAACCATCAAGCAACGCCTGGTAGAATTCGCCGCGCGCAAGTACGACGTGAGCGAAGCGGATGTGGAATTCCACAACGGCCATGTGCGCGTGCGCGACCAGATCCTGACCTTCGAGGCGTTGATCCAGCAGGCGTATTTCGCCCAGGTCTCGCTGTCGAGTACCGGCTTCTACAAGACCCCGAAAATCTTCTACGACCGCAGCCAGGCGCGCGGTCGGCCGTTCTATTACTTCGCGTTTGGCGCTGCCTGCTGCGAAGTGATCGTCGACACCCTGACCGGCGAATACAAGATGCTGCGCACCGACATCCTTCACGATGTGGGCGCCTCACTGAACCCGGCCATCGACATCGGCCAGGTGGAAGGCGGCTTTATCCAAGGCATGGGCTGGCTGACCATGGAGGAGTTGGTGTGGAACAACAAGGGCAAGCTAGAGACCTGCGGCCCGGCCAGCTACAAGATCCCGGCGGTGGCCGACATGCCTTTGGATTTGCGCGTGAAGCTGGTGGAAAACCGTAAGAACCCGGAAGACACGGTGTTCCACTCCAAGGCCGTGGGCGAGCCACCGTTCATGCTCGGGATAGCCTCGTGGTGCGCGATCAAGGATGCGGTGGCGAGCCTGGGTGACTATCGCCATCAGCCGAAGATTGATGCGCCGGCGACACCGGAGCGGGTGTTGTGGGGGTGTGAGCAGATGCGCAAGGTGCAGACGGCGACAGCTGTCGAGACTGAAACTGAAATGGCTTCGCTCTAGACCGAGGCGCTGCCATCGGGGACAAGCCCCCTCCCACATTTGAAGGTATTCACAGATCAAAATGTGGGAGTGGGGCTTGCCCCCGATGACGGCCTGACAGACACCACAAGAGGTGACTATGAACAACTGGATCAGCGCCCTCGCCGACCTGCAAAACCAGGGCGAACCCTGCGTACTGGTGACCATCATCGAAGAGCTCGGCTCCACGCCGCGCAATGCCGGTTCGAAGATGGTGATCAGCGCCGCGCAGACCTTCGACACCATCGGCGGCGGGCACCTTGAGTACAAAGCGATGCAGATCGCCCGCGATATGCTCATGCGTGGCCAGCAGAATACCCACCTGGAGCGCTTCAGCCTCGGCGCGAGCCTGGGCCAGTGCTGCGGTGGCGTCACCGTGTTGCTGTTCGAACCCATGGGCCAGGTCCAGGCGCAGATCGCCGTATTTGGCGCCGGCCATGTCGGCCGCGCGCTGGTGCCGTTGCTGGCGACCCTGCCGTGCCGGGTGCACTGGATCGATTCGCGCGAGCAGGAGTTTCCGGATCATATCCCCCACGGCGTGCGTAAAATCGTCAGCGAAGAGCCGGTGGACGAAATCGCCGACCTGCCGGTGGGCAGTTACTGCATCGTCATGACCCACAATCACGCGCTGGATCTGGAACTGACCGCCGCCCTGCTCAAGCGCAATGACTTTGCCTACTTCGGCCTGATCGGTTCCAAGACCAAACGCGTCAAGTTCGAACACCGCCTGCGCGATCGCGGCTTCGACGCCGCGCAGTTGCAACGCATGCGCTGCCCCATGGGCCTCACCGAGGTGAAGGGCAAGTTGCCGGTGGAGATCGCCATCTCCATCGCCGGCGAAATCATCGCCACCTATAACGCCAATTTCGGCCAGCACACCGCGAGCGCCGAACCCATTGCCAAATTGCTCCCGGCCTCGCGCCGCAGCCAAGCAATTCCTTCTTTTGCCAAGAATTGAGATCACCATGCCTTTGACTCGCAAAGCCTACCGTGCCGCCATCCTGCACAGCATCGCCGACCCCGCCATCGTTGGGATCGAAGCCTCCTACGAGTATTTCGAAGACGGCTTGCTGGTGATCGAAAACGGCCGGATCAGCGCCGTTGGCCATGCTGGCGACCTGCTGCCGACCTTGCCTGCCGACATCGACATCACCCACTACCAGGATGCGCTGATCACCCCGGGCCTGATCGACACCCATATCCACCTGCCGCAAACCGGCATGGTCGGCGCGTATGGCGAGCAGTTGCTGGACTGGCTCAACACCTACACCTTCCCGTGCGAAAGCCAGTTCGCCGACAAGGCCCATGCCGAAGAAGTCGCAGACATTTTTATCAAGGAACTGCTGCGCAACGGCACCACCACCGCACTGGTGTTCGGCAGCGTGCATCCGCAGTCGGTGAACGCTTTTTTTGAAGCGGCGGAAAAACTCGACCTGCGTATGATCGCAGGCAAGGTGATGATGGACCGCAACGCCCCGGATTACCTCACCGACACCGCCGAATCCGGCTACCGGGAAAGCAAGGCGCTGATTGAACGCTGGCACGGCAAGGGTCGCCTGCACTATGCGGTCACACCGCGTTTTGCGCCGACCAGCACGCCGGAGCAATTGGCGCTGGCCGGGCAACTGTTGGGCGAGTACCCGGACTTGTACATGCAGACGCACATCAGTGAGAACAAGCAGGAAGTCGAGTGGGTAAAGGCACTATTCCCCGAGCGAAACGGCTATCTGGACGTGTACGACCACTACAAGCTGCTGGGCGAGCGTTCGGTGTTTGCCCACGGCGTGCACCTGTGTGATGACGAATGCGCGCGGTTGGCGGAGACGGGGTCGGCGGTGGCGTTCTGTCCGACCTCGAACCTCTTCCTCGGCAGCGGCCTGTTCAACCTGCCGATGGCCGAGAAACACACACTCAACGTTGGCCTGGGCACCGATGTGGGCGGCGGCACCAGCTTCTCACTGCTGCAAACCCTCAACGAAGCCTACAAAGTCATGCAATTGCAGGGCGCGCGGTTGAGCCCGTTCAAGTCGCTGTACCTGGCCACCCTCGGTGGTGCGCGGGCGCTGCGCCTGGAAGACAAGATCGGCACGTTGCAGCCGGGCACCGATGCAGACTTCCTGGTGCTGGATTACAACGCCACGCCCCTGCTGAGCTATCGCTTGAAGCAGGCCAATAACATTGCCGAGACGTTGTTTGTGTTGATGACGCTGGGGGATGATCGGACGGTGTTGCAGACCTATGCGGCCGGCCAACTCGTGCACCAACGCTGATCTCAACCGCCACACAAAACCAAATGTGGGAGGGGGCTTGCTCCCGATGGCAGTGGTTCAGTTAGTAATGTGTTAACTGAACCACCGCTATCGGGAGCAAGCCCCCCCACATTTTGTCCCGGGTGAGCCGGGGAAATTACAGCTTTATCGAGGAGCGCCCCGGCTTCTTGGTCTGCAACAGATGCGAGAACACCGCATGCAAATCATCCGACGCACTTTCCTCGTCGAGGTTGAGCTTGCTGTCGATGTGATCCATGTGATGCATCATCAAATTCACCGCCAGCGCGGCGTCCCGTGCTTCGATCGCATCGATCAGCTGTGTATGTTCATCGTAAGAGCAGTGCGAGCGGTTGCCGCTTTCATATTGGGCGATGATCAACGAAGTCTGGGACACCAGGCTGCGCTGGAAGCTGATCAGCGGCGCGTTTTTCGCCGCTTCGGCCAGCTTGAGGTGGAATTCGCCGGAGAGGCGGATGCCGGCACCGCGATCGCCGCGGGAGAAGCTGTCGCGCTCATCGTTGACCATCTGGCGCAGTTCGGCCAGTTGCTCGGCGGTGGCATGCTGCACTGCCAGCTCGGTGATCGCTCGCTCTACCAGCCGCCGGGCCAGGAACACCTGGCGCGCTTCTTCCACGCTTGGGCTCGCCACCACCGCGCCACGATTGGGCCGCAGCAACACCACGCCTTCATGGGCCAGGCGCGACAGGGCGCGGCGAATGATGGTGCGGCTCACGCCGAAGATTTCGCCCAGTGCCTCTTCGCTCAATTTGGTACCGGGTGCCAGGCGCTGCTCGAGGATCGCCTCGAAGATATGCGCATAGACGATATCGTCCTGGGTTCCGCTGCGACCGGCCTTACCGGCTCGCGGTTGTTTCTTGAGAGGTTGCAACTGTTCGTTCATGGGCACTCGGGTCGGGAGAACGGCGGCGAATTAACGGTAATACGGCAAATTCAAGGTAATACGGCAACACTGGGTCGCTGGCAAGTACCACCTAAAAACACGGCACATTGTACACAACCCACTGCGCCAACACACTGTACGGCTGTTTGCGGTGCCGTCTGTATTGCAATGAGTCGTTACGTTTGAGTTTAGGCTTGAATCTGCGCCGCCACCGGCAAAAAACCAGGTAAAAGGAACACCTCTCCATGACCGACGCCACCCAAGCGCCTTTGCGCCCGCTGGCCGACACTTCTGCCTCCGCCGTCGTCGCCGGCTTTATCGCCATGATGACCGGCTACACCAGTTCCCTGGTCCTGATGTTCCAGGCCGGCCAGGCTGCCGGCTTGACCACGGCGCAGATTTCTTCGTGGATCTGGGCGATTTCCATCGGCATGGCGGTGTGCAGCATCGGCCTGTCCCTGCGCTATCGCACGCCGATCACCATTGCCTGGTCCACCCCTGGCGCGGCGCTGTTGATCACCAGCCTGGGCGGTGTGAGTTATGGCGAGGCCATCGGTGCCTATATCACCTGCGCGGTGCTGGTGACGCTCTGCGGGCTCACCGGCAGCTTTGAAAAACTGGTCAAGCGTATCCCTGCGTCGTTGGCGGCAGCGTTGCTGGCGGGGATCCTGTTCAAGATCGGCAGCGAGATTTTCGTTGCCGCGCAGCATCGCACCGGCCTGGTACTGGGGATGTTTTTCACCTACCTGATCATCAAGCGCCTGTCGCCACGCTATGCGGTGCTGGCCGCGCTGGTGATCGGCACCCTGTTGTCGGGGCTGATGGGCTTGCTGGACTTCAGCGGCTTCCACCTGGAAGTGGCGACGCCGGTGTGGACGACGCCGCACTTCTCGCTGGCGGCGACCATCAGCATCGGGATTCCGCTGTTCGTGGTGGCGATGACCTCGCAGAACATGCCCGGCGTCGCCGTACTGCGGGCCGATGGCTATAACGTGCCGGCCTCGCCGCTGATCACCACCACCGGCCTGGCCTCGCTGGTGCTGGCGCCGTTCGGCTCCCACGGCATTAACCTGGCGGCGATCAGCGCAGCGATCTGCACCGGGCCCCATGCCCATGAAGACCGCAACAAACGCTACACCGCCGCCGTATGGTGCGGGGTGTTCTACGGCATCGCCGGGGTGTTCGGAGCGACGCTGGCTGCATTGTTCGCAGCCTTGCCCAAGGAGCTGGTACTGTCGATTGCGGCCTTGGCCTTGTTTGGCTCGATCATCAATGGCTTGAGCATCGCCATGAATGAGCCGAAGGAACGGGAAGCGGCGCTGATCACCTTTATGGTTACCGCGTCAGGCTTGACGTTGTTTTCCATCGGGTCGGCGTTCTGGGGGATTGTGGCGGGGGTGTTGACGCTGCTGATTCTGAACTGGCGCAAGGCATAAAAAAACGGCGACCCTCAGGTCGCCGTTTTTTTCAGTATCACTTGGCCGCGTTGATCGGCTTTTCCGGATACCACACGTCCAGCAGCGGGCTGACTTCAGCCTTGGTCAGCTCGGAACGGGTTTTCAGCCAGGCTTCGACGGCAGCACGCTGCTCTTCGGAGACCGAGCCACGCTTCTGCAGGCAAACCAGACCGTAGTCATCGCCGCCAACATAGCCCAGACCATTGGCTTCCATGGCTTCTTTGATGAACGCTTCGAGGAAAGCGTCGATAGCTTCTTCACTCAGGCCTTCTTTGAAGTCCAGGTTCAGTTCGAAACCCAGCTCTTGAAATTCATCAACGCACAGTTTTTTGCGCAGACGCTGGGAACGGTTAGTCGCCATTGGAACAATCCTCATAAGTAATAACGGGCGGCACTTTAGCAGTTTAAGACGACGATTGCCCGACTCTCTGGGACAGGCGGCACTTTGCTGTTAAAAAAACGCCGATTACCAGCTATCGTTCAGCTACAAGTGCGTTCACCTTGGGGCATAATGCCGACACTTTCATGACCATTGAGGGAATTTTCCTATTTACCCCTCGCCTTTTTCACCCTCCTCAGCAGTAGGGTTTTACTTCTTATGATCAAATCTTTGCGTCCATTGCTACTCGCCGGTTTTCTCCTGCCACTGGCCTTTTCCACCTCCGCTGCCCCGATCAATAACACCCTGCCGCCGAACGTCCAGCAGGCACTTGCCAAAGCCAAGCTGCAAAACACCGCGCTGTCCCTGGTGATGATCCCCCTGAACGGCCCCGGCACCCCCACGGTTTTCAACGCCGACGTCTCGGTGAACCCGGCCTCGACCATGAAGCTGGTCACCACCTATGCGGCCCTGGAAATGCTCGGCCCCAACCACCAGTGGAAAACCGAGTTCTACACCGACGGCACCCTCAGCGGTGGCGTGTTGCACGGCAACCTGTACCTCAAGGGCGGCGGCGACCCCAAGCTGAATATGGAAAAACTCTGGCTGCTTATGCGCGACCTGCGGGCCAATGGCGTACAGCAAGTCACTGGCGACCTGGTGCTGGACCGCAGTTTCTTCAACCAACCGCAGTTGCCGGAATTCAATGATGACGGCAACGACGAGAACAAACCGTTCCTGGTCAAGCCCGACGCCCTGCTGGTCAACCTCAAGGCCCTGCGCTTTGTGACCCGTAACGATTCGGGCCGCGTGCTCGTCTCGGTCGAGCCGCCGATTGCCAGCATCCGCATCGACAACCAGGTCAAGGCCTCCAACGCCAAGCAGTGCACCGGCGACGTACGCTACAACCCGGTCACAGGCGCCGATGGCAGTATGACGGTCACCGTCAGCGGCCAACTGGCCGATGGCTGCAGCTCGCAGACCTACTTGTCGCTGCTGGACCACGCCACTTACACCGCGGGTGCGGTGCGGGCGATCTGGCAGGAACTGGGCGGCAGCATCCAGGGCCGTGACATCCAGGCGCCGGTGCCCAAGGATGCCAAGGTGCTGGCCCGCGCGTTTTCGCCGGACCTGGCGGAAATCATCCGCGACATCAACAAATACAGTAACAACACCATGGCTCAGCAGTTGTTCCTGAGCCTGGGTGCACAGTTCCGCAACGATGCCGACGGCGACGATGCCAAGGCCGCGCAACGTGTGGTGCGCCAGTGGCTGGCGAAGAAAGGCATCACCGCGCCACACCTGGTGATGGAGAACGGTTCGGGCCTGTCCCGTGCCGAACGGGTCAGCGCCCGCGAGATGGCCGCCATGCTGCAAGCCGCCTGGAAAAGCCCCTACGCTGCGGAATACATCAGCTCGATGCCGATCGCCGGCACCGACGGCACCATGCGCAAACGCCTGAAGACCACCGCCATGCGCGGCGAAGCCCACGTCAAGACCGGTACGTTGAACACTGTGCGTGCCATTGCCGGGTTCAGCCGCGACAACAACGGCAACACTTGGGCGGTGGTGGCGATCCTCAACGACCCGAAACCGTGGGGCGCTTCGTCGGTGCTGGACCAGGTGCTGCTGGATCTGTACCGCCAGCCGAAGCTGGCGGCGCCTTCACCGGTGCTATAGGACACTATGGGAGGGGGCTTACCCCGATGGCGATGGTGCAGTCACAGCCAGGTTGACTGACACTGCGCCATCGGGAGCCCTCCTCCCACATACCTTTCAAGCTCATACCCTCTCCGGCTCCACCCGGTCCCTGCCCGCCTGCTTGGCCAAATACACCGCCGAGTCGGCACGCAATAACAGCCCATCGATGCCTTCATCCACCCGCCAGCTGGCCACCCCAAAGCTGGCGGTGACGATGCCCACCGGCTCCATCGGCAGGCTGCGCAGCGATTGCCACAACTCCATGGCCAGGCCATATGCCTGCTCGCCGCCGGTGTTGGGGCACAGCACCATAAACTCCTCGCCCCCCAAGCGGCAGAATACATCAGTGCGGCGCAGACGCTGACCGATGCGCTTGCACAACTCCTGTAACACCCCGTCGCCGACTGCATGCCCGTGCTGGTCGTTTATACGCTTGAAGTGATCGATATCGAGCATGATCACCGACAGCGTCCCCGAGGTCCGGTTGAGCCTGGCCATCTCGACCCTGAGGCGATCCTGGAAATAGCGGCGGTTGTGAATGCCGGTCAGGGAATCGGTAATGGACAGCGCCCGCAGTTCTTCTTCTACCCGCTTGAGATCGGAAATATCCGACACGTAGCCATGCCACAGCGTACCGCCCCCCGGTAATTCTTCCGGCGTGGCCTCGCCACGAATCCAGCGCAGGCCACGTTGGGGCAACAGCACCCGATACTCTTCGCGCCAATGGCTCAACTGCAACGCCGACAAACGAATCGACGCCCGTACCCGCTCCGCATCCAACGGATGGATCCGTTCGAAGACCTTCGTCGCATCTCGTTGCAACGCGTTGACCTCGATTTCATAGATGTCGCGCATACCATCGCTGGCGTAGATGAAACGCCAGTTGCCCTGGGGCTCAAGGGTGAATTGGAAGATACCGCCGGGCACGTGGGCGCTGAGTTTCTTGAGCAGGCGGTCCCGTGCCGACAGGGCCTCGTAGGCGCGTTTCTGCTCGGTAACATCCAGGTAAATGGCCAGGTGACCGATCCACAGACCATGGTCATCCAGCAATACGGTGGCCAACATGTTCACGATCAACTGGCTGCCATCCTGGCGGACCAAGGTCCACTCCCGGGCTTCGTGCAGGTTGTCGGGGCTTTCAACCAGCATGGCCTGGCTCGCAGGGATACGCTTGCCCAGGGTCACGCTCAGGCTGGCCGAGCGTGCCTCCAGCTCGACCGCCAAGTGCAGGTTTTCCAGGGTCAGCCTGCCCACCACCTGCTCGGCCGGGAACCCCAGCATCTGCTCGGCACCGGCGTTGAAAGTATTGATGACACCCCGCAGGTCAGTGGCGATGATCGCCACTTGGGTAGCGGCATTCAGCACACTGCGCAACTGGCCGTGGGCACCGCGCAGTTCCTGCTCACGCAAACGCAACTGCACAGTGCGTTGCTCCACCAGTTTCAACGCGCGCTGGCGTTGGCTTACCAACACATAGAGCAAGGCGCTGAGCAGCAGGCTGAGCAGGCCACCCATGGTCAGGATCGTGGACAGCGAGGAATGATTGGTCTGCTCGAATACCTGGCTCGGGCGCAGGCTCAGGGCGTATACATGGTCGCCCAGGGTCAGGCGGCGCGCGCCAGCGAGGTCGCTGTTGGCCACGGCATTGCCGGACTCGAAGAGCACACGCGATTGCAGGTCGGAGGTGTCGACGATCTGCATCACCAGGTTGTCCCGCTCCGCTTTGGGCAATCCATCGGCGACCAGTTGGCGCATGCTGATCACCGCCATCACATAACCGTAGGGCTCATTTTTGGACAGCTCGGACGTGGGCAGGTGGCTAACCGGCGCGACCAGTAATACACCCATGGCATAAGCCGGCTCGACCCCCACCAGTTGCATCGGTTGGGACACCGCCAGCTTGCCGCTCTTTTGCGCACGTTCAAGGGCCGAGCGTCGCAAGGGCTGGGCCAGCAGGTCAAAGCCCAGGGGTGTGCCCAGCAGGCTTTGGGTCTGGCTGTAGAGCACCGGCACGTATTCATCACGCTCGGGCGCAGGGGTCAGTCCTCCGGCGCTATTTAACTCACGGATGACGAAGGGCACCCCACGCTGGCGGGATACTTCTTGCTCAAACTGTCTGCGCTGTTCGCGAAACACGCGGGGCGCCCAGGAGTAGGCACGGGCGCGCAATAACAACGGCTGGGCAAACCCATCGAACTCTTCGCGGGACACGTCATCGGAATTGACGAAGAACCGCCGCAGGCTGTTCAGGCGTTGCTCCTGATCCTCGAAGCGTTCCTGCAAGCGGGTGTAACGCTCGTTGACCAGCAACTGAAAGCGCTGGCGCACCTGTTGCTGATAGAGGTCGGAGGCGGCCCAGGCGATGACTGCCGTCAGCGCGAAACCTGCCAATAACACCACCAATGCCACCAGCCAAGCCGACGCCTGCTCACTGATAAAGCCTAGGATTTTCGGGCGAACGGCTTGCAACGGCATAGGCAGCACTCACAACGCCAGCCTGCGGGAGGTGTCACTTTGGCTAGGCCTTAAGTTATAGCTATCGGCCCAGGGTTTGACCAGCGTAAAAAAGCCGCAAGCCCGGAATAATCCAGGCTTGCGGCTTTTTCTTAGCGCCGATCAGCGAGCCATGATTTTCCATGCCCGGTGGATCTTCGCATTACGCGCAAAGTCCGGATCGATGGTCTTGTCGCTGATTTCCTCGACCGCATAGCGTTCGCTGAGGTTGTCCTCCAGCTGGAACTTGCGGAAGTTGTTCGAGAAATACAGCACGCCGCCCGGTGCCAGGCGCGCCATGGCCAGGTCGAGCAACTGCACGTGGTCGCGCTGGACGTCGAAGATGCCTTCCATGCGCTTGGAGTTGGAGAAGGTCGGCGGGTCGATGAAGATCATGTCGAACTCATCGCGGCTGGCGTCCAGCCAGGCCATCACGTCCCCCTGCTCCAGGCGGTTCTTGTCGGAGAAGCCGTTGAGGGAGAAGTTGCGGCGGGCCCAGTCCAGGTAGGTCTTGGACAGGTCGACACTGGTGGTGCTGCGCGCGCCGCCCTTGGCTGCGTGCACACTGGCGGTGGCGGTGTAGCAATACAGGTTGAGGAAACGCTTGCCGGCCGCTTCCTTCTGAATACGCATGCGCATCGGACGGTGATCGAGAAACAGACCGGTGTCCAGGTAGTCGGTGAGGTTGACCAGCAGCTTGACGCCGCCTTCGCTGACCTCGGTGAACTTGCCCTGGGCACTCTGGCGCTCGTACTGCTTGGTACCGCTCTGGCGCTCGCGACGCTTGACCACCACGCGGCTCTTGTCGATGTTCAGTGCCTGGGGAATGGCGGCCAGGGCATCGAACATGCGGGCCGAGGCTTTTTCCGGATCAATGGATTTGGGCGCGGCGTATTCCTGCACGTGAACCCAATCGTGGTACAGGTCGATGGCCATGGAGTATTCGGGCATATCGGCGTCGTACACGCGATAGCAATCCACGCCTTCACGCTTGGCCCACTTGCCCAGCAGCTTGAGGTTCTTTTGCAGGCGGTTGGCGAACATCTGCCCGCCTTCGCTCAGGCGCGCCTGCTCGACCACAGGGGCCGGGGCTGGCTTGATCGGGTTGCCGTTCTTGTTGTACTGGCGCTCTTGTGGCTCGACCGGGGCTTGGTCGTAAACGGCCTGCTCACGTTCAGCCTGGCGCTGTTCCGGGGTACGACGCTCGCCGGTGACGAACTGATCCGGGTTGACCTTGATCAGCAGCAATTTGCACGGCAATGCGCCGTTCCAGAACGAATACTGCTTGTGGCTGCGGATGCCCATGCGCTTGCCCAGGTCCGGCGCGCCGGTGAACACCGCCGCTTCCCAGCCCATGCACGCCTGGCGCAAACGCTCGCCAAGGTTCTGGTAGAGATACAACAGGCTGGCTTCGTCACCCAAACGCTCGCCGTAGGGCGGGTTGCAGATCACCAGGCCTTTCTGGTTCTGGTCCGGGCGCGGCTCGAAGGTGCCCACTTCGCCCTGGTACACCTTGATCCAATGGCTCAGACCGGCGCGCTCAATGTTGTTGCGTGCAGGCTGGATCAGGCGCGGGTCGGCTTCATAGCCACGCACCCACAACGGCGGCTTGTTCATGCCGATGGCTGCGCGTTCAGTGGCCTCGGTGTGCAGCTTCTTCCACAACGCCGGGACGTGACCCAGCCAGGTGGTGAAGCCCCACAATTCGCGATTCAGGTTGGGCGCCATGTCGGCGGCGATCATCGCGCCTTCCACCAGGAAGGTACCTACGCCGCACATCGGGTCAGTCAGCGCGCCGCCTTCGGCAGCAATGCGCGGCCAGCCGGCACGAATCAGGATCGCCGCCGCCAGGTTTTCCTTCAACGGCGCGGCGCCCTGCTGCAGGCGGTAGCCGCGCTGGTGCAGGCTGTGGCCGGACAGGTCGAGGGACAGGATGGCTTCGCCACGGTCCAGGCGCAGGTGGATGCGCAGGTCCGGGTTAATCTTGTCGATGGACGGGCGTTCGCCGCTCGGGGTGCGCAGCTTGTCGACGATCGCATCCTTGACCTTCAGCGCGCCGAAGTGGGTGTTGTCGATGCCTGAGCCGTGACCGCTGAATTCCACCGCCAGGGTACCGTCAGAGACCATGTGATCGGCCCATTCAATATCCAGCACGCCGTGGTAGAGGTCTTCGGCGTCCTTCATGGGAAAGCGCTTGAGCACCAGCAACACACGGTTCGCCAGGCGCGACCAGAGGCACAGGCGATAGGCGGTTTCCATGTCGGCCATACCGCGCACGGCCGAAGTGTGCTCGCGGGCTTCCTCAAGGCCAAGCCCGACGGCTTCCTCGATCAGCAGGCCTTCGAGGCCCTTGGGGCAGGTGAGGAAGAGTTCAAAACGGTCCGACATGGGGCATTCCAGGCTTTTCAGCAATAAATGAACGGGCGACGCATCGCCGGCTCGGTTTTCAAGCAAGCACTTTTCTTGAAGAGTGCTCGCGTGGCACGAATGTGCCGTTCCACCCCGTCAGACGGGCACTGGGGCCTTTATTGACAGGGCAGGGAGAGAATTTGACGCAACAAAAAGAAATATTCCGACCCTTCGTCGAATAATAACCGACTGCAACCAGTGGGCATTCTCACTAAAGGTTTAAACCCATCCTCTTTGCAGGGTGCATCATAGCTGGCTTTGCCCAACAAATGGGGCGAAAAGCCATCCCAGCTTATGGCTATAGCATCGTTATCGTTACGTGCTTATGACAAAACGATCATTGAATCCATGTGACCTATTGGTTAGAACTCAACACAGGTTGGCGCCGTAACGACGCCGACACCTAGGCTCGCCACGCCGGCAGCGAGCCCACCAACGGCAGAAAAACTCTGCCCGGCCTCAGACGAGGCCGAAGGATATCAAGACAGTCAACAAGTGAGGGAAACACCCTATGAGAAGACTTAAGCGTGATCCGTTGGAAAGAGCATTTTTACGCGGATATCAATATGGCGTTCATGGCAAATCCCGTGAGCTTTGCCCATTTACTCTACCGTCGGTACGCCAAGCCTGGATCAACGGCTGGCGAGAAGGACGCGGCGACAACTGGGACGGTATGACTGGCACTGCGGGCATCCACAGACTCAACGAACTTCACGCCGTCGGCTAATCAAGGGCATTAATTCCGACACCACCACGAATATGTAACGACTTAACCACGCACGCCCTATCCAGGCGGCGGGCTTCGGCCCAGGGGGCTCCTTTATGGAGCCCTTTTTATTGTGATGGTCCTTTTATTGTGGTGAGCGGGCTTGCCTCGCGTAGGGCTGCGAAGCAGCCCCAATAAGATCCACTCAGTCTTTCAGATAGAAATGCGCTGCCTGGTTTCAGGGCCGCTGCGCAGCCCCACGCGGGGCAAGCCCGCTGGCCGCAATCGCATCCACCGACTGGCGAATCAACGCCGGGCCTTTGTAAATAAAACCCGAGTACAACTGCACCAGGCTGGCACCCGCAGCGATCTTCTCGGCTGCATGCTTGCCTTCGGTGATGCCGCCCACCGCGATGATCGGCAAACGTCCGGCCAGCTCAGCGGCCAGCACCTTGACGATATGGGTGCTCTTGTCCCGCACCGGCGCGCCCGACAGGCCACCCGCTTCATCGCCATGGGCCAAGCCTTCGACACCGACACGGCTGAGGGTGGTGTTGGTCGCAATCACCGCGTCCATGCCCGAATCCACCAGGGCCTGGGCCACCAGCACGGTTTCTTCGTCGCTCATGTCCGGGGCAATCTTGATTGCCAGCGGCACGCGCTTGCCATGGCGCACGGCCAGGTCTTCCTGGCGCTGGCGCAGGGCTTCGAGCAATTGCTTGAGCGAATCGCCGAACTGCAGGCTGCGCAGGCCCGGGGTGTTGGGGGAACTGACGTTGACGGTGACATAACTGGCGTGGGTGTAGACCTTGTCCAGGCAGATCAGGTAGTCATCCACCGCACGCTCGACCGGGGTGTCGAAATTCTTGCCAATGTTGATGCCCAGGATGCCCGTGTACTTCGCGGCCTCGACACGCGAAAGCAGGTGATCGACGCCCAGGTTGTTGAAACCCATGCGATTGATGATCGCCTCGGCTTCCGGCAGGCGGAAGATCCGTGGCTTGGGGTTACCCGGCTGCGGGCGCGGCGTCACGGTGCCGATCTCCACAAAACCGAAACCCAGTTGCGCGAAGCCATCGATGGCCGCGCCGTTCTTGTCCAAGCCGGCGGCCAATCCGACCGGGTTGGGAAAGTCGAGCCCCATCACTGACACCGGCATTTTTGCCGGTGCCTTGCATACCAGGCCATTGAGCCCCAGGCGGCCACCGGCGCCGATCAGGTCCAGGGACAGATCGTGGGAGGTTTCCGGGGAGAGTTTGAACAACAGCTGGCGGGCCAGGGTATACATGGGCGGGCTAGACTCGGATGGCGGCGAAAGGTGGCCGCGATTATAGCCGGGGTGACGGGGTACACGCGAGGCGAGCCGCCCAAACGTCAGTAGCGCTGCTGTACCAGGGTCTCATAACGTGCCCAGATTTTTTCTGCATAGCGCATGCGCAACACGTCGCGCTGAGGGCCGGAGCCGGGCCCGACATTGTAGGAACCCACAGCCGTCCAGTTGTAGCCAAAACGCTGGATAAACTCGGCGAGTATGGAGGCCCCGACTTCCACCGACAGACAGGGTTCACTCAACAGCCTTTCCTCGGTGATACCCAGCTTGAGCAGGCGAGGCAAATGGATACTGTTGATCTGCATCAGGCCGATATCCCGTGTGCCATTACCGTTCGCGTAGTTCATCGCATCCGGGCGAAAATCCGACTCCACGGCGGCGATAGCCTGTAGCAATTCCGGCTCGATATCGTAGCGATGGGCGGTTTCCTCCCAGCAATAGGCCAGTGCCTGGTTGCCGCTCGTCATCAGGCCAAGCAACAGCAACCTGCGCCAGAACTCAGCCATGACTGACTTGGCCACAGGCCGAACACACATACTGCACGGTATCCATAGGCCCGTGCCCATGCTGCTCAGCCTTCACCGGGCATGTAAAGCGATACCCACGACCATAGATGGTCTTGATAAACCCCTTGTCAGCGCCAAGATGCTTTCGCAGCGAGTAAATGCAACGGGTCAGCGACTCCTCGGCGACCTCCCCCTGGGGCCAGGCCAACTCCAGCAAACGGTCCTTGCTCATCAGCACACCGCCAGAGACCAGCAGCAGCCGCAAAACATGCAGCTCCTTGGGTGGCAACTGGACATCGCTGCCGTCGCCGGTCAGGCGACCGTCGCCATGCAGCGTCCACTGGGAAAAGAGCAGGGAAGTCGCCGTCAATTCATCATTCACGACGGCCATATCTACCTCGACATCCGACTACTGACATTGAAGTCCTTATTTTCCAGTACTGGCTCTTTCGCCCACATCACGACTATAAAAAACCGCTTTGCAGCCCACGCTAGGAAAAAACCCATACAACCAACGCTTTTTAGCCACCCCCTGTAAGACTCTTCACCCACACACACCAGACGCTCCCCTCTTATAGACCTCGTGCAACTCAACCCCCAACCGGTCCTCCAGTTGCACCAACTCGCCCAATGCGAGCAACCGGCCATTAACCCGAACCTCCACGCAGTGGATAATGCCTGGCGACAATGGCAGCACCTTCCCAGGAGCAAAGGCTGCCAGGCGCCTGCGGCTGATTAGTTGTTCCTGTAGAAGAATTTCCAAATGCATGGGTCAACACCTTATTCACGGAGAGCTATCGCGACCCGGGCGTACAAACGCTCGTTGCACGCGCTCGTATTGCGCCGCACTCAACGGTGGTGCGCCGACGCCTGTCGCCAACGTTTTCAACTCGCTCCCCACGGCCCGGGCCTGAATCACAAACAGGCGAACCTTGGCCGGGCCACTTGAATCGGCGCTGCGTCCCGACTCATGTGCCTCACGGCTGAACGCTCCCAGCCACAGGCGCTTGCCCTGCGGCACCCTTACCACACTGCTGACACTCACCCGCCCGACCGCTGTCGGTTTGCCACGCCGCCCCGCCTGGCTCAGTTGTCGATCATCCTCGACATGGAGAAGCATCTCGATCTGATTCGCTTCGGCAAAACGCGGCAGCACGCTGACCTGGGAGCCATATTGCACGGGCTTCCAATCAGCATGGTCAGCTCCGGGAGCCGGCAGGTAGAAGGTATGGTTATCCTGAAACACGGCCGGCACATTCTCCTGGGTGAGAATTACCGGCAACGTCATCACCCTTGCTCGCCGCCGGCGCTCCAGCGCGGCTATTTGCGCCATCAAGCGGTTATCGTCCATCGGCTCCAGAATTCGCGTGGCCTGGGCCTTCGCGTCCTTGTCCCAGTCAAAGCCCAGCTTTTTCAGTTCATCACGGTCCACGTCCACCATCCACAGCGAGACTTCGATAGAACGCTTGGGTGTGTCCAACTCCGCCACCAGGCGTTCGATGAGAGCCAGTTGCGCAGGCTTGCCCTTGATCAGCAGGCTGTTGGTATCCGGATAGGCGATCACTACCAGGCTCTTGTCGGCCAGCGCTCCCTTCTGTTCAGAACCCAACAGGGTGTCGATCGTCGATGCGATGCCCGGCACCGTGACCTTTTCGTCGCCCATGGCATACCCTCGGTCTGCCACATGGGTGTTGAGTACCTGAACGACAGCAAACGCCTGGTTACCTACGTGCAATTCAGCCCGCTCGCGATCCATCAACTGGGCCAGACGCAAGACCTGGTCGACATAATGGGGTGGCCCGGACACATGGAATGTCCGCGTCCCGCTCACGCGCAGGGGGTAACGTGTTTCATCAAGTCCCGAGCGGCGCATGAAGCCACGAAACCTGTCGACCGATATATGCCGCAACACCACCGCCAGGCTTTTTGCCTCGCTGACGGCGTAGAGGTAGAGCGCCTGCCCATCGCTGTACCAGATCAAGCCGTATTGCTGTGAAAGCGTCTCCAGGGCGTGTTGCGGCGTATCGAGGTCAATGACCTCGCTGATGCGTATGCGCGCCACTTCACTGCTCACGACGATGGGCAGGCCCATAGGCATGGACAAGGCGGTAAAAACGGTGTGCAGGCTCTCGTCCTGCGCCTGGTAGGTTTCGCCCTGGGCATCGACACTTCCCAGCATCAGCGCAGCAAACAGCAGCCAGAGACAGGGAGTCGTTACGGAAAAGTGAGCGTACACCTTGGATTTCCTGGGCGGCCTGGCAGTAAGAAGCGGCCATACTGAGAGGCAGCCGATTTTCAATCTTGATGGAAAGTTGACGGCCGGCGGCGCCCATCGGCCCGTGGCATGTGCCTTGCTATGGACTCTGTATCAGAGCGCGCACCAACGGCGGAGCGGGCTTACGGACAAAGGCGTCGTTACCCGCAATGGCCTTGCATCGCCATCTCAGGGAACGACGCTTTTTTTTGAAAGAAAAGGTAGGTGTTGATGAACGATTCGGTTGGCAACAGCCCGATGAACGACCCGCTGGCCTGGGTCAACGGCAGTGATGCCCCGGAGAAGAGCAGCCTTGACCTGGGCTTCATGGCCTTGAGCGATTGCGCATCCCTGGTGGTGGCGGCGACCCAAGGCTTCGCACAGCCTTATGGCTTGACCTTGAACCTCAAGCGCCAACCTTCATGGGCCAACCTGCGGGACAAACTGGTCAGCGGCGAACTGGATGCCGCCCACAGCCTGTACGGGTTGGTGTACGCAGTGCACTTGGGCATTGGCGGCGTCGCGCCTACCGACATGGCAGTACTGATGGGGCTGAACCAGAACGGTCAAAGCATCAACCTGTCCCACAGCCTGCAACAGCAGGGAGTGATCACTCCTGAAGCACTGGACCGCCACGTGCACCAAAGCCGAACAAAACTGACTTTCGCTCAGACCTTTCCCACAGGCACTCACGCCATGTGGTTGTACTACTGGCTGGCGAGC
This sequence comes from Pseudomonas sp. JAI120, assembly GCF_014207255.1. Classification (GTDB taxonomy): domain Bacteria; phylum Pseudomonadota; class Gammaproteobacteria; order Pseudomonadales; family Pseudomonadaceae; genus Aquipseudomonas. The sequence continues at coordinate 2,014,706 of NZ_JACHCZ010000001.1, forward strand.
CAAGGCATTCATCCGCTACAGGATGTGGACAGCGTCGTAGTACCGCCCCCGCAAATGGTCGCGCACCTGCAGGCCGGGCGTATCGATGGCTTTTGTGTCGGCGAGCCCTGGTGCGCCAGTGCCGTAAAGCAAAACCAGGGCTTTACCCTGGCGACCACCCAGGCGATCTGGCCGAACCATCCGGAAAAGGTGCTCGGCTGCACCCAGGCCTTTGTCGACCAGTATCCCAACACCGCCCGCGTGCTGGTGATGGCGATCCTGGAGGCCAGCCGCTTTATCGAGCAAAACACCGAAAACCGTCGCTCCACCGCACAATTGCTCAGCGGCCGCGAGTACCTCGATGCCCCGCTCGACTGCATCGAGCCGCGCTTGCTGGGCGCCTATGACGACGGCCTGGGCAACCAGTGGCAGGACCCCCATGCCCTGCGTTTTTTTGCCGATGGCGAGGTCAACTTGCCCTACCTCTCCGATGGCATGTGGTTCATGACCCAGTTTCGACGCTGGGGCCTGCTGCGCGAAGACCCTGATTACCTGGGCGTTGCTCGCCAAGTGCAACAGCTGGCGCTGTATCGTCAGGCAGCCGAGGCACTGGGCCTCGGCAACAACGGCCAGGACATGCGCAGCAGCCAACTGATCGACGGCAAAATCTGGGACGGCTCGGACCCCGCCGGCTACGCGCGCAGCTTCCGCCTGCATGCCATGGTCGATCCTACCAGCCGCCAAGCCTTGCGCTGACAGGGGACATCCATGCTGCGAATCCTGTTAATCAACGACACCCCGCGCAAGGTCGGCCGCCTGCGCACGGCGCTGATCGAGGCCGGCTTCGAGGTGATCGATGAATCCGGCCTGACCATCGACCTGCCTGCGCGCGTCGAAACGGTGCGCCCGGACGTCATCCTGATCGATACCGAGTCACCGGGCCGCGACGTGATGGAGCAAGTGGTACTGGTCAGCCGCGACCAGCCCCGGCCCATTGTGATGTTTACCGACGAGCATGACCCCGACGTGATGCGCCAGGCGATCAAGTCCGGGGTCAGCGCCTACATCGTCGAAGGCATTCAGGCCCAGCGCCTGCAACCGATCCTCGATGTGGCCATGGCCCGCTTCGAGAGCGACCAGGCCTTGCGCGCCCAGCTCCAGGCGCGGGACCAGCAGTTGGCCGAGCGCAAGCGCATTGAGTTGGCCAAGGGCATGTTGATGAAAATGAAGGCCTGCAATGAGGAAGAGGCCTACACCCTGATGCGCCGCCAGGCCATGAGCCGCCAGCAGAAACTGATTCAGGTGGCGGAGCAGATTATCGCCATGAGCGAACTGCTCGGTTAAACATCCGTAGCATGTGTTGGATAAGACGGTAACTACGGCCAGTATGTTGGCGCAGGACTTGCTAAGTAATCATCACAGGTAACCAACGGCGGTTGCCCCTTCACGACAAAGACGTCGCACACCCGGTTTGCCCTCGCGAACCCGGTGGCGGCGTTTTTTTGTTTTGGCCCCCGTAGCACGGGGCCGGTGGGGCGGCCTCAGCCGGCGGCTCCATCACCAGGCCTTCTTACAAGACTCCCAACCGTTGAGGTGCGTGATGAAATCAAGCTTCTGGAAATCCGGGCACACCCCGACCCTGTTTGCCGCGTTCCTGTATTTCGACCTGAGCTTCATGGTCTGGTATTTGTTGGGCCCCCTGGCGGTGCAGATTGCCGCCGACCTGCACCTGACCACCCAGCAACGCGGCCTGATGGTGGCGACGCCGATCCTGGCCGGCGCGGTGCTGCGCTTTCTGATGGGCATGCTGGCGGACAAGCTGTCGCCCAAGACCGCCGGGCTGATCGGCCAGGTGATTGTGATCGTCGCATTGTTCGGCGCTTGGAAACTGGGGATTCACAGCTACGAACAAGCCTTGTTGCTGGGGCTGTTCCTCGGCATGGCCGGCGCATCCTTTGCGGTGGCGCTGCCGCTGGCATCCCAGTGGTACCCGGCCGAACACCAGGGCAAGGCCATGGGTATCGCCGGTGCCGGTAACTCGGGCACGGTGTTCGCTGCCCTGCTGGCCCCCGTACTGGCCGCCGCATTTGGCTGGAGCAATGTGTTCGGCTTCGCGCTGATTCCGCTGATCCTGACGCTGATCGTCTTCGCCTGGCTGGCACGCAACGCACCCGAGCGGCCGAAAGCCAAGTCCATGGCCGACTACTTCAAGGCCCTGGGCGACCGCGACAGCTGGTGGTTCATGTTTTTCTACAGCGTGACCTTCGGCGGCTTTATCGGCCTGGCGAGTGCCCTTCCCGGCTATTTCAACGACCAATACGGCCTGAGCCCCACGACTGCCGGCTACTACACCGCTGCCTGCGTGTTCGGTGGCAGCCTGATGCGTCCACTTGGCGGCGCCCTGGCCGACCGTTTCGGCGGGATCCGCACCCTGCTGGGCATGTACAGCGTTGCGGCGATCTGCATTGCGGCAGTGGGTTTCAACCTGCCCAGCTCCTACGCGGCACTGGCGCTCTTCGTCTGCACCATGCTCGGTCTGGGTGCGGGCAATGGCGCCGTGTTCCAGTTGGTGCCACAGCGTTTCCGGCGTGAGATCGGCGTAATGACCGGCTTGATCGGCATGGCCGGCGGCATCGGCGGTTTCGCCCTGGCGGCGGGCATGGGCGCGATCAAGCAAAGCACCGGTAGCTATCAACTGGCCTTGTGGCTGTTCGCCAGCCTGGGCGTACTGGCCTGGTTCGGCCTGCATGGCGTCAAGCGTCGCTGGAGAACCACTTGGGGTTCGGCCGCAGTGACCGCTGCGCGCGTCTGATGAGCCTGCAACTGAGCGTCGCCCATGCCAGCGCCATCGGCCCACGGGCGGAAAACCAGGATGCGCTGCGGGTTGTCACCCCCGCAGCGGAACTGGCGGCGAGCAAAGGTTACCTGTGCGCCATGGCCGACGGTGTGAGCCAGTGCGCCGACGGCGGCCTGGCCGCACGCTCGACTTTGCAGGCCCTGGCCCTGGATTACTACGCCACACCGCAAACCTGGGGCGTGGCGCAGGCATTGGAGCGCCTGCTGCTGGCGCAAAACCGCTGGTTGCAGGCCAATGGCGGCGGCCAGCCGTTGCTGACCACCCTCAGCGCCTTGGTCTTTCGCGGCCAGCGTTTCACCCTGGCCCATGTCGGCGATTGCCGGGCGTATCGCTGGCTGGACGGTGAGTTGCAGCGCATCAGCGAAGACCATGTGTGGGAACAGCCGGGCATGCAGCACGTGCTCAAGCGTGCCCTCGGCCTGGATCAACATCTGGTGCTGGATTTTCTCGACGGTCAATTGCGCGAAGGTGAGTGCTTCCTGCTGCTCAGCGACGGCGTATGGGCCACCCTGGGCGATCACAGCATCAGCGCGATCCTGCGCGAACAAGCCGACCTGGACCTGGCGGTAACTACGCTGGTCAATGCCGCACACCTGGCGGGCAGCCAGGACAATGCCAGCGCCTTGCTGGTGCGTGTCGACACGCTCGGCGCCGCTACGCTCGGCGATGCCTTGGTGCAACTGCAGCAGTGGCCCTTGCCACCGCTGCTGAAAACCGGGCAACACTTCGAAGGCTGGCAAGTGGACGCCGTGCTGGCGCAAAGCAGGCAATCATTGCTGTACCGGGTGCGCGATGCCCAACAGCAACCCTGGCTGCTGAAAACCCTGCCCCTAAGCCGCGACGACGACAGCGACGCCGGCCAGGCATTGCTCTCGGAAGAGTGGTTTCTGCGGCGGGTAGCCGGGCGCGCGTTTCCTGAAGTGCATGCGGCCAGCGGGCGCCAGCACTTGTACTACGTCATGCGTGAATACCCAGGGCAAACCCTGGCCGAGCTGTTTCAGCACCAGGGCCCATTGCCCCTCGCGCAATGGCAGTCCGTGGCCGAGCGTTTGTTGCGCGCAGTGGGCATGCTGCATCGACGGCAGATCCTGCACCGCGACATCAAGCCGGAAAACCTGCTGCTGGGGGATGACGGTGAATTGCGCGTGCTGGATTTCGGTCTGGCCTACTGTCCGGGTCTTTCGGAGGACCGAGCCCATGTGCTGCCTGGGACCCCGAGTTTTATCGCGCCCGAAGCGTTCAATGGTGACCGTCCCACAGCCCAACAGGATTTATACAGCGTTGGCGTCACCCTGTATTACCTGCTGACCGGGCACTATCCCTACGGGGAAATCGAAGCTTTCCAACGGCCTCGATTTGCCCAGGCTGTCAGCGCCAACCGCTATCGCTCGGACCTCCCGGATTGGCTGCCCCTGAGCCTCGAACGGGCTGTGGCCGCACAGCCGGCGCATCGCTACGAAACCGCCGAGGAATGGTTGCGGGTGCTGGAACAGGCTGACCGCCAGGAACTGAGCATCCGTCCCAGGCCTCTGCTGGAGCGCGAACCGTTGAAGGTGTGGCGCACCTTGGGCCTGGTCTCGATGCTGATCAATCTGATTCTTCTGTATTCACTCTTTCACAGCTGACGTCAGCTCTAGACGAGGAAAAACCCATGAACGCGAAAGTCTGGCTGGTGGGCGCGGGCCCTGGCGACCCGGAGTTGTTGACCCTCAAGGCTGTAAGGGCCATGCACGAAGCCGATGTGGTACTGATCGATGACTTGGTCAACCCGGCGGTGCTGGAGCATTGCGCCAAGGCGCGAGTGATCACGGTTGGCAAACGCGGCGGCTGCCGCTCGACCCCGCAGGACTTCATCCACCGCCTGATGCTGCGTTACGCCCGCCAAGGCAAATGCGTGGTGCGGCTAAAGGGGGGTGACCCATGCATTTTCGGGCGCGGTGGCGAAGAAGCCATGTGGCTGCGCGAACGCGGCGTCGAAGTAGAGTTGGTCAACGGGATTACCGCCGGGCTGGCGGGCGCAACGAATTGCGCGATTCCACTGACGTTGCGTGGCGTCAGCCGCGGTGTGACCCTGGTCACGGCCCATACCCAGGACGACAGCAGCCTTAATTGGCGCGCGCTGGCGGAAGGCGGGACGACATTGGTGGTGTATATGGGAGTGGCGAAGCTGGAGGAGATTCGCAAGCAATTGCTGGAAGGTGGGATGGCGGCAGATATGCCGGTGGCGATGATCGAGAATGCATCACTGCCCCAACAGCGCGAATGCCGCAGCCAGCTGTCGCGGATGCATGAAGACGCCCAGGCATTTGCCTTGAAGAGCCCCGCGATTCTGGTGATCGGCCATGTTGCAGCCACCGAGCAGACGGCTTACGTCGCTACCGCAGTCAGCGCCTGAGACAAACTCCAGGCGAAAAAAAACCCGGCCGAAGCCGGGTTTTTTCTACATCTCAGTAATTACTGAGCGGTAGCTTCAACCGACGCTTCTACGCGACGGTTAACAGCACGACCAGCTTCAGTTGCGTTGTCAGCAACTGGGCGGGATTCGCCGTAACCTACAGCAGTTACACGGCTAGGAGCCACGCCGTCTTTAACCAGGACTTGCTTAACAGCGTCAGCACGACGCTGGGACAGCTTCTGGTTGTAAGCGTCTGGACCTACGGAGTCAGTGTGACCAGCAACTTCTACGTTGGTAGCTGGGTACTGAGCCATGAAGTCGGCCAGGTTTTTCACGTCGCCGTAGCTGTTAGGCTTAACAACGGCCTTGTCGAAGTCGAACTTAACGTCCAGCTCAACACGAACAACCTGAGCAACTGGAGCTTCTGGCTCTGGAGTTGGCTCTGGAGCTGGTGCTGGGGTAGGAGCTGGAGCAGCTGCGCCAGCGTTACCGCCGAAGTTCACGCCCAGGCCAACCAGTGCGGAGTAGTCCCACTTGCCGTTGTCCAGACCGTAGTCAGCTTCAACACCGGCACGAGCGTACAGGTTGTTGGTGAAGTAGTACTTCACGCCGGTACCAACGGTAGCGAAGGTAGTCTGGTCGCGACCGCTGTGGCCGTCAGCCTGAACGTTGGTACGGCTCTGGTGACCGAAGCCGCCTTCTACGTATGGACGCAGGCTGTCTACGCCAGCTTGACCGAAGTGATACTGGGCAACCAGGCTGCCGGTATCGCCTTTGATCTTCTGGTTACCAGTACCGTCGTTCGAACGGGTGTGGTTGGTCTTGTCGTAGGACAGGTTCAAGGACAGGTCGTCGGTCAGGAAGTAACCGATGCGAGCGCCAGGATTGAAGCCGTCTTCGATGTGCTTGACGCTATCGTTGTACTGCTTCTTGTAGAACAGCTCGCCTTCAACTGCGCCTTGGCCTTGTGCCAGAACGCCGAAAGAAGTAGCGGCAATAAGAGAACCAATGGCCAAGCCCAAGGTGTTTTTCAGTTTCATCCGTTAAATCCCCATCTGGTGATTGTAAAGCAGTCCCACAAACCGGGGGACAACTCGGCGACAAGTCTAACAGAACTTGCCTACACGTAAGAGATATTTGCCACGCACTAAGTTTCAGTCTCGCCCGCAAATTTCTCACGTAATTTATCTAGAGCACGTTTGTAACGCATTTTTGTAGCACTCAAACCCATGTGCATGATGTCAGCGATTTCCTGGAATTCCAGCTCTGCGACAAATCGTAGCACCAGAATTTCCCGGTCAATCGGGTTCACATACACCAGCCAGCGATCAAGTCCGCCCTTCTCCTCGGGTGCCGGCGCCTTTTCTTCAGACGCCTCCTCAAGGGGGTCCAGACTCAAGGCGTCCATCAAGCGACGCTTTCGCCGTTCCTTCCGATACTGCGTGATGCACTCGTTGTAGGTGATGCTGTATAGCCATGTCTTGAACTTCGATTTGCCCTCGAAGTTCTTCAGGCCGTACAGCACCTTGAGCATCACTTCCTGACAGACATCATCCGCATCTCTATCGTTCCCTAAATACCTTGAACAAACGTTGAACAGAGTGCGTTGATATCTGCGCATCAATTCTTCATACGCGCGAGTTACGTGAAACAGCTCCGTGTGCGCGCGCGCGACCAACTCCTCATCAGAGAGCTCACGGGGGTCATAGCGCGTGGACAGCGTTTGGGCTTTATTCAAAACAAGTCGTGCCGACAGTCAGGTCAATGTCCACTACAGCCCGGTCAGCCGGGCTTGCGGCGGCGTACATTAGCAGGGTTTACCGGGTTAGCGGCTACTGACCTGCTGCTCGAGGAGAATCCGATTGGACAGCGACACCAGGTCGCCGTCATCGGTCAGCACCGTCGTCTTGACTGTGCCGATCTCCTCGATTTGCCCTTCGACCTCGCCCACACGCACCTGTTGCCCAACCTGATACAACTCACGCACATAGATTCCCGCAAGAATCTGGCTGGCAATTTCCCGGCTTCCCAACCCCATGGCCAGCGCAACGGCCAGACCAACGGTAATCAAAACGATCACAATCACGTGGTTAAGCAGGTCAGTCTTGACCTCCAACTGGCTGATCGCGACCGAAATACTGATGATGATCACCAGCCCCTGGGCGATTCGCCCCAGGCCAGCGGCATAGTCCAATCCCACACCTTCGGCGGCACCGCGCACCAGCCCATTGGCCAATTGTGCGAGCAAAACGCCTACGAGGAGCACCAGCGCGCCGCCGAAAACCTTCGGCAAATACAGCGCCAGCATGTCGAGCGTAGCTGAAACTCGCTCAAGTCCAAGGGATTGCGCCGCTGAAACCAGAAAAATCAGCAAAACAAACCAATAGACGATCTTGCCGATTAACGTGGAGATCGGCACCTGCAGCCCGGCGCGCCCCAGCAGCTTGGTCAGGCCGGTGCCTGCCATCAGGCGGTCAAGGCCCAGTTTTGCGAGCAACTTGGACAGCAGGGTGTCGAGCAGCTTGGCCACGACAAAGCCCAGCAACACCAGGACCAGGGCACCAAACAGGTTGGGAATGAAATTCGCCACCTTGGTCCACAATGCGGTCATCGCGGTGACCAGGCTCTGGGTCCAGAGATCAAGTTCCATATTCAATCAGCCTTATCAGCAGTGCGAGCAAGAGGTTTACGACGGGAAACCGGCGATACGTGGGCCGAACCGTTGTTCAGGGCCATCATCAACGCCGGCATCCAGCGGCCAAGCAGGCCGAACAGGTCACCCGCGCCCACCTGGCGATTAGCCGTTTTCAGCACACGGCCCAGGCAGGCATCGTCGTCGCGGTTGGACGGCGAGGCATTGAGCATGTCACGCAAAGACTGTTCGAACGGATCGTGCATAAAGACCTCTCGCAAGTGATTTAAAAGACGAGGGTAAAATTCCTGGGGTCACATGGGACCCTTCCTACGTTCAGGTCATATTCAGCTCAAACCCAGCGCAATCGTCGAAACAACCACCATTGCCCGAGCGCCACCGACACCATCAACAGGCATGCAATCACGAATCCGTAGGGGCTGGCAGAGAACGGTATGCCACCCACATTTATACCCAGCAAACCGGTCAGGAAACTCATCGGCAGAAAGATTCCCGTGATGATCCCGAAGCGGTACATGGTGCGATTCATGCGCACGCTCAAGCGCCGGTCTTCGGCCTCAAGCACAAGCCCCACGCGCTCCCGGGTCAATTCGAGCTCTTCCAGGTAGCGGGTCAGACTGTTGTTCAATTCGTTCCAGTAGTCGGCATCGTCGTCACAGAACCACGGCAATTTTATCCGCGTGAGCTGGGCAAAAATATCCCGCTGCGGCGACAGGAAACGCTTGAGCCCGGCCGCTCGGCGACGGATCTGCAAAACACTGCCATGTTCAGGTGTGTACCGTTCGTCGGTATCGAGTTTTTCTTCCTCAGCATCGACGATTTCCGACAAATCCGTGACCAGATCCTGGACCTTGTTGGTCAGGTACTGAGCCATATAAAGGATGAGCTCCGAGGCGGTTTTCGGCCCCTTGCCATCTGCCAACTGCACCAGCAGCTCATCGGTAGCGCGCAGCGGGCGCAGACGCAGGGAAATCACGCGGCTGGCGGCGGCGAAGATACGTACCGAGACCATGTCTTCCGGCTCGGCCCCCGGATTGAGGTTGACCCCGCGCAGGAACAGCAGCAACTCGGCATCCGGCAGCGGCAACAGGCGTGGGCGGGTGTTCTCCTCCAGCAGCAGATCACAGGCGAATTCGCTCAAGCCACTGGATTTGCGCAGCCAGGTCTGGGTCTGGGGATGACTGCGATCCCAGTGCAGCCACAGGCTTTCCTGGGGCTGCAGTTGCAAGTCGTCGAGCTCAGTCCGGGCAATCGAACGCGCACCGCCTTTACCGTCCAGCACCAGGGCATGCACCAGCCCCCACTGCGCGTTTTCTTCCTCGAACATCCCCACCCCTGTTGGTTATTGCGGTTTATTCAGGCATTTGCAGCGGGCTTGGCGAGACGATCACGCCATTATTGTCGGCGTAGATGTACTCACCTGGGCGGAACGTCACACCCGCAAATGTCACCACGACGTTCAGGTCACCGATGCCGCGCTTGTCGGTTTTCATCGGATGGCTGGCCAACGCCTGTACGCCCAGGTCAGTCTGGGCGATGACATCGACGTCACGGATGCAGCCGTAGATCACCAGGCCTTCCCAGCCGTTTTTAGCGGCTTTCTCGGCGATCATGTCGCCCAGCAACGCGCGGCGCAGGGAACCGCCACCGTCGACCACCAGCACCTTGCCGGCGCCCGGCTGGTCGGCCTGTTCCTTGACGAGGGAGTTATCTTCGAAGCATTTGATGGTGACGATCTCGCCGCCAAAGGAATCTCGGCCGCCGAAGTTGCTGAACATCGGCTCGACCACCTGCACCAGGTCAGGGTAGGCGTCGCACAGGTCGGGGGTCACGTAATGGTTCATTGAAAAAATTCCTTTCCGTCAAAGAAGTGTCTTTCGAAAGAAGCGCCAGCTGGAGCCGGTGCGCAACATCCCATCCGCTTCGTCGCAACGCAATAACCAGTGAGCGACTGAATATGACCAGAAGCGTTTAACGCGTCATATCTTAGCCGCAACCACACTCGAGCGAAACGCCCTTGGCAGAGCCCTGCGTCAAACTACGACCAATGCCTCAGGCTTGGCACCCAACAAAGGTGTCAGTGGATCGTTTAACCATTGTTTTACCAGCGGCCAGACCTCGGCCTGGGCGGCTTTGCTGACCAGCATTTCCACATGCCCGAAATCCTCAGTAAAGCCTTGCTGACGCCCCAGGCACAGGTACTGACGGTGCTCGGAGCCGATCTGCTCGAACAGCTTGCGGCAAGCCCAGTCCGGATCTTGCTGATCGCCCGCCGCGCTCACAGCCAACAGCGGCACGTCGACATCCGCCAGGCCTTTCCACCAATCGCGCTTACCTTCGCCAAAGCGACCGAACAGGCCATTCCAGCGCATGGCTTCGATCAGCACACCCGCCGGTTCGTCCTCCGGTCCTCGCTTGAGCCGCGAGCCGGATACTCCGCCGAAGCGCTTTAAAAGCAGACGGCCGGTCCACTCCACCGGCGGAAGCTTCAACGGCCAGTGGCTGCGACTGACCTGACAGCCAAACAAGGCCACCGAGGCCACTGCCGGCGCGCCAAGATGCTGCCCACCCAGGGCCGCCGCCAGGGTTGTGCCGCCCAGAGAGTGACCAATCCAATGGGGAATCTGCGCACTTTGCTCACGCACAAACGCGCCAATGGCCGGCAAGTCGTAGCGCGCGTAGTCGGCGACCCGGTTCCGGGCGTAGTCCTGATTGCGCCGGGACAGCCCATGGCCACGCATTTCCGGGATCCACACATCGAACCCCTTGCGTGCCAGGTAGGCGCCAAGACCGATACCCTTGGGCGAGTACCAGAAGCGCCGATTGGAAAAACTGCCGTGCAACAAAATAACCGGGATGCCCCGGCTTTGCGGGACATCGGCCAGGCCCAAACGGGTAACGGCCAGCTCGACGGTACCGTCGGGGCTGTTACCGGGCTTGAGGCGGTACACATCTTCACTCAGGTCGCCACGACGTTCAGCACTGATCAGGGCGACGGGAAACAGGTTGCTGCTGCTTTGCATAATGCTCTTGCACAAAAAAGGGCGGCGTCCGGAAGGATTTCCGCCCTGCACAGATAAGAATGCCGGTCACCCTCGACGGGGGACCGGCACTTTTGACATCACGACCTTAGGCGGACGCTTGGCCTTCCGCCAGGAAGAACCAGGTTTCCAGCACGGAATCGGGGTTAAGCGAGACGCTTTCGATACCCTGCTCCATCAGCCATTTGGCCAGGTCCGGGTGATCGGAAGGGCCTTGGCCGCAGATACCGATGTACTTGCCGGCCTTGTTGCACGCCTGGATGGCGTTGGCCAGCAGCTTCTTGACCGCAGGGTTACGCTCGTCGAACAGGTGAGCGATGATCCCGGAATCGCGGTCCAGGCCCAGGGTGAGCTGGGTCAGGTCGTTGGAACCGATGGAGAAACCGTCGAAGAACTCCAGGAACTCCTCGGCCAGGATGGCGTTGGACGGCAGTTCGCACATCATGATCACGCGCAGGCCGTTTTCGCCGCGGGACAGGCCGTTTTCGGCCAGCAGGTCGACCACTTGGCTCGCCTCGCCCAGGGTACGTACGAACGGCACCATGATCTCGACGTTGGTCAGGCCCATCTCGTTGCGCACACGCTTGAGGGCGCGGCATTCGAGCTCGAAGCAGTCACGGAACGCTTCGCTGATGTAACGCGAGGCGCCACGGAAGCCCAGCATCGGGTTTTCTTCTTCCGGCTCGTAGAGCTTGCCGCCGATCAGGTTGGCGTATTCGTTGGACTTGAAGTCCGACAGGCGCACGATGACCTTTTTCGGGTAGAACGCCGCCGCCAGGGTGCTGATGCCTTCCACCAGCTTCTCGACGTAGAAGCCCACCGGGTCGTTGTAGCCGGCGATGCGCTTGTCCACGCTTTCCTTGATGTCCAGCGGCAGGCCGTCGTAGTTCAACAGGGCCTTGGGGTGCACGCCGATCATGCGGTTGATGATGAACTCCAGACGGGCCAGGCCCACACCGGCGTTCGGCAACTGCGCGAAGTCGAAGGCACGGTCCGGGTTGCCGACGTTCATCATGATCTTGAACGGCAGGTCGGGCATCGCGTCGATGGAGTTTTGCTTGATGTCGAAGCCCAGTTCGCCTTCAAAGATGAAGCCGGTGTCGCCTTCGGCGCAGGACACAGTCACGCCCTGGCCGTCCTTGAGCAGTTGGGTGGCGTTGCCGCAACCGACCACTGCCGGGATCCCCAGTTCGCGGGCGATGATCGCCGCGTGGCAGGTACGCCCGCCACGGTTGGTGACGATGGCGCTGGCACGCTTCATCACCGGTTCCCAGTCCGGGTCGGTCATGTCGGAAACCAGCACGTCACCGGGCTGGACTTTGTCCATCTCGGACACGTCCTTGATGATCCGCACCTTGCCGGCGCCGATGCGCTGGCCGATGGCACGGCCTTCCACCAGCACGGTGCCGGTTTCCTTGAGCAGGTAGCGTTCCATGACGTTGGCCGAGGTACGGCTCTTCACGGTTTCCGGGCGGGCCTGCACGATGTACAGCTTGCCGTCGTCCCCGTCCTTGGCCCATTCGATGTCCATCGGGCACTTGTAGTGCTTTTCGATGATCATCGCTTGCTTGGCCAATTCGCTGACTTCTGCGTCGCTCAGGCAGAAGCGCGCGCGCTCGGCCTTGTCGACGTCCACGGTTTTCACCGAACGACCGGCCTTGGCCTCGTCGCCGTAGATCATCTTGATCGCCTTGCTGCCCAGGTTGCGGCGCAGGATGGCCGGGCGGCCGGCTTCAAGGGTGTGTTTGTGTACGTAGAATTCGTCGGGGTTGACCGCGCCTTGTACAACGGTTTCGCCCAGGCCGTAGGCGCCGGTGATAAACACCACGTCACGGAAGCCCGACTCGGTGTCCAGGGTGAACATCACGCCGGCGGTGCCGGTTTCCGAACGCACCATGCGCTGCACACCGGCAGACAGGGCCACCAGCTTGTGGTCGAAACCCTGGTGCACGCGGTAGGAAATGGCGCGGTCATTGAACAGCGAGGCAAACACTTCCTTGGCTGCGCGGATCACGTTTTCCACGCCGCGGATGTTCAGGAAGGTCTCTTGCTGACCCGCGAAAGAAGCATCCGGCAAGTCTTCGGCGGTGGCCGAGGAGCGCACGGCAACGGCCATGTCAGGGTTGCCCGCCGACAATGTGGCGAAGGCGGTGCGGATTTCTTCGTTGAGTTTCTCAGGGAACTCGGCTTCCATGATCCATTGGCGGATCTGGGCACCGGTCTTGGCCAGGGCGTTAACGTCGTCGACGTCCAGGGCGTCCAGCGCGGCGTGGATCTGAGCGTTGAGGCCGCTCAGTTCGAGGAAATCACGGTAAGCCTGGGCCGTGGTGGCGAAACCACCGGGCACCGACACACCAGCGCCTGCAAGATTACTGATCATCTCGCCGAGGGATGCGTTCTTGCCCCCTACGTGCTCTACATCATGGACGCCGAGCTTATCGAGGGAAACTACGTACTCTACCAAGGTGATCTCTCCACTAACTGTGTTGGAAAAGCTCAGGACGCCGGCTGCTCGTAGGAGCGATTACCCGCGTTTGTGGCCTGGACCTGGAAAATAAGTGAGAATGCGGCCCACTATGGGGCGGCAAAATCGCGCCTATCATATCCAAGATTCGTCATCAGCTTAAGGCCCAGGGCTCAAATGAAACGATCTGCTTTCTTTATCTCCGACGGCACCGGCATTACAGCCGAAACCCTGGGTCAAAGCCTGCTCGCGCAGTTCGAAAACGTTACGTTCGCCAAATTCACACGGCCCTATATCGACAGCGTGGATAAAGCGCGGGCTATGGTACAACAAATCAATCTGGCGGCTGAAAAAGACGGCTTTCGGCCGATCATTTTTGACACCATCGTCAATCAAGACATCCGTGAGATTCTCGCAACGTCGAATGGTTTCATGATCGACATTTTCTCGACGTTCCTGGCGCCGCTGGAGCAGGAGTTGAGCGAACACTCCTCCTATTCGGTCGGAAAGTCCCATTCCATTGGGCATAACTCCAATTATATGGAGCGTATCGAGGCGGTGAACTTCGCCCTCGACAACGACGACGGCGCTCGCACCCACTACTACGACAAGGCCGACCTGATCCTGGTCGGCGTGTCACGCTGCGGCAAAACGCCCACCTGTCTGTACATGGCCATGCAATTCGGCATCCGTGCGGCCAACTACCCGCTGACCGAAGACGACATGGAGCACCTGACGCTGCCTGCGGCGCTGCGCGCCCATTCGCACAAGCTGTTTGGCCTGACCATCGACCCGGACCGTCTCACCGCCATCCGCAACGAGCGCAAGCCCAACAGCCGCTACTCCAGCTATGCCCAGTGCGAATTCGAAGTGCGCGAAGTAGAAAATCTGTTCCGTCGCGAGAATATTGCGCACATCAATTCCACGCATTTTTCGGTGGAAGAGATTTCGGCGAAGATTCTGGTGGAGAAAGGTGTGGAACGGCGCTTCAAATAACACCTTGATACTCTGTTTTACTGTGGCGAGCGGGCTTGTCCCGCTCGCCACAGTTACAGTGTTCCTCCTTAACTGACTTGCTTGCCACAACAAGCCTGCTCACAGCATGGACGTCCAATCGCTATAGGTGAAACCGCCCTCCCCCCTGCCCCAACGCCGTCGCCAACGCATCAAACCCCGCCCGCAACAGCTGATCATCCCCAGACGTATTGCAGATACTCGCCCGAATGAACTGCGGCACCGCCGTCTGCCCTACGGCAAACGCCTCGGCGGTGGCGATCAGGTAATTATTCTGCTTGAGCTCCGCCTCGATTTCCGACGCGCGCCAGGGCTCCGGCACTTCGATCCAGAAGTGCGGGCTGTTCAGGTGAGTGCGGTACGCCAGACCGGCCAACAAGTCCTGCACCAAGGTTTTGCGTCGGCTGATCTCGTTGATCTGCTGGCGCAGCAGGTATTCAGCCGTGCCGTTTTCAATCCACTGCGTCGCCAGTTCCAGGGTCACCGGCGTGGCCATCCAGCAGGTGGAGCGCAAGGCCGCCGAGATACGGCTGACCAGCGCCGGGGGCGCATGCACATACCCCACACGCAGCCCGGCAGACACGGCCTTGCTCAGGCTGCTGATCAAAATCGTACGTTCGGGAGCGAAATGGCTGAGGGGCGGTGGACGGTCTTCAACCAATACGCCGTGGGCTTCGTCCTCAAGAATCAGCAGATTATGTTCCCGGCACACCTTCACCAAAGCTTCGCGCCGCGCCACGGATAACACCGCCGTGGTCGGGTTCTGGATGGTCGGCGTGCAATACAACGCTGAAACCCGGTGATTACGACAGACTTCATCCAGCGCGCTCGGCAGCACGCCTTCTTCGTCCATCTCCAGGCCGATCAAGCGGATACCCAACATGCGCGCGGCGGTGATCAGCCCCGGGTAAGTCAATTGTTCGGTGACCACCGTATCGCCGGCGCGCAGCAGGGCCATCATCGCGCACAGCAGGCCATGCTGGCCGCCGTTGACGCAGATCACCTGCTCGGGGATCGGATGAAAATCACGCTGCACCAGCCACTGCGCGCCCGCATCGCGATAACGCGGCAGGCCGGCGTCCGGGGTGTAGGCACTGATGTCCTGGAGGAACTTGGCGTTGGTCGAGAGGGTTTGGAAGCTCTGTGCCAGGAAGGTGGTTTCCTGACCCGGAATATGCATGTTGCGGCTCATGTCGAAGTACTGGCGCGGCTCCTCGCTGAAGTTACGAAAGCCTTCATCACGCTGGCGCTCCATCCCACGCTTGCGTACGAACGTGCCGTCACCCACTCGCGCTACCACCAAACCCAGACGCTCCAGCTCACCGTAGGCCCGGCTGATGGTGCCGATGGTCACCCCAAGATTGTCGGAAAGCACCCGATGAGGCGGCAGTTTTCGTCCCGGTTCAATCAAGCCTTCGAGGATGCCCCGTTCCATGACATCGGACAGGCGCTTGTACTTCACGCCCTGCCCGTTGGACAACCCCTCACGCATAATTGACACCATGTCAATATTTGTTTTGACAGCCATCTTTCGCCCTAATAGTGTGCTTTTACGGGTTCAATCGCCGAATTTTACAACTCATTACAAGCTCAATATAGAGTTCAATTCAGGCTCAGGGAAGCAATAAACGATGCCAATGTCCGCCGTTCTCGAAAACACCGCCAAAACCAAAACGCAAAAACAGTGGCTGGCCGGGCTGGTGACCAGTGTGATGTTCCTGATCGTGTGCCTGAGCTGGGGCACCACGTGGCTGGGGATCAAAATCGCCGTTGAGAGCGTGCCGCCGCTGACGTCCGCCGGCCTGCGCTTCCTGATCGCCTTCCCGCTGTTCCTGTGTTTCGCCATGGTGCGCCGCGAACCCATCCTGTTTCCGCGCGAGAGCCGCTGGTTCTTCGTGTTCGTGACCCTGTCCTACTTCAGCGTGCCCTACTACCTGCTCAACTACGGCGAGATGCATGTGTCATCCGGCCTCACCGCCCTGCTGTTCAGTTGCATGCCGGTGTTTATCCTGATTTTCTCCGCGTTGTTCCTGCGCGAGCGCATCTACTTTTCACAGGTGGTCGGCATCGGTATCGGTTTCGGCAGCCTCTACATGATCATCAGGAGCCAAGGCCTGCACCTGGACCACGCCGAGTTCTTCGGGGTGCTCGCAATTCTGACTGCCGCGATCATGCATGCCTTGTGCTACGTGATTACCAAGCAGAAAGGCAGCGCCATCAGCGTGATCACCTACAACACCCTGCCCATCGGCATTGCCGGGCTGATGCTGTTCGTGGCCGGGTTGTGGTTTGAAACGCCGACCTTCGAAAACATCACCCTGCGCTCCTGGAGCGCGCTGTTCTACCTGGGGCTGGTGGCCTCGGTGGGAGGGTTCATCGTGTATTTCATGCTGCTCAAGCGCTTGAGCCCGATCATCCTGTCATTCGTGTTCATCATCTTCCCGGTGTTCGCGGTGATCATCGGTGCCTGGTACGAAGGCGTGGCGATTTCCCGCGA
The DNA here is from genome assembly GCF_014207255.1 of Pseudomonas sp. JAI120. Classification (GTDB taxonomy): domain Bacteria; phylum Pseudomonadota; class Gammaproteobacteria; order Pseudomonadales; family Pseudomonadaceae; genus Aquipseudomonas. The sequence goes on from NZ_JACHCZ010000001.1 coordinate 2,031,606, forward strand.
CCTGATGCTGTATTCGGCCATCCTGCTGGCCGGCTTTGCGATCACCAAGTTGCCCGTTGAAAAACTCCTGGCCAAGAAAAATTGACCCTCCATCAACGCGAGAGAAACATGGACGTCCTCCGCCCCAAAGCCCTGGAACAGATCTACGCCCACGCCAGCCGCTGCTACCCCGAAGAATGCTGCGGCTTCGTCTTCGCCGACGGCAGCGTATACCTGGGCAAAAACATCCAGAACGAACTGCACCGCAAGAACCCCGAGATGTACCCGCGCAGCGCGGCCAATGGCTACACCTTCTCGGTGGCCGACACCCTGCTGCTGAACAAGGCGTTTCGCAGCGACAACCCGGTGGTGGTGATCTACCACTCCCACCCGGATGTCGGCGCCTATTTCAGCGATGAAGACCAGGACAAGGCCCTGTTCATGGGCGAGCCGATCTACCCCGTCAGTTACCTGGTGGTCGACGTTCGCCAGGGCCAGGCCCTGGGTTCAAAACTGTTTGCCTGGGATGGCAAGCATTTCGCCCTAACCCCCTTCAACGACCTGCACACGGAGTTGTCCATGAACGCTGTCTCTTTCCCCGACATTCTGGTTCGCGTGGCCAAGCTGCCGGAATCGACCCTCGAGGGCGCCGGATCGACATTGCGCGAAGTCATTGAAAACCTATGCAGCAGCCACCCGCAGTTGCGCGCCCATCTGTTTCACGAAAAGAACAACCAGCTCAAGGAACACTTCCTGTTCACCGCCGAGGAAGAGCTGATCAGCGCCGACGACCGGCTGCCGGAAAAAGCCCGCATCGAAGTGCTGCTCGCCACCTCCGGCGGTATGGACGTCGACAGCCTCAGCAACGAGGAAGTGCAACGTTATGTGCGCCATATCACCCTGCCCGGCGTCGGCCGCGAAGGCCAGTTGAACCTCAAGAACGCCAAGGTCCTGATCATCGGCACCGGCGGCCTGGGCTCGCCCATCAGCCTGTACCTGGCGGCGGCCGGTGTCGGTACCCTGGGACTGGTGGATTTCGACGTAGTGGAAAGCAGCAACCTGCAACGCCAGATCGTCCACGGCAACAGCACCCTGGGCATGCCCAAGGTCGAGTCGGCCAAGCAGCGCTTGCAGGACCTCAACCGCCATATCCAGATCAACGCCCACAACACCGCGTTGAACGCCGATAACGCCCTGGAACTGGTGGGCGCCTATGACCTGGTGATCGACGGCACCGACAATTTCGATACCCGCTACTTGGTCAACGACGCCTGCGTGCAACTGGGCAAACCCCTGGTGTACGGCGCCATCTACCGTTTCGACGGGCAGATCAGCGTGCTCAACTACCAAGGCGGGCCGTGCTACCGCTGCCTGTTCCCCAGCGCACCGCCCGTAGAACTGGCGCCCAATTGCAGCGCCGGTGGTGTGATCGGCGTGCTTCCCGGGGTAGTCGGGATGATCCAGGCCACCGAGGCGATCAAACTGTTGATCGGCATTGGCGAGCCCCTGTCCGGCCGCCTGATGCGCTTCGATGCACTGGCCATGAAGTTCAGCGAAATCCGTTTCAAGCGTCGTGCCGACTGCCCGTGCTGCTCCGACCTGCGACACAGCGAAACCCGGGCGCCAGCCGTCTGTGCGGACGCCGTGCCCAGCCAACCGTCCCTGGCCGAAGAGCGCTACATCAAGCCACGCGTACTCAAGCAGGTACTCGAACACCCCAGCAGCGCCGACGTGCTGCTGGATGTGCGCGACGCCAGCGAACTGGAGGTGTGCAAGTTACCGGGGGTGGTGCATATCCCCCTGGCCGAGCTGGATGGCCAACTCGGGCGCCTCAGCCGTGACAACACCCATTACCTGATCTGCTACGCCGGCACCCGCGCCGAGCAGGCGGCCAGCACATTGCTGGCGGCCGGATTCGCCAACACCAAAGTTCTGCAGGGCGGCATGAAGCACTGGGTTCGCGACGTCGAACCCGACATGCCGCTGTATTGAGCCGAGGACTGAATGATGTTGCATAACTCTATTCTCGACGCCATCGGCCACACGCCGATCGTCCGCCTGGCGCAGTTTTCCGAAGACCTTGGCATTGAGGTCTACGCCAAGCTCGAATCCCTCAACCCTGGCGGCAGCCACAAGGCACGCATCGCCCTGGGCATGATCCTCGACGCCGAGCGGCGCGGCGTGCTGATCCGTGATTCCGGGCAAACCATCATCGAACCCAGCGGCGGCAATACCGGCATCGGCCTGGTGATGGCCGGCAATGTGCTGGGCTACAAGGTGGTGCTGGTGATCCCGGACAACTACAGCCCCGAAAAACAGAAGCTGCTGCGCCTGTACGGCGCCAAGGTGGTGCTCTCCGACAGCCGCCTGGGCAACAACTCCCACGGCGAAAAATGCATGGAGCTGCAGCTGGAAAACCCCAGCTACGTGATGCTCAACCAGCAACGCAACCGCGCCAACCCGCAAACCCACCGCGACACCACCGCGCCGGAAATCCTCCGCGCCTTTGGTGATCGCCGTGTTGACTATTTCGTCAGCGGCATCGGCACCGGTGGCCACATCACCGGCATCGGCGAGACCCTGAAAGCCGCCTGGCCCGCCCTGCGCGTGATGGGCGTAGAGCCGGAAGAATGCGACCTGCTGAAAAACCAGCACGCGCCGCACCATATCCAGGGCCTGTCGATCGGCCTGATCCCGAGCATCCTCAACCTGGAGGTGCTCGACGGCATGCTCAAGGTCTCGCGCCAGGAGTGCATCGACATGATGAAACGCATCATGCGCACCGACGCCATCAGCCTGGGCCTGTCCTCGGCCGCCAACATGGTCGCCATCGCCAGGCTCGCCCCCGAATTGCCGCCCGAAACGGTGGTATTGACCATGGTCTACGACAATGCCGACAGCTACCTGCCCAGTTTCGAATGACGGGGCTTCCAACCAGCCAGAATGCGGGGATGCCTCCATGGGCGGCTTTATCGACATGCAACAGTTGCACGATGAGTTGCTCACCCAGCTCGTCAAGACCCTCACCCCCATGCAGATGAAACAACTGGAGCCGCACCTCGCGCCACTGATCCAGAATGCTGCCCAGGCGGTGGCCGAGGACTTGATCGCCTACGCCTATCGCGACCCGGCGTCCCGTGGGCGCGGCGAACTGATCCTGGAGTCCTACGCCTCGTTCAAGGCCGTGCTCTATTACCGGCTTGCGCACCTGGTGTGGAATTTCCCCGACCAGACCAACGGCGTGTTTTCACGCATCGCCCTCAAGCTGAGCAACCAGGGCAAAGTCCTGTCCGGGGCCGAAATCCACCCGGCGGCGCGTATCGGCCGGCGCTTTGTCCTCGACCACGGCTACGGCACGGTGATCGGCGAAACCTGCGAGATCGGCAACAACTGCTACATCCTCTGCGGCGTGACCCTGGGTGCCCGCGGCATCGCCAACAACCCCGATGGCAAGCGCCATCCGCGTCTGGGCAACAACGTCGAGGTCGGCTCCGGCGCCCGCGTGCTGGGCTATGTGCTGATCGGCGACAACGTGTTTATCAGCCCCTCCTGTGTGATCACCCAGGACGTACCCGCCGGCACCAAGGTGAAGGTGGTGAACCAGATCCAGCTGCAAAAAAACGATGAATCGGACCACAGTAACTATCTCGGGGCCTTCGCCCTCGATGAGCGCCTGCACGTGGTCGGCGAGGTCAATACCAGCCACAAGGTCACGGTGCTGGACGCCGACTTTCACCCGTTGCAAGGCTTGATGCTGGAGCCGACGGTGAAGGAGCGTCACCACCTGCAATTCAGGCTGCACCGCCTCGAATCCGGCAACTACCTGCCGCGCCTGCCGCTGAACCTGAAAGTCTGCGGGCCGGAATTCGAAATCACCCTGCTCTCCCCCCCTGGCTTGAGCGCGATGGTGCGCCACCTGCTGCAAGCCAGCCCACTGATCGTCGGAGGTTGAACATGTCCGTGCACACCATGGAAACCCTGGCGCTGTTTGACAGCGCGCCCTACCAGAACGCATTCAGCGCCCGGGTGATTGCCGTCAGCGAACATGGCATCGCCCTGGAGCACACCCTGTTCTACCCCACGGGTGGCGGCCAACCCGGCGATACCGGCCACTTGACCCTGGCGGACGGTACGCGGGTCGAAGTGACCGGCACGGTGCGCGACCCGGTGCTGCGTTCGATCATCTGGCACCAGGTGGAACACTGCCCCGAGCAACTGATCGCCGGGGTACTGGTGGACGCCGGCCTGGATTGGGAGCGGCGCTACCAGCACATGAAAATGCACACCTGCCTGCACCTGCTGTGTTCGCTCATCGATGCACCAGTGACCGGTTGCAGCATCAGTGCCGACAAAGGTCGCCTGGATTTCGACCTGCCGGAAATGACCCTCGACAAGGACAGCATCACCCGTGACCTCAACGCGCTGATCGAACAGGCCCACGAGGTCAAAACCCTGTCGATGCCTGCTTCGGAGTACGCCACCCTGCTGCAGATCACCCGTACCCAGGCGGTTGCGCCGCCGGTGATCCAGGGCTCGGTACGGGTGATTGAAATCGGCGGGATCGATATCCAGCCATGCGGTGGTACCCATGTGCTCAACACCGAGGAAATCGGCCGGGTGTTCTGCGAGAAGATCGAGAAGAAGAGCAAGCACAACCGCCGGGTGATCCTGCGGTTTGAGTGAGCGGGGTTCCAACTGTGGGAGGCAGCTTGCCCCCTCCCACAGGTTAAGCTCGGCGCATCCTGCTAGAGCACGAACAGGTCCACAAAACGATTGACCGGCGTGGCCTCGAGCTTCGCCTGGTCCGTGCACAACGCAAAGATTTCGGCACTGCGTTGCGCGGTAAACCGCGTGGCCAGGTTGGCCTTGAACTTGTCTTCCAGCATCGGAATGCCCTCCACCCGACGACGGCGATGGCCGATCGGGTATTCCACCGCCACTTGCCCGGTGCTGGAGCCATCCTTGAAGAACACCTGCACCGCATTGGCGATGGAACGCTTGTCGGCTTCCAGGTATTCACGGCTGTAACGCGGGTCCTCGACGATGACCATCTTGTCGCGCAGTTCATCGAGGATCGGGTGAGCGGCGTGAAACTCATCCTCGTACTGCTCGGCCACCAGGTTGCCGAATGCCAGGGGCACGGCGGTCATGTATTGCAGGCAATGGTCGCGGTCGGCAGCGTTGGCCAGTGGCCCGACCTTGGAGATGATGCGAATCGCCGACTCATGGGTGGTGATCACGATGCGCTCGATGTCGTGCAGGCGATCCTTGACCAACGGATGCAAGGTCACCGCGGCTTCACAGGCGGTTTGCGCATGGAACTCAGCGGGGAAGCTGATCTTGAACAGCACGTTTTCCATCACATAGGTGCCGTAAGGCTGGGACAGGCTGAACGCACGCTTGTCCTCGGGCTTGAGCGCCAGGTCGTTATTGGTGTGGCTGAACAGCACATCGTAGAAGCCCCATTGCGGCGCGCTCAGCACACCGGGGATGCCCATTTCGCCGCGCAGGGCGATGTCCGCCAGGCGTACGCCGCGACTCGACGCATCCCCCGCCGCCCAGGATTTGCGCGAGCCGGCATTCGGCGCGTGCCGGTAAGTGCGCAAGGCCTGGCCATCGACGAAGGCGTGAGACAGAGCCGACAGCAGCTGTTCGCGGTTGGCGCCCATCAACTTGGCAGTGACCGCCGTGGAGGCGACTTTCACCAACAGCACATGGTCGAGGCCGACGCGGTTGAACGAGTTTTCCAGGGCAATCACCCCCTGGATTTCGTGGGCCATGATCATTGCCTCCAACACCGCGCGCACGGTCAACGGCGCATCGCCATTGGCCACGCGCTTTTGCGACAGGTGATCCGCCACGGCAAGGATGCCGCCAAGGTTATCCGAGGGATGACCCCATTCGGCAGCGAGCCAGGTGTCGTTGTAGTCGAGCCAGCGCACGATGCAGCCAATGTCCCAGGCCGCCTTGACCGGGTCCAGGCGAAACGACGTGCCCGGCACCCGCGCGCCGAACGGCACCACCGTGCCCTCGACAATCGGCCCCAGGTGCTTGGTGCACTCGGGAAAACGCAGGGCCAGCAGGCCGCAACCGAGGGTGTCCATCAGGCAGTTGCGGGCGGTGTCGAGGGCGGCTTGGGAGTCGATGTGGTAGTTGAGGACGTAGTCGGCAATGTCCTGCAGGACCTGGTCGTAGTCGGGGCGGTTGTTCTGGTCGACGTTGGTGCTCATGGCAGATCTCCAAAGTGAGTTAGGGTTGCTGCATCCTCAGGGTCAGGGTTGATCGTTTCGCAGGTCTGAATGCCTGTTTATGACTGTGGGAGGGAGCTTGCCCGCTCCCACAGGGGATTGGTGTTGGACTTTAGAAAGAGTCGCCGGGTACGCGGACGAAACCCTCCATCAACACCCGTGCACTGCGGCTCATGATGGCTTTCTTCACCACCCATTCACCGTTCACCTGGGTGGCTTCAGCCCCCACCCGCAACGTGCCGGACGGATGCCCGAAGCGCACGGCATTACGCTCCACGCCGCCTGCAGCGAGGTTGACCAAGGTGCCGGAAATCGCCGCCGCCGTGCCGATCGCCACCGCCGCCGTGCCCATCATCGCGTGGTGCAGCTTGCCCATGGACAGGGCGCGCACCAGCAAATCCACATCGCCGGCCTTGATCGCCTTGCCGCTGGACGCCACGTAATCCGCAGGCTTGGCCACAAACGCCACCTTCGGCGTGTGCTGGCGCTGGGCGGCTTCGTCGAGGTGTTTGATCAGCCCCATGCGCAACGCGCCATAGGCCCGTACGGTCTCGAACATCGCCAGGGCCTTGGGGTCGCTGTTGATCGCGCCTTGCAGCTCGGTGCCGGTGTAACCGAGGTCTTCGGCGTTGATGAAAATCGTCGGGATGCCAGCGTTGATCAGCGTGGCCTTGAAGGAGCCGACACCCGGCACTTCGAGGTCGTCGACCAGGTTGCCGGTGGGGAACATCGAGCCGCCGCCGCCCTCTTCTTCCGCCGCCGGGTCCATGAATTCCAGCTGCACTTCGGCAGCCGAAAAGGTCACGCCGTCCAGTTCGAAGTCGCCGGTTTCCTGCACCGCACCGTCGGTGATCGGCACGTGGGCAATGATGGTCTTGCCGATATTGGCCTGCCACACCCGCACCACGGCCACACCGTTGCGGGGCACGCGGGCCGCATCGACCAGCCCGGCGCTGATGGCGAACGAACCCACCGCCGCCGACAGGTTGCCGCAGTTACCACTCCAGTCGACAAAGGGTTTGTCGATGGAGACCTGGCCAAACAGGTAGTCCACGTCGTGATCGGCGCGAGTGCTTTTGGCGAGAATTACGGTTTTGCTGGTGCTCGATGTGGCGCCGCCCATGCCGTCGATTTGCTTGTCGTAGGGATCGGGGCTGCCGATCACCCGTAGCAGCAAGGCATCCCGCGCCGCTCCCGGCACCTGCGCCGACTCGGGCAGGTCCTGGAGGCGGAAAAATACGCCCTTGCTGGTGCCGCCACGCATATAGGTGGCGGGGATCTTGATTTGCGCTGCGTGTGCCATGGTCATCCTCTTCAGGCGGTGGTCGCCGATTCCAGGAAATCCTGGGCAAAACGTTGCAACACGCCGCCCGCCTCGTAGATCGACACTTCTTCGGCGGTGTCCAGGCGGCACGTCACCGGCACCTCGACACGTTCGCCATCCTTGCGATTGATCACCAGCGTCAGCTGCGCACGCGGGGTGCGTTGGCCGATCACGTCGTAGGTTTCGCTGCCCTCAATCTGCAGGGTGTGACGGTCGGTGCCCGGCAGGAACTCCAGCGGCAACACGCCCATGCCTACCAGGTTGGTGCGGTGGATGCGCTCGAAACCTTCGGCGGCAATCGCTTCCACACCCGCCAGACGAACGCCCTTGGCGGCCCAGTCGCGGGACGAGCCCTGGCCGTAGTCGGCGCCGGCAATGATGATCAGCGGCTGCTTGCGTTCCATATAGGTTTCGATGGCTTCCCACATGCGCGTGACCTTGCCTTCCGGTTCGATCCGCGCCAGGGAGCCCTGCTTGACCTTGCCGTTCTCCCGCACCATTTCGTTGAACAGTTTCGGGTTGGCGAACGTCGCGCGCTGCGCGGTCAGGTGGTCGCCACGGTGAGTGGCGTAGGAGTTGAAGTCGACTTCCGGCAGGCCCATTTTCGCCAGGTATTCGCCGGCGGCGCTGTCGAGCATGATCGCGTTGGACGGCGACAGGTGATCGGTGGTGATGTTGTCCGGCAGCACCGCCAGCGGGCGCATGCCCTTGAGCGGCCGCGCACCGGCCAGCGCGCCTTCCCAGTACGGTGGACGGCGGATATAGGTGCTCTGCGGGCGCCAGTCGTACAGCGGCGCGACTTTCGGGCCGGTGTCTTCGTGAATCGCGAACATCGGGATATACACCGCGCGGAACTGCTCCGGCTTGACCGAGGCCTTGACCACCGCGTCGATTTCTTCATCGCTCGGCCAGATGTCCTGCAGGCGGATTTCCTTGCCGTCGGCGTCGAAGCCGAGCACGTCCTTCTCGATGTCGAAACGGATGGTGCCGGCAATGGCATAGGCCACCACCAGCGGCGGCGAAGCCAGGAACGCCTGCTTGGCGTACGGGTGAATACGCCCGTCGAAGTTACGGTTACCCGAGAGCACGGCGGTGGCGTACAGGTCGCGGTCGATGATCTCTTGCTGGATCACCGGGTCGAGCGCGCCGGACATGCCGTTGCAGGTAGTGCAGGCAAACGCCACCACACCAAAGCCGAGCTTTTCCAACTCATGACCGAGGCCGGCTTCTTCCAGGTACATGGCCACGGTTTTCGAACCGGGTGCCAGGGACGACTTGACCCACGGCTTGCGCGTCAACCCAAGCCTGTTGGCGTTACGCGCCAGCAGCCCGGCGGCGATCACGTTGCGCGGGTTACTGGTGTTGGTGCAACTGGTGATGGCGGCGATGATCACTGCGCCGTCGGGCATTTGCCCCGGCACTTCATCCCACTGGCCGGAGATGCCTTTGGCGGCCAGGTCGCGGGTGGCGACGCGGGCGTGCGGGTTGCTCGGGCCAGCCATGTTGCGCACGACACTGGACAGGTCGAAGGTGAGGCCACGCTCGTACTGCGCACCTTTAAGGTCGTCTGCCCACAAGCCGGTATGACGGGCGTATTGCTCGACCAGGGTGACTTGTTCGTCTTCGCGGCCGGTGAGTTTCAGGTAGGCGATGGTCTGCTGGTCGATATAAAACATTGCCGCCGTGGCGCCGTATTCCGGGGCCATGTTGGAGATAGTCGCGCGGTCACCGAGGGTCAGTTTGGAGGCGCCCTCGCCAAAGAACTCCAGCCACGCACCGACCACTTTCTGTTGACGCAGGAACTCGGTCAGGGCCAGCACCATGTCGGTGGCAGTGATGCCTGGCAGCAGCTTGCCGGTCAGTTCGACGCCGACGCTTTCCGGCAGGCGCATCCACGAGGCGCGGCCAAGCATGACGCTCTCGGCTTCGAGGCCGCCGACGCCAATGGCGATCACGCCCAGGGCATCGACGTGGGGGGTGTGGCTGTCGGTGCCGACGCAGGTATCCGGGAAGGCCACACCATCACGCACCTGGATCACCGGGGACATTTTCTCCAGGTTGATCTGGTGCATGATGCCGTTGCCCGGCGGGATCACATCGACGTTCTTGAAGGCCTTTTTGGTCCACTCGATAAAGTGGAAGCGGTCTTCGTTGCGACGGTCTTCGATGGCGCGGTTTTTCTCGAATGCGTCCGGGTCGAAACCGCCGGCTTCGACGGCCAGGGAGTGGTCGACGATCAACTGGGTCGGTACCACCGGGTTGACCTGGGCCGGGTCGCCGCCTTGCAGCGCGATGGCGTCACGCAGGCCGGCGAGGTCGACCAGCGCGGTCTGGCCGAGAATGTCGTGGCACACCACGCGGGCCGGGAACCAGGGGAAGTCGAGGTCGCGCTTGCGTTCGATCAGTTGGCTCAGGGAAGCATTGAGGGTGGCCGGGTCGCAGCGGCGCACCAGGTTCTCGGCGAGCACACGAGAGGTGTAGGGCAATGTGGCGTAGGCGCCGGGGCTGATTGCATCGACGGCCGCGCGGGCATCGAAGTAATCCAGGCGGCTGCCGGGGAGCGGTTTGCGAAATTCAGTGTTCATCGTCAGGACTCGGTCACGGTGATTGCAAACGGAACCGGCTGATCCGGGGCTGGAATGCGATTCAAATGTGGGAGGGGGCTTGCTCCCGATGGCGGTGTATCAGTTGCTATAGGTTTGAATGACACACCACCATCGGGGGCAAGCCCCCTCCCACACTGGGTCCGGTTTCCACTTCGGGATCGTCGGTATTCCCATTCAGCGACGTTCGATTGGCACGAACTTGCGCTGTTCAACGCCGGTGTACTCGGCGCTTGGACGGATGATGCGGTTGTTGGCACGCTGCTCAAATACGTGGGCCGCCCAGCCTGTAAGCCGCGAGCAGACGAAGATCGGCGTGAACAGCTTGGTCGGGATGCCCATGAAGTGGTACGCCGAGGCATGGTAGAAGTCGGCGTTGGGGAACAGTTTTTTCTGTTCCCACATGGTCTTGTCGATGGCTTCGGAGACCGGGAACAGCACGGTGTCGCCCACTTCGTCAGCGAGTTTTTTCGACCAGCCCTTGATCACTTCATTACGCGGGTCGTTGTCTTTATAGATGGCGTGGCCGAAGCCCATGATCTTGTCCTTGCGCGCCAGCATGCCGAGGGTGCCTTCGACGGCTTCCTCCGCCGAGCCGAAACGCTCGATCATTTCCATCGCCGCTTCGTTGGCGCCGCCGTGCAGCGGGCCGCGCAGGGAGCCTATGGCGGCGGTGACGCAGGAATACAGGTCGGACAATGTCGAGGCACACACCCGCGCGGTGAACGTCGAGGCGTTGAACTCGTGCTCGGCGTAAAGGATCAACGACACGTTCATGACTTTTTCATGCAGCTCGCTCGGCTTCTTGCCGTGCAGCAGGTGCAGGAAGTGGCCGCCGATGCTCGGCTCGTCGGTCACGCAGTCGATGCGCTTGCCGTCGTGGCTGAAGCGGTACCAGTAGCACATGATCGCCGGGAACGCGGCGAGCAGGCGGTCAGTCACGTCGCGTTGCACGCTGAAGTCTTTTTCCGGCTCGATATTGCCGAGGAACGAGCAACCGGTGCGCATCACGTCCATTGGGTGGGCGTCTGCGGGGATGCGTTCGAGCACTTCTTTCAGCGCTTGCGGCAGGTCACGCAGCTTGCTCAGCCTGGCGCTGTAGGCGGCCAGTTCGGCCTGGGTCGGCAGTTCGCCGTACAGCAGCAGATAAGCGACTTCTTCAAACTGCGCATCGGCCGCCAGTTCGCGCACATCGTAGCCACGGTAGGTCAAGCCGGCACCAGCCTGGCCCACGGTGGACAGTGCGGTCTGCCCGGCGACCTGGCCACGCAGGCCGGCACCACTCAATACTTTTGCTTCAGCCATGGTTTTTCTCCAATTTTGTCGTTATTCAGGGAGGCGTGTTCGTCACTTTTTCGCGGCGAACAGCGCGTCAAGCTTCTGCTCGAAGGTGTGGTAATCGATGCGATCGTAAAGCTCCATGCGGGTTTGCATGGTGTCGATCACGTTCTGTTGGGTGCCGTCGCGACGGATCGCGGTGTAGACGTTCTCGGCGGCCTTGTTCATGGCACGGAAGGCCGAGAGCGGGTACAGCACGATTGAAACATCGGCAGATTTCAACTGTTCGGTGGTGTACAGCGGCGTCGCGCCGAACTCGGTGATGTTGGCCAGGATCGGCGCCTTCACACGGGCGGCGAACAGTTTGTACATCTCCAGTTCAGTGATGGCTTCCGGGAACACCATGTCGGCGCCGGCTTCGATGCAGGCGGCGGCACGCTCCAGGGCAGACTCCAGGCCTTCGACGGCCAGGGCATCGGTACGCGCCATGATCACGAAGCTGTCATCGGTGCGCGCGTCCACGGCGGCCTTGATGCGGTCGACCATTTCCTGCTGGGACACGATCTCTTTGTTCGGACGATGGCCGCAGCGCTTGGCGCCGACCTGGTCTTCGATATGAATCGCGGCGGCACCGAACTTGATCATCGATTTGACGGTGCGCGCGACGTTGAACGCCGAGGAACCGAAACCGGTGTCCACGTCCACCAGCAGCGGCAGGTCGCAGACATCAGTGATACGGCGCACGTCGGTGAGTACGTCATCCAGGCCAGTGATGCCCAGGTCCGGCACGCCGAGGGAACCGGCCGCCACCCCGCCGCCCGACAGGTAGATCGCCTTGAAGCCGGCGCGCTTGGCCAGCAACGCGTGGTTGGCGTTGATCGCGCCGACCACCTGCAAAGGGTGCTCGCTGGCGACCGCGTCACGGAAACGCTGGCCGGGTGTGCTTTTGTTGTTCGAACTCATGACTCACCTCTATCAGGGGCGCCGCCTGGGAAATGACGGGCAATATTGCGTTTGGAAGCACCGATATGCCGGCGCATCAACAACTCGGCCAGTTCACCGTCGCGATCGGCAATCGCATCAAGAATGCGGTGATGCTCGGCAAAGGCCTGGCGTGGACGATTGGGGGTGGCGGAGAACTGGATGCGGTACATGCGCACCAGCTGGTACAGCTCGCCGCAGAGCATTTGAGTGAGCGTGCGGTTACCCGCACCTTGAATGATCCGGTAATGAAAATCGAAGTCGCCTTCTTGCTGGTAGTAGCCGACACCCGCCTGGAACGCTGCGTCGCGCTCATGGGTGTGCAACACCTGGCGCAGCTCTTCGATCTCCACGTCGGTCATGCGCTCGGCGGCCAGGCGACAGGCCATGCCTTCCAGGGACTCGCGGATTTCATACAGTTCAACCAGCTCGGCGTGGCTCAAGGACACGACCCGGGCGCCCACATGAGGTACGCGCACCAGCAGGCGCTGGCCTTCCAGGCGGTGGATCGCCTCGCGCAGCGGGCCACGGCTGATGCCGTAGGTGCGAGCCAGTTCCGGCTCGGAAATCTTGCTGCCGGGAGCGATCTCACCCTTGACGATGGCGGCCTGAATGCGTCGGAAGACGTTCTCGGACATCGTTTGGGATTCGTCCGACGCCATTATCGGAGCTTCTGATTGACCCAGCATATTGTCGACACCTTTGAAAGCAATGCGGCAAAAACTAGCCAATAAACCGCCACCAGTCAAAGAATAAATCGATATTGTCGACAATCGTCTAATAATCCCGGCTGCACGCCCTCAGGGCATGGCCGGCTGCCAGCGCTGGCGCCAAAAAAGCATCATGTTAGAATGCCCGCCGCATTTGCCTGACATCACTTGATGAAACGGCGCACGAAGGGAGCTTGCGCAGCAATGCCAGTCGCCTTGAATTGAACATCGCACTGCACCGCCTCAGGATCTATGAGACTCAAGCCCTTCCCCCTACTGTTTTGCCTATTGTCCATGCCGAGCCTTGGCGCTGCCGCCGAGAAGACTGTGTATGGCCTCAATGAATACGCCCAATTGGCCGGCATCGACCTGGAAGTAGCCGCCAAGCTCGACACCGGCGCCAAGACCGCCTCCCTCAGCGCCCGCGACATCAAGCGCTTCAAGCGCAACGGCGAATCCTGGGTGCGCTTCTACCTGGCCATCGACACCGCCCATTCCCATCCCATCGAACGTCCCCTGGCCCGCGTCAGCAAGATCAAGCGTCGCGCCGGCGACTACGACCCCGATGAGGACAAGAACTACACCGCCCGTCCCGTGATTGCCCTGGATATCTGCATGGGCACCGCTTTACGCAGCATCGAAGTGAACTTGACTGACCGCAGCGCTTTCCAATATCCGCTGCTGATCGGCTCCGAAGCGCTCAAACGCTTTGATGCGCTGGTCGACCCCAGTCTTAAATACGCAGCAGGCAAACCTGCCTGCGCCGCCGACGCTCATACCGCCGAGTAAACCGAATGCGCGCTCTAACCCTACACCTGAGAATCCTGATCGCCATCCTGGTGGTGTTGGGTATTTCGGTCACCGCCTACCAGATCTTCGTGCTGGGCATTCCCGTCACCGAGGACGCCACCGACGACTTGTGGAACATCGACGCCAAGGTCGAGTTCGTCGCCAACCCGAAAGACCCGGTGAAGATCCAGATGTTCGTGCCGCCCTTGAGCCGCGACTTCGTCAGTCTTAATGAGAGCTTTATCTCCAATAACTACGGGGTCAGCGTCAACCGCATCGACGGCAACCGTAAGGTCACCTGGTCGGCACGCCGCGCCAAGGGCAACCAGACCCTGTATTACCGCCTGGTGCTGACCAAGCGCTACAGCGGCGAAAAAACCAAGATCAAGGGCCCGACCTTCCGCGACAGTATTGCCGTGGAAGGCCCGGAGAAAATCGCCGCCGAGGCCCTGCTGGCGCCGATTCGCCAGCATTCGGCCGACGTCGAGACCTTCATCACCGAAGCCATCAAGCGCACCAACAACCTCAACGACGACAATGTGAAGCTGTTGCTGGCCGGCGACCCGTCGACGCCGCACAAGGCCAAGATCGTCGAGTTGCTGCTGTCCATTGCCCATGTGCCGGTGGAAAAGGTCCACACCATCCGCCTGGTGGCCGACCAGCCGCAAAGCCCGGAGCTGTGGCTGCGTAGCTTCAATGGCAACGACTGGCTGTACTTCAACCCGGAAACCGGCGAACCGGGCCTGCCCGCCGACCGCCTGCTGTGGTGGACCGGCGATGAAAACCTGATCACCGTCGATGGCGGCAAGAAAGCCATGGTCACCTTCAGCTTGAACAACAGCGAAATGAACGCGATTCGCCTGGCCAAGCTGACCGACGAGAACACCGACGCCAACTTCCTCGAATACTCGCTGTACGGCCTGCCGCTGCAAACCCAGCAGACCTTCATGATCATGGTGATGATCCCGATTGGCGTGCTGGTGATCCTGATCCTGCGCAACCTGATCGGCCTGCAGACCCTGGGCACCTTTACCCCGGTGCTGATTGCCCTGGCGTTCCGAGAGACACAGCTGGGCTTCGGGATTGTGCTGTTCACGATTATCACGGCGCTGGGCCTGTCCCTCAGGTCGTACCTGGAACACTTGAAGTTGCAGATGCTGCCGAGGTTGTCGGTGGTGCTGACCTTCGTGGTGGTGTTGATCGCGGCCATCAGCCTGTTCAGCCACAAGCTGGGGCTGGAGCGCGGGTTGTCGGTGGCGCTGTTCCCGATGGTGATTTTGACCATGACCATCGAACGCCTGTCGATCACCTGGGAAGAGCGCGGCGCCAGCCATGCCATGAAAGTGGCGATTGGTACGCTGTTCGCCGCGTCCCTGGCGCACATCATCATGAGCGTGCCGGAGCTGATCTACTTCGTATTCACTTTCCCGGCGATCCTGCTGATCCTGGTGGGCTTCATGCTGGCCATGGGGCGCTATCGTGGCTACCGCCTGACCGAGCTGGTGCGATTCAAGGCCTTCCTCAAGGCTGATTCGTAATGTTCGGCTTCTGGAAGACCTGGAAGGCCCTGGAAGCGCGGGGGATCATGGGCATCAACCGGCGTAATGCCGACTACGTGCTCAAGTACAACAAGCGCAGCCTGTACCCCATCGTGGATGACAAGATCATCACCAAGGAACGGGCGATCGCCGCCGGCATCCATGTGCCGGAAATGTACGGGGTGATCTCCACCGAGAAGGAAATCGACAAACTCGACGAGATCATCGGCGGGCGCAGCGACTTCGTGATCAAACCGGCCCAGGGCGCCGGCGGTGACGGCATCCTGGTGGTGGCGGACCGGTTTGAGGGGCGCTACCGCACGGTGTCCGGCAAGATCATCAGCCATGAAGAGATCGAACATCAGATTTCCAGCATCCTCACCGGCCTCTACTCCCTGGGTGGCCACCGCGACCGTGCGCTGATCGAATACCGCGTGGTACCCGACCAGATCTTCAAGAGCATCAGCTACGAAGGCGTGCCGGATATTCGCATCATCGTGCTGATGGGCTACCCGGTGATGGCGATGCTGCGCTTGCCGACCCGCCAGTCGGGCGGCAAGGCCAACCTGCACCAGGGCGCGATTGGCGTGGGCGTCGACCTTGCCACCGGCCTGACCCTGCGCGGTACCTGGCTGAACACCATCATCACCAAACACCCCGACACCACCAACGCGGTGGATGGCGTGCAACTGCCCAATTGGGACGGTTTCATGAAGCTCGCGGCCGGCTGCTACGAGCTGTGCGGGCTGGGCTATATCGGCGTGGACATGGTGCTCGACCAGGAAAAAGGCCCGCTGATCCTTGAGCTGAATGCGCGGCCGGGGCTGAATATCCAGATCGCCAACGACTGCGGCCTGACCTTGCGCACCCATGCGGTGGAGGCGCGACTGGAAGAACTGAAAGCGGCCGGCGTGACGGAAACCCCGGAAGAGCGGGTGAAGTTTGTGCAGGAGATGTTCGGGCATATTCCGCCCGTGGAAGGCTGATCCGGTCTTCGAACTGTCTATCCCCGACATCCCCTCTAGGAGCAAATCCTACAGGGGACTACAATCCCCCTCCCCCGCGCCATTGGCTGATTCAACCCCGCATGTCGACCTGCTCCGTACACCCATTGCCCTACCGGGCCAACCCCGCCGAGTATTTTGCGGCGATTCGCCACGCTCCCGGCGCGGTGCTGCTCGACAGCGGCCGGCCGACGGCCGAGCGTGGGCGTTACGACCTGCTCAGCGCCTGGCCCGAAGCGACCTTGACGGTAGCGCCTGACGAAAGCGGCGCTGCTTTCCTGCAACGCTTGCGGGAAAACCTCACGCGATTGGGTGAAGCCGCGATTCCCGACGGTTTGCAGTTACCGTTCGCCGGCGGCTTGATCGGCTACCTGAGCTACGACTTCGGTCGGCACCTGGAGCACATGCCGCACCTGGCGGTGGATGACCTGCACCTGCCGGACGCGCGCTTCGGGCTGTACGCCTGGGCGCTGATCAGTGACCACCAGGCCCAGAGCAGCCAGTTGGTGTTTCATCCCTCGCTGGCAGATAGCGAACGGCAACGGCTGATCGCGTTGTTCAGCCATGGGGCTGTCGACACCTGCGCGACGTTCAAACTCCAGGGCCCGATGGCGCCCGACCTCAGCGCCGAGGCCTACCGCCAAGCCATCGTGCGTATCCAAGATTACATCCAGGCCGGCGACTGCTACCAGGTCAACTTCGCCCAGCGTTTTCGCGCACCGTGCATGGGTGATCCCTGGGCAGCCTATTGCGCCCTTCGCGAAGCCTGCCCGACGCCGTTTTCCGGGTTCCAGAGCCTGCCGGACGACGGCGCGGTCCTGAGCCTGTCGCCGGAGCGTTTCGTGCACATCAGCGAGCGCCACGTCGAAACCCGCCCGATCAAAGGCACCCGCCCCCGCGGCCTCACGCCTGAAGAAGACGCCGCCCAGGCCGCCGAACTGCTGGCCAGCCCCAAGGACCGCGCCGAGAACCTGATGATCGTCGACCTGCTGCGCAACGACCTCGGCCGCACCTGCCGCATCGGCTCGGTCAACGTGCCGGAACTGTTCAGCCTGGAAAGCTACCCCAACGTGCATCATCTGGTCAGCAGCGTGACCGGCGAGTTGGCCGACGATAAAGACGCCCTCGACCTGATCGCCGGCAGCTTCCCTGGTGGCTCGATCACCGGCGCCCCAAAGATTCGCGCGATGCAGATCATCGACGAACTGGAGCCGACCCGACGCGGGCTGTACTGCGGTTCGCTGGTGTACCTGGATGTGCGCGGCGAGATGGACAGCTCCATCGCCATCCGCAGCTTACTGGTCAAGGATGGCCAAGTGTGTTGCTGGGGCGGCGGTGGGATCGTGGCGGATTCGCAGTGGGAGGCGGAGTATCAGGAGTCACTGACGAAGGTGCGGGTGTTGTTACAAACACTGGAAAGCCTGTAGCGCACAGTGCCTTCCTGGCTCTCAGACGTAGCGCCGAGCAGTAGAAAAAACCTGAATCAGAACCGCAGTAGACGTAGTTGAACGTCGGAAGATAGCGTCCGGCTTCAACCGTCCACCCGCCGTCTGTGAAGGATCACATGAAGCGACTGCCTACCCGTCAGGAAATATTTCCGAGTTTGCGCCCCCTCTCAACCGCGCCTATCATCTCCCAAATCGGGAGGTTGCAGCGATGCGGATAATCGCCCTCTCGACCTTACGAATATTCTGGGAAAGCCAACCCGCCTATATCGATGCGAAAGCGCCGCTTATTGAATTGTATCGGCATATGGAAAAGGCCATTTACCCTACGCCACAAGCACTCAAGGCAGCGCTCAGGACCGCGAGCATTCTCAAAGGTAGCAGGGTTGTATTCAACGTGGGCGGCAACAAATATCGAGTGATCATGGCGATCGATTACCAGCGACAGCTTGGGTTCATACGGTTCGTAGGGACTCATGCGCAGTACGACCAGATCAATGCGGAGACCGTGTAATGAACATCAAACCCATACACTCCCAGGAAGACCTCACTGCGGCACTCGCGCGGGTGCAGCAGCTCTGGGGAGCGGACATCGGCTCGACTGAAGGCGATGAGCTGGAAATTCTTGCAGTACTCATTGAGAAGTACGAAGCCGAACATTACCCAATGCCACCTTCTGATCCGGTGGAAGCCATTAAATTTCGCATGGAGCAACTGGGCATGACTGCCCGCGACCTGGAGCCATTTATCGGCACCAGCGGACGTGTATCCGAAGTGCTGAACCACAAGCGCAAGCTGAGCCTGTCGATGATCAAGCGACTGCATGAAGGCTTGAGTATTCCTTATGAGCGGTTGCTTGCAGGGAGCTGACAGAAACATTGGTAGTGGCGCTACCTTCCCCATCGGGAGCAAGCCCCCTCCCACATTCGACCTCGTTTATCTGTTGGAATGGTGTCGAATGTGGGAGGGGGCTTGCTCCCGATAGGGCCCTCAGCGGCCCGAAAGAAATTACAGGCTCAACTGCCGATTCGACGCCCTGATGAACTCTTTCTTTAAATCTTCAAACGTATGCACCGCCGGGAATTGCGGGAATTCGCGGATCACATTTTCCGGCGCATGGAACAGAATCCCACGGTCGGCCTCGCCCAACATGGTGGTGTCGTTGTAGGAGTCGCCGGCGGCGATCACGCGGTAGTAGAGGGTCTTGAACGCCAATACCGACTGGCGCTTGGGGTCTTTCTGGCGCAGTTGGTAGCTGACCACGCGGTCGTTTTCGTCGGTGATGAGACGGTGGCACAACAAGGTCGGGAAGCCCAACTGACGCATCAGCGGCTGGGAAAATTCGTAGAAGGTGTCGGACAGGATCACCACCTGGAAGCGCTCGCGCAGCCAGTTGACGAACTCGATGGCGCCGTCCAGCGGTTTGAGAGTGGCGATCACTTCCTGGATGTCGGCGAGCTTGAGCCCGTGTTCGTCGAGGATGCGCAGGCGCTGCTTCATCAGCACGTCGTAGTCGGGAATGTCCCGGGTGGTGGCCCGCAGGGATTCAATACCGGTTTTTTCGGCGAAGGCGATCCAGATTTCTGGTACCAGCACCCCTTCCAGGTCGAGACAGGCAATTTCCACAAGACACTCCCATTGGATGTTGTTAGTTGAGCGAGCAAAAGGACTGCCGAACTCTAGCGATTCAAGCCCGCCGCCGCAACGCAGGGCGGATTTTGATACCATCGCTCCCCTATAGAGCGCTCAGCGCCATTGACCTGTAGGAACCGTCCTGATGAACCAAGCCTTCGACGTCGTTGAACTCGCCACGACTTATGCCAACAAGTCTGCCCAGGACATTCTCAAGCTGGCGTTCAGCCAGTTCGGTGATGACCTGTGGATTTCCTTCAGCGGTGCCGAGGATGTGGTGCTGGTGGACATGGCCTGGAAGCTGAACAAGAACGTCAAGGTGTTCAGCCTCGACACCGGCCGCCTGCACCCGGAGACCTACCGGTTTATCGAGCAGGTGCGCGACTTCTACAAGATCGATATCGAACTGATCTCGCCGGACCAGAGCAAGCTGGAACCCTTCGTCAAGGAGAAAGGCCTGTTCAGCTTCTACAAGGACGGCCATGGCGAATGCTGCGGCGTGCGCAAGATCGAGCCGCTGCGCCGTAAGCTTTCCGGCGTCAGCGCCTGGGCCACCGGCCAACGCCGCGACCAAAGCCCCGGCACCCGCAGCCAGGTAGCGGCGCTGGAAATCGACACGGCCTTCTCTACCCCGGAACGCACCCTGTACAAGTTCAACCCGCTGGCGCAGATGACCAGCGAAGAGATCTGGGGTTACATCCGCATGCTGGAACTGCCGTACAACAGCCTGCATGAGCGCGGCTTTATCAGCATCGGGTGTGAACCGTGCACCCGTCCCGTGCTGCCGAACCAGCACGAGCGTGAAGGTCGTTGGTGGTGGGAGGAAGCCACGCAGAAGGAATGCGGGCTGCATGCCGGGAATATCATCAGCAAGGCTTGAAGTTGATGCTGTAAAAATGTGGGAGGGGGCTTGCCCCCGATAGCGGTGGGTCAGCCAGTTCAATGGTTGCTGACACACCGCAATCGGGGGCAAGCCCCCTCCCACATTTGTCTTGTGTTGAGTGTTAGAGATGTACACATACATGTAACCATCGGTGCCATTTATGTGTGCAATTTCTATTCAGCCGCACCATAACGTAACACCTCTCCCCTCCCCTCGGTTGGCCTGGCGAATCGCACGCTGACAACCAAAAAATAAATAGCTGTTCAATCGGTCAATTTATATTTCTTCAAATTCAGCCAGTTATTTAACCAACCTATAAAAACGAAATTACCCAGGACTTTCATAGATTCAAAACTGGCACGCATGTGGCTTAAGGTGGAACGTGCTTTGTATACAATAAATACAAAACCTACATACACTTTGCCATCTGCGGCTTCCCGGCAGATGTGCTGGAGCCTGCCGGAATGCGTACAAGCCTCTCGAATAACATCGCACTGGATCTGCCCTCCTCCGCCCTGAACCCAGACGCCGCGGGCCCCGGCCCCTTGGTGCTCAGCCCACGCCTGCACAACAAGGACCTGGCGCCCACCAAGGTCGAAGGCCGACGCTGGGGGCGCTACAGCATCTTCGCGCTGTGGACCAATGACGTGCACAACATCGCCAACTATTCGTTCGCCATCGGCCTCTATGCGCTGGGCCTGGGCGGCTGGCAGATCCTGTTGTCCCTGGGCATCGGCGCGGCGCTGGTGTACTTCTTCATGAACTTATCGGGGTATATGGGCCAGAAGACCGGCGTGCCGTTTCCGGTGATCAGCCGCATCAGCTTTGGCATTCACGGTGCGCAGATTCCGGCGTTGATCCGCGCCGTGATCGCGATTGCCTGGTTTGGTATCCAGACCTACCTGGCGTCGGTGGTTTTCCGCGTACTGCTGACGGCGATTCATCCAGGCTTTGCCGACTATGACCATAATTCGATCCTGGGGTTATCCACCCTGGGTTGGGCGTGTTTTGTAGTGATCTGGTTCGTGCAGTTGGTGATCCTGGCCTATGGCATGGAGATGGTGAGGCGCTATGAAGGCTTCGCCGGGCCGGTGATTTTGCTGACGGTGGCCGCGTTGGCCGGCTGGATGTACTTCCAGGCCGGTGGCAACATCGCCTGGTCGATCCGCGAGCCGCTCACCGGCGGCGAGATGTGGCGCAATATCTTTGCCGGTGGCGCGTTGTGGCTGGCGATCTACGGCACGCTGATCCTCAACTTCTGCGACTTCGCACGCTCTTCGCCGTGCCGCAAGACCATCCTGGTCGGCAATTTCTGGGGCCTGCCGGTGAATATCCTGGTGTTTGCCGCAATCACCGTGCTGCTCTGCGGCGGGCAGTTCCAGCTCAATGGCCGGGTGATCGAAAGCCCGACCGAAATCATCGCCGCCATCCCCAATACCTTCTTTCTCGTGCTCGGCTGCCTGGCATTCCTGATCGTCACCGTGGCGGTGAACATCATGGCCAACTTCGTCGCGCCGGCCTTTGTGCTGAGCAACCTGGCACCCAAGTACCTGAACTTCCGTCGCGCCGGGTTGATCAGCGCCGCCGTGGCCGTGCTGATCCTGCCGTGGAACCTCTACAACAGCCCGTTGGTGATCGTGTATTTCCTCTCCGGCCTGGGCGCGCTGCTGGGGCCGTTGTACGGGGTGATCATGGTCGACTACTGGTTGATTCGTAAAAGCCAGGTGGACGTGCCACAGCTGTATAGCGAAGACCCGAATGGCGCTTATTACTACAGCCGAGGGGTGAATATGCGTGCAGTGGCGGCGTTTATTCCTGCCGCCGTGATCGCCATCCTGCTGGCGCTGTTGCCTGGATTTGCCAGCGTCTCGCCGTTTTCCTGGTTGTTTGGCGCCGGTATTGCAGGGTTGCTGTACCTGCTGATCGCCAAGCGCCAGCCGTTCTACGCCGATGTCAGCGGCGAAAGCATTGCCGTCGATAACGTCAGTCACTGAGTAAGGACCTTCCATGCGTATCCTCGTGGTCAACGTCAACACCACCGAATCCATCACTGAAACCATCGCCCAGCAGGCGCGGGCCGTGGCTTCGCCGGGCACTGAGATTGTCGGGCTTACCCCGTATTTCGGCGCGGAATCGGTGGAGGGCAATTTTGAAAGCTACCTGGCCGCCATCGCCGTGATGGACCGGGTGATGGCTTACGACCAACCGTTCGATGCGGTGATCCAGGCCGGCTACGGCGAACACGGCCGGGAAGGCTTGCAGGAATTATTGAATGTGCCGGTGGTGGACATCACCGAAGCAGCGGCCAGCACCGCGATGTTCCTGGGCCATGCCTATTCAGTGGTGACGACCCTGGACCGCACCGTGCCGCTGATCGAAGACCGCCTGAAACTCGCCGGCCTGTACCAGCGATGCGCCTCGGTGCGCGCCAGCGGCATGGCGGTGCTGGAGTTGGAAGAAGACCCGTTGGCCGCCATGGAAGCCATCGTGCGCCAGGCGGAACTGGCTATTCGCGAAGACAAGGCCGAAGTGATCTGTCTAGGTTGCGGCGGCATGGCCGGGCTGGATGAGCAGATTCGCCAGCGCACCGGGGTGCCGGTGGTGGATGGCGTGACGGCGGCGGTGACCATCGCCGAATCCCTGGTGCGGCTGGGGTTGTCGACGTCGAAGATACGGACTTACGCGACGCCTCGGCCGAAGCAGGTGATTGGCTGGCCGACTCGGTTCGGCCGCTGAGCTGCACTTGGTTTTAGATTGCGCTGAACCTTTGCCCCAGTTTCTTTTCGGCAAACTGCTCGATGATGAAATCCACAAACGCCCGGGTCTTGCCGGGCAGCAGTTTGTGCTCGGCGTAGTAGACGGAAATATTGCCGTCGTCGACGTACCAGTCGGGCAATACCCTGACCACGTCGCCGCTGTCGAGGAACGGCACGGCCATGGGCATGCTCACCAGCGCAATCCCCAGGCCTTGAGCGCTGGCACAGCAGGCGGCTTCGGAGTCGCTCATGGTCATGCCGGGCTTGAGCACCAGCGGGCGGTGTTCACGTTCGATACTGGTCAACTGCCAGGACCGGATACGCCCGGTTTGCGGTGAGCGGATCAGGATACCTTTGCACCGCGACAAGTCTTCGGGCTCGCGCACCGGTGGGCGTTGCGCCAGGTAACCCGGGGAGGCCACCAGCACCCGGTGCGCCGGCGCCAGCTTGCGCGCTACCACGCCTTGGGGCAGCTCAAAACCGCCGCCGATGGCGGCATCGAAGCCCTGGCCGATCAAGTCAACCTGGCGGTTATCGAAATGCCAGTCCGGGCTGATATCCGGAAAACGCTCCATGAATGCCCCCAGCAACGGCACCACATAGCGATTGCCAAACACCGTGCCCATGCTGACCTTGAGCGTGCCCACCGGCCGGCCTTCGGCGCTGGCCAGGTTGGCCACGGCATTCTGGATGGTGGTGAGGCTGCCGCTGACTTCGGCCAGGAACAGCTTGCCGGCTTCGGTCAGCGCCAGACGCCGGGTGCTGCGCTGGAACAGCCGCACGCCGAGGCGCACCTCCTGCTTGGCGACGCTTTTGCCGACCGCCGCCGGGGTCAGGCTCAGGTGCCGCGCCGCCTCGGCAAAGCTGCCGCCTTCGGCGCTGCGCACAAAGCATTCGATACTTCCAAAGCTTTCCATAACGCCCCACTCTAAACTTTTGGTTTACACAGACTATAGCAATCACGGTCTACCGGCAGCGGCGAGCGAGGTCGATACTCGGCTCCAACAACAGGGCATTGCGCCTTGAACGACTCGGAGATCGACATGACCACACACAACCTCAGCGGTAAAGTCGCCTTGATCCAAGGCGGTTCCCGCGGCATCGGTGCCGCCATCGTCAAGCGCCTGGCAGCACAGGGAGCAGCCGTTGCCTTTACCTACGTCAGCTCTGCCGCCAAGGCTGAAGCCCTGCAGCACAGCGTGATCAGCGAAGGCGGCAAAGCCCTGGCGATTCACGCCGACAGCGCCGATGCCACTGCGATCCGCAACGCGGTCAACGCCACCGTGGAAGCCTTTGGCCGCCTGGACATCCTGGTAAATAACGCCGGCGTGCTGGCCATCGCACCCTTGGAAGACTTCAAGCTGGAAGACTTCGACCAGACTTTGGCGATCAACGTGCGCAGCGTGTTTATCGCCACCCAGGAAGCCGCCAAGCATATGGGTGAAGGTGGCCGGGTGATCAACATCGGCAGCACCAATGCCGAACGCATACCCTTTGGCGGCGGTGGCCCGTATGCGATGAGCAAAGCGGCGCTGGTCGGCTTGACCAAAGGTTTGGCGCGGGACTTGGGGCCACGGGGCATCACGATCAATAACGTGCAACCTGGGCCGGTGGACACCGATATGAACCCGGCAAACAGTGATTTTGCCGAGAGCCTGATCGGGTTGATGGCGGTGGGGCGTTACGGCCATGTGGAAGAGATTGCCAGTTTCGTGGCGTATCTGGCCGGGCCGGAAGCGGGGTATATCACCGGTGCCAGCCTGACGATCGATGGTGGGTTCAGCGCATAACCCAAGGTGGGAGGGGCTTGCCCCCTCCCACATGTTGACCTTGTTGGTTCAGGAGATGGGGGGCAGGCCATAGGCCGCCAGGTCGAAGTCCGCAAGCTTGCGGATGATCTGGTCGGCATGCTGGTACTTGCTGTCGGCCATGGCTTCATCGGGCACGGCGATGGCGGTCATACGGGCGGCCTTCGCCGCCGTTACACCAAACGGCGAATCCTCGAACACCAGGCAATCCTCAGGGGCAACGCCCAGGCGGCGCGCAGCGGTGAGGAAGATGTCCGGCGCAGGCTTGGCAGCGCCGACTTCCGGGTCGTCAGCGGTAACGATGGTGTCGAACAAACCAAACCACTCGCGGTGCAAGGTGGTTTTGTGCCCAAACGAATTGCGCGACGAACTGGTGCCCACGGCAATCGGAATGTTGTGCGCCTTCAAGTGCCGCACCAGCGCCTCGGCACCAGGCATGCCCAAGGCCTTGGGAAAGCGCGCGCTCATCAGCGGTTCGCGAATTTCGAGGAATTCAGCCGGGGTAATCGGCAGGTCCAGCGCCTTGACCACATAGTCGGCCAAATCCTGCGCACCGCGCCCGATGATGTGCTGCTTGATGCCCCAATCGTAGGTTCGGCCATAGCGTTCGGCGATGATCTGCGTGACTTCGGTGTAGATGCCTTCCGTATCCAGCAACAACCCGTCCATATCGAAAATCACGGCCTTGATCGGACCGACTGCGGTACGCGGTGCATTCATCACTACACAACCCTGGAGGAAGGACTAAAAGGATTCAGCACAATAACGGCCTGGGTTGCCTGCAAGCAACCTTCGCGGCCAGGTATTGAGTCGGCAAAAGACTGCAGTCTGTGTGCGATCAGTGATTCATACCGCGCAACAGTTTTACCCGCCCGCGTGCGATGCGGCCGTCTAGGGTTTGTGAGAACAGAGCGTCCGCTCGATGGCTCGCCGCTGAAAAATACCCCTTGCAAACCTTATAAAAGACTTATTAACCTCTGATGAACTCAATCCACTGGACCCGAAAAGCCGTCAAGCAATTGCTTCGATTGCATTCGTATCATCAGCAACAAGTGCGCGATGCCGTCTTCGCACTTGAACGCATGCCCGACGCAGTCAACGTCAAAGCGTTGGTCAACCACCCCTGCAGTTACCGATTAAGGGTAGGGCGTTACCGAGTCCTTTTCGATTGGGACGGCGATATCCACGTGGTCAGCATTCAAGAGGTCAAGAAACGTGACGAGCGAACCTACTGCCATACAGATCATCCACAATACGGAGGGCAAGCCAGCTTTCGTGGTGATTCCTTATGAACACTATCTGGCCCAGCAGAACGATCCAAACCTAATCCCCCACGCGGTCGTCAGCCGCCTGGTAGATGGCGCAACTCCGATCCGAGCCTGGCGCGAACACCTGAACCTGACCCAGGAAGAAGTCGCCCAACGCCTGGGCATTTCCCAATCCGCATTTGCCCAGCAAGAGGCGGTGAACAAACCTCGCCGGACGACGCGGGAAAAGATTGCCAAGGCATTTGGCATCAACCCCGGTCAACTGGAGCTATAGCCTCAACGGGACTGTCCGCGCCTCCAGTCACCTAAAAGCGAAACCAAGCATGCTCTATCGTCTAGCCGCAGACAGCCTCGTGCTGTTCCACCTGTGTTTCATCCTGTTCGTACTGTTTGGTGGGCTGCTGGCGCTGAAATGGCGCCCGATTATCTGGCTGCACCTGCCCGCCGCTGCGTGGGGCGTGGCGGTCGAAGTGTTCCACCTGCCCTGCCCGCTGACCCGCTGGGAAAACCTGTTTCGCCACCTCGCCGGGCAGGACGGTTATGGCGGTGGGTTTATCGAACATTACATCCTGACGATGATCTACCCGGCCGGGCTGACGCCACAGATCCAGCTGGGCCTGGGCGGGTTGGTGCTGGCGATCAATATTGCGGTGTATGTGCGCTTGATCCGACGTTACGTACAGGCTTGAGACAGCTTCACTGGTGAAGAATCAGACTCCCTCAGTCCGTTTTCCTTGACCGGCGCGCCCTCATGTCCGAAGCCTTCGAAGTCCCCAGCCCTCACGAAAAACACCTTGAACACACCACCGAACATGCCCACGGCCGTGGGGACA
Source organism: Pseudomonas sp. JAI120 (assembly GCF_014207255.1). GTDB lineage: Bacteria > Pseudomonadota > Gammaproteobacteria > Pseudomonadales > Pseudomonadaceae > Aquipseudomonas. Next base: position 2,058,685 of record NZ_JACHCZ010000001.1, read on the forward strand.
ATTTCGCCAGTCGCATCGCCGTCATGACCGCGCTGATGGCCACCCTCGGCGCCATGCTCAGCTACCAGGCCGGCTCCACCGAGAGCGAGGCGGCGATGGACAAGAACAACGCGGCCATCATCAAGACCGAAGCCGCCAACCAGTGGAACTACTATCAGGCCAAATCCAGCCGGCAGAACCTGGCGGAACTCGCGACCCATATTCCCGGTGTGGATGCCGCGCATTACAAGGATGAGATCGAGCGCTACAAAAGCCAGAAGGAAGAGGTACGCAAGCAGGCGGAGAAACTGGAGGCGACCTCAAAGGAATGGGATGACAAATCCGAGCAGGCCCTGCACCAGCACCATCGCTGGGCCCAGGCGATGACCGCGATTCAGATCGCGATTTCGCTGGCGGCGATTACGTTGTTGACGAGAAGGGAATGGTTGAAGCGCATGTCCTATGCGGCGGCGGGTGTGGCGGTGGTGTTAGGTAGCCTGGCGTGGTTGCATATCTGACGGGGGAAGATTGATTTCAATCCCTTGCCGGGGCGATTAAAGTACAGCCCCCGAGAATTGAATCTCGGGCTTTAGTCCATGGAGTTTCCCAGTGAAGTACATCAGTAAAGTGGTTGCAGCAGCAGTTCTCGGTTTCACGCTTGCAGGCTGCACCGGCACCGCCATCAAATCCCCGCAATACGACAGCAGCCAATACACCGTCCTGGGCCACAGTGAAGCCAGCGCCACCGGCATCATGTTGTTCGGCGTGATCCCGATCGGCCAGAACAGCCGTTTCGTGCGCGCCCAGAATGCCGCCATCAAAGCAAAAGGCGGCGATGCGCTGATCAACACCCAAGTGCAGGAAAACTGGTTCTGGGCCTGGGTGCTGAGCGGTTACACCACCAAGATTTCCGGTGATGTGATCAAGCTGAAAACCGCGCAGTAAAATCGCCCGGGCTTTCACCTGAGCCCGCGACGTATCATGGGCCGACCTTTCGAGGACGGCCCATGAACCTCAGTATCCTCTACGCACTCGCCGCCGCCGCGCTGTTCGGCGCCAGCACCCCGCTCGCTAAAAACCTCGGCCTGGGCCTCTCGCCCGTGCTGCTCGCCGGCCTGCTCTACCTCGGCAGCGGCGTCGGCCTCGCCGGCGTGCGCCTGATCCGTGATCGTGGCTGGAAACCCAGCGGACTGACCCCATCGGAATGGCCCTGGCTGCTCGGCGCCATCGCATTCGGCGGCATCCTCGGGCCGGTCGCGTTGATGTTCGGCCTGACCCGCACCGCCGGCGCAACCGCCTCCCTGATGCTCAACCTGGAATCGGTGCTGACCGCCGTTATCGCCTGGGTCGTGTTCAGGGAAAACGCCGACCGTCGCATCGTCCTGGGGATGATCGCCATCGTGCTGGGCGGCGTGGTGTTGTCAGGGGCCGACGGCGGTGGCACGAGCCACGATTGGACGGGGCCGCTGGCGGTTGCCGTGGCGTGCCTGTGCTGGGGGATCGATAACAACCTGACACGCAAAGTGTCTGCGTCGGACGCGCTGTTTATCGCCGGGGCCAAGGGGTTGATTGCAGGGCTGGTGAATGGCGGATTGGCGCTTTATCTCGGGGCGCAGATCCCGGGCATGGCGCAGCTGGCGCCTATCTTGCTGGTTGGCTTTCTGGGCTATGGCATCAGCCTGGTGATGTTCGTGCTGGCGCTGCGCGGACTGGGCAGTGCACGCACGGGAGCCTATTTTTCCACCGCGCCGTTCCTGGGTGCCGCGATTGCGGTGCTGATGTTGGGTGAATCAGTGACACTGGCTTTCTGGATTGCATCGGCGTTGATGGCCGTGGGCGTTTGGCTGCACCTGACGGAACGGCATGCCCATGAACATCAGCATGACGCGACGGAACACGGGCATCGGCATGTGCATGATGAACATCATCAACATGAGCATGGGTTTGAGTGGGATCCGAAGGTGCCGCACAGTCATGTGCATACGCACAGTGCGATGAAACATAGCCATGCGCACTTTCCGGATGTGCATCATCGGCATAGGCATTGAGGGAGGCCCCACTACCTCTTCGACGTAGCGCTGTCGCGCAGCAAACTGGGACCTCTGTGGCGAGCGGGCTTGCCCCGCGCTGGGGTGCGAAGCGCCCCTGATGAAGACGAATGAGGTGTATCAGGCACTCCTCTGCGCCTGGTTTTGGGGCTGCTGCGCAGCCCAACGCGGGACAAGCCCGCTCGCCACAGGAATGCGGTCGCCCGAAATTGCTTATGCAAGGCTCAAGACTTTAGGGTGAAATATTAAATCTTAAAAATCAGTAAGTTATTTTAAGTTTGATAAGAGATGTATTGCACAGCAGCAATAGATTTGAGCAACTTCCTACAAAGCTCTCAGAAGCGCCACTCTCCCACTTCAAAACCGCCCAGCCTATAGTCCCTCGGTCGCTGATATGGCGACCGGGTTTGGCGACTCGAGGACAATCAAGACGGAACGTAGACGAGGTCATTGTCCACGCTATTCCCGTTAACGGTTTAGCGTGAAAAGGCTTCGTTGTTTTTATATTTGTCTTAATGGAGTCACTCATGAACCAATACATGGCCCTCACCAGCAACGATAGCGCCACTCCTGCTCTTTTTGTCGATACAACCGCACCACTGGAAATCCTCCTCGACGCCGCGACCTATCGACTTCGTGCCGTGACACAGGTCCTAGAGAACCTTGCGCTGCGCGGTGAAATAAATAGCGATGCGGTCGTACTCAGCGATTTTGCCTTACTGTGCTCAATCCCGTTACGCGACGGGTGTGACTTGCTGGACGTCATAGGGCGAAGGATGGATACACCAAGCGAATGATTTGAATTAGGTTAGTGTTTCAAACCCTAGAAAACACAAAACCCCTGGGTTCTCTCGAAACCAGGGGTTTTGTTTACATCGAATTTGGCGGTGAAGGAGAGATTCGAACTCTCGATACAATTTCTTGTATACACACTTTCCAGGCGTGCTCCTTAAGCCACTCGGACACTTCACCGTATCTCGTCAAACCAGTTCAGTCTGTCGAGGCGCGCTAATGTAGTCGAAAGCCTTTCTGATGGCAAAGGTTTTTTTCAGAATTTTCATGCGGTTAGACGGCTATGCCGGTAGTCGCCCGGCAAGGGGTGGTGATTCTGCCATTCTTGGGCATGGGCGGCCTGCGTCCGGGGCGGGTGTTGCGCCCTGCCTCAGGCCTTGCAGCGCTTAGCCTGCGGGAAAAGTCTGACTGGGCAGTCAGTCACGGCGCTTTACCGGGGCGGGCGTGGTGGGTAACGTCTGCGCATGCGCCGCTATAAACAGCCTCTCTATAACAAATCCTACAAGGAACCGCGTCATGAGTGAGTTGATTACTTACCACCTCGAAGACGGTATCGCGACCCTGACCCTGAGCAACGGCAAGGTGAATGCCATTTCTCCGGATGTGGTCAGTGCGTTCAATACAGCGCTGGACCAGGCCGAGAAAGATCGGGCGGTGGTGGTGATCACCGGCACGCCGGGGATTCTGTCGGGTGGTTATGATTTGAAGGTGATGACGGCCGGCCCTAAAGAAGCCATCGGCCTGGTGACGTCGGGTTCGACGTTGGCGCGTCGCCTGTTGTCGCACCCGTTCCCGGTGATTGTGGCGTGCCCTGGGCATGCGGTGGCCAAGGGTGCGTTCCTGTTGTTGTCGGCAGATTATCGGATTGGGGTGGAAGGCCCGTTCAGCATTGGCCTGAATGAGGTGGCGATCGGCATGACCATGCACCACGCCGGTATCGAATTGGCGCGGGACCGTCTGCGTAAATCGGCGTTTCATCGGTCGGTGATCAATGCCGAGATGTTTGACCCGCAAGGCGCGTTGCAGGCCGGCTTCCTCGACAAGGTGGTGGCACCTGAAGAGCTGCAGGCGGCGGCCCTGGAAGCGGCACGTCAGTTGAAGAAATTGAATATGAATGCGCATAAGCACACCAAGCTGAAGGTGCGTAAGGCGCTGCTGGAGGCGTTGGATGAAGCAATCATCCAGGATCAGGGCCATATCCTGAGTTAAGCCCTACAACCGAAACATCAAAGCCCGACCTTGCGTCGGGCTTTTTCTTACACATGAATCCGAAACATCTTTAGCCGCTCTAGCCTGCCTGTGTCGGTACATGTTGAAACATGTGCTTAAACATCGCCCATCTCCTACCTCTTTAGGGGCAATTGCCGAATACAGTGCACATCCGTACACTGCGCCACCTTTTGTCACGATGGGCCGTGTCGATGCTTTTTCTGTTACGTATGCTGTTGATGGGCCTGCACTTTATGGTCGCCGGTGTACTGGGCGTTCTGCTCGGGGCCTGCCGGCCGTTCAACCCGGACAACAGTCGTTTATGCGCGCGCCTCTATGCGCTGCCGGCCATGTGGATTCTGGGGCTGAAGGTGAAGACCGATGTCGACTCCTTGCGCAACAAGCCCGGCACGTGCGTGATCATCGCTAACCACCAGTCCAACTATGACCTGTTTGTGCTGGGCACCGTGGTGCCCCATCGCACCGTGTGTATCGCCAAAAAGAGCCTGAAATGGGTACCGCTGTTCGGCCAGTTGTTCTGGCTGGCGGGCAATGTGCTGATCGACCGCGGCAATGCGCACAAGGCACGTCGCGCGATGCTCACCACCACTCATACGTTGCAACATCAGGACACGTCGATCTGGGTGTTTCCGGAAGGCACGCGCAACCTGGGCAAGGGCTTGTTGCCGTTCAAGAAAGGCGCGTTTCATATGGCCATCGCCGCTGGCGTGCCTATCGTGCAGGTGTGTGTCAGCAATTACGTCACCCATATGCGGCTCAATCGCTGGAACAGTGGTGATGTGCTCATACGCTCGTTGCCGCCGATTCCTACTGTGGGCCTGACTTCGGATGACATCCCGCAGTTGATGCAGACCTGTCAGGCGCAGATGGATGAGTGCATTACAGCGATGGATCGCGAAGTGCAATCCGCCTGAACCCCTTATGGGGGGCTTGGCCCCCATCGCAAACAAGCTTGCTCGTCACAAAAAGCGAGCACCTGCAAACGCCGCAACGGAACGTCATTCAAGCTAAGCTGCCCAACACCTGTCCTCCTAATAAGAAGTGATCAGCACCATGGGTAGAGTTGTTGCGGCCGCCGTGTACAGCGCCGGAAAGAAAGTCACTGATATCACCCTCGACGAAGGCGCGGCCTGGGCCGCCAAACCCGGGCACTTTGTGTGGATCGGCCTGGAAGAGCCCGACGCCCAGGAGCTGGCCAATCTACAACGCCAGTTCAACCTGCATGAACTGGCCATCGAAGACGCCCTGGAAAAACACAGCCGCCCCAAGTTGGAAACCTTCGGTGATGCGCTGTTTATCGTCACCTATTCACCGGTGCGCGAGAACGGCAAGCTGGAGTTTATCGAGACCCATATCTTCGCCGGCAACGGCTACATCATCACCGCACGCAATGGTCACTCGGCGTCCTACGGTTTTGTGCGCCAGCGTTGTGAGGCGCGCCCGCTGTTGCTGGAGCATGGGGAAGATTTCGTACTGTATGCCCTGTTGGATTTCGTCACCGAAAACTACCAGCCGGTCAGCGAGGCGATCCACGCCGAGATCGATGAACTGGAGCACAACGTGCTGTGCAGCTCGCTGAGCGAGCGCGATATCCAGAAGATCCATGGCCTGCGCCGCGATGTGCTGCGGCTCAAGCGTTATGTGGCACCGATGGTGGAGATCAGCCAGGAGCTGCAGAAGCTGAGCTTCCCGTTTATCGACAAGAACATGCGCCCGTATTTCCGTGACGTGCAGATCCACGTAACGCGGCAGATGGAAGACCTCACCACCCTGCGCGACATCGCCAGCCAGACCATCGAGATCGGTGTATTGCTGGAGGCCTCGCGCCAGAGCGTGGTGCAGCGCAAGTTTGCCGCATGGGCGGCGATCCTGGCGTTCCCCACCGCAGTGGCGGGGATTTATGGGATGAACTTCCAGAACATGCCCGAGCTGCAATGGCACTACGGCTATTTTGCGGTGCTCGGGTTTATTGCGTTCGGTTGCACGGGCTTGTGGGCCAGTTTCAAGCGCTCGGGCTGGCTTTAAACCCGGGCCTCAGGCTTGTGCGCCACGAAGCGCATCATCCATTCCGCCACGGTCACGCCGTGGTGGTCGCGCGCCAGGCTGGCTACGCCGTTTGTGTAGATTTTTTCACCCAGGGTTGTCTGAAGAATCTCCAGCAACTCGCGGGAATAGTCATGGATAAATTCCGGATGCCCCTGGAAGCACAGCACTTGGTCGCCGATATGGTAGGCGGCGAACGGGCAGAATTCGCTGGAGGCGATGACCGTGGCATTGTCCGGCAAGGTGGTGACCTGGTCCTGGTGGCTGATCAATAGCGTCAGCTCTGGCACTTCCGGGCTCATCCACGGTGCTTTGGCATCGAGTTTGTAGTCGTGAATGCCCATGCCCCAGCCCTGCCCCGCGCGCTCGGCCTTGCCGCCCAGCAGCAGGGCCAGCAATTGGTGGCCGAAGCAGATGCCCAGCAACTTGTCGCCGCGTTCATAGCGTTGGAGCAGGTAGGTCTTGAGGGTCTGGATCCAGGGGTCGGTGCCGAAGGAATCGGCCTTGCTGCCGGTCACCAGGTAGGCGTCGAACACTTCGTCGTCCGACGGGTATTCGCCCTGCACCACGTTGTACACAACGAATTCGGCGGCAATCGGCTGCTTGGAGAACAGGCGCTTGAACATCTGCCCATACCCTTGGTACTGATCGATCAAGCCTGGACGCAGGATATCGGTTTCCAGGATACAGACGCGTAGCGACATAAAAAATACCTGACACGGTGATGGGAATAATGCACACCCCAGAGCCTGCCTTGAAATACCCTGACAAGGCAAGCCCTGTACATACCCAAAACCGTCAGAAGGTCGTGTTCTGCGCAGCTTTCTCCAACAGCAACGCCGGCGGTGAGAACCGCTCCCCATACTGTTCGGCCAGGTAGCGGGCGCGGGCGATAAAGTCGTTGAGGCCGTACTGGTTGATAAACTGCAACGCGCCACCGCTCCAGGCGGCAAAGCCAATCCCGAAGATCGACCCCACGTTGGCGTCCGCGGTGGACATCAACACGCCCTCCTCCACGCAGCGCACGGTCTCGATGGCCTGGATAAACAGCAAACGGTCGCGCACATCCTGCGCCGAAATCTGCTGGTCGGCCCGCTCGAAGCGCGCTTTCAACTCAGGCCACAAATGCTTCTGCCCGCCCGCCGGGTACTCGTAAAAACCGCCCCCCGCCGCCTTGCCCGCGCGTTTGTACTCGTTCACCAACAGATCAATTACCAGCGTCGCCGGATGATTCGGCACTGCTTTACCTTCCGCCTGCAGATCCTTGGCAGCCTGCTGTCGGATATGGCTCATCAGGCTGAGGGACACTTCGTCGGACACCGCCAACGGCCCCACCGGCATACCTGCCTTGCGCGCTTCAGTCTCGATCATCGGCGCAGCCACGCCTTCGCCCAACATGGCGATGCCTTCATGGGTGAAGGTGCCGAACACCCGCGAGGTGAAGAACCCACGACTGTCGTTGACCACGATCGGAGTTTTCTTGATCTGCAGGACGAAGTCGAAACCCCGGGCCAGGGTTTCGTCCGAAGTGCGGGCGCCCTTGATAATTTCCACCAGGGGCATCTTGTCCACCGGGCTGAAGAAATGCAGGCCGATGAACTTGCCTTGATCCGGCACCGCCGTGGCCAGGCCGCTGATGGGCAAGGTGGACGTGTTGGAGGCGATGACCGCGTCGGCGCCGACCACACTGTGTGCGGCAGCCGAGACCTTGGCCTTGAGTTCACGATCTTCGAAGACGGCCTCGATGATCAGGTCGCAGCCGACCAGATCAGTATCTGAAGCCGTAGGATGAATCAGCGCGAGGGTGGTTTCGCGCTCCTCGGCGGTTAATTGCCCACGGCTGACCTTTTTGTCCAACAGCGCCGCCGAATGTGCCTTGCCCTTCTCGGCGGCTGCCAGGTTGATGTCCTTGAGCACGACATCGATGCCCGCACAGGCGCTGACATAGGCGATGCCGGCGCCCATCATCCCGGCGCCGAGCACTCCGACCTTACGTGTCACGTAAGGCGCAAAGCCCTGAGGCCGCGAGCTGCCGGCGTTGATTTCATTGAGCTGGAACCAGAAGGTGCCCATCATGTTTTTCGCCACCTGCCCGGTGACCAATTCGGTGAAGTAGCGGGTTTCAATCAGGTGCGCGGTATCGAAGTCCACCTGCGCGCCTTCCACGGCGGCGCAGAGGATTTTTTCCGGGGCCGGGAAGCAGCCATGGGTTTTACTGCGCAAAATCGACGGTGCGATGGCGAGCATTTGCGCAACTTTCGGGCTGGACGGCGTACCGCCGGGAATCTGATAGGTCTTGTTGTCCCACTGCTGTTTGGCCTGCGGATTGGCGAGAATCCAGGCGCGGGATTTGGCCAGCAGTTCAGTAGGATCCGCTGCCAACTCATCGATCAGTCCCGCTTGCAGGGCCTGCTGTGGCCGGACTTTTTTGCCTTCGAGCAAATACGGCAAAGCCTTTTCCAGCCCCAGCATGCGCACCATACGCACCACGCCCCCGCCGCCTGGCAGCAGGCCAAGGGTGACCTCCGGCAAACCGAGCTGCACCGACTTGTCATCCAGCGCGACGCGGTAGTGACACGCGAGGCAAATCTCCCAACCACCGCCGAGGGCTGCGCCATTGATGGCGGCCACCACCGGCTTGCCGAGGGTTTCCAGGCTGCGCAGTTGCGCCTTCAACACCAGGACGCTGTCGTAGAAATCCTTGGCGTGGGCCTTGTCGACCTTGATCAGTTCATTGAGGTCGCCGCCGGCGAAAAAAGTCTTCTTCGCCGAGGTGATAACCACACCGGCAATGTCGTCCTTTTCCGCTTGCAGGCGTGCGACGGTGGCCGCCATCGCCTCACGGTACGCGGCGTTCATGGTGTTGGCGCTCTGGCCGGGCATGTCGAGGGTCAGCACCACGATCTGGTCCTGGCCTTTTTCGTAACGAATGGCATCGGTCATGACAAATTCCTTGGGCTCAGAGACGTTCGATAATGGTGGCGATGCCCATGCCGCCGCCGACACACAGAGTGGCCAGACCGTAGCGCTGCTGGCGCACCTCCAGTTCGTCGAGCAGGGTGCCGAGGATCGCGCAGCCCGTGGCGCCCAGCGGGTGGCCCATGGCGATGGAGCCGCCGTTGACGTTGACGCGCGCGGCGTCGATGCCCATGTCCTTGATGAACTTGAGCACCACCGAGGCGAAGGCCTCGTTGACCTCGAACAGATCGATGTCTTCTACGCGCAAACCGGCCTTGGCCAGCGCTTTGCGGGTGGCCGGCGCCGGGCCTGTGAGCATGATGGTCGGGTCGGTGCTGGTGACGGCCGTGGCGACGATGCGCGCCCGAGGTTGCAAGCCCAGCTCGCGGCCCTTCGCTTCGGAGCCGATCAACATCAATGCGGCGCCGTCGACAATGCCGGAGCTGTTGCCCGGTGTGTGGACATGATGGATGCGTTCCACGTGGCTGTAGACCCGCAATGCGGTGGCGTCGAAGCCCATCTGCCCCATCATTTCAAAGCTGGGCTTGAGCTTGCCCAGGCCTTCGAGGGTGGAGTCGGCGCGAATGAATTCATCATGGTCCAGCAGCACAATGCCGTTCTGGTCCTGCACCGCGATCAACGACTTGTTGAAGGACCCGTCTGCACGCGCCCTGGCGGCTTTCTGCTGGGACTGTAGGGCAAAGCTATCGACGTCCTCACGGGTGAAACCTTCCAGGGTGGCGATCAGGTCGGCGCCAATGCCCTGGGGCGTGAAATGGCTATGCATATTGGTTTGCGGGTCGAGCACCCAGGCGCCGCCATCGCTGCCCATGGGCACGCGGGACATGGACTCCACGCCGCCGACCACCACCAGGTCCTCAAAGCCGGAACGCACTTTCATCGCGCCGAGGTTGACCGCTTCCAGGCCGGAGGCGCAGAAGCGGTTGACCTGTACCCCTGCAACGCTGACGGCCCAGTCCGCCACCAAGGCAGCGGTCTTGGCGATGTCGGCGCCCTGGTCGCCCACCGGGGTGACGCAGCCGAGCACGATGTCATCCACCTGCTGGGTGTCGAGGTCATTGCGTTGCGCCAACGCGGTGAGCAAGCCCGCCACCAGGTTTACCGGCTTGACGCCGTGCAAGGCGCCGTCGGCCTTGCCCTTGCCGCGGGGCGTGCGTATCGCATCAAAGATCAAAGCTTGGGTCATGACGTCCTCGAACCGCTGTGCATGTGTGCCCTTACCTTAGGCCCGATTGACACGGTTTCAATGACGGATGCGCTCATTGCTTTTGACCGCCACGCTCGGACGAACGGTAGGGACCTAAGGTAATTGCCTGATTAATCGTTTTAGCTGTCTAGCCAAGGCATTGGCGCCAAGATGGCGTTATGCCTCATGCCTTTTTAAGTAGAAATACTTATTAAGTGATATGAAATGGGTCTAAGCGGCGCATAACTAGGGCTCTAAGGTTCAATTAGTAAGAAGTTGCTGCCGGGTTTTGCTGGAGCAGCTGTAAGAAAAGCGACACGTCACGTTGCGATACTGAAATACACCGGCACGCATTTGACGCTCAGGAATAACAACAAAAGGCAGTCAGCCATGTTCAAACATTCGAAAGTACGTCAGGCGGGACTTATTCTGTTCGCCACCACCCTGATTCTGATCTTGCCCAACCTGACCAAGGTTATTGGGTAAAGGTCCGACCCCTCCATTCTGTGCACTTATTGCATCAGGATTACTGCTTTTGGCAGCACCTGCCGGGACTTCGTGCATAGCGATCCTGTTGCAGGGGCTGCCTTTTTACCCGCGTTTTTCCGGTATCGTGAGCCCTATCGCCACTTAATACGGGGCCGCCGCCTTGAAACCGATCTTCGCATTCCTAGCCGTGTTGCTCGCCCTGCCCGCTTCGGCGGCGCAATTGACCGTCGAGCTGGATCACACCCGCAAGACGTGGCAAACCGCTGACCTGCTCAAGCATCCGGACGCGCAGACAGTGCAGGTCGTTGATGACGTTTCCTACAAGCGCAACATGACCTATCGCGCAGTCCCGCTGGCAGTGCTCCTACCGGATATCCAGCCCGATAACCATCTGCAAGCCGTTGCCCTGGATGGATTCGCCGCGGAACTGACGGCCGCACCGTTGCTGCAAAAAAACGGCGCCCGCGCCTGGCTGGCCGTGGAAGACCCGGCCCACCCATGGCCCCCATTGGCAGACGGCAAGCCGAGTGCCGGGCCGTTCTACCTTGTATGGACCGATCCGCAGGCCGGACATATCAGCCCGGAGCAGTGGCCATTCCAGATTTCCGCGATCAAGCAGTTGAAGACCGTAGCTGAACGTTTTCCCGCGTTGTTGCCCGACCCGACATTGGCGGTCGATGATCCGGTCAACCAGGGCTTTGCGCTGTTCCAGAAGAACTGCCTGGCCTGCCACCGCCTCAATGGCGCCGGCGATGCACAGGTGGGACCCGACCTGAATGTTCCCTACAATCCTACGGAATATTTCAGCGGCGACTTCCTCAAGCGCTATATCCGCGACCCGCAGAGCCTGAGGCACTGGCCGCAGGCGAAGATGCCAGCGTTCGCCGCCAGTGTGTTGCCTGACAGCGAGCTGGAGTTGCTGGTGGGGTACTTGAAGCATATGGCGGGGCGTAAACAACAACACTGACCCCACCTTAATCTCTGTGGCGAGCGGGTTATTGCTGCTGGACCAGGACCACCGGCGTCGGCGCCACGAACACCTTGGCATGCATCTGCTCATGCCCACCGCCACGGCGCATGCCGCGCACCGGGCAGGCGTCGAGGTAGTCCAGGCCCACAGCGAGTTTCAAATGCCGCTCCGGCCGGGCCAGTTGGTTGGTCACGTCAAAGCTGTACCAGGCGTCATCCAGCCAGGCTTCGGCCCAGGCGTGGCTGGCCAGGTGGGTGCTGTCTTCAGTGTACAAATACCCCGACACATACCGCGCAGGAATGCCCAGGCTGCGCGCGCAGGCCAGGAACGCATGGGTATGGTCCTGGCACACCCCCGCCCGCCCAGCGAAGGCCTGGGCGGCGCAGGTGTCGACTTCGGTGGCACCCGGCGTGTAGACCATCGACTGGTTGAGGGCGTGCATCAGGTCGATCAACGCGGTGCGATCACGCCGCTGGTGGCAATGCTGTTGCGCAAAGGCGCGCAGGGCTTCGTCGGGCTCGGTCAGGCGAGTACAGCGCAGGAACGGAAAGGCTGACTGGCTCTCGTGTTCAGCCTCACGCAGCTCATCGATATCCACCTGGCCACGGGCGCCGATGATGATCGCGTCGTGGGGTTCGTCCAGGGTCAGAACGTGCAGGATGTTGCCGAACGGGTCTATCTGCGCGCGCACCGGGCGTGGCAGGTCCAGTTGCCAACTGAGCACATGCTGGCGCTCGCTGTCGTGGGGCGTGAGGCGCAGGTACTGGATGCTGGCGCGTACCTGGTCGTCGTAGTGGTAAGTGGTTTCGTGACTGATGGAGAGTCTCATGCAGCCTCCAGGTAGGAACTGTAGATGGCGTCGCCCAACTGGCGAACCAAGGGGATAAAGTCGGTCAGCCAGGCGTGCAGGCCTTCCTCGAGGATTTCATCGATGGCGGTAAACCGCAGGCGCGCGTCCATCTCGGCGGCCAGGCGCTGGGCCGGACGGCCGTTGATGCCGGGCAGGCTGGCGAGGATCTGGTCGATCTCTTCACTGCAGGCCCGCAGCGAGCGCGGTACATCGGCGCGCAACAGCAACAGCTCCGCGACTTGTCGGGCCCCTGGGGCGTCCCGGTAGATCTCGGTGTAGGCCTCGAACGACGATAACGCGCGCAGCAAGGCACTCCATTGATAGTAGGCGTGGGCGGTGCCATCAGTGACGGCGTCGGCCTGGTCGCCGGCCATTTCATAACGCGCATCCAGCAGGCGCAGGGTGTTGTCGGCGCGCTCGATAAACGTACCCAGCCGAATAAAACGAAAGGCGTCATTGCGCATGATGGTGCCGTAGGTCGCCCCCCGAAACAGATGGGAACGCTCCTTGACCCACTCGCAAAACCGGCTCATGCCGTAGCGGCTGAGGCCCTGCTGTGAGATTTCGCGAATATCCAGCCACGTGGCGTTGATGTTTTCCCACATGTCCGCGGTAATTCGCCCACGAACGGCATGGGCACTGGCCCGCGCGGCGCCGAGACAACTGTAGATACTGGCCGGGTTGGCCGCATCCAGTGCGAAAAAATGCAACAGGCGTTCGGCATGCAATTCACCGTGGCGCTCGCGATAATCATCCAGCGTGCCGGTGATCAACAGCGGCATGGCCAGTTCATGCAGGCCATCACCGCGCCCATCCTGGGGCATCAGCGACAGCGAATAACTGACATCGAGCATGCGCGCGAGGTTTTCAGCGCGTTCCAGGTAGCGCGACATCCAGTACAAATCCGAGGCAGTTCTACTCAACATGGCATCAGTCCTCGACCACCCAGGTGTCTTTGGTGCCGCCGCCCTGGGATGAATTGACCACCAGCGACCCTTCGCGCAGCGCGACACGGGTCAAACCGCCGGGTACCACCCGGGTTTCCTTGCCGGACAACACGAACGGGCGCAGGTCGATATGGCGCGGCGCAATGCCGTTTTCGACAAAGGTCGGACAGGTGGATAAGCACAGGGTTGGCTGAGCGATATAGGCGTGGGGCTTGGCCTTGATGCGGGCGCGGAAGGCTTCGATTTCAGCGGCCGTGGACGCCGGCCCCACCAGCATGCCGTAGCCGCCGGAGCCCTGGGTTTCCTTCACCACCAGGTCCGGCAGGTTGGCCAGCACGTGTGACAATTCGTCGGGCTTACGGCATTGGAAGGTGGGAACGTTCTGCAGGATCGGTTCTTCATCCAGGTAAAAACGGATCATCTCGGTGACGAAGGGGTACACAGACTTGTCATCCGCTACCCCGGTGCCGATGGCATTGGCCAGCACCACATTGCCCGAGCGATACGCCGCCAGCAGGCCAGGCACGCCGAGCATGGAGTCCGGGTTGAACGCCAGCGGGTCGAGGAATGCGTCATCAAGGCGACGGTAGATCACGTCCACGGCTTTGGGGCCGTCGGTGGTGCGCATGAATACGCGGTCGTCGCGCACGAACAGGTCGGCGCCTTCCACCAACTCCACACCCATTTCCCGGGCTAAAAACGCATGCTCAAAGAACGCGCTGTTGAAGCGCCCCGGGGTCAGTACCACCACGCTGGGGTTATCCAGGGGGCTGGCACTTTTAAGGGTATCGAGCAGCAGGTTGGGGTAATGGTCGATCGGCGCGATACGCTGGGCGGCGAACAACTCGGGGAACAGGCGCATCATCATCTTGCGGTCTTCGAGCATGTAGCTCACACCGCTGGGTGTACGCAGGTTGTCTTCCAGCACGTAGTAGGTGCCGTCGCCATCGCGTACGAGGTCGACCCCGGAGATGTGGGAATACAGATCGCGGTGCAGGTTCAGCCCCTGCATCGCCAACTGGTATTGCTCGTTAGCCAGCACCTGTTCGGCGGGAATGATCCCGGCCTTGATGATGCGTTGGTCGTGATAGAGGTCGGCGAGAAACATGTTCAGCGCCTTGACCCGTTGGATGCAGCCACGTTCGACCATTCGCCATTCGCTGGCGGGAATGCTGCGAGGGATGGTGTCAAAAGGAATCAGGCGCTCGGTGCCCTGCTCGTCCCCGTAAAGCGTGAAGGTGATCCCGGCGCGGTGAAACAGCAAGTCGGCTTCGCGCCGGCGCTGGGCCAGCAGTTCAGCGGGGGTTTCGGACAACCAGCGGGCGAACTCGCGGTAGTGAGGGCGAACCTGCCCTGCCCCATCGTACATTTCGTCGTAATAAGTGCGGATCATGCCGTACTCCTTGTCACCCGGACGCAAGAACCATCGCAAGGCCCGTGCCAGAGGCATAAACACTTAAAAATCAGTGGGTTGAATATAAGCAAAGACCTGATCGCACCGTCCTGGTGCGCAGAATCCCCACTGCACTGCTGCACGCTTCATGGCAATGCAAGCTTTGGCTATCAACAGCATAGTCAGAGTTGATTTCACTGCCCACGCAAGCCTGCGGATAATCGGCCCCATCAGTTGAACAGGACACGTCCTACAGCCTTACCCATCCCGCACTCGGTACCTTGAGGCTCGTGTACTGACCGGCTCCTACGGTCTTCCCTTTCAGCCACCCTTTTCGGGTGGCTTTTTTTTTGGTGCAAGAAAGGGCAGCGCAAGTTCCGCAAACCTTCACGCAGCCCATACAAAATCGGCCGACCCTAAGGTCAGCCGATACGCTGCGTTGCTCATACAGTCGCGCTACATGGGTAACCCACGCACCTCCTGCTTGACGCCCCATCCTTCGATGATCCCTCCCAGCGGCTCGACCACCGCTTCAAAGTCTTGCTCGAAGTCTCCTATGCCGTCGTAGGTTGCAAACATGATCTTGCTCAGTTCCAAGTACCAGGCGCCATCGTCGCGCGCACTGACTTGGGCATTCAGGGACTCGCCACGAAATTCACCCGCAGCCCTGCGCGCCCGTTCCTCATCCGGGAAAATGGCGTAGAACTCAATGGGGTGGAAACGTGAAAAGTCGAAGCCGCCTTCTTTCATGCGGCGCAGAACGTTGGTGCTGATGTCTTCTTGATAGGCTGTGCTCATGAAACGTCCTCCTCAAACCGATGGATAGACTTTCCGTGCTTCCCAAAGCCCGCGCGCTGACGGCGCGGGTACCACGGCAACAACATCACCACGGGAAAACAAGCATGTAGCTGACAAGACCAGACCTTAGCGATTCATTCGCTGATCTCACTTGCAGAGTAGCGCGAAGCTATCACCTCCACCAGAGGTGCTTGAATGGCATACAGGGAATATTCAGGCGGCGGGAGAGATGTCGAGGATTTGAATACTGTTCTGATCTTTGAGGATCTTGACCGTTGGCTCGGGTTTGCGCCCCTCAAGATCATTGAGGTCCAGTTCGGCGGCCACCGGCACCAACTTGTTGCGAATCATGTGTGCCGCATCTTCGAGGCTGGGCTTCTGCTCGCAGGTGAACTGCTCCACGGACTGTACGCCGTGATCATCAACGAAGGTAATCTGCCACTTTTGCATCGGTGCCTCCTCGATAAAACCCGTGTGTGGGTTCACAACTATCTGGACCTTGAGGGCTCGGCAAACGTTCCACTCAGGTCAGGAGGCACCGGATCAACTGCGTTTATTTTTCAGCGTGTTCTTTCAAGGCTTTCAAGGTGTTGAACGGCGCCTCCACCACGAACTTGTTGGCCAACCACGACGGGACGCTGCCGCCTGGCTCGGTGTGTACCTGGTAGGTGACTTCGGTCTCATTGGCGCCTTTAGGCACCAGTTTCCAGAAGCCCTCGACCTGGGCGACACGCACGTAGCCTTTTTCTTCGGGCTTGTAGGTCGGCACGCCCTGCAACTTGCGGGTTACGCTGCCGTCGGCGTCCTTGGTGGTGGTGACATGGATGTACGAATCACGATCGGTCACCGGGAACGGCGCCTTGAACTGGGTGTAGGTCCAGGCCTCATCGCCTTTCTTGTCGACCAGCTTCTGGGATTTGCACTCATGAATCCACGAACAGGCGCCGACCACATCTTCCTGCAGGGCCTGGATCTTGGCGACAGGCGCCTTGATCACGGTCACACCGCGATACGCCTTGTATTTGGAGCCGGCGACTTCGCTCAGGGACACCTTGATACCGTCTTCATCCTTGGCGACTTGCCAATCCTCAGCCTGGGCAGTGGCAGTAAATAACAGCGTAAAACCGCACAGCACAGCCAGTCGTTTCAGCGAACCCATTGTTTTATTCCTTATTGTTGAAGTTCCAATAGTAAAGCCCATCAAGCCGCCGTCATCTGCTCCCACCAGCCGATCAACCGGATCGCATCGGCCTGGTCGGTGCCGCAGACATCGATATCCGCCTTGAAATCACTGCACACCGCCGGGCGCTCCGGTTGGCCGAACAGTTGGCACAACTGTTCGACCGACAGGTGCAGGCAGCGTTCGCCCGCCGGTTTGCCATTGGGCATTCCGGGTAAGGGCGAACTGATGGAGGGGGCGATGCAGCAGGCGCCACAGCCTTCACGGCAATTCATGACCAGCAGGTCCTCGACGACTCAATAGGGATGGCCGGGCTAGAGTACGCCCTTAAACAGCCGTTTTAAAATGGTCTAACAGGGGTTTTTCGCACAAAACAAAAGTGACCGATCAGTCTGCGACAGATGGTCGATGGCCTGCGTCACTTCTTAGGAAAAAGTTTACTGCTTGAACTCGAACTCCAACGCAGCACCTTCCACTTCACGGCGCTCTTCGTTGCGCAATTGCAGCTTCATCTCATTGCTGAGCAAACGGCCGTTGATCTGGAACGCACTGTTGTCGGTGGGCTTTTCACCGAACATCGGCGGCAACAACGGCACGCTTTTGGGCTTGGGCATGGTACCCAAGGGCTGCAGATGCCTGACCATGTCCGAAGGCAGGGACAAATCCAACTGTGCCGGTGGCAGCTTGGTTTGCGCCACTTCCTGGGCTGACTTGGATTTTTTCGCCGTCGACGCCCGTTTTTTCGCCGTGGTGGTTGGCTTCTTCGCGACGGGGGCTTGCTTGGCGGAGGTTGGTTTTTTTACCGGGGCATCCTGCTGGGTATCGGCAGCAGGCTTGTTTTCAGCCACGGGTGCCGCCGCCAGCACTGTGCTGACGTTACACAGGCTCAACAGGCCAACCACCAAAGCAGCGCGAACAATCGAGGTCATATTGCCTACAGCATTAACGGCAGAGGGCCATATGCTCGCTTGTTGTGCGCGGCATGACAAGCACGGTGATCAGCCAGCTATCGGCGTTGTCCCTTTTCGACACCTCAAAAGCCGGCTGCGGTTTCCTGGCATAACTGGCTGGCCAGCATCCCCAGGGTCATCAGCGCGCGCTCTGCTTCGCGGTTCCACGGTGTGCCGCAGTTAAGGCGAATACAGTGGTTGAACTGCTCGGTGTTGCTGAAGATCAACCCCGGCGCAATGCTGATGCCCTGTTGCAGGGCACGCACGTGCAGTTCCTGAGTATTTACCCGCCCAGGCAAACTGACCCACAAGATAAAGCCGCCCGTCGGACGGGTCATCTGGGTGCCTTCCGGGAAATACTGCTGCACCGCCAGTTGGAAGGCGCTGAGATTCTTGCGGTATTCCTGGCGAATGTAACGCAGGTGCCGATCGTAGCCACCGTTCTCCAGGTACGCCGCCACGCCCATCTGGGTGACGCTGCATGCCGAGTGGGTGCTGAACATTTGCAGGCGCTGGATTTCCTGCTGGTACTTGCCGGCGATCATCCAGCCGATGCGCACACCCGGCGACAAGGTCTTGGAGAAACTTGAGCAATAGATGACCCGGTCGAGGCGGTCGTAGGCCTTAAGGGCTTTGGTGCGGCCGAGTTCGAACATCAGTTCGCCGTAAATATCGTCTTCGACAATCTGGATATCGAAATCCGACGCCAGGCGCAGCAACTGTTTCTGCCGTTCCTCGGGCATGGTGCCGCCCAGGGGGTTGCTCAGGCGGGTGGTCAGCACCAGGGCCTTGATCGACCATTGGTTGGCCGCCAGTTGCAAGGCTTCCAGGCTCATGCCGGTAGACGGGTCGCTGGGGATCTCGATGACCTTGAGGCCCAGCAGGTCGGCCAGTTGCAGCAAGCCGTAATAGGTCGGTGATTCAGCCGCGATCAAGTCGCCGGGGCGTGTCAGCACCCGCAGGGACATCTGCAATGCATCAACACAGCCATGGGTGATCACCACTTCGGAAGGGTCCACCACTACGCCGGCGTCACGCATGCGAATCGCCACCTGACGGCGCAGCGGCTCGAAACCGGGGCTGAACATGTAGCTGAAAGCGCGTGGGCTCTGGAAGCGCGTGACCTTGGCCAATTGCTGGTGCAGCGCCCGTACCGGCAAATAATCAACGCTCGGCACGGCGGCGCCCAACGGGAATACGCCTTCGCGGCGCGACTCGCCCAATACCTGCTGGATAATGCTGCTGCGGGTGACCAACCCCGGGCGCTCGACCCGCGCGATGTCCGGCGTCGGCGCCGTCAGCGCTGGCGTCTGGTGCACGTAGTAACCGGACTGCGGCCGCGCCCGGATCAGCCCCTGGTCTTCCAGGTTGGCATAAGCCTGCAATACCGTGGCGTGGCTGACATTGAGCTGGGAGCTCATCTTGCGCACCGAAGGCACGCGCTCACCCGGTTGATAGACACCGCGACGGATATCCTCAGCCAGTTGCTGGGCGATACGTTGGTAAAGCAACAGATTGGTCATGACGCAGCACTCGATTTCACGGGTATTTTATTTTTGTGTGAAACATACCGGCACAGTTTAGAAGTGTACGGGGACAGTTGCCACAATAGTCGAGCGCGGCTGGCAGTGATAGCAAAAACTGTAAGGGTGGCGGATAGAATTTTCAGGGGTGTGCAGAAAAATGTGGGAGGGGGCTTGCCCCCGATGACGGAGTGTCAGTCACCCAAAATATTGACTGAACCACCGCTATCGGGGGCAAGCCCCCTCCCACACTTTTGATTTGCGCAAGGCTTCAGCGCGCGGCGCCCAGTTGGCCTTTTTCGTCGGAGAACACTATTTCCACGCGACGGTTCTGCGCGCGGCCACGTTCGGAGGCGTTGGCTTCCACCGGGTACTGGTCGCCGTAGCCCTCAACCTGGATGCGTTTTTCGTCGATCCCCAGATCCACCAGCACATCGGCCACCGATTGCGCACGATCACGGGACAGTTTGAGGTTTTCCTGCTGACCGCCCGTATTGTCGGCGTACCCCTCGATGCGCACTACACGCTTGGGGTTCAGTTGCAGGAACTGCACGATTTTCAACACGGTGCGGTTGGCCGAGTTTTTCAACTCCGCTTCACCGGTATCGAACAGCACGTCGCCCAGGGTCATCACCAGGCCACGATCAGTCTGGGTGGTGGTCAGGCTGGCGATCTGTTCTTCGAGCCATTTACCCTGCTGCTGCACGCTGATCAGCTTGCTTTCACGCAGGGCCAATTGCAGGCGCTGGCGTTCCAGTTCGAGCTTGGCAGCACGTTCTTCGTTGAGTGCCTGCTCGGTGTGTTCGCGGGCAATGGCGCTGTAGCGCTGGCTCAGGTAGGCGTAATGCACCACGTCGGCACCGCTGCCCCAGTAGCTGGACAAGCGGTCGGCCCGTGCCAGGGATTCACCGGCGCGGATGACGTCCTTGGGTGCGATACGCAGCACGTTGGCGTCTTCCTTGACCTTCTGAAAGTCGCTGCCCGCCTGTTGCAAGGCCTGTTCGCCATTGGGGTGGCTGGCACAACCGCCGAGTGCCGCACTGCCCAACAGCACAGCACACCCCAGACCACGGATCATCGGTTTCATTGGGCTTCTCCCAGCTGCAATTGCTTGCGCAGGCGCGTGATGCGGGTGTTGAGCACGTTCAGTTGTTCCTGGCTCTTGCGGGTCAGTACTTGGGCTTCGGCCAGGCGCGCATCCAGCTCGGCCTGTTCGGCCTGCATGCGCGCGTCCTTGTAGGATTGCTCGGCCATGTCGGCCTTGGCCCGGGCGAATTTGTCCTCGGCCAGTTTAAGTTCGGGTGATTCATCGGCGCTGGCGCCCACGGCGTTGGCTTGTACCAGGGCTTGCTGGGTAAGACGAATTTGTTCATTCGGCGCAGGATCGGCTGCACATCCCGCCAGAGCGACAACGGCGAGGGTCGCGAAAAAAGGTCGAAGAGTCACTGAAAATCCCTACTTTGTTGGGGTGCCGACGGGTTGTTGCAATTGCGCTTTCCAACGCTCCAGATTGCGCTGCAACGCGGCTTCCGTCACACCAGACCCGCGCAATTCTGTCATCTTTTTGGCCAGCTGTCCGCGCAGCCAGGGATCATTGCAGGCCGAGTTATGGGAAATCGCCAGGTACAGGCCGGGCTGATCGACGGGCACATCGCGGGCTACCAGGTCATTGCTCATGCCCAGGGTCTGGGCCATGGCCATGCCGGAGTAACGCCCGGCAAGCACATAGTCCACTTCCCCCAGCAGCAGTTTCTGAAAGGCCGGGGTCAACGTGGGCAGGCGTTGCAGGGTCAGTTGCTGGGCGGCGAAGGTTTCAAAGTCGCGGCTCAAGCGCGCACGTTCCGACACCGCGCCCTTGTGACCATGCAGGTCGGCCGCCGTGGTGTAGGCCAGTGCCGAATCCTTGCGGGTCCAGACCAGATAATCGAGCTGCACCAGCTCCGGGTGGATGTAGTCGAGGGTTTCCAGCTCGCCAAGGTTCAGCGGTGCATCGGCGAGGATGTCCATGCGCCCGCTGCGCACTTCGTCCAGGGCCTGGGAGCGCTTGCCACCGTAAAGCAGGTCGATTTTCAACCCAAGATCCTTGGCTACCTGCTGCAATACGTCGGCGGTGGCGCCGATCAGGTGCGTCGGGTCTTGGGGATCGCGCCACAGCAGCGGCGGTGCGTCCGGGCTGCCGGTGATCACCAGGCGATCACATTTTCCGGCGGCCAGGGTCAGGCTCGGCAGCAGCGTAAGTCCCAGCAGTACGGCCCAGGGGCGCAGTTCCATGGCGGTTTCTCCGGTGTTCAAAAAAGCCAGGCAAAAAAAAGCCCGGTCACAAGACCGGGCTCTTTATAAGTGAAGCGGCTGGATTAGACCAGCTTCTCCAACTCAGGTACGGCTTCGAACAAGTCCGCCACCAGGCCGTAATCGGCCACCTGGAAGATCGGTGCTTCTTCGTCCTTGTTGATCGCGACGATCACTTTGGAGTCTTTCATACCGGCCAAGTGCTGGATCGCGCCGGAGATACCGACGGCGATGTACAGCTGTGGCGCAACGATCTTGCCGGTCTGGCCGACCTGCATGTCGTTGGGTACGAAGCCTGCGTCGACGGCCGCGCGGGAGGCGCCGACCGCAGCGCCGAGCTTGTCGGCCAGGGCGTACAGGTGCTTGAAGTTGTCACCGTTCTGCATGCCACGGCCGCCGGAAACGACGATCTTGGCAGCAGTCAGCTCAGGACGGTCCGACTTGGCCAGCTCTTCGCCGACAAAGC
Source organism: Pseudomonas sp. JAI120 (assembly GCF_014207255.1). GTDB lineage: Bacteria > Pseudomonadota > Gammaproteobacteria > Pseudomonadales > Pseudomonadaceae > Aquipseudomonas. The sequence continues at coordinate 2,080,797 of NZ_JACHCZ010000001.1, forward strand.
TGGACGTGCTAGCGTCGTGGGCCGCAGCAACGGCTTCAACGGCAGCCGAACCACCTTCAGCGGCAACCGGATCGAAACCGGTGGCACGCACGGTGATGACTTTGACGGCAGCAGTCGATTGCACGGTAGCGATGGCGTTACCGGCGTAAATCGGACGCTTGAAGGTGTCGGCGCTTTCTACCGAAACGATTTCGGAGATCTGGTCAACGTCCAGCTGTGCGGCAACGCGCGGCAGGATGTTTTTGCCGTTGGAGGTGGCGGCAGCCAGGATGTGGCTGTAGCCAGCGCCGAGCTCTGCTACCAGAGGGGCGACGTTTTCCGGCAGTTGGTGAGCGTAAGCGGCGTTGTCGGCCAGCAGTACTTTGCTCACGCCAGCGACTTTGGCTGCGGCTTCAGCCACGGCGCCAGCGCCTTGACCGGCGACCAGTACGTGGATGTCGCCACCGATTTTAGCGGCAGCAGCAACAGTGTTCAGGGTGGCCGGGGCCAGCACCTTGTTGTCGTGTTCAGCGATTACCAAGATAGTCATTTTTAGATTACCTTCGCTTCGTTTTTCAGTTTCTCGACCAGTTCAGCCACGGACTTGACCTTGATGCCTGCGCTGCGTGCAGCCGGCGCTTCGACTTTGACGGTCTTGTTGGTGGAGGCGGTGGAAACGCCCAAAGCATCCGGAGTCAGCACTTCGAGAGGCTTCTTCTTGGCTTTCATGATGTTTGGCAGGGACGCGTAGCGCGGCTCGTTCAAACGCAGGTCGGTGGTGACGATGGCCGGCAGTTTCAGGGAAACCGTCTGCGCGCCGCCGTCGATTTCACGGGTCACGGCAACGTTGTCGCCGCTCACTTCGACTTTCGAAGCGAAGGTGCCCTGGCCATAACCGGTCAGTGCAGCCAGCATCTGGCCAGTCTGGTTGTTGTCGCTGTCGATCGCCTGTTTGCCGAGGATCACCAGTTGAGGCTGTTCCTTGTCGACAACAGCTTTGAGCAACTTGGCCACGGCCAGGGAGGTCAGCTCTTCAGCGGACTCGACCAGGATAGCGCGGTCGGCACCCAGTGCCAGGGCGGTACGCAGCTGCTCTTGAGCAGTGGTCGGGCCGATGGAAACCACAACGATTTCAGTCGCCACGCCTTTCTCTTTCAGGCGTACGGCTTCTTCCACGGCGATTTCACAGAAAGGGTTCATCGACATCTTGACGTTAGCAAGGTCGACGCCGGAATTGTCCGCCTTGACGCGAACTTTCACGTTGTAATCGACAACGCGTTTGACAGCTACAAGAACCTTCATGGATTCCTCGTTACTCTCCGGTGAAAAGAAAGTCGCCTAGGCGAACCTGGCGGTTGATGCTCATCGGCACACAAGGGCACCTCCAAAAACGGCGGCGAATGACCTTGCTCACGGGAAATGATGACCGTTCGTCAGTGGTGACTGGGAGGTCATTCTTTATCGCGGCGTGTAAACTGCGCGCTATCAATTAAACGCGCGTCACCTGTTTTGCCTTTGCCGTGCTTTTGGACGTGCTCTTGAAACCTACAGTCTGCCTACGGTCTGTGCAAAACCGACCGTATATTGACCGGAACGCCTATTCTGGTCAATACGGCAAAATGGCCAGTCATAAGCCGCGTTGCTTTGATTTACCTAGCCTGCGGGCAATTCAAACAAACGTTTGTATTGGACGCTGACAGTGGTCTATATATAATGCGCCACCTAGAGAGACAGGTGGGTCATCCCCTGCCGTTGCGCACGGCGATGACGGACACGACACCGAACCTCCACCCATTAGAAAAAAAAGCCTGTTGAGCCTTGAGTAGGAGATAGCCTGTGGAACGCGAATACATGGAATTCGACGTGGTCATCGTCGGCGCTGGCCCGGCGGGCCTGTCTGCCGCCTGCCGACTGAAGCAGAAGGCCGCCGAAGCCGGTAAGGAAATCAGCGTCTGCGTGGTCGAGAAAGGCTCCGAAGTGGGCGCACACATCCTTTCCGGTGCCGTGTTTGAACCACGTGCCCTGAACGAACTGTTCCCGGACTGGAAGGAACTCGGCGCCCCGCTCAACACCCCCGTGGTGCGCGATGACATCTATGTGCTGCGCAGCAGCGAGACCTCCACCAAGGTGCCTGACTTCTTTGTGCCCAAGACCATGCACAACGAAGGCAACTACATCATCTCCCTCGGTAACCTGTGCCGCTGGCTGGCCCAGCAGGCCGAGAACCTGGGCGTGGAAGTCTACCCGGGCTTCGCCGCCCAGGAAGCACTGTTCGATGAAAACGGCGTGGTGCGCGGGATCATCACCGGCGACCTCGGCGTTGACCGTGAAGGCCAGCCCAAAGAAGGCGTCTACACCCCGGGCATGGAACTGCGTGGCAAGTACACGCTGTTCGCCGAAGGCTGCCGTGGGCATATCGGCAAGCAGTTGATCCAGCGTTTCAACCTGGACAGCGACGCCGACGCCCAGCACTACGGCATCGGCCTCAAGGAAATCTGGGAAATCGACCCGGCCAAGCATCAACCAGGCCTGGTGGTGCACACCGCCGGTTGGCCGCTGGACATCATGAGCAACGAGAACACCGGTGGCTCGTTCCTCTATCACCTGGAAAACAACCAGGTGGTCGTCGGCCTGATCGTCGACCTGTCCTACAGCAACACCTTCCTGTCGCCGTTCGATGAGTTCCAGCGCCTCAAGCACCACCCGGTGCTGGCCCAGTACCTGGAAGGCGGCAAGCGCATCAGCTACGGCGCGCGCGCCCTGGCCAAGGGTGGCATCAACTCGTTGCCGAAGATGGTCTTCAAGGGCGGCGCGCTCATCGGCTGCGACCTGGGCACCATGAACGTGGCCAAGATCAAGGGCAGCCACACCGCGATGAAGTCCGGCATGCTCGCTGCCGATGCCGTGGCCGAGCGCCTGTTTGCCGACTCCGAAGGCGGCGATGAGCTGACCAACTACGTCGACAGCTTCAAAGCCAGCTGGCTCTACGAAGAACTGTTCGCCAGCCGCAACTTCGGCCCGGCGATGCACAAATTCGGCCCGATCATCGGCGCCGGCTTCAACTGGTTCGACCAGAATATCCTCGGCGGCAAGATGCCGTTCACCCTGCACGATACCAAGCCGGACTACGCCTGCCTGAAGCTGGCCAAAGACAGCCAGAAAATCGACTACCCGAAACCCGACGGCAAGTTGAGCTTCGACAAGTTGAGCTCGGTGTTCATCTCCGGTACCAACCACGAAGAAGAGCAGCCGTGCCACTTGAAGTTGAAAGACCCAAGCATCCCGATCGGCACCAACCTGCCGCTCTACGATGAACCGGCGCAGCGCTACTGCCCGGCCGGCGTGTATGAAGTGATCACCAAGGAAGACGGCGAGAAGCGCTTCCAGATCAACGCCCAGAACTGCGTGCACTGCAAGACCTGTGACATCAAGGACCCCTCGCAGAACATCACGTGGGTCACACCGGAAGGTGCGGGCGGGCCGACTTACCCGAATATGTAACGCAAACGAGGCTCCCAAATGGGAGCCTTTTTTATGGCCCACAGCTGGATTGTGCTTTTGCCTGAAATGACTATGCAGCCCGCTCTTCGCCAGGGTTGCGCTCGAAGTAGCGCTTGTACTCGCGACTGAACTGCGACGTACTCTGGTACCCCACGCTGTGCGCCGCCTGCGCGACGCCCATGCCTTCCACCAGCAGCAACTGCTGAGCCTTGAGCAAGCGCAAACGCTTTAAGTACTGCACCGGCGACAACAATGTGCAGCGTTTGAAATGCTCGTGAAACGTCGACGCACTCATATGCGCATACCCCGCCAACGTCTCGATATTCAGCGGCTCGGCGTAATGGGCATGCAGGTGGTTCAACGACGTGGCGATTCGCGAGAACTGCCCTTGCTGTTCCACCAACGCACGCAGCACATCGGCCTGGGGCCCGCGCAAGGCGGTGAACAACAATTCGCGCACCCGCGCCGGGCCCATGATCCGGCTTTCCAGTGGATCGTGCAGGCACTGCAGCAGCCGCTCGACGCAGCCGCGCATGGTGTCATCCAGGACCACCGAACTCATTGACTCCAGGGTTTGCGCGGTCGGCGGCGGCCCGGCCTGCATGCCCATGGCGATCACCAATTCACCCAGCACCACGCGGTCAATGCCCACAGTCACCCCCAGCAGCGGCGCACCGGGCGCCATGGCGAATGTCTCGCACTCGAACGGCACCGGCATCGCCTGGATCAGGTAGTGCCCGGCGCCATACTCCAGCGTACGCGGGCCCAGGTAGGCGACCTTGCTGCCTTGGGCCACGAACATCAGGCTCGGCTCGTAGATCTGCGGGCCGCGCGCTACGTCGCAACTGGCACGCAGTACTTGCACGCCCGGCAGGTGGGTCGGGGAGAAACCGTCGCGGGACGTCAGCCCCTCGATCAGGGAAACCAGCGTGGCGTTGGCATCAAGATGGCGGGTCAACAGCATGGCAAAAAACTTCGCGAAAAAGGGATGAGAGCATCATCGCAGGTCTGGCGACCAATGAATCCAAAACAAGGGGCACTGCCGGACGAATAGGCATGAGACTCGGAGCAATCACCATGGCCGTTTCAGGGGGTGGTGGGGAGAATGGCCCGCCTCATCTGTCAGTGCTTTTGCGAGGTTTTTTTCCATGTATACCGCCATCGGTTATGCCGCCCAGTCGGCCACCACTCCCCTCGCCCCCATGTCGTTTGAACGCCGCAGCCCGCGCGCCGATGACGTGGCCATCGAGATTCTCTACTGCGGCGTGTGCCACTCCGACATCCACCAGGCCCGTAACGAATGGGGCATCGCCGTGTACCCGCTGATGCCGGGCCACGAGATCGTCGGCAAGGTCACTGCCGTCGGTGCCAGCGTGACCGCGCATAAAGTCGGCGACCTCGTCGGCGTCGGCTGCATGGTCGATTCGTGCCGCCATTGCGAAGCGTGCAAATCGGATCTGGAGCAATATTGCCTCGAAGGCCCGACCATGACCTACGCCACACCGGACCGCGTCGATGGCAGCAACACCATGGGCGGCTACTCCGACAGTATCGTGGTCAGGGAGCACTTTGTGGTGAAGATCCCGGCCAAGCTCGACCTGGCCAGCGCTGCGCCGATCCTGTGCGCGGGCATCACCACCTATTCGCCGCTCAAGCACTACGGCGTCAAGGCTGGCGACAAAGTCGGGATTCTCGGCATGGGTGGCCTGGGCCATATGGGCATCAAGTTCGCCAAGGCCATGGGCGCGGAAGTGACACTGTTCACCCGCTCGGCGAGCAAGGCTGAAGAAGGCCGCCGCCAGGGTGCCGACCATGTGATCGTGTCCACCGATGCCGAACAGATGAAAGCCGCCGCCGGCAGCTTCGACTTCCTGCTCGACACCATCCCGGTGCAGCACGACCTGAACCCCTACCTCGACGTGCTGCGCTTTGATGGCGTGCACATCCTGGTTGGCCTGATCGAGCCCGTGGACCCACCGGTCAACGCCGCCAAGCTGGTATTGGGGCGTAAAGTGCTCGCCGGTTCCTTGATCGGCGGTATTGCCGAAACCCAGGAAGTCCTGGATTTCTGTGCCGAACATGGCATCACCTGCGACATCGAAATGCTCGACATCCGCCAGATCAACGAGGCCTACACCCGCATGATCGCCGGTGATGTGAAGTACCGCTTTGTCATCGACATGGCAACCTTGAAGGTCTGATCAGACTTTCGCGCCCAACTCCGCTGACAGCCGCGCTGCGACCTGTTTGATCACTGGGATCAGCTCGGCCATTTTCTCCAGCGGCATGTAGGGCACGGTACTGGCGATGCTGATGCCGGCGACGATTCGTCGGCTGGCATCGCGCACCGGTGCCGCTACGCAACGGATCGATGGTTCGTTGTCTTCCAGGTCGAACGCATAACCCCCCACCACATACTCACGCATGCGCTGCTCGAACTGCGCCCAGGACTGTTCTGGATGCTGCGGCCATTGCAGGTTTTTCCCACCCGCCGGCAGGCTGGTCTCGTACAAGCGCTGCCACTCTTGCACCGAGTCATCCAGCAGCATCGCCTTGCCCACGCCCGTGCGTGCCAACGGCATGCGATGGCCGACCCGCGAACGCATTTCCGGGCCGTTGCGGCCAGGGTTCTTGTGCAGGTAAAGCACGTCGTCGTATTCGCGAATGGCCAGGTGAATGGTGTCGCCGGTCAATGCCGACAACTCATCCAGGTACGGCACCGCCAGGGTCACCAACGGCAGCTCTTCGCGCGCCTGAAACCCCAGCTCGATCAACTTCGGCCCCAACAGGTAACCGACTTGCGGTACCACGCGCAGGTAACGCTCTTCCACCAGACAACTGGCCAGGCGGTGCGTGGTGCTGCGGGTGGTGCCGATGCGCTTGGCGATCTCTTTCAGATCCCGCGCACCGGCCGCCACGGCCTGCACGACGCCCAGGCCACGCAGCAGGGTCTGGGTGCCGGTGGGGGCTGCGTCTTTGACGGGGGTGTGGGCGTTTTCCTGCATATCGGGCCTATAGGTATGAAAGCGGGGGCATTATGGCAAATACCGTCCCTCAATACAGTGGAGATCCAAAGGTGGGTGGTGTTCGGTTTAGCGCTGCTTCATACGGTCGATGATGACTGCCAGCAACAGGATCGAACCGCGAATCACGTACTGGTAGAAGGTGTCGATGTTCTTCAGGTTCATCGCGTTCTCGATGATCGCCAGGATCAGCACACCTGCAATCACGTGGCGGATCATACCGATGCCGCCGCTCAGCGACACCCCGCCCAGCACGCAGGCAGAAATCACCGTCAGCTCGAACCCCTGGCCGATCATCGGCTGGCCCGAGGTCATGCGCGAGGCGAGGATCACACCGGCCAAGGCACCGATCAAACCGTGCACGGCAAAGATGATGATCTTGGTGCGATCAACGTTCACCCCGGCGAGCAACGCGGCTTCCTGGTTTCCCCCGATCGCCATGGTGTTGCGCCCATAAGTGGTGTAGTTGAGCAGCCAGCCGAAGAACACAAAGCACAGCACGGTGATGATGATCGGAACCGGCACGCCCAACAGTTGGCCGTTGCCGAACACAAAGAAATCCTCGTTCATCACCCCCACCGCTTTGCCGTTGGAGAAGATGTAGGCCAGGCCGCGTACGATCTGCATGGTCGCCAACGTCGCGATCAACGCATTGATACGCAGTTTGGCGATGACAATGCCGTTGATCAGCCCGACGACCAGGCCCATGGCCAATGCGGCCGAGACACCCAGCACCACACTGTCGGTGTCGCGAATCACGATCCCCGCCACCACACCGGCGCAGGCGATGACCGAGCCCACCGACAAGTCGAAGTGCCCCGACGCCAGGCAGAACAGCATGGTGCAGGCGGCGATGCCCACGGTGGAAATCGCCAGGCCCAGGCCGCGCATGTTCAACGGCGAGAGGAAGTTGTCGATAAACAGTGCGCTGAGCACAAAGATGCCCAATGCCGCCAACAGCATCACCCAGTCATCGAGAAACTTGCGCTGGTTGAAACCCGGCCAGAAGCCCTTTGCAGTTTTTACCTGAGACATGCCTACACCCTCTTATTCTTCAAGCCCGCGAACGCGGGAGTGCCAGTTGCAGCAGGCGTGCTTCATCCGCTTGATCGCGGCTCAGTTCGCCGGTCAGCGCGCCTTCGCTCATCACCAGGATGCGATCGGAGATGCCCATCACTTCCATCAGGTCGCTGGACACCACGATCACTGCAATGCCGCTGGCGGCCAGGTTATGAATGATCTGGTAGATCTCCGACTTGGCGCCGATGTCGATGCCGCGAGTCGGTTCGTCGAGCAGCAGGACTTTCATCGGCATCGACAGCCAGCGGCCAAGAATGGCTTTCTGCTGGTTGCCGCCGGACAGGTACATGATTTTCTGTTCAGCGTTAGGCGTTTTGACTTTCATCGCCTTGATCTGCTGGTCGGCATTGCCCTTTTCCCAACCGTCGCGCAACAGCCAGCCAAAGGACGCATGCGCGCCACGGGCACTGATATTGATGTTCTCCGCGACGCTTGCGAGCGGGAGGATGCCTTCCTTCTTGCGGTCCTCGGGACACAGCAGCACACCAGCGGCGATGGCATCACGCGGTGAGCGCAGTGTCAGTGCTTCACCGCAGAGTTCCAGGCTGCCGGCACTGGCGCGCTCCAAACCGCTGAGCAAACGGAACAACTCCGTGCGCCCTGCCCCCACCAAACCGAACAGGCCAAGGATTTCGCCTTTGCGCACCTCAAAACTGATCGGTTCACGCAAACCCGGGCCCAACAAACCGTCAACCTTGAGCGCCACCTCGCCGTGCTCGCGCGGGCGGTAGTCGTAGATGTCCTGGATGTCGCGACCGACCATGCAGGTCACCAGCTGGTCGTGGGTCAACGCACTCATGTCGTCAAAGGTACGCACGTAGCGGCCGTCCTTGAACACCGTGACCGCGTTGCAGATGCGGAACACCTCTTCCATGCGGTGCGAGACGTAGAGCACCACTTTGCCCTCGTCCCGCAGGCGCGTGATGATCGCCATCAGCCGGTCGATCTCCCGCGCCGACAGGCTGCTGGTCGGTTCGTCGAAGGCGATCACATGGGCGCCACGGGACAGCGCCTTGGCGATTTCCACCAGTTGGCGCTGGCCCAGGGACAGGCGGCCGAGTTTTTCCTCGGGGTCGATTTCATCCGCCAGGCCCTTGAGACAAGCCAGGGCCTGCTTGCGCAGCAGGCTCCGGTTGACCACGCCGAAGCGCGATGGCAAATGCCCGAGGAACAGGTTTTCGGCGACGGTCATTTCCGGCACCAAGTGCAGCTCCTGGTGAATCACCGCCACGCCGCTGGCGATGCTGTCGGCGGCGCATTTGAACGCCATGGTCTGCGCGCCGATCTGCACGCTGCCGCTGCTGGGGATATAGGCACCGCCCAATATCTTCAGCAGCGTCGACTTGCCCGCACCGTTCTCGCCCATCAGGGCGTGCACCTGCCCCGGGTGGGCGGTGAAGCTGATGCCGTCCAGCGCCTTGACCCCGGGAAAGGTCTTGCCGATCCCCTCGAAACTCAGGGCCGCAGCGGTCATTTCCACAGCCCGATCTTGGTCAGTTCTTCCTGGAAGTTGGCGCGGGTGATCAGGGTCACTTCATCCATGGCCGTGTATTTAGGCGGCTCAGTGCCCTTGGTGACCCACTCGTACATCATCAGCGCAGTGTTGTAGCCCTCGATGTGCGGGCTTGGCAGCATCGAGCCGAAGAAGCCGCTGTTGGCTTTCTTCAATTCGCCGATGGCGTCGGTGCCATTGATGCCGATACCGATCACATTGGCCGCCGCGAAACCGGCGCTTTCGGTGGCGCGCACGCCGCCGAGCACGGTGTTGTCGTTCATGCCGCCGATGATCAGGTTTTTCGCGCCGCTGGGCAGCTTGACCAGGGCCGAGTTGGTGGCGTCCATGCTGCCGGGAACGTCGAGGGTCTTCAGCGCGGCGGTGAGGATATGGTCCTTGGGAATGCCGGCTTCTTCCAGGGATTTGATCGAGCCGTCGGTGCGTTTCTTGCCGGTGTCGAGCTCATTGAAGGTGTTGATCACCGCGTAGGTGTCCTTCCAGTCCCAACCGCGTTTTTTCGCTTCGGCAGCCATGGCCGCGCCTTGCTTCTGGCCCACTTCAAACGCGGCCATGCCCAGGTACGGCACGTCCTCCATGAAGTTGCCCTTGGCGTCGACAAAGCGGTCATCCACGGCAATCACTTTCAAGCCGTTGGCCTTGGCCTTGGCGACGATGGCCGGGCCCAGGGACACATCCGGCGGGCAAATCACAAAGCCCTTGGCGCCGTTGGCGGCCAGGCTGTCGATGGCCGAGAGGGTTTTCTCGCCATCGGGCACGGCGATCTTGATCACGGTAAAGCCATGTTCCTTGCCGGCTTTTTCGGCAAAGGCCCATTCGGTCTGGAACCACGGTTCCTCGGCCTGTTTGACCAGGAAGCCGATTTTCACTTCCTCGGCAAATGCGAAAGTACTGAGGCCGCTGAGCACGGCGGCAGCTGCCAGTACGCGTATTCCTTTTTTCATGAACGGCACCTCTTGTTGTTATTGGGAGTGGCAAGTTCTAGTCGTGGTACATCACAGACCGCCCGCCATCGATCATCAGGCAGGTGGCATTGATAAAGGGCGCCTCGTCGGTTGCCAGGAACAGCGCCGTCATCGCCACCTCGATGGGCTGGCCGATGCGCTTGGGCGGGTGCAGGTCGAACGCGCGCTGGCGCTCGGCGTGGGGGTCAGGGAAACCGTTCCAGTAGTCGACGTTGAGCTGGGTTTCGATATAGCCCGGGGCGATGGCATTCACGCGGATACCCTTGGGCGCGTATTCGATACCCAGGGCGCGGGTAAGGCCGAGTAGGCCGTGCTTGGCCACGGGGTAAGGGAAGCAGCCAGGAATGATGTGGCTGGAATGGGTGGAAGCGATGTTGATGATGTTGCCGATGCCCTGCTCGATCATGTGCGGCAGCACCGTGCGGCAGCCGTACCAGGCGCCGTCGAGGTCGATGGCGAAGCAACGACGCCAGTCTTCGTCGCTCATCTCCAACGGGTCGCGGAACACGTTGACCCCGGCGCAGTTGACCAGTACATCCACCCGGCCGAAGCGCTCAATGGCCACATTGACCAGCGCCAGCCATTGCTCTTTGGAGGTGATATCGACCGATTGCGCGTAGATCTCGGCGCCGCGTTCGCGCCAGTGGGCGGCGACTTTCTCGACCTTTTCGCCCTGTATATCAGCGATCACCAGGCGTGCCTGCTGGGCCTGGAAACACGCGACGATCGCCTCACCAATGCCCTGAGCGGCGCCGGTGATGATCACCACCTTGTTCTTCAGCCGCTCGCCGTAGGTTGGCTCGGGCACGGCGGGTAATGACAACGGTTGAGCCTGCATCGCTTCACCTGTTTTATTTTTGGCAGTGAGTGCTGATGCAGAGGACTATAAACCCATCATTTGAAATATCTCAATATATAAATTTGAATCCCACATAGTGAGAAAAATCAAAAAATAATGTGAGAGGGGGCTTGCTCCCGATAGCGGTACGTCAGCTACAGAAAGGCTGACTGATTCACCGCTATCGGGAGCAAGCCCCCTCCCACATTTGATCTACAGTGCTTTCAAAACGGTGGCCTCAGCCAAGGGCGAAGTCTCGCAGCGCATCACCTTCCATGCGATAGCGCACCCACTCCTCCTGCGGCTGGGCGCCGATGGATTTGTAGAAGGCAATCGCCGGCTCGTTCCAGTCCAGCACGCTCCATTCGAAGCGCGCGCAACCGTTATCAAAGGCAATCTTCGCCAAGTGGCGCAACAACTTCTTGCCCGCCCCGCCGCCACGTTGTTCCGGGTTGATGTACAGGTCTTCGAGGTACAGGCAGTTGCTGCCCAGCCACGTGGAATAGCTGAAAAAGAACACCGCAAAACCAATCGGCAAGCCATCCCGCGAGCAGATCAGGCCATGGGCGGTGGCGCCCTCGCTGAACAGGCTGCGCTGGATGTCCACCACGCTGGCGATCACTTCATGCCGGGCTTTTTCGTACTCGGCCAACTCAGTGATGAAAGTCAGGATTTGCGCAGCATCGCTGGGCACGGCGGGGCGAATCTCGATGGTCATGGGCGAGCCTTGGGCAATGTCAAAGCACACATATTAAGGCGCTTTGATGACTGGTTGCAGTGCAATTTCGTGGGTTGCCACGTTACTCCGGCCAGCAGTAATGCAAGGACCAGCAACCACAGAACAAACCTAATCAGCGTACATGTTAAACAAGGGACCATAAATCCAACCACCTCCAGGCGGCCCCATGCACTCCAAGTCCCCGGTGAGCACCCAGCTGTTTGCCCTGTTCTGCCTTGCCAGCTTCCTGCTGTCGCTGTCCTACGGCTCGACCTTTCTGTTGTCATTGCTGATTCATGCACGCGGTGGCAACGAACACGACGCCGGCAGCGTGATCTGCGCCGCGATGCTCAGCACTTTTGTCGCGGTGCTGCTTTCCGGTCATTTGGCCGATGCGTTGGGGGCGGCGCGGGCCGTTGCGGGGATGGGTGTATTGCTGGTGGTGGCGTGCCTGGGTTTTGCGTTGATGCCGGGATTTGGCGAGGGCCTGATGCTGTTCGGGTTGTCCCTGGGGCTTGGCTGGGGCGTGTTCTATACCTTGGGCCCGATCATCGTGGCCATGCTGGTAGAGCCCCGGCAACGGGCCAAATATTTTGCGTTGCTGTCGGGCAGCATGATGAGCGGCATCGGTGCGGGGCCTTTGCTGGGACGCGCCGCCAATGCGCTGGACCTGCCCCTGACCAGCGCCTTCTACATCGCCGCGCTGGCCAGCCTGGTCGGGGTGCTGGTGTTCTGGCAATTGGGCACGGCGCTCAAGCGCCACGCAATGGCGCCGGTGTCGAAAATATCCTGGGGAGCGTGTTGCCGCGTGCTGTCTTCACGGGCCGTGTTTGCGATTGTCATGGTGGGCCTCGGAGGGTGCGTGTTTGGTGGTTTGTCTTCGTTCCAGACCAGCTACGCAGCGGCCCACGGCCTGGATTATTCGCTGTTCTTCACAGGGTTCGTGAGTGCGGCCATTTCCAGTCGCCTGCTGATAGCCGGCTACGTGGTCAAGCGTGATGCCTATGTGAGCGCCTGTGTGCTCTCCGGCGTGATGCTGGGGTCGATCCTGCTGTTTGCCTTTGGGGTCAGCGGCAACGCCAGCTACCTGTTGGCGGCCGTGACCTTGGGCGTCGGTTATGGCCTGACGTATTCGGTGATCAACGGGCTGGTGGCCAACGAGGCACCCGCCGGCACTACGTCCCAGGCACTGCTGTTGTTTAGCCTGGCGTATTTTGTCGGGGTATTCGGCTTTCCGTGGCTGGCGGGCTGGATCATCGTCGATTTCGGCCTCCCGGCGCTGATGCTCAGTGTGCTGGCCGTGGCCTTGGGCAATTGGTTGATCAGCCTGGCGCGCCTGGCTTGGCGCCAAGCAGCGTCACATAAAATCTTACAGGTGGGTTGATACCGTTCGTCGTCCTCAAGGCACGATCCGCAAACGGCGGCTGACCAATAAAGGGTAAGGACATTAATCCTAGGGAGAAACCCTCATGAAGCATTCCACGTTTGCTGCCCTCGCCCTCTCGGGTCTGTTGTCTGCCGCGTCGCTGAGCGCCTTTGCTGCCAGCTCGTCCACCGGACCGACCGATCCAACACCTGACGCCACCACTGAGTCCCAGAAATCCATGGGTACCGGCCTCGACACCAATGGCGGTGCGATTATCCAACCCGGTGCTGACCCTCGTACCCAGGGCAATGACACCCAACGCCAGGCACCGCCTGCCGTCGGCAACGGCAAAATGGGCCCGGCGATCAATCAACCCAATATCAACAAGGGCGACGACTCGAACGTCCCTGGCGCGCCGAAACAGCCTGCACCTTGATCCATCGATAGCAACACCGACACCCGACCATTTCCCTGTGAAGAGGTACGCATGAACGTCGATAGAAACCTTGAGAAAGAAGTCCTCACCCGCCTGCTGCACGCCCATCCGCAAGGCTTGGGCAAGGAAGTGCTGGACAACTACCGTGGCGAAAAAGAGGTTGCCAGTGTATTGGCATTTCTGCAGGACCGCGGGCTCATCAAGGATGGGCATGTGACCACCGACGATGCCGGTGAGTACTCACTGAATTTGCCGATCAAGTTGACAGCGTCGGGTGTGGACGAGGCGCGCAAGCTCGAAGGTGAGACACGCCAGTAGCACTCGTGCAAAACCAGATGTGGGAGTGGGCTTGCTCGCTCCCACATTTTTGCCCGCGTTTATTCTGTAAGTAATGCGTCGACTTCGGCGGCGCCTGGGGAAGTTGCCGGCCCCCAACGTGTCACCGCCAGAGCTGCCGCGGCGTTCGCCCGCTGTGCTGCCGCGGCAGGTTTCAAACCACCCGCCAATCCCGCAATAAACACCCCTGCATGTGCATCCCCCGCGCCATTGCTGTCCACCGCCTGCACCTTGAAGCCGGGTACATGCTCGATCTGACCTGCACGTCCCACCCAGCAGCCATTGGGGCCGTCGCGCACCACCAGCAGCGCCTCGACGGGTAGGTGCTGGCTGAGCGCCGGCAACGCAGCTGCAATGTCTGCCGTGCCAGTGAACGCCAAGGCTTCAGGACCATTGCTGGTCCAGATATCGATACGTGGCAACAGCGCACGCATCAGGGGCGAATCCGGTGCCTTGACCAACGGGCCCGGGTCGAACACCACCGCGATTTCCCGGGGCAATGCCAGCAGCCAGTCGATCAGTGGCTGGGCCTTACCCTCCAGGAGCAGGCTGTAGCCACTGACATACACATAGTCATCCGGATGCGGCACAACATGGGCCAGGTCCTCGGCACTCAGTTCACCCTCGGCGCCGATATGGGAAATAAAGGTGCGCTCGGTAGTGGCCTCGGTCAGGGACACGCACAAACCGGTGTCCTTTCCGCTGCTGGCCGCGAGGGCCATTTCAATGCCCTCGGCCTGCATCGCCGCACGGGCCAGGTCGCCGAAGCGGCCATTGCCATGACGGCCCAGATAGACCACCGGCAAGCCATTGCGCCGCGCCGCCGCCATCACATTGAAGCCCCCGCCGGCTTCGAAGCTGGCGGACTTGGCCAGCACGTCGCCGCCGGTCGCGGGCAAGGTGTCGAGGGCCATGACCAGATCGACGATGACCTGACCGGTGTGCAGCAATCTAGACATTGGGGCTCTCTACTAACGCCGGACGACGGTCGGCCGCGCCGCCCAGTAGCGCATAAATCCCACCGGCAACCAGGAAGGTGACGATCCAGCCCAGGCCATTGTGGCCAAGCCAGGAGTCGGACAACGGCCCGGCGAACCAGATGTTCTCGGCGGTGGTGCCGATGGTGGTGAAGCTGAAACCCAGCACGATGGCCACGGCCCAGGCGCCGAATGCACGCCATTCCACACCGCCGCGATACCAGTAGGCGCTGCTTGGGCTCACGTCCAGCAGGTCCTTGGGGCTGTAGTAATGACGATGGATCAGGTCGACCACGAAGATCCCGACCCACGCGGTGATCGGCACCGCCAGCAACGAGATGAAGGTGATGAACGGGCCGTAGAAACTGTCGGCGATCAGCATGAAATAAATGGAGCCTGCGAAGATCGCCACGATGTCGACGATCACCGCATGCACGCGCTTAACCTTCAGGCCGAGGGTCAAGGTGGTCAGGCCGGCCGAATACACCGACAGGTTATTCGACAGCAACAGCCCGCCAAACGCGGTGATCAGGTACGGCACCGCCATCCAGGTCGGCAGCATGTCGCGGATCGCAATGATCGGGTCAGTGGCCGAGGCCAGGTCGTTGTTGCCCACCGACAGCAAGCCGCCGAGGGTGATCAGCAGCACCAGCGGAATGCCCGCACCAAATGCCGCCGACGCCACCAGGCGCACGGCTGTGACGCTGCGGTGCTGGTAGCGCGACATGTCGGCACCGGCGTTGGCCCAGCCGATACCGGTACCGGCGGCCATGGTGCCAACGCCGATGATCATCGCGCTCAGGGGAGCCGGGGTGGCATTGAACACCGCGCTCCAGTCGATGGTGGCGCAGAGGAAACCGCCCACCAGGATATTCAACGCGCCGAACACGTAGGTGGCCCACTTCTGGATCACCAGCAAGGTGGCGTGGCCCAGGCCCGAAACGGCCAACGTCAGCAACACAAAAATGCCGATGAATATCAGGGTAAGGACCGGTGCGCTTTTCGCCTCGACCGCAGAGCCGAACAGAATCGAACACAACGACAGCAACACGAAGGCAGCCGTGGTGGTGTTGACGGTTTCCCAGCCCAGGCGCGACATCAACGACACCAGCGTCGGGCCGATATTGCCGCGCACGCCGAAGATGGCGCGGGACAAGGTCAGGCTGGGCGCACGACCGCGACGGCCGGCGATGGAGATGATGCCCACCACGGCGAAAGAGCCGGCGGCGCCGAGGATCGCGACGATAACTGCCTGCCAGATGGCCAGGCCGCGAAACGCCACAAGGGTCGCGCCGAGGGGCAGGCCGAGGATGCTGATATTGGCGGCGAACCACACCCAGAACAGTTGCAGCGGATGGCCGTTGCACTCGCCTTCAGGGACCGGTTCAATACCGCGGGTTTCCAATTGCCCGGCACTTTGGCCGGAAGAAGTACTGCTCATGAGACGTGCTCCTGGTGCCTGTATTTTTGTGGTTGTGGCAGATATGCAAGTTGAATCGGTATCCCGGTCTTCCTGACTCAGCGCAATTCGAGCAAGCCTTGAACCAGCGGCTGCAGATCCAGGCCATTGACCTGCTTGACCTGTTCGATCATCGATTCGGGCCAGCACTGCAGGCCGAGGCAGGCACCGAGCATCGCGCCGAGCATCGCGGCAATCGTGTCGGTATCGCCGCCCAGGCTCGCGGCCAGGCACAGGGCTTCGAACGCGTTCATGGCCCCCACCGCCACTTGCTGGGCGAGGGCAAATGACACCACCACCGACTCCTGGGAGGCGACGGAGGTGCCGATCAATTCATACAGCAGGTCGGCGAACAGGGCTTTGTCGCCGCTGCCGACGCTCAGGGTGCGTGCCCAACTGATGCGGGTGGAGATGCGCCCGCCGGCAATCCAATGGCCATGGCCTTCCGCCTGTTGAGCCACCTGGGTGCCGATATTCAAGGCTTCACCCAAGTCCACACCGTTGATGCCCGCGGACACCACCGCCGCCACTGCCGCTGCGCTGGAAATGCCCAGGGTGGTGTTGTGGGTGACCTGGCAGGCCTGGATCACCGCCTGGATAAATCGCGCCGGGTCGCTGACATTGGCGGCGATCCCCACGGGAGTGATGCGCATGGCGGCGCCATTGGTGGTGCCGTAGCGCCCGGACTCTTCCGGGGTATGGCCGTTGAGGATCATGTCGATTGCACGCTTGGTGGAGGGGCCGAGCAAATCCTGGGAGCCCTTGGCGCGCATCACCGCTTCCCAATCGATCAGGCGCCGGGCAAGCACGGTGGGGTCGATCTTGCCTTGGCCCTCGACCAGCAGCTCACCCACCAGGATCGCTTGCTCGGTGTCATCGGTGATGGAGCCCGCCGGCATATTGGGCGCGATGGGTTGGTCGGCGTCGGCATCTTCCAGGCCGGTAATGGCACCGAAACGCTGTTGCACTTGCTCACGGCTCAGGGATTGGGTGGGCATGCCCAGGGCATCGCCCAACGCCAGACCGTAGAAAGCGCCGAGGGCGCGGCTATTCGGGGTCATTTCGAAGATCCAAACTGCAGGTGCAGGCGAAAGTGCAGAGGGTCGAGCAGGCTTTCGACGTACTCCATGAAGCGCTCGCGGCGATCGTAGGTGGTGCGCGAGGCCTTGAGAAACACCGTGCCCACCGGGCGGCCAAGCAACTCGGCGTCTTCATCGCCAAGGGGCTCGGCGCCGATCCATTGGTCACCTTCGGCACCGACGTAACCGTAGGCTGCCAGGGTGATGGTCAGGGAATTGTCGATCAGGCCAACGCGGGGCAGGCCTTCCAGGCCACCGGACGCGGGCATCAACGAGCGCTCAAGGGAAACGGCGGTGCCATCAGTCGTCCGGCGGCGGCGGTCGAGGGCGATAAATTGGTCGGTGCCGAACCGACTGAACAGATCGGGGCGCGTCGTCGCTTCCAGGCGCAGAATATCGGTGGTCACCAGAGCCCCGGTGTCCGCCAGGGCCTGGGCCCAACCGCTGGTTTGATCGAGCGCGATGCCATCAAATGTGACGATGGAGCCCACGCCGCTCTGGGTCGCGATGTAATTGCGCCTTTTGAGTTCGGCGAGGG
This sequence comes from Pseudomonas sp. JAI120, assembly GCF_014207255.1. GTDB lineage: Bacteria > Pseudomonadota > Gammaproteobacteria > Pseudomonadales > Pseudomonadaceae > Aquipseudomonas. The sequence goes on from NZ_JACHCZ010000001.1 coordinate 2,098,605, forward strand.
CTTCACGCAGCGTGCCCCGGCTGACCGCAAACTCTTCAGCCAGTTGATGCTCGCCCGGCAACAGGAAACCGTCGGCCATCACCCCACCCTCGATACGGCGGATGAGTTCGTCGACGACGCGTTTTTTCTTATCAAAGCGGACATGTCTAATCATGTACAAATTGATAACCGAAAGCGGCCATTTGCAGCAAGGGAATTATTTCAGGGAGATGAAAAAAATCGGGCTCAGGGTTCCAGGCCAATGCGGAAAAATTCGCCGCCGCTCCATACGCCAAGCCAGGTCTGACCGTTGATCGGACGGCTCACTGCCAACTCCACCAATTGGTAGAACACATTGCGATGCACCAGGGCTTCAAGGTTGGTACGCACGCGCAGATAGGGGGACGGCTCTTGGGTGACAGGGTCGATCACCACCCGCAGTGGATGCTCAATATCGGCTTCGATCTGTTCGTCGACGTTGGTGGTGAAGCGCAACACCTGGCTTTCGCCCTGCCCTTCGACGTCGAGAGTAACCGCGACAAAGGGCGCATCATCGACGGTGATACCGACTTTTTCCACGGGAGTGATCAGGAAGTAATCATCGCCGTCGCGGCGGATAATAGTGGAGAACAACTTAACCATCGGCTTACGCCCGATCGGCGTGCCCTGATAAAACCAGGTGCCGTCACGGGCGATCCGCATGTCGATATTGCCGCAGAAATCCGGGTTCCACAGATGCACCGGCGCCGGTCCCTTGCCCTTGGGCAACTGTGCCAACAGATCGTTGGCCTTGGCGGAATCGGTCATGGTGTTCTCCTTGGTGTTACTGATCGCCCATGCCCAGCAGGCCTCGGGCGTACTGCGCCAAGGGGCGGGCAATCAGATCTTCTGGCTTGTTGTCGTGGAACGTCAGTAAACCGCCACGACTGCGAATACGTGCAGTATCAATCAAATACTGGGTGCTGGTCTCGATCAACATGATCTGGATCACCCCGTTGTCCAGGCCAAGCCGGTCCAGCGCCTCTTGATCAGCCCATTCGTCGGCGTTGCCGATACGGTCATCGGCCTTGGCGAAGCGGCAGTACAGCAGGTAGTGGGCACCCGCCGCACGGGCTTCGGCCATCGCCTGCTCGAGGCCTTCCGGCTGACGAGCGCGACGCACCATGGGGAAGTATTCGACGAAACCGTTGAAGGCTTCCTCGGCCACCACGTTCGGCCGCGGGTAGGCGCTGCCGGGCGGTACGAAGGCGCCCTGGGCAATAAAGACAAAGGAATCCGGCTGTATGCGCACCGAGGCGGTACGACGAGTATCGCTGTGGTCCAGCAGCCCGGCGTCGCTCATCTGATAACGGGTGCCTTCGGCCATATCGCTGACGGTCATGCAACCACTCAGCGTCAACGACGCCAGCAACAAAACCAGACTACGCATCCTAATCCTCCAGAAGCCGGTGACGGAAAACCGGCGAATGGCCACGAGATGCAGAATCCGCGCCATTTGGAAACAACGCAGAACTAAATGTGGGAGGGGGTTTGCCGCCTCCCACATTGGGTGATGTGTAATCTTGGGGATAGGGTCAGCCGCCGATGATCTTCATGACCGTCGCGCCGCCGGAGAAGGCCACTTCCTGTTTGTCGCCCAGGGCCTTCATCAGCAGGCCTTGCAGGGCCGGCAGCGCCTGGTGGCGGGGCTTGTCCAACAGGTCGCCGACGTAGTGACGGTTGCTCGACGACAGGCAGCCATGCAGCCAGCCGGTCGACGACAACCGCAGCCGTGAACAGGTACGGCAGAACGGCACGCTTTCGTTGGCGATCACGCCAAAGAAGCCTTTGCCCGGCACTTCGTAGCGCACCGCCGTGGCATCCACGGGAGCGTTGGCTTGCAGGTATTCGTAATGTTCGCCGATCAGGCTGAGCAGTTGTTGCAGGCTGACGAACTGCTGCAGGAATGCATTGGAGTCCTTGGCCAGGTGGCCCATGCGCATCAACTCGATAAAACGCAGCTCGTAACCACGCTCCAGGCAGTAGTCGAGCAGCGGCATCACCTGGTCGAGGTTCTGGCCGCGCAACGGCACCATGTTGACCTTGATCTTGATCCCGGCGGCGCGGGCCTGGTCCATACCATCGAGCACGGTGGCCAGGTCGCCGCCACGGGCGATGCTGCGAAAGGCATCGGCATCCAGGGTGTCAAGGGAGACGTTGATACGGCGGATGCCGGCATCCACCAGCAGCGGCAGTTTGCGCGCCAGCAACTGGCCGTTGGTGGTCAGGCTGATATCGCTGAGGCCCATGCCGCCCACTGCGCCCATGAAGGCTTCCAGCTTGGGGCTGACCAGCGGTTCGCCGCCGGTGATGCGCAAGCGGTCGATACCCGCCGCTTCGATCAGGTAGGCCACGCCACGGGCCATGGCCTCCGCCGAGAGTTCGTCCTGGGCAGCCACCAGCCGCTTGCCGTTCGGCACGCAGTAGGTACACGCGTAATTGCAGGCTGAGGTCAGGCTGATCCGCAAATTGCGAAAACGCCTGCCTTGACGATCAACGATCATGGATCACTCCGGCAGAGGAAGATTCGGGCGCACTGAAAACTGACTGATAAATCAGCTTTTAGCAAGATCCTTGCCTGAGTATATTCCTGGGTTACTGCGCCTGGCAGTAAATCGTTACGTGGCTGGGGTTTCGACGGGGGCCGCTTCAACCAGTGCTGGCTCGCTGCTGTGTTTACGCTTGTTGCCCATGCGCACACCGATGTCCATCAGGAACTGGAAGAAGCCTTCCTGATCTTCCAGCACATTGCTCCAGAACGGCGAGTGGTACAGCGCCACGGCGCCGTGCACCAAGGCCCATGCAGCGCAGTAGTGGAAGTACGGTGGTACGTCTTCAAGCTTGCCTTCGCTGATGCGCCCCTTGATCAGCAGGGTCAGGCGTTCGAAGTTCGAGGCGCGGATCTTGTGCAGCTCCTCGACCATCTCCGGCACTTGATGGCCCTTGACCACCTTCTCTTCCAGGCGGTCAAACAGACGGTAGCGCTGTGGGTCGCGCATACGGAACTCGAAGTAGGCACGGGACAGCGCTTCCTTGTCCTTGTCGACATCGGCCGAATGCAGCAGCTCGTTCAAGTCGCGCTCATAGTCGAGCATCAGGCGCAGGTAGATCTCGGCCTTCGACTTGAAGTGTTTGTAGATCGTGCCTTTGCCGATACCCACGGCATCCGCGATCATCTCGACGGTGACGCTGTCTTCGCCTTGTTCGAGGAACAACTTGAGTGCGGTGTCGAGAATTTCCTGCTCACGGCGGCGAAACTCACGGACCTTACGGGGTTCTTTGTGCATGAGGAAGAGGTCTGCAAAGGTCGGAATAGGGAGGGTTGCGCAGGGCCACAAATACATGGCGATACGATTTACCCAGTGCGAGGGATTATCCCGACTGAACGGTCGTTGGGCAACGTCTATGTGAACCCGCCCTGCACTTTACTTTCAGAGCGCCAACGATTTCATGCCTATCAGTCAGAAATAAAACGCAACAACTGCGCCCGTGCACCCGCCCAATGAGAACTCAAGCGAAGCGCATGTATTCCAAATCTGTTTAAAAAACGATCAGTCGTGACTGGACTGAATCAGATACTGATCAATACTTGAACTGTCGGCGTGACATCTCCCCCAAGTGAAGCGCCGACCTGGGTACCGACGGACTGTGTGCCCTTGTTTTACTCCTAATGGTCTTAACCCGGATTCACCCCCCAGAACCCGGGTTTTTTTTGCCTGCGATTCAGTCGTGTCAGGCAACTACATGGGCCAGAGGGAAGAGGCGCTTGAAGTTTTCGGTGGTCTGCTCGGCAAAGCGCTCATAGGACTCACCGCGCAGCATGGCCAGGTAATCCGCCACATCCCGTACATATTCAGGCAGGTTCGGTTTGCCACGATGGGGAATCGGCGCCAGGTACGGCGAATCGGTTTCCACCAGCAGGCGATCCGCCGGGACCTGGCGCGCCACGTCGCGCAGGGCATCGGCATTGCGGAACGTGACAATGCCCGACAAGGAAATATAGAAACCCAGGTCGAGTGCGGCCCTGGCCATGTCCCAATCCTCGGTAAAGCAATGCAACACGCCGGCCTGGGGCAACGCGGCTTCGCGCAACAGGGCCAGGGTATCGGCACGGGCGCCACGGGTGTGGACGATCACCGGTTTGCCGGTTTGCCGGGCGGCCTGCAAATGCAGGCGAAACGAAGCCTGCTGCAACTCGGCGGCTTCCGGCTCGTAATGGTAGTCCAGGCCGGTTTCGCCAATGGCCACCACGCGCGGGTGATTGAGTTCGCCCAGCAGCCAGTCGAGGGCCGGGGCTTCGCCGGGCTTGAGGTCCAGCGGGTGGATACCCACCGAGCAATCCACATCGGCATAACGCTCGGCCAGGGCTTTGACGTCGGCAGCATTTTCGGCGCTGACGCCAATGCATAGGAAATGCCCTACCCCACGCTGGCGTGCAGCGTCGAGGGCAGCATCAAGGGAGCCGCCGTGCTGGGTGAGGTCAAGGCGATCAAGGTGGCAATGGGAATCTACAAGCATAGGAAATTACGACTTAAGTCACGGAAAGTGTCTGGCCAACGATACACCCGTCGGCCAAGGAAATTAACGCCGGCCGAGCAAGCCAACCCACTGCACCAGCAGCGCTTCAAGCAACAGCACGCGGTTGAGGTTGGCCTTGCCGAGCACCTTCTGGCGCTGGGCGAGGATCCAGTCCTGGATAGTCAGTACCTTGTCCTGGGCACTTTTCTGCGCGAGGTATTGCACCACCTTGCGCATGTCCGACAAGCCCAGGCCGTTTTCATCCTGGGTCAACTGGTAGCGCAGGATCAGGCTCGACCAATCACAGAACCAGTCGAACAGCAGCAGCAAGGGAATGTCCTTCCAGGCACTTTCGGCCAACTGGGTGGCGGACAGCTCTTGTTTGAGCAGTTTTTTCACCCCATCCACAACCAGGGCGCGTTGCTCACGTACGCCCTGGGCTTGCAGCTTGACGGCCGCCAGCGGGGAACCGGCCGCCAGGGTCAGCAACTCGACCCGTTCCTCTTCGGAGCAATCCGGCAGCGCCTTCGCCAGCCATTGCAGGCTCATGGCTTCGCTCGGCAACGGGCAGGCCTGCTGTACGCAACGGCTGCGAATGGTCGGCAACAAGCGGCTGGACTGGTGACTCACCAGCAACAACACCGTGTCGCCGGAGGGTTCCTCCAGGCTCTTGAGCAAGGCATTGGCGGCGTTGATGTTCATCGCCTCCACCGGCTCGATCAATACGACTTTGCGCCCGCCCATCTGCGCGGTCTGCACCACGAAACTGACGAGGTCACGCACCTGGTCGACCTTGATCGCCTTATCGGCTTCCTCGGGTTCGAGCAGGTAATTGTCCGGGTGGCTGCCGGCCTTGAGCAACAGGCAGGATTTGCACTCGCCGCAGGCTTCAAGGTTGACCGGGCGCTGGCACAGCAAACTGGCCATGAGTCGCTCAGCCAGATCACGTTTACCAATACCGATCGGCCCGTGCAGCAGATAAGCATGGGCGTGCTGTGCGCGTCCGGCCAACTGCTGCCAGAGACTGTCCTGCCATGGGTAGGCTTCAGCCACGGGCGCGCTCCAACAGCTTGGGCAACAGGGCGTCGATGGCCTGCTGCACTTGCGTCAATGGCTGGGCCGCGTCCAGCAGGTGGTAGCGCGCCGGTTCAGCCTCGGCGCGCTTGAGGAACGCGCTGCGCACAGCATCGAAAAACCCCTGGCCTTCCAGTTCGAAACGATCGAGACGCCCACGGGCGCTCGCGCGGGCCATGCCCACTTCCACCGGCAGGTCGAACAGCACTGTCAGGTCAGGGCGCAAGTCTCCTTGCACAAAGGTCTCAAGGGTAGCGATACGCGCCAGGGACAAGCCTCGGCCACCGCCCTGGTAGGCATAAGTGGAATCGGTGAAACGGTCGCAGATCACCACGGCACCACGGGCCAGGGCCGGGCGAATCACCTCGGCCAGGTGCTGGGCACGGGCAGCGAACACCAGCAGGAGCTCGGTGTCCGGGTTCATCTGTTCTTCGCCTGGGGCCAGCAACACTTCACGGATGCGCTCGGCCAGTGGCGTACCGCCGGGCTCACGGGTCAACACCACCTCGACACCTTCAGCGCGCAAGCGCCCGGCCAGGTAATCGCGGTTGGTGCTTTTGCCGGCGCCTTCGGGGCCTTCCAGGGTAATAAACAAGCCAGTCACAGGCAGTCCTTAGTCAGAGTCATTGCGGGCTTTGCGGCGCGGCGGCATCCGACGCGGGCTCGGCGGGTGCATCAGCAGGCGGCGTTACGTCTTCCGGCGGTTTGACCATCGGTGCCGGGCTTGAGCGGTAATCGGCACGGCGCTTGAGCTGGAACTCACGCACGGCGGCATTATGCGCACCCAGGTCATCGGAGAAAATATGGCTACCGTCGCCACGGGCGACGAAATACAGGCTGCTGCCCGGCACCGGGTTCAACGCGGCATGGATCGCCTCGCGGCCGACCATGGCGATGGGTGTCGGCGGCAGACCGGCAACCATGTAGGTGTTGTAGGGGTTGGCTTCCTTGAGGTGCGCACGGGTCAACTTGCCGTTATAGCGCTCGCCCAGCCCGTAGATCACGGTCGGGTCGGTCTGCAGCAGCATGCCGATCTTCAGGCGGCGCACGAATACCCCGGCAATCTGCCCGCGCTCTTCCGGCACACCGGTCTCTTTCTCCACCAGGGAGGCCATGATCAAGGCTTGATAGGGGTCGGTATAGGGCGCATCGGCAGCGCGCTTGCTCCACTCCTGGGCGAGCACATCATCCAGGCGGTTATAGGCTTTCTTCAGGAACTCGACATCGGTCATGCCGCGCACGAAGCGGTAGGTATCCGGGAAGAACCGCCCTTCGGGGAACACGCCGGGATGGCCGAGCTTGTCCATCACTTCACTGTCACTCAGGCCCGACAGGGTCTGCACGATCTTTTCATGCTTGGCCAGGGCCGAACGCACCTGACGGAAATTCCAGCCCTCCACCAGCGTCAGGCTGTATTGCACCACTTCGCCGCGCTGCCACAGGCCGATCAGGCCTTCGGCGGTCATGCCGGGGGTCATGCGGTATTCACCGCTGTGCAGCGGTTGGCCGTCGAGGTTGAAGCGCCAATACAGGCGCAACCAGAACGCGCCGTCGAGCACGCCATCGGCTTCCAGGCGATTGAAGGTCCCGGTGGGCGTCGCCCCTGCCGGAACATCGAGCAATTGCTCCTGGGTCAGATTCAACGGCTGCTTCAAGGCAGCGTCGTATTTCCATGCGGAAAACCCCAACAGCAAAGCCGCCGAGAACAGACCGATCAGCAGCAGTACAACCAGTTTTCGTATCAACTCAAATATCCAATAGCGCGCGAACAATGCCCTGCAGTTTACGGGTGAGCGGCCCAACCGACCAGCTCATCGCAGCGCATCCACGCACCGGCCAAATGCCATAAACGCTGTTGCATACGAAGACTTCGTCGGCCTCGCGCAATTGCTCGAGACTGATGTCGACCACAGCCACCGGGACGCCCAGGGCTTGCGCCTGAGCCAGGATCTCGGCGCGCATGACGCCTGCAACGCCGCAACGATTCAGATCAGCGGTTAGTAACAAGCCGTTACGCACCAGGAACAGGTTGCTGAATACGCCCTCAATGACACGCCCGGACATATCCAGCATCAAACCTTCGGCATGTTCGGCATCCTGCCATTCAGCACGGGCGAGCACCTGTTCGAGGCGATTGAGGTGCTTGAGACCGGCCAGCAGCGGCTGCTCGGCCAAGCGGGTGGCACACGCAAACAGACGAACACCGTCGGTTCCATGGGCCGGGGGATAGGTCGCAGGCGGACTGCCCTGCAAGATACGACGCACAGGGGCCTCGGGGTTGATGCCATAACCGCGCAGGCTGTCGCCGCGGGTGAGGATCAACTTGAGGACACCGTCGCCGAGAGCGGCGGCATAGGCCTGCACTTCGCTGCGGACCAGCACTTGATCCACAACGAAAGCGAGGCGCCTGCAGCCCTCATCAAGGCGTTGCAGGTGACGGTCAAGCAGCACGGGCTGCCCGGCCTTGACGGCGACGGTCTCGAACAGGCCGTCACCGTACGCCAGGCCGCGATCTTTCAGGGGCACGCTGTCCGCTGGCTGACCGTCGACCCAGCTGTGCATCACCCGGCGAACCGGCGGAACACCAGGGAACCGTTGGTGCCACCGAAGCCGAACGAGTTGGAGATCGCAACGTCGATCGGCATCTGTTGCGGCTCATGCGGCACGAAGTTCAGGTCGCAGCCTTCGTCCGGCTCATCGAGGTTGATGGTCGGCGGAGCGACCTGGTCCTTGATGGCCATCACACTGAAGATCGCTTCTACCGCGCCCGCCGCACCCAACAGGTGGCCGGTCATGGACTTGGTGGAGCTGACCGCCAGCTTGTAGGCGTGTTCGCCGAACACCGACTTGATGGCTTCGGCTTCCGCCAAATCGCCAGTCGGGGTCGAGGTGCCATGGGCATTGATGTATTGCACCTGGTCTGCATTGACCTTGGCATCGCGCAAGGCGTTGGTGATGCAACGCGCAGCGCCGGCACCGTCGGACGGTGGCGAGGTCATGTGATAGGCGTCGCCGCTCATGCCAAACCCGATTAACTCGGCATAGATGGTGGCACCACGCGCCTTGGCGTGCTCCAACTCTTCGAGTACCAGGGCACCGGCACCGTCGGCCAGTACAAAGCCGTCACGGCCTTTGTCCCACGGGCGGCTGGCACGGGTCGGCTCGTCATTGCGGGTCGACAGTGCACGGGAGGCGCCAAAGCCGCCCATTCCCAGGCCGCAGGCCGCCATCTCAGCACCACCGGCGATCATCACGTCGGCTTCGTCATAGGCGATGTTACGCGCCGCCATACCGATGCAGTGGGTACCCGTGGTGCACGCCGTAGCAATGGCGTAGTTAGGCCCCTGCGCACCCAAGTGGATGGACAGGAAACCGGAAATCATATTGATGATCGAGCCAGGCACGAAGAACGGTGAAATTCGACGGGGCCCGGATTCGTGCAGCGTGCGGCTGGTTTCTTCGATATTGGTCAAACCGCCAATACCCGAACCCATGGCCACGCCGATGCGCTCACGGTTGGCGTCGGTCACTTCCAGGCCAGCGTTACGCACTGCCTGAAAACCGGCTGCCAGGCCGTATTGAATGAACAGGTCGAGCTTGCGGGACTCTTTGATCGAGAGATATTCCTCGACATTGAACCCCTTTACCGAGCCGCCAAAACGGGTGGAATAGGCAGAAAGGTCCGTATGTTCGATCAGACCAATACCACTGCGGCCAGCCAGAATGCCCTGCCAACTGCTCGGCACATCCGTACCCAGTGGCGACAACATACCCATACCGGTGACTACGACGCGTCTACGCGACACAGCACTCTCCTTTTTCTAATGACGACACTTTGCTTCAGAGCTTACTTTTCATCAGCGCTAAAGAAAAAACCGCACGCCGTTACAGCAGTGCGGTTTTTCCCTAACAGCAGGCGACGACTACAAACTATTACGCCTGGTGGTTCGTAACGTAGTCGATAGCAGCTTGAACAGTAGTGATTTTTTCAGCTTCTTCGTCCGGGATTTCGGTCTCGAATTCCTCTTCCAGAGCCATCACCAGCTCAACGGTGTCAAGGGAATCGGCACCCAGGTCTTCTACGAAGGAAGCAGTGTTGACCACTTCTTCTTCTTTGACGCCCAGTTGCTCGGCAACGATTTTCTTGACGCGCTCTTCGATGGTGCTCATACCTTGTTTAACTCCTAATGGACAAATTCAGGCAGCTGGCCAGTGGGTAAGTGTATAGAAAGCCTTTTCAGCTTTTCAACTGAAAGCTTCACCCTGTACCCGGTTTGCCACCTGCCTATAAATTAAGTTGCAGCTTTATAACGGATTTTAGACAGCTCGTATGACATTTTTTTGAAGCGATCCGTCACAATTTAACTCATGTACATCCCGCCGTTCACCGGGATTGTAGCCCCAGTCACGTATGCCGCACCGTCGGATGCCAGGAAAGTGACCACATTCGCGATCTCTTGAGCCTGGCCCAGACGGCCCAGCGGAATCTGCGTCAGCAACGCTTCACGCTGTGCTTCCGGCAGTTCGCGGGTCATATCGGTGTCGATGAACCCTGGGGCCACCGAATTGACCGTAATCGACCGCGAGCCGACCTCACGCGCCAATGCACGGCTGAAACCTTCCAGACCGGCCTTGGCGGCTGCATAGTTTACTTGGCCTGCGTTGCCCATGGCACCCACTACGGAGCCAATATTGATAATTCGACCCCAACGCGCCTTGGTCATGCCGCGCAAAACACCCTTGGACAGGCGAAACAGACTGTTCAGATTGGTATCGACCACGTCGTACCACTCGTCGTCTTTCATGCGCATCATCAGGTTATCGCGGGTGATACCAGCGTTATTCACCAGAATTGCCGGGGCGCCGAACTGTGCGGTGATCTCGGCCAAGACGGCAGCCACGGACTCATCGCTGGTCACGTTCAGCTCAAGGCCGGTGCCTTGTACGCCGTTTTCCTTCAGGGTCGCGGCGATACGCTCGGCGCCCGAGGCGGAAGTGGCGGTGCCAATCACGACGGCGCCCTGACGACCCAGCTCCAGGGCGATGGCCTGGCCAATGCCACGGCTCGCGCCGGTAACCAGTGCAACTTTACCTTGCAGACTCATGCAGGCTTCTCCTAAGTTCGGGGATCAGGCCAGCGCCGCACGAGCGGCAGCGAAGGCATCCGGGGTATTGAGGTTGGCAGTCGACACGCCGTCGGCGCAGCGCTTGTTCAGGCCAGCCAGGACTTTGCCCGGGCCGCACTCGACCAGCTCGGTGGCGCCATTGGCAGCCAGGGTCTGGACCGACTCGACCCATCGCACAGGCTTGTAGAGTTGCTCCAGCAGGTCGCGCTTGAGGGTGTCGAGGTCGACGGCCACGGCCGCGCTGACGTTCTGCACCAGCGGGATCTGCGGCGCCTGCCAGTTGATGGCAGCGATGGACTCGGCAAAACGCTCGGCAGCCGGGCGCATCAGCTCGCAGTGCGACGGCACGCTCACCGGCAACGGCAATGCGCGCTTGGCACCACGTGCCTTGCAGCCCTCGATGGCACGCTCGACGGCCGCCTTGGCACCGGCGATCACCACCTGGCCTGGGGAGTTGAAGTTTACCGCGCTCACCACTTCACCCTGGGCCGCTTCGGCACAGGCTTCGATTACGACAGCATCGTCCAGCCCCAGGATAGCGGCCATCCCGCCCTGCCCGGCCGGAACGGCTTCCTGCATCAGCTGTCCACGACGCTCGACCAGCTTGACCGCTTCAGCAAGGGTCAGGCTGCCCGCCGCCACCAGGGCGCTGTATTCGCCCAGGCTATGACCGGCCACGAACGCCGGACGCGCACCGCCTTCGGCCAACCACAAGCGCCACAGGGCGATCGAAGCGGTCAGGATGGCTGGCTGGGTTTTATCGGTTTGATTGAGCTGCTCTTCCGGCCCCTGCTGGGTCAGCGCCCACAGGTCGTAACCCAGGGCCTCGGAAGCTTCCTTGAACGTGTCCAGGATCAGCGGGTATTGCGCGCCCAACTCGGCCAACATGCCGAGGGACTGCGAACCCTGCCCTGGAAAGACGAATGCGAGGGATGTAGACATGTAACAAGCCCCTAATGATCTGGTCGTCGGAAATGGTCGCTCCTCGGTGGGAGCGCACGAAACTGACAGATTGGATGGTCAATTGAACTGGCCGGTCACATTTAAGCATTCCCAGGCCAATTCGCCTAAGGCAACAGATCCTCAAGACGTCCGTGCAAGCGTTGCGGCAGGTTCTCCTGGATCTCGATCAAGGCCCGCGCAATCGCACTCTGGAAGCCTTCGACGCCTGCGGAACCGTGGCTTTTCACCACAATGCCCTGCAACCCGAGAAAGCTCGCGCCATTATGCCGCGCTGGCGCCAGATCGGCCTGTAGGCGACGCATCAACGGCAGCGCCAATGCCCCCACCAGGCGCGACGCCAGGCTTTGCTTGAACAACGCTTCGATGCGCGTGGCGATCATGGTCGCCAGGCCTTCGCTGGATTTAAGCAGGATATTGCCGACAAACCCATCACACACCACCACATCCGCTTCGCCACGGTACAAACCATCACCCTCGACAAAGCCGATGTAGTTCAGACCTCGCGCACCTTGCAACAAGGTCGCGGCAAGCTTGACCTGCTGGTTGCCCTTGATGTCTTCGGTACCGATATTCAGCAAGGCCACGCGCGGACGAGCCACGCCCAGCGCTTCGGCGGCCACAGAGCCCATCACGGCGAACTGGAACAGGTGCTCGGCACTGCAATCCACATTCGCGCCCAGGTCGAGCAACTGGCAATAGCCTTTCTGCGTCGGAATCGCCGCCACCATCGCCGGCCGGTCAATTCCCGGCAGCGTCTTGAGCACATGCCGCGACAACGCCATCAGTGCACCGGTGTTGCCGGCGCTGACACAGGCTTGCACCTTGCCATCACGCAGCAGCTCCAAGGCCACACGCATCGAAGAGTCAGGCTTGCCGCGCAGGGCCGTCGCCGGCTTTTCATCCATGGTGATGGTTTCGCTGGCGGGCGTAACAGTCAGGCGCGCGCGATCCACCGCCGGATGGCTGGCAATCAGTTCTTCAAGAAGAGAGGGTTGACCGACGAGGGTCAGGTGCAGCGAGGGCGTAGCAGACAGGCTGGCAATGCAGGCCTGAACAATGCTGCGGGGACCGAAGTCCCCGCCCATTGCGTCAATCGCGATGACTTGAGCAGACAAGTGATTACTCGTCAGCGCCCTTGTCGATCACTTTACGGCCACGGTATACGCCTTCTGGCGATACGTGGTGACGCAGGTGAATTTCACCGGTGGTTTTTTCTACAGACAGAGTGCTTGCCGTCAGGGCGTCGTGCGAACGACGCATGTCACGGGCAGAGCGGGATTTTTTGTTCTGCTGAACAGCCATAATTGATTAACTCCTAAACGTTTGGGTCACGCTTTAACTGCGCCAATACACTGAACGGGTTGGACCGCGTTACCTCGTCCTCGCTCGGTTCGGACTCGTCATCGAGACCCGCCGGCTGCTGGCATTCTTCCGGATGATGAGCAGGCACAATGGGCAAGGCGAGCAGAAGCTCCTCCTCGATCAGTGCATGCAGATCCAAAGGATCTTCGCCCAGTTCCAGCACGTCATAACCTTTCGGCAACGACTGGGTATTCGCACCCTCCTTTACCACAGCATAACTGCACTCGCTGTGAATCGGCAGGGTGACCAGCTCAAGACAACGCTGGCAAACCATTTTGACCTCGGTGTCGATAAAGCTGTGAATTACCACAGATTTACGTTCATCTCGTTCAAAAACGAATTTGGCCTGCACCGTACCGACAGTGTCGGAAAGCGGGTCGCAGAGTCTCTCCAAATCGGCCAGCAGCAACTCACCTTGAAGGGAAGTGCCACGATCAGCCAATTTGCGCGGGTCAACGTGAGGTGGAATCGGGTCATTCAACATAGGCGCAGCATTATAGGGATGCACCCAGCCATGTCAAAGGAAATTCAGCCCTGTGCGTCGGCCGGTCGCCCCGCTAGAATCGGCGGCTGCCTTGAGGAGACGTATATGCTGCCTTTATTACTCGCTTCCAGCTCGGTTTATCGCCGGGAATTGCTCAGTCGCCTGCACCTGCCATTCATCTGCAGCTCGCCGGATATCGACGAAAGCCACGCTGCAAATGAGTCCGCCATCGAGCTGGTCAAGCGCTTGGCCGAAGCAAAGGCCCGCGCCCTCGCCGCCAGCCACCCAGGACACCTGATCATCGGCTCAGACCAGGTCGCCGCGCTGGAAGGCCGTATCATCGGCAAGCCCCACACGTTCGAAAATGCGCGCGAGCAGTTATTGGCCGCCAGTGGCAAGCGTGTCAGCTTCCTCACCGGCCTGGCCCTGCTGAACAGCGAGACCGGGCACTGCCAGGTGGACTGCGTGCCTTTCATTGTTCACATGCGCGAGCTGGATGCAGCGCGCATCGAGCGCTACCTGCGTATAGAGCAGCCGTATGACTGCGCGGGCAGCTTCAAGGCGGAAGGGCTGGGCGTGAGCCTCTTCCAGAGCACCGAAGGGCCGGACGCGACCAGCCTCGTCGGCTTACCGCTGATTCGCTTGGTGGACATGCTACTCAGCGAAGGCGTGCAAATCCCTTAAGAACACCGCTAAACCAAATGTGGGAGGGGGCAAGTCGAATCGTCGCACCGCCCCTCCCACATTTAGATCTACGACAGACTTGAGATATTAGCGCAGCGTCGGGCCCTGGAAGCCCATATACAGCGCCAGCTTCTCAGCCACGCTGGCACCGAGCTTCTTGGAGAAACGATCAAACGGCGACTCTTCAACGGTGAAGTCCACCAGCTCTTTCTCGCCAATCACATCCCGCGCCACCAGGCTGGCACTGCCCAAGCCATCGATCAGCCCCAGCGGCAATGCTTGCTCGCCCGACCACACCAACCCGGAGAACAACTCCGGATGCTCTTTATCCTTCAGGCGATCCCCACGCCCCTGCTTCACGCTGGCGATGAACTGGCGATGAGTGGTATCGAGCACCCCCTGCCAAAACTGGGTTTCATCGGCCTTTTGCGGCTGGAACGGATCAAGGAACGACTTGTGCTCGCCCGAGGTGTAGGTGCGGCGTTCAACACCCAGCTTCTCCATAGCGCCAACAAACCCGTAACCGGCCGCGGTCACACCAATGGAGCCCACCAGGCTGGCCTTGTCGGCGTAGATCTGGTCAGCGGCACTGGCAATGTAATACGCGCCCGAGGCCCCCAGGTCGGAAATCACCGCGTACAGCTTGATATCCGGGTGCAGGCCACGCAGGCGGCGAATCTCGTCATACACATAACCCGATTGCACCGGACTGCCGCCTGGGCTGTTGATGCGCAGGATCACGCCCTTGACCTTGGGGTCTTCAAACGCAGCACGCAGGCTGCTGACGATATTGTCGGCGCTGGCAGGCTCCTTGTCGGCAATCACCCCATGCACTTCGATCAATGCGGTGTAGTTGGCGCCACGGGTCGCACTCTTTTCCATGTCCATCAGCGGGCTGAACAGCGCCAGCATGAGCAACAGGTAAGTGAAGGTCAGCAACTTGAAGAAAATCCCCCAGCGCCGCGCGCGACGCTGCTCCTGGACGCCAGCCAGGAGCGTCTTCTCCAGCAGTTTCCAGCTCTTGTCGTCACCGCTTTCAGCCTTTTCAGGCGCTTTCCACTCGTCACTCATGCCATCAACCCCAGCAAAGACTTATTGAGCCCGACTGAGCCAGGCCTGCAATTCAGAAAAATGATCAATCGTGACCCTAGGCTCGTATTGCTGCAACGCCTCAGCGGACTGGGCTCCGTAGCTGACGGCCACGCTGTCCATACCGGCGTTGCGCGCCATCATCAGGTCGAAGGAGGCATCGCCCACCATCAGTGCCTGTCGCGGCGAAACGCCGCAATGGGCAAGGATCTGCTCCAGCATCAGAGGGTGAGGTTTGCTGGCGGTTTCATCCGCGGCGCGGGTGATGTCGAAATAATCTTCAAAATCGTGCGCCTTGAGCACCCGGTCCAGCCCGCGACGGGCCTTGCCGGTGGCGACGGCCAGGTGATAGCCCTGGGCGCGAAAAGCCTCCAGCGACTGCAGCACACCGTCGAAGAACGGCGAAGGCGTGGCTTCCAGTGCAATGTAGTGATCCGCGTAATGGTCGCGGAACGTCACCAGCTCAGCGTCGCTGATCTGGGGATACAAGGTACGGATCGCCTCAGGCAAGCCCAGGCCGATAATGCCCTTGACCTGCAGGTCAGTGCACAACTCAAAGCCCGAGCGGGTCGAAGCCCTGTGCATCGACTCGACAATCCGACCAATGGAATTACACAGGGTGCCGTCCCAATCGAAAATCAGCAGCTTATAGTCAAGGTGCGACACTCAAGCGCTCCACGGTCTTGGCCCACATCTCATCGACCGGCGCCTGCAGCTTCAGCTCGCCGCCGTCAGGCAGCGGCACGGTGAGCATGTAGGCGTGCAGGAACAGGCGCTTGCCGCCCAGGTCGCGGATTTCCTTGGAGAAACCTTCGTCACCGTACTTGGTATCGCCAGCAATGCAGTGGCCCGCATGCAGGGTGTGCACGCGAATCTGGTGGGTACGCCCCGTCACCGGCTTGGCCTCGACCAGGGTGGCGAAGTCGCCGAAGCGACGCAGCACCTTGAACAGGGTGAGGGCTTCTTTGCCCTCCTCGTCCACTTCGACCATGCGCTCGCCGGAGCGCAGATTGCTCTTCTGCAGCGGCGCACGGACGCTCTTGATAGAGCTGGCCCAGTTGCCGCGCACGAGCGCCATGTAGCGCTTGTCCACGCCATCGCCGCGCAGGGCGGTGTGCAGGTGGCGCAACATGCTGCGTTTCTTGGCGATCATCAACAGGCCGGAGGTGTCGCGGTCCAGACGGTGGACCAGCTCCAGCTCCTTGCAATCCGGGCGCAACTGACGGAAGGCTTCGATCACGCCGAAATTCAGGCCGCTGCCACCGTGAACCGCAATACCGCAAGGCTTGTTGATCACGATCAGCTTGTTGTCTTCGAAGACAATCGACGCCTCAAGGCGCTGCAACAGGCCCTGGGCCAGGGGCACAGGTTCGTCGCGCTCAGGCACGCGCACCGGCGGCACACGGACAATATCGCCCGCCTGCAACTTGTACTCAGGCTTGATGCGCCCCTTGTTCACGCGCACTTCGCCTTTGCGCAAGATGCGGTAGATCAAGGTCTTGGGCACACCCTTGAGCCTGGCCAGGAGAAAATTATCGATGCGTTGGCCGGCATATTCCGGCGAGACCTCAAGCAGCTGGACGCTGGGGGTCTGGGGGGCGGTAGTCGTCATGGCGGCGATGATAACAATTTTTTATGGAATTGAAGCACTTAATCATTGCTGCTATAGTCGCGAACGCCGCCAAAAGCGGCCTGGACAGAGGACTAGCGGCAAACTGCCGGCCCTGACCATCGCAATTCATCAGGACGCGAGGCCGTCCTACGGGGCGTTCGCCACCCTGGAAGGCTTGAGATTGTAACAAGCGCAGGTGACATGAGGCCTGAAGCGAGTGCAGAAAGCAGAGTGAATACTCGCGTTCTGCGCCGATATTTACGGCCAGTTCACAAAGTGCAGTCAGTCTTGAGCCGGACCACGGCGAATGCTTCGGAAACAACGCCTGTTAAGAGCTGAGTGAGAGCGCAGTCGCCCACACTCAGTCTTGTTTAGCCATGAGCGTGGACTCCCCATTGGAGAACACGGTAAATGCCAACCCGCTGCGGATTCTGCGCGCGGCAGCACCCGAATTATCAGGGATACGTGTAGGGTGGAGATGCACAACCGTCGGACCGTGTAGCACTAGGCTTATATTTAGACGCTTCATCTCGTCCACAGTCGCCGGTTGATTCCTCCTCCTGACCTTAGCTTTTGTTGAAGTGGTGCCTTTGTCACCACCGCTAACAAGCAGGACGCGTCCGTCGCGATACCGGCCCAATTGGCCGATTTTGCTGGACACTGGAGTGGCCAACCACTCTTGACGCACCTGACACCGACCGTGAGAAGTCGTGTGTGCCGAACGCCGTTTCCGGCAGCCCGGAAACCGACGGTACAACATGAAAAGAATGCTGATTAACGCAACTCAACCCGAAGAGTTGCGTGTTGCACTGGTAGATGGCCAACGCCTCTACGACCTGGACATTGAGTCCGGTGCACGCGAGCAAAAGAAGGCCAACATCTATAAAGGCCGTATTACTCGCATCGAACCAAGCCTTGAGGCTGCCTTTGTCGATTTCGGCTCCGAGCGCCACGGCTTCCTGCCCCTCAAAGAAATCTCCCGCGAGTACTTCAAGAAAGCCCCCGAAGGCCGCGTGAACATCAAGGACGTCCTGAGCGAAGGCCAGGAAGTCATCGTTCAGGTCGAAAAAGAAGAACGTGGCAACAAGGGCGCCGCCCTGACCACCTTCATCAGCCTGGCCGGCCGTTACCTCGTGCTGATGCCGAACAACCCACGTGCCGGCGGCATCTCCCGTCGCATCGAAGGCGAAGAGCGCAACGAACTGCGTGAAGCGCTGAACGGCCTGATCGCACCGGCCGACATGGGCCTGATCGTGCGTACTGCCGGCCTGGGCCGCAGCAGCGAAGAAATGCAGTGGGACCTCGATTACCTGCTGCAACTGTGGACCGCCATCAAAGAAGCCTCCCTGGATCGTTCCGCGCCGTTCCTGATCTACCAGGAAAGCAACGTGATCATCCGCGCCATCCGCGATTACCTGCGCCAGGACATCGGCGAAGTACTGATCGACAGCGTTGAAGCCCAGGACGAAGCCCTGACCTTCATCCGCCAGGTGATGCCGCAGTACGCCAGCAAGATCAAGCTGTACGAAGACAGCGTGCCGCTGTTCAACCGTTTCCAGATCGAAAGCCAGATCGAAACCGCTTTCCAGCGCGTCGTCGAACTGCCTTCCGGCGGCTCCATCGTGATCGACCCGACCGAAGCCCTGGTGTCCATCGACATCAACTCGGCGCGTGCCACGAAGGGTAGCGACATCGAAGAAACCGCCCTGCAGACCAACCTGGAGGCGGCTGAAGAAATCGCCCGCCAGCTGCGCCTGCGTGACATCGGCGGCCTGATCGTGATCGACTTCATCGACATGACCCCCGCCAAGAACCAGCGCGCCGTGGAAGAGAAAGTCCGCGAATGCCTGGAAGCCGACCGTGCCCGCGTACAGGTCGGGCGCATCTCACGCTTCGGCCTGCTGGAAATGTCCCGTCAGCGCCTGCGTCCATCCCTGGGCGAGAGCAGCGGCATCGTCTGCCCGCGTTGCAACGGCACCGGCATCATCCGTGACGTTGAATCGCTGTCCCTGGCGATCCTGCGCCTGATCGAAGAAGAAGCCCTGAAAGACCGCACCGCCGAAGTCCGCGCACAAGTGCCGATCCCGGTTGCCGCTTTCCTGCTCAACGAAAAACGTAACTCGATCACCAAGATCGAACTGCGCACCCGTGCCCGTATCGTGATCCTGCCGAACGATCACCTCGAGACCCCGCACTTCGAAGTGCAGCGCCTGCGTGATGACAGCCCGGAAGCCCACAGCGGCCAGACCAGCTACGAAATCGCTGCTGCCGCTGCCGAAGTGGAAGAAGTCCAGCCAGCCGCCGCGACCCGCACCCTGGTGCGCCAGGAAGCTGCCGTGAAGACCGCGCCGGCCCGTGCCAACGCACCGGTTCCGGTTGAAACCGCCGCCCCGGTTGCCGCACCGGCCGCCCTGCCTGAGCCAAGCCTGTTCAAGGGCCTGGTGAAGTCCCTGGTCAGCCTGTTCGCCACCAAGGAAGAGCCTGCGGCACCGGTTGTGGTTGAAAAACCTGCAACCGAACGCCCGGCGCGTAACGAAGAACGTCGTAACGGTCGCCAGCAGAGCCGTAACCGCAACGGTCGCCGTGACGAAGAGCGCAAGCCGCGTGAAGAACGTGCGCCTCGCGAAGAGCGCGCACCACGTGAAGAGCGTGCACCTCGCGAAGCGCGTGAAGAAACCCCGGCCGTGGCCCGTGAAGAACGTGCACCGCGTGAAGAGCGCGCACCACGTACCCCACGCGCTCCGCGTGAAGATCGCAAGCCGCGTGGCGAGCGTGAAGAACGTGTGCGTGAACTGCGCGAGCCACTGGATGCCGCCCCTGCCGTTGCAGGTGCTGCAGCCACTGCCGCTGAAGAGCGTCCGGCTCGCCAGCCGCGCGAAGAGCGTGCGCCACGTGAAGAGCGCCAGCCGCGCCCACCGCGTGAAGAGCGTCAACCACGTGCCGAGCAAGCCGCTGCAGCCAGCGAAGAAGAAGTACTGACCGGCGAAGAGCAACTGCAGGAAGACGGCCAGGACAACGCCGAAGGCGATCGTCCACGCCGCCGCTCCCGTGGCCAGCGTCGTCGCAGCAACCGTCGTGAGCGTCAGCGTGATGCCAATGGCAATGTGATCGAAGGCTCGGAAGAGGCCGGCGAGAACGCAGAAGGCGCCACCAACGAACCGACCGCTGCCGAACTGGCTGCCGGCCTGGCCGTTACCGCAGCGGTTGCCAGCTCTGTGATCAGCGCACCTGCTGAAGCCCAGGCTAACGAACAGGCTGAACGAGCGACTGCCGCTGTCGAAGAAACCACTGCCGTTGAAACGCCAGTTGCCGAGACCCCAGTGGTTGAAGCACCAGTCGTTGAAGCAACTACCCCTATCGAAGCCCCAGTGGTTCCGGAAGTGGAAGTGGCACCGACCCACGACGCCCAGCCAGAAACCGAAGTGATTGCGGTAGAACCCGCTCCGGTTGTTGAGCCTCAGCCAGTGGTTGAAGCCGCTGCTGAAGCGCCGGCTGTCGAAGAAGCTGCCCCGGCAGTGCGTGAAGTTCGCGAAGAACAGACCGCCTTCCAGTGGACTGCCGAACCTGCCGCCCCGGTTGAAGCACCAGCGCCTGCCCCCGTGGTAGAAGAAGCGCCTGCGCCGGTTGCCGAAGCAGTGGTTGCCGAGCCTGCGCCAGCTGTCGAGGCTGCACCAGTGGTTGTTGAAGCACCGGTGGTAGCCGAAGTCGAAGCACCAGTGGTAGAAGCCGCACCGGCCAGCGCCCTGACCGAAAACGGCCGTGCGCCGAACGACCCACGTGAAGTGCGTCGTCGTCGCAAGGAAGCTGAGGCAGCTGCCGCCGCTGCTGCTGCTGCCGCCCCAGCCGTAGTCGAAGCTGTCGAGGCGCCAGCCCCGGTTGCTGAAACCGTGGTTGAGCATGCTGCTGCTGAAGAAGTGGTAGAGCACAAAGCCCTGGAAGAAGAACACGAGCCTAAACCCCTCGCCTGATTCCATCAGCCACTAAAAGCCCCGCCTGAGTGATCAGGCGGGGCTTTTTTATGCCGATAACAGCGAAGATCAAATTTAGTCCGCGCTAAAACTCAACCGTTTCGGCAGATCTACATCCCACAGAACCCCCGCATCCTCCACCTGCACTTCCCGAACCCTGGCACGTGCGAACAATGGCTTGCCTCCACGATCACCGGTCAGCGCCATCAAGTCCGGACCCAAAGCGCGACCAAAGGCCACCGGATGCCCATATTCACCCGCCTGCACCGGCACGCTGATGCCATCCTCCTCCAGCACTTCAATCACTCGTTCAATGCTCGATGATTGGATAAACGGCATATCCCCCAAGACCACCAGCCAGCCATCCGCCGACGCACTGGCCGCGACGGCTGCGGCGATGCTTTCACCCATGCCGGCTGACTGCAGCAGCAAGACCTGGCAGCCGTACGCTTCGGCCAACCGAATGACCTCCGTGCGATCCGGCGAGGTCACCAGCCAGCGCGCCACCAGGCTATCCGGCAAATTCACCAATACCTGCTCGATCACCGGACGCATCACGCCATCACGGCCCACGCAATCGGCCAGCAACTTATCCTGGTCAGCCCCCGCCTCGGCTCGGAACCGGCTGCCCTGCCCCGCCGCCAAAACAATCGCCGTCAGCATTACTCAGCAACCACCGGGAGGGGCTTTTTCTGCATCGGCGCCACGCCGTTCTTGATAGCGACAATTTCCGCCATCAACGACAAGGCGATCTCCGCCGGCGTATGGCTACCGATATGCAGGCCAATCGGCCCATGTAAACGCGCAATCGCGTCCGTCGACAAACCCAACGCAGCCAGGTTCTCACGACGCTTCTGGCTATTGACCCGCGAACCCAGCGCGCCGATGTAGAAGGCACTGGAGTTCAGCGCCGTCAGCAACGCCATATCGTCAAGGCGCGGGTCATGAGTCAGGCAGACAATGGCCGTGCGCTCGTCGGTTTGGATATTCAGCACCGCCTCATCAGGCATACCCGGCACGAAGCGGCCGTGCTGCTCTTCCCAGCCGTAGACAAACTCGCTACGCGGATCGCATATCAGTACTTCGAAATCCAGCAGGCGCGCCATTTCCGCCACGTAGCGCGACAGTTGCCCGGCACCGATCAACAGCAGGCGCCAGCGCGGGCCATAGATAGCCCGCAGGCGTTCGCCATCGAAGGTGACCACATCGGTCTTGTTCGCACTGCTCAGGCTCACGCGGCCCGTCGCAAGGTCCAGTTCGCGCGCGACAATTTCATGGGCCTCACAGCGTGCGAGCAACTCCGTTACCCATGCCCAATCGTCCACACGCTCTTCGGTGAGGCGCAGCGTACCGCCACACGGCAAGCCAAAACGCGCCGCCTCATCGCGCGTCACACCGTAGGTCACCAACTGCACCGGTGGCCCGTCATGGGCCAGACGGCCATCCTGCAAACGGGCGATCAAGTCGTCCTCGATACAACCGCCGGATACCGACCCAATAACCACGCCGTCCCCACGCAAAGCCAACATGGCGCCCGGTGGACGCGGCGCGCTGCCCCACGTCTGCACAACGCTATACAACACCACTTGCTGCCCGGCGCGGCGCCATTCGAGCACGCTGCGCAGGACATTTAAATCAACGCTGTCCATAACTTCTCCTGCCAGTCTGCATTTGGAACGTGCCGCGTGGCGCGAATTTCATCGAGTCATTGACTGTAAGTCAAAATATTCCAAAAAAGTAATCCCACACAAACGCAAACGCCCCGAACCAGTCGGGGCGTTTGCGAATAGCTGTCAGCGTGGGTTCACGCCATCAGCGGCTTACTTGATCACCGGTGCAGGGCCTTCGGCCACGCCCAGGTCATCTTCTTCACGGGTGTCGGAGATACCGCGACCACCGGAAGCCAACTCGCTTTGCAGTTGGTCGGTGTCCAGTTCCTTGACCCACTTGGCCACAACGAGGGTGGCAACGGCGTTACCTACCAGGTTGGTCAGCGCACGGGCTTCGGACATGAAGCGGTCGATACCCAGGATCAGCGCCAGGCCGGCAACCGGCAGGTGGCCGACAGCCGACAGGGTGGCAGCCAGCACGATGAAGCCGCTACCAGTCACGCCAGCAGCGCCTTTGGAAGACAGCAGCAGCACCAGCAGCAGGGTGATCTGGTGGGTGATGTCCATGTGGGTGTCAGTCGCCTGAGCGATGAACACGGCAGCCATGGTCAGGTAGATCGAGGTACCGTCGAGGTTGAAGGAGTAGCCGGTCGGGATCACCAGGCCTACTACGGATTTCTTTGCACCCAGACGCTCCATCTTGATCAGCATGCGTGGCAGTGCGGACTCGGAGGAAGAAGTACCCAGTACGATCAACAGCTCTTCACGGATGTAGCGGATCAGTTTGATCACGCTGAAACCGTGAGCGCGGCAGATACCGCCCAGCACCACCAGCACGAACAGCAGGCAAGTGATGTAGAAGCAGATCATCAGCTGGCCCAACTGCACCAGGGAACCTACGCCGTAGGCACCGATGGTGAACGCCATGGCGCCCAGGGCACCGATTGGCGCGAGCTTCATGATCATGTTGATGATGTTGAACATCACGTGGGCGAAGCGATCGATGAAGTCCAGCACCGGCTTGCCGTAGGCACCCAGGCGATGCAGGGCGAAACCGAAGATCACCGAGAACATCAGCACTTGCAGGATGTCGCCGTTGGCGAAGGCGCCGACGATGGTGTTAGGAATCACATTAAGGATAAAGCCAACGATGCTCTGGTCTTTACCGGCAGTGACGTAGGCCGCGACTTTGGAAGCGTCCAGGGTCGCTACGTCGATGTGCATACCGGCGCCCGGTTGCACAACGTTCACCACAATCAGGCCGATCAGCAGTGCGATGGTGGAAACGATTTCGAAGTACAGCAGCGCATAGCCGCCGGTTTTGCCGACCGATTTCATGCTTTGCATGCCGGCGATGCCGCTGACAACGGTGCAGAAGATGATCGGGGCAATGACCATTTTGATCAGCTTGATGAAGCCGTCACCCAGTGGCTTGAGCGCCACACCGGTCTGCGGGTAGAAATGACCGAGCAAAATACCGATAACGATTGCAACGATCACCTGGAAATACAGGGATTTGTAGATTGGCTGACGAGTCGTCATTGCAAAATTCCTCAATCGTCCCGTGTGGCAAATATCCGCCATTGCCCACGACACTTGAATTGCGAACCCTCCTGCACTGGAGGGATTTGTTGTTTGCGAAGCCTGTAGGACCAGGCCTGCGCTGTAATCCTTATCGCAAACGCCGTGCCACTTTGCTGAAAATCCCTGAGGGCCTTAAGACATCAGGGCTGCGGATTTTAAAGCACCCACTAAAGTGCCGAATCAGCTGGCGGATTTCCGCCGCACCGCCCAATCCCGTCCTACAATTTGGCGGATATCCGCCTTGTCGCCCTGCCAGGTGATGACTACCATCCGCCATTCCATGGACGAGGGCCCCGCATGCGTGAACGTACCATCGCCAGTCATTACGCCCGGGCAGCCCTCGGCGGTGCGCGTCGAGCCGGTTACGACTATTCGGGCCTGTTGCAACAGCTGGGTATCACCCCGGAACTGTTGACCGAACCCCGCGCCCGCATTGCACCCGAGCAATTTACCCGGCTGCTGCAAATGCTCTGGCTGGCACTGGACGATGAATACCTGGGGTTCGCCGACGGGCCGAGCAAACGCGGCACCTTCGCCATGATGTGCCATGCGCTGATCCACTGCCGCACCCTGGAGAAGGCTCTGGAGCGCGGCTTGTTATTTTACAGCCTATTCCCACAAGGCCCGCGCTGGCATCTGACACGGGAAGGCGAAATGGCCCGTTTGATCCTGGATGATTCTCAACTGTGGGACCCGGATCACTTCCTCAGCGAATGCCTGCTGGTGATCTGGCACCGCCTGGGCAGTTGGCTGATCGGCCAGCGCATTCGTTTGCAACAGGCCACGTTCAGCTACCCGATGCCGACCCACGCCGCTGAATATGACCTGCTATTTCCCTGCGCCCAGGTGTTCGGTGCCCCGCACAGCAGCCTGGTGTTTCCCGCCCGCTACCTGAGCCTGCCGCTGTTGCAGGACGAGCGCACCCTCAAGCATTTCCTTGAGCGCTCCCCCGCCGACCTGCTGTCACGCCCGGATGAAGGAGACAGCTTGAGCAGCCAGTTACGCCGGTTGTTAAGCCGCGACCGCACGCCTTGGCCAGACCTGGAAGCCGTCGCTCGGCACTTGCACGTCAGCCCGCAAACCCTGCGTCGACATTTGCGCGAAGAAGGCACCAGCTTTCAGGCGCTCAAGGATGAATTGCGGCGGGACATCGCCATCTACCACCTGGGGCGGGCGGATCTGTCCTTGCAGGAGATCGCCGAGCAGCTGGGGTTCTCCGAACCGTCGGCGTTTCATCGGGCGTTCAAGAAGTGGACTGGGCTGACACCGGGAGACTATCGGGCGCAGGAGAGTTAGCGCTGCGTCGTTTGTGAGGGCCTCATCGGGGGCGAGCCCCCTCCCACCTTTGACTATGTTTACAAAGTTTGATGCGTGAATAAATTCAAACTGTGGGAGGGGGCTTGCCCCCGATAGGGCCAGCCCAGCCACCAAAGATCACACAGACGGAAAGTGAATCTTGAACGCCGCGCCACCCAGCGGTGAATCCCCCAGCGTCAGTCGCGCGCCGTAGCTTTCTATGATGTCCTTGACCACCGCCAACCCGATCCCCTGCCCCGGATGCTGACGGTCCAAGCGCTCGCCCCGTTGCAGAATCCGGGCACGCTGGTCCGGCGGCACTCCGGGGCCGTCGTCCTCGATGCACAACTCGATGCCTTCAGGATTTTCCACCAGGCTGATGCGCACTTCACTCAGGCACAGCCGATAGGCGTTTTCCAGCAGGTTGCCGAGCAATTCAAGCAGGGCGCCCTTCTCGATCGGTACATCGCATTCGTCCGGCAACTCAAAGGCCACCGTGACGGCCTTGTCGCGGTAGACCTTGCCCAGGGTATCGCAGAGGCTTTGCAACACCGGCTCCAGGCGCACCTGATGGCGCACCAGGCCGCTTTTGCGCAGGCTCGCACGCTGCAACTGGTAGCTGATCTGCTGGCTCATGCGCTCGATCTGGGATTGCAGCACCCAGGCCTGATCACGATCTTCCGGGCGTTGCGCCATGTCTTCGCTCACGCTTTGCAACACAGCGAGCGGCGTTTTCAGGCTGTGGGCCAGGTCATCGAGGGAATCTCGGTAACGCGTTCGCTGCTCGCGCTCGCTGTGCAGCAGGCGGTTAAGGGAGCCCGTGAGACGCAGCAATTCGCGAGGGTGTTGTTCGGAGAGGCTTTCGCGGGTACCGCCTTCGATCTGGTCAAGCTCCTGGCTCAACCGCCGCAGGGCTTGCAGGCCCCAGGTCAGGCCCAACCACAGCAAGGTCAGCAGTACCAGAAGTGCCGCGCCAAAGCCCAGGTAAAGGTTTTCGCGCAGGCCTTCGAGGGTCAATTGGTATTCGCGCACCGGTTGCAGGGCCACGATACTGAACGCCGCGCTCTTGCCGCCGAGCAGTTTGACCTCGACGTCGTAGACGAAGAACTCCTGGCCGTCAGCCTCGCGAATCCGCGCAAACTCGTTGCCGCGCCCGTCATAGCGCGGCTTATAGTTGATGTTTTCGTCCCGGGTTGCCCGCGAACGCCACACCAGGTGGCCTTCGCGGTCATAGATATAGCCGAGCAACCGGCTATCGGTGAGGTTGAAGCGTTCATCCGGCAACTGCGCCGGCATCTGCAGGCGATTGTTTTCCACCCGCGCGGCGGAGATCAGTGTGGTGACGTCCGACGCCAGGCGCTGCTCGATGGAATCCTGCAATGCCAGGCTGAACGCGCCCTGCATGGCGGGCAACAGGCCCAGCATAAACAGCACGGCCAGGGTGGCGGCCGCCAGCATCAAGCGCACACGTAGCGAGCGAATCAACGGCAGCGCTCATTGAACAGGTAGCCCAGGCCGCGCACGGTGTCGATCGGCTTGAACCCCGCAGGGCCTTCCAGCTTGCGGCGCAGGCGGCCGACCAGCACTTCAATCACATTCGGATCGCGCTCATCGTCGTCGGGGTAGAGCTGCTCCATCAGACGGTCCTTGGCGACGACCTGCTGGTGATGGCGCATCAGGTATTCGAGGATGCGATATTCATAGGCGGTCAATGCCAGGGGCTGTTCATCGAGGGACGCTTGCTTGCGATTGAGGTCCAGCAGCAAGGGCCCGGCGACGATGGTCGACTGGGTAAACCCGCTGGAGCGGCGCAGCAAGGCGTTCATCCGCGCCTCCAGCTCTTCGAACTGGAACGGCTTGACCACGTAGTCGTCGGCACCGGCGGCCAGGCCTTCGACCTTGTCCTGCCAGTTGCCGCGCGCGGTGAGGATCAGGATCGGAAAGGTCTTGGCCTGGCTGCGCAGTTGGCGGATCAGGTCCAGGCCGCCCATGCCAGGCAGGCCGAGGTCGATGATCGCCAGGTCATGGTTGAATTGACCGGTCTGGTACAGGGCCTCTTCGGCATTGGCCACGGCTTCGACCACGTGGCCGCTGTCGGTCAGGCGGGTAAATAGGTGATGACGCAGCAGCGCCTCATCTTCCACCACCAGCAATTTCATAAGGCTCTCCAAAGCAAATCAACTGTCCGACAGAGGGATATCATAGCGGCCCTGCAGGTCTTGCGGGCGCAGTTTAATGCCGTTGAACTGGCCGGTCAGGTGTTCATAGCCGGCGCGATAGCTCGGCTGCGGGGTGGCCTGGCCCAGAGACCGGCCCCAGGGCGCGGGCTGACTGCCGACGTCTTCGATACTGACACGCTGCATCACGATGCTGGATTTCTTGGTTTTCTCACGGCCGAATGCAGCAAAGGCACCCTCGGAGGCCTGAACCCCAGCGGTAGCACTGAGCATGGTTAACGCCAACATCAGCTTTTTGATCGCAGTCATGGTGTTACCTCATTACGCGTTTGGCTGTGAGGCCAGACTACGCAGGCGCCCCTGAACTCCCCCTGAACAGGCTCTGAACCTCACCTGAACCACGGCGGGCTATCCTCTTGTGCATCAACTCGGCAAAATACCGCCCCATGACGCCCCTACCCGCTTGCTGCACCCCACTCGACGCCCATTGGCCGCTGCCCGAACCCTTGCCGGGCACGGTGTTTCTCAGCACTCGGTTCGACCCCGCATTGCTGGCACCCGGCGACTTCCAGCACTGCGCCGTGCCGCCACCGGCAAGCATCCAGCGCTCGGTGGCCAAGCGTCAGGCCGAGTTTCTCGCCGGCCGCCTGTGCGCGCGCGCGGCCCTGCAACAGCTCGATCACATTAACTGCATCCCGGCGATCGGCGAAGACCGCGCACCGGTGTGGCCCGCCCATATCAGTGGCTCCATTACCCACAGCACCGGGCATGCTGCCGCGATTGTCGGGCACAAGGCGCAATGGCGCGGGCTGGGGATGGACCTGGAGAATGTACTGAGCCTGGAACGGGCAGAGCGCCTGGCCGGGGAGATTCTGACTGCGCAAGAACTGCAGCGTATGGCTGACCTGCCGCGAGAGCAGATCGCCTTGCTGGTGACGCTGACGTTTTCGGTCAAGGAGAGTTTGTTCAAGGCGCTCTACCCGATCGTGCAGAAGCGCTTCTATTTTGAGCATGCCGAGGTGCTGGAGTGGTCGGAGGCCGGGCATGTGCGCTTGCGCTTGCTCACCGACCTGTCCAGCGAGTGGTGCCACGGCAAGGCCCTTACCGCGCAGTTTGCGCTGAATGAGGGGCAGTTGTTGAGCCTGGTTGCCATCA
Organism: Pseudomonas sp. JAI120; assembly: GCF_014207255.1. Classification (GTDB taxonomy): domain Bacteria; phylum Pseudomonadota; class Gammaproteobacteria; order Pseudomonadales; family Pseudomonadaceae; genus Aquipseudomonas. The sequence continues at coordinate 2,127,325 of NZ_JACHCZ010000001.1, forward strand.
GCGCTTGATACACCGCCATCAGAGTTTATCTTGATCCCGGGGCCAACTCAGGCTGAAGCACGCTCCGCCCAGGTTGTTGCTCTTGCTGATCAACGCCCGCCCGCCGTGCCAATAAATGATGCGCCGCACAATCGACAACCCCAGCCCGTGCCCGCCCGAGGCACGTGTGCGGCTGTCGTCCAGGCGCAGGAACGGGGTGAAAATACGCTCCCAGGCACTTTCCGGTACACCGGGTCCGTCGTCCTCCACATCAATGCGACAGCGCACCTGGCCCACCTGATAACTGATCAGCACCTGGCCCTGAGCGTGGCGCATGGCGTTGCTCACCAGGTTTTGCAGGGCGCGGTGCAAGTAGCGCGGCTCGGCATCGACCCAAGCGTCGTCCCAATGTGCCGACGACAGGCAAATACCCCTGGCCACGTTCACCTGCGGACGCAGTGGCGATAATTCGCCTATCACCTGGTCAAGCAGCGCATCGAGATCAACCCGTTGGAAAATCAACGCCGGCGCACCCTGCTCAAGCCTTGCGTAAGTGAGCATTTCATCCACCAGCCCATCGAGATCCTGGATATCACTGTCCATGCCTTCCAGGTACTTTCTCCGCGCTTCGGGCGTGGCAGCGTCGCCGATCATCTCCAGGCCGAAGCGCAGGCGTGCCACCGGTGTGCGCAGTTCATGGGACACCGCGCGCACCAGTTCGCGCTGGATTGCCAGCAGTTGCTGCAGGTGCTCGGCCATGCCATTAAAGGCCGCCGCCAGGCGCCCCACCGAGTCGGCACCCCGGGCTGGCACACGCACCTCGAGATTGCCTTTGGCGATGCGCGTGGCGGCGGCTTCCAGGCCTCGAAGCCTGCGTTCAAGCTGACGCACCAATAAATAGACAATCAGGCCGATCAGGGTCAGGCCGATCAAGGCGATCAGGACCAGCCATTGCGCCGGGTACGGACTCATCTGATACAGCGGGCCGAGCTCCAGCACCCAGGGTGTTCCGACCATACCGGCAAACACGCGGATCGAATCGCCGCCCTTGCCCAGGGCCATGACCGTATCGCCCTCCGATACGCGGCGGCGTTGGTCGTCGTCCATATCAGCCTGATCGAGGGTCATCAGGTGCATTTCGAAACCAAAGCCCTTGGCTTCCTTTATATCCGCCAGCCGTTGCGGCTGCTCGGCCACGGGGAATCGCACCAATTCGTCGGCCAGCAGGTAAATGGTCGCGCGGGCCAGTTGCTCGCTGATCTGCTGCACCTCTCCCGTAAGCACCCACTGTTCCTTATCGCTGACCAGGCGCAACACCCGGGCAGCGTGGGGGCCGGTCTGCTCCACCAACACCTGGCCGCGTTGCAGGCGCGTGCGCTGGCTGAGGTCCAACTGGGCATCGGTGAGGCTGCGTAATTCCAGGGGAATACCGAGCAAACGCTCCCACACCGCCAGGGCGCGCTGGCGCTCGATGGCGCTCATGGGCTGCAGGTTATCGCCCATCAAGGCAAAGGTGCCGTGGGCCAGGCGCTCGCGGTATTGGCCACTGCGCACCTCGTTGAGCAGGTGCAGGGCCAGCACGCCGAGCAGCGCCACCAGAATCAGCGCCGCGCACATGCCGCCATAGATACGCAGGAAGATCGAGTTCACAACGGCATATCGGCAGCGGCTTCAGGGACGAACAGATAGCCTTTGCTGCGGATGGTCTTGATCAGCCGTGGGTGGATCGGGTCATCGCCGATTTTCGGGCGAATCCGTGAGATGCGCACATCAATGGAGCGGTCCTGGCCGTCGTAGCCGATGCCGCGCAGGGCGATAAAGATTTCTTCGCGGGACAGGATCCGCCCGGCATTCGCCACCAGCAGCCACAGCAGGTCGAACTCGGCACTGGTCAACTCGATACCTTCACCCTGCAGCCAGGCTTCGCGCAGGGCGTTGTCCACCACCAGCGGGCCGAATTGCAGGCGCCGCTGGCTTTCCACGCTGGCGGGTTCCGCCGCCTCACTGCGGCGTAACAGGGCCTGGATACGCGCGAGCAACAGACGCGGGCGCACCGGTTTGCACACGTAGTCGTCGGCACCCATGTCCAGGCCGAGCACCTGGTCCATGTCGTCGGTGCGGGCGGTGAGCATCAGGATCACGCCGTCGTAGCGTTCGCGCACTTTGCGGCAAATGCTCAGGCCGTCTTCGCCGGGCAGCATCAGATCGAGGATCACCAGGTCCGGTTGCTCGGCGACGATCCGCGCCGCGGCGAGGGCGCCATCACCTTCCACGCAGACCCGCAGGCCGTTGCTCTCCAGGTAATCGCGGGTCAACTCGGCGAGTCGCTCGTCGTCCTCGACGATCAGGATTTGCCAGGCTTCTTGCTCCACGGGTGAACCTCGTTGTTATAAAGGGATGCGTTGGCCGAGCAGGCCACACCTTATTTGTAATGTTTTGAGGGCATAACAAAGGCCGATTGTAGCCATGGTCAAGCCCACTCGCACAAGCCGGGAAATCCATTCGGTGATCGCGCTTTTCTGTGATAGGGTTCGCGCCCTCAAAAATCCAACCGGCTGTTTTCAACTTGGAATATTCAGTGACAAACGGCCGAATCCAGCAGTGCTGCGGCCTACACGGGTGTTCCACGTTTCATACACATTTTACCCACAACGTTATCCACAGGCAGTACGTTGCTAAGCCCCCCAAAACGCATTATCTTGTAGCTCGGCGCTAAAAAAACCCTACATGTAGGGTTTTCAGCGAAAAGACCCAACACAAATCAGACAAGAAACTCAAGCCCTTTCTTGCTCCTGTTTGGTCTAATCCAAGCATTTTTTGAAAGCCCAAACCGCTCAAGCGGATGGCAGCCGTTTTCCAGCTCCAACAGCGGAAAACGGTACGGGTGTTGCAGTGCTTGAACCTGGCAACTGTCACCCACCAGAAATACGGCCAAGGGCGTTTGAGCCCCGAACCGAAGACTTCGGCATGGAAGCGGCGCGATCAGCTCCCTTCCTCCTGTCCCGAAGTTGTTATGCCAGGCCCAGGCCTGCTGTAAGTGCTTCAGGACGGAACGGTGGGCACCGTGATGGTGCCCAAATAAATATAGAAATGTGGAGACAACCCCCCATGCAAACCGACACAACTCGCGAGAACCCGCAAGGCTCCGTGCCGCAGGCCGCTGATTCGAATATGGATCTGTCCGCCACTGCACCTGGCCAATTGCGCGTGATCAAGCGTAACGGCACTGTCGTTCCTTACACCGATGACAAAATCACCGTCGCTATCACCAAAGCGTTTCTTGCAGTTGAAGGCGGCACCGCTGCTGCCTCGTCGCGCATCCACGACACCGTTGCCCGCCTGACCGAACAGGTCACCGCGACCTTCAAGCGTCGCATGCCGTCGGGCGGCACCATCCACATCGAAGAAATCCAGGACCAGGTCGAACTGGCCCTGATGCGTGCCGGCGAGCAGAAAGTGGCCCGCGACTACGTGATCTACCGCGATTCGCGCGCCAAGGAACGTGCCGTCCGCACCCCGGCCGAAGAAGCCGCCGTGCAAGCGCACCCCTCGATCCGCATCACCCTGGCCGACGGCAGCTTTGCCCCGTTGGACCTGGGCCGCCTGAACACCATCATCACCGAGGCCTGCGAAGGCCTGGAAGAAGTCGACGGTGACCTGATCCAGCGCGAAACCCTGAAGAACCTGTACGACGGCGTGGCCCTGACCGACGTCAACACCGCCCTGGTGATGACCGCCCGTACCCTGGTTGAACGCGAGCCGAACTACTCGTTCGTGACCGCGCGCCTGCTGATGGACACCCTGCGTGCCGAAGGTCTGGGCTTCCTGGGCGTGGCCGACAGCGCCACCCACCACGAAATGGCCGACCTGTACGCCAAGGCGCTGCCTGCCTATATCGCCAAGGGTATCGAATTCGAATTGCTGAACCCGGTCCTGGCCACCTTCGACCTGGAAAAACTCGGAAAGGCGATCAACCACGAGCGCGACCAGCAGTTCACCTACCTGGGCCTGCAAACCCTGTACGACCGTTACTTCATCCACAAGGACGGTATCCGCTTCGAACTGCCGCAAGTGTTCTTCATGCGCGTGGCCATGGGCCTGGCGATCGAAGAGAAGCACAAAGAAGACCGTGCAATCGAGTTCTACAACCTGCTGTCGTCCTTCGACTACATGTCGTCCACACCGACCCTGTTCAACGCCGGCACCCTGCGTCCACAGCTGTCGAGCTGCTACCTGACCACCGTGCCGGATGACCTGTCGGGCATCTACCACGCGATCCACGACAACGCCATGTTGTCCAAATTCGCCGGTGGCCTGGGCAACGACTGGACACCAGTGCGTGCACTGGGTTCGTACATCAAGGGCACCAACGGCAAGTCCCAGGGCGTTGTACCGTTCCTGAAAGTCGTGAACGACACCGCCGTAGCGGTCAACCAGGGCGGCAAGCGCAAAGGCGCAGTGTGTGCCTACCTGGAAACCTGGCACATGGACATTGAAGAGTTCATCGAGCTGCGCAAGAACACCGGTGATGACCGTCGTCGTACCCACGACATGAACACCGCCAACTGGATCCCTGACCTGTTCATGAAGCGCGTCTTCGATGACGGCAAGTGGACCCTGTTCTCGCCATCCGAAGTGCCGGACCTGCACGACCTGACCGGCAAGGCCTTCGAAGAGCGCTACGAGTACTACGAAGCCCTCACCGAGTACCCTGGCAAGGTCAAGCTGTTCAAGACCATCCAGGCCAAAGACCTGTGGCGCAAGATGCTGTCCATGCTGTTTGAAACCGGCCACCCATGGCTGACCTTCAAGGACCCATGCAACCTGCGCAGCCCGCAGCAGCACGTGGGCGTGGTCCACAGCTCGAACCTGTGCACCGAGATCACCTTGAACACCAACAAGGACGAGATCGCCGTTTGCAACCTGGGCTCGATCAACCTGCCGAACCACATCGTCAACGGCAAGCTGGACACCGCCAAGCTGGAGCGCACCGTCAACACCGCCGTACGCATGCTCGATAACGTTATCGACATCAACTACTACTCGGTGCCACAGGCGCAGAACTCCAACTTCAAGCACCGTCCGGTCGGCCTCGGCATCATGGGCTTCCAGGACGCGTTGTACCTGCAGCACATTCCTTACGGTTCGGATGCGGCGGTCGAGTTCGCCGACAAGTCCATGGAAGCGGTCAGCTACTACGCGATCCAGGCTTCCTGCGACCTGGCCGACGAGCGCGGCGCCTACGAGACGTTCCAGGGCTCGCTGTGGTCCAAGGGCATCCTGCCGCTGGATTCGCAACAGATCCTGATCGAGCAGCGTGGCCAGAAGTACATCGACGTTGACCTGAACGAATCCCTGGACTGGGCACCGGTACGTGCCCGTGTGCAGAAAGGCATTCGTAACTCCAACATCATGGCCATCGCACCGACCGCGACCATCGCCAACATCACTGGCGTATCGCAGTCGATCGAACCGACCTACCAGAACCTGTATGTGAAATCGAACCTGTCGGGCGAATTCACCGTGATCAACCCGTACCTGGTCCGCGACCTGAAAGCCCGCGGCCTGTGGGACTCGGTCATGATCAACGACCTGAAGTACTACGACGGTTCCGTGCAGCAGATCGAGCGCATCCCGCAGGAACTCAAAGAGCTCTACGCGACGGCGTTCGAAGTGGACACCAAGTGGATCGTCGACGCCGCCAGCCGACGCCAGAAGTGGATCGACCAGGCTCAGTCGCTGAACCTGTACATCGCCGGCGCATCGGGCAAGAAGCTCGACGTGACCTACCGCATGGCCTGGTACCGTGGCCTGAAAACCACTTACTACCTCCGTGCCCTGGCCGCGACCAGCACCGAGAAATCGACCATCAACACCGGTAAGCTGAACGCTGTTTCCAGCGGCAACCATGGTGATGATTCGGTGCTCGCCGCACCGGCCGGCCCGGCCCCCGTGCCAAAGGCCTGCGCGATCGACGAGCCGGATTGCGAAGCTTGCCAGTAAGCTGAGGCACTTTCAGGTTTAACTATCTGAAACAGCCAGCCCCCTGTAAGTCCAGGACTTCAACCAGGCTTACAGAGGGCTTTTTTTTGCAAAAAATCTCTCTTCTTACTTACGCATATCCCCGCTTAAAGCCCCAGGCAATCAAATTGGGATCAGTGCGTGTATCGCGGAATCTCGTACCCCATCGATCCTCACTACGGCCCATTACCGCCACCGAATGTGTCGAGTTGTCCAAGGTACCGGGCCTGCCACTGGCCAATTCAGAAGGACTGACTCTCTCAACAAGATTTTTATAGCCCAACCGATCAAAAGTCTCCTTAGCCCACTCCCCATCATTGATGCTGTCAATGGCTTCGCTGAAACTTCTCCCGGAAACCCCATCGTTACGCTGGTTCATTGCCTGAACGTTGTTCACGGCCAACATAAGATTCATAAACCCAAGCAACTTGGGATCCTGTCCCCATAGTTGAGCCTTTGCTGCTGACTCACGGTACTGCGCTTGTGTAACCCGGACATGCTTGCCGTCTTTGAGGGTTACATCATAATTGCCCGCCGAATCGCGCTTGATATCTTTAAACACACCCGCCGGCCCATACTGCGCAATCATCGCCTTACAGGCCGAGATAGCTCCGCAATTGCCTGCTTGCCCCTGATAAGCACCGGAAAAAAGATCTTTCGGCATTTCACCAGGTTTGTAGCTACCCGGCTCGAAATTGGTTTGATGAGTTCCCGCCGTGACCGGCAAGTTACCCATCCTCTCTCCTAACGCTAAGCCCCCACGGTCTACCCCCCCGCCCTCGTAGCGACCGCGTCCACCACCGCCACCACCTGAACCACCGACACCTCCCCCGCGACCTGCCTGCGATTCAGCATCAGTAGATACGTCATCTGGAAACAGCTCAGGAAACAGTGCCTTCATAAACTCAAGCCAACTGTTAGGCACGTCTTTCTTTAGCTGCTCAATAATCTCCTTGAACTTCTCCTCCCCCAACTTCTTGCGCAAATCATTCAGCTTGTCACGCAAGTCTTGAACAGTTTGGTTCTTGGAGGTTTTCTGAGCCTCCTCCAGTTCCTTGAGTAGTTTTAAAACGGCGTCCTTATCTTTAGTTATGCTGTCTTGGGTTTCCTCGGTGCGCGGTGCACCCGTTCCACCATGCCAATACACCTGATCCCTGTTGCCCGATATCAATCCGCCCCACATAGCCGTCGCCCTTTACAGACCTATGGCCCAATGGGTGGAGCAAAAGGTGTAGGCAGTTCCATCAAAACGTGCGACTTCTTGAGCAGGCAGCCCCTCCAAAAAATCAATGCAAAAAAAAACCCCTCGGCCGAGGGGTTCTTTCTTTTTGGGGGTCAGACCAACAGCATCAGGTCATCTGAATGATGGTCTGCATGATGGTGCTCTGGGTGGAGATGGTCTTGGCGTTCGCCTGGTAGTTGCTCTGGGCCTTGATCAGGTCCACCAGCTCGTTGGTCAGATTGACGTTGGAGTTCTCCAGGGAGTTGGCCACGATCGAACCCAGGGTACCGGATTGCGGAGTATCGTAACCTGGCTGGCCCGAGGCGAAGGTCTCTCTCCAGGTGGTGCCGCCGGCTGGCTGCAGGCCCTGCTCGTTGTTGAAGCTGGCCAGGGAGATCTGGCCGATGGCCTTGCTCTGCTGGTTGCTGAACGTGGCGAACATTACGCCATTGCCATCGATTTTCAGGCCGGTGATCTGGCCGGTGGCGTAGCCATCGGTGATCGGAGGGTTACGGTAGCTGGCCGAGTTGTGCTGGGTGATGTTGGCCATGTTGATGGCGATTCCCGCTGGGTTCGCCGTCGCACCGTTTGCCGTCCAAACACCATCGGTCACTGTACCGGGGACCCAGCCGGTAATGGTCAGGGTGTTATTGGCCACACCGCCCGTCGTGACACTGGTGAGCGTGCCCGAACCGTCAAAGGCCAGCGTCGACGGTACCGGTGGGGTGGCCGGGGTGCCGCCCGTCGGCGGCGAACCGTCTGGGTTACGGCCATCAATCAGGGTGTAGGCGTTCCACTTGTTGCCGTCTGTTTTCACCAGGTATTGCACCATCGGGTGTGCGTTGCCTTGGGCATCGTACAAGGTGGTGCTGTACTGGGTGGTGAAGGTACTGGTGTCCGTCGGGTCGAATGGCTTGAGCGTCTGGTTGATCACCGGTTCCGAGGAGTTCAGGTTACTGGTGGAGTCCACCTTGGTAGACGCCTTCGGCGGCAGGTTCGACAGGTTCAATTGCAGGTCGGTCAGACCGCCCTTGATGATTTTGCCCTCATCGTCCGCCGCGTAGCCTTGCAAGCGCGAGGTACCGGTATTGTTAGTGATATAGCCGTCTTTATCGGCACGGAAAGCACCGCTGCGGGTGTACTCCAGCGAGCCGTCGCTACCTTTCTGCACGAAGAAGCCGCCGCCCTGGATCGCCATGTCCAGGATGCCGCCACTGCCGTTGACGTCGCCCTGGGTGAACTGTTGGGACACCGCTGCCAGGTTCACACCGTTGCCGATGCTGTTCTGGCCGGTGCCCAGTTTGGACGCGGCGTAGATATCCGCGAATTCCGCACGGGACGACTTGAAGCCAGTGGTCGCGACGTTGGCGATGTTGTTGCCGGTCACGTCCAGTTGTTTGTTGGCCGCATAGAGGCCGCTAAGGCCGATGTTAAAAGACATGTTTCTCTCCCTCTGCCGTATATTAGCCGGCTCTATGTACCGATAGTCTGAATTTGCGACAGCTTGACGCTGCCCATGCCACCTGCAAGGTTCAGCAGCATTTCGCCGCCGGTCTTGCTCAACGTCACGCTGGTCACCGTTGCCGGCAACGAAGTCGCCATGGCCACCGATTCGCCCTTGTCGTTCTTGGTCGTCGCCGCAAAGGTGTAGGTGCCGGCTGGGGCGACCTCACCGTTGTCGCTCTTGCCATCCCAGATGAAGTCGGAGTTACCCGCACTCTGGGCACCCATATCTATGGTGCGGACCACATTGCCGTCTTTGTCAGTGATCTTGATGGCAACGTTGCCCGTCGCCGCAGTCACCGCCACCGAACCGGTCATGCTCTTGCTCGTGTCCACCAAGGCCTTGTTGGTCTGGGTGATGATCGAACGTCCTACCAGAGACGATGCCTGCAGCGCTTGCGACGAGCTGAAATTACTGGAGATCGCATTCACCGAGTCGTTCAGGGTGTTGATGCCTTCCAGGCTGCTGAATTGCGCCAGCTGAGCCACGAACGCGCCGTTGTCCTGAGGCGACAGCGGGTCCTGGTTTTTCAGTTGGGTCACCAGCAGTTGCAGGAACGCGTCCTTGCCCAGGGACTGGCTGCCCGTCGCGGTCTTGGTAGCGTCGGCGACGGTGGTGTTGTCTGTAGCGGTCTTGACCTTGGAGTTAAAAAGGTCCTGGACTGCCGAATTGGTCGTGGTATCAACGATGGCCATTATTTGGCGCCCCTTATCACTGACCCAGGGTCAGGACCTTCTGCATCATGGTTTTGGCGGTGTTCATCATTTCCGCGTTGGTCTGGAACGAGCGGCTGGCGGAAATCATGTCTGCCATTTCCTCGACCACGTTGACGTTGGGGTAATAGACATAACCCTTTTCGTTCGCGGCAGGATGGTTCGGCTCGTAACGGGCCTCGAGGTTGCTCTGGTCTTCGACCACACCGAGCACCTGCACGCCCTGGCCGGCGGCATCCTGGTTCTGGAACAGCGAATCGCTGCCACCGCTCTGGCCGCCCTGGAACATGGTGGCGAACACCGGGTGACGGGCGCGGTAGGTCTGGTCGATGCTCGAAGACACGGTCTCGGCGTTGGCGATGTTACTGGCGACGGTGTTCAAGCGCGTGGTCTGCGCGCTCATGCCACTGCCGGCAATATTGAAAACACTGGACAGGGACATGGCTTACTCTCCACGCAGGGCTGACATCAGCCCTTTGAATTTACTGTTGAGCAGGGTAAAGCTGGCCTGAAAGTTCACCGAGTTCTCGGCGTAGGCCGATTGCTCCAGCTGGGCGTCGACGGTGTTCTGGTCGATCGACGGCTGCATCGGCGTGCGATACAGCAGCGACTCGTCCCCACTGCTCAGGCCTTGCGCTTCGATATGACGGCTATTGGTCATGTTCAAGGCGAAGGTGCCGTTCTTGGTCTTGTCCTGCTGTGCGGCGAGCACGGCGGAGAAGTCCAGGTCCCGAGCCTTGTAGTTCGGGGTGTCGGCGTTGGCAATGTTGTTGGCCAGGACTTCGGCACGCTGGGCGCGGAAGCCCAGGGCTTGTTCGTGGATACCGAGCGCTTTATCGAAGCTGATGCTCATGGCGGAAACCTTTAGGCTGACCTGCTGTTCGTTAACAGGGTTATAGCAAGGCGCATGCCAATATCTGAAAACACAGTAAATCAAGGGGTTGCGCGGAGCTTGCCGGGCGGCAATGCCAGAAAAGCGGCAATGGGCTTCCGCGTGGCGCCAGTAAAGCGGCAATGGGGTTTGCCGCTTTCTTCAACTTTGTCGCAGAAACAAATGTGGGAGGGGGCTTGCCCCGATAGCGGTTGATCAGTTGATGTCTCTATCACTGATACACCACTATCGGGGGCAAGCCCCCTCCCACATTATCATTTGGCCTGGTAGATGATCCCAGGGCTGCACTGCACCATCTGGAAATGATCCGGCAGGCCATTGAGCGCCTCGGATGCACCGAGGAATAGGTAACCGCCACGCTTGAGGGTGCCGTGGATGCGCAACAGGATGTCTTTCTTCACCTCGGCCGAGAAGTAGATCAGCACATTGCGGCAGAACACCATGTCGAACTTGCCCAGGCTGGCGTAGCTGTCGAGCAGGTTGAACGAGCGAAACTCCACGCGACTCTTGATCGGCGCTTTGACCGCCCATCGCCCCGCCCCTTTCGGGTCGAAGTAACGTTGCAGGCGTTCCTGGGACAAACCACGGCCCAGGGCCAGGCTGTCGTACTCGCCGGTCTTGCAGTTGGTGAGCATGGTGCCTGACAGGTCGGTGGCGACGATTTGCGCCCCGGCTTTAAGCTGGCCCATGTTGGTCCGCTCGAACTCATCGATGGACATCGAAATCGAGTACGGTTCCTGTCCTGAGGAGCAGGCGGCCGACCAGATACGCAGGCGCTGGCCCGGGCTGGCCTTGATGGCCTCCGGCAGCACTTTGCTCTTGAGCACTTCAAAGGGGTAGGTGTCGCGAAACCACAGGGTTTCGTTGGTGGTCATGGCATCGACCACCATCTCCTTGAGGCCACTGCGCGGCTGCCCCTGGATCCGTTGAACCAACTCGCCCAGGGACTTGATGCCCTGCTGCTCCATCAGTTTGTTAAGACGGCTGGATACCAGGTATTGCTTGTTTTCACCGAGCAATATGCCACAGGCTTTTTCCAGGAAGACCCGGAACTGTTCAAAATCCAAATTACCCGTAGACACTGATACCGCCTCTAAAATCGTATGACCGCCAGGGGACAAATCCCTAGCTGTGATCTGCTGCCTTGATCCGGTCGACTACCCGGGATGCCAGGTCATCAGGACGGAATTTGGCCAGGAAGTCATCGGCACCGACTTTCTTGACCATCGCCTGATTGAATACGCCCGACAACGAAGTATGCAGGATGATGTGCAGCTTTTGCATGCGTGGATCGCTGCGTATCTCAGCCGTAAGGGTGTAACCGTCCATTTCCGGCATCTCGATGTCAGAGATCATCATCAAGAATTCTTCTTCCGGCTTCTTGCCCTCGTCCACCAGCTTGCGCAGGTAATCCAGCGCCTGGCGACCATCATTGAGCGCCACAACCTCCACGCCGACGGTTTGCAGGCAGCGGGTCACCTGTTTGCGCGCCACTGAGGAGTCATCCACCGTGAGCACACGCAGCGAGACGGCCTTGTGCGCCGTTTCGGCGTCCACCACACCCACGGAAATCGATTCCGAGGTGGGTGCGACTTCGGCGAGGATCTTCTCCACGTCGATGATTTCCACCAACTGGTTATCAACCCGCGTTACCGCCGTGAGGTAGTGATCGCGGCCAGTGCCCTTGGGCGGCGGATGGATCTCTTCCCAGTTCATATTGACGATGCGTTCCACCGAGCGCACCAAGAAACCCTGGGTCTTGGTGTTGTACTCGGTAATGATCACGAATGGGTTCTCGCGATCCTGCAGGCCAGCCGAACCGGTGGCCAGGGCCAGGTCAAGAATCGGGATAGTCGCACCACGAATATTCGCCACACCGCACACCACCGGACTGGACTTGGGCATGATCGTCAGCTTGGGACATTGCAGCACTTCCCGCACCTTAAATACGTTGATGCCATACAGCTGCTTGCCATCCAGACGAAAAAGCAGCAACTCCAGGCGATTCTGCCCTACCAGCTGTGTGCGCTGGTTTACTGAATCCATTACTCCTGCCATGCCATGACTCCTACGCTAAAACTTTTGGCTATACCTACAAGGGCGGCGCGCCCCCAACACTAAACGGCACGAGCTTTGCTATTTGTTGAATATGGACATTAAAACGACAGTTTCCCGACGCCCTCACCTGACATGGTTTTGCAGATTGCTCTGCGCACCGTTGGCGCTGCTCGTCTTCAGCCTGGGCACCACGGCCCGTGCAGAGAACGTCACCTTGCCTGATCTACTTATCGGCGTCACTCAAGGCTTTCTTGAGTTCACTGTAGAAGATTATCTGGCGACCACACAGACGCCGGGGCGTTATGAAATCCAGGTCAACCAGTTGGACCCGCGCCTGCGCATGCCCATGTGCGACAAGGAATTGACAGCGACCCTGGAAAGCCCCGCCCAACCGATCGGGCGCGTGACGGTAAAGGTACGCTGCGAAGGCGCCTCGCCCTGGACGGTGTTCGTGCCGGCCCAGGTCAAATTGTTCCGTGATGTGGTGGTGGTTGCTCGCCCGCTGAAACGCACGGGCATCATCGCTTTCGAGGACGTTGCACTGCGTGAACGCGACATCAGCCAGATCAGCCAGGGTTACCTGACATCCCTGGATCAGGCCATCGGACAGAAATTGACCCGACCAGTGGTCACCGATCAGGTCATTACCCTGGTGCATCTGGAACAGGCCGAGGTCATCCGCAAGGGCGATCAGGTGGTGATTTCCGCGAGCAGCGGCGGATTGAATGTGAAAATGCCGGGCGAGGCACTGTCCAACGGCGGCATGAGCGAACAGATTCGAGTCAAGAACCTCAACTCCAACCGCGTGATCAAAGCGCGGGTGACAGCCCCAGGGCAAGTCGAGGTCGCTTTATAGATCACTGGTACAGGACGCTGGGTTTTCCTACACTGTGCACGAGATATCCCGTGCGGAGATTTATTGTCATTCGCGCCTAAAGTTTGTCCGGGTATTGCCGAAAACATGGCAAGCGTCCAAATACCCAGAGGTTTTTTTTATCATGGTCATCGATTTCAGCCGTTTGAATAACGCCCCGACTACGTCAGGCACTACGCGCACCACCAGCACCAAGGACAGCGTAGAAGCCAAGGCCCCGGCGCTGCCCGCCAAGGCAGAACAGGCCAGTGCCAGCCAAAGCGGGGAATCCGTACACCTGAGCAATGAGGCTCAACAGTTGCAGAAGGTCACTGACTCGCTGCGCGATCAACCGGTAGTCAATAAAGCCCGCGTGGCCGAATTGAAGCAGGCGATCGCCGATGGCAGCTATAAAGTCGACAGCAACCGTGTAGCCAGCAAGCTGCTTAACTTCGAAGCCGAGCGCTAGGCAAAGGCCTGCGCAGGGCTTTTGGACGCTTAAAACCCAAGGCCAGCCATGCATCACGACGAACATTTGCTTCAACTGATCATTGATGATCTAGCGCCGACGCAGCAATTGCTCGAGCTGCTCAAAGAAGAATCACTGGCCCTCTATGGCCGGGACATGCCGTTGCTGGAAGAAATTCTGGCGCGCAAGCAGTCGTTGATCGTCCTGCTGGAACAGCACGGCAAAAAACGCAGCCAGATCCTCATCAGCCTCGGCCTGCCAGCAGACCACGACGGCCTGGCGCAGTTGGCCAGCCACTCCTCGGTCGGCGATCAACTGCTGGCCCAGAGCAAAGAACTCAACCAATTGCTCGCCCAGTGCCAGGAAGCCAACCTGCTTAATGGTCAGTCGATCCAGCTTCAGCAAGCTACGACCGCCAACCAGTTGCGTATACTCCACGGCGGAGAGCCTCCGGCACTCTATAACGCCCAGGGCTCCACCTCGCGCCTGGTCAAGCCAAGCACCCGCAGCCAAGCCTGACACCGGTTTACAGCGCGCCCTATCCAAGGCCCGCCACATGCTGGCAAAATGCCGGTTCTTGCGTGTAGTCGTATTTTGTCTGGAGATGGAAGAACCGTGTTCAACGCCCTTAATGCGGAAGATGCCCCGCAGCCACCCAAGGTCCTCACCACGCCTCTGGAAATCGCCGGCACCTTGCGGATGCTGCAAGACAGCCATGACCCGCTGATCATCACTTTCCACGAACGCAGCCAGCGCTTCCAGAGCTACCTGGTGGATGTCAACCGCGACAGCAACATGCTGGCGCTGGACGAAATGATCCCCCGCGACGGCGAGCGCCACCTCGAAAACGGCGAACCCTTTCGCATCGAAGGTTTCCATGATGGCGTACGCGTCGCCTGGGAAAGCAATGGCACCCTGACCATCGGCGAAAAAGGCGGCCACCGTATCTATACCGGCAGCCTGCCGGACGAAGTGGTCTACCATCAGCGCCGCAACGCGTTCCGCGCCGCACTGAAGCTGGCTCAACTGGTGAATATCGAGCTGGGCGGCGAGAAACTTCAGCTGCCGGTCAACGGCAAACTGCTGGATATTTCCGCCACCGGCTGCAAATTGCGTTTTGAAGGTGATATTTCCGAGCGCCTGCAACTGGGCCAGGTTTACGACCGCTTTATCGCAGCACTGTCGTTTGGCAGCATGACCACCGCCGTCGAACTGCGATACCTGCACTTCGAAGAAAGGATCAACACGACCTTTGCCGGCGTGCGCTTCCACAACATGAGTGGTTTGGTGCAACGCCAGGTCGAGCGCTTTGTGTACCAACTGCAGCGTGAAGCACGACGGTTCGACAAAGACGACGATTTTTGATCTTTAACGATCACAGAAAAAACGGGCAGACCCTTTGGGATCTGCCCGTTTTTGCTTTCAGGGGCGCGCCCTGCTCAATTCGTGGGGATGCTCATCCGGCCCCAGGGGCTCGGGTGGCCCTTCGAAAGCGGGCTCATCCGTCGGCGGCTCTGGATCGACCTGCGGCTCGGGATCGGGGACAGTTTGCATCTGCTCCTGCACCACCTGCTCGTCGACCCGCGGGTCCAGCGCAGCCACCAGCGGTGAACTCGACATACTGTCAGGCATTGCCACATGATGCAGGGGGGCATCTTCCACCTGGTGCAGATTGGTCACCGCCTTAGGCCGGATTCGCCACACCAGGATCAGCGCGCACAGACTGAAAAATGCGTACAGCATCTGGCTGCCGAACAGCTTCATCACCACACCCGCCAGCAACGGCCCGACACTGGCGCCGATACCGTAGGTAACCAGCAGCATGGCCGTCAGCGATACCCGACGATCCCCTTCCACATGGTCGTTGGAAAACGCCACCGCCAATGGATACAGGCAAAACTGTACGAGGGAACACAGGAAGCCCGCCACAAACAGCACTTCCAGCGGCACTTGGGTCATGATTGCCAACGGCAGTGCCGCCACCGCCAGGCACAAGGCGAAGCAGCGGATCAGCAGCGCGCGGTCATAACGATCCGACAACCAGCCCAGCGGCCACTGCACCAGCAACCCGGCAAAAATGCAGCTACCCATGAACAGACCCACCTGTTCGGTGCTCAACCCCTGCTGGGAGGCATACAGCGGCGCCAGACCGTAGAACGAACCGACGATCAACCCCGCCCCCAACACCGTACTCAGCGACTGCGGCACACGCTTGATAAAGAAGCGCGGCTCCATCGGCGCAGGATGCAAGGCTGCCGGGTGAATGCGCCGAGTCATGGCCACCGGCACCAGGCACAGGGCGAAGCACAGCGCCACCAGCATCAGCAGCTCAAGGCCAAGCTGGGGATGCATTACCAGTATCAACTGGCCCAATACCAGCCCCAGGTAGGAGGCGATCATATAACCGCTGAACACCACGCCACGCTGTTTGGCATCTGCCTGCTCATTGAGCCAGCTCTCGATGACCATGTACTGGCACATCATTCCCAGACCCACGATTATCCGCAGCACAATCCAGGCCGGCAGCCAATCGATCAGGCCATGGCCCAACACCGCCGCACCGACAATCCCGGCACAGGTGGCATAGGCACGGATATGCCCTACCCGGGCAATCAGGCGATGCCCGATCTTGCCGCCCAGTACCAGGCCAAAGTAGTTGGCCGCCATCAGCGCACCCACCCATAGACTGTCGACATGGTCGGCCGCCAGGCGCAAGGCCAGGTAGGTACTGAGCAGGCCGGAGCCAATCAGCATCATCAAGGAGGCGAAATAAAGGGCTCGAAAAGACTTCCAGATCTGGCGCATCGGCGTTCCGAGCGGCTCCTTGCGGTGAGAGACAGGGCTATCGGCATGATAGTCCGGGGTGACCGGGTCCGGACAGGCAACATGCGCTGGTTCCGGGGATTATTTTGCTTAACAGCTCAGACGCTGTCGGATGGCGCGCAAGGTACATCGTTGCAACAAATACATCACAGCACCTGCTGTGAACCTTGATCGGCGGCAAGGTTCGACCCGCGAGCAAAAAGATCGAGTACGCACAAAAAAGCCCCGCCAGGAGGTTCTGTGCGAGGCTTTCTTACGGGCTTCGAATCTGGTGTCCCAGGGCAGGTTCGAACTGCCAACCTTCCCCTTAGGAGGGGGATGCTCTATCCAATTGAGCTACTGAGACAAATGACAGCCATCAGGCCAAGGGGACTGCGACAGACGGCGTGCATGTTAACGGCCGAAGTGGGTTTTGTCATGTCGTCCGTGGGCTTTTTGAGTGTAGGCCGAGCCTTACCGGAGCGATCGCGGTTTCGCCCCGCATATACGGGCACCTGGCCTGATCGTGCAAAATGCAACCCTCCAAAATGCCAGCATTGCAAATTGCAATCACCCGCCCCATCAAATCAAACTCAAACCATTGATTTAATTGGATTAATACATTGGCACGACACCTGCAACAGTTCTCCTGCAAGCCCCATCCAGCCAAGGCATTAAACGGAGAACATGACCATGAACAGTGCCCTTCTGTTAGCTCTCAACACCGTCGCCCTGGCTGCACTGGTGATGTTCCACTTTCAATCGACTGGCAGCAACGACCCCGCTCAGATCAGCCAGCAGGCAGTCCCCCACCACTTGCAACAACGCCCGCAACTGGCCGTGATGACACCGAACGCACAAGCACCAATACGCCTGACTCAAGGCACCCAGGCCGAGCCTGCACCTGAACACTGGGTTTTCTAAGGACACTGATCATGAGCAAATTTGCCTGGCTGTTTCTGTGCCTGACCATCGCCACTGGCATTCTGGGCCTGAGTGCAAGCTCTCAGGAGGGGCAAACCAGCGCATTCGTTACTGCCGGTGTTTTCGCAAGCCTGCTTCTGCTGACGCTTGTCATGGGTCGCCGAATCAAATTTGACCCGGTTGTACGCTGACCCCTCCCTTCTCTGCTCTCCCCCTACCTTATGTCGCTTCGTCCTAGTAAATCGGCAAATTGCCACTAGTCTTAAAATGAAGGGCAAAAGGCCACTTTGCTATAGGATGTGCGGCCTCAAACCCTGTGGTGGCCTGGACTTAAGGGAAGTTCCCTCGTGGAATCACTCGTGGAAAAGTTTTCCAACCAGTCCGCAAAAATGCAAATGAGTGCTGGCATAAAGCCTTCAGGCAGTTCAATATTTGTCACAGAATTGACGCCAAGGAACTGGCAAATCTGAGGCATGATGCGGCCTCTTTGCAATTCGGGTTGAACTTTGGTCGTGAGTCTTGTCTTAACACTCATCTTGCGGCCAATTCCAATAACCGCTCCCCTGAACTAACCGGTTAAATATATGCGCCCATTGAAACAGGCAATTTATTCCAGCCGTACGGCTGACAAGTTCGTCGTACGTCTGCCAGACGGAATGCGGGAACGCATTGCCGAGGTGGCTCGCAATCATCACCGCAGCATGAACTCCGAAATCATCGCGCGCCTGGAGCAGAGCCTTATTCAGGAAGGTGCGTTGGGTGACGAGCTGAGCATGCGTCTGGACAGCCCCGAGCTGTCGTTGCACGAACGCGAACTGCTGCAGCGTTTTCGTCAGCTCTCCCACCGCCAGCAAAATGCCCTTGTCTCGCTTATCGCGCACGACGTCGAGGCGGCCGCAGAAGCCAATTGATCTGCAACTGAAAGCCGAAGCCAGCCATGTGCTGGCTTTTTTTTGCCTGGGATTTATAGAGGGCCCGAGATGTTTATCACGTAGCAGCTGGCGAGCCCTGGTGTGGCTGCGTTTGCAGCCTGCCTGACACACCGAAGCCTCGCCAGGGCTCGCCAGCTGCTACGCAGAGGGAGCCCGCGCAAGACAGATCAGAGTAAGAAGATCGTCGCCAAACCGAGGAAGATGAAGAAGCCGCCACTGTCGGTCATGGCCGTAATCATCACGCTGGCGCCCATGGCTGGATCGCGCCCGAGGCGTGCCAGGGTCATGGGGATCAACACGCCCATCAAGGCAGCCAGTAACAGGTTGAGAGTCATGGCGGCGGTCATGACCACACCCAGGGACCAACTGCCGTACAGCAAGTAGGCCACCACGCCAATCACCCCACCCCACACCAGGCCATTGATCAGGCCCACTGCCAACTCTTTGCGCAGCAAGCGCGAAGAGTTAGCGGTACTGACCTGGTCCAGCGCCATGGCGCGCACGATCATGGTGATGGTCTGATTACCCGAGTTACCACCAATGCCAGCCACAATCGGCATCAACGCCGCCAAGGCCACCAGCTTTTCGATGGAACCCTCGAACAGCCCGATCACGCGGGAGGCGATAAACGCGGTAATCAGGTTAACGGCCAGCCAGGCCCAACGGTTATGCAGGGAACGCCAGACTGACGCAAAAATATCTTCCTCTTCACGCAAACCTGCCATGTTGAGGACTTCGGTTTCACTCTCTTCACGAATCAAGTCGACGATTTCGTCGATGGTCAGACGGCCGATCAGCTTGCCGTTCTTGTCGACCACCGGGGCAGAGATCAAGTCGTAACGCTCAAAGGCCTGCGCTGCGTCGTAGGCATCTTCATCCGGGTGAAAGCTCACGGTATCGCTGGCCATCAGGTCAGCAACTTTTTTCTCCGGATCGTTTACCAACAGGCGCTTGATCGGCAGCACGCCCTTGAGAATGCCTTCATAGTCGACCACGAACAGTTTGTCGGTATGACTCGGCAGCTCTTTCAGCCGGCGCAGGTAACGCAAGACCACTTCCAGGCTGACGTCTTCGCGGATGGTGACCATCTCGAAGTCCATCAGCGCACCGACCTGATCCTCGTCATAGGACAACGCGGAGCGCACGCGCTCACGCTGCTGGCCGTCGAGGGCCTCCATCAATTCATGGACAACATCACGCGGCAACTCTGGGGCCAGGTCGGCCAGTTCGTCAGCATCCATCTCCCTGGCGGCCGCCAGGAGCTCGTGATCGTCCATGTCGGCGATCAGGGTTTCACGGACTGAGTCGGATACTTCGAGCAGGATGTCGCCGTCACGGTCAGCCTTGACCAACTGCCACAAGGTCAGTCGATCATCCAGCGGCAAGGCTTCGAGAATGTAGGCAACGTCGGCGGAGTGCAGGTCATCGAGTTTGCGTTGCAACTCGACGAGGTTTTGCCGGTGGACCAGGTTCTCGACGAGGTCGTTATTCGGACCATCCTGGCGGTGCGTGAAATCTTCGACCACACGCTGGCGCTGCAGCAGCTCGATGACTTGAGCCAGGCGATCCTGCAGGCTTTCTTGAGTTTTCTTTACTTCTACTTCGGTCATAGGCGAACTCCACTCCCAGCAGCGGGGCACGCCGGAAGGATCAATCAGTCAATTCATGATTGGTAAAACGGGGTACTGAGTAACTACTGGGTAAGTCCATGGAGGTATTCCACAAGCCCCGGCGGGGCTGACGGGCGCAATGATACACCGTGCGTCCGTTTTTAACGTCAAAAAACTGGAAAGAACAAGCGCTTGCGAGCCAAAGTTGAGTATTGGCCGCACCTATTCAACTGCGACGCCATCACCTGAATGGAAAACACATGAAGGAGGAGAAAAAGATAAAAATCCACACAAGTCCCAGACGGCAAAAAGCCCGCACTAGGCGGGCTTTTTGTTTGTATGGTGCACTCGACAGGATTCGAACCTGTGACCGCTCGGTTCGTAGCCGAGTACTCTATCCAGCTGAGCTACGAGTGCATATTGTGTTTTTAGACCAGATCACAACTGGTTGAAGCCGAGCTACCTGCATTGCTGCAACTAACTCTTAAATGGTGCACTCGACAGGATTCGAACCTGTGACCGCTCGGTTCGTAGCCGAGTACTCTATCCAGCTGAGCTACGAGTGCATTTGTTGCCGCGCATTATAGGCCGTTCAATCTCTATGTAAAGCTATTTTTTCGTTTAATTTCAACAACTTAGCGAAAAAACCAGATTGCAACGTACTAAGCAAATAATGGCGGAGAACGGGGGATTCGAACCCCCGACACCCTTTTGAGGTGTACTCCCTTAGCAGGGGAGCGCCTTCGGCCACTCGGCCAGCTCTCCGCAACACGGGGCGTATATTAACCACGTTCATCCCCGTTTGCAAACATAAAAAACGATAAAAATTAAAGGCTTGGTTCTTCGTCCTTCTCTTTCTTGATACGCAGGTAGATTTCCTCGCGGTGGACCGCTACCTCTTTCGGAGCATTCACCCCAATACGTACTTGATTGCCTTTGACGCCGAGCACGGTCACGGTGATTTCGCCATCACCGATAATCAGGCTTTCTGCGCACCGACGAGTCAGAATCAGCATACCTTTCTCCTCACGCATTTCATTTCAGGAACAACAGTCTGCAAAAAAAAGGCGTTCGACCTACGACTCGATAGCCATAGCCCTAACGGCCTAAGTATTGTCGAACGCACGCAAAAGACCATGCGCCCTACAAAAAATGAAAGGCGCGGTAAACCGCGCCTTCCTGGCATTGCCTCACTCGCCCTGTCGGGCCGGGGCATCCAGCTCAAAAGCGGTATGCAGCGCGCGTACAGCCAGCTCCAGGTACTTCTCTTCGATCACCACCGAGACTTTGATTTCCGAGGTGGAGATCATCTGGATATTGATGCTTTCCTTGGCCAAAGCACCGAACATACGGCTGGCAACGCCGGCATGGGAACGCATGCCCACACCTACAATCGAAACCTTGGCAATCTTGGTATCGCCGACCACTTCACGGGCGCCAATTTCGCTCGCGGTGTTCTCCAGGATTTTCAATGCCGCATCGTACTCGTTGCGGTGCACGGTGAAGGTGAAATCGGTGGTGTTATCGTGCGAAACGTTCTGCACGATCATGTCGACTTCTACATTCGCATCGCTGATAGGGCCCAGAATCTTGAAGGCCACGCCGGGGGTGTCTGGCACGCCACGGATCGTCAGCTTGGCTTCATCGCGATTGAAAGCGATGCCGGAAATGATCGGCTGTTCCATGGATTCCTCTTCATCAATAGTAATGAGGGTGCCCGGACCCTCTTTGAAGCTGTGCAATACGCGCAGCGGAACGTTGTACTTGCCGGCGAACTCCACCGCGCGGATCTGCAACACCTTGGAACCGAGGCTGGCCATTTCCAGCATCTCTTCAAAGGTGATCTTGTCCAGGCGCTGGGCCACGGACACCACACGCGGGTCGGTGGTGTAGACGCCGTCCACATCGGTGTAGATCTGGCATTCATCAGCCTTGAGGGCCGCCGCCAGGGCCACGCCGGTGGTATCCGAACCGCCACGCCCGAGGGTGGTGATGTTGCCGTGCTCGTCAACACCCTGGAAGCCCGCTACAACTACCACGCGACCGGCTTTCAGATCACTGCGAATTTTCTGATCGTCAATCTGCAGGATCCGCGCCTTGGTGTGTGCGCTGTCGGTGAGAATGCGCACCTGGCTGCCAGTGTAGGACACCGCCGGCACACCACGCTTGTTCAGCGCCATGGCCAGCAAGGCGATGGTCACCTGCTCACCGGTAGACACGATCACATCCAGCTCACGCGGCAGCGGCTGTTGGTCGCCACTGATTGCCTTGGCCAGTTCGATCAGGCGATTGGTCTCGCCGCTCATGGCCGACAGCACCACGACCAGGTCATCACCGGCATCGCGGAATTTCTTAACCTTGTCGGCCACCTGCTCGATTCTTTCGACAGAACCAACCGAGGTGCCTCCAAATTTCTGTACGATCAAAGCCATTTCCAAGCCGCCTCAGCCCGTAAAGGGGCGCCTAATATCCAATCAACCAGCACAGAACAGCCCGTGACTAGACCACGGACGGGTTAACAGTGCCTTAAATACCTGCCTCGACAAATGGCACGGTCAGGGCCAGGGCCGCATCCAGGGCGCTGGCGTCTACACCACCGCCTTGCGCCATGTCCGGACGACCGCCGCCCTTCCCGCCCACTGCCGCAGCGGCTTGCTTCATCAAATCACCGGCCTTGAGTTGGCCAGTCAGGTCTTTGGTTACACCGGCAACCAGCACGACCTTATCCTCATGGACACTGCCGAGCAGGATCACTGCGCGGCCGAGCTTGTTCTTCAACTGATCGACCAGGGCCAACAGCGCCTTGCCGTCCTGGCCGTCCAGGCGTGCAGCCAGGACTTTCACGTCCTTGACGTCAACGGCCGAAGCCGACAGATCGTCGCCCGCAGCGCTGGCCGCCTTGGCTTGCAATTGCTCCAGCTGTTTCTCCAGCGCGCGGTTGCGCTCCAGAACGGCGGACAACCTGTCGATCAGGTTGTCGCGGCTGCCCTTGACCAGGCTGGCCGCTTCCTTGAGTTGTTCTTCAGCCGCATTCAGGTAGGCCAGGGCCGCAGCACCGGTCACCGCTTCAATACGACGTACGCCCGACGCCACGCCACCTTCGCTGATGATTTTCAGCAGGCCGATGTCGCCGGTACGGTTGGCGTGGATACCACCACACAGTTCCACCGAGAAGTTGCCCCCCATGCTCAGTACGCGCACGTTGTCGCCGTACTTCTCGCCGAACAGCGCCATGGCGCCCTTGGCCTTGGCAGTCTCGATGTCGGTTTCTTCGGTTTCTACCGGGGTGTTCTTGCGCACTTGCGCGTTGACGATGTCTTCCAGGGCCTTGATCTGCTCCGGCTTGATCGCTTCGAAGTGACTGAAGTCAAAACGCAGGCGCTGGCTGTCGACCAACGAACCCTTCTGCTGGACGTGCTCGCCGAGCACCTGGCGCAGCGCGGCGTGCAGCAAGTGCGTGGCCGAGTGGTTCAGCGCGGTAGCATGGCGTACGTCAGCGTCGACCTGGGTGTCCACTGGCGCACCGACCGTCAGGTTGCCCAGCACCAGCACACCGTGATGCAGGAACGCACCGCCGGTCTTGGTGGTGTCACGCACCTCGAAACGACCGGAGGTCGAGCTCAGGAAACCACAGTCACCGACCTGGCCACCGGACTCGGCGTAGAACGGCGTCTGGTCCAGGACCACAACCGCTTCTTCGCCTTCGCTCAACACGTCGACCGACTTGCCATCTTTATAAATGGCAACGATCTTGGCCGAGCCAACGGTCGCCTTGTACCCGGTGAACTCGGTGGGCACGTCAACCTTGACCAGGGTGTTGTAGTCCAGGCCAAAGGAACTGGCGGAACGGGCGCGCACGCGCTGGGCTTCCATCTCACGCTCAAACCCGACTTCGTCGACGGTCAGCTCGCGCTCACGGGCGATGTCGGCTGTCAGGTCCATCGGGAAGCCATAGGTGTCGTACAGCTTGAACACGACATCGCCCGGCACCACGGTGCCTTTGAGCTCAGCCAAATCCTGTTCCAGAATCTTCAGGCCGTGCTCCAGGGTCTTGGAGAACTGCTCTTCTTCAGCCTTGAGCACACGCTCGATGTTGTCCTGCTGCTGCTTGAGCTCCGGGAAGGCATCGCCCATCTCGGCAACCAGCGCGGCCACGATCTTGTAGAAGAAGCTGCCGGTGGCGCCCAGCTTGTTACCGTGACGGCAGGCGCGACGGATGATGCGACGCAGCACGTAGCCACGGCCTTCGTTGGACGGCAGTACACCGTCGGCGATCAGGAAACCACAGGAACGGATGTGGTCCGACACCACCTTGAGGGACGACTGGCTTTCATTGGCACAGCCAATGGCCGCGGCCGACGCGCTCAGCAGGTTGGTGAACAGGTCGATCTCGTAGTTGGAGTGAACGTGCTGCATCACCGCACTGATCCGCTCCAGGCCCATGCCGGTGTCCACCGACGGCGCTGGCAGCGGATGCAGCACGCCATCGGCGGTGCGGTTGAACTGCATGAACACGTTGTTCCAGATCTCGATGTAACGGTCGCCGTCTTCTTCCGGCGAGCCCGGTGGGCCGCCCCAGATGTCGGCGCCGTGATCGTAGAAAATCTCGGTGCATGGGCCGCACGGGCCGGTATCGCCCATGGTCCAGAAGTTATCGGACGCGTAAGGCGCGCCCTTGTTGTCGCCGATGCGAATCATGCGCTCGGCGGGCACCCCGATTTCCTTGGTCCAGATGTCATACGCTTCGTCGTCCGTCGCGTAGACGGTCACCCAGAGTTTTTCCTTGGGCAGCTTCAGCACGCCGGTCAGGAAGGTCCAGGCGAAGGTAATCGCGTCTTTTTTGAAATAGTCACCAAAGCTGAAGTTACCCAGCATTTCGAAGAACGTGTGGTGGCGGGCTGTGTAGCCGACGTTTTCCAGGTCGCTGTTCTTACCGCCGGCACGTACGCACTTCTGGCTGCTGGTGGCGCGGGTGTAGGCGCGCTTTTCCTGGCCCAGGAAGCAGTCCTTGAACTGGTTCATCCCCGCGTTAGTGAACAGCAGGGTGGGGTCATTGCCTGGGATCAAGGAGCTGGAGGCGACACGGGTGTGACCTTGCTCTTCGAAGAAGCGAAGGAAGGCTTCACGGATTTCTGCGCTTTTCATTAGGTTCTTCCACGGAGGCTGCGGCCAAAGGCCAGTGCGCAACATCATCAGACGGAGCGACGGCAAAAGGCCGCATTATATCGGCCCTTTGCCGGTGGTACAGCGTGTTTATGCGATAGAGAGGTTCAATTAGACGGTCTGCACGCTCATTTGCGCGAAAAATCGACGAATGCCTCGAGCACTTGCTCAATCTGCGCCCGGCTGACATCCAGGTGAGTCACCATGCGCAGGCGCGGTGCGACGCTCAACTTGATCCCGCGCTCGGCGGCAAACGTCTTCAAGGCCTGGGCCTGATCGCCGATCTGCACATAGACCATGTTGGTCTGCACCGGCTCCACCGCGTAACCGGCGTTGCGCAACTCATCGCCCAACCATTGCGCATTGGCATGGTCATCAGCCAGGCGCTGCACCTGGTGATCCAAGGCGTACAGCCCCGCCGCCGCCAGGGAACCGGCCTGGCGCATGCCACCGCCGACCATCTTGCGTAAACGGCGGGCCTTGGCGATCAACGCCGTGGAGCCGCACAGCACCGAGCCGATCGGCGCACCGAGGCCCTTGGACAGGCACACCGACACCGAGTCGAAATGCTGGGCGATCTCCCGCGCATCCACGCCAAGCTTGACCGCCGCGTTGTAGAGTCGCGCGCCATCCAGATGCAGGGCCAGGCCATGCTCGCGGGTAAACGCCCGCGCCTTCGCCAGGTAGTCCAGCGGCAGCACCTTGCCCTGCATGGTGTTTTCCAGGGCCAGCAGACGGGTGCGGGCGAAGTGGAAATCGTCGGGCTTGATGGCGTCGAGCACCTGATTCAGGTCGAGGGAGCCATCCGCCTGCACGTCCAACGGTTGCGGCTGGATCGAACCCAGCACGGCCGCCCCGCCGCCTTCGTATTTGTAGGTGTGGGCCTGCTGGCCGACGATGTATTCCTCGCCACGCTCACAGTGGGCCATCAGCGCCAGCAGGTTGCTCATGGTGCCGGTGGGCACGAACAGCGCGGCCGCAAAGCCCAGGCGCTTGGCCAGCTCGGCCTCCAGACGGTTGACGCTGGGGTCTTCACCGTAGACGTCATCGCCGCTGACGGCGGTGGCCATGGCGTCGAGCATGCCGGCGGTGGGTTGGGTCACGGTGTCGCTGCGCAGGTCGATCACAGACATGAAACAAGCCTCGAAGGGGTTCATTAAGATTCTTATGAGGATGATTACTGCGGGCAAAGCCGCGAAATATCAAGCCCCGCGCGTTCTCAATCGAATACCAACCAAACAAACCGATATAGCCTATCGATACGGCGCTCGTGCAGTTTATGAAAAACCATGTTAAAAACTCTCCGCCGCCAGGATTCTGGTGGCAACGTTCTCAGGGCGGGGTGCAATTCCCCACCGGCGGTAATTGCACGCAATGTGCATAGCCCGCGAGCGCTTGGCGCCTCGAACTGCTCACGCAGGACGGCGACAAGGTCAGCAGACCCGGTGTGATCCCGGGGCCGACGGTCATAGTCCGGATGAAGAGAGAACGGGATTGGCACCTAAGGGCCGCACGCTGACCTCATGCCTGCATGACTCGGCGGTTCGTACCCTTAAATCCCATTCGATTCATAACGCCCTGTTTTTTTCTTAAACAGGAGTCAGAACATGCAACCCACCGCAATCGACAGCAAAAGCAAAAACCATCACGGCGAGCGCGTCGCGTTTATCCAGGCCTGCTGGCACAAGGATATTGTCGACCAATCCCGCAAAGGCTTCCTCGCCGAAATGATCGCCCAAGGTTACCAGGAGTCGGACATCGATTTCTTCGAAGTCGGCGGCGCCTTTGAAATGCCCCTGCACGCCAAGCTGCTGGCCAAGACCGGTCGTTACGCCGGTATCGTTGCCGCCGCGCTGGTGGTGGACGGCGGAATCTACCGTCACGAGTTCGTGGCCCAGTCGGTGGTCAGCGGCCTGATGCAGGTGCAGCTGGAAACTGAAGTGCCGGTGTTCTCGGTGTCCCTGACCCCGCATCACTTCCATGCCGGCAGCGAACACACCGCATTCTTCCATGAGCACTTCGTGCACAAGGGCCAGGAAGCTGCGCGTACGTGCGCCGACACCCTGCACAAGGTGCGGGCGATCCGTCGCAGCGAGCCACGGGCTGTAGCGGTCTAATCAACACCGCAAAATAAAATGTGGGAGGGGGCTTGCCCCCGATGGCGGTGTCTCAGCTCCAGATGAGCTGACTGACACACTGCTATCGGGGGCAAGCCCCTTCCCACATTTGGATCAGGTTAAGGCTCAGATCTACGCCAGCCCGGCCTCTGTGGTCGGAACAATCAATATCCCCGCCCGCAAGCCATTCTTCACCTTCGGGTTGGGGAAGATGATGCGCGCACCCTCCTCCTCGATCACCCAACGGGTCTTGGCCACGTCTTCGGCCAGCAGATAACCCTTTTCCAATTCCGAAAAGTTTTCCACGTCCGCCGGCAAGTGCAGCAGGAAAGCATCACTGTGCTTGATGACCTCCCGCGACACGGCGAACAGTTTCAACCCGTCCAGGCTGTCAGTCTCAGGCTCGGTGCCTTCGATGATCTGCTTGAGGCGCAGCTCCAGGCGGGAAACGTTCACGCCCTGGTTCTGCCCAAACGGCCGCGCCTTGCCCAGCTCGAGGGTGAAGGCCTCGGCCTCCAGCTGCTCATAGGTAAACGCGGTGAAGGTGATCGAGCTCTTGTTCTGCAGCAGCACCGCTTGCATGCCGGCAGCGTTCAGGCGCGCCAGTTCATGGCGTGAATGCTGGCGGCCCTCCTTCCAGGGGTACAGCGCAAACTGCTCGATCTTCGAGCCGCGAATGGCGGTGTGCAGGTCGTAATGCAGGCGCGAACGGCCAGGCTGGCTGAAGAAGCTGCGGGCCAGCTGTTCAAGCTCGGCGGCGCGCATGGCTTCGGGGCCGATGTTTTTTTCATGCCGGCCGTTGAACAGCCGGTTGACGTCCAATTCAAGGTAACGCTCACCGCGGCGCATGGCCTCGGGGTTGCCGAACAGGAACAGAATACGGGTACGGGGTTTGATCTCCCCACGGGCGATGCCATGCACCAGGCGGTCGAGCAATTCGATCGGCGCGGTTTCGTTGCCATGGATGCCGGACGACAGCAGCAGGTCGCTGCCATTGTCCGTTGCTTGCGGCGGGCGCACTTCGAGTGCGCCCTCGCTGAGCCAGCGCATCTGCACGCCGTCGACAGTCAGTTGAATTTTTTGCGCCGGTTCGCGACCGGCGAGGGTCAGTTCAAGCAGTTTGCCAAGGGCGAGCATAAGCAGCTTCCTTAGTGGTTGCAGCCTGGGCCGTGGACGTGATCGTCGTCATCACCTTCAACGTCGGCCGGTTCCATTTCCAGTTGCAGGCTCATCAGGTTGGTGGCCAGTGGGCGCATCAACAGGTTGGCGTATTCGGAGTCGCCTTCTTCCACGTCAACACCGATCAGCAGCTGGCCACGGCCGTCGTGCTGAATCCAGATTTCCTTACCCTGCCAGACCACCGCGACGCGGGTGCAGGAGGTTTCCAGCTGGGTGCCGTCGGTGTCTTCAAGGATCAGTTGCAGGGTGTCGGTGGTCATAAATAATTCTCAGCCATAGGGTGTAAAAGAGGTGGCGTTAATTGATCTGGAAAGGATAAACCGAGCCCAGTTTAAGGATTTGCGTCAGTTCATCCAGTGCCGTCCGGCACTCAAGCAGCAATTGCGGGTCAGCCAGGTCGGTTTCGCGCAGGCTGTCGCGGTAGTGCTTGTCGACCCATTGGGCCAGTGTGTCGTACAACGGCGCGGTCATGATAACCCCTGGGTTCACCGCTGCCAGCTCGGTTTCGTTCAGGGCCACGCGCAAGCGCAGGCAGGCCGGGCCGCCGCCGTTCTGCATGCTTTGCTTGAGGTCGAAGACTTTTACTTCGCGGATCAGCCCAGCGGAGGCCGTCAGGCCTTGCAGGTACTGCCACACGCGCTCGTTGGCGCGGCATTCTTCCGGCACGATCAGCAGCATCGAGCCGTCGGCACGGGTCAGCAACTGGCTGTTGAACAGGTAGGAACGTACCGCATCCTCGACGCTGACCTGGGCACGCGGCACACACACCGACTGGAAGTTGCCGCCCAGCTTGCCCAACTTGCCCTGCAACTCGGCCAGCATCTGTTCGGTATGGAGGAATGCGTCCTCGTGATAGAACAGCACCTCACCGTTGCCCACCGCGATCACGTCGTTGTGGAACACGCCGGCATCGATCACCGCCGGGTTCTGCTGGGCGTAGACCACGCCTTCATCCTTCAGGCCGTGCAGGCGGGCGACCGCCTGGGAGGCTTCGAGGGTCTGGCGCGCCGGGTACTTCTGCGGGGCCGGGTAACGAGGGTCGAACGCGCTGCGCCCGAACACAAAAAACTCCACGCCCGCTTCGCCATACTCCCGGCAGAAACGCGTGTGGTTGGCCGCGCCTTCGTCGCCGAACTGCGCCACCGCCGGCAACGCGGCGTGATGGGCAAAGTGTTTCTGGTCGGCAAACATCGCCCCCAGCACGCGGCTGGTGGTCGGGTGTTCGATGCTGCGGTGGTATTTGCAGTTGAGGTTGGCGGCGGTGAAATGCACGCGGCCATCTGCCGTGTCGGCGCTGGGGCTGACGGTGGCGGCGTTGGCCACCCACATGCTCGATGCCGAGCAGCTGGCTACCAACAACGGCATGGCCTGCTTGGCCGCCTGCTGGATGACCTGGGCGTCGGTGCCGCTGAAACCGAGGTTGCGCAACGCCGCTACGTCCGGACGCTCCTGGGGCGCGAGCACGCCTTGCACAAAGCCCATGTCCATCAGGGCTTTCATTTTCTGCAGGCCCTGCAACGCCGCTTCCTTGGGGTTGGAATGCTGCTGGCTGTTGCTCTGGGACGCGACGTTGCCGAAGGACAAACCGCCGTAGTTATGGGTCGGCCCCACTAGACCGTCAAAATTGACTTCATAGGATTTCATCGGCGAGGCTCCACGAACATCTGTTTTTATAGGCATCAAAAGTCTTCAACACACCACAAATCCAGTGTGGGAGGGGGCTTGCTCCCGATAGCAGTCTGTCAGTTGATCAATCAGGTGACTGACACACCGCCATCGGGAGCAAGCCCCCTCCCACATTTAGATCAGCGTAATGCCCGGGGTTAGCGTGGCAGGCACCACCAGGCTCGGGGTCTCCAACGACGCCACCGGGTACGCACAATAATCCGCCGCATAATACGCACTGGCGCGATGGTTGCCCGAGGCCCCCACCCCACCAAATGGCGCGGTGCTGGCGGCGCCGGTCAGCTGTTTGTTCCAGTTGACGATTCCGGCACGGCTTTCCAGCCAGAACTGCTGGTAACGCGCTTCGGAATCGGACAACAGGCCAGCGGCCAGGCCGTACTGGGTGTTGTTGGCTTCGGCAATCGCCGCCGCGAAATCAGCGTAGCGGATCACCTGCAACAGCGGGCCAAACAGCTCTTCGTCTTCGCGCTCGGTCACACCGGTCACGTCGATGATGCCGGGGGTCAGCAAGGCGGCCTGGTCCTGTGGCTGGGTCATCTCCAGCAGCGCCACGGCGCCATTGGCCAACATCAGCTCCTGGGCGTCCATCAAGGCTTTTGCCGCTGCCAGGGAAATCACCGAGCCCATGAACGGCGGCGGTTGCTGGTCAAACGCGCCGACTTCAATCGTCGCGCTCACCGCCACCAGCCGCGCCAGCAACGCATCGCCCCAGGCGCCTTCCGGCACCAGCAAGCGACGGGCACAGGTGCAACGCTGGCCCGCAGAGATAAACGCCGATTGGATGATGGTGTAGACCGCCGCATCCACGTCGGCCACCTCGTCCACCACCAGTGGGTTGTTGCCGCCCATTTCCAGGGCCAGGATCTTGTCCGGACGCCCGGAGAACTGCTGGTGCAGATGGTTGCCGGTGCGGCTCGAACCGGTGAAGAACAAGCCGTCGATACCTGGGTTGGCCGCCAACGCAATGCCGGTTTCCCGCGCACCTTGCAGCAGGTTCAACACGCCTGCCGGCAAACCGGCGTCGATCCAGCACTGCACGGTCAGCTCGGCGACTTTCGGGGTCAGCTCGCTGGGTTTGAACAGCACGGTGTTACCCGCCAGCAACGCCGGGACGATATGCCCGTTGGGCAGGTGACCCGGGAAATTGTAAGGACCAAACACCGCCACCACGCCGTGGGGCTTGTGGCGCAATACGGCGGTGGCGTCGCCCAGGGGGCCGCTCTTCTCGCCGGTACGCTCGCGGTAGCTTTGCACCGAGATCGCAATCTTGTTGGCCATGCTGGTGACTTCGGTGGCCGACTCCCACAGCGGCTTGCCGGTCTCTTCGCCGATGCAGCGGGCGATTTCATCGGCGCGGCTTTTCAGGGTCGCAGCGAAGGCTTCCAGCACGCTGATGCGTTCTTCCAGCGGGCGCCGGGCCCAGGCCGGGAACGCCTGGCGCGCGGCCTGCACGGCCGACTCGACCTGCTCGACCGTGGCGCCATTACCGGCCCACAGCACCTGCTGGGTCACCGGGTTACGCGATTCAAACAGCTCACCCTGGCCAGCCAGCCAGCTACCTGCGATATACAGCGAATTCATTATTTCGACTCCCGAGCAGCGGACAACGGTACGGCACGCACTTGATCACCCGCCACCAGTTGCAGGCGCTTGGCGGTTTGCGGGTCGACCACCAGCGTGCCTGCCGCCAGGCGCGCCGGGGCGGCGGTGATGCGGCAATCTTCGCGTTTGCGGTTATGGATCAGGAACGGCGTGGCGTCGTCCCCCGGTGTGCCGATGGCCAACACCAGCGACTGGCTGTCGCGCACCGCACGGATCTTGGCGGTCTCGCACTCCACCGCCGGGCCGGCGTCGAAAATATCGACATAGCCCTGGTAGCTGAAGCCTTCGCTCTTGAGCATGCTCAGCGCCGGCTCGGTGTCCGGGTGGACCTTGCCGATCACGTTGCGCGCGTCTTCGGAGAGGAAGCAGCTGTACAACGGAAACTTGGGCATCAGCTCAGCGATAAACGCCTTGTTGCCCACGCCGGTCAGGTAGTCGGCCTGGCTGAACTCCATCTTGAAGAAGTGCCGACCCAGGCTTTCCCAGAACGGCGAACGCCCGGCGTCGTTGGACACGCCACGCATCTCAGCGATGATCTTGTTGCCAAACAGCTGCGGGAACTCGGCGATAAACAGCAGGCGCGCCTTGGCCAGCATGCGGCCGTTGAGGCCGTTGCGGTAATCGGCATGCAGGAACAACGAGCACAGCTCGGAATTGCCGGTGAGGTCGTTGGCCAAGAACAGCGTCGGAATCTCACGGTAGATATTCAGCTCCTGGGAGGCGCTGACCGTCAGGCCGACCCGGAAGTTGTACCAGGGCTCGCGCAGGCCGACAGCACCGGCGATGGCGGAAATCCCCACCACGCGGCCTTCGTCGTTTTCCAGCACGAACAGGTAGTCGGCATCTCCGCGCCCGGCGTCGCCGCGAAAGGTTTTTTCGGCCCAGCCAACCCGGTGGGTCAAGCGCTCTTCGTTGGCCGGCAAGGTGGTGAGGCCGGTGCCGGTGCTGCGCGCCAGATCAATCAGGGCCGGTAAATCGCTGCTGCGTACGGGACGAACGATCATGCTATCTCCTCAGACGGGCCGCTGCTGCCAGCCACCCGCGAAACTCTGTTTATACCGCTACCAGTCGCACACTCGCGCCTTCGCCAACGCCCAGCGCCTCGGCCGCTGCCAGGTCCAGGGTCACCGGCTTGCCGGGCGCGTAGTCCAGCTCCAGCATGACCGCGCGGTAATCCTGCAACTGCGCGTTGCTCACCAGGTACTGGCGGCCGACCCCCTTGACCATCTCGCCGATCTTCACCGGTACCACGCGGCTCTGGGCGATCGAGCGAATGCCCGAGACCCGTGCGTGCAGCGTCGGACCGCCGTCGAAGATGTCGATGTAGTGGTCAGTCTCGAAGCCTTCGCGCATCAGGATGTCGAAGGTGATCTGTGCACGCGGGTGCACCTGGCCCATGGCTTCCTGGGCTTCGTCCGGCAACAACGGCACGTAGATCGGGTAATGAGGCATCAGCTCGGCGAGGAACGTACGGCTTTTCAGCCCGCACAGGCGCTCGGCGGCGGCGTAGTTGAGGTCGAAGAAGTTGCGGCCGATGGCGTCCCAGAACGGTGAATCACCGTTCTCGTCGCTGTAGCCGACAATCTCGGTCACCACCGAGTCGGCAAAGCGCTCGGGGTGGCTGGCGACGAACAACAGGCGGCCACGGGAATTGAGTTCCGACCACGGCGAACCGACCAACTCCGGCACCACATAAAAGCTGGTGAGCAGGCTGTTGCCGGTGAGATCGTGGCACTGGGAAAGCACGTGAATCTTGTTGTGGATCTTCAGCTCGCGGGAGGCGTGCACGAAGGTCTCGTTACGAAAACTGTA
Source organism: Pseudomonas sp. JAI120 (assembly GCF_014207255.1). Classification (GTDB taxonomy): domain Bacteria; phylum Pseudomonadota; class Gammaproteobacteria; order Pseudomonadales; family Pseudomonadaceae; genus Aquipseudomonas. The sequence continues at coordinate 2,160,863 of NZ_JACHCZ010000001.1, forward strand.
GAAAGGCTCCGAATAACCGGCCGAGGCGACAATGGCCGAGCAGCCCACGAGCTTGCCGGTCTCGGTGTCTTCGAGCACGAAGAAATAGCTTTCTTCACCGTTGAAACTCACCTCGGCCGCGAAGGACGCTTCGCTGGCGGCGATCTTGTCGCTCAGGCGTTCCACATCATCCGGCAAGGAGGTGACACCAATCGGGCTGTCCGCAGCCAGACGCTGTACCTCGCCCAGATCAGCCATTTGCGCGGGGCGCATCACCAGCATGGTGTCACTCCTTAACTCTAGAACTCACAGGGGAAAATTACCGGGCATATCTGGAATAACCATATTCCAATGTGGGAGGGGGCTTGCCCCCGATAGCGGTGTATCAGTCACCGGATGTATCAACTGACAGATTGCTATCGGGGGCAAGCCCCCTCCCACATTTGATCCGGTCCGGCAGATAGCTATGTATCAGGCTTGGGTCAGCGTTTTTACCGCACGTTCGAAGCGATCCAGGCCTTCGTTGATGTCCGCGTCTTCCACCACCAGGCTCGGCGCAAAACGCACCACGTCCGGGCCGGCTTGCAGGATCATCAGGTTTTCTTTCTCGGCCGCGTTGAACACGTCCTTGGCCTTGCCTTTGAACGCATCGCTCAGTACGCAACCGATCAACAGGCCCATACCGCGCACTTCGGTGAAGATGCCGTACTGCTTGCCGATCTGCTCCAGGCGCGCCTTGAACAGGTCGTGCTTGGCGTTGACGCCGGCCAGCACCTCTGGGGTGTTGATCACGTCGATGACCGCTTCGGCCACCGCACAGGCCAGCGGGTTGCCGCCGTAGGTGGTGCCGTGGGTGCCGACCACCAGGTGCTTGGCCAGGTCTTCGCGGGTGAGCATCGCCGCGATCGGGAAACCGCCGCCCAGGCTCTTGGCGCTGGTGAGGATGTCGGGTACCACGCCGTAGTGCTGGTAGGCGAACAGATGGCCGCTGCGGCCCATGCCGGTCTGCACTTCGTCGAACACCAGCAGCGCGTTGTTGGCGTCGCACAGTTCACGGGCACCTTGCAGGTAAGCCAGTTCGGCCGGCAGTACGCCGCCTTCGCCCTGGATCGGTTCCAGCACCACGGCGCAGGTCTTGTCCGACACGGCGGCTTTCAACGCGTCCAGGTCGTTATAAGGGACATGGGTGATACCGGTGATTTTCGGCCCGAAACCATCGGAGTACTTCGACTGGCCACCGACGTTAACGGTGAACAGGGTACGGCCGTGGAAGCTGTTCAGCGCGGCAATGATCTCGTACTTCTCGGTACCGAAACGGTCGAACGCCACACGGCGGGCCAGCTTGAACGCGGCCTCGTTGGCTTCGGCGCCGGAGTTGCAGAAGAACACGCGCTCGGCAAACGTGGCGTCGATCAGCTTATGCGCCAGGCGCAGGGCCGGCTCGTTGGTGAAGACGTTGGAGACGTGCCACAGCTTGTTGGCCTGTTCGGTCAGCGCACCGACCAGCGCCGGGTGGGCGTGGCCTAATACGTTGACCGCGATGCCGCCGGCAAAGTCGATCAGCTCGCGACCCGCCTGGTCCCACACGCGGGAGCCAGCGCCACGCACGGGGATGAATGCGGCAGGTGCGTAGTTGGGCACCATGACCTGGTCGAAATCGGCACGTTGCACCGGGGCTTGCTCAACGGACATCGGAGTCTCCTGAAGAGGAACGCCTGCCTGGAACTGGCGGGCGATGCAGGGATTGTAAGGACAGTTTTCAGCGCGGCCTTGCCGCCAAGCGACAACTTCTTATAGCGCCAACCCCCGTTTTACGCGGGTTTACGCCAATGCGACAAATAGCGTCGCAATGGCGCAGTTTAAACGGATACTGGGGTTTTCGGCAGTCTGCAGAGCAGTGGCTCAATGGGCGCGACACATCACGTCGAGCGTGCACACTTCAACCGCGCTCGGACGGCACCGACGAGAGTTCGAACGGGCTGCTGCTGCGCCGCTGGTTGCGGTCTTCGCGAGGGGTGGCGCCAAAGAAGTTGCGGTAGGCGCTGGAGAAGTGCGGCCCCGAGGAGAAGCCGCAGGACAAGCCGATCTGGATGATCGACTTGCTGGTTTGCATAAGCATCTGGCGGGCCTTGTTCAGGCGCAGTTCCAGGTAGTACTGGCTGGGGACACGATTGAGGTACTGCTTGAAGATCCGTTCCAATTGTCGTCGCGACACGCACACGTGCTGGGCGATTTCATCGGTGGTCAGGGGCTCTTCGATATTGGCTTCCATCAGCAACACTGCCTGGGTCAGCTTCGGATGGCTGGAGCCCAGGCGGTTTTGCAGCGGAATGCGCTGGCGCTCGCCGCCTTCGCGGATGCGCTCGACCACCAGTTCTTCGGAGACCGCACCGGCCAGCTCGGCACCGTGGTCACGGGCCAGTACCGCCAGCAGCAGGTCGAGTACCGACATGCCGCCGCAGGCGGTCAGGCGATCACGGTCCCAGTCGAACAGATGGCTGGTGGCGATGACCTTGGGGAAACGCTCGGCAAAATCATCCTGCCAACGCCAGTGCACGGCGGCACGGTAGCCGTCGAGCAGGCCGAGTTGGGCCAACGGGTACACACCGGCCGACAAACCACCGATCACACAACCGGCCCGCACCAGTTGCTTGAGGGCGGTGCTCAGTTGCGAGGCGATCACGGCAGGCGGCTCGTCCGCCAACAGGAACAGTTTCTGGAAGCCTTCCAGCTTGCCGGCCCACGGTTCGCCCGGCAGTTGCCAGGCGCCTTCGGTGGCCGGCTCGGCGAGCAAAAACGACAGCTCGTAGACCACGTCCGGATGCACCCGCTGAGCAACGCGCAAGGCCTCCTCAGCCAGCGCAAGCGTGAGTGCCTTTGTGCTGGGCCAAATCAGGAAACCAATTTTGTGGGCGGTCATGGAGTGCTATCCGAAGCGAAGAACGGTAATGAAGACAAAGGCCAATGCTAGCCCGTAAACCAACACAAAGCTTAAAAACGATAAAGATCCAATGTGGAGATCTAATGTGGGAGGGAGCTTGCCCCCCTCCCACATAAAAGCAACTTCAGCAGCAAGGGACTATTTCAAGCTGCCGGACAGGAACTGCTGCAACCGCTCGGACTGCGGGTTGACCAGCACTTCCCGCGGGTTGCCACGCTCTTCCACGATACCTTTGTGCAAGAACACCAGCTGGTTCGACACTTCACGGGCAAAACCCATTTCGTGGGTCACCACCACCATGGTGCGGCCTTCCTGGGCCAGGTCCTGCATCACCTTGAGCACTTCGCCCACCAACTCGGGGTCGAGGGCCGAGGTGGGTTCGTCGAACAGCATCACCTCCGGTTCCATCGCCAGGGCACGGGCAATCGCCACACGCTGCTGCTCGCCACCGGACATATGACCCGGGAACGCATCCTTGCGATGGCCCACGCCAACCTTGGCCAAGTAGTGCTCGGCCTTTTCACGGGCGTCTTTTTTCGACATGCCCAGCACGTGCACCGGCGCTTCCATTACATTTTCAAGGGCGGTCATGTGCGACCACAGGTTGAAATGCTGGAACACCATCGACAGGCGCGAGCGCATGCGTTGCAGTTGTTTAGGGTCGGCGGCCTTCATGGCGCCGTCCTTGTTGGCCACCAGTTTCAGCTCTTCGTTATTGAGCAGGATCTTGCCGGCGTGGGGTTGCTCCAGCAGATTGATGCAGCGCAAAAAGGTACTTTTGCCCGAACCACTGGAACCGATGATGCTGATCACATCACCGGCCGCGGCGGCCAGGGACACGCCTTTGAGCACTTCATGACTGCCATAGCGTTTATGCAGGTCTTGGACTTCAAGTTTGTACATGCGGTCGGTTCTCACAAAAACAGGTGGTCAGTCGTTGAGCAAGCGCCCGTGACGCAGCGCTTCGCGCCCCGCCACCTTGGCCAGCCAGAAACCCGCTTGGGCATAACGTAGCCGTTCAACGGCAAACAACACCCCCGAGGTGCCCGCGCAGATAATGCTCACGCGGTCTTCCAGGGGGTCAATCACTTCAAAAATCGGCTCGCCCTTCTCGATCCAGTCCCCGGCTTTACGCAGGTAACTGATCACCCCGGCATGGGGCGCGAACAGCAATTCGGTGCCTTCGAAGGGCACGCCTTCGCACGGTTCGTGTTGCGGCGCCGGCCATTCGCCCTTGATCAGGCCTTGTTCGGCGAGAAACGCGAGGATGCCTTCGGCGTGGAAGATCGCTTCGTCACGGCCCGTGTCCGCTTGACCGCCCAACTCCAGCGTCGTCGCCAGGCAGGCCAGCGGGACCTGCGCGTCGGGAAAGGCGCGGGACAGACGCAGCCACGGCAACGAGCAAGCCTCATCAAACGAGCTGCCACCGGAATCTTCCGCGAGCAAACCGACTGTCACATTCAAGTGCGCCGACAACGAACGCCACTGCGGCCAGTGCTGGGGCAGCGCGTACATGTGCAGCGCGGCTTCGGCGTCGCAGTGCAGGTCGAGGACGATGTCGGCGCTGCACGCATGGCTCAGCAGGATGCGCTGCATGCCTTGCAACTGGCTGCCTGGCTCAGGCAATGCGTTGAGCACATCGGCCATCGCCTGGCGAATCATGCGCACGTTGGCGTGAGGGTCATCCCCCAGCTTGCCTGTGAGCAACTCGGCCACCGGCTCGCTCAACTCAACGAAATCGCGGTTGAAATTCTTGCCGCTGCCCACCTCAAAACGGCCCTGGTGGCTGCCTTGCAGCAGCTGGCCCAGGCCCATCGGGTTGGCCACCGGCACCAGTTCGATCACGCCGTTGAGGGCACCTTGCGCTTCAAGTTCGGCGAGGCGTTTTTTCAGCTCCCACGCGGCGCGCATGCCGGGCAATTCATCGGCGTGCAGGCTGGCCTGGATATAGGCCTTGCGCTCGCCGCTGCCAAAACGGAACACGCTCAGTTGGCGCTCGCAGCCCAGGTGGCCCCAGGGCAACAGGTGATCGATACGTTCCATATCAGTGCTTCCGTGGAGCCAGGTAGCTCAGCCAGCGGCGCTCGGCCAACTTGAACAGGCGTACCAGGATAAAGGTCAGGCACAGGTAGAACACGCCGGCGGTGATGTAGGCTTCGAACGGCAGGTAGAACTGCGCGTTCACCGTGCGCGCGGCACCGGTGATGTCGATCAGGGTGACGATAGAAGCAAGACTGGTGGTCTGCAGCATCATGATCACTTCGTTGCTGTACTGCGGCAGCGCGCGGCGCAGGGCCGACGGCAGCAGAATGCGGCGGTACAGCTTGTAGCGCGACATGCCCATGGCCTTGGCCGCTTCGATCTCGCCATTGGGGGTGGCCTTGAGGCTACCGGCAATGATCTCGGCGGTGTAGGCGCTGGTGTTGATCGCAAAGGCCAGGCACGCGCAGAAGGTCGCGCTGGACAGCAGCGGCCACAGGAAGCTCTCGCGCACCGCTTCGAACTGCGCCAGGCCGTAGTAGATCAGGAACAGCTGCACCAGCATCGGCGTGCCGCGGATCACGTAGGTGTAGAGCCAGGCCACGCCGTTGACGACCGGTTGCTTGGACACACGCATCAAGCCCAGGGGCAAGGCGGCGAGCAGGCCGAAGAACAGCGAGATGGCGAGCAATTTCAGGGTGGTCAGCAGGCCGCCAAGGTACAGCGGCATGGCCTCCCAGATGACGTTGTAGTCGAAGATCATAGATCAGCCGCCCTTACGCCTACCGAGTAGCGCTTCTCAAGATGACGCAAGGCCAGCAACGACACGCTGGTGATCACCAGGTACATCGCCGCCACTGCGAGGAAGAAGGTAAAAGGCTCGCGGGTGGCATCAGCCGCCTGCTTGGCCTTGAACATCATGTCTTGCAGGCCCACCACCGAGATCAGCGCGGTGGCCTTGGTGAGTACCAGCCAGTTGTTGGTAAACCCGGGGATCGCCAGCCGGATCATCTGCGGCACCATCACCCGGAAAAACACCTGGAAGCTGCTCATGCCATACGCAAGGCCGGCTTCGGCCTGGCCCTTGGGGATGGCCATGAAGGCGCCACGGAAGGTTTCCGACAGGTAGGCGCCAAAGATGAAACCCAGGGTGCCGATACCGGCGGCCAAGGGGTTCAAGTCGATATAGTCGTCATAGCCGAGCATCGGCGCGACGCGGTTAAGCAGGTCCTGACCACCGTAGAAAATCAGCAGGATCAGCACCAGGTCGGGGATCCCGCGGATCACCGTGGAGTACAAGTCACCCAGCCAGGCCAACCAGCGCACCGGCGACAGGCGTAACGCGACCCCGATCAGACCCAGAACAATGGCCAAGGCCATGGACGACAAGGCGAGCTGAAGCGTCAACCATGCGCCATCGAGGATGACGGCCCCGTAGCCTTTCAACATGATTCAGGTCCTCGAAAAGGGGGATGAAAAAATGGCGCAAACCGCAGGAATTCTGTTGCTTGCGCCATTTCAGGACAGACAGCTGCGAGTACTTACTTGGCTTCAGGGCCGTAAATATCGAAGTTGAAGTACTTTTTCTCGATTTCTTTGTACTTGCCATTGGCACGGATCGCGGCGATGGCAGCGTTGATACGGTCCAGGTTTTCCTTGTCGCCTTTGCGCACGGCGATGCCTACGCCGTCGCCGAAGTACTTGACGTCGGTGAACGCCGGGCCGGTGAACGCATAGCCTTTACCGGCAGGCGTATCGAGGAAACCTTCCTGCAACAGGGTGGCGTCGGCCACGGTACCGTCGAGGCGACCGGCTTCCACGTCGAGGTAGATTTCGTTCTGCGAACTGTAAGGAACAACGGTGGCGCCTTTAGGTGCCAGGACTTCCTTGGCGAAACGGTCGTGGATCGAACCGCGCTGTACGCCGATCTTCTTGCCTTTGAGCTCATCCAGGCTGTCGCTGACCGCAGAGCCTTCCTTCAACACCAGGCGCGCTGGGGTCAGGTAGTAGCGGTTGGTGAAGTCCACGGACTTCTTGCGGTCTTCAGTGATGGACATGGACGACAGGATCGCGTCGATCTTGCGCACTTTCAAAGCCGGGATCAGGCCGTCGAACTCTTGCTCGACCCAAGTGCACTTGACCTTCATCTCTTCGCACAAGGCGTTGCCGATGTCGTAGTCAAAACCGACGATGCTGCCATCCGGCGCCTTCGAGGCAAACGGAGGGTAAGCCGCTTCGATACCAATTTTCAGAGGCTTGCCTTCAGCGAAAGCCTGCATGGACAACACGGACAGCGCCAGGGCGCCCAACAGCACGAGTTTCTTCATCTTGGGACTCCATCGGTATAGGGCAAAACAGCAGTATGAGCCATGGCCCACGATGCGACTGAGTGAAACCGAATAGCGGTGCTGCGTCCTACGCGAGTGACTGCATGCGACGACGAGCGAGTGATCGGCATTCTAACGACAGGCCGGAAGCCGATATTTCCTCAATGCGACAACAATTTACAGAAGCACTGAGAAAGCGGTTCCAGCACATTGACAGCCTCTGGATTTTATGCAGAGACAAAAGATATTAAACCTGTTGATGCTGCAAATTGCGGGCCTATTATTCGCAAACCCTTCTAGCACGGCAAGTGTGGCGTTTAATCTTATTGCCGGGGGTGTCTAAAGCGCGGTTTTTCGGGGCATAAGCGTAGCCCTTTGCCTCATGTTTGGGCGGTGGGTTACACATTTGTGCCACTCGGTAACATTCAGAAACCTCCTACGCAAAAAACCGATATTTATTGGACTGGTGGTCATGCGGATCTGTCAGACCCTCCCCCATACCCACCTTGGAATGAAATCCAAATGTGGGAGGGGGCTTGCCCCCTCCCACAGGGGATCTCCAGTGGTTTTGAGAAACCACAAAAAAGCCCCACTCGGCATACACCGAATGGGGCTCTTTCCCACCTACCCCGCCTTACGCGACGTTCATGGTCTTGTGGGTCTCAATTAAATGCGCCACTACGCCTGGGTCCGCCAGGGTGGAAATATCGCCCAAGCCGTCGTACTCGGCCGTGGCAATCTTGCGCAGGATACGCCGCATGATTTTCCCCGAGCGCGTCTTCGGCAAGCCCGGTGCCCACTGGATCACGTCCGGCGAGGCAATCGGCCCGATTTCCTTGCGCACCCAGTTCTTCAGCTCCAGGCGCAGGGCTTCGGTGGGTTCTTCGCCATTCTTCAGGGTCACGTACACATAGATGCCCTGGCCCTTGATGTCGTGGGGCACACCCACCACCGCCGCTTCGGCGACTTTAGGGTGGGCAACCATGGCGCTTTCGATCTCGGCGGTGCCCATGCGGTGGCCGGATACGTTCAACACGTCATCCACACGGCCGGTGATCCACCAGTAGCCATCCTCATCGCGACGGGCGCCGTCACCGGTGAAGTACATGCCACGGAAGGTCTTGAAGTACGTGTCGACAAAACGGTCATGGTCGCCGTACAGGGTACGGGCCTGGCCTGGCCACGAGTCGAGAATCACCAGGTTGCCTTCGGCGGCGCCTTCGATGATGTTGCCCAGGTTGTCCACCAGCGCCGGCACCACGCCGAAGAACGGCCGTGCGGCAGAACCCGGCTTGAGTGCATGGGCACCCGGCAGCGGGCTCATCAGGGTGGCGCCGGTTTCGGTCTGCCACCAGGTGTCGACGATCGGGCAACGGGATTGGCCGACGTTCTTGTAGTACCAGTCCCACGCTTCCGGGTTGATCGGCTCACCCACCGAACCCAACAGGCGCAGGCTGCTGCCATCGACGCCTTCGCAGGCGGCGGTGCCGGAAGCCATCATCGCGCGGATCGCGGTCGGGGCGGTGTAGAGGATATTGACCTTGTGCTTGTCGACGATCTTGCCCACCCGGGTGATGTCCGGGTAGTTCGGTACGCCTTCGAACAGCAAGGTGGTCGCGCCATTGGCCAGCGGGCCGTAGACAATATACGTGTGGCCGGTGACCCAGCCGACGTCGGCGGTGCACCAGTAGACTTCGCCCGGGCGGTAGTCGAATACGCGCTCGTGGGTCAGGGCGGCGTACAACAGGTAGCCGCCGGTGGTGTGCTGCACGCCTTTAGGCTTGCCGGTGGAACCGGAGGTGTAGAGGATGAACAACGCTTCTTCGGCGCCCATCTCTTTTGGCGCACACACAGTGCCCGCCACTTTCATCAGGTCTTCGTACCAGATGTCGCGATGCTGGTTCCACTTGATCGAACCATTGGTGCGCTTGCACACAATGACCTTCTGGATGCTGCTGGTTTCCGGGTTGGTCAGCGCGTCGTCGACGTTGGCCTTCAGCGGAATTTTCTTACCAGCGCGAATGCCTTCATCGGCAGTGATCACCACCTTCGACTTACAGTCGATGATGCGACCGGCCAGGGCCTCCGGCGAGAAACCGCCAAACACCACGGAATGGATCGCGCCAATGCGGGTACACGCCAGCATGGCGACCACGGCTTCGGGGATCATCGGCATATAGATGGTCACCACGTCGCCGCGGTGCACATCCTGGCCGCGCAGGGCGTTGGCGAACTTGCAGACTTCCTCGTGCAGCTCGCGGTAGGTGATGGTGCGGCTCTCGGCCGGGTCATCGCCCTCCCAGATGATCGCCGCCTGGTCGCCGCGCTCGGCGAGGTGACGGTCCAGGCAGTTGTAGGAAACGTTCAGGGTGCCATCGGCGAACCACTTGATGTCGACATGGTGATCGTCGAAAGAGGTCTGCTTCACCGCGGTGAAAGGCTTGACCCAGTCAAGGCGCTTGGCTTGCTCGCGCCAGAAACCATCGGGGTTGACCACCGACTGCTGGTACATGGCCTTGTAGGTTGCCTCGTCGGTCAGCGTGTTGGCTGCTACTTCGGGGCGAACGGGGTACAGGGAAGCCGCACTCATCTTTCTTACCTCGGTGACATAGTTGTTGTTGTATGACCCAGTTGTATCCGGGGTGAGCCTATAGAACCATTCGACGATGGTAGTAACAAGACCCTACAAAATGCCCTGCTATCCCCGTTTGCCGCTCTGGCCCGCAGCCTGCGGGGCTTTGCGGGTAGGTGAAAAAACCTTTACCACGGGATTGTTACAAAAACCGCCAATAGTCTTTATCAAAAGCACGGGTATATGAATATAACCCGCAGGCCTAGAATCACTTCCGCCAACCAAGGCATTGTGATTAACACAACAGTGATTAACAACGTAACAGCCCCCACGAAGGCACGTTAATCCGAACTAACCAACCCTAAGTTACACACGTGGCCTCACAAGGGCCCCGTGGCCCCTTTCGCCCTGAAGAAGGTAAGTAAAGAAATGAAAGCTCTCGTAGTTATGGCCCTCAGCAGCTTGTGCGCCACCGCCGCCCTGGCCGACGAGGCCCCGACCGAGCTGGCCGGCCAGAACGCCCCGATTGTTGAGGATTACACCTACAGCACCAAGCTGGATGTGGCCAAAGTATTGTCCATGAGCACGATTCCGGAAGTTTGCGAAGTTGTACCGGTGAAGATGGAATATGAAGATTCCCAAGGTCAGCGTCATATCCTTAATTACCATGTCATGGGTAATGGTTGCTCTAACGGATAACAACTTCGTTAGTTAGAACAGACCCGGATCTTATTCGCCGCAAGAAATCGTTCTTGCGGCAAAGAACCGGCCCCAGGCACGACACGCGGTAAAGGTGGAAGGGGCTTGCTCCCGATAGCGGTCGTCACTCAGCCCAGGCCCTCCCTTCCTGCCCTCAAAAAGCCCTCCTCTCCCCACCACGATAAATAGCCCACCGCCCGTCAAAAATTTCCTACCCCATCAACCCCCCGCAAACCCTCACTCTGGCTCAAATAGCCGCCTTTTTGTCTCTGATCCGAGACCATCCGCCGCAACACAAAGCCGAATTTTTCCCTATAATGCGCGGGTAAATCGGGCCTGCAATATCCCTTTACACTGGGACGAAGAGCCAAACCTTGAGCCCGCGCGGGAGCATGCACCTGTCGCTCCGCCCCTCAAGCCTCACGCAGAGCACCCGTTACCCAATTCCGTTTATTTGCCTGCGCGAGCTGTTGCAACAAACGATTCCTTAAGATCCACCGGGCCCTGGGGCCGTGTGAACACCCAACCATCCGGTTTCACACGCGCACCTTTGAGCCCTCACGCAGGAGACGACACGTCATGCTGAGCTGGGACGAATTCGACAAAGAAGAAGACGGCGAAGTAGCCACCAAAGGCGCCAACGCCGGCCACGCCACCGAAGCCAACATGGACCGCCTCGACGGTGCCGGCGCCGCTGCCGCCATCGAAGCCCGCGCCGTCACCGCCAGTGACTCTGCCGCCATCGTGCGCGCCAAGGCTGCCCTGGACAAACTCGACGTCGCCGAAGGCCTCGCCGAACTCGAAGGCGCCTCCGCCCGCGTCGCCGTTGACGAAAAGCGCATGATCAACTGCCGCGCCGACCTCAACCAACTCGTGCCCTTCAAGTACGACTGGGCCTGGCAGAAGTACCTCGACGGCTGCGCCAACCACTGGATGCCGCAAGAGGTCAACATGACCGCCGACATCGCCCTGTGGAAAAACCCCGAAGGCCTGACCGACGACGAACGCCGCATCGTCATGCGCAACCTCGGCTTCTTCTCCACCGCCGACTCCCTGGTCGCCAACAATCTGGTCCTGGCCGTCTACCGCCTGATCACCAACCCGGAGTGCCGCCAGTACATCCTGCGCCAGGCCTTCGAAGAAGCGATCCACACTCACGCCTACCAGTACTGCATCGAATCGTTGGCCATGGATGAAGGCGAGATCTTCAACATGTACCACGAGATCCCATCGGTCGCCAAAAAGGCAGCCTGGGGCCTGAAATACACCCGCTCGATCTCCGATCCGAAGTTCGAAACCGGCACCGTCGACACCGACAAGGAACTGCTGCGCAACCTGGTCGCCTACTACTGCGTGCTGGAAGGCATCTTCTTCTACTGCGGCTTCACCCAGATCCTGTCCATGGGCCGCCGCAACAAAATGACCGGCGTGGCGGAACAGTTCCAGTACATCCTGCGCGATGAGTCGATGCACCTGAACTTCGGCATCGACGTGATCAACCAGATCAAAATCGAAAACCCACACCTGTGGGATGCCGAGATGAAGGAAGAAGCGACCCAGATGATCCTGCAAGGGACTCAGCTGGAGATTGAATATGCCCGGGATACCATGCCGCGTGGGGTGTTGGGCATGAATGCGGCGATGATGGAGGATTACCTCAAGTTCATCGCGAATCGTCGTTTGTCGCAGATTGGTTTGAAGGAAGAGTATCCGGGGACGACTAACCCGTTCCCTTGGATGAGTGAGATTATGGACTTGAAGAAAGAGAAGAATTTCTTTGAGACTCGGGTTATTGAGTATCAGACGGGTGGGGCGTTGAGCTGGGATTGATTCCTTAGCACGTGGAGTCGCATCAAAAGCTGAACCCGTCTCATTAAAAAATGAAATGGCGCGCTGAGATGAGGCCCCTGCCACGTCAGAAATGGATGGCAGAGGTCAGTAAAAAAACTGCTCAACTGGATGCATCAACCAGACAATTTCTTCAACACAGGGTGACTGTGTATGAAACTGGTGGACAGGGTGGCCAAAAAACACAGCCTCCCCCGCTCAAAACCATTAACCCCCGAAACCTTTTCGCTAACGTGAACCGGGTGCACCAAAAAGGGCTGCCAATCGCAGCCCTTTTTCTTTGCACAACCGACGGTAATATTGAGCAGCCTGCCAGCTGGACAGAAACACCAAAATCATCCGGTAAATTGGCGAGTGACTTTTATGGGAGAGACGCCGTGAAACTGCTGAATACCTACGACGATCATGACGATGCCAAGGACGCTGCTGAAAAGCTGGTTGGGGAGAAACGCCTGGCCAGCGAGCGAGATGCCACCGTCGTGATCTACAACCTGTTTGGAATTCCCAGCTGGGGAAACTTTCACCGGCTAGGCATGTACAACTTGATTGAGCTAAAAGAGCTGCTGGATCGGAAAACTTATTGGCAGCCTGAAGACATCAACCGCCATCAGCAGATCCTGGCCACTCTTAATACAGTGGCCAAGAACTACTCTCTAGAACTTCCCTCTCACTGGCTGTGACAGATCACAGCCGCGTTTCCTTGAAGCTTGTCCAGGCTGAGTTGATTGAGTTCTACCCCTAGCTTGCTTGGGTCCTGAACGACCATATAGTGCCAAAGTCCGTGCTCGCCGCTGCGGTTCACCGCATCAACCCAGCGCTGAGCTGCCTTGGCCTTGATATCCGCGTCATCTTTGTACTGACCCTTGACCTCAATAATGACTTTCATCCCGATATCAAGCTCCGCAATGAAGTCCGGCACATAGCTGTGCTTGATGTTCTGTTTACGGTAGCTGATGGCGAAGCCTAAACGGTCGTTCTTCACCCACTTCGCGACGCCGGGGTGGATGTCGAGCAGAAAACCTGCACTCTGCTCCCACTTAACAGTATCGGCCACCATTAAATTCAGGTGGCACTTGGTGACTGCGCGCACTGATTTAGTCGTATGAAAATCCACGTACAGCGTGCTTCCGAGGCCGGCAGAACCCTGCGGAATGACCGGCAAAAACCCGTGCTTTTCCTCTGTACCACTTTGCAAAGCGTTGTAGAGGCTTCCGATCACTGACTGTGTATAGTTACCGCTGGCCAGGACGTCGCAAGCACAAGAGTCGCCCTTGAGAACGAGTTTCTCTCGTAAGAACCGCGCACACGCATTCAGTACCTTTGGAAACAGCGTTCCTATTGGCACGCTGTCACCACGCTCAGTGCGCCATTGTTTACAGATTTCTTTGGCTAGAATAAAAGCGACCTGCTGATCGCGGAAAAGATCGCGCCATTCAGCCAACGTCACTGAGGACTTCTTTCCTGCGCCGAAAGCCGTCAGGTGGCCATCAGGCGCTACCATCTGCCCAACCTGAACGGTTGTTGGCAGCGTCATCGGGTCTATAGTGACTTGGGCGACTTGAGACCAATCAACCACAACATCGAACTGATTCACCTCTTGGTAGCCCATGACCATGGGGAAGTCGACACGGTACTGTTCACGCTCAGGCATCGAGAAAATATGGTGCTGCTCGCGCTCTGAAACCGTCGGATTAACCGAGCGGGTTTTGAATGGAACCAATTCAAATGGGACACCAAATACCTTGGCCGTCTCCTCAGTGAAGAGCCCTGTATCTTCATTAACGACATAGCTAGCACGACGTAGTGCACGCCCCACTACCTGCTCGCAGAGCAGCTGCGAGCCAAATGGACGCAAGCCGACGATATGGGTAACCGTGTTGGCATCCCAGCCTTCTGCCAGCATCGCAACGGAGACGATGCAGCGAATATCCCGACCTGGCGGAATGCGCTCGTCGATCCATTGTAAGGCTTGGCTATCACCCTCTTCCTCATCATCGTCACTGTTGAGCTTGTCATTGTGCTTGCGCACCAGTTCTGACCACTCTTCAGGTACTTTATCGCCCGGCCATTTGGCCTTACCGATAGTGTCGAGGATAAAGCGCATACGCCTCACCTCATGGCTACCGCTGCCTGCCTCCATTTCCTCGGCGATCTTGGAATCAACCCGAACGGTAAGCTCTTTGCCCGGCATATTGCGGAACCACTCGGGCGCTTCACCGTAACCGCCTTCGTTGTTAGCGAGCCAACCATGGACTTCCTTGGCCACCTTGGTATCGCGGCAAACCACGATGAACACGGGAGGAATGGGATAGCGCTGCTTCTCTTTATGCAGCAGATCCCACTCCTGGAATTTCTTGTACCAGTCGGTTGCGAGCAGGGTAATCGGCGTACTGGCGTAGTTCATTATTAACTGCGGTGTGAGCTTTTTGCCGTGACCATCCTCTTCGGCCTTGGCTTCCACCCAACGCCATACGTTGAAGTAAGCAGCTTCCTCGGTGCCCCCAACGTCAGCAGTTGGCAGCTCTGGAATCTTCACCAGGCCGGACTCGATAGCGTCGAGCAAACCGAAGTCGGAAACGATCCATGGGAAAGGTTTACCGATTTCGTTACCCGAGCCCTGGATGTAAAACGGTGTGGCGGAGAGGTCTAGGCAAAGATTTATTCCGTTCTTGCGACCGTTAGCCAGCTTGTTGATGCGGTCGAGACCTTCGATCCAAATAGTAGCTTCTTTGGCGTTTTTCTTGGCGGTGTCTTTATCGTCTTCGAGGGAGGTCTCGGCCTCTTCATCGAGATTGTCACCGCGTCGATAGGCATGATGAGCCTCATCGTTGAACACCAGCCAATGCGGACTGCTGCCACGCCCTGTGCCCAGCTCCTGGCGCATGCGCTTGAACCAGGCAGCATCGGATTCAAAGTATTTAACATCGACTTTTCCTTTGTCCTTACCCGACTGTCTGGTGATCTCAACGGCTTCGCCAGTCTTCACGACTTTGGCCGAGTCTCCATTGACGGTGTTGCTCTCCAGCTTGGCGAGTTTGTGCCAGTTGGCGATCATCACCTCGCCCCGGCGCAGCTCTTCCATTCGCTGTACGGGCACCAACTGTCGGGTGCGGTAGAGCGATAAGTCGCCCAGCAGTGGATCGAGTTCTTTGAGGCGTTCGCGGATGGTGACGTTGGGGCAAACGATCAATACCGTATCGGAGAAGCGATCATCAGTCGGCGCTGCAACACGATTCAGAATCGACCAGGCAGCCATCATCCCCATAACGGTGGTTTTGCCCGAGCCGGTTGCCATCTTGCTCGCGTAGCGCGTAAAAGCGCGCAACCCCCTTGCTTTGCCTTCCGGGCCCGGCTCGTCCTTTGGAATGCCAACGAGGCCCTTTTTATAGACGTCTGCGGCTTCCACAAGAAAAATGATGGTTTCTGCTGCTTCAATCTGTGCAAAGAACAGGCGTTGCCCGCGATCTTCGGCGCGCCACAGCTCAATCAACTCCTTAGTGACCCGAGAGGCTCCGTCATAAGGAGTGCCAGTCAACTTGCCGGCTCGCCAATCCTTAACGCTCTGGCGGATCAGGTTGACTTGCCCTAGCTCTTCCTGGGAACCAATGTCAGTTTCACCGAGTAGTTCGGCCTGTCGCTTGTTCTTGCGGCCTGTGCCGGCACCTACTGGGACGCGGTAGAAGTAGTAAGCCGGGCGGCGGCCTGCCGCTTTGATCGGCGCTTTACCAACGGCCACTTGCCAGTGGTGAGTCGGCTCCACGTAAGGTGAGTTGATGATGGGTTCCGGTACTTCGCTGACCGGCACGGCGGTACGTCCGGTCATTACTCCGCCTCCGCCACGTTCAATACGCGCATCAACTCGTTACCGCGCTCATCGATTACCTTGATAGCGATCTGGCCTTTGTTGTCTGCAACGAAGGGCTCACTGGTAGTGCCGGCCAGGTGCTCCCATACGCTGTCATTAAACTGGCCCTTGAGTGACTTTTGCAGGTTGTCCCAGGCGCCGGTACGCGGGAAGAACACCTGGCTGGCACAAAAGGCCATGCCGTTGTAGCTGGTATCGAGCATCCAGCACGGCAGGTTTTCCGGCTCAACCGATTCAGTCACCATGGTGTCAGGGCGGAAGGTATCCAGCCCCAGCAGTTCAACCTGATACATCGCACGACCGTCATCACGCAGCCCAGCAGACGAGATGCGGGCATCCGGCAACCCTGTGATCGAGAACAGCTGGTCGGTGTGGCTAGTCTTGAGCAGATCGTCCATGGCTACATCCGGCGTCACACTGATATAGGTGCAAGGCAAGCGCAGGCGCTTGCGGTCATCCACCAGTTCACGGGCCTTGGCCTGGATGGCAAAGCCGAAGAAGAACAGCTGACCAAATTTGAGGAAGTATGCCTCACTGGCGGCTTCGAACACCTGGTCGGAGCTAATCGCACCGTCCTCAGGGCCAAAGACGATAGCGATACGCTGTTCCTGTTCGTCCAACGCTTCTGCGTGCAGGAAGTCATTATCAAGTACCCGAACCTGCTCCAACTTCAGGCTGCGATTACCCGGCAGGCGCAGATTATGGCTGCGACGCAGAATATCGATCATGCGATCCAAGTAGCTGCGGGCGTTGTAGCCAGCGGCTTGTTCCGCTGCCTGGGTGGCACCTTCCACTTCGAGGGAGTGAGCGGCTTGAATGGTAGCTTCGACGGTGAAGGGGCCGCAGACACGAGTGATACCGCTATTAGTTTCTGGACGATTTACCAATGTAATGGTTTCCGGCTCCAAATTGTTCGCAATTGACTTTAAAGTGATACGAGGTACTAGACCTCCAACTTCCTCACCCTTTCTATTTTGTTTGCGTTTATAAACAAAACCGCCACTTGGCCCGCGATTGTGTGATTTCAAGTCATACCATGGAAAGGTCGCTGTTAGCAGGCGTTGACGGGCCAAGGCTAAAGGTACACGAGATGTATCGCAGGTAATCCAACGACGGCCCCAGCGCTCCGCTACTTTTGCAGAGGTGCCCGACCCACAAGTTGGATCAAGAACGAGATCTCCAGGTTCGGTGCAAAGCAGCATGCAACGCTCAATTACCATTTCATTCGTTTGGACTACGTATAGTTTGTCAGACGAAAAACCTGCGATACCAGTATCAGACCATAAATTTGTGATGCCAACGTATGGGAAATCATTGAGATATCTTACATATCGAAGCGAGTTCCCAATGACTATTAGCCTTCCAGCCTCAGCTACTTTGCTCATGCTGTCTTTTGGTATGCCCCACCAACGCGCCTTAGGATCAAATAAGCTACCTTCGTGCTCAAAAACGTATTTTGCTCCAGGCCCAGGCTTAGTCATATTGTCAGGACTAAATATTTTCGAGCCTTCAGGGATTATCTCTGGGCTTTTCAATTCCTCAGGAAGAATTCGTCGCCTAGTCCCATCTGGAAGCTCTAAATGGCTGTACCCCGATACTGTTTCAAGGGTTTTTTCGGTATAAATTTGATTATACTTACAAGAATTTATATCTTTTGCATACCATAATATGAAGTCAAGCCTAGAACTAAGTCTGGAGCTGGACTCAAGACCAGATGTTTTGGCGAAACAGATTGTCCCTTTGTAGTTCTTTTCACCAAAAACCTCATCTAGAATTTCTTTAACATGGTGAAGATTTTCCTCTGATATTTGAAGGAAGATGCTGCCACTGCTATTTAGCAGCTCTCTGAATAATAGTGCTCGATCCCTGATATAAGACAAATATGAATGAATCCCTAGCTCCCATGTATCTCTATAAGCTTTAACCATTTCTGGCTCGCGAATCATAGATTCATCAGCGCCATTTTTAACATCACGCTTACGTACAAATGGTTGGAAGTTAGAGCCAAATTTTACGCCATAAGGCGGGTCGAAATAGACCATCTGAACTTGCCCACCCATCCCTTCATATTCAAGTAATGAGTTCATCACTTGCAGGGAGTCACCGAGGATTAGGCGATTAGTCCATTGTTCCTTATGAGTGTAAGCATCAAGTTGGTCGGCAATGTCCTTGTCTGCGTTATCGCCAAACAAATCCAGCATGGTGCCAGCGGCCCGGTGGGATTCGAGCGTCTTTAGAATGTTTTGCGTAGAATGCCGCTCATGGACAAAGAGCGGCACGGTGGGCACGCTGATTTGCCGGCGTTCAGCTTTGCCTGCCCAGTTGAGGAAGGGTTGGGTCAGGCTTCTAAGGCGTGCCACGCACTGGCTCAGGCTGTTAAAGCGTTCACCATTGCCTTTCCATACCTGACCTTCGGTAAAGACGCTGGCTTCGCCTTTTTCTGCGGCTTCAGCCACCAGGCGGAGCAGCCATTCAGCAAAGTCACGCTCGGCATTCTCGTCCCAACACAGCTCTGGTGCCAAGCTGGAGTCGTAGCGGTACTGCTTTGGCGGCTTTCTGGCATTGAACTGCTCTTGAACACCTACATCCGGGCGGCTGGTGGCCTTGGTGTCGTACTGGTAGGTGGCATAAGGGTCTGCGCCTGTGACGGAGTCCGAGGTCATCTGGTTGTCTTCAGCTTGTAGACGATGCTTAGCCAGCACCTGTTCTGCCAGAGATGAAGGCTTGCTCGCTGAAGGCTGCGCCAAAAATACCGAACCACCACGACCCTGACCTTTACCCAGCACACCATCGGCAATCAAGGCATCGCGAACGCGCCAGTAGTCTTTTTCGCTGAAGCTGAATGCTGCCGCCTCGGTCAGCTGCTGCTGAAGCTTGATATTGCCGATGCTGCTACCGTCCTTTGGGAGTAATTGAAGGATTAGGTCGTGCAGGTTGGCGTCGTGTTGCCTCATGGTGTTCTTCCTTAGCTAAAACGGGGCGGCACTTAGGCCTAAAGTGTGCGAACTCAGTGCTGCTGCGTCCAGCCTGCGGCAGCCCAGTCCAAATTCTCGGGTATCAGGTAGCGATTACTGGCATCTGCCAGTCGCTGGTTAGCCATCTCTTCTGCGGCTTTGAACAGCATTTTTGAGGTTTCGCCATCGGTACTCAGGGAGCTGTGCTCAGCAGGTGTCAGCAACCACTGACTGGCTTTTGCAGGGTTGAGAGTGGCTTTGCCATCTTTAATCTGAATGGCCACAAACTCCTGTCGCATTCGTTTGCCCTGCGGGCCTTGCCAGCGCAGCATGGCACCGAGCAGTGCACCCTCGCAGAGTTCAGGTGCTTTGAGCATTGCAGCCAACCCACCGAACTCGTAATCGCACGCTTTACCCAGCAGGTACTGCATCAGCTTGGAGTTGAGGTCGAGCATTTGGGTGTCAGGGCGATTTGCGGCCAGCATACGATCCAAGGTCACGTCCATACGCTGAGAGGCTTTGGGGGAAAGCCCCATGTCCTGCATAACCTGCTCGGACAAACGAATACGCAAAAGCCGCTCTTTATGACTTCTCTCCGCAACTTCGATGCCCAGTTGATCGAACATTCCCAGGACGAAACTGTAGAGGTGCTCGACGGTGATTTCCAGCTCATCGCGTAGCTCATTTGGGTCGCTGGTGGCGGCGTGTACAAACAGTTCTCGTTGTTTGGCGGCAGCAGTGCGTGCCTGCTTTAACGCCTCATCAATACGCTCTCGGGTTCGGTCGATGCCAAGTTTTGTGGCTTGTTGCAGGATATCTTCCACATCGATCAACTCGGCCAGTTGACCGAGGATTTCGTCTTTCAGGCCATCATTGAATTCATGCTGCTGAACCTCTGCCAGATCAGTCACCACACTGTCGATCCGTTCATACATCAAGTCGACGATATTCTGATCCAGGCTATCGGTTTGCTGGATATTGAACACGACAACCTTCTTCTTCTGTCCATAGCGATACAGGCGGCCAATGCGCTGTACGAGGCGCATGGGGTTCCACGGGAGGTCATAGTTGACCATGACGTGGCACTTGCTCTGGAGGTTGATGCCTTCCCCGCCCGCTTCAGTCGAGATCAGAAAGCGCGCTTGCTCCTCAAAACGCTTGATGGCCTCTCGTCGCTCAGCATGCTGCATAGAGCCATTGATTAGCTCGACCTGGTCGCCGCCATAGTGATCAGCTAAGGCATCCCGCAGGTAGTTTTGGGTGGTGCGGTATTCGGTAAAAATCAGCACTTTCTCATCAGGGTTGGCTGCGTGAATTTTGCCGATGATTTCTTCGATAAACAGCTTCAGTTTAAGGTCATTGGCTTTCAACGCTGCGGCCTCAGCAATCAAATCTTTTAGCAGCTGCACCTCGCCAGCAAAGAACTCGCGTGCATCACTGGTGAATTGTTCTTCCCACTCACCCAGGTAGCGTTCGTCGCTGGGCTCGTCTGCGGACGTACCATTTGCTTGATCGTCGAGCAGGCGCTTAAGGCGATTACAAAGCGCCCGGTGAATAGCTGCTGCGCTGGAGGCAGCCAGTTTGCGATAAACCGTCATGACGAAACCAATGGCGTTGCCTTTACGGCCTAGCGATTCACCTGCGGCATAGCCTTTGCGCAGATAGTCCTGAAGCGTTTTATCGAACTCGACGGACCCCAGGCTGCTGGGCACCTGCATAGCACTGGTGATTTTGCCTTGGAAGATGAAGTTTCCTTCTGCGTCTGTTACGTCAGCTTTGTGGTTGCGGAATACCATGTCGTGCAGAATTTCTGGTTTCAGGTTGAGCGCCATTAATTCGGTACGGCGCTCAGGGCGAAGTAGCTCTAGCAGTGCCACGAACTTGTCCTGCATGCCCTGGTGAGGGGTCGCACTCAGCAGCAGCATGTGCTTGGTTTGGCTGCGTAGGTTTTTCGCCAGGTCATAGCGCTCAGAGCTGTCCAGTTTTTGCCCGTACTGGCGGCGGCTGAGTCGATGGCCTTCGTCAAAAATTACCAGATCCCAAGGCTCTGCCTGAAGCAGGCTTTCCAAGTGATCCTCCTGCTTGAGTCGATCCATGGAGCCGATGACACAGTCGTGCATCTTCCATTGGCGGGGTTCATTAATGAAAAAATCCTCGCCATAGATCTCGAAATCTTCGAGCTTGAACTTGTAATACAGCTCTTCCTGCCACTGTTTGGTCAGGCCAGCGGGCGTGATCAGTAGGATGCGTTTGACTAGGTCTCGTTGCCGCAGAGCATGCAACAACATACCGGTCTCGATGGTCTTTCCCAAACCCACATCATCCGCAATTAACCAGTTGAAGTTGCCGGATGCGAGAATGTGGTGCACCAAGTGAATCTGATGAGGCAGTGGTTCAATCTCTAGGTGGGAAAGGGCACCGGTGTTTTCATTCCACACCTTTATGGCGTAGGCCAGCATGCGCAGGCGCATACGCTCGGCATCATGTGCATCGCCTTTGCTGGCGGTGACAAAGCGATGCTTAACGCCCTTGACTTGACGCAGATATTGATAGGGCAGCCAATGACGCTCACCACGCTCAGGAAAATCGACCAATACTTGCTCGCTACCTGCCAAGGTACGCTGCTGCATGATGATGCCCTGCCCTAGTGAGCGAACACCGCTACCAGGAGTTTCGTCGACCACGTCCATGCCATTTTGAAAGCCCGAGCGCACGGCAGATGCATCGATATAGGCCAGCTTCTTTTCTGGACTGAACCAGTGAACCTGAAGCTGATCTTCGGCCTCTTTAGCAATGGCCATTTTGACGATGCCTCGGCGTTCATTCTGGCCGCTGGGTAATGTTTGGCTAACCCAGCAACCAGGAACGTGGGTAAGTCTGAGGGTTTTCATGCGCTAATCCTTTATCCTTACGGCTCAATACTTGGCGAGGGTTGGTCGGTACTTTGCGTGTGCAAGGCAGATGCGAGCGGCGCTGCTGACCATTCAGGCGGTGCTTCATCATTAACATCGTCAATGCTCTCTTCCTCGGCCTCAATGCCACAAGGCGTCTCTGCATTCTCAGCCTGTTTCTTCGGGCGATTTTCGGCATTGAGCGATGGCGTTTCTTCTAATGGCGGCTTGTCACTGAAATAGCAACCGGGCTCCTGAGGATGTTTGGTTTGAAATACTCCATAGGCTCTAAGAATCTCGGTTTTTTCATACTCCAATGCATCGCACAGACCCAGATCGCTGTATTCCTCAGCAGGCAGTTCGTGAGGATCGCAGAAGTCAAAGGGCTGATTGGCAGGTAAGCAACCTTCCAAATTGGCAAACCGAAACCACAGATACCGGGCAAAAGCTTTAAACGCACGGCGTAAGACAGTGTTCTCGTACCAAGAAGAAAAGAGACTTTCGAGCAAGACCTCGACTTCTTCCACCTGCGGTAGAGATTCAAAAGAACGGACGATCAGCAAAGCTGTCGGCCAAGACAGTACGTAGTGGGACAGGCGACTGCTGCCGATTTTATCAAAAGCGATCCAGTAGATGTCGTTCTCTGCCCAGATAACTTTGATATGAGCTGCCAGAACCAACTCGGCGGGAGTCATCCCTTTTTCGATTTCTCTTTCAAGCGCAAGGCGTGTCTGCCCGCCGCCGCTCATGAAAAAAATCTGTTGAACCAGAGGCAGCGTACTGAGCGGCCAATTGGTCTTTCCGATCAACTCAGCGGCTTTCTGGAGCGCACGATCTCCGTGGGAGAGTTTGTCAACATCCCCATCATCGGGCTCGGTAACCAGAGCCTCACCGCCATCAAAGACTTCATCCGGGTCAAAGGCGTAAGCCGCATAGTCATCTTCAAGGTCACGGAAGTCAGCCACAACACTAAGGATGTCTTCTTCCTGCTCAGCCCCAAGCTCGAAGATCGACAGATCCTGCAAGTCATGATCAAGGTCGATTTGATCTTCCAGATCTTCAATTCCAAAATTCAGCTGGGGCGAAGTCGGGGTGTTTAGTTCTAGATCGGTTAGCGCCAGGTACTCGTCATCCTCATCGTTTTCCTCAGATACTTCATCGTGAGTTTGAGACGTTAAAGCAGGAACCTCCGGGGCTGGCAATGTCGTTGGCTGTAATGGAGATTCATGAGAATCCGATGGTTCCGGAGCGCCTAAACCTTTCGGTTGGACAGAGATTAGTGAGCGCCCTGATTTGTTGAATACCTTGACCTTGGCTAACCCCTCTCCAGCTTCCGTCTCCTTCCGTGGATGGGCAAGTTTGAGAACGGTTTTTGTGGCGGAGGGCGGGGTGTCCTCATCCTCTGTCACATGCTCACCGGAGAAGTCGTCTGTAGTAGCTGGAGCCGTATCAGGCTCATCACACGCTTCAAGCTCGTCGAGGCATGTTGAGGCTTCAGATGGCGTTGATTCAGATTGCCCCTCCCACCAAACGTCCGTTTTCAAAGGGGGGTATTGAGAAGCCGTGTGCTGAATGAAGGTTAATGAATCATCGACTGTCTCGGTCAACGCCTTGTTGGTCGGAGCTGCTGGGTTTTCTAGGGTCGTCAGATGCTCAGATGAGTCACTGATGAATGCCAGATCACTGTCCGTTGGCAGGTCGTCTGTAGACTCTTCAGGCTCAATCTCGATAAAGGCTTGCTGTTGGCGTTTCAGGAGAAGAGCACGCTGCATGGCCTTTGCCCCATCCATGGGGCGTCGTTGCAGCATGTACACACGGCTGAGCAGATTCAGGGAATCAGACTCTTCAAACGCATCAATGGCTTCCAGGAGGAGCGACTCGGCAGCCTGCAACTTGCCAGACGCGACCAGGTCATTGACGTCTTTGATGAGCAGCTCTTTGCTGCGTTGCTTGCTCTTTATCGAGAGCATTGGCGGTGCGCGATGTTTTTTGAAGTGGAGGATCAGTTCAAGCCTGCGTTGGATATCATCCGCTGACTGATGGCTTTTCAGGAATTCAGTAAGGAGTGCCTTGGCTGTGACGTGCTGCCCTTGAGTGATCATAAGCGAAATTGCTTGGAGTAGACCTTCCGAGGAGTGGCCTTTCAGGCACGAACGGATCTTCGTCTCCAGCTCTTTTGGATTCGATGCGGCAAAGCTCCACAATTTGTCTAACAGCGCTTCCCAATCCATTTCCACACCGACTCCGTCACGACACAGCCCCCCTACGCAAAATCGAGGCTCGGCTGAGGTTAGCACTGCCTCGTAGGTTAGTAGCCTGTGTCGTCCGTCACCTTACCCAGACCGACCTTGTGGGTAAAGGCAAACAGCCACTATTGCGCTACTTTCTTGTCCGCCCTGCCATAGATTGCTTGAAATTACGCGCAGCCGAGGGCCGCCTTCGGCGCCTATCCAATCTGTTTATTAAGGCAGGGAAAGTAGCCATGTGTTTTGACATGCACGGTATGTAGGTACACCTCAACCATTGATACAAGCTCGGGATCAGACACTGTCACCACCCCCAGAAAGGCATCACCTCCGAGGATACAAGCCGTTTGCTCAGGTGTATAAGAGCGCTCACTAAACCCATGCTTTGGAAAAGTTCGTCTGCCATCAAGCTCGACCTGCGGGGTTCTCACATGGTCCCATACTCGGTGATGCAGATTGTTTTTGGTAGCCTTTCCGATATAGATAATCTCGCCGTCCGGCGAGCCAAAAAAGTACACCCCGCTCTTGGAGACCAACGCCATCACCGGTCGCGAGGAGGCCTAAGTTTAGTGGATCTAACCAGTTCCCTATGGCTGGTCTATTTTCGCCAAACGCGAAATTGACCGTGACATCTGAAAAGAGGCTAGGGAGGCTATGAATCAGGCTTTCTAGGGCGGCATAAGCTTGTTGAAAATTCAACGATTTCTCCAGGTGATCAGTCCAGGGCTGAGCGAAAGTGGCGTTACGATTCCGCGCCCATAATTGCCATTTTGCGAGACCGCGCTCCAACCTGTTCCACAGAGAGCAACACGCCACGAGAGGTCGGAATGCCTACCTCTCGGTCAATTTCACACCCATCACTCAAGCATTTAGAAACATCACCACTTCGATGGCTCGGAGCGGTGACACTGGGTAACCCATTTTTTCGTTGACCGAAGAGTGAAGGCCTGGAAACCGTTCGTCTTTTCGAAGCTCACTCAACTGGCCCAGATACTTCAAATAGGCCTCCGTATTGTTCACTCTGTACTGATGAGCCGCATGACCATGAATAAAGCGATAGATCTTCGAATCCCAAATGGCGAAAGCATCGGGATTAACAAAGTGCAGCAGCTTGGACGCCCCTACCACCGAATTGTTGACTAGAGCAGCCAACTCGGCCAATTCGCATTGATCCAAAACTCCATTGACACGCGCTTTGTTGAGTAAGTTGGCTCCCTGCTGCAATGTCCGTTCAGCCGTTGGGTACAGATCCAAGATGGTCGGCATCCAGCCGTAAACGATGTGCGCTCCGCAGACAAAATCTCGCTCGGTTAAGGCCGACTCTGTCTGTAATTGCGCGAGAATATGTGGGTAAGATCGAATGTAAGACTTCTTACGGTCTACCTTCGTTTGAGGCTCCAACAGAAATATGTCCTGCATTGGTTTGGGCTCCTGATTAACGTGAGTGTTTAGATAAAGCGGGCTTCGAAGGGCAAATCAGCGGCGAGTCGCAAAAAATCAACCGCGACATAGGTTGTCGTCAAACGGATTAGGCTAGGAGATCAACAAACAAGGAGCCTCACCTGATGAAAATTTATTCAGCTTTTATGCAGCGCGTGGTCGCCACCGCAGGCCCCCAGGCCAACTTCAGCATCACGGTGCAAGCCGTGACCTCAAACATGGCTAAGATCACCGCCGAAGCCCAGTACCCTGGCTACAAATGCATTAACGCACCGACGCAAGTTCGCTGAGAGTACTACTCGATGCAAAACTGCGCCGCCCGTTGGAGCGGCGCACCGTCAGCTCTACACTCTGTCGCGCGTCATTGATCCACTCTTGACCACCTTACAAAGTGTATTTACCAGCGACATCTCCTCTGGTGTCTTGCAGCGGATGGCCGTCAAGGCTCGGCTGGCTATCACACAGGCCAAGGTCTTGGCGCGACTGACCGCTACATTCAAGCGGTTTTTTGAGTAGAGAAAACCAATATCCCGAGGTAAATAGTCTTCATTCGAAGTGGCCATCGAAACAATCACAATTTCGGCTTCTTGTCCCTGAAACTTGTCCACCGTCCCGACTCGGGCGCCTTCCGGTAGCTCCCGTTTGAGCAACTGCACCTGGAGGTTATAGGGTGCGACAACCAAGATATTGTCCACGTCGATCCGGTGCACCTCGCCGTTCTTATCTACATAAGTTTGCCCCAGGAAATAACTGTAGAGGTCGCGGACGACAGCAGCTTCTTCCTCTGAGCTTTGGCTATTAGCGTCATGCTCCACCGCACAAAAATACAGCCCACAATTGGGTATCCCTGGACGCTCTCCATCCAGCACCAGCACTTGTCGCTCGGTTCCCGGGGCCGATGTTAATTGTCCGTCGTACACCGCGTCAGAAATAAAGGAACACACCTCAGGGTGCATACGCCATGTCTGCGCCAGGAACACCCCGCGATTCGCGGGAATAGTGGCCACGCCATCAAGCAGATAATCCAGGATCGAATCTCCTGAGCGCCCTGGATGCGTCCCCTTAATCGGTTGTGATAATTGCATCTGATCGCCCATCAGCACCAAACTGCGGGCTGACATCCCCATCGCCACGAGGTTGGCCACACTGACCTGACCAGCTTCGTCAATGAACAGGTAATCCAACGCTTCGCTAAATGCTTCATCCGCGAACAGCCAAGCAGTACCCGCGACAAGACGTGCTCCCGAATTCCATGCGGCCAACAATTTCGTTTTGTCATCTTGGGACGTGATGCAGCGCCCGGCGAAACGACTCTCCTCAGCCCCCTGAGTGGATTTTTTCAAACCGACGAAGTTCAAACCAGACGCCTCAGCACAGGTTTCTATCGCTGCAAGCAAGTTGTTGATCGCGTGATGAGAGTTAGAGGTAATCCCGACCCGCTTGCCAGCTTGCAGCAGATCAACTATCAGGTGAGACCCCGTATAAGTTTTACCAGCACCCGGAGGCCCCTGAATGAACAGCACACTATGGTCGAGGTTACGCACCACCTGCTTGACTGCATCGAGAGGATCCAGTCCAGCCGCTAAAAGGGCCGTCCCGGCTTCCAAGCCAACCACTCTGGGTGAGCGACGAAACAAAAAGTCTTCCACCGCTTGAAAATGCCCACCACCTGCCAGAACCGCATCGGCGTAGCGGAATAATGCTTCGCGGATAACGTTGCTATTAATTGGCCCACCGGGTCCCATATCAAAGTCTTCGGGAGGTTGCCGCTCGGCAGTGGCCTTAAAGGTCGCCAATCGGTTTTCCATGTCCAATTCATGCAGAGTAATCGCGCTCAGTGTTTCGACCACCATTCCCTGCGACCCGATACGCAGCTTGGTCTCCTGCTCGGGGAAGCGGTATTGGTAAAGGAATGAGCGCTTTTCCGGTACGGGTGGTTGTGTTGTGCGTGTCAACCCAGCCAGGCTCTCGATATCCTCAAGAAGCTCATCTCTCGCCATGTCCTGACGCTTGAACATATCCCACCACACCGGCTTCTCGGTGCGCCGATGAAAATCAAGCAACTGAAAAACCAACGCCTTAACAATCGCCTCGTCATCCCACTGCGATTCATCCTCCGGCAACTGACCAATTAGGCGCTGACGATAACTTTCCAGGCGAATCTCCTGTTCGCTGGCCCCTACGGCAACAGGATCAACTTCGACGGTCCCCACATTCGTCGCTACAAAATTGCTGTCATCGGGGTTAATCGCAAGCAGCCAGTTACGCAGCAAGTAAGTGGAGCGCACATCATCCTCGTTGTAGCGCTCAATGGTTTCCAACAGTTCAGGATCACCGCTCTGCTTCCAACGTTCATAAAACACGATGCTCGCGCCGGCACTGGTCACCTCGCCAACCCGTCTTTCCATGTAGAAATGTTCGATGTACTTGATCGAGTAGCTCGGTTCGGAAACGCGTATCGCCTCCCGCACCACCTTATACAGATCGATCAGCTTGCCGTTCCGCAGCAACCAGTCAACTTGAGTCTCACGAGTGCCGTGCTGACTCATCAAACGCTTGATCGCTGTCTCTTCGTAGCTCGCGTAGTGATAGATGTAGGCTTGCGGATAGCGCGCCAAATGCGCCATCAAAAAATCGATGAAGGCTTCGAACGCTTTTTTCTCTTCTGTACGAGAGTGCCCCCAAAATGGCAGGAAGCGTTGGCTCCCTGCCTCATCAATGTACAAGCCAAACAAATACTCCAAACCGCCCTCTTCAAGCGGATCACCCTCCATATCAAAAAACAGATCGCCTTCCGCTGGCTCAGGCATACGGCCGAATCCACGCAGCCCAGCCTGCGGAGCCAATAGTTCATAAATTGGTGCATCGCTATGACGGCCCAGGTGTTGCAGACGGGCTTGATGCCTCAATTTACTCAAGGACTCGCCGTTAAGTTTGGGAATGGAAATGCGTTCCGGAATGTTGGCCAATTGCTCCAAGGTCTGAACACCGGCGCTTTGCAATTTTTTGATTTGGGACTTGCTGATATTCGCGACCGCAGACAAATGATCATCTTGCTCGCGTTGAATGGCACAAAGATCGCGCCACCCGCAAAAGCGGCAATGATCACAAGGGTCAGGATAGGTGATTGACGGTTGGGGGGCAGAGACAAAAGCGTCGAAGCGCTGAAGAACCTGATCGAGATAATCTGCGTAATCTGCCACACGAAATGGCCGTTCGCTACGCGCTGCATCACCGAGCACAACATGCATGAAGTGAGGACGAACACCTTGCAATGGAACAAGCAGCCGGGAGTACAGCGCTAACTGGACAATGAACTTTGCTTTGGGCGATTTCGCCAGCTTGGTATCGATCACTTCGTAGCTGTAATCACCAAGATCTGAGGGCAGTGCTACCTTTCGGAGAAAGTCGGCATGACCAATGAAAACATCGTCCTGTAACGTCGCCTGGAAAATGATATCGGCACCGGCCTGCATCGCTTCCCGTGTCAACTCGACCTTCTTTGAGATAGACCGCGCGCCACTCGCAGCGATATCCACCACTACTGGATACTCAAGCTTCAGCCGATCAAGGTAGGCCGCCTCATGCTCAAGGCCCTTTTCCTGAATCAGGCGATTTTCCTCGGTTTCTGGTGCCCTCTCCATGGGCGATACAAGGTGGGCCATGTCGAGAGCCGTCAGGTGCTCGCATTCTAGAAAACCGCAGAGATCTGAAGCGGAGTAAAGCCGGACACCATCGACGATTTGCATACACACTCTCCCTTGCAGCGCATTGCCCCTGCATGGCGAGGCGCCCATCGTATCGAGTGCCAGAAGGCGCTCCATAATCCCAGCCGCCTAAATGCGCGGAAGGAATTACTGCACTAACAAAAGTTTTCTCTGGAGCTGCTCGACATGGGCGCGTTCAGCCCGTAATCCCGCCGTCAATTCCTTTCTTTCCAACTCCAGCTGTCGAATGACTGCGCCGATGCTGTTCAAGAGGTTGCGCAGCACCATCAACTCCCGCTTTTGCACATCAATATGCTGCCACTGCAACCACAGCAATAATGCCATGACCGCCACCATGAGCATCGCCCCTCCCATGCTCAACCAATACAAGCTCATCGCATCCATTTTGTAGCTTCCTTCGCTTGTTCGACGGTTACAAGATATGTAGTCTTTTATGACACGTCGATAATGTTTGCCTGTACAGGTAAACAAATGGAACAGGTACTCAACCGATGAAACGTAAGCAGCAGCTAAATCAGATTCGCTGGGATCTGGCATTACGCTACCGACTCATCGAGACCATTGCCTGGTGGGAAGGCCGCCTGACTACTGGTCACCTGATGCAGAGCTTTGGCATCAGTCGGCAGCAAGCATCAAAAGACATCAACACTTACCTGACC
Source organism: Pseudomonas sp. JAI120 (assembly GCF_014207255.1). Classification (GTDB taxonomy): domain Bacteria; phylum Pseudomonadota; class Gammaproteobacteria; order Pseudomonadales; family Pseudomonadaceae; genus Aquipseudomonas. Next base: position 2,190,992 of record NZ_JACHCZ010000001.1, read on the forward strand.
GAACATGCGCCTAAAAACCTTACATATGACAAACATCTGAAAGGCTACAAACCAAGCAAAGTGTTCAAACCGCTATTCATCGATGGAAGCGCCAGTGCTTACCTGCACCTGCTCAACCAGAATCGGGAACGTGCCGAGCATGTCGAAGGACTGGCCTTTGCTTATGCGCACACTGAACTGCTGCTCATCCCTGATCGCAGTATTCGCCCCGAAATATTGCGACCGATTTTGCAGGCCTGTCGTGAAGGTCTACGGCTGGAAACAGACTATGTGTCCTTGGCCAACCCCAGACCGGAAACACGCGTGATCGTGCCGCACACACTGGTATTTACCGGGATGCGCTGGCACGTACGCGCTTACTGTGAAAAGAATGGTGACTTTCGAGACTTTGTCCTAAGTCGATTTCGCGGCGCCCCTGATTTAATCCATGCGTCCGATCATAAACGTGAGGCCGATGTGGATTGGATGGCCGAAATAGATGTGATTTTTGAGCCAGATCGAAGATTAAAACCTGAGCAAAAGCTGATAATTGAAGCAGATTACGGCATGCAAAACGGCCAACTGCTGATACGCACCCGAGGGGCGTTGGTACAGTACATTTTGCAGCGCTATCAAATAGACCCCACGAAAATACAGGCAAAAGCAGCGGCACAACAGATAGTGGTGGCAAACCTGGAGGAGCTGGGGCGCTGGCTTTACGTTTGATGAATCGAACTTATTTCGCATAAATCCCACAGCTCCTTCCACCTTCAATACTGCACAAGCGTGTAGTACCGAAGGGGCTGCAAGATATGCTGCTACACGTCAAATCACGCTTAGCCCTTTGAGCACCAGTGTCGTAGCCATCACTAGACTTGATCCGGCAAGAGCCACCAGCAGGCGATTAGTACGCGACGAATAACGTGCAAAGCTGTTCTCCTGAACCACTAATCGCTCTTTAAACTCCAGCAACTCACGCTCCTGGGCCTGAATGGCCTGAGCGCGTGTAAGATCACTACGGCTACTTTTTTGTAGCGTCTCCAGAATGGCTCGAATGGCATTGTCTCGTTTCTCACTCAGCACATTTTGCTCATTGAGCAGCTCGTTTAGGCGGGCTATTTGTTCAGCATTTTGGGTCAACGATGTATCGATTGCTCCCAAATGCAGCTCCTGGCGTGCGATTTCTTCCACTTTCACCGATAAGGTAGATTGTATCGCTTCAATATCACCGCTGTTGCGCTCAATGATTTGTGCCCGTTCCTGATCGACACGACCGTTTTCCTGCAACTCCACCAGAATGGTTTGAATAGCATGATCCTGTCGCTCATCAAGGGTGCTTTTTTGATTGAGTAAAGCATCGATGCTGGCCAAGCGTTCAGCCTTAAATTCGAGCGCGGTCTTGATTCTGTCAATATCCTGACTTTGTTGTGTGTCCAGCGCGTCTTTCACCGACAGGGCACTCTTGACCTCTTCAATGTTCTGTTTATTGATTTCAATACGGTCTTGAGTCGACTTCGAACCTTCGGCAATTTTTCGAAAAATGGATTGGGCTTTGTCCGCAAAACCTTGGCCAGTTTCGGAAAGCTCTTGGAAACGGCCCTCGCTATCCGTCCAGCCCATTTTGGCGCGCTCTTCCAGCTCGCAGATTACTGCGGCAAGGAACGAGTAGCTCATAGTGTTGAGGGTAATGACCTCTTGAATTAATCCCAGCATGAGATCGTTGATTTTGTTCTGAGACTTGGAGATGTCCACCAAATCAGTTTTAGCACTGGAGAAGGTGCTTTTGAACCAGCCTCGATTTTCTATAGCGCTAACATGACTACTGGAATTTTCGATGCTTAACTCAATATCCTTGATTACATCCAGAAGACCTGAAGCGATGTTGACTGGGGTCAGATCTTCCTTGATTATCAGTTCCTGTACGCTCATTAAAATAACTCCAGTAAATCATCCAGGCTGTTTACAGAATTTCGGTAGTCATTTAGACGGTGTTGCGTTACGACTTTGGCGTCTTGAACTTCGAGCCAGTCGTTTTCGAATTGCGTTCGCATAACTTGAGTCGAGACAATCATGTGGCTGTAAGCCATATCGATCATCACTACTGTTTGTTTGACTCTCAACAGATTGACCTGCTGACCACGATGGGTATCGGCCAGCGCCTTGTTGCGAAAAGCGATACCACTTTTCAACCGGTCAAAAGCTAAGACGGTGAAAAGCGTCAAGGCACCGGTAATGACACCGGTAATCACCGGGGCCAGTGTCGCAGCAAAAGGCAGTAGCAGTGGTACAGCTTCCAACGCTTTCTGGATGACCTCCTCAAGCGCAATACCGAGACATAGAACGACAGTGCCCGAGAGAATTTTCAGCACCTCCATGGCTATATCGCCACGGGCCATGCCTTTCGGGGGGGAAACAATCACTTTGATCGCCCGAACAATCGAAAGTATCGCTTCCCGAAGCATCCGCACCACATTTTTTGCGGTAGTGATAAAGGAGTTGATGACTAACGTTATCAAATTTGAGAGAAAGCCCGTTAGCCCCGCGCTAACACCTTCTTTCAGGTATTCCGCCCACTTCAACTTAATTTTTTCGTAAGTCGACTTGATTCGCTCTTCAGCCAAAGTTAGCAGCGATTTGGCGCCATCAAAGCCTTCTTTGACCAGATACCGTACATCCTGAATCAAACCTTCGATTAGATCTTTGAGCAGTAAACCCAGTACTTGTCGAAGGGCAAGCTTACCGGCCGCAGCGCTGCCCTCGATCAATAATTCGCCCATTTGCTTGTCAAAGACAGCCTTTTTTTGTACCCCATCCACTGCTTTTTTGGATTTCACGTAGGCCGTATCTATTGCCTGCGGATCCAAATCGTAATATTCAGCGTTGGTCTTAGTCGGGTCTTGACTGTTTTTCCCTGCCGCCCACACTTTCAGATCGGACTCTTGTTTCGAGGAGTTCATATTGAAAGATGTCAGGACGACGTTTTCTTTTTGCGTTGCTGTTGCCACACGCTCTTCACGTGTTTGTGCTAGGTGACCACGCGTAGATCTCTCGATTTCGCTGGCGCTGGTGACGTGATCCCGTGCGGTCATTCTCGGGCCTTCGGCAAACTCCGTTTCAGGCTTCTTGTAGGCGTCGTAGAACTTACCGTCGGCACTACTCATGTCAGAGTGGGCGGCATCCATCGCAGCATCGTAATCCTCGCGTTGAAATGGTTCCTTTTGGGCCTCTTGCCAGCCCGCATGAAGTTTTTCATCTGCGTCGTTGGCGACGACCCCTTTTTCGAAGTTGTGCAGAGATGTAATGGCGCCTCCATCGCGATCCTCGAACATCGCAGCAGTCAATCCGAACGGCCCCATCAACTGATCGATCATCATCTTTTGAAACGAATCGATGAAGTCTGTTTGTTGCTGCCCACTTGGTGTGGCATTTATGTCTCTGATCAACGCCTCAACGTCCGCGTCGATTTCGATAATCATTTCTTGCATGCCGCTCTGCATCGCAGTGATCTCAAAATGCCATTTCTCTAACAATATCCATATGCTCGTCATGGTGTCTAGCGCTGTCTTGGTCGTTATGAGCATCCAATCAAAGACATAAAACCCGAAATGGAACCCGCCATCGGTCTAACCTTTCATAAGCCGAAGCCTGATGCTGGCCACACTTTGCTTGTCCTCCGCCAAGAAAGGGCTGGGTTCAAACAGAGTTTTTCAAAGCAATGGCACTCATTCGTGAGTTGCAGTTAGCTACTGAGGGAAAAGCTTAGAGATCACAATCAGTCCCTTGCAACGATGTCCGGTTGTTGGACAGCTCATTTTCACCCGACTGAAACGGCCAGTGGCAACCAACTGGTCGACTACCTGCGTTTCCGCTTGCATCTGGTCTTTACGATGAGCCCCATTGGCTCTGATCCAGTAATCCAGTGAGACCGGCTTCTTGTGATCGATTAACGCAGCCTTGATCGGCCCAAGTACCATGGAACCGCCCAAGGTCTCAACTTTTGAAACCAGAGCGTCAATGCTGAATGAGCCGCCATCTCTCAACGTAATCATCACGCGTCCTTAAATTTTTTCATCCAATACACAGTAAAAAACTGGAGACCATCAGGGGATGTCTAGGCCAAACAATGGAAGCCCCCTCATTTACCCTAAATCAACGCGACGGGCTCTCAAAAGGTTCTCGCAGATCTTCGGCATACGATGCCCAGAACAAACGCATACGTCCTTGAGGATCCGGCATGTACAGGGCATCCTTGTAAAAATACTCCAAGGCATCAGCAGCCGCTGCATCACCATTGAGCGCCGCTCGCTGCAACCAAAAAAGTCCCTTTGAGACGTGACGCGAAACGCCATTGCCCTCCAGGTAACTCTTCCCAAGGCGTGCAAACGCCGCAGTGTCACCGGCACGAGCGGCTTTTCGATACCAACGAAATGCCTTCCGGTTATCGGCCTCAACCTGTGAAGCTTCACAACTGCCTTTTCGATCCCGCGCGTCGTAAAGCCACGCGACCTCCAAAGCTGCCTCGCGGATCCCACCTTTAAACGCCTTTTTCAGCCATCGCTGGGCCATTTGCTCATCGACGGCGACACCTATTCCGTAGGTATAGAGCTGCCCTAGATTGAAAAAGGCTTCAGGTAAATCGTCCGCCGCAGCCAGCCGAAAAAGGTGCAGGGCAATCGCTGGATCCTCAATCAACGTGCGCCCATCCAGCCATAACCAACCGAGGTCATTTAGCGCATCTGCATCATGTTCGAGAGCTGCTCGTCGAAGCTGCGCATATAGTAGGAGAAATGATTCTCGCGGCAAGACTGCTTTTAAAGGATTCATAGCCTTCACTTCAGCGTATGACACCATCCCATAACGCTCATACATCTCAACAATCCTCAGCGTCGGGATTCCCAACCCGGCCCCCAGACCGTCATTTTCACTGGTCTCCTGGAACTCCAGCAGTTCAGGCGCGACCAGAAAAGCTTCAAGTATGTTGACGACATTGGCAGGCTTGGGCATCGCCATTTCTCGACTCCGGCATCACATTGATTTCTCAAGACGAATCATCCACCCTCTGAACGACAAATTGTGTCGCCATTTAGGGAGTATTCACATGTCAGGAAAACGGCTGGAAGAAAAATTTCGTCTGGAGCTGCTCTTGGCCATGATCCCGACGGCGCGCGGTAATACAACGGCCACTGGACTGCGCGTGGCGCAGTTCCAACAACGGCTGAGGGCGCAGGATGTGGCGGTTGATGACCGGACGATTCAACGCAACCTTAAAGCGCTGATCGACGATAAAAGATACGGCATTAAGAGAAGAAAAGAGGGGCGTGAGTATATGTATTGGGCCGATAAAGAATTGTCGAGGTTCGTACTCAAGCCAACGGACGCGATGAATTTGATCATGGTCATCGAACATGCGCGCCCATATCTCAGTCGTACACTTGGAGGGAATCTTCAGGAACTGTACGAGCATGCCCAGGCCATTCTGAACAAGCACTCCCACCGGCTCCATGATTGGACGAAGAAGGTGATCAGCAACTCCCGCTTCCAAAATTTACAGCCAGGATTGATAGACCCTCAGGTCTTTCAAACCATCCAAGAAGCATTGCTGGAAGGGAACAAGCTGGATGTACTCTATCAACCACGCGGCGCGCTGCACCCCAAGCCCTATCGGTTAACCCCTTTGGGACTGTCCTTTCAGGACGCCAACATCTACCTATCGCTCATCGTTGACGGCAGAGACCCGGCCACTCCCTATGCCTGGCCGGCGCACCGTTTCAATTCCGCTGAAACGGCGGGTTTTGAACCGGCTCAAGTACCCGCTGATTACGACATCCGTAATACCAGTTCACTGAAGAGCCTAATTGGGCTGGAGGACGAACATCCTATCCAGCTAGAGTTGCTGGTCGATGAAAATATGTTTCAGCGTCTCAGCGAAAACTCGCTCAGCTCAGACCAAAAATTACGAGCCTATGACGCAGGACGCTGGCACTTGAGTTGTGCAGTGCACTTGAGTCAAGGTTTACGGCTTTGGCTCCTGAGCCAAGGGCCGAGCGTTGAGGTGCTCAGCCCCTCGGAACTGAGAGTTGAAATCTACGCGGAAATCCAAAAAATGGCGGCGCTTTACCAAGACAATAAAACGCCTCCTGCCTATTGAGCTGTACCGACAGAACCAGCCCCCTCAATCCAGCCATACATTTCCACTGAGTAGCTTCGTATTAGGTATCCACCAGTGCAGTCGCGCCATACGGAGCTATGCCGCTTCATCGCGACATATCTGGTCGTTCCAGCAGTCAATCCAGATTCCTTGTTCACTGCGCTCAGAAGGTTGTATGTTTCCCTTCGTTCCCTGCGGCCATTTGAACTACCCAGAGGGTGATAGCTGTCCATTGACCAAATTCTGGATCTTTGCCCTGATCGTTGATCTCGGCGACGTGATGCGCCAGCCTTATACGCTTGCTGTGATCTTGTTTCATCGCACTCAAAGCGTCATAGAGACGAGCGTCCTACACCCAACAGAACTTGCCTGGAGTCAATGGGTGCCCGACAACTGAGCGCCCATACCCGAAACCGCGAAGCAGTCCTCGACAGGGCCTGCTACCAACAGAGTGGTGACATGTTGGTGCTCACTAGAGCTAGGTGATCAAAAAACAGGCGTTTGTGGCGGGCCTACGCTGATATCAGGTCGACATCATAGAATGGATTTGCTAGCGTAGCGCCGTGTGTACATTCCACATGCTTTTCAACTTTGTAATGGAATACAACTCGGATGACGCAGCAGACCATAGACCGTGACGCATCCGATAAAACTAAAGGGTTTCGCCTACAAAAAATTCGAGCAATTAAACATATAATTGAAGAACTCGAAAACCCAGCCAGCGTCATGTTTTATGCATCTATCGAAGTCCTTGAAGATGTATCAATAATAAAAGTCAGCGAAACGGGAACATCGACTTATCTTGAAGAAGATAAAAACTATGACCCCAACAAAAATTTCACACTCTTTTCGCATCAAGTGTTAAACACTCTTGTGGCATTCTCGGATATTTATTTTGGACAATGGCAGGAAAGTGAAGGACTTTTATTAGGATTTTATACCACCGCGGGTATAGGCAAAGAAAACAAAATAAAACTCAAAAATGGTATCGATCTGACACTGCCGGAAGATCCGATACTGGAAATACTAAAAGACAATTCCGAAATTGCTGACACCACTCTGCAAACGATCAAAGACACTTTGATTGAGGAATATGCAGCTCAATATGAAAGAAGAAACAGCACTGGAAACCTAGAGAACCTTAAAGCTCTTACACTACAAGAGCTGTCAAAATTCCTGGGGAAAATCAAATGGTGTTTTGGTCAAGCTGACGAAATCAGCCTAAAACAGTCCGTTCTGTCGGCAATCAAAGAAAGTTCTCTACAAAACATTCACACTGAAAAAAAAGAAGAGTGCGTATTTTCACTTCTAATGGAGTGCCTAGATGAGCGGCAAAATCTTCCGAACCTAAATCAGAGATTCGTACATATTGCCGATGTCAAACTTGTCTTTAAAAATGTGGAGTCTGAGCCATTGGATGATCGAACTGATCCAGCTTGGCTTCAACTGAAAACGCAAAAAGACAAGGTGTCAGACAAAAGAAATCTAGAAAATAAATTGGCTGATGTATGTGCAGATTATGATCAAAAAAAATCTGGTCGATATGCTCGCATGGCAAGTATGTCGAAGCATGAGGAGACCGAGAGCAATAGAAGCTTTAAGTCTCTTAAGTACCGTGTTTTTGAAGCCTGCGACGAGTTCTACAGCTGCCATGCACCGATTACTTCCCCGATAGAATTTAAAGATATCAAACCAATTTTAGATTCCATAAAAGAAATTGCATTAGAAAACGTGCAAAATTTGAAGCACGACTATACATACTCAGCATCTAACAGCATCACAATCGAGCAAATAATATTAAACCTATACGACGAGTGCTTTGTTTCGTTCGACGTCGGGGTAAGTAATGACTGACGCCATTAAAAAGCGGATAATGTTTTCGCCAGACTATGATTTTTATTTTACGACATACGCACTACTAGTAAGCCTAGATGCACTTGGCTGTAAGAAAGGGCGCTACTTCAAAGACTATAGAAAACTAGCGTTCTTGGTTGAGTTCGCCACCGAAGACAAATTAGTTAGCATACTTGAGCGCCCCGACGGCAAAGATCTAAACAGAATTGACAAAGAATATCTATTCAAAAGCTATACAAACGGTCTAAGCCGGAGAAGTGAGATTCTGAAAATATTATTCAGACTTGAAAAATCAGGATTTGTCATACTGCGAAAAGGAGACATAAACTCACTAGTCGATGTATCCCTTTCCGAACTAATTCCCAAGAGTTTTTTTGACAAGAATTTTTTTCATAGCGAATATTCAAATGTTCGACGAACAACTGCGCAGATCAAACAACTGACTCGACTTACTCTAGACACAACCATACAAAAGATCTACGAAGCTCACGGGGTCAAAACATGGGATTTCTAAGAATAACCAAAGTCAATTACCGGGGCAATATCTACCAATATGAATCACCTGATCTTGATCAGGATATTGTTATGATTGAAGGTGACAATGGCACCGGAAAAACCACGTTTTGCAACCTGATATACTTCGCACTCGGCGGTCGAGTTTCTGAATTCATCCGAGATGAAAAAGAAACACACAAAGAGATCACAGGAGATCGCGATAACTTCGTAGAGTTGTTTTTAAACCTCAACGGTGAAAATTTTCAAACAATAAGATTTATCGGTGACAACGACGTTACAATTACGCCTTATAATTGCAGCGAGGTAACTTTACCGGACGGCACAACTAAAACACACTATCACTATGACAGCCAAAATCTGAGAATTCTTCCTGTAAACAGGACTGCACATACTCCTGAAACCTATTCAGACTGGCTTCTTGGGAAACTGGGAATTTCTGTCGTAGATATTCAACAAGGCATTTCATCGTTCAAAATTAACGCCTACGACATCTTCCGCCTCATTTATGTAGACCAACAATCCGACACCAAGCAAATCTATAAAAAGATCGACAAGCAAGATAACTACGTATCAGACTCAAGCACACTTCGCCGCGCTATATTTGAGCTTTTAGTGGGAAAATCATTTTCAGACTACTACAAAGCAATTATAAACTCGAAGACACTTGAAAGACAGAAAAATGTAGCCAGCGGGTTGCTCCGAGAGTACAAACGACTTGCTGAGGAGCTGGGCGACGGCGATACGCCAAAGAACAAATCTTTTTTAGTCACGGACCTCAACTTAAAGGAAGAGCAGCTTAATAAATTACATGACACCAGATCCAGATTCAAACGCAACAGAAGTTCAGACTCTGCGATAGAGTCCGCCATTACCAGTACCAAATCGGCAATGATGAGCGCTCAGATTATTCTCAGCGAGAAGAAGGAAACGCTGACTAACCTACTAGAAGAGAGGCAGAAATTAGCGTTGATACGTGAAAGCGCAAAAAAAGAAATTGATCAGATAACGAAAATCATACACTCCCACGATCAACTGAATCTTTTCTCTTCCGACAGTTGTCCGTACTGCCTGGCGAAAGTTGACCGTGTCAGCGGTCATTGTGTTTGTGGTTCAGAAATTGACGAGGAGCAGTACGAGCGTTTTTCGTACACGTCGCTAGAATATAAAAATATCTTAAAATCAAAAATAAAGTCACTCGACACCATCGATCTCGCTATCACTGACTGCAATTCCGAAATCACTGACATTAGAATTGATGTACGAAACTCCGAAAACACAATCCCCGTGTTGACTGAAAAATTGCGCTCACAAATCTCCAACATTGATGAACATGTGGACTTAGAAACAATCAACACCATCGACGACAAAATATTAGACTTGAGAGAAGACATAAGCAGATTACACCAACTTATTGCAATCGAATCCAAACTAGAAATTTTTCAATCAGACTTTGATACAAAAAGAACTGAATTTCAAAAATCCGAGCTAGCTTTAAAAGGCTTAGACGCACAAACCAAATTGGACATAAGAAATAAAGTTGACGAATTCAGCATTATTTATAAAAAACTCATGACTGAGACACTGGCCGAATGCAGAACAGCTCGAATTAGCCCAGACACATACCTTCCAGTGCTCGACGAAGGGGAATACAAAGAACATAGTTCAAGCGTATCAACAAGACTCATGTACTACCTTACTCTGCTTCAGATGTCACTTGACGACCCTGATGTTCCCTTCCCACGCTTCTTGCTAATCGACACTCCTGAAACGGCGGGTATCGAACTAGACAAACTAAAAATATGCTTGAAAAAAATTGAAGAAATCAAAGAAAAATCTAAAATTCAGTTCCAGGTAATACTGACTACTGGCCTCGGAAAATATCCAGAGGAGTTTAAACCATATAGAAAAATATACATGCCAACCAAAGCTGATGCATTGCTCAAGCGTAAGTAATGATTCGTACTAGGCATCAAAAAGGCCGTAGAGATTATTTTCTGCCACAAAGTCTACCTCCAGCCCTGCTAGCAGATTGTGATCCCAAGCAAATGGTGCCACCGGCCTTACCAGCTATGCCTAATACCTGTGCGGCTTGAGTTTTCCACTCAAGACGCCGGCGACTTCAGAGTCACGACATGAATTTATACTAGTTTTAAAAGACGATGGCCTGAATCGAGTATGTTGCGGACCCAACGCCTTTTACTCATAAAACCCCAGGAGCACCCGACGGACAAAAGCAAAGAACTGTTATCGGCGCTGCTGACTCCGCACGTGATTGAGTTTATTGATTTTCGAAAACTGGCATTTTCATCCTTAATACTCGACTTGGCGACCAATGCTGCGCTGCATGCGATTCAACATGGCGACACTGGCTACATTGATAAAATTCTTGAAATCTTTAAGGGCAGCCAGTACGCCACGCAGATGAAGAACTGTTCGGTTTTCGAACTGGTTTAGAAATCCAAGAGGTACTAGGGCAACACCTATTCACGTCAACAGGCATGCCGCCCAACTTGCAGGTGCAGTTCCAAATGTTTCTAAAGGCCAAACCTGCTCGCCAAGCTACGATAAAGCATGCGAAACAAGCCACTCAAATCACTGCAAAGCTCACCACAAAAAAACCCAACAAAAAAGCCAAGCGTGTTGACATGCTGGACTCTTGGGCTCGATTACCAGGAAGCTTTGGAGCGGGTAACCGAGGTTAATCCCATCAGACATTTGCAGCACATGCAAATTACGCAGTCGAACCACTGTGCGCATAACACCGTATCGGTTAAACGCCGGACGACTCGCGGCGTGGCGCGGCCACCGGCCCGCACCCGGCCCGGCGGTTTGATCCGCCCCCCGCCGACTGATAGCCTAACCCCACAGGTCATTCCCCAACACCGAGGCTCGATGCGGTGACCGACACCCAGTTGTTGGCGACTCTCCAGGCGGAGAACGCGCGCTTAATTGCCTTGCTCGACGCGCACGGCATCGATTGGCAGCCGCCTGCCGAACCGGCGCTGATCCCCCTGGCGCCCGTTGATCCGTCGTCTGCCCTGGACACCCGCAGCAAGGTCGCCCTCTTTCGACGCTTGTTCAGAGGCCGTACCGACATCTACCCGCTGCGCTGGGAAAGCAAAAGCGGCAAGTCTGGCTATGCGCCCGCCTGCGCGAACGAGTGGCGTCCGGGGATCTGCGAGAAACCCCGGATTAAATGCGCCGACAGCCACCAGCGCCAACTGCTGGCCGTGACCGACGACGTCATCTTTCGCCACTTGGCCGGCGCGCTCGTCGCCGGTGTCTACCCCCTGCTGAAGGACGATACCTGCTACTTTCTGGCGGCGGACTTCGACGAGGCCGAATGGCGCGATGACGCCCGTGCGTTCGCAGAATCCTGCCATACGCTGGGCGTACCGGTCGCCTTGGAAGTCTCACGCTCGGGCAACGGCGCGCACGCCTGGATCTTCTTCGAGGACAAGGTGCTGGCCAGCGATGCGCGCCGTCTCGGGGCCGCCATCATCAGCCACGCCTGTGAGCGCACACGGCAATTGTCGCTCAGTTCCTACGACCGGTTGTTTCCCAACCAAGACACCCTGCCCAAAGGCGGCTTTGGCAACTTGATCGCCTTGCCGCTGCAAAAACGCGCCAGAGCCCAGCATCACAGCGTGTTTGTCGACGACGCCCTGGAGCCCTATGCCGATCAGTGGGCGTTCCTCGCCACCCTCCAACGCATGAACCCCGAGCGCCTCCACCCCGTCATTACCCTGGCCATGGGCAACCGCGACCCCCTTGGCGTGGCGTACGTCGATGAAGACGAAGGTGCCCAGCCATGGAAAGCCCCCTCGCCTCGACCACAAAAGCTCAACGGCCCGATGCCGGCCACCCTGAGCATCACCCTGGCGAATCTGATCTACTTCGAAAAGGCCCAGCTGCCTCAACCCTTGGCCAACCAGTTGATCCGCCTCGCGGCGTTTCAGAATCCCGAGTTTTATAAAGCGCAGGCCCTGCGCCTGTCGGTGTGGAACAAACCCAGAGTCATTGGCTGCGCGCAGAATTTCCCCCAACATATCGCCTTGCCCCGTGGCTGCTGGGACGCGGTGCAGGCGCTGCTGGCGCAGTACCAGATCACGCCATTGGTGGAAGACGAGCGTTTCGCGGGCAATCCCCTGAATGTCAGTTTCCTCGGCACGCTGCGCCCTGACCAGGAAGCAGCCGTCACCGCCATGCAAGCGCATGACACCGGTATCCTCTGCGCGCCGACAGCCTTCGGCAAAACCGTGAGCGCCGCCGCACTGATCGCCCAACGCGGGGTGAACACCCTGGTGTTGGTGCATCGGACCGAGCTGCTCCGGCAGTGGCAAGAACGCTTACAGGCGTTTCTGGGCGTCGGCAAAGAGGTGGTCGGCACCCTCGGCGGCGGTAAGCCCAAGCTCACCGGCCAGATCGATATCGCCGTCATGCAATCGCTGTCGCGCCAGGGCGAGATCAGTGACCTGGTTAAAAATTATGGCCAGATCATCATCGACGAATGCCATCACCTGTCGGCGGTGTCCTTCGAGGCCCTGTTGCGCAGTTCGCCCGCGCGTTACGTGCTCGGGCTGACGGCGACCCCGATCCGCCGCGATGGGCAGCAGCCCATCATTTTCATGCAGTGCGGACCGATCCGCCATACCGCCGCGCGCCCGGCCAGCGCCCCTCACGACTTGTCCGTCATCCCGCGCATGCTGTCCGGCCCAATCCTCGTCCCCGAGGGTGCGGGCATCCAGGAGGTATTCAGGCGACTGGCCGCTGATGCACAACGCACGGCGACCATCGTTTCTGCTGTGGTGCAAGCTTACCGCCAAGGCCGAAAAGTCCTGGTGCTTAGCCAGCGCACAGAGCATGTTGATACGCTAGATGTTGCGCTCAGGGAGCAGGTCGCGAATCTTTTCACGCTCCATGGCCGCATGCCGAAGAAACGGCGAGCGTCGCTGATCAGTACATTGGAGTCTCTGCCCGAAGATGCGCCTCGGGTGCTCTTGGCCACCGGTACGCTCATTGGCGAAGGGTTCGATCACCCTGCACTTGATACCTTGGTGCTGGCCATGCCCATTTCCTGGCGCGGCATCCTCCAGCAGTACGCCGGACGCCTGCATCGCCTACACACCGCCAAGTCCGACGTACAGGTGATTGATTTCGTAGACGAGGGTAACGTCGCCGTGTTGAGAATGTGGGAGAAGCGCAAGGCCGGTTACAAAGCCATGGGCTATCGACTGGTCGATTCATCCAACACACTGTCGCTGCTGTAGGCCTGTCGCGTGAAAGGAAAGAACTGGCATCAGCCCGATTGAAGAGCTGCCATCTGAACGAACCGACGTCCGCTACCCTGATATCGGTTTCGAACTGAGATTCGACTCGCTGAAAGGACCTTCGCAATGCTGGAACAGTACGACCGAGCCAAACTGTTGGATGAGGTTTGGACAGAAGCGGTGACGATAGTCGCACCGCGCTACCAGCTCTCTGACGTAGGCCTTAAGAAACTCTGTGGACGGCTACAGATCCCAACCCCGCCTCGGGGCTACTGGACACGACTGAAGGCTGGCAAGTCGGTGCCGCCGCGCCCCAAACTTCGCGAATACGTTGGCCACCCGATGAACCTATTTCGCACGCAGGCCCCGCACACCGAGGTTGAGCCCAATCCCATGGATGAGCGGCTGGTGCCGCTGCTGGCCTTCGAGCGAGCACCTGGCAACCAGATTATCGTCCCTGATCAAGTGAAGCGTTGGCACCCGATGACCAACGCTGCCCGCGTTGCGTTGAAGAAACCCGTCATTGATTCACGCGGCCAGCCCAGCACGCGCGCGCCTGCGCTAAGTATTTGTGTTTCGCCCTCCTTGCAGGATCGCGCGCTAAGGCTCGTGGATACCCTCCTCAAAGCACTGGAAACACGTGGCTATCGTATCGAGCAGAGCAAAAGGCAGGTCGACATCCTGATCATGGGCCGAGGCTATCATCTGCGCGTGTTCGAACCCTGCAAGCGCAGCCCATATGTGCCAACGCCAAAACAACTGGAGGACAAGGCTCGCGGGCGCTGGAGCTACTGGCCTAATTGGGCATATCAAACGACAGGGCAACTCCACCTGCTAATAAATGAAGGGTATGCAGGCAAAGTTATCGACTCGCCGAGCCACCCGGTCGAGATGCAATTGAACAAGCTGCTTGAACAGGTCGTTACAAACGCCGTCGGGGCGCTGGTGAATGCAGAGCAGCAGGCCATCGCCGATGAAAAGCGTCGCCAGCTGCGCGAAAGCGCTGCCGCGCGACAACGCATACAGAATGACGAACGAAAACGCTTAGCCGCCCTAGAGTCCGATGCACAGAACTGGCGCCGCGCCCAGGTCATCCGCGACTATATCGACGCCCTTGAGTGCAAGTCGCTATCGGCAACCCACGGCATAAAGCACATGAGCTATTTTCAGTGGGCGCGCACCAAAGCCGATTGGCTAGATCCACTGATACGAAATGTGACCGATATACTGGACGAAGATATAAAGATCCCCTATTAGGCGGCACTTTCATGACTGATGAAACGAAAAAAAACGAAGATTTGATACATACATTTGACGAGATAGTCGCGTTGAAAGACGCACAACAGCGCCAAAAACAGGAAGACTTGCGCGAATGGCGCTTGCGCTATGAAGCCTTAGATGAAGAAACGCGAAAAGCGCTCGACGAAAAAATTAAAATCTATTGCGACAGCATTCGCGTGCAATTTGGGAGATCTCGACCGTTTCATCCGCGTCGCCGCTAAGCGTATATGAGTGTTTTCTACGCCCTGTCCCATTATTTAACCTATACCGTAACGCATTTATTTTGCGTAACACTCCAGTGTTACGCAAAATAAATGCGTTACACGAGAACATCGTTTGCTCCTCGTAATAAAGTCAGCACCGCTAGAAGTGGCGCCCTTCGACAGCGAAAGCAATGTGCAAAATTTGCATATTGCCTCCTACTATCCAGTGTTATGTACAAATGGATAGTGCTCCGCCCCCTCGGTGTCAGGAGAGGTTTCCGTCTAGGAGGCTCCTCCTACCGCACATTTTGAGCGACATCGGCCAAATGAGGTCTCATCGGACGGAACCGTCACTCACTGAAATGAAAAGTGGAACAGGGAATCAGTTTCGCCCTCGGAGCTGATGGCGAACATGACTAACTCAACCAGTGTATGACAGGCAGCTCAAAGGCACTCCCTGGCCAAACCATTAACGCCAATCCCCAGTCAGAAACCCACCCATATTAGGTGCAAACCATGTCTTCGATACCGTTTCTCCCAAGGATCGCGGGCCTGCATGAAACTGCCGCTGCGGGTTAATCGCCCCCATGCACGCCCCCCATAGCCGGTGCCAGCGGCGCAGGCAAAAAACATCGGCAGCAGTAATTTCGAAAAAAAATTTGTACGTTTTCTCACGGGCAATAAAAGCAAGAAAATCAACTTAACATTTTGATATGTATATGTTTTATTTAACCTGTCAGTCACATAAACATTTTTTGTCAGCACCATTGACGCCGCAATAAAAATGTGAGTTTACGAATAAAAAAGCTTTCACTATGATGCCCGAAATCCCCATTTTGGACGCATCCCATGAGACCACCTACCGCCTTCGAGCAGAGCCGAACCCGGACACCAAGCCGCATCCTGAAGAAGGGAAAATACGGCAAGCACATCACCCATTTTCCATCCTTCAAAAACAAAAAGGTCGTGGTTTGCGAAAGCGAGCTTGAAGCGGATTTCTGTGTCTGGCTCGAATATGAAGATCAGGTGGTGGCCTATGCCCCTCAGCCCGGAACCTTCTCGTTTGCCATGGAAGACCGTGCAGTTCGGTATACCCCCGACTTTGAAATCAGCTATGGCACTGGCGAAATCAGATACGTCGAGATCAAGCCCGATCATATTGTCGAGGACGCCAGCTATCTCCGGAAAATAGGCGAGTTCAGAAAGGTTTGTGAGCAAGCAGGCTACGGATTCGACCTCATCACGGAACGGGAAATTCGCATTCAACCAAAGCTGAGAAATCTCCAAAATCTCTATAACCGAATGCATCTGGTCACGGACACGGAGTTGAACTACGTCCTCGACAGCCTCAGGCAAACATCCATGTCTGGCAGTACCGTGCGCTCACTGTTGGCGCTACCGTATCCACCCTCGATGAAATCAATCGCCAAGGGCGTATTTAATCGGCTGATTTCGGCTGATCTCGACCAGCTATTTACGCTGGAGTCACGCGTTTCATCATCGGCTAACGGGGGCCGCACGCTATGTCTAATGCCATAGTCAATGAACGTTACCGCTTGAATGGCGCGGAATTTGAAGTCGTATCGACCGATTTGAAATACGCTCAATTCAGTGCCGTCATCGGACAACGGCAAGTATCGTTTACCCACTTCCAGGTGAGCGAAATGATAGCGAATGGAAGCTTGGTCAAATCTCAATGCGCACCTATCGACCAGAGCAAAGCTCCAATTCTTTTGAGTATGAGCACGGCTGAAAGAGCGGAGCATGACAGGAAAACTGGATATACCGTAGGCGCGTTGCTAGCGCTTGGCAACCGCCTGCCTCGTGACGCAGCGCAAGCCTATATCAGAGAGCACGCGGAACAAATTGGGGACTCTTCCCCCCCCAGCTATTCGACATTGTACAACTGGGCAGCAAAATATAGGCAATCCGGCAACAGTCCCTTGGGACTTATAAAGAACAAACACTACCAACTGCCACGTGGAAAAAAACTGGACAACAAAACGATCGAAATTGCAGAAGACATCATTAACCAGCACTATCTGATCAAAGAACGCCCGAGTGGACAACTCGCTTATAACATACTGATAACTCACATCGAAAAAGACAATGAGCATCGCCCTTTAGATGAGCAAATCAAGCCGCCCTCACGTGCGACGTTTTATCGTATGTTGTCCGCAATTGACGCATATAAATTCAACATCATGCGCGAAGGCCGAGCATACGCTGAAAAAATAAATAAATATGGACGTAGCATCCAGAGGCCCCATCATATGTACCAGAGAATAGAAGCAGACACTCAACAAATTGACATTATCGCTGTGGACACGAACGGAAATGTCATCGGCAGGCCCTACCTGACCGCATTTATCGAGTGCAAAAGCAAGATGATTATTGGGTGGGAACTTTCAATGACGCCACCTTGCGCGGCGAAAACAATGAAAGCCCTCAAGATGTCGCTGCGCAGTGATAACCCTATAGCGGGAAAAGGGGAAACATACTACATTGACAATGGATCAGAATTTCTTAATGACTCATTTTTCAATTTCTTCAGTATATATGGCTCGAAGGTATTACCGCTGCCACCTGGGAAGCCCGATCAAAAAAGCTTTATTGAGCGATTTTTCTTAACTTTGAACCTGACAATTATGCATCACGCCAAAGGTACGACTAAATCCAATCCGACAGAACGTAGAGATTATAACTCCGAAAAAAATGCGTGCCTGACCGTAGAGAGCATCAGATTAGTATTCACACGCTGGCTCGACGAGTACTACCATGAAAACCCTCAGAAAGGCGTATCCGTAGCCCCACGAAGTGCTTTTGAGAAGGCCATGATGACGGAGTTGCCGCCCGACACCTACGCAATTGAACAGCTAGATATTACTTGCCGCAAAACCAAAGCAAGAACAATTTCAAACGGCAGGATCACAATGTTCAACCTTCAGTGGTACGGCCCTGGACTAGCAAGATTGAATGACAAAGCCCGAAAGCACAACTGTAAACCTTTGGTGCATTACGACGAATCTGACCTATCAACCGTGTGGTTATCCATACCGCAAGAACCTGGGGTAATGGTTCGAGCAGATGCTGTAGACCCTGATTATCAAAACAACCTAACGCTTTACGAACACCAACTGGCCTGTGACGCAATTGACAAAGAAGGCCTGACTTTTAGCAAGAAAAAAGCAGCTCGCGCGCTAGCAAATATTTACCTTAGCCTAAGTGAACTAGAATACAAAAAACCTAAAAAGCAAAAACAACAACGACCGATCACTTTGGCAACTCAGGATGATGAAGGTGATGCAAGAGCAGAACTCGAAGACGATGTATACCATACCCAGACAGATTTGAATGTCACCGAGATGAAAAATATAGAAGACTCCGATGATGACTTAGAAACCTTTAAACTAGAGTAATTCATATGACTCCTGCAATTGAAAATAAAATGACAGAGTTTTCCAAGCATATTGTTGTTCACTGCTATTATAAAGACGCGTTAGAAAAAATACATAAAAGCATCATAACGACCGCTACTCGCCGTGAGCCTTCATCTGCGCTACTGACGGGACTCTCCGGAGTTGGAAAATCAACAGTCTGCAAATATGTAGTACAACAAATCGGTGGTCGGAAGGAAATAGAGACCGAGTGGGGTATCATTGAAACCGTCCCTGCATTTTATTGCGAACTACCAGCTGGGCCTACACTGAAATCCCTGACTATGGGTATGCTAGCTCAATTAGGGTGCGTACATCTAAATGGCGACGCCACGGCCTTACTTTATCGATTGATCACCCTCCTAAAGACCTGCCAGACCCAGGTCATCCTACTAGACGAGTTTCATCACTTGCTGGGAAAAGGGGCCGAAAAAACGAAAGGTCTCGTTTGCGACTGGGTTAAAACGCTTATGAATCGAACACTGATACCCGTGGTCATAGCGGGTACACCAGAGTGTGAATCAATCGTAGACGAACACCCACAGCTTGCCCGACGGTATCCATTCAGAACAAATCTGCGGCCTCTCGAATACACGTCGCTGGAGAATCAGTCAAATTACTTGAAGGTCCTAAAATCGCTGGGCGCACAAATTAACAAGATCGGCGAGTTCTCGGAGTCTATCTATCTCACCGACCAAGCGTTGGCGGCCAGAATATTTGTTGCCAGTGGCGGCAATATGAATTCGCTTCGACAGTTGCTTCACGAAGCCTTCCGGATTGCGCTAGAAAGAAACACAAGCACATTTTCTGAGAAAGACCTTGCAGCATCCTATGACTCGCAATGCCTGGAGGGAGCCTTAGTAAAATTCAAAAATCCCTTTGCATTGGATAATCAAGAAGTCCGGGGTATCATTTCTAGGAACTCACGATGAATGTCTTGAGCTTTGTACCTCGCGCACGTCCTGAGGAAAGCCCTCGTAGCCTGCTTATCAGAACCGCATACCATAATGGCTTTAAGTCTGTCACCAAAATGATCGCGTCGTTACAGCGCGAGAACAACGCACGACCATTCGATTGGCAGCTGCACCACTCAAGCATGGCCAAACTATTCGAGACACTTGATCCAAAAACAACTACTCCCCTGCCATTTTACCGCAGCACGTCTGAGGTTACGCGCGGCGCGCCGGTGTATATCAACAACATTGCCGTGCCTCTGACGCTGCTTAAGACGAAAAAACATCTAATTTGCCCTGAATGTTTATTAGAAGGCTGGCAGAAATATATTCAGGACTTCGACATTATAGACGCCTGTCCATACCATGACTGTGCCTACATTGATCACTGTCCGTCTTGCGAGCAAGAGATAACATGGACTGACTGCAATGGAGCATTGTGTAAATGCGGTTATGATTTGCGGAATAGCCCACAACAGCCTAAGCATTCACAGCTCTCGACTAGCCTTCTTTCTATTTTTAGAAATAAAGATCAAGAGAGCTTCGACTCATTCTTAATCAACCTCCAAGTACTCAGATACTATTACAAAATCAACGACGAAGAAAAGAAACACACAGCTGACCTTGCAGTTAGCATAGCTGACAGTCCTAACTGCGAAAAAATCACAGCTGCTATTTGTCACTCGATCGATGAGCACGAGCCTGCACCAAACCTATTTTTTATTGCCCCATGGTTACTATCTAGCGATGAAGAGGTCCGACAGATTGCCAACAACTTAATAACTAAGCCGCTCACGCCATCCAAAACACAACAAAAGCGCAATCCTAGAAAAGCACTATGGCTACGCCGAGATGAGCTGGCAACCATTGGAGTAAACCAACTCAAACTACAAACCCTTATACGTTCAGGACTAATAACGAAAATTAAAATAAAAACAAATACGCCTTTCCAATATCATTCACACAATTGGGCTGCCGTTGAAGCTTGGCTGGGGTCAGCCGGTACTCAAAAAATTGCTACAGGAATCCCATCTCACTTTGACGTAGAGCGCGCTGCTCTGCATCTGGACGTCTATCCTGAGGTTGTCAGGCGAGCAGTCAAGGCTGGATTTATCGCTAATAATTTGAAAACTGGAGCTTTTGGAAAAATGCTTTTGGATGCCAACGAGGTGTCTGCATTTCATAACAGATACATTTTCGTCGGACCACTTGCAAAGCAGCTCAACACACCAAACACTACACTGACAGCACGTCTGACAACGGTAGGAATTATGCCAGTCTCGGGTCCAACTGTGGATGGAGCGCTGGTCACAATTTACGAAAGACACGCACTTGAAGAGTCGAGAGTCGCGAGAGCTTTGGAAGCCGAAACCTACTCAAATAAGGCGGGCCGCAGACTACACAAATTGATGCCTAACGACACACATATCAGCTCCACCGAGACCGCAAGAATTTTAAATATCGAAATTCAACGGTTGAAATATCTAGAACGGATGGGCTTTCTTGTGCAAGAGATACCAGCAGAATTTCTATGCGAAAATCGGCGTTTTTTTACTAAAAAATCTGTCCTCTCGACAAAAAACAAATTAGATCGCTGTGTAACAATTGATTCCCTATCCCGTGAGTTTGAGATCCCATCGCTTACCTTCGCACGTCGTTTCATAAAAAGCGGTTACGTGTCCCCCATAGTGATCGGTAAGCGTCAATTAATCTGTGAAAAAGATGCAATTCAGATTCGCAAAAACCTCGAACTGTACTGTAGTTGCGATCAGGCGGACAAATTCCTGAAAGCGCCGATAGGACATGCATCCAATCTAATTTCCACAGGTCGGATCCGGGTCGTTCCAGTTTCCGAATCCAAGATCACTACGGTCCGACTCATCGGCTGGGCTGATATTCAAGCACTAAGCGTAGCTCTCTAAGCTTTATCCCGTTTCAGTCTCATACTCCCTCCTTTTCACTCACCCCGGTCTACACTCGGGGAGTTGACACAACCTCATTAAAAAATATAATATCTACTAATAATCAGAAATACAGAACGCAGCTCTATTACCCCCACTAAATTTGATGCATTTTAATACTGTAGAAAATTCATTTTTAATTGAGAAAAGCATCATACATTTTAGTTTTAATTGAGATAGCGCTTTAAACTTCATGAGACACAACGGTTGTCCTCCAATGAATACGGATAGCCCGTTTCAGCTTTTATTGAGACTCCACGTAGCACAGCAACACCAAGAAGCCCTGACTTGTTCAGGGCTTTTTTAAGCGCTCATGATCTGAATAGGAACTGTCTTACGCAAGGATCATCCGCAAAATGATTGATGCGAACTTCGATACTGATAGCCTCGTCCGCCGGTGCCTAAGAAACGCCCAACGTAGACGCTAGCCCTGATTGCACAGCAGAAATCCGCCTGATCTTTGGTCATGGGGACATGATGCTGCACTAAGGACAATGCCTGTTGGAGTTTCTTGAATCCGCTCTCTACGTTGGGCCCTGGCCCTCCTGAAAATCACGTAGAGGTCATAGGAAATGCCTAACCAATATCTGCTCGACTTACCGGCGGCCAAGAATGCAGTAATGCCTGAGCCTTCTATTGCCGTCGTGTTCACCAGACATCATCTTCCTCTACACGCTCTCCTTTTAGAAAACCAACCATGGTTCTGCGCGCGCGACCTCGGGCGCTTGATGGGTTACTGCTTGGATGATCGAACGACTCGTAAACTTGATGACGATCAACGGCAATACCTGAAGTTACTGTTCCACGGTCAACCGGAAGAAATGCTGATGATCAGCGAGTCCGGTGCATATGCACTGCTGGTCTATCACTACGCTCCAGAAAACAGGCTGTTACGGAGTTGGCTTACTCATGAGGTCGTCCCGACTTTGCGCGACGAGCGTCAGCCCCGAACGGTGGAGCGACCACTATTGAGCATGTTGGATTGGCCGGAGATGTCGTTGAACCTGCTGCACTGGCAGGATGAAGGCTGGATTCGCCTCAGAGACATGCCATATCTGTTGGTCAATCGAACCTATCGGAAAGAGTCAGCAAGGACTCCGTGGTGGCGCAAGGTCACTCAACCTTTCCGGATGAAGCAGCGAATCTACTAAGGCGGACGACCGCCGAATCCTACCAATGCGTAGGAAATTTCGTAGACGCAATAATGGCTACTCAGTATCGTCCGAGGGTTTTCTACCCTCGGCGGCTGTATGGATACGCAAAAAGGTAATACCGGATGGAGCGATGAGGAGCTTGAAGCTTCCGTTGATGCTTATCTCAAGATGTTGAAGCTGGAGGACGCTGGCCAGCCATATAAAAAATCAGTCGAACATGAGCTTTTACGCGTCGGTGCGCTGAGCGCCAGGTCATCTGCGTCAGTCGATTATCGTATGCGCAATATTTCTGCCGTATTTGAGACGCTGAATCAGAAACCTATTGCTGGTTACACATCTGCAAACAATGTCGGCTCGGGAATCGTCTCTCGTATCATTCGGATACTTGCGCAGCGGGGCATCGTTGAATCTCAAGACAACGCCCCAACGTTTGATGAAGGGCTACTGGAGCAGCGTGCTGTAAAGCTTCAAAGCAAACCCATCAAGACCAAGCCCGAAGGCATCGCGGCCCCCCAGCAAGTCAGTACAACCAGTACATCCTACGTACGCGACCCGGAAGTACGGGCCTGGGTACGCCAGCAAGCGGCAGGTATTTGCGAGGGTTGCGGGTTGTTTGCGCCGTTTAATCTAGACGATGGCCAGCCATTTCTTGAAGTGCATCACGTCAAGCACCTGGCCCAGAAGGGTTCGGATCGCATCACCAATGCTGTAGCCTTGTGCCCCAATTGCCATCAGCGTTGTCACCGGTCGAGTGACCGGGAGGCTTTCACCGAGGGGCTTTACGCCAAGGTCGGAAGATTGGCACGGGAGTAGACTCCTGCTGTCACACCTGATGCACGCTCAAAAAAATACTAGATAGGACCGAGGCCAACCCGTGAACCCAGACATGCTCGAAGCCGGCCCCGCTGACGCCAAAGTACTTTCCGTCTTTGACTTCGACGGCACCCTGACCCACCACGACA
This sequence comes from Pseudomonas sp. JAI120, assembly GCF_014207255.1. GTDB lineage: Bacteria > Pseudomonadota > Gammaproteobacteria > Pseudomonadales > Pseudomonadaceae > Aquipseudomonas. Next base: position 2,214,710 of record NZ_JACHCZ010000001.1, read on the forward strand.
GTTTCGTGCCCTTCCTCAAGTTTGCCTTTGGCACCGGCGAGTTTTATGGCCGGATGGTCAAGCTGGCCGTGCCTGGGCTGCGCTTTTTGGTGAGGCAGATCAGCCGGGATGAGTTGAAGGCGCAGTTGATCCGCACCTTTATGACCGGGGTGGAGAAGACGTGGGTGCAGCAGAAGGCCGAGGAGTATTGCCAGCGCAATTGGGCACGGTTGATGCGCCCGGCCGGGGTGCTGTCGGTGGAGCAGGAGTTGGGTTCGGGGGCGGTGGTGACGCTGTGTTCGGCGTCGCCGGCGTTGGTGCTGCAGCCGTTTGCCGATCGGCTTGGGATCAAGTTGATTGGCACTGAGCTTGAGGTGGTCGACGGGGTGTTGACCGGCAAGCTCACCGGGAATAACTGCCGGTGTGAGAATAAGGTGCTGCGGCTTGAGGCGGTGTATGGGGACCTGGGGGAGTATCGGCTCCGGGCCTGGGGCGATACGCGTGGGGATCGGGAGTTGTTGGCGGCGGCACAGGATGCGCATTTTCGGCATTTTCATGCGAAGAAGAAAAAGCGGGCTCGGTTGCAGCGGTGATGCGGGTAATTGGGATCGGCTGGAGAACCGAGTCGATCCCATCGCTGCCTCGCTGAGGCTCGACACCTCCCACATTTGATCTTTGGCGGGGCTTAGAGCGGCGTCTTTAGGTCTACGCCCAGCGCCGTGGCGAAGGCTTTTACCAAAGGGCTTCTCGGCGCGTTGTGGCGCAGGATCAGGTTGAAGGCGGTGCTCAGGTGAACATGCTCCGGGCACAGTGCGCGCAGGCGCCCTTCCCTTACCAGCGATGCGGCGTAGTGCTCGGGCAGGAAGCCGATAAACCGGCCGGTCAGCACCAGGATGGCGACCGCTTCAACCTGAGAGGCTGAGGCGGATTGGCTGTCGTAGTTGACGAAATTAGTCTTGTCGCGATGGATCGCATACCGATGGTTGACCACTTCATATTGGCGCAGCACCTCGGGTGTAATGTCGTTCGCGGTGAAGAGCGGGTGTCCTACGGCACAGTAGGCGTGGGCCTTTTCTTCGTACAGCGGGAAGTAGTCGAATTCTTCGCGGCGCTGGTAGACGGGGACGATGCCGACGATCAGGCGCCCTTCGACCACGCGGCGCCGACCAGCATGTTCTATGCCTTGGGCATGCTTACGGCGATAGGCGGAACCTTGTGCTTCCTGAGCGGACGGCGGGTTGCAGGTTCTTGCTGATATTTGCGCGGGTTCCCGCTATTAATAGCGAAACCTCTCACGGACCCGAGCCCCATGAAATTCGACACGGCCTACAGCCTGAGTCTCGATGACAAGCTGTCGATTTATGACGTACGAGACCTGAATTTCGACGAAACCGCTGCCTACGATTCCGACCAGGACAGTTTCCTGTGCCCCAACGATGCCTGTCGCGCCGCCTTCGAAGCAGGCAATGTGCTGAGCACGTTCAACGCCAAGAACGTCAACTACCAACGCACCCCGCACTTCAAAAACACGCCGAGCACGCGGCATATCGACGGGTGCCGTTATGCCAGCCTCCACAAGGGTGCAGCAGGCGAAAACGACGATGAGCGTGAGGATAATTTCCCATCGGAATTTGTCCTGACCCGTCGTACGTACGAGCGTAAAACCGCGGTGGGCGGCACCGAGGGGCGGGTCCTACAAGATTCAGCGAAAACACCCTCAACCGGCAGCGGCGAATCTGTCAGTTCCAGCGACACTACCCCGGACAAAACCAGCGTGTTCGCCCACCCGGTGGAATGTTTTGTGTCGAACATCGACGACAAGGAAAAACTCAAACGCATGCCGCTGAAAATCGGCGAGCACACCGCGACTTACTCGGCGTTTTTCAAGAAGATCGAATACCTGCAAGACAACAAGGGCCTGATCTACTGGGGCAAGATCAAAGCGATCAAGGACTACACCAGCAGCTTTCGCATCGATTTCGAAAAGAAGGTGTGGCTCGACAAAAAACCCTACTCGGTCAACGTCTACCTGAGCAAAAAGCTCATCGAGAACTACCGCAAGCGTAAGGCGTTCCTGGAGCAGATCCGGGCGGCGGCGGACAGTGAACGGGCGTTGTATTGTTTCTTCTATGGGGTCACGCCGGAGCTGAAACAGGTGCCCAGCAAGAAGAACCCCGAGCAGACGTTCGGGGTGTTCAGCGCGAATATCGAGAACCTGGATCACCTGATCATTCGTGAGGCACCAGGGTTGGAATAGTGGGTCGATAAGAATCCAGTTGATGAGCGGTCAAAACAACTGTACAAAAACACAGTATAGTTTGCCCTCCCCCGTCGAATCCTGGAGAAACCCCATGTCCTCTCTGGCAATGAGCTCTTTCGTAGAACAGCAGATCGTCCTGCACCAATTCACCGCCAAACACAGCGTACAGGCCCGCGCGATGCTGGGCTGGAGCCGCGAAGAGCTGGCCCGCCAGGCGGGTGTGGCGGTGGATGCCATCCAACAGTTTGAAAGCCAGGGCGACGTGGGTGATGAAACCCGCCTGGCATTGGCGTTTCGGTTGGAGGCGCAAGGGCTGGTATTTTTTCCGGGGTTTGCGCCAGGGTGGGGCATGAGTGTGCGGCGGTTTGACACCGCCCCAGTCGAACCCGCCGCACACAACATTATTTCGCGGCTGATGGGCTCAACAGCGGCATCAATTGACTCACCAACGCCCCAACCGAATGGTGCGTAGAGTCCAACCGGATCACCGGACAGGTCAGTGCCGCCAACCAGGTTTCATGCCGACGCAGGCTACGTAGGCTGTGGTTGCCGTTGTCGTAGCGAGCGGCCCACGCCAGGAAAGCGACGCTGTTCTCGTGGCGACTGCCACCTTCCAGGATTTCATCACCGTAGCGTTGCACCTCCCTCATGCGCAGGCGGTGCAGGCGTTCTTGCGGCTCGAGGCGCAGGAACACCACGTGGGTGAACTGCGGGATCATGGCATCGCCCCAGCCGCACAGTGAGCCGGACAGCACCCAGCCTTCCAGGCCGGCGGTCTGTTCCTGCAGCAGGCGGATGCGTTCATTTTTGGGCCGGGCAACGGTGAAGGGGGCGTCGGTTTGCTGCCAGTAGAAGTCGTCGGTGTCGAAGCAAGCGACGTTCAGACTCTCTGCCAAGGCCCTACCCAGGGTGGTAGTGCCGGCCCCCGCAGCACCGAGGATATGAATTCGACAGGCCATGGCTTCCCTCCATCGCATTGAATGTATCTTTTGAACGCGTCAGCCCTTGGGTTGTACACGCCGACGCCTAGAGCCAGCTGTTGCTCAAAGCCTGGCCCTGGAGCCGACCCACGCGGCCTCCTCGTAGCCATGGGCTACGGCAAGCAGCGTGGGTTCGGTCCAGCGGGCACCAAAGAAGTAAGCACTGGCCGGCACGCCGTGCTCGTCCTTGCCGGAAGGTACCGAGATTCCTGGATAACCGGCCACTGCGACTGCAAAATAGCTGTTCGTTTCAAAGTCCGACACCACGGCATCAAGTTTTTCCCCGTCAATCAGCTCATCCACTGTGCTGCGAAAATCCTGGATAAGCGCATCCCATAGCGGCTTGCGCTCGTCGGATGTCAGGGTGGATGCGTCGATTTCCTTGAGCAGCGGTTGGTGGTCGGTGTCGCTGCCATCGCGCTTTTCATTGAACGCGATCAACTCGGAAACTGACTTGACCGGCAGCCCACCGCGCTTACCCAGGTAATCATTCAACTCACTCTTCACATCGGCAAACAATAGTTCGCCATAGCGTGATGCATCCGCCAGCCGCATGTTCACCGGTACAAGCACTGCACCTTGTGCGCGAAGCACATCAAGCGTTTTTTGAAACTGAGGGCTATTGTCCACCGACAGGTTTTCGCCATTCGCGGAAAAGGTTGCGGGATAACCAATACGTTTATCCTTCAAGGCGCCAGGCTTGAGCAACGCGGTGTAGTCAATGCCTCGGGGGGCGTCCACATTGGCTGAATCCTGAGGGTCGCTGCCCGACATGGCGTTGAGCAACAACGCAGCATCAAACACCGAACGCGTCATTGGCCCCGGCGTGTCCTGTCGATGGCTGGCAGGAATGATGCCGCTACGGCTCAACAAGCCCACGCCGGGCTTGAAACCGACCACCCCGTTAAATGCCGCCGGGACCACGATCGAACCATTGGTTTCGGTGCCAACGGCCAACGGCGCCAAACCAGCGGCAACCGCAACGGCTGAGCCCGAGCTTGACCCCCCGACCGATGCATCCGCTTGATGAGGGTTGAGCGTTTGCCCGCCCCGCTGGCTGAACCCATCAGGACCGCCGCGAAAACCGGCCAGTTCGGTCAGGTTGGTTTTACCCAGGATCACTGCGCCCTGCTGGCGCAGGCGTTCGACGATAAACGCGTCCTTGATCGCAGCGGCACCCACCAACCCGAAGGCGCCTGCGCTGGTCTGCTGGGTGTCGCCCGTCTCGATATTGTCCTTGAGGAGCACGGGAATGCCGTGCAGCGGCCCTCGGACCTTGCCGCTGGCGCGTTCACGATCCAGCTCGCGAGCAATCTCCAGCGCTTGAGGGTTGATTTCGATGATGGCGTTTAACGCAGGGTCGTGTTTGCGAATGCGCTCTTGCAAGAAGGTGACCAGAACTTCCGATGTGAGCCCGCCCGACCGGGCCATTTGTTCACCGAGCTCACGAACACTGGCCCATTCCATTCCCGGCGGAACCGGTTTGGAGGTGTCGGAGGTCAACGGCAACCCCATCCAAGACGCCGCATGGCTGACAAACGCATTCACACCATATCCAATTCCAAACATGAACCACCTCGGGAGAAGAGTAAGAAATGACGAAGGACCACCGTTGATCCGTGCGCCAGTCTAAAAACTTCCCTCATCCCAGCCAGCATGACGTAGGCCGCTCACCTCGTAGGATTGTTCAACGCCACAGGTAGCCCATGCTATGCATTCTCCACGCAACAGGCATTGCGATAACCCTGCACCAGCGCCGCCAGCGAATCCTTCGACCATCGCGCACCGTAGAACCACAACGTCGCACCACCCTCGAGGGTCTCGCCAAACCTGGGGTAACCACTCCAGCACGCACCATGGAACGCAGCACTTTGACTGTCCGACACCAGGGCATCCAGCCGGTACTCATTTACAAGTTCATCGATTTCATTATGAGTATGCAGGTTGAACGTGAGGGTGCCGTCGACACGTTGCGCCGGTACGGGTATCAGTTGCGTCCCGGCTCGACGCAAAACGTCCAGCGCCCGCATGAAGGGCGCACGGTGTTGAATCGGTTCGTGACCATCGCCACGGCCATATCGGTCGGCATACCCCACGCGCCTGCCGGCCAATACTTGCATGACGGCAAAGGGGCTGTTGTTCTGCACCAGAGGTACCTCCACCATCACCTGGCCCTCTGGGTCGATACCGCTCAAGGCAATCAGCATCAACGAGGGATCACGCATGGGTCTGATGGGAAGTGCCGGTACGTTATACCCGGGGATCAGGACGCCACCATTGGGGTGGGTTTGAGGATGGGGATCGACATCAAACGCGATACGGCGGGGGGGCGCTTGATCGGTGGAAGGGCGACGGCATGAAGACGCCGAATAGGTCATATCCAGGGGCGCAGACAACGGCTGGCCCACCTGGCAAACGGCATCCGCTCGCGAAAACTTTCTGCATTTGCTGTCCATCGGAACGCCTCCCCTGAAATCATTTTCCGGGGATCATCGCATCCTTCGTCGAAGCCTGTCGCAGACCCGAAACAACTTGAAAACTCCTTTTTCGTCGCCTCCGCGCCCTCAGCTCACAAGGTGCTCTTGCGCACCTTGGGTTTCCACTTCCAGCCACCATGCATATCCACGCTCCGGCTGGTTCAAGCTGAACGCCTGGCCCATCGGCGGTGTGGCAATCGACACATTGCGCTCCCACGCCAGCGCCATGATGCGGTCGAATGGTTCGTGCCAGGCATGGAACGCCAGGTCGAAAGTGCCGTTGTGGATCGGCAGCAGCCAGCGGCCCTTGAGGTCGATATGCGCTTGCAGGGTTTGCTCCGGCTGCATGTGTACATGGGGCCAGTCGACGTTGTAAGCACCGGTTTCCATCAACGTCAGATCGAACGGGCCGTACTGTTCGCCGATGCGTTTAAAGCCGTCGAAGTAGCCGGTGTCGCCGCTGAAAAAGATGCGGCGCGTGCCGTCGATCATCACCCAGGAACACCAGAGGGTCTGGTTGGCATCAAACAGGCCACGCCCGGAAAAGTGCTGCGCCGGCGTGGCGACAAAGCGAATGCCATCCACCTCGGTGCCTTGCCACCAATCCAGCTGCCGCACCTTGCTGGCGTCGACACCCCACTTGACCAGAATGTCGCCCACGCCCAGCGGCGCGAGAAAGTAACGGGTCTTGTCGGCCAGTTGGACGACAGCCTTATGGTCAAGATGGTCGTAGTGGTTGTGGGAAAGAACCACCGCCTCCAGGGGCGGCAGCTCTTCAAGACTGATAGGCGGCTGATGAAAACGCTTGGGGCCAGCCCAACTGAAGGGCGAGGCACGCTCGGCGAACACCGGGTCGGTCAGCCAGAACTTGCCGCGCATTTTCAACAAAACGGTGGAATGCCCCAGGCGGAACACGCTGTGATCAGGCGCCCCCAGCAACTGCTCGCGTGTCAGCGGTTGCACCGGGATCTGCCCCACCGGCCGCGTACTGCGTGGTTTGTTGAACAGCATGTTCCAGAAGATACGCAAGGTCTTGCCAAAGCCACCGTGCTGCACGGGGGCGTCGTTGCTGAAGCTCCCCAGTTTCGACTCAGCAGGTTTGGGCGCCGCAGGCGAAGACTTGATACGGGTTGAGATCGTGGCCATTACCGAGTGACTCCTACGGTCCGCTCATAAGTTACACTGCACAGTGTAGTTTCAAGATTGCAACAAAATCCGCAGCAAGTAAACTACCCAGTGTAATTTACCCTCAAGAGCTGAACGCCACCCATGACTGCCCCTCAACGCCTCACCGACCGCAAACGCCAAGCCATCGTGGCAGCGGCCATCGCTGAGTTTCGCGATAACGGCTTCGAGGTCACCAGCATGGACAAGATCGCCGCCACCGCTGGGGTTTCCAAGCGCACGGTGTATAACCATTTCCCCAGCAAGGAAGAACTGTTCGCCGAAATCCTTCACCAGCTCTGGGCCAGCAGCGTCGCCCAACTCGACGTCAGCTACGCCAGCGACCGCCCGTTGCGTGAACAGTTACGCGGGTTGCTGGAGGCAAAGATGAAGATGATGTCGGACACCAACTTCCTCGACCTCGCCCGGGTCGCCATCGCCGCCACCATCCATTCACCAGAACGGGCGCAAGACATGGTCACCCGCCTGAGCCAGCGCGAAGAAGGCTTTACCCAGTGGGTACGCGCCGCCCAGGAAGATGGCCGCCTCTCCTGCACCGACCCGGCGTTTGCCGCCCATCAGATCCAGAGCCTGCTCAAGGCCTTCGCGTTTTGGCCGCAGATCACGTTGGGCCAGCCGACCCTGGATGCCGCCCACCAGGCCAGCGTCATTGAGTCAGCCATCGACCTGTTCCTTGCCGGCTACGAAGTCAGCGCCTCCCGCACCCAGTAAAAACCATTGCAAGAGCGACATTCCTGGTCGCTTTTGACGCATTCGCCCTCTGTTTTGCGCAAATGGCCTGGAAGGCCACTGATTATTCCTACGGTAATAACTGACAATATTCACAGGACTTATCCGATCAATGGGTGATCCAGTGGCCGCGAGCCGCCGTATATGTGAAAAACAGTTGAACCAGGAATTTATGGAAAACAGACGAGGCAAAGGGCTCTCATTTGCCAGGCGTATCTACCAGCCAAGGATCATCGGCCTGGGTGTCGGCAGCATCAGCGTCACCGGCGCCTTGTACCCGCTCGCCATGCCGGGCTGGGTCTGGGCGTTACTGCTGTTCAATGGGTTTGCCTGGGCGCATCTGGCGTACCAGCTATCCACCCGCTCGCCGTTCCCTTATCAGGCTGAACAGCGCAACTTCTTGTATGACTCGGTATTCGGTGGGTTCTGGGCGGCTGCCACGCAGTTCACGCCGCTGACGGCCGTGACCATCCTGTCGATGATGACCATGAACAACGTCGCCGCCGGCGGCCGGCGCCTGTTCCTGCGTGGCCTGCTCGCCCAGGGGCTGGGGATCGGCGTGGCGTGGGCGCTGTTCGGCATCAAGTTCAACCCCGACGTCAGCCTGCTGCAGGTCTACTCCTGCCTGCCCATGCTGACCCTCTACCCCATGGCCATCGGCATGGTCTGTTATCAACTGGCGATCAAGCTGTCGGAACATAAACGCGCCCTCAGTGCCCTGAGCCGCACCGACAGCCTCACCGGCCTGCTCAACCACGGCTCGTGGAAAGACCTGCTGCACCTCAAGTTCCACAAGTGCCAGCAGCAGCAAAGCCACGCCACCATCGCATTGATCGATATTGATCACTTCAAGCAGATCAACGATACCCACGGCCATATCGTCGGCGACACGGTGTTGCGGCAACTGAGCCTGGAACTGCGGCGCAACCTGCGGGAAAACGACCTGGCCGGGCGTTACGGTGGCGATGAGTTCTGTGTGATTCTTCCGCAAATGCCTCTGGAGCAAGCGGCGCAGATCATGGAGCAGATGCGCAAAACATTCGGCAATTACCGCACCCCGCACATACCGGAATTGCGCGTCAGCCTGAGCATCGGTTTGGCGGATTTCCAGCCGCGCTACACAGACGCAGCCATGTGGCTGAACGCGGCGGACCGGGCACTCTATGCCGCCAAGGACACCGGGCGTAATCGGGTGAGTGTCAGTGAAGACCGGATCGCCTGTTCCGCCTGACGTAGTCCTACAACTCCTCGTCTGAATCTTCCGTCCAACACCATAGGCGATAGCATAATGCCTCCATTCGTCGCCTACCCAAAAATGGTCCTGCCCCTTGGGCGAACTTCTTGTCAGGCTGATCACTCTTAACCCGTTGTTCCACCCCGCTGTCAGCACAAGGAGGCTGACAATGAGCACGTCAACCGTAAGGCGAATGCCTTACGGGGGCAGGCGCATACACATGGATACTCCCCGACGCATGCTTGCCCGAGCCCCCGAACATGCTATTCAACACCCATAAAAAAACCATCAATCACCTGCAACACACCGTGGCTCACCAAGCCAGCCTGCTGGACGCGATCGAACGCTCCATGGCAGTGATCGAATTTGATCCGCAAGGCCTCGTGCTACGGGCCAATGACAACTTCCTCAACACCCTGGGCTACCGCGCCGAGCAGATCGAAGGCCAATCCCACCGGATGTTCTGCACGCCCGCCTTCGCCCGTAGCGCCGAGTACAGCCAACTGTGGTCCAACCTGCAAAACGGCCAGTTCCAGTCCGGCACCTTTGAACGGGTGGCCAGCAACGGCCAGTCGGTGTGGCTGGAAGCCAGCTACACCCCGGTGCGTGACGACACGGGCCGTGTGGTCAAAGTGGTGAAGTACGCCCTGGACGTCACCCCGCGCCTGCAGGCTGAAAGCGAGGCCAACGCCAAGTTGGAAGCCATTGGCCGGGCAATGGCCGTCATCGAGTTCAACCTCGACGGCACGATCATCACCGCCAACGCCAACTTCCTGCAGCGCATGGGCTACAGCCTGGCGCAGATCCAGGGCCAGCATCACCGCCTGTTCTGCACAGCAGAGACCGCAGCGAGCTCAGCCTACGGTGACTTCTGGCGGCGCCTGAACCAGGGCGAATTGTTCAGCGGCCAGTTCGAACGCGTGGGTAAAAACGGCCAGCCCGTGTGGCTCGAAGCCAGCTACAACCCGGTGTACGACGCCAGCGGGCGCCTGTGCAAAGTGGTGAAGTTCGCCTCGGACATCACCGCGCGCGTGCAACAACATGCTGCAGACGCACAAAGCGCCGCCCAGGCCTATCACCTGTCCCTGCATACCCAGGACATGGCGGAAAAAGGCGCCGACGTGATCCAGAAAACAGCCAGCGGCATGCGTGAAATCTCCTCGGACATCGACAACTCCTCGCAACTGATCGCCAAGCTGGGCGAGCGTTCGCAACAGATCAGCACCATCGTCAACACCATTCGCGGCATTGCCGACCAGACCAACCTGCTGGCACTCAATGCCGCTATCGAAGCGGCGCGCGCGGGCGAACAAGGCCGTGGTTTTGCCGTGGTGGCCGATGAAGTGCGGCAGTTGGCGGCGCGCACCAGCGGTTCCACCACGGAGATTTCCAGCATGATCGCGGTGATCCAGGCTGAGACCCGCCACGCCATCGACAGCATGGACGCGACCCGCGACCGCGCTGCCCAGGGCGTGGAGCTGGCCAACCAGGCCGGTACAGTGATCCTGCAGATTCGCGAAGGCACCAGCGAGGCGGTGCACGCGGTGAGTGCGTTTGCCAATGAGCGTGGCGCCCACTAACACTCAGTAGCCCCTCGGGTTATTCATGTGTAAGACAGGTCGCCAGGACTATAGTGATTCACTGTCTTAACGTTGATGACCCGAGCCCACCATGACCCCCGACAAGCCCGAAACCGCCCCCGTCGATCACCTGCGCTTTCACCGGCGCCACGCCCACCTGGCGCCGACCTTTGGCAACGACACCTTTGCCCTCAAGGCCGAGGCCTTTGCGCGCTTCTTTGGTACACCGACCTTCCTCGGTGCGCAAACCGCGATCGTGATCTTGTGGGTGGTGCTGAACGTAACGGGCATCACCCACTTCGACGTGTACCCGTTCATCCTGCTCAACCTGGCCTTCAGCCTGCAATCAGCCTATGCCGCGCCGCTGATCCTGCTGGCGCAGACGCGCCAGGCGGCCCGCGACAAAGCCCAGTCCGACGCCGATGCGCAACACCGCGAAGCACTGGCCATCGCCAATACCGAACGCCAGGCCCAGGCCGCGCAAACCACCAAACAGCTGCTGGAATTGCTGGAGCAAAACACCCGGCTGACGGAAATGACCAAGCAACTGACCGAACACATCGAAACCTTGACGTGCGAAATGCATGAGCACTACGTAAGAAAACCCCAGTAACTGTGCGTATCCATTGTCGGAGGGGCGATGTCAGGGTTTCATCCGCACATGCCGTCCCAACTCATCAAACAGCGTCACCACCGAGCGCAATGCCCGGCAATCGGGACGCGTCAGCAGCCATAACGCCGTGTCGTGCCCCGCCAATGCGGGACCCAGGGGTTGCAGGCCATCATCCAGCAGAAAATCCGGCAGCGCCGCCACGCCCAACCCAGCCCGCACCAGTTCGGTGACCGACAACATGCTGTTGCAGCGATAACTGAGGCGTACACCGGGCAGGTGTTCGCGGCGCCAGGCCACCGTGGGGTGGTCGGGCAGGAAGTCGTCCGGCGCGATCCAGGCCAGGTCCGCCAGCGAGCGTGCGGCGTGTTGATGGGCATACGAGGGGCTGGCACACACCTGATACGCAACGCCCCCCAGGCAACGGCCGACAAGGTGCTCCGGCGGTGCCGTGGTCAGGCGCAGGGCGATGTCGGCATCGCGGCGGCTGAGGTTGGCGAAATCATTGGAGGTGCTCAGTTCCAGGGTCAGCGCCGGGTAGTCCGGCATGAACTGCGCCAGCGCCGGCAGCAACAGCCCTTGCAGCACCGAGTCGGTACAGGTCAGGCGCACCGTGCCGCTGATCACCTCGCCGCCCTGCTCCACGCCGATGCGCGCCGCTTCCAGCGCTTGTTCAGCACGTTCGGCCTGCTGCGCGAGGTTGCTGGCGAGGCTGGTGGGCAGGTAGCCGGCGCGGCTTTTTTCAAACAACGTCTGGCCCAACGCGGCCTCCAGCCGTCGCACCGCGCGGAACACCGTGGACACATCTACCCGCAACAATGCCGCCGCCCGCGCCAGGGTGCCGCCACGCACCAGGGCGAGGATCAGCGACAGGTCGGAGTAATCGATTTGATAGTGCGTGGCTGCATTGAGCATGTGGGCAAACGCCAATATTGATTGCGTGCGCGCCAATCTATAGTGCACGGCAGGACACCACAAGCCATGGGACGCACCCGATGAAAGCCACCACCTTGCACCTCGCCCTGATCGGCGATTACAACCCCGATGTCGTCGCACACCAGGCCATTCCCATCGCGCTGCAACGGGCCGGTGAAACCCTCGGTGTGCAGGTTCATCTGCAATGGCTCGACACCGACACCCTCACGCCCACCACAGAACTGCACAGCTTCGACGGTTTCTGGTGCGTGCCTGCCAGCCCCTACCGCGACACCGACGGTGCATTGCGGGCGATACGTTTTGCCCGCGAACAGCGGCGACCTTTCCTCGGCACTTGCGGCGGTTTTCAACACGCGGTGCTGGAATACGCCCGCAACGTGCTGGGCTGGGCCGATGCCGAACATGGCGAACTGGCGCCAGGCGCTGAACGCGCAGTGATCACCCCCCTGAGCTGCGCCCTGGTAGACGCCAGCGACAGCCTGCGTTTGACGCCCTACACGCGCATCGCCGAGGCCTACGGCCGCCTTGATATCGAGGAAGGCTATCGCTGCCGCTACGGCATAAACCCCGAATTCGCCGACGCACTGCTCGAGCGCGAGATGATTCCCAGCGGGCATGATGCGGCCGGCGATCTGCGCGCGGTGGAGTTGCTCGACCATCCGTTCTTCGTCGCCACGCTGTTCCAGCCTGAACGCGCGGCCCTCAAGGGCATCACGCCGCCCTTGGCGATTGCCCTGCTCAAGGCGTGCCAGGAGCAGTGCGCATGATCGCCACGACACCCGCCCCACCCTACTACGCAGTGATCTTCAGCTCATTGCGCACCGACGGCGATCAAGGCTACGGCCAGGCCGCCGCCCGCATGCTGGAGCTGGCTCGCGATCAACCGGGGTTTCTCGGGGTGGAATCGGCGCGGGAGGATGGCCTGGGGATTACCGTGTCGTATTGGCGCAGCGAGGCCGCGATCCTGGCCTGGAAGCAGCAGGCCGAGCATCGGGCGGTGCGTGAACAAGGACGCGCCACTTGGTACTCGGCGTTTCAGACACGGGTGTGCAAGGTGGAACGGGCCTACACATTCCAAGGCCAGTAACCGTCGTATCGCCTGGCTCTCTGTGGCGAGCGGGCTTGCCACAGAAAGCTCGCTTACCGCCTATGCCGTCTAGCTCACCAGACTGCGCAGCGCACTGATCTGTGGAATCTCCACCCGTTTCATATACACGCGCAGCGGTTCGCTGATGTTGATGCGGTCGTCGATATTTTGGTCGAGCAGCAACTGGATACGCTCGCGCGACAGGGTCATGGTCTGCTCGGGGGCCGGCAGCCAGACAAATTCAGCGGTGGGGATGATGCCGTCGTCGGCCACGTCCATGCCGAAGGAATCTTCGCTGAAACGCACGATGTACTGGCCGGTCTTGCGGTTGAGGCCAACAAAACCGTGGAGTTGGTCGGCGGCCTGGCAGATAAGCTCGGAGGTGATGCGCATGGTAAACCTCACTGAAAAGTCCCACAGGGACTGGAAAGATGGTTTACACGCGTGGCGGAAAGTACCGTCCTCTAGCGGGACGGCTGCGAGCAAGAATACTGCAATGCCGCGCAAAAAAACCGAGGAAATTGGCACATGCGCACGTTAATGTCGGTTTGGTGATGGCGCCTTTCGCAATCAATTGTTAAAAAGGAGGCCTTCTCAAAGCTACCTCCACGAAAGGACTTCGCATATGCCTGTCACGTTTTCCAAGAGCGCCCTGCTGCTCGCACTGGCCCTTGGCTTCGGCCAGGCACAGGCTGCCGAACCGATCAGCCCGGCTGAATTGGCGACAAACGAAGGCATTCCATACCCCGCCGTGATCGCTCACCGTGGCGCGTCCTACGACGCGCCGGAATCCACCGCCGCCGCCTACAAAGTCGCGCGCGACCTGGGTGCCGACTACCTGGAAATGGACCTGCAACGCAGCAAGGACGGCGTGCTGTTCGCCCTGCACGACAACAACCTGCAGCGCACCACCGACGTGGCCACCAAGTTCCCCGAGCGCAAAGACGCCCCGGCCAACGAGTTCACCTGGAAAGAACTGCAAACCCTCGACGCCGGCAGCTGGTTCAACGCCGCCTACCCGGACCGCGCGCGTCCTGGCTTCGTCGGCCTGAAGATCCAGAGCCTGGACGACATCATCAAGATCGCCGAAGGCAACCCGCAGCACAAACCCGGCCTGTACATCGAAACCAAGGAGCCCAAGCAATTCCCAGGCATCGAAGTCGACCTGAAAAACAAGCTGCTGGATAAAGGCTGGTTGAGCTCCGCCGGCTCAAAGCTGGGCAAGAGCAACACCGGCGTCGGCCAGGGCAAGGGCCGTGTGGTGCTGCAGACGTTTGAAAAAGACAGCTTGAAAGAGCTGCAGAAAGAAATGCCGAACACCCCGAAAATCCTGCTGTTGTGGGTTGGCCCGGGCAGCATCGAGCCGAAATCCACGCAGACCTTCGCCGAATCCGGCGAAACCACCAAGGCCGCCTACTACGCCAAGCAAGAGCCAAAAGACGCCGCAGAGTTCGAAAAGTGGGTCGACGAAGCCAAGAGCCTCGGCGCCATCGGTACCGGCCCATCGGCTGAGCTGACCGACCACGGCGACCAGAGCTATACCGACCTGGTGAAGCCTGAAATGAACAAGCTGACCCACGACAAGGGCCTGCTGGTGCACGTCTACACCGTGGATGAACCGGTCGACTTCGACAAAGTGATGAAAGCCGGCGTCGACGGCATCTTCACCAACCGCGCCGCCGAACTGCTGAAGTTCTACAAACGCTGGCCGTCGTCCAGCGTGCAAGACCTGCTGAACGACTACAAGTACTGAGAGCGTCGCGCATTGGTGTCAGTGCGCCATTAAGGATGAGTTAAGTTGCGCCGGTTAATCTGGCGCCACTTAAACAGCTCACCGAAGAAGGACGCACACTATGAAAACCCTGACCACCCTGTTCGCTGCCACCGCCCTGACCCTGACCGCCGGCCTGGCCCAGGCTGATGTTCGCCCGGACCACATTGAAGGCCTGCTCAAGTCCGGTGCCGTGATGCCGTTCGACAAGCTCAACGCTGCCGCCGTGGCCAAACATGCCGGTGCCACGATCAACGACACCGAACTGGACCACAACAACAGTGGCGTGCTGGTCTACGAAGTTGAGCTGACCGACACCGCCGGCAAGAAGTTTGAAGTCAAGCTCGACGCCAAGACCGGCGCCGTACTGGAAGACAAACTCGACACCTGAGTGACCCCCGTCACCTGAAACCGCGCCACCTCCGGGTGGCGCGGTTTTTTTATGCGCGCTCGCTAACCGCGCGTAGGAAAAAACACCATTCGGTGAATGAAATTACACCTTCACCACACAAGGTCGCTAAAATCCCAGGCTTCGACCTGAGCCTCTGGCTCACCACTTTGCGAGACTGCTGCATGGGGCAAAAAGCCGCCGACATCGCCACTATTGGCCGAATCAGTGCCGTACACGCGATGCTCCAAGTCATCAGCGACATGACCGGCCTGCGCTTCGCCGCGGTGGCGCGAGTGACCGACGACACCTGGACCGCCTGTGCCGTGCTCGACCAACTGGACTTCGGCCTCGGCATCGGTGGCGAGTTGGACCTGACCACCACGATCTGCCACGAAATTCGCAGCTCACATGTGTCCGTGGTGATCGACAAGGCCAGCGAAGACCCGCTCTACCACGACCACCACACGCCGCGCCTGTATCACTTCGAAAGCTATATTTCGGTGCCGGTGTTCCGCACCGACGGGCGCTTTTTCGGCACGATCTGCGCCTTGGACCCCAACCCAGCCGTGCTGCGCAGCAGCACGATCCAGTCGACCATGGAGTCGTTCGCCCGCGTGCTGTCGTTGCAGATTGAAGCCGAAGAAGCCGCGCAACAAACCCAGGCACAATTGCAGGAAGAACGCGGCACCGCCGAACTGCGCGAGCAATTTATCGCCGTGCTCGGCCATGACCTGCGCAACCCGCTGTTTGCAATTAACGTCGCTGCCGAACGGCTGCTGCGCAAGCACGCGGACCCGGCCACCGACACCCTCGTGCGGCATATCCTCACCAGCGGCCGGCGCGCTGCGCAGTTGGTGGAAGACGTGCTGGATTTCGCCAGGGGCCGCATGGGCACCGGCATCCCGCTGAACATCGGCGATTGCCAGGGTTTGCAGGCGGCATTGCAGCATGTGGTGTCGGAGGTGCAGAGCGTGCATCCGCAGCGGGTCATCCGCGCAGATATCGGCGACCTGCAAGGGGTGAGTGGTGACCGTGACCGCCTGGCGCAGTTGCTCTCCAATCTGGTCGCCAATGCCATCCACCATGGCAACCATGACGGCCCCGTGGAGGTGCATGCGCAGGTCGAGCAAGGCCGTTTCCATCTGTCGGTGAAAAACCCCGGGCAGATCAACGCCCAAGCCCTGCCCCGTCTGTTCGAGCCTTACTCACGCCCGGCGACGAACACGCCCCAGACCGGCCTGGGCCTGGGGCTGTATATCGTCAAGCAGATTGCCGAGGCCCATGGCGGTGAACTCAACGTGTCCACCAGCGCCGAGCACGGCACGGTGTTCACGTTCAGCCTGCCCACCGGCTGATCAGGCGCTCAGGCGCGCGGTCACCTCATTCAACTCGCCGGACAAGCTACGCAGGTTGTGGCTCGCCGCTTCGGTGCGCTGCACATTGTCGAGGTTGGCCGTGGCCACGGTAGTGATCTGGGTGATATTGCGCGAAATATCCTCAGCCACCGACGTCTGTTCCTCGGCCGCCGTGGCGATCTGGCGGTTCATGTCGCGGATCGCTTCCACCGCCTGGGTGATGTGATCGAGCATGGCGCCGGCCTGGCTGACTTTTTCCACACTGTCATCGCTGCACGACTGGCCGCTGACGATTGCCTCGGCGGCATCGATCGCACCGGTCTGCACGGCATGGATAATCTGGTTGATCTCGATGATCGACGCCGCCGTGCGTTGCGCCAGGCTGCGGACTTCATCGGCGACCACCGCAAAACCGCGGCCCGCCTCGCCTGCACGGGCCGCCTCGATCGCGGCGTTCAGCGCCAGCAGGTTGGTTTGCTCGGCGATCCCGCGAATCACTTCCAACACTTTGCCGATACGCACGCTGTCGGTTTCCAGGCGCCGGATGATCGTGCCGGTGTTGAGGATTTCCGTGCGCATCTGGCCGATGGTGGCGATGGTGACCTTCATCACTTCAGCGCCCTCGCGGGCCGACTGGTCAGCGTCATCGGCGGCGCGCGAGGCACTGGCGGCGTGACGGGCGACTTCCTGGGCGGTGGCCGACATTTCGGTCATGGCCGTGGCTACCTGGTCGGTGCGATTGAATTGCTCGTGGGTGCCAGTGGCCATCAGCCCGGCAATCGAGTTCAACTCGCCGCTGGCGCTGACCAGATCGGTGGCGCTGCGTTGCAAGCGACTGAAGGTTTCGGCGAGGAAGTCGCGCAGGGTATTGGCGGCAGCCGCCAATTGGCCCAGTTCATCCTGGCGCTTGCTGGTGACGCGCTCGGCAAAACGACCATGGCTCAGTTGGGTGACATAGTCGATCAGGCCACGGATCGGCAGAATCAGGTTGCGGTTGATCAGCCACAGGCTGAACAGGCCGATCAAGGCGCCCGACAGCAGCATGATTGCCAGGCCCACCATCACCGTGCGCTCGGCATAGGCGCTGATGGCCAGTGACTTTTGCGCGCCTTGTTCGCGCAGGTCGCTGACGAGAGCGCTCATCTGCTCGCTGGCGGCGCGGTCCACGCCCTTCACGGCCGTGTCGCCCGCAGTAGGATCTGCACCCGCCGCCACGTAGGCATCACGCCCGCGCTGGTAAGCGACACCCAGTTGCTGGTGTTCCTGACGCAAGGTTTCGATGCGTTGGCTCAAGGTTGCGTCGCTGCGGGTCTGGCTGACCAGGCGCGTGAGGATGCCTTGGACATCACGTTGGCGGTCCTGGAACTGGCCCCAGTACTTCTCCATGTCCTGAGGCTGTTTGCCGCGCAACAGCACGTTTTTCCATTCCTGGACCTGCACCTTGAATTGCAGGTTGGCTTCATCGATCAGTTGGGAGGTGAGCAACGGCCCTTCGAGCAAACTGCGGTAACTCTGCACACCGTTGGAGAGAAAGTTGAAACACGCCAGGGCGATCAACAGCATCGCCAGCAGGCTGCCACCGAGCAGCGACAAGATCTGTGCCCGCAGGGAGGTTCGCAAAACATTCATCGGGGAAAACCTCGAAACAGGGGAAAGGGTGCTAGCACGCCATGACTTCCCTGTCGTCAGAGGCACCACCCGTCCACAGCGGTGCTTATGGCCTGAATCGGCCGTGCTAGAGCCCTCTTGAGCGATTCCTGATGAGCGGTCAATAAAATGTCATTCAACAGAAATAAATTCAAAGCCGTCATAAAACTGTCAAATATCCCTGTAATGATTCGCCACGCGACCTGTGAAACGTCCTACAGGCCTTTTCTCTGCGAGCCTCCATGAACCACAGCATTGACCACAGCCACCAGGATTCCGATCTGTTTGGCTTGCTCTACGGTTTTCGTTTTCGCCCCGGTGAAAAGGGTGAACAGATTGATTCGGCCACCGCGCTCCAGGCCTTGCAGCAACCCGCCGATCCGGAAGAGTTCCTATGGCTGCACCTGAACCTGGCCCACGCGGCCTGTGAGCGTTGGATGCAGGCAAACCTGGATTTGCCCGAAGAATTCTTCGAAGCCCTGCACGAAGGCTCGCGCTCCACGCGTATCGAACACGTCGACTCAGCCTTGCTGGCGGTGGTCAACGACGTGGTGTTCAACTTCAGCAGCATGGTCTCGTCGGATATTTCCACGCTGTGGGTCTGCGCCCGCAGTCGGCTGTTGATCAGCGCACGCCTGCAACCCTTGCACTCGGTGGACAAGTTGCGCTCGTCGGTGAAGGCCGGCGAACACTTTCGCTCACCGCTGGAACTGCTGGTGCACCTGCTGCGCGACCAGGGTGAAGTGCTGACGCAGATCGTGCGCAAGACCAGCATCAGCGTCGACCATATCGAGGACCAGTTGCTGTCCTCGCGCCTGTCCACCAACCGCGCGGAACTGGGGGCGGCGCGCCGGGTGCTGGTGCGCCTGCAACGCCTGCTCGCGCTGGAGCCGGGTTCACTGCTGCGCCTGCTCAACCGCCCGCCGCAATGGCTGCAAAAGGAAGACGTAAAGGAATTGCGCAAATCCACCGAGGAGTTTGCGCTGATCATCAACGACCTGACGGCGCTGGGCGAACGGATCAAGCTGCTGCAGGAAGAGATCGCCGCCAACCTCAACGAGCAGAGCAGCCGCACGCTGTTCACCCTGACCGTGGTGACGGTACTGGCGTTGCCGATCAACATCATCGCCGGTTTTTTCGGCATGAACGTGGGCGGTGTGCCGCTTTCCCAGGACCCGGAGGGGTTCTGGATTTTGGTGGCGCTGGTGGCGACCTTCACATTGATTGCCGGGCGCTGGGCGTTTCGTAAGTTTTCAAATTGAAATGGGAAGGGGCTTCCCCCGATAGCCCGGCAGACAGCGCTGCTGTGGCGAGCGGGCTTGTCCCGCGTTGGGCTGCGAAGCAGCCCCAAAACCAGCCTCTACAGAGTGTCTGATACACCGCGTTCTTCTTTACTGGGGCTGCTACGCAGCCCAACGCGGGACAAGCCCGCTCGCCACAGAGAGATGTGCCTGGGTCTGAAAAGTTGTGTAGATACCCTTGGCTCCCCAGCGATTTATAGACCAGTGGCACACCCAATGACCTAAACAATGACTTGCGGCAGCATCGCTGTAATATTCTGCAACGAACATGAACGGCATCCTCTCCACACGGATGCCCCGGCATGGCCACCCCTTCCCTGACTGCTTCCACGCACTCATCCTCCGTCGATTCAAAACCGCGCCTGGACAAGAAACCCAGCCTGGTGACAGTAATCGTTTTCTTCGCCGTACTCGCCATGGGCCTGTTGTTTACCGCCTACAGCCTTATGCACGACATGCACGAAATGGGCGCCCAGCTCACCACATGGACACCGTTCCTGCTGCTGGGTGTGGCGCTGTTGATCGCCCTGGGTTTCGAGTTCGTCAACGGCTTCCACGACACCGCCAACGCCGTCGCGACGGTGATCTACACCAACTCGCTGCCGCCGCAGTTTGCGGTGGTGTGGTCGGGCTTTTTCAACTTCCTCGGTGTGCTGCTGTCCAGCGGCGCGGTGGCGTTCGGCATCATTGCCTTGCTGCCGGTGGAGCTGATTTTGCAGGTGGGTTCATCGGCCGGTTTCGCCATGATCTTCGCCTTGCTGATCGCCGCGATCCTATGGAACCTCGGCACCTGGTGGCTGGGTTTGCCGGCCTCATCGTCCCACACCCTGATCGGTTCGATCATCGGCGTCGGCGTGGCCAATGCCTTGATGCACGGCCGTGACGGCACCAGCGGTGTGGACTGGAGCCAGGCGATCAAGATCGGCTATGCACTGCTGCTCTCGCCGCTGATCGGCTTCGCCTTCGCCGCCTTGCTGTTGCTGGCCCTGCGCGCCTTTGTGAAAAACCGCGCGCTGTACAAAGCCCCTAAAGGCGACACTCCGCCGCCGTGGTGGATCCGCGGCATGCTGATCGTCACCTGCACCGGCGTGTCCTTCGCCCATGGCTCCAACGATGGGCAAAAAGGCATGGGCCTGATCATGCTGATCCTGGTCGGCACCCTGCCGATGGCCTATGCGCTGAACCGTGCCATGCCGGCCGAGCAGTCGTTGCAATTTGCCGCAGTCGCCGAAGTGACCCAGGTGGCGCTGATGAAAACGGCGCCGCTGGCGTTGGCGGGAGACCCTCGGCCGGTTCTTTCGGCCTACATGCGCACCAAGGAAGCCACGCCCGAGTTGATTCCAGCCCTCGCCGCCCTCGCCGGCCAGATCGGTGACCAGGTCAAAGGCTACGGTTCCCTGGCCAAAGTTCCCGCCGAAGCCGTGGGCAACGTGCGGAACGATATGTACCTGAGCAGCGAAACCATTCGCCTGATGGACAAAGGCAAGGTCGGCAATTTCGACGCTGACACCCAAGACAAGCTGCAACTGTTCAAGCAACAGATCGACGATGCCACGCGCTTTATTCCGCTGTGGGTGAAGATTGTCGTGGCCATCGCCCTGGGGCTTGGCACCATGGTCGGTTGGAAGCGCATCGTGGTCACCGTGGGCGAGAAGATCGGCAAGACCCATCTGACTTACGCCCAGGGCGCCTCGGCCGAGACCGTGGCGATGCTGACCATTGGTGCAGCGGATATGTTCGGGCTGCCGGTGTCGACCACCCATGTGTTGTCGTCGGGTGTGGCGGGGACCATGGTGGCTAATGGGGGTGGGTTGCAGATGCGGACGATCCGCAATTTGCTGATGGCGTGGGTGCTCACCTTGCCGGCGGCGATTCTGCTATCCGGTAGCCTGTACTGGCTGTTCACCAAACTGTTCTGACACAACCCAGATTGAAAATGTGGGAGGGAGCTTGCCCCCTCCCACATTTGGATGTGTGTCGTGTCAGTTGTTGAAGAGTCCCGCCATGGCCTTGAGCCGTTTCTTGTAGACCCGCCGCGCCTCCAGCGCCTCCTCCAAGGTCACCGCCACAAACCCCGCCCGCTGGTTCGGCTGCATCTGCCCGATCAAGTCCAGGTCGGCACTGATCACCGTGCCGATCATCGCGTAACCACCGCCGGATACCGCATCGCGGTGCAGCACAATCGGCTCCAGCCCGGCCGGTACCTGGATCGAGCCAATCGGGTAGCAACTGTCGACGATATTCGACGGATCCGACCCCGCGCCAAACGGCTGCTCACGCGGCTGAAAGCTCAGCGCACTGCCGCCCTTGAAGCGATAGCCGATGCGGTCCGCCTCGGAACCGACCGTCCACGGCTCCGCAAAAAAACTGCTCTTGGCTCCTGCGGTCAAGCGCTCGTAATACAGCCCCGGCACCACGCGCAACGTGACATCACCGCCCACCGAGCGGCGCAACGCCATCGGCAAACTGTTGCCCGCACGTCCGAGACCGCTGGCGTTGCCGATGGGCAATTCATCGCCCTCCTGCAAGCGTCGGCCGTGGAAACCTCCGAGTGCACCGAGGGTGTAAGTGGAACGGCTGCCGAGCACCAACGGCACGTCAATGCCACCGGCGACGGCGAGGTAAGTGCGGGCACCTGCCTTGGGAAATTCGAAACGCAGCACCTGCCCGGCACGCACCTCAAAGGCGGTGTCCTGATGCACCACTTCACCGTCCAGGCGCGGCGACATCAATGCACCGCTGAGCGCGACCAGGGTATCTCGTTGAAACGCCAGTTCGGGCCCGATCAAGGTGCATTCCAGGCCGGCCGCCCCCACCGGGTTACCCACCAGATGGTTGGCTGCACTCAAGGCGTATTGGTCCAATGCACCCGATGGCGGAATGCCCAGGTGGTAATAACCTTCGCGGCCAAGGTCCTGCACAGAGGTGGCGAGGCCGGGTTTGAGAACCTTGATCATGCCAGCGCCTCCTGCAGGGTTTTCGGGTAGCCGATGGGGTCGGCGAGAAACGCATCGAGGGAAAATTCCACCGGGCGAATGCGCAGGTCGAAACGGCCTGCCTCCACCTCGGCAACGGCCAGGTCGTAGGCGTCCCGGTCGATAGGTTTGAATTGCACGATGTCACCCGGCCGGAAGAACACCATATGCGCCTTGAGGTAGGCCAACTGCTGGGCCGGGTCGTAGATCGGCGCGGGGGTCACGCCAAACATCTGGTAGCCGCCGGCGCCGCGCACCGAGTAGATGCAGCCGAAGCAACCGCCATGGCCGAGGGTCAGCTTCGGCGTGTCGGTGCGCGGGCGCAGGTACTTGGGCACCTGCAACTGCCGCTCGCGCTCGACCATCTGGAACATGAACGGCAAGCCCGCGACAAAGCCGACCATCGAGACAAACCACGGCGCGCCGCTGTGGGCGGCGATAAACGCTTCGACATCGGCCAGGCCATTGATGCGTGCGGCGTATTCCAGGTCGGTGGCGCTGGGGTCTTGATGGCGGTCGCGAAACCGCATCAGGGTTTCATGGGTCCAGGGGTCGTTATAGAGCACCGGGATTTCGATGATGCGTGTGTGCAGGGTGCGTTCGGCCACGGCCTGGGCTTCGGCGCTTTGCACAGCGTCGAGCAGCACATGGGGGGCGATGCGGTCGGGGTCGAAGCGAATCTGGAACGATGCATTGGCCAGGCACACATCCAGCACGCCGTCCAGCGCCAGGCGCTCCACGGCACGGGTCACGGCCATGCCCTTGAAAAAAGCCTGCAGGGACATGCTCTCGCTGACTTCGGCAAACAGGTGTTCATCACCGCCGAAGCTGTAGCGAATGGGGGACGTTTCAGCCATGTCTGTTCCTCTTGGAATCGTTATAGAAAGGCAGGCAAAAAAGTAAATGTACGATCTTATTCGGGTGTTTTGACGGTGATGCCGGCCTGGTCCAACGCCTCACGGGTGGCTTCCACCAACTCCAGTGCGCCGGGGGTGTCGCTGTGCAGGCAGATGGAATCGAATTCGATAAACAGGTCTTCGCCTTCTACGGTACGCACCAGCCCCGTCTGACACGCCCTCAGGACACGGGCCGCGACCGTGGCCGGATCCAGCGCACGTACGTTGCGGGTAAACACAATGGAGCCGGTCAGATCGTACTCACGATCGGCATAGAATTCGCGCACCACCGGTTGCCCGAGTTCCTTGGCCACGCGCCAGATCACCGAGTTGGGCATGCAGTACAGCAACAGCGTCGGCTCGATGATTTGCAGGTTTTGTACCAGCAGGCGCGCGGCTTCTTCGTCGCGGGCCAGGTGCATGTAGAGCGCGCCGTGAGGCTTGATATGTTGCAGCGTCATGCCTTGGGCGCGGGCGATTTCGCGCAGGGCGCCCAGTTGGTAGAGCATGTCGTCGACCAGCTCCTGGGCCGGCGCATTGATATGCCGACGACCGAAGCCCACCAGGTCGCGAAAGCCCGGGTGTGCGCCGATGGCCACGCCCAGTTGCTTGGCACGCGCGACGGTGCGGCGCATGGTGCCGGGGTCGCCGGCATGGAAGCCGGTGGCGATATTGGCCGAGCTGATATAGGCCATCAGCTCCGCGTCGACGCCGTCGCCGATGGTCCAGGGACCGAAGCCTTCGCCCATGTCTGAATTGAAATCCACTGCCTGCATCGGGGACGCTCCGCCAAAAGGTAATGCTCGAAAGTAGGCTGCGGCTTGACCCCTTGGGAAGATCTATTATCAGATGGCCTATCTTCTGAAAATCAGATAAAGCCATGTCCCTGACCTTGCGCCAAATCCGCTACTTCGTCGCCACCGCCGAAATCGGCCAGATTTCCCAGGCGGCGATTCACCTGAACATCTCCCAGTCTGCGGTGACCACGGCGATCAAGGAGCTGGAAGCCCTGCTTGGCGTGCAGTTGTTTGTGCGCTCGGCCCAGGGCATGAACCTGACCGATGCCGGGCGGCACTTTCTCAACCGCGCCTACGTGATTGTGCGCAGTGTCGACGACGCGCTGAACAGCCCGTTGCCCGACTACCGCGCCAGCGGCGTGCTGCGCCTGGCGGCCAGCTACACGGTGCTGGGTTACTTCCTGCCCCATCACCTGCAGCGCATGGAGCACTGGCACCCGGATGTGACGCTGGAGGTGTTCGAGCAGGAGCGCCAGGCTATCGAACAGGGCCTGCTCGACGGCCAGTTCGACATGGCCGTGGTCCTCACCGCAAACCTCACCCACCCGGCGATCGTCTCGGAGATCCTGTTCAACTCGGAACGTCGTTTATGGCTGCCCAGCCATCACCCATTGTGCGAACGCGGCGCCGTGAGCCTGGCAGATGTGGCGCAGGAGCCGTACATCCTGCTCACCGTCGATGAGGCCGAACACAGCGCCATGCGTTATTGGGAACAGGCCGGGCAAACACCCAAGGTGCGGCTGCGCACCAGTTCGGTGGAGGCGGTGCGCAGCATGGTCGCCAATGGCAGCGGCGTGGCAATCCTGTCGGACCTGGTGCACCGGCCCTGGTCGCTGGAAGGCAAGCGCATCGAAACCCTGACCATCACCGATCCCGTCACGCCCATGAGCGTCGGACTGGCCTGGCACCGCGAGCGCACCTTTACCCCGGCAATGCAGGCGTTTCGCGATTACTTCCACGATGCCTTCCTGGCGCCGCAACAGCTGTCGGCGCGGCGTTAAAGCTGCGAATGCAGGATGGCCGCCAGCCAGTCCATGAACACCCGCACCCGCAGCGGCAAATGCCGTTGTCCGGCGTAGAGCAGGGACACATCCAGCGACGGGGCCGGATAGTCCGGCAGGAACGCCACCAGCTCCCCGCTCGCCAATTCTTCGCCCATGCCCAGGGCCGGTGCCTGAATAATCCCGAAACCGCCCAGGCAGGCAGACTTGTAAGCATCGGTGCTGTTGACCGTGACCCGCCCGGCCATGGGGATGCGCAGCACCTTGTTGCCCTGCACGTACTCAAACCCCGCCGAGCGTGAACCCAACGGCCGCACGTAATGCACCAGGTGGTGATCGGCCAGGTCGGCCAGGGTCTGCGGCACGCCGTAGCGTTGCAGGTAGGTGGCGCTCGCGCAATTGATCATCGGCATGCTGCACAGCAGCCGCGCCACCACGCTCTGGTCCGGCTGCGCCCCCACGCGCAGCACACAATCGAAGCCCTCGGCGAGCAGGTCGACCTGGCGGTCGGTGGTGCTGATCTCCAGCTCGATCAGCGGGTGCGCGTCCATGAATTGCGGCAAACGCGGCAGGATCAAGTCCCGCGCCATCACGTTAGGCATGTCCACCCGAATCCGTCCGGCCAGTTGCGCTTCGTCCTGGCGAAACAGCCCTTCGAGTTCTTCCATGTGCGCGAGCAAATCCTTGCTGCGCTCATACAGCACGCGGCCGTCCTGGGTGGCCTGCACCTTGCGCGTGGTGCGCTGCAACAGGCGTGCGCCGAGCAGTTCTTCCAGTGCCTGCACATGCTCCGACACGGTGGAGCGCGGCAGGCCCAGGCTCTCGCCGGCGCCGGTGAAACTCGACAGCTCAGTGACGCGCACAAAGGTGCGCAGCAGCTCCAGTTTGTTCATGGGATTGTTCGCCTTATTCGGCCAGTGATTCCGGTTTAGCGCTATTTATCACGTTATGAGCGGACAAATACACTTCTTCCCACAGTCACTCACCGAGGAAAACACCATGACCCGTAAGATCGCATTGATCACCGGCGCCAGCCGCGGCCTGGGCAAAAACGCCGCGCTGCACCTGGCGGCACAAGGCGTCGACATCATCGGCACTTATCACAGCAAGGCCGATGAAGCGCAGGCATTGGTCGCACAGATCGAACAGCTGGGCGGCCGTGCTGCCATGCTGAAACTGGATGTGGGACAAAGCGCGACGTTCGGTGATTTTGTCGACGACGTTGCTGGGGTACTCAAGGAAGTTTTCGCACAGGACCACTTCGATTTTCTGATCAACAACGCCGGTATCGGCATTCACGCCAGCTTTGCCGAGACCACCGAAGCGCAGTTCGATCAGTTGGTGGCGATCCAATTCAAGGGCCCGTTTTTCCTGACCCAACAGCTGTTGCCGTTGATCCGCGACGGCGGCCGCATCCTCAATGTCTCCAGTGGCCTGACGCGCTTCAGCCTGCCTGGCTACGCCGCCTACGCCGCGATGAAAGGCGCGATGGACGTGTTGACCCGCTACCAGGCCAAAGAACTGGGCGGCCGTGGCATCAGCGTTAACATCCTGGCCCCCGGCGCGATTGAAACCGACTTCGGAGGCGGTGCGGTGCGCGATAACGCCGAGCTCAACGCCATGGTCGCTAGCAATACCGCTTTGGGCCGCGCGGGGTTACCGGATGATATTGGCGGAGCCATCGCCAGCCTGCTCGCCGACGGTAGCGCCTGGATCACGGGCCAGCGTATCGAGGCGTCGGGCGGCATGTTTCTGTAGGAGCTTGTCGCGCAGCACGTCATACCCCCAGTGATACACATAGGTGTACGGCAGGAAAAACAGCAGTACGCCTATGTCGAGGATAAACGCCTGCACCAGACTGATGTTCAGCCAGGCGGCAATCAGCGGCACGCACACCAGGATCAACCCACCTTCAAACATCAAGGCATGCAGCACTCGGGTCCAGCCGTTGTTGGCCAGTTGCAGGCGCGCCTTGAGGCGGTCGAACAGGCCATTGAAAATCACGTTCCAGGTCAGCGCCAACAGGCTGATCGCCAGGGTGACCATGCCCATCTCCAGGGCAGGCTTGTCCATGATCCACGCCAGCAACGGGGTGCAGATCAACAACGCCAGGGCTTCGAAACCAATGGCCTGGCAAACGCGTTCAGTAATCGACTTGGTGGGGTTCATGACCCGGCTCCGTGAGTGACGACGGTTGCCATCATTAGCCTTTGACTCGATACTTCATAACCAATAACCATCGATCAAGGCGATAGTCATGGCCTCTAACGAAGTGCTGCAGGCGTTTGTGCAGGCGGCCACCCAAGGCTCGTTTTCGGCGGCGGCGCGCAAGCTCGGCAAGAGCCAGTCCACCGTCAGCGCAGCCGTGGCGGGCCTGGAGATTGACCTGGATGTGGTGCTGTTTGATCGCAGCAGCCGTAAGCCGACACTGACGCCAGCGGGCCATGTGTTGCTGCAACGGGCCGAGCAGGTGCTGGAGGCCAGTAGTCGGCTGGAATTGGCGGCGAGCCAGTTGGCCCAGGGGTTGGAGCCGAAGCTGAGTATCGCCATGTCGGACACCTACCAGTCCGACCGTTTCGAGGTCGCCCTCAGCGCGTTTGAACAACGCTACCCGGACCTTGAGCTGGAATGCCTGATCGCCGAATGCGAAGACCTGATCGCCCTGGTCCAAAGTGGTCGGGCGCAGATCGCGTTTATTGAACACCAGGAAGCGTACCCGCCAGACCTGACCCGCGCGCCCGTGGACGAGCGCACGGAAATCGCCCTGTTCGTGTCACCGAAACATCCGCTGGCGGGCGTTGACACCCTCACCGCGCACGCCCTGCAACAGCACCGCGAATTGCGCCTGGCAAGCATCATCAACCCGAATGAAATCCGTGCCAACGGCCGCGTCTGGTCGGCCCCCAGTTACCTGATGCTGTTGGAGATGGCCCAGTTGGGTTTCGGCTGGGCACCGATTCCGCGCTGGCTGGTGGAACGCTTTGGTGGCGGGCAACTGGTCGAACTCAAGGCACGCGGTTGGCCGCGTTCGGTGGCCGTGGATGCACTGTGGTCACGCCACCATCCGCCGGGGCCGGCGGGGAGCTGGTTGCTGGGGAAGATGTTGGAGTGATTTTTTTCAGACAATGAAGATTAAGGTGGGAGGGGGCTTGCCCCCGATGACGGTGGGTCAGTAACCCAATACAGCGACTGACACCCTGCTATCGGGGGCAAGCCCCCTCCCACATTTTTGATCTTCATTGCTTGGGGAGATTGAGTTCGGCCAGGCGGTGTTCAAGGAAATGCTTTTCCGGGATTTGCCGGGTCAGTGACAGGGCTTTTTCGTAGGCTGTCCGGGCCTCTTCCACCCGCCCCAACTGCCGGCAAAACTCGCCCCGCGCCGAATGCGCCAGGTGGTAATCCAGCAATTCCCCACGCGCCAGAATGCCTTCCACCAACTGCAACCCCGCCAGCGGCCCTTCGCGCATGGCCACCGCCACGGCGCGGTTCAACTCGATCACCGGCGACGGCATGGCCCTGAGCAATACATCGTAGAGCCCGATAATCTGCGGCCAATCCGTTTCCCCGGCGTTGGGTGCCTCGGCATGCACCGCTGCAATCGCCGCCTGCAGGCAATACGGGCCAAAACCACATTGGGTCAGTGCCTGCTCCACCAGCGCACAACCTTCAGCCATCAAGCACACATCCCACCGCGAACGGTCCTGTTCATCCAACAACACCAGTTCGCCGCTGGCCGAGGTGCGCGCCGCGCGGCGGGATTCGTGCAACAGCATCAGCGCCAGCAGGCCCATCACTTCCGGCTCCGGCAGTAATTCCAGGAGCAGGCGGCCGAGGCGAATGGCTTCGCGGGTCAATTCCTCGCGCGTGAGGTCCGCGCCCATGGACGCCGAATAGCCTTCGTTGAAGACCAGGTAAATCACGCGCAGCACGCTGTCGAGGCGCTCGGGTAGCTCGGCCAGTGACGGCACTTGATAAGGGATTTTGGCCTCGCGAATCTTGCCCTTGGCGCGCACGATGCGCTGGGCGATGGTGGCCGGGGTGGCCAGAAAGGCACGGGCGATTTCTTCGGTGGTGAGGTCGCAGATCTCACGCAAGGTCAGCGCCGCCTGGGCGTCGGCCGCCAACGCTGGGTGGCAGCAGGTGAAGATCAGGCGCAGGCGGTCGTCTTCCACGTCCTCAACGCTCCAGTCGGCGGCTTCCAGTGTGTCGGCCTGCGCCTGCAACAAGGGCGCGAAACGGGCTTGGCGGCGCAGGCGGTCGATGGCCTTGAAGCGCCCGGTCGACACCAGCCAGGCCCGTGGGTTGTCCGGCACACCGTCCTGCTGCCAGCGTTCGACCGCAACGAAGAAGGCCTCGTGCAAGGCCTCTTCGGCGAGGTCGAAATCACCGAGCAGGCGGATCAGCGTAGCCAGGACGCGCCGGGATTCGCTGCGGTAAATGGCCTCGATTGCAGACGTCAATCAGGCATGCCCTGGGTCACCAGCGTCACCAGGCGGTCCAGGCTCTGGCCCCATCCGTCGTGAAAGCCCATGGCCTCGTGGGCCTGTTTGTCTTCAGCGCTCCAGTGCATGGCGCGGGCGGTGTAGAGAGTCTTGTTGCCCTCGACTTCCTGCAGGGTCACTTCAGCGGTCATGAACGGTTTGCCCGAAGGGATCCAGCCCGGCGTATAGGCGTCGGTAAACACCAGGCGCCGAGGGGCGACGATCTCCAGGAACACGCCCTGGGTCGGGTACTCACTGCCATCCGGCGCACGCATCAGGGTGCGAAACAGGCCACCGACCCACAGGTTCATTTCGCACTCGGGGGTGGTCATGCCATGGGGCCCCCACCATTGCTGCAGCAAGGCGGGTTCGGTCCAGGCGCGGAATACACGGCTGCGCGGTGCATCGATCACACGGCTGATGGACAGTTCAAATTCGGCAGGTTGCGTAGGCATGGGTAAACCTCCTGAATCTTATGCTTATGGTTGTTGAGTTCAGAGATTCAATTCGCGCACGGGGCGCACTTCCACACTGCCGACCCGGGCGGCCGGAATGCCACCGGCCACTTGGATCGCTTCATTCAAGTCCCGCGCCTCGATCAGATAGAACCCGGCGAGCTGTTCCTTGGTTTCGGCAAACGGCCCGTCGGTGATCGACAGCTTGCCGTTGCGCATGCGCACGGTGGTGGCGCTGCTTACCGACTCCAACGGCTCAGCGGCGAGCATCCGGCCGCTGTCGTGGATGGCCTGCGCGTAGGCGAAACACTCCGGGTCTGCGGGGCTGTCCGGCGAGGTGTGCAGCACCTGTTCGTTGCTGTAGATCAGGCAGAGGTATTTCATGTGCGTCTCCGTTTTCGCAACTATTGACTATAGTTCGCAGCACTCAAGGTTTCAGGTCGAACAGTGCCGTGCCACTTGCCATGTCAAACGGCGCCGACCAATGCTCATGCACCACCTTCCAGTCGCCGTTAAAGCATTGATAACCGGCCGTCACCCGCATCCAGCAGGCCTTCACTTCACCGTCCGGCCCGGCGCCGCCGCAGTGGGCCAGCCAGTGGGCGAATGCGCTGTCCCGGGACTCGACGATACGCAGTTCGTGGAACTCGAAAATACCTGGGCCAGGGCAGTGCTCCATGCAGGCTTCCCAGTGCGCACGGTAGGCGGCCTTGCCTTTGAATTGCAGGGCGGTCACGGCGTCGAACGAGACGATATCGTCGGCGTAATAGCTGACAATCTTATCGATATTCCGCGAAAGCACGGCGTGCTTCCATTCTTCGATCAGGGTGTTGATTGCGGTACTCATGGCGATACTCCTTCGGGTTGGAAAATCACGGAAGACACCCTTAGTCGAACGGCCTGCGGGCAAATCGACAGCCCGTTGAAAAATAATATCGTCCAGCACAAAACCGCTAGACTGCGCCCTTCTTTGCAGCTGTTCGGACACGCCGATGCAAACCCGCCTTGTCGCTTACGAGACGCTGAATGCTGTGCAACAACAGCACGTCAGCGCCATCGAAGTTCACCCTGAGCAGTTGCCGTTTTCCGGCGACATGTATTGCGCCCTCAACTCGCTGCTGGCCAAGCCCAGCCCCGGCGTCAAGGGCTTTGCCCTGCTGGCCGACGACATTCCGGTGGCCTTCCTCCTGCTTAAACGCCCGCCCTGCCTGCCCCATTGGGCCGATGAACACAGCGCGACGCTGCACGCGTTGCAGGTGGATCGGCAGCAGCAAGGGCGTGGATTCGGCAAGGCGTGCTTGCAGGCGCTGCCGGCTGCGGCATTGCAGGCGTGGCCGCAGATCAAGGCGCTGGAGTTGTCGGTGGACACGCACAATGTGGCGGCGATGGGGTTGTATCTGGGGGCTGGGTGGGTGGACAGCGGGGAGGCGTATAAGGGACGGATTGGGTATGAGCGGAGGTTGAGGTGGGTGTTGGGTCGAAACGGTGTTGGCCTGCTTTAAATGTCACGTATAGATGACTTACCCGATAAAAAGTAATGAATATGTGACATGAATATTTCAGTTATCGCTCAGCAACCCGACAGCCAAGTTCGCGCCATGCGTCTTAACCATGGCTCTGCCGAGGGGCGTGCTCCCGATGGGCTGCGCAGCAGCCCTATTCAGTGCCGCCGCATTCTTCCGGGTGAACCGCAGCGGTAGGTTTTGGGGCCGCTGCGCAGCCCAACGCGGGGCGAGCCCGCTCGCCACAGAGGGACGTGTTCAGCCAGCCGGTTACTTGGCTTCCACAGGCAACCAGATCTCCACCGTGCCCGTGCCCTTGCGCCCATCAAAATCCGCGCTATAGCGCTCGAAATCCGCCCCCGCCACCTTGTAGCCCGAGTGCGGCAACCACTCGAACATGATGCGCTCGTAAGTCTGCTCCAATGCCTGCACCGGGCCATAGTGCGGGAACACGGCGTAGCGGTGCGCAGGCAGTTCGACGAACTCGAAGTTGCTCGGCACATCGCCTTTGGACGGTACTTCCACCCCGGCCATGTAATCGAATTCACCGTGGCTGGGGTTATGGCAAACGCCGTAGGTCACACCGCCGACGCGTTTCTTGATGTGTTTTACGCTTTCGTCGAACACACTCCACAACTTGGGGATATCCCCCACGGTCGCCTTCGAATAACGCCCTTGTACCCCGGCGATCACCAGGGACTTGCCCTCTTCCATGCGTGGCTCTAACGGTTGTTTTGTCTGCTGATCCATCTGAACAGTCTCCTTCTTATGAGGGAACAAACCCGTATCGAGTATAGGGGCATATCCTTGCAGTACTCCATGTAGAAAATTTTCCTACGCATCTGGACAACTGGCCATCATCGACCGTATTGTCTGCCCCGCAGGCCACCGCAGTGGCCGACGTCGCTCGGACGGTTCCGGGCGCTTACGTACTCTCGAGGCAACAATGGCCGACCAAGGTTCGCCGCGCCGCTTTGCGCGCATAGATCGACTCCCCCCGTATGTTTTCAATATCACTGCCGAGCTGAAGATGGCTGCGCGTCGGCGCGGCGAAGACATCATCGACTTGAGCATGGGTAACCCCGACGGCGCCACACCTCCCCATATCGTGGAGAAAATGGTTACCGTCGCCCAGCGTGAAGACACCCACGGCTACTCCACCTCCAAAGGCATTCCGCGTCTGCGCCGGGCGATTTCGCGCTGGTACAAAGACCGCTACGAAGTGGACATCGACCCCGAAACCGAAGCCATCGTGACCATCGGTTCCAAGGAAGGCCTGGCGCATTTGATGCTGGCGACCCTGGACCAGGGCGACACGGTACTGGTGCCCAACCCGAGCTACCCGATTCATATCTACGGTGCCGTGATTGCCGGCGCTCAGGTGCGTTCGGTACCGCTGATTCCTGGCGTGGACTTCTTCGCCGAGCTGGAACGGGCGATCCGCGGCTCGATCCCCAAGCCGAAGATGATGATTCTCGGCTTCCCGTCCAACCCGACCGCGCAGTGTGTGGAGCTGGATTTTTTCGAACGGGTGATCGCCCTGGCCAAGCAGTACGACGTGCTGGTGGTGCATGACCTGGCCTACGCCGACATCGTCTACGACGGCTGGAAAGCCCCATCGATCATGCAAGTGCCGGGCGCCAAGGACATTGCGGTGGAGTTTTTCACCCTGTCCAAGAGCTACAACATGGCCGGCTGGCGCATCGGTTTCATGGTAGGCAACCCGGAACTGGTCAACGCCCTGGCACGGATCAAGAGCTACCACGACTACGGCACCTTCACCCCGCTGCAAGTCGCCGCGATTGCTGCGTTGGAAGGCGACCAGCAGTGCGTGAAAGACATCGCCGAGCAGTACCGCCAGCGCCGCAACGTGCTGGTCAAGGGCCTGCATGAGCTGGGCTGGATGGTGGAGAATCCCAAGGCGTCGATGTACGTCTGGGCGAAGATCCCGGAAGCGTATGCCGCCATGGGTTCGCTGGAGTTTGCCAAGAAGCTGCTGCTGGAAGCGAAGGTCTGTGTGTCGCCGGGGATTGGGTTTGGCGAGTATGGGGATGATCATGTACGCTTTGCGCTGATCGAGAACCAGGACCGGATTCGCCAGGCGGTGCGCGGGATTCGCGGGATGTTCCGGGCGGATGGGCTGGTCGCTAAAGCCTGACCCGATTAACCTGAACAAATGTGGTCAAAATGTGGGAGGGGGCTTGCCCCCTCCCACATTTGCATTGGGTTTTCACCCTTGCCTTGTGGTGTGTCGGTTAGACCACCAACGACAGCAGCATGATAAAGATCAGTGCCACAATGGAGAGGATGGTCTCCATCGCCGTCCAGGTCTTGAAGGTCTCGGCCACGGTCATGTTGAAGTACTGCTTCACCAGCCAGAACCCCGCATCGTTGACGTGAGACAGGATCAACGAACCCGCCCCCGTCGCCAACACCAGCAGCTCACGGTTAACCCCGGGAATCATCCCCACCACCGGCACCACGATGCCCGCGCCGGTAATGGTCGCCACGGTGGCCGAACCGGTCGCCACACGAATCACCGCCGCCACCAGCCACGCCAGCAGGATCGGGTTGATCTGCGCGTTCACCGCCATATGGCCGATCACGTCACCCACGCCGCTGGTCACCAGCATCTGCTTGAAGCCACCACCGGCACCGATGATCAGGATGATCGCGGCGGTCGGCGCAAGGCTGGCATCGAGCAGCTTGAGGATCTGCTTGGAGTGGATGCCCTGGCGGCTGCCAAAGGTGTACAGCGACAGCAGCAACGCCAGCAGCAAGGCGGTGATCGGGTGGCCGATCATGTCCATCCAGTTGCGCACTACGTTGCCTTCGGCAAAGGCGATGTCGGCGAAGGTTTTGAGCAGCATCAGGAACACCGGCAACAGCACGGTGACCAGGGTGATACTGAAGCTCGGCAGGTTTTTGTTCTCAGGCTCGCGGGCCAGTTGGTCGACCAGTTCCTGGGACGGGTTGCCCGGGATGTACTTGGCGATAAACGTACCGAAGATCGGGCCAGCGATGATGGCTGTCGGCAGCGCGACGATCAGGCCGTACAGGATGGTCTTGCCGATGTCGGCGCCAAACACGCCGATGGCCAGCAGCGGGCCCGGGTGCGGCGGCACCAGGCCGTGGACTGCCGAAAGGCCGGCGAGCAGCGGGATGCCGATCTTGATCAGCGACACGCCGGTGCGGCGCGCAACGATAAACACCAGCGGGATCAGCAGCACAAAGCCGATCTCGAAGAACAGCGGAATGCCCACCAGGAACGCGGCGAACATCATGGCCCACTGGACCTTGTCCTTGCCGAAGGCGCGGATCAGGGTCTGGGCGATCTGATCGGCGCCGCCGGATTCGGCCATCATCTTGCCGAGCATGGTGCCCAGCGCGAGGATGATGCCGACAAAGCCGAGCACCCCGCCGAAGCCGTCCTGGAACGCCTTGATGATCTTGTCCACCGGCATGCCCGAGGTCAGGCCGAGGAAGCCTGCCGCGATGATCAGCGCAATGAACGGGTGAACCTTGAACCGGGTGATCAAGACGATCAGCCCGATGATGGTGACGACTGCATCTAACAGCAGGTACGACTCGTGGGACATGCCAAACATGGGGGGTCTCTCCTGTTTGTTGTTGTTATTAAAGCGGGTGTTGAATTTCCTGCCGGGGATAGCGCTATCTCTTCCGGCAAAAAATCAGTTGGATGGTTCAAAACCGTGCTTCAGCCACCAGGCGTTGGTCTGCTCGGCCAGTTCCTCGACGCTGTCTTCGCTGGCATTGAGGGCCAGGGTCAGCGGCTCGCCCTTGGGCGATTCAAGGGTGGCGAACTGGCTGTCGATGAGGCTTGCCGGCATGAAATGGCCGGGGCGATGGGACACGCGGTCGGCGGCGACTTCGCGGGTCAGCTCCAGGAATACAAAGCCCAGACCCGGCGCGGCTTCGCGCAGGTGGTCGCGGTATTTCTTTTTCAGCGCGGAGCAGGTGAGTACCGGATGTTCACCGGCTTTGAGCGAACGGCGCAGTTCATCGCACAGGATATCGAGCCAGCCGGCGCGGTCGTCGTCGTTGAGGGGGTGGCCGGCGCTCATCTTTTCGATGTTCGCGGCGGGGTGGAAGCTGTCGCCTTCAATGGCGGTGGCACCGTTCAGGCGGCACAGGGCCTCGCTGACACTGGTTTTGCCACAGCCGGCAACACCCATGATGACCAGGGCGGTAACAGGTTGACTCATGAAACACCTCAAGACGCAGATAGCGCTACCTTTGCACGCTGTAAGGCGAGTGCAAAAACAGGCTTTTCCCGCGCCGTCTTGTCATTTTTATGGAGTGACGCGTGCATCCGCTCCAATCATTTGAACCGGATCAGGCAACCCAAAGTTCAATAATTTGCAGCCTTTTGGAGACAGCGCTACCTTAGTGCCTCGATTTTTGTTTGGCAAGCCGCCTGATGACCTCTAAGAACGATAAAAATACCCGCACCACCGGTCGCCCTACCCTCAATGAAGTCGCGCGCCTGGCCGGCGTCAGCCCGATTACCGCCTCCCGCGCGCTGCGCGGCATCAGCACCGTCGCCATCGAACTGGTGGAAAAAGTCCAGCACGCCGCTGCAGAACTCAACTACGTGGTCAACCCCGCCGCCCGCGCCCTGGCGTCGGCCCAGAGCCATTCGGTGGTGGTATTGGTGCCGTCGTTGTCCAACCTGCTGTTTATCGAAACCCTTGAAGCTATTCACCAGGTACTGCGGCCCAAGGGCTTTGAAGTGCTGATCGGCAACTCCCACTATTCGCGCGACGAAGAAGAAAACCTGCTGCGCAACTACATGGCCTACCAGCCCCGCGGGTTGCTGCTGACCGGCTTCGATCGCACCGAAAGCGCCCGACGGATGGTCGAGGCCAGCAATGTGCCGTGTGTGTACATGATGGACCTCGACCCCAACGCCGGCGTGAATTGCGTGGGCTTCTCGCAGTTGGCGGCGGGTGAAACGGCCGCCGCGCATTTGATCTCACGGGGGCGCAAGCGCCTGGCGTATATCGGCGCGCAACTGGACCAACGCACCCTGTTGCGTGGCGAAGGCTTCCGCCGGGCACTGCAACAGGCCGGCCTGTACGACCCGGCGCTGGAACTGCTGACACCACGCCCCTCCTCGGTGGGCCTGGGCGGCGAACTGTTCCTGCAACTGCTGGCGGCCCATCCGGATGTGGATGCGATCTTCTTCGGCAACGACGACCTGGCCCAGGGCGCGCTGCTCGAAGCCATGCGCCACGGCATCAAAGTGCCAGAGCGCGTGGCGGTGCTGGGCT
Organism: Pseudomonas sp. JAI120; assembly: GCF_014207255.1. GTDB lineage: Bacteria > Pseudomonadota > Gammaproteobacteria > Pseudomonadales > Pseudomonadaceae > Aquipseudomonas. Next base: position 2,251,633 of record NZ_JACHCZ010000001.1, read on the forward strand.
TCAACGACTTGCCGGCGTCGTCGTTCATGGTGCCGCGCCTGAGCAGTATCAGCACGCCCCGGGAAGCGATTGGGCGGCGGGCGGCGGAGAACTTGCTGACGATCATGGCGGGCAACAAGATCGCCAAGCCGGTGGTGGATATGGGGTTTGAGCTGCAGGTGCGGGAAAGCACGTAGGCCCACATTTTGAGCCTGCCCGCTCGGTGGCATCGCCGTAGCTTCTCCCTCCTGCTAGATTGGCTGTTCTCCACCGCAAGGAAAGCAACATGGCACACTCACTGAAAATCCTGGGCCGCACGTCCTCAATCAACGTACGCAAAGTGCTCTGGACCTGTCAGGAACTGGGCATTGACTATGTGCGCGAAGACTGGGGCATCGGCTTCCAGCCCACCCAGTCCGCCGAATTCCTCGCCCTGAACCCCAACGCGCAGATACCGGTGCTGATCGACGACCACGGCGTGCTGTGGGAATCCAATACCATCTGCCGCTACCTCGTGGGGCTTTACCAACGCCACGACCTGCTGCCCGTCGAGCCCGCACCACGGGCCCGGGTCGAGCAGTGGATCGACTGGCAGGCCGTCGAACTCAATCGTGCCTGGGGCGATGCCTTCACCGCCCTGGTACGCAATAACCCGGACGGCCTGGACGCGGCACAGATTGCTGCCGCCGTGCAACTCTGGAACGACAAGATGGGCATCCTCGAGCAACAGTTGGCGAGGACCGGCGCCTTTGTTGCCGGCGATGAATTCACCCTCGCCGACATCCTCATCGGCCTCTCGGTGCACCGCTGGCAGATGACGCCGATGGAGCGCCCGGCCTACCCCGCCATTGCCGCCTACTACCAGCGCCTCGGCCAGCACCAGGGCTTCCAGCTCTTCGCCCTCGACGGTCACAACTAAGGACATGCACGTGAAAGGACTCACCGTACTGCTCACCGGCGCCTGCGGCAGAATCGGCAAGACGTTTTTCGACGCCTCGAAAGACCGCTACCGTTTCACCCTCACAGACCGCATCGCGCCGGATTTCGATTTGGGCGAACACCGCTTCGTACATGCCGACCTCAGCGACAAAGCCGCCCTGGCCAGCCTGCTCGAAGGTATCGACGTGATCGTGCACCTGTCGGGCATCCCCCACGCCAGCGCCTCGTTCGACGAACTGCTGCCGAACAATATCCTCGCCACCACCTACCTGTTCGAAGCCGCCGTGGCTGCGGGTGTGCAACGCCTGGTATTCGCCAGCAGTGCACAAACCATCGAAGGCTATCCGGTAGACCGGCAGATCACCCCAGGCATGCCGGTGATGCCCGCCAACCTGTATGGCGTGAGCAAATGCTACGGCGAAGCGCTGTGTGGCTACTACGCGGCAAAAACCCCGCTGTCGACGATTGCCCTGCGCATCGGCGCCTTCGAATTCGTGGAAACCCACGACCTGAACAACGCCCGTGACCTCAGTGCCTGGCTCAGCCCGCGGGATGCGGTGCACCTGCTGCAGCGTTCAGTGGAGGCCGAAGGCGTGAAACACCTGATCGCCCACGGCATTTCTAATAACCGCTTCAAGCGCCTGGACCTGAGCGAAACCACGCGGGTGTTGGGTTACCATCCGCTGGACGATGCATTTCAGACCTTCGATATCCCCATCACTGACTGAGTTTTTCCCGCCATGCCTGCACTCCCCGCTACAGACGGCATCGACCCGATCCGCGCCGCCCATATCAGCGCGCGTATCGACCGCCTGCCCGCCGTCGCCACGGTCTGGCGCCTGGTGGCGCTGCTGTCGATCGGCGGTTTTTTCGAGCTGTATGACTTGTTCCAGACCGCCTACATCAGCCCCGGCCTGATCAGTGACGGGATTTTCCACACCGGCAGCGAGGGCGTGTTTGGCTTCTCGGACCAGGCGGCATTCGCCTCGGCGACCTTCCTCGGCCTGTTCCTCGGCGCCAGCCTGCTCAGCCCCATCGCCGACCGCTTCGGACGCCGGGCGATTTTTACCTTCGCGCTGATCTGGTACACCGTCGCCACGGTGTTGATGGGCATTCAGACGTCCGCGCTGGGCATTATCTGCATGCGTTTCCTGGTGGGCATCGGCCTGGGTATCGAGCTGGTGACCATCGACGCCTATCTGTCTGAACTGGTGCCCAAGCGCATGCGCAGTTCAGCGTTTGCCTTTGCGTTTTTCATCCAGTTCCTGTCGGTGCCGGCCGTAGCGTTGATGTCGTGGTGGCTGGTGCCCCAGGCCCCGTTCGGGGTCTCGGGTTGGCGCTGGGTGGTGCTTAGCAGTGCGGTGTTTGCGCTGTTTATCTGGCAACTGCGCAAGCGCCTGCCGGAGTCACCGCGCTGGCTGGCGCAGAAAGGCCGCTTCGAAGAAGCCGGTACGATCATGGACAGCCTTGAGGCGCGCTGCCGGAAAGACCACGGCAAACCGCTGGATGAACCCGAACCCGAAGCGGTCAGTGTGCAAGGCAGCGGCCGTTTTGCCGACATCTGGCAACCGCCATACCGCCGCCGCGCGTTGATGCTGATTGTGTTCCATGTGTTCCAGGCCATCGGCTTTTTTGGTTTCGGCAACTGGCTGCCGGCGTTGCTCTCGGGGCAAGGCGTCAGCGTGACCCACAGCTTGCTGTACGCCTTTATCATCACCCTCGCCTACCCGCTGGGGCCGTTGCTGTTCGTGAAGGTGGCCAACCGCTTTGAAAACAAATGGCAGATTGTCGGCTCGGCCATGGGCGCGGTGATCTTCGGCAGCCTGTTCGCCCTGCAGACCACGGCGGTGGGGCTGGTGATCTGCGGGGTGATGATCACCTTCTGCAACGCCTGGCTGAGCTTCAGTTACCACTCCTACCAGAGCGAGCTGTTCCCGACCAATATCCGCGCGCGGGCGGTGGGGTTCTGCTATTCATTCAGCCGCTTGTCGACGGTGTTCAGCAGCCTGTTGATCGGTTTTATCCTCGAACACCTGGGCACACCCGGTGTGCTGGCGTTTATTGCCAGCAGCATGCTGATCGTGATGATCACCATCAGTTGGTTCGGCCCGCGTACGCGCAACCTGGCCTTGGAAAATATCGCCCATTGACGGCAACGGTTGGCCGCCTGCGGGACAATGTTTGCCGCGGCGGCCAGGCCAAATCCAGTAAAACCGGGGTTATCGGACCCGGCATGTTATTTGCTCCCGCTATGGCACCGAACATTTTCCCAGGTGACCGATCATGCTGGTTAACAACAACACCCAAGCCGTGTCGACCATTCAAAAGATCACGCGGCCCGACATGGACCCTGCCAACGCCGCCGCCAGCACGCTGTACAGCGGTGCCCTGCAAGCGGCGCAGCAAAGCGTGACCCTGCCGGCCGCGCAGAAGGATCTGGACAAGGCGAGCGATCGCATCGACGAAGCTTTCGCCAAGACCCGCGTGCAGTTGCAGGCCAGCACTGCGGCTACCACGGCGACGACGGATGTACCCGCCACCAGCTCCGCCCGTGCAGACTTCACCGATTACATGAGCAAAACCCCGGCCGAGCGAATCCGTGAGCAATTGCTCAAGGAGCAGGGGTTGACCGAGGCGGATGTGCAGAACATGTCGCAGGAAAAGCAGGACGCCATTTCCAAGCAAGTGGCTGAGCGCTTGAAGCAGCAGCAAGAGCAGCAGGTGGCGGCGAAGACCACTGAGCCGCAGGCGCAGACAGTGAAAGAAACCCTGGCGGCGATCTAACAGGCACCGCTGATCAAATGTGGAAGGCCCCACTACCTCTTCAACGTAGCGCTGTCGCGCAGCAAACTGGAACCTCTGTGGCGAGCGGGCTTGTCCCGCGTTGGGGTGCGAAGCAGCCCCTGATGAAGACGAATGCAGTGTATCAGGCACTCTTCTGCGCCTGGTTTTGGGGCTGCTGCGCAGCCCAACGCGGGCGGTGCGACGATTCGACAAGCCCGCTCGCCACAAGAATGCCGTCGACTGAAATTGCTTATGCAAGACTCAAGACTTTAGGGTGAAATTTTAACCCTTTAAAATCAGTCAGTTATTTCAAGTTTGATAAGAGCTGGCTCGCTCCCACATTGATCGGGTTATCAAAGTGGAAATCTGTTTACCGCAGTTGCAATGTCGAATTGAAATGCCCGATCGCATCCACCACATGCCGTGGTTTTACTTGCGCACACCTCCACATTTTCCACCGTCGCCTGGCTGGTACGTGCAGCGAGGCTGCACACTTCATCGGCCACTACCGCAAACCCACGCCAGCGTGAGCATAGACACAGCTTGCCGTGAGGCAATGCCACTAATCAGCCAGCATTTTCAACAAGGCACTGCTGGCGGCCGAAGGGGGACGGGTGGGTGAACCGACCAAGGCAAACTCGCGGTGCAGCGGCACCGTCAACGGCATTACGCGCAGACCATTACGTTGAACCGGCAGGGCCATTTCCGGTACCAGCGTGACGCCGACGCCCTCACGCACCAGGCTAAACGCGCTGTTCCATTCGCGCACTTCCACGCGGATATCGCTCAGGCTCAGCCCCGCCGCGGCTCCCAGGCTACGGGCATTGGCAGTGCAACCACCGGTGGCGAGGACGAAGGGTTGTGCGAGCAATTCCTCAAGCGACACCGTGGCATCAACCGAGCGTTGCGCCAACGTATGGTTCGCGGGCAGCACCGCCAGCCACAAGTCCCGCCCCAACACCGTGGCGTTGCGCTCGGGCCGGGGGTTGAGCACCACGCCCAGGTCGATCAGGTCGGCATCGAGCAGGGTGAGTACTTCGTTGTCGGTGACATCCAGGGTGGTGACCTCGATGCCGGGGTACAACTGACGGAAACGTTGCAACAGCGGTGTCAGAAACGTTGCCAGCACCTTGGGGAAACTGGCGATACGAAGACTTCCACGCAGCATCGGGCGCGCTTCATCCACAGTGCTGCGAATGGTCTGCAACGCACCCAGCATCACCCGTGCCTGCTCGATCACACTCAACCCCAGGGCAGTGGGCAACGTCTTGCGTGGTTCGCGGGTGAACAGTTGCGCGCCCAGGGTTGCCTCCATGCTGGCCATGGCCTGGCTGGCGGCGGATTGGGTCATGCCCACGCATTCGGCGGCAGCGGTAATGCTGCCCTGATCGGCCACAGCCACCAGCAGGCGCCAGTGCATCAGGTTCATCATGGCAGTCGCTGTCCTTATGGCAGGGGTCTGAAGGTTTAATTTTACGCACGGTGCCATGCCCGTGAGACTGACGCAAATCCTACGGAGTTGCCCACGATGAAGCTGTATTTTTCGCCGAACGCCTGTTCCCTCGCGCCGCATATCGTGCTGCGCGAATTGGCGTTGCCGTTCGAGTTGGTACGGGTCGACAACCAGGCCAAAACCACTGCCGATGGCCAGGACTACCTTCAGATCAACCCCAAGGGCTACGTCGCTGCGCTGCAACTGGATAACGGCCAGGTGCTGACCGAAGCCAGCGCGATCCTGCAATACCTGGCCGACCTGAAACCCACAGCGGGCCTGGCCCCGGCCAATGACAGCTGGGCGCGCGTGCGCTTGCAGGAATGGCTGAATTTTATTGCCACGGAAATTCATGGAGGCCTGGCGGTGTTCTTCAACGGTGCGATCCAGGGTGACGTGCGGGCGATGTTCCTGGCCACGTTGTACAAGCGTTTGGCAGTTCTGGTGCAGACCCTGCAGAGCCAGGATTATCTGTTGGGCGGGCAGTATTCGGTGGCGGATGCGTACTTGTTTGTGGTGCTGCGCTGGGCGGCGTTTCACCACATTGATCTGCAACAGTGGCCGGCGCTGGTGGCGTTTATGCAGCGGGTAGGCGAGCGGCCAGCGGTCATCGCCGCGTTGGCCGCCGAAAACCCATAAGCTGAAATGCAACGGAGTGCAGGAACCGCCGACGCCGTGAATTGTTGGGCATCGGCAACTCAGAGCAGGTATTTCCTGCCCTGTGCCGTGACGCGGGAAAATCTTGCAGATCGTTTGGTTCTAAGCGTGTAACTCAGTGACCGAACAGGCCTGTCTCGGTTTTCTTGGCTTTCTTGTCCGCGCGTTTTTCGTCGGCGGTCTTTGCCGGTTTCTTCTTCGCGGCTTTCTTTGAATCCATACCTTTGGCCATGATGCATGCTCCACTTACAGGGGATGTAACACTGGGTATACCACCTATTGCCGCACAGAAGGCGCTTATAATCCCCGGCCCTTGATTATGTCGGCCAAACACCATGCCCGAACTGCACATCGAACCCCTGGCTGAGCCGCTGTGGCCGCTGCTGAACAAGTTTTATCGCAGCCATCACTCACCGATGAAGGCGCTCAAGGGCGGGCGTTTGTGGGTAGCGCGCGACAGCGAAATTGTCGCAGGTCTGTGCCTGACGCCCGTGGTCGGCGGACAGTGGTTGACCGGGGTGTTTGTCGACCCGGCGTATCGCGGCCAAGGGTTGGCGGGGCGATTGATAGCTGCGGCGGCGGCCGAGGTGCAAGGCACCCTGTGGTTGTTGTGCCATCCGGACCTGGAGGGTTTGTATCAGCGCATGGGTTTCACCCAGGACACGCTATTGCCGCAATCGCTTAGCGAGCGGCTGGTGCGCTACAAGCGCAACAAACCGATGATCGCGATGGGCTTAGATCGTCAAGGACAGCGGTTACCTGACCACCGCCCAGGTGGTGAAACTGGCCACCGATGCGGGGTTCAAGCTGGCTGGCCAGAGTGAGGTCAACGCCAACCCGAAGGACACCAAGGATTATCCCGCTGGTGTGTGGACGTTGACGCCGACGTTGAAGTTGGGGGAGCAGGATAAGGCCAAGTATGTGGCGATTGGCGAGTCGGACCGGATGACGTTGCGGTTCGTCAAACCGGCCAAATAACCTGGCCTCAAATGCAAATCAAATGTGGGAGGGGCGGTGCGACTTGCCCCCTCCCACATTTTGATCTCAGCGTGTCTGCGATTACTCGTCAGCCGCAGGGTCCATGTCGGGAAACATCACGTCAATGAACCCGAACTTGCTGAAGTCGGTAATCCGCGAAGGGTACAGCCGGCCGATCAGGTGGTCGCATTCATGCTGCACCACCCGCGCGTGGAAGCCATCGGCGAAACGTACGATCGGCTCGCCCTTCGGATCAAAACCCTCGTAGCGAATCTGCTGGTAACGGCCCACCGCGCCACGAAGGCCGGGCACCGACAGGCAGCCTTCATAGCCTTCTTCCAACACCGGGCTGAGCGGCGTGATCAGTGGGTTGATCAGGATGGTCTGCGGCACCGGCGGCGCATCCGGGTAACGCTCGCTGGCCTCGAAACCAAAGATCACCAATTGCAGGTCGACACCAATCTGCGGGGCGGCCAGGCCGACGCCGCCCACGTGCTCCATGGTCTGGAACATGTCGTCGATCAATTGCCACAGCTCGGGGCTGTCGAACATTTCCGGCGGTACCGGCGGGGCGATACGCAGCAGGCGCTCATCGCCCATTTTCAGGATTTCACGGATCATCGATCAGACTTCGTCGGTAGTGGGTTTGGAGTGGTCGCGGCCGAGGCCGGAGACGTGTTGTTTTTCCTGCGGGGGCTCGTCGAAATCCTTCGCGCCGGGTTCCTTGCCTTCGGCCGACATATGCTCGATCACGGCGTTCATCTCCGCCCCCAGCAGCAGCACGGCGGCGGAAATATAGAAGTACAGAAGCAGCACGATGATCGCACCGATGCTGCCATACATGGCGTTGTAGTCGGCAAAGGTTTTGACGTAGTAGCCAAAACCAAGAGAGGCGACGATCCACACCACCACCGCCAGCACGGAACCGGGGGTGATAAAGCGAAACTTCTGCTCAACGTCCGGCATCACGTAATACATGAGGGCCACGGCGAACATCAGCAGGATCACAATCAGCGGCCATCGCACGATGGTCCACAGGGTGACCACGAACTCCTGCATGCCAATCTGGCCGGCCAGCCATTCCATCACCTGTGGGCCGAGCACCATCAGCGCGGCGGCGGCCAGCAGCATGCCGGCGATGCCGACGGTGTAGAAAATCGACAACGGAAAACGCTTCCAGATCGGCCGGCCTTCCACCACGTCGTACGCAGCGTTCATGGCGCTCATCATCAGGCGCACGCCAGCGGAGGCGGTCCACAGGGCAATCACGATACCCACCGAGAGCAAGCCGCCCTTGGATTGCTGCAACTGGTCGATCACCGGGTTGACCTGCTCCAGGGCCTGGGGCGGCAACACCAGCTCCGACTGCAGGCGCAGCCAGGTGAAAAAGTCCGGCAGGTGCAGGAAACCGATCAGAGCGATAAGGAACAGCAAGAAGGGAAACAACGAGAACAGCATCTGGTAGGCCAGTGCCGAGGCATAGGTGGACATCTCGTCATCGACGAATTCCTTGACGGTACGCACCAGCACCTTGTGCAGCTTGAGACCATCGAGAACCGGAAAGATCATAGCGTCTCCTTTCGCCGCAAAGAGGGTAAGTTCGTGGGCGACTCAGGGGCCGTTTTCTACATCAAAGTAGCCCATTTGGCGACTTTGAAACAATTTCGAAACTTTAGTTGCAACACATGACATAAAAACGGCCATCCGTGGATGGCCGCAAAACTGGGCAATTGCCGTCAGCCGGGTCAGGACTATTTGGTCGCTTTCTTGACCGCGTCCTTGGTGTCGCCAACCGCTTTTTGAACTTCGCCTTTCTTTTCTTGAATGACGCCTTCAGCGCGCAGCTTGTCGTTGTCAGTGGCTTTGCCGACGCCCTGCTTGATATTGCCGACGGCTTCATTCGCCAAGCCTTTTGCCTTATCCGATGTGCTACTCATGGTATCTCTCCTGGGAACAATCAAGGATTTTGGTCATTACGTAGAGGTTGACCCGAGGCCGTTCGGCAGAGTTTCAATTATTTTTCAGTGCGCATTTCATCACCAGCCGCAGGTTTGGCTTTATGTTTTGCAGCCAACCCACGAGAATGCCCGGCAGATTCAGGCTCTAACGCTGAATAACAGATCCCGTAGGAAGGTTATGAAACTCAATAAAGCACAGGCCATCGCCCGCAGAAACCAGGAACTGGGTGGTGCCGTACTCGGCGTCAACAACTGCCACTTCACCGACCTGGACCGCAAACGCAACATCTGGTGGTTCGATCTGCCGGTGGGTCGTATTGCCGTCGGCCAGTACGAGTGGATTCACCTGTTGATGCACAACGCCGAGACCGACCAGCTGCTGCACCTGAAGGTGCCGACAGCGTTCCTGCGTGAAAAGCTCGAAGGGCTGGTGGTGCGCAATGCGGGCAAGCGCAAGCCGGAAATTACCCTGGAGCTGAGTGCGGACAAGGATTCGTTCTTGAAGGATGTGCGGCCGGCGGGTGCGGGAATCAGCTTCGCGCAGTTCGCCGTGTAAGCACCGGATTTAAAGGTGGGAGGGGGCAAGTCGAATCGTCGCACCGCCCCTCCCACCTTTGGACTGCGTTACTTTTTAAGACCGAGTTTCTTCAACTCTTCATCACGCAATTCGCGGCGCAGGATCTTGCCCACGTTGGTGGTCGGCAACGCATCGCGGAATTCCACGGCCTTTGGCACCTTGTAGCCGGTGACATTGGCGCGCATATGCTCCATCACCTGTTCCTTGGTGAGGGTGGCACCCGGCTTGACCACGATAAAGAGCTTGATGTGTTCCCCGGATTTTTCATCCGGCACACCGATGGCCGCGCACTGCAGCACGCCCGGCAGGCCCGCCAGCACGTCTTCCAGCTCGTTGGGGTACACGTTGAAACCGGAGACCAGGATCATGTCCTTCTTGCGGTCGACAATACGCATATAGCCATCCGGCTGGATGATCGCGATGTCGCCGGTCTTCAGCCAGCCTTCGCTGTCGAGCATCTCGGCAGTGGCGTCTTCGCGCTGCCAGTAGCCCTTCATCACCTGCGGGCCCTTGACGCACAGTTCTCCGACTTCACCCAGGGCCAGTTCGACACCGTCGTCGGTGATGACCTTGCACAGGGTCGACGGCACCGGAATACCGATGGTACCGATCTGGATATGCTGGATCGGGTTCACCGTGGCCACCGGGCTGGTTTCGGTCATGCCGTAGCCTTCGCAGATGCCGCAACCGGTCACGGCTTTCCAACGCTCGGCCGCCGCCAGTTGCAGGGCCATGCCGCCCGACAGGGTGACCTTCAGCGCGGAGAAGTCCAGCTTGCGGAAGGCTTCGTTGTTGCACAGCGCCACGAACAGGGTATTCAGGCCGACAAAGCCGCTGAACTTCCACTTCGACAGTTCCTTTACCATCGCCGGCAGGTCGCGCGGGTTGCTGATAAGGATGTTGTGGTTGCCGATCAGCATCATCGCCATGCAATGAAAGGTGAACGCATAGATGTGGTACAGCGGCAGCGGCGTGATCAGGATCTCGCAACCTTCATGGAGGTTGGAGCCCATCAGCGCCTTGCATTGCAACATGTTGGCGACCAGGTTGCGGTGGGTGAGCATCGCGCCTTTGGCCACACCGGTGGTGCCACCGGTGTATTGCAATACAGCCACATCGCTGCTGGCCGGGCAGACTTCGTTGACCGCTTGCCCCTGGCCCTTGGCGAGTACGTCGTTGAACTTGATCGCCTTGGGCAAGTGATAGGCCGGAACCATTTTCTTCACGTACTTGATGACGCTGTTGATCAGCAGGCGCTTGAGCGGCGGCAACAGGTCGGCGACTTCGGTGACGATCACATGCTTGACGGCGGTCTTGGGTACGACCTTTTCCGCCAGGTGGGCCATGTTGGCCAGGCAAACCAGCGCCTTGGCGCCGGAATCATTGAATTGGTGTTCCATTTCCCGCGCGGTGTACAGCGGGTTGGTGTTGACCACGATCAGGCCGGCACGGATGGCACCGAACACGGCGACCGGGTATTGCAGGACGTTGGGCAACTGCACGGCAATTCGATCGCCGGGCTTCAAGTCGGTATGCTGTTGCAGGTACGCGGCGAAGGCGCCGGACAGTTCGTACAATTCACCATAGGTGAGTGTCTTGCCCAGGTTGCTGAAAGCCGGTTTGTTGGCGAAGCGCTGGCAGGACTGCTTCAATACCGCCTGAATATTCGGATACTCGTCTGGATTGATTTCTGCAGCAATCCCGGCGGGGTACTTATCCTTCCAAAAGTCTTCGTGCATGGAAGCCCACTCCTCAGCGACGCGAATTCATCATCGCATTTGATGCGATTATTATTGGTGTATGTTTTTTTTTGGTGAATCTGGCGCTTTCAAGCAGGCCTAGACGTCACAAAGCGCGCCGAGAGTAGCAGCTTTGCCAAGGGCCGCCTAGAGCCAAAGGAGGGCCCTACAGTCATAATCATGACTGTCCTACAATATTTGGTCACACTTTAAACGGAAGTGAAATCCTTTGATGAAAGGCTCTGGAATAGGCCTTCAGGACGGCACACGATAAATGTGGGAGGGACTTGCCCCCGATAACGGTGGCTCAGTCTATATATCGGGTGACTGATTCTCCGCTATCGGGGGCAAATCGAATCGTCGCCCCCCCCCTCCCACATTTTTTACCGCATTTCACATCAGGCGATGTCGCGTAGCTCCCTGCGCAGGATCTTCCCTACCGGCGTCATCGGCAACGAGTCGCGCAACACAATGTGCTTGGGCACCTTGTACCCGGTGAAGTTGGTCTTGCAGTACGCCTTCAACTCCTCAAGGCTCACCCCTTCCGCACGCGCCACCACAAACAGCTTCACCGCCTCCCCCGTGCGCTCGTCCGGTACGCCGATCACCGCGCAGTTGGCCACCGCCGGGTGGGCCATTACCACGTCTTCGATCTCATTGGGGTACACGTTGAAGCCCGAGACGATGATCAAATCCTTCTTGCGGTCGACAATGCGCACAAACCCATCGTCGTCGATCACCGCGATGTCACCGGTCTTCAGCCAACCTTCGGCGTCCAGAGCCTCAGCGGTGGCGGCCGGTTGCTGCCAATAGCCCTTCATCACCTGCGGGCCCTTGATGCACAACTCGCCGCGCTCGCCCAGGGGCAGCTCGGTGCCTTCGTCATCAATCACCTTCATCGCCGTGGCGGGCACCGGGATACCCACGGTACCCAGCCGTGACTTGTTGCCGTAGGGATTGGTGCTGGCGACCGGCGAGGTTTCCGTGAGGCCGTAGCCCTCGCCGATCGAGCAGCCGGTGATTTGCTCCCAGCGTTCGGCCGTGGCCTTGATCAGTGCCGTGCCACCGGAGTTGGTGAGCTTGAGGTGGGAGAAATCCAGGTTCTTGAAGTCCGGGTGGTCCATCAGCGCCACAAACAACGTGTTGAGCCCCAGCAACCCGGTAAAGCGCCACTTTTTCAGCTCTTTGATAAACCCACCGATGTCCCGCGGATTGGTGATCAGCACGTTGTGATTACCCGAGACCATCATGCACATGCAGTTCGCGGTGAAGGCATAGATGTGGTAAAGCGGCAGCGGCGCGATCATCACTTCCTGCCCTTCCTTGATCAGTGGGTGGCCGTCATCGCCGGTCTGGGACATGCAGGCGCGCACCTGTTGCATGTTCGCCACCAGGTTGCCATGGGTGAGCATCGCGCCCTTGGCCAGGCCGGTGGTGCCGCCGGTGTATTGCAGCACGGCGATATCGTCCAGGTTTACCGGGTGGCGCGTCACGCCGAGGCCCGCGCCCATGCGCAAGGCGCGCTTGAACGACACCGCACGCGGCAATTGGTAGGCCGGGACCATCTTCTTGACCTTGTCGACCACGGTGTTGACCAGCCAGCCCTTGGCGGCGGGCAGGAAATCGCCCATCTTGGCTTCGATCAGGTAGTCGATCTCGGTGTCGGTGCATACCTCCTGCACCCGCGAACCAAACAGGTTGAGGTAGACCAGGGCACGCACGCCGGCGTCCTTGAACTGGTGGCGCATCTCGCGCGGGGTGTACAGCGGGTTGGTGTTGACCACGATCAACCCGGCACGCAGTGCGCCGAACACGGCAATCGGGTAGTGCAGCACGTTGGGCATCTGCACGGCGATGCGCTCGCCGGGCTTGAGGTCGGTATGCTGCTGCAGGTAGCCGGCGAACGCCGCACTCTGGCGCTCAAGCTCGGCGTAGGTCAGGGTGATACCCATGTTGCTGAATGCCGGACGGTCGGCAAAGGCCTTGCACGAGCGCTCGAAGACTTCGATCACCGACTTGTAGGCCGAGAGGTCGATGTCGTTAGGAACGCCCGCCGCGCGTTTGTCATTCCAGAAATCAGGTTGCATTATTCTTGTCCTCTTACCTGAATGTGTCCGGCCGCTTTTGTACTGCTTATAAAAAGCGGAGCTTTGGGGACGTTAGCAGCTATGGCCAAACAGGCAAATACAGGAAGGAGCGTCATTTATTGCGTGAATCTTCCTACAGGGGCCTGTGCTGATCAGACGCTTCCCGCGGGATGAGCTATACACTGCAACGTCCCTGTGCAGACCTTGAGAAAAGGAACCGCCATGAATCACAGCACCTTCTGGCTGACCGCGAATGACCACAGCCGCCTGTACGTCAATCAATGGCTGCCCGATGCTCCGCCCAAGGCGCTGCTCATGCTGTCCCACGGCATGGCCGAACACAGTGGTCGGTACGCGCGCCTGGCCGAAGCCTTGTGTGGCGCAGGCTTCGGCCTGTATGCGCCGGACCAGCGCGGCCATGGCCGCACCGCCGACGAGGGCACCTTGGGGCTCTACGCCGAGAAAGATGGCTGGAACAAAGTGGTGGGCGACCTGGCCAGCCTCAACCAGCACATCGGCCAGCAACAACCGGGGCTGCCGATCATTTTGCTGGGCCACAGCATGGGCAGCTACATCGCCCAGGCCTACCTGCTGCACCACAGCGCCAGCCTCAACGGGGCGATTCTCAGTGGTTCGAATTTCCAGCCCGTGGCGCTCTACCGCGCCGCACGGCTGATCGCACGCGCCGAACGTCTGCGCCAGGGTGTGCGTGGGCGCAGTGCGCTGATCGAGTTCCTGTCATTCGGCTCATTCAACAAGGCGTTCAAACCCAATCGCACGGCGTTCGATTGGCTCAGTCGCGACCCGGTTGAAGTCGACAAGTACATCAATGACCCACTCTGTGGTTTCCGCTGCACCAACCAGTTGTGGATCGACCTGCTCGGTGGCTTGCAGCAAATCAGCAAAGCGTCCAATCTCGTGCAGATCGATCCGGGCCTGCCCATCCTGGTGATGGGCGGCGAATGTGATCCGGTGAGTGAGGGCAAGCGTCTCAAAAGCCTGGCCGATGCCCTGCGCGAAGCCGGCTGCCAGAACCTGCAACTGAATATCTACCCGCAGGCGCGTCATGAAGTGTTCAACGAAACCAACCGCGATGAAGTCACGGCAGACGTACTGGCGTGGCTCGACCAGGTCATGACCTTGCACAGGCCGGCCCGCTGCGAATAAATTTTGTTTAAAATCAGATAGTTAAATTACCGATTAGCCACAGGATGCACCTTTAGATGACCCAGGTAACCAACACCCCGTACGAAGCCCTTGAAGTCGGCCAGACCGCCAGCTACAGCAAGACCGTCGAAGAACGTGATATTCAGCTGTTTGCCGCCATGTCCGGCGACCACAACCCGGTGCATCTGGATGCCGAATACGCCAAGGCGACCATGTTCAAGGAGCGTATCGCCCACGGTATGTTCAGCGGCGCCCTGATCAGCGCGGCCGTTGCCTGCGAGCTGCCTGGGCCGGGTACCATCTACATCGGCCAGCAGATGAGCTTCCAGAAGCCGGTAAAAATCGGCGATACCCTCACCGTGCGCCTGGAAATCCTCGAGAAGCTGCCGAAGTTTCGCGTACGCATCGCCACCCGTGTGTTCAACCAGCGCGATGAGCTGGTAGTGGATGGCGAGGCGGAAATTCTTGCACCACGCAAGCAGCAGGTCGTGACATTGACCGAGCTGCCGCCGATCAGCATTGGCTGAGTACGGTTTCAAGGCCAACACCATACAACTGTGGGAGGGGGCTTGCTCCCGATTGCGGTGAGTCAGTCATTGAAATGTCGACTGATCCACCGCTATCGGGAGCAAGCCCCCTCCCACATTTGTTACACAGCAGGGCTTACGACTGAGCGCGAGCCTGGTTACGCAGGGCTTTTACCTGATCGTGATTGCGTTGTACGCCGTGATACTGACGCTCAACCAGGTCACGAATGCCCAGCAGGTTGTGCTTGTTGATCTTCTCGATGGCTTCTTTGTAAGCCTTCAGTGCGTGGTCTTCGCCGCGCTCGGCTTCGTTCAGCACAGCCTCTTCGTCTTTACCGGTAACCATCGACTTAACGTCGACCCAGCCACGGTGCAGGGCGCCGGCAACGCTGCCGGAATCTTCCGGATCACCGCCCAAGGCACGTACAGCCGTCTTCAGTTCGGCGGCGGCAGTGGCGCAGTCAGCGGAACGCTTGGCAAACAGAGCCTTGAGTTCCGGATGCTTGATGTCTTCAGCGCATTCCTTGAAGCCTTTCTGGCCGTCGATGCTGGTTTCGATCAGGTCGTTCAGTACGGAGATCGATTCTTTGTTGATGTCAGTCATTTTTCAATTCCTTAGGCAGGTGAAGAAGGGTTGCCTTAATGATTGCAGCGCCCATGCCAGGTTTTTAAAAATTACTTTTATGTTTATTTTCAATAACTTAAAAATATTTGAACCATCTGTATGTACGTTATTTGCATGATCTGTCATTTGGCCTTCATGCAGAATGCCTGTATTTTCGAAGATCTCGCCTCACTCACACGAAGCCCATGAATCCCGAAAAACTGGAACTGCTGATCACCCGCGAAATGCCCTTCGGCAAGTACAAGGGCCGGATCATCGCCGATCTGCCGGGTCCCTACTTGAACTGGTTCGCCCGCGAAGGCTTTCCCCACGGCGAGTTGGGCGGGTTGCTGGCACTGATGCAGGAAATCGACCACAACGGTTTGTCTGAACTGTTGGAACCGCTGCGCGTTAAACACGGTAAACCCGCCCCCCGCCATTAAGAGACTCGCCATGCCAAGGAATGCTGACAACGAACTTCACTGGCAGGCCATCGCCCAGCGCTATGCGCTGGAGCCCGGCCCGATCAACCTGGAGAACGGCTACTTCGGGCGCATGAGCCGCGACGTGCAGGCGCAGTACCTGGAACACGTGGCGTTTATCAACCGCAGCAACTCACTGTATGTGCGCCAGCGCTTCGAGCAAGGTGAAAACGTCGAGATCCGTCGCCAACTGGCGGGCCTGATCGACGTCGACCCCGAGGCAGTCGCCTTTACCCGCAACGCCACCGAAGCCCTGCAATCACTGATCCGCAACTACAACCGCCTGCAAGCCGGCGATCAGGTGCTGATCAGTGACCTGGAATACGACACCGTCAAAGGTGCGATGCGCTGGTTGGCGGGTGCTCGCGGTGTGGAAGTGATCGAGTTGTCCCACACTCATCCGGCCAGTTTCGACAGCCTGGTGCAGACCTATCGCGAAGCGTTCACCCGGTATCCGCGCCTCAGGCTGATGGCACTTACCCATGTGACCCACCGCACCGGCCTGGTGATGCCTGTTGAAGCCATCGCCAAGGCTGCGCGTGAGCATGCCATCGACGTGATCCTCGACGGCGCCCATGCCCTGGGCCAGATCGAGTTCAACCTCGCCGCGCTGGGCATTGCGTTCGCCGGGTTCAACCTGCACAAATGGATCGGCGCGCCGCTGACCCTGGGGTTCCTCTATATCGCCCCCGAACGCCTGGCTGACATTGATCCGGACATGGGCGAGTTCCACTATCCCGTAAATGACGTGCGTGCGCGCACGTCGTACAGCACGCCGAACTTTCCGGCACTGATGACCTTGCCGCTGGTACTGCAAGAACATCGCGCGCTGGGTGGCGCGGCGGCCAAGGGCGCGCGGATCAATTACCTGCGGGATTTATGGGTGAGCCAAGTACGGCCGTTGCCGGGGATCGAGGTGCTGACGCCGGATGATCCACGGCTGTATTGCGGGATTACGGCGTTCAAGTTCAGCGGGCGGGATCAGTTGGTGATGGTGGATCGCATGCTCGAGGACTACGACCTGTTCACCACCACGCGCACGGGTGCTGCGTTTGGTACCTGTATCCGCGTGACACCGGGGTTGGTGACGTCAGCAGCGGACATCAATGTCCTGGTCAACGCCATTACCGAGCTAAGCAGCGATTAAATGGGGGTCTCAGTTTTTTGCAGGCAAAAAAAAGCGGTACACCGACCAAGTGCACCGCAAAAATGCCGTTAAGCACAGCAACAACGATTCGGTGAATCAGATCAATCCAGCAGCGCCAGCGCCTGCGCGGTGACTTCCTGGATGCGGGCCCAGTCGCCGTTCTTGACCCACTCCGGGTCAAGCATCCAGCTACCGCCCACGCACATCACGTTTTTCAACGCCATGTAGCTTTTGATATTGGCCGGGCCGACGCCGCCGGTCGGGCAGAATTTCACTTCGCCGAACGGGCCGCCAAGGGCCTTGATCGCAGCAACGCCGCCGCTGACTTCGGCCGGGAACAGCTTGAAGCGGCGGTAGCCCAGGCCATAGCCTTCCATGATGCCCGAGGCATTGCTGATGCCTGGCAGCAGCGGGATCGGGCTGTGTACCGAGGCTTCCAGCAGGTCGCGGGTAATGCCGGGAGTAACGATAAATTGCGAACCGGCGACTTCCGCCGCTTCAAGCATGTGGCGGTCGAGCACGGTGCCGGCGCCGGTGCACAGTTCAGGACGCTGCTCACGCAGCACCTGAATGGCCTTGAGGCCGAACTCGGAACGCAGGGTCACTTCCAATGCGGTCAAACCACCGGCGGCCAGGGCATCGGCCAGCGGCAGGATGTCCTGTTCGCGGGCGATGGTGATCACCGGCAGGATCCGCGCCTTGGCGCAGAGGCTGTCGATCAGGGCAACTTTATCCGCCATGGACACGGTCGGTTGAGGGCTTTTCATAGCGGCTGATCCTTGGCTCATGGGCACCAGTAAATCTCTAAAGTAGGTTGCAAAAACGCGCGAATCGGCATGGCAGCAACGTCGTCACTGGCCAGGGCGGCGCTCAAGGTAGTCAATTTCGAACTGCCGGAAATCGACAGCACGGTGTAGTGGGCCGTGGCCAGCAACGCGCGACTCATGGTCAGGCGCTGGTGCGGCACGGTCGGCGCCAGCATCGGCCAGCAACGGCGGGTACCGTCGGCCTGCAAGGCCTCAGCGAGGTTCGGGCTGTTGGGAAACAGCGATGCGGTGTGGCCGTCATCGCCCATGCCCAGCACCAGCACATCAATGGCTGGTAACTCGGCCAGCAGGCGATCGGCCTGCTCGGCAGCGTCTTCAAGGTTGGCGGCGGCGCTGTACAGGCTGAGGAACTTGGCCTTGGCCGCCGGTCCTTGCAACAGGTGCTGCTTCAACAGGCCGGCATTGCTGTCGGCGTGTTCGACCGGCACCCAACGCTCATCGGCCAGGGTGATGGTGACCTTGGACCAGTCCACGCCTTGCTTGGCCAGGTTCTGGAAAAACGCCACGGGGCTGCGGCCACCGGACACCACCAGGATTGCCTCGCCACGGGCACTGATGGCCTCGCGCAGTTGTTCGGCCACGTCGTTGGCCAGGCCGTCCGCCAGCAGCACGGGCGTGCGGTACTCGTGGGCAGTCACGCCCCGAGGCAGTTTCAATTCAGATATCGCCATACCAAGACCTCCCATCCCGCGTGATCAGTGCAATCGAGCTCATCGGCCCCCAGGACCCCGCCGCATACGGCTTGGGCGCATCACCGGATTTTTTCCACCCGGCGATCAACTGGTCACACCACTTCCACGCGGCTTCGATTTCATCTTTGCGAACAAACAGGTTCTGATTGCCGCGCATCACTTCCAGCAACAACCGCTCGTAGGCATCGGGGATGCGTGCGCTGCGATAGGTGTCGGAAAAATTCAGTTGCAGAGGCCCGCTGCGCAGTTGCATGCCCTTGTCCAGGCCCTGCTCCTTGGTCATCACGCGCAAGGAAATACCTTCGTCCGGCTGCAGGCGGATGATCAGCTTGTTGCTGATCTGCAGGCGCTGCTCGGGAGCGAAGATGTAGTGGGACGGCTCCTTGAAGTGGATGACGATCTGCGACAGTTTCTGCGGCATGCGCTTGCCGGTGCGCAGGTAGAACGGCACCCCGGCCCAACGCCAGTTACGAATATCGGCCCGCAGGGCGACGAAGGTTTCAGTGTCGCTCTGGGTGTTGGAGTTCTCTTCTTCCAGATAACCGGGCACCGGCTTGCCGGCGCTGTAGCCGGCGATGTACTGGCCACGCACCACCTGTGTGGTGAGGCCATCCGGGCTGATCGGCGCCAGGGCCTTGAGCACCTTGACCTTCTCGTCACGGATACTGTCGGCGGACAGGTCGGCCGGCGGGTCCATGGCGATCAGGCAAAGCAACTGCAGCAAGTGGTTCTGGATCATGTCGCGCAGCTGGCCGGCCTTGTCGAAATAGCCCCAACGGCCTTCGATACCGACCTGCTCGGCCACGGTGATTTCCACGTGGGAGATGTAGTTCTGGTTCCACTGGGTTTCGAACAGGCTGTTGGCGAAACGCAGGGCAATCAGGTTCTGGACGGTCTCTTTGCCCAGGTAGTGGTCGATGCGGTAGGTGCGGTTTTCCGGGAAGAACTGCGCCACGGCGTCGTTGACCTTGCGCGAGGATTCCAGGTCCGAACCGATGGGTTTCTCCAGCACGACGCGGGTGTTCTCCGCCAGGCCAACCTTGGACAGGTTCTCGCAGATCGCACCATACACCGACGCAGGCGTGGCGAAGTAGGCGATCAGGCGTTGTTCGGTGCCGGCCTTTTCCGCCAGAGCCACGTAGTCATCGGCTTTCATGAAGTCGACATGGACATAGGTCAGGCGCGCCAGGAAACGCTGGGCGATGCTCTCGTCCAGTTCCTTGCCGACATATTTACGCAATTCTTTTTCGATATGGGCCAGGTGTTGCTGTTCGGAACCGGCTTCCCGGGCCAGGGCCAGGATGCGGGTGTCGTCGTGCAGGAGCCCGGCGCCATCGAGTTGATAGAGGGCAGGAAATAACTTGCGCAGCGCCAGATCACCCAAGGCGCCAAACAGGGCAAAGGTGCAGGGTTCTACGGTTATTGAAGGCATGATGTTTGTTCTTTTATCAAGTTAAACTACAAATACCTTTTTTCAAGGCATCACTCAAGGAAAAATGTAGTAATAACCACAACATTTTCCCGAAATACGCATTCCGAGTGGTGGTGTTCAGCTACCCTCAGTAGGATAGGCCACCGCAAAGGGCCACTCGTCGATTGGTTGCCGCCCTTTATTTGCATCGTCGCCCGAAGGAAAGACTGAATGGACCGCGTGCGAAATCTTCTGGAACAGATCCGGAACCGCCTCGAAGAATTGAACAAGGCTGAGAAAAAAGTGGCCGAGGTCATCCTGCTCAACCCGCAGCAGGCGACCCGCTTCTCCATCGCAGCCCTCGCCCAAGCCGCCTCGGTCAGTGAACCGACGGTCAACCGTTTCTGCCGTTCGTTCGGCGTCAGCGGTTACCCTGAACTTAAATTGCAGTTGGCGCAAAGCCTGGCCAGTGGCGCAGCGTACGTCAGCCGCGCCGTGGAGGCCGACGATAACCCCGAGGCCTACACCCAGAAGATCTTTGGCAGCGCCATCGCCTCGCTGGACGCCGCCTGCCAGGCCCTGGACCCGGCCCTGATCAGCAAGGCCGTGGACCTGTTGATCCAGGCGCGGCAGATCCACTTCTTCGGCCTGGGCGCTTCGGCGCCGGTGGCCATGGACGCGCTGCACAAGTTTTTCCGCTTCAACCTGGCGGTCACCGCCCACGCCGACGTGCTGATGCAACGCATGATCGCCTCGGTGGCCCACACGGGCGAGCTGTTCGTGATCATTTCCTACACCGGGCGCACCCGCGAACTGGTGGAAGTGGCGCGTATCGCCCGGGAAAACGGTGCGTCGGTGCTGGGCGTAACCGCCGAGAACTCACCGCTGGCCAAGGCCAGTACCGTCAGCCTGAACATTCCGCTGCCCGAAGACACCGACATCTATATGCCGATGACCTCACGGATCATTCAGTTGACGGTGCTGGATGTGCTGGCGACCGGCATGACCTTGCGCCGTGGCGTGGATTTCCAGCCGCATCTGCGCAAGATCAAAGAGAGTTTGAATGACAGCCGGTATCCGGTGGGGGATGAGTTTAACTAAGCCAGCCTGTGCGTTGGCTTCACTGGCCTCATCTGCGGCAAGCCCCCGATGAGGCCATCAACCACACCGCTAAACCCCAGCCCGCGCCTGCAAACTGAGATGCGCCCTCTCCCCCGGCGCCAGGCTCGCCCCGGCCATCGCCGACTCCACGCACACAAACCCCGACGCCTCGTTGAAGCTCACCCCCAGCAGCGGCCGGCTGCCGGGATGCCATACCACGGTGTCGGCGCTGTCGCCGGTATCGATGCACAATTCACGCTGCCAGGCGTGATCCTTGAGGTGCAGTTCGCCGTCGTGTTGGAACACCCGCTGGCACCCGCCGTCCACGCGCAACTCGCCTTCCTGCTGGCACGCCTGGCGATTGAGCTGGTCGTAACCGTGCGCACCGTCGAGTCCAGACAGCGCTATCTCATCGACGTGACCAATACGCCAGTAAGCGTGCAAAGCATGGCTCAACTGGCACGGCAACTCGTCTTGATGCTCGGTGCTCAGGCGCAACTCCAGGGTGTCGCCCAGGTGCGCGTGCAGGTCGACCTGCCAGTCGCACAGCTGCAATTGCCAGTGCAGGCGCACGCCGTCGTCGTCGGTGCTGCTGTCGAGCAGTTTCCAGTCGATCAACCGCGCCCAACCATGGGACGGCCACGCGTTTTCGCTCGGATGGCGGCCATACCACGGCCAGCACACCGGCACGCCGCCACGGATGGCGCCGACTTGCGGCCACTTGGCCGCGCACCACAGCCAGGGTTTCTGGCCACGGGGCTGAAAGTGCAAGAGTTGCGCACCCTGGCGACTGAACACCGCCTGGCACAGCGGGTGGTCGATCACCAGCACGTCGCGCATCTGAAAGCGCTCCCAGGCGAACACTGGACGCTCGCGCAGGGATTTGAAAAAGCGTTGCAGCGGTTGCTCATGCATGTGCCACGGTCCTGAATGTCTTCACAATGCGGCCCAAAAAAAAGCGGATAGCCATGGCTACCCGCAAATGCGCACAGAGAGAAGGAGCTTATCGCAACAGCGTTAGAACGTAGACTGAATTTTCAGGCCCGCCACCAGCGCGTTGTCGACTTTATCCACGCCGCCCGGTTGGACAACGTATTGCAGGTTGGGACGCACGGTCAGCCAGTTGGTGACGTGGAAGCCGTAGTTGATTTCGAAGTTGTACTCGGTTTCGCGAATAGGCGTGTACAGCGGATTGTCGTAATCACTCACGCCATTGGCGGCGTTAAGCAGTTCGGCGTTTTTCTTCACGTCATTGTTGACGTGCAGACGCGCAGCGCCAATACCGACGTCATCTTTTGGACGCGCGTCGAATGGGCCTTTGTACACCAGCATCAACGACTGGTAGTTATCGACCAGGTTGGTTTCCTTGTCGTGGAAGGTCGCGTTGGCTGCGATGTTCAAGCCACGGGAAGCGTCGCCGTTATGGGTGGTAAGTTGCTGTTGGGCAACGAACCAGTAGCCTTTCTTGCTGCTGCGGGTACGGAAGTCTGCGCCAGTAAGGACCGCATTGCCGCCGTTGACGTCTTCACGCACGTCCGGTGCATCAGCCGCGCTCTTGTAGTAACCCACACGGTATTCGCCCGGCAGGTTATTCACCTTCGGCGACCAGACCAACTCCACCGGAATCACGGTGCCCTTGGTGCCGCTGCCGCTGAGCTTGAAGCCGTTGCCGTGCTCCAGCTGCGAAGGGTTCTGGTTGTACGCACCGATTTGCGCATACAGCTCAGGCGTGATGTTGTACTTCACGCGGATAGCGGCCTGGCTGACCGGCCAGTTGTACCAGGTGTTTACATAGTTACCGACCTGGGAGCCACAGAACGACAGGTTCTGGAAGTCGCACGGGAAGGTGTTGAAGTCTTCGCCTTCACCGAAGTAGCCGAGCTTCACGTCCAGCTTGTTGTCGAACATCTGGTGCTGGATCCAGAACTGGGTCAGACGCACCATGTGGCCACGACCGTAGACTTCCATGGACGAACTCAGCGTGCCGGCACGCGGGTCGCCAATGCGGTCGTTGGAGATGTTCTGGCCATTACGGTTAGTCAGTTGGATCTTGGCCTGGGTGTTATCCCAGCCCCACAGCTTTTGCAGGTCCAGCGCTACGCCCAACCCGAACTGGTCGGAGTAACGGCCGGTTCTGTCATCGTTATAGCCGCCCCGCAGGTTGGCGCCCATTTCCCCTACGTAGTCAGCCTTAATGTCGATACCTTGCTCGATCAGCTTGGTACGCTCACCGCCCCAATCGCCGGTCATCCACTTGGAGTCGGCACTGAATGCATCGGCCGCCATCGCATTGGCGGACAGTACAAGGGCTGCTGCTGCTGACAGTTGGCAGATCAGCCGGGTGTTGTTGTGTTGCTTTTTCATCCCTACATCCTCGTCTTTATTGTTATTAAACTGTTTTTATCTAACGCGGGTTACTTTTTTCATCTAAAACAACAACTTATCTACTTCAGCGACCTTTGAATTGGGCCACGTTGTCCGCATGCCCCTGTGCGGGCAATGAAGAAGCAGTGCCGAGGCGCTCGCCCGTGTTGGCGTCGAACAGCAATACCTTGGATGGATCGAATTGCAGTGTCAGGGTCTCGCCCACCTGCGGCGCCACATCAGGCGCCAAACGGCAGCAGACCTTGGTGTCATTGAGCTGCACAAACACCAGTGTGTCCGGACCGGTCGGCTCGGTGACCTGGACCTCGGCACGAATGCTCGATGAACCATTACCCTCACCCGCCGCCAACACGATCTGCTCCGGGCGCAGGCCCAGAATCACATCACGGTCTTCCAGACCGGCGTCGTTCATACCCAGCGGCAATTCGCAACGCGCCTGGCCGCTGTCGAGCAGCGCCACCAGCCTCCCGTCCTTGCGTTTTAGGCGCATAGGAACGAAGTTCATCGGTGGTGAACCGATAAAGCTTGCCACAAATAGGTTAGCAGGGTCGTTGTAAATTTCTTTCGGCGTGCCGAATTGTTGGATGATGCCGTCCTTCATCACCGCCACTTTATCGCCCAGGGTCATCGCTTCGATCTGGTCGTGGGTCACGTAGACGGTGGTAGTTTTCAGACGTTGGTGCATCAGCTTCATTTCGGTACGCATCTCGACGCGCAGCTTGGCGTCGAGGTTCGACAGCGGTTCGTCGAACAGGTAGATCTTCGGCCGACGCGCCAGGGCCCGGCCCATGGCCACGCGCTGTTGCTGGCCGCCGGAAAGCTGGCCGGGCTTGCGGTTAAGCAGGTGTTCGATCTGCAGCAACTTGGCCACGCGCGCCACTTCGGCGTCGATGTCAGCCTGGGGCATCTTGCGGATCTTGAGGCCGAATTCGATGTTCTGGCGCACGCTCATGGTCGGGTACAGTGCGTAGGACTGGAACACCATGGCGATGTCACGGTCCTTGGGGCTCATGCCGCTGACGTCCTGGTCGCCGATCATGATCGCGCCGCCGGTGATGGTCTCAAGGCCGGCGATGCAGTTCATCAACGTGGACTTACCGCAACCCGAAGGGCCGACCAGGATCAGGAACTCCCCTTCCTTGATCGACAGTTCGATGTTCTTCAAGGTGTCGGGCAGGCCGGCGCCATAGGTCTTGTTTACATTGCGAAGTTCAAGCGTAGCCATGATTACCCCTTGACCGCGCCGGCCGTCAGGCCGCGCACGAAATACTTGCCTGCGATCACATAGACCAGCAGGGTCGGCAGCCCGGCGATCATCGCCGCCGCCATATCTACGTTATATTCCTTGGCCCCGGTGCTGGTGTTGACCAGGTTGTTCAGCGCCACCGTGATGGGCTGGGAGTCGCCACTGGAGAACACCACACCGAACAGGAAGTCGTTCCAGATCTGGGTGAACTGCCAGATCAGGCAGACCATGATGATCGGCGTGGACATCGGCAAAATGATCTGACGGAAGATGGTGAAGAAACCGGCACCGTCCAGGCGTGCCGCCTTGATCAGCGCATCCGGAATGCTCACGTAGTAATTGCGGAAGAACAGCGTGGTGAACGCCAAGCCGTACACCACGTGCACAAACACCAGGCCAGTGGTGGTGCTGGCCAGGCCCATCTTGCCAAGGGTGAACGACGCGGGCAGCAGCACGGTCTGGAACGGCAGGAAGCAGCCGAACAACAGCAAACCGAAGAACAGCTGCGAACCACGGAAGCGCCAGAACGACAGCACATAACCGTTCAACGCGCCGATGGCGGTGGAAATCAGCACGGCCGGCACGGTGATCTTGATCGAGTTCCAGAAGTAGCCATCCACAGTGGCCCAGGCCTTGACCCAGCCGATGCCGCTGACCACGGTCGGCCAGCTCAGCAGGTTGCCGGTGCTGATGTCTTCCGGGGTCTTGAAGCTGGTGAGCAACATCACCACCAGCGGTACCAGGTACAGCAACACAGCGAGGATCAACACCGCGTAGATCGCGATGCGGCTCAGGCTGATGGCAGGTTTGGCAGCGAGACTAGTCATTACGCTTGGTCCTCAGCTCGGAGTAGAGGTACGGCACGATGATCGCGAGGATCGCACCGAGCATCAGGATTGCACTGGCCGAGCCCATGCCCATCTGGCCACGGCTGAAGGTGAACGAGTACATGAACATGGCGGGCAGGTCGGACGAGTAGCCCGGGCCACCGGCCGTCATGGCCGCCACCAGGTCGAAGCTCTTGATGGCAATGTGCGCCAGGATCATCACCGCACTGAAGAACACCGGACGCAGGCTGGGCAGCACCACGCTCCAGTAGATGCGCGGCAGGCTCGCGCCGTCGATCTGGGCGGCACGGATGATCGATTGATCAACGCCACGCAAACCGGCAAGGAACATCGCCATGATGAAACCGGAGGCTTGCCACACGGCAGCGATCACCAGGCAGTAGACCACACGGTCCGGGTCGATCAGCCAGTCGAGACGGAAGCCTTCCCAGCCCCAGTCACGCAGGAGTTTGTCCAGGCCCATGCCCGGGTTGAGCAGCCATTTCCACGCGGTACCGGTGACGATCATCGAGAGCGCCATCGGGTACAGGTAAATGGTGCGGATAAAACCTTCGCGGCGGATTTTCTGGTCGAGGAAAATCGCCAGCGTCACGCCGATCACCAAGGTGATGCCGATAAACATCCCGCCGAAAAGCGCCAGGTTCTTGCTCGCCACCCACCAGCGGTCGTTGTCGAACAGCCGCTGGTACTGCGCAAGACCCGCCCATTTGTAGCTCGGCAGGAACGTAGACGTGGTGAACGAGAGCACAAACGTCCACAGGATGTAGCCGTAGAAGCCCACCAACACGATGAACATGCTGGGCGCCAGCACCAGTTTGGGTAGCCAGCGCTGCAGTGCATCGAACGGCGAGGCTTTGCTGAACACAGCAACAGAACTCATGGGGAAATCCAATACAGGGAAAAAGGACTACAGGAACAAGCCTTGTGAGGGGTTAGGGGTCCCCCTCACAAGGTCAGCTGTTACTTGGCTGACTTGATCGCAGCGCCGAGTTTCTTGGCGGTGTCGGCCGGGTCGGCTTTCGGGTCGTTTATGAAATTGGTCACGACATCAAAGAACGCACCTTGCACAGCCAGGGTGGTGGCCATGTTGTGCGCCATGCTTGGCTGCAGGCCGCCGGACTTGGCGTCTGCCAGGAAGTCCTTGGCAGCGGTCTGGGCGCAGGAGTCGAAGCCGAGCTTGTCCATTTCATTGAGCATGTCGGTACGAACCGGGATCGACCCCTTGTTGATGCTGAACACCTTCTGGAAGTTTTCACCCAGCACGACTTTGGCGATGTCCTGCTGGCCAGCGGCAGTGCCTTTGTCTTTCTGCTTGAACACCGCCAGGGAGTCGATGTTGTAGGTGAAGGCTTTGTCGGTGCCTGGGAAGGCTACGCACTCATAGTCTTTGCCGGCGACTTTCTTGGCGGCGGTCCATTCGGACTTGGCCCAGTCACCCATGATCTGCATGCCGGCCTTGCCGTTGATGACCTTGCCCGCTTCGAGGTTCCAGTCCTGGCCTTTGCCGTCGACGTCCATATAGGTCGCGACTTTCTTAAGCTCGGTCAGGGACTTGACCATTTCCGGGCCGGTCAGCGCAGCGTTATCCAGGTCGACCAGGGCTTTCTTGTAGCCATCGGCGCCCATTACCGACAGGACCACCGCTTCGAAGACGGTGCTGTCCTGCCAAGGCTGGCCACCGTGGGCGAGCGGAATGAAGCCCGCGGCCTTGAGCTTGTCGCCGGCTGCGTAGAATTCTTCGAGGGTGGTAGGGTTCTTGGTGATACCGGCTTTCTTGAAGACTTCCGGGTTGATCCACAGCCAGTTCACGCGGTGGATGTTGACCGGTACGGCAACGTAGTCACCGTCGTACTTCACGGTGTCGGAGACTTTCTTGTCGAGCAGGGAATCCCATTTTTCGTCTTTGGCGACGGACTTCAGGACGTCGGTGTCGAGCAGGCCGGTGGACGCCCATTCCTGGATGTCGGGGCCTTTGATCTGGGCAACGCCTGGTGGGTTGCCGGCGACCGCGCGGCTTTTCAGCACGGTCATGGCAGTGGCGCCACCGCCACCTGCGACGGCACCGTCTTTCCAGGTGAAGCCGTCTTTCTCTACTTGGGCCTTCAGGACATCTACAGCCGCTTTTTCGCCACCCGAGGTCCACCAATGCACAACTTCAACCGTCCCTTTGGAGTCGGCGGCAAAGGCACTGAGGGGAAACAACGAGGCAACGGAAATAGCTACGGCGAGGCGATTAATCGCGTTCATCTGAATACCTTTTCTTGTTGTTATGCATGCAAGTCTAGAGCTTGCGCTGCACGGAGTTTAAACATGGTTTTTTCGAGCGCAGGTAACAAAGGGATGCACAAATGTCACCAACTGGTGACATAACACCCAGCGCCTAAAGCGCTGGCCATGCTCGGTGCCAGGGGCAGTGCAGGCAGCACGACCGCTTGCCAGGCATGGTACAGGTCCGGTTTGCCACCCCAGATAGTGCTGCTGGGCTGGTTGTGGGGGTTGAGTTCGTGGTGCCAGCTGCCGTGGATACGGTCGATGAAATGGGTGTCGCAAAACTCCCAGAAGCGCCGGTACCAGGTTTCGTAATGCAGCTCCCCCGTGCGTTTGAGCAAGGCCTGGGCAGCGGCGCTGGCTTCAGCGTGAGTCCAGTGCAGACGCTCGCGCACGACCGGGCGGTGGTTCCAGTCCAGGGTGTAGACGATGCCGGGGGCGCCATCCACGGCCCAGGCATATTCGCAGGCGCTGGCGAACAGGCCCTTGGCGGCGCTCAGCAGCCAGTCCGGCGTGGCCAGCCCGGCCTGCAGGCGCGCGGCTTCCAGGTGCAGCACCAGCCGCGCCCACTCAAAACCGTGGCCGGGGGTGATGCCGTAGGGGCGGAAGCCATCGGCGGGGTTGTCTTCGTTGTAATCGAGCAGGGGTTTCCACTGAGCGTCGAAATGCTCGATCACCATGAACTGATTGGCAGCGGCGTGGGTATGAATCACTCGCTCGACGATACGCAGGGCGCGGTCCAGCCAACGCGTGTCAGCGGTGACATCGGCCAGGGCCAGGAAGGCTTCCGTGGCGTGCATGTTGCTGTTGGCGCCGCGATAGGCTTCGACGCCGCTCCAGTCCCGGGCGAAGGACTCGAGCATCACGCCCTCCTTCTCACTCCAGAAGAACTGGTCGATGATAGAGATGGCGTCGCTCAGCAGGTTTTGCGCACCGGGCGCGCCCGCCACCGTGGCCGAGCTGGCGGCCAGGGCGACAAAGGCATGCAGGTAGGCAGCTTTGCCGGTATTGCCGTCCAGGGCCTGGGGCGTGGCGAACCAGCCACCGTGTTCGCTATCACGCAAAGGTCCGCCCAGGGCCGCAATACCGTGCGCCACCAGCTCGGCATAACCCGGCAAACCCATGGCATGGGCCATGGCGAAGCTGTGGGTCATGCGCGCGGTATTCATGGTTTCGGCATGGGCATCGGCCGGCAACTGGCCTTTGTCGTCGAGGTTGCCAAAACCCTCAGGCAGACGGGAGGCCTTGGCGAATGCCAGCAGGCGCTGGCCTTCGGCGGCGAGCCAAGCGTGATGGGCAGGTGCATTCAGCCAACTGCTGGCAGGCAGTGGTTGCGTGGTCATGGGTGGCCCTTATTATTTTTTGTGGGATGACCGGAGTCTAAACAAGGGCGAGGTGGGGGCAAGTAACGAAGGGGATGGGAAATGTCACCAGACGGTGACATTCAAGCCGCTTAGGCGGCCTGTGGCGAGCGGGCTTGCCACAGGCCCGAATATTACTGGCCGAGCGGCGTGACAGCCGCTGACGCGTTGAGGCGCTGATTCAGGTTCTGCACCTGGCTCTGCAAGGTGGTGATATTGCGCGTGGTCTGGATGCGGAACACGTCGAACTCTTTATTGGTCGGCGCATCGCTGTTAGCCGGTTGGCTGTCCTGCGCACTTTTGAGTACCACCAGGTCCTGCTCAAGACGGGCGATGGCTGCGCTTGGGTTACCTTGTTTTTTCAAGGCAGCCACATCAGCGACCAATTCCTTTATCTCGGTATCGCGCTTGCCGGCATCGCCCTGCGCTGCCTTCAGGGTGGCCACAGCATCGGTCAAGGCCTGCACCTGGCCTTGCAGCTTGGCATTGGCGCTCGACAACTCAGTGGTGCTGGCAGTCATTTGCGCCAGGCGCGTGTCCAGCTCGGTGGCCTGGCCGGCAACGCCGAGCTGCTGCTTGCCCTGCTCCAGCAACTGGTTTTCCAGCTGTTTGATCTGCAGTTTCAATGCTTCGCTGCCGTTGTTCACGTTGGCTTCACTGGCTACGACCTTGCCGGAAATGTCCTGCAGACGCCCTGCCGCTTCTTCGCTGATGCGCGCAAAGCTCTCCTGGGTGGCAACCAACTGCTGGCCCATCAGAGATATCTGCTGGAAACTCCACCAGGCCAGGCCGGCGAACGCGATCAGCAGCGCACCGATCAGTGCCCACAGCGGGCCGGTGCTGGCCCCCTTGACCTTGACCACGGGCGTGTTGCGCGAACGCACCGAGGTGGCCGGGGAAGGTTCGAAATCATCGTCATCCCCAAGATCGGCCCGCAGGCTGGGAATGTTGTCGAAATCGTCTTTAGCATCGTTGCGCATGAATCAACCCTGAATCGGTGAGTTAGCTGGCTGGAAAGCCGAGCGACGGGAGTATAAACCCCAACCCCATCGCGTTGATCGACCCGGAACCTGGAATTCGGTTCCCTATGTGTTGCCTGTTGTGACCTTATTTGAACCCGGGATCCTGGGCCTTCCACCAACCGCAGAACTCGTCGAGAGCGGTCCACAGGCTGACCTTGGGCTCGTAATCCAGATAATGCCTGGCCCGGCTGATGTCGAGGGTGAAATCTTTGTTCATTACCTGCATGCCCAGGCGCGATAACGCCGGCTCCGGACGACCGGGCCACATCGCGCAAAAGGCTTCGTTAAGCGCCGCGACGCTGTAGGACAAGCCGTAGGAGCGATAACGGGTCACCTGGGGCAACTCCATTTGGCGCATCACGTAATTCACCACATCCCACACCGGCACCGGCGTGCCATTGCTGATGTTGTAGGCCTTGCCCAGCGCCGAACCGGTGGCCAGCAAACTGCTGAGCAGCGCTTCGTTGAGGTTGTGCACACTGGTGAAGTCGACTTTGTTGAGACCGTCGCCGACGATGGCCAGGCGGTTCTTGCGCTGCATTTTCAACAGGCGCGGGAAAATACTCATGTCACCGGCACCGGTAACGAAACGCGGACGCAGGGCCAGCACCTCGAGACCGAACTCCTGGGCGCCGAACACTTTCTGCTCGGCCAGGTACTTCGTGGCGGCATAAGGGTGCTTGAAGCGCTTGGGGACTTGCTCTTCGGTCAACCCGAGATGATCGCGCCCGTCGAAGTAGATCGACGGCGACGACAGGTGCACCAGACGGCCCACGCGCTGCTTGAGGCAGGCTTCCACGACGTTTTCAGTCACCAGCACATTGCCTTGATGGAAGTCCTGATACCTCCCCCACAAGCCCACGGCGCCTGCACAATGCACCACGGCTTCGACATCGCGGCACAGATCGCGCACCAGGTCGGCGTCACTCAAGTCACCCTGGATAAACTCGGCACCACGCCGAACCAGGTGCTCCACACCCTCGGCGCGCCGCCCGTTGACCCGCACGTCCAGGCCCTGCTCCAGGGCGAAACGCGCAAAGCGCCCGCCGATGAAGCCGCTTGCGCCGGTGACCAGAATCTTCATGTATTACCCCGTGTCCTTTCATTTTTCATCGCTGTTGCCTTGACGACCGTCATCAGTCCAACGGCACCAACCATTGTCCACAGGCTTGGGCCAGATGGTCGGTCAACAAACCCAACAGCTGCCCGCCGCTGCGCCAATGATGCCAGTACAAAGGCACATCAATGGGCTTATCTGGCAATAACTCGATCAGTACGCCCTTTTCCAGCTGGTCGCGCACCTGTAACTCAGGCACCAGCCCCCAGCCGAGCCCCGCTTCCGCCAGGCGTATAAAGCCTTCGGACGATGGGCATAAATGGTGTTCGAAACCACCGTCCACGCCCAGAGACGCCAGGTAGCGGTGCTGCAGGAAATCATCAGGGCCAAACACCAGCGCCGGTGTGCGGGCCAGTTGGTCGGCGCGGACGCCCTCCGGGAAATGCCGTGCAACAAACGCCGGACTGGCCAGCGCCCGATATCGCATGGCGCCGAGCAACAGGCTGCGGGCACCGGCCACCGGGCGTTCACTGGCGCAAATGCAGGCCGCCACCTCGCCGGCACGCATGCGCTTGAGCCCCACCGTTTGGTCTTCTACGACCAGATCCAGCAGCAAATGCTGCTCGGCACAAAAGTCACTGACCGCCTCGGCCCACCAGGTGGCAAGGCTGTCGGCATTCAGGGCGATGCGCAGGCGCTCAGGCATGCCTTCTTCGTCCAGCGCCGGCACCTGGCTTTGCAGGTCGCGCTCCAGCAGCCGCACCTGCTGCACATGGTTAAGCAAACGCCGACCAATATCGGTGGGCGCCGGCGGCGTAACCCGCACCAGCACCGGCTGGCCGACGCGTGCTTCCAATAACTTGATGCGCTGGGAAATCGCCGATTGCGACAGCCCCAATACCTGGGCACCGCGCTCGAAGCCGGCCTGTTCCACCACCGCCGCCAGGGCGGAAAGCAATTTATAGTCGAACATCAGTTTCTCTAATGAGCGATCAGTAATATTGGTTTTTCTTATACAGCCTGCGCCATGAGAATAGCCAGCATCGCTTCTCTCTTTATAAGGACTCTTCATCATGGCTGGCGAAACCGCCCTGGCAACCCTACTGCGCAGCATGAGCCCGCAGCTCAATGACGGTGACTACGTGTTCTGCACCCTGCCTGACCATCGCATCCCGGCCGGTTGCGAGGCCATCGGCAGCTTTCGCGAGCAGGAAGGGTTGACCCTGATCCTGGAACGACGGCAGGCGGAACAGGCCGGCCTGGCGTTCGACTACATCGCCGCGTGGATCACCCTGAATGTGCATTCAGCGCTGCAAGCCGTGGGCCTGACGGCCGCCTTTGCCAGTGCGCTCGGCAAGGCCGGGATCAGTTGCAACGTAATCGCCGGTTACTACCACGACCACCTGTTCGTCGGCCGCGCGGATGCCGAGCGGGCCATGGACGTATTGCGCCAACTGGCAGCGACTTCGGAGTAATGGTATGTGGCAAAGCTATCTGAACGGATTATTGGTGGCCCTGGGGCTGATCATGGCCATCGGCACGCAAAACGCATTTGTATTGGCGCAAAGCCTGCGCCGTGAACATCACCTGCCGGTGGCGGCATTGTGCGTGGTGTGCGACGCCTTGCTCGTGGCCGCCGGGGTATTCGGCCTGGCGACGGTGCTGGCACAAAGCCCGCTCTTATTGGCGATTGCCCGCTGGGGCGGCGCCGCGTTCCTGCTGTGGTACGGCACCCTGGCGCTGCGCCGGGCGTTTTCGACACAGGGCCTGGCGCAAGGGGGCAACCTCAAGGTCCGTTCATTGCGTGCCGTGTTGCTCAGTGCCTTGGCGGTCACGTTGCTCAATCCTCATGTGTACCTGGACACGGTGCTGCTGATCGGCTCACTGGGCGCACAACAGACCGAACCCGGCGCCTACGTGGCCGGGGCCGCGAGTGCATCGTTGCTGTGGTTCGCCACCCTGGCGCTCGGCGCGGCCTGGCTGGCGCCGTGGCTGGCACGCCCGGCGACATGGCGCCTGCTGGACTTGCTGGTGGCGGGGATGATGTTCAGCGTGGCCTACCAATTAATAAGCGCACAGTGAACTTATTCCAAAAGGCTCTGGAACCTCTATCCCACACAGTTGTTGCGTGGTTTTGCCGCACCCCCGGTGCTATGATCCGGACCCTGCGCCGCAAAGAGTACAAACTCCCCGGCGCTTGTTTGGCCGCCCGTGATCGGCCTTGCGCTCACCGCAACTGACCTGATTAGGAGAATCATCATGGCTTTCGAATTGCCGCCGCTGCCCTACGCACACGATGCCCTGCAGCCGCACATCTCCAAGGAAACCTTGGAATACCACCACGACAAGCACCACAACACCTATGTCGTGAACCTGAACAACCTGGTGCCAGGCACCGAGTTCGAAGGCAAGACCCTGGAAGAGATCGTCAAGTCTTCTTCGGGCGGCATCTTCAACAACGCCGCTCAGGTCTGGAACCACACCTTCTACTGGAACTGCCTGGCACCAAACGCCGGCGGCCAACCTACCGGCGCGCTGGCTGAAGCCATCAACGCTGCGTTCGGTTCGTTCGACAAGTTCAAGGAAGAATTCACCAAGACGTCCGTCGGCACCTTCGGTTCCGGCTGGGGCTGGCTGGTGAAAAAGGCTGACGGTTCCCTGGCCCTGGCCAGCACCATCGGCGCCGGCAACCCGCTGACCAGCGGCGACACCCCGCTGCTGACCTGCGACGTGTGGGAACACGCCTACTACATCGACTACCGCAACGTGCGTCCAAAGTATGTGGAAGCGTTCTGGAACCTGGTCAACTGGAAGTTCGTGGCTGAGCAGTTCGAAGGCAAGACCTTCACTGCCTAAGCAACCCTTGCAGTAAAGAGAGCCCGGCGAATGTGCCGGGCTTTTTTATGGGCGCGATGCAACCACAAGGGCAGGCAAAGACCCACGGAACTCAACGACAAGAAATGACCACCCAGGCGGCAGGAGGAATGTCCCTCTTAATTGATGTAGGAGAGCGTAATTATGGCAATCGCAGGCGCAGGCGCAGCAGCAGTGGCGGTCCCAATAATCTCAACCGTCGCCCCGATGGCGATAGACCTCGGGATTAAAACCTTAGGAATGGCAATCAACACAGGCTCGTCGCTGGCTAAATCCATGACAGACGCGCAGAAAGATAATCCAAACCAGGTACCAGCCGGGTAAAAGCCGCAGCTTTCGCTTCTCAGGGCTTCCAGGGAAGCGAAAAGCGCAGCCTCTCCCCGTCCATCGCTCGCCTGATTGAACCACCTCTCCATTTCACCCCGCGCCCGCCAACACCACCCGCCTCAGGCTCACCCAGCGCCACAAAGTACCGTAAGCCGCAATGTCCCTTTGACTGCAATCACGGGATTGCCAATACTCATGGCATATTGAAGGCCACCCGCATGAGACAAGGAATGCCCCTTTGAAGCTGGAACTCAAGAACAGCTTGTCGGTGAAGTTGCTACGGGTTGTGCTGCTGTCGGCGTTGATCGTGGGCGTGACGCTGAGCGTGGCGCAGATCGTTTTCGATGCCTACAAGACGCGCCAGGCCGTGGCCGGTGATGCCCAGCGCATCCTCGACATGTTTCGCGACCCCTCGACCCAGGCCGTCTATAGCCTGGACCGCGAGATGGGCATGCAGGTGATCGAAGGGCTGTTCCAGGACGAGGCGGTGCGCATGGCCTCCATCGGCCATCCCAACGAAACCATGCTGGCGGAAAAAAGCCGCGCCTTGCAGCACTCCCCCAGCCGTTGGCTCACCGACCTGATTCTTGGCCAGGAACGCACCTTCACCACTTCATTGGTCGGCAAAGGCCCCTACAGCGAGTATTACGGCGACCTGAGCATTACCCTCGACACCGCCACTTACGGCCAGGGCTTTCTCGTCAGTTCGGTGATCATCTTCATTTCCGGCGTGTTACGCGCCTTGGCCATGGGCCTGGTGTTGTACCTGGTTTACCACTGGCTGCTGACCAAACCGCTGTCGCGGATTATCGAGCACCTGACATCGATCAACCCGGACCGTCCCAGCCAGCACAAGATCCCGCAACTCAAGGGGCACGAGCGCAACGAGTTGGGGTTGTGGATCAACACCGCCAACCAGTTGCTCGAATCCATCGAGCGTAACACCCACCTGCGCCATGAGGCGGAATCCAGCCTGCTGCGCATGGCCCAGTACGATTTTCTCACCGGCCTGCCGAACCGCCAGAAACTGCAGGAGCAACTGGACAAGATCCTCATCGACGCCGGCCGCCGCCAGCGCCGCGTCGCCGTGTTATGCGTGGGGCTGGATGACTTCAAGAGCGTCAACGAGCAGTTCACCTACCAGGCCGGCGACAAATTGCTGCTGGCCCTGGCCGATCGCTTGCGCGCCCACAGCGGTCGCCTCGGCGCCCTCGCCCGCCTGGGGGGCGACCAGTTCGCGCTGGTACAGGCCGATATCGACCAGCCCTACGAAGCGGCCGAACTGGCGCAAAGCATCCTCGACGACCTGGAGGCGGAGTTCGCCCTCGACCACGAGGAAATTCGCCTGCGCGCCACCATCGGCATCACCTTGTTTCCCGAAGATGGCGACAGCACCGAGAAGCTGCTGCAAAAAGCCGAACAGACCATGACCCTGGCCAAGAGCCGCTCACGCAACCGCTATCAGTTCTATATCGCCAGTGTCGACAGCGAAATGCGCCGCCGCCGCGAACTGGAAAAAGACCTGCGCGATGCCCTGGGTCGCGACCAGTTTCACCTGGTCTACCAGCCGCAGATCAGCTATCGCGACCAGCGAGTGGTAGGCGTGGAAGCCCTGATCCGCTGGCAGCACCCGGAACACGGCCTGGTGCCGCCGGACCTGTTCATCCCGCTGGCAGAACAGAACGGCACCATTATTCCGATTGGCGAATGGGTGCTGGACCAGGCCTGTCGACAATTGCGCGAATGGCATGACCTGGGTTTCACCGAACTGCGCATGGCAGTCAATCTGTCCACCGTGCAACTGCACCACACCGAGTTGCCACGGGTGGTCAACAACCTGATGCAGATCTACCGCCTGCCGCCGCGCAGCCTGGAACTGGAAGTCACCGAGACCGGCCTGATGGAAGACATCAGCACCGCCGCCCAGCACCTGTTGAGCCTGCGCCGCTCCGGGGCATTGATCGCCATTGATGACTTCGGCACCGGCTATTCCTCCTTGAGCTATTTGAAAAGCCTGCCGCTGGACAAGATCAAGATCGACAAAAGCTTCGTCCAGGACCTGCTGGACGACGATGACGACGCCACCATCGTTCGCGCGATTATCCAACTGGGCAAAAGCCTGGGCATGCAGGTCATCGCCGAAGGCGTGGAGACCGCGGAGCAGGAGGCTTACATCATCTCCGAAGGCTGCCATGAAGGTCAGGGCTACTACTACAGCAAACCCCTGCCGGCCCGGGAGTTGGCGGCTTTTTTGAAGCAGGCCGAGCGCAATAGCGCGGCCATTCTCTGATCGGGTAAAACGATACTGAATATTTCCTGCGTATAACCCTTTACACAAAATGCAAATCTTTCGCATTATGTCGCAGTTTTGCGCGACCCCCGCGCGCCCATCAACAACCGAAGCAGGATGTTCGCCATGATTCGTATGCCCCTGGCCACCGCCAGTCTGCTGGCCATTGCCATTTCTCTCGCCGGTTGCGGCGAAGGTAAAGACAAGCCCGCAGCCAACCAGGCGCCGACCCCGGCTGCCAGCACTACCGCTCCAGCGGCTGCCACCCCTGCCGGCCAGGTCGACGAAGCGGCCGCCAAGGCCGTGGTTGCGCATTACGCCGACATGGTCTTCGCGGTGTACAGCGATGCTGAATCCACCGCAAAAACCCTGCAAACCGCGATCGATGCCTTCCTCGCCAAGCCCAACGACGAAACCCTGAAAGCCGCCCGCGCCGCCTGGGTTGCCGCTCGCGTTCCATACCTGCAGAGCGAAGTGTTCCGCTTCGGCAACACCATCATCGATGACTGGGAAGGTCAGGTTAACGCCTGGCCGCTGGACGAAGGCCTGATCGACTACGTCGACAAATCCTACGAGCACGCCCTGGGTAACCCTGGCGCTAACGCCAACATCATCGCCAACACCGAAGTTCAGGTCGGCGAAGACAAGGTCGACGTGAAGGACATCACCCCGGAAAAACTCGCCAGCCTCAATGAGCTGGGCGGTTCCGAAGCCAACGTCGCCACCGGCTACCACGCCATCGAATTCCTGCTCTGGGGCCAGGACCTGAACGGCACCGGCCCAGGCGCCGGCAACCGCCCTGCGTCGGACTACCTGACCGGCGACGGCGCAACCGGCGGCCACAACGAGCGCCGCCGCGCCTACCTGACCGCCGTGACCCAACTGCTGGTCAGCGACCTGCAGGAAATGGTCGGCAACTGGAAACCCAACGTCGAAGACAACTACCGCGCCACCCTGGAGGCAGAACCTGCCACCGAAGGCCTGCGCAAAATGTTGTTCGGCATGGGCAGCCTGTCCCTGGGCGAGCTGGCCGGTGAGCGCATGAAGGTTTCCCTGGAAGCCAACTCGCCGGAAGACGAACAGGACTGCTTCAGTGACAATACCCACTACTCGCACTTCTACGACGCCAAGGGCATCCGCAACGTCTACCTGGGCGAGTACACCCGCGTCGACGGCACCAAAATGACCGGCGCCAGCCTGTCGTCCCTGGTGGCCAAGGCCGACCCTGCTGCCGATACCGCGCTGAAAGCAGACCTGGCGGCGACCGAAGCGAAGATCCAGGTCATGGTTGATCACGCCAACAAGGGTGAGCACTACGACCAGTTGATCGCGGCCGGTAACGACGCGGGCAACCAGATCGTACGTGACGCCATCGCCGCCCTGGTCAAGCAGACCGGTTCGATCGAGGCCGCTGCTGGCAAGCTGGGCATCAGCGACCTGAACCCGGATAACGCTGATCACGAGTTCTGATCAGTGCCGTGTTGAATGAGGCGACCTTCGGGTCGCCTTTTTTTTACCCCCCGGAACCCATGTGGGAGGGGGCTTGCTCCCGATAGCGGTCTGTCAGAGAAGAAAGTATCTGCTGCCCCCCCGCCATCGGGAGCAAGCCCCCTCCCACATTTGATTGGCGTCGCTTTCAAGGCCCGGTTTACATGCCCTGCACCCCAGGTAGAATGGCGTCTCTGCCCTCTTTCGAGCTCACTTCATGGCGTTGCCGACCCTCCGCATCATCGGTTTCATCATCGGCATCTTCCTGATCACTCTCGCGATCGCCATGGTCGTGCCCATGGCCACCCTGGTGTTTTTCGAACGCACCAGCGACCTGCCGTCGTTCCTCTGGGCCAGCCTGATCACCTTTGTCGCCGGGCTCGCCCTGGTGATTCCCGGTCGGCCCGAACACGTGCACCTGCGTCCGCGAGACATGTACCTGCTCACGGTCAGCAGTTGGGTGGTGGTGTGCGTGTTCGCCGCGCTGCCGTTCTTGCTGACCCAGCACATCAGCTACACCGACTCGTTTTTCGAAAGCATGTCCGGCATCACCGCCACCGGCTCCACGGTGCTGAGCGGCCTGGACACCCTGTCACCCGGCATTCTGATGTGGCGCTCGCTGCTGCACTGGCTCGGCGGCATCGGCTTTATCGGCATGGCGGTGGCGATCCTGCCGCTGCTGCGCATCGGTGGCATGCGCCTGTTCCAGACCGAATCCTCGGACCGCTCGGAGAAGGTCATGCCCCGCTCGCACATGGTGGCGCGACTGATCGTGGCGGCCTACGTCGGCATCACCATCCTCGGCAGCCTGGCATTCTGGTGGGCCGGCATGGGCCTGTTCGATGCGATCAACCACGCAATGTCGGCGATTTCCACCGGCGGCTTCTCCACCTCCGACGAATCCCTGGCGCACTGGAAACAACCGGCGGTGCACTGGGTGGCGGTGGTGGTGATGATCCTCGGCAGCTTGCCGTTTACCCTTTACGTGGCCACCTTGCGGGGCAATCGCAAGGCATTGATCAAGGATCAGCAAGTACAGGGCTTACTCGGTTTGTTGATCGTGACGTGGCTGGTGCTCGGCACCTGGTACTGGTGGACCACCAATCTGCACTGGCTGGATGCCTTGCGCCATGTGGCGTTAAACGTCACGTCGATAGTGACCACCACTGGTTTTGCACTGGGGGACTACAGCCTGTGGGGCAATTTCTCACTGATGCTGTTCTTCTACCTGGGCTTCATCGGTGGCTGTTCCGGCTCCACGGCGGGTGGGATCAAGATCTTCCGCTTCCAGGTCGCCTATATCCTGCTCAAGGCCAACTTGAACCAGCTGATTCACCCGCGCGCGGTGATCAAGCAGAAGTACAACGGGCACCGCCTCGACGAAGAGATTGTGCGTTCGATCCTGACCTTTTCGTTTTTCTTCGCCATCACCATCTGCGCCATCGCCCTGGCGTTGTCGCTGCTGGGCCTGGACTGGATGACCGCACTCACCGGCGCCGCCAGCACCGTGTCCGGCGTCGGCCCCGGCCTGGGGGAAACCATTGGCCCGGCCGGCAACTTCGCCAGCCTGCCGGATGCGGCCAAGTGGATCCTGTCCCTGGGCATGCTGCTGGGCCGGCTGGAAATCATCACAGTCTTTGTTCTGTGCATTCCTGCGTTCTGGCGTCACTGACCGTCGACGCATCCTGCAGTCGCGCCCGGTATTCGCCGGGTGTGGCATCGAACCAGCGGCGAAACGCGCGAAAGAAGTTGCTCGGGTCGGCAAAGCCCAGCAGGTAGGCAATCTCCAACAAGGTCATGCTCGGCTGCGCCAGGTACTGCTCGGCCAGTTCGCGGCGGGTGTCGTCGAGCAGGGTCTGGAAACTCGTGCCCTCTTCCTGCAGGCGCCGCTGCAAGGTGCGCTGGGACAGGTGCAGGGTCTGGGCCACCACTTCGCGCTTGGGTTCGCCCTGAGGCAACAGCCGGCACAGCACCTGCCGGGCCTTGTGGGTCACACGACTTTCCGAGAAACGCGCCAGGTACTCACCAGCAAATCGATCGTGCAACAGCGCCATGGCCTCGTTGGCCGTGGGCAGCGGCGCGTCCATGTCGGCGCGCTCAAAGATCAGCGCGTCATACGGCGCATCGAACTCCAGCGGGGCATGGAACGCTTGTCTATAGGGGGCCAGGTCCTCGGGTTGATCGCCCTGCAGCAATACTTTGCGTGGTTGCAGGGTCCGGCCGGTGAGCCAGCCGCACAGCGCCAATGCACAGGCCAGGGAGGCTTCGGCGCTTTGTCGGGTCGGCGGAAGATGATCGCCATGCACCGTCAGAATCAGCGCATAGCCTTCAGGCAATAGTCGGAAACTCAAGTCGGCGCTTTCGGCGATGATCCGCTGGTAACGCACCAGCCGCATAAAGCCTTCGGCCAGGGTGTTGCTGGACATCAAGGCGTAACCGGCCACATGAAACGACGCCGGGCGCACCACCTTGCCCATGTTCAGGCCAATCGCCGGGTTGCCCGACAGCTCTACCGCGCGCTGCCACAGGCGGGTCATGGAGTCTTGCGGGAACCGCGCATCGGGGTCACTCAGCGCGGCGTAGTCCAGGCCCAGCTGCTTGAACAAGGCGCGGCAATCCAGGCCGTCCATTTCCAATGCCTTGACTATCCCCATCGCCCAGCTTGCAGAAGTTGTTCGTTCGCTCATGGCGTCTTCTTGAATAAAGCAGGCTCAAAACGTCAGCCAGGAAAGCCAAGGATACTAAAGTGGCATCTATTGTCACTGGCTGTTACCACTGATCACTCTAGACTCAAATAAGCTCCCCGCCGAACATCTGTTGGGCAGCACAACAATCAAAGGGCCGGCCACAGTGGAAAACCTCAAGCGATTCAATAGCTTTGCCGAGTTTTACCCTTATTACCTGACTGAGCACGGCAACAGCACCTGCCGGCGCCTGCACTTTATCGGCACTACCCTGGTGATCGGCATCCTGGCCTACGCCATCGGCAGAGGTTCACTGGGCCTGTTGTTGGCCGTGCCGATTGCCGGTTACAGCTTCGCCTGGATCGGGCACTTCTTCTTCGAAAAGAACCGTCCGGCGACGTTTCAGCACCCGTTCTACAGCCTGCTGGGGGATTTTGTGATGTACCGCGACATGATCCTGGGCAAGGTGCCGTTCTGAACGGTGTGACCTCTTGTCACTTGCATAAAAACGATAAAAGGTTCGTTCACCCGGCGATATAAAAGTCTTTTTGTCATTTACAGTGCTGTATCCTGCCAAGGCTTTTTGAGAGCGCGGAATCACCTGCGATTGAAAAAACAGACTTTGCGAGGAGCGACGACGATGCACGAGATACCTAATCTCCCCTTCCCAAGCCTGCACGAAACTGAGCAGCCAACACCGCAGCAGGCCAGCGCGAAGCAGCCTGAGGCCAAAGAAGCAAAACCAGTCGACAGCAAGAGCCAGGACTGACGCCGTACCAGACCGTGTGGAAAGCGTACCTTTGAACGCTTTCCACACTGCCTGAATCACCCCGAGGTCCCCGCCATGACAGACACCCTCCCGGACACCGCCGTACTCGACACCGCCCTGCAGATGGTCGAAGTGTGGAACCGCCTCAGCGCGGACAAACAAGCCTTGCTGCTCAAGCGCTTCGGCACCCAGGAAAACGCCCTGGCCGCCCTGGTCACCACCCAATTACTCGCCGCCCCTTCAAGCCTGACGTCTTTTTGATCTGACGTTTTTGCGTTTTACCGCCCTGCGCACGTCTAAGCCCCGGTATCATTAGCAGCCTATCTTTACCTGCTGCGACAGTGGACCTCTCCCATGCCCGATACCCAGCGCCCCCTGGCGGTAACGCTGCAAGTTGTTTCCATCGTGTTGTTCACCTTTATCGGCTACCTGAATATCGGCATTCCCCTGGCCGTATTGCCGGGCTATGTCCACAGCGAACTGGGCTACGGCGCGGTGATCGCCGGGCTGGTGATCAGCGTGCAGTACCTGGCCACGCTGTTGAGCCGTCCGTATGCCGGCAAAATCATCGATAACCTGGGCAGCAAGCGTGCGGTGCTGATCGGCCTGGTGGGCTGCGGCGTGAGCGGCGTGTTCATGTTGCTTGCGGCGTGGTTTTCAAGCTTGCCGGCCGTCAGCCTGGTCAGCCTGCTCATCGGTCGATTGGTACTGGGCAGCGCAGAAAGCCTGGTGGGCTCAGGTGCCATCGGCTGGGGCATTGGCCGGGTGGGCGCGGCCAATACCGCCAAGGTCATTTCGTGGAACGGCATCGCCAGTTACGGCGCGCTGGCGGTCGGTGCGCCGCTGGGCGTGCTGCTGGTGAAGAATTTCGGACTGTGGAGCATGGGTGTCAGCATTATCCTGCTGGCAGTAGTAGGCGTGTTGCTGGCCTGGAACAAAGTGGCCGCCCCCATCGTCGCCGGCGTGCGCCTGCCGTTCATGAATGTGCTGGGCCGGGTGTTGCCCCACGGCTGCGCGCTGGCCCTGGGCTCCATCGGCTTTGGCACCATCGCCACCTTTATCACCCTGTATTACACCACTCAGCATTGGGATAACGCGGTGTGGGCATTGAGCCTGTTCGGTGCCAGCTTTATCGGTGCGCGCCTGCTGTTCGGCAACTTGATCAACCGCATCGGCGGCTTTCGCGTGGCGATCGCGTGCCTGTCGGTGGAGATCCTCGGCCTGCTGTTGCTGTGGTTGGCGCCAGACGCCAACCTGGCCCTGGCCGGCGCGGCGTTGAGTGGCTTCGGCTTTTCCCTGGTGTTTCCGGCGCTGGGGGTGGAGGCGGTCAATCTGGTGCCGACGTCCAGCCGAGGTTCGGCGGTGGGGGCTTACTCGTTGTTTATCGACTTGTCACTGGGCATTACCGGGCCGCTGGCGGGGGCCGTGGCGGCAGGCTTCGGCTTTGCCTCGATCTTCCTGTTCGCCGCCCTCGCCGCCCTTGGCGGTTTGCTGCTGAGTGTGTACCTGTACCGGCAAGCACCCCTGGCCCGTGCAGCGCGCGACGCCTAAAAGTCGACTTTGCCGCGCCCGGCCTTGATGCTGCCGCGCTTGGTCTTGGATTCCAGGCGACGTTTTTTCGAGCCCAGGGTGGGTTTGGTCGGGCGGCGTTTCTTCTCGACCTTGGTGGCACTGAGGATCAGCTCCACCAGCCGCTCCAGCGCATCAGCACGGTTCTGTTCCTGGGTCCGGTACTGCTGGGCCTTGAGCACCAGCACGCCTTCGCTGGTGATACGACTGTCACGCAGTGCCAGCAGTCGCTCCTTGTAGAACGCCGGCAGCGACGACGCCGGAATATCAAACCGCAGGTGCACCGCGCTCGACACCTTGTTGACGTTCTGCCCGCCGGCGCCCTGGGCGCGGATGGCGGTCAACTCGATTTCGGCGTCGGGCAGGTGCACGTTATTGGAAATTACCAGCATCAATCAAAAACCTCAGGCAACGGATAAGCCCGACCGGGACAACAACATCGACGCCTGGGCCTTGGCAATCACGGTGCCTTTGAACCCGCACTCGCTGCGCTCAACGCGGCGTCAGCACTGCGCTTGTTCTTGATCCCGTAACACACCGCCATAAACGCCACCCACACCGGGATCGCGTACACCGACACCTGGATCCCCGGAATCATCAGCATGATCACCAGGATAAACACCACGAACGCCAGGCACACATAGTTGCCGTACGGGTACCACAACGCCTTGAACAAAGGCACCTGGCCGGTGCGGTTCATGTGCTGGCGGAACTTGAAGTGGGAGAAGCTGATCATCGCCCAGTTGATCACCAGCGTGGCCACTACCAGGGACATCAGCAGTTCCAGGGCGTGTTGCGGGATGAAGTAGTTCATCAACACCGCCACCAGCGTAACCGCCGCCGAAGCGAGGATCGAACGCACTGGCACGCCGCGCTTGTCGATCTTGGCCAGCGCCTTGGGCGCATCACCCTGCTCGGCCATACCCAGCAGCATGCGGCTGTTGCAGTAGGTGCCGCTGTTGTACACCGACAACGCCGCCGTCAACACCACGAAGTTGAGGATATGCGCAGCGGTGTTGCTGCCCAGCATGG
This sequence comes from Pseudomonas sp. JAI120, assembly GCF_014207255.1. GTDB lineage: Bacteria > Pseudomonadota > Gammaproteobacteria > Pseudomonadales > Pseudomonadaceae > Aquipseudomonas. The sequence goes on from NZ_JACHCZ010000001.1 coordinate 2,296,001, forward strand.
AGAACACCTGCACGAACGGGCTGCCACTGTAGGCATCGCCGGAGGCGTTGAGGGTGGCAAGCAAGCTGTCCCATGGCGTCAGCGACAACAGCACGACCAGGGCGCCGATGTAGAAGATCAGGATGCGGTAGATCACCTGATTGATCGCCTTGGGGATCACGGTGCGTGGCTGGTCGGCTTCGGCGGCGGTAAAGCCGAGCATTTCCAGGCCGCCAAAGGAGAACATGATGATCGCCATGGCCATCACCAAGCCGCCCACGCCATGGGGAAAGAACCCGCCGTGTTCCCACAGGTTGCTCACCGAGGCTTGTGGGCCGCCGCTGCCGCTGACCAGCAGGTAACTGCCCAGGGCGATCATGCCGACGATGGCCACTACCTTGATGATGGCGAACCAGAACTCGGCTTCACCAAAGACTTTGACGTTGGCCAGGTTGATCAGGTTGATCAACACGAAGAACGCCGCCGCCGAGACCCAGGTCGGGATCTCCGGCCACCAGTAGTGTACGTATTTGCCAACGGCCGTCAGCTCGGACATGCCCACCAGGATGTACAGGATCCAGCAGTTCCAGCCCGACAGGAAGCCGGCGAAACCGCCCCAGTACTTGTGGGCAAAGTGGCTGAAGGAACCGGCGACCGGCTCTTCGACGATCATTTCGCCGAGCTGGCGCATGATCATGAAGGCAATGAAGCCGCAGATGGCATAACCCAGGATCATCGACGGGCCGGCGGATTTGAGCACGCCGGCAGAGCCCAGGAACAGGCCGGTGCCGATGGCGCCACCGAGGGCGATCAACTGGATATGCCGATTTTTCAGGCCGCGTTTCAGCTCGCCTGAAGAGGAATGGGGTTCACTCATGAAAAGGGTCTCACGCAAGGTTTGATGATGTTGAATGCAGGTTGCTGCCTTGAATTACCGACTCAAGCAGCGCCGCTCAAACCCCAGCGCAGGCACCAGGAGTACAGCGTCTTTCTAACGGTCATGCGTCACCTGTTTGTTTTTATCTGTGACGAAATCGAACCCGCCGGGCTCGTGGCCAGGCGGAGTGATCAGGGTGGGTAAACCCTGAGGTCTTGGCCTTTTGCGTGGTTACGCAAGGGGGTCACAGTAAAACGCGGCGCATTGTACACCGCTCGACAGCTTGAAGCCGTACCCGCGGAGCGCGTGCGACGATCTGTCAGGTATTCCTTACAGCGGTAAATAGGCCAATCAGGCCGCGAGCTAGACGTAAATTAATCGTTACAGCATGGAAAATCGGCGTTACAGCTGTAAGTTTTCGAAAAAATGGCGGTAGGAAAATTCATCAACATTAGCGACGCCAGCTCGCTGTATTTCCTGAAGAAAAAAAGCTGGCGAAAAAACAGAAGAAAAAATCCAAATGAGACCGTGTCAATAAAATTTTTGCATTCCCAAACACTCTCACCTAGGTTCTTTCACTTGCCCAGCGAAGCCCGCTGGCAAGCCGTTCTCAAACAACGTCCTCTAGGAGATACACCATGCAAGTACTGGAAAACGACCTGGAAACCGAACTGCAACTCGACGATTGGTTTGAAGCGCCGACCCACGAGGCCGCCGTTGAAATGATGCAAGCCGATGCCGTTGTGCCCTTTGGCACGGCGATGTGGCCTTTCTGACACCCGGCACGTATTCGGCAGGTGCTGTGCACGGCACCTGCCTCCTTACCCAAGGCACACAAGGACACACGTCATGGACAAGGCCCGCGCCGTTGAACACTTTCTCTACTACCTTGCACACCATCCGGCCCTCAGCGGCCTGAGCTGCCCCACCGTGCTGCTGGGCCACACCGAGCGCTACGACGCCATCGCCCAGGCGATCACCCAGAGCAGCGCCGCCCGTTTCAACTTCCAGGTGCAGCGCCTGGACCTGGCCGACAGCGACCGCCTGGCGCAGGCCATCGAAGCCTGCGACCTGTACCTGTTCCTCTACGACTCCTCCACCCTGCCCAACCCGCGCGCCGAGGGTCCGGACTTTATCCGTGCCCTGCAAGGCGTGATGGCCGAACACTGGAAGAAATCCCTGCTGTTCAAGGATTACGGCGACTATTTCTACGACACCTTCAGCGTCGAGCCGCAGCGCATCGCCGACCTCAACGCCACGCTGATCCGGCGCATGTCCCAAGCCGCTGTACTGAGCTTTACCGACAAACACGGCTCACGCCTGCAGGCGCCCATGAGCAGCATCAAGAAGTGGACCAATATCAACGGCATCGGCAACCACGACCTGGCCCCCGGCGAAATCGCTACCCACAGCGAGGCCATCAATGGCCAGGTGCGGTTTGTCGGCACCTTTCTCAGCACCATCCCCTTCGCACGCAAGTACGGCGTGCTGCAGTCACCGCTGGAACTGTGGATCGAGAACTCAACCATCTGCAGCGTGGCCAGTGACGTGCCGGGACTGGCCGACGACTTCAACAAATACCTGAATGCCAACCCGTCCAACCGCCGGGTGGAGGAGCTGGGGATTGGCACCAATGAAGGGGTGAAGGACCTGTATGCGCGCAATGCCGGGTTTGAGGAGCGCCATTGCGGCTTGCACCTGGGCTTGGGTGGCGGGCAGAAAGGCAGTCATCACCTGGACCTGATCTTTGCCAGCGGGGTGTTGGCGTTGGATGACAAACCCGTCTTTGACGGCACCTTTGCGTTCTGAACATCGACCTTGAAAGCAATGGGGTCCGAATGTGCGGTTTGCTCGCGATAACGGTGCTTCTTAAGCCGAGAACACCTCTATCGCGAGCCAGCACTTTCGATGCCGAGCAGGTTGAAGAATGTTACGTGAGCACATCACAAACGGGTGGCACCGGCGCGCAGGTGGTTATCGAGGTAAATAGACCGTAGGTGTAGTCCAGCGCTTCAGAGCTGATCACCTGGTCAACGGTCCAAGTCCCCGGCCAAGGCGCGGAATCGCCCGGCGTGTGGAAAACCAGCGTGGCCTCACGATCCAACCCTGGTACGCCGCTTACCGGATAGTACGCCGCAGAGCTCGGATGCTGGCGCTTCCAGCGTTCCCACAACAGATCAAGGTAACAGTGGTGCAGGAAAAACACCGGATCGTTGGGCGAGGTGGGCAGCGACATGTTACCGCCCACCCAACGGTGCACAGGATCATGCAGCATGCCTTCGCAATAATTGACCCAACTGTCCGGCCCTGGCCCATAAGGTGTCTTGGACAGCGCGCTTAGCACTTGCTCGGAGTCCGGCAAGTGCGCGCCGGGCTCTGTGCCCAGTTCCCGGCGCAAGCCCGAATCGCCCAATTCCAGGTCCCATAGACGAACTTCAAAGCGGCCACCCTGTAAGGCAAATGGACCCGACGTAATACGCTGGTCTTGAGCACTGTCGCCATTGCCGCCCAAAAAGCCAGGAGTGAACGGATTACTTGGGCCCTCCAACGACCAATCCCAAAACGGCAGGGTGAGGGAGGAATCGCTGACGGCGCGTTGCAAATCCTGCTCGAACTGGCGCAGGAATACACGGTGCCAGGGGAAAAACAACGGCGAGCGGTGCGGCATCGGCATGAAAGCACCCGGACCACCCATGGCGCTGCGGTGAACCTGTACGTAATCGTCATAGCGTTTTTGGCGTCCGGGACGCAGGACACTCTCGACGTCGTTTTTCAGCAATAGGATGGCCTGGATAAGAACGTCTTTCTGGCCGCGGGTCATGTAGCGATGATTGATGCGAATATCCACGGAAATAGCCTCGTAGCAAAAAGTGAGTACGAGGCCCAATCTAGTGCCCTCTCCACCAAAGCCGGTGGTAACTGTTTAGCCCGGGGCGCACAACAATCCCTCGGCGAATGAAGATCCACCTGGGCACTCAGACGTAAATCCAGCTCAAAAAAAACGCCAACTTCGACAGTTGGCGTTTTTTTATGCAGTGTCTAAAACATCACTGTGGCTTCTTACGACCAAAACCAGGACGCTGACCCGAACCGGCCGGTGCGCCACGGCGCTTGCCCGATGGCTCGTCCGCGACCAACTTCAAGCCTGGACGCTTTTTCGGCGCGGGCTTGGCTGGGCGCTTGGTGTTGGCGCTGTCGGCTGGGTGATCGGATGCCGGAGCACCGCGACCGGCGTCACCACGGTTGCTGCGACCACCGCTTGGCGCTTCGCCACGACCGGCCGGGCGCGGGGTGCGGGGAGCACGCTCGCCTTCCTGACGCGATGGCGCGGTTGGACGACGCTCGCCTTCGATGTGCGGCTGACGCGAGATACGCCCGCCGGTAGCCGGTGCATCCAGCGCCGGGCGCAGGGTGCGGGCAACGCGTTCGGTGCGGGCCACAGGGCGCGACGATTTACGCTGCATACGATCGAGCTTGTCTTTGCTCTTGGCGTTCATCTGCGGCATGGCGACCGGCGTCAGGCCGACTTCGGCGCTGAGGATGTCGACTTCGTACTGACTCATTTCGCGCCAGCGGCCCATTGGCAGGTCGGAGTTGAGGAACACCGGGCCAAAACGCACGCGCTTCAGGCGGCTGACCACCAGGCCCTGGGATTCCCACAGGCGACGCACTTCACGGTTACGGCCTTCCATCACCACGCAGTGGTACCAGTGGTTGAAACCTTCACCGCCCGGCGCCTGCTTGATATCGGTGAACTTGGCCGGGCCGTCTTCCAGCACTACGCCGGCCTTGAGGCGTTCGATCATCTCGTCATCGACTTCACCACGTACACGCACGGCGTATTCGCGGTCCATCTCGTAGGACGGGTGCATCAAGCGGTTGGCCAGTTCACCGTCGGTGGTGAACATCAACAAGCCAGTGGTGTTGATGTCGAGACGACCGATGTTGATCCAGCGGCCTTCTTTGGGCTTGGGCATCTTGTCGAACACGGTCGGACGGCCTTCCGGGTCGTCACGGGTGCAGATCTCGCCATCGGGCTTGTTGTACATGATCACGCGGCGCACCGATTCGGCGGCCTCTTCACGCTTGATGACCTTGCCATCAATGGTGATTGCATCGTGCAGGTCGACGCGCTGGCCAAGGGTGGCCTCGACGCCGTTGACCTTGATGCGCTTCTGGGTGATCCAGGCTTCGACGTCGCGGCGCGAGCCCACGCCGATACGCGCCAGCACCTTTTGCAGCTTTTCGCCTGCAGGGCCGATTTCCTGGCTGTCGTTCTGGTCTTTATCGTTCATCTTAAGCACCTCCCGGTGGGTCGATTCAGGCGTGGCCTGAAGAGTGTTGAAAGCGGGGCTTTGGCCGAATAGGTCGGCAAAGGGTCGCGAATCATACGCGCATGGCGCGCGTTGCGCATCAGAGACTAGTCGATAAGCGCCAGGTCAGTGGTTTTTCCGCCGACCGGTGATGCCCAGGGCAACACATGACCCCATGTGGGATAGCGTCAGTCTTCGAACTGGCGGCGTTCGGCCTCGATGGCCTCGGCCAGTGCCCTGGCTTCGTCTTCCTCGTCACTCAGGGGCGGTTGTTCGAGGGCGGCGACGGCGGCCAGGAGTTTTTCGCGGGCTTCGGCCACGCCGAGGACATCGTCTTCGGCTTCGACGTCAGGCTCAGATTCAACACTCACCTGGGCTTCCGGCTCGGCCGCACCATCACGCAGCAAGTCGTCAAAGTCGGTCTTGATGCCCTGCTCCATGTCGTCCAGTTCCAGCAACAACGTATGGAAACTGGTTTCGTCCTTTGGCTCTTCCAACTCGGCCGTGGCGTCGGCCAGTTCCTGCAAGCTCGCCGGGACCGGGGCGTCGTCGAAGTCGAGGACCGGCTCGGCCTCCATCTCGCGCAATTCGGCCAGGGGCGGCAGATCGTCGAGGTTCTTCAGGTTGAAATGGTCAAGGAACACCTTGGTGGTGGCGAACATCGCCGGTTTGCCGGGCACGTCGCGGTAGCCGACGATGCGGATCCACTCGCGCTCCAGCAGCGTCTTGACGATATGGCTGTTGACCGCCACGCCCCGCACGTCCTCGATTTCGCCACGGGTGATGGGCTGGCGATAGGCGATCAGCGCCATGGTCTCCAGCATCGCCCGTGAATAGCGCTGCGGGCGCTCTTCCCAGAGGCGGCCGACCCACGGGGAAAACTTCTCACGGATCTGCAGGCGATAACCCGACGCCACCTCGCGCAGTTCAAAGGCGCGGCCGTCGCAGGACTTGCGCAGGATTTCCAGCGCCTTCTTGAACACCGGCGGTTCAGGGCGCTCGGCTTCCTCAAACAGTTCGAACAGGCGCTCCAGGGATTGCGGTTTACCCGAGGCCAGGAGAAAGGCCTCCAGCAACGGGGCCAGTTCGCGGGGTTCAGTCAGATTCATCGATTCAGCTCTTTATTCGGCTCGCGCCCGCACGTGGATAGCCGCAAAAGGCTCATTCTGGACCAGCTCGACCAAGGATTCCTTGACCAGTTCGAGGACCGCCATAAAGGTCACCACCACCCCCAGGCGCCCTTCTTCTGCCGTGAACAGCTCGACGAACGGCACAAACCCGCCGCCTTTGAGGCGTTCGAGCACATCGCTCATGCGCTCGCGGGTGGACAGGGCCTCGCGGCTGACCTGGTGGTGTTCGAACATGTCGCCCCGACGCAACACCTCGGCCATGGACATCAGCAACTCTTCCAGGCTCACGTCCGGCAGCAGCTTGCGCGCGCGGGCTTCCGGGGCGTCAAGCTTGGGTACCACCACGTCGCGGCCCACGCGGCTCAGGCCGTCGATGCCTTCGGCGGCGGCCTTGAAGCGTTCGTACTCTTGCAGGCGGCGGATCAGTTCGGCGCGTGGGTCGTCCTCTTCGGCCTCGACCGTCTCCGCGCGCGGCAACAGCATGCGCGACTTGATCTCGGCGAGCATGGCGGCCATCACCAGGTACTCGGCAGCCAGTTCCAGGCGTACCGACTGCATCAACTCGACATAGCCCATGTACTGGCGGGTGATTTCCGCCACCGGGATGTCGAGGATGTTGATGTTCTGTTTGCGGATCAGGTACAGCAGCAAGTCCAACGGGCCCTCGAAAGCCTCAAGGAAGACTTCCAGGGCGTCCGGCGGAATGTACAGGTCCAGCGGCATTTCCAGCACCGCCTGGCCATAGACCATGGCAAACGGCAGTTCCTGCTGGGCGCCCGCCTGGCTGTCGACGGTTTCCACGGCTGACATTCAGGCCTCAGCCATAAAGGGCGCAGGATCGCCGCAACCGACACGGATCACTTCAGGTTCGCCGTCGGCCAGGTTGATCACGGTGGAGGCCTTGTTGCCGCCGAAACCGCCGTCGATGATCAGGTCGACCTGTTTTTCCAGCAATTGGCGCATTTCGTATGGGTCTTCCAGCGGCTCGGTGTCGCCGGGCATGATCAACGACACACTCATCAGCGGCTCACCCAGCTCGGCCAACAACGCCAGGGCGATAGGATGCTCCGGCACCCGCAGGCCGATGGTGCGTTTTTTCGGGTGCAGCAGCAGGCGCGGCACTTCGCGGGTGGCGTTGAGGATAAAGGTGTAGGGCCCGGGCGTATGGGCCTTGAGCAGGCGGAAGGTGCCGGTGTCGACCTTGGCGAACAGACCCAGCTGGGACAAGTCGCTGCAGATCAGCGCAAAGTTGTGCTTGTCATCCAGCTGACGCAGGCGTCTTACACGTTCGACTGCGCCCTTGTCGCCGATCTGGCAACCGATGGCGTAGGACGAATCGGTTGGGTAGATCACCACGCCACCGGCGCGAATGATCTCTACGGCCTGCTTGATCAGGCGCGCCTGGGGGTTTTCCGGATGAATCTGGAAGAATTGACTCACGGGTTCTACCTGTTCAGACGGTGGCAATAATGGGGTCATGCTTGAATCTCCCCCACAACAGCGGCAAATCTTCCGGGACCGCGCGGTACTCGCCGATCTCGGACCAGCCGCCAGGGCCATGAAAATCACTGCCGGCGCTGACCAGCAGACCAAATTCGCGGGCAAGGATCGACAGGCTCCCCACCTGTTCGGCGGGTTGAAAGCCGTTGACCACTTCAATCGCATGCCCGCCCGCTCCAATATAGTCGCCAATCAGCTTGCGACGCTTGCTGCGGGTGAAATCGTAATGCCAGGGATGCGCCAGGCTGACCCAGGCCCCGGAGGCCCGCAGGGTCTCGACGGTGTCTTCAAGGGTCGGCCAATGTTGCTTTACATCGCCCAACTTGCCGGCGCCCAGCCATTTGCGAAAAGCTTCGGCGCGGTCTTTGACAAAACCTTCACGCACCATCCAGTCGGCAAAGTGCGGACGGGCCGGCGCGTTGCCGCTGTCGCCCAGTTCCTGCTGGATGGCGCGGGCGCCGTCGAGGGCGTTGGGCATGCCTTTGAGGCTGAGTTTTCGGCTTATTTCTTCGGACCGCAGCCAGCGGCCATCGTGCAATTGCGCGATAGCCTCCACCAACGGCGGCGCTTTTTGATCAAAACCGTAGCCGAGCACATGAATGGTGGCGCCGCCCCAGGTGCAGGACAACTCCACCCCGTTGACCAGCTGCATGCCCAGGGCATGGGCCGTTGTACGGGCTTCGTCGAGGCCTTCGAGGGTGTCGTGGTCGGTCAACGAGAGGACTCGCACGCCTTTTTCAAACGCACGCGCAACCAGTACCGCGGGCGCCAGTGCGCCGTCGGAGGCCGTGCTGTGGCAGTGCAAATCAACATTCACGGGGGTGTGTTACCTCAAGTCAGCTGGCGCTATCGCAACCAAGGATGTTTGTTATTATGCCGCCACATCCAGCTTCTGGCTCTTACTGTGAAACAATTCATCGACTTCATCCCGCTGTTGCTGTTTTTCATCGTTTACAAACTCGACCCCAGGGTCATCGATCTGGCCGGCCATGAGCTGACCTTCGGCGGCATCTACAGTGCCACCGCCGTGCTCATCATCAGCTCCGTCGTGGTCTACGGCGCCATCTTCATTTCCCAGCGCAAACTGGAAAAAAGCCAGTGGCTGACCCTGGTCGCCTGCCTGGTCTTCGGCAGCCTGACCCTGGCCTTCCACAGCGAAACCTTCCTTAAATGGAAAGCGCCGGTGGTGAACTGGCTGTTTGCCCTGGCGTTCATCGGCAGCCACTTCATCGGTGATCGCCTGCTGATCAAGCGGATCATGGGCCACGCGCTGACCCTGCCGGAACCGGTGTGGACACGCTTGAACGTGGCCTGGATTGCGTTTTTCATCTTCTGCGGCGCCGCCAACCTGTTCGTGGCGTTTACTTTCCAGGACTACTGGGTCGACTTCAAAGTGTTCGGCAGCCTGGGCATGACCGTGCTGTTCCTGGTCGCCCAGGGCATCTACCTGTCGCGCCACCTGCATGACACCGAGCCTACTACGCCGAAAACCGAGGACTGACATGCTCTACGCCATCATTGCCACCGACGTTGCCAACTCGTTGGAAAAACGCCTGTCCGTACGCCCGGCTCACGTGGAGCGCCTCAAGGTGCTGCAAGCCGAAGGCCGCATTGTGCTGGCCGGCCCGCATCCGGCCGTGGACAGCAACGACCCGGGCGACGCCGGTTTTACCGGTAGCCTGATCGTCGCCGAGTTCGCGTCACTGGCCGACGCCCAGGCCTGGGCCAAGGCTGATCCCTATGTCGCAGCCGGTGTCTACGCCGACGTGGCGGTCAAACCCTTCAAGCAAGTCCTGCCCTGATCCTGGTTGCGCCGAACCTATTGAGTGCGGCGCACGCCTAATTGCTCATTATTTTCGGCAACCTGCCGACAACGTTCTGAATATTCGTGTGGAATCAGGAGTTCCGATGCGCTTACGTCAGTTGTGTCTGTTGGCAGTGTTAATGATCGGGGCTACGGCCCACGCTGAAGAAACCTCGAACACCGGCAGTTCCACGCCCCTGTCCTTGAGTGCCGGCGCCCAGATCACCGAGTTGCAGCAACGCTTGAAAGAAAGCGAACGGCAGCGTGAAGAACTGAGCAGGCAACTGCAGAGCGCGGATGCTGCCCGCGAAAGCGCTCAATTGAGTCGCCTTCGCCAGGAGAACCAACGCCTGGCCCAGCAACTCAAAGATGCACAGGGCGGCGCCTTGACCCGATGGCTGACCGAGCAGCAACAATGGTTCGTCACCGGTGGGGCCGTCGCACTGATCGCCCTGCTGTGCGGGATCTTCGCCAGCGGTGGACACCGTCGTCGTCGACAATGGCTAAATTGAGTGAGTCATGAGCGAGCTGTTACTGATAGATGATGACCAGGAGCTCTGCGAGCTGCTGACCAGTTGGCTGAGCCAGGAAGGTTTCCAGGTGCGCGCCTGCCACGATGGCTTGAGCGCGCGCAAGGCCTTGGCCGACAACGCGCCGGCGGCGGTGGTGCTCGACGTGATGCTGCCCGACGGCAGCGGCCTGGAGCTGCTCAAGCAATTGCGTAACGACCACCCGGAGTTGCCGGTGCTGATGCTCTCGGCGCGGGGCGAACCCCTGGACCGCATCCTCGGCCTGGAACTGGGCGCCGACGACTACCTGGCCAAGCCCTGCGACCCACGCGAACTTACCGCCCGCCTGCGCGCGGTATTGCGCCGCAGCCACCCGGCCGCCGTGTCCAGCCAACTGGAACTGGGCGACCTGTGCTTCAGCCCGGTGCGCGGCGTGGTCAGCATCGATGAGCAGGAATTCACCCTCACCGTCTCCGAAAGCCGCCTGCTGGAAGCTTTATTGCGCCAGCCCGGCGAGCCACTGGACAAGCAGGAACTGGCGCAGATCGCCCTGGGCCGCAAGCTGACCCTTTACGATCGCAGCCTGGACATGCACGTCAGCAACCTGCGCAAGAAGATCGGCCCGCACCCGGATGGCCGGCCACGGATCGTGGCGTTGCGTAGCCGGGGCTACTACTACAGCCTTTAACCCCCACCGCGCCTACAGGGTTTTGTCAGTTCGCAACAAAACCCTCTTTACCCAAGCTTTACCCACACCTGACCGCCGCTGACCTTGATCTCCGTAATCTACTCACATCCGGACTCGCCGGAATAGAGACAGGAGAATCACCATGCGCAAGACCCTTATCGCTTTGATGTTCGCCGCCGCCCTGCCGACCGTTGCCATGGCCGCTATGCCCGAAGGCCCAGGCCCGATGGGCGGCCCTGAAGGTCACATGATGGGTGGCCCGGGCCACGGCGGTGAACACGGTCCGCGTGGCAAAGGCGGCCCCTTCAGCCAACTGGACCTGAGCCGCGAACAGCGCGAGCAGATCGGCAAGCTGATGGGCGACCAATGGCACGCTCGCGAGGACCTGGTCAAAAAGTACCTGGACAAGCTCCCGGCCGCCGACCAGAAAGCCATGCAGGATGAAATCGCCGCCGGCAAGCAGAAAACCCAGGCCGACATCCGTGCCGTGCTCAAGCCTGACCAACAGAAGAAGTTCGACGAGATCGTCAAGAAGCAAGAACAGCGCCGTGCCGAATGGAAGGAATTCCAAGCCTGGAAAGCGCAACAGCCGCAAAAAGCGCAATAATGCTCCAGCGTTAACGCTCCCAGCCCAGTGGCCCCCGCCACTGGGCTTTTCCTGTTTGAGGGTTTCCTGTGCGTTCATTGTTCTGGCGCATCCTGGCCAGTTTCTGGCTGGCCATCGCCCTGGTTGCCGGGCTGTCGATCCTGCTTGGGCACATGCTTAACCAGGATGCCTGGATTCTCAGCCGTCACCCCGGCCTCAATAACCTGGCGCAAGAGTGGACCCAACTCTACGAAGCCCAGGGCGAGGATGCTGCCCAAGACCTGCTGCAACAGCGCAAACGCCAGTACCATATCGACGTGCAAGTGCTCAACGAAAGCGGCGAGCCGGTGGTGCGCGGCACCTTCCCGCGCCGCGCCGCCGCCTTCGAAGCCCGTCAGAACGACAGCAAGGAAGGCCATCTGCCCTGGCGGCGCCTGACCGCCGAGTACACCAGCGAGAAGACCGGCGACACGTACCTGTTGATCTACCGCATCCCGCACCCGGAGCTCGACGAATGGCATCGCAGCAGCCTGGCATGGCCGTTGAGCGCGCTGGTGATTGCACTGGTGGTGCTGACCTTGTTCAGCCTGTTCGTCACCCTGTCCATCACGCGCCCCTTAAGCCGCCTGCGCGGTGCGGTGCATGACCTCGGCCAGGCCACCTACCAGCAAAACAGCCTGGCGCAGCTGGCCAACCGTCGCGATGAATTCGGCGTACTCGCCACCGACTTCAACCGCATGGGCGCCCGCCTGCAAAGCCTGATCGGCAGCCAGCGCCAATTGCTGCGCGATGTGTCCCACGAACTGCGCTCGCCCCTCGCCCGCCTGCGCATCGCCCTGGCCCTGGCCGAACGCGCCAGCTCCGAAGAACGGGAAAAACTCTGGCCACGCCTGACCCGCGAATGCGACCGCCTGGAAGCCCTGATCAGCGAGATCCTGGTACTGGCCCGCGTCGATGCCGACAATGCCAGCGCCGAAGACGTCGACCTCATCCCACTGCTCAAAACCCTGCAAAAGGACGCCCAACTCAGCGCGCCGGACCAAGTGGTGCAACTGAGCACCGACCCGGACCTGCAACTGAAGGGCTGGCCGACCATGATCGAACGGGCTGTGGATAACCTGCTGCGCAACGCCCAGCGCTTCAACCCGCCGGGGCAACCGATCGATTTGCACGCCCAGCGCCGGGGCGAACGTATCGTGATCAGCGTGCGCGACCATGGCCCCGGTGTGGAGGCCGAACATTTGAGCCAACTTGGTGAACCGTTCTACCGCGCTCCCGGCCAGACGGCCCAAGGCCACGGACTGGGCCTGGCGATTGCCCGACGCGCGGCCGAACGTCACGGCGGCAGCCTGATCCTGGCCAATCACCCAGCCGGTGGTTTTATCGCCAGCATCGACCTGCCGTTGGTACCAGGGGTTGTCACGCCGGTGTGATGATCTTCTATAGTGGCCCTTCTCTTAAGGAGGGCCTTTGATGACTGACCTGCTGACTCCCATCCAAGCCGCACTCGATCTACCCCACACCCCGCTGAGCTTCACCGAGGCGGGCGCCCTGCCCTCGACCTACGCCGTCACCGAACTGGCCAGTGCCAGCATCGGCGCCGCCGGGCAGGCCGTCGCCCAACTGATCCAGCAACAGACCGGGCGCTTACCCAGCGTGAGTGTGGACCGACGCCTCGCCTCCTTCTGGTTTTCTTCCTCGATCCGCCCGCTGGGCTGGCAAGTGCCGCCCCTGTGGGACCCGGTGGCCGGCGACTACGCCAGCGCCGACGGCTGGATTCGCCTGCACACCAACGCGCCCCATCACCGTGCCGCCGCCGAACGGGTGCTGGGCAAGGTCGCCGACCGCGCCGAGATGGCCAGCAAGGTCGCGGCGTGGAACGCCGCAGAACTGGAACAGGCGATTGTCGACCACGGTGGCTGCGCGGCGCAGATGCGTACATGGCAGGCCTGGCAGCAACATTCGCAAGGGTTGGCGGTGAACGCCGAGGCGCTGGTCCAACGCCAGACTTTCGAAACTACCACCGATAAACCCTGGCGCGGCTCGGTGGCACGCCCGCTGGCCGGCCTCAAGGTACTGGATTTGACCCGTGTGCTGGCCGGCCCGGTGGCCAGTCGTTTTCTGGCCGGTCTCGGCGCGGATGTACTGCGCATCGACTCACCCACTTGGAACGAACCCGGCGTAATCCCGGAAATGACCCTGGGCAAACGTTGCGCGCGCCTGGACCTGAAAACGCCCGAAGGCCGGCTGACTTTCGAGAGGTTGCTCAAGGACGCCGACATCCTGTTCCACGGTTACCGCGCTGACGCCCTGGAGCACCTGGGCTACACCGCCGCTGAACTGCAACACATCGCCCCCGGCCTGATCGACGTCAGCCTCAACGCCTACGGCTGGAGCGGCCCGTGGCGTAATCGCCGGGGCTTCGACAGCCTGGTGCAGATGAGCAGCGGGATCGCCGAGGCGGGCATGCGCTGGAAACACGCGGATAAACCGGTGCCACTGCCGTTGCAGGCGCTGGATCACGCGACCGGGTATCTGATGGCGGCCAGTGCGATTCAGGCGCTGAGCGAACGGCTGCAGTCCGGGCGCGGTGGTTCGGCGCGGTTGTCGTTGGCGCGCACCGCAACGTTACTGGTGCAAGCAGGCCAAGTGCCCGAGCAGCCGGCTTTGCGAGAGGAAGAACCAGGGGATCAAGGCCTGGTCGTCGAACAGACCGCCTGGGGCCAGGCCCACCGGCTGCTGCCCCCGCTGACCATCGGTGGAACGCCATTGCAATGGGATTTGCCGGCTGGAGAATTGGGCTCGCACAGGCCTCAATGGTGACTTGACGGCCGCTATCGGGAGCAAGCCCCCTCCCACACTTTGATGGGTGAACATATTCAAAATGTGGGAAGGGGCTTGCTCCCGATAGCGGCCAGTCCCCTCACCCCATCACAACGACAACAACCCACTGTACAACCCATACGCCGCCAGCCCTGCACCGGCGATCACGCAGCTGAAAATGCCTTTCTCTACGTGGGTAAACAACGGCTGGCCCTGTTCGCGCTTGGCCAGGGCGAACAGGATCACGCCTGGCGCATACAACAGCGCCGACAACAGCAGGTATTTCAGCCCCCCGGCGTAGAGCAACCATACGGCGTAGCCCAGGGCGATCAACCCCACCAGCAAGTCCTTGATGCGATGGCGGTGGGCACCTTCATAGGTTTCACCCCGCCCGCTCAACAGCACGGCATACGCCGCCGACCACAGGTACGGCACCAGAATCATCGACGACGCCAGGTAAATCAGGGTGGTGTAGGTGCTGTGGGAAAACAGCGTGATCACCAGGAAGACCTGGATCATCACATTGGTCAGCCACAAGGCGTTGACCGGCACCTGGTTGGCGTTTTCCTTCTTCAGGAAGGCCGGCATGGTCTTGTCATGGGCGGTGGCGTAGAGGATTTCGGCACAGAGCAGCGCCCAGGACAACAAGGCGCCCAGCAATGAAACCGCCAGGCCGATGCTGATCAGCACCGCGCCCCAGGGCCCGACGATATGCTCGAGCACACCGGCCAGGGACGGGTTTTGCAGGCCGGCCAGCTCCGCCTGGCTCATGATGCCCAGGGACAGCACATTCACCAGCACCAGCAGCAACAGCACGCCAAGAAAGCCGATCACCGTGGCCCGCCCCACGTCCGCGCGCTTCTCGGCCCGCGCCGAATAAACGCTGGCGCCTTCAATGCCGATAAACACAAATACCGTGACCAGCATCATATTGCGCACCTGGTCCACCACACTGCCGAATTGCGGCTTGCCCAGGCCCCAGATGTCAGCCGTGAAAATATCGGCCTTGAACGCCACGGCGGCGATGACCACGAACATCAGCAGCGGTACCAGCTTGGCCACGGTGGTGATCTGGTTGATGAACGCGGCTTCCTTGATCCCGCGCAGCACCAGGAAGTGCACGGCCCATAGCAGCAACGATGCGCAGCCGATGGCCACCGGCGTGTTGCCTTGGCCGAACACCGGGAAAAAATAGCCCAGGGTGCTGAACAGCAACACGAAATAACCGACGTTGCCCATCCACGCGCTGATCCAGTAACCCCAGGCCGAGGAAAAGCCCATGTAGTCGCCGAAACCCGCCTTGGCGTAGGCGTACACCCCGGAATCCAGTTCCGGCTTGCGATTGGCCAGGGTCTGGAAGACGAAGGCCAGGGTCAGCATGCCCACGGCCGTGATCGCCCAGCCGATCAACACCGCGCCCACCTCGGCGCGCGCGGCCATGTTCTGCGGCAACGAGAAGATCCCGCCGCCGATCATCGACCCCACCACCAGGGCAATCAGGGCGCCAAGCCGAAGTTTCTGGGCCGGTTGAGACATGCAGACTCCTGAATAAAAATTGAGCTGACAACCCTGAACTCAACTAATTAAGTCAGCGAGTGTAGCGTTTATTAAAGACAGCGATAAAACCGCCACGCTCATAACTCAACGGCATGACAGTTTATCCAGTTCAGACGTATTTAGAATTTAAATATGGCCACTACTTTGTCGTTTCCAGGTCATTTATTGTCGCCTTTTGGAAAAACTTGCGTATTCAGTAAAAGGGTCTAGTTTCAAACGTCCACACGGCAGACTAAATAATTAATAAAACCGCATAAATCGCTCTGGAACGCGACTTTGCGGGGGAGAGGTATTGCTCGCGACTTTCCTCCTAACTCATTAATTCACAATGGAATGTGCCAATGAAGTGATCTGAGTCAGCTGTTTGATTAGCACACGGAATTATTCTGTGGTCTCTCTTCTCCTGCATTGGAGTTATGCAATGTCTGAATCTCCCGGAAAACTTCGATTGGGTGCACTGGTTGCACTTGTCGTCGGCTCAATGATTGGCGGCGGGATCTTCTCTCTGCCGCAAAACATGGCCGCCAGTGCCGATGTTGGCGCGGTATTGATCGGTTGGGTAATTACCGCCGTGGGCATGCTGACCCTGGCGTTTGTCTTCCAGACCCTGGCCAACCGCAAACCTGATCTGGACGGCGGTGTTTACGCCTACGCCAAGGCCGGCTTCGGTGACTACATGGGCTTTTCGTCAGCCTGGGGTTACTGGATCAGCGCCTGGCTGGGCAACGTCGGTTACTTCGTCCTCCTATTCAGCACCCTCGGTTATTTCTTCCCGATTTTCGGTGAAGGTAATACGCCTGCGGCGGTGATTGGCGCGTCGGTCTTACTGTGGGCCGTGCACTTTCTGGTGCTGCGCGGGATCAAGGAAGCGGCGTTCATCAACCTGGTGACCACGGTCGCCAAGGTGGTGCCGCTGGTGCTGTTCGTATTGATCGCCGTGTTCGCGTTCAAGCTGGACATCTTCACCGCTGACATCTGGGGCGTGAAAAACCCGGACCTGGGCAGCGTGATGAACCAAGTGCGCAACATGATGCTGGTCACCGTGTGGGTGTTCATCGGTATCGAAGGCGCGAGCATCTTCTCGGCCCGTGCTGAAAAACGCAGCGACGTCGGCAAGGCCACGGTGATCGGCTTTATCACCGTGCTGTTGTTCCTGATGCTGGTGAACGTGCTGTCCCTGGGCATCATGACCCAACCGGAATTGGCCAAGCTGCAGAACCCGTCGATGGCCGCCGTGCTGGAACATGTGGTGGGCCACTGGGGTGCGGTGCTGATCAGCGTCGGCTTGATCATCTCGTTGCTGGGGGCGCTGCTGTCGTGGGTGCTGCTGTGTGCGGAGATCATGTTCGCCGCCGCCAAGGACCACACCATGCCGGAGTTCCTGCGCAAGGAAAACGCCAACCACGTGCCGGCCAACGCCCTGTGGCTGACCAACGCCATGGTCCAGATATTCCTGGTGATCACGCTGTTTTCCGCCAGTACCTACCTGTCGCTGATCTACCTCGCCACCTCGATGATCCTGGTGCCTTACCTGTGGTCGGCGGCCTACGCGCTGCTGCTGGCGGTGCGCGGCGAAACCTACGAAAACGCCCTCAAAGAGCGCAGGAAAGACCTGTTCATCGGCGCGGTTTCGCTGATCTACGCGGTCTGGCTGCTCTATGCCGGCGGCACCAAGTACCTGCTGTTGTCCGCCCTGCTCTATGCCCCCGGCGCGATCCTGTTCGCCAAGGCCAAGCATGAACTGGGCAAACCGATTTTCACCAACGTCGAGAAGCTGATTTTCGCTGCGGTAGTCATTGGCGCCCTGGTGGCTGCCTATGGTCTCTACGACGGCTTCCTGACTCTGTAATTGTTGTTCCTTGGAGGATCTGTAATGACCACGGAAAAAGTGAAGTACGGCGTACATTCCGAAGCCGGCAAACTGCGCAAAGTCATGGTGTGCTCCCCAGGTTTGGCCCACCAACGGCTGACCCCTAACAACTGCGATGAATTGCTGTTCGACGATGTGTTGTGGGTGGCCCAGGCCAAGCGCGACCATTTCGACTTTGTGACCAAGATGCGCGAGCGGGATATTGATGTGCTGGAAATGCACAACCTGCTGACCGACATCGTTGCGAACCCCGAGGCCCTGGACTGGATCCTGGAACGCAAGATCACCTCCAACACCGTGGGCCTGGGCCTGGTCGAGGAAGTCAGCTCCTGGCTGCGCAGCCTTGAGCCGCGCAAGATTGCCGAGTTCCTGATCGGTGGCGTGTCGGCCGATGACCTGCCGAGCAGCTTCGGTGGCAAGACCATCGAGATGTTCCGCGACTTCCTCGGCCACGCCAGTTTCATTCTGCCGCCGCTGCCCAACACCCAGTTCACCCGCGACACCACCTGCTGGATCTACGGCGGTGTGACGCTCAACCCGATGTACTGGCCGGCGCGACGCCAGGAAACCCTGCTGGCCAGCGCCATCTACAAATTCCACCCTGAGTTCACCAACGCGGACTTCCAGATCTGGTACGGCGACCCCGACCAGGAACACGGTGCCGCCACGCTCGAAGGTGGTGACGTCATGCCGATTGGCAATGGCGTGGTGTTGATCGGCATGGGCGAGCGCTCGTCCCACCAGGCCATCGGCCAACTGGCGCGCAACCTGTTCAAGAACAAAGCCGTGGAACGGGTGATCGTTGCCGGCCTGCCGAAATCCCGCGCGGCGATGCACCTGGACACCGTGTTCAGCTTCTGCGACCGCGACCTGGTGACCATCTTCCCCGAAGTGGTCAACCAGATCGTGCCCTTCACCCTGCGCCCTGACGAGAGCAAGCCCCACGGCATCGACATTCAGCGGGAGAAAACCAACTTCCTCGAAACCGTGGCCGCTGCGCTCAACCTCAAGGCCCTGCGCGTGGTCGAGACCGGCGGCAACAGCTTCGCCGCCGAACGCGAGCAGTGGGACGACGGCAACAACGTGGTGGCCTTGGAGCCTGGCGTGGTGATCGGCTACGACCGCAACACCTACACCAACACCCTGTTGCGCAAGGCTGGCGTGGAAGTCATCACCATCAGCGCCGGTGAACTCGGCCGTGGCCGTGGCGGCGGCCACTGCATGACCTGCCCGATCATCCGCGACCCTATCGACTATTAAGGAGATTCCATCATGGCTTTCAATATGCGCAACCGCAGCCTACTGTCGCTGATGCACCACACCACCCGCGAACTGAATTACCTGCTGGACCTGTCCCGCGACCTCAAGCGCGCCAAATACACCGGCACCGAGCGTCCGCACCTGCAAGGCAAGAACATCGCGCTGATCTTCGAAAAAACCTCGACCCGCACCCGTTGCGCCTTCGAAGTGGCAGCCCACGACCAGGGCGCCCACGTCACCTACATCGACCCGGTGTCGTCGCAGATCGGCCACAAAGAAAGCATGAAAGACACCGCCCGCGTCCTTGGCCGCATGTTCGACGCCATTGAGTACCGTGGCTTCGAGCAGGAAATCGTCGAAGAGCTGGCCAAGTTCGCCGGCGTGCCGGTGTTCAACGGCCTCACCGCCGAATTCCACCCGACCCAAATGATCGCCGACACCCTGACCATGCGCGAGCACAGCGACAAGCCGCTGCATGACATCAGCTACGCCTACCTGGGTGACGCGCGCTATAACATGGGTAACTCGCTGCTGATGATCGGCGCCAAGCTCGGCATGGACGTGCGTATCGGCGCGCCGAAAGCCCTGTGGCCCCACGAAGACTTCATCAAACAGTGCCAGGCATTCGCCGAGGAAAGCGGCGCACGCATCACCATGACCGAAGACCCGAAAGAAGCCGTCAAAGGCGTGGACTTCATCCACACCGATATCTGGGTGTCCATGGGTGAGCCCGTGGAAGCGTGGGACGAACGCATCGAGCAACTGCTGCCGTACCAGGTCAACGCCAAGATGATGAAGGCCTCGGGCAACCCTCGGGTGAAATTCATGCACTGCCTGCCGGCGTTCCACAACAGCGAAACCAAGGTCGGCAAGGACATCGCCGCACGTTATCCGAACCTGGCCAATGGGGTGGAAGTGACCGAGGAAGTCTTCGAGTCGCCGGCCAACATCGCTTTTGAGCAAGCGGAAAACCGCATGCACACCATCAAGGCGATCCTGGTGTCGGCACTCGCGGATATCTAAAGGCTACACGGGTCAAGTGTGGGAGGGGCGGTGCGACGATTCGACTTGCCCCCGATGGCGGCGGATCAGCTACAGATAAGTTGCCTGACATACCGCTATCGGGAGCAAGCCCCCTCCCACATTGGCCTCTGTGTTCACACCCATAGAAGGATTGCATTATGCGCATCGTCGTAGCTCTGGGCGGCAACGCCCTCCTGCGCCGTGGTGAACCCATGACCGCAGACAACCAACGCGCCAATATCCGTATCGCCACCGAACAGATCGCCAAGATCCATGCCGGCAACGAGCTGGTCATCGCCCACGGCAATGGCCCGCAGGTCGGCCTGCTGTCGTTGCAGGCGGCCGCCTACACCAGCGTTTCGCCTTACCCGCTGGACGTGCTGGGTGCCGAGACCGAAGGCATGATCGGCTACATCATCGAACAGGAGCTGGGCAACCTGCTGGACTTCGAAGTGCCATTCGCTACCCTGCTCACCCAGGTGGAAGTGGACGCCAAGGACCCGGCCTTCCAGAACCCGACCAAGCCCATCGGCCCGGTGTACTCCAAGGCCGAAGCGGAAAAACTCGCCGCCGAGAAAGGCTGGGCCATCGCCCCGGATGGCGACAAATATCGCCGTGTCGTGGCCAGTCCACGGCCCAAACGCATCTTTGAGATTCGCCCGATCAAGTGGCTGCTGGAAAAAAACGCCATCGTGATCTGCGCCGGTGGTGGCGGTATCCCGACCATGTACGGTGAAGACGGCAAGCTCAAGGGCATCGAAGCCGTGATCGACAAAGACCTGTGCTCCTCGTTGCTGGCCTCGCAACTGGACGCCGATTTGCTGGTGATAGCCACCGACGTCAACGCCGCGTTTATCGACTTCGGCAAGCCGACGCAAAAAGCCATCGGCCAGGCCCACCCCGATGACATGGAAAAACTCGGCTTCGCCGCCGGCTCCATGGGGCCCAAGGTGCAAGCCGCCTGCGAGTTCGCCCGCCAGACTGGCAAAACCGCGGTGATCGGTTCACTCTCCGACATCGAAGCCATCGTCCAGGGCAGCGCCGGCACGCGCATCAGCACGGCAACACCTGGCATCACCTATCTGTGAAGTAGAGGAGATACGCCTATGGCCACCTTTGAACCCGGTCACCTGCACGTCGAACGTCACGCCCTTAACAAGGACGACTACAGCTACAACCTGTGCATCGATTACGAAGTCAGCCAGGATCCAAAGGAAGGCAAGGGCATGCTGTTCAAGCTGCACGGCTCGGTGCAGGGCAAGGACCTCAAGGAGGAGTTCTTCTTGCCCAAGGACCAGGCATTCGACTTCGCCCGGCATGCGATGAACATCGCGCAGAAGTATGGGATGCCGAAGACGGCCGTGCTCAATGGTTCGATGCACAAGCAGTACGACCAGATGTTCGAGGATGTGCGGCATCAGCTGGATGTGAAATCGGGCGATCCGGTCAAACCCGAACACCTGGAATAACTGACAAAACTCTGCTCCAACTGTGGGAGGGGGCAAGCCCCCTCTCACATTTTTTGATCTCTATCGCCTGTCAGGCATACTTGCCGCCTCTCGCTCCCCAGAATTGTTAGCGCCCCATGCGTATCCACGTCAGCTTCATCGACCGCGTCGGCATTACCCAGGAAGTCCTGGCCTTGCTTGGTGGGCGCAATCTCAACCTGGATGCGGTGGAAATGGTGCCGCCCAACGTCTACATCGACGCCCCGACGCTCAGCGCCGAGGTGCTCGAAGAGCTGCGCGACGCGCTGTTCAGCGTGCACGGCGTACAAGCCGTAACGGTAGTGGATATCCTTCCCGGCCAACGCCGCCACCTGCAACTCGACGCCCTGCTGGCGGCCATGACCGACCCGGTGCTGGCCCTGGACAGTGCGGGCAAGATCCTGCTGGCCAACCCGGCAATGATTGCACTGTACGGGCGCGAGCCAGCGGGGGAAAGCATCGCCGAGCTGTTCAATGACCCGGCATTACTGGACACCTTGCTGGAACAGGGCTTTCGCCTGCCCCTGCGCGAGATCAGCGTCAACGGCCAGACCCTCTTGCTGGACGCCACGCCGATCACCGATGCCGGCGCCCTGCTCACCCTGTACCAACCCAACCGCATCGGCGAACAACTGTCGGCGCTGCACCACGATCATGCCGAAGGCTTTGATGCGCTGCTGGGCGAGTCCCCGGTGATCCGCACGCTCAAGGCACGCGCACAACGGGTGGCCGCACTCGATGCTCCGCTGTTGATCCAGGGCGAAACCGGCACCGGCAAGGAGTTGGTGGCGCGGGCCTGCCACGCCATCAGCGCACGCCACAGTGCGCCGTTTTTGGCGTTGAACTGCGCGGCGCTGCCGGAGAATCTCGCCGAGAGTGAATTGTTCGGTTACGCCCCCGGCGCCTTTACCGGCGCCCAACGCGGCGGCAAGCCAGGGCTGATGGAGCTGGCCAACCAGGGCACGGTATTTCTCGATGAAATCGGCGAAATGTCGCCCTATTTGCAAGCCAAGCTGCTGCGTTTTCTCAACGACGGCAGCTTCCGCCGGGTGGGCGGCGACCGCGAAGTGAAGGTCAATGTGCGCATCCTCAGCGCCACCCACCGCGACCTGGAAAAAATGGTCAGCGAAGGCACCTTCCGCGAAGACCTGTTCTATCGCCTCAACGTGCTCAACGTCGAAGTTCCGCCCCTGCGTGAACGCGGCCAGGACATCCTGCTGCTGGCCCGCTACTTCATGCAGCAGGCCTGTGCGCAGATCCAGCGCCCGGTGTGCCGCCTGGCGCCCGGCACCTATCCGGCGCTGTTGGGTAACCGTTGGCCGGGCAATGTGCGCCAGCTGCAGAACGTGATCTTCCGCGCCGCCGCCATCTGCGAAAGCAGCCTGGTGGACATCGGTGACCTGGACATCGCCGGCACCTCCGTGGCCCGCCAGAACGACGGCGAAGTCGATAGCCTGGAACAGGCCGTCGAGGACTTCGAGCGCAGCCTGCTGGAGAAGCTCTACGTCAGTTACCCCTCGACCCGGCAGTTGGCCAGCCGCCTGCAAACCTCACACACCGCCATCGCTCACCGCTTGCGCAAGTACGGCATTCCCGGAAAACCCTGAGCGCCTGCATCACCAGAACGCACGCCGGCCACGATGCTTGATAACGCCGGCAGCGCTGAAAAACAGCTGCGCGGCCATGGGCGGGCTGATGCGCGAATAATAGATCGCGATGGCCTCACTGTCGGTTTTGTCGAGCAGGCTGCGAAAACTCATGAAGCGCTGCTCCGGCCTTTTCAGATGGCCGGCGTTGTAGGGTAAATCGGGGTCCGTGGGCGATGAATAATGAAAGTGCGCATAAGCCAGGACCTTGCCCTGCCTGTCCTTGACCACATACTCCTGCAGGAAATCATCCACCCGCTTGAGCGCAATACGCCCCTCGATGCGCAGTATCTGCACCTGGTCCCGGGCCAGGAGCCAGGCAATCCCATCCTCATCGGGCGGCAAGCGCTTGATCATCTCGATGCGCAACGCTCGACCCTGCTCCAGAGAGTGGCTGGCGGCCTGTTCCAATTCAGCGAGCAGCGCCTGGGCCGCGGTATCCGGCGTTGACGGCAGCGCCTTGCGAATCTTTTCGGCAACCGCCTTGATGCCCTCGGACTGCCGCGTCAACCGGGCTTCGACGCTGGCCGGCAGCTTGGCACTGCGCGCTTCGTCGCGGGTCTGCTGCAGCACCAGCGGTGCTCTGGCCAACAAGCGGCGCGCGTCGGCCTTGAGGTTTTCCAGGGAGCGCGTCGGCCGCGGCACCACGGCGCCAGCCGGTGTGATCGCTTCGAACGCATCCGAGCCCGGCTGCTGATGCAGGCTCACCACCACGGCCTGGTCAATCGGGTTGATGACATCAACGATGTCTTCGGTCGCTTCCGGCGTGCGGGCGCGAACCCGCCCCAATTGATAGCGCTTCTTCGAATCGCGGATCAGCCGTTGATCGGCTTCAAGGGGGCGTACCCGGCAGGGCTGAGGGTTGCGCTCGTGCTCACGCAGCAGCTTCGCCAGGGCGATTCTCGACTCCTGTTCCAGGCTGAGGATCGTGGCTTCCACCGGCACCTCGACATCCCCATGGATCAATTCCGGCGCGGCGGAACGGTATTCATCCAGGAGCGCCAGGGTTTTGGCGTATTCGTGCAGCACCGCCCGGGTGCCCTCGATACGCTGCTGCACACTCAGCACGCCTGGCTCATCGATGGTTTTCTGGGACTGGGCCGACTGGATCGCCTCATCCATGGCCGCGTCGATCCGACTGAAGTCGTCCTGCTCTTCAGGCAGGGGCCGCCGGCGCCACAGCTGCTCCTTGAGCACCTGCAACTGCACGGTCCGCCAGCCCAATGGCTGCCCGTACGAGGACGGTTGCAACTCACCGGTATATGACTTGTAGGCAGGAATGCTGAGCAACCGCTCGTAATTGACCCGCTCCCAGAAGCTCAGGTTGACCATCTTGTCGTGAAACTCGCCGATCCTGCGGCTCTCTTCGGTCAAGATTCCGATAACCGCCTGGGCCGCGGTCGCGTCCTGCCCCGACAGTTGCGCGAGATGCGCTTCGGAAAACTGCTCCTCGCGGCGACTGAAGGTCAGCACGAACATCTGCCGGCGCAGGTTCAGCACGATATCTTCCAACTGCAGGCACTGTTCCCGTTCAAAGCCGTCCAGGGGCTTGTTGGCGTTTCTGCGCATAAGCACATTGAGTTTTTTCTGTTGCGCATCGGTCTTTTTTTCCAATTCGCGCAGGTAGCGCGCCCTGGCATCGCGCCGGTGCTGCTCGGTGAAGGCCGCCTCGGAGGTCAGGTGCGCCTTCTCACACAGGTCTTCGGCCGCAGTCACGACACGCTCGAGGCTCTGCAATTCGTTGCTTGCCGCGCTGTATTCGCGCTCAAGCTCAAGCTTTTGCTGCTCGATGTGGGCACGCCGCTGGGCCACCGTGCTCTTTGGCTGCCCGCCAACCAGGCGCAGGCCCAGGTCGACTTTCCAGACCCCATGGGCATCCTTGCCCAGCCACGGACCGAGACGCTGGGGTTG
This sequence comes from Pseudomonas sp. JAI120, assembly GCF_014207255.1. GTDB lineage: Bacteria > Pseudomonadota > Gammaproteobacteria > Pseudomonadales > Pseudomonadaceae > Aquipseudomonas. The sequence continues at coordinate 2,320,964 of NZ_JACHCZ010000001.1, forward strand.
CCGCAGATCGACGACCCGCCAGCCATCCTTGACCGCGCTCAGGCCATACACTTTGCTGTCTATCAACGTGTAAGGCTCCTGACGGGCCGCGCCACTGTCGCCCTGTACCAGCAGACTACCGCGCACCGGGCTCGCCGCCGAGGCCAGCGTCGGCGAGTCGGGCCAGCGCTCGCCCTGCCTGGGTGACCATTGGAACGTCTCGAGCTGGGCACGCTGCTGGGTCGTAAGCCTGGACCTTGAGTTGGCCCAGGAAAAATCCATTGCCGTGACGTCGGCGAATGAACGCTGCCAGGCAAACGTCGACGCCGAGTGGCGCGTGTGGCTGACCGGGATCGCGTCACGGGCCTGGGCACTGCCAGGATTCAGGCGTAACCGTTGATCCAGCGTGACCACAGGGCTCATCAGCAGGCCGGCCACGCTGCCGATCAACTCGGCGAAGGCATTGGCGGAATCTTCGCGGCTGGTCTCAACCGGCAGCGCCAGCACCGTGCGGAACGTCCTGAAGGTTTGGGACAACCAGCCCGCCACCGCCACCGGCCCCCTGACCATCGGCAAAAGCGCATTGAACACTTGCCACAGATCATTCTTGAACAGGGTCCAACGCAGCGCCTCGTTGGAAACCGACTGTTTGACGGCGCGCTGCCACAGGTCTCTGGCGTTTTCATCGAAGACGCTCTCAAGGAACTCGCCATGCACCGGTTCGTCACTCAACAACGCCGGGCTCGATGCGGGCAGCACGTCGAACTCATCGCCCTGCAGCACACGCTGGACATGAGGACGAAGAAAACCGCCGTTGGCAAACAGAGCGCGGCTGTTCTCCGGTAAACGCTGCAGCACCACGCGTTGAAGATCGCCGCCCACCGTTGCGATCTCGTCGAGCAACGCCTGGCGGCTGGGGAACTGTTGCAGCACCGCGTCGGTTTGATCCGGCCGATAGAGAATATGCGGCAACGTGCTGTTGTCGCGGGGACCGATGACAAACAGGTTGTGCGCTTGATGGGCCAGCCCGCCTGCATGGGCCAGGAACGCCAGGGGCCGGGCGACAATCACCTCATCGTCGACCACGCGCTGACGCGGATCTTCCCGCAGCATCGCTTGCACCACCCGAGCGCCTGCCCGGGTGAAACCGTTGCGCTGGCGAAGGCTTTTTTCAAGGGCGCGCATCGGCAGTTGCAGCGCCATCTGATCGACAAACAACCGGCGCCGCCGTGCAGACTGCATCGGGTCGGCGATCAGTGCGTGCTCCAGCAACGACGGATAATACTTGCCCACGTCCACCCGCTCGATCAGTCCCTTGAGATAGGCCGGCGTGACCCAGCGCGGCACGTTACCTGGCGTGGCCTGGTGGCTGATGTGCACACTGGCATAGGCGGTGGCGAAGGGGTTTTCCAGCGACCAGTGGGTCAACGTCCGGGTGGTTCGTTGCGTCCAGCCAACCGTGCCACCCTGGGTGCGCTCGAAGGTCAGGAGGTAGTCGTCCGGGTTGATGGGGGCTTGCGTTGGATGATCCAGGCGCATTTGCCGTTGCAACGCCTTGCGCGCGTACACATCGATTGGCTCAAGGCCATCGAGGAACATTGCACCGCCGGTGCTGCGTTGCAGGCGCGCCAGGCGCTCCAGCCACTGACCGTAAGCCAGGCGATCCGCGCTGCTGGCCCGCTGCAACCAGACCGGCAATTGTTCTTCGTGAGGCTGCTCGAGGTAATCCGGGTCGAACCAGGCCAGTGGCGAGGTGAGCGTGATAAACAGCTGTTCATAGCTGCCGATATCGGGCAGTGCCGACCAGTCAACCCGCCGTACATCGCGAAGTTGTCGTTCGAGCAAGGCCTGGGCCAACGCATCGAACACATCGCCCTCGGGCTCGCGCAGTACCCATTGCAGCGGCGCCCCTGGCCGGTAGTGGCTCATATAGCGCGGCAGCAGGTCACCCAAGGCGTCCAGGGATTCGAGCTGCACCAGGTTCATCACCGGGATATAGACGAGGGTGACCTGTTGCCCCGCGACCCGACGCTGCAAGACCAACAGCGGCAGCCATTCGCCCGGGTCCCCGGCCTGGGCCGCATAGACTTGATAGATATGCAGCGCATCGGCATCACCCAAGGCCTCTCGATCCGCCCGATACCCCCAAAGCTGCTGTACCTGCTCATCGCCCAGTCCCAGCAGCAGCCGCGCCTGCTCCGGCGTCAATGGCGGGTTCTGCCGCGCCGTGAGCAGGCATGCACGTAACTGGCTGCTGACCGCGTGCCAACGGCTGTCGGCCGAACCGTCCGACACGCTCGCGTTCCAGTATTGCACCAAGCGCTCGGCAAAACCCGCCAGCACATCGGGCGCCAGGGTGTTGAGCATCCACTCGATATCGTCCACGGTGAGGGCGCCGCTCGCCGGTTGAAACACCTGCGATGCAGACTGCACCAACAGCACATGATGGCCTGGCGTGTAGTTCAGCGCGTCACCCTTCATGCAGCGCTTGATCAGTGCGTCGCTCAAGGTAATAAGCGGAATGTGGCGGCGGCCGGCCAAGGTTGGCTGGATCACACCGATCCAGCTGTTAGCGGCCTGCAGGCCGGAACCGGCAAACCACTGTCCGATCCATTCCTGGATCATTTCCCGGGCCACTTGGGCCAGGCCCAGGCGCCGGGCGAAGACGTTGGATAAATAGTCGCGAGATGTCCGGGCCTGGGAAATCTCCGGGGGAATAAGGTTTGAAGTACTCATGCGGCGCATCCTGATGACGAAGTGCGCGCACGGTAAAACGCGGGCCGGCCTCCCAGACGGTAGATAAATCGCAAAAGCGACGTCCATCCGTACTGAAAGCGCTACAGTGGAACGATATCGCTACAACCTTGTTTTTTACGCGCCATGCAAGGCTTTGATCCGCATAGGCTTTTTTTCGACGGCCGGAGTGTAGCGAAATCGCTACACACAAATGCGCTATCGTTATAACCGCTTTTACCAAGCCATTGATTAATAAAGAGTTAATGACATTGGCCGCGATATTGCTAAGCAACTCTCCATTATTTCCAATCCCGCCCACCAGACGATTCTGGCCCTGAGGAGTTTCCATGAGCGAGTTGCGTTTCACTGAAGATCACGAATGGCTGCGCGCCGAAGCTGACGGCAGCGTCACCGTGGGTATCACCGCTTTCGCACAGAACGCGCTGGGTGATGTGGTTTTCGTGCAACTGCCGGAGTTGCAGGCCTACGACAAGGGCGCTGAAGCATCCACCGTAGAATCGGTCAAGGCCGCCAGCGGCGTGTACATGCCGTTGGACGGTGAAGTGCTGGAAGTGAACGACAAGCTCGATGGCAGCCCGGAACTGGTCAACGAAGACCCGATGGGCGAAGGCTGGTTCTTCCGCTTTAAACCGGCCGATGCCGATGCGGTAGCTAAACTGTTGGATCAGGACGCGTACGACCGCCTGATCAAAGCCAACGCTGAAGCCTGAGGAGCGCGCCATGACGATCAACCTGAGCACCGCCAACGAATTCATCGCCCGCCACATCGGCCCGCGCCAGGAAGATGAGCAGCAGATGCTCGCCAGCCTGGGCTTCGATTCCCTGGAGGCCCTGAGCGCCAGCGTGATCCCGGAAAGCATCAAGGGCACCAGCGTGCTCGGCCTGGAAGATGGCCTGAGCGAAGCCGAGGCCCTGGCCAAGATCAAGGCCATCGCCAGCCAGAACCAACTGTTCAAGACCTACATCGGCCAGGGCTACTACAACTGCCATACGCCGTCGCCGATCCTGCGCAACCTCCTGGAAAACCCGGCCTGGTACACCGCCTACACCCCGTACCAGCCAGAAATTTCCCAGGGTCGCCTGGAAGCGCTGCTGAACTTCCAGACCCTGATCAGCGACCTCACCGGCCTGCCGATCGCCAACGCCTCGCTGCTCGATGAAGCCACCGCCGCCGCCGAAGCCATGACCTTCTGCAAGCGCCTGAGCAAGAACAAGGGCAGCAACGCCTTCTTCGCCTCTATCCACAGTCACCCGCAAACCCTCGACGTACTGCGCACCCGTGCCGAGCCGCTGGGCATTGACGTGGTCGTGGGCGATGAGCGCGAACTGACCGACGTCAGCCCGTTCTTCGGCGCGCTGCTGCAGTACCCGGCCAGCAACGGTGACGTGTTCGACTACCGCGCACTGACCGAGCGTTTCCACGCCGCCAATGCCCTGGTAGCCGTGGCTGCGGACCTGCTGGCCCTGACCCTGCTGACCCCTCCGGGTGAGTTCGGCGCCGACGTGGCCATCGGCAGCGCGCAACGCTTCGGCGTGCCGCTGGGCTTCGGTGGCCCGCACGCGGCGTACTTCTCCACCAAGGATGCGTTCAAGCGCGACATGCCGGGGCGTCTGGTCGGTGTGTCGGTAGACCGCTTCGGCAAGCCGGCCCTGCGCCTGGCCATGCAGACCCGCGAGCAGCATATCCGCCGCGAGAAAGCCACCAGCAACATCTGCACCGCCCAAGTACTGCTCGCCAACATCGCCAGCATGTATGCCGTGTACCACGGGCCCAAGGGCCTGACCCAGATCGCCAACCGTATTCACCACCTGACCGCGATCCTCGCCAAGGGCTTGACCGCGCTGGGCCTGAAGGTCGAGCAGGAACATTTCTTCGACACCCTGACCCTGCACACCGGTGCCGACACTGCCGCACTGCACGACAAGGCCCGCGCCCAGCGCATCAACCTGCGTGTGGTGGACGCCGAGCGGGTTGGCCTGTCGGTGGACGAAACCACCACCCAAGCCGATATCGAAACCCTGTGGGCGATCTTCGCCGCTGGCAAAGCCCTGCCGGACTTCAACGCCGAGGTGGACAGCCGCCTGCCCGCCGCATTGCTGCGCGAGTCGCCGATCCTCAGCCACCCGGTGTTCAACCGTTATCACTCCGAAACCGAGCTGATGCGCTACCTGCGCAAGCTGGCGGACAAAGACCTGGCCCTGGACCGCACCATGATCCCGCTGGGCTCGTGCACCATGAAGCTCAACGCCGCCAGCGAAATGATCCCAGTGACCTGGGCCGAATTCGGTGCCCTGCACCCGTTCGCCCCGGCCGAGCAAAGTACCGGCTACCTGCAACTGACCTCCGACCTGGAAGCCATGCTCTGCGCGGCCACCGGTTACGACGCGATCTCGCTGCAGCCGAACGCCGGTTCCCAGGGTGAGTACGCCGGCCTGTTGGCGATCCGTGCCTATCACCAGAGCCGTGGCGAAGAACGCCGCGACATCTGCCTGATCCCGTCGTCGGCCCACGGCACCAACCCGGCGACTGCCAACATGGCCGGTATGCGTGTGGTAGTTACGGCCTGCGATGCCCGTGGCAACGTGGACATCGAAGACCTGCGCGCCAAGGCCATCGAGCACCGCGAACACCTCGCCGCGCTGATGATTACCTACCCGTCCACCCACGGCGTGTTCGAGGAAGGTATCCGCGAAATCTGCGGCATCATTCACGACAACGGCGGCCAGGTGTACATCGACGGCGCCAACATGAACGCAATGGTCGGCCTCTGCGCCCCAGGCAAGTTCGGCGGCGACGTGTCCCACCTGAATTTGCACAAGACCTTCTGCATCCCCCACGGCGGTGGCGGCCCGGGCGTTGGCCCGATTGGCGTCAAGTCCCACCTCACGCCATTCCTGCCAGGCCATGCGGCCATGGAACGCAAGGAAGGCGCGGTCTGTGCCGCACCGTTCGGCAGCGCGAGCATCCTGCCGATCACCTGGATGTACATCAGCATGATGGGCGGCGCAGGCCTCAAGCGCGCTTCGCAATTGGCGATCCTGAATGCCAACTACATTTCCCGTCGCCTCGAAGAGCACTACCCCGTGCTCTACACCGGCAGCAACGGCCTGGTGGCGCACGAATGCATCCTCGACCTGCGCCCGCTGAAGGACAGCAGCGGCATCAGCGTGGACGACGTGGCCAAGCGCCTGATCGACTTTGGTTTCCATGCACCGACCATGTCGTTCCCGGTGGCGGGCACGCTGATGATCGAGCCGACCGAAAGTGAATCCAAGGAAGAACTGGACCGCTTCTGCGACGCGATGATCGCCATCCGCGAAGAAATCCGCGCGGTGGAAAACGGCACCCTGGACAAGGACGACAACCCACTGAAAAACGCCCCGCACACCGCAGCGGAACTGGTGGGCGAATGGAGCCACCCCTACAGCCGTGAACAAGCGGTGTATCCGGTAGCCTCGTTGATCGAAGGCAAGTACTGGCCGCCGGTTGGCCGGGTCGACAATGTGTTTGGTGACCGCAATCTCGTATGCGCATGCCCTTCAATCGAGAGCTACGCGTAACCTGAGGCTGAACTCAATCAAATGTGGGAGGGGCTTGCTCCCGATGGCGGTTTTACATTCAACATCTCTGTTGACTGACACACTGCCATCGGGAGCAAGCCCCCTCCCACATTGACCGAGTACACCCAATACATAACAAGAAACCGGAGAACAACTCATGTCTTTAAGCGTGTTCGACCTGTTCAAGATTGGCATCGGCCCCTCCAGTTCCCACACCGTCGGCCCCATGCGTGCGGCCGCTCGGTTCGTCGAGGGCCTCAAGCGTGACAACCTGCTGAGCGCCACCACCGGCATCAAGGTGGAACTCTATGGCTCCCTCGGCGCCACCGGTAAAGGCCACGGCAGCGACAAGGCCGTGCTGCTGGGCCTGGAAGGCGAACACCCGGACACCGTGAACACCGAAACTGTTGCCGCACGCCTGGCGCAGATGCGCGGCGACGGTCGCTTGAACCTGCTCGGCGAACACAGCATTGCGTTCAACGAGAAAGAACACCTGGCGATGATTCGCAAACCCCTCGCCTATCATCCCAACGGCATGATTTTTCGTGCCTTTGATGCGGCGGGTATCCAGATCCGCAGCCGCGAGTACTACTCGGTGGGCGGCGGTTTTGTGGTGGATGAAGACGCTGCCGGCGCCGACCGGATCGTCGAAGATGCCACTCCACTGACGTTCCCGTTCAAGCATGCCAAGGACTTGCTTGGCCATTGCACCACCTATGGGCTGTCCATCAGCCAAGTGATGCTGACCAATGAAAGTGCCTGGCGCCCGGAAGCGGAAACCCGCGCCGGCCTGCTGAAGATCTGGCAAGTGATGCAGGACTGCGTGGCAGCCGGCTGTCGCAACGAAGGCATCTTGCCCGGCGGCTTGAAGGTCAAGCGTCGCGCTGCCGCCTTGCATCGCCAGTTGTGCAAGAACCCGGAGTCGGCCCTGCGCGACCCGCTGTCGGTACTCGATTGGGTCAACCTGTACGCCCTGGCCGTCAACGAAGAAAACGCCAACGGCGGGCGCGTGGTCACGGCGCCCACCAACGGCGCGGCCGGGATTGTGCCGGCGGTGCTGCATTACTACATGCGCTTTATCCCCGGCGCGAACGAAGACGGCGTGGTGCGCTTCCTGCTCACCGCCGCCGCCATCGGCATTCTCTACAAGGAAAACGCCTCGATCTCCGGGGCCGAAGTTGGTTGCCAGGGTGAAGTCGGCGTGGCCTGTTCCATGGCCGCTGGCGCGTTGTGCGAAGTATTGGGCGGTACGGTTTCCCAGGTGGAAAACGCCGCCGAGATCGGCATGGAACACAACCTCGGCCTGACCTGTGACCCGATTGGCGGGCTGGTGCAGGTGCCTTGCATCGAGCGCAATGCCATGGGCTCGGTGAAGGCCATCAATGCGGTGCGCATGGCCTTGCGTGGCGATGGGCAACACTTCGTCTCGCTGGACAAGGTTATCCGCACCATGCGCCAGACCGGCGCCGACATGAAAAGCAAATACAAGGAAACCGCCCGTGGCGGTTTGGCGGTCAACATTATCGAGTGCTGACGCCTAAAGGCGCACCAGCACGTTTTTCAGGAGCTGAATATGTCCACCGAAACCCTGTTGAAAACCCCATTGCACGCCCTGCACCTCGAGTTGGGTGCACGCATGGTGCCCTTCGCCGGCTACGACATGCCGGTGCAATACCCACTGGGCGTGATGAAGGAACACCTGCACACCCGTGAACAGGCCGGGTTGTTCGACGTGTCCCACATGGGCCAGATCCGCCTCACCGGCGCCAACGCCGCCAAGGCTCTGGAAACCCTGGTACCGGTCGACATCATCGACCTGCCGGTCGGCATGCAGCGCTACGCGATGTTCACCAATGACCAAGGCGGCATCCTCGACGACCTGATGGTGGCGAACCTGGGTAACGACGAACTGTTCCTGGTGGTCAACGCCGCCTGCAAGGACCAGGACCTGGCGCACCTGCGCCAGCATCTCGGCGACCAGTGCAGCATCGAGCCGCTGTTCGAAGAGCGCGCCCTGCTCGCCCTGCAAGGCCCGGCCGCGGTTAAGGTGCTGGCGCGCCTGGCACCGGAAGTCACCCGGATGACTTTCATGCAGTTCGCCTCACTGCGCCTGCTGGGCGTGGACTGCTACGTCAGCCGCTCCGGCTACACCGGTGAAGACGGCTTTGAAATCTCCGTGCCCGCCGCCAACGCCGAAAGCCTGGCACGCAGCCTGCTGGCCGAGGACGAAGTGCAGGCCATCGGCCTGGGCGCCCGTGACTCGCTGCGCCTGGAAGCCGGCCTGTGCCTGTACGGCCACGACATGAACACCGAGACCACCCCGATCGAAGCCAGCCTGTTGTGGGCGATCTCCAAGGCCCGTCGCACCGACGGTGCGCGCGCCGGTGGCTTCCCGGGTGCCGACCGCATCTTCACCCAGCAGCAAACCGGTGTGAGCCGCAAGCGCGTGGGTCTGCTGCCCCAGGAGCGCACGCCTGTACGTGAAGGCGCAGAGATAGTCGATGAACACGGCACCGTAATCGGCAGCGTGTGCAGCGGTGGCTTTGGCCCGAGCCTGGGTGGCCCACTGGCCATGGGTTATCTGGACAGTGCATTCATCGCACTGGACACCGAGGTCTCTGCGTTGGTGCGTGGGAAAAAAGTGCCACTTCGTGTAAGCAAAATGCCATTTGTGCCGCAACGTTACTATCGTGGCTGATTGACTGTTCCTATAAGTAACGCGGTTGCATTAACGTGCACTAATCTGTAACGCAACCGCCATAAAATAGTGCAGCAACGATAGGCATTATTATAGGAATTAACCTATAACAAGTGACCCATCCTATCGAATAAGCAAGCCTCCCATTATTCAGCGAAGTGCCTTGTGGCCGAGTAAACGCTGGGCTTTTGGCAGGGCTTGTTTTTTCTCCATTAGTTGGCGTAGAGTTTGCCCACTGTGTTTGCATGGGTCGCTTGGAACCTGGACCTGGGCAGTAGCTGAAGTAGTTGTGCTACAACCCGTTCGACGTCTCTTACTTTCCTGCAACCCAGCCCAGTACTCTTTCATGCGAAAGGGGCTGTCATTAATTTTTAGCGTCAAGGAAATAAGAAAATGGCTGATCGTCAGAGCGGTACCGTCAAGTGGTTTAACGACGAGAAAGGGTTTGGTTTTATCACTCCAGAAAGCGGTCCGGATCTGTTCGTGCATTTCCGCGCTATTCAAGGCAACGGCTTCAAAAGCCTGAAGGAAGGCCAGAAGGTCACCTTCGTTGCGGTGCAAGGCCAGAAAGGCATGCAGGCTGACGAAGTACAAGCAGAAGCCTGATCCTTTCTGCAACAAAAAGCCCCTGAGATGACATCAGGGGCTTTTTTATGGGCGCTATTCCGTAAAATGGATTTTTTCCTCAGAGAGCCCTGCCATGCCCAAACCCTTGCTGAGTCCCCAAGGCGAGTTCCCCGCCGTTGGCCTGGGCCGTCGCCTGGCAGCGATGTTCTATGACTTCCTGTTGTGCACTGCCCTGCTGATCGTCACCGCGTTTATCTACAAGCTGGTGTGGATCGCGTTCGTGGGCGAAGCCAGGATGCGCACCCTCACCGAATCCGGCGCGCTGGACGGTGACCCGCTGCTGTCGACGATTCTGTTCTTTGTGCTGTTTGGTTTCTTTGCCAAGTTCTGGACCCATTCCGGGCAAACCCTGGGCATGCAGGTCTGGGGCGTACGCGTGCAAAACGCCGACGGCTCGCGAATCAGCCTGTGGCAGGCGCTGTTGCGCTTTGTGGTGTCGATTGCATCGTGGTTGTGCGTGGGGCTGGGGTTTGTCTGGTCGTTGTTCGACAAGCAGAAACGCAGCTGGCATGACATCTATTCGGACACGCAGTTGGTGCGGATTCCGAAGCAAAAGAAATAACCCGCTGCCTGAACGAGATCAAAATGTGGGAGGGGGCTTACCCCCTCCCACATTTTTAACCGAGTTCGCCTCCGTTCAAGCGTTACCGGCCAGCCTCAGGCGCGCAGCCTGGGTGAAATCCAGCATGCGCTTGAGCGGTCGCACGGCGTGAGGAATCACCGAAGGCTCGACGAATATCTCGTTACTGCCTTCACGCAGGCACTGCAGCGTGCGCTCCAGCGTATTCATCGCCATCCACGGGCAGTGTGCGCAACTGCGGCACGCGGCGCCGTTGCCGGCTGTGGGCGCTTCGACGAAGACCTTGTCCGGGCACAGCTGCTGCATCTTGTAGAAGATGCCGCGATCGGTTGCCACGATGAAGGTCTTGTTCGGCAGACGCTGTGCCGCCGCAATCAACTGGCTGGTGGAGCCCACCGCGTCGGCCAGCTCGATCACCGAGGTCGGCGATTCCGGGTGCACCAGGATCGCTGCGTCCGGGTACAGCGCCTTCATGTCCTCCAACTGCTTGGACTTGAACTCCTCGTGGACGATGCACGCACCGTCCCACAGCAACATGTCGGCACCAGTCTGGCGCTGGATGTAGGTACCCAGGTGCTTGTCCGGGCCCCAGATGATGGTCTCGCCGTTGTCCATCAGGCTTTCGACGATTTCCAGCGCGCAGCTGGAGGTCACCACCCAATCGGCCCGGGCCTTGACCGCCGCCGAGGTGTTGGCATACACCACCACGGTGCGCTCGGGATGCTGGTCGCAGAACACTGAAAACTCATCCACCGGACAACCCAGGTCCAGGGAGCAGGTGGCTTCCAGGGTCGGCATGAGGATGCGTTTTTCGGGGGTGAGGATTTTGGCGGTCTCGCCCATGAAACGTACACCGGCGACCAATACGGTCTTGGCCGGATGGGCTGCGCCGAAGCGGGCCATTTCCAGGGAGTCGGAGACACAGCCACCGGTTTCTTCGGCCAGGGCCTGGATCACCGGATCGCAGTAGAAATGGGCAACCAGCACCGCGTCCTGAGCCTTGAGCTCGGCGGCGATGGCGGCACGCAGGCTCGCCTCTTCCTCGGCGCTGAGGGCCTTGGGCTGCTTGGCGTCGAGGTGGGCTTGAACCAGTAGGCGTTCGGAAATGTGCGTCATGTTCGCAAGACCTGCAGGCGCAGTTGCGCGAAAGTCGAGTGTACCACCGGCTCTGGAGCCCTTCGGGCGCCGCCGGACGAAGTGATTGTGTTCATCAAGCACGGGTAAAGGTGAAGCTGCGCAAGGCTACAGAATATCGAATGGATTCAAAAGCCTAATCTGACTTTCGCGAGTGCGTCTGGCGGGCAAAAAAAACGGGAAACCCCGCCATTGGGGTTTCCCGTTTTTACGACGGCCGTCAGCGTGTCAGTGCAGAGGGATCTTCCTGCAACATCACCGATTCATGCATGTTCGCCAGGGCGTCCTTCAAGGTCGACTCTTGCAGCGCGTCCTTGGACTTCTTGCTTTGCGTCGCCGCGTACTCCAGCAGCACCAAATAGTCGCGCTGGACCGAGGCTTGCTTGGGCACAAAGGTCTCGTCGACTAACTTGCCCAGCACGTATTTCTGCGTGCGGGTGGACTGGCTGGCCTCTTGCGAAACAGAGGCGTTGGTCAGCAGGCCATCCTTATAGGCGAGGTTGGCCGAACTGCTCGCGTTGTCCTCAACCTGCACATAGAGGTAGTTTTGCGAGTTTTCATCGCGAGTCAGTCCCGGGGTTTTACTGCCATCAAGGCCCTTGTGATAACTGGCCGAAAGCCTCGACTGCTGGTCCTGAGTCACGCTGCGGTCCAATGCGCTGCTGCCACTGACACGGGTCTTCTGCGACACGTTGTAGGCAAAACTGTCGATTTCAGAGGGGCGCATCGGGTTGGAGGATTCGCTGGTTTGCTTGATGGAGGCCTTGAAGTCCGCCAGGCCGGTCAGCAAGCCTTGGTCCGTCGGGTTGCGGGTCAGCGCCTCAGGAAGGCTGACACCTTGCGGGTAGTTGCTGTTCATGGCACTGAACGCGTCCTTGAACATCGTCATCAGGTCCGCCTTGGCATTGCCACGCTCCTGCGCCCGGTCAAACTGGGCCAGGTAGCTTTTCAGCGCCTTGGCCTGCTGCTGGGCGTTACCCAGGATCGCAGCGTTTTTCAGGTCTACCGCCAGGTTCACTTCGCCGTCCGGACCACTCATGCGCGTGGTGCGGCGCTGAGCGTCGGCGTGGAAGGTTAGAGTCTGGTTCTGACCGTCCAGCGTTTTCACTTTAGCGTTGAGGTCAACCGAGGCCAGTACCTTGGGGTCAAACTTGGTCAGGTTACCCAGATCAAGTTTAGGCGGCGTTGCGGTAAGGCCATCGATCGCTGATTGGAAGGCGCTGCCCAGTTGGCCGACGGCCTTGAGTTCGTCGTCGGTCAGGCTGCCCCCTTCCACCGTTGCCTGCACGCCCAGGCCGTCGCTCTGGCTGGCCAGGCTGAAGGTGACGGTCTTGCCGCTGGCGGTCTTGATACTGAGGCTGACCAGGTTGTCGGCGCTGTTGCGCAGCAGCGTCTGGTCGACTTTGATCTCACCAGCATTTTGCGCGCGGTCGGCGCTCGCGTAGAGCACAGACTGAGAAATGTTCGTACCGTTCTTGGCGAACAGCTCCACAAGGCCGGCGCCCAGGCCATTGAAGCGATTGGCTGTCGACAATGAATTGAAATTGGTATTGATCGCCTTGCTGAGGGCGTCCTGGCTGTCGCTCTCCCACGCTCGCACGACCTCCTGGCCGCGCAGTTGGCCGCGACGCGAGTAGGTATCGGCAAGCGTATCAGACATCACATTGCCCAGACTGACGACCGAAGAGGGTCGTGCAACGGCGGTAGAGGTGCTCTGCGCAAGGCTGACCGAAGGTTCGGTGGGCCGAATACCCAGTGTATTGACGGAGCTGATAGGCGAAAGCGTAGTCATGACGATCCCTGTCTTGAGTTGAACAGCCTTGATTAAACCCAACCAGCCCGACACAGGGCAAGCGATAAAAACGGTAATAGCACATTGACTCTTCCCTCGCTGGAGGGTTTACGCTCCGCGCCTTACTCATCATCACCGCATCCTGAAAGTTGAGCGTTCAGAATAGGGCGTGCTCGTAACAAAAGAGTCAACAGGTGCCTTGGCCAAATGCTGGCATTGCCGGGTGCATTGCGCACCTGTCAGGCCCAAATCACAGGCAAAAAAAAACCCGGAAATCCTCACTTACGTGGGCCTTCCGGATTTTCTAAACCGCTAAAAATGGTGGGTCGTGTGGGATTCGAACCTACGACCAATTGGTTAAAAGCCAACTGCTCTACCAACTGAGCTAACGACCCGCTGTGTGGTGGCGCGTATAATACTGATTTCTAAGGATTATTCAACACCTTATTTTAAAAAATCTGAAATAACGCGTTGGGGCCGCAATTGCGGTCGTTTGTGCGACCTCTCAGCGACCCGGCTCGTCGTTCCACAGGTACTTGTGCAACTGCAATTGCAAGCGTACCGGCAGGTTGTCCGCCACCACCCAGTCCGCCAGGTCGCGCGCGTTCAGGTCGTGGTGGCTTGGGGAAAACAGCACTTCGCCGGCTCGACGGTCGAGACCGTATTGGATCAACTTGGAGTTGGCCCAGTCGTAGTCCTCACGGGAACAGATGACGAACTTGACCTGATCGTTGGGCGTCAGCAGCTCGATGTTCTCGTAGCGGTTGCGATGAGCTTCCTTGGAACCTGGGGTCTTGAGGTCGACCACGCGACTGACGCGTGAGTCGACTGCGGAGATGTCCAAGGCACCGCTGGTTTCCAGGGACACTTCATAACCGGCATCACACAATTGCTTAAGCAATGGGATGGCATTGGGCTGGGCCAGGGGCTCGCCACCGGTCACGCAGACATAGCGAGGCTTGAAGCCGGCAACCTGCTCCAGGATGTCGTCGAGGGTGCGCAGGGTACCGCCACTGAAGGCGTAGGCGCTGTCACAGTATTGGCAACGCAAAGGGCAACCGGTGAGGCGCACGAAGACAGTAGGCAGCCCAGCGGTTCGCGTTTCACCCTGTAACGAGTAAAAAACTTCGGTAATACGTAATGTGTCTTGCATAGTCGCCACGGGCGTAACAGCTAAACAGGCTGTCCGCCTCCGTCAGGCACTTCAAGGAACCCCGCCAACGCGCAGGTCCCAGGAAGCGTGTGTCATAAAAGGGCGTGGATTCTAACGAAAAAACCCGCGCCAGGCGCGGGTTTCTTCTAAACGGCTGCATCGCTTACAAGCGTTGCAGATCCCGTTGAGCCAACTGTGCAGCGGAGGTACCCGGATATTGGGCTACGACCTGCTGCAGAATGCCTTTGACCTTATCGGTATGACCCAGGCGGCGCTCCACGTCAGCAAGTTTATACAGCGAGTCCGGCACCTTGGCGTGCTTGGGGTACAGCTGGCTGACCTTGGCAAATGCCTGGCCCGCCCCCTGCAGATCACCCTTTGCCAGGTTCACCTCGCCCAACCAGTACTGGGCGTTGCCCGCGTACTGGCTGTTTGGGTAGCGGCCCAGGAAAGCGGTAAAGGCTTTGCTGGCCTTATCGAAATCCTTGGCCTTGATCAGGTCGAAGGCTGCATCGTAATACAGCTTTTCCTTCGCCGGATCACCCGGTTCACTGCCGGCGGCAGGGGCTTGGCTCGCAGCTGCGGCCCCTGCTGCAGCACCACCGATAGCCGCGCTGGGCGCGCCACCGGCAGAAGAATTATCAGGAGTAGCGGCAGGTGTAACACCGGCTCCTATACGTCGATCAAGATCCTGGTAACGCTCCAGGCCTTCTTGCTTCAGCTGACGCACCTCATTTTGCAGAACTTCAATGGTGCCTTGTTGCTGCGCCAATTGATCCTGCATGCGTTGCAGCTGGTTGAACAGTTCGCCCTGTGCCGAGGGAGCGGACGTAGCCGCCCCCCCAGCATAGGCGCCGTTCGTGCCATAACCCGCTGGCGGATAGCTGCTCCCGCTATTGTTATAGCCAGAGTTGCTATCTTCCACAGGAACCGCAGCCCACACCGCAAGCGGAGCGAGGCTGAGAGCCAATACAGTTAGAGCACGACGGCACGTTCGCATGACGAATTACTTACGCAGTTCGACGCGACGGTTTTGAGCCCAGGACTGCTCGTCGTGGCCAGTAGCAACTGGACGCTCTTTACCGTAGGAAACCAGTTCCAGTTGGCCTGGAGCAACACCTTGCAGTACCAGGTAGCGCTGAACGGCTTTCGCACGACGCTCGCCCAGTGCCATGTTGTACTCACGAGTACCACGTTCGTCAGTGTTACCTTCCAGAACAACGCGAGCGCCGTTAGCTTTCAGGTCCTTCGCGTGAACGTCCAGAGCGCGCATGGCTTCTGGTTTCAGGTCCGAACTGTCGTATTCGAAGTAGAAAGTGGTGATAGCGCGCAGAGCAGCTTCTTCGCTCAGGGAGCCGTCAACTGCACCAGTGTTAGCGCCGTAACCAGCGTTTGGATCAACAGCTGCGCCTTCACCGGCATTGTCGCCGCCTTTAGACGAGCAACCAACGGCTACGGACAGAGCCAGAGCCAGAGCAGCAAACTTACCAAACTTCAGCATTTCCATCGTGAAACTCCTAATGAACCCCAGTGTGTTAAGTACTTCTTTTTGTAGCGCCGCGTCAGTTCAGGTAAGGGGACCAGGACGGTTCTCTGACTTCGCCTTGTGCGGTAGGAAGCGGGAGCCTTACGCGTCCATTAATGGACACGAGCATCAAGACTCCCCGGCCCTGCTGGCGGGTGGCGTAGATTACCATGGTGCCGTTGGGCGCAACAGTGGCTGACTCATCAAGGTTGGTATCTGTGAGGATTTTTACCGTTCCACGCTGCAAATCCTGGGCCGCAACCCGGAAATTAGTGAAACCATCCTGACGGTGAATCATCACCAACGTCTTTTCATCAGCTGAAAGCTTAGGATTGGCGTTGTAGTTACCGATAAAGGTCACGCGTTCCGCGCCCCCACCGCCAACGCTCGTTTTGTAGATTTGCGGCTTGCCGCCGCGGTCGGAGGTGAAGTAGATGGTCGAACCATCCTTACCCCAGAACGGTTCGGTGTTGATGCCTGGACCGCTGGTCACGCGGCTGATCTGGCGCGAAGCCATGTTCATCACGTAGATGTCCGGGTTACCGTCTTTGGACAGCACGAATGCCAGGCGCGAACCATCCGGCGACCAGGCCGGTGCACCGTTGAGGCCTTCGAAGTTGGTGATCTGCTCACGACGGCCAGTATCGATGTGCTGGACGAAGATACGCGGACGCTTCTGTTCGAAAGACACGTAGGCAATACGCTTGCCGTCCGGCGCGAAGCGCGGCGACAGGATTGGTTCACGCGATTGCAGCAAGGTAACAGCGCGCGCACCGTCGTAGTCCGAACGCTGCAGGGTGTAGCGAGTGTTGTCTACGGAGAAACGCTCGGCCGTTACATAAAGCAGACGCGTCGAGAACGCCCCCTTGATGCCGGTGAGTTTTTCAAACGACTGGTCCGAGATGTAGTGGGCCATGTCGCGCAGTTGTTCGGCGGTACCCGATACGCTGCCGGTCAAGACCTGCTGCTCGGTGGCCACGTTGAACAAGGTGTACTGGATCTGCAGGCGACCGCCGGCCGGCGTGATGCTGCCGACCATCAGGTACTGCGCGCCCACCGCTTTCCAATCACGGAAGATGACTTCGCTGGCCTGGGTCGGCTGGCTGATCATGTTGCCTTTCGGAATCGGTGCGTAGTAACCGGAATTGCGCAGGTCGTCACTGACGATCTGAGCCATGTCGTCCGGCAGCACGCTGCCGCCCTGCCAACCAAACGGTACTACCGCGATCGGGGTGGCCCGATCGCTACCGCTGGTGACCAGGATGTTCTTTTCATCCGCCGCCGCTATCCCTGCCATACAGCAAATAACGACAAGCATTCCTCGAAGAAGGTTTCTCACAAGGCTAGATCCTCAGGTGTGAATGTCATCTTGAATGAACGATAGGGAGCGAAGTCGCTTGGTTTCATTCCCTGCATCTCGGTCAACCGGCCAATATTCTTGACCGCGGCAACCGCCGAACTGTCGAACGAACCGTCACCACTGGACTTGGCCACGCTGACCGAAGTCACCGTACCGTCCGGCAACATGCCGATCTGCAGCACTACTGTCATGCCTTTGCGTGCCGAAGGTGGACGTGTCCAGCCTTCTGCTGCCCGCGCCCGAATCAGGTCGTCGAAACTGCCCGCGACTTCATCGCCACGCTCATCGGCCAAGGCTTGCTGACGCTGCGGCGTGTCGGAGAGCAAATCTGCCAAGGCCTGGGCCTTTTTCTCTTCGGCGGATTTACGCGCTGCTTCCTGGGCCTTTTTCTTGGTGGCATCGGCGGCAGCTTTCTTCTTCGCGTCGTCGGCGATTTTCTTCTTCGCCTCGTCTGCTTCAGCTTTTTTCTTGGCGTCTTCGGCGGCTTTCTTTTTCGCGTCTTCGACTATTTTCTTCTTGGCGTCTTCAGCGGCCTTTTTCTTGGCCTCTTCTTCGGCAGCCTTTTTGGCTTCTTCTTCAGACTTCTTCTTGGCTATATCAGCCAATTGTTTCTCTTCAGCTTTTTTAGCTTCGGCAGCTTTCTCGGCTTTCTTGGCTTCATCAGCCTTTTTCGCCTCGTCGGCCTTCTTGGCTTCGTCAGCCTTTTTCGATTCCTCGGCCTTTTGAGCCGCCTCTTCTTTCTTTTGTTCCGCAGCAGCCTTCACCGCTTCCTGCTCGACCTTCTTCTGTTCCATCTGTTCGACTTCAGTCTGGCGCGCGGCCGACTTCTGGGCCTCACCCGCAATCTTCTGATTGGTCTGGGTGGTGGCCTGGCTTTTCGATTTCAGCTGATACAGGGTCGCCTGCACGATCGGCTTGGCTGGCGGCAGGTCCGGGGTCATGGCAAAGCTGACGAACAGCATGCCAAAGACCAGGACGTGCAGGGCAATCGCCCAGACGCTAGGCCAGAAGAAGCTTTCCGAGGCGGACGGCTCTCGCTGTTGGTGCATCAGGGCGCCTCGGTAATCAAGCCAACGTTACCGACGCCGGCCTTCTGCAGCCCGCCCATGGCGCCCATGACGGAACCGTAGTCGACCGACTTGTCGCCGCGGATGAACACCTGGGTGTGCTTGCCGCCTTCGTTACCGGAGCGAATGATCTTGGTCACCGCATCGGTCATCGCCGGCAGGGTCAGAGCCTTGTCCTGCTGCTTCTGGGTGTCGACTTCGCTGCCAAGGTTCCAGTAATAGGTCTTGTCAGACTTGATCGAAATGGTCAGGACCTGGGTGTTGTTGTCTTGCGGCAAGGCTTCACTGGAAACCTTGGGCAGATCAACCTTCACGCCCTGGTTGAGCATCGGCGCGGTCACCATGAAGATCACCAGCAGCACCAGCATCACGTCGATGTAGGGCACTACGTTCATCTCGGCGACCGGCTTGCGCTTTTTGCGAGCTCGAGCGATTAAAGCCATTGGGAATTACCTGCTTATTCTTCGCTGGTGTGCACTTTACGGTGCAGGATCGCCTGGAATTCATCGGCGAAGGTGTAGTAACGGCTGATCAACGTTTCGCTGGTGGCAGCAAAGCGGTTGTAGGCAATTACTGCGGGGATAGCGGCGAACAGGCCGATCGCGGTGGCGATCAGGGCTTCGGCAATACCCGGGGCCACGGTGGCCAGGGTCGCTTGCTGGGCCTGGGCCAGGCCGCGGAACGAGTTCATGATCCCCCACACGGTACCGAACAGGCCGATGTACGGGCTGACGGAACCGACGGTAGCGAGGAACGGCAGGCTCTGCTCCAGTTTCTCTTCTTCACGGGAAATGGCGACGCGCATGGCACGGGCCACGCCTTCCATGACCGCTTCCGGATCAACACCCGGCTGTTGGCGCAGGCGCGAGAACTCCTTGAAGCCGGCGCGGAAGATCTGCTCGACGCCCGAGTCCGGGTCCGGGTTGCTGCCGGCCTGGCGGTACAGCTTGGACAGGTCGATACCCGACCAGAAGCGCTCTTCAAAGCTCTCCAGGGCACGTCGACCGGCACGCAGCAGGTTGCTGCGCTGAAAAATCATGACCCAAGAGGTAACCGATGCGGCTACCAGGGTCAGCATCACCAGTTGAACCACAACACTGGCATTGCTGACCAGGCTCCACATGGAGGAATGGTCGACGACGGTAGGTTCCACGCTAAATCTCCTGCTTTGATTGTTTACCCGCGCCGCTCACGGCGGCAAAGGCCGCACGTAGAGTTTCGGGAATGGCCCGAGGTTTCAAACTGTTGGTGCGCACACACGCCACCAGAAACTGCCCCTCACAGAGCAGCGTTGCATCCGTTGCCCGCCTGACCTGCTGCTTGAAACGCAGGCTGGCACGGTTCAATTCGATTACTTCAGCGCTGACCAGCAGCTCGTCGTCCAGTCGCGCCGGTGCGTGGTAACGCGCCTCGCTGGAATGCACGACGAATAACAGGTCCTCCCCTGCCAGCTGGGATTGGGCAAAGCCCAGCTCCCGTAGCCGCTCGGTACGAGCCCGCTCCATGAACTTGAGGTAATTGACGTAATACACGATGCCGCCAGCATCGGTGTCCTCGTAATAAACGCGACAGCGATGTGCGAACGACTGATCCCCGTTTTGCGCGCGCATACTCTAGTGCTTACTCCTCAGGTTGCCAATCCGGTCGGGCAACTGTTTTTTCATTCTCGAAAAACATATCCAGTGACTGAATGACGACGCCCGCCACTAGGACAGCACAAACATCGAATAAATCGACTGGCGTGAAGCTTTTAATCGTCCACTGCATCAAGGAATTCGTCTACCACGGGCATCTCACCCAATCGTGACGGAATGTTTAACCCGAAGTGCAGATAGGCATGGCGCGTCACCACCCGGCCCCTTGGCGTGCGCATGATATAGCCTTGTTGGATCAGGTATGGCTCCAGCACATCTTCGATGGTATGACGCTCTTCACTGATGGCCGCCGCCAGGCTGTCGACACCCACCGGGCCACCGTCGAACTTCTCGATCATGGTCAAGAGCAGGCGCCGGTCCTGATGATCGAAGCCGTGCTCGTCCACATCCAGCAGGTTCAAGGCCAGGTCCGCCACGGCTTTGGTGATATGCCCCTTGGCCCGAACTTCGGCAAAGTCACGCACGCGACGCAGCAGGCGGTTGGCAATCCGTGGCGTGCCCCGGGCCCGACGAGCGATCTCAAACGCGCCTTCCGGGTCCAGGGGCAAGCCGAGAATACTCGCCGAACGGCTGACGATGGTCGCCAGGTCTGCCGTGCTATAGAACTCAAGACGCTGAACGATACCAAAACGGTCTCGCAGCGGGTTGGTCAACATGCCCGCACGCGTGGTCGCGCCCACCAGGGTGAAGGGTGGCAAGTCGAGCTTGATCGAGCGGGCCGCCGGGCCTTCGCCAATCATGATGTCGAGCTGGAAGTCTTCCATCGCCGGGTACAGCACTTCCTCGACAATTGGCGAGAGCCGGTGGATTTCATCGATAAACAGCACATCGTGCGGTTCAAGGTTGGTGAGCAACGCCGCCAAATCACCTGGCCGCTCCAGCACCGGGCCGGAGGTGGACTTGATCGACACGCCCATTTCCTGGGCAATGATGTTGGCCAGGGTGGTTTTACCCAGCCCCGGCGGGCCGAAGATCAGGGTGTGGTCCAGGGACTCACTGCGCCCGCGCGCGGCCTGGATAAACAACTCCATCTGCTCGCGCACAGTGGGCTGGCCGATGTATTCGGCCAGGCTCAGGGGGCGAATGGCGCGGTCCTGGACTTCTTCACGGTCGCGCGGGCCAGTGGCCGCGATCAGACGATCAGCTTCAATCACTTAAATCATTCCCTTCAGGGCGCGGCGGATCATGTCTTCGCTGCTCAGGTTCTTGTCCTTGATGGCCGAGACGGCCTTGCTGGCCTCCTGGGGTTTGTAGCCCAGGGAGATCAGCGCACTGACGGCGTCGCTTTCAGCACTCGCGACCTGGCACGCCGGCATGTCCGGCTGGTTCGGCACCAGGGCAAACATGCTCGGCACCACCTCCCAGGCCTTAAAGCGGTCCTTGAGCTCCACCAGCAGGCGCTCGGCGGTCTTTTTGCCGACGCCCGGCACCTTGGTCAGTGCCGAGGTATCCTGGGCCGAAACGGCACGTACCAGCTCATCCACTTCCAGGCTCGACATCAACGCGAGGGCCAATTTAGGCCCCACGCCATTGAGGCGAATCAGTTCGCGGAAGAAGTCGCGGTCGCGCTTGCCAATGAAACCATAGAGTAGTTGCGCGTCTTCGCGCACCACCAGATGGGTATGCAGCGTTATCGGTTCACCGACCGACGGTAGGCGGTACAGGGTGGTCATGGGCACTTCCAGCTCATACCCCAGCCCGTTTACATCCAGAATCAGGTGCGGCGGCTGTTTCTCAGCCAGGGTGCCGCGCAAGCGTCCAATCACGGTTCAGATCCTTAAAGCTTGGGGGTCAGAGCGAGGTCTGACCGGAAATAACGATTGCGCTGATGCTATCAGAGACGCAGGCGCCCGCCACGACTGCGTGCCGTACCCAAGCCGTGAGGCAGAAGGCTGGAACGGGTATGCGCATGGCAAATGGCAATGGCCAGGGCGTCGGAGGCATCGATCTGCGGTTTTGAGGTGAGCTTGAGCATGTGCATGACCATCATCTGCACCTGCTCTTTATTTGCCGCTCCGGTGCCGACCACGGCCTGCTTGACCTGGGTCGCGGTGTACTCGGCGATCTCCATGCCCTCCTCGGCGCCGGCGACGATGGCGGCGCCACGGGCCTGGCCAAGCTTCAACGCCGAATCAGCGTTTTTTGCCATGAACACCTTTTCGATGCCCATGGTCACCGGTCCGTAGGTCTGGATCACTTCACGCACGCCACGATAGACGATCTGCAGGCGCTCAGCCAACTCGCCCGCGCCGGTACGGATACAGCCCGAGGCCACATACACGCAACCACGCGGGGTGTGTTGCACCACGCCAAAACCGGTGATGCGCGAACCGGGGTCGATACCTAGGATTAAAGTCATAACGCCTGCGGGTTGGGTAAACACAATTTTTGATACACCGTAGCTCCAATGTGGGAGGGGGCTTGCTCCCGATGGCAATCGTCCAGTTAGACATAAGCTGACTGATACACCGCCATCGGGAGCAAGCCCCCTCCCACATTTGGATCTACGTCATTCTTCAGCCTAGCTGTTCGGCCACTGACTCCGGGATGTCGGCATTCGAGTACACGTTTTGCACATCATCCAGGTCTTCGAGCATGTCGAGCATCTTCAGCACTTTCTGCGCACCGTCCAGGTCCAGCTCGGCACTGGTGGTCGGCAACATCACGATCTCGGCGTCGGAGCCTTTGAAACCGGCCGCTTCCAGGGCGTTACGCACGGCGTAGAAGCCGGCGAACGAGGTAAACACGTCGATGGAGCCATCTTCATTGGTCACCACGTCGTCGGCATCCGCCTCCATCGCCGCTTCCATCAGCGCATCTTCATCCACACCCGGCGCGAAGGAGATCTGCCCCTTGCGCTCGAACAGGTAGGCCACCGAACCGTCAGTCCCCAGGTTACCGCCACACTTGCTGAACGCATGACGCACGGCGGCGGCGGTACGGTTGCGGTTATCGGTCATGCATTCGACCATTACTGCCACGCCACCTGGGCCGTAGCCTTCGTAGGTCAGCTCGACCATATCGTCGGTGTCGGCAGCACCCGCGCCACGGGCCACGGCACGGTCGATGATGTCACGACTCATGTTGGCGCCCAGAGCCTTGTCCAGCGCCAGGCGCAGACGCGGGTTGGAGCCCGGGTCACCACCGCCCTGGCGGGCAGCGACCGTCAGCTCGCGAATCCACTTGGTGAAGATCTTGCCTTTCTTGGCATCCTGACGCTCTTTGCGGTGCTTGATGTTCGCCCACTTGGAATGGCCAGCCATAACACAACTCCGAAATTCTCTAGAAACCTTATCAACCCCACCCTGGGTGGGATACACCCCTTGTAACGCAAAGGCGCATCCGAAGATGCGCCTTTTTTGACTGCGTAAACCTCAGTGCGCTTTCACGCAGCAGCCTTACTCAGCCTTCGGCGTCTCGCGCAGGCGGATATGCAGCTCGCGCAGCGCCTTGGCATCCACCACACCTGGAGCCTGGGTCATGACGTCCGCAGCACTCTGGGTTTTCGGGAAGGCAATCACTTCACGGATCGACTGGGCGCCGGTCATCAGCATTACCAGACGGTCCAGACCGAAAGCCAGGCCACCGTGGGGCGGCGCGCCGTATTTCAGGGCGTCGAGCAGGAAGCCAAATTTCTCTTCCTGTTCCGCTTCGTTGATGCCCAACAGGCGGAACACCGCTTGCTGCATCTCCTTGCGGTGGATACGGATCGAACCGCCACCCAGCTCAGTACCGTTCAACACCATGTCATACGCGCGGGACAGCGCGCCTGCCGGGTTGGCTTCCAACTCTTCAGGCGAGCACTTCGGCGCGGTGAACGGGTGGTGCAAGGCGCTGAAGCTGCCGTCGTCATTTTCTTCGAACATCGGGAAGTCGACGACCCACATCGGCGCCCACTTGCAGGTCAGCAGGTCCAGGTCGTGGCCCAGCTTGATCCGCAGCGCGCCCAGGGCTTCGCTGACGATCTTGGCTTTGTCGGCGCCGAAGAACACGATGTCGCCATCGACCGCACCGACGCGATCCAGGATCACGTTCAGGTTGGCTTCCGGGATGTTTTTCACGATCGGCGATTGCAGGCCGTCAACGCCATTGGCGCGCTCATTGACCTTGATGTACGCCAGGCCCTTGGCACCGTAGATGCCGACGAACTTGGTGTAGTCGTCGATCTGCTTGCGCGGCATGCTCGCGCCGCCAGGCACGCGCAGGGCGGCGATGCGGCATTTAGGGTCGTTGGCCGGCCCGCTGAACACCTTGAAGTCGACATCCTTGAGTTGGTCGGCCACGTCCACCAGTTCCAGCGGGTTACGCAGGTCTGGCTTGTCGGAACCGTAGCGGCGCATGGCTTCTTCGAAGGTCATGTGCGGGAATTCGCCGAACTCCAGGTCCAGCACTTCCTTGAACAGGTTGCGGATCATCTGCTCAGTGATACCCATGATCTCTTTTTCATCGAGGAAGCTGGTCTCGATGTCGATCTGGGTGAATTCCGGCTGACGGTCGGCGCGCAGGTCTTCGTCGCGGAAGCACTTGGCGATCTGGTAGTAACGGTCAAAGCCGGCCACCATCAGCAGTTGCTTGAACAGCTGCGGCGATTGCGGCAAGGCGAAGAAACTGCCGGCGTGGGTACGGCTAGGCACCAGGTAGTCACGCGCGCCTTCCGGGGTGGCCCGGGTCAGGATAGGCGTTTCGACGTCGAGGAAGCCGTTCTCGTCGAGGAAGCGGCGGATGCTGGTGGTCATGCGCGAACGCAGGCGCAGCTTCTCGGCCATTTCCGGACGACGCAGGTCAAGGAAGCGGTAGCGCAGGCGGGTTTCTTCGCCGACGTCGGAGTATTCGTTGAGCGGGAACGGCGGGGTTTCCGATTCGTTCAGTACTTCCAGCTCGTAGCCCAGCACTTCGATCGCACCCGACGCCATGTTCGCGTTCACGGCACCGGCCGGACGCAGGCGAACCTTACCGGTGATCTTCACGACGTACTCGCTGCGCACGCGGTCGGCGGCGGCGAAGCTCTCGGCGCGGTCCGGGTCGAACACCACCTGGGCCAGACCATCACGATCGCGGATATCGAGGAAAATCACCCCGCCGTGGTCGCGGCGACGGTGAACCCATCCGCAAAGAGTGATTTCCTGACCATCCAGGGTCTCGTTCAGTTGGCCGCAATAGTGGCTGCGCATCATGGTAGTGGTTTCACTTCTCGTAATTCGAAATTCGGTGGAGGCCCGCCTCGTCACCGTACATTAAAGCAGGGGACGGATAATGCAGGAGCCTGCGCGTAGAGTTCAACTCAGTCTGCTTTGTCGCCGCCCGCCAGGTTCTTCTTCGAGCCGGTCTTGAAGTCGGTCTCGTACCAGCCGCTGCCGCTCAGGCGGAAGCCCGGCATGGACAACATCTTCTTGAGCTCCGGTGCCTGGCAGGCAGGGCAATCGACCAGCGGCGCTGCGCTGATCTTCTGGATGGCTTCCAACTGATGTCCACAGGAAGCACATTGATAGTCGTACATGGGCATGGCGATGTCTCGGCGATCGATCGTTACTGTGCCGCGCCCGCTCCTGATAGAGAGCAGAGGGAGAAAGCCCCGGCAGCAGCAAAGCGCGGGATTATATCTGGTAAATCAAGGCAGCGCAGCCGGCTTTCTGCCCGGAGCATGGTCCACCTCAACGGCGGACCAGCCCGGAGGCCTGCCGATTACTCAGGGTTCGGTGAGGTAGCACGGCCTTTTAACAGATGAACCACACACACCACCCTGACCAACCCACTGAAGTTCTTCACTCCTCCATACCGCAAGTGCACTTCCCGATCGACATAGGACAGCAATGCACTGACAGAGCAGGCATTGATCCTGGCTATTTCCGTGAGGATATTCCAATAGATCTGCTCAAGCCGAAGACAAGTGGAAAACCCATTGAGCCTTACCGATCGGGACAATGGCTTGGCCAGCCCCATATCGAAACCCTTGGCGAAGGGGTCGACGTTTATCTTGTGGAAACCACCGGTTTCCATCACTCCAACATCCACTCCACGTGACATACACCTGACACTCCATTGCCAAACAACAGCCCATGGGTTCTCCCATTGGACAGTAGCCCTATAAGACAGCAGGACGAGGCAGGCAGCCAGAAGACGGGGCGTTGATAGGCGTAGGACAACGCCAGGAAATGCGTGGAAACAAGCAAGTGGCGCCATAACGGCGCCACTGCGGGTGACGGTTACTGGTTTTCGAGCAGGGAGCGAAGCATCCACGCGGTTTTCTCGTGAACCTGCATGCGCTGGGTCAGCAGGTCCGCGGTCGGCTCATCGCTGACCTTGTCGAGCAACGGGAAAATACCGCGTGCGGTACGTGTGACCGCCTCCTGGCCCGCCACCAGTTGCTTGATCATCTCTTCTGCGCTGGGTACGCCCTCTTCTTCCTTGATGGAGGAAAGTCGGGCATAGATCGAATAGGCGCCCGGCGCCGGGAAACCCAGGGCACGGATACGCTCGGCTATGGAGTCCACCGCCAGCGCCAGCTCGTTGTACTGCTCTTCGAACATCAGGTGCAGCGTGCGGAACATAGGGCCCGTGACGTTCCAATGGAAGTTATGGGTCTTCAGGTACAGTACATAGGTATCGGAAAGCAGTCGTGAAAGCCCATCGACGATGGATTTACGATCTTCTTCACTGATACCGATATCGATTGCCATGTTTATCCCCTTCAATTGACAAGCATTCATTGATCAGGTGCAGGACCACTCTAGCAAGAGCGCCGGAGATACGCAGCCCGACACCCTCGGGCGAGATGCGGCAAATCGTCCCTGCACGACCGATCAGCACTTGCAGGACAAGCCTTTGGGGCGCATAGGAAATTTCCTTTGAAGCCGCCTGAAACACCTGCACATGTCTAGGACAAGCGTTTCCCGCAGAAATGCCGTGCCCCTTTCAGCCCCGGAAAATGCTTGATTTGAGTAGGCACGGCCTTTGCTGTTAAATAGGCAGCGTGTCGCCGCCGTTAATTTCCACGGCAAGCGGCATAGGCTGATACCCGCGCACGTGCCCAGCGCCTCCCATTGTTCAGAAGCGAACCGTGCCAGTCAGCTCTTCCTTGTGATCCGTCTTAACGTGAGTTAATCAAAATGTTGAAAATCGTCCACCTGCTAACGGGCGTTGCAGCGTTGCTGCTGTCCTTTATCCCGAGCCTGCAGCCTGAAAGCCTGCCCTACCTGCAACAACACGACGCTCTGTACCTGGCCTTGTTCGGCCTTCTTAACCTGACGCTCGCTCCGGTAATCCCTTACTGGAACAAAGGCACGCGTCATCAACTGCAAAACCTGGTCAGCGCGCTGCTGGTACTGACCGTTGTCGTACAAACCCTCACCCTCCTGGCACCTATGCCTGAAGTCGGCGGCCACCCGGCCATCCTGCTCAGCCTGGTGATTGCTGTGGTCGCCATCGTTCTTCATCTGGCCATCAGCTTCTACCGTTCGTCCCCGGCGGCCGCGTCGCAAAACTACGACATGACCAATCGGGATACCGGTACCGTCAAGTGGTTCAACACCTCCAAAGGCTTCGGCTTTATTTCCCGCGATTCGGGCGACGATATCTTCGTCCACTTCCGGGCCATCCGTGGCGAAGGCCATCGCGTCCTGGTGGAAGGCCAGCGCGTGGAATTCTCCGTCATGAACCGCGACAAAGGCCTGCAAGCCGAAGACGTGATCGCTGCCCTGCCGCGCCGCTGATTCCAGCCGTCGCAGCAAAAAAAACCGCGATCCAGCTTGGCTGGGTCGCGGTTTTTTATTGCACTCGGATTAATAGTGCGGTGGCGGCGCCTCTTCTTCGGACGTCTCGAACTGGCCACTCATTTCTTCCTGACGCTTGAGCAGCGCGGTCATCTGCAGTTGCAGGCGTTCAACCGCGCGCTGCTGGGCGACCAGGATGTCATTGAGAGTTTCGATGGTGTCGTCCTGAAAGGCCAGGCGGCTTTCCAGATCGGTAACGCGGTCTTGCAGATCCATGATTCAGCCCTGGGTAAAGATGAAGTCGGCCGGCAGCAACTCGCGCAGGCGCACACGAATGGCCGCCACTTGTTCTTCAGTGTACGGCTTTGCCGGATGCTTGCCCCACACGGGTGCCGGCCAGGCGGCGTCATCACGCTTGCGTACGATCACATGCACGTGCAATTGGCTGACGACATTACCCAGCGCACCAATATTCATCTTGTCGGCGGCCAAACCTTCGTTCAGCCACTGCGCCAGGGCCGTTGTTTCCTTCCAGAGGATTTGTTGATCTGCGACATCCAGCTGAAACACTTCGCTGATACCGTTGATGCGTGGCACCAGAATGAACCAGGGGTAGTTCGAGTCATTGGACAGCAGCAGGCGGCACAGGGGGAAGTCCCCGATGAGCAGTGTGTCTTGTTGCAAGCGTTGATCTAAGGCGAACACCACGGGCACTCCGTTGGGCAGGTCAAGTTCAGGGCGCCAGCATACCTTCGAACGCCCCTGGCTTCACGGCGAATGCTGAAAACCGAATGCACCGCGATAAAAAACTGCACCCTTTAGAGGCAGGCCAATATTTGAGCTACGCTAACGCGGGCCTCCCAGGGGCGCACCAAAATGACCCACTTGTGCTTCAAAGGGATCCGCCGATTACCCACTCTCAGGGTGAACCGGTAACGTTTTTCTCTGGGACGGCATTTTTGCCTCACGAGTCAGGGACAACGCAGACGCGTCAAGCGCAAACAAAACGGCGTAAAAAGCCCGTGTTTATGAGGTCTTTACACGATTTTCACGTTTTTCACGAAAAAATGACATTCGATTACCGATTTGGGCGCGCTTGTTGCATTCACACCCATATCGTCGGCAACGACACCCGCTGGGAAGCAGGTGTTTCGCGATAGAAGAAAAGCAGCGTTTCAATGCGCCTCAAGGAAAACCTCAAACTTCTAAAGACGTTTGAAAACAGCATTGAAGTTGTCAGTCCCGTTACACTCGGACTGTGAATTTGCGACACGGAGCTAGCAATTTACGACAGCCTCGTAAAGAAGCTGAAAGGAAAGATGGGTAAGTATCGTCAATAGAGTCTGCGTGATATAACTTTGCGCCGACACAAAAAAGAAAGAGCCGCCCAGATAAAAATACAGGTGGGACGGCAGTACTCTTCCTAAAACCAAAGGAGCAAATCACGATGCGCGTGATGAAGTGGAGCATGATCGCCCTGGCTGTTTCAGCAGGCACCTCGCAGTTCGCAATGGCGTCCGCCCAGGACGATTCCAAGGGCTTTGTTGAAGACAGTACGTTCAGCATCAACACTCGCGCGCTGTACTTCAGCCGCGACTTCCGTAACAACCCGTCGGGCCCGACCTCACAAAGCCGCACTGAAGAGTCCGGCCTGGGCTTCAACGCCCTGTACCAATCGGGCTTCACCCAAGGCACCATCGGTGTCGGTGTTGACGTAATCGGCCTGTTGGGCGTGAAGCTCGATAGCGGCAAGGGTCGTGCGGGTACCGGTCTGTTCCCAACCGGCTCCGATGGTCGTTCACAAGACGATTACTCCAAAGGCGGTGGCGCCATTAAGTTCCGTATCTCCGATACCGTCCTGAAAATAGGTGACCAGTACACCACAGCTCCAGTGTTCGCGTCCGATGACAGCCGTCTGCTGCCAGAGCTGCCACAAGGCATCTCGATCACCAGCAACGAGATCAAGGGCTTGAAACTGGAAGGCGGTCACTTCACTTCCAGCGTTGCGCAGAACCAGACCTACCATGACAGCCTGGGCCTGACGAAGACCGACTTTGTCGGCGGCGTCTACTCGTTTACCCCAGAGTTCACCGGCAGCCTGTACTACGCGAAAACCGAAGATTACTTCCGCAAGTACTACAGCAACCTGAACTGGACCCATGCGCTTAGCGACGACCAGTCGTTCGCCTTGGACTTCAACATCTACGACACCAAGAGCGAAGGCGAAGGCCTGCAACGCGCTTCCAAAGACAGCGCGCTGCCATTTGATCAGCGTACCAAGCTCGACAACCGCGCATTCAGCTTGCAAGGTGCCTACACCATCGGCGCTCACACCTTTACCTTGGCAGCTCAGAAGGTTACCGGCGACGGCGACTACGGTTACGGTGTAGACGGCGGCGGCACAGTGTTCCTGGCCAACTCCGTTGCCCGTTCCGACTTCAACGCCGAAGGCGAAAAGTCCTACCAGGCTCGTTACGACATCAACATGGCAACCTTCGGCATTCCTGGCCTGAGCTTCATGACTCGTTACGTGACCGGTAGCGGCGCCAACACCGCCACGACGTCGAACGGTAAAGAGTGGGAACGCGACATCGAAGGTAAATACGTGATCCAGAGCGGCCCAGCCAAAGATCTGAGCCTGCGTATTCGCCAAGCGACCTATCGCTCGTCTGACGGCGTGTACTACGGTTCTTCGTCCATCGACGAACTGCGTCTGATCGCGCAATACCCGCTGAACATCTTGTAATTGCTGGTTCAATTACAACGATGACTTAAGGCCTCGGCCTTAAACAAAAAGCCGCTCCCCTGCTTACAAGGGAGCGGCTTTTTCATTGCAGTTTTATTTCGACAAATAATAACTAGCAAGCTAACTAACGAGATTCAGGTGACACGTTTAACCTGACCTGTCGGCCAAGTTAAACACGCTTCTTTCGTTTACTTCGGGGTTGCTTCCTGCATCACGCGAATAACTCGCTGCGGAAATGGAATATCAATCCCCGCCGCCTTTAAACGGTCGCGCGACAGTTCATTCAGCATGAACACTACATCCCAATAATCCGGGGTGTTGGTCCAGCAGCGCAGGGAAACGGTGATTGAGCTATCGCCCAAGGTCGACACCACGGCCACTGCAGCAGGATCAGTCAGTACGCGCGGGTCTTTTGCCAGTTCCAGCAGCACTTCACGCGCTTTTTGCAGATCGGCCTCGTAGTCCACACCCACATCAAACACCACCTTGCGGGTCGGCTGACGGTTGGTGTTGGTGATGATGCCGTTGGACAGGATGCCGTTGGGCACGATCACGGTCTTGTTGTCGCCGGTACGCAGCACGGTGTGGAAGATCTGGATGCTGTCGACAGTCCCCGAGGTGCCCTGGGCTTCGATCCAGTCACCGATGCGGAACGGGCGGAACAACAGAATCAGCACGCCACCGGCGAAGTTGGCCAGGCTGCCTTGCAACGCCAGGCCGATGGCCAGGGTAGCGGCACCGATGGCAGCCACGAACGAGGTGGTCGCCACGCCGATCATCGAGGCCACACTGACAATCAGCATGACTTTCAGCGCGATGTTCGCCAGGCTGGTGATGAAGTGCTGCAGTGCAAGGTCCGCGTTACGCATGGCCAGCAGGCGGCCCACACGGTGGGTCAATACGTTGATCAGCCACCAGCCAATGGCCAGGGTGATCACCGCCAGCAATACCCGGCTGCCGTATTCCATGATCATCGGGATCCACGACTGCGAAGTCTTGATCAAGTGATCCATTTCAGCGTTTAAATCCATGTAGCTTCTCCTGTGTGGCGGATGTGCGGCTTTATTGACTGCCTGGAAACGCAAATGAGCCCCGTGGGGCTCATTTGCAGGCGCGGGTTCTGGGGCGTGGGACGTCGAAAACGCACGCAGGTTCCCCAATGTGCCATCAGTCGCGGAAGTTATTGAACTGCAGCGGCATGTCGAAGGTCTTGGCGCGCAGGGCCGCAATGGCGTCCTGCAGGTCATCACGCTTCTTGCCGGTGACGCGAACCTGCTCACCCTGGATGGCAGCCTGGACTTTCAGCTTGGCATCCTTGATATGGGCGACGATCTTCTTCGCCAGCTCCTTGTCGATGCCTTCCTTGAGTACGGCTTCCTGCTTCATCAGCTTGCCGGACGCGTAGGCGTCCTTGATTTCAAGGCACTGTGCGTCGATCTTGCGCTTGACCAGCGACAGCTTGAGGATCTCGATCATCGCTTCCAGCTGGAAATCGGCTTCAGCGGTCAAGTTGACGGTCAGCTCCTTTTCCTTGAATTCGAAGCTGCCCTTGCCTTTCAAGTCATAGCGGCGGTCCAACTCCTTGACGGCATTCTCGACGGCGTTGGTGACTTCGTGTTTGTCCAGTTCAGATACCACGTCGAACGAAGGCATGTGATTTCTCCAATATAAGGGGCGGGCTCAGTAGAGATGGAGCGCGCCCGAGCTAAAATGCCGGGGCATTATAGCGGTTCTTTCGTCCCGTTCACTGTGAGCGACCCTACGGAGCAAAAACTGATGTCGACCACCTGGCATATTCTCGGCGCCGGCAGCCTGGGCACGTTGTGGGCCACCCGCCTGGCTCGCGCCGGCTTGCCCGTCAGGTTGATCCTGCGCGATGCCGCGCGACTGGCCAGCTACCGGGCTTCATCAGGCTTGACCCTGGTGGAACACGGCGTAGCCCATACCTACCCGGTGTTCGCCGAAAAACCCGACAGCCCCGAGCCGATTCATCGCCTGCTGGTAGCGTGCAAGGCCTACGACGCCGAGGGCGCGGTCGCACAACTGCAACATCGCCTGGCACCGGACGCCGAGCTGATCCTGCTGCAAAACGGCCTCGGCAGCCAGGACGCGGTGGCCGCGCAACTGCCCCAGGCTCGCTGCATTTTTGCCTCCAGCACCGAAGGCGCGTTTCGCGACGGTGACTGGCGCGTGGTGTTCGCCGGCCACGGCTACACTTGGCTGGGGGACGCGAGCCACCCTACCCCACCGCTGTGGCTGGACGATCTGCACGCTGCCGGCATCCCCCACGAATGGAGTACCGACATCCTGACGCGCCTGTGGCGCAAACTGGCGCTCAATTGCGCGATCAACCCGCTGACTGTGCTTTACCAGTGCCGCAACGGCGAACTGCAGAACCATCAATGTGAAATCGCTACCCTGTGCGCCGAACTTGGCGAACTGCTGGAATGCTGCGGCCAGCCCGCTGCCGCGCTGGATCTGCAGCACGAAGTGGAACGGGTGATCCAGGCCACGGCTGCCAATTACTCGTCCATGTACCAGGACGTGGCCAATGCCCGCCGCACCGAAATCAGCTACTTGTTGGGCTATGCTTGCCAGGCGGCCGCCCGTCACCAATTGAGCCTGCCGCATTTGCAACAACTGCAAGTGCGCCTGGTTGAGCAGTTACTTGCACGCGGATTGCCCAGCGACTGAGCCACGCGCTACCCTGCCCGCCTGTCTATCACCTGGAAAAACCCTGATGCCGCTGCGCCAGCGTCTAGAAAACCTACCGGTCGGGCAGAAATTGCTGGCCGCCCTGCTGGTGCTGCTCACCACTGTCCTGCTGGTGGCCAACCTGACCTTTATCAGTGCCGCCTACTGGATCTCCCAGGAAAGCATGGCACCCCAGGCCTTGCAGGCCATTGGCCGACTGGTGTCCAACCCGGCCCTCGCCGCCGAAGCCCTTGAATCCCCGGCCAAGGCTGATGCGCTGCTCAATGAACTGACCAGCTATTCGCCCCTGCGCGCCGCCGCCCTGTACGACGGCGAAGGCAATCGCCTGGCGCAGATGCAACACGGCGATCGCCTGCACCTGCCGGACAACTACCGGCATATCGAAGCCTGGCGAGTGACCGAATTTCGCAGTAACCAGGTCATCACCCTGCCCCGCCCCGGCCAACCGTCCGGTCACCTGCTGCTGGTGGCCAGCAGTGAGCTGCCGGTGGCTTTCTATACCGGCACATTGACGGCGAGCCTGGGCATCCTGATTTTCAGTGTGCTGCTATGGTTGATCATCGCCCGGCAGATCAAACGCCTGATCACCCGGCCGATCCATGAACTCGAAGAGCTGTCACGCCAGGTCACCCGCGAAGAGAACTACGCCTTGCGTGCCGGCCGGGGCAACCGCGACGAAATCGGCAGCCTGGCCGAAGCCTTCAACACCATGCTGTCGCGCATCGAAGCCCGGGAGCAGCAACTCAAGCGCGCGCGGGACGACTCCCAGGCGGCCTACGACCAGGCACAAGGTCTGGCCGAAGAGACACGTCACACCAACCGCAAGCTGGAGCTGGAAGTCCAGGTGCGCAGCAAGATCGAGAAAAAGCTCACCGGTTTCCAGAACTACCTGAACAGCATCATCGACTCGATGCCTTCGGCACTGATCGCCCTGGACGAACAGCTCTACGTCACCCAATGGAATCAGGAGGCCACGGCCTTGTCCGGCACGCGCCTGGATGAAGCGCTGAATCAACCGATCTACCTCGCCTTCCAGCCGCTCAAGCCATACCTACCGCAGATCAAGGCCACGGTGGAGCAACACACGGTGGAACGCATCGAACGCGTTACCTGGATCAAAGACGACGAACCCAAGCATTACGCCCTGACCTTCTATCCGCTGATGGGCGGTGCCGGGCGCGGCGTGGTGATCCGTATCGACGACATCACCCAGCGCCTGTCACTGGAAGAAATGATGGTGCAGTCGGAAAAAATGCTGTCCGTCGGCGGGCTTGCTGCCGGCATGGCCCACGAGATCAACAACCCGCTGGGGGCGATCCTGCATAACGTGCAGAACATTCGCCGTCGCCTGTCCCCGGACCTGCCCAAGAACCTGGAGCATGCCGAACAGGTGGGCATTGAGCTGGGCACGGTCAACCGCTACCTGCAAAGCCGCGAAGTGCCGCAACTGCTCGACGGTATCCAACAGGCAGGGGCGCGGGCGGCGAAAATCGTCACCCACATGCTCAGCTTCAGCCGCCGCAGCAACCGGCAGATGGCGCCTTGCGACTTGCCGGCGCTGATCGACCAGGCGGTAGAAATCGCCGGTAACGACTTTGACCTGGCTATTGGCTTCGACTTCAAGGGCCAGGCGATCATCCGTCAGTTCGACCCGCAGCTGGGCCCCGTGCCCGGCACGGCCAACGAACTGGAACAGGTGCTGCTCAACCTGCTGAAAAACGCCGCCCAGGCCATTCATCTGCGCGAAGACGACAGCGAACCGGGGCGCATCATCCTGCGCACGCGCCTTAACCCGCCGTGGGCGGAAATCCAAGTGGAAGACAACGGCATCGGCATGAGCGAGAACGTGCGCAAACGCACCTTCGAGCCGTTCTTTACCACCAAGGAAATCGGCCAGGGCACCGGGCTTGGGCTGTCGGTGTCGTATTTCATCATCACCAATAACCACAAAGGCCAGATGGAAGTGCATTCCACCCTCGGCCAAGGCACCTGCTTCACCTTGCGCCTGCCCTTGGCGGGCCAACTGCCACCTTACGAACTCACCCAACTGGAGCACTGACCATGGGCTTTCGCCTGTCGAAGATTTATACCCGCACCGGCGATAAAGGCGAAACTGGCCTGGGCGACGGTCGCCGCGTGCCCAAGGACCATCCCCGGGTGGAAGCCATTGGCGAGGTGGATACGCTGAATAGCCAGTTGGGGTTACTGCTGGCGTATCTCGAAGCGCTCGGCGGGCAGCATCCAGGCTTACAGGACGTGATCGAGGTGCTTACGCCTTGCCAGCATCGATTGTTCGATCTGGGCGGCGAGTTGGCGATGCCAGAGTACAAGGCACTGAACGCGGCGGAAGTTGATCGGCTGGAAGCGGCGATTGACCGCTGGAACGAGGAAGTCGGACCGCTTGAAAACTTTATCTTGCCTGGTGGTTCAGCGCTGATTGCCCAGGCCCATGTATGCCGCAGCCTGGCGCGCAGTGCCGAACGGCGCTGTCAGCATTTGAATGCTGTCGAGCCGTTGGAAGGGGTGGGGTTGGCGTATATCAATCGGCTGTCGGATTTGCTGTTTGTGGCAGCGCGGGTGATTGCCAAGCGCCAGGGTGTTGCAGAAGTGTTGTGGCAGGCGGCGGCAAAGCCACACTGATGATGATTCGGTGACTGACAGGGCCTCATCGGGGGCAAGCCCCCTCCCACATTTTGATCACATTCCAAAGTTGGAACTCGGTCGAATGTGGGAGGGGGCTTGCCCCCGATAGAGCCCTTCAGAGCACCATCAAACCTCAGGCCAGAACGCCCGAATCCCTGCGACACCTTGAGCCCCGGCTTCCCACGCCTGCTCCCGCTGCGCAGGCCCTACCCCACCCAACAGAAACACCGGCTTGCTGAACCCACGGATCAACTCCGCTGCCGGCTCCCAGCCCAACGGCTGGGCATCGGGATGGGTCTGGGTCGGCTGCACCGGCGACAGCGTGACAAAGTCCACGTCCATCAATTCCGCCAACGCCAGTTCTTCCGCGTTATGGCATGACGCCCCCAACCAGCGGTCCTTCGGCAATGGTCGACCTTTGCTCGCATATTTGCGCAGTTGGGCCGAGGTCATATGCCAGCCGGCCGCCGGGAAGTCCCCGAGCCATTCAAACGGCCCCTTGAGCATCAACTGCGCCTTACCGGCGCACAGGCCCACCGCATCTACCGCGAGGTCGCGGTATTTGGGATCGTAACCGTTGGGCGCCCGCAGCTGGATCAGCTTGATACCGCCGGCGACAGCCTTCTGAATCCCGCGCAAGAGCGTCGGCGTTTCCAGCTCGCCCGGCGTGATCAGGTAGTCGGCGGGCAAGCGTGCAGCAGCCACAATCGGCGCATTGGCCGCTGGGAACTCATAGTTGGGCAGATCGCGCGGGGCCACCCACTCCAGCGGTTGTCCCTCGGCACCGTGGGGCTCGCCGGTAAAGGCCGAGACTTCCCAGACATCCAGCAACACCTGTTTGTCCGGGTAGTCATGCTGCACCTTGATCAGCGGTCTCGCCGTGGTGACCTGGATGCCCAGTTCTTCCTGCAACTCACGGGACAGGGCCGTGGCGACCGACTCATCGGCCTCCACCTTGCCACCGGGAAACTCCCACAGGCCGCCCTGATGCTGGGTATCGGCACGGCGCGCCAGCAGGATCCTGCCGTCGACACCGCGGATCACCGCTGCTGCTACATGCACTCGTTTCACCGCGCTTATCCTCTTCTATCATGTGCGGTATTCCGCATTGATCTTCACGTACTCGTGGGACAGGTCGGTGGTCCAGATGGTTTCGCTGCACTCACCGCGACCGAGTTCGATGCGGATGGTGATCTCTTCCTGCTGCATCACCGCCGAGCCCTGGGCTTCGGTGTAGGTTTCGGCGCGGGCGCCACGGCTGGCAATGCACACGTCGCCCAGGAACACGTCGATCTTGCTCACGTCCAGGTCCGGCACGCCGGCACGGCCGACGGCAGCCAGAATGCGACCCCAGTTCGGATCGGAGGCGAACAGCGCGGTCTTGATCAGCGGCGAGTGGGCCACGGTGTAGCCGACATCCAGGCATTCCTGGTGGTTGCCGCCGCCGTTGACTTCAACGGTCACGAACTTGGTCGCGCCTTCACCGTCACGCACGATGGCCTGGGCCACGTCCATGCACACCTCGAACACCGCCTGCTTCAGCGCCGCGAACAGCGGGCCGCTGGCCTCGGTGATTTCCGGCAGGTTGGCCTGGCCGGTGGCGATCAGCATGCAGCAGTCATTGGTGGACGTATCGCCATCAATGGTGATGCGGTTGAACGACTTGTTGGCACCGTCCAGGATCAGACTGTGCAGCACATCGCGGGAAACCTTGGCGTCAGTGGCGATGTAGCCAAGCATGGTGGCCATGTTCGGGCGAATCATGCCCGCGCCCTTGCTGATACCGGTCACGGTAACCGTCACACCGTCGTGAACGAACTGGCGGCTCGCGCCTTTTGGCAGGGTATCGGTGGTCATGATGCCGGTGGCGGCAGCTGCCCAGTTATCCACAGACAAGTCATCCAGCGCGGCTTGCAGGGCGCCTTCGATTTTCTCGACCGGCAGCGGCTCACCGATGACGCCCGTGGAGTAAGGCAGCACCTGGCTGGCGTCCACACCGGCCAGTTGGGCCAGCTTGGCGCAGGTGCGCGCAGCGGCGACCAGTCCAGGCTCGCCGGTACCGGCGTTGGCATTGCCGGTGTTGGTCAGCAGGTAACGGATCGAGCCGGCAACACGCTGCTTGGCCAGGATCACCGGCGCGGCACAGAAGGCGTTGAGGGTGAACACGCCCGCAACGGTCGAGCCTTCGGCACAGCGCATCACCACCACATCCTTGCGCCCTGGGCGCTTGATGCCGGCCGAAGCGATACCGAGCTCAAACCCGGCAACCGGGTGCAATGTGGGCAAAGGACCAAGACCAACAGCCATGAATGCGCTCCTTAAATATAGGTGATGTCTGTGCCGTCGTGATCGACGGTGAAATTAATGGCAAAACGCCGCGACGGCAGGGGCCGGTCGCGGCGCGGGGTGTAGCAGCGTCAGGCGAAAATCTTATTCGATCTGGCCGTGGCAGTGTTTGAATTTCTTGCCCGAACCGCAATAGCACAGTTCGTTGCGGCCCAGCTTCTGCTCGTTGCGAACCGGGGTCTGGGCCAGGACCACATCGACCTCTTCACCCAATACTTCAGGCGCTTCCAGGCCAGGTGCCTCGTCGTGCTGGAACTGCAAGCGCGCAGCCAGTGCCTCGGCTTCCTGGCGCAGGCGAGCTTCTTCCTCGATCGGGTCTTCGCGACGCACCTGAACGTGGGACAGCACGCGAATCGAATCGCGCTTGATCGAATCCAGCAACTCAGAGAACAGCGTGAACGACTCGCGCTTGTACTCCTGCTTCGGGTTCTTCTGGGCATAGCCACGCAGGTGGATACCGTGACGCAGGTGGTCCATGGTCGACAGGTGGTCTTTCCACAGGTCGTCCAGCACACGCAGTACGATTTGCTTCTCGAAGGTGCGCAGTGCTTCGGCACTCGCCTGCTCTTCTTTCTCGTTGTACGCGGCCAGCAGCTCGGTCATGAGCTTCTCGCGCAGGGTCTCTTCGTACAAGTGGTCGTCTTCGTCGAGCCACTGCTGGACCGGCAAGTCGACACCGAAGTCGCTCTTCAACGCCGCTTCCAGACCGGCGACGTCCCACTGCTCAGGCAGCGATTGTGGCGGGATATGTGCGCTGACGGTGGCGTTGAGCACGTCCTGACGGAAATCGGCGATGGTCTCGCCAATGTTGTCGGCGGCCAGCAACGTGTTACGCATGTGATAGATCACTTTACGCTGTTCGTTGTTGACGTCATCGAACTCGAGCAGTTGCTTACGAATGTCGAAGTTACGGCCTTCTACCTTGCGCTGGGCCTTCTCGATGGCATTGGTCACCATGCGGTGCTCGATCGCTTCACCGGACTGCATGCCCAGGGCCTTCATGAAGTTCTTCACCCGATCCGAGGCGAAGATACGCATCAGGCTGTCTTCCAGGGACAGGTAGAAACGGCTGGAACCGGCGTCACCCTGACGGCCGGCACGACCGCGCAACTGGTTGTCGATACGACGGGATTCGTGACGCTCGGACGCGATCACCTGCAAGCCACCGGATTCCAGCACGGCCTGGTGGCGTTTCTGCCAGTCTGCCTTGATCTGGGCGATCTGCTCGGGGGTCGGGTTGTCCAGCGAGGCCACTTCCACTTCCCAGTTACCGCCCAACAGGATGTCGGTACCACGACCGGCCATGTTGGTGGCGATGGTCAGCGCGCCTGGGCGACCGGCCTGGGCGATGATCTCGGCTTCTTTTTCGTGGAACTTGGCGTTGAGGACCTTGTGCTCGATACCTTCCTTGTTGAGCAGGTTGGACACGTGCTCGGAAGTCTCGATGGTAGCGGTACCCACCAGGATAGGGCGACCTTGGGCCATGCCGTCCTTGATGTCGTTGATGATCGCCGCGTATTTCTCTTCGGCGGTCAGGAACACCAGGTCGTTGAAGTCTTTACGGGCCAGCGGCTTGTTCGGCGGGATAACCACCACCGACAGACCGTAGATCTGGTGGAATTCGAACGCTTCGGTGTCGGCGGTACCGGTCATGCCGGACAGCTTGTTGTAAAGGCGGAAGTAGTTCTGGAAGGTGGTGGACGCCAACGTCTGGCTCTCGGCCTGGATGTTGAGCACTTCCTTGGCTTCGATGGCCTGGTGCAGGCCCTCGGACAGACGACGGCCCGGCATGGTACGCCCGGTGTGTTCGTCGACCAGTACGACCTGGCCATCCTGCACGATGTATTCGACGTTGCGATGGAACAGCTTGTGGGCGCGCAGGCCGGCATACACGTGGGTCAACAGGCCCAGGTTGTGGGCCGAGTAGAGGCTTTCGCCTTCAGCCAGCAGGCCGATCTGGGTCAGCATGTCTTCGACGAACTGGTGACCGGCTTCGTTGAGTTCGACCTGGCGGGTCTTCTCGTCGATGGTGAAGTGACCTTCTTTGGTCACCACGCCTTCCACTTCCTCGATGTGCTGCTCAAGACGCGGGATCAACTTGTTGATCTCGGTGTACAGGCGCGAGCTGTCTTCGGCCTGGCCGGAGATAATCAGCGGGGTACGGGCTTCGTCGATGAGGATGGAGTCCACTTCGTCGATCACGGCAAAGTTGAGTTCGCGCTGGAATTTTTCTTCCATGCTGAACGCCATGTTGTCGCGCAGGTAGTCGAAACCGAATTCGTTGTTGGTACCGTAGGTGATGTCGGCGGCGTAGGCGGCGCGCTTCTCTTCCGGCGGCTGGAACGGCGTTACCACGCCGACGGTCAGGCCGAGGAATTCATACAGCGGGCGCATCCAGTTGGCGTCCCGGCGAGCCAGGTAGTCGTTCACCGTCACAACGTGCACGCCCTTGCCGGACAGTGCGTTGAGGTAAACACCCAGGGTGGCTACCAGGGTCTTGCCTTCACCGGTACGCATTTCGGCAATCATGCCTTCATGCAAGGTCATGCCGCCGATCAACTGGACGTCGAAGTGGCGCATGCCCATGACACGCTTACCGGCTTCACGAGCAACCGCAAAGGCTTCGGGAAGCAGCTTGTCGAGGGTTTCACCTTTGGCTATGCGGGCCTTGAACTCTTCGGTCTTGGCGCGCAATTGCTCGTCCGAAAGGGCAACCATCTGCTCTTCGAAGGCATTGACCAGCTGCACCGTCTTGAGCATGCGTTTGACTTCGCGCTCATTCTTGCTTCCAAAAAGTTTCTTTAACAAAGGCGCAAACATATCGGCAGGTTCTTCCACACATAGGGATGGAGGGCGCACCGTGAGTGGCCCGAGCAGCCCTCACGGCCGCATGCGAACGCGCATTCTACCCGGAATCGTGGGTGAGGAAAGTGGCGTTGTTCCCCGAGGCGGGCAAGGGGCTGTGAGAGGGATTGTTTAAAATAAGGGCTTTTGCGCGAACTTCAACCCGTGGAGCTCATTGATTTTGTGGATAAAGCCCCGGCAATGCATTGCCCGGGGCCGCGTAGACGCTTTCTGCTAAGATGGCCGCTCTGTTACTTAAGGTGTCCAATCATGGCATTTCGCCCTCTTACAGCCCGCGCGCCCAGCGTGTTGCTTCGCGAAGCCAAGCCGTTGAAAGCCATCTTTGGCCATGCGCAACGCTTGGGCCACTTGCAACGCCTGCTCGAAAGCCAACTGCAACCGGCCGCCCGCGAACACTGCCATGTGGCGTCCTGGCGTGAAGGCAACCTGCTGCTGATTGTCACAGATGGCCACTGGGCGACCCGCTTGCGCTATCAGCAAAAACGCCTGCAGCGTCAATTGATGGCATTCGATGAGTTCGCCAGCTTGACGCGCATCCAGTTCAAGGTGCAGCCGCCGACCGTGCAGCAAGGCGCGGCGGGCCACACGATGGACTTGTCGGAGACGGCGGCCGAGACGATTCAGGCCACGGCCGACGGGATCAGCGATCCGGGCTTGCGCGCGGCACTTGAGCGGCTGGCCGCCCATGGCAAGCCCAAACCCTGAACCGCTACTTGCGCTTACTACCTCCCAGCAAAGACCCCAGCAAGCCACGCACCAGTTGGCGCCCCATCTGATTGGCCGCCTGCTGCATCGCGGATTTCAGCGCCTTGCCTGCGGTGGTTCCCAGAAACGCCCCGGCCTTGTCAGTGAAGCTAGGCTCCTCGTCGGACTGCCTGGCCTCTTCGGTCGGTCCAAGCGCCTTGCGCGCCATCAATACTTCATAGGCCGACTCGCGATCAATCGGCTTGTCATAGCGCCCCTGCAACGGCGAACTGGCCACCAATGTGGCGCGCTCAGCGGCGCTCAGCGGCCCGATTCGCGATTGCGGCGGCGCGACCAGTACGCGTTGGACGACTTCCGGCGTACCTTTTTCCTGCAAGGTGCCCACCAATGCCTCTCCGGTGCCCAACTCGGTCAACACCGATAAAGCATCAAACGCCGGGTTCGGCCGGAACCCGTCTGCTACCGCCCGCAAGGATTTCTGTTCTTTCGTAGTGAACGCCCGCAGGCCATGCTGGACCCGCAAACCCAGTTGCGCCAGCACGGTGTCTGGCAGGTCGCCCGGCGATTGGGTAACGAAATACACCCCCACACCCTTGGAACGAATCAGTCGCACCACTTGCTCCAATCGTTCTTGCAAAGCCTTGGGCGTATCCGCGAACAATAAATGCGCCTCGTCGAAAAACAGCGCCAGCAACGGTTTGTCGGCATCGCCGCGCTCCGGCAGTTGCTCGAACAATTCCGCCAACAGCCACAACAGGAAGGTCGCGTACACCTTCGGCGCTTCATGCACCAGGCGGCTGGCGTCCAGCAGATGGATACGTCCGCGCCCGTCGCTGGTGGGCTGCAAGATGTCTTCAAGCTGCAGGGCCGGCTCGCCAAACAAGGCCTCGGCGCCCTGTTGCTCCAATACTGCCAGACGCCGCAACAGCGCCTGGCTGGAGCCAGTAGTCATCAGCGCCGCGTCTTCGCCGAGCAACTCCGGGTGATAGCGCAGGTGGTTGAGCAGGGCCTTGAGGTCCTTGAGGTCCAGCAGCAACAGGCCCTCGCGATCCGCCACCTTGAACGCCGCGTAAAGGGCCGACTGCTGGCTATCGGTGAGCTCCAGCAAACTGCCGAGCAACAACGGCCCCATTTCGCTGATGGTGGTGCGCAGCGGATGACCGGACTGCCCGTGGATGTCCCACAGCGTCACGGGGTACGCCTTGGCCGTGTAATTAAGGAAAGGCATGCCGGCGATACGCTCGGCCACCTTGCCCTGGGGGCTGGCGGCGGCACCCAGGCCACAGA
This sequence comes from Pseudomonas sp. JAI120, assembly GCF_014207255.1. GTDB lineage: Bacteria > Pseudomonadota > Gammaproteobacteria > Pseudomonadales > Pseudomonadaceae > Aquipseudomonas. Next base: position 2,363,868 of record NZ_JACHCZ010000001.1, read on the forward strand.
GGTCACCTTTGATATCAGCCGCAAATACCGCCACGCCCGCATCACTGAAGGCTTCGGCCAGGCGTTGCAATGTGACCGTTTTGCCCGTGCCCGTGGCGCCGGCGATCAACCCGTGACGGTTGGCCAGGCGCATGGCCTGGGCAATGGGCTGGCCGTCAAGACCGGCACCGATAAGGAGTTGCGTGGAGTCAGGCATTTCGTCACCCATGGTTAATCTTTAGTATCGCCAGGTCTATAAGACAGATGTGAGACCTACAAAGTCTAAAAAACGCTCAGATAGTTCCTACAGGGACCAACGGAAATATCAAACTTTTTTTGACGCTACACTTCCGCGTGTTCCACAAGGACGCGTCTCGGATATTAAGACCTTAGCGGCCCCTTCAAGCTATGAATAAAAATCTGCGTTTCAGCCATAAAATCCTGCTTGCAGCCGCCCTTATCGTCATCGCCGCATTTACGCTGCTCACCCTTTATAACGACTATTTGCAACGTAATGCGATACGCGACGACCCCAATAGCTACCTGCACGAGATGGGCGACGTCACCGCGAACAGTATCCAGACCTGGCTGACCTGACGTATCGCGCTGGTAGAAAACGCCGCACAGAACATCGCCATTAACCCTGAACCCGGTGCGGTTGCCAGCCTGCTGGAGCAGAAACCCTGAATCTCCATCGCCCCCCCAGCGCCAAGATAGCCAGAGCATCGGTGTGGTCGGCGGCGACCTGAGCCTGCAGACCCTGGTGGATAAGGACGATGCCTACGCAATGCTCAGCAAATTTCGCACCTCCGCCGTAATCGCCACCGTGATTGCCGTGGTGATCATCATCGCCCTGCTCGGCATGCTGATATGCGTGCTGCTGCAGCCGCTGCACGTGATGACTCGCGCGATGCAGGACATCGCCGACGGCGAAGGTGACCTGGAACAGCAGGCGGCGCGGTTGAAACAGCTGGTGGGCAGCTTCCGGATCTGACACTCACTGCAAAAAACCTTGTGGGAGCAGCCCTGCTCCCACATCTGGCCCGTTTCCAGCTGATGACTGCAGCGACACCTATCCCGATCGAACATCTATCCTTACCTCAGGTCCACGTAGGGGAGAGCAATGGATCGGAGGGATGTTCATCGTGCATATCGCTGACATAACCATGTTCTACGCCCCAGCCAGCGGTGGCGTACGCACTTATCTCGACGCCAAGCACCGGCGCCTGGCGCTCAAGCCGGGCATCCGCCACAGCCTGCTGATCCCCGGTGCACACCTGAGCGAACAGGATGGAATATTCAAGGTGCCGGCCCCCGCCCTGCCCTTCGGCAAAGGCTACCGGTTCCCGCTGCGCCTGGCGCCATGGCGAAACGTCCTACACGATTTACAGCCTGATCTGATCGAAGTGGGTGACCCCTACCTGACCGCCTGGGCCGCGCTGGATGCCCGGCGCCAGCTGGATGTGCCGGTGATCGGCTTTTATCACTCCGACCTGCCGTTGTTGGTGCGCAACCGCATGGGGCCCTGGTTTACCCCGAATGTCGAAGCCTACGTCAGCAAGCTCTATGGGAATTTCGATCGCGTCCTGGCACCCAGCCGGATAATGGCCGACAAGCTCACGGGGCTTGGGGTGAAGAATGTTTTCGTTCAGCCGCTGGGGGTGGACCTGCAGACCTTCACCCCGGACAGGCGCGACCCGGGGTTGCGTGCGGAGTTGGGGGTCAGTGAAGACACGCGCCTGCTGATCTTCGCCGGGCGCGGCTCCAAGGAAAAGAACCTGCCAGTGCTGCTCAACTGCATGAAACGCCTGGGGAGTGGCTATCACCTGCTCTTGGTAGGCTCCAGCATGCCTGCCAGCGTGCCGGACAATGTCACGGTCATCGATGGGTTCAGGCCTGCCCCGCATGTCGCGCGGTTGATGGCCAGTGCCGATGCGCTGCTGCATGGCGGGGACCAGGAAACCTTTGGCCTGGTAATCCTGGAGGCCATGGCTTGCGGGATCCCGGTAGTTGCAGTGGCCGCTGGCGCCTTCACTGAAATTGTCCATGAGCACTGCGGCCTGTTGTGCCCCCCGAACAACCCCAAGGCTATGGCCGATAAGGTGCGCGAGTTGTTCAGCGCCGACAGCCGTCACCTGGGCGCACAGGCACGCCGATATGTGGCGCAGCATTATGCGTGGGATGCGGTGGTCGACAGCCTGCTGGGCCATTATCGTGCGGTACTCGGCAGCCACAAGCCGATGCTTTCCCATGGCTGAGCGCTCGGTGTTGCTGGTCTTGCATGACGTGGCACCGCACAACTGGGCCGACTACCGACCGTTTGTCGAAGCCGTTGACGCGCTGGGAGCGGTGCCTGTCACCTGGCTGGTAGTGCCGGACTTTCATCATCGTGATGCACTGTCCACCCAAGGAGACTTTCGACGACTGCTGGACCGCCGCCTGGAGCGGGGCGATGAACTGGCCCTGCATGGCTACTTCCATAGCGATGATCAACCGCCACCGCGCACGCCCAAAGAATGGTTCATGCGTCGCATCTATACTCACGAAGGTGAGTTCTACAAATTGCCACAGGCCCAGGCCCTGGAACGTATTCGCGCCGGCATCGAGGTATTTCGCCGCAACGACTGGCCACTTCATGGGTTCGTTGCACCCGCCTGGTTGATGAGCCAAGGCACCCGTGATGCCTTGCGCCAATTGCCGCTGAATTACACCAGCGATCCACAACACCTATACCGGCTCCCCGACTTCAGCCGTATCGACGCCCCGGGCCTGGTGTGGAGTGCCCGTAGCAGCTGGCGTCGGGGCTTATCCAAACTCGTCAGCGACCACCGTGAACAGCGCTGGCAGAACGCCCCGGTGATTCGACTGGGGCTGCATCCCGTGGATATGCGCCACGATTTTTCCCGTCGTTATTGGATTGAAACCCTGCAACGCCTGCTGGCCGCTGGCCGCACGCCGCAGACCAAAGTGGCGTGGCTGGCAGCGCAACCCTGAGTCGGGTGGTTTGACGGATGTCGGACGGGGATTCGCCGGCGCTGCTCAAGCGTCTTTTTCAGAAGACTCTTGCGGCTCGTCCGGCAATTGCAACTGCTCCCACAGCTGGGCAGCTCCGGGAAAGTCGGTGCCATCCTCGGCATCCAGCGCGTCAGGGTCGTAACGACTCAGACAGCCTTCGCCCAACGTAGCCGGCGCTTTGGACGTGGCTTTATCAAGTGGATCGCGCATCGCCGACTCCTCAATGGCCGACAAAGAAAAAGGGCCTGCAGCGATTTAACGCCCAGGCCCTCCATTCTTCAATCTAAACGCGTTGATCAGAACACGACAGTCTTGTTGCCGTGCACCAACACGCGATCTTCCAGGTGATAGCGCAGGCCACGGGCCAGCACCATCTTCTCGACATCCCGGCCAAACCGCACCATGTCCTCAATGCTGTCGCTGTGGCTGACACGCACCACGTCCTGCTCGATGATCGGACCGGCATCCAGCTCTTCGGTGACGTAATGGCAGGTTGCGCCAATCAACTTCACGCCACGCAAGGAAGCCTGGTGGTAAGGCTTGGCCCCCACGAACGACGGCAGGAAGCTGTGGTGGATGTTAATCACCTTGCCCGCGTATTCGCGGCACAGCTGCGGCGGCAGGATTTGCATGTAGCGCGCCAGCACGACCACGTCGGCCTCATGCCGCTTGACCAGGCGAGAGACCTCGGCGAATGCCGGCTCCTTGTCCTGCGGGTTGACCGGCACGTGGTAGTAGGGGATGCCATGCCACTCGACCATACTGCGCAGGTCGTCATGGTTGGAGATCACGCACGCGATCTCACAATCCAGCTCGTCGCTGTGCCAGCGGTGCAGCAAGTCGGCCAGGCAGTGGGATTCGCGGCTGGCCATCAACACTACGCGCTTTTTCTGCTCGGTGTCGGTGATGTGCCAGGTCATCGAAAACTCTTCTGCGATTGGCGCAAATGCCTCGCGGAAAGCCTCAAGACCAAAGGGCAGCGTGTCGGCACGGATTTCGTGACGCATGAAGAACCAACCGCTGAGATTGTCCGAGTGATGGCTCGCCTCGGTGATCCAGCCGTTGTGGGAGGCCAGAAAGTTACTGACTTTGGCAACGATGCCGACCCGGTCCGGGCAAGCAATCACCAGCCGAAAAGTGCGCATTAGGGGGGAACTCCAGAACTTCGCAAAGGCCGCCATTCTAGCGATTGTGCAGAAAAACTGCAGTATTCGATGAGCCTTATTCTGATCCCCCGACCTGGTCACATCCCTTAATAGCGCATGGTTTTACCAGCGCTATATGAATGAACAGCGCAAGCTGCGGCAATTATGGAAAAATTAAGCAGGTTATTTGCGGGGTAGCCCCTACTAATTAACTCGATTGCATAGCGCCTTTACAAACATTCAAAGTAATTCACCTAAATGCGTTCTTAAATGTTTACTTGAGGAAACCGCCTGACTATTATTGGGCCACTCTCCCTGTCAATCAGCGTTCTACATAAGGTAGTCCACATGTCTCTGATCAACGAATACCGTGCCACCGAAGAAGCTATCAAAGAGCTGCAAGCTCGTTTGAAGAACCTGTCCCAAGATGACAAACTGAAAACCGAGCTGGAATTCGAAGGCAAACTGCGCACCCTCATGGGTGAATACTCCAAATCCCTGCGTGACATCATCGCGCTGCTGGATCCAGAGTCGAAAGTTAAAGCACCACGTGGCGCCGTAAAAACTACCGGTACCAAGCGTGCTCGCAAGGTCAAGCAATACAAAAACCCGCACAACGGCGAAGTGATTGAAACCAAAGGCGGCAACCACAAAACCCTGAAAGAGTGGAAAGCCAAGTGGGGCGGTGACGTGGTTGAAGGCTGGGCTACCCTGCTGGGCTAAGCTTCGCCTGGTCCGCGCTTGATACGCGACCCATTAAAAACGCCAGCTTGCTGGCGTTTTTTATTGTCCGTCTTTTCTACAAACCGCTATTACCGATTCACACGAGCAGCTAAAGACTCAGCATATCCCTGCCACTGCTCCAGCACCTGCTGCTGAAACGGCGTCGCACTAACGGCCAACTCCTGCCGAGCTAGATTAAATGCCTCAAGGGTATTCGGCGCGCCGAATTCAGGATTTGCCAAACGCTGCTGACAGAAAAGTTTCCAGCGTTGTAGCTCCTCGCTGTTCAGCGTATCGGGGAAGTTACGCGCCCGGTAACGAAACAATAATTCAGGCAAACGGTGATCATCAAAAGGCCACTGCCGGCTGGCTAACTGCGCAGGATCAGCCGCCCGGACTTGCTCGCATAACCGCCGATCACGATCCCCGATAAAACCCTCGTAAAGCTGCTGTTCCGGGTCTGAGCTCGGGGCAAAATCTTCCTCGGCGTAAATGACCGCCAACTTATCGCGCCAAAGTTCCTGTGCGTCAGTTAGCCGCAGGGCCCGCGCCTGGCAAATATCCATATCCAATTGCAGGCGTTCACGGTCCTCGGCCCGCAGTACATTCAAGGGCGCGACCACGGGGCAACGGTTGATATGCACCAACTTGAGCGGCACCGGCAGCTCTCCTTCGGCAAGGTCCTCACGACGGGTGTACAGGCGTTGGCGCAAGGCAGCGGCATCCATGTCCAGCAGCCCCTGGGGTTCGAGCCCAAGGTCGCAGACAATCAGCGCATTACGGTTGCGCGGGTGCCAGGCCAGGGGCAGCACGACACCCAGGTAATGACGCTCGGCAGAAAAACGTCCGGAAATATGCACCATGGGTTGCAGCAAGCGCACCTGGTCCATCACCCGTTGCTTGCTGCGCAGTTGAAACAGCCAGTCGTAAAGCTTGGGCTGCTTCTCGCGCACCAGGCGCGCCAGGGCGATCGTGGCACGCACGTCGGATAACGCATCGTGGGCCTGGCCGTGGTCAATGCCGTTGGCGGCGGTCAGGCGCTCAAGCTTGAGGGTCACGCGCCCGTCCTGCTGCGGCCACTCGATGCCTTCCGGACGCAGGGCGTAGGCAGTGCGAACCACGTCGATCAGGTCCCAGCGGCTGTTACCGCCCTGCCACTCCCGCGCGTAAGGGTCGAAAAAATTGCGATACAGGCTGTAGCGCGTCATTTCATCATCAAACCGCAACGTGTTGTAACCTGCGCCGCACGTCCCCGGGGCCGCCAGTTCGGCATGTACACGGGTCATGAAATCGGCCTCGGCCAGACCTTTTTCCGCCAGTATTACAGGGGTGATGCCGGTGATGGCACAAGCGGCGGGATGGGGCAGGATGTCGTCGCTCGGCTGACAGTAAAGATTGACCGGCGGGCCGACCTCGTTGAGATCGAGATCCGTACGAATGCCGGCAACCTGGAGTGGGCGATCGCTGCGCGGGTTGATGCCGGTGGTTTCATAGTCGTACCAGAAAATGGAGGTCACGGGCTATTCCTGTGCTGAAGATCGACAAAGTCTAGGCGTTCAGTCGTATTCGCGGCCAGCACCAATTACACTGTACAAACATCCAGCAAAACCTTGGGTAGTTGCTTCCATCGCCGACACTGTTAGCATCCGTGTCTCCAGCCGCTCTGCACTGCCAAGGATCGCGATGCCATCAGCCCCATTGGATACCCTCTACCAGATCGAGACCCCGGAGGGCATCGACCTGCCGCTGCGCCCAGCCGGACTGGTGTCACGGGCGCTGGCATTTGCCTTCGACCTCGGCGCACGCGCAGTGATCATGGGCGTGCTGCTGGTGCCGTTGGCGCTGCTCGGCAATATTGGTATCGGCCTGGGGTCGCTTTTGTTGTTCCTGGTCAGTTGGTGGTACATGGTGCTGTTCGAGGTACTCAACCAGGGCTGCTCACCGGGCAAACAGGTCATGGGCTTACGGGTCGTGCAGGACGACGGCACCCCCATAGGCTGGTCGGCGTCGCTGATCCGCAACCTCCTGCGGTTTGTCGACATGCTGCCTTTCGGCTACTTTCTCGGCGCAATCAGTTGCTTGCAACATCCTCACTTCAAACGCCTTGGCGACCTGGCCGCTGGCACCTTGGTGGTCTACCGCGAACAGCCTCTGGCACGTCCCCAGGTACCTCAAGCTGCGGCACTGCGCTTGCCGTTTGCCCTGGACCTGAGTGAGCAGCGAGCGATTCTTGGCTTCGCGGAACGCCAGGGTGAACTGTCCGCCGAACGGGTACACGAGCTCGCCTCGATCCTTGCAACGCCGCTGCAAGTATCCCCGGCCCGCGCCGTGGAGCAACTCAATGGTGTGGCCCGTGGCCTGTTGGGGCCGACATGAAGCAAAGTCTCTTCGAAAGCCGTTACCAGCACCAATGGCAATCCTTTGCCGAACAGCTGAAGTTGTTGGAGCACGGCAAGGCCAAGGCCAGTGACATGGCCGATTTCCCTCATCAATACCGGCGTCTATGCCAGCACCTGGCCCTCGCCCAGGAACGCGGCTACAGCAGTTACCTGGTGGACCCCCTGCAACAACTGGCGTTGCGCGGCCATCAACAACTGTATCGCCACCGCAGCCAATTGGCGGCGAATCTGCTGAGTTTCATCCTGGCCGACTTTCCGCGACTGGTACGAGACCAGTGGCGTTTCGTGTTGATTGCCAGCCTGCTGTTCTTTGGCAGCCTGCTGGGCATTGCCCTGCTGGTCTATCTGTTTCCCGACCTGATCTACAGCATTGTCAGCCCCCAGCAGGTGGCCGAGATGCAGAGCATGTATGACCCCGAAGCCAGCCGGCTGGGGCGTGCTGCCGAACGTGCTTCGAGCGAAGACTGGATGATGTTTGGCTACTACGTAATGCACAACATCGGTATCGCCTTTCAGACATTTGCCGCCGGTTTGCTGTTCGGCCTGGGCAGTGTGTTTTTCCTGATATTCAATGGGCTGATCATCGGCGCGATTTCCGGGCACCTGACCGAAATCGGCTATGGGCAGACCTTCTGGTCATTCGTCATCGGCCATGGGGCCTTTGAGTTGACGGCCATTGCACTCGCCGGTGCCGCGGGCTTGCAACTGGGCTGGGCGTTGATCGCCCCGGGGCAACTGACCCGTGGCGAATCCCTGCGGCTCGCAGCTCGCAAGAGTGTGCAACTGCTGTGCGGTGTCATGGTGTTCCTGCTGATCGCGGCATTTATCGAGGCCTACTGGTCTTCCACCACCCAGATCGCCCCTTGGGTCAAATACCTGGTGGGCGCTGCACTTTGGCTGCTGGTGGCGGCTTACCTGACCTTTGCCGGACGGACTCGCCATGCGCCTGAGTAATGCCAGCGTGGCGATTCGACCGCGTACCGCATGGGAGGCCATGGACCTTGGGGTATTAATGGCCCGGGAACATCGCCTGCTGTTGATGAGCAGTTGGGCGCTGGTGACCCTGCCGGTTTTTGCCCTGCTTACCGCGTTGCTATGGAAGTACCCATCCGCAGCCATGTTCCTGTTCTGGTGGTTCAAACCGGCCTTCGACCGCTTGCCTCTATATATCCTCTCCAAAGCCCTGTTCGGCGAAACGCCCAGCCTTAAACAGGCTGTGCGCGAATGGCCAAGACTACTTAACCACCAACTGCTGGCCAGCCTGACCTGGCGCCGACTTAGCCTCAGCCGTAGTTTTGTAATGCCGGTCAGCCAGCTCGAAGGTTTGGACGGCCAGGCACGTCAGAAACGCCTGGGCGTGCTGCAGCAGCGCAATGCCGGTGCCGCGCGGTGGTTGACCACCGTTGGGGTGCACCTGGAAATCGGGTTGTGGTTCGGCTGCATGGCACTGTTCTATCTATTCATTCCGCAACAACTTGAACTGGATTGGGATTGGCAACGGTTGGCGCTGGCGACCGGCTCCGAGGGGGTCTGGCTGGAACACTTGAGCAATGCCTTCTACGCCTTGATCCTGGTGTTTTGGGAGCCCATCTATGTCGCCTGTGGTTTCAGCCTTTATCTCAATCGTCGCACCCTACTGGAGGCGTGGGACCTGGAACTGGTATTCCGCCGCCTGCGCCAGCGCCTGAGCAGTGCAGCGCCACTGTTAATGCTGTTAATCGGACTGACCTTGCTGTCATTCAACCCGCCCGCCATGGCGGATGAAGCCAAACCACTGCCCCCCCAAAGCGCAAGCCAATCCATCAAATCGCTGCTGGACAAGCCTCCCTTCAAAAATCCGGAAACCGTCACCCGCTATCGCTTTGGCGAAGAAAAACCCGTCGTTAAAAACAAGGCACACAGTGACGGCAAACTTCCGGCATGGCTGCAGGCACTGCTGGACAACCTCAACAGCAATACTTTCAAGCCTGTCACCCAAGGCCTGGAAGTACTGTTATGGAGCCTGCTGATCGGTGGCGTGGCCCTGCTGGCATGGCGCTATCGGGACTGGTTGCGCACCTTTGTCAGCCTGCGCGGGGCACGTACACCCAAAGCGGCGAAGCCATCACCCGCACAATTGTTCGGCTTGGAGCTGGGCACCGAGACACTGCCCGAGGATATCGCCAGCACTGCCGAGCAACTCTGGTCTACCCAGCCACGGGAAGCCCTCGGCCTTTTGTATCGTGGCCTGCTGAGCAGGTTGTTGCATGATTTCAACCTGCCCCTTAAAAGCGCCGACACCGAAGGTCAGGTCCTGCAACGCATTCACCAGTTGCAGCAGCCGCAGTTACTGGCCTTCAGTGATGAATTGACTCGGCACTGGCAAAACCTTGCCTATGGCCACCACCTCCCCCCGGTCTCAGCCCAGCAGAAATTGTGCAACGATTGGCGTGCCCTGTTCAGTTCGGGAGGCGCCCAATGAACCGGCCATTACTGTGGGTGGGGCTACTGATGGCGTGCCTGCTTGGAGCGGGCGGCTTTTACGCTTGGAGCAAAGCGATCCCCTATGAAGAAGTGGTGGACCGCGGCCCCTCCCCGGAAGCCATGGCCAACCCTTACCTGGCGGCCGAACACTTTCTGCGCCAGCAAGGCCTGGCCGTGGAACACGCCAATGGCCTGGAACGCCTGACTACACTGCCTGCCAAGGGCAACAGCCTGTTGTTACTGGGCGAGCGCGGCAACATGTCGCCACGCCAGGTAGGGCAACTCCTGGACTGGGCCAAGTCCGGCGGCCATCTACTGGTAGTCGCCGAGGCCCTGTGGGACGAAGAAGCCGGCAAGAGCGGCGACATGCTGCTCGATCGCCTGCATATCCACCAGGCCCTCAGCGATGAACCTGATGACCCCGCACCGGCCCGCAAAAACAAAGCACCGGACCTGACCAAACTCTATGTCGACAACGACACCGCACCGGCCTATTTCAGTTTCGACACCGACTTCAATCTCATCGACCCCAAGCACCGGGCACAATTTTCAGCCAATAGCGCCAGGTCGAGCCACTTGATGCAACTCGATGTCGGGCAAGGCCGCGTCACGGTGATCACCGACAGCGACCTGTGGAAAACACCGGCTATTGGCAAACACGACAATGCCTGGCTGCTGTGGTACCTGGCCCAGGGCACTGCCGTGACCTTGTTGTTCAACAGCAACGTGGATGACCTGTTCACCCTGCTGCTGCGTTATTTCCCCCAGGCGTTGGTGGCGCTCATTGCCCTGATTGCCCTGGCACTCTGGCAGGCAGGTATGCGCCAGGGCCCAATCCAGGCGCCCGCCCCCAAGGCACGCCGGCAATTGCAGGAGCACCTGAAAGCCAGTGCCGACTTCCTGCTGCGTCGCAGCGGCCAAGGCACACTATTGCAGGCCTTGCAGCGCGACATCCTGCGCGCCGCACGGCGGCGTCATCCCGGCTTTGAACATCTCGACAACACGGAACAGGGGCGAGTACTTGCCCACCTGACGCGCCAACCCTCTCACGTCATCAGCCAGGCCCTCGGCCCACTCCCGGCAAAACGGCTTTCCAGTGCCGATTTCAGCCGGCAGGTGGCGTGCCTGCAAACCCTCAGGAATGCCCTATGAGCGAATTTCCCAGCGCTAACACCCTGCCCGGCGACTCTCTGCAACGTGCCAGCCAGCAGGCCCAGGCCCTGCGCATTGAACTGCGCAAGGCGGTGATCGGGCAGGATCAGGTGATCGATGATGTACTCACCGCGCTGATCGCCGGCGGCCACGTATTGCTCGAGGGTGTCCCCGGGCTGGGCAAGACCTTGCTGGTACGTGCCCTGGCCCGTTGCTTTGACGGCGAATTCGCGCGTATCCAGTTCACCCCGGACCTGATGCCCAGCGATGTCACCGGCCACGCGGTGTACGACCTGCACACCGAACAGTTCAAGCTGCGCAAGGGGCCAGTATTTACCCACTTGTTGCTGGCCGACGAAATCAACCGCGCCCCGGCCAAGACCCAGGCTGCCCTGCTCGAAGCCATGCAGGAACGGCAAGTCACCCTCGAAGGCGAGGCGCTGCCTATCGGCCAGCCGTTCATGGTACTTGCCACGCAAAACCCCATCGAACAGGAAGGCACCTATCCCCTGCCGGAAGCGGAACTGGACCGTTTCATGCTCAAGGTACGCATGGACTACCCCGATGCTCAGCAGGAACTGGATATGGTGCGCGAAGTGACGCGCTCATCACGGGCCGACATGCTGGATGTGCAACCGTTGCGCACCGTGCTGAAGGCCGAGGACGTGCTGCAACTGCAACGGATCGCCAGTGAACTGGCTCTGGATGAACACGTGCTCGACTATGCCGTGCGCCTGGCGCGAGCAACCCGCAGCTGGCCGGGACTGGCCATAGGCGCCGGCCCGCGAGCCTCCATCGCCCTGGTACGCGGCGCCCGCGCACGGGCCTTGTTACGTGCAGGCGAGTTCGTCACACCGGACGACATCAAGGGCTGTGCCCTGGCGGTACTGCGTCATCGGGTACGTCTTGCGCCAGAACTGGATATAGACGGGCTGGAGGTCGACCAGGTGCTCAAGCAGTTGCTGGACCAGATTCCGGCCCCCCGGCAATGACCCGTCCATGAAACCGACCCGTCTGTTATTAGCCTGGCTTAGCGTACTGCTGGGTTTGAGCATCCTGCTGGGCGCTGCGGCAGCCTTGCAGTTCAAGGTACCCGACACCTTGCACTCAATAGCGTGGGGCTTGCTCCTGGCGCTGTTGCTGCTGGCCATGCTGGACGCACTGCGTCTGCGCCGCCGACCCTCGCCACGCGTGCACCGGCAGATGCCCGGCAGCCTGGCGCTGGGCCGCTGGGGCGAAGTACGCCTGTCCTTGGAATATGACTACCCACAGGCGCTGACGGTGCAGGTGTTCGATCACGTCCCCGATGGGCTAAGCGTGGAAAACCTGCCCCAGTCCATCGAATTGCGCCCTGGTGAACGCAGTGAGCTGGGTTATCGCCTGCGCCCCTTGCGGCGTGGGCATTTCACGTTCAGTCGCTGCGAAATCCACCTGCCCAGTCCATTGGGGCTCTGGTCTGCAAGGCGCTTTATCGACGCCGAGGATGCCACCCGCGTCTATCCGGATTTCGCCCGCCTGTACGGGGCACAACTGCTGGGTGTGGATAACTGGCTGAGTCAACTGGGGGTACGCCAACGGCAACGACGAGGATTGGGACTGGAGTTTCATCAGTTGCGCGAGTTTCGTGAAGGCGACAGCCTGCGGCAAATCGATTGGAAAGCTACCGCGCGGCAACGTACCCCCATCGCCCGGGAATATCAGGACGAGCGCGACCAGCAGATCGTGTTCATGCTCGATTGCGGCCGCCGCATGCGCAGCCAGGATGACGAGCTGTCCCATTTCGACCACGCCCTCAATGCCTGCCTGCTCCTCAGTTATGTGGCCCTGCGTCAGGGCGATGCGGTGGGGTTGTGCACCTTTGCCGCTGACCCGCCCCGCTACCTGGCGCCGGTCAAGGGCTGCAGCCAGTTGAACCTGTTACTCAATACGGTCTATGACCTGGACACCACCCGCCGAACCGCCGACTACCAGGCAGCAGCCAGCCAACTGCTGGCCCGGCAGAAACGTCGGGCATTGGTCATTATTGTCAGCAACCTGCGCGATGAAGACGATGAGGCGCTGCTCTCCGCCGTCAAGCGCATCAGTCGCCAACATCGGGTGCTGGTGGCGAGTATGCGTGAGGAAGTACTCGATCGACTTCGCCAATCCCCCGTACAAACCTTGCCCGAAGCCCTGGCCTACAGCGGTACTGTCGACTACCTCAATACTCGGGATGAATTGCATGACCGCATGAACGCCCACGGCCTGTCGCTGTTGGATACGTTGCCATCAGAAATGGGCGCGGCCCTGGTGACACGCTACCTGGGCTGGAAGAAAGCCGGAGTATTCTAAAAAAAGCGCACGACTGCGGCAGGGACAGTAGCTCCCGGCCGCATCGACGACGCGCTGCTTCTAGGCCGAAGCCTGCAAGGGATCAAAACTGAAGTACTGCAACAGCACGTTGATCAGTTGCCCATACTCCTGGGGAGCCTCAAGCACGCTGAACCCGGAATCGTAGTGCTGCGGGTTGATATCTTCATGGCTCCACAGGCAGGTCGCCGTGATGTCGATGGCATGGAACGTGTCGCCAGCTCCGGGTATCTTCAAACACAACTCGAAATCCACATTGACCATCATCGGTAACTGGCTGATCAACATCAGCCCGTCTTCAGAGACGTTACCCAAAAAACCTATGGGTTTGTCGGTGACGCGGTTAAATACTTGCAGGAAATACGGTAGTTGATGCCGCTCGATCCGTCGGTCGGTAAACATGGTGAGATCGCCATCCAGTGGCCATGACTCTGGCCGTGCCAGTGATTCGGAACGAGCGCAATTGCTCGCTCTCCCTGGATCTCGGTGTGACAACGGACAACATTTTGTCACTCGACAGCTGCCGAATCCGGGCCCTGCATCCGTTCGAATAGAAACTTGTACAAACGAACATTGAAAGAATAGCCCAAGACTGGCAACGGGCTAGTGGTTGAATGACGAATGCCATCACAAAGAGGCGGGCCGCGGCTGTGCCACGCTCGCCCCGGGGTAATGACCCAGTTGTTGCAAGGTGTCCAGCCTCGCGCGGGCACGGTAGGCGTACTCGCTCGACGGGTATTGGTTAATGATGAATTGATAGGTTTGCACGGCGTCGACGAACAGTTTCTGGCGTTCCAGGCATTGCCCGCGCAACATCGAAACTTCCGGTTGTACATAACGCCGTGTACGGCTCTCGCGGTCGACCTGGGATAGTTCCAAAGTGACGCGCTCGCAATCACCGACCTTGTACGCCCGGTAGGCATTGTTCAAATGGTGGTCCATCGACCAACGGGTGCAGCCGACAACACTGACGGCCAGGGCAGCAATGAGCAAAATTCGCATGAAGGTTCTCCTGTCTTGTGCAGTGTATCGACCCCTCGTCAAAAATCTTCAAGGATGTTCATCTATTCAACCGGCGCGAAAACAAGCGAATCGTCGATAAGTAGTGCAAACGAACAATGACTACAACCAAAGAGCATAGTAGCCTTCCTCAGCGCTTGAACTCAGGAGTCTGTGCATGTCCGTCCGTCGTACCAAAATCGTCGCCACCCTTGGCCCGGCCAGCAACTCGCCGGAAGTCCTCGAACAGCTGATTCTGGCTGGTTTGGACGTTGCCCGTCTGAACTTCTCCCACGGCACCCCGGACGAGCACAAGGCTCGCGCCAAGCTGGTGCGTGACCTGGCCGCCAAGCATGGCCGCTTCGTCGCACTGCTGGGTGACCTGCAAGGCCCGAAAATCCGTATCGCCAAATTCGCCAACAAGCGTATCGAGCTGAAGATCGGTGACAAGTTCACCTTCTCCACCAGCCACCCGCTGACCGAAGGCACCCAGGACGTCGTGGGTATCGACTACCCGGACCTGGTCAAGGATTGCGGCGTCGGTGACGAGCTGCTGCTGGACGACGGTCGCGTGGTGATGCGCGTCGACACCGCTACCCCCACTGAATTGAATTGCACGGTGATCATCGGCGGTCCGCTGTCCGACCACAAAGGCATCAACCGTCGCGGCGGTGGCTTGACCGCCCCAGCCCTGACTGAAAAAGACAAGGCCGACATCAAGCTCGCCGCTGAAATGGAAGTGGACTACCTCGCCGTGTCCTTCCCGCGCGACGCCGCCGATATGGAATACGCCCGTAAACTGCGCGACGAAGCCGGCGGTACCGCCTGGCTGGTGGCGAAGATCGAACGCGCCGAAGCCGTGGCCGATGACGAAACCCTCGACGGCCTGATCAAGGCGTCCGACGCCGTGATGGTTGCCCGTGGCGACCTGGGTGTGGAAATCGGTGACGCCGAACTGATCGGTATCCAGAAGAAGATCATCCTGCACGCACGCCGCCATAACAAAGCGGTGATCGTCGCGACCCAGATGATGGAGTCGATGATCCAGAACCCGATGCCGACCCGCGCCGAAGTGTCCGACGTGGCCAACGCCGTGCTCGACTACACCGACGCCGTGATGCTCTCGGCCGAAAGTGCCGCCGGCCCGTACCCACTGGAAGCCGTGCAGGCCATGGCGCGTATCTGCGTCGGTGCCGAAAAGCACCCGACCAGCAAGACCTCCAGCCACCGCATCGGCAAAGTGTTTGAAAGCTGCGACCAGAGCATCGCCCTGGCAGCCATGTACACCGCCAACCACTTCCCGGGCGTGAAGGCGATCATCGCCTTGACCGAAAGTGGCTACACGCCGTTGATCATGTCGCGTATCCGTTCTTCGGTGCCGATCTACGCGTTCTCCCCGCACCGCGAAACCCAGGCCCGTGCGGCCATGTTCCGTGGCGTGTACACCGTACCGTTCGACCCGGCGTCGTTGCCGCCCCATGAAGTCAGCCAGGCAGCCATCGACGAGCTGATCAAGCGCGGCGTGGTGGAGAAAGGCGACTGGGTTATCCTGACCAAGGGCGACAGCTACCACACCATCGGCGGCACCAACGGCATGAAAATCCTGCACGTTGGCGACCCAATGGTCTGAGTGACAGGCTGAGAAACAAAAGCCCTGCCATGTGAATGGCGGGGCTTTTTGCTTTCCGTGTGGCAGGGAGCAAGTCGAATCGTCGCACCGCCCCTCCCACATCTGGTTAACGCCTATCCATAAACCCCGACAGTGCCGCAATCGCTTCCGGTGACTTCAAGCGCTGCACAAACAGCGCCCCCTCCTCCTCGATCACTTGCCGTAACTGCTCACGGTCCACGCTCTTCATCAACTGCTTGCTCACCTGTACCGCCCCCGGCGCCAGGGCTTCAAAGCGCTCGGCCATCTCCCGTGCCTTGGCCAACGCTGCCTCGCCACTGCCCAACGCTTCGGTAGCAATCCCCCACGCTGCCGCTTGTTCGCCAGTAAAACCCTCGCCCAACAACAGCAGTTCAGCCGCCTTCGCGTGCCCCAGCAAACGCGGCAGGATCAGGCTCGACCCAAACTCCGGACACAGCCCCAAATTGACGAACGGCATGCGCAACCGTGCATCGCGGCTGATGTACACCAGGTCGCAATGCAGCAACAGGGTCGTGCCGATACCCACCGCCGCACCCGCTACGGCTGCGATCACCGGCTTGCGGCAGTTGAGCAGGCTTTTCATGAAGTGAAACGCCGGGCTGTCGAGGTCGCTGGGCGGTTGTTCGAGAAAATCGCCGACGTCGTTGCCGGCGGTAAAACACCCGCTGCTGCCCTGGATCAGCACGGCGTTGATGTCCGGGTCCGCGTCGGCCTGCTCCAACGCCTGGGCCAATTGGCTGTACATGGCTCGGGTCAGGGCGTTTTTCTTGTCCGGGCGATTGAGCTGCAGGGTCAGCAGTCCGCGCTCGCGTTGCAGCAGGATGGCATCGGTCATGGCGAATCTCACGGCAGTGGAATTCAGCACTCAACCACGGGACAGGAACACATCGGCCAGCAGTTGATTGCGCGGCAGTCCCGCCAGGAACAGGCGCTTGGAGAAGGCCTCGACGCTGACAGGATGCCCGCAGAGTAAGGCCAGCGTTTGCCGGGAAACAAGCCGCAGTTGCGCCAATGCCTGGGCCGACTCGGCCGCAGTCCACAGCTCCACCGTCAGGTTCGGATGACGCGCAGCCAGCTCGGCCAGGGGCCCGGCCAGGTAATGACCGTCGGCATCATGGGCCAGGTGAATCAGGCGGATGGCGCCCTGGTGATCCTGGCGCAACGCCTCGCGCAGCACACCCCACAAAGGGCCCAGGCCGGTACCGGAAGCCAGCAGCCACAGCGGCCGGGATTGCCAGTCGGGATCGTATTGCAGTGCGCCGCCACGCAATTCTCCCAGGCGCAGGCGATCACCCGCCGACAATGCTCGCGCGGCATCGCTGAATGCGCCGGGCTGCCGGCAATCGATATGAAACTCCAGGAAAGCATCCTCCTGAGGCAGGCTGGCCAGGGAGTAAGGCCGTGCCACCTGCCCGGCCCACACCACCAGGTGCTGCCCGGCGCGATACCGCAACCCGCGCTCCGGTTGCAGCCGCAAGCGCAGCACCGAGGCACTCAACCAATCGGCACCCACCACCTGGGCCGGCAAACCGTCACGCAGCGGGTCGAACGCTTCGACCTGCAGATCGCCGATCACCTGGCACTGGCACGCCAGGCGCCAGCCCTCCTGGCGTTGTGCCGGGCTCAGGGCATCGGGCTGCTGGTCCTCGACCTCACCCTGGCACCGCACCAGGCACGCATGACAACTGCCGGCTCGGCAGCTGTAAGGCACGGCCACACCCGCCTGGTTCAAGGCATCCAGCAGGTTGCTGCCGGTGGCTACCGACCAATGGCGTTCGCCGACGTACAGTTCAGGCATGGAAGGACTCAATCACAAGGGGGTGGCACAGGGAATCATGCCTGCGACAGTTTGACCATAGTCGGGTGTATCGGCCACCGGGCCGGGTTATACTGCCGCGCCTTTTTAGCGTCGCGCCTGCACCACTTGGCGTGCCTTGGAAAGGTGGACTCAGCCGACCGATGCACCCCACTGAGCCCACCTTTATTGAATGTTCCCTTATAGAGGAGCGCGACTCATGACCGTGATCAAGCAAGACGACCTG
Organism: Pseudomonas sp. JAI120; assembly: GCF_014207255.1. Classification (GTDB taxonomy): domain Bacteria; phylum Pseudomonadota; class Gammaproteobacteria; order Pseudomonadales; family Pseudomonadaceae; genus Aquipseudomonas. Next base: position 2,381,785 of record NZ_JACHCZ010000001.1, read on the forward strand.
ATTCAGAGCGTTGCCGACGCCCTGCAATTCATTTCCTACTACCACCCCGTTGACTTCATCCAGGCGATGCACGAGGCCTACCTGCGCGAAGAATCGCCGGCAGCCCGTGACTCCATCGCGCAGATCCTGATCAACTCGCGCATGTGCGCCACCGGCCATCGCCCGATCTGCCAGGACACCGGTATCGTCACCGTGTTCGTGCGCGTGGGCATGGACGTACGTTGGGATGGCGCCACCATGGGCCTGGACGACATGATCAACGAAGGCGTGCGTCGCGCCTACAACCTGCCGGAAAACGTCCTGCGTGCATCGATCCTGGCCGACCCGGCCGGCGCACGCAAGAACACCAAGGACAACACCCCGGCCGTGATCCACTACTCCATCGTCCCGGGTAACACCGTGGAAGTGGACGTGGCGGCCAAGGGCGGCGGTTCCGAGAACAAGTCGAAAATGGCCATGCTCAACCCGTCCGACTCCATTGTCGACTGGGTGCTCAAGACCGTTCCGACCATGGGCGCCGGCTGGTGCCCACCGGGCATGCTCGGCATCGGCATCGGCGGCACCGCCGAGAAAGCCGCGGTGATGGCCAAGGAAGTGTTGATGGAATCCATCGACATCCACGAGCTGAAAAAGCGCGGCCCGCAGAACCGTATCGAAGAGATGCGCCTGGAGCTGTTCGAGAAGGTCAACCAACTGGGCATCGGCGCCCAGGGCCTGGGTGGCCTGACCACCGTGCTCGACGTGAAGATCATGGACTACCCGACCCACGCCGCTTCGCTGCCGGTGTGCATGATCCCCAACTGCGCCGCCACCCGTCACGCGCACTTCGTGCTCGACGGTTCGGGCCCGGCGTCGCTGGAAGCGCCTCCGCTGGACGCCTACCCGGAAATCGTCTGGGAAGCCGGCCCATCGGCCCGTCGCGTCAACCTCGACACCCTGACCCCGGAAGAAGTACAGAGCTGGAAGCCGGGCGAAACCGTGCTGCTCAACGGCAAGATGCTCACCGGTCGCGACGCGGCGCACAAACGCATGGTCGAGATGCTGAACAAGGGCGAAAGCCTGCCGGTGGACCTCAAGGGTCGCTTTATCTACTACGTCGGCCCGGTTGATCCGGTGCGCGAAGAAGTGGTTGGCCCGGCTGGCCCGACCACCGCGACGCGGATGGACAAGTTCACCCGTCAGATCCTCGAGCAAACCGGCCTGCTGGGCATGATCGGTAAATCCGAGCGCGGCCCTACCGCGATCGAAGCGATCAAGGACCACAAGGCCGTGTACCTGATGGCCGTGGGCGGCGCCGCTTACCTGGTGGCGCAAGCCATCAAGAAGTCGCGCGTGGTTGCCTTCGCCGAATTGGGCATGGAAGCGATCTACGAGTTCGACGTAAAAGACATGCCGGTCACCGTTGCGGTGGACAGCAAGGGCGAATCCGTCCACATCACCGGTCCTGCCATCTGGCAGAAAAAGATCAGTGAAAGCCTGGCGGTAGAAGTGCAGTAAGCACTTTCCCGCAAGGATAAAGGCGACTGCGGCCCCATGGCCCAGTCGCCTTTTTTATGGCTCATGCTATGGTGCACTCCCCTTACCGTGCCTGCCTATCACCGTATGATCGTGATCCCTCGTCCCCTGCGCCTGACCTTCTATTCCCTGCTGATCATCGCCGGTGCGTTGCTGGCCGCTGCCTTGGCCACGCGCCATGCCGAACGCCAGGCATTGGTGGACGATGCGGCACGCGCCAATCAGCAACTGGCGCTGTACGCCAATTCCCTGCACACCCTGATCGAACGCTACCGCGCCCTGCCCGCCGTGCTGGCGCTGGACTCGGAGATGATCAACGCGCTCAAAGGCCCGTTGGACGCCAGCACCCAGGACCTGCTCAACCGCAAGCTCGAACGCATCAACGGTGCAGCCCAGTCCTCCACCCTGGAACTGATGGACCGTACAGGCCTGGCCGTGGCCGCCAGTAACTGGAACTTGCCGAGCAGTTACGTCGGGCATAACTACGGGTTTCGGCCGTATTTCAGCCAGACCAAGAGCCAAGGCACCGGTCGCTTTTACGCGGTAGGCGTGACCACAGGGATTCCGGGCTATTTCCTCTCCAGCGCGGTGCTCGATGAACACGAGCAGTTCCTTGGTGCCATGGTGGTGAAGCTGGAGTTCCCTGAGCTGGAGCGCGAATGGGCCCAGGGCAATGACCTGTTGCTGGTCAGCGATGCACGCGGCATCGTGTTTATCGCCAACCAACCGGGCTGGCGTTATCGCAACCTGCACCCGTTGTCGGCCAGCGACCTCGCCGAACTCAAGGCCACCCGCCAATACGACAAGAAACAACTGCAGCCGCTGGACACCCAAACGTTGCAACGTTTCGACGAAAACAGCCACCTGATGCGCGTCAACGGCCCGGATGGCAACGCCAATTACATCTGGGAGTCCCTGCCGCTGAAGGCCGAGGGCTGGACCCTGCACCTGTTGCGCAAACCCCAGTTCGCCTTTGAAGACCAACGCAACGCCGGCCTCGCCGCCGCCGGTTCCTGGCTGGCACTGGTGTTCCTGGCGCTGTTCCTCAGCCAACGCTGGCGCCTGGCCCGTTTACGCCAGCGCAGCCGCGAAGAACTCGAACAGCTTGTGGAGGAGCGCACCCAGGCACTGCGCACCGCCCAGGATGGCTTGGTGCAATCGGCCAAGCTGGCGGCGCTGGGGCAGATGTCCGCCGCCCTCGCCCATGAGATCAACCAGCCACTGACCGCCCAGCGCATGCAGTTGGCGACCCTGCGGTTACTGCTGGACCACGGTCGGGTGGACGACGCCTACAAGGCCCTGACCCCGCTGGACGATATGCTCACACGCATGGCTGCGCTGACCGGCCACCTCAAGACCTTTGCGCGCAAAAGCCCCAGCGGCCTGCGCGAACGCCTGGACCTGGCCACCGTGGTCGACCAGTCCCTGCACCTGCTCGATGCACGCTTGCGTGATGAAGCCATCGGCACCGTGCTGGACCTGGCCCGCCCCGCCTGGGTACGTGGCGATGCGATCCGCCTCGAACAGGTGCTGATCAACCTGCTGCGCAACGCCCTCGACGCCATGGCCGACAAACCACGCAAGCGCCTGGAAATCCGCCTGCACGCCGATCAGCAACTGTGGCAACTCACGGTCAGCGACAGCGGCGGCGGGATTGCCGAAGAGCACCTCAACAGCGTGTTCGACCCGTTCTTCACCACCAAGCCGGTGGGCGACGGGCTCGGCTTGGGTCTGGCAGTTTCCTACGCTATCGTGCACGAATTGGGCGGTCGCCTGGTCGCCAGTAACCGTGGCGACGGCGCGGTATTTACCCTGACCTTGCCTATCGCGCTGGAGACACCCGACTTATGTTGAACGCGGTGATTGTGGTCGATGACGAAGCCAGCATTCGTACGGCCGTCGAGCAATGGCTGAGCTTGTCGGGGTTCGAGGTGCAGTTGTTCAGCCGCGCCGAGGCCTGCCTGGCGCAACTGCCCAGGGACTTTCCCGGGGTCATCCTGAGCGACGTGCGCATGCCCGGACTCAGCGGCCTGGAGCTGCTGGCCGAAGTGCAACGCCGTGACGCCGACCTGCCGGTCATCCTGCTGACCGGGCATGGCGATGTACCGATGGCCGTCGAAGCCATGCGCGACGGCGCCTACGATTTCCTGGAAAAACCCTTCAGCCCCGATGCCTTGCTCAACAGCCTGCGCCGCGCGCTGGACAAGCGCAGGCTGATCCTCGAAAACCGCCGCCTGCACCAACAAGCTGATCATCGGGCGCAGCTGGAATCGAGCCTGCTCGGTGTGTCCCGTGGCTTGCAGAACCTGCGCCGGCAGGTGCTCGACCTGGCGAGCTTGCCGGTCAACGTCCTGATCCGTGGCGAGACCGGCAGCGGCAAGGAGTTGGTCGCCCGCTGCCTGCATGACTTCGGCCCACGCGCGAAAAAACCGTTCGTGGCGCTCAATTGCGCGGCGATCCCCGAGCAGTTGTTCGAGGCCGAACTGTTCGGTCACGAAAGCGGCGCTTTTACCGGCGCCCAGGGCAAGCGCATCGGCAAACTGGAGTACGCCCATGGCGGCACGCTGTTCCTCGATGAAATCGAAAGCATGCCCCTCGCCCAGCAAGTGAAGCTGTTGCGCGTACTGCAGGAGCAAAAGTTAGAGCGGTTAGGCTCCAACCAGAGCATCCACGTGGACTTGCGCATTATCGCCGCCACCAAGCCGGACCTGCTGGAAGAAGCCCGCGCCGGGCGCTTTCGCGAAGACCTGGCCTATCGGCTCAACGTTGCACAACTGCGCCTGCCGCCTCTGCGCGAGCGCCGCGAAGACATTCCGCTGCTGTTCGACCACTTTGCCCAAAGCGCCGCCGAGCGCCTGGGCCGCAGCGTCGAACCGCTGAGCGGCGTGCAACTGGGGCGCCTGCTCAGCCATGACTGGCCGGGCAATGTGCGCGAGTTGGCCAACGTCGCCGAACGTCAGGTGTTGGGCCTTGGCGAGCCGGAGCCAGAAGGGATCGAAGCCGGGCAATCGTTGGCCGCGCAGCAGGAGGCGTTCGAGGCCCATTGCCTGAAGGCTGCATTGACCCGGCATAAAGGCGACATCAAGGCGGTGCTGGCGGAGTTGCAACTGCCACGGCGCACCTTCAACGAAAAGATGCAGCGCCATGGGTTGGCCAGGGACATGTTCCTGAAAGATGAATGAGCGGATTTCCGCTCATCCCCCTAAAAAACATCAGCGACTTTCCGCTCAAAATAAACCCCAGACCCTTCTAGACCGGACCTTCATCTATCTGGCACAGCTCCTGCTATAGCCCCAGCCAGGCTGCGCTCGCGCCGCTCCATAAAAACAACTAGATGAAGGATCCTTCAATGGATAACTCCAACACCTTGCCTCTGGGGTCGGCGGCCGCGCCGGCTAAAGAACGCTCCACCTCCAGCCGGATCAAATCGATCTTCAGCGGGTCGGTCGGCAACATGGTCGAGTGGTACGACTGGTACGTCTACGCCGCTTTCTCGCTGTACTTCGCCAAAGCCTTCTTCCCGAAAGGCGACACCACCGCCCAATTGCTCAACACCGCCGCGATCTTCGCCGTGGGCTTCCTGATGCGCCCGATCGGTGGCTGGCTGATGGGCCTGTACGCCGACCGTGCGGGTCGTAAAGCGGCACTGATGGCTTCGGTCCTGTTGATGTGCTTCGGCTCATTGATCATCGCCCTGAGTCCCGGTTACGAAACCATCGGCGTCGGCGCGCCGATCCTGCTGGTATTCGCGCGTCTGCTGCAAGGCTTGTCGGTCGGTGGCGAATACGGCACCTCGGCCACCTACCTGAGTGAAATGGCGACCAAGGAACGTCGCGGCTTCTTCTCCAGCTTCCAGTACGTGACCCTGATCTCCGGCCAGCTCATCGCCCTGGCGGTACTGATCGTGCTGCAACAAGTGCTCACCACCGAGCAACTGTACGACTGGGGCTGGCGTATCCCGTTCGCCATCGGCGCCCTGTGCGCAGTGGTCGCGCTGTACCTGCGTCGCGGCATGGAAGAAACCGAGTCGTTCACCAAGAAGGAAAAAGCCAAGGAAAGCGCCATGCGCACCTTGATGCGCCACCCCAAGGAACTGATGACCGTGGTCGGCCTGACCATGGGCGGCACCCTGGCCTTCTACACCTACACCACCTACATGCAGAAGTACCTGGTGAACACCGTCGGCATGAGCATTTCCGACTCCACCACCATCTCGGCGGCAACGCTGTTCCTGTTCATGTGCCTGCAACCGATCGTCGGTGGGCTGTCGGACAAAGTCGGCCGTCGGCCGATCCTGATCGCCTTCGGCATCCTCGGCACCCTGTTCACCGTGCCGATCCTCACCACCCTGCACACGATCCAGACCTGGTGGGGCGCGTTCTTCCTGATCATGGCGGCGCTGATCATCGTCAGCGGCTACACCTCGATCAACGCAGTGGTCAAAGCTGAACTGTTCCCGACCGAAATCCGCGCCCTGGGCGTGGGCCTGCCGTATGCGCTGACCGTGTCGATCTTCGGCGGTACCGCTGAATACATCGCGCTGTGGTTCAAGAGCATCGGCATGGAAACCGGTTACTACTGGTACGTGACCGCGTGTATCGCGGTGTCGCTGGTGGTCTATGTGACCATGAAGGACACGCGCAAGCATTCGCGGATTACCACGGACTAACGGTTGAATGCAGTAACAAATGTGGGAGCGGGCTTGCCTGCGATGGCGGTGGACCAGCCAGGGTTGTATTAGCTGAAACACTGCCATCGGGGGCAAGCCCCCTCCCACATTTTGAATCAGGACACCTCTGCTACCGGGCTCCGGCCATACCGACGCTGTGCATACGACGCCCCGGCAATCACCACCACCAGCACCGCCGCCAATACCGCCGATGATCCAATGGTGCCGAAATTCCACCCGCCCTTTTCATGGGGCCTGGTCAGGAAGTCGCCCAGGGTCGCCAAATTCCATAGGATCGATGGAAATTCGTCGCCGTGGATTGCACTATGGCGGCCTCCCAGAACCCCGCAGCAGGAGCCCGGCCATGTCTGACGCTATCCACTTCTACGAACCGGCCAACGGCCACGGCCTGCCACACGACCCGTTCAATGCCATCGTCGGACCACGGCCGATTGGCTGGATTTCATCCCACGACAGCAACGGGCGCCTGAACCTGGCGCCCTACAGTTTTTTCAATGCGTTCAACTACATTCCGCCGATCATCGGGTTTTCCAGCGTCGGGCGTAAAGACAGCCTGAACAACATCGAACAGACCGGCGAGTTTGTGTGGAACCTGGCCACCCGCCCGTTGGCCGAGCAGATGAACCAGAGCTGCGCGGCCGTCTCGCCGGATGTGAATGAGTTCGAGTTGTCCGGCCTGACGCCGGTGGCGTCGAAAATCATTGGCGTGCCGCGGGTGGGCGAGAGCCCGGTTTCGTTCGAGTGCAAGGTGACGCAGATCATCCAGCTGCAGCGCGCTGACAAACAGCTGGTACCAAGCTGGCTGGTGCTGGGCGAGGTGGTCGCGGTGCACATTGCCAAGTGGTTGCTCAAGGATGGGGTGTACGACACCGCCGCCGCCGAGCCGATTTTGCGCGGTGGCGGCCCGGCGGATTACTTCCAGCTGGGGCCGGAGGCGTTGTTCAAGATGTACCGCCCAGGCGCCAGCAAACCCTGACTGAAATACAGTCAAAAAGTGGGAGGGGGCTTGCCCCCGATGGCAATGGCACATCCAACATCGTTGTTGACTGACACACTGCTATCGGGAGCAAGCCCCCTCCCACATTAGATTGTCAGCGTTGTTCAGCTGGCGGCGCTCGCCCAGGTCAGTTGACCCTCTTCATCCACACCGATCAACCGTTCAAGCTCCACGGTGGCTGCATCATCGGCATCGGAGGCAGTCTTGAACGTCTGTCCATTCAGGATCTTGTGAAACTGCGGTGCGCCCATGCCATCCAGTGCCTTGACGGCGACGGCGGCGCTGTAGCCCCCTTCACCCGGTACTACGGCGGAAACGGCTTCGTGGTGGGCAAATTGTTTACGTGCCATGTTGCAGGTCCTGGCCAATGGAAAAGTGGGCCATTCTAACCATTAACCGGCCAGTTGCAGGTACTCGCCGTAAGCATTGGCGGCAGAGGCATCGGTGAAGGTCTGGAAGTCCATGCTGCGCACGACCATGTCGTTCAACAGCTCGGTAAAGATCATCAGGGCCGGCGAGTTGAAGTAGGCGCTCATCGCCTGCTCGCTGCTCCAGAAACCCGAGATCAACCAGACATCGGGATCGACCTGGGAATGCTGCAACGAGAACTGCAGGCAACCCTGAGCCTGACGGCCCGGTTCGATCAAACTGCTCAAGCGTGCACCCAGTTCGGTGCTGCACCCGGTGCGGGCGCGGATAAAGGCCATATGGCTCGCGGGAATGGGGGTGGACATGTTCGACTCTCCCGTTGAGAAGTGATGCTCGGCAAGCACTGTGAGGGCGTGTTGCCACAGGATCAAAGATAACGGCGCGGGTGCGGGCGCGGTTAGTCAATTCCTGCAGGCTTATTGCACAATCCTGCGAGAAGCGTAGACAGGACGTTCGGCCCGCCGGTTTATTCCACAGACCAACGCCTTATTTCAGGGAGTTGACAGCCCCGGCGCTTGCCTGATTCACGCGGTGTCGCAGGATCAGGCAAGGATTGTGCAGAATCGACCTAACACTGTTTGAAAAGCCGCCGCTAAGCTGAGCCCATCAAAAAAGCATGCAGAGGACGCCTTATGCCGTCGCCCGAACATCAGTCCATGCCCCTCGACGCCGAGACGGAAAAACAGCGCGCCGAGCTGGCGAGCATCGTGCATCGCCATACCTGGGAAGACGGCTCCTATGGCACCGCGATTACGTCACTGTTCCTGAACCGCCACAACACGCCGCGTGACTTCATGCCGGTGCTGGTGGAGCCTGCGTTGTGCATCCTCGCCAACGGCAGCAAGGAAGTGCGCCTGGCCGACGAAATCTTTGCCTACGACCCGCTCAATTACTTGGTGTTCTCGGTGGCGATGCCGGTGGCCGGGCGGATCATCGATGCCACGCCGGAAGATCCGAACCTGTCAGTGCGCATCAATATCGACCCGGCGCAGCTCACCGCCTTGATCGCCGAGGCCGGCCCCATGGGCGTGCCCACGCGCCCGACATCGCGCGGGATGTATGTGGACCGCATCGACCCCCAGTTGCTCGACGCCGTGCTGCGCCTGGCGCGCCTGCTGGATACGCCCAAAGACATCGCCATGCTGGCGCCGCTGATCAATCGTGAAATTCTCTACCGCCTGCTGCGCGGGCCGCAGGGTTATCGCCTGTATGAAATTGCCGTGGCCAATAGCCAAAGCCATCGCGTCAGCCAGGCGATCAAGTGGCTCAATGGCAACTACGAACAACCGTTGCGCATCGATGACCTGGCCAAGGAAGTGAACCTCAGCGTCTCGACCCTGCATCACCGTTTTAAGGCGATTACGGCCATGAGCCCGCTGCAGTACCAGAAACAGCTGCGTTTGCAGGAGGCACGTCGGCTGATGATTGCCGAAGGGCTGGAAGCGTCGGCGGCAGGGTATCGGGTGGGGTATGAAAGCCCGTCGCAGTTCAGCCGGGAGTACAGCCGGTTGTTTGGGGCACCGCCGTTGAGGGATTTGGCCAGACTGCGCCAAAGCGTCTGACCCACATTTGCCCAACCGTGTTTTTCAGTCCAGGGTCCGGGGCAATTGCAACGTCACCCGCAAGCCCCCCTCACGCAGATTCTGCAAGCTCACTTCACCGCCATGGCTGTGCGCGATGTTACGGGCAATACCCAAGCCCAAACCGTAACCCTGCTGCTGGCCGGCCAGGCGAAAGTGCGGTTCGAAGACCTGTTCCAGGCGCTGTTCCGGCACACCAGGGCCTTCATCGTCGACGTGCAGGATGAACTCTGCGCCATCGTCCTCGATACGCAAATGGGCGTTCTGCCCATACTTCAAGGCATTGTCGATCAGGTTGCCGATGCAGCGCTTGAGCGCCAGCGGCTTACCTGGGTAAGCCGCCACCGCTGCGCCGTCCAAGGTGACCCGGCCGTTACCGTTGGGCGCCACATAAGGCTCCACCAGGCATTCGAGCACATGGTTGAGGTCGACCGGCTGGATGTTCTCGTGGATATCGGTGTCTTTCACACATTGCAGCGCGCCTTTGACCAGCAACTCCAACTCATCCAGGTCACGGCCGAACTTGGTTTGCAGGTTCTCGTCTTCGAGCAATTCCACGCGCAGGCGCAGGCGGGTAATCGGTGTGCGCAGGTCGTGGGAAATCGCGCTGAACAACTGGCTGCGCTCCGTGAGGTAACGGCTGATGCGTTCGCGCATGGCATTGAACGCGCGGCCCACTTCCACCACTTCGCTGCCGCCGCCTTCGGCCACCGGCTCCACATCGGCGCCCAGGGACATGTCCCGCGCCGCCCGCGCCAGGCGCTTGAGCGGCCGGCTTTGCCAGTGCACCAGCAGGCCGATGAACAGCAGCAAAAAGCCGCTGGTCAGCACGATAAACCACACCTGCTGGGACGGCAGGCCCTGTTCTTCCAGGCTGGTGTAGGGCTCGGGCAACAGCGAAGCGATGTACAGCCATTCGCCGGGGGCGAGTTCGATCTGGGTGACCAGTACCGGCGGGTTGACGGGTTCCAGGGTCAGCGCGTAATGCGCCCAGGAGCGCGGCAACTCATCCAGTTTCAAGCCGGCGTTGAAGATGCGCAGGTCTTCAGCGCTGACGAACTCCACCGAGATTGGCACGTTGGCGCCCAGGGTCTGGCGCAGGACTTCATCCACGGCCACCAGCACCGCCTGTTTACGAGGGGTTTGCGGCAGCACTTGCATGTCCAGTGGCCGGTCATTGAGGGTCACGACAAAACGGGTGCCGCCCATGCTGCGCAACTGGTCAAGGACCAACGGCCGATAGGCCACCGGCAACGAACGGAAATAACTCACACTGGCGGTCATCGAGTGCGCCAGGCTACGTGCGCTGGTGACCAGGCCTTCGAGCTGGGTGGCACGCAACTGCGAAACCCAGATCACGCTGGACAGCGCCTGGGCGAACAGCACCGCGAGCAAGGTCAGCAGCAACATGCGCCCCAGCAATGAGCGCGGGACCGGGAAGCGCCGGCGGCGCTCGGTCAGCAGTTCAGTGGGCATTGCCGGCAACCACGCTGGCTGCCAGTTGATAACCGCTGCCGCGCACGGTGCGGATCAGCCTCGGGGGTTTTTCGGTATCGCGCAGGCGTTGACGCAGGCGGCTGACAGCCATGTCGACGATCCGGTCCAGCGGCATCAGGTCACGGCCACGGGTGGCGTTGCCGATGGTGTCGCGGTCGAGAATCTGTTGCGGGTGATCGAGAAACAGCTTGAGCAGGGCAAAGTCGGCACCGGAGAGGATCACCTCTTCGCCATCCACGTGGAACAGCCGGTGACTGATCATGTCCAGACGCCATTCATCGAACACCAGCACATCGCCATTTCCGCTGCGCTCCTGGCCGAACTGGCAGCGACGCAACAGGGCTTTGATCCGTGCCTGCAACTCGCGGGGGCTGAACGGCTTGCCGATATAGTCGTCGGCCCCCAGTTCCAGGCCGATCACGCGGTCGGCTTCGTCGGAACTGGCGGTGAGCATGATGATCGGTACCTGCGCCTGGCGCGGGTGCTGGCGAATCCAGCGGCAGAGACTGAAACCGTCTTCGTCCGGCAGCATCACATCGAGGATGACCAGGTCGCACGGTGCCTCGTTCATCGCCTGGCGGAACCCCGCGCCGTCCGGCACGCCACGCACCTGGAAACCGGCGCGACTGAGGTAGGTTTGCAGCAATTCGCGGATTTCCTGGTCGTCATCGACGAGGAGAATCGATTTACTGATTACGCTCACGGGGTCCTCCTTGTTGTTATAGGTGATGCGGATCAGGCAAACGCCTGTTCCAATGCGACGCCAGCCCCGGTCAACCCGGAATACGGCGCGGTCACCAACCACACCGGAATGCCTTTGAAGTAGTCGCTCATGCAGCCTTTGTCACTGAAGCTCTTGGCAAATCCGCTGTTGATGAAAAAGTCGGCAAACCGCGGAATCACCCCACCCACGATATACACCCCCCCGCGTCCACCGGTGGTCAGCACATTGTTGCCCGCTACCCGGCCCAGCCAGATGCTGAATTGATCCAACACTTCCATGGCCACCGGGTCGCCGGCCAGGCCCGCCGCCGTGATGGCTTCGGGCGTGTCGAGCACCGGTGTGTGGCCATCGACCGTACAAATCGCCCGGTACAGCCGCGGCAGACCGCCACCGCTCAAGGCGGTTTCGGCGCTGACGTGGCCGATCTCGTTGTAGATATGCTGCCACAGCTGGGTTTCCCGTGGGCTGCTCAGGGGCAGGTCGACGTGGCCGCCCTCCCCTGGCAACGCCGCGTAACGACCTGCGCCGAGGTCCAGCAGGGTACCGACACCCAGGCCGGTGCCCGGACCGATTACCACCGCCGGACGCAACGGTTCCGGCGTGCCTTCGCAGACCACGCGGAATTCGTCGGGTTTAAGGCGAGTCATGCCCAGGGCCATGGCCGAGAAGTCATTCACCAGCAGCAGCTCATCCACTTGCAAGGCCTGGCAAAACGCAGTCTTGCTCAGGCGCCAGTGATTGTTGGTGAATTTAAATTCATCCCCGCTCACCGGCCCGGCGACGGACAGGCACACCGCACCGATGTCGCCGATTTGCAGGCCTTCTTCCTTGAGATAGACCTTGATCGCGTCCTCAGGGCTTTGGTGATCAGCCGTGGCATGCACCCGAATCGAATGCAGTGCCTGATCTCGCCACAACGCAAAACGGGCGTTGGTACCCCCGATGTCACCGACCAGCGCTAGCTTCACTTAAGCGTCTCCAAGGCAGAGGTAAAGGCGCTGGCGCCCTGCTCTGCGGAGCTTGCGGCCAAGCGCATAAATGCAAACAGCTCGCGACCGGCCCCCACGTTATTGCCCAACAGGCCCGTGGCAGGCGTGCGCGCTGCAAATTCTTCGGCGTCCACCTTAAGCTCCAAGGTGCCTTTGACGCCATCGACGCGAATGATATCGCCATCTTTGACCCGTGCCAGTGGCCCGCCGCTCTGGGCTTCGGGGTTGACGTGAATCGCGGCGGGGATCTTACCCGACGCGCCGGACATACGCCCGTCTGTCACCAGTGCGACTTTGAAGCCACGGTCCTGCAACACACCGAGGAACGGCGTCATCTTGTGCAGTTCCGGCATGCCGTTGGAGCGCGGGCCCTGGAAGCGCATGACCGCGACGAAGTCTTTTTCCAGCTGGCCGGCCTTGAACGCATCGGCCAGGTCCTGCTGGTCCTGGAACACCACCGCCGGTGCTTCGACAATCTGGTGCTCCGGAGCCACGGCGGAAACTTTCATCACGCCCCGGCCGAGGTTGCCTTCCATCACACGCAGGCCACCTTCCGGCGAGAACGCGCGCGCCACGGGGCGCAGGATGGTTTCGTCGAGGCTTTCGATCGGGCCGTCGCGCCAGACCAGCTCGCCATCGACCAGGAACGGTTCCTGGACGTAGCGGCTCAGGCCCTTGCCGGCCACGGTATTGACGTCGTCGTGAAGCAGGCCGGCTTCGAGCAGCTCGCGAATCAGGAACGACATGCCGCCCGCCGCCTGGAAGTGGTTGATGTCGGCCTTGCCGTTTGGATACACGTGGGACAGGGTCGGCACCACCTCGGAGAGGTCGGCCATGTCGTCCCAAGTGAGGATGATGCCCGCCGACATGGCGATGGCCGGCATGTGCAGGGTGTGGTTGGTGGAGCCGCCCGTAGCGTTGAGCGCAACGATGGCGTTGACGATGGATTTCTCATCGACGATCTCGCCGATCGGCGTGAAGTTGCCGTTGGCCTTGGTCAGGCGCGTGACCTGGTGCGCGGCTTCGCGGGTCAGGGCGTCACGCAGCGGCGTGTACGGGTTGACGAACGAAGCGCCCGGCAAGTGCAGGCCCATCACTTCCATGAGCAATTGGTTAGTGTTGGCGGTGCCGTAGAACGTGCAGGTGCCGGGGCTGTGGTAGGACTTCATCTCCGATTCCAGCAGCTCTTCGCGGCTGGCCTTGCCTTCGGCGTAGCGCTGGCGCACGTCGGCCTTCTGCTTGTTGGAGATGCCCGACGGCATCGGCCCGCCGGGTACGAAGATCATCGGCAGGTGGCCGTAGCGCAGCGCGCCCATCATCAGGCCTGGCACGATCTTGTCGCAGATGCCCAGCATCAGCGCGGCGTCGAACATGTTGTGGGACAGCGCTACCGCCGTGGACATGGCGATGACTTCACGGCTGAGCAGGCTCAGCTCCATGCCGGGCTCGCCTTGGGTCACGCCGTCGCACATGGCGGGGGTGCCGCCGGCGAACTGACCGACCGAGCCGACTTCGCGCAGGGCTTTCTTGATCTGTTCAGGAAAATGTTCGTACGGCTGATGCGCCGAGAGCATGTCGTTATATGACGAAACAATTGCCACGTTGGCGGCGTTCATCATGCGCAGGCTATTTTTATCTTCGGTGCCGCAACCGGCCACGCCATGGGCGAAGTTGGCGCATTGCAGCTTGCCGCGCATCGGACCGTCGCTGGCTGCGCCGCGAATGAGCGCAAGGTAAGCCTCACGAGTGGCGCGGCTGCGGGCGATAAGCCGTTCGGTGACCTCAAGGACGCGGGGATGCATGTGTAGAACTCCAGGCTAACGGATGTGGCGACCTGAGTGTCTATGCTGATCAAACGCCCGCAGCTCATGGGATGGCAGAGAGTCGTTTGGATCATCGGACCAGTTGATTCAGGTCACTCGTTGTAGATTGAACAAAATATTGCCACTAAAAAGGCTTGTTTTCTATTTTTATGCGAATAATCTTGTAATTCTTACAACAAATCGACGACAGGCACTTTCCAATGACTCTTCGTATCGCAATCAATGGTTTTGGCCGTATCGGCCGTAATGTCCTGCGCGCACTGTATACCCAAGGCTATCGCCAGGATTTGCAGATCGTCGCCATCAATGATTTGGGCGACAGCTCGATCAACGCCCACCTGCTTAAATACGACACCGTGCATGGCACTTTCGATGCAGAGGTCGCCCACGATCAGGAAAGCCTGACCGTCAATGGTGACCGGATTGCCGTCAGTGCCATTCGCAACCCGGCCGACCTGCCGTGGGCGGCGCACAAGGTCGACGTGGTGTTCGAATGCACCGGCCTGTTCACCGACCGTGACAAGGCTGCCGCCCATATTAGCGCCGGTGCACGCAAGGTGATCATCTCCGCACCGGCCAAAGGCGCGGACGCGACCGTGGTCTACGGCGTGAACCACGACATCCTGCGTCAATCCCACCAGATCATCTCCAACGCGTCGTGCACCACCAACTGCCTGGCGCCGGTTGCCCAGGTGCTGCACCGTGAGCTGGGCATCGAAAGCGGCTTGATGACCACGATTCATGCCTACACCAACGACCAGAACCTGACCGACGTCTACCACACCGACCCGTACCGCGCGCGCTCGGCCACCCAGAACATGATCCCGAGCAAGACCGGCGCTGCCGAAGCGGTCGGCCTTGTACTGCCGGAACTGGCAGGCAAGCTGACCGGCATGGCCGTGCGTGTGCCGGTGATCAACGTGTCGCTGGTGGACCTCACCGTGCAGCTGAAGAAAGAAGCCACTGCCGATGAAGTCAACGCGCTGCTCAAAGAAGCCAGCCAGCACTCGAAGATCCTCGGTTACAACACCCTGCCGCTGGTTTCCAGTGACTTCAACCACAACCCGCTGTCGTCGATCTTCGACGCCAACCACACCAAGGTCAGCGGCAAGTTGCTGAAAGTACTGGCCTGGTATGACAACGAGTGGGGCTTCTCGAACCGCATGCTGGATAACTGCCTGGCGCTGTGCAACGCCGAATAATGCGGTCCTGTGGGAGGGGCCAGTCGAATCGTCGCACTGCCCTCCCCCCACATTTGTTCTATGTAGACCCAGAGAAATAGCCACTTGCCATTTGAGTTGATGATAAGCATTATCATTAACTGCAAATCGGTCTGGTATCACTGTGAGCCAATCTCGCTTCAACCAAGTCTTTCTCACCCAACGGGTGATTCTGCTACGCACCTTGCAGCGGATGGTGAATAACCACAGCACCGCCGAGGACCTGTTGCAGGAAACCTACTTGCGCGTCACCCGAGCCCTCAGCGAGCGGCCGATCGATCACCTCGAACCCTTCGTCTACCAAACCGCGCGTAACCTGGCGCTGGATCACTTGCGTTCGCGCAGGATTCAGGCGCGCACGCTGCAGGAAGATGTACCGCTGGACATCCTGCAAAGCGTCGCCGCCCCCACCAGCACCCCCGAAGACGCAACCCAGGCCGAGCAATTGCTTGAACACCTGAGCATCAGCCTCGGCCAGTTGAGCGCGCGCCAGCAGCAGATTTTCATCCTCAGCCGCCTGCACGGTTGCAGTTACCAGGAGATT
The DNA here is from genome assembly GCF_014207255.1 of Pseudomonas sp. JAI120. Lineage (GTDB taxonomy): Bacteria > Pseudomonadota > Gammaproteobacteria > Pseudomonadales > Pseudomonadaceae > Aquipseudomonas. The sequence goes on from NZ_JACHCZ010000001.1 coordinate 2,397,793, forward strand.
GCCGATCAGTTGGACGTGTCCTTGAGCACCGTGCAAAAGGAACTGAAATTGATCATGGCTATTTGCGTAGGTGTGGCCGAAAGACTGGATCAGCCTTAAGCTTCAGCCGACAGAAGAGTGGACCCAAGCTGTAGGAAAGATGAATAGAACGTGGCGAAGACCCGAGGAACACCGTGACGGACCCGAATAAACTGCGCCCCCATGAGCTGGCTCATGAGGTGTTGCAAGACACGGCTATGGACCAAGCCCTCGACTGGCTGATCGCCTTGCAGTGTCCAGCGCCTGGGCAGCACGCCGAGTTTGAAGCCTGGCTGGCCCAAGACCCCGCCCACGTCCACGCGTTCGGCAAGGCTCAGGCCGCCTGGGGTGGCGCGCCGGTGCACAGCGCCGCCGTCGCCCTGGCCGCGCCGCGCAAGCCCAGCGGCTGGCGCCGGATCAAGCCGCACTGGAAGCCGCTGGCCACCGCCGCCGTGCTGTTGATCGGCCTGTTCAGCTTCAGCAACCTGCCGGTGCGCCTGCAAGCCGACCATCTCACGGTGGTGGGCGAACGCCAGCGCCTGCAATTGGACGATGGATCGAAAGTGTTGCTGAACACCAATTCGGCGTTTTCCAGCAGCATCAAGGACCACCAGCGCATCGCCCGCCTGTACCAGGGCGAAGCCTTTTTCGAAATCATGCCCGGCCATGGCCTGCCCCTGGAAATCGACGCCGGCCCCGTGCGCGCCAGCGTGCGGGATACCGCCTTCGCCGTGCGCTACCTCAACGGCGAAGCCCAGGTGCAGGTGCAGCGCGGCGATGTCGACCTGAGCAACACCGTCGACGATGCCCGCGTACGCCTGAGCGCGGGCGAAAGCATCCGCATCGGGCCCAAGGGCTTTGGCCAACCGGCCAGGCTGGATGCCAACAAGGATCTGGCCTGGGTCCAAGGCCGGCTGATTTTCGAAAACTGCCCGATGAGCGAAGTGCTCGCCGAGCTGCGTCGTTACTACCCCGGCTGGATCGTCAACACCAACGACAAGCTCGCCAGCGTTGCCGTCACCGGCAATTACCGCCTCGACCAACCCCTGGACGTGGTGCGCTCCCTGGCCCACATCACCTCAGCGAAGTTGTCGGAATACCCTGCGCTGGTCATCCTCAACTAAATGAGAATTATTTTTACTCGATAGCCCTCGACGGTACGTCTCGTCTTAGCCAATGCAACTGATTCCTATTTGGTTCGGTTCGCAACTATAAGATTCGTACCTTCCGGAGCGCTTTCGATGTCCTCTCGTTTCAACCGCCGGTCCTCCTCGCCCGTGCTGTCGTTGCTGACCGCCGCCATCCTGCTGGCCGGTTCACCAGTGATGACCGCGACGGCAGCCGAACCTGCCGCCCGCAGCCACGGCAACTACAGTTTCAGCATCGAGCAACAGCCGCTGGTCTCGGCGCTGAACGCCTTTACCAGCGTAACCGGCTGGCAAGTCGGCCTACCCGCCGAGCTGGCCCAGGGCGTGTCGTCCCCTGGCGTGCGCGGCGCACTGTCGCCTGAGAAAGCCCTGGACCGGCTGTTGGTGGGGACCAACCTGAGCTACCGCAAGCTGGGCAATAACAACATCGTCCTGGAAAAGCGCACAGCGGGCAGCACCCTCAACCTGCAACAGGTGACCATCAGCGCCACCCGTAACGAACAGGATGTGAACAGCGTACCGAGCACCGTCAGCGTGCAGGATCGCCAAGAGCTGGACCGCCAGAACGTCAACAACATCCGCGAACTGGTGCGCTACGAGCCCGGCGTCTCGGTGGGCGGCGCTGGCACCCGTGCCGGCAATGCCGGATTCAACATCCGCGGTATCGACGGCGACCGTATCCTCACCCAGGTGGACGGTGTGGAAGTGCCCGACAACTTCTTCAACGGCCCCTACGCCAAGACCCGCCGCAACTACGTCGACCCGGAGATCGTCAAGCGCGTCGAGATCCTGCGCGGCCCGGCCTCGGCGCTGTACGGCAGCAGCGCCATCGGCGGCGCCGTGAGTTACTTCACCCTCGACCCGGACGACATCATCAAGCCCGGCCAGGACGTCGGCGCACGCCTGAAGACCGGCTACAGCTCCGCCGATGAAAGCTGGCTCACCTCCGGCACCGTCGCCGGCCGCGTGCAGGACTTCGACGGTTTACTGCACCTGAGCCAGCGCAATGGCCATGAGACCGAGTCCTACGACGGCAACAACGCCACCGGCCTGGCCCGTACCGGCGCCAACCCCGAGGATGCGCGCACCACCAACGTGCTGGCCAAGCTCGGCTGGAACTATGGCAATGACAACCGCCTGGGCCTGACCTATGAAAAGTACAAGGATGATCGCGACGTCAACCTGAAGAACGCGGTGGGCGGCCCGTTCATCGGCGGCCGAGGCTTCAACCTCTACCGAGATCGTCGTGGTAACGACACCATTACCCGTGAACGTTTCGGCCTGGAAAACAGCTTCGCCCTTGAGTCGCCGATTGCCGACCGGATCAAGACCAGCCTCAATTACCAGATCGCCAAGACCGACCAGACCACTGCCGAGATCTATCAGTCAGGTCGTCGTGTCCTGCGCACCCGCGACACGCTGTACCAGGAAAAACAGTGGATTTTCGATGCCCAGTTAGACAAAGCGTTCAGCCTCGGTGAAACCGATCACCAAGTGACCTATGGCACCACCCTCAAGCAGCAGAAAGTCACAGGCTCGCGCGAGGGCGGCGCGACCTGTGTGGCCGTCGGCAGCGGTTGCACCGCCATCGGCGCGCCCAGCCCGATTGCCACTGACAGCGTGAAGAAGTCCAGCGACTTCCCCGACCCGACCATCAACACGTATTCGCTGTTCGCACAGGACCAGATCAGCTGGGACAAATGGACCTTCCTGCCCGCCGTGCGCTACGACTACACCCAGCTCAAACCCAAGCTGACCCAGGAATTCCTCAACACCGTCAACCCGACAGGTGCGGACCCGGTGAGCGACAAGGAAAAAACCTGGCACCGTGTGACCCCCAAGTTCGGCCTGACTTACGCCCTGACGGATCAATACACCTGGTTCGGCCAATATGCCGAAGGTTTCCGTACGCCATCGGCCAAGGCGCTGTACGGCCGCTTTGAAAACCTGAACTTGGGCTACACCGTCGAGCCGAACCCCGACCTCAAGCCAGAAACCAGCAAAGGCATCGAAACCGGGATTCGCGGCAAGTTCGACGAAGGCTCCTTCGAGATCGCCGTGTTTTACAACAAGTACCGCGACTTTATCGACGAAGACAACGCCGTCGTCGGCGGCACCGTTGAACAGTTCCAGGCCGTCAATATCAAGCGCGCCACCATCAAGGGGGCCGAAGCCAAAGGCCGCCTGAACCTGGATCCATTCGGCGCCCCGCAAGGCCTCTACACCCAGGGTTCGGTGTCCTATGCCTACGGCCGCAACGACGATAACGGCGAGCCGCTGAACAGCGTCAACCCGCTCAAGGGCGTCTTCGGCCTGGGCTACGACCAGGACAACTACGGTGGCCTGTTGAGCTGGACCCTGGTGAAAAAGCAGGATCGCGTCGACAGCACTACCTTCCACGCGCCGGACGGCGACACCAGCGGGCCCTTCAAGACCCCAGGGTTCGGTGTTATCGACCTGACCGCCTTCTACAAAGTCACCAACGACGTGACCATCAACGGCGGCCTCTACAACCTCACCGACAAGAAGTACTGGAACTGGGATGACGTGCGCAGCTACGACAGTGTCGGCGAAGCCGCTGTGACCGGACCGGCCAACCTCGACCGCCTGACCCAGCCGGGCCGCAACTTTGCGATCAACGTGATCTGGGACATCTGACAAAGCTTCCCTCACCTCGTCGAAATTTCAGCGGCGAGGTGAGGATTTTTTACTGTGCCGCGTCTTCTTGTTCGTCTAGTTGATAACAGCTCTCTTTAAGGGCAACAAGGCGCTCCCCTTCTCAAGGACTTTTTCATGACCGCTTCTCCTACCGCAGAACGCCCAAGCCTGCGCTCCCAGCGCCTGAACCAAATCACCCACGAGCCGCACACCAAGCTGGATGCACTGGTCAAGGCCCACGCCCCGTTCGAAACCCAGGCCAACTTCGCGCGTTTCGTGGTGGCGCAGTACCTGTTCCAGTCGGAACTGGTGCCCCTGTACAACGATGCCGAACTGATCAAGATCGTGCCTGACCTGGCCGAACGGTGCCGCGCCGAAGCCGCCAGGCTGGACCTGGCAGACCTGGATACCGAAGTGCCTGCCCCGGTCGCGGGCGCACTGAAGAACCCGAGCAAGGCCGAAGCCCTGGGCTGGTTGTTCGTATCCGAAGGTTCCAAACTGGGCGCTGCGTTCCTGATCAAGCGCGCGGTAGGCCTGGGCCTGAGCGAAACCTTCGGTGCCCGCCACCTGGGTGAGCCCGCCGGTGGTCGCGCCGAAGGCTGGAAAAGCTTCACCCGCACCCTCGACGCCCTGGAGTTGAGCGCCGAAGAAGAAGCCGCAGCGGAAAAAGGCGCGGTGGATGCGTTTGTGCGCTTCACCGTGCTGCTGGAACAGGCGTACGCTAGCGCCCCTGAACTGGCCTGATCGCCCACATTGAAATGCAATCAACTGTGGGAGGGGGCTTGCCCCCGATGGCGGTGGGTCAGTGACCTATTTGTTGACTGATGCACTGCCATCGGGGGCAAGCCCCCTCCCACATTTTGATCGCATTTAAGTTCGGACTTTTTGTAAACCTTCCTCCAAGAAAAGCTTCACCATGACCGGCAAACCCCAATCCACCTCGAAAATCGCACAGATCCTCTTCGGCCTGCTGGCCTACGTCAGCCTGGGCATCGGGCTGGTGGCGATTGTGGTGCCGGGTTTGCCCACCACCGAATTCATCCTCCTGGCCGCCTGGGCCGCGACCAAAAGTTCGCCGCGCCTCAGTGCCTGGCTGGAAAACCACCGCCTGTTCGGTCCGATCCTGGTCAACTGGCGCAACGGCAAGATCATCGCGCGCAGGGCCAAGGTCAGCGCCACCGTGAGCATGCTGCTGTGCGCCATCCTGATGCTGCTAATGCTCGACCACGGCTGGCCGATCTACCTGGCGATTGCCGGGATGAGCCTGGGCAACCTGTGGATCTGGTCACGCCCCGAACGACTCGCACAGCCCGTGTGACGCTGGCTGTAGGTGTTTTCCTACCGCCCATCGCCTATCTCTCATGAATTGATTTGTTACGCCGATGTTTCAGACATAGCGCTGAATGGACTTGGCCCTGGATTGCATGCATTTCCACACGCCCATTCGCGAGTGAACCTATGTTCGACACCCTCTCCATACGTTTGAAAATCGTGCTGCTGTCCGGGCTATGTCTGCTGGGCGTAATAGCGTTGATCATCAGCATCAACCTTTACGAAACCAACCAGAACGACCATCTGATCAGCGATTCAAGCTCGCGAATGCTCACCAGCAGCGTGCAGAACCTGCTGCAAGCCAAGGCAGCGGAGCAAGCCGTGCTGCTGCAGAAAACCTTTGGCGAAAATCTTACCGTGATCACGGCCATCGCCGATCAGGTCAAAGACCTGCGCAACCTGGCCACCAAGCGCTCGCTGGACCCCGGCGCCTTGCGTGAAGAACTCAACCAGAGCCTGAAAACCACCTTCGAACGCAACAGCAAAGTGCTGGGCATCTGGCTGGCGTTCGAGCCCAATGGCCTGGACGGCAAGGACAGCGAATTCGCCAATGACAAGTCCCGCGCGTCCAACGAAAAAGGCCGTTTCTCCAGCTACTGGAACCGCGTCGGAGGTGAAGCCTTGAACACCATCATGGTCGAGGAAGACCTGACCAAGACCACGCTCAACCTCAGTGGAACGCCCTACAACATTTGGTACACCTGCCCCCGGGACACCCGAAGCACCTGCCTGCTGGACCCATATGAAGACACAGTGACCGGCACACCGGTACTGATGACCACCATCTCCTTGCCGATGATCGTGGACGGTAAAGTCATCGGCGTGGTCGGTGTCGATATCGCCCTCAACACCCTGCAAGCCAGCACGGACGCCGCGCAAAAAGAGTTGTTCAACGGCGCTGCACACCTGGAGATCATTTCCAGCAACGGCCTGATTGCTGCCTACAGTGGCGAGCCCGCCAAGGTTGGGAAAAACCTGGTCGACACCCTCGGTGCAGAAGGCAAGGAGATCGTGCAACTGCTCGCCAGTGGCAGCTATGTCAACCGCGAACAAGGCGACACCATCTACGCGGTTTACCCGGTCAAGCCCATCGCCGATGCCAAAGCCTGGGGTGTAGTGATCAAACTGCCCAAACACGTGATGCTTGCCGACAGCATGAAACTTCAAGGCGTGCTCGACGCAGCCCAAGCCAGCGGCACCCTCAAGGCCCTGCTGGTCGGTGCCGCTGCCGGCCTGCTCGGTTTGCTGCTGATCTGGCTCACCGCCACCGGTGTGACTCGTCCGATCAACAGCGTCGCCGCCATGCTCAAGGACATCGCCAGCGGCGACGGCGACCTCACCCAGCGCCTGGCCTACGCCAAGAAGGATGAGCTGGGCGAATTGGTGAACTGGTTCAACCGTTTCCTCGACAAGCTGCAACCGACCATCGCCCAGATCAAGCAAAGCATCACCGAAGCGCGTGGCACGGCTGACCAGTCCTCGGCCATCGCGCGCCAGACCAGCGAAGGCATGCAGGTGCAGTTCCGCGAAATCGACCAGGTGGCCACGGCGTCCAACGAAATGAGCGCCACCGCCCACGAGGTCGCCAACAGTGCCTCCAATGCCGCCAGCGCGGCACGCGGCGCCGACCAGTCGGCGCGTGAAGGCATGTCGATCATCGAACAGAGCACCCGCGACATCACCACCCTCGCCGAAGAAGTCAGCAAGGCCGTGGGCGAAGTCGAAGCCCTGGCGGTCAACAGCGAACAAATCGGTTCAGTCCTGGAAGTGATCCGCAGCATTGCCGAGCAGACCAACCTGCTGGCGCTCAACGCAGCAATTGAAGCCGCACGCGCCGGGGAAAGCGGCCGGGGATTTGCGGTGGTGGCCGACGAAGTGCGCAACCTGGCCAAGCGCACCCAGGACTCGGTGGAGGAAATCCGCCTGGTGATCGAACGCATCCAGAGCGGTACCCGTGGCGTAGTGGCGACCATGCACTCCAGCCAAAGCCAGGCCCAGAGCAATGCCGGGCAGATCCATCAAGCCGTACAGGCCTTGGGCAAGATCAGTGATGCAGTGACGGTGATCAGCGACATGAACCTGCAAATCGCCAGCGCCGCCGAGCAGCAAAGTGCCGTGGCCGAAGAGGTCAACCGCAACGTCTCGGCGATCCGCACCGTGACCGAAACCCTCACCGGCCAGGCCACCGAGTCGGCGGCCATCAGCAGCCAGCTCAATGCCTTGGCCAGCCAGCAGATGAAACTCATGGATCAGTTCAAGGTTTAACAAACACCACAGGACCCATGTGGGAGGGGGCTTGCCCCCGATAGCGATGTGTCAGCTACAGATGAGGTGACTGACACACTGCAATCGGGGGCAAGCCCCCTCCCACATTGTCAAAGACCGGGCCAGGCCTGCACAAACGCCGCCACATCTTCCTTCGCGGCCGTACGCGGCGGGTTCTGCGGTGTACCCAAATAAAGGAAGCCAATCACTTCCTCATCCGCGGTCAGCCCCAGGCCTTTGGCGACGTGGGCCGAGTAGGACAACTCACCCGTGCGCCACACCGCACCAATCCCCTGGGCATAGGCCGCCAGCAGAATGCCGTGGGCCGCGCAGGCGGCTGCCAGCCGTTGTTCGGATTTGGGCACCTTGAAGTGCTCCTGCAGACGGGCAATAACCACCACCACCAGCGGCGCACGCAACGGGCCGTTCTGGGCCTTGTCGATGGCAGCTTGCGGGGCATCGGGGTCTTGCAGGCGGGCGGCTTCGGCCAGCAGCGTGCCCATCTGCTCACGGGCGGCACCTTCCACGGTGAGGAAACGCCAAGGGCGCAGTTGGCCGTGATCAGGCGCACGCATGGCCGCGGCGAACAGCACATCGCGCTGCTCCTGGGTCGGTGCCGGCTCCAGCAAACGCGGCACGGAAACACGGTTGAGCAAAGCGTCGAGAGCCTGCATTGGCCACCTCCAGAAAAAAATGTGCGGTCATTCTAGCGGGAATGAATCGGGATGCCACCAAACGATAATTGCTCTTATTCAATCCGCCCCGCCCTGTTAGACTTTGCGACCTTATTTTCAGCCTTCGTCCGGGAAACTCGATGTTTCGTTCGCTTTTTCGCCTGTGCGCAGCATTGATGGCCTTGAGCCTGACCGCCTGCGATGACGCCCCTCGTTTCACCAAGGCCGAGCCGGGTGAATCGCGAGCCGGCGGCGCGACGACGGTGAACAAGCGCGACCAGAATGCGTTTTCCCTGCCCTCGGCCAACCTGTCGCCCACGCGCCGCCTGGATTTCAGCGTGGGCAACAGCTTTTTTCGCAGCCCTTGGGTGATCGCGCCGTCCACCACCACCGCCCGTGATGGTCTGGGCCCGCTGTTCAACACCAACGCCTGCCAGAACTGCCATATCAAGGACGGCCGTGGCCACCCGCCACTGCCCGACGCGGCCAATGCGGTGTCGATGCTGGTGCGCCTGTCGATCCCCGTGTCTATCCAGGAACAGCCGCCCTACGCCAAGCTCATCGAGCAAGCCGGGGTGGTACCCGAGCCCGTCTACGGTGGGCAACTGCAGGACATGGCAGTGCCAGGCGTACTGCCGGAAGGCAAGGTGCGGGTCGACTACACGCCGGTCAACGTCACGTTCAAGGACGGCAGCGTCGTCGAGTTGCGCAAGCCCGACCTGCAGATTACCCAGCTCGGCTATGGCCCGATGCACCCGGACACGCGCTTCTCCGCGCGCATCGCCCCGCCGATGATCGGCCTGGGCCTGCTCGAAGCCATCAGCGACGCGGACATCCTGCGCAATACCGAGCCGAAGACCGCCGACAAAGAAGCCCTCGTCGGCCGGGCGAATTGGGTCTGGGATGACGCCGAGCAAAAAACCGTACTCGGGCGTTTTGGCTGGAAAGCCGGGCAACCCAACCTCAACCAACAAAATGTTCACGCGTTTTCTGGTGATATGGGCCTCACTACCTCCCTGAGACCCTTCGATGACTGCACCGAGGCCCAAGTCGCCTGCAAACAGGCGCCCAACGGCAATGGCCCCGATGGCGAGCCGGAAGTCAGCGATAACATCCTGCGCCTGGTGCTGTTCTACACCCGCAACCTGGCCGTGCCCGTGCGCCGCGACGTCAACACACCGCAGGTGCTGGCCGGGAAAAACCTGTTCTACCAGGCCGGTTGCCAGGGTTGCCATAAGCCGACGTTCACCACCGCTGCGAATGCCGCCGAACCCGAGTTGGCCAACCAAGTGATTCGTCCCTACAGCGATTTGCTGTTGCACGACATGGGCCCAGGCCTGGCCGACAACCGCACAGAATTCAAGGCCGGTGGCCGCGACTGGCGCACGCCGCCGTTGTGGGGCATCGGGCTGACGCAGACCGTCAGTGGCCATACCCAGTTCCTGCATGACGGCCGCGCCCGCAACCTGCTCGAAGCCGTGCTGTGGCACGGCGGCGAAGCACAAGCGGCGCAGCAGCATGTGTTGTCCTTCAATGCCGAGCAGCGTGCTGCGTTGCTGGCGTTCCTGAATTCTTTATAAGCTTCGCCCCAATTACAGAAGGGAGCTCGACATGTTCCGTCCCAAGTTGTTGTTCACCAGCCTGGCCGCCCTCGCCCTGGGTGCCTGCTCGCCACAAGACCCGCAAGCAGTGACCTCGGCGGCGATCGCCAAGCAGGTGATCCTGCCGACCTACAGCCGCTGGGTCGAAGCCGACCGCCAGTTGGCCGTCAGCGCCCTCGCCTACTGCCAGGGCAAGCAAAGCCTGGACACCGCCCGCGCCGACTTCCTCCACGCGCAAAAAGCCTGGGCCGAGTTGCAACCGCTGCTGATCGGCCCGCTGGCTGAGGGCAACCGCTCGTGGCAGGTGCAGTTCTGGCCGGACAAGAAGAACCTCGTGGGCCGCCAGGTCGAGCAACTGGTCGCCGCCCAGCCGCAGATCGACGGCGCCGCACTGGCCAAATCCAGCGTGGTGGTACAGGGCCTGTCGGCCTACGAATACATCCTCTACGACGCCAAGACCGACATCGCCGACGACGCGCAGAAAGCCCGCTACTGCCCGCTGCTGGTGGCCATTGGTGAGCGTCAGAAAGCCCTGGCCGAAGAGATCCTGGCCAGCTGGAACAGCACCGACGGCATGCTCGCGCAGATGAGCAAGTTTCCGAACCAGCGCTACGCTGATTCCCACGAAGCCATCGCCGATCTGCTGCGCGTACAAGTGACCGCACTGGACACCCTGAAGAAAAAACTCGGCACGCCCATGGGCCGCCAGACCAAGGGCATCCCGCAGCCGTTCCAGGCCGATGCATGGCGCAGCCAGTCATCCCTGCAAAGCCTGGAAGCCAGCCTCGCCGCCGCCCAGACCGTGTGGGTCGGCGTCGACAACAAGGGCCTGCGTGGTTTGCTGCCGGCGGATCAAAAGCCATTGGCCGACAAGATCGACGCGGCCTATGCCGCCTCGCTGAAACTGTTCGCCAGCAACCAGCGCACCCTCAACGAACTGTTGAACGATGACGCCGGGCGCCAGCAGCTCAACGACATTTACGACAGCCTCAACGTGGTCCACCGCCTGCACGAAGGCGAGCTGGCCAAAGCGCTGGGGATCCAACTGGGCTTCAATGCCAACGACGGTGACTGATGATGCTCAGGCGACAGGCTTTGGCGATCGGCAGCGTGCTGCTCAGCGCACTTACGTTGGGTGGCTGGACGCTGTTCAAAGGGAAGGACAAGCGCCCGCTGCTGCTGTCGGCGCGCGATGATGCAGACGGCAAGCACTACGCCGTGGGCTTTCACTTGGACGGCAAGCAGGTATTTGCCACTCAGGTCGGCCAGCGCTGCCACGACATCATCAACCACCCGACGTTGCCGATTGCACTGTTTGTCGCCCGCCGCCCGGGCACCGAGAGCTATTTGATCGACCTGCGCGATGGCACCCTGCTGCAAACCATCACCTCGAACGCCAACCGCCACTTCTATGGCCATGCGGTCATCCACAAGAGCGGCGATTGGCTGTACGCCACCGAGAACGACACGTCCGACCCCGGCCGTGGCCTGCTCGGTGTGTATAAGTTCGAAGGCGAGCGCCTGGTACACAGCGGCGAGATCTCAACCCATGGCATCGGCCCGCACCAGGTGTCGTGGATGCCCGACGGCGAAACACTGGTGGTGGCCAACGGCGGCATTCGCACCGAAGCCGAAAGCCGCGTGGAGATGAACCTCAACGCCATGGAACCGAGCCTGGTGCTGATGCAGCGCGACGGCACCTTGATCAGCAAGGAAACCCTTGGCCAGCAGATGAACAGCGTGCGCCATATGGGCATCGCCAGCGATGGCACCGTCCTCACCGGCCAGCAGTTCATGGGGCCTTCCCAGGAGCGCTCCGAGTTGCTGGCAATCAAGCGTCCGGGGCAGCCGTTCGTGGCCTTCCCGGTGGCCGATGAGCAGTTGCAGGCCATGGGGCATTACACCGCCAGCGTCGCCGTACACAGCGAATTGCGCCTGGTGGCGTTGACCGCACCGCGTGGCAACCGCTTCTTTATCTGGGACATGGACACCGCCGAGCTGCGCCTGGATGGACCGTTGCCCGATTGCGCGGGCGTTGGCGCAGTGGCCGATGGTTTTGTCGTCACCTCGGGCCAGGGCCGTTGCCGCTACTACGATTGCCGCCAGAAACAGCTGGTCGCCAAACCGTTGGAATTACCGGCGGGGCTCTGGGATAACCACCTGCATCTGATCTGACCTGCGTAGACACCGTCTAATCCACCGCCGCACAAATCCGTAGCAGCCGCGCTGCGGGTAAGGTTTGAAAGGCAAAAAAAAGGGCCTCGCATCGCAAGGCCCTTTTCGGGGGTTTGAATCGTTTCAACTCTGCGGCCTCATCGCTTGAGACATACCAAACATGAACAGCAACAGCTCATGATCAGGCTTGGCCGCCACACTCGCCTTGGCGACGCGCGGCAACAGGCATTGCGTGCCGTCTTGCACCGCGCTGAGCACTTGTGTGCGAGGCTGCTCCCACGCCGCCAGGGCCAGCGCTGCAACGCCCATGGCCCCGACCAGGAACAAACCTCGTGCTATTTCTAGCTTCATTTGGTTAAACCCTTGATAGCGCTGCCAAACGCCGTCTCGTAAAAGTAGCTGAGTTTTTCCCAGTCGGTGCTGTTCCACGACGAATGGCGACGCAGCTGCAACATGTCATGGGAGGCTGCCCGATAAGCGGTCAAGCGCTGGCGGCATTTTTCGAAGTCCAGCAGCGCCACTTCCACTTGGGCCAAGTCACCCTCACCCGTCACCCGCACGAAAATATGCTTGATGTACAGGCAACCGTGCTGCCAGCGCCCTTTATGCATGCGGGCCAGGGTGCCGGCCAACTCCTTGAGCAAGCGCTCGTGCACTCGCTCGCCGTACTGTTCGCGGCCACCGGCGGCGTACCAGTGTTCAATTTCTTCAAAGCCGTCGAGGGCGGCGGTTACAAGCAGTGCCTTCCAGCGGTGCTCGGGGTCACGACGCGCCTCGCAAAAGACCATTTCGGGCACGCGTACATCCAACCGCCGCAGGCCCCTGAGGGCATCACGCTCGCGCAGCACGGTGGGGCGCCCAAACGGGTGCAGCCAACTGCGGTAGATATGGCCCGTCTGGCGCTTGCTGTAGAGCAACCGGCCATTGGCACTGAGTACGCGCTGTACACCACTTTCACCGCCACGCCGGAGATTGGGTTCTTCGACCCATTCGCCTTGCTGACGCCAGAAATAATCGAAGCGTTCTTCGGGAGCTACGTGACTGCCTGCTACGCACTCAACTGCCATCCTGTTACCTCTTGCGCAATACATATACACGCCACATGGCGTAGAGCGGAATGAAGTCCAGGGATTCCTGAACACGGAAACCGGCTTGCTCGAACTCTGCCTCAACAGTAGCAGCCGGTAACACAAATCTGTTTTGGTAACCTTCCTGCTCACCTTTCCTGCGACGCTGCCCTTCAAGACGCTTGCGTTTCCAGGCTTTGAAATTGCCATCCACCCACAGCGAAATGATCACGCTGTCACGGGTAACCCGCTGAAACTCCCGCAGAATCGCCTGCCGGTGCGCCGGATCACCAATGTGGTGCAGCAGGCGCATACAGAAAATGCTGTCGACCGAGTTATCCGGCAAATCGATATCGAAGGCAGATGTCTGCAAGGGCCGTACCCGTTTCACCACTTCTGCGGGTTGGGCGGCCGTCGCTACCTTCAACATGGAGGCCGAATTATCGGCGCCGATGATCACGCGGTTGGGCTTTTCAGCCAGCAACGGCCAGAAACGTCCGGCGCCGCACGGCAGGTCCAGCACCAGGCCGGGCTCACCAGCCATCGCCAGGGCGCCACGGGCCAATTGCTCGTCGCGTTTGTGGGACAACCGGCGGGCCAGATTGTCCTGATGCTTGAGCAAATATTCGTGGGCGTGCTGGTCGTCGTACTTATCGGAAAATTCGAGCTTGATCGGGGTAGGCATCTACAGATCTCCTGTTACTGATGCCTACAACCTTAAGCAGCGACCTGTGATCAACAGGTCAACCCATTGTGAAAAACTTGTCCTGTCCAATCTCATACATTTCAAGACTTTACAGTTACAAGCAATATCATGGGGCCATCTTCGCCGATTTACGGGGATCTCTGGCAGGATAGCGGCAGGGGGAACGGTCAGGCGTTGACCTGACTCAACTGGACATGAAAGCGACAGCCATGGGGCTCCATGGTGCTGAGGGTAACGCTCCAGCCCTGGTTCTCGCAGATACGCTGGACCAGCGACAACCCCAATCCCAGGCCCTCACCGCGCTTCTCACTGCCGCGTACGAACGGCTCGAACATCGCTTCGCGCTTGTCTTCGGGAATGCCGACGCCGCTGTCTTCCACCACAAAGCCGGTCGGTTCCAGGGTAAGCCGGATAAAGCCGCGTTCGGTGTAATGCAGGGCATTGCGCAACAGGTTGCCCATCACGGCATGCAGGAAGGTCGCGTTGTAGCGCGTATCCAGAGGGTTGCCCGGCTGGTAGATCAACTCCAGGCCCTTTTGCTCGATAGGCTCGCGCCAGATGCCGAGCAGATCATCAGCCACCTGGGACAGATTGACCTTGGGCGACATGCTCCCGTCATCATGCTGAGCCCGGGCCAGCATCAGGAAGGTTTGCACCAGTTCGCGCATTTCTTCGCAGGCACGGGCGATTCGCTCGACCTGGTTACGCCCACGCTGATCGATGGCCGGGTTTTCCAACAGCAGTTCGCAGGAACTGGCCAGCACCATCAACGGTGTGCGCAGTTCGTGGCTGACATCGCTGGTAAACAGCTGCTCGCGGGACAACGCCTGGCGCAGGCGCCCCAGCGTGGCGTCGAAGGCCACGGCCAACTCCCCCACTTCGTCGGCGGCGTAGTCCGGTGCCAGGGGCGGCGCCAGGCCCAGCAACTGGTCGCGGTGCCGCACCTGGCGGGCCAGGCGCACCACCGGCGCCATCACCTTACGGGCCAGCACCCAGCCGAGGAACACCGCCAGCGCCAAGCTGAGCACGAAGCCCACCAGCACCACGGCAAACAGCACGCGCTCGCGCTCTTCGAAATCGCTTTGATCCTGCAGCAGCACATAGCGCCGACCGTCGACCACTTCTACCATCGCGTGGTACGACAGCGCCTCGCGAAACACCTCATGAAACCCTGGTTCCAGATGCCGCAGGTCCTTGGGCAATTCAAAATCGCCGGGGCCACCGCTGAAGTAAAACAGCTGGTCGGGCTCGGGCCGGTGCCGCCAGTCCTCGACGGTGTCCATCAGCAGCAGGCGCTGCAAGTCACCGCCCAAGCCTGCCGAGATCAACTTCTCTTCCACCAGGTGCACGGTGGCGACGATGCCCATGGCGAAGGCCCCCGCCACCAACGCACTCATCAAGGCAAAGGCGATGATGATCCGCTGGGCAAGGCTTTGCTTAAACTCCATCACGGCCCTCGGCCAAGCGGTAACCCACCCCATGCACCGTTTGCAGCAACGGTTTGGCGAACGGCTTATCGATCACTTGACGCAACTGGTGGACGTGGCTGCGCAGACTGTCGCTGTCCGGGCAGTCATCGCCCCACAGGGCCTCTTCAAGCACTTCCCGACGCAGTACGTGGGGACTTTTCTGCATCAATACGGCGAGCAGCTTGAGGCCGACCGGGTTGAGTTTGAGCAGGCGCCCTTCGCGGGTCACTTCCAGGGTATCAAGGTCGTAATTCAGATCGGCCACTTGCAGGGCGCGACGACCGCCACCTTGGGCACGGCGCAGCACGGCTTCGATGCGCGCGGCCAATTCCGACAGGGCAAACGGTTTGAGCAAATAATCATCGGCGCCGGACTTGAAGCCCTGCAGCCGGTCATCCAACTGGTCGCGGGCGGTGAGCATGATCACCGGCGTGTCGCGGCGGGCGTCTTCGCGCAGGCGTTTGCACAAGGTGTAGCCATCGATGCCAGGCAGCATGATGTCGAGCACGATCAAGTCGTAATGCTCGGTCGCGGCCAAATGCAGGCCCGACAAACCGTCCTGCGCACAGTCCACGGTGTAGCCTTTTAGCCCCAGGTAGTCGGCCAGGTTGGCCAGAATATCGCGGTTGTCTTCAACCAATAGAATTCGCATGGGCAGTGTCTCCGTACGCGGTAACGGCCGTGTTGGCTCGCGCAGCTTAAGGCCAACGCTGACTCACGACTAGGGTACCTGAGCGAGTCTATAAGCTTTTTTAACCAACAGGCGCAGTTCACAAGTTTTTCACTATCGCTTCACCCCGTCGGTACATCGGGCGTGCCAAGCTCATGGCCTTCACGCCGATCAAAAACTTGGCGTAAAAAAACCCGCCTGCATCACTGCAGGCGGGTTTTTTCAGTCGCAGGGTAAGGCTGGCTTACATCATGCCGCCCATGCCACCCATGCCGCCCATGTCTGGCATACCGCCGCCAGCCGAGCCTTCTTTCTTCGGTGCATCAGCGATCGCAGCTTCGGTGGTCAGGATCAGGCCGCCGATGGAGGATGCTGCTTGCAGCGCGGAACGAGTCACCTTGGTAGGGTCCAGGATGCCCATTTCGATCATGTCGCCGTAGACGCCAGTCGCAGCGTTGTAACCGTAGTTACCTTTGCCGTTCTTGACTTCGTTGACCACAACACTTGGCTCGTCGCCGGAGTTGGCAGCGATCTGGCGCAGCGGTGCTTCAACAGCACGACGCAGCACAGCGATACCGACGTTCTGGTCAGCGTTGTCGCCGGTCAGGTTAGTCAGCGCTTCCAGAGCACGGATCAGCGCAACGCCACCGCCAGGTACCACGCCTTCTTCGACGGCTGCGCGGGTTGCGTGCAGGGCGTCTTCAACGCGGGCTTTCTTCTCTTTCATTTCAACTTCGGAACCAGCGCCAACCTTGATCACTGCAACGCCACCGGACAGCTTGGCCAGGCGCTCTTGCAGTTTTTCACGGTCGTAGTCCGAGGAAGTCTCGGCAACCTGCGCACGGATCTGAGTGATGCGCGATTGGATGTCGCCGTCAACGCCAGCACCGTCAACGATGATGGTGTTTTCCTTGGAGATGGTCACGCGCTTGGCGCTACCCAGGTTTTCCAGGGTGGCGCTTTCCAGGCTCAGGCCGATCTCTTCGGAGATAACGGTACCGCCGGTCAGGACGGCGATGTCCTGCAGCATGGCCTTGCGACGGTCGCCGAAGCCTGGAGCCTTGACGGCTGCGACTTTAACGATGCCACGCATGTTGTTCACAACCAGGGTCGCCAGGGCTTCGCCTTCAACGTCTTCGGAAACGATCAGCAGTGGGCGGCCGGCTTTGGCAACGGCTTCCAGCACTGGCAGCATTTCGCGGATGTTGGAGATTTTCTTGTCGACCAGCAGGATCAGCGGGCTGTCCAGCTCGGCAACCATGGTTTCCGGCTTGTTGACGAAGTACGGGGACAGGTAGCCACGGTCGAACTGCATGCCTTCAACAACCGACAGTTCGTTTTCCAGGCCAGTGCCTTCTTCAACGGTGATCACGCCTTCTTTACCGACTTTTTCCATGGCTTCGGCAATGATGTCGCCGATGGAGCTGTCGGAGTTGGCGGAGATGGTGCCTACCTGGGCGATAGCCTTGGTGTCGGCGCAAGGCTTGGACAGGTTTTTCAGCTCAGCGACGATGGCGATGGTCGCCTTGTCGATGCCGCGCTTGAGGTCCATCGGGTTCATGCCGGCAGCAACGGCCTTGTAGCCTTCGTTGACGATGGCCTGAGCCAGAACGGTAGCCGTGGTGGTGCCGTCGCCTGCGTCATCGTTGGCACGGGAGGCAACGTCTTTGACCAGCTGCGCGCCCATGTTCTCGAAACGGTCTTCCAGTTCGATTTCTTTGGCGACGGAAACGCCGTCCTTGGTGATGGTCGGAGCGCCGAAGCTCTTCTCGATGATCACGTTACGGCCTTTCGGGCCCAGGGTCGCTTTTACTGCGTCAGCCAGGATGTTGACACCGGTGAGCATTTTCTTACGGGCGGAATCGCCGAATTTAACTTCTTTAGCAGCCATGATCGATATTCCTTAAATACTTTGTAGTAACGGGAAAATGAGCGGGGAAATCAGTCTTCCAGAACAGCGAGAATCTCGTTCTCAGCCATAACCAGCAGGTCTTCGCCGTCGACTTTCACAGTGTTGCTGCCGGAGTAAGGGCCAAATACAACCTTGTCACCGACTTTAACGGCCAGCGCACGTACGTCACCGTTTTCCAGAGTCTTGCCTGGGCCTGCAGCGACGATCACACCGTGGTTGGCTTTTTCAGCAGCCGAACCTGGCAGAACGATACCGCCAGCGGTTTTCTTTTCTTCTTCGCTGCGACGGATTACGACGCGGTCGTGCAGAGGACGAAGCTTGCTCATTGTCGATCTCTCCTAATTGTGTTTTTCATCGGCCGGTATTGATACCGGCGGGTTGTATTCCGGCAGTGCCGGTCGCGGTTCGCTGGGCGAAACACGGAAGTCTGTCCGGTGTCGCCACCAGAAACCTTGCGGTGACCGTTACATAAGGGCGCATAAGCTTATTACAAGGGGCCGGCGATGATTTTTTTGCGTCTGCCAGCCTATAAAAGCAACACGGCACCCGAAGGTGCCGTGCCAGTGAAGCGGTTATTTGCTGTCGCGATGCTCGAACTCGCCTTCGATCACATCGCCTTCTCGCCCCAACGGTTGGCGCGGAGCCGGGCCGCCACGGGGTTGCAGGTCGTCGGCGAACGCACGTTGGCGAATCGCGGCCTCTTCGGCGCGCTGGCGCATCTTGCCCGCCAGCAATTTACGGGTGAACGGCAGCAGCATGACCAGGCCCACTACATCGCTGATAAAGCCCGGCAGGATCAACAGGCCGCCCGCCAACGCCATCATCAGGCCTTCGAGCATGGTCTGGGCCGGCAGTTCGCCGCGGTTCAAGCTCTCACGGGCACGCAGCGCCGTGGCGAGGCCGGCGACGCGCAGCACCAAGACGCCGAGCATCGAGCCGAGAATGATCAGCAACAGGGCCGGGAAGAACCCGATCGCACCGCTGACTTGAACGAATACGAACAGCTCCAACACCGGGAACAGCAGAAAGAGCAATAAAAAAGGGCGCATCAAATGGTTCCTCAACGCAAGAATGCCTTGCCAGTCCACCTTAGATGACGTCGCCGTTTCGTGAATTCAAGCTTCAGCAGCGGCTTTTTTCGGCCAGACCTCGGCGTGGGCCAATGAAACCAAGGCTTCGCGTACTTGTGTCGGCGTGTTGCAAGACTCGGCAAATGGCAGCCAATGCAGGGCTTGGCCGATACGCAGGTGCATGCCTTCGCTGTCGATGCCGGCCAATTGCGCAGGCTCGAACGTCGGCAAGCCGGCCAACTCGACGTAGTGGGCAATGGCCTTGGTGTGGTCGCTGTTCATGTGCTCGATCATGCTGCGCTCGGCCTTGCCCGCGAAGGGGTTGGCCAGGGTCAACTGGTCGATCCAGTGAATCGCGCCAAACCCGCCGATATAACGGTGGCGTACCGGCTTGAGCATCCAGAAATCGAAATCGTGGGCTTTGTGGTAGTTGGCCGAATCGGGGAAGTAGCGGTAATAGCGCTCGGCGGCCGCCTCGATGGCGGCCCCCTCCTCGAGTTTCTCGGCTTCGGCCAGATAGGTCAGGCGCCCCACGGCCTGCACATCATCCGCTTCGCGCTCGCCGACCAGCAGCGAGCACTTGGGATCTTTTTGCAGGTTATGGGTGTGCTGGGCGATGCGGCTGATCAGGATCAACGGGCGGCCCTGATCGTCCAGGCAATAAGGGACAACCGATCCAAACGGAAAGCCGGGCATGGCTTTGGACAATGTGGAGAGAGCCCCACGGTACTCCTTGAGCAACAGCTCTCGGGCGTTCTTGGCAACCTGCGTGCTCAACGTATGACTCCTCGGGTATTCAGCCGCCCATAGCGTATGGGAATGGATCTCAACACAAGGTAATCAATCTACGCGCCGGTTGCCAGGGGCTCGATTTACCAGGCGACGCCGAAGCCTGCGGTATAGCGGGTCTTGCTCAGGCTGCTTTCCGAATCGCCGCTGATCACGTCGCGCTCGGCCTTAAGGTTGAGCGACGCCCACTCGGTGACTTTGTAGCGCAGGCCCATTTCCGCATCCAGGGAGTACTCCGCCGGGCCGTCGATAGGCTTGCCCACCTCGCCATTGGTGAAGAACTCAACGGTCTTGCCCACCAGGTAGCGGTTGTAGTTCCACTTCATGGCGAGGGAATAGAAGTTGTCCTTGCCACCTTCGGCGTATTCGTAATCGGTGCGGTTGACCAACGAACCGAGGGAGAATGCACCCAGTTCGTCGTCCCAGAACTGGTAGCCCGGGCCGGTACCGACGGTACGTTGGCGCGCCAGGTCTTCAACCTTGTCGCGCTTGTAGGTCAGACGACCCTGCCAGAACCAGTGCTCGGTGATGAAGCGGTCCAGGTCATACTCCAGGGCCCAGTTGTCGGTGGTGGTGACGTCGTCCTGGAACTCGCGGTTGTATTCACCCTGCCCGGTATGGCGCCATTGGCCATGACGCGCGGTGGTCTTGAAGTCGATGTCGTAGTCGTTGGTGTCTTTTTCGGCGCGCTTGTAGTCCAGCGCCATGTCGACATTGCCCTTCCACACCAGGTCTTCGATCACCGGCTTGGGCTTGATGATCTGCTGGATACTTGCCAGCTCGACGGTCTTGGGCGCCTCACCATTGGCCAGCACCACCTTGCCATCGTCCGCCGCCTGCAGGGACTTGGCTTTCTCGCCGGTGTAGGCGTCCTGCTTGACCAGCAGCTCCTGGTCGCTCTCCAGGGTTTTCACCTGCTTCCAGTCCACCGGAATGGCGCCGGCGTAGTCGGTCTGGATCAGTAGCTTGCCACCGTCGAAGACCTTGATCTTGCCGGTCAGGCGGTCACCGTTTTTTAACCAGACGGTATCGGCCAGCAGGGGCGTGGAGGCACTGAAGACAGCAAGGCACAGCAGGGTTCTGGACAACATAAGCGGATGGGGAGCTCGAGGTTGGCGAAAAGGGGCGATTATCGTGTTAGATAGCTAGGACTGACTCAAGGATTTGTGTTGAGTTCAATTCTCAACAGCATACTTACAGACGTTTCTTACAAAAGACCGACGATCCCAACGGATATGCCCACAGTGAATCAGCCTGCCGATGCTCCACAAAACCCCGCCGAGATGCGCCGCACTGCGCTGTACCTGACACTGGCGCAAGTCCCGCCAGGGTGCGTCGTGAGCTACGGCGAGCTGGCGCAACTGGCCGGGCTGGGACGCGCGGCACGCTGGGTCGGGCGCACCTTGAGCCAACTTCCCGAGGGCACCACATTGCCCTGGCACCGCGTGCTGGGTGCCGGTGGTCGGATAAGCCTGCCGGTGGGCAGCGTCTCAGGGGACGAGCAGCGGGCGCGCTTGCGCGATGAGGGCGTCACGGTGCGCAACAATCGCGTGGATATTCAGCGCCATGGCTGGCGCCCGGTAGAGCACAGCGGTTAGAGTGCGCGCTTTGTTTCCGTGAATCTGAGGCAGACTCCAGCCCATGCCCCGTAAAACCTGGCGCGCCGCGCTCGCCGCCTATGCCAGCCCCTCGACGTTAGTGCTGTTGTTGCTCGGCTTTGCCGCCGGCTTGCCTTACATGTTGGTGTTCTCGACGCTTTCGGTGTGGCTGCGTGAGGCCGGTGTGGCCCGCGAGACCATCGGCTATGCGAGCCTGATCGGTTTGGCGTATGCCTTCAAATGGGTCTGGTCGCCGCTGCTCGACCAATGGCGCCTGCCACTGCTCGGTAAACTCGGACGTCGTCGCTCCTGGCTTGTGCTTGCACAGTCGCTGGTGATCCTCGGATTGATCGGCATGGGCTTCTGCGACCCGCAGAAACACCTGTCCTGGCTGATCGCCATTGCCGTCGTGGTTGCTTTCGCTTCCGCCACCCAGGACATCGCAGTCGACGCCTATCGCCTGGAAATCGCCGACGACAGCCGCCAGGCTGCCCTGGCCGCCAGCTATATGTCCGGCTACCGCATCGCCGCCCTGCTGGCCACGGCCGGTGCGCTGTTCTTTGCCGAAGGCTTCGGCTCCACTGGCTTCAACTATAAGCACTCGGCTTGGACCGGCACCTATGTGCTGTTCGGCGTGCTGATGATCCCGGCGCTGCTGACCACCCTGTTCATGCGCGAACCGAATGTGCCGCTGCGCACCCAGTTGCAGGCCGGACGCTACAGCTTCGTGCATCAGCTGGTGTCGGTGTTCGTACTGATCGTCCTGCTGGTGTCCGTACCGGCGATGTTCACCCAGCTGTTCAACACCGACTTCGCCAGCGTGCTGTTTCAGGGTGTCAGCTTGTGGGACTTGCTGATGGACGACCGCGCTTTCCTGCGTGCCATTCTCTATATCATCCTCACCGCGTTATGCCTTTCGGCCATGGGTCGGCGGGGCCTGGCGCCGGTACTCACGCCGGTCAACGACTTTATCCTGCGCTACCGCTGGCAGGCATTGCTGCTGCTGGGGCTGATCGCCACCTATCGCATGTCCGACACAGTGATGGGCGTGATGGCCAACGTGTTCTACATCGACCAGGGCTTTACCAAGGACCAGATCGCGGGGGTCAGCAAGATCTTCGGCCTGATCATGACCCTGCTCGGCGCCGGCATGGGCGGCCTGCTGATCGTGCGCTTCGGCATCCTGCCGATCCTGTTTATCGGCGGCGTGACCTCGGCGGGGACCAACCTGCTGTTCGTGATGCTAGCCGACATGGGCCCCGACCTGCAGATGCTGATCTTTACCATCTCCCTGGATAACTTCAGCTCGGGCCTGGCCACGTCGGCATTCGTGGCGTACCTGTCGAGCCTGACCAACCTCAAGTTTTCCGCCACCCAATATGCGCTGCTCAGCTCGATCATGCTGTTGCTGCCTCGCCTGATCGGCGGGTATTCGGGGGTGATGGTGGAGAAATTCGGGTATCACAATTTCTTCCTGATCACCTGCATGCTGGGTGTGCCGACACTGTTGCTGATTGCGCTGCACTGGTATCAGGAGAATCGGCGGATTCGGTTGAATCCACCCGCCGAAGACTGACAATGCGGGAGGGGGCTTGCCTCCGATAGCGGTGGGTCAGTGACGCATAAGCGCCTGACACCCTGCTATCGGGGGCAAGCCCCCTCCCACATCCCCCTCTGCATTCTGATGCCTGTACTCCAGCAGTTTGCGCCCGTACAATCCCAAGTCATTTCAAGTCCAAGCAACCGACAACGGCCTACCATGCGTACCAGTCAATATTTGCTCGCCACACAGAAAGAAACGCCTTCCGACGCGGTCGTGATCAGCCATCAGCTGATGCTGCGCGCCGGCATGATCCGCAAACTGGCCTCCGGCCTGTACACCTGGCTGCCCATGGGCTTGAAGGTGATGCGCAAGGTCGAAGCCATCGTTCGTGAAGAAATGAACGCCGCCGGCTCTCTGGAAGTGTTGATGCCGAGCACCCAACCGGCCGAGCTGTGGCAGGAATCCGGGCGCTGGGAAGAGTACGGCCCTGAGTTGCTGCGCTTCAAGGACCGTCATGGCCGCGACTTCTGCGCCGGCCCGACCCACGAAGAAGTGATCACCGACCTGATGCGCAACGAGTTGAGCAGCTATAAACAGCTGCCCCTCAACCTGTACCAGATCCAGACCAAATTCCGCGATGAAATCCGCCCACGCTTCGGTTTGATGCGCGGCCGCGAATTCATCATGAAGGATGCCTATTCGTTCCACGCCGACCAGGCATCGCTGCAGGCCACCTACGACCGCATGCACCAGGCCTACTGCAACGTGTTCACACGCCTGGGCCTGAAGTTCCGGGCGGTTGAAGCGGACAATGGCTCCATCGGCGGTGCCGGCTCCCACGAATTCCACGTGCTGGCCGAGTCCGGCGAAGACGATATCGCGTTCAGCAACGGTTCCGACTACGCGGCGAACATCGAGAAAGCCGAAGCCGTGCCACGGGAAACGTCCCGTCCAGCCCCGGCTGAAGAACTGCGCCTGGTGGATACGCCAGAGACCAAGACCATCGCGGCCCTGGTGGAGAAATTCAATCTGCCGATTGAAAAGACCATCAAGACCCTGATCGTCCACGCCGAAGAAGAAGGCAAGCTGATCGCCCTGGTGATCCGTGGCGACCACGAACTCAACGAAATCAAGGCCGCCCAGCAACCTGGCGTGGCCAGCCCGCTGGTCATGGCCAGCGATGCCGAACTGCGCGACGCCATTGGCGCCGGTGCCGGCTCCCTCGGCCCGCTGAACCTGCCGCTGCCGATCATCATCGACCGCTCAGTCGAGCTGATGAGCGACTTCGGTATCGGCGCGAACATCGACGACAAGCACTACTTCGGCGTGAATTGGGAGCGTGACCTGCCGGTTCCGACCGTGGCCGACCTGCGCAACGTGGTGGCCGGCGACCCAAGCCCGGACGGCAAGGGCACCCTGGAAATCAAGCGTGGCATCGAAGTCGGGCACATCTTCCAGCTGGGCAACAAGTACAGCAAGGCGATGAAGTGCGAAGTGCTGGGCGAGAACGGCAAGCCGATCACCCTCGACATGGGCTGCTACGGCATTGGCGTTTCCCGCGTGGTTGCCGCTGCCATCGAGCAGAACAACGACGAGAAAGGCATTATCTGGAGTGACGCCCTGGCGCCTTTCCAGGTTGCCCTGGTACCGCTGCGTTACGAAACCGAGCAAGTACGCGAAGCCACCGACAAGCTGTATGCCGAACTGACGGCCGCTGGTTTTGAAGTGCTGCTGGATGACCGGGACAAGAAAACCAGCCCGGGCATCAAGTTCGCCGACATGGAGCTGATTGGCATCCCGCACCGGATCGTGGTCAGTGACCGTGGCCTGGCCGATGGCAATCTGGAATACAAGAGCCGGACCGAAGCCGAAGCCCAACCGCTGCCGGTGGCTGACGTGCTGTCTTTCCTCCAGGCGCGTATTCGTCGCTGAAAACCAGATCAAGAGAAGTCATGTTCAAGCGAAACACCAGAGCCCTGGGGGGCGCCGCCTTGTGCGGCGCCCTGCTGGTCAGCGGCTGCGCCAATCAGATGTCGCAACGCAGTGAGCACGAGGAGCGGGTCGAGCGTAAGTTGCTCGACCACAGCCTGCAGATCGATGTAGGCGAACCCAAAGTGCTGGAACTGCCGCAACGCCGGGTTCGTATTCACGAGCAAAAGACCTTTGAGGTCACCGAATTCGAAGTCACCCGTCGTTACGACCGCTACACGCCCTACCAGCCCTGGCGCAAACTCTATGAGATGCCCTTGGGTGCAGTGGCTTTGGTCGCGGGCGCGGGCGCCAACGTGGCGAACATCTTCGCCCTCGGCAACCTGCCGACCAGCATGACCCACGACTGGCTGACCTACGGCGTGGACGGCCTCAACCCGTTCATGAACGTGCAGTCCCATGGCCGTGCGCAACAGAACCTGGCCGGTATCGATGAGGTCCAGCGTGACAAGCGCGTGGAGTATTCGAGCCTGCCCTGGAGCGAACGCCCGGTCCAGGTCACCGCCGGCAAACAGACCCATGAGCTGACCACCGACCGCAACGGCGTCCTGCGCCTGAACCTGTTGGACAGCCCGTTTGCCGAGCAGGACCTGAACCGCGTCACGACCTTGAAGATCAGCGTGGAAGATGGCCAGGACGACGTGCACTCGGACTCGACCCTGGCAATCAGCAGCACCCTGCGCGGCAAATTGCTGGAAGCCCACGGACTGATCTACGACGATCTCGAAGACGATGAAGTCAGCCAGTGGGTGCACCGGGTCAAGCGTCTGTCGGAGCTGGGCCTGGAAGAAGAAGCCAGTGAGCTGGAACAAAGCCTGATCGAATTGACCCGCAATGATCCCGAGTTGCAGCAGGAATTCCTGCAAGCGTTGACCAAGGATGCGGGGCGGTTAGTCGCAGATCCCGGAGCACACTGAGACTTCGAAAACGCTATAGATCCAAATGTGAGAGGGGCGGTGCGACTTGCCTCTCCCACATTTTTTCCCGGTTTCTACCAAGAAAACTCTAACTGTTCGTTCCCGCCACTCAGGTCCAGCAACCGCACGCCAATCCCCAGCAACCGCACCGGTTTACCGCCACGATTGAACGCCTGGGTCATCAACTGTTGATAACTCTCCAGATCCCGCGCCGCTCCCGCCTGCTCCAACGTCGTCTGGGTAAAGTCATGAAACTTCACCTTAACGAACGGCTTTCCCGCCTTATAACTGCTGTCGATACGCGCCATGCGCCCGGCCAGGGTTTCCATCAACTCTGGAAGTTTCGCCAGGCAGCTTGAGAGATCCGGCAGGTCCACATCGTAGGTATTTTCCACACTGATGGACTGCCGCCGGCTGTCATTCTGTACCACACGGTCATCTATCCCACGGGCCAGGCTCCACAGCCGCTCGCCAAAACTGCCGAACTCACGCACCAGCGCCAGCTTGTTCCACTCGCGTAATTGCAGGCAGTCTTCGATGCCCAGGCGCGCCAGTTTGTCCGCCGTCACCTTGCCCACGCCGTGCAACTTGCTTACCCGCAGTTGGGAGACAAAGTCCTCGACCTGATCCGGGGTAATGACAAACAGGCCATTGGGCTTTTTCCAATCGCTGGCGATCTTGGCCAAAAACTTGTTCGGTGCCACGCCGGCGGACACGGTGATGTGCAACTGGTTGGAGACCCGGCGCCGAATATCCTGGGCGATGCGCGTGGCGCTGCCGCCAAAGTGCGGGCTGTCGGAGACATCCAGGTAGGCCTCGTCCAGCGAGAGGGGCTCGATCAGATCGGTGTAGTCGCGGAAGATCGTCTGGATTTCCTTCGACGCTTCCTTATATGCATCCATGCGCGGCTTGACAATGGTCAGGTCCGGGCAGAGCTTCAGGGCATGGCGCGACGACATGGCTGAACGCACCCCATACGCCCGCGCTTCGTAGTTACATGTAGCGATCACCCCCCTTCGATCTGCCGATCCACCTACCGCCAGGGGCTTTTGCGCCAGGCTCGGGTCATCGCGCATCTCAATGGCGGCGTAGAAGCAATCACAGTCGACGTGGATGATTTTGCGCTGCGTCATAGATAGAAGGGGGTGTAATCCAACGGGTGAGCAGTATCGCATTCACCCCTGTATATAGCACCAGTAGTTTGAATCTTCCGCCTAAGCGGTAGGAAATTTCCCAGATGAATTTATTTTTTCAATCGAAATTAGCCCCCCAATAGAGCTGAAACCCTTAGCCCGACTGGCCCGCACGATTGAAATGGCTCTGTTTGGAGAGCTAACCGATTGAACCACAAGCCCTTTTCTTCGATTCACAGCTTGACACACACGCGATCCTCTGTAGAATGCCGACACACAGACGCGGGATGGAGCAGTCTGGTAGCTCGTCGGGCTCATAACCCGAAGGTCGTCGGTTCAAATCCGGCTCCCGCAACCAAACATCAAAAAAGGCTACTCGAAAGAGTGGCCTTTTTTGTGCGCGTCTGTTTTGTGTCTGTACGAAAATTGTAAGACAAAAAAATCTTTACCCATCGCGCACTTACCTTCCACAGCCGCCCTTCACCGCTCATTTCACACTTATTTGACCCATCGGCTCATTAACGGTTGACACCTCGCCGTTGGGCTGTAGAATGCCGCCCACAGACGCGGGATGGAGCAGTCTGGTAGCTCGTCGGGCTCATAACCCGAAGGTCGTCGGTTCAAATCCGGCTCCCGCAACCAAACATCAAAAAAGGCTACTCGAAAGAGTGGCCTTTTTTGTATCCGATGAAAAAGTTCATCTGAAACAATGGCATGGCATCTTTCATGAAACCGTACACGGTTTGTAGAGTCCATCTCATCGCACGCTATGCTTACGCCTCTACGACCAATGGCCGCAGTCGCCGCACCCGGTGATCCGCGTTAATATTTGTAATTATTTTGTCCATAGGGATTGGTAACTTGGCTGGATACCTCCATCCTGTCGCGCACAATCCACGAGGTGATTGATGCGCGCCAACTCGTCTGAACCACAAGACACCGTCACAGCAGAACAACCTATCGCTCCGACCCGCTTGCGCTGGCTGGATCTGTTGAGCAAATACCGGCAACCCATAGGGCTGGCCGTGACCTTGTTGCTGTTCGCAATCGCGCTGATCGCCTGCCGACACCTGCTATTGGAGCTGGACCTCTACGCCCTCCACGACTCGATCCTGGAAGTGCCCAAACCCGCTTTGCTCGGTGCGTTCGCCGCCGCCATCGCGGGGTTCGTCATTCTGTTGGGCTATGAGTTTTCCGGCGCACGCTATGCCGGGGTGAACCTGCCTGCCAAGACCTTGGCCCTCGGCGGCTTTACTGCCTTTGCGATCGGCAATGCCATTGGCCTTTCGATGCTCTCGGGCGGCTCGGTGCGCTACCGTTTATATGCACGCCATGGCATCGGGGCTTCGGAAGTCGCCCACATGACCGTGTTCGCCAGCCTGGCACTGGGCTGCGCCCTGCCCCCGCTGGCTGCGTTGGCCACGTTGAGCAACTTGCCGGCAGCGTCGACCTACCTGCATTTGCCACAAACTGTGCTCGGCGGCGTTGCCGGCGCGGTGCTGTTGCTGTCGGTCGTATTGTGCATAGGTATCTATCGCCGCCGCCTGCCGGAACAGCCCTACCCTGACAACCTGCTGGTAAAAGCCGGGCGTCGGACCTTGCGCCTGCCTGGCCGGCGCCTGACGTTCCTGCAACTGATCATCACCGCACTGGACGTTGCCGCTGCCGCTACCGTCCTTTATATGCTGCTGCCGGAAGCACCGCCTTTCGGCCCGTTCCTGCTGGTGTATCTGCTGGCGCTGGCCGCGGGTGTGCTCAGCCATGTACCAGGCGGTGTCGGGGTATTCGAGGCAATCCTGCTCGCGGCCTTCGCCGACAAGCTCGGTGCAGCGCCACTGGCGGCCGCCCTGCTGCTGTATCGCATGATCTACGTTGTATTACCGCTGCTGATCGCCTGCGTGTTCCTGCTGGTCAACGAAGCGCAGCGCCTGTTCCAGACCCAACAGAGTCTGCGGGTGGCTTCCGGCCTGGCGGCCCCGGTGCTGGCCGTACTGGTTTTTTTGTCCGGCGTGGTCCTGCTGTTTTCCGGCGCCACGCCGGAGATCGACTCACGCCTGGAAAACATCGGCTTCCTGATTCCCCACCGCCTGATTGACGCCTCGCACTTCGGTGCCAGCCTGATCGGCGTGCTGTGCCTGTTGCTGGCCCAGGGTCTGCGTCGACGCTTGTCGGCTGCGTGGATGCTGACCATGGTGCTGCTGCTGGTGGGCGCCCTGCTCTCGCTGCTCAAGGGCTTCGACTGGGAAGAAGCCAGCCTGATGACCATGACGGCGATACTGCTGGCGATCTTCCGCCGCTCGTTCTATCGCGCCAGCCGCCTGACCGAGCTGCCTTTTTCACCGCTGTACCTGGTAGCCAGTGTCTGTGTGCTGGGTGCTTCTATCTGGCTGCTGCT
This sequence comes from Pseudomonas sp. JAI120, assembly GCF_014207255.1. GTDB lineage: Bacteria > Pseudomonadota > Gammaproteobacteria > Pseudomonadales > Pseudomonadaceae > Aquipseudomonas. Next base: position 2,426,922 of record NZ_JACHCZ010000001.1, read on the forward strand.
GTTCGCGTATCAAGATGTACCGTACAGCCATCAACTGTGGTGGCAGTTCACCCTCGATGCCAACGCCCCGCGCGGCCTGCGCTCGCTGCTGGGCGCCGCCGTGCTGCTGGTCATCGTTTCGCTGACCTGGCTGCTGCGCACCGCACGCCCGGTGATCCACCTGCCGACACCCGATGAGCTGGAACGCGCCACCAAGATCCTGATGGCATCGTCGCAACCCGACGGCGGCCTGGCGCTGACCGGCGACAAGGCGCTGCTGTTCCACCCCAACGATGAAGCCTTCCTGATGTACGCCCGTCGCGGGCGCAGCCTGGTGGCCTTGTATGACCCGATCGGCCCGACTCAACCCCGTGCCGAAATGATCTGGCAGTTCCGTGACCTGTGCGACATCCATCATGCGCGCCCGGTGTTCTATCAGGTACGCGCCGAGAACTTGCCCTATTACATGGACATCGGTCTCACCGCGATCAAGCTGGGGGAAGAGGCCCGCGTCGACCTGAAACGCTTTGACCTGGAAGCCAAGGGCAAAGAGATGAAGGACCTGCGCTACACCTGGAACCGTGGCACCCGGGACGGCCTGTCCCTGGAGATTTTTGAACCCGGCACGGCGCCGATGGATGAATTAAAAGTCATCTCGGATGCCTGGCTTACCGGTAAGAATGTGCGGGAAAAGGGCTTTTCCCTCGGACGTTTCAGCGACGACTACCTCAAGCACTTTCGCATCGCGATCATTCGCTTCGAAGGTCGCCCGGTGGCCTTTGCCAACCTGCTCGAGACCTACAACCACGACCTGGCCAGTCTCGACCTGATGCGCGCCCACCCGGATGCGCCCAAGTTGACCATGGAATTCATGATGGTCGGCCTGATTCAACACTATAAGAGTCACGGCTACGCCCGCTTCAGCCTCGGCATGGTGCCGTTGTCGGGCCTGCAACCGCGACGCGGCGCGCCATTGACCCAGCGCCTGGGCTCGATGGTGTTCCGTCGCGGCGAGCAACTGTATAACTTCCAAGGCTTGCGCCGCTTCAAAGACAAGTTCCAGCCTGACTGGGAACCCCGTTACATGGCCGTGCCCGCGGGACTTGACCCACTGGTGGCACTGGCCGATACCGCCGCCCTGATCGCGGGCGGCTTGACTGGATTGGTGAAACGCTGATGATTCGACGCTCCTGGCGGTATGTATTGGCCTTTGTAGTGCTGCTGGCCCTGATCCTGGGTGGCGGCTTTTGGTTCTGGAACCGCCCTGCCCCGCAGCCGACCCTGGAGCAACTGCCCCAGGCCGACGGCTCGGTGATGACCCGCGTGACCCCGGCCGGCACCCCGAAAGCCCGCGTCGCGGTGGCGGTGATGGCTGGCGAAACCCTGACGGATAGCCAACTGATTACCCTGAGCCAAGGCGGCAAGGCGCAGATCGTCCAGGTGATCCTGCCAAAGGATGACTGCAAGCTGCAGGAACAAGCGCTGCAAAGCGCCCTGGGCCAGCTCAAAGGGCCCGCGACCCTGGTCAGCGGCATCGGCCCTGGCGCCGCCCTCGCCTGGCGCTGGCTGGCCACACAGAACGACGACAAGGCCAACGCCATCTCCGTCGGCTTCGCGTTGGTACAGGAAGGTTGCAAGGACCCACTGCCGAAAACCGCCGCACACGGTAATTGGCTGGTGGCCTGGAACGATAACCCTGACGATGAAAGCGCCAGTTTCGTACGTGACACCCCGCGTGCCACCACCAGTATCAGCGACTACGACATTCACTATCCGCAAGTGCTGAACAACGAACTGCGCAAGCAACTGGTGGGTTCGGACAACGGCGGCCTGGCGATTCCCGTCGTGGAAGTGCCGGCTGGCCAGGCCAAGGACACCGTGACCCTGTTCCTCTCCGGTGATGGCGGCTGGCGTGACCTCGACCGCGATGTGGCCGGCGAGATGGCCAAGATCGGCTACCCGGTGGTCGGCATCGACACCCTGCGCTACTACTGGCAGCACAAGACCCCGGAACAAAGCGCCAAGGACCTTACCGAGCTGATGCAGCACTACCGGCAGAAGTGGGGCACCAAGCGCTTCGTACTGACCGGCTACTCGTTCGGTGCCGACGTACTGCCGGCGATCTACAACCGCCTGCCGGAAAACGAACAGCAGCGTGTGGACGTCATCATCCTGCTGGCATTCGCCCGTACCGGCAGCTTTGAAATCGAAGTGGAAGGTTGGCTGGGCAACGCCGGCAAAGAAGCCGCGACCGGCCCGGAAATGGCCAAGCTGCCGGCTGACAAGGTGGTGTGCATCTACGGTGCCGAAGAAGTCGACGAGAGTGGCTGCACCGACAAGACTGCCGTGGGCGAGACTGTGAAGCTGCCGGGCGGGCATCACTTCGATGAGAACTACCCGGCGCTGGCCAAGCGGTTGGTGGATATCATCGTGAAGCACCAGGCCAAAACCGAATAAACCCGAGCCTTATACAAATCAAACTGTGGGAGGGTGCTTGCTCCCGATAGCTGAGTGTCAGTCAACAATGCTGTGACTGACCCAATGCTATCGGGGGCAAGCACCCTCCCACAGTTTTTTGCGGCGTCGGTAAGATCTAGCGCGGTTCGATGTGGGCAATCATCAGTTGCACGGTTTCATTCCCACGAAACTCGTTCACGTCCAGCTTGTAAGCCAACTCCACCCAACGTACGGACGGGTTCGGCCAGACTTCCCGGTCGACGCCAAAGGCAATGCCATCGAGCTTCACCGACCCGCACTCGCTCTTGAGCACCACTTTCAGGTGCCGCTCCCCCACCACTCGCTGCTCTACCAGCTGGAACACACCATGGAACAGCGGCTCTGGAAAGTGTTGCCCCCACGGCCCGGCATGCCGCAATGCGCGCGCCAGTTCCAGGTGAAACTCTTCCACCGCGAGGGTGCCATCGGACAGCAGACGCCCGGTGAGGTCTTCTTCGCGCAGTTGCCGACGCACTTCGGCGTCAAAGGCTTCGGCAAACAGTGGGAAATTTTCCTCGGGCAAGGTCAGCCCCGCCGCCATGGCGTGGCCGCCGTATTTGGTGATCAGGTTGGGATGCTGGCTCGCGACCACCGCCAGCGCATCGCGGATGTGAAAGCCCTGCACAGAGCGTCCAGAGCCCTTCAGCAGCCCATCGCCGGCATCGGCGAAGGCGATGGTCGGGCGGAAGTACCGCTCCTTCATGCGCGACGCAAGAATGCCGATCACACCTTGGTGCCAGTCCGGATCAAACAGGCACAAGCCGTAGGGCATCGATTCCACCGGCAAGTCCTTGAGCTGGGCCAGGGCCTCGCGCTGCATGCCTTGTTCGATGGATTTGCGGTCCTGGTTCATGCCGTCCAGTTGCGCGGCCATTTCCCGTGCCGCGGCGAAATCCGTGGTGAGCAGGCATTCGATGCCCAGGCTCATATCGTCCAGGCGCCCAGCGGCGTTCAAGCGTGGCCCGAGGATAAAGCCGAGGTCGGTGGACGTGATGCGCGCCGCATCGCGCTTGGCCACTTCGAGAATCGCCTTGATCCCCGGCCGTGCGCGACCGGCGCGAATACGCTCCAGGCCCTGATGCACGAGGATGCGGTTATTGGCGTCCAGGGGCACCACGTCGGCGACGCTGCCAAGGGCCACCAGGTCGAGCAGTTCGCCGATATTCGGTTGAGGCGTGTTCTCGTACCAGCCCAGACTGCGCAAACGCGCGCGCAGGGCCATCAGCACGTAGAAGATCACGCCAACGCCGGCCAGGGCCTTGCTCGGGAACTCACAGCCCGGCTGGTTCGGGTTGACGATGGCATCCGCCGCCGGCAACTCGTCGCCAGGCAAGTGGTGATCGGTCACCAACACCTGCAACCCCGCCGCTTTCGCCGCCGCCACGCCTTCGACACTGGAGATGCCGTTGTCCACGGTAATCAGCAACTGCGGCTCGCGCTGCAGCGCCACGGCGACGATCTCCGGGGTCAGGCCGTAGCCGTACTCGAAGCGATTGGGCACCAGGTAATCGACATGCGCCGCACCGAGCAGACGCAGGCCCAGGGTGCCCACGGTGCTGGCGGTAGCGCCATCGGCATCGAAGTCACCGACGATGAGGATGCGCTGGCGCTGTTCCAGTGCCGTCACCAGCAAGTCCACTGCCGCGTCGATGCCCTTGAGCTGCTGATAGGGAATCAACCGCGCCAGGCTCTTGTCCAGCTCAGCCTCGGACTGCACACCACGAGCGGCGTAAAGACGGGTCAACAGCGGCGGCAATTCACCAAGGAAGGGCAGGACGGCGGGCAGTGGGCGGGGATCGATACGCATGGGTGACGGGAGCTTCTCTTGAATACAACGGTTAAACGACAACTCTGAAGGCAACACAGATCAAATGTGGGAGGGGGCTTGCCCCCTCCCACATTTTCAACCGCGTTCGCCGACCAGCCATTGCAGTTGTACTTCGTGCTGGCCACGGTCGTCAGTGACGAAGATCGTGCCTTCGCTGATCATCACGTCCCACTTGATCACGCGGGGCATGTCCTTGGCCAGAACCTCCAGAATCTCCTGGGGCACCGCCGCGATGTGCACATTCTTCAGGTTATTGGCCACCGGCACGACCTTGCCCTCCCACACGCGCAGGCTGCCGTAGGCCAGCAGACTGGTGCGCTCGGTGCGGCGCGAGCACCAGGTCAGGCGGTCGGCATCCGGCTGGCCGACTTCGATCCAGTGCAGGACCCGATCGTCCAGGCTTTTTTCCCACAGGGCTGGCTCGTCTACATCTGACAGGCCACGACCGAACGCCAACTGTTCGTTGTAAAAAAGGGCGTAGGCCAGCAGACGCACGGTCATGCGTTCTTCGGTTTCCGACGGGTGACGGGCGATGGTCTGCTTGACGCTCTCGTACACCGAGCGATCAAGGTCGGTGAGGTTGAGTTCGAATTTATAGGTCGTGGACGGCTGGGCCATGAACGGGCTTCTAGAGACAGGGAAAGGCGGCCAGTCTAACCGATGGCGAGGTCATTCACCGAATCCTGCGCTGCATCATCCTTATCCCTGGGCTACTCGCCTATGTTAAAAGGCTTCACATCATCGTTCTGCGCAGACAAGGATCCCCATGTCGTTTAATGCCAAACCACTTGCAGGCCTGAAAGTCATCGAACTCGGCACCCTGATCGCCGGGCCGTTCGCTTCACGTATCTGCGCCGAATTCGGCGCGGAGGTGGTCAAGGTCGAATCCCCGGACGGCGGCGACCCGCTGCGCAAATGGCGCAAGCTGTATGAAGGCACCTCGCTGTGGTGGTTTGTGCAGGCGCGCAACAAGAAGTCGCTGACGCTGAACCTCAAGCATCCGGACGGCCTGGCGATTCTCAAGCAACTGCTGGCCGACGCCGACATCCTTATCGAAAACTTCCGTCCAGGCGTGCTGGAAAAGCTTGGCCTGAGCTGGGAAACCCTGCACGCACTGAACCCGAAACTGGTCATGGTGCGCCTCTCGGGTTTCGGCCAGACCGGGCCGATGAAAGACCAACCCGGGTTTGGCGCAGTGGGCGAGTCCATGGGCGGGCTGCGCTATATCACCGGTTTCGAAGATCGCCCGCCGGTACGCACCGGGATCTCCATTGGCGACTCCATCGCCGCGCTGTGGGCGGTCATCGGCGCCTTGATGGCGCTGCGTCATCGCGAGGTCAACGGAGGTGTGGGCCAGGTGGTGGATGTGGCGCTGTATGAAGCCATCTTCGCCATGATGGAAAGCATGATCCCCGAATTCGACGTATTCGGGTTTATTCGCGAACGCACCGGCAACATCATGCCCGGCATCACGCCGTCATCGATCCACACCAGCGCGGACGGTAAGCACGTTCAGATCGGCGCCAATGGTGATGCCATCTTCAAACGTTTCATGAGTGCCATCAGCCGGGAAGACCTGGCGAACGATCCACAACTGGCCAGTAATGACGGGCGCGATAGCCGTCGTGATGAACTCTATGGCGTGATTGATCGCTGGGTGAACTCGCTGCCGCTGGAGCAGGTGGTGGAGCAACTCAACAAGGCCGAAGTGCCCGCCAGCCGTATCTACAGCGCCGAAGACATGCTGGGCGACCCGCAATTCCTCGCGCGCGAGATGTTCCTCAAGGCCCGGCTTCCCGGCGGCAAGGACTTCAAGATGCCGGGCATCGTGCCCAAGCTGTCGGATACACCGGGCAGTTGCGAATGGGTGGGGCCGCAACTGGGTGAACACAACGGCGTGGTGTTGGGCGAGCTGGGATACGACGCCGCCGCCATTGTCCGCCTGCGTGAGAAAGGCGCAATCTGATGCCCCACGGCTGCAAACACTGGCTCATTGCGCTGTACCTGGCCGTCATGCTGGCCGGCAGCTGGCCCGTACCGGCGAGTGCCGAGGGCACGTTGATCTGGTTGTTGCGCGACTTGCCGCCGCTGACCATCTTCGAAGGGCCAAGCAAAGGCCTGGGGGCACTCGACCAGTTGCTGCCGATACTGATCGGACACTTGCCGGAGTATCGCCACCAGGTAATGCACGTCAATCGCGCGCGCGGCATGCAGATGCTGCGCGAGCCCACGCTCACCTGCGATCCATCATTGCTGTGGACGGCCGAGCGGGCCAGGTACATCGTATTTTCCAGGCAGGCGTTTGTGGTCGTCAGTAATGGCATCACGATTCGACAGAGCCAGCAGGACGCCTTGGCGGCGTTTATCGTAGACGGCCAGTTTGACCTGCAGGCCTTCTTCGCCGCCCCTAAGGCAAGGGTCGGCGCGATTGCGGAACGCAGCTACGGCCCCGTTATCGATGAGCGGCTGAAACAGGCCGACACACACAAACTGGCACTGCACTACGGCAACGATGCCCTTGGCAGCTTGCTGCAGATGCAGCGCCTGGGCCGGCTGGAGGCGGTGCTGGGCTATTGGCCGGAAATCCGCTACCACGCGATGCAACAGGGGATCGCAACCGAAGACCTCAGCTTCTACCCCATCAAGGGCACAGCACCTTACCAGCGCACGTATATCGGCTGCTCGGATACGCCTCAGGGGCGCGAGGCCATGGAACGGATCAACCAGGTTCTGCTCAGCCTCCCGCTTGCACAAGTACAACAGTCCTATGCCGCCTGGCTAGACCCTGCCATGCGTGAACATTACCTGCGAGACAACCCGAGTTTTTTCCGGGATTCACCAGAACCCTGACAAATCCCAGGCAAAAAGAAACCCCGAAGAGTGGGGAGACACTTCGGGGTTAAACGTGGCCTACAAAGACCAGTACAACAAGGCACAAACACCGGAGCACAATGTTTGCTCTTGCTGTTACGAAATCTGACCGGCCATGACGTGGGAAGTTTCCATGGGTAAACAATTCTTCATGCAACGGCAGCGCCACGGGTCTGGGCAGCGCTGCGCAAGGCCGCGATGACCGAGGGCTCCAGGCGTCCTTCAGCGATCTTGAGGTCACGCAGCAGGCAATCCACCACATCCACCAATAGGCGCTTATCGAGCAATTGCGCCCGGTCGACTTCACGCTCGACCATGATCGCGCCGGCGGGGTTCTTCACGGTTACCAGGCACTCTTCCTGCACACCTGCGGTGGTCAACGTCACCTGATAAGGGCTCAGTGCTTCTTCGAGCAATAGGCTGATACTTTCCATCTCGATCACCACTCAATAGTTCGCAAACATTCTTGTAAACGGGAGCTGCATCTATCCTAAGTGACTGGTTGTGACGTAGGAAAGTTCGCTTTTTCGTTTATGCGGGGTTGTCGGGGGATGACGTTTCCAGCATGCGCTTGCAACATGACAGGCAAAAAACGGCAGCACATAAATGCTTACGCAATGGGCTGCTGTTTTTGGGGTTTGCCAGGCGCTGAGGCCGGGAGTGAATCCTATACTCGGTGAGCGCTGGTTACGCTGCGATGCAGATGAAAGCGCATGTCATCAGGCCCTTATTGCGAAGGATAAATAGCGATGGCAGAACAAAATGAGCAACAAACGTCGACAGACAGAATGCACGCCGAGGTATCACGTATTTTTGCTGAAATAGCACGTATGAACGCAGAGCAAAACAAACTCAACAAAGAATCCCTGAAGATAACCTGTGAGACTTTCTGGTACCCGGTGGGTATCGCGACAGGCTTCTATGCCGCCGTGGGCACGGTCATAGTGGTCGCGCAGAAACTATTCTCGTAACGCGAGACCGGGCCTGCCAGAAACAAAAAACGCCGCTGACCCAAGGAAGGGAAAGCGGCGTTTTTGTCTTCGTGATTTGCCTTACAAAGGCTTACCACGGTTGCCATGCTGGCTGACAAACGCCTGCATCGCCTTCAAGTCATTCGGCAGCACCGTGCAACGCTCTTCACGCTCGAACAGGTCTGTCAGGTGCACCGGCAGTTCCAGCGCCTTGCCGACACCCGCCTTCTCCACCGCTTCCGGGAATTTCACTGGATGGGCGGTGCCGAGGATCACCATCGGGATATCCAGGCTTCGACGGCATTCGCGGGCGGCCTTCACCCCAATGGCGGTGTGCGGGTCAAGCAGCTCGCCGGTCTGGGCGTAGACCTCGGCGATGGTTTCACAGGTCTGCGCGTCATCCACGGCCAGGGAGTCGAACAGCTTGCGGGTTTCGGTCCAGCGCTCTTCATCAACGCTGAAACCGCCGCCGCTCTTGAAGGTGTCCATCAAGCCGGCAATGGCTGCGCCGTTGCGACCGTGCATGTCGAACAGCAGACGCTCGAAGTTCGACGACACCATGATGTCCATGGACGGCGACAGGGTGGCGTGCAGGGTTTCCTTGACGTACTGGTTGCCGCTCATGAAGCGGTGCAGGATGTCGTTGCGGTTGGTAGCAACGATCAACTGGTTGATCGGCAGGCCCATGTTACGGGCCAGGTAGCCGGCGAAGATGTCGCCGAAATTGCCGGTCGGCACCGAGAACGACACCGAGCGCGCCGGGCCGCCCAACTGCAGCGAGGCGTGGAAGTAGTAGACGATCTGGGCCATGATCCGCGCCCAGTTGATCGAGTTCACCGCCACCAGTCGCGTGCCTTTGAGGAAGCCCTGGTCAGCGAAGCTGTTCTTGACCATTTCCTGGCAGTCATCGAAGTTGCCTTCGATGGCGATGTTGTGGATGTTCTCACCGAAGATGGTGGTCATCTGGCGACGCTGCACTTCCGACACACGCTTGTGCGGGTGCAGGATGAAGATGTCGACGTTTTCGCAGTGCTTGCAGCCTTCGATGGCGGCCGAACCGGTATCACCCGAGGTCGCGCCGATGATCACCACGCGCTCGCCGCGCTTCTCCAGCACGTAGTCCAGCAGACGACCCAGCAGTTGCAGGGCGAAGTCCTTGAACGCCAGGGTCGGGCCATGGAACAGCTCGAGCACCCATTCGTTGCCGTTGAGCTGGCGCAAAGGGGCGATGGCGCTGTGGGAAAACACGCCGTACGTCTCTTCCAGAATCTTTTTGAAGTCCGCATCGGGGATGCTGCCGGTGACGAACGGGCGCATCACCCGGAACGCCAGCTCGTGGTACGGCAGGCCGGCCCAAGAAGCGATTTCTTCCTGGGTAAAGCGTGGCAGGTTTTCCGGCACGTACAGGCCGCCGTCGGTGGCAAGGCCTGCCAGCAAGACGTCTTCGAAATTCAGGGCCGGTGCCTGGCCGCGGGTGCTGATGTAACGCATGACTGGCTCCTCTAAAACATTCTCGAACAGAGGCCGCCGCACACGCGGGGCCTCTGGAACAGATCGGTTAGTTCAGGTGTTCGACGCGAATCCGCACCACCGGGCCCACGACGCCCTGCAAGGCCTCCAGAGCAGTGATGGCATCGTTGATGTGCTGCTCGAGCACGCGGTGGGTCAGCAGGATCATCGGCACCTGGCCGTTCTGCTCCTCGACTTCCTTCTGCATGATCGACTCGATGTTGATACCGCGCTCCGACAGGATGCTGGCCACCTGGGCCAATACGCCTGGGTGATCCTTGGCCTGGATGCGCAGGTAGTAGGCGCTTTCGCAGGCCTCGATCGGCAGGATCGGGTGGGCCGACAGCGAATCCGGCTGGAAGGCCAGGTGCGGCACGCGGTTTTCCGGGTCGCTGGTCATAGCGCGAACCACGTCCACCAGATCGGCGATCACCGACGAAGCGGTCGGCTCCATGCCGGCACCGGCGCCGTAGAACAGGGTGGAACCGGCGGCATCACCATTGACCATCACGGCGTTCATCACGCCATTGACGTTGGCGATCAGGCGGTCGGCCGGGATCAGCGTCGGATGCACACGCAACTCGATACCCGCCGGAGTGCTACGCGCGACACCGAGGTGCTTGATGCGGTAGCCCAGGGCTTCGGCGTAGTTCACGTCGGCAGTGGTCAGCTTGGTGATGCCTTCGGTGTAGGCCTTGTCGAACTGCAACGGGATACCAAAGGCGATGGACGCCAGGATGGTCAGCTTGTGCGCCGCGTCGATGCCTTCCACGTCGAATGTCGGGTCGGCTTCGGCGTAACCCAGCGCCTGGGCTTCGGCCAGCACGTCTTCGAAGGTACGGCCCTTCTCGCGCATTTCGGTGAGGATGAAGTTACCGGTGCCGTTGATGATACCGGCTACCCAATTGATGCGGTTGGCGGACAAGCCTTCACGGATCGCCTTGATCACCGGGATACCACCGGCAACCGCAGCTTCGAACGCGACGATCACGCCCTTCTCGCGGGCCTTGGCGAAGATCTCGTTGCCGTGCACGGCAATCAGCGCCTTGTTGGCGGTGACCACGTGCTTGCCGTTTTCGATAGCCTTGAGCACCAGCTCGCGGGCCACGGTGTAACCGCCCACCAGCTCGATGACGATATCGATTTCAGGGTTGGTGGCCACGGCGAAGACATCGTTGGTAATTGCAATACCGGTCGTTTGGAACTGAGGCTTTGGCGAACGCGTGGCAATTTGCGCCACTTCAATCCCACGCCCTGCACGGCGGGAAATTTCTTCAGCATTACGCTGAAGTACGTTGAAGGTGCCGCCACCGACGGTCCCTAACCCACAGATGCCTACTTTGACCGGTTTCACTGAAGAACTCCCCATGAAACGGCCGACGCTAGGTCGGCCGTGGAAAACAGCCGCACAACTGCGGCTTTCAATTAATAGCCCGTCGACTTATCCGCGGGCCATGATCGTCAAAGGTTCGACGATGCTGGTTTATTTGGCACTCAGCGCCAGTTTGGCAACTTGTGGTGCCGGCTGGTAGCCCGGAATCACCTGGCCGTCAGCCAAAACGATGGCCGGTGTACCGTTGACGCCGATGGACTGGCCCAGGGCAAACTGCTTCGACACCGGGTTGGCGCACTTGGCGGCCTTGATTTCCTTGCCATCGACCATCTTGTCCATGGCCGCTTTCTTGTCGGCCGAGCACCATACGGCCTGCAGCTGCTCGTCGCCCGGCGAACCCAGACCCTGGCGCGGGAACGCTACGTAGCGTACTTCAACACCCAGCTTGTTCAGCGCAGGCACTTCGGCATGCAGCTTATGGCAGTACGGGCAGGTGGTGTCGGTGAACACGGTGATATGGGTCTTCGTTTCGCCGATAGCTGGGTAAACCACGGTTTCCGCCACCGGGATGCCGTTGATCAGCTTGGATACACCCAGGCGCTCGGCTTTCTCGGTCAGGTTGACCGGCTTGCCGTCCTTGAGCTGGAACAGGTAGCCCTGAACGATGTACTGACCGTCTGCACTGGCGTACAGCACACGGCTGCCCTTGAGCTTGACTTCATACAGGCCGGCCATCGGGCTGGCGCTGATGCTTTCGATCGGGGTGTCGAGCTGCAGGTTGGCCAGGCTCTTGCGGATGGTCTGCTCGGCAGCGTCATCGGCGACGGCAAAGGTGGAAACCAACGCAATGGCTGCGGCGGCAATAATCTGGGTCAAGCGCATGGAAACTCCTGAAGGCAGATGCAGGGACGGGCGCAGGCACGCCGATACGCAAACACGGGTGCGGGCCGTCCCTTTGCTAACCGGCAAAGCCTACCACAGTTGGGCCGCAGGGCAGCCCGTGGCGGGATAAATTGGCGGTTTTCAGCCTCGTGGGTGGTGCTTGGCATGCATTTCCTGCAAGCGCGCACGCGCCACGTGGGTATAGATCTGGGTGGTGGATAAGTCGCTGTGCCCGAGCAGCATTTGCACCACGCGCAAATCCGCGCCGTGGTTGAGCAAATGGGTGGCGAATGCATGGCGCAAGGTGTGGGGCGACAGGCTCTTGCCGATCCCCGCCACCTTGGCCTGGTGCTTGATGCGATGCCAGAACGTCTGTCGGGTCATCTGCTCGCCACGCTGACTGGGAAACAGCACATCGCTTGGCCGTCCGCCAAGCAGCTCGCTACGGGCATCGCGCATATAGCGCTCGACCCACACAATTGCTTCCTCCCCCATCGGCACCAGCCGTTCCTTGCTGCCCTTGCCCATTACCCGCAGCACCCCTTGACGCAGATTGACTTGCTCCAGAGTCAGGCTGATCAGCTCCGTGACCCGCAGGCCGCAGGCATACAACACTTCCAGCATCGCGCGGTCACGCTGGCCGATGGCTTCGCTGAGGTCGGGCGCAGCAAGCAAGGCATCGACGTCGGCTTCCGACAGGGATTTGGGTAAAGGCCTACCCAGTTGCGGCATATCGATTTGCAGGGTTGGATCGAGGGCGATCAGTTTCTCCCTCAGCAAATAGCGATAAAAACCACGCACACCGGAGAGAAACCGTGCAGTGGAACGGGGTTTGTAGTTCTGCTCCAAACGCCAGGCCAGGTGATCGAGGATCAGCTCGCGGCCGGCATTGATCAGTTCCAGGTGTTTCTCCTGCAACCAGCCGTTGAACAGCGCCAGGTCGCTGCGGTAGGCCTGGCGGGTGTTGTCTGACAGGCCTTTTTCCAGCCAGAGGGCGTCGAGGAAGCGGTCGATCAGGGGGTGGTCAATGGCAGGCATGAGGGCTCAGGTAAGGAAAGTGCGGGTATCGGGTAGATCCTATCGCAGCCCAGCCATGTACACACGCTTGAAGGTATGAACCGTCGCAGCAGGCCGCATTTCCGCCAAGGGCAGCTCAAATCGCGGGCACAAAAAAGCAGCCCGTAGGCTGCTTTTTTCTGCATCGGGAAGCTGGACTTAAGCCAGTTTTTCCTTGATGCGAGCTGCTTTACCGGACAGGTCACGCAGGTAGTACAGCTTGGCTTTACGTACGTCACCGCGACGCTTAACGGCCATGCTGTCGATTTGCGGGCTGTAGGTCTGGAAAGTACGCTCTACGCCAACACCGTTGGAGATTTTACGAACAGTGAAAGCACTGTTCACACCACGGTTACGCTTGGCGATTACCACGCCTTCGAACGCTTGCAGACGCGAACGGTCGCCTTCCTTCACTTTCACCTGGACGACAATGGTGTCGCCTGGGGCAAAGGTAGGGATCTCTTTGGTCATCTGCTCTGCTTCGAGTGCAAGGATGATTTTGTTAGTCATGCTGTGCTCCTAAGGTAAGTCAATGGACCTACCATCGATACGTTGTTAACTATCGTCCCGCGCGAGGATGTATTCCTCGAGCAGCTTCTTCTCTTCTCCAGAAAGCGAGCGGCTTTCCAGAAGATCGGCGCGTCGTTCATAGGTCCGACCAAGGGACTGCTGTAAACGCCAACGCCGGATGTGTGCGTGATTGCCACTTAGCAATACGTCGGGAACACGCTGATCCGCATACACCTCCGGTCGGGTGTAGTGCGGGCAATCCAGCAAACCGTCCGTGAAGGAATCTTCCTCCGCGGAGTCCGCATGCCCTAAAGCTCCAGGCAGCAGTCGTGTAACCGCATCTATCAGGACCATCGCCGGCAGCTCGCCGCCAGACAGGACATAGTCCCCAATCGACCACTCTTCATCGACATGAGCATCAATAAAACGCTCGTCAATGCCTTCATAGCGACCGGCAATCAGGATCAGTGCTTCCTCATTCGCCAGTTCGCGGACCCCAGCCTGTTTCAGCTGGCGGCCTTGAGGGGACAGGTAAATAACCTTCGCCTTCTCCCCGGCAGCGACCTTGGCCTGAGCCAACGCGTCTTCCAGGGGCTTGATCTTCATCACCATGCCCGGGCCACCGCCAAATGGGCGATCGTCCACAGTGTGATGTCGATCCGTCGTGTAGTCTCGCGGGTTCCAACAGGTAAGCTGCAACAGCCCCTGTTTCACCGCCCGACTGGTGATGCCGTACTCGCTGATGGCGGAAAACATCTCGGGAAACAAACTGATCACTTCGATGCGCAAATTAGCCACGCTTAGAAGTCCGCGTCCCATTCCACCTTCATCTCGCCCGCTGCCAGGTCGACAGCCAACACGCATTGCTCGGTATAGGGCAACAGGCGTTCGCGATCATCCAGGCTGCCAGCGCAAGGCTTGACCACCATTACATCATTGGCGCCGGTTTCCAGAAGATGATCGATTTTCCCGAACAATTGCCCGAGTTGATCAATAACCTTCAGACCTTCCAGCTGGTACCAGTAGTACTCGCCATCGGTCAATTCAGGGAACAGGTTGCGCGGCACGCAGATCTCATAACCGGCCAGAAGACGAGCTTCTTCACGATCATCAAGACCCTTGAGCTTTGCGACCAGGAACTTATCGCTCCCGCGTCCACTGACCAGCTCGACCTGTTTCACACTACCTTCGCGCTTAAGCGTCCAGGTTTTGTACTGCAACAGGTTTTCAGTCGGATCAGTAAAGGAATACACCTTCACTTCGCCGCGAACGCCATGAACAGAATAAATCTTGCCAATAACGATCAAATCATCAGCAACAGTTGGCGTCGCGTTCATATTGCTCAGGCTGCGGCCTTAGCCGAGTCCTTCAACAACTTGGCAACACGCTCAGACGGTTGTGCACCAACGCTCAGCCAGTAGGCTACGCGCTCTTGGTTCACGGACAGGCGGACTTCTTGACCACGAGCGATCGGGTTGAAGAAACCTACTTGTTCCTTGTGAGAGCCGTCACGTGGGTTGCGGCTGTCAGTTACGGTCAAGTGGTAAAACGGGCGCTTTTTGGAGCCGCCAAGGGCAAGACGGATTGTTAGCATGTGAACATCGTTCCTGTAGTCGGTGCTGCAAATCTAAATGCACAGCGGGCATAGGTGCCCGAAAGGCCGCATATTCTAAGGAATATCCGGACTTTTGCAAATGTCTTTTTCTGGCGCCTATCAGCGTGCCATTCAGATCTGCTAGAGAGCCGTCGGTTAAAACGGCAGGTCAGCCCCCGCCAACGGCGGGTTTGCTGGAGATCCCACATCCCTGTGGGTCGGAGCAGGAGTGAACTCCCGCTCGAATTCTTTACATTTTCGGCATGCCGCCGCCGGGCAACATACCGCCCATGCCGCGCATCATCTTGGCCATTCCGCCCTTGGCGGAGAATTTCTTCATCATTTTCTGCATCTGCTTGTGCTGCTTGATCAAGCGACCGATGTCCTGCACCTGGGTGCCGGAACCCATGGCGATCCGACGCTTGCGCGAACCACTGATCAGCTCAGGGTCGCGGCGCTCGGCCGGGGTCATGGAGTTGATGATGGCTTCCATCTGCTTGAACTGCTTCTCCGCCGCGCCTTGGGCATTGCCCATTTGCGCCAGGTTCACACCGCCGATGTTCGGCAGCTTGTCCATCAGGCCGCCGAGGCCGCCCATGTTCTTCATTTGTTGCAGCTGGTCGCGGAAGTCTTCGAGGTCGAAGCCCTTGCCCTTCTTCAGCTTCTTGGCCAGTTTATCGGCCTTGTCCTTGTCGAGGGTGGCTTCGGCCTGTTCGATCAGGCTGAGCACGTCACCCATGCCGAGGATACGCGAGGCGATACGCTCAGGGTGGAACGGTTCGAGCGCGTCGCTCTTCTCGCCCATACCGATGAACTTGATCGGCTTGCCGGTGATGGCACGCACCGACAGCGCGGCACCGCCACGGGCGTCGCCGTCGACCTTGGTGAGGATCACGCCGGTCAGCGGCAGCGCGTCGCCGAAGGCCTTGGCGGTGTTGGCCGCATCCTGGCCAGTCATGGCGTCGACCACGAACAGCGTCTCGACCGGATTGATCGCGGCATGCAGCGCCTTGATCTCGCCCATCATCTCTTCATCGATGTGCAGGCGACCGGCGGTATCGACGATGACCACGTCGATGAATTTCAGTTTTGCTTCTTTAATAGCGGCGTTGGCGATGTCGACCGGCTTCTGGCTCAGGTCGGACGGGAAGAAGGTCACACCCACTTCGCCCGCGAGCATTTCCAACTGCTTGATGGCCGCCGGACGGTACACGTCGGCCGACACCACCATCACGGACTTCTTCTTGCGCTCTTTAAGGAAGCGCGCCAGCTTGCCGGCGGTGGTGGTCTTACCCGCACCTTGCAGGCCGGCCATCAATACGACGGCCGGTGGCACGGCGCTGAGGTTCAGGTCTTCGTTGGCCGCGCCCATCAGGCTTTCGAGTTCGGCCTGGACGATCTTCACAAAGGCCTGGCCCGGAGTCAGGCTGCGGGACACTTCAGTGCCGACCGCACGTTCCTTGACCGAGTTGACGAAGTCCTTGACCACAGGCAAGGCGACATCGGCTTCCAGCAACGCCATGCGCACTTCACGCAGGGTGTCTTTAATATTGTCCTCGGTCAGCTTGGCCTTGCCGGTTACGTGGCGCAGCGTCTGCGAGAGACGGTCAGTCAGGTTTTCAAACATGCGCGATCCTTTCAGGCCCTATTCATCGAAATGCATTGGTAGACCGAGGTAATGGCGGCCCAGGCTGTGGTAAATCGCTATTAAAAACAGCGCTCGGCGAGCCTGCGGCGTGGGCAGGTCGCGGATTATAGCGAAGACTGCGCCCATGCACACCCGCTGTCTGGCCCTGGAGTCTTTCGTGGAACGCAGGTGTATGCCAAACTCAGCGCCTTTCGGGCTTGCCTCTCAGGATTTATGCTCCCCTTGTCACCCAGTTTGCTACCCAGCCTCGCCGCCGCCATCGTGTATGCCGCTGCGACCCTTTATCAGGGCACTCGTCTGGCCAAAGGCGCCAAGGCGGACAAACGCCTGCTGGTCGGCCTGGGCGTCCTCGCCCTGCTGGCCCATGCTGCGAGCCTGTTCACCCACCTGATGACGCCGGTTGGCCTTGGCCTGGACTTCTTCAGCGCCGCCAGCCTGATCGCGGCGGCGGTCATTGCGCTGACGCTGATGGCCTGTTATCGGATTCCTGTCGAGAACCTGCTGGTCCTGCTCTTCCCATTGGGCGTGCTGACGGTGCTGCTCGCGCAGTTCGCCCCCACCGGCACGGTGCAGGTGATCGATGAGGAGCCAGGCATCCTCGCCCATATCCTGCTGTCGATCCTGGCCTACGGCATGTTCACCATCGCGGTGTTCCAGGCCTTGCTCCTGCTGCTGCAGGACCACCAGCTCAAGCACAAGCACCCTTCCGGGCTGATCAAGAACTTCCCGCCCCTGCAAACCATGGAAAGCCTGTTGTTCGGTTTCCTGTGGGCCGGCTGGACGCTGCTGTCGCTGTCGCTGATTTCCGGTTGGCTGTTCGTCGAAAACCTGTTTGCCCAGCACCTGGTGCACAAGACCCTGCTGGCGTGCCTGGCCTGGGTGGTGTTCAGCGTATTGCTGTGGGGCCGCAACCGCCTTGGCTGGCGCGGACACAAAGCGATTCGCTGGACCCTGGCCGGTTTCTGCCTGCTGATGTTGGCCTATTTCGGCAGCAAGCTGGTTCGCGAATACATCCTGCATATCTGACGGGCAGCAAAAATGGACAACTTGCCCCTGGGGCCGATGCTCGCGGTAATCGCCTTGCTGGTGTTATGGGCGGCGCTGTTTACCGCCATCGAAGCCGCACAACAACACCTGCTGGCCCTGCGCCCCGGTACACGCCAGGGCGACAAGGCTGCCGCCCGCCTGAGTTTCCCGCGCCACAGCCTGATCCTCTGCAACAGCCTGTGCCGTGCGGCCGTGGTAATCCTCTGCACCCTGCTGGCGATTTATGCCTGGGCACAGAACGGCCCGTGGCTCGGCTGGCTGATCTCCTGCGCCGTTCTGCTGATCCTGGCCGACTACCTGCCACGCGCCCTGGCAACCCGTCATCCACAAGCGGTGCTGGGCTTCGGCAACACGCTGCTGGGCGTGCCATTGAAAATCCTCTATCCCGCCGCCTGGCTGCTCAATGGCATCAGCCTGTTGCTGCTGCGCCCGTTTGCCCGAAAGCCCGGCGTGGTGAAAAACAGCGATGAGCCACAGCCCGGCCACGACGATGAACCGCAGCCCGAGGCCGATGACGGCCGCATCCCTGGCATGCCGGGTATCCACGCCCTGGACAACATCACCGTCAATGACATCCTGGTACCCCGCAGCGAAGTGGACGGTATCAACCTGGATGACTCGATCGAAGAAATCATCGAGCAATTGCGCACCTCCTCGCGCACTCGCCTGCCGGTGTTCCACAGTGACATCAACCAGGTTGAAGCCGTACTGAACACCCGGCTGATCCAGCACCTGCTGCCGGACGCCAGCCTGACCAAGGAAGCCCTGCTGGACGCTTCCTACGAACCCTACTTCGTCCCCGAAAGCACGCCCCTGCAACTGCAACTGCTGAACTTCCACAAACAGCAGCGACGCCTGGGCATGGTGGTGGATGAATACGGCGAAGTACTAGGTATCGTCACCCTGGAAGATATTCTCGAAGAAATCGTCGGCGAATTCGAAAACGAGCAAAGTGCGGACAACCCGCATATCGAAGCGCAGCCGGATGGCCGCTATATCATCGACGGCGCCGCTTCGATCCGCGAATTGAACAAGAGCCTGGGCTGGCACCTGCCCAGCGACGGCCCCAAGACCCTCAACGGCCTGGTAACCGAAGCACTGGAGACCATTCCGGATTGTGCGGTGTGCCTGAAGATCGGCCGCTACCGCCTGGAAATCCTTGAGACCGAGGACAACCGCGTCAGCAAGGTGCTGATCTGGCATACCAGCCACGTGCCAGTAGCCGCATAACTTCCTGATAAACCACAATCCAGTGTGGGAGGGGGCAAGCCTCCTCCCACATTTTGATTTGCGGCGCTCCAGTCACTTGTTGTAATTCCAAACCCCTTCCTATAATCCCTGCGGCTTACCCAAGCCCCCGCCCGACCGCGTGCTACCCGCACTCAGCGCGTCCAGGCACCGCTTTACCATGTCCGACCGGTGTCCGCTCCCATCCCGAGCCGCCCCGAGCACTACCCTGATCCAAGGGTGTTCGACCCAATAATAATCCGCGTCCAAGCGCGCAACGACCGTCAGGGATACCTCCATGAGCACCACCTATAACGAGGCCGCGACCGCCGCCCCGACCAACTCGACCGCACGTGTCGCCACCGCGAGCATCGTCGGCACCGCCATCGAGTTCTACGACTTCTATATCTACGCCACGGCTGCCGCGCTGGTGATCGGGCCGGTGTTCTTTCCGCAGACCTCCGGTACCGCGCAGATGCTGGCGTCGTTCCTGACCTTCGGCATCGCCTTTATCGCCCGCCCACTGGGCTCAGCGCTGTTCGGCCACTTTGGCGATCGCATCGGCCGCAAGTCGACCCTGGTGGCCTCGCTGCTGCTGATGGGCGTGTGCACCACGCTGATCGGCTTGCTGCCCGGCTATGACAGCATTGGTGCCTGGGCGCCGATCCTGTTGTGCGTGCTGCGTTTCGGCCAGGGCCTGGGCCTTGGCGGCGAGTGGGGTGGCGCGGCACTGCTGGCCACCGAGAACGCGCCCAAGGGCAAGCGCGCCTGGTTCGGCATGTTCCCGCAACTGGGCCCCTCGATCGGGTTCCTGGCAGCCAACGGTTTGTTCCTGATCCTGGCGATGAGCCTGAATGACGAGCAGTTCCGCAGTTGGGGCTGGCGTATCCCGTTCATCCTCAGCGCAGCCTTGGTGATGGTCGGCCTGTATGCGCGCCTGAAGCTGCATGAAACCCCGGTGTTCGCCAATGCCGTGGCGAAGGAAGCCCCGGTGAAAGTGCCGCTGGTGGAGCTGTTCAGCCAGCATTGGTTGCCGGTCCTGCTGGGCGCCGCGTCGATGGTGGTGTGCTATGCGCTGTTCTACATCACCACGGCCTTTTCCCTGAGCTACGGCGTTTCGACGCTGGGCTACAGCCGCGAGACGTTCCTTGGGTTGCTGTGCTTTGCAGTGCTGTTCATGGGTCTGGCCACACCGCTGGCGGCGCTGGCCAGTGATCGCTATGGGCGCAAGCCGGTGCTGATCGTCGGCGCAGTCCTGGCGATTCTGTCGGGCTTTACCATGGAACCGCTGTTGACCCACGGTTCGACCTGGGCCGTAGCACTGTTTTTGGCCCTGGAGCTGTTCCTGATGGGCGTGACCTTCGCGCCGATGGGTGCGCTGTTGCCAGAATTATTCCCGACTCGCGTGCGTTATACCGGGGCTTCGGCGGCGTATAACCTGGGTGGGATTGTCGGCGCTTCGGCCGCACCGTTCTTCGCGACCAAGCTGGTGGCGATGGGTGGGCTGAGTTATGTCGGCGGGTATGTGTCGGCGGCAGCGTTGCTCAGCTTGATTGCGGTGCTGTGCCTGAAAGAGACGCGGGATAACGATTTGAACAGGGTTGCCTGATAAACAGCTATTGGGGGCAAGCCCCTCTCACATTTTGACCGCATTCCTACAGATTAAACGCGGTCAGTGTGGGAGGGGGCTTGTCCCCGATGCTTTTAGAGCTCTACAACAACCGCTTGGGAAGCACGGGTCGCCTTGGCTCGAGCCGCTTCAATCGACTCATCCCGCGCCAACGCCACGCCCATGCGGCGCTGGCCATTCACTTCTGGCTTACCAAACAGACGCAACGCCGTGTCCGGCTCGCTCAAGGCGGCGCCGAGGTTGGCGAATGCGGTCTGGGTCGACTGCCCTTCCACCAGAATCACCGCCGAAGCCGAAGGCCCGAACTGACGGATCAACGGGATTGGCAGGCCCAGGATGGCGCGCGCATGCAGGGCAAACTGCGACAGGTCCTGGGAAATCAGGGTCACCAGGCCGGTGTCATGGGGGCGCGGTGACACTTCGCTGAACCACACCTGATCGCCTTTGATGAACAGCTCCACGCCAAACAGGCCACGACCGCCCAACGCCTCGGTCACTGCCTTGGCCACACGCTCGGACTCGGCCAGGGCAATCGGGCTCATGGCTTGCGGCTGCCAGGATTCCTGATAGTCGCCCTTCTCCTGACGATGACCCACCGGCGCGCAGAAGGTGGTGCCGCCGATGTGACGCACGGTCAGCAGGGTGATTTCATAGTCGAAATCGATAAAGCCTTCGATGATCACCCGGCCTTTACCGGCACGCCCGCCTTCCTGGGCGTAGTCCCAGGCTTTCTGCACATCGTCGGCGCTGCGCAGCAGGCTCTGGCCCTTGCCCGACGAACTCATCACCGGCTTGACCACGCAAGGGAAGCCCAGGTCCTGGACAGCCTTGCTGTAGTCCTCAAAGGTGTCGGCGAAGTGGTACGGCGAGGTCGGCAGGTCCAGCTCTTCGGCGGCCAGGCGACGGATACCTTCGCGGTTCATGGTCAGCGACGCGGCGCGGGCGGTCGGGATCACGGTGAAGCCTTCGGCCTCCAGCTCCACCAGGGTCGCGGTGGCGATGGCTTCGATTTCCGGCACGATGAAATGCGGCTTTTCCGCTTCGATCACCGCACGCAGGGCGGCGCCGTCGAGCATATTGATCACATGGCTGCGATGGGCAACCTGCATGGCCGGTGCATTGGCATAGCGATCCACGGCAATCACTTCAACGCCCAGGCGTTGCAGTTCGATCACCACTTCCTTGCCCAGCTCACCGCAGCCACACAGCAAAACGCGGGTCGCGGTTGGCGACAATGGAGTTCCGATTCGGGTCATCTCAGGTCCTCAGGGGAGCGGATCATGGGGAGAAAGGCCGGCATTTTACATGAACTGTAAAAATTGGCCTCAGTTGGCGACGGCCCGCTTGCGGATACGCCAGGCCATGATCAGCCACACCACCGTGACCCCGGCGAATTTCGATGCCAGGGCCGTGCCCACCACGGCAGGTGTGAGTGCGCCGATCAGGCCGAAAAAGATAAACGTGTCGAGGGGAATGCTCAGCGCCGAACTTATCCACAGGCGGTCGTGGAGCGGACGCTTGGTGATGCTGAACACCAGCCAGTCGATGCATTCCGACACCGCGAATGCCGTGGCGCTGGCCAGGGCGATGGACGGGTCGGAGGTGATATACGACAACACCAGCGCCGCCAGCATGGCGATGATCGCACCGTGGCCGAAGCGGGTTTGCACCATGTCACGCAGGATAAACACCAGGCCACCCCAGGCCGACCAGATGACATCCAGGTGCGGGGCGGTGGAGAAGGCGAAGTTGATCAGCACGACACTGCTGATGTAGGCGATCAGGAAGAGCATGGGGCGAGGGACCTGTGAACAAGGGCCACAGGGTACTTCACATTTGGAAATATGTCGTCTTGGCGGGCCTCATCGGGGGCAAGCCCCCTCCCACACTTAACCGCGTTTAAACTGTAAGAATGAGGTCAAAATGTGGGAGGGGGCTTGCTCCCGATGGCGATCTATCAGGCGCCGGATTTACCAGAAGCCATAAACACCAACCCTCCCGCCACCGCCCGCTCATGACACAAGCCCAGCACCACCCGGCGTTCGGCGTTGTCCATGCGGCTCCAGCGCGTGATTTCATCCACGCTGCGCTGGCAGCCGGTGCAAATATCGTCGTCATCCAGCGCGCAAATGCTCACGCACGGCGAGGCGACAGGGCGTTCAACTGCACTCATTCTTCCTGCTCGACCAGGTCACGCGCATACCGCTGGGCGTTATGCACATAGTGTGCGGCGCTGGCTTCGAGCATGCGTTTTTGCGCGTCAGTCAATTCACGTACCACTTTTCCTGGCGAGCCCATCACCAGGGAACCGTCAGGGATTTCCTTGCCTTCGCCGATCAACGAATTGGCGCCGATAATGCAGTGCCTGCCGATCTTGGCGCCGTTGAGGATCACCGCGTTGATACCGATCAGGCTGTAATCGTCGACCGTGCAGCCGTGCAGCATGGCGTTATGGCCGATGGTCACGCCGGTGCCCAGGGTCAGCGGGTAGCCCATGTCGGTATGCATCACGCTGCCGTCCTGCACGTTGCTGTTCTTGCCGATCAGGATCAGTTCGTTGTCGCCGCGTAGCACCACGTTGAACCAGACGTTGGCGCCCTCCTCCAGCTTGACCTTGCCCACCAGCGTGGCATTCGGCGCCACCCAGCTGTGTGGATGGGTCTCGACGCGGGCATCGCCCAGGCGGTATTTCATGGTGTTCCCTCACGGCTGGCCGTTCAAACGACGGCTTAGGTATTGATGAAGCTCTTGGGCGGCTGGTGCAGGCTGATCTTGGCGTCGTCATAAAGCAGGTTGATCAACTCGACGATCATGATTGCCGTCAGGCCCCAGATCTTGTATTCGCCGAAGCGATAACTGGGCACGTACCAACTGCGGCCCTGGTAATCGATTCGGTGGGTATGTTCGCGCGGGTCCTGTCGGAAAAAATCCAAGGGCACGCTGAAGACGGCGGCAATCTCGGCATCGTTGGCCAGGTATTCGACGTAATCGGGGATCACCCCCACATAGGGCGTGACCCGGATGCCGTGCAGGGAGATCAGCGGGCTGAGCGGGCCGATGACTTCCACCAGGCCGGGGGGCAGGCCGATTTCTTCTTCAGCTTCACGCAGGGCGGTGAAGATCAGGTCCGGGTCTTCGGGGTCGCGGCGCCCGCCGGGAAAGGCCACTTCGCCACCATGGGTCGACAGGCCGCTGGCGCGCAGGGTCAGGATCAGCTCGGGTTCGTCACTGCGGGTAATCGGCACCAGTACCGCGGCCTCGGGGAAACGCCCGTCGGTTTCCAGCGTGTGGGGGGTGTGGTTGCTTACCCGGCGAAGTAGCTCGTCCAGCATGAGTCATCTCGGTCTGTTGGCTACCTTGCATCATGCACCAAAGCCGCCGGGTGCCCAACCCCAAAACCTTAGGGCTGTCGCTAAACGACAACTTGCAGGGCCCTGCCGGCCAAGCCAAGATAGACGCACTTTCCAGGAACCCCAGCATGAATTTCTGCAGCCAGTGCGGTAAACCGGTTACCCAACGCATTCCCGACGGCGACGCCCGTCTGCGTTTTGTGTGTGATCACTGCTCGACCATTCACTATCAAAACCCCAATATCGTCGCCGGTACCGTGCCGGTGTGGGGCGATAAGGTGCTGCTGTGCCGCCGCGCCATCGAGCCGCGCCTGGGTTACTGGACCCTGCCCGCAGGTTTTATGGAAAACGGCGAGACCGTGGAACAGGCCGCCATGCGCGAGACCCTGGAAGAAGCCTGCGCCCACGTACGCAACCTGAGCATCTATACCCTGATTGATGTGCCGCACATCAGCCAGGTGCATATTTTCTACCGTGCCGAACTGGTCGACCTGGACTTCGCCGCAGGCCCCGAAAGCCTCGAAGTGCAGCTGTTCGACGAGGCTGACATCCCTTGGTCCGAGCTGGCTTTCCGCACGGTCGGGCGTACCCTAGAATACTTTTTCGCCGACCGCCGCCAGCAGTCGTTCCCGGTGCGCAGCGAAGCCGTGCCACCTCTTTCCAAGCCCGCCCAATAACCATTCGGCCGCTCGTCGCCACAGGGATACCGTTTTAATGCGTTGGTTGCTTGCTCTGATCTGCCTGTCGTTCGCCACGCTGTCGTCAGCCTCTACCGTGGAAACCCTGGGTGGCAAGACGGTCGAAAAAGTCCTGGTGCTCAAGTCCGCCCACCAATTGCAGTTGATCAACGACGGCAAGCCCTTCAAGACCTACCGTATTTCCCTGGGCAAAAACCCCAAGGGCCACAAGCTGATCGAAGGTGACCGCCGCACACCGGAAGGCCTGTACTGGATCGACTGGCGCAAGACCAGCGACCGCTACTATCTGTCCATGCACATCTCCTACCCCAATATCAGCGATGCCGCCCGCGCCCGACGCGAAGGGGTGAAGCCCGGCAGCATGATCATGATCCACGGCACGCCCGACACCGAAGAGTACCCGGAGCAGTGGTTTCACACCCTGGACTGGACGGACGGCTGCATCGGCATGCGCAACGTCGACATGCGCGAAGTCTGGAACCTGGTCAAGGACGGCACGCTGATCGAGATTCGGCCCTGACGTTGGACCGCTCGTAAAATAAATCAAAAAAGATTCCTGCCCTCGGCAGCCCCTGCCAGTGAATACCAATTCACTGCGCGGGCTGCGCACCTCTGCGCGCTATAAAGACCTCTCTAATACCACTTGATACCAGGCACCGTTAAGGTGCCCTTAAACCGCTACATGCACCGTTTTGGAAGCATTGACATGGTATTTAAGTGGTATTAGCTTCCGGCCAATACCGGGCGACAACACTCCAATAACCGCATCGGAAACCCCATAGATGAACCCCATCCTGACGCTGCGTCCCGACGACAAGCAATCCACACCGCTGTACCTGCAATTGGCCCGCAACCTGGAAGCGGCGATCCATGCCGGCCAGTGGAAATCCGAACAGGCCCTGCCCTCGGAACGTGCCCTCAGCGAGCAGCTGAGCATTTCGCGGGTCACCGCCCGTAAAGCGTTGGAAGTGTTGTTTGCCCAAGGCCTGATCCGCCGCAGCCAGGGCTCCGGCACCTTTATCACGCCACGCCTGGAGCAACCGCTGTCGCGCCTGTCGGGGTTCAGCGAGATGTTGCGCCTCAAGGGATTTGTGCCCAGTTCCCAATGGCTGGAACGTGACATCACCCCGCCGACCCATGAAGAACTGATCCGACTGTGCCTGTCGCCGAACGACAAGGTCGCGCGCCTCAAACGCCTGCGTAAGGCCGATGACACCGTGATGGCGATCGAGATGACCGCCATGCCCGCCTCGGTACTGCCGCAGCCGCAAGCCATCGGCAATTCGCTGTACGAATACCTGGAAGGCATCGGCAAACCCATCGTTCGCGCCCTGCAACACATCCAGGCGATCAACGCCTCGGATGAATTCGCCAAGCTGGTGGGCATCGCCCCCGGCACCGCCATGCTGCTGATGACCCGGGTCGGCTACACCGCCGACAACACGCCGATCGAAATCACCGACACCTACTGCCGCAACGACTACTACGACTTTGTCGCAGAGCTTCGCCGTTATGACTTTGCCGCCGAGTTGCGGCCTTAGAGAACTGCCCATGTCCGAAGACAATATCCTCACGCCCCACGGCTGGATGCGCGGCCGCCTGGTGCACCAGCACGGCAAGGTCATCGCCATTGAAGGCGAGCGTTGCGATCCGGCTGAAAACGACTTGCCGTACCTGCTGCCGGGTTTTATCGACCTGCACGTCCACGGCGGCGGCGGTAAAGACATCATGGAAGGCGCCGACGCCTTCGAGACCATCACTCGCACCCACGTGCGCTTCGGCACCACGTCGCTGCTGGCCACCACCATGACTGCCCCGGTGGAGGAAATCTCCAGCGTGCTGGGCCAACTCGGCCGCTTCTGCGAACAGCGTCCTGCAGGCAGCGCCCGGGTACTCGGCGTGCACCTGGAAGGTCCCTACATCAATCCGGGAAAACTCGGCGCGCAACCCAACTTCGCTCATACCGCATTGATGGCCGAAGTTGAAGCCTACCTGCGCCTGGCGCCGATCCGGGTAATTACCATCGCCCCGGAAATCGCCGGCCACGACGCCCTGATCCGCGCCCTCAGCGAGCGCGGCGTGCGTATGCAGATCGGCCACACCCTGGGCAGCTATGAAGAAGGCGTCGCCGCCCTCGCTGCCGGCGCCACCAGCTTCACCCATTTGTACAACGCCATGAGCCCGTTGCATCACCGCGAACCGGGCATCGTCGGCGCCGCGCTGGCCCACGCCCAGTACGCCGAGTTGATCCCGGATTTGCTCCACGTGCACCCCGGCGCCATGCGCGTGGCCCTGCGCGCGATCCCGTGCCTGTACTGCGTCACCGACTCCACCGCCGCCGCCGGCATGCCCGACGGCGAGTACAAGCTGGGCAGCCACACCGTGACCAAATGCCTGGGCGGCGTGCGCCTGGCCGACGGCACCCTGGCCGGCAGCACCCTGACCATGGATCAGGCGCTGCGCAACCTGGTGAAAATCGGCCTGCCCATCAGCGAAGCCTCACAACGCCTGTCGCAATTTCCGGCGGACTACCTGGGCCTGGAACAACGCGGTCGCCTGCAACCCGGCAGCTTCGCCGACTGCGTGCGCCTGGACCGCTCCCTGCACCTCACCGACGTCATGGTCGAAGGAGAAACCATTGTCTTCAAAAATGCTTGAAGAGGCCTTGGCCTCCTGTGACGCCGTCGCGGCGCAACTGCAACGCCTGGAACCGTTGCTGGAAGAAGTCGCCGGCCGCCTGCGCCGCCAGCCGCCACAAGTGGCGATGACCATTGCGCGGGGCAGCTCGGACCACGCCGCCAGCTACTTCGCCTACCTGACCATGCAGCATGTCGGCATCCCGGTGGCGTCGTTACCGATGTCGGTGGTGACCTTGTTGCAAGCACCAATGAAAGTCAGCGGCCAGGTAGCGTTCGGTTTCTCCCAGTCGGGGCAAAGCCCGGACCTGGTCAACAGCCTGCGCCTGCTGCGCAAGCGTGGCGCCTTGAGCATCTCGCTGGTCAACGTCGAAGACTCACCGCTGGAAGCCGCCTGTGAATTCCATGTGCCCCTGTGCGCCGGGCCGGAACTCAGCGTCGCCGCGACCAAGAGCTTTATCGCCACCCTCAGCGCCAGCGCGCTGCTGATCGGCCACTGGAACCAGGAGCCCGACTTGCTGCAAGCCTGCCAGGCCCTGCCCGCTGGCCTGCGTGAGGCCGCCGGGCAGGACTGGACGCACGCCATCGAGGCGCTGCGTGGCTGCCAGCAACTGATGGTGATCGGCCGTGGCGCCGGTTTTGCCATCGCCCAGGAAGCGGCGCTCAAGCTCAAGGAAACCTCGGCGATCCAGGCCGAAGCCTTCAGCAGCGCCGAGGTGCGCCACGGGCCGATGGCCTTGATCGGCGCGGACTACCCGCTGCTGGTCTTCGCACCACGGGGTGCCGAGCAAGCCGGCTTGTTGAGCCTGGCCGCCGATATGCGCCAGCGCGGCGCCCGCGTGCTGCTCGCCGCGCCCGACGATATCGCCGAACGCGACTTGACCCTGAGCCGCGCCGAACACCCGAGCCTGGACCCGATCCTGGCGATCCAGAGTTTCTATGTCATGGCAGCCGGCCTGTCCGTCGCCCGAGGCATGGACCCGGACCAGCCGCGCCACCTGAGCAAAGTTACCCGCACTCACTGAGTCGCGCTTTCCTGATGAGTACCGTGCCCATGTCCAACAACAATAATGAATTAACCCTCAACGCGCCCCTAAGCGGGCCGTTACTGGCCCTGGGCACCGTGCCTGATGACGTGTTCGCCAGCGGCGCCATGGGCGACGGCATCGCTATCGACCCGCTCAACGATTGCCTGCATGCGCCGTGTGATGGCGTAATCATCCATGTCGCCCGCACCGGCCACGCCTTGACGATTCGTGCCGACAATGGCGCCGAAGTGTTGCTGCACATCGGCATCGACACGGTCGAATTGAATGGCGAAGGGTTTGCCCTGCTGGTCAAGGAAGGCGCCCGGGTCCGCAATGGGCAGGCGCTGGTGCGCTTTGACCTGGACCGTATCGCCCGCCAGTGCAAAAGCCTGATCAGCCTGATCATCCTCACCAATGGCGAACACTTTGAACTGCGCCCGCTTGCCGCGAAAACCGTCAAGCTGGGCGAACCGCTGTTGCAGGTCGTGCCGCGCGCAACCGCGCCGCTGCAAACGGCTGTGGATAACGTCGTCGCCGAAGCCAGCGCCAGCGTGCGCGTGACTCACCGTGGCGGCCTGCACGCACGACCGGCGGCGCTGATCCGCAAGACCGCCCAGGGTTTCAGCAGCCAGGCAAAGGTGCACTTCGGCGCCAAGTCGGCCGCTTGCGACAGCCTGATCGGCCTGATGGGGCTGGGCATTGGCGAAGGCGACGAGGTGCGCGTGACCTGTCGCGGCAAGGACGCCGAGGCCGCGCTGCAGGCGCTGGTCGCGGCCTTGTCCGTCGCGGTTAAGCAAGAACACCACGCACCGGTCGTCGCCATGCCACGCCGGGCAACTACTGAGGCAGATGTGTTGCAGGGCGTGTGTGCGGCGCCGGGCCTGGTCTGCGGGCCGTTGTTCCGGCTGGCGGGTATCGAGTTGCCGTCAGACCCCGGCAATCACGGCACCGACGAACAACTGCAACGCCTGGACGCGGCCCTGGAGCAGGTGCGCGGTGAGATCCGCAGCACCCTGGACCAGGCTCGCCAACGCAAGGCCGTCGAAGAAGAAGAGATCTTCGCCGCCCACCTCGCCCTGCTCGAAGACCCGGCCCTACTGGAGGCCGCCACCGACGCCATCGAACACGGCAGCGCCGCCACCCACGCCTGGCGCGATGCGATCCAGGCGCAGTGCGCGGTATTGCTGGCCCTGGGCAAGCCGCTGTTCGCCGAACGCGCCAACGACCTGCGCGATCTGCAACAACGGGTGCTGCGCGCACTGTTGGGCGAAGCCTGGCATTTCGAGTTGCCTGCGGGGGCGATTGTCAGTGCCCATGAACTGACCCCTTCGGATTTGCTGCAACTGAGCGCGCAACAGACTGCCGGGATCTGCATGGCCGAAGGCGGCGCCACCTCCCATGTGGCGATCCTGGCCCGGGGCAAGGGCTTGCCTTGCGTGGTTGCCCTGGGTGCTGAAGTGCTCGCTGTACCGCAAGGCCAGCGCGTGGTGCTCGACGCAGTCAACGGCCGCTTGGAGCTGGCCCCCAGCGAGGCGCGCCATGCCGAAGTACACCAGATGCGTGACGCACAAAAACTGCGCCGCCAGCATCAACAGGCCCAGGCCCAATCGCCGGCCCTGACCCGCGATGGCGTAAGCATCGAAGTGGCCGCCAATGTCGCGTCGAGTGCCGAGGCGCACATAGCGTTTGAGAACGGCGCCGATGGCGTCGGCCTGCTGCGCACCGAATTCCTCTTCGTCGACCGCCGCACTGCGCCGGATGAGCAGGAACAATGCGACGCTTATCAAGCCGTGCTGGACGCCATGGGCGACAAGTCGGTGATCATCCGCACCATCGACGTCGGTGGCGACAAGCAGCTCGACTACCTGCCGCTTCCCGTCGAGGCTAACCCGGTGCTGGGCCTGCGCGGCATCCGCATGGCCCAGGTGCGTCCCGAACTGCTCGACCAGCAACTGCGGGCGCTGCTGCAAGTCAGCCCGTTGGAACGCTGCCGCATCCTGCTGCCGATGGTCAGCGAAGTCGACGAACTGCTGCAGATTCGCCAGCGCCTGGATGAGTTGTGTGCAGAGCTGGAACTGACCCAACGCCCCGAGCTGGGGGTGATGATCGAAGTGCCCGCCGCGGCGCTGATGGCCGAGCAGTTGGCCGAGCACGCGGACTTCCTGTCCATCGGCACCAACGATCTGTCCCAGTACACCCTGGCCATGGACCGCGACCACGCCGGCCTCGCCGCACGTGTCGATGCGCTGCACCCGGCGCTGTTGCGGCTGATCGCCCAGACCTGTACCGGCGCGGCGAAACACGGGCGCTGGGTCGGCGTGTGCGGCGCCCTGGCGTCCGATCCGCTGGCCACGCCGGTGCTGGTCGGCCTGGGGGTCAGCGAACTGTCGGTGAGCCCGCCGCAGATCGCAGAAATCAAGGACCGCGTCCGTCACCTGGACGCGGCGCAATGCCGGCAACTCAGCCAGGGCCTGCTTGACCTGAGCAGCGCCAAGGCAGTTCGCCAAGCCTGTCAACACCACTGGCCGCTGAGCTGACAACAACAAGAAAAAGGAGACCCGCCATGCACCAATTATTCATCGAAGGGCTGCAACGCCTGGGCCGCGCGCTGATGCTGCCCATCGCCATCTTGCCGATTGCCGGCCTGCTGCTGCGATTGGGTGACACCGACCTGTTGAACATCGCGGTGATGCACGATGCCGGCCAGGCCATCTTCGCCAACCTGGCACTGATCTTCGCCATCGGCATCGCCGTGGGCTTTGCCCGCGACAACAACGGTACGGCCGGGCTGGCCGGTGCGATTGGTTACCTGGTGATGGTCTCCACACTCAAGGTGATGGACAGCAGCATCAACATGGGCATGCTCGCCGGTATCGCCAGCGGCCTGATGGCCGGTGCGCTGTATAACCGCTTCAAGGACATCAAGCTGCCGGAATACCTGGCGTTCTTCGGCGGGCGGCGGTTTGTGCCGATTGTCACCGGGTTCTCGGCCGTTGCGCTGGGGGTGATCTTTGGCCTGATCTGGCCGCCGATCCAGCACGGCATCAATAGCTTCGGCGTGTTGCTGATGGAAAGTGGCAGCTTCGGCGCGTTCGTGTTTGGCGTGTTCAACCGCCTGCTGATCGTCACCGGTTTGCACCATATCCTCAACAATATGGCGTGGTTCGTATTCGGTACCTTCACCGACCCGGTCACCGGCGCCGTCGTCACCGGCGACCTGACCCGCTACTTTGCAGGCGACCCGAAAGGCGGCCAGTTCATGACCGGCATGTTCCCGGTGATGCTGTTCGGCCTGCCCGCCGCATGCCTGGCGATGTACCGTAACGCCCTGCCGGAGCGGCGCAAGGTGATGGGCGGGATCTTCCTGTCGATGGCGCTGACGTCGTTCCTGACCGGGGTGACCGAGCCGATTGAATTCGCGTTCATGTTCCTCGCACCGTTCCTGTACCTGATCCACGCGCTGCTCACCGGCCTGTCGATGGCGGTGACCAATATGTTGAATATCCACCTGGGCTTTACCTTCTCCGGTGGGTTTATCGACATGGTGCTGGGCTGGGGCAAGTCCACCAATGGCTGGCTGGTGATCCCGGTGGGCCTGGCGTATGCCGCGATCTACTACAGCGTCTTCAGTTACTGCATCCGCCGTTTCAACCTGAAAACCCCGGGCCGTGAGGATATCCAGGTGGCGAAGGCCGAAGCGATGAGTGATAACCAGCGCGCCACGGCTTACATCCGGGCCTTGGGCGGTGCGGCCAACTTGCTCAGTGTGGGCGCCTGCACCACGCGCCTGCGGTTGGACATGGTCGACCGCAACAAAGCCGTGGATGCCGAATTGAAAGCCCTGGGTGCGATGGCCGTGGTGCGGCCTGGCAATGGGGGGAGTTTGCAGGTGGTGGTCGGACCGCTGGCGGACAGCATTGCCGATGAAATTCGGTTGGCGATGCCATCGTTCGTGGCCTCTGCATCCGTAGCGGCGGTGCCTGTGGATAAGCCGACTGCGGTGAATGTGCAGGAGGCCGAACAATGGCTGAGCGCGCTGGGCGGTCGAGGGAATGTGCGCCAGCTGGAAGCGGTGGCGATGACGCGACTGCGGGTGGAGTTGGGCGATGATTCGGTGGTGTCCGAAGCTCAACTGACGGCGTTGGGTTGCCAGGGTGTGCGCCAACTGGACAGCGGGGTCTGGCACCTGGTGATGGGTGACAAGGCGTCGGGGTTGGGGGACGCACTGGAGCGCTTGGTCAGTGGCCGTGACGTAGGCGCCAGGGTATAGAGCTGCGGTGACCGTACTGACCAATCGCGGGCAAGCCCACTCCCACATTTTGATCGGTGCCCGACTTGGCAATACGGTCAAATGTGGGAGCGGGCTTGCTCGCGAATGGGCCTCATCGGCGCCGAATTACTACTGCGCAGGCACCTCGGATAAATCCAGTACTCGATCCACCATCAACTGGATCCCCTCCACCATCCGGTGAATGCCCAGCACCGCATCACGCTGCGAGCCGTCGATGTCAAACGCCAGATGGGCCGCCAGCGCCTGCACGGATGCCAGATCCTGGGATGCGTTGGCAAGCAAGGTTTCGCTGTTCAGATGGGGAAGTACGGTGAAGAGTTGGTCGGTGGGTTGAGAGGCGGATGGGGGATTTGGACTGTCTTTGATCATGGTGAACCTCTGGTGTGAAGTAATAGCAGCCAGCATCACTTGCAGTTGATGGGTGGCAGCTGTGTGCAGGCCTGCAAGACCGAGAATCACCAGTAAATCTCGGTAGACCCGAAGGTCTCCCGCACACAGCCACCATATGACGACCATGAAAAAGCGCCGCAATTATAAAGGCGCTTGTGACTAACTGGTGAGGTTTCGGCGGGCTTGCAGTCCCGATCGCTGAATAAGCAGCGACTGGCGAAGGTTAGTGAGGTGAGTTCCGAGGGACAACCTGAACAGATTGTGGGAAATCTCCGAGAGCTGAAGATATCGCAGACAATAAAAAACCGGCCTGAACCGGGTCCTCTGATCGCGACCAACGCTTAGGTAGATGCTGCCGCACGTTGTTGCGCCTCGTAGTGGCGGGTCTGAAAAGGTATCAATGCCTGAGCCTTCAAACCCAGCCCTTCACTCAACCCCCAAGACACTGCCAACTCATCACGACGACGGCGAAGCGCAACAGTACCTTGTGGTTTTACGTCTTGCCTGGAAGCAGAAAACAACTCAAGCGCCTTCAACGCCTCCATTACCCGACTGTCTGTCGCACACGAAAAACGCGTGAATCGCTCAAGCAAGTAGCCTGCGCGACGAAGTTCCACCTCACTGGAGTGTTCCTCCAGAAAAGCTCTCACCTCGCCCACAAGGTTCGCTTCCGAGTACCAAACCGCTTTCGCTGCACTGACAAGAGCAGTGTCATCAGCCTGATTCAAAGGTTCTTTGACCAGAGTCCCCAAGGCGCAAGAGAGGACTGGACCATCAAAAGGCTTCGTCAACTTCAGTGTCCAGATAATCGTGCAAAATATTGGTCAGAATGGATCTAGGTGGCTCTTTGTTACCAACATACATATCAATCGCCTGCAACGCCAGCCGGCGGAACTCAGTGGTCACAATGAAGCCGGCCCTAAGCAACGCCATGATATCGCCAATGTCCTGATCAGTCGCTCTACCCAGTTTGGAAATTGCAATATCGATAGGCGCAGCTATACGCAGATGCAATGCAGACTCATCAGGAAACTCTTCGAGGGGAAGACTGCGTTCCCAGTAATCTTCGTGAAGCGGGCCAAAACCCGTGTTGTACTGAAGATCGTAATTCAGTTCCATTACACGGCCAGACTGCTGGTCGAAAAACTGCTCTGGAAACTCGGCCAGCAATGTCCGCAGACGCAGCTTGTCCTGAATATTCGCGCAATAAATCTCTGCATCCACGTCAGTGGAAACACGGTGGTGCGTATATAAATGAACAGCGCAACCACCGAATACAATGACTTGACCGCGCCTGACGCGGCGCCCTCAAGCATTAACTCCACCTCGATGGACTTGAACATCGAAACCAATGCTTGCCCCAGTGCAGTACTCGTATTGAGTCTAGGAACGACGACGTCTGGTAACTCCATTATTGAATCTCAAGCCGGTGCAACGTTACTGAACGGGTCTTGAGTTCAAACCCCGATCACTGAATTGTCAGCGACCGGCGAAGGTTATTGAGGCGGGTTCCTAGGGACAACCTGAAAGGGTTGTAGGAAACATGCAGATTGTCGTCGGGTAGATTCATTCCCACAAATCAAAAAACTTACTTATCTACCTCTCTGCCAATGGCCCGCCTGCGCATGCTCAAGGTTCTTATCCCCGCATGGAGAGCGTACCTGTGAGCACAACCCCCCAGACCTTTGAAGGTATCAAAGGTCACCTCAATCAGATCGGGCACCATCTGCTCCAGATCGAAAAGCCGCTAGTGCCCGAACACACACCGTCTGCCGAACTGGCCTACCTGGAAAAAACCAACGGCATCCTGACGCGTTACCGCCAGCAGTTCCTGGCCAAGAGCCGCGCCCTCTATCAGGACATCACCCAGAGCGATTTGCTCGCCCGAGTCGAAGCACTCAAGACCACCTTGAATACGTATCTGCTGGCACTTGATCGCAACGAGCAAATCGATGGCAAGCCCCGCAAATCCTTCATGACCTTTGAAGCCGGCTACACGGCCCTGGCCAACGAAACGGCGGTCAGTGCCCAGGACCGCCTGCTGCATCCGCAACAACAGGCCATGCTTGAGCGCGTACCGCTGGGCGCTACGTTGCGCCCTGGTTTGTATGCATTGACCTTTCGTTATCAGGATCAGACGGTCGAACTGGCCGGGGCCTTCGTCCTGACCGAAAAAACCAACCCTGTGGTGGCTGACCTGAGCGCTGTGCCGGCGTTAGGTGAAGTGATGCTGTTCACGCCTTCGCGCGGGATCGAGTCCTTCGGCTCGCTGGCGCAACTCAATACGCACGTGCTGCAAGGCATGGAGGATGCCGAGCGGCGACGCGACTTCATGGCGCTGTTGCCCGTGCGTTATCGCGATGTGACGCCCGCCGCCATCTGGCCGCTGGAACTGACGCCCATCCAGGACAAGCCGCTGTTTGAGCACACCTACAACGCCTTGGTCGACAAGCGCACCCAGGACATCGAGCGCGCCTTGAGCCTGGTGGACAACCCCGCCCACGCGGCGGCTCAGTTGATCGACGCCCTGGACCGTGCCATAGCGCGGGGGTCGCCGGATTTCAGCGCACGCCTGCAATGGCGCAGCCGACGTCTATTGGAGCGGCACCTGCGCCACAGCGCTCCGGACTGGTATCGCAGCGCCACCGAAGCTCGCCGCGCCGCACTCGCCGCTCACCTGGCGAGCTATAACGAGGCCCGCCAGCAGCTTCTCGACGTGCTCGGCCCGGTCACCAGCCCTGAAGCCCTGGCCCGTTATCGACTGCTGCAACACCTCAGCGATGAATTGGACATCCACGACCTGGCGCCGGAACACCTGGTGATCAACACGCGCCGCTACGTGGACCCCATCGGCGAATACGAACACGACCGCAACCTGGTTGAGCTGGCCCTGCGCGGGCTGCACGCCGGTGATGACGCGCCGGGTTCGGACTTCCTGACCAAAACCACGCTGACCTACCAGGAGGCACCGCTGCCCGAGGCCTACCAGGACCTGACTCCCGCCTGGCTGGCGCAGGTACTGACCACCTTGCAGCCGCGTATCGAGTTCGGTGAGTTGCAGCAACAGATGCATGCCAAACCTGTGGTCAGCCGTGCGATCGAAGCAATGCTCGACCAGCGGATCAACGCACTGGCCTACACCGCGATGCTCCAGGGTCATCTCAGTGAAGAGGACTTTCAGTTGGTCCAGGACGTACGCCTGGGCACCAACACTCGCCTGAGCGCCGCCACCCTGTCATTGCACGAAGCCCAGTTGCAGGACATATGGGTACTGCGCCAACGCGACGCCAGCGGCGCGATCATCCGCCTGTTGCTGTGCACGCCCGAAGCGCCACGGGAGCAGCAGTTCCAGGCTTTCGACAGCGAGGTCGCGTGCCAGAATCACATCCTCGGCTGGAGCCTGGACAACGGCGAAAAAAAACCGCCGGGCACCCTCACCGATTACCTGATCAAACGGGTCGCCCTGCGTTTTCGCAGGGCCATGAAGCGCGTCCTGAGCGGCTTGAGCTTCAAGGTTCAGGACCGCGAGTACACAGCGATCAGCTTTGGCAATGTCGGCAGCCACGCCGACTGCCTCAAGGCCATGTCCGCCCATGTGCTGGCGACCCGCCTCGACGACTACGCGTTCAGCACCCCGACCTGGTACCGCGCGGCCCACCCCGACACCCGCCGCAAGTTGTTGAAACTGGCCGAGGACAGCGAAGGTGCGCTGCTCACCTACCAGGACTTTCCGCTGTCTGACGCGCAGTTTCCCAGCTTCGCTGACTACCTGCATGAACAGGCCAAAAAACGCCTTAACCTGCTGTTGGCACGCCCTCAGAACGATGTCGACCCCGACACCGTCTGGGCCTTCTCACCACCGGCGCTGCTCGGCTCATTAACCCCCGCGCCCATGACCTACACCCAGCTGTACCGCGACGGCTACGCCAACGGTGTGGGGTTTATCGACGAGAAGTTCTCGCGCGCCGCCCGGTTCAAAGGCCCCAAAGGGGTGGACCTGAGTGCGCTGACGGCAGAAAAAGTCGCCCGCTCGATCACCGGCACCTGGGTCGGCCAGCGTTACATCAACGAGGTCAGGCGCCGCCTGCTCAACGTTGGCAACGCGGACTATGACCTGCGGCGCAATGCGACGCTGAGCATCACCCAGCGCCAGATGCAGAGCGCCGCCCTGGAGTGCCGGCTTGAAGGCTACATCGCTGGTGTCGACTGGACCTGGTTGGAGCTCGCCATAGCCAGCATGGGTGACACCGCCACCGACACACGCAACACCTACGCCATTCATCGCCTGCTCATCGATGGCGAATGGGTGATGGGCAATTTCCTCTTCAGCCACGCCACTTTCCCGACGCTGCTCTACACCCCCAATGCCCCGGACGGCATCAGCTTTCGCGAGGCCAGGCAGTTCAACTACCTGCTGAAAAAGGTGCCCGGCATGGTCGGCTATTTCACCCTGCGGGTTGGCGCCCACTCCCAGGCCAAAGTGCGTACCTTTCTCGAAAATGCCAAGGCACAGCTGCCCGAGGACCTGAACAAAACCGACACCAGCCCGGCACGCTACGACACAATCCGTGCACAACCACCGCTGACGGATCTGCGTCGAGCACTGTACGACATGAAGCTGCAGCGCAAGATCGATGACGTTGAAGGCACCACGGCCAATCGCACCCAGATGATCACGGGCATCCTCTGGACCTGCGTGGAATGGGTCACTGCCATTGCTACCGCGCCGTTTCCCACCGTCAGCCTGAGCCTGGGCATGCTGCTGGCGTTCAAGGACGGCATGCTCGCCCTGAACGCTTATGAGCAAGGCGACACCGGGGCTGCCGTGGAACACTTGATCGGTTACGTGCTCAACAGCGCCGGCGCGGCTTTTACCGATCTGCGCCCGGCATTGGTTTCCCTTAGGCAACTGGCAAGACCGGCGCCGCGCGAGGCAGCCAAGAGCGCCGCCGCTGCCAGCGAGGCCGTGAAGCTGGTGCAACCCCTGCAAGCCCAGGCTCTTGCACCGGCAGACATGCAGGCGGTGCTGTTCGATGGCGAGTTGCTTTGGGCGAAGAACACCCCGGACCCGATCGGACGTTATTTGCTGTACCGACTCGATCCGCCTACCGGCAAATTGATCTCCACGACTCGCGTGGCTGCGCCTGATGCACAAGGTGTGTGGCGCCGCACCGGGGTCACGGGCGGCGCGCCCAAGTATGAAAAATTGCCGGACACACCGGAGCCGCTCAAGCCTTACGAGGTACCGGGGAAATACGCCGGCAAGCTGGAATTGGCCCTTAACCCGCAGGTGCGAGCCGACATCCTGTCACGTTCCGAATGGGAGTTCGGCACCACAAACGTCGGTCGGGGAAGTGGCATCAGCGACCTGCGATCCCTGCGCACGGCTTACCTGCAACAGGCCAAACGCTTGGCGACTGACGCCGAGGACTTTTTCAAGCACCTCGACCCGTTGCCGCCCCGTACCGCGCCCCCGGCCCTGGAGGCCAGCACATCGTTTGCACAGCTGATTGCCAGCGATGCCTTCAGCGGCAACAAGAACCTGGTCATTGGCGCACTACCGGGCTCCATCGCCAGCAAACAACTATTGATCACCCAGATGGACGCCTTGATTGAGCGCGGCTTCAAGCATGTGTACATCGAGTACCTGCCCACCGATGTATTCCGCCTAAAACTGGAAAAACTCAACAGCGGCAAATCCTGGCAGCATATCGAACGGCACCTCAGGGCCGTCGATAAAACCCTCGGTTTTGCCGAGGATGCCGAGTACTCCTACGTAGCATTGGTGCGCAAAGCCCAGGAAAAGGGCATGCAGGTCAAAGCCCTGGACGCCTCCACGTCCTACCTGCTGGACGATGTGCTGCAAATGGGCGATACCCCACCGACCACGCCACGGGGTAACAGCGTCAGGAACTTCTACTCCCATAAAGTCATTGAGGCCGATGCCCTCAGCGAACAGGATGAATGCTGGATTGCCCTGGTGGATCACTCCCGCCTGCGTACCTTCGAGAAAACGCCTGGCCTGGCGGACCTGCAGGATGCGGTTGCGCTGCGCGTGGTGGATGTGGGCGCGGACCAACCGGTGGGCGTGTGGGTCGACGCCCCCGGCGCCCTGGCGGGTGACGCGCTGGCCAGGGGCGATTACCAGTTGGCCCTGCGAACCTCGTACAAAGCGCCCGAGCCGATAGCATCGTCCAGCACAGTCACGGCGGCGGTGGCACATTACGACGAATACGACATTGCCCGCCCTCTCAGGGAAAGCATCGTCCGTCAGACCGATACCCGGCACGGGCTGGACACTCGCTACTTCCCACAGAACCCTGACCATACCGAGGCCTTCCTGGCGTTTCAAAACGCCAGGGCACGTCTGGTCACCGATGCAGATACCTACCTGGCCAGCCACGTCCCCCCCGCCAGGCCCGATCCCTCCGTTCTCGCCTCACCGAAAAGCCCGGAAGCGCTGCTGGAGAACGTCCGTCAAAGCGAGTTCTCGGGGCTGGTAATCGGTGAAGGACACAGCGCGCAGTCCAGCAAACGCTGGTTGCGCGACTACATGAAAAAGCTCAAGGACCTGGAATTCAAGACGCTGTACATGGAGCACCTGCTGACCGATATCCACCAGGAAGAGCTGGATATTTTTCTGCGTACACAGCGGCTGCCGGACAACCTCAAGCGCTACCTCACCCAGCTGGATCGGGGCCATATGCCTGGCTACAAAGGTAACGATACCTACACTGAGGTGATCCAGGCGGCGGCCAAACATGGCCTGCGCATCCGGGCCCTGGACTGCACCGCCAGTTATCACGTCAAGGGCCTGGGGGATGCGGACGTCTCGCGCAACCAGCTGTTCAGTTACTTCGCCAACCAGGTAATCACGGCCGACCAGGCGGCACAGGGATCTCACAAGTGGCTTGCCTTCATTGGCAGCACCCACACCAATACGCACCTGGGCGTGCAAGGCCTGGCGGAACTGCAAGGTGCGGTCAGCCTGCATGTCCGGGACACAGCCCCCGCGCTGGCCCGGAATATTCGTCCGGGTGCCTGGGAGTCGTTTGCCGAAGGGATGAGTCCGTACAGGAAAGCCTTGCGCAGCGACTTCATCCTAGACGCCGGTGTTGCCGGTATCAACGCCCCCGCCCCGTTCGTTGCGGTGGACAGGGCACGACTGAACCGGCCCGGCCTGTTCCTGATCGAACGCTCGTCGCCGTCGCAGAGCAACTTGCTGCATCGCTCGCGCAGCGGGGAGATCGTGTCGACGCCGATCAAGGTCGACAACAACGGCCTGTTTTATGTCGAACGCTGGGAGCCGATGCAGGGCAAGCGTTTCAGCTACGAAAACATCTTGATCGATGCGTTGAAGGCGGAAGTGGGGTTGGTTCCGGCCCCCTGAGCCACTGAGGCTTTGACGCGGGGTTCGTGACCGTCAACAAAAAACCCGCTGGCCAAACTGGCCCAGCGGGTTTCTTGTCTTTACCGTCGGCGGATCAGAAGTCCGCCAACTGCCACACTTCATAAGCCGGTGTCTCATAGGGGTGGCTGAGCTTCAACGCGGCGACCACCGCGCTGATCAACTCATCGGCCACCACCAGCTCAACCTTCCATTCTTCCACCACTTCAACCTGGCCAACCTGCCCGATAAACGGCTGGCTGCCGTCCAACGCGCGAAACTGGCCCTGGCCCAGTACTTGCCAGGCGCAGCTGTCGTAGTCGCCGATGCGCCCGCCGCCAACCGCGAAGACGGCGGTTTTCACCGCCTCCACATGGCTGTCGGGCACGAAGAAGGCAAGCTTGTACACGGCCTTAGTTCACCCATACGCGGGCGTTGCGGAACATGCGCATCCACGCACCGTCTTCGTTCCACTCTTCCGGGCGCCACGAGTTCTGCACGGCGCGGAATACACGCTCCGGGTGCGGCATCATGATGGTGACGCGACCGTCGCGGCTGGTAAGGCCGGTGATCCCGCGCGGCGAGCCGTTCGGGTTGGCCGGGTAGCTTTCGGTGACCTTGCCGTGGTTGTCGACGAAACGCATGGCCACGCAACCGGACAGGTCGGCTTCGAGCAAGGCTTCTTCGCTTTCGAACTCGGCATGACCTTCACCGTGGGCGATGGCGATTGGCATGCGCGAACCGGCCATGCCTTGCAGGAAGATCGAGTTGGATTCCTGCACCTGCACCATGGCGACACGGGCTTCGAACTGCTCGGAACGGTTACGCACGAAGTGCGGCCAGAACTCGCTGCCCGGGATCAGTTCGTGGAGGTTGGACATCATCTGGCAACCGTTGCACACACCCAGGGTGAAGCTGTCGTTGCGTTCGAAGAAGCCCTGGAACGCATCGCGGGCACGGCTGTTGAACAGGGCCGATTTGGCCCAGCCTTCGCCGGCACCGAGCACGTCGCCGTAGGAGAAACCACCGCAGGCCACCAGGCCTTTGAACGCGTCGAGGTCAACGCGACCGGCGAGGATGTCGCTCATGTGCACGTCGATCGCATTGAAGCCGGCGCGGTCGAACGCGGCCGCCATTTCCACCTGGCCGTTGACGCCCTGCTCACGCAGTACGGCAACTTGCGGGCGGATGCCTTTCTTGATGTACGGCGCGGCGATGTCCTGGTTGACGTCGAAGCTGAGCTTGGTGCTCAGGCCCGGGTTGTCTTCTTCAAGGATCACGTCGAATTCCTGCTCGGCGCAGTCGGCGTTGTCACGCAGGCGTTGGATCTGGTAGCTGGTCTCGGACCACTGGCGTTGCAGCAAGCGGCGCTGGCCGGCAAACACGGTGTCGCCGTTGAAGGAGATGTTGATTTCACCGTTGTTGATCGGCTGGCCGATCACCGCGACGCAGTCGTCCAGGCCAGCGGCGCTGAACTGTGCGAGGACGTCCG
Organism: Pseudomonas sp. JAI120; assembly: GCF_014207255.1. Classification (GTDB taxonomy): domain Bacteria; phylum Pseudomonadota; class Gammaproteobacteria; order Pseudomonadales; family Pseudomonadaceae; genus Aquipseudomonas. Next base: position 2,468,775 of record NZ_JACHCZ010000001.1, read on the forward strand.
GAGTAGCGTCCTGGCGAACCTGGATCACGGCGCCCAACTCTTCGTTGAAGAGGATGCCGTTGATTTCAGAGGCGTCCTCGGCAACGCTGTCGAGCACGATGTTCAGGCCGCAGTGACCGGCAAACGCCATCTCGACCACGCTGGTCAGCAGACCACCGTCGGAACGGTCGTGGTAAGCCAGCAGGTGGCCGTCGGCGTTGAGGCCCTGGATCACGGCGAAGAAGGCTTTCAGGTCTTCGGCGTCATCCACGTCCGGCGCGTGCTTGCCGAGCTTGCCGTGGGTTTGCGCGAGGATCGAGGCGCCCATGCGGTTCTGGCCACGGCCCAGGTCGATCAGGATCAGGTCGGTGGTGCCCTTGTCCATGCGCAGTTGCGGGGTCAGGGTCTGGCGGATGTCGGTGACCGGCGCAAAGCCGGTGACGATCAGCGACAGCGGCGAGGTGACGCTCTTGTCCACGCCTTCATCGTTCCAACGGGTGGCCATGGACATGGAGTCCTTGCCCACCGGAATGGTGATGCCCAGCTCCGGGCACAGCTCCATGCCGACCGCTTTTACCGTGTCGTACAGACGCGCATCTTCACCTGGGTGACCGGCGGCGGACATCCAGTTGGCCGACAGCTTGATGTCGGACAATTTACCGATACGCGACGCGGCGATGTTGGTGAGGGTTTCACCAATGGCCATGCGGCCCGACGCAGGGGCGTCCAGCAGGGCCAGCGGCGTACGCTCGCCCATGGCCATGGCTTCACCGGTGTAGACGTCGAAGCTGGTGGCGGTGACGGCAACGTCAGCCACCGGTACCTGCCATGGGCCGACCATTTGGTCACGGGCCACCAGGCCGGTGATGGTGCGGTCGCCGATGGTGATCAGGAAGCTTTTGCTCGCCACGGCCGGGTGGTGCAGCACACGCTCGATGCTGTCGGCCAGTTCCAGGGCGCTTGGGTCGAAATCATCGCCCAATTCGGCTTCACGTACCGCCGAACGGTGCATGCGCGGGGCCTTGCCCAGCAGCACTTCGAGGGGCATGTCCACCGGGCTGTTGCCGAAGTGGCTGTCGGTGACCGTCAGTTGCGGCTCGGCAGTGGCTTCGCCGACCACGGCAAACGGGCAACGCTCGCGTTCGCAGATGGCCTGGAAGCGCGCGAAGTCTTCAGGGCCGACCGCCAGTACGTAACGTTCCTGGGATTCGTTGCTCCAGATTTCGTGCGGGGCCATGCCCGGCTCGTCGTTTGGAATGTTGCGCAGTTCGAAGCGGCCACCGCGGTCGCCATCGTTGACCAGCTCCGGGAAGGCGTTGGACAAACCGCCGGCGCCGACGTCGTGGATGAAGCTGATCGGGTTCTTGTCACCCAACTGCCAGCAACGGTCGATGACTTCCTGGCAGCGGCGTTCCATCTCAGGGTTTTCGCGCTGTACGGAGGCGAAGTCGAGGTCTGCCGAGCTGGTGCCGGTGGCCATGGAGGAAGCCGCGCCGCCGCCCAGGCCGATCAACATCGCCGGGCCGCCGAGGACGATCAGCTTGGAGCCGACCAGAATCTCGCCTTTCTTGACGTGTTCTTCACGGATGTTGCCCATGCCGCCAGCCAACATGATTGGCTTGTGGTAGCCGCGCACTTCATCGCCACGCGGGGTGGTGATGGACTGTTCGAAAGTACGGAAATAACCAGTCAGCGCCGGACGGCCGAACTCGTTGTTGAACGCGGCGCCGCCCAGCGGGCCTTCGATCATGATGTCCAGCGCAGTCACGATGCGCTCAGGCTTGCCGTACGGCACTTCCCATGGCTGTTCGAAGCCCGGGATCTGCAGGTTGGACACGGTGAAACCGGTCAGGCCGGCCTTTGGCTTGGCACCACGGCCGGTGGCACCTTCGTCGCGGATCTCGCCGCCGGAACCGGTGGCGGCGCCCGGGAACGGGGCAATCGCGGTCGGGTGGTTGTGGGTCTCGACCTTCATCAGGATGTGCACCGGTTCCTGCACCGCGCCGTATTGGCGGGTTTCAGGGTCCGGGAAGAAACGGCCGGCAACCGAGCCGACGATTACCGAAGCGTTGTCCTTATAAGCCGACAGAACGCCTTCGCTATGCATCACGTAGGTGTTCTTGATCATGCCGAACAGGCTTTTTTCCTGGCTCTCGCCGTCGATGTCCCAACTGGCGTTGAAGATCTTATGACGGCAGTGCTCGGAGTTGGCCTGGGCGAACATCATCAGTTCGATGTCGTGCGGGTTGCGCTTAAGACCGTTGAAGGCGTTGACCAGGTAGTCGATCTCGTCTTCGGCCAGGGCCAGGCCCAGTTCGGTGTTGGCCTTCTCGAGGGCGGCGCGGCCACCGCCAAGCACGTCAATCGCGGTCAGCGGCTTGGGCTCGGCGTGGCTGAACAGGCCGGCAGCCTGTTCCAGCTGGCTGACGATGATCTGGGTCATGCGGTCGTGCAGGCTGCTGGCGATCAGCTCGGCATCGGCATCGCTGAACTGGCCGGCAACGTAGAAGGCGATACCGCGCTCCAGACGCTGGATTTTTTCCAGGCCGCAGTTGCGGGCGATATCGCTGGCCTTGCTCGACCAGGGCGAGATGGTGCCGAACCGTGGCAGAACCAGGAACAAGCGGCCAGTCGGCTCTTGAACGGGAACGCTGGGGCCGTACTTCAGAAGGCGTGCGAGCACTTGCTGTTCGTCGGCGGTCAAGACGCCGGTAACGTCGGCGAAGTGAGCAAATTCAGCATACAGGCCTGTAACCGCTGGAACCTTCTGGCTCAGTTGCTCAAGGAGTTTGCTGTGGCGAAAGGCAGAAAGGGCAGGAGCGCCGCGCAGGATCAACATCTTCGGGACAGCCTCGGGAAGGGGTGTGCTTTGAGGCCGTGCATTCTAGCGTAAACCTGCGCCAACGGCACCCGAAACGGCACCGCTGGCCGCTGCCGAACGTCAGTTGGCACGGTTTGCACGCTATCGGGGCGTTATCCAGGGCATTCCGCGCAGTTATTTTAACCGTCACAATCGGCCCCCAGGCCACGTTTCTGCGGGCTGCAGCACAGTTTTTCCGGCGCTAGCAGACAAGTCCGCCGCTGTCGAGATATGGCGCCGTGGGCCGTTTGCGTATACTGCGCAGATGTTCTCCCCAACTGCTTTGCGCCCGCGATGCGCCAGATGGCTCATCGTCACCGGACTCTTCCTGATGCTCAGCGCCTGTGTTGATAAACCCAGCACGCTCGAGCGAATCAAGGAGGATGGCGTATTGCGGGTGATTACCCGAAACAGCCCGGCGACTTATTTCCAGGACCGCAACGGTGAAACCGGTTTCGAATACGAACTGGTCAAGCGTTTTGCCGATGACCTGGGCGTAAAGCTGGAGATCGAGACCGCCGACAACCTCGATGACCTGTTCAGCCAACTGGGCAAACCCAACGGCCCGGTGCTCGCCGCCGCCGGCCTGGTCAGCAGTGAGCAGCGCCAGCAACAGGTGCGGTTCTCCCACCCTTATCTTGAAGTCACCCCGCAGATCATCTACCGCAACGGCCAGTCACGGCCGACGAACGCGGCAGACCTGGTGGGCAAGAAGATCATGGTGCTCAAGGGCAGCACCCACGCCGAACAACTGGCGGCGCTTAAAAAGCAGAACCCGGCCATCGAATACGAAGAATCCGACGCCGTTGAGGTGGTCGACCTGCTGCGCATGGTGGACGAGGGGCAAATCGACCTGACCCTGGTGGACTCCAACGAAGTGGCGATGAACCAGGTGTACTTCCCCAACGTACGGGTGGCGTTCGACCTCGGCAATGCCAGCAACCAGAGCTGGGCCGTGGCGGCCGGCGACGACAACAGCCTGCTCAACGAGATCAACAGCTACCTGGACAAGGTGGAAAAGAACGGCACCCTGCAACGCCTTAAAGACCGCTATTACGGGCATGTCGATGTCCTCGGCTATGTCGGCGCCTACACCTTCGCCCAGCATTTGCAGCAGCGACTGCCCAAATACGAGAAGCACTTTCGCGCCTACGCCAAGGAAGAAAAAGTCGACTGGCGCCTGCTCGCGGCGATCGGCTATCAGGAATCGCTGTGGCAACCGACGGTCACGTCAAAGACCGGCGTGCGCGGCCTGATGATGCTGACCCAGAACACCGCCCAGGCCATGGGCGTGTCCAATCGCCTGGATGCCAGGCAAAGCATCATGGGCGGCGCCAAGTACCTGGCCAAGATCAAGGACGAGCTGGACGACAAGATCGCCGAGCCCGACCGCACCTGGTTCGCCCTCGCCGCTTATAACGTCGGCACCGGCCATCTGGACGACGCGCGCATTCTGGCGAAGAAGGAAGGCCTGAACCCGAACAAGTGGCTGGACGTGAAGAAGATGCTGCCGCGCCTGTCGCAGAAGCAGTGGTACAGCAAGACCCGCTACGGCTACGCGCGAGGCGGCGAGCCGGTGCACTTTGTGGCGAACATCCGGCGTTATTACGACATCCTGACCTGGGTGACCCAGCCGCAGCTGGAAGGCAACCAGGTGGTGGAGGGCAACCTGCATGTGCCGGGTGTGGACAAGACCAAGCCGCCGGAAGACACCCCGCAGCTGTAAAACTGATCCTCCCAACACCGCCCCTCCCACATTTTGATCTCTACTTGGATTAGAGGCCGGTGATCAGGTGGACCACTCCTCCCGCCAACACCATCACACCCGGCACACCCGCCGCTTTCAACGCCGCCTCATCCAGCCGGCCCGCATCCTGCAATTGCACCCTCACCCGCGTCAGCGCCACACGCTGTTGCGACTTGAGGTTATCCGCACCTCCCAACGCACTCAGCACCTCGGCCGACAACAGCCCCTGCGTCGGAGTCACCACCGTCTCGGCAATCAAATCCGGGGTCAGGGCTTTCCAGAACGCCCGCTGCAATTTCTCGAACATGCTCAGTGCTCCACGACAGGTGAGGTTTCAACGGTGGCCGCGTGATACAGGCGCAAGGCCTCGCGCACCTGGGCGGCTTCTTCCAGGCCCAGTACCTGACGGGCGATGGTCTGGCAGTCGACCAGGTCCAGCTCGCGCACGGTGGCCTTGATGGTGGGAATCAGCGGCACACTGACCGACAGCTCATCCACACCCAGCCCGATCAACACCGGCACCGCCAGCGCTTCGGAGGCCAGTGCACCGCATACGCCCACCCACTTGCCATGGGCGTGGGCGGCCGTGACGGTGGTGGCGATCAGGCGCAGCACCGCCGGGTGAAAGCTGTCGGCCTGGCTGGCCAGGCGCGGGTGATCGCGGTCCATGGCCAGGGTGTACTGGGTCAGGTCGTTGGTGCCGATGGAGAAGAAATCCACATGGGGCGCAAACACATCCGCCATCAAGGCTGCCGACGGCACCTCGATCATGATGCCCAGTTTGGGCAACTCGCTGATCCCGAGGGCCTGGGCTTCTTCTTCCAGAATCTTGCGCGCCAGATGCAGCTCCGACAGCAGGCTGACCATCGGCAACATGATATGCAGGCGTGCCAGCCCGGCACTCGCAAGGATCGCGCGCAACTGTTCACGCAACAGCTCCGGGCGCTCCAGGCACAGGCGTATGCCGCGCAGGCCCAGGAACGGGTTGGTTTCACTGTCCATCGGCACATACGCCAGCGGTTTATCGCCGCCGACATCCAGGGTGCGCACCACCAGATTGCGCTCGGTGCCCAGGGCACGGGCGATGGCGCTGTAGGTTGCGGCCTGCTCATCCACGCTTGGCGCGCGATTGCGATCCAAGTACAGGAACTCCGATCGCAGCAGGCCGACGCCTTCGCCTCCCAGGGCCAGGGATTGTTCCACCTCCTGCAATGAAGCGACGTTGGCGGTCACCTCGACGTGATGGCCGTCACGGGTAATCGCAGGCACGGAGGCCTGCGCCACGTCACGCTGGCGTCGCAGCATTTGCTGTTGGCGCGCAGCCTCCAATTGTTCGATCTCGGCCAGGTTGGGGTCCAGGTGCAACTCGCCCTTGTCGGCGTCGAGCAGGACCTGTTTGCCGTTGGCCAGCGCCAGTACTTGAGGCCCGACCCCACACATGGCAGGCAGGCCCAGGGCACGCGCCAGGATCGCGACATGGCTGGTCGCCCCGCCGCCGACGGTGACAAACCCCAGCACCTTTTGGGTATCGAGGCTGGCGGTTTGCGAAGGCGTCAGTTGTTCGGCGACCAGGATCGCGCGGTCGGGCAGGTCCCAGGCGCGGTCTTGAATACCGAGGATCAGTTTCAGCACGCGCTGACCGACATCCGCCAGGTCCGCCGCACGTTCGGCCAACAGGGCATTGCCCAGGCCCTGGAACAGTTGGGCCGTGGCGACCGTGGCGCTGTTCCAGGCAAACGCGGCGCTCTTGCCTTCGGCCAGCAAGCCGTGGGCCTGTTCCAGCAGCGTCGGGTCTTCGAGCAATTCCTGATGGGCACGGAAAATCTCCGCCTGGGCACTGCCTGCCGCCTGGGTGTGCAGGGCTTGCAGCGCTTCGTTTGCAGCCAACAGGCCACGCGCCAACGCAGCGCGTTCGAAGGTTTCTCCCGCCCCCTGTTCAGTCACCTTCAGCTCGGGCTCAGCGACCTGAACCACTTGGCCAAACGCCGACCCCGGCGATGCGCAAACGCCTCGCAGCAGCGTCGTCGACGATACCGGCACGCGCGCTTCGAGCTGTGCAGCCGGCGCCGCAATGGCCTCGCCGCAGCCTTCAGCCAACAGCGCAACCAGCGCATTGATTGCTGCCTCGGCATCCTCCCCGGCTGCGCTGACTTGCAAGGTATCGCCCTGTACGGTTTGCAGCGCCATGATCGCCACCAGCGACTTGGCGTTGGCACTCTGGGTTTGCTTGTGCAGGTAAATGCTCGCGTTAAAACCTTTCGCCGCCTGGGCAAATACCGCTGCCGGGCGCGCGTGCAAGCCATTGGCGTTGGGCAAGGTCAACGGCTTGGAGAAGCGTGCATCGCCCTCCTCCTCATCGGCCTCCTCTACCCGGTTGCCGGGCGATACCTGCAACACCGGTTGGCCCCGTTCCACCAGGCCGCTTGCCAACGGCGTGAACGGCTCGCCGCTGACCACCAGCATCAAGGTCAGCAAACTGCGCGCGTTGAGCGCCACGTAGTCGGCATCGAATTCAATCAGTGCTTGCCCGGCCTCCACCCGCTGGCCTTCCTCGACCAGGCGGGTGAAGCCCTTGCCCGCCAGGCTCACGGTGTCCAGGCCGATATGCATCAGCACCTGCACGCCGTTGTCGTCGGTGACGCTGACCGCATGCCCACTGTCCTGGATATTACTGATCACTCCGGCCAGCGGCGCACACAGGGTCTGCGAAGTGGGATCGATGCACAGGCCGTCGCCAATCATGCGGCTGGCGAACACCGGGTCAGGCACCTGGTCCAGTGCCAGCAGCACGCCGGATAAAGGCGCGAGCAATTCCAGGGGTTGAGTTGCGGTCATGACGTCACCTGCTGTTTTGTTCTGTAAAAATCCTTGGGTGGATGCCTATCCCACGGATGACTTATTTCCACCAGTATTCAACCTGCACGCCAACGTTCGACCCATGCCGCGCGGTGCCATAGGCGCCGGTGTCGGACAACGCCGAGCCCGCCGCCAGTTCATTCGCTGCACGCTTGGCCGCTTCGTTCCAGGTCGCATAGGTGTAGTACAACCGCACTTCCGGCCGCGCCCAGAAATCCGGCCCCTTGGGCGACCAGGTCGGGGCGAAGGTAAATTTGCTCAGTTTGCGCGTGCCGCCTGTGGCATCGACCTGATCGTGCCCGAGTTCGGTGACCAGTTTGAATTGTTCGCTGATCGCATACGCAGGGCGAACACCGATGGACATCCAGGTCTGGTCCTGGCTGCCGGGGCGAATATCCTTCTGGTACACCGCTTCGATCTGCCCACCAAAGCGCGGGGTCACTTGCCAGTCGAAGAACTCCACGGCGCGATAACTTTTGCTGCTGTTATCTAGGAAGGTATTGCCGGTGTAGCCCAGGCCGGTGCCGGGACCTTCGCCGTACTGCAGGGCGAATTTGTTCTTGCCGCCCAGAAAGGGTTTTTGCACATGCTGCGCGGTGAGCGCCCAACCGCTGTTGGTGTCGCGCCCGCCGGCCTTTTCGATATAGCTCAAGCCCAGCTCCAGCTCGCCGCCGGGGTTGGTCTTGAAGCCCGCCACGTTGAAGTCGTGACGGGTGGCGTATTCCTTCTGGTACAGGTTGTCCTTGCGCGAGAGCGCGTAGCTGTATTTCAGGTCGCCGATCAGCACGTCCTCAATACCGCCACCGGTGGCGCTCTGGTTCCAGTAGTAGAAGTCGGAAATATGGATGTCATTGCGTTTGTAGTAGCGCCGACCGGCCCACAGCGAACCGCCATTGAGGGCCGGCAGGTTCGACCACTGCGCATACATCTGCGGCATGCGCGCCGAACCGTTGTCTTCGCCCTGGAATTTAAGGGCGCGGTCGTATTTGTTGTAGAGGGATGCCATGGCGTCGACGCTGAGCACTGAGCCATCGTCGAGGGTCAGCAGGTCCTGACGCAGTTCCAGTTCGGCGTACTGCTCGCATTCGTTGCCCAATCGGTATTTGGTTTGCGCCCCCGGCAGTTGGAAACATTGCTGCTTGCCACTGCCCGTTGAAGTCCCCGCACCGCTGCGCAAGTAACCTGCAAATTCCAGGGCCTGCGCACCGAATGGCAGGCTCAGGCAGGAGGCAACGAGGCCCAGCTTTATTGTTGTTTTCATGAAGCACTCCGATATTTTTATTATGTTTTTTTTGAAGCACCCTGCGCCCGGGGTTTAGTCCTTCAGATACAGCACGAACGATTCGTAGGGACGCAAGACGACCGTGGCCGTGCGTTGCGGGCAGTCGGGGTAATTGCTGATCAGCAGGCGTTGCTCGGTCGCCGCGCCGATCACGTCGTCAGGCAGTTGGATCTCACAGGGCTGGCGGTAGAAATTATTCAGCACCAGCAAGCGCTCGCCGTGGCCTTCACGCAGGTACGCCCAGACCTGCAGATGGTCTTGCAGCAGTTGGCGGTAAACACCCGCTTGAATCAGCGGTTCATGACGACGCAAGGCGATCAGCGCACGGTAGTGATGCAGCACGGAGTCGGGATCATCGAGTTGGTGTTCAACGTTGATCTGCGCGGCATTCGCCGGGATGCCGATCCACGGCTCACCGGTGCTGAAGCCCGCATTGGGTTGCGCGCTCCACTGCATCGGCGTGCGGCCGTTGTCGCGCGACTTCTGCATGATCGCCGCCATGCTCGCCGCTCCGGATTCACCGGCATCGCGCTTGAGGCGGAAGATGTTCAGGGTCTCCACATCGCGGTACTGATCGATGCTGGCGAAGCCCGGATTGGTCATGCCCAGCTCTTCGCCCTGATACACAAACGGCGTGCCCTGGAGGAAGTGCAATGCGGTGGCGAGCATCTTGGCCGAGACCACGCGGTACTCACCGTCGTCACCAAACCGCGAGACCACCCGGGGCTGATCGTGGTTACACCAGAACAGCGCATTCCAGCCGCCACCGGCTTGCATACCCAGTTGCCAGTCGGAAAAAATCTGCTTGAGTTGCAGGAAGTCGAAGTCGGCCTTCACCCACTTTTGCAGGTTCGGGTAATCAACTTTCAGGTGATGAAAGTTGAAGGTCATCGACAGCTCTTTCGACTCCGGTCGCGAGTAGCGAATGCAATGCTCCAGGCTGGTGGACGACATCTCGCCGACGTTGATCAGGTCATGGCCTTCAAAGACTTCGCGGTGCATCTCCTGCAGGTATTCATGCACGTTCGGGCCGTCGGTGTAGAAGCGGCGGCCGTCACTGTTGTCTTCGGGGAAATCGGCGGGCTTGGAGATCAGGTTGATCACATCCAGACGGAAACCGCCCACGCCCTTGTCACGCCAGAAGCGCATCAACTTGAACACTTCGGCACGCACCTGGGGGTTGTCCCAATTGAGGTCAGCCTGGGTGTGGTCGAACAAGTGCAGGAAGTACTGGCCGGTTTGCGCCTCGTATTCCCAGGCCGAACCGCCGAACTTGGATTCCCAGTTGTTGGGCTGGTCGCGCCAGATGTAGAAGTCGCGGTAGGGGTTGTCGAGGCTGCTGCGCGCCTGCTGGAACCACTCATGCTCGATGGACGTGTGGTTGACCACAATGTCGAGCATCAGCTTGATGCCGCGCTTGGCCGCTTCGCTGATCAACAGGTCGCAGTCGGCCATGGTTCCGTAGCTGGGGTCGATGGCGTAGTAGTCGCTGATGTCGTAGCCGTTGTCCCGTTGCGGCGAGCGCAGGAACGGTGTGATCCACAGGCAATCCACGCCCAGCCACTTGAGGTAGTCGAGTTTGTCCACGATACCCAGCAGGTCACCGGTGGCGTTACCCGCGTGGCTGTGGAAGCTTTTGGGGTAGATCTGGTAGATCACCGAGTGTTGCCAGTCTTGCATGGTGGGTTCCTTCAATTAATGGTGCAGCGGTTCAACTTGCCCCCGATAGCGGTAGATCAGGCAACGCGATAACCGGGCCGAACAATCTTCATGCTCAACGCACAGGTCAGTACGAACGGCACGACAATCGCGATGACCATCCCGATCACAAACATCGAGATGGATTGCGGCACGATCGAGATAAACCCAGGCAAGCCCCCCACCCCAATGGCCGAGGCCTGCACCTTGTTCAGCGACAGGAAAATGCTGCCCAGCGCCGAGCCCACCAGGGCCGCGTAAAACGGAAACTTGAAGCGCAGGTTCACTCCGAACATCGCCGGTTCAGTGATGCCGAAGTAAGCGGAAATCGCCGAGGTCGAGGCCATGCTTTTATCCCGCGCATTGCGGGTGGTGTAGAACACCGCGAGCGCGGCGCTGCCCTGGGCCAGGTTGGACATGACGATCATCGGCCAGATAAACGTGCCGCCCTGGGTGGAGATCAGTTGCAGGTCGACGGCGAGGAACATGTGGTGCATGCCGGTGATCACCAGCGGTGCGTACAGCAGGCCGAAAATCGCTCCGCCAACCATCGGCGCCAGGTCAAACAGGGTGACCACGCCTTCGGTGATCAGGATGCCGAGGTGACGGGTCACCGGGCCGATGATCGCCAACGCCAGCACGCCGGTGACGACGATGGTAGTGATCGGCACGACCAGCAGTTGAATGGCATTGGGCACGCGAGCGCGCAGCCATTTCTCGATGACGCTCATCACATACGCCGCCATCAGGATCGGCAGGATCTGCCCCTGGTAGCCGACTTTCTCGATCTTGAACCAACCGAAAATATCGAAGTACGGCAGGCTCTGGCCGTCGAGCCCGGCGACCGCCTTGCCGTAGTTCCAGGCATTGAGCAGATCGGGATGCACCAGCATCAGGCCGAGCACAATGCCGAGGATTTCACTGCCGCCAAAACGCTTGGCCGCCGACCAGCCCACCAACGCCGGCAGGAACACAAATGAGGTGTTGGCCATCAGGTTGATCAGGCTCCACAGACCATCCAGGTTCGGATACGCCTCCAGCAGCGTCTGGCCCTCGATGAACATGCCCTTGGCGCCCATCAGGTTGTTGATGCCCATCAGCAGGCCAGCAATGATCAGCGCGGGCAGGATCGGCATGAACACATCGGAGAACACCCGCACCAGGCGCTGCATGGCATTGGTCTTGTCGGCGCCCTTCTTCTTCACATCGGCGATGGTGGCGGCGGCGAGGCCGGTCTGTTCGCGCAGGGCGGCGTAGACCTTTTCCACTTCGCCGGGGCCGATCACCACCTGGAACAAACCGCCGGTGAAGAATGAGCCCTTGACCAGATCGACCTGGTTCAACGCGCTGTTGTTGACCAGGCTCGGATCCTTGAGCGCCAGGCGCAGGCGGGTCACGCAATGGGCAGCTTGCTCAAGGTTGTCGCTGCCCCCGAGGTGCTCGAGGATCTCGCGGGCAATGTTCGAATAGTCGTGGCTCATGCTTGGTTTCCACTTTGATTTTTTTTATTGGGGGCAGTCATTGGCAGCACGCCGAAGCCAAAAGTACTCGTACAGACGAGTTAAAGCAACAACTCGTCTGTACGAGTTTGGATTTGTTTATTCCGTACAGGACATCCCGTCGCTGCAAGCCGCACAAATCCAAGGGTCTAATGGACAAAGCCCCTCTCTGCCTCTAAGGTTCCTGCCTTGAACGCCAACGCGGCATAGAGCCCTATCCATGAGCAAATACAACCAGATCTATACCGATCTGCTTGCCAGCATCACCACCGAACGCCTGCAACGCGGCACGCGCCTGCCCTCCGAAACCGAATTGATGGACAGCTACCAGGCCAGCCGAGGCACCGTGCGTCGGGCCATCGAGCAGTTGCAGGAACGTGGGTTTGCGCAAAAGATCCACGGCAAGGGCACCTTCGTGCTCTCGCCCAACCCGATTGAGTTCCAACTCGGCGGCATCGTCAGCTTCCACGAAACCCACGCCGACCTGGGCGATGACGTACGCACCGAAGTGGTCGAATTCACTCAACTCCCACTGGAAGGCCCGCTGTTGCAACACATCGAGGCCGAACCCGGCAGCCTCATCACACGCATCAAACGGGTACGGCGCATCGGCGGCAAACGGGTGATCCTCGACATCAACCACTTCGTCGCCGACCTGATCCCCGGCCTGGACCAGGCGATTGCCGAACTGTCGATATACGCCTTCATCGAACAGACCCTGCAACTGCAAATCAGCTACGCCCAGCGCACCATCGAAGCCCTGCCCCGCAGCAAGGATGACCAGACCCACCTCGACCTCGATGGCCAAAGCCATGTGATCGTGGTGAGCAACCAGACGTTTCTGCAGGATGGGCGGCAGTTCGAGTACACCGAGTCACGGCATACGTTGGATAAGTTTTACTTCTCCGATATCGCCAGGCGCTAACTATCTACCCACCGCCCCTCTAAACGGCTTGGCATGCTCGGCTCTTCCCCCTTAAGGAGAGCAGCATGCCGCTGACCGACACATCCCCCGCAGCCCAGCAAAAACTTCGCGCCCTGGCCCCGGTGGTGCTGGATGCCTGCCCGAATATGCAGACGATGGCCATTGAGGCCGCCCGTGAAATTCTCGCCAGGCACGGCCTGGAGGGCCTGGATCCCGATCAGGTGTACTGGCACCGCTTCAACGGTGGTGTCGGTGACCCGGCAACCTTTACGGGCTGGAGCCACAATGAAAAACCCCAGGAGTCGATGACGCTGACGCAGTTGGTCATTCACCGCTTCGAGGTGCACGACCAGGACAATGCCGACCTGCTCGACGGTGATGGTGGTTTTTATCGCGAGGGTGCCGAGGCGCGGTTGTTCGATCAGCATAACCAAGTGCAGTTGTCCGCCAGCGCGGTGCTCAAGGACTTCTGGGCGATCAATTTCAGCGACCGCTACACCACACACATGGAGACATTCTGGAGCGTTCACTTCGACGACTTCCGCACCCTGGCCAAGGTCAACTGCCTGGCCCAGGCCCTGCAAGCGCGACAGGCCGGGCATCTCACCGAGTCGCAGTTGCACACAGTGCTTCAGGCCCTAGCCAGCAATCTGTCCTGGCCCCCAACCCTGTCCAACCTGCAAGCCGAGGTCACTTCAGCCAGCGGGCTGCGCGTGGCGGCGCTGGATATCGGCGGACATATCGCCACGGATATCCTGCGCATCGTCGACGGCGATGGACGGCAAATCCTTTATGTACCGGGCGAGTCTCAGGCCTTCCACTGCTTCGAGACCCCGGCCGACCTGCATTTCTGGCTGCTGAACCAGACCAGCCACCCGGATAACCGCGCCCGCTTCATGGCTCACTTCCCGCTGTCAGCCCAGATCCAGCAGGACGATACCGACGCCGTAACCTGGAAGCAGATGCTGCTCACCCCCGTGCTGATCTATCGCACCGCCCAGGCCCTGGCGGGTACCCTGCCGCCGGACTGGGTGGACAAGGGCCTGGGCCACCAGCTCGACCAGCTGTTTATCGACTGGGGCACCTGGGATCACCACCTGATCAATCAAACCGACCAAACCATCGAACACGACGCCTTTAGGTGGCTGGCACAATCAAGCCAGGCACGCATGCACAACGATGCAGACTTCTCCCTGCGCAGCAATGGCGACCTGCGCAAGAAACTCTGGATCGGCTACCTGAACGCCTTTGGCAAAACCTTCGGTCCGATGGCGGTGGCGGGCTGGCCGGTGGCCTTGGTGGTGGTAGGCGCCAGCGTGGCCAATCTGGGCCTGAATATCGACCAGGCGATCAACGGCAAAACCCTGGCCGAACGCCGTGCCGGGGAGCTGGGTGCGATTCTGAGTGCCATCGACACACTGTTTAACCTCGCACTGTTGAAAGCCGACGGGGTCGTGCCCGATATCGCCGAAGCGGCCGACACCGTCGCGGTGGAACCCATTGGGTCAATGCCGGCCACAGAGCCCACCAGCGCAGCGCCGATGCCTGCGCCGGCGGTACCCGCCGCCTACCAGACCAACCTGATACTGGAAGGAGAACACCTGGATACCGCCCCCGGAAAGTTCCAGCAGGTCTATAGCCTGCGGACTTCCGACGGCATGCCACAGCAAGCCATCCTGATGAATGATCAAGCCTATTACGTGCGCTACGAAGCCAACCCCAACGGCCGTGGTTATTGGACGATTGTCGACCCGAACAACCCCCATGGCTTTTCCGGCGCGCTGCCGGTGCGCCTGAACGAGTTCAACGAATGGGAGCGTGTGACCGACAGCAACGGCTTGAAAGGCGGCGGGGGAAACTCCAGCAAAAGCGCCCGCAGGCCGGCACCCTCGCGAGTCCCACCACCGCCGCAAGCGATGGCCACGCCATCTCACGCACTGCGCAGGGTGACCACCCCCTTCGATACCCCGCCATCAACCCGCCCGGAAGTGAAACGCTGGGCAATGGGCCTCACTGAAACCCATGTTCACAGCCGCTTCGGCCGCATTGACCGCTTCACCTACTACTTCGGCGAAACGCACCGCAAACTGCTGCAATCGGCGCAAGACTTCTACAAGGAACTGTCCTGGACCAGCCTGCCACCTCGTCCGGACATTCCCGCCTTTGAACCGACAACGGCCTTCGAAGACGTCCTCGAACGCCTGCCCGAAGACCTACCGGGCTACGTCATCGGCGAAACCCTGGACCGCATCACCAGCACCCGCCTGGTGATCCACAACATGCCGCTCTTTACGCGCAAGGGCGTGAAAACCCTGTATATGCGTCGCCTGCTCAACGACTTCGCACAGGATGATCTGAACCACTATTTCCAGACCGGCGAAATGTCCGACGACCTGGAAAGCTACCTTGGCAAGCTGGGCACCGATCCATCCGGGCAATTCAACGAACTGGAACTGGTCGAGACCTCCAGGGCCAACGGCATACGCGTGCAGGCTATCGACTGCGCAGCCCATTACAAATACCCCAACCCCATCGCCGATCTTACCGAGCAAGTGACGAGCAATTACCTCGCGCACACCCTTATCCAAGCCGATAGAACCTTGAACAGCGGCGGTAAATGGCTGGTCCTGACCAACGCGAGAAACATCAACACCTTCAATGGCTTCGCGGGTGTCAGTGAACTGGAAGGTGGCATCGGGCTGCGTATCGAAGAGGTGCTTCCCGGGCAAGGTAACGACGTGCGCCTTGACCCCGGCATCGACATTGATCGCGACAATGCCCCCTCCCCTGAAAGCGTCGGGGATAGCTTCGACACCTTGCATGCCGACCTGCGAGTACAAGTGGAAGCGCCGCCGGTGCTCAGGACGCTGGAGCAACAGCAGCGACTGCTGTTTCGCAAAGGCATGTACTTGATCGACGAGAACCAGGGCAACTACACCTTGCGGCATCACAGCAGAGACAAGGGCATCGTTGCGACCCCCATCCATCGGCTGGCCGATGGCAGCTTTTACATCGACCGACCGGCCTGGGCAGGCGTGCATGACATAGGGTTCCCCACGCTGGAAAAGCTGTCCAGCGCCCTTACCAATATGGGCATGAGTCTGCAAAGCCGGCTTCCAGCTTGATAAGTCTGGCGAAGCAGCTTGTTACCGTTGAGCTACGCAGCGACCTGACAAACAGATTCAACCTTACGTAGAATGCCCCCCGTGGCTATGGAACACCTTCCTTCTAACCTCTGATGACCTAGGGGTTTCGCTCTCCACACCGCGCCTGCTTCTTGCAGGCGTTTTTACATCAGTTGTAGAACAATGCAGCAGCTCGTCCAAGACAGCGGCCCAGGGAGAAAATCAAGCATGAATCAGGCGCTGTTCCTGCGTCGCCGTAGCAAAGTTCACGTCCCGATGGGCACTGGCGGTGCCACGCGCGCTCAGGTCGCGTCGGCTGTTCGTGAAGTCACGGCGTTCCGATACGTACTGTCAGAGCCTTTGATTGAACAAATCGGCCTGTTGTCAGCGACAGAGCTCAAGTACTGGCTGCGCGAAATTGTCGGAGTCCTTCGGCGGGAAACTGGCGCTCATGTACACCACAGGCCGTTTTATCCTGACTTTCCAGAACAGGTTCTGACGGCATCAGAAGCGGAGTTGTACCTTAACGCCGTCAGGCACTACCTCACGCTTCGGCGTTTACCACCGACTGATCACCCTCGACCTGCGATGCTTGAAGGCAACTTCATATCCCGCGTTATCGAACCGGGAAGCATCTCTGAGTTCGAGTCACTGCTCGAACCGCTGGTTTCATCGCGCACCTCGCTCTCTGAGGAGGAAACTGCCGACGTCGTCTGGTTTATCCGAAACTACAAAAGCGATGTGTTCCGTCTGCTGCCTGAGACCGTCCCGTTCCGGGAGATCCGTGCACAGGTTGGCGGCGCACTTATCCTGCATGTAGCCGGCGATGCTCGGGTGGACGCATTCCTGGAGCGAAACGTCGAAACGGCGACTGACGTGCTGCGACTCGCGGTCGCGCTGACGGGGGGAGACGTGTCACTGACGACAGCGTCGACACGTTTCACCGCGATGAAGCGCTCAATGCGCCGCCTGTTGTTGCGCCTGCTCGACCACATACCCAACGCTGCAGAAGACGTGATGCGGCATGCTGAGCGATGGAAACGCCTGGCTGAAGTACTTCATCCGGGCGACTACGCCGATAAGTACCCACGAGCGCTGGCCGCCATCACGGCAGCACGTCGCAACGAAGCGCCTGACTCATTTGGATCACGTGTCGAAACATTACTTGCCCAGCGTCACATCGCCACGCTTACGCCCATACTGCAGGGCCATCCTGGTGAATTCGCACGACGGCTGGACGCGACGCTGCGGCGCGCCACTGAACCAGAATCGGTTCTTGACGCGTTCGAGGCGGTAGCGGCACAGGTGTCGTCACCCGTGCTGCTGCAGCTGCTGGCCCAGGTACGTGCGCCGCGCCCCCTCCCCCTGCGAGCCTTCACACCGAAAGGTGCATTCGCCAAAATCTATGGCATCAAGGATCGACGCGAACCTCTCGCTCACGACGTACTGACTCGTGCAGCCAGAATCTGCGAGGGCGCACTCGTAACGCGTTTTGCGTCGCTACCACCACTAGGCCGCTGTTTCATCGATCCAGCATTACGCGAATACAGAGTGCCGCTGGCACAGCGTGCCTCATCGAAGTCGCTACGTACGCTGGTGCGGGGCAGTCGCTTGCCGATGCCTGACACACGTTTCATTCGCCTGTTCCTGTGGTGGAAGAACGGCCGTGAACGCACGGACATCGACTTGTCCGCAGCATTTTTCGACGCCAACTTCGTGTTCAAACAAACGGTCGCGTACTACAACTTGAAGGGTTTCGGCGGCTACCACAGTGGCGACATCGTAGACGCGCCCGAAGGGGCTTCGGAGTTCATCGACCTAGACCTCGATGTCCTTGTCGAGAAGGGTGTGCGCTATATCGTCACCTCTATCAACTCATTCACCCAGCAACCGTACTGTGATCTTCCAGAATGCTTCGCCGGCTGGATGGCCCGCGTCGACGTGGCGTCGGGTGAAGTATTCGAGCCGCGCTCCGTATTCGACCGTATCGATATCGCATCCAACACAGGGATCTGCCTGCCTTTCGTGATGGACTTGCAGGAACGACGCATGATTTGGGCCGATCTGGGGCTCACTTCAGTTCCTCGGTGGAACAACGTCCAGAACAACCTCAGTGGTGTATCGTTGATGCTGCGAGCTTTGGTACATACACCAAAGCCGGATCTGGAGACTCTGTTCGATTTACATGTTCGAGCACGGGGAGAACGAGTGACCTCACCGCAGCAGGCACAGGCGGTGTTTGCGCCTGATCAAGGGATAACACCGTTCGATACGGATTTGATTCGATCACAGTTTCTCTAATACCTATGCCAGCCTTTGCCGTTCATTGAAAACGACAGCTCTTGCTTCGAAACTTTCTACCCAAAAACAATTTGCCAGTCAGCATACTGATAAACAACCTACCGACGCCTCCATTGCCAAGCTGTGTTATGACACATGATGAGTAGACACTTTCCCTGTCGTCGGATATTGGCCGGCTTCTATAAAGCCTGCATGGTGATGATCAGTGCGCTTCTCATCGCCTGCCAATCGCCACGCGAGGCACTGCAACAACTGGCTGAAGAGCACGGCCGACAATTGGTGGTCCTGCCGGGACACGCCTTCCCCCTCGTCATACTTGCGCCGCGCACTGCAGACAACATGACTCGACTGCGTGTCTACCTGGAAGGCGATGGCCATTCCTGGGCGACGGCCACTCAACCCAGCCTGGATCCGAGCCCGCACAATCTGTTAGTGCCACGGCTGGCAGTCGATGATCCGACACCGAATGCGTACCTGGCACGCCCCTGCCAGTTCATCATGACCGCAGCCTGTCAATCAGCACTCTGGACCAATCGACGATTCTCTCAGGAAGTGGTCACCCGCCTCGGCCAGGCGCTGGACCAATTAAAACAGCGATATGGCAATAGTGAGTTCGAACTGGTGGGGTATTCGGGAGGAGCCGCTCTCGCATTATTGTTAGCGGCGCAGCGCAATGATGTTACCCAGGTGCAAACCCTGGCTGGCAATCTCAGTCCACGTCTGTGGGCGAAGATGAAAGGACTGTCGCCACTCGACGGTTCACTGGATCCGCTGGACTATCGTAATCGACTCGCCTTATTACCCCAGCGTCATCTCATCGGAGAAGCAGACCTGATTATTCCAGGTGGATTAGCTGATAGGTACCAACAGGCACTTGGCTCGCCTCTCTCTCGATGTGTCCATGTACCAGGAGTGAGCCATGATAGGGGGTGGGAAGCGATATGGAGCCGATGGGTTAAAACACCGTTGGCACATTAGAATCCTGAAATTCAGGGCGGGCAGGTCCGTTTAAAAACATCCACATACTATCCCCCCTAGTGACTGATCCGGGCGTGACCGCAACGGCACCCCTAAAGTTCCGCCTATTGCTGAATAACCGAAAAAATCCTCAAAAAACGTCTGTAACGTCGCATTTTTTAGCTTTTTTTTCGTGATTGGTTCTTTTTATGATGAATTGCCCTACAAGCATCGTGTAGATTTGCACGCGCTTGAATCAGCACTTCACTGACAAGCTGGCAGGGATGCCTAAAACAGACGCTGACGCGTGGGTTGCTCCCTGTCAGTTTCTGCCTTGTAAGGATACTGCCTTGAACATTTCCCACCTGCGCCGCTCGTTGTTGGCGCTGTCCGTCGCGGCTACCACTGCCACGGTCCATGCCGCACCCGCACCCGACCTGAATCACGACCTGAGCACAGGGGCATACAGCAGCTCCGGTGATGTTTTCAATAACGCCACCTTCACCGGGACGTCGCAAAACGCAGGTGTAGATCTGATGAATGTGACCCTGGCGGGCAACCTGATCAACCAGGGCAACATCAACCTGACGGCTGCGACCCCCACCGACTTCCCGTCCGGTATCGCCATGACCCTCAGTTCCAACGTCGGTGGCGACTTGGTAAATAATGGCGACATTACGGTGAGCGGCAACGCCGTCCTCGGGCTGGACCTGTATCTGGCAAATATCGCAGGTGAAGTGAACAACAACGGCAACATCACTGTGACTGGCGCAAATTCCGAAGGCATGGTGATCACCTCGACCCAGGCGCGCATCAATAACTCGGGCACTATCACCGCGCGTGGCATCGACTCTGCGGGTATCGACATCGAGAAGGCACGCTTTACGGGTCAGATGACAGGCGCTCCCTTCAAGAGTGATATCAACAACAGCGGGACTATCTCCGCTGACGGGGTCGGTATCCGCTTTCGCAGCCTCGACACCTCCGGCGGTTTCGACACCCTCTCCATCAGGCAAACAGGTGGCCTGATCGAAGGCGGCACCGCAGCCATTCTGGCGGACGACAATGCCTCCCCTTCGTATTTCTACTGGCAAGGTGGTCAGGTCAAGGGTGACCTGCTGGGCCTGAGTGGCGTGCTGGTGCAAGGGGACGCGATGTTCGATGGCTCGACCATCCGCGCCGGTTTCGTCGATATCGATGGTGGCCGCCTGACTCTGCTTCGCCCGCAGACCACGATCGTGGGCGACCTCGACATGGACAGCGACACTGCGCGCCTGCGCCTGCTGCTGGATAACAACACGCAGCCCAACACGCCGATCCTGAAAGTCACCGGCAATACCTTCTTCTCTCCAGGCAGCCAGATCGAACTGCAGGCTCGCTCCGACGACTTCCGCACGTCGACCCAGGGCACCCGCTACACCCTCATTAACTCTGGCACGTGGGAAGACCCGCAGAACCTGTCCGTGGTTTCCTCCTCGGCGCTGCTTGAGGTAAGGAACTTCGGCATCGAAGGCCAGGACGTGAAAGCCCTGGTTGCCACCCGCAGTGATGAGGTGATCACGCAAGACCTGCTGGGTGCCCGCGGTTCGCGCAACGCGGTGAACGCCATCACGCCGCTCAAGAACACGGTCCTGGGCCAGATGGACGAAAGCGACCCGGTATTCCAGCGTTTCGCCAACGCCGCCACCAGTGAAGAGCTGGCCAAGCTTGCCGAAACCCTGACCCCGGACGTCAGCCGTGGGGCGATCAACGCCGCCACCAACAGCCAAAACCTGGTCGCCAGTGCCATCAACCGCCGTGCCAGCAAAGCGCGTAGCGGTCTGTCCTCCGGTGACGTCCTGGCAGAACAAGGCGTATGGCTGCAAGCGCTGTCCAGCGATGCCAACCAAGACAGCCGCCACGGTATCGACGGCTACGACGCCAACACCAATGGCATCGCCGTGGGTGCCGACGGCAAACTCAACACCGATACCACCGTGGGCCTGGCTTACAGCTACCTGACCAGCGACGTCAAATCCGACCTGGGCAACAAAACCGACGTCAGCGGCCATGCACTGACCCTGTACGGCAACTGGACCCGTGACAACTTCTTTGTCGACACCTCGCTGATGTATGGCTGGAACGACAACGAGTCCAAACGCTATATCGCCGGCACCCGCGCCAAGGCCGACTACGACAGTGAGATCTTCGGCGTCAACGCACTGGCAGGCTACACGTTCCAGCTCGACAAGCAGTGGTTGCTGGAACCACAGGTCGGTGCGCGCTATGCCAACGTATCGATTGATTCGTACCGTGAAAAAGGCAGCTCAGCCGCCCTCAACGTCGGCAGCCAGCGTTATGAAATCGGCGAAATGGGCCTGGGCGCTCGCCTGGCGGCCGCTTTTGACGTAGGTGCGGGCAGCCTGGAACCGGAAGCCAAGCTGATGGCCTGGCACGATTTCATCGGCGACAAGGCCGGTACCACCTCCACCTTCGTGCTCGGCGGTACCCCGTTCACCACCACCGGCGCGACACCGGCGCGCGACAGCTACGAGCTGGGACTGGGCGCGAACTACCGCGTGGGCGCGTGGAGCGTGGGAGGGATGTACAACTACCTGACCAGCAGTGGTTTCGACGCCGACACCTTCACCGCGAATGTGCGTTACGACTTCTGATCAACGTGTTCGTCTGAAACAACAAAGCCCGCTAATGCGGGCTTTGTTGTTTGAGGCTGATGGTAAAACCAATAAGCGTCTGGCGATGTCACCTGACTAACTGAATATCGCCAATACCATTGATGACGTGGAAAAGTCGCAAACACTCTGAATTTTTTAAAACAGATAGTTGCGGACCAATCCTACTCCCACTCAATCGTCGCCGGCGGCTTGCTCGACACGTCATAAGTAACGCGCGAAATACCTTCGATTTCATTGATGATACGGCCGCTGACGGTTTCCAGCAGTTCGTACGGCAGGTGCGCCCAACGGGCGGTCATGAAGTCGATGGTTTCCACGGCACGCAGGGCCACGACCCAGGCGTAACGACGGCCATCGCCGACCACGCCAACCGATTTCACCGGCTGGAACACCACGAAGGCCTGGCTGACCTTGTGGTACCAGTCGGCCTTGCGCAGTTCTTCGATGAAGATGTGGTCGGCACGACGCAGCAGGTCGGCGTATTCCTTCTTCACTTCACCGAGGATGCGCACGCCCAGGCCCGGGCCTGGGAATGGGTGGCGGTAGACCATGTCGTACGGCAGGCCGAGTTCCAGGCCAAGGCGGCGGACTTCGTCCTTGAACAGTTCGCGCAGTGGTTCTACCAGCTTGAGGTTCATTTCCTCAGGCAGACCACCCACGTTGTGGTGGGACTTGATCACGTGGGCCTTGCCGCTCTTGGCGCCGGCCGACTCGATCACGTCGGGGTAGATGGTGCCTTGGGCGAGGTACTTGATGTTGTCCAGTTTGTTGGACTGGGCATCGAATACGTCGATGAAAGTGCGACCGATGATCTTGCGCTTCTTCTCCGGGTCGGACTCGCCGGCCAGGTTGTTCAGGAACTGCTCTTCGGCGTTGGCGCGGATCACCTTAACGCCCATGTTCTCGGCGAACATGGCCATCACTTGCTCGCCTTCGTGCAGGCGCAGCAGGCCGTTGTCGACGAAAACGCAGGTCAGTTGGTCGCCGATGGCCTTGTGCAGCAGTGCCGCGACCACGGAGGAGTCAACGCCGCCGGACAGGCCGAGCAGCACGTTGTCGGTGCCGACCTGGGCGCGCACGTTGGCGATGGCGTCTTCAGCGATTTTCGATGGGGTCCACAGGGCTTCACACTCGCAGATGTCGAGGATGAAGCGCGACAGAATGCGCCCGCCTTGCTTGGTGTGGGTCACTTCCGGGTGGAACTGCACGCCGTAGTAGCCGCGCTCATCGTTGAACATGCCGGCGATCGGGCAGCTTGGCGTGCTGGCCAGGATGTGGAAGTCTTCCGGCATCTTGGTGACCTTGTCACCGTGGCTCATCCATACATCGAGACCGAACAGGCCGTCGGCGTCGATGTGGTCTTCGATGCCGTCCAGCAGGCGGCTTTTGCCGACCACGTCGACACGGGCATAACCGAATTCACGCAGCTCGGAACCTTCAACCTTGCCGCCCAGTTGCTCGGCCATGGTCTGCATGCCGTAGCAGATACCGAAGACCGGCACGCCCAGGTCAAACACGGCTTGCGGGCAACGCGGGCTGTTGGCTTCGTGCACGGACTCGGGGCCACCGGCGAGGATGACGCCTTTCGGTGCGAATTCGCGGATCGCTTCGTCATCCATGTCGAACGGGTGCAGTTCGCAGTACACGCCGATTTCACGCACGCGGCGGGCGATCAGCTGGGTGTACTGGGAACCGAAGTCGAGGATCAGGATGCGGTGGGCGTGAATGTCGAGGGCCATGAAATCAGTCTCGTCTAATGAATCAGAAACAACTCGGGGCTGAAAGAACAGCCCCGGTTACTTAACGTTTTGCTGGAAGCCTCAACCTACGCGGTAGTTTGGCGCTTCCTTGGTGATCTGCACGTCGTGGACATGGGATTCAGCCATGCCGGCGCCGGTGATCCGTACGAACTCTGGCTTGGTGCGCATTTCTTCGATGTCGGCGCTGCCGGTGTAGCCCATCGAGGAACGCAGGCCGCCCATCAGTTGATGGATGATGGCGCTCAGGGTGCCCTTGTACGGCACACGGCCTTCGATGCCTTCCGGTACGAGCTTCTCGGCGCCTGCCGAGGAGTCCTGGAAGTAACGGTCGGAGGAGCCTTGTGCCTGGGACATGGCGCCCAGCGAACCCATGCCGCGGTAAGCCTTGTAGGAACGGCCCTGGAACAGTTCGATCTCGCCCGGCGCTTCTTCAGTACCGGCGAACATCGAGCCCATCATCACGCAGGAAGCACCGGCAACGATGGCCTTGGACAGGTCACCGGAGAAACGGATGCCGCCGTCGGCGATCAACGGCACGCCGGTGCCTTCAAGGGCGGCGGCGACGTTGGCGATGGCGCTGATTTGCGGCACGCCCACACCAGCGACGATACGCGTGGTGCAGATCGAGCCGGGGCCGATACCGACCTTGACCGCATCAGCGCCGGCTTCGGCCAGGGCCTTGGCGGCAGCGCCGGTAGCAATGTTGCCGCCGATCACCTGCACGTCAGGGAAGTTCTGCTTGACCCAGCGAACGCGGTCGATCACGCCTTTGGAGTGACCGTGGGCGGTGTCGACCACCACCACGTCAACACCGGCCGCAACCAGGGCCGCTACACGGTCACCGGTGTCTTTACCGGTACCG
This sequence comes from Pseudomonas sp. JAI120, assembly GCF_014207255.1. Lineage (GTDB taxonomy): Bacteria > Pseudomonadota > Gammaproteobacteria > Pseudomonadales > Pseudomonadaceae > Aquipseudomonas. The sequence goes on from NZ_JACHCZ010000001.1 coordinate 2,493,301, forward strand.
ACCGCAGCGCCGACGCGCAGACGACCTTGATCGTCCTTGCTGGCCAGCGGGTAAGCCTTGGCTTTCTCGATGTCGTTGACGGTCATCATGCCTTTGAGGGCGAATTTGTCGTCGACGATCAGCACGCGCTCAATGCGGTGCTTGTGCAGCAGTTCGCGCACATCGTTCTTGTCGGCGCCTTCCATGACAGTCACGAGGCGCTCTTTAGGCGTCATCACTTCGCGGACGGTGACTTCAAGACGGTTCTCGAAACGCACGTCACGGGAAGTGACGATGCCGACCAGGTCGCCATCGTGCAGTACCGGAACGCCGGAGATGTTGTGCAGGCGGGTCAGGTCGAACAGATCACGCACGGTAGCGTCGGCTTCGATGGTGATCGGATCTTTCACCACACCGGCTTCGTAACGCTTGACCTTGCGCACTTCGGCAGCTTGCTGCTCGATGGTCATGTTCTTGTGGATGATGCCGATGCCGCCTTCCTGAGCCATGGCGATTGCCAAACGGGCTTCGGTGACGGTGTCCATGGCAGCGGAAACCAGGGGAATATTCAGCTCGATGCCACGGGTTAGGCGGGTCTTGAGACTGACTTCGTTAGGAAGCACCTCGGAATAACCGGGCACTAGGAGAATGTCGTCGAATGTCAGAGCTTCTTGGCTGATACGCAGCATCGCGGGGGCTCCCGAGCGGGAAAATGGAAGCGCGCCATTATACTCAGACACCCCCCAGGTCTCAATGTAAAACTCTGACATATTTGGGAATAGTGATAGAAGGACTACAGCTCGACTTTGACCCAACTGATCTTCTGGTCCAGCCAATCGGCGAATTCGTCGATAAAGCTCTGCTTGAACCCCGCCTCCGCCCAGTTGTTGAAGATGAACCCCAGGTTGGAAAACCCGCACGCCTGCAGAAACAGGAAACCGTTGATGTCATCTTCATGCCCACACAGCGGGCAGGTGAAGTTGTCGGTGTGGCCAGGCATCCAGTCTTCCAGGCTTTCGAACAGCGCCTCGCCGACTTCCTTGAGGCATTCCGGGCACCCGGCTTCTTCGAGAAAACCCTTGGCCGGGGTGTAGATGCAGCGCTTGTAGATGATCTCCAAGCCGTTGACCGGCTCGTTGAACGGCAGCGCTTCGGGGTGCAGCACCACGGCGCGGGCGCCGTCGGCCAGGGCGTAGGCCATGCGGTTGCCGGTACGGCCACAGGTGGTCAGTTCTTCCTTGATGATGTTCTTGCGCACCAGCCAGCGCACGATGGCCCGGGCGCGGGGCTCGTGGACGGGCAAGGTGGAGATTTTCGGGACAAGGATGCTTTGGGAATTCATGGGAGTCCTGCGGTGTGGCTTCTGGCGTCATCGCGGGCAAGCCCGGCTCCCACATTGGAATGCACTCAACTGTGGGAGCCGGGCTCGCCCGCGATGACGCCCGGGAGGACGGCAGCTTAATCCCTGAAGAAATCAGGTCAAGTGCTCAAGTACCGCCCAATCAATGCAACGCCACTGGCCAACACCAGCCAGGTCACCAACCGGACGAAGGCCTCACGGGACATGCGCATCGTCAGCCTGCGCCCACACCAGAGCCCCAGGGCCATCGCGGGCAGCAGGCACAGTGCCAACATCAGCAGCGGCCAATCAGCATACACCCCGGCGATCAGGAACAGGCTCAGGCGCACCACCGTGCTGCAACTGATCAACGCGCTTTGGGTGGCGCGTGCCGCGTCCTTGGGCAAACGGCTGTTCAGATAGATTGCATATAAAAAGCCACCACTGCCGAACAACGCCCCAAACAGCCCGCCCACGGTGCCCATCGGGATCGACCACCCCGCCGCCAATTGCGTGGGCCGGGTTTTCACCGCCAGGCTGTAAATCGCATAGGCGCTGATAAACAGCCCCATCAACAGCAGCAACAGATCCGAATGCAAATTGAGCAGAAACACCACACCCAGGGTGCAGCCAATCGCCATGCACGGCAGCAATCGCAGCAGCTCCGGCTTGTTCACGTCCCGTCGCGTTTGCAGCAGGCCGCCGAAGGCCGCGACAAAATCCAGCAGCACCAGCAACGGGATGATCTTCGACAGTGGCATAAACACAAGCAGGACCGGCCCCGCCACCAGCGCCGTGCCGAATCCCGCGATGCCAAACACGATATAGGCCACGACGATGCCCAGGCCGATCACCAGCCAATCGAAACCACTAAACGACCACTGATTCATCAGCTCAACCGGGCTCATGGGGTATTCCTTGTAGGAGATAGCCATCACTTTAGCCAGCGGCGAGGGTTGCGACTAATATCTTCAAAGTCCTCCACCCATCTCGAAAAGGCATGACGCGTGATTTCCACCCGCCAACTGCGTTACTTCGTCGAAATAGCCGACAGCGGCAGCTTCAGTGCTGCCGCCGAACGTTTGTTTGTCGCGCAATCGGCCCTGAGCCGGCAGATCAAGGAACTGGAAACCCAACTGCAAACCCCGCTGTTTGAACGCACCGCGCGCCAGCCCCGGCTGACCGCTGCCGGCGAAGCCTTTTATCCACGGGCGCGCAACCTGCTGGGTGAGCTGCACAAGGCCAGTGAAATGGCGACGCAGGTCGGCAATGGCCAACTCGGCACCCTGCGCCTCAGCCATTCGAGCACTGTGCCGATGAGCGGCGTGTTGCTGCAAGGCATCAGCACCTGGCTGGACCGCTGCCCCGGCGTGTCGATGGATATCGTCAAACTGTCGTCCGACGCGCAACTGGAAGACATCGCCGACGGTCGCTTGGACGTCGGGGTGCTGCGTTTGCCCGTGTTGCGCCAGCGCGAAGGTGTGCGGGTCATGCCTTTATACAGCGAGCAATTGCTGCTGGCCGTGCCTGCGAACCATAAGCTGTCGCGCAGCCAGGCCCCCATCGAACTGGAGCAATTGAAGGATGAAGCGTTTATCTCTATCCCCCATCCCCAGCGTGGCGGCTTGAGTTATCTGTCAGCCGAGTTGTGCATGCGTGCGGGATTTTTCCCCAAGGCTGCGCGGGTGATGTCACGCAAGACCACCCAGTTGCAACTGATCCAAGCCGGTTTCGGTATTGCCCTGTTACCAAAATCCATGAAAGACATCTCACCGGCCAACGTGCACTTCTTGCCCCTGGCCGACCCGGACTGCCTGAGCACCGTGGCCCTGGCCAGCCAGCAGTCACCGAGCGCGTTGGTGGAGCAATTCTGTCAAACGTTGCACGAATGCCTATAAACTGCCGCCCATGATTAAAGATCCTTTTGCCCGCTTGGGCCTGGACCGCGAAGTCCTGACTGTCAGCCAACTCAACGGCCGCGCGCGGGTGTTGCTGGAAGACGTGTTCACCAATATCTGGGTCGAAGGCGAGATCTCCAACCTCGCCCGCCCGGCCTCCGGCCATGTGTACTTCACCCTCAAGGACAGCGGCGCCCAGGTGCGTTGCGCGCTGTTTCGCAATAACGCCGCGCGGGTCCGCCAGGCGTTGAAGGATGGCCTGGCGGTCAAGGTACGCGGCAAGGTCTCGCTGTTCGAGGGCCGTGGCGACTACCAGTTGATCCTCGATACCGTCGAGCCCGCCGGCGATGGTGCGCTGCGCCTGGCCTTCGATGCCCTGAAGGAAAAACTCAGCGCCGAAGGCCTGTTCAGTGCCGAACGCAAGGTGCCGCTGCCGGCACACCCTAGGCGCATTGGCATTATCAGCTCGCCTACCGGTGCGGTGATACGCGACATCATCAGTGTGTTCCGCCGTCGCGCGCCGAACGTCGAACTGACCTTGATCCCGACGGCCGTGCAAGGCCGCGAAGCGATCCCGCAGATTGTGCGGGCGTTGAAGCTGGCGGACGCCCGAGGCTTTGACGCGCTGATCCTGGCCCGTGGCGGCGGTTCGCTGGAAGACCTGTGGTGCTTCAACGAAGAGGCCGTGGCCCGTGCGGTGGACGCTTGCGTGACACCGATCGTCAGCGCCGTCGGCCATGAGACCGATGTGTCCATCAGCGACTTTGTGGCGGACGTGCGCGCGCCTACCCCGTCCGCCGCTGCCGAGTTGCTGGCACCGGACGCCAGCCATCTGGTGCGCCAGGTGGAAAACCTGCATCGCCGCCTGGTGATGCTGATGCGCAATCGCCTGACCCACGACCGCCTGCGCCTGGAAGGCATGGCCCGGCGCCTGCGTCACCCCGGCGAACGTCTGCGCCAGCAAGCCCAGCGCCTGGATGACCTGGATATGCGCCTGCGCCGCGCCTTCGAGCGCAGCCTCAATACCCGTCGCGAACGCCTGATCCGCCTGGAAACCCGCCTCGCCGGCCAGCATCCGGGCCGCCAGTTGGCCCTGCTGCGCCAGCGCCTGGACAGCCTCGCCGAACGCCTGCCGCGTGCCATGCGCGAAGGCCTCAAGGCGCGTCGCCTGCAACTGCAAAGCCAGGTGCAGACGCTGCACGTGGTCAGCCCGCTGGCGACGCTGGGTCGTGGCTACAGCATCTTGCTCGACGAGCGCGGCCAGGCCATCCGCAACGCCGCGCAAACCCAAACCGGCCAACGTCTCACCGCGCGCCTCGGTGAAGGTCAATTGCAAGTGCGGGTGGAAGATAACCACCTGACACCCGTCACCCTTTCGTTATTGGATTGATTGATGCCTCGTCTCTTTAGTGTGTTGTTGCTGCTATGCCTCACCGTTAACGCCCATGCCGACAGCTATATCAGCCGTACACTGAACAAGCCGGTGCCGGGCGGCGTCGCGGTGGTTGAGCTGGGCCCTTCGGCCGCCGCGCCGAAAGCCACGTACCAAGGCAAACCGGTGCTGGTGGTGAAGGAGCAGGACAACTGGCTGGCGATTGTCGGCATCCCGCTGACGGTCAAGCCGGGCAACGAGCGCATCAGCAGCGGCGGGCGCAACCTGCCGTTTATCGTTGGTTACAAGAAGTACCCCGAACAACGCATCACCTTGAAGAACAAAAGCCAGGTCAACCCCGACCCGGCGCAACTCAAGCGCATCGAGGGCGAGTTGGCCGTACAGCTCAAGGCCTATCGCAGTTTCAGCCCGAACCTGCCGAGCAACCTGGTGCTGGACAAACCGGTGAACGGTCCGCTGTCGAGCAAGTTTGGCGTGCGCCGCTTCTTCAACGGTGAAGAGCGCAATCCCCATTCGGGCCTGGACTTCGCGGTGCCGGCCGGTACGCCGATCAAGACGCCGGCAAACGGTAAGGTAATTCTGGTCGGCAACTATTTCTTCAACGGCAACACCGTGTTCGTCGACCACGGCCAGGGCTTTATCAGCATGTTCTGCCACATGTCGAAGATCGACGTGAAGGTCGGCCAGCAACTGGTGCGCGGCGCAGTAGTGGGCAAAGTCGGTTCGACCGGCCGCGCGACCGGGCCGCATATGCATTGGAATGTCAGCCTGAACGATGCGCGAGTCGACCCGGCGATTTTCATCGGGGCCTTCCAACCGTGAATAAACCGATTGCGCGCCCGATAACGGTCGCGCAATTTAATCTAGCCTCGGCGTCATTCCCAACCATAAAATCCCGTTTCATACGCAGATAAAAGAACTTCTCTCAATTTTTAGCGACTGCTTGCCATCTTTCACCCCGGCGGTTAGGGTTGAGCTTATGAAAACCTCTCACACCCTCATTCAGCTCCGCCAGCACCGCAGCCTGTGCCTTGTCAGCGCACGACTGCCAGGCTGAATCGATCTGCCTCGTCTTTAAAGCTGTATCCCCAATAACAGTTCTACGGCAGGCCGCCTTTTCTCGGCCCCTACAACAAAGGATTTCCCGATGAGCATGCTCAAAGACCCGTCTTCGAAGTACCGCGCGTTTCCGACCATCGATATCCCGGATCGCACCTGGCCTTCCAAAACCATCACCAGCGCGCCGATCTGGTGCAGCTCCGACCTGCGTGATGGCAACCAGTCGCTGATCGAGCCAATGGACGCGGTGAAAAAGCTGCGCTTCTGGAAGACCCTGGTCGCCGTCGGCGTGAAGGAAATCGAGGCTTCGTTCCCTGCCGCGTCGCAAACCGACTTCGACTTCGTGCGCACCCTGATCGAAGACAACCACATCCCCGAGGACACCACCATCCAGGTGCTGACCCAGGGCCGTGAAGACTTGATCGCACGCACCTTCGAATCCCTGCGCGGCGCCAAAAAGGCCATCGTCCACCTGTACAACGCCACGTCGCCGTCGTTCCGCCGCATCGTGTTCAACCAGGACAAGGACGGTATCAAGGCCATCGCGGTCAACGCGGCCAAGCTGTTCGTCAAATACGCCGCCCAGCAGCCGGAAACCCAGTGGACCTTTGAATACTCGCCGGAGACCTTCAGTGCCACTGAACTGGAGTTCGCCAAGGAAGTCTGTGATGCGGTGATCGAGGTCTGGAACCCGACGCCTGAGCACAAGATGATCCTCAACCTGCCGGCCACCGTCGAGTGCGCCACGCCGAACATCTATGCCGACCAGATCGAGTGGTTCGGTCGCCATATCAACCGTCGCGACAGTGTGATCATCAGCCTGCACACCCACAACGACCGCGGCACCGGCGTAGCCGCCACCGAGCTGGGCCTGATGGCCGGCGCGGACCGCGTCGAAGGCTGCCTGTTCGGTAACGGCGAGCGTACCGGTAACGTCGACCTCGTCACCGTGGCGTTGAACATGTACACCCAGGGCCTCGATCCGCAGCTGGACTTCTCCGACATCGACGGCGTACGTAAAGTAGTCGAGGAGTGCAACCAGATCCAGGTACACCCACGTCATCCGTACGTCGGCGATCTAGTGCATACCGCCTTCTCCGGTTCTCACCAGGACGCGATCCGTAAGGGCTTTACCCAGCAGAAAGATGATGCGCTGTGGGAAGTGCCGTACTTGCCGATCGACCCGGCCGATATCGGTCGCAGCTATGAGGCGGTGATCCGCGTGAACAGCCAGTCGGGCAAAGGCGGTATCGCCTACCTGCTGGAACAGGAATACGACATCAGCTTGCCACGCCGCATGCAGATCGAATTCAGCCAGGTGGTCCAGGCCGAAACCGACCGCGTGGGCCTGGAGATGACCGCACCGCAGATCTACGCCTTGCTGCAGCGTGAATACCTGCAAGCCAACACCCCGTACGCGCTGGTCAGCCATCGCCTGCAGGAAGAGAACGGCAACAGCTTTGTCGAAGTGGAAGTCTCGGGCAAGGGCCAGGGCGAAACCAACCTGCACTGGAAGGGCAAGGGCAACGGCGCACTGGAAGCCCTGGTGGCTGGTTTGCCGATTGGCGTGGAGATCATGGACTACAACGAACATGCGATCGGCGCGGGCACCAACGCCAAGGCAGCGGCCTATATCGAACTGCGTGTGAACGGTGAACGTCCGGTGCATGGCGTGGGCATTGATGAAAACATCACCACGGCGAGCTTCAAGGCGCTGTTCAGTGCGCTGAACCGGTCGCTGAGCCAGCAGGAAGCGAAAGCGGCGTAATCTTTATCGCCGCAATACAGAAGGCCCCTGGGTGAGAACCCAGGGGCCTTTTTATTGAGTTTCAGATTTGGGTTGCCTGTCAGGGACTCTTCGGGGCAAGCCCCCCGATAGCGGTCCTTCAGACAAACTGAAAGCTATCGGCATCCAGGTTCGCCGGAAACCGCGTGCGATACGCCGCCAGTTCAGCCGCGTCCAGGCACACTTGGAAGACCCCGTCCGCCTCCCCCGCACTCAGCAGGCTCTCGCCCTGGAAATCCAGCACCTGGCTATCGCCGGTGTAGGCAAAGCCCTTGCCGTCGGTGCCTACTCGATTCACTGCAGCCACGTAGCACAGATTCTCGATAGCCCGCGCCGGCAATAACCGGTTCCAATGCTGGCGCCGCGCCCCCGGCCAATTGGCGGTGTACAGCAGCAAGTCAGTGTCCTGGGCATCCCGACTCCACACCGGAAAGCGCAGGTCGTAGCAAATCAGCGGCCGAACACGCCAGCCTTTCAACTCGAACTGCACCTGGCGCTCGCCGGGGGTGTAGTGATTGTGTTCACCGGCCATACGAAAAAGATGACGCTTGTCGTAGTGCAACACCTCGCCATCCGGCCGCGCCCACAACAGGCGGTTGCGGTGGCTGCCGTCGGCGGCCTGGATGATCACGCTGCCGGTGATCACCGCGTTGTACTTCGCAGCCTGGGCCTGGAGCCAATGATGGGTCGGGCCGTTTTCCGGCTCGGCGAGGGTTTGCGAGTCCATGGAGAAACCGGTGGTGAACATCTCCGGGAGCACGATCAGGTCGGCGCCGCGGGCCTGCTCCAGCAGCCCCTCGAAATGCTCGAGATTGGCTTGGCGGTCGTGCCAGGCTAGGGTGGTCTGGACCAGGGCGATATTCAAGTCAGGCAATGCAGTCAGATCACGCATAGTTTTTCAGCCGCTTGTCGCAGCGTCTCCTCGCGCTTGGCAAAACACAGGCGCACCAGGCGCTGGCCTTGCGGTGGGCTCTGGTAGAACACCGAGACAGGGATGGTCGCCACCCCGTGTTCGCGGGTCATCCACAGGGACATGGCGACGTCATCCAGGTCCGGGCGTATTTGTGAGTAATCCACCAACTGGAAGTAGGTTCCGGCCACCCGGGTAAAGCTGAAGCGCGACGGCGCAAGCAGGTCGCAGAACAGATCGCGCTTGGCCTGGTAGAACGCCGGCAGTTCGTCGACGTGCTCCGGGTGTTCGGCCATGAAATCGGCCAAGGCGAACTGCAACGGGGTTACGCCACAGAAGTTGACGTATTGATGCACCTTGCGCAATTCAGCCGTCAGGGCCGGTGGCGCGACCACGTAGCCGGTTTTCCAGCCGGTGACGTGGTAGGTCTTGCCAAAGGAGCTGACCACGAACGCACGCGGGTAGAGCTCTTCATGGGCCAGCACGCTGACGTGGGGCACGCCGTCGAATACCAGGTGTTCGTAGACCTCGTCGCTGACCAGGTAGATATCGCGGTCACGGATCAGTTCGGCCAACTGGTCCAGCTCGGCACGGCTGATCAGCGCGCCGGTGGGGTTGTGCGGGGTGTTAAGGATGATCATGCGCGTGCGTGGCGACAGCGCGGCCTTGATCTTCTCGAAGTCCAATGCAAAGCCTTGCAGGCTCAATTGCACATGCACGCAGCGGCCACCGGCCAACTCGACCGAGGGCTCATAGCTGTCGTAGCAGGGGTCAAACACAATGACTTCATCACCATTGCGAATCACTGCCTGGATCGCGCAGAAGATCGCCTCTGTGGCACCAGGAGTGATGGTCACTTCGCTGTCGGCATTCACCGTGGCGCCATAACTGCGAGCGATCTTAGCCGCCACTTGCTGACGCAGCACGGGCAGGCCGGTCATCGGCGCATATTGGTTATGACCGAGGGCGATATGTTTGCCCACCCCATCAAGCAAGCCCTGAGGCCCATTAAAGTCGGGAAACCCCTGGGACAGGTTAATTGCGCCGGTTTCGGCAGCGAGTTGCGACATGGTGGTGAAAATGGTCGTGCCGACGTTTGGCAGCTTGCTGGTGATCATGGGAGCCCCCTTCGGGTGAGCTGCAAGTTTTAAGCTGCAAGCTGCAAGCAGGTCAAGCGACAAACCGCCAGGCACAAAAAAGGGCTCCAAAGGAGCCCTCTCTTGCAGCCTGTAGCTTACAACGTGAAGCGGCGGCTATTTCTTGTCGCGGCGCTTCTTGTCGGCCTTCTTGTGGTGAGTCATCAAACGACGCTTCTTGTTCACCTGACGGTCAGTCAGTGTGTTCTTGTTGCCTTCGTATGGGTTCTCGCCACCCTTGAACTCGATACGGATCGGCGTACCGACCAGTTTCAAGACACGGCGATAGGTGTTTTCCAGGTAACGCACGTAGGACTTGGGCACCTTCTCGATCTGGTTACCGTGGATCACGATAATCGGCGGGTTGGCACCACCCAAGTGGGCGTAACGCAGTTTGATCCGGCGGTTGTTGACCATCGGCGGTGCGTGCTCGCCGACTGCGTCTTCGAGGATCTGGGTCAGACGGTTGGTCGGCCAGCGGGTGACCGCGGACTTGAACGAGTTCTGTACGGAAGCGTAGAGGTTACCCACACCCGTGCCGTGCAGGGCCGAGATGAAGTGAATATCGGCGAACTCGACGAAGAACAGGCGGCGCTGCAGCTCGATCTTGACGAAATCGCGCTCGCTCGGCGTCATGCCGTCCCACTTGTTGATCGCGATGACCAAGGCCCGACCGGCTTCAAGGGCAAAGCCCAGCAGGTTGAGGTCGTGGTCTACCACGCCTTCGCGGGCGTCCATCACGAAGATCACCACGTTGGCGTCTTTGATTGCCTGCAGGGTTTTCACCACGGAGAACTTTTCAACTTCCTCGTGGATCTTGCCGCGCTTACGCACACCGGCGGTGTCGATCAGCGTGTACTTCTCGTCGTTACGCTCGAACGGGATGTAGATACTGTCGCGGGTGGTGCCGGGCTGGTCGTAGACGATTACCCGGTCTTCACCGAGCATGCGGTTGACCAGGGTCGACTTGCCCACGTTCGGGCGACCGATGATCGCAATCTTGATACCGTCTTTTTCGCTTGGGCCAGGGATGCGCTTGGCTTCCTCGCCTTCGGCAACGATCTCTTCCTCGCCTTCTTCTTCCTCGGCGTCATCCTTGGGGAAGTCGCGCAGGGCGATTTCCAGCATCTGGGTGATACCACGACCGTGGGCACCGGCGACCGGGATCGCGTCGCCAAGGCCCATCGGACTGAATTCGGCACGGGCCGCCTCAGGATCGATGTTATCGATCTTGTTGGCGACCAGATAGGAACGCTTATTGCGCTTGCGCAGGTGCTCGCCAATCATCTGGTCGGCAGCGGTGTAGCCCGCGCGGGCGTCCACCAGGAACAACACGACATCGGCTTCTTCAATGGCCAGCAGCGACTGCTCGGCCATCTTTTCGTCCATGCCATGCTCATCACCGGAGATACCACCGGTGTCGACAATAATGTAGGAGCGCCCTTGCCACTTTGCCTCACCGTATTGGCGATCACGGGTCAGACCGGACAAGTCGCCGACGATGGCGTCACGAGTCCTGGTCAGGCGGTTGAACAAGGTGGACTTGCCGACGTTAGGTCGGCCCACCAGGGCGATTACGGGAACCATGCGGCTCTCCACTTCGTTATTTCAGAAAATACAAAAGCCGCTGCAAGGCAGCGGCTGGTGCTCGGGGCAGCATATTCAAATGCCGCATGCCCCGCCGAAGCGGGGCCGCCTGGGTTTTACCCCAAGCATAGTCAAACCTTTACTTGATGGTCAGGGCTTCCAGCTTGCCGCTGTTACCAAACACATAAAGCATGTTGCCCACGACCAGCGGACGGGCACGCAGGCCATCGCTGTCGATACGCTCACGACCTACAAAACGACCATCCACCTGGCTAAGCAGGTGCAGGTAGCCTTCGAAGTCGCCGACCGCTACGTAGCTGGAGAACACTTCCGGGGCCGACAGTTGACGACGGGCCAGGGAGTCATTGCTCCACAGTGCAGTGGTGGAACGCTCGTCGACACTTTCAACGGTGCCGGACGACAGGCTTACGTAGACGCTGCCAAACCCCTGGGCGACACCGGCGTAGCTGGAAGCATCACGCTGCCAGTTAACACGGCCGCTCTGCAGGTCCAGCGCGGCAACGCGGCCCTGGTAAGTGGCAACGTAGAGGGTTTCACCCGACAGCAGCAAGCCACCGTCGATGTCCACTACGCGATCCAGCTCGGAACGACCTTGGGGGATGGCCACGCGGGTTTCCCAGGCCGGCACGCCGTTCCTGGTGTCCAGGGCGACTACTTTACCGGTCGACAGGCCTGCAACGGCCAGATTGTTGGTCACAACCGGACCACTGGTACCGCGAAGGGTCAACACCGCCGGGGTGCTGTCGTACAGCCAACGCTGCTCGCCGGTGCTGGCGTCCAGGCCGATCACACGGTCGTCCTGGGTTTGCACCACGACGATATCGCCGTTGGTGGCAGGCGGTGCGAGGACTTCACTGGTCACGCGAGCGCGCCATTTCTCTTCACCGGTGCTGGAGTCCAGCGCCACGACTTCGCCCTTGAGCGTGCCGAGCATGACCATGCCGTAACCCACGCCTACGGCGCCGGACACGGGCAATTCGAGGTCTTTCTTCCACTTCACGTCGCCGTTCATGCGATCCATGGAGATCACCACGCCGGTCACGTCAGCGGCCACAATGTTGTCACCGTCGATTGCCGGCACCAGCATGTTGTAGGTCTCGCCCTGGCCGTCACCGATGGAGCGGCTCCATTGCTTTTGCAGGACGACTTCTTCCTTGAAGCTGGTCAGCTCGGCCGGAGGCAGTTCTTTTTTACTGTTGCTGCTGCAACCCGCGGCCAGAACGGCCAGAGCCAGCAATGCTGCATGTTTCCAACGGATCACGTCACGCATCCCCTTTGGCCAAGTCGTCCAGCTTGATTTGTAAGCCACCGACCGCCGCTTCATCAGACAGCGCCGCCTTGGCTTTCTTGTACGCAGCATTGGCTTCGTCGGTACGACCCAATTGGACCAACAGGTCGCCCTTGAGCTCTTCGCGAGTGGCTACAAATGCCTTGTCCGCATCGCCGTCGAGCAGTTTGAGTGCTTCGTCAGCCTTGTTCTGTGCCGCCAATACCTGGGCCAGGCGCTGACGTGCGATTTCACCCAGGGTCGGGTTGGTCGGCTTGTCGGCGATGGCCTTGAGTTCTGCGGCGGCGTCATCCAGCTTGCCGGTGTCGACCGCGACTTTCGCGACGAACAGGCTGCCGTATTGGGCGTAGGTGCTACCGCCGAATTCGCTCTTCAGCTTGCCGGCCAGGTCCGCCACTTGCGCTGGGTCGGGCTTGCCGTCCGGCGTCAGGGTGGTTTCCAGCAATTGCTGATAGAGGATCGAGGCGCCCTGGGATTGGTTGGCCTGATACTTTGTCCAGGCTTGCCAGCCGAACACCACCACTAAAGCCAGCAGACCGCCAGTAACCAGGGGCTTGCCGTTACGCTGCCACCAGTCCTTGAACTCGGCCAACTGCTCATCATCAGTACTCGACACCCCAATACTCCTTAATCGCTAAATTCGGCTGTTCGACAGCTTCAACCCTGCACGACGCAGGTGGCCAAGTGCGCGGCGAGCGCATCAAAGGCAATGTTCTGTTGCTCGCCCTGGCCACGCAGGGGTTTGAAACCTATCACTTGCTGGGCCAACTCGTCATCGCCAAGGATCAGTGCGTACAGTGCACCGCTCTTGTCGGCCTTCTTGAACTGGCTCTTGAAGCTGCCGGCGCCGGCATTGATCTGCAGGCGCAGGTTCGGCAACTGGTCACGTACTTTTTCGCTCAAGGCCAGGGCGGCCAGTTCGGCGGCCTCGCCAAAGGCGCACAGGTACACGTCCACCTGTCGGGATATTTCTTCCGGAACCTGTTCCAGGGTTTCCAGCAGCAGGATCAGCCGCTCGATGCCCATGGCAAAACCTACGCCGGTGGTCGGCTTGCCGCCCATCTGCTCGACCAGGCCGTCATAACGGCCGCCCGCACACACGGTGCCCTGGGCGCCGAGCTTGTCGGTGACCCACTCGAACACGGTCTTGCTGTAGTAATCGAGGCCACGCACCAGCTTCGGGTTGATCACGTAGGGAATACCGGCCGCATCCAGACGAGCCTTGAGGCCCTCGAAGTGCGTGCGGGACTCGTCGTCCAGGTAGTCGGCCATTTTCGGCGCGTCGACCAGTACGGCTTGCGTGTCGGCGTTCTTGGTGTCCAACACACGCAACGGGTTGGTTTTCAGACGGCGCTGGCTGTCTTCGTCCAACTTGTCCAGGTGGGCGGACAGGAATTCCACCAGGGCTTCGCGGTAGCGGCCCCGGGATTCGCTGGTGCCCAGGCTGTTGAGCTCAAGCTTGACCGCATCGCGGATACCCAGCATGCCCCACAGGCGCCAGGTCAGCACGATCAGCTCGGCATCGATGTCCGGGCCGTCGAGATTGAAGACTTCCAGGCCGATCTGGTGGAACTGGCGATAACGGCCTTTCTGTGGGCGCTCGTGGCGGAACATCGGACCGATGTACCACAGCTTCTGCGGCTGGCCGCCACCGGTGAGGCCATGTTCGAGCACGGCGCGCACGCACGCGGCGGTACCTTCCGGACGCAAAGTCAGGGAGTCGCCGTTACGGTCTTCAAAGGTGTACATCTCTTTTTCGACGATGTCGGTCACTTCACCGATGGAGCGCTTGAACAGCTCGGTGAACTCAACGATCGGCATGCGGATCTGCTTGTAACCGTAGTTATCCAGCAGGCGCGCGACAGTGCTCTCGAAGTAGCGCCACAGCGGCGTTTGCTCCGGCAGGATGTCGTTCATGCCACGAATGGCTTGCAGAGACTTGCTCACATCAAATCCTTAAATTCGTTCTTAGCCGCGTGCGATCAGCGCTGCGTCAGCGGCGACCTTTTCGGCCGCTTTCTCGCGGATCAACTTTTCCAGCTGATCCACCAGATTGTCATTCGTTAACTTCTGCGACGGCTTGCCGTCGATGTAAATCAGGTTCGGTGTGCCGCCGGTCAAGCCCACATGGGCTTCCTTGGCTTCACCCGGGCCGTTGACCACACAACCGATCACTGCAACATCCAGCGGGACCAGCAGGTCTTCGAGGCGCAACTCCAGGTCGTTCATGGTTTTCACCACGTCGAAGTTCTGCCGCGAGCAGCTCGGGCAGGCAATGAAGTTGATGCCGCGGGAACGCAAACGCAGGGATTTGAGAATGTCGTAGCCGACTTTCACTTCCTCTACCGGGTCTGCCGCCAACGAGATGCGGATAGTATCGCCAATCCCTTCGGCGAGCAGCATACCGAGACCCACCGCAGATTTCACTGTGCCTGAGCGCAAACCGCCGGCTTCGGTGATGCCCAGGTGCAACGGTTGCACGATTTCCTTGGCCAGCAGGCGATAGGCTTCGACCGCCATGAACACGTCGGAGGCCTTTACGCTGACCTTGAAGTCCTGGAAGTTCAGGCGTTCCAGGTGTTCAACGTGGCGCAGTGCAGACTCGACCAGCGCTGCAGGGGTGGGCTCGCCGTACTTCTTTTGCAGGTCTTTTTCCAGGGAGCCGGCGTTGACGCCGATGCGGATCGGGATCCCGCGATCACGGGCAGCGTCCACCACGGCGCGCACGCGGTCTTCACGACCGATGTTGCCCGGGTTGATGCGCAGGCAATCGACGCCCAACTCGGCCACGCGCAGGGCGATCTTGTAGTCGAAGTGAATGTCGGCAACCAGCGGCACCTTGACCAGCTGCTTGATGCGACCGAACGCCTCGGCAGCGTCCATGTCCGGGACGGATACCCGCACGATGTCTACCCCGGCCGCTTCCAGACGGTTGATCTGGGCAACGGTGGCGGCAACATCATTGGTGTCGCTGTTGGTCATGCTCTGTACCGCGATGGGGGCATCGCCACCCACTGGCACCGAGCCAACCCAGATCTTGCGCGATACGCGACGTTTGATTGGAGATTCGCCGTGCATGACTATTGTCCCAACTTCAGGCGAGCGGTCTCGCCAGTGGTGAACGGCGCTACGTCTACAGGCTGGCCGTTGTAGGCCACTTGCGCGCCACGGGCAAAGCCCAGACGCAGCGTCAAAGGAGGCTTGCCGCCAAGGTCGAGCGTATCTCCCTTACGCTTGAGACCACTGGCCAGCACTTTGCCATTGCCGTCGGTGACTTGCGTCCAGCAGTCAGCAACGAAGGTAATTTGTACACGCCCGTCACCGGCGATCAACGCTGGGGTGGTGGGTGGTGAAATCGCCGGGGCTGCCGGAGCGGCTGGCGCCGTAGTCGCTGGCGCCTGGGCTGGAGCGGCCGGTGTATGGGCCTGGGCAACCGGGGCTGCTGGCGTGTGAGCTGGCTCGGCCGGTGTGACTGGGGTCGGTACGGCAACTGTCGGGGCCTGGGCAGTTTCCGGTTCGGACTGCTCGACGGTGGCCGGGGTTTCAGGGGCAGCCTGGCCTTGGGCAACGGCCTGGTCTTCCGGCTCATCCAGCGGATGAATCTGGGTGGTGCCGTCGGCGCTCTCGACTTCGACGTGCTCCATGGCGTTGCTGGTCATGTCTTTGCTGCGTTGGGACGCCTGGTCTTGCCACCAGACAAAACCGCCGCCGATCACGGCGATCAGCAACAACAGGCTGACAATTCGCAAAATCGTGTGGGAAACCCGCACCGGCTCTTCGATGCGACCCAAGCCATGCACATTGCTGCCCTGGGAGTCGGTACCGGTGAATTGATCGAATTGCTGGACCAATACGGCCTGGTCAATGCCCAACAGCTTGGCATAGGCGCGGATATAGCCGCGGGCGAAGGTATGCCCAGGCAGCTTGTCGAATGCGCCGGCCTCAAGGTTCCCCAGGGAGGTGGTGGTCAAATTGAGCTTGAGGGCCACTTCCGCCAGCGACCAACCATTGCTTTCGCGGGCCTGACGCAAAGTGTCGCCTGGGTTTACGCGATTAGCTGCTACAACTTCCGGGTGCGCCGCTTTCATCATTGCTCCGACAGGTATTGCTGATATTCCGGCGTACCGGGATAGAGTCGTTCGAGTTGCTGGCCAAAACGTGCGGCCGTGTCGCGTTCTTCATGAACCGTCGCCAGGCGCACACCGAGCAATAGACTACGTGCATTTTGCCCGCTGAGCAGGCTAAAACGCTCGTAATAGTCACGTGCCGGCACATAATGCCTGTCTTCGTAAGACAACTCAGCCATTTCGAGCAGCGCTCGTGGCTGATGGCCGTTCAAGTGCAGGGCTTTTTTCAACTGCTGGCGTGCGCTGTCGCGCTGGCCGAGGCGCATTGAGGTCACCCCAAGGTTCTCGAACACCCGCGAGCGCTCAGGATAGAGGGTATCAGTACTGGCTTGCTGGAAATAAAGGGCTGCCTGGTCATACCGCTTTTGCTCGAACAGGAAGCTGCCGTAATTGTTCAGCAGCCGCGGGTCGGCAGGCCTTGCGGCCAGGGCTTTGTTGAAATACCGGTCAGCCAGTTGAGGCTCGGCCTGGGCCTGGAACACCAGGGCCAGTGCGGCATTGGCATCGGCATCGTCGCTGTCCAGCTCAAGGGCCTTTTTCAACGGCACCTTGGCCTGTTCGCTCATGCCTTGTCGCAGGTAACCCAACCCCAGTTGCACATAGGCAACTCGCGCCTCGTCACGGCCCTTGCCGGTTTGCAACGGGCTGTCATGGCCCGATGAAACACAACCGGCCACGAGACCGGTAACAAGCAGAAGCAGCGCAAGGCGCAAGGGCATAGAGATCCTCTCTCAGGTTCGATTCACAGCGCTTTGCGGCATATCGTCGGCAGCGCTCAGTTCGCGCACCGCAATATAACGTTCGCTGCGACGGGTGCGGTCCAGCACCTGTCCTACCAATTGGCCACAGGCGGCGTCGATGTCTTCACCACGGGTGGTGCGAACGGTCACGTTGTAGCCAGCCTGGTGCAGTTGATCCTGGAAACGGCGGATGGCGTTGTTGCTCGGCCGCTCGTAACCAGAATGTGGAAACGGGTTGAACGGAATCAGGTTGATCTTGCACGGGGTGTTCTTGAGCAGTTCGATCATCTCGACCGCGTGCTCGACCTTGTCGTTGATGTCCTTGAGCATGGTGTACTCAATGGTCAGAACGCGCTTCTCGCCCAAGGTCGCCATATAACGCTGGCAAGATTCGAGCAGCATCTTAAGCGGATACTTCTTGTTGATCGGCACCAATTGGTTACGCAATGCGTCATTGGGTGCGTGCAGCGACAACGCCAGGGAGACGTCGATGTGCTTGGCCAGCTCATCGATCATCGGTACCACGCCGGAGGTCGACAAGGTCACGCGGCGCTTGGAGATGCCGTAGCCCAGGTCGTCCATCATCAGGTGCATGGCCGAAATGACGTTGTCGAAGTTCAGCAGCGGCTCACCCATGCCCATCATCACCACGTTGGTGATGGCACGGTCGACGGTCGCCGGGACGCTGCCAAAGGATTTGTTGGCAATCCACACCTGGCCGATCACTTCGGCGGCGGTGAGGTTGCTATTGAAGCCTTGCTTGCCGGTGGAGCAGAAACTGCAATCCAGGGCACAACCTGCCTGGGACGAAACGCACAAGGTGCCGCGCTTGCCCTGGGGAATATACACGGTCTCGACGCAGCTGCCGGACGCCACGCGCACCACCCATTTACGGGTGCCGTCGCTGGAGATGTCCTCGCTGACCACTTCGGGGCCACGCACTTCAGCAATGGTCTTGAGCTTGTCGCGCAGGGCCTTGCTGACGTTCGTCATGGCGTCGAAATCGTCGACGCCAAAGTGGTGAATCCATTTCATTACCTGACCGGCACGGAAACGCTTCTCCCCGATTGAGTCGAAGAATTTTTCCATTTCCTGTTGAGTCAGACCCAGCAGGTTGGTTTTTACAGTCGATGTCGTCATGGATTCACCCTCACTCTTTAAGCCGATGCTTAGCGAGTGGTTACTTCAGTAGCTGCGAAGAAGTACGAGATTTCGCGAGCAGCAGCGGCTTCGGAGTCCGAACCGTGTACAGCGTTGGCGTCGATGGAGTCAGCGAAATCAGCACGGATGGTGCCGGCAGCTGCTTCTTTAGGGTTGGTAGCGCCCATCAGCTCACGGTTCAGAGCGATGGCGTTTTCGCCTTCCAGAACCTGAACAACAACAGGACCGGAGATCATGAAGGCAACCAGGTCGCCGAAGAAACCACGAGCGCTGTGCTCAGCGTAGAAGCCTTCGGCTTCTGCCTTGGACAGTTGCTTGAGTTTCGAAGCTACAACCTTCAGGCCGGCTTTTTCGAAACGAGTGGTGATCTCGCCGATGACGTTTTTTGCAACAGCGTCAGGCTTGATGATGGAGAAAGTACGTTGAACAGCCATGGTGTAACTCCAGAAACGGTAATTTACGAAAAATTAAACCCGCGAATTATACGCGGGTTCTTAGGTATTGCCTAACTGCGTAAGGGAGGCGTCAGTCCTGTTCTTCTTTCCAGGCCGTCTGGATAGCTTCCAGAACCTTTTCGCCACCGCGATCGCGCTCATCATCAAAGCCTGGCAAGGCCATGACCATGTCACGCAAAGCAACAAAATTCAGGGAATAGGGATCCATATCCGGGTTGCCGTCGGCCAACAGGATAGCGATCTCTTGTACATCAACCCATTTAAGACTCATGACACTTCCTTGAATCAGTGCGGCGCTTCGGCAGCATGATTGAGCGAATATTTCGGAATTTCGACGGTGATGTCTTCAGTCCCAACCTTAGCCTGACAGCTTAGGCGAGAAGTGGCTTCCAGGCCCCAGGCGCGATCAAGAAAGTCCTCTTCCAGCTCATCGGCCTCTTCCAGGCTATTGAAGCCTTCGCGAATGATGCAGTGGCAGGTGGTGCAGGCGCACACACCACCACAGGCACTTTCGATCTCGATGTGGTTGTCATGAGCTACTTCGAGGATGGACTTGCCGGTCTCAGCCTCAACAACCATACCGTCCGGGCAATGCTCGGCGTGTGGCAGAAAAATGACCTGCGGCATTAATTATTCCTCGATTTCATTCAGGTTGCGCCCGGCCAGTGCGGCTTTCACCGTCTGATCCATGCGGCGGGCGGCAAAGGCGTCAGTGACCTGCGACAAGCGCTTGGTCTGTTGCTCGATGGCGTAACCATCGTTGCCTTTCATCAGTTCGGCCAGTTCCTGCATCTGCAGGTCGATGACCATGCGCTCTTCGGCATCCAGCAGGCGCTCACCGTCGGCGTCAAGGGCGCCCTGCACTGCTTCGAGCAGGCGTTGGGCATCCACTTGTTGCTCACGCAGTACGCGCGCGACCTTGTCGTCACCGGCGTATTGGAACGAGTCCTTGAGCATCTTGGCGATTTCGCCGTCAGTCAGGCCGTAGGACGGCTTGACCTGGATGCTCGCTTCAACGCCCGAACCCAACTCACGCGCGGCTACGCTGAGCAGGCCGTCGGCATCGACCTGGAAGGTCACGCGAATCTTCGCCGCACCCGCAACCATGGCCGGGATGCCGCGCAATTCAAAGCGTGCCAGGGAGCGGCAGTCGCTGATCAGTTCGCGCTCGCCTTGCAGCACATGAATCATCATGGCCGTCTGGCCATCTTTGTAGGTGGTGAAGTCCTGGGCACGGGCGACGGGGATGGTGGTGTTCCGTGGAATCACCTTCTCCATCAGCCCGCCCATGGTTTCCAGCCCCAGGGACAGCGGGATCACGTCAAGCAGCAGCAGTTCGCCGCCATCGCGCTTATTGCCGGCCAGGGTATCGGCCTGGATGGCGGCACCAATGGCAACCACCTGGTCCGGGTCGATCTCTGTCAGCGGCTGGCGGCCAAAGGCTTCGGCAACGGCTTCGCGAACCCTTGGCACACGGGTGGAACCGCCGACCATGACCACGGCACCGACATCTTCCAGCTCGATACCGGAGTCACGCACGGCGCGACGGCAGGCTTTCAAGCTGCGAGCGACCATCGGTTCGATCAACGAATCGAAGGCTTCGCGAGTCAGCCTGGCGCACCAACTGCCGTAGGAAACGTCAACAGAAGCAGCATCAGTCAGCGCCTCTTTAGCGGCACAGGCAGTTTGCAGCAAGTTTCGCTGCTCGCCCGGATCCAGGTCAGCGGACAAGCCGGCGCTACTGATGATCCAACCCGCGATGGCGTGGTCGAAGTCATCGCCACCCAGTGCTGTATCGCCACCGGTTGCGAGTACTTCGAACACACCGCCAGTCAGGCGCAGAATCGAAATATCAAAAGTGCCACCACCCAGGTCGTAAATAGCGACCAGGCCTTCAGCGTGCTGGTCCAGGCCATAGGCCACGGCCGCAGCAGTCGGCTCGTTGAGCAGGCGCAATACATTCAGGCCAGCGAGCTTCGCCGCGTCCTTGGTGGCTTGGCGCTGCGCATCGTCGAAATAGGCCGGAACCGTAATCACCGCACCGACCAGCTCGCCGCCTAACGTGGTTTCCGCGCGCTGGCGCAACACCTTGAGGATATCCGCCGACACTTCCACCGGGCTTTTCAGACCCTGGACGGTGTCGATGAACGGCATATGGGATTCGCCACCGACAAAGCGGTACGGCAGTTGGTCGCCCAATTGCTTGACGTCGGACAGACCACGCCCCATCAAGCGCTTGACTGACAGCACGGTGTTCAAAGGGTCGGTAGACGCCGCCAGCTTGGCCGACTCGCCCACTTCGGTGCGATCAGCGTGATAGCGCACGGCGGACGGCAGGATCACCTGGCCATCAGCGTCGGGCAGCGGCTCGGACAGGCCGCTGCGCAAGGCAGCAACCAGGGAATTGGTGGTGCCCAAGTCAATCCCCACCGCCAGGCGACGCTGGTGCGGTTGAGGGCTTAGACCGGGTTCGGCGATTTGCAGTAGGGCCATGGTAATCAGGTCTTATCTGTCTATCAGGCGTGCATCACGGACAGCACTGGGTTAATCGTCGAGGCGCTCTTCTAGCTGGCGCACTTCGTAGGTGAGCTTGTCGAGGAACTGCATGCGCCGCATCAGGCGTTCGGCCTGTTCACGTTGCGCTGCATCATCCCAACAGGCTGCGAAGCTTTCGTTGAGCTCATCCTGGGCAACTTTCAGACGATGCTTGAAGACCGCGACACCCGCCACATCGGCTTCGTCCTGCAAGTCTTCTAGCTCTTCACGCCACTGCATCTGCTGCATCAGGAAGTCCGGGTCGTGCACGGTCACTTCCAGCGGCAACTCGCCACCATTCATCGCGAGCAAGTAACGCGCGCGTTTAGGAGGACTCTTGAGCGTCTGATAGGCTTCGTTGAGGCTGGCCGATTGCTCCAGCGCCAGGCGTTGCTCACGCTCGGAAGCGTCAGCGAAGCGGTCCGGATGCACCCCACGCGCCAATTCTCGATAGCGCGTGGCAAGCTGCTCGAGGTCCAGCCGAAAGCTCGGCTGCAGCTCGAATAAAGCGAAATGACAAGGAGTGCCCACAAATAGCCTCAGATGTTGAAGCTTTCGCCGCAGCCACATTCACCGCGTACGTTGGGGTTGTTGAACTTGAAGCCTTCGTTCAACCCTTCCTTGACGAAATCAAGCTCGGTGCCGTCCAGGTAGGTCAGGCTTTTAGGGTCGATGATCACTTTCTCGCCGTGACTTTCGAACACCTGATCTTCCTCAACCACCTCGTCGACGAACTCCAGCACATAGGCAAGGCCGGAACAGCCCGTGGTGCGAACACCCAGACGAATCCCCTCACCTTTACCGCGCCCATCCAGGGAGCGTCGCACGTGCCGCGCAGCCGCTTCTGTCATGCTGATAGCCATCGTTGACTCCTTACTCGTCGCCAAATGCTTAGATCAAGCCTTTCTTCTGCTTGTAGTCGCGAACGGCCGCCTTGATGGCGTCTTCAGCAAGCACGGAGCAGTGGATTTTCACTGGCGGCAGGGCCAGTTCTTCGGCCAGTTGGGTGTTGCTGATAGTCACAGCCTCATCCAGGGTCTTGCCTTTCATCCATTCGGTCGCCAGGGAGCTGGAGGCGATGGCCGAACCGCAGCCGTAAGTCTTGAACTTGGCGTCTTCGATAACGCCAGCGTCGTTGACCTTGATCTGCAGGCGCATCACATCGCCGCACGCCGGAGCGCCAACCATGCCGGTGCCGACATCAGGGTCTTCCGCGTCCATCTTGCCGACGTTGCGCGGGTTTTCGTAGTGGTCGATGACCTTTTCGCTGTAAGCCATGGTACTGAATCCTCACTCATCAGGGCCGCTCTGGAACCCTGTAGAAACGCCTGCGTTTTCCGCCACGTTCCTACAGAGCTTGGGTGGCGGCTTCTATAGTTAGTGTGCCGCCCACTCGATCTTGGAAATATCGACACCGTCTTTGTACATGTCCCACAGCGGCGACAGGACGCGCAGCTTGTTGACGGCTTCGCAGACTTTCTGCGCGGCGTAGTCGACTTGCTCTTCGGTGGTGAAGCGGCCGAACGTAAAGCGGATCGAGCTGTGCGCCAGTTCGTCGTTGCGGCCCAGGGCGCGCAGTACATACGAAGGCTCAAGGGATGCCGAGGTGCAGGCCGAACCGGACGAAACCGCCAGGTCCTTGAGCGCCATGATCAGCGACTCGCCTTCGACGTAGTTGAAGCTCAAATTCAGGTTGTGCGGTACACGGGCGGTCATGCTGCCGTTGATGTACAGCTCTTCAAGGTTCTCGACCTGCTTGTAGAAGCGATCGCTCAGGGCCTTGATACGTACGTTTTCGGCAGCCATGTCTTCCTTGGCTACGCGGAAGGCTTCGCCCATGCCGACGATCTGGTGAGTCGCCAGGGTGCCCGAACGCATGCCGCGCTCGTGACCGCCGCCGTGCATGGTCGCTTCGATGCGCACACGTGGCTTGCGGCTCACGTACAGGGCGCCGATGCCTTTAGGGCCGTAGGTCTTGTGGGCCGAGAACGACATCAGGTCGACTTTCAGTTTCGACAGGTCGATATCAACCTTGCCGGTGGACTGAGCAGCGTCGACGTGCAGCAGGATACCCTTGGAGCGAGTCAGCTCGCCGATGGCCGCGATGTCGTTGATGGTGCCGATTTCGTTGTTCACGTGGATCACGGAAACCAGGATGGTGTCTTCACGCAACGCGGCTTCGATCATGGCCGGGGTGACGATACCGTCGGTGGTTGGCTCGAGGTAAGTGACCTCGAAACCTTCACGCTCCAGTTGGCGCATGGTGTCGAGGACAGCCTTGTGCTCAATCTTGGTGGTGATCAGGTGCTTGCCTTTGGTCGCGTAGAAATGCGCCGCGCCCTTGATAGCCAGGTTGTCGGATTCGGTAGCACCGGAAGTCCAGACGATTTCACGCGGGTCAGCGCCAACCAGGTCAGCGACCTGGCGACGAGCGTTCTCGACCGCTTCCTCGGCTTTCCAGCCGAACACATGGGAACGGGAGGCCGGGTTGCCGAAGTTTCCGTCGACCAACAGGCATTCGCTCATCTTTTGCGCGACACGCGGATCAACCGGGGTGGTCGCTGAGTAATCAAGGTAAATCGGCAATTTCATGGACTTTCTCCTAAATCAGGCTGGCTGGCGTGCCGTTAGCTCTTCGGCTGTCACTCGACGGCGGACGCTTCGATCTTGTCCAGACGCGGCGCCTTGGTATTGCAACGGCGCTGGTCCTGACGCTGGGCTACTTCTTGCACCTCACGGCGAGTCACAAGATCAGCCAAGCTGATACCACTCAAAAACTCATGGATCTGCAGGCTCAAGTCACACCACAAGTGGTGCGTCAGGCAGGTGTCGCCAGCGTGGCAATCACCCAGGCCCTGGCATTTGGTCGCATCGACGGACTCGTTGACCGCGTCGATCACCTGGGCTACCTGGATGCCCTGCATGTCGCGGGACAGCTGATAGCCGCCGCCTGGCCCACGTACGCTGGAGACCAGATTGCTGCGGCGCAATTTGGCGAACAACTGCTCAAGGTAGGACAGGGAAATGCCTTGGCGCTCGGAGATATCGGCCAGGGACACCGGCCCAGTTTGCGCGTGCAAGGCCAGGTCAAGCATGGCGGTCACCGCGTATCGGCCTTTTGTAGTCAGTCTCATGGACAAGTACCAAGGTGTTTCAGAATGGGAGCAAGTATGCGATTCCCGAGTATTTAAGTCAACTATAAGACCTAGTACTTTAGTCAGGATTACCCGCAAAAAGGGCGCGCGAATCATAGCAGGATGGGGTGGGGACGAACAGCGGGAACAAGGCCGAGCAGAAATTCCGAGACCAATGGAGATCAAAATGTGGGAGGGGGCTTGCCTCCGATAACGGTGGATCAGTCAATATATTGGGTGACTGACAGATGGCCATCGGGGGGCAACTCCCCTTCCACATGGGCTTTGCAGCGAATGTAAGATCTCAGCCAGCTTTGGTGGCGGGCTCACTCTTGATCTCGGCAAAGTCCTCTTCGCGCAGCTCAGGCAAATCTTTCGCACAGTAGCTGCTGCCCAGCTCCTTCAGCGCGCCGCACATACCGTCCAACTTGCCATCCACCGCCTGCAGGTGGTCAAGCAACTGGCCGATGGCGCGCGCCACAGGGTCGGGCATGTCTTCGCTGACACCGTAGGCATCGAAGCCGATTTTCTCGGCCATGGCCTTGCGCTTGGCTTCCTGCTCATCGCCCACTTCCGGCTTGACGATGATCCGCCCCGGAATACCCACCACGGTGGCGCCGGCCGGCACGGCCTTGGTCACCACGGCGTTGGAGCCGACTTTGGCGCCAGCGCCTACCGTGAACGGACCAAGCACCTTGGCACCCGCGCCCACCACCACGCCATTCTCCAGCGTCGGGTGGCGCTTCCCCTTGTTCCAGCTGGTACCACCCAGGGTCACACCCTGGTACAGGGTCACGTCATCACCAATTTCGGCAGTCTCGCCAATGACGATGCCCATGCCGTGATCGATAAAGAAGCGACGCCCCACCTTGGCACCCGGATGAATCTCGATCCCGGTCAACCAGCGACCGAAGTTCGACACCAGCCGCGCCAGCCATTTCCAGCCCATATTCCACAAGGCACCAGACAGGCGATGGATCCAGATCGCATGCATGCCCGGGTAGCAGGTCAGCACTTCAAAGGCGTTGCGCGCCGCCGGGTCACGATGGAAAACACTCTGGATATCTTCTCGCAAACGCTCGAACATTTTTAATCCTTCCGCTTAAGAAGCTCGCCACGGGCCGCTTTCTGGGTTTCCGTGAGGATGCCACGCAATATATTCATTTCCGCCCGGCTGACCGAGCTGCGCCCGTACAGGCGGCGCAGGCGCGCCATCAAGTGCCGCGGTTTTTCCGGATCGAGGAATTCGATGGCCACCAGGGTTTGCTCCAGGTGCTCATAGAACCGCTCCAGCTCGTCCATGGTGGCCAACTCACCACTTTTGGTCGACGCCACTTCATCCTTCTCTACCTTGCTCGGCTGACCTTCAGCGGCCAGCCAGGCCATGCGTACTTCGTAACTCAACACCTGCACCGCTGCCCCGAGGTTCAGCGAGCTGAACTCAGGGTCTGATGGAATGTGCACGTGGTAATGACATCGCTGCAGCTCTTCGTTGGTCAGGCCGGAATCTTCACGGCCAAACACCAAGGCGATTTCAGCGCCTCCTGCCGCCTCCTCCACTACTTTGGTACCGCACTCACGCGGATCCAGCAGCGGCCAGGGGATGCGGCGGTCACGGGCACTGGTGCCAAGCACCAGGTTGCAGCCGACCAAGGCGTCCTCCAGAGTGGCGACGACCTGGGCTTTTTCGAGGATGTCATTGGCACCGGACGCCCGGGCATCGGCCTCGTGGTGCGGGAACACGCGCGGCTCGACCAGCACCAGGCGCGTCAGCCCCATGTTTTTCATGGCTCGCGCCACCCCGCCGATATTGCCGGGATGACTGGTATTGACCAAGACGACACGAATGTTTTGCAGCAAGGGAGGCGCTCTCGGACATGGGAAAAGGGAGCAAATCTTACAGAACAGCCTAAGGTTATGCCATGAAAGCTAACGTCGTCCTTCACCTGAAGAAAGTTTCTGCTAGAATGCTCGGCTTTCTTTAACAACCTTAGGTGACACATCCATGCAGCCCATGCTGAATATCGCGCTGCGCGCCGCCCGCAGCGCCAGTGAATTGATCTTCCGCTCCATCGAGCGCCTGGATACCATCAAGGTCGACGAAAAAGACGCCAAGGATTATGTATCCGAGGTGGATCGCGCCGCCGAACAGAAAATCATCGACGCGCTGCGCAAGGCCTACCCTACCCACGGCATCCTCGGAGAAGAAACCGGCCTGCACAAAGGCAGCGGCGAAGGCGAAGACTACCTGTGGATCATCGACCCACTGGACGGCACCACCAACTTCCTGCGTGGCATCCCACACTTTGCTGTCAGCATTGCCTGCAAATACCGTGGCCGCCTGGAACACGCCGTTGTACTGGACCCGGTTCGCCAGGAAGAATTCACCGCCAGCCGTGGCCGTGGCGCCCAACTGAACGGTCGTCGCCTGCGCGTCAGCGGTCGCACCAGCCTGGACGGCGCCCTGCTGGGTACCGGCTTCCCGTTCCGTGACGACCAGATGGACAACCTGGAAAACTACCTGGGCATGTTCCGCGCCCTGGTTGGCCAGACCGCCGGCATTCGTCGCGCTGGCGCAGCAAGCCTGGACCTGGCTTACGTAGCTGCCGGTCGTTTTGATGCGTTCTGGGAGTCGGGCCTGTCCGAGTGGGACATGGCTGCGGGCGCCCTGTTGATCCAGGAAGCAGGCGGCCTGGTGAGCGACTTCACCGGCGGTCATGATTTCCTGGAAAAAGGCCACGTAGTTGCCGGCAACACCAAATGCTTCAAGGCAGTACTGACGGCGATCCAGCCGCACCTGCCGGCTTCGCTGAAGCGTTAAGCGAGCGAGCAAAAAAAGCACCCTTAGGGGTGCTTTTTTATGCCTGGGATTTCATGCGGGCTTAAATACCAGCAAGCCCCATCCCACACTTTGAATTGAACCAGGCCTTGGAATTACGGCTGGTTCTGGCCCAGAACGAGACGCCCTTCCTTGTCGACTGGAATCTGGCCGCCCGGATCACGATCCATGCGCACCGAACCTTCCTTGCCATCCAAGGTGTAACGCACGTCGTAGCCGACTACCTTGTCGCTGATGTCATTGACGGTGTTACAGCGAGTCTGGGTGGTGGTGTAGGTATCACGGTTCTGCATACCTTCCTGAACCTTGTTACCGGCGTAACCACCACCGACCGCACCGGCTACGGTGGCCAACTTCTTGCCGTTACCGCCACCGACCTGGTTACCCAACAGGCCACCAGCAAGTGCACCAACCACGGTACCAACGATCTGATGCTGATCCTGCACCGGCTTCTGCCGGGTTACAGCGACGTCCTTGCAGACCTCGCGAGGCGTTTTAATCTGGGTTTTCACCGGCTGCACCGCCAGCACTTGCGCATACTCAGGGCCGCTTTTTACCAGGCTGTAGGTGGCAACAGCACCCCCGGCAGTCACACCGACAGCACCCAATACCGCACCAACCAGTAACGACTTGTTCACGTTGAACCTCCTGACCATCACAAACGGACCGAAAGATCCGCGCTATACCCAGCCTTGGAGCAAAAAAAAAGGCACGAGTTCAATACTCGTGCCTTCTTTGTAACAGCAGATCAACAAGCGTCCATCAAGGGCGGTCGTCGACCTCCTTGCCGGTAGCAGCAGGAGGGATCAAGTCTTCGCTGTTGAGGTTCAGCCAGATCAGCACCACGTTGGCGATGTAGATCGACGAGTAGGTACCCGCCAGGACGCCGATGAACAGTGCCAGGGAGAAGCCCCACAGGTTGTCACCACCGAAGATCATCAGTGCCGCGATCGCCAGCAAGGTGGAGATCGACGTCGCCATGGTCCGCAGCAGGGTCTGGGTGGTGGAGATGTTGATGTTCTCGATCAGCGACGCCTTGCGCAGCACGCGGAAGTTCTCACGAACCCGGTCGAATACCACAATGGTGTCGTTGAGGGAGTAACCAATGATCGCCAGCACGGCCGCCAGTACGGTCAGGTCGAAGGTGATCTGGAAGAACGCCAGGATACCCACGGTCACGATCACGTCGTGGATCAGCGACACAATGGCGCCGACACCGAACTTCCACTGAAAGCGGAAAGCCAGGTAGATCATGATGCCGACCAGCGCCATCAGCATGCCGAGGCCGCCCTGGTCGCGCAGCTCTTCACCCACTTGCGGGCCCACGAACTCGACGCGCTTAACTGACGCCGGGTTGTCGCCCCCCACCTTCTGCAAGGCTTCAGCTACCTGGTGACCCAGTTGCGGGTCTTCGCCAGGCATGCGCACCAGCAGGTCGGTGGTCGCACCGAAGCTCTGCACGATGGCTTCGTGATAGCCAGCCTTGACCAGCTCTGTGCGCACCAGGGTGACGTCGGCCGGCTTCTCGTAGGTCAGCTCAATGAGCGTACCGCCGGTGAAGTCCAGACCGTAGTTCAGGCCCTTATGGAACCAGCTGAACAACGCCAGAACGGTAAGGAGCACGGTGACGCCGAACGCAATGTTGCGAACGCCCATGAAGTTGATTGTACGTAACATGGCAGCCCCTTAAATCCACAACTTCTTGAAGTCACGCCCGCCAAAGATCAGGTTGACCATTGCGCGGGTCACCATGATGGCCGTGAACATCGAGGTAAAGATACCGAGGGACATGGTTACCGCAAAACCTTTGACAGGGCCGGTGCCCATGGCAAAGAGAATCCCGCCGACCAGCAATGTGGTCAGGTTGGAGTCGAGAATCGCGGTAAATGCCCGGCCGAAGCCTTCGTTGATTGCACGCTGCACGGTCATGCCGGCTGCGATCTCTTCACGAATCCGCGAGAAGATCAGCACGTTGGCGTCTACCGCCATACCCATGGTGAGTACAATACCGGCGATACCTGGCAGGGTCAGCGTAGCGCCCAGCAGCGACATCAGGGCCAGCAGCATCACCATGTTGCCCGCCAGGGCCACGGTGGCAATGATGCCGAAGAAGCGGTAGATGGCGATGATGAACAGCGACACGAACAGCATGCCCCACAACGCCGCGTCGATACCCTTGGTGATGTTGTCGGCACCCAGGCTCGGGCCGATGGTACGCTCTTCAGCGAAGTACATCGGCGCGGCCAGGCCACCGGCACGCAGCAACAGAGCCAGCTCCGAGGATTCGCCCTGGCCGTTCAGGCCGGTGATGCGGAATTGAGCACCCAGCGGCGACTGGATGGTCGCCAGGCTGATGATCTTCTTCTCTTCCTTGAAGGTCTGCACCGGTACGTCTTTCTCGACGCCGTTGACCATTTGCTTGGTGTAGGTGGTCACCGGGCGCTGCTC
Source organism: Pseudomonas sp. JAI120 (assembly GCF_014207255.1). Taxonomy (GTDB): domain Bacteria; phylum Pseudomonadota; class Gammaproteobacteria; order Pseudomonadales; family Pseudomonadaceae; genus Aquipseudomonas. The sequence continues at coordinate 2,523,136 of NZ_JACHCZ010000001.1, forward strand.
GATGAAGATCACCGCCATGCTGCGACCAACGTTGCTGCGCGTGGCGCGGCTCATCAGTTCGCCACCATGGCCATCCAGACGGATGTTCACTTCAGGGCTACCGTGCTGCGAGTCGAAACCAGCCTTGGCGTCAGTTACCTGGTCACCGGTGATGATCAAGCCACGCTCGATCAGCGCTGGAGGACGGTTGCCTTCACGGAACTCAAACTCTTCGGAAGTCGCACGGGAAGCACCCGGCTCAGCCGCGAGACGGAATTCCAGGTTGGCGGTTTTACCCAGGATACGCTTGGCTTCAGCGGTGTCCTGCACGCCCGGCAGCTCAACCACGATGCGGTTGGCGCCCTGACGCTGAACGATCGGCTCGGCCACACCCAACTCGTTGACGCGGTTACGTACCGTGGTCAAGTTCTGCTTGATGGAATATTCGCGGATTTCTGCGATTTTGGCCGGGCTCATCGCCAGACGCAGTACAGCCTGACCATTCAGGTCGGCCGGTACGATGTCGAAATCGTTGAAGTTCTTGCGGATCAGCGCACGGGCCTGTTCGCGGGTGGCTTCGTCAGAGAAGCCAAGCTGGATGGCACCGTTGAGCTGCGGCAGACTGCGATAGCGCAGCTTCTCTTTACGCAGCAAGCTCTTCACGTCGCCTTCGTAGACTTTCAGGCGAGCATCGAGAGCTTTGTCCATGTCGACTTCCAGCAGGAAGTGCACACCACCGGACAAGTCCAGACCCAGCTTCATCGGATGCGCGCCAATGTTGCGCAACCACTGTGGGGTGGTCTGCGCCAGGTTCAGCGCAACGACATAGTCGTCACCCATGGCCTTGCGTACGACATCTTTTGCCGGCAATTGGTCTTCTTGCTTGGTCAGGCGCAACAACCCGCCCTTCGCACCAGCTGCCAATGTTGCCGCTTTAACCTGGATACCCGCGTCGGTCAGTGCCTTGCTCGCGCGTTCCAGATCAGCCTGGTTGACCTGCAGGGAAGTGCTGGCGCCAGTGATCTGGATCGCCGGGTCATCAGGGTAAAGATTGGGAGCGGAATAAATAAAACCGATCGCCAGCACCGCCAGGATCAGTAGGTATTTCCACAGAGGGTATTTGTTCAGCATCACGCCGCCCGCTTATAACGCGGGGCGCCTTGCGCGCCCCGTCGATTGGTAAAGGTTGGAACTTAGATCGCTTTGAGCGTGCCTTTTGGCAGCGTGGCGGCGATGGCGCCCTTCTGGAACTTCATTTCCACGGTGTCGGAGACTTCCAGAACCACGAAAGCATCGGAAACCTTGGTGATCTTGCCCGCGATACCGCCGGTGGTCACAACTTCGTCACCTTTCTGCAGGCTGCCCAGCAGGTTCTTCTGCTCTTTGGCACGCTTGGCCTGTGGACGCCAGATCATCAGGTAGAAGATGACCAGGAAGCCGACCAGGAAAATCCACTCGAAACCACCGCCCATAGGGCCGGCAGCAGCAGGCGCAGCGGCGTCAGCCATGGCGTTAGAGATAAAAAAGCTCATTTAGCACTCCAGTTGCAAATAGTGAATCTTAGGGTCGGAAAACTTAGTCCAAGGGCGGCACAGGGAGCCCGCGCTTGGCATAGAAGGCATCGACGAAGGCGGCCAATGTACCCTGTTGAATAGCCTCGCGCAAACCAGCCATCAGGACTTGGTAGTGACGCAAATTGTGGATGGTATTCAACATGCTACCCAGCATTTCCCCGCATTTGTCCAGATGGTGCAGATAAGCACGGGAGAAGTTCTGGCAGGTGTAGCAATCACAGGTGGGATCCAGCGGCGAATCATCATGGCGATGGAACGCGTTACGGATCTTGAGCACGCCTGTATCGATGAACAGATGCCCATTGCGGGCATTACGGGTTGGCATCACGCAATCGAACATGTCCACACCGCGGCGCACACCCTCTACGAGATCTTCGGGTTTGCCAACGCCCATAAGGTAACGAGGTTTGTCAGCGGGCATCAGGCCTGGCAGGTAGTCCAGTACCTTGATCATCTCGTGCTTGGGTTCGCCCACCGACAAACCGCCGATGGCCAGGCCGTCAAAGCCGATTTTGTCGAGGCCTTCCAGCGAGCGTTTGCGCAGGTTTTCATGCATGCCGCCCTGCACGATACCGAACAGCGCAGCGGTGTTATCACCGTGTGCGTTCTTCGAGCGCTGGGCCCAACGCAGCGACAGCTCCATGGAAATCCGCGCAACGTCCTCATCAGCAGGGTACGGTGTGCACTCGTCGAAAATCATCACGATGTCAGAACCCAGGTCGCGTTGCACCTGCATCGACTCTTCCGGGCCCATGAACACTTTGGAACCGTCCACGGGTGAGGCGAAGGTCACGCCCTCCTCCTTGATCTTGCGCATGGCACCCAGGCTGAACACCTGGAAACCACCCGAGTCCGTAAGGATCGGGCCTTGCCACTTCATGAAGTCATGCAGGTCGCCATGCTTCTTGATCACCTCTGTGCCCGGGCGCAGCCACAGGTGAAAGGTGTTGCCGAGGATGATCTCGGCACCGGTGGCGACGATGTCACGCGGCAGCATGCCTTTGACGGTGCCGTAGGTGCCCACCGGCATGAATGCCGGGGTCTCTACCGTACCGCGCGGAAACGTCAGGCGGCCGCGACGGGCTTTGCCGTCGGTGGCGAGCAATTCAAACGACATACGACTCATAGTTGTTCCTCTGGGCCGCGCGGCGCCGGATTACGGGTGATAAACATCGCATCACCGTAGCTGAAAAAACGGTATCCATTGTCGATGGCTGCTTTATACGCCGCCATTGTTTCGGGATAACCCGCGAAGGCCGACACCAGCATCAAGAGCGTGGATTCGGGCAAATGGAAGTTGGTGACCAGGCAATCGACCACATGGAACGGCCGGCCTGGATAAATAAAGATATCGGTGTCGCCACTGAACGGTTTGAGCACGCCATCACGCGCCGCGCTCTCAAGGGAGCGCACGCTGGTGGTGCCCACCGCAACCACCCGCCCGCCGCGCGCCTTGCAGGCGTTAACCGCGTCCACGACGTCCTGGCTGACTTCCAGCCATTCGCTGTGCATATGGTGGTCTTCGATGTTATCCACACGCACCGGCTGAAACGTGCCGGCCCCCACGTGCAGGGTCACATAGGCTGTCTCGACGCCTTTGGCAGTGATCGCATCCAGCAGCAACTGGTCAAAATGCAGCCCGGCAGTCGGCGCGGCAACCGCACCGAGGCGCTGGGAGTAGACCGTTTGATAGCGTTCACGGTCCGAGTCTTCGTCCGGGCGGTCGATATAAGGAGGCAACGGCATATGGCCGACGCGCTCCAGCAACGGCAAAACCTCTTCGGCGAACCGGAGTTCGAACAGCGCATCATGACGCGCCACCATCTCGGCTTCACCGCCACCCTCGATAAGGATGCTCGAACCCGGTTTCGGCGACTTGCTGGAGCGTACGTGGGCCAGCACACGATGGCTGTCCAACACTCGCTCCACCAGAATTTCCAACTTGCCGCCGGATGCTTTCTGGCCAAACAGGCGCGCCGGGATTACCCGGGTATTGTTGAACACCATCAGATCGCCCGGACGCAAATGCTCAAGCAAATCAGTGAATTGACGGTGTGCGAGGGTACCGCTGGCCCCGTCCAGGGTCAGCAGTCGACTGGCGCGACGCTCGGCCAAAGGGTGGCGAGCAATCAGCGAATCAGGGAGTTCAAAAGTAAAGTCAGCAACGCGCATGATGGGGTTCGTCTAGCAGGGCCGGGAAGTCTAGCGGAAATAGTGAAAATAGACCATGAAACGTGATTGACCAACGGTAATCTCATCTCTATACTTCGCCGCCATTGAGCCCTGATGGCGGAATTGGTAGACGCGGCGGATTCAAAATCCGTTTTCGAAAGGAGTGGGAGTTCGAGTCTCCCTCGGGGCACCATCTTAAAGAAAGACCTTGAATTTCAAGGTCTTTTTTTTCGCCTGTAGAAAAGCGCCCTGAGGCCGCAACGGCGCCCAGAGAGCGAGTTAGCACCATCCGCCTCCCTACCCACTATAAAGTCCAGCGAGCCCACTCAGAGGCCTTGCAAAGCCGCTACAACCACCCCTTCTGATTATCAAAGAGCCCACCCAAGGCACCGCTCGAGCTTCGAGCGGGACACTGCTTCACGTGATGGACGAATGCGCCCGCGCCAGAACTCTTCAGGATTCAGAAGCGTGTCAGCGCATTTATTGATGCGATGCAGGCCCTGGAGAAACCGACGTCTTACGAGTAGGAAAAAATGAGGCGGCTGCAGCAAATTTATCGCTGAGAACATTCATGAAATCACCCAGAAATTTTAGGGCACTTTTCGACCGCGCAAAACAAAACCCCATCTGCTTTCGCAAATGGGGTTTCGGAATTTAATCTTGACGATGACCTACTCTCACATGGGGAAACCCCACACTACCATCGGCGATGCATCGTTTCACTGCTGAGTTCGGGATGGGATCAGGTGGTTCCAATGCTCTATGGTCGTCAAGAAATTCGGGTACTGAGTCGCGGCCAGTTGGCCTCGCTTCAGCAAATTGGGTATGTGACAGCTGTCGGTGTTTTGTGAGCATCGAACTTTCGGTTCATTGCGTCTTCACACACCGCAATCTGATGCTCTTTCGAGTAGTCAAATTGCTTGGGTGTTATA
>NZ_JACHCZ010000002.1:0-997703 GCF_014207255.1 Pseudomonas sp. JAI120
GATGTCATTCGTAAGATCGATCCCGATGGTCATGTTACGGATTACAGCTACGACAAATATGGGCAACTGGTTGGGGTTTGGTACCCGGATCACAGCTGCCATCGGCTGGTGTGGAATGAGCGGGGGCAACTGGTTGAGGAGCAGCTACCCAATGGCGGGATCAAGCGTTATCGCTATGACGACTTGGGGCGACAGATTGCCCACGAGGATGAGCATGGCGCGCTGACCCAGTATCAGTGGGACAGCGTGGGTCGGTTGGTTCGTGTCGTTTTACCAGGCGGTGCGTGCAGGGAATACAGCTACAACCCCTACGGAAAAATCACCGCCGAACGCGACGAACTGGGCCACGTCACCCGCTACGAATACGCCGACGGCCTGCACCTGATCAGCCGCCGCATCAACGCCGATGGCACTCAGGTCAACTACCGCTACGACAACGCGCGGTTACTGCTGACCGAGATCGAGAACGAGGTCGGTGAGTCCTACCGACTTGATTACCACCTCAATGGCCTGATCCAGCAGGAAATCGGCTTTGACGGCCAACGCACTGCCTACGTCTATGACCTCAACGGCAACCTGCAGGAAAAGACTGAACACGGTGACGACGGCAGTCAGCTCATTACTCGCTACGAGCGCGATCACGCCGGCCGCCTCGTACGAAAAACCCTGCCCGACGGCAACAAGGTCGATTACGCCTACGACCGCCAAGGCAACCTCCTCAGCGTCGACGACGGCCACTGGGCGCTGGCCTACGAATACGATAGCCAAAACCGCCTCACCGCCGAACACCAGGGCTGGGGCACCTTGCGCTATGGCTACGACACCTGCGGCCAGCTTCAACACCTGCGCCTGCCCGATAACAACCGGCTGGTTTTTAGTCATGCGAAAGGCGGCCACCTCGCCACCGTCGAATTAAATGGTGCGCTGCTGACCTCTCACCTGTTCAAGGCGGGTCAGGAACACCAACGCCAACAAGGCCAACTCCTCAGCCACTACCACTACGACGACCAACATCGCCTGCACGCCCACGCAATCACCCAGCAACAAGACCACCGCTACCAACGCCAATACGACTATGACAAAACCGGCAACCTCACCCGCCTGCTCGACACCCGCAAAGGCGAACACCACTACCATTATGACCCACTAGGCCGCCTCACCCGCGCCGACCACTCCCAAGACCTGCAGGAACGCTTCGGCCACACCCCGGCCGGCAACCTGCTCATGCAAGACCGCCCCGGTCCCGACATCGTCGCCGGCAACCGCCTGATGATCCAGGGCAACCGCCACTACGACTATGACGCCTTCGGCAACCTCATCCGCGAACGGCGAGGCCGTGGGCACGCGCTGATTACCGAATACCGCTACGACTGCCAGCACCGCCTGATTGGAATCACCCAACCCAATGGCCAAACCGCGAGCTATCGCTACGACCCATTTGGGCGGCGCATCAGCAAAACCGTGGACGGCCTAACGACGGAGTTTTTCTGGCAAGGCGACAAGCTGATTGCCGAACACCATGCGGATCGCCATCGCAGCTATCTCTATGAACCGAACAGTTTCAGGCCGCTGGTGCTGTTGGAAGGCTTCGGCCCAAAAGACACCAAGCCCTACCACTACCAACTCGACCACCTCGGCACACCGCAGGAACTCACCGATCCGGATGGCGAAATCGTCTGGTCCGCGCACTACCGCGCCTACGGCCAGATCAGCCGTCTCGACAAAGGCAAAATCGACAACCCGCTACGGTTTCAGGGGCAGTACTTTGATCAGGAAAGCGGGCTGCACTACAACCGTCATCGCTACTACAATCCGGATGTTGGTCGCTATCTGACGCCTGATCCGGTGAAGTTGGCGGGTGGGATTAATGCCTACCAGTACGCGCCCAACCCGACCGGGTGGGTTGATCCTTTGGGGCTCAGCGCAAATTGCCCTGGATCAATAAGGAAAAATCCCGCTTGCGCTACTCCTACTGAACCGGACGCCCCTGACGTTTCTCGTAAGGGGGCTTTCAGGCAAGCTAAAAGAGATGCCCATATACCGATGAATCAGAGCCCAGATGTGATGACCCACCCGAAAACAGGACGGACGACGCAGTACAAAATAGAAAATATGACCGATTTGAATGATAAAAAAATACTGGATGCCACCGGCCACCCCATCAAGACGAGGGTATATCAATTTACAAGAAAAGATGGCTCACAAGTCCTTATTCAAGATCATTCTGCAGGGCATAAATACGGTAGAGCAGATGGAATTGGAGATCAAACAACACATTTCAATCTACGACCTATTGAACAACCCCGGAACGGAAAACTCATCGACGCAGAAGCACACTACTTCTTCAGGAAAAAAAATGAAATACTGGAATGAATTAGATAAAAATATATTTTTTGAAAAAATTTTTAGCCAGCCTGTAGAGATAGGAGAAATCACTCTCTTCTCCTTACAAATAGACAATGATCGACCGTCTTTGGGGATTGGGTTCGACATACCTGATTTCCCAGATATTCTACCGGAAAAATGGAAAAACAAAGGTTACAACGTTTGCAGACTTGGTGTTGATTGTCATGGCATTAGCGATCTAAAAATACTCAACATACCCGGCCGAGATAATTTTTACGTAAGAGTAAAAAAAGAAAAGGGTCAACTCTGCTTCTATGCTGCCAACAAAAACTCCTTAATCGAATTTAAGGCCAAGAGTATCTCAATTTGCGACCCCAACGTTTACATCAGAGGTAATGATGAAGATTTTTAAAATAACAGATATTAGAAATCAAAGTCAGTCATACGCTTATTGTGCACATGGGCGGCCATGAATTCTTTATTTGCGCATGAACGTGGCTTGCTAAATTGCATTTTATTAAGTAATAAATACAGCGCATCCAAATGGAGTAAAGACCAGCATGGAAGTCATTCCCAAAAAAATGGCGTGTACAAATAGGCCCAAATAAATTGGCCGAATTTAATATGATGACCCAATACTAGTCTCAAGCAAAAAATAGCCGAACTCACCTCATATTGTTTATCAAACACCCGAAAAGAGAGCGGACAGAGGAGCAAAAAGACGTCATACACTTGTCGAACTGGTTCCCGTTAGCCGATCAACAATTGGGAATCACTGATGAATTACCTGAAAAAAGAACTAGATGAAGCTTTCAGGAGCTTAGAAATAAGCTCTATAGAATTTCAGATAGACGAAACCACAACACTAATAAATGACCTAACAAAGAAGTTCTTCAAATCCGAGAGCAGCTTCCTCGACCCCGTCGAACTGAACGAGAAAAATTCAGAGCACAACCCCAATTTCTGGAAGGAAATACAGTACCGCATTAACCAAAAAAACCTGATTTTGTTGGTACTTGATTCAACATACTCGGGCTGGGAAATCGAGAATGCGCAGGATATAACCTCTATCTTAGGTGAAACGACCGGATATCCGTTCTGGGTGACGGATAGCAAACTCACGTTTCTGGTACACATGGATGATCATGACTGCGTTATTTGGGCTTGAAGATGGTTTGCCACAACTGGCCTTCTATCAACGTCATAGCCAACCCCAATTCGCCCACCCGCCCACCCCCACCTAAACTCTCCCCATATTATTTCAACGGACAGAGGGTTCACCATCATGGGCAAACGTCATCCCAATCTCCCCGCCTGGCAATGGCGTAACTACCCGCAGAACCATCAGCACCCGACCAACCTGGCGTTGCACCTGATTGCCGTACCGCTGTTTATCATCGGGTTTCTGTTGATTGTGTCCGGAGTGTTCAGCCTGAGCCTGGCCAGTTTCGCCATTGGCGTAGTCGGCATCTTCGCGGGCCTGGCGCTGCAGCGTCATGGGCATAGCCTGGAAGCCGAGGCCAGTGAGCCGTTCAGTGATCGTAAAGACGCACTACAGCGCCTGGTGGTCGAGCAGTTCCTGACGTTCCCGCGCTTTGTGTTGAGCGGTGGCTGGTGGCGTGCCTGGCGGCAGCGCCACCGCCACTGAGCATCAGGCGAAGACCACCACGGTCTGGCGGCTGAGGGCGATCAACGCGCCGGTTGGGCTCCACAGCGCAGCGGCGGCGTGACCGTAGCCGTCGCGCGCATGCTCGATGCTGACGTGGTACTGGCACCAGTCCAGGGTCGTCAGATCCTGCAACGGCTGGATGAATTCGATGGTCCAGGTCAGGGTGCTGCCCGGAGCGGGCTTTTTCAGGTGCGGCAGCAACGCCGGCGGCCAGGCGTCGACCAGGGCGAGGATATGCGCTTCGGTCAGCGGTTCCTCCTTCACATCCCCGCGCAAGCGAACCCAACCACCCATCTCGCGGGATTTATTACCGGTAAACGGCAAACCGCCAACGCTCCAGCGCATAGCCAAGTGGCGCATGAACTCCGGCGTGACGCCTTTGATATAGGGCAGTTCCTGGCATTCATCCCAGTGCTTGAACGTCGGCGGCGGTTCGCTCGCCACATCGATTTCCGATTCGCGTGATGCGCCAAAACTTGCCTGTACCAGGGTCGCGACCTCACCGTTCTGCACGACACGGCCGAGCAGCTGGCTGACCGCCTTGCCTTCACGTAACACTTCGACTTGATAGCTGGCAGGTACATCGGGCGCGACCGGACCAACGAAGGTGATTGCCAGAGAGCGCAATGGGCGGTCCGTCGGTACATGGGCGCGCAAGGCTTCGTATTGTAACGCAGCGACCAGGCCACCAAAGGACGCCCGGCCTTGGGCCCATTCAGCGGGAATGGTGACATCCAGCGGGTTGCTTCGGGCAGCGTCGAGCAAATCACTAAAGCGCATGGCGACCTCACATCAAAAGAAACAGATGGGCGATCTTAACCAGCGCGCGGACAAGGTACAGCGCTTATTCCGGCCAAAAGCCGGACCGATTTAGAAACAATCCGCGCTGAGTTTGTCCAGCACGCGATCCGCCTGCCCTTCGGCCTTGGCCATGGTGCGATGCCATATCGCAACACAGGGCTGCAGATCGGCTTGATGTTCGGCCTGGGCCAACCATTGCCAGCAGTCATGCCAATCACCCAGTGCCGCTTGGGCTTTCTTCAGGCGTGGCAGGGCATTGGAGGGCAACTTATCCAGCTGGCGGTAAGCCTCGGCGGCATAGCGCACACGCTTGATCAACAAGCGCAAACGGTGGCGATCATGGTCTGGATCTTTCAGTGCTTGATCGAGTTTCTGCCATTGCTTGGCCAGGCGCTTCTCAATACGCGGTCGCAAACCCTTGAGCAATTTCTGGTGCTCCGAGGCGCGGATAAAGCGCGGGAATGCATCAAGGATCAGCAGCAGATGGGCAACTTCCGGGCCTTGCGCCACCTGGCGATAGGCGTCGGGTTGCAGGCGCAGGCGTCGATCAGCGGCCTCGTGATAACCATGCTGATGCAAATACGCCGCCAGCACCTCTCGGTCGCGCAGTGGCGTCGTCAACTGGCCGACCGTGCCGGCGGCCAATTCAAGCTGTTCCACACCCGGCAGCCCGCGCAAAGGGCGCAACAGGCTGCGCAGGCGGCGCACGGTGGTGCGCAGATCATGCAGGGCTTCATCATCGGTGACGGCAGCGAGGCGAGCCTGGCAGCTCAGTAACCCTACTTCCAGGCCAATGACCTGAGCGACTAACTGATCGACCAAAGCTGACATCCTGCCCTCACTCTCAGATGAAAAATCCCACTCTGCGCCGCCAGTTAACGCCCGGCGCGCGACTCACGAATATAGAACCGCGCTTTCTCGGCCTTGTTTGAGCAGCCTTCAAACGCTTCGAATTGCTGCTGGGTCTTGGCACCAGTCAATAAAGACAAAGCCTTGGAGTAGCTGACGGTGCCGGCAAAACCTTCGGCCTTGGCCAGGTCGAGCTCTTTCCAGGCGGCATCCAATTGCGAGCCACAGCTGTCGCGGTATGCGGTTTTCCCGGCGCAACCCGCCAGGGCCAACATGATCACAGGCACACACATCCAGGCTTTCATCGATGACACCTCAAAATAAAGAAAAACAGTCGTACGGTGTAGACGTTGCCTACAAGAAAAAGTGCCTTGTCCTTAGCCTGAAATCGGTAGTACCTATTGCCAGAGCATACCCGAGCCTGAGCGCTATTCTTGAAAAATATTGCCAGGCGCAACGAAGATTGAAGCAGCCCCTAAAATAGGTGCATTGTGGGCACCCGCTTATGAAGGACATCGACCATGAAGAAACGTGTTGCCTTGGTGCTGGGGTCCGGCGGGGCCAGAGGCTATGCCCATATCGGAGTAATCGAGGAAATCGAACGGCGCGGTTACGACATCGCCTGTATCGCCGGTTGTTCCATGGGGGCCGTGGTGGGTGGGATCTACGCCGCGGGCAAACTGGACGAGTATCGAAACTGGATTGAAAGCCTCGACTACCTCGACGTGCTGCGTCTGGTGGACGTGAGTTTCCGCCTTGGGGCGATTCGCGGCGAAAAGGTCTTCGGGCAAATCCGCAAGATCGTCGGCGAGATCAATATCGAAGAGCTGCGCATCCCCTACACCGCCGTCGCCACCGACCTGACCAATCAACAGGAAATCTGGTTCCAGGAAGGCTGCCTGCACCAGGCCATGCGCGCCTCGGCGGCGATTCCAAGCCTGTTCACCCCGGTGATGCAAGGCAACCGCATGCTGGTGGACGGCGGCCTGCTCAACCCGCTGCCCATCGTGCCGGTGGTGTCGAGCCATTGTGACCTGATCATCGCGGTCAACCTCAACGCCACCAACCAGAAACACTACCATTTGCCGGTGATCCAACGCCCGCCGGCGTTCAAGAGCCGCTTCAACAGCCTGGCGAAATCACTCGGCTCGCACCTGCCGTTTCGCCGCAAGCAGGCCGAGCAGTTGATGAAACTTGAGCAGGAAGCCTTGCAGGCCCAGGCGGCCGAGATCAATCCGTGGCTGGAGTCGGCCGAGCCAGAATCCCAGCAACCCGCCGCCGCACCGGAAAAGCCTGGGGCGCCGAAGTCGGCTACCGGGTCGTTCATCATCGATAACGTCGGGCCGGCGTCACTGCTGGACCTGATCAACCAGAGTTTCGAGGTGATGCAGACCTCGCTGGCGCAATACAAGATCGCGGGCTACCCGCCGGATGTGCTGATCAACGTGCCGAAGCGGGTGTGCCGGTTTTTCGAGTTCTACAAGGCCCCGGAGTTGATCGCACTGGGCCGGGAAATTGCCAGCGATACACTGGATCGCTATGAGAGTGAGCAGCGCTGACAGCTGTCAGGCACTCAACAGCCGATACCCCACTCCCGCCTCGGTCACGATAAACCTCGGCTGGGTCGGATCATCCGCCAGCTTCTGGCGCAGATGCCCCACCACAATCCGCAGGTAGTGACTGTCTTCGGTGTGAGTCGGCCCCCAGATGTCCTTGAGCAGTTGCTGCTGGGTGATCACCCGTCCCGGATGCCGCGCCAGTTGTGCCAGCACGGCGTATTCCTTGCGGGTCAGTGCCACCTCGGCGCCGTCCAGCAGCACGCGGCGATAGGCCAGGTCCACCATCAACGGGCCAAACTGCAACGCCGCTTCCTGGGGCTCGCCCACGGGTGCCTGACGCAATAAGGCCCGCACGCGAGCCAGGAACTCCTGGATGCCGAAGGGCTTGGTGACATAATCATTTGCGCCACCGTCGAGGGCTTCGACCTTCTGCCCTTCGCTGGCCCTTACCGACAGCACCAGTACCGGCACCGTCGACCACTCACGAAACTCGCGCAGTACCTGCTGGCCATCCATGTCCGGCAGGCCCAGGTCGAGCACCAGCAAGTCGGGCTTGCTCAGCGCCGCCTGGGCCAGGCCTTCGTTGCCGGTACCGGCCTCGATCACTTTGTAGCCCTGGGAAGCCAGGCTGATGCGCAGGAATTTGCGGATTTGCGGTTCGTCATCAATGACTAAAATCGTCGCGGTCTGGCTCATGGCGTCCAATCAACATCTGTAGAGAAAACAGGGTAGCTCACGCCTCGCCTTCCAGGCCAGGCTGTGTCGGCAATGGCAGGAACAAGGTGATACAGGTACCGCGCCCATCAATGCCCTCGGCCACGCTGATATGCCCACCGTGGGCGCCGACCATGCCCTGGCAGATCGCCAGGCCCAGGCCGGTGCCCTGCCCGCCTCGATCACCGCGTGCAGCGGTGTAGAACATATCGAAAATCTTCGCCCGCTCATCCTCAGGAATACCCGGCCCCTCATCCGCCACAGCGAAAAACAATTGGTTATTCGCCACACCGGCACTGAGTTGCAATCGACCTTGGGGCGGTGAAAAACGCGCGGCGTTTTCCAATACATTGACCAGTGCCTGTTCGATCAACGCGGCATGTACATAGAGCAACGGCAACTCCGCCGGCACATCGGTGCTCACCAGCAGCGGCGCCAGCACCGCGCGCAAACGCCCGAGCGCACTGCCGACAATATCGCCGGGCGACACCCAGTCCCGCGCCAGCTTCAGCGCCCCATGGCCCAGCCGGGTCATGTCCAGCAGGTTCTGGATATAGCGGTCCAGGCGTTCGGCTTCATCGCGGGTGCCTTCAAGCAACTCGCGGCGATCCTCCAGGGGGATGGCTTCGCCGAGCGCCAGCAGGCTGTCGATACTGCCGCGCATGGAGGTCAACGGTGTGCGCAAATCGTGGGACACCGACGCAAGCAAGGCGCTGCGCAGTTGCTCGGTTTCGCCATGCAAACGTGCGGATTCCAACTCCTGGGCCAACTGCGCCCGCGCCAGGGCCTGGGCCAGAGGCTGGCTCAAGGCGGTCAGCAAACGACGCCGCTGGCCACTCAATTCCAGACCCGGCTTGGCACTGACGCCGAGCAACCCCAGCGGCCCCTCCTCACCCGACAACGGCCACCACCACCAGCGCCCGAACGGCAAGGTGCCGGTGCCCATGCCTGCCGGCTGGTCATGCTGCCAGGCCCAATCGGCCGCAGCACGCTCGGCTTCGGTGAAGGTCAGCGGGCCGCCGGTCTCGACCTTCCAGCCACCCTGGCCGTCGCGATTGACCAGGCACAGATCCAGGTCGCTCCAGCCTTCCAGATGGTGGGCGGCGGCGCTGATCACCGCCTGGCGGTCGGTGGCGGCGGTGAGTTTGCGCGACAGGTCGAGCAGTTCGCTGGTTTCTTCCTGGGTGTCGCGCAACGCCTGCAACTGGCGGCGCTGGCGCGCGGCAAGGTTGCCGGTCAGCGCCGCCATCAGCAGGAAGAACAACAGGGTCAGCACGTCTTCTTCGCGCTGGATGGCAAAGGAAAAGCTCGGCGGAATGAACAGAAAGTCATACGTCAGGAATGACAACGCCGCACACACCAGGGACGGCCCCAGGCTGCTGCGCACGGCCACCAGCAACACGGCGGCGAGAAACACCAGCGAGATATTCGGCAGTGGCAACACGCTTGCCACTGCCCAGGCCACGCCGGCGGCGATGATGGTCGCCACCACGGCCAAGGCGTAATCGAACCACACCAGACCGCGCACATCCGGCAAGCGTGGGACTGCGGGCACATCGTCGCTGTCGAGGACGTTGATTTCCAAACCCCGGGCATTACGCAACAACCGCGCCGCCAAGCCGCCACCGAACAGGCGACGCCGCCAACCCATTCGCGACTGCCCCACCAACAGCAGGCTGGCGCGGCGTTCGGCAGCATGCTGGATCAAGGTCTTGGCCACCTCCCCCGCCCGCAGCAGCACCACTTCGCCGCCAAGACGCTCGGCCAGTTGCTGGGCGTTTTGCAGGCGCAGGCGGGCCTGTTCATCCCGCGCACGGCCGTTGTCGATATGCACCAGGCTCCACGGCAAATGCCGACGCTGGGCGACGCGACTGGCATGGCGCACCAGGCGTTCGGCTTGCGCGTCGCCATCCACGCCCACCAACAAGCGCCCACGCACCGCCGGCGCCGCCTGGCCGAGCTGGCGATAGCCCTGGGCCAAATCGTCGTCGACGTGGGCGGCGGCAGTCTGCATCGCCAGCTCACGCAGGGCCATCAGGTTGGTCTGGGTAAAGAATGCATCGATGGCAGCGCGGGCCTGCTCCGGCACATAGACCTTGCCGTCGCGCAGACGCTCGAGCAGTTCGCGGGACGGCAGATCGATCAGCAGCAGTTCGTCGGCTTCTTGCAGCACCCAATCCGGCAAGGTTTCGCGCACCTGTACACCGGTGATGCCGCGGACCTGGTCATTCAGACTTTCCAAGTGCTGGACGTTGACCGTGGTAAACACGTTGATGCCGGCGGCGAGCAGTTCCTGGATGTCTTGCCAGCGCTTTTCATGGCGGCTGCCGGGGGCGTTGCTGTGGGCCAGTTCGTCCACCAGCACCAGCTTGGGCTTGGCGGCGAGCAGGCCGTCGAGGTCCATTTCTTCGAGCATCACGCCACGGTATTCGCTGCGCAACAGCGGTTGTTGCGGCAGGCCGCTGAGCAACGCTTCGGTCTCGGCGCGGCCGTGGGTTTCAACCACGCCGGCGATCAGTTTGACGCCCTGGCGCAGTTGGGTGTGGGCGGCCTGGAGCATGGCGTAGGTCTTGCCCACACCCGGCGCGGCGCCGAGGAAAACTTTGAGCCGGCCACGGCCGTCCCGGGGCAGATCGGCTAACAGGGCATCGGCGCGGCCGGAGTCGCTCATGCTGGGGTTTCCTTCAATTGTTCAGACCCAGAGAAAATCCAATGTGGGAGGGGCTTGCCCCCGATTTCGGTGGTTCAGTCGATACCTGTGTTGACTGACACTCTGCTATCGGGGGCAAGCCCCCTCCCACAGGGTTCAGAGTTTTTCCAGGGCCATGTTCAGCGCCAACACATTCACCACAGGCGGCCCCACCAGCGGGCTTTCGATATGTTCATCCATCAACCGTTGCAGGGTGGAGACCGGCACATTTCGCGCGGCAGCCACCCGTGCCAGTTGATAGGCAATCGCCTGGGGTGGCAAGTGTGGATCAAGACCGCTGCCGGAGGTAGTCAACAACGCCAAAGGCACCGGCCCCTGGCTGGGCACCCACTGCTTGTTCGCGTCATCGAACACGCGGGTGGCCAAGGCCGGGTTGCTTGGGCCAAGGTTACTGGCGCTGCTGGAAACCGTCGCAAAGGCACCCGCCGAAGGACGCGAATGGAACCAGCTGTCACCGGTAAAATCCTGGGCGATCAGGCTGGAGCCACGCACCTTGCCACTGGCATCACGCACCAGGCTGCCGTTGGCCTGGTCCGGGAAGGCGACTTGGGCGACACCGGTGACCACCAGTGGATAGGCGACGCCGGTGATCAGGGTCATGAGCACCAGCAGGCTCAGGGCTGGACGGATTATGTTGGACATTTCAAATTCCTCAATTCGGTCTTTGCAACCTGTGGGCACCGCTTTGCCGGTGCCCACAGGAATCGGGTCAAACCAGGTGCAGCGCGGTCAGCAGCATGTCGATCGCCTTGATGCCCACAAACGGCACCAGCAGCCCGCCCAGGCCGTAGATCAACAGGTTGCGCCGCAGCAACGCCGCTGCACTCGCGGCGTGCACACGCACACCGCGCAGCGCCAAGGGGATCAGCACGACGATGATCAGCGCGTTGAACACAATGGCCGAGAGAATCGCGCTCTGCGGGCTCTGCAAATGCATCACGTTGAGAACGCCCAACTGCGGGTAGATCGAGGCGAACAACGCCGGCAGGATCGCGAAGTACTTGGCCACGTCGTTGGCGATGGAAAAGGTGGTCAACGCGCCGCGAGTCACCAGCAACTCTTTACCGATCTGCACCACGTCCAGCAGCTTGGTGGGGTCGCTGTCGAGGTCGACCATGTTGGCGGCTTCACGCGCCGCCTGGGTGCCGTCGTTCATCGCCATGCCGACGTCCGCCTGGGCCAGTGCCGGGGCGTCGTTGGCGCCGTCGCCGCACATCGCCACCAAGCGGCCGTCGTTTTGCTCGTGACGGATGCGCGCGAGTTTTTTCTCCGGGGTCGCCTCGGCCAGCACGTCATCCACACCGGCTTCGGCAGCAATCGCAGCGGCTGTCAGCGGGTTGTCACCGGTGACCATCACGGTGCGAATGCCCAGCTTGCGCAGCTCAGCGAAACGTTCGCGGATACCGGGCTTGACCACGTCCTTGAGGTGGATGGCACCGAGCAATTTGCCGTCGGCACACACCAGCAATGGCGTGCCGCCGCTCTGGGCGATCTTGTCGATTTCCCGTGACAGAGCCGGTTGCAGGTCGCCGCGTTGCTGACCGATAAACGCCAGCAGCGAATCCACCGCGCCTTTGCGGAACACGCGGCCCTGGTAGTCAACACCGGACAAGCGGGTCTCGGCGCTGAACGGTACGGCGGTCAGCTCATCCAGGGTTGGCTCGGCCTGCGGGTGCAGAGCCCGCAGGTATTCGACGATGGATTTGCCTTCTGCCGTGTCGTCCGCCAGGGACGCCAGCAGCGCACCTTCGGCCAGGTCCTTGCCGCTGACACCCGGTGCAGCCACTACCGCTGAACAACGACGGTTACCGAAGGTGATGGTGCCGGTCTTGTCCAGCAGCAACACGTGCACGTCACCGGCCGCCTCCACGGCACGGCCGGACTTGGCGATCACGTTGAGGCGCACCAGGCGGTCCATGCCGGCAATACCGATGGCCGACAACAAGCCGCCGATGGTGGTAGGAATCAGCGTCACCAGCAGTGCGACCAAAAACACCAGGGGCAAGCTGCCATTGGCAAAGTGGGCGAACGGCTGCAAGGTCACGACCACCAGCAGGAAGATCAGAGTCAGGCCGATCAGCAGAATATCCAGCGCGACTTCGTTGGGGGTTTTCTGACGCTTGGCGCCTTCGACCAGGGCGATCATGCGGTCCAGGGTGGACTCGCCGGGGTTGGCGGTGATGCGGATCAGCAGCCAGTCCGACACCAGCCGCGTATTGCCGGTGACGGCCGAGCGGTCGCCGCCGGACTCGCGGATCACCGGTGCGGATTCACCGGTGATCGCCGCTTCGTTGACCGCTGCGATGCCTTCGATGACCTCGCCGTCGCCGGGGATCATTTCCCCGGCGGCGACACGCACCACATCACCTTTGCGCAGGCTGGTGGCCGGCACGACCTTGAAGCTGCCATCGGCTTCCTTACGGCGCGCGCTCAGGCCTTCACTGCCGGCCTTGAGGCTGTCGGCACGGGCCTTACCGCGTCCTTCGGCCAAAGCTTCGGCGAAGTTGGCGAACAGCACGGTGAACCACAGCCACACCGCGATCTGCACGGCGACATAGGTCGGCACAGTGGTGTCGGGCACGAAGCACAACACGGTGGTGAGGATGGCGGTCAGCTCGACCACCAGCATCACTGGCGAGCGTTGCAGTTGGCGCGGGTCCAGCTTGACGAACGCCTGGACCAGCGCCGGGCGCCACAGGGACGAGATGGCGGTTTTAGCGGGTTCCTGGGTTTTGACCGGAGCCGCGTTTTTTGCAGGCATATTCATTTTCATATCCCCTTTTTAGAAGCCCATGCTCAAGTGTTCGGCGATGGGCCCCAACGCCAGCGTCGGCAGGAAAGTCAGGCCGCCCACCAGCAAAATGGTCACGGTCAACAGGGTCACGAACAGCGGACCATGGGTCGGGAAGCTGTTCTGGCCAATCGGTGCGGTCTTCTTCATCGCCAGGCTGCCGGCCAGGGCCAGTACCGGGAGGATGTAGCCGAAGCGGCCGATCAACATGCCCAGACCCAGCATCAGGTTATGGAACGGTGTATTGGCACTGAAACCGCCGAACGCCGAGCCGTTGTTGGCGCTGGCCGAGGTGTAGGCGTACAGCAACTGGCTGAAACCGTGAGGGCCGGGGTTACTGATCGCACCGGCAGGGCCCGGCAGGCTCGCGGCGATGGCACCCAGTACCAATACGCCCACCGGCATCACCAGCAGGGTCACGACCAGCAACTGCACTTCCTTGGCCTGGAGCTTCTTGCCCAGGTATTCCGGGGTGCGGCCGATCATCAGGCCGGCCAGGAATACCGCGATCAACACGTTGAGCAACATGCCGTACATACCGGCGCCGACGCCGCCGAAGATCACTTCACCGACCATCATGTTGACCAGCGCCACCATCCCACTGAGGGGGTTGAGGCTGTCTTGCATGCCGTTGACCGAACCGTTGGACGCTGCGGTGGTGGTCACCGACCACAACACGGTGCCGGTGGTGCCGAAGCGCGCTTCCTTGCCTTCCAGCGGGGCGGTCTGCTCGACGGCCGGGTTGTTCAAGGCCGGGTTGGGCTGGTATTCGGCCCACAGCGAGGTCGCGCCGCCGATCAGGAACAGTGCCAACATGCAGCCGAGGATCGCGCGGCTCTGGCGCAGGTCTTTCACGTAGTGGCCGAAGGTGAACACCAGCGCCACCGGAATCAAGATGATCGACGCCAATTCGAACAGGTTGGCCCAGGCCGTCGGGTCTTCGAACGGGTGCGCCGAGTTGACGCCGAAGAAACCACCGCCGTTGGTGCCCAATTGCTTGATCGCAATCTGGCTGGCTGCCGGGCCCAGGGGGATCACTTGATCCACGCCTTGCAGGGTCACGGCATCAACGTAGTGCGCGAAGGTTTGCGGTACGCCCTGCCATACCAGGAACAGCGCCAGCACCAGACACAACGGCAACAGGCCGTAGAGCGTGGCGCGGGTCATGTCGACCCAGAAGTTACCCAGCGTCTTGGTGGATTTGCGCCCGATCCCACGGCACAGCGCGACCAGGACGGCCAGGCCGGTGGCCGGGCTGACGAAGTTCTGCACGGTCAGGCCAGCCATCTGGCTGAGGTAGCTCAGGGACGCCTCACCGCTGTAGGACTGCCAGTTGGTGTTGGTCATGAAACTGACCGCTGTATTGAAAGCCTGTGTCCATTCCTGGCCAGGCAATTTCTGCGGGTTCAGTGGGAGATAGTCCTGGAACAGCAGGATCGCGAACAACAGCAAAAAGCCCGCGAGGTTGAACGCGAGCAAGGCCAGCATGTATTTCTGCCAGCTTTGTTCCTGATGCTCGTCCACCCCCGACAGGCGATAACAGGCTTTTTCGACAGGCCCCAGCACCGGGCTCAACCACGTGCGCTGGCCTTCCATTACTTTGTAGTAGAACCGCCCCAAGAACGGCGCCGGCACCAGTACCACGGCAAAGAAGGCAATGATCAGCCAATAGTCATAACTGTGCATGGCCAGCTCCTAGTTCCGATCCGCGCGTAACAGCGCAACCAGCAGATAAATGAACAGCGCCACGGCCAATAGCAGTGACACCCCGTCCAGAACGCTCATGGAAGTCTCTCCGTTTAGCGGCGAGTGCCGCGTGTGGGGCAATTGTCCGCAGGAGTGGCGTAAAGGAACGAGAGCGAGGGGGTGGGCGGGGCGTAAAGATGGCGTAAAGAGTGGGTTTATGCGGGGTTTACACTGCGGGTTTCCAGCGTCTGGGCGGGCGCTATCGGGAGCAAGCCCCCTCCCACACTTGACCGAGTTGTCATGCCGAGCGCCAGTCAACCTGTGGGAGGGGGCTTGCTCCCGATAGCGTCGGCACCGTCACCGCCGCACCTATCTGGTGCGACGCCGGCAAATTTCAAACGCCAAACCATCCCCCACACGACAGTCGCGCCGCTTTACGACAATGATTCTCAGGCTGGCATGGCCGCTGCAACACCTTGAATCATTCCAAACCGTTCAGGGAGCGCAGCACGATGAACACACAACTTAAACCCACCTTGGGCACTCTGCATTTATGGGGCATTGCCGTCGGGCTGGTGATTTCCGGGGAATACTTCGGCTGGAGCTATGGCTGGGGCGTGGCCGGGACCTTGGGCTTCCTGGTGACCTCGTTGATGGTCGCAGCGATGTATACCTGCTTTATCTTCAGTTTCACCGAGCTGACTACCGCCATTCCTCACGCAGGCGGGCCGTTTGCCTACAGTCGTCGCGCCTTTGGTGAGAAAGGCGGCTTGATCGCAGGCCTCGCCACACTGATCGAATTTGTCTTCGCTCCGCCCGCCATCGCCTTGGCGATCGGCGCGTATCTGAATGTGCAGTTCCCGGCCCTGGACCCCAAACACGCGGCCGTCGGTGCCTACATCGTGTTCATGGGGCTGAATATTCTCGGCGTGAAACTCGCCGCTACCTTCGAGTTGGTGGTGTGTGTGCTCGCCGTCGCTGAGCTGCTGGTGTTCATGGGCGTGGTCGCGCCCGCGTTCAGCTTCAGCAACTTTGCCCTGAATGGCTGGGCCGGTTCCGACACCTTCGGCGCCCCGGCGATTGCCGGGATGTTTGCGGCGATCCCTTTTGCCATCTGGTTCTTCCTGGCCATCGAAGGCGCGGCCATGGCGGCCGAGGAAGCGAAAGATCCGAAGCGCACCATTCCAAAGGCCTACATCAGCGGCATCCTGACCTTGGTGATCCTGGCCATGGGCGTGATGTTCTTTGCCGGCGGCGTGGGCGACTGGCGCACCCTGTCGAACATCAACGATCCACTGCCGCAGGCGATGAAAACCGTGGTGGGCGACAGCTCCGGCTGGTTGCACATGCTGGTGTGGATCGGCCTGTTCGGCCTGGTGGCGAGCTTCCACGGCATTATCCTGGGCTACTCGCGCCAATTCTTCGCCCTGGCCCGCGCCGGTTACCTGCCATCTTTCCTCGCCAAATTGTCGCGCTTTCAAACACCACACCGGGCAATCATTGCCGGTGGCGTGGTCGGCATCGCCGCGATCTATAGCGATGGCCTGATCAACCTGGGCGGCATGACCCTGACTGCGGCGATGATCACCATGGCGGTATTCGGCGCCATCGTGATGTACATCATGAGCATGCTCAGCCTGTTCAAACTGCGTAAGACCGAGCCGCTGCTGGAACGTACCTTCCGTGCGCCGGGTTATCCGATCGTGCCCGGCATCGCGTTGGTGCTGGCTGTGGTGTGCCTGGTGGCCATGGCGTGGTTCAACGCGCTGATCGGGATGATCTTCCTCGGCTTTATGGCCGTGGGTTTCATCTACTTCCAGATGACCGCGCAGGACCGTGCCGATGCACCGGCAGATGCAATGTTGACCGGGCTCTAAGGTTTCGAGGCAGAACGGGCCTACACTGAACTACTCAGAAAGCCCGTAACTCAAAGTAGTTATTGCCGTGGGAAAATTCTCCCACGGTAATCTGCCTCAAGGAGAGCCTTATGCCGTGGTATGCGTGGTTGATTATGGTAGTTGCGATCGGGTCGATCGTCGGAGGGCTGATGATGCTGCGTGACAGCGCCAACAAGGTGGAACTCACCGACGAACAACGCAAACGCGTGGCCGAGCGCAACGCCCAGGCGGATGCGAAGGACGCGCAGGACCGCTAGGACCGTTTACTCCCAATCCGCCTTGGCAATCTGCAAACCGTGCTGCCCTTTATAGGCAGCACGCTCCGGCTGGCTCCAGCCGTCCAGCAACTCGTCCTTCAACCTGTAGATCTCAACCCCCAGCGGACGGCACACCGTCAGCGGGTCCTGCGCATCCGGCCCCCACATCGGCAGTGACAAATCCCCGCCTGGGCACGTCGACAGCGCGCAGAGCAAATCAATCTCGGCAAAGAACTCCAGGTAATCGCCCTTCTGCGCTGGGCAGGCTTTCATGAAGTACATATCGTCGTGATTGAGGCCCGTGCACTGGAAGATATTCAGCACGTCATGCACATCGAATTCCGTCAGACCGTGAGGCAAAACCGCACGGGTCAGGTTCGAGTGGCAATGGTGGTGGAAATCCTCGCCCGTGAGCATGCGGTTCACATAGGGATCGCAGCGCGTACCGAGCAAATCGTGCAGACGGCCACCGTGCTCATCGATGCCATAACCGGCCAGGCTGTCATCGGTGATAGTCACAAGGGGACGCAGAAAGGGCAGGTTCGACCACAGCCGGTCATGGGTGCTCACATGGGCACCCTGCAGCTGGCGGGTGCGCGCCGCCCATAGGCGTTCGCGGGGATCATTCGCGTTCCACACATTGAAATCGCCGACCTGCGGACCGACCGGTGTGGTGACGCGAAACACATACCCGGCCGGTACCTTCCACGCCCTGCCCGTGCGGATTGGGATTTCGAATCGTTCGATTAACGTACGCGGATTCTTGTGATCGCGAATGCGCTCATAGAAGGCGGTGTCGACCTGCAGCGCGGCGCCTTTGCTGACTTGGTAAGCGGGCGGGTAATTTTTGTACATGATGGACGCCTCGACTGGGGAATTTTCTACATAATAGATGATCATCATTCATGCCAGTGCTGAGGAGTATCAGGACCGAAGGTTTTAAAGTGGGATCGGAAACCGCTTTTGTATGGGTATTTATCATACCCCGTGACATAATCGACCTTTTTCAAGCTATAGTCTGGGTTTCCATCCAAAGCCACTTTTTGTCAATTCACGCAGATGCACGATGAACCAGAGAGCACCCTTTCGACGAGAGACGCTGAAGCCGGACGGACCTGACTCTTTGTAACTACACAGGTGGCGTGCGGCCTACTGTGAGCGTGCCGCAATGGTGAATGGCTCATCGCTTGTAATGAAAGTGACATGTATGGGTATGGAATTTAATTTACTTACCTCACTATCATAGCTCATCAGTGCGGGTAAACAGAGTAAATATGAGACATGGTGGATGAAATGGAATTGATCAGATGGCTGGATTTTGAGCGACTGGGCGATAACCGAGGGGAGTTGATCGCCATCGAAGTTGGCATCGACAAGATTATCCCTTTTGAGATAAAGCGTGTTTATTACATCTACGCTACAGCCCCCGGCATCAGCAGGGGGTTTCATGCCCATCGAAATTTAAAACAAATTGCGATCTGCGTATCCGGCACCTGCAAGATGGTCTTGGACAATGGAACTGTTCGCCAAGAAACCATTATGAACAGCGCTACCCGCGGGCTGGTTATCGAAAGTATGGTATGGCGGGAAATGCATGACTTCAGCCATGACTGCGTATTGCTGGTGCTGGCAAGTGAACATTACGAAGAATCCGACTACATAAGATCTTATGAGACTTTTCTTGAGGAGCAAGCATGTCTAAAAAACTGATAATCGTTGGGGCGGGTGAGTTCGCCATGATTGCTTATGAGTACTTTACGCATGACTCTGATTTTGAGGTCTGCGCTTTTTCCATCGAGAAGGAATACCTCGAAAATACCACGCTGTACGATCTCCCCATTGTAGAGCTGGAATCAATCGAAACTAAATTTCCACCCGCCGACTATAAAGTCTTCATCGCGATACCGGCCTCGCAACTCAACCGACTGAGAACTCGTCTGTATGGCTTGATCAAGTCCAAGGGCTATACGTGCGCCAGCTACATTAGCTCCCGTGCGTTCGTGTGGCACAACGCTCAAATCGGCGAAAACTGCTTTATTTTCGAGAACAATACAGTTCAACCATTCGTATCGATTGGGAACAATGTGATTCTCTGGAGCGGCAACCATATCGGACACCGTTCACGTATCAATGACAACTGCTTCCTCTCTTCGCATGTCGTGGTGTCAGGCTATTGCGATATTGGCGAGTCTTGCTTTCTCGGTGTCAACTCAACACTGAATGATCGTATCAGCATCCCCAAAGACTGCGTGATTGCCTCCGGAACCCTGGTCAATAAAAATCTGCCCGAGCCAGAGCGAATTTATTACGGCTCACCTGCACAGATGCTGCCGAAGAAAAGCAGTCTTAAAGTAAAATTGTAGGGTATTGAGATGCTTTGGAAAAAAATAGGCCAGATATTCGATGCTCGAACCCAGCTTCCTGAGTGGGCAGAGAACTCAGCACTTACACCAACACCTTTTTTATTGAACCCGGATGTCATCAGAATTTATGCCGGATTTCGAGACAAGGTCGGCGTCAGCCGCATAGGTTATGTAGATGTGTCATCACAAAACCCACGCAAGGTGCTGGGAGTGAGCAAAGAGCCCGTATTGACTGAGGGTGGCCCCGGATGTTTCGACGATAACGGCGTCATCATGGGTGACGTTGTGCGCGATGGCGATACGATAAGAATGTACTACGTTGGGTTCCAGATCGTCCAAAAAGCCAAGTTCCTTGCTTTCACTGGGCTGGCAACCAGTCAGGACGGACTTAGGTTCGATCGGGTTTCTGAAGCCCCCGTACTTGATCGCGTGCACCGAGGCCGTACGATCCGCGCAATACATACTGCGATCCATGACGAGGGGCGCTGGAAAGTTTGGTACGCATTGGGAGATGGCTGGTGTGATATAAACGGTGTTCAATATCCTCGTTATAACATCTGGTACACAGAGTCGCCTGACGGCATTTCCTTTCAGGGCCCCCATCATCTTTGCATCGACAATGAAGGTGATGAATATAGAATCGGCAGACCCTCCGTTTACAAGTTAAACGGCGGCTATATGATGTTTTATACAAAAGGCGGAATTACCGGTACGGATTATTTTCCAGGCGTTGCCTACTCCGAAGACGGTATCAACTGGACGCGCAAGGACGCCGAATTAGGCATGTCACTATCCGAACACGCGGGCTTTGACGACCAGCACCTGTGCTATCCGCGCCTGTGTGTCACGGCGGATAAAGTATATGCTTTTTACAATGGCAACCATATGGGCGTTGAAGGTATTGGCCTAATGGAGCTGGTTCAATGGTGATCTGCGAGCTTTATCAACAAGACGCCGAAAGCCAATGGAATGAGTTTGTCAGAACGAGCAAGACACCGCTGTTTATCTTCGAACGCCCGTTCATGGATTACCACGCCGATCGTTTTAACGACTTCTCACTTCTGTTTAAACAGGAAGATCAACTTCTTGCCGTGTTGCCCGCCAACATCGTGGACAACGTTGTGTACTCACATGGCGGTTTGACGTTCGGCGGGCTGATACTTTCGCACAAGGTCAAAGCCGAAAAGGTCATTGAGATACTGCAGACGCTCAAAATCTTCCTGAAAGAAAAGACTGTTAGCCGCCTTGAATACAAGTCGATTCCCTACATATTCACCACCCACCCGGCTCAAGAAGACCTGTATGCGCTGACTATCGCTGGCGCCACCTTGTTCCGCAGAGACATATCCAGCGTCATCGATATGGAGCGAGAGCCCAAGTTTTCAAAAGGCCGAAAATGGCTGATTGCAAGGGCGAAGAAGAACGGCCTATGTGTAGAGGAATCCACGGACTGGTCGGCCTATCACGCACTGCTTTCAAGCGTGCTATCGAGGCACAGCGCCACACCGACTCATTCGATCGATGAAATGGCTCTGCTCCACGAGCGCTTTCCTGAAAACATCCGTCTAAGGGTAGTGCGCAAGGAGGGAGAGTTGATATGTGGTGTGCTGCTATTTGCTTATGAGCAGGTCTTGCATACTCAATACATCGCGGCGAACAAAGTCGGTAAGGAATCCGGGGCACTCGATCTGACCCTGGCAAGCTGCATTGATGAAGCCAAGCGCTTGGACAAGGCGTATTTCAGCTTTGGCATATCGACGGAGCGTGGCGGACTTTACTTGAACACCGGGCTAATCGCACAAAAAGAGAGCTTCAGCGCCCGGGCTATCGTGCATGACTTTTACAGGCTGGAATTGAATGATTAAGTTTTTGGAGCTGAAGCAAGTCAACGATCAATACCAGGCAGACATCCTGGCAGCTGCCGAGCGCGTGATAAAGTCCGGCTGGTATATCAAGGGCGAAGAACTCGAACAGTTTGAACAGGCATTTGCCGCGTACTGTGGCACCCAGTACTGCATCGGTGTGGGCAATGGTCTGGACGCACTCACCCTTTCCCTGCGCGCATGGAAAGAGCAAGGTCGGATTAACGACGGCGATGAAGTCATCGTCCCAGCCAATACCTACATTGCGAGCATTCTGGCCATCATTGAAAGTGGATTGACGCCCGTTCTCGTGGAGCCACGCCTCGAAACCTACAATATCGATCCTCGACAAATTCAACAGAAGATCAGCGAAAAAACCAAGGTTTTGTTGCCTGTCCACCTGTACGGTAAATTGGCCGAGATGGACAAAATCAATGATATCGCCAAGGCTCATAATCTGCTGGTTCTCGAAGATGCTGCGCAGGCGCATGGCGCAGAGGCTTTAGGGAAGAAGGCCGGAGCCTTTGGAGATGCCGCAGGTTTTAGCTTCTATCCTGGAAAAAACCTGGGTGCGCTGGGCGACGGCGGCGGCATCACTACCAATGATGCTGAGTTTGCCGACATTGTTCGATCCTTGGGCAACTACGGTAGTGAGGCGAAATATCAACATCGTTATGCGGGGATTAATAGCCGACTGGACGAGCTGCAGGCCGCGATGCTCTCTGTCAAGCTCAAGCACCTCGATAATGAAAACGCTCGCCGGCGAGCGATTGCAGCGAACTACGTTGCTAACATCGATAATCGATTGATCACGCTGCCGCATCTCGCTGATGACAAAAGCCAGGCCTGGCACCTGTTCGTTATCCGATGCGACGACCGCACAGGGTTCATGTCCCACCTTTCCGATAACGGTGTGCAAGCACAAATCCACTACCCCACCGCTCCGCACAAACAAGTAGCGCTGCGCGGGATGACGACTGAAAGCTTCCCGATCACCGAGAGCATACACGACACAGTGGTGAGTTTGCCGTTGAATCCCACAATCAGTGATGATGAAGTTTCGCACGTCATAGAAGTGTGCAACGCCTACGTATCGTCATGAAGCTGATAAAAACAAGTCTATTGAGTGGTATAGCGTCGCTGGTAAAAATATTTACGCTGCTCGGCATAAATAAGGTGCTCGCGATCTATACCGGTCCGTCGGGCTACGCTCTCATAGGCCAACTTCAAAATGCGGTACAGATTTTCTCAACATTCGCAAGTGGCGCAGTCAGCACCGGCGTCACCAAATACACGGCGGAGTATGGACAGGATCCTTTAAAGCAAGAAAAGGTCTGGCGCACGGCTTTCAGCATTGCGCTATCGGGCAGTATCATCAGCGCGATATTTATTATTGTGTTTGATAAAGAGCTCGCAGAATTCTTTCTTGGGGACAGGTCCTACAGCAAACTTTTCATTGTGTTCGCCATCGGGCTGATGCCGATGGTGGTTAACACCCTGCTCCTGGCCATACTCAACGGCAAGAAGGAAATCAAGGGCTATGTGATCGCAAATATTCTGGGCAGCCTGTTCTCATTGCTCTTTACTGCGGTCCTGGCTTATTGCTTCGACTTTCTTGGAGCACTGATCGCTTTGGTGTCTTATCAGTCAATTGCCTGTTTGTTCACATTGGGCGTTTGCTTGAAAACCAGTTGGTTCAGACTCGGTATATTTGCCTTCGAGTTTGATCGCAGTGCGCTGAGGAAGCTCACCGGTTTTACATTTATGGCGCTGTGCTCTGCCATATGCGTTCCGTTGAGTTCCCTGTTTATCAGGACTTACCTGAATGAATCCTTGAGCGCCGAATCTGCAGGCTATTGGGAGGCGATGACTCGGCTAAGCGGCGCGTACATGATGGTGGTCACCATGACACTGAGCGTGTATTACCTGCCCAAGCTGTCGGAACTGACTTCAGCCAGCCAGATCAAACACGAAGTGATGTCCGGCTATAAAATAATTCTGCCTGCTGCCGCGCTGCTATCGCTGGGCGTTTTTGTTTTTCGCGATCTTATTATCTGGATATTGTTTACCAAGGAATTCGCACCCATGCGCCCGTTGTTTACGTGGCAACTGGTTGGCGACACCATGAAAATAGGCAGCTGGATTTTGTCCTACTTGATGGTTAGCCGAGCGATGATCAAAGAGTTCATCATCTCTGAAATCATTTTCTCCATAACGCTATGCCTACTGGTCGTGGCATTCTCCAACGCCTACGGTTTGATCGGGGCGTCAATGGGCTACTGCGTAAACTACATAGCCTACTGGATATTTTTGTATTTCTTCGTGTGGCGGAAAATTAATTGAGCCTTAAGTCAAGCGTAATGTCGCCCTCACCTGCACAACCACTCGTCAGCGTCGTGGTCATCGTTTACAACCAATCGAACTATATCAAAGAGTGCATTCAATCAATTTTATCGCAAGATTATACGAATATTGAAATCATCATCAGTGATGACGCTTCCAAAGATGGTACCGACGCACTCCTCCAGGAGATGCACGCAGCCAACCCTGAAAAAATAATACTCAACCTAGCGCCTGTTAACCACGGAATCACAGGTAATTGCAATGCGGGGCTGCGTCTTGCAAAAGGTAAATACGTCGCCATGTTTGCGGGCGATGATTTGATGCTGCCCGGGCGAATCACCCAACAGGTCGAGTTCCTGGAGCAGCATCCCGAGTTTTCTATCTGCGGATCCTATGTCCAAATTATTGACGGACAGGGACGTGCGGTAAAAATACAGAAAGATAAATTCAATAAACGCAACCCTGTTTACAAACTCGACGAATTGATCGCCTCCAATAACTCCCTGGTGCCCGTGCCGGGCTTTATGGTGAGAGCTGATCGAATTCCTGCCTCTGGTTACGACTATCGCTTGCCTAAAGCATCAGACAGCCTGTTCTACTACCATATCGCCAGCAAAGGCGATATTTACATATTAAAAACACCGCTGACGCAATACCGCGTGCATGAGAGCCATGCGTCAAATATGGGCTACCTGGATGACAGCCTAGTTTCACTGGCACTGTGCGAGTTTTATTTCCCCGGACTGTACAGTGCTATAAAAAAAGGCAAAAGCAACCTGTACTACTCATACGCCCGGCACCTGCACAAGGTGAAAAAGGATTATAGCGGCGCCCTGAAATATATTATCCGCTCGCTTCTGGGAGACTTGAGCTTCAAAAAATTACTGGCATTGGCGCTGATTATATGTCGGATTGATCGATGATTGAAATTTCAGAAACGCATCCCTCACTGCAAAAGCAAACCTATCTCTGGGCGATGGCAACCTGGATCGTCATTGCACTAAACCCCTTTTATATCTGGGGGTACACACCTCAGTTTCAAGCGTTGATCGCGGGTGTGTGCCTGGTACTTTTTTCCCTCAAGAAAAATATTGCGCTACGCGAATACTTTTTTGGCTTGCTTTTCTCGTTAATGGTTTTTCTGTTTTACTACTTTTATGGTGCGAGCATTTTAGGCTGTTTATATTTCATGGCCGGCTATTTGATTTTTTATTGCATACCCCAGAACGAAGTTTTGAGTATTTTCCGTAAATCAAAACGGCTGATTGCCATTCTCCTGCTTCCTGGTATATGCATCTGGTTTTTACATCACCTAAGCGGTGACAATAAATTATTCTTACTGGGTCCCCTGCCTGAGTACAAAATCCCCGATCAACTAAAAGCTCAAAATGGCGTAGGCTATTTTGTTTACCCTACTACCGTGGTTTTGGATTATATGCTGGACAATCCATTTTATCGGTTTTTTGGCTTTTTCGATGAGCCTGGAGCGCTGGGTACCTTCGCCGCCCTGCTGCTGGCGGCAGACAGGTTCAATCTGAAGTCACGCAGCAACCTCATCATATTTATTTCCGGGATTCTAAGTTTGTCCATGGCCTTTTTCATATTAAGCCTGGCTTACTTTGCCATCAAAGCCGTGCGTGGTAACAAACGCAACATAGTGCTGTTGAGCGTCATGGTGGCACTCGTCATGCTGTCTGCACAAAATGATTATTTGAAGACCGTGATGTATGACCGCTTCGCCTATAAGTCGGAGGGGCTGGCAGGAGACAATCGCAATACCGATGGCTTCAACAAGCTATTTGCTGAGTGGCAATCGTCCGACACACGCTCACTCATATTCGGCAGCGAGAAAGAAGACGACAGTGGCTCCGCCAGCTTCAAAAAAATCATCTTTCACTCGGGCATTCTGGGCACAGCATTCTTCGTACTGACGCTATTGGGCTTTGCGCTGAGGCATAGGGTGCTCTCGAACATGAATGGCATGGCTTTTTCGCTGCTATTGATATTGTCTATTGTTCAGCGCCCCCTGGTTATCGCACCCGCTTTCCTGCTTCTGATTGCGGCTGCGGGCTGTAGGGAAATGTCACTTAACAAGTCCCCACTATAGTCAGGAACAGGCCGGCCAATGACCGGCCTGCTTGATTGGGTTATTTGATTTCCAATCTTTCGCGATTTTTCTCCATCAGCGCCTTGCCTATTCCCTTCACCTCGAGCAGTTCATCTACAGCCGTAAAAGGCCCATTGCTTTCTCGATAAGCCACAATCGCTTTGGCTTTAGCCGCACCAATACCGAATAGGTTTTGTCGCAACGTTTGTGCATCGGCAGCGTTGAGATTGACCTTGGCATTTTGCGCAGCAATGTCTATCTGAGCAGAGGACTGGATTGGTGAATCAACATTGAGGGAGGGTGCAGGAGCAGCCGTGCCCGCGAGTGAGAAACTGCTAAGCACGGTAAAGACGAGGGCGCAAAGGTATGCGTTTTGCATTGGTAACACTCCATGGCATCTAGAAGAGAAAGCAGCTTTCCGAAGCTGCTTTTTCAAACTAGAAGATCTTTGGAGAACGTCAAAAATGGCTGAGTAACGAGGTATTTCTCAGAGTTCAAGGCGGCGTTGCTGATAGATCCAATCGACAATCTCACCTTCCGGAGAATAGCCGCTTACGGTGTCCCTCAGGAGCTGGCGTACGCGCGTGTAATCATGCTGATCCACGGCGGCAAGCAGTTGCTTCAACATGCCCTTGAGCAGATCCCAGGAAAGATGATCTTCGTTGGCGCTCATGATCATCGGGTGCTGGGTGGCAACGACGTTGTCACCGATCAGTAACTCCTCGTAAAGCTTTTCACCAGGACGCAATCCGGTGTACTCAATCGCGATGTCACCAAGGGGATTTTTTTCGGAGCGAACACTGAGACCGGAGAGATGGATCATCTTTTCCGCCAGTTCGGTAATTTTTACCGGCCCCCCCATGTCGAGTACGAAAACATCTCCGCCAAGCCCCATGGAGCCAGCCTGGATCACCAGTTGGGCTGCCTCGGGAATAGTCATGAAATAGCGCGTGATCTTCGGGTGAGTGACCGTCAGTGGTCCGCCGGATTTGATCTGCTTGTGAAACAACGGAATCACCGATCCCGACGATCCCAGAACATTACCAAAGCGAACCATGGTGAACCGGGTCTTATTGACGCGCGATACATTTGCAATGTCACCAAACAACACCGGCGCCAGCTCACGACTGAGGGCCTGCAGTGTCATCTCGGCCAAGCGTTTAGTACTGCCCATCACGTTAGTCGGGCGAACCGCCTTATCGGTGGAAATCAGTACGAAGTTCAATACGCCGGCCTGCAGAGCAGCCTGGGCAGTGTTCAAGGTACCGATCACATTGTTAAGTACGCCTTCGGCAATATTATGCTCGACCATCGGTACGTGCTTATAGGCCGCTGCGTGATAAACCGTGTCCACGTGCCAGGTTTTCATGATGTCGAGCAACTTCGCCTCATTGCGTATCGACCCGAGTATAGGCAGTACACGAACCGGCAATGACTCCCGGACGATCCGTTGTTCGAGTTCCGACAAAATACTGTAAAGGTTGAACTCACTGTGCTCGAACAATAACAAGGTGGTGGGATGCAGTGACAAGATCTGTCGGCAGAGTTCGGAACCGATCGAGCCGCCCGCCCCGGTGACCAGTACGGACTGCCCCTTGATGCAGTGTTCCAGCAGCTCCTCCTGGGCCGGCACGGCGTCGCGCCCCAGCAGGTCGGCGATATCCACTTCCTGAATGTCGTCAACCTTTACACGGCCGCTTGCAAGATCCATAAAGCCGGGGACGCTGCGCACATGCAGTGGGAAACCTTCAAGAAAGCCGAGAATTTCACGGCGCCTGCCACGGTTGGAAGATGGAATTGCCAGCAGGATTTCCTGCGCCCCCGTCGCGTCGATCATGCGTTGAATGTGCTGGGGTTTATACACTTGCAGCCCGGAGATGACACGATCAGAGATGCTGTTATCGTCGTCGATAAAGGCGACAGGACGCATGACTCGGCCCATGCGCAACGCAGCCACCAATTGGTTGCCCGCAGCGCCTGCACCGTAGATCGCGACCCGCGGCAAGCCGTCGTCACGGCTGGTGAACGGCACATGCTGAGCCGCAGCGAACCAGTCGCCCAGAAAGTATTGCCGCATGGCCAGACGCAGTCCGCCGACCATGATCAGGCTAAGCCACCAATAATTGAAGATGATGGAACGTGGCACTACGTTCTGATGGTTGCTGTACCAGTAGACCACCACACCCAGAATCAAAGAGGAGAGACTGACTGCCTTGATAATCGCAATCAGGGCGTCGTTGCCGAAGTACCGCATGACGGCGCGATACATGCCAAAACGCACGAACAGTGGAATAGCGACAACCGGAGCGCAGAGGAACAACCATTGGTGCAGGGCCGCCGGGTTTATCATGTCGTCCACCCCGAGGCGCACGACAAACGCCATCCACAGGGCGAACCAGACCAGCAGGATATCTGTGATGACCTGCAGAATGCGTTTGCGCCTGCGAGGAAGCGCCAGCAGGTAAGATCGAACTTTACTCATAACCCTTTATACACCTCTAACGCTCCTGACCTGCTCTGCATGACCAGCATTGAACACTTGAATGGCCTTATTGCTCCGCACGCGAATTACACCGGAGGTGAGATGGTTTTTTCCAACTGGCCTGCACGGAATTTGATAGCTAGCAGCACCAGCGGTATATAGGCGACAGCCAGAGCCACCAAACCATTGAGACCCAATAAAGCCACAGAAAGCGCGATAGGTATCAACCACAATAAATTAATCGCGAGCACTGCCAGGGTGACAGGCAAATGTCGCCCAGCTTGGCGTGAAGCGAATTGATAGGCATGACTGCGATGGGCTTCATAAACCTTGTCGCCGCGCAGCAGACGCCTGATAAGCGTGAAGGTGGCGTCTACAACGAATACACCAAGCAGTATCAGCCACACCCATAAAAAAGCCACATCCTGCCAGGCAGCCTGCAGCGCGAATATCCCCAGGATGATGCCGAGAAAGCCACTGCCAGCGTCGCCCATGAAAATACGCGCCGGCGGAAAGTTCCAGTAAAGGAAGCCCAGGACTGCCATGCTCAACAATAATGGAGCCCAGATGAGCGCTTGATTACCCGTCGACGCGTAGATCAGGCAGGCACCAAGGCAGACGCACAGCGTCTCGATACTGGCGAGCCCGTCAATGCCATCCATGAAATTGTACAGGTTGAGCAACCACACCAGATAAAACGCAGCGAGTATGTGGCCCAACCACCCAAGGTCAACCACCATGCCAGGCAAGCTGATCGGAGGGAGTCCGCCCAGCCAGAAAAGTGCCCAGATAGACGCGCCGAAATGGCCAAGCAAACGCCATCTTGCTGCGATATGCCCGTGATCATCAAGAAAACCAAGGATCGCAATGGCCGCGCCCGCCCCCATCAAGGCCCATGTAACCGAGCGTGAAATCTCGTCTCCCATATACAGGATCGGCAGCGCGATCAAAAAGCTCAACACGATCGCCACACCGCCCCCGCGAGGCGTGGGAATGGAGTGGGAGCTACGAGCATTGGGTATATCGATCATGCTGTTTGCCAACGCATAGCGTCGCAGGATCCAAGTAAGCAGAAGTGCGAGGGCTCCCGCAGCGGGCGCAAGCCACAATAAGTGAATCATCCACAGCTCCAATTGGCAGTCCGGGGAACGGACCATCCTTCTAAATCAGACTTCCTTGAAACTTGCCGCCGTCTTTTTCAGTGCTTCGGAAACCGACGTTGGCGGCACCCATCCCAGCAGATCACGTGCCTTTGTAATATCGACTTGTAAAGACCCGCAAAGTCGCTGGCCGATCGACTTGCGCCCAATCAATGCGGCCCCCCATTCCAGCAGCATGGCTGGCACCGGCAGCAGTCGTGCCGGTTTACCCAGCGCGGCTCCCATGCATCTGAGCAACTCGGTGGTCGAGAGGTCTTCTCCATCACTGGCCAGAAACGTCTGGCCAGCCGCTGCAGGATGCGTCATGCAGGTCACGATAAGGTCCACTAGGTTATCCAGTGCGACGAGGCTGCGCTTGTTGCCAATGGCACCCAGAGGCAGTACGACACCTTTGTTCAGCCAACTCATCATGCTGCGAAAATTGGCCTTGACACCTGGTCCATAAACGAGGACCGGACGAATGACGACGACTTCCATGCCCGTGCTCTGCGCCAGCAACCGAAGTTGCTGCTCGGCTTCCATCTTGGAAACACCGTAAGGATCGCCTGGAGACGGAACATCGTCTGCGGTGTAAGGCTGTCCTAGACGCGTGCGCTCGCCATTGACCTTTATCGAGCTGATGAACACAAAGCGTTTCACACCCGCTTGCGCGGCTTGCTCAGCCAGCTTCAAGGTACCCGCAACGTTGATCTTTCGATATTCGGTCAACGGGTCGCTGGAAGCATCGGACATTACGTGAACGCGTGCAGCGCAGTGCACCAGAATGTCAACGCCGGAAAGAGGAAGCGGTTCGCCAGCCAAATAATTCATACCGGCTTTCACCGGGTAGACCGTTGCCGACAATGCGACACCATCGCGACGAACCAGAGCCATCACCGTGCAACCTGCCATCGAGGCCAATCGCTCTACCACTGCAGAACCTACGAAACCGCTGGCACCAGTGACGAAGTATGTGGGTTGATGATTCAAGCCGTGCGCTCCAACTGACGATAGACCTCAAGATGTTGTTCCACAATTTTTTCGATCGCAAACGACTGTACCGCCAGTTCTCGACCTGCAACGCCCATCTGACGCCGCAGCGCCGGATCTTCAATGAGCAGTTGCAATTGATCGGCCAACGCGTTTGCATCCCGTACCGGCACCAAAAGCCCCGTGACGCCTGCGTCAATTGCGTCACGGCAGCCGGGAACATCGGTGGTAACCACAGCTCGGCCACAGGCGGCGGCTTCGACCAGCACCTTCGGCAACCCTTCACGGTAGGAGGGCAAGGTTACTATATTGGCGTCTGAAAACAGTTGCGCAATATCGTCGCGATATCCCAGCAACTCGACAATACCTTCCTGGCGCCACGTATCCAGTTCAGCCTTGGTTACTGTGGCAGGGTTACCAGGGTCGACACCGCCAATCAATTGAAAGCGGGCTTGTACACCGCGCTTGGTCAATACCCTTGCGGCCTCAACATACTCCACCACGCCTTTGTCGCGCAAAAGCCGCGCAGCGAGACAGACTACAGGTAACCCCTGCGGCTCTGGAACGGGCGCATAAAGCGCCAGATCAACACCCGAACCACGAATCATTACAACCTTGGCTTCGGTAAGCCCGCCCATCGCCAGCAACAGGTCTCGGTCGTCAGGGTTCTGAAAAATCGAGCGCAGGTTACCCTTACCCAACGCTAGGCGATAAAAGGCACTGACCAGACGCCGAATCAGCACGGCCTTGATACCCTTGGAAAGAAATACGAAGCCCAACCCGGAGATGGCCGTGACGACGCCTTTAACCGGAGCGAAGCGCGCAGCAACGCCGCCATAAAGGACCGGTTTGATGGTAACCAAGTGAAGCACGTCAGGCTTCAGGCGCCATAACAACTTCCAGATGGTGAACATCAGCCCCAGTTCAGCCAACGGATTGCGGCCACTGCGCGACAGTGGCACAGGATGAAACTCAAAACCCTGCGCCGTGATTGCAGCAACCGCAGCCCCTGGCATGCAGGCGACATGAACTTTGTAGCCAGCCGCCTGTGCGCCTTTGGCAACAGGCAGACGATGGGACAGAAAGAATCCCGGATCATTGACTATAAACAACAACGTCTTACTCATCACTGCTCATCCAACCATGCCTGGAACATAAGAATGGTCCACAGATGAGGCTGCCAGTTGCCTCGTCCCTGGAGATGCTCGCTCCACATTTTTCTAATGGGCTCTGGCAGAAAGTAACCATCCCGGATCAGACGAGCTTCATCAAGGAGGGATTCGGCCCATTCGCGCAACGAACCGCGCAACCATTCACCGAGCGGGATACTGAATCCTTGCTTGGGACGCTCGATCAGCTCTTTCGGGACGTGGCGATAAAGCACCTGACGCAACAGCCATTTACCCTGGCCATTACGGAGTTTCAGATCAAGCGGCATACGCCACGCCAGCTCGACTACTCGGTGATCGAGCATGGGAACACGCCCTTCAATACTCGCCGCCATGGAGGCCCGATCCAGCTTGACCATGATGTCATCCGACAAATAGGTCTGAGCATCCATCGCCATCATCCAGTGCTCGAAAGAATCGGTCTTCGGCCAGCGCGACGCGTCGGTAAACATTGTCGGGGGTTCTTCACCGCCGATGACAACGCTCGCCGGATCGCTCCAATGGCTGTTCAGTTGGAGGTAGAATTCATGTCCGTCCGCCAGCGTCAACACGTTGGCCAGTTTGTGTGCCTTGTCCCCAGGCCCGCTCACATGAAACCTGCTGGGAAGCAGCGGCTTTGCTAGGTTGAAAAGACTGTCCCACGTGGTGGGAGATACCGATCGTAAAAGGCCCGCGCTGGCCTGTCGCGCGAACGACGGCACATGCTGCATCTTCGACCATATATTTTTTGCGCTCAGGTACCGGTTGTAGCCACTGAACAATTCGTCACCGCCATCCCCACTGAGTACGACCTTCAATTGTTGACTGGCCAGTTGACTGACAAGGAAGGTCGGAATCTGCGAACTATCGCTGAAAGGTTCGCAATACATGGAAGACAGACGCGGGATTACCGCTGCAGCGTCCTGGGGACGCACATAAAGTTCAGTGTGCTGGGTGCCCAGGTGTTTGGACACGGCCTTGGCGTGTACCGCCTCGTCGAACCCTCCTTCATCGAAGCCGATGGTGAACGTGCGAACCGGCTGGGTACTCTGGGTTTGCATCAGGGCCACAACCGTGCTGCTGTCCACGCCCCCGCTGAGGAAAGCGCCCACCGGTACATCGGCCAACATTTGCTGACCAATACTCGACCGCAATTGAGCCTCGAGCAGATCAGTCGCCGCCTCGGGGCTGCCGGTGAACAGATCAGCAAGACCTTTGGCCACCGCATCATTAAGGCGCCAATATGGCCGGGGTATAGCAGCTTTCGCAGCAGAGAGATCAGTCAGAGGCAGGACAATATAATGACCGCTCTGAAGCTTGGCGATGCCCTTGTAAATGCTGTACGGCGCAGGGATGCAATTGTGGCGAAGCAACAGTGTCAACGCATTGCGATCAATTTCCGCGCGAAACTCCGGAAATGCCTTGATGGCTTTGAGCTCCGAGCCGAAGAGCAAGATGTCATCCTGCCAGCCATAATAAAGCGGCTTCTCGCCTATACGATCACGGCCCAGCGTCAAGACCCGCTCTTGCCGGTCCCACAGCGCAAACGCGAACATCCCCACAGATGCTTTCAAGGTCTTTTCAACACCCCAGCTCGCAAGTCCGACCAGAAGCA
Source organism: Pseudomonas sp. JAI120 (assembly GCF_014207255.1). GTDB lineage: Bacteria > Pseudomonadota > Gammaproteobacteria > Pseudomonadales > Pseudomonadaceae > Aquipseudomonas. The sequence continues at coordinate 33,330 of NZ_JACHCZ010000002.1, forward strand.
CTTCGGTGTCCGAATGGCCTTTCAGCCCCATCGAGATAAGACCATCGTCGTGCAACGCTTGCCTTAGTTCGCCATGGTTATAGATCTCGCCATTGAAGACTATGACAAATCGTCCGCAGCTGGAACGCATCGGTTGATGTCCAGCTTCAGATAGATCAATAATTGCTAGACGCCGATGTCCCAAAGCGATTCCCGCATTCTCGTCAACCCACACACCGGAGTCGTCCGGGCCTCGATGAATGAGCGACGTGTTCATCAACCGAACAACAGCCTCGAGTTCGGTGTTACCCGAGGCGAAAATACCGCTCAAACCACACATCACTATGCATCCTGATTCGAAAGAAAGCGATGATATAGAGCTTTGTATTGATATTCGGTACATTTCATTGTGAAATTTTCTGCGATGCGTTTATAAACGCTCTGCCCCAATGCAGCGCGCTCAGACGCTGTTGCGGAAAGTACCGAGACGAATGCTTCGGATAGCCGCAGGGTATCCTGTGCCGGCACTACCAAGCCCAATCCGCCCAACAGGAATGCTGCATCGCCCACATCCGTGGTGACACAAGGCAATGCCATGCTCATGGCTTCGCCTAGAACGTTTGGGAAGCCTTCGGTTAATGAATGCAGGCAAAAAACATCCATTGCTTTGAAACAGGCAGCAACGTCCTTGCGCTCACCAAGCAGAACAAACCGATCAGCATGCCCGGAGGAAGCAATGTCAGCCATCAGCGCGGCATTATTCTTATCAACATCGCGCCCTACCATCAGAAACCTGACGTTCGCAAACCGGCCAGCGACCATGCCTGCGGCTTTGATAAAATTGGCGTGATCCTTGACCGGGTTAAAACGACCGAGACTGCCGATCACCAGCTCATCACGCCCAATGCCATGAGCCTCACGAATAGCATCACGCTCCGAAGGTTTGGCTACCAATCGCGCAAGATCAAAGCCATTAGGTATGACCGTCATGCGCTCAGGAGCATAACCGACTTCAACATGGGTTTTTCGCGATGCTTGCGCAGCGCAGACAATCACATCCGGGATGGATCCGGAAAGCCATGCACACAGCTTTCGAATGATAATCGTGGCCTTGCTGCCGCCACTGCTTACATCCGTCGTCCTGATGCCCCATATGACACGCTTCACCCCGACCAAACGCGCTGCTATGCCTCCAACGAGATCGGAATGGTACATCCAAGTCTGCACGATATCGGGCTTTTGCCGACGAAGATCGCTGACCAACTTGATAATAACGCCCAGCAAGTCCCACTTTCCGCGCATATGCAGGGTTTCGACGGCGATACCGCTGGCTCGAAGCCGCTCCCCCACTTCACCCAGATCGGTCAGGGAGATCACGCGATGCTCATCCTCACCACGCGCCTTGAATGACTCACACAGGCGCAGCAGCATCAACTCCGCGCCACCAATATGCAGACCAACGATGACATGGGCTACTTTCAAGGTCCCTGTTCCTCCAGCCAAGCTTGAAACATCAATACACCCCACAGCTTGCTCGAATGGTCGGCTCGACCGCTCAGATGCTGCTCCCACACCTTTCGGATCACCGTTGGATGAAAAAAACCCTCTTGCTGTAGACGTTTTTCATTCAGCAGTATTTCAGACCACTCTCTGAGAGGACCGCGCAGCCAGGCCGCAATCGGAATGGAAAAACCTTTTTTTGGTCGTTCTATCAACTCGCGTGGAACATGGCGGTATAGAACCTCTTTCAACGCCCACTTACCAACCCCTCCACGAATTTTCATATCCAGAGGTATACGCCACGCCAACTCGACAACGCGATGATCGAGCAGCGGGACGCGCGTCTCCAGACTGTTGGCCATGGCAGCTCGATCTACTTTTACAAGGATATCGTCGACCATGTAGGTCTGAGCATCCATTGCCATCATCCACTCTTCGAATCGCGTCCCAGCCGGCCACTTTTCTGGCGTTTCGAGCAATGTCGGACCTTCGTTGCCACTGATTACCGCGTTCGAGGGCGTTTTCCAATGGCTGACAAGCTGGCGATAGAAATCCTCGCGATTACGACACCCAAGAATATCAATCAGCTTTTCAGCCCTCCCTTTAAGCTGTAGCTTTTTCAACGAACTTGCTGCCACTTGCCGCATCCCGCCTGGCACCTTGCTGACCTTGCGCCATAAGCGCGGCGCAAACTGATAAGGGTTATACCCGCCAAACAGCTCATCACCAGCGTCACCGCTCAACGTAACGGTGACATGCTCACGCGCCATTTGGCTGACCAGATAGGTAGGTATTTGCGAACTGTCGGCAAACGGCTCGCAATAGATGCGCGGCAGGTCAGGAATAATATTCAGCGCATCCTTCGCCTGGATATAAATCTCGCTGTGTTCGGTATGCAGATGGCGAGAAACTGCGAGCGCATGCTCCGCTTCGTTAAAACCATCTTCGCTGAAACCAATCGTGAAGGTCTTCACCGGGCGCGGACTTTGCTTCTGCATGAGTGCGACAATTAAGCTGCTATCGACGCCGCCGCTCAAGAAAGCGCCTAATGGAACATCGGCGAGCATTTGCATACCAATACTCTGGTCAAGCTGGGTTTCGAGCGTGTCCACGACAGTCTTGCTATCGGATTGCAGTGGATTATCGAGACCAGCTTCCACGGCAGCATTGAAAGACCAGAATGGAATCAAATCGACGGATGCTCGCTTTTGTCCAAGCGAGATTGCTACGTAATGTCCAGGCGGGAGCTTTTCAATACCCTGATAAATACTGTAAGGCGCCGGCACATAATTGTGCCGCAGGTACAGCGCCAAGGCGTCGCGATCAATATTGGCGGAAAAGGCCGGGTGTACCTTGAGCGCCTTGAGTTCCGATCCGAACAGCAGAACATCGTTATGCCAGCCCCAATAGAGCGGTTTCTCTCCCAATCGATCACGGGCCAGTATCAACTGGCGCTCCTGCGTGTCCCATAACGCAATGGCAAACATCCCTACCGTCGCCTGAAGGGTCTTCTCCACGCCCCATCGCTCGAAGCAGGCCAGTAAGGTCTCTGTATCCGAGTGACCACGCCAGGTTTCGACGTGCTCGGTGGTCAGGAGGGTGCGCAATGAGAGGTGGTTATAAATTTCGCCATTGAACGCCATGGCGTAGCGCCCACTAGAAGAATGCATAGGCTGATGGCCGGCGGCTGAACGATCAACAACTGCAAGCCGACGGTGCGACAGGCCTATTCCAAGTGATGCATCAGACCAAGTTCCAGCATCATCGGGGCCGCGGCTGTAGATCGCGTTGCCCATCGCTGCCAGGATGGCATTTGCGCCATCACCCATAGGGGCTGCTGCGAAGAAACCAGAAAACCCACACATGCCTCAATTCCCCTGAACGTATTTAATCGCGATCCTAGCTTACGAGATATCCCAAGCAGCCTCGGGATGTGACCAGCATCATATACCGTGAACAACTAAAGCAGAGGTTGACCTATCTTTAACAAAACAAAAAACCTTAGAAGCTTCATTGGAAATAAATAGCCGTACAACACTCATCGACCCGGCATTTTCGGCGAGCAGCCTCCAGAACTGCGCAACACAACGAAAGCACCTAGCGCCCATAATTTGAGCGCTTGAGACATTCACAGAACAATACAAACACCCATTACTTCAGAAATGTCGAATACCAGCCCATTGCTTTCGCAATACCCTGCTGAATATCAAATTTCGGCTCATAGCCCAACAGCGCTTTTATCTTACCGATATCTGCCTGAGAATGCCGAACATCTCCAGCACGAAAATCACGATACACTGGCGACTTTTCATAACTGATCCCGTGCTGCGACAACGACTGGCGCAGGGCAGAAAATAGCATGTTAAGGTCGGTACGCCCGCTGACAGCAACGTTGTAAACTTGATTTCGAGCGGCAGGCTCAGTCACGGTAGCGGCCAGCAGATTGGCTTGAACTGTGTTTTCGATAAAGCAGAAATCCCTGCTGGTTTCACCATCTCCATTAATAAAAACCTCTTGGTTTTTAATCATCGAAGCGGCCCATTTAGGGATCACCGCAGCATAGGCACCATCCGGATCCTGACGCTTACCAAACACATTGAAGTAACGCAGGCCGATGCTTTCAAAACCATAACACCTAGCGAATACTTCAGCGTAGAGCTCGTTGACATACTTGGTAACTGCGTACGGGGAGAGTGGATTGCCAATAACGTCTTCCACTTTCGGCAAACCCGGGTGATCTCCATAAGTAGAACTACTGGCAGCGTAAGTAAAGCTTTTTACTTGCGCGTCCCTGGCCGCCACTAGTATATTGAGAAAACCATCAATATTGGTGGCATTCGTAGCGACTGGGTCATTCAGAGAACGTGGTACCGATCCAAGCGCCGCTTGGTGCAATACGTAATCAACCCCTCCACATGCGCGCTGACAGTCATCCAATAACTTGATATCACCTTCGATAAAGCTAAAACGAGCCCACTGCTGCGCAGTGACGGTACCCTTAACCTCATCAAGGTTGCGCTGATAACCCGTCGCAAAATTGTCAAGGCCGACGACAACTTGATTCAGACCAAGCAGAGTCTCCAATAGATTGGAGCCAATAAATCCGGCTACTCCAGTGATCAACCACGTTTTAGGTGAAGTCTTGAGTGTTTCCACGAGCGTTTCATAGCGGGACATAAATTGGCTCTTCGTTTATTGAAAAATAGAACGCATAAATCAAATCACAAACGAATATCAGACTCTTCACGACTCAGCAGATATTTTAGATCGTAAAGAACATGCGCAGACTTACCAAACTTCCGAATTTTTTCAGCGCCCAGACCTTTGAATTCATTATGCGCAACAGCGAGCACAATACCGTCGTAAACATCAGTACCGGGATCAGTAATAGGGATTATGCCATATTCATGATTGGCCTCTTCAGGACTGACCCATGGATCATAAATATCCACTGCAATATTGTACTCTTTCAGTTCATTGACAATATCCACGATTCGCGTGTTACGCAGGTCCGGGCAATTCTCCTTGAACGCCAGACCCATGATCAGTACACGAGCGCCATCGACATGAATACGGCGCTTAACCATTGTTTTTACCAACTGGGAGACCACATATGCGCCCATTCCGTCATTGAGACGGCGACCCGCGAGAATGATTTCGGGGTGATAGCCGATCGACTGAGCCTTGTGAGTCAGGTAGTAAGGGTCGACGCCGATGCAGTGCCCGCCCACCAAGCCCGGCCGAAATGGCAGGAAATTCCATTTCGTGCCCGCAGCTTGGAGCACTGACTCCGTATCAATACCCATTTTATTAAAAATAATGGCCAGCTCATTGATCAGAGCGATGTTTAAGTCGCGCTGGGTATTCTCAATAACTTTCGCCGCTTCGGCAACTTTAATACTGCTTGCCTTGTGCGTGCCCGCAATAATGATCTGATTGTAAAGAGCATCTACCAGATCAGCGATCTCAGGCGTGGATCCGGACGTCACTTTCTTGATGGTAGTGACACGATGTTCCTTGTCTCCTGGATTAATACGCTCAGGGCTATATCCGGCAAAAAAATCGACGTTGAATTTTAATCCGGAAAATTTCTCAAGGACAGGCACGCAGTCTTCTTCAGTTGCACCGGGATAAACCGTCGACTCATAAATAACCAGGTCGCCTTTCTTCAGCACCTTACCTATACTTTCTGATGCTTTGATCAGTGGAGTAAGGTCTGGCTGGTTGTACTCATCAATCGGCGTAGGCACTGTCACGACGAACGTATTGCAACTGGACAATTCGTCCAGGTTAAAACTAAAGCTGAGCTTGCCGGCCTGCTTTAACTCCTCATCGCTCACTTCCAAAGTGGAGTCGTGCCCGGCTCTCAAGGCTTGGATACGCAGCTGGTTGATGTCAAACCCAACCACTGTCCGATGCTTGCCAAACTCCACCGCCAGGGGCAAGCCAACATATCCAAGACCTATGATGGCGAGCTTAATATCTTCCAGTTTTTGCATAATTAAAAAAAGCCTAATGATAAAATAAAATTTCACTGAACCAGCTTCAGCGCTAAATACTTCAATATTCTAGCGAGTCAAATCCTCTGACAGCATACCCAACACGCTGAACTCACCTACGCAAGAAATTTTCAGCTGCTTGCACACGCGCTTTCTTCGTCAACTGAGCATCAACGGCAACATTTTGGTCGCCACCAACAATATCATTCCCCCCCCTAAGCCGGAAAGCTCGCCACGTTCAGCCGGTCAAGTGTCAACGACCTACAAAAAACAGGCAGGCCAGCCCCCTCAGCATGGAAGCGCTCGGTAAGCATACTACGAGATGCGTCAGCAAATAAGCGTCAGCACCAGATAAACCGCAACTTGTGAACCAGCCAAAGCAAGATCTGCCATCAGCGTCTGAAGCAGCACGCGTGGTACCCTCATGCCAATTTACAGCTCGGTTTTTGCTACCTTGGCGAATACAGCAGACTGGAAGTGATGACCTAACCACTGCGGCGTTGCGCCTATTAGCAGTCGAGTGCGTACCAAGGCGATCAAACATCGAAGCGTTCTGCCAACAATTCAAACTCGATTCCTTCGCTGCAGACTGGCCCACCCTAGCATAGCGAGTCGCGGAGAAAGAAACGAGTTATGCCGACTGCGTGGAACAATGCAACCGCTCCATGAACTACGCATTCAAAGCTGCCAAGTGATACCGGATACTGTGCTCGCGATTTTTTCTGGAACTCGTTCGCCATAATGCGACCCGATGCAAAAGTCGGATAAGTTTATCTATACCCTAAACCTGTCGACTTCCGAAATCCATCGACGACTTGGCCTTTATAGATAGCAACACCTTCGCTTACGGAGAAGACTCTTGCGCAGCCCAGCGCTGCATTCATTGATGCAGGTGACTTCGCCAGACGCTTACCGAGCACTATCGATTAGCACAGCACCACCCTGCGCCCGAGGCTGCAATAAAGGCACAGAAGAATCTGTAGCAACCAGCCGTGCATCGGAGCTATTAGCAACAAAAACAAACCTACTAAGTAAAATGAAAATGCCCAGTACCAGCCCTGCAAATAAGCCAAGCACTATTATGAGTAGGCGATTTGGACTAGCAGATGCTAACGGCTCAAGAGCTTGTTGGTCGACAGCTACCAATTTCAGCCCCGTCATATCAGTGTTCAAGTTGCTCAAACGAGCTAGCTCTGCGCGCAATGGCTGAACATCCGCGAGAAACAAATCCTCATTTTTCCGAGCGTTCAAAATTTCAATTTCGCGATTGGAGGCGAGTAACTGAAGCTCCTTGGCAATCTGGCTGACACGCGGATCAGTAAAGTCATCTGACTGACGCAGTTCCAACGCACTAAGCTCAGACTTAAGTGCATCTACCCCCATAAAGTATAGCGGAGTTTGTTGGTTGTTGATTTCGGTGCGGACCATACTGCCGCTCCTGGCATTTACCAACTCACCAAACGCAGAGGGTGTAGTCGGCTTTTGTATCCCCAGCGACTTTGCAATTCCGATCGCTTCCTTCAGCTGATTAACACGATCGTTGCGCAACGCCTTTAGTTGAATTCGCAGAGCCTTCAATTCATCCTGTAATTGCGCACGCTTTACCGAGTCAATTTCGCGCAATGTAGCAATTTTGGCTTCTTTATTTACATAATAGTTCGCACGAGCAGAATTAAGCTTACCTTTGATTTCATTGAGACGATTTTTGACAATAACATTTACGTCATTCGCAATTTGCTTCCGCTCATCATCAATAGCGTAGTCAACAATACCGTTGACGATAGCAACACCGTCAATATCCTTTGAATAGGTCATCTGAAGTTTGACGTAGGCACTCAACGAACCTTTTTTGTCTGCGCCAGGTACAGTCAAACGAATCGAGTTGCGGTTAAACGCCTCAAAGCTCTGCTCAAGGGTCTGTCCCGGCCGTACAAATTTTTCGAACAGATTTTGATTGGCTCTGAAAAAAGCTAAGCGAGTATCGTAAGACTCCAGCGAAGCGCCAACTTTAAGGAGAGCGTCAGCGGGTGACAGCTGGTAAATCCCGGATCGATTAAGTGCATCCAAATCATTAATAGCTGCAGGGCGCAACACTGCGCTAACCTCGTACTGTGGCGTCGCCAAAAAGGCATAGGAGGCGCCAATGAGTCCACCTGCCAAAATCATCAGAAGCAGTAGTTTTTTTTGATCCCAGAGAGATTTAAGAAATACGACGAGATCTACTTCATCCGAAGACCGAGTCGGTGGAACACGAAAGCTACTACTCACAACAAAAACCTGCCTTCAAAGAGAAACTGCGGGCTCGTTATGCAGACAACATTGTGTGTTTTTATTCTAATTAGATGATCGCCAAAACCCAGCGTCGCTGCCAAATTTTGAGCGCACAAAATGCCCGTTATCGAGAACAGATTTCATTCTGCCATCTCTCAGACATATTTCAAGTCTTGACATGTCTATAGGGCAGCTCCCAGACAGCAAGCCACCCACTCCTACCGCCCCCCCCCAAAGACGGCGGGCACCTAAGAGCGCTTAAATACGCGATAAAGACTGAATAAAGACGGAGAGTTCGTGATTGACCGCGGACCCGGCACAGCCGAACTGAAGCGCCAGATGGGGACGCGCGATCGAGAAGACTAACCGACAGACGGTCAATCGCAGCTGTTTAACGGACAGGTGTCTGCCTTCAGACACGTCCGGTAGGAACTGACTTGTGGCGCCGCTTACGACCCAGCAAGGCCAACAGCGGCCCTATAAAAGTTCCTACAATAAGCGCCAATACCACGAACACGGAGACTGGCATTTCGGCGGTAGCAAAGCCCAAAAACGACAACGATATTTCCTGCTGGTTTCCCAGCACAAATGCCAAAATCACAAATGCGACAGCCAGCACAGCCAGCACCAAAACAACGCGCTTAACCCCATGCATAAACTTCTCCTACCCCAAAAACACTCAGACGCCCTCTTCTTCCTCTTCGTTCACCCGATCGCGCAATTCCTTGCCCGGCTTGAAGTGAGGAACAAATTTTCCGTCAAGGCTGACGGACTGGCCTGTCTTTGGGTTACGGCCGACGCGTGGCGCACGGTAGTGCAACGAAAAACTCCCAAACCCACGGATCTCAATCCGATCACCGGTGGCCAGGCACTGGGACATTTGCTCGAGCATGGTCTTGATGGCCAGCTCCACATCCTTGGATGAGAGCAACCCTTGATGGGTGACAATTCGTTCGATCAACTCCGACTTCGTCATATTTTTCCCTTCTTTTTCAAGCAGCTAGGAAAAGCGCTTCGAAGGTTTTAGCATGACTTGATGAATTTGAACAGCCCATACATAAACTTATCTGCGGGTTAAATAAACACCCACAGAGCACATGCATTGCCCTCAATTGCAGATCACCAGCATGGTGCGGGTGACTGCGCCGGCAGGGTTCCAGCCGAACAGATAGTCGCCCTCTTCGTCCTTGGCGTCGCTGGACCTGGTGATGACCTTATAGCCCTGCATCTTGCATTCGCGGGCGGCGCGTTTCTCGCACTTCTCCCAGTTATTGCCCAGCCCCGAGCAATCGACCTCAATGCCGCTGACACCGCGCCTCGCGTGCGTTTTGGCGCTGGTGGCGGCACAGCCTGCAAGCGTTACGACTGCGAGCAGCACGATAAGCCTGTTTATTGAAATCCTTAACAACACGGGAGGGCCTTTATCAATAACGTATACAGCTCTGACACCAAGCTGTATGCCTTGGTTCTTGCCTGTTGATTCACCGAATTTCAGACACAAAAAAGGGCGACCGAAGTCGCCCTTTTTTACAGCCTTACAGAACTTAGTTCTGTTTAGCCATTGCTTCGCGCAGCAGGGAGGCCATGGTGGTCTCGCCTGTTGCAGCTTCCGGAGCCGATTTCAGGCTCTGGATGGCTTCTTTCTCTTCCACTTCGTCTTTCGACTTGATGGAGAGCTGGATCACGCGGCTCTTGCGATCAACGCTGATGATCTTGGCTTCTACTTCCTGGCCTTCTTTCAGAACGTTGCGCGCGTCTTCAACGCGGTCACGGCTGATTTCGGAGGCTTTCAGAGTCGCTTCGATATCGTCGGCCAGAACGATGATGGCGCCTTTGGCGTCAACTTCTTTCACAGTGCCTTTAACGATTGCGCCTTTGTCGTTCTCTTGAACGTACTCGGAGAACGGATCGCTTTCCAGTTGCTTGATACCCAGGGAGATGCGCTCGCGCTCTGGGTCAACCGACAGGATAACGGTGTCCAGCTCGTCGCCCTTCTTGAAACGACGAACAGCTTCTTCGCCAACTTCGTTCCAGGAGATGTCGGACAGGTGAACCAGGCCGTCGATGCCGCCGTCCAGACCAATGAAGATACCGAAATCGGTGATCGACTTGATGGTGCCGGAGATTTTATCGCCCTTGTTGAACTGGCCAGAGAAATCTTCCCATGGGTTAGATTTGCACTGTTTGATGCCGAGGGAGATACGACGACGCTCTTCGTCGATGTCCAGAACCATAACTTCCACTTCGTCGCCGACTTGTACGACTTTCGAAGGGTGGATGTTCTTGTTGGTCCAGTCCATTTCGGAAACGTGTACCAGGCCTTCCACGCCTTCTTCCAGCTCTGCGAAGCAGCCGTAGTCGGTCAGGTTGGTAACACGCGCGGTTACGCGAGTGCTTTCTGGGTAACGAGCTTTGATAGCAACCCATGGATCTTCGCCCAGCTGCTTCAAGCCCAGGGAAACGCGGTTACGCTCACGATCGTACTTCAGAACCTTGACATCGATCTCGTCGCCAACATTGACGATTTCGGAAGGATGCTTGATACGCTTCCAAGCCATATCGGTAATGTGCAGCAGGCCATCGACGCCACCCAGATCGACGAATGCGCCGTAATCGGTGAGGTTCTTGACGATACCTTTGACTTGTTGGCCTTCCTGCAGGGATTCCAGCAGAGCTTCACGCTCGGCGGAGTTCTCTGCTTCCAGGACGCTGCGACGGGAAACGACAACGTTGTTGCGCTTCTGGTCGAGCTTGATGACCTTGAATTCGAGTTCTTTGCCTTCCAGGTGCGTGGTGTCGCGCACAGGACGAACGTCGACCAAAGAACCTGGCAGGAACGCACGGATGCCGTTAACGTCGACAGTGAAGCCGCCTTTAACCTTACCGTTGATAACGCCCTTGACCACTTCTTCAGCTGCGAAGGCTGCTTCGAGAACAATCCAGCATTCAGCGCGCTTGGCTTTTTCACGGGACAGCTTGGTTTCACCGAAACCGTCTTCAACCGAGTCCAGAGCAACGTGAACTTCGTCACCGACATTGATTGTCAGATCACCAGCATCGTTGTAGAACTGTTCCAGCGGGATCAGAGCTTCAGACTTCAGACCAGCGTGAACGGTTACCCAGCGAGCTTGGTAATCGATATCAACGATAACACCGGTGATGATGGAGCCTGCCTGAAGGTTCAGGGTTTTTAGGCTTTCTTCAAAGAGTTCCGCAAAGCTTTCGCTCATTTTAATTCCTGTTGATAAGGGCGAAGAATACGCCCATCTCCACACCCCAGACGGTGTGGGTCAGTTTCAGTTAAAAGAAGCCACCGCAGGACTATGACTGGTCCCCTGCGGCCTTCTTGATCACCCGGCGATATCGCGAATGGCGATTTCACTCAAGATGCGTTCCAGCACCTGCTCGATGGACAACTCCGTGGAATCCAGCTGTATGGCATCAGCCGCCGGCTTTAGCGGGGCTACTGCGCGCTGGGTATCACGCTCATCGCGTGCACGGATCTCATCTAGCAGACTCGACAGACTAACACCATCGACTTTGCCCTTCAACTGCAAGTAGCGGCGGCGAGCCCGCTCCTCGGCGCTGGCGGTCAGGAAAATCTTCAGCGGCGCCTCGGGAAACACGACCGTGCCCATGTCACGGCCATCGGCCACCAGGCCCGGCGGCTCCTGGAAAGCCCGCTGACGCTGCAACAGCGCATCACGCACAGCCGGCAGCGCGGCAACCTGGGAGGCCCAGGAGCCGACCTGCTCGTTACGCAAATCATCGGTCACATCGTCCCCTTCCAGGATGATGCGCTGGGGATGACCTTCCGTCGCGCCGACGAACTGCACATCAAGGTGCGCGGCCAGCAGCTTCAGGGATTCTTCGTTGGTCAGGTCGACGCCATGGTTACGTGCGGCGAACGCCAGCAGGCGGTACAACGCGCCGGAATCCAACAGGCACCAGCCCAGGCGCTTGGCCAGGATGCCGGCGATCGTGCCTTTGCCCGAGCCGCTTGGCCCGTCGATGGTAATCACCGGTGCTTTGATATTCACAATTGAGCCTCTTGGGCAACACGGATGCCGACTTGGGCACACAGTGTAAGAAAGTTCGGAAAAGACGTAGCAACATTGGCGCAGTCATGGATACGAATCGGCGCAGCCGCCCGCAGGGAAGCCACACTGAAGGCCATGGCAATCCGGTGATCGCCATGGGCATGGACTTCACCACCACCCATCAGGCCACCGTCAATGATAATCCCATCGGGGGTCGGTTCACACTTCACCCCCAACGCCAACAGACCGTCGGCCATGACCTGAATACGGTCGGACTCCTTCACACGCAACTCTTGCGCCCCCCGCAACACGGTTCGCCCTTCAGCGCAGGCCGCCGCGACGAACAGCACCGGGAACTCGTCGATCGCCAACGGCACCAGCGCCTCAGGGATCTCGATCCCTTTCAACGCAGCAGCACGCACGCGCAGGTCAGCGACAGGCTCGCCACCCACTTCGCGCGGGTTTTCCAGGGTGATATCTGCCCCCATCAGACGCAGGATATCGATCACCCCAGTGCGGGTCGGGTTGATGCCGACATGCTCCAGCAACAACTCGGAGCCTTCGGCAATCGAAGCCGCCACCAGGAAGAATGCCGAAGAGGAGATGTCCCCCGGCACTTCGATATGGGTCGCGGTCAGTACATGACCCGATTCCACCGACGCAGTAGCACCCTCCACAGCAACCGGGTAACCAAAACCGCGCAGCATACGCTCGGTATGGTCACGGGTCGGCGCAGGCTCGGTCACTGCGGTTTTACCTTCGGCATACAGCCCAGCCAGCAACAGGCAGGATTTGACCTGGGCGCTGGCCATCGGCAACGCATAAGTCAGGCCTTTCAGCGCCTGGCCGCCACGAATGGTCAGCGGCGGATGCCCTTCCGGCCCGGTCTCGATCACCGCGCCCATGTCCCGCAATGGCTTGGCCACGCGGTTCATCGGGCGCTTGGACAGGGAAGCATCGCCGGTCAACACGCTGTCAAAACGTTGCGCCGCCAACAAACCGGACAGCAGGCGCATGGACGTACCGGAATTGCCCAGGTAGATCGGGCCCGGCGCCGGCTTCAAGCCGTGCAAGCCCACACCATGAATGGTCACGCGCCCATGATGCGGCCCCTCAATCACCACGCCCATGTCGCGAAACGCCTGCAGGGTCGCCAGGGCGTCTTCACCCTCAAGGAACCCTTCCACCTCCGTCACGCCCTCGGCCAACGAGCCGAGCATGATCGAGCGATGGGAGATCGACTTGTCACCCGGCACCCGGATACGCCCGCTCAAGCGGCCACCGGGGTTGGCGAGGAAGGTCAGGTCATCGGCGTTCACAGCGGTTTCCATATAGGCCCGGCGAGCCAGGATCTTGCTGAAATGCTCACGCGCCACCCGCGCACGGGTGAACACGCCCAATAATTGATGGCCATCCCCGGCATCGACCGCGTCGCGCAAGGCGTCGAGGTCACTGCGGAAGGTGTCCAGGGTGCGCAACACCGCTTCGCGATTGGCGAGAAAGATGTCATGCCACATCACCGGATCACTGCCGGCAATTCGCGTGAAATCGCGGAAGCCACCGGCGGCGTAACGGAAAATTTCGAGGTTTTCGTTGCGCTTGGCCAGGGAGTCCACCAGGCCGAATGCCAATAGATGTGGCAAATGGCTGGTCGCCGCCAGCACTTCGTCGTGGCGCTCGACCTGCATATGCTCCACGTCCGCCCCCAGCTCCCGCCAGAGACGATCCACCACGGCCAGCGCGGCCGGATCGGTTTGTTCCAGCGGCGTCAGGATCACTTTATGGCGGCGGAACAGCTGCGCATTGGACGCTTCCACCCCGCTCTGCTCGGAACCAGCAATCGGATGGCCCGGCACAAAACGCGACGGCATGCCGCCAAAGGCCTGTTGCGCCGCACGCACCACATTGCCCTTGGCACTGCCGACGTCCGTCAGGATCGCCTGGCCGAGGTCCATGCCGGCCAATACCGCCAGCAGTTTCTCCATCGCCAGGATCGGCACAGCGAGCTGAATGACGTCAGCCCCCTGGCACGCCAGCGCCAGGTCCGCCTCACAGCGATCCACCACGCCCAACTCAACCGCCAGCTTGCGCGACTGCGGGTCCAGGTCCACACCGACTACTTCGCCGCACAGCCCGCTTTCGCGCAGGCCTTTGGCGAAGGAGCCACCGATCAAGCCCAGCCCTACCACCACCAGGCGACCGATCATAGGCACAGCAGGTTGCAATGCAGTGACATCAACCACGAGCCAGGACCTTGGCCAACGCCTCCAGGAAGCGGCTGTTTTCAGCCGGCAAGCCGATGGTGATCCGCAGGTGGTTCGGCATGCCGTAGTTGGCCACCGGGCGCACGATCACACCTTCGCGCAGCAGCCCCTGGAATACCGGGGCTGCCACTTGGCCAAGGTCGACACAAATGAAGTTGCCCTTGGAGGGAATCCAGCCCAGACCCAGCTCACGGAACCCATCCTGCAACTGCAGCATGCCGCTTGCGTTGATGCGACGACCTTCTTCAAGGTATTCGGCATCCTTCACCGCCGCACAGGCCGCCGCCAAGGCGAGACTGTTGACGTTGAACGGCTGGCGCACGCGGTTCAGTACATCGGCAACCACCGCAGTCGACAGGCCATAGCCCACCCGCAGCGACGCCAGGCCATAGGCCTTGGAGAAAGTGCGCGACACCAGCAGGTTCGGGTAGGCCGCCAGGAAATCCAGGCCGTCCGGCAGGTCGCTGCCTTCGGCGTACTCGATATAGGCCTCGTCCAGCACCACCAGCACATGCTCAGGCACGTCTTGCAGGAAGTCGTTGAGCGCTTGCGCATCGAACCAGGTGCCGGTCGGGTTGTTCGGGTTGGCGATAAACACGACGCGGGTCTGGGCATCGATGGCAGCCAGCATGGCCGGCAGGTCGTGGCCCCAGTCCTTGGCGGGAATCACACGGGCGTCGGCACCGACAGCCTGGGTGACGATCGGGTAAACCGCAAATGCGTGCTCGCTGAACACGGCGTTCAGGCCCGGCGCCAGGTAGGCACGCCCGACCAGCTCGAGGATGTCATTGGAACCGTTGCCCAGGGTGACCTGGTTCAGCTCGACCCGGCATGTTTCTGCCAGCAGGGATTTGAGGGCGAAGCCATTGCCGTCCGGGTAACGGGTCAGCTCGGCCAACTCTTCACGAATCGCCGCCAATACCTTGGGACTTGGGCCCAGTGGATTCTCGTTACTCGCCAGCTTGACGATTTTGGAAGGATCCAGGTTCAACTCACGCGCCAGCTCGTCCACAGGCTTGCCCGGAACGTAAGGCGACAGTTGTTGCACGCCCGGCTGAGCCAGGGCGAGGAAGTTGCCACTCATGTTAAAGCCTCACAAAACCGCTTTCGGGTAAGAGCCCAGCACCTTGAGCGCCACGGCTTCCTGACTGATCTTCTCCAGCACACCCTTGACCAGCGGATCGCGGTGGTGGCCGATGAAGTCGATAAAGAACACGTAGGTCCACTTACCGCTGCGCGAAGGACGCGTCTCGATGCGCGTCAGGTCAATCCCGTTGTCGTGGAACGGCACCAGCAGCTCATGCAGCGCGCCGGGCTTGTTGCTCATGGAGACGATGATCGAAGTCTTGTCGTCGCCGGTCGGCGGCACTTCCTGGCTGCCGATCATCAGGAAGCGCGTGGAGTTGTCCGGGCGATCCTCGATTTTCTCGGCCAGGCGCGTCAGGCCATACAGGCCAGCCGCCATATCACCGGCGATCGCCGCCGAATTCCACTCACCCTTGACCCGCTTGGCCGCTTCGGCGTTGCTGGACACCGCCACGCGCTCGACATTCGGGTAATGGGCGTCCAGCCACTTGCGGCACTGGGCCAGGGACTGGGCATGGGAATAGATGCGGCTGATGCTGTCGGTCTTGGTGTTCTCACCCACCAGCAGGTGATGGTGGATGCGCAGCTCGACTTCGCCGCAGATCACCATATCGTGCTCAAGGAAGCTGTCCAGCGTGTGGTTGACCGCGCCTTCGGTGGAGTTTTCCACCGGCACCACGCCAAAGTTCACCGCGCCGGCCGCCACTTCACGGAACACCTCGTCGATGGCCGCCATTGGTTTGCTGATCACCGCGTGGCCGAAGTGCTTCATGGCCGCCGCTTGGGTGAAGGTGCCTTCCGGGCCGAGGTAAGCCACTTTCAGTGGCTGCTCCAGCGCCAGGCACGACGACATGATTTCACGGAACAACCGCGCCATCTCTTCGTTGCCCAACGGCCCCTTGTTGCGCTCCATCACGCGCTTGAGCACCTGGGCTTCACGCTCCGGCCGGTAGAACACCGGCACTTCGCCTTCTGCCAGGGACGCCATCTTCACCCGTGCCACTTCCTGGGCGCAGCGCGCACGCTCACTGATCAGCTCCAGGACTTTCTCGTCCAGGCTGTCAATGCGTACACGCAGGGCCTTGAGTTCTTGTTCAGACATTAGCCGTGTTCCTTTTCGAACTCTGCCATGTAGGCAACCAGCGCGTTGATCGCGTGGATGTCGACAGCGTTGTAGATGGAGGCGCGCATGCCACCTACCGAGCGGTGACCCTTGAGGTTCAGCAGGCCACGCGCGTCGGCACCGGCCAGGAATGGCTTGTCCAGGCGGTCGTCAGCCAGGCGGAACGGCACGTTCATCCACGAGCGATCGGTCAGGTTGATCGGGTTGCTGTACAGACCGCTGGCGTCGATGAAGTCGTACAGGGTGCGCTTCTTCTCTTCGTTGAGCTTGCCCATGGCGGCGACACCGCCTTGCTCCTTCAACCACTCGAACACCAGGCCCGACAGGTACCAGGCGAAGGCCGGCGGGGTGTTGTACATCGAGCCGTTGTCGGCTGCGACCTTGAAGTTGAGCATGGTCGGGCACAATGAACGGGCGCGACCCAGCAGGTCTTCACGGACGATGTTGACCAGGATGCCGCTCGGGCCGATGTTCTTCTGCGCGCCGGCGTAGATCATGCCGTAGCGCGACACGTCGATAGGCCGCGAGAGGATGTCCGAGGACATGTCGCACACCAGCGGAACGTCGCCGACTTCCGGCACCCAGTCGAACTCCAGGCCGCCAATGGTTTCGTTCGCCACGTAGTGCACGTAGGCCGCATCCTTGGACAACTTCCATTCGTTCTGACCGGGAATGGCGAAGTAATCGTAGGGCTTGGCGGTGCCGGCCACGTTGACGTGACCGTAGCGCGAGGCCTCTTCAATAGCCTTCTGCCCCCAGATACCGGTGTCGATGTAGTCGGCAGTGCCGTCTTCCGGCAGCAGGTTCAGCGGGATCTGGGCGAACTGTTGGCTCGCGCCGCCTTGCAGGAACAGCACTTTGTAATTGGATGGGATGTCGAGCAAGTCGCGCAGGTCCTGCTCAGCCTTGGTGGCAATGGACACGAACTCATCGCTGCGATGGCTCATTTCCATCACGGAGAGGCCTTTTCCATGCCAGTCGAGGAGTTCACCCTGCGCACGCTGCAGGACTGCTTCAGGAAGCGCCGCGGGACCGGCACAGAAGTTATAGGCTCTCTTGCTCACATCCAATCTCTCTGATCTGGTGGGACTGAAATCAAACACTGCAGGAGCGAGCTTGCTCGCGAAAAACCCGAGAGCGCAAGGGCGCATCAGGCAGCTCGCGTTATCGTTGACGATTTTCGCGAGCAAGCTCGCTCCTACAGGGGGCGGCGTTGTTCTTTCAAAGGGGACAAACAACAAGGGGGCGAATCTTCATCCGCCCCCTGTGTGTCCGCTTATTCCTGCGGTTCTTCTTCGTCTGCGGCAGCATCGAGGGTTGGCTCGTCGACGTTGTCATCGCCTGTTGCGATCACCTCGCCTTCAAACTCCTCACCTTCCAGCTCTTCGCCTTCCACTTCCGACGGCTCCTGGACACGCTCCAGGCCAACCAGTTTTTCGTCCTTGGCCAGCTTGATCAAGGTGACGCCCTGGGTGTTACGGCCCAGGCTCGACACTTCAGCCACACGGGTACGCACCAGGGTGCCCTGGTCGGAAATCAGCATGATTTCCTCGCCGTCGAGCACCTGCACCGCGCCGACCAGACGGCCGTTGCGGTCGTTGCTGACCATAGCGATAACGCCCTGGCCGCCACGCTTGTACTCCGGGAACTCGCTGATCGCGGTGCGTTTGCCATAACCACGCTCGGAAGCGGTGAGGATCTGGCTGCCTTCTTCCGGGATCAGCATCGAAATCAGTTTCTGCCCTTCCGGCAGGCGCATGCCGCGTACACCGCGGGCGGTACGGCCCATGGCGCGAACGTCGGATTCCTTGAAGCGAGTGACCTTGCCGCCGTCGGAGAACAGCATGACTTCACGCTCGCCATCGGTGATGGCTGCGCTGATCAGTACGTCGCCTTCGTCCAGCTCCAGGGCGATCAGGCCCACGCTGCGCTGGCGGCTGAAGGACTCCAGCGGGGTCTTCTTCACGGTGCCTTTGGCGGTAGCCATGAAGATGAAGTGACCTTCGGTGTATTCCTCGACCGGCAGCATGGTGGTGATGTATTCATCACTGTCCAGCGGCAGCAGGTTGACCAACGGACGACCACGGGCAGCGCGGGAAGCTTCCGGGATTTCGTAGGTCTTGAGCCAGTACACCTTGCCCTTGCTGGAGAACAGCAACAGCGTGGTGTGGCTGTTGGCGACCAGCAGGTGAGCGATGTAGTCCTCATCCTTCACGCCGGTAGCCGATTTACCTTTACCACCACGACGCTGGGCCTGGTAGGCAGCCAATGGCTGGGTCTTGGCATAGCCACCGTGGGAGATGGTCACCACGCGCTCTTCTTCCGGGATCATGTCACCCAGGGTCAGGTCGAGGCGAGCATCGAGGATTTCGGTACGGCGCACGTCGCCGTATTCGGCGCGGATCACTTCCAGCTCTTCGCGGATCACTTCCATCAGGCGCACGGCGCTGTTGAGGATGCGGATCAGCTCGCCGATCTGGTTGAGGATCTCCTGGTACTCGGCCAGCAGCTTCTCGTGCTCCAGGCCGGTCAGGCGGTGCAGGCGCAGTTCCAGGATGGCCTGGGCCTGTTCCGGCGACAGGAAGTACTTGCCGTCACGCAGACCGTATTGCGGGTCCAGTGTCTCCGGGCGGCACGAGTCGGCACCGGCACGTTCAACCATCGCCACGACGGCGCTGGATTCCCATGGCATCTTGATCAGCGCTTCCTTGGCTTCCGACGGCGTCGGCGAAGCCTTGATCAGGGCGATGACCGGGTCGATGTTCGACAGTGCTACAGCCTGGCCTTCCAGGATATGGCCACGCTCGCGGGCCTTACGCAGTTCGAACACGGTACGACGGGTGACGACTTCGCGACGGTGACGTACGAAGGCTTCCAGCAGATCCTTAAGGTTCAGGATGCGTGGGCGGCCGTCGATCAATGCCACGACGTTGATACCAAACACGCTTTGCAGCTGGGTCTGGGCGTAGAGGTTGTTGAGGATCACCTCAGGCACTTCGCCACGACGCAGCTCGATCACCACGCGCATACCGTCTTTGTCGGATTCGTCGCGCAGCTCGGTGATGCCTTCGAGTTTCTTCTCTTTAACCAGCTCGGCGATCTTCTCGATCAGACGCGCCTTGTTCAGCTGGTACGGGAGTTCGGTGATGACGATCTGCTGACGGCCGCCGACCTTGTCGATGTCTTCGATCATCGAGCGGGCGCGCATGTAAATACGGCCGCGACCGGTGCGGTAGGCTTCGATGATGCCGGCGCGACCGTTGATGATCGCAGCGGTCGGGAAGTCCGGGCCCGGGATGTATTGCATCAGCTCATCGACGGTCAGCTCAGGGTTGTCGATAAGGGCCAGGCAACCGTCGATGACTTCACCGAGGTTGTGCGGCGGGATGTTGGTGGCCATGCCCACGGCGATACCGCTGGAACCGTTGACCAGCAGGTTGGGGATCCGGGTAGGCATGACGGCCGGGATCATTTCAGTGCCGTCGTAGTTCGGCACCCAGTCCACGGTTTCTTTGTGCAGGTCAGCCAGCAGCTCGTGCGCCAGCTTGGTCATGCGCACTTCGGTGTATCGCATGGCGGCGGCGTTGTCGCCGTCGACCGAACCGAAGTTGCCCTGGCCGTCTACCAGCAGGTAGCGCAGGGAAAACGGCTGGGCCATCCGAACGATGGTGTCGTACACCGCAGTGTCGCCATGAGGGTGATACTTACCGATCACGTCACCGACAACACGGGCAGATTTCTTGTACGGCTTGTTCCAGTCGTTACCCAGCTCGCTCATTGCGAACAGCACACGCCGGTGCACGGGCTTCAAGCCATCGCGCGCATCAGGCAGTGCCCGACCGACAATTACGCTCATCGCGTAGTCAAGGTAGGACTGTTTCAGCTCGTCTTCGATATTGACCGGGAGGATTTCTTTGGCCAGTTCGCCCATGAGAAGCCTGATTCCTTTTTCGGGTGAAACCTCGTCGCATCCATATGGGACGAACGAAGCTCGCCGTTGCCGGCACACTGCCTGACAACGACTTACGACAAATCAACGAGTTATGACACGGATCTGCACGTTATGGGCAACCCCTGGGGGTGGCCCTGGAAACCGCCGGATGTTATCACAATCGCCGCCACGCACCTATCCCCCTGATGCGCATGGATACTAGTAATTTGACGGATGACAGGCTTGAGGGGGACGAGAGGGGCTCAGAGATGGGGTGGTGCTTTTTTTTGAGGGCGGATCTGAGGGTTTTATTGACTTTCAGAGCCAATCGGGGGCAAGCCCCTTCCCACATTTTGACTGTGTTCACAATTCAAGTGTGGGAGGGGCTTGCCCCCGATAGCCATTTCACAGACACCACCGCCCTCAATGCAGCCGCTTACGGCACATCAACTTGGCCAATTTCGCCGTATCCGGCCGCTCAACCACGCCCTTCTCAGTCACAATCACATCAATCAAGTCGGCCGGCGTTACATCAAATACCGGATTAAACGCATTAACCTCCAAGCGCTGCCCCATCATTTCCAGCAACTCGCCGGGATCGCGCTCCTCCAAGGAGACATCGTCACCAGTGGCCATCATCAGGTCCAGGGTCGAACTCGGCGCCACTACCATGAAACGCACGCCGTGATGCATGGCGCACACCGCCAATTGATAGGTGCCGATCTTGCTGATCACATCGCCATTGGCGGCAATGCAATCGGCGCCGACGATCACCCAGGTGATGCCCTTGGTCTTGAGGATATGCGCGCCGGCCGAGTCGGCATTCACTGTGACGGGGATCCCCTCGCCCGCCAGCTCCCAGGCGGTCAGCCGCGAGCCTTGCAGCCATGGGCGGGTTTCATTGACGTAGACGTGCTCGACCAAGCCTTCCAGGAAGGCGGCACGAATCACCCCGAGGGCCGTGCCGACACCGCCCGTCGCCAAGGCGCCAGCGTTGCCATGGGTCAAAATCGCCTGAACGTTGCCCTGATGCTTGCGAATCCGCTCAACGCCCAACTGGGCCATGACGAGGTTGGCTTCCCGGTCGCTTTCATGGATAGCAATAGCTTCGGCTTCCAGCACCGCCAGCGGATCGGCGTGCTTCTTGACGCGGTCCAGGCGATCGCGCATGCGCTTGAGCGCCCAGAACAGGTTCGAGGCGGTCGGACGAGTATCGGCCAGTAGCGCGTAGTCCTCTTCCCAGGCGGCCTGCCAGTCACCGCCCTCGGCGATGCGCTCACGAGCGGCAAGCACCAGGCCATAGGCCGCGCTGATGCCGATCGCCGGTGCACCACGCACCACCATGGCGCGAATGGCCGCAGCCACTTCATCGACCGTGGAGCAGGCCACCCAGCGTTCCTGGGACGGCAAGGCGCGTTGATCGAGCAGGTGCAGCGTGCCATCACGCCAATCGATGGCCTTCACTTTCTCCGCTGCCAACAGTCGATCGCGCATCCGTCACCCCGTACTCATCAACAAAAGCCGCCGATTATAGCGATCCGCCAGCCAGGACGCTCGGGTATACTTCGCGCTTCTTTTATAGCTGCCCGGGAAGAAGCCTGCGATGACCTCCACTGCCGCCCCGCTCGACTTATTGCTACTGCCAACCTGGCTGGTACCTGTCGAACCCGCCGGCGTAGTGCTCAAGGAACATGGCGTGGGCATCCGCGATGGGCGTATCGCCTTTATCGGTCCACGGGCTGCGGCGTTGAAGCTTTCGGCCACGCAAGTGCGCGAACTGCCGGGCATGCTGCTCAGTCCCGGCCTGATCAACGCCCACGGGCATGCGGCGATGAGCCTGTTTCGCGGCATGGCCGATGACCTGCCCTTGATGACCTGGCTGGAAAAACACATCTGGCCCGCCGAAGCCAAGTGGGTCGACGAGGCCTTCGTGCGTGACGGCACCGACCTGGCCATTGCCGAGCAGCTCAAGGGCGGCATTACCTGCTTCTCGGACATGTACTTCTACCCCAAGGTCGCCAGCGATTGCGTGCACAACAGCGGCATGCGTGCGCAAATTGCGATTCCGATCCTCGATTTCCCGATTCCCGGCGCCAGCACCGCCGATGAGGCGATCCGCCAGGGCATCGAGCTGTTTGGCGACCTCAAGCACCACCCGCGCATCAAGATCACCTTCGGTCCCCATGCGCCCTACACCGTGTGCGATGCCAACCTGGAAAAGATCCGGGTAATCGCCGAAGAGCTGGACGCCGCGATCCATATGCATGTGCATGAAACCGCTTTCGAGGTACAACAGGCCGTCGAACAGACCGGTGAACGACCATTGGCGCGCCTGGGACGCCTCGGCCTGCTGGGCCCGCGCTTCCAGGCCGTTCATATGACCCAAATCAGCGAGGACGACCTGGCTTTGCTGGTAGAAAGCAACACCAGCGTCATCCATTGCCCGGAATCGAACCTGAAACTGGCCAGCGGCTTTTGCCCGGTAGAGCGTCTGTGGCAGGCAGGGGTCAATGTGGCCATCGGCACCGACGGCGCCGCCAGCAACAACGACCTGGACCTGCTGGGTGAAACCCGTACCGCCGCGATGCTGGCCAAGGCCGTCGCGGGTTCGGCCACTGCCCTGGATGCCCACCGTGCGCTGCGCATGGCTACGCTCAACGGTGCACGTGCCATGGGCCTGGAAAGCGAAATCGGCTCCCTGGAAGTGGGCAAGGCGGCGGATATGGTCGCGTTCGATCTGACGGGGCTGGCGCAACAACCGATCTACGATCCGGTCTCACAGCTTATATATGCCACCGGACGCGATTGCGTGAAACACCTTTGGGTCGCCGGCAAGCAGTTGCTCGACGACCGGCAACTCACCCGCATGGATGAACAACAGTTGACCGCCACGGCCATTGCCTGGGGAAAACGCATCAGCGGGCACACCGAATAACGCCGGCTCTGAACCTGCGTGTTCAGGACCGACAAACCGATTTATCAGATTTAGAGGATTCACCATGAGCAACGTCGACCACGCCGAAATCGCCAAGTTTGAAGCCCTGGCCCACCGCTGGTGGGACCGCGAAAGCGAGTTCAAGCCCCTGCACGACATCAACCCGCTGCGGGTCAACTGGATTGACGAACGCGTCAACCTGGCCGGCAAGAAGGTGCTGGACGTCGGTTGCGGCGGCGGCATCCTCAGCGAAGCCATGGCCCAGCGCGGCGCGACCGTGATGGGAATCGACATGGGCGAAGCGCCGCTGGCCGTGGCCCAGTTGCACCAGTTGGAATCCGGTGTGAGCGTGGAATATCGCCAGATCACCGCCGAAGCCCTGGCCGAAGAAATGCCAGAGCAGTTCGACGTGGTCACCTGTCTGGAAATGCTGGAGCACGTGCCAGACCCCTCCTCAGTGATCCGCGCCTGCTTCCGCATGGTCAAGCCGGGCGGCCAGGTGTTCTTCTCCACCATCAACCGCAACCCCAAGGCCTACCTGTTGGCGATCATCGGCGCCGAATACATCATGAAGCTGCTGCCGCGCGGCACCCACGATTTCAAGAAATTCATTCGCCCTTCCGAACTGGGTGCGTGGAGCCGCCAGGCCGGACTGACCGTCAAGGACATCATCGGCCTGACCTACAACCCGCTGACCAAGCACTACAAGCTGGCAAGCGACGTTGACGTCAACTACATGATCCAGACCCTGCGCGAGGAATAAGCCTGTGAAGTTGCGAGCGGTTCTCTTCGACATGGACGGTACCCTCCTGGACACCGCGCCGGACTTTATCGCCATCTGCCAGGCCATGCGTGCCGACCGTGGCCTGCCACCGATCAACGACCAGCACATCCGCGATGAAATCTCCGGCGGTGCGCGGGCGATGGTCGCCGTGACCTTCTCGATGGACCCGGAAACGCCTGGCTTTGAAGAACTGCGTCTGGAATTCCTCGAGCGTTACCTGAAAGGTTGCGCCGTCCACAGCAAATTGTTCGACGGCATGGCCGAGCTTCTGGAAGACATCGAGAAGGCCAAGCTGATCTGGGGCGTCGTCACCAACAAGCCACTGCGCTTTGCCGAGCCGATCATGCAGCAGTTGGGCCTCGCCGAGCGTTCGGCCCTGCTGATCTGCCCGGACCACGTGAAAAACAGCAAGCCGGACCCGGAGCCGATGATCCTGGCGTGCAAGATGCTCGACCTGGACCCGGCCAGCGTGTTGTTCGTGGGCGATGACCTGCGCGACATCGAGTCCGGCCGCGACGCCGGCACCCGCACGGCGGCGGTGACTTATGGCTATATCCACCCGGATGACAACCCACGCCACTGGGGCGCGGATGTGGTGGTGGATCACCCGCTGGAACTGCGCAAGGTGCTGGATAACGCATTGTGCAGTTGCTGATGGCTCACCGGCCTTACTGATTGATGAAGATCCAAATGTGGGAGGGGCTTGCCCCCTCCCACAGAGGATCTTCAGCGTTTTCCAGATTGGTGTTTGTAACCTGCTGAATTCTGTCGAGGCTTTTTATGTTTGATTACTCTGCACGTCCAGAACTGCTCAAAGGCCGGGTCATCCTGGTGACCGGCGCCGGTCGCGGGATTGGTGCGGCGGCGGCGAAAACCTACGCTGCCCATGGCGCCACCGTACTGTTGCTGGGCAAGACCGAAGCCAACCTGGCCCAGGTGTATGACGAGATCGAAGCGGCCGGCCACGCGCAGCCAGTGGTGATCCCCTTCAACCTGGAGACCGCCCTGCCCCATCAATACGATGAGCTGGCAGCGATGATCGAAAAAGAATTCGGCCACCTCGATGGCCTGCTGCACAACGCATCGATCATTGGCCCACGTACGCCGATCGAGCAGTTGTCCGGCGAGAACTTCATGCGGGTGATGCACATCAACGTCAATGCGATGTTCATGCTCACCAGCACGTTGCTGCCGCTGCTCAAGCTGTCCCAGGATGCGTCGGTGGTGTTCACCTCCAGCAGCGTCGGGCGTAAGGGCCGGGCGTATTGGGGGGCTTATGGTGTGTCGAAATTTGCCACTGAAGGCTTGATGCAAACCCTGGCGGATGAGCTCGAAGACGTGGCTGCGGTAAGGGCCAACAGCATCAACCCGGGCGGCACGCGCACCAGCATGCGGGCCCAGGCGTATCCAGGGGAGAACCCGATGGAAAGGCCGGCACCGGAAGAGATCATGCCGGTGTACCTGTACCTGATGGGGCCGGACAGTACCGGCATCAATGGGCAGGCGTTTGACGCGCAGTAACAACTGACACAACCGGAACTAAATGTGGGAGGGGCGGTGCGACGATTCGACTTGCCCCCTCCCACATTTGTATTGCGGTGTTCTCTGGCTCTTAGTTCTTCACCACTTCCTCAAGGGTGAAGCGCCCCAGCGGGTTTTGCAGGAAGTTGCTCACATTCTTGCGTGAGATGTTGATGTACGGGCTGTAGTACAGGTCGATCCAGTTCACATCCTGTTTCGCCAGTTTCTGCAACTCCACATACATCTGCTCACGCTTGACCGGGTCGGCCTCAATGCGCGCCGCTGCGACCAAGTCCTTGACCTTGTCATTCTTGTAGCGGGTCATGTAGTTCTGGTTGGTGTCGTGGCCAAGCACGAAGGTGGTCTTCTGGTCCGGGTCGAGGATGTCGTTGGTCCAGTACATCACCGAAATATCGTACTCACCGTCCACCAGCATCTGCCAGCTTTGGGTCGGGTCGACTTTCTGCAGGTTGGCGGTCACACCGACCTTGGCCAACTGGTCCTTGATGATCACAGCGATCTGCTCGTCGGCTTCGTTGCCGGCGTTGACCACATAGTTGAGCTTCAAGTCCTTCGCGCCAGCCTTTTCCAACAGCTGCTTGGCGGCGGTCGGGTCATACGGGCGTTGCAGGTTGTTGGCGTAGTGGAACAACGAGCCTTTCGGGATGTAGGAATAGGCCACCGTGCCTTGACCGTAAGTGGCGGTTTTCACCAGCGACTGTTTGTCGATCGCCATGTCCAGCGCCTCGCGCACTTCCTGCTTGGCCAGCAGGCCGTGGGCGTGGTTGATCAGCAGGTGATCTTCACGGGTGGACGGGTCGGAGTGGATCACCACGTTCTTGTCTTTCTTCAGTTCCTCAACCCGGGAAAACGGTACGAAGATCGCCGTGTCCAACTCGTTGTTCTGCACCATGCGCATCCGCGTGTTGTCGTCGGTCACGGAGACCCACTCCACGCCGTCCAGGCTGACCTTCTTGGCCTGCCAGAAATTCGGGTTCTTCTTCAGGATGACCCGGTCGCCCTTGCGCCATTCGTCCACGGTAAACGCGCCGGAGGTCACCGGATTTTCGGAGTAGGCGTCTTCCCCCATTTTGGTCATGGCTTTTTCCGACAGGATCGAAACCGTCGGCGAGGCCAGTTGCGACAGGAAAGCTACCGCCGGAGTCTTCAGCGTGACGACCAGGGTGTGCGGGTCTGATGCCTTGGCCGTGTTGATCAGGTTGAACGGATCAGCCCACAACGAGGCCTTGTTGTCGCGGATACGCAGCAGGCTGAACGCCGCGTCCTCGGCAGTGATTGGCGAGCCATCGGAGAACTTCGCATCTCGCAGTTTGAACGTGTAGGTCAGGCCGTCCTTGGAGATGTCCCAGCTTTCAGCCAGGCCCGGCTCCATCTTGGTGCCCAGGTTATCCACGCGTACCAGGGTGTCGTAGACGTTGGCGAATACCCAGGTATCGCGGTTTTGCGCGCTTTTGATCGGGTCGAACGTGGTGCTGTCTTCACGGCAGCCGATGGTGAGGACGCCGGCGGCCTGGGCCAGGCCGGCGGTCAGCGACCAAGCTGTCAACGTGGCAGCGGCAAGCAACTTCAAGTGGCGGGATTGCATGTCATAACTCCTTGTTCATGATGGGCAGGAAGGGTCAACGGTTCTTCAAGCACGCAACTGTACCGATGCTCGTGCAGGGAATGGGTAGGCGGCAATACCACGGAACACATCGTCCGGGCGTACCGGCAACGCGGGTGGAAGGCACAACCCGCAGGCAAATTCAGGGGGCTCGGCGGCTCGCCAGGCAACGGCTGCGTCGGCAAAGGCCGGTGCGGATCGATCTCCGGAATCGCCTCGATCAACGCGGCTGTATACGGATGGCGCGGCGAGGTGAAGACCGCTTCCACCGGCCCTTCCTCGACGATCTTGCCCAGGTACATCACCGCCACGCGGTCGCACAGGCGCCGCACGATGGCCAAATCGTGGGCGATAAACAGGATCGCCAGGTTCATGCGCTGTTGCAGTTCCAACAGCAGGTTGATGATCTGGCCCTGGATCGATACATCCAGCGCTGCCACGCATTCGTCGGCAATGATCAAGCGTGGCTCCACCGCCAGCGCCCGGGCAATACCGACACGCTGGCATTGGCCGCCACTGAGGGAGCCGGGTTTGCGACTGGCCAGTTCGGGGCGCAGGCCGACCAGGTCAAGCAACTCGTTGACGCGAGCCGGGATGCGCGCTGCCGGGACTTTGCGCTGCACCCGCAGCACCTCGGCGATGGTTTCGCCGATGGTGTGGCGCGGGTTCAACGCGGCGTAGGGATCCTGGAAGATCATCGCCGTTTCATGGCGCAGGCGCGCGATGTCGACCGCGCTGCCATGGGCCATGTCGATGCCATCGAACAGCACCTGCCCGGCACTGATCGGGTTGAGGTGCAGGATCGCGCGGCCC
Organism: Pseudomonas sp. JAI120; assembly: GCF_014207255.1. GTDB lineage: Bacteria > Pseudomonadota > Gammaproteobacteria > Pseudomonadales > Pseudomonadaceae > Aquipseudomonas. The sequence continues at coordinate 61,700 of NZ_JACHCZ010000002.1, forward strand.
AAGGTGCTTTTGCCGCTGCCGGACTCCCCCACCAACCCCAGGGTTTCACCGGCAGCCAGGTTCAGCGACACACCGTTCACCGCCCTCACCCACTGCTTGTTCAGGCCGAACACACCCGTGCCGGACGCGGCGAACCGCACCTCCAGGTCCTTGATCTGCAACAGGCTCATGGGCGTGCTCCCAACGGGTAGTGACACGCCACGCGCGCGCCTTCGGGCAACAGTTCGGTGCACAACGCGCCGACCTGCGGGCAACGCGGGTTGAAACGGCAGCCGTCGGGTAACGCATCGAGCAAGGGCGGCTGGCCGGGGATGGTGCGCAGCAACGCGTGGCCACTGCTGTGGGCCGGCTGGCAATCAATCAGGCCTGCGGTGTAGGGGTGTTGCGGATGGGCGAGCACGTCGTACTTGCTGCCGTGTTCACACAGGCGCCCGGCGTACATCACGGCGATGGAATCGCAGGTTTGCGCGACCACGCCGAGGTCGTGGGTGATCATGATGAGCGACAGGCCGCGCTGGTCACGCAGGTCCAGCAACAGGCGCAGGATCTGTGCCTGCACGGTCACGTCCAAAGCCGTGGTCGGTTCGTCGGCAATCAATACGTTCGGGTTGCAGCCCAGGGCCACGGCGATCATCGCGCGTTGGCGCATGCCACCGGAAAACTCATGGGGATAGTTGTCGATCCGTGCCTGGGGATCGGGAATGCCCACCTGGCGCAGCACCTCGATAGCTTGTCGGCGCGCGTCTTTTTTCGACGCACCCTGATGCAGGCGAATGCCTTCGGCGATCTGATCGCCGATGCGCATCAACGGGTCAAGGTGGCTGCTGGGGTTCTGGAAGATCATGCCCAACTGCCCGCCACGCACTGCGCGCATGCCGGTGTCATCCAGTTGCAGCAGGTCCTGGCCCGCCAGGCGTACCGCACCGCCCTGGACGCGCAGGTTGGGCGACGGCAACAAGCGCATCAAGCCACGGCAGGCCATGGTCTTGCCCGAGCCGCTTTCACCCACCAGGCCGAGGATCTCGCCTTCGGCCAGGTCGAAGGACACGCGGTCGACCAGGGTCACATCGCGCCCGCTGTTATTGGCGATCACACTAAGATCCCGCACTTGAAGCAGACTCATGAGCGATCCCCCAACACTTGCGCCACGCCATCGGCCAGCAAGCTGAAGCCCATGGCCAGGGTCACGATGGCCAACCCCGGAAAGGTGCAGATCCACCAGGCCGTGGTGATAAACGCCTGCCCTTCGGCAATCATCGTCCCCCACTCCGCCGTCGGCGGTTGCACGCCCAGGCCCAGGTAGCTCACGGCCGCACCGTTGAGCAGCACCAGAACCGCGTCAGACATGGAAAACACAATCGAGCCAAACATCGCATTCGGCAGCAAATGCCGGAACAGGATGCGCCCATGGCCAAAACCCAGGCTCTTGGCCGCCAGGGCAAAGTCGCTCTCCTTGAGCACCAGGATCTGTGAGCGGATCAGCCGCGCGTACGAGACCCAGCCGACCAGCGCCATGGCGATATAAAAGCTCTTCAGGCCCGGACCGAGGATGGCCATGATCGCCAGCATCAACACCAGGAACGGAAACGCCAGGATCACATCGATCACACGCATGCAGAAGCTGTCGAAGCGCCCGCCGATATAGCCAGAAACGGCACCGACAAACGTGCCGATCATGAACGGGAATATCACCCCGATGATGGCAAGCTGCAGGTCGACGCGCGCGCCCCAGATAACCCTCGAAAGGATGTCTCGACCGTAATTATCAGTGCCAAATGGATGGGCCAGGCCAGGGCCGAGCAATGCCATTTCCGTGTTTTGCGCAATGGGGTCATAGGGGGCGATCCACGGCGCAAACACGGCCAGGGCCAGCCACACAGACAGAATCAACAGCCCCCACGCGGCCGTCAGTCGGCCATTGCGAAAACCAAAACGCAGGCGCAGGCGCCACGGGGCAATCAACGGGCGACTGCTCATTGCATCTTCACCCGTGGGTCGAGGGCCACCGTGACCACATCGGCGAGGAAGTTGACCACCACCGTCGCGCAGGCCAGCACCATCGCTACGCCCTGCACCACCATGTAGTCGCGGGTAAAAATGCCGCGCACCAGCAATTGGCCGATACCGGGAATGGCGAACAGGCTTTCGATCACGACGGTGCCGCTGATCAGCCAGCCAATATTCACCGCCAGCAGGTTGACCGCCGGCACCAGGGAATTGGGCAGCACATGGCGACGGAACACCGCAGCTTCCGACAACCCGCGGGCCCGCGCGGCAGTGACGTGGTCGGCCTGCAGCTCCATCAACATGCTCGCCCGCAGGTTGCGGACCAGCACCGCCGACAGCGCCAGGGCGATGGTCAGGCACGGCAAGACCATATGGTGCGCCTTGTCCAGCCAGGTGCGGCCGTAGCCGGACACCGGGAACAGGCCCCATTGCACACTGAGCAGCAGGATCAGCATCAGGCCCAGCCAGAACGCCGGCATGCCCAGGCCCACGGTGGTGAACACACGGATCAGGTTATCCGCCCACCCGCCTTTATTGCGTGCGGCCAACGTCGCCAGCGGCACCGCAATCAGCAGCGCCAGCACCACGCTGCCGAGCACCAGCACCAGGGTGGGTTCGATACGGGTGACGATCAGCTTCAAGGCGTCGACTTTGTACAGCAGTGATTGGCCGAGGTCGCCCTTGAGCAGGTTCTTCAGGAAGTAGAAATACTGCTGCCACAAAGGCTGGTCGAGGCCGTACTGGGCGCGGATTTTCAGCAAAGCGTCCGGCGTGCTGCGCGAGCCGAGCAAGGCGCGTGCCGGGTCGCCCGGGATCAAGCGCACCAGCACAAACGTGATCAGGCTGATGCCAAACAGTACCGGCAGCAATTGCAGCGGCCGGGACAGTACAAAACGGTAGCGCGCCAGGTTCATCTGTCAGCCTCGGTGGCGAGCGAGAAAGTCCAACAGTACCGGAAAATAAGCGTGTGGCTCCTCATAGAACGGCATATGGCTGCTGTTGGGAAATACATGCAGTTCGGCGTGTCTGGCCGCCATCTTCATGCGCATGGCGCAGGCCGGGGTGAGTTCGTCGTGCTGGCCGGTGGTGATCAGGATCGGCATGCTGAAAGCGGCCATCTCGGGGATGCGGTTCCAGTCCTTGAGGTTGCCGACGTAGAGGAATTCATTGGGGCCCTGCATGGTTTCGTAGGGGCCCATGTTCCAGTCGCCGAGGGAGCGCTTGACCGGTTCGGGCCATTCGTCCAAGCGGCAGACGTGGCGATAGTTGAGCAAGGTGATTGCAGCCTGGTACTGCGGGTGATCCAGGGTACCCATGGCTTCGTGGCGCTGCATCATCGCCACGGTCTCACTGCCCAGCGCGCCGCGTAGGCGTTCGAGTTCTTGAGAAAGATGCGGAATGTCGCCGACGGTGTTTTCGAGGATCAGGCTTTTCAGCGTGTCGGGGTAATGGATGGCGTATTCGATGCCCAGCCAGCCGCCCCAGGAATGCCCGAGCAGGTGCACGCGGCCGAGGTCCAGGGCTTGGCGCACGGTTTCGACTTCTTCGACATAACGGCGGATTTCCCACAGGGAAACATCGGTCGGTCTGGCTGATGCGCCTGTGCCAAGCTGGTCGAATGCAACCACTCGCAGGTTATGGTCCTTGAGCCAGCCATGGGCGTCGCGCAAGTAGTCACACGGCAGGCCCGGCCCACCGTTGAGACACAAGAGCACCTCATCGCCTTCGCCGAAGCTGTAGACCACGAGGTTGTGGCCATCGACTTGCACGTTGTACTGCTGGTCGGGGGCAATTTCACGCCACATGCATACATTCCTTGTGTTGTATCGGCCTGGCGGGTAGCGGCCGTTTATCAGGCCAACACTACCGAGGATGCCGCGCGTCCATAACCTAGTATTTCTTATAGGTTTGGCCTGGCAGTCCTTCGCCGGGGCGTGGCATTCTACTTGCAGGAAGTCGAGATTCAAATGAATTCGGGAGCAGAACGGATGCTGGCCAAGCTAACTGCCTTCAACAATCGTCTGATGCCGGGCAGGAGCCTGGATGAGCAGATGGACAACACGTTCATCCTCGCCCAGCAGATGGGCTTCGATGCACTGGTGTACGACTACACCCCGGTGCCAATAGACCAGGATGGTGCATTGATCACCCCATCGGTGCTGGAGCTGCGCAACACGCCGACCGATTGGCATGGGTTGTGGTGCAGCAAAGGGTTCTACCAGATCGATCCGGTGCAACACCTGGCCCTGCGCACGGTGTCACCGTTCGTGTGGTCCTACGAAGCCAAGGCTGACACGGCCCTGCAAACCATCATCGACCCCTGTCACGCCCCCGTTTCGTCCTACCTGCACGACCAGCAACTGACCTGCGGCGTCAGCGTTCCGATGCATCTGCCCCGTGGCGGCTTCGCTTCACTGACCGGCTTGCGCACCGGCAACACGCCAACCGTGCTGCAGGACGCGCAGCAGACCTTGTCGGACTTCAGCCTGATTTCCCACGCTTTGCAGGAAGCGGCCTACCCGCTGTTCGGCAAGGAGCTGCGCACCTACCCGCACATTCACCTGACCAAACGCGAGCGCGAATGCCTGAAATGGGCCGCCGAAGGCCTGACCGCCGCCGAAATCGCCACGCAATTGAGCCGTTCACTGGCGGTGATCACCCTGCACCTTGCCTCGGCGATGCACAAACTGGGGGCCAAGAACCGTGTACAGGCCGTGGTGCGCGCGACCCATTACCGCCTGCTCGAAGACTGACTTTTTGGCAAAACCTAGCTGTTTTGCTAGTTACCTGAATGTTGCCCAAGGCTTATCGTGTCCCTGATCCTTTATTTTCAGAGCAGGGTACGAAATGGAATTCATCGAAAAAATCCGCGAAGGGTATGCCACGTTTGGCGCCTACCAGACCTGGTACCGCGTCACGGGTGATCTGGCCAGCGGCCGTACACCGCTGGTGGTCATCCACGGTGGCCCCGGCTGCACCCATGATTATGTCGACGCCTTCAAGGACGTCGCAGCCAGCGGTCATGCGGTCATCCACTACGACCAACTCGGCAATGGCCGCTCCACGCACTTGCCTGAGAAAGACCCGTCCTTCTGGACCGTCGATCTGTTTCTTAAAGAACTGGATAACCTGCTGGACCACCTGCAAATCAGCGATAACTACGCGATCCTCGGCCAGTCCTGGGGCGGCATGCTCGGCAGCGAGCACGCAATCCTGCAACCCAAGGGCCTGCGTGCGTTTATCCCGGCCAACTCGCCAACCTGCATGCGCACCTGGGTCAGCGAGGCCAACCGCCTGCGCAAACTGCTGCCCCAAGGCGTGCATGAAACCCTGCTCAAGCATGAAGCCGCCGGCACGTATAACGACCCGGAATACCTCGCCGCCTCACGGGTGTTCTATGACCAGCATGTGTGCCGCGTTAACCCGTGGCCGGAAGAAGTGGCGCGCACCTTCGCCCAGGTCGACTCAGACCCCACGGTGTACCACGCCATGAGCGGCCCGACCGAGTTCCACGTAATCGGCAGCCTGAAGGACTGGAAATCCATTGGCCGCCTGTCGGCAATTAAGGTGCCGACCCTGGTGATCTCCGGCCGGCATGATGAGGCCACGCCACTGGTGGTCAAGCCGTTCCTGGATGAGATCGCGGATGTGCGCTGGGCGCTGTTCGAAGACTCCAGCCACATGCCCCACGTGGAAGAACGCCAGGCGTGCATGGGCACCGTGGTGAAGTTTCTGGATGAGGCGTGTTCTGTTCCGCACACAGTCCGCAAGGCTGGTTGAGTTCCAAATGTGGGAGGGGCGGTGCAAGTCGAATCGTCGCACCGCCCCTCCCACATTTTTAGACCTCTGTGGTTTCAGCTTGTGCAGCTTTCCTTGGCACCTCCGCCACCAATGGAATCTCCTTGCCCTCGGCATCGAACAACTTGCCGCCACTGAAGTAATCCCCCTCGCGCAATGCCGATACGTCGTGGAAGCACAAACTGCGCTCAGTCCCCGCGACAAACACCGACTGCTGGTCTGAATTACCCGCAGTGAAATGGTTGAACGCCAGGTTCAACAGGATCGCCATGATCGCCGACGAACTGATACCCGAGTGGAAAATGGTCGCGAACCAGCCGGGGAATTGGTCGTAGAAACTCGGCGCAGCAATCGGGATCATGCCGAAACCGATGGAGGTGGCAACGATGATCAGGTTCATGTTGTTGCGGTAGTCCACCTTGGACAAAGTGCGAATACCACTGGCCGCCACGGTGCCAAACAGCACAATCCCGGCACCGCCCAATACCGAGGTCGGCACCGCGGCGATTACTCGCCCCATGAATGGCAGCAAACCGAGGATCACCAGGAATAGCCCACCCGTTGCGACCACAAAGCGACTCTTCACCCCGGTCACCGCCACCAGGCCTACGTTCTGGGCGAAGGCACTCTGGGTGAACGAACCGAAGATCGGCGCGAACATGCTCGACAGCATATCGGCGCGCAGGCCGTTGCCCAGGCGTTTGGAGTCGACCTTGGTGTCGATGATTTCGCCCACCGCCAGGATGTCGGCCGAGGTTTCCACCAGGGTCACCATCACCACGATGCACATGGAAATGATCGCCGCGATGTGAAAGGTCGGCATGCCGAAATGGAATGGCGTAGGGAAACCGAACATTGGCCCCTGGGTGACGCCGGAAAAATCCGCCATGCCGAGGAACACCGCTATCACCGTACCGATCACCATCGCCAGCAGGATCGACAGGCGCGAGATGGTTGCGCTGCCGATCTTGCTCAATAGCAGCACCAGCACCAGGGTCAACGCCGCCAGGCCGATATTGGGCATGCTGCCGAAATCCGCCGCGCGGCTGTTACCGCCCATGGCCCAGCGCGCCGCCACGGGCATCAGGGTGAGGCCGATGGTGGTAATCACGATACCGGTCACCAACGGCGGGAAAAACTGGGTGATCCGCGAGAACACCGGGGTGATCAACAGCCCGATAAACGACGCGGCCATCACCGCGCCGAGAATCGCCGGCACTCCGCCGGCGCCATCGCTGCCGACAATCGCCACCATGGTCGCCACACCGGCAAACGACACGCCCTGCACCAACGGCAACTGACAGCCAAAGAACGGCAGGCCAAGGGTTTGCAACAAGGTGGCGAGGCCACCGGCAAACAACGATGCGGCGATCAAGAGACCAATATCCGCCGGCGACAGCCCGGCCGCCTGGCCGACGATCAAGGGTACCGCGACGATGCCGCCGTACATGGTGAGCACATGCTGCAGGCCGTAAGCCATGTTAGCGGCGACGCCTAGATTCTCATCTTCCGGCCGCTGCGGTGACGCCTTCGGGATAGTCATGGTGAGGGGATCTCTGTTTTTGTTGTGCGGACACTGTATTCAATCTTAAGACTAGATGTCCATAGAGCTGTATACAATCAATCGAACAAGATACCCTCCAGCGGCGTTACAAAAACCATTGGGCCGTGATGAGCCAGAACGCCAAAGGACACTAAAACAATGAAAAAGGCATTACAGGGCGCCACCGTTGCACTCACCCTCCTCGGCGGCGGGGAGGCTGTCGCGGTGGAATGGATGAACAACAGCGTCGGTTTTCGCTACGGCCAGCAGTTCACCAATCCGAATAACCCCGACGATTTCAGCAAGCGCATCTACAGCTTTACCCACGCCAGCGGCTACCGGTATGGCAGCAACTTCCTGAACCTGGATGTGTTCCTGTCCGACAGCCACGACCCGCGCAAGGGCACCGACCACGGCGGCAGTGAGGTGTACGCGGTGTACCGGCATCAGCTGTATGCGTCACGGGTGCTGGATGTGCCGCTGGGCACCGGGCTGATCAAGGATTACGCGCTGACCCTGGGCTTTGATGCCAACCGCAACAACAACGTCGCTTCGGCGAAAAAACGTGCGCTGGTGATCGGCCCTACCTTGAAGTTCAACACCGTGGGCGTGCTGGACCTGAGCCTCCTGTACTACAAGGAGCGCAACCACACCGGCATCCCCGGCGCGCAGGAGTCAGACCACACGTTCGACGACACCTACATGCTCAACCTGACGTGGATGCGCCCTTTCGAGATCGCCAACCATGCGGCGAAATTCCAGGGGTTTATCAATTACGTCGGGGAAAAAGGCGCGGACTACCATGGCCGCGACACGGCACCGGAAGCCCTGATGCGCAGCGCGCTGATGGTCGCAGTACGACCGGGCAAGGGCGTGAAGCCGAACCTGTACCTCGGGGTGGGTTACGAATACTGGCATAACAAGTTCGGCGTGGACGGCGGCCGGGGCAGCCGTACGTCAACGCCGACGGTGAACATGGAAGTGACGTTCTAGGCGGCCGCCAGTTCCGAATCGTCTGCGTTGCGCCGCGCCAGCCAATAGCCCAACACGGCCAAAGGCGCGGTCGCCAGCATCACGATCGCCGTGATCAGCAACGGCTGCTCGATCATCGACGACACCAACAGGCTGCTGAGAAAGCACAGGCCCAGTTGCAGGGTATTCTGCAGAGCGGCAGCCTTACCGGAATTTTCTGCAAACGGCATCAGCGCATTCGCCACCACGATCGGGTAGCTGGCGCCGTTGACCAGCGCCATCAGGCAGAACGGAATCAGCAAGGTGGTGAGCGTCGGCACGGTCAAGGTGGCGACCAGGTACAACGCCACCATGCTGACGCAATAGGCGAGCAGCAACCACGGCAGCAACGTCTTGCCCTGGAAGCGCTGCAAGGCGCTGCGGCAACTGTAGCCACCCACCAGAAACGCCAAGGTTGGGAGCACGTAGCTCAGGCCGATGTCATTCGGGCTGTAGCCCATGTCGCCCAGGATGAAAGGCGAAGCGGTCAGCCAGGCGAAGAAGCTGGCCGAGCAGGCGGCGAAGATCATCACATTGCCAGTAAACACCCGGGAGGTGAGCAACTGCCAATAGCCAAGGCGCGAAGATTCGCCTTCCCGCGTCTGAGGTTTCGGCACGGAGCGCAGGAACAACGTCGGCAGCAGCAACAGCAGCGACACCCCCAGCAATACGCCGAAGATGGCCTGCCAACCGAAGTGGTTCAGCACCATTGCGCCCAACAGCGGCGCCAGCGCTGGCGACAACGACATCAACGGCATGATGCTGGCGAACACGCGGTGGGCCTTGTCGGCCGGGTAGCGGTCGATCACCAGCGCCTGCCAGCTCACAGCCGCAGAACACACGCCAATCGCCTGCATAAAGCGCAAGGCCAGCAACTGCGGCGCGGTCTCGACCCAAAACATCCCCGCGCAACCCACGACAAACAGGCTCAAGCCTGCGAGCAAGATCGGCTTGCGCCCCAGGCGGTCGGACAAGGGCCCCCACAGCAACTGCCCCACCGCAAAGCCCGCGAGGAAAATACTCAAGCTGGCGCCCACCGCACCCGCACCAATATGCAACTGCTCGCCCATGGCGCCGAACGCCGGCAAATACATGTCCATGGCGAGATAACCGAGCATGCTCAGCCCCGCCAGATACCAGGTGAAACCAAAAGAATTTTTCATTGAAGCCTTGTTAGTCTTGCCATCAAACTATTTGCTGACTGCCGCCCATTATGAAGCTGAGAGATTTTGTGTGAAGCGATAATAATTGGCGGTTCTTATCAATAATTTTGAAGGCAACCCTAATGTGGTCCGAATACTCCCTGGATGTCGTCGATGCGGTAGCGCGCCATGGCAGCTTCAGCGCCGCCGCCCAGGAATTGCACCGCGTGCCGTCAGCCATCAGTTATACCGTACGTCAACTTGAAGAGTGGCTCGCGGTGCCGCTGTTTGTGCGCCGGCATCGTGATGTGGAGCTGACACCCGCCGGCCGCCTGTTTATCGACGAAGCCCGCGGCGTGATGAAAAAAATGCTCGGCACACGGCGCCTGTGCCAGCAGGTGGCCAATGGCTGGAGTGGCCAGTTGAAGGTGGCGGTGGATTCCATCGTCAAACCCCAGCGCTGCCGGCAGTTGGTGCTGGATTTCTATCGGCAGTTTCCCGAGGTGGAGTTGCTGCTGGAATACGAGGTGTACAACGGCGTGTGGGATGCCTTGGCGGATGAGCGCACCGATATTGTCATCGGCGCCACCAGCGCCGTGCCGGTGGCCAGTCACTTCACCTTTCGCGATATGGGCTTATTGAATTGGCTGTGCGTGGTCAGCGCCCGGCACCCGTTGGCGGCCGTGGAAGGGTTGCTCAATGACGACCAACTGCGCCCCTTCGCCTCACTGTGCATGACTGACACCTCGCGCAACCTGCCCAAGCGCGACACTTGGACCCTGGATAACCAGCGGCGGCTGGTGGTGCCGAACTGGGCCTCCGCCATCGATTGCCTGCGCGATGGCCTGTGCGTCGGCATGGCACCGGCGCATCAGGTATTGCCGTGGATCGAACGCGGTGAATTGGTGGCGCTGCAACTGACGCGCCCCTTCCCGGCCAGCCCATCGTGCGTGGCCTGGGCACAGAGCAAACTGTCCCCGGCCATGGAATGGTTGCTGGAGTACCTGGGGGATACCGACACCCTGAACCAGGAGTGGCTCAACGGCAGGGACCTAGCTCAATAGCCGAGCGATGGCCCGCACGATCATCTCGACCTCCTTGGCCTCCAGGGTCAACGGCGGCAGCAGGCGAATGACCTTACCCCGCGTCACGTTGATCAGCAGCCCATGCTCCTGGGCGGCACGCTGGGCCAGGTCGCGACAGGGGCTGGCCAACTCAATACCGACCATCAGGCCCCGTCCGCGAATCGCCAGCACCTGTGGGTGGTCTTCCAATTCCATGCGTAAACGCGCCAGCAAGCGTTCGCCCTGTTGCGCAGCGTTCTGCAACAAACCTTGCTCTTCGATAATGTCCAACACCGTGCAGCCCACCCGGCACGCCAGCGGATTGCCGCCAAAGGTGCTGCCGTGACTGCCGGGCGTGAACAGCTCGGCTACCGCAGCCCTGGCCAGGCAGGCACCGATGGGTACACCATTGCCGAGGCCTTTGGCCAGGGTCATCACATCCGGGACAATGCCTTCATGCTGGAAGGCAAACCAGGCGCCGGTGCGGCCGATGCCGGTCTGGATTTCATCGAGCATCATCAGCCAGCCGTGGCGTGTACAGTGATCGCGCAGGGCTTGCAGATAACCGGCCGGTGCCGGCTGTACGCCACTTTCGCCTTGGATCGGCTCGAGCAGGACCGCCGCGATACGCGCGCCAAACGTCTTGGTGATGGCCTCCAGTGCCACAAGATCACCGAAACCGACCTTGAGAAAATCCCCCGGCAAACGCTGAAAGCCCAGGCGCACCGACGGCCCATCACTGGCAGCCATGGTGCCCAGCGTACGGCCATGGAAAGCATTCTCCATCACTACCACCAACGGCTCTTCGATGCCTTTTTTCCAGCCATGCAACCGCGCCAGTTTCAGCGCCGTCTCGTTGGCTTCGGCGCCGGAATTGTTGAAGAAGGCACGGTCAAGGCCGGACAGCTGGGTCAGGCGCTGGGCGAGGCGTTGCTGCCAATCGATGCTGTAGAGGTTGGAGGTGTGCAACAACAGGCCGGCCTGCTCACTGATGGCCGCCACCAGTTTCGGATGCGAATGCCCGACGTTGGTCACCGCAACGCCCGCCACCGCGTCCAGGTATTCACGCCCCTGCTGGTCCCACAGGCGCGTGCCGAGGCCACGGGTAAAACTCAGGGCTAAGGGTTGATACGTGGTCATCAGGCAGGCGGCGGTCATGGTGGCAGGCTCCAGTGCATCGTTGTGATGGGTTGAAGTATCGTTAGCCACCAGAGCTGGATAAACTGCACTTTCCTGCAATGACTTTAAACCAGGACTTTACAATGGATCTATTCCAGGCGATGTCGGTATACGTAAAAGTGGTGGAGAGCGGCAGCATGACCGCCGCCGCCCAGGCCTGCGGGATGTCGACCACGATGGTCGGCAACCACTTGCGCGCCCTCGAACAACGCCTGGGCGTCAGCCTGCTCAAGCGCACCACCCGCAAACAGAGCCTGACGGAATTCGGCGGCCAGTATTACCAGCGTTGCCTGGAAGTACTGGGACTGGTGTCCGACTCCGAGCAACTGGCCGAACAGGCCCACAGTGACATTCCCAAAGGCACTCTGCGCATCACCGCCCCGCCCGCCTTCGGCACCGAACGCTTGGCGCCGGCCTTGAGCGAGTTTTCCCAACGCTACCCGCTGATCAAGCTGTACGTGGTGCTCAGCAACCAGCGCGTGGACATGGTCGACAGCGGCTTTGACGTGGCCATCCGCCTTGGCGAACTGGAAGCCTCAAGCCTGATCGCCCGACCGATGCAGGACTACACCATCACCCTGTGCGCCTCACCGGACTACCTGGCCCGACGTGGTACACCACAGACGCCCGAGGACCTGCAACAGCACGACTGCCTGGCGTTCGCCTACCCTTCCACCGATGACTGGCGCAACGCCGACAAGCTGTGGCGCATGACCGGCGCAGAAGGCGAAGTGGAAATCCCGGTGTCCGGCTCGCTGACCGTCAATAGCTCCCAGGCCTTGCGCCAGGCAGCCGTGCAAGGCATGGGGATCGTCATGCTGCCGGATGCCCTGGTGCAGCCCGACCTGCAAACCGGCAAGCTGGTGGCCTTGCTGACCACCTATCAACTGCCCAGCCGGCCCATGCATTTGCTGTACGGCCAGGATCGTTATCGCTTGCCGAAGCTGCGCGCCTTTGTGGATTTCGCCATGGAAAAGTGGGCGCGCTAGAAGCCCACGCCCAACTCGCGCAATCGCGCCGCCGTCTGCTCGGCAGACACATGGTGAATGCCTTGCCAGCCGAGGGCGACGGCCGCTTCGATATTGCCGGCGACATCATCGATAAACACCACTTCCCCCGGCTGGATATCCGGCAGGTACACCCGTACCTGGCTGAGACTGGCGTGGTAGATCGCCGCGTCGGGCTTGATCAACTTCAACTCGCCGGACACCACGATGTTGCGGAATTTCCGAAGGAAGGGGTAATTGGCAAGCGCATAGGGAAAGGTCTCCGCCGACCAGTTTGTGAGCCCGAACAATGGCATGTTGGCCTGATGCAGCGCGTTGAGAATCGCCACGCCTTCGGGCAACGGGCCACGCAGCATTTCGTGCCAGCGGTCGTAGTAGGCCGCGATCAAGGGTTCATGGTGGGGGTATTGATCGATCAGGCTTTGCGTGGCTTCGGCCAGCGGCCGCCCCGCATCCTGCTCGGTGTTCCAGGCCTGGGTACAGATGTTATCGAGGAACCACTGCCGCTCTTGATCGTCGGCAATCAGTTTGCGGTACAGGTGCTGCGGGTTCCAGTCGAACAGTACACCGCCAAAGTCAAACACTACTGCGCGGATCGTCATGGGTTCCTCCCTTTTGTGCAACGCCAGAGTCAGGACAGTTTGGCATGTACCCGGCCCCTGGCAGCAAGTAAGCACGAGTAGGATTGTTCTGAGATTCAAACAAGGCGTGCGCGGGGAACCCGCAGCGTCCCGTGTTAATAAAGGCCTTTAGCTTTAATGCGCGGGTTCTATCTCACATAGATAGTCACACTTGTTCTTCCTGTTTGAAGGCGCCCTCACTTTAATCTCGGGCGTCCAACTCAAGGAGCTAGCGTCTGGAGGGAATCATCGAACTTCGCTGTAGATATGACTCGGAGAAACTTCAATGACAAGCATAACCTCTTCAGTGACCGCCCCTTCCGCATACAGCCTTGCCGCGCTGCAAAACTGTCTTGCCCAAGGCGCAAATACTCCCACAGCAGTGCTGATCGATCAGGTCAAAGACGAAACAGGCATCGTGCCAAGCCATCTTGCCCCCTTGCAAGACATCGCAATGACCACCAACTCCATCATAGGCATACGCCCGGTCGAAACCGTCGCAACAGGCCTGATAGAAGCCGGGCACCCCACCAAGGACTTCCATATCAAAGGCAAGAGCGCCAACTGGGGCCCTCAGGCAGGTCTGATCTGTACAGACCAGGCCTTCAGCAAACTTGAACAAGTTGCTGAAAAAACACCAGCCAAAGTAGCCAAGGCCAATGAGCAAATCCAAGCGTGTATCCAAGAAGGCCATGCAGTTGCAACGCCCCTGCAGCTGTCGAGCCAGCGCCTTGATGTATTGGTCAAGCTCGGCCACATAACCCAACTGGCCGTTCAAGGCGCTGACGGCACATTGCAATTAAGCGCCCACGGGCCCAGTCAGCAAACCTATACATTCGAAGCCCATCGCACGTCACCTTCAAGCGACAGCTACTTCATCACCCATCAAGGCAAGCTCCTTGAAGTGCTGGCCAAGCATGCAGAAGGTAAACCGTTGACCGCCGATTACGACCTGCACCTGATCGCGCCCCATATCAACGACTTCGGCCCCCAGGACAAACTCCCCATACCGGACGTGGCCCACAGTGTCTTCAAGGGTCGAGTTGAACGCTATAAGCAAGCTCCTGAGGCGCTACGCGCAGACTTCGAAAGCCCCGCCCATTTCTACCGGAAAGAAGATCCCCACCTTGGCAACGCAACACCACGGATAGAGCAGATGATAGGACTGATCAATCAAAAATTGGTCGGCGAGGGAGAGAGAGTGGTTCATCACAACGCGGACTCGGGCAGCCCGGCCACGGAAGTGGCTGCCAATTACCCGACGACGTTTTTCCTACCGGCAAAACTGGGTCGATTCGATGAAATCAGCATCATCCACGACAGCAGGGAAATGGCAGAACTGATCAAGACCGCCAAGGACAGCGGTTATCACGTACCGCTGAATCCCCTGTGGGAGAAAGAAGTAACCAACGTGAGGCGGTCCGCCTTCACCCAGGCAAAAAATAGCCTTGCCTGAATCATGACGGGAAGACAGCGGCCTGATAACCCGATGATCAGGCCGCTATCAGTCACATCATTTACGCTTGGATCAAGCCGTTGATCTTCACGGTCGGATTGACGTCAGCCTCGTAATCCACACCCTCGACTTCAAAGCCGAACAAGCGCAGGAACTCAGCCTTGTAGCCGGCAAAATCACTGATCTCGTTGACGTTCTCGTCGGTGACCTGGTTCCACAGTGCCGCCACGGCGTCCTGAACCTTCGGTTCCAGTTCAGCCAGGTCGGCACGCAAGCGACCATCGGCGTCAAGCTTCGGTTCGCTGCCGTACAGGCTGTCCTTGAACAGGCCGTAGACCTGCTCGATGCAGCCTTCGTGGGTGCCCTGCTCTTTCATTACTTTGAACAGCAACGACAAGTACAGCGGCATGATCGGAATTGCGGAACTGGCCTGGGTGACCACCGCCTTGAGTACCGACACGCGGGCGTCGCCCTTCAGTGCAGCGAGGTTGTCGCGCAGGGTCAGGACTTTCTTGTCCAGGTCTTTCTTGGCTTCGCCGATGGAGCCATTCCAGTAGATGTCCTGGGTCAACTTCTCACCGAGGTAGGTGAACGCGGTAGTCTTGGCGCCTTCGGCCAGTACGTCGGTGTCACGCAGGGCGTCGATCCACAGCTGCCAGTCTTCGCCGCCCATGACTTTCACGGTGCCGTCGATTTCTTCCTGGGTCGCAGGCTCGAGGGTGGTGTCGACCACGACGCCTTTGTCGGTATTGATACCGCGCAGGGTCACAGCCTTGCCGATTGGCTTGAGGGTGGAGTTGTAGACTTCACCGGTCTTGGGATCGGTGCGGCGTGGCGCGGCCAGGCTGTAGACGACCAGGTCGATCTTGCCCAGGTCTTTCTTGATGGTTTCGATGGTCAGGCGCTTGATCTCGTCGGAAAACGCGTCGCCATTGATGCTCTTGGCGTACAGGCCTTTTTCGACGGCAAACTTCTCGAACGCAGCGCTGTTGTACCAGCCGGCGGAACTCAGCTTGCCTTCTTCGCCTTCTTTCTCAAAAAACACGCCCAGGGTGTCGGCGCCGCAGCCAAACGCAGCACTGATGCGCGCGGCCAGGCCGTAGCCGGTGGAAGCGCCGAGGACCAGCACCTTCTTCGGGCCATCGTTGATGGCGCCGTGCTCAGTTACGTAGTCGATCTGTTCCTTGACGTTCGCCTCACAGCCAACAGGGTGAGCGGTCACACAGATAAAGCCACGAACCCGCGGTTTGATGATCATAAAATTTCTGCCTCTTCCAAGGTGCCGAAGGCCAATGGTGGCCATTCAACTTCAATCGTACCGGTCTATGACGTCCGAAAAACCGAAGCGTCACGATAGTCGCAAATCTTCTGTTTACAAAATCCAATCCACACGAGCCCACCAGGGTTAAAGACTGTGTCGAGCCTTCACAATTTCGCACTATTTAAAACGCCAATCCGCTGCTGAACGCCTTATCATGACGAAGATGTTTCATTATGTTTCAAAACCCCACCACTCGCAGCCACGGATCCGGACCTGTCGAATGGCGTCCTTCTGGAGCTGAGTTGCATGAACAAGTCTGCTTTGCGTAAGAAAGCGGTATCGGTCGCCTGGGTACTCGGCGTGTTGCTGATTATCGATGTGTTCCCCGAAACCACGCTGGTGTTCCTCTGCCTGGTACTGGTGTGCGGCGTTTACGACTTCCTGCGTAACGGCCTGTATGACAAGCCCACCTTCAAAAAATACTTTATCGGCAGTGGCCGCAATACTTGGCTGCTGGCACCGTTCAACACCCTGTTCGACCTGCTGAGCTCGCGCAACCGTCACCTTTATACGATGCGCGACCTGCCGCCCGCCTGGCGTGCAGACCTGCAACAGGTGCTCGATGACGCCATGGTCCACAAGGATGAAATCATCGGTTACCTGGACGAGCGCATGGCCGAGAAGAAACGCGGCATGTTGTTTTTCCAGTGGTACGGGCGGCCGATCGAAACCACCCTGGATATTCCTGAACTGCGCAAAAAACTGCCGTTCGTGAAAACCATCGGCGTGTCGGTGTTCAACGAAAACCGCTCGACGTCTTTTCACTTCGGCCCGCTGCGCATGATGTTCCGCGTGCTCTACAACATGGCACCGGCACCCCATCACGACGGCGTGTACATCCAGGTCGGAAAGCACAAGCACTACTGGCATGACGACCCGCTGTTTATTTTTGATGACACGCTGATGCATGCGTCCTTCAACAAGAACGACGCCAAGCGTTACTGCCTGTTTATCGACATCGTACGGCCTACGCCACTGCCGTCGGTGCTTAACGCCGTGATCGCGGGGTTTGCCGGGATGGTCTTTACCCTGCGGCGAGTTTTCTACAAAAACTGGAAGCTGATTGAGTAAGTTCTGCGGCATGATGGTATTGGACGGTATTTGCGCTCGGCCCTGCGCCTGAGGTAAATATCCGGCTCGTGCGCTCTAACCTGCGCCCACCATTCTCACGTCATCGCACCTCGACAGGTGCGGTGGCTGCGTTTTCAAGGAATCAGAATGCCCCAACGCCAAGTCATCAATGCCTCCGTCAGCCCCAAGGGCAGCCTCGAAACCCTGTCCCAACGTGAAGTCCAGCAACTGAGCGAAGCCGGTACCGGCAGCATCTACACTCTGTTTCGCCAGTGCGCCCTGGCGATCCTCAACACCGGCGCGCATATCGATAACGCCAAGACCATCCTCGACGCCTACAAAGACTTTGAAGTGCGCATCCACCAGCAGGACCGTGGCGTGCGCCTGGAGTTGTTGAACGCCCCCGCCGACGCCTTCGTCGATGGCGAAATGATCGCCAGCACTCGCGAAATGCTGTTCAGCGCCCTGCGCGACATCGTCTACACCGAGAACGAACTGGACAGCCAGCGCATCGACCTGAGCAACTCCCAGGGCATCACCGACTACGTATTCCACCTGCTGCGCAACGCTCGCACGCTACGCCCGGGCGTGGAGCCGAAGATCGTGGTGTGCTGGGGCGGGCACTCGATCAATACCGAAGAATACAAATACACCAAGAAAGTCGGCCACGAACTCGGCCTGCGCAGCCTCGACGTGTGCACCGGTTGCGGCCCTGGCGTGATGAAAGGCCCGATGAAGGGTGCGACCATTTCCCACGCCAAGCAACGCATCACCGGCGGGCGTTACCTGGGCCTGACCGAGCCGGGCATCATTGCTGCCGAAGCGCCGAACCCCATCGTTAACGAACTGGTGATCCTGCCGGACATCGAAAAGCGCCTGGAAGCCTTCGTGCGCGTTGGCCACGGCATCATTATCTTCCCCGGCGGCGCCGGCACGGCTGAAGAGTTTCTGTACCTGCTGGGCATCCTGATGCACCCGGACAACCGCGACGTGCCCTTCCCGGTCATTCTCACCGGGCCGAAACAAGCCGCGCCGTACCTGCAACAACTGCACGCCTTCGTCGGCGCCACCCTCGGTGAAGCCGCGCAGGCGCACTACCAGATCATCATCGACGACCCGGCCGAAGTGGCCCGCCAGATGACTGCCGGCCTCAAGGCGGTGAAGCAGTTCCGCCGTGAGCGCAACGACGCGTTCCACTTCAACTGGCTGCTGAAGATCGACGAAGGCTTCCAGCGCCCGTTCGACCCGACCCACGAAAACATGGCCAGCCTGCAACTGAGCCACGCACTGCCGCCCCATGAGCTGGCGGCCAACCTGCGCCGGGCGTTCTCCGGGATCGTGGCCGGTAACGTCAAGGACAAGGGCATTCGCCTGATCGAACAACACGGCCCGTACGAGATCAACGGCGACCCGGCCATCATGAAGCCACTGGATGAGCTGTTGCAGGCGTTTGTCGCCCAGCACCGCATGAAGTTGCCGGGCGGCGCGGCGTATGTACCGTGCTATCGCGTGGTGCAGTGAGCTAGCCCGGCACTGCCGCGCGCTTGATGACAGCCGCCAGGCTTCAACTGGCGGTCGGTCATAGTTTGTATTGCTTTGCGGCGTGGGTAAGCGTGCGGCAGGACTGAGTTCGGACTAGTTTTTATAGGCCGACTCACCCCACCTGAAGAGCGACCTATGGACCAACGGATATTGCCCTCCACCATTCCTTACCCTAAGGTAAGGAGCATCATGTTGGAGATCTTTACTATGGCGACCGCCACACTTACCTCAAAAGGGCAAATCACCATCCCCGTCCAAGTCAGGACCGCACTTGGCCTGGAAACAGGCGACCGCGTCGAGTTCGTCGAAACGGAAGATGGCAAGTTTTCCATCATTGCAGCGAGCAAGACTGTCCATGATCTCAAGGGGTTGATCCAGAAGCCTGCCAGGGCTGTGTCCATTGACGACATGAACCGCGCCATCGCAGCGCAGGGAGCGAAGGCTGGATGATCGGACTGGATACCAATGTACTGGTGCGCTACGTCACCCAGGATGATCCCGTTCAATCCCCCAAGGCATCCGAGTTGATCGAGTCCCTCACCACACTTTCGCCAGGGTTTGTCAGCCTGGTCTCCGTGGTGGAGCTGGTGTGGGTATTACAGAGCTGCTACCAATCCGCCAAAAATGACATCGTCGTCGTTCTGGAAACCCTGCTGCGCACCCGTGAATTGACCATCGAACATGCCGAAGTCATCTGGCAGGCGCTTCGACGGTTCACGGCCAACAACGCCGATTTCGCCGACTGCCTGATAGAGCGCTGCGCCCACGCCGCCGGGTGCGAATACACCGCCACCTTTGACCTCAATGCGGCCAAGGCAGCGGGCATGAAGCGTCTGGGCTGAGCCGGAACATTGCGGCGACGGGCAGGCTTTGGTAAAAGTCGCGCTAATCCCTGTTCGAGAGAAAGCCCCACGTGCGCACGCTTCTTCTTGCTGCCCTGGCCCTGACGCCGTCCCTCGCCCTGGCCGAGATCATCTGGCCCGACCTGCCGAAGAGTTGCTTCGTCAGCGGGCGCTCTGCCACCAGTGTGGATGTCGACACCGGCTGCGCAGCGTTCCTGATCAATGTGAAAGGCAAAGCGGCGGGTACGCCGATCAAGGTGGATATTCCCCAATACGCTTTTCACATCGACGAAGCCAGCGGCAAAGAGACACCGGTGATCATCATCCAGGCCGAAGAGAATGGAGAGGTCAAGGCCGTGGGATACAAGGAACTGGGCACCGATCAACTCGGTGCCGCGCTGCTGCGGGAAGTACGGCTCCTGGGTACAAAGAAGCCCTCCTAGTCGGGGTTCAACGAACCCAGCCACCCACCTGCCAGTGGTAACCATCATTGCGCTGCACCCAATGCGGATGCACATAACGATAGCCTTCGCGCACCGGCTCCCAATGGCCGTGTACAGCAACGTAGCGCCCGCCTTCCCAGCGCCAGTAACCACGTGACCATATGTAACCTTCACGTACGGCAGGCTCGACTTCGATGATCTGGGCCGGCGGCGGTTGTGGCGCAACCACCTCGACATATTCACGCTGTACAGGCCGTCGCTCATGCACCACGCGCTCCTGCACACACCCGGACGCCGCGACCACAACTGCCGCTAATGCCGCGTAACGTAACAACATACAACCCCCTCGGGCGTTATCGCCCAACACCTGCACCGGTAAAAATGCCCCCGTGTTTCAGCCGTGCTCCTGCTCAGGCCTGGGTACTTTTTTAACAGGTTGTGTCTGTCGGATTGCTGAAGCAGCACGCATCAAGGGTGACCGAAGCTTCTCAACACCGCTTCGACAAAACGTCTCAGCTTGGCCGTACGCTGGCGGTTCGCCGTGTAGACAAGGTGCATCGGCCGGCTCGGCGCTTCAAAGTCCGGCAGCACTCTCACCAATTCGCCTCTGGCCAACGCCTCGCGCAAGAAGTCCTCCGAACCGAGCACGATGCCAAAACCATCCAGCGCAGCCGACATCAAGGCGCGGCTTTCGTTGATCTGCAAACGGCTGGCGACCTGAACCTTGTGTGGGGTCGCCCCGTCGTAAAGTACCCACTCGCGGTCTACCGGCCGCGACCAGAAGGCGTAGCCGAGGCATTCGTGATGCTCAAGATCCGCCGGGGCCTTCGGGGTACCACGTGCCGCCAGGTATTCCGGCGAAGCACAGACCACCAGACGGTAAGGTGCCAGTGGCCTGGCTGTCAGACCCGTGGTCGCCAGGGGGCCGATACGAAAAGCGGCTTCATAGCCCTCCTCCACCAGGTCCACGAAACGGTCGGTCAGGTGCAAGTCAATTTCCACATCCGGGTTGTCGCGCAGGAACCCGGTAATCAACGGCATCAGGCTGTAGGAACCGAAGGTGACGGGAGCGGTGATTTTCAGCTTGCCGCGCGGTGTGTCGTTCATGATCTGCGCCAGTGAATCGGCAGCCTCGGCTTCTACCAGGATATGTTTGCAACGCTCGTAGTACGCGCTCCCCAGTTCCGTCAGGCTTTGCCTTCGTGTGGTGCGGTTAAGTAAGCGAGCGCCCAGGCGCTGCTCCAGCGCGGTGACATGCTTGGCCACCATCTGCGGCGATATGCTCAAGCGCTCGGCAGCCCGCGCGTACGAGCCCAACTCTGCAGCCATCACAAAGGCATTCATGCTCGACAGGCGATCCATCATTCCCTACTCCCAGTAACAACATCCACACCAAAACGACTATTTATCGCCGATTGGTTGCCAATCATCATAACCGCTCCCCCATTCATTGGAGCAAGACCATGAAGATTGGTGTTATTGGAGCAGGCTTTATCGGGCGCGCCGTGGCCCAACTGGCGCTGGCGGCCGGGCACGAAGTGATGTTGAGCAACTCCCGTGGCCCCCACACCATGAGCAGCGTAGTGAGCGGCATACTCGGCGTGCAGGTGGGCAGTGCCGACGACGCCGCCAAATTCGGCGATGTGGTGCTCGTGGCGATCCCCCTGGAGCATTACCGCAGCGTCCCGGCGCAATGGCTGGAGGGCAAGACCGTGATGGACGCCAATAATTATTACCCGAACCGCGACGGCCATATCCCGGTACTGGATCGCTTTGAAACCACTACCAGCCGGTTGCTCGCCGAGCATTTGCCCCATTCACATGTGGTGAAAGTGTTCAACGCGATCTTCGCTCCCGACCTGACGCAGGACGCCCGCCCCCACGGTGCACCCGACCGCCGAGCGTTGCCGGTGGCAGCGGATGACGACGCAGCGAAGGCACGCGTCATCACGCTACTCGACGAATTGGGTTTCGACGCCGTGGATGCCGGTAGCCTGGATGAGAGCTGGCGGTTGGAACGCGGCAAGCCTGCCTATTGCGTCGCGCTGGACCAGGCTGGCTTGAAGGCAGCGCTGGCCGCCGCCGAGCGTACGGTTGAACTGCCGCCTGTCGAGCGCTCTCGCACTTGACCCCATAAAAAAGCCCGCTGACCGTTACCGGTTCAGCGGGCTTTTTGTTAGCGGTAAGGTCCTGACTCAGGGCCTCGCCAGCAGCTTACAGCGCCAGGTCAGACGCCGGCTTGCTCGGCTCAGCCGCAGGCTTGGCGGCCTCGGTGGCCTTAGGAGCAGCCTGTTGCGGAATCGCGGGCGGTGCAGGCAGTTGCAGGATATTGGCGGTGTAGGCCCATTCCTTGGCAACAGCCTCAGGACTGTCGTTCAGCTTGGTGCCGTAGCTCGGTACGATCTGGTGCAGTTTTGCCTGCCACTCAGGGGTCGCGACCTTGTCCTTGAACACTTTCTGCAGCACGGTCAGCATGATCGGAGCCGCGGTGGACGCGCCTGGCGATGCACCCAACAGGCCTGCAATGGTGTTGTCGGCGGAGCTGACCACTTCGGTACCGAGTTTCAGGACGCCGCCCTGTTCTTCGTCACGCTTGATGATCTGCACGCGCTGACCGGCTTGCCACAGGCGCCAGTCGGATTGCTTGGCGTTCGGGAAGTACTCTTGCAGCGCCTTGAAGCGGTCGTCATCCGACAGCATCAGTTGGCCGGCGAGGTACTCGACCAGTGGGTATTCACGAATACCGACTTTGGTCATTGGCCAGATGTTGTGGGTGGTGGTGCTGGTCAGCAGGTCCAGGTACGAGCCTTCTTTCAGGAACTTGGTCGAGAAGGTGGCGAATGGGCCAAACAGAATCACGCGCTTGCCATCCAGCACGCGGGTGTCCAGGTGCGGAACCGACATCGGTGGCGCGCCAACCGAAGCCTTGCCGTAGGCCTTGGCCAGGTGCTGCTCGGCGACGGTTGGGTTATCGGTCACCAGGAACGAGCCGCCGACCGGGAAGCCTGCGTATTCCTTGGCCTCAGGAATGCCCGACTTTTGCAGCAGGTGCAGTGCACCGCCGCCGGCGCCGATGAACACGAACTTGGCGTCGGTTTCAGTCTTGGTGCCGTCTTTCAGGTTTTTGTAGCTGACACGCCACGAGCCGTCGGCGTTCTTGGTGATGTCCTGCACTTCGCTCGACAGTTTCAGGTCGAACTTAGGCGTGGTTTGCAGGTGAGCGACGAACTGGCGGGTAATCTCGCCGAAGTTCATGTCGGTACCCAGCGGGCTCCAGGTAGCCGCGATTTTCTGGTTCGGGTCACGCCCTTCCATCATCAGCGGAACCCATTTGGCGATCTGCGCCGGGTCTTCGGAGTACTGCATGCCGGCAAACAGCGGGCTCGCTTGCAGGGCTTCGTAGCGCTTCTTGAGGAACTTGATGTTGTCATCGCCCCACACAAAACTCATGTGCGGTGTGGCGTTGATGAACGAACGCGGGTTCTTCAGCACACCCTGCTGGACCTGCCAGGACCAGAACTGACGGGAGATCTGGAACGCTTCGTTGATCTCGACCGCTTTCGGGATCTCAACGTTGCCGTTCTTGTCTTCCGGGGTGTAGTTCAACTCAGCCAGGGCCGAGTGACCGGTACCGGCGTTGTTCCAGCCGTTGGAGCTTTCTTCGGCGACGCCGTCGAGACGCTCGACCATTTCCATCGACCAGCCCGGCTCCAGTTCGTTAAGCCAGACACCCAGGGTTGCACTCATGATGCCGCCGCCGATCAGCAGCACATCGACTTTCTTTGCCTCTTCCGCGTGAACGGACGTGATCCCCATCGACAAAGCCAGCCCCAGCAGGGCAGTGTTTACTTTTTTAAACATCAGTAGCACCTATGATAAAACGCCATCCGCCCCACCGCCCCTGATCATGGGCAACCCTCAATCACGCTGCGCCAGGCAACGCACCGCGGGGTTTGCACAGTCACTCGGGGACCGCAGGGTGGGCACACAAGGCCGACGTATCGACCTCACTTTTATGTCCCTTCTGCGCTGACTTCTTATCATTATTGGCTTCAGCTACCTGGGCGACAGCCAACCGCCGGGACGTATACGGATGTACGTACCGAGGAAAGACTAGACCAAGACGGCGCGCAGAATATCACGCTAAACGGCGTTTATGCGTCGTTTGGCCAATTGACAGTTCTAAATCGCGGGTTTTAACGCGCGGATGTCAAGCGTGGCAAGCGTGACGTGGGGTCACAGGGTGTTTAATGAAACTGAACTCTGCCAAAAAAGGCTGTTCTAGACACCTTCGTCGCTGCTTGCGTAGCATCGGCGGCTTTCCCCCGTATCACCCTTCAACACAGAGCGATCCATGTCTATCCACCAAACTCCCGGGCATGTGCTGCCCGCGCGCAGCGCCGCAAAAATGGAAGCTGCCATGGCCGTGGGCGCTTTCGCTATCGGTACCGGCGAATTCGCAATCATGGGTTTGATGCCCGACATCGCCCAGAACCTGGGTTTAAGCGAACCCCAAGTCGGCCACGCCATCAGCGCCTATGCATTGGGCGTGATGGTCGGCGCCCCACTGCTGGCCATCCTCGGCGCCAAGCTGCTGCGCAAACATATGCTGCTGTTGCTGATGGGCCTGTATGCCCTGGGCAACCTCGCCACCGCCTTCACCCCGACCTTCGGCTCACTGGTGGCGTTCCGCTTTATCAGCGGCCTGCCCCACGGCGCCTACTTCGGCATTGCCGCGGTGGTCGCCTCGAGCATGGTGCCCAACGACAAACGCGCCGGCGCCGTAGCGCGGGTGATGATGGGCCTGACCCTCGCAATGCTGCTCGGCAACCCAATCGCCACCTTCCTCGGCCAGCACTTGGGCTGGCGCTCGGCGTTTGCACTGGTGAGCGTGATCGCCCTGTGCACCATCGCCCTGGTCTGGCAATTCGTGCCCCATCGCCACGACGAACAACGCAGCGACCCACGCAAGGAACTGCGCGCCTTCACCAAACCCCAGGTGTGGATGGCCCTGTCGATTGGTGCCATCGGTTTTGCCGGCATGTTCTGCGTGTTCAGCTACCTGGCGCCGACCATGCTGGAAGTGACCAAAGTGTCGCCGCAGTGGATTCCATTTGGTCTGGCAGCGTTTGGCGTGGGCGGGATTATCGGCAACATCGCCGGCGGCAAGCTGTTTGATCGCATGCAGTTTCGCGCGGTGGGTTGGATTCTGGTGTGGTCGATGGCCGTGTTGCTGTTCTTCCCCCTCGCGGCGTCCTCGCTATGGGGCGTGCTGCTGAGCATGGGTCTGGTGGGCACCATGGTGTCGTTGGCCGCGCCGTTGCAGATCCGTCTGATGGACATCGCCCACGAAGCGCCAAGCCTCGCAGCGGCATCGAACCACGCGGCGTTCAATCTGGCGAACGCACTGGGGCCGTGGTTTGGCGGGATGGCGATTACAGCTGGATACGGCTGGACCAGCACCGGCTACATAGGCGCAGCCACGGCGCTGGTTGGGCTCGGCATCTACTTGATAGCACGGCGAATGCAGGGAGGGCATTAAGCGCCCCGGGCCTGTAAGCACACTTCAATCGTCAGGAACAGCGAACAATCGGTGTAATGGAGGCTGTTTTACTTCCGTTCAGCCAAGGTTCAGGTTGGATCCAATAAGCACAAGCTGTAACATGTCCGTCATGTTTATTCCAAATGACAAGGACGTGCTGTGAGCTTTCCTGACACAGGTGTATTGCAGAGTTTTCCGATGACACTCACTCATCGCAACGCGACAATCTTCACCATCGCTCCCACCGACCACAGAACGCAGCAGGCGATTCAGGACCTGATCGACACGCGACACCAACTGACAGACCGCATCAGCGCACCGCTCAAAGGGAAGGAAGCCACCCTGTTCGCCAAATCCCAGCCGCTGGACAGCCTCAGACCCAAATTGCGAGTGACTTTCGGGCGCGCCAAGCGAGACGGTGCGTTTGACTGGCCGGTCGAAGAGGTCATCAACACCCTCGGCGCCCAGAAACGCGGTGCACCGATTGCTGGCTTGTATGGGTTCGGTTACCGAAAGTCAGCGCTTGGCCTGATCCAGGAATTCTTCATCTTTACCGAGATGCTGGAGGGTTACCTTAATGGCCTGGAATGGCTCAAGCAGGAGCGTGACATTCAGAGCCTGATCACCGCGTCGTTCAAACTGTTGCGCTGCCTGCATAGCAAAGGCGTAGTGCACATGGACTTCTGGGCAAACAATGTGATGATCAACCTGGAGCAGCCGACGCACGCCAAGGCCATCGACCTGGAAAACTGCTTTCTCTCGCCAACGGATTACTTGTCCGAGGTGCTGGCGTTTCAATTTGGGTTCTATTATAGGCGGGAGATTTTCCGGTTCATGATCGAAGAGGATTACGACCGGAGGGTGCTGCAAGAACTTGGCAACTACGACGGCGTTGATCGCGCTCGCTTTGACGAAATCTACACGTCAAGCAAACATGAAAACATCAGCCGCCGCGCCAGGCGCGAGATTTTCCATAAAGGGGTTGTGGTAACGGGCTGACTCACCTCCCCCAGCGACAAGGGCGCTTGCCCCGCCGGGCTATATGCGATGCGCCATCAATCATCATGCAACAGCCCCGACCCATACTCCCCATAACTACTCCCCAGCCCACTGCCGCCAAAATTCATCTTTGCGGCCTTGCTGGGGCTGTGGTCCCCAAACGCCTGGCATCCGCCTGAAAAGCAAGGGTCACTGCTCGCGCCGGACGAACCCGATGAGCAAGCACCCAACAGCAACGTGCCAGCAATCATCGCGACTTTGACGAGGTTCGAGATCATTTTTCAGTTCCCTAGGAGCTGGAGGCGCGGGGGGCCTCTCTTGAGCAAGATCGTAGACCTCAACGGTGTAGGGAATTATGAAACTTTGCTGGCTGTCAGGGAGGGTTCAGGTTGCCGCCTTGGCGGGGATGCCAGGTTTTCGGAGGCGTTGGCAATGATATAGTCCGTCAATGTCCACCCCATCGAAGCCCTGAACATGTACACCATCGAAGTATTTGAATCCAACCCAAAGGGCCGCGACTTCGTGGTGGGTGATATTCACGGGCATTTCAAGCTACTCGCGTCACTCATGAAAAAAGTAAACTTCAACACACTACAGGATCGCTTGTTTTGTGTGGGCGACCTTATTGATAGAGGCCCTGACTCTATAGACGTATTGAAGTGGCTCAGCGAACCCTGGTTTTACGGCGTACGCGGTAACCACGAACAGATGCTTCTTGATTGCCTCTGCGGTCGTGGCGACATCAACAGGCACACACGAAACGGCGGAGCGTGGCTTTACGCGCTGTCACCCAGTGTCCAGAGCGAGATTTACAACGCACTGCAAACGCTCCCAGTAATGATTGAGATCGGCTTAGCGGATGGTCGAAAAGTCGGCATCGTCCATGCTGAAGCGTTTCTTTCATGTGCTACCCATAGTTGGCAAGACGCCAAAGACGCTATCAGTGGAGTGCGAGGGAAAACCACGCAACAACTAGCGTTGAAAACCGCACTCTATGCCAGGGAAAAAATAGAGCAGCAAAACCTAGCACCGATCACAGGTTTGGATAGGTTATATGTGGGCCACTCGACAGTCCCTCATGTGCACGCATTGGGCAATGTCGTTTATATCGATACAGGTTGTTCTTTTTCGGACGGCGCGTTGAGTTTGATAGAGATGGAAAGTGGAGAGGTTGCGCATGTGAGCATGCATTCATTGCATGACGCTCTCGGCGTCAGCTCGCAGTAGTTACTTGAACGTGAGCAAATATTTCCCTAAGGGATTATGACTCTATGCTGGGGGACAGCCCCTCCAGTGTCCATTTCCACGAGCTAAGTGGTCCAATAGCCTCGTAGTAATTCAGACGCGGTGCGCGGATGGAATTGAGTCGTGCATACCTGCCCGCGCCCCAGAAGCCCGCTGATGGAAAAATCTAGGGGGCGGGGGTGAATAAACGCAAAAGGGAGCGCCCCTGTCGGAACGTCCCTTCTTCCTCACTCAGCGACGAAAAAGACGGTCTAGAACCAACAGGGCAACTGCACCAATCGCGATTGCCGCAACTGGTTTTTCTTTAACGAATGTAGATACGCTGTCCAGTGCGTCGCCATAGGTTTGTGTCAGCTGTCCAGCTGCTTGCCGACCAGCACCTTCAGCTTCCAGCTTCGAATCACCAAACAGTTTCCCAACTGCGCTCTGCGCTTTGCCGGCAACCTTTTCAACAACACCTTCTACCTGTTCGCTCTTCATGATTCACCAAACCTTCGTGTGTGATTGAGTAACCCAGAATAAACCTGGGCTTGAGGCAACCTTCACGGCATTAGGGAGACTCTGGTAATGATTAGTTCAAAGTTGATGAGGCTCACTGGTGGCCAGCTATCATTAACTCGAAAACTTGAAGGAAACAGCCCCCGCTGACGGCATGCAGACGCCCTCAGCAAGACTCCATGTAGCAGCCCCATTAAGATAAGTTGGCATGTTCTGTCTTACTTCGACCGAGAATCCTGCGTGGCCAGTTAAACTTCTGAGTAGCCCAGCAGTCGCGCATAGACGTCAGTGCAGCAGTGAAAAGCTGTCCTGAATCCACTAAGCCGCAGAGAAGAACGCCACTTTAGCGGTAAGACGATCCGCCAAACCTGATAGCTCGATGCTAGCTGCCGCCACTTGGCGCGCGCCGTTGGCAGACTCAACAGTCGAACCATGAATGCGGTTGATATTTTCAGCGACCTCATCGGTCACGCTACTCTGCTGCACGGAGGCGCTCGCGATCTGGGCGTTCATATGACTGATTGCGGCAACCTGCTCGCTGATCCTTGCCAATGCATGCTGCGCACTGCGGGTTTGTGTGACCGTTTGGCTCGCTAGCTCGCAACTATCGCGCATAGTTTGGGATGCCGTTTCGGTACCCAATTGCAGCGTACTGATCATCTCCCGAATTTCCTCGGTCGACTGCTGTGTACGATTGGCCAAAGAACGTACTTCGTCAGCTACCACCGCAAACCCACGCCCGTGCTCCCCAGCTCTCGCTGCCTCAATGGCAGCGTTCAAGGCAAGCAAATTGGTTTGCGAGGCGATAGCGTTGATGACGTCGATCACCGACGCGATATTTTCACTGTGTTTGGACACCTGGTTCACGGTAGCAGTGGTTTGCTCAAGCGTTACTGCCAACTGTTCAATGGCAAGCGTGGTACTTGCAACCAGCTTGTTCCCACTTCCCACTTCAGTATCAGCCAACCGGGAGGCGTCAGCTGCCTGCGCGGCATATCCAGATACTTCATTAACCGTCGCCGCCATTTGCATTATGGCTGCGGCCACCTGCTCGGCTTCGCGGGTTTGTAAGCTGGTCTGCTCATTGTTAGCCGATGATGCGGCAGACAACTGGGTGGAGGAGTGATTGACCTCTTGGGCCGCCTTACGTACTTGCTGAATAGTCTCTCCGAGATGGCCTAGCGCGTTTTTCAGGACGCCCATCACACTGCCGGGATAATCTGTGGAAATCGTCTGATTCAGATCACCAGCTGCCAGTCGCTCGATGGCCAATGCAACGTCTGTGGGCTCAGCACCCAGCGTGGATTTAACGAAGTGAATAATTACAGCCGACAACGTGATGCTCAGCAGCAAAGCAATACCTGTCGCTATAAGCATCAGCGTACTGAACTGACTGGCGGTTGCCTGCACTGCGCCCAGCTTTGCCTTGATTGATGCTTCCTCGTAGTCGATCAGTGCATTGACGCGTTTCAGCCACTCACTGTAATCCAAAGACGTTTGACGCATCAGCAGCGCCTGAGCTCCAGGTATGTCACCCGCTTGGCGCAGGGAGATTACCGCCCTGGTGGAGTTAAGGGTTTGTTGTTCGATGTCCTTGATAGCGCTCAGTAATCGAACCTCCTCGCCTGTTACGCTTGCGCCCTTGAACAACTGATCCATTGGAGCCGCCGAGTCGGAGTAGGCCTTTTCCAAGGCTGTGACCTCCGATAAGTGTTTTGCCAAATCCGTATCAGTCGTCACCAGCACAGCATCCCGAATAGCGATGGCTCGGTTATGGACACTGCCTCGAAAATTGATTGCATAGCGCTGCACCTTGGCGGCATTTTCGCTGACGTCTTCCAAGGTGGAGTCAATGAACGCAACGCGGTGAATGCCGATGGCGGTTATCAACATGAGCAGCGCCAGGATGGCTGCGAAACTAAGCCCTATGCGTGTGGCCAACGACAGCGTTTTCTTCATGGCTAGCTCGAAAATATGACCTGTACAGGCCTTTGTTGATTTGGAAGAAGCGAACGGTACTACCAGCCCATTACGCTTGATGCCTTGACGATACGTCGACGCAGAAAGGTCATCCAGTTAGCAATACGCACCGCCATGATAGCGTATAGCTATCATCATGATGCGTATGTTCTGCAGTGGCCTCGCGATTTACTTAGAGCATTTTTGCGCGGCTATGGCAGTAGGAGCTAATGAGGGAGGTCGCAAAGCCAACGGTCATTAGATCGCCACGTGGGTACCCGCAAGGCAGTTGAAGGTGAACAATTTTGAAAAAGAGTGAGCTTCCAGTAAAAACCTGCCTTACCTGCGGCCTTCCCTTCACTTGGAGGAAGAAATGGACGCGCTGCTGGGAGGAGGTTCGTTATTGCTCTGAGCGCTGCCGACGCAGTAAGCCTGCTAACTGCTGAGCCAAAAGGGGGGTCAGGTTGCCGCCTTCTTGGGGTAAGGCGGCAGGGTCGGGTGTCAGGCTGTGGCCGTGCTGGACGTCGCTTCGACTTGCTCTTGAGCTCGGTCGACAAGCAGAGAGCTCAACTCGATCAGTTGCTGAATGCCCAAAGCGATGGAGCGCTGGGATGCCGCCCAAGCAGACGAGAACAGAAGCGCCGCGTCTCATTTCAGAATCATTGAGGTGAAGCGCCTACGCTTCCGCCTGGAAAAAGGGCGCAGCGCGTAATCGACACCGACTACGATATACCGCGCAATGACCACCTTCAGATCCTCAGAGACGAATTTCACATGCCACAATTACCCGCATACACTTCGGGCGCATACCACGCCTCCCCTACACCCACGATGCATCCCTGATAAACTGCCCACCATTCGCCTCGTTGACTCAGATTCCCAATGCCCCCACAAACCGCTCCCCTCTCCCGCCGCTTTTCCGTCGCACCGATGATGGATTGGACCGACCGCCACTGCCGGTTCTTCCTGCGCCTGCTCTCCAAGCACGCCCTGCTCTACACCGAGATGGTCACCACTGGCGCGATCCTCCACGGTGACCACGATCGCTTCCTGCGCCATAACGAAGCCGAGCACCCTCTGGCGCTCCAGCTGGGCGGCAGTGTCCCCGCCGACCTGGCCGCCTGTGCCCGTATGGCCGAAGCCGCCGGTTACGACGAGGTGAACCTGAACGTCGGCTGCCCGAGCGACCGGGTGCAGAACAACATGATCGGCGCGATCCTGATGGCTCACCCGGCCCTGGTGGCCGATTGCGTGAAGGCGATGCGTGATGCAGTGTCGATTCCGGTGACGGTGAAGCACCGTATCGGGATCAATGGTCGGGATAGTTACGCCGAGCTGTGTGATTTCGTCGGGACGGTGAAGGACGCCGGCTGCACCAGTTTTACCGTGCATGCGCGGATTGCGATTCTTGAGGGCTTGTCACCGAAGGAAAACCGCGACATTCCGCCGTTGCGTTATGACGTAGCGGCACAGTTGAAGCGGGACTTCCCCGAGCTGGAAATTGTTCTCAACGGCGGGATCAAGACGCTGGAGCAGTGCCAGGAGCATTTGCAGACGTTTGACGGGGTGATGCTGGGCCGGGAGGCTTATCACAATCCGTATCTGCTGGCGGAGGTGGATCAGCAGTTGTTTGGCAGTGAAGCGCCGGTGATCAGCCGAGCTGAGGCGTTGGCGCAGTTGCGGCCTTATATTGCTGAGCATTTGGAGACCGGCGGGACGATGCATCACATTACGCGGCATGTGTTGGGGTTGGGCACCGGTTTTCCTGGGGCGCGCAGATTCAGGCAGTTGTTGTCGGTGGATATTCATAAGGCTGCGGATCCGTTGGCATTGCTGGATCAGGCTGGAGCTTTGTTGGAAGGGCGTTGATGGGATAGCTTGCAGGGGGTCAGTTGGTTATTGGATGAGCTGACATACTGCCGTCGGGAGCAAGCTCCCTCCCACATTTGGTGCGGTGTGTGCCAGGGAGGGCCTCAGTTGGCATGAAGGCGATATCCTACATCGGGCAGTTGGGTTGAACCTGTCGGCCGTTCTGGCCTCCTATTCAGCAGTACGGCCGGGCATTCAAACGGCTGTTTTCAGGTTGTTGCCCTCGCAAACGATCGAACGCATTTGCGCCCTTGAGCGCCTGTCGGCGCTCGGGTAATGTCATCAGACCCATAGGACAGAGCACGCCCATGACTTCCAAGCTGGAACAACTCAAGCAATTCACTACTGTCGTAGCTGATACCGGCGATTTTTCTACCCTCGCCAAGCTCAAGCCCCAAGATGCCACTACCAACCCTTCCCTGCTGCTCAAGGCCGCGTCGATTCCGGGCTATGCCAAGCTGCTGGATGAGTGTGTGCAGGACTGCAACGGCGATGTCGGCCTGGCCAGCGACCGTTTCGCGGTGGCCGTGGGTCAAGAGATCCTTAAAGTAGTACCGGGGCGCATCTCCACCGAGGTGGACGCCCGTCTGTCGTTCGACACTGACGCCGTACTCAAGCGTGCGCACCGTCTGATCGACCTGTACGACAAAGCTGGGGTTAGCCGTGACCGCGTGCTGATCAAGATCGCGTCCACCTGGGAAGGCATCCGCGCGGCGGAGAAGCTGGAAAAAGAAGGCATCCAGACCAACCTGACCCTGCTGTTCTCGTTTGCCCAGGCTGTGGCGTGCGCAGAAGCCGGCGTGTTCCTGATTTCACCGTTCGTAGGCCGTATCTACGACTGGTACAAGAAAGCCAATGGCAACGACTACACCGGCGCTGATGATCCGGGCGTGCAGTCGGTGACGCGCATCTACAACTACTACAAGGCTAATGGCTACAAGACCGTGGTGATGGGTGCGAGTTTCCGTAACCTGAGCCAGATTGAAGAGCTGGCCGGCTGTGATCGCCTGACCATCAGCCCGGACCTGCTGGAGAAGCTGGCGGCGGATGAAGGCAAGCTGGAGCGCAAGTTGTCGCCAGGGCATGCCGGGGAAGCGCGGGTGCATCTGACTGAAGCGCAGTTCCGTTGGGAGTCCAACGAGGATGCGATGGCGACTGAGAAGCTGGCGGAGGGGATTCGTCAGTTTGCTCGGGACCAGGAGAAGCTTGAGGCACTGTTGTCCGCCAAGCTGTAAACGGCGGAGGCGGCAAAAAGGGCGGTATCTGTGAGGATGCCGCCCTTTTTTTGTCTCAAGCCGATCTCAGTTCAACTGTGGGAGGGGGCTTGCTCCCGATAGCGGTGAGTCCGTTATGAATGTGCTGACTGACACGGCGCTATCGGGGGCAAGCCCCCTCCCACAATTGGCATGTGTTCGACAGACGGATCAGTGACGCTCGAGGGCGTTG
Organism: Pseudomonas sp. JAI120; assembly: GCF_014207255.1. Classification (GTDB taxonomy): domain Bacteria; phylum Pseudomonadota; class Gammaproteobacteria; order Pseudomonadales; family Pseudomonadaceae; genus Aquipseudomonas. The sequence goes on from NZ_JACHCZ010000002.1 coordinate 95,304, forward strand.
ACGAGGTCGTGGAAAGCTTCGCGGTTGGACTCGTTGAGGCCCATCAGGATCTTGTGCGCTTCCAACACCTTGACCCGTACGACTTCCTCGGACTGGTCCTGGGACGGCAGGTCGGTGAGGCACTCCGGGCACGGAATCGGGCGATCAACGATGTTGAACACTTGGTCGAAGCCCATGGACTGCAACAGACGGGTGATGTCTTCGTGGGTGGTGACGACGGTCGGCAGCAGGCCAACCTTCTGCCGAGACAGAATGGACAACTTGGCCAACAGCCCAAGGGTGGTGCTATCGATGCTGCGGGTTTCGGTCAGATCGATCACGATCGCCGAGAAATTCAACGCCGTGAAAATCCGCTCAATCGTCGCATCCAGCGCCGAACACAAGGTCAGGCGCACTTCACCGACAAACTTCAGGACGAAGGTCCCGTCTTGCTCGGCGAATTGGATTCTTCCGGTACTCATCAAAGATTCCTGCTCAACACCAATAGGGCGATATCATCCGGCATCTCCCCTAGCGTGGCCAATCCAAAAACCTGCCGCAGGCCATCCAGGCTGCCGCCCGCCGACTTGACCTTTTGGGGCAAGGCGGCTTCTTTCTCTTTGAGTGTAGGCTCTGGAAGAAGGTCCAGGATGCCATCGGACATCAGCGTCAGGCTGAACGTCGGCGGCAGCTCCAGGATGTGGTCTTCATAGGTGGCTTCATTGAACAAGCCTACGGGCAGACCACGCCCTTCCAAGTAACGCACACTGTCGGGAGTGTATAAAACAGGCATCGGCAGGTGACCGCCGATGCTGTAGGTCAAAAGACCGGTTTCTTCATCAATCACGCCGCCCACCATCGTCACGTGCTTGCCCAGCTTGCAGCTGATCAGGCCTCGGTTGATGTGGCCCAGCACCTCGGAGGGGGTGAACTCCGGCAAGGTGCCATTGCGCTTGGATTCGAATAACAACCGTGTGGTCATGAACTTCAACAACACGGTGACAAAAGCAGAGGAAGCTCCATGGCCGGAGACATCGGCCAGGTAGAACGCGACACGACGCTCGTCTACACGGAAATAATCGACAAAATCGCCCGACAGATACAACGACGGGATGATCTGGTGAGCAAACTGGAATTCGTCGATGCTCCAGGGGCTGACCGGCAGCATGTTCATCTGCACCTGGCGACCGGCGTTCTGGTCTTCCTGGAGCAGGTTAAGGCTGGCTTCGAGTTCGCGGTTGGCGGTTTCGAGCTTTTCGCGGTAGCGCTGGTTCTCTACCAGCAGGCGCGCACGATCCAAGGCGCGGCGCACAGAGTGCTCCAGTACCGCCAGGTCTTCGAGGGGCTTGATCAGGTAGTCGGCAGCGCCCAGACGCAACGCCTCGACGGCATCGTTCATGACGCCCGCACCGGACACGACAATCACCGGCGTCTGCGGGGCAAGCTCAGTCACCTGGCGAATCAGCTCCAGGCCGCCCATCTGGGGCATGCGCAGGTCGCAGATCACGAGGTCGGGCTGGTCGCGCTCGAATACCTGGAGACCCTGTTGGCCATTACTGGCCTGCAGGACGCTGAAGCCACTGTCTTCCAAGTAGGCCGCAAGGCTCGCGCGCACTACTTCGTCGTCATCGATTATCAGCAGCGTGGCACTGGTTTTTTGCATGTGGGCAAACGGCGCCAGAATTAGGTTGGCGTAGGCGGCTCGGCAATGGCCGGACTCACGTACTGGATTCGCTTTCTAGCCTCTCTGTCCTACAACGCAATGGGATTTTTCCCATGCACAACCGTAAAGCAGAGGTGCCCTTCTAAGGCGCAGACGGTACTCCCATCCGCCAGGGGTTTCAAGCTCATGCCGATGGTCGCCGGGCGTCTTTACATCGCAAATCACCGGGAGTTATAAGAACAGCCAAGACCACAACACAAAGTAAGGATGGAACCGATGGGTGAACACGAGCGCGACTACGCCGAAAAACGCGATTTCATCCGCATGCGGGTGGATGCCGAAGTATCGTTGCTCCACGAAGGCCAGGAGTTTGCCGGGGTTTGTGTGGACCTTTCCAGCTCCGGGATGCAGGTGCAGGCACCGCGCCAGTTCACCGTGGGGGACCTGCTCACCGTGCGCATTGATTCAGAGCACGCGGCGCTCAAGGGTCTGGAGGCTGACACGGAAGTGGTCTGGACCAAAACGGCGAGCGACGGGCAACAACTGGGGCTTAAGATCCTGAAAATGCGCTGAAACCCGCGCACAAAAAAGGCGACCGCCAAGTCGCCTTTTTTTCATTTCAAAACATCACAGCTTAAAAGTCGTCGACGACCTTGCCGTCCTTGACCTTGAACTCGCGGTTCTGCAGGTAAGCATTGCGGATAAAGGTGTACTTGTCGCCGGTGATCAGCTTCTCGCTGTCGAGCAGGCTGGCACGGGTGTCAACGATGTTCAGGCCCATGGTGCTGTTGCGCCAGCCGATATCGTTCATATAGCGGTACGGTTGGGTGTAGCTGTCCACGTATTTGGACGGCGCGTCACGCAAGGTGCTCGGGCCCAGCAGCGGGATCATCACGTAGGGACCGCTGCCCACGCCCCAGTAACCCAGGGTCTGGCCGAAGTCTTCATCACTGCGTTGCAGCCCCATTTTGGTGCCTACGTCGATAAAGCCCAGCACGCCGAAGGTGGTGTTAACCAGCAAGCGCGCAGTGTCGACCCCGGCATTGTGGGGTTTGAGCTGCAGCACGTTGTTGGCCAGGTTGCCGACGTCACCGATATTGCGGAAGAAGTTATGGATACCATCTTCGACAAATTGCGGGGTGATCCACTGATAGCCTTGGGCCAATGGCTTGAGGGCGTAGGTATCAACGGTGTCGTTGAAGGTGAAGATCGGGCGGTTGACGCTTTCCCATGGATCATCTTCCGATGCAGCCTGTGCAGCGAAAGGCGCCAGCAGGACAGTGGCACACACCGACAGCTGAGCGAAGTAGTGGCTCCAGCGCATAGCTTTTGCTCCTTGAATGGTCTGTCATGGGCGCTATGCCCTGAATAAGGCCGTCAGTATATGACGGAAGTGTCCAATTAGGCAGCTTCTAGGAATCGTCCTAACACAAATGGACAATTTTCCTACAATTAACCCGCCTGTCATCTACTTGTCATCCTGCCCCGATAGCGTCACAGCTATTTCAGGGATGTCGACATGCCTCACGCCGAGATAGCCATCGCCAACGCGCCCGCCTTGACTGCCGTTCTGTTTGGCCTGAGTGGTTGCCTGGTGGACTTTGGTTCCCAGGCGCGCACCGATTCACCCTCCCTGCACTCCCAAGCCACACCCGGCGCCCTGAAAATCCTGCGCAGCCTCAAGGAACAAGGCATCCCCTGTGCCTGGCTGGATGAACTGCCGCCTTCGGTGACCACACCACTGGCCGCCGTACTGCCCGGCTGGCTCAAGGCCGCATCCCCCTCATCGATCCGCTGGCCCGCCCCTCATGCGTGCTGGCAAGCCTTGATGGAACTCAACATTGAACGCCTGGAAGGTTGCGTACTGGTCAGCGGCGAACCACGCTTGCTGCAATCGGGGTTGAATGCCGGTTTGTGGACCATTGGCCTGGCGTCCTGTGGTTCGCTGTGCGGCCTGGCGCCTGAGCAGTGGCAGGCGCTGAGCGACAAGGAACGCGAGCACAAGCGCGGCAAAGCCACCGTTGAGCTCTATGGGCTGGGGGTACACTCGGTGATCGATCACCTCGGGGAACTCGGCACCTGCCTGGCCGACATCAGCCTGCGCCAGCTCAAAGGCGAGAAGCCCTGATCAAGATCATGCACAGTCGGCGCCCGTGGATTAATCTACAGGTCACCCCGTAGACCTTTCACGGCGTGCCGTGGTCTATGCCAGTGCCTATCGATAAAAGGAAGAACGTCATGCCTGATCGCAAAAAACTGGAAGAACAGGTCGAGATCCTGCGCGGGCAGCTGGAACAGGAACCCCCGCTGTCGGAAGAAAAACGTGAAGCGCTGCAAGCCTTGATTGCCAAGTTTGAATTGCAACTTGAACTTGAACCGGCCACTCAGACGCCGAGTATTTCCGACGATGTGAGTCAAGCTGCCATAGAGTTCGACGCTGAGCACCCGGTGATTTCCGGGACACTGCGCAATATCATGATCACCTTGGGCAACATGGGGATCTGACCCGAACCCAAGCCTGGCGCAGAACCAAAAGGTAGGAGAGGGCCTGCCCCCTCCCACCTTTGCTTACTGACGGGCCAGGCGCACGTTCTGGAACGCCACATCCTCAGTACTGCGGTAAGGATTGATATCCAACCCACCCCGCCGCACATAGCGCGCATACACCGTCAACTTCTCCGGCTTCAGCAAACGCTGCAGGTCGAGGAAAATGCGCTCCACGCACTGTTCATGGAAATCCGAGTGCTGGCGAAAGCTCACCAGGTATTCCAGCAAACTCCCGTGATCCAACGCCGCACCGCGGTACTCCACCACAACGCTGCCCCAGTCGGGCTGGCTGGTGACCGGGCAGTTGGACTTGAGCAGGTGGCTGTGCACGCTCTCCTCGACAATGCGCGAGTCATCGCAACGCAGCAGCTCCGGGCGTGGGTGTTCGTAGTTGCTGACACTGATATCCAGATCATCAATGCACACGCCCGGCAACGCCATCACGCCTTCGGCCTCAATGTCGGCCAAGCTGCGGATACGCACGGTAACAGGCTTGCCGGCGGCGGCACTGAGGTCGGTACGCAGGGTCGCTTCCAGGCTTTGCACATCGGCAAACGCGGTCTGGTTGAGCGAGTTGAGATACAGCTTGAACGACTTGGACTCGATGATGTTCGGCGAGTCGGCCGGGATGCTGAACTCACCGATGGCCACCACCGGCTTGCCCGACGGCAGCAACCAGGACAACTCGAAGCAGTTCCAGAAGTCCACGCCCTTGTACGGCAGGGTCTCGGCGCTCAGGCCCAGCTCGGTCCATTTGGCGGCGCGTGGAATCGGGAACAGCAACGAAGGGGTGTAGGTGGAGATGTATTCACTGGACTTGCCCAGCGGCGAATGTTCGGCTGCGGGATGCATGGCGGAAACCTGGCTAAATAAACCGCGCCAGTCTACCAGCCTTTGCCACCGCCCTTAAGAAACGCCTTACTCAACGGTCAGCTTGCCGACCATGCCCGCCTGGTAATGACCGGGGAGGTTGCAGGCAAACTCCAGGCCGGTGGCCTTGGTGAACGTCCAGGTCAGCTCAGCGGTCTTGCCGGGCTCCACCAATACGCTGTTGGGATCGTCGTGCTTCATGCCGCCCATTTCACCGTGGCCCATGGCACTGTGATCCATCTTGCCCATCCCCGTGGAGGTGAGCATGCCGCTGGCCTGCATCTGCAACATTTCCTTCTGGTGTTCGGCGTGCATCGCCGCGTCACCGAGGTTGAATTCATGCAACAACTGACCTTTGTTGATCAGTACAAAGCGCACCGTCTCACCGGCCTTGACGTCCAGGGACTTGGGCGAAAAGGAAATATCCTGCAGCGTCACTTCCACAGTACGCGTGGCCTTTTCAGTCGGTGCCGGCTGGCCGAACGCGTAGGTATGGGCCGCATCCGCCATGGCATCGAAACTCAACGCCAACAGGCAGCCCGCCAACAACAGGGGTGTACGCAATGCCATCTCGATTCTCCAAAAAGTGTGCAATCTGCTTGGACAGCACTCTAAGAGTGCGCCGCTGCCAGCCAGCTGACTGCTAGATTACAACTTTGTCAGGTTGCGCCCTTCCCCTGGCCCCCAAGGTATAAAGCCCCCTCGTTAACTGTTGCCAAGAGCCGCCCATGAAATTGCTGATCGTCGAAGACCAACCGAAAACCGGCCACTATCTGCGCCAAGGCCTGGCCGAGGCTGGTTTCACCACCGAACTTGTGGCCGACGGCACCAGCGGCCAGCACCTGGCGCTGACCGGCGATTATGACCTGTTGATCCTGGATGTGATGCTGCCCGGTCGCGACGGTTGGCAAATCCTGCAAGCGGTGCGCAGTGCCGGCCTGGAGATCCCGGTGCTGTTTCTGACCGCCCGGGATGCCGTGGAAGACCGTGTGCATGGCCTGGAACTGGGCGCCGACGATTACCTGGTCAAGCCCTTCGCCTTCTCCGAACTGCTGGCGCGTATACGCAGCCTGTTGCGCCGTGGCAGCAGTACGCCGCAGGAAACCGCCCTGCAACTGGCCGACCTGCGCCTGGACCTGATCCGCCGCCGCGTCGAACGGGAGGGCCAGCGCATCGACCTCACCGCCAAGGAGTTCTCCCTGCTGGAACTGCTGCTGCGCCGCCAGGGCGAAGTACTGCCCAAGTCGCTGATTGCCTCCCAGGTGTGGGACATGAATTTCGACAGTGACACCAACATCATCGAAGTCGCGATCCGGCGTCTGCGCCTGAAAGTCGACGATCCCTTCCCCACCCAACTGATCCATACCGTGCGCGGCATGGGTTATGTACTGGAGGAGCGGAGCCATTGATCCAGCGTCTGTCCCTGGCCAGCCGCCTGGCCCTGCTGTTTGCAGCGTGCACTGCGGTGGTCTCGTTGCTTGCGGGCGTACTCTTTAACCGTGCCAGCGAGGCGCACTTCATTGAATTGGACCAGCAGCAACTCGACAGCCAGTTGGTAGCGCTGCGCAGTACCTTGCAGGGGGTCAACTCGCCTGCGTTGTTTGCCCAGCGCGAGCAACAGTTGCGCGTGGAGCTCAATCGCCAGCCCGAACTCGCCCTGCGTATAACCGCAGGCGGCCAGCGTTGGCTTGATGATGCGCCCGGCGTCACACTGCCCGAGGGCCCTGGACTGCATAGCCTGCAAAACGCCGGGACCGACTACCGCGTCTACAACGTGCCGCTGATGGCGGGCCAACCCGACTCGCCGCAACTCAGCCTGGTGCTCGACATCACCCACCACCAGCACTTCCTGCAACGCATGCAGCATTTGATCTGGCTCACCGTCGGTCTCTCCGCCCTCGCCACCGCCGTGCTCGGTGCCTGGGCTGCACGCAGTGGCTTGCGCCCGTTGCGGCGCATGGGCGAAGTGGCTGCCGGTGTTTCGGCCCACTCCTTGACCCAGCGTCTGCCTCAACAGCAAATGCCGGCGGAATTGGCCGAACTGGCCCAGGCCTTCAATGCCATGCTGGGGCGTTTGGACGATGCATTCCAACGCCTGTCGGCCTTCTCCGCCGACATTGCCCATGAACTGCGCACGCCTCTGTCGAACCTCCTGACCCAGACCCAAGTCATCCTGACCCAACCGCGCCCCTTGGAGGATTACCGCGAAGCGCTGCACAGCAACTTGGAAGAGCTGCAATGGATGGCGCAGTTGGTGAATGACATGCTGTACCTGGCCAAGGCGGACCACGGCTTGCTGATACCCAAGTGCGAGCCGTTGGCGCTGGCGAATGAAGTGGAGACGTTGCTGGAGTTTTTCGCGTTGCTGGCAGAAGACGCACAGGTCTCGCTGGTACGCGAAGGCAGCGCGCAAACAGCCGGCGATCGCGGCATGCTGCGCCGAGCCCTGTCGAACCTGCTGGATAACGCCCTCAGGTTTACCCCGGCCGGCGGCCAAGTGCGCGTGCGGATGGTTGAAGGCGTAAGGGGCGTGACAGTGACGGTAGAGAACAGCGGGGAAGGTATTCCAGCGGACGTGCTACCGAGGTTGTTCGACCGATTCTACCGCGCCGACCCGGCGCGCCATGAAGGCAGCAGCGAGCATGCAGGACTGGGGTTGGCGATTACCCAGTCGATTGTGCAGGCCCATGGTGGGAGGATTTTTTGTGAATCCGGGGCGGGGTGGACAAGGTTTGTGATTGAGTTGCCGAAGGTAAATTGATGCAAGCCGGGCCGGCCCTATCGGGGGCAAGCCCCCTCCCACACTGTGATCTGTGAATACATTCAAATGTGGGAGGGGCTTGCCCCCGATAGCGAACTTAAAGACTACGAATACCTAAGGGCATGCGCCGGCTCAATCTTCGCCGCCCGATACGCCGGGTAAATCGTCGCCAGGAAGCTCAACACAAACCCGGCCGTACAAATCAGCACCACATCTCCACCTTGCAATTCCGAAGGCAGGTTGCTGACGAAGTACACGTCCGAACTGAAGATATGCTGCCCGCTCACCCGCTCCAGCCAGCCCACCAGTTCACTCACGTTCAGCGCGGCAATCACGCCCAGCACGCCGCCGATCAGGGTGCCGACAATGCCGATCACCGTGCCCTGGACCATGAAGATCGCCATGATCTGCCGTGGCGTGGCGCCGATGGTACGCAGGATCGCGATGTCCGCGCCCTTGTCGTTCACCACCATGATCAGCGTGGCGATGATGTTGAACGCCGCGACGGCGACGATCATCAGCAACAACAGGCCGATCATGGTCTTTTCCATCTTCATCGCGCTGAACAGGCTGCCCTGGGTGTGAGTCCAGTCATCGGGCTTGTAGCCGCTGCCCAGGCTGGCGGCGATATCTGCCGAGACCTTGGGCGCTGCGTACAGGTCTTTCAACGCCAGGCGCACGCTCTGCACCTGGTTCGGCTGCCAATGCTGTATCTCGGCGGCGTCAGCCATGTGGATCAGGGCCATGGAGCCATCCAGCTCGGCGCCGACCTTGAAGATACCCACTACGTTCAGACGCTGCATGCGCGGGGTGATCCCCCCCGGCGCGCTGCTGATTTCCGGGACGATCAGGGTCAGTTTGTCACCCACATTCAGGCGAAAACGCCGGGCAGTGATTTCGCCGACCACCACGCCGAACTCGCCAGGCTTCAGGTCTTCCAGTTTGCCCTGCACGATATGCTGGGCCACGATCGACACCTTGCCTTCCTGGGCCGGGTCGACGCCGCTGATCTCGATCGGCTGCATCGCGCCCTTGTAGGAAAACATGCCGTCCATCTGCGTGAACGGTACGGCGGCAGTCACTTGCGGATTCTTCATCGCCGCAGCGGCCACCGGCTGCCAATCATCGATCGGGTTCACCCCGACGATGGTGGCGTGGGGCACCATGCCAAGGATGCGCGAGCTCATTTCGCGCTGGAAGCCGTTCATCACCGACAGCACCACGATCATCGCCAGCACGCCCAGGGCGAGGCCGATCATCGAGGTCATCGAGATAAACGAAACAAAACGGTTGCGGCGCTTGGCGCGGGTATAGCGCGTGCCGATGAAAATCGATAACGGTCTGAACATTCGCGGGCACCGTTGGAAAAATAGAAAACCCGGCGTCAGGCACCGGGCTTGAAACAGGTCAGATGGCGACCAGATGACCTTCCTGCAGATGCAGTACGCGGTCCATCTGGCGGGCCATGCTCATGTCATGGGTCACCACCAGGAACGCGGTGCGCATCTGGGTGCTCAGTTCCAGCATCAAGTCCTTGATGCCCTGGGCGGTGTGAGAGTCGAGGTTGCCGGTGGGCTCGTCGAGCATCACCAGCCCCGGGTTGTTCACCAGGGCACGGGCAATCGCCACACGCTGGCGCTCACCGCCGGACAGTTCGGCCGGTTTGTGCTCCAGGCGATGGCCGAGGCCGACGCGCTCGAGCAACGCCTTGGCACGCTGACGCGCTTCCGGGATCGCGGTCTTGCCGATCAACAGCGGCATGCACACGTTTTCCAGGGCGGTGAATTCCGGCAACAGGTGGTGGAACTGGTACACAAAGCCCAACGAGCGGTTGCGCAACTGGCCACGGGCCTTTTCATTCAAGGCCGACAGTTCTTCACCGGCCAGCCATACACTGCCCTGGGACGGCGTATCAAGGCCGCCCAACAGGTTGAGCAAGGTACTTTTGCCGGAACCGGAACTGCCGACGATCGCCACGCGCTCGCCGGGATGAAGTTCCAGTTGCAGGTTGGACAGCACCACAACCGACTCCGGGCCTTCCTCGTAGGATTTGCCCAGGTTGCGGCAGCTCAGGATTGCTTTTTCACTCATGCCCGATTCACTCATAACGTAAGGCCTGTGCTGGCTGGGTACGTGCCGCGCGCCAGGCTGGATACAGGGTGGCAAGGAAACTCAGGACCAACGCGGCGCCGCCCACCATCAGCACGTCCTGGGCTTGCACCTGGGACGGCAGGTAATCGATGAAGTAGACGTCGGCGTTGAGGAACTTGTGGCCGATCACCTTTTCAAGCAAGGCGATGGCGGCACTGACGTTCAGCGCGGCCAAAATGCCTACCGCGGTACCGATCAAGGTGCCGACCACGCCAATCACGGTGCCCTGCACCATGAAGATCGCCATGATCTGCCCCGGCGTGGCGCCCAGGGTGCGCAGGATGGCAATGTCGCCCTTCTTGTCATTCACCACCATCACCAGCGTGGAGATGATGTTGAAGGCGGCAACGGCGACGATCAGCAGCAACAGCAGGCCGATCATGGCTTTTTCCATGCGGATGGCTTGGTACAGGTTGCCGTGGGTGCGGGTCCAGTCGCGGGCGTAGTACTGGCTTTCACCCAGGTGCTGGGCGATTTCCCAGGCGCCGCGCGGGGCATCGAACAGGTCGTTGAACTTCAGGCGCAGGCCCTGCACCTGGTCCGGCTGCCAGCGATGCAGGCGGGCCAGGTCGGTGAGGTTGGTCAGGCCGAGGTAGCCGTCGATCTCGCCGGCGCCAACGTGAAAGGTACCGACCACGGTAAAGCGCTTCATGCGCGGGAACATGCCGGCCGGCGTCACGGTGACTTCCGGGGCGACGAAGGTCAGCTTGTCGCCGATGCCCACGCCGAGTTTGGCCGCTGCCTTGTCACCGATGACAATGCCAAAACTGCCGGGGGCCAGATCGTCGAGTTTGCCCTGCAACATGAACTTATCGATGATCGAGACGTTGCGTTCCTGGGCCGGGTCGATGGCATTGAGCAGGATTTTCTGCACCTTGCCGTCATTGGTCAGCAGCCCCTGCATCTGGGTAAACGGCGCGACGGCCACTACCTTGGGGTTCTGCTTGACCTTGGCGGCCAGGCTTTGCCAGTCGCTGATGGGCGCATCGCCCTCGATGGTCGCGTGGGGCACCATGCCCAGCACGCGGGTGCGCATCTCATGATCGAAGCCGTTCATCACCGACAGCACTACGATCATCACGACCACGCCAAGGGCGAGACCGATCATCGAGGTCAAGGAAATGAACGACACAAAATGATTGCGACGCTTTGCACGGGTATAACGCGTGCCAATAAATACGAAGAGAGGTCTGAACATGTCGGGGCTTGTTCGGAGGAAAAGAAGACGTCCCGGTGGCGGGGTCTGGTAAGCAGCTTTACACTCAGACCATTACCGTTACCTGGGGTTCGCCATGTCGACATTAGATGAAGAAGAGCGCCGCGAATACTACCGTATCGACGACATGATCGCACTCCAAATCAAAAGCCTGTCTGCCCCCGAAGCGGCGAGCAAGGAAGTGTTGCTGGATGATTCACCGCTGTTCAATCTGCTCAGTGAACTGCACCTGAGCGAATTTGAAGCCCAGCACCTGCTGCGCCAGCTCAGCGAGAAGGATCGCACCCTCGTCGCCTTTCTCCGCGTGCAGAACAAACGCTTGGATTTGCTCAGCCAAATCATGGCCCGCGGCCTGCTGGATGAGGTCGGCGCCCCGCAGCCAGTGATCATTTCCGAGGGCGGCATCGATTTCCAACACCCCTCCCCCCTGACGGTGGGTGCGAACCTGGCGGTCAAGCTGGTGCTGATGCCCCAGGCGCTCGGCCTGCTGCTGCGCGCGCGGGTCACCCATTGCGATCCCAAGGGCACAGGCTTTGACATCGGCACGGAATTCGCAGCCATGACCGATGCCCAACGCCAGCTGCTGGCACGCTACATCCTGCAGAAACAGGCGCAGGAACGGCGCCTGGCGCGGGAACAGAGCGACGCCCAGGACACCTGAATTCGTATTTACCCCGCCAGACAACCTGGCGTAAAGGAGCAACTGTGACCCTGATCTACGGCCACCGCGGTGCCAAAGGCGAAGCACCGGAAAACACTCTGACCAGCTTTCAGGAGTGCCTCAAGCACGGTGTACGCCGCTGCGAACTGGATTTGCACCTGTCCATGGACGGCGAGCTGATGGTCATCCACGACCCGACCCTCAAGCGCACCGCCGACCGACGCGGCAAAGTCGTCGAGTATTCGGCAGCAGACCTGGTCAAGATGGACGCGCGCAAAGGCGGCCCAGGCTGGGTCAAGCCTTGCCCGATTCCGCGCCTGGAAGAGCTGTTCGAACAGTGCGACTTCGATCACTGGCAACTGGAAGTCAAAAGCGCCTCGCGCACCCGCGCCGCGACCACCGTGCTGGCCATCCGTGAGATGGCCGTGCGTTTCGGCCTGATGGACAAGGTCACCGTGACCTCAAGCTCGCGGGAAGTGTTGAAAGCAGCGGTTGAACTCACCCCCGACCTGTCACGCGGACTGGTCGCCGAATATGCCTGGCTCGACCCGTTGAAGGTCGCGCAAAACTACGGCTGTGAGTTTCTGGCATTGAACTGGACGTTGTGCACCCCCGAGCGTCTGGAAAAAGCCCAGCGCCAGGGCCTGCACGTGTCCGTGTGGACGGTCAACGAACCTGCGCTGATGCGCAGGCTCGCCGACTTCGGCGTAGATAGCCTGATTACAGACTTTCCCGGTTTGGCCACTGCCACCCTCGAGAATTACTGAAATCGGTCTCCCCGGCCGGCTCAGGCCACCGGCCGGAGCCGCTCAAAAAAGCCGGTTGAGGCCGTCGTAGGCCGCTACCCGATAGGCTTCCGCCATGGTCGGGTAGTTGAACGTGGTGTTCACAAAATACTTGAGGGTATTTTGCTCACCCGGCTGGTTCATGATCGCCTGGCCGATGTGCACGATCTCAGAGGCCTGGTAGCCGAAGCAATGCACGCCGAGGACTTCCAGGGTTTCGCGGTGGAACAGGATCTTGAGCATGCCTTGCGGCTCACCGGCGATCTGCGCACGCGCCATGCTCTTGAAGAACGCCTTACCCACTTCGTAAGGCACCTTGGCCTTGGTCAGTTCGTGCTCGTTCTTGCCGATCGAGCTGATCTCGGGAATCGTGTAGATCCCGGTGGGCACGTCGTTCACATAACGCCAGCTGCCGTTGTCGACGATGCTGCCGGCCGCCGAACGGCCCTGGTCATGCGCCGCACTGGCCAGGCTTGGCCAGCCGATCACGTCACCGGCACCGTAGATGTTGGTCACGCAGGTGCGGTAGTTCTCGTCGACTTCGATCTGGCCACGGTTGTTGACCTTGACCCCGATGTTTTCCATGCCCAGCTTGTCGGTGTTGCCGGTACGGCCGTTGCACCACAACAAGGCGTCAGCCTTGATCTTCTTGCCGGACTTGAGGTGCAGGATCACGCCGTTGTCCAGGCCTTCAACCCGCTCGTACTCTTCGTTGTGACGCACGGTGATGTTGTTGTTGCTGAAGTGGTAACTCAACGCCTGGGAAATTTCCGAGTCGAGGAAGCTCAGCAACTGGTCGCGGTTGTCCACCAGTTCCACCAGTACACCCAGGCCGCTGAAGATCGAGGCGTATTCACAGCCGATCACACCGGCGCCGTAGATGATCAGTTTGCGCGGGGTATGACCCAGGCTGAGGATGGTGTCGCTATCGTAGATACGCGGGTGGTGGAAATCGATATCCGCCGGGCGATATGGGCGCGAACCGGTGGCGATGATGATGTGCTTGGCCACCAGCGTCTCGACCACGCCGTTGGCGCACACCACTTCGACGGTTTGCTCGTCGGCGAAGCTGCCGGTGCCGAAGAACAGGTCGACACGGTTACGGGCGTAGTACCCGGTACGCGAAGCGACTTGCTTGGAGATGACCTTCTCGGCGCTTTTCAGCACGTCCGGGAACGAGAACCAGCGCGGCTCACCAATCGCCCGGAACATCGGGTTGGTGTTGAACTGCATGATCTGGCGCACCGAGTGACGCAAAGCCTTGGACGGGATGGTACCCAGGTGGGTGCAGTTACCGCCGACCTGGCGACGGCTATCGACCATCGCCACCTTGCGCCCTGCCTTCGCGGCGTTCATCGCCGCACCTTCTCCAGCCGGGCCGGAACCCAGTACCACCACGTCGTAGTTGTAGACAGCCATGCGTACTCCTCAGAACAGGCCAGGCGCACGGTTGGGCGCCTGGCTAAATCATGCCGCGGCCAGCGGTCATGAAGGACAATTTGGCTCAAGTGTGTGAGCCGGGGCACAGTCTATATAAGGCTCAACGCCGCGCACATTAACCCTTGGTCGCGTCGTAGGCCAGTTTTGCCATACTACATGACGCAAATCAGCGCCGATTTCAGGATGAGCCATTATGCGACAACTATTTTTTTGTTTGATGCTGATGGTGTCGATCACAGCGCACGCCAATGAAGCGGAGCGACTCAAGCAAGCGGGCTTCCCGGCGCAGGTTGAGGGACTGACGCTGAAAAACCAGGCGGTGTTCAACTATCTCTGGGCGGATGTTTACGCCGCCGGACTGTATGCCTCTGCGGATGTGAGCGCCAGACAGGCCTGGGCACAACAAAAGGATCTGCGCCTGGTGCTGTATTACTTTCGCAACATCGACCGCAAGGATGTGATCAAGGCTGCCACGGCGACGTTGGAGCGCCAGCAAACCAGTGCTCGATTGAAGCCCGAGCTGGATCAGCTGCATGCGCGCTTTCGCAATATCCGTAACGGGGATCGTTATGCCCTGGATTTTCGGCCAGGTCGTGGCCTGAATTTGGAGATCAATGGGCAGGTGGTGTTCAGCAGCAGCAATGACGCGCTGGCAAGGGCCTACCTGGGCATCTGGCTGGCGCCCAAGGGTTTGTCTGATGAGTTGCGCGGCAAACTGCTGAAATGAAAATGGCCCACCAGTGAGGCATGCATCCACTGAACGACCGCTATCGGGGACAGGCCCCTCCCACCTTTCGACGTGTGAATACATTCAAATGTGGGAGGGAGCTTGCTCCCGATGAGGCCCTGATCGACAACACAAAACCTGCAGCCATAAAAAAGCCCCGAACCAGTCGGGGCTTTTTCATTCAACGCAGATGCTTAGCGCGGAAACGCTGGCGGGTTAACCCCAGCCATGTCTTCCATCACGCGAACCACCTGGCAGCTATAGCCGAACTCGTTGTCGTACCAGACGTACAGTACAACGCGGTTGTCCTGGGTAATGGTCGCTTCCGCGTCCACCACACCGGCGTGGCGCGAGCCAACGAAGTCGGTGGACACCACTTCCTGGGAATTGACGAAGTCGATTTGCTTATGCAGATCGGAGTGCAGCGCCATGTAGCGCAGGTACTCGTTCATCTCTTCACGGGTAGCGGCTTTCTCAAGGTTCAGGTTGAGAATGGCCATCGACACGTTCGGCGTCGGCACACGGATCGCGTTACCGGTCAGCTTGCCGGCCAGCTCAGGCAGGGCCTTGGCAGCGGCGGTGGCAGCACCGGTCTCGGTGATGACCATGTTCAGCGCGGCGCTGCGGCCACGGCGATCGCCCTTGTGGAAGTTGTCGATCAGGTTCTGGTCGTTGGTGTACGAGTGAACGGTTTCAACGTGGCCGTTAACGATGCCGAACTTGTCATTCACAGCCTTGAGCACCGGCACGATGGCGTTGGTGGTGCAGGAAGCGGCGGACACGATCTTGTCGTCAGCGGTAATTTCGCCGTGGTTGATGCCGTGCACGATGTTCTTGAGCTTGCCTTTGCCAGGCGCGGTCAGCACGACGCGATCGATACCCGGGCACGTCAGGTGCTGGCCCAGGCCTTCGGCATCACGCCATACACCGGTGTTGTCCACCAGCAGGGCGTCCTTGATGCCGTACTGGGTGTAATCCACCTCGGTCGGGTTCTTCGCGTAGATCACCTGGATCAGGTTACCGTTGGCGGTGATGGTGTTGTTTTCT
The DNA here is from genome assembly GCF_014207255.1 of Pseudomonas sp. JAI120. Taxonomy (GTDB): domain Bacteria; phylum Pseudomonadota; class Gammaproteobacteria; order Pseudomonadales; family Pseudomonadaceae; genus Aquipseudomonas. The sequence goes on from NZ_JACHCZ010000002.1 coordinate 111,151, forward strand.
TCGTCGATGGTGATGGTGCCGTTGAACGAACCGTGTACCGAATCGCGGCGCAGCAGGCTGGCGCGTTTGGTCAGGTCGTTCTCGGCGCCTTTGCGCACCACGATGGCACGCAGGCGCAGGCCGTCGCCGCCACCGGTTTTTTCGATCAGGATGCGCGCCAGCAGGCGGCCGATACGACCGAAGCCGTACAGGACAACGTCGGTGCCTTTGCGGGCAGCGGCGTTTTGCTGGCCAACCACATCGGCCATTTCTTCACGCACGAACTGCTCGGCGGTACGGCCGGCACCTTCCTTGCGGAATTTGTAGGCCAGCTTGCCCAGGTCTACCGAAGCCGCGCCGAGCTTGAGCTCGCTCATGGCCTTGAGCAGGGGGAATGTTTCGTGGACGGAGAGTTCGCTGTCGTCGGCAGAACGATGGCGAGCAAAGCGATGCGCCTTGAGAATCGCGATGACTGATTGGTTGATCAGGCTGCGGCCATAGATCGAGCTCACCACATTGTTATTGCGGTACAGCTGACCGATAAGCGGGATCATCGCTTCTGCGAGTGCTTCACGGTCGATCCATTCACCAAGACACTGGTCGGGCTTCTGAGTCACGGGAACCTTCCACATGTAGGGGCTGAAAAAAGGGGCTACATTATGTCGTCCGACCGCCCGTTGAGCAATGCGCCAACCCCAACAAAAAGCCCTTGCAAAAAAATACCACCCCGCTAGAGGCCAGGAAACACGCGGGTTTCAGAAGGCCACCAATGGCACAGCGCCGCCAACTTGTCCGTAACTCTCCGAAACATCCGTGCAAAACGGCACTACATAATGAGTCAAAAGCCCCCTTTGTTTGTCTTAGCCACTACATTTCCTACAAACCGTAATAGGCTCAGTCAGCAACTGACAGGCGGCACCTCGGGCCGTTACAATTACCGACTTTGTCGCAACGCTTGGAGCTCAACCTTCCGTGCCCGTTCTGCGTCTACCGCTTCTCCCTGCCGCGGCAGGTAAACAGCACTGGGGCAACCTGCCCGGTGCAGCCCTGAGCCTGGCCATTGCCGAGGCTGCCAGCGCAGCCAAGCGCTTTACCCTGCTGCTCACCGCCGACAGCCAAAGCGCCGAACGGTTGGAGCAGGAGCTGAGCTTCTTCGCCCCCGATTTGCCGGTGCTGCATTTTCCCGACTGGGAAACCCTGCCCTACGACCTGTTCTCGCCGCACCAGGACATCATCTCCCAGCGTATCGCCAGCCTGTACCGCCTGCCGGAACTGGCCCACGGCGTGTTGGTGGTGCCGATCACCACCGCCCTGCACCGCCTGGCGCCGACCAAGTTCCTGCTGGGCAGCAGCCTGGTGCTGGATATCGGCCAGAAGCTCGACGTGGAACAGATGCGCACGCGCCTGGAAGCCAGCGGCTACCGCTGCGTCGACACGGTGTATGAGCACGGTGAATTCGCCGTGCGTGGTGCATTGATCGACCTGTTCCCGATGGGCAGCAAGTTGCCGTACCGCATCGACCTGTTCGATGACGAAATCGAGACCCTGCGCACCTTCGATCCGGAAAACCAGCGGTCCATCGACAAGGTCGAGTCGATCAAACTGTTGCCGGCGCGGGAATTCCCGCTGCAAAAGGACGCAGTCACGCGCTTCAAGGCACGCTTCCGGGAACGCTTCGATGTGGACTTCCGCCGCTGCCCGATCTTCCAGGACTTGAGCAGCGGGATTACCCCGGCGGGCATCGAGTACTACCTGCCGCTGTTCTTCGACGAAACCTCGACCCTGTTCGACTACCTGCCCCAGGACACCCAAGTGTTCTCGCTGCCGGGCATCGAGCAAGCCGCAGAAAACTTCTGGAACGACGTGCGCAACCGCTATGAAGAGCGCCGCGTCGATCCCTCCCGTCCTCTATTGCCGCCCGCCGAGCTGTTCCTGCCGGTGGAAGACTGCTTCGCCCGCCTGAAAAACTGGCCGCGCGTGGTCGCCAGCCAGCAGGATGTGGACGCCGGCAGCGGCCGCGAACGTTTCCCTGCGGCGACGCTGCCGGACCTGGCAATCCAGGCCAAAGCCACGCAACCACTGGAAGCACTCTCGAACTTCCTCGGCGACTTCCCCGGCCGCGTGCTGTTCACCGCCGAGTCCGCCGGGCGCCGTGAAGTGCTGCTGGAACTGCTGGAACGCCTGAAGCTGCGGCCGAAAACCGTCGACAGCTGGCCGGATTTTGTCGCCAGCAAAGAGCGCCTGGCGATCACCATCGCACCATTGGACGAGGGCCTGCTGCTGGATGACCCGGCCTTGGCGCTGATCGCCGAGAGCCCGCTGTTCGGCCAGCGCGTGATGCAACGTCGTCGCCGTGAAAAACGCGCCGACGCCAACAACGACGCGGTGATCAAAAACCTCACGGAACTGCGCGAAGGCGCGCCGGTGGTGCATATCGACCACGGCGTCGGCCGCTACCTCGGCCTGCAGACCCTGGAGATCGACAACCAGGCCGCCGAATTCCTCACCATGGAATACGCCGAGGGCGCCAAGCTCTACGTGCCAGTGGCGAACCTGCACTTGATCGCCCGCTACACCGGCAGCGACGACGCCCTGGCGCCGCTGCACCGCCTGGGTTCCGAGACCTGGCAGAAAGCCAAGCGCAAGGCCGCCGAACAGGTGCGCGATGTCGCCGCCGAACTGCTCGACATCTATGCCCGTCGTGCGGCGCGCGAAGGGTATGCTTTCGCCGACCCAAAAGCCGACTATGCCACCTTCAGCGCCGGCTTCGCCTTCGAAGAAACCCCGGACCAGCAAACCACCATCGAAGCGGTGCGCGCCGACATGCTCGCGCCCAAGCCGATGGACCGCCTGGTCTGCGGCGACGTGGGCTTCGGCAAGACCGAAGTGGCCATGCGCGCCGCCTTCATTGCGGTACACGGCGGCAAGCAAGTGGCGATCCTGGTGCCGACCACCCTGCTCGCCCAGCAACACTACAACAGCTTCCGCGACCGCTTCGCCGACTGGCCGGTGACCGTGGAAGTGATGAGCCGCTTCAAGTCCGCCAAGGAAGTGAATGCCGCCGTCGCCGACCTTGCCGAAGGCAAGATCGACATCGTGATCGGTACGCACAAGCTGCTGTCGGACGATGTAAAGATCAAGAACCTGGGCCTGGTGATCATCGACGAAGAACACCGCTTCGGCGTGCGTCAAAAAGAACAGCTCAAGGCCCTGCGCAGTGAAGTCGACATCCTCACCCTCACCGCCACGCCGATTCCGCGCACGCTGAACATGGCCGTGTCGGGCATGCGCGACCTGTCGATCATCGCCACGCCACCGGCACGGCGCCTGTCGGTGCGCACTTTCGTCATGGAGCAGAACAAAAGCACGGTCAAGGAAGCGCTGCTGCGGGAACTGCTGCGCGGCGGCCAGGTGTACTACCTGCACAACGACGTAAAAACCATCGAGAAATGCGCCGCCGACCTTGCCGAACTGGTGCCGGAAGCACGCATCGCCATCGGCCATGGGCAGATGCGCGAACGCGATCTCGAACAGGTGATGAGCGACTTCTACCACAAGCGCTTCAACGTGCTGATCGCCTCGACCATCATCGAGACCGGCATCGACGTGCCGAGTGCCAACACCATCATCATCGAACGGGCGGACAAGTTCGGCCTGGCCCAACTGCACCAGCTGCGCGGCCGGGTTGGGCGCAGTCACCACCAGGCGTATGCCTACCTGCTGACGCCGCCCCGCCAACAGATCACCGGGGACGCCGAAAAGCGCCTGGAAGCGATCGCCAACACCCAGGACCTGGGCGCCGGTTTTGTCCTGGCCACCAATGACCTGGAAATCCGCGGCGCAGGCGAACTGCTGGGCGATGGCCAGAGCGGGCAGATCCAGGCAGTCGGCTTCACCTTGTATATGGAGATGCTTGAACGCGCGGTGAAAGCCATCCGCAAGGGCGAGCAGCCGAACCTCGATCAACCCCTGGGCGGCGGCCCGGAAATCAACCTGCGCTTGCCGGCGTTGATCCCCGAAGACTACCTGCCGGATGTGCATGCACGGCTGATCCTGTACAAGCGCATCGCCTCGGCCACCGACGAAGAAGGCCTCAAGGACCTGCAGGTGGAGATGATCGACCGCTTCGGCCTGCTGCCCGAACCGACCAAGAACCTGGTGCGCCTGACCCTGCTCAAATTGCAGGCCGAGCAGCTTGGGATCAAGAAAGTCGACGCCGGGCCCCAGGGCGGGCGTATCGAGTTCGAAGCGCAGACACCGGTGGACCCACTGGTGCTGATCAAGTTGATCCAGGGCCAGCCCAACCGCTACAAGTTCGAAGGGGCTACGCTGTTCAAGTTCATGGTGCCGATGGAACGTGCCGAAGAACGCTTTAATACATTGGAGGCGCTGTTCGAGCGCCTCATCCCGAAATCTGTTTGAAGGACGCCCCAATGCGCCTGTTCCGCATTCTGAGCCTGTTATTGGTGGTATTCGCGCCTTCGGCATTTGCCGACAGTCCGTACCAGGTGGAAATGATCCTGATACGCCAGAACGCGGAGCCGGCGCTCAACAGCCGCGCTGCGCCGGAAAACTGGGATGAAGGCGCGCAGCGGTTGGGCGACAGACTGAGCCCGCCGCGCTTGAACAATATCGTCGACAAACTCAACGCCGATAACAGCTTCACCGTGCTGGCGCACAAGGCCTGGGAACAGAACCTCGGCGAGCAGCCGGTCAAAATCGCGATCACCGACGGCCAGGAGCAGTTCGGCCAGTTCCCCATCGAGGGGGTGTTGAGCCTGCAACTGGGGCGTTTCACGGATATCGATGCGGACTTTTGGCTCAACACGTTCGACAGCAACGGCAGCGTGGTGGCCAGCGAACACCTGAGCCAGAAAGACGTGCGCACCAAGAACAACCAGCTCAACTACCTGGACGGCGGCCACCTGGCACTGTTGATCAAGATCACTTCGCTGACCGCCAAGCCACCCAGCGCCCCCCCGCCCGACATTCAGGACTGATCCAGCGCCATGCCCCTGACGTCGTCGCTGACCAAACCCCTGGCCCCTTCGTGGGCCAATCGCTTCAAAGAGCAAAGCCTGGAGCGCGGGCGACGCTACGCCCTGGAAAACCGTGTGCGCATCGTCGAGTCCGGCGACAGCACCATCATCGCCAGTTGCGAAGGCTCGGGGGGCAACGTTTACCGGCAGACCATCTCATTGCGCGAATCGGCCAAGGGCGCGCTGATCCTGGTGGACAGCCGCTGTACCTGCCCGGTGCACACCAACTGCAAACACATCGCGGCGGTGCTGCTCAAGGTCCAGGAAACCCTGGCCTACCCGGCAGCCGCCCAGGATGCCGAGTTGCTGGAAAAGCTCCAGGCCGTGCTGGATAACCGCGTAGTGTTGCCGCAGGTGGTGATGGAAGACGTCGTGCCCGTGCCGCGCCTGTGGCTGGCCAGCGTCGAGTTCAGCGCGTTTGAACCGCGCAACGGCAAGATGCAGCGCTATATCCAGCATCGTGCGGCGCTGTCGTTCAACTATTTGGGCAACTATGTCAGCGGGCAAAAGAACGCCGACATCATCGTGCGCCAGGAAACCCAGAGCCTGCGCATCAAGCGCCACCCTGAGCTGGAGCAACCCTATCGCGAGCAACTGCGCGTGCTCGGTTTCAAGATCGCCACGCGCCAGAGCAAGGCATTGCCGGAAAGCGCCGGCGAACTGTTCGAGATGGTCAATGACAGCGCCTGGCTGAACTTCACCCTCAATGCATCGCCGACCCTGCGAGCAGAAGGTTGGGAGCTGCAGATCGATGAAGACTTCGGTTTTGACCTGAGCGCCGTCGACGACTGGTACGCCACCGTCGATGAAGGCCCGGAGCGCGACTGGTTCGACCTGGAGCTGGGGATTATCGTCAACGGTGAGCGCCTGAGCCTGCTGCCGATCCTGCTCAACCTGATGCGCTCCCACACCGAGATCCTCAACCCGGAGAAAGTTGCCCGGCGCCGCGACGACGAACTAATCCTGGTGAATATCCCCGGGCTGCCCAATGGCGGTCACGGCCCGCTGCAAGTAGCCTTGCCCTATGGCCGATTAAAACCGGTGCTGGCGACCCTCGGTGAGTTTTACCTGCAGGAACCCGGCACCACCGCGCTGCGCCTGGCCAAGGCCGATGCGATTCGCCTCAACCCGCTGGAAGACCTGCCCCTGCAATGGGAGGGCGGCGAGAAGATCCGCAACTTTGCCCAGCGCCTGCGGGATATCAAGGACTTCACCTGCGTGGCACCCGAAGGCCTGAACGCGACGTTGCGGCCTTATCAGTTGGAAGGCTTGAGTTGGATGCAGTCGCTGCGCCAACTGGAGGTGGGTGGGATTCTTGCGGATGACATGGGCCTGGGCAAAACCCTACAGACCTTGGCGCATATCCTCAGTGAAAAGATCGCCGGGCGCCTGGACCGGCCGTGCATGGTGGTGATGCCCACCAGCCTGATCCCCAACTGGCTCGACGAAGCGGCGCACTTCACCCCGCAACTCAAGGTCCTGGCGCTGTACGGTGCCACGCGCAAAAAACACTTCGCCAGCCTGCAAGACTACGACCTGCTGTTGACCACCTACGCGCTGCTGCCCAAGGACATCGAACAACTGGCCGCCCTACCCTTGCATGTGCTGATCCTCGATGAAGCCCAGTACATCAAGAACCCTTCCAGCAAGGCTGCCCAAGCCGCGCGCGAGCTGAATGCCCGGCAGCGCCTGTGCCTGAGCGGCACACCGCTGGAAAACCACCTGGGCGAGTTATGGTCGCTGTTCCACTTCCTGCTGCCGGGCTGGCTGGGTGACGTCAAAAGCTTTAACCGCGACTACCGCGTTCCCATCGAAAAACGCGCCAGCGAGGTACGACTGCAGCACCTCAATGGTCGGATCAAACCCTTCCTGCTGCGCCGTACCAAGGAACAGGTGGCCACGGAATTGCCGCCCAAGACCGAGATCATTCACTGGGTCGACCTCAATGAAGCCCAGCGCGATGTGTACGAGACCATGCGCCTGGCCATGGATAAGAAGGTCCGTGACGAAATCACCCTCAAAGGCGTAGCGCGCAGCCAGATCATCATTCTTGAAGCGCTGCTCAAGCTACGCCAAGTGTGCTGCGACCTGCGCCTGGTCAACGACGCCACCCTGCCCGCCCGTGGCAGCACCTCGGGCAAGCTCGACAGCCTGATGGAAATGCTCGAAGAGCTGTTTGAGGAAGGTCGTCGGATCCTGCTGTTTTCCCAGTTCACCTCGATGTTGAGCCTGATCGAAGCCGAGCTTAAAAAACGCGGTGTCGCCTACGCCCTGCTGACGGGCCAGACCCGCGATCGGCGCACCCCCGTGAAGGATTTCCAGAGCGGCAAGTTGCAGATTTTTCTGATCAGCCTGAAGGCAGGCGGTGTGGGCCTGAACCTGACCGAAGCTGACACCGTGATTCACTACGACCCTTGGTGGAACCCGGCCACCGAAAACCAGGCCACCGACCGTGCGTACCGCATCGGCCAGGAGAAGCCGGTGTTCGTGTACAAGATGATCGCGCGGGGCACGGTGGAGGAGAAAATCCAGCACTTGCAGAAGGAAAAATCCGACCTGGCGGCGGGCGTGCTGGATGGACGTACGACGGGGGATTGGCAACTGGGCAACGACGATATCGAGGCGTTGTTTGCGCCGCTGCCTAATAAGCAGGAAAAGCGCTGAAAAACATACCTGACGCGCCCCCATAGATACCGTCTTATCCAACACCGCGCAAATCCGTAGCATCAGTCGATGAGTTGAGCGGCTCTCAGAGCAGCCAGGGCCGTCAACCAACGTGGATCTTGCTTGTAGTCCGTCGAAGCAATCGCCTGGCCGCGCATACGTGCAATTCTTGCCGACGGCGTAACCTTCATCCGCTGGGCCGCACTGAGTGCCAGTTCAGCCGCCGCACGGTCGTTGCACACCAGCCCCATGTCGCAACCGGCAGTCAGCGCCGCCTCGATCCGACTGGCCGCGTCGCCGACCACATGGGCACCGGCCATCGACAGGTCATCGCTGAAAATCACCCCATCGAACTGCAACTCGCCGCGCAGGATGTCCTGCAACCAGCGGCGTGAGAAGCCGGCGGGCTGCACATCCACCTGCGGGTAGATAACATGCGCTGGCATCACTGCCGCCAACTGCTTGCTCAGGCGTGCGAAAGGCACCAGGTCATTGGCCCGAATCTGTTCCAGGCTGCGTTCGTCATTGGGAATCGCGACGTGGGAATCGGCCTCGGCCCAGCCATGGCCCGGGAAGTGTTTACCGGTGGCAGCCATGCCGGCGCTGTTCATGCCACGGATAAAGGCACCGGCCAGCACGGCGGCGCGCTCGGGATCGCCTTCGAAGGAACGGGTGCCGACCACGGCGCTGCGCTGGTAGTCCAGGTCCAGCACCGGGGCGAAACTCAGGTCCAGGCCGACCGCCAGTACTTCAGTGGCCATAATCCAGCCGCATTGCTCGGCCAGGTACTCGGCGTTGGGGTTGTCCGCCAACGCGCGCATGGCCGGCAGGCGCACAAAGCCCTGGCGCAGGCGCTGGACACGACCGCCTTCCTGGTCGACCGCCAGCAGCAGGTCCGGGCGCACCGCACGAATCGCCGCGCTCAATTCCCGCACCTGGCGTGGATGCTCGATATTGCGTGCAAAAATGATCAGGCCACCGACTTCAGGCTGGCGCAACAGGTGACGATCCTCGGCCGTCAGCCAAGTGCCAGCCACGTCGACCATCAAAGAACCTTGCAGGGCAGCAGTCATAAACCTTCCTTAAATAACGCACACAACCCGCTGCCCTCACCAGGCGCAGTGAGAACAACAGGTTGCGAGTAAATAGCTGAATTCGGCATGGGCGGCTAGCTTAGCGGATGCAAGCGGTCGCGCACACCCGGAGCGGTCAAACCTTGGCGGGAGCTGGCGCGGATTTGCTGCGTGGGCGCAATTGGGCGGCCGCCATGGCCGAGTCGGTCACGCCGGTTTCAGCACGCATTCCGGCGGCAAGGAACGGCACCATCAGGCGCATGACCTGCTCAATGGAGGTATTCACGCCGAAATCGGTCTCGGCAATCGCACGCAACGCCTTGATCCCGGACATGCTGAATGCGGCCGCACCGAGCATGAAGTGCACGCGCCAGAACAATTCGATAGGCGGAATACGCGGGGCAGCTTCGTTCACCAGCAACATATAGCGGCGGAAGACCTTGCCGTACATGTCTTCCAGGTAACGGCGCAAGTGGCCCTGGCTCTGGCTGAATGCCAGGCCCAACAGACGCATGAAGATCGACAGATCGTTGCCGCTGCGCGGTTGAACCACCAGCGCTTGCTCCACGAGCATTTCCAGCAGGTCTTCCAGGGTGGGCTTGTGGTCGGCCTTGGCCTGGCGGCGCTCGAGTTCACGGTCGAGGCTCGCACAGAACGGCCCCAGGAAGCGCGAGAACACCGCCTGGATCAGGGCCTTTTTCGAGCCGAAATGGTAGTTCACTGCGGCGAGATTGACCCCGGCTTTGCTGGTGATCAGCCGCAATGAAGTTTCAGCAAATCCTTTTTCCGCGAACAATTGCTCAGCAGCATCGAGAATGCGTTCAACGGTTTCCGACTGGGCCATGGATACTCCGCCTGACAAACACTTGTTTGAAACATACGTTTCAGGGTGTGTCTTGTCAAGCCTGCAAGTTCGCTTTCCGGCCGGGCAGTCATCTATTTCATCGCTATTTAATCACAGACTCCCAGGTCTGTAGGCAGTGCCATCTCTGCCTTGTAGGACAGCTAACGAATGACCGTCCGGCGGCGTCGTAGAAAAGGATGATTGCCAAGCGCAGTTCACTGTATATAATCCCAGTCACTGTATAAAAAGACAGAGCGATCAACATGCTAAAACTGACGCCACGCCAAGCTGAGATTCTGGCTTTTATCAAGCGCTGCCTCGATGACAACGGCTATCCGCCGACGCGAGCGGAAATAGCGCTGGAACTGGGATTCAAGTCCCCCAACGCCGCCGAAGAACACCTCAAGGCCCTCGCTCGCAAAGGCGCGATCGAGATGACCCCGGGTGCTTCGCGGGGCATCCGTATCCCTGGCTTTGAAGCCAAGGCCGACGAATCGACACTGCCAATCATCGGTCGCGTAGCCGCCGGTGCGCCGATCCTGGCGCAGCAGCACGTCGAGGAGTCCTGCAACATCAACCCGACCTTCTTCCATCCGCGTGCCGACTACCTGTTGCGGGTACATGGCATGAGCATGAAGGACGTGGGCATTTTCGATGGCGACCTGCTGGCCGTCCATACTACCCGCGAAGCCCGTAATGGCCAGATCGTCGTCGCCCGTATCGGCGATGAAGTCACCGTCAAACGCTTCAAGCGCGAAGGCAGCAAGGTCTGGCTCCTGGCCGAGAACCCTGAGTTCGCCCCGATTGAAGTGAACCTGAAAGATCAGGACCTGGTGATCGAAGGCCTGAGCGTCGGCGTCATTCGCCGCTAAAGGAGGCATCATGCAGCTCGTGCACACACCCCAACACACACAACTGTCGCTGTTCGAGGCCTTTATGGCCCAACCCCTTGCGCCCATCCTCAAGGAAACGGTCGAGGCGCCCTGGAGCGCCGAACCTGAGGCGTTCAGTGAACTGTCGTTGCGCGGTGCGGCCGGGAGCTGCCTGAGTCTGCTGGCGCCGATCCTTCGCGACCTGAGCGAAGAACAGGATGCACGCTGGTTGACGCTGATCGCCCCGCCCGCCAGCCTGACCCAGGCTTGGCTGCGGGACGCAGGCCTTAACCGCGAGCGCATCCTGTTGCTGCAGCCACGTGGCACGCAAAGCGCTCAGCAACTGACCTGTGAAGCGTTGCGCCTGGGCCGTAGCCACACCGTGGTCAGCTGGCTCAACCCGCTGAATGCCACTGCCAAGGCACAGCTGATCAGCGCTGCACGTACAGGCGATGCGCAGAGCTTGAATATTCGATTGGGGTAATTCGGTGCGCCGCAGGCTATCCCTTTAGAGGGGGCCTGTTGTGGTGAGCGGGCTTGCCACAACAGCGAACCCACTTGCCAAACTCAGTGAAGAACGCGCGGGCCGTCTTCTTTCTCCGGTTCGCCTTCTGCCAGGCGACCTGCCATCTGCACACCAACGCTCAACATGGCTTTTGCCACTTCCACGTGCTGGCCCTGCAGGAACACCTTGGCGTCCTCGGAAAAATCCAGAATAACCAGAGAACCTTCGTCCTCAGCCCGGCGCAGCTCGATTCGGCCGTCAGGCAACTCAACAATTTCCAGAAAGGACGTCGGCATAAAAGTCTGTTCTCCACGAAAGGCCGGGATTATATCAGTCATCCTCCCGGCTTCGTTGAGGATCTGAAGAGGTTTCTTTACGGCTTGATGAACGGTGCCGTGAATCCGACCAACGTTCAGCACTCGTTCAAACCTTCACGAAAGCGCAACGCCATCTTTTTCAGCTCCTGACGCCAGCCTTCCAGCTCCTCCCGGCTCAGGGGCTTGGGTTCTTCCTCTTCCAGCGCTACCGCTACGATCAATGGTTGAGTGACGTCGCCCTTAGGTACATGGGGAATGCGTGGCGGCTGGAACATGTCCGCATGGGCCTTGAGCAGACGCGCGACCCAGCTGTCGGGGCTCTGGGTCATTTCCACCAGCTCAGCCAGCTCAGGGATCGCCATGCTTTCCAGCACTTCACGGCTCATGATCATTTCCGCACGGGGCGAACCGGCCTGAGGCAAGCGGTAGAACCCGGCGATCTCATGGCACAAGCCCAGTAACGCACCATACAAGTGGAACAATGCCGCTTCACGCCCGGCCTGAACCAGCGCAATCGCGTTCATCTCCTTCCCTTCCTCGGCACGGCCAAGGGCTTCCAGGGACAAACCCGCGAAGTAAATTTTCTGGTTGGTACGGGTATAGAGTTCGTTGGCCATAACGGCAATCTCCACAACGAATAAGCGTGATGCTGGCTGAACAGTGTCACGGATCAGCCGAGCCTACTGCAAGTGCAATAAACCGCTGCTTATGCGGGTCAAAACTCGACTTTCAGATCCAGACAGATCCAAATGTGGGAGGGGGCTTGCCCCCGATAGCGGAGCATCAGTCATACACATGTCGACTGATATACCGCTATCGGGGGCAAGCCCCCCTCCCACACTGGACCTTCAGCGCATCCGACGGATCAAGCCCCCTGGCGCTTGTCCTCGACCTTCCACTTGCCACCGTCGTAGAACGCTTTCCAGCCGGTAGGCTTGCCGTCCACTTCGGTCTGCACGTACTGCTCCTTGGTCTTGCGGCTATAGCGGATCACGGCTGGGCGACCATCCGGGTCCTTCTTTGGCGCTTCACACAGGAAGTGGTACTTCGGATCGATCTCGTCCTTGTGCGGCACGATCTCCAGCACCAACGGCGCTCGGGTCTCGCGGTTTTTCGGGAACTGGCTGGCCGCCAGGAACAACCCCGAAGCACCGTCACGCAGGATGTAGGTGTCGTTGACCTTCTCGCACTTGAGTTCCGGCATCTTCACCGGGTCCATCTTGGGCGGGGCCGCGTCACCGCTTTTCAGCAGTTTGCGCGTGTTCTTGCAGGTCGGGTTGGTGCAACCGAAGAACTTGCCGAAGCGGCCGGTCTTGAGCTGCATCTCGCTGCCGCACTTGTCGCATTCCAGGCTCGGGCCTTCGTAGCCCTTGATGCGGTAGCTGCCCTCTTCGATCTCGTAGCCGTCGCAATCCGGGTTGTTACCGCAGATGTGCAACTTGTGCTTCTCGTCCAGCAGGTATGCGTCCATCGCCGTGCTGCAGATCGGGCAACGGTGCTTGCCACGCAGTACCAACGACTCGGATTCACCCTCGTCGTCTGCCGCAATTTCATCGCCCGGCACCAGGTTGACTGTCGCCTTGCAGCGCTCTTTCGGTGGCAGGCTGTAGCCCGAGCAACCGAGGAACACGCCAGTGGACGCAGTACGAATCTGCATCGGGCGACCGCAGGTCAAGCATGGGATGTCGGTCATCACCGGCTGGTTGGCACGCATGCCGCTCTCAGGGCTTTCGGCCACTTCGAGTTTTTTCTTGAAGTCGCCGTAGAACTCGTCGAGCACGTTTTTCCAGTCGCGCTCGCCCTGGGCCACGTCATCGAGGTTCTCTTCCATACCGGCGGTAAAGCCGTAATCCATCAGGTTGGAGAAGCTCTCGGACAAGCGTTCGGTGACGATGTCGCCCATCTTTTCCGAATAGAAACGACGGTTGTGCAGCGCGACGTAGCCACGGTCCTGAATGGTGGAGATAATCGCCGCGTAGGTCGAAGGACGACCGATACCGCGTTTCTCCATCTCTTTCACCAGGCTGGCTTCCGAATAACGCGCCGGCGGCTTGGTGAAGTGCTGGGACGGGTCGAGTTTGATCAGCTTCAACGTGTCGCCCTGGGCCATGTCCGGCAGCACATCGTCGTCGCCGGGCTTGGCGATCTGCGGCATCACGCGGGTGTAGCCATCGAACTTGAGGATACGGCCCTTGGCGCGCAGCTCGAAGTCGCCAGCGCCGACGCTGACAGTGGTGGACAGGTATTGCGCCGGTAGCATCTGGCAAGCCAGGAACTGGCGCCAGATCAGCTCGTAGAGGCGCTCAGCGTCGCGTTCCATGCCGCTCAGCTTGCTTGGCTCGGTGTTGGCGTCGGAAGGACGAATCGCTTCGTGAGCCTCCTGGGCGCCTTCTTTGCTGCTGTAGACGTTCGGCTTCTCCGGCAGGTACTTCTTGCCGAATTCGCTTTCAATATAGGTACGCGCCATTGCCACCGCGTCTTGCGACAGGTTGGTGGAGTCGGTACGCATGTAAGTGATGTAGCCGGCTTCGTACAGACGCTGGGCCATCATCATGGTTTTCTTCACACCGAAGCCCAGGCGGTTGCTCGCGGCCTGTTGCAGGGTGGACGTGATGAACGGTGCCGACGGCTTGCTGCTGGTCGGTTTGTCTTCGCGCTTGACGATGCTATAGCTGGAGGCCTTGAGCTTCTCCAGCGCGGCCATGGCCTGGGCTTCGTTAAGCGGCTTGAACGCCTCGCCTTTCTCACGGGCCACTTCGAAGCGCACGTTGGCGCCCTTGGCAGTGCCCAGGTCGGCGTGAACTTCCCAGTATTCCTCGGGGTTGAACGCACGGATCTCACGCTCACGCTCCACCACCAGCTTGACCGCTACCGATTGCACACGGCCGGCGGAGAGGCCACGGGCGATCTTGGCCCACAGCAGCGGCGAGACCATATAACCCACGACGCGGTCGAGGAAACGGCGGGCCTGCTGGGCGTTGACACGGTCGATATCCAGCTCGCCCGGCTTGGAGAAGGCTTCCTGGATGGCTTTCTTGGTGATTTCGTTGAACACCACACGCTTGTAGCGGCTGTCATCACCGCCGATGGCTTCCCGCAGGTGCCAGGCAATGGCTTCCCCTTCGCGGTCCAAGTCCGTTGCGAGATAGATGGTGTCGGCATCTTTGGCGAGCCGGCGCAGCTCTTCGATGACCTTTTCCTTGCCCGGAAGGATTTCGTACTTGGCCTTCCAGCCATGATCCGGGTCCACACCCATCCGCGAGACCAGCTGCTTGCGCGCTTTCTCTTTAGGCGTGAGCACCGGACCTTCGCCCGCAGCCGCCTTGCCGCGCTTGGCGGCAGGCTCCTTGCTGGCGCTAGCCGAACCGCTGGTGGGCAGGTCTCGGATATGGCCGATACTCGACTTCACCACGTACTCGTTGCCCAAGTACTTGTTGATGGTCTTGGCCTTAGCCGGGGATTCCACAATGACCAGCGATTTGCCCATGGATCGGAAAATTCCTGAATTCGAGAAGTGAAAGGCAGTTGGCGCCTGACGCGGCAACGCTATATATAGTGGCAACAAGGTGAGGTCAAGCGCAGCATTCTGCGCGACCTGCCGTTATTGCCCTGAAAAAAGGCTGGGTTCGGCCTGGACCAAAGCAAAGCGCGGCACCTGCTCACCGTCAACTTCGACGGTCTCCAGGAACATGCTCACGGGGCGCACCCAAAAGCCGTAATCGCCATACAGTGCTTGGTAGAACACCACTTCCTCTTCGGTCTCGGAATGCCGTGCCACGCTGAAAACGCGGTACTGCGGACCTTTATAATGCTGGTAGAGCCCTGGTTCGACTTTCATGCTCTGGCCCCCTTACAAAATTTGTTAAAAAAAAATATTAAAAATTCCAAAAAACAAAAACCGGGGCACTGGGCCCCGGCTTCCGTCAACTCAACGCTTAGACGCGTTCGAAGACGGTGGAAATGCCTTGGCCGAGACCAATGCACATGGTTGCAACCCCAAGGTTACCGCCATTTTGCTTCATCACGTTCAGCAAAGTGCCGGAAATACGTGCACCGGAGCAACCAAATGGGTGGCCCAGGGCAATCGCACCGCCGTGCAGGTTAACCTTCTCATTCATCTTGTCGAGCACTTTCAGATCTTTCAACACCGGCAGGGCCTGTGCGGCGAAAGCTTCGTTGAGCTCGAAGAAGTCGATATCGGAGATAGTCAGGCCTGCGCGCTTCAAGGCTTTTTGTGTCGCCGGTACTGGACCATAGCCCATGATTGCCGGGTCCACACCCGCCACGGCCATCGAGCGAATCACCGCCAGCGGCTGGATACCCAGGTCCTGGGCACGCTGAGCCGACATCACGATCATGCACGAAGCGCCATCGGTGATTTGCGACGAAGTGCCGGCGGTCACGGTACCGCCCTTCGGATTGAAGGCAGGCTTGAGGGCCGCCAGGCTTTCCAGAGTGGTATCCGGACGAATGGTTTCGTCGTAGTCGAACAGCTTGAGGAAACCGTTCTCGTCGTAGCCGTTCATCGGGATGATTTCATCCTTGAACTTGCCTTCCACGGTCGCCTTGTGGGCGAGCTGGTGGGAACGCACGCCGAACGCGTCCTGGGCTTCACGGGTAATGCCATGCATCTTGCCGAGCATTTCCGCGGTCAGGCCCATCATGCCCGAGGCTTTTGCCGCGTACAGCGACATATGCGGGTTCGGATCGACACCGTGCATCATGCTGACGTGGCCCATGTGCTCCACGCCACCGACGACGAACACGTCACCGTTACCGGTCATGATCGCCTGGGCGGCGGTGTGCAGCGCGCTCATGGACGAGCCACACAGGCGGCTGACGGTCTGGCCGGCAGCCGTGTGCGGGATCTGCGTCATCAGCGACGCCATGCGCGCGATGTTCCAGCCCTGCTCCAGGGTCTGGTTGACGCAGCCCCAGATCACGTCTTCGACTTCGTTCGGGTCGACCTTGACGTTGCGTTCCAGCAGCTTGCTGATCAGGTGCGCCGACATGTCTTCGGCACGGGTGTTGCGGTGCATGCCGCCCTTGGAGCGGCCCATCGGTGTGCGACCGAAGTCGACAATCACCACGTCTCTTGGATTCAAGCTCATAAATATTCTCGCTCTAGTCGTCTGGGCGCTTAACCGAAGAAGCTCTGGCCGTTTTTGGCCATTTCACGCAGCTTCGCGGTCGGGTGGTACAGCGGGCCCAAATCAGCGTATTGATCAGCCAGGGCAACGAACTCGGCCACACCGATCGAGTCGATGTAACGCAGTGCACCACCACGGAATGGAGGGAAACCAATACCGTACACCAGGCCCATATCGGCTTCGGCGGCGGTTTCAACGATGCCGTCTTCCAGGCAACGCACGGTTTCCAGGCACAGGGCGATCATCATCCAGTTGATGATGTCCTCGTCGGACACCTCACGCTGCTCGTAGATGACCGGCGCGAGTACTTCGTGCACCGAAGGGTCGGCCACTTTCTTCTGCTTGCCCTTCTTGTCCGCCTCGTAGGCGTAGAAGCCTTTGCCGTTCTTCTGGCCCAGGCGCTTGGCCTCGTAGAGCGCGTCGATCGCGGAGCGGCGGTCGTCTTTCATGCGGTCCGGGAAGCCTTCAGCCATCACGTCACGACCGTGGTGGCCGGTGTCGATGCCGACCACGTCCATCAGGTACGCCGGGCCCATTGGCCAGCCGAATTTTTCCATGACCTTGTCGATGCGCACGAAGTCCACACCGGCACTCACCAGCTTGGCGAAACCGCCGAAGTACGGGAACAGCACGCGGTTGACCAGGAAGCCTGGGCAGTCGTTGACCACGATCGGGTTCTTGCCCATTTTCTTGGCGTAGGCAACGGTGGTGGCAATCGCCAGCTCGCTGGACTTCTCGCCACGGATCACTTCCACCAGCGGCATCATGTGCACCGGGTTGAAGAAGTGCATGCCGACGAAGTTTTCCGGACGCTTGAGGGCCTTGGCCAGCAGCGAAATGGAAATGGTCGAGGTGTTAGACGCCAGGATGGTGTCGTCTTTAACGTGGCCTTCAACTTCAGCCAGTACCGCCTGCTTGACCTTCGGATTCTCGACAACCGCTTCGACCACCAGGTCGACATGGCCGAAATCGCCGTAGGACAGCGTAGGACGGATGCCGTTAAGCACTTCAGCCATCTTCGCAGCCGTCATGCGACCTTTATCAACGCGGCCAACCAGCAGCTTGGCGGCTTCGGCCAGGCCCTGTTCGATCCCGTGCTCGTTGATGTCCTTCATCAGGATCGGCGTGCCTTTGGACGCCGACTGATAGGCAATACCGCCGCCCATGATACCGGCGCCGAGTACGGCAGCCTGCTTCACGTCCTTGGCGATTTCGTCGTAGGCCTTGGCCTTTTTCTTCAGTTCCTGGTCGTTCAGGAACAGGCCGATCAGGCTCTGGGCCGCCGAGGTCTTGGCCAGTTTGACGAAGCCCGCAGCTTCCACTTCCAGGGCTTTGTCGCGACCGAAGTTCGCGGCCTTCTGGATGGTCTTGATCGCTTCAACCGGCGCCGGGTAGTTCGGGCCGGCCTGGCCAGCGACGAAACCCTTGGCGGTTTCGAACGACATCATTTGTTCGATGGCGTTGAGCTTGAGTTTTTCCAGCTTCGGCTGACGCTTGGCCTTGTAGTCAAATTCGCCGCTGATGGCGCCCTTGATCAGGTTCAGCGCGGCTTCGGCCAGTTTGTCCGGAGCCACCACGGCGTCGACGGCACCGACTTTCAGTGCGTCATCAGCACGGTTTTCCTTACCGGCGGCAATCCACTCGATGGCGTTGTCGGCACCAATGATGCGCGGCAGGCGCACGGTGCCGCCGAAGCCTGGGTAGATGCCCAGTTTGACTTCAGGCAGACCGATTTTGGCAGTGGCCGCCATGACGCGGAAGTCCGCCGCCAGGCACATTTCCAGGCCGCCGCCCAGCGCGATGCCATTGATCGCGGCAACGGTCGGTACGTTGAGGTCTTCGAAATCGCTGAAAATCTTGTTGGCTTCGAGGTTGCCAGCCACCAGCTCGGCATCGGGCAGCTTGAAGTTGTCGACGAATTCGGTGATGTCAGCGCCGACGATGAACACGTCCTTGCCGCTGGAGACGATCACGCCTTTGATCGATGCATCAGCCTTGATGGTGTCTACGGCCTGACGCAGTTCGTTCAGGGTTAGACGGTTGAACTTGTTGACGGACTCACCCTTGAGGTCGAACTTCAGTTCGACGATGCCACTTTCAAGAGCCTTAACCGTGATGGCTTTACCTTCGTAAATCATCAACTGATCTCCACGATATGGAAGCTGAACAGTACACATTGGACGCTGGCCTATGCTTGGACATTGATAATTTCGTCAATGCTCAGGCCAATCCGCCAGGCACACCCGCCAATGCGATAGTCGGGGTTCTGTATGAGCGGTCTGACAGACAAACGCTCAATTCATACGCCCGTTTGATTTGGGTACGCCACCTTCATCCAATTCCGAGCAATTGTCAATCGCTCGAAAGCGCTAGGAAAAACGCGACTTTCCAGTCATTTCAGAACCCCACGGCCAGGCCCGCGATTCGTCAATATTCAACTATTCACGAAATCAATAATGAAAAAGATAGGGGAAACCGCTGTACAGATCGGGATATGCCGCTAGGCTAGCGACAACCGTAACGCGCCTGGATGAACATCCGACGCGGGAAACACAGATTTACCGGCCTGCCTGGCCAACTCCAGCCCGATGATGCTTTCGGGCTTTTTATTGCCTGGCGTTTAACACCGAAGCATCAGGCCAGGGCCTTGAGCAATTTATCAATGGCCAGCAGGTCGCTCGCCTCGCCCTTCTCGCCCCAATAAAGGGCGATCATTTGCTTGTCAGCCTCGACCTTGTAGACATTCGCCGGCAGCGTTGCA
Source organism: Pseudomonas sp. JAI120 (assembly GCF_014207255.1). Lineage (GTDB taxonomy): Bacteria > Pseudomonadota > Gammaproteobacteria > Pseudomonadales > Pseudomonadaceae > Aquipseudomonas. Next base: position 130,355 of record NZ_JACHCZ010000002.1, read on the forward strand.
AAATGCGGCAACAACTTCTCATCGACACACACTTCGCGCCACTGATTGACCCACACGCCCGGCTCCAGTTGCCAGTAACTCCAAACGGCCGGCGTGCTGCCGCGTCGAGGCCGACAGTACTGCGCGCACGGGCTCGGCGGCTCTTGCTTGAGCCAGTGCGGCCACTCCTGGGGCGCCAGTTGCATGGCCAGGCCGATGCGGCGTGCCTCCATGCGCAGGGCCATGCGCCCGCTCTGATGGCGCGATGGACGCAGCCATGCCAGAGGGCTCAGAACCACGACAAGGATTGACACCACTATCCAGACCGTCATATGTGTACTCCCGATTTTTCTGATGAGCGGATTTGACCTGACACAACCCTATCCGCTTGAAAGCAGCCATACTGAATCTATTGCAGTCCCCTGGAGGAACGCCCCATGTCCTACGAACATATTCTGGTCGCCGTAGACCTGACCGAAGAGTGCGATCCAGTGATCAAGCGCGCCCGCGCCTTCGCGGTCGCCAGTGGCGCGAAACTGTCCCTGGTGCATATCGTGGAACCCATGGCCATGGCCTTTGGCGGCGACGTGCCCATGGACCTTTCCCAATTGCAGCAACAACAGTTCGACCAGGCCAAGGAGCGCCTTGACCGCTTGATCGTCAAATACCCCGAAGTGACCAAGGAAAATTCCCACCTCACCTACGGCCAGCCCCGCCAGGAAATCCATCACCTGGCCAAGGAACAGCATTGCGACCTGATTGTGGTCGGCAGCCATGGCCGTCACGGTTTGGCGTTGCTGCTGGGCTCTACTGCCAATGATGTGCTGCACGGTGCGCCGTGCGATGTGTTGGCGGTGAAACTGGTTAAAAATACTTAAAGACGCTGAAGACCAAATGTGGGAGGGGCGGTGCGACGATTCGGCTTGACCCCTCCCACATTTGAAGCGCATTTCATATGAAAAAGCCCGGCGCTCATACAAGAGCGCCGGGCTTTTTTATTGCGCAAAAGTCAATCAGGCATCCAACTCAGCCCAACGCTCAACCAGCACTTCCAGCTCCTGGTTCAACGTCTCCAGGGAGGCGATGACCTTGGCGGTTTCCGCCGCGGGACGCAGGTAGAAACCCGCGTCAGCCATTTCCGCTTCTACCGTTGCGATCTGCTGTTCCTTGGCGTCGATATCACCCGGCAAGGCTTCCAGCTCACGCTGCAGCTTGTAGCTGAGTTTCTTCTTGGCGGCCGGTGCAGCTTCCTGGGCCGGTGCAGCAGCTTCCACCGGAGCCACCACAGCGGAGGTCAGGTCGGCCTTGCCGGACTTGCTCTCGGTCACGCCCAACAGGCGCGGCGAGCCGCCCTGGCGCAGCCAGTCCTGGTAACCACCGACGTATTCACGCACCTTGCCTTCACCTTCGAAGACCAGGGTGCTGGTGACTACGTTGTCGAGGAATGCCCGGTCGTGGCTGACCATCAGCACGGTGCCGTTGAAGGTCAGCAGAACCTCTTCCAGCAGCTCGAGGGTTTCCACGTCGAGGTCGTTGGTCGGTTCGTCGAGCACCAGCAGGTTGGCCGGCTTGCTGAACAGCTTGGCCAGCAGCAGGCGCGCACGCTCGCCACCGGACAAGGCTTTCACTGGCGTACGCGCACGCTGCGGGCTGAACAGGAAGTCGCCCAGGTAGCTGAGTACGTGGCGGCTCTGGCCGTCGATGTCGATAAAGTCGCGGCCTTCGGCGACGTTATCGATCACGGTTTTTTCCAGGTCCAACTGATGGCGCAACTGGTCGAAGTAGGCCACGTCGATGCGCGTGCCCTCTTCCACGGTGCCGCTGGTCGGTTTCAGGCCATTGAGCATCAGTTTGAGCAAGGTGGTCTTACCGGTACCGTTGGCGCCCAACAGGCCGATACGGTCGCCGCGCTGCAAGACCATCGAGAAGTCCTTGATCAGGAACGGGCCATCCGGGTGATGGAAGCTGACGTTCTCGAGCACCATGACCTGCTTGCCCGACTTATCGGCGGTATCCAGCTGGATATTGGCCTTGCCGGTGCGCTCGCGACGTTCGCTACGCTCAACGCGCAGGGCCTTGAGGGCACGCACGCGGCCTTCGTTACGGGTGCGGCGCGCCTTGATGCCCTGGCGGATCCAGACTTCTTCCTGGGCCAGTTTCTTGTCGAACAGAGCGTTGGCAGTTTCTTCGGCGGACAGCGCAGCTTCCTTGTGCACCAGGAAGCTGGCGTAGTCGCCGTTCCAGTCGATCAGGCCACCACGGTCCAGTTCAAGAATGCGCGTCGCCAGGTTCTGCAGGAAGGAACGGTCGTGCGTGATGAACAGCACCGCGCCCTGGAAATCCTTGAGGGCTTCTTCCAGCCAGGCGATGGCGCCGATGTCCAGGTGGTTGGTCGGCTCGTCGAGCAGCAGCAGATCCGGCTCGGACACCAGGGCCTGGGCCAGCAGCACACGACGACGCCAGCCGCCGGACAACTCGGCGAGGGTCTTGTCGGCCGGCAATTGCAGGCGGCTCAGGGTGCTGTCGACCAGTTGCTGCAGGCGCCAGCCGTCACGGGCTTCGAGGTCCTGCTGGACATGCATCAGCTTGTCCAGGTCCGCTTCGGTGACGCAGTTCTGCGCCAGGTGATGGTATTGCGCAAGCAACTCACCGACACCGTCCAGGCCTTCGGCAACCACGTCGAACACGGTCCGTCCGTCGGCCACCGGCAATTCCTGCGGCAATTCGCCAATCTTGAGGCCCGGGGCGCGCCATACGGAGCCGTCATCGGGCTTCTGGTCGCCTTTTACCAGCTTCATCATGCTGGACTTGCCGGTGCCGTTGCGACCGATGATGCACACCCGCTCACCACGGGCGATCTGCCAGGACACCTTGTCCAACAACGGCATAGCGCCGAAAGCAAGGGACACATCGCTGAATTTGAGCAGGGTCATACGCTTCTCCAAAAACTGGGCGCGCATTCTACCTGACTTGAGGGGGGGATGCGGCCAGCATTTTCTCTACCGACACGTTCTGTAGGACATTTCCGGCGAACTTGAAGGAAGCCACTGGCAAAGCTTTCGCCGGCCGCTGGCAAAAGGCTAAGCTAGGGGCAATCAGTGTCGGCGGTGCCGGTGCTAGTCGTGATTTCTCTGCACGGACGTCTCATGCGCAGTCGCCTTTTCAACTTTTTATCTTGTCTGCTTCTTTCCGCCACCGCCGTTCAATCCGCCCAGGCCGTGGACCTCACCACCCAACGTCAATATTACGATGAAGCCAAACGCGCCCTGGCCAAGGGCGATACGGGCCCCTACATGCAATACAGCCAGGCCCTGGCCGACTACCCGCTGACGCCCTACCTGGCCTACGACGAACTGACCGCCCGGTTGAAGACCGCCAGCAACGAGGAAATCGAACAATTCCTCGCCAAAAACGGCGACCTGCCCCAGGCCAACTGGATGAAACTGCGTTGGTTGCGCTGGTTGGCCGACCGTGGCGACTGGCAGACCTTTGAAAAGTACTACGACCCCAAGCTCAACTTCGTTGAGCTGGACTGCCTGCATGGCCAGTTCCAGCTGACCCACAACTTGAAGGCTGAAGGCTACAAAACCACCGAAAAACTCTGGATGACCGGCAAATCCCAGCCGGCCGCCTGTGATGCCACCTTCGGCCAGTGGGCCGCCGACGGCCAACTCACCGAACAAAAAATCTGGGACCGCGCCAAACTCGCCGCTGAAGCACGCAACTACGCGCTGGCCAACAGCCTGGTAAAAACCCTGCCGACCCTGGGTACCCAGGGCCGCCTGATGGTGGACGTCGCGCAAAAGCCCGGCATGCTCAGCGACCCGTCGCGCTTCCTGCCGGCCACGGAGGCGATGTCTGACGCGGTTGGCCTGGGCCTGCGCCGCCTGGCACGCCAGGACCCGGACAAGGCCATGGCCCTGCTCGACGGTTACGCGAGCAGCATGCACTTCTCCCGTGACGAAAAAGTGGCAATTGCCCGTGAAATCGGCCTGACCCTGGCCAAGCGCTTCGACCCGCGCGCGCTTGAGGTGATGACCAAGTACGACCCCGAGTTGCGCGACAACACCGTGTCCGAATGGCGCCTGCGCCTGCTGTTGCGCCTGGCCCGCTGGGAAGATGCCTACCAACTGACGCGCAAACTCCCGCAGGATTTGGCCACCACCAACCGCTGGCGCTACTGGCAGGCCCGCAGCCTGGAACTGGCCGAGCCGAAAAACCCGCAGGCCCTGGTGCTGTACAAGAACCTGTCACGGGAGCGTGACTTCTACGGCTTCCTCGCAGCAGACCGCTCCAAAGCGCCGTACCAGCTGAACAACAAGCCGTTGGTGATGAGCCAGGCACTGATCAACAAGGTGCGTAACACCCCCGGCGTGCGCCGTGCCCTTGAGTTCTATGCCCGTGGTCAGATAGTGGATGGCCGCCGCGAGTGGTACTACGTCAGCCGCCACTTCAACCGTGACGAAATGGTTGCCCAGGCCAAGCTGGCCTACGACATGAAGTGGTACTTCCCGGCGATCCGCACCATCAGCCAGGCGCAGTACTGGGATGACCTGGACATCCGCTTCCCGATGGCCCACCGCGACACCCTGGTGCGCGAAGCCAAGGTCCGTGGCCTGCATTCCAGCTGGGTATTCGCCATCACCCGCCAGGAAAGTGCCTTCATGGACGACGCGCGCTCCGGCGTCGGCGCCAGCGGTCTGATGCAACTGATGCCCGGAACCGCCAAGGACACCGCGCGCAAGTTCAGCATCCCCCTGGCCTCCCCCGCCCAGGTGCTGGACCCGGACAAAAACATCCAGCTCGGCGCCGCTTACCTGAGCCAGGTGCACAGCCAGTTCAACGGCAACCGCGTCCTCGCCTCCGCCGCCTACAACGCCGGCCCCGGCCGCGTGCGCCAATGGCTGCGCGGCGCCGACCACCTGAGTTTCGACGTATGGGTGGAAAGCATCCCGTTCGACGAAACCCGCCAGTATGTGCAGAACGTGCTGTCTTATTCAGTGATCTACGGGCAGAAGCTCAACTCGCCACAGCCGTTGGTGGATTGGCATGAGCGGTACTTTGATGATCAATAAGGTTTGAAGCAGAAATGAAAATGCCCGCATTGAGAGATGCGGGCATTTTTTATGGGCACCAATATTCAGTGTTCGAGACTTTCCTCAACCCCATCACTGAACTGCAACGCCGCCAACCGCGCATACAGTGGGTTGCTCGCAATCAGCTGCTGGTGCGTCCCCACCGCCACCAGCTTGCCCTGGTCCATTACTGCAATCCGGTCCGCATGCTTCACGGTCGCCAAACGGTGGGCGATGACCAGCGTGGTGCGCCCTTGCATCAACTGCGGCAACGCTTGCTGGATCAGGTGTTCACTCTGGGCATCCAGGGCGCTGGTGGCTTCGTCCAGCAGCAGGATCGGCGCGTCTACCAACAACGCGCGGGCAATCGCCAGGCGTTGGCGTTGGCCGCCGGAGAGGCCCATGCCGCCGTCGCCGAGGTGGGTCTGATAGCCATCGGGCATTTGCAGGATGAAATCGTGGGCGTGGGCAATACGGGCGGCGGCTTCGACTTGCTCGCGAGTGGCCGTCGGGTTGCCGTAGCGGATGTTCTCCTCAACGCTGCCGAAAAACAGCGCCGGGCTCTGAGACACCAGGGCGAAGTGGCGGCGCAGGTCCAGGGGATCGAGATCGGTCAACGCCTGGCCTTCCAGCAGGATGCGGCCTTGCTGCGGATCGTAGAAGCGCAGCAACAGGTCAAAAATCGTCGACTTGCCCGCGCCGGACGGGCCCACCAGCGCCAGGGTTTCGCCAGGGTTGATGGTCAGGCTCAAGCCGTCGATGGCATAGCTGTCCGGCCGTGAAGGGTAGGAAAAGCGCAGGTCCTGCAGCTCCATGCGACCGCTGACACGCTCCGGCAACTGCACTTTGCCCGTGGCCGGCGCCTGGATCTCGTTGCTCGACTGCAACAGCTCACCAATGCGCTCCGCCGCACCGGCGGCACGTTGCAATTCACCGAGGACTTCGCTGAGGGTACCGACGGCGCTGCCGACGATCAGGCTGTAGAACACAAATGCGGCCAGCTCACCGCCGGAAATGCGCCCGCTGATCACGTCCATGCCGCCGACCCAGAGCATCACGCCCACCGCACCCAGCACCAGCATGATCACCAGGGTGATCAACCAGGCGCGCTGCGCGATGCGTTTGCGTGCGGTGGAGAACGCCTCTTCCACGGTCACGGCAAAGCGCTGCTCGTCCTGCACCTGATGGTTATAGGCCTGCACGGTCTTGATCTGGCCGAGGGTCTCGGACACGTAGCTGCCCACATCGGCAATACGGTCCTGGCTCAGGCGCGACAAGCTGCGTACACGACGACCGAAGATCAGGATCGGCGCCAGTACCAACGGCAGCGCCACCACCACGATGCTGGTGAGCTTGGGGTTAGTGATGAACAACAGCACGATGCCGCCGATCACCATCAAGGCATTACGCAGGAACAGCGACAGCGACGAGCCGATCACCGATTGCAGCAAGGTGGTGTCGGTGGTCAGCCGTGATTGGATTTCCGAGCTGCGGTTGTTTTCGTAGAAACCCGGGTGCAGGTAGATCAGGTGGTTGAAGACCTGCCGGCGAATGTCCGCCACCACCCGCTCACCGATCCACGACACCAGGTAAAACCGCGCAAACGTGCCCACGGCCAAGCCCAGCACCAACACCATGAACAGGCCGATGGATTGGTTGAGCAGGTGCGGCGACTGTGTCATGAAGCCCTGGTCCACCAGCAGGCGAATGCCCTGGCCCATGGATAAGGTGATGCCGGCGGTGACGATAAGCGCCATCAGGGCACCCAGTGCCTGCCAGCGATAGGGCGCGATAAAGCGACTGGCCAGACGAATCGCGCGGCGTTGACGGACTGAGAACATGAGGGGCATCACCTGATCGGAAAGGGTTGGTACCTGCCTGCTTACATGGGGGGAACTTGGGCGAATAACAATGAGTCAGGTTAATTATGCCCACCGATGCTGACCCCTAGAGGCTATCGGTCTAACGCCCGGCTGGAAATCCTTAGCGGTTTCTGGTGGACTGGATGTTCGAACTGGTGATCTCGTAAGGAGTTGTAACAGCGCGGTCACTCGGGGGTTATACAGTAGGTACACAACCTGATGAGGAGACAGGCCATGACCTTGCAAAATAGCAGCGATGCCAAAATTGAAGTAATCCGCCAGCCACAGCAGTTGCCTTGCTCCGTGATCGACGCCCAGGGCCGCGAAGTGCAGATTACCGAAGAGATGATCCAGCAAGCGTGCCGCGAGCTGGAACAGCGACTGGTCAAGCCTGCCCAGCAAGGCTGAAGCGCCCACGCTCTTTCAAACCCGGCCCAGGTGGCCGGGTTTTTTATTCGGTGTTTAAACGGTTGCCGCGCCCAATGCGGACACGATGCTCGCCAACACCGCCGACTCCCCATTCACAATGCGCACCTTCAAGCCATCGATTTCACGACGCTCCGGATAATGCTTGCGCAGCAAATCGAACGCCTTGCGTTGTTCTTCGACGGTACCCACCAGGCTACGGCGGAAATCCGCATCATCACGGCGCGGGTCGTACACGCTGCGGCACAACGTCGCGAGTGCCCAGGCCGGGTCGGTCGATGCGTTCAAATGCACTTCGGCCAGCCACGGTTGCGGCAACAAGTCGCTCAACTGAATGCTCTGCTCCTGGCCCAGGTACGCGCAGAACGCCTGATAGATCTGCGCCGTACCGCGCTGCTTGCCGTCAAGGCTATAACCGGCAATGTGCGGGGTGGCCAACACACACAGGTCGGCGAGGTCGACGTCCACCTCGGGCTCGCCTTCCCACACGTCCAGCACCGCTTGCAGGTCTTCACGCGCAAGCAGCACGTCGCGCAGGGCGGCGTTGTCGACCACCGGGCCACGGCTGGCATTGATCAGCCAGGTGCCGGGCTTGAGGCGGCTGAGCCGCTCGCGATCAAACAGGTGCCAGGTGGAACCGTTGCCGGACTTGGTCAACGGCGTGTGCAGGCTGATCACATCGCATTGCTCGATGATCTGCTCAAGGCTGACGTAGTCGCCGTCTTCGGCGATCTGTCGCGGCGGGTCGCAGACCAGCACGTTCCAGCCCAGGCCCTTGAGCACTTCGATCAGTCGCCCGCCCACTTCACCGGCGCCGACGACGCCATAGGTACGCTGATTGAGGTCGGCGCCTTCGATCTCGGCCAGGGTTTGCAGGCTGCCCAGCACATAGTCCACCACGCCACGGGCATTGCAGCCGGGGGCGCTGGACCACTGGATACCGGCCTGCTTGAAGTAATCGAGGTCGAGGTGGTCGGTGCCGATGGTGCAGGTGCCGACAAAACGCACCTTCGTGCCGTCCAGCAGGGCGCGGTTGACGTTGGTCACCGAGCGCACCAGCAGTACATCGGCCTGTTCGACGGTGGCACGGTCGATGGAACGGCCGGACACTCGGCGAATCTCGCCAAATCCTTGGAAGAACTCATCGAGCAGCGGAATATTTTCGTCGGCAACAATCAGCATGGCAGGCTCCTTTGGCGGATCAGCAGTGTACAGGGATGCGATCTTCAATGTGGGAGGGGCGGTGGCACGACAGCTCGCTTACAAATCGCTAACACAGGTTTTTTCCTGACCATTACGTCAAGGCGTAGAATCCGCCGGCCTTGCGCCCTTCTCTATTGGACACCCGTACGTGAACACTGCCACTGCCCCCCTTACCCGCCCCGCCCGCATCAGCCGGGAAGTGGGTGGCCTGATGACGCTCGCACTGCCGATCATGATCGGCCAACTGGCAACCACCTTCATGAGCTTTGTCGACGCGGTGATGGCCGGCCGCGTCAGCCCCCAGGACCTGGCGGCGGTGGGTCTGGGCAACTCGATCTGGATTCCGGTGTACCTGCTGATGACCGGTACGCTGTTGGCCACCACGCCGAAAGTCGCCCAACGCTACGGTGCGGGCCACTATGGTGAAATCGGGCCGTTGGTGCGTCAGTCATTGTGGCTGGCCGTGGTGGTCGGCATCATCGGCTCGCTGCTGCTGCTCTGCGCCGAGCCGATCCTGCATGCCATGAAGGTTGAACCCGAGCTTATCGCCCCCACCATGGGCTACCTGCATGGCATCGCCGCAGGGATGCCGGCCGTTGCCCTGTATTACGTGCTGCGCTGTTTCAGCGACGGCCTGGGCCGCACCCTGCCCAGCATGGCCATGGGCCTGTGCGGGTTGGCGCTGAATGTCCCGCTCAACTACATCTTCATCTACGGTCACCTGGGCTTACCGGCCATGGGCGGCGTGGGCTGCGGCTGGGCCACGGCGATTGCGATGTGGGTGATGATGCTCGGCATGGCCGCCTGGACCCGCTGGGGGGCGGCCTACCAGAGCAGTGAACTGTTCAAGCGCTTCGACTGGCCGCAGTGGTCGGTAATCAAGCGCGTATTGGGAATTGGCCTGCCGATTGGCATCGCGATCTTTGCCGAATCGAGCATCTTTGCCGTCATCGCCCTGCTGCTCGGCAGCCTGGGCGCCACGGTCGTGTCGGGGCACCAGATCGCGCTGAACGTCAGCTCATTGGTGTTCATGATCCCCTATTCCTTGAGCATGGCCGTCACCGTGCGCGTCGGCCAGGCCCTGGGGCGTGGCGAGGCGCGGGAAGCGCGTTTTGCCGCCGGGGTCGGCATGGGCACGGCGCTGGCGTACGCCTGCCTGTCCTGCAGCCTGATGCTGGTGTTTCGCGAGCAGATTGCGGCGATCTACACCCCGGACCCCATCGTCATTCACCTGGCATCGACGCTGATCGTGTTTTCAGCGCTGTTCCAGTTCAGTGACTCGATTCAGGTCACCGCTGCCGGCGCCCTGCGTGGCTACCAGGACACCCGCGTCACCATGGTGCTGACCCTGTTTGCCTACTGGGGCGTGGGGCTGCCGGTGGGTTACGCCCTGGGGCTGACTCACTGGCTGGGCGAACCCAGCGGCCCGAGCGGTTTGTGGCAAGGGCTGATCGTGGGGTTGAGCTGTGCGGCGGGGATGCTGCTGGTGCGCCTGGCGCGCAGTGCACGCCGGCGCATTCGCCTGGAGAAGGCGCGGGGTTAATCGGCCTTTTTGCGGATCCAGTACAAGTACGTACCGGCCTGCTCCTGCTGATCCACCAGTTCATGGTCAAGGAACACGCAGAACTTGGGAATATCGCGGCGCGTTGACGGGTCGGTCGCGATCACCTTGAGCAAGCCGCCGGGCGGCAGGTCGCGGATGTGCTGGTGCAGCATCATCACCGGCTCAGGGCAGTTGAGGCCCGTTGCGTCGAGGGTGCCATCAACGGCGGTGTGGAAAATATCGCTCATTGTCTACTCCTGAAACCGGCGCTCAGTTTAGCGGGCCTTGGTTTTCTTCACATCCACCAGCCGACGCAGGTGGCAGGTCACTTCTTCACGGTCGTGATACAGCTGTTTGCAGCCGATCTCCACCCGAATGCCGCGCGCCTTGAAACCGTCCTCGATACGTTCCAGCAGGCGCTTGACCTCGGCGTAACGCTGTTTCATCGGCAACTTCAGGTTCACCACCGCCTCGCGGCAATACCCTTCGCCAATCCAGGTCTCAAGCAGCGCCGCATTGCGCGCCGGCTTTTCGACGATGTCGCACACCATCCAGTCCACCGGCTGCTTGGGCACGAAGGTAAAGCCGTCGGCCATCAGGTGCTGCACCAGGCCGGTGTCCATCAGGCTTTCGGCCATGGGGCCGTTGTCGATGGCGGTCACCAGCATGCCACGGTTGACCAGTTGCCAGGTCCAGCCACCAGGGGCCGCACCCAGATCGACGCCGGTCATGTCGCCATGCAGGCGCTCGTCCCATTGGTCGCGGGGGATAAAGTGGTGCCAGGCCTCTTCCAGCTTCAGGGTCGAGCGGCTGGGCGCGTCCCGGGGGAATTTCAACCGCGGGATGCCCATCGGCCACATCGCCGAGTTATTCGACTCGGCCAGGCCCATGAACACTTCGCGGCCGCTTTTGAAGGTCAGCAGCAGGCGCGGCTTGCTCGGGTCGTCCACCAGCTTGCCGGCGTTCAACAAGGCTTTGCGCAGGTGCACTTCGAATTTCTTGCAGAAGTTCGAGAGTTCCTTGCCGTCATTGGTGTCGACCATCTCCAGCCACAGGCTGCCGCACACCGGGAATTCACGCAGGTGAGCGAGGATCACGCTGATACGGTCGGTTTCCGGCAGGTCGATAAACACCCCGCGCGCCCACTGCCGCGGGAAGATCAGCTCGGCAAAACGCTGGCCGTGCATCAGGCGCTGGGCGCCGTCTTCTTCGGTGCAGACAAATTCGGCGCAGGCGCTGCCGGTCTTGGCCTTGGCGTAGCCGGAAACGTTCAGGCGCGCGGCGTGTTCCGCGATCTCGGAACAGACTTCGCCCTCAAACCCCGGGCGGCAGTGCATAAAAAGGGTGTTCATCGACTCTCCTGGTGACTCAACTGACGTCGCGCTATCGCAATGCCTGTCATGAAAACGCGCGCATGATAGCCGAGTTCGGAACCTTGGTTCTGTCCATAGAGTCCAGTAATTAGCCAGCTACTGAAAACAGCGCTAGTTTGAAAGCTCTGTTCGTCCCGTCAGGTCCGTAGCCGTGCGGACCATAAGGAGTCATGTAATGTCATCCCTTGATAGCCTGAGAACCCTTAAAACTTTAGAAATCGACGACAAGACCTACCACTATTTCAGCCTGCCCGAGGCCGCCAAGAGCCTGGGTGACCTGGACAAGCTGCCGATGTCCCTCAAGGTGCTGCTGGAGAACCTGCTGCGCTGGGAAGACAACAAGACCGTCACCGGCGCCGACCTCAAGGCCATTGCCGCCTGGCTCAAAGAGCGCCAGTCCGACCGCGAGATCCAGTACCGCCCCGCCCGCGTCCTGATGCAGGACTTTACCGGCGTACCCGCCGTGGTCGACCTGGCCGCCATGCGCGCCGCCGTGGCCAAGGCCGGGGGCGACCCGCAGCGTATCAACCCACTCTCGCCCGTAGACCTGGTGATCGACCACTCGGTGATGGTCGACAAGTTCGGCAACGCCGACGCCTTCGAGCAGAACGTCGACATCGAAATGCAGCGCAACGGCGAACGCTACGCCTTCCTGCGTTGGGGCCAGAGTGCCTTCGACAACTTCAGCGTGGTACCGCCGGGCACCGGCATCTGCCACCAGGTCAACCTCGAATACCTGGGCCGCACCGTGTGGACCAAGGACGAGGACGGCCGCACCTACGCCTTCCCCGACACCCTGGTGGGCACCGACTCCCACACCACCATGATCAACGGCCTCGGCGTGCTCGGCTGGGGCGTGGGCGGGATCGAAGCGGAAGCGGCGATGCTCGGCCAACCGGTATCGATGCTGATCCCGGAAGTGATTGGCTTCAAGCTCACCGGCAAATTGAAAGAAGGCATCACCGCCACCGACCTGGTGCTGACCGTCACCCAGATGCTGCGCAAGAAAGGCGTGGTGGGTAAGTTCGTCGAGTTCTACGGCGACGGCCTGGCGGACCTGCCCCTGGCGGACCGCGCGACCATCGCCAACATGGCCCCGGAATACGGCGCCACCTGCGGCTTTTTCCCGGTGGATGAGGTGACCCTGGACTACCTGCGCCTCTCCGGTCGCCCGGCTGCCACCGTGAAGCTGGTCGAGGCCTACACCAAAGCCCAGGGCCTGTGGCGCAATGCAGGCCAGGAGCCGGTGTTCACCGACAGCCTGGCCCTTGACATGGGCAGCGTCGAAGCCAGCCTCGCTGGGCCAAAACGTCCACAGGACCGTGTGTCCCTGCCCAACGTCGGCCAGGCGTTCAGCGACTTCCTCGACCTGCAATTCAAGCCCACCAACAAAGAGGAAGGCCGCCTGGAAAGTGAAGGCGGCGGTGGTGTGGCCGTGGGCAACGCCGACCTGGTGGGCGAAACCGACTATGAATACGAAGGCCAGACCTATCGCCTGAAAAACGGCGCCGTGGTGATCGCCGCCATCACCTCCTGCACCAACACGTCCAACCCCAGCGTGATGATGGCCGCCGGGCTGGTGGCGAAAAAAGCCGTGGAGAAAGGCCTCACGCGCAAACCCTGGGTAAAAACCTCCCTGGCGCCCGGCTCCAAAGTGGTCACCGACTACTACAAGGCCGCGGGCCTTACCCAATATCTGGACAAACTTGGCTTCGACTTGGTGGGTTATGGCTGCACCACCTGCATCGGCAACTCCGGGCCGTTGCCTGAGCCGATTGAAAAAGCCATCCAGAAGGCCGACCTCGCCGTGGCCTCGGTGCTGTCCGGCAACCGCAACTTCGAAGGCCGCGTGCACCCACTGGTGAAAACCAACTGGCTGGCCTCGCCGCCCCTGGTAGTGGCCTACGCCTTGGCGGGGACCGTACGCATCGATATCAGCAGCGAACCGCTGGGTAACGATCAACAGGGTAATCCGGTGTATTTGAAGGACATCTGGCCGAGCAGCCAGGAGATCGCTGACGCAGTAGCGCAAGTCAGCACCGGCATGTTCCACAAGGAATACGCCGAAGTGTTCGCCGGCGACGAACAGTGGCAAGCCATTGAAGTGCCACAGGCCGCGACCTATGTGTGGCAGAAAGACTCCACCTACATCCAGCACCCGCCGTTCTTCGATGACATTGCCGGCCCCCTGCCGGTGATCAAAGACGTCAAGGGCGCCAACGTACTGGCGCTGCTGGGCGACTCGGTGACCACCGACCACATCTCCCCCGCCGGCAATATCAAGGCCGACAGCCCTGCCGGCCGCTACCTGCGCGAGCAAGGCGTAGAGCCGCGTGACTTCAACTCCTACGGCTCACGCCGCGGCAACCATGAAGTGATGATGCGCGGCACCTTTGCCAACATCCGCATCCGCAATGAAATGCTCGGCGGCGAGGAAGGCGGAAATACGCTGTACATCCCCACCGGCGAGAAAATGCCGATCTACGATGCAGCCATGAAGTACCAGGCCTGCGGCACACCGCTGGTGGTGATCGCCGGTCAGGAGTACGGCACCGGCTCCAGCCGCGACTGGGCAGCCAAGGGCACCAACCTGCTGGGGGTCAAGGCGGTGATCGCCGAGAGCTTCGAGCGGATTCACCGTTCCAACCTGGTGGGCATGGGCGTGCTGCCGCTGCAGTTCAAGCTGGATCAGAACCGCAAGGCGCTGAAGCTTACGGGTAAGGAGAAGATCGATATTCTCGGCCTGACCGAGGTCGAGATCGTGCCGCGGATGAACCTGACGCTGGTGATTACCCGGGAGGATGGCAGCCGCGAGAAGGTCGACGTGCTGTGCCGGATCGACACCTTGAATGAAGTGGAATACTTCAAGTCGGGGGGGATTTTGCACTATGTGCTGCGGCAGTTGATCGCCTCTTAAGAACACAGGAGATCAAATGTGGGAGGGGGCTTGCTCCCGATAGCGGTATGTCAGTCAAAACATCTATGACTGATCCACCGCCATCGGGAGCAAGCCCCCTCCCACACTTTAACCGCGTTTAACGCTTCAGATCAGCCGAACAACCACTTCCACAACAGAACCAGCACCACCACCGCCAGCACCGGCCGCGCAATGCGGTAAGCCTTCGGATGCTTGCGCTTCCACTGCTTGACCACGCCGCTGAACTTGTCACTGAAGGTCTTGCTCCAGGCATACGCCTGGTTAATGCCGCCGACGCGCTCGTCGTCGAGGTTCTGCGGCGCGGTGGCACGGCCCAGTTGCTTGCTGACCCAGCGGTTGACGCGGGTCATCAGGCGATTGCTCAGCGGGCGTTCGATGTCGCAGAACAGGATCACGCGGGTCTGCTCGGTTTCGTTCTTCACCCAGTGCACGTAGGTTTCGTCGAACATCACGTCGTCACCGTCGCGCCAGGCGTACACCTGGCCGTCGACGAAGATGCGGCAGTCGTCGGAGTTCGGCGTGGACAAGCCCAGGTGATAACGCAGGGAACCGGCAAACGGGTCACGGTGCGGGTTGAGGTGGCTGCCGCCCGGCAACAGCGCGAACATCGCGCCCTTGACGTTGGGGATGCTGCTCACCAACGCCACGGTTTTCGGGCACAGCGCCTCGGCCGATGGCAGGGGTTTGTCGTACCACTTGAGGTAGAAACGCTTCCAGCCCTTCTTGAAGAACGAACCAAAACCGGCGTCGTTGTTCTTTTCGGCGGCGCGGATATAACCCTCGTCGAACAGGTGCATGGCCTCTTCGCGGATCACTTCCCAGTTGTCCTTGAGCACGTCCAGTTCCGGAAACTTGCTGCGGTCCAGGTACGGCTTGGACGGCACCGCCGAAAACAGGTACATCAAGGCGTTATAGGGGGCGAACAGCGCCGAATGGTTGACGAACTGGCGCAACATCGGCAAACGGGCCTTGCCGCGCAAGTGCACATACAGCGTGCTGCCGATAAACAGCAACAGCACCGACAGTTTGGCGGCCAAAGAAAAGGTCATGCAGCAACTCCTGGAAATAAGCGCCTGGCCAACAGCCTCCCGGCGATGGGAGACCAGACGTAACAGCCGGCCATGATAAACAGTTGGGCCATTATGCAGAAGGCCCAGGCTGACCGGCTGACATAAATCAAGCCTGGTTTTCTTGCTCGGTAAACAAATCGCTGAACAGCATGCTCGACAGGTAGCGCTCACCGGAGTCCGGCAGGATCACCACGATGGTCTTGCCCTGCATTTCCGGTTTCTCGGCCAGGCGCACGGCCACGGCCATGGCGGCACCGCAGGAGATACCGCACAGGATGCCCTCCTCCTGCATCAGGCGCAGGGCCATGGCCTTGGACTCGTCGTCGGTCACCAGCTCCACGCGGTCGACCATCGACAGGTCGAGGTTTTTCGGCACGAACCCGGCGCCAATGCCCTGGATCTTGTGGGGGCTGGGCTTGATCTCTGCACCGGCCAGGGCCTGGGTGATCACCGGCGACACCATCGGCTCGACAGCCACCGACAGGATCGGCTTGCCCGCCGTGTTCTTGATGTAGCGCGACACACCAGTGATGGTCCCACCCGTGCCGACGCCCGCCACCAACACGTCCACGGCGCCATCGGTGTCGTTCCAGATTTCCGGGCCGGTGGTTTTTTCGTGGATGGCCGGGTTGGCCGGGTTTTCGAACTGGGCCGGCATAAAATAGGTGGCCGGGTCGCTGGCAACGATCTCGCCCGCTTTGTCGATGGCGCCCTTCATGCCCTTGGCCGGCTCGGTCAGTACCAACTCGGCGCCGAGGGCCTTGAGCACCTTGCGTCGTTCGATGCTCATGGACGCCGGCATGGTCAGCAGCAACTTGTAACCACGGGCAGCGGCGACAAAGGCCAGGCCGATACCGGTATTGCCGGAAGTCGGTTCCACGATGGTCATGCCCGGCTTGAGTTTGCCGGTGCCTTCGGCGTCCCAGATCATGTTTGCGCCAATGCGGCACTTCACCGAGTAGCCCGGATTACGTCCTTCGATCTTGGCCAGGATGGTCACGCCACGCGGTGCGATACGGTTGATCTGAACCAGGGGCGTGTTACCGATGGAGTGCGCGTTGTCTGCAAAGATGCGGCTCATGGCGGGTCCTATTAGGCGGTTTTCAGAAAGGCTCCAAGGGTATGCCTCGTGTTGCAAAGCGTCCAGTCGAAGGAACGTTGCGCCTGTCGCAGAGGTCCACCCCACTATATGGACAGAGGACCCTCCCCATGAAACGTCGCTACAGCTGGCCACTATGGACCATTGCCGGATTGCTGGTGGTCCTGGTCGCCATGAGCATCGCGCTGCCCTATCTGGTGCGTAACTACCTGAATGACAAGCTCGCGAACATGGGCGATTACCGCGGCCAGGTGACCGACGTGGACCTCGCGCTGTGGCGTGGCGCGTACCGGATCAATGGCCTTGAAATCATCAAGGTCGACGGCAAGGTCCCCGTCCCGTTCGTCAAGGCGCCGCTGATCGACCTGGCGGTGAGCTGGCACGCTCTTTGGTACGACCACGCGGTGGTGGCCAAAGTGCTGTTTATCAAGCCCGAAGTGAACTTCGTCGACGGCGGCGCCAACAAGCAAGCCTCCCAGACCGGTAAGGGTACCGACTGGCGCGAACAGTTGAGTAAGTTGGCTCCCATCACCCTCGACGAAGTGCGCATCGAAGACGGCAAGATCGCCTTCCACAACTTCAGTTCCAAACCTGTGGTGAAGATCGACGCGACCGACGTCAACGCCAGCTTCTACAACCTGACCAATGTGGTGGACGTCAAAGGCCGGCGCGACGCGCGCTTCGACGGCAAAGCCCTGCTGCAAGGCCAGGCCCCGTTGGAAGCCACCGCCACTTTCGACCCGCTGAGCAATTTCGAGAATTTCGAGTTTCGCTTCCGCGCCAGGGACTTGCAGCTCAAGCGCATGAACGACTTCGCCTCGGCCTACGGCAAGTTCGACTTCAAGGCCGGCACCGGGGACGTGGTAATTGAAGCCCAGGCGGAAAAAGGCCAGTTGACCGGCTACATCAAGCCGCTGCTGCGCGATGTGGAGGTCTTCGACTGGCAACAGGACGTGGAGAACAAGGACAAGAACATCTTCCGCTCGATCTGGGAGGCGGTGGTGGGCGCCAGCGAGACCGTGCTGAAGAACCAGGCGAAGAACCAGTTCGCCACCCGCGTGGAGCTGAGTGGGAGCGTACACCAGCAAAATGTCAGCGCTTTCTCCGCATTTTTGGCGATTTTACGTAATGGTTTTATCCAGGCGTTCGATGCGCGCTATGAACAGCCCAAGCCCTCGGCGAATTGAGCCGTGACCGGTCATTCAGAGACTGAATAACCCGTCTGCGTTCACAGTCGCCGGGGCCTCGCGGTATAGTCGGGCATTGATGAATTCGAGGAATGACCGATGAAGTTCGAAGGCACCCAGGCCTACGTTGCCACCGACGACCTGAAACTGGCCGTCAACGCTGCCATCACCCTGGAGCGCCCGCTGCTGGTCAAGGGCGAGCCCGGCACCGGCAAGACCATGCTCGCCGAACAACTGGCCGAGTCCTTCGGCGCCAAGCTGATCACCTGGCACATCAAGTCCACCACCAAGGCCCACCAGGGCCTGTACGAGTACGACGCGGTCAGCCGCCTGCGCGACTCGCAGCTGGGCGTGGACAAGGTGCACGACGTGCGCAACTACCTCAAGAAAGGCAAGCTCTGGGAAGCGTTCGAGTCCGAGGAGCGGGTGATCCTGCTGATCGATGAAATCGACAAGGCTGACATCGAGTTCCCCAACGACCTGCTGCAAGAACTCGACAAAATGGAGTTCTACGTCTACGAAATCGACGAGACCATCAAGGCCAAGAAGCGCCCGATCATCATCATTACCTCTAACAACGAAAAAGAGCTGCCGGACGCGTTCCTGCGCCGCTGCTTCTTCCACTACATCGCCTTCCCCGACCGCACCACCCTGCAAAAAATCGTCGACGTGCACTACCCCGACATCAAGAAAGACCTGGTCAGCGAAGCGCTGGACGTGTTCTTCGACGTACGCAAAGTGCCGGGCCTGAAGAAAAAACCGTCCACCTCCGAACTGGTCGACTGGCTCAAGCTGCTGATGGCCGACAATATCGGCGAAGCGGTGCTGCGCGAGCGCGACCCCACCAAGGCCATCCCGCCCCTGGCGGGTGCCTTGGTCAAGAACGAGCAAGACGTGCAGTTGCTGGAACGTCTGGCATTCATGAGCCGTCGCGGTAATCGCTAATGTTGCTCAACCTGTTCAATGAAATGCGGGCCGCCAAGGTCCCGGTGTCGGTGCGCGAGCTGCTCGACCTGATCAACGCGCTGAAACAGCGCGTGACCTTCGCCGACATGGACGAGTTTTACTACTTGGCCCGGGCGATCCTGGTCAAGGACGAGCGGCATTTCGACAAGTTCGACCGTGCCTTCAGCGCCTATTTCAACGGCCTGGAAAAGCTCGACGACCACCTGCAGGCGCTGATCCCCGAAGAGTGGCTGCGCAAGGAATTCGAGCGCTCGCTGAGCGATGAAGAACGCGCGCAGATCCAATCCCTTGGTGGCCTCGACAAGCTGATCGAGGAATTCAAAAAGCGCCTGGAAGAACAGAAAGAACGCCACGCCGGCGGCAACAAATGGATCGGCACCGGCGGCACCAGCCCGTTCGGCTCCGGCGGCTACAACCCGGAAGGCATTCGCGTCGGCGACGCCGGCAAGCGCCAGGGCAAGGCGGTAAAAGTCTGGGACCAGCGCGAGTACAAGAACCTCGATGACCAGGTGGAACTGGGCACGCGCAATATCAAGATCGCCCTGCGCCGCCTGCGCAAGTTCGCCCGCCAGGGTGCGGCCGAAGAGCTGGACATCGACGGCACCATCGACCACACCGCCCGCGATGCCGGGCTGCTGAATATCCAGATGCGCCCGGAACGGCGCAACACCATCAAGCTGCTGTTGCTGTTCGATATCGGCGGCTCGATGGACGCCCACGTGAAGATCTGCGAAGAACTGTTCTCGGCGTGCAAGACCGAGTTCAAGCACTTGGAGTACTTCTACTTCCACAACTTCGTGTACGAGTCGGTGTGGAAGAACAACCAGCGCCGCACCTCCGAGCGCACCTCCACCCAGGACCTGCTGCACAAGTACGGTGCCGATTATAAAGTGATCTTTATCGGCGATGCGTCGATGGCGCCGTATGAAATCACCCAGGCCGGCGGCAGCGTCGAGCATTGGAATGAAGAACCGGGGTATGTGTGGATGCAGCGCTTCATGGCCAAGTACAAGAAGCTGATCTGGATAAACCCGTATCCCAAGGATACGTGGGGCTATACGGCCTCGACGGGGATTGTGCGGGAGTTGGTGGAGGATCAGATGTACCCGCTGACGCTGCGCGGGCTTGAGGAAGGGATGCGCTTCCTCTCCAAATAAACGCCGATCCCCATAATGCAGGAGATCTCATGTGGGAGGGGCGGTGTTATGTAAATCGGCGCAAATACTCGACATGCTGCCGATGCGCCGTTTCCTGCACCACCGGCGCCAACCTCACCTTCTCCCCCGGCAAACACTGCGCCAGCCGCGCCAGCGCCAATGGCGTCAACGCGCCCAGACGCGGATACCCGCCAATGGTCTGCCGATCATTGAGCAACACAATCGGCTGCCCATCCGGCGGCACCTGGATGCCGCCCAACGGGATCCCTTCGGAAATCAGCGACGGCCCTTGGTACTGCAACGGCGTACCGAGCAAGCGCATGCCCATGCGGTCGGCGCGACTGTCCAGGGCCCAGTCGGTGTTGAAGGCATCAAACAGGCTCTGGCCGCTGAACTGGCCAATTTGGGCGCCGACGATCACATCCAGCGGCGCCTTGGCGGGCAGCGCCTGGGCGCTCAGCACTTTCATCGCTCCGCCGGTACCGGAATAGGCCAAGCGCCCGCCTTCGGCCAGGGCCTTGCCGAAACCGTCCGGCCCACCCAGTTCCTCACGGACCACCGTGGCACAACTGCCCAGCACATCCGGCGCATCAAACCCGCCCGGCGCGGCCAGGTAAGCCCGCGCGCCGCTGAACGGCTGGGTAAAGCGCAGGCGCTGACCCTTCTGCAGGATAAAACTGCGCCCGGGGCTGATCGCACGTTCGTCGATATACGCGCCCAAATCCGCCCCGGCCAACGCCAGCAGACAGTAGTCCTCGGCCTGTACGGTAAAACCACCCAAGGTGATTTCCACTACCGGCGCATTCAGCGCATTGCCCAACAGCCAGTTGGCCCACGACATTGACACCCAATCCAGCGCGCCGCCCTGGGTTACGCCCAGGTGGCGCACGCCAAAACGACCGGCGTCCTGCAACAGGCACAGCGGCGTGCTGGCCTCGATGATCAAGCGGCTCATGCCTGCGCCTCCAACGGCGTGTCATCGCCACCCAGATTGATAAATTCGGCGTGGCTGACGGATTCAAAACGCACCGTGTCACCGGGCTGCATCAGGCTGTAGCCGTCGCGCTCGCGGTCAAACAGCTTGGCCGGGGTGCGGCCAATCAGGTTCCAGCCACCGGGGGACACCACCGGGTAGGCGGCGGTTTGCCGCTCGGCGATGCCCACACTGCCGGCCGCCACGCGTTTGCGTGGCGTGCTCAGGCGCGGTGTGGCGAGTATCTCATCCACCAGCCCCATAAAGGCAAAACCGGGGGCGAAGCCGAGGGCGAACACCTGGTATTCGTGGGCGCTGTGGCGGCGGATCACCTCGTCGACGGCCAGGCCACTGCGCTGGGCGAGCAACGTCAGTTCAGGGCCGACACTCAGGTCATACCACACCGGCAGCACATGGCACTGGCCGCTGCCCTGGGCCTGGGGTTGCAGGTCGGCGAGGGCCTGGTCGATCAATGCCCGCGCCTGGGCCGGGTTCAACGCGGTGAGGTCGTAATGCAGCATCAAGGTGGTGTAGGACGGCACCAGGTCTACCAGTGCCGTGCCGAAACCGGCTCGCAGGCGCTGGGTGGCGGCAAGCATCCACGGCATATTGGCCTCGGCGATCACGTCGAACAGCCGCACCATCAGGCAGTCGATGGCCACCACTTCAATCCGTAGCTTCATACCGGCTTCAACGCCTCACGGATGCGCTTTACGGCAGCGACCGAGCTGGCGTTGTCGCCATGTACGCACAGGGTATTGGCGCGCAATAACAACGAGCTGCCATCGCTGGCGGTCAGGGGTTCGCCACGAGAGAGCGTCAATGACTGGTGGACGATGACCTCGGGATCATGGTGCACAGCGCCCGGCAACTGGCGCGAAACGAGGTGGCCGTTACTGTCGTACGCACGGTCGGCAAAGGCTTCGAACCACAGGATTACCCCATACTCATCACCCAATGCCTGAGCCGCACTGTTGTCGCGGGTGGCCAGCAGCATCAACGGCAGGTCGCCATAAGCAGCCACCGCCTGGATCACCGCCCGCAGTTGCGCCGGGTTAGCCATCATGTCGTTGTACATCGCGCCGTGAGGTTTGACGTAGCTGACCCGCCCGCCCTGGGCACGACAGATGCCATCCAGTGCGCCGATCTGGTAATGCAGCAGGTCCTGGATTTCCTCGGGCGTGTAGGCCATGGAGCGGCGGCCAAAGCCTTGCAGGTCCTGATACGCCGGGTGCGCGCCTACCTGTACGCCGTGCTTGAGCGCCAGGCTGACGGTCTTGCGCATGATGCTCGGGTCGCCGGCATGAAAGCCGCAAGCCACGTTGGCGCAATCGATGAACGGCATGACCTCGGCGTCCAGACCCATGGTCCAGTTGCCAAAGCTCTCGCCGATGTCGCAATTCAATAGCAGACGGCTCACGGTGGTTGCTCCTGTAGGCTTTGTTTTTTGTAGTGTGGGATTTTTTACGCAGAACTCGCAACTTGTCCTGATACCCCAACGGCGCTTATCGTGGAATGGCTCGATTTTTGGCGCTTGCCCGGTGCGGCGTCCAACTAATAAAAACCGATCCATGCATAAGAAAAAGTTGATCCCATGAATTTGAAGTTCCTCGAAACCTTCGTCTGGGTGGCCAAGCTCAAGAGCTTCCGCCTGACCGCCGAGAAGCTGTTCACCACCCAAGCCTCGATTTCCAGCCGCATCGCCGTGCTGGAGAGCGAGCTGGGGGTGAAGCTGTTTCTGCGTGATTCACGGGGTGTGAGCCTGACCCCGGAAGGCTTGAAGGTGCTCGATTATGCCGAGCAGATGATGGTGACCATGCAGGGCCTGAAACAGTCCCTGGAAACCACCAGCAGCAAGGTCGGACGCGTCCGGATCGGCGCAATGGACACGGTGATCCATACCTGGCTCAGCCCGTTGGTGGCGGAGCTGATGGACCACTTCCCTTTGGTGGAAATCGAATTGGTCGCCGATACCGCACTTAACCTCAGCGATCAGCTGCAAAAAGGTTTTCTCGATCTGATCCTGCAAACCGACCTGCTGCGCCTGGAAACCGTGCGCAGCCTGGAACTGGGCAGCCACCCCATGGCCTGGATCGTCGCCAGCCAGTCGATCTACAACCGCGACTACGCGTCCCTCGCCGAACTGGCCCAGGAGCGCATCATCACCTATTCGAAAAACTCCCATCCGCACCAGGACGTCCTCAGCCTGATGCAAGCCAACGGCGTGGCCGCGCCACGGATGAACTGTGTGAACTCGGTATCGGCGACTACCCGTCTGCTGCGCGATGGCTTCGGGATTGGCGCACTGCCGCCGGTGCTGGTCAGCGAAGAACTGGCGCGGGGTGAATTGGTGATGTTGCCGATGGCGCAGAAACTGCCGAACCTGCAGGTGGTGGTGTCGTGGCGTGTGGGCGTGGAGTTGGTGGAGGAAATTGTGGGGCTGTGCCAGAAGGTCGTTGCCCGCTATGCCGAGGAAGTCGGCGAAGAGCGGATGCTGCTGACCCCCTGACGAAACTCGATTAAAACTGTGGGAGGGGCGGTCTTTAGAGACCTTTCAGGTCCCGCTCTTCGATTGGCCGGCTCTGGCGCAAGCGCTTGCCGCCCAGCACCACCCAGTCGATCAGGCGGAACAGGCACTCCAGGCCGAACGACAGCAGCATCGCCCCGCCCAGGCCCCAGCCCATGGCTTCGGGGGTCAGCAGGATCTGGTAGCTGTAGCCGTTCCAGGTTTCCAGGCGGATATCCGGGTCGGCGGCCACCGCCACTTGCAGGGCGCGGATGTACCACGGGCCTTGCATGGCCTGGAATTGCTTGTCTAACGCCACCTGGCGGTCAAGCATCGCGCCCAGGCTGTTGGCATCGCTCTGGAACACCGGGTCATCGCTGGCACGGTAATGCGCCACCAAGGCCTTCAAGTCACCGTTGAAGAACTGCCGCGCGGTGGTTTCAAACCCGCTCAGGCCGGTCTGCGCCTCGATCAGGTGGGCTTCGACGCGCTTGGCGTAGTCGTTGATAAACCCCGGCACTTGCACGCCGACCAACAGGCCAATGGCAAACAGCACCAACCGCAGATAACTGAGCAACATGGTCGATATCCTTACTCGGTAACGCCCTGGCTGACGCATTCACCGCGTCGCCACAGGCTCCATTGGCCCGGTTCGTAACGGGTCCAGTTTTCGTTGTCGGTCAACGGTTCGGTAGCAATCACCGTCACCACATCGTTGGGGGTGGTTTCGGCCTGAAAATCGACGATCACGTCGACATCTTTGAGGCGCGCCGGGCCAAACGGTGCACGCCGGGTGATCTGCGCCAATTTGGTCGAGCAATAGCAAAACAGCCAGTCGCCATCACTGAGCAGGCAGTTGAACACGCCTTTGCTGCGGTATTCGGCACAGGCGGCGATCAGGTCCGGCAGCATCTGTTCGATGTCCACCGGCTCGGGGAAGGCTTCGCGCACGCGGTTGAGCAGGTCGCAAAAGGCCGCTTCGCTGTCGGTATCGCCTACCGGGCGGTAGAAGGTGGCGCGGGGGGTGAAGTCCGCCAGTTGGCCGTTGTGGGCGAAACACCAGTTGCGGCCCCACAGTTCGCGCACGAACGGGTGGGTGTTGGCCAGGCTCACCTTGCCGACGTTGGCCTGGCGGATATGCCCGATCACCACTTCACTCTTGATGGGGTAACGCTGCACCAGCAGAGCGACTTCCGACTCACTGCTCGCGGCCGGGTCCTGGAACACGCGCAGGCCACGGCCTTCGTAGAAAGCGATGCCCCAACCGTCGCGGTGGGGGCCGGTGCGCCCACCACGCTGCATCAGCCCGGTAAAGCTGAACACGATATCGGTGGGGACGTTGGCACTCATGCCCAATAATTCACACATGCTAGGGCTCTCACTGCAGGGCGGACAACGTTAAAGGCGCGGTTCGACCCGCATACCGCTCACCGGTGCAGGACGGCGGAACGGCTCGTCGTCTTCGTCCACAGGCTCGGCGGCCAAGGCGGCATCGGTGGCAGCCTTGCGCTCACGGCGGGCGTTGGCGGCGCGCTCGATGGGCCAGCGGATCAGCACAAACACGATGTACACACCAAAGGCGATCATGGTGTACATGAACAAATCGGAAATGGCCCGCCAGGCGTTATTGCCGACCTTGAGCACCAGGTCCAGCGCCGTGATGGCCACGGCCGGCGCGAACTGAGTCTTGACCGGGTCGACGATGGTCGGGCTCAACAGCAGCACCGCCATCAGCAACTGCAGCGGCTCGCGCAGCCAGCGCCAGATCCAGCGGGTCATGCGCCACCACACCAACAGGCAGCCCAAAGCGGCGAAGGCGTAAAGGCCCCAAGCGGTCAGATAGTCGTTCTCGGTCATGGTGTCCATGGCAAGGTAGGCAAACAGGCGGCTATGATAACGGCTTTTGCGTGTCGCGGCTGCAATGCCTGCCACCTTCCGCCAGACAGAGAGTGCTCCATGCCTTCATCGACCGCCCCGATTGCCCGTAAAGCCCCAGGCCAGGACCCATACGCCTGGCTGCAAGAGCGCGACAGCGTTGAAGTCCTTGATTACCTGAAGGCCGAAAATGCCTTCCAGGAAGCCCAGCTCGCCGACCAGCAGGCCCTGCGCGAAACCCTGTTCGAGGAGATCAAGGGCCGCATTCTCGAAACCGACCTGTCTCTGCCCTCCCCCTGGGGCCCCTACCTGTATTACACGCGCACCACCGCCGGTGACGAATACGCCCGCCACTACCGCTGCCGCCGCCCGGCCGACGACAGCAACCAGGTGGACGACAGCAGCGAAGAGCTGTTGCTGGACCCGAACGTGCTGGCCAACGGCGGCTTCTTTTCCCTCGGCGCATTCAGCATCAGCCCCGACCACCAGCGCCTGGCCTACAGCCTCGATACCAGTGGCGAAGAGATCTACACCCTGTTCG
Source organism: Pseudomonas sp. JAI120 (assembly GCF_014207255.1). Taxonomy (GTDB): domain Bacteria; phylum Pseudomonadota; class Gammaproteobacteria; order Pseudomonadales; family Pseudomonadaceae; genus Aquipseudomonas. The sequence continues at coordinate 156,128 of NZ_JACHCZ010000002.1, forward strand.
TGAAGGAATTGGCCACGGGCAAAGTCAGCGAACTGGAGTTTCAGGATTGCGACGGCAGCATGACCTGGGCCAATGACAGCCTGACCCTGTTCTTCGGCGAGCTGGACGACACCCACCGCCCGCACAAGCTGTATCGCTACCGCCTGGATGGCACGGCGGCGCAGGAAGTATTCCATGAGCCCGACGGGCGTTTCTTCCTGCATTGCTACCGTTCCAGTTCCGAGCGCCAGTTGCTGCTCTCGCTCGGCAGCAAGACCACCAGCGAGGTCTGGGCGTTGGACGCCAACCAGCCGCACCTGGACTTCACCTGCCTGGCTCCGCGGGTCGAGGACCATGAATACGATGTCGACCACGGCCAACTGAATGGCGCGTGGACCTGGTTTATCCGCAGCAACCGTGATGGCATCAACTACGCCCTGTTTGTGGCTACCGACATTGGCGACGTGCCGACTGAGGATGAGTGGCAGAACCTGATCCCCCACAGCGACGAGGTGATGCTCGACGGCGTCAGCCTGAACGTCAACGCCATGACCCTGAGCCTGCGCATCGGCGGCCTGCCGGTGATCGAAGTGCACCCCCAAGGCGTGCCGGCCTATCGCGTGGAATTGCCCGACGCCGCCTACAGCCTCTACGTACAGAACAGCCTGGAATTCGTCAGCGACAAGATCCGCCTGCGCTATGAAGCCCTGAACCGCCCGGCCCAGGTACGCCAGCTGGAACTGGCCAGCGGCGCGCAGCAGGTGCTCAAGGAAACCCCGGTGCTCGGCGTGTTCAATGCCGATGACTACGTCAGCCAGCGTCTGTGGGCCACTTCCGCCGATGGCACCCAGGTGCCGATCAGCCTGGTGGTCAAGCGCGACCAGCTCGGCAAGCCGACACCGTTGTACCTGTATGGCTACGGCGCCTATGGCTCAAGCCTCGACCCGTGGTTCTCCCATGCACGCCTGAGCCTGCTGGACCGTGGCGTGGCGTTCGCCATTGCGCATGTGCGCGGCGGTGGCGAACTGGGTGAAGCCTGGTATCGCAATGGCAAGCAGGAACACAAACAGAACACCTTCAGCGACTTTATCGCGTGTGCCGAGCACCTGATCGCCGAGGGCCTGACCACCTCCAAGCAACTGGTCATCAGCGGCGGCAGTGCCGGCGGCCTGTTGATCGGCGCGGTGCTCAACCAGCGTCCGGCGCTGTTCCAGGCGGCGATTGCCGAAGTGCCGTTTGTCGACGTACTCAACACCATGCTCGACCCGGAATTGCCGCTGACCATCACCGAGTACGACGAGTGGGGCAACCCCGAAGAGCCCGAAGTGTATGAACGCATCAAGGCCTACGCGCCGTACGAAAACGTCAGCGCCCAGGCCTATCCGGCCACGCTGGTGATCGCCGGCTACAACGACAGTCGCGTGCAGTACTGGGAGGCGGCCAAGTGGGTGGCCAAGTTGCGCGACACCAAGACGGACGACAACCTGCTGTTGCTCAAGACCGAACTGGGTGCCGGCCACGGCGGGATGAGCGGTCGTTACCAGGGATTACGTGACGTAGCACTCGAATATGCATTTGTGTTCAAGGCGCTGGGGCTGATTTAAGGAACTTAGCGGGGCGGCCCTGTCTGAACACAGGACCGCCTCCTGATTGATGGACCAAGATTGCAGCCATGGCACTACCGACGCTAATGAATACCGAAATCCGCGACATGCTCATGGATTGCGGCCTGTTCGACCCTTTGCTGCCGGAAGACTTTTACGTCGCCGCCGGCTACTTCAATATCAGCAGCATTGCCGAGGGCGAGGTGATTTTCCTCGAGGGCGATGCCGGCACCTTCATGTGCATCATCCACAGCGGCCAGGTGGCGGTGCAGAAAACCAACCACACCGGCCAGCGCCTGACCATCGCCACCCTGCGCAGCGGCCGGGCCTTTGGTGAGATGGCGGTGCTTGACGGTGAGCGGCGCTCGGCCAGCTGCGTGGCCGCCAGTGACTGCGTGCTGTTGAACCTGGGCAAGGACGCCCTGGAAAAGATGCTCAATGAAACGCCGCGTGTGGCGGCGAAGATCATCCGCGCAATCGCCATCGCGTTGTCCAAGCGCCTGCGCATGGCCGATGGGCAATTACTCTCCCAACCGTTTTAACCGCCGGGCGTCTTCGGTTTGCTGTCGTTCTGCTGCAGGCCAGGCACCGTCTGGTCCTTCGGCGGTGTCGGCAATACGATGGGCACCAACGGCGGTGAGCCGTTCGTCTTCGGCACGGCCGGCGGGGTGATCTGCGGATACAGCGTCGGCGTCGGCGTGCCCGGTGCGCCTGGGGTAGGTGCCGGTGCCACCGGTACGGTTTGCAACTCCTGAGCCTGCGCCGCACCCAATGCGAGCGCGCTCAACACAATGACCGTTAGAATGCTGCACTTCATCGATGGCTCCATGGCCTGACCGGAATGTCGTAAGGCTACTCCCAACCGCGCAAGAATGCCCTTCCCAATGAGATTTCCATGAAACGTTTCGTTCTGCTGGACACCACCCCGATCCCCGACAACGGCGGTGCCTTGTGCCTGTTCGAATACGGTGAAGACTTTGTCATCAAGATCCAGGGCGGTGACGGCGGCCAGTTGATGAACACGCGCATGCACGGCTCCGAAGACGCGCTGGCGGAAATCCCTTGCCGCAAGGTCGCGGGGCGCCCGGGCTCACGGGTGTTGATCGGCGGGTTGGGCATGGGCTTCACCTTGGCCTCGGCGCTCAAGCACCTGGGCAAGACCGCCGAAGTGGTGGTGGCGGAACTGGTGCCCGGTGTTGTGGAATGGAACCGTGGGCCGCTGGGGGAAAAGTCCGGCCGCCCACTGCTGGACCCGCGCACGGTGATCCGCATGGAAGACGTGGCCAAGGTGCTGCAGGCCGAGCCCCAGGGCTTTGACGCGATCATGCTCGACGTCGACAACGGCCCCGAAGGCCTCACGCAGAAGGCCAACAGCTGGCTCTACTCAGCCGGTGGCCTGGCCGCCTGCGCCAAGGCCTTGCGGCCCAAGGGCGTACTGGCGGTATGGTCCGCCAGCGCCGACAAGCTGTTCAGCGACAAACTGCGCAAGGCCGGTTTCAAGGCCGAGGAAGTGCAGGTGTTTGCCCACGGCAACAAGGGCACCCGGCACACCATCTGGATAGCGGAGAAGCTCAAGGGCTGAGCACGCTTCTCAAGACACCCCTCCCCCATTTCTATCCCCGTCAGTCGTGGGATTTGCGGTAGTCGATCACGTACGGCACTTTTTTGTCGAAGGTCTTCTGCAGCTCATCGCGGTCCAACTGGGTCATGCCGCCCAGTTGATGGGCGGTGAAACCGCTGTCACCCACCTGTGAGCCCGGCGCCAGGCCGACCATGCGCTTGGCGACCGCTTCGATAGCGTCCTTGTAGCCGCCTTTCTTGTTCAGGTTGTACTGGCCCAGATCAATCTGCGTGCGCAGCCAGTTGCCCCAATAGAACTCCAGGAACTCCGGTGCGATCTCGCCGCCATCCGGCTTGCCATAGGCGGCCTTGCGAGTGAAATACACCAGGCTGCGGAAGGTGTCGTCCTGCAGGTTCTTGAACCCCAGGTGCGCCGGCAGTTGTTCCGGCGGCAAGGTCTGGCCTTGGTTATCCTTGAGCCAGACCTTGCGGGCCGCTTCCATGCGCTGCCAGAAGCTCGCCATGTTCGGGCTGTTGCTGAAGTCGTCGGTGACCTTGACCCACATCTTCAAGCGCGGGCCGCCGCCGGGCACTTCCCACAAGGTGGTGAAACTGTGGTGACCGTCGGTCAGGTACAGCTGGCTGGCGGGGCCGACCACCACGGTTTTCATGTCTTCGGGATGGGTGCCCACCGGGTCCTTGCAGGTGAAGCTGTCGGGCTGGTGCAGGGCAGCCTTGTTGGGCACCTTGTCGGCCTCGCCCTGGCCGTTGGTTTCGCAGTATTCATCGAAGACCTTGGCGGGTTTGTCGGCGAACAAGCCCAGGCTGTAATAGATCTGGTCGAAGCCCACCACTGCTTGGGTCGGATGCAATTGTTCAAGGGCAACTTCGACCACCTGCCCGGGTTTGGGCGTCGAGAACGCCTGGGCCTGAAGGGTAGCGACACTCAGTAGCAGTGCAACAGTCCATGAAAGCAGACGCATGTTTTTCAGATCCTTATGAGTAAAGTAAATCGATCCTAGCGGTCATTTGCGGCGCAAGCGGCTAGAATCAACCCTATCCGTGACCACCAAATAGCCAGGAGCCATGATGAGCTCGACCAACCCGCCCTCCCACACCGCCAAGCTGGACCGCATCCTTGCCGATGCCCAGCGCGACCGGGAAATGGGCTACCGCGACAAAGCCCTGAAGATGTACCCGCACGTGTGCGGCCGCTGCGCCCGTGAGTTCGCCGGCAAGCGCTTGAGTGAACTGACCGTACACCACCGTAACCACAATCATGATGACAATCCCCAGGATGGCTCGAACTGGGAGTTGCTGTGCCTGTACTGCCACGACAACGAACACTCGCGCTACACCGACCAGCAGTACTTCGGCGAAGGCTCCACCAGCAGCCCGACGATCGCCAAGGCTACGCACAACCCGTTTGCGGCGTTGGCGGGGTTGATGAAGAAAGACGACTGAAGAGTGTTGTCGCCTGTCCTGGCCTCATCGGGAGCAAGCCCCCTCCCACATTTTGAGTTGTGAACACTTTCAAATGTGGGAGGGGGCTTGCTCCCGATAGCGTTAGCCCAAGCAATACATCACCTTCAAGCCGTATAATCGCCGTTTTTCTCCAAGGCACCCTTCCCCGTGGGCAATAAACGCTACAGCTGCATCGGTCTGTATAACCCCAAATCCCCCGAAAACGTTGGTTCGGTCATGCGTGCCGCCGGCTGCTACGGCGTGGCCTCGGTGTTCTACACCGGCGTGCGTTACGAGCGCGCGCGGGACTTCATCACCGACACCAAGAAGGTCCACCACGATATTCCGCTGATCGGCATCGATGACCTGAAGAAGATCCTGCCGCTGGGCTGCATCCCGGTCGCCGTGGAGCTGGTGGAAGGCGCCCGCCCGCTGCCCGAATACACCCACCCCGACCGCGCGCTGTATATCTTCGGCCCTGAAGACGGGTCGCTGGATAAAGACATCCGCGACTGGTGCGAAGACGTCGTGTACATCCCGACCACTGGCTGCATGAACCTCGCTGCCACCGTCAACGTGGTGCTCTACGACCGCATGGCCAAGGGCAACAACACCCGTTCGGGCCCCAAGTACTGATTTTTTGGGAACATCCGGCGCTTGCACGCAGTCAGCTGCATACACTTGCCCTTGTTGGAGACAGATCATGAGCGACAGCAAAACCTTGCGACCTATCATCGAACACACCCCCTTCCAGAACCCGTCTCCCCAAAATCAGCCCACCCAGAACGTGCATGGCTGGGAACGCATCGGCTCAGTGGCCGGTGGCGTGATGATGGTGGGCAAAGGTCTGCGCCGTGGCGGGATTTTTGGGTTGATTCAGGTGGCGATCGGCGGTGTGGCGCTGGCTCGTGGCTTTACAGGGCACAGTACGCTTAAAGACAAGCTGGAACAGGGCCGCCAGGAAATGAACAGCGTGCGCACGAAGATCGAGCGTGCGGGTGCAGAGCTGAAAAGCCTGAAGACCAAGGCGGAAGTGGCGGCTGAGAAGGCCGTTAAAACCACTGGTTAGATTCAAATGTGGGAGGAGGCTTACCCCTCCCACATTTTGTTTTGTGTATGGCGAAGACTCAGCGTAACAACTTGCTGTCGAGCACCACCGACGATTCGCCGATGATGCTCTCCGCCAACTGCACGAACTCCGCAGTGGTGATGCTGTTGGCGCGCATCACCGCTTGCGCGAGGTCATCGAGGGAGCGCTTGTTGTGGGTTTTCACGCGGATCTCGCGGTCCAGCTCCTGCAACACCAGCACCGCCCGTGACACCGTCGCGCCGCTGACGTGGTCGCCGCGCAGGCTGGTCACGTCCTTGCCCTCCTTGGCCAACCGCGCCTGTATCGCCTGATAGCGCTCATCGGTAACCCCGCCTGCGCGGCGCACCAATTCGATGGCGTAGTACTCGCCCAGCCCTTCGCTGATCCAGTCGCTGCTGTCGTGGTCGTTGAAGCGGCCAATCGCCTGCACCACTTCGCGAATCAACGGGCTGCTGCCGTTCTCGCTGACCAGCGGCGTGCGGCTGTTGAGGTAGATCGAGTCGCGCGCCGAGAACGCACCACGGCGCATCGGATCGCTGGCGCCCACCACCAACAGCTTGGCCGGATGACGTGGGAACGCCGCTTCGACCTGCGGCCAGACAAAGGTCAGCAGTGTCAGCACATCCATACGCCGCATGGCTTGGCCCTTGGGCGAGGCGATGGTCACTTCGGTCTCGCCCAGGCGCACGCGGCGGCTGCCGAGGGTGCCGGCGAGCATCCAGCCGGTGGGCCGGTCGAACAGCCGCGAGACGTTGTCGATGCGGAATTTGTTCTTGCCGATGCGCGGCCAGGCGGTTTCGATGCTTTTCCAGCCGGCCGGCAGTTCGAACATCAGGCGCGAGACCAGCTCCACACCGTCCTGCTGGTCGAGGCGTGCGGGGGGCACCAGGTCTTCGCCGCGAAACAGCGCCCAGCTCGGCGTCATCCGCGCTTCATAAATACCCGGTTTGCGCGCGTGGCTCAGGCGTACACGGTAGGTCAGGCTGGCCTTGCTGGCGCTGGGTTGCCACAGGCCACGATGATCAGTGACGCTCCACTGGCCATCGGCCTTGAAGTCGCTGTAGTCGCCAGCGCGCCCCAGGTCAAAGTTCAGGCTACGCACCGCCGAGCCCTGGGAGAGGCTCACCCGCACCTCGGCCTGATCGCTCTGGGGCAGCAGCTTGACGTGATAATCCACATCCACCTTCTTCGCGCACCACGCAGGCATGCTCAACGCCAGCAACACCAGGCTTGCCGCCAGCTTGGTTCCCGCCCTCATACACACTCCTTGTTCAGCCCGCGCGGAAGATCAGGTAATCCTCCCAGTCGTCTTCGGGCACGCTGCCTTCGCTGAGCATGCGCCCGGACTGGGAAATGCGTTCGTGGTGCACGGCGTCGCGGTCACCGCAAACCAGGTGGTGCCACAACGGCAGGTCCTTGCGCTCGCTGACCAGGCGGTAACCACAGGTGGGCGGCAGCCATTTGAACTGATCGGCCTGGCCTGGGGTCAGCTGGATGCAGTCGGGCACCGAGGCGCGGCGGTTGGGGTAGTCAGTGCACTGGCAGGTTTTCAGGTCCAGCAGTTTGCAGGCTATGCGCGTGTAATAGACGCTGTTGTCGTCTTCATCCTCAAGCTTTTGCAGGCAGCACAGGCCACAGCCGTCGCACAACGACTCCCACTCCTCCTGGTCGAGGTGTTCAAGGGTTTTGCGTATCCAGAAAGGTTCGACTTTGGCGGCCATGGCTCTACATCGGTATCGGTAGGTGAAAAGGCCGCCAGTCTAGTGCCCAAGACCCCTGGGGCCAAGCGCTTACGACTGACGGCGTTCCAAGACTTGTCAGTCTAGTGGGGGCGCAGTAGCTTTGAGCGCCGAATTGACGATCAGGAGCTGTCCATGACACGCGTTGCCGATTACCCGATCCATACCCAGTTCACCGAACGCTGGTCGCCGCGCGCCTTTACCGGCGAGAGCATCCCGCAGGAAACCCTGCTGAGCTTTTTCGAAGCCGCACGCTGGGCACCGTCGGCCTACAACTCGCAGCCTTGGCGTTTTCTCTATGCGCGCCGTGACACGCCGGATTGGGAGCGCTTCCTGGGCCTGCTGAATGAATTCAACCGTAGCTGGGCGCAGCATGCGTCGGCGCTGGTGATCATCGCCTCGAAAACCGACTTCATCGCCCCCGGCGCCACGGAAGAAACCCCGGCCCTGTGGCACACCTTCGACACCGGCTCGGCCTGGGGCCACCTGGCGCTGCAAGCCAGCCTCAGCGGCTGGCACACCCACGGCATGGCCGGCTTCGATCAGGAGCTGACGCGCAAGGAGCTGAAGATTCCAGAGGGTTATGCGCTGCATGCCGCCGTTGCGGTGGGCAAGCTGGGCGACAAATCGACCTTGCCGGAGTACCTGCAAGGCCGTGAAGTGCCAAGCCCGCGCAAGCCGCTGAGCGAGTTGGTGTCGGAAGGTGACTTCAGCCTCTGAAACTGACGCACTATTAAAATGTGGGAGCAAGCCCCCTCCCACATTTTCTTCCCGCGTCGGCTCAGTAACCGCGCTCGAAATCCACTTCCCCACGCAGGGCTTGCTTGGCCTTGTACGCACGTAGGTTTTCCAGGAACAACTCCACCATCATCGACGGCGAGGTCGGCGCGGAGCTGTGTCCGGTCAACAACAGGCCCCAGGCGGTCCAGAACGGGTGGCGTTGCGGCAACGGTTCCTGGCGGCACACGTCGATCACCGCGCCGGCCAGGTGCCCTTCTTTCAGGGCTTCGACCAGGTCGGCATCCACCACCGCCACACCGCGCCCAACGTTGATGAACAGGCCGGTCGGCTTGAATTGCTTGAACAGCGCGGCGTCGTACAGATCATGGGTATTCGGTGTGTTGGGCAGCAGGTTGATCACGTAGTCCACCTCCCCCACCAACCGGCCCAGTTGGTCGAGGCCGGCCACTTCGATAAACGGCGCTTGTTCCCGCGCGGTACTGGCAATGCCGTACAGCTTGACGCCAAACGGCACGAGGAACTCTGCCACGCTGCGGCCAATATCGCCGGTGCCCACGATCAACGCCTTGCGCCCTGCCAGGCTCTGGCCGGTGCGGCTGTCCCACTTGCGCTCGACCTGGCTGACCAGCCGCGCGAGTACTTCGCGCTCGTGACCCAGCATGTAGGTGAGGACAAACTCGGCCATGACCTGGCCAAAAATACCGACGGCGCGGGTCAGGCGATAGTCGCGGGGCAAGCCTTCGGCCAGCAGCGGCGTGATGCCGGCCCAGGTCGATTGCAGCCACTGCGGCTGGTGGCCCTGGCGCAGCAGCGTCGCCAACAGGTCCGGCTGGCCCAGCCATATCGGGCAATCGGCGGCCAGGCGTGAGAGCTCGGCCGAGTCGCCGCTGGTGAGCACCTCAAGGTCCGGCGCGGCGTCATTGAGCAATTGGGCGTAGAGCGGGTGATCCTGTTCAGCAATCAGAACACGCATGGTTCAAACCTTTCAAAAACAGTGCAGACGGCCGCCCGCTTCCCTACGGCCACCGCCCACTAATACGATTCCATTGAAACCTGTGCCCCGGGCGGGGCACTGCCCGATCACATCGGGTCGTTGCGACGCAGCAGCTCTTCGGGCAAGTGCTCGATGTACTCGTCCTCGGCCGGCGGCATTTGCAGGTGGTAGCCCTGCTTGTCGAGGTTTTCCAGCACCACGACGATGTCTTCGCGGGACAACTTGCGCTCGGGTGTCAGTACCATGTCGAACGCGTGGTGCGGTTTACCGAAGGCCGCCATCAACGGCTCCGGCACGCGCTCCAGCGCGTCGCTTTTGAGCACGTAGAGGTACATGCCGTCTTTTTTCAAGCTGCGATAGATGGAGCAAATACGTTTCAAGGCTGTTCTCCGGCAGTGGCCAGGCTGTCGAGCAGCGCCTGGCCCATCAACTCGCGGCGCCAGCCACGCAGCGAGTCTGGCAATTTATAAGGCCCATCGGGGTAGCCACTTTTAACCAGGGCTTCGAGGGTTTTCTTGCGCAGCATCAGTTCCGGCGCCATCTCCAGGCGCTCGGCGAACGTCTGGCCCAGGGCACGCAGTTGCTTTATCAGCGTGGCAGCGTCCACCGGCAGCGGTTCAGCCACGGCAGGCGGCCACTGGTCCATAGGCACGCTGCCAGCGCGCCTGATCAGGTCCAGCAGGAACTGGCCATCCTGGCGCACGGTACGCGGGTGCATGTCTTCGATCTTGCCCAGGGCGGCGAGGTTGTCCGGCTGGGATTTGGCCAGGGGCCACAGCGAGTGTTCGCGAATGATGCGGTTGCGCGGCAGGTCGCGGGCGCGGGCCTGCTGCTCGCGCCAGGCGCAGAGTTCACGCAAGACGGCGAGCTGGGCACGGGACAGTTTCCACGCCAGCTTGGCGTCACGGTACACCTCGTACGGGTCGACTTCGCGGCGCAGGTTGGCAACCAGTTCGGCGCCATCTTCCAGGACCCAGGCGTATTTATCGTCCGACAACCGCGGGCGCAGGCGAATGTAGACCTCGGCCAGGTGCACGGCGTCTTCGGCGGCGTAGCTCACCTGGGTCTCGGACAATGGCCGCTGCAGCCAGTCCGAGCGGGTCTCGCCCTTGGGCAGCTCAATATCGAGCACGGCTTGCACCAGGCGCGAGTAGCCCATGGAGAAGCCAAGGTTCAGGTAAGCGGCGGCCAATTGGGTGTCGAACAGCGGCACCGGCAGGCTGCCGGTCAGGCGCAGCAACACCTCAAGGTCTTCGCTGCAGGCGTGCACCACCTTGATCACCGCCGGGTTCTCCAGCAAAGCGGCCAAGGGTTGCCAGTTGTCGATGGTCAGGGGATCGATCAGGTAAGCGCGTACGCCATCACCAATCTGGATCAGCCCGGCAATGGGATAAAAGGTGTCGACCCGCATGAATTCGGTGTCGAGGGCGACGAATGGCAACTGCTGCCATTCGGCGCAATGCTGGCCGAGGCTATCGTTGTCGCAGATCCAGTGAATATCGATGGCCACACGGCTCTCCCTTGAAGAATGGCGCGCAGTATATATCGCGAAAGGGGCTAGCGAGCATCCGCAGTGCACAGGCAACCATGAAAACTCAGACAGGACATGAAGAATAGTCCGACAAGCGGGAGTTATCCTTTCTTACGCAGAACGTAGACCCGCCACAGGCTGGACCCCGGCATGAATTCCTGTTGATTCAAGACCTTGAATCCGGCCTGGCGAAATTCTTCTTCCACGGTGATACGCGACTGCACCGAGACAATCACCGTATCGCGGCTGACCCGATGAAATTCGCGCAGCAAGGCCATGCGCCCTTCGGTGCCGGGCACATGACGAAACAATTCCAGGCAGAAGATGCAGTCCACCGCATTCGCCGACAAGCCGATGGAAAACGCCGAGCCCTGAAAGGTCTTGACGCGCTTGAGCAAGGACGCCGGATGGTGGGTGCGGGCGTGGTCGAGCATGTCCTGGGAGTTGTCCGACGCCAGGATCACCCGGTTGATGTGTTCGGCCAACACCGGCCAGAAGCGTCCCGAGCCGCAGGCCAGGTCCAGGATCAGCCCCGGCTCGCCGGCGACCTTCAGCGCATGGCGCACCAGCCGTGCATCACGCCATGAGGCCAGGCGTTGGCGCACGCCGGGCGGGCGCGTGTCACCGCAGACCCTGGCGTGCTCGCGGTCGCAGCGCTCGGCGTATTCGATCTCGATGGAGGATGGAGGTTGTGGCGACATCGCAGGCTCATGTGACTGAAACGGTAGTGAACGACCTTGATTCGCAGCTTAACCACTGCAACGTGAAAAAAAGGTCGAAGCCCTCACAACCGTAACAGCCATCACGCCTGGTGCAGATACCAACGCCAATCCTGCTCGCCCACCTCGCCCATGAACTGGCGGTATTCAGCCCGTTTCACCGCCAGGTACACGCCCAGGAATTCACTGCCGAACGCCTCCCGCGCCCAGCTGGAAGCTTCCAGCGCGCGCAGGGTGGTGAGCCAATCGGTGGGCAGCAATTCCTTGGCCTGGGCGTAGCCGTTTCCTTCCACCGGGGCGCCGGGATCGCGTTGGTCGCGAATGCCACGATGGATGCCCGCAAGGATCGCGGCAGCTGCCAGGTAAGGGTTGGCGTCGGCGCCGCAGATGCGATGCTCGATATGCCGGGAGTGGGCCGGACCACCCGGCACCCGCAGGCTGACGGTGCGGTTGTCCACGCCCCAGGTGGCGGCCAGCGGCGCATAGCTGTTGGTTTGGAAACGGCGATAGGAGTTGGCGTTGGGGCAGAACATCAGCAGTGAATCGAGCAAAGTACTGAGCATGCCTCCCACTGCGTGGCGCAGCAGGGGCGTGCCGTCGGCGGCCTCACTGGCGAACAGGTTGTTGCCCTCGGCGTCGGCCAGGCTGACGTGCATATGCATGCCGGTGCCCGCCAGGTCGTCGAATGGCTTGGCCATGAAGCACGCGGCCATGCCGTGTTTGTGCGCCACGCCCTTGACCAGGCGCTTGTAGCGCACCGCTTCGTCCATGGCTTGCAGGGCGTCGGCGCGGTGTTCCAGGGTGATCTCCACCTGGCCCGGGGCGTATTCGGAGATCGCCGTGCGCGCCGGAATGCCTTGCAGTTTGCAGGCACTGTATAGGTCGGCGAGGAACGGCTCGATCTGCTCCAGCTCACGCAGGCCGTAGACCTGGGTCGCGCGCGGGCGCCCGCCGTCCACGTCCCGCGCCGGTTGCGGGCGGCCATTGCTGTCGGGTTTCTGGTCGAGCAGGTAGAACTCCAGCTCCGCCGCCATCACCGGGTAATAACCGTCGGCGTTCAGGCCTTCGATTACCTTGGCCAGCAAATGCCGGGGGTCGGCCACGGTGGCGGGCAGGCCTTCGGTGGGGTGCATGCTGACCTGCACCGCAGCGGTCGGGATCAGCCGCCAGGGCATGCGCTGCAAACTGCCGCTGATCGGGTAGGCGCGGCAGTCGATATCACCCACCTCCCACACCAGCCCGGAATTTTCCACATCGTCGCCATTGATGGTCAGGCCCAGGATAGTGCTCGGCAGCGGCCGCCCGCTTTCATATACCGCCAGCAATTCGTCGCGGTGCAGCAACTTGCCGCGCGGCACGCCGTTGTTATCGAGGATAAACAGCTCGAACATCTCGATGTCCGGATGCTGTTCAAGGAAGGCGTGGGCTTCGTGCAGGCTGGCAAAAACACTCATGGGGGTTCTCGTACGTTGGTTTCAGGCAGGCGCACACAAGCGTGCGTCATCCATGGGGTAAATCAGCGTAGGAGAAAGGAATCTGGCGGGCGCGCGTGGCGGCAGTGGAACAGGGCCCAGAAGGCGAGCTCGGACGGCAATGTCGCAGGGTGAGTGTCGGGGGAGCCGTCCATAGGTGGATCACAATGATAGAGATGCGCCCAGCGTCACACGCCCGCATAGGTGTTTAAATTCAGGGTTGGCGGAGTTTGGTTGCAACTTGGCTAAACATTCGCCACACCTTGCTACCTTGGCCCTTGCTGGAAATAATGACCGCCCCCGAGCATGCCCCAAGGACTCGATCGCATGAAAACAACGATAACCCTGTGCGTACTGGCAAGCCTGGCCACATCCGCCCTGGCCGACACCGCGCCCTCACGCCTTGACCAGGTGCTTGAGCGCGGCACCCTCAGCGTATGCACCACCGGCGACTACAAGCCCTACACCTCGTTGCGCGCCGATGGCAGCTATGAAGGCATCGACATCGCCATGGCCGAGTCCCTGGCCAAGAGCCTCAATGCCAGGATCCAATGGGTGCCCACCACCTGGAAAACCCTGATGCCGGACTTCCTCGCCCAGCGCTGCGACATCGCCGTGGGCGGTATTTCGGTGTCCCTGGAGCGCCAGAAAAAAGCCTTCTTCAGCCAGTCCCTCGGGGTCGACGGCAAGATCCCGCTGGTGCGTTGCGCCGACGTCAAGCGCTACCAGACCGTGGAGCAGATCAACCAGCCCCAGGTGCGCGTGATCGAACCGGCGGGCGGCACCAACGAAATCTTTGCCCGCGCCCACCTGGGCCAGGCGCAAATCCGCCTGCACGACAACGTGACCATCTTCGACGAACTGCTGGCCGGCAAGGCTGACGTGATGATCACCGACGCCAGCGAGGCGCGGTACCAGCAGAAACTCAAGCCGGGGCTGTGTGCGGTCAACCCGGAGCGGCAGATGCAGTACAGCGAAAAAGCCTTTTTGCTGCCCCGCGATGATGTGGCGTGGAAGAGCTATGTCGACCAGTGGTTGCACCTGAGCGTAGCCACCGGCGTCTACGACGGCATCGTCAACCAATGGTTGGCGGCGCCCTGAGCCAGAGCCGTCTACGCTGTGGTCACATCAATAAGAACGAGGGACGGGACATGAAGGGACTGCTCCGCGCCACCTGGCTGCTGCTGTTGTGTTTCAGCCAGGTGCACGCCGACACGCCGGGTGAGGACGCCCAGGCCGCCAAGGCCTTGCTGGGAAAAGCCCTGGCCTACTACCAGACCAACGGTGACAAGGCCTTCGCGGCGTTCAGCCGACAGGGTGAGTTCATCGATCACGACCGCTATGTGTTCGTGGTCGATACCCAGGGCGTGCTGCTGGCCAGTGGCGGCCCCTCCTCCGCCTTGATCGGTCGCGATGTGTCCGAAGTGCTGGGACCGGACTTGCGCCAGTCATTCAAGGACGCGCTCCAGGTGCCGGAAAGCCAGGGTATCCAGCAGGCCGACTACCGTTGGCAGAACTGGAACGACGGCAAGGTCGAGCACAAGCATGTGTTTTACCAGCGCGTCGGCGAGCGCATCCTGGCCGTGGGTTACTACCTGCCGCGCGCCACACCCGAACAGGCCCGCGCCCTGCGCAACAATGCGGTGAACGCGCTGGAGAAGGATGAAGCCGGCACGCTCAAGGCCATCAACTCATTGCAGGGCGGCTTCCTGCAGGATGACCTCTATGTGTTTGTGGTGGACCTGAACACCCGACGCTACGTGGCCCACGGCACCAACCTGCGGCTGATCAACACCGACTTCAGCAAGATCAAGGACCCCGACGGCAAGCCGGTGGGCAAGCCGATCCTCAAGCTGATGGCCGAGCAGGACCAGGGGGAATACAAGTACCGCTGGAAAAACCCGGTGACGGGCAAGGTCGAGAACAAACACGCTTATGTGCGCAAGGTCGGGCACTTCATGGTTGCGGTGGGTTACTACAGCCCCTGATCTGAACTGGAATGCATTCAACTGTGGGAGGGGGCAAGCCCCCTCCCACACTAGGTCTCTATTGTGTCAGTCAGCGGATTTTGTCTTCCCGCCCGCGCAGCACGCGATTGGGCATCGCGATCGCCGCCGCCAACCCCAACAGTGACACCCCCGCACTCACCAGCAGCAAATGCCGGAACGTCACCCCCAATTCCCCGCGCAGGGCCTCCTGCGCCGGGCCTGGCGCGGCGTTCAGGCCGTCGAGCAGCACGTTGCCGGAACTGCCCTCCGCCACCAGCGCACCGCTGGCCAGGTGGGCGAAGCTGGAGTCCTGCAACAACGCCAGCAGCAACGCCGACATGCACGCCACCCCCACCGCGCCGCCAAGGGAGCGGAACAGGTTGGTGGTGCTGGTGGCGACGCCGATGTCCCGTTGATCTACAGAGTTTTGCGACCCCACCAGGGAGGTGGGGAACTGCATGCCCGCGGCGATGCCGCACAGCAACATGAACACGCCGGTCAGCAGCACGTCCTGGGGCGCACTGTAGGCCATGCCCAGGATCGCCAGCGGGCTCAACAGCGCGCCGCTGAGGATCATCGGTTTGTAGCGCCCGGTCACCGAGGTCATGCGCCCGGCGCAATAGGCGCCGATGGGCAGGCCGATCGCCAGGGGCAGCAAATGCAAGGCCGCGCTGTCGGCACCACCTCCGGTCACTGTTTGAAAGCGCAGGGGCATCAGCACTGTCAGGGAAATCGCCTGGAAGCTGGTGAAGAAAATCGTGCACCAGCACAGCACCGCACTGCGGTTGGCAAACAGGTGCATCGGCAGCAAGGGCTCGCGGGCGCGGCGCTCGTGCCAGACAAACAGGGTCAATGCCACCAGCGCACAGGCCAACAACCCCAGCACCTGGCGGTCACGCCAATGATGGCCCTGGCCGATTTCGGTGATGCCCAATAGCAAGGCGGTGAGGCCGATGATCATCAGCACGGTGCCGAGGTAATCGATGACCGGCTTGCGTTGCGGCGCCGGCAGCCCCACCAGGGTGCGATGGGCCACGTACCAGGCACCCGCCCCCAACGGCAGGTTGATCAGGAACACCCAACGCCAGGATAAGTACTCGGTCATGTAGCCGCCCAACACCGGCCCGGCCACGCTGGCCACTGCGTACATGCTGCTGAAATAGCCCTGATAGCGCCCGCGCTCACGGGGCGGAATGATGTCGCCGATGATCGCCTGGCTCACCGAGATCATCCCCCCCGCGCCGATGCCCTGCAGCACCCGCGCCAGCACCAGTTGCTCCATGCTCTGGGCCATGCCGCAGAACAACGAAGCGACGGTAAACAGGCCCATGCCGACCAGCATCAT
The DNA here is from genome assembly GCF_014207255.1 of Pseudomonas sp. JAI120. GTDB lineage: Bacteria > Pseudomonadota > Gammaproteobacteria > Pseudomonadales > Pseudomonadaceae > Aquipseudomonas. Next base: position 172,354 of record NZ_JACHCZ010000002.1, read on the forward strand.
CGGCCGCCGCCCGTAGAGGTCGCCGAGCTTGCCGTAGATCGGCACTGCCACCGTCATCGCCACCATATAGCCGGAGATCACCCAGGCCAGCAGGTTGACGTCGTGGAATTGCGCGGAGATGGCGGGCATGGACACGGCGACGATGGTTTGGTCCAGGGCACCGAGGAAGATCGCCATCATCAACGAGGCGAGAATACTGCGCACCGCGGGAAGCGGTGGCGCGGGCTGATTGAGCTGAGTCACGGCAGAACCTTCGAGCAGGGCCCGCGGGAAAAGGCGGCCCGCGGGAATGCTCGATACGATAGCAGGCTATTCGATAGGCTCGTAAGGAAGTCCGACGTAATTTTCCGCAATGGTCTTGCGTCCGGCTTCGGAGTGAATGAAGTACTCCAGCTCGCTCTGGGCGATACGCTGGCTGAATCCGTCGGACTCAGGGAATTGATGCAACATCGAGGTCATCCACCACGAAAACCGCTCGGCCTTCCACACCCGACGCAGGCAGATGGCGGAATAACGTTCCAGCAAGTCCACCCGTCCCTCGCCATACACCTTGAGCAAAATCCGGAACAACGTGCTCACGTCGCTGGCCGCCAGGTTCAAGCCCTTGGCCCCGGTGGGTGGCACGATATGGGCCGCATCGCCGAGCAGGAACAGGCGCCCGTACTGCATCGGTTCCACCACAAAACTGCGCAGTGGCGCGATGCTTTTTTCGATGGATGGGCCGGTGACCAGCTGTTCAGCCAAGGCGTTGGGCAGGCGGGTTTTCAGTTCCGCCCAGAAGCGTTCGTCCGACCATTCGCCCACCGGCTCCTCGGCCGGTACTTGCAGGTAATAGCGGCTGCGCGTCGGTGAACGCATGCTGCACAGCGCAAAGCCTCGGTCGTGCTTGGCGTACACCAGTTCCGCGTGCACCGGCGGGGTGTCGGCGAGGATGCCCAGCCAGCCGAAGGGGTAGACCCGCTCGAACACCTTCAGCGATTCAGCCGGGATCGACTGGCGCGCCACACCGTGGAACCCATCACAGCCGGCGATGTAGTCGCACTCCAGGCGAAACGCTTCGCCCTGATGCTCGAACGTCAGCCAGGGTCGATCACTTTTAAGATCATGGGGCTGCACGTCGCGCGCTTCATACAGGGTGGTGGCGCCAGCGGCGGCGCGGGCGGCCATCAGGTCGCGGGTGACTTCGGTCTGGCCGTAGACCATCACGGACTGGCCGCCCGTCAGCGCCTTCAAATCGATGTGGGTCAGTTGACCGTCCAGCGCCAGCTCGAAGCCATCATGCACCAGGCCTTCGGCATCCATCCGCTCGCTGACGCCCGCCTCGCGCAGCAGGTTGACCATGCCCTGTTCCAGCACCCCGGCGCGGATGCGGCCTTGCACGTAGTCGGCACTCTGGCGCTCCAGGATGAGGGTCTGGATACCGGCGTTGTGCAACAGTTGGCCAAGCAACAGCCCGGAGGGACCGGCGCCGATGATGGCGACTTGGGTTTTCAGCGTTTTCATTATTTTTATCGCCCGCAAATTCCACACGAACGGATCGAGTGAAAGAGTTGTCATTGATCTGGTAGCTGACAGTTTTCACTTGAGTGCGCAGTATAAGAAGGTGAAAACTGCGATAAAACCTGCGCTTTTTGCCAATTCGGGCGATTACCGCACCACTGTCCTGAGTATCGGATTGAAACCATGACCAACACCGCGATTCCGGTCTTCAAGCTTTACGGAGAAAGCCAGCAATGGCCGACCCCCGATTTGTTGCACTGCGAAACCATTTCCCGCCGCAGTCGGGAATACCAGTGGGAAATCCAGCCCCACCGGCACGCGGATCTGTGCCAGCTGCTGTATGTGCACAAAGGCCAGGCCGAGTTAGAAATCGAAGGTCAGCGCACCACGCTCAACGAAGCCACACTGCAGGTCTTGCCGCCGTTGTGCGTGCATGGGTTTCGCTTTGCCGAAGATGTCGAAGGCTATGTGGTCACCCTCGCGGCTCCGCTGGTCAGCCACTTGCAAGCCCAACTGGGCGCAACGGCAGGCGGTTTGCAGACCCTGGGCAGCTACCCGGCGGGCCAGGACAGTGACTACCTCAACAGCCAGTTCGCCCGCCTGCAGGACGAATACGCCGACGACCAACCGGCCCGGGACATGTTGATGCACGCGCTGGTCAGTGTGCTGCTGGTGTGGATCAGCCGCCAGGCCATCCAGCGCCGCCACCCGCGCGCGCCAAGGGGCCGCGAGTACTTCCGGCGCTTTACGCAATTGGTTGAACAGCACTATCGGGAACATCCGAAGATTGAGGATCTGGCCCACAAGCTGGGTATCTCGGTCTCACACCTGAATGGGACGTGTCGGGAACTGGGCGGGCAGCCTGCCTTGCAGATCATGCATGACCGCCAATTACTCGAAGCCAAGCGCCTGCTGACCTACACCAGCATGACCATCAACGAAATGTCGGAAGTACTGGGTTTTTCCGACCCGACCAACTTCTCTCGGCTGTTCCGCCGACGGGTCGGGTTCTCACCCAAGGCGTTTCGCGAGCAACTCAAAGCCGAACAGCCGCTTACCTGAGTGCACTGAAACTACCGGTATGGGGAACGCAATGATCCTGATGACAGCTGATCGCCAAGGTCGGCTGCATACGGGTCTGTTCCACGCGGTAGGCGGCAGTTCCGTACAGTGCGCTGGCCAGGGCGCAGAGGGTGAAAATCATCAGGTATTTTCTGGTTTTGATGCTCATGGCACAGACCTCTGAACGGATCTACAGGGTGCTGTTTAAAGCATAGGCCAAGCAGGGCGAGTTGCCATTATTGGACGACATTCAACAGGGTTATGTCGCCTTAGAGACCAATATCCCACAATGGCTCCTCGGGGAACCTCACCACCAGGAAATCCAGCAGGCTGCGCAGCGCCGAAGGCATGTGCTTGCGCGATGCATAGACCGCGTAGATGTTCATCTGCCGGGGTTCGGCCTCGGGCAGCAGACGTACCAGTTCACCACGGCGGATGTGCTCGCCGGCCTGGTAGCTGGGCAACATCGCCACCCCGCCCCCAGCCAGCGCCACGCGTAACAACGTACTGGCTTCGTTAGCGGTGATATTGCCGTGCACCGGCACCGACACGTGCTCGCCGTGCTCTTCGAAATGCCACAGGCTTTTGCCGAAGTACGAGTGGGTCAGGCAGTTGTGCCGGGCCAGGTCTTCGACTTTCTGCGGCGCCGGGTGCTCCAATAGGTACGCCGGGGTTGCGCACACCACCGAGCGACAGACCGTCAGGCGCCGGGCGATCAGGTTCGGGTCCAGGTCGTTACTGGTACGGATGGCCAGGTCGATGCGCTCATCCACCAGGTTCACCGTGCGGTCGAGCATTTGCAGGTCAATGGTCACCAAGGGGTAGCGCTTGACGTACTCGGCGATGGCCTCGGCCAATTGCGCCTGGCCGAACGAGGTGCTGACACTCAGGCGCAACAGGCCACGGGGCGCATTATCAGGCTCACTGACGGCGGCCTGCATATCGCCGCACAATTCCAGGAGTTGCCGACAGCGTGGCAAGGTTTCGCCACCGGCCGCCGTAAGGCTGAGTTTGCGCGTGGTGCGGTGCAACAGGCGCGCGCCGACCCAGTCTTCCAACTCGGCCAGGTAACGCGACACCACCGGGCGCGACAGGTCCAAATGGTCGGCAGCAGCGGACTGGCTGCCCAGGTCCACCACCGTGACAAATACGCGCATTGCTTGAAGACGATCCATGATTTGCCCGATTTCAGAAACAAACTATGTCCCAGCATCGCATTTTTAGTTCGGTTTAGTGCAACTAAGCTCTGTGCATCCTTTGAATCGACTGCTGGAGCTGCCCGATGTTCTCAACCCTCAAGCGCTTGACCTTCACCGCTGCCGTGGCGTTTGCCGGCCATGCAGCGGCGGCCGACCTGACCCTTGATGTCTACAACCCAGGCGAGGCGGCAATCTTCCCGGTCAGCTCGGTGCTGGTCAGCGGCGCCAAAGACGCGATCCTGGTGGATGCGCAATTCGGCAAGGGCCAGGCCGAGCAACTGGTGCAGAAGATTCGCGCCAGCGGCAAACACCTGACCACCATCTACATCAGCCACGGCGACCCGGATTACTACTTCGGCCTCGACACCCTGACAGCCGCGTTCCCCGACGCCAAGGTGCTGGCGCCGCAACCGGTGGTCGACCATATCAACGCCACCGTGGCCGGTAAACTGGAGTTCTGGGGCCCGAAAATGGGTGCCGACAAACCGGGCAAAACCCTCGTGCCCCAAGTGCTGCAAGGCCACAGCCTAACCCTTGAAGGGCAGCAACTGGAGGTGATCGGCCTGGACGGCCCGCAACCGGACCGCAGCTTCGTGTGGATCCCGTCGATCAAGGCCGTGGTCGGGGGCGTGGTGGTCGCGCAAAACATTCACCTGTGGATGGCCGACACCCAAAGCGCGCAATCCCATAAAGACTGGCTTGCGACCCTGCAACGCATCGAACAGCTGCAGCCACGCACAGTGATTCCGGGCCACTACCTGGGCACGCCATCGCCGAAATCGGTGGCCTTTACTGCCGATTACATCAAGGCCTTCGACGTAGAAACCGCCAAGGCCAAGGACGCCGCCGCCCTGATCGCGGCCATGAAAAAACGTTACCCCTCCCTCGCCGACGAAAGCTCGCTGGAACTGAGCGCCAAAGTCGCCAAGGGCGAAATGAAGTGGTGAATGGCTTTAAACCCTAACCGTACTGGAGAACGTCATGAGCAAGATCGCAATCATTGGGGCCACCGGCCGTGCCGGCAGCCAACTGCTGGAAGAAGCACTGCGTCGCGGGCATAGCGTGGTGGCTATCGCGCGTAACACCGACAAGCTGGCTGTACGCCCCGGCGTCACCGTCAAGCAGGTTGATGCACTGGATGCCAATGCCCTGGAACAAGCCATCAGCGGCAGCGATGTGGTGATCAGTGCGGCACATTTCGCCACCCTGCCCGCCAGCGCCGTGATCGGCCCGGTGAAACAAGCCGGGGTGAAACGTCTGCTGGTGGTGGGCGGCGCCGGTTCGTTGCTGCTGCCCGGTGGCGGACGTGTGATCGACAGCGAGGGCTTCCCGGCTGAATACAAAACCGAAGCCAGTGCAGGGGCCGCGTTTCTCGACGTGCTGCGCCAGGAAAAGGACTTGGATTGGACGTTCCTGTCGCCATCGGCCTTGTTCGATGGCACCGAGCGCACCGGTAAATTCCGCCTGGGCCAGGATGACTTGCTGGTGAGCAGTGACGGTACCAGCTCGATCACCTTTGCCGACTACGCCATCGCCATGATCGACGAAGTGGAAGCACCGAAGCACTCGCGCCAGCGCTTTACCGTCGGCTACTGACCCAACGCGGTCAAGAACTGTGGGAGGGGGCTTGCTCCCGATAGCGGTGGTTCAGTTGGAGCCTCTTTGACTGACACACCGCTATCGGGAGCAAGCCCCCTCCCACATTTGGATCTTCAGCGCCTACGACTGTTGCGCCTGGCTCACTAACCAATCCATCAGTGCTTCAAGCCCTGCCGACGGCACCGTCCCCGGCGGATACACCAGGTAATACCCCTTCCCCGTCGGCACCCGCAGTTCAAACGGCATCACCAACCGCCCCGCCTTCAGGTCCTCGCCCATCAACGCACTGTCGCCCATCGCCACCCCGGAGCCCTGGGAGGCCACGTTCATTGCCAAATCCAACGTCTCGAAATGATGCCCCTGGCTCAAGTTGCTCAACCGCGTATCCGCCGCCTTGAGCCACCGCGCCCAATCGCGCTCGTCCCGCGTGGGGTGCAGCAGCACCTGTTGCTGCAGGTCCGCCGGGGTGTGCAAACCGGCAAGCAGCGCCGGTGCGCAGACCGGGGTGAGTTGTTCGTCGAACAAGTGCCGCGCCTCGGCCGACTGCTCGGCGATGGGCGCATAGATCACCGCCGCATCGAATTGCTCGCGACGAAAATCCACGCTGTAGGCCACGGTGGTGGTGAGTTCCACCGGCACATCCGGGCGTTCCTTTTGCCACTGCATCAAGCGCGGCAACAACCAGCGCATCACACAGGTGGACGCCTTGATTTGCAGGGTATGGCGACGATTGCCGATCTGCTCCACCGCGTCACCGAGCAGGCCGAACACCTGCTGCACCCGTTGCGACCACTCGCGACCTTCTTCGGTCAGGCTCAACCCCCGTGCCTGGCGCTGGAACAAGGCGTAGCCCAAATGGCTCTCCAGCCCGGCGATCTGCCGGCTCACCGCGCCTTGGGTGATGTGCAGTTGCTCGGCGGCGCGGGTGAAGTTGCAGCACTGGGCCGTGACCCAGAAGGTATGCAACGCGGGCAGTGGCGGAAGGCGTTTCATAAGGGCGCAGCCATGACGTGAGGACATGGCTAGTATGACTTTTTATCGATTGTTGCCGCTACGGGCCAGCCGTTCCAATACCGCCACGAATCCATAACAAGAGCGACACCTATGGCGACCTGCGGCGAAGTATTGGTCAACCTCCTGGAAAGCTACGGCGTGGACCAGGTGTTTGGTATCCCCGGCGTGCACACCGTAGAGCTGTATCGCGGCCTGGCCCGCTCGAGCATCCGCCACGTCACCCCGCGCCACGAACAGGGCGCCGGTTTTATGGCCGACGGCTACGCGCGCACGAGTGGCAAGCCGGGCGTGTGTTTCATCATCACCGGCCCGGGCATGACCAATATCACCACGGCCATGGGCCAGGCCTATGCCGACTCGATCCCGATGCTGGTGATTTCCAGCGTGCAATCGCGCAGCCAGTTGGGCGGTGGGCGCGGCAAGCTGCATGAGCTGCCGAACCAGGGCGCGATGATCGCCGGCGTGGCGGCGTTCTCCCATACATTGATGTCGGCAGCGGAGTTGCCTGCCCTGCTGGCGCGGGCGTTTGCGTTGTTCCAGGCCGGCAGGCCGCGCCCGGTGCATATCGAGATTCCGTTGGATGTGCTGGTGGAAAACGCCGATGCGCTGCTGGGCAGTCAACCGGTCAGCGTCGCCCGTGCCGGTGCGGCACCGTCGGCGGTCAAGCAGATGAGCCAGTTGCTCGCCGCCGCGAAACGCCCGCTGATCCTGGCCGGTGGCGGCGCGATTGAGGCGGCCGCCGAAGTGACCCGCCTGGCCGAAACCCTCGGCGCGCCGGTGGCCCTGACTATCAACGCCAAGGGCATGCTGCCTTCCAATCACCCGCTGCTGATCGGCTCGACCCAGTCCCTGGTCGCTACCCGCGCGCTGGTGGCCGAGGCCGATGTGGTGCTGGCCATCGGCACCGAGCTGGCCGAGACCGACTACGACGTGACCTTCGCCGGTGGCTTCGAGATACCCGGCGCGCTGCTGCGCATCGATATCGACCCCGACCAGACCGTGCGCAACTACCCGCCGCACCTCGCACTGGTGGCCGATGCGCAGATCGCCGCCGATGCCTTGCTGACGGAATTGAACCGCACGCCGCTGGGCCCTCGCCACACCGACTGGGGCGCTCAGCGCGTCGCCCGGTTGTGGGCCGAACTGGCCGCCACTTGGGACGCCGCCACCCGCGCGCAAACCCTGTTCCTCAATACGGTGCTGGAGGCTCTGCCGGGCGCCGTGCTGGTGGGCGATTCGACCCAACCGGTGTACAGCGGCAACCTGACCCTGAACCTCGACCATCCGCGCCGCTGGTTCAATTCCTCCACCGGCTACGGCACCTTGGGCTACGCCCTGCCCGCCGCCATCGGCGCCTGGTTGGGCCGTGGCGATGGGCAGCCGGTGGTGTGTTTGATCGGCGACGGCGGGCTGCAATTCACCCTGCCGGAACTGGCCAGCGCGGTGGAAGCGCGCACGCCGATCATCGTGCTGCTGTGGAATAACCAGGGGTATGAAGAGATCAAGAAATACATGCTCAACCGCGCCATCGAACCGGTCGGCGTGGACATCTACACCCCGGACTTTATCGGCGTGGCCAAGGCCCTCGGCAGTGCTGCCGACAGCGCTCACAGCGTTGCACAGCTACGCAGCGCCTTGCACGCCGCCGCTGATCGCCAGGGGCCGACGCTGATTGAGATCGACCAGAACCTATGGATGCAGGAGGTAGCGGTATGAGCGCAGTATTGAACGGTGTGTATATCGACGGCACATGGCGCGCAGGCCATGAAGTGCTGGAGGTGATCAACCCGGCCACCGAGGCGACTCTGGCGCACATCAGCGTCGGCGATGCGCAGGCCGTGACCCAAGCCGTCGATGCGGCCAGCGCGGCCTTTGTCGATTGGTCTAAAAGTACCGGCCGTGATCGCGCCAGCCTGCTGCGCAAAATTGCCCAAGGCGTCAGCGCGCAGCGCGAACAGCTGATGCACGTGCAGTCGAGCAACAACGGCAAGCCACTGTTTGAAGCGGGCATTGATGTGGACGACGTGATCGCCACGTTCGAATACTACGCCGGCATCGCCGACGCCATGGACGCCGGCCAGGACCTCCCGGTGGCGCTGCCCAGCGATGACTTCAGCGCGCGCCTGCGCCGTGAGCCGTGCGGCGTGGTGGGGCTGATCGTGCCGTGGAATTTCCCGATGGTCACCACCGCATGGAAACTCGCCCCGGCCCTCGCTGCCGGTTGCTGCGTGGTGCTCAAACCGTCGGAAGTCACGCCGCTGGCGGAGTTACAGTTGGCGCAAATCATCGCTGACGCGGGCTGCCCGGCGGGGGTGTTCAACTTGGTGTGCGGCACCGGCTTGGCCGTTGGCGCACCGCTGGCGGCAGACCGTCGCGTGGCGAAGATTTCCTTCACCGGCAGCAACGCCGTGGGCGTACAGGTGATGCAACGCGCAGCGGAAACCATCAAGGGCGTAAGCCTGGAATTGGGTGGTAAATCTTCGCTGCTGATACTGGCGGATGCCGACCTCGACCTGGCGGTGGATCTGGCGTGTGGCGGTGGTTTTTTCAACGCCGGGCAAATGTGTTCCGCCACCAGCCGCGTGCTGGTGGCCGATAACCTGGCGGATGAATTCCTGCAGCGCTTGCAGGCACGGGTTGAAGGGATTCGCGTCGCCGACCCGTTTGCCGACGACGTGGAGATGGGCGCGCTGATCAACCGCGTGCAGTATCAGCGAGTGCTGGGGCATATCCAACGGGGCGTCGAGGCTGGCGCGCGATTGTTGTGTGGCGGTGAACGCCCGGCGAACCTGGCGAAGGGCTACTTCATTCGCCCGACGGTGTTTACCGACGTGCCATTGGACAGTGCATTGTGGAACGAAGAAATCTTCGGCCCGGTGCTGTGTGTACGACCTTTTGCCACTGAGCAAGAGGCCATTGCCCTGGCCAACGACAGCGAGTTCGGCCTGGTGGCAAGCGTGATCAGTCGCAGCGTCGAGACCACCGAGCGCGTGGCGAATGCCTTGCAGGCCGGGTTGGTGTGGATCAACGCACCGCAGGTGATCTTCCCGCAGACCGCATGGGGTGGTTACAAGCAGAGCAGCATCGGCCGTGAGCTGGGGCCGTGGGGGCTGGCGGCGTTTCAGGAGATCAAGCATGTGATCCGGTCTATCTGACGGTGCAGCCTCCCTGTGGAATGTGGACCAATGTGGGAGGGGGCTCCCGATAGCGCTGATTCAGTTGGAACATCTTTGACTGACACACCGCTATCGGAAGCAAGCCCCCTCTCACATTTTGATTTGCGGTGTTTCAGTTAACTGCAATTTTTAGATAGCCCCTGCGACTTTCTCATTTGCCCCCCTCCCCCAGGCGTGGCCTGATTCGCCCTTGTTCATTCAAGGCAGGCCCATGGAAAACGTTCAGGCAAAACCCACCACCTCCGTATGGCTGATGATCAGTGTCGTTCTGGTCGCTCTTAACCTGCGGCCGTCGATGGCCGCCGTGGGGCCGTTGTTGTCGTCGATTCGCGGCGAGGTGCCGTTGAGTTTCAGCAGCGCGGCGTTGCTGACCATGTTACCGGTCATGGCCATGGGCCTGGCGATGTTCTTTGGCATGGGCCTGGCCAAGCGTTTTGGCGAGCACCGCAGCATTGTGCTGTCACTGCTGGTGATTGGCGCGGCGACGTTGTCGCGATTGTTCCTGGATTCGGCCATGGAATTGATCGTCAGCGCGATTGCCGCCGGTGTGGGTATCGCCATGATCCAGGCGCTGATGCCGGCCCTGATCAAGTCGCGGTTCAGCGACAACGTGTCGTTGTTCATGGGCCTCTACGTCACCGCCATCATGGGCGGCGCGGCGCTGGCGGCAGCGTTCTCCCCCTTCGTGCAGGTGCAGACCGGCAGCTGGCGCATCGGGCTGGCGATCTGGGCGTTTCTGGCGCTGCTGGCCCTGGTGTTCTGGTACACCCAGCGCTCGGTATTGCCACCGCTGCCCCACGCCGCCGCCGGCCCTCAGGAAGCGTTTTTCGGCAACGGCCGCGCCTGGTTGCTGGCGATCTTTTTCGGCCTCGGTACAGCGTCCTACACCTGCGTACTGGCGTGGCTGGCGCCGTACTACGTGGAGCAAGGCTGGAGCGAACAGAATGCCGGTTTGTTGCTGGGTTTTCTGACCGCGATGGAGGTGGTGTCCGGCCTGGTCACGCCGGCCATCGCCAACCGTCGCCGGGATAAACGCGGGGTGGTGGCGGTGTTGCTGGTGCTGATCATCCTCGGGTTCTGCGGCTTGATCCTCAGCCCGCAGCACCTCAGCTTGCTATGGCCATGCCTGCTCGGCCTGGGTATCGGCGGGCTGTTCCCGATGAGCCTGATCCTGTCCCTCGACCACCTCGACAACCCGCGTCGCGCGGGGGGCCTTACCGCATTCGTGCAGGGCATCGGCTACCTGATTGCCGGCCTGTCGCCGCTGATCGCCGGGATGATCCGCGACCAGTTGGGCAGCTTCGAATGGGCCTGGTGGTCGCTGACGGCGGTGATCGTGGTGATGCTGTTGATCGTCACACGCTTCAACCCAAAGCATTACGCAGAACATATTCGCTGACGTCGTGTTGCAAACAGTATTTGTCCCACACCAAACATAGAAACACCCTACAGAGCTTTCTATTGGCACGGCCGTTCCGTTAAGCTTTCGCGCTGTCTTGTACTGACTTCGGTACATGGGGTTTACGGACGAAACCGATGTTAAACAGTAACTTGCTCAGAAAACTCGATATGCAGGACTTGATGGTGTTTATCGCCGTCTATGACCAGAGCAGCGTTACCGAGGTGTCAGAAACACTGTTCGTCAGCCAGTCCACCGTGAGCTACAGCCTGAAGAAACTGCGGACCAGTTTTGAAGACGAACTGTTTATCAACACGCGGGCGGGCATGCGGCCTACGTACAAGGCCACCACCATGTACGCCCATGTGCAGAAGATCCTCGAAAGCATCAACCTGTGCCACGCCGGTGGCCAGGCCTTCGACCCGACCCAGAAGGCCGTGACCTTCAATGTCTGCGCGCCGGAGTACTTCGAACAACTGATCCTGCCGCGCCTGTTGAAGCATTTCGACCGCGCCGACCTGCCGGTGATCGTCAATGTGCAGAAACTGGAAGCCGACATCCCCGCCGACGACCTGCGCGAGGGCCGCCTGGACCTGGTGATCTGCTTCGGCCCGCACTTTCACCGCGCCCCTAAAGACTTCAAGACCCAGATGCTGCTGGAAGACGACCTGGTGTGCGTCTTCGATAAACGCGCGGCACCGCGCGAGGCGGCGTTCAGCCTGCAATCGTTCGTCGAGCGGCGTCACGTGTTCCCCACGCCCTGGACCTCCGACACCAACATGATCGACGGCTGGCTGGCGCGCCAGGCCCACAAGCGCCAGGTGATCGCCCGGGCCAACAGCTACAGCGCAGCGCTGAAGATGATCACCGGCACCGACTTCATCGTCACCCTGCCGCGCCGCGTGCAAAAACTGCTGGCGCCCGCGACGGTGTTCGGCCACTGCGAGGCCCCCAACGGGTTGCCGGGGTTCACCCTGGATATGCAGTGGAATGAAAGCAGTGAACAGGACAGTGCCAATACCTGGTTTCGTGAGCAGGTGGTGAAGGTGTGTGCGGATCAGGGATTACTCTAACGTCTGTAGCGAGGGCGTTTGCTCCCTCGCCACGATGGATTGCGGGTTAGCCGATGGCGACTTTGCTGTAGGAATCGCGATCCATGTCGACCAGCAGGACGCTGAGCTGAACCTGTATATCCGCCGGCCAGTCGCCCAGATCCTGCAATGCTGCCAGCAGGCTTTGCGACAATTGCTGCTTGACCTGCGGCGACCGCCCGCTGAGCAGCGACAGCTTCACCGCGATGAAACCGCGTGGGTTGAGGGAGGTGCCCACCTGAAAACTCTCGACCTTCACGGCACGGCTTTTGATATCGAACTCGGAACCGAACTGCCCGGACGCCATCAGCACATTGTTGAGACGCAACAGGGTTTTCTCGACGGCCAGGTTTGTCAGGTTGGCGGTGTATTCCAAGTGCAGGTGTGGCATGGATGACTCCGAGTCATTCGTAGGAAGATTCGTAGATATACCACGGATAAACGCGTCAGGCCTTGTTCGCCAGGCCCCGATCACTCATGAACGCTTCCAGCCGCGAACGCACCCAGCGTTCAGCCGGGTCGGTGTCCACATGACTGAGCCAGACCATGGACAAATCCAGGGTCGGCGTCTCGAACGGAAACGGCTCACAGAACAGGTTGCCCGACACAGCCATGGCCTCGGCGGTGTAGTCCGGCAGGCTGGCGATCAGGTCCGTCCCGGCCAGCAGCGCGGGCAATGCGCTGTATTGCGGCACCGACAACACCACATGGCGCTTGCGGCCGATTTCCGCCAGCCACTCATCGGCAAACCCGGACACGTTGGCGGTGTGGGACACCAGCACATGGGGGCGCGAGCAATATTCATCGAGGGTCAGCGGAGTGTCCGAGGCGTCGGCGCGCAGCAGTCGCGGGCGGATATGACGCAGCAGCTTGCGCTTGGCATTCGCCGGCAGGCCACGGGTCTGGGTGATGCCGACGGTAATATCGCCGGAGGCCAGCAGGTCGGGGATGCGCCAGTAGTCCACATGCTGGACCACGAACACCACTTGCGGCGCCTCCTGGCGCAAGGCGCGCAGCAGCGGCGGCAACAGGCCGAACTCGACGTCATCGGACAGGCCGATGCGAAAGGTCATGGTGCTGATGGATGGGTCGAAATCGTGGGTCAGGCTCAAGGCCGACGACAGTGAGTCCAGGGCGGGCGACAGGTGCTGGATGATTTCCTCGGCGCGCGCAGTGGGTTCCATGCGATGGCCGACGCGAATGAACAGCGGATCATTGAACAAGGTACGCAGACGGTTGAGGGCCGAACTGATGGTCGGCTGGCCGAGAAACAGCTTCTCGGCCACCCGCGTCACATTGCGCTCAAGCATCAGTGCTTCGAAGACCACCATCAGGTTGATGTCGGCCTTGCGTAATTCATTGCGATTCATCGGCGCCTGCCCTTTCCCCAAGACAGGTCGCAGTGTAGAAAGCGCGACGCACGGCGTCTATGCGCCAATCTGCTGATACCGGCCCCTTGCTCAGGGCTTGAGCGGAAACTCCTGATCCCGCTCGGACAGCTCCGTTCCGTCATCCGGATGTTTCCAGGTCTGGGGTTTTTCTTCTTCACGCCGTTGCTGGGGTTGTTCACGCTCCGGCTCATCCTGGCGCTTCTGTTCGTTGCCCATAGCCACCTCCCCTCCGTAAGAATTGGTCACATCTACCAGCATAGAACAGAGCAGGATTTTTGACGGATACGGCGATTGATAGCCAATTAAGATTAATCAATCCAAATTTTTCACTTATCATTTCTAAATGTGTCAGCCACTATCCTCGGTCTTACGCGAAACAAGCACTTAAAAGAACGCTGGAGACACAAAACCATGACTAGCCCTTCCCGGCCCGATTCTGCCCGTTCGAAAGTAGGTGCGGTATTCCGCGTTACCTCGGGCAACTTCCTCGAACAGTTCGACTTCTTTCTGTTTGGTTTCTACGCCACCTACATCGCTGCCGCATTCTTCCCCGCCGCTAATGAATTTGCGTCATTAATGATGACTTTCGCCGTGTTCGGTGCTGGCTTCCTGATGCGGCCACTGGGCGCAATCATCCTCGGCGCTTATATCGATGACGTCGGCCGCCGCAAAGGGTTGATCGTGACCCTGTCGATCATGGCCAGCGGCACGCTGTTGATCGTGCTGGTGCCGGGTTATCACACCATTGGCCTGTGGGCACCGCTGCTGGTGCTGCTGGGCCGCCTATTGCAAGGTTTCTCGGCCGGTGCGGAACTGGGCGGTGTGTCGGTATACCTGTCTGAAATGGCCACCCCGGGCCGCAAGGGTTTCTACACCAGCTGGCAATCGGGCAGCCAACAGATCTCCATCGTGGTGGCGGCCGCGCTGGGCTATGGCTTGAACGTGTGGATGGAACCGGCGGTGGTTGCCGATTGGGGCTGGCGCATTCCGTTCGCCATCGGTTGCGTGATCATCCCGTTCATCTTTGTGCTGCGCCGTAACCTGCAGGAAACCGAAGAGTTCGCCAACCGCAAGCATCGCCCGACCATGCGCGAAGTGCTGGCCACACTGGTGAAAAACTGGACCGTGGTCATCGGCGGCATGCTGATGGTGGCCATGACCACCACCGCGTTCTACCTGATCACCGTGTATGCGCCGACCTTCGGCAAGACTGTGCTGCAACTGAGCACCTCCGACGCGCTGCTGGTGACCTTGCTGGTGGCGATATCGAACTTTGTCTGGCTGCCGATCGGCGGCACCTTGAGCGACCGCTTCGGCCGCAAGCCGGTGCTGATCGCCATGACCGCACTGACGGTGCTCACGGCATATCCGGCGCTGTCCTACGTGGTGAACGCACCGAGCTTCGCCCATATGCTGGAAACCCTGCTGTGGTTCTCGTTCCTGTACGGCATGTACAACGGTGCGATGATCCCCGCCCTCACGGAAATCATGCCGGTGGAAGTGCGCGTGGCCGGCTTCTCCCTGGCCTACAGCCTGGCGACCGCGATCTTCGGTGGGTTTACCCCGGCGATCTCCACCTGGTTCATTCACATCACCGAGGACAAGGCATCGCCGGCCTACTGGATGATGTTTGCGGCGGTTTGCGCACTGTGCTCGACACTGGCGCTGTACCGTCGTGCCAATGCGCGTGGGCAGGTGATGCAGGGGGCGGTGTGATGAGGTCTGTGTTCAAGACCCTGACGGCGCTGGCCCTCGGCGCCCTGGCGCTGACGGCCCAGGCCGAGGAGCTCAAGGTGATGACCTCCGGTGGCTTCACCGCCGCCTATAAACTGCTGGGCCCGCAATACGCCCAGCACAGCGGCGACACCCTCGACACGATACTCGGCCCGTCCATGGGCAAGGCACCGGAAGCGATTCCCAACCGCCTGGCCCGTGGCGAACATGCCGACGTGGTGATCATGGTCGGCTATGCCCTGGATGAGCTGATCAAACAAGGCAAGGTTGACCCGGCTTCCCGCGTGGAACTGGCCGACTCACGCATCGGCCTGGTGGTGAAGGAAGGTGCGGCCAAACCTGCGATCGGCACTGATGCCGAACTCAAGGCTGTATTGAGCAAGGCCAAGTCCGTGGCGTATTCGGACAGCGCCAGCGGTGTGTATGTCGAGAAAGAGCTGTTCAAGAAGCTCGGCATGCCCGCCAAAGGCACCATGATCGAGCGCCTGCCGGTGGCCGAACAGGTCGCCAAGGGCGATTACGAAGTGGGCTTACAACAGGTGGCGGAGCTGTTGCCGGTGCCGGGTGTGACGTACGTCGGCAAGATCCCGGAGGATGTGCAATCGGTGACGCGTTTTGCCGCGGGCATTCCGGTCGTTGCCGAACACCCGGCACAAGCCAAGGCGCTGTTGCAGTTCCTGGCGTCGCCCGAGGCACAACCGGTGGTGCAATCCACCGGCCTGGACTCAGTGTCACGCTGACCGACACCGCATCTGCTGCATCCATCGCTCCAACTCCAGCGCCGCCGGCGGCAACGTCCGCCCGCGGCGCTTGATCAAGCCCACATTGCGCATCACCTGTGGTCCCACTAACGGCACACTCGGCAAAATCGGGTGCTCCGCTCCCCACGCCCAAGCCCGCTTCCACCAGACCGACCATGGGGGTCATGTGGTGCGTTCCTCGAGCGTTTCGATGCGCCGGGGGCGCGCCGGGTGCACGCTGATTGATCACTGCCGGCGAAATGCCTATCCGCCTAAAGCGCCCGATCCACAAGGCTTGAACCGAATGAACGAAAAGCTTCGAAACAATTCAAAGCACTTCAATTTAGTATAAATTGCATGCCACTCAACCAAGGCATTCACGGAGGTTTCCTGTGGCAACTCTGCAAGCTCATACCATTCAGGCACTGCACACCCATCGCCCTACCCTGCTGACCGAATGGGTTGCCAGCCTTGAGGCTTCGGGGGCCACGCGTAACGTCAAGGCCGAAGACACCCGGCAGCAGGCCAACGACTTCCTCAACCTGTTGATCGCGGCACTGCAGCAAGGCGGTTCGCAACAGGTCGGCCATGAAAACTGGGCAGAAACCCGGGTCTTCCTGGAAAAACTCTCCCACAGCCGCGCCCTGATCGGCCAGGACTCGCAACAGACCGCCAGCTTTATCTTTGCCCTCAAAGGTCCGCTGTTCGCCCTGCTGCAACGGGAATACGCCGAACAACCGACGCAACTGGCCGAACAGCTGTGGGAAATCTCCGAGCTGCTTGACGCGCTGGGGATGCACACTATCCGTACTTTCCAGAAATCCCGTGAGTCGGTGATCAAGCGCCAGCAGGAAGAATTGCTGGAACTGTCCACCCCGGTGGTCAAGCTGTGGGACGGCGTGCTGGCCCTGCCGATGATCGGCACCCTGGATTCGCAACGCACCCAGGTGGTCATGGAGTCGCTGTTGCAGCGCATCGTCGACACCGGCTCGGAGATCGCCATCATCGACATTACCGGCGTGCCGACCGTGGACACCCTGGTAGCGCAGCACCTGTTGAAAACCGTGACCGCCATCCGCCTGATGGGCGCCGACTGCATCATCAGCGGCGTGCGCCCGCAAATCGCCCAGACCATCGTGCACCTGGGCCTCGACCTGCAAGGCGTGGTGACCAAGGCTAACCTGGCGGATGCCTTGGCACTGGCCCTGAAACGCCTGGGTGTCACCATCAGCAAGGCTGTTTAAGCATGGAACGTATCCCGATTTTGCAGATGGGCGAATTCCTGCTCGTGACGATTCAGGTCGACATGCATGACCAGCTTGCGCTGACGTTGCAGGACGACCTGTCCGAGCGCATCAGCCGCACGTCGGCACGGGGCGTATTGATCGACATCTCCGCGCTGGACATGGTCGACTCGTTCATCGGCCGCATGATCGGCACCATTTCCGGCCTGTCGCGCATCATGGATGCCCAGACCGTACTGGTGGGCATGCAGCCGGCGGTGGCGATCACCCTGGTGGAACTGGGCATGACCCTGCCAGGCGTAGCGACCGCGTTGAATGTCGAGCGCGGCATGAAATTGCTGCGTGACCGGGTAGACCACTCATGACCCAGGCCAGCAGCGGCACCCACCCGGTGCTCATCGAACAGGACGTGGTGCTGGCCCGACAATTGGTGCGCAAGTTGGCGCAGGAATGCGGCATGCGCCTGATCGACCTGACCAAACTGGTCACCGCCGTCAGCGAGCTGGCGCGTAACACCGTGGTCTACGGCGGCGGCGGCCATATGGACTGGGCCGTGGTCGAGAAAGACCACCGCCCCGGCCTGCGCCTGACCTTCCGCGATGAAGGCCCGGGCATCCCCGACCTCAAGTTGGCGATGACCGACGGCTGGACCTCGGGCAGTGGCCTGGGCCTGGGCTTGACCGGCGCCAAACGCCTGGTGGACGAGTTTGAACTGGACACCGCTCCCGGCAAGGGCACCCGCGTGACGATCACCCGATGGACGTGAACATTCCCAGCGCCTTGACCGAGGTGCTGTTGATCGAAGATGTCAGCCAAGTCGGCTATGCCCGGCGCACTGCGCAACAGCTCGCCGAGCAACTGGGCTTTGACGAAACCGACGCCGGCCGCGTAGCCCTGGTGGCCACAGAGCTGGCCAGCAATATTCTCAAGCATGCCGCCCACGGCGAGTTGCAGTTGCGCGCCACGGGCAATCAGGGCGTGGAGATGATCGCCGTGGACCGTGGCCAGGGGTTTGACCTGGACAGTTGCCTGGTGGACGGTTTTTCCACCGGCGGCACCCAGGGTATCGGCATGGGCGCCATCTCCCGCGTGGCACAGGTGTTTGATGCTTACGCCGACCATCGCGGCACGGCGATGCTGGCTCGCCTGTACCCGCGGGCATCAGGTACCAAGGATATTCGCTACGGTGTCAGCCAGCACTCCCTGCACCATGACCCGGCCTGTGGCGATGCCTGGCACCTGGCAATCGAGCCAGGCCGTTTCAGCGTAATGGTGGCCGACGGCCTGGGCCATGGCAGCGAAGCCGAACGGGCAGCACACGCCGGTGAAGCGGTGTTTGCCCAGGACCCGTTCCTGGACCCGACCGTATTGTTCAACGACCTGCATATCGGTATGAGCGGCACACGCGGCGGCGCCATGGCCGTCGCCCAGTACGACGCCATGGCCGACAGCTTGCGCTTCACCGGGGTGGGCAATATCGGCGCGAGCCTGATCGGCCCCGGCAAGTCGCGCGGGCTGGCCTCCCACCCCGGTATCGTCGGCGTGCAATTTCGTAAGGCGCAGCCCTTCGACTACGCTCAGGTCACCGGCCAACTGCTGGTCCTCTACAGCGATGGGCTGCAATCACGCTGGAACCTTGCCGACTACCCCGGGCTTTCACACCGCCACCCGGCCTTGATCGCCGCCATCCTGCACCGTGATTTCTGCCGCGGACGGGATGACGTTACCGTCTTCGTGATTGCCCTGGAGGCCATTGATGGCTGAGACCACCGCTTCCCTCACCGATGAACTGCAACGCCTGCGCCAGGAGGCCGATGCGTTGCGTTCGGAGCTGGACGAGACCAACCAGGGCGTGTTGGCACTGTATGCCGAGCTGGATACCCAGGCCGACCAACTGCGCCAGGCGTCTGACTTGAAAAGCCGATTCCTCTCGTACATGAGCCATGAGTTCCGCACGCCCCTGGGCTCGATCCTGAGCATCACCAGCTTGTTGGCCGACGAACTCGACGGCCCGCTGAGCGCCGAGCAGCACACGCAGGTCGGGTTTATCCGCAGTTCCGCGCGCGAGCTGCGCGAAATGGTCGACGACCTGCTGGACCTGGCCAAGATCGAGGCCGGGCGCATCACTATCTCGCCGGCCTGGTTCGACATGTTCGATTTGTTCTCGGCGTTACGCGGGATGTTCCGCCCGATTGTCGATGCCTCGTCGATAGACCTGATCTTCGAAGAACCTATCGGCCTGCCCAAGCTCTACACCGACGACAAGAAGCTGGCACAGATCCTGCGCAACTTCATCTCCAACGCCCTGAAGTTCACAGCGCACGGCGAGGTACGCGTATCGGCGCAACGGGTCGGCGAGCAGGAAATCCGCTTTGCCGTGCACGACACCGGCCTGGGCATTCCTGCCGAACTGCACAGCAACCTGTTCGAAGACTTTTCCCAGATCGACTCGCCGCTGCAAAAACGCCTGCGCGGCACCGGCCTGGGCCTGTCGCTGTGCAAACGCTTTGCCGAACTGCTCGGCGGCCGGGTCGGCGTAGAGAGTACGCCTGGCGTCGGCTCGATGTTCTTCGTGATCATTCCTCTCTCTATTGCTGGCGGACTTGTCGATGAATCGTGACATCCAACTGCTGATCGTCGACGACAACGCCGCTACCCGCTACGCCCTGCGCCGACGCCTGGAAAGCCATCACTACCATGTGCTTGAGGCCGGCACCGGCCAGGAAGGGCTGGACCTGATCGCCAGCGAAAAAATCGACGGGCTGATCCTCGATGTCAACCTGCCAGACATGAGCGGCTTCGACATCGTGCGCGTGCTGCGCGCCGATCCGGTCACCGCCTTGCTGCCGGTGGTGCATGTATCGGCAGCTTCCATCGAGACCGGCGACATCATCACCGGCCTGGATGCCGGCGCCGATGCCTACCTGATCCACCCGGTCGATCCGGATGTGCTGCTGGCCACTCTGCGTACCCTGTTGCGAGTGCGCGACACTGAATACGCGCTGCGCGAGAGCGAGGCACGGTTTCGCGAAATCTTCTTCAATATCAGCGCGCCGATTGCGGTAATGGATGCACAGCTCAAGGTGCACGAATGTAACCATGCCTTTGCCCAGCTGATTCACGACAACCTCAACCCCGACGCCCTGCTCGAATGCTTCGCCACCGATCAACTCACGGTGCTTCAGGAGCTGTGCCTGCGCCTGGCTGCCGGCGAGCGCTGGAAGGGCACCTTGCAGATGAAGGTCGACGGCCAGTTGCGCGAGACCGAATGGCAGGTTTCGCCCTACCGCCGCGCCGAATTGAGCCTGGTATTTGTCGAGGACGTCACCGAACACCGCCACCGCGAGCGGCACCAGCAGGCCGAACTGGCCAACGCCACCACCCAGTTGGCACGCACCGAGGCGCAGCTGCTACAGGCACAGAAGATGGATGCCCTGGGCAAACTCACCGGCGGCATCGCCCATGACTTCAACAACCTGCTGACCGGGATCATCACCAGCCTGGAGCTGATCAAGAAACGCATTGAGACCCAGCGTACCGACAAGGTCATAGGCTATGCCGATGCGGCGTTGAGTTCGGCCCTGAGCGCCGCCGGCCTGACCAACCGCCTGCTGGCCTTCGCCCGCCAGCAACCGCTGGACACGCGGCCGATCGACATCAACGCGCATATTCGCTCCCTGGAAGAATTGCTGGTACGCACCATCGGCGAACATATCGCCTTGAAACTGGAGCTGACCAACAACCCGGCCGTGGCGATGGTCGATCCGATCCAGCTGGAAAGCGCCGTGCTGAACCTGGTGATCAACGCCCGCGACGCGCTGCCCAAGGGCGGCAATATCTGGGTGACGACCTACCCGGCCTACTCCAACGGCAACCTCAAACTGGAAAATGGCCCCTACATCGCCCTGTCGGTGCGCGATAACGGTGTGGGCATCGAGCACAGCGTCATCGACAAGGTGTTCGACCCGTTCTTCACCACTAAGCCGCTGGGCCAGGGTACCGGGCTGGGCCTGTCGACCATCTACGGGTTTGCCCGACAGTCCGGCGGCGACGCACAGATCCGCAGCGTAACCCGCCAGGGCACCGAGGTGACCATCATGCTCCCCGCCGCAAGCGGCCCCGCCAGCACCGTGGTCAAGCCACTGGCGTCGCCGGGCCAAAGCAATGGCGAGCACGTGCTGATTGTCGAAGACATGCCCACCGTGCGCAGCTTCGTGGCCGAGGTGCTGATCGAGGCCGGCTACCGCTGCAGCCTCGCCGCCGATGGCGACGAAGCCATCGCCAGCCTGCGCGACGACTCGAGCATCAACCTGCTGCTGACCGATGTCGGTCTGCCCTACATGACCGGGCGCGAACTGGCCGACGTCGCACGCGAAATGCATCCTGCACTGCCGATCCTGTTCATGACCGGCTACGCGGAAAACGCGGCGAATCGTCAGAGTTTCCTCGGCGAAGGCATGGATCTGATTTCCAAGCCATTTCACATCGATGAATTGCTGGAGAAGATCCGTCGCGGGCTGGATGGCACGGCCGGCACACTTCACTACAGCTGAAACTTTGCGACCGCTTCGTTCAGGGAAACGGCCAACTGCGCCAGCTCTCGGCTCGATCCATTGATCTGCCCGGCTCCGGAAGAGGACTGTGCCGACAGGTCGCGAATATTGACGATATTGCGATCGACTTCCTTGGCCACTTGGGCCTGCTCTTCGGCAGCACTGGCAATCACCAGGTTGCGCTGGTGAATCTGGTCGATGGAGTCGGTGATCTGACTTAATGCGCCGCCCGCCCCCTCAGCCAAGGCCAGGGTGTCGGTGGCACGCTGGGTGCTCGACTGCATCGAGCTCAGCGCGTCGTTGGAGCCGGTGCGCATCGCGGTCACCATCTGGTCGATTTCCAGGGTCGATTGCTGGGTGCGATGGGCCAGGGCGCGCACTTCGTCAGCCACCACCGCAAAACCGCGCCCGGACTCACCGGCCCGCGCCGCCTCGATCGCGGCGTTGAGCGCCAGCAGATTGGTCTGCTCGGCGATGGAGCGAATCACGTCGAGCACCTTGCCAATATCCCGCGATTGCTCGGCGAGGTTCTGCACCAGGGTCGAAGTTTCGCCAATATTGGTGCTCAGGGCTTGAATGGCGTTGACCGTTTCGCCCACACGGTGCTGGCCTTCGCGCGCGGTTTCATTGGACAGGCGCGTGGACTCGGAGGTGGACACTGCATTGCGCGCCACCTCATCCGCCGCCGAGGTCATCTCGTTCACGGCAGTGGCGGCCTGCTCGATTTCAGCGGTCTGCTTTTGCAGGCTGCGGCTGCTCTGATCGGTGATGCCGTTGAGGTCGGTGGCCGATGACGCCATCTGCCCCGCCGACTGGCGAATCAGCTGCAGGGTGCCGCGCAGGTTGGCCTGCATGGTCTTGAGAGCCACGAGCAGGCGCGTCACTTCGTCGTCGCCGGTCACGTCCACCGTTTGGGTCAGGTCACCCTGGGCAACGTTCTCGGCAGCCCGTACTGCATGGCTGAGCGGGCCGACGATGCTGCGCGTGAGCAACCACGCCAGCAGCACGGTGCTCAAACCCGCAACAATCACAAAGCCGAACACCATGGTGCGCGAACGGCTGTACTGTGACTCGGCCGTCTGGCCTTGCTGGTTGATCTGGGCGTTGTAGTAGTCGGCCAGGGCATTGAGCTGGGCTCCGGAGCCATCGACCACGGTTTTCATATCCACCAGCAACAGCTTGTTCAGCTCGGCGCCCTGCTGCTTATCGGCAAGGGCGAAGGACTGGGCCAGCCCTTGTTGGTATTGGCGCAGCGAGACCTGGAACTGGTCGTAGAGCGTGCGTAATTCGGGAGTGTCGATCACCGCGTCGAGTTCAGCCAGCCGCTTAGTCAGGTCCTGGCTGCGGGTGTCCATCTGGCTACGGTATTGCGGGATGCTCGCCGGGTTCGGGTCCAGCGCCATGCGCAAAGAGATCGTACGAATGCGCAGCATGATTTCGCGAACGTCCGCCACCAGCCGCATCTTCGGCACCAGCCCGCTTTCCACCTGCACCGCGCTGGCGCGGATGTTTGCCATATTCGACAGCGCAAAAAAACCCAGCAGGGCCACGAGCAAAGCAATCAAGGCAAAACCTAAACCCGCACGGCGGGCGATGGACAGGCTGCGAAGGGACATTTAGCGGGATCTCTCGTTAGGGATACGATGTCGTATGAGAGCGTTTCGGCCGCATGGATAAAGACTTGAGGGACGTAGCCTGCGGGAAATGAGAAGTTATCAGGCCAGTAAAGCATGCTTGAAGACGGAAGGCGGTTGGTTGTGCTGGCTGGAAGAACCACGACGGCCCTGTCGGCAGCTCGGAACGAGTAGCTCTGCTCCAAATAAAAATCTCAGAAACGAAAAAGCCCCGTAGCTTATTCAACTACGGGGCTTTTTCTATGTAATGGCGGAGAGATAGGGATTCGAACCCCTGCCCGCCTTCTGATAGGCCGCTGTATACCACTAAAATGGGCATCTACGAAACGTTATAGGGGCGTATAGCGGCCTATCACGGCCCAGTTTATGCCCTAAAAATGCCCTAACCCTCTCGCTCAGACAAGCCTCATATCCTCCCAAAGCCCATCCTCGTAATGAAAATCTAGCTGAGCTTAGTAGTCAGCGCACCGAACATTCTGCACACCTGTGACGCCAACGCCATCATCGTTGCCCACCAGCCCGAAGGTAACGCAAGGGCCGAAATACAGTCGCGTGCCATTGTAATCACCTTGAATAGCCCAATCTGCGCACCATCTGTGATTTTCTATCCTTTCCCCTGACTCTCTGCCGCCGATGCATGATCCGTAGGATCTAGTGATTCTCTTGCGAGCCGCTGGTAAGCTTCCCCCAAAACCGCTAGCTTGAGGAATATCTACGCTAGGTATCCCTAATGGAAGCCTCGAAAACGGAAAATGTGTCTAGCTCAAGTAAGGAACGCTTGTGAACTCTCCATATGAAATGACAATTGATTTAAACGTTCTGGACCACTTAGGCATCAACCTTTATAGCAATGTCGCTGCGGTACTCACTGAAATCGTAGCAAATGCCTGGGATGCTGACGCTACAATAGTAACTATTGATTATGACTATGCCAAACAGCAGATCACCATTACTGATAATGGCATAGGAATGACCATCAAAGACATGAACGATAAGTTTTTGAAGGTCGGCTATAGACGAAGAGTACAAGAAACTACTACCACTGCACGCGGCCGGCACGTGATGGGCCGAAAGGGCCTGGGCAAGCTATCACTTTTCTCAATAGCCGAAAGTGTTAGGGTACAATCGATTAAAAACACGGAAAGGCATGGACTAAAAATGGCAGTTTCTCGAATTCGAGAAGCGATAAATGGCCAGCAGAGTCGATATGTTCCTGACGCAATTCCTGCTGATGAACTGGATGTAAGCGTAGGAACAAAAATCATACTCTCCGAACTCAAAAAAGGCCGCGTCCCATCTACTTTGGTGGCATTACGCCGCAGACTGGCTCGACGTTTTTCTGTTGTAGGAAGTAAAGATTTCTCAGTCTTGATTGACGGATCACCCGTCACGGCAGCGGATCGAGATGATATACGTGCCGTAGAGTATATTTGGCATATAGGCGACGAGAATACAGATCGCACGGCTTCTGCCCCTAATTTTAAAGCACAAGCCATACTACCAAATCGATTGGACGGCTGGGACCCAGCCTGGGTTGTAAGTGGCTGGATCGGTACCGCTGTAAAACCAAAAATGCTTGTAGATGCAGACAATAACAACCTGAACTCCATTGTGCTCATGGCGCACGGCCGTTTAATCCAGGAAAACATTTTAGACAATATAAACGACGGGCGTTTGTACACCAAGTATCTGACAGGCCAATTAGAAGCTGACTTTCTAGATTTCGACTCAGACGACGATATTGCCACAAGTGACCGGCAGCGCATCCAAGAAAGCGATCCACGATCTGCCGCAATGTCCGCATACCTCAAAGTCTTGCTGTCAAAAATAGAACCTCAATGGGCGAAATGGCGAAGAGAATTTGGCGCTCTTGAAATAGCGGAAGAGCATCCGGTAATCAAGGAGTGGTTTGACTCTCTGGACGACAGCTATCGCGAGCAGGCCAAATCCCTACTATCGAAAGTTAATAGCCTACCGATAGATGATGCTGAAGACAGACGCATGGTTCTACGAGACAGCATCATGGCATTTGAGCGCCTCAAACTGAGAGGGACCGTTCATGAATTAATTAATGCCGTTGAGATTGGTGCTGACAAATTAATCCCTCTAATCGCTCAACGAGACACCCTTGAGGCATCTCTTTACAGGGACATTATAAAATCAAGAATAGAAGTGATACGTGTATTCAACAAAATTGTTGATGACGATGAAAAAGAGAAAGCTCTACAACAACACCTTTTTGATCACATGTGGCTCCTGGATCCAACATGGGAACGCGCAGACGGATCCGAACTTATCGAATCTCGGCTTATGCAAGAAGGTGTGGTGGTTGACGATCTTACTGAAAAAGAAAGTTTAGGACGTGTCGACATCAAATACCGTACTGTTCTTGGTACCCACATTATTGTAGAGCTAAAACGGGCTCACCGAAGAATGGGGATTCTCGAATTACAACAGCAGGGAATGCTTTACGTTGACAAACTTCAAAAAATTCTAGCTGCACAAGGTTTGCACGGAGAAAAAATCGAAGTCGTTTTTGTAATAGGTCCACCATTAGTTGATGAGGGCTACAACCATAACCGAGTTGCAAATATGCTGGAAGCCATTTCTCCAGGCTCCCGAATAGTCCATTTCGATACGTTAATTAATGGCGCTCTAAAGGCATATCAGGCATACATTGACAGCAATAAAGAGCTAGACCGAATAGACAAAGTAGTCGCTCGACTCTCTTAAAGTTTTTGAGCAAGAAAAATGCACCTGGTCATCAGGTGCATTAAATATTCACAGATTTACAAGTATATATCCGAGTGCCTTTTAACCAAACTCTTGAACATGGCGCATTAAACTTTCACCGATCACCTCTCCCAATCGCACGGGTACCGCATTCCCTATCATGCGGCCAACTGCTTTGAAAGTAATTTCCTCTGGCCTCATGAACTTATAATCTTTAGGAAAGGATTGCAGAATTGCAGCTTCACGCAATGAGATCGCACGAGCTTGCTGAGGGTGCCCGAACCGACCATTACCAAACCCATAGCACAAGGTGGTCATGGTAGGGCTTGGTTCACTCCCCTTCATTCGGCCATAAACGCTGCCGTAGGTTTTGCCGCTCTCCTTACGATGGCAGGCCGCTACCAGGTGCTGGGGCCAGTCTCGCCATGTCCCACCTTCTTTAGAACACAAAATTCGTTGCATATTGAGCGGAGTAAGTGTTGCTGAGCGATGCATAGGATCATTTGGATCACAATCCCCTGCAGCGATTCTAGGCAGATCGCCAATTACATCCATAACGCTGACTGGTCGTCCCGCATGCGTAGGAGGAATCAACTGAATGGGACCTAGCTTTGACGCAAGCAACACATGGCGGCGGCGAAGTTGCGGAAGGCCATATTCCACACACAATACTTTATTCGCCCAAATTTTATAATTCTGCTTTTCAAGACTTTTCACAAAGTCGTTGTATACCTTGTGCTTGGTCACATCCGGAACGTTTTCCATAGTGACCAACTCTGGCTGCACCTCTTTAATCAAGCGAGCAAAGTGATACAGAAGTGGCCACTTGCGATCACTACTGGTGTCCTTCCCCTGGTTGTAGCTGGAAAAAGGCTGGCATGGCGCGCATCCGGCCAGTAGCCGATAACGTCCTTCACCCTGCTCATACCAAGAATTCAGCTCATCACGGGTCACTTTCTTGACGTCCTTCGCCACGAAAGCTGCGCCACTGTTTTCGTGATAGGCATACTCACACTGGCGCTCAATGTCGTAGCCAGCATGCACGGTAATGCCCGCATTGCTCATGCCAGCGGTGAGGCCGCCGGCGCCACAGAATAGGTCTACTGCGTCAATCATGGTGAACGTAGTCTCTTAGTCGAGGCGCATTTTAGCCATTCACGGCTTTAAGTCTAGGAGGGATTTTCTTCGGATTGAGCCAGCCGTCCTGAAGCCTGAACGTCACCTCATCCTTCAGGAAAACGTCCTCAGGAAAACTGCTGATGAACGCCCCTAAGAAGCTAGCTACGTCTTTTTCAAAATACTCAATGATCTCAACGTCCCAAGTAAATAATCCATGTGGCGTTGCTATCTCAAATGGAATTCTTATCTTCGCCCAATCATTTCCAGAGCGCTCAAATTCATCTGCTTCTAACTCAACGATCCCTTCAGTTGAGATGAAATATTCCTTTTCACCAAAGACATAGCTGCCGTCTGTGCAAATTTCTATCCAGTACATACTTCTCATCCTTGCTGTACCAATTTATAGGATGATCGATCACGCAAAGGCTCACGTCAATGACCAGAGACCCTGCTCACCCTCCGAATCGTCAGTGTCTATGACGAAGCTGGCCAATCTATGTATTTTTTTTGCCGGTTAGGAGCTACCTGCATGCTACGGACCACAACTGATCGACTCGGGTAGTGAAGCTCTGACTCATCATCTCACGCCGCATCCCCCAATCAGGGACAAGTGGCACGCTGGCCGAACGCAATGTCCCCCTCCCCCACCGACCATTAATCTCATCCAGCACCGTCATCACTCGGTTGGACTCGGCAGGTTGCGAAGTAGCGAACAGATCATCGGTGTACTCGCCGGGCTGACACAGGTTGAGCAGCATCACTTCAGCCTTACTGTATTTGAAGCCTGGGCGGTAAATACGGTCGACAGCATCAACAGCCGCCTTTGTCAGCAGTCGCACGTCATCGGTGGGATACGGCATATCTACCACAATCCCGTTGGCATACTTCGCTTCCTCTGGATTGAACATGCCCGTGCGGATGCATACACGCACCTTCTTACACAACGAACCCTGGGCCCGGAGCTTTTCTGAGGCCCGCATCATGTAGGTGGCCAGCGCTTCCTTAATTGGAGGTAGATCAGTCAAGCGCTTGCCAAACATCCGGCTACAGCAGATCTCCTGCTTTGGCGGATCGGGCTCGTCCAGCTCAAGACAAGATGTTCCGGCGAGCTCACGGGCGGTCTTCTCGATCACGATGCTGAACTTCTTACGGAGCGTCCAAGGATCCGCCCTGGCCAGGTCCATGGCGGACTTGATGCCCAGCGCGTCAAGGTGGAGTTTCATCTTGCGGCCGACACCCCAAACTTCCGCCACGTCCGTATTGCGCAGCACCCAGTCACGCTTAACCGGATCGGTGATGTTGACCACCCCACCGGTTTCGGACTGCAGGCGCTTCGCTGTGTGGTTTGCCAACTTCGCCAGGGTCTTTGTTTGCGCGATACCAACACCGACAGGTATACCGGTGCAACGAAGCACTTGGGCGCGAATCTGCCGGCCTAAGGCATCAAGCCCATCGATACCAGTCAGATCGGCGAACGCCTCGTCGATGCTGTACACCTCGACTGCCGGCACCATAGCCTCGATCAGGCTCATCACGCGCTCGCTCATGTCACCGTACAGCGCATAGTTGGAGGAGAACGGCACAATGCCGTGTTGCTTGAGCTTGTGCTTGATCTGGAAATACGGCTCACCCATCTTGATGAAGGGTTTGGCGTCGTAACTCCGGGCGATGACACAGCCGTCGTTATTGCTCAGCACCACGATGGGAACCTTCGCCAGGTCGGGCCGGAATACCCGTTCGCAGCTGGCATAGAAGCTGTTGCAGTCGATCAGTGCAAAGGTCGGCTGTTGCTTAGACATGGCTGCGCACTGTGCTGGTGATCACGCCCCAGATCGACAATTCGTCGCCTTCAAGAACGTAGCGAGCCGGGAACTTGGGGTTTTCGGATAGCAGGACGACCTCCTGACCGCGCTTACACAAGCGCTTGCAAACAGGCTCATTGTTCAGCAGGGCCACCACCACATGCCCATGCATAGGCTCAATGGCACGATCCACCACGGCCAAGTCACCATCGAAGATCCCGACACCCTGCATGCTCTCACCGGTGATTGCCACCAGGTACACATGGGGCGCACGGATATTCAGGACCTCATCCAATGAGATGTGCTGCTCAATGTGATCCGCTGCAGGCGACGGAAAGCCGGCCGGGACCTGGAACGAACACAATGGCAACTTCGCGCCTACCTCAGCGATGAGACCTAGAATGGTGAAGCTCATGATGCGGCCTTTTACAGTTACTGTATGAATGTACAGTTAACTTTGTAAAACACTTGCGGTCAATTTTTCTGTAGGGGATTTCGACAAGCGGAGAGGTGCGCATGTGTGGACGCGCCACCGCTCAACACGGCGGCACGTGCTCCTATTCAGAACAGGCTGCCCAATGCTGCTGGCTCCCAATTCATGATGACCAACTCTCCGCTGACTTCCGTTTTTCCCTGCCGCTGATTAGCCGTGCTGTATCGAATATCAATCATCTCGAAGTGAAACCCATCAAAGACGTGCCGGATCTCAGGATGATCGTTGATGCTGACCATCACCTTGCCCTTACAACGGCCCATAAAATCGGCCATCCGCTCGTAGTTCTCAAAGGGAAAGTCCACGCCATAGCCAGCCGTCTGCCAGTAAGGCGGATCCATGTAGTGGAAAGTGTGGTCACGGTCGTAGCGCTCTGCGCACTCTAGCCAACCCAGGTTTTCGACATAGGTGCCGGAAAGGCGCTGCCAAGCTGCAGACAGATTTTCCTCGATCCGCAGCAGGTTGATGGCCGGTCCAGTGGTGGCGGTGCCAAACGTCTGCCCGGTCACCTTGCCGGCAAAGGCATGGTGCTGCAGGTAGAAGAATCGCGCGGCGCGTTGGATGTCGGTGAGGGTTTCAGGGCGGGTCATCTTCTGCCACTCGAACACCTGCCGGGAGCTGAGCGCCCACTTGAACTGGCGGACAAATTCTTCCAGGTGGTTCTGCACAACGCGGTACAGCGTCACCAGGTCGCCGTTGATGTCGTTGAGAACTTCAACCGGCGCGGCCTGGGGACGCATGAAGTAGAGCGCAGCTCCGCCGGCAAAGACTTCGACGTAGCATTCGTGAGGTGGGAAGAGCGGGATAAGGCGGTCGGCCAGGCGGCGTTTGCCGCCCATCCAAGGGATGATGGGTGTGGACATAAAAAAGCAAGACCTTTGCTGTATGAATAAACAGTGCTAGGCTCGCTCCGCTTTGTGCACGAAGCAGGAGCCTTGGCTGGACTTGCAGGGACGTTCTGCGGGGAAGGTGGCCGGGCTGGATGTTGACGCATCCTGCCCGGCCGCTCCTTTTACTTCGGTGTAGAGACTTCTTTTGCGTAGGCCTGACAGGCCCGCAGCGCGATCAATCCTTGGTCGCCGGCATCGGTGATTCCGATAATTCGTTGAGCATGCGCTGGGTCAAGTTGGGCTCTTGTGGGGCCATGAACCACGCGGCCGGCGCCGGGGGTGGCAGGCACGTCGCAGGCACTGGCTGAGTCCGTGGCGTCAAGAAGGACTGACAGCCGCACATCAGCAGTAGCAAGGCGGTCACGCAATAAAGCCTGATTACGTTTGGCATCGGACAGTTCTCGTATGTGCTGTTGATCGGAGATGGCGAGTTGTTGCTCTGTGGCCAGGCGCTTGTCCTGTTCGGTCTGCTGCTGGCGGAGCGCGGCCTGGGTCAGATTGTTTAGATCGTCAGCCTGAAGCGCGGCCTGGCTCGCGAGCTTTCCCGTGTAACGCCAGGCTTGCACCTGCCAGGCCGCACCGAACGCAATGGCCATAGCGATCAACAAGACCGCCAATTTCTGTGGCGTGGTCAGCATTGCTCATCCTCCCAATCCGGTAGATCGACGGTATGCCCTGCCAGATGGTGTGTGCAGTCCTGGAGAAACTGGATACGCCCACCGGTCACGAACGAATGGCAAACCCTCGGGCCGTCCGACCAGGTGTATCGGACCAGAACGCTCGGCGTGAACGTCGGCGCGTCTAAGTTCCCATTCCACCCCCACCGAGGACCAACCCCTGCGCCGTGCGAAATGCCATGAGCCATGCCGCACCCTGGACACTCAAAATACAGACGATCCTCCTCGGCTTGGGCCAGACAGCGTGACACTTTCCGTAATGCCGTCATGACAGTGCTCCACCCGCCAGGCGGTACTGCTGGATCAAATCGGCAAGCCGGTGTTCACGCTGGCCATACCCTGCACCAGGCAGGCTTGCCCAAATATTCCGACACTTTGCAATCGCGGATTCGACCCGGCCGGCGTGCACGTCAGGTAGCGCGCGGCATTCGCGGATGTGCTGCAGGGCCAGCAGGTCCTGGCTGATCGGGCTGAAGTCAGGCAGGGCCAGCAAAGTTCGGTAATACGGCCAGTCCTTCAACATCTGCTGGTATCGGCCCGAGGCATTAGATGTCAGACCCTTGCTGTTGATGACCTTCGAGCGCCGTCCCTTTGCGAAGGGGTGATCACTGAAATCTGTGAAGACTTCAGGCTTCCTGTCGATGCCCGTCACGATGACGTCGTAACCATCCAGGGCCGTGGCCGGCGACGTGCTGGTCCCCTCGGACCAAGCGAGCATGTCGAGGAAGGCCAGCGCGTTGCGGCTGCCCGCTTGAGTGGTCGAGAGTCGTGCCATAGCCTTTTCTCCAGACGAAAAAAACCCGCACAACGGCGGGAATTGGAGGTGAAATAAACGCTGTTGAGTTCGTTCTATACGGTGCTGCATTCAAACGAATGAGGCCTAATAACTCGCCGCTACAAGAAGTTCCGTCCTGTTATTAATTGACAGCCTTTGGATGGGGCACATCGCTATCATCCCCGCCAAATTCCCCCTAGAAGGAACGCGTCAATGGTGCAAAGGCCCGCCAAAACTACCAATCACCACGGATGGGTTTGGGTCTACAAAAAAATCAGACGTCTTGGATTTTCTCGATTCACTGCTAGTTACAGAGCAAGCCTTTACGCTCTCAGAGGAGACACCGGAACTTTCAGGTTCAAAAACGGCTGGGAAAAATTCCGCTTCCGCCGCAGACCATGAGTTGCGGCGGGCTTATAGGTTTACCTGGCCAGCTATGGGAAAGTCGACGGTGCGGTGAAGGTGTCTCCAGCAAACCGGCCACCTGCAGCGAAAGCGGCATCCCATAACGCCTTGTCGAGGGCGTCGACGTCAGCGTAGGTTCGCCCCGACACGGTCAGATCCTCGCAGTAGCCGCGATAGAAAATGTCCGAGGGGCATTGATTGGTCAGCGCGGAACCAGATCCGCCGTTACCGAAAATAATACTCCCGGCCGCTGCCGCCACCGTATCACCGCTACCAGCGGACGCTCGCATCGAGGAGTACCGATTGGCCACGGCGTTGGCACCGCCGACGACGTTGTAAAGCCCGGAAGCCTTGCCTGTGTTTCCGGCGCCACTCATGTACCCCAGGAAGTTACCGCCGCTACCGATCTCCATGTATCGATGCCCCGTAGAGAGCGCAGCGCGTGTGCGATGTGCCCATACCGAGAAATAGAACAGGTGGGTTTTGTTCGCGATGATGTAGTCACGGATCGCTGTTGCGATGTTGATCTGTGATCCATGACCACTCACCGTGTTGTTCACCTGGCTGTAAATGGCGTGTAGGCCCTTCTTGGGCGTCCGCTCAAACAGAGCGTCAGCTGCGACCGCGTTGCTGCTGAACACCCCGGCCAAGCTGCTCTCGGTACCCGCACCAAGCACTGCTGCCGCTTCGGCGTAAGCGATGTTGGGAATGGAGGCTCCAGCTGCCGGCACTCCGCTCACACCACCCAAACTATGCCCCAAGTCGAACAGATACAGCGACCCCGCACTCAGCAACGCATCGGAGCGCAGAATGGGCAACGTCGTATCGGTGAAGGTGATGCCATCCAGTACGGTTTTTTGTCCGGCCATTACCAGGACCTCCGATTAATTTCATAGGCAATGCGACGGGCGATATGCCCGTTGCTGATCGTGGTGTTGTGAATGATGTCCAGCCGAAGCGAACGCGGAACCACGCCCTTGGCCACGTCGTCCAGATCGTCGGCGCTGCCATCGTTGAACTGCATCAGCCACTCGCGGATCTTGATCACGCGATCGCCGTACTCGGCGGTGGCCCAATCTTCCAGGGCGACACAGTTGTTGTAGGTGGCGGTACCAACACCCTCTCCCGTCGACGTGCCCGGTGTCGGGTTGCCGCCAAGCGGCGGCGTGATGATCAGGTAGCGTTTTTCAACGGTTTTCTGCACAGCGACCATGGCCCGAATGTCGGCCTTGATCTGCTCGATGTTGTCGAGGTTGTTGCGACCCATCCAGATAATCTCTGTGTAAAACCCGTCACCGGGCACGTCGGGTATAAACGGCGACTTGGGCGCGCTGTATCGGGCGTCTCCGGCAGCATCCCGAGCAAAGGTGTAAACGTCCGAGGAGTCCCCTGTCTCACTGTGCGTACACGTCAGCGTCCCATGGATGCCGCCCAAGGTACCTGTCAGCGTGTAGGTGCCGGAATTGGTCGCGGGCGTGGACAGCAATAAGGTGCTCAACGCCGTGACCGTCACCGAACCCGAGGCCGGGATCTGGTTGTCCGTGACGGTCAGCAGTGCGGTACCAGCACCGAAACGCGCGGCGATCTGGCGAGACGTCTGGCCGCCAATTCCGCCATTCACAATGGTCCGCGCACTGATCAGTGGCGCCAGTTGCTCCCGCCAGGTGACCTGACTGCTGTTGGCTGTCAGGGAGTCCCCTACACAAAGCAGGTCGTGAACCGGTTTGAGGTACTCGATCCCTGTGACATCGGGGATATGAATATCAAAATTACCCACCGTTTTGCCGGCTGTGGTGATGCCCAGCGCAATGCGGCCAACCGCATCAACAACAGCCCAGACATAGCCGGACTCTGGGCTCAGTTGAACCGCAATGAAGCCCGACAGATCGGCCCCCAGCGCTTTGCGAGGTACGGCACCGGTGCCGAGCAAGAATTTCCCGGTAACGGTACCGTCCACTCGAAGAGCCAGACCAATCCGTCCCAGGGTATCGATCACTGCCCACGCGTATCCCGACTGAGGGTCCAATGCCTTGGCGATGAATCCGTCGAGGTCGAGTTTCAGCGTGTTGCGATCAACCGTGCCGTCGCGCAGCATGAACTTGCCCACGAGTGAGCCATCCACCCGGCAACCCAGCGCCATGCGTCCAACCGAATCGACCAGCGCCCAGGTGTAGCCGGACTCTACGGCCAGTCGAACAAACCGCAGCTCCAAGCCGTTAAACGTGCCGCTCTCAACCGCAGAGGTGCGCACGTCTATCTCTGCGATGTAACCCACTGACGGATCATCGGAGACGTGCCTGGCCTCCGTGGCACTGACCCGCACATACAGACTGCGCGATATATCTGGCGAGGTGGGTTCGACGTAAAAAGACTGGCCGTCGACCGTCGCCAGAAGACCTGCCGCGACAGTGGCATGCACTTTTCCATCGACCATATCGCGGTTGAGACGATCAATTTCCGCATTGATCATATCCACCGGATCACTGGTTCCGATGCCCTGCAGCAGCGGCGCTCGGTACCCTGCGTAACCAATCTGAATATCGATGCGAGCCGCCGTGGTGTAAAAGAACACCCGCGCACTGGCATCGGCATGCATGGGGTTGGCCAGGACAACGGTCGCCGCTGCATCGGAAAACAGCGGCGCCAAGGTCTCACTCCCCGAGACAAGCACACTCACCGTTGCTCCGGGCAATAGCACGCCGTCTTCAGCCCTTGCGGCAAAGAATTGAATAGGTTGCATGATGAGTCTCTATCAGGTGTTGAAGGTGATCGCCGGGGCGAAGTTGAGTTGACTGCGTACACTGCTCCAGGTGTCGTACGCTGCAGCGCAGAGGTAATACGTGGTGTCTGGCGTCAGTCCCGTGATCTGCCCGGTGCGTGATACGCCTTGATAGCCGACCGTTCCTGCAGTTGCCGGATCAAAGTCTTCCTCTGTCGAATACACAAACACATAGCCCGCCGTGTCTGCAGCTGCACTGGCCGCGCAACTGACATCCGCGGTGGTGGTGCCAGTGACCGTGGCGGCGGTTCCCGTAACGGGCGCCGGCGCCGTATTGGTGACCAACAACGACACCAACTGTGCCTGGCCTGCAGCGTTGCGCTCGATGACCTCCACCCGATAGCTGCGAATGAGCGCGCCATCCACCAGCGCATCTTCACGTTGATACGTGAATGCCGTGCTGGTGGTCGCCACCTCTCGCAGGAGGGCATTACTGCCCGCGTGACGAATGCGTACCAAGCGATCTTCGGCACGAGCTCCGGCCACCCAACTCACGGTGAAGTACGGCGCCTCGAAGGCACCGACCAGGGCGAGGTTTTGCGCGGTATCAGGCGCTACCCGGGCCGGCGACAACGTGACGCTGTAGGCCGTGACATCCGCCAGATCCTCAAGCGCTCGACCGAACACGTTAAATGAGCGGAACTTGACCCAGACAGTCTTGCCGACCTGGTCGGACGTGTAGCTGTACTTCCAGACGGCATCATCCAACCGCACAAAGGGTGAACCGGCCGAGTGACTGGAGATGGCCGTGCTCAGACGTCCGCGTCTCAGATAACTCAGCTCATAGCCTCCGACGCCCGTGAGCACCGCGTCTCGGTAACTCAGCAACTCACCGGCCACCCAACATAGCGTGGCGCCACTGTCCGCCTCTGCAGTAGTGGCGGCAGCCAGCTCCGTCGCCGCTGCCAGTTGCACTGACAAGGTGTTGACCGTATCGGGGTCGCTTCCAGCGGCCAGAGTCGTTGTCAGTTTCCCCATGCGCGCCCTGCCGTAAATCGTCTCCGCTAACCGGTAGCTGTCGCCATCAGCGCTGATCCAGATCTCACAACCGCCCCAGGCTTCACCCACACCGGCAACACCGCCCCAGATCTGCAGTGTGCCGGCGGGCAGCAAGCTCTCGGGCGGGTTGAACATGATGGGCGCCAGGACGGGACCAGGGGCGACGTTCTGATTGCCCTGATAACCGCTCTTGCTCTGCACCGGGTAATTCGGGGCACTACCAACACCCAGCAACGCATCCTCGGCCACGATCGCCAACTTACCCAGCTCGTCCTCCTCAACCGAAATCAGCCGGACCAGGCGCTGGTGCAGGTTCAACCCTGGCTCAGTGATCGTGACCAGGTCCATAGGCTCAAGGAGCACATGCTGCCAGCCGAGGGAGAACTCATATTCATTACGCACGTACAGCTTGCGCTGCACCAACAGTTGCGCCGCATGGGCGCCGATGGCGATATTGCAGATCTCGTACGCTTTGATGGTGTCCATCGGCTTGGAGCCAAACTGCTCAATGGCAGCCTGATCAGGCGCACGCACCACGTCGGTGTTGTACTCGTGATCACGATCAAGGATCTCCAGCGACACTTCGTTGTAGCTGTCGGCCTGGCTCTTGATCTTGAGCGAGACCGGCGGCTCACCCTCCTCAGAAAGAAAATCGTCATCGGTCAGATCCGCCACTGGCGTGATGTTCGGAAACCACGTCACGCCGTTACCGGTGACGGCCTGGTCGCCGTAGGGGATCACCTTGAGTTGACCGGCGGACCACACCAGCTCGCTGTTGGTCAGTTGCAACCAGCGCGCGATTGCCTCATTCGCCGGCGACTGCTCGTCGAGTACCGGACTCAAGAGTAAGTTTTCCGCCAAGCAATAGTTGCGGTAGTTCGACATATCTGCGACCCATGCAGGGGTAAAACCGATTCCGTCCAATGGATCGAGCAACAGCCCGGGCAGGAAATCGCCCGGGTTGGCATCCGGCAGCCCGGGCACTTGATAACGCCCGTCCACCTCAAAGGTATGATTCTGGACGCCGGCGTTATCGTTTAGCAGGTACCTGCTGGAAAACACGTAGGCCGTATCGGAATAGGCAATCGCTTCGGCAGGGTGGCGAGTTTGAAGAAAACCCCACACGGTCTGATCATGAGTGCCATTGGCGTAGTTCAAACCCACTTGAGCAAGTGATGTGAATACTTCCTTGTCGCGGAAGACACGGTGAATGGCACCCAGCGGCCCACGCCCGACCGCAAGGATCAGCGCCGCATAATAGGTATAGGTCGTGTCTTTTTGAGTAGCTCCGCCCCCGCCTTTACCTCCCGACTTTTTCGTCGTGGTTTTGGCGACAGCTTCGAAGTCACTGTAATAAATGAGATTAGGACTGACGCGATTGCGGCCGGCGATCCAGGCGATCGGCTTGCCACTCGCACTGCTCTGGATCTGCAGCGCGTTGATGCGCGTTGCACTGTTGGAAATGGTACTACTGCTGCCCCCCATCGCTGACTCCATATCGGTTAAGTGTGTAATAACGCACGGTGTGGCTGGAGAGCCGCTCCTCACGCCTATCTGCAAACTCGACGCCGATGTCCCGATAGGCATGAATGATGCGATGCTCATCGACCACCACCGCGCCGTGGCTGAAGGTCCGGCCGAATTTCCAGACCGCGACATCGCCACGCTGTGGGACGTCGATCTGCCGGCCGTACAACTCCAGCCAACCCAGGTAGCGTTCCTCGCTGCGGTGCAGGTGCCAATCCTGGGCATACGCCCCGGGATCGATCGAGGGAATCAACCCGGCGGCGTGATACACCTCAATCAGCAACCAGGCGCAATCGACGCCGACGCCGAGCAGGTGCTGCCGGTGCTGGTACGGCGTGCGCAACCAGCGCTCAGCCTGCGCGACCACGGCATCACGCTGCAGCACTTCGAACGGGCTCATACCGATGTCTCCGCGACGGGAATGAACGGCATCCCCCGGTACCGCGCTCGGTTGCCGAATTTGTTGGTGCAGGCATCCAGCGTCCGTGGGCAACCCGGGTAAATCAGAAACTGATCACCGGCCACTGGCACGCCTGGCAGGCCCAGGATCATCGTCACGGCGCCATCTGCAGTGAATCGGCGTACGGTTCTTGTCACACCTGCATTGGCACCGTTCACAAAACGAATCACGCCCTGGTCGAACCAGCCCTGGGTGGCGGGCACATTGGAGTTCACACGCAGGGCCGTGCTGCCGCCCTGGACTACACCCATGGTTTCAAACAGGGCACGGTTCACCCCGCAATCGGCGCTGTATACCGTGCGCAGGCACGAGGGCTGATAAACGCCCCGGGGCACCTTGGTGTCCAGCAGCTCGATCGGCGACTTTACTGTCACCGTCGCCTGCTCGCGGTCGGCAGGATCCACCTCCGCGACCCGCCCGATAAAACGAGTGACCGTGCCCACCACGGGCGACCGCCAGTCCGCCATAAACGCTCGGACAAGGTTCAGGGTGGCCCCGTCAAAACCGCCGCCGGCAATGAATGGCAGCAAGGGCTCGCCGAACACGGTGTCGTCCATGCCGGCAGTAAAGGTCACGTTCAACGTGTCGACCTCAATCCCGCGCACCGCACGTACGCCGGTGCGCTTGATCATAGGCCCGCTGGCCGAGTAGTTCTGTCCGGCGTAGAAGATCTGCAAACCCGCATCGGTGTAACGCAGCACCTGGCCGCTGGCCAAGGCAATCGTGTACAGATCCGCCATGACGAAACTGCGCGCCGTGGCCAGAAAGGATTTCAGTTCAGGTGTGGCATCGATCATGGCTTGATACTCGTGAACGCGATGTTTTTGAGCTCCCAAATCGCGCGATAAGGCTGAGCCCCGTCGAGCGAATCGGCCTCGAAAGCACAGCGAAAATAAAACGCCCCACTCCACACCAGCGCCGCGTCAATCGGAGGGGCCACCGTAAAGGTGATGCGCCCCAGCTCATCCACAGTGAAGGCTGAAGTAGGAGCACCACTGACAGTGACGACGTCCACATTGACGACCCCGTACACCGGCTCCACCCAGTGACCGATCTCCCGGGAAAGCTGGAATGTTCGCGTGGTGCCGTCCCCGGTACCGAAGCGCTGAAGCGTTACCAGGTGATCACTGCGGTCAAAGAACAGAAACTCGCCGAATTGCCCTTTGCGCTGATTAAAGAACTCAATCAGCCTCGACCACTCATCCAACCCAGGGCGCTTGCGTACGGCGTTGTAACTCAGCTGGAAAGACCACAGCGGCGCCGGGTAGTACGCCGTTGTCCGGCGTCGACCGCTGGCAGCTTTCTGCACACCGGTACTCCACTCAGGTGCTTTTTTTGAAAGCAGGGTTTGCCCGGGCAGGCGCGGCAGAACGCCTTCAACCGCCGCGCCCATATCGGGGTAACTGGCGATCCAGCGCGCCGGCCAAAAAGGTCCTAACGACATCTCGCCCCCCTAAGTTTTGATGGCGCCGTTGCGCCGCATTTTTTGCATTTCCTCAGCCAGCACCCGTGCACCACGCCGAATATCAGCGGGAGACATCCGGCCGCTGCTGTCGTGGTAGTGATAGCTGTTGCCAGAACCGCCTAACTGCCCTTCCCCATTAGCTGCCTGGCGAATGACATTGGCGTATTGCTTAGGCAGCACCATTTCCTGCTCGTGGAGTTGCGTCATGGGGTTAGTACCGGCAGGGATGTCATAGCCGCCCTCGGCCGAAGCAACGTTTTTCACCAGGCCAAATACGAACGCACCGGCGGCGACTGCCGCCGCCGCGCCCAGGACAGGGCCAATGATCGGAATGGCCGACATGGCTGCAAAGGCACCGGCCATGGCCTGCCAGGCGCTGGCAATGATGTTTTTGATCGTGGCTGCGCCCCAGATCGCCACGGACATGGCGGCACCACCTGCCTCTGCAGCCGTTCGAGCGCCTACACCCACTACCGTCGCGCCGGTTTTAGCCGTCTCACCGAACATCCAGGCCATCAACGGCTTGGTGACCATGTTCTCAACGAACGCGGTGCCGATGCTGGTGAAGATCCCGCGCAACAGGCCCTGGGTGCTCATGGTGCCGCTGATGATGCCGGTAAGCCCGCTCGACCAACTGGTACGCAGACTGTCGACCATGCCCGTCCAGTTGCTTTGCGACTCGAATGTTTGCTGCCTGCCAATCACCGCCATGCTGTTGCGGTGGGTTTGCTCCAGCGCCAGGATCTGCTGCTGGACCTGCTGCAGGGCGACCGGATTGCGGTCAGGATCCTGCTCCAGCAGCGCTTTACGTTCGGCCAATGCCTGAGCTTCGATCGCATACCGTTGCTTTTCGAACTCGGCCTGGGCCTGCAGCAACTGGCCTTGGGTGATCAGGTTGGCTTGCAGATCCAGCTGGGCCATCTGCTCGGCATGCGCAACGTCGGTAAGCCGCGCCTGCTGATCGGCAGCCAGCTGCTGCTGTTTCATGTTGGTGATTTGCTGCTGCTTTTCGCGCTCGACAGCGACCACCTCTGCCGCAGCCTTGCGGTATTCCTGGCTGTCCTGGCCGTAGAGTTGCCGGCTGCGCTCTAATGTCTGCTGAGCGATCTGCAGACGCGCGTCCATATTGTTGCGGTACTGCTGCGCCTGGGCCTGCAGATCGGCAAAGGCTTGGCCTTCGTCCTGCCGGCGCAACGCATTCAATGACGCCAGGTAATTGCGCTGAACACTCAAACGTTCGGCAGCGCTCAAATCCGTGCGCTTGAGAATGCCCTGCCAGTACTGCATTTCCTGCTGCTGGGAGAACTGCAGGAAAGTGCCCTGCTCGGCCTGCTGCTGGGCGTGAGCGACCTTCTGCGCGTCTAATGCTTCTGTCCACTCACTGACCCGTGACGTGGCCTTCGTCGGCGCACTTACCGGGTCATCCGCTTTTTTAGGGGGAGTTGTGGACTCGACCACTTTTTTCCGATGCTCGACAGCTGCAGCGTATGCCTGCTCCAGCTTGGTCAGCCGGGCGACTTCAACGCCGTAAGCGGTCGGACTTGTCCTGCCCTGCTGTGGTGCTTTGGCCAGGGCTGTATCGCCGGTCGCGGCCATCTCCGCCACTTTGCGTCTCTGCTCTTCAATGCGAGCGGAACGGGAGCGCATACCCGCGTCGACTTCTTCCAGCTTATTGGACACCAACTGCATGTTTTCCAGCAGCAGGCGCTCTTCGACCAGCGTGGCTTCCAGTTGGGCCTTGCCACCCCCACCGCGCGGTCCGGCAATGACTGTCCCTAACATCGCTTCGTAGCGCGCGACGTTCGCCGCCACCTCATCAACGGTAAGGCCTACGCCGGTCATACCTTTCAATAGGTTGTTGAACCAACTGGCGGTTTCAGACAGACGCTTATTCAGGCTGATGAAGACAGGCTCAAGAATGGTACCAATGGTGACCTGCAGCTGGTTGCTTTTGGAATCGAGTTCGGCCTGGCTGCCGGTCAATCCATCCGCTGCCTTGGCAGCATTACCGACCTGAGCCTCTGTCTCTTTCATGATGCCGTTGTATTCGGCTGTGATCTTTTGCGAGTCAGACAACTTGTCACGACTGCTGCCGATGCTCTTGGCGTACTCGTCCCACATTTTGGCGACGTTTTTCGTGACACCGGCGTTATCCACCAGCACCGAGTTTTCGTTTTTCAAGCCCTCGGTGGCCGACACCACAGCTTCCGACATGCTGAGATTAGCTTGCCGGTTGAAAGCTGCAGCGTCTTTCAAGCGGTTGATCACCGCCACTGCCTGGTCCACGTTATACCCGCGACTTAGCAGGTTTTGCAGTGATTTGGCTGCATCACCGACGCTGAGCAAGCCGTCGGAGGCGAGCTTGTTAGCCTCATCCATGGCCCGACCAATACCGACGCCGGCATGATTGGCCACCGCTTCCAGGCCACGGTAAGCAGCTTCCTGTTGGATCGCCGCGTCCTTGCTATCGCTAACGATCTGGCCAAGCTTGAAAGCACCCAGACCAAACACACCCGCAATGCCAGCCGCCACACCGCCGAGGCCCGAACGCATGATGGCGCTGACGCCGGAGAACGCCTCATTCACTGCCGGACCAAAACGAGCGAGCCGGGTTTGGCTGCCCACCATTTCGGTGTTGATCGCCCTTAGCTCGCGACCAAAAGTGGTCCGTGCCTCACGCATGTTGCGCTCAATGCTTTCGACTGCACGATCGAAACCTTGGGTACCGGCCGTGAACTGGTATGCAATATTTCTTTCCATGCTGTCTTCTCTATCTAAAGGCCAACACCCGCCTCCAATAAGAACAACGACTTAAAACAAATAGGCCACATTTTAGCCGTGTTATAAATCGTCACAGAAGGCCCCTTCACATAATGAAACTGACTCAAATACCAGCTTTTAAAAAACCATTCTTGATCACACTTTGCAATCTCCGCACTTGTCTGCTAGACCATTTATAAAAAGCAAGCGAGCACGTAAACCTGTCACTAGAAGCACTGCTAAGCCACCAACTGACTCATTTCTGAAACAGGGGAATCTTCATGAGCTTAAAAAAATCAATCGTAACTGTGGCGATCACTTCATCAATGCTCGGGTGTGTCTCAAATGACACAGGTCCAGGTAAGAGTGTCGGTTGGAAAACGCTAAGCCCCCCTGTCGAAAAAGCTCTAGGGCGGTACGTTGAGCGCGACTCAGGAAATGTATATTTAGGCGGAATCGGCTACATAATTAGTGATGACACCGTATTGACGTCGCCCTCTTACGACGATGTTCAATCGGAAGACTACTCTAACTACAAAGCCGGAGCAGAAGCTTCATTTAAAGGCGTGCTGGCAAAAGCAGGCATTGAGCATTCAGGATCAACTACCTCAAATGCTTCAGGATGGTCGGTAACACAAATAAAAGATTTTAGTCGTGGCGCACCTATCGAAAAGGAATTCGTTTACAAATGCATCATGGTTTCCGACTACACCTTTGAGGCCAAGAGTAAGACATCAGCCAACTTAGACCTGGATGCGAGCACACTAGCGCAAACTTTTGGGGTCTCAGTTGCAAAAATAAGCTTGAGTAAATCTCCAGAATCCCCAGACAAACTTAAAATAAGCGTCAAAAACCCCAACTTGTGCTTATCATATGTTTCCGCAAAGCTGAAAACTCCTTGGTTTGGAGGTAAAGGAAAGGTTAATACTGTCACGAAGAACGATGAGAACAACGTAAACAAAAGCAGTTTCAACCTAAAACTAAATGAATCTAGCGAACCTAGAAGTGCCGATCTTGGAAGTTCTGCAAAGGAGAGAAAACCTCTTTATCGCCTTACAGTAAGAGGCACCCAAGACGCCCCAGTTCTCAGCATCTGGAGGGAAGATCGGGAAAACATTGATGCCCCACCGGTGTATTTCCCACTCAAAGAAAAAGCACCAGGCCAATGGTTTGGGCAATATGGCATAGAACAGTATTATTACAGCGATATGAAATACGCTCTGATCAGAATCGAAATCGACGCAAAAATACTTCCAGATAAATCCATACAAGTAAAATCAGCAGAAATTTACTCGCAAAAACTTAACCTTTCTTTGAGATAACCTATAAGAAGCTCAATCCTCTCATAGCTCTGAGAACATTACCTCTGAGCTATGAGTTCACCTCACTGAAGTAAAAGCATCCAAGGCATGTCGTAAATGCTCAGGTAAATCGTCCCGCAAATCAGCGGCAATCTCGGATAAGTTGCTTTCTAGTGCAGGAGCATCACTTATAGAAGGAGCAGCTTTATACCCTAAATAACCAGCGACTAGTACATGAACGGGCGGATGGTTTCGCCAGTAGTTGGTCATATGCCCTACCATCACCATGTCCCAGTCACGTCGAAGCGTGACCGGGCTTTGCCCGGTACTGGCGATCAGGTGAGCGTAGAGTTGGCCCCAGTCGAAGGGGCCAGTGCTTCCCCCGGCGCCGACTCTGTGACCTCCAGGCCCGAGGCACTCATAACAGCATCCAACGCATCACGCATGTTGCGAAGATCCAGCAGCGAGGCCACCTCTGCGCGCTCAATGTCTGGGTAGTTCCGACGCAATGCCGCGTGCGTGGCATCGATCACCGTTGCGATACTGTCCCGGTCCATGTTGCCGGCCATCACCGCGTTGATCCGCTCCAGCAGTTGCTCCAGATCCCCCAGCGCAAGGGGGGGGATGACGAGCGTTTTCCCTGGAAACGGGAACGAAACGCCGGGGACATTCACGACCGTCATTCGTTGGCACTCCAGTAGCACACCTCGCCGAACTCATCCGCGTAGCCGGTGAATTCAAAGTCCGGAATGGTGTAATCGTCCTGTTTGGTAGCGATCCCCAGCTTGTTGCTGACAAAGTTCGGCACGCGCACGTACACAGTCTTGCCCTTGTATTTCAGGACCAGCTCGCCCTGGAATACCGGCATGTCCCCCATGGGCAGGTTTTTCACCGACAGGCTTTTACCTGTCGTAACGGTGTA
Organism: Pseudomonas sp. JAI120; assembly: GCF_014207255.1. Taxonomy (GTDB): domain Bacteria; phylum Pseudomonadota; class Gammaproteobacteria; order Pseudomonadales; family Pseudomonadaceae; genus Aquipseudomonas. The sequence continues at coordinate 216,797 of NZ_JACHCZ010000002.1, forward strand.
GCGGTAATCAATGAACACCGACTTGGCCACGTCTGCAGCGGCAAATGCATATTCCCCCGTGGCGGCATCAAAGGTGTACTGCCCAACTGCAGGCGCGCTCAGTACCCGTACGTAAGGGATCGCGCCGGCGCCGCGTACACCAAGATCGCCCGATAGCGTCCCGCCCGCTGGGGGCTCCACGGTGATGGTGGCCCCTGCCGGCACAACTGTGGGCTCCGTGGAGTGATGAACTAACACCTGGCCGGTGGTCAGGGTCTGCCCGAACACCAGTTGATTCCACTGCAGCAGGCTGATCTGGGCGGACTTGGCCTTGCCGGTCAGCTTGCCCTGGCCTCGCGCCGCGTCGACCGCAAACTGCTCGCTGCCGAACAACTCTTTGGAATCAAACGACAGATCCACCGAGGCTTCTTGCATGATACCCAGCAGGATGGGGGTCGGAGCCGAAATGGCATTGCCATAGGCGTCCATCAGCGGAGTGGCGTAAAACAACCCGCTGCCGAATGCGATTTGCATAATGTGTTCCTCAGTAAAAGGTAGGTCCGGCCGTCAGGTCGCCGGTGTTGCACAGGTAGGTGAAGCGGTAGCGCACCATGCAGTTGCCGGCGGTGTTGTCGCCCTCGTCTTCGATCCAGTCGATGTAGAAGCGCTGCACCCGATCCGCCTCCTCAAAGGCGTCCTCTGCCATCAGGACCGCATGCACGGCAACCTTGACCAAGTCGGCGACCTGATCCCAGGCAGCACCTGTGACCGTGTCCTCCCGGGCGATGATTTCCACCGTCAGCTCGAACTGGTTGCGATCCACTGCAGCACTTTCGCGCTCACAGGTTTCAAGGTCAGGACGCAGCACGATCGCCGGCGTCATGTCCCGTCTGATCGCCTCAGTGCGACTCCGATACACCCGGTCTGCCGCCAACGTACCGGCGGCCAGAATCAGCGCCTGCGCCTTTGCGACGATGCGTTCTTGAATCGAGGGCATGAGGTTTAAACCTTGGTGAGGGAGGCCAGGCTAAAGGCGCCGTCATCGATCATCCGGCGGTCCCGGACGCGAAAATTCACGCCGTCGACGGTGATCAGTTTGGGATTGTCGATGCCCAGGCGCTCGGCCTCGGCGGTGATGACCAGGATCTCGTAGCCGGTCGACTGGCTGTTGGTGCCACCCATACCGTGGATTTCGTCCGGCATATCCCGCGCGGCCAGAAACGGCTGACCATCAACCATCCCGCCAACGTCGAAGTCCTCAAGGAATCCCCTGAGATCTTCGTCAAGCATCAGGGCTCACCTTGACGGGCTTGCGTCCGCCCTCAGCTGCAGCGGAAGGTGCCGGCGCAGGCTCGACCACCAGCACTTCCAACTGGTGGCGAAAGCGCTCGGCCACGTCATCAGGCAACTCGATCACGCCCCCTGCCCCGGTCAGTTTGTCATCTGGCCCGCGAAACGAGCCGGATAGCACCGTGTAGGATTTATTCGGCATTACGCTCTCCTGCGACCTTCTCCAGTTTCGACAACCGCTGCCCCAACGCCTTGTCCGGCTCGCCGGGGATCACAATCACTTCCCCGGCTTTGAACTGAACAGGCGACACAATGGTGTAGCGGCCCTTCTTGTTTGCGACCGGCTCCAGGTTGTGCGCACGCGCACTGGCCTGGGCCGCATTCAGGATCAGTTCACCCCCATAAAGGGTGATCGTCTGTTCCACACGGTATTTCGGCATATCAATGCCCTCAGTGAGGTGTCAGGCCGAAAGGCTTACGCCACCAGTTGGTTAAGAACGGCGTACTGCCAGCGCCCAAAACCCACATTGCGCCAGGTGTCGACGCCGTATTGATGGGCATCGTTGTCGAACTCGAACTCCGAGCCTTCGGCCTTGGCCTTCATGGCCACGTCGGTCTCTTGCTGACGGATGAACGCTTTCAATCGACCGTCCGTGCGGAAGGTCACGAATTTGTCCTGCCAGGCGTTGAGGCGCACGTTGCCCACCACGCGGACAACCACGTTGTCCGGCATGACGATCTCGCTGATGTTGGTACCGCGCGGCACGCTAAGCGCCGTCTGTGCCACGCTCAGCAGGTTGAACGGCACCATCACCAGAAACTCGCGTGCCAGTTCGTTGATGGGTTCGCCCTGGTCATCCTTGAAGCTGGTCAACTGGGTAACCGACCGGGCAACCGCCTGCTGGAACTCCTCAACGCTCGGCCGACTGGGCGTCCCGTGAAGTGTCGCTGGCAGTTCGGAGATGTCGGTGGTGATCTTGTTGGACTGCACGCCGCTCTGGCCTTCTTCGTGGTCGGTATCGAAGAAGTACTGGCCGTCATAGCAGGTCTGGCTTTCGCCGTTGAGCAGCAGCACCGACAGCAGTCGCGCCCAGTGCGCGTTGGTGCGGTCAGCCAGTTCGCCCAGGCGGATGCGCAACTGTCCGGTTTTGTCGCGGCGCAGCTCGGTGACCAGCACCTCGATGGTAGCCTCGAAGTGCAGGTTTTCGATTTCGAGATCAGCGCTGATAAAACCCTTGGCGTGGCGACCTCCAATCCACTCACGCAAGGTCGGCACCATGCCGATCCACGGATAGGTTTCTTTGGCCTGGTCGGAGTCGAACAGGTTGGACACGGCGTCGATCCAGTTCGACCCCACATTCTGCTCGAGCAGTTCGTAAAACATGCCGATGATGGCACGGCTGGAAAGCACTTCAGCACCCATGGGTGATTCTCCTGAAGAAGGATACGGTCAGAAAAAAAGAACGGATTGAGTGATGCGTTACGCCGCGACAGGGACGGCCTGGGCGGTGAACTTGACGATGCCGACGCCGGTGCGCACAAAACGGTGAACATGCCCGATCAGGCTGTTACCGGCGGCGGTGAGCAGAAACGTGCCGCTGTCGCTGGCATACACCGGCTTACCGATGTCGGTGATCGCCAGCGCAGTGACGGGCAGTTCAACTTTGCCCACTTCGCGAAGACGCACACGCGCTGCTGCAGCGGCGCCGATTCGATTGTCGACGCCGCGATCGGCGAAGCCCACGAACAGATCCCCCGCCGCCAGAGGTCGCGCAAGGCCGTTAGCCGCGACAATGCCGACCGCCGAACCTTCGAAAATCTGCACGCCGGCCGCAACCGATAGATCGTTAATTTCCCCGATCTCGTAAGCGCGGGGGGTGTCGAGTGTAAGAGGCATAGGATTCTCCAGAGCCATGGGTGGGAAGGGGTTACCCGGTACTTACTTTTTCAGGACCTTGACCAGACCCCGCTCGGTGGCCTTGCGGTAGCCGTGATAGGCCTCGAAGGTGCCAAACTCGGCCCGCAGCTCTTTGTCGCTGTCCCAGGTCGCCTTGGCGCGTTCCTCCAGCGGCGACTCTGGATCCTCCTTCACAGCCTCAGGGGCTGCCGGTGGCGTCAGCGCGTTGGGCACCGGCGCAGGCGCCTGGGCACGAATGTCGGCCAGAGCACCGGCGCGTTTGGTTTTTTCGGCGCCGATAACCTGCGCCGCTGCTTCGGCGCCGGTGGTTTTGCCGTCGAACTTGAGCGTGGCAATCAGCTCTTCGTGTCCGGGCAGTGCGGCGGCTTCCACCGCCTGGATGCGTTCGCACTCGGCGCGGGCGCCGGCAGCTGCACCAGCGGCATGCGCGTCATGTTCCAGGCTGGCCAGCAACTCGGCATGATTCGCCGCCAGGTATTCGCGGTTGATAACTGGTTTTTCTGCAGTTGGAGCGGGGGCGTTACTGTTGGTAGTAGTGGACATAGGTCTTTCTCCAGAAGAACTGCTGTTGAACTCAGCGATGAGTTGTTCAAGGGTGGATTCACGGTCGGCCATGCCCAATGCCACGGCATCGGAGCCAATCCGCATATCGCCCTGGCCGAAGTCGGCCAAAACGGTTTCAACACTGAGGCCACGGTAATTGGCGACGTCCTCGACAAAGATGTCAGTCAGCCGGTCGACATGAGCCTGGGCCACAGCACGTCCTGATTCAGTGCTGAAGTCAGGGCGCTTTTTCGGGCTCTGGCTGCTGACGATCTCGAAACTGCCGTCGTCGTCGCTTTTGCGCACCGTCAGCACCGTGCCGATGGAGCCCACGGCGCCGGTGCGGCTCATGACGATTTCATGGGCTGCTGCAGCTATCCAGTAGCCAGCGCTGGCCGCGTTACCGGACACATACGCAACCACCCGCTTGGGCGAGGCGCGGATCATCTGGCCGAATTCAGCGATGCCACTGGCAATACCACCGGGGGTATCCATCACCAGGATGATGGTGTCGGTGCGCGGATCGTCGACGGCGGTGGTGAACTCCTTGGCCAGCACATCCAGCGACGTCGCACCGGACAGCGCCGTAAACAAGTTGGCGTAGCGGAACACCGGGCCGGTGACGGGCAGCAATGCCACATTGCCGCGCTGGGTCACCGCGCGACTGTTCTGCAAGGGTTTGCCCTGCCTGGCCTCCAAGGCTTCCGGGCCTTCATGCTCCCGGCGGGCGATGGCGGTAATGGTCTGCAGCATGTCCGGGGTGATGGCCCAGGGCTCGCGTGATACCAGGTCGAACGCCGTCACCCGGTGCACGGGAGGTGCATCGGTTGGGTTGTCGCTCATAGTTAGGTCCGTTCAGGAAGATCAGGATTGGCCGCAGGCTCATCCTCGGGGCGAGCCGTTGGTGACACGGATAGGCCGTCATCGCGCCTACGCTTCACTTCAAGCGCACGCTGTTCGTGGTTCTCTTCCCAGTCACTGCCGTCGTAAAGCATGGATTCCTTGGCGAGCGTGCTGACGCCAATATCGATGCGCTTTTCGGCGGCATTGATGTCTTTGAGCGGATCAACTGTGCCAGGACCATCACCCACCCATAGCGACCCGCTGTACGCATAGCGCAGCAACGGGTGGTCGAAAAACCCGGGAGCCTCGATGTCTCCCTGTGCCACGGCCTCTTCAAGCCAATGCTCGTACACGGGCTGGCAGAAATGTTGGCCCAGGAAGTCACGGCAACCGCGAACGAATTGCCAAGCCTCCATCACCGCAGCACGTGCGGCGGTGTAACTGGCGGTAAAGTGCTTGATCAGCACCTCGTAAGGCAGCTCCAGGGCCATGCCGATCTGTCGAAGCATGGCGAGTACGAACGGATCAAATGCCATGTTCGGGCGACCGGGTGATGCGGTATCAATCGACGCACCGTCGTCCAGTTCGGCGACAATGCCTCCACTGAGTGAGCCGTCCCAACCGCCCTGGTCGCGCCCGGCGGGTTTATCGCCACCCACCGGGGTGTTGCCGGTAACGGCCGATGCCAGAGGGCTCAGATTGCCGCTCTGCCCTGGCTTGATGAACACGGCGAAGAACGCAGACACCACCGCCGCTTCCAGCTCGGCATCGGTGTAACGGTCCAACTGCTTGAGCTTCTCGATCACCGGCGCCAAGTACGGCACACCGCGTGGCTGGCCCACCCGACGACGCCGGTACACATGCAGCAGCACCCGACCGCCGCGCTCGTTGAAGAACGGGCGGTCATCCCAGACGCGCTCTTTGACGCCGAGTGCCCCCGGGTGACTGCGCAAAATGTGAGCCTTGATCGGTGCACCATCGGCGTCACGCTCAATGCCGGCCGTGAGGGCTTCCGTGTCGGCCTTGTTGCTAGGGTTACAAACCCGGTCAGCCTCAATCAGTTGGATGCACGCCGAGTAGTGCTGGCCGGGTTGTTCTTTGTGCGTGAGCAACGTAAACACGTCACCGCTGCTCAGCACCGATCGCCAGGTCAGGTCCTGCAGACCATAGAAATTCTGCTCGCGGGTGATGTCGCAGCTGGTGGTTTCCGCCCAGGACTTGAACAGCGATTCGGTTTTGCGCTGCCACTCCCTGGCCTGGTCTTCGTCCCAGCCCAAAATCGAGCGATTGACCACTGACTTAAGCGCCAGGCCGGTGCCGACCGTCTTCGTCGTCACCGTGTTGATCGCACCACCGCCGATGGGATTGTTGCGTTCAAGATCTCGGCAGCGTTCGCGAAGCGTGGGCAAGTCGGGCAGCAGATCTGCCGCCGCACTGCCTGCCGTCGGGGTCCAGGCGCTCAGCGAACGCTTTGCCTTCGACGCGCCGCTGTAACCGCCCAAGGCAGTCATGGTCAGCCGAGCGTGCATGCGCTTGGCGCCGCGCTCGGGGCTTAGCCAAGTGATGGCCTTATCCAGCAGCGTCGGCTCTGGCACTTTCGGCGAGCGGCTCATCGCGGCGTAATCCCACGCAGGACGATCCCCCGAGGGCGACCGCTCTCCAGTCGATCAACTTGCTGTTGCCAGTAGTCGATCGTCTTGGTGATTTCGGCAAGGTCGGCGTATTCCAATTGCCGGGTGCCGATGCGGTAGCTCTGCTTTTGGCTGACCTTCATGCTCGCATCGAGCCAGGCTTGCAGCTGGCCCTGCGCTTGTTCCAGGGTGATAGCCATGAATTAATTCCTGCGTTGGGAGAGCACGCGCATTGCACTACGGCGCCCAGAAACAACTCTCCCGCCAGAGGGCGGGAGATTGGGTGGTTCGACTGGTGGTGTCGGTTCCGGACCGGTCCCGTCCGTTTCGGGATCGGGTTCTGCCTCGGATTGATCCGGCTCGGGTGGGTCAAACAACGCACCCTGACGGATCTGTGCATCGAGCCCTGCCCAGTCTTGCTCCCGCATCAAATGCGTTTTCAGGGAACGGGCCGCGTGCAACGCATACGTCTCGCAGTCGGTACCTTCGTTCGGTTGGCCGGCCTTTTTCTGCCAGACCTTGCGGTAGTGGTGTCGCCGGCTGGGCGCCTTCACTTCGGCGGTGATTTGCCGGAAATAATCCGGGCGCACCGTTTTGTAAAAGTGCATCCGACCAGGGCCATCACCGGTCAATGGCAGACGGCCCTCAATCCACAGATCCTTGGCCCGCGAGGTACCGACAATGTAAGGGCGCAGACCGTACTTCGAGGCCTTTTGCTCTTTGTCAGTGTCGACGCCTTGCCGAGGCGCGCTGAAGATTTCCCGGCGCTCATCGTCGCGGGTGTTGCCACGTTCGCTCGCGCCCTTGATCGCCATCACGCCGTTGCGCTGATGCTTACGGCAAAACGCATACGCCGCGTCCTGGGTGATGGTGCCGTCCGAGGTATCCAGCGAAGTTGCCAGCACCCTCAGCTTGGCGCCGCAGGCGTGTGGGATCGGCGCAAACAGCAACTTTTCCAGATCCAGCCAGACTCCCTGGTCAGGCAGCACCACCTCGCCGTAGATCTCGCCCCAGTAGATCAGCCAGGATTCCTCGCCTCGGCCCCAGGCCCGCATCACCACCGCCAGACGATCGTGCTGCACGTCGACACCGGCGGTGATCACCAGGCCCGCCATTGGCACAAACATTTCCGGGTAGTCCTCCGCTCGCTCAGCCAGTTTATCGGCCTCGGGCAGATCGGATTTGTACTCGTACGCACGACCCTGTTTCTGGTTGACGAACTTGATCAGCAACGACAGGTTGCCAATCGACGCCTGGTGTTCGGCGTTGAGTTTCTCCCGCACGATGTCGGCCAGGCTGGTACCGGGGAGGCATGCGTACAGTTCGTTCAGCTCAATAAACCCGGCACGCCCAGCAAATGGCTTTGTTGCCACCCAGCCGCAATAAGGGTCGCCAGCGTCGATCGCGTTGAACACCGTGTTGCGGATGTTCTCTTTGCGCTGGTAGTCATCCCAAATTTCGCCACAATGCGGGCAACCGTAGCCGGCGGTCTCTGGATCCGCACGGCCGTAGATCTCGTGTGGCTGGGCGTCCTCTTCAATGTCGAGCCACTTGATATGGGCGAAATCCAACACATGCGACTGGCCGCACGCGTGGCAGATGATCGGCAACACCCGGCAATCGGTCTGGGCCAGGCGCGCTTCGGTCTTGCTCGCGCCCTTGATCGCCGGAGTACCGCCCACCAGCATCTTCGAGCCGGGGTAGCGCTTGCCGCGCTCCTCCAGCAGGGCGATCGCATCACCCTGCCCCTTCACGTCGTCGCTGGTGTCGTCCGGTTCCTCCACCACCGACAAGCCCACCGAGGACGTGGACTTGACGTTGCCGGGAGAATTCGACGCCACCAGCTTGAGGAACCCGCCCGGGAAGGTCTTATGGTCCCAACGGTTGCCCGAGGTACGGCTGACGTCGACCGGCATCAACTTGGCCACCTCAGTGTTCGCCGTCACACCGAACTTGAGCTTTTCGTCATGAAAGTTTTTGCCGTCCTTTTCCTTGGCGAACAGGATCATGATCGGGCGCGGCAGGTTATGGATGAACTTGAACAGGTAGCCGATCAAGAACCACGTCCAGCCGATCTGCGCCGCTTTCATCAAGTCGACCTCGCTCACCCGTGGATCGTCCAGAGCGGCGGCAACCCCGAGGAAGTAAGGCGTGTATTGGAAATCGTATAGGCCATGCAGCACGCCGCTTTCGGCGGGCAGGTAAAACTCGGTGCTCAGGTAGTGCGCGGTCGGGATGTCACGCGGCGGGTTGAATTTCCCCGCTGCTGCCGACAAGCTCCGCGCCAAGTTTTCGCGCGTAGCCTGCAATTCGCTCGGTCGTAGGTCCAGCAACTTTGGCCACCACTGTTCGATCTACTGTGAGTTTCTGCACGTTCTCGATTTCCTGAATGATGCGTTCAAGGCCGCCCAGGTATTCCCGGTTTGCGAAACTGGCCCAGTCAGACAGCGCACGCTCTGCCTCACCGGAGGGGATCAGTGAGCGCAGTTTTTCGTAATACACCAACCGTCCGTTGGCTGACTTTTGCTGCAGGTCATCGATCCGCGCTCTGTTGAGCTCCTCAAGTTGGCTGCCCCCGCGCCCAGCGGCTTTCGCGCGCAAATCGCGGATGTAGGCCGTTCGGATCTCGTCCATGCTTGCCGTTTGCCAATCCAGAGTCAGCCCCTTGAGCACGTCGCGGGCATTACGTTCGCTCATGTCCAGATGCTCGGCGATTTCATGTTGGGTTGGCATGGTCTGATCCTGTTGCTGGGAGGGAAGCGGAACCCCCCATGTCGGGTTGAATCTGCAAAAAAGTCGGGGTTCGAATTACCCCGATGGCCCCGCTGCCTGGAAGGACCCATTGATTTTGGGTCGCAGGTCGGCCTGTCAAGCCAAAACCCCGGCAATTCATTGAAAAATCACCGTTTTTTGAGAAAAAATGCTCCGAACCGACAAGAGGTCAACCTCGCTCCATTTCCCGTGCCAGGGCACGTCGGAACAGCGGCTCGAACTCGGCCTCGGCCACTCGATTGGCGACACCGTAAAAGTCAAAGCGCCGGCGATACGTCGGGCGTTTGACGAAGATCAGGATGGGCCGTGCCCCGTTGCCGATACGCTGCCAGATACCCAAAGGGCCGGTGCCGTTGCCAGGCCGCCCCACGAAATAGTCCGGTGCGTTGCGGTTGCGGCGTCGGCTGCGCTTAGTGCGGTTTGCCATGAAGCCCGACACCCGCTCGGCTGCTCCGAGTGCGGACAGGATCTGCACGATCTGGCCGCGACTGATGTTGCCGTTGCCATCCATCCTGGCGCGCCGACCAGGGACGGCGTACATGTCCGCTGGCATCAAGCCGTAGTGGATCAGCGCTTTCTCAAATCGCTTATGTGGTCGGTTGCCACCGTCAATGTGCACCGGCAAGTACTTGGACGCGGGCACACCTGAGCTTGCTTCGTCCTTGATCCACACACGGGCAAACAGGCGGCTGGTCGTGGCACTGCGCTTGAAGACCGAGTTGAGCGTCCAGCGCGTGGGCCGATCAAATACCCGCTCCAGCTCGGCCTTCTCTGCCGCCTGTACGCGTTCAGCGGTGAAGGTCAGCGCTTTGGCAGCGGCTATCGGCACCTTCGACTTGCTGAGCCCACGCATCTCCCTAACGATCTTGTCGATGTTGTCACGCATCTCAAGTCGCATCATGGTCATTGCCTCTGGATGCTTATGGTCCAGCTTCACCGTTGGCTTGCGCTTCACGCAGACCAAGGCGCTTGGCCGCCCAGCGCTCGTACAGCCCGATCGCTACGTCTGCCCCTGCCATCGCCGTGAGGCATCCCAGCGCACCGGACGTCCAGATCGACATGCCTGCCGCATACAGCAGCATGATCGCCGATACCCCGCACACCACGCAGGCGCCGGACCGAAGGGCCAATCGTCGGATCAATGCCCAACCACGCGTCCCTTCCTTGTCCGCTCGCCACATCTCGCCCGACACACCGCCCACCAGGGCCAGGACGATCACTAACCAGATCGGCATTTCTGCCAGCGCTTGCTGTTCGTTCGTCATTGGCCTACTCCGTAAACGAAAAAGCCCTGCACTAGGCAGGGCTCAAAAACGTTGTTGTCTAGTGGATGGGTAGTTCACTACTACGCGAACTCAACCTTCTACTTCTGTCGAGATAGTTATAGCCCGCATTGGTGACGCGCTGGATACGTATATCCGGAGCGTCCCCTTCAACATTGATACAACCCAAATCTACAAGCAGCTCGATATGGCCATCCACGACTACACCGGACCAATGGACACACTCGGCGCTGGAGAATTTGCTGCGAATATCCTTCGCCGATAAATTGAGCTTCCAGTCATCGGAGTCCTTGATGCAGACGTCTAAGATTTTCACCAACAGCTTCTGATCTCGTTCCATTTCTCAGTTCCAAAAGAAAAATTGGCTGTACGAAGTAGTACGTCTGAGGAGAAATGAAAAAACCCGGCGCAAAGGCCGGGTTTTTGGTGAGATCGCTGTTTGCGTACCTCTTTGAACATGACTGATTTATACCCCTCCAGTCCGGTGGCAGCAAGAGCTCAGCGCTGCCACCCTGCAATCAACGGTAATCAACGGTAATCAACGGCAATACACCGGCAATCAACGGACATATAACGTTACTGGCTCTAGCGCCGCAGGCATGGACCCTCTTGTCCCACTGTTTTCAAGAGAGGCGCGACGTCTGAAACACCGATGAATCAAAGCGGCGCCCCTCCGTCCTACTATTTATTACTTTTTCCATGTAAAGGGAGAATTAATAAACGCTGCGCGTACGCGCGCGCGTATGTGGGTGTAAGCGTCACATGCGGGAAAGATGCAAAAAAGGTGGGACGGTGGGCCATCATCAATTAACACGCGGCGCGCAGATGACCCACCCGCCAAAACACTAGCAGGCCGTACAGGGACGCGCCGCACCATCAAGCTACGCGCTCCAGCAGCATGCCTGCGATCTCCAGATGTGCCGAATGCAAGCGCGCATAGAACTGCGTTCGACCACACCCGCAGTGCGCCCATTTCTGGCGTTCTACGCTTTCACGGTTCAGGTAATGCTCTTGCACCACTTGGGCCAGATGCCAGGGCAGACGCTTGTTTACGATCACCTCAATGTCTGCACTCCATGGCAGCAGCATCTTCGAACCGCCGCGTGTGCCTCGAATCAATTCCCCCCGGCAATCGATCAATTGACCCAACATACTGCTGGCAGCCCCGTCAGGGCCACCGCCACCGTGCATGTCGAGCGCCCACAATTTCAACATCTCATCCATTTCCGGGATCAAAATGCGGTCTCCTGCCTGGGCACCGCCGACCCTCGCTTCCACTCCGGCGGTTTCACATACTCATAGCTGCGCACACCACGCACACAGTTACCCTTGCGCCGGCGGGGCCAATTCATCCGATGCATAATCTTGCCGATGCGCATTTGCTCGGGTCTACCCCAGTGGCTTGGATCGATGTTAAGCGCATGCTCAAGCAAGTGCGCGCCCGTCACCGTATCGCCAATATGCTTGTCGGCCAGGTAGCCGACCACCAGGTCTTCCCACATATCTGCCTGATAACGCTGATCCTGCTCAGCTGCGAAAACATCAGCCTCATCGCGCTCCACCCACCAGATGTCACCTGCGCGAAAACAGGCTAACGCTTCGGCCCAGAGTTGATCACGGTCGGCTCGCAGTCCCTCTAGATCAACTTTGGTACACATTACCGGCCAGTAACGGCGGTTGCCCGTATCGTCCTTCAGGTACTCATCCTGGTTGGTCGTGCCGATAAAAACGCTCTGCCGGGGAACATCCAGCATCCGCCGGCCATAGCTCTCGCGGTAGGTATCGATGGGCGATGAGACGAATTGCTTGGCCTTGGTCGACTCTGCCTTGTTCAGTGAGTCCAGCTCGGCCATCTCCACAATCCACTTGCCCCGGATCGCCTGATAGGCGTCTTTGCTGCTCAGATCAAATGACGTATCCATGAACCACTCGCCGCCCAATACCCGCGCAGCCGTGGATTTCCCCTCGCCCTGCAAGCCTTCCAAAATCAACATTGAGTCAGCCTTGCAGCCAGGTCGACACACGCGTGCCACCGCAGAAATCAGCCATCGCTTGCCCACCTTGCGGGTGTACGAACTATCCATAACACCCAACCGATCCTGCAACCAACGCTCAAGGCGTCGCACGCCATCCCACTCAAGGCTATCTAGATACTCTCGCACCGGGTGGTAGGAGTTGTCATTCGCCACCGCACTGACAGCCTCAACAACGTGGGCAGTTTTCACCCGTAGCCCGTAAACATCAGCAAGCCACAGCGCCACCCTGATGTCGTCAAGATCGGTCCAGTCCCCCTTACCACCGCCATACGGAGGTGTACGCAGCTTGCGCGTCTTCGAACTGAACGAATCCCAGGCGATTACGCCGGCCCAGCGTTTATCGTTACCCAGAATCAATGCCACGTTGAATGGGTGTACGATCAATCCTCCTTTTTCAGAATACTGCAGCTTCTCACGCCACCCCTCATCGGTAGAGGGTCGAACCACCGCCAACACCTGGCGGCGCACCGTGTCCATGCCCTCAGCACAGTGCAAGTCGTTAAAATCCGTCCAGCCGTCTTCCCGGTCGTTGTCGAATACCGGCATAACCACCTGCCCACCGACCACAACCGACGCATTGCCAGCCTTGATTACCCCCGCGTTATACGGGTGCCCATTCACTACAGTCTTCCAATCATCATCTGCGCAAAACACCAACTGCCGGCCGGGATACTTTGTGCGCATGGCTTGTGCCACCGGCAGCAAGTTGCCGGCATCAAAGCAAATGCACACCGTCAGTGAGGTCGCCATGTGCAGGCTGGCGCCTGTCGCGTATCCCTCTGCGATCAAAATCACGTCGCCCGGCTCTGGCTCGGGGCCGATCAGATGAAACGCGCCTTCTTTAGCCAAACCGTACGGCCAGTAGGTTTTGTTCCGGCCCGTAGCAGCCTGCTTTTCCGGGTACAGCACTTGTAGCCCGACAATATCGCCCTTCACATTGCGCATCGGCACGAAAGCCGTACCGCTCTTCGCCTTGTAACGCAGACCGATGCCGACTACCCGCTTGGCATCCAAGTAACGCGAACCACCCTTTTCAGATAGGTGCTTCCACATACCAGCAGCTCGCCGGGCGGCAGTGCGGTGCTTTCGGTCCTCAGCCAGGGCGGCCTTGCGCTGGCCTTCCTCGGCCCTGGCGCGCATCACCGCTCGATCTTCAGCGCTCAGCCGCCCGCCCTTTGGCTTGATCTTCTGCCAACTGCCTTTTTCACCCTGACGCCAGTCGCCAAAAGCGCCGCAATACAGTGTTTTGCCGTCACCAGTCAGATGCTCATAGATCACATACCAACCCGTTTTCTCCGGGGCCTTATCACCGTCGCACTCGCAACGCGTTCGCTTACCAATCACCAGTGGGGTTTCTGGTTTAAGCCCGTAGTCCTGCAACTGGGCCAACACATCATCGAGTAGTTCGTGATTGGTCATGCTCGCACCCCACGCCGGTCTGCCAGCTCCTGGCAGTCAGTGCAGCGCGTACAGCCGCGATCAAGCATTGCCAATCGCCGAGCCTCTAGGATGACATCCCCGCAGTCCACGCACTCGAGCGTACATTGGCCTGGATTGGCACTAGGACGCGCGGCCATCGCCACTGCAAGATTAAGAGCAATGACGTTATCAGCAACATCTGCGTTGTCAGACATAGGTCAGATCCTCCGCATGCATCTTGCGGAGCACTGCGCGCAACTTGAACACCGCCTGCACCATCCGCTCGGCCAGCAGTTCAAACTCAGCTAGTTCGTCATCGTCCAATTTGTCATCGGACAATGAGGTCGATACATGCGTGGCTAACTCCCCCTCACGAGAAAGCAACTCGCCAATGCCTGCCATTAGCGACTGCGCCGTGTCGGTGTCGCTCAACTCAGAAACGTCGATTCCCACCCAACCGATGGGATGCAGCAACGCATCTACAATGCGAGGATCGCGCGTGGCATCTAGCACCAATTCAAGATCGCCAATGTTAGGCGTGTGGCTGGTATTGGTCAGACTCAGCTTATGATTGAGGGTGGTGGCGTTGCCACCGTCGATAGCGGCAATGGCAGTAGCTCCGCCCGGGTAGTCACGTGCGGCGTGGAGCAAAGCTTGCGGTAGAGTCAACAGCGAACGCCGTGCGCGCTCAATGGAATTGAACTGTTTACGGTTCATGGCAAAACTCCAAAAACTCTGCCAGTGACCGCCGCACGCCTGTTTGATACAGTTGTGCCGTGGTCACTCACAAGTGGTCGCATGCAGCCGGTTGCTCTGTGGTAGGAAGTCCGGCTGCACCCCAATGGCAAGGCACACGCTCCGCATGTGCCTTGCCGTTACAGCCTGCAGACCGTGGTGGGTTAGCAGGCAACCCGAGGCATCCGTGCCTTGGCAGCGCGATAAAAGGAGGCGGTTTGCATGTGGTTTGCCCGCCTACCCTTGTCGCGACCCGACAGCACTGTGGTGGTGTTTGCCGGGAGGAACTGGGCGGCCCTTGGGTCGCCTTTTTTCTAAGCCTTATGCAGCAGCTTGGAATACAGGGACCGGGAACAGGTCTGGTAGATCTGGACGCAATTCATGAGGTAGAACTTTTCCTTCCGAAGCCCGAGAAACGGAATGAACACGCTCTGTAGGCACCCGCCCAGTCTTGAGCCACTTCCAAACGTGCGGCTGCTTGACGTTGCAGCGACGGGCCAGTTCAGATTGGTTGTTACCACAGGCCTCAAGAACTCGCATTAGCGCGGCATAACCTTCATGGATGGGTCCGGCAGCCTGCTCAGTTTGTTCAAGGCGATTTGTAGTCATGAGAACACCTCAAATGAGTAAACGATGCAAAGATTATAACCTTGGGATTAATCGGTCAACAACTTTAGCTGTTGGACTTTTTATAACCATAGTTATAACCTGCCTCCCATGAACTACTTAGATAAAACTCAGCTGCCTACCCTCGCAGATCGTCTGAATCATGCGATGTCTCAGCGCAACTTCAGTCAGGAAGCTTTAGCTTCAGCTGCTGGTTGCACCCAAGCAAGCATTCAGAAGATAAGCTCTGGAAAGTCCCAAAAAAGCCGATTCCTACCTGCAATTGCGAGAGCCCTTAAGGTTGACGTAGATTGGCTTGAGCTGGGCGTGGTGACTCCCAGTCCCCAATCAACCGACGAAACCACCCGCAAGCTCCAACCACACGACGGAACACCTTTGGTTCTGGGCGAGCTTTCTCTATGGGACGATTTAACCCCAATGGATGCGGGAGAGATCGCTTTACCACTTTATAAAGAAGTTGAGATAGCTTCAGGGTTAGGCAAGTCGTCCGTCCAGATTGACGATGGGCGCAAGGTTTGGTTTTCCAGCTACACATTGCGCAAAGCAGGCGTAGATCCTTCTAATGCCGCGTGCGCCACAAACAAAGGGAACTCTAACCACCCCCTAATCCTGGATCGCGCGACGCTTGGCGTTGATAAAGGAACGACGAAGATCATCGACGGGCAAATCTATGCCCTCGACCATGACGGTCTTTTAAGGGTCAAATTCCTTTACCGTGTCCCCGGCGGTATTCGTCTACGAAGCTACAATTTTGAAGAATTCGCCGACGAGGACTACTCCTTCGAGGAAGTGATGGAGCAACGCATCCAAATAATCGGAAGGATTTTTTGGTGGTCCACCCTCAACCCGATAAATTCTTCACTCCTCCCCAAAAATTAATCTTTAGGTTATTGCGCCAAATTAAAACCTAAGTTATTTTTGCCTCACTCTTCCACCACAGAGTGAGGCAATTCCCATGCAAACCGCAACGTTACACGTCCTACCAACGTGCCCAGAAAGCCGCGTTTTCGAGGTGCGCCGCCTAGCCATAATCCACGGCTGCGCCTTCGCCCCTACCAAACGCAAATCAACCACCAGCCCAACGCCTACCCCCTTCAATCCAGACGATGGAGGGCGTGCAGCATGAGCAGACTATCTCTCAACGCCAGCGCCTACATCCGTCTACAGGCCCAGGTAAACCTTAGCGGCACCTTCAATCACACCCTGAATTCGTGTGATGGCTGCCAATCCGTAGCGGCTCAGGTCGAGATCGAACAGTGCACCGCTGGCATCACGGTGATGGTGCGCATCTGCGGGACACGCAATACCTCAGTCACCCTCGATAAGCACCGCAAAAACAACGCCACGCGAGTTGCGAGCTTTATCGAAGGTATCGCCAATGGCCGCAGCCCTACCGGTGTGCCTGACGTCGATGAGCACGAGGCTGTCAGTGACATAGAGGCGACGCTACGTCTGGCAATCCGCCGTGGGCGCGGCATTTACCATCTGATCGCTGACGAACTGGAGCCTTCTCTAAAGATACAGCGCAACCCACGCGGCGGTTTTATCGCCGTGATCGAAATCGACGACGACGCAGGCTGCCTACTCACCCTACCCGCCGACAACCAGCGCGCTTACGTAATCTTGGCTGAAAACCTTAATCAATTCCTGCAGGGCTACCGCAACAGCCTCGCGGCCGCCGCGTGAGGTGCCTACATGAGCATATCCCTCAAACGCGCAGCCCAACGCCTTGGTCTGGGTCACCGCGAATTGATGAAACGCATGCGCGACAAAGGTTTGCTGGATAAAAAAAACCTGCCAGCAAACCCAGCCGCAACCAAAGACTTTTTGGTCACCCGCGAGAGCCGCTGGTTTCACGAGGAGTACGGGATGCAATACCAACGTACCACTCGCGTGACTGAGATCGGCATCTCCTGGCTAGCCAACCAGATCGGTATTGAACGCCCAGCACCACCCGCCGCGCCTGACCCGCGAGAAGTCGCGTAATGAGACAGCCTGAAGCATGGCCGCGCCAGTACGCCCGCCAGATCACAGCGATGCGATCCCGCGAGGAACGCATTGCCGCGCTGGCAGAAGTACCGGAGCACCTACGCGATCTAGTACGCACCCACGTTGAAATCGCCTGGAACCACCCCCGAGGGAACACACATGGACCGCAAGCTGATTGATACCCTACTGATTGAGCTGCTGAACCTGCCCGAAGAACGCCGTACGCCCGAAAAAATTTTGGCCAACCTCACACTGGCCGCCACAGCTGCTGGCATTTCCCTCGAAGCCAGCGCCGCACCGCTGCAGATCGAACACCTACAACTGGCGGCTGCTCTTGACCATCTCGTCATCGATCTCGGCCCCAACTATCGCGCCCGCGCCATGCTGCGCCTCGGCTATGGCATTGAGGGAGTTGAGCTAGGTGCCGTGCTCGAACCGCTAGACAGCACCTCCCCACTGCCGCGCTTCGTGGCCTTTGGCAATACAGCACGCACAGCATTGGCAGCTATCAACCGCGATATTCGAGCCAGTAACCAACCCCATGCCAAAGCAGCGCCGCAACGTAGGCCCGGAAAGCTGACGCTCGGCACGCTCAAGGCCCAAGTAGATAAGGCGAACGCAGCATGACGGCCTCTGTACAGCGCGAACTGCGCCTGCCGATAGCGCCCAGAAGTCAAACCGTTGACCTGCTGTACCGAACCCTCGGGGATCTGCTCGTACCCGTCGAACAGGTACGTGAACGCTACTTCAGCAATCTCAACCAGGACAACTTCACTCGCGCACTGACAAGCGGCCGTGTAGCGCTACCCATCACCACTCTGGATACCAGCGCCAAGCGCCCCCGTTTTATCGACATCCGCCATCTGGCCATCTTCATTGATACCCAGGCTGATGCCGCAGACGAAGAACTGACAAACACTCAACCCCAGCCAGACGAGCGATGAATCTTTAACCGACACACTTCGATAACAGCTGCACCACCGCAACCGCTGCACCACCAGCCAAGCGGAACACAACAGTAGGAGCAAACCACATGACGGCATTTGAAATTTTCGCATTAATCAGCTTCGTAATTGCACTCGCCATTCTGTACTGGGTCGGGTACCGAGGCGGCTTAAGGGACGGCTGGAGCGAAGGCTACGACGACGGCCACGCTAAGGGCTACATCCTGGGCATTGAGGAGGGCGAGTCATCGGGCGCTACTGCTCTCGAAAACGCCACACGGAGATGTGAACGCCTGGAACTGATTTTGATCAGGGAACCCCAGGACCGTCAGATCCTTCTGGCCATCGCGGGAAAACTCAAACTCGCCGCCGATTTCTTCCACGCCATCAAATCGGAAAGCCACGCAACTCAAGCACTCATTTTACGTGACCACGCGTTGAACATGGCCGACGAGTTGAATTCCTTCTATCAGGAGGATGCAGCATGAGTCGCGCTATCCCAATGCTGCGTCTGACGCCCCAAGCCGCTGGAACACTGCAACAGCAGTACACCGAGGCCATGAAGGAACTGAGCGCATTAACACGCCACAACAAAGAATTTGACCGACAGTTGAAAGCGCTGATTGGTTACGACGCACTCCGCGAATTGCATAAAACAACTGACAACGCCCTGCTGCTGGCCGATCTCGTGAAGGAGGCCGCATGAACTGGATCCTCACCCACACCGGCAAGCGTTTTGATCTGTTCGAGCCTGACGCCGACATGATCGATCCACGGGACATCTCCCACTCACTGGCACACCTCTGCCGCTTCAATGGGCATACCCGCGAGTTCTACAGCGTGGCTCAACACAGCTGCATCGTCGCCGAGCTGGTGCCGGAAAAACACAAGCTCGCCGCCTTACTCCACGACGCGCCAGAGGCGTACCTGGGCGACATGACCAAGCCACTTAAGCAGTGGATACATGCATACCAAGACTTTGAAGACTGGGTATGGCAACGCGTGTGCCAGCGCTTCGACATTGCTGCGGAACTTCCTGCATGCGTTCACCAGGCAGACTTGATTGCGCTGGCCACCGAACGCCGCGACCTCATGCCAACCGATCCGGCTATATGGGATTGTTTGGTCGGCATACAACCCATGGCTGAAATCATCCGTCCATGGCCTGCCGCAGAAGCCCGACTCACCTATCACCAGCGCCTGATGGACCAACTCGCTGTCGAACATCGGAGGAAAGCGGCATGAAGAACCAACAGGAAAACATCAGCGCCGTGGCCGCTTTACTCCGCAGCACCAGTGGTGTCGACACGCCAGAAACAAACAGTCTCAGCTGCGCAGCAGCAGGCATTACTGCTCCTTCCAGCGTCACTACCAAGGCACGTATACCCCACGAAAAGCTGCGCGGGGCAGCGGTCAGCGATGCAACGCATACCGCTTCAGGACGCCCGCCCGCGCAGCTTGTCGTGGGGTATGCGCACGCTTCGGGACATATAAGCGTGGCTCAGCCGAGGGGTGCCGTATGACGGTCTTTCTTTTGCTCTACCTGTGCGCAGACGCCACACGAACGAACTGCCAGGTATTGCTAGCTCAGCATTGGAATGGACCGGACGCATACGAGCAGTGCATTGGCACCATT
This sequence comes from Pseudomonas sp. JAI120, assembly GCF_014207255.1. Taxonomy (GTDB): domain Bacteria; phylum Pseudomonadota; class Gammaproteobacteria; order Pseudomonadales; family Pseudomonadaceae; genus Aquipseudomonas. The sequence continues at coordinate 236,442 of NZ_JACHCZ010000002.1, forward strand.
CCTGGGCTCACCAAAGCACTGACAGCCCCCAACCGGAAACGGCACCGCTTCGTGTGTGAGATCCAGTCTGACGGCGCACAACCTGCTGAACAGAAATTACCGCCGTCGCGTGCTCATCAATCGTTTCGGATGTAACAGGAAGAGGTGCATCAATGACTACGCACAACATCATCAGCCTCAGCGGCGGCAAAGACAGCACGGCGACGCTGTTGGTCGCAATTGCCTTAGAGGCACCCAACCTGCAGGCCGTCTTCGCGGACACCGGCAACGAGCACCAACAGACCCACGAGTACCTGGATTACCTGGAACAAGCTACACGCACGAAAATAACCCGCGTGCGTGCTGATTTCACCCAGCGTATTGAAGGCAAGCGCCGATTCATCGAATCGAAATGGCGGGCGCAAGGCATAGCAGAGGAGGTAGTGCTGGCAGCGTTGGACGTGCTGCAGCCAACCGGCAACCCGTTCCTAGACCTGTGCATCTGGAAAGGCCGGTTCCCTAGCCGCAAAGCCCAGTTCTGCACCATAGAGCTGAAACGCGACCCTATGTTTGAACAAGTAGTTATGCCTTTGATGGGTGCCGGCGACATGATCCTGAGCTGGCAAGGTGTACGCGCTGAAGAATCGCTTAACAGGCGATATTTGCCCGAGTGTGACGAAGTGGGCGGCGGCCTATTTAACTACCGGCCGATCTTAAAGTGGGATATTCCAGCAGTGTTCGAGGCTCACCGCTACATGGGTATCAAACCGAATCCGCTTTATTCCCAGGGCATGGGGCGCGTCGGCTGCATGCCCTGCATCAACTGCCGCAAGGATGAATTACGCGAAATTGCCCTCCGGTTCCCTGACGTGATTGACCGGATCGATCGCTGGGAGCGAACTGTCCAGCAGGCCAGCAAACGCGGCGCCGCCACGTTCTTTGCAGGGTCAAACGCCAAGCATCCAAAGGGCTCTATTGCCAACATGAGTGCGATCGAAGTGATGGAGATCGCTAGCATTCGCCAGGCCGTCGAGTGGTCCAAGACCGCTCGAGGAGGTATCCAGTACGACCTGATGATTGCAACAGATGCGCAGGCCTGCTCCAGCGCATACGGACTCTGTGACACAGATCCTGAACTCGTGAAAACACCGGAGGCAGCATGAGCGCAGCAGAAAAACTCGACTTCAACATCACCCCCGGCGCATGGTTTCGCCAGGATCTGCTGTACCCGGTCTTCGGCCTAAGCACCGAAGCGGTTCGCAAATACCGCTCCCGAGGTCTGTGGCTTGAGGGCAAGCACTGGCGTTACGACCCAGCTAACGTGATCGTCTACAACCGCGCGGCCATTGAGCGTTGGATGGAAGGGAAGCCATGATCAACAAGATGCCAACTGGCGTGGAGATGAACGGCAAGCAACTCCGCATCTGGTTCATCTTCAACGGTCAACGGTGCCGGGAACCACTGGAAGGGATCTCGAAGGTAAACAAGGCCGCGATCGCCTACGCCGACAACAAGCGACGTACCATTCTCGCGGAAATCAAAGAGGGCCGCTTCGACTATGCGGCCCACTTTCCCAAATCGCCAAGAGCTGCCATGTTCACCGGGACTGGCGGTCCTTCGCTCAAGCGTACCGTAAAGGAAGGTATTGACCGCTGGCTGGAGGTTCAACGCGCGCTCAAAGCTTCGAGCACCGTCATCAACTACGTCAGTAAAGCTGTGCACGTCGAGAACAAATTCGGCAAGCGTCGAATCGTCGACATCAGTAAGAGCGACATCGAGTTGTTTCAAGCACAGTTACTCAAGCAAGGCTTGGCCCCGAAGACAGTGAATGACATTTTTACCGTCATCCGAGGTATCTGGGCCGATGCATTCGGCGATGGCATCCTGAAAGCTAACCCGCTCGACAGGATCAGCAACGTCGGATCGGACGTCGACCTGGAGCATGCCGACCCTTTTAGTCGTACCGAGATCAAGCTGATCGCCGAAGCAGATCCTGACCGCCGAACTGACACCAGGATGATTGAGTTCAACTGCTGGGCCGGATTGTCCCTTTCCGAGCTCATCGGACTCGCCGTTGAAGACGTAGATCTTGAAGCCGGCCTGGTACACGTCCGCCGCGCACTGGTGGTAGGAGAATTCAAAGTCCCCAAAGAGCGCTCCAGGGTTCGAGCCATCGAACTCATAGACCCAGCCCTCGTACTAATGAAAGAGATAGTTGCCGCCGCAAAGGAAGCTGTAGCCGAAGAGATCACCGTTATCCAACGCGACAACATCACGTCCAAGAAGATGAAAGTCAGGTTCCTTTTCCGCAGTTCGACCAGCGGTTTACTCTGGAACGGCAAGACATTAAGCAACTGGTTCACTGCCCATCTGAAAAAAGCAGAGGTCCGCCACCGAGGCGCCAACCAATGCCGCCACACGTTTGCCAGTCAAATGCTGTCGAGTTACGTTCCGGTCGAATGGGTGGCCAGGCAACTGGGGCACGCCGATACAACCATGGTGCGAAAGCATTACGGGAGATGGATACCGAAGGACACCAAGAGCATGGCGGGTATCGTGTCAAAAATGTTGGGGTTTAGGCCGGACTAGAGCGGTATACAGGGAAAGGTTTTTGCCCTAAAAATGCCCTAAATGGTATGAAGAAAACGAAAAAGCCCCTGTAATCTCTAACGATTACAGGGGCTTAGTCTTATTCAATAATGGCGGAGAGATAGGGATTCGAACCCTAGGTACCGGTGAAGGTACAACGGATTTCGAATCCGTCCCATTCGGCCACTCTGGCATCTCTCCAACGGCGCGCATCATAACAGCCTGTTTCGTGGAAGCAAAGCGCAGAAGCGATTTTTTTCCGTGCTATCAGATGCTTGCGTCGATTAAAGCGGTACGCCGAGACGCTTGGCGACTTCTTCGTAGGCTTCGATCACATCACCGAGGCCTTGGCGGAAGCGGTCCTTGTCCATCTTCTTCTTGGTGTCCTTGTCCCACAGGCGGCAGCCGTCCGGGCTGAATTCGTCGCCCAGGACGATGGAGCCGTCGTGGAACACGCCGAATTCCAACTTGAAGTCCACCAGCAGCAGGCCTGCGTCGTCGAACAGCTTGCTCAGCACGTCGTTGACCTTGAGGGACAACTCCTTCATGCGTGCCAGTTGCTCAGCGGTGCCCCAGCCGAATGCCACGACGTGGGATTCGTTGATGAACGGGTCGCCCTTGGCGTCGTCCTTCAGGAACAGCTCGAACGTGTAAGGGTTGAGCTTGAGGCCCTCTTCGACGCCCAGGCGCTTGACCAGGCTGCCGGCTGCGTAGTTACGCACGACGCATTCCACCGGGATCATGTCCAGCTTCTTCACCAGGCACTCGTTGTCGCCCAGCAGTTTGTCGAATTGGGTCGGAATGCCGGCCGCTTCGAGTTTCTGCATGATGAAGGCGTTGAACTTGTTGTTCACCATGCCCTTGCGATCAAGTTGTTCGATGCGCTTGCCGTCGAACGCCGAGGTGTCGTTGCGAAACAGCAGGATCAGGCGGTTGGCGTCGTCGGTCTTGTAAACCGACTTGGCTTTGCCGCGGTAGAGTTCTTCACGTTTTTCCATGATGGGCTCCGCTTTGAGTGAGGTGGGCTAGGCGATATGTCGCCAGTCGAGCCCTGAATCTTGATCGGCCAGTTGCAGCCAGTCCGGGTCGCACCCGAGGGTGTCGACAAAACATTGCCGGGCAAGCGTCGGCAGGTTGTTCTTGCTGCTCAAGTGGGCCAGGACCAGGTGTTGCAGGTCTTGCCAACCCAACTCATACACCAGGTACGCCGCCTGATGGTTGTTCAAATGTCCCAATTCGCCGCCGACCCGTTGCTTGAGAAAGTACGGATAGTGACCGCGAGCCAGCAGGTCTCGGCAGTGGTTGGACTCGATCATCAAGGCATCGAGGTTCCGGTAGCCGTCCAGCACCTTGGCGCAGTAGGAGCCCAGGTCGGTGAGCACGCCGAAACGCCGCTCTCCGTCACTGAATACATACTGCGTCGGTTCCTGGGCATCGTGCGCCACGGCAATCACATCGATGCTCAGGGCACCGATTTGCAGCTGCTCGCCACCAGCCAGGAAACCTGCGGGTTCTATGGGTTTGCGCATCCCGCGCAATGTGCCGCGACTGAGGTACACCGGAAGATTGTAGCGCCGAGACAGCAAACCCACGCCATGCACGTGGTCGGCATGTTCGTGGGTCACCAGAATCGCGCTCAGCTGCGAGGGGTGAACCCCCAGGCGCAGCAGGCGCCGCTCGGTTTCCTTTAACGAGAAACCACAATCCACCAGCACGTACGTGTCGTCATGGGCGACCAGCGTGCCGTTCCCTTGGCTACCGCTGCCGAGAACGGCAAAACGCATCGGATCAGCCCAGGTTGTCCTGAATCACGCCCAACACTTTGCGCGCTGTTTCAGCCGGCGCCACGGTGTTGATGTTCTTCTCGACGGTGACTTGCACAGTCTCGCCAACCTTGCTCAAACGCACCTGATAACGCTCGGCGCGGGTCTCGATTTCTTCCTTGGTCGGCTTGCTGCCGAACAGTTTGCCGAAGAAACCAGGCTCTTCGTCTTTGCGCTCGGCCTTTTCAGCCACGTTGATGTAGTACAGGCCCAGGCTGCGGTTGATGTCTTCAACACGCCAAGGGCCTTGCTCCAACGCGCGACCGACGCTGGCCCAGGCACGATCCAGGTCTTCACCCAGGTTCAGCACCACGTTGCCGCTGCCGTCTTCGGTGAGACTGACGCGGCTCGGGGTGTCGTAATCACGGGCGGCGAGCAGGGATACGGAACCGCCCTTCTCGGAGATACGGCTCATGCTGGCCAGCATCTCGTCGACCAATGCCGAATCGACACCAGTGTTGACCGAGCGGTTGGTGAAGTCGACGTTGGCAGTGCTGCCGGCAGGACGCTCGGCGCTGACCACATAGACTTCACTGGTGTTGCGCTGCACGCCTGGCTCGATGCGCACACGCACACGGGCTTCGCTGTCGGCGGCGACACCACCGGCCTGCAGGCGCTTGGCCATAGTGGCGGACAGTTCGCTGCCCTGCTGCCATGCCGTGGTGAATTCACCGGTCTGCGGGCGCTGCTCGTCGATGCGGAAACCGTTGTCCTGGAAGAACTGCACCGCTACCGGCCAGACTTCGGCAGGTGGGCGCTGCGCCACGATCCAACGCGAATCACCGCTCTTCTGCAGGCTGTAGTCGCTGGCATCCGCCACGGCCGAGATCGGCTGTGGACGCGGCACGACGTATTCACCCTTGGTGGTGTCGTCGGCAACGTTGCGTGGAATCGGCAACAACGGGTCAAGACGCTTGGCGACGTTGACGTCCGGCGGCAGTTGCATCGGTTTGGTTGCTTGTGCTTCCAGGTAATCGCTGCCGCGGTCACGGAAGTAGCCTTCCGGGCCCCAGATCCAACCGCAGCCACTGGTGCTGGAGATAATCAAGGCAAGTGCGGAAAGTCCGGCCAATCGCTTCATGCGTAGTGCTTCCTCAATTAAACCAGGACGCCGGACTGGCGCAGGGCCTGTCGCAGCGGTTCGTGACAGGCTTCGCTGAGGCGGGTGAGCGGCAGACGGATACCGTCCGGCATCAGGCCCATCTCGAACAGCGCCCACTTCACGGGAATAGGGTTGGATTCGATAAACAGTGTCTTGTTGAGCGGCATCAGCTTCTCGTGGATCGCACGGGCCTTAACGGCGTCGCCGGCAATGGCGGCGGCACACATGTCGCTCATGGCGCGCGGGGCCACGTTGGCGGTCACGGAGATATTGCCCTTGCCGCCCAGCAGGATCAGCTCGACAGCCGTGGCGTCGTCACCGGAATACAGCAGGAAGTCGCTGCTCACACCAGCCAGGATGTCCTTGGCGCGCTGCAGGTCGCCGGTGGCTTCCTTGATACCGATGATGTTCGGTACGGTGGACAGGCGGATCACGGTCTCGGCCTTCATGTCGCACGCGGTACGACCCGGCACGTTATAGAGGATCTGCGGGATGTCGACGGCTTCGGCAATGGTGCGAAAGTGCTGGTACAGGCCTTCCTGGGTCGGCTTGTTGTAGTACGGGGTCACCAGCAGGCACGCGTCAGCGCCAGCTTTCTTGGCGTTTTTGGTCAGCTCGATGGCTTCGCGCGTCGAGTTGGCGCCCGTGCCGGCGATCACGGCAATACGCCCCGCGACACGCTTGACCACGAATTCGATCACCTTGATGTGCTCTTCCACATCAAGGGTGGCCGATTCACCTGTGGTGCCGACCGCCACGATGGCGTTGGTGCCTTCTTGCAGGTGGAAGTCCACCAGTTTGCCCAGGCTGTCCCAGTCGAGATGACCTTGTGCATCCATGGGTGTGACCAGTGCCACCATACTGCCCGCAATCATGCAACCGCTCCTGCCGGAAAAAGAGAGCCGTAATGGTACTGGCGCCAAGATGCTTGTACAAGCGAAGTACCGCCTGAGGATGCGTTCTGGCGCAACTAAACGACGGGCAATGCCATCATTGAGCCAAAGCACGGGTTGAGGCGGGGCAAAATCAGGCGGATCACGCAATGAAAACGCCACCTCCTATCCCTTGGCGACGCTTTTCGCTACCCTTCATGCTTTGATCGATACAGCCCTCACAGTATCGACCGCTCATCGTTTTAGGAAGGCTGCATGTCCACCCCCACAGTTCGCGAACAATTCCTTGTTATCAGTGCCCTCGGCGCCAACCCCATGGAGCTGACCAACGTCCTGTGCCGCGCCAGCCATGAAAACCGCTGTGCCGTGGTGACCTCCCGCCTGACCCGCCATGGCGAGTGCAGTGCGCTGGTCCTGCAGATTTCCGGTACCTGGGATGCCCTGGCGCGCCTGGAGACCGGCCTGCCGGGCCTGGCCAAGAAGCACGACTTCACCGTTAACGTGGTGCGCAGCGCCGCGCTGGAAAATCGCCCGCAGGCGCTTCCTTATGTGGCGTATGTCAGCTCGGCCTACCGTTCGGACATCGTCAATGAGCTGTGCCAGTTCTTCATCGACCATAACGTCGAGCTGGAGAACCTGACCTGCGACACCTACCAGGCACCGCAAACCGGCGGCACCATGCTCAACGCCACCTTCACCGTGACCTTGCCGGCAGGCGTGCAGATCAGTTGGCTGCGCGACCAGTTCCTGGATTTCGCCGATGCCCTGAACCTCGACGCGTTGATCGAACCGTGGCGCCCACAGAACCCAATGTAAGGAAGTAACCATGGCGGTAGTCATCGATAAACCGGTCGCCGATTTCGAAGCACAGGCCACCAGTGGCCAGACCTTCAGCCTTGCCGCCCTCAAGGGCAAGCAAGTGGTGATCTACTTCTACCCGAAGGACAGCACCCCGGGCTGTACCACCGAAGGCCAGGGTTTCCGTGACCAGTACGCAGCATTCAAGGCCGCCAACACCGAAGTGTTTGGCGTGTCGCGCGACAGCGTGAAGTCCCATGAGAACTTCAAGGGCAAGCAGGAATTCCCGTTTGAGCTGATCAGCGACAAGGATGAAGCGGTCTGCCAGTTGTTCGATGTCATCAAGCTGAAGAAACTGTACGGCAAGGAATACCTGGGCGTGGATCGCAGCACCTTCCTGATCGACAAGGACGGTGTGCTGCGCCAGGAATGGCGCGGCGTGAAAGTACCAGGCCATGTAGATGCCGTTCTGGCCGCAGCCCAGGCATTGAGCAAGGCCTGATCTGTAGCGCGAACCACTGTGGTGAGGGACACACTCCCTCACCACAATTCTCTCCTGCCGCTACAACAACGGCGCCACCACCGGCTCCTGCCGCGGCCACGCATCCAGCACGGCCTTGAACAGCGTCGCCAGGGGAATCGCAAAGAACACCCCCCAGAATCCCCACAGCCCACCAAACAACAACACCGCGCAGATGATCGCCACCGGGTGCAGGTTGACCGCCTCCGAGAACAGCAGCGGCACCAGTACGTTGCCATCCAGGGTCTGGATGATGCCGTAGACCGCCATCAGGTAGATGAACTGGTCGCTCCAGCCCCACTGGAACAAGGCGATCAAGGTCACCGGCACCGTCACCACCACGGCGCCGACATACGGCACCACCACCGAAATACCGACCAGCAGTGCCAGCAAGGCGGCGTAGTTGAGGTCCAGCGCGATAAACGCGATGTAGGTGACCCCTCCACAGATAATGATCTCGATGACTTTGCCACGGATATAATTGGCGATCTGCCGGTTCATCTCCTCGGCTACCCGGGTGATCAGCGCTCGTTCGCGTGGCAGGTAGCCGCGCACCCAGCGCCCGATCATGGCGCGGTCCTTGAGGAAGAAGAACACCAGGATCGGTACGAGCACCAGGTAGATCATGATGTTGACCAGCAGTGGCAGACTGGACAGGGAAAAGGTCAGCGCCCATTGTCCGAACTTGCCGATTTCGCCGCGCGCCACTTCTATGGCCTGCAACACCTGCTCGTCCGAGACCAGATGCGGGTAGCGCTCCGGCAACAGCAGCAATAGCGACTGCCACTTGGCGAGCATGCCCGGCAACTCGTTGAACAACGTGATCAGTTGGTGCCACAGCAGCGGCAGCACCACGACGATAAACACCACCAGCAAACCCATGAACAGGGCAAATACCAGGCCCACTGCCGCGCCGCCCGGCAAGCGTAAACGCTCCAGGGTGGTGACCAGCCCCTGCATCAGGTAAGCCAGCACCATCCCCGCCAGCACTGGCGCCAGCATGCCCCCCAAGGTGAGTACGGCCGTAAAGGCCAGAAACAGCAGGACCGCCAGCACCACGGCTTCTTCATCGGAGAAGTAGCGCTGGATCCAGTCTCGTAACACTTTGAACATCAATCAACCTCGGGTGATAGGGGCGAACGGCTCAGGCCTTGCGCAACCAGTAACGGTAAACACCGGCGGCGTCTTCTTCATGCAACAGGGTATGGCCGGCCAGCTTCGCGAAGGTGCGGAAATCACGCTGGGAACCTGCGTCGGTGGCGATCACCTTGAGCACTGCACCACTGGCCAATCGATTGAGCTCCAGCTTGGCCTTGAGCAGAGGCAACGGGCAATTGAGGCCGCTGGCATCGAGTTCGGCATCAAAGGCTACAGCGTCGGTCATGGTTTTACTCCGGACAAGCATTCGGGGTGCTTAGAATATCTGGTCCGAAGCTCAGTGTCCGGCTACAGTAAGCTCTTTGTCGAAAGGCTCTGTGCATGACTTTTTTGCGCCCTACCCTGCTGACGCTGGCTTGCCTGCTGGCCTCCCCAGGCTTCGCTGACGACCTGCCGTCACTTGGCGACGCCAGTTCTGCCATTGTCTCGCCGCAACAGGAATATCAGTTGGGCCGTGCCTGGCTGGCTTATCTGCGGGGCCAGGTCTCCCAGCTGAACGACCCTCAGCTCAAGGACTACGTGGAAACCAGCGTGTACAAGCTGGTAGAAACCAGCCAGGTGAATGACCGGCGCCTGGAATTCATCCTGATTAACAGCCCGCAGTTGAACGCCTTTGCCGCACCCGGCGGTATCGTCGGCGTGAACGGTGGCCTGTTTCTCAATGCCCAGACCGAAGGGGAATATGCGTCGGTACTGGCCCACGAACTGGCTCACTTGTCCCAGCGCCACTTCGCCCGTGGTGTCGAGGCGCAGCAGCGCATGCAGATCCCAATGATGGCCGCCCTGCTCGGCGGCATCATTGCGGCCGCCGCCGGTGCAGGGGACGCGGGTATTGCTGCGATCGCCGGCACACAGGCCGCGGCCATCCAGGAACAACGACGATTCTCTCGCCAGAATGAACAGGAGGCGGACCGTATCGGCATCGTCAACCTGGAGAAAGCCGGCTACGACCCGCGCTCCATGCCAACCATGTTCGAACGCCTGATGCGCCAGTACCGCTTTGACGCGAAGCCGCCGGAATTCCTGCTGACTCACCCGGTGACCGAGTCGCGTATCGCCGACACCCGCAACCGCGCGGAACAAGCCAAGGCCGGCGGCAAGGAAGACAGCCTGCGCTACCAGCTGATTCGCGCACGGGTACAGCTGCAATACGAAGACACCTCAGGACTCGCCGCCAAGCGCTTTCAAGCGCAACTGGACGAAAATCCGAAAAACGATGTGGCACGCTATGGCCTGGCCATCGCCCAGATCAAAGCCTCCCAGTTCAAGCAGGCACGGGAAAGCCTGCAACCCTTGCTGACCAAGGCGCCCAATGACATCACCTACAACCTGGCGCAGATCCAGCTGGACATCGACAACAACCGCTTGCCCGATGCCCAGCAGCGCACGGATCGAATGCTGTCCCAATACCCGGGCAACTACCCACTGAATCAGATTCGGGTAGATCTGTTGCTTAAGCAGAACCGCACTGCCGATGCGGAAAAAGCCCTGGATGGCTTGCTCAAGTCTCGCCCGGACGATCCGGATGTGTGGTATCAGGTCGCCGAGACACGCGGTTTGTCCGGCAACATCATCGGCCTGCATCAGGCGCGTGCCGAATACTTTGCATTGGTGGGTGACTTTCAGCAGGCGATTCAGCAGTTGGACTTTGCCAAACGTCGCGCCGGCAACAATTTCCCGCTGTCGTCACGTATCGATGCACGCCAGCGTGAGCTGATCGAACAGGAACGCCTGGTTAAAGGCATGATGAGCTAAACCCATCGCCCACAAAAAAGCCCCGCCCTCGTAAAACGAAAGCGGGGCTTTTTATTGGCCGGGTGGGTTACTCGGCCAGCTTGAAGGTAATGAAGCTGGCGCGCCCCTGACGAAGCACGCGCATCGATACCGAGCGGTTCTTCGGCAACGCCTTGGCGATGTCGGTGAACTGCTTGGTATTGTCAATCGCCTGATTGTTCAGGTGAGTGATCACGTCGCCAGGCTGCAGACCGATCAAGGCTGCAGGGCCGTCCTGCACTTCCTTGATTACCACACCGCTTTTGAGGTCGAAGCTTTTCTTCTGCTCATCGGTCAGCTCAGCCACGGCAATACCCAGGCGGTTGCTGCTGCGCTCGGCGCCCGGTTTGGTATTACCCAGGGCATCCAGGGTCGCGCCCTCTTCAGGGATCGCACCCACGGTCAGCTCAACATTCTGGCGCTTGCCGTCACGAATCACTTCCAGCTTGGCCTTGCTGCCGGCCTTGAGTGCGCCAACCAGGTGGGGCAGGTCGGCCGACATAACGATCGGTTGACCGTTCATGCTCAGGATCACGTCGCCGACTTGCAGGCCGCCTTTGGCAGCCGGGCCATCGTCCTGGATTTGCGCGACCAGGGCGCCAGCCGGTTTGTCGAGGCCGAAGGATTCAGCCAGGTCCTTGTTTACTTCCTGGATGACCACGCCCAACCAGCCGCGACTGACCTTGCCACCGCTTTTCAGCTGATTGGAAACATCCATGGCCACGTCGATAGGAATGGCGAACGATACCCCCATGAAGCCACCGGAACGGGTGTAGATCTGCGAGTTGATCCCCACCACTTCGCCCGCCAGGTTGAACAACGGGCCACCGGAGTTACCCGGGTTGATCGGCACGTCGGTCTGGATGAACGGCACATAGTTCTCGTTCGGCAGGCTGCGACCAATGGCACTGACGATGCCCTGGGTGACGGTATGGTCAAAACCAAACGGCGAGCCGATAGCTACCACCCACTGCCCAGCCTTCAGGTCCTGGGACTTGCCCAGTTTCAGCACCGGCAGGTCTTTGCCTTCGATCTTCAGCAAGGCCACGTCGGAACGCGGGTCTGTGCCTACCAATTTGGCTTTCAGTTCACTGCGATCGGCCAGGCGCACGAGGATCTCGTCGGCGTCGGCAATCACATGGTTATTGGTGAGGATGTAGCCATCTGGCGAAATAATGAAGCCAGACCCCAGGGACTGCGCTTCACGCTGGCCACCACCGCCGCCACGAGGCGTACGCGGTTGTGGCATGCCACGCTCGAAGAACTCGCGCAGCATCGGCGGCAGGCCTTCCAGGTCAGGCATTTGCTGGTTGGAGACTTTGCGATCCGGCAGCTTCTGGGTGGTACTGATGTTCACCACGGCAGGCGAGGCTTGCTCAACCAATTGGGTGAAGTCAGGCAACTCGACCGCTTGCGCGGATACGGCCTGACCCAGCACCAATACCGTGGCGACTATGGATAGGTAGGACTTCAAACGTGGTATCGACATACAGCTCCCGTTACGACGAGCAGGGTTGAGCGACAGGGTTCAATAAACGCCGAAAACTGCGACCGACATTTTTGTTCCGCGAACAAAACAAGGCCAGAGCCGACAAGCCCTGACCTATAAAAAACATGGGAGATTTTTGCAAGTGAAAATGCTGATCCAGACATTTCATGCTCTCGGCAGCCAACCTGGCATGGACGTACTGTGAAATATCTGGATGAACATAGGATTAACGACTCACGGCTTGGGGGTGACCTTTTTTTCACCGCGCACCGACAGTGCGATGCGTTCGGCGGTCCCAATAGGTATTTCGCCCACGACCGTCACCATCATTTCGCCATCCACCGTGTTCAAGCGACGAGATACAGCGACCGTAGGGCCTAATTGGGTGCGAGTCTCGGTCACGCTCACATCGCTGATGGGTTCAAGAAACACTGAGAAGCGCGCCAGTCCATCTTCATACATCAGGCTGTCGACCCTGGTTTTGGTATGGGGGTCCTTGCGGGCGCTGCTATTGGTCAGCTGAAAGCCTGGCGGTAACCACTCCAAGTGCCAAGCCTCGACGGCTTCTACGGCCGCTGCCTTGGTGTCGCCGACGGCTATAGACGTGCATTCGCTGCTGGGCTGCAAGTCACGATCATTGGGCGTGGTGGAGGTGTCTAATCGAGTGAACTGAAAGCGCTCCAGCAACTGTCCTTGATCGTTCAGCAACAAGGATTTAAGCGGCAGTGCGGTTTCACGATCAAGGTGCAGCTCAAAGCCGTAGCGGTATTGATCACGCGGAGTGATCGACACAATTACCGCATTACGACCGGCCACGCGGGATTTTCCGATAACGGCCAGTTCGTAGAATTGATTGAGTTTTTCGGGATCAAGTGCGCGCGAAGGTGCATCACGCGAATTGCCAAGGCCGACGACAAGAGTGCCGCTGACGCATTGAGTACGACCATCTACACGGACGACTTCCTGGGCAGAACCATCAAGCTGCAAGAGCCGCTCACGGACCTGGCCATTCTGGACGCGATGCCAGATGTCATGGGTAGAAAAACTGCCATTACGTTCGTAGACAAACGTACCTTGAAAACTTTGCTGCTGCTCTGCACGCCCAAGTCGAGTTAGCCAGTCTTGGGCTTCATCGGCATGGGCGGGGAGTGCAAACCAACCACTGAGCAATAGCGTAAGGAGCGGTATGGCGCGCATAGGGCTCCTTAACGTATCAGCGGTTTTCCAGGCTTGCAGCGCGAGCGTATGGCAAAGCGCTTTCAGTGCCTTTCAAAGCGGATTCCTGTGCGTGTTGGCGCAAGTAGCCTGGAAGACGCTGGTCCTGCCAGCCGGATTGCCCTTGCAACACACCGTTAGCCATAGGGCCGGTGGTATCAGAGCTTTCCTTGTAGCCGGCCAGAACCGCTGGGCCTTTGACTTGCGGACCGGCCATGACCGGTTGCTGAGTCTGCTGGGCCAGTTCGGCACCGGCGATTTCGTCCTGGTTATACAGGCGAACACCGGCCAGCACTGCAACAGTTACCGAGGCAGCAACTGCCAGGCGACCCAGGCTGCGCCAAGGGCCACGAGTAGCTTTTGCCGGAACGGCTTCATCAGCCAGCGCGGCAGAAACGGCCGCAGCAATATCCAGACGAGGGATTAGAAGATCCTTGTGCATCACCGCCCGAGCGACTTGGTAACGAGACCAGGTATCACGGGTTTCGGCATCATCAAATGCATTAAGCACCCGACGAAGTTCCAGTTCATCCGCTTCGTTATCCATCACTGCGGACAGCGATTCCTGCAGGGCATCACGACTCATGGCGGTTCCTCTCTTGGCTGTCGCCGCTGTCTTTAGTTTTCCTGCAACAACGGTTGCAAGGCTTTATCGATGGCTTCCCGGGCCCGGAAAATCCGTGACCTTACAGTCCCCACCGGACACTGCATGACGCTCGCAATGTCTTCGTAACTCAGACCATCGAATTCACGTAAAGTTAACGCCGTACGTAAATCTTCTGGCAGTTGCTGAATTGTGCGATGAACGGTGCCTTCAATCTCGTCGCGCAGCAATGCACGCTCCGGCGACTCGAGATCTTTGAGGCCGTGATCACCATCGTAAAATTCTGCATCTTCTGAACTTACATCGCTATCCGGTGGGCGGCGTCCGCGAGACACCAGATAGTTCTTCGCCGTGTTGATGGCGATGCGGTAAAGCCACGTGTAAAACGCACTATCACCGCGAAAATTGCCCAGTGCACGATATGCCTTGATAAAGGCTTCCTGTGCAACGTCCTGCGCTTCATGGGTGTCGTGCACAAACCGCACGATCAACCCGAGAATTTTGTGCTGGTATTTCAGCACTAGCAGATCAAATGCTCGCTTGTCGCCGCGTTGAACGCGCTCGACCAGCTGCTGATCCTCTTCCTGGGTTAGCATGAACACTCCTCGTTGTACTTGAAGGAGGCTTGCATAACTAAACGATCAGGCTTGCAAACATAGACTCGGACTTTTCGCAAAAGTTCTCCCCCTCCAAGCAAGTTTCCGGCATGCACTGATTTGGCACACACGAAAAACGCAGCGCGGGTAACGCCGGCTGCGCGAATAATCTTGTCGTCGGTTTTCTGACGCGTCCAATGCTCCCGACGGGCCAATAAACTCAACGTTTTCCCAGCTTTCGGGCAACCTGCTATTGAGTAGAGGCCTATGCAAAAAGTTCCCGCCTCAATAACCGGGTGATTTTACCCGAGCCGCGCACCGTAATCTCACATTGCCACGAATGCCCGGCTATTGTGCCGGTCCCCCCCTCTATATACTAGTGGCCCGTGTGACCCTTTGATTCGCCGATCCAGGCGTCCTGTTTGCGCCAGCCCTGTGGATCGCTTTTTGCGGAATCCTTCAAATGAGCCAACAGTTTCAACACGATGTCCTGGTGATCGGTAGCGGCGCGGCCGGCTTGAGCCTTGCGCTGACCCTTCCCAGCCACTTGCGCATTGCAGTCCTGAGCAAAGGCGACCTGGCCAACGGTTCGACATTCTGGGCCCAGGGCGGTGTCGCCGCCGTGCTGGACGACACCGACACGGTGCAATCCCACGTTGAAGACACCCTCAACGCCGGCGGCGGCCTGTGCAACGAGGACGCGGTGCGCTTCACCGTCGAGCATAGCCGCGAGGCGATCCAATGGCTGATCGACCAGGGCGTGCCCTTCACCCGCGACGACCACGCCGGCAGCGACGACAGCGGCTTCGAATTCCACCTGACACGCGAAGGCGGCCACAGCCATCGCCGTATCATCCACGCCGCCGACGCTACCGGCGCCGCGATCTTCAAGACCTTGCTCGACCAGGCCCGCCAACGCCCCAACATCGAACTGCTGGAGCAACGCGTCGCCGTCGACCTGATCACCGAAAAACGCCTGGGCCTGGACGGCGAGCGCTGCCTCGGCGCCTACGTGCTCAACCGCACCAGCGGCGAAGTCGACACCTACGGCGCGCGGTTCACCATTCTTGCCTCGGGTGGCGCCGCCAAGGTCTACCTCTACACCAGCAACCCCGACGGCGCCTGCGGCGACGGCATTGCCATGGCCTGGCGCTCGGGCTGCCGGGTGGCCAACCTGGAATTCAACCAGTTCCATCCCACCTGCCTGTATCACCCGCAGGCCAAGAGTTTCCTGATCACCGAAGCCCTGCGCGGCGAAGGTGCACACCTCAAGCTGCCGAACGGTGAGCGCTTCATGCAGCGCTTCGACCCGCGCGCCGAGCTGGCACCGCGAGATATCGTCGCCCGCGCCATCGACCATGAGATGAAGCGCCTGGGTGTCGACTGCGTCTACCTGGACATCAGCCACAAGCCCGAAGCGTTCATCAAGACCCACTTCCCGACCGTCTACGAGCGCTGCCTGGCGTTCAACATCGACATCACCAAAGGCCCGATCCCGGTGGTGCCGGCTGCGCACTACACCTGCGGCGGCGTGATGGTCGACCAGCATGGCCGTACCGATGTACCCGGCCTGTACGCGATTGGCGAAACCAGCTTCACCGGGCTGCACGGCGCCAACCGCATGGCCAGCAACTCGCTGCTCGAATGCTTCGTGTACGCCCGCTCGGCGGCAGCGGACATTCTCGAACAACTGCCACGCATTCCCGTACCGGCCGCCCTGCCCCGCTGGGATGCCAGCCAGGTTACCGATTCGGACGAAGACGTGATCATCGCCCACAACTGGGACGAGCTGCGGCGCTTCATGTGGGACTACGTGGGGATCGTGCGCACCAACAAGCGCCTGCAACGGGCGCAACACCGGGTGCGATTGCTGCTGGATGAGATTGATGAGTTCTACAGCAACTACAAGGTCAGCCGTGACCTGATCGAACTGCGCAACCTGGCCCAAGTCGCGGAGTTGATGATCCGCTCGGCCATGGAACGCAAAGAGAGCCGGGGCCTGCATTACACCCTCGACTACCCGCAGATGCTGCCCGAGGCCCGCGACACTATTCTGGTGCCAACCACCTACGGCGGCTGAACTTCAAGCGAACCCGCAGGCGCCGGTGTACATCGGCGGCCTGCGAATCCGTCGGCACGCAGACCGAACGCACCCACCACTCGCCCTGCACGCGATAGCGCAACACGACAATCAGCGGCAACGCCACGCTGTCGGGGCGCAGTTGCACGCTATGCCAACCGCGCTCCCTGCTGAATAACTGCCAGCCATCTTCATCGCGACGCAGGCCACGAATCGATGAACGGTGAGTCAGCAGGATATGACGCGGCAACACCCACCCGGCGTGAGCCAGGCACAACAGCATGCCGAGGCTTGAATAGTGCAGATCGAGAAACAACAGCGCACCCAGCGCGAACAGCTGGGCAAGGAGATACGCCGCCAGCAACAGCCGTGAGGCCTGCCAGCGGCATTCGAATCGATTACTTGGGCTGGACACGATCCAGGATCATCCGGACCATGCGCTGCAGCTCAGGGTCTTCGGACTCTGCGCGCTCCATGAACCAACCGAACATGTCCTGATCTTCGCAAGTCAGCAGCCTGACGTAGAGATCGCGATCTTCCTTATTGAGCGTCGCGTATACCTCTTTGGTAAAAGGCACCAGCAACACATCAAGCTCAAGCATGCCACGACGGCTGTGCCAGTAGAGGCGATTGATTTCTACATCTTCGACCATGGAGCGCTCCTCAAATAGAGCGCAAGTATACAGGCCCGACGGCACCGGAACAGTCGGCCTTGGTCGCCCCATACGTAAACTATCCATTTGCCGAGCGCCCCTCTATGATGCACCCATGACTTTTTGACCTGCGATGACCCATGGCTGACTCTGCTTTCTTCTGCCCCCTATCCCACGAAGGCGTTCTCGCCGTCCGCGGCTCCGACGCTGCCAAGTTCCTGCAGGGACAACTCACCTGCAACCTCAATTACCTGAGCGACACCCAGGCCAGCCTCGGTGCGCGCTGCACACAAAAAGGCCGCATGCAGTCGAGCTTCCGTATCCTGTTGCAGGGCGACGGCGTACTCCTGGCCATGGCCACCGAGCTGCTCGAACCGCAACTGGCGGACCTGAAGAAATACGCGGTGTTCTCCAAGTCCAAGCTCACCGACGAAAGCGCCGCCTGGGTGCGTTTCGGTGTGATCGATGGCGATCAGGCGCTGACCGGCCTTGGCCTTGAGCTGCCTGCCGAGACGGACAGCGTTGCCCGTACCGAACACCTGATCGCCATCCGCGTCTCCCCCGCCCGCGCCGAACTCTGGGTACCTGCCGGGCAAGCCGACAGCGTACGCAGCCAATTGGCCGCACAGCTGACACAAACCGATTTGAATAACTGGCTGCTGGGCCAGATCCGCGCCGGTATCGGCCAGGTCATGCCCCAGACCCGCGAACTGTTCATCCCGCAGATGCTCAACCTGCAGGCCGTGGGCGGCGTCAGCTTCAAGAAAGGCTGCTACACCGGCCAGGAAATCGTCGCGCGCATGCAGTACCTGGGCAAACTCAAGCGTCGCCTGTACCGCTTGAGCCTGAACGCGGCTGAAATGCCCGAGCCAGGCACCCCGCTGTTTTCCCCCAGCCACAACAGTGCGATCGGCGAAGTGGTGATTGCAGCAAAAGCTGACCAGGCGATTGAACTTCTGGCGGTATTGCAAGCCGAAGCTGCCGATAGTGGCGATGTGCACTTAGGCACGGCGGAAGGCCCCGGTTTGCAGTTGCTTGACCTGCCTTACACGCTTGACCGCGATCGTGAGATCCAGCGTTAGTCGCCGTATTTTTCTGCAACACCCTAGAGAGCATGAATGAGCAAACTGGCGGAAAAAATCCAACAGGCGTTGGTTAAGGCCATCGACAACGATGACCTGGTTCTGCCGACATTGCCGGAAGTGGCCCTAAACATCCGTCAGGCCGCTGAAGACCCGGAAATCAGCATCAGCCACTTGAGTAAAGTGATCGGCCGCGACACTGCGTTGTCGGCGCGCCTGATCAAAGTGGTCAACAGCCCGCTGTTGCGCGCCACCCAGGAAGTCACCGACCTGCACACCGCCATCACCCGGCTGGGCACCAACTACAGCAGCAACCTGGCCATCGGCCTGGTGATGGAGCAGATCTTCCACGCCCGTTCCGAGGTGGTCGAACAGAAAATGCGCGATGTGTGGCGCCGCAGCCTGGAAGTGGCGGGCGTCAGCTACGCCCTGTGCCGCAACCACAGCCAGCTCAAGCCGGACCAGGCAGCGCTGGGCGGCCTGGTGCATCAGATCGGCGTGCTGCCGATCCTGACCTACGCCGAAGACCACTATGAGCTGCTGTCAGACCCGGTCAGCCTCAACCACGTGATCGACAGCATCCACCCGGTGCTGGGCGACAAGTTGCTGAGTGGCTGGGACTTCCCGGAAATGCTGGCGAAACTGCCGGGCCAGTACCTGAACCTGGAACGCGATTCAGCCAGCCTCGACTACATCGACGTAGTGCAGATTGCCGTGCTGTATTGCCATCACGGCACCGACCACCCCCTGGCAAAGGTGGACGTGTCCAGCGTGCCCGCCATGAAGAAACTGCGCGTTGACCCTTACAGCGAGAAGCTGCGCGCAGAGCTGGATGAAGCGCGCGCGATGTTCGATTGATCAACCCGCGATAAAACTCACCCGTACCTTCAACCCCGCCTGCTCGCCGTCATGCAGGCTGATTTGCGCCAGATGCGCGCGACAGATTTCGCCGACGATCGCCAGCCCCAGGCCTGAGCCCATGCCTTGCTGGCTGCGGCGGTAGAAGCGCTCGAACACCCGGTCGCGCTCATCCAGCGGAATACCGGGGCCGTCATCCTCGACTTCCAGTACCGCCGGCGCCGTCACCCGCAGGATCACGTTGCCACCCGGCGGCGTGTGCGCCAGGGCGTTGTCCACCAGGTTGCTCAACAGCTCGTTGAGCAGCGTCGGCTCGCCACGCAACCACACCGGTTCATCCGCCTCCAGCGCCAGTGCCACGCCGCGCGCATGGGCCAACGGCGCCATGGCCATGCCCAGTTCACGGGCCAATTGGCTGAGGTCGAGCAACTGCGCGCCACCTTCGGCAATCGCCCGGGCACCGTTTTCGATGCGCGCCAGGGATAGCAACTGATTGGCCAGGTGGGTCAACCGATCGGTGCCTTGGGCCGCGGTTTCCAGGGTACTGCGCCAGGTCGCGGGGTCTTCGGCGCGCAGGCCCAGTTCCAGGCGCGCCTTGAGCGCCGCCAACGGGGTACGCAGTTCATGGGATGCATCGGCAATAAACTGCGCCTGACGCTCGAACTGGCCGCGCAGGCGTTCGGTAAAGTGGTTGAGGGAACGCACCAGCGGGCCGAATTCATGCTGCACCTCCACCAGCGGCAACGGCCGCAAGTCGTCGGGCTGGCGCTCTTCCACCGCCGTGCGCAGGCGCTCCAGCGGGCGCAAGGCGGCGCTGACGGCGAACCACACCAGCAACAAGGCGCCGATGGCGAGCATGCCCAGGCGCAGCAAGGTGTCAGCCATCAGGCTGCGGGCCATGCTCACGCGTGCTTCATCGGTTTCGGCCACGCGGATTTCCGCCATGCCGTTCATGTTCGGTTCGGAGACCGCCTTGAGCAGGCTGACCACCCGCACTTCCTGGCCCTGGTACTTGGCGTTGTAGAAACGCGCCAGCGCCGGGTAATCGTCGGTGCGCGGTGTGCCGGGGGGCGGACCGGGGAGGTTTTCGTAGCCGGAAATCAGCTTCTGATCAATGTCATTGACCTGGTAATAGATGCGCCCGGCGCTGTCGTAGGCAAAGGTGTCCAGGGCGACATAGGGCACGTTGGCGCTGAGAGTCCCGTCCACTTGGGTCAGGCCGGCGGCGATGGTACGCGCCGAGGCCAGCAACGTGCGGTCATAGGCGGTGTCGGCCGCCTCGCGGCCGTTCCAGTAGGCACTCATGCCACTGGCGAGCATCAACAGCACCAGCAGCAGCGCCAGGTTCCACAGCAGGCGCCAGCGCAGGCTGCTGGGCTTATGCATCGCGGGCTTCCAGCAGGTAGCCGAGACCGCGGAACGTCACGATGGCGATGGGGTGACCATCGAGCTTCTTGCGCAGACGGTGCACGTAGATTTCGATGGCGTCGGGGCTGGCCTCTTCGTCCAGGCCGAACACCTGGGAAGCCAGTTGCTCCTTGCTCATCACCCGGCCTGGTCGGGCGATCAGCGCTTCGAGCACGGCTTGCTCGCGGGAGGTCAACGTCATCAGCTCGCCGCCCACGGTGAAACGGCGGGTGTCGAGGTCATAGACCAGCACACCGCAGGCCTGCTGGCGCTCGCCGCCCAACACACTGCGGCGCAGCAGCGCCTTGACCCGCGCCTCCAGTTCGGTCAGTTCGAACGGTTTGGCCAGGTAATCATCGGCGCCCAGGTTCAGGCCATGCACGCGGTCCTTCACATCGCTGCGCGCGGTCAGCATCAGCACCGGCAGGTTTTTCCCACGCGCCCGCAAGCGCGCCAGCACCTCGAAACCGTCCATGCGGGGCAGGCCCACATCCAGGATGGCCACCGCGTAATCCTCACTGCTCAAGGCCAGGTCGGCGGCCACGCCGTCATGCAATACGTCAACGGTCAAACCCGTGCTCTTGAGCGCTTGGGCGACGCTTTCGGCGAGTTGCAGATGGTCTTCAACCAGAAGGACACGCATGGATTTCCACCTTATTCGGACGTGGTCGGCGCCACGCTTTGCCGGGCAGTTTACAGGCGCCGACTGCCCTGTGAAGCCTGAAAACATTGAAAGACCGCTGAAAGGTTAGTGAAAGCTTCGCCCTTTAGCATCAAGCCACGGTAGGTACTGCCTGCCGAGCGACCTGATGGGTCGCGCCCGAAAAACGCCTCGAAGCGTTTTCGCCAAAATAAGAACAATAACGGAGTGCACCACGATGCTGTCGACACAGCCCCAGGCTTGCCCGCCTGTTCGTATTTCCCGCCTGACCCACACCGCCTTTGCCAGTGCCGCTGCCCTTGCCGGCTTTTCGCCGCTTGGCCAGGCTGCCTTCTTCGAAGACAGTAGCGCGACCCTGGAAACCCGCAACATGTACTTCAACCGCGACTTTCGCGACGGCACCAGCGCGCAGCAATCCAAGCGCGACGAATGGGCCCAGGGCTTCATGCTCAACCTGCAATCGGGCTACACCGACGGCACCGTCGGCTTTGGCGTGGATGCACTGGGCATGCTCGGGGTCAAGCTCGACTCCAGCCCCGACCGCACCGGCACCGGCCTGCTGCCCACCCACGACGATGGCCGCGCCGCCAACGAGTACTCCAAGCTGGGCCTGACCGGCAAAGTGAAGATTTCCGCCACCGAGCTGAAGATCGGTTCGCTGATGCCCGAGCTGCCGGTCCTCAAGCCCAACGACGGCCGCATCCTGCCGCAGACCTTCAACGGTGGCCTGATCACCTCCAAGGAATTCAAGAACCTGGTCTTCACCGGTGGCCGTCTCGACAAAGCCAAGGACCGCGACGACAGCAACTACGAAGACATCGCCCTCAACAACAAGAACAGCCGCTTCCTCAGCGGTGCCACCGGCAAGCATTTCAACTTCGGCGGCGTCGACTACAAGTTCGCCGACAAGATCACCGGCAGCTACCACTTTGCCCAGCTCGATGACGTGTATCGCCAGCACTTCCTCGGCCTGGTCGCCGCGCGTCCGATGGGCCCCGGCACCTTCGCCACCGACCTGCGCCTGGCGCTCAGCGATGACACAGGCGCAGCCCGTGGCGGCAAGATCGACAACACCTCCCTCAACGGCCTGTTCAGCTATGCCCTCAATGGCCATAAGCTCAGCGCCGGCTACCAGCATATGTCCGGCGACAGCGCCTTTCCCTATGTGGATGGCAGCGACCCGTACCTGGTCAACTTCGTGCAGATCAACGACTTTGCCGGCGCCGAAGAGCGCTCCTGGCAGGCGCGCTACGACTACGACTTCACCAAGCTGGGCATTCCCGGCCTGAGTTTCATGAGCCGTTACCTGTCGGGTGACAATATCAAGCTCAGGAACGGCGACACCGGCAAGGAATGGGAGCGCAACAGCGAGATCAAGTACGTGGTGCAAAGCGGCACATTCAAGGATGTCGCCGTACGCCTGCGCAATGCCACGTACCGCTCCAACTATTCAGCCCGTGATGCGGATGAAATGCGCCTGCTGGTCAGCTACAGCGTTGCGCTCTGGTAAGTAGTGCCTGGTAAGCCACTCATAACAACAACGACGGAGATCACCATGACCCCTTCACTGCGTAAATTTGCCCTCGCCGCCGGCTGCATGCTGTTCGCCGGCCACCTGCTGGCCGCCGACGAACCCAAACGCCCGGAGTGCATCGCCCCGGCCTCCCCTGGCGGCGGTTTTGACCTGACCTGCAAACTGGCGCAAAGCGCGCTGGTCAACGAGAAGTTGCTGAGCAAGCCGATGCGCGTGACCTACATGCCAGGCGGCGTGGGCGCGGTGGCCTATAACGCGGTGGTGGCCCAGCGTCCTGCGGACGGCGGTACGTTGGTGGCCTGGTCCAGCGGTTCACTGTTGAACCTGGCCCAGGGCAAGTTCGGGCGCTTCGATGAGAGCGCCGTACGCTGGTTGGCCGCAGTCGGCACCAGCTACGGCGCCATCGCCGTTAAAGCCGATTCGCCCTACAAGACCCTCGACGACCTGGTTAAAGCCCTGAAGAAAGATCCGGGCAGCGTAGTGATCGGTTCCGGCGGCACCGTCGGCAGCCAGGACTGGATGCAAACCGCGCTGATCGCCAAGGCCGCCGGGATCAACCCACGCGAACTGCGCTATGTGGCGCTCGAAGGCGGCGGTGAAATCGCAACCGCCCTGCTCGGTGGGCATATCCAGGTCGGCAGTACCGACATCTCCGACTCCATGCCGCACATCCTCAGCGGCGACATGCGCCTGCTGGCGGTGTTCTCCGAGGAGCGCCTGGACGAACCGGAAATGAAGAATATTCCGACCGCCAAAGAGCAAGGCTACGACATCGTCTGGCCGGTGGTGCGTGGCTTCTACCTCGGGCCAAAAGTCAGCGATGCCGACTACGCCTGGTGGAAGGAGGCCTTCGACAAACTGCTGGCTTCCGAGGATTTCGCCAAGCTGCGTGACCAGCGCGAGCTGTTCCCGTTCGCCATGACCGGCCCGGAGCTGGACACCTACGTGAAGAAACAGGTGGCTGACTACAAAGTGCTGGCCAAAGAGTTCGGCCTGATCCAGTAATCGCCCCTTCTTCCTTGCGCGGCCACGCCCTCCTCCACAGCGGGTGTGGCCCAGGAGTTCTACATGCTCTTACAACGCATTTTTGCCGCAGTGCTGTTGCTGGCCTGTGCCGGCCTGGCACTGATGGCCTGGCCGTATCAGGCGGCTTTTTCCTACGAGCCGGTGGGGCCTCGGGCCTACCCACTGCTGATGCTCGGGCTGATGAGCCTGGCGCTGATCTATATGCTGATCCGCCCGCAGCCGACCAAACATACTGAAGAAGAACCCGCGCTGGACCGCGCCACGCTGGTCAAGATCTGCATCTGCGTGGCGCTGTTGATCGTGTTTGCCGCCACCTTCGAACCGCTCGGTTTCATTCTCAGCAGCATGCTGATCGGCATCCCCATGGCGCGCCTGTATGGCGGCCGCTGGGTGCCCAGCGTGGTGATCGTCAGCCTGATGGCCATCGGTCTTTATCTGCTGTTCGATAAAGCCATGGATGTTCCGCTGCCCCTCGGC
Organism: Pseudomonas sp. JAI120; assembly: GCF_014207255.1. Classification (GTDB taxonomy): domain Bacteria; phylum Pseudomonadota; class Gammaproteobacteria; order Pseudomonadales; family Pseudomonadaceae; genus Aquipseudomonas. The sequence goes on from NZ_JACHCZ010000002.1 coordinate 260,759, forward strand.
CTGCTCGACGTTCTGGAGAACTGATATGGATACTTTCGGCTATTTGGGCCAGGGCTTCGGCGTTGCACTGTCCCCCTACAACCTGGTGACCGCCCTGTGCGGCACCCTGATCGGCACCGTGGTCGGCCTGTTGCCGGGCCTGGGCCCGATCAATGGCGTGGCGCTGTTGATCCCCATCGCATTCGCCCTGGGCCTGCCACCGGAATCGGCGCTGATCCTGCTGGCGGCCGTGTACCTGGGCTGCGAATACGGCGGCCGTATCAGCTCGATCCTGCTGAACATCCCGGGCGAAGCCTCCACCGTGATGACCACCCTCGACGGCTACCCGATGGCCCGCAAAGGCCTGGCCGGTGTGGCGCTGTCGTTGTCCGCGTGGAGTTCGTTCATCGGCGCGTTTATCGCCACCTGCGGCATGGTGCTGTTTGCGCCGCTGCTGGCCAAATGGGCGATTGCCTTCGGCCCGGCGGAATACTTCGTGCTGATGGTGTTCGCGATTGTCTGCCTGGGCGGCATGGCCGGTGACAAGCCGCTGAAGACCTTCGTGGCGGCGCTGATCGGCCTGTTCCTTTCGGCCGTGGGCATCGACGCCAACAGCGGCGTGTACCGTTTTACCGGCGATAACATCCACCTCACCGACGGCATCCAGTTTGTGGTGTTGGTGCTGGGCTTGTTCTCCATCAGCGAGATCCTGTTGCTGCTGGAAAAAACCCACCGTGGCCAGGAAGCGGTGAAAGCCACCGGGCGGATGATGTTCAACCTGAAGGAAGCAGGTTCGGTGTTCGTGGTGAACATCCGTTGCGGCCTGCTTGGTTTCATCATGGGCGTGCTGCCCGGCGCGGGCGCCACCTTGGCCTCGGCCGTGGCCTACATGACCGAGAAACGCCTGGCCGGTGCCAGCGGCAAATTCGGCAAGGGCGACATGCGCGGCCTGGCTGCACCGGAAACCGCGATCGGCGCGTCCGCCTGCGGTGCCCTGGTGCCGATGCTGACCCTCGGCGTTCCCGGTTCGGGCACCACCGCCGTGATGATCGGCGCCCTGTCGCTGTACAACATCACCCCCGGCCCGCTGCTGTTCCAACAGCAACCTGACCTAGTGTGGGGCCTGATCGCCTCGTTGTTTGTCGCCAACATCATGCTGGTGATCCTCAACATCCCGATGATCCGCATCTTCACGCGCATCCTCGCCGTGCCGAACTGGGCGCTGGTGCCGGTGATCGCGATCATCACCGCGATCGGTGTGTACGCGGTCCACGCCACCACCTTCGACCTGTTCCTGATGGTCGGTATCGGTATCTTCGGCTACATCCTGCGCAAGCTGGACTTCCCGCTGTCGCCGGTGCTGCTGGGCTTTATCCTCGGCGGCCTGATGGAGCAAAACCTGCGCCGCGCGCTGTCGATCTCCAACGGTGCGCTGGAAATCCTGTGGTCGAGCCCGATCACTTTTGGCGTCTGGGTGCTGACCGCCATCATGCTGTTTGTACCGTTGCTGCGTATCTGGCGTAAACGTGCCCAACAGCGTCGTGCCGTGGCCGATGTCTGAGGTCACCTTTAAACATTGGTGGGGAACACCGCTGGTCGGTCTGGCCGGCGGTTACCTGGCCAGCCTGGTCGGCTGGCCTTTGCCGTACATGGTCGGCTCATTGCTGGCGATTATCCTCGTGCGTTGCCTCACGCCGTGGCAATTGGCGGAGATTCCCGGCGGGCGCAAATGCGGCCAATGGGTGGTGGGCATCGGCATCGGCCTGCACTTCACCCCGGTGGTGATCGAGCAGGTAATGAGCCACTTCGGCCTGATTTTCTTCGGTGCGCTGGTCACCAGCCTGTCGAGCGTGGTGGGCGTGTGGTTGATGCGCCGCAGTGGTGAAGACCGCGCCACGGCGTTTTTCTCCAGCATGCCGGGCGGTTCCGGGGAGATGGTCAACCTCGGCGCACGCAATGGCGCGGTGCTCAGCCGCGTGGCGGCCGGGCAGAGTTTGCGCGTGCTGGTGGTGGTGCTGTGTGTGCCGGCGATCTTCAAGTATTTGCTGGACGGCGGTGCGCCGCAGTTTCATCCGGCGCCGGTAAGTTGGGCGTGGCTGGCGGTGCTGTTTCCAGTCGGTGCTCTGGTGGCCTGGGGCTGGCAGCGCTTGCATCAGCCTAACCCGTGGTTGTTCGGCCCATTGCTGGTCAGTGCCACGGCCAGCGTGGTGTGGGACCTGCATATCGGCCTGCCCGACGGTGGCAGCCAGATCGGCCAATGGTTGATCGGCAGCGGGTTGGGCTGCCACTTCAATCGGCAGTTCTTCCGTCGAGCGCCGTCGTTCATGGGGCGCACCTTGATCGGCACGGCCTTGACCATGGCGCTGGCAACGTTGGCGGCAGTGGGCTTGAGCGCTCTCACCCATCTGGACCTGCGCTCGCTGACCCTGGGCATGATGCCCGGCGGGATTGCCGAGATGAGCCTCACGGCCGAGACCCTGCAACTGTCGGTGCCGTTGGTGACGGCGATGCAGGTAATGCGCTTGTTGTTTGTGCTGTTCCTGGCGGAGCCACTCTTCCGGCACTGGAACCGGCAGCCATAACCCTTCTGTATCAAGGGCCCGTTCCGGGCCACTGACCATTGGTCGGCACTGTCATTTCTCACAGCTATCCACGCTGCCTGGGGCGGCGCTAAGTTGCTGAAACGACGAATGCGCAATCGACATTCCAGTCGTATCCCTCGTGCATGACAAAGGATTAGCTATCATGAGTCTTGATATTGATCTTAGTACCGATCTGCAATCCGCCCACCTTCCTGCCGTGACTCCAGCACCTCCGAATGCCGACGATGAAGACGAGCTGGATGTGGACCTGTCCGCCCCCCAACGCCTGCTCCCCCAATACTTCGCGCCCCCCCAGTCAACTCAAGACGTGCTGACCCCGGCAGACTTCGCCAGGGTGCCGTTTTCCAGCCTGCCCCTTTACATTCCGGGGCTGACATCCGGTGTTCAAGGCTTTGATGGCGGCATCAACAAAGCGGCACTGGAAGTACACCGTGAGGCGGGCCTGCTATGCATCCTCTTGCCTTACCTGGATATGGCTGATGGCGATTTCATCGAGTTGTTTTGCGTTGACACGGTCGTGCCGGCCGCTATCTACAACGTGACCAGTGATGATGTCGCAAAAGGCCGGGCAATTCCGCTCTATATCCGTCGTTCACGTCTGACCGACGGCACGGTCACCCCGGTGTTCATGAGGGCCACGTTCACTGGAGGGGGCTCCGAAGAAACCACTCGGTTAAGATTGAAGGTCGATACCGTCCCGCCTGCTGGCCGTAATCCCATTGCCAGCACCCTGCAGAATGAAAACCTGCCCATGCCGGTATTTCCACAGGCAATCGTTGATTTCGGCGTGACCGATGCCGATGCGCAGCACGGCGTGCCCGTTACATTCAGGTTCTACCCGGTCGATGACGGCCAGCCCGCCAACACTTACCGCGCAACACGCGACCGTATTCGCCTGAGCATTGGCGGGGCATTTGCACCCATTCCGCCCCTCTCCGACGCCCAGGCGGCTGGCCGTGGCGATATCACCGTCACACTTTATTACGGGTTCTGGCAGCAAGTCGGCAGCGGTTCGCATGTGTGCGAATACGAGGTCATCGATGAAGTGGGCAACGCCTCTCAAGGATGGTCGCCGCCACAGTTGCTCAATGTCCGTCTCAACGATGGCGCCGAGCCCTTGCTGCCGGCGGCGTTTGTCCTGGAAGCACCCGCGGGCACGCTCAACCACGATGGACTCAATGGCGCGAATGCGAGCATCTTCGTATCCACTCCGTCTCCGAACTTCATGACCGGTGACATCGTGCGAGCCACCGTCGTGGGTCGTACGGTCAGCGGAAACCTCATTATCACCACGTATGATTCCCCGCCCCTGACAGCTCCCAGCTTTGTCATCATCCCTTGCCCTAACGAAGACTTGCGCAAGCTGATCGGAGGACGCTTCCAGCTGTCCTACGAACGCGTGCGCAGCGGCGTGCCGAACCGGCCATCCGAAAGCAGCATCGTGCAGGTGATCGGTACGCCCATCGAAACCGACCTACGTGCGCCCATCGTCATCGAAGCCAATGGGGATGTGATCGACCCACAACTGCTGGCTGTCAACGTCGAAGTGCTGGCATATGACGGTCGGGATCCGTTCGACCTGATTACCCTGATCCTCGACGGCACCTACGCCAATGGCAGTCGCTACTACAGGGAAATCGACAAGCCGGCGGGCACCGGCGCTATCCTGTTCCGACTCAACAACGGCCCCAACGGCGACATCGCCAAACTCGAAGGGGGCACGTTGCGGGTCCTCTATAAGGTAACCAACGCCGAGGGCAGCCGCACCTCGCTGGATGCGACGTACAACGTCGGCAGCCCGGTCGCCTCGTTGCCCGAACCTCTGGTAGAAGAAGCGCCCCCACCGCTGTATCAATTCGACCCGGCCGTGTCACTCGACGATGCCCAGATCCTGGTCAAGAGCAATCCCGACTTCCACGTAGGCGATACCGTCGTACTGCACTGCGAAGGCACTGCCCCCGGCGGTACCCAACCGCCGAAACGCTTCCCCATCCAAAGTTTCTGGGTCGGCCGCGACCTGCCCTTCACACTTGAACGCCGCTTCATTACGCCCAACCTGGGCCAGAGCATGCGCATCTACTACACCCGCGAACGCGATAACACACTGACGCGCTTCTCGCAGCCGGTGAACATGGGGGTCGGGTCCAGACTGCTGCTGCGCGCACCGACAGTCGTCGAGGCCACGGTGACAGGCACCGATATCGCCACGCTCAACCCACTGCACGTCCTGCCGCCGCGTCCAGAAATCGTGACCATCCGCGTGATCACTGACACGCTTCCACCGAGTGCGGATATCAAGGTGTACATCATCAGCAAAACGGGGGGCGGCTCGCCGGATATCCCGATTAAACCGGCACGGCCCGAACCCGGCGGAAACTACACCAGCTTTACCGTGCCCAACGACTTTGTCGGCATGTACCTGGGTGGGGAATGCACGGTGTTTTACAACCTGATTGAAATCGGCCAGACCAGCAAGTCCGATGACCTGACGCTGAAAATCGAAGCATTGGCGCCGCAGGAACTGGACCTGGTGACCATTCCAGAAGCGGTGGGCAACCAGGTGGAAACTGGCAAGCCCTATACCGTGCTGGTACAAGGATGGCCGTTCATGCGCCAGGGCCAGGCGGTTTGGATCGACCTGCTCAGCAGCAGTAATCTGGACTTACGGATCGCAGTGCCGGTCAGCGACGGGGAGTTCACGGACAAACGTATCCGGGCACCAATACCGGCCACTTACCTGCGAAGCCTGCATGAAGGTGACACGCTCAGAGCCCAGGCGCTGGTGTCGCTGGATGGCACCGGGTACAAGTTTTCGGCCACGCCGTTGACACTTTCGCCGGCGTACAGGGTGAAGAAGGCATCGGGAGTGGTTGAAGGGGCAATCGCGGTGGGCAACACGCCCAACCACCTCGCGCTGAGTTCTGACGATTCGACACTCTATGTGGCCAACTTTGGCAGTAAAACGGTATCTGTCATCGATACCGCTACACGTGAAGTGACACACACGATCTCGCTTGCAACGGCACCTCGCGGCATAGCCATTCATCCGAACGACCAAACCTTGTATGTCACCGTTGAAACGGCTTCGACGCTTGTCATTGAGACTGAGAACTTCCAGACCACCAAAACTATTAGTGGATATACTTCTTGTTCAGCAATGCGCCTGAACCCTACAGGCTCACGCCTATATGTAGGCAATGACTACTACCCTTTTACACAAGAAATCGAAACATCAACTAACACATCCGTGAAATATCTCTACGGCAGCTACTATTATGCAAATGCGATTACAACTAACCGCTCTGGCAGTCGACTTTACACAACGGGTTACTATGTAAGTGAGTTCAATCAATCTAACGGCACGCTTTTAGGCAGTTATCACAATGGATCTACAGAATCCAAAGGTATTGCCTACAGCCCTACTGAAGAAGTCCTCTACGTGACAACCTATGGTTCGACGCCTACCAATGGCACCCTTAATATACTTTCAGCAACGACCACCCCGCCCTCTCTTATCAAGAAGATCGAGAGCCTTCACCAGCCTTGGGGAATAGCATTTGCGCCAGCGGGGGATAAAGCCTATATGTGCCTGCAGGCAGACAACTCGATAAAAATCATCGATACAACAACCCGACTCATCACTGGAGAAATCAATACCACCACCCACCCGCTGGATCGTCCAAAAGAAATTGTTATCAGCTCTGATGGCGGGGTGGCGTACGTTGCCAATTCCGGAAACAACAATGTCATTATCGTCAGCCTTTAAGCCATAAAAAATGCCCCCGTTCTTTCGAGCGGGGGCATTTTCTATTACCGGTACAGTTTTAACTGCCACCAAACCCTGGATTCACCGACTTAGAAATCGTACCGCAACCCCACGTTCACCCCATAAGGCTGCTTGATATTCTTGCCGACGCTGTGCTCCATGTCCGCATGCAGCTTCAGGTTCTGCGATACCGACATCGCCACACCCGCGCCGACCTTGAAGCGCGAGCCGGACAGGTCGTTGTTGAAGGCATTATCGTTAACGAACACCTTGTTGCTCTGGTCGAACTCATGGGCTACCGCAGCCTTCAAGTACGGTTGCAGCACACTGCCGCTTTCCAGCTGGATATTGCGCCCAACCGTGGTGCCCAATTCGGCAATCACCGTGCTCGAACGATCACCCTTGGCATCCAGGCCATTGTCCAGCGTGTAGCTCTGGGCCTGAGTAATCACCGCGTCCACCTTGCCGTAAGGCTCGACGAAGAAATCATCGTCCAGCTTGATGTGCCGGCCGACTTCCGCCGATGCACCTACCGCGTTTTGCGTGTAATTGCCCTTGGCTTTCTTGCCGTCGCTCATAGCCACCTTGGACTCGTTGTGCAGGCGGTTGAACTTGAGCACACCGTCGAAGTAGAAGCCGCTCTCGGCATCCATCCAAGTGGCGTAGCCGCCGACGTAGTAGCTGTTAATGGTGGCACTGCTGCCTAGGTTCAGGTCCAGGTCCGAGCTGCTGTGACCGGCCATGGCACCGATCAACCACTGGCCATCGCCCCCCTCTACCGGTACATCGGCACCCAGGGTGAAACCACGTTGTGTCTGGTTGTAGCCCAGGCCGGTCGTGTCGTTGGACACCTCGTATTTGTTGCCATAGGCGCGGGTCCACAGGCCTGCGGATTTGCCGTCGCTGAAGCGCAACTCGCCCATACGGGTACGCAGGGTAGTCATCTCGCCCAGCAACACGGTCGGCGCGGCGTTGAACAACGCCAGCACGGAGTTGGTGCTCGGGCTGATGATTTTGCTGTCCGGGTCGAGGTACCAGTCCTTGCTCTCGTTATCGTCGATCAGGCTGTAGGAATAGGTGCCCACATCCACACGATCGCCCAACAGGCTGAACCTCGCGCCGCCATCGGCGGTATGCACCACATGCAGACGGTCATCGCGCAATGGGTCGGCGCCGCTGCTGGAGATCAACAGCTTGTGGTCACCCGACGAAGTACCGGTAACGTTGAGGAAGTCGCCGGTCAACGTGGAGAAGTCCGCACTCATGTGGAAGGTGCCATTGCCCGACAGGTTGTCCACATCCAGTTGGTAGAACGTACCGGGGTCACCGAACTTGACGTTACCGCCGCTCAAAGACAGGTCGCCCAGTTGCTGGTTGTCGACCATCACCCACGTCGCGTCATTGTTGATGGCCAGCTTATCGACACTCTCCAGGCGGCCGGTAAGGATCGAGCCGTTGTCGAGGCCAACGCTGGCCGTGCCGCCGTTGTTGATCACGTCGCCATTCATGATCGCGCGGTCCAGGCTCAAGTCCAGCACGCTCGCCGTGCCGACTTGAATGTTGCCGCTGAGGGCCGTGCTACTGACGTGCATGTCAGCGGAGCCGCCGTTGGTCAGCTCCAGCATATTGCCGTTGCCGCCCACCAGGGTAGAGCCGTTAGCGACGTTGATCTGGGTCCCTCCCGGGTAGTCCACCAGGATCGCCGCGCCCGTCTCACCCACCACGTCGGTGTTGTTGAGGGTCAATACGGAGGGGTTGTCCTGAGTCGGCAGGCGGTAGGCCACAATGCCGTTGGTGCCGCCGACGATGAGGCTGTTGTTGGCCGTCAGTTGACCGTCATACGACGACAACCCCGTCTTGCCGCCATAGACATTGGTGCGGTCCAGCATCAAGGTGCTGGAACCGTTGAGCAGGATGCCGTCGGTTGCGCCTTCAATAAAGCTGTTGCTGACCTGGACGCTGGAGCCTTGAGTGCTCAGGGAACCCACAATCATGCCGGCGCCGCCGGCACTGGAAATATAAGCCCCGTCAATGTTGGCCTGGCTGCCGTAAAGGGCAACACCCACCTCACCGTCGAGGGTCGTTTTCACTTGCCCACCGGTCATGTTGAACGTCGAGCCGTAAGCAGTAACGCTCACCATATCCGCGCCATCGGCGATCAACGTAGCATCGGTGACTTTATAGCGGTCACGCTGCGAGCTCTCATCGATAACCACATTCTGACCGGGATGAATATCCACAGCCAAGGCTTGTGTGGCGACCAGGGAAAACGGCATGACCGCCATTACCTTAATTGCAGTGGCGAGTCGTGATAAAGGAAAAGACGTTTCGTTACTCAAGGGTAGTACCTCTATTCGGATGACTGAATAAGCCAATCGATTACAGGACCATCGACTCAGGCTTTCAGAGGCGCAAAGAGTACGGAACGAAGAGGGCGATGCATGTCAGCCGATTCCAAGAGCGCGTAGGACTTATCCTAATCACGCACCAGTAAAGGGGACTTGATAGAAAGGAAACTAGGGAGGGGTGATAAAACCACACGAACCGTTGAGGCAACCCTCACCGGTCCGTGCATTTCAAACAGCGAATAATGGATTATCCGCAGATAGTCCCATCGCCTCTACGACGAGTTAAATACACCACTGTGGGGTCGGACTCTCCCTGTGTTACGCCATCAGCCTTGATAACTCGATAGTAGGCTTCGATACGGCCTAGCGTAACGGGTTGGATAAACGCCTGGAAAGGCACGGTACGAAGCTCGCCTGGGTGCCCCGGCACATTGTGATCCCCCGTGACCGTGACTGGATCAAAGGCATGATCGACCGTGATGATCGTGGAATTAAGATCATCAGGACCGTAGACCACCCACACCAGAGTGACCTTATCACCGGTACGCAGGTTCTCAGGATCGAGGATCTTCGTGCGGATGCCATTGGTAACACCCTGGTCGCAGGTGAGGACGAATAATCCTCCGCCTGCAGGTAGCGCATCAGGAAAGACGATGGGCTCAAGATCGGTGAGTTGGCTGGCAAACACATCAACCGGCGTCTCCAACGAGGAGATAGTGTTGTCATTGACCCCGTTATTGAGCTCGTACCACACCGGTAGGTTTTCGCCGTTACCGCCCATGGCAATCACGTTTGCCTGGATGGTAATTACGAATTCAGCTGCGCTCTCGTCCGCCGATGTCACGATGTAGGGCGGCGTGAGGGCCGGTATGCCTTTCCAGAAGATCTGAATCCTGTGCCCTGCGCGCGCTCCGGGGTAGACAGCAAAGCGTGCGGTAGCATCGTCCGTGTCCCCTGGCCCGATCTCGTTGATCAGGCCTTCCGAAGACTCTATCTCGATCAGGTCCAGGTTAGGATTGACAGGGCCCGGGTCCTCAGGAATCCCACCCGCCGAGGTCAGGTCTACATCCACCGTGACGGTGGTTGAATAGGGCGAAGCGCTCCCTGCACGAACCACCCGGTAACGGACGTCTGCCTGATAGGGAGCGTCCAGCCCACCCGCGTCCCTGAGGATATCCCACGGGATGGGAACCCTCTGCGGCCAGGACACTGACGGCAAGGTATAGGTGATCACCAGGCCGTTGAAGTCAATCTGGATATCATCACCCACTTGGGCATTGTCATAGCCATCGATAAAGACTTCCGCCCTTCCCAGTTGCACATCAGTGAGGTCAAGAGGCGCTTCTGGAATGTGAGGGGGTTGCAGGTTGGCTGGGAAGGGGTCCGTCACTACCGTCACCGGCGTCAGTTCCGGTGGCCAAGAAGTGTTGTTGCCAGCACGGTCGGTATATCGGTAGGCGAGATATTTCATGCCGGCGCCTTGCGCCACAATCTGAGCGGTGGTCAACGTAAGAATAAACGGTGCGGTGGTTCGGGTTAAAGCCGTATTGAAAATGGGAGTCGGGTTAGGGAACCCCCAGAACACCATCCCCATATCACCCTCTTGGGGGTCAAGGCGGCCGGGAACGGTCAACTCAAGTTGATTGCCGTGCTCCGCCAACCCCTCCAGTGTGATTAAACCGTCCACCACCCAGCCTGGCAGGCCAATAGCTTCGGGGATGATCCGGGCGTTGGGATCGAGGCGGTCGATCGTCACCCGCGTATTGCCCGAACGCTCATCGGCGCCCACACCCACAAACACCTCATAACTCAGCCTTTTCTCGCCGTGCTCGCCAATGTCCTGTTCCGGAATCGAAAATGTATAAGGCCAAGTGTGCGCGGACAACGGTTTCGTAAAGGGAATACGCGCACCATACGGCGTTCCATTAATGTAGATCTGCAAATTATCCGGGTTGGAACCCGGAACCGGAAAGGTATCGGTCCAGCTATCAATTTCACACTGGATACCCTGTTGATAAAGCGTGGCCAGCCGCATCAAGTTAGGCTGCCCACCGGGGACATCAGGGAGCGTATTGACGACGCGCAAGTCGTCGACCGCATACGCCCCACCCGGCGAATAACCTCGCGGATGTCGTTTCAATAGAACATCCGTCGGCTGAATGGGTGGGGTTTGGTTATTTGAGTTTGCCATCGGTATGTACTCGAAAGGTTAAGGACTGTGCTCGCCCAATGCAATTGAACCAAGGACAGATTAATTAAACGCCTTTCAACTTCGAGGCACAGCCTGTCAAATCTGACAGATGCACAATATGAAAAAATGTGCTTGACGATAACAACCTGCGATTGGCTGTTTTTAATAACTCACTCATGCGCAAACATAATCTGCTAGTGACATAAAATCTAACCCGACATAAGCCTCGCAACTCGAAAGTCCCTCATGACCAATAACGCTGCGCCATTGGTCGAAAATCAAGGAAAAAAAGAGGGCTTGCGCCCTCTTCTTTGTCATTGCTTGCACAGGTCACATTTTACTCGACGGTCCCAGGCAGGTGCCCCCACCCGGCCGTTTCAGGTCGATGTAAATCAGCTTCCTCAACGATATCCCTGTAGGCCCCGTGGCCTTGTACAGACGGTAAGAAACAACTGCAGACCCCCATTCGGCAACGAGACCTGGAAGGGTAATCAATGGATTGAAGGGCAGGATCTGGATTTGCGCCACACCGATGTCACGATCATCACTCGTCAGTGTGTGATCGAACCACACATCCGTGCCATCAAAATGTTCCCCATTGCCATTTTTGCTCGGGTAGCTTTTCCAATACAGCCGAACAGTGTCGCCGACCTCGAAATGCTGCGAGTTCCAGTCTATTCCCAGGAACACCCCCTCCCAAGGCTCCGGAATGGTGCCGCAGGCAACAAAGTCGCGGGTACTGTCATTGAGCAACCGAGGCCGCAGCAAGCCAATCAACGTATCGAACTCCACCCGTACCGGCGTGAACGGACTGCGTTGGCGATTGATGCCATTGTCAGTCCAGTAGTAGACCTCAAGCGCTGGATTGGAGCCGGTCGACACCACTGTCCAGGGCACCTGGATCGTGACCAACTGCCCCGCAACATCGCCTGGCTGCACCACATACTCGCCGGCATAAGTGTCATCATTGCCCCAATACAACTCCAGCCTCTCACCCACGACTGGGTTAAAAAACAGGGGAACCTCCACGGGGACTGGCCCCGGCTCATCGGCAGCCGTAACAACATTATCCCCAGAGCGGCCTTTTACGGTGACCCTCTCCAACCCGGGATTGATCGGGTCAGGGCCAATGGGCGAAACGCCTGCAACCGAAAGGTCGACCAGGTAGAAGCTGTCGGGGGAGTTCTTCGATGCCGTACCCCGCAGGTACAGATAGCGCACCCGTACCGGGTAGGTACTGTCGAAGCCACCGTCAGCCAGAATCGGCCAGGGCACCGGCACTGGAATGGGCCACTGCTGTACCGCGCCGATGGTAATCGGTCCAAGGGCATGGGTGTTCCAGAACGGAAAAACGCGGTCCCCAGGGGCGGCGTCGGTGATCTGTGGAATCGACACTGTGACACCTTGGCGCACGTCCTCCAGGTTGATCAAGCCATCCGCCTCGGCCAAGGGCACCAACGGCCGCGGCAGGTCGGGCAGCGTTGCCAGTGACACGTTCAGCGTCACCGGCTCGGAAAACGGCCCCACCCTGCCGGCTCGATCAGTCAGGGTGTAGGAAGCAAAACGTTGCCCCGTGCCGCCGGTACGCACAAATGCCTCGGGAAAGGTGAACTCGACAGGCGCACCTTCAACATGCGACCGCTCGATAACAACGACACCCGCCAGGTTGACGTCGGGAAATTCGCCCCAGTAATACCTGACGACATCTTCAGTCCGAATATCCAGCCACCGCGGTACGATTGCAGGCACCCCGCCATTGCGGACCAGATAGTCATCCGTCACTTCAACCAGTACCTCGTCCTCAAACTCCAGCGGCAGGCCGGGGTTATCAAAATTGGGCGCGGTCTTGTCGATATTGATAAACGTCGGGAAGGATTCGGTCATCGGCACAAACGGCGAGCTCACTCGATAATTCAAACGCCGAATGCCCCCGATAGACAGGAGGTGAGCGGGTAATGCCTGAGTCAATGGAAACACCACGTCGGGGTCGTACGGCCCCTGGATCGTGTACGTATGTTCGACCTCCCCCTGCAAGAGGTACTCCACCAAGGTGGGAACTGCGAAGTTGGAATGATGGACCGGCCAGACTCTCTCGATCGTCACCAGCAAAACCTGATCCTGCAGGCTCACCGGCAGGGTGTAGGCCGCCTCATCCCACAGCAACGGCAGTGCCTGGCTCGGGATGGGATTGTCCAGACTCATGATTGACTCGGAATGTTTGCGCGGGGGGCGCTTATCCCCAGCCGGCTGCCGCGGGTCAACGGGCTGGGCGTCAGAGGGAAGATTCGACTCGGACATGTTTAATCTCCTTGAGCAATCAATCGATGATCGACCATTGACTACCGTTCTGGTGTTCGCCAGATCGACAAGGCCAAGGAGATTATTAAATGCGCAAAACGACCTACCCGATACTGTCGGAAATAACAGGTAGGTCGTTCCAGTCAGACCGGTGGTAGCGCCCAATCAATGGGGGTTTCGCCGTTTTGCTGAAGAAACTTGTTGGTGCGGCTGAAATGTCCGCAGCCCAGGAATCCGCGATATGCCGACAACGGCGACGGATGCACCGACGTCAGCACCAAATGCTTGGTGGCATCGATCAGCTTCTGCTTGCCCTGGGCATGGGCGCCCCACAACAGGAACACCAGGTGCGGCTGGTGTTCGCTGACCACTTCGATAATCCGATCGGTAAAGAATTGCCAGCCCTTGCCCGCATGCGCATTGGCGTTGGCGCGTTCCACGGTCATGGTGGTGTTGAGCAGCAACACGCCCTGGTCGGCCCAGCTCTGCAGGCAGCCGTGATTGGGGATGTCGATGTTCAGGTCGCGCTTGAGCTCTTTGTAGATATTGACCAGGGACGGCGGCGCCGGCACGCCCGGTTGCACCGAGAAGCACAAGCCGTGGGCCTGGCCGGGGCCGTGGTACGGGTCCTGGCCGAGGATCACCACCTTGACCTTGTCCAGCGGCGTTGAGTTAAGCGCATTGAAGATCAGCGGACCGGGCGGGTAGATCTCTTTGCCGGCGGCATGTTCCTGGCGCAGGAACTCGCGCAACTGACCCATGTAGGGCTTATCGAACTCATCACGCAGGGCGTGTTTCCAGCTGGGTTCGAGTTTGATACGGTCGCCTTCGGTCATAGTTGAAATGTCTTGTAGAAAAGAATGAGGCGAACCCTAGGAAAGCCGGCCCTGCTTGTCAATTGATCTGACACACCACCGGCACTTTCCCACGAAGCGATCATACTGATCCTTCACCTTCTCGATTGAGGTCACGATGAATCTGCACTTCGAAGAACTGACCGGCAGTGGCGGCGCCCGCATTGGCATCGCCAGCCTGGACGCTGAAAAGTCCCTCAATGCCCTCTCCTTGCCGATGATTCTGGCCCTGACTGATCGCCTGGACACTTGGGCCAAAGACCCGAACATCGCCTGTGTGCTGCTGCGTGGCAACGGGCCCAAGGCCTTTTGCGCCGGCGGCGAGGTGCGCAGCCTGGCCCAGGCCTGCCGCGAGCAGCCGGGGGAAGTGCCAGCCCTGGCCGCACAGTTTTTTGCCGCGGAATATCGCCTCGACTACCGTTTGCACACTTACCCTAAACCGCTGATCTGTTGGGGCCACGGTTACGTGCTCGGCGGTGGCATGGGCCTGCTGCAAAGCGCGGCCATACGGATTGTCACGCCGAGCAGCCGCCTGGCCATGCCCGAGATCAGCATCGGCCTGTACCCGGACGTGGGCGCCAGCTGGTTTCTGTCGCGCCTGCCCGGCAAGCTGGGGTTATTCCTTGGCCTCACCGGCGCCCATATCAACGGCCGTGACGCCCTGGACCTGGGCCTGGCCGACCGTTTCCTGCGTGACGATCAACAAGACGAGTTACTCGAGGGTTTGCTGCAACTGAACTGGCAGGAACAGACCGCGATACAGCTCAACAGCCTGCTCAAGGCCCTGGCCCAGGAAGCCGTGGCCCAGCAACCCGAGGCGCAATGGCTGCCACGTCGGGCACAAATCGACGAATGGCTGGACGTCGGTGATGTGCGCAGCGCCTGGCGCGCCTTGAGCCCGCTGCGCGACCACGCCGACCCGCTGTTCAACCGCGCCGGCAAGACACTGAGCGAAGGCTGCCCGCTGACCGCGCACCTGGTGTGGGAACAGATCCAGCGGGCCCGTCATCTGTCCCTGGCCGAGGTGTTCCAGATGGAATACACCCTGAGCCTGAACTGCTGCCGCCATCCGGAGTTCAGCGAAGGGGTGCGCGCGCGGTTGATCGACAAGGACCAGACGCCCCACTGGCATTGGCCGGACATCAATACGGTCCCCGACGCCGTGGTGCAGGCGCACTTCACCAAGGCGTGGGAAGGCCGGCATCCGCTCGCGGACTTGTCCGATTACTGACGTTTTGCGCCCATAAAAAAGCGGCGCTTCATGCGCCGCTCGTCATACAGGCCGATCAACGGTGACCGCCGCGGCCACCTCCACGATCATGATCGCCACCGCGTCCATGCCCGCCATTGTTCCAACGATCCCCCCAGCCCTGGTTCGGGTAAGGCCGATAACCGGCCCTTGGCCCTGACGGGTAATAGCGAGGCGCCGAGTAGTAACGCGGAGCCGGAGCGTAGTAACGCGGCGACGGGTAGTAATCACGGCGATATTGATACGCCGTGCCGCCGCCGTAGTAATAAGCCGGCGCCGGTGAGGTGTAGACCTCGGAACGGTAATAGCTCTGGCCTCCATCGTAGTAGGGCACACAAGCGGAAAGGGTCAGACCGAGTAAAGCGCTGAGCAGCAGTCGTCGATACATGGCGGCCTCCTGGACCGCGAAAGAGCACCTCCAGCGACGCTGGGGAGCGGCATTCAGCTTTCACTGAATGACGAAACATCTGACATCAAAAACCGAATCTGGTGCGTTTCGGTAACAACTTGATACATCAATGCCAACTGCGGCCACACACCATTAAACGCACTGCCGCATAGCGCAAATCTATCCCCCAGGTTTATCGATTCAGTAAATTTTTCTGGCCCGAAACTTTCCAGATTGCGATGATGTCACTATGACATCGCATAAGCCAGGGAGGCTCTAACGTGCGCCCTTCGCCACTTTCGCCGGATCCGATCCATGAAAATTTCAACCAAACTGCTGCTTTCATTTCTAGTGTGTGCGCTGGTCACCCTCGGGGTCGGCCTGCTGGGTATCAAAAGCGTGGTCCGACTCGCCAATGCATTGGAACAGACGTTCTCCAATAACCTGGCGTCCGTCAGCAACACGACCGCTACCCTCAATGGCCTGGTGGCCCACAACCGTGGTTTGTACCGTTTGATGGATGCGAGCAAAGGCGACGTCGCCCAACAAGACCGCGACCGTGTGCGCCAGGACATCGCCAACGAACTCAAACGCAGCCAGAGCGCCTACGCCACCTACCGTGCCACGCCCCTGGAAGACGACGAACGGGCAGCAGGCGACAAGCTCGACCAGATCTGGCCAACTTACACCAGCAGCTCCGAACGTATCATGTCGATGCTCGACAGTGGCCAGGTCGAGCAGGCCCGCGCCCAGCTCAACAGCACCAACAATGAACTGTTTCGCCAGGCGCGCGAGTTGATCCGTGTGATGATCGAGTCCAATAACCGCCAGATCAAGGAAGGCGCCGTCGCCGCCGAGGACCTTCGCAGCAGCGCATTGACCTGGATGATCAGCGGCATTGTCCTGGCCTTCATCATTGCGATCATCGTCGGTGTGCTGATCACGCGCCTGATCACCCGTCCTATCGCACAAGCGGTTGAAAACGCACAGCGCATCGCCAAGGGCGACCTGACCCAAGCCATCACGACCGACCGCACCGACGAAGCCGGGCAACTGCTGATGGCCTTATCCGATATGCAAGGCGGCCTGAAAAGCACGCTGATGGAAATCGCCAACGCTTCCGACCAGCTCGCGTCGGCAGCCGAAGAGCTGAGTGCCGTCACCGATGAAAGCACCCGTGGCCTGACCCGCCAGAACGACGAAATCCAACAAGCCGCCACCGCCGTCAACCAGATGACCGCAGCGGTCGACGAAGTGGCGAGCAACGCCGTGTCGACCTCCGAGGCGTCGCGCCAGGCCAGCGCCGAAGCCGAGGACGGCCGCCAGCAGGTGGAGCAGGCCGTGTCGGGCATGTCATCGATGGTGGTCGAGATCAACGATTCGACCCAATCGGTCGCCGACCTCGCCGACCAGGTGCGCGAAATCGGCAAGGTGATTGATGTGATCCGCGGCATTGCCGACCAGACCAACCTGCTGGCCCTCAATGCCGCCATCGAAGCCGCCCGTGCCGGTGAACAAGGCCGTGGTTTTGCGGTGGTGGCCGATGAGGTGCGGGCGCTGGCCCACCGCACCCAGATCTCCACGGTCGACATCGAGAAAATGATCGGTGAAGTGCAGGCAGGCGCCGATGGTGCCGTGGCTGCCATGAACAAGAGCCTGACCTGGGCCAACAACACCCAGACCCTGGCGCAAAACGCCGGCCAGGCGCTGGAGCGCATCACCGCCAGCGTGTCCAGCATCAACGAGCGCAACCTGGTAATCGCCTCGGCGTCCGAGGAACAGGCCCAGGTGGCCCGCGAAGTGGATCGCAACCTGCTCAACATCCAGGATCTGTCCACCCAGACCGCCGCCGGTGCGCACCAGACCAACGCCTCCAGCCAGGACCTGTCGCGACTGGCCACCTCGTTCAATATGCTGGTCAGTAAGTTCCAGCTGTAAGCGCCTCATCGCAGTGCGCCGACGCACCCGCGTGGCGCACAACGCCCTCTTCTATGCCCTCCTTTCCCACCCGCCCGGCTGAACCGCCGGGCGTCGAAGCCACTTGGCACGACTCTCGCTTTATCTCTTGCGTGCAGGATTGATACAGGTTCGCGGCACCACAATTTGCAATGGCCGACTAGGGTTCCGGCTCGCCAAAAGCGAGTGGCTGGTCCGAGAGTTGGCGACCTCCAGTTGAGGTTACACGGCGGGATAAAAGCCCGGGAGACAAGCCACCGTTCACGGTGCCGCGTTGCTCCTGCTCGCCCTTGATCAACTGGAGAAGCACCATGCCCTCAATCCGTTTACCCGCCCTGCTCGCCGCCGTCTTTGCCGCCGTGCTGAGCTTCCAGGCCCAAGCCGCATCCAAAAACCACTTCAGCGTGTGCTGGACGATCTACGCCGGCTGGATGCCGTGGGAGTATGCCGGCAGCCAAGGCATCCTCGACAAGTGGGCCAAGAAGTACGGCATCACCATCGACATGGTGCAGCTCAATGACTACGTCGAATCCATCAACCAGTACACCGCCGGCCAGTTCGACGGCTGCACCATGACCAACATGGACGCCCTGACCATCCCCGCCGCCGGTGGCGTGGACAGCACCGCACTGGTGGTCAGCGACTTCTCCAACGGCAACGACGGCGTGGTGATCAAGGGCACCGGCAAGACCGTGGCCGACCTCAAGGGCATGAACGTCAACCTGGTGGAACTCTCGGTGTCCCACTACCTGCTGGCCCGCGCGCTCGAATCGGCGGACCTAAGCGAAAAAGATTTGAAGGTGGTCAACACGTCGGATGCCGACATCGCAGCGGCCTTCAACACCGACCAGGTCCAGGCCGTCACCACCTGGAACCCGATGCTCTCGGAGATCAAGGCCAAGCCTGGCGTGAGCCAAGTGTTCGACTCCAGCAAAGTGCCCGGCGAAATCATGGACATGATGGTGGTCAACACCCAGGTCCTCAAAGACAACCCCAAGCTGGGTAAAGCCCTCACCGGCGCCTGGTTCGAAGTGGTCGCGCTGATGAACGCCAAGGGCGCCGCCAGCACCGAAGCCCTGGAACATATGGCCAAGGCTTCCGGCACTGACCTTGCGGGCTTCCAGTCGCAACTGGACACCACCAAGTTGTTCGCCACGCCCAAGGAAGCCCTGGCCTTCGCCACCAGCGCACAGTTGCCCGCCACCATGGGCAAAGTCGCCGAGTTCTCGTTTAAACACGGCCTGCTGGGTGAAGGCGCCAAGGACACCAGCGCCGTGGGCATGAGCTTCGCCAATGGCGTGACCAGCGGCGACAAAGCCAACCTCAAGCTGCACTTCAACCCCAGCTACGTGCAGATGGCCGCCGACGGCAAGCTGTAAGAGGACCCGGCCATGCGCCTGATCAACCGTCACCCGGACCGCTCCAGCCGCCTGTTGCTGGTGCTGCTGCCGTTCGCCCTGCTGCTGTTTGCCTACTTCGTGGGCTCGGCCGAGCGCCTGGCAGACAACCCCAACGACAAGCTGCTGCCCGGCGCCGGGCAAATGATTGACGCGGTAAAACGCTTGGCCTTCAACGCCGACACCCGCACCGGCGAATACGTACTGTGGCAGGACAGCGCCTCCAGCCTGCGCCGCCTCGCCATCGGCCTGGGTATCAGCGCCCTCGCCGGCCTGTGCCTGGGGATCGCCGCCGGCACGCTGCCGCTGTTTGGCGCACCGTTGTCACCGTTGCTGACGGTGCTGTCGATGGTGCCGCCGCTGGCGATCCTGCCGATTCTGTTCATCGTGTTCGGGCTGGGGGAATTGTCCAAAGTGATGCTGATCGTCATCGGCGTCACCCCCTGCCTGGCCCGTGACCTGGAACAGCGCGCGCGGGAAATTCCGGTCGAGCTGCTGGTGAAGGCGCAGACCCTCGGCGCCTCCACCTGGACCCTGATGCTGCGTGTGGTATTGCCGCAATTGCTGCCGCGCCTGTTGATCTCGCTGCGGCTGATGCTCGGCTCGGCGTGGTTGTTTTTGATCGCCGCCGAAGCCATCGCCTCCACCGACGGTTTGGGCTACCGGATCTTCCTGGTACGACGCTACCTGGCGATGGACGTGATCTTGCCTTACGTGGTGTGGATCACGCTGCTGGCCTGGCTGATGGACTGGGGCCTCAAGGCCCTGACCCGGCATGCGTTCCCCTGGTACGAAGGAGCGCGGGGATGAGCTTTATCAGCGTCAATAATGTGTGGCAGCGCTATGGCGACCAAGTGGTGCTCGAAGGCCTCAACCTGCACGTCGCCGAGGGTGAATTCTGCACGCTGGTCGGTACGTCCGGCTGTGGCAAGTCGACCTTCCTGCGCCTGTTGCTGGGCCAGGAAACCGCGAGCAAAGGCCAGATCCTGCTGGACGGCCAGGCCCTCGCCGCCGAGCCCGATGCCAGCCGTGGCGTGGTGTTCCAGCGCTACTCGGTGTTCCCACATTTGACTGTGCTCGACAACGTCGCCCTCGGCCTGGAACTGCCACGTTCACGCGTGCTGGGCCGGCTGTTCGGTAAAGCCAGGAAGGACGCCCGCGAACAGGCTGCCGCGCTGCTGCACAAAGTCGGCCTCGGCCACGCCCTGGACAAGTACCCCGCGCAACTCTCCGGCGGCATGCAACAACGCCTGGCCATCGCCCAGGCCCTGATCATGAAACCCCGCGTGTTGCTGCTGGACGAACCCTTCGGCGCCCTCGACCCGGGCATTCGCAGGGACATGCACCATCTGCTGCTGGAACTGTGGCGCGAAACCCGGCTGACGGTGTTCATGGTCACCCACGACCTGAGCGAAGGCTTCAGCCTCGGCACGCGCCTGCTGGTGTTCGACAAGGTCCGCGCCGACCCCCACGCCCCCGGCGCCTATGGCGCCCGCATCACCTACGACATCCCTTTGAACAGCGAGCGCCGCAAGGCGCTCGCCGCCGAACTTGGAGCCACGTCCAAATGACCGATTCCACCCAACTGTTCCCACCCTTCGCCGAAGAAATGCTGCCCGGCGGCGGCCACCGTTCGTTCGTGCTCAAGCGCGGCCAACTGCTGCGCCTGACCGACCTTCGCGGCGGCGCCAACGTCAGCCTGACCCTGCTCAACGCCAACGAAAAAACCGAGCGCCTGAACCTGCCCGACAGCCTCAAATGCCAACACACAGCCAAGCTCACCACGGGCCATTGCCTGTACTCGGACATGGGCCGCGTACTGGCCGCGATCACCGCCGATACCTGCGGCTGGAGCGACAGCATCGGCGGTGTGCTGTGCGCCGCCGAAGTCGCCGAGAAGTACGGCCAGGGTCGCTATCAGGAACTGCGCAACGGCTTCTTCCGCAACGGCACCGACAACCTGCTGGTGGAGTTGGGCAAGTGGGGGCTGGGCCTGTCCGACCTGCTGATGACCCTCAACCTGTTCAGCAAAGTCACGGTGGACAGCGACGGAGGCCTGCACTTTGTGCCGGGTAATTCCAGGGCCGGCGATTACATCGAACTCTATGCGCCGATGGACACCCTGGTGGTGCTCACCGCCCTGCAACATCCGATGGACCCGAACCCGCACTACGCGCCGCAACCGCTGAAGCTGAGCTGGATGAACGCCGACAAAAGCGTCGCCGAACACTGCCGTACCTCACGCCCGGAAAACGAGCGCGGCTTTATCAACACCGATCGCCTGTTCGCCTGAGGAGCTGCCATGTCTATCGCACTGAAACAACCGGACGCGGCCGTGTACCGCGCAACCATCCCCGCCGGCGAGCCGTGGCTGATGGAGGTCAAGGCCGGGCAGACCCTGCGCATCCTCGACCTGGAGGGCAACCAGGCCGTCGACACTTTGTTCTACAGCGTGAAAAACCCGCGTGAACGCTACGACGTGCAGCGCACGTTGCGCCGGCAAAACAGCGTGTACCTGGGCACCGGCAGCGTGCTGTATTCCAACCTCGGCCAGCCGATGCTGACCATCGTTGATGACACCTGCGGGCGCCACGACACCCTCGGCGGCGCCTGCGCCCAAGAGAGCAACACCGTGCGCTACGCCCTGGAAAAACGCTACATGCACAGCTGCCGCGACAACTACCTGCGCGCCTGTGCCCACGACGGCCGCCTGGGCAAAGGCGACATCGGGCCGAACATCAATTTCTTCATGAATGTGCCCGTGACGGCCGACGGCGGGCTGACCTTCGAAGACGGTATTTCCGCCCCCGGCAAGTACGTCGACCTGCGCGCCGAGATGGATGTGATCGTGCTGATCTCCAACTGCCCGCAGTTGAACAACCCGTGCAACGCCTACAACCCCACCCCTGCGGAGCTGCTGGTATGGAACTGAAACTCAAGCGCCTGCGCCATTGGTTATTTGCCCTGTGCCAATCCCGAGCCGGGCAGTGCCTGCAAAAGCGCTAGAGATCCAATGTGGGAGGGAACTTGCCCTCGCTCCTACAGGCATTGGGCTTGCCCCCGATAGCGGTGGTCCAGTAATGCCCCCTCCCACACTAACCACACACACTGCGGACGACCGCAGTGCTCCCCCACTTTGCGGGACGGCCCGCAGGGTTTTGCCATGTTCGAAAAACTGTTGATCGCCAACCGTGGCGCCATCGCCTGCCGCATCCTGCGCACCTTGCGCGAGCTACAGGTCAAGGGCATCGCCGTGTACGCCGAGGCCGATGCGGCGAGCCTGCATATCCAGCAAGCCGACGAGGCCTACAGCCTCGGTGAAGGCGCGGCGGCCAGTACGTATCTCGCGGTGGAAAAAATCCTCGCCACCGCCAAGGCCTGTGGGGCCAAGGCGATCCATCCCGGCTACGGCTTCCTGTCGGAGAACGCAGCGTTTGCCGAAGCCTGTGAAAACGCCGGCATCGCCTTTGTCGGGCCGACACCGCAACAACTTCGGGTCTTCGGCCTCAAGCACACCGCCCGCGCCTTGGCCAAGCAGCACAAGATCCCACTGCTGGAAGGCACCGAACTGCTCGACAGCCTCGCCTCTGCGTTGCTGGCCGCCGACGCCGTGGGCTATCCGGTGATGCTCAAAAGCACTGCTGGGGGCGGCGGTATCGGCATGCGCGTGTGCCGCAGCGCAGAGGAATTGAGTGAATCCTTCGAGGCGGTCAAACGCCTGGGGCAGAACAATTTCAGCGATGCCGGCGTGTTTATCGAGAAGTACATCGAGCACGCACGCCACCTGGAAGTGCAGGTGTTCGGCGACGGTGCCGGTGAAGTGATCGCCCTCGGCGTACGCGACTGCTCGGTGCAACGGCGCAACCAGAAAGTCCTCGAAGAAACCCCGGCGCCGAACCTGCCCGACGGCATGGCCGAGGCCCTGTGCGCGGCCGCCATCACCCTGGCCAAGGCCGTGAATTACCGCAGCGCCGGCACCGTGGAATTTATCTATGACAGTGCGGACGGGCGCTTCTACTTCCTCGAAGTGAACACGCGCTTGCAGGTGGAACACGGCGTCACCGAGCAGGTATGGGGCGTGGACCTGGTGCGCTGGATGGTGCAACTGGCGGCCGGGGAAATGCCGCCGCTGAACACACTCGAGTTAACCCCCCAGGGCCACGCGATCCAGGCGCGCCTGTATGCCGAAGACCCGGGCCGGGATTTCCAGCCGAGCCCTGGCTTGCTGACCCGTGTGGATTTCCCGCGGGCCGAGGGTCTGCGGATCGACACCTGGGTGGAAGCCGGCTGCGAGATCCCGCCGTACTTCGATCCGATGATCGCCAAGCTCATCACGTGGGCGCCCACCCGCGAACAGGCGCGCCTGGCTCTGCATCAGGCGTTGAGCGACAGCCAGTTGTACGGCGTGGAAACCAACCGCGATTACCTGCGCCAAATCCTGCTGGCCCCGCCCTTCGCCAATGGCCGGCCGTGGACGCGATGCCTGGAAGACCTGGTCTACGTGGCCGACACGTTTGAAGTCGTCAGCGCGGGCACGCAAACCAGTGTGCAGGACTATCCCGGCCGCCTCGGCTACTGGGCCGTGGGTGTGCCGCCGTCAGGGCCGATGGACAGCCGCGCGCTGCGCCTGGGCAATCGCCTGCTGGGCAACGACGAGGGGGCTGCGGCGCTGGAAATCACCATGAGCGGGCCGCTGCTGCGCTTCAATTGCGCGGCGGTGGTCGCAGTGACCGGTGCTGAGATCCCGTTGCGGTTGAATGATCGAGCCGTGCCAATGAACACCGCGTTGCTGATTGAGGCCGGGTCGATCCTGAGCCTGGGCACCCTCGCCGGCGCCGGGGCACGCAGCTACCTGTGCCTGCGTGGCGGGCTGCAAGTGCCGGACTACCTGGGCAGCAAAAGCACCTTCACCCTCGGCCAGTTTGGCGGGCATGGGGGTCGCGCCTTGCGGGCGGGCGATGTGTTGCATCTGTTGCCGTTGGAAGACCTGAACGCCGGGCAACAATTAGTCGCCGAACCGCTGCCGGAGGTCCGCACACTGCGGGTGATTTATGGCCCTCACGGCGCGCCGGAATACTTCCTGCCGGCGTACATCGACACCTTCTTCGCCACGCAGTGGGAAGTGCATTTCAACTCCAGCCGCACCGGTGTCCGGCTGATCGGGCCGAAGCCTCTTTGGGCACGCACGGATGGCGGTGAAGCAGGGCTGCATCCGTCGAATATCCATGACAACCCCTATGCCATCGGCGCGGTGGATTTCACCGGGGACATGCCGGTGATCCTGGGGCCGGACGGGCCAAGCCTGGGCGGGTTTGTGTGCCCGGTGACGGTGATCGAGGCGGATCTTTGGCAGCTCGGCCAGCTCAAGGCCGGTGACAAGATTCGCTTTGATCCCGTGGACCTCAAGACCGCCCGCGACCTTGCCCTGAACTGGGATCAAAGGGATGCCGAAACCCTGTGGGAGCAGAGCTTGCTCGCGATGGGCTCAACTCGGTCCGCCGCCAGCATCGAGCAATTGGCATCCCCCATCATCCTGGACATCGGCCAAGCCGACACCCGCCTGGTCGCGCGCCTCGCTGGCGACACCCACCTGCTGCTGGAAATCGGCGCGCCGGAGCTGGACCTGGTGCTGCGCTTTCGCGCCCATGCCCTGATGCAGGCCCTCGAAACCCGAGCATTGAAGGGCGTGATCGATCTGACGCCCGGCATCCGCTCGCTGCAGATCCACTATCAACCCGAGCAACTGCCCCTGGCCGACCTGCTGGCACTGATCACCCACGAGTGGACCGCCGTGTGCACCCGCCAAAACCTGCAAGTGCCTTCGCGCATCGTGCACCTGCCGCTGTCCTGGGACGACCCGGCGTGCCAGCTGGCCATCGAAAAATACATGACCACTGTGCGCAAGGACGCCCCGTGGTGCCCGAGCAACCTGGAGTTCATCCGGCGCATCAACGACCTGGCCAACCTCGATGAAGTGCGCCACACGGTGTTCGACGCCAGCTACCTGGTGATGGGCCTGGGCGACGTCTACCTCGGCGCGCCGGTGGCCACGCCGCTGGACCCGCGTCATCGCCTGGTGACCACTAAATACAACCCGGCCCGCACCTGGACCGCCGAGAACTCGGTGGGCATCGGCGGCGCGTATTTGTGCGTGTACGGCATGGAAGGGCCCGGCGGTTATCAGTTTGTCGGGCGCACCTTGCAGATGTGGAACCGCTATCGCGAAGTCGCGGCGTTTGATGGAAAACCCTGGCTGCTGCGCTTCTTCGATCAGATTCGGTTCTATCCCGTGAGCGCGGATGAACTGGTGCGGATTCGTCGGGATTTTCCCCTGGGACGCTTCGAGCTGGATATCGAGGAGAGCACCCTGAACCTGACGGATTACCAAGCATTTCTTGCGCGGGAAGCCTCGGGGATCAGTGCTTTTCGTGAACAACAGCAACAGGCGTTCAACGCCGAACGCGAACGCTGGATTGCCAGTGGCCAGGCACATTTCGACAGCGAAGAGCTCCCGGCGCCAGCGGGGCAAGACACGCCGCTTACGGCCAATGAATACAGCATCGACAGCCATATCGCCGGCAATCTCTGGCAGGTACAGGTAAGCGTGGGCGCGCGGGTTGCGGCCGGTGATGTGCTGGTGATTCTGGAGTCGATGAAAATGGAGATCCCGGTGCTGGCGCCGTTTGCCGGGGTGGTGCGGGAAATCCCGGTGCGACCGGGCAGCGGGATTGGCGCAGGCCAGCGGGTCGTGGTGCTGGAACGGGACTGACCGGCGCTGTATCGTGCAGGGACTTCCGAGGCCCTGCCCCCACCGACCATGACCACGCCAACCCTTTGCCCCGCCTGCGGTGCCCGCAACGATTGCACCCTGGCCGACCCACGCACCGCCGACCAGCCGTGCTGGTGCTACAGCGTCACCATCGACCCGGCGGTGCTTGAAGCGCTGCCCGATGCATTGCGCAACACGGCCTGCCTGTGCCCGCGCTGTGCTCAGGTGGATGAGCAGCTTCGCAATGCGCGTTGACCGTTTCCTCAGCAACCTGCCGCGTTTCAATCGCCAGCAAGTGCGTGTGTTGCTGGTCGAGCGGCGGGTGACGGTGGATGGCGTGGCAGTCAGTGACCCTCATCATGAAGTGCGCGAATTCAGCCGCGTGTGTGTTGACGATGACGTGTTGCAGGCAGGCAAAGCGGCGCGCTATTTCATGCTGCACAAACCTCAGGGCTGCGTCAGCGCCACCTCGGACCCGCAACACCCGACTGTCCTGGACCTGCTGGATGAGCCGGACAAAGGCGAGCTGCATATCGCCGGTCGCCTGGATTTCAACACCACCGGCCTGATGCTGATCACCAACGACGGCCAGTGGTCGCGGCGCCTGACGCAACCGCAGACCAAGCTGCCCAAGGTCTATCGGGTGGAGACCGAGCAGGACATCGGCCCCGCATACGCGGCAACCTTTGCGGCGGGCCTGTATTTCGCGTTTGAAGACCTGACGACGCAACCGGCCGAGCTGGAGCTGTTGGGGCCACGCCTGGCACGATTGAGCATCATCGAAGGCCGCTATCACCAGGTAAAGCGCATGTTCGGACACTTCAACAACAAAGTGATCGGCCTGCACCGTGAGCGAATGGGCCCATTGGGATTGGATGCGGCTCTGGCGCCGGGCGAGTACCGGGCGCTGTCCGAGGAAGAAATCCGACAAGTCTGACGACCGTTCGGCCGGTGATGGCAAAAACCCATTTCTGCAACTTGCGACATCCCCGGTCTACTGCTTGAATCAAACCGTCAGCCAAATTATGACTGACGAGTCGCCTATAACCTCCAAGAAACACCTTGCCCCGCCCGCGCTTGATCTACGGGCCTCCCAGGCAAACAGCCCGCCATAACAACACCCGTCGGCCAGCCGTCATCGGACCGACATGGGCCCTCATCTTCCAGGCGTATGCCTACCTGTCATAAAGCTCGTGCAGAGTGATCTGCGCGCCCTACCCGCTTGCCAGGAGTCTTACGACATGAGGCCAGAAATCGCTGTGTTGGATATACAGGGTCAGTATCGGGTTTACACGGAGTTCTATCGCGCGGATGCTGCTGAAAAGACCATCATCCTGGTCAACGGCTCGATGGCCACTACGGCGTCCTTCGCCCAAACCGTGAAAAGCCTGTACCCGCAATTCAATGTGGTTTTGTACGACCAGCCCTACGCCGGTCGCTCCAAAATCCATAACCGTCATGAGCAAATGCTGACGAAGGAAGTCGAAGGCCAGATCCTCCTGGAGCTTATCGACCACTTCGCGGCAGAGCACGTGCTGTCCTTCTCCTGGGGCGGCGCCGCCACCCTGGTCGCCCTCGCCCACCGACCACGCCGTGTGGAAAAGGCGGTGATCAGCTCATTCTCGCCGGTGATCAACGCACCGATGCGTGACTACCTCGAACGTGGCGTCGATTACCTCGGCAACCTCGACCGCGACCGCGTCGGCCACCTGATCAACAGCACCATCGGCAAACACCTGCCGTCGCTGTTCAAGCGATTCAACTACAAGCATGTGAGCAGCCTGGCCGAGCACGAATACGGGCAGATGCATTTTCACATCAGCCAGGTACTGCACAACGACCGCCTGTGCTACCTCAAGGCCGCGCGGCAGATCGACGTGCCGGTGCTGTTTTTGAACGGCGAATGGGACGAATACACCAGCGCCGAAGATGCCAGGCAGTTCGGGCAGTACGTGGCGAAGAGCAGCTTCAGCACCATCCAGGCGACGGGGCATTTCCTGGATATGGAGCACAAGGCGGCGTGCCGGGATAGCCGTGAGGCGGTGGTGGGCTTTTTGAAACCGGAACGGCAGGTCAGCCGATTGCGTTATCACCAGGGCCAGACACAGCATGCCTTTGCCATCTGAAATACCGTGCAGGAGCGAGGGGGACGCCTAGTTCTTGCTCGCGAAGATCGCCAACGATGACGTGCGCGCCCTGGTAGAACGCGGCGCTCTTGAATTCTTCGCGAGCAAGCTCGCTCCTACATCGGCTCGGTTCGTCGCCAGGGCAAGTGTCTGCAACTCGCACATTTTTCGAAGAAAAACTTCAAATCCAAGCGCACATCTGGTACAAAGTCAGCCGCTCTGAGCGGGTGTCGTATAATGGCATTACTCCAGCTTCCCAAGCTGGTAACGAGGGTTCTTAATCGACCCTTGCCCTGGGTGCGTAAATAGCTTGACCAAGCGGGTATAGTTTAGTGGCAAAACGAAAGCTTCCCAAGCTTTAGTTGAGGGTTCGATTCCCTCTACCCGCTCCAATCAGCAGCAGCAATTCCGGACCTTCTAGCCAATCTCGCTGCAACCGCCAAGCAAATCAAAACCAGTTCGCACCTCCCCCTCCCTCGTTGCCACCACAAGCCGAAAGACACGTGCGTAATCGATCCTGCGTTCTGTAACACTTGGATAACCCAAAGCCCGCTAGCGGCGATAGGCAACAGAACCAGAATCCCTCTCTGCGGCCGGAGCGATAATGATCGGATGTCTAGGGTACAGAACGTAGGAAAGCGCTGAGTAACCGACGCAAGCGGAGCGCGCAGGCTGGAACAGCCGAGGGCGTGAAGGATGGACGCCCGCAAGGGCCGAGATACGGAGGGACGCGGGAACTCGATTCACGCCAGCCTGCCCGCGCACAGCGGCTCGCCAACTGAAGTAAGTCAGTTAGTCAGATCTTGCGGCCCGACTCAGTAGCGCCCCCGTCGTGCGGAGAACACAACATGCAAAGCAACTGCCCTCCTACAAGACTGCCAAAAGCCCCAAACCTCTCACAAGTTCTGGTATCTATTCAGCCGGGCTTTTGCTGCGAACGGAGCTCATTCCACGTAGCGGAGCCACAGATACGTCCGACCGGAAATCGCCTGTGCGACTGCAGAAATACGTGTTTGTAGGTCTTCATCGCTAGTGTTGATTTGCGTCGCAAGCGATCAGGCTTCGCTTGTAAGATAGCTTTGGACTTGGTTGACTACATCTCGAGCTGTGCGGGTTACTCCGATCAATGTAGCGGAGGCAAGCCCCGTCCAATCGCCGTAGCCCACCAGCCACAGATTTGGTGAAGCAACACTCCGGTTTTCATTCACGGCGACTTTACCGTCATCGTCAACGATACCCAGGTTGCCCAGGTGGTCGAGCGCGGGAGAAAATCCAGTACACCAGATGACGGCATCAATCTTCGACTCGGCCCCCGATGGCCACACAACACCCGTTGAGGTGAAGTGCGTGAATGGCCGTACCGCGTTCAGCACGCCGCGTTCGCGAGCTTCCTTTACCGGTGGCACCATCACAATGTCTCCCAGTCCTCCAACGGGCTGCTGAGGCTCCGTCCCATCTTGTTGCGCCCTCAATCTAGCAGTGGCCCGCTGGAACAGGACGCGGCCATCGACCTCATCTTGAAGATACTTTGGCGCTTGCTGAGTCACCCAAGTTGCGTGAGCTACCTTCGAAACTTCGGCGTAAATCTGGGCACCTGAGTTACCACCGCCAACGACCAGCACTGTCTTCCCCTCGAACTCACGCGGCCCAACATAATGGGCGGAATGGATCTGCTGCCCCTCGAAAAGCTCCTGTCGTGGGTAGGTTGGAATAACCGGACTGCTCCACGTGCCTGTTGCACTGATGACTGATTTGGCATCCCAGTAAGTATCCCCAGAGAAAACGCGCAACCCGCCTTCGATGTTTTCGACACGGGTCACCCGCGTGGAGCGGACAATGGGAAAGTCATATCTGCGCTCATACTGAGTCAGATAGTCGACCACATCGTCCCTCCCAGGAGTACTTTCGGAGACAGCTGGCATAGGCCAGCCGGCGATGGAGCTCCAAGCAGACGGCGAGAATAGTCGGAGAGAATCCCATCCATGCCGCCAGGCTCCTCCCGGTGCAGACTCGGCGTCGAGTAATACGTAGGAAAGGCCTGTACGCCTCAAAAAATAGGCGACGGTGAGCGCGGATTGGCCACCGCCAATGACCACGACATCAAATTTCGAATTTTGATTCACCACCATTCCTCCAGGCCAATCTGCTTCACATCGCTTTAAACCCTGCGGCCACTCTTATCAATGACGACTTGTCCGTCTTCTTTGACAAAGCTGCCGCGCTGCTCTTGCGGCAGAAGGTCGAGGACGGCCTCTGAAGGACGACACAAGCGTGTCCCCAAGGGCGTCACGACAATGGGGCGATTAATCAGGATGGGGTAAGTCATCATGGCATCGATGAGTTGGTCATCCGTAAGTGACGTATCGCCCAGTCCCAGCTCCTCGTAAGGCGTGCCTTTGATGCGAAGGAGGGCACGTACCTCGATACCCATATCCTTGATCAACCTGACAAGCGTGGTGCGGTCAGGTGGGGTCTGCAGGTACTCGATAACAGTCGGCTCTTCTCCGCTGTTGCGGATCAGTTCCAAGGTGTTGCGAGAGGTGCCACATTGCGGGTTGTGATAGATCGTGATCTGACTCATAGGGTTTCCTCGCGGTGACGTTAAATGGAGCGCTGGTTGACGCGATTGGACAGCTCTTCAGCGGACTCTTTACGCTCGGAGTAGCGATCAACCAAGTAGTCCTGGCGATCCCGCAACAGCAGCGTGAACTTCATTAGCTCTTCCATCACGTCCACCAGTCGGTCGTAGTACGAGGACGGCTTCATACGGCCTACCTCGTCGAACTCGGTGAACGCCTTGGCCACCGAAGATTGGTTTGGGATGGTGAACATGCGCATCCACCGACCCAATACGCGCAGCTGATTGACCACGTTGAAAGATTGCGAGCCGCCGCAGACCTGCATTACTGCAAGGGTCTTTCCTTGCGTAGGTCGAACAGCCCCAATCGCCAGCGGAACCCAGTCGATCTGGGCCTTGAAAACGGCGCTCATGGAGCCGTGGCGCTCAGGAGAGCACCACACCTGTCCTTCAGACCATTGCATGAGTTCGCGCAACTCCACGACCTTGGCATGTGTATCCGGAGCATCGTCCGGCAGCGGCAAACCCGAGGGATCGAAGATTTTGGTTTCGGCGCCAAACTCCTCCAACAAGCGGGCTGCTTCCTGAGTCACCAAACGGCTGAAAGAGCGCTCTCGCGTCGATCCGTACAAAAGCAGAATTCGAGGCTTATGGAGTGACGGTGTACGCGGCTCCAATTGCTCCAAGGAGGGAACGTCGATCAGGTCGGCGTGTACGTTCGGCAATGTGTCTTGCATGAAAACTCCTACAGGTGCGCCTAGCTGGCACAACCTCGATTGTTCCTCAAAGCGAACCGATATGGCTCAGTTCGGCCCTGAGGGTTAGTGCTGATGGTTTTCAGCTGCAGCGATTGCGGCAATCAGCATCTGAATAACCCGCTTTGGAAGTGAATCAACTGCACTCGGCCTGATTGATGGGACGTTCGTTCATGCCACACAGGCGCTTGGTCTCGACTTCCAACCACTGTTGATTGGCATCGCCTACGTCTTTTAAAACTGCCGCCACCCAGCTAGGCAAATCGGGACGCAGTCGGTAGTACACCCACTGCCCCTGGCGACGATCCATCAGCAAACCGGCTGAACGGAGCAGCGCCAAGTGACGAGAAATTTTGGGTTGGTTCAACTCAAGAGCCGCTGTCAGTTCGCAAACACATAACTCACCTTCACTCACGACGAGCAGCGTTATTTTGATCCGTGTGTCGTCAGCCAGACACTTGAATAGCGTGGAGGGGTTCATAGGCTCGGTCATAGACTTCCAAAGTTGGCAGCGCAGACGAAAAGCACTTTGATAGCAAGGCTGATGGTTGATCTCGGAACATATGGATAACCGAATATACGGCTTGGCGAATATTCGGTAAAGCGAATATGGTGGTTGCGTCTCTCTGCTAGGCCGCCATAGTCTGATCACGGGGTATCAAGGAGTTGAGGAGATGGAGAGTGAAATGATGATCCAGGCAACGAAAATTGCCGGAGGCCAATGGCAGCGTTTTCGCACTGCATTGAAATCCGCCGATCTTCCCGTAGACGATATTGACCTTCCAGGCCGAACCTTTTTTGAGTTCACAAGGGACGGTAGGAGTGTCGGATGGGGAGGATTTGAAACGCATGGAACAGATGGACTGCTGCGCTCCATGGTCGTAGAGCCGGCATACAGATCGAAAGGGGTTGGGGTCGCAGTGCTTCGAGTCATTGAAGCAATAGCTGCCGAGCAGGGAATCGCTCGATTTCATTTGCTGACAACGACTGCGTCAGGCTTTTTTGAACTGCAGGGCTATGCAGTAAATCAACGAGGTTCCGCGCCGCCTCTGATTTCTCAGACGGAGCAGTTCAGGGGGCTTTGCCCTGGCTCGGCTTGCTACATGTGCAAGGCGTTAACTGGGCGGCGAGAAGATAGCTGATCACCGTGTTGATGGCTTTTAGCCTCGATGCCGTCTAGGTTACGCGTTCCGTGTCCCACCCGGCACCTTTGTTCATCCATGCTGGGTCATGACCTGAACATCAGTTATCTCTTGTTCAGCGTTCCGGGTGACGAGCATGCTTTTCAACCTGTGCGAACCCTAAATCATGTGAACGAACTCAGTGCTGCGACCTTGGTCAGGCAAGCGAATAGTAAGGTGATACCAGTGAGTTCTGAGCACTCGTGACACGCTATGCCAATGCGCAAGGCCTTCACCAAAAATGCCAGGAACGCCGATTAGGTCTGAGTCTTGTGTTCTGAACATCAGACGCCTCAGTTTTTATGGGGCGATTTGGCAGGCCGGTTGGTAATTCAAACTAGTAAGTACCTCGTCCAATACGCACAACATCGACGCTTCCGATGGTTTCGTAGGCAATGCCCGAAATTTCAATATCCCTCTTGCACTCAAAAACATGTACAAATAATAAATTATGTACAAGTATCAGGCCCAAGCATTGGCATCGCGCCTCGCACGCTCAAGGAGCCTGGTCATGACGCGTCTATGGGTTTCACTATTGCTGGCATTGAGTGTGAGCAGTTGCGCGAACGTGGGTGTCAACCACTACGCCGACCAGCAACCGAAACTGGACCTGGAGCGCTTCTTCAGTAAACCCGTGAAAGCCTGGGGCATCTTCCAGAAGCGTTCGGGGGAAGTGGCCAAGCGCTTTGAGGTCGATATTGCCAGCCGGCGCGAGGGCAACGCGTTGATTCTGGACGAGCGTTTCTTGTACAGCGATGGCACGCGCCAGCAACGGGTGTGGACACTGACGCCGGACGGCCCAGGGCGCTGGCGCGGACGAGCCGGGGATGTGGTGGGCGAGGCGATCGGCGAAGTGGCGGGTAATGCGCTGCGTTGGCGCTACCGGCTCAATCTGCCGGTGGATGGTTCGGTGTACGAAGTCAGCTTTGACGATTGGATGTACCTGATGGACGAGGACACCTTGATCAACCGCTCGAGCATGTCCAAGTTCGGTGTCGAGTGGGGTCAGGTCACGCTGTTCTTTCGTCGCCAATGAGTCCGAGCGAGGGTCAATCATGAATATGCAAATGCTGGCCGAGCTGGCCGGGAAAGGCGAAATACGTGAGCTGGAGTTGCTGTCCCTGGAGGGCGGTTTCTATATCGCTCGCGTCAGGCTGGAGCACGTCGAGGCAACGTTACTGGACGATCACGGCAAGCCGCTGCGCATCGGGTCCACCACGCATTTACGCGACCTGTTGCAACGGGTTCCGCCGTTTCCTTGCGTACTGGTGCAACACTGCGTTCACGATGAAATGTGCGGCACGCGTGAAGGGCCTATCGGTGCGTTGCGCATTCCGTTTTCGCTGGCGGCGACACTGTAAATTCTGGCTCCCCTCCCCCGTGGTATGGGCGGCCTGGGAAGGCAAGCCGTTTACACCGTACGGATGGCCTACGCGACTCGGTCCACACGGTCCTGAACAGCCTCGACCAGCAGCAGGCCCAGTTCAATCATCTGCTGAATGGCCAGGGCCAGATAGCGCTGTTGAGAGGGCAGGCTTTCGACGAACTCGTGGGTCATGGCACCTGCACCGGCGATGGTTTCGTAGGCGTTGGCGAGCAGCGCTTGAGTGTCGATTTCGGGACGGACGCTGAACAGTTTTACGGATGGATTGCATGAGCCAGTACACATCTGTTGATCCTCGTTAGGGACCGCATACCAGAGCTACTAAACAATGGGTGGCGGCTGTACGCAGGTTAGTAGACCGGCGAATCAACGAAACCGGCGCGCCCGAAGACGCCCTGCGTGCAGCCACCATAAGAGCAGCTGTACGCCGTTGATCGTATCGGGCTACTAAACCCGACCGCTGATGGGCAGCGGCTGACGAACCTTAAAGAGGTCGTCCAAGGCGCACAACTCGAACGAGTCTGATCGTTGTGTAGGCAATGCCGCAAGGTTCAGACCCATGCTCGAAGCGTGAAGAAATCGAAGCTTTTGGCAACAAATAGCCGCTGAAGAACGTTTGAATTCAACCTGCCACTCACATCATTGTCCATGGCCCCACCCCACCAGAACTGCATACGCAGGTTTGATCATGACTCAGCCATTCACCGCTTTCGATCTTGTTGACCTGCTCGACAGCGAGGAAGCCATCCACGCTAACGGCAACGTCACACCCAACATCCCCGCCAACACCATCACCGCCACCGGCACGCCCAGCGCATCCCCCACGCCACCAAACACCACCGGCGCCAACGCGCCACCCCCAATGGTGCCGGTGTAGAACAGCGCAAACGCCTGCTCGCGCTTGCCCGCGCCGGCAAGGTCGGGCACGGCGCCGTACAGCACCGAGGAGGTGCCATTCAGTACCAGCCCCAACAGCGGCAGCATCACCATCAACCCGCTGAGCGGCAGGTACACCGCCGCGACGATCAGCAGTGCGGTGCTGGTTTCCGTGATCCACACGGTCTTCATCATGCCGATGCGTGCGCCGAGGTAGCCGCAGAACAGTTTGCCGAAGGCGCCGCCGATGAACAGCAGGGTCAGCGCAAGACCGATGCCGGCGGTACCGGTAGGCAACACCCGCCAGCGCAGTGCCGCCCACCAGCATCAGTGTGCGGCCCCAGCGTCTGGCGGCGCGGCTGGCCAGCAATTGGAACACGGCCATCATCCCGGAATAGGCGCCACGTAACAGGCCGATCTGGGCGTAGGACAAGGCGAACTGAGCCTGCCAGACAGGCAACAGAACGTAGATCACGTCGGTGAGCCCATCGTGCACGGCATGGGCGCTGCAACCGGCGAACAGGGCGCGACGGCGAGTTTTTAATTCGGGCGAAGGCACAGCGACGGTGTCGTTCATGGTGCAGAAATCAGCTCAGGTTTAAGGGGCTTCCAGCCGGTCAAGGCGATCAACAAGGTCAGCAGCTGGAAACCGATGATCAGCACCACGCAACCGGCCCAGCCCCAGCGTTCCCAGATCAGCGCCGGGACAATGGCGCCGCCACTGCCGCCCAGGTAATAACAGGTGAGATAAACCCCGACAGCGCCCGTCTTGTTATCGCGCGCCGTGGCGTTGATAAACGCATTGGCGGCGGCTTGGGCGAGGAATACGCCGGTGGAACTGAGCGCCAGGCCGACTACGATGCACCACAGGGACGGCACCAAGGTCAACGCCGAACCGCTGACGCCCAGCACGGCGGCGACACTCAGCAGTTCGGCATGGGGGCGGGCTTTGCTGAGGCGCCCGGCGATGGGGATCACGATCAACGCCAACAGGAACACCATGTACAACGTCCCCAAGGCCGCAGGCCCAAGGTTGAACGGCGGCAGGCCCAAGTACAAACCTGCGTAGGTAAACGCCGCGACTTGCGAGAACAGCACGCAGAAACCTACGGCGTAAGCGGCCAACAGCGGCCGGCGAAATACACCTGACGAAGAGGCTTTAACCTGCACGGTCCGTGGGCGGTTGGCCGGTAACAGAAACTGGATAAAACCGCCGACCATCAAGCTCAGTACCGCGAGCCATTCAAAGGCTTCGCGCCAGCCCACATATTCGGTCATCACCCCGGTGACGAAGCGCCCGGCGAACCCGCCCAACACGGTGCCCGCGACGTAGAGACTCGTGACCTCAGTGACCGTGCCACCGCTCCAGCGGTCGCCGATGTAAGCCACGCTGGTGGCAAACACCACCGGGATCAACATGCCTTCGACACAGCGCCACACCAGCACTTCGGCAAAGCTGTCGGCATAAGCGGTCATCAATGCCGGCAGCGCCAGCAGTAACGCCGCCACGACGATCACGCTGCGTTGCTCGAAGCGCCTGGTCAAGCGACTGACGAACGGGGCAGTGATCGCCACCGCCAGGGTGGTGACGGTGATGCTCCAACCCGCATCCTTAGCACTGATATGAAAGTGCGCGGCAAACGTCTGGAGAATGCTTTGGGTCGCATAGAGGTTGAGAAACGCCGCGCAGCCACACAGGAACAGGGCAAGGCGGGCACAATGCAGGCGCGGTTTCATGAAACCTCTCGTTTTATTTTGAAAGGTCTTTATAGAATGGCCGGCGGGTCTTAAACCAATACCGAATTCCGACCGATTGATACCCAAGGATCAGGATGCTCGACCTACGCAAGCTGCGTTACTTTCTGACGGTCGCCGAAGAATTGCACTTCGGTCGCGCCGCCCTGCGCCTGCACCTCGCCCAACCGCCTTTGACCCGGCAGATTTCAGCGCTGGAGGCAGACTTGGGTTTCAAGCTGTTCGATCGCACCAGCCGCACCGTAACGCTCACCGCCCAGGGCCGCTCGTTCCTGCCCTACGCACGTGGCGTGTTGGAACAGGTGGAGTTGGCTCAGGTGATTGCCGGTAAGTTGGCAGCAGGGACAGCGGGTCAACTGGCCTTGGGCTACGTCAGCTCGATTGCCCTGTCGGACCTGTTCAGCCAGTCGATCCAGGCTTTCGCCCAGCGCTTTCCCGATGTGCAACTGACCCTGGTGGAATGCGCCTCCGGCAGCCTCGGAGCACAGGTCGCCGACGGGCGGCTGGATATCGGCTTGAGCCGGCTGTTGCCGCAAAACGACAAGGTGCACGCGCTGTCATTGGGCGAGGAACGCCTTGTGGCCGCAGTGTCGAGTGACAGCCCCCTGGCTGACCAGGCCGGTATCAGCCTGGCGCAGCTCGGTGCCTATCCTTTGATTCTATTTCCAGCGGATTACGGCTCGGGGCTGAACCAGTCCATCGAGCAGCTTTACCGCCACCATGGCGTGCCATTGCATGCCGGACCGACCGGACGGCAGATCACCTCGATCATTGCGCTGGTGGCCGCCGGGCAAGGGGTGGCCCTGGTGCCAGCCTGTACGCAGAGTTTGATGAACAAGGGCGTAACTTATCGGCCTTTGGTGGAGGCGGATGCGTGTGCGCGGTTGTTGGTGTTGACCCGTAGAGAGGAACCGAATTTGTCAGTGCAAGCCTTTATAGCGCTCATTGATGAGGTTGCGCGCGCTCGATAACGCTCAGTATTCAACTACCGGTTCATACACCACTATCGGAAAGTTCGCTCAACACTAGTTCCCACCCAGGGTTATTGAAATAATTGAACCCAAAGAACACGCATCCACACCCGTACTGCGCCAAGTACTCGGCTGGGTGTTGGTGTTGCCACTGCTGGTCGCACTGGTGCGGCTTCCGTATCCCTGGGGCCTGGGGCTGGCACTCGGATCGATCGCCGAGTCCGTCTACGGCGTAGGGTTTGCCAGGCGCCATGCCAGCCGAGGCGTGACCGTATTCGCTGCAATCGTCACGCTGTTCAATCTGATTTCCCTGGTCACAATCGGGGAGGCCTCAGTGATCATGGGGCTCTACCGGATTTCCTGGTTCTACTGGTATCCGTACTATTCCACCTGGGTTTATTGGAATTTCCAGTAGGTCCAGTGAGAATTCAAGCGTAAGAAACGTAGTTTCCAGTCCGGCGGATGGCATTACCGTAGGCCTGTAGCGTTTAACAACTGCCCTTCGAGGAGCCCGCTCATGCCCTACGAATACAAGCTCATGTCCTCCCCCGTCGGTGAACTCACCCTGGTGGCACGCGATGGCAAGCTCAGCGCCATCCTGTGGGAAGTGGAACGCGCCAACCGAGTGCGCCTGGGTGAGTTGCACGAAGCCAACGAGAGCCCGGTGCTGTTGGAAACCGAGCGCCAGTTGAAGGAGTATTTCGCCGGTAGTCGCCATACATTCGATTTGGAGCTGGATTTCGCCGGTACCGATTTTCAGAAGCAGGTCTGGCAGGCGCTGCTGACCATTCCTTTTGGCGAAACCCGCAGCTACAGCCAGATCGCCCAGCAGATCGGCAACCCGAAAGCCGTCCGTGCCGTGGGCGCTGCCAATGGGCGCAACCCTATCTCGATCATTGCACCGTGCCATCGGGTTATCGGCGCTTCGGGCACCTTGACCGGATTTGCCGGAGGGCTTGAAGCCAAGCAGTATCTGTTGACGCTTGAAGACCGCAGCCAGGTAAAAATGAGCGTCTGATCAGGCGACTGCAACCGGCCCCCGAATAAAAGACTGGTAGTCGAACAAACCTTCGAACCCCAACTTTCGATACACCGAGATTCCGTCCATGGTTGCCTCAAGAAAACATCGCCGGGCACCCAGGCTCGACGCGTGACGCAAGGCCGCTTGAATCAATCGCGTGGCGTAACCTTTGGTGCGAAAACCCACGAGCGTGCCGACATCGTTAAGCCGAGCTTCTCCATTACACAGGGATAAAGTCAACGAACACCTCACCTGCCCCTCGGTGGACAGGATGAAGTGGTGAAGCGATTGCCCCGTTTCCAGAGCACGCTGGTGCCGGGCCTGATAACGCGCAATGCCCTCGGGCGGCATCGAAAATGCGTTGCCAAGGGGAACGGCCCAATCGGCCAGGTTCCGAGTCAAGCTGATCTGCACAGAGCTGTCATCTGTAGATGAAACAAGGCTCGACAGATCGAGGACCATCGCAGTCGTCTTTTCGGCAGACTGAAAGCCCATCCCCATGAGCGCCTCAGCGATCAGCCCGACCTTTTCCTCATGAATCACTACGCGCGTATCCAGAAAAATACGGCGAAGCAGGTCCATCGGCACCGCCATTGCGCCCCCCATCGGCGCGCTGCCGACTCGGATAAACAACAGGTTCCACGGGTCGAAATAGTCGTCGGTAAAGTAAGCGTTGATACAGGTGTTATAGCGGCGATGCAGCGAGCAGGTTGCGGCGAAATAATGATCTTCGGTCTGGTGATAAAGCGCAGGCAGGTCGCAGGCGGTGTCAGCGTGCATGGGATTTTCCGTATAAAACCCCAGTCTTGCGCCCGTCGTTGCAAAACGCCGTAGGCCCACTCCCAAGAACCCTGCAGAAAAACGCACAGCGTTGTTCACATCCCAAGTTGTAAAAAGAAATTTCAGAGCGTGCCTGCGGTCAGTATTTTCATCACTCACCTTAAGGAAAACGGTCATGAAATTCTCCGCAGTCTCACAATCCTTGTCCCGTTGGGCAGGCAGTGCCCGGACGTTCTATGCGGCGGTCGCGTTGATTTTCCTGTGGAGCTTGAGCGGGCCGTACTTCCACTACAACGACACCTGGCAGTTGATCATCAACACCTCGACCACCATCATCACCTTCCTCATGGTGTTCCTGATCCAGAACACGCAAAACCGCGATAACGACATCCTGCACATCAAGATTGACGAACTGCTGCGGGTCTCCAAGGATGCGCAGAACGCCGTGCTGAGCCTGGATGGCCTGGACCGCAAGGAACTGGAAAAACTGCGCCAGGAATACCGCAGCATTGGCAACACCGGCACCGTGAGCCTGAACAGCAGTTGCGGCCACGCGGCCGACGATGCGGCCCCGAACAAGACCGACCTGAACCAGGCGTAAAAAAACGGCGGTTGGATAGGATCCAACCGCCGTTTTTCATATCAAGTGAAGGTCTCAACCGTCGCCTTGATGGCCCTTACCGTAGGTCGACGCCAGGGCCCGGGCCTTTTGCAGACGCTCTTCCAGTTTAGGCAGCGTCTCATCCACCAGTGCTTTGATTTCCGGCACATCCGAGGCCGCACCTTCGCGCTTGAACAGGGCAATGGCATCTTCGTTTTCCTTCACTTGCTGCGCGGTGTAGGCCGCGTCGAAGGAATCGCCGTCCTTGAGTTCGGGCATCAGGGTTTCGGCCTTGTCGATGATCTTCTCCCGTGGGGCCACGGGCAGGTCGAGCTTCTTGGCGATGGCCGCCAAATGCTGGTTGGCCAGGGTGCGCTCGTTGATCACCTCGATGGTGTAGTCCTTGATTTCCTGGGACGAGGTTTTGGCGTGGGCCATGCGACTGGTTTCGATATCGGCCATGCCTTTGGCCGAAGCCTGCTCGATGAATTCAGCAGGCGACTGGGCGAAAGCATTGCTGGCGCCGAGGCCCAGCAGCATCGCGAAACTGGCGGTGCGTAACCGGATAGCCATGCGGCTCATGATGGGTTCCTCCAGGGCAAAAATAGGTGCGGGGAAAGACACCTCGCCCTGAATTCGAATTTTCCGGGCGGCAAAGGTTTAGAAAAAACTTGCCCGTGCGACGAACGGTCGTGCCCGTCAGGCCGGTTTGCTGCCGAACAGGCCTGGCAACGCATGGGCCAGGGCATTGATGGCGAAGCCGATAAACATCACGCCGCAGAGCCTGGTGATGAGGATTTCATGGCGCTGATACACCGTGCGCACCCGCTGGGCACCGACCACGCCGATCAGGATCGCGTAGGCCAACAGGCCACCGACGAAGCTCAGGAAGATCAACGCCGGCAGCATCGACCAGGTCAGCAATTCGGCACGGCTGGACAGCAATGCAGTAAATGTCGCCACGGCCACCGGATACGCCTTGGGGTTGGTCAAGCCGAACACAATGCCGTGCCAGAACGGATGCCGCGCCGCACCCTGGGGGGCATCACTGCTGCGACGCTGGGTACGAATCGCGCGCCAGCCGAGCCAGAACAGGTACAGGCCACTGAGCACGCCGAGCACATCGAACGCGCTGCTGCCGACTTCCCGCGCGCCCACAATCGCGACCAACGCCGTACTGCACCACAGCACATCGCCGAGCAAGTGCCCGCACAGAAACCCCGCCCCGGCACGACGGCCTCGGGCGGCGCCGATACCAAACACCGCCAATACCCCGGGGCCAGGCGTAATACCGTAGATAAAACCCGAAGCGAGGACGGCGAGCAG
This sequence comes from Pseudomonas sp. JAI120, assembly GCF_014207255.1. Lineage (GTDB taxonomy): Bacteria > Pseudomonadota > Gammaproteobacteria > Pseudomonadales > Pseudomonadaceae > Aquipseudomonas. The sequence goes on from NZ_JACHCZ010000002.1 coordinate 301,911, forward strand.
CAAGGAGGGGGTCATGGGCGCGACTCTGACAAAGCGTGGGAAGGTGGACGGATTCTGCACGTTCCTGCGCTATGGGTAAAACCTCATTCCCGCATAGGGATTGTCGCGGCAAGCCAACAGGCGCGAAGCCAGGTCGCCCACATGGGCTTCGAGCTTATGGCCGTCGGGATCGAGGAAATAGAACGAAGCGCCTTCGCTGCGATTGTCGCGCCACTCTTGCACCTCGGCGGCGCGCAGACGCGAGACCAGCGCAGCGAAATCACTCGCTCCGACAGTGAACCCATAGTGGGTGTAATCGGCCGCCGGCTGCGAGTCGCGCAGCGGATCAAGCGACAGGCATAGCCATAGGCCCGGCAATGACAAATAGGCGCCGGTGTCCCACGTGGCGTCGAGCTTGAGTTGCAACAACTCATGGTAAAAGCCGACGCTGCGACTCAAGTCGGTGACGGCCAGGGTCAAGTGGTTGAAGCCTGAGAACATGTTTTTTTCCTGTTATCTGCAGCCTTCGGACAACATACCCTGCACCTGCCCAATCAACCACTGCAACCCCGAATCCCCGCCCCGTCGCGCATGCCATGCCAGCTCAAAGGTAAACGACGGGATATGAAACGGCGGCGCCACGGCGACCAGATGCGGGTGATCAATATTCAGCAAGCCTCGCGACGATACGGTGAGAATCAAGTCCGTGCCCTCAATCAACTGCGGCGCCACCCCCCAGTGCGGCAGGCTGATCGCCACATGCCGTCGTTCACGAATCGCTGTCAGCGCCCGTTCGATTTCCGGCGCGCCGCTGCCGCGCATTTCCAGCAGTACGTGGGGACGCGACAGATACGTGGGCAGGTCGAGCACACCGTTGTGCGACAGGCTGTTGCGGTCTAGCAGGCAGGTGTAATGCTCTTCGAACAACGGCGCAGTGCGCAGTTCGGCGGGCATGTCGGGGAAGACACCGGCTGCCAGGTCGAGATCACCATTGAGCACACCGTCGACCATGCCTTCGCGACTGGCCTGGATGATTTGCAGGTCGATACCGGGCGCCTCACGCCGCAGGACTCGGACCAGACCCGGCAGGAAAATTGCCGCACTGTAGTCCGACATCGCCACGCGAAACCGGCGCTTGGCCGATGCCGGGTCAAAGCGATTCGGCGCCAGCAGCGCCTGCACCTGGGCCAGGGCTTCAGCCAATGGCGCCGCCAACTCCAGGGCACGGGCCGTGGGCACTAATGTGCCGCCCTGACGCACCAGCAGCGGGTCACTCAACATATCGCGCAAGCGCGCAAGTGCATGGCTGACCGCAGGCTGGCTGAGGTGCAAACGTTCGGCGGCGCGGGTGACGTGTTGCTCGCTGAGCAAGGCGTCGAGGATCACCAGCAGGTTGAGATCAATGCGGCGCAGATCATTCATCAGCTGCATGCTCGTCATAATAATATGGAATTTAAATTTGCGTGACGAATATTTTAGAGTCCAGAAAAACCTCTGGGAGATTCGACATGACAACGTTGCATTGGGCAGGTTTCTTGCTCCTGGCGGTGATCGCAGGAGCGGTGGTGCCGTTTCAAAGTGCGATCAACGCCAACCTCGGGCGCGGTCTTGGGCACCCGCTGTGGGCCACCCTGGCGTCGCTGCTGGTGAGCATTACCGTGCTGCTGCCGGTGATCGTGGCGCTGCGCTTGCCGCTGCCCAGCCTCACGTTCATCACCAAGGCGCCCCTGTGGATGTGGGCCGGTGGTGCGTTTGGTGTGTGCTTTATCGCGTTGGCGTTGATGCTGCTGCCCAAGCTGGGCGCTTCGGGGTTTATCGCCCTGGCCATGGCCGGGCAGATTCTTGCGTCGCTGCTACTGGATCACTTCGGCCTGTTTGGCTTGGCGGAGCGCCCCCTGACAACGCCCCGAATCCTTGGCGCGTTGTTGTTGATGGGCGGCGTGGCGTTGATTCAGCTCAGCGCCACACCGGCCCGTGCGCTGACAACCGCAGGCTGATCAAGCCTTGTCGAGGGTGCGCAGCTTTTGCGGCAGGCCCCACAGCAGCAGCGCCGCCGCCAACAACGCACACACGCCTATCACATAGAGCGCCGGGGTGGTGCTGCCGGTGAGGTCCTTGATCCGTCCCACCATCACCGGGCTGACAATGCCACCGAACTGCCCGAGGGTGTTGATCACCGCAATCCCGCCCGCCGCGCCTGCGCCGGCACCGGCCAGCAACTTGGGTGGCAGGGTCCAGAAGGTCGGGATCGAAGCGATGATGCCGGCGCCCAACATCCCCAGGGCGATGATCAGGAAGGTGGTGTGGTCGGCAAAGATCCCGGCGCTGAAGAAACCCACCGCGCCCAGCACGACCAGCCCGCAGACAAACTTGCGGCGCTCGCCGGTCGCGTCCGACAGCCGCCCGATCACCACCATGCTGATCGCGCCGCACACATAGGGAATCGCCGTGAGCAGGCCGATCATCACCGGGCTTTGGGTGCCGGCGCTGCGGATCAGTTGCGGCGCCCAGAAGTTGAGGCCGTAAGACGCCACCTGGATCAGGAAGTAGATAAACCCGAGCATCAAAAAGCCGGGAATGCGGATCGCCGACAGCAACGAGCCGCCATGTGTGTTCGGCTCATGCTGGGCAATACGGCTCGACAGCAGGGTTTTCTCCGCCGGCGTCAGCCAGTGCGCATCTTCGATACGGTCCTTGAGCAGCGTCAGCACCAGGAAGCCCAAGCCGATGCAGGGCAAGCCGCCGAGCAGGAACAGCCAGTGCCAGCCGCGCATCTGCAGCACGCCGTCGAGGTGTTCCAGCACCAGGCCGGAGAACGGTGCGCCGACCAAACCTGCAAAGGCAGACGCCAGGAACAGCATCGAGGTAATGCGCCCGCGGAAGTGCTGCGGGAACCACAACGTCAAGTAATACAGCACACCGGGCGCGAAGCCCGCCTCCATCGCGCCGATGATGAAACGCAGGCCATAGAACTGCCATTCGGCCGTGACAAACACCATGGCCGCCGTGGCCAGGCCCCACGACATCATGATCCGCGCGATCCAACGCCGCGCGCCGACCTTGTAGAGCATCATGTTGCTTGGCACTTCAAAGATCACATACCCCACCACGAACAACCCGGCGCCCAGGCCATAGGCGGTGTCGCTCAGGCTGAGGTCGGCTTGCAGCTGGAACTTGGCAAAGCTGATGTTGATGCGGTCAAAAAACGCGAACAGGTAACACACCATGATCAGCGGCATCAGGCGCCAGGCGACCTTGCTGACCAGGGCTTTTTCGGCATCGATTTCAGCGGCCGGGCGCGCGCCGACCTCTAACGTATTAGTGCTCATGCTTTCTCTCCAGCGGACTGCTCACAGGCGTCCGATTGTTTTTGTTGTCTGGTATGGCGTTACAAGGCGGCGACGTAGTCCGGCGGCGGATGCAGCTCGCAATTGCGCCCGGCCTTGGCTACCTGGCCGGGCAATTCATGGCCCAGCAAGGCCGGCAGCCGGCGGGACAGGTTCAGCAGGTGCGGCAGGTCGATACCGGTGGGAATGCCGACCTCTTCACACAGGTTGACCAGATCTTCGGTGCAGATATTGCCCGACGCCCCCGGCGCAAACGGGCACCCACCCAGGCCCCCCAGCGCTGCATCAAAGCGTCGGGCTCCAGCTTCGTAGGCGGCCAGCACGTTGCACAGGCCCAGGCCGCGGGTGTTATGAAAATGCAGGGTCAGGTCGCTGGCAGGCACGCGTTGCAGCACGCGCTTGACCAGGCGTTCCACCTGGCGCGGGTTGGCCATGCCGGTGGTGTCGGCGAGGCTGATGCCCTGGATGCCCAGGTGCAGATACGCGTCGACCAGTTGCAGCACGCGGTCTTCATCGATCTTGCCTTCGAACGGGCAGCCAAAGGTGGTGGCGATGCTGCCATTGAGGCGTACCGGATGCCCGGCGGCAAAGCTGACGATATCGCCGAATGCCGCCAACGACGCCTCGCACCGCATGCGCATATTCGCCAGGTTGTGGGTCTGGCTGGCCGACATCACCAGGTTCAGTTCGTCGGCGCGCGACTCGACGGCACGCTGGGCGCCCTTAAGGTTAGGGATCAGCGCAACGTAGATCACACCGGCTTTACGCTCGATGCCCTGGAACACGTGTTCGCCATCGCGCAATGCAGGGATGGCCTTGGGCGACACGAAAGAACCGGCTTCGATCCGCGAAAAACCGGCCAGGGAAAGCTGGTCGATCAGGGCGATCTTGTCAGCGGTTTCGACCCAGGTCGGTTCGATTTGCAGGCCATCGCGCGGGGATACTTCCTGCACGATCAGCGAGTCGGAATAGTCAGTGATCATTGCACCACTCCCGAGGTTTTCAGGCGTTGGATGTCGGCAACGGTAAGGCCCAGGCTGCCGAGGATGTCATCGGTGTGCTGGCCCAGGCTCGGGCCCTGCCAGTTTACGGCGCCGGGGGTTTCCGAGAGCTTGGGCACGATGCCGGGCATCTTCACCGACACACCGCCAGGCAGCTCGGCATTGAGCAACATGTCGCGCGCCTGGTAGTGCGGGTCGCTGACGATATCGGCCACGGAGTAGATGCGCCCGGCCGGCACTTCGGCGGCTTCGAGGGCGCTGAGCACCTGCTCGATAGGCAGGCTGCTGGTCCAGTGGGTGATGGCGGCATCGAGCAAACCGCTTTTCGCCGCACGGCCATCGTTGTGGGCGAATTCGGCGGCTTCGGCCAGGTCGGCGCGGCCGATGGTGGTCATCAAACGCTTGTAGATTGGGTCGCTGTTGCCGGCGATCACCACATAGGCACCGTCGGCAGTCAGGTAGGTATTCGAGGGGGCGATGCCGGGCAAGGCGCCGCCGCTGCGCTCACGCACGTGGCCGAGCATGTCGTATTCGGGCACCAGGCTTTCCATCAGGTTGAACACGCTTTCCGCCAGGGACACATCGACAATCTGCCCGTCACCCTGGCCGGTCTTGACCCGCAGCAACGACATCAGCGCGCCGATCACACCATGCAACGACGCGAGGGAGTCGCCGAGGCTCACGCCGACCCGCGCCGGGGGCGAATCGGGGTTGCCGGTGGTGTAGCGAATCCCGCCCATGGCTTCGCCGATGGCACCGAAACCAGGGCGGTCGCGGTAAGGGCCGGTCTGGCCGTAGCCGGAGATACGCACCAGGGTCAGTTTGGGGTTGAGCGTGTGCAGTACGTCCCAGCCCAGGCCGAGTTTTTCCAGGCCACCGGGGCGCAGGTTTTCGATCAGCACATCGGCATCGCCGAGCAGTTGCTTGATCAGGCTCAGGCCTTCAGCGGACTTGAGGTCCAGGGCCAGGGATTTCTTGTTGCGTGATTGCAGGTACCACCACAGCGAGGTGCCTTCATGCAGCTTTCGCCATTTACGAAGCGGATCGCCCTGCCCCAAGGCTTCGATCTTGATCACCTCGGCGCCGAACTCGGCCATCAGCCGGGCGGCGAACGGCGCCGCAATCAGCGTGCCGATCTCGATCACCTTGATACCGCTCAAGGGAGCCGTCATGGGGTGTACCTCTTATTCTTGGAATGTGAGCCCAAGGCTAGAGGACAGGGGCAGGAAAAATCCAACCGTCAGTTGGCAAGGAGCGTTCGCTAAATGCGAACGCTCAGATAATCGAACAACAGCCGACTCACTGGCGACAACTGCGCCTCATCGCGCGCCACCAGGATCAAACTGCGGTCCGACCAGGCATCGGTCAGCGGCACGGCATGCAGGCCCAGGGCACGGCCAAACAATTCATAGGCCTTCAACGGCAGGATGCCGATGCCCATGTTCGCCTGGACCATCCGGCACATCGCATCAAAGCCCGGCACATGAATACGCAGACGCAGCATCTTGCCGGCCTCGCGCGCGGCGGCGTGGCTGCGCATGTTGATCGAGCTGGCGGCGTGCAGGCCAACGTAGTCACTGTCCAGGGTCTCGACGAAGGCCAGGCTTTCGCGCGGCGCCAACGGGTGATCCGCCGGCATCAACACCACCAGTTTGTCGTGGCGATAGGTCACCCTGGGCAGGCCTTTGGTGTCGGTATCACTGGAGCAGATCCCCAGGTCCGCCACCCCATCCAGCACGCCTTGCACCACGCCGTTGCTGGGACGTTCTTCAAGGTCGGTTTTCACTTCGGGATGCAGCTCGGAAAAATCCCGCAAGTCTTCTGGAAGAAACTGAATAATCGCCGAAAGATTGGCCAGCATCCGCACGTAACCGCGCACGCCGTGACTGTGCTCGCCGAGCTCCAGGCCCATTTTTTCCACGTTGAACAGCATCTGCCTGGCATGGTGCAGCAAGGTTTCGCCAGCGGCGGTGAGGTCCATGCCCTTGGCGCGCCGTACGAACAGGCTCACACCCAGCACCTGCTCCAGTTCCATCAAGCGCTTGCTGGCTGCCGACACGGCGATGGCTTCGCGGGCGGCGGCACGGGTCAGGGTGCCCTCTTCGAACACCGCGACGAACAGTTGCAGGGTGATCAGATCGAGGCGACGCACCAGGCTCTTGTGCAACATCAGGCGCGCTCGGACGCCAGGCGATTGATCTCGGCCTGTTCCACCAGCGGTTGCGGCGCACCATGGCGCACCGCCGCGAGCATCGCCCGGCCGACGGTCTCGGTGCTCACCACCCAGCCCGGCTTGACCCGACGCGCCAACGACAGCACTGGCCCGAGCACGGAATAGAAGGCTTGATACAACGGCGTCTTCGAGCGCACACCGTGCAGCGGCTGGATGATCCCCGGCCGGAACAGATACACCGCCTTGAATGGCAGGCGCAGCAAGGCATTCTCGGTCTTGCCCTTGACCCGCGCCCACATCGACTTGCCCGCCTCGGAGCTGTCGGTACCGGCGCCGGACACGTAGATGAACGTCATCTGCGGATTAAGCCGCGCCAGGGTGCTGGCGGCCACGAGGGTCAGGTCATAAGTGAGATGGGTGTACCGGGTTTCATTCATGCCCGCCGAAGAGACACCGAGGCAGAAGAAACACGCATCAAACCCTTGCAGCAGGTTTTCCAGGGGGTGGAAATCCAGCATGTCGTTGTGCAACACCTGATGCAGCTTGCCGTGTTCCTGGGTCAGGGGCGTGCGGCCGACGGCGACGACTTCCTGTACGTCAGCGGCCAGCAGGCACTCGCGCAGGACGCCCTGGCCGACCATGCCGGTGGCACCGAATAACAGAACTCTCATCAAGTACTCCCTTCATCCATCTAGTTTCGACTACCCAAGAGACAGGTCCTTGAAGGCCATCGTCACATCCGGCCTGTATGCGGACACCTTACTCAATCCTGCGGGATACGACCTCAACAAAACGCGAACGCCCCCACTGCATTTATTTACCCAATCACAATCAAATGTTCCCTGAATCCGCTACGTTGGGTCATGCACATAAGAATCGGTCGGATGTCCATTGGGACTTACAAAATGTAGGACCTTACTCACAACAAAATATCCATTCGGAGTAGCTTGCATGGGAAATATCTGACTTACCCTATCAAAATTTTCCCTTTACTGTTTTTGCCTTCCCTAAGGACAGGTAAAAACAATGAAAAATACTCAATCAAAAAATCAATTCACAAATTACAAAAAACCAATTGATCTTGCCGACAGAGACTGGCACTCAGCACAGTCAGGCCGAACCTGCGAACTTAATGTAAAAGTCCAAAACAACAACCAACTTATTGATCAACATGGACGAAAACTCCATCACTTCTGCACGACGTCATATCTTGGCCTCGACTATCACCCAAACATACTAAAAGGGGCTATCCAGGGAATAAAAGAAGCCAAAACACTTCGCATTGCAAACTCAAAAAATCGATGCAAACTTGAAATACTCGAACGCTATGAAACAGAGCTATCAGGCCTTTTCAACTCAATCTGCCTCAGCACTTTGTCCTGTAGTGCGGCCAGTTCCGGACTCTTGCCCATGCTCGCCAGCGGCGTCTTTACCAATGACTCCCCACCCACTATGGTATTCGACAAACATTCCCACTATTCAATGAATCATATTAAAGCCTCGTGCGCAGATGAAACAGAAGTAAAAACCGCGCCTCACAATGACTCCCACGCCCTGTCAGCATTTGGAGATAAAGGGGCGGTTTTATCCGGCCGCGCTTGCAAGAGATAGACAATAAAACCTTAATCGTGGCCTCTCTAGGCAAATCATTTGGTGCCAGTGGAGGACTGATCATGTTCGGTAGCGAAAGACAGAAAAGTCTAATGTACCGATACGGCGGCCCCAGTAACTGGTCTCAAAGTCTGAACTCTGCCGCCATAGGAGCCGGGCTGGCGTCAATAAAAATACATCAAACAACCGAGCTATCCGTGCGTCAAGAACAGCTTCAAACCAACATCCGGTTATTCGACAGCCTTATCCACACTGAACAACAGGGTGCCCACACCGCAATACGATTGGTAACCTGCGGCGAGGCTGAAAAAGCGAACACACTCGCTATACGACTGGCTGACAGCGGATTTTTCACTTCTGCCGTATTTTTTCCTGTGGTGCCCAAGGGAAAAGCAGCATTACGTATAACTCTTCGGGCAGACATGAGCCCTAAGACAGTAGAGTTGTTTTGCTCAACACTGACAGCCTTAATAGAGGAACACAAAGACGCAAACTAAATTTCGCACCTACTATAACCAACCTCCACATAAGCACTCTTATTTCTCAGTGAGCATAAGCATCAATCATTGTTCGGATCTATACGGATGAATCGACTTACGATGACGTACGCAGAACTTAAGGCGCAGGATGCCTCCCCTTGAAAAAAACCACCAGTCTCGCCCTCGCTTGCTGCGCCGCCTTCCTCGCCCAAGTCGGCATTAGCAGCTATTTGCCCGCTGTACCGGTCATCGCCCAGTCCCTGCTCGCCGCCGAAGACCACGTCGCACTGGCCCTGGCGGTGTACCTGGTAGGAATGGCGCTGCCGATGTTGCTCTGGGGCAGCCTGGGGGAGCGTTTTGGCAGAAAGCCGGTACTGCTGGGGGCGCTGGCAGTATATGCCTTGGCAAGCGCAGCGATTCCATCGGCCTTTAACGTCGAATCTTTTTTGTCATTACGGCTGATTCAGGGTTTGGGGGCGGGCGGAGTCTCGGTTATGGCCAGATTGTTGGTGAGAGACAGTTTCAGCGGGGCGCTTTTGGCCAGGGGGTTGTCGTGGCTGGGGATGACGTTTGTAATCGCCCTAGGTATCGGCCAGTTCATGGGGTCGCTGTTGCAGGCGGCCTTCGGCTGGAAGGCAATTTTCTATGGGTTGGCAATAAGTGCTGTCACGTTGATTGCTGTGTTGCAAAGGGTGGTGTTTCCGTCAGTGATAAAGGCTGATTCGCCAGACTCAGCCTGGCGGATCTACGCCACGATTGTGCGGCATCCCCCCTTTCTACACGCAGCATTGGCCGGTGGGCTGGGCTATGGGGTGATCATTGCATTCAACACCTGTGCACCGCTGATACTGCAAGGGCGTTTCGAGTGGAGCGCGGCGCAGTACGGCTGGCTGGGGTGGCCTATCAGCGGGGCCTATCTGGCGGGGGCGTTTATGGTTAATCGCTTCGTGGCCCGCATGGGGCGGTTGACGATGATGAGCTGGGGCGTGGGACTGGCGTTAACGGGAGCGGCGCTGATGCTGTTGGGCAGTGTGTTTGCCAGCGAGATCGCACTGTTGTTGTGGCTGCCCTATTGCCTGGCGATATTTGGGCAATCGATGAGTTACCCCATCAGTTTGTCACTTGCTAATGATCAGTCGCCGGTCGGCGGTTCCTATGCCATAGCCTTGAGCGGCTTTATGCATCAGTTGATGGTGGCGTTGATCGGCGGCGTAGCAAGCCTGCTGGTGAGTCAGCAGGCATGGCCATTGGCGCTCTTGTGCGTGGCGTTGGCTGGCGGCGCATTCACGTGTGCCGCCAGTTGCCGGACACATCAGAACGCGCTGCGAAAGATCTCCTCAATCTGACGCTGATCGGCGCGCCGTGGGTTGGTCAGCCCACATGCGTCCTTCAATGCATTGGTGGCCAGCAGCGGAATGTCCTGCAACTTGGCGCCCAGTTCGCGCAAGCCGGCGGGGATTTCAACGTCCTGGGACAGGCTGCGAATGGCGGCGATGGCGGCTTGGGCGCCCTCTTCGTCAGTGGTGCCCTTGGCGTCGACACCCATCGCGCGGCCGACGTCGCTCAAGCGCTTGGCACTGACGCTGGCGTTGAAGCTTTGCACATGGGGCAGCAGCACCGCGTTGCACACACCGTGAGGCAGGTCGTAGAGGCCGCCCAGTTGGTGGGCCATGGCATGCACGAAACCCAGGGACGCATTGTTGAACGCCATGCCCGCGAGGAACTGGGCATAGGCCATGTTTTCCCGCGCGACCTTGTCGCTGCCGTCGCGTACCGCCAGGCGCAGGTTGGCGCTGATCAGTTCGATGGCCTTGATCGCGCAGGCGTCGGTGATCGGGGTGGCCGCGGTGGACACGTAGGCTTCGATGGCGTGGGTCAGGGCGTCCATGCCGGTGGCGGCGGTGAGACCCTTGGGCATGCCGACCATCAGGCTCGGGTCGTTGACCGACAGCAGCGGCGTGACGTTGCGGTCGACGATGGCCATTTTCACGTGGCGGGTTTCGTCGGTGATGATGCAGAAACGGGTCATCTCGCTGGCGGTGCCGGCGGTGGTGTTGATCGCCACCAAGGGCATCTGCGGTTTGCTCGATTGGTCGACGCCCTCATAGTCGCCGATATGCCCACCGTTGGTGGCGCACAGGGCGATGCCCTTGGCACAGTCATGGGGCGAACCGCCGCCCAGGGACACCACGAAATCGCAGGCGCTCTGCTGCAGCAACGCCAGGCCTTTCTCGACGTTTTCCACATTGGGGTTGGGCTTGGCGCCGTCGTAGATCACTGAATCGATGTCCTGCATCGCCAGCTTCTCGGCGATCATGCTGGCCACGCCCGCCTTGGCCAGGCCGGCGTCGGTGACGATCAATGCTTTGCGAAAACCGTAGTTGCGAATGGCATTCATGGCTTCGTCGAGGCAGTCGGTGCCCATGATGTTGACGGGGGGAATGAAGAAGGTGCTGCTCATGGCGAATCCTCGGATGACGTTTATGCCTACAGCATCAACCTCACCTGCCTGCGGCACCTTGATCAGGATCAACACCCACTCGTGATAAAGTCGCCATCCAGCCGATTTCGAGTAGACCCGCCGCAATGAAGGATTTCCAGGATATTGACGCCCACCTTGAAGACTGGAGCGCCCTGCGCAGCAGCACCGCCTTCAGTGGGATTCTGATCGGCAATGGCGCGAGCCGCACGATTTGGGAAGACTTCGCCTACGACTCGCTGTTCGAAAACGCGCGCACCGTCGAAGAAAAACCCTTGGGCCAATCCGAACTCAGCGTGTTCGACGCCCTGCAAACCCGCAGCTTCGAGCACGCCCTGAGCGCGCTGAAGACCACCAGTCGGGTCAACAAGGCCCTGGCGGTCAGCTCGGCGGCGCCGCGCAATCGCTACTACGCGATCAAGGAAGCGCTGATCAATACCATCCACGCCGTGCACATTCCGTGGCGCCTGGTGCAGCAGTCGACGCTGGCGACGATCAACCGCGAACTGACGAACTACGCCAGCGTGTTCACCACCAATTACGACCTGCTCAACTATTGGGCGATCCTGCACACGCCGGGCATTGATGACCTGTTCCACAGCGCCGACTCAAGCTTCGACCTGCGCAACACCCACACCGATGCCACGCGCATCCTCTACCTGCACGGCGGCCTGCACCTGGTGCGCAACCTTGACGGCACCGCGCGCAAATTGCCAAGCACCGACAGCACCTTGCTCAGCAGCTTTGCGATCAACAACACGATCAAGACCCTGGACGATGTGCCGCTGTTTATCAACGAAGGCAAGGTGGAAGAGAAGCTCAAGACCATCCGCAGCTCGGATTACCTGTCGTTCTGCTATGAGCAGTTACTGACCCATGAGGGCGCGCTGTGCATCTTTGGCCATGACCTGGGGCCGCAGGATAAACACGTGGTGGATGCAATTCGCCAGGCTCGGCCGACCACCCTGGCGATCTCGGTATCGGGCCGCAGCGAGGGGTTTATTCGCCAGCAGAAGCGGCGGTATTCGGAATTGTTTGAGGGCAGCGGTGTGGCGTTGAAGTTTTTTGCGGCGCGTACGCATCCGCTGGGTGATCCAGCACTCTCAGTACCCGTGGAACGCTGATCAAGCTCCCTCCCACATTTTAAATCGAGTACATCCTTTAAATAGAGACAAATAACAATGATTCTCGATAGTATTCACGACTTTTCCATGTCGTGCTTCGTCAAGAAGGATCTCCATGTCTCGTCCCAAGCCCGACCCGTTGTCGGCCGATGCCTTTCGCGGGTTCTATGCAGATATTCTGCATTTCCTGCGCAAACGCACGGACAACGCCAGCGACGCGGCGGACATGACCCAGGATGTCTTTACCCAGTGGCTGGACTACCGCGACCGGGCCAAGGTCGAGCAGCCACGGGCATTTCTGTTCCAGATGGCACGTAACCTGCTGCGTGATCACTGGCGCAAACAGAAGGTACGGCAGACCGTCCACCCAGATCAGGCCGACAGGGACGCCGAACCGGTCAACGACGAGCAAAACGATCCCATGGCCGCCGCACAGCGCTTGCAACGCCTGGAACAGCTGAAAGAAGTCCTCGCCGAACTCTCGCCCCGCCGGCGAGAAGCCCTTATGCTGCACCGCTTCGAAGGCCTGAGCCAGGCGCAGATCGCCGAGCGCATGGGCATTTCGACGAGCATGGTGGAAAAGCACATCGCTTTTGCCCTGCTGCATTGCAAGCGACGCCTTCAAAACGACCCCGGCACGGAGCAGCCAGAATGAACCGCCTGAGCGACACCGATGACCTGGATATCGAAGCGAGAGATGCCATCGATGCCCAAGCCGCCAGCTGGTTTGCGCGCAACCATAACGACGCGGGCCGTGCCGACCGCAAGGCCTTTGCCGCCTGGCAGGCAACGCCCGCCCATGCCCGCGCCTATGCCGAGTTCGAGCAGCTGTGGGCCGACCTGGCCCAACTGCAGCAACTGAACAAACCCGTGGCACTGCCCAAGCGCAAGCCGTCGGTGTGGCGCCCGGCCCTGGCCGTCGCCGCCGCCCTGCTATGCGCGGTATTGGCCAGCCATCTCGGCGCGCCCCGCGAGCTGTATCACAGCCAGGTGGCGGCCCATGCCAAGGGCATGCGCACCTTGAGCCTGCCCGATGGCACCACCCTGTATGTGAATGCCAACACCCGCCTGCGCGTGGATTTCAGCGCCCACCAGCGCATCGTGCACCTGGACAAGGGCCAGGTGTATATCGAGGTCGCGGCCGACAAAGAGCGGCCGCTGTTCGTACAGGCCGGCGAGGCGAATGTGCGGGTGGTCGGCACTGGCTTCGATGTGCGCCGCAGCCAACAGCAACTGGTGGTCAGTGTCGCCCACGGCCAGGTCGCTTTCGAGCCGTCCGCCAAAAGCCCCGTTTCCCTGCTCGGCGCCCAGCAACGCGCCATCTACAGCTACGCCAAGGGCACAATGCAGCAGCAAACCCTCACGGCCGAAGAAGTGGCCGATTGGCGCAGCGGGCATTTGTCGTTCCGCAACCGTGAACTGGCCAGCCTGATCGATGAACTGAGCCTGTATCGCCCGCAGGCACCGTTGCAGGTCAGTAAGGCGGTGGCGCACCTGAAAGTCTCGGGCAATCTGGATGTGAATGATCCCGACGCCCTGCTCAACGCCCTGCCCGCCCTGTTGCCGGTGAAAACCGTGGTCTCGGCCGATGGCATCGTGCGGATTGAACCGAGTAAATAACCCCCGAAAATCTTATTTGAGAATATTTTTCATTCGCAGGTGTGGTTTTTTTCATCTGCCCCGTCTTCCTCCGGTCTGCATCTGATCAGCACACCTTTTTGGCCATTTGGCCGCACCGGGGGATTTCATGTTTCGCGCGCCTTGCCACGCTTCGCACCTGTTTTTTCGACCGACCCTCATCGCCACCTGCCTGGCGTTCAGCCTCAGTGCCCAGGCCGAGTCACTCACGCTGCACTTGCCCGCCCAGGCGCTGGCCACGTCCCTGAGCCAGGTGGCGCAGCAGGCGAAGATCCAGCTGTTATTCGATGAGGCGCTGCTCAAGAACGTGCAGGCACCGGCGCTCAACGGCGACTTCACACCGGAAGCTGCGATTCGCAGCCTGCTGAAAAACGGCGAGTTCACCCTGATCAAGATCGGCAGCACGTATGTGGTAAAGCCCGAAGAGGCCAAGACCACCCAGAGCGGCGCGATCCAGCTGGACGCCCTGAGCGTGATCGGCACCGGTAACCAGGTCGACTCCAGCACCGTCGGCCGCTCAACCATGAACCAGGCGGATATTGATCGCTATCAGCCCAACAACATCCCCGCGCTGCTGCAGAACCTGCCCGGCGTGTTCATGGGCGGCTCGCCCAAACCCGGCGGCCAGACCATCAACATCCGCGGGATGGGCGAGGCCGAAGACGTGCCGATGTCGGTGGATGGCGCCACCAAAAGCGGCTTTGAGCGCTATCAGCAAGGCACGGTGTTTATCGAGCCCGAGCTGATCAAGAACGTCGAAGTGGAAAAAGGGCCGTACTCACCCTTCACCGGCAACGGTGGCTTCGGCGGCTCGATCATCATGGAAACCAAGGACGCCCCAGACCTGTTGGAAGAAGGCCGCAACGCCGGGGCCATGCTCAAATATGGCTACGCCAGCAACGACCACGAACAGGTCTACAGTTCGGCGGTGTATGGCCGTACCGATGATGGCCGCTTCGATGCGCTCGCCTACCTGACGCAACGCGATGGCGGTGACATGAAGCTGGCCGGCACTCCGCCCGATCCCGAAAACCGCTACCCGATCAACCCCAAGCGCTTGCCCAACAGCGCGCAGAATGTGGACGGCAAACTGTTCAAGTTCAACGCCCACCTCACTGACGAACACAGCGTGGGCCTGTCTTACTCGCGGTCCAACAGCCAGCGATGGACCCCGTTCTCAGCCAAAAGCTACCCGACCCCGCCGCTGCAATCCGCGATTGACCGCTATGGTTACGAAGGCGCCTTGAAACGCTTCCTCGCCAACCGTGAAACCATCGATACCACCTATTCGGGCAAGTACCTCTACCAGCCGCTGGACAACCCGCTGATCGACATGAAGCTCAGCTATTCGGTGTCCCATACCGACCAGACCGATGAGCGCGAGGCCGACGCTTCGTTCTCCCTGGCCACGGGTGGTCGCAAGATGGACACGGCCTACGGCGACAAGATTCTGGAACTGCGCAACATCAGCCTGTTCAGCACCGGCCCGCTGGAACACGCCGTGACCACTGGGGTGCAGGTGCGCAAGCACAAGCGTGAAACCGAAAGCTGGATGCCCGGCGCGACCTACAACACTGCCAAGTACAACTACGGGCACTTCCAGCCGTACTTCATGCCCCACGGCAAGGTCGATACCAATGCGTTCTATCTCCAGGACGCGGTGACCCTCGGCGACGTGACTATCACGCCGTCCCTGCGCTATGACCACGTACGTAATCGGGGCGAAGCCAACGATGCGCCGTACTACAGCAACCCGGACCCGAGCATCGGCCATGACTACAGCGACCGCACCTACACCGGTTGGTCCCCGCGCCTGGCCGCCTACTGGAACATCACGCCGGACGTGGCGATGTTTGCCAGCTGGAACAAGACCTGGCGCGCCCCGGTGATCGACGAGCAGTACGAAGTCCAGGGCGTCGGCAGCCGCACCTCCACCAGCCTCAACCTCGACCCGGAACGCATCACCGCCATCACCGCAGGCAACATCACCAACTTCTCCAACCTCATCGGCCGTGGCGATAACCTGCAACTGCGTACGACGTTGTTCCACAACCGTATCGAGGACGAAATTTTCAAGGCGACTGGCATCGGCTGTGACCGTCAGAACACCGTAGTGGGGAGCATCGACAGCGTCTGCACAAGCGCCGACATGGCCGCCAAGACCAACTACCGCAACGTCGGCGGCATGACCATCAAGGGCTTCGAGCTTGAGGCTTACTACGACTCGACCTACCTGTTCGGCTCGGTTTCCTACTCCTACGCCACAGGCAAACGCGATAACCCCTACACCAACCCGTGGGCTACCGACATCCACGTCTGGGCCCGGGACATTCCACCGGCCAAATGGGTGGTGATGATGGGCAACAAAATCCCAAGCTGGGACGCACAGTTCGGATGGCAAGCGCAGTTCGTGCGCAAGACTGACCGCCTGCCCAGCGATAGATACTCAGGCGGCTTGAACAGCTCGGTGGGCGACACGTTCTACGACCAATACGCCAACGAGTCCTACGCCAGCATGGGCCTGTTCGCCAACTGGAAACCGCAGCAGGCCGGTCTTAAAGGCACCGAGGTCAACTTTACTGTCGACAACCTGCTCAACAACAACTACCGGCCCGCCCTCAGCGGCGACCGTGCCTACAGCCAAGGGCGCAACGCCAAGATCAGCATCACGCGCTTCTTCTGAAAACTGTACGGATGAATCGGCACCCAGCTGTAAGCCCGTAATCGACGAGGGTTGTGGCTAGATGGGCTTCCCTTGAAGCCCTCTGGATTTCGGATCCCTCCCATGAGCTCGCGCGAAAACACCGGCATGGCCCTCGGCCTGCTGGGCGTCATCATCTTCAGCCTGACCCTGCCCTTCACCCGCATCGTGGTGCAGGAAATCCACCCGTTGCTCAACGGCCTGGGCCGTGCGTTGTTCGCGGCGGTGCCGGCGGCGGCGCTGTTGCTGTGGCGCCGTGAGCGCTGGCCGACCTGGCGGCAGGTGCGGGGTTTGTGCCTGGTGATCGCCGGGGTCATCCTCGGCTTCCCGGTGCTGTCGGCGTGGGCCATGCAAACCTTGCCGGCGTCCCATGGCGCGCTGGTCAACGGCCTGCAACCGCTGTGCGTGGCGCTGTATGCGGCGTGGCTGTCCCATGAGCGGCCGTCGAAAGCCTTCTGGGCCTGCGCGGCGTTGGGTAGTGCGCTGGTGTTGAGTTATGCGTTGATCACCGGCGCCGGCAGTATCCAGGCCGGCGACTTATTGATGCTCGGCGCGATAGCCGTCGGTGGCCTGGGCTATGCCGAAGGCGGCCGGTTGGCCAAGGAGATGGGCGGCTGGCAGGTGATCTGCTGGGCGCTGGTGCTGTCCACGCCGGTGTTGATCGGCCCGGTGTGGTACCTGGCGGCGCAGCACCAAGGCGCGATTTCCATGCGCACCTGGTGGGCGTTCGGCTATGTGTCGCTGTTCTCGCAGTTCCTGGGCTTCTTCGCCTGGTATGCCGGGCTGGCCATGGGCGGCATTGCGCGGGTCAGCCAGATTCAGCTGTTGCAGATCTTCTTCACCATCGCGTTTTCGGCGCTGTTCTTTGGTGAACATATCGAGCCGATTACCTGGGTGTTTGCCTGTGGGGTAATCGTCACGGTGATGCTCGGGCGCAAGACGGCGGTGCAGGCTGCGCCAGTCCCCTGTAGGAGCGAGCTTGCTCGCGAAGGTCGCTAACGATAACGCGGGAAACCTGAAAGCCTGCGGTGCTCTCAGGCTTTTCGCGAGCAGGCTCGCTCCTACAGTGGGCGTCGGTCAGATCAGGTAGCCATCCGCGCGCAGCAGGGTTTCCAGGCAGTGCTCAGTGATGTGATAGAACGCCTTCAGTTCCTGGATTTTCTCCAGCAACTGCGCGTTGTCCACCGGCTCCGCACGCTTGACCGCCAGGATCATCTTGTTCTTGTTGGTGTGCTCCAGGGAGATGAACTCGAACACCTTGGTCTCATAACCACAGGCTTCAAGGAACAACGCACGCAGGCTGTCGGTGACCATTTCCGCCTGCTGGCCCAGGTGCAGGCCGTATTGCAGCATCGGCTTGAGCAGCGCCGGGCTCTGTATCTGCAGGCGAATCTGCTTATGGCAGCACGGCGAGCACATGATGATCGACGCGCCGGAGCGGATGCCGGTGTGGATCGCGTAATCGGTGGCGATGTCGCAGGCATGCAGGGCGATCATCACGTCGAGTTCGCTGGGCGCCACGCTGCGTACGTCGCCGCACTTGAACACCAGCCCCGGGTGCTCCAGGCGAGCGGCGGCGGTGTTGCACAGGGTCACCATGTCTTCGCGCAGCTCAACGCCGGTGACTTCGCCTTCGGCCTTGAGGGTGTTGCGCAGGTAGTCGTGGATCGCAAACGTGAGGTAGCCCTTGCCCGAACCGAAATCGGCGACGCGCACCGGTTGGTCCAGCTTCAGCGGTGACGAGGTCAGCGCATGGCTGAACACTTCGATGAACTTGTTGATCTGCTTCCACTTGCGCGACATCGACGGGATCAGCGCCTGCTTGGCGTCGGTCACGCCCAGGTCGGCGAGGAACGGCCGGCTCAGGTCCAGGAAGCGATTCTTCTCACGGTTATGCTCGGCCGATGGCGCCTCACGCAGTTGTTGCGGCTTGCTCCTGAACAGCGAGCTTTTGTTCTTCTTGCTGTATTCCAACTGGGCTTCGTCGGTCAGCGACAGCAGGTGCGCGTTCTTGAACGACGCCGGCAGCAACTCGGCAATCGCCGCCACGCCGTCGGCCAGCGGCAAGTTCTTGGTGATGTCGCGGGTCTTGTAGCGGTAGACAAAGGACAGGCACGGCTGCTCCTTGACCGTCACGGCCTTGATGATCAGCCGCTGCAACTCGGCTTCGTCACCGACGTACTTGGCCAGCACCAGTTTGATAAAGGCGTTCTGCGCAAGGCTTGTGCTCAGCAGTTCGATGAACTGGGCGTGATGATCCGGCGCGGGGCTGGCAGGTTGAACGGTGACAGACATGAACAAAAACGCCTCGGGCAGGGAATGCCGGGCATTTTAGGGGGGATGGGGATTAAGGGCACGGGGTTATTTGATCAACGGTACTGCGCCTGACCTCTTGGGACCCAATGTGGGAGGGGGCAAGCCCCCTCCCACATTTGATCTCCAGTGTTGGATGTTCTATTCGAGTACGACCAGGCGGTTGGGAAGTTCATTACGTGTCTGAGTCACCGGCACATGCACCTTGAGCAACTCGCCACATGCCTCAATGCAGGCAATAAACCCAGCCAGCGTCTGCCCCTGTTTCACCTGCTGGGTAAACGCCTTGACGATCCCATCCCAATGACTGTCATCCAGGCGGCTGGAGATGCCGTCGTCCACCAGGATTTCCACATAACGCTCGGCCTCGCTGACAAAAATCAGCACCCCGGTGCTACCCAGGGTGTGGTGCAGGTTCTGCTCCAGGAACTGCCGGCGCGCCAGGTTGGATGCACGCCAATGGCGCACCGAGCGCGGGATCAGGCGGGTCGTCACCTTGGGCAGGCGAAACACCAGGCACAACACGATGAACGTCGCCCACTGCGCCAGCAGCAAGGTGTACATGGTCAGGTAGCCCGACAAGTAATGCACCACGCCCGGCACCACCAAGGCGATCAGGCTGGCCCACAGCAGGGGGATGTAGGCGTAGTCGTCGGCGCGGGCCGCCAGCACGGTGACCAGTTCGGCGTCGGTGGTTTTTTCGACCCGGGCAATCGCTTCGGCGACTTGGCGCTGCTCGTGTTCAGTCAGTAATGCCATGGTTGTAGTTGCTCTCTAATTATTGTCATTACCAGCCGCCCGACGCGCCGCCGCCGCCGAAGCCACCACCACCGCCTCGGAAACCGCCGCCACCTCCTCCGCCACCGCCGCCGCGTCCACTGCTGCTGAGGATCGCCAGCAGGATCGCGCCTACCGGCAGGCCCATGCGATTGCACAGCCACAACACGCCGATCAGCAGGATGAACAGCCCGATGGAAAAGCCGGGATTATCCTTGGCAAAGTTGGCATCCGCCACATGCGCCGGCACCGCCAGCGGTTCACCGCCAACCACCTGCACCATCGCCGCCACGCCGTCGCTGATGCCCTGGCTGAAATTACCGGCCTTGAACTTGGGGGCAATCACCTGGTTGATGATCACCCAGGACTGCGCATCGGTGAGCACGCCTTCAAGGCCGTAGCCGACTTCGATGCGCAACGTGCGCTCATCACGGGCGACGATCAGCAATGCGCCGTTGTCCTTGCCTTTCTGGCCGATGCCCCACTGGCGGCCCAATTGGTAACCGTAGTCCTCGATGGGCACGCCCTGCAGATCGGGCACCGTGACCACCACGATCTGGTCGCCACGGGTCTGTTCCAGCGCCTGCAACTGCTGGGTGATGTGTTCGCGCGTTGCCGGGTCGATCATCTGGGCGGTGTCTACCACCCGTCCGGTCAACGCCGGGAACGTCAGCGCTGCCTGGGCCACACCCACGCAGGCCAGCATCCATAGCGCCAGGCCTATCCGTAATAAACGCATCGACACCTCAGTGCAGCCTATTTGAACTTCACTTGCGGCGCTTTATCGGCATCGGCACTGGTGGCTTCAAAGGTGGCGCGGATCGGCAGATCGCTGTACATCACGCTGTGCCACAAGCGGCCAGGGAAAGTACGGATCTCGGTGTTGTACGCCTGCACGGCCTGGATGAAATCGCGACGGGCCACGGCGATGCGGTTTTCGGTGCCTTCAAGCTGGGATTGCAGGGCCAGAAAGTTCTGGTTGGCCTTCAGGTCCGGGTAGCGCTCGGACACCACCATCAAGCGGCTGAGGGCACCGCTCAAACCGTCCTGGGCCTGCTGGAACTGCTTGAGTTTTTCCGGGTTATCGAGGGTGCTGGCATCCACCTGGATCGAGGTGGCCTTGGCCCGCGCCTCAATCACGGCGGTCAGGGTGTCTTGCTCATGGGCGGCGTAACCCTTGACCACTTCCACCAGGTTGGGAATCAGGTCGGCGCGGCGTTGGTACTGGTTCTGCACCTGGCCCCAGGCAGCCTTGGCCTGTTCGTCCAGGGTCGGAATGTTATTGATGCCGCAGCCGCTCAATACTGTGCTGATCAATAGCAAAGCCGCGGCCTTGAAGCCCCAGCGGTAATGTTGTGCTGCTTGCATGGTGTTTCTCCTGCCCAAACTTTATGGAATGTGACGACTAACCCTATAAACCGCGCGCTTGGGGCATAATCCGCCACCACTGGATTGCATCGAGCCAATCAGCTACAAAGATGCCCAGCGCGAAAAAGAGTTCAGAGTGTGCTGCATTTATCTGAACAACACCCGAACAACAATAGACGCTCCCCACATTTTGGCCGATCAGCCTAATCGCTGTGCAGTGAGCCGAAAAAGGATATTCATGAAGAAGCTGTGTTTGCTCGGCCTTGTTGCCACTCTGGCCACCCACCCCGTCTGGGCAGAAACAAAGCCTGCTGCGCTTAAAGACAAGGACGCCTTCGTCAGCGACCTGCTCAAGCAGATGACCCTTGATGAAAAGATCGGCCAATTGCGCCTGATCAGCATCGGCCCGGAAATGCCCCGTGAGCTGATCCGCAAGGAAATCGCCGCCGGCCGCATCGGTGGCACGTTCAACTCCATCACCCGCCCGGAAAACCGTCCGATGCAGGACGCGGCCATGCGCAGCCGGTTGAAGATCCCGATGTTCTTCGCCTATGACGTGATCCACGGCCACCGCACGATCTTCCCGATCAGCCTGGCCCTGGCCTCCAGCTGGGACATGGACGCCATCGGCCGCTCCGGGCGCATCGCCGCCCAGGAAGCCGCCGCCGACAGCCTCGACATCACCTTTGCGCCGATGGTCGATATCTCCCGCGACCCTCGCTGGGGTCGCACTTCCGAAGGTTTCGGTGAAGACACCTATCTGGTCTCGCGGATTGCCGAAGTGATGGTCAAGGCCTTCCAGGGCACCAGCCCCGCGAATGCCGACAGCATCATGGCCAGCGTCAAGCACTTCGCCCTCTACGGCGCAGTGGAAGGCGGGCGTGACTACAACGTGGTCGACATGAGCCCGGTCAAGATGTACCAGGACTACCTGCCGCCGTACCACGCGGCGATCAAGGCCGGTTCCGGCGGCGTGATGGTGGCGCTGAACTCGATCAACGGCGTGCCCGCCACCGCCAACACCTGGCTGATGAACGACCTGCTGCGCAGGGACTGGGGCTTCAAGGGCCTGACCGTGAGCGACCACGGGGCGATCTTCGAGCTGATCAAGCACGGCGTGGCCAAGGACGGGCGAGAAGCCGCCAAGCTGGCAATCAAGGCCGGTATCGACATGAGCATGAACGACTCGCTGTACGGCAAGGAACTGCCGGGGTTGCTCAAATCCGGCGAGATCGAACAGAGCGACATCGACAACGCCGTGCGTGAAGTGCTCGGCGCCAAGTACGACATGGGCCTGTTCAAGGACCCGTACCTGCGCATCGGCAAGGCCGAGGACGACCCGGCCGACACCTACGCCGACAGCCGCCTGCACCGTGCCGAGGCCCGTGATGTGGCGCGCCGCAGCCTGGTGTTGCTGAAAAACCAGAACAACACCCTGCCGCTGAAAAAATCCGCGACCATCGCACTCGTGGGCCCGCTGGCCAAGGCCCCGATCGACATGATGGGCAGTTGGGCGGCTGCCGGTAAGCCTGCGCAATCGGTGACCCTGCTCGACGGGTTGAATGCGGTGATCGGCGAGAAAGGTAAAATCATCTACGCCCGTGGCGCCAACATCACCAACGACAAGGCCGTGGTCGACTACCTCAACTTCCTCAACTTCGATGCCCCGGAAGTGGTGGATGACAAGCGCGCGCCGCAGGTGATGATCGACGAAGCGGTCAAGGCCGCCAAAGATGCCGACGTGGTGGTCGCCGCCGTGGGTGAATCCCGTGGCATGTCCCACGAATCTTCCAGCCGCACCGACCTGAACATCCCGCAAAGCCAGCGCGACCTGATCAAGGCCCTCAAGGCCACCGGCAAGCCGCTGGTATTGGTGCTGATGAACGGCCGTCCGCTGTCGATCCTGGAAGAGAACCAGCAGGCCGACGCCATCCTGGAAACCTGGTTCGCCGGTACCGAAGGCGGCAACGCCATTGCCGACGTGCTGTTCGGTGACTACAACCCGTCGGGCAAACTGCCGATCACCTTCCCACGCTCCGTGGGGCAGATTCCGACCTACTACAACCACCTGACCATCGGCCGGCCATTCACCCCGGGCAAGCCGGGCAACTACACCTCACAGTACTTCGATGACACCACCGGGCCGCTGTTCCCGTTTGGCTATGGCCTGAGCTACACCACGTTCAGCCTGTCGGACATGGCGCTGTCGTCCACCACCCTGAACAAGACCGGCAAGCTCGACGCCAGCGTCACGGTGCAGAACACCGGCAAGGTCGACGGCGAAACCGTGGTGCAGTTGTATATCCAGGACGTGGCGGGTTCGATGATCCGTCCGATCAAGGAACTGAAGAACTTCCAGAAAGTCATGCTCAAGGCTGGCGAAGAGCGCACCTTGCACTTCACCATCACCGAGGAAGACTTGAAGTTCTACAACACCCAGCTCAAGTTTGCGGCCGAACCGGGTGAGTTCAATGTGCAGATCGGCCTGGACTCCCAGGACGTACAGCAGCAGACCTTCGAACTGCTCTAACGCCTGACGCGGTCAAAAAATGTGGGAGGGGCAAGCCTCCTCCCGCATTTGATCTCAGTGTTCTTGCTAGCCGCGTCGATCCAGCAGGTTCACCACCAACCGATCAATCCAACCCCACACTCGCTGCTTCACCCGCCGCCACAATGGCCGCGCCTTCCACGCTTCCAGGCTGACCACCTGGCTCTGAGCAAAATCCGCAGTAAAACTCGCCGCCACCGCCTGCGTCAGTTCAGGGTCCAACGCTTCGAGGTTGGCTTCCAGGTTGAAACGCAGATTCCAGTGATCGAAATTGCACGAGCCGATGCTCACCCAGTCGTCCACCAGCACCATCTTCAGATGCAAAAAGCACGGCTGGTACTCAAATATCTGCACGCCCGAGCGCAGCAGACGCGGGTAATAACGATGCCCTGCGTAACGTACGGACGGGTGATCGGTGCGCGGGCCGGTGAGCAGCAAACGCACATCCACCCCACGCCCTGCTGCCCGACGCAACGCGCGGCGTACGCCCCAAGTGGGCAGGAAGTACGGCGTGGCGAACCAGATACGTTGCTGGCTGCTGTTCAGCGCGCGGATCAGCGATTGCAAGATGTCGCGGTGCTGTCGGGCATCAGCGTAGGCCACTCGGCCCAGGCCTGGCCCCGTCGCCGGCACCTTGGGCAACCGCGGCAGACCGAAATGGGTGGCGGGCTTCCACGCACGGCGCGCGACATTGGCGTGCCATTGCCGCTCGAACAGCGCTTGCCAGTCCAGCACCAGCGGGCCGCTGATCTGCACCATTACTTCATGCCAGTCGGCGGTGTCTTGCCCCGGCGTCCAGAACTCATCGGTGACGCCCGTGCCGCCGACCACGGCAGTTTCCTGGTCGATCAGCAACAGCTTGCGGTGGTCGCGGTACAGGTTGCGCATCCAGCGGCGCCAGCTCAGGCGATTGTAGAAACGCAGCTCCACACCGGCGTCCGTCAGGCGTTTACGCAGCCCAAGGGTAAAGGCCAGGCTGCCGTAATCATCAAACAGACAACGCACCCGCACGCCGCGCTCGGCCGCGAGCACCAATGCTTGCACCATGGCTTCGGCGCAGGCTCCGGCCTCCACCAGGTACAACTCCAACTCCACTTGCCGCTCGGCCCGGGCAATGCCCACCAGCATCTGCGGAAAAAACTGCGGGCCGTCGATCAACAACTCGAAACGGTTGGCGCTGCGCCACGGGAACACTGCGCCGCTCATGTCAGCGCGCCGTAAAAATCAGCACCGCACCCACCGGTACCGACAAACTGATCGACTTGAGCCCGGCCGCTTTGCGCAACACCGCCACCCCCGGCGCCAGGTCGAAATCCTCGGCATGCAACACCACCGGTTCCAGGGTCACCACCTGGAAACGCCGGTCATCCAAGCGCGTGGCCAACAACTCGGCGCTGTAGGTCTGGGTCTTGCCATGCAGGGTGACGCTCAGGGGCAAGCGCAGTTCCAGTTGCGCGCCGGGGGCCAGGTCATTGATCGGTTGCAGATTGATCTGTGCGCTGATCAGCGCTTCGGGGAAGGTCTTGATCTCGAACAGCTGATTACGCATGCGTTCGTCACGCAGCGGAATGCCGCTGTTGACCGACTCCAGTTCCACTTCCAATTGCGCCGCGCCCTTGCTGTCGACCTTGCCATGCAGCACCAGGAAGCGATGGACTTCAGCGATCTCGGTATTTTTGGTGGTGACGAACGACAGGCGTGAGGATTCGTTATCCAGATACCAGTCGGCGTGGGCGGGTACGGCGGCAGCGACCAGCAGGGCAAAGGCCAGGGGTTTGATTAAAGACGCGTTGAACATTAAGGACTCGTAGGGCGAAAAACCTGCACGAACCTTAAGCGCAATGTCACGAACGGCGCAAATCCAATGTGGGAGCTGGCTTGCGCGGTGTCAGGGATTCAGACGACAGCCCTGCCGCTCCCCCAACCACCGCGCGCTGTGCGTACGCCCCAACCCGCTCGCCGTCACTTCACTGCGCTCCGGGTTGTCGCTGAACGCACTCGTGGGCACGTACTGCTTCACATAACCCCGGCAATAGTCGGCTGGATTGTTCGCCACATAGCGGCACGAGCAATACTCCTTGGCGGTATAGGCCGCGATGATGTCGGGGAAGGCTTGCAGGTTGACGCGCTCGTGCCAAACCCAGCCCGACAGGGCGAGCAACAGCACCAGAAAAAGGCTGGTAAACGGCCGACGACGAATCATGGTTGCACCGCCGCAAGCACGCGTTTGAGCAGTTCGTTGTGGCGGTAACTGCCGTCGCGATCATCGCCATAACGCACGATGACCAGATGTTCGTCGGGCATCACGTACAGCGCCTGGCCCCAATGACCGAGGGCGGCGAAGGTGTCGGTGGGGGCATCGGGCCAGGGTCTTGGAGCGCCTTGGTTGAGCCACCATTGGCCACCGGGGACGGCTTCATCCTGGCCTGCGGCGTATTTGTCGAAGGGTTGGCGGTTGAAAGCGACCCAATCTTTGGGCAGCAATTGTTGATTCCCCCAGCGCCCGTCGCGAGCCATCAGCAGGCCGACTCGCGCCAGGTCACGTGCGGTGAGGTAAGCGTAGGACGAGGCGACAAAGGTTTCATCCGCATCGGTTTCCCAGGTGGCGTTGTGAATGCCCAGCGGCTTGAACAACGCATCCCAGGGGTAACTCATGTACGCCTTGTGACCGAGCATGCCCTTGAGCGCGGCGGACAGGATATTGCTGTCGCCGCTGGAATAACGAAAGGCCTGGCCCGGTGCACTGAAGGATTCGGTGTTGGCGGCGAACTCGGCCATATCGGCGCGACCACGGGTGTAGAGCATCGCAACCACCGAGGACTTCAGCGGCGCGTATTCATAGTCTTCCTGCCAGTCCAGGCCCGAGGCCCAGTGCAGCAGGTCGGCCATGGTCACCTTGGGGTGCTGTTTCATCGGCGGGTAAAAACGCGACACCGGGTCTGTCAATTTGAAGCGGTTGTCGCCGTAGGCCACACCTAAGACGGTGGCCATCAGGCTTTTGCTGATGGACCAGGTCAGGTGCGGCGTGCTTGCTGTGGTCGGCGCGGCGTAGCGTTCATAGACAACCACGCCGTCGCGGATCACCAACAGCGCATCGGTGCGAATGCCTTGGCGGGTGGTGTCATCACGCGGGGGAAAAGCGTAGGCGTCAAGGGCGTCGACAGCGGGGCCGGCGAGCGGCGTGCCCTTGGCCCACTCCTTGTCAGGCCAGGTTTCAGCGCAGGCGGTAACGGTGACGAACAGCAGGGCAACGCACAGCAGGCCTCTGACCATAGACACACACTCAAGGGAGCATTCAAGCCCGCGAGCCTAGCCGAGGGCGATGACAGATTTGCTACAGAGGGGCTGTCATCCAAGCGTCACCATAACTTCATGGAGATGACACCGAGCCTACATAGCCTGAGTTTGGACAAACAAGTCGACCGGCCTGAACGTGGCTGGCACTCGGAGATTCGCCATGACTCAGATCGCCCGCATCAGCGACACCGGCAATGAACGCCGTCTGCAAGCCGAACGCCTGGTTGGCGCCACGGCTTTGCAGGAAGCCCAGGCCCTGCGGTTCAACGTATTCAGCGGCGAGTTCAACGCCAAGCTGAAAGGCGCGGAACATGGCCTGGACATGGATGACTATGATGTTCACTGCAGCCACATCGGCGTGCGGGACTTGAACAGCGGTCGACTCGTCGCCACCACCCGTTTGCTCGATCACCAGGCCGCCAGCACCCTGGGCCGGTTCTACAGCGAAGAAGAATTCAGCCTGCATGGCCTGCTGCATCTGCAGGGCCCGATCCTGGAAATCGGCCGCACCTGCGTCGACCCGGCCTACCGCAACGGCGGCACCATCGCCGTGTTGTGGGGCGAGCTGGCCGAAGTGCTCAACCAGGGCGGCTACAGCTACTTGATGGGCTGCGCGAGCATCCCGATGCACGACGGCGGCATCCAGGCCCACGCGATCATGCAGCGCCTGCGCGAACGCTACCTGTGCAATGAACACCTGCGCGCCGAGCCGAAAAAACCGTTGCCGGCGCTGGACCTGCCGACCAACGTAATCGCCGAGATGCCACCGCTGCTCAAGGCCTATATGCGCCTGGGTGCGAAGATCTGCGGCGAGCCGTGCTGGGATGAAGATTTCCAGGTGGCCGACGTGTTCATCCTGCTTAAGCGCGATGAGCTATGCCCGCGCTATGCACGCCACTTCAAGGCGGCCATGTGATGAGCCGCCTGCGCGTGTACGGGCGCATTGCCCGCGTACTGGTGGTAGTGGCGCTGGGCTTGAGCATGGCCAGTGTGTTCGGCGTATTCGAACGGTTGGGCGTGGCCAACTCGATGGTGCGCCGCCAGCGCTGGTCGCGGTTCTTCATGGCGCGGCTGACCAACGCCCTGCCCTTTCGCGTGACCGTGCACGGCGAGGTACCGCAAACGCCGATGCTGTGGGTGAGCAACCACGTGTCCTGGACCGATATTCCGTTGCTGGGCGCAGTCGCGCCGATGTCGTTTTTGTCCAAGGCCGAAGTGCGCACCTGGCCGGTGGCCGGCTGGTTGGCGGCAAAGGCCGGTAGCTTGTTTATCCGTCGCGGTTCGGGTGACAGCCAGCTGATCCGCAAGCAGATGACCCGCCATCTGGAACAACAGCACCCGCTGCTGATGTTCCCCGAAGGCACCACCACCGACGGCCGCAGCCTGCGCACCTTCCACGGGCGCTTGCTGGCCAGTGCGATTGACGCGGATGTGTCGCTGCAACCAGTGGCCATCCGTTATCTGCGCGATGGGCAGATCGACCCGCTGGCACCGTTTATTGGCGATGACGATTTGCTCTCGCACCTGATGCGCCTGTTCGGCAATGACCAGGGCGATGTGGAAATCCATGTGCTCAAGCCGATTGCCTGCGCCGGGCAGGAACGTGCGGCGCTGGCGTTCCAGGCGCAGCAGGCGGTGCAGAAGGCGTTGTTTGGGCCGGTGCCGGAGACTGAACAAGTGCATGCTCGACCGGCTTTTGCAGCCTGAGATGTGAACACAGTTCAAATGTGGGAGGGGGCTTGCTCCCGATAGCAGTGGATCAGCCAGCATCAGTGGTGGCTGGCACACCGTAATCGGGAGCAAGCCCCCTCCCACATTTAGCTTTGTGTTGTCAGGTGGTTATGCGCGAAGGCTTGCAGTTCGGGGTAGAAGATCCGGAAGTCTTCACTCAACGGCTCATACAACTCACGCAATTCCTGCATCGCACACCCTAATTCCTGGGGTTGTGTCAGCCGCCGCGAAATCCCGCGCAACACCGGCTCCATCACCGCAAACTCGCGGTACGACCCCAACCAATCATCCGCGGCCATAGACGGCGCAATCTGCGCCAGCCGTCCCGGTAACTGCGGTTCGGCAGCCAGTACGCGGTACACCTGCGAGGTGAAGTGCTCCAGGGGCTGGTCGGCGTACAGCACCCAATCCCGCGCCAGGCAGTGATCGAAGAACACATCGAGGACAATCCCGGCATAGCGCCGGCGAGTCAGGCTGAAGCGCGACAACGCCTCCCCCACCAACGGGTGGCTGTCGGTGAAGCGATCGATCGAGCGATGCAACTGGATCGCCGATTCGATTTGCGGGCTGAACTGGCCCTGCAGGCGGCCTTTGACGAAGTCGCCATAGAGGCTGCCCAGCAGTTGCGCAGGAAGTTGGCCGCCCAGGTGCAGATGTGCGAGATAATTCATGCCGCGCAGTTTAGCACTGCCATCAACGTATCGTTATAACCCGATATACCGATTTAGCCTGATATCAGAGCAAAATCATATTTGTATATCGAGATATAACGATTTAAGGTTCGCCTCATCGCGATATAACGCTTTACAACACCGAGCACCTGCCATGTCCATCGACCTCGACGAAATAATAAAAGCCCTGGCACACCCAGTACGACGAGACATCCTCACCTGGCTGAAAGACCCGAAAGTGCAGTTCCCCGAGCAAGTGCACAACCACGAATATGGCATCTGCGCCGGGCAAATCGACCAGCGCTGCGGCTTGTCCCAGTCGACCGTGTCGGCCCACCTGGCCACTTTGCAACGTGCGGGACTGATCAGCAGCCAGAAGGCCGGGCAGTGGCACTTTTTCAAGCGCGATGAGGAAGTGATCCAAGCCTTCCTCGCGGCGCTTACCACTGAACTCAGCGCTGAAATCAGCGCGCCGTTGTAACAAGGAAACGATAATGCCCCTCTCGCTACTCATACTGGCCCTGAGCGCCTTCGCCATCGGCACCACCGAGTTCGTGATCATGGGTTTGTTGCCCGATGTGGCGGCAGACCTCGGCGTGTCGATTCCCGGCGCCGGCTGGCTGGTCACCGGCTATGCCCTGGGCGTGGCCATCGGTGCACCGTTCATGGCACTGGCCACCGCCAAGCTGCCACGCAAGGCGGCCCTGGTAGCGTTGATGGGTATCTTCATTATCGGCAACCTGCTCTGCGCCCTGGCCAGTGACTACAACGTGCTGATGTTTGCCCGTGTGATCACCGCGCTGTGCCACGGTGCGTTCTTCGGCATCGGTTCGGTGGTCGCCGCCAACCTGGTGCCGGCCAACAAGCGCGCTTCAGCCGTGGCCCTGATGTTCACCGGTTTGACCCTGGCCAACGTGCTCGGTGTGCCGCTGGGCACCGCGCTGGGCCAGGAAGCCGGCTGGCGCTCGACCTTCTGGGCGGTGACGGTGATTGGTGTGGTAGCGCTGATCGGCCTGATCCGCTTCCTGCCGGCCAAGCGTGACGAAGAAAAACTCGACATGCGCGCCGAGCTGGCCGCCCTCAAGGGTGCCGGTATCTGGTTGTCGCTGAGCATGACCGCGCTGTTCGCCGCGTCCATGTTCACCCTCTTCACTTATGTTGCGCCGCTGCTCGGCGATGTCACCGGCGTCTCGCCCAAAGGCGTGACCTGGACCCTGCTGCTGATCGGCCTGGGCCTCACCGTGGGCAACATCATCGGCGGCAAGCTGGCGGACAAACGCCTGGCGACCACCCTGATCGGCGTGTTTATCAGCATGGCGGTGGTGTCCACCGCGCTGACCTGGACCAGCGTCGCCGTGATCCCGACCGAAATCACCCTGTTCCTGTGGGCCACCGCTTCGTTTGCCGCCGTACCGGCGCTGCAGATCAACGTGGTGACCTTCGGCAAGGCCGCACCGAACCTGGTGTCCACCCTGAATATCGGCGCCTTCAACATCGGCAACGCCCTCGGCGCCTGGGTGGGCGGCAGCGTGATTGCCCACGGTTTCGGCCTGACCAACGTGCCTCTGGCGGCAGCCGCCCTGGCGATCCTGGCGCTGCTGGTGACCCTGATTACTTTCCGTCAGGGCGGCGATGCCGACCTGGCCCCTGCGACCAACTGATCAACTTCAAAGAGAAGGGTGTTTTCCCATGACGACTATTTTCGATCCGATCAAACTGGGCGACCTGGAATTGTCGAACCGCATCATCATGGCGCCGCTGACCCGCTGCCGCGCCGATGCCGGCCGCGTACCCAACGCGCTGATGGCCGAGTACTACGTGCAACGTGCTTCCGCCGGGCTGATCCTCAGCGAAGCCACCTCGGTGACACCGCTGGGCGTGGGCTACCCGGACACGCCGGGCATCTGGTCCAATGACCAGGTGCGCGGCTGGGCCAACGTCACCAAGGCCATTCACGGCGCGGGGGGCAAGATCTTCCTGCAACTGTGGCATGTAGGGCGGATCTCCCATGAGTCCTACCTGAACGGCGAAACCCCGGTGGCGCCGAGCGCGATCCAACCCAAGGGCCACGTCAGCCTGGTGCGCCCATTGGCCGACTACCCGACGCCGCGCGCCCTGGAAACCGCTGAAATCGCCGACATCGTCGACGCTTACCGCACCGGTGCCGAGAATGCCAAGGCCGCCGGCTTTGATGGCGTGGAGATCCACGGCGCCAACGGCTACCTGCTCGACCAGTTCCTGCAAAGCAGCACCAATAAGCGCACCGACAACTATGGGGGTTCCCTGGAAAACCGTGCACGCCTGCTGTTGGAAGTGACCGATGCGGCCATCGAAGTCTGGGGCCCTGGCCGTGTGGGTGTGCATTTGGCACCGCGCGCCGACTCCCACGACATGGGCGACGACAACCTGGCCGAAACTTTCACCTACGTCGCCAGCGAACTGGGCAAGCGTGGCATAGCGTTCATTTGCTCCCGTGAAAAGGAAGGGGCGGACAGCCTCGGCCCCCAATTGAAAAAAGCCTTCGGCGGCGTGTACATCGCCAACGAACGCTTCACTAAGGACAGTGCCAATGCGTGGCTGGCGGCTGGCAAGGCGGATGCGGTGGCCTTCGGCGTACCGTTCATTGCCAACCCGGACCTGCCGGCGCGCCTGAAGACCGATGCGCCGCTGAACGAAGCACACCCGGAAACCTTCTACGGCAAGGGCCCAGTGGGTTACATCGACTACCCGACCCTGCCGCTGTAATCGGCCGAAACCTGAAACCAAATGTGGGAGAGGGCTTGCCCCCAATAGCGGTGCGTCAGTCACAGTATGTGTTGACTGAACCACTGCCATCGGGGCTAGCCCCCTCCCACATTGTTGGCTGCGTGCAGGTTCTGGCTACATTGCTTCACAGAACCGCAACAAAATCCCTACAAAATACTTAGGCGGCTACCTATCAACCGCCCGCCAGCCCGTATATAAAGTCACCCCACCAATCAGGCAGAAGGACGATTGACTGTCCTTGGGCTTTACTGTTGACACACACTGATGCAATTACGCATTTTGTCTTAATTGCGCAGGCTGGGGCTCCAGCGCAGCATGTCCAGCCCTGCATCCACCCAGCGTTCGGCTTCCTGATGTAACTGGAAGCTGTCGGGTACCAACAGCCACTGGCCAATCAGGCCGTTGATGTAGGCATGGATGCACACCGCGCCACGGGTAGTGTCGAGATTTTCCGGAAGTTGCCCGCGATGGACTGCGTTACGCAGTGTCAGGCCGATACGCAGGTTGCATTCCAGGCTGTGGGTCTGGCGCTGCCGGCGCATGTCGCACATTTCATCGGTGAATTCGCACTTATGGAACAGGATCTCATTGATGCGCCGGGTTTTCGGGTCCAGGGCCACTTGATGGAACAGATGAATCAGCAGCTTGCGCATACAGCCCAGCGGGTCGATTTCGTCCTCGCTTTCGCTGGCCCTAGCCAACTCGTCCAATGGCTCATGCAAGGTGTCGAGCAACGCCTGCAACAGATCGGATTTATTGCTGAAGTGCCAGTAAATGGCGCCCCGCGTCACACCGGCCAACGCGGCGATGTCCGCCAGCGTAGTCCGCGCAACGCCGCGCTCATAGAAGGCTTGCTCGGCAGCATCGAGAATCTGGCTGCGCGTTTCCTGAGCTTCCTCTTTGGTGCGACGAACCATGGCAGTAAAA
The DNA here is from genome assembly GCF_014207255.1 of Pseudomonas sp. JAI120. GTDB lineage: Bacteria > Pseudomonadota > Gammaproteobacteria > Pseudomonadales > Pseudomonadaceae > Aquipseudomonas. Next base: position 334,841 of record NZ_JACHCZ010000002.1, read on the forward strand.
CCTCAATCAGGGCAACAGGGACTGACGTTAACGCAGAGTTAACAAGCGCTAACGATCATCTGAATAATTGTGGGACGGCACCGTCATGGGCGCCGAACGTACTAAAATCGAGGCTTTTGACGATGCTTTGTAAGCATTGCGCAAAACCTGTCAAGAGTTTACAAACAACCATGAACGTAAGTATATTGCGTAGCAAGCTACTTATCCACTCACGGCTTGTTTTTTACCCTTCCACCCTTCTTGTGCGCACCCTGCGCGCCTGACCCGAGGATCTTCATGCAACTTAAGCCAGCTGTTACCGCTCTGGTCACTGCCGTCGCCCTGGCATCGCTGCTCAGCGGATGTAAAAAGGAAGAAGCGGCTCCGCCCGCTCAAGCCCCTCAGGTCGGCGTGGTCACCATTCAACCGCAAGCCTATACCCTGACGTCCGAGCTGCCAGGCCGCACCACCGCCTACCGCATCGCGGAAGTTCGCCCACAGGTCAACGGCATCATTCTCAAGCGCCTGTTCAAGGAAGGCGCGGATGTGAAGGAAGGCCAGCAGCTCTATCAGATCGACCCGTCGGTCTATGACGCCACGCTGAAAAGCGCACAAGCCAGCCTGACCCAGACCAAGTCCATCTCCGACCGCTACAAGCAGTTGGTCGATGAGCAAGCCGTGAGCCGTCAGGAATACGACACCGCCGTCGCCAACCGCATGACCGCGGAAGCAAACGTTCAAACCGCCCAGATCAACGTGCGCTACACCAAAGTGTTCGCGCCGATCTCCGGGCGTATCGGCCGTTCTTCTGTGACCGAAGGCGCGCTGGTCAGCAATGGCCAGGCCGATGCCATGGCCGTGATCCAGCAACTGGACCCGATCTACGTCGACGTCACGCAGTCTTCGGCTGAAATGCTGAAACTGCGCCGCGACCTGGAAAGCGGCCAACTGGAAAAAGCCGGCGCCAATGCCGCCAAGGTCAAGCTGACCCTGGAAGACGGCAGCGACTACGGCCACGACGGCAAGCTGGAATTCTCCGAAGTCTCGGTCGACCAGACCACCGGCTCCGTGACCCTGCGCGCCGTATTCCCCAACCCTGACCACACCCTGCTGCCGGGCATGTTCGTACACGCCCAGCTGCAAGCCGGCGTGAACAGCAAGGCCATCCTCGCACCACAGCAAGGCGTGACCCGCGACCTCAAGGGCATCCCGACGGCACTGGTGGTCAACGCCGACAACAAGGTCGAGCAGCGTGTACTGGTGGCCAACCGCACCGCCGGCGCCTACTGGCTGGTTGAAAAAGGCCTGAACGCCGGTGACCGCGTGATCACCGAAGGCTTGCAATACGTCAAGCCGGGTGTGGAGGTCAAGGTCAAGGAGGCTGACAACGCCAAGCCCGCCGGTTCCGCCGCTGCTCCTGCTGCCGCGCCTGGCCAGGGGGAGTAATCCATGTCGAAATTTTTTATCGACCGTCCCATTTTCGCCTGGGTAATTGCCCTGGTGATCATGCTGGTCGGGGCACTGTCGATCCTGAAGCTGCCCATCAACCAATACCCGGCCATCGCGCCGACCGCCATCGACATCCAGGTGACATACCCAGGCGCGTCTGCACAAACCGTGCAGGACACCGTGGTGCAGGTCATCGAGCAACAGCTCAACGGTATCGACAACCTGCGTTATGTGGCCTCGGACAGTAACTCCGACGGCAGCATGACCATCACCGCGACGTTCAACCAGGGTACCAACCCGGACATCGCCCAGGTTCAGGTGCAGAACAAGCTCAACCTGGCGACCCCACTGCTGCCGCAAGAAGTACAGCAGCAGGGTATCCGCGTAACCAAGTCGGTGAAGAACTTCCTCATGGTAATCGGTCTGGTGTCGGAAGACGGCAGCATGACCAAGGATGACCTGTCCAACTACATCGTTTCCAACATCCAGGACCCGATTTCCCGGACTGCGGGTGTGGGTGACTTCCAGGTATTCGGTTCGCAGTACGCCATGCGTATCTGGCTGGACCCGGCCAAGCTGAACAACTTCCAGCTCACGCCGGTCGATGTCAGCACCGCCATCTCTGCGCAGAACGTCCAGGTGGCCACCGGTCAACTGGGCGGCCTGCCTGCCCTGCCCGGCAACCAGCTGAACGCGACCATCATCGGCAAGACCCGCCTGCAAACGGCGGAGCAGTTCGGCAATATCCTGATGAAGGTCAATGCCGACGGCTCCCAGGTTCGCCTGCATGACGTTGCCCGCATCGAACTCGGCGGCCAGAACTACAGCATCAGTGCGCAGTTCAACGGCAACCCGGCTTCCGGTATGGCGATCAAGCTCGCATCGGGCGCCAACGCCCTGGACACCGCCAAGGCCATCCGTGCCACTGTGGCGTCCCTGGAACCGTTCTTCCCGCCTGGCATGAAGGCGGTGGTGCCATATGACACCACCCCGGTCGTGACCGAATCGATTTCCGGTGTGGTACACACCCTGGTCGAAGCGATCGTGCTGGTGTTCCTGGTGATGTTCCTGTTCCTGCAGAACTTCCGTGCCACCATCATCACCACCATGACCGTACCGGTGGTATTGCTGGGTACCTTCGGGATCCTCGCGGCATTTGGTTTCACCATCAATACCCTGACCATGTTCGGCATGATCCTGGCCATCGGCTTGCTGGTGGACGACGCCATCGTCGTGGTGGAGAACGTCGAGCGGGTAATGGCCGAGGAACACCTGTCGCCGAAAGAAGCGACGGTCAAGTCCATGGGCCAGATCCAGGGCGCCCTGGTGGGTATTGCCCTGGTGCTGTCGGCGGTACTGTTGCCGATGGCGTTCTTCGGCGGCTCCACCGGTGTGATCTACAAACAGTTCTCCATCACCATCGTTTCGGCCATGGCGTTGTCGGTACTGGTTGCGCTGATCTTCACCCCGGCCCTGTGCGCCACCATGCTCAAGCCGATCGATCCGGAGAAGCACGGCCAACCCAAGCGCGGTTTCTTCGGCTGGTTCAACCGCACCTTCGACCGTGGCGTCCTCAGCTACGAGCGCGGCGTGGGTAACATGATCAAGCACAAGATCCCGGCGTTCCTGGTGTACGCGCTGATCATCGCCGGCATGATCTGGCTGTTCATGCGCATCCCGGCTGCGTTCCTGCCCGATGAAGACCAGGGTGTGATCTTTGCCCAGGTGCAGACCCCGGTAGGTTCGTCGGCTGAACGTACGCAAAAAGTCATCGACGATATGCGCGCCTACCTGCTCAATGACAAGGAAGGCGAGCCAGGCGAAGGCAAAGGCGTGAAATCGGTGTTTACCGTAAACGGCTTCAACTTCGCCGGTCGTGGCCAGAGTTCGGGCCTGGCCTTCGTGATGCTCAAGCCGTGGGACGAGCGTGATGCTTCCACCTCGGTATTCGAGATTGCCAAGCGTGCCCAGGGTTACTTCATGCAGACCTTCCAGGACGCCATGGTGTTTGCCATTGTGCCGCCGTCTGTACTGGAACTCGGTAACGCCACCGGTTTCGACGTGTTCCTGCAAGACCAGGGCGGTGTCGGCCATGAAAAACTGATGGCTGCGCGTAACCAGTTCCTGGGCATGGCTGCCCAGAGCAAGATCCTGGCCGGTGTGCGCCCCAACGGCGTAAACGATGAGCCGCAATACGAGCTCACCGTGGATGACGAGAAGGCCAGCGCCCAAGGCATCACGCTGTCCAACATCAACCAGACCCTGGCGATTGCCTTGGGTGGCAGCTACGTCAACGACTTCATCGACCGTGGTCGAGTGAAGAAGGTGTACGTGCAGGGTGAAGCCGCCAGCCGGATGTCCCCGGAAGACCTGAACAAATGGTACGTGCGCAGCGACTCCGGGAAGATGGTGCCGTTGTCGGCCATCGCCTCGGGCAAGTGGATTTACGGCTCGCCGAAGCTCTCGCGTTATAACGGTGTAGCGGCGATGGAAATCCTCGGTACCCCGGCACCGGGCTACAGTACCGGTGACGCCATGGCCGAAGTTGAACGCATCGCCAAGCAATTGCCGGCGGGCGTGGGCTATGCCTGGACGGGCCTGTCGTATGAAGAACGTCTGTCCGGCTCCCAGGCGCCGGCGCTGTATGCGCTGTCGCTGCTGGTGGTGTTCCTGTGCCTCGCGGCGCTGTACGAAAGCTGGTCGATCCCGATCGCAGTGATCCTGGTGGTTCCGCTGGGCGTGGTGGGTGCGTTGATCGCCACCAGCATGCGCGGCTTGTCCAACGACGTGTTCTTCCAGGTGGGCTTGTTGGTAACGGTGGGCCTGGCGGCGAAGAACGCCATTCTGATCGTCGAGTTCGCCAAGGAGCTCCACGAGCAAGGCAAAGGCATCGTCGAAGCTGCCATCGAGGCTTCCCGGATGCGTCTGCGGCCGATCATCATGACCTCCATGGCGTTCGTCCTCGGCGTATTGCCGCTGGCGATCTCCTCGGGCGCCGGCTCAGGCAGCCAGCACGCGATCGGTACCGGCGTAATTGGCGGTATGATCACGGCCACGGTATTGGCGATCTTCTGGGTGCCACTGTTCTTCGCAACTGTGTCCGCCATGGGCGAACGTAAAAAGACTGAACCTAAGCACACTTCTAAAGAGGCTGGCCAATGAGCAAGTCGCTACTTTCCTTAGCCGTCACGGCATTCGTGCTCAGTGGCTGCTCGCTGATCCCTGACTACCAGCGCCCTGAAGCGCCGGTGGCAGCTCAGTTCCCACAGGGGCCGGCGTATTCGTCGGCCCAGGCGCCGGGCCAGGCCGCCGCCGAGCAGGGCTGGAAGCAGTTTTTCCATGACCCTGCCCTGCAACAGCTGATCCAGACCGCGCTGGTGAACAACCGTGACCTGCGTGTCGCGGCCCTGAACATCGACGCCTATGCGGCGCAGTACCAGATCCAGCGTGCCGACCTGTTCCCGGCCGTATCGGCCACGGGCAGCGGAAGCCGTTCGCGCACCCCGGCCAAGCTGTCGCAGACCGGCGAATCGACCATCACCAGCCAGTACTCGGCCGGCCTCGGGATCAGTTCTTATGAGCTGGACCTGTTCGGTCGTGTGCGCAGCCTGAGTGAAGAAGCCCTGCAAAAGTACTTCGCCACTGAAGAAGCGCGGCGCAGCACCCAGATCAGCCTGGTGGCCAGTGTGGCGAATGCCTACCTGACCTGGCAGGCCGACAAGGAACTGCTCAAGCTGACCCAGGACACCCTGGGTGCGTACGAGCAGAGCTTCAAGCTGACCTCGCGCAGCAACGAAGTCGGCGTGGCCTCGGCCCTCGACCTCAGCCAGGCGCGCACCTCGGTGGAAAACGCCCGCGTAGCACTGGCGCGCTATACCCGCCAGGTGGCCCAGGACGAAAACAGCCTGACCCTGCTGCTGGGCACCGGCCTGCCAGCGAATATCGCCAGCAAGCCGCTGTCGGATGACCTGCTCAGCGACGTCCCGGCCGGCTTGCCCTCGGACCTGCTGCAACGTCGTCCCGACATCGTGCAGGCCGAGTACAACCTCAAGGCCGCCAACGCCAACATCGGTGCGGCCCGTGCAGCGTTCTTCCCGAGCATCAGCCTGACCGCCAGCGCCGGCACCGCCAGCCCTACCCTGGGCGGCCTGTTTAAAGGCGGTTCGGGCACCTGGTCGTTCGCCCCACAGATCAACATCCCGATCTTCAACGCCGGCAGCCTGCGCGCTAGCCTGGACTACTCGAAGATCCAGAAAGAGATCAACGTGGCGAACTACGAGAAGGCGATCCAGACCGGCTTCCAGGAAGTCTCCGACGGCCTCGCCGCGCGTGAGACCTACAAACAGCAGCTGGAAGCCCAGCGTGGCTTCGTCGCGGCCAACCAGGATTACTACCGCCTGGCCGAGCGTCGCTACCGCATCGGTGTCGACAGCAACCTGACCTTCCTCGACGCCCAGCGCCAACTGTTCAGTGCCCAGCAATCGCTGATCACCGACCGCCTGGCGCAGCTGACCAGCGAGGTCAACCTGTACAAGGCCCTCGGCGGTGGCTGGAACGAGCAGACCGCGAAGAACGAACCGCTGAAAGAAGAAGCACCGGCGTTGAAGTTGTTCTGATAGCGCCGTTGTAATCAAAACCGCTTCCTTTACTGGAAGCGGTTTTTTTATGCCCGGTCATCGGTGCTTTGCGATAGCCAGAATGTTTTTGTGACAGCGGGCTTGGTTTGGGGCTGCTTCGCAGCCCAACGCGGGGCAAGCCCGCTCGCCACAAAACTCTCCCGCCTTGCTTTGCGCTCAACCTTTCAGGGTAAAATCTGTCACAGATTCTTACAGACCACAGAGGGAGCTTGTCGTAATGATCGTAGGAATCGACTTGGGGACCACAAACAGTCTCGCAGCCGTCTGGCGCGGTGATGCCGCCGAAATGGTGCCCAATGCCCTGGGCCAGTTGCTGACCCCAAGCGTGGTCGGGCTGGATGACCAAGGCCGTGTCCTGGTAGGCCAGGCCGCCAAAGAGCGCCTGCACACCCACCCGCACCTGACCACCTCGCTGTTCAAGCGCTACATGGGCAGCGCCACCGAAGTGCGCCTGGGCGACCGCTCGTTCCGCCCCGAAGAACTCTCGGCGTTGGTGCTCAAAAGCCTCAAGGAGGACATCGAGCGTACCTACGGCCAAACCGTCACCGACGCAGTGATCAGCGTGCCCGCCTACTTCAGCGACGGCCAACGCAAGGCCACGCGCATCGCCGGTGAACTGGCGGGGCTCACCGTTGAGAAACTGATCAACGAACCGACCGCAGCGGCCCTGGCCTACGGCCTGCATCAGCGTGATAAAGAAACCTCGTTCCTGGTCTTCGACCTCGGAGGTGGCACCTTTGACGTGTCGATCATCGAGTTGTTCGACGGCGTGATGGAGGTCCGCGCCAGCGCCGGCGACAACTTCCTCGGTGGCGAAGACTTCGACACCCTGTTGCTCGAACACTTTGTCGACAGCCAACGTAACGCCACAGGTTTCCCGCCCACCCGCACTGTGCTGCAAGCCCTGCGCCGCGAAGCCGAGCGCGTGCGCAAAGCCCTGGGCCAGGATGACAGTGCTGAGTTCGCCCTGCGTGTCGACGGCCAGCAATGGGTGAAAACCGTCACCCAACAGGAACTGGCCAAGCTCTACACCCCGCTGCTGGAACGCCTGCGCGCGCCGATCGAACGCGCCCTGCGCGATGCGCGGATTCGGGTCGGCGACCTGGATGAAATCCTGCTGGTGGGCGGCACCACGCGCATGCCGCTGGTACGCAAACTCGCCGCCGGCCTGTTCGGGCGCTTCCCCTCCATCAGCCTCGATCCCGACCAGGTGGTCGCCCACGGCGCGGCGATCCAGGCCGCGCTCAAGGCGCGCTCCGCCGCCCTCGAAGAAGTGGTGCTGACCGACGTCTGCCCCTACACCCTGGGCATCGAAACCTCGAACCAGTACGGCGGCCATATCGAAAGTGGCCATTACCTGCCGTTGATCGAACGCAACAGCAGCGTGCCGGTGAGCCGGGTCAAAAGCGTGGTCACCCTGCACGACGACCAGACCCGCGTGCTGCTGAAGATCTACCAGGGCGAAAGCCGCCTGGTCAAAGACAACATTGAGCTGGGCCAACTGGATATTCCCGTGCCCAAGCGTAAGGCCGGTGAAGTGTCCCTGGACGTGCGTTTCACCTACGACAACAACGGCCTGCTGGAAGCCCAGGTGAATATCCCGCTGACCGGCGAGCAGCATTCGCTGGTGATCGAGAACAACCCCGGCGTGCTCAACCCGCAGGAGATCCAGCAACGCCTGCAAGCCCTGGCGCAATTGAAGGTCCACCCACGCGACCAGCAGGTCAACACCGTGCTGGTCGCCCGCCTCGAACGGCTCTACCAGGAAAACCTCGGCGAGCTGCGCGAACAGCTCGGCCATTGGGCGGCGCAGTTCCAGCAGGTACTCGACACCCAGGACGAACGCCGCATCCGCGAAGCGCGCAGCGAACTGACCCGTCAACTTGAGCAACTCGACAACGGGTTCTGGCGCTGAGGGAACACCGATGGATTGCTGGACCGTACTGCAACTGCCGGATGACGCCGACGAGCGCAGCATCAAGCGCAGCTATGCGCGATTGCTGAAAAGCTGCCGCCCGGACGACGATGCCCAAGGCTTCCAGCGCCTGCGCGAAGCCTATGAACACGCGCTGAGTGAAGCACGCTGGCGGGCTGATAACGAAGAGGCAGAACGCATCCAGGCGCCCGTGGCCGACGCGGTCTACGGAAACCTGAATGACCTGGCCGAACTGATGAACATCAGCCCCGTCAGCCCTGCGCCCTTCGAAGCCCACACACCCGACCCGGCCCAGGCACTGCTCGACGGCCTCAACGCGCGTAACCTCGATGAACGCTGGGCCCAGGCTCGGCAACAGGGCTGCACCGATGCGTTCCAGGCCGGCCTGTTGCGCCATTGTTTCGAAGCACCGGGCGAACGCAGCGCCATCGCCGGTTGGGCCGCGCAACACCTAGAATGGCTGACCCCCTGGCAGCAGGTGGCGATGACGTCCTGGCAATACGAAGCGCTGACCGGCGAACTGCTGCAAGACTACCGCCGCACCCTGCAGGAACTCCTGGAGCAAAAGGCCGAGCGCGAGTTCATCACCCAGCTCACGCAGTACAACGACCAACCCTGGCTGCGGGTGTTCGACCTGCAACAGCAGTGGCAACGTATCGTCCTGCACCTGCTGCATGACACCCAATGGAGCGTGCCGCTGTTCGAGCGCGTGTGCCAGGCCTTCGGCTGGGACGACCAGAAAGGCGTCTACCCGGAACCGGCGTGGATGTGGCGCGAATTGGTGTCGCGTTGCGAGCAGGAAAGCTTCTACGCCAGCTTACAAGACAAGGCCCAGGATACGACATGGAAATCCGCCGACGCCATGGCGGCGCGCCTGCTGCTCACGCCAATGTCAGCGACACAACAAAAACAGATGACGGAGCGCTTCGACAGTAACGCCTGGAATGCCTGTCAGCATCTGGCCGAAATCCTGACCTGGCGCTACCCGCAGTTGGTTGAGCGGCTCCCCCAGGCCAATGTGTTTTTTTGGCGAGAGCTCCTCCCCAGGCCGGTATCCCATCACAGTTGGATACGGGTATGGGGCGGCCTGGCGTTGGCAGCCGCCTTGGCCGTTTCCCCCCATACAAAAATGGATAGGCTCAGCGATGCCGTCATTGTCGTGATACTGACCTTTGTGCCTGCCATTATCGGCATCCGTGGCACTCAATTGTGGGCGGTCCTGACATCACAGCTGATCGTCCAGGACCTGTGGCTCAGCAAGCACTTGCTGCCGTCACGGTTCAACCCCCATCAACACTGGCTGGTGCTGCGCCACGGCATTCCTCAAGTGGGCATGCTGCTGATGTTCGGCTTGTTGCTGGGCGTAATAGGCATGCTGACGTACTTGGGGATGATCGGCATCCATCTGTTCCACAGCAGGCGTATCGGCAAAGTGAATGAGCATGTCGAGCACTTTTACCCTTGGGTCAGCGGCTTGCATTGGGCGCACTGGAGTCCGCTGCAGGTGGCTTTCCTGACCGTGATGGCAGCGGTCACCCTACTCTGCCAGAGGTACTTGCCAGAGATCCCGTGGACGAGCCTGCTCTACTTCCTCTGAGCCATTGAACCGGCGCCTCCTTGACAAAGGGAGGCCCGGCAACTTGCGTTCGATCATCGCCCACAACCCGCCCACCCCCGATTGAACCGCCCCCGCACCGCCCCGCACCATGGCCGCCACCTGCATAAACTCAATAACAACAGGTTCTACGCCATGAGCACTTTTCACCCGCGCCGGCTGCTGCTGGCCACCACTATCGCCAGTCTTGCCCTGCCCGTCGTCGCCGAAGAACACGGTTTTCTCGAAGACGCCAGCGCCAACCTCAACCTGCGTAATTTCTACTTCAACCGCAATTTCACCAACCCGACCAAGACCCAGGGCGGCGCACAGGAGTGGACGCAGAGTTTCATCCTCGATGCCAAGTCCGGCTTTACCCAGGGCACCGTCGGTTTCGGGGTGGATGTGCTGGGGTTGTACTCGTTGAAGCTCGATGGCGGGCGCGGTACCGGTGGCACCCAGCTGTTGCCGCTGGACCACGATGGCCGCCCTGCGGATGAATTCGGGCGTCTCGGCGTGGCGTTCAAGGCGCGTATTTCCAAGACCGAAGTAAAGGTCGGCGAATGGATGCCGGTGTTGCCGATCCTGCGTGCGGACGATGGCCGCTCCCTGCCGCAAACCCTGCGCGGCGGGCAGATCACGTCGAAGGAAATCGACGGTCTGACCCTGTACGGCGGCCAGTTCCGCGCCAACAGCCCGCGAGACGACAGCAGCATGTCGGACATGTCGATGGTCGGCAAAACCGCGTTCACCTCGGACCGCTTCAACTTCCAGGGCGGCGAGTACGCCTTCAACGACAAACGCACGCAGATCGGTCTGTGGAACGCCCAGCTCAAGGACATCTACAGCCAACAGTTCGTCAACCTGATCCACAGCCAGCCCGTGGGCGACTGGACCCTGGGCGCCAACCTCGGGTTCTTCTACGGCAAGGACGACGGCAGCGCCCGCGCCGGCGACCTGGACAACAAGACCTGGTCCGGCCTGTTCTCGGCCAAGTATGGCGGCAACACCTTCTACGTCGGCCTGCAAAAACTCACCGGCAACAGCGCGTGGATGCGCGTCAACGGCACCAGCGGCGGCACCCTCGCCAACGACAGCTACAACTCGAGTTACGACAACGCCGAGGAAAAATCCTGGCAAGTACGCCACGACTACAACTTCGCCGCCCTCGGTGTACCGGGCCTGACCCTGATGAACCGCTATATCAGCGGCAGCAACGTGCACACGGGCACCATCACCGACGGCAAGGAATGGGGTCGCGAAAGCGAATTGGGCTACACCGTACAAAGCGGCGCGATGAAAAACCTTATGGTGCGCTGGCGCAATTCCAGCATACGCCGCGATTACAGCAACAACGAGTTCGATGAAAACCGGTTGATCGTCAGTTACCCGATAAGTCTGCTGTAATCCAGCGCGACACTTACTGTATCGTGCGCGCCTGCCGCTGCTGATCCGCCCAGCAGCGGCCTCTTATTCGAGCCTGCGCACACCATGAAATCCTTTGCCTTAGCAAACGCCGTGCTTGCCCTGGTGTTATGCCTCAGCGGCTGTATCGGCGCGCCCATCGCCCTGACAACGCAGACCGAGCAACGCCTGCAAGCCGAGGCGCCGATCCGTTTTTTGCTGACCTTCGACGATGGCCCCAGTGCTTCGGGCTACGACAACCCCAGCCGTTCAGTGGTCGCCGACCTGGCACACAACCCGGTGCTGCCGGGGATCAAGGCGGTGTTCTTCCTGCAGACCGAAGCGGCCCGCTCCGGCGGCAGTTCGCGGGGGCGCAAGACCATGGAACGCGAGTATGCGGGCGGCCATATCCTGGCGTTCCATACGGCGACGGCGTTTCATACCAACCATCGCTGGCTGAGCAATACCGAACTGGAAAGCACCCTCACCCAGGGCGCGGCGGATATCGCCTCGATCACCGGCGCACCGCCCGTGCTGGTGCGCCCGCCGTTCTGGAACTACGACCGGCGCACCTTCGCCGCCTACCAGCGCCATGGCATGCAGGTCTTGCTGACCGACCTGAGCGCCAATGACGGCAAGATCTGGGGCTTCAACGGCAGCCCACGTCGCCGCGCCAACCTGTACCGACAACTGTCGGTGGTGCGCGAGCGCATCGCACTGGACGAATTGCCCACGGTGGACGGCGTGATACCGGTGGTGGTGACCTTCCACGACATCAACCGCTACACCGCGCGGCATATGCAGGAATACCTGCAGATCCTGCTGGACAGCGCCCGAGTCAACGGCATGAAGACCGCCACCGAACCGTTCTACACCGATACGGCCGCCCTGCAACGCGCGGCGCTGGCGCGTACGGTCAAAGATGTGAATGAAGCCGTGCATCTTCCGGGCGTGTGGAATTGGGTGTGGGACGCAGACTCCCACTGATCACTCGCGCGACTCGACACCCAGCTCATCCCATACAGACTCCGCTAGGTGAAACGTGGCATTAGCCGCCGGAATCCCGCAATAGATCGCACTCTGCATCAGTACTTCCTTGATCTCGGCGCGGCTCACGCCGTTACTGGCCGCCGCACGCAAATGCAGCTTCAACTCTTCACTGCGGTTCATGCCGATCAGCATGGCGATGGTGATCAGGCTGCGGGTGTGCCGAGGCAGCCCGGGGCGGGTCCAAATATCACCCCAGGCGTGGCGGGTGATCATCTCTTGGAACTCGCTGTTGAACTCGGTCAGGGCATTGAGGCTGCGGTCGACATGGGCATCGCCCAGCACTTCGCGGCGCACTTGCAGGCCATCGGCATAACGTTGTTTCTCGTCCACAAAAAACTCCTGCTTCAATAAGATTTCAACTCGCCACAACAGCTGCCTCAGCGGGCCAGCAGAAACTGGATAACCCGGTCACTGAATGCAGCACCGGCCTGTACGTTGGACAGGTGCGCGGCGTAGAACTCGGCGTATTCGGCGCCCTGTACATGGTGCTGGATAAAGTGACCACCGGCCGGTGGGGTGACCGCGTCTTCAGTGCCGGCAATCACCAGGGTTGGCGCCTTGATCTTCGACACCTGCTCACGGAAATCCGCATCACGCACGGCGGCACAGTTGGCCGCGTACCCTTGGGGCGAAGTCGCGGCAAGCATGTCGGTGATCTGCTTGGCCTGGTGCGGGCTGGCCGCCGCAAAATCGGCGGTGAACCAGCGTGCAATCGATGCATCGCGCAAGGCCACCATGGCTGCCGCGCCGTCGCGCAGGACCATCTCGATCCGTGGGTTCCAGATCTCCGGTGTGCCGATTTTGGCGGCGGTGTTGCACACCACCAGGCGGTGCAGGCGCTCACCCGCGTTAATCCCCAGCCATTGGCCGATCAAGCCGCCCATGGACAGCCCGCAAAAATGCGCACGCTGAATATCCAGCGCATCCAGCAGAGCGATCACGTCGTGGCCCAGTTGCTCGATGCTGTAGGGTCCCTCAGTCACCAGGGATTTACCGTGGCCACGGGTGTCAAAACGCAACACCCGGAAATGCTTGGTCAACGCCGGGATCTGGATGTCCCACATGTGCAGGTCGGTGCCCAACGAGTTGGACAGCACCAGCACCGGCGCATCCACGGGGCCATCAAGTTGGTAATGCAGTTCGCCCTCGGCGAGTTGTACGAAAGCCACAGCGTTCTCCTTAGGCGGTCAGTGCAAAGTGTTCGGTGACAGCGCGAGTGACCCAGGTGGTTGACTGGCCCAGGTAGTGGGCCGGGTCGAGCAGGCGGTCCAACTCAGGGGCAGACAGCTCGGCGGTGACCTGCGGTTCGTCCGCCAGCACCGCGCGCAAGTGGCGCCCCTCGGCGACGGCGCGTTTGCAGCATTGCTCCAGCAGGTGGTGCGCGGTTTCCCGGCCCAGGCGCTGGGCAAGCACGATACTGACGGCCTCGGCCAGCACCAGGCCCTGGGTCAGGTCGAGGTTGTGCGCCATGCGCCCGGGGTCGACTTCCAGCCCTTCGCTCACCAGCAGCGCTTGTTTCAAGGCACCGGAAACCAGGCGGCAAATCTCCGGCAAGGTCTCCCATTCGGCGTGCCACAGGCCGAGGCTGCGTTCGTGTTCCTGAGGCATGGCGCTGAACATCGTCGCCACCAGGCCGGGCACGCGCGTGGCGGTGCTGATCAGCACGGCGGCGCCCACCGGGTTGCGTTTGTGGGGCATGGTCGACGAACCGCCTTTGCCGGGCGCCGACGGCTCGAAGACTTCGGCCGCTTCGGTTTGCATCAGCAGGCTGATATCGCGGCCCAGTTTGCCGAGGCTGCCGGCGATCAGGCCCAGGACGGCGGCAAACTCCACCAGACGATCGCGCTGCGTGTGCCAGGGTTGTTCAGGCAAGCTCAGTTGCAGTTCAGCCGCCAGCGCCTCGGCCACCGGCATGGCGTGTTCACCGAGTGCCGCCAACGTCCCCGACGCGCCGCCGAATTGCAGCACCAGCAAACGCGGTTTCAGTTCTTCCAAGCGCTGGCGACTGCGCGTCACCGCGCCCAGCCAACCGGCAATCTTCATCCCCAAGGTGACCGGCGTTGCGTGCTGCAACCAGGTACGCCCGGCCAACGGTGTCGTCGCATAACGCTGGGCCTGGGCGGCCAGCACGTCGCCCAGACGCGCCAGGTCCGTGTCGATCAACCCCAGCGCCCGCCGCAGTTGCAGCACCAGCCCGGTGTCCATCACGTCCTGGCTGGTCGCGCCCAGGTGCACATAGCGCTCGGCCCCAGCATCCTCACTGGCAATCAGCTTGCCCAGCGCCTTCACCAGCGGAATCGCCGAATTCCCCGCCGTGGCAATCGCCGCGCCGAGGGCATCCACGTCGTACAGCGAGGCCAGGCACGCCTGGGCAATCGGCGCCACGGCGGCCTGCGGGATTACCCCCACCTGGGCCTGCGCCCGAGCGAGCGCGGCTTCGAAATCGAGCATGCCCTGCAAGCGTCCCTGGTCGCAGAACACCTCGGCCATGCTGTCAGCGGTGAAGTAAGCGTCGAACAGTTGATTGCTCGTGCGCAGTGTCATAACTCATCCCTTACAAATCGTGATGCAGGTACGCCGCCTGTTTCGGCAGGCGCAAGCTGAACAGGAAAGCCACCGCCATCATCGCGGTGACGTACCAATAGAAAGTGTTTTCCATGCCGATGGATTTCAGGCTCAGCGCGACGACTTCCGCCGAACCACCAAACACCGCATTAGCCACCGCATACGCCAGCCCCACGCCCAAAGCACGCACCTGGGGCGGGAACATCTCCGCTTTGACCAGGCCGCTGATGGAGGTGTAGAAGCTGACAATCGCCAGGGCCAGGGTGATCAGCACAAACGCCAGGAACGGGCTGGTGACGGTCTTCAAGGTCAGCAGGATCGGCACCGTGAACAGGGTGCCGAGGCCTGCGAACCAGAGCATCGAATTACGTCGGCCGATCTTGTCCGCCAACATACCGAAGAGCGGCTGCATGCACATATAGAGGAACAGTGCGCCGGTCATGATGTAGCTCGACGTCTTGGCGTGCATGCCCACGGTGTTCACCAGGTACTTTTGCATGTAAGTGGTGAAGGTGTAGAAAATCAGCGAGCCACCGGCGGTGTAGCCGAGCACCGTAACGAACGCTTTGCCGTGGTCGCGAAACAGCGCGACGATGCTGCCGGCGTCCTTGTCTTCACGCATTTCCTTGCTGGTGGTTTCCTTGAGGGTGCGACGCAGCAGCAGGGAAATCACCGCCGCAATCGCACCGATCACGAACGGAATCCGCCAGCCCCAGGCGCGCAACTCTTCTTCAGTGAGGATCTGTTGCAGGATCACCACCACCAGCACCGCCAACAGTTGGCCACCGATCAGGGTCACGTACTGGAACGAGGCGAAAAACCCACGCTGGCCCTTGAGCGCGACTTCACTCATGTAGGTCGCGGTGGTGCCATATTCGCCCCCCACCGACAGGCCCTGGAACAGCCGCGCCACCAGCAGCAAGGCCGGGGCCCAGGCGCCGATGTCTTTGTAGGTGGGCAAAAAGGCAATGACCAGGGAACCGGCGCACATCATCAGCACCGAGATCATCATCGAACTCTTGCGCCCGTGCTTGTCGGCAACCCGGCCGAACAGCCAGCCGCCGATGGGGCGCATCAGAAAGCCGGCGGCGAACACGCCAGCAGTGTTGAGCAGTTGGACCGTGGGGTCATCCGACGGGAAAAACGCCGGGGCGAAGTAAATGGCGCAGAAGGCATAGACGTAGAAGTCGAACCATTCGACCAGGTTGCCGGAGGAGGCACCGACAATCGCAAAGATCCGTTTGCTACGTTCTTCTCCGGTGTAGTGACTGGTGGTGGTTGTCATGGTTTTTTTCACTCAGTGGGAACGGTTATAGCCTAGACATACTTTGCAACAACCATGTTCCGCAAGCAGACTTTTGAGTAGGCAGTGCCTGAACCGGCCCCATCGGGGGCAAGCCCCCTCCCACCTTTTGACCGCGCCGCCTATCAAATGTGGGAGGGGGCTTGCCCTCGATGAGGCCCTGACAAGCGACTCAGTAATCGAAGAACACCGTTTCCTTATCTGTCCCCTGCAAAATCACATTCCACTGATGCACACCCGCCGCATCCGGCTTGGCAATCAACGTGCCGCGCCGCTCTGCGGGCACACACGCCAACAATGGGTCATCCCCATTCAACGCCTCGCCCTCGAAATAAATCCTCGTCAGCAGGTGCTTCACTAGCCCACGGGCAAACACCAGCACCACCAGGTGCGGCGCCTGGGTCGTACCTTGCAGGCCCGGCACGCTGCCCGGCTTGATCGTGGTAAAGCGGAAGCGCCCTTCGGCATCCACCGGCACCCGGCCAAAGCCTTCGAAATTCGGGTCCAGCGCCTTGTCCTGCTCATCTTCAGGGTGATCGTACTTGCCGGCGGCATTGGCCTGCCAGACTTCGAGCATGGCGTCGTTGACAACATCACCGTTGCCGTCCACCACTTGCCCGCTGATCGCCACGCGCTCACCGAGGGTGGCGGCGACGGTCAAGTTTTCGCGGTTCAGCCAGGTCAGGCCGATGTGGTAGTACGGCCCGACGGTGTGGGACGTGGTCGCGTTGAGTGTCATCTCATTTCTCCATCGGCGTGGCGTCGCGGCCGCGCAGGACGATGTCCCAGCGGTAGCCGAGGGCATAGGAAGGAATGGTTTTTTCCAGATCGAAACGGGCGATCAGGCGTTCCTTGGCGCTGGTATCCGGTACGCAGTTGTAGATCGGGTCGTATTCCAGCAGCGGGTCGCCAGGGAAATACATCTGGGTCACCAGGCGCGTCAGCACGCTCGGGCCGAACAGCGAAAAGTGAATATGCGCCGGGCGCCACGCGTTGTGGTGGTTGCCCCATGGGTAGGCACCGGGCTTGATGGTCTGGAACTGGTACCAGCCATCGGCGTCGGTGACGGTGCGCCCGGTGCCGGTGAAGTTCGGGTCCAGCGGCGCATCGTGCAGGTCACGCTTGTGGTTGTAGCGACCGGCGGCGTTGGCCTGCCAGATCTCCACGAGAATGCCCGGCACCGGCAGGCCGTTTTCATCCAGCACGCGACCGTGAATGATGATGCGTTCACCCAGGGGCTCGCCGTCGTGTTGGGCAGTGAGGTCGTTGTCCTTCTCGCTGACTCGCTCGGCACCGATGGTCGGGCCGGTGATTTCCGACAAGGAATGGGGCAGAAACACCAACGGCTGGGACGGCGAACGCAGGTTCGTCGACTGATAGGCCGGGTGCAGGTAATCAGGTTGAGTGCCCGCTTGCGGGCGCCGGTAACCGGGCTTGTCACTCATGGAGCAGTCCTCTCTTATTAGATGCGTTCAATCGCCAGGGCCAGGCCTTGGCCGACGCCCACGCACATGGTCGCCAGGCCTTTACGGCCGCCGGTTTTTTCCAACTGATGCAGGGCCGTCAGTACCAGCCGCGCACCGCTCATGCCCAAGGGATGGCCAAGCGCAATGGCGCCACCGTTCGGGTTGACCTGGGGGGCGTCGTCGGCAATGCCCAGTTCACGCAGCACCGCCAGGCCTTGGCTGGCGAAGGCTTCGTTGAGTTCGATCACATCAAAGTCAGTGACGGCCAGGCCCAGGCGCTCCACCAGCTTGCGCACCGCCGGCACCGGGCCGATGCCCATCACCCGTGGCGCGACACCGGCGCTGGCCATGCCCAATACGCGAGCGCGGGCAGTCAGGCCGTGTTTTTTCACCGCTTCGGCAGACGCCAGGATCAGCGCGGCCGCGCCGTCATTCACACCCGAGGCATTGCCGGCGGTGACGGTTTTGTCCGGGCCGTTGACCGGCTTGAGTTTGGCCAGGGCTTCCAGGGTGGTGTCCCTGGGGTGCTCATCGTGCTCCACCACGGTTTCGCCTTTTTTATGGGCGACCCGCACCGGCACGATTTCTTCAGCGAAGAACCCGGCCGCCTGGGCGGCGGCGGTGCGTTGCTGGCTGCGCAGGGCGAAGGCGTCCTGGTCAGCGCGTGAAACCTGGTAGTCGTCGGCGACGTTATCGGCGGTCTGCGGCATGGCATCCACGCCGTACTGGGCCTTCATCAACGGGTTGATAAAACGCCAGCCGATGGTGGTGTCTTCCAGCTTCATGTTGCGCGAAAACGCCGCATCAGCCTTGCCCATCACGAACGGCGCACGGGACATCGACTCGACGCCACCGGCAATCGTCAGCTCCATTTCGCCGCTGGCGATGGCGCGAAAGGCGGTGCCGATCGCATCCATGCCCGAGGCGCACAAACGGTTGAGGGTCACGCCCGGAATGCTCTCCGGCAGGCCGGCCAGCAACAGCGCCATGCGGGCGACGTTGCGGTTGTCTTCACCGGCCTGGTTGGCGCAGCCGAGGAAGACCTCGTCAACGGCCGACCAGTCCACCGACGGGTTGCGCTCGATCAGCGCCTTGATCGGCAAGGCCGCCAGGTCATCGGCACGCACCGTGGACAGGCCGCCGCCAAAGCGGCCGATGGGGGTGCGAATCGCATCGCAGATAAATACCTCGCGCATCAGGCTTCTCCCGGTGCTTGGCCGTGGGCGGCGGCCGTGCGTGCTTCGAGGTCACGCAGGGCGGTCAACTCGACCTCGGTCGGCTCGGCGGTGGTGCTGACCTGGTCGGCAAATCGAATCGCCCAACCGGTGGCCGCTACGACTTGCTCGCGGGTCACGCCCGGATGGAGGGCGGTGACCACGAATTCATGGGTGCCCTCTTCCGGCTCCATGATGCACAGGTCGGTAATAATTCCGACAGGACCGGCACCCGGCAGCCCCAGGCGTTTGCGCGAATCGCCGCCTTCGCCGTGGCCGACCGAGGTGATGAAGTCCAGTTTGTCGACAAACGAACGGGACGACTGCTTGAGGATAATCAGCACGCTCTTGGCCGAGCCGGCGATTTCCGGCGCGCCACCAGCACCCGGCAGGCGCACCTTGGGGTGGTGATAGTCACCGACCACGGTGGTGTTGATGTTGCCGAAGCGGTCGACTTGCGCGGCACCGAGGAAGCCCACGTCGATACGCCCGCCCTGCAGCCAGTAGCGAAAGATCTCACCGGTCGGCACTACGGTGTCGGCGGTTTCCGCCAGTTCGCCATCACCGATCGACAGAGGCAATACGTTGGGCTTGGCGCCAATCGGGCCGGACTCGTAGATCAGCACCACATCTGGCGATGAGGTCAGGCGTGCCAGGTTGGCGGCCTTGGACGGCAGGCCGATGCCCACAAAGCAGACCGAGCCGTTCTTGAGGCGGCGCGCGGCGGCGACGGTCATCATTTCATTGGTGGAGTAAGCCATTACTTGGCCTCCTGCTGTGTGGTCAGCTTGGCCTGGAATTCACTGAAATCGGCAGTGCCGTGGATGTATTCATCCATCCAGGCGGTAAAGGTCCCTCGGTCGCGGGCGATTGGGTCCCACGCCTGATAGAAGCGGTTGTCTCGCTCGTTGTAGCCGTGGGCGTAGGACGGATGTGCACCACCGGGTACATGGCACACCGCAGTCAGGGCCCAGGTCGGCAGCACGCAGCTGTTCATCGGCGCGTTCAGGTCATCGACGATTTCTTCCACGGTGACGATGCAGCGCTTGGCCGCCAGGGCCGCTTCCTTCTGCACGCCAAGAATGCCCCAGAGCAGCACGTTGCCCTTGCGATCAGCCTTTTGCGCGTGGATCACGGTGACGTCCGGACGCACCGACGGCACCGCTGCCAGCACTTCACCGGTGAACGGGCACGTCACGGTCTTGATCAGCGGGTTGACCTTGGGCAAGTCGGAACCCGCGTAGGCGCGCAGCACCGCGAAGGGCAGGCCGGATGCGCCGGCGACGTAGGCATTGGCCAAGTCGGCGTGGCTGTGCTCTTCGATTTCCAACGGTTGCGGCCATTGCTTTTCGACCGCGTCGCGCAGGCGATGCAGGGAACCTACACCCGGGTTACCGCCCCAAGAGAAAATCAGCTTGCGCGCACACCCGGCACCGATCAACTGGTCGTAGATCAAGTCAGGCGTCATACGCACCAGCGTCAGGTCTTTCTTGCCCTGACGAATGATTTCATGACCTGCGGCCGTAGGGATCAGGTGGGTAAAGCCTTCGAGGGCAACGGTATCGCCGTCGTTCACGAAGCGCTTGACCGCATCACGCAGGGTGAGAATTTCAGCCATGGGGTTGGGCTCCCGGTATGGATCGAAAAAGGCGCTGAGGTGGCGCCGAAGTGCTTGAAGATTAAGCCGGGGAAATGGGCCAAACAATCCGATAATCGACTCAGCGTTCGATTATCGAACGGATTGTTGGCAGGCTATCGATTGATCTCAGGTGGCATCCGCATGGCTGACCATGCCCTTGATGACAACAGCAGCAGTGGCCAGAGCGGCCGGAATCACCAGGGCGGTGAGCACCTGCTCGAAGTTCCAGCCCAGGCCCAGCAAGGTGGCACCCATCCACGCGCCGAGGATCGCGCCGAAACGGCCGATGCCAAGCATCCACGACACGCCGGTGGCGCGGCCTTGGGTCGGGTAGAAGCGCGCGGCCAGGGACGGCATCGCCGATTGCGCACCGTTGACGCACATCCCGGCGACCAGCACCAACGTGGCCAATAGGGTGATATTGCCCAGGCTCTGCCCTACCGCGTAGGCAAACACCCCGGCCAGCAGGTAGAAGGTGCCGATGACCTTGTGGGGATTGAACCGGTCCATCGCCCATCCCACGCCGACGGCGCTCAATACGCCACCAAACTGGAACAGCGCCCCGATGAAGGCGGCCTGCTCCATGCTGGCGCCGCTGTCGCGCATCAGGGTCGGCAACCAACTGGTCAGCAGGTACACGATCACCAGGCCCATGAAGTAAGTCAGCCACAACAACAAGGTGCCCGCGCTGTAGGTGCCGGAGAAGATCACCGCGAACACGTTGCGCGCCTTGACGGTTTTTTGTTCGGGCACGCTGAAGGCGGTGGCCTGGGCAACAATAGAAGGTTCGATCGGCGACAGGGTTTTGCGCACCTTGTCGGTGCCGCGGTTGCGCACCACCAGGTAACGTGCCGACTCCGGCAGCCACACCAGCAGTACCACGGCGAGGATCAATGGCAGGATGCCGCCAATCAGCAGCAGGCTATGCCAGCCGAACGCGGGGATCAGCTTGGCCGAGATAAACCCGCCACCGGCCATGCCCAGGTTGAAACCACAGAACATGCTGGTCACCAGCAGCGATTTGTGACGCTCGGGGGTGTATTCGGACAGCAGGGTCGTGGCGTTCGGCATACCGGCGCCCAGGCCCAACCCGGTGAGGAAGCGCAGCACCAGCAACTGGTCGACATTGCTGCTGTAGGCCGAGGCCAGGCTGAACGCGCCAAACACCAGCACGGCGCCCACCAGCACCACTTTACGGCCGAAGCGGTCGGCCAGCGGCCCGGAACCCAGCGCGCCGAACACCATGCCGATCAATGCGGCGCTCATCACCGGGCCAAGGCTGGCGCGGTCGATGCCCCAGTCCTGGGACAGCGCGGGTGCGATAAAACCCATGGCGGCGGTGTCGAGGCCATCGAGGAAAACGATGAGGAAACACAGGATCACCACGCGCCACTGATAACGGGACAGTGGCTGGGTGTTGATAAAGGACTGCACGTCCAGGGTGGTACCGACAGAAGGCTGATTCATTATTCTTATTCCACACCGATGGCGGGCCAACGGCCTGGGGCCGTCATTATTATTGGTGCGCCCTCAAGAGCGCTGCCGCACAGTAATAAGCAGGGGGAAACATCGTCAATTCATCAAGCGGGGATCTGTGCGGTCACCGAACACCTTAGGCAAACAGCTGCGCACTCAACTCACGGCTGGCACTGAGCATGCTCGGCAGGAAACGCTGCTCCAGCTCGCTGCGGCTGACCCGTCCCGCGTGGGTGCTGACATTGAGCGCCGCCAGCACCTGGCCCGACGCGTCATACACCGGCACGGCGATGGAGCGCAGGCCCTGTTCCAGTTCCTGGTCAACAATGCACCAGCCCTGCTGCCGCACCTGTTGCAGGCACTCGAACAAGGCTTCTGGGGTGGTCAGGGTGCGGCTGGTCTTGGTGGGCAGGTCAGCGTGGTCGAGGTAGTCCTGCAGCGAGGCATCATCCAATGCCGCGAGCAGGATGCGACCCATGGAGGTGCAATAGGCCGGCAACCGTCCGCCTACCGACAGGTCCACGGAAATCAGGCGCTGGGTGGTGGCCGAACGGGCGATGTAGAGGATGTCGTCGCCTTCGAGGGTGGCCATGTTGCAGGCTTCGTGCAGTTGCTCGCTCATGCGGTCCAGGTACGGCTGGGCCGACACCGCCAACGGCGTGGAGGACAGGTAGGCGTGGCCCAGGGTCAGGACTTTGGGCAGCAATGAATAGGTGCGCCCATCGGTGGTGGCGTAGCCGAGTTTGATCAGGGTATGCAGGCAGCGGCGTACGGCGGCGCGGGGGATTTCGGTGCGGTGGCTGATCTGGGCGATGGTCAGGTGGCGCTTGCGCTCCTGGAACGCCTGCACCACGGCCAGGCCGCGGGCCAGCGAGGTCATGAAGTCCGGGTCACCGGTAAACGCCTGGATACGCTTGGCCGGCGAGGCAACGATCGGCGGCGCCACTGACGCGAAAGAGTTGCGCAATTGATCGTTCATGCCAGGTTCCTTTCTCTTATTGTCAACCGCAGGGGATTGGGCTGCTATTACAAGCCGGGCCGGCCGTGATGCACAAGGCAGGCCCAGCAACATTGGGCGATTATCGGACAACCATGCGATTATCGCAATTTTGCACCTCGCCTGAAGCCGACCTCCCATTCATGCCATCGGATAATATTAAGCCGGTCATTTAATAGCGGGATCCCTTGTTGTATTTATGACGCCAGACTTTCAGCAAATACCGACGCGTCCGCGTAACAAAACACTCACACAAAGGTGACGCTTTTTAACTTTATGCCGATAGTGTTATTCAAATGCGCCGCTATAATGCACCCTGTGCGGAGGTCAACCCGGTTTCATATCGGGGCAGGGGCTCGCCAAACCATGCACAGGCCGTGCATGGGCGGTCGCAATTACCTGCCTGGAATGACTGCCACAACAGTGGCCTCTCGTTTCTATTTCAAACTTGAACACTTCATGGGTTCAATTTGGAACGGCCCGAGGCGGCATACAGGCATTAACGCTGCTACGTATTTACACTCAACTCAATTAGGTAACAATGTGACGAAAGATGAACTGCGCGCGGAACTTGAGCGCCAGGAGCAACGTTACAAGGATGTTTACGGCGGAGAAATCACCACCTACGCCGCCCAACCTGAACCTGAACGCAAACCATGGCGCAAGCGAGCCAGCCTGCTCGACCAGGCATTTGCCCAGGAAATCCAAAAGATTGAACAGGAACGCAAAGCCGAAGAGCCATAAGCGCTTCGGGTTTATCCCAGGGTCCTGGCTGGAATGCTGTCACTTAGCCAGCTTCCAGTCGGCCTAAATCTCACGATCACCTGTAAAATTTCATACAAATGTTTCAGGTATGACGATTTTATGACAAAACCCTGTCTTTTCCGCCCTGCGCTTTATAAATCAAAGACTTGCCAAAGGCCCGAAAACCCTGGGATCGCCAGCTTTCGCCCATGTCGATTCAATGAAGATTGTTACCGATGAGCAGCTAGTGCATCGATTACCGAGGTTTTCTGGCATAATCGCGCCCCCTTACGACCGGGTCAGAAAACCTTCATGATCGATTTATTCAGCGGACTGGATGCTTGGGTTCTCGTGAGCCTGTTGCTCGCCCTGGCCTTTGTCCTCGCCTTCGAGTTCATCAATGGCTTTCATGACACCGCTAACGCGGTGGCCACAGTCATCTATACCAAAGCCATGCCGCCGCATCTGGCCGTGTTCTTCTCCGGGGTGTTCAATTTCCTCGGCGTGTTGCTCGGCGGTGTCGGTGTCGCCTACGCCATCGTGCACTTGCTGCCCGTGGAGTTGCTGATCAATGTGAACACCGGCCATGGTTTGGCCATGGTCTTCTCGTTGTTAGCTGCGGCGATCACCTGGAACCTGGGCACCTGGTACTTCGGTATCCCCGCATCCAGCTCCCACACACTGATCGGTTCGATCCTTGGTGTCGGCCTGGCCAATGCCCTGATCAACGACATCCCCCTGGCTGACGGTGTGAACTGGCAGAAGGCCGTCGATATCGGCGCATCCCTGGTGTTCTCGCCGATGGCCGGCTTCCTGGTCGCAGCCCTGGTGCTGCTCGGCCTGAAATGGTGGCGTCCGCTGTCAAAGATGCACAAGACCCCGGACCAGCGCCGCAAGCTTGATGACAAGAAGCACCCGCCGTTCTGGAACCGCCTGGTCCTGGTGATTTCGGCCATGGCCGTGAGTTTCGTTCACGGCTCCAACGATGGCCAGAAAGGCATCGGCCTGATCATGCTGGTGTTGATCGGTATTGTGCCGGCGCAGTTCGTACTTGACCTGGGCAGCACCACCTACCAGATCGAGCGTACCCGCGATGCGACCGTGCATTTGAGCCAGTTCTACCAGCGTAACAACGATACGCTTGGCGAATTCCTGGCCCTGGGTAAAAGTGTGAAGGACGATCTGCCGGGCAAATTCCAGTGCAATCCGCAGCAGACCGAGCCCACCATCAACGCACTCGTGAGTACGTTGAAGGGTGTCTCCGACTACCACTCGTTGACCTCCGATCAGCGTATCGAAGTACGCCGCTACCTGCTGTGCCTGGACGACACCGCGAAAAAAGTCGGCAAGCTGCCGGGCCTGGAAGCGCGTGAGAAGTCCGACCTCGACAAGCTGCGCAAAGACCTGACCGCCACCACCGAGTACGCGCCGTTCTGGGTGATCCTCGCGGTCGCACTGGCCCTGGGCCTGGGCACCATGGTGGGTTGGAAGCGTGTGGTACTGACTATCGGTGAGAAGATCGGCAAGCAGGGCATGACCTATGCCCAGGGCATGTCGGCACAGATCACCACCGCCACGATGATTGGCTTTGCCAATATCTTCGCCCTGCCGGTCTCCACGACCCACGTACTGTCTTCCGGCGTGGCGGGCACCATGGTTGCCAACAAGAGCGGCCTGCAAGGTGGCACGGTCAAGACCATCCTGATGGCTTGGGTGTTGACGCTGCCTGCGACCGTAGGCCTCTCGGCCGGCTTGTTCTGGCTGGCCTCCAAGGCACTGGGCAACTGATAGCCAGGCGCTGAAAAAAAGGTGCGGCCTCTGTGAGGACCGCACCTTTTTTTATGGATATGAATTAACCGAGATCATTAAATACCAGGCAAAAAAAAAAGGCGACCGAAGTCGCCCAAAATGCCTTGCGTGCTCATGTAACCCGGAAAGACCTAAGGTTTTTTACGCTTGTTCGCGTCTTTCCAGATAAAAAATCCAAACCCTACAAAAAACAGCACCATGAGGCCTACAGTCAGCACTCCGGCGAATACCACATTGTCGATAAACATGACCGGCCTCCTGCACTTGCCTTGTTGCGATAGGGCTAAGTTAATGGAGAAGGCGGATTGAAAAATTGACAGGGATCAATGTTGCCCGCGACGGGGCGTAAAGCAGGGTAATAACTGACCTGCATCAATAGATGCAGGCCGTTTTAACGCTTTTTGGGTTTGTTCTTTGATTTTTTCTTGGCTTTACCTAAAGGCATCGCCTGTTCAAACGCCTGGCGCACTTCATTCAGGCGCTTGTCATTCAGGTCATGCACGCGCTTGGCGCGTTCGGCGTTCAGGTCGATCAGCTTGTCGTCATCACTCATGGCTTGGCTTACGTCGTGGCGAGTAAGGCTCAATAATGCGGACTCCTGCGCCCGACGGCAAATCAACCCGCGACAAATGGCAGGCCGTCGCCCAAAATCGGCACTTTTCACCCCTCCAGGAAGCGCATTCAGGTGGCACTGCATAAGGATCTTCCGCCGTTGCTGGCCCTGCGCGCCTTTGAGGCCGTGGCCCGGCACTTGAGCTTTATCAAGGCCGCGCAGGAATTGTCCGTGACCCAGAGCGCCCTGAGCCATCAGGTGCAAAAGCTCGAACAGCATCTGGGTAAACCGCTGTTTATCCGACGCACCCGTGCGATCGATCTGACTGCAGACGGCCAGCAGTACTACGATGAAATCCGTCCAGCCCTTGACGCCATTGCCATCGCGACCCGCGCCCAACGGGTGCTGCCCAGCGCCACGGTGTTACGTGTCGGCCTGCTGGCGTCTTTTGCCACCCTGTGGTTGGCGCCGCGCCTGGCCGGTTTTCTCAACCGCTATCCGCATATCCAGGTGGAGTTGCTGCCGGCGATTCAATTGGCCAACGTCGCAGGTGCCGAAGTCGACCTGGCCATTCGCTACGGCAAAGGCGACTGGCCCGACGTGCAGGCCACTCGGCTGATGCCGGAGGTGATCTCACCGGTGTGCAGCCCGGCATTCAAGGCCAGCCACCTGCACAACGGTGCGCTGTTGATGGCGACTTCGCACCGGCCTTTTGAGTGGACGGATTGGTCTCGGCATTATCAAGTCGACCTCAAGCACCATCCTCGCGTCATGCTCCACGACTACAACATCGTGGTCGAAGCCGCTGTGGCCGGCCAGGGCATTGCCATGGGCCGTCATCGCCTGATCCAACGCAGGCTCAATGACGGCAGCCTGGTGGAAGCCTTCGATTGGCCGCCCTATCACAGTGAAATAGGCTACTGGTTGATTGCACCGCAAGACACTGCCAATGACGCCGCGCGCTGTTTCAGCGAGTGGTTGAAGGAGATCTGCAGCGACGCGTGAGTTATTTCGATACGTCGCATGAGATCTATCCGTTTGTCGACAATCCCCCCTGCCCCACATGCTGAAACCTCCAGCCCCAAGAGGATTCACCATGAGCGACTCCCTCCGCCACCGCGTGCAAGCCCTTGGCCTGACGCTGCCGTCCCCCAGCCAGCCGATTGCCAACTACATCAACCATGTGGTCAGCCAGAACCAGCTGTTTATCTCCGGGCAAATCCCGCTGATAGACGGCAAACCCGCCTATGTCGGCCGCCTGGGCGAATCCCTCAGCGAGGAAGAAGGTGTCCAGGCGGCGGAGCTGGCCGCATTGAGCTTGCTCGCACAATTGAGCGACGCCCTGGGCGATGACCTGTCGCGCCTGGTGCGCATCCTGCGCCTGGGGGTGTTTATCGCCAGCAGCGGCGACTTCCAGCGCCAGGGCGCGGTGGCCAATGGAGCCTCCAACCTGCTGGTGAATGCCCTCGGCGAAAAGGGCCGTCATGTGCGCACGGCAGTGGGTGTTTCCAGCCTGCCGGCCGGCGTGGCGGTGGAGGTTGACGCGATTTTCGAGTTGCAACCGTGAGCCCGCTTGAAGTGCAACATCTGCGTGAGGGCACACCCGGCTGCCAATCGGGCATCGTGCACTTCAACCCTGCCGGCGCCTCATTACCAAGCCAGGCGACCCTCGACGCCATCATCGACCAACTGCAACGCGAAGCCCGTGACGGCCCGATGGAAGCCGGCGAATATGGCGCCGTGCTGGTGGAAAAAGCCCGCCGCGCGGCCGCGCAGTTGCTCAACGCGCCCACCCCGTCGATTGCCTTTGCCAGCAGCGGCTCGACCGCCTGGAGCATGGCGTTCCAGGCCTTGGACCCTTGGCAGCCGGGCGATCGCATTCTGGTAGGGCGCCACGAATGGGGCGGCAATCTGGCGAGCATGCAGTTGGCGGTGCAAGCCGGCGCGCGGGTGGAGGTCATCCCGTGCGATGCCACCGGCGCGGTTTGCCCCGTGGCATTGGACGCCATGATCGACCCGAACGTAAAACTGATCGACCTCACCTGGCTCCCCGCCAACGGCGGCCTGATCAACCCCGCCCAGGCCATCGGCGAAGTGGCCAGGCGTCATGGGATCGCCTACTTTATCGACGCCGGCCAAGCCGTCGGCCAGGTGCCGGTAGATGTGCAGGCGTTGCAGTGCGATGTGCTCAAAGCGGCCGGTCGCAAGCACCTGCGCGGGCCACGGGGCACGGCACTGCTGTACGTGCGGCCGGATTTCCTCCAGCACTTGAAACCGGCCCAACGCGACGTGTTTTCCGCCCCCTGGGCCGCCGATGGTTTCGACCTGCGCAACGACGCCCGGCGCTTTGAAACCAGCGAGGCGTCGTTTGCCCTGTTGGCGGGCTTGGGCAATGCGCTGCAGGAGATGAATCAATTGGGGATCGAGCGGGTGTGGGAAAGGGTCACGCAAACCAGTAGGCGAATCCGCCAAGCATTGCGTGAGATTCCGGGTATTTCCCTGCATGACCTGGGCACGGTTCAATCAGGCTTGATCGCCTTCAACCTCGCCGGTTGGGACGCCTTCGAGCTCAAACGGCGATTGGGGTTGAAGCGGATCAATATTGGCGCTAACGGCGTGGCCTACACCCCGTTGGATATGCAGGCCCGTGGCCTGACCAGCATTGCGCGGATCTCCGTCAGCCCGCTCAACAACGATGACGACATCGCGTTGCTGATGACGGCCCTGCGGGAACTGCGGGGCTAAACCTCCACGTCCACCCACAAGCCCTGGCGCGGCGCGTCTTCGATCAGCGGCACAACCGGTACGGTGTTGTCGGCATTGAGCAGGTCGCCCGGGATCGCCAAGTGTTGATCCGGGTCTTCATCGGCTTCGCGCCGGCGTTTCTGCTGTTCCTGCTGGCGGCGTTGTTCCTCGCGCAGCAAAAAGGTCGACTGCTCGGCATCGCCCTTTTTCAGGTCGATGGTGCTTTCGTTGGAGCCCGCTTGCACAGGGACCACGGGCGGAATATCGGGTTTCTGGCGGACCGGGTCGAGTTGCGACGTAACCGGTACGACGCTGACGGGCAGCATAGGTGGAAGCATAATAGTTGTTCTCCTGTCAGCAGGCTGTCGGCGGGCCGCGTGGCGACTTGAGCGCAGGTTCGTCAACCTGTGACCCAGTCGACACTCACAAGTGCCCGCCACCCGTCGATTCTGCGCTCACCCGGCCACTCAAACGGCGTAGTTTTTGTCAGAGTCCTTGGGCGTGGGGCCTTGTTCCGTTAAGATAGTCGGCTTTTTCACGGCGGGAGTCAGGCAGCATGGCGCAGCAGTATCAACCGGGGCAACGCTGGATTAGTGACAGCGAAGCAGAGCTGGGGTTAGGCACCGTTCTGGCACAGGACGGCCGCTTATTGACCGTGCTCTATCCGGCCACTGGCGACACCCGCCAGTATGCGCTACGGAATGCGCCCCTCACCCGCGTGAGGTTCTCGCCGGGTGACTCCATCACCCATTTCGAAGGCTGGAAAATGACCGTACAGGAAGTCGACGACGTCGACGGCCTGCTGGTCTACCACGGCCTCAATGGGCAGAACGAGCAGGTCACCCTGCCGGAAACCCAGCTCTCCAACTTTATCCAGTTCCGCCTGGCCAGCGACCGTCTGTTCGCCGGGCAGATCGACCCGCTGGCCTGGTTCTCGCTGCGCTATCACACCCTGGAACACACCAGCCGCCAATTGCAATCCTCGCTGTGGGGCCTGGGTGGCGTGCGTGCGCAACCTATTGCCCACCAATTGCATATCGCCCGTGAAGTCGCTGACCGTATCGCGCCACGGGTTTTGCTGGCGGACGAAGTGGGCCTGGGCAAGACCATCGAAGCCGGCCTGGTGATCCATCGCCAACTGCTCTCGGGCCGTGCCAACCGCGTACTGATCCTGGTACCGGAAAACCTGCAGCACCAGTGGCTGGTGGAAATGCGCCGCCGCTTCAACCTGCAAGTGGCGCTGTTCGATGAAGAACGCTTTATCGAAAGCGATGCCGCCAATCCGTTCGAAGACACCCAACTGGCCCTGGTCGCGCTGGAATGGCTGGTGGACGATGAGAAAGCCCAGGACGCGCTGTTCGCCGCCGGCTGGGACCTGATGGTGGTCGATGAAGCCCACCACTTGGTGTGGCATGAAGACAAAGCCAGCCCGGAATACAGCCTGGTCGAACAACTCGCCGAGGTCATCCCGGGCGTGTTGCTGCTCACCGCCACCCCGGAACAACTGGGCCAGGACAGCCACTTCGCGCGCCTGCGCCTGCTGGACCCCAACCGTTTCCACGACCTGCACGCCTTCCGCGCCGAAAGCGAGAACTATCGCCCGGTGGCCGAAGCCGTGCAGGAGCTGCTCGACAAGGGCCGCCTCTCCCCCGCCGCGCACAAGACTATCCAGGGCTTCCTCGGCAACGAAGGTGAAGCGCTGCTGACCGCCGTCAACGATGGCGACGCCGAAGCCAGCGCACGCCTGGTGCGTGAACTGCTCGACCGCCACGGCACCGGCCGCGTGCTGTTCCGTAACACCCGTGCCGCCGTGCAGGGCTTCCCGGAGCGTAAGCTGCACGCCTACCCGCTGCCGAACCCGGACGAATACCTCGAGTTGCCCCTGGGCGAACACGCCGAGCTGTACCCGGAAGTCAGCTTCCAGTCGCAACCGGACATCGACGAAGAAAACCGCTGGTGGCGCTTCGACCCGCGCGTCGAGTGGCTGATCGACCAGTTGAAAATGCTCAAGCGCACCAAGGTCCTGGTGATCTGCGCCCACGCCGAAACCGCCATGGACCTGGAAGACGCCTTGCGCGTTCGCTCCGGCATCCCGGCCACGGTGTTCCACGAGGGCATGAACATCCTCGAGCGTGACCGCGCCGCCGCCTACTTCGCCGATGAAGAATTCGGCGCCCAGGTGCTGATCTGCTCGGAAATCGGCAGTGAAGGCCGCAACTTCCAGTTCTCCCACCACCTGGTGCTGTTCGACCTGCCGTCCCACCCCGACCTGCTGGAACAGCGGATCGGCCGTCTGGACCGGATCGGCCAGAAGCATGTGATCGAACTGCACGTGCCGTACCTGGAAACCAGCCCGCAACAGCGCCTGTTCCAGTGGTACCACGAAGCGCTGAACGCGTTCCTCAACACCTGCCCGACCGGCAACGCCTTGCAGCATCAGTTCGGCCCGCGCCTGCTGCCACTGCTGGAAAATGCCGACGACAGCGAGTGGCAAGCCCTGATCGACGAGGCCCGTGCCGAGCGCGAGCGCCTGGAACAGGAACTGCACACCGGCCGCGACCGCTTGCTGGAGCTCAACTCCGGCGGTGCCGGTGAAGGCGATGCGCTGGTGGAGGACATCCTCGAGCAGGACGACCAGTTCGCCCTGCCGATCTACATGGAAACCCTGTTCGACGCATTCGGCATCGACAGCGAAGACCATTCGGAAAACGCGCTGATCCTCAAGCCAAGCGAGAAGATGCTCGACGCCAGCTTCCCCCTGGGCGACGACGAAGGCGTGACCATCACCTACGACCGTAACCAGGCGCTGTCCCGTGAAGACATGCAGTTCATCACCTGGGAACACCCGATGGTGCAGGGCGGCATGGACCTGGTGCTGTCCGGCTCCATGGGCAACACCGCCGTGGCGCTGATCAAGAACAAGGCGCTCAAGCCAGGCACCGTGTTGCTGGAACTGCTTTACGTCAGCGAAGTGGTCGCGCCGCGCGCGCTGCAATTGGGCCGCTACCTGCCGCCGGCGGCACTGCGCTGCCTGCTGGATGCCAATGGCAACGACCTGTCCGGCCGCGTCTCGTTCGAAACCTTGAACGACCAGCTGGAAAGCGTGCCACGGGCCAGCGCCAACAAGTTCGTGCAGGCCCAGCGCGATCAACTCACACCGCGGATCAACGCCGGTGAAGAGAAGATCACGCCGCGTCACGCCGAACGTGTGGCCGAAGCCAAACGTCGCCTGGCGGCAGACACCGACGAAGAACTGGCGCGCCTGACCGCGTTGCAAGCGGTCAACCCGACCGTACGCGACAGCGAGTTGGTCGCCCTGCGCAACCAACGCGAGCAAGGCCTGGCCATGCTCGACAAGGCTGCGCTGCGACTGGAAGCCATTCGGGTGTTGGTAGCGGGTTGATTACCGCCCTGCCCTGTTGAATAGAGGCCCGCGCAATGCGGGCCTTTTTTATTCACTTGAGCACAGCTTTGGCTTTGCGGGCCTCATCGGGGGGCAAGCCCCCTCCCACATTGATCAGTGCTCGACATGACAACTCGGTCAACTGTGGGAGGGGGCTTGTCCCGGCACAGTCACCGCGGTTTCAAGCCGTCGCTGCCGCAGCCGGCACCTCAACAGCCACCAATCCCTCCTTCATCCGCTTGGCATCACGCACAAAACTGCGTGACGCCTGGAACAGAAACAACATGGTCAGGAACAGCGCCACCGGAATCAGGTACATGGCGTCGTGCAAGCCCACTGCCTTGTAAGCCTCAGTCATCTGCTCCGCCCCCGCCGCATACATCGCCGCATGGGCAAAATGGTCGGACAGCCCGCCCACCACAATCGGCCCCATGCCTCCGCCCAGCAAGTACAAGCCGGCAAAGAACAACGCCATCGCCGTAGCCCGCAGGCGCGGCTCGACCACGTCCTGGATCGCCGTGTACACACAGGTGTAGAAGTTATACGCAAACAACCAGCCCACACTGAACAGCGCCACAAACACACCGATCTCGATGCGCCCGGCATGCAAGGCCCAGGCGGTGGTGACGGTGGAGATGATCAGGCTGCACGCCGCAAACAGCAGTCGGCCATTGGCAACGCGCTGATGGATCTTGTCGGCAATCCAGCCACCCAAGGTCAGGCCCACCAGGCCGGTCAACCCGACAATGACGCCAGTGGCGACCGCCGCGTCCTGCAGTGGCATGAGGAAATAGCGCTGCAGCATCGGCACCAGGAATGAATTGCACGCGTAGGTGGCGAAGTTGAAGCACAACCCGGCCAGCACCAGCCACAGGAAGGTCGGCACGGCCAGCACGCGGCGGATCGGGCGGTCGACGCGCTCCTGGGAGACTTGTACGGCTTCGGCGGCGCCGCGCTTGGGTTCCTTGATATAGAACATGAACACCGCAAGGATCAGCCCCGGCACGGCGGCGATAAAGAATGGCGCGCGCCAGCTGTCGAACGCCTTGACCATCCAGCCGATGGTGAAGAACGCCAGCAACAGGCCCAAAGGCAGGCCCAACATGAAAATCCCCATGGCCCGGGCACGACGGTGTGCCGGGAACAGGTCGCCAATCAGCGAGTTGGCAGCCGGCGCATAGCTGGCTTCACCGATACCGATGCCCATGCGCACCAGCAAAAACGTCCAGAAACTGCCAACCAGGCCGTTGACCGCTGTCAGCCCGCTCCACGCGAACAGGCCCCAGCCCATCAGCTTGCTGCGCGAGCCGGTATCGGCCAGACGCCCCAGCGGCAGGCCGGCAATGGCGTAGACGATGGTAAAGGCGGTGCCGATGATGCCGAGCTGGAAGTCGCTCAGGTGCCATTCCATGCGGATCGGCTCGATGATGATCGCCGGAATGGTGCGGTCGAAGAAGTTGAACAGGTTGGCGAGGAACAGCAGGAACAGAATGCGCCAGGCATTCGCCGCTTGGGTCGAGTTCTGCATGGGTCCGTCTCTTTTATTGTTATGAGAGCTGCGATGCCCGATGCATCCCGCCCGGAACCTGCAACATAGTCAGGCGAGCCGTGGTTGTCTGTAATGATTCGTAAAGCTGATAGGGCATGATTTCACCCGTCACTACGGGACTTTGCCGACAAAAATATAAGTGCATGCCCCCCTTCCCAACGGCCATGACCCGATTAGAATGGCGAGCCTTCCCGAACCACTCTCCCCTTACCTTTCTTAATCGAAGACGCCCATGTCCGAAGCCAGTCCGTGTCTGAATTGCGGTGCCTGCTGTTCACACTTTCGTGTGTCTTTCTTCTGGGGTGAGTGCGCCTCCTCGGGGGGCACGGTGCCCGATGACCTGGTGGTGCAGATCAACCCCACCCGCGTGGCCATGATCGGCACCGACCAGAAACCCGCACGCTGCTGCAGCCTGGAGGGCAACGTGGGCCAGGCCACCAGTTGCTCAATTTATGAGCAGCGCTCCAGTGTGTGCCGCGAGTTCGATTCGTCCTGGAGCCAAGGCGTGCAGAACGTCGACTGCGATGCCGCCCGCGCAGCATTTGGCCTCGCCCCCCTGGAGCAACCTTTCGAACTGATCCTGCCCCTCAGCGCTTAGCATTAAACGCTATTAACGACATGCCAAAATCATAGCGAGCAAAATGCCATTATCGATGGCGAATCCCCCGAGGCTTCTATACTCGACCTCATAGGTCATCGCCTGAGGCTGTGACGTGACGCTATGACGGGACATGCTATGGAATGGCTAGGTCTGCACTTTTTTACCGACCTCCCCGCGAACGGGCACTTATTACTCAATTGCAGTCATAACCCGTTCCTGGTGCTGCTGGCCTATCTGGTCGCCTGTGCGGCAGGTTTCGGCACCCTGGATATGGCCGAACGAGTCGGCAATGTCGAAGACCCCACCCCTCGCCGCCACTGGCGCTGGCTGGGGGCCGGTTGCCTGGCAGGTGGTATCTGGTCCACTCACTTCATCAGCATGCTGGCTTTCCAGGCCCCCATCGCAATTCACTACGAACTGTTCATGACGTTCGCCTCGCTGATCATCGCCCTGATCGCTTCGCTGTTCGCCATGCAAACCCTCAGTCACAACCACCTGCGGTTTAACCAATACCTGCTGGCATCGGTATGGATGGGTATCGGCATTGCCTTGATGCATTACGTCGGCATGTCGGCCATGCGCTCCCAAGCCCAGGCGTATTTCGAGTCGAGACTGCTCCTCGCCTCGGTGGGCATCGCCATTGGCGCCAGCCTCGCCGCATTGCTGCTGTCGAGCTACCTGCGCACCGGCGCCGGGGTCTTCCATCAACTGCTCAAATACGCCGCAAGCCTGATATTGGGCGCGGGCATTATCAGCATGCACTTTACCGGCATGGCCGCCATGCAACTGATAGTCCCCACGGGGGCCGACCTCTCATTACCGCTGGATAACAACCCCATCCAGCTGGGCCTGTCGGTCGCCGTGATCACCCTGCTGGTGATCGGCAGCAGCATCAGCGCCGCGCTGGCGGACAAGAAGCTGCAGCACAAGGAGCGCGACCTGCGTCGGGTCAACGCGCTGCTCAGCGAACTGGACCAGGCGCGCGCCTCCCTGCAACAGGTGGCCCATTACGACGCACTGACCAGCCTGCTTAATCGACGGGGTTTCAATCAGATTTTCGCGGAAAAGATCGCCGAAAAAACGGCTTCAAACGGCATGATGGCAGTTATTTTCCTCGATATAGATCACTTCAAGCGCATCAACGACAGCCTCGGCCATGACGCCGGGGATCAATTGCTCACCGTTCTGGCCAGCCATATCAAAGGCTCTGTGCGCAGCCATGCGGACGTGGTCGCCCGGTTTGGCGGCGATGAGTTCTGCATCCTGATCAGCGTTCATCACCGCGACGAAGCGCGACACCTGGCCCAGCGCATCATGCAGAAGATGAAGGATCCGATCGAACTGGCCGGTCGCCGTATGGTGATGACCACCAGTATCGGCATCAGCCTGTTTCCCGAGGATGGCCTGACCTGCGAAGAGCTGCTGAAAACCGCCGACCTGGCGCTGTACCAATCCAAGGATACGGGACGCAACAGCCTGAACTTCTTCAGCTCCAACCTGAAGACCCGAGCCTTCCTCGAACTGCAACTGGAAGAGGAGCTGCGCAGCGCCCTGCGTGCCCAGAACCAACTGGTGCTGTTCTACCAACCGATCTTTGACATGAAGCTGGGCAAGGTCACGCGCCTGGAGGCCCTGGTGCGCTGGCAGCATCCGCAACAGGGGCTGCTGGCCCCCGACCGGTTTATCGGGATTGCCGAAAGCAATGGGCTGATCGCCGAACTCGACCATTGGGTCTTGCGCCAGGCCTGCCATGACTTGAGCCTGCTCTCCGACCGAGGCTATACCGAACTGACCATGGCGGTGAATTGCTCGGCCCTGAACCTGGCCCGCGACGAAATGGCGGATGAGATCGAAAACGCGCTGCGCTTCAGCGGGATCGGCGCCAACCGCCTGGAGCTGGAAGTCACCGAAAATGCCTTGATGGGCAATATCAGCAGCACCTTGGCGCTGCTGCGGCAAATCCGCGCGCTGGGCGTGTCGCTGGCTATCGACGACTTCGGCACCGGCTACTCCTCCCTCGCCTACCTCAAGCGCCTGCCGCTCAACACCCTGAAGATCGATCGCTCGTTTATCCAGGATATTCCCAAGTCGACCGCCGACATCGAGATCGTCCAGGCGATTATCGGCATGGCCCATACCCTGCACCTGCAGGTGGTGACCGAAGGTGTGGAAACCCAGGCCCAGTTCGAATTGTTGCTCAAACATGGCTGTGATTTCGTCCAGGGCTACCTGTTGAGCCCGGCGGTCCCCGCCAGTGAAATAATTGGCGCAATGCAAGGTATCGACATACGCAATCCGCTCTACCCATTCAGCGTGGCGGGCACCAAGGACACCCGCCCGGGGAAAGAGTCCTCCCCTGGCCGCTCCGGATCCACCTCTATCGTCCGGCCAATTCGCTGACGTCGAATCTTTGGCATTTCGCCATCACTTACCTAAAGATCGCCGACGAACGGCCGATTCATTAGAGTCCGGCCAGGTTTTTCCTGAGCACACTGGGTAAGCCTGATCGTACCGGACAAGGACGCACTGTAAAGTCGCGAACTCCCATTCTGTGATGGCTATTTGATACTTTTTCAGCCATCCGCCCAGGTACATGGCGCACAATGACTTCTAAAAATAACTCTGGCACCGTGGTATCCGATGTGTTGCTCCCAGCTCCTGCGGAAAAGCCCTCAGGTTCAAAGTCATTGAGCACCGCACGCCCGCTGGCCACCCAGCAATACCTGTACTTCACCGAAACCAATACCGACCGCATCCTCGATAACCTCGACGGCCTGCGCGACATGGTGTTCCCGCGACCGCCTCACCTGGAAGGCGACAGCGAGCAGCACAGCGAGCAGGAATTCCCCTCGGTCTGCCTGATCGGCCTGGGCCGCTGCGGTTCGAACATCGCGCTGGACGTAGCGGAGTTGGTGTACAACGCGCGCAAGTTCTACCTCAACGAATTCAGCACTGAAGATAAATCCTTGGATAAGGGCTACAGCCCGGCCCAGTGGATTCGCAACAACCTGCGCCTGGGCGGCGGCAAGGCCAGCAAGCCGGTGTTCCTGGTGGAACCGCTGGTGATGCTGGGCGACCTGGACAAGGACATCGCCGGGCGTATCCGTTTCTCGCGCAAGGGCGAAAAAAGCGGCTTTCTGCGCGACTACAGCAAGATGAAAATCATGGACCTCTCCGAAGTCCATGCCGGTGGCGCCGGTAACGCGCCGATCCTCGGCCAGTACCTGGCCAAGATCATCCTCAACAAAGACACCCAGCGCTTTTCCAGCCCCGACTGGAAGATGATCCATTCGTACCTGATCGATTCCTGCGGCATCAAGGCCAATCAGTCGCGCCTGTACTTCTCGATCTTCAGCGCCGGCGGCGGTACCGGTTCGGGCATGGCCTCGGAATTCGGCCTGGCGCAGCAGCATTCGTACATGAACAAGACGTTCGACACCAAGCCCGCCGACGAGCACGACAGCAAGAGCGGCCACGCTTTCGTCTTCGAGCCGATCTTCACCAGCGGCATTTGTGTGCTGCCGAACATCTCCGACCACCGCAGCGAAATGTCCGAGGCACTGCACATCAACGCCGGACGCTTGCTGTGCAAATACCTTTCGGAAGAATGGGACTTCTCGTACAACTTCGACAATGAAGACAGCAGCGAAGCCAGCGTGAAGGGGCGTATCCGCCCGTGGAACGCGATGATGCTGATCTCCAACGACATCATGCGTTACGCCGAAGAGAGCGATGACGGCAATATCCAGAACATTGACGTCAATGCCATGGAAAAACACGCCAACCAGTACATCTCCCAGCAAATCTTCAACATCCTCACCGCCCAGGCCGTGACTACCGACTACGACCAGAACTACTTCCGTCGCGCCGGCATCGACATCGGCGAAACCATCCGCCTGGACGCCAATGACCTGTTCATGAGCCTGGCCGGGCCGGTGGCGATTGCCTACGCCGAATCCGTCGTACCGGAAACCCCGGCGCCGTCAAATGACAAGTTCAAAGTCTTCGAGAAAGAGCCCCAGCGCCTGAACATCGACGACCTGTTCTTCCGCTCCATCGACCTGCCGCATTTCAACAAGGTCACCCAGGCCATCGAAGGCATCAGCCTGTTGCCGATCGAGTCCAAGCGCTACAGGGCGTCCCTGGAGCAGTACAAGAACTCAGGCTACGACGCGGCGGCGCTGCACGACCTGCACTTCTTCAAGAACTGCTCGTCGGTGGTGTCCATCGTTTCGCTGCCCAAGGACTACAAGCTGTCCTACATGGACCTGAACCGGCTCAAGACCCACCTCAACAGCCTGTTCCCCAACACCACCCTCAAGCGCTATGCCCTGGTGATCGGCGCGTCGGCCAACCTGTCGCTGACCACCCTGATCGCCAAGAGCCCGTGCCTGTCGGATGACTTCCTGACGCTGATCGTGGCCTTCATCAAGCGGTGCTTCGCGCGCAACCCGTATCGCTTCGACGACACGCTGGATAACTCGATCCTGGATTTCATCATCCACGAGGACTTCGACGAAGACCGCATCGACGAACTGCTCAACGAGTTTGAAAACCCGGCGAAGATCCTCGATACCAATTGGTACGCGATCAAGCCGATGTATGAGAAGAAGTACCGCGAGTTGATCAACGACAAAGAGAAGTTCGTGTCGATCAATGACATTCGCCTGTCACGGGATTGCGTGAAGAAGGCGATCAAGTACCTGCGCGAGATCTACCGTCATCGCATTGGCAAGACCAAGGTTATTTCGTTGAATAACCATACGGGCAAGACCGCGTAAGCGTTTATGGCGAGGGAGATTGCTCCCTCGCCACGGTCCCTTAACACCCGGAAACAATTCCCACAACCTTTCGACCCGCGCAAAACTGTTCCCGTGACGTGCACGTCACCTTCGTGCTGTGATCTTTCTCCACGGCAAGATGCCATTACTGCGTTGGCGGTTACTCCAATACACACTTCGACGAGCAAAAAACACGCACATCTTTAGGGCATAAATTTCTTACGACGCCCTTTCCTGGATCAGTATCCAGGGCGAAACCACCACCGCCCACAAGCTCGGATCACGCTCCACCAAGTCCAATGCCCGCGTCGCAGACACTTCGCCCAGACTGCCGGAAGCCAGCCAGGCAGCGACTTTATCGCGGTTGTCTTCGGCCATTGCCTCTGCGGCCTCGATCAAATCCAGATCAGTATCGACCCACAATAGGGCACCCTTGGCAAAGAACGGTTCAAGCTCCTTCCAGGAAATTTCGGCGGTTTCACCGAGCAGCTTGGCATAGAGGGTGCTAGGTTCTTGCGTCATGGGAGTTCACCTGAGAAAAAATCGGCGCAATCATAACGTCGTACCTTTCCTATAAAAAGCCAGGTAGAAAAACCCAGTTGCAAATGAGTCATCGATAGAAAGTGTCAGGAAAGCCAAGGATTGCCCGATACTCTGGCATCAACCCGCCGCAATTCTGTCTTTTTCTTTCATTTAAGCGACACACCCGGGTTTTGCCCCCAGCAGCCAGCTTTTCAAGCGATCAACCGGCGCTCTACACTGTACCGGTACAGTTGCCAGGGCACTGCCGGGGGATATCCGAGATATCTGATCCGGTTCTACAGCTCACAAGGCCGCTAGAACTATAAAAAATACAACAGTAAGAGTGGAGCACTATGAATAAGGCTACTAAGCAGATTTCCAAACTGTTTGCCGCTATGGTCCTGGCTGGGGTTGCCGGCCATTCGTTCGCAGCTGACACCATCAAGATCGGCATCGCCGGTCCAAAGACTGGTCCTGTAACGCAATACGGCGACATGCAATTCATGGGTGCCAAGCAGGCCATCGCCGACATCAACGCCAAGGGCGGCGTCGACGGCAAAATGCTCGAAGCCAAGGAATACGACGACGCCTGCGATCCTAAACAAGCCGTGGCCGTTGCCAACAAAGTGGTCAACGACGGCGTCAAGTTCGTGGTCGGTCACCTCTGCTCCAGCTCCACTCAGCCAGCGTCCGATATCTATGAAGACGAAGGCGTAATCATGATTACCCCGGCGGCCACCAGCCCGGAAATCACCGCCCGTGGCTACAAGCTGATCTTCCGCACCATCGGCCTGGACAGCGCCCAGGGCCCAGCGGCCGGCAACTACATCGCCGACCACGTGAAGCCGAAAATCGTTGCCGTCCTGCACGACAAGCAGCAATACGGTGAAGGTATCGCCACCGCCGTCAAACAGACCCTCGAGAAGAAAGGCGTGAAGGTTGCCGTCTTCGAAGGCCTGAACGCCGGCGACAAAGACTTCTCCTCGATCATCCAGAAGCTCAAGCAAGCCAACGTCGACTTCGTCTACTACGGCGGCTACCACCCGGAGCTGGGCCTGATCCTGCGCCAGTCCAAGGAAAAAGGCCTGAACGCCAAGTTCATGGGTCCAGAGGGCGTCGGCAACGATTCCATCTCGCAAATCGCCCAGGGCGCTTCCGAAGGCCTGCTGGTGACCTTGCCTAAATCCTTCGATACCGACCCGGCCAACAAAGCCATCGTTGACGAGTTCGCCAAGAACAAGCAGGACCCAACCGGTCCGTTCGTGTTCCCGGCCTACTCAGCCATTGAAGTCATCGCCGGCGGCATTACTGCTGCCAAGAGCGAAGACACCGCCAAAGTGGCTGCCGCCATCCACGCGGGCACCTTCAAGACCCCTACCGGCGAGCTGAGCTTCGACGCCAAGGGCGACCTGAAGGACTTCAAGTTCGTGGTCTACGAATGGCACTTCGGCAAACCAAAAACCGAAGTTTCCCCTCAGTAAGCCAGGCGTTACTGGTCCAACAAGCCCACTGTGAGAGCAGTGGGTTTTGTTTTACGAGGTTTATGGGCCTGTCACCCGCGATCCGGGCGCTGGCTCACCTGAAAATCTTAAAACCGTCACCAGCGGTTCGCTGGCAAACGCTTTGTGCAAATGTGCTCACAGAACACAGCACGGGGCCGGAACATGACTCCACCAGTGAAATGCGTATCGGGTTTTTAGGAGCGCTGTAATGCCTGAGATCTATCATTTTTTCCAACAGCTGGTTAATGGCCTGACCATTGGCAGCACCTATGCCTTGATAGCCATTGGCTACACAATGGTTTACGGCATCATTGGAATGATTAACTTCGCCCATGGCGAGGTATACATGATTGGTTCCTACGTGGCCTTCATCGCCCTTGCCGGGCTGGCCATGATGGGTATCCACTCCCTGCCGCTGTTGATGACCGCCGCGTTCCTTGCGTCGATCGTCGTAACCAGTGCTTATGGCTACAGTATCGAGCGCGTTGCCTACCGTCCCTTGCGTGGCAGCAACCGTTTGATCCCGCTGATTTCCGCCATCGGCATGTCGATTTTCCTGCAGAACACCGTATTGCTGTCCCAGGACTCCAAGGATAAATCCATCCCCAACCTGATCCCGGGGAGCTTCTCCTTCGGTCCGGGCGGTGCGGAAGAAGTGCTGATTTCCTACATGCAGATCCTGGTCTTCGTCGTCACCCTGGTGGCCATGCTGGGCCTGACGCTGTTCATCTCCCGCTCCCGTCTGGGGCGCGCCTGCCGGGCCTGCGCCGAAGACATCAAGATGGCCAACCTGTTGGGCATCAACACCAACAACATCATCGCCCTGACCTTCGTGATCGGTGCCGCACTGGCAGCCGTCGCGGCGGTACTGCTGAGCATGCAGTACGGCGTGATCAACCCCAACGCCGGTTTCCTGGTAGGCCTCAAGGCCTTTACCGCAGCGGTATTGGGCGGCATCGGCAGTATTCCGGGCGCGATGCTCGGCGGTCTGGTGCTGGGGGTGGCCGAGGCGTTTGGTGCCGATATTTTCGGCGACCAATACAAGGACGTCGTGGCGTTCGGCCTGTTGGTCCTGGTGCTGTTGTTCCGTCCGACCGGCATCCTGGGCCGTCCGGAGGTTGAGAAAGTATGAGCAGATATCTTAAATCGGCGTTTTTCAGCGCCTTGCTGGTGTGGGCAGTGGCCTTCCCGGTACTCGGCCTCAAGCTGAGCATTGTCGGCATCAACCTGGAAGTGCATGGCACCGGTCCCGTGACCCTGACCATCATCGCCCTGTGTTCGGTGCTGATGTTCCTGCGCGTGCTGTTCACCCAGCAGGTCGGCGCTCTGTTCAAGCGCAACCGTGGCCCGTTGGTCTCGCCCAAGGTCAGCCAATTCCTGACCCTGCCGCGCACCCAGCGCTACATCATCATCGGCCTGATCGTGGCCGCGCTGATCTGGCCGTTCTTCGGCTCGCGCGGTGCGGTCGACATCGCCACCCTGATCCTGATCTACGTGTTGCTGGGCCTGGGCCTGAACATCGTGGTGGGCCTCGCCGGCCTGCTCGACCTGGGTTATGTGGGCTTCTACGCCGTGGGTGCCTACACCTATGCGCTGCTCTCGCACTACCTGGGCTGGAGCTTCTGGATCTGCCTGCCGCTGGCCGGCATGGCGGCGGCCACGTTCGGCTTCCTGCTGGGCTTCCCGGTGTTGCGCCTGCGCGGTGACTACCTGGCCATCGTGACCCTGGGCTTCGGAGAAATCATTCGTCTGTTCCTGCGCAACCTGACCGACATCACCGGTGGCCCCAACGGCATCAGCAGCATTCCCAAGCCGACCTTCTTCGGACTGTCGTTCGACCGCACCGCTGCCGAAGGCATGCAGACCTTCCACGAGTACTTCGGGATTGCCTACAACCCGGTGAGCAAAGTGGTGTTCCTGTACCTGGTGGCGCTGTTGCTGGCACTGGCGGCACTGTTCGTGATCAACCGCTTGCTGCGCATGCCCATCGGCCGTGCCTGGGAAGCGTTGCGCGAAGATGAAATCGCCTGCCGTGCCCTGGGCCTGAACCCGACCATCATCAAGCTCTCGGCCTTTACCCTGGGTGCCGCATTCGCCGGTTTTGCCGGCAGCTTCTTCGCCGCTCGCCAAGGCCTGGTGACCCCGGAGTCGTTCACCTTTATCGAGTCGGCGATCATCCTCGCCATCGTGGTATTGGGCGGCATGGGCTCGCAACTGGGCGTGATCCTGGCGGCGATCGTGATGATCCTGCTGCCGGAAATGATGCGTGAGTTCAGCGAATACCGCATGTTGATGTTCGGCGCCATGATGGTGCTGATGATGATCTGGCGACCTCAAGGCCTGCTGCCCATGCAACGTCCACACATGGAGCTGCGCAAATGAGCCGCGAGATCCTGAAAGTCGAAAACTTGAGCATGCGCTTCGGCGGTTTGCTGGCGGTCAACGGCGTGGCCCTGACCGTGAAAGAGAAACAGGTGGTTGCACTGATCGGCCCCAACGGCGCCGGCAAGACCACGGTGTTCAACTGCCTCACCGGTTTCTACAAACCGAGCGGTGGCAGCATCCTGCTGGACGGCCAGCCGATCCAGGGCCTGGCCGGTCACGAAATCGC
This sequence comes from Pseudomonas sp. JAI120, assembly GCF_014207255.1. GTDB lineage: Bacteria > Pseudomonadota > Gammaproteobacteria > Pseudomonadales > Pseudomonadaceae > Aquipseudomonas. The sequence continues at coordinate 378,370 of NZ_JACHCZ010000002.1, forward strand.
TCGCAAGGGCGTGGTGCGGACCTTCCAGAACGTGCGGTTGTTCAAGGACATGACGGCGGTCGAGAACCTGCTGATCGCCCAGCATCGTCACCTGAACACCAACTTCTTTGCAGGCCTGTTCAAGACCCCGGCGTTTCGCAAGAGCGAGCGCGAGGCCATGGAATATGCGGAGTACTGGCTGGACAAGGTCAACCTCACCGAGTTCGCCAACCGCCCCGCCGGCACCCTGGCCTATGGTCAGCAACGTCGCCTGGAAATCGCCCGCTGCATGATGACCCGCCCGCGGATCCTGATGCTCGACGAACCGGCCGCCGGCCTGAACCCCAAGGAAACCGAAGACCTCAAGGCGCTGATCGGCGTGTTGCGTGAGGAAAACAACGCCACGGTGCTGTTGATCGAACACGACATGAAACTGGTCATGAGCATTTCCGACCATATCGTGGTGATCAACCAGGGCACGCCGCTGGCGGACGGGACGCCGGAGCAGATCCGCGGCAATCCTGAAGTGATCAAAGCCTATCTGGGGGAAGCGTAAAATGCTGCAATTCGAAAACGTTTCCACTTTCTACGGCAAGATCCAGGCCTTGCACAACGTCAACGTGGAAGTGCGCCAGGGTGAGATCGTCACGCTGATCGGCGCCAACGGCGCCGGCAAGTCGACCTTGCTGATGACCTTGTGCGGCTCGCCGCAGGCCCACAGCGGCAGCATCCGCTACATGGGTGAAGAGCTGGTGGGCCAGCAGTCATCGCACATCATGCGCAAGAGCATTGCCGTGGTGCCGGAAGGCCGCCGGGTGTTCTCACGCCTGACCGTGGAGGAAAACCTGGCCATGGGCGGGTTCTTCACCGACAAGGGCGACTACCAGGAGCAGATGGACAAGGTGCTGCACCTGTTCCCTCGTCTCAAGGAGCGCTTCAGCCAGCGCGGCGGCACCATGTCCGGCGGCGAGCAGCAAATGCTCGCCATCGGCAGGGCGCTGATGAGCAAGCCCAAGCTGTTGCTGTTGGACGAACCGTCCCTGGGCCTGGCACCGATCATCATCCAGCAGATCTTCGACATCATCGAACAGCTGCGCAAGGACGGTGTAACGGTGTTCCTCGTGGAGCAGAACGCCAACCAGGCGTTGAAAATCGCCGACCGCGCCTACGTGCTGGAAAACGGCCGGGTGGTGATGCAGGGCACTGGCGAGCAGTTGCTGACCGACCCGAAGGTACGTGAGGCGTACTTGGGCGGTTAACACCCGGTTGCGGCACGAACCGGATCTCAATGTGGGAGGGGGCTTGCCCCCGATGGCGGTACATCAGTCACATGCTCTGTGCCTGACACCCTGCCATCGGGAGCAAGCTCCCTCCCACATTTTTTTGCATTGTTTGAAATTATTTAGTCTGGCCTTGTAACGAACATCCTCCTCCCGCCTCTAGTGGTGCAAGCAGGCATTCAAGCCCGCTCCTCAACCTACTGCTGGAGATCCACCATGACGACCAAACTGTCCGCCGCTTCCCTCGTCCTCGCCCTGAGTTCGGCCTTGAGCCTCTCCGCCCTGACCACCAGCGCCCACGCTGCCGACGACATGCAGAAGTGCTTCGGCGTCGCTGAAGCCGGCAAGAACGATTGCGCCGCCGGTGCCGGCACGTCCTGCGCCGGCACCTCGAAGACCAAGGATCAGGCCAACGCCTGGAAACTTGTCCCGGCCGGCACCTGCACCCAAACCCCAAGCTCCACCTCGCCGACCGGTTTCGGCCAGGAAGCCGCCTTCACCGCCAAGTCCTGAAACCCTGCCTCGCCTGAGTACGGATGATGACGCTTTCACGCCTGCCCACAGTCTCACCGGTTCAGGTGCCCGGCCTCCCCTGTCGGGCTGGGCTGGGGCTGAAGCACGAGCACTTCCAGGAAGTGCTCGATACTTCCCCCGACATCGGTTTTTTTGAAGTGCACGCCGAAAACTACATGGTGGCCGGCGGCCCGTTTCATCACTACCTGGGGTTGATTCGCGAACGTTACCCCCTGTCGTTGCACGGCGTGGGCCTGTCCATCGGTGGCGAAGGCCCGCTCAACCGTGAGCACCTGGGGCGCTTGGCCGTACTGATCGAACGCTACCAACCCCACTCATTTTCCGAACACCTGGCCTGGTCCAGCCACGGCCCGGCGTTTCTCAACGACCTGCTGCCCCTGGCTTATGACGCCGCCACCTTGAGTCGGGTATGCGAGCACGTCGACCAGGTACAGTGCGCTCTCAAGCGGCCGATGCTGCTGGAGAACCCATCGACCTACCTGCAGTTCCAACGCTCCACCCTGGACGAGACCGACTTCATCGGCGAGATCATCCGCCGCACCGGCTGCGGCCTGCTGTTGGACGTGAACAACGTCTACGTGTCATGCATCAACCACCAGCGCGACCCTCTGGTCTACATCAACGCCTTACCGTTGCGCGCCGTGGGTGAGATTCATCTGGCCGGCTTCGCCGAAGACACCGACAGCCTGGGCGATCGCCTGCTGATCGATGACCACGGCGCGCCCATCGATAACGCAGTGTGGCTGCTATACGAACACGTGCTCGCGCTGATGGGCCCGGTCGCAACACTGATCGAGCGCGACAACCAAGTGCCGGCCTTCAGTGCGTTGTACGCGGAGGCCCAACACGCTGAACGGTATTTATCGCAGGTCCACCCATGAGCCTTCACGACGCCTTTGCCAGCGCCTTGCTGGCGCCCGACCAGCCTTGCCCCCACGGCCTGTTCAGCAGCAACGGGGCCGATCCGGCAAGTCGTTTTGCGGTGTATCGCAACAATGTTCACAGTTCGTTGATCAAGGCGTTGGCAACGGCTTATCCCGTAACGGCGCAATTGGTAGGCGATGAATTTTTCCGCGCCATGGCCGGCATTTTCGTACAGGCATACCCGCCTGCCAGCCCGCTGATCAGCGAGTACGGCAGCACATTCGCCGACTTTATCCAGGGGTTTGAACCGGCCGCCAGCGTGCCTTACCTGGCCGATGTGGCCCGATTGGAACGCTTGCGGGTTCGCGCTTATCACGCAGCGGATACAACCTTGGTAGATCCGCAAACCGTACTGCAGCAACTGAAAGCCCAAGCGACGCTGGGGGCGCTGCATCTGCAACTGCACCCGTCCGTTGGCACATTGAACTCCGCCTACGCAGTGGTTGCGGTATGGGCGGCACACCAGACCGAGGGCGCCCTGGCCACCCTGGATCCCTGGCATGCCCAAGGCGCGCTGGTGTTGCGCCAAGGGTTGAATGTCAAGGTCTTCGCCATCGACGGCGGCTCGGTCGCCTTTATCAATAGCCTGAAACGCGGCTCGGCGCTGGAAATGGCCGTCGCAAATGCCCTCGAGGCCAGCGCCGAGTTCGACCTGCACCAATGCCTCACGCTGCTGATCAACCACAACGCCCTCACTCATCTGCTCCCAGAACAACAGGTATCGCCATGAGCACTTCCGATTCGTGCCTGATCAAACAGGCCATCGCACTTTTCGAGAAAATCCCGTACAGCCTGCTCGCGTTTATTGCGCGCTTCTCCATTGCGGCAGTGTTCTGGAAATCCGGGCAAACCAAGGTCGAAGGCATTGCCATTGACCTGATCAACGGCACGTTCGAACTTGGTATCCCCAGACTCGCCGCCTCGACATTGCCGCTGTTTCGCAGTGAATACCATGTGCCGTTGCTGTCGCCCGAAGTGGCCGCGTACATGGCGGCGTTTGCCGAGCACTTCTTCCCGGTGCTGATCCTGGTGGGCCTGGCCACGCGCTTCTCGGCCCTGGCCTTGATCGGCATGACCCTGGTCATTCAGTTGTTCGTGTACCCGGACGCCTACCCTACCCACGGCACTTGGATTGCGCTGCTGTTGCTGTTGGTCGCCAAAGGGCCGGGCAGCCTGTCCATCGACCACCTGATTGCGCGCCGCTACCGTTAAAGCCGATCCAGTGCCTCGCCGCCGCGCTTGAACCAGTCCACCAGGTAGTCGGCCAATACTTGGGTACGCCTCGGCAGGCCGCCTTGATAAGGATGGACCAGGTACATCGGCATACTCCGCGTCTGGTAATCGCGCAGGAGCCAACGCAATCGACCGTCAGCCAATTCCGTCGGCAGTACGTAGGACGGCAAGCGGGCGATCCCGGCCCCCACCAGGGCAGCCTTCTTCAGCAGGTTGTAATGGTTGGAGGCAAAGGTGCCGCTCACCCTCACCCGCAACAACTCGTGCTGCTGGTGATACAGCCATTCCTCGCGGCCGCTGTAGTGGCTGTTGAGTAAACAGGTGTGCGCCGCAAGATCCCCAGGGGTCAGTGGTTCGCCGTGCTGCTCCAGATAAGCGGGACTGGCACAGGTCATCTCGTGCCAGGCCAGCAGCGGCTTGGCCACCAGACGCTCGTTTTCAATCGCCCCCGAACGCACCCCCAAGTCAAAGCCGTCTCGCGCCAGATCTCGGTAGCTGTTGTTGAGCTCCAGCTCGATCTGCACCTGGGGATAGTGCTTGGAAAACTCCAGCAACAAACCATCGAAGAAGGTTTCCCCTAATGAAACCGGAACCGTCATACGCACAGGCCCGGTCAAATCGTCCTTGAGACGCGCCAATGCCTGACGGGCGCGATCCACCTGCACCACCAGCGCTTGCGCCTGGGGCAACAACGCCGCACCGGCGGCGGTCAGGCTGAGCCTGCGTGTGGTGCGGTGCAACAAGACCACACAGAACTGCGCTTCCAAGTGGCTGATGCGCTTGGACAACTGGCCCTTGCTGCAACCCAGTTGCTCGGCCGCCACGGTAAAACTGCCGGCTTCGATCAATACGGCGAAGGCTGCCAGATCATCCATCTCGCTCATGGACTGTTTCCATTTGAAAACCAAAGGTTGCCTATTAGCACGTTTATCTACCTGAAAAGCCACCCTAGACTTGATGCCTACCCCTACTGTAGGAGAAGGAGCTTGCTCGCGAAAATCGTCAACGATAACGCGGTCAGCCTGGTACACAGCGGCGCTTTTGCGTTTTTCGCGGGCAAGCCCGCTCCTACAGTTCCTGATAAACCCAGAGGAACAGCACCATGAAAATCCTATTGATTGGCGCCGGCGGCACCATCGGCTCGGCAGTCAAGGCCGAACTGGCCCAGCGTCATGAGGTGATCAGCATTGGCCGCAGCAGCGGCGACTTCCAGGTGGATATCAGCGACAGCTCCTCGATCCGCAAACTGTTCGAGCAGACCGGCAAATTCGACGCACTCGTCTGCGCTGCAGGCAACGTGAATTTCGTGGCGCTGGGGGATATGAGCGAAAGCGATTTTGAGCTGGGCTTGCGTGACAAGTTGATGGGGCAGGTCAACCTGCTGTTGATCGGCCGCGAGTATGCCAATGACGGCGCATCGTTCACCTTCACCAGTGGCATTCTCAACCGTGACCCGATCCGTACTGGCGCTTCGGCTGCGCTGGTCAATGGCGCGCTGGATGCGTTCGTCAAAGCCACTGCGATCGAACTGCCACGAGGTTTACGCATCAACTCCGTAAGCCCCACGGTCCTGCTGGAAGCCATGGGCAGCTACGCGCCGTACTTCCGTGGCTACAAGCCGGCTGCTGGCGCCGACGTGGCATTGGCCTACGCCAAAAGTGTGGAGGGCTTACAGACCGGTCAAACCTTTACCGTCGGCTGAATGTGAAGTCGGTAAGAAATGCCTGAAGCTGGCGGACGGGGTTGTGATGCAGCGCCAGCCTGCGTAACGTGGCGGCACTTGTCTGGAGACCCGATAATGCGTGCCGCCCGTACCCTCGCCCTGTTTGCCTTGCTTCCTTTGTTCGCCGCGTGCCAGATGTTCGAAAACGAGCCGGCCAAACCGTCTACCGTCGGGCTGACCCGTATGCAGGGTGAACTCACGGCGGTGGGTGGCAAACTGCTGTTCCAGCCGTGCGACGATAAACGCAACTATGTCGTCAACGACACCAGCGGCACCAGCATCCTGCAGGAAGCCGCCTCCCTGGCCGGCCAGCAAGGAGCACTGTTTGCCGACTTGCGTGGCAAGTTCTCTGGCGTCGCCAGCGGCACCCAAGGCAGCGTCGACCTGCAACAGCTCTACCGCGTAGAGCGCTCGACCTCTGCCTGCACCGACCCGGACTTCAAGCGCATGACCCTGCGGGCCAACGGCCACAAGCCGGCCTGGGCCATGAACGTCACCGCCAAGGGCATGGTGCTGGAGCGTGAAGGCCAGCCGCCACTGGCGGTGCCTTATGTCGAAGAGCAAATCGGCGACGGCCGCTTCAACCTGATGACCGAAGCCAACAACCAGCACATCGAACTGTGGGTAGCGCCGCAACGCTGCATCGACAGCGTCAGCGGCAGCCTGCAACACATGACTGCGGAATTGCGCGTCAACGGTCAGGTACAGCGCGGTTGCGCGGCGTTTGGTGGTTCTCGGGACGACTGATTCAGCGCTGCGCTGTTTTAACCTGACGGAAAACCGCCATTGAGGCTTATAATCGCCGGTTTGCAAAACAGCCGGCCTCTTTGTCCGCCGCCTACCGGATCCTGTCATGTTACGAATCACCGAACTCAAGCTGCCCATCGACCATCCCGAAGAAGACCTGCGGCCTGCCATCGTGCAGCGCCTGGGCATCGCCAGTGATGACCTGCTCGATTTCACCCTGTTCAAACGCAGCTACGACGCGCGCAAGAAGTCGTCGGAGCTGTGCTTCATCTACACCATCGACCTTAACGTGAAGGGTGAGGCCGCCCTGCTGCTCAAGTTTGCCGATGACCGCAACGTCAACCCGGCGCCGGACGTCAGCTACAAGGTAGTGGGCCAGGCCCCGGAAGGCTTGGTCGAACGGCCTGTGGTCGTCGGTTTTGGCCCGTGCGGTATCTTCGCCGGGCTGTTGCTGGCACAGATGGGCTTCAAGCCGATCATCCTCGAACGCGGCAAGGAAGTACGCCAGCGCACCAAGGACACCTGGGGCCTGTGGCGCAAAAGCGTGCTCAACCCCGAGTCCAACGTGCAGTTCGGTGAAGGCGGCGCCGGGACCTTCTCCGACGGCAAGCTCTACAGCCAGATCAAGGACCCGAAATTCCACGGCCGCAAAGTCCTGCACGAGTTCGTCAAGGCCGGCGCGCCGGAAGAAATCCTCTACGTCAGCAAGCCGCACATCGGCACCTTCCGCCTGACCGGCGTGGTGGAAAACATGCGCGAGCAGATCATCGCCCTGGGCGGTGAAGTGCGCTTCGAGCAACGGGTGACCGACGTGCTGATCGAAGACGGCCAGTTGAATGGCGTGGTCATCGACGGTGGTGAGCAGATCCTCTCCAAGCATGTGATCCTGACCCTCGGCCACAGCGCCCGCGACACCTTCCGCATGCTCCACGGCCGTGGTGTATACATGGAAGCCAAACCGTTCTCGGTGGGTTTCCGGATCGAACACCCGCAATCGCTGATCGACGCCGCGCGCCTGGGCAAATATGCCGGGCACCCAAAGCTGGGCGCCGCCGACTACAAGCTGGTGCACCACGCCAAGAACGGCCGTTCGGTCTACAGCTTCTGCATGTGCCCGGGTGGCACCGTGGTGGCCGCGACCTCCGAGCCGAACCGTGTGGTGACCAACGGCATGAGCCAGTACTCGCGTAACGAGCGCAATGCCAACTCCGGCATCGTGGTCGGCATCACGCCGGAAGTGGATTACCCAGGCGGCCCGCTGGCGGGTATCGAGTTGCAGGAGCGCCTGGAGTCCCACGCCTACATCCTCGGCGGCAGCAACTACGAGGCCCCGGCACAGTTGGTCGGCGACTTTATCGCCGGTAAGCCGTCCACGGCCATCGGCAGTGTGGAACCGTCCTACAAGCCAGGTGTGTCCCTGGGGGACCTGGCGCTGGCCTTGCCGGACTTCGCCATCGAAGCGATCCGCGAAGCACTGCCGGCGTTCGAGAAGCAGATCAAGGGCTACTCGCTGCACGATGCCGTGTTGACCGGTATCGAGACGCGCACCTCGTCGCCGCTGCGGATTACCCGTGACGAATCGATGCAGAGCTTGAACGTGAAAGGCCTGTTCCCGGCCGGTGAAGGCGCTGGCTATGCGGGCGGGATTCTGTCGGCCGGTGTTGACGGGATTCGGATTGCCGAGGCGTTGGCGCGGGATATGCTCGGCATCGAGGCCTGAGAACAGCGCAAATTAAATGTGGAGGGGGCAAGCCCCCTCCCACATTGGTTTTGCGTTGTATCAGATATTCGCGCGCAGGATGTCGGCTGGCAATGGCTCGCCCTGCTCCACGCTGGCCGCAACGGCCGTGATCAACCCCTCGAGCGCATAGCCCTGCCCCGCCAACCACGCCTGATCGTAATAGGTCGTTGCATACCGCTCGCCCCCATCACACAAGATCGCCACGATCGAACCTGACTGCCCCGCCGCTTTCATCTGCTGCGCCGCCACCAATGCGCCAATCAGGTTGGTCCCGCTGGAACCGCCGACTCGCCGCCCCAGGCGTTCAGCCAGGTAATGCATGGCCGCCAGCGACAGCGCATCCGGCACCTTGACCATCGCATCAATCACGTTGGGTAGAAACGACGCCTCGACCCGTGGCCGGCCAATGCCTTCGATACGCGAACCGCAGTCCAGGCGCAGGCTGGCGTCGCCGCTCCGGTAGAAATCGAAAAACACCGAGCGCTCGGCATCGGCACACAACACGCGGGTGCAGTGCTGGCGATAACGCACATAACGGCCCAGCGTCGCGGTGGTGCCGCCGGTACCGGGGCTGGAAATCAACCAGCTCGGTTCCGGGTGCTGCTCAAAGCGCATCTGCTGGAAGATCGACTCGGCGATGTTGTTGTTCGCCCGCCAGTCGGTGGCACGCTCGGCATAAGTGAACTGATCCATGAAATGACCGCCGCTTTCCTGCGCCAAGCGTTCGGACTCGGCGTAGATCTGCGTGGGATCCTGTACCAGATGGCTCTTGCCGCCGTAGAACGCAATCTGCGCGATCTTTTCCTGGGATGTCGTGGCGGGCATCACCGCAATGAACGGCACCCCGAGCAGCCGGGCAAAGTACGCTTCGGAAATCGCCGTCGACCCGCTGGATGCTTCAATCACCGGTGCGCCCGGCTTGAGCCAACCATTACACAGCGCGTACAGGAACAGCGAACGGGCCAGCCGATGTTTCAGGCTGCCGGTGGGGTGGCTGGATTCATCCTTGAAGTACAACTCGATGCCCGGCAGGCCCGGTAGCGGTAACGGAATCAGATGCGTGTCAGCGCTGCGCTGGAAGTCCGCTTCAATGATGCGAATGGCTTCGCGGGCCCAGGGACGGTGGTCGCTCATGAGGGAGATCTCTAAGGATTTCAGCACCAAGCTTAGGATGTTTCCAACACTGCACACAGATACAGTGACGACTCAATTGGACACACAATTGCTAGGCTTTGACGCTACGCCACCCTAGCGCATCTCTTATAACAAATAAGAATATAACTTTTGTTTTAACAACTAACGGTACGGGTTAGGGTACCCACCTGTTGAACCTGGATTGGAGAGCATCCCTTGCCTCTGCGTAGCACTTTCACCCGTTTTTTCCAGCTGGAAGCCGCCAGCGGCCTGTTGTTGATCGCCGCTGCCGCCTTGGCGCTGATCATCAACAACTCTCCGTTGTCGCACCTGTATGGCGCATTTCTCGACGTGCCGGTGGTAGCCCAGATCGGCGCGCTGCAAATCGCCAAGCCCGCGCTGCTGTGGATCAACGATGGCCTGATGGCCCTGTTCTTTCTGCTGATCGGCCTGGAGGTCAAGCGCGAGCTGCTTGACGGTCACCTGTCCAAGCCTTCGCAAGTGGTGCTGCCCGGCGCAGCCGCCATCGGCGGTATGGTGGTGCCGGCGCTGATCTACTGGGCCATCAACAAGGACTACCCCGCCGCCCTCTCCGGCTGGGCAATCCCGATGGCCACCGACATCGCCTTCGCACTGGGCGTCCTGGCACTGCTGGGCAAGCGGGTGCCGGTGTCCTTGAAGCTGTTCCTGATGACCCTGGCCATCATCGACGACCTTGGCGCGATCATTGTTATTGCAGTGTTCTATTCCGCCGACCTGTCCGGTGCAGCCCTGGCCGGCGCGGGCGCCTGCCTGGTTGCCTTGATTGCAATGAATCGCCTGGGCGTGATCAAGCTCATGCCCTACCTGATCATCGGCCTGATCCTGTGGGTGTGCGTACTCAAGAGCGGCGTGCACGCCACCCTGGCCGGCGTGACCCTGGCGTTCTGCATCCCGATGCGCACCAAAAATGCTGAACCCTCGCCGCTGCTCACGCTGGAACACGCCCTGCATCCGTGGGTGGCCTACGGCATCCTGCCGCTGTTCGCCTTTGCCAACGCCGGTGTGTCACTCACCGGGGTCAGCCTGGAAAGCTTCACCCACCACGTGCCCATGGGCATTGCCGCCGGCCTGCTGATCGGCAAGACCGTCGGTGTGTTCGGCTTCACCTGGCTGGCCATCAAGACCGGCCTCGCAGCACTGCCGGGCGGCGCCAACTGGGGCCAGGTCTTCGGCGTGGCAATCCTGTGCGGCATCGGCTTCACCATGAGCCTGTTTGTCGGCTCCCTGGCGTTTGTGCCGGGTGCCAGTGAGTTTGCCGGGGAGGATCGAATGGGGATTCTGACCGGGTCGATACTCGCGGCGTGTATCGGGTATGTAGTGACGGCGATGGCGAGTCGCAAAAAAGCCTGAGCCGACTGAAACGCAGCCCATAAAAAACCCCAACCGGTCACCCGGTTGGGGTTTTTCTTTTGCCTGCGGCTTACCGGTCAGCGAGTAACGCGGCTGGTGCCATCAACGGTCATGATGCGTACGCGATCACCGATGCGGAAGATTTCATTTTCCTGCACGGCTTGTACGTAGGCGCGCATGCTGCCGTCGTCTTCGCGAACGGTGATTTCCACGCCCTGGGTGCGGGTCAGGCCTTCTTCGGTGGCCGAGCCCAACAGGCCGCCAGCCACGGCGCCGATCACGGCAGTCACGATACTGCCACGGCCACCGCCGATGGCGCTGCCGCCAACACCGCCGATCACCGCACCAGCAGCGCCGCCGATTGGGGTCTTGGTGCCTTCGATTTTCACCGGGCGCAGGGATTCGATGGTACCCATGCGCACGGTCTGTACACGACGCGCTTCGTCACGGGAGTACGAGTCGCCGGTCAGACTCGAAGCGCAGCCGCCCAGCAGAAGCGACAGGGTGGTAAAGCAGGCAACCAGTAAAACGGACTTACGCATAGCATCAACTCCAAAGGACAGGTATTCATTAAACGCTGCGGCTTGACGCCTGTCACGGCAAGCCAGGCAGAAAATTGCTTTCATTCAGCCTCAGTACAGAGACCTCATACCAGAGATACCGACCAACGGTACCACTCTCATCGTAACCAGGAACTTCATGGACTATTTCATCATTGTAGTCATTACCGTCGCCGGCCTGTACTTCCATGGCTGGTTGTACCTGCGTATCAAACGCTGGATAGACCGCGACCTGGCACTCTCCCTGGCGGGCGAAGACCTGCACAAGCGCGCCTATATGTTGCAACAACTGGAGCAGGCTCGGGCGTCTAAGATCAAGCGAGGCGACTTGCCGCAGTGGCTGAAGAACGCCGCACAGCACTACACAGCCGAAGCCTCTTCAACAGAGACTTCGGTGTGATCGACATCATTCCAGTGGGATGACGAAAGGTGCCGCTCAGGGCGCCAGGCGCTCGCGGGACCATTCGGTCCCTTGCAGGCGGTAGTTCAGGCGATCATGCAGGCGGCTGGCGCGGCCTTGCCAGAACTCGATACGCTCCGGCAACAGGCGATAGCCTCCCCAATGCTCGGGGCAATCGGGCTGGGTATCGCTGAAACGCTGTTCGGTGGCCTTGAGCAGGTCCTGGAGTTCTTCACGGTCGCGAATGACCTGGCTCTGCGGAGAGGCCCAGGCGCCTAAACGACTGCCCAGGGGGCGGACCTGATAATAAGCGTCGGACTCCTCAGGCGTGACCTTGACCACCCGCCCTTCAATGCGCACCTGGCGTTCCAGGGTCGGCCAGAAGAACGTCATGGCCGCAAACGGCCGCGCCGCGAGCTGTTCACCCTTGGCACTCTGATAGTTGGTGAAGAAGGTAAAGCCCTGCGCATCCAGGCCCTTGAGCAGCAGGATGCGGCAGTGCGGGCGACCGTCCTGGTCGACCGTAGCCAGGGTCATGGCATTGGCTTCCACCGGTGGCTGCTCGGTTTTCACCGCATCGGCAAACCACTGGTGGAACAACGCAAACGGCTCGTTCGGGGCCTGGGCCTCGCTCAAACCGTCCCGTGTGTAGTCACGGCGCATATCGGCCAGTGCCTGAGTCATGCGGCTTTATCCTCGTGGTTCAGCGGATCAGTTTTTCGCCTGGTCGTTCGCAGCCGGTGTAGCCGCCTTGGCTTTGGCCGGGGCCGGTTTCTTGGCAGCTGGCTTGGCCGGGGCTTTTTTAGCCGCTGGCTTGGCAGCCGCTTTTTTAGCGGCGGGTGCCTTTTTAGCCGGGGCCTTGGCGGCCGGGGCCGGGGCTGGAACGTTCTGCACCGCAACCATTTCGGCTACAGGCGGAGTCTTGCCCGACTGATACTTGCTCAACAGCGCCAGCATGGTCGTGCGCTGGGTGAACATGATTTCCATGCGACGGTTCAAGGCACGGCCCTGTGTGCTGTCGTTGGCGGCACGCGGCATCAGGTCACCCATGCCACGCAGCATCAGGCGGTCCTGTTTCAAGCCACTGAGGCTGAAGATCGAGGCAATGGACTGCGCGCGTTCCCTGGTCAACGCCTGGCTGGCAGGCGCGGTACCAGTGGCATCCACGTGTCCCAGGACCAGCACGGCGGTTTTGGGATCGGATTCAACCGCCTTGGCGACGCGAGTAAACGGACCCAGGGTAACCGGCAGCAGCATTGCTGGGCGTTTCGGGTTGTAGGAGCCGTCTACCGGAGCAATCACGACGAGCACGTTGTCGCGACGTTCCAGTTGCAGGTTGCTGTCCTTGATGGCGGCGCGCAGGCGCGGCTCATAGTCGTCCAACCAGGCCTGGGTGACTTTCGGGTCAGGCATCGGCACATTGGTCACGTCGACCTTGGCCAATGGCTTGGGTTTGCTTTCGAACGGCCACCACCAGTGGGTTTCGCTGTCGGTCTTGGCGACGGCAGGCGCGGCGGCTGGAGCCGGGGTCGCGGCCTTGAGGTCGGCTTTCAGGTCAGCCTTGGCATCAGCGGCCTTCTCGTCAGCGCTCTTGGAGGAGAACGGCCACCAGCTCGAACCGGTGTCAGCCTTGGCGGCCGGCGCTGGCGCGGCGGCAACAGGCGCAGCAGCTGCGGCTACAGGTGCGGCAGGCTTGGCGCCTGCAGCGGGTTTGGCATCCGGCTTGGCGTCGGTTTGGGTCACTGCGTCCTTGGTAGTGGCCTTATCCGACCCAAATGACCACCAATGCCCGCCCTCGGCATCATTTTGTGGAGTTTGTGCGCAACCGGTAATAGTGAGGCAAAGCGCCAGTGCCAAGGACTTGTTCGATAACATGAGATATCCACAAAATGAGAAAAGAAACGGGGGTCTCGATGACCCGTTAAACAGACGCTTACAGAACATTAAAGTTACATCATTTCGTTCAGCGTCTTCTTATAGTTGCCTTTGTAACAAAAAAATGTGAAACAGCAAGGGGTTTACAGACAACCGGCCAATATTCTGACCAACTTCTGTGCCCGTGGGTCCATAAGTACATAAGGCCCCAATGTATTAGTCACGAAACCAAACGCTACATCATGCTCAGGGTCGGCAAAACCCACCGAACCACCGGCGCCTGGATGCCCGAACGCACGGGCGCCAAGGCCAAACGTAGCATTGGGCAACTGTGGTTGATCCAACATGCAGCCCAGCCCGAAGCGGGTTTGTGTCAATAATGTTTTATCCGGCCCGATACTGTGTTCACGGGTCAATTCTTCGAGCATGTCGGCTTCCAACAAACTACCGTCCAACAAACCACTATAAAAACCGGCCAGGCTACGCGCATTACCGTGACCATTTGCCGCCGGCTGCTGCATGCGTCGCCATTCAGGTTTATTAGTACTGGTGAGAATAGATGGAGGATTGGCAAATGCCCGCGTCGTCATGGCGGTGGGCTCGCGCATCATTACTTGCAGTAAACGTTGCGCGGCTTCATCGCCCATATTGCCTTTGCTGCGCGCAATATGTGCAACACGATAAAACTCTTCGTCGGCCAGGCCCACGTGAAAGTCCAGCCCCAGCGGCCGTGCCACACGCGCCACAATGGACTCACCCGGCCCACGCCCATCGGCGCGGCGCAGCAATTCGCCGACCAGCCAACCGTAGGTGATCGCCTCGTAGCCATGACCCTGGCCCGGCGTCCACCACGGGGCTTCGGCGGCCAGGGTATCGACCATCAATTGCCAGTCATACAAGGCTTCGGCGGGCAGCATCTCGCGGATTGCCGGCAACCCGGCCTGGTGGCAGAGCAACTGGCGCAGGGTGATGCTTTCCTTGCCGGCGGCGGCAAACTCAGGCCAGTACTTGGCCACTGGCGCGTCCAATTGCAACTTGCCCTCGGCCACCAGTTGCAGGGCCGTGACGGCGGTGAAGGTCTTGGTGCAGGAAAACAGGTTGACGATGGTGTCGCTGTGCCAGGCCTCGGTACCGTCCTTGTCGGCGGTACCGGCCCACAGGTCAACGACGGTTTCGCCGCCGATCTGGATGCAGAGCCCGGCGCCACGCTCCTGCGGGTCATCGAATAACGCGGCAAACGCTTCACGCACCGCTTCGAACCGGAGCTCGTAATGACCCTGAACCTGCACCTAAGCCCCCTCGGAAAACACCGTAAAAAGTGGCCGACATTGTTCCAGCCATTATGGAGTTTGTGAACCCATCAACGATGAATCAATGACCATTTCCCGAATGCCCACCGGCGTGTCCGGCGCCCTGCCCCGGGCCTTTGCCATCACGCCCTGGATTGCTGCCTTCGCTTTCATGAACCGTGCTGGCGGCCTTGGCCTTTTCCGCTTCCTTACCCAGTTGATCCACCGCCGCCAGGTTGCTTCTGCGCACACTGTCGACAAAACCCTGGAACGGTACGTCAGTGATGCCCACCAGGCCGAAGTGGCCGTTTTCACCGTCCAGCAACCGGCCGGTCACTGGCTGATCCAGGTACTGGAACCAATGCACGCCGACAATTGACGGCTCGGCCATGGCTTGCTTGAGGAAGTTGGCATATGCCGCGCTACGCTCTTCTTCCCTGGCCAACTGGGTCACGCCGCCCCAGAACGGGCCACGGTCCGCAGAGCCGAAGTTGAATTCAGTGATCAACACCGGTTTGTCCAGTGCACGAAGCGCGGCAAAGTCATAGCCATCCTGGGGTTTGAGCGTGTACATGTTGAAGCTCAGCACATCGCAATACTGCGCACACGACGCCACGGCCTCCGGCGTACTCACCGCATAACGCCCGCCCAGCAGCAGTTGGTTGGGGGCGTGCCATTTCAGCGAGTCGGAGATGGTCTTGAAGTAGGCATCGGCAAAGGTCTTCTGGAAGTATTTGAAGTCAGCTTCGATTTCCGGGTGTTCCGGGTTGGGCATCGGCGGCTCGAAGCCTGGATCTTCCATCAACTCCCACCCCGCCAACTCGATGCCCCAGGCTTTCGACAGGCCTTGCTCGTTGCGGTACTTGTCACGCAATTGCTTGAGGAACGCGCGCTTGGCCGGCACGTCGGTGGTCATGCGCAAGGTGCCGTAGGCCAGGGCGTAGCGGGATTTCGGATCATCGCCGGGGCCGGCCCAGGCCAGTTCGTTATCGGCAAAGAAGCCGATCAGCCAGGGATCGTCGCGGTGGTCGCGGGCGGCGATAGCCACCGCGCGCTCGGTCGCCATGGCGAAACGCGGATCGAACGGATCGGGCATGCCGCCCCACCAGTCGGTGCCGGTGCTGATGCTGGCGTAGTCGCCGACGATCGACAACGGCAAGGTGTACGGTACACGGTCGGCACTGGCCAACGCGCCGTCGCTCCAGTTGCCGACGGTATTGAAACCCCAGGCTTGCAGGCGATCAAGGGTGTGGGTCACCCAGCGTTTCTGGTCAAACCCTTCGCCGCCATAAGTGCGCTGCAGGTTGGCGCCGTAGAAATCGTACCAACGTCCGGCACCAAAGCCACGACCTTCACCCGCACCATTGCCGGTGCGGTTATCGCCGCTGCCGTAATACTTGTCGAAGGGTTCGCCGGCCTTTGGCAGCGCCGCAAACATCCACTCACGACCGGCCACGTAGGTCTGGCTGTTGTCCGGGGCCACGGTATTGACGCCCAGGGAATAGAACGGATGGCCTTCCGGGGTCACCAGGTACCAGCGACCGTCGCGCTTTTCGGTACGGAAAAAGCCACTGGCCTTGAACGCCGGCCCTTTGTTCCAGCCGCCGAACTTGTCCAATGCGGATTTATCACGCGCGGCCAGCCAGCCCTGCAGTTGGGTTTGCTCCTTTGCGGCGGCCGCCTTGAGTTGTTCGTCGCTGCTGACCTTTTCCGGCCAGCGCGCGCGGGTGGACTGGCCATAAGCATCTACCAGTTCGCTATAGGCCGCCTTCAGCACCGGCTCGCTGTCCTGCACACCAAAGCGTTCCAGCAGAATGCTTTGCGCGGCGTTGGGCTTGATCATCGACAGGGTCACCGAGACCACTTGGCTGCGGTCGATTTCGCCAGCGCTGCTGGCCAGCAACACACGCTGGCCGTCCACGGTGATCGGCATCGGCGGGCCGGCCTTCATGCCCTGGCTCAACGGCGAATTGGCTTGCAGCGGTACCAGCAAGGTCTGGGCCGGTCCGGCCGGCAGGTCGATGCGGCTGACCAGGGTCTTGCCATCGCTGCTCTGCACCTTGACGTAGAGGGTCAGCGCCCAGTCCATGGCACTCTGGATACGCAGGCTCATGGCGCCGGACTGCGACCAGTCCCAGGCACCGGTCTGTGGGCTGAGCACCAGGCTCGGCTCGGCGGCCGGATTGAAGGTGATGCGACGCAACACCTCGCCTTCCGGGGTTTGTTCGGCGTTGTATTGCGGCAGGCTGGCGTCCTGGGTCGCCACCTTGACCACATCGGCAGGCCGGACGAAGTTGAACAATGTCTGTTGCCCCGCGGGCGCGGCCATCAAGGGCGCAGTGAACAGCAGGGCAAAAAGGGCGGGCAGCGTGCGAATCATACGAACAAGGTTCTCCCAAACGGCCGGTGAATGGCCTGATGACATAAATCCATAGCAGTGAGATAGACCACGAAGTGGGCGAATTCGCCCACGATGGCTTAAGAAATTTCGCGCCGGAACGGCGGCAATGCATTCAGGATCGCCTTGCCGTAGCGCTGGGTAACCAGGCGGCGGTCGAGCAAGGTGATGGTGCCCCGGTCTTCCTCGGTACGCAGCAAGCGACCGCAGGCCTGCACCAGCTTCAAGGAAGCATCCGGCACCGAGATCTCCATGAACGGGTTACCGCCCCGCGCTTCGATCCATTCGGCCAATGCGGCCTCGACCGGATCATCCGGCACCGAGAACGGGATCTTGGCGATCACCACGTGTTCGCAGTAGGCACCGGGCAAGTCCACTCCTTCGGCGAAACTCGCCAGGCCGAACAGCACGCTGGAATCCCCGCCATCGACCCGCGCCTTGTGCTTGTTCAGGGTTTCCTGCTTGGACAGGTTGCCCTGGATAAACACCTGCTTGCGCCAGTCGCGGTCGAGGCCGTCGAACACGTCCTGCATCTGTTTGCGCGACGAGAACAACACCAGGGTGCCGCGCGAACCTTCCACCAAAGAGGGCAGGTCGCGGATGATCGCCGCGGTGTGCGCCGGTGCATCCCGTGGGTCGGCCTTGAGATCGGGCACCCGTAGCACACCGGCGTCGGCATGATGGAACGGGCTTGGCACTACCGCCGTGACGGCCTTTTTCGGCAAGCCCGCGCGCATGCGGAAGCGGTCGAAGGTGCCCAGGGCGGTCAGCGTGGCCGAGGTCACCAGGCAGCCATACGCCACGTTCCATAGGTTGCGCCGTAGCATTTCGGCGGCGAGGATCGGGCTGGCGTTGACCTCGATATCAAACAACGCACCGCTTTCCGACAGGGTCAGCCAGCGGGCCATGGGCGGGTTGTCTTCCGGGTCTTCGACGGTAAAGGCCGTCCACAACTCCCAGTTGCCCTGGGAACGGGACAACAGGCTGCCGAACAGCGGGTACCACTCCTCGGCCTGGTTGCTGGCGATGCCGATGTTGACCTCACCGTCCATGCCTTCCTTGAGCAGGTCGGTCAGGCGGGTGAACAGGTCGGTGAGGCGCGAAAAGCCTTTCTTCAGTTCGATGCCCATTTCGCGCATATGCTCAGGAATCATCCCGCCGACAAAGCGGTGGCGCGGGCGCTCACGGCCTTCCACATCCTCACCGGGCTTGAAGTCGGCCACCTGTTCGCAGGCGCTGAACATGAACTGTTGCTGGGTCTTGATCTCCCGCGCCAGCTCCGGCACCTGTTCGATCAGCTTGCCCAAATCGCCGGGCAGTGGGTGCTGGGCGAGCAATTTAGTCAAATTCTTCGCGGTGGTTTCCAGCCAGTCGGCGGTGGAGCGCAGGCGCGTGTAGTGGGCGAAGTGGCCGATGGCCTTGTCGGGCAGGTGATGGCCTTCGTCGAATACATAGAGGGTGTCGCGCGGGTCCGGCAGTACCGCGCCGCCGCCCAAGGCCAGGTCAGCCAGCACCATGTCATGGTTGGTAACGATCACGTCAACCTTGCCCATGCCTTCGCGGGCCTTGTAGAAGGCGCACTGGCCGAAGTTGGGGCAATGACGGTTGGTGCACTGGCTGTGGTCGGTGGTCAGGCGCGCCCAGTCGGCATCTTCGAGGGCCGTGGGCCAACTGTCGCGATCGCCGTCCCATTTATTGCCCGCCAGCTTTTCGATCATGCTGGTAAACAGCTTCTGGCTGACCTCATCCACCTCGATCTTGAAGCCTTCTTCCTCGAACAGCGACGCCGTGGCAGTTTGTGCATGGCCTTCCTGCAGCAGCACGTCGAGCTTGGACAGGCACATGTAGCGGCCACGGCCCTTGGCCAGGGCGAAGGTAAAGTTCAGGCCGCTGTTGCGCATCAGGTCGGGCAGGTCTTTGTAGACGATTTGCTCTTGCAGGGCGACGGTGGCGGTGGCGATCACCAGGCGCTTGCCGGCGGCCTTGGCAGTAGGGATCGCAGCCAGGCTGTAGGCCACGGTCTTGCCGGTACCGGTGCCGGCTTCGACGGCGACGACGGCGGGCTCACCTTCGCGGCGGCCTTCGTCATCGGTGTCGATATCCCCGAGGACCTTGGCCACTTCGGCGATCATCAGGCGTTGGCCGTAGCGCGGTTTCAAGCTCTTGGCTTCGAGAAAACGCGTATAGGCGCCCTGGATCGTGGTTTTGAGTTCAGTGCTGATCATGGATAGTCGGGCGCAAAAAACGCTGGATAAATTTTCAGTGGTTCGGATCGGCCGCTATCATACCCCGCTAATTAATCCCGCGCAGAACGGAGTACCACAATGACCGCGTTTAGCCTCGCTTACACCCTGCATGTATTGGCCGCCCTGATATGGGTCGGCGGTATGTTTTTCGCCTGGATGATCCTGCGCCCCGCCGCCGTGGCGGCACTTGAAGGCCCTGCCCGGCTCAAGCTGTGGGCAAATGTGTTTCAACGTTTTTTCGTGTGGGTGTGGGTGGCGGTGCTGGTTTTGCCGATCAGCGGCGTCGGCTTGTTGCAACTGCGCTTCAGCGGATTTGAAACCGCACCGCGTTATGTGCAGGTGATGATGGGGTTGTACCTGGTAATGACGGCGCTGTTTATCCGCATCCAGGCGCTGAAGTTCCCGCAGCTGCGCGCGGCGGTGGCAGCCGAAGCTTGGCCGGCGGGTGCGGCTGCACTGGGGCAGATTCGCAAGCTGGTGGGAATTAATTTGATCGTGGGGTTGGTGGTGGTGGCGATTGCTTCGGCTCGGCCGATGTTCTGAGTACAGCTGCAAGCCTGAAGCTTGCAGCTGCGGCTCTTTAGAGCCGCTGAATAGTCACTGTACCCGCAGGCCCCACCGGTCCCGGCTGCCCTTCCAACCCTGGGCGGCCCTTCTCGCCTCCCTCGGTGCGGTACACCAGGCAGCCTTTGGACTCCCCACCTTTGCCCGGCTTGCCGGCCGTACCGGCCAAACCGCCAGCACCGCCATCCACCCAGACCTTGATGTGTTCAGCCGGGAAGTCCTTCGGTAACTCCACGCGGACCTGTGCACCCGCCCCACCCGGCAAGCCATCGCCGCCATTGTCGCCATTGGCACCACGCCCAGCCGAACCCCAGGTGCACCCAGGATCCACGCCATTGGCGCCATCCAGCCCGGCATATCCTTGGGCACCGGCGCCGCCACGGGCATCCACCGACAGTTCTTCAGCCGTCAGCGAGTTGATGCGCAAGGTCAGGTCACGCCCGGCCTTGGCTGGTTTTTCATGGGTACCGGGGGCACCACGCGAAGTGATCTGGCTGCCATGCTCAAGTTGCGCATGCCGCACCTGCAGTTGCAGCGCGGTATTGCCAGGAACCATTGCGATGCGTGCATCGCGGCCCAGGTGCAGTTCATCCACCGTGACCTGGCTGATGGTGGCCGGAATCAGCAAAGTTCCGTAGTCCGCCACGTCCAGGCGCTCCAGTTGCAACACGCTGGTGCTGGAGGGAAGGCGCATCAATGAGTTGGTTTCAACACTGACGCTCTGGGCCAGGGCAACGGGGCTGACCAACAGGGCCAACAGAAAAACCTTACGCATCATGGGGCTCCTGAGTGTTTTCGAATTTTTCTTTGGATGCACAGTAACGACTTCTACAGGCGATTTGCCAGTGAAGGTTCAAAAAACTTGAGAGGGCTGCGATTTAAGCGAGGATCGCCGGCAATGCCCCTGTGGATACCACAGGGGCAAGGGCTGTCAGCGGTTGATCTGGATTTCCGTACGGCGGTTCAAGGCGCGGCCTTCAGCGGTCTTGTTGTCGGCGACCGGATGGCTTTCGCCCGCGCCGGTTACAGACACAAAGGCACTGCGGGGCACACCGGCGCCGACCAGGTAATCGGTGACCGAATGCGCACGTTTTTCCGAGAGTTTCTGGTTGTAGGCGTCTTTACCGACGCTGTCGGTGTGACCACTGACCCGCAGTTGAGCGCTCGGAGCTTCCTGTTTCAGGCGCGTGGCAATGGTGTCGAGTTTGGTTTTATCCGCTGCCGTCAACTTGGCGGAGTCGAACTGGAAGTGCACATCGCGGATCACAATGGTTTCTTCCTTGACCACGACAACCTCCTCAACCACCGCCGCTGGCGGCGCCGGTGGGCAACCATTGGCGTCGACCTGCACGCCTTTCGGCGTGCCCGGGCACTTGTCGCGGCTGTCCGGCACGCCATCGCCATCTTCGTCGCCATCGCCGTGCACCCAGCAATAGGCGCCGGCCATGCCGCCGACCAGCAACGCGCCATAGCCTGCGTAGGCTGAGCTTTCAGTCGCGCCGATCGCTGCACCGGTCACACCGCCGACAGCGGCACAGGTAGGCCAATCGGTTTTTTGCAAGCCTGCGCAACCTGTCAATACTCCGGTTAGCAGAACCAAAGGTAGAGCTGTCCGCATGATGCTCATCTGACTTTCTCCTGAGGGGATCGGCGGGGGCCGATGAGTGGAGTAAAGACCGCTCTTTTCAACTGCGCCACTACGCCACGCCCCCGGATTCATTGAGGATGGCAGCCCACGTAGGACTTTTCGCAACCGCCCGCTCTAGGCCCGCACGCTCAGCCGCGCTAGTCTCTACGGTCCTGATGTGAGGATTTCTGATGACCGCTGGTATTTCTTCCCGTACGCCCCAGCAAGCCTTGGCTGCACTGCTGGATCTGCACCAGCCAAAACGCCTGTTGCTGTTGGGCGCCAGCCAGTTCCCGGCGCTGGATGCATTTAAAGACGCACACCCGGATACCCAGGTGTTTTGCGCCGATCCAGGGCCATTGCCGCAAGCATTGGCGGCACTGCGTTTTGACCTGGCGCTGGTGGTCGATTGCCTGGAGCACCTGTCAAAACCCCAGGGCCTGACCTTGCTCGGCGGCATCCGCAACCTCAACGCCAGCCGCATTGCGGTGCTAGTGGACCTGGGCGCCTGCGGATGGAAGGAAACCGACTTCTTCTCCCTGGCCCTGCAGGCCGGTGAGCGTTTCCAGCGCGATGAACAGGTCCTGACGCTGTTTACCTACGATCTGCTTGACTATAAACAGGTGCCGGACTGGCTCAACGCCCGTTTCTGGGCCAACCCGGAAAACTTTGGAAAGTATTGGTGGTAACCCGATGATCTGACACCTTGCAAGCGTTAGATCCTCATCGTATTAGATGATAGCCCTACATATTCCCAGTCTTAGCTGGTGATTACGGGGCGATCTAATGACCCTGAATCTGTTAAAGCAGCCTTTTTTTCGGCCGTTTTTGCGGGGCTGCCATTGGTATTGTCTTACCTGCCTCGCCTACGTTTTTCAACGGCTTGCTAAGGGTGACTGGCCCGCGGCGCAGCTCGCTACCGATTCACTGCCGCCCAGCCTGCCATACCGGTGCGGCCACCACCCTGCCAGGAACCTGTGGCATACCTGCATCAGCTCGCGGCGGCGATCTCCACGTTCTGCGCCGCCTGGTAGAGAATCTGCCCAACCAGATCGACCTCCGCTTCGCTGATGATCAGCGGCGGCAGGAAGCGAACGGTTGCGCCGTGCCGGCCGCCCAGCTCGACGATCAGGCCACGCTCCAGACAAGCACGTTGTAGCTTGCGCGCCCGCTCGCCATCGGTAGCGGGCTGGCCAAGGGCATCCTGGCTGGCAGGATCGATGATCTCCATGCCCAGCATCAGACCACGGCCGCGCACGTCGCCGATCCAGTCGAACTCGGCCTGCAGCCCGTGCAGCAGCGTCTGCAAGCGTGCTCCGACGTTGCGCACATGGCTGCAGATGCCTTCGCGCTGAATGAAGCGCAAGGTGGCATCGCCTGCGGCCATGGCCAGTTGATTACCTCGGAAAGTGCCGGCATGGGCCCCGGGCTGCCATTGATCCAGCTCGCCCCGATAGACCACCACCGACAGCGGCAGACCACCGCCGATAGCCTTCGACAGCGTCACCACATCAGGGGTGATGGCGCTGCGCTCAAAGGCAAACAGATCGCCGGTGCGCCCGATACCGCATTGGATCTCGTCGAGGATCAGGGGAACACCGTGCTCACGCGTGATCGCCCGCAGCCCCTGCAGCCAGCGATCAGGGGCGCAAATCACCCCGCCCTCGCCCTGCACCGTTTCCAGGATCATGGCCGCCGGCTGGGTCACGCCGCTTTCCGGGTCGGCGAGCAGGTGGCGGATGTAATGCAGACTGGCGTCAATCGCCTGCTCGCCGCGCAGGCCGAACGGGCAACGGTAGTCATGTGGATACGGCAAGAATTGCACCCCCGCCAGCAGGCCACCCAAGGCATTCTTCGGCCCCAGGTTGCCGCTCACAGACAGCGTGCCGAGGGTCATACCGTGATAGGCGCCATGGAACGCCAGGATGCTCTGCCGCCCGGTTGCCGTGCGCGACAGCTTGAGCGCCGCCTCCACTGCGTCCGCCCCCGTGGGGCCACAGAACTGGATGCGCGCGTCCCTGGCGAAGTCGCCAGGCAGCAGATCGAAGACCGTCTCTACGAAGGCATCCTTGATCGGCGTACTCAGATCGAGGGCATGCAGCGGTATGCCCGAGGCCAGGGTCTTCTGGATCGCCTCCACGGTCACCGGGTGATTGTGCCCCAGAGCCAGGGTACCGGCACCGGCCAGGCAATCGATGTACACCTGCCCCCGCGAGTCCTCGACATACACCCCCTGCGCCCGCTTGAGCTCCAGCGGTATGCGCCGTGGGTAGCTGCGCGCATTCGACTCGCGCTGCATTTGCCGCTGCAATGCCGGCGTGCTGTCCAGGCAATAGCGCTGGCTTAGCCCGCTGTGCCGGTACTGGAGTTCGAGCGTGGTGTTGGTGATCGGGGGGATTGCATTCATGAGTGCATCCTCGTGTTGCGCGGATAGCGCGTTATCTGACAACGCTGCCGGAACGTGCGTCATGTAGTGAACGACCAGCCAACTCAGGCGATTCCAAGTTGCTGCTATCGGCTACCGGACAACGCAGCGGGGGGCTGTCGCCCGGCAATACGGAAAACCAGGGGCTGGATGCACAAGGCCTCAGCCGCGATCCTGGGGCTGCATGGCTTGACGCAAGCTCAAAGGCCGCATGTCAGTCCAGAACGACTCGATAAAAGCCAGGCACTCCTCCTTGCTGCCCTGCTTGCCGGCCGCGCGCCAGCCTTGCGGTATCTCCTTGTAATCCGGCCAGATCGAATACTGCTCCTCATCGTTGACTACAACCAGAAATCGCGTTTCAGGACTGTCCAGACTCATGTTCCACTCCGTTTCCACTGAAGATGCGAGCGCTCGCAGGGTAGTTTGAGCTTTGCATGCGAGCGGCCGTAGGATAATACAGTTAATAATAATTATCATTAGACGTTAGCGTGATGCGCTTACACACCCTGGTGTCACAGACAGGGTTAGCCTGCACGCCCCCGGTTTGTTTATACTGATCGCCACCGTTGATAACGAGTCTCAACAGCAAGCGCCTGACTATGCCTCGACCCGCAGCCTCCCTGACCAAGCATTGCGCAATGCCGCCTGACGGTGACACTGGGCCGCGAGGATGATCGCCAGCCTCGCCCCGCTGTTCAGCGGCCCGCTGGCGGACTATGGGGAAAACCTGCAACTGGCCAGTGATCAACAGCAGGCAATTGCCGGCTCGCAATTGTTTCAGCCGGACTATTTCGCCGAGTTCATTCGGGAACTGGCAGCCCGCCATGGCAGCGACGATTTCATGGCGCTGACCTCTATCTGGTCGAAATGGTATTTCTGCTTCATAGCACCCGCCGTGGCGGCCAGCTTGCTCTTGCAGCGCGAGTTGCCTATCGCCCTGAGCGATGTCGGCGTCATCCTCTCGGCCGCGGGAAAGCCGCTTGCCCTGCACCTGCCCCATGAAGGCAGCGTTCTGCCACCCTGCGCGCCCTTCGCGCGCTTCGACGCCTTGATCGAGCGGCATCTGAAACCGGTGATCGAGGTAATGGCCAGCGTCTCGAAAGCCTCGCCACGACTGTTCTGGAGCAACGCCGGCAACCTCTTCGAATTCGCCACTACCCAAATCGAACTGCATCGATTGGCAACGTTCGATTGCGCAGCCCCGGCCAGAACCGTGCTGGAAAGCCGCCTGCGCCCCGATGGCCGGCGTAATCCGCTGTTCGCCCCGGTGTACTACAAGGACGTCGGCGCTAACGAACCGCAGCGGTTACGCCGTATCTGCTGCATTCGCTACCGCCTGCCCGGCATAGGCTATTGCAGCAGTTGCCCACTCGACCGCGACAAAACACCCGAATAAACCGCTCCAAGCGGCTACCTGACCAACTGGAAAGGGTTCTCGCTGGTGTGGTCATAGTCCACCAACTGGCCGTAATCAAGCCGGTAGATGCGATCGGCCACGTCGAAGTAGCGGTCATCGTGAGTGATGGCGATGACCGTTTTTCCGGCCGCCTGCAACTCGGGCAGCAGCTCGTGGTAGAACACGTGGCGGAACACCGGGTCCTGGTCCGCCGCCCATTCGTCGAGCAGCAGCACCTCGCGACCCTCCATCATCAGCAACAGCAGGGCCAGGCGCTTGCGCTGCCCCTGTGAAAGGGCCGTGGTGGACAGGCGTCCATCGACAAACTGCACCTTGTGCGCCAGCCCCAGGCGTTGCAGATAGTGATCGACCCGCTCCTCCAGCCCATCGAGCTGGCCGTTCTCACCGAGCACATCGGCGAACAGATAGAAGTCGGCGAAGATCGCCGCGAAATGCTCGCGGTGCCACTCGCTGTTCGAGACATCCAGCGTCACGCCATTGAGCGCGACCGTCCCCTCGCTAGGCTGGTAGAGCCCGGTCAGCAATTTGGCCAGGGTCGACTTGCCGCTGCCATTGCCGCCGACGATAAAGATCAGTTCGCCACGGCGAACGTGCAGATCGATGGGGCCCAGCTGGAAGGCGAATTCGTCGCTCTGCCCGGGGTAGCGGTATTGCACGTTGCTCAGGCGCAACTCACGGAAAGGCTCGGCGGCCTTCGGCGGCAAGGTGAAGTGCACCGTCTCGCCCAGGGCCAGGTCATCGATGGCCTGCAAGGCCACATGGCCGCGGATCACCGTCGGGACGGCATCGAGGATCATCGAGATCGGCGTACGCAGGAACATGATCGCCAACACGTAGCCCACCACCACCTGCTGGCTCAGCAGCCCGAGGCCCTGACCGAGGAAGAACAGCGTACCGATCAGCAAGAAAACCAGCAGCGACGTCCAGTTCAGGTTGATCGCCCACAGGGTATCGGCGCGTACCGAGGCCTGCAGCGAGGCCTGCGCGATCGGCTCCAGGCGCTGGTTGTACAGCATCTGCCGACGCTCCCGGCTCAAGGCCAGTTCGCAGCGGCCGTTAATGGTCGCCTCGAACTGCTCGGTCAACCGGTCGTCCTGCTGCCGCACCTGCTGCATCAGGCGCTTGACCTTGCGCCCGAGCAGCACGTCGAGCAGCACGCCGAAGGCGATCACCGCCAGGGTCAAGGCGAAGAAGGGCAGGCTCAGCCAGGCCATGTAAGCCAGGCCAGCCAGCAGCAGCAAGCCGTTGTACAGCGAGATCGGCAATTGCTTGAAGGCCGTGGCCACGGTGGTCACGTCCTTGGTCAGCGCGTTGTAGATGCGCGGGCTGCCCAGTCGCTCGATGCGCTCCAGGGCGGTGCCCAGCACCTTGCCCACCAGGCGCAGGCGCAACTGATAGACCAGGCGATGGCCAATCTGCACCAGCAGCCACTGGGCCAGGGTGCCGCTGACGAACAGCAGCAACAGCAGGCCGGCGAACAGCGCCAGCGCCTGGCTCAGGTCATCCAGCCCCTGCTCCAGGCTGCGGTTGATATAGCCGATCAGGCCGATGCTGCTGATCGCACTCAAGGCACTGCACAGCACCGCCAGGAAAATGCGCCAGCGCGCATCATGCAGCAGTTCCTTCAATAACATCATCAGTTCGACACCTTCTCGGCTTGGTGTTGCGGCGCAATGCTTGGCGCCAGCAAAGACAACAGATCCTCACTCAAGCGCGGCTCGGCAAGGATCGCATGATGACCGACATCCAGGCTCCGATCATGCAGCGCCTTGCGCGTGTGCGCCTGCCAGGGTGTACGCAGATCACCGTGGGCATTGCTGCGCCACAACCAGATGGGCACGTCGACCACCGGTAAGGCCTGTTCGTACAGGCGCGTCTTGATCGCCCGGTAGCGCACCATCACGGCCTGCAACTCGGCATCAGCGCCGTGCGATTGCAGATGCTCACGCACCTCGGCGTCGGCCAGCATGCGGGTCACTCCCTCGGCATAATCGCAATCGACCAGTTGCCGGGCCAGACGCTCGCGCAACGTATCGCCAAGCGGCCGCGAACGGCTGCGACACAGGAACACCAGGTCGGCGAGCAACTGGCCACCCTCGTCGCCGTCGCCAGCAAGGCTGCGCTGCGGATCATGATCCACCGTCGCCAAGGCCTTGATGGTGAAGCCGGCTGACTGTAGGTGCGCAATCAACAGCAGCGCCAGGCGAGAAGCCAGGCACCAGCCCAGCACCACCAGCGGCCGCTGCTTGAGCGACTCAGGAATACTCTGTACATAGCGCTGCAGCAGCCTGCCCAGATCCTTGCTTTCCCAACCCTCGCCAAATGCCGCCAGGCCATAAACGGCCTGGTTTTCGCCAAGTTGCTCCACCAACGGTCGGTAGTCTTTCAGGTGGCCCTCCGCGCCATGTACCAGGAGCAAGGCAGGCGCCTCACCGGCCACATCGTTCAGCACCTGCCAGCCCTCGCTACTCGCGCCCTGATCGAGGCTCTGCACCAGTTCGCGCACGGTCTGCCGCTCGAACAGCAGATTAGTTGGCGGGTTGAGCCCCAGTTGCTCGCGAATCAGCGCCACCACCTTGATCGCCGCCAGGGAATGCCCGCCCGTGGCGAAGAAGTTGTCGGTCACGCCGAGATCCTCGACACCCAGCACGCGGCACCAGATTTCCAGCACGGCGCTTTCCAGTTCGCCGACCGGGGCCACCCGCGCACCTTGCAGGCGCTGTCGGGCACGCTCCAGCAGCGCCTGCCGATCGAGTTTGCCATTGCTGTTCAGCGGCAGGGCTTTCACGGCGAAGATGCCGGCGGGCAGCATGTAGTCCGGCAGTTGTTGGGCCAGATCGTCGCGCAGCAGGTTCGCGGTCCGGCTCTGCCCTTGCTCCTCCACGACGAAGGCCAACAGGCGCTCACCATCAAGCAACACCGCCGCCTGCTGCACACCCGGCAGGCCGCGCAACGCCTGTTCGACCTCCGCCAGTTCCAGACGAAAACCGCGAATCTTCACCTGCTGATCATTGCGCCCGAGAATACGCAAGGCGCCATCGGCCTGGCGCAACGCCAGATCACCGGTGCGATACAGGCGTGCGCCAGACCGCAGGTCTTGGCTGAATGCCGAACTGCCGACATCCCCCAGATAGCCACGGCCGACACTGGCCCCGGCCACGCACAACTCACCCGCCTGCCCGCAGGGCACGGGGCGCTGTTGTTCGTCGAGCAGATAGATGCGGTTGTTGCCGAGCACCTGGTTCAAGGCCGTGCCGCTCGCCCCCTGCTCGCTGTCGATGGCCCGCCAGATCACGCCGACCGTGGTTTCGCTCGGCCCGTAGTGGTTGTATAGGCGGCAACCAGACCCTGCCTGTGCCAGCCGCGCCAGCAGGCTCTCGCCCACCGCTTCGCCGCCAAGCACCAGCACCTGACGCGGCAGCACACCCTCCAGCGGATGCTCGCCGATCAATGCCTCGAGGTGCGATGGAACGATCTTCAGCACATCCAGCGGATGATCGCGCAGCTCCTCGGCGAAGGCCTGCGCATCGGTGACGCTGGCCTGGCTCAGCAGGTGCACGCAGCCCCCCTGCAGCCAGGCCGGGTACAACACGGTATTGCCCAGGTCGGCGAGCAGCGACGACACCAGCCCGTAGTGAGCACCTGCCGGCAGATCCAGCGCGTGAGTGATCTGGCTCGCGTAGTGGCGTAGCTGCCCCTGCTCGATCTGCACGCCCTTGGGCTTGCCGCTGGTGCCCGAGGTGTAAAGCACATAGGCCAGGTGCTGCGGCGCGCTGGCCACAGGCGCAGCGAGTGGTGCAGCGCTGCTGGCCTTCGACCAGGCCAGGCTGGGCACCTCGCAGACCAGGTTCGACTCATCCAGATGCAGCAGAACAGCAGGTTTGGAATCCTCGAGAATGCTGGCCAGACGCAGCGGTGGCAGCGCCGGGTCCAGCGGCAGATAGGCCGCGCCTGCCTTGAAGCAGGCCAGCATGGCGACCAGCATCTGCGCGCCACGCGGCAGCAGCAGCGCCACCACCTGGTCAGGGCCAACGCCGGCCTGCTGCAAACTGCCGGCCACCCGTTCGCTCAGCTCATCCACCTCGGCATAGGACAACAGCTGCCGGCCATCGCGCAGCGCCGGGCTGGCCGGCTGGTGGCGCGCATGGGCACGGAATCGCTCGACGATATCGACGTCCGCTGGCAGTTCCCCGCCAGTCGCTGTGGGTTGCGCCTCCTCCGTCAGCACGGTATCCAGGCCGTCCAGCGGCGCTTGCGGCGCCTGCAGCAGTTGGCCGATCCAGTGCACGTAACGGCGCAGCAAGAGCTGCATCTGCTCACGGCGATACAACCCGGTGTCGTACACCAGCGCCAACTGGCCCTGGCCGGACTCATCCAGCAGCCAGTGCAGTTGCAGTTCCACCGGTGTGTCGAAGGACAAGGCCTGCAGCGCCTGTACCTCGGCCAGATGCTGCACGCGCAGCCCGGCCTGATAGCTGGCGCGCCACTCCGGCAGCAACTCGGCCTGGCCGAGGTACTCCTGCCAGAGCACGGCGCTTTCCAGTTGCCGGGCCAGTTGCCGGGCCAGGCTGACCCAACTGGCGTGCTCGGACAAATGCACCTGCATGGGCAGCGTTTGCTCGAACAGCCCGTAGGCGCCCTGCAGTTCCTCATAGTCGTCACGCGGGTCGTGCTGCAGGCCCAACTGCGCATGGCGCTGACCGTTCAGGCGGCCGAGCAAGGCGCCCCAGGCTGCCAGGGCGAGTGGTTCGATGGCCAAAGCCTCGCTCCCGGCCAGGGCCTGCATGGCACTGCACAGTGCGGGTTCGAGCGCCTGCTGCACGCAGCCACGGGCACCGCTGGCCATGCCATAGCGTTCGATCAGGCGCAGCCCCGGCACCTCCTGCAGGGCCAGGTTGCGCCAGAACTGCGCGCCCTGCTCGGCGTCCTCGTCCAGTTGCAGGCCGGCGATCCACTCGGCGTAGTCGCTGTACTGCATCGGCTCGGCCTCCAGTGCCGCGCCCTGCCCCAGCAGCTCACGGCGCAGTTGCTCGAGGCTGTGCAGATCCAGCGAGCAGGCCGGCAGCGCCAGCCATAGCTGCTCGTCGCGCCACCAGGCCAGCAGGTCGGGCTGCTGCGCCTGGCACTGGGCCTGGGCGTCGCGCTGCCAGGCCGCCGCATCGGTGCCGGCACCCGCCTGGTGCCAGTCCAGGCGCAACTCGCCCGGCTCGGCCACGCGCTGGCGCAGGCCAGTGGCGCCGAGCGGGCGCTGATAGCGCAGGCGCAGCGCATCGTGTTGGCCCAAGGCGTCACGCAGGCGCTGTTCGACCCGCTCTGGAGCAACGCCGGCGAGCGTCATGCGCACCCAGCGGTACGCCTGCGGGTTGGCCTCGGCCAATTGCTTCTGGGCCGGGGAAAGAGGCAGGCCAAGATCCATCATGGGGTCATCTCCAGAGCGTTTTCCTCAGCCGTAGCCGGTGCGGCCGCGACCTGATCGCGGCGATAGATGTCGCCCATGGCGACGACGATGCGCCGCTCGCCCTCGAAGGGGTCGCGGGCATGGGCGGCGAGCATGTTGTCGAGCATCACCACATCGCCGCGCTGCCAGTCGAAGCGCACCGCACAACGCTCGTAAGCGGCACTGATCGCCTCGATGGCGGCCTCTTCCAGTTCGCTGCCATCACCGTAGAACACCTGCCGGGGCATGACGCTATCGCGCCCCTTGAGGAACTGCTCACGGATATCGGCATCGAGAAACGCCGGATGGTAGAGCTGGATCTGGTTGAAGAAGCTGGCATCGCCGGTCAGCGGGTGGAGGATCACCGCCGGGCACACCTGACGCGTATGCAATTCGTTGGCGCCGCGCCACTCGAACTCGATCCCGCCCTCATGGCAGATGCGCTCGGCCTCGGCACGCTCCTCAGTCTGGAAGAAGTGCTGCCAGCTGACATCCAGGCTGGCGCTGAAATTGCGCACGTACATCAGTTGCTTGCGACGCAGCTTGACCTGCAGCCAAGCCGGCAGCTCGCGGTACACCTCACGGCTGTCGACGATGGGCGTGGCCCCGCCGCTGGTGGCCGGCGTCTCGCAATAGAACCACTGCCGGCGCGGCCAGCGATGCTGGTGAGCGCTCTCGTTGTGGAACATGATCATGCGGTCCTTCGGATAGGGCGTGGACTTGTAGATCTTGTTGCCGCCCTCCTTCTTCGGCAGATCGCCGTACTGGCCGTACAGCTCCGGGCACAGCGCCTGGCAGAACTGCTCGAAGTCCGCCGGGGTCGGCAGATCGAAACCACGGAAGATAATCCCGCCGTGCTCGCGCAGCCAGCCTTCCACCTGCTCGCGATTGCTCTCGGCCCACACGGCGGGGGCCAGCTCGCGCTCGCGCAGTTGCACCAGCAGGGGGAAGCTGGAGCCGGCACGCAGCGGCCGGGTTTCGATCGGTGTGGCCGCGGCAGCCGGGCCATTCTGGCGCAGCTTGCCGAGCTTGCTCATCTTGCGTTGCAGCGGGTTGTCCGTGGTGGTGGACATGGCAGCGGCTCCCTTGGAAGGCAGAGGTAAGGCATCGATGGGGCTGTCCGGCGCACCCAGCGCAGCATCGAGCAGCGCCAGGAAGCTGTCGCGCAAACGCTCGATGGTGGCTGGGCGGAACAGGCTGGTGCGGTACACCCAGCGCAGGCTGAGGGCATCGCCGTCGGGGGTGGCGAACAGCGCCATGTCGAACTTGGAGTGTTGTTGTTCACGGCTCACCGGCGTGACCTCGAGGTTGCCGAGGCGGCGCGGCTGACGCGGCGTGTTGTCCAGTACGAAAAGGGTCTGCAGCAGCGGATGCTGGTTGGCCCCACGCGGCAGGTCGAGACATTCCACCACCTGCTCGAACGGTGTGTCCTGCCAGGCGAAGGCATCCAGGCAGACATCGCGCACCAATGCCGCCTGCTCACGGAAGCTCAGCTCCGGTTGCAGGCGAATGCGCAACGCCAGCAGGTTGACGAAGAAGCCGATCAGCGCCTCGGTAGCCGGGTGTTCGCGGTTGGCCACGTCGGTGCCGATGACCAGGTCGCGGCCCTGGGTTTCGCGCTGCAGCACGGCGGCATAGACGGTCAGCAGCAACATGAACAGCGACAAGCCGCTGTCACGCTGCAAGGCCTCCAGGCGTGCCAGCGTCGCCGCTGGCAACTGGAAGTCCAAGGCCGCACCACCACCGCTATCGCGCTCGCCGCGTGGGAAGTCGAACGGCAACGGCACCTGGCTCGGTACGCCGGCGAGGGTACGTTGCCAGAACTGCTGGCCCTGTCGCTGACGGGCGCGCAGCGCCGCTGAAACCTGCCAGGCGGCATAGTCGACGTACTGGATCGCCAGTTCGCGCTCCACGGGCAGCCGGCCCTGGCTGTAGGCCTCGTAGCCTTCGACCAGCTCACCGATCAGCACCGAGCCGGACCAGCCGTCGGAGGCGATATGGTGCAGCACCAGTTGCAGCACATGCTCCTGCTCGCCCAGGCGATACAGCACCGCGCGCAGCGGCGCCTCAACGCTCAGGTCGAACGGGCGCGCGGCCATTTCATGTTCAGCCTGCGCCCACTGCGCCTGGCTCAGGGTCGCCAGTTGCAGCGTCAACACAGAATCCGCCTGGATGCGCTGGCGCGCCTCGCCCTGCTGCTGATGGTAGGTGGTGCGCAGGATCGCATGGCGCCGTATCACACGCTGCAAGGCCCGCTGCAACGCCTGGGTATCAAGGGCGCCACGCAGGCGCACGTTGCTGCTCATGTTGAAGCTGCTGTCGCTCGGCTGCAGTTGCTGCATCAGCCAGACCCGTTGCTGCGCAGGCGACAGCGGCTGGTCGATGTGCTGATCGACCCGCGCGATGCTCAATCCAGCCGAGTCGATGGCGGTGGCCTGAGTGTCCAGGCGCGCCGCCAGCTCCGTCAGCGAAGGCGTCTCGAACAGCCAGCGCAGCGGCACCTCGAAGCCCTGCTCGCGCAGCCGCGAACGCACCTGCGCGGCCATCAGCGAGTGCCCGCCGAGCTGGAAGAAATGCCCATCGAGCGGCACCTGCTCAAGTTGCAGCACCTGGCCCCAGATCTCGCTCAGCAGGGCCTCGCTGGCGCTCATTGGCCGCTGCGCGCTGCCTGCTGCCGCCTGCTGCTGGTTGCGCAATTGCGGCAATTGCTGGCGATCCACCTTGCCGTTGCTGTTGAGCGGCAATGCCGGCAGCGCTTGCAGATGAGTTGGCAGCATATACACCGGCAGACGTGCCTGCAGATGTTCACGCAGCTCGTCTGCGCTCGGCTCGCCAGCCAGACTGGCAACCCAGAACGCGGCCAGGTGCTCACCCTGCACCGCCACCACCGCCTGGGCGACCCCCGGGTGACCGAGCAGCGCCGCCTCGATCTCGCCCAGCTCGATACGGAAGCCGCGCAGCTTGATCTGATCGTCGCTGCGGCCCAGGTAATACAACTGCCCATCGGCCTGCCAGCGGGCCACATCGCCGGTGCGGTACAGGCGCCCGCCAGCGCCGCCGAACGGGTCGGCGATGAAACGCTCGGCGCTCAGCGCCGGCTGCCCGGCATAACCACGGGCCAGCCCAAGGCCTGCGATATACAACTCGCCGGCACGGCCTGGCGGAACCTCACAGAGAAACTCGTCGAGCACATGGCAGCGCGTGTTGAGCAGCGGCCGGCCAATCGGCACCACCGGCTGATGCAGCTCCTCCACCGACGTCTGGGTCGACCAGACGCTGGTTTCGGTCGGCCCGTAGACGTTGATCAGGCAGCCGACGAGCTGCTTCAGCTCGCTGGCCATTTCCGCCGCCAGGGCCTCGCCGCCGGCCAGGGCGACCCGCCCGGCCAGCACCTGGCGATCGCCCTGCAACAGCATGGCCCAGGTCGCCGGGGTGGCCTGGATCAGCTCCACCGCCCGCTCACGGATCAACTGCGCCAGCAGCAGCGGGTCCTGGCGTTGCTCGTCATCGGCGAGCACCACGCTACCACCGCGCACCAACGGCAGGCACAGTTCCAGGCCGCTGATATCGAAGGTCACGGTGGTCAGCGCCAGGTAGCGCTGCACGCCGTCCAGCGGCAAGGCGCGCTCCATCGCCAGCAGGAAGTTGGCAAAGTTGCCCCGGCTGATCTGCACGCCCTTGGGCTGCCCGGTGGAGCCGGAGGTGTAGAGCGTGTAGGCCAGCTGCTGCAGGTGCCTCGGCAGCGCCGGTGCATCGGTCGGCTGCGCCTGTAACGCCAGGTCCTGCCAGAGCTGACAGCGCACCGTGGCCGGGAAACGCTCATCCTGAAGGTCGCACAGCAGCAGATGCGGCCGTGCCCGCTGCACGATGGCCGCCTGCCGCGCAGGCGGATGGCTCGGATCGAGCGGCAGGTACTGCGCCCCGGCCTTCTGGATGCCCAGCAGGCAGACCAGCAGGCGCTCGTCGCGCGGCAGGCAGAAGGCGATCGTGGACTCCGCCGTCACACCTTGCGCCAACAACCAGTGCGCAAGCTGGTTGGCCTGTGCCTGCAACTGCCCGTAGCTCAGTTGTCGATCGCGGCAGAACACCGCGGTGCGCTCGGGATGCAAGGCGGCCTGAACCTCGAAGCGGGTCACGAAATCCGCCTCGATGTCCAGCTCGGCAGCTTCGCCCGCGCTGTGCAGGCGTTGTACCGAGGGCAGTGGCAGCGCCAGCAGCGGCTGGTGCAGATCGAGATGCGCCAAGCTGGCCAGCACGCCCAGGTAGTCGTCCACCAGGCACTGGATGCGGGCCGGGTCGAACAGCGCGGTGGCGTACTCGACTATCAGTTGGCTGCTGGCCTCATCGCCGCGGCCCTGGCTGAACAGGTTGAAGGTCAGGTCGAACTTGGCGCTGATCGCCCCCTGCGGCAATGCCAGGGGCGCTACCGTGACGCCCGGCAGTTGCAGATTGCGCTCGCCGAGGTGATCGACCTGGTAGTTGAACATGGCCTGGAACAATGGCGTGCGGTCTAGGCTGCGCTCGACATCGAGCACGTCGAGCAGGCGCTCGAACGGCAATTGCTCATGGGCCCGATCATCCGCCAGGCGCTGGCCAAGGCGCTGCAGAAAATGCTCCAGGCTTTCCAGCTCATCAAGCTGCACGCGGTAGACCAGGGTGTTGACGAACAGACCGACCAGCGCCTGGCTGTCCGCAGCCTCACGCCCGGACACCGGCAGGCCGATGGCGAAATCGCGGCGCCCGGCGTGTTTCCAGAGCAGCAGTTGCTGCGCGGCGAAATACAGCACGAAGGGGGTCATCCCAAGCTGCTTGGCACGGGCCGCGATTGCCGAGGTCAGCTCGCCTGGCAACGGGAACTGCTCTCGCGCGCCGGCATACGCCTGCAGTGCCGGGCGCGGGCTTTCGCTGAGGGCCAGCGGCTCGTCACTCAAGCCCTGCAGGCGCTGCTGCCAGTAATCAAGCAGTACCTGGCCGGCCTCCCCTTCCAGCGCCTTGCGCTGCGCTTCGATCACTTGCAAAAGGCCCGTTCTGGGCGCGGGCTGACGGCCCTCGTAGAGAGCGGCCAGATCCTGCACCAGCAGCCCCATGGACCAGCCGTCCACGGCGATATGGTGGGCGTTGAACAGCAGGCGATAGTCGTCTTCAGCGAACTGGAACAGGTCGATGGCCACCAGCGGCCCATGGGCCAGGTCGAAAACCCGCTGCGCGGCCAGGGCAATCGCTGTCTCCCGCGCATCTGCCGGCGATGCGCGCAGATCGTGCAGGGCGAAGCTGGCCTCGGGCGCCTCCACCAGGCGCTGACGCACCTGCCCGTTGTCCTCGAAGAAACGGCAACGCAGGGCTTCGTGACGTTCGATCAGGCTCAGGCAGGCGCTGCGCAGGCGTGGCACGTGCAGTTCACCCTGCAAGACCAGCAGTTGCGTGACGTTGTAGGCGGTGGTGTCGGGTTCGAGCTGCTGCATGAACCACAGCCGCTCCTGGGCATGGGACAGCCGCGCCACCGCGCTGGCCAACGCTGGCGACGCCTCTGCCCGCTCGCTGCGGGTGGCAGGCGCCGGCTCCAGCGCGGCCGCCAGTTGCCGCGGCGTGGGGTTTTCCAGCAACTGGCGCGGCATCAGGCGCAGGTCGGCCTGGCGCAGCCGGGCGATCAGTTGCAAGCTGAGAATCGAATCGCCACCAGCGGCGAAGAAGTCATCGTCCAGCCCCAGTTGCGGCTGGCCCAGCAGTTCTCGGAAGGCCGCCAGAATACTGGCCAGACGCGGCTGCGCGCGGCAGTCGGCACTTGCTGCCATGGCCGCCAGGGTCGGCTGTTCCAGCACGTCGCGCGGCTGCAGCCGGAGCCCTTCGCGCGCGGCCAGGCCGATCAGTTGCAAGCTGAGAATCGAATCGCCGCCGAGGGCGAAGAAATCGTCCTGGCGAGTGACCGCGGCGCAGCCGAGCACCTGGCACCACAGCCGGGCCAGCAATTGCTCGCTGACGCTCTGGGGCGCCTGTCCGCCCTCGTCCACCGCCACGTTAGTTTCAGGCTCGGGCAAGGCGCGGCGATCGAGCTTGCCATTGGCGGTCAGCGGCAAGGCGTCCAGGCTCGACCAGTACGCCGGCTGCAGCGGTTCGGGCAGTTGCGCCCGGGCCTGCGCCTGGATGGCGCTCAGTTCGTCCGGGGTCAGGCGCGGCGCGAGATAGGCCACCAGTTGCATGCGCCCCTGAATCTCGCGTGCCAGCACAGCGGCTTCGCGTACCAGCGATTGCCCGCTCAGCCAGGTACTGACCTCACCGGGCTCGACGCGGAAACCGCGAATCTTCACCTGATCGTCCTGGCGCCCGAGGAACGCCAGACGCCCATGGTGATCCAGGCGTACCCGATCACCGCTGCGGTAGAAACGCCGCCCTGCGTCATCGATAAAGGCGACGGCAGTGGCTTGCGGCTGGCCAAGGTAGCCCAGCGCGACCTGGGGGCCGCCGATCAGCAACTCGCCCGCCACGCCGCGCGGCACGGGCTGGCCCGCCGCATCGACGATACGCAGCTCGGCACCGGCCAATGGCTGGCCCAGCGGCAGGTAAGCGCCCTGCCCGGCCTCCGTCACCTCGCCACAGACCACACCGACGGTGGTTTCCGACGGGCCGTAGTGGTTGAACACGCGCAGCTCCGGCGCCAGTTCGCGGATGCGGGCAAACAGCGCCGCATCGAAGCCCTCACCGCCCAGGATCAGCAACTGCCGCGGCAGTACCCGCCGGGCATCGTCCAGCGCCAGCAGGCCACGCAAATGCGAGGGGGCGATCTTCAGGCAGTCCACGGGATGTTGGGCCAGGAAATCGGCCCAGCCTGGTGGATCGAAGGCCAGGGCGGCCTCCGGCAGGATCAGCGAATCACCTGAGTGCAAGGCGGCGAAGACGCAGGTCAGGCCGAGGTCGGCGGCGACCGTGGCCAGGGTCGCCCAACGGCTGCTGGCGCTGGCCTGCAGGCGCTGACTGACGGCGGCGGCGTAATGCGCCAGGTTGGCATGGCTGACCAGCACGCCCTTGGGCTGGCCGGTGGAGCCCGAGGTGTAGATCAGGTACGCGGCCTGCTCGGGCTGGCTAAGGCTGGGCACAGGCTGGCACGGTGCGGGTGCGGCGAGATCAGCGGCGCTCAGTTGCAGACGCGCGACCGCGCCGTTCAGCGCTGGCGCCTCGGCCAGGGTCAGCAGCAGGCTCGCCGCGCTGCTTTCAAGCAGTTGCTGCAAGCGCTGCACGGGCTGCGCCGGGTCGAGGAACAGGCAGGTCGCACCACGTTGCCAGCAGGCCAACATCGCCAGCACCTGCTCGGCGCTGCGCGGCATGCATAGGGCGACTACCTGACCGGGGCCGACGCTCTGCTCGGCCAGGCGCAGCGCCAGTGCCTGCACGGCATTGGCCAGATCGCCATAGGCCAGCGACTGCCGCGTATCGCACAAGGCGGGCGCTTGCGGCGTGCGCGCGGCCCACTGCTGCACCTGTCGATCCAGCGGCTCAGGGCTGGCGCCCAGCGCGGGGCCATGCAGTTCGCTGCCCGGCGAGGCCAGCCGCAGTGCCGACAACCGCTGTCCGGGATTGACTGATGCCTCCTGCAGGATGGCCTGCAGATCGTCGAGCAGTTGCTCGATGGTGGCCGCCTCGAACAGCTCGTCGCTGTATTCCAGCTCGCAGCGCAGGCGCTGGTCGGCGCAACGCAGCAGACGCAGAGTGAGATCGAAACGGGCATGACGCTGCGGCGGGTCGAGCACCTCGACGCTTACCCCCGGCAGGCTCAGGGTGCGGCTTTCCGGTAATTCGACCTGCACGAACATGGCCTGGAACAACGGGCTGGAACGCGGCCGATCGAGGGCTTCGAGGATCTTTTCATACGGCAGGGTCTGCTGGTCGAACGCCGCCGCCACGCTGTCGCGGGTGCGCAGCAGGGCGCTGCGAAAGTCCGGGTCGTCCTCCAGGCGCTGGCGAATCACCAGGGTGTTGAGCAGCGGCCCGATCAGCGGCGCCAGTTCGGGGCGATCGCGTTGCGCCACCGAAGTACCCAGGCACAGGTCACGCTCGCCGCTGTAACGCGCCAGCAGGCAGGCAAAGGCGGTCAGGCCAAAGATGTACAGGGTCACGCCCTGCTCGCGGATGGCCCCATCCACCTGCGCCGACAAGTCAGCCGGCAATTCGCGCACCCGTACCGCGCCGCTATGGCGGCGCTGGTTGGCGGGCGGACGCGGATGATCGCAGGGCAAGGCCAGCGGCCCGGGCGCATCAGCCAACTGGCTGCGCCAGTAATCGAGCTGCTGGCCGCAGGCGTCGCTGGTCAGCCACTCGTGCTCCCAGGCGGCATAGTCGGCGTACTGGATGTCGAGCGGCGGCAACTGGGCTGGCGCGCCCAGGCTCAGGGCACGGTAGCCCTCGGCCAACTCGCGGGTCAGTTGCTGGGCCGACCAGGCGTCGTAGGCGACGTGGTGGATGGTGAAGAACAGCCAGGTGCTGCCCTGCTCGGCATCGCTGAACGCGCGCCAGCGCCAGGGCTCCTCGCGGCTCAGGTCGAAGGGCTCGGCCAGTTGCCGGGCGTACTCGTCGGCGCACCATTGCTGCGGGTCGGCAAGCGCCTCGCGGGGTAGCGGCTCGACCGCCGGCAGGCCCGCCGTCCAGGGCTCGCAGTGCGCCTGCAAGCGGCCTCGGGCATCGGCCACGTAGCGAGTGCGCAGGATCGTGTGCCGCTCCACCAGTTGCTGCATGGCCTGCTGCAGGCACGCCAGGTCCAGACGGCCGTCGAAGCGCAGCACCGAGCAGAGGTTGTACAGCGCACGGCTGCTCAGGGCCTCGGCCGAGAGAAAACGCAGTTGCGCATGGGCCAGCGGCACCGCTGCACCCTCCCTGCCAGCGGCCGGGACGATGGGCAGGCGCCAGCTATCGATGCCCTTCTCGGCCAGGCGCTGGCGGAACAGCTGCTTCTTGTCCGCCGGCAGTGAGGCCAGGCGCTGGGCGATCTCGACAAAGGCCTGTTGGTTGGTCGCATTCATCTTCAGTCTTCCATCTCTGCCAGCAAACGCTGCATCTCATCCAGTGCCTGGTCGGTCGAAGGCCGCTGCGGGTTTTCGATCTGTTCGGCCAGGCCGGCAATGGTCGGGTTGTGGAACAGGCTGCGCAGCTCGACCTTGACGCCGAAACGGCTCTCCACCCGGGTCATCAGGCGCATCGCCAGCAGCGAATGACCACCGAGCTCGAAGAAGCTGGTGAGCACGCCGACCTGCGGCAGATCGAGTAGCTCCTGCCACAGCTCGGCCAGTTCGCACTCCAGCGCCGTACGCGGCGCCACGCCTTGCTCGGCCTGCGCTTGCGGCGCCGGCAGGGCCTTGCGGTCGATCTTGCCGTTGGCATTAAGGGCGAAACGCTGCACCTGGATGAAGCCGGCCGGCACCATGTAGGCCGGCAGCAGGCTTTCCAGATGACGGCGCAGCGCCACCTCGTCGACCGGGCTCGCGGCCTGCAGCCAGGCGAACAGGCTGTAGCTGCGCGCATCGAGCATGACCACCGCCTCTTCCACGCCGGGGTAACGGCGCAGCAGCGATTCGATCTCCCCCGGCTCGATGCGGAAACCACGCACCTTGACCTGGAAATCGGCACGGCCGACGTAGGCCAGGCGCCCATCGCTGCGTCGGCGCACCAGGTCGCCGGTGCGGTACATGCGGCTGCCATGCTCGCTGGCGAACGGATCGGGCAGGTACGCCGCTGCGGTGATCGCCGGCGCCCGCTGGTAACCACGGGTCACCCCGCTGCCGGCGAGATACAGCTCGCCGGTGCTGCCCAGCGGCACTGGCCGCAGGCATTCGTCGAGCACGTAACAACGGGTGTTGAGCAGCGGCATGCCGATATCGGCCACGCCGGCCGGCACTTCGCGCAGCGCCTGGGTGGTCGACCAGACGGTGGTTTCCGTCGGCCCATAGGCGTTGATCAGCCTCACCCCCTTGGCCTGCAGCACACTCACCAGTTCGGCCGGCACCGCTTCGCCTCCGATCAGGCCGCGCAGGGCCGGCCAGTCGTCACGCCCGGTTTCCAGCAGGATCTGCCAGCCGGCTGGGGTGGCCTGGAACACCGTGGCACGGCGCAGCAGATCGAACAGGCGGTGGCCATCGACCACCTGCTCGCGACGCGCCAGGAGAATGGCCGCGCCCTTGAGCAGCGGCAGGAACAGCTCCGGCTTGCACATATCGAAGGCGTAGGTGGTGCTGGCCAGCCAGACGTCCTCGGCCGTCAACGGCAACTGGCGGTCGAGGCCGGCAAGCAGGTTGCTCAGATTGCCGCGGGTAACCTGTACGCCCTTCGGCGTGCCGGTGGAGCCCGAGGTGTAGATCACGTAGGCCCGCTGCAGCGGCGCCACCGGTAATGCAAGGTCGTGCGCCGGCTGTTCGTCCAGCGGCAGGTGGTCGACGGCCAGGCTGTCGACACTGCCGAGCACGTCGGCGCAGGCCTGCTCGCTGAGCACCAGTTGCGGCCGCGCATGCTCGATGATGAAGCGCAGCCGTTCGCCCGGTTGCTGCGGATCCAGCGGCAAGTAGGCCGCGCCCGCCTTGTGGATCGCCAGGATGCTGGGCAGCAGCCAGGGGCCACGGGTCATGCACAGCGCGACCAGATCGTCGCAGCCGACACCCTGGGCACGCAGCCAGTGGGCCAGGCGGTTGCTCAGGGCATTGAGCTGGGCATAGCTGTAGCGTTGCTCCTGGCAATCCACGGCCAGCGCATCCGGGGTGCGCAGGGCCTGGCGCTCGAAGCGCGCGATCAGATCCTGTGTCTCGCTCAGCGCATGCGCTGGCAGGTTCCACGTGCGACGTGTCAGGGCATGATCGGCATTCGCCAGGTCGATATCCCACAGCCGCGCCTCGGGCCGCGCCAGCATGCCGTCGAGCAGGTGACAGTACTCGTCGGCGTAGCGTTGCATGGTGCTGGCGACGAACAGCTCGGTGTTGTACTCCAGCACGCAGTGCCAGGCGCTGCCGTGCTGCTCGATATGCAGGCCGATGTCGACCAGGGCGCTGTCGCTCTCGACATTCAGGCGCTGCGCCGGCAGGCCGGCAAAACCCTGGCCGACCGCCGCCACGTCATCGCGCTGGATCAGGTTGAACAGCGCCTGGAACAGCGGCGTATGGCTGAGATCGCGGCGTACCTGCAAAGCCTCCACCAGCCGCTCGAAAGGCACGTCGCCGTGCTGCTGCGCGGTCAGGTGGGTGGCTTGCAACGCCTGCCAGAACGACGCCACAGATTGCAGTGGGTCGATCTGGCTGCGCAGCACCTGGGTGCTGGCGAAATAACCGATGAGGTTGTCGGTGTGCGCCTGCTGACGCTGCGCCACCGGCAGGCCGATCCACAGCTCGCGCTGCCCCGAATGCCTGGCCAGCAGCACTTTCCATGCTGCCAGCAGGGGCGCGAAGACGGTCAGGCCATGGCGCTGCGCGGTGCTACGCAGGCGTTCGACCAACTCGACGGGCAGCTCGAAACGCAGGCGCCGCCCGTGGTAGCCCTGCTCGGCAGGACGTGGCAGGTCGGTGGGCAGGTCCAGCACCGGCGGTTCGCCGGCCAGGGCCTGCCGCCAATAGTCCAACTGCGCTTCGATACGTGCCTGCCCGGCAGGGGTCTGCCAACTGGCGGCGACATCGCCGAACTGCAGCGGCAGCGGCGCCAACGCCGCCTGGGTGGCGCTCAGCTCGGCCTGGTAAAGACGTTGCAGCTCATCGAAGAAGATCTCCAGCGAGCGGGCGTCAGCGATGATGTGGTGCAAGGTGGCCTGCAGCACGCTCTGCCCTTCGCCCTGATACAGCCGCACCCGCCACAGCGGCGTCGCGCTCAGGTCGAAGGCGCGCTGCGCTTCCTCGCTCAAGGTGCGGGCGAAGGCCGGCGAATGCACATCCTGCTGCAAGGGCTCGACGCTGAGCAGCGTGCCGTGCAACTGCACGACTTGCTGCCGCGCGCCTGCTTGCGTCTCGCTGAACACGCTACGCAGGCTGTGCTGGCGCTCCACCAGTTGTGCCAGCGCGCGTTCCAGTACATCGGCTTGCAGAGTACCGTGCAGGTGCATGGCCAGTGACAGGTGGTAGGCCTGGGTGTCGCCCTGCAAGCGGTCGAGGAACCACAGCCGCTGCTGGGTGAAGTGCAGCGGCGCCGGCGCCTCGCCGAATGGCCGCAGGATGCTCTCGCCTGCGCCCTCGGCAGTGGCCAGGCTGGCCGCCAGTTCACCCAGGGTCGGGCACTCGAACACGCTGCGCAGCGGCAGTTGCCGCTCGTAGCGCTCGGCGATGCGCGCCACCAGCCGTGCCGCCAGCAGCGAATGGCCGCCGAGGGCGAAGAAATTGTCGCCTGCGCCAACCGCGTTGCAACCGAGCAGCTCGCACCACAGTTCGGCCAGTTGCGCCTCCCAGGGTTTGCTCAACTCGCCGTCGCGCTGACCTTCATGTTGGATTGGAGCCGGCAGCGCCTTGCGCTCGACCTTGCCACTGGGGCTCAGCGGCAAGCTGTCGAGACGCACGAACTGGCTCGGCAGCATATAATCCGGCAGGTGCTGCGCCAGTTGCACGCGTAGCGCGGCGTCGCCCAGGTCAGCACCCGCCGCCTGCGTGACCGAGTAGTAAGCCACCAGGCGCGCGCTGTCGCCGCTGCCGAGCAGCACCACGGCCGCTTCCCGCACCCCGGTAAGCTGCGCCAGCAGGGCCTCGATCTCGCCCAGCTCGATACGGAAGCCACGCAGCTTGACCTGGAAATCCAGGCGCCCCTGGTAGTCCAGGCTGCCTTGGGCGTTGCGCCGCACGCGGTCGCCGGTGCGGTACATGCGCGCCCCCGGCACGAAAGGATCGGGCAGGAAGCTCGCCGCGCTCAGGGCTGGTGCGGCGAAATAGCCACGCCCCAGGTTGGCACCCGCCAGGTACAGCTCGCCGGAAACGCCCGGCGCCACGGGTTGCAAGTCGGCGTCCAGCACATAGGCGGCGGTATTGACCACCGGCCGGCCGATCGGCACCTCCACCCCGCCGCTCTCGCCCTGACGCGGCTCGAAGGTGCTGTAGACGGTGGCCTCGGTCGGCCCATAACCGT
This sequence comes from Pseudomonas sp. JAI120, assembly GCF_014207255.1. GTDB lineage: Bacteria > Pseudomonadota > Gammaproteobacteria > Pseudomonadales > Pseudomonadaceae > Aquipseudomonas. The sequence goes on from NZ_JACHCZ010000002.1 coordinate 422,360, forward strand.
TGATCACCTGGGCACCACGCTGCTCCATGGCCTCGGCCAGCGCGCACGGCAGGGCCTCGCCACCGGAAATGGCGCGCACGCCCTGCCAACTGCCCCCGGTGTGCGCCACCAACATGCGCCAGGTGGCAGGGGTGGCCTGCATCACCGTCGGCTGGCCGGCCTTGATCAGGCGGTCGAGGACTTGCGGGTCGCGTGCCTGCTCACGGTCGGCGAGCAGGATGCTGGCCCCGCGACTCAGCGGCAGCAGCAGCTCGACGATGGCGATATCGAAGGTCGCTGTGGTCAGCGCCAGCACCCTGTCCTGCGCCGTCAATGGCAGCACCTGCTGCACGCCGAGCATGAGGTTCATCAGGTTGCCACGGGCGATGGCCACGCCCTTGGGCTGGCCGGTGGAACCCGAGGTATAGAGCACGTAGGCGAGCTGGGCAGGATGCACGCTCGGTGCGCGGTAGGGCTCGGGGGTGGTCAGCGCATCGATATCCAGCAGTTCGCCGGCACTGCCCCACTCGGCCAGTTCCGCCAGGGACTCGGCATTGGTCAGGCACAACCGCGGCTGCGCATGGGCAAGGATGTAACGGCCGCGCTCGGCAGGGGTATCCTCGGCCAGCGGCACGTAGGCGGCGCCAGCCTTGAGAATGGCCAGCATGGCCATGGGCAGCCGCGCATCGCGCGGCAGGCGCAGGGCCACACGATCCTCGGCGCCGACGCCACGGGCCTGCAAGGCAGCGGCCAGGCGTTCGGCCGCCTGGTTCAGTTCGGCATAGCTCAGGTGCCGTTCGCCGGCCTGCACGGCGATGGCTTCAGGCTGCCCGGCGACCTGCCGTGCAAAGGCCTGCAGGATGTCTTCCCGGCCCTCCACAGGCTCACCGTGCAAGCGTGCCAGCGCGCGCTGCTCGGGCTGCCAGGCGAGTTCGCCCAGTACCTGCTGCGGTTGTTCGAGCACGGCATCGAGCAGCGCCAGATACTGCTCAAGCATGGCCTGCGCGGTCTGCTCGCGGAACAGCTCGCTGCTGTACTGCAGGCTCAGGGCGATGCCGTGTTCGCTGTCGCGCACGTCCAGATGCAGGTCGCACAGGGCGCTGTCCGGGCGATTGTCGAGCGGCTCGGCGATCAGCTCGGTCAGCTCGAAACGCTCCAGGGCATGGCCCGGGAAGTAGTTGAACATGGCCTGGAACAACGGGTTGTAGCTGACCTGGCGGGCCACGCCGAGCTGTTCGATCAGGTAGTCGAAAGGCAGGTCCTGATGCGACTGCACCGCCACGGACAGCGCCTGTAACTCGCGCATCAGTTGCAGCAGGCTGGTCGTGCCGGAGAGCTTCTGGCGATAGACCAGTGTATTGACGAAGCAGCCCACCAGCGGCTGCAACGCCGCGTGATGGCGGTTGGCGGCCGGCACCCCGACGAGGATGTCGTGCTCGCCGCTGCGGCTGCGCAGCAGCAGCTGGAAGGCGCAGAGCATGGGGATGAAGTTGCTCCAGCCGTGGCTCGCGCTGAATGCCCGCAGGCGCGCCGCCAGCGCATCCGGCAGGCGTTGCTCGACGCGCCCGCCGGCCTGGCTGGCATGGGCCGGCCGGGGGAAGTCCGCGGCCAGTTCAAGCACCGGCAATTCGCCGGACAACTGCTCGCGCCAGTAGGCAAGCTCGTCCTGGCAGGCGGCGCTGTCCATCCACTGGCGTTGCCAAAGGGCATAGTCGGCGTACTGCATCGGCGCCTCGGCCAACGCCGGTTTACGCCCCTGGCGCAGCTCACGGTAATGGCTGCAAAGACCGTCGATGATCAGTTGCAGCGACCAGCCATCGGCGACGATATGGTGGCAATTGAGCGCCAGCACGTGCGCCTGCGGCCCGAGGCGATACAGGCAGGCACGCAGCAGCGGCGCGCTGTCCAGGGCAAACGGAGTCATCGCGTCCTGGCGCAGCAGGTCGTGCAGCTGCGCCTCACTGGCCACCTCGATCAGCGGCAAGGCCAGCTCGGCCTTGGCGAGAATGAGCTGCGACGGCTCACCGCCGTCGCTGACGAAACGGGTACGCAGGACTTCGTGCTGATCGACCAGGGCCTGCAAAGCTGCCTGCAGGTCAGCGACATGCAGGTCGCCGCTCAGGCGCACCGCGCCGGCCAGGTTGTAGGCCGGGCTTTGCGGCTGCAGTTGCTGGAGGAACCACAGGCGCTGCTGGGCGAACGACAGCGGCAGGGTCTGGGGGCGCGGCAGGCGCATCGGCGTGGTTTTCTCGCCGGTCTGCTGTTGTTCCAGCCACTCGGCCATGGTGGCGATGGTCGGGCGTTCGAAGACCACGCGTAAGGGCAGCTCCTTGCCGCTAAGCTTGCCGATCTGGCCGATCAGTTGCGTGGCCAGCAGCGAATGCCCGCCCAGCTCGAAGAAGTGATCATGAATGCCGACCCGCGCGAGCCCCAGCACGCCCTGCCAGGCTTCGGCCAACTGCGCTTGCAGCTCACTGCGTGGCGCCACGTAGCGCGCCTCGCTCTGCGCGGCGAAGTCGGGTGCCGGCAGGGCCTTGCGGTCGATCTTGCCGTTGGCGTTGAGCGGCATGCGCTCGAGCAGCATGAAAGCGCTGGGCAGCATGTAGGGCGGCAGGTTGGCGGCAACGAACTCGCGCAGCGCCTCAATGGAGGGCTGCGGCTCGGCCACCAGGTAGGCGACCAGCACCTTGGCGCGCTGCTGGTCGTCACGGGCCAGCAGCACCGCTTCACGCACGCCGGGGTAACGGGTCAGGCAGGCTTCGATCTCGTCCAGCTCGATACGGTGGCCGCGAATCTTCACCTGGTGGTCGGTACGACCGACGTACTCCAGCTCGCCATTGGCCAGGAAACGCGCCAGATCACCGGTGCGATACAGGCGGCTGCCGTCGTTGGCGATGGGGTCGGGCAAAAACACCGCCGCAGTGCGTGCCGGGTCGGCCATATAGCCACGGCCAACCCCCACGCCGGCGACGAAGATTTCACCCACCGCACCGCGCGGCACCGGTTGCAATTCAGTATCGAGCAGGTACAGACGGTTGTTCAGAGTGGCGCGACCAATCGGCACACTGCTGCGCGCCTGGGCCAGGCGCTCGGTGAGCGGATGGAAGGCCACGTCGTCGGAGCATTCGGCCGGCCCGTAGGCGTTCATCAGCGGGATGCCGGGGTAGCGCTCGAACCAGCGCCGCGCCAGCGCCGGTGGCAGCGCCTCGCCAGTGGCCAATACCCAGCGCAGTGCGGTGCGCTCCAGGCCTGCCTCGAGCAGGCTCTGCATCAGCGACGGCACCGCTTCGAGAATGCTCACGCCATGGCGAGCGATGGCCTCGGCCAGGGCCTCGGGGTTCTGCATCACGCAGTCGCCGAGAATCACCGTGCGCGCCCCCAGCACCAGGCCGGCGAGGGTCTGCCAGACGGAGATGTCGAAGCACTGCGGCGCGCTCTGGGCGATCACGTCATCTTCATTCAGGCCCAGGCCCGGCAACTTGCCAAGCATGTTGTTGAGCATGCCGGCGTGGGCCACCATCGCCCCCTTGGGCGTGCCGGTGGAGCCCGAGGTGAAGATGCAGTAGGCCAGCGACAGGCCATGCACGGGAATGTCCAGGTCAGCATCGCTGTAGCCGCTCAGGGCCGCTGGCTCGTAGCGGATCGCCGCCGGCGGCTGCGCCATCTGCTGCAGCGCCTGCTGTGCCAGCTCACCCTGCTCCACGCCATGCAGCAGCGGCGAACGGCTCTGGGTGAGCACTTGGGCCAGGCGTTGCGACGGATTGCGCGGGTCCAGTGGCAGCCAGCCGGCGCCAGCCTTGAGTGTGGCGAGGATCATCACCACCAGGTCGAGGCCACGCTCATCGAGCAACGCCAGCAGGTCGCCGTCCTGCAAGCCATTGGCGCGCAGATGACGGGCCAGTCGGTTGGCCTCCCGGTTCAACTGATCGAAGCTCAGGCTGCGCTCGCCATGTACCACGGCGATTCGCTCGGGGGTGCGACGCACCTGCTGTTGCAGGCGCTCGACGTACAGCGGCTGCAGTTGCGCCGCGTCCGGCGCCAGGTCACCGCTGGCCCAGGCATGCTGTTGGGCGATCTCCGCCGCATCGAGCATGGCGATGCGTTGCAGCGGGATATCCGCCTCGCTGACCAGGCTGTCGCCCATGTTCAGCAGCAGCGTGCGGAAGTGGCGCAGCATCTGCTCGACTTCCTCGCGCAGGAACCAGTCGGTCTGGTAGGTCAACTGCAGGTGCAGGCGCTCGCCGGGCACGATCACCACGGTAACCGGATAGTTGGTGTGGGTGCGGTTGGCCATGTCGCTGATCAGGTAGTCCAACTGGCCCTGGCGCAGGCTGGCGGAGATCGGCGCGTTCTCGAAGACGAACAGGCTCTGGAACAGATCCTGGCGCTGTACCTCGCTCCAGCTCTGGATCTGCGCCAGCGACACGCTTTCATGTTCGCGCAGGCTCAGGTTCTCGACCTGCAAGGCCTTGAGCCAGGCACCGAGGGACTGCTGCGGTTGCCAGCTCCAGCGCAGCGGCAGGCTGTTGATGAACAGCCCGACGATGCTCTCCATGCCCTGCATGTGCACCGGGCGCCCGGCCACGGTGACGCCGAACAGCAGGTCACGATTGCCGCTGTAGCGCGCCAGCACCAAGGCCCAGGCACCCTGCACCAGGGTGTTGAGGGTGATGCCCAGACCGCTGGCGGCCTGCTGCAGGCCCTGTGTCTGCTCGACGCTGAGGTGCTCGACGCAATCCTCCACCGGCTCCGGCGCATCGATCACGCGGCCAGGGTGGCCGAAACCGAACTCGGTGGGGGTATCGAAGCCGGCCAGGCGCTGCTGCCAGAAGGTCTGATGATCCTCAGGCTTCTGCTGCTCCAGCCAGCGGATGAAGTCGCGGTACGGGCGTGGCTTGGGCAGCTCCAGACGCCGCCCTTCACGCGCGGCGCGGTAACCGTCGAGAAAGTCCATCATGATGATGGAGAAGCACCAGGCATCCATGAGGATGTGGTGATAGCTGCGCACGAACTGGTAGGTGTCCGGGGCCAGCTTGAACAGACGCACACGCATCAGCGGTGCCTGGGTGAAATCCAGCCCCTCGCGACGCTCCTCGGCCAGCAGATGTTCCAGACGCGCCTGCTGCTCAGCCTCGTCGATATCCGACCAGTCCTCATAGCTGATCGGCAGTTCGACCTGCTTGTGCACCACCTGCATCGGCCGCTTCTGCTGCTTCCAGACGAAGGAGGTGCGCAGCAGCTCGTGGCGCTCCACCACCTGTGCCCAGGCCTGGCGGAACGCCTGCAGATCGAGTTGCGGCAGCACCATCACATGGCGGTACTGCAACAGGTACATGCCCTTGCCCGGGTGCATCAGGCTGTGAAACAGCAACCCCTGCTGCATGGGAGCCAGGGGATAGATGGCCTCGATATTGCGGGAAAGTGCTTTGACCTTATCGTTCATGCCGAGGGTCTCCTTGCCATGGGCTGGGGATGTGGGGGCGCCGGGGGTGCTCATTGCAGTTGCTCGAGCAGACCGAGGAATTCGTCGTCGGAAAGCCCCGAGTCGGCGAAGTCGGCAGCAGTGGCACGACCAACCTCGGGGGCCAGGCAGTGTTCGAGCAGGGCTTCGATACCCTGCTGGAACTGCTGCGCCAGTGCGCCGATCAGGGCCTGGTCATGCACGTGCGGGGCGTAGCGCCATTCGATGTGCAACTGGCCTTGGTCGACCAGGGCAGTCACGTCGAGCAGATGGGTGCGGCGGGTGTCGGGGGCGCGCATGGCCGGGCACAGCGGCTGCGCCAGGCGCCACAGGCGCGAACCACCCAGCCACTGGTCGACCCGTCCCAGGTAGTTGAAGGTAAGCAGCGAAGCGGCACCAAGCCCGTGCTGTGGATCGAGGCGCAGCAGGCCGTAGCCGATGCCCTGCTCCGGTACGCGGCGCAATGCCTCCTTGGCGGCGATGATCGCCTCCTCCGGCTGTTCGGCGGCACGCACGGCCAACGGGTAGCGGCTGGTGTGCCAACCCACCGACCGCGACAGATCCGGGCCCTGCTCCCAGCCACTGCGACCGTGGCTCTCCATCTCCAGGGTAACCTGCTCGCGCCCCAGCCATTGGCCGATCGCGCCAGCCAGTGCCGCGACCAGCAGATCCTGCACCTGGGTGCTGTAGGCCCCATGGCAGTCGCCCAGCAACAATTCGGTTTTCTCGAGGGACAGTTTCGTTTCCAGCGTGCGGCTTTCGCCATACAGGCTGACATCTCGGGCTACCTCGCCCTCCTCGGCCAACTGCGCGTGCCAGTAGTCGCGTTGGGCCAGCACCTCGGGGGCCTGGCGATGACGCTGCAAGGCCTCGCTCCAGCGATCAAAGCGGGTGGAAACCACCGGCAACGAAGCCTGCGGGTCGTGGTAAAGGCTTTCCAGCTCCTCAAGCAGCACCTGCCAGGACACCGCATCGACCAGCAGGTGGTGCGCCGTGCACAGCAGATGCTCGCTGCCGGTGAAATACACCCAGCGGATCAAAGGGGCTCGATCCAGTTGCCATCCCTGCTGCCACTGCTGCAGCAGCGCGTCGTCCAGCGGCTGTTCGACCACCTGCAGCAGCGTGTCGGCCATCGCCGCCGACAGCGGCTGATAGCGTTGCTGCCAGCCCTGCCCGCTCTGCTCGAAGATCAACCGCAGGCTGCTGTGACGCTGCAACAGGATCGCCAGTGCCTGGGCCAAACGCGCCGGTTCCAGCGGCTGGTGAACGGCCAGCAACAGGGACTGGTTCCAATACTGTGGCGTGGTCTGCCGCTGGTCGAAGAACCAGGCCTGGATCGGCGTCAGGGCGAAAGCGGCGCTCGGCTCGGCGTTATCGACCTTGGCGTGCTCGGCCACACTGGCGAGGTCCACAGCCTGCTCGGCCCAGCCGCTGACCGAAGGGAACTCGAAGACCTGCTTGGGCTTGAGCTGCAGGCCCTGCTGCTTGGCACGGGCGATAATCTGCAGGCTGAGGATCGAGTCGCCACCGACCGCGAAGAAGTTGTCGTCGGCTTGCAGATCGGGCTTTTCCAGAATCTCCCGGGCAATCACCAACAGCCGCTCGACCCTGGCGCGCTGTGGCGTCTGCGCCACCCGCGCCAGCGCCCGCACGCTTGGCTCCGCGAACAGTTGCTTGGGGGTGAGGGTGATCTGTTGCTGGCGCGCGCGGGCAATGATCTGCAGGCCGAGAATCGAATCGCCGCCATGGGCGAAGAAGTTGTCGTCCGGGCCGATGTTCGGGTTGCCCAGCAGTTCACGCCAGATCGCCAGCAAGGCGCTTTCCAGTGCATTCAACGGCTGTTCGGTACGCGCTTCGAGATTACGCGGCGCTTGCTCGGCCAGGTTCAACAACGCCTGACGATCGACCTTGCCATTGGCCAGCAGTGGCATCGCCTCCAGGCAATGCCACTGCGCCGGTTGCATGTAGTCCGGCAGGCGTGCCTGCAACGCGGCCTGAATGTCCGCCAGTGCGCTCGGCGCGGCGACCAGGAAGGCCACCAGGCGGTTGCCGGTCAATGGCGTCGGTGCGTTGAGCACGCGCACGTCATCGACCTGGGGCAGTGCACGCAATTGCGCCGCCACTTCCGAAGGCTCGACGCGGTAGCCGCGAATCTTCACCTGCTCGTCCAGGCGCCCGAGGAACAGCACCCGCCCCAGATGATCGAGGCGTACCCGGTCACCCGTGCGGTAACCCAGTGCACCGAAGCGCGCCCGATCGGCCTCGCTGGCACTCAGGTAGCCACGCGCCACGGTTGCGCCCTCGATATACAACTCGCCGCTGACGCCAGCCGGCAGCACTGCGCCATCCGGCCCGCGCACGCTGACTCGCACGTTGCCCAGGGGGCGTCCGAGCGGTGCGTCACCCTCACCCTCGACGTCGTGGGTCAGCACACCCACCGTGGTTTCGCTGGGCCCGTAGTGGTTGACGATGCGCAGCTGCGGGCTTAGGGCGCGCACCCGCGCCAGCAGATCGGCGCCCGGGGCTTCGCCACCGAGTACCAGGCACTGGCGCGGCAACAGGCGCTGCGGCTCGCTGGCCACCAGCAGGGCATTGAGATGCGAGGGCACGATCTTCAGCATGTCCACGGGCTGCTGCCCGAGCAGCGCCGCCAGCGCCTCGGCATCGAAGGCCAGCGCTTCGTCCAGCAGGCACAAGCGCCGGCCGCTGAGCAGCGCGCCGAACAAGGCGGTGTGGCCCAGATCCGTGGCGCAACTGGCCAGACTCGTCAGGCTGGCGTCGGCGCTCAAGCGCAGGCGTGCCAGGCAGGCGCTGGCATAGTGAATAAGGTTGCCCTGGGTCACCTCCACGCCCTTGGGCCGTCCGCTGGAGCCGGAGGTGTAGACCACGTAGGCCGGCAAGTCCGCCGGCACGCTGGTGCGCAGCGGCGCATCGCTGAACAGCGCCTCGACCGGCACGGCCAGCCACTGCACCTGCGTCGGTAACCAGTTTGGCCGTTCGCCCTCACCCACATAGACCCTGGGCGTTGCATCCAGGCAGATGTCCTGCAGACGCGACTCGGGCCACTGCGGGTCGAGGGCCAGATAGGTCGCGCCGCACTGCCAGGCGGCGAGCATATGCATCACCAGTTCGCGGCTGCGCGGCAGGCAAAGGGCAACCCTATCACCGCTCGCACTCAGCGAACCGTGCAGGCGCTCGCCACGGGCGACCACGGCCCTGGCCAGTTCGGCATAGCTCAATTGCCCCTGCTGATCCTCCAGCGCGATGGCCTGGGGCTTCTCCATGCAGTGTTTGGCAAAAGCCTTCCAGGCGCTCTCTTCCGGTACCGGCAGGCGTTCGCCAGACAATTGCGAACGCTGCTCGAGAGGCAGCCAGTCCAATTCGGCAAACGGCACGTCCGGCTGCTCCATGGCCGCCATGACCAGGGCAATGAACTGCGCCTGAAAACGCTCGACGCTCTCGCGCCGATACAGCGCCTTGCTGTAACGCCAGCGCCCGATGAATTCGGGCAGGTCATCGATGATCACCAGGTTCAATTCGTGGGCCGCACCACGCTGCTCGCCAATCATGCGCTCGATGTAGCGCTCGAACGGCACGTCACGCTCCTTGTTCAGCGTGAACATGTGCTGGAACACCGGTGCCCGGCCCCTCTGCCGCGGCAGATCCAGATGTTTGGCCAGGCGCGCGAAGGGATAGTGACGATGGCGCAAGGTCTGCCGGACAGTGGCAGCCACCTGCTTGGCCCACTCAGCACTGGACAGGTCACGACGCAAACGGCAGCGCACCGGCAACGGGTTGACCAGATAGCCCGGCAGTTCAGCCTGCTCACGCTTCAGGCGCCAGCCACTGGGCGTACCGAGAACGAAATCATCCTGCCCGGACAGCACCCCGAGAAATTGCTGGAACAGTGAGAACCAATAGACGTAGGGCGTCACTCCAAGGCTTTTGGCGACCGCAAGCAGCCGCTCGCTGTTGTCCGCGCCAAAATGGAACGACAGCTCTCCGCCCTCGAAGCCCTGGGTGCTGCCATGGGCGAAGTCGGTGGGCAGCTCCAACGTCGGCGCATCGGCCAGCTGCGCCTGCCACCAGGTCAGTTCCTCGGCCTCGATCGCCTCGCTGCGCAGGTACAACGCGCTGCACCAGTTGCGATAGGCCTCGGGGTCGACATCGGCAAGCACGTCGCCATCGACCAGGGAGAACAGCTCACTGAACAGCACGTCGAAGGTGGTCAGGTCGGAGGCGATATGGTGGATGCCCAGCAGCACCGTGTGCTCGACACGGTCGCCCAACTGGTTGCTCAACAGCACCAGCCGGCTGATCTCACCGGCAGCCAGATCGAAGGGTTTGTCGGCCAGCTCGATGACACGTTGCTGCACACTGGCCGCATCCGCGTCCTGCCAGATTTCGCATTGCAGTGAGGTGGGCTGCGGGCGGCTGTCCCACTGCAGCAACTCGCCATCACGCTCGACATAGGCACTGCACAGGTGCGGATAACGCTGCTGCACCGTCTGCCAGGCCCGCTCCAGACGATGCGGCAGATCCGCCCAGAGGTACTGCGGCCTGATACGCCCGGCCAGGGCGATGTTGTAGGCGCAACTGCCGGGCTCCATACGCTGCAGGAACCATAGGGCCTGCTCGTTATCGTTGAGCGGGCGCGCCTGGAAGTAGTCCGGGTGGCGCGCCAACCAGGCCAGGATTTCCGCACTGCGCGCTTGCAGCTCACGCTCCAGCTCGGTACTCAGGGCCTCAGGCAAGCCAGTGGAAATCATCAGGCAGCCTTCGCTCGCGGACATGCGGATACCGCGCAGCCAGCAGTCATGCATCAGGCGATCGAACATGTGTCGTCCTTCATCGTGAGGATTCGAGGTCAGCCAACCTGGCAGTGGCTTCGAGGATTATTCAGCGTCAGACGGCCGAGGCGGGCTCGGCCATGGCCACCACCACCTTGCGTTCCCCCTGAAAGGTGGAGCGACCATGGGCGACCAGCATGTTGTCGAGCATCAGCGCATCGCCCGCCTGCCAGGGGAAGCTGATCTGGGTGCGCTGCAGAACATCGCGCACATGCTCCAGCGCCTCCAGCTCGATGGGCGAGCCATCACCGTAGAAGACGTTACGCGGCACGCCCTCCTCGCCGACGATCGACACCAGGGTTTCGCGTAGCGCTGCCGGGAGGTTGGAGATGTGGAACAGATGCGCTTGGTTGAACCAGACCCACTCCCCGGTGACTGGGTGCTGCGCGACGGCCTGGCAGACCTGGCGCGTACGCAGCTCGCCGTCGTCCTTCCACTCGAAGTCGATGTGGCTGAGCCGACAAAAGCGCTCGACCTCGCTGCGGTCCTCGGTGCTGAACGCCTGCTGCCAGGAGAGATCCAGACCATTGCCGTAGTTGCGCACGTACATCAGGCGCTTGTCGGCAAAACGCTGGCGGATGGCGGGATCGATGCGCTGATAGATCAGGCGACTGTCGGCGATAGGCGTCTCACCGCCGACCGGCGCGGCCTGGATGCAGTGAAACCAGATTTTCATCGGCCAGTTCAACGAGTAGGACTGCTCGTTGTGCAGCGGAATGACCTGGTGAGCGGGGTATTCGGTCGAGGTATAGACGCGGCTGTTGAGCTTGGTGCGTGGCGTGGAGGCGTAGTCGTAGGTCAGCAGCTCGTGACCGAAACTGCGGGTGAAATCCTCGAAGTCGTTGGCGTCACGGAAGGCGAAATCGCGAAAGAGGATGCCACCGGTGGTCTGCAGGTCGCTGTCGGCGGCACGCCGGATCAGCTCTGCGTGATCACGCCAGGAGTCGCCGGGCACTGGGGCGCGCAACACGAAGGGCAGCGGTCCCTCGACACCCGCCTGAACCTCATCGAGTGAATGGTTTGCACGGTTGAGCAAATCGGTAAGCATCTGCGTTCCTTGGTGCTACTGACGAGACGCACAAAATTATCGCAAAGCTGACTCATTATCAAACAGGAATTAATATTATTTAAACTTGAAATCTCGGGCACTTACTGCTGCACACAAGCCGCGAAGCAGCAGAGCCCGAGGCATTATTTAGCCATCACCTGGGCGGCCGTAGCCGCTTACCCAGGCTGGCTGGCTCACTTTTCCTGCAGGTTGTAATCGCGTTCGCCGATATGCGACAGCAGCAGGTAGGCAGAGCCGATCATGCCCTGCATGGTGTCGGCAAAACGACTGCGGTTGAAATATAGGAACTGATGGTTCTTCACCGCGAACAGGTTCTGCCACTGCGGCGAACGGCGGAAGGCCTCGGTGCCAGCCTCCGAACCGAGCATTTCCTCATAGGTATCGATGATGAAATCACTGTCGAAGTCGCCAATGCGCTCCAGGCTGTAAGGCACGTTCTGACGCGCCTCCTTGAAGGCCGACACGCGCCCGAGGCCGAAGTCGGCGATCACGTCATCCATGCCGGAACGGCCGATCAGTTGAAAACCATCCGGATAGACCTCCAGGGTGGTTACCGTGATACGCCCCGGCTCCTTCACCCGCTTGGCGAATTCGCCGACGATCCATTGGTATTCGTTCAGCAGCTTCTGGTAGCGCTGCTGCTTGCCTACCAGTTCGGCCAGCTCCTTGGCGTAAGTCTTGATGTCGGCCTCGCGCGCCGGCAGCAGCACCACCGGGGCAATGCTGCTGAGGCGCTCTTTCAGGTCCTGGTGATAGGACAGCCCGACGATCAGGTCAGGCTTGAGCGCCGCGATGGCCTCGAGATCGGGCGACTGGTGCGAACCGACATAGCGAATGCCGGAGACATCGAAGCGCTGCTGAGCGCCACGGAATAACACATCCGAGAACAGCTTCTTGCGCCCCGTGGACCCGCAAGGGGTTATGCCCAGCTCGAGCAGTTGGGTGGTCAGGCTGAGGTCATGCAGGGATACCACGCAACGCGGTGCGACCGGCACTTCGACACGGCCGAAACGGTTCTCGAACACACGGGTGTCGGCGGCGACAGCCTGCATCGAACTCAGGCCCAGCAGTACACAGGCTATCAGGGAAAGGGCTTTGAACTTCACCATCATCTTCGACATGTCCTTCAGTGACGACGCGTCAACGGTTGCGTTGCCGCGCCAGCAAAACCAACAGATAAGGTGCACCGATAATCGCCACCACCAGACCGGCCGGCAGTTGCAACGGCGGCAGCAAGGCGCGCCCCAGAGTGTCACCCAACAGAACCAGTACGGCCCCGAACAGGGCCGACAGCGGCAACAACGCGCCATGCCGGTCACCGCACAACTGCCGCGCCAGGTGCGGCGCGACCAGGCCAACGAAGGTCATAACGCCGATATTGGCCACCGTTGCTGCGGTCAACGTGACGCTGCACAGCAACAGCAAGAGCATTATCAGCGGTGCATTCAGGCCGCGGCTGAGCGCCACGCTCTCGCCCAGTTGCAGGAGATTGAGCTGGCGATGACAGAACAACAGGGGCATGCCCGCCACCAGCAGCCAGATCAGCAGGCTCTGCACCTGCGGCCAACCACTGCGATGCAGGCTGCCGCCAAGCCACATCAGCGCCGATTCGACCCGATCGATATTGCCGTAGGTGATCAGCAGATCGGCGACGGCACCGAGCATGGCCGTCAGCCCCACGCCAACCAGAATCAGGCGCAGCGGGGCAATGCCACCGCGCCAGGATAGCGCGACGATAAACAGCGCCACCGCCAGACCGCCGAGCAACGCTGCCAGAGGATAGAGCGGCAGCGGCAAGGCCTCCGGCCACTGCACCAGGATCAGCAACATGGTGACGCTGGCGCCCGCCTCCACCCCGACCAATCCCGGGGCAGCCAGTGGGTTGCGCGTCAGTGACTGCATCAACACGCCAGCCAGAGCCATCGCCGCGCCCCCGAGTATCGCCAGCAGGATGCGCGGCAGGCGCAACTCCCACAGCACGTTGGCCGACAGCGCCTTCTCATCGGCGAACAGGCCCTGCCAGAGCTGAGCCATGCCCATCGTGTAGCTACCTACGCCCGCCGCGTACAGCGTCAGGCCCGTCAGCAACAAGAGCAGCACAGACGCCGCCAACACATCGATGGGTCGGCCGACCCAGGGCAACCCGGGGCAACGCCTTGGCGTGGTCAGCCAGCGACTCACTTGAGCTTCCTCAGCACCAGCGCGACGAACACCGGGCCGCCGATCAGCGCGGTGACGATGCCGGTGTTGAGTTCGTAAGGGCTCACCAGGGTGCGCGCCACTACATCGGCCAGCACCAGCAGCAAGCCACCCAGCAGCGGCGTAGCCAGCAGCAGCTGCCGCAGGTCGTGGCCAACCAGCAGCCGCGCCGCATGCGGTACTACCAGCCCGACAAAACCGATGGGGCCAGCCAACGCCACTGCGCAACCGGACAGCAGCACCACGGCCGCCAAACTCAGCAGCCGCATCCGCAACAGGTTGACGCCCATGCTGGAGGCCACCTGCGCGCCCAGCCGATAGGCATTCAACGCCCGCACATTGATCAGGCAAAGCAACATGCCGACGATCAGGTAGGGCCAGAGCCAGCTTGGCAGGTTTGCCCCGCTGATACCCAGCGAGCCGGTCAGCCAGCGGCGCAGGCTGTCCAGGCCCTGCTGATCGAGCAGCAGCAGAATCGCGGTGATAGCGCCGAACAGCGCGGCCATCATCGCCCCGGAAAGCGTCAGGCGTACCGGATTGGGCGTGCGCCCGGCCAGCAGCATGACGCCGATGGCGGCCACCAGAGCGCCGCTGAAGGCAAACAGGGGAATCATGGTCATGTCGTTGCCGGGTAGCACCAGCAAGCCAATGACCACGAACAAGGCCGCACCGCTGTTGATGCCGAGGATGCCCGGGTCTGCCAACGGATTGTCGCCCACGGCCTGCATCACCGTGCCGGCCAGCCCCAGGCAGGCGCCCACAGTCATCGCCACCCACAGGCGCGGCAGGCGCGAACCGCGGATGACGCTGTGATCAGAATTACTCGGGTCATACGCCAGCAGCGCCTGCCAGACATCGCTCCAGGGGATCGACTTGGCCCCCACTGCCAGGTGCAGCGTCGACGCCAGGCCGATGCCGATCAAGATCGATAACCAGATCGGCCAGCGCCACCCACCCGTCATCGGGCTACCTGGCTGTCGAGCGCGCGCAGGCGAGCAGGCGAAGCCGGCACGCACAGAGGATCACCGGAATGCGGATCGATGAGAATGTGCGCATCCAGATCGAACACAGCCTTGAGGTTGGCCGGAGTGAAGACCTCGGCAGGCGTGCCCTGGGCGTGCACCTTGCCCTGGCGCAACATCACCAGTTGATCGGCATAGCGCGCGGCCTGGTTGAGGTCATGCAGAACCGCGACGACAGTGCGCCCTTGGTCACATAGCTCGGCGAGCAGTTCGAGCAAGGCGATCTGATGAGCGATGTCGAGAAAGGTGGTGGGCTCGTCGAGCAGGATGACCGGGGTCTCCTGCGCGAGAGTCATGGCAATCCAGCAGCGCTGTAACTGCCCCCCGGACAGGCTGGTCAGGGTGCGGTCCAGCAGCATGCCGACGTCGGCCAGTGCCACGGCGCGGTCGATCGCCTGCTGATCGGCGTCACTCCACTGCTGCCACCAGCTTTGCCAGGGGTAGCGCCCCTGCATGACCAGCTCGCGCACGGTTATCCCGGCAGGCGAAGCGGTGCGTTGCGGCAACAGCGCTATTTGCCTGGCCAGATCACGTCGCGAGAGCTGAACGTGAGGCTTACCCTGCAGCAGTACGTCGCCGCTGGCTGGTCGTAGCATGCGCGCCAGCACGTTCAGCAAGGTGGTCTTGCCACAACCATTGGCACCGATCAATGCGGTAAAGCAGCCCTCGGGAATGGTCAGACTGATGTCATTCAGCACCTTCAATCCGTCGAATTGAAGCTGAAGCCCCATTGCTTTCAACATGCATACACACTCGAATTCGAACCACTGCGCCAGCGCCCGCCTGGCTCAGAGCCCGCGCAGCTTGCCAGGCATGCGGGTTCACCGCGAATCTCATCCAGCTCAGGGCGGGCATTGCCTATCAGGCAGCGTCCAGGCCTTGAATATTTATACGTAGTAGCTTGCAGTAATATCTTAGTGATGACAATAAATTGTGAGCTAGTACAAATCTTTCTCATTTAGATGTAGAGTTCGCGCGCTACAGCTGACTGCCACGGCGCACTGGCGTGAAGGATCACAGAATGTCCTCCGCATTGCGCACACATACAAGAAGACCAGAGGATGTTCCTTCGCCATGCGCCAGGTTACGCACCTAAGCCCCGAACGTTTCGCCCGACGCCCAGCCTTCAGCCTTACCGCACTCACACTGGCCATGGCCAGCCTGGGCACGGGCAGCCTGCATGCCGCTGAGACTAACCAGGCACCCACGGCTGCGTCCGTGGAGATTGATGCCATCAACGTTACCGGGCAAAGCGTTGAACAGCCCACCGAGCATGTGGTCGGCTATGTAGCCAAACGCAACATGAGCGCTTCCAAGACCGATACGCCGATCACCGAGACGCCGCAGTCGCTGTCTGTGGTGACGAGCGACGAGATCCGCGACCGCCAGGCGGAAACGTTGGCCCAGGTGTTGAGCTACACGCCAGGGTTCACCGCCAGTGCGACCTCTTTCAACCGCACTGCGGACCGCTTCCGCATCCGCGGCTTCTCGGTCGAATCCGCCACCGGCGGCTCGCTGCGAGACGGCCTGCGCCTGCAGAACAACTCCTACGACGGCATTCAGGAACCTTATGGCCTGGAGCGCGTCGAGGTCATCCGTGGCGCTGCCTCGGTGCTCTACGGCCAGCTCTCGCCCGGCGGCATGGTAAATGGCGTCAGCAAGCGCCCAACCGAAACGCCGCTTCATGAGCTGCAACTGCAGGCGGGCTCCAATGACCGCAAGCAGCTCGCCGCCGATTTCAGCGGTGCTCTGCCCGGTAGCGACACCCTGAGCTATCGCCTGACCCTGCTCAGCCGCAACAGCGACACCCAGCAGGATCATCTCAACGACGACAAGATCTACATCGCCCCGGCGCTGACCTGGCGCCCTGACGAAGACACATCGCTGACCCTGTTGTCCTTCTACCAGAAGACCGATACGCGTTTCCCCGCGCCCCTGCCCTATCAGTTGGTCAAAGGTGTGGGTGACGGCGCCTTCAAGATCGGCCGCCACGACTTTATCGGCGAGCCGGGCTACGACGACATGAATGGCGAGATGTCGGCCCTGGGGTACGAATTCACCCACCACTTCAACGAGCACTTCACGCTTAATCACAAGCTGCGTTACTCCGAGTCCGATGTGAAGTGGAAATACCTGCAGGTCAGAACCGGTAATCCGGCAGTCACTGCCGCGGTGATCAATCAGGCCGCCACGACCGGCATTCTGCAAAGGCAATACAGTGATCGCCGTGAGCGTGCTCGAACCCTGGGCAGCGATACCAATATCGAATCGAAATGGCAGCTCGGTAGCGTCGAGCACACCGTTCTGGTCGGTTTCGACGGCTATGACACTTCCTACGACTCCCATAACTTCCGAGGCGTAGCCCCCAGCCTGGACCTGAGTCGCTACAACTATGGTCAGCCCGTAGTGGTCAACAGAAGCCCCGCCCTGGACCGTGGCTCGCAGCTGGATATGCTGCAAAAAGGTGCCTATTTCCAGGATCAGATCAAGTTCGGCGACAAGTGGGTCCTGCAGGTAGGTGGCCGCCACGACTGGGCTGACCAGCAGCAGACGGCGCATCGCAATGGCGCCAAGGCCAGCCAAAGCGACGAAGCCACCACCTGGCGTGCGGGCCTGGTCTACCTGGCGGACAACGGCCTGGCGCCCTATATCAGCTATAGCGAGTCGTTCTTCCCGGTTTCCGTTGCAGAAGTCACCGGCCAGACCTTCACCCCCACCGAAGGTAAACAGTACGAAGTAGGCGTGCGCTATCAGCCCAAGGACAGCAATATGCTGCTCAGCGCAGCAGTCTATGAGCTGACCCAGACCAACGTGCTCAAGCAGGATCCAGCTACCGACGAGTACCGCCAAACCGGCGAGGTACGTTCCCGCGGTCTGGAGCTGGAAGCCAAGGCGGATGTCACCCCGGCACTCAGCGTGATCGCCACCTACGCCTATACCGATGCACGCACCACCAAGAGCGCAATCGCCGCCGAAGTGGGTCAACGTACCGACGAAACGCCCTACCACCAGGCAGCCCTGTGGACCCGCTACGACTTCGTCAACTGGGGCATCCCGCAGCTGAGCGTGGGCGCCGGCGCTCGCTACATGGGTACAATACAGGCCTCGGGCATGGATTCCGCCATGCCAGCCTATACCCTGTTCGACGCCATGGCGCGCTACCAGATCGACGAACACTGGGACGTGACCGTCAACGCCAGCAACCTGACCGACAAGCGCTACGCGGAGTGCAGTTTCTCCACCTGTCACTACGGTGACGAGCGCACCCTGCTGACCTCGGTGAACTTCAACTGGTGATCTACCGCTCCGCGCGCCGAGCGAGCACCTTGCTGCGGCGCGCGGCCTTACCTGCCTAATGGACAGAGGCAGCGGGCGGAACAAGGATCGACAGGCATAGCGGCTCCCCGATTCCCAAACTGAGAGCGGTGCTGGTTTCGAAGTTTGGAAAGCGATAAAAACGCAAAACCGCCAATCATCCCGGCCATGTTATGGCTGGAGTGATTGGCGGTTAGCTTTTTCAGGACTTCGAGCAGAAACATGGTTCTGCTGAATCGACAGGCTACAGACCTTAGTGAGCGCCTGCAGTGACGAACTGGAGCGAGACTCGCATCTGGCATTCAACCCATTGAAATCTAAGGTATTTATTTTATTGTCGAAGCAGGAAAGGGAGCCCCCACCACTGCTTAAGGCAAAGAGGCGCCTACAAAACCCGGGGCGATTCAAACATCGGTTATGCGCTCATACTTGTTTGCGCGTATAGCATGACCTCATAGACTAACCTTCACCTATGACGAACGCTTGATGAGAGGCTTGCCGTAGACCTGCAATGAGGCAGAGGGCGGTCGCTAATTTGCAACACGCGCTTGGGGTAAGCGAAACAAGTTAATTTAGGTCAGCAACTGATTTATGAAAAATAAAACACATATAACTGTTAGCAGAGTACCTGATCAAATGAGTACATCCATTTGCCCCTGCGGCAGTGGCAACCTGCTGGATGCCTGCTGCGGCCATTATCACGCCGGGCACCCGGCCCCCTGCGCCAGCGCCCTGATGCGTTCACGCTACAGCGCCTATGTGCTGGGCCTGGTGGACTACCTGGTCGCCACCACTTTGCCCGCGCAACAGGCTGGCCTGGACCGAGAAGCCATCGGCGCCTGGAGCGCCCAGAGCACCTGGCTCGGCCTGGAGGTTGAAAGTTCCGAGGTGTTCGGCGGCCAGCCGGAACACGCCTTCGTGACCTTTACCGCACGCTGGCATGACAGCACCGGTGAACATAGCCACCGCGAGCAGTCTTCTTTCGTACAGAATGATGGGCGTTGGTACTTCATCGACCCCACGGTGGAAGTCAAAGCCGGACGCAACGATGCCTGCCTGTGCGGCAGTGGGCAGAAATTCAAGAAGTGTTGTTCCAGCTACCTCTAATTCCCTACCACAGGACCAACGCCATGCTTCGGATCTACAGCTTGATGCTGGCGTTAATCTTTGGCCTGACCGGTTGCGTCTCCTGGTTCGAAGACAATTCGCCCCCACCCCACGTCTCCCTGGTGAAAGTCGAAGTGGTGCGGGCCAAGCTGCTGGAGCAGAAATTCAAGCTGTACTTTCGCGTGGATAACCGCGACGACTCGGACCTGACCGTGCGTGGGCTGATCTACAAGGTCACCCTGGATGATTTTGTGCTCACCGAAGGCGAGTCCAATGAATGGCTGACTGTACCGCCCAAGGGCCATGCATTTTTCAAGGTGTCGGTGCGCACCAACCTCTGGCCGCAGATCCGCGATGTGGTGCAGATGCTGAAAAAACCCGACAAGCCTGTGCCGTATCGTCTGGAGGGGGAACTGAAAACCGGATTATTCATCGGTTATGACGTGCAGGTGAACCACAATGGCGAGATAATCCCCGGCGATTTTATCCCGGAGCGACATCGATGACTCAGCAACCCCATGTCCATGGTCCTGACTGCAACCACGATCACGATCACCATGATCACGACCACGGCCATGTCCACGGCCCGAACTGCGGCCACGCTCACCAGGAGCCGGTGCGCAATGCGTTGAAGGACGTTGGCCGCAACGACCCTTGCCCGTGCGGCAGTGAGAAGAAATTCAAGAAGTGCCACGGCGCGTAAGTTGCGCTGAAGGCCAAGGTGGGAGGGCACAAGCCCCCTCCCACACCGATCTGCGCCAGGCTTAAGTTTAAGTACTCATGTGTTTACACAACTCCTGCTTGCGTCGTTTCACCGCGCTCACTAACGTAGCGCCTTTACTGACGCTACCCCCCGCAGGAGCTTTGCCATGGCCTCGCCAGCCCTCTCACATTTTCTTCCCCGGTTCGGCGTTGCCGCGGCAGTGGCCAGTGCATTAAGCCTGGCCGGTTGCCAGCTCCAGAGCACCCAGGACACCCTGCCCCCCGTTGCCGGCGTACAGCCGATCAAGGGCCTCGCACAGAATGTTTCGATACGCCGCAACGCCCAGGGCATGCCGCTGATCGAAAGCAACACCTTCCACGACGCGCTGTTCAGCCTCGGTTATGTACACGCCAGTGACCGCATCACCCAGATGGTCACCCTGCGCCTGCTGGCCCAGGGCCGCCTGGCGGAGATGTCCGGGCCTGAGGTGCTGGATGTGGACCGTTTCATGCGTGCGGTCAATCTGAAAAAAAGCGCCGGCGAGCTGTATAACGCCTCGTCGCCGCGCCTCAAGCGCTTCTTCGAAGTGTATGCCCGTGGCGTCAACGCCTACCTGTTCCGCTACCGCGACAAGCTGCCGCCGGACCTGGCCCAGACCGGCTACAAGCCGGAATACTGGAAGCCGGAAGATTCGGCGCTGCTGTTCTGCCTGCTGAATTTCAGCGAATCGACCAACCTGCAGGAAGAACTTGCGTCCCTGGTGCTGGCGCAAAAAGTCGGCGCGGACAAACTCGCCTGGCTGACGCCGAGCGCGCCGGATGAGCCGATCCCTCTGGCCGAGGCCGAGAAACTCAAGGGCGTGAACCTCAGCCAGATCACCGGCCTGGCCGGGCTGGACACCGTCAGCCAGCAATTGAGCAGCCTCAACTCGCTGGGCGTTACCACGTCGAGTAACTGGGCCATCGGCCCGCAACGCAGCCGCAGCGGCAAAAGCCTGCTGGCAGGCGACCTCGCCGCCCAGCCGCAGGCGCCGTCACCGTGGAACTACGTGCAGATTCGCGCACCGAAATACCAGGCCGTCGGCGCCTCGATTGCCGGCCTGCCGACCCTGTTGTCCGGTTTCAACGGCAACGTGGCGTGGAGCATGAGCACGGTCAAGGGCGATACCCAGGACCTGTTCCTGGAAAAGGTCAAACGCCAGGGCAGCGCGTTGTACTACGAGAACAACGGAAAATGGCTGCCGGCAGCGGTGCGTAACGAAACCTTCTTCGTCAAGGGCCAACGCTCGATTCGCGAAGTGGTATACGAAACCCGCCACGGTGCCCTGCTCAACAGCAGCCAGGCCCTGACCAGCGGCTTGGGCCTGGCCCTGCAAACCGCCGACTTCAAGGATGACAAGAGCCTCGACGCGTTCTTCGAC
Source organism: Pseudomonas sp. JAI120 (assembly GCF_014207255.1). Taxonomy (GTDB): domain Bacteria; phylum Pseudomonadota; class Gammaproteobacteria; order Pseudomonadales; family Pseudomonadaceae; genus Aquipseudomonas. The sequence goes on from NZ_JACHCZ010000002.1 coordinate 443,485, forward strand.
CTCTCCCGCGCGCAAAACGCCGGCAAGGCCTCGGACGCAACCCGGAACATTCGCGCCATTGCCTTGAACATGATCTTCGCCGACGCCAGCAGCATTGGCTGGCAGGTCACCGGCCGCTTCCCCAACCGGCGCGAAGGCGAAGGCCTGCTGCCCTCGCCGGGCTGGGATACGCGCTTTGACTGGGACGGTTACGCCGACGCGATGCTGCACCCCTATGACCAGGACCCGGCTCAAGGCTGGATCGGCACCGCCAACCAGCGCACCGCGCCGCGTGGCTACGGCATGCAGTTGTCCAACTCCTGGGATGCACCGGAGCGCAGCGAGCGCCTGGCGCAACTGGCCAATGCCGGCAAGCACGACAGCCGCAGCATGATCGCCATGCAGTACGACCAGACCACCACTTTCGCCGCAAAGCTCAAGACCATGTTCCAGGCACCGGGCATGGCCCAACCGCTGAAACAGGCGATTGATGCGCTGCCAGCCGCCGAGCAGGCCAAGGCACGGGAAGCGCTGACGCGCCTGATGGCGTTCGATGGGCGCCTGGTGTCCACCTCCGCAGACGCCGCGCTCTACGAGCTGTTCCTGCAGGAAAGCACCCGGCAGATCTTCCTTGACGAGCTGGGCCCGGAAAACAGCGCCAGCTGGAAAGCTTTTGTCAGCAACGCCAACCTGTCCTATGCCGCCCAGGCCGACCACCTGCTGGGCCGCGAAGACAGCCCGTTCTGGGACGACGTGCGCACCGCGCAAAAAGAAGACAAACCCGCCATCCTCGCCCGCAGCCTGGCCGCCGCGATCAGCGCCGGCGACAGCCAACTGGGCGCTGACCACAAGGCCTGGCAGTGGGGCAAGCTGCACAGCACCACCTGGAAAAACACCAGCGGCCAAGTGATTCGCGGCCCACTGGCGTCCGGTGGCGACCACAACACCTTGAACCCGGCGCCGTACAACTGGGGCCAGGACTTCAACACCACCCAGGTGCCGGCGCTGCGCATGATCGTCGACTTCGGCCAGCTGGAACCGATGATGGGCCAAGGTGGTATCGGCCAATCCGGCAACCCGGCGAGCCCGAACTACGCCAATGGCATCGACCCATCGCTCAAGGCGCAATACCTGAGCTTCCCGATGCAGCCGCAGAACTTCGAGAAGGTGTATGGCAAGGCCAGGTTGACCCTGACCCCAGGCAAGTGACCTGACTTCCACCTGACGAAACCGGATCCAAATGTGGGAGGGGGCAAGCCCCCTCCCACATTTGGCCCACATGCATTCAGATAGAACTTCTGCGCTCGCCCCCGCCTCATACCTGATAAGCCCATCGCCCCGGTCAGCCCATGGATCTTGTCATCGCCCGGCCCGAAGGCCTCTACTGCCCCGCCGGAGATTTCTACATCGATCCCTGGCGCCCGGTGGAACGCTCTGTCATCACCCACGCCCACGGCGACCACGCTCGCAGCGGCAACCAGCACTACCTGGCCGCCGCCCCCGGCGAAGGCATCCTGCGCTCGCGCCTGGGCCAGGACATCAACCTGCAAACCCTGGCCTATGGCGAACAACTCGTGCACCACGGCGTGACCCTGAGTTTTCACCCAGCCGGGCATGTACTCGGCTCGGCCCAGGTGCGCCTGGAATACCAAGGCGAAGTCTGGGTGGCTTCAGGCGACTACAAAGTGGAACCCGATGGCACCTGTGCGCCTTTCGAACCGGTGCGTTGCCACACCTTTATCACCGAATCCACCTTCGGCCTGCCGATCTACCGCTGGCAGCCCCAGGCGCAGATCTTTGCCGGGATCAACGACTGGTGGCAGGCCAATATCGCCGCCGGCAAAGCCAGCGTGTTGTTCTGTTATTCCTTCGGCAAAGCCCAGCGCATCCTGCATGGCATTGATGCCAGCATCGGCCCGATCCTCAGCCATGGTGCGGTGGAGCCGTTGAACCGGGTGTACCGCAAAGCCGGCATCTACATCCCCGAAACCCTCTACGCCGGAGATTTCAAAAAGACCGACCCGTTGCTGCGCCAGGCCCTGATCATCGCACCGCCGTCCGCTGGCGGTAGCAGTTGGATCAAGCGCTTTGGCGACTACAGCGATGCCTTCGCCAGCGGCTGGATGCGCCTGCGCGGTACCCGGCGACGGCGAGGGGTGGACCGGGGTTTCGTGCTGTCGGATCACGCCGACTGGCCCGGGCTGCTGTGGGCCATCGAACAAACCGGCGCCGAACGGGTGATGGTCACCCACGGTTCTGTCGGCGTATTGGTACGCCACCTGCGGGAAAAAGGCCTGGATGCCCAGGGCTTCACCACTGAATACGGCGATGACGAAGAAGAGGCCACGGCATGAAAGCCTTCGCCGAGCTGTACGCCAACCTCGACGCCACCACCTCCAGCAATGCCAAGCTCGCAGCCCTGCAAACCTACTTCCTGCAAGCGCCGCCGGAAGACGCCGCATGGGCCGTGTATTTCCTGTCTGGCGGGCGCCCCCGGCAATTGGTGCCCACGCGCCTGCTGCGGGACATGGCCACCGAAGCGTCCGGCATCGAACCGTGGCTGTTCGAAGAAAGCTACCAGTCTGTAGGCGACCTGGCCGAGACGATTTCCCTGCTCCTGCCGGAATCCACCTACACCTCCGAGGACGGCCTGGCCGTATGGCTGGAAGAAAAACTCCTGCCGCTGCGTGGCCTGTCGCCCCTGGACCTGGCCGAACGGTTGCCGGCGTTATGGGCGCAACTGGACCAGCCAAGCCTGATGGTGTGCATCAAGCTGATCACCGGCAGCTTTCGCGTCGGCGTGTCTAAATTGCTGGTCACCCGCGCGCTCGCAGCCATGGCCGACCTCGACAGCAAGCGCGTGGCACAGCGGCTGGTGGGCTACACCGATTTATCCAACCGACCGACAGCCGAAGGCTACCTCAAGCTGATCGCCGCCGAATCATCCGACGAACATGCACAACGGGGCGGACAGCCCTATCCGTTTTTTCTCGCCCATGGGCTGGCGCAACCGGTGGAGCAATTCGACGCCTTGCTCGGCTCCCCCGTCGACTGGCAGGTGGAATGGAAATGGGACGGCATTCGCGCGCAACTGGTCAAGCGTGATGGCCGGCTGTGGATCTGGTCGCGGGGCGAAGAGCTGGTGACCGAGCGCTTCCCCGAACTGCACAGCCTGGTCAGTGGGCTGCCCGATGGCACGGTGATCGATGGCGAGATCGTGGTCTGGAAGGACGCGGTGCAGCCCTTTGCCCTGCTGCAACAACGCATTGGCCGCAAGACCCTGAGCAAAAAGGTGCTCGACGATGCACCGGTCGCCGTCCTGGCCTATGACCTGCTGGAACATCAGGGCGACGACTGGCGCAACCACACCCAGGCCGAACGCCGTGCCCAACTGGAACAGGTGATTGCCCAGTGCAACCAACCTGTGCTGATGCCCTCGCCACTGCTGACGGGCGCCACATGGCAGGACCTGGCACAACAACGCGAAGCCTCCCGCAGCCTCGGCGTGGAGGGCATGATGCTCAAGGCACGCGACGGCCTGTACGGCGTGGGCCGCACCAAAGACATGGGCCTGTGGTGGAAGTGGAAAGTCGACCCCTTCAGTGTCGATGCGGTGTTGATCTATGCCCAACGCGGCCATGGCCGACGCGCCAGCCTCTACAGCGATTACACCTTTGCCGTGTGGGATGGCCCGCCCGGCAGCCAACGCACGCTGGTGCCCTTCGCCAAGGCCTATTCGGGGCTGACCGACGAAGAGATGCGCAAGGTCGACGCCATCGTGCGCAAGACCACCGTGGAGAAGTTCGGCCCGGTCAGCAGCGTGACGCCAAGCATGGTGTTCGAGTTGGGGTTTGAAGGCATTGCCCTGTCCAAGCGGCATAAGAGCGGGATTGCAGTGCGCTTCCCGCGGATGTTGCGTTGGCGGCAGGACAAGACGATAGAGGAGGCCGACAGCCTGGCCACCCTGCAAGATCTTCTGGCCTGACATAAATTCACCACCCCTCCCACATTTGAATGTCCTTATGACCTGAAATGGTGCGATCAATTTTCAACGCCCATTTTCGGGCATCTCCTACACTCATGACTCCCTTGTCCCACCTTTTAAAACGCTCATTCGGAACTATGGTGCAGAAATTGCTACTCGTGATCCGTCTGACACCGTTCAGTAACAGTCCTAAACGCGCCACAAGCGCTTATCTTGGTTTCCAGGGATTACATAATGAAAAAAGCATTGCTGACCCTTTCTGCACTGGCTCTGTGCATGGCCGCCGGTACCGCGCTGGCCAAGGAATACAAGGAACTGCGTTTTGGTGTCGATCCGTCCTACGCTCCGTTCGAATCCAAGGCCGCCGACGGTAGCCTTGTGGGCTTCGATATCGACCTGGGCAATGCGATCTGCGCCGAACTGAAAGTGAAGTGCAAGTGGGTCGAAAGTGACTTCGACGGGATGATTCCAGGCCTCAAAGCCAACAAGTTCGACGGTGTGATTTCGTCCATGACCGTGACCCCGGTGCGTGAGAAGGCCATCGACTTCTCCAGCGAACTGTTCTCCGGCCCGACTTCGCTGGTGTTCAAGAAAGGCGCGGGTTACTCGACGCCAGAGTCCCTCAAGGGCAAATCCGTGGGCTACGAGCAAGGCACCATCCAGGAAGCCTACGCCAAGGCCGTGTTGGATAAAGCCGGTGTAACCACCAAGGCCTACGCCAACCAGGACCAGGTTTATGCCGACCTGACTTCCGGTCGTCTCGACGCTTCGGTGCAGGACATGCTGCAAGCCGAACTGGGCTTCTTGAAGTCCCCGGCCGGTGTCGGCTACGAAGTCAGCGCCGCCATCGATGACCCATTGCTGCCATCGAAAACCGCCATCGGTATCAAAAAAGGTAACACTGAACTGAAGGCCCTTTTGGATAAAGGTATCAAAGCGTTACACGATGATGGCACCTACGCCACCATCCAGAAGAAACACTTCGGCGATCTGAACCTGTACAGCGGCAAATAATGCCTGGGGCGCCCCTTCTCTCAAGGGGCGCTTTTTTATCGCCATAGGTCCTGATTTATGTTCGAAGAACTGTTGCAAACCCTCGGGCTGAGCGCACTCAGCTTGAAGGGTTTCGGCCCGTTGTTGCTGCAAGGCACCTGGATGACCATCAAGTTGTCGGTGCTGTCCCTGGCCGTCAGCGTATTGCTGGGCCTGCTCGGCGCCAGCGCCAAGCTTTCCAGCCTGCCCTTCCTGCGCATTCCCGCCCAGCTCTACACCACACTGATTCGCGGTGTACCGGACCTGGTGCTGATGCTGCTGATTTTCTACAGCCTGCAAACCTGGCTCACCAGCCTGACCGACTTCATGGAATGGGAATATATCGAGATCGACCCATTCAGCGCCGGGGTGATCACCCTGGGCTTTATCTACGGTGCTTATTTCACCGAGACGTTTCGCGGCGCGATCCTCGCCGTCCCCCGTGGCCAGCTGGAAGCCGCCACGGCCTATGGCCTCAAGCGCGGGCAACGCTTCCGCTACGTGACCTTCCCGCAGATGATGCGCTTTGCCCTGCCGGGTATCGGCAACAACTGGATGGTGATGCTCAAGGCCACGGCCCTGGTGTCGATCATCGGCCTGGCGGACCTGGTCAAGGCCGCCCAGGATGCCGGCAAAAGCACCTACCAGCTGTTCTACTTCCTGGTGCTCGCCGCACTGATCTACCTGTTGATCACCAGCGCGTCCAACTTCGTCCTGCGTCGTCTTGAACGTCGCTACTCCGCAGGCTCACGGGAGGCGGTGCGATGATCGAACTCTTGCAGGAATACTGGCGCCCCTTCCTTTATAGCGACGGCCAGCACATCACCGGCCTGGCGATGACCATGTGGTTGCTCAGCGCCGCCCTGGTCATCGGCTTTGTGGTGTCGATCCCGCTGTCCATCGCCCGTGTATCGCGCAACCCGCTGGTACGCTGGCCGGTGCAGTTCTACACCTACCTGTTCCGTGGCACGCCGCTCTATATCCAGTTGCTGATCTGCTACACCGGCATCTACAGCATTGCCGCCGTGCGTGAACAACCGGTGCTGGATGCGTTCTTTCGCGATGCGATGAACTGCACGATCCTGGCCTTCGCGCTCAACACCTGCGCCTACACCACCGAGATTTTCGCCGGTTCCATCCGCAGCATGGCCCACGGCGAAGTCGAGGCCGCCAAGGCCTATGGCTTGAGCGGCTGGAAGCTGTACGCCTACGTGATCATGCCGTCGGCGTTGCGCCGCTCGTTGCCCTACTACAGCAACGAAGTGATCTTGATGCTGCACTCGACCACGGTAGCGTTTACCGCGACGATTCCAGACATCCTCAAGGTGGCGCGGGACGCCAACTCGGCCACGTTCATGACGTTCCAATCATTCGGCATCGCCGCGCTGATCTACCTGACCGTGACCTTTGCCCTGGTCGGTTTGTTTCGTCTGGCGGAGCGCCGCTGGCTGGCGTTTCTCGGGCCAAGCCATTAAGGAGCCTTCATGCGTCATCAGGTACACGATCTGATCGCGCCGGTGCCCGGCACGGCGCGGCAGATTCACAGTTTCCACTTCGGCCCCGAACACGCCGAAGGCAAGGTCTATATCCAGTCGTCGCTGCATGCCGATGAACTGCCGGGCATGCTGGTGGCCTGGCACTTGAAGGTGCGCCTGGCCGAGTTGGCCGCCGCCGGGCGCTTGCGCAGCGAAATCGTGCTGGTGCCCATCGCCAACCCGGTGGGCCTGGAACAGGTGTTGATGGATATCCCGCTGGGCCGCTACGAGTTGGAAAGCGGGCAGAACTTCAATCGCCTGTTTGTCGACCTCAGCGATACCGTCGGCGATCAGGTCGAGGGCTCGCTCGGCGATAACCCGCAACAAAATGTCGAACTGATTCGCGCCGCGTTGAGCGCTGCCCTGGCCATGCAAATCGCGGAGACCCAGTTGCACTCCCAACGCCTGGTGTTGCAACGCCTGGCCTGCGACGCCGACATCGTGCTGGACCTGCATTGCGACTTCGAAGCCGTGGCGCACCTCTACACCACGCCCGAATCCTGGCCGCAGGTGGAACCGCTGGCGCGCTATCTCGGCTCGGAGGCCAATTTGCTCGCCACCGACTCCGGCGGGCAGTCCTTCGATGAGTGTTTCACCCTGGTGTGGTGGCAGTTGCAGCAACGTTTCGGCACGCGCTTCCCGATCCCCATGGGGAGCTTTTCGGTGACCGTCGAGCTGCGCGGCCAGGGCGACGTCAACCATGGGTTGGCCGCCCTCGACTGCCAGGCAATCATCGACTACCTGATCCACTTCGGCGCGATCACCGGCGACGTAGCGCCGCTGCCGGCACTGCCTTACCCCGCTACGCCGCTGGCGGGCGTCGAACCCGTGGCGACACCGGTGGGCGGCCTGCTGGTATTCAGCGCCCTGCCCGGTGAATACCTGGAAGCCGGGCAACTGATCGCCGAAATCATCGACCCCATTACCGACCGCGTAACGCCCGTGCACTGCCAGAAGGCCGGACTGCTTTACGCCCGTTCGCTGCGCCGTATGGCCACTGCCGGGATGGTCATCGGCCATGTCGCAGGCACCGAGGCCTACCGCAGCGGCTATCTACTTTCGCCTTGAGGATGCACGCCCCATGTACAAATTGACCGTTGAAGGCCTGCATAAAAGCTATGGCGACAATGAGGTGCTCAAAGGTGTCTCGCTCAAGGCCAAGACCGGTGATGTGATCAGCCTGATCGGCGCCAGCGGCTCGGGCAAAAGCACCTTTTTGCGCTGTATCAACTTCCTGGAAACCCCCAACGACGGCGCCATGACCCTCGACGGCCAGGCGATCCGCATGGTCAGCGACCGCCATGGCATGCGCGTGGCCGACGATGCCGAACTGCAGCGCCTGCGCACGCGGCTGGCGATGGTGTTCCAGCATTTCAACCTGTGGAGCCATATGAGCGTGCTGGAAAACATCACCATGGCCCCGCGCCGGGTGCTGGGTTGCAGCAAGAAGGACGCCGAAGACCGCGCCCGTCGCTACCTGGACAAGGTGGGTTTACCGGGACGGGTAGCGGACCAATACCCGGCGTTCCTGTCCGGTGGCCAGCAGCAACGGGTGGCCATCGCCCGCGCCCTGGCCATGGAGCCGGAAGTGATGCTGTTCGACGAACCCACCTCGGCCCTCGACCCGGAGCTGGTGGGTGAAGTGTTGAAGGTGATCCAGGGCCTGGCCGAGGAAGGCCGCACCATGATCATGGTGACCCACGAAATGAGCTTTGCGCGCAAGGTGTCCAGCCAGGTGCTGTTCCTGCACAAGGGCCTGGTGGAAGAGCAAGGCGCGCCAGAGGATGTGCTGGGCAATCCCAAGAGCGAGCGCCTGCAACAGTTCCTGAGCGGCAATTTGAAGTAAACCTTTGCGACGCCTGGAGGGTCTGTGGAATAGACCCTCCAGAGCGTTCGCTGCCGCATGGCAAAACCCCTCGACTTCGCCAAAACGTGGTTTGCCGCCAAAGGCTGGAAGCCGTTCGCCTTCCAGAAAGACGTATGGACGGCGGTCAAGGACGGCCAGTCGGGCTTGCTGCACGCCAGCACCGGCGCCGGCAAAACCTACGCCCTGTGGTTTGCCGCCCTCAATCGTTTCGCCACAACCCGCCCGCCGGCCTCCGGTAAACGTAAACCACCGGCAGAGCCGCTCACCGTGCTGTGGATCACGCCCATGCGTGCGTTGGCCGCCGACACCGCACGCGCCCTCGAAGCGCCGCTCGAGGCCTTGCAGATTCCCTGGAGCGTCGGCCTGCGCACCGGCGACACCAGCAGCAGCGAACGCGCCCGGCAAACCCGACGCCAGCCCACCGCGCTGGTCACCACCCCGGAAAGCCTGACCCTGATGCTCGCCCGCGCCGACAGCGAAACGAGCCTGGCGCACCTGCGCATGGTGGTGGTGGATGAATGGCATGAGCTGATCGGCAACAAGCGTGGCGTACAGTTGCAACTGGCGTTGGCGCGGCTGCGGCGCTGGCATCCCGAACTGATGGTGTGGGGCATTTCGGCCACCCTCGGTAACCAGTCCCACGCCTTGGAGGTGCTGGTCCCACAAGGGGACGGGATTAATGTACAGGGGCAAACGACCAAGCAGTTGCACGTCGACACCTTGCTGCCGCCCACCGCCGAGCGGTTTCCGTGGGCCGGGCATATCGGCTTGAAGATGCTGCCGCAGGTGGTCGCCGAAGTCGACGCCAGCAGCAGTTGCCTGGTGTTTACCAACACGCGGGCGCAGTCGGAAATCTGGTATCAGGCGTTGCTGGAGACGCGGCCCGATTGGGCCGGGGTGATTGCCCTGCACCATGGCTCGCTGTCCCGCGAGACCCGCGACTGGGTGGAGCGGGCGTTGAAAGACGGTCAGCTGAAGGCAGTGGTGTGCACATCCAGCCTGGACCTGGGGGTGGATTTTTTACCGGTGGAGCGCGTGCTGCAAATCGGCTCGGCCAAAGGCGTGGCGCGTCTGATGCAACGCGCCGGGCGCTCGGGTCATGCACCCGGACGGCCGTCGCGGGTGACCCTGGTGCCGACCCACAGCCTGGAACTGGTGGAAGCCGCTGCGGCCCAGGACGCCATTGCAGAGCGGCGTATCGAAGCCCGCGAATCGCCCCACAAGCCGCTGGATGTGCTCGTACAACATTTGGTGAGCATGGCCCTCGGCGGTGGCTTTACGCCGCAGGCGCTGCTGGCGGAGGTCCGTGGCGCCTGGGCCTATCGTGACCTCACCGAGGCCGATTGGGCCTGGGCCCTGGGCTTTGTACGGCATGGCGGCTTATCGCTGACCGCTTACCCGGATTACCGCCGCGTGGAGCCGGACGAGCATGGCATCTGGCGTGTTCCCGATGCCCGGCTTGCGCGCCGCCATCGCATGAGCGTGGGCACCATTGTCAGCGACGCCAGCATCCAGCTGAAATTCTGGAGCAAGGGCGGCGGCGGCAAGAACCTGGGCAGCGTTGAAGAAGGCTTTATTGCACGGCTCAAGCCGGGTGATGGCTTCTTGTTTGCCGGCCGCCTGCTGGAATTGGTGCGAGTGGAAAACATGACCGCCTATGTGCGCCGCAGCAGCGCCAAAAAAGCCGCGGTACCGCGCTGGAATGGCGGGCGCATGCCCCTTTCCAATGAGCTGGCCCAAGCCGTGGTGGAGCGCTTCGATGCGGCGGCGCACGGGCTCTACGAGGGCCCGGAAATGCAGGCGGTGCAACCGCTGCTGCAGACGCAGTTGCGCTGGTCCGGCTTGCCGACGCGCACACACTTGCTGGCCGAAGCCTTGAAATCGCGGGAGGGCTGGCACCTGTTCCTCTACCCGTTTGCCGGCCGCCAGGTGCACCTGGGGCTGGCGAGCCTATTGGCGTGGCGGGTCAGCCAGCAGCAGCCTGTGACATTCTCGATTGCCGTCAACGATTACGGCTTGGAGTTGCTCAGCGCCACCGAGGTGGATTGGCCACGCTTACTGAATGAGGCGCTATTGAGCCCGAAGCAGTTGTTGGCAGACGTGGCAGCCAGCCTGAACGCCGGAGAACTGGCCCTGCGCCGCTTTCGCGAGATTGCGCGTATCGCCGGGCTGGTGTTTGCCGGTTACCCCGGCGCGCCGAAAAGCACGCGCCAAGTGCAAGCTTCCAGCGGGCTGTTCTTTGAGGTGTTCAAGCAATATGACCCGCAGAACCTGTTGCTGGCCCAGGCGGGTGAAGAAGTCCTGCGCGATGAGCTGGATATTCGTCGGCTGGAAGAGACCTTGCTTCGCCTCTCGGCGCTGACACTGGACTTGCATGTAATTGAACGTCCTACACCCCTGGCCTTCCCGCTGCTGGTAGAACGGATGCGCGAAAGCATGAGTTCGGAAAAACTCTCGGAGCGCATTGCGCGGATGGTCAAGGACTTGGAAAAAGTCGCCGATAACGGCAAACGCTGATGGTGTGCTCAGTCACGCTGGAGGGCGAAGAATTGTGGCTGTTGGCGGATAAGGCGCTCTACTGGCCGGGGCGCGAGTGCCTGCTGATCGCCGATGCACACTTTGGCAAGGCATCGGCCTACCGCAGCCTGGGCCAGCCGGTACCGCAAGGCACCACCACCGAGAACCTGCAGCGCCTGGATCGGCTGTTGGCGGCCGTGCCGTGCGCACACGTGATCTTTCTCGGCGACTTCCTGCATGGGCCCGGCTCCCACGCCAGCGGTACCCTCAGCGCCTTGAGAGCCTGGCGAGCACGTCATTGCGACCTGTCGATGACCTTGATTCGCGGTAATCACGATAAACGCGCGGGCGACCCACCGGCTGACTTGAGGATCGACGTAGTGCCGGAGCCACTGCTGATGGGGCCTTTCGCCCTGCAACACGAACCGCACGCCCATGCCAGCCACCATGTGCTGGCGGGGCATGTGCACCCGGTGTATCGCTTGCGCGGCAAGGGCCGGCAGAGCCTGCGCCTGCCGTGCTTTCAGTTCGGCACGCGCGTCAGCCTGCTACCGGCGTTTGGGGCGTTTACCGGGGGGTATGCAGTCGATCAGGACAATGACCACCGAATCTTTGTCATCGGCGATCACCAGGTGTGGCAGGTTCGCTGACCCGCCTTCCGTGCCTCAGGCGACCGGCGCGGGAGGCGGCTCATCCGGAAGGGTTGGCTCACCGGGCTCGGTGGGCTGCTGGGGCCAATCTTCATCAGGTTGGCCGGGGATACCGCCCGCATACGCGGGGTCGGCCATCAGGGACCAGGCCAGAACGCCAATCTGGTTGGGTTCAAGCCGGGCAAGTTCTGCGCTGATTCGCGGGTCAATCTTCATAAGGCACTCCTCAAGCGTGGCTCGGCGCGTTTTGCACGCACCGAGGCAGTACACCCAATAGAGTCACTTTCTGCGGACTAATTCCCTTTACGCGTAGGACCTTTCGATCAAGCGCGTGGCAAGGTGACGCCGCGCTGGCCCTGGTACTTGCCGGCCCGGTCTTTGTAGGACACTTCACAGGCCTCGTCAGACTGCAGGAACAGCATCTGCGCCACGCCTTCGTTGGCGTAGATCTTCGCAGGCAGGGTGGTGGTGTTGGAGAACTCCAGGGTCACGTGGCCTTCCCACTCAGGCTCAAGCGGCGTCACGTTGACGATAATGCCGCAACGCGCGTAGGTGCTTTTACCCAGGCAAATGGTCAGCACGTCGCGGGGGATACGGAAGAACTCCACGGTGCGTGCCAGGGCAAAGGAGTTGGGCGGGATAATGCACACGTCGCTTTTCACGTCGACGAAGCTCTTTTCGTCAAAGTTCTTCGGATCGACGATCGCCGAGTTGATGTTGGTGAACACCTTGAACTCATCGGCGCAACGCACATCGTAGCCGTAGCTGGAAACGCCGTACGAGATCACGCGGTCATCGCCTTCGCCACGAATCTGGCGCTCAACGAAGGGCTCGATCATGCCGTGCTCTTGCGCCATGCGGCGAATCCACTTGTCCGATTTGATGCTCATGGCGGGTGTCCTGAATAGCGAGGTGGAAAAATCTGTGTGGCATCTTACCGGGGCCGGCGTTGGGGTTCAAAGGGCGTGGATCTTTTCTTGATGAATGTGCCGGCAGCTATAAGGTTCAGCCAGCGGGGCCGGGCCCCGTATTGCCGCAACCGGCGCCTGTAAATACCACCGCCAGTCACGAAAATAGAGAAACCTTCGGAAATACCATTGGCACGTCCCGGAAAAAGGGTTAAGGTGGCGCCACTGTGCTGCTTGTGTCACTGAGAATCTCTACACGATATGTTGAATTTCGATCCAACCATCTCCAAGAATTTTTCCTGCTCTTTGCACTCAGTCTCGGCCAGGGCTTTTCCTGAGTCGCAGTTAACTTTGTCCAAGGAGATACACCATGTCTAATCGCCAAACTGGTACCGTTAAGTGGTTCAACGATGAAAAAGGCTTCGGCTTCATCACTCCACAATCCGGTGACGACCTGTTCGTTCACTTCAAAGCTATCCAATCCGACGGCTTCAAAAGCCTGAAAGAAGGCCAACAGGTTTCTTTCATCGCTACCCGCGGTCAGAAAGGCATGCAAGCTGAAGAAGTTCAAGTTATCTAACTTGTACTGACTTAGTCGAAAAGACCCCGCCCTTAAAAGCGGGGTTTTTTTATGCCTGGAATTTGGTATTAACACCCATTTGATACCTGACACAAAAAATGTGGGAGGGGGCTTGCTCCCGATGGCGGCGTAGCAGTCGATACTTGCATTGACTGACACACTGCTATCGGGGGCAAGCCCCCTCCCACATTCAAGCATTCAAGCTGTGTCGTTATTGAAACAACGACTCACTCGACAGACCATTCTTCTCCAGAATCTCGCGCAAGCGCTTGAGCCCTTCCACCTGGATTTGCCGCACCCGCTCACGGGTCAGGCCGATCTCCAGGCCTACGTCCTCCAGCGTGCTGCTCTCATGACCACGCAGGCCAAAGCGGCGAATCACCACCTCACGCTGCTTGTCAGTGAGTTCCGACAGCCACTGGTCAATGCTTTGGGAAAGATCAACGTCCTGCAGCAGCTCGCAAGGATCCGTAGGACGATCATCCGTCAGGGTGTCCAGCAGGGTTTTATCCGAATCCGGACCCAGCGAGACGTCGACCGAAGACACCCGCTCGTTAAGACCAAGCATGCGCTTGACCTCCCCTACCGGTTTTTCCAGCAAGTTGGCGATTTCTTCGGGCGAGGGTTCATGATCGAGTTTTTGAGTGAGCTCGCGCGCTGCCCGCAGGTAGACGTTGAGCTCCTTGACCACATGGATCGGCAACCGGATCGTGCGGGTCTGATTCATGATCGCCCGTTCGATGGTCTGGCGAATCCACCAGGTAGCATAGGTCGAGAAGCGGAAGCCCCGCTCAGGGTCGAACTTCTCCACCGCCCGGATCAAGCCCAGGTTGCCCTCCTCGATCAGGTCCAACAAGGACAGCCCACGATTGACGTAGCGTCGGGCGATTTTCACCACCAGGCGCAGGTTGCTTTCAATCATGCGCTTGCGCCCAGCCGGATCACCCTTTTGCGATAAGCGCGCAAAATGGACTTCTTCTTCGGGGGTCAGCAGAGGGGAAAAGCCGATTTCATTGAGGTACAACTGGGTCGCATCGAGCGCCCGCGTGTAATCAATGTATTTGTGTTGCTTTAACGCGGTGGAGTTCTTGGATTTGGTGCGAACTGAAGGTACAGCAGGTCCCTCATTCGACATCGATTCCGTAGCGATACCGGTCTCCATAAGGAGAACCTCATCGTCGATGTCAAACTCCGGCGCTTCTTTACTGAGAGCCATTGTTATAGTCCTTTGGTGAGTTCGACCTCAAGCTCAAGCGACGCCTTTATCCTTGGCAACGCTGGAGCCTGTTCCTTCTACGCGAGGAACAGGCTGTGCAACACATCAACGACGGGGTAGGAATTGCAGCGGATCTACAGGCTTCCCTTGACGGCGAATCTCAAAGTGCAGTTTCACCCGGTCTGTACCAGTTGACCCCATTTCGGCAATTGTCTGTCCGACTTTGACTTGCTGCCCCTCCCGAACCAACAGCCTACGGTTGTGGCCGTAAGCACTGACGTAGGTATCGCTGTGTTTGATGATGACCAGCTCGCCGTAGCCCCGCAAACCACTCCCGGCGTACACCACCGTCCCATCAGACGCAGCTAAAACAGGCTGTCCCAAATCCCCGGCAATATCAATGCCTTTATTCAAACTGCCGTTTGAAGAGAATTTCCCAATTAACACTCCATTTGAGGGCCATCCCCAACCGGTCGGCGCAGGCCCTGCAGGGGGCAACGGCGCGGGTGCCGGCTTGTTCGCAACACTCGGCGAAGCGGTACCGGCAGGCCGGGTGATGATGGTGGTTTTGATCGAAGACGACGGCGAAGATCCGGTGTTTGTCACAACTGCCGTAGGGGTAGAACCGGTGCGACCGTCAAAGCGAATCGTCTGACCCGGATGTATCGTGTAAGGCACGGGAATATTGTTACGGGCTGCGAGCGCCTTGTAGTCCCAGCCATATCGGAAGGCGATCGAGAACAGCGTGTCGCCCTTGCGCACCACGTATTGCCCGGTCGTTACCGTCGGCTTTTGCGGCGCGGCGTTATTGCGGTCAACGACCCGCGCACCGCTGCTTGGCGAGCTGGAGCACCCTACCAGAAGGGAACCAAAGACAAGGCCAAGCACCAGTCGCTGAAAACTTGTTTTACTCATACGCTGCGCAAGACCTGTGAGACTCACCCGCCGCTCCCTTTGTGGTGGCTGAACATGAACGCCTGTATCAGGCTTGAAATATGACGCAAGTATAACTGGGCATTGAAGTTTTACCGTCACGCGACTGAAACGAATCATTCAGTGCGTTGAATCGATCTGCCCATCATGTTGATTTGATAGACCCCGCCGTAAGACACATCCTCACCGACAGAATTCACTGCCAGCGTGAAATGATCAGGCCAGCGGGCCGTTGAGTAACGGAACAAATCGTACGGCCCCCAATACATGTCGGGAAAAGCCATTCTCTTCACGGACAATAAGCATCAATTGTTGCACTTCACCGGACCCCACCGGGATGACCAGGCGCCCGCCCGGGGCCAGCTGGTCGAGCAACGCTTGCGGAACATCAGTGGCCACGGCGGTGACGATAATCCCGTTGTACGGCGCCAGTGCCGGCCACCCTTCCCAACCATCGCCCCAGCGGAATATCACGTTGCGCAGGTTCAGCTCCACCAGGCGTTCCTTGGCGCGATCCTGCAGCACCTTGATGCGCTCCACCGAGAACACCCGCTCCACCAGTTGCGACAGCACGGCCGTCTGGTAGCCGGAACCGGTGCCGATCTCCAGCACCTTGTCCAACGGCCCCGCCGCCAGCAGCAGCTCACTCATGCGCGCAACCATATAAGGCTGGGAGATGGTCTGGTTATGGCCGATGGGCAATGCCGTGTCTTCATAGGCACGATGGGCCAAGGCTTCATCGACAAAGAGGTGCCGAGGCGTACGCCGGATCACTTCCAACACCTGGGCGTTGGAAAGCCCCTCTTCGTACAGGCGCTGGATCAAACGCTCACGGGTGCGCTGGGAGGTCATCCCGATGCCCCGGCGCAGCAGGTCGTCTTGTTCACGAGCCATCAGCGCAGCCCCTCCAGCCAGCCATCGAGACTACTGAAGGCATCACTGAAGGTGCGATCAAGTTGCAACGGGGTAATCGACACATAGCCTTGCATCACCGCGTGAAAGTCCGTGCCTGGGCCACCGTCTTCGGCATCGCCCGCTGCCGCGATCCAATAGCCTTCCTTGCCACGCGGGTCGACCACCTTCAACGGTGCTGCCGCACGGGCGCGATGGCCCAGGCGCGTAAGCTGGATGCCGCGAATGTGGTCGAGGGGCAAATTG
The DNA here is from genome assembly GCF_014207255.1 of Pseudomonas sp. JAI120. Taxonomy (GTDB): domain Bacteria; phylum Pseudomonadota; class Gammaproteobacteria; order Pseudomonadales; family Pseudomonadaceae; genus Aquipseudomonas. Next base: position 459,845 of record NZ_JACHCZ010000002.1, read on the forward strand.
GGAATATTGACGTTGAGCACCGTGCGCGGCGGCAGGTCCAGGGAGCCATGGGCCTCCACCAGCTTGCGTGCGAAATAGGCCGCGGTGGGCAAGTTGTCCAATTGGCGCGATGCCAACGAAAATGCAAACGAGGTCCGGCCGAGGAAGCGCCCTTCAAGCGCCGCCGCCACCGTACCGGAATACAGCACGTCGTCGCCCAGGTTGGCGCCGAGGTTGATGCCCGACACCACCAGGTCCGGCTCGTGATCCAACAGGCTGTTGATCGCCAGGTGCACGCAGTCGGTGGGGGTGCCGTTCACACTGATAAAGCCATTGGCCAGAACCTGCGGGTGCAGCGGACGGTCGAGCGTCAGCGAACTGCTGGCGCCGCTCTTGTCCTGGTCGGGGGCAACCACCACGCACTCGGCGTAACCTTCCAGCGCACCATAGAGCGCGGCAAGACCGGGTGCGGTGGCACCGTCATCGTTTGATATCAGAATACGCATGGGCTGTCCGTCTGCCCCACCGGCACCAGATCAACAAGCTCGCGCACCAAGACAGTGGCGAAGCATCCGGCCGGCAGGACGAATTCCAATTGCAGAATGTCAGGCCCGGGATAATGCCACGTCAACCCGCCAATGGGCAGTCGCAGAATGCGACGTTCCTGGCTCATGCCGGCATTCACCAGCCAATCACGCAGGTCGGCTTCACCGGCGGCAACCGCCTGCTCCAACTCAAACGTGACGCCTGTCGCCGGAGAATCACCCTCGCCCCACTGCGGGCCGGTGGGGTGAAGGTCCAGGATCGCCAGGCGCGGGTCGCTGCACTCAGCCTCCCCCGCCGGAAAAAAGCTGCGACTGTCGGTGAACGCCAACAGATCGCCCACTTGCGCGCGCTGCCAGGAACCGTCGGCGACGCGCGCCGCCAGCACTTTGTTGAACAGGAAGCTACGCGCGGTTGACAACAACCGCGAACGCACATTGCGCTGCTCCGGGAGGGCCTTGCGCGCCGCCCATTCCCGCGCGTCGACGACATTGCCACCGTTGTGGCCAAAACGCTGGGTGCCGAAATAGTTGGGAATGCCGTACTGGGCAATCAATTTCAGCCGCGCGTCGATGGCGGCGGTATCACCGGCCAATTGGGTCAGGCGCAAGGTAAAACCGTTGGCCGAGTGCGCGCCACGCTGCAGCTTGCGCTTGTGGCGGGCGGTTTTCAGGATCTTGAGGGTGTCGTTTTCCGCACCGCTCATGTCCGGATCGGCCTTGCCCGGCAGTTGTACGCTGAACCACTGGCGGGTCAACGCCTGACGGTCCTTGAGCCCGGCATAGCTGACGGTGCGCAACGGCACGCCAGCCGCCTTGGCGATACGCCGCGCGGCTTCCTCAGTGTTGAGCCCGCGCTTTTCAACCCACAACCACAGGTGCTCGCCTTCGCCGGTAAGCGGAATATCGAGCACTTCGTCGACCTGGAAATCTTCAGCCGTGGCCTTCAGGACCGCGCTGCCCAGGGCCTCGCCATAGGCACGCGGGCCCAGCAGTTGCAGATCGTTCATGCGCGCAGCAACAAGGCGACGGAGTGCACCGCAATGCCCTCTTCACGACCGGTGAACCCGAGCTTTTCGGTGGTGGTGGCTTTCACGTTGACTTGATCCAATTCAATTTGCAGGTCTGCGGCAATCAGTGCGCGCATGGATTCGATATGCGGGGCCATTTTCGGCGCCTGGGCCACGATAGTGTTATCGACGTTGCCGACCTTCCAGCCCTTGGCGTGGATCAGGCCGACCACATGGCGCAGCAAGACACGGCTGTCGGCGCCCTTGAAGGTGGGATCGGTATCCGGAAAGTGCTTGCCGATATCGCCCAGCGCCGCCGCGCCGAGCAAGGCATCGCTCAAGGCATGCAATACAACGTCGCCGTCGGAATGAGCCAGCAACCCATGGTGGTGCGCAATGCGCACGCCGCCCAGGGTGATGAAATCGCCTTCAGCGAAACGGTGCACATCGTAGCCGTGGCCAATACGCATAAAAAAACGCCCCGATTTAATTCAGGGCGTGATTCTACCTACTTTTGCCTCACATTAACCGAGCAAAGCACGACCATGATGTCGCAAATGGTCTTCGATGAAGCTGGCGATAAAGAAGTAGCTGTGGTCGTAGCCAGGCTGCAGGCGCAGTTCCAGTGGATGGTTCGCCGCCTTGGCCGCTTGCGCCAAGGCTTCGGGCTTGAGCTGCACCGCGAGGAAATCGTCGCGGTCGCCCTGATCCACCAGCAGTGGCAGCTTTTCCGAGGCTTCGCCGATCAGCACACAGGCATCCCATTCGCGCCATTTGGAGCGTTCTTCTCCCAGATAACGGGAGAAGGCTTTCTGGCCCCACGGGCAATCCATCGGGTTGTTGATCGGCGAAAACGCCGACACCGACAGGTAACGCCCGGGGTTGCGCAAGGCACACACCAACGCACCGTGGCCGCCCATGGAGTGGCCACTGATGCCGCGTTTGTCCGAAGCCGGGAAATGCGCTTCAACCAATGCCGGCAATTCCTGCACCACGTAGTCATGCATCCGATAGTGCTTGGCCCACGGCTCCTGCGTGGCATTCAGGTAAAACCCTGCGCCCAGGCCGAAATCCCAGGCGTTATCCGGGTCGCCCGGTACACCTGGCCCACGCGGGCTGGTGTCCGGCGCCACGATGATCAACCCCAGTTCCGCAGCCATGCGCTGGGCACCGGCTTTCTGCATGAAGTTCTCATCGGTGCAGGTCAGGCCGGACAGCCAGTACAGCACCGGCAGCTTGCCGCCCTGCTCCGCTTGCGGCGGCAGGTAGACGGCGAAGGTCATGTCGCAGCCGAGCACATCCGAGTGATGCTTGTAGCGTTTATGCCAGCCGCCGAAGCTCTTCTGGCACGACAGGTTTTCCAGACTCATGGCCGACCTCAGAAGTGGATGACGGTACGAATGCTCTTGCCTTCATGCATCAGGTCAAACGCTTTGTTGATGTCTTCCAGGCCCATCGTGTGTGTGATGAACGTGTCCAGCGGAATCTCGCCGGTCTGGGCCATTTCCACGTAGCTTGGCAATTCAGTACGGCCGCGTACGCCACCGAACGCCGAGCCACGCCAGACGCGACCGGTCACCAGTTGGAATGGACGCGTGGAGATTTCCTGGCCAGCACCGGCAACGCCGATGATCACCGACTCGCCCCAACCCTTGTGGCAGCACTCGAGCGCGGCACGCATCAGTTGCACGTTGCCGATGCACTCGAAGGAAAAGTCCACGCCGCCATCAGTCAAATCGACAATCACGTCCTGAATCGGGCGGTCATAGTCTTTCGGATTGATGCAGTCGGTGGCGCCCAGTTGCTTGGCGATCTCGAACTTGGCCGGGTTGATGTCAATCGCAATGATACGGCCGGCCTTGGCCTTGACCGCACCAATCACGGCTGACAGGCCGATACCGCCGAGACCGAAGATGGCCACGGTGTCGCCCGGCTTGACCTTGGCGGTATTGATCACCGCACCGATGCCGGTGGTGACGCCGCAGCCAAGCAGGCAGACCTTCTCCAGCGGTGCTTCTTTAGGAATCTTGGCGACGGAAATTTCCGGCAGCACGGTGTACTCGGAGAACGTCGAGGTGCCCATGTAGTGGAAAATCGGCTGACCCTTGTAGGAGAAACGCGTGGTGCCATCCGGCATCAGGCCTTTGCCTTGGGTGGAACGAATGGCCTGGCACAGGTTGGTCTTACCCGACAGGCAGAATTTGCACTTGCCACATTCCGGGGTGTACAGCGGGATCACATGGTCGCCGACCGCCACCGAAGTCACGCCTTCGCCGATGGCTTCGACCACCGCACCGCCTTCATGGCCAAGGATGGACGGGAAGATGCCTTCCGGGTCAGCGCCGGAAAGGGTGTAGGCGTCAGTGTGGCAAACCCCGGAGGCGACCACACGCAACAGCACTTCGCCCGCCTTGGGCATGGCCACATCGACTTCCACGATCTCGAGGGGTTTCTTGGCTTCAAAGGCAACGGCAGCGCGGGACTTGATCATCCAGGTTTCTCCAGGGAGTTAAAAACTGATGGAGAGAGTGTAAAACATGCCTCCATGATTAATAATCCAGGCAAAAGCAAAACTTTATTGCTGTACAGGGACAATCAACATGCTGGAGAACCGCTGGGAAGGCATCGATGAATTCGTTGCCGTCGCCGAATGCAGCCAATTTACGGCGGCTGCCGAGCGGCTGGGTGTGTCTTCGTCCCACATCAGCCGCCAGGTGGCACGCCTGGAAGAGCGCCTGCAAACACGGTTGCTGTATCGCAGTACCCGGAAGGTGACCCTGACTGAAGCGGGTCAGACATTTCTGCAACATTGCCAGCGCTTACAGGATGGCCGCGAAGAAGCCCTGCGCGCCGTGGGTGACCTCACCAGCGAACCGAAAGGGATGTTGCGCATGACCTGCGCGGTGGCTTATGGCGAGCGTTTCATCGTGCCACTGGTGACGCGGTTCATGGGCCTGTACCCGCAATTGCGGGTGGATATCGAACTGAGCAACCGCCAACTGGATCTGGTGCACGAAGGCCTCGACCTGGCGATTCGCCTGGGACGCTTGCAGGATTCGCGCATGGTCGCCAGCCGCCTCGCACCCCGACGCATGTACCTGTGCGCGTCGCCGTCCTACCTGGCCCGGTACGGACGCCCACACAGCTTGTCGGAATTGAGTCGGCATAACTGCCTGATCGGCAGCTCGGACATTTGGCAATTGGCCCAGGACGGGCGGGAATTTTCCCAACGGGTACAGGGCAACTGGCGCTGCAACAGTGGGCAAGCGGTTTTGGATGCGGCGCTGCAAGGGGTGGGGCTGTGCCAACTGCCCGACTATTACGTGCTGGAGCACCTGCACAGCGGCGCATTGGTGTCGCTGCTGGAGGCGCATCAGCCGCCGAATACGGCGGTGTGGGCGCTGTATCCGCAACAACGGCACTTGTCGCCGAAGGTCAGGAAGTTGGTGGATTTCTTGAAAGAGGGGTTGGCCGAGCGGCCGGAGTACGGCGGTTGAGTATTGGGTGTCTAAGCGGGCCTCATCGCGGGCAAGCCCGGCTCCCACATTTGACCGAGCTGTCTGGAGAGAAGGTGATCGAATGTGGGAGCTGGCTTGCCTGCGATGAAGTCGACCTGGTGCAACTGACTACCGTCGATTGGCCCACCGCAACCGCAGCCACTCCAGGTCTTCCGGCCGGGTCACCTTGATATTGTCCGACCGCCCTTCGATCAAACGCGGCGCCTGCCCGGACCATTCCATGGCTGAGGCTTCATCGGTGATCAGCGCATCGGCCACCAGGCTGTCAGCCAACGCGCGATGCAAGGCCCCCAGGCGGAACATCTGCGGCGTGTAGGCCTGCCAGATCAAGCTGCGGTCGACGGTTTCCACCACCCGGCCCTGCTTGTCGACGCGTTTGAGGGTGTCGCGGGCCGGCACAGCCAGCAGGCCGCCTACCGGATCGTCCGCCAACTCGGCCAGCAACTTGTCCAGGTCATCACGGCTCAGGTTAGGCCGCGCCGCATCATGCACCAACACCCAATCGTCATCGCTGGCGCCCAGGGCATTGAGCTGCAGCAGGGCATTGAGCACCGAGCCCGAGCGCTCCGAACCACCGTCCGCACGTTGGATACGAGGGTCCGCGGCACACGCCAGGCTGGGCCAATACGGATCATCAGCAGCAAGACTGACCACCAACCCCTTGAGGCTGGGATGGTCGAGAAAACAGCCAAGGCTGTGTTCGAGAATAGTACGTCCGCCCAACTGCAAGTATTGCTTGGGACGGTCCGCAGCCATACGGGCACCGACGCCCGCGGCAGGTATCACGGCCCAGAAGGCCGGCAAACGGTGGCTCATTGGGCCAACTGGTAGAGGGTTTCGCCCTCCTTGACCATGCCCAACTCATGACGGGCCCGCTCTTCAACGGTCTCGGTACCTTTTTTCAGCTCAAGCACTTCGGCATAGAGGACGCGGTTGCGCTCCAGCAGGCGTTCGTTCTCGGCGTGCTGGTCGGCAATTTGCTGGGTCAGGTCTTTTACTTGCGCAAAGCTGCCATTACCTACCCATAGGCGGTATTGCAGGCCAGCCAGCAACAAGAGCAAGACGAGGAACAACCAATTGGGACTGCGCATCGAATATCGGGTATCCAGTGAAAAAACACGCCATGCAAAACTTTTACAGCAACTGATAGCACGAAGCCTGGAAGAACCAGGCTTGTGCTTGATAGCCATCAGATTAACGCCGAAATGTTCACTATCGTGAATTTTCCGACGCAATCTGCCGACTTTTTACCATCTACCGATCAGCCGCGAAACTCGCCGCGACCGTTGTACTTAGCTTTGCCGGCCAGTTGCTCTTCGATACGCAGCAATTGGTTGTACTTGGACACACGGTCAGAGCGGCACAGGGAGCCGGTCTTGATCTGGCCCGCCGAAGTGCCCACGGCCAGGTCGGCGATGGTCGAGTCTTCGGTTTCGCCGGAGCGGTGCGAGATCACAGCGGTGTAGCCCGCAGCCTTGGCCATCTGGATGGCTTCCAGGGTTTCGGTCAGGGTACCGATCTGGTTGAACTTGATCAGGATCGAGTTGGCGATCTTTTTGTCGATGCCTTCTTTCAGGATCTTGGTGTTGGTCACGAACAGGTCGTCACCCACCAACTGGACTTTTTCGCCGATCTTGTCGGTGAGGATTTTCCAGCCATCCCAGTCGGACTCGTCCAGGCCGTCTTCGATTGAGATGATCGGGTAGCGCTGGGTCAGGCCCTTCAGGTAGTCGGCAAAGCCTTCGGAGTTGAACACCTGGCCTTCGCCGGACAGGTTGTATTTGCCATCTTCGTAGAATTCGCTGGCGGCGCAGTCCAGGGCCAGGGTCACGTCGGTGCCCAGCGTGTAGCCGGCGTTGGCCACGGCTTCGGAGATCACTTTCAGTGCATCTTCGTTGGACGCCAGGTTCGGTGCGAAACCACCTTCGTCACCTACGGCAGTGCTCAGGCCACGGGCTTTCAGTACGGCTTTGAGGTGATGGAAAATCTCGGTGCCCATGCGCAGGCCTTCGGAGAAGGTCTTGGCGCCGACCGGCTGCACCATGAACTCCTGGATGTCGACGTTGTTATCGGCATGCTCGCCACCGTTGATGATGTTCATCATCGGAACCGGCATCGAGTAGACACCCGGGGTACCGTTCAGGTTGGCGATGTGGGCGTACAGCGGCAGGTCCTGGTCCTGGGCGGCGGCCTTGGCAGCAGCCAGGGACACGGCGAGAATGGCGTTGGCGCCGAGGCTGCCTTTGTTTTCAGTGCCGTCGAGCTTGATCATCGCGTGGTCCAGGGCTTTCTGGTCCAGCGGGTCTTTGCCCAGCAGCAGGTCACGGATCGGGCCGTTAATGTTGGCTACAGCCTTGAGGACACCCTTACCCAGGTAACGGCTCTTGTCGCCATCACGCAGTTCCAGCGCTTCGCGCGAACCTGTGGAAGCACCGGACGGCGCGCAGGCGCTGCCGATGATGCCGTTATCGAGAAGCACGTCGGCTTCGACGGTGGGGTTGCCACGGGAGTCGAGAACTTCACGACCTTTGATGTCGACGATTTTTGCCATTGTTGTAAACACTCCAAAGTTGACGAAAACGACGCAGCTGAAGGAAATCTTTTGACCGACCGCAAGGGTGGAACAACGGGGCAGGCTTGCAGGCGACAAGGCTCAGGCCCGTAGGCCTGAGCGTAAAGCGTGGGAAAGTCTACCGGAGAATCAACGCTTACGCGGTCTCTACCGTCGGAAAACTCTTGACCAGTTCGTCCAACTGCTTGAGCTGGGCCAGGAATGGTTCCAGCTTGTCCAGGCGCAGGGCACATGGGCCGTCGCATTTGGCGTTGTCCGGGTCCGGGTGGGCTTCCAGGAACAGGCCAGCCAGGGACTGGCTGATGCCGGCCTTGGCCAGGTCCAGTACCTGGGCACGGCGCCCACCGGCGGAGTCGGCGCGACCACCGGGCATTTGCAGCGCGTGGGTCACGTCGAAGAACACCGGGTATTCGAACTGTTTCATGATGCCGAAACCGAGCATGTCCACCACGAGGTTGTTGTAGCCGAAGCTCGAACCACGCTCGCAGAGAATCAACTGGTCGTTACCCGCTTCCACGCACTTGTTCAGGATGTGTTTCATTTCCTGGGGTGCGAGGAACTGGGCTTTCTTGATATTGATCACAGCACCGGTCTTGGCCATCGCAACGACCAGGTCGGTCTGGCGCGACAGGAAGGCCGGCAGTTGGATGATGTCGCACACCTCGGCGACCACGGCAGCCTGTTCAGGCTCGTGGACGTCGGTGATGATCGGCACGCCGAAGGCTTGCTTGATGTCCTGGAAGATCCGCATGCCTTCTTCAAGGCCCGGGCCGCGATAGGAGGTCACGGACGAACGGTTGGCCTTGTCGAAGCTGGCCTTGAACACGTAAGGGATACCCAGTTTTTCGGTGACCTTGACGTACTCTTCACAGACCTGCATCGCCATGTCACGGCTTTCCAGCACGTTCATGCCGCCGAACAGCACCATGGGCTTGTCGTTGGCAATCTCGATGTCGCCTACGCGAATGATCTTCTGGGCCATCAGGTTTACGCCTTCTTCTGGTGTTGCGTCAGTGCAGCCTTGACGAAACCGCTGAACAACGGGTGACCGTCGCGTGGAGTCGAGGTGAACTCTGGGTGGAACTGGCAAGCGACGAACCACGGATGATCCGGGGCCTCGACCACTTCAACCAGCGCGCCATCACCGGAGCGACCGGAGATTTTCAAGCCAGCCTCTTTGATTTGCGGCAGCAGGTTGTTGTTCACTTCGTAGCGGTGACGGTGACGCTCGACGATCACGTCCTTGCCGTAGCAGTCGTGAACCAGGGAACCCGGCTCCAGCAGGCAGTCTTGCGCGCCAAGGCGCATGGTACCGCCCAGGTCGGAGCTTTCGGTACGGGTTTCGACGGCGCCGGTGGCGTCTTCCCACTCGGTGATCAAGCCCACGACCGGGTGGCCGCTCTTGCTGTCGAACTCGGTGGAGTTGGCGTCTTTCCAGCCCATCACGTTACGGGCGAATTCGATAACGGCCACTTGCATGCCCAGGCAGATGCCCAGGTACGGCACCTTGTTCTCACGAGCGTATTGCACGGCGGTGATCTTGCCTTCCACGCCACGCAGGCCGAAACCGCCTGGAACGAGGATCGCATCGACACCTTCGAGCAACGCGGTGCCCTGGTTCTCGATGTCTTCGGAATCGATGTAGCGCAGGTTGACCTTGGTACGGTTGCTGATGCCCGCGTGGCTCATCGCTTCGATCAGCGATTTGTACGCGTCCAGCAGTTCCATGTACTTGCCGACCATGGCGATGGTGACTTCGTGCTCAGGGTTGAGCTTGGCGTCAACCACAGCTTCCCACTCGGACAGGTCCGCGCCGTTGCACTGCAGGCCGAAACGCTCGACCACAAAATCATCCAGGCCCTGGGAATGCAGGATGCCCGGGATCTTGTAGATGGTGTCGGCGTCTTCCAGGGCGATCACCGCACGTTCTTCAACGTTGGTGAACTGCGCGATCTTGCGACGCGAGGAAATGTCGATCGGGTGATCGGAGCGGCAGACCAGCACGTCCGGCTGCAGGCCGATGGAACGCAGTTCCTTGACCGAGTGCTGGGTAGGCTTGGTTTTGGTCTCGCCGGCGGTGGCGATGTACGGCACCAACGTGAGGTGCATCAGCATCGCGCGCTTGGCGCCGACTTCGAAACGCAGCTGGCGGATAGCTTCGAGGAACGGTTGGGATTCGATGTCACCCACGGTGCCACCGATCTCGACCATCGCCACGTCGGCATCGCCTGCACCCTTGATGATGCGGCGCTTGATTTCGTCGGTGATGTGCGGGATCACCTGGATGGTTGCACCCAGGTAGTCACCACGGCGCTCTTTGCGCAGCACGTGCTCGTAGACACGGCCGGTGGTGAAGTTGTTGTTCTGGGTCATGGTCGTGCGGATGAACCGCTCGTAGTGGCCCAGGTCCAGGTCGGTCTCGGCGCCGTCGTGTGTGACGAACACTTCACCGTGCTGGAACGGGCTCATGGTGCCCGGGTCGACGTTGATGTACGGGTCCAGCTTGAGCATGGTGACTTTAAGCCCCCGCGCCTCCAGGATGGCCGCCAATGAAGCGGAGGCAATGCCTTTCCCCAATGAAGAAACAACACCGCCCGTGACGAATATGTAGCGCGTCATGAAAAACCCTAGAAGTCTGCGTTAAAGCGGTCCGAGCCGCCGGGGAAAGCGAAGAGAGGCCGAAGCCCCCGATCACCTGCATTAATCACAGTGCACCTTTCAAAAAAACCGCCGCGTTGTGACAGACCAGCAATGAAACACCGGTACGTTGATCGCTACACATTTTTTGGAATCGCCCAGCAAAGACTGCTTGGTAATCGGCAACTGCTGCGATTCAGGCGAATCCACAGAAGTTGTATCAAGAAGGGAGCGTAGTCTACCGGAAAGGCGCTATCAGCTCAAACCTTGATCGCAGGTCTGTGGTATCCAATCTAATTGCCAGCCTTCGCGCGGTGCTCCCCGGAGTCCAGTGAGGTGAGGCACGCCGAGCAATTGCTCGCCCTGATAGAGCAGCGGCAATCTGCCACGGACGAACACTGGCACTCCACATTCATTAAGCAGACGCTTCAAGTCGCGCTGGCCTCGGCCTGGCACATCGAGCATTTCACCGCCCTGGCGATAACGGACTTCTAAAGGGCCTTCGGGCGCCTTGCCGATTATCTTCAGCAGGCCATTGCCGGGTAACTCTAGTGGGTTTCGCGGATCAGGCCAGCTCACCGACCCGTGGGAAAATTCCGACCAGACGCCAGGCAGCCACCAGATGCGCTCGCCGCAACGGTGCAATTCCCCATCGGCAAGACGCCATAAGGGCTGTGCGTCCCCCTTGGCATCACGTAGGGAATACCAGCCAGCCCAATGGTCGCTGTCGGGTAACCGGGTCAGCGGAGCCAGCCAATGGCGCAGGGCGTTGCGCTGGCGAGCATCGGAAAGTTCGCGCAGTGGACCGAGGGCCAATGATGGCAAAAGCAGCCAAGGAAACCGTGAAGGTTGATCGGCGGCTTGCAGGTCCATGCAGGCTAACTCGCCCAGCAACGCCTCGGCCTCACCGAGGTGCTCGGCAGTGCGGGCCAGGCTGGAGACGGCTTGGGGCCAACGCTCCGTCAACGTCGGGATCACGCGGTGCCGCAGGTAATTACGGGAGAAGCGTGGATCGGCGTTGGAAGGATCTTCAATCCACTTGAGTTGATGATCACCGGCATAGGCTTCCAACTCGGCGCGCGAGACATCCAGCAACGGCCGCACCAGAAAACCACCCGCCAACGGACGATGCGCAGGCATTGCGGCGAGCCCGCGCACCCCAGCACCGCGCAGCAGACGGAATAGCAGCGTTTCGGCTTGATCATCACGATGTTGGCCAGTGAGCACTGCTTCCCCCTCCCTGGCCACTTCGGTAAACGCCTGGTAACGCGCCTCACGGGCGGCACGCTCAAGGCTGGCGCCGGGCGGCACGTGCACGTGCATAACCCGCAAGGGTACGCCCAGGCTGTCGCACACCGACTGGCAATGGCTTGGCCAGGCGTCGGCAACAGCCTGCAGACCATGGTGGACATGGACAGCGCTGAGGGGCGGTAATGTTTCGGATTTTGCCAGGATGGCCAGGAGATGCAGAAGGACAGTGGAATCAAGCCCACCCGAGAAAGCGATATGCCAGGCCGGGGCGTTGCGCCAGGGGGACAGGGCTTGCAGGAGCTTGGCGGGCAAGGTTGGTTTCATCAAACGTTACCGCCGCAAATCTGGAATACGTTGACCAAGCATACACAAAGCAAATGTGGGAGGGGGCTTGCTCCCGATAGCGGTGGGTCAGTCACGAGATGTGGTGACTGAGACCCTGCAATCGGGGGCAAGCCCCCTCCCACATTAAATTACGGCGTCGGCTTACAGGCCGTAGCTCATCAGGCGCTCGTAGCGACGGGCCAGCAGCGCTTCGTTATCCAGCTTCTTGAGCATCGCCAGTTGCGAACCCAACTCGGCACGGATAGTGGCGGCGGCGGCGGCCGGGTCGCGGTGGGCGCCGCCCAATGGCTCGGCGATCACTTTGTCGACGATACCCAGGCCCTTGAGGCGATCGGCTGTGATGCCCATGGCTTCGGCAGCGTCCGGCGCCTTTTCTGCGGTTTTCCACAGGATCGAGGCGCAACCTTCCGGCGAGATCACCGCGTAGGTCGAATATTGCAGCATGTTCAACTGGTCACAGACACCGATGGCCAGTGCACCGCCAGAACCACCCTCACCGATCACGGTGGCAATGATTGGGGTTTTCAGACGAGACATGACGCGCAGGTTCCAGGCAATGGCTTCGCTCTGGTTGCGTTCTTCGGCGTCGATACCTGGGTAAGCACCCGGCGTATCGATAAAGGTCAGGATCGGCATCTTGAAGCGCTCGGCCATTTCCATCAAACGGCAGGCCTTACGGTAGCCTTCCGGACGCGGCATGCCGAAGTTGCGGCGCACTTTCTCGCGCACTTCACGGCCTTTCTGGTGACCGATGACCATGACCGGCTGGTCGTCCAGGCGAGCGATACCGCCCACGATGGCCGCGTCGTCGGAGAAGTGGCGGTCGCCGTGCAGCTCGTCGAACTCGGTGAAGATGTGCTGAATGTAGTCCAGGGTGTACGGACGGCGCGGGTGGCGGGCCAGGCGCGCGATCTGCCAACTGGTCAGCTTGCCGAAGATGTCTTCGGTGAGCGTGCTGCTCTTGTCTTGCAGGCGAGCGATCTCATCGCCGATATTCAGCGAATTGTCATTGCCGACCAGGCGCAGTTCTTCGATCTTGGCTTGCAGGTCAGCGATCGGCTGTTCGAAATCAAGAAAATTCGGGTTCATAAGCGTCCGTCTTGGGTCGACGGCCAAGGGTTGCCTGGCCAGCCGGTTGTCTATTCGCGCCCTACCTTAAGGGAGAGGCGCGTTTAGGTCGAGATTAAATGTTCAGCCGAGGTCAGGCGCTCTGACCGTCAACGGTATTGGAGGAAGACGTTGTCACGGCCGAACTGGTCACGCAAAGCTTGAATCAAGCCATCAGCAGGATCAATTCGCCAGGTCTCACCGAACTGCAACATCGCCTTGGCGTCGTTGCCGGTGTACTCCATGGTCACCGGGCAAGCGCCGCGATGACGCTTGAGCAGGTCACCCAACCAGCGTAGCTGATCGCCCTTGAGGGCTTCGGTTTTCACCTTCAGGCGCAGGCTTTCGGCCAGGTTGGTGCGTGCATCTTCCATGCTCATCACCCGCTTGATCCGCAGACGCAGGCCGCCGGAGAAGTCATCGTTGCTGACCTCCCCTTCCACCACCACCATGGCGTCGGTCTGCAGCAGCGACTGCGCAGAGTGAAAGGCGTCGGCAAACAGCGACGCTTCGATCCGGCCCGAGCGGTCGTCGAGGGTGATAAAGCCCATCTTGTCGCCTTTTTTATTTTTCATCACCCGCAGGGCGATGATCATGCCGGCGACGGTCTGGGTATCCCGCGCCGGTTTCAGGTCGATGATGCGCTGACGGGCGAAGCGGCGGATTTCGCCTTCATATTCGTCAATCGGGTGGCCGGTGAGGTAGAGGCCCAAGGTGTCTTTCTCACCCTTGAGGCGTTCCTTGAGGGTCAGCTCCTTGGCCTTGCGATGGTTGGCGTACACATCGGCATCTTCTTCGACGAACAACCCGCCAAACAGGTCGGCATGGCCACTGTCGTGGGTCCGAGCGGTCTGTTCGGCGGCCTTGATCGCTTCTTCCATGGCGGTGAGCAGCACCGCGCGGTTGCGGTCGATATTCGCCTGGTAAGCCTTCGGCTCATCATGAAAATACGGCCCAAGACGGTCGAGTGCGCCGCTGCGGATCAGGCCATCGAGGGTGCGTTTGTTGATGCGCTTGAGGTCAACCCGCGCGCAGAAGTCGAACAAATCCTTGAACGGCCCGTCCTGGCGCGCTTCGGTGATGGCTTCCACCGGGCCTTCGCCCACGCCCTTGATAGCGCCCAGGCCATAGATGATGCGACCTTCGTCGTTCACCGTGAACTTGAACTCCGAGGCGTTCACGTCCGGTGCGTCGAGGCGCAGCTTCATGGTGCGCACTTCCTCGATCAAGGTCACGACCTTGTCGGTGTTGTGCATATCCGCCGAGAGTACCGCAGCCATGAACGGCGCCGGGTAGTGGGCTTTCAGCCAGGCGGTCTGGTACGACACCAGGCCGTAGGCGGCGGAGTGGGATTTGTTGAAGCCATAACCGGCGAATTTTTCTACCAGGTCGAAAATGTTACCGGCGAGGTCGGCGTCAATATTGTTGGTGGCGCACCCTTCAATGAAACCGCCGCGCTGCTTGGCCATTTCCTCGGGCTTTTTCTTACCCATGGCACGCCGCAGCATGTCCGCGCCACCGAGGGTGTAGCCGGCCATCACCTGGGCGATCTGCATCACCTGTTCCTGGTACAGGATGATGCCGTAGGTCGGCGCCAATACCGGCTTGAGGCCTTCGTACTGGTAATCGGAGTGCGGGTACGCCAACTCGGCGCGGCCGTGCTTACGGTTGATGAAGTCATCCACCATGCCCGATTGCAGCGGGCCCGGACGGAACAGCGCCACCAGTGCGATCAAGTCTTCCAGGCAGTCGGGCTTGAGCTTTTTGATCAGCTCTTTCATGCCGCGGGATTCAAGCTGGAACACCGCCGTGGTTTCGGCTTTTTGCAGCAAGGTGTAGGTCGGCTTGTCGTCCAGCGGGATAAACGCGATATCCAGTGGTTCTTCGTTGACCTTGGCGCGGTCGCGGTTGATGGTCTTGAGCGCCCAGTCGATGATCGTCAGGGTCCGCAGGCCGAGGAAGTCGAACTTCACCAGGCCGGCCGCCTCCACATCGTCCTTGTCGAACTGGGTAACCAGGCCGCCGCCCTCTTCATCGCAATAGATCGGAGAGAAGTCGGTCAGCTTGGTCGGCGCGATAACCACGCCACCGGCGTGTTTACCGACGTTACGCACCACGCCTTCGAGCTTGCGCGCCATGTCCCAGATTTCGGCGGCTTCTTCATCGACCTTGATGAAGTCGCGCAGGATCTCTTCCTGCTCGTAGGCTTTTTCCAGGGTCATGCCGACTTCGAACGGGATCATCTTCGACAGGCGGTCCGCCAGGCCGTAGGACTTGCCCTGCACCCGCGCCACGTCACGGATTACCGCCTTGGCCGCCATGGAACCGAAGGTGATGATCTGGCTCACAGCGTTGCGGCCGTATTTCTCGGCCACGTATTCGATCACGCGGTCCCGGCCGTCCATGCAGAAGTCGACATCGAAGTCGGGCATGGAGACCCGTTCCGGGTTCAGGAACCGTTCGAACAGCAGGTCGTATTCCAGTGGATCGAGGTCGGTGATCTTCTGAACATAGGCGACCAGCGAGCCAGCACCCGACCCCCGGCCCGGACCTACCGGTACGCCGTTGCTCTTGGCCCACTGGATAAAGTCCATCACGATCAGGAAGTAACCGGGGAACCCCATCTGGATGATGATATCCAGCTCGAAATTCAGCCGGTCGACGTAGACCTGGCGCTTGGCCTCGTAATCTTCGGTGGTGTCCTTGGGCAGCAGGACGGACAGACGCTCCTCCAGACCATCAAACGACACCTTGCGGAAATACTCATCGATGGTCATGCCATCGGGAATCGGGAAGTTGGGCAAAAAGTGTTTGCCCAGCTTCACTTCGATATTGCAGCGTTTGGCGATCTCAACGGAGTTTTCCAGGGCCTCGGGCAGGTCGCTGAACAGCTCGGCCATCTCCTCAGCGCTCTTGAGGTACTGCTCTTCGCTGTAGTTCTTGGAACGACGCGGGTCATCCAGGGCCCGGCCTTCACCGATGCACACGCGGGTTTCGTGGGCCTCGAAATCTTCCTTCTTGATAAAGCGCACATCGTTGGTCGCCACCAAGGGCGCGCCCAGCTTGTCGGCCAGGGCTACGGCGGCGTGCAGATGCTCTTCATCGTTGGGGCGGTTGGTGCGCTGGACTTCCAGATAGAAACGGTCGGGGAAGACCTGCATCCACTCCCTTGCCAGCACTTCGGCTTCATGGGGATTACCGCCCAGCAGCGCGATACCGATCTCGCCCTCTTTGGCGGCCGACAGCATGATCAGGCCTTCGCTGGCCTCGGCGACCCATTCGCGCTCGATGATGATCGAGCCGTTGCGCTGACCGTCGATAAATCCACGGGAAATCAATTCGGTGAGGTTGCGATAACCCACGCCATTCATCGCCAGGAGGCTGATGCGGCTCAGGGGGTTATCCGGGTCTTTGTTGGACAGCCACAGGTCGGCGCCGCAGATCGGCTTGATGCCGGCGCCCATGGCGTTCTTGTAGAACTTGACCAGGGAGCACATGTTGTTTTGATCGGTAACCGCGACCGCAGGCATGTTCATGCCCACCAGGGTCTTGACCAGCGGTTTGATCCGTACCAGGCCGTCGACCAGGGAGTATTCAGTGTGCAGGCGCAGGTGAACGAATGAAGCCGGCATAGTGATCCTGTCCAGAAACTTAGAAACAACAAGGCCCGGGATTGTACCGGGCCTTGGCAAAAACATCAGCCTTGCGACTAAACCTCGCTGAGGTTCTCGCGCAGCTCATAAGCCTGGCGCACCGGGGCAAACGAGCGCCGGTGGATCGGCGTTGGACCGAGACGGGCCAGGGCTTCCAGATGAACGGGCGTCGGATAGCCCTTGTGCCCTCCGATGCCGTAGCCGGGGTAGATCAATTCGAACGCCGCCATTTCACGGTCTCGGCTGACCTTGGCCAGGATCGACGCCGCTGCAATGGCGGGCACCTTGCTATCGCCCTTGACCACCGCTTCAGCCGGCATCGCCAGCTTCGGGCAACGGTTGCCGTCGATCATCGCCAGTTTTGGGGTGATATGCAGACCTTCAACGGCACGCTGCATGGCCAGCATTGTGGCGTGCAGAATGTTCAATTCGTCGATTTCTTCGACTTCAGCCCGGGCGATATGCCAGCTCAGGGCCTTTTCACAGATTTCGTCGTAGAGTTTCTCACGACGCGCTTCAGTGAGTTTTTTCGAGTCGTTGAGGCCCAGGATCGGACGGTTCGGATCAAGGATCACGGCCGCCGTAACCACCGCACCACACAGCGGACCGCGCCCCACTTCGTCAACACCGGCCACCAGTTCGTGGGTTTGGGCAACCAGGCTGAAATCCAGGCCTATTTGCGTGCTCATAAAGCTTCCTGTTTTTGGCCGATCAAGGTCAATACGGCGTCCGCCGCCTGGTTCGATGCATCACGGCGCAGGGTGCGGTGGATGTCGTCAAAACCACGGGTCTGTTCTTCGCCGCCGTCGATCAAGGGTAGTAGGGTTTGCGCGAGGGCTTCGGGCGTTGCATCGTCCTGCAACAACTCCGGCACTAACAGGCGCTGAGCCAGCAAGTTGGGCAGGGAGATGTAAGGACTTTTGACCATGCGCTTGAGAATCCAGAACGTCAGCGGTGCCAGGCGATAGGCCACGACCATCGGGCGCTTGTACAGCAGCGCCTCCAAGGTCGCGGTACCCGACGCGATCAGCACGGCATCACAGGCCGCCAAGGCCAGGTGCGACCGACCGTCGAGCAGGGTCAATGGGAGATTGCGACCGACCAGCAGTGTCTCGATTTGTGCACGCCGTTGCGGGCTGGCGCAGGGCAACACGAAACGTACCCCGGGCTTCAAGGCTTGAAGGCGCTCGGCAGCATCGAAAAACACGCTGGCAAGACGGCCCACTTCGCCGCCTCGACTGCCCGGCATCAGCGCGACGAGCGGCCCTTCGGGCAGGCCAAGTTCGGCACGGGCAGCCGCACGATCAGCCTGCAAAGGAATACTGTCAGCCAGGGTATGCCCGACAAACCGTACCGGCACGCCCTTCTCCTCGTAGAACCTGGCTTCGAACGGCAACAGGGTCAACATCAGGTCGCAGCCTTCGCGGATCTTCAACACACGCTTCTGCCGCCACGCCCACACAGAGGGGCTGACGTAGTGCACGGTCTTGATCCCGGCCTGACGCAACTTGAGTTCGATATTGAGGGTGAAGTCCGGCGCATCGATTCCGATAAAGACATCGGGCTTTTCTTCGATCAGCGTCTGGATCAGCAGCTTGCGACGAACCAGAAGCTCACGCAAGCGACCCAGCACCTCGACCAGGCCCATGACCGACAGACGCTCCATAGGGAAGTATGACGTGAGGCCTTCGGCCTGCATCAGCGGGCCGCCGACACCGATAAATTCCACCGCAGGGTGCCGGGCCTTGAGCGCCCGCATAAGACCTGCGCCCAAAATGTCGCCGGAAGCTTCTCCGGCCACGAGCGCGATACGCAGAGTATCCATGATCAGCGGGTGATGCCGCGGGTCGAAGCCTGGATCGAGTCACGGAACACCGCGACTTCCGGAAACAACGCTGCTGGCTCGGCCAGTTGGATCAACGCCTGGTCTACCGTCAGCCCCTGACGGTAGACCACCTTGTAGGCACGGCGCAGGGCGTGAATCGCGTCTTCGCTGAACCCACGACGGCGCATGCCTTCGAAGTTCATGCTGCGGGCTTCGGCCGGGTTGCCGAACACCGTGACGAACGCTGGAACGTCCTTGCCGATGGCGGTGCCCATGCCGGAAAAACTGTGGGCGCCGATATGGCAATACTGATGCACCAAGGTAAAGCCGGACAGGATCGCCCAATCGTCAACGTGTACATGGCCAGCCAACGCCGTGTTGTTGACCAGGATGCAGTGGTTGCCGATCACGCTGTCATGGCCGATATGGGCATAGGCCATGACCAGGTTGTGATCACCCAGCGTGGTCTCTGCACGATCCTGCACGGTGCCACGGTGAATGGTCACGCCTTCACGGATGATGTTGTGATCACCGATTACCAGGCGCGTCTCCTCACCCTTGTACTTCATGTCCGGGGTGTCTTCGCCTACCGAGGAAAACTGGTAGATGCGGTTGTGTTTGCCAATGCGGGTCGGACCTTTGAGGATCACGTGCGGCCCGATGACAGTCCCCTCGCCGATTTCCACACCTGCGCCGATGATCGACCAGGGGCCGACCTCAACGTCGGCGGCCAGTACGGCCGACGGATCGATGATTGCGCGAGGGTCAATCAAACTCATAGTTTGCGTTCCGCACAGATGATCTCGGCCGAGCACACCGGCTTGCCGTCTACCGAGGCCTGGCATTCGAACTTCCAGATCTGGCGCTTGCAGCTGATGAACTTGGCTTCCAGGATCAACTGGTCACCCGGAGTAACCGGGTTGCGAAAGCGCAACTTGTCGGAGCCCACGAAATAGTAAAGCGTGCCGTCGGCAGGCTTGAGGTCGAGCATTTTGAAACCAAGGATACCGGCAGCCTGGGCCATTGCTTCGATGATCAATACGCCCGGCATAATGGGATGCGCGGGGAAGTGACCGTTGAAGAACGGTTCGTTGATGCTGACATTCTTGTAGGCACGAATGCGCTTTTCCTCAACATTGAGGTCCACTACGCGGTCCACCAGCAGGAACGGGTAACGGTGAGGCAGGTATTCGCGAATCTCGTTGATGTCCATCATTTCGGGGGGAAGCCTGTAATAAAGATTGGGGGCGGGCGACTAAACGCACGCCCCGCTAGCAAATCAAGGAGGCAGTCTAGCGGCTGTGCACACTTGATATGGAAATGGTATCAGCCTTCAGATGAAGCATTACCGCCAGGGGTCACGTCCCCAACACGCTTTTCCAGCTGTTTGAGACGTCGAGCCATGTCGTCGAGCTGCCTCAAACGTGCTGCACTCTTGCGCCATTCAGCTGCGGGCTGCATGGCGGTACCAGATGAGTAGGCCCCCGGTTCGGTAATCGAGTGGGTCACCATGGTCATGCCGGTGATGAAAACGTTGTCGCAAATATCGATATGCCCCACCAGCCCTACGCCACCGGCGAGCATGCAATGCTTGCCGATCCTGGTGCTGCCGGAAATGCCTACACAGGCGGCCATGGCGGTGTGATCGCCAATCTGCACGTTGTGAGCGATCTGGATCTGGTTGTCGAGCTTCACGCCGTTACCAATCACGGTATCGGCCAGGGCTCCGCGATCGACAGCCGTGTTGACACCGATTTCCACGTCGTCGCCGATCAATACACCGCCGACCTGGGCAATCTTGTGCCAGACGCCTTTCGAGTTGGCAAAGCCAAAGCCTTCACCACCGATCACGGCACCCGATTGAATCACTACACGCTCCCCGATACGCACATCGTGGTACAGGGTCACGCGAGGCGCCAACCAACCATCGGCACCGATCTCGCAGCGCGCACCGATAAAACAATGGGCACCGACCGTCACACCTGCGCCAATGCGCGCGCCACTCTCGATCACCGCAAAGGCGCCAATGCTTGCCGCAGGATCAACCTGGGCATCATCGGCGATCACCGCCGACGCATGAATACCGCCGGCTGCCTTGGGTTTCGGATCGAACAGGTGTGACACCCGCGCATAGGCCAGGTATGGGTCGGGTACCACCAGCGCATCCCCGGCAAACCCTTCGGCATCAGCTGCCTTCAACAACACGGCTGCAGCCTGGCTGTCGACGAGGTATTTACGGTATTGAGGGTTTGCAAGGAAGCTCAACTGAGCTGGGCCAGCCTCCTGCAAGGTGGCTAGCCCAGTGATTTCCTTCTCCTGGGAACCACGCAAGGTGGCTCCCAGGAACTCGGCCAACTCGCCGAGCTTGATAGTCGCGGTCATGGCTTACTTCAGCTGGTTCATGCGCTCGATCACCTGACGGGTGATGTCGTATTGAGGCTTGACGTCGATCACTGCGCCACGCTCGAACACCAGGTCAAAGGCACCTTTCTTGATGACTTCTTCCACTGCGCTGTCGAGTTTAGGCTTGAGCTGCTTCAGCATTTCACGGTCGGCAACAGCCTTGGCTTCGTTCAGCTCCTTGGATTGGAACTGGTAGTCACGAGCCTTTTGCTTGAACTCAAGCTCCAGACGCTCGCGCTCGCCTTGCTGCATCTTGTCGCCACCCGCTACCAGACGGTCCTGGATACCCTTGGCGCTGCTTTCCAACGTCTTGAGCTTGGTCAGTTGCGGACCGAATTTCTTCTCGGCATCCACTGCGTATTTCTTGGCCGCGTCGGATTCCAGCAGGGCCATCTGATAGTTCAGGACGGCGATTTTCATTTCGGCGAAGGCCGGGGTGGTT
This sequence comes from Pseudomonas sp. JAI120, assembly GCF_014207255.1. GTDB lineage: Bacteria > Pseudomonadota > Gammaproteobacteria > Pseudomonadales > Pseudomonadaceae > Aquipseudomonas. Next base: position 481,129 of record NZ_JACHCZ010000002.1, read on the forward strand.
ACCAGCACGGTGGCCAGCAGAACCAATTGAGTCAACTTACGCACGATGTACTCCTACAGAATCCGTTGTCGTTATCTTGGGTCAGACGCTTAGAACGTCTGGCCGAGGGAGAATTGGAAAATCTGGGTTTCAGCGTTATCCGGTTTCTTGATCGGCATGGCCAGAGCAAAGCTCAACGGGCCAAGCGCGGTCACCCAGGTCACACCTACACCCACCGAGCTCGCCAAGTTGCTTAGGCTCACGTCGTTGCACTCAGTACTGGACTTCACACCGCTTGGGTTGGTGATCTGTTCACACTTGGAGTCGAACACGTTACCCACATCCCAGAAGACAGAAGTACGCAGGGACCGCTGATCTTTGACGAACGGCAGCGGGAACAGGATTTCCGCCCCACCCTGGATCAACACGTTACCACCGAATGGCAGCGGGTCGTTGTCGGAGTCAGCTACGGTGCCCTGGTTACCGGTCACACCAACACCACGGCTCGGTGTACCACGTGGGCCCAGGGTGCTGTCCTTGAAGCCCCGCACGGAGTTGAAGCCACCCGCGTAGTAGTTCTCGTAAAACGGCAGCCCATTGGTGGAACCATAACCGTCGCCATAACCCAACTCAGTGTGCAGGCGCATGGTGTAGTTATCGCTCAGCGGCTGGAACAACTGGCCACGGTAATCGAGCTTGAAGAACGACAGGTCGCTGCCCGGCGTCGTTGCTTCCAGAGTCAGGCTCTGGGAGTGGCCACGGGTGGCAAGCACGCCTTTGTTCAGGGTCGACTCGGACCAGCCGGCGGACGCCTTGAAGTTCAGGAACTTGTCGCCTTCCTTGCGAGTGAAGTCGAAGATCTCGTCCACGGTGTACACACCGGTCTTGATCTCATCCTGTTGCGCGGTCAGGCCGAACGTCAGGCGCGAAGTCTCACTGATCGGGTAACCCACGTTGACACCGGCACCGAGACTGTCGATCGCATAGCTCGCTACGTCAACATCAAGGTCTTTGTAGTCAGTGGTGCGGTAGAAGGCGTTGTAGCCCAGGCTCACGCCGTCAGCAGTCCAGTAGGGGTCGGTATAACCGAAGTTATATCGGCTCTGGTATTCGCTTCGGGTCAGGCCGATGGATACTCGGTTACCGGTACCGAGGAAGTTGTTCTGGGTGATGGAACCACCGAGGATCAGACCGGCGCTCTGCGCGAAACCGACACTGGCGGTGATCGAACCCGACGCTTGCTCTTCCACGGCGTAGTTCACGTCAACCTGGTCATCCACACCCGGTACGGCTGGCGTTTCGACGTTCACTTCCTTGAAGAAGCCCAGGCGTTCAAGACGGGTCTTGGACTGGTCGATCAGGTAAGTCGACGCCCAGCCACCTTCCATCTGGCGCATTTCGCGGCGCAGCACTTCGTCCGCAGACTTGGTGTTGCCACGGAAGTTGATGCGGTTCACGTAGGCACGCTTACCTGGGTCGACGACAAAGGTGATATCCACGGTGTGGTCTTCATCGTGCGGGGTAGGCACGCCGTTGACGTTGGCGAAGGTATAGCCTTCGTTACCCAGGCGACGGGTGATCAGTTCGGACGTGGTGGTCATCAGCTTGCGCGAGAACACCTGGTCTTTCTGCACCAGCAACAGGGCCCTGACCTGGTCTTCAGGCACTTTCAAGTCGCCGCTGAGCTTCACGTCACGAACCTTGTACTTCTCGCCTTCGTTGACGTTGACAGTGATGTAGACGTGTTTCTTGTCCGGGGTGATGGACACCTGGGTCGAAGCGATATCCATGTTGATATAGCCACGGTCCAGGTAGTAGGAACGCAGGCGTTCCAGGTCACCGGAGAGTTTTTCGCGGGCGTACTTGTCATCGTTCTTGAAGAACGACAACCAGTTGGTGGTCTTCAGCTCGAACAGGTCGATCAGGTCTTCATCAGCGAACTTGGTGTTACCCACCACGTTGATGTGCTGAATGGCCGCCACGGTACCTTCGTTGATGTTGACCTTGAGGCCGACACGGTTACGAGGCTGCGGCACCACTTCCGTTTCCACGGTCGCGGAGTAGCGGCCCTGGGCAACGTACTGGCGTTGCAGTTCGTTACGAACACCTTCAAGGGTGGCGCGCTGGAAGATCTCGCCCTCGGCCAGGCCAGATTGCTTCAGGCCTTTCATCAGGTCTTCAGTGGAGATCGCCTTGTTGCCTTCGATCTCGATACTGGCGACGGAAGGTCGCTCGACGACGGTGATGACCAGGACGTTACCTTCGCGACCCAGTTGGATGTCTTGAAAGAACCCGGTTTTGAACAGCGCACGAGTGGATTCCACCAGGCGACGGTCATCAGCCTGTTCCCCGACGTTCAACGGCAAGGCACCAAAGACGCTACCCGCGGAAACCCGCTGGAGGCCGTTGACGCGAATATCGGAGATGGTGAAGGACTCGGCGTGAACTTCGGCGATCATCAATACGGTGAGAACCGCAGTTAGCAGCAGACGTTTCATGAAGTCCTTTCTTATTCCAACTGGCAATAAACAAACTGCCGCAAAATGCGGCAGATTCGCAATTCAGCGAAGCGTTACAGTCGACCCAGATCGTTGACCAGGGCTAATAACATCACCCCAACCACCAAGCTGATACCGATCTGTATCCCCCAACCCTGCACCCGATCCGACAAGGGGCGACCACGCACCCACTCGACCAGATAAAACAACAGATGCCCCCCATCCAATACTGGAATGGGCAGCAAATTCAGAACACCCAGGCTAATACTCAGATAAGCCAGGAAATTCAGGAAATCCGCGACACCCGACTGGGCAGAAGCGCCCGCCACTTTAGCAATGGTTATCGGTCCACTCAAGTTTTTTACCGAGAGCTCGCCGAACAACATTTTCTTGAGGGATTCGAGGGTCAGCACACTCATGGTCCAAGTGCGTCTTGCACCCTCCCCAATTGCCGCCAACGGCCCGAAACTCACCTCACGCACCATCGATGGCGGCCACTCCGGACTCTTGACGCCAGCGCCCAGGTACCCCGCGGCCGCCTTGGCTTCCCCACGTACCGCCAGGGTCACGGGGACGTCGATTTGAGCACCGTCGCGTTCAACTTTCAGCACAATTTTGGTATCAGGGCGTACCCGGACCAGATCGACCACCTGCTGCCACTCACCCAACACCTGGCCATCGAGGGCCAGCAAGCGATCGCCGGTTTTCAGGCCAGCGGCCTGGGCCGGACCTTTCGGGTCCAGCTCAGCCAGTACCGGCGGCAGCGCAGGACGCCATGGACGGATGCCCAGGGACTTGATCGGATCAGGCTCATCAGCGCCCTTGAGCCAATGGTCCAGAGCCAACGCGCGAGGGGTCTCGGCACTGGAATCCTGCTCACGTACCACGACGTTGACCGTGCCGCTTTCACCCAAACGACGTACCAATTGCAAATTGACCGCGCCCCAACCCGTCGTCGGCTCACCATCAATGGAAACAATTTCCTGCCCCGCGACCAGACCTGCCTTGGCCGCGATACTGTCAGCCTCGACCGCGCCGATGACAGGACGCACCTGCTCGCTGCCGAGCATGGCCAAGACCCAGAAGAACAGCATCGCCAACAGAAAGTTGGCAATCGGACCGGCGGCAACAATGGCGATACGCTGACGAACGGTCTTGCGATTGAAGGATTGGTCCAGCTGATCGGCCGGCACTTCGCCTTCACGCTCATCGAGCATCTTGACGTAGCCACCCAACGGAATGGCCGCGATCACGAACTCGGTGCCGCGTCGGTCGTGCCAGCGAACCAACGGCATGCCGAAGCCGACGGAAAAGCGCAGTACCTTGACGCCGCAACGACGCGCCACCCAAAAGTGGCCGAATTCGTGGAAGGTGACCAGCACGCCCAGAGCAACCAGGGTGCCGACAATCATGTAAAGCGCACTCATCTAATTTCTCCGCATTCCAATCCAGTGCCCCAAGGCTCAATCGCGCCCACAACCTAACGCGCGTTGCGGTTCAACCATTGTTCGGCCAAGACGCGTGCCTTGGTGTCCGCCTCGAATACCGCGCCGAGGTCATTCACCGCCACCACAGGCTCAAGACCCAGGACGTCCTCGATGATACTCGCGATCTGCGGAAAGCGGATGCGCCGTTCGAGAAACGCCGCCACCGCCACCTCATTCGCCGCATTGAGCATCGCCGGCGCGCTGTTACCCGCCTCCGCCGCCTCACGCGCCAGGCGCAGACAAGGAAAACGTTGTTCGTCCGGTGCCTCGAAGTCCAAGCGGGCAATGGCAAACAGATCCAGTGGCGCCACACCGGAATCAATTCGCTCCGGCCAAGCCAGGGCATTGGCGATCGGAGTACGCATATCGGGATTGCCCAATTGGGCCAATACCGAGCCATCCACATAGTCGACCAGTGAATGAATCACACTTTGCGGGTGAATCACCACCTCGACCTGATCCGGTTGCGCATCGAACAACCAGCAGGCCTCGATCAACTCCAGGCCTTTATTCATCATGCTTGCCGAGTCTACGGAGATTTTGCGCCCCATAGACCAGTTAGGATGAGCGCACGCCTGGTCCGGAGACACATGCTCCAACTCCGCCAAGGGAGTTTGCCGAAAAGGACCACCCGAAGCGGTCAGCAAAATCCGACGCACCCCCACCTGACTGAGACCGCGAGCAAAGTCACCAGGCATGCATTGGAAGATAGCATTGTGCTCACTGTCGAGGGGCAGCAGTACGGCACCGCTCTTGCGCACAGCCTGCATGAAGAGCGCGCCGGACATCACCAGCGCTTCTTTGTTGGCCAGCAGAATTTTCTTGCCCGCGTCCACGGCGGCCAAGGTCGGACGCAAGCCGGCGGCACCGACGATAGCGGCTACCACCGTATCCACCTCGGCATCGGCCGAGACTTGGCACAACCCCTCCTCCCCCACCAACACCTGAGTGGCCAGCCCGGCAGCCCGCAGATCATCCTGCAAGCTCCGCGCCGCCGAACGCCCAGGCACGACAGCAAAGCGCGGCACGTGGCGCACGCACAGTGCCAGCAGTTCGCTGAGGCGGGTGAACCCGGTCAAGGCAAACACTTGATAGCGGTCAGGATGACGAGCGATCACATCCAGGGCGCTCAACCCTACCGAACCGGTTGCACCCAGTACGGTCACTTGTTGCAGGCGACTCACGAAGCGGTCATCCACAACAGCACGGCAAAGATCGGGATGGCAGCGGTAAGGCTATCGATACGATCCAGCACCCCGCCATGTCCCGGCAGCAGGTTGCTGCTGTCCTTGATCCCGGCCTGGCGCTTGAACATGCTTTCAGTGAGGTCACCCACCACCGAAATGAATACGACGATGGCCGTACCGAGCAGTGCCAGGAAGATGTCCATCACCGACCAGTCGCGTAACACACCCACCACAAGTGTGATCAACAGCGTCAACGCCAGGCCGCCATACACACCTTCCCAGCTCTTGCCCGGACTGACCGCCGGCGCCAGCTTGCGCTTGCCGAATGCACGACCAGAGAAGTAGGCGCCGATGTCTGCACCCCAGACCAGCAACATCACTGCCATGATCAGCCAGTTACCCATCGGCGAATTCTTGATCTCCACCAACCCTTGCCAGGCGGGCAACAGAATCAACAAGCCAATCACCAACTTGCTGGCGACACTGGACCACTGGCCACTGCTGCGCGGAAAAGTCAGCACCAGGTAGGTCGCAAGCGCCCACCACAACACCGCGGCCCCCAACACCCAAGGCACGATGATGCTCGACAGGGTATGCATCAGAAACAGCAGCACCGCCACCACAAGGGCGTACACCACACGCGGCAACTGCGCGTTGAAGCCTGCCAATCGTGCCCATTCCCAGGCACCCAGGGTTACCACCAGGCCGATAAACAGTGCAAAGCCGGAGCCATCCAGCAGGAAGAACCCGCACAAGGCAATCGGCAACAGTATCAGTGCTGTGATGATTCGTTGTTTAAGCATTTAAACCCGGGCTCCAGCTTCGATCTGCTCACTCGTTTTACCGAAGCGACGCTGACGGGAAGCGAAATCGGCCAGCGCAGTGCGCATGGCATCGTGTTTGAAGTCCGGCCAGAACAGGTCGGAGAAGTACAGCTCGGTATAGGCCAACTGCCATAAGAGAAAATTGCTGATGCGATGCTCACCACCGGTACGGATACACAAGTCAGGCAACGGCAGGTCACCGGTCACCAGGCAGGTTTGTAACAGTTCAGGCGAGATGTCGTCCGGCCGCAGATGACCGGCCTGCACTTCACGGGCCAGTCGCTGCGCAGCCTGGGCAATATCCCACTGACCACCGTAGTTGGCCGCGATTTGCAGCACAAAGCGGTCAGTGCCAGCAGTGATCGCCTCGGCTTCACGCATGGCCGCCTGCAGTTCCGGATGGAAGCGCGAGCGGTCGCCGATGATGCGCAGGCTGATGTTGTTGTCATTCAGGCGCTTGGCCTCGCGACGCAGTGCCTTGAAGAACAGATCCATCAAGGCACTGACTTCTTCGGCGGGCCGCTGCCAGTTTTCACTGGAGAACGCGAACAAGGTCAATACCTCGACCTTGGCCTCGGCGCATACCTCGATCACAGCCCGTACCGCATCGACACCCGCTTTATGCCCGGCAACACCCGGCATAAAGCGTTTCTTCGCCCAGCGATTATTCCCATCCATGATGATCGCGACATGGCGCGGCACCACAGAGGGCACAGTCTGCTTGGTCTTTTCCATGAAGGCGTCCTGACCCCTTATACGGCCATCAGGTCCTTTTCTTTTTCTTCCGTGGCCTTGGTGATCTGGGCCTCGGCATCCTTGGTCAGCTTATCGATATCGGCGACGGCACGACGCTCTTCGTCTTCGCTGATTTCCTTGTCCTTGACCAGTTTCTTCAAGTCACCCAAGGCATCGCGACGGATGTTGCGCACGGCAACACGCGCATCTTCAGCGGCGCTGCGGGCCTGCTTGGTGAAGCCCTTGCGGGTTTCTTCAGTCAGGGCCGGCATGGAGATCAGCAGCAACTCGCCCAGGTTGGTCGGGTTGAGGTTCAGGCCGGCGCTCTGGATGGCTTTGTCGACTGCGGCGAGCATGTTGCGCTCGAAGGCCACGACTTGCAGGGTGCGCGAATCTTTTACGGTAACGTTGGCCACGCCGCTCAGCGGGGTATCAGCGCCGTAATAAGGCACCATCACGCTGCCCAGAATGCTCGGGTGCGCCTTGCCGGTACGAATCTGGCCGAATGCGTGGCTCAGAGACTCCAGGGATTTCTGCATACGCGCTTGGGCGTCTTTCTTGATTTCATTGATCATTGTTGGCCTTCCTCGATCAGAGTCCCTTCCGCGCCGCCGTGTACGATATTCAGCAGGGCACCGGGCTTGTTCATGTTAAATACGCGCAGTGGCATCTTATGGTCGCGACACAGGCAAATAGCCGTCAGGTCCATCACGCCCAGCTTGCGATCCAGCACTTCATCGTAGGTCAGATGATCGAACTTCTCGGCATGCGGGTCTTTGAACGGGTCTGCGGTGTACACGCCATCTACCTTGGTCGCCTTGAGCACTACGTCAGCATCGATCTCGATGGCGCGCAGGCAGGCAGCCGAGTCCGTGGTGAAGAACGGGTTGCCGGTACCGGCAGCAAAGATCACCACCTCTTTGGCGTTCAGGTGGCGCATGGCTTTGCGACGATCATAGTGATCGGTCACGCCCACCATGGAAATAGCCGACATCACGATAGCCGAAATATTGGCACGCTCCAGGGCGTCACGCATGGCCAGGGCGTTCATCACAGTGGCCAGCATGCCCATGTGGTCGCCAGTGACCCGATCCATACCGGCCGCACTCAGTGCCGCACCGCGGAACAGATTGCCCCCGCCGATCACCAGGCCGACTTGTACGCCGATGCCGACCAACTGGCCGACTTCCAGCGCCATGCGGTCGAGGACCTTGGGATCGATCCCGAACTCTTCCGAGCCCATCAGGGCCTCGCCGCTAAGCTTGAGTAGAATGCGTTTATAGCGAGCCTGATAACCACTGCCCTGCTGAGCCATTGCGAATCTCTCCTGCGGCGTATTTTTAAAAAATTCTTGGCGAGCCATTTACGGCTTGCGTTCACTCTAGCTGGACGCTCTCACAGCGCCATCGGAACACGGCTTTGTAAGCCAGTTCCGAGGGTAAGCCAAATAAAATCGGCCTGCCCATTTGAAAAGAGGCTGCGCGCGTGAGCGGGCAGCCTCTTTCGGGCGACAGTTAAAAACTGTCTTATTGCTTGGCGGCAGCCAGCTGGGCAGCAACTTCTTCAGCGAAGTTGTCGACCGGCTTCTCGATGCCTTCGCCTACCTTGAAGTAAGTGAAGGAAACGATTTCAGCACCGGCTTTCTTGGCCAATTCGCCAACCTTGACTTCAGGGTTCTTGACGAACGCCTGCTCAACCAGGCTTGCTTCGGCCAGGAACTTGCTGATACGGCCCTTGACCATATTCTCAACAATGTTTTCTGGCTTGCCTTTGATTTTTTCTTCGTTCAGCTGCAGGAACACAGCTTTTTCACGCTCGATCGCTTCGGCAGAAACTTCCGAAGGCAGCAGGAACTCAGGGTTGCTGGCCGCTACGTGCATAGCGATGTCCTTGGCCAGCTCAACATTGCCGCCCTTCAGGACAACTGCAACGCCGATCTTGTTGCCGTGCAGGTAACCACCAACTACATCACCTTCAACGCGCACCAGGCGACGGATGTTGACGTTTTCGCCAACCTTGCCGACCAGTACCAGGCGATCAGCTTCTTGAGCGGCGATCAGCGGAGCGACGTCAGTCAGCTTGTCGGCGAACGCTTTTTCAACGCTGGCAGCAACAAAGGCCTTGAAGTCGTCCTGCAGGGCCAGGAAGTCGGTCTGAGAGTTCACTTCCAGCAGAACAGCAGATTTGCCGTCTTCTTTCAGAGCGATAGCGCCTTCAGCAGCCACGTTGCCTGCTTTTTTGGCAGCCTTGATGGCGCCGGAAGCACGCATGTCATCAATGGCTTTTTCGATGTCGCCGTCAGCCTTTTCCAGGGCTTTCTTGCAATCCATCATGCCTTCGCCGGTACGCTCACGCAGTTCTTTAACCAACGCTGCAGTAATTGCTGCCATTTTCAAATTCCTCTTGGATAGGTTTTCAACCATTCCACCCGATCGAACGGGGGATCAATTCTTCCCGAACCACCCTTGTTAGCCGCTGCACGTTACAGGTGATGTAGCTGCGCTGCTCACAAATGGTTTTCGAGGTGGCAAAAAGGGGGCCAAGCCCCCTTTTTGCTTACTGAGTCAACGCCAGGGCGTCAATTACTCAGCTGCGGCTACCGGAGCTTCTTCAACGAACTGCTCAGTACCACCAGCAACGTGGTTGCGACCACGGATTACAGCGTCAGCCATCGAACCCATGTACAGCTGGATAGCGCGGATGGCGTCATCGTTGCCTGGGATGATGTAGTCAACGCCTTCCGGGCTGCTGTTGGTATCGACTACGCCGATAACAGGGATGCCCAGCTTGTTGGCTTCGGTGATCGCGATGCGCTCGTGATCAACGTCGATAACGAACAGTGCGTCAGGCAGACCGCCCATGTCCTTGATACCACCCAGGGAACGATCGAGCTTTTCCAGGTCACGAGTGCGCATCAGCGCTTCTTTCTTGGTCAGCTTGGCGAAAGTACCGTCTTCGGCTTGCACTTCAAGGTCACGCAGACGCTTGATGGAAGCACGGATGGTTTTGAAGTTGGTCAGCATGCCGCCCAACCAGCGGTGATCGACGTACGGCGAACCGCAACGTGCTGCTTCTTCAGCAACGATCTTGCCAGCGGAACGCTTGGTGCCGACGAACAGGATCTTGTTTTTGCCCTGAGCCAGGCGCTCTACGAAAGTCAGAGCTTCGTTGAACATTGGCAGGGTTTTTTCAAGGTTGATGATGTGGATCTTGTTACGCGCGCCGAAAATGTATTTACCCATTTTCGGGTTCCAGTAACGGGTCTGGTGACCGAAGTGCACACCGGCCTTCAGCATATCGCGCATATTGACTTGGGACATGATAGTTCCTTAATAAGTCGGGTTTGGCCTCCACGTATCCCAATGACCAACCAGCGGCATCAAGGCCTCCGGCACCCAGGTCATCGTGTCGACACGTGTGTGGATTTAAGCTTTGCGGGGTATCCCCGGAAAGCGGCGCATTTTATACCACACGAAGGGCGAAAACGAAACACGCAATCACATTTGGCCTGAGCGACTTGTACGCAACCCTTTGAATAGACCCGATATAACCCCACCTGATAGAGAGAAGCGATCGTCAGGGGCTCATGATTTGCCGCCCGCGTCTGTTAGAATCGCGTTTTTTGGCGCTTGTGCGAATTCTGCAACCTTTTTGTCGCACGCCCGTAAACCGTATTGATTTCAGCGCATCGCGCTAGAGAGAGCCTGTATGACCGTTAGTTTGAAAACCGCCGAAGACATCGCCGGCATGCGCATTGCCGGCAAACTGGCTGCCGACGTGCTGGAAATGATTGCCGAGCACGTCAAGCCCGGCGTTACCACGGAAACCCTGAATCAGATCTGCCACGACTATATAGTCAATGTGCAGGGCGCCATTCCTGCGCCGCTGAACTACAAGGGCTTCCCCAAGTCGATCTGCACGTCGGTCAACCACGTGGTCTGCCACGGGATTCCGGGCGACAAGCCGTTGAAGGACGGCGACACCCTGAACATCGACGTCACCGTGATCAAGGACCGCTACTTCGGTGACACCAGCCGCATGTTCCACGTCGGCAACGTGCCGGTCTGGGCCGAGCGCCTGTCCCAGGTCACCCAGGAATGCATGTACAAAGCCATCGAGATCGTCAAGCCTGGCTGCCGCCTGGGCGACATCGGTGAAGTGATCCAGAAGCACGCCGAAAAGAACGGTTTCTCGGTGGTGCGCGAATTCTGCGGCCACGGTATCGGCACGGTCTTCCACGAAGAACCGCAGATCCTGCACTACGGCCGCGCCGGCACCGGCATGGAGCTCAAGGCAGGCATGACCTTTACCATCGAGCCGATGATCAACCAGGGCAAGGCCGATACCAAGGTGCTGGGCGACGGCTGGACCGCCATCACCAAAGACCGCAAGCTCTCGGCCCAGTGGGAACACACCCTGCTGGTCACAGAGACCGGCTACGAGATCTTCACCCTGCGCGCCGACGACACGATCCCACGCGTTTCGGCGTAAAGGCTGCCAAGGTTTTCCCAAACTGTGTTGTGACTGACTGATAGATAGAAAGGAAAGCCGATCAATGCCCCAGGTGGATCCCGAACTTTTCGACCGTGGCCAGTTCCAGGCCGAGCTGGCCCTGAAAGCGAGCCCCATCGCCGCGTTCAAAAAGGCGATCCGCCAGGCCCGCGAGGTACTCGACGAGCGCTTTCGCAGCGGCCGGGACATCCGCCGGCTGATCGAGGACCGCGCCTGGTTCGTCGATAATATCCTGCAAAAGGCCTGGGAACAGTTCAGCTGGAGCGAAGACGCCGATATTGCCCTGGTAGCGGTCGGCGGATACGGTCGTGGCGAGCTGCACCCGTACTCCGACATCGACCTGCTGATCCTGCTGGACAGCGCCGACCATGAGATCTTTCGCGATTCCATCGAGCGCTTTCTGACACTGTTGTGGGACATTGGCCTGGAAGTCGGCCAGAGCGTGCGCTCGGTCGATGAATGCGCCGAAGAGGCCCGCGCCGACCTCACCGTCATCACCAACCTGATGGAAAGCCGCACCATCGCCGGCCCCGAGCGCCTGCGCCAGCGCATGCTCGAAGTCACCAGCACCGCACACATGTGGCCGAGCAAGGATTTCTTCCTGGCCAAGCGCGCCGAGCAGAAGGCCCGGCACCACAAGTACAACGACACCGAATACAACCTCGAACCCAACGTCAAAGGCTCGCCGGGCGGGCTGCGCGACATCCAGACGATTTTGTGGGTAGCGCGTCGCCAATACGGCACCCTGAACCTGCGCGCCCTGGCCGGCGAAGGCTTCCTGGTGGAGAGCGAAAACGCCCTGCTGGCGTCGTCCCAGGAGTTCCTGTGGAAAGTGCGCTACGCCCTGCACATGCTCGCCGGGCGCTCCGAAGATCGCCTGCTGTTCGACCACCAGCGCTGCATCGCAACCCTGCTGGGGTTTGAAGGTGAAGACGCGAAGACCAGCATCGAAAGCTTCATGCAGCAGTACTACCGGGTGGTCATGAGCATTGCCCAGCTCAGCGACCTGATCATCCAGCATTTCGAAGAAGTGATCCTGGCCCCGGAAGACGAAGCACCGCCGCAGCCGATCAACTCGCGCTTCCAACTGCACGACGGCTATATCGAGGCACGCAACGACAACGTGTTCCGCCGCACCCCGTTCGCCATGCTGGAGATCTTCGTGCTGATGGCCCAGCAGCCGGAAATCAAGGGCGTACGCGCCGATACCATCCGCCTGCTGCGGGAAAACCGTCACCTGATCGACGATGACTTTCGCAACGACATTCGCAACACCAGCCTGTTTATCGAGCTGTTCAAGTGCAAGATCGGCATCCATCGCAACCTGCGCCGCATGAACCGCTATGGCATCCTCGGGCGTTACCTGCCGGAGTTCGGTTTCATCGTCGGGCAGATGCAGCACGATCTGTTCCACATCTATACCGTAGACGCCCACACCCTGAACCTGATCAAGCACTTGCGTAAGTTGCAGTACACCCAGGTGTCAGAGAAATTCCCGCTGGCCAGCAAGCTCATGGCCAAGCTGCCCAAGCCGGAGTTGATCTACCTCGCCGGCCTGTACCACGACATTGGCAAGGGCCGACATGGCGACCACTCGGAAATCGGCGCGGTCGATGCCGAGGCGTTCTGCCAGCGCCACCAGCTGCCGCTGTGGGACAGCCGCCTGATCGTGTGGCTGGTGCAGAACCATCTGCTGATGTCGACCACCGCCCAGCGCAAGGACTTGTCCGACCCGCAGGTGATCCACGACTTCGCCGGGATCGTCGGCGATGAAACCCACCTCGACTACCTGTACGTGCTGACCGTTTCCGACATCAACGCCACCAATCCGACCCTGTGGAACTCCTGGCGCGCCAGTCTGTTGCGCCAGCTGTACACCGAAACCAAGCGCGCGCTGCGTCGTGGCCTGGAAAACCCGGTGGACCGCGAAGAGCAGATCCGCCGCACCCAAAGCGCGGCGCTCGATATTCTGGTGCGCGGTGGCAACGACCCGGACGACGTCGAGCAGTTGTGGTCGCAACTGGGCGATGATTACTTCCTACGCCACACCGCCGGCGATGTGGCCTGGCACAGTGACGCGATCCTGCAGCAGCCTGCCGATGGCGGCCCACTGGTGCTGATCAAGGAAACCACCCAGCGCGAATTCGAAGGCGGCACGCAGATCTTCATCTATGCGCCTGACCAGCACGACTTCTTCGCCGTGACCGTGGCGGCCATGGATCAGCTCAACCTGAACATCCATGACGCCCGGGTCATCACCTCCAGCAGCCAGTTCACCCTCGATACCTATATCGTGCTGGATACCGAAGGCGAGTCCATCGGCGATAACCCGGCGCGGGTGAAAAAGATCCGCGAAGGCCTGACCGAAGCGCTGCGCAACCCCGATGACTACCCGACCATCATCCAGCGCCGGGTACCGCGCCAGCTCAAGCACTTTGCCTTTGCGCCCCAGGTGACCATTTCCAACGACGCCCAACGCCCGGTCACGGTGCTGGAACTCAGCGCGCCGGATCGCCCGGGGCTGCTGGCAAGGATCGGCGGGATTTTTCTGGAGTTCGACCTGTCGTTGCAGAACGCCAAGATTGCAACCCTCGGCGAGCGAGTGGAAGACGTGTTCTTTATTACCGACGCCGACAACCAGCCGCTGTCCGACCCGGAGCTGTGCCTGCGCTTACAGGCGGCGATCGTGCAGCAGTTGAGCGTGCCCCAGGAACCCGGTGTCGAACTGACGCGCCTGACGATTTGATACCAGGAGCGGCCCACCGCTCCCCTCCCAGTTTTTAACGCCTTGCACGAGATCCACCGATGAACAACGCCCTGAATCAGCTCCAGCCCTACCCGTTCGAAAAGCTACGCGCCCTGCTGGGCAGCGTCACACCGAACCCGGACAAGCGCCCGATCGCGTTGTCCATCGGCGAGCCCAAGCACAAGTCGCCGCAGTTCGTTGCCGATGCCCTGGCCAACAACCTCGACCAGATGGCGGTGTACCCCACCACCCTGGGCATCCCGGCTTTGCGCGAGGCCATTGGCGCCTGGTGCGAGCGCCGCTTCGACGTACCCAAGGGCTGGCTGGATCCGGCGCGCAATATCCTGCCGGTCAACGGCACCCGTGAAGCGCTGTTTGCCTTCACCCAGACCGTGGTCAACCGTGGTGACGACGCGCTGGTGGTCAGTCCGAATCCGTTCTACCAGATCTACGAAGGCGCGGCGTTCCTGGCCGGGGCCAAGCCACATTACCTGCCCTGCCTGGATGAAAACGGCTTCAACCCGGATTTCGACGCTGTGTCGCCACACATCTGGAAACGCTGCCAGATCCTGTTCCTGTGCTCCCCGGGCAACCCTACCGGTGCGCTGATCCCGGTCGAAACGCTGAAAAAACTCATCGCCCTGGCCGATGAATATGACTTCGTAATCGCCGCTGACGAGTGCTACAGCGAACTCTACTTCGACGAACAAACCCCACCGCCGGGCCTGCTCAGCGCGTGTGTCGAACTGGGCCGCCAGGACTTCAAGCGCTGCGTGGTGTTCCACAGCCTGTCCAAGCGCTCCAACCTGCCAGGCCTGCGTTCCGGTTTTGTCGCGGGCGATGCCGAGATCCTCAAGGGCTTCCTGCTGTACCGCACTTACCATGGTTGTGCGATGCCGGTACAAACCCAGCTGGCAAGTATCGCGGCCTGGCAGGACGAGGCCCATGTGCAGGCCAACCGGGACTTGTACCGCGAGAAGTTTGATGCCGTGCTGGCGATCCTCAAGCCGGTGCTGGACGTACAGGCCCCGGACGGCGGGTTCTACCTGTGGCCGAATGTGCAAGGCGATGATGCCGCGTTCTGCCGCGATTTGTTCGTCGAGGAACACGTGACCGTGGTGCCGGGTTCGTACCTGTCCCGGGAAGTGGATGGCGTCAACCCTGGGGCTGGCCGTGTGCGCCTGGCGCTGGTTGCACCGCTTGCCGAGTGCGTGGAAGCGGCTGAGCGAATTCGGGACTTCATTCAGCGTCACCGCTGATCCCAAGGGCCGCTCGCGCGTTCCGGAGCGGCCAACTCAAAGAAAGATCAAGCAACCCTTTGAATGGGAACACGCCCGCGTTTCTCACCCACCAAAAGTAGTAGCCAACAATGATGCCAATGGCAGCCCATGCCGTTCATGGCGGCCTGGCCTTTTACTTTTGATGGAGAGAAGACATGACCGTCTGCAACTTGCCTCCCCCTACTTCCTCATACAACACAGCCGCCTTTACGACGCCCGAATCAAATCCCACCCGGCATAAACGTGGCATCGCCACCCCCGACAAACTCTGGCCACAGCATTCAGTCCTGAAGATAGCTTTGCTGGATATGACGGACGCGCAGAAGACGCTGGTAAAAGCCAATATAAGAAAATGGACGCCTCACACCAACCTGCACTTCAAGTTCGTCGATACAGCGCATGGCGATATCAGAATTACCGCAAATAACACGAGCACTGCAGGCTGGTCGTACATTGGAACGGACGCAAAAAATATCTCCCCCTCTGAACCGACGATGAGCATTGGCTTCGGCAGTTCGCCGGAACGTATTGAGGCGCAGGTGCTACATGAGTTTGGTCATGCGCTGGGTTTAAGGCATGAACACCAGCATCCGGATCGGACATTGGTATTTGATGAGGATGAAGTTTACAAAGATTACGAATCCCGAAATAAAACAAGAGGTGACGCTTACCACGACGTCCTCAAGAAATCACACCGCAGCACCGTGAAAACTTCACCTTACGATGAACAATCAATCATGCATTACAGTTTTTCCAAGCCCCGATTGAAAAGTCCAAACGAAATCCCTAAACCGTTGCAACTGTCGGACGGCGATAAGGGTTTTATTCAATCGTTTTATCCGCAGGACAGCACGCCTGCGGGGCAACTGATTTATACGTTGATGAAGGTGTTAATCAAAACTGATCGCCCTCCAACTGTGTAATACCTCCTCTACTTCACGGGCCCCAAGTTCGCCTCACTCATATCCAGCTCTGCCAGCACCTCTCGCAACACGTCATCACCAATCTGGTGATGACGGCTCAAGCTGTAGAGCTCCAACCGCTGCGCGCGCAGCGCCTTGAGACGCAACTTTCGCTCCAGTTGGTCCATCTGCTGTGCCAATGCCTGGGCTTCGGCCGAGTCATTGAACACTTCCAACTGATGGCGATATTCCGACATCAGGCGTGCCTTGAGTTCAGTGGCCAACGCGGCCTGGGCGGCGTCCTGGGTTGCGATGTCAACGGGCTCCTCTGCCTCCAAGGCATGGATCGCCGCCACGGCGGTTTTTTTCCAGGCCTCGCGCACTTCGTTATGGCGCTTTTCATCCGGACTCTTTTCAACGCCGCGCAAGAGCAGCGGCAGGGCGATGCATGCGGCGATCAGTGACAGCAGGATCACACCGGCCGCGATAAAGATCAGCAGGTCTCGCTCGGGGAAACTCTGGCCCGGCACCAGCAACAATGGCACCGACATTACACCGGCCAGGGTCACCGCACCGCGCACTCCGCCCACGGTCAACAGCCAACAGGAACGCGCGGTCGGCACCAGGGTCAACTCACTTTTCCCACGTAGCCGCCGGAGTAAACCCGACAGGCGCCAGATGCTCTGTACCCAGATAAAGCGCAACACCACCAGCACCAGAAAGATCGCAATCACATCCAGGCAGCGATACAACAAGGCGGGCCACAGCGTCGGCTCATGACTGACCACGGCCTTGATGATGTCCGGCAGTTGCAGGCCCAGCAGCAGGAAGATCAGGCCATTGAAAGCAAACTCCAGCAATGACCAGACACTGCGATTGAGCAAACGCGTGCTGGTCTGGCGAGGCAACAGGTCGAGCCAGCTTTGCATCATGCCCGCCGCGACCGCCGACAAGATGCCCGAGGCGCCGAGGCGTTCGGCCAGCACGTAGGCCGCAAACGGCAGCAGCAACATGAACACCACGTGCGTTGCCGGGTCATCCCAACCTCGAGCAATCATCCAGGCACGCAGGCGGCCGACCAGCCAGCTCAGCGCCACCCCGACCGCCAGGCCGCCCACGGCCACCAAAACAAAGGTCAGGCTGGCATCGGCCAGAGAGAACACGCCGGTCAATGCTGCGGCCAAGGCGAACTTGAAGGTCACCAGGCCCGAGGCATCATTCATCAACGCTTCGCCCTGGAGCATATGCATCAGCGGTGTCGGCAAGCGGTTCTGGGCAATCGCCGACACGGCCACGGCATCTGTCGGCGACAACACGGCAGCGAGGGCGAAGGCCACCGGCAGCGGGATCGTCGGCAATAGCCAATGAATGAAGTAGCCAGCACCGACCACGGTGAAAAGCACCAGGCCGACGGCCAGCGTCAGGATCGGCCCACGCAGGCGCCACAATTCGCGCTTGGGCATGCGCCAGCCATCGGAGAACAGCAGCGGTGGCAGGAATAGAAACAGGAACAGCTCCGGGTCCAGCGCCACATGCAGCCCCAGTGTGGGCCAGGCCAGCAAGGCGCCAGCGGCAATCTGCACCAGGGGTAACGGCAGGGGGATGACACGCCCGACCAGACGCGAAACGCTGACCAGCATCAGCAGGATAAGAACGGTGTAGGCGGTTTGCATAACGCGGTTTCCCGGACAATCGACTTGCAACGACACATCAGGCAACAACCAGCCGTTGAAGTGCCATATTACCCGGCTATGTTAAGCGCTGGCTTTTGCACAAAGGTCGCACGATGCTGACGAGCGGCACCCAAACCCGCTGGTCGTGGCATAATCCGTGATCTTTCATTTTCATTGGCACTGACATCAGTAAAGCAGGGGGGGCAATTCCTTGACCGCTTCAAGCAAAACGTTGCACCTTTTCGGCATCAAAGCCTGCGACACCATGAAAAAGGCGCGCACCTGGCTCGATGAGCACGCGGTGAGCTATGAGTTCCACGACTACAAAACGGCCGGTATCGACCGTGAACACTTGACCCAATGGTGCAACGAGCACGGTTGGCAGGTGGTTTTGAACCGTGCGGGCACCACCTTTCGCAAACTCGAAGACGAACGCAAAGCCGATCTCGATCAGTCGAAAGCCATTGAATTGATGCTCGCACAACCTTCGATGATCAAGCGTCCGGTGCTTGATCTCGGTGACAGAACCCTGATTGGCTTCAAGCCAGATAGTTATTCGGCGGCCCTCAAGTAGGCCAGCCCTTCCATTTTTGTAGAGGTAACAGCATGTCCAATTCCCTGTTCAGCCTGGGCTTCGGCGTCGGCACTCAGAACCGCCAAGGTGCTTGGCTGGAAGTGTTTTACGCACAACCCTTGCTCAACCCATCGGCTGAAATCGTTGCCGCCATCGCGCCGATCCTCGGCTACAGCGAAGGCAACCAGGCGATCACCTTCACCGTCGCCCAGGCCCTGCAACTGGCTGACGCGCTCAAGGGCGTCGACGCCACCCAAGCCGCTCTGCTGAGCCGTCTGGCTGAAAGCCACACGCCGCTGGTTGCGACCTTGCTGGCCGAAGACGCCGCACTGACGTCCACCCCAGAGGCCTACCTCAAGCTGCACCTGCTGTCCCATCGCCTGGTCAAGCCACACAGCCTGAGCCTCGCCGGTGTGTTCCCGCAGTTGCCGAACGTGGCCTGGACCAGCCAGGGCGCAATCGACATCAATGAGCTGGCCGAACGCCAACTGGAAGCACGCCTGCGTGGCGAGTTGCTGGAAGTGTTCTCGGTGGACAAGTTCCCGAAAATGACCGACTACGTGGTACCGAGCGGCGTGCGTATCGCTGATGCCGCGCGTATCCGCCTGGGTGCCTATGTGGGCGAAGGCACCACCGTGATGCACGAAGGTTTCGTCAACTTCAACGCCGGCACCGAAGGCCCGGGCATGATCGAAGGCCGTGTATCGGCTGGCGTGTTCGTCGGCAAGGGTTCGGACCTGGGCGGCGGTTGCTCGACCATGGGCACCCTGTCGGGCGGCGGCAACATCGTGATCAAGGTCGGAGAAGGCTGCCTGATCGGCGCCAATGCCGGTATCGGTATCCCGTTGGGCGACCGCAACACCGTGGAGTCGGGCCTGTACGTGACCGCCGGCACCAAGGTTGCATTGCTGGACGAGTCGAACCAACTGGTCAAGGTGGTCAAGGCGCGCGAGCTGGCCGGCCAACCGGACCTGCTGTTCCGCCGCAACTCCGAGACCGGTGCCGTGGAGTGCAAAACCCACAAATCGGCCATCGAACTGAACGAAGCGCTGCACGCTCACAACTAAGCAGCCACTCGATGCCACTAGCGGGCCCCGACCCTGGGGCCCGCTTATACGAGTCTTGAACACCATGCTAGTGCCCTCCCCCTGGCGCGCCGACTTTCCGGCCATCGCCACCCTGCAACGGCAAGACCAGACCTACCTGGACAACGCCGCCACCACGCAAAAACCCCAAGCCTTGCTGGATGCCATCAGCCATTACTACGCCAATGGCGCCGCCAATGTGCACCGTGCCCAGCATTTGCCGGGAGCCCATGCGACCCAGGCTTTCGAGGACAGTCGCAGCAAGGTTGCGCAGTGGTTGAATGCAGGTGACAGCGGGCAAATCGTGTTTACCCACGGCGCGACGTCAGCGCTGAACCTCTTGGCTTATGGCCTTGAGCACTTATTCAATGCGGGCGATGAGCTTGTCATCAGCGCCCTGGAACACCACGCCAACCTATTGCCGTGGCAGCAACTGGCCAAGCGTCGCGCGCTCACACTGGTGCTATTGCCGCTCGACGATGACGGCGTGATCGACCTGCAAGCCGCCGCCGAGTTGATCGGCCCGCGTACGCGCCTGCTGGCGGTGAGCCAACTGTCCAACGTCCTCGGCACCTGGCAGCCGCTGCAAGCCTTGCTGGCGTTGGCCCAGACCCACGGCGCCCTGACAGTGGTCGATGGCGCCCAAGGCATCGTCCACGGCCGTCACGACGTGCAGGCCCTGGGCTGCGACTTCTATGTGTTTTCCAGCCACAAGCTGTACGGCCCCGACGGCGTCGGCGTGCTGTATGGCCGCAACGAGGCCCTGCATCACCTGCGCCATTGGCAATTCGGTGGCGAGATGGTGCAACAGGCCGACTACCACAGCGCCAGCTTCCGCCCGGCACCGCTGGGGTTCGAGGCCGGCACCCCACCGATTGCCAGCGTGATCGGCCTGGGCGCGACGCTGGACTACCTGAGTTCGCTGGACCCAAAGGCGATTCTCACCCATGAAGCGGCCCTGCATGACTACCTGTTGCGCGGGCTGCAAGCGCGCAAGGGTGTCCGTGTGCTGGGTTCGCCGCAGGCGGCGCTGGTCAGCTTTGTGGTCGAGGGCGTGCACAACGCCGACCTTGCGCACCTGCTGACCGAGCAAGGCATTGCCGTACGTGCCGGGCATCATTGCGCGATGCCGCTGCTCAAGGCGATGCACTTGTCGGGTGCGATCCGCGTATCCCTGGCGCTGTATAACGACTCCGATGATCTGGAGCGCTTCTTCGAAGCGCTGGACCAGGCGCTGGATATGCTGCGATGAGCCTGCCGGTGGATGCAGTTGCCGCGCTGGAGGCCTTTCAGTCGGTGGGCAGCTGGGAGCAACGCGCGCGAATGCTGATGCAGTGGGGTGAACGTCTGCCCGTATTGGCGGATGAGGAGAAGGTCGATGCCAACCTGGTGCAGGGCTGTGAGAGCCTGGTGTGGTTGGTGGGGCGCTTCGAGCACGGTCATTGGCAATTCGCCGCGAGCAGCGATGCGCGGATGATTCGTGGCTTGGTGGCATTGCTGCTGGCGCGGGTCAATGGGTTGTCGGCGGACGAGTTGCAGGCGGTCGACTTGCCTGACTGGTTCAATCAACTCGGGCTTTCCCGCCAACTGTCGCCATCGCGCAGCAATGGCTTGAATGCAGTCCTGCAGCGCATGCGAACGCTAAGCCATACACAGGACTAAAGGTGGGCGGGGCGGTGCGATTCAGGCGGGTTTGACCCGCTCGGAAGGCCTGCGCACCCCGGCCACAATCTTATCCACCGCCTTGGTCGCCGCGACCATGCCGAAGGTCGCCGTCACCATCATCACCGCGCCAAACCCACCGGCGCAGTCGAGCTTCACCCCATCACCGACAAAACTCTTCTGCAAACAGATGCTGCCATCCGGCTTGGGATAACGCAGTTGCTCGGTGGAAAACACACACGGCACGCTGTAATGACGGGTCACGGTGCGGGAAAAGCCGTAGTCACGGCGTAAGGTGGAGCGCACTTTCGACGCCAACGGGTCATTGAAGGTGCGGTTCAGGTCGCACACCTGGATCAGCGTCGGGTCGATCTGCCCGCCGGCGCCGCCGGTGGTGATGATCTGGATCTTGCGGCGCTTGCACCAGGCGATCAGCGCGGCCTTGGCGTTGACGGCATCGATGCAGTCGATCACGCAATCGATGTTGGGCGTGATGTATTCGGCCATGGTCTCGCGGGTCACGAAATCTGCCACCGCATGCACCGTGCAGTCCGGATTGATGCCGCGCAAACGCTCGGCCATCACCTCGACCTTGGGCTTGCCCACGGTGCTGTCCAGGGCGTGCAGCTGGCGGTTGCTGTTGCTGACGCAGACGTCGTCCAGGTCGAACAGCGAAATCTCGCCCACCCCGCAGCGGGCCATGGCTTCCGCCGCCCACGAGCCCACGCCGCCGACACCGACGATCGCCACATGGGCCGCTTTCAAGCGTTCCAGGCCTTCAATGCCATACAAACGGGCGACGCCTGCAAACCGCGGATCTTCTGTGCTCATGACCATTACCCCAAAAACCGGCGCGCATTATGGACTACGTAGCGACAAGTTCGAAGCCACAAGCTACAAGTAAAGAACTTAGAGGGTGTTTCGCTGACTAACGTCCGGCTTTTCTCTGTCTGCTATACGCTCAGGGAGCGGCCGGTGTAGGATGCGCGCCGTTCGGCGCAGGCCGACACCTCTTTTCGTTCCGCACCCTTTGGAACCCGAAATAGCCATGTCATCGCGTAAATTTGGACTCAACCTGGTGGTAGTGCTGGCAATTGCCGCGCTGTTCACCGGCTTCTGGGCGCTGATCAACCGCCCGGTCACTGCTCCCAACTGGCCCGAGCAGATCTCCGGTTTTTCCTACTCGCCGTTCCAGCAAGGCCAGTTCCCGCAGAAAGACCAGTACCCCACCGACGAACAGATG
The DNA here is from genome assembly GCF_014207255.1 of Pseudomonas sp. JAI120. Classification (GTDB taxonomy): domain Bacteria; phylum Pseudomonadota; class Gammaproteobacteria; order Pseudomonadales; family Pseudomonadaceae; genus Aquipseudomonas. The sequence goes on from NZ_JACHCZ010000002.1 coordinate 503,516, forward strand.
CGTCGCGATCTGGAGATCATGAGCAAGCTGACGGACAACATCCGTACTTACTCGGTCGACGGCACATTGGGGGACATTCCCAAGCTCGCCGAAGAGTTCGGCCTGCGCGTAACGCTGGGGATCTGGATCAGCCCGGATCTGGAGCGTAACGAGCGCGAGGTCCAGCGCGCCATCGAGATCGCCAACAGCTCGCGCAGTGTCGTGCGGGTTGTCGTCGGTAACGAGGCCCTGTTCCGTGAAGAGATCACCCCTGAAGCGCTGATTGTGCTGCTGGACCGGGTGCGCGCCGCCGTGAAAGTCCCGGTGACGACCTCCGAGCAATGGCATATCTGGGAAAAGAACCCGCAACTGGCCAAGCACGTCGACCTGATCGCCGCGCACATCCTGCCGTTCTGGGAATACATCCCGATGGACAAGGCCGGCCAGTATGTCCTCGACCGCGCCAAGGATCTGAAGAAACTGTTCCCGAAAAAGCCGCTGCTGCTGTCGGAAGTTGGCTGGCCAAGCAACGGTCGTATGCGCGGTGGCAATGAAACGTCCCCGGCAGACCAGGCGATTTACCTGCGTACGCTGGTGAACAAGCTGAACCGCCAGGGCTACAACTACTTCGTGATCGAGGCGTTCGACCAGCCGTGGAAAGTCAGCGACGAAGGCTCGGCCGGCGCTTATTGGGGCGTGTATAACGCCGCGCGCCAGCAGAAGTTCAACTTCGAAGGGCCCGTCGTTGCCATCCCGCAATGGCGCGTCCTGGCGATCGGATCGGTGGTGCTCGCATTGCTGTCGCTGACCCTGCTGATGATTGACGGCTCATCCCTGCGCCAGCGTGGCCGCACCTTCCTGACCTTTATCGCGTTCCTCTGCGGTTCGGTACTGGTGTGGATCGGCTACGACTACAGCCAGCAATACAGCACGTGGTTCAGCGTGACCGTCGGCATTTTGTTGGCCCTGGGCGCCCTCGGCGTATTCATCGTGTTGCTGACCGAAGCCCACGAACTGGCGGAAGCGGTCTGGACCCACAAGCGCCGGCGTGAATTCCTGCCGGTGGAAGGGGAATCAGACTACCGCCCGAAAGTGTCGATCCATGTGCCGTGCTACAACGAGCCGCCAGAGATGGTCAAACAGACCCTCGACGCCCTGGCCGCCCTCGATTACCCGGACTACGAAGTCCTGATCATCGACAACAACACCAAGGACCCGGCGGTATGGGAACCGGTGCGCGACTACTGCGACACCCTCGGCCCGCGCTTCAAGTTTTTCCACGTCGCACCCCTGGCCGGTTTCAAGGGCGGTGCACTGAACTACCTGATCCCGCACACCGCCAAGGATGCCGAAGTGATTGCGGTGATCGACTCGGACTACTGCGTGTCGCCGAACTGGCTCAAGCACATGGTGCCGCACTTCGCCGACCCGAAAATCGCCGTGGTGCAGTCGCCGCAGGACTACCGCGACCAGAACGAAAGCACCTTCAAGAAGCTCTGCTACGCCGAATACAAAGGCTTCTTCCATATCGGCATGGTCACCCGTAACGACCGCGACGCGATCATCCAGCACGGCACCATGACCATGACCCGTCGCTCGGTGCTCGAGGAGCTGGGCTGGGCCGACTGGTGCATCTGCGAAGACGCCGAACTGGGCCTGCGGGTATTCGAGAAAGGCCTGTCGGCGGCGTACTACCACGACAGCTACGGCAAGGGCCTGATGCCGGATACCTTTATCGACTTCAAGAAACAGCGTTTCCGCTGGGCCTATGGCGCGATCCAGATCATCAAGCGTCACACCGCCAGCCTGCTGCGCGGCAAAGACACCGAGCTGACCCGTGGCCAGCGCTACCACTTCCTCGCGGGCTGGTTGCCGTGGGTGGCGGACGGCATGAACATCTTCTTCACCGTCGGCGCGCTGTTGTGGTCGGCGGCGATGATCATCGTGCCGACCCGGGTCGACCCGCCGCTGCTGATTTTCGCGATCCCGCCGTTGGCGTTGTTCGTGTTCAAGGTGGGCAAGATCATCTTCCTGTACCGCCGTGCGGTGGGCGTGAATCTCAAGGACGCGTTCTGCGCCGCCCTGGCTGGCCTGGCGCTGTCCCACACCATCGCCAAGGCGGTGCTGTATGGCTTCTTCACCACCAGCATTCCGTTCTTTCGTACACCGAAAAACGCGGATAACCACGGCTTCTGGGTAGCAATTTCCGAAGCCCGCGAAGAAATGTTCATCATGCTGCTGCTGTGGGGCGCGGCGCTGGGGATCTACCTGGTGCAAGGCCTGCCGAGCAATGACATACGTTTCTGGGTGGTGATGCTGCTGGTGCAATCGCTGCCGTATGTGGCGGCATTGATCATGGCGTTCCTGTCGTCGCTGCCAAAACCGGCCGTGGCACCTGAGCCTGCACCTGCGGCTTAAAAACTTGCGCAATGCACTAAACGGCGGCCTCTGGCCGCCGTTTTGCTATAAGATAACGGCCGTTTTGTCTGCCCGCCCTGCTCTTCCAAACATGCTTTCCGGAGTTTTCCCATGACGGCCCATGCCGACCTTTCGCCGACCCTTCAACTTGCCATCGACCTGATCCGTCGTCCCTCGGTTACGCCGATCGACGCCGATTGCCAGAAGCTGATGATGCAGCGCCTGGGCGACGCCGGTTTTGCGCTGGAGCCGATGCGTATCGAGGATGTGGACAACTTCTGGGCCACCCATGGCAAGCACGAGGGTCCGGTGCTGTGCTTCGCCGGCCACACCGACGTGGTCCCCACCGGTCCGGTGCACGCCTGGCAGAACGACCCGTTCGACGCATTGATCGACGAAAACGGCATGCTCTGCGGGCGTGGCGCAGCGGACATGAAGGGCAGCCTGGCCGCGATGCTGGTGGCGGCGGAGCGCTTCGTCAGCGACTACCCGGACCACAAGGGCTCGGTCGCTTTCCTGATCACCAGCGATGAGGAAGGCCCGGCGCACCACGGCACCAAGGCCGTGATTGAGCGCCTGGCGGCGCGCAAGGAGCGCCTGGACTGGTGCATCGTCGGCGAACCGTCGAGCACCACCCTGGTGGGCGATGTGGTCAAGAACGGCCGTCGCGGCTCCCTCGGTGCCACCCTGACCGTGCGCGGTGTGCAGGGCCATGTGGCCTACCCGCACCTGGCGAAGAACCCGATCCACCTGGCCGCACCGGCCCTGGCCGAACTGGCCGCCGAACACTGGGACAACGGCAACGCCTTCTTCCCGCCGACCAGCTTCCAGATCTCCAACCTCAACTCTGGCACCGGCGCCACCAACGTGATTCCGGGTGACCTGACGGCGGTGTTCAACTTCCGTTTTTCCACCGAATCCACTGTCGAAGGCCTGCAACAGCGGGTTGCGGCGATTCTCGACAAGCATGGCCTGGACTGGCATGTGGAGTGGGCGCTGTCGGGCCTGCCGTTCCTCACCGAGCCGGGCGCATTGCTCGATGCGGTGTCGGCCAGCATCAAGGCGATCACCGGGCGTGAGACCCAGGCCTCCACCAGTGGCGGTACCTCCGATGGGCGCTTCATTGCGACCCTCGGCACCCAGGTGGTCGAGTTGGGCCCGGTGAATGCGACGATCCACCAGGTCAACGAGCGGATCCTGGCCAGCGACCTCGATGTGCTGACCGAAATCTATTACCAGACCCTGATCAAGTTGCTCGCCTGATGCTTGCCTGCCCCATTTGCAGCGCACCGCTCAACGCGGTGGACAATGGCGTGGCGTGTCCCGCCGGGCACCGTTTCGACCGCGCGCGCCAGGGTTACCTGAACCTGTTGCCGGTGCAGCACAAGAACAGCCGCGACCCGGGCGACAACCTGGCCATGGTCGAGGCGCGTCGTGACTTTCTCAACGCCGGGCACTACGCCCCGGTAGCCAAGCGCCTGGCCGAGCTGGCCGCCGAACGTGCACCGCAGCGCTGGGTGGACATCGGTTGTGGCGAGGGTTACTACACCGCGCAAATCGCCGCGGCCCTGCCCCATGCCGATGGCTACGCGCTGGACATTTCCAAGGAAGCGGTCAAGCGCGCGTGCAAGCGCAACCCGGCGCTGACCTGGTTGATCGCCAGTATGGCCCGCGTGCCGTTGGCCGACGCCAGCTGCCAGTTCCTCGCCAGTGTGTTCAGCCCGTTGGACTGGCAAGAGGCCAAGCGCCTGCTCAGCCCGGGCGGCGGCCTGATGAAGGTCGGCCCTACCAGCGGCCATCTGATGGAACTGCGCGAGCGCCTGTACGACGAAGTGCGCGAGTACACCGACGACAAGCACCTGGCCCTGGTGCCGGACGGCATGAGCCTGGCGCACAGCGAAACCCTGGAATTCACGTTGAGCCTGGCCGAGCCCCAGGACCGCGCCAACCTGCTGGCCATGACCCCTCACGGCTGGCGCGCCAGTGCCGAACGCCGTGCCGAGGTGATCGAGGCGGCCGAACCGCTGCTGGTCACGGTATCGATGCGCTACGATTATTTCGTGCTTCAATAACCGACTTTTAAACATCCGCGAATGGATTTTCGAATCCCGCAACGAGGAATATCCATGCGCCAACCCGATATCGAGATTTACCTGAAGGACGCCGACGTCGACTACAAGGCCATCGCCGCTTGGCTGGGCACCGCCCTGGGCCCTTGCAGCGACTGGGTCCAACGTGGCCAGACCTACAAATGCAAGGCCGGCAATGTGCCGGTCACCTGGCTGCCGAAAGCCGTAGGCAAGTGGAACAGCCTGTACCTGGAAAGTGACCAGACGCCGTGGGAAGACGACATTGCCTGCGCCCGCGCTGCGTTTGCTGCACTGAACGTGGAAGTGCGCTGCGCGCCGGGAAGCTGGGTCGAGGAGGAAGGTGAGGAAAGCGCCGACACCTGGATACGCATCAGCGCAGACGGTGAAGAGCAGATCACCTGGAAAACTGCCTGAGCCTGAGCGGGAAACCACAATCAACATGTGGGAGGGGGCTTGCCCCCGATAGCGGTGTATCAGCCAATGTATTCAGTGACTGACACTCTGCCATCGGGAGCAAGCCCCCTCCCACATGGGTTCAGTGGTGAACTTACAGGCCGACCACATCCTCCGCCTGCAACCCCTTCTCGCCAGTCACCACGGCATATTCCACCTGCTGGCCCTCGGCCAACGAACGGTGGCCATCGCCGCGAATGGCGCGGTAGTGCACAAACACATCCTTGCCATCTTCACGCTGGATAAAGCCATAGCCCTTGGCGTCGTTGAACCACTTCACATTGCCTGTCTCGCGCGTTGCCATCTGTTCACTCCCACTTGATTGTTATTGTTGAGCCGGTCGCGTTGAACTGCCGAGTATAAGACAGGCTCAAAAACGATCAACTCAAGTTTACATCGCTGCTTTTTTGCCGATTTTCGGCGAATACGGCACACTACCCGCCCGAGCGCCTGCTCGGTTTTTCCCACTTGAAGCAGCTCGCCTATGACCCGCTCCCCGTTCCGCCGTCTGGTATTTGGCACCTTGCGCCGACTGTTGTACCTCTGGGTTCGCTCGGAGACGATCAACCAGTCGTCCCTAACCCTTAACCTCGACCGCAGCCGGCCGGTGTTTTACGTCCTGCAATCGCCCTCCCTCACCGAATTGGCCGTGGTCGATGCCGAGTGCACCAAGGCAGGCCTGCCGCGCCCGGTGCTGCCGGTATCGGTAGGCCCGTTGATGGAACCCGCGGCGTTCTTTTACCTCACGCCCGAGCCGGACTGGCTGGGGCGTCAGGACAAGCGCGGCGCCCCGCCGACCCTGACCCGACTGGTCAACACCCTCAGCGAACACGCCGAAGAGAATGCACAAATCATTCCGGTCAGCGTGTTCTGGGGGCAAACCCCTGCCAGCGAGTCCAGCCCGTGGAAACTGCTGTTTGCCGACAGCTGGGCGGTCACCGGGCGTCTACGCCGGTTGTTGAGCATTCTGATCCTGGGACGCAAGACCCGCGTGCAATTCTCCGCGCCCATCAACCTGCGTGAATTGATCGAGCACAATAAAGGCCACGAACGCACCGTTCGCATGGCCCAACGCATCCTGCGCGTGCACTTTCGTAACCTGAAGACTGCGGTGATTGGCCCCGATTTGTCCCACCGGCGCAATCTGGTGAAAGGCCTGGTCAACATGCCGCTGGTGCGCCAGGCCATCCTTGACGAAGCCGAGCGGGAAAAAATCAGTCCGGAAAAAGCCAAGGCCCTGGCCCTGCGCTACGGCAATGAGATCGCCTCGGACTACACCTACACCGCGATCCGCTTCCTGGAAGTGGTGCTGAGCTGGTTCTGGAACAAAATCTACGACGGCATCAAGGTCAATAACATTGAGGGCGTGCAAAAGGTTGCCCAGGGCTACGAGGTGATTTATGTGCCTTGCCACCGCAGCCATATCGACTACCTGCTGCTGTCCTACCTGCTGTTCAAGAACGGCCTGACCCCGCCGCATATCGCCGCCGGCATCAACCTGAACATGCCGGTGATCGGCAGCCTGTTGCGCCGCGGCGGTGCGTTTTTCATGCGCCGCACCTTCAAGGGCAACCCGCTGTACACCTCGGTGTTCAACGAATACCTGCATACCCTGTTCACCAAGGGCTTCCCGGTGGAGTACTTCGTCGAAGGCGGACGCTCGCGCACCGGGCGCATGTTGCAGCCGAAGACCGGGATGCTGGCCATCACCCTGCGCAGCTTCCTGCGTTCCTCGCGCATGCCGATCGTGTTCGTGCCGGTGTATATCGGCTATGAGCGCGTGCTCGAAGGCCGTACGTATCTCGGCGAGCTGCGTGGGGCGAGCAAGAAGAAAGAGTCGATCTTCGATATTTTCAAAGTGGTCGGCGCGCTCAAGCAGCGCTTTGGCCAGGTCGCGGTCAACTTCGGCGAGCCGATCAAGCTGGCGGAATTCCTCGACGCCGAGCAACCGGACTGGCGCGCCCAGGAACTGGGCCCGAACTACAAACCGACCTGGCTCAACGAAACCACCAACCGCCTCGGCGAGCAGGTGGCCCGCCACTTGAACGAAGCCGCCGCGGTGAACCCGGTGAACCTGGTCGCCCTGGCGCTGTTGTCCACCACACGCCTGGCCCTGGATGAACAGGCCATGGCCCGCCAGTTGGACCTGTACCTGGCGCTGCTGCGCCGCGTGCCTTATTCGCCCCACACCACCTTGCCCGAAGGCGACGGCCTGGCGCTGATCAAGCACGTCAAGGACATGAACCTGCTGTCGGAACAGAGCGATGCCTTGGGCAAGATTCTGTACCTGGACGAGCAGAACGCCGTCCTGATGACCTACTACCGCAACAACGTGCTGCACATCTTCGCTCTGCCGGCGCTGCTGGCCAGCTTCTTCCAAAGCAGCTCGCGGATGAGCCGCGAACAGATCCTGCGCTATACCCATGCGCTGTACCCGTACCTGCAATCGGAACTGTTTATTCGCTGGTCACTGGACGAGTTGGATACCGTGGTCGATCAATGGCTGGACGCGTTCGTCGAACAAGGCCTGCTGCGCTTCGAAAACAACGTGTACCTGCGCCCTGCACCGAGCTCGCGACACTTCGTGTTGCTGACGCTACTGTCCAAAACCATCGCACAGACCCTGCAACGCTTCTACATGGCGATCTCGCTGCTGCTCAACAGCGGCCAGAACAGCATCAGCGCCGAAGAACTGGAAGATCTGTGCACGATCATGGCCCAGCGCCTGTCGATCCTGCATGGCCTCAACGCCCCGGAATTCTTCGACAAGAGCCTTTTCCGACATTTCATCCAGACCTTGCTGGAGCAAGATGTGCTGCGCCGCGACGAAGCCGGCAAGTTGAGCTACCACGACCTGCTCGGCGAACTGGCCGAAGGCGCGGCCAAACGCGTGTTGCCCGCGGAGATTCGCCTGTCGATCCGCCAGGTGGCCTTGCACCGTGTGGATGGCGCGGCGGAAGCGCCGGTGGAAGCAGAAGAAACACGCTAGATTGAACAAGGCGCCAGTTGGATGCTGGCGCCGTTGAAAAGGAGCTGCACCATGAAAAAAATCATTCTCCTGGGCCTCACCGCCCTGCTGGGAGCCTGCCAATCCATGCATCCCGCCCCCAAGGCCAGCCTCGACGGCGAAGTGTTCTACCTGCAACGCATCGCCCTGCCGCCCGCCGCCACCTTGAGTGTCAGCCTCCAGGACGTGTCCCTGGCGGATACGCCCGCTGTGACGCTGGCCGAGCAGAAAGGCCCGGTCAAAGGCCAGGTGCCGCTGCCGTTTCACTTGACCTACGACCCCGCACAGATCAAGCCGGGCCACAGTTATTCGGTGAGCGCTCGCATCGAACTGGATGGCAAGCTACTGTTTATCACCACCGAACGGCACACAGTGCAGCTCAACGGCCAGGATCCACAGCCGCTGCGCGTGCGCGTGAACGCCGTAGCACCCTGACTTCGAACATAAGGAAGCGTCCATGCTCCGCAACTCCCTTCGCCTCACTGCCCTGTTTGCCGGCCTGCTGCTCGGCGCCAATGCCATGGCTCTGGACCTCAGTAGCCTGTCCCAGGGCGACGCCAGCGGCGGCCTCAAGGACGCCTTGACCCAAGGCGCACAGATCGCCGTAAAACAACTCGGTGTACCCGGCGGTTTCAGCAACAACCCTGAAGTGAAGATCGGCCTGCCGGGCAAGCTGGGCAAAGTCGCAGAAAAACTGAAAATGTTCGGCATGGGTGACCAGGTCACGCAGTTGGAAGACAGCATGAACAAAGCTGCTGAAACCGCCGTGACCCAGGCCCAGCCGATCCTGGTCAACGCGGTGAAAAACATGAGCGTGACCGACGCCAAGGGCATCCTCAGCGGCGGCCAGGACTCCGCCACCCAGTACTTGAACAAGAGCAGTCGCGAACAGATCCGCGCCAAGTTCCTGCCGATCGTCAAGGCCGCTACCGACAAGGTGGGCGTGGCCCAGCAGTACAACGCCCTCGCAGGTAAGGCCGCCGCGTTTGGCGCCGTGGATGCCAAGAGCGCCAACGTCGAAAACTACGTGACCGAACAGGCGCTGGATGGTTTGTTCAAGATGATTGCGCAGCAGGAAGAGACGATTCGCAAGAACCCGGCGGCTGCGGCTACCAGCCTGGCGAAGAAAGTGTTTGGCGCGCTGTAACCGAAAACTCCGCACTGGGTGCCTCGACACCCCTCACAACGCCAGGGTCGGTCATCCGATACCTGGCGTTTTTTGTCACAGGCTCAATAAAAGAGCGAGTCGGCCAGGCGCCCCATCATTAGCGTGGCAAAACAGCAGATAGCCACAGAAGTCGCACGATTGATCTTCAAGGGCGTCAGCCAGGTCCTTCGAATACCCTCGAATTGACTCCCCAGAATAATCCAGGCCGAGCCCACGGGTATCACGACCAGCGCAAGCGTGGCCATGAATACGGTGTAGTCCAGCAACGCGGTAAATGTATGCGCTGGCGCGATAAACGAAACGATCAACAAGCCCTTGGGGTTCATCACCGTCAGCCAGAAGAAATACAGCCCGGAGAACCGATCCTTGCCTGGCGCAACAGCCTGCTCTTTGCGCTGCCATAACTGATAGGACACGTACAGCAAGTAACAGGCCGCGGCCATTTGCGTAGCCTTCAATGCCCAAGGCGAATACGTTGCCAGGTAAACCAGCGCCACGCCCCACAGTGACACCTGCAGCACGTAGGCCACGCACTCGACGTAGGCCAGCTTCCACGACGCCCGAAAGCCGAGCAGCACACCGGCGCGCAGCAACAGGGTGTTTGTCGGCCCGGGCACAACCAATAGCAACACGAGTGCTAAAACGGTACCCAACATGAACATTATCCTCAGTGGGTCATGAACAATCGTCTTTTCACCGATAGCCCTTACGGCTGCCAACCTGGCGAATAAAGTGTTGGGGCGTTGTATCACAGAGGCCGTTATTTATCGTGAAAAAAGCAAACGCCCCGTGGCATTCGGGGCTCTTGCAATTGCAGTGTGCGAAAAGACGCACGCTGCCAATCAACGCATTCAGTGGCTGATGAGGGTGTTTGTGTTGCTATTCTGAATCGTGATACCGCTTGTGGGTTGTACTGGCCTGAAGTTAATCGAATTTCTTTCCATATTCGATACCCTTTCCTCCAGATCACGCTTATTTCGACCTGAGTTGCAATCGTTGCACGTTTGCGATGGTTGACTGCCACCCAACAATGCACCAAACGCCATGTACATGCTGCCCAATGCCTGTAGCATCTTATTTCCGCCTCTATGAATGTCATGGAATCTTTATTCTGGCGATCAAACCGACCGAATAAAGTACCTGCCTGACAGGTAACCTTATGTGGCACGCGTGAGAAAAAGGTTCCCCATCAGCGCGCCAAGTTACTCCAAGGCTTACACAACACCCTTCCTCACCCGGAACCACGCCGCGTACAACGCCGGCAAGAACAGCAGCGTCAACGCCGTCGCCACAATCAGCCCGCCCATGATCGCCACCGCCATCGGCCCGAAGAACACGCTGCGTGACAGCGGGATCATCGCCAGCACCGCTGCGAGGGCGGTCAGCACAATCGGGCGGAAACGCCGCACGGTAGCTTCGATAATCGCCTGCCACGGCGCCAGGCCGGCCTTGATATCCTGCTCGATCTGGTCCACCAGGATCACCGAATTGCGCATGATCATCCCAGACAGCGCGATGGTCCCGAGCATGGCCACGAAGCCGAAGGGCTGGCGGAACACCAGCAGGAACAGCGTCACACCAATCAGGCCCAACGGCGCGGTCAGAAAAACCATCGCGGAGCGTGAGAAGCTGCGCAGTTGCAGCATCAGCAAGGTCAGCACCACCACGATAAACAGCGGCACACCGGCCTTCACCGAGTTCTGCCCGCGAGCGGAGTCCTCGACGGTGCCACCGACTTCCAGCAGGTAGCCATCCGGCAGTTCGGCGCGCACGCCTTCAAGGGTTGGCAGGATCTGCTGCACCAGGGTCGCCGGTTGTTCCTTGCCGTAGATATCGGCGCGCACGGTCACCGTCGGCAGACGGTTGCGGTGCCAGATAATGCCCTCTTCAAAGCCGTATTCGAGAGTGGCGATCTGCGACAGGGCCACGCTTTTGCCGTTGTCAGTCGGCACCGCCAGGCTGGGCAACAGCGACAACTCGGTGCGTTCGTGGACGGTGCCGCGCAGGAGGATTTCGATCAACTCGTTGTCCTCTCGGTATTGACTGACGCTGGAGCCGGTCAGTGAGCTTTGCAGGAATTTCGACAGGTTGGCGGTACTGACGCCGAGTGCGCGGGCGCGGTCCTGGTCGATATTGAGGTAGACGATCTTGCTCTGCTCTTCCCAGTCCAGGTGCACGTTGACCACGTGGGTATTTTCACGAACCTTGGCCGCGACTTTCCGCGCAAGGGCACGGACTTCCTCGATATGTTCGCCGGTTACGCGGAACTGCACCGGATAGCCCACGGGCGGGCCGTTCTCCAGGCGGGTGACACGGGAGCGCAGGTCGGGAAATTGTTCGTTAAGCGTTTCGATCAGCCAGGTGCGCAGGCTTTCGCGTCCCTCGATAGTTTTAGCCAACACCACGAACTGCGCAAAACTGGCCGCTGGCAGTTGCTGGTCCAGTGGCAGGTAGAAACGCGGCGAACCGGTGCCGACGTAGGCCACATAGTTATCAATGCCGGCGTGCTCCTTGAGCAAGGCTTCCAGGCGCTTGACCTGGTCGGCAGTGTTGCTCAGGGAAGCGCCTTCAGCCAGTTTCAGGTCGACCATCAGTTCCAGGCGGCCCGAGGCCGGGAAGAACTGTTGTGGCACAAAGCGAAACAACGCCACCGAGCCGATAAACAGCAGCAACGTCAGCACAATCACGGTTTTGCGCCGACGCACGCACCACTCCACCAAGCGTCTTACACGTTGGTAGAACGGCGTGCCGTAGGGATCCGGACCATCGGTGCCGTGTTTGGCCGCGTGAATCTTCGCCAGGTCCGGCAGGAGTTTTTCCCCCAGGTACGGCACAAACACCACGGCGGCGACCCATGAGGCGAGCAACGCGATGGTCACCACCTGGAAAATCGAGCGCGTGTATTCACCTGTGCTCGACTGCGCAGTAGCAATCGGCAGGAAGCCGGCCGCCGTGATCAGCGTGCCGGTGAGCATCGGGAAGGCCGTGCTGGTCCAGGCAAAACTGGCAGCCTTGAGCCGGTCGTAGCCCTGCTCCATTTTGATTGCCATCATTTCCACGGCGATGATCGCGTCATCCACCAGCAAGCCGAGGGCCAATACCAGCGCACCGAGGGAGATCTTGTGCAGGCCAATGCCGAGGTAATACATGGTGGCAAAGGTCATTGCCAGCACCAGCGGTATCGCCAGGGCTACGACCATGCCAGTGCGTACGCCGAGGGAGAAGAAGCTCACCAGCAAGACAATCGCCAACGCCTCGGCCAACACCTGCACAAATTCGCCGACGCCGGTTTTTACCGCTGCCGGTTGGTCTGACACCTTGCGCAGCTCCATGCCCGCCGGAAGGTTCTTTTGCAAGCGTGCGAATTCGCCTTCAAGAGCCTTGCCCAGCACCAGAATATCGCCGCCATCCCGCATGGCCACGGCCAGTCCGATAGCATCCGCCCCCATGTAACGCATGCGCGGCGCCGGTGGATCGTTGAAACCGCGGTGAATGTCGGCTACATCGCCGATGCGGAAGGTTCGATCACCGACACGAATAGGAAAGTTACGGATCTCTTCCACCGTCTTGAAGTTACCCGACACACGCAGTTGCACACGCTCGCTCGGGGTTTCAAAGAAGCCGGCAGTGGACACCGCGTTCTGCTCCTGCAACGCCTGCTGTACAGCGGCCAACGGCAGGCCGAGGGTGGCGAGCTTGAGGTTGGACAGCTCGATCCAGATCTTCTCATCCTGTAGGCCAAGTAACTCGACCTTGCCCACATCCGCCACCCGTTGCAGCTGAATCTGGATGCGGTCGGCGTAGTCCTTAAGTACGGCATAGTCGAAGCCGTCGCCGGTCAGGGCGTAGATATTGCCGAAGGTGGTGCCGAACTCGTCGTTGAAAAACGGCCCCTGGATATCCGGCGGCAAGGTTTGCCGGATGTCGCTGATCTTCTTGCGCACCTGGTACCACAGCTCAGGAATCTTCACAGAGTGCATGGAGTCGCGCGCAATGAAGGTGACGGTGGACTCTCCTGGGCGAGAGAAGGAGACGATGCGCTCGTATTCGCCGGTCTCCATCAGTTTTTTCTCGATGCGCTCGGTGACCTGGCGCGAGACTTCCTGGGCCGTAGCGCCGGGCCAGTTGGTCTTGATCACCATGGCTTTGAAGGTGAACGGTGGGTCTTCGCTTTGCCCCAGCTTGGTATAGGACAAGGTACCGACCACAGCCAGCAGGATCATCAGGAACAGTACGATCTGGCGGTTACGCAACGCCCATTCGGAAAGATTGAAAGCCATCGGGGACTACTCCTTGGCCGCCAGGTTCACTATACGGTTGGAGCCATCCACCGGGCGCACTTGCTGGCCCTCATGGAGTACATGCACGCCTGCTGCGACCACCCAGTCGGTGGGGGTCAAGCCTTCCAGCACTGGTACGGTTTTTTCGCCGAAGGCACCGATGCGTACCGGTGTGCGCTTGAGGGTGTTGTCCGGCTGTACACGCCAGACGTAGGACGCACCGTTCTCCGCACTCAGGGCAGACAGCGGCACCGACAGCGGAATAACTCCATCGGTCTGTATGAATACGCGAGCGCTTTGACCCAGTTCCGCCGGGACTTTGCCGCCGGTGAAGGCAACGCGAGCCGCGAAGGTGCGCGATTTTGGATCAGCCGCAGGCGACAGTTCACGAATGCGCCCGGTGAAACGCTGGTCCGGTTGGCTCCACAATTCCACGGCTACCGGCTGACCGATCTTGAAACGCCCAAACCCTTGCTCAGGCAGGCTGATGAGCACTTCACGCTCGCCATCGGTGGCCAGGGTGAACACGGTCTGGCCAGCGGACACCACCTGGCCGACTTCCACCGCGCGCTTGGCGACGACGCCATCCTGGGGGGCGCGCAGGACGGAGTAACCGGCCTGGTTACTGGCCACGTCGAACTCGGCCTTGATCTGCTTGAGACGCGCTTCGCCGGAACGGTAAAGGTTTTCGGAATTGTCGTACTGGGAACGGCTGACCATCTGACGGTCCATCAGGGTCTTGTAGCGATCACGCTCGGCGCGCACGAGGCTCAGGTTGGCCTCGGCAGCGGCCACCTGGGCACGGGCGGCCTCCAGTTGCAGGCGCACATCCTGAGGATCCAGTTCCGCCAGCGCCTGGTTGGCCTTGACCCGCTCGCCCTCCTCCACCAGACGCTTGCTGACTTTGCCGCCGATGCGAAAGGCCAGGTCCGGCTCATAACGAGCGCGTACTTCACCCGGGTAGCTGTCCGTCGCCTGAGCCGAGGGCTGCGGCTGCACCACCATGGCCGGGCGGACGGTAGTCTGGATCGGGTCTTCATGGCCGCAAGCGGCCAACAGGACGACCAGGCAGACAGGCAACGCAAAGGGCAGGAAAGTGCTGCGCATGCTGAAGGACCTTTCGCAAATGAAGCTAGGAATAATTATACTGGCCGGTATGTTATTAATACCAAACTCACCAGTCCAGTATTAAAGGTGAAAATGTCCGACAATCGTGTAAACACCAATAGCCCTGGGCGTCCCAAGGACATGGCAAAACGCCAGGCTATCCTCTCGGCAGCGAAAACCCTGTTCTTGAGCAATGGCTACGCCAACACCAGCATGGATGCCGTGGCCCTTGAGGCCGGCGTGTCGAAACTGACCGTCTACAGTCACTTCACCGACAAAGAAACCTTGTTCACCGCCGCCGTGGTGGCCAAGTGCGAGGAACAGTTGCCGGTGATGTACTTCGAACTGCCCGAAGGCATGCCGGTGGAAACGGTATTGTTGAATATCGGGCGGGGGTTCCATCGGCTGATCAACAGTGAAGAGTCGGTGAACCTGCATCGCCTGATGATGACCACCGGCAATCAGGACGTGAAACTCTCCCAAATCTTCTTTGAAGCCGGACCCATGCGCATGCTCCAGGGCATGGAACGCCTGCTCGGCAAGATTGACCAGAGCGGCGCCCTGAGCATCGACAGACCGCTTACCGCGGCCGAGCACTTCTTCTGCCTGCTCAAGGGCACGGCGAACTTTTGCCTGCTTTATGGCTGTGGGGGGCGACTGAGTGAAGAAGCCGCCGAAGCCCATGTGCAGGAGGTGGTGGGGTTGTTTATGCGGGCCTATAGGCCTTGAGCGGGCTCGCTACAAGTTCTTGCGTACCTTTTAAGGCTTGAGTGCTTTCTTGGGATAAATGTCATACCGGCTGGACTTGCCATCCAGCGCATGGCTCGGCTTGGGCCCCTCGATGCAGGGCGCCTTGCGCGGGCGCTTCACCACCACGCGGTGGCTGGCCAGGGCCAGGGCGGCGGCCAGCAAGGCCGGTGCGTCCGGGTCATCGCCCACCAGCGGGCGGAACAGGCGCATTTCTTTCTTCACCAGGGCGGTTTTCTCACGGTGAGGGAACATCGGGTCGAGGTAAATCACCTGGGGCGGCTCCCCTTGCCAATTGAGCATCACGTCAATGGAGTTGCCCTTGAGCAGCTTCATGCGCGCGACGATGGGCGCCACCTCAAAATCCTGCGCGCCGCGCGCCAGGCCATCTTCGAGCAAGGCACCGATCAGCGGTTGGCGCTCGATCAGGCTCATCTCGCAGCCCAGGCTGGCCAGCACGAACGCGTCCTTGCCCAGACCGGCCGTGGCATCCAATACACAAGGGCGCACGCCTTGGGCAATGCCCACGGCCTTGGCAATCATCTGCCCGCTGCCGCCACCATATAGCCGCCGGTGAGCCGCGCCGCCTTCGACAAAGTCCACCCGCACCGGACCCGGCGCGTCAGGCCCAAGCTGCTGCAGTTGCAGGCCGTGCTCCCCTACCTGCAGGGAAAAATCCGCCTCCGCGAGCTGTAAAGGCAAGCCGAGCTGTTCAGCCCACTGCTCGGCCCGGGCCTGGAAACCTTCGCCCAAGGCCTCGACCTGGATGCGGCTGGCCGCTGGTTGTTCGCTCATCAATCGCTACGCTCAAAAATATTAAGGATCGGCAAACAACGGCCGATAAAAATAACAGTCAGGTATTTTGCCAGAGCTGAGCGTCGACCGAGAAAAATGTCAGACATTCTCCCCCTAACCATCGGTGTACTGCCGACCCACAACCACTACGGCCTGCGCAATACTCAAGCGCTGGCCGGGGTGAGTCATGTGTGGCAGGACTTCTTCGCCCGGGCGCTGGCCGAGCAGCTCGGTGAAACGCCGGACGCGCTCGCCGCCAAGGCACCGGCGGACCCGGCAGTAGAGCCCAGCGCCGGCGCAGACCTGTTGTCGCAGATCCTCACCCAGCGTGAGTGCGACGTCAAAGACACCGAGATCGCCCCACCTGAGCCGCTGTTCCTGCCCATCGCCGAATTCGAAACCGAGTTGCTGCCACCAGCCGCCACGCCATTCCCGCAGGAAGAAATCGTCGCTCAACAACGCCAGCAGAATTTCGAAAGCACTTGGGTTCGCCCCATCGTCCTGACTGCC
Organism: Pseudomonas sp. JAI120; assembly: GCF_014207255.1. GTDB lineage: Bacteria > Pseudomonadota > Gammaproteobacteria > Pseudomonadales > Pseudomonadaceae > Aquipseudomonas. Next base: position 520,070 of record NZ_JACHCZ010000002.1, read on the forward strand.
GGCCAGCCGCTGCCTGAGCCCGGCCCGGCGCCGGAACCACGTCCTCTGCACTTGCCGATTGCCGAGTTCGAACTGGACCTGTTGCCACCACCTGCCACGCCTTACCCAACCGAAGAACTGCTGGCACAACAAAAGGCGCTGGACTTCGATTACCACTGGGCACGCCCACTGATCACCCACAACCTGCGCCTGGCGGCCTAGCGACACACCCACCAACGGCCCATGTCCAGATGGAAATGGTTGCGGTGCGCGGCGTTGTAGTCCGGGCTCAACACCACATTGAAATCATCACAGGCGCCATCGCGTACCTGGCGCAGGAACCGCGCACTGTCACCCTCCCCCGACCAATCCTTGAGCACGCTGATACTGCGCCCGTCCGCCAGGCGAAACCCGGCGATATCCAAGGCATTGGCCGACGCATGCTGGCTGAGCCGCCCTTCGGCACGGTTATACATGTTGCGACAGGCAAAGCTGCCCAGGTGATCGACCCGCGTCACGGCTTGGCCGAACACCGCCTGGGCCGCCGGCTGCAGGCTATGACGCTCGAACAGCGCGAACGCCACGGCCAACGGACAGCTGGCCAGAAAGCTGCTGCTTAATGCCACGTCTGCCCCCTGCACGCGCAAGGTATTGCGCAGCGGACAGGCAGCGTCGGCGGGCGTGTCAGCCTGATGGCTGACACGCAGGCCAGCGGTTTTCAGCACCTGGTCGCACAGCGCGGGGTCGTCCTGCAGGCGTCCCAACTTGTAGCGGGTCAACAGGTTAGGGCTGGACCGTACATCCAGCGGCGACCAGGGGTTCCATTCAGCCGGCAATGGCAGCCAGCCACGCCATACACCCACGACAAATGCACCGCCGAGCACCAGCAGCGCACCCAGCACCCTGAAAAAACGCACGGCTCAGTCCTTGAAGAACTGATTGGCCTTGCTGAAGGGCATCGAGCGCTCGGTAAAGCTGAAGGTGCCCAGCTCATACACTTCCTGGGCCGCTCGGTAGAATTCACCATAGGCCGCCAGTGCCATGGCCGAGCCCACGCTGATACGTTTTACCCCCATCGCGCTCAATTGCGCCACGTTGAGTTTCAGGCCGCCGGACATCAACACGTTCACCGGTTTTGGCGCCACGGCCTTGACCACCGCGAGCACGTCCTCGGCACTGCGCAGGCCCGGCGCATAGAGCACGTCGGCACCGGCTTCGGCGTAGGCCTGCAGGCGGCGAATGGTGTCGGGCAGATCCACGCGACCATGCAGGAGGTTTTCCGCGCGAGCGGTCAGTGTGAAGGGGAATGGCAAGCTGCGGGCAGCGGCCACGGCAGCTTCCACGCGCTCTACGGAGAGGTCGAAGGGATAGATTGGGTCGACGGCAATGCCGGTGGCATCCTCGATAGAGCCACCGACGATGCCGCTGCCGGCGGCACTCAGTATGGCCTGTGCACACCCTTCGGGGGTGTCGCTGAAACCGTTTTCCAGGTCGGCCGCCACCGGCAGCGCGGTAGCCTTGGCGATCATGGCGGCATTGCGCAAGGTGTCTTCCAGGGACAATGCCCCTTCCGCGTCCGGGCGCCCCAGGCTGAACGCATAACCTGCACTGGTCGTGGCCAGGGCTTCAAAGCCAAGGCTGGCGAGCATCACGGCAGAGCCCGCGTCCCATGGATTGGGCATCACGAAGGCGCGGTCGCGCTCATGCAAGGCCTTGAAGGTTTCGGCGCGAAGGGTTTGGGCATCCATGACTGACTCCTGGCGGGAATAGAGCCCTAGAGTAACCCCAGTTGTTCCGCTTCGGGTTGCCGATCTAACGTCGGCAGTGCTGGAAGGCCGGGCAGGCGCACCATCAACTTGGCGTGGAAACGCAGGGCCAGTTGTGCGGCCAGGCGGTTGTCCGAGGTGTGCAGGAATACGTAGGGCGTACGGCCTTCTTCGATCCAACCAGCGATTTTTTCCACCCACGGGACCAGGAACGGGTCATTGGCCTCAAGCTCCGGATGACCGATAAAACGCACTTGGGGGAACTGGGTCAGCGCTGCCGGACGGGGCGGCACCTTGGGCTTTTTCGATTGTGCATGCAGCACCGCCGCCGAAGTTGACGTGCAACTGAACAACGCGCGCGGATCGAGACAGATGCGCTCGACACCTCGATCACGCAGCAAGCGGTTGAGCGTACGTTCGGCATCCCCCCTGGCGAAGAACTCAGGGTGGCGTACTTCCACCGCCATCGGGCGTTCCAGGCCATCAATAAAGCCGGCCAGTTCAGCCAGGCGTTGCGGCGAAAAACTCGCCGACAGTTGCAGCCATAGCGGTGAAACACGTTCACCGAGCGGGCTCATCAAACCGACAAAACTTTCCGCTGCCGGCAATTGCTCACGCAAGTCACCACCGTGACTGATGTCACCGGGGAACTTGGCTGTGAAGCGAAAATCTTCGGGCATGATGTCGGCCCAGCGCTGCACGGTAGCGGCCGAGGGCCGAGCGTAGAACGTGGTATTGCCTTCAACGGCGTTGAAGACCTGGGAATAAAGGGCAAGGTAATCGCCGGAGCGGGCGTCGACTGGGTACAGGTACTCGCGCCAGGCGTTTTCACTCCAGGACGGGCAGCCGAGGTAGTAAGGCAAACGCATCAGATGTGGATGTCGAGACCCAGCACTTCCATATCCCATTCGACAAATCCGGCGGTGGTCAGGTAGCTGGCCAGGGCGGTGGCAACGCTTTTGCTCATGGAGCGCGGGAAGACCATGTCTTGCTGGCGGGCGGGAACGCCGCTGATGCGGGCTTGTGAACTGGCCTGCGCATCGGATTGGACCTCGATGAAATCCGGCGAATCCTCGACGGAGTCGTCCACCGTAGCGTTTGCCTTACGCGGCTTGCGCTTGATTGGGTACGACTGTGAGGAAAATCCATCAATACGCATAGGCGCGAACTCGCTATCAGTAATGGCATTTTGGCAGCACTGTCCGTCGCGCGCAAATGCTCTGGTGATAACTAGAACACATAATTTGAAAAAGGTTTAAAAACGAGGGCAAATTCTGACGATTGGCGGCTTTTGCCTCAAATTGCCATCATTTTTGGCGTCAACTAATCCCTCTTTCCGCCTTGGTCTGCGCCACTTTATCGCGCAAGTAAACCGGTGCAGCCTGATCCGCAGGAATCGCCTCGCCACGTTCGAACGCAAAGCGCGCCAGGGTCAGCAGATCGTCGGCGTGAGGCAACAGGGTGGCGTCCTGGCCAGCAGGTTGAACGCCGATACGCTCGCCATAACCCCAGCCGGTGCCAGCGCCGAACCAGTCACCGCTGGCATCGGCGGGCAATACCGCCGATTCCGGTGGCTGCACGGCTTCCACGCCGACAAGGCGCATTTCGCCAGCCGTTTCGCGGTAGCAGCCCCAATACACTTCGTCCATACGTGCATCGATAGCCGCCGCCACCTGCCGGGCCCCCTGTTCGCGCAAGGCACGCTGAGCCAGTACGGCAAGGTTGGAGACCGGCAGCACCGGGCGCTCCAACGCAAAGGCCAAGCCCTGAACCACACCAATGGCGATACGCACACCAGTAAACGCCCCCGGGCCGCGGCCAAAGGCAATGGCGTCCACGGCAGACAGCGTGATGCCAGCGTCTTCGAGCAACTGCTTGATCATCGGCAACAGCTTCTGCGCGTGCAGGCGCGGGATCACCTCGTAGTGGCTTGTGACTTTGCCATCATGCAGCAAGGCAACGGAGCAAGCTTCAGTCGCGGTGTCCAGGGCCAGCAGGGTGCTCATCGGTGTGGGTGTCCAAGTCGAAAAAAAGTGCGCCAGTATAAACAACAACGGCCCGCAAGCGGGCCGTTGTGTATCGAGCCGATGAAGGATCAGCTCAGTGCTTGCAGCACCTTGGCGGTGATGGCTTCCACCGAGCCGACGCCAGGGATATGGCTGTACTTCGGCTTGCCCTGGGCTGCGGACAGCTTCTGGTAGAAATCCACCAGCGGCTTGGTCTGGGAATGGTAGACCGACAGGCGATGACGCACGGTTTCTTCGGTGTCGTCTTTACGCTGCACCAGGTCTTCACCGGTGACATCGTCCTTGCCTTCGACTTTAGGCGGGTTGTAGACGGTGTGGTACACGCGGCCAGAGGCTTCGTGAACGCGACGACCGGCAATACGCTGGACGATTTCTTCATCCTCAACCGCGATTTCGACCACGGCGTCCAGCTCGACGCCGGCTTTCACCAGGGCTTCAGCCTGGGGAATGGTGCGTGGGAAGCCGTCGAACAGGAAACCGTTCTTGCAGTCTTCCTGGCTGATGCGTTCCTTGACCAGGTTGATGATCAGGTCATCGGAGACCAGGCCGCCACTGTCCATCACGCTCTTGGCGATCAGGCCCAGCTCGGTGCCGGCCTTGACGGCTGCGCGCAGCATGTCACCGGTGGAGATTTGTGGAATGCCGAATTTTTCAGTGATGAACTTTGCCTGAGTACCTTTACCGGCCCCGGGAGCTCCCAGCAGAATGACGCGCATCGATGTGCTCCTCAATTTTTTATAGAGATGACGCTCGGATTCGCCGCGTGGGGCCAATCTCGTAAAAATATGTGGCTCATAAAAATATGGGCCCAAGCCGCCCAAACGGCCAAAGGCTGATCAAGATACACAGCAGGCCCTAACCACACAAGCCGCCAAAAGTCGCAGGAACCCGCGCCACGCGTACGTCATAGGTAGGGTGTGCCTGAGTGCAACCAGCGCTGTAAACGCCGACCACCCCTTTCAGGGCGGCCGTCGTGGTTTATTCGCAAGCCTTTGAGAACACGCAAAAAACCTCAGCCGGTGTTGCGCAGGCCGGCCGCAATACCGGCCACGGACACCAGCAGCGCCTGTTCCAGAGGGCTGTCTTGCGCGGCTTCCTGGCGACGCGAGCGCGCCAGCAACTCGGCCTGCAACAGGTGCAGGGGGTCAAGATAGGTGTTACGCAGGCGGATGAACTCCAGGGTGTCAGGACTATGGGCCAGCAGTTGCGACTGGCCCGTCAGGCCAAGCACCACGCCGCATGCCTGCGACAATAGGTCGCGTAAGTGCGCCCCCAATGGCAACAGGTCCGGCTGCACCAGGCGCTCGTCATACAGGCGCGCAATATCGGCGTCGGCCTTGGCCAGGACCATTTCCAGCATATCGATGCGGGTGCGGAAGAACGGCCACTGTTCGCGCATCTGCCCCAGCAGTTCGCCTTCGCCGCGTTCCAGGGCCTTGCTCAACGCAGCTTCCCAACCCAGCCAGGCCGGCAGCATCAGGCGAGTCTGGGTCCAGCCGAAGATCCACGGAATGGCGCGCAGGCTTTCTATACCACCGGCACGCCGCTTGGCCGGGCGACTGCCCAAGGGTAGACGGCCCAGCTCCTGCTCGGGGGTGGACTGGCGAAAATACTCGACGAATTGCGGATTTTCCCGCACCACTGCGCGGTAAGCGCTGACACCGTCGGCCGCCAATTCATCCATCAAGTGGCGCCACGCCGGCTCCGGTGGCGGCGGTGGCAGCAACGTCGCTTCCAACACGGCAGCCAAATAGAGATTGAGGTTCTGTTCAGCAATGTCCGGCAAGCCGAATTTGAAGCGAATCATCTCGCCTTGCTCGGTGGTACGGAAACGCCCCGCCACCGAACCCGGCGGTTGCGACAGGATCGCCGCATGGGCCGGGCCGCCGCCACGCCCGACGGTCCCACCACGGCCATGGAACAGCAGCAATTCCACCTGTTGCTCCCGGCAAATATCCACCAACCGCTCCTGGGCGCGGTACTGCGCCCAGGCGGCGGCGGTGGTGCCGGCGTCCTTGGCCGAGTCGGAATAGCCGATCATCACTTCCTGCGGGCCCTGCAAGCGCGCACGGTAGCCCGGCAGCAGCAACAGTTGCTCGATCACGGGACCGGCGTTATCCAGGTCGGCCAGGGTTTCGAACAGCGGTACCACACGCATCGGCCGTTGAACGCCCGACTCTTTAAGCAGCAGCTGCACCGCCAATACATCCGAGGCGGCACCGGCCATGGAGATGACATACGAGCCTAACGATGCGGCAGGTGCGGCGGCCACTTCCTTGCAGGTGTTGAGCACTTCGGCCGTATCCGCCGACGGCTTGAAATAGCCCGGCAACAGCGGTCGACGGTTGGCCAGCTCCTTCATCAGGAAGCTGATGCGCATGTCTTCGTTCCAGTCTTCGTACCGGCCCAGGCCCAGATAATCGGTGATTTCGGTCATGGCCGCCGAATGGCGACTGGAGTCCTGCCGTACATCCAGGCGCACCAGGAACAGACCAAAGGTTACGGCCCGGCGCAGGCAATCGAGCAGCGGGCCGTCGGCGATCACGCCCATGCCGCATTCGTGCAGCGACTGATAGCAAAGCTCCAGTGGCTCGAGCAGGTCGCGGTTGTTCTGCAAGACCTCGGCAGGCGCCGGCGTGCTGCTGCTCAACGCGGTATGGGCCCATTGGCGCGTGGCGCGCAGGCGTTCGCGCAGCTGCTTGAGCAGGGCACGATAGGGTTCGACGCTGTCGCCGACCTTGGCCTGCAACGCCGGGCTGGCCTTTTGCATCGACAGCTCGGAGGCCAGGTGGTCAATGTCGCGCAGGTACAGGTCGGCAGCCATCCAGCGCGCCAGCAGCAACACCTCGCGGGTGACCGGCGCGGTGACATTCGGGTTGCCGTCACGGTCGCCGCCCATCCACGACGCAAAGCGGATCGGCGCGGCTTCCAGGGGCAAACGCAGGCCCGTCGCAGCGTGTAATGCCTGGTCGGCCTTGCGCAGGTAATTGGGGATGGCGTGCCACAACGAATGCTCGATCACCGCGAAGCCCCACTTGGCTTCATCCACCGGGGTAGGCCGGGTGCGACGGATTTCTTCGGTGTGCCAGGCTTCAGCGATCAAGCGTTGCAGGCGCTGGCGGATCTGCTCGCGCTCAGCGGTGGTGAGGTCACGGTGATCCTGCAGCGCCAGTTGCGCGGCGATAGCGTCGTATTTCTGGATCAGGGTGCGACGCGCCACTTCGGTGGGGTGGGCGGTGAGGACCAGTTCGATTTCCAGGCGGCCCAACTGACGGGCCAGGGACTCGTTGCTGTGGCCTTCGCCTTGCAGACGGGCCAGCAACTCCGGCAAAACACGGGACTCGAACGGTGCCGGTTGCGACTCATCGCGCCGGTGAATCAACTGGTACTGCTCAGCGATATTGGCCAGGTTAAGGAACTGGTTGAAGGCCCGGGCCACGGGCAGCAGTTCGTCTTCCTGCAATTGATTGAGGCTGGCGCTCAGTTCATCACCAGCGGCTTTGTCCGGGGCGGCTCCGCGGCGGTCGGCCTTGGCCCCTTTGCGGATCTGCTCGATCTTGTCGAGGAAATCATCGCCGTACTGCTCTCGAATGGTGTTGCCCAACAGCTCACCCAGGAGGTGAACATCCTCACGCAAGCGTGCATCGATATCACTCATCAGCCAATCTCCAGCCAGAAATCCGGGACGCGCAGGTCTGCCAGAGTGCCGCCAGCATCGTTTTATGACAAGACTTTAAACCTTGTGACTTGCAGCTAGTCTCAACTGTGAGTCGCCGCGTTATCCAGGCGAGCGACTGGTCACTCATCACCGCCTGCCATCGCGGGTTCTATTGAGGTTGCCATGAAAATTCGAGAACTGGCCCAGCATTGGGAAGAGAACGCCAAGGGTCGCTTGACCAAGACCGAGTACGCCATCCATCTGGATGTAGAGGCCGCTGCGCGGTTGGCGGCCATTGCCGAGATGTACCCCAAGCGCCACACCGAAGAACTGCTCGGCGAACTGATCGGGGCGGCCCTGGAAGAGCTGGAAGCCAGCTTTCCGTACATCAAGGGGCAGCAGGTGATTGCCACCGATGAGGAGGGTGACCCGCTCTATGAGGACGTCGGGCCTACGCCGCGGTTCCTGACCTTGTCCCGTCGCTATCTGCATGATTTGTCTGCCAGTGCCGACGACCAAAAGCACTGACGGACTCGATTGACACCCATCTGCCCCCCGTATTCCGGGCCTCTGGCGAGGCTCGGAGTACCCCTGCACGTGGCAAAAGTTCCAATTTTTTACCCTGACCAATCAGTCAGATATTTTTTTAGGCAAATCGCCATCTCTTCTGAACTTTTGAAAAAAGCCTCCGGTCACAGCCAGTAAGCCATCACTTGGAACGGCCGTTTGAAAGGGCCCGTCGTGCTTTACCGCCGCGCCCCAGCCGCTCACCGACTGAGATGGATTTTGATGTTTTTCAGGAGTTATCCAATGGAGTTGAAGACGATGAAGACCAGCACTGCCAAATCCACGTTTAACCACCTGCGCGGGCTTAAATTGGCCGCGCTGGCAATCGGCACCAGCTTCGTTTTGGCTGGCTGCGCCGGCAACCCGCCTACAGAGCAATACGCGGTGACTCAATCTGCGGTCAACAGCGCAGTCAGCGCGGGCGGTACCGAGTACGCGGCCGTAGAAATGAAGTCGGCCCAGGACAAGCTCAAGCAAGCCGAAATCGCCATGCACGACAAGAACTATGACGAGGCGCGTCGCCTGGCCGAACAAGCCGAATGGGATGCTCGCGTTGCAGAGCGCAAGTCCCAGGCCGCCAAGGCAGAACAGGCTGTGAAGGATTCCCAGAAAGCTGTTCAGGAGCTGCGTCAGGAAGGTATGCGCCCGGCTGCTATCCAGCAGCAATAAACCGCCGCGCCTGATTGCACTGCACCCGATATCGAATTGAAAGGACGACACGACTATGCGTAAACAATTGATGATCCCTGCCCTGCTGGCGATGAGCGTTGCCCTGGCGGCCTGCTCCACCCCGCCCAACGCGAACCTGGAAAACGCACGGACCAACTTCTCGTCCCTGCAAACCAACCCGCAAGCCACCAAGCTTGCCGCGCTGGAAACCAAGGACGCCAGCGAATGGCTGGACAAGGCCGACAAGGCTTACCGCGACAAGGAAGACCAGAAGAAAGTTGACCAACTGGCCTACCTGACCAACCAGCGTGTTGAAGTGGCCAAAGACACCATCGTGCTGCGCGAATCCGAAGCCAAGCTGAAAAACGCCGGCGACGAACGTGCCCGTGCACTGCTTGAAGCCCGTGATGCGCAGATCAAGCAGTTGCAGGACAGCCTGAATGCCAAGCAAACCGAACGCGGTACGCTGGTGACATTCGGCGACGTGCTGTTCGCTACCAACAAGTCCGACCTGAAATCCAGCGGCCTGGTGAACATCACCAAGCTTGCGCAGTTCCTGCGTGACAATCCGGATCGTAAGGTGATCGTCGAAGGCTACACCGACAGCACCGGTTCCGACTCGTACAACCAGAGCCTGTCGGAGCGCCGCGCGGCATCGGTACAACGCGCACTGGCTCAGCAAGGCGTGGATATTTCGCGCATCGTGACCCAGGGTTATGGCAAGGAATACCCGGTTGCCGATAACGGCAGCGTCTCGGGCCGTGCCATGAACCGCCGTGTTGAAGTGACCATCTCCAACGACAACCAGCCCGTCAAGCCACGTTCGTCCATGGCGAACTGATTGATTGATGCTGGATAAAAAACCCACCTCACGGTGGGTTTTTTTTCGGTTCGCCGAACTGGATAGAACGGTGCGTGTCCTCCGCTGGCAGCTCAATTTTTGGTTTACGCTCCTGTTGGGCCCGCCGTTCCAGATCCCCATGACACCTGCACATATTCAGCAGATTGCGAAATGCCTGACTTTCAGAACTTGCCGGATGTACAGGAGGTAAAGGATTTGCAATTGTCGCCACTTTCTCGGCCCTGATCTGTGTAAGTTACCCCGCTTTCTGTGGCTTCTTACGCGACATGGTTCCAAATAAACCCGTCGCCGACTGATCGTCCCATGCACTATAAAAAAAACCGCCTATGACCGGCGGGTTTTCTCAGGCGGCCAATCAGCTGCCAACCCTGCCTGACCCCTGGTAGTCCGGCGTCTGGATTTGCGCACCGCTCTGTGCGCCATCTTGACTGCCTTGCTGACTCTGACCGTCTTGCGCACCCTGACCGGACTGTGCACCTTGGTTCGTTTGTGCAAGCAGTTTTTCCAGCTTCTTCAACAGTTCCTCAAGGCTTTCTTCACCTCCGGCACCGCCGCTACCCTGCCCACCTTGGGAACCTTGCGACTGCTGTTGCTTAATTTTACTTTGTAAGTCCTGAATCTGCTGTTCAAGGCCGCCTTGAGCCCCGCCGCCAGCGTTACCAATATTGCCCACACTCCCAGCACCCGATACTCCGTTGATACCTGCCATAAACATCGACTCCACATTAACTAATAAAAAGGACCGATCAGTAATACCAATCAGCCCATAATCTGTGGTTGGCAAATTGAGATGGTTCCAGTCTTATGAGGATCGCAGGTGCATCGAAGGACTAATCGCCAGGTTTCATCGCGTTTTCCCACGGCGGTGATGCGATAGCTTACTGCTGCAATTGCGGCGTTTCCTGCCCCATGCAACGCACAGCCTGCTTCTTGTTGTTTACCAGCACACCACTCAGGCCTTTCTGCTCGGTGTCGAACATTACCAGTACACCATCAACACACTGCGCCACTTGCGCGGCCGGGGTAAGGGAGATCTTGTAATCCTCACCAGGCACAGTCTTGAGCATGGTGAAGTCACTGAGCAGCAGAGCATCTTCCGGCTTGGCGAAGTGCAGGTAGCCGTAGTACCACAGACAACCGACAGTACCGATGATGGTGCCGATGCCGGTGAGGATCAGCGGGATCATGTTGCGTTCTTCGCTCATTGCGGGCTCTCTGATGGGTCAACTTTAGGAGTCGGATAGTTCGGAATTTCGCCCAGGCGGCGCAGGCCGTTAAAGTGCTGCGGGTCATCCAGATAACGCAGCATCACGGTTTGCCAGGTTTTGTCGGCAAAGGTTTGCACATGGCCACCTCGGGTCAACTGCAACACTCGTGGCGGTGGCGCGGCCTGATACAGGCGGATACCGTTGGCCACGGGCACGACCGGGTCATCCAGACTGTGGAACAGCAATTTCGGCACGCCGGTCAGCTGCGGCATGGCGTTGATCGCGCTGTCGGCGTCGGGCACCAACCAAGACAAAGGCACCTGGAATGGCCATGTTAACCAGGAGGTGCTCAGGGCGAATTGTCCTACGTCACGATAACTGGCGGGCACACCGTCCAGTACCAGGGCTTTGAGTTGGGAATGACGCTGTGGGTGTTCCGCCAAATAATGCACCGCCAGCGCGCCGCCGAGGCTTTGGCCGAGGACGATCAACGGTTGGCCCTGGGTTTCGGGGGCCTTGTCGAGCCAACTGAAAGCCGCATCCACATCCTGATAAATCGCCGGCAATGAGGGCTTGCCTTCCGACAGCCCATAACCGCGATAGTCCAGCAGCAGGACCTGGTAACCTTGCTCCGGCAACCACCAACTGCCCCCCAGGTGCCAGGCCAGGTTGCCGCCGTTGCCGTGCAGGTGCAGTACCGTACCTTTGACGGGCACTCCGGCCTTCGCCGGCAGCCACCATGCATGCAGCTTCACACCGTCGGCGGTGGTGAGGGTGACATCGCGGTATTGCAAGTGCGCTTTTTCGGGCGTGAACGGCAGGCCGGGTTCGGGGTAGAACAGCAACGAGCTGCAACCGTTCAATGTGAGTAGCAGGCATAGAATGCCGAGGATTCTCATCCGTTGAAGCCTCGTGAATAACAGTGTTTAAAGGATATTGGAGTAATCCGCCTCGATCCGGTCCAGGCTCAAGTGGTTGAGGAAGTTGGAGAAGCACATCCATGCCGCCAGTGCGTTCATGTCGCGGAACTGTTCGGGCAGGTACTTGGGCGGCACCACCAGGCCTTCGTCGACCAGTTGGCGCAAGGTGCGCATGTCTTCCAGGGTGGTCTTGCCGCAGAACAGCAGCGGCACTTGCTCCAGCTTGCCTTTGCGCACGGCCAGCTGGATGTAGTTGTAAACCATGATAAAGCCCTTGAGGTAGGACAAATCCTTGGTAAACGGCAGGCCGTCCGGCACCGAGCCCCGGAATACCCGGCTGGCGTTGCCATAGCTTTCGGCCATTTCAAAGCCTTGTTCGCGGAAGAACTCGAACACCTGCAGAAAGTCGGCGCCCTCCTCCACCATGTGGATCGCACGGGTGCGGTTGGTCAGTTTGCGCAAGCGGCTCGGGTAGGAGGCGAACGTGATGATCTCCATCAGGATCGCCAGGCCTTCCTGGGTCACGGTGGACGACGGAGGGCCCTTGGACAGGAACGTGCAGATCGGCTGGTTCTGACCGTTGAGCGTGGTACCCACATGCACTAGGCCTTCGTGGACTTCCAGTGCACGCACGTCGCGGTCGTTGAACATCGCGTCGGCGCGGATCTTGATGTAGTCGGCGCCCGCTGCGGCATCGGCGACGATGCCGTCGGACTCAAACACCCGAATGGTCTCTTCCGCCTCGCCAAACACCTTGTTCAGGCGGGTTTGCAGCAGGGCCACGGCGTCCTTGGCGGTAAGGGTCTTGGCTTCGTCCTTGAGGTCGCCACGGCCGTCGATATTGTTCAGGTAGTCGGAGAGCATCAGGCCCAGGTCAGCCAGGGTCGGGTCGCCGGCGTGGAAGGCATCGGAAGCCGCGCCGTACAGTTCCTGGGAAATCAGGCCGAAGTCCTCGGTGCCGCGCGCTTCGAGCATCCGCACCACCATGCGGTATTCACGGCACATGCGACGCATGATCTGCCCCACCGGGCTGAACTGGCCGAGGCGGCGAGTGATGTCGCGTTCGATGTTCTGGAATTCCAGCTTCACAGCACTGGAGTCGAACGACAGCGGCCGGTTCAGGTAATAGTCGCGGTCCACGGCCGGCATTGCCTTGCCCTTGGCCTTGAGGAACCCCTGGCGAATGTTGTCGTCCCACTTCACAGCGTCGAGGACGCGAATCGGTGTTTGCGCCAGCACAATGCGATCGGACAAGGTGCGTATCGTCTGCTGGTAATCGTCCACCCGGTGCTTCCTCTTTAAACGTTATTTGCCCGCACGCCGGTAGCGCACGGCTTCAACGAACACATCGGCATTGGCCGGATCATCCAGATAGGCAAACACCTGGCTCATGGAACTGTCGACCCGTACCCCGGTGCCTTCGACGGTATCCACGCTGCTGCCCTGCAACACCTGTTGCCCGATGGCCTGGTGAATCTGTTCGAGGTCGAGGTTATAGACCACCAATTCGTGCTTATCGTCGAACTCGAACCCCGCCAGGAAGTAATGCCCTCCGAACCGGGCCGGCAACGGTGCCGACAGGTACCAGCGGCTGCCATGACGCGAAACCGTAAACAGGTACTCATCGCGCTGGGCCGGCGTGGCTTTAGGGTAGCTCACCGCCTTATAACGGTGCTCACCGGCACTGCTGATTTGCAGATTGAGCGGTTCGCCCCAGGCATTCCTGCTGGTCCAATGGCCCAGCAATTCATCCGGCGCCGCCTCATGGGCGGGCAACGGGTCCTTGAACGTTACCAGGCAACCGCTGAGCAACAGGAACGACAAGGCGATTATCGCCACACGCCAGGTTTTCATTGGACTCCCCGGTGTCAGACCGAGGCCAACACCAAATGCATGTAACGCTTGAGGATCTCAAGCATCTCTTCACCGGTCAGAGGCTCTGCGCCGCCCAGCAGGCCCTGATATTCCATCCGACTGATAATCGCCGTCAACACCTTGGCGTCCTGTTGCGGCTCGCGGGAGCCCAATACCTGGAAAAACTGACCCGTGCCCTGCAACAGAATCTGCTGGTGGGAACGCACCAATTGCGCCAGGCGCGGGTTGAGCAAGGCTTCCTGGCGAAAGGCCTGCTCGGCCATCAGGTGTTCGCGGCGGTTGGTCAGTTGGCGCAGCACATAGTCGGCGGTCAACCGCGCGATGTCATCGGCCAGTTGCGAACGCGATTCCGGGCTGCCATCGCCATAGGCGACCATCTCACGCAGCAAGCCTTCGTTACGCACCCATAGCTTGCCCATGAACGCAGCGCTGCGCTCGACGTACTGGGCGAACGTGTCGGTGAGCAAATCGTCGATATCTTTGAAGTAATAGGTGGTAGCCGACAACGGCACGCCGGCCTCGGCCGCCACGGCCCGATGGCGCACGGCCCGAACGCCATCGCGCACCACAATGCGCATGGCCGCATCGAGAATGTCTTGCCTGCGTTGCTCGCTGCCCCGACGGCTGGCCTTACGGCCCTGGTACTGGACGCTTTCAGCCACGGCAGCGGCAATGCCGGCGGCGCCTTCTTGAGCGGTTACGCGGTTCACGACGGATCTTCCTTATCAGGTGACGCGGGGCGTCACGGTGTGCATTCCCACGCAGAGCGCGGGAACGATCCCATGGCGCTGTTTGTTTGACGCTTATTAATGCCACATAAAAAAGCCGCCTTATAAAAGGCGGCTTTGGATTTCGCTACGCTTACGCTTGTGGCCGCATGTGCGGGAACAAGATCACATCGCGGATCGACGGCGAATTGGTCAACAACATCACCAGGCGGTCGATGCCGATACCTTCACCGGCCGTTGGCGGCATGCCGTATTCCAGGGCACGTACGAAGTCGGCATCGTAGTGCATGGCTTCGTCGTCGCCGGCGTCCTTGTCGGCCACCTGGGCCATGAAGCGCTCGGCCTGGTCTTCCGCGTCGTTAAGCTCGGAGTAGGCGTTGGCGATTTCGCGGCCACCGATGAACAGCTCGAAACGGTCGGTGACGTTCGGGTTGTCGTCGTTACGACGGGCCAGAGGCGACACTTCGAACGGGTACTGGGTAATGAAGTGCGGCTGTTCCAGCTTGTGCTCCACCAGCTCTTCGAAAATCATCACCTGCAGTTTGCCCAGGCCTTCGAAGCCCAGCACCTTGGCACCGGCTTTCTTGGCGATGGCGCGTGCCTTGTCGATGTCATTGAGGTCGTCGGCGGTCAGCTCAGGGTTGTACTTGAGGATCGAGTCGAACACCGACAGGCGCACGAACGGCTCGCCGAAGTGGAACACCTTGTCACCGTACGGCACGTCAGTGCTGCCCAGGACCAGTTGCGCCAGTTCGCGGAACAGTTCTTCGGTCAGGTCCATGTTGTCTTCGTAGTCGGCGTAGGCCTGGTAGAACTCCAACATGGTGAATTCCGGGTTGTGACGGGTCGAGACGCCTTCGTTACGGAAGTTGCGGTTGATCTCGAACACCTTCTCAAAGCCGCCGACAACAAGACGCTTGAGGTACAGCTCAGGCGCGATACGCAGGAACATTTCCAGGTCCAGTGCGTTGTGGTGGGTTTCGAACGGCTTGGCTGCAGCACCACCCGGGATGGTCTGCAGCATCGGGGTTTCCACTTCCAGGAAGTCACGCTGCATCAGGAAGCTGCGGATGTGCGCGATGACTTGCGAACGCACGCGGAACGTCTGGCGCACCTCTTCGTTGACGATCAGGTCGACATAACGCTGGCGGTAGCGCTGCTCGGTATCGGTCAGGCCGTGGTGCTTGTCCGGCAGCGGGCGCAGGGACTTGGTCAGCAGACGCACACTGGTCATTTCCACGTACAGGTCGCCCTTGCCGGAACGGGCCAGGGTACCTTCGGCGGCGATGATGTCGCCCATGTCCCAGGTTTTCACCGAGGCCAGTGTTTCTTCAGGCAAGGTCTTGCGGTTGACGTAGACCTGGATACGCCCGGTCATGTCCTGGATCACCATGAACGAGCCACGGTTGAGCATGATGCGACCTGCTACCTTGACCGGGATCGCAGCCTCTGCCAGCTCTTCCTTGGTCTTGTCCGCGTACTGCTTCTGCAAGGCATCGCAGTAGTTTTCGCGGCGGAAGTCGTTGGGGAAGGCATTGCCCTTGGCGCGCTCGGCAGCCAGCTTTTCCTTGCGCAGGGCGATCAGGGAGTTTTCTTCCTGTTGCAGGACTTGCGGGTCGAGTTGTTGGTCGCTCATGTCTTTAAATTTTCCATCAGGTTCGTTGTCCCAGGCGTAGGCCGGGGATCGCCGGCATGCCGGCTCCTACAATCTTTATTACAAGCCGGACTTCAGGCTGGCTTCCAGGTATTCGTCGATGTCACCGTCGAGTACCTTGTCGCAGTCGCTGCGTTCGATGTTAGTGCGCAGATCCTTGATCCGCGACGCATCGAGCACATAAGAGCGGATCTGGTGACCCCAGCCGATATCCGACTTGGTGTCTTCCAGCGCCTGGGAAGCCGCGTTGCGTTTCTGCATTTCCTGCTCGTACAACTTGGCCCGCAGCATTTTCATGGCGGTGTCCTTGTTCGCGTGCTGGGAACGTTCGTTCTGGCAGCTCACCACGGTGTTGGTCGGTACGTGGGTAATACGGACGGCCGAGTCGGTGGTGTTTACGTGCTGGCCACCGGCACCGGAGGAGCGATAGGTGTCGATCCGCAGGTCGGCCGGGTTGATCTCGATTTCCACCTTGTCATCGATCTCGGGCGAGACGAACACCGCAGAGAACGAGGTGTGACGACGGTTGCCGGAGTCGAACGGGCTCTTGCGCACCAGGCGGTGCACGCCGATCTCGGTACGCAGCCAGCCAAAGGCGTATTCACCCTTGATGTGCACGGTCGCGCCCTTGATGCCGGCGACTTCACCGGCCGACAGTTCCATGATGGTGGCGTCGAAACCGCGTTTGTCGGCCCAGCGCAGGTACATGCGCAGCAGGATGTTGGCCCAGTCCTGGGCTTCGGTGCCGCCGGAACCGGCCTGGATGTCCAGGTAGGCGTTGTTCGGGTCCATTTCGTGGCTGAACATGCGGCGGAATTCAAGCTTGGCGAGGTTTTCCTCGAGACGGGCCAGCTCGGCGACGACATCGCCCACTGCGCCTTCGTCGTTTTCTTCGACGGCCATGTCCAGCAGGTCGCGGCAGTCGGCCAGGCCGGTGTTCAGCTCGTCGAGGGTGTCGACGATCTGCGCCAGCGCAGCGCGCTCGCGCCCCAGTTCCTGGGCGTATTCAGGTTTGTTCCAGACACTCGGATCTTCAAGCTCGCGATTGACTTCGGTCAGACGCTCATGCTTTTGATCGTAGTCAAAGATACCCCCGAATAGTTTCGGAGCGCTCGGACAGGTCCTTGATGGTGTTAAGGATCGGGTTGATTTCCATGGCGGGCAGCACTCGTTGGCGAACTTTTGAAAGCCGGCGAGTATAACGGCAAACGGGGGGGAGCGGCAGCCCGCCTGGCGAAAAGGCAGACGACGCAGGGTTAAATGTAGGAGGGAGGAAGCCCCCTCCCACATTTTGATCTGTTGCGGCCTCGACTCACTCGATGCCGACCAGATTGCGCCCGTTGTGCTTGGCCGTATACAAGCCCTTGTCCGCCGCCATGATCAACTGGCGGCAATCCGTACCCTGCACCGGCGTCATGGTCGACAGGCCGATGCTGATGGTCAGGCTTGAGCCTTCAGCCGGGGCAATATGCGGGATTTTCAGCGCGGCAACGGCCATGCGCAGCTTTTCCGCCACCAGACGTGCGCCACCCGGCGAGGTGTTCGGCAGCACCAGCGCGAACTCTTCGCCGCCGTAGCGCGCCGGCAGGTCCGAGGGACGGCTGCTGGCTTCACGGATGGTGTTGGCGACTTTACGCAGGGCTTCGTCGCCCTCGACGTGGCCGAAGCTGTCGTTGTAGGTCTTGAAGAAGTCCACATCGATCATCAGCAACGACAGCTGGGTCTGGTCACGCATGGCGCGTCGCCATTCCAGCTCCAGGTATTCGTCGAAGTGGCGGCGGTTGGACAGCCCGGTCAGGCCATCGGAGTTCATCAGCCGTTGCAGCACCAGGTTGGTGTCCAGCAGCTGTTGCTGGCTGACCCGCAGCGCACGGTAGGCGGCATCGCGCTGCAACAGGGTCATGTAGGAGCGTGAGTGATAGCGGATGCGCGCCACCAACTCGATGTTGTCCGGCAGCTTGACCAGGTAATCGTTGGCCCCCGCCGAGAACGCCGCGCTCTTGATAAGCGGGTCTTCCTTGGTGGAAAGCACGATGATCGGGATGTTCTGCGTGGCCGGGTGGTTGCGGTATTCGCGCACCAGGGTCAGGCCGTCGAGGCCGGGCATCACCAGATCCTGCAGGATCACCGTGGGCTTGATACGGATGGCCTGGGCAATCGCCTGGTGCGGGTCGGCGCAGAAGTGGAAGTCGATGTTTTCTTCGTGGGCCAGGCCGCGCCGGACGGCTTCGCCGATCATGGCCTGGTCGTCGACCAGCAACACCATGGCGGCATTTTCGTCGGTCTTGATGCCGTCGATCTGTAAATCATTCATGTGCAGTCACCTGAATTACTGCCTGCAAGCCTGCACCGTGGAAGGTCATGATCATTTTGCAAAGACCTCCAGCAGTCGGGGCGCAATTCTATCCAGTGGGCGAATTTCAACAGCAGCATCAATCGCCGCCGCCGCTTTGGGCATGCCATACACCGCCGAGCTTTGCTGATCCTGGGCGATGGTCAAATAACCTTGTTCACGCATTAACTTGAGCCCCTGGGCCCCGTCACGGCCCATACCGGTGAGCAGTACGCCGACGGCATCGCCATTCCAGTGGCTGGCCACGCTTTCGAAGAACACGTCGATCGAAGGCCGGTAAATCTCATTCACCGGCTCTGCGGTATAGGCTAGCGTGCCATTCTTCAATAAACGAATGTGATGATTAGTGCCGGCCAGCAGCACCACCCCGCTTTGCGGCGGTTCGCCTTCCCGGGCCAGGCGTACCGGCAGGCCGGAGGCACTGCTCAGCCACTCGGCCATGCCGGCGGCGAATACCTGGTCCACATGCTGCACCAGCACAATGGCCGCGGCAAAGTCCCGGGGCAAACCCCTGAGCAGGATTTCCAGGGCAGCCGGGCCACCCGCCGAAGAACCGATCGCCACCAGGCTCTGGCGTTTGCCGGTGCTGCGCTCCGGCGTGGTTTCGGCGCGCACACGGCTGCCGCGCTGGCCGATCAGCCAGCCGATGTTGAGGATCTTGCGCAGCAACGGCGCCGCCGCATCCTTGGGGTTGCCCACGCCGAGCGCCGGCGTATCCACCACATCCAGGGCGCCGTGACCCATGGCTTCGAACACCCGACTCATATTGGCCTGGCGGTCGACGGTCACCAGCAGGATCGCGCACGGGGTCTCGGCCATGATCTGCCGAGTGGCCTCCACGCCGTCCATCACCGGCATGATCAAGTCCATCAGGATCAGGTCCGGGGTCAATTCAGCGCAGCGCTGCACCGCCTCCAGTCCATTGCCGGCCACCCACACCACCTGGTGCGCGGGTTCGAAGCTCAAGGCCCGGCGCAGGGCCTCCACGGCCAGGGCCATGTCATTGACGATCGCAATCCTCATGACCGCGCGCCTCCAATCAGTTCCACCACGGCATCCAGCAGCGCGTCATCGTGGAAGCTGGCTTTGGCCAGATAATAATCGGCGCCAGCGTCCAGCCCGCGACGGCGGTCTTCTTCACGGTCTTTGTACGACACCACCATCACCGGCAACGATTGCAGGCGACTGTCACGGCGCAAGAGTGTGACCAATTCAATACCGTCCATACGAGGCATATCGATGTCAGTGATAAGCAGGTCGAAGTCTTCGGAGCGCAAGGCGTTCCAGCCGTCCATGCCGTCGACCGCGACGGCCACTTCGTACCCACGATTAAGCAGCAATTTGCGTTGCAACTCCCGCACGGTGAGCGAGTCGTCCACCACCAATACTCGCTTGCGCGGTGCTTCGTTGGCCTGCTGGCTGCGCCGGGCGATGCGTTCCAGGCGCCCGGTGTTGAGCAGCTTGTCCACCGAGCGCAACATGTCTTCCACATCGACGATCAATACCACCGAGCCGTCGTCCAGCAAGGCGCCGGCGGAGATATCCTGGACCTTGCCCAGGCGATCATCCAGCGGCAGCACCACCAGCGTGCGCTCGCCGATAAAGCGCTCCACGGCGATGCCGTAAACCGCATCGCGCTCGCGGATCACCACCACCTTCAAGGTTTCATCATTGTTCTGCCCTGGCGGGCGCTGCAATAACTGGCTGGCGGCGACCAGGCCCACATGCCGACCCTCGTGCCAGAAATGCTGGCGGCCTTCCAACTGCACGATATCGTCAGGCGCCAGGTCGCACATACGCTCGATATGGGCCAACGGGAACGCATAGGCTTCTTCGCCGACCTCCACCACCAGGCTGCGGACCACCGACAGGGTCAGCGGCACCTCCAGATGGAAGCGGCTGCCCTGCCCCGCCGTCTGCTCCAGCACCACCGCGCCACGCAGTTGACGGACCATATGTTGCACCGCATCCAGGCCGACACCACGCCCGGACACTTCGGTAACCTTGTCGCGCAGGCTGAAGCCAGGCAGAAACAGGAACGTCAGCAGTTCCTCTTCGCTCAGGCGCAGGGCGGTCTCCAGCGGTGACAGGTGCCGGTCGACGATGGTGCCGCGCAGGCGCTCCAGGTCGACGCCGTTGCCGTCGTCACTCAGTTCCAGCACCAGCAAACCGGCCTGATGGGACGCACGCAGGCGGATCAAGCCTTCGGCCGGTTTGCCTGCCAACAGGCGTTGGTCGGGCATTTCGATGCCGTGGTCGACGGCATTGCGTAATAAATGGGTGAGTGGCGCTTCGAGCTTTTCCAGCACGTCGCGGTCGACCTGGGTCTTTTCGCCCTCGATCTCCAGGCGTACTTGCTTGCCCAAGCTGCGGCCGAGGTCGCGCACCATGCGCACCTGCCCGGCCAGCACATCGGCAAACGGGCGCATGCGACACGCCAGCGCGGTGTCGTAGAGCACCTGGGCGCGTTGCCCGGCCTGCCAGCCGAATTCATCCAGCTCGGCGGTCTTTTCCGCCAGCAACGCCTGGGCTTCGCTCAGCAGGCGTCGGGCATCGGCCAGCGCTTCCTGGGCTTCGAGATTCAAGTTCAGGATCTTGAGCTGGCCGTCCAGGTTGTCCAGGGCACGCACGCTGTTGCTCTGGATCCGCTTGAGGCGTTGCATGCTGGCGAGGTAGGGCTTGAGGCGCTGGGTCTCCACCAGGGATTTACTGGATAAGTCCAGCAGGCTGTTCAGGCGCTCCGCGGTCACCCGCAGCACGCGTTCGCCGCCTTCGGTCATGCGCTTGTTCTGGCGCACAGGCTCGCTGGTGACCGGTGGCGCGGGCTCGGGTTCTGCGGGCAGCTCTTCGACGATAGGCGCAGGCGCCGGCTCGGGTGGCGGCGCGAGCCTGGCAGCGGGCTGGGACGGGTCGAGCAGGCGCTCCATCAGCGCCACGTAGGCTTCGATGTCCGCCGGCCCCACGTCGTTGCCGGGGGTGGCGATGCGCATCAGCAGGTCGGTGCCCTGCAGCAGCGCGTCGATATGTTCGGGTTGCAGGTACAGGCGGCCTTCCTGGGCGCTGACCAGGCAATCCTCCATGACATGCGCCACGCTGACGCCGGCGTCCAGCCCAACGATTCGCGCCGCGCCCTTGAGCGAGTGCGCGGCGCGCATGCAGGCTTCCAACTGGTCGGCCTGGGTCGGGTTGCGTTCCAGGGCCAGCAGGCCCGCGCTCAATACCTGAGTCTGCGCATCGGCTTCCAGGCTGAACAGTTCCAGCAGCGAAGCATCACGCATCTGGTCGGGGGTCATGTGAGGCTCCGGGTCACGGCGGACAACAATTGCGCCTCGTCCAGCCAACGCAGACTGCGGCCCTTCCACTGCAATACGCCCTGGGTAAAGCGGCCGCTGGCCTGGGTACCGGATGCCGACGCCGCCTTCAAGGTGCGCTCATCGATGGCATGGATACCGTCGACTTCGTCCACCGGCACCACCACCGGGCCGTCCTGGGCGGCAATAATCAACATCCGCGGCATGATCCGCCCACCGCTGGCGCCATGGCCGGTGGTGTCCAGGCCCAGCAGCTCCACCAGCGACAGGCATGCCACCAGCGCGCCGCGTACATTGGCCACGCCGAGCAAGGCACGCGAACGCTGGTGCGGCAAGGAGTGGATCGGTTGCAGGGTTGCCACCTCTACCAGGCAACGGGTGGCGATACCCAGCCATTCTTCGCCGAGGCGGAATATCAGCAATGAACGGGTGGCCACCTCCTCGCCACGCGCAACGCCGGCCTGCGGGCGATGATCGTCCTGTTGCAGGGCATAGCGGTCCAACAGGCGCGTGGCTGCCGCCGAATACACTGAGCAATTGCGGCAGTGAATATGGTCCGCCAGCAACGGGCAGGATTTGTCACCATGAATACCGATGCGGTTCCAGCAGTCGTCGATGGCTTGCGTGTCGGCCAGGGTCAAGTCCAGGCCGGTAGTGTCGAGCACGTCTGGGCTACTCATGGTTTTTGCTCACTGTCGGCTCGCTCGCTACGCGCGGCCCGCGCCTGCAACCGGCGCGCCCCCGCACTGTCTCCCTGGGACTCGAGCAAGGCGGCCAGGTGCATCAAAGCCTGCGAATGCTGGGGCTCCAGGTACAAGGCTTTTCGATAATAGCCCTGGGCTTCCAGGGCGCTGCCGGCCACATCGCTGAGCAGTCCCAGCCAGTAGAACACCTGGGCGGCCGGCGGGTGGTTGTTCAGATATTGTTCGCACGCGGCGCGGGCATCAACGCTTTTGCCTTCATTGGCCAATGTAGCGATCCGGCTGAGCAAGGCGCTCGCATCGGACGCCGGCGCCTTGATCGGCACCACTTGGGCGCTGACTGTGCTGAACGGTCGCGGCTTGACAGGAATCGGTGCGGCGCTGCGCTGGGGTATGGGCATCGGCATGAAAACCGGCTCGGGCTTGACCGGCTCGGCATGTCGGCTGAACGCAAAGGACTGCGGCACACCGATCGAACGCATGCCATGCCGGCCCAGCAGGCTGCCCTCGGCCGGGCCGATAAACAGCACGCCGTCCACGTGGGTCAGGCCTTTGAGCACATCGAAGACGTGCTTCTGGGTCGGCTGGTCGAAGTAGATCAGCAGGTTGCGGCAAAACACAAAATCGTAGCTCGCCTCGTTGGCCAGCAATGCGGGGTCGAGCAGGTTGCCCACCTGCAGGCGCACCTGTTCGCGCACCCGCTCGGCGATGTGGAAGCCGTCGCCATATTCGACGAAGTGGCGATCACGAAAGGCGATGTCACCGCCGCGAAACGAGTTCTTGCCGTACACCCCGCGCCGGGCACGCTCCACCGACAGAGGGCTGACGTCGATGCCCTGCACTTTGAACTGGTGCGGCGCGAGGCCGGCATCCAGCAGCGCCATTGCGATCGAATAAGGCTCTTCGCCGGTGGAACAGGGCAGGCTGAGGATACGCAGCGCACGCATCTGGTTGATCTCGAGCAGGCGCGCCTTGGCCAGGCGGGCCAGGGTCGCGAAAGATTCGGGGTAACGGAAAAACCAAGTTTCGGGGACGATCACCGCTTCGATCAGCGCTTGCTGCTCATCGTGGGAACGCTGCAGATGGTGCCAGTAGTCATTCGTGGTGCCGGCCTGAATGGCTTGGCACCGCTGGCGTACGGCACGCTCGATGATGGCCTCGCCGACCGAGGCGACATCCAGGCCGATGCGTTCCTTCAGGAAGGCAAAGAAGCGCGGGTCGCTGCTCATAGGCTCTGCTCGGCGCTGAACAGCAGAGTGCGCACTGGCTCAGTGAGCAATTCATCGACGCCGATCCACTGCATCAGGCCCAGCGCATCTTCACGGACCAGCCCCAGGTACGGGGCTTCACGGTTGTCCAGGCCATAAGGTTTGAATTCCTCAATCGCGCAACGCAGGGTGTCGGTGGCCTGCTCCAGGATCAGCCCCAGCCAGCGCGCTTCTACCCAGGGTTCGGGTTGATAGTTGACCAGCACCAGCCGCGTGCTGGTGCGGGCCTGGGCAGGTTTGCCGAAGGTCAGGGCGCTGAGGTCGATGACCGGCACCAGCAGGCCACGATGGGCGAAGATCCCCGCCACCCACTGCGGCGCATGGGCGATGGGCTTGAGGGGCAGGCGCGGCAGCACCTCGGCCACTTCCGTAGCCTTGAGGGCAAAGCGCTCCTGGCCGACGTGGAACACCAGGAACAACGCTTTTTTCGCTGCCGGGACGGCGCCGCGTTTAGCCGCGAGGTCGCTCATCAGACTTTGAAACGCGACACGCCGCTGCGCAGACCCACCGCAACCTGGCTCAGTTCATCGATGGCAAAGCTGGCCTGGCGCAGGGACTCCACCGTCTGGCTGCTGGCATCACCCAGTTGCACCAGGGCGTGGTTGATCTGCTCGGCGCCCGTGGCCTGGGCCTGCATGCCTTCGTTGACCATCAACACCCGCGGCGCCAGCGCCTGTACCTGATGAATGATCTGCGACAGCTGCTCGCCCACTTGCTGCACTTCGAACATGCCTCGGCGCACTTCTTCGGAGAACTTGTCCATGCCCATGACACCAGCGGAAACCGCCGACTGAATCTCACGCACCATCTGCTCGATGTCGTAGGTCGCCACGGCAGTCTGGTCGGCCAGGCGGCGCACTTCGGTGGCCACCACGGCAAAACCGCGCCCGTATTCACCGGCCTTTTCGGCTTCGATGGCGGCATTCAAGGACAGCAGGTTGGTCTGGTCGGCGACCTTGACGATGGTCACCACTACCTGGTTGATGTTGCCGGCCTTCTCATTGAGGATTGCCAGCTTGGCGTTGACCAGATCGGCGGCGCCCATCACCGAATGCATGGTTTCTTCCATCCGCGCCAGGCCTTGTTGGCCGGAACCGGCGGCCACCGAGGCCTGGTCGGCGGCGGTGGACACTTCGGTCATGGTACGGACCAGATCCTTGGAAGTGGCAGCGATCTCCCGCGAAGTGGCACCGATCTCGGTGGTAGTCGCAGCAGTTTCAGTGGCAGTGGCCTGTTGCTGCTTGGAGGTGGCGGCAATCTCGGTGACCGAGGTGGTGACCTGTACTGAAGAACGCTGGGCCTGGGACACCAGGGCCGTAAGCTCGGTCATCATGTCGTTGAAGCCGGTTTCCACCGCGTTGAATTCGTCCTTGCGCGCCAGGTTCAGGCGTTTGCTCAGGTCACCGTCACGCATGGTGCCGAGGATGTCGACGATGCGCTGCATCGGCGCCATGATCGCGCGCATCAGCAGCAGGCCGCACAGACCAGCGGCAAGAATCGCCACGGCCAGCGACATGAACATGCTGACCTTGGCCGAGGCAACCGCGTCGTCAATAGCCGCCGTTGCTTTATCCGACACTGCCTTGTTTTCGGTGATGATGTCGTTGAGCTTCATGCGCCCTTCGGTCCAGATCGGCGTCAATTGCTCTTCCAACAACTCGCGTGCGGCCGGCATGTCATTAGCTTCGACGCGCTCAAGCACCTGGCCCAACACCTTGTTGTAGTTGATGTGAGCGGCCTTGAAGTTATCGAACTCCATGCGATCGGCCTGGCTATGGACCGTTGTTTCGTAGTTGGCCATCTGCTGCTCGATACGCGATTCGAAGGCCCTGTAGTCCGACTTATCGCTACTGGTGAGGGTTTTATCCTCGCGCAGGCCAATAATATCGATGGTCTGCAAATAGCTGTCGACCCACGCGCTGCGAATCATCGAACTGAGATAAACCCCCGGCACCGCATCGTCACGCACCGCTTCCTGACTGGCTTCGATCTTCATCAACCGTGAGTAGGACACCACAACCATCAGCAGCATGATCGCGATAATGACCGCAAAGCTCGCCAAAATCCGCTGGCGCAAGGTCCAATTCTTCACAGTACTTCCTCGAAGGGCCATTCAAATGGAGGGGAGTATAGCTGAGCAGAAGCCCTCATTTATCAATGGGTTTTGGTGTTGTGCCGACATAAATGCAAAAACACCTGTGGGAGGGGGCAAGCCACCTCCCACATCTATGGTTTTGCGTACACCCGGTGGTTATTGACTAAGCCGTACCTGCTTTTCCAGCTCCAGCTTCAAGCCGGGCTCGAGTTTCAGTTGGCGGGCCAATTCGTCCAGATAGGCCTTTTCCATAAAGTTCTCCTCGTCCACCAGCATCACGCTGGCGATGTACATCTCGGCGGCCATTTCCGGGGTACTGGCGGCGCGGGCGACGTCGGTCGGGTCCAGCGGTTTGTTCAACTCGGCGTGCAGCCAGCTTTGCAGTTCGCGGTCGTCGTCCAGCTTGGTGAATTCACCTTCGATCAGTGCGCGTTCACGCTCGTCCACATGCCCGTCGGCCTTGGCTGCAGCGACCAGGGCCTTGAGGATCCCCTGGCTGTGCTGCTCGACCTGGGCCGGTGGCAGGCGGTCGATGGTTTGCGGCTCGCCCTGAGGCACGTTGGCCTGCTTGGCCTGCCAGTTGCCATAGGCTTTGTAGGCAATCACGCCCAACGCGGCCAGCCCGCCGTAGGTCAGGGCCTTGCCGCCAAACTTGCGCGCCTTCTTGTTGCCCAGCAACAGGCCCATGGCACCCGCCGCCAGGGCGCCGCCGCCCGCACCGCCGAGCAAGCTACCCAGACCGCCGCCGCCGAGCAGCCCACCGAGGGCGCCTTTATCGTCCTGCTTGCGCTGGCCGCCGGTTTTGTTCTGCAACATGTCCTGGCCGGACTTGAGCAACTGATCGAGCAATCCACGGGTATTCATTCGTAGCCTCCAGACACTAGGGTTCATAGGACCAATAGGCCCTCAGCGTAAAACTAAGTGCCAAAAAGCCGCGATCTAGAGTGCTTCCAGATGTAACGCCGCGCTGGCCGCTTGTAGCTTGTCGCTGCCGTTCGCTAAAACCGATATACACTCGGACAAATCTATAAAAACACCCCACCGGTAATTCCAGCATGATGACCTTGCGTCAAATCCGGCATTTTATCGCCGTGGCCGAGACCGGCTCGATCTCCGCAGCCGCGCAGACCGCGTTCATTTCCCAGTCCACGCTGACCCTGGCGATCCAGCAACTGGAGCAGGAAATCGGCATCAACCTGTTCAACCGCCATGCCAAGGGCATGACCCTCACGCATCAGGGCCATCAGTTTTTGCGCCAGGCGCACCTGATCCTCGCCACCGTCGACAATGCCAAGCGCAGCCTGCAACAGAGCACCGATCAGGTAGCCGGGCAGTTGATCGTCGGCGTGACCAGCCTGGTCGCTGGCTATTACCTGGCAGATTTGCTCACCCGCTTCCAGCGTGCCTATCCCAACGTGGAGATCCGCGTGATGGAAGACGAGCGCCCGTATATCGAGCATTTGCTGGTCAGCGGTGAAATCGACGTGGGCGTGCTGATCCTCTCCAACCTGGAAGATCGCCACGCCCTGCAGACCGAGGTCCTCACCCACTCGCCCCACCGCCTGTGGCTGCCGGCGCAACACCCGCTGCTGGAGCACGACAGCATCAACCTCGCCGACGTGGCAAGCGAGCCGCTGATTCAGCTGAACGTCGACGAAATGGGGCATAACGCCCAGCGCATGTGGACCGGTGCCGGCCTGCAACCGCGCGTGACCCTGCGCACCGCCTCCACCGAGGCCGTGCGCAGCCTGGTGGCGGCAGGCCTGGGCGTGTCCATCCAACCGGACATGACCTACCGCCCCTGGTCCCTGGAGGGCGACATTATTGAAGCGCGACCGATTGCCGACCTCAGCCAGACCCTGGACGTCGGCCTGGCTTGGCGCCGGGGCACTGCACGCCCGGCATTGGTGGATCCGTTCCTCACCGTAGCGCGGGAACAGCCACACCCACGCAAGCCATCTATTTAATCGAATGCTGCGTTCAGTATTTAGTATTTGTTGACCTCGCGCCTGACCTCTAGTCTCTCTCTATCCATAAGAGAAGGTGAGGCGCCTCGTAGGAGAACGCCCATGACCACACAAGAAAAGAGATCGCGAAAAATGTCCGGCGCGCCCACCCCGCTGCTCACTGCGTTGTTGATCGACGGCGAACTGGTCCAGGGCCAGGGCGTTGCCGAGCCGATCCTCAACCCGGCCACCGGCGAAGTGCTCACCCGGATCGCCGAAGCCAGCACCGAGCAGGTCGAAAGCGCCATCCTCGCCGCCCACCGCGCCTTTGCCGGTTGGTCGCGGACCACGCCGCAGCAACGCTCGAACATCCTCCTGGGCATCGCCGACGCCATCGAGAAACAAGCCGACTACCTGGCCCGTCTGGAATCGCTGAACTGCGGCAAGCCATTGCACCTGGCGCGCCAGGATGACTTGAGCGCCACCGTCGATGTGTTCCGCTTCTTCGCCGGCGCCGTGCGCTGCCAGACCGGCCAGCTCAGCGGCGAGTACCTGCCGGGCTACACCAGCATGGTGCGCCGCGATCCAATTGGCGTGGTGGCCTCGATTGCGCCGTGGAACTACCCCTTGATGATGGCCGCATGGAAGATCGCCCCGGCGCTGGCGGCCGGTAATACCCTGGTGTTCAAGCCGTCGGAACATACGCCGCTGTCGATCCTCGCATTGGCCCCGGTCCTGAAGGACTTGTTACCACATGGGGTCGTCAACATTCTGTGTGGCGGCGGTGAAGGCGTCGGCAGCCATTTGGTCAGCCACCCGAAGGTGCGCATGGTGTCGCTGACCGGCGATATCGTCACCGGCCAGAAAATCCTGCAAGCCGCCTCCAAGACACTCAAACGCACACATCTGGAATTGGGCGGCAAGGCACCGGTGATCGTGTGCAACGACGCCGACCTGCAAGCCGTGGTCGAAGGCGTGCGCGCCTATGGCTACTACAACGCCGGCCAGGACTGCACCGCGGCGTGCCGCATCTACGCTCAGGCGGGCATCCACGACAAATTGGTCGCCGAACTGGGCGCGGCGGTCAGCAGCCTGCGCTTTGCCGGCAAGCGCGATGCCGATAACGAACTCGGCCCGCTGATCAGCACACGCCAGCGCGACCGCGTGGCCAGCTTTGTCGAACGCGCCCTCGGCCAACCGCATATCGAACGGGTCACCGGTGCGGCCGTGCATTCGGGGGCCGGCTTCTATTACCAGCCGACGCTGCTCGCCGGCTGCAAACAAAACGATGAAATCGTCCAGCGCGAAGTGTTCGGCCCGGTGGTCACCGTGACCCGCTTCGACGCACTTGAACAGGCGGTGGACTGGGCCAACGATTCCGAATACGGCCTGGCCTCCTCCGTCTGGACCCAGAACCTGGACAAGGCCATGCAGGTCGCCGCGCGCCTGCAATACGGCTGCACCTGGATCAACAGCCATTTCATGCTGGTCAGCGAAATGCCCCATGGCGGGTTGAAGCGCTCGGGGTATGGGAAAGATCTGTCCAGCGACTCTCTACAGGACTACAGCGTGGTGCGCCACATCATGGCCCGCCACGGCCAGCACCTTTAAAACAACAACTAAGCTCATGCGTTACGGCTTCACACACTGCCCCGACCATAATTAAAGAAGAGGGAACCCCCATGTCTGCGCATAAGACCGCACTGCTCAGTGCCCTGACCACCGCGCTGCTGGCCAGCGTCAGTATCCAGGCCGCCGAACCGCTCAAGGCGGTGGGCGCCGGTGAAGGCCAGTTGGATATCGTCGCCTGGCCCGGCTATATCGAACGTGGCGAAAGCGACAAGGCCTACGACTGGGTCACAGGTTTCGAGAAGGAAACCGGCTGCAAGGTCAACGTGAAAACCGCCGCCACCTCTGACGAAATGGTCAGTTTGATGGCCAAGGGCGGTTATGACCTGGTCACCGCGTCGGGCGATGCGTCGCTGCGGTTGATCGTCGGCAAGCGTGTGCAACCGATCAACACGGCGTTGATCCCCAACTGGAAGAGCATCGACCCGCGCCTCAAGGATGCGCCGTGGTATGTGGTGGGCCAGCAGACCTACGGCACCCCGTACCAGTGGGGCCCGAACGTGCTGATGTACAACACCACCGTGTTCAAGACCGCGCCGACCAGTTGGAACGTGCTGTTCGATGCGCAAAACCTGCCGGACGGCAAGCCGAACAAAGGACGCGTGCAGGCCTATGACGGGCCGATCTACATCGCCGATGCGGCGCTGTACCTCAAGTCCACCAAGCCTGAGCTGGGCATCCAGAGCCCGTACGAGCTGACCGAGACCCAGTACAAAGCCGTGCTCGAGCTGTTGCGCGCGCAGCAACCGTTGATCCACCGCTACTGGCATGACACCACCGTGCAAATGAGTGACTTCAAAAACGAAGGCGTGGTGGCCTCCAGCGCCTGGCCGTATCAGGTCAACGGCCTGCAAAACGAGAAGCAGCCGATTGCCTCGACCATTCCCAAGGAAGGCGCCACCGGCTGGGCCGACACCACCATGTTGCACAGCGAGGCCAAACACCCCAATTGTGCCTACAAGTGGATGGACTGGTCGCTGCAGCCGAAGGTCCAGGGCGATGTCGCCGCCTGGTTCGGCTCGCTGCCGGCGGTGCCTGCAGCCTGTAAGGAAAGCGAACTGCTCGGCGCCGAGGGTTGCAAGACCAACGGCTTCGACCAGTTCGACAAGATCGCCTTCTGGAAAACCCCGCAAGCTGAGGGCGGCAAATTCGTGCCGTACAGCCGCTGGACCCAGGATTACATCGCGATCATGGGCGGCAGGTAAAACCCTGCAGACGGCATAGATCCCCTGTGGGAGGGGGGCAAGCCCCCTCCCACATTGACCGCATTCACAGATGTTTTGACTTTTCAGAAGTCCAGGCCGGGCCGCTGCGACGACCCGCGCCCTTTTGGAGCACCGCACCATGACGCTTGCAGTCCAATTCACCCACGTCTCCCGTCAGTTCGGCGAAGTGAAAGCCGTTGACCGGGTTTCCATCGATATCCAGGACGGCGAGTTCTTTTCCATGCTCGGCCCATCCGGCTCGGGCAAGACCACCTGTCTGCGCCTGATCGCCGGTTTCGAGCAGCCCAGCGCAGGCTCGATCCGGATTCATGGCGAGGAAGCCGCCGGCTTGCCGCCGTATCAGCGTGATGTAAACACTGTGTTCCAGGACTACGCGCTGTTCCCCCATATGAATGTGCGCGACAACGTCGCCTATGGCCTCAAGGTCAAGGGCGTGGGCAAGAGCGAACGCCGCAACCGCGCCGAAGAAGCCTTAGGGATGGTCGCCCTCGGTGGCTATGGCGAGCGCAAGCCGGTGCAGCTCTCCGGCGGCCAACGCCAACGGGTGGCCCTGGCCCGCGCGCTGGTCAATCGCCCGCGTGTGTTGCTATTGGACGAGCCGTTGGGCGCCCTCGACCTCAAGCTGCGCGAACAAATGCAAAGCGAGCTGAAGAAGCTGCAACGCCAGCTTGGCATTACCTTTATCTTCGTCACCCACGACCAGACCGAAGCGCTGTCGATGTCCGACCGTGTGGCGGTGTTCAACAAAGGCCGGATCGAACAGGTCGACACCCCGCGCAACCTGTATATGAAACCGGCCACCGCGTTCGTCGCCGAGTTCGTCGGCACCTCCAACGTCATTCGCGGCGAGTTGGCCCAGCGCCTCAGCGGCAGTGCGCAGCCGTTCTCGATTCGCCCGGAACACGTGCGTTTTGCCGAGGGACCGCTGGGTGCTGGCGAAGTGGAAATCAGCGGCTTGCTGCACGACATCCAGTACCAGGGCAGCGCCACCCGCTATGAACTGAAACTGGAAAACGGTCAGGCGCTGAATATCAGCCAGGCCAACAGCCAGTGGCTGGACATCAGCAGCGGCCATCAGGTCGGCCAGTCCATCACCGCCCGTTGGGCACGGGAAGCCATGACGCCGCTGACTGACCGCGCAGGCGAGGTGTGACATGAGCCTGGCCCTTTCCCAACCGCCGATGCGCAGGTTTTCCAACCTGCTGTACCGCAAGCCCAACCTATACCTGGCGATGCTGCTGATACCGCCGCTGATCTGGTTCGGCGCGATCTACCTGGGTTCGTTGCTGACCCTGCTGTGGCAGGGCTTCTATACCTTTGACGACTTCACCATGGCGGTCACGCCGGACCTGACCCTGGCCAACTTCGCCGCGCTGTTCCAGCCGTCGAACTTCGACATCATCCTGCGCACCTTGAGCATGGCGATCGTGGTGTCGATCGCCAGCGCCATCGTCGCCTTCCCGATTGCCTACTACATGGCGCGCTACACCACGGGCAAGACCAAGGCGTTCTTCTATATCGCGGTGATGATGCCGATGTGGGCCAGCTATATCGTCAAGGCGTATGCCTGGACCTTGCTGCTGGCCAAGGGCGGCGTGGCGCAATGGTTCGTGCAGCATCTGGGCCTGGAGCCGGTGTTGCAATTCGTGCTGGGCATTCCCGGCGTGGGCGGCAGCACCTTGAGCACCTCGCACCTGGGGCGGTTCATGGTGTTCGTCTATATCTGGCTGCCCTTCATGATCCTGCCGATCCAGGCGTCCCTGGAGCGCTTGCCGCCGTCACTGCTGCAAGCTTCCGCCGACCTGGGCGCCAAGCCGCGCCAGACCTTCATGCAGGTGATTCTGCCACTCTCGGTGCCGGGGATTGCCGCCGGTTCGATCTTCACGTTTTCGCTGACCCTGGGCGACTTCATCGTGCCGCAACTGGTGGGCCCGCCGGGCTATTTCGTCGGCGGCATGGTGTACGCCCAGCAAGGTGCCATCGGCAATATGCCGATGGCGGCGGCGTTCACCCTGGTGCCGATCGTGCTGATCGCGGTTTACCTGTCCATCGTCAAACGCCTGGGGGCCTTCGATGCACTCTGAAAAATCGTCTATTGGCCTGAAGATCGCTGCTTGGGGTGGATTGGTGTTTCTCCATTTCCCGATCCTGATCATCTTCCTCTACGCCTTCAACATCGAAGAAGCCGCGTTCAGCTTTCCGCCCCAGGGCTTTACCCTGAAGTGGTTCAGCGTGGCCTTCGCCCGGCCGGACGTACTGGAAGCAATCAAGCTGTCGTTGCAGATCGCCGCCATCGCCACCCTGATTGCCATGGTGCTTGGCACCCTGGCCTCGGCGGCGCTGTATCGCCGCGAGTTCTTTGGCAAGCAAGGCGTGTCGTTGATGTTGATCCTGCCGATCGCGCTGCCGGGGATCATCACCGGTATTGCGTTGCTGGCGACCTTCAAGACCCTGGGCATCGAGCCGGGGATGTTCACCATCATCGTCGGCCACGCGACGTTCTGCGTGGTGATCGTCTACAACAACGTGATCGCCCGTCTGCGCCGCACGTCCCACAGCCTGATCGAAGCCTCGATGGACCTGGGTGCGGACGGCTGGCAAACCTTCCGTTACATCATCATGCCCAACCTCGGCTCGGCGCTGCTGGCCGGCGGCATGCTGGCGTTTGCACTGTCGTTCGACGAAATCATCGTCACCACCTTTACCGCCGGTCATGAACGTACGTTGCCGCTGTGGTTGCTCAACCAGTTGAGCCGGCCACGGGATGTGCCGGTGACCAACGTGGTCGCGATGCTGGTGATGCTGGTGACGATGTTCCCGATCCTCGGTGCCTATTACCTGACCCGCGGCGGTGAAAGCGTGGCCGGGAGTGGTGGTAAATAATTTTTTGTTGAAGACACCGAGCTCAAATGTGGGAGGGGGCTTGCTCCCGATAGCAGTGTGTCAGTTGTAGATGATGTGACTGAAAGACTGTCATCGGGAGCAAGCCCCCTCCCACATTCAGAGCCGGTTTATTCAGTGACATAACGATCGCTTTTTGGAGGAATGAACCATGCAAACCAAACTCTTGATCAACGGCCACCTGGTCGAAGGCGAAGGCCCGGCGCAAGCGGTGTTCAACCCGGCGCTTGGCCGTGTGCTGGTGGAAATCAATGAAGCCAGCGAAGCCCAGGTCGACGCCGCCGTGCGCGCCGCCGATGCGGCCTTCGAAGGCTGGTCGCAAACTGCGCCCAAGGATCGCTCGCTGTTGCTGCTGAAACTGGCCGACGTGATCGAAGCCCATGGCGCAGAGCTGGCCAAGCTGGAATCGGACAACTGCGGCAAGCCCTACAGCGCCGCCCTGAACGATGAGATTCCGGCGATTGCCGACGTGTTCCGCTTCTTCGCCGGCGCCAGCCGCTGCATGAGCGGTTCGGCGGCGGGTGAATACTTGCCTGGCCACACCTCGATGATCCGGCGCGACCCGGTGGGCGTGATCGCGTCCATCGCGCCATGGAACTACCCGCTGATGATGGTCGCCTGGAAAATCGCCCCCGCCTTGGCCGCCGGTAATACCGTGGTGCTCAAGCCATCGGAACAAACCCCGCTGACCGCGCTGCGCATGGTCGAACTGGCGTCGGAGATTTTCCCGGCCGGTGTACTCAACCTGGTATTCGGCCGTGGGCCTACCGTGGGCAGTCCGCTGGTGAACCATCCGAAAGTGCGCATGGTGTCATTGACCGGCTCCATCGCCACTGGCGCCAATATCATCTCCAGCACCGCCGACAGCGTGAAGCGCATGCACATGGAGTTGGGCGGCAAGGCCCCCGTGATCATCTTCAACGACGCGGATATCGATGCCGCCGTGGAAGGTATTCGCACTTTCGGCTTCTACAACGCCGGCCAGGATTGCACCGCTGCGTGCCGGATTTATGCGCAAGCGGATATCTACGATGCGTTTGTCGAAAAGCTCGGCGCGGCGGTCGCCAGCATCAAATATGGCGTGCAGGATGACCCAGCGACGGAGCTGGGCCCGCTGATCACCGCGCAACACCGCGACCGTGTCGCCGGGTTTGTCGAACGCGCCGTAGCACAACCGCATATCCGCCTGGTCACCGGTGGCAAGGCGGTGGAAGGCAATGGCTTCTTCTTTGAGCCGACCGTCCTGGCTGACGCGCAGCAGGATGACGAGATCGTGCGCCGCGAGGTGTTCGGGCCGGTGGTGTCGGTGACCAAGTTCACCGATGAGGCGCAGGTATTGGGCTGGGCCAATGATTCGGACTACGGGTTGGCGTCGTCCGTGTGGACCGCCGACGTAGGACGTGCCCATCGCCTGGCCGCGCGCTTGCAATACGGCTGCACCTGGGTAAACACCCATTTCATGCTCGTCAGCGAAATGCCTCACGGTGGTCAGAAACTGTCGGGGTATGGCAAGGACATGTCCATGTACGGCTTGGAGGACTACACCACGGTTCGCCATGTGATGTTCAAGCACTGATCCCCCCAAGCGCCGTAACGCTTTATTGTAGGAGCGAGCTTGCTCGCTCCTACAGGCCCCATGGACATCACCCGCCGCGACTTCCTCAACGGCGTCGCCATCCGCCCTCCCACATTTCGATCTTCATAATTCCCAGGTAATGTGTCCACTCACAGCGCTGGAAATGTCTTGTTTCACATGCAATGCCATCACCCAGCCATCAATCAATTTTCCTACGTCATCGAACCGCTTAAGCTATCCGGCGTCTGTTTAATGTCCGTTGTGTTTGGCCGAAGGCATGTCCGAACCGTAATTTCTGATCCAGCACGTGCCAGGAACGGCGCGGGATTTGCTCACGACAGGTTGTCTCTATGCACCGCAGGAATTTGCTCAAAGCCTCCATGGCCATTGCGGCCTACACCGGTTTGTCAGCCAGCGGCCTGCTTGCCGCGCAGGCCTGGGCCGGTAATCGTGCCGCCGATGGCAAGGCCGTGGCGTTCGATTTTGAAACGCTCAAGGCCCAAGCCAAGCAGCTCGCCGGCACCGCGTATAAAGACACCAAACAGGTGCTGCCGCCCACACTGGCGACCATGACCCCGCAGAATTTCAATGCCATCGGCTACGACGGCAACCATTCGCTGTGGAAGGAATTGAACGGCCAACTCGACGTGCAGTTCTTCCACGTCGGCATGGGCTTCAAGACGCCGGTGCGCATGCACAGCGTCGACCCCAAGACCCGTGAAGCCCGTGAGGTGCATTTCCGTCCTTCGCTGTTCAACTATGAAAAAACCACTGTCGACACCAAACAGCTGACCGGCGACCTGGGTTTCTCCGGCTTCAAGTTGTTCAAGGCGCCGGAGCTGGATCGCCATGACGTGCTGTCGTTTCTCGGCGCCAGCTACTTCCGCGCGGTGGACTCCACCGGCCAGTACGGCCTCTCCGCCCGTGGCCTGGCGATTGATACCTACGCGAAAAAACGCGAGGAGTTCCCCGACTTCACGCAGTTCTGGTTCGAGACCCCGGACAAGAACGCGACCCGCTTTGTGGTCTACGCCCTGCTCGACTCGCCGAGCGCCACCGGTGCCTATCGTTTCGATATCGACTGCCAGGCCAACCAGGTGGTGATGGCCATCGACGCCAACATCAATGCCCGCACCGCCATCGAACAGCTGGGCATTGCAGCCATGACCAGCATGTTCAGCTGCGGCACCCATGAGCGGCGCATGTGCGACACCATCCATCCGCAAATCCACGATTCGGACCGCCTGGCGATGTGGCGTGGCAACGGCGAGTGGATCTGCCGCCCGTTGAACAACCCGGCCAAGTTGCAGTTCAACGCGTTCGCCGACACCGACCCGAAAGGTTTCGGCCTGGTGCAGACCGATCATGAATTCGCCAGCTATCAGGACACCGTCGACTGGTACAGCAAGCGCCCAAGCCTGTGGGTCGAACCGACCACCGCGTGGGGCGAAGGCTCGATCGACCTGCTGGAAATCCCCACCACCGGCGAGACCCTGGACAACATCGTGGCCTTCTGGACCCCGAAAAAACCCGTGGCGGCCGGCGACTCACTCAACTATGGCTACAAGCTGTACTGGAGCGCATTGCCACCAGTGAGCACGCCGCTGGCGCAAGTCGACGCGACCCGTTCCGGCATGGGCGGCTTTACCGAAGGCTGGGCGCCGGGCGAGCACTACCCGCAAGTGTGGGCACGCCGCTTTGCCGTAGACTTCAAGGGTGGCGGCCTGGACCGTCTGCCAGCCGGCACCGGGATCGAGCCGGTGGTGACCTGCTCCCACGGTGAAGTGAAGGATTTCAGCGTGCTGGTGCTCGACAACATCAAGGGCTATCGCATTCTGTTCGATTGGTACCCTACCAGCGACAGCGTAGAGCCGGTGGAACTGCGTCTGTTTATCCGCACCCAGGACCGCACCCTGAGTGAAACCTGGTTGTATCAGTACTTCCCGCCGGCACCGGACCAACGTAAGTACACCTGATCCAGATCGTTCCCACGCCCTGCGTGGGAACGATCCTTCAGCACGGCATCAGAACCGCGACACACTCTTCATCGCCCCAATCAGATAGCGCATCGCCACCTGATCGCTCTCGGTCAGGGCGCGATACTGCGCCAGTAATTCGGCTTCGTCCGAACTTAACCTGCGGCCACGCAAGGACACCCTGCGGGTGAAAAAAGACGCCACCACACCCGCTACACCATAGGACTTGGCCATGGACTGTTTCTCCTGATATCGATCAAATACTCCTGTGCCCACAAACCGTTTCCCGTGAAGCGCAATGCCCCCGTGGACAAACAGACTGACTCCCTGGGCCAGAAATCAGTCCTAACCTAAGCGTAGAAACAATCTCGTCACGTGTGGGATTTTTTTAGAGTATTCACTTAAAAAATCACTTCGGTAACAAATACCTACAACCTCATCCCACAGCATCAGGCAAAAAAAACCCACCGATTCAAGGTGGGTTTCGATGGAGCCGATGCTGGATCAATCCCTCAAGTCAGACTCATGAATCGGCTGGTCCCGATGGGTCGCCCGTTGGTACTGAGCCGGCCAAATGGCCTTGCGCCCGCCCAGATCATCATCGGCGTGCAACGGCCAGTAAGGATCACGCAGCAGTTCACGGGCCAGGAAGATGATGTCGGCCTGGCAGGTACGCAGGATGTGCTCTGCCTGGGCCGGTTCGGTGATCATGCCGACGGTGCCGGTGGCGATGCCCGACTCCTTGCGCACGCGCTCGGCAAAGCGCGTCTGGTAGCCAGGGCCGGTGGGGATTTCGGCGTTGGCGGCAGTGCCACCGGAGGACACGTCGATCAGGTCGACGCCCAGGTCTTTGAGACGGCGCGCCAGTTCCACGGTTTCATCGGGGTTCCAGCCATCTTCCACCCAATCGGTGGCCGACACCCGCACGAACAGCGGCAGCTCCTGGGGCCAGACTTCGCGCACGGCTTCGGTCACTTGCAGCACCAGGCGGATACGGTTCTCAAAGGAGCCGCCGTATTGGTCCTGACGCTGGTTGCTGATGGGCGAGAGGAATTGATGCAGCAGGTAACCATGAGCAGCGTGGATTTCCACCACTTCAAAACCGGCGGTCAGGGCGCGCCTGGCGGCGGCGACAAAGTCGGCGATCACCTGCTGGATCTGCGCCTCATCCAATGGCTTGGGTTGTGTGTGCTGCGGGTCAAAGGCAATCGGCGACGGCCCCACCGGCACCCAGCCACCGTCCTGCGGCTTGACGCTGCCGTGCTTGCCGATCCACGGCCGGTGGGTGCTGGCCTTGCGTCCGGCATGGGCCAGCTGGATGCCCGCCACCGCGCCCTGGGCGGCGATAAAGCGGGTGATGCGTTGCAGGGGGGCGATCTGTTCGTCGTTCCACAGGCCCAGGTCTTCGGCCGTGATACGGCCATCGGCGGTCACGGCAGTGGCCTCGGTGAATATCAACCCGGCGCCGCCAACCGCGCGGCTGCCGAGGTGGACCAGGTGCCAGTCGTTGGCCAGGCCATCGACACTTGAGTACTGACACATTGGCGACACGGCGATGCGGTTGAGCAGGGTCAATTGGCGCAGCGTATAGGGTTCGAGCAGCTGACTCATGGCGCACCTCTTATTGGCTTTTGGGCACTTTTGTAGGAGCGAGCTTGCTCGCGAAGGTCTCATAGGCGCCGCGTTTATCCAGGATTAACGCGTTACCGTAACGTTTTTCGCGGGCAAGCCCGCTCCTACACAACAGTGCTTAGAGCCTAGTCGACAACAGTGGATTGCACAGGGTTCAGAAGCAAAGCGGGAGCCGATTGCCGGCTCCCGTACCGCAGCGCTTACATTTCGACCTGGGTGCCCAGCTCGATCACCCGGTTGACCGGGAGCTTGAAGAACCGCAGGTTGCCGTTGGCGTTCTTGAGCATGAACGCAAACAACGCTTCGCGCCAACGGGCCATACCCTTGATGCGCGAGGCGATGACTGTTTCACGGCTGAGGAAGTAGGTGGTGCGCATCGGACTGAAATCCAGGCCGTCCAAATGGCACAGTTTCAAGGCTTCGGGCACGTCCGGCTCATCGGTAAAGCCGAAGTGCAGGATCACGCGGAAGAACCCTTCGCCGTAGGAGTCCACCTCGAAGCGCCGTGAGGCCGGGACACGCGGGATGTCTTCGTAGACCACCGTCAGCAACACTACCTGTTCATGCAGCACCTGGTTATGCAGCAGGTTGTGCAACAGCGCGTGGGGCACGGCGTCCGGGCGGGCGGTGAGGAACACCGCCGTGCCCTGCACGCGATGCGGCGGCTGCACGCGAATGCTGCTGATGAAGATCGGCAACGGCAGGCCACCTTCGTCGAGGCGGTCCACCAGCAATTGCTTGCCGCGCTTCCAAGTGGTCATCAGTACGAACAGCACAATCCCCGCCAATACCGGGAAGGCGCCGCCCTGGATGATCTTCGGCACGTTGGCCGCGAAGTACAGCCCGTCCACCAACAGGCAGCAGACCAGGACCGGCACGGCCAGAATCGGGGGCCATTTCCACAGCAACAGCATGACTGCCGACACCAGGATAGTGGTCATCAGCATGGTCCCCGTCACCGCCACGCCGTAGGCCGACGCCAGCGCGTTGGAGGACTCGAAACCCAGCACCAGCAGGATCACGCCGACCATCAACGACCAGTTCACCGCACCGATATAGATCTGGCCCTGTTCGGCGCTTGAGGTGTGCTGGATATGCATGCGCGGGATATAACCCAGCTGGATCGCCTGGCGCGTCAACGAGAACGCACCGGAAATCACCGCCTGGGACGCAATCACCGTGGCCAGGGTGGACAACACCACCAGCGGGATCAGCGCCCAACTCGGCGCCAGCAAGTAGAAGGGGTTGCGCGCGGCTTCCGGATCGCCCAGCAGCATGGCGCCCTGGCCGAAATAGTTGAGCACCAGCGCCGGCAACACCAGGATGAACCAGGCGCGGGCGATGGGCTTGCGACCGAAGTGGCCCATGTCGGCATACAGCGCTTCGGCACCGGTCAACGCCAGCACGACCGCACCGAGGATCGCCACGCCGATGCCAGGGTGGGCCTCGAAGAAACGCACGCCCCACATCGGGTTCAGGGCATTGAGCACTTCAGGGTGCAGGGTAATGCCATACACGCCGAGGCCACCCAGCACCAGGAACCAAGTCACCATCACCGGTCCGAACAGCTTGCCGATGCGGTCAGTACCGTGCTTCTGGATCAGGAACAGCGCCACCAGCACCACCAAGGCGATCGGCACCACCCATTTTTCCAGGCCGTCGAACGCCAGTTCCAGGCCTTCAATGGCCGACAGCACGGAAATCGCCGGCGTGATCATGCTGTCACCATAGAACAGCGCCGCACCGCACAGGCCGCACACCACGAGGAAACTGCGCAACTTCTTGCGCTCCCCTGCCGCCCTTCGCGCCAACGCGGTCAGGGCCATGATGCCGCCTTCGCCCTGGTTATCGGCGCGCAGCACAAACAGCATGTACTTGATCGACACCACCCAGATCAACGACCAGAAGATCAGCGCCAGGATCCCCAGCACGCCGTCATGGTTGACCTGCACCCCATAACCACCGTTGAACACCTCTTTGAGGGTATAGAGCGGGCTGGTACCGATATCGCCGTAAACCACCCCGACCGCTGCCACCAGCATGCCGATCGGCTTTGCGTTGGAATGCTCGGCACCTGCTGCCTGACTACTTGCCTGACCCATCAACCACTCCTGCCCTTTGACCTGAGGTCTCTTATAAACAACGCGTCTAAGCTGACCCTAGCATGCGCTGTTTTACTTCTCGTAACAGACGTTTTATTGACCCAAGGGTTTTACCCGTGCGCAACGGCGCGAAGCATAGCGCAGCACTCGTCGCATTTCCCTGCATAAAGCTGGTCAAGTGCGTTGCCCGTCGCTAGAATTGCGCACTTTTTGATCAGAGGCGCAGCAAGCGCCCGTCCGCAGCCCTGTCGTGCCCGACTGGCGGCGTCATTCAATACCGAGGTTAGACATGTCCACCACCATCGCAAAAGCCAACCCCAAGGTTGGCTTTGTTTCCCTGGGTTGCCCGAAGGCTCTCGTCGATTCCGAGCGCATCCTCACGCAACTGCGTATGGAAGGCTATGACGTTGTGTCCACTTACCAGGACGCCGACGTGGTGGTGGTCAACACCTGCGGCTTTATCGACTCGGCCAAGGCAGAGTCCCTGGAAGTGATCGGCGAAGCGATTAAGGAAAACGGCAAGGTCATCGTGACCGGTTGCATGGGTGTGGAAGAAGGCAATATCCGCAACGTGCACCCAAGCGTGCTGGCCGTGACCGGCCCGCAGCAGTACGAGCAGGTGGTCAATGCCGTGCACGACGTGGTGCCGCCGCGCCAGGATCACAACCCGCTGATCGACCTGGTGCCGCCCCAAGGCATCAAGCTGACCCCGCGTCACTATGCGTACCTGAAGATTTCCGAAGGCTGCAACCACAGCTGCAGTTTCTGCATCATCCCGTCGATGCGTGGCAAGCTGGTCAGCCGTCCGGTGGGTGACGTACTCGACGAGGCCCAGCGCCTGGTCAAATCCGGCGTCAAAGAGCTGCTGGTGATCTCCCAGGACACCAGCGCCTACGGCGTCGACGTGAAATACCGCACCGGCTTCTGGAACGGCGCGCCGGTGAAAACCCGCATGACCGAACTCTGCGAAGCCCTCAGCAGCCTGGGCGTGTGGGTGCGCCTGCACTACGTCTACCCGTACCCGCACGTGGACGAGCTGATCCCATTGATGGCCGCCGGCAAGATCCTGCCGTACCTGGACATCCCGTTCCAGCACGCCAGCCCGAAAGTGCTCAAGGCCATGAAACGCCCGGCCTTCGAAGACAAGACCCTGGCGCGCATCAAGAACTGGCGCGAGATCTGCCCCGAGCTGATCATCCGTTCGACCTTCATCGTCGGCTTCCCCGGCGAAACCGAAGAAGACTTCCAGTACCTGCTGGACTGGCTGACCGAAGCGCAACTGGACCGCGTGGGTTGCTTCCAGTACTCGCCCGTGGAAGGTGCGCCGGCCAACCTGCTGGACCTGGCCGTGGTCCCGGATGACGTCAAGCAGGACCGTTGGGAGCGCTTCATGGCGCACCAACAGGCAATCAGCTCGGCGCGCCTGCAACTGCGTATCGGCAAGGAAATCGAAGTACTGATCGACGAAGTGGACGAGCAAGGCGCAGTCGGCCGTTGCTTCTTCGATGCACCGGAAATCGACGGTAATGTGTTTATCGACGATGCCAGCGGCTTGAAGCCGGGTGACAAGGTCTGGTGCACCGTGACCGACGCTGATGAGTACGATCTGTGGGCTGAAAAGCGCGACTGATCAAAAAAACTTGAAAAGCCCTGCCTCTGGACAAGATGCGGGGCTTTTTTAGGTCTATTGTTTTGCCCATCGGCACCCATCATGGCAAGGGGCAGCGGGCATGCGCCAGCATTCGGTTATCCACACACCTAAAACCGGCGACTACGCAGAATTGACGCGCATCTGGGAGGCCTCGGTGCGGGCCACCCATGATTTTTTACCGGAC
Source organism: Pseudomonas sp. JAI120 (assembly GCF_014207255.1). Classification (GTDB taxonomy): domain Bacteria; phylum Pseudomonadota; class Gammaproteobacteria; order Pseudomonadales; family Pseudomonadaceae; genus Aquipseudomonas. The sequence continues at coordinate 562,534 of NZ_JACHCZ010000002.1, forward strand.
AGCTACATCGAGTTGCTGAAAAACCTGGTGCTGACCCGCTACCTGGATTCGGTGATGCTGATCTGCACCCGTGACCCGCGCCAACGCATCACCGGGTTTGCCGGGGTGGCGTGCGGTAAGGTGGAGATGCTGTTTATCGACCCGCAATACCGCGGGCAGGGCCTCGGCCGGCAGTTGCTGCGTTATGCAATCGAAAGCATGAACGCCGACGAACTGGACGTTAACGAGCAGAATCCCCAGGCCTTGGGGTTCTATTTCAAGCAGGGTTTCGAAGTGATCGGGCGCACCGAGCATGATGGCTTGGGGCAGCCTTATCCATTGCTGCACCTGCGGCTGCGCCAGCAACAACAAAAGGCCCGTCAGGGCTAAATGAAATGGGGCCGGGATTAACCGCGCCCACACAGGTACAATAGCCGCCCCCTTTTGTTACGGCCCTTGTCATGACTGACCCCATACGCCTCTCCAAACGCCTTATCGAACTGGTCGGTTGCTCCCGTCGGGAGGCTGAGCTGTTTATCGAAGGCGGCTGGGTCTCGGTGGACGGTGAAGTGATCGACGAACCGCAATTCAAGATCACCACCCAGAAGGTCGAACTGGACCCAGAGGCCAAGGCCACCGCGCCAGAGCCGGTGACCATCCTGTTCCACGCCCCGGTCGGTGTAGATGCAGAGACGGCAATGGCCTCGATCAGCGCCGAAACCCTGTCCGAAGAACACCGCTTCAGCAAGCGTCCGCTCAAGGGCCACTTCCTGCGCCTGACCGCCAGCGCCGACCTGCAAGCCAAGGCCAGCGGCCTGTTGGTGTTTACCCAGGACTGGAAGATTCTGCGCAAGTTGACCGCCGATGCCGCCAAGATCGAGCAGGAATACGTGGTGGAGGTTGAAGGCGACATGGTTGCCCACGGCCTCAACCGCCTGAACCACGGCCTGACCTACAAAGGCAAAGAGCTGCCAGCCGTGAAAGCCAGCTGGCAGAACGAAAATCGCCTGCGCTTTGCGATGAAGAACCCGCAACCGGGCGTGATCGCCCTGTTCTGCGAAGCCGTTGGCCTGAAAGTCGTTGCCATCCGCCGCATTCGCATCGGCGGCGTGTCCATCGGCAAAGTGCCAGTCGGCCAATGGCGTTACCTGTCCGGCAAAGAGAAGTTCTAAGCCGCCTCCCCTTTCCAGGCACCGCCCCACCCGGCGGCGCCCACCGTTGAAAACCAGGATTGCCCACCATGATTCACAACGACGTACTGCGCAGCGTGCGCTACATGCTCGACATCAGCGACAACAAGATGGTCGAGCTGATCAAGCTCGGCGGCATGGAAGTGACCAAGGAAGACCTGCTGACTTACCTCAAGAAAGATGAGGAAGAAGGTTTTGTGTTCTGCCCGGATGACGTCATGGCCCACTTCCTTGATGGCCTGGTGATTTTCAAACGCGGCAAGGACGAAAGCCGTCCGCCGCAGCCGATCGAAACCCCGGTAACCAACAACATCATCCTCAAGAAGCTGCGCGTGGCCTTCGAACTGAAGGAAGACGACATGCACGCCATCCTCAAGGCTGCCGAATTCCCGGTGTCCAAGCCTGAACTGAGCGCACTGTTCCGCAAGTTCGGCCACACCAACTACCGCACCTGTGGCGACCAGTTGCTGCGCAACTTCCTCAAGGGCCTGACGCTGCGGGTTCGTGCGTAAGCCATGAGTTACCAGGTCTCGCCCGTCGGTTTCGTACGTTCCTGCTTCAAGGAAAAGTTCGCCATCCCGCGCCAACCGCAACTGGCGCCTGCCGCGCGGGGCGTGCTGGAGTTGGTGGCGCCGTTCGACCAGGGTGAGGCGGTACAGGGCCTGGAACAGGTCAGCCACGTGTGGCTGTTGTTCCTGTTCCACCAGGCCCTGGAAGATAAACCTCGTCTGAAAGTGCGCCCGCCACGCCTGGGCGGCAACACGTCCATGGGCGTGTTTGCGACCCGCGCGACTCATCGGCCCAACGGGATTGGCCAGTCAGTGGTCAAGCTGGACAAAGTGGAGCCGGGGCGGCTGTGGATTTCCGGGATCGATTTGCTCGATGGCACACCGGTGTTGGATATCAAGCCGTATGTGCCCTACGCCGACATCATCGACACGGCCACCAACAACATCGCCAGTGGAGCGCCGCAGTTGATTCCCGTGCAGTGGCTGAAGACGGCTCTGCAGCAGGCACAAGGCCACGCTCAGCGCCTTGGAGAGCCATTGGTGGAGTTGATCGATCAGTGTCTGGCACAGGATCCACGGCCGGCGTACCAGACGCCTGGGCCTGAGCGCGAATACGGGGCGCAGTTCTGGGATGTGGATGTGCGCTGGCACTATCCTGAGGCGGGGATGATTTGTGTGCTGGAAGTGGTTCCGGCGGGATAAACCGGAAACCAAATGTGGGAGAGGGCTTGCTCCCGATGGCGGTGGGTCAGTCGATATACAAGTTGACTGATCCACTGCCATCGGGAGCAAGCCCCCTCCCATATTTTTTACCGCAGTTATTTCTCGACGAACGCGCGTTCGATCAAGTAATCACCCGGCTCACGCATGCGTGGCGAAACCTTCAGGCCGAAGCTGTTCAGCACTTCGCTGGTCTCATCCAACATGCTTGGGCTGCCGCACAACATGGCGCGGTCGTCCTCGGGGTTGATCGGTGGCAGGCCGATGTCGCGAAACAGCTTGCCGCTGCGCATCAGGTCGGTCAGGCGGCCTTCGTTTTCGAAAGGCTCGCGGGTCACGGTCGGGTAGTAGATCAACTTTTCACGCAGGGCCTCGCCGAAGAACTCGTTCTGCGGCAGGTGCTCGGTGATGAATTCGCGATAAGCGACTTCGTTGACGTAACGCACGCCGTGGCACAGGATCACTTTTTCGAAACGCTCGTAGGTTTCCGGGTCCTGGATCACGCTCATGAACGGAGCAAGGCCGGTACCGGTGCTGAGCAGGTACAGGTGTTTACCCGGCTTCAGATCGTCAAGCACCAGGGTGCCTGTCGGTTTCTTGCTGATGATGATCTCGTCGCCTTCCTTCAAGTGCTGCAATTGGGAAGTCAGCGGGCCATCCGGCACCTTGATGCTGAAGAACTCCAGATGCTCTTCCCAGTTCGGGCTGGCAATGGAGTAAGCGCGCATGAGCGGGCGGCCGTTGGGCTGTTGCAGGCCGATCATCACGAACTGACCGTTCTCGAAGCGCAGGCCCGGATCGCGGGTGCACTTGAAGCTGAACAGAGTGTCGTTCCAGTGATGAACACTGAGGACACGCTCGTGGTTCATGTTGCTCATGTACGGGGGACTCCTGGGAATGGGTCTGCGCCAAAGATGAAGTGCGCAATTGCACAGCATTCTAATGGCGGCGACAATATCTGTTAACTGGATTATTAAGATAAGGGTTATCGGTTATATCGATATGCGATTTACTCTCCGTCAACTGCAAGTCTTCGTCGCCGTCGCCCAGCAGGAAAGCGTCTCCCGCGCTGCTGGCCTTCTGGCCTTATCTCAATCCGCCGCCAGCACCTCGATTACCGAGCTGGAGCGCCAATCCAGCTGCCAATTATTCGACCGCGCCGGTAAACGCCTGAGTCTCAACGCTTTGGGCCATCAGCTGTTGCCTCAAGCGGTGGCGCTGTTGGACCAGGCCAAGGAGATCGAAGACCTGCTCAACGGTAAGTCCGGCTTCGGCTCCCTGGCGGTCGGCGCTACCCTGACCATTGGCAATTACCTGGCCACCCTGCTGATCGGCAGCTTCATGCAGCAGCACCCGGAAAGCCAAGTGAAGCTGCATGTGCAGAACACTGCCAATATCGTGCACCAGGTTGCGCACTACGAAATTGATCTGGGTCTAATCGAAGGCGACTGCAGCCACCCCGATATAGAGGTGCAAACTTGGGTGGAAGATGAGCTGGTGGTGTTTTGCGCGCCTCAGCACCACCTGGCCAAGCGCGGCGTGGCCACCATGGAAGAGTTGACCCATGAGGCATGGATCCTGCGGGAGCAAGGCTCCGGCACCCGTCTGACCTTTGACCAAGCCATGCGTCATCACCGCAGTGCGCTGAATATCCGCCTGGAGCTGGAGCATACCGAGGCGATCAAACGGGCGGTGGAATCGGGTTTGGGGATTGGGTGTATTTCCCGGCTGGCGCTGCGCGATGCATTTCGCCGTGGCAGCCTGGTGCCGGTAGAAACCCCGGACCTGGACCTGGCCCGGCAGTTCTACTTCATCTGGCATAAACAGAAATACCAAACCTCAGCGATGCGCGAGTTCCTGGAGCTGTGCCGCGCCTTCACCGCCGGGGTTCAGCGCAGCGACGAGATCGTGCTGCCAAGCATTGCCTGATCGTTAGATCAGAATCACTGCCCACACCAGGGTGATCATGGTCAGTGCCACGAATTGCGCGGCGCTGCCCATGTCCTTGGCGTTTTTCGACAAGGGATGGCGATCAAGAGAAATACGGTCGATCGCCGCTTCTACCGCCGAATTGAGCAATTCAACGATCAAGGCCAACAGGCACACCGCAATCAGCAGCGCCCGCTCAACACGGCTGACGTGCAGGAAAAAACTCAGCGGGATCAGGATGACGTTCAACAGCACCAGTTGACGGAACGCCGCCTCGCCGGTGAAAGCCGCGCGCAGGCCATCCAGGGAATAGCCCCCTGCATTAAAGATACGTTTGAGACCGGTTTGACCCTTGAAAGGCGACATAGACGTAGGCAACTGAACCAAAGAAGTGGGGAAACTAGATCACGCAAAGTCAAAAAAGCGTGAATCGGTAACAACTTAATGCTGCGAAATAGACTCAAGTTGTTGCAAGAGCAGCGCCGCCTGGGTCCGCGTGCGCACCCCCAATTTGCGAAAGATCGCCGTGACGTGAGCCTTGATGGTCGCTTCCGACACACTCAGCTCGTAGGCGATCTGCTTGTTCAGCAAACCTTCGCAGACCATGGTCAGCACTCGAAACTGCTGGGGCGTCAGGCTGGCCAGGCCATCGCGGGCGGCCTTGGCTTCGTCGGACACGTTGATTTGTTCAAACGCTTGGGGCGGCCAGGAAACATCACCGTCCAACACTGCGCGCACGGCCTTCTGAATATCTTCCATCGCGCTGGACTTTGGAATGAAGCCACTGGCGCCAAATTCCTTGGAGCGCACCACTACGTCGGCGTCTTCCTGGGCAGAGACCATCACCACGGGGATCTGAGGGTATTGCCCACGCAGGAGCACCAGCCCCGAGAAACCGTAGGCGCCAGGCATGTTCAGGTCGAGCAGCACCAGGTCCCAATCGGATTTTTCAGTAAGGCGGGCTTCCAGCTCGGCAATGCTGGCCACTTCAACCAGGCGCACGTCGGGGCCAAGACCCAGGGTCACGGCCTGATGCAGCGCACTGCGAAACAGCGGGTGGTCATCGGCTATCAGGATTTCGTATGTGGCCATTGATTAAATGATCCTGTTTTTTATGGCAGCCCTGATGGGTTCAGGGTTCGCCAGTACACCAGGCAACGGCCAGGCAGCCATTGCCACAGGGCAGGTTCAACGTCAAAAGCACCTGAATCGACGTCGAAAATTCACGGTTGCGCCCCAATCGGCGCCCAGCATGCCCAGCGCAGCCTGGGGGGTCAAGCACTACGCCCATGGGCATTTTAGCGAGGTGCGGGTTTACGCTGCCATCATGCAAACGTCGCCTGGCTATCGCGCTTATATATAGGGTGCAAGACGAGTATGGACGCTGTCGGCCGGATCCAGTGGCAACTGGAACTTTGCGGCCAGGTAATGGGTGCTGAATACGTCAAGATAGGCGTCCAGCACTTCGCTTGCCGCGGCGTCATCGGCCAGCTCCAGGCACAGGGCCGCGACTTCGGCGGTGCAGAAATGGTCGTCGCGCTTGGAGCGGCGCAGTTTGTAGCGCGAGAGCTGCTCCGGCGCCAGACTCAATACCGGCAGATGCTCCAGATAAGGGCTCTTGCGGAACATCTTGCGCGCTTCGCTCCAGGTGCCATCCAGCAGGATGAACAGCGGGCGCCTGCCTTCTGCCACCGTCACGGTACTGACGACACGCTCGGCGGCCACGAATTCGCCGGGGAACACGATGTAGGGCTGCCACTGCGGGTCAGCGAGCAGGGTGAGCAAATCCGGGTCGACTTCGGTGCGCGACCAGGCGAAGGCGGTAGTGTCGTCGATAACATCGGCGATCAGCCAGCCAGTGTTGCTGGGCTTCATCGGTTCGACATCGTGCATCAGCAGGCACATGGCAGACCTGGCTGCGACCCGGGGGCGCCAGGCGCACAGGCAATACTCGGGAATGACCCGGCAGCCGGGACAGCGTTCGGCACGGGAGCCTCGATTGACGAAGGGCTTGATCGCGCGTGCCAGTCGCTGGGTACGCAGGCGGGAGACGGCGTGGCTCATCGGATGCGCCGTACAGAGGGGTAGATCGACACGGACAAAACTCGTGAAAGGCTGAAGTGGCCGCAGTTTACCAGCGATACGCCTGGCTGTAGTGGCAAGGCGTCACCTATAATTGCGCGCCACTGAACGCACAGCGCAGTGGCTGGTCTATGCACCAGTAACCGAATCAGGAGAGTTTCATGCTGCGTTCCATGCTGCGTCTTGCCGCCCCATCCATCGCACTTGCGCTGGTACTGCCTGTGGGCGCCCAGGCGGCCTCGCTGCTGGAGGCCCAAATGAACCGGAAGCTGCAAAGCGTCGCTGCTGAAAGTAACAAGGACCTGCCCCGGGAAATCGACGAGAAAACCCTCGAAGTCGCCTACACCGTTGAAGGCATGCAGTTGATCGATCACCTGAGCGTCTTGCCCGACCGTGCCGAACAAATGCGCGCCAACCCCAAGGCTGTGTACTTCCAACTCGGGCAAAGCGTGTGCCTGAACAAAGGTTATCGCGAGCTGATGGCCAAGGGCGCAGTGATGCGCTACGAAATCACCGAGAACAAGACCAACCGTCCTGTGGCATCGGTGAAGTTCGTGGAAGCGGATTGCCCGGCACCGGCTGCCGCCAAGAAGAAAAAGTAATCTTCGCTAGCCCTCGCGCGCTGCTGTCCAGTAGCGCGCACTCCCCCGCGTCAACTCCCTGAACATCGCTGAACTACCTGATGAGCGACCAATAAGCGGTTGCCAGCCAAGGGTTTTTCGGCCCATCATCAAGTCATCCCAATCGCCCGTTCATAACGGCTCCCGTGCTGTTCTGTAACAATTTCTGAGCAAAACAGGGTTGCCCTCCTGCGACTTGCAGTGCAAAGGTTTTTTAAATCACAAGGAACATACAGAGCCCGTTTGTCGCCTGGCAAACATGTGCAATGCCTTGGGCATGCAGCGACACAAGCAGTGTCGTGGCCCCGGACGAATTTCTCGCCGCAGGCCCAGCCTCTGTGAAGAAGGAGAAGTTGAATGCCTTACGAACCGAATGACAGCCTGATCCGGCATTTTGAAGAAAACGGCGCTGACCTTACGCAGCAGGTCGAAGCTCAACTCCAGCAGATCGCCCCCAACAGCCCGAATATCCCCCTGTATCGCGACATGATTCTGACCGTGCTACGGATGGCCCAGGACGACCGCAACCGCTGGAACGCCAAGATCACCTTGCAAGCCATTCGCGAACTGGACCACGCCTTCCGCGTACTCGAACAGTTCAAGGGGCGCCGCAAAGTCACGGTGTTCGGCTCGGCACGCACCCCGGTGGAAAGCCCGCTGTACGCCTTGGCCCGCGAGGTGGGTGCCGCACTGGCACGCTCGGACCTGATGGTGATCACCGGTGGCGGCGGCGGCATCATGGCGGCAGCCCACGAAGGGGCTGGCCTGGAACACAGCCTGGGCTTCAACATTACCCTGCCGTTTGAACAGCATGCCAACCCAACCATCGATGGCACCGAGAACCTGCTGTCCTTCCACTTCTTCTTTACCCGCAAGCTGTTCTTCGTCAAGGAAGCCGATGCGCTGGTGCTGTGCCCGGGTGGTTTCGGCACACTGGATGAAGCCCTGGAAGTATTGACCCTGATCCAGACCGGCAAAAGCCCGCTGGTGCCGGTGGTGTTGCTGGATGCGCCGGGTGGCGGTTTCTGGCAGGGGGCCCTGGACTTTATCCGTAGCCAACTGGAAGCCAATCGCTACATCCTGCCCACTGACCTCAAGCTGGTACGCCTGGTGTACAGCGCTGAAGAGGCAGTGGAAGAGATCAATAGGTTTTATGCCAACTTCCATTCCACGCGCTGGTTGAAACGTGAGTTTGTGGTGCGCATGAATCACCCGCTCAGTGATCGAGCGCTGGCTCATTTGCAGAGTGAATTTTCCAGCCTGCGGTTGAGTGGAGAATTCCAGCAGCTTGCCTATACGGGCGAGGAGCATGATGAGCCGAAGTTCAGCCATTTGACGCGGTTGGTGTTCAACTTCAATGGCCGCGACCAGGGCCGGCTGCGGGAGCTGGTGGATTACATCAACTTGCCGGAGAACTGGGCGCAGGCCCAGGGGAAGACGCAACAGCGGGTAGCGCCGCAGCCGGCGTGAAATCCAGAAACGCAGAATCCAGAAACGAAAAAAGGCCCGCTATTTTCATAGCGGGCCTTTTTTGGGTGTTTCAGGTTTAGATCGAAGGTAAGGCCATTGGGGCTGCTTCGCAGCCCGACGCGGGGCAAGCCCGCTCGCCACAACAAGCCCATTCACCACACTACAAGGCCGTTCATCACACAACAAAGTGTTCAGTCGTCCATATCTCGACCGCTGAGTAAGCGGCTGATCATTTCCATCGAAAAACCGCGATAACTCAAGAAACGCCCCTGCTTCGCACGGTCCCTGGCATCGATGGGGAGATGACCAGAAAATTTGCGACGCCAGGTGTCTTCCAGTTGCGCCTGCCAACTGATACCGCACTCACGCAAGGCAAGGTCGATATCGGCGCGCTGTAAACCGCGCTGGCTCAGCTCTTCGCGAATCCGCGCGGGGCCGTAGCCGGAGCGGGCTCGGTAGGAGACAAAACTTTCGAGGTAACGGGCTTCCGAAAGCAGCCCCTCTTCCGTCAAACGGTCAAGGGCAGTTTCGATCATCTCGGGTTCCGCGCCGCGCTGACGCAGTTTACGCGTCAGCTCGACTCGACCGTGCTCGCGGCGAGCGAGCAGGTCCATTGCGGTGCGCCGAACGGCGACAAGTGTATCCAGTACAACAGTCATCGTTTGCTTCAGATGTCAGTGTCGGCTTCTTCTACTTCTTCAACCGGCTCGCGGTTGGCGGCAGCTTTCACGTCTGGTGCTGGGGTCAGCAGCTTGTCGCGAATCTGCTTCTCAAGCGTGGCAGCGATATCCGGGTTGTCCGCCAGGAACTTGGCCGAGTTGGCCTTGCCCTGACCGATCTTGCTGCCGTTATAGGCATACCAGGCACCGGACTTCTCGACGAAGCCGTGCAGCACGCCCAGATCGATCATCTCGCCGTTCAGGTAGATACCCTTGCCGTAGAGAATCTGGAATTCAGCCTGGCGGAAAGGCGGAGCCACTTTGTTCTTCACGACCTTGACGCGGGTTTCGCTACCCACAACCTCATCACCCTCTTTCACCGCGCCAGTACGGCGGATGTCCAGACGGACCGACGCGTAGAACTTCAGCGCGTTACCACCGGTGGTGGTTTCCGGGCTGCCGAACATCACGCCGATCTTCATACGGATCTGGTTGATGAAGATCACCAGGCAGTTGGCGTTCTTGATGTTACCGGTGATTTTACGCAGCGCCTGGGACATCAGGCGGGCTTGCAGGCCCACGTGCATGTCGCCCATTTCGCCTTCGATTTCTGCCTTGGGTACCAGAGCTGCCACGGAGTCGACCACGATCACGTCGATGGCGTTGGAGCGCACCAGCATGTCGGTGATTTCCAGGGCTTGCTCACCAGTGTCCGGCTGGGACACCAGCAGGTCGTCAACGTTGACGCCCAGCTTGCCGGCGTATTCAGGATCCAGGGCGTGCTCGGCGTCGACGAACGCGCACGTGGCGCCCATTTTTTGCGCTTGGGCAATCACCGACAGGGTCAGGGTAGTTTTACCGGAAGATTCAGGGCCGTAGATTTCAACGATACGGCCTTTTGGCAGGCCGCCAATGCCGAGCGCGATGTCCAGACCCAGAGAGCCAGTGGAAATAGCCGGGATCGCCTGACGGTCGTGATCGCCCATACGCATTACGGCACCCTTGCCGAATTGACGTTCGATCTGACCCAGGGCCGCAGCCAAGGCTTTCTTCTTGTTGTCGTCCATTAAAGTCCTCACGTAATCAATAAGGCCTGACGGCCAACACCTGTATAAGTAGACAGTATTGTTCCACAAAGATCAGAGATCGCCTACCCCTGATTTTCTATTTCTGCTGCAGCTCGTCGCAACAAGCCCTCCAGCGCGGCCTTCACCGTTTGTCGGCGGACCTCATCGCGGTTGCCGGGGAAGTGCGCAAGCTCGGCCGTGACCTCCTCGCCAACACCAAAGGCCAACCATACGGTGCCCACCGGTTTGTCCGCCGAACCACCATCCGGCCCCGCCACACCGCTGACCGCCACGGCAAAGCGCGCCAGGCTTTTCTCCTGGGCGCCGCGCACCATGGCCTCCACCACTTCCTGGCTGACCGCCCCAACCTTTGGAAACAACGTCTCCGGCACATTCAACTGCCGGGTCTTCTGCCGATTGGAATAGGTGACATACCCCGCCTCGAACCAGGCCGAACTTCCCGGGATCCGCGTAATGGCCTCGGCGATACCGCCACCGGTACAGGATTCGGCCGTGGTGACGTGGGCATTGAGCACCTGCAGGCGGCGACCCAGTTCAGCGGCAAGTTGAGTGATTTCCTTCACGACGGTCTCCAGAAGTGGGCGGGGGTTTGCCTACCCTACAGGAGCAAATCGCTCATGCAAGCGACAGACGGGAACAAGAGATTAGCGGGTGACAGCGCGCACATAAGCCTGGCAAGCGCGCAAGGCGATCAGTCCTTGGTCGCCGGCATCGGTGATGCCGATAATTCGTTGAGCATGCGCCGGGTCAAGTCGGGCTCGCGCGGCTGCATGAACCACGCGGACGGCGGTGGCGGCGGTTGGCATTGCACAGCCACTGGCGGGCTCGGCTGCGTCGAGAAGGACTGACAACCGCACATCAGCAGTGGCCAGGCGGTCGCGCAGAGCAGCCTGGTTATGTTGCGCATCGCTTAACTCCCGAGCATGGTGTTGGGCGCTGGCACTGAGCTGTTGCTCCAGGGCCAGCCGTTTGTCCTGCTGTACCTGTTGCTGGCGCAGGGCTGCCTGGGTTTGTTGACTGAGCGCCTGGGCATGGACAGCCGCTTGCCGCTCCAACTGCGCCCCCAATCGCCAAGCCTGTACTTGCCAGGTCACCGCCACTAACAGGCAAACGCCGATCAATCGCCAAGCCCCTAGGAAGCGCATAACACCGCCTTCGCCAGCGCCCACAATCGCAAGCGATCCTCGAGCCCATTCAACCCGCCGTTGATCCGCCGTGTGATGGCGGTGAACTGATCCTTGTCTGCCAGCTCATTCAGGCCATTGCTCTGCCAGAACCAGGCGGCCGACTCAGCCGCCCATTGTGGTTGCTCCAACAACATGGGATATCTCAACAGACGATCATCACCAAACAACGCCTGGCTGCATGCCAGGTAATTGCGCCGACCGGTGATCTGGATCAGCCCCCTGCCCCGGTACAACTGACCATCGCCATCCGCTTCAGAGGTGTTGCCCAGGCGCGCGGCCAGGCTGCCGGTGTCGTATTTGCTCAGGTAGTGATCGCTGCCCAGTTCACGGACGTAACGCAGTTCGCCGGATTCGTGGCCAATCTGGGCGAGGAAGGCGGCGATGCGCTTCGCACGGTTGATCTCGAAACGAACGAAAGCCGCATTCAAGGGCGCTAAAAAAAGGCCCGCTCTAAGGCGGGCATCCGGCATAACGCCAAGCAGTTGGGGGAGTGTTATCACCATTGGTTTTACTCTCGAAAAGTAGCTATCTCGACAACCCACCGGCCGTAATCGAACTGCGGTATCCCGTCGCCGGATCGCCGACATGAACCACCTGCCTTATCGACCATCGCCCCTGCATATAGGACGGCCAGCTCTCATCCAGCACTAACAGCCCTTCCGCGGCCAACAATGGATTGCCCGGGCAATCGATCAGCAACTTTAAATTTTCACGCCCCACACGGCGTAGTTCGCCTTCGGCAACGGCGCGGGCTTCGGCTTCGTTCTGGTAGCGTTGGCGTAAGGTTTTGAACGGGGCGTTCCCCACCTGGACTACGCGCTGCTTGCCGGCTGAGGCATCCCACCAACTGGCGCGGCAGCCTTCGTATTTCGAGCGGGATTTTTCGTCGAGTTTGGCGGTAATGAAGCTCTGTTCACCGGGGCGGTTATCATCCGTCACGGACAGCTTCACTTCCGGCAGTAGCTGGCCGGAGAGCGACTTGACTCGGCCGGCTTCGGCCAACACATAGAGTTCGTTAAACGGTTTGGTCACCGCACTATAGAGTCGGGCAAGGCGCGAAATGAACGCCATGTCGCTTTCGTTGGACTGGTCGATGTGCGCGATCGCAATCCCCTCCAGCGCTGGCGCCACTCGCGGTGAATAGCCGTGACGACTGACCAGTCGGCGAAACAGCGCGCCCAGGGTGGTCGGACCGTAACTGGCGGATCGACGCTGGCGGTAACCCGTTGCATCGACCACGCTGAAGGGCGCTGCGGTGGCTACGATCATCAAGCGCATGGGAAACAGCACCGGGGTCCGTTGGGTGACGACAAACTCGCCCTTCTCCACCAACCCCGATTCCAGGTAACCGACACGCAAGCCGGTCTTGCCGTTCAGAGTGGGCAGGCCGTCCAGCCCCTCGATATTGAGGGTCAGCTCCAGCCGGTCACTCTCAATGCCCGCAGCGTCAGTGTGGCTCCAGCGCATCAGGCGTTGATTGAGCAGCGCCGCGTTGGCGCCATAAAACTCGACGATAGGCGTAAATCCCTGTGCCATGCAGCCTCCTTAATCCCAGGCCAAAACGGGTCGCACAGCACCTGACCGAGCGTGCAATTCCGGCACGATCACCCACACGCCGGCCGGTAGCACCGGGCCATATTCGGCAAGCTCGGGGTTCAGGCGCCAGAGGGTTTCTTCCGCTGCGTCATCGCAACGGCCCAACTCCCGATAAAGCAACAGATTGACCGAATCACCGGCGATACTTCGCACTCTACGCATTGACGAATTCCTCTAACTCCAGCGTCCAGGCCATGACCATAGCGGTGCCGTCATCGATCACATTGCTCTGGGTTTCCACCACCGAATTAATCCGCCACAAGCCCCAGTTACGGCCGATGCCGTCAACCAAAGGCAACGGCGCACGCGTGTTTTGCAGCGCGCGCAACTCGTCCAAGCGCTGCATGCCTACGCCGTACATGGCCGTGCCGCTGAATGTGAGTTTTTCCAGCTTCTGACCGCTCTGCCGCGACTGCGACTTGCTGGCAATAATCGCCAGGTCACTCCAGCCGCCGTCGCTGGCACGGATCAACGAGGAATAGGCAAATCCTCGGGACAAGCCAAAGATAAAGTCGCCGAGCACCATTTGTTGTCGCATCAGTCACCTCCTGGAGGATCGGCCAGTGCCGCGTTGCGTCGGATGCCCAGGCTGTCGGTGAGCATCGGCATGCATTGGAACTGCAGCGCCTGGATCACCTGGTTGACGACCTGCTGGGCATCGGCGGGGTTTACACCGGTGATCTGGATACTCGGGGCGAGGGTGACTTGCACGTTATCCGTGCGCGCCGCGTTGAGTTCCTTGCTCACCGCATTGGGTGCAGGCAGGCGATCACTTGAACTGAACAATTTGTCGCCCAGCCAGGCGCCCGCCTCACTGCCCAGCAAACCGCCAATTGCGCCACCGACAGCGGTGCCAACGCCGGGGAAAACCAGAGTGCCGATAGCGGCGCCTGCGGAGGCACCGGCCCAGGCACCACCGGCGGTGCTGAGGCCTGAGCCGACGGCTTTTACGTCACCATTGCGCACGCCTTGAACCACATTGACTTGAAGAGAAATTTCTCAGCCATAACAGACCACCGAGCAGAACAGTGCCGGTACCGCCAAGCCACGCGAACGTGCCTGGCCCCAGGTCGTTAGGATCCATCGCCACTCCATAGAGAAAGGTGGCCGAAGTACGACCTGTACAAATAAGTTAGCCCCAGCACCACTCCCAGCTTGGAGCAATGGGTGTGGTGGAGCCGAAAACGAAAAGGCCCCTACCAATGCAGAGACCTGAAAAGGTAGATTTGGATCGGGTAGAGCGTACCTTCAGCTGGAAAATCTAAATATTTATCCAAGCACAGGAAGAACAACGTGAAGAGAGGGAAAGTTTTCACAGCGCTAGCTGTTGTTGCTCTTCTCAATATGCAGGGTTGCGAAACCCATGAGGCGCACGCAGTAAAAATGATTCGGTGCGCCTTGGCGGGGAGCGGTGATCCAAATATTGAACATGTTGTGATAGTAAAGTCGCTGAACACTACCGCTCTTTACATGAAAGAAAGCGGCATGAAGAAAAATCGAGAAGAGTTAGTCGTGATGTTTGAGGGCGTAAAAAACGAAATATTGGGTCCTCCTGGCTCATCGGGAAAGGAGCAAGAAGCCCGAGCAAAGAAAATCCTCGATACTAAGTTTTGCACGGATTATCTAAATTCACTGCGGCAGGAGTAGGTTAGCGGTCTTTCCCGACATCAGCCAAAGACAACCCCAGCCTCGACGCCCCAATGCATCGATCTAGCCGTTCCTGTCTCGCGCTACCCTGGAAGTCAGGTGTTAACAGCACGCGCGGGCTGCCGGTGTTTTTCCGTAGCGCTGCACTACCGGCTTATCCGCGTCCAGGCATCCCCTGTGGCGAGCCTGAATCAGAAATGAAAAAGCCCAGCGCGACGGCTGGGCTCTATTACAAGGAGATAGAAGATCATGGAGTCCAGTAAGCAATCTTGCCGCCTGCACCAACAGCTATAAAATTGCCGTTGCCGTAGGCGACGCTCCGGATATCGGTTCCTGCGAAAGTGTTGGCTTGCTGAACCCAGCCGATCCCATCCTCGGAAACGGCTGTCTTGCCGCCGTCGCCGACAGCTACATACTTGCCATTACCGTAAGCAATGTCGCGGATGATGGTTCCACCGAAACTGGTATCTTCAACAGCAGTCCAGGTAAGCCCATCGGATGAATATGCCATCTTGCCATCCGCACCAACGATAAACATTTTCCCGTTGCAAAGCTTCATGGAAAGGATGGTGCTAGTGCCGAAGGTGCTGGTTCTGGTCGCAAATGATTGCGGATTTTCCGTCGCCATTTTCACAGCGCTAAGCAGCTTCCCATTCGATCCCGCAACCAACACAAAACTGCCAATGACGTTGACGCAGTACACAGTCTCGCTAGAGTTGAAGGTCGTAGTGCGCTCCACCTGGCCTGACCAATCGCCATAACGGGAAAAGACTTTACCATTAGACCCAACCAGTATCCAGGTCGTGTCAATGCCGTAAATTGGCTGATAATACACAACGCCTTGCAAGTCTCCGGACGCGCGAACAGTTGCCGTAATGTCTGTCCAAGCCCTTTCAGGGCGTGCTGTGCTGCCGTAGGCCACATTGCCGGATTGAGAAAGGGCTTGAAGCTGTGTCCCAAGACCGTTCCAGTACAGGTCGTTGAGGACCTTTCCGCTATCAGAGGTGACGACGCCCTTAAGCTTGGTCCACGCTGTACCAGTTGCGTCTCCGCTGACAAGCTGAGTGGTTGTGGGAAGACCGTTGCCACCAGCCGCATAGAACTTGCCTTGCGCAAAAACTACGCGCCTAAGCATGCCGGTGTTATCCACCGGTTGTACTTGGGTCCAAATATCTTGCAAGGTTTGAGACGCCGAATTTGCGTTTTCCATTTTAAACTCCGTTACTTAGCTGATTTAAGTTCAGGCCTCTGTATTGGGCGTATGGCGCTCGTGGGCGATTGCTCGAGGCTCGTGGCCTTCACATGATTCAACGTCCCACATCGGGAACATTTGATCTGGAGCTCTGTAAACCCACCCGTGCGGGCGAGAAGTCTTTTGCAGTTACCACATCTGAATTCTTTCAACATCTGCAAGTCCGTTTATTTATTTGCTAGGCTCCCTCCCGCTCGCGCGAGCAGTGAGGGCCTTAGCTGGCTGGCAGGCTACATCTGCGATCTGGCGTCTCCTTAGGGTGTTACAGCACCCTCTGGAGTCGCCCTCTCTTTTTTCGATCCCAACAAAAAGCCCCGAACTTGTCGGGGCTTTTTGCTTTCTTCCGGGCACAAAAAATCCGACACAATGGCCGTTTTTTGTGAATCATCATGATCGGCCTCAAGGGCTCGAGTATCTGCAGTTGCACGCACCGGCGCTGTGGAACGCATAGTCGATCCAACTTGGGTTCACGCGGCCGTCCAAGCAATGCCAGGAGTCGGCGTAGGTTTGCAGCAGTTGCTGCGCGGCCGCTTGGGTCAGCAGTTCACTTTCGTTGTCGAGGCTGACCTTGAGTCTGGCCGCGCTTTGCGGCGCGCGGGTGGCGACGTAATCGACGACAAACGCCTTGAATTCCGCCAGCAGCGGTTCGAATTCATCGACCGCGATAATCGCCGGCTCCGCCAGTTGGTTCTGGCCTGGGATCAGCATGCTCATGTCACGACCTCGAAGGATTGTTGGCGGTTTTTCCAGGTGCCGGCAAAACGCAGCAATAAACCGGCGCCCTGGCGGGTGGCGACGATGACCTGGGGTTGAAAGTCGGCAATGCCGTTCTGGGTGTTATAGAAGGCTTGCGCGGCATGGCTTTGAGCAAGGATCAGCAGGTCGTCGCCGAGGTTCTGGCCGAGCAGTTGCGGGATCATCGAGCCGTACATCGGGCGCTTCTGACGAGTGCCTAAGGGGGTGGTCAGCGCTCGGGTGGCACGCTGTACGAATTGCAGCCAGTCATCGACGGCTGCCCCCGTGTTCCTATCGATTCCGATCATGGCAACTCCTTATGCGCGGCTGATCACGCGCCCCTGGTGATCCACCACCGGGCCGCTCAAATGCACGCCAGCGGCATCCAGCGAGAGGCCGGTGGCGCCGAGTTGCAGGGTGATGCTCTGGGCACTCATGGTCAGGCTGGCAGCGCCGACCTTGATGTCGACCTGTTCGCGAGAACCGCTGAACGTGGTTGGGCCGTTGATCCAGTTGAAAGTGTGGCTGGCGTCGTCGTAGTCGCTTTGGGTGCCATCCTGATGGCGCCGCCGGGTCAGCGAGGCCACGCTGGACACCGGTGGAAACAGACTACTGTTCAGTCCGAACAGTGCCACAGACTGCGTGCCCCCTTCCCCACCGCCGTAGTTGAGCAGCAGGCATTGTTCGCCCACCGATGGAATACGGGTTTCGGTCTGCGCACCGGCACTGGGGTTGAAGAATCGAATCGCCGGGGTAAGCAACTCACCATGGCTGACCTTGCAGGTATTGCTGGCAGCGTCGACCTCCCGGCACACGCCAATGCGGCAGAAACTTTCCGCGCGTCGATACAGGTCTTCGAGCTGGGCCTCCATTTCCGCCAGACGCTCGACAATCGGCCCCAGTTGCATGCGTAACAATGCGTCGAACATGGACTACTCCTGCAGGGGCCGGTATTGATCCGGATCATCGATATCCGAGACTTCCCAAGTGCGGGCAAACAGCGGTGTGCCTGTGGGATCGTCGAGCAACGACGGACCGAGATAGAGGGTTTGGGTGAAGGAAACGGTCCAGGTGTCGTAGTCCGTTTCAGCGCTGGAAAATCCGGAAGGCGCCGCAACGATGGACGTGGGTAAATCGCACTGATCCGGCGGCAGGCCCCAGCGGTTATCCAGGGCCAGGTCCATCAATTGGCTGGCCAGGTCGCACGCGTCAAAGGGTGCCGCGCCGCTGGCGACCGTAGCCTTGAGTGAAACCGACAAAACATGCGCCTTGCGCCCTTCAGGGGAACGAACCCCGGGACCGTTACGCTCCATGCTGATCAGCACGCCGGTGTGATCCCCGGCGCCGGCAAAGTCCTGGTGGTTGCCTACCTGTAATTGTGGGAAGGCACGCGTCAGCGCGTCCTCAATCGCTACAGGCAGTTGGGATGGTTTTTCGATATGTGTCATCAGTTGCGTCCTTGCAGCAGTTACTGCTGATCCGGTCGGGACGTCGGCGCTTCGTTGACCCCGATGCGCTTGGCCGCCCAGCGTTCATAAAGGCCGATGGCGACGTCTGCGCCGGCCATGGCGGTCAGGCAGCCAATGGCGCCGGCGGTCCAGATCGACATGCCGGCGGCGTAGCACAGCATCAATGCCGAGACCCCGCAGACCATGCATGCCCCGGACCGTAGGGCCAGGCGCCGGACCAGCGACCAACCGCGGGCGCCCTCCTTGTCGGCGCGCCACATTTCGCCGGATACGCCGCCGATCAGGGCCAGTGCGATCACCAGCCAGATAGGCATTTCCGCTAACGCTTGCTGCTCGTTTGTCATGTCACGCCTCCTGGCTGAGCAATGCCGGCGAAGGGCCGGCTTTCGGGTAAATCCATTTATAGGTAGGCATTCCAAAAAGCCCGGTTGCCCGGGCTTTTCAGTAATGCGGTCCAGCTTCGATCTTTCGGCGCTACTGGCGCGGTACGGATCTTTCCTCAATGTTTTTCCGACCACGATCCCTGTCTGCCGGATAACTGCTTCTGGTGCTTTACGCTGCACACCCGGGTCAGTTGCCAACCCTCTGAACCGTTAAGGCCGGTTCATCGCTGCCTGTTCTTGCAAAGCTGTGAAACTAAAGAGCGTCGGCATCCTTGCCGGTGTTGCCTGACATCCCTGCCATCGCTCTGATGGCGTCCTTGCCGATGTTGCGTGCCTTCCTTGTCTTCCTTGGCAGCATCCTTGCCGCCTCCACCAGGCCTTGTTGGCTGGCTTGAGATGAAGAGTATGCATGTATGCATATACAGTCAATACACAAATGCATTTATTTTCAACATGCTCATGCATGGATGCATTTCCGACCTTACGGGTAAAGGGTTTGACGATTTTCTAGAGACGAAAAAAAGCCCGCTCGATGGCGGGCTTTCTCTTACACAAGAAGGTTAACGGGCGTACATCCCCCACCAGAACACATGGCCAAGGATGCTGATCTGCTCATCCTGAATATCCTGGAAGCTGTAGTCCTCATCCGGGTGTTCATCGCGATTGAAACTACGCAGGCGAATCCCGGAAGGCAGGCGATAGAGCTGTTTCACCCGCAACTGGCCGTTGTGATTGATGGCATACAAGTCGCCATCGACGATGTCGCCGATGCCACTTTTGCCAGCATTCACGCCGACCGTCGCGCCGTCGCGCAGTACCGGCAACATACTGTTGCCGCGCACCGTCACACACTTGGCCTGGTCGAACTGCACACCGTTATGCCGCAGGCTGCGCTTTCCAAAACGCAGGCTGGCCTTCTCGCTTTCCTCGATGACGAATCTTCCTGATCCAGCAGCCAATTCAACCTCGCGCAGAAAGGGGATCGACACCTCGTCATCATTAACTGGGGTGTCGTCGTCCCACAGGCTTATATCCTTGAGTTCCGAATGCATCGGGTCGCGCCCGTCATCGCGCAAAGCCCCCACTGCTGCGCGCCCGCGCAGTTGGTCGGTGCTGACGCGGAAGTACTCGGCGATGCGCGAGATGTGTTTATCCGACGGATCAACGATCTTGCCGCTGAGGATCCGGGACAACGTGGATTGAGGCACGCCAGTACGCCGGTGAAGCTCCGTAGGGGAGATCCGGTCGCGGTCCAGCAGCTCTCTCAAGACGATAGAAACGTTGCGTTTTTGCATAGCGGGGATAGTGAAGGGAGTTTTCGAGGTTGGCAAATGCTAATTTGCATAATCCATGCATTAATAATGCATTTGCCATGCCTGCGTCGCCTTCAACCTTGCGTGCTAACCTTGCCGCCATCACAAAACATGCCGGGCCAAGAGCCCCCTTTAGCCCATTTGAAGCGGTATGCGGAAAACCAAGAATGACCCAATGGCGAAATCAGAGCTTCTGGGGCAAGGCATGGATCTATGCTCTGCTGGCACTCTTCATGATAATTTCCGATGGCTCAGATCTTAGCTCGCTGGGCGACGGGGGCTCATCCAATCGCAAGCGCGTCTTCAGCCCGGGATTTATTGTGCTATGCGTTTTCGTCGCAGTGATTGAATTGACAGCGCTGAACCATTTTTATGGGGCAAACGCATGAGTCAGGCGCTGTAGTACAACGTTAAAGCCGCCCCAATCAAGTAAGGCTGCTCGGCCCCTGCAACGAAGCCTTGCGCATTTAAATTAATGCACCACCCCCTTTGCGTTTTACCTATCCGCTTGCGACCTGCGAAGGGCCGACCTCGCGTGTTAACCTTGCGGCCATTGCAAAATCAGCAGGGCCGAGCGCCCCACCTTTGCCCCACTCCTTTCAACGAATTTGCCTATTATCCAATGAGTAAAAACACGTCCGATCTGTCCTCCCACACCCCGATGATGCAGCAGTACTGGCGCCTGAAAAACCAGCACCCTGATCAGTTGATGTTCTATCGCATGGGCGACTTCTACGAGATCTTCTATGAAGACGCGAAGAAGGCGGCCAAGTTGCTGGACATCACCCTGACCGCGCGCGGGCAGTCGGCGGGGCAGTCGATTCCGATGTGCGGGATTCCCTACCATTCGTTGGAAGGCTACCTGGTCAAGCTGGTGAAGCTAGGCGAGTCGGTGGTGATCTGTGAGCAGATCGGCGATCCGGCCACCAGCAAGGGCCCAGTGGAACGCCAGGTGGTGCGCATTATTACGCCGGGGACGGTGAGTGATGAGGCGCTGCTGGATGAGCGTCGCGATAACCTGATCGCCGCGGTGCTGGGCGATGAGCGCTTGTTCGGGCTTTCGGTATTGGACATCACCAGCGGCAATTTTAGCGTGTTGGAGATCAAGGGCTGGGAGAACCTGCTGGCAGAGCTGGAGCGCATCAACCCGGTGGAGTTGTTGATCCCGGATGATTGGCCGAAGGATCTGCCAGCGGAAAAACGTCGTGGGACCAAGCGTCGTGCGCCGTGGGATTTCGAGCGTGATTCGGCGCTGAAAAGCCTGTGCCAGCAGTTCTCGGTACAAGACCTGAAGGGCTTCGGCTGCGAAACCCTGACCCTGGCCATCGGCGCTGCCGGCTGCCTGCTCAGCTACGCCAAGGAAACCCAACGCACCGCCCTGCCGCATTTGCGCAGCCTGCGCCATGAGCGCCTGGACGACACCGTGGTGCTCGATGGCGCGAGCCGTCGCAACCTGGAACTGGACACTAACCTGGCCGGCGGGCGCGATAATACGTTGCAATCGGTGGTCGACCGTTGCCAGACGGCCATGGGCAGCCGCTTGCTGACCCGCTGGCTGAACCGTCCACTGCGGGATTTGACGGTACTGCAAGCGCGTCAGACATCTATTACCTGCCTGCTGGACGGCTATCGCTTTGAAAAGCTGCAACCGCAGTTGAAGGAGATCGGCGATATCGAGCGCATCCTGGCGCGGATCGGCTTGCGCAATGCGCGGCCCCGCGACCTGGCGCGTCTGCGCGATGCCCTCAGCGCCCTGCCGCAACTGCAAGTGGCAATGACCGAGCTGGATACCCCTCACCTGCAACAGCTCGCTGTAACGGCTGGTACCTACCCGGAACTGGCAGCGCTGTTGGAAAAGGCCATCATCGACAACCCGCCGGCGATCATCCGTGACGGTGGCGTACTCAAGACCGGCTACGACAGCGAACTGGACGAACTGCAGTCCCTGAGCGAAAACGCCGGGCAGTTCCTGATCGACCTCGAAGCCCGCGAAAAAGCCCGCACCGGCCTGGCCAACCTGAAGGTGGGCTACAACCGCGTGCATGGCTACTTTATCGAGTTGCCGAGCAAGCAGGCCGAGTCGGCGCCCATCGACTATCAACGCCGCCAGACACTCAAAGGTGCCGAGCGTTTCATCACGCCCGAACTGAAAGAGTTCGAAGACAAGGCGCTGTCGGCCAAGAGCCGTGCCCTGGCCCGGGAAAAGATGCTCTACGAGGCCTTGCTCGAAGACTTGATCAGCCAACTCGCACCGCTGCAGGACACCGCTGCTGCTCTGGCGGAACTGGACGTGCTGAGCAACCTCGCCGAGCGGGCGCTGAACCTCGACCTGAACTGCCCGCGCTTTGTCAGCGAGCCGTGCATGCGCATCGTGCAGGGGCGTCACCCGGTGGTGGAACAGGTGTTGACCACGCCGTTCGTCGCCAACGACCTGTCGCTGGATGACGATACCCGCATGTTGGTGATCACCGGTCCGAACATGGGCGGTAAATCCACCTACATGCGTCAAACCGCGTTGATCGTACTGCTGGCGCATATCGGCAGTTTTGTACCGGCAGCCAGTTGCGAGCTGTCCCTGGTGGACCGCATCTTCACCCGGATCGGCTCCAGCGATGACCTGGCCGGTGGCCGCTCGACCTTTATGGTGGAAATGAGCGAGACCGCGAATATCCTGCACAACGCCACCGAGCGCAGCCTGGTGCTGATGGACGAAGTGGGACGCGGCACCAGCACCTTCGACGGCCTGTCCCTGGCTTGGGCTGCGGCCGAACGGCTGGCGCACCTGCGTGCCTATACGTTGTTCGCCACCCACTACTTCGAACTGACCGTGCTGCCGGAAAGCGAGCCGCTGGTGGCCAACGTGCATCTCAATGCCACCGAGCACAACGAACGCATCGTGTTCCTGCATCACGTGCTGCCCGGGCCCGCCAGCCAGAGTTACGGCCTGGCCGTGGCGCAGTTGGCCGGCGTGCCGAACGACGTGATCACCCGTGCCCGCGAGCACCTCAGCCGCCTGGAAACCACGGCCCTGCCCCATGAAACCGTAGTTGCCAGCCCAGCCAAGACGAGCCGCAAACCCGCTGCGCCGCACCAGAGCGATATGTTCGCCAGCCTGCCCCACCCGGTGCTGGATGAGTTGGCAAAGCTTGACCTGGACGACTTGACGCCGCGAAAAGCGCTAGAAATGTTATATGCACTGAAGACTCGGATATAACGCTGACGCTTACAAGCTGATAGACTCTCGCGCGGTTTGGGATGCTGCTGGCTTTTAGCCTGGCCTGCAGACTATCGCTCCCAAACCTCGCGAGCCCTACCACAAAGGGTTTCGCTGCCGCCGCCTGAGGAGAGAATTAGAAATGACCTTCGTCGTCACCGACAACTGCATCAAGTGCAAGTACACCGACTGCGTAGAAGTGTGTCCGGTGGACTGCTTCTACGAAGGGCCGAATTTCCTGGTTATCCACCCGGACGAGTGCATTGACTGCGCCCTGTGTGAGCCTGAATGCCCGGCCGTCGCTATTTTCTCCGAGGACGAAGTCCCGGCGGATATGCAGGAATTTATTCAGTTGAACGTCGAGCTGGCGGAAATCTGGCCGAATATCACTGAGAAGAAAGAACCGCTTCCAGACGCGGAAGAGTGGGATGGCAAGAAAGGCAAAATCAAAGACCTTGAGCGCTAACGCGCTGCTGCCCTCCCAAAAAGGCCCCTTGCGGGCCTTTTTTGCATTCAGGGGCAGGCGTTCACTTTTCTACAGGCAAAAAAAAGGGGCGGTATGACCCGCCCACATTTTTTCCCTAGTCCCTGTGTTCCTTTTCATCATCCTGATGAATCGCATCCTGCGACGTTCCTTCAACCATCGTTCCTTGATGGCTGTGTCAATCCGTGGACACAGGGCTGATGTTAGAGAGTTCCCAGGGAAGTTCAACGGGATCCAACCCGGGCACCGACAGGCTTCAGCGTACAGACAAATATAAATAATTGTTATATTTCAAACAGATAGAAAAATCTCTCAAGGATTCGAGACGCACCCCCCCAGCAAAAAAACCAAACACTTACGAGAAAGTAAGTGAATGCTTACACGAGCAATTGCGTAAAAGCGCAAGGGAACCCCGTTGACCGATCCCCAGGCAAGAAAAAGCCCCGACAACGTCGAGGCTTCTTGTCCTTCAGCGAGTTCAGTCGTCGCTGACCGTAATCGTCGGCATTGCCGGGGCGGCCGCTTCCTGCAGGACGATCCGCGCGCCCACATGACGAGCCAGCTCCTGGTAGATCAGGGCGATCTGACCATCGGGCTCTGCCGCTACAGTGGGCTTGCCGCCGTCGGCCTGTTCACGAATGCCCATCGCCAATGGCAACGAGGCCAGCAGTTCAACGCCGTACTGGGTCGCCAGCTTCTCGCCACCGCCCTCGCCGAACAGGTGCTCGGCGTGACCGCAGTTGGAGCAGATATGCACCGCCATGTTCTCCACGACACCCAGCACCGGGATGTTGACTTTGCGGAACATCTCCACGCCTTTTCTGGCGTCCAGCAGCGCCAGATCCTGGGGCGTGGTCACGATCACCGAGCCGGCCACCGGGACTTTCTGCGCCAGGGTCAGCTGGATATCGCCGGTGCCTGGCGGCATGTCGATCACCAGGTAATCCAGGTCGCCCCAGGCAGTCTGGGTAACCAATTGCAGCAGGGCGCCGGAGACCATCGGTCCACGCCACACCATAGGCGTGTTGTCATCGGTCAGGAACGCCATGGACATGACTTCCACGCCCATGGATTCGATCGGCACGAACCACTTCTGGTCCTTGACCTTAGGTCGCGTGCCTTCGGCGATGCCGAACATCACGCCTTGGCTTGGGCCGTAGATGTCGGCGTCGAGAATCCCCACGCGCGCGCCTTCACGGGCCAGGGCCAGGGCCAGGTTGGCCGCCGTGGTGGATTTGCCCACGCCGCCCTTGCCGGAAGCGACTGCCACCACGTTCTTGACATTGGCCAGGCCTGGGATCTGCGCCTGGGCCTTGTGCGCGGCAATCACGCACTGGATGTCGACTTTGGCCGAACGCACACCGTCGAGGCCCTCGATGGCGATTTGCAGCATCTGCGCCCAACCGCTCTTGAACAGGCCGGCGGCATAACCCAGTTCCAGTTGAACCGAGACCTGATCGCCCTGGATTTCGATGGCGCGTACACAACCGGCGCTGACCGGGTCCTGGTTCAAATAGGGGTCGGTGTACTGGCGAAGAACGGCTTCCACCGCTGCGCGATTGACGGCGCTCATGGGCTACTCCCGAAAAAAGACTGACTGAAACAGGCGGCTATCCTAACCGTTCCAGCGGCGTTACGGCACGCTTTCGCAGATGCAGAAGATTCTGAAACAGCGCCACGGGGTGAAATAAATTTCCCGGCGCTTTATAGTGGCCGACCTCCGTTTCATCAAGTAGCCGAGCCCCATGTCCGAGCCACGCAAGATCCTCGTCACCAGCGCCCTGCCCTATGCCAATGGTTCCATCCATCTTGGCCATATGCTTGAGTACATCCAGACCGATATGTGGGTGCGCTTCCAGAAGCATCGCGGCAATCAATGCATCTATGTCTGCGCAGACGACGCCCACGGTTCGGCCATCATGCTGCGCGCCGAAAAGGAAGGGATCACCCCGGAACAACTGATCGCCAATGTGCAGGCTGAACACAGCGCCGACTTTGCCGAGTTCCTGGTGGATTTCGACAATTTCCATTCGACCCATTCCGAAGAAAACCGTGAGCTGTCGAGCCAGATCTACCTGCGGTTGAAAGACGCCGGGCACATTGCCACGCGCTCGATCACGCAGTATTTCGACCCGGAAAAGAAAATGTTCCTGGCCGACCGCTTCATCAAGGGCACCTGCCCGAAATGCGGCACTGAAGACCAGTACGGCGACAACTGCGAGAAGTGCGGTGCCACCTATGCCCCCACCGACCTGAAGGATCCTAAGTCGGCGATCTCCGGCGCCACACCGGTGCTCAAGGATTCCCAGCACTTCTTCTTCAAGCTCCCGGATTTCCAGCAGATGCTGCAAACCTGGACCCGCAGCGGCACCCTGCAGGACGCCGTGGCGAACAAGATCGCCGAATGGCTGGACGCAGGCCTGCAGCAGTGGGACATCTCCCGCGATGCGCCGTACTTCGGCTTCGAGATCCCTGGCGAGCCCGGCAAATACTTCTATGTGTGGCTGGACGCGCCGATCGGCTACATGGCCAGCTTCAAGAACCTCTGCGACCGCACGCCGGAGCTGGACTTCGACGCGTTCTGGAGCAAGGACTCCACCGCCGAGCTGTACCACTTCATCGGCAAGGACATCGTCAATTTCCACGCCCTGTTCTGGCCAGCCATGCTCGAAGGTTCGGGCTACCGCAAGCCCACCGGCATCGCCGTACATGGCTACCTGACGGTCAACGGCCAGAAGATGTCCAAGTCCCGTGGCACCTTTATCAAGGCACGCACTTATCTGGATCACCTGTCGCCGGAATATCTGCGCTACTACTACGCCTCCAAGCTGGGCCGTGGTGTGGACGACCTCGACCTGAACCTGGAAGACTTCGTACAAAAGGTCAATTCGGACCTGGTCGGCAAGGTGGTCAACATCGCCAGCCGTTGCGCCGGGTTTATTCACAAGGGCAACGCGGGCCTGCTGGTGGCCGAGAATGCCGCGCCGGAACTGACCGACGCGTTCCTGGCTGCCGCGCCAAGCATCGCGGACGCCTATGAAGCCCGCGACTTCGCCCGCGCCATGCGCGAGATCATGGGCCTGGCTGACCGCGCCAACGCCTGGATTGCCGACAAGGCCCCCTGGTCGCTGAACAAGCAGGAAGGCAAGCAGGCTGAGGTCCAGGCGATCTGCGCCACCGGCGTCAACCTGTTCCGCCAGTTGGTGATCTTCCTCAAGCCGGTGCTGCCGTTGCTGGCCGCCGACGCCGAGGCGTTCCTCAATGTCGCGCCGCTGACCTGGAACGACCACTCCACCTGGCTCAGCAACCATCAGTTGAACGAATTCAAGCCTTTGATGACCCGTATCGACCCAGTCAAGGTCCAGGCCATGACCGACGCATCGAAAGAAGACCTGGCCGCCAGCCAGACCGATACCGGCGAATCGAAACCGACCGGTAACGGCGAGCTGGCCAAAGACCCGATTTCTCCGGAAATCGACTTTGACGCCTTTGCTGCCGTGGACCTGCGTGTGGCGCTGATCATCAAGGCCGAAGCAGTGGAAGGTGCGGACAAGCTGCTGCGCCTCACACTGGATATTGGTGACGAACAACGCAACGTGTTCTCCGGGATCAAGAGCGCTTATCCGGACCCGTCCAAGCTCGATGGTCGCCTGACCATGATGATTGCCAACCTCAAGCCGCGGAAAATGAAGTTCGGCATCTCCGAAGGCATGGTGATGGCGGCAGGCCCTGGCGGCGAAGAGATCTACCTGCTGAGCCCGGACAGTGGCGCCAAGCCGGGTCAACGTATCAAGTAAGCCCTGCAAAACAGCCCTGTCGTTTCTGCGACGGGGCTTTTCAGCTAGTCCCCCTTTCTCGCTTGCCGGATAATCAGACCCTGTTTGTTCAACCGGCACGCCAATGATCACTCCATGAATCTGATTCAACGTATCGACGCGCTGCTGCCGCAGACACAATGCGGCAAGTGCGGGCACCCGGGCTGCAAGCCTTACGCCGAAGGTATCGCGCGCGGCGAGGCGATCAACAAGTGTCCGCCCGGAGGACAGGAGACCATCGCTGGCCTTGCGCTATTGCTGCGTGTGCCGGTTCTGGAACTGGACACCAGCCGCGGGGAAGCGCCGGCCCAGGTCGCCTACATCCGCGAGGCCGAATGCATCGGCTGCACCAAATGCATCCAGGCATGCCCGGTGGACGCGATTGTCGGCGCCGCCAAGTTGATGCACACCGTTATCATCGATGAGTGCACCGGTTGCGACCTGTGTGTCGCGCCCTGCCCTGTCGACTGCATTGAGATGCGCCCACTGGCCACAGGGCTGCCTATCGTTGGCGGCCTGGCAGCGAACGAAAACGAGCGCCGTGAACGAGGCTTCAAGCGCGACCGTGCCCGGCAACGCTTTGAACAACGCAATGCGCGCCTGCGACGGGAAGAAGAACACAGGATTGCCCAACGTTTGGCGCGGGCCCAGCGCTCAGCGCCAGTGCCCCCCTTGCCACTTGACGCAGTGCGGGCCACCCAGGATGCGGCGGTAAAAAAAGCCAAGATCAATGTGGCCATGAGCCGCGCCCAATTGCACAAATCCTTGAAGGCTTTTGGGCACCCGCCGACCTTTGACCAGCAATCCCAGCTGATCGCCCTGCAACAGCAGTTCGAGGCAGCGGAGCAGGTATTGGCAGCCTTGGACCAGCATCACACACCCGCGACACCGCTGCCTGCCGTCAACAACCCCGACCTCAAGCGCGCCAAAATCCAACTGGCGATGCGCCGAGCCGAGTTGAAGAAAGCCCTGGATCAACAGGCTGATCCGCAACAATTGGCCGACGCGCAACACAAGCTCGATGACGCGCAGCGCCAAGTAGACGCCCATGGTGCATGACTGAATAATCCTGGGGGTTGTTACGGTCCATCGCCGACACCACATTGATATCCGTCGGGTTGATCCCGCTCGCAGGCTCCCAGGCCTGGCCCCATTATTCGAAACTACGCTGACCGCCCGAAAGGAAGCCTGAACCCCATGAACGCCGCAAAACGCCTGGAAATTTTCCGCAGGCTTCACGAAGACAATCCGGAGCCCAAGACCGAACTGGCCTACTCCTCGCCGTTCGAGTTATTGATTGCAGTGATCCTGTCGGCCCAATCCACGGACGTCGGCGTCAACAAGGCCACGGCCAAGCTTTACCCCGTGGCAAACACGCCAGAGGCGATTTATGCCTTGGGTGTAGATGGGTTATCGGAGTACATCAAGACCATCGGCCTGTACAACAGTAAGGCCAAGAATGTCATCGAGACCTGCCGCTTGCTGATAGAACGGCATGACAGCGAAGTGCCACAAACCCGCGAAGCGCTGGAAGCCCTGCCGGGGGTGGGCCGCAAAACCGCCAACGTGGTGCTCAACACCGCATTCCGGCAATTGACCATGGCCGTGGACACCCACATTTTTCGGGTCAGTAACCGAACCGGCATAGCCCGTGGCAAGAACGTGGTCGAAGTGGAAAAGCAGCTGATGAAGTTCGTGCCCAAGCCATACCTGCTCGACTCTCACCACTGGCTGATCCTGCACGGGCGCTATGTTTGCCAGGCCCGCAAGCCGCGCTGCGGCAGCTGTCGCATCGAAGACCTTTGCGAATATAAGGACAAGACATCCGACGATTGAGGGTCCATTGGTTTTCTCGATCAGCCGATTGAAAAAATCTTTTTTACCCATTCATGGATTATCGTTATAAGGAGCGCCAACGGCAGTCTTACTCCGGAGTTAACGTTATGAGCACTGACAAAGAACAGTTGGACGTAGAAGACGACCTCGTTGAGTCGGAGGACGATGGCGCAGAGGCACCTGTGGCAGAGGTCGCCAAGACCAATCTGAGCAAACGCCGTACTATCGACAACCTTCTGGAAGAACGACGCTTGCAAAAACAACTGGCCGACTACGATTTCGACCTCTAATCAAGCGGTCGACGGCCGGAAGCCTCCCTGACGGAGGCTTTTTTCTGCCGGTTACGCGGCCTGTGTGCAGTGCTGTGCCCTCACCTATACCAAGCCGTTACGCTGAGCCAACTCGATCAGGTCCACGAGAGAGCGGGCATTGAGCTTGAGCAGCAGACGAGTCTTGTAGGTGCTGACGGTCTTGTTGCTGAGAAACATACCGTCGGCAATCTCCTTGTTTGTTCTGCCCCGAGCCAATTGCTGCAACACCATCATCTCCCGGCCCGACAGACGCTCGACCATATCAGCCTCACTGGCATTGCCCATGGTGGAGCGTACCGAGTTGAGTGCCTGGTTTGGAAAATAGCTGTAGCCCGACAAAACCGCCTTGATCGCACTCAGCAACTCGGTCAGGTCCTGTTGCTTGCACACATAGCCAGCAGCGCCCGCCTGCATACAACGCATGGAAAAGTGACCTGGGGCCTGGGAGGTGAGCACCAGGACCTTGAACGGTACAGCCTGTTTGGTAGACGAAAGCCGGCAAATAACTTCCAGGCCATCGAGTTTGGGAATCCCAATATCCAGTATGACAATGTCCGGCATATGCTCCCGCGCAAGTTGCAACGCATCGACACCGTTATTGGTCTCGGCAACGACCTCATAACCATGACGTTCCATTAGCATACGCACAGCAAGACGAATGACGGGATGATCATCCACGATCAGCACTTTATTCATGAGAAAGTCCAATTTCGCTGTTCGAATTATTTAGAGCAAACACAATAGCCTAGTCGTTTCCTAGTTGGCATAGCGTTCCCCCCCGAGCAACAGCAAGCAGAGACCCACCCCACAACGATAAAGGAAACCCCCTACAAAAAAACACCGATTCGGATGTTTCCAGTTTTATGGAGCCTTTCAGAACTTTCCGGGGCATCACATATTTTGAGTGAAATTTCCAGAGTCCCCAGGGGATAAGGTAAACGTGCCGTACGCAACTATCAGGAAATGCCCCTTGCCTGGCGACTGCAGGTGCCGGAGCTGGCAGAGAAAAATCGGTAGTTTCAGTTCCATTTAACATATTTACTTACATCCTTATTTCCTACAGAATTTTTGACTTCTTACGTACTCCTCGCATCTATATGAGTGAATTATCTGTAAGACTGGTTCCTACATAAATGATAAAAAATCATTCACCCGACAAAAAAACCAGCGACCCGATAAGTTGGAGCACTGATTAAACAAGTTTAAACAACGTGGACTTAATCAAAATCTCCAGGCAAAAAAAATGGCCCCTTGAACAAGGGGCCATTTTTTACAACAGGCTAAACACTCAGAACAACGAACGGCCTTTGTTGGCAGCAATGCGCATGCGCAATGCATTCAACTTGATAAAGCCCGCTGCGTCGGCCTGGTTATAGGCGCCGCCATCTTCTTCGAAGGTGGCGATGTTGGCGTCGAACAGCGAGTCATCGGATTTGCGGCCGGTAACGATCACATTGCCCTTGTACAACTTCAGACGCACAACGCCGTTCACGTGGGCCTGGGAAGCGTCGATCATCTGTTGCAGCATCAGACGCTCAGGGCTCCACCAGTAGCCGGTATAGATCAGGCTGGCGTACTTGGGCATCAGCTCGTCTTTGAGGTGAGCCACTTCACGGTCCAGGGTGATGGATTCGATGGCGCGGTGGGCACGCAGCATGATGGTGCCACCGGGGGTTTCGTAGCAGCCACGGGACTTCATGCCCACATAGCGGTTCTCGACGATGTCGAGGCGGCCGATGCCGTGTTCGCCACCGATACGGTTCAGGGTCGCCAATACAGTGGCCGGGGTCATTTCCACGCCGTCCAGCGCGACGATGTCGCCGTTGCGGTAGGTCAGTTCCAGGTACTGCGGCTTGTCTGGAGCGTTCTCCGGGGAGACGGTCCATTTCCACATGTCTTCTTCGTGCTCGGTCCAGGTGTCTTCCAGCACGCCGCCTTCATAGGAGATGTGCAGCAGGTTGGCGTCCATCGAGTACGGGGACTTCTTCTTGCCATGACGCTCGATCGGGATCGCGTGCTTTTCAGCGTAATCCATCAGCTTTTCACGGGACAGCAGGTCCCATTCACGCCAAGGGGCAATCACTTTCACGCCGGGCTTGAGCGCGTAGGCACCCAGTTCGAAACGCACCTGGTCGTTGCCCTTGCCGGTAGCGCCATGGGAAATGGCATCAGCGCCGGTTTCGTTGGCGATTTCGATCAGGCGCTTGGCGATCAGCGGACGTGCGATGGAAGTACCCAGCAGGTACTCGCCTTCGTAGACGGTGTTGGCGCGAAACATCGGGAAGACGAAATCGCGGACGAACTCTTCGCGCAGGTCGTCAATGTAGATCTCTTTCACGCCCATGGCTTGCGCCTTGGCACGTGCAGGTTCGACCTCTTCGCCCTGACCCAGGTCAGCGGTGAAGGTCACCACTTCACAGTTATAAGTATCCTGCAGCCACTTGAGGATCACCGAAGTGTCCAGGCCGCCGGAATACGCGAGAACGACCTTGTTTACGTCGGCCATGCCATCACTCCACGGGGTTTTACGGAAAGGCGTCGATTCTACCGATCAAAACCGTGGATTTACAGGGGCGCGACAGCAAATGAAGATAAAGCGACAGATTATGTCGAGCGAGCGACCGATGGTCGCACGTTACGAAGTGTGCGCAGGGTTGCTCGGGCCAGTGACCTGGGGGGCCGGCTTCTCGGGGGCAGCCACACGTTCGAGCTGAATATTCACACGGCGGTTACGGGCCCGGTTGGCGGCAGTAGTGTTGGGCGCCAAGGGGTAACTTTCGCCATGGAACCGCAGGGTGATCTGGGACTCCGGGATACCGTTGGCCTTGAAGTAGTCCATCACCGCCAGCGCGCGACGGCGGGAAACATCACGGTTGCTCAGGCGATTGCCGCTGTTGTCCGAGTGACCGTTCAACTCGATATGGTTGACGGTCGGGTCCGCCTTCATGAATTCGAGAATCACCGCCAGCTTCTGCTTCGCCGCAGCGTCCAACTCGATGCCGCCACCGGGGAAGCCCACTTCGGTCTGCTTGACCTGATCGTAATTCATCGGCAGCAATTTGGCCGTGCACAGCTGATAGTCGCTGTAGGCCTTGTTGAATTTCACCGGCAGCAGGCGAATCTCTGAATAGCCACCCTCGCGTCCATAGTGCCGCACAGTGGGCGAGCGTCCATCGAGCAACCCGTTGAAAAGACGCCCGGCCTGGGCCTGAGAGCTATTGAAGAGCACATCACCGCTGCCGGCACGTACGGCACCGAGATTGATGTCACCCCGACCGGGCTGCCAGGGGGCAGCGGCGGCCAACAAGGTGGCCGACCCTGCACCCAGCGATCCGTTATAGGCTTTCAGACGAAACGTCGCCTGCTCGCCGGCCCGGCGCACGAACTCACCCGAACCGAAGTCGGTGATCGGCTGGGTCAGGCGGCACTCGAACTTGTCCCCCTCTACCTTCCACTCAATGTTCTCCAGACGTGTCTGGAACGTGAGGGCCATCGCAGGCAGGCTGGCGAACACACTGAGCAAGGCTAGATAATGCTGGCGCACGGGAGGCTCCACTGGTTTCTACAACACTTCAAAGCGTCATACATCGATAAGGCATACGAAAGGCTATCGGATGCATCCCGCAAAACTTGATAGCGAGTGCCTGCAAGAGTCTTTTCCGGTAGCATTCCCACCAGATTGACCCGCCTGGAATCCCCAATGTCCGACCGCCTGACCCTGCTGCGTCCCGACGACTGGCATATTCATCTTCGCGATGGTGCTGCGTTGCCCCAAACCGTGGCCGATGTAGCGCGTACGTTTGGCCGCGCCATCATCATGCCTAACCTGGTACCACCGGTGCGTAACGCCGCCGAAGCCGACGCCTATCGCCAGCGTATCCTCGCTGCACGGCCGGCCGGCAGCCGCTTCGAACCGTTGATGGTGCTCTACCTCACCGACCGTACCCAACCTTCCGAGATCCGTGAGGCCAAGGCCAGCGGCTTCGTGCACGCCGCCAAGCTGTACCCGGCCGGCGCAACCACCAACTCCGACTCCGGCGTGACCAGCATCGACAAGATCCTGCCCGCCATCGAAGCCATGGCCGAAGTCGGCATGCCGCTGCTGATCCACGGTGAAGTCACCCGTGGTGATGTGGACGTGTTCGATCGCGAGAAGATCTTCATCGACGAGCATATGCGCCGTGTGGTCGAGCTGTTCCCGACCCTCAAGGTGGTGTTCGAGCACATCACCACGGCCGATGCCGTGCAGTTCGTCACCGAGGCCTCGGCCAACGTCGGCGCGACCATCACCGCTCATCACCTGCTGTACAACCGCAACCACATGCTGGTGGGCGGGATTCGGCCGCACTTCTATTGCCTGCCGATCCTCAAGCGCAATACCCACCAGGTGGCCTTGCTGGATGCTGCGACCAGCGGTAATCCGAAGTTTTTCCTCGGCACCGACTCTGCGCCCCACGCTCAGCACGCCAAGGAAGCCGCATGCGGTTGTGCCGGTTGCTACACCGCGTTCGCCGCCATCGAGTTGTATGCCGAAGCGTTCGAACAGCGCAACGCCCTGGATAAACTCGAAGGTTTCGCCAGCCTCAATGGCCCGCGTTTCTACGGCCTGCCAGCGAATACCGACCGCATTACCCTGGTCCGTGAAGACTGGACCGCCCCTGCCAGCCTGCCGTTTGGCGAGCTGACCGTTATCCCGCTGCGCGCCGGTGAAACACTGCGCTGGCGCCTGCTGGAGGAAAGCAAGTGAGTGAAGACCATTACGATGACGAACACGAGCACAGTGGTGGCGGCTCCCGCCACCCGATGGCCGAGCGGTTTCGCGGCTATCTGCCGGTTGTCATCGACGTAGAAACCGGTGGTTTCAACTGCGCCACCGACGCCCTGCTGGAAATCGCCGCGACCACCATTGGCATGGACGAACAGGGCTTTGTGTTCCCGGAGCACACCCACTTCTTCCGCGTCGAGCCGTTTGAAGGCGCGAACATCGAAGCAGCGGCCCTGGAATTCACCGGGATCAAGCTCGACCACCCACTGCGCATGGCAGTCAGTGAGGAAGCGGCGCTGACCGATATCTTCCGTGGCGTACGCAAGGCCTTGAAGGCCAATGGCTGCAAGCGCGCGATCCTGGTCGGGCATAACAGCAGCTTCGACCTGGGCTTCCTCAACGCCGCCGTGACGCGGTTGGACATGAAGCGTAACCCGTTCCACCCGTTCTCCAGTTTCGACACCGCCACCCTCGCCGGCCTGGCCTATGGCCAGACCGTATTGGCCAAGGCCTGCCAGGCGGCCGGTATCGACTTCGACGGTCGCGAAGCCCACTCGGCCCGCTACGACACCGAGAAGACGGCCGAACTGTTCTGCGGCATCGTCAACCGCTGGAAACAAATGGGCGGCTGGGAAGACTTCGGCGACTGAGGTCAAATCCCAATCGGCATAAAAAAACCGGCCTTCTCAGGCCGGTTTTTTTGTCCCGCGAATCTGGCTTACAGCTTGCCAGCGTTCTCGGTCAGGTAAGCCGCAACGCCTTCTGGCGAAGCGTTCATGCCCTTGTCACCTTTTTTCCAATTGGCAGGGCAGACTTCGCCGTGCTCTTCGTGGAATTGCAGGGCGTCGACCAGACGGATCAGCTCTTCCATGTTACGGCCCAGTGGCAGGTCGTTGATGATCTGGGAGCGTACAACGCCCTTGTCGTCGATCAGGAACGCGCCACGGAAAGCCACGCCGCCTTCGGACTCAACGTCGTAGGCCTTGGCGATGTCGTGCTTCATGTCGGCAGCCATGGTGTATTTGACTTTGCCGATGCCGCCATCGTTGATGGCAGTATTGCGCCAGGCGTTATGGGTGAAATGGGAGTCGATGGAAACGGCAACCACTTCAACGTTACGCGCCTTGAAATCGTCCATGCGGTGGTCCAGAGCGATCAGCTCCGAAGGGCAGACGAAGGTGAAGTCCAGCGGGTAGAAGAACACCAGGCCGTATTTGCCTTTGATGGCTTCAGACAGTTTGAAGCTGTCAACGATTTCGCCATTGCCGAGCACGGCAGGTACGTCGAAATCCGGGGCTTGTTTGCCGACGAGTACGCTCATTGGGTATCTCCTGATGTAAAGGTGACGATTGAAGTAAAAGGACCGGCCCTGAGTCTGCCGCATTCAAGCGACAGCCCTGTGACGCAGTCACGCTTCGCGAAGACCGACCATCATACACTGAAAAAACCGTTCGTCAGCGTGAGGGCAACGCAGGCAAATACCCTACGAATCTACTTTGACAATCATTCTCGTTAACATTAAGATCCATCGCACTTAAGCCTTAAACCCGCGACGGTTCTCCCTTATGTATGTGTGCCTGTGTAATGGCGTCACCGACGGACAAATCCGCGAAGCGATCTACGAAGGTTGCTGCAGCTACAAGGAAGTACGTGAAACCACCGGCGTTGCCAGCCAGTGTGGTAAATGTGCTTGCCTCGCCAAGCAAGTGGTACGGGAAACCCTGACGCAGCTGCAAACAGCCCAGGCTGCGCTCCCCTACACAGCAGAATTTACACACGCATAATTGGCGTGTTTTAAAGAGCCGGACTTAGTGTCCGGTTTTTTTATGCCTTTAATTCAATTAGTTAGCGCCAAGACGCGGAACACAAACATTCTTATTCCGATTAATTTTCATTTATTATTCAATAACTTAGGTTTGACACTAGGGTTTTCGCCGCTCAAACTCCGCCTTATACACAGCTATTACAGGGCAGGACCCCAGTCATGAAAGGCGACATCTCAGTCATCCAGCAACTCAACAAAATCCTTGCCAATGAACTGGTCGCGATCAATCAGTACTTCCTGCATGCGCGCATGTACGACGATTGGGGCCTGGAAAAGCTTGGCAAGCGCGAATACAAAGAATCCATCAAGGCCATGAAGGACGCCGACGCGCTGATCAAGCGCATCCTGTTCCTGGAAGGGCTGCCGAACGTCCAGGACCTGGGCAAGCTGAACATCGGCGAGCACACCCAGGAAATGATCAGCAGCGACCTGGGCTTCGAGCGCAAGAGCCACAGCGACCTCAAGGCCGCCATTGCGCACTGCGAAACCAAAGGCGACTTCGGCAGCCGTGAACTGCTGGAAGACATCCTGGAAGACCAGGAAGAACATATCGACTGGCTTGAAACCCAATTGGGCCTGATCGACAAAGTCAGCCTGGAGAACTACCTGCAATCGCAGATGGGCGAATAACCCCCTCGCTCACAGGTACAAAAAAGCCCCGCTCTCTCACGAGAAGCGGGGCTTTTTATTGCAGGCGAATCAAGCGTCGGTCTTGGCCGCCGCGTTTGCCGCTGCATCTTTGATCAACGCCTGCAACGAACCATCAGCTGCCATTTCAGTGATGATATCGCTACCGCCGACCAGTTCACCGGCTACCCACAGTTGTGGGAACGTAGGCCAGTTGGCGTACTTCGGCAGGTTGGCGCGGATTTCCGGGTTTTGCAGAATATCCACGTAAGCGAACTTCTCGCCACACTGCATCACAGCCTGGGAAGCCTTCGCGGAGAAACCGCACTGAGGAGCGTTAGGTGCGCCCTTCATGTAAAGCAGAATGGTGTTGTTGGCAATCTGCTCTTTGATCGTTTCGATGATATCCATGGAACACCTCGGCTGGAACTTTGCGACTCACAGGTCGGCACGGTGGCGCATTGTAACGCAAAATTCCAACGCGGTGCTCGGGCGCCTTATGCGGCAGCGACTTGGACCGGTACACCATTCAATGCCGCATTGCCCGATAACTCATCCAATTGCCGCTCGTCGGTCAAGTCATTGGCGCTCGCCCCCGGTAGCTCGCTGGCGATGGTCATCTGCACGCCCGGACGGCCGTGGCCCCAACCATGGGGCAGGCTGACGACGCCGGGCATCATGTCCAGGCTGGCGACCACCTCCACCTCGATCATGCCGATACGTGAACTGACGCGCACCCGCTGCCCATCTGCCAACTGGCGACTGGCCAGGTCGTCGGGATGCATATGCAGCTGGTGCCGAGGCTTACCCTTCACCAGCCGGTGATAGTTATGCATCCAGGAATTATTACTGCGCACATGGCGACGGCCGATCAGCAGCAACTCGCCAGCCACCGGCATCGGCTGCGCCGCAAAGCGCGCCAGATCCGCCAGAATCACTGCCGGTGCTGCCTGCACTTTGCCATCCACGGTTTTCAAGCGCGCGGCAAGATTGGGCTTGAGCGGCCCCAGGTCCATGCCATGAGGATGATCCGCCAGCTTCGCCACCGACAACTTATGGCTCGACGCATCACCATAAGCACCGGCGCGCAACCCGAAGTCGATCATTTGCGCAGGCGGCATGGTTGGCTTGAGCGCCATACCGGTCTGCGCAGCGAATGCCGTGGCCAGGCCGACAAAAATCTCCCAGTCATGCAGTGCCCCCTCAGGCTTGGGCAGGATCGCGCGATTGAAACGTGTGACATTGCGCACGGCGAACATATTGAACGTGGTGTCGTAGTGGTCGTTTTCCAGTGCCGACGTGGAGGGCAGGATCAGATCGGCATAACGCGTGGTCTCGTTGATATAGAGGTCGACGCTGACCATGAACTCCAAGCCGTCCAGCGCCTGCTCTAACTGGCGGCCATTGGGAGTCGACAGCACCGGGTTGCCCGCCACCGTCACCAGCGCACGGATCTGTCCTTCGCCGCCGGTGAGCATTTCTTCTGCCAATGCAGACACTGGCAACTCGCCACCGTACTCCGGGCGCCCGGACACGCGACTCTGCCAGCGATTGAAATGCCCGCCACCGGTAGACGCGACCAAATCCACCGCCGGACTGGTGCATAACGCACCACCCTCGCGGTCGAGGTTACCGGTGACCAAATTGATCAACTGCACCAGCCAATGACACAGCGTGCCGAACGCCTGGGTCGACACCCCCATACGCCCGTAGCACACCGCTTTATCCGCAGCAGCGAAATCCCGCGCCAACTGGCGGATCTGCCCGGCAGGCACTGCACACTGGCGACTCATGGCTTCGGCGGTAAAACCGGCAATTGCACGACGCACCTCCTCAAGGCCTTCTACCGGCAAATGACTGTCGCGCGTCAGGTTCTCGGTAAACAGCGTATTGAGTACCCCGAACAGCAGCGCCGCATCCCCACCAGGCCGCACGAACAGGTGCTGATCAGCGATCGCCGCCGTCTCACTGCGCCGAGGATCGACCACCACTACTTTGCCACCCCGGGCCTGGATGGCCTTGAGGCGCTTCTCCACATCGGGCACGGTCATGATGCTGCCATTGGAGGCCAACGGGTTGCCGCCCAGGATCAGCATGAAGTCGGTGTGGTCGATGTCCGGAATCGGCAGCAACAGGCCGTGGCCGTACATCAGGTGGCTGGTGAGGTGATGGGGCAACTGGTCAACGGAGGTGGCAGAAAACCGGTTGCGCGTCTTGAGCAGGCCCAGGAAGTAGTTACTGTGGGTCATCAGCCCATAGTTGTGCACGCTGGGGTTGCCCTGGTACACCGCCACCGCATTCTGCCCATGCCGCGCCTGGATGCCCGCCAGCCGCTCGGCGACCAGGGCAAACGCCTCATCCCA
Source organism: Pseudomonas sp. JAI120 (assembly GCF_014207255.1). Classification (GTDB taxonomy): domain Bacteria; phylum Pseudomonadota; class Gammaproteobacteria; order Pseudomonadales; family Pseudomonadaceae; genus Aquipseudomonas. The sequence goes on from NZ_JACHCZ010000002.1 coordinate 601,602, forward strand.
CGGGATGGGCTGCCATTCGCTGCCCACCCGCAACATGGGCTGATGCAGGCGGTCAGGATCATTCTGGATGTCCTGCAACGCCACAGCCTTCGGGCAGATGTGGCCACGGCTGAAGCTGTCCAGCGCGTCGCCCTTGATCGAGGTGATCGCCAGGCTGCCGTCTTCGGCTTGGGTGGTTTCCAGGGTCAGGCCACAAATGGCTTCACACAGATGGCATGCACGGTGGTGGAGAGTCTTGGTCATGGCCAGTCTCTTTATTGGGCTTTGGCCTGACTATGGGCCGTGACCCTGACAGGCACCAGCATCGTTAGTCCTGTGAATCGAGAGCCATCAAGCCAGGCCATGAGCAAACATGAGCAAATGTTACAGAACCTGTAATCAACCCCTGAAACCGACGCAGCCTGGCCCAAGCCCGCCCCCGCGCATTGCAAAAGGTTGCGGCGTCAGTGTACAAATGGCCCGCTGCTGTCTGGAAATCGTCTTCAAAAGCGCTAGCGCGCCCGTCTGAACATCCGTAAAAACCGTAGCCCTATTGGTAAGACGCGACATTTAATTATAAGATCGCGCCTTCCCCTATTTCGTCGCCCCGTGCGGCTTTCGCCGCAGGTCTCGCCCGTTGTCACAATAAACAAGGCTTTGAGTATCTGCGGTCTGTTGCAAAAAGGTAGTTAATGATGAGCGCAAGGCACTTTCTCTCCCTGATGGATTGCACGCCCGAAGAGCTGGTCAGCGTGATCCGTCGAGGCATTGAGCTTAAAGACCTGCGTAACCGCGGCGTACTGTTCGAGCCTTTGAAAAACCGCGTGCTCGGGATGATTTTCGAGAAGTCGTCGACCCGCACTCGCCTGTCCTTCGAAGCCGGCATGATCCAGTTGGGTGGCCAGGCCATCTTCCTGTCGCCGCGTGACACCCAACTGGGCCGTGGCGAGCCGATCAGCGACTGCGCGATCGTCATGTCGCGCATGCTCGATGCGGTGATGATCCGCACCTTTGCCCACAGCACCCTGACCGAATTCGCCGCCTACTCCCGCGTGCCAGTGATCAATGGCCTGTCCGATGACCTGCACCCGTGCCAGTTGCTGGCCGACATGCAGACCTTCCTTGAGCACCGTGGCTCGATACAAGGCAAGACCGTGGCCTGGATCGGTGACGGCAACAACATGTGCAACAGCTATATAGAAGCGGCGATTCAGTTCGACTTCCACCTGCGCATTGCCTGCCCGGAAGGCTTCGAGCCGGCTGCCGAGTTCCTGGCCAAGGCCGATGGCCGCGTGCAAATCCTGCGCGATCCAAAGGATGCAGTGATCGGCGCGCACCTGGTCAGCACCGACGTCTGGACCTCGATGGGCCAGGAAGACGAAACGGCCAAGCGTCTCGCTATGTTCGCTCCCTATCAGGTTACGCGGGAACTGCTCGACCTGGCCGCGCCCGATGTACTGTTCATGCACTGTCTGCCGGCACACCGTGGCGAAGAGATCAGCCTCGACCTGCTCGACGACACGCGCTCCGTGGCTTGGGACCAGGCCGAAAACCGCCTGCATGCCCAGAAGGCCCTGCTCGAATTCCTCGTCGAGCCGGCGTACCACCACGCATGAGCCAGCCCTTACTGCTGAACTTGCGCAATCTGGCATGCGGCTATCAGGATCAACGGGTGGTGCAGAACCTCAATCTGCACCTCAACGCCGGCGATATCGGTTGCCTGCTCGGTTCTTCGGGCTGCGGCAAAACCACAACGTTGCGGGCGATTGCCGGATTTGAGCCGGTGCACGAAGGCGAAATCAGCCTCGCCGGCGAAGTGATCTCCAGCGCCGGTTTTACTCTGGCACCGGAGAAACGTCGCATCGGCATGGTGTTCCAGGACTACGCGCTGTTTCCCCACCTCAGCGTGGCCGACAACATCGCCTTCGGCATTCGCAAACACCCGCAAAAAGACCGCGTGGTCGCCGAACTGCTGGAATTGGTCAACCTGAAGAACCTGGGCAAGCGATTCCCCCACGAACTGTCGGGCGGCCAACAGCAACGCGTCGCCCTCGCCCGCGCCCTGGCGCCGGAGCCACAACTGTTGCTGCTGGACGAGCCGTTCTCCAACCTCGACGGCGAACTGCGGCGCAAGCTCAGCCACGAGGTACGCGATATCCTCAAGGCGCGGGGCACCAGTGCGATCCTGGTCACCCATGACCAGGAAGAGGCGTTCGCCGTGAGTGATCACGTCGGAGTCTTCAAGGAAGGCCGCCTGGAGCAGTGGGACACGCCCTACAACCTCTATCACGAACCACTGACGCCTTATGTCGCCAGCTTTATTGGGCAGGGCTATTTCATCCGCGGCCAATTAAGTTCGCCCGATTCCGTCCATACCGAACTGGGGGACCTGCGCGGTAACCGGGCCTACACCTGGCCTACGGGCGGTGCAGTTGACGTCTTGCTACGCCCGGACGACATCGTCTACGCGCCGGACAGCCCCTTGAAAGCGCGGATCGTCGGCAAGACCTTCCTCGGCGCGTCGACCTTGTACCGCCTGCAACTGCCGACCGGCGCGCAGCTGGAGTCGATTTTCCCGAGCCATGCCGACCATCAGGTGGGCGCCGAGGTGGGCATTCGCGTAGCCGCTGAGCATTTGGTGCTGTTCCAGGCGTCAGGCAGCATCGCGGCGCAGGTGCCTCGATCCGAGTCCGGCGTACGGCGCTATAGCCCGGCTGGCTGAGTCGATGATCAACGTGTGGGAGGGGCTTACCCCCTCCCACATTGGCTCTCCAGTGGCCAGGAATTACACCCGGCCAATTTCTGCAAATTTGGCCTGGGTATGTTCCGCCAGCACCGCGGCGGACAACTCCACCTCCAGCCCCCTTCTCCCCGCACTCACAAAAATTGTCGCAAACGGCTGCGCCGTCACGTCGATAAATGTGCGCAAACGCTTTTTCTGCCCCAGCGGGCTGATACCGCCCAGCAGGTAACCGGTAGAACGCTGCGCCGCGGCTGGATCCGCCATTTCGACTTTTTTTACCCCGGCCGCATGAGCAAGGGCTTTTAGGTCAAGACTTCCGACGACCGGCACTACAGCCACCAATAATTCGCCTTTTTCGCTGCTGGCCAACAAAGTCTTGAATACCCGCCCCGGGTCGAGGCCCAATTTTTCTGCGGCCTCCAGACCATAGGAGGCCGCCTTGGGGTCATGTTCATAACTGTGGATGCGATGTTCGGCGCGAACTTTTTTCAACAAATCCAGTGCGGGTGTCATGAAGTCTCCGGGCGTGGCAAACAGATGGCCAATTCTAGGCCAACCCCATACAAAACGCTCTAGTCCGCCCTCCACGCCGACGAGACTTAACGCAGAGGGCGTGATCATTCATCAAACCAATAGTTCGAAAGTGACCGACAGTTCACTTTCGACCTTTGACAGCCGTCATTCTTGTCTATATTTTTTCGTTTCCGAATACTGTAGGAATGCCTCTACAGAGTTCCAGCAGTAAGCCGTGCCTTGGATGGGGATCCTCGTCACGGTGAAAATCGCGCAACCGCCCGTTGAGGCCGTGCGCCAGACAAGAACAACAATCGAGGTTTTCCATGACAACTGCTCTTCAACAGCCTTCACTTTCAAGCCAATGCATGGCTGAGTTCCTGGGGACTGCGCTTCTGATCTTCTTCGGTACGGGATGTGTCGCTGCGCTCAAGGTCGCGGGTGCCAGCTTTGGGTTATGGGAAATCAGTATCATCTGGGGGATCGGCGTCAGCATGGCGATCTACCTGAGCGCCGGCATCTCCGGGGCTCACCTCAACCCAGCGGTGAGTATCGCCCTGTGTATTTTTGCGGATTTCGAAAAGCGCAAACTGCCCTTCTACATTCTTGCCCAAGTCGCCGGCGCCTTCTGCTCGGCCGCGCTGGTGTACACCCTCTACAGCAACCTGTTTTTCGATTACGAACAAACTCACCACATGGTCCGCGGCACCCAAGCCAGTCTGGAATTGGCGTCGGTATTCTCCACCTACCCTCACGCGCTGCTGAGCACCGCCCAGGCCTTCCTGGTGGAAATGGTCATTACCGCGATCCTGATGGGCGTGATCATGGCCCTTACCGATGACAACAACGGCCTGCCGCGCGGCCCGCTGGCCCCCCTGCTGATCGGACTGCTGATTGCGGTGATTGGCAGCGCCATGGGGCCGCTGACCGGTTTTGCGATGAACCCGGCGCGGGATTTCGGGCCCAAGCTGATGACCTTTTTCGCCGGCTGGGGTGAAATGGCCTTCACTGGCGGCCGCGATATTCCTTACTTCCTGGTTCCGATTTTCGCGCCGATTGTCGGCGCATGCCTCGGTGCTGCGGCCTATCGCGGGCTGATTGCCCGCCACTTGCCGAGCGCCGCACCTGCTATAGCTGAAACAACTGACACGGCTGTCAACGGCAAGACTCGTATTTCCTGAAAGCGCCAGCCTGGTCCTCTGCCCTTTGCGGCCCAGGCTGATTTCTGACTTCCTTATTTCCGTGCAAGGCAATCAATATGACCGACCTTCAGAATAAGAACTACATCATTGCCCTTGACCAGGGCACCACCAGTTCCCGGGCGATCATCTTTGATCGTGACGCCAACGTGGTCTGCACCGCCCAGCGTGAATTCACGCAGCACTACCCACAGGCTGGCTGGGTCGAACATGACCCGATGGAAATCTTCGCCACCCAGAGCGCGGTGATGGTAGAAGCCCTGGCACAAGCCGGCCTGCACCATGACCAGGTCGCCGCCATCGGTATCACCAACCAGCGTGAAACCACCGTGGTATGGGACAAGGTCACCGGCCGTCCGATCTACAACGCCATCGTCTGGCAGTGCCGCCGCAGCACCGAGATCTGCCAGCAGCTCAAGCGCGACGGTCACGAGCAATACATCAACGACACCACCGGCCTGGTCACCGACCCGTACTTCTCCGGCACCAAGCTCAAGTGGATCCTCGATAACGTCGAAGGCAGCCGCGAGCGCGCGCGCAACGGCGAGTTGCTGTTCGGCACCATCGACAGCTGGCTGATCTGGAAATTTACCGGCGGCAAGACCCACGTCACCGACTACACCAACGCCTCGCGCACCATGCTCTTCAACATCCACACCCTGGAGTGGGATGCGAAGATGCTGGAGATCCTCGACGTTCCGCGGGAAATGCTGCCGGAAGTGAAGTCTTCCTCCGAGATCTACGGCCGCACCAAAAGCGGCATCGCCATCGGCGGTATCGCCGGTGACCAGCAAGCGGCGCTGTTCGGCCAGATGTGCGTGGAGGCCGGCCAGGCCAAGAACACCTACGGCACCGGCTGCTTCCTGCTGATGAACACCGGTGATAAAGCGGTGAAATCCAAGCACGGCATGCTCACCACCATCGCCTGTGGCCCGCGTGGCGAAGTGGCGTATGCGCTGGAAGGCGCGGTGTTCAACGGTGGCTCCACCGTGCAATGGCTGCGTGACGAGCTGAAAATCATCGCCGATGCCACCGACACCGAATACTTCGCCGGCAAGGTCAAGGACAGCAACGGCGTGTACCTGGTGCCGGCCTTCACCGGCCTGGGCGCCCCGTACTGGGACCCGTATGCCCGTGGCGCACTGTTTGGCCTGACCCGCGGCGTACGCGTGGATCACATTATTCGTGCCGCTTTGGAGTCGATTGCCTACCAGACCCGCGACGTACTCGACGCCATGCAACAGGACTCGGGCGAACGTCTCAAGGCCCTGCGCGTAGACGGCGGCGCGGTGGCCAACAACTTCCTGATGCAGTTCCAGGCCGATATCCTCGGTACCCAGGTCGAACGTCCGCAAATGCGTGAAACCACGGCACTCGGCGCCGCTTACCTGGCGGGCCTGGCCTGTGGCTTCTGGAGCAGCCTGGACGAGTTGCGCGGCAAGGCCGTGATCGAGCGCGAATTCGAACCGCAACTGGAAGAAACCGCCAAAGAGAAACTCTACGCCGGCTGGCAAAAAGCGGTAAGCCGCACCCGTGACTGGGAACCGCACGAAGGCGCCGAATAAGCCACGCGCTGGACCCATATTGGGTTGTAACTGGCAGGGAGCAGATTCCTGCGTCATCATGGGCCACTTTTGTATGGCAGCCCAAAGGACGCCCCATGAATCTGCCTCCCCGCCAGCAGCAAATCCTCGAACTGGTCCGCGAACGCGGCTACGTGAGTATCGAGGAAATGGCGCAGCTATTCGTTGTCACCCCGCAAACCATCCGCCGCGACATCAACCAGCTGGCGGACGCCAATCTGCTGCGCCGCTACCACGGCGGCGCGGCCTATGACTCCAGTGTCGAGAACACCGCGTACGCCATGCGTGCCGACCAGATGCGCGATGAGAAACAACGCATCGGCGAAGCCATCGCGGCACAAATCCCCGATCACGCCTCGCTGTTCATCAATATCGGCACCACCACCGAATCCATCGCCCGTGCGCTGCTCAACCACAACCACCTGAAAATCATCACCAACAATCTCAACGTCGCCACCATGCTCAGCGCCAAGGACGACTTCGATGTGTTGCTGACCGGCGGCAATGTGCGCCGTGACGGCGGCGTGGTGGGCCAGGCCAGTGTCGACTTCATCAACCAGTTCAAGGTCGACTTCGCGTTGGTGGGTATCAGCGGTATCGACGAGGACGGCAGCCTGCTGGACTTCGACTACCAGGAAGTCCGGGTTTCCCAGGCGATCATCGCCAATGCGCGCCAGGTGATCCTGGCGGCGGACTCGAGCAAATTCGGGCGCAATGCCATGATTCGACTCGGGCCGATCAGCCTGGTGGACTGCCTGGTGACGGATCAGGAGCCGGTGCCCGCCTTGGTGCAGTTGCTGAATCAGCACAAGGTTCGTCTGGAAGTCGTATAGCGCCTGCACTGACGCCATCGGGGGCGACGATTCGACTTGCCCCCGATGGCGGTTTATCCAGCGCTTTTTTCTCGAGCCTTGCCCAGGCTTATGTTCACAAATTTTCCTTTTCCCGCCCTTCGATGAGTTTTTTCAATCGAAGTCGGCTGGCTGTGGCCACGTTTATCAGCTACCATTTTCGAAAATGAACATTAATGTTCGATTTCCAATATGAAAAAGATCCCGAGGCCAGCCGATGAACCCTTCTACCTTGCCTGCTCCACCGCTTGCCGAAGTCTATGACGTTGCCGTAATCGGTGGCGGGATCAATGGCGTCGGCATTGCAGCAGACGCAGCCGGTCGCGGTTTGTCGGTATTCCTTTGCGAAAAGGACGACCTGGCCAGCCACACCTCCTCCGCCAGCAGCAAGCTGATCCACGGCGGCCTGCGCTACCTCGAACATTACGAATTCCGCCTGGTACGCGAAGCCCTGGCCGAACGTGAAGTGCTGCTGGCCAAGGCCCCGCACATCGTCAAGCAGATGCGCTTTGTCCTGCCACACCGCCCACACCTGCGCCCGGCGTGGATGATCCGTGCCGGCCTGTTCCTGTATGACCACCTGGGCAAGCGCGAGAAACTTGCTGGCTCCAAGAGCCTCAAGTTCGGCCCCGACAGCCCGCTGAAAAGCGAAATCACCAAAGGCTTCGAATACTCCGACTGCTGGGTCGACGACGCGCGCCTGGTGGTACTCAACGCCATGGCTGCCCGTGAAAAGGGTGCGCATATCCACACCCAGACCCGCTGCATCAGCGCCCATCGCAGCAATGGCATGTGGGACATGAACATGGAACGCGCCGATGGCAGCCTGTTCTCGATCCGCGCCCGCGCGCTGGTGAACGCTGCCGGCCCGTGGGTCGCCAAGTTCATCAGGGACGACCTGAAGCTGGACTCGCCCTACGGCATCCGCCTGATCCAGGGCAGCCACCTGATCGTGCCGAAGCTGTATGAAGGCGCCCACGCACACATCCTGCAGAACGAAGACCAGCGTATCGTCTTCACCATTCCGTACCTGAACCACCTGACCATCATCGGCACCACCGACCGCGAATACACCGGCGACCCGGCGAAAGTGGCGATCACCGAAGGTGAAACCGACTACATGCTCAAGGTGGTTAACGCGCACTTCAAGAAACAGCTGAGCCGCGACGACATCGTCCACACCTACTCGGGTGTGCGCCCACTTTGCAACGACGAGTCGGACAACCCGTCGGCCATCACCCGCGACTACACCCTGTCGCTGTCCGGTGGCGTGGGGGAGGCACCGATCCTGTCGGTGTTCGGCGGCAAGCTGACCACCTATCGCAAGCTCGCCGAATCGGCGATGGCGCAACTGGCCCCGTATTTCACCCAGATGCGTCCAAGCTGGACCGCCACCGCCAGCCTGCCCGGCGGCGAGGACATGACCACGCCAGAAGCCCTGGCCGAGGCCATTCGCAGCAAATTCGACTGGGTGCCGAGCGAGATCGCGCGCCGTTGGTCCACCACCTATGGCAGCCGCACCTGGCGCCTGCTGGAAGGCGTGCAATCGCTGGCTGACCTGGGCGAGCATCTGGGTGGCGGCCTGTACACCCGCGAGGTCGATTACCTGTGTGCCGAGGAATGGGTAACCCAGCCCCAGGACGTGCTGTGGCGCCGCACCAAACTCGGCCTGTTCACCACCCCGCAGGAACAGGACAACCTGCAGCGCTACCTGTCCAAGGTTGAGCAGAACCGCAGCAAGATCGAAGCGGCCTGACAGGCCCGTCGTACAAAAGCCCCTGCGCCGTAAGGCCCAGGGGCTTTTTTATGCCGGCCTTGGCATTCGGTTTTCCGAACGCCATAGGTAAGCCTATTCGGTTTGCCGGATCAAACAGTTACACATACGCTACCACACAAATTTAATCTTCATATAAATCATACGGTTAACCTTTTGATCCGGGTCTGGCACGACTCATGCTCTACACTCTTTGACGATTGCCTGAAACGCCTTAGGAGCCGTCACGGGCATTCGCTGTACAAGAGAGCCGTTAGCTGGCTTCATAAAAAAAACAAATGTCGAGGAAGTATTGATGCGCATCGTTCCCCATATCCTGGGCGCAGCTATCGCTGCTGCTCTGATCAGCACTCCAGTTTTTGCCGCCGAACTCACCGGCACGCTGAAGAAAATCAACGACTCCGGCACCATCACCCTCGGGCACCGCGACAGCTCCATTCCGTTTTCCTACATTGCGGATGGTTCGGGCAAACCTGTGGGCTACTCTCACGACATTCAGCTGGCCATCGTTGAAGCCCTGAAAAAAGACCTGAACAAACCCGATCTGCAGGCCAAGTACAACCTGGTCACCTCGCAGACCCGTATTCCGCTGGTTCAGAACGGCACCGTCGACATTGAGTGCGGTTCCACCACCAACAACGCCGAACGCGCTCAGCAAGTCGCCTTCACCACCAACATCTTCGAAATCGGCACCCGCCTGCTGGTCAAGAAAGACAAGGAAGGCAAGCCTAGCTACGCCGACTTCGCCGACCTGAAAGGCAAGAACGTCGTCACCACCGCCGGCACCACGTCCGAGCGCATCATCAAGGCGATGAACGCTGACAAACAGATGGGCATGAACGTCATCTCCGCCAAAGACCACGGCGAGTCCTTCCAGATGCTGGAAAGCGGCCGTGCCGTAGCCTTCATGATGGACGACGCCCTGCTGGCCGGTGAAGAAGCCAAGGCCAAGAAGCCGGATGACTGGGTCATCACCGGTACTCCACAGTCCTTCGAAGCCTACGCGTGCATGGTTCGCAAAGAAGACCCTGCCTTCAAGAAAGCGGTAGATGACGCCATCGCGGGCCTGTACAAGTCCGGCGAAATCAACAAGATCTACGCCAAGTGGTTCGAAAGCCCGATCCCACCCAAAAAACTGAACCTGAACTTCCCAATGAGCGACAAGGTTAAGGAACTGATCAAGAACCCGACTGACAAGCCGGCGCCTGACGTAAAAATCTGATTTCTGACTAACCTTATCGCCTGAGGGAGCCAACCCTCCCTCAGGCGTCTGTTACTACCTGCTGGCTATACTTTGGAACACTCGACCTGGCGGTTTTCGAGCCGATCGTGTGTGCCTGGCGTTCATCGTCAGGCGGGAATGGACTTTCCCCAAGCGGGTGCTTGTACATCGATCGATCTCGAGGGGAGACCCTAATGAATTACAACTGGGACTGGGGCGTGTTCTTCAAGTCCACCGGCGTGGGCAGCGAGACTTATCTCGACTGGTACATCGCCGGCCTGGGCTGGACCATCGCCATCGCTGTCGTGGCATGGATTATCGCCTTGCTGCTGGGCTCCATTCTTGGGGTCATGCGCACTGTGCCAAACCGCCTCGTATCAGGCATCGCGACCTGCTACGTGGAACTGTTTCGTAACGTGCCGCTGCTGGTGCAGCTGTTCATCTGGTACTTCCTGATACCCGACCTGCTGCCGCAAAACCTGCAGGACTGGTACAAGCAGGACCTGAACCCGACCACCTCGGCCTACCTGAGCGTTGTCGTGTGCCTGGGCCTGTTCACCGCTGCCCGTGTGTGCGAGCAAGTGCGCACCGGTATCCAGGCGCTGCCACGCGGCCAAGAGGCCGCCGCGCGTGCCATGGGCTTCAAGCTGCCGCAGATCTACTGGAACGTGCTGCTGCCCCAGGCTTACCGGATCATCATTCCACCGCTTACCTCGGAATTCCTCAACGTCTTCAAGAACTCCTCCGTGGCGTCCTTGATCGGCCTGATGGAACTGCTGGCACAAACCAAACAGACCGCCGAGTTCTCGGCCAACCTGTTTGAAGCCTTCACCCTGGCCACGCTGATCTACTTCACCCTGAACATGAGCCTGATGCTGCTGATGCGCGTGGTCGAGAAGAAAGTCGCCGTGCCCGGCCTGATCTCCGTGGGGGGTAAATAATGGAACTCGATTTCAGCGGCATCATCCCCGCCATCCCAGGCCTGTGGAACGGCATGGTCATGACCTTGAAGCTGATGGTCATGGGCGTGATCGGCGGTATCGCGCTGGGTACGATCCTCGCACTGATGCGCCTGTCGTCAAACAAACTGCTGTCCCGGGTGGCCGGCGCCTATGTGAACTACTTCCGCTCGATCCCACTGCTGCTGGTGATCACCTGGTTCTACCTGGCGGTGCCGTTCGTGTTGCGCTGGATCACCGGCGAAGACACACCGATCGGCGCGTTCGCCTCCTGCGTCGTGGCGTTCATGATGTTCGAAGCCGCGTACTTCTGTGAGATCGTGCGGGCCGGCGTGCAGTCGATCCCCAAGGGCCAAATGGCGGCGGCACAGGCAATGGGCATGACCTATGGCCAGACCATGCGCCTGATCATCCTGCCCCAGGCGTTCCGCAAGATGACCCCGTTGCTGCTGCAACAGTCGATCATCCTGTTCCAGGACACCTCGCTGGTCTACACCGTGGGCCTGGTGGACTTCCTCAACTCCGCCCGCTCCAACGGCGATATCATCGGGCGCTCCAATGAGTTCCTGATCTTCGCCGGTGTCGTCTACTTCATCATCAGCTTTTCCGCCTCGCTGCTGGTCAAGCGTCTGCAAAAAAGGTTTGCCGTATGATCTCTATCAAGAACATCAACAAGTGGTATGGCGACTTCCAGGTGCTGACCGATTGCAGCACCGAGGTTAAAAAAGGCGAAGTGATCGTGGTGTGCGGGCCATCGGGCTCGGGCAAGTCCACCCTGATCAAGTGCGTCAACGCGCTGGAACCGTTCCAGAAAGGCGACGTGATCGTCGACGGCACGTCCATCGCCGATCCGAAGACCAACCTGCCGCAACTGCGCTCGCGCGTAGGCATGGTGTTCCAGCACTTCGAGCTGTTCCCGCACCTGACCATCACCGAAAACCTGACCATCGCGCAGATCAAGGTGCTCGGCCGCAGCAAGGAAGAAGCCACCAAGAAAGGCCTGCAACTGCTTGAGCGCGTGGGCCTGTCGGAACACGCCCACAAGCACCCCGGCCAACTCTCGGGAGGTCAGCAACAACGCGTGGCCATTGCGCGTGCACTGGCCATGGACCCGATCGTCATGCTGTTCGACGAACCGACCTCGGCGCTGGACCCGGAAATGGTCAACGAAGTGCTGGACGTGATGGTGCAACTGGCCCAGGAAGGCATGACCATGATGTGCGTGACCCACGAAATGGGCTTTGCCCGCAAAGTGGCCGATCGCGTGATCTTCATGGACAAAGGCCAGATCATCGAAGACTGCCCGAAAGAGGAATTCTTCGGCGACGTCAGCGCCCGCTCCGAACGCGCGCAGCACTTCCTTGAGAAAATCCTGCAGCACTAAGCACTCCATAGCGCCTACTGTAGAAACCGGGCCAATGTGGGAGGGGCAGCCCCTCCCACATTGGACCGCACAGGCTGGCAGCTCTGGTTGACCCAAGGCATCTGTGATGAAATGCGACCCCAACCAATTTCGCGCCGCACCGCCATCACTTGCCGTGAAACCTCGCCTGATTCGCCAACTGTTCCTTCCGCCGTTGATCATCGCCCTGATGATCGGCCTGGGTTATATCGGCTTCTGGATCAGTGAGTACTACGGCATCCGTACGCTCAGCGACAATGGCGAACGCCAGCTGGAGCTGCACGCCCGCACCGTCGAAAGCGAAATCAGCAAATACACCTACCTGCCCAGCCTGCTGGAGCTGGAGACCAGCGTCTCCAAGCTGCTGGCCGAGCCTAACCAGGAAACCCGCAAAGCGGTCAACGATTACCTCGAAGGCCTGAACCGACGCAGTCGCAGTCGGGCCATCTACGTGATGGACACCACCGGCCGCGTGCTGGCCACCAGTAACTGGCGCGATGCCGACAGTTACCAGGGTGAAGACCTGTCCTTTCGCGCCTATTTCCAGAATGCCGTGCGCGGCCAGCCCGGGCGTTTCTACGGCATCGGCAGCACCAACGGCGAACCCGGTTACTACCTGGCCCACGGCCTGGAAGAGCACGGCAAGATCATCGGCGTGGCGGTGGTCAAAGTGCGCCTGGAAGCCCTGGAGGAACGCTGGCAACGTGCGCGCCTCGAAGCCTTTGTGAGCGACGAGAACGGCATCATCATCCTCTCCAGCGATCCCGCCCGTCGCCTCAAGGCGGTACGCCCGCTGAGCGATGAGATCAAGGAACGCCTGGCGCACAGCCTGCAATATTACTGGGCCACGCTGAACGAGCTGGAACCCCTGGCCCGCGAGCGCTTGAATGAACGCAGCGAAAAGTTGACCTTCCCGGCCAACACCGAAGTGGTCAACGACGAGCACGAAGTCAGCTACCTGGCGCAAACCCGTCCACTCAATGACACACCGTGGAATTTCACCCTGCTCACCCCGCTCAACGACCTGCGCCGCGCGGCGATCAACCAGGGCATCCTGGTGGCTGTCGCGTTTGGCCTCGTCGCGTTTTTGCTGATTGCCTGGAACGAGCGACGCAAAGTCATTGCCACCCGCCTCGCTGCGCGGGAAGCCTTGCAGGAAGCCAACAGCCAGCTGGAGCGACGGATTGCCGAACGCACCGCCGACCTGCGCGCCAGCAACGAACGACTCAAGGGCCAGATCCGCGAACGGCGCCAGGCCGAAGAAACCCTGCGCCGCGCCCAGGATGAACTGGTACAGGCCGGCAAACTGGCAGCCATCGGCCAGATGTCCACCAGCATTGCCCATGAACTGAACCAGCCGCTGGCCGCGCTGCGCACCTTGTCCGGCAACACTGTGCGCTTCCTCGAACGCGGTGCGCTGGACACTGCCAGCGCCAACCTCAAGACCATCAACGAACTGATCGACCGCATGGGCCGCATCACCGCCAGCCTGCGCTCCTTTGCCCGACGCGGCGATGACCAGGGCGAAGCCAGCCTGGCCAAGGCCGTGGACGCCGCGTTCCAGGTCCTCGGCCCACGCCTGGACAGCCTGCCGCTGACCCTGCACCGCGACTTTATCCCGGCCCAATTGCAGATCGACCAGACACGCCTGGAACAGATCCTGGTCAACCTGATCGGCAACGCCCTCGACGCCATGCAGGCACAACCGGCTCCCGAGTTGTGGCTGGAAGGCAGCGTCGCCGAGGGCAAATACCGCCTGCTGGTACGCGATAACGGCCACGGCATCGACGCCGAGGTCCGCAAGCATTTATTCGAACCGTTCTTCACCACCAAGCCCGGCGAGCAAGGCCTGGGCCTGGGCCTGACCCTCTCCGCCAGCCTCGCGGCGGCCACCGGCGGCAGCCTCGCCGTGGAACACCCGGCCGGTGGTGGAACTGCCTTTGTCCTGAGCCTGCCGCTGGTGGGCGCTCAACAAGCTGAGTCGACATGAATATTGATCCTCAAGACCTCACCGTGCTGATCGTCGAAGACGACCCCCATGTGCTGCTCGGCTGCCAGCAAGCCCTGGCGCTGGAAGATATCCCAAGCGTGGGCGTGGGCAGTGCCGAGGAGGCATTGAAACGTATCGGCGAGAACTTCGCCGGCATTGTGATCAGCGATATTCGCCTGCCGGGCATCGACGGCCTGGAGCTGCTCACCCGTCTCAAGACCCTGGATAAAAGCCTGCCCGTGGTGCTGATCACCGGGCATGGCGATATTTCCATGGCCGTCGGCGCCATGCGCAATGGCGCTTACGATTTCATGGAAAAGCCCTTCTCCCCCGAACGCCTGGTCGATGTCGCACGTCGCGCCCTGGAACAACGCGGGCTGGCGCGGGAAGTCTGGTCGCTGCGCCGCCAGTTGGCTGAACGGGATTCGTTGGAAGGCCGCATCATCGGTCGCTCGCCGGCCATGCAGAACCTGCGTGAGCTGATCGCCAACGTCGCCGACACCTCGGCCAACGTGCTGATCGAAGGCGAGACCGGCACCGGTAAGGAACTGGTCGCGCGTTGCCTGCATGACTTCAGCCGCCGCCACGATCACCAGTTCGTCGCCCTCAACTGCGGCGGCCTGCCCGAGAACCTGTTCGAAAGCGAGATTTTCGGCCACGAAGCCAACGCCTTTACCGGCGCCGGCAAGCGCCGTATCGGCAAGATCGAGCACGCCCACGAAGGCACGCTGTTCCTCGATGAAGTGGAAAGCATGCCGATCAACCTGCAGATCAAATTGCTGCGGGTGTTGCAGGAGCGCACCCTGGAACGCCTGGGCTCGAACCAGAGCGTGGCCGTGGATTGCCGGGTAATCGCCGCCACCAAGTCCGACCTCGACGAACTGAGCCGCGCCAGCCAGTTCCGCAGCGACCTGTACTACCGCCTCAACGTGGTGACCCTGGAACTGCCGCCCCTGCGCGAGCGCCGTGAAGACATCCTGCAACTGTTCGAACACTTCCTGCAGCAGTCGTCGCTGCGTTTTGACCGCACCGCGCCGGAACTGGACAACCAGACCCTGTCCAGCCTGATGAGCCACGACTGGCCCGGCAACGTACGGGAACTGCGCAACGTCGCCGAACGCTTCGCCCTCGGCCTGCCCGCCTTCAAGAAAAGTGGCAGCAGCAGCGGCAGCCAAGGCCTGGCCTTTACCGAGGCGGTCGAAGCCTTTGAACGCAACCTGCTCAGCGATGCCCTGCAACGCAGCGGCGGCAACCTGACCCAGGCCAGTCAGGAACTGGGCATGGCCAAGACCACCCTGTTCGACAAGGTCAAGAAATACGGGTTGAGCCACTGATGGATCTTTTTTTGAAAGCCGCCCTTGGCGCGGCGGTGGTGTTGATCCTGGCGGCACTGGCCAAGACCAAAAACTATTACATCGCAGGGCTGGTGCCGCTGTTTCCGACCTTTGCGTTGATCGCCCACTACATCGTCGGCAAGGGCCGTTCGGTGGACGACTTGAAGACCACCATCCTGTTCGGGATGTGGTCGATCATTCCGTATTTTGTGTATTTGGCGACGCTGTATGTGATGGTGGATCGAATGCGGCTGGAGGCCTCTTTAGCCGTAGCAGCGGTGGCGTGGCTGATGGCCGCGACGATCCTGGTGAGTATCTGGGTACGCATCCATACCTGACCCGACTCGGCCAAAAAATGTGGGAGGGGGCTTGCCCCCGATAGCGGTGTGTCAGTCAGCTCATCTTTAACTGATCCACTGCCATCGGGGGCAAGCCCCCTCCCACATTTTTAATCGAGGCGTGTCAGCGAACTATCTTGTCGACCTGGATCCCAAGCTTCTTCAGGCGATACCAGAAACTGCGCTCGGAAATCCCGATCTTCGCCGCCGCCGCAGCCTGCACGCCGTTGCTCTCCTGCAAGGCGGCCAGGATATAAGCCTTCTCCACCTCCGCCAGCGCCGCATCCAGGTCCCGGGGAATGCCCGGCCCGTCGCTGAGGATCGCGGTCACGCCGCCTTCGCTGGGTTTGGAAGCAAACAGATAACCCGGCAAATCAATGTCTTCGATCACAGGCGTGGCGGCCACGATGGTCGCGCGCTCCACACAGTTTTGCAGCTCACGAATATTGCCCGGCCAGTGATACGCGGCCATGGCCTGCAACGCCTCAGGGCTGAAACCGGTGATACGCTTGCCGGCCGTGGCGCTGAGGGTCTGGGCAAAGTGACGGGCCAGGGGCGCGATGTCCTCCACACGCTCACGCAGGGCCGGCAGCGGGATCGGGAAGACGTTGAGGCGGTAATACAGGTCTTCGCGAAACTCTTTATTGGCCACCGCCTCCAGCAGGTTCTTGTTGGTGGCGGCGATCACCCGTACATCCACCTTGCGCTCGCGCGGGTCGCCCACCGGCTCGATCACCCGCTCCTGCAAGGCCCGCAGGATCTTGGCTTGCAGCGCCAGAGGCATATCGCCCACTTCATCAAGAAACAGCGTGCCCTTGTCGGCCTGCTGGAAACGCCCTACCCGGTCAGACACGGCGCCGGTAAACGCGCCCTTGCGATGGCCGAACATTTCGCTTTCCAGCAGCCCTTCGGGGATCGCCGCGCAGTTGACCGCCACGAACGGTTTGTCGGCACGGCTGCCGTGCTTATGGATGGCGCGGGCGACCATTTCCTTGCCGGTGCCGCTTTCGCCGGTCAGCAGAATGGTGGTGCTGCTGTCGCGCACCGAATCCACCGCCTGCAGCACTTTGCGAAACGCCGGGCTGTCGCCGACCAGGCTGTCGAACTGCGTCTGCTCATCCAGCTCGGCGCGCAGGCGGACGTTGTCGCGCATGATGTCGCGAAACTGCAGGGCCTTGGCCACGGTGATGTCCAGCTCGTCGATATCGAACGGCTTGGCGATGTAGTCGTAGGCACCGTTGCGCATCGACTGCACGGCGTTTTTCACCGTGCTGTAGGCGGTCATCACGATCACCGGCACGTGGGGATAACGCACCTTGATCTCGGCCAACAAGGCCGGCCCGTCCATGCCCGGCATCCGCCAGTCACTGATCACCAGGTCAATGTCTTCCTGTTCCAGCACCTTGAGCGCATGCAGGCCGTTGCCCGCGATGAACACCTGCACGTTGTTCTGGCCCAGGGCCGAGGCCAGCAGGTCGCAGAGCTTGGGTTCGTCGTCGACTACCAGAATGTTATGCGTCATGACTGTCCTCGTCGTCTTCGCCTATCGCTGGAATGTACAGGCTGAAGGTGGCACCGGCATCGTTTTCGCTGGCGCATTCGATGCTGCCGTCGTGACTTTCCATGATCGAATAGACTTTGGCCAGGCCCAGGCCCGTGCCCGAGGCCTTGGTGGTGACGAAGGGCGTAAAGATGCGCTCGATCATCTCCGGCGCAATGCCCTGGCCGGTGTCGGCGATGGTGATGACGGTGTTGTCGCCCAGGCTGCGAATGCCCAGGGTCAGGCACCCGCCTTCGGGCATGGCATCGATAGCGTTGATAATCAGGTTGAGGCAAGCCTGCTTGAGCTGCTTGGCATCGGCGTAGATCGTCGCTCCCGGCGCCTGGTCATCGATCTGCGCGTCGATGTTATGGCTGGCCAGTTCCGGCGCACAGAAGCCAAGGATCTCCTCCACCAACGGGCGGGCCGGCTGCAGCACGCGCAACGGTGGGTTGGGTTTGGCAAAGTCGAGGAACTCGGTGATCAAGTCGTTGATGCGGCTGACTTCGCTGATCACATATTCCAGGTGACGCTTGTCGGCGTCCGGCAGGTCTGCGCGGCGGTGCAACAACTGGGTAGCCGTCTTGATGATGCCCAACGGGTTACGAATCTCGTGGGCCAGGCCCATGGCAACTTCACCCAGGGCATGCAGGCGATCACGCCGGCGCAGTTGGGCTTCGAGGTGGTGCAGCTCGCCCAGGCGCTCGGTCATATGGTTGAAGGTGCTGCTCAATTGCGCCAGTTCGTCGCCACCACTGACCAGCACGCGGTGCGCGTAGTTGCCTGAGATCACCGCGCTCACGCCTTCGGACAAGTCCCGCAACGGCTTGGTCAGGCGCCGCGACACCAGCACACCGGCCGCCAGGGACAATGCCGAACTGAGCAGAAAAATCAGCACGAACAGGTTGCTCTGGTTCACCAGCCCCACCAGGCTGGTATGGCGCAGCAGGCCGCTGAAAATCACGCCTTGCAGGTCACCGGCGTCATTGAAGATCGGCCAGTACAACCCACTGTAGCTGTTGGTGAACTGCTCGCTGGGCTGCTTGGTGCTGCGCATCGCGGTCTCGACACTTTTCGGGATGCGCGAAGGGTGATCCACAAAGCGCTGGGTCGAAAATATCTCCGAGAACCCCTCGGGGTTGGCCAGGTACAAGCGCAGGTCGAGGGAATGCACATCGGCCACGCTGGTGAGGAAGCTGCTGTCCAGGTAGGTCGCCACCAGCAAGCGGTAGTCGACGCCGTCCTGGCTGGTTTCGAAGGTCGAGACCACAATCCCCGTGCTCACCCCCGCCACTTGCACGGTCTGCAGCACCGCGTTGCTGGTCAGGCTGATCTGTTTGACGATGTCATCGGAGGCGGTACTGAACACCACCTTTTGATCGCTGGTGCGAATCAGCGCCACCACGTCGATGTCAGTGGCATCGGCGATGTCCGCGGTCAGCCGGTCATGCTTGGCAGCCTGCTTGCTTGAGGGCGGGCTGGTGTAGCGCAGGAACAACTTGGCCATGCGCGCGTTGTCGTGAAGGATGTCGCCGATCTCATCCTTGACGATCTTGGTCGATTCTTGCAGCCAGATACGCACGTTGCTGTCGAAAATCTGCGACAGCGTGGTCGCCGCCAGCTCTGCCGCGATCATGGTGGGAATCACGCTGACCAGCCAGAACGCCAGCACCAGCTTGCGCTGGACGCTCCAGCGCGAAATGGCAAAGGGGCGGGCTTTCTGGCGGGTCTTGGTGATCATCAGGTTTCGCTTATCGCAGCAGCCATGGCAGGGTCGGAACGATCCGGTCGAATAAACAGTTTTACAAGCTTGAGCAGGCCGTTGACCAGCCGGTTGCGGTGGCGGAAAAACACACTGTTGCCCTGGAACTCGCAGCCCAGGCGCAGCTTACTGGCATACCCGGCCTGACCGCACTCATACACCGCAATATTGTGTTGAATACAGTAGTCGACGTTGGTCAGCCAACTGCGGAAGTACAGGTTGTAGTCACGGGAGAACGCAACGTCATGCCCGAAAAACTTGTCCACCAGCCGGTGCTCGTCCACCAGGATCAGGTTGAACGCCACCAACTGCTCGTCGACCCAGTAAAGAACACAGACGGCGCGATCGCCAAGGCGTTCGAGCACGCCGGTAAAATAACCGGCAGGCAGGCGTTCGAACTGCAACTCGGCCCGCTTCAGCGTGGCCTCGTACAGGCGCATGACCTCGGGCAGCACATCGTCGATATTGCCTCGCCATTCCACCCGTGGTCCCGGTGCACGCAGCTTGCGGCGCAAGTCCTTGCGGGTGGATTTGCCCAGCGAGCCGAGGTAGGCGTCCACCGAGCCGTACGGCAGCGGCAACACCCCGGTGGGCAAGCTCGGCATGCTTTGAAAACCCACCGCCCGGCAACTGTCGAGCCAATGCGGGTCCTGGCTGGGTGCATCCTTGACCGCCACCAGGCCGATACCGAAATCATCGGCATCCTGTCGCGCGGCGTCCAGCAAGTGTTTAAGCAACAACGGTCGACGCGACTCGGGCACGCCACTGGCAACCCCGGCGTCGCAACGCTCGGCCACCGGGGAGCCAATGGCATACAGGCCCAATTGCAAAACACCCGGCCACAGCCGCTCCACACGTTCGGCCAAACGCTTGCCGGCGCCCGACACCGTGGTGTCGAGCCGGTAATGGGTGATGAACGCAGTGGCCACGGCCACCAGCGTTCCATCGTCGTAAACCGCCAGGTAGCGCCATTGGAAGTCATCGATGGCGGCGTTTTCCACGGCGACGTAATAGTCCCAGTCTTCCAGCGCACCGGGAAAACAGTCGTTCCAGGCGCTACGCTGGAGGGCCCGGATAGTCGGGAAGGCTTGGGTGGTGATCACAGGTATCCCTTATTTCTGTGGTGAACGCCGATCAAATGTGGGAGCTGTCGAGCCCCGGCGAGGCTGCGATGGCATCACCTCGGTGTACCTGAAAGACCGAGGCGCCTGCATCGCAGCCTCGCTGAAGCTCGACAGCTCCCACATTGATCTGTATTGGGTTGACGCCCGTGTGCTGCTCGACAAAGTCGGCACTCAACTCGATCACCCGCCGGTATTGCAGGTCGACGGTGATCATGTGGTAACAGTTGTCCAGCAGGATCTTGGTCACCGGGCCGCCCAGGTGACGCTCCACGTAATCGGCGTTCCAGCGGCTGGTGATGTCGTCTTCGAGGGAGTGCAACACCAGGGCCGGCACCTTGACCTTGGGCATGCGTTTCCTGACCACGGCGTTCATGCGGTGCAACTCGCGCACCGTGATGCCTTCCATGGTCAACAAACCGGCTTCGCTGCTCTCCCCTTCCTTCATCTGCCGCTCGACGATTGCCCGCAAGCGTTCGTTCTTGATGCCGTAGGGCGGCTTCTCTTCGAAGCGACAGACGTGCACGCCGAACGGAATCTTCATCAGCAACGGCGTGAGGAACGCCAGTTTGTTGATGCTCCAACCGTCGTACTTGAGGGTGGTGGAATACATCAGGAGCCCGGCGACTTGCCCTGGGTGCTCGGCGGCCACGTACATCGACATCACCGCGCCCATGGACAAGCCACCGACAAACACCTGTTCGTGGCGTTGCCTGACCTGTACGAAGGTCTTGCGCACGCCTTCGTACCAGTCGCGCCAGCCGGTAGCCTGCAGGTCGCTGTTATCGCCGCAATGCCCGGCCAGGGTGGGCACGTACACCGTGCAGTTACCCGCCTTGACCAGGCCCTTGGCGACCTGGCGCAATTCCGTCGGGGTGCCGGTCAGGCCGTGGATCAACAGGATCCCGACCGGACCTTCACCGAGAACGAAACCGGCACTACCTTCACCGAGGTCGATCCCAGTTGCGTTCACCGTTTGGTCGCCCGTACCAGCAGTTGTTCGAGCAGCTTCAGGCCCAGCTCGATTTCCGGGTAGCTGATTTCCAGGGACGGCGCCAGGGTGATCACGTTCTTGTAGTAGCCGCCCACGTCGAGGATCAGGCCGAGTTTGCGCCCATCCACCACCATGTCGCCTTTCATGCCTTCTTCGACCATGTAGTCCAGGGTCGCCTTGTCTGGCGTAAAGCCGTCCGGGCCGCAGATTTCGCAGCGCAGGGCCAGGCCCAGGCCGTCGACGTCGCCGATGATCGGGAAACGCTTCTGCAGGTCTTGCAGGCCTTCGAGGAAGAATTTGCCTTTGGCCATGACCATCGCGCCGTAGTCGACTTCGTTGGTCATCTTGAACATTTCCAGGCCCACCGCCGTGCCCAATGGGTTGGAGGCGAAGGTGGAGTGGGTCGAACCTGGCGGGAAGATCTTCGGGTTGATCAACTCTTCACGGGCCCAGATGCCGCCCAGTGGGTTGAGGCCGTTGGTCAGCGCCTTGCCGAACACGATCACATCCGGTTGTACGTCGAAGTGCTCGATCGACCAGAGTTTGCCGGTGCGGTAGAAGCCCATCTGGATTTCGTCGGACACCATCAGGATGCCGTGCTGGTCCAGCACATGCTTGAGCTCGCGGTAGAAGTTCATCGGCGGGATCACGTAGCCACCGGTGCCCTGGATCGGCTCGACGTAGAACGCGGCGTATTCACTCTGGCCGACTTTCGGGTCCCACACACCGTTGTATTCGGTCTCGAACAAGCGGGCAAATTGCTGCACGCAGTGGCTGCCGTACTCTTCCTTGGTCATACCTTTGGGGCCGCGGAAGTGGTACGGGAACGGGATGAACTGGGCACGCTCGCCGAAGTGACCGTAGCGACGACGGTAGCGGTAGCTGGACGTGATCGACGAGGCGCCGAGGGTACGCCCGTGGTAGCCGCCTTCGAAGGCGAACATCAGGCTTTTGCCGTTGGTGGCGTTACGCACCACCTTCAGGGAGTCTTCGATCGACTGCGAGCCGCCGACGTTGAAGTGCACGCGACCGTCGAGGCCGAATTTCTTCTTGGCGTCCACCGCGATCATTTCCGACAGCTCGATTTTGCCTTTGTGCAGGTACTGGCTGGCGATTTGCGGCAGGGTGTCGATCTGCTGTTTCAGCGCGTTGTTCAGGCGCGGGTTGGCGTAGCCGAAGTTGACCGCCGAGTACCACATTTGCAGGTCGAGGTAGGCCTGGTCTTCGGTGTCCCACACGTAGGAGCCTTCGCAACGGCTGAAAATACGCGGTGGCTCGATGTAGTGGACGGTGTCGCCGTAGGAGCAGTACTTGGCTTCTTTATCCAGAAGGATCTGGTCTTCGGCGGTGGCGATACGGATATCAGACATGATGGAAGAGTTCCTGGTTGTCGGCAGCAGAAAAAGGGGTGGCGTTGGCGGCGATGCCCTGAGGCAGTCGGGCCAGCAATGCAGGCACTTCGGCGAAGGTGTCGAAGCGCGCGTAAGGAATGTTGTTGGCTTCGCAGTACAGGGCGAGGCTGCCTTTGGCGAACACGAAGTCGGCGGTGGAGGCCACGCACATGTCCGACTTGCCGTCGCCGATCACCAGCACGCGCTTGTTGCGCGGGGTGGATTTGCACTTGCAGTTGCCGGACGCCGCGCGGCAGGCGTCGCTGGCGTACGGGAAGTCGATGCGCCAGCTGTTCTGGTCGACCTGGCGCAGGCGGTTGGCGAGGATCGGCAGCAAGGTCACGTAGTTGCGCGACAGGATCCGCGCGATGCCTTGCTCGATGCCGTCGCTGACCACTTCGATGGACGCACCCAGGCCCATGACGTGATCGACGAAATCCGGGAAGTCCGGGTCGATCTCGACACTGTCGAAGTACGCCAGCAGTTCGCTTGGGGTCGCCTTGATCAGCGCCAGTTGGCGGCTCAGGCATTCGCGGGAACCGATATGCCCATCCAGCCATTCCTGTTCGATGGTTTCCCACTCGGGGCCGGCGAAGCGTTGGAGGACGTTGTCGATGACATCGGTGGGGGTAATGGTCCCGTCGAAGTCACACACGATATGCCAGTGGATCATCTGCGTTTACCTTGAGGAGCGCGCTGTATGCGCTTGCCCAAGGGGTAGAGCAGGGAGTGTGCCAACTGGCTGAAGCCCGGCGGGGCTGGGCGCGCGCGGGGATATGTGTCGCAGGAGCTACAATTTTTGTAGCTTGCTACAAACAAGATGAGTGCTTGCGCAGGCGCGGCGGTTTGCGCGTTCATGCGGGCGTATTCAATCAAGGAACTGTGACCATGTTGAGGATCACATGCGCGGCATTCGCCGGTTTACTCGGACTGTGGAGTGTCTCCAACACCGCATTGGCGAATAGCATCAGCGGTGACGTCGGTGCTGGCATCAGCTACCAGCCCCACGACCCCACCGGCAGCCGCTATGAAACTCGGCCGGTGCCCTATCTCGACCTGGACTGGGGCAACGTCAGCCTGGGCACCGATGACGGTTTGACCTGGAGCGCGCTGAACACCCACGGCTTCAGCGCCGGCCCTTACATCAATTACCTGCAGGGGCGCACCTCCAATGGCTCACTGCAGGGGCTGCGCAATGTGTCGGACATGGCCGAGATCGGCGGTTTCATCCAATACGCACCGGCCGACTTCTGGCGGGTCTATGCCCAACTGGGCCAGGCGGTTGGAGGCGGTCATTCGCAAAGCGGCGCGCTAGGCAAGGTAGGCGGCGAACTGGGCTACCCGCTGGGCGGTGGGATTATCGGCAGCAGCGGCCTGGTGGCGCACTTTGCCGATGCGCGCCAGACCCAGACGTTTTTCGGGGTAGACGATAACGAGGCGGCAGCCACAGGTTTCAAGGCCTATAACGCCAGCGGCGGTTTCCAGAACCTCACGCTGAGCCAGAGTTTCCAGTTCCCGCTGGCGCCCAACTGGTCACTGCTGACCAGCGCCAGCTGGGTGCACCTGGTGGGTTCGGCGGCCAACAGCAGCATCGTCAAGCAAACCGGCGACGTGAACCAGGGCCAGGTGCAGACGGCGATCAGCTACACGTTCGATTGATCACTTCGGACGAAATGTGGGAGGGGGCTTGCTCCCGATAGCGCAGGGTCAGCCAATGCATACGGGACTGATCTACCGCTATCGGGAGCAAGCCCCCTCCCACATGGGTGCGTATTTCAGTTTTCTTCGCCTTCGGCCAGCAGCGCTATACCGCCAATAATCACCGCCACCCCCGCCCAATGCAGCGGGCTGATATGTTCCCCCAGCCCCAGCCACGAACCCAGCAACACCACCACAAACACCAGCGAACTCAGGGGAAACGCCAGGGACAGGCTGCTGCGCCGCAGGATCAGCATCCACACGAAAAACGCGCCGATATAGCAGGCAATCGCCGCCAGGATCCCCGGATTGCGCGCCACCTCGGACAACCACTGCCAGTTGAAATCCATCTGCCCCAACTGGTCGCCGGCAACCTTGGTAAACAGCTGCCCGGCACTCTCGGTGCAGATCAGCAAGGCCCATAGCACCACCGTGCCCAGGCGCCCATGTAACCAACCGGTATGGATCGTTTGCGTACTCATGCCTGACTCCCTGCGATCGCTACCAGCATCACACCCAAGGTAATCACCAGCGTGCCCAACCAACGGCGGCGGCTGACGACTTCGCCCAGTACCACTTTGCCCGCCAGCACCACGCCGCAATAGGCCAGCGCCGCGGCCGGGAACAACAGGCTCAACGGCGCACGAGACAGCGCTTCGAGCCACACGAAAAACTCAATCACATAAGCACCGATCCCCGCCCACAGCAGCGGCGCATTGAATACCTGGCCCCAGAACGCATTCAGGCGAAAGTTGCCCTCCAGCTCCGGCAAACGGTCCAGGCCGAGCTTGAAACACAGTTGGCCGATCACATCGAGCACGATGGAAAAGGCCACCAGCAACACCACGGTCAGGGTCACGGGAACAGCTCCTCAAACAGGTCGATCAGGGCTTCATTGGTGGCGGCGTTGCGCTGCAAATCCTCCGGGCTCCAGCGCTCCGGTGGCGGTTGGTCGGACTTGGCTTCCCAACGCTTGAACGCATTGCTGAAGGCCGGCGTGGCGAACTCGCCGCACACGTCGATGCCGATGATGCGCTTACGCGCTGCCAGCGCCCGCAGGGCTTGCAGCAGGTGGGTCAGGCGCATGCCGCCCTGGTCCCAGTTGGTGGCGGCGTCTTCGCTGGCGAGCACGTCTTTGTCGAGGGTGATCCAGATCGCTTCAGTGGGCAGGCTGCTGATCATCTGTTCGAGAAACGCCGCCCAGTCCAACTCGGCCAGGTTGCGCCAGTGCAGATGGTTTTCCCGTTGCTGGTGGCCGGCGCCATCGCCGACCCGGCCCCAGACTTTCGACGGCGGATGCTGCCAGGGAAACAACTGCAACTGCCCACGCTTGAGGGCAGCGAGGTTACCGCCGCGCAGTTGCGGGTTGTGCAGGTCATCGCTGCACGGGCCGAGGGTGACGATGCGCTTGATCGCCGGCATTTTCAGCGCGCGATTGACCCACGAACCACAGTGGCGCTTGGGCGCAAAGCGCACCCAGTCGGGGTGGTTGTCGAAGTGGATCAGGCTGATGGGTTCTTTCAGGTCGGCCAGGAACGCCGGGGTCAGGTGGTGATAATCGCCGGAGCCGACGAACAGGATTTCCGGGCGCGCATCCGTGGGCCGGGGCCGCTGGGCCAGGCGTTCGGCGAAGCGCTTCCAGGTTTTTTCGGTAGACCACAGGCGCAGCTTCGGGCCCAGGTCCAGCAGGTCGATACGCGTGGCACGGCCACTGGCCAAACGTCGGGCAATCGGTGCCTGACCGGTGAGGCTGTGGTCGAGGTCAAGAATGTTCAAGGTCATGTTCCCCTATGGCTTTAGGGGGTCAATGCAAGGGGCGGGCCAGCGCTTACCTCAAGGTCAGTGAGAAATAAATGTGGGAGGGGGCTCGCCCCCTCCCACATTGGATCTCAGTCAGGCTTGGTTTTTGGCTTCGCTGATGATCTGGCGAATCGCGCCGACAAAGGCTTCCGCCGGCTGGCCACCGCTGACGGCGTACTGGTCGTTGAACACGATGGTCGGCACCGACGTCACCCCACGGGAAGTCCACAACTGCTCTTGCTCGCGGACTTCGGCGGCGTATTCATCGGAGGCGAGAATCTCGGCGGCGCGCTTTATATCCAGGCCGACGCTTTCAGCGATGATCGCCAGGGTGGCGTGATCGGAAGGGTCCTGGCCATCGGTGAAGTAGGCTTTGAACAACGCTTCCTTGAGGTTGTACTGCAAGCCTTCGAGCCCGGCCCAATGCAACAGGCGATGCGCGTCGAAGGTGTTGTAGATGCGGCTTTGGCCATCGGTGCGAAAGGCAAAACCGAGCTCGGCGCCCATGCCACGGATGCGCGCACGGTTGGCCTGGGATTCTTCGGCGCTGGAGCCGTATTTCTCGGTGATGTGTTCGACGATGTTCTGACCGATGGCGGGCATGTTCGGGTTCAGTTCGAACGGCTGGAAATGGATCTCGGCCTGCACCTCGGCACCGAGCTGGTCGAGGGCTTCGGTCAGGCCGCGCAGGCCGATGATGCACCAGGGGCAGGACACGTCGCTGACGAAATCGATTTTCAGGGGAGTACTCATGGTAGGCAACCTCGCAGGCTTCAATACGCCGTAAAGGGTGCACGATACACCAATGTCACAGCAGCTTCGAAGGCGCGACCGGGTCAATCTGCGCCCAATGTGCGGCATCTTCGCGATGAGCCTGCAGGTACGGCAACACCGCTGTCAGCAGCGGCGCCTTGAACGCTTCCTGGAAACGATGGGCCATGCCGGGAATCAACTTCAACTGGCTGCCCTGGATATGCGCCGCCAGGTGCACGCCGTGCATCACCGGCAGCAACGGATCGGCGGTGCCGTGGACCACCAGCGTCGGTACACGCAGTTGGTTGAGCAACGGCACGCGGCTCGGTTCGGCGAGGATCGCCATGATCTGGCGCTTCACGCCTTCCGGGTTGAAGGCGCGGTCGTAAGACAACGCCGCCTGGTGCAGCAACGCCTGGCGATCATCCTTCACGTTCGGGCTGCCCAGCGCCGCGAGCAAATCGGCCTGCTGTTCCAGCGCCACTTCACGATTCGGCGCACTGCGTCGCGACAACAACTGCACCAGCGCCGCATTCGGTGCCGGCAAGCCTTCGGCACCGGAGCTGGTCATGATCAGGGTCAGGCTTTCCACGCGCTGCGGCGCCATCGCCGCCAGGTGCTGGGCGATCATGCCGCCCATGCTTGCGCCCAGTACGTGAAACTGCTGGATCTGCAAGGCGTCCATCAAGCCCAGGGCGTCATCGGCCATATCCGTCAGCGTGTAGGGTGCCGCCACCGGCAGGCCGAGCTTGTAGCGCAGTACCTCAAAGGTCAGGTTGGCGTTTACCGGCGCCTGGCGCCAGGTCGACAGGCCGACATCGCGGTTGTCATAGCGGATCACTCGGAAACCCTGCTGGCACAGGGCGACGACGACTTCGTCGGGCCAGTGGATCAGTTGCCCGCCCAACCCCATCACCAGCAGCAAGGCAGGGTCGGACGCACGGCCGATACTCTGGTAAGCGATGCTCACCTGAGCCAGGTCGACCGTTTGGGTCGGGACATTGACATCACATCGAGAAGCCGCAAAAGACGGCAGGCCGAACAGTAGAGCGGCCAGTAAAAGCAACACGCGCATGAAAAACACCGAAACGCAGAACCCCAGTAGAGCGCGAGTCTGATGAAGTTTGTTCAAGCGCGCTGCCACAGTTCCATGACAGTTTGATGAAGAGTGCCCGGCGGTCCTGGTCGACACGCGTTGCAACATGAGACAAACTCACGCTATCCCGCTTCGTCACAAATTGTCTTCATGGAGAGCCCGTGCTCGAGATCCGCCACCTCAAGACCCTGCACGCCTTGCGCGAAGCCGACAGCCTGGTGGAGGCCGCCGAGCGCCTGCACCTGACGCAGTCGGCGCTGTCCCACCAGTTCAAGGAGCTGGAAGAACGCCTGGGCATGCCGCTGTTCGTGCGCAAAACCAAGCCGGTGCGCTTCACCAGCGCCGGTCTGCGCCTGCTGCAATTGGCCGACGCCACCCTGCCCCTGCTGCGCGGCGCCGAACGCGACATCGCGCGTTTGGCCGGTGGCACCGCCGGGCGCTTGCACATGGCGATCGAGTGCCACAGTTGTTTCCAGTGGCTGATGCCGACCATCGACCAATTCCGCGATGCCTGGCCGGAAGTCGAGCTGGACCTGGCGTCGGGCTTTGCGTTCGCCCCGCTGCCGGCCCTGGCCCGTGGCGACCTGGACCTGGTGGTGACCTCCGACCCGCTGGAGCTGCCGGGCATCACCTATGTGCCGCTGTTCACCTACGAAGCCATGCTCGCCGTGGCCAACCAGCACGCGCTGGCGAACAAGGCTTACATCGTGCCCGAAGACCTGCTGACCGAAACCCTGATCACCTACCCGGTGGAGCGCGATCGCCTGGACATCTTCACCCGCTTCCTGGAACCGGCCGATGTGGAACCGGCCCAGGTGCGCACCTCGGAACTCACGGTGATGATGATGCAACTGGTCGCCAGCGGCCGCGGCGTGTGCGGCATGCCCCATTGGGCGCTGCATGAATACAGCTCGCGCGGCTACGTGAAGGCCAAGCGTTTGGGCGAGAAAGGGCTGTTTGCGACGTTGTACGCGGGGATTCGTGCGGACATGCTGGATGCGCCGTACATGCGCGACTTTTTGCTGACGGCCAAGGACACGTCGTTTTCAACGCTGGATGGCGTGAGCGCGGTACGCTGAAACAACACATCTGGAACTCAGTGAGCCGTGAGCTCGCGCCACATGTAGATTTTGTCGAAGTAGTCCACGCCCACCCGCACCGCCAACGGTTCCAGGCCGTACTGGATAAACCCGCAGCGTCGGTACAGTGCAAACGCTGCATCGTTGCCGGCAGTGACGGTCAGCTGGATCACTTTCAGACGCGGATGTCGGCGCGCTTCATCCAGCGCGGCCTCGACCAAGCGCCGACCCAAGCCTTTGTGCTGGTAAGCCGCGTTCACGTACATGCCGAACAGGGTCACCTTGTGCCGCGCCTTCTCGCGAGGCTCGAAGGCCAGGCCGACGATGCCGGCCAGTTCCCCGTCGACGTACGCGCCGAGCAAGCGATCCAGCGGACTCTCCAGGCGCTTTTCCCACCAGCTCAACGGCATGGCTGCACGCTCGGCCACACTGGAAGTGAACGCCTGGGGATAGGCGCCGTAAGCTTCCAGCATCAACGCCCGATAAGCTTCGGCATCGTTGGCCCCCAGCGCACGGACGCTCATTCGCGTCAGGCCGGCGTGGTCAGTGACGCACGGTAAAACGGCAGGATCAGGTCACGGGTCAAGGGCGCCAGAACCAGGCCACCATCACCGGCAGGGTCGATCCAGCGCACCTCTTCGATTTCAGCGGCCGGGCTGACCGGACCATCGATCTGCACCTGGAACAATTCAGCGTCCACGGTGAATCCCGGTTCGTTGGCTGCTGGGGCCGAGAAGTGACCGAGGTAGACCGCGTCACCGGGCGTGATGCGCAGGTTCAGCTCTTCGTACAGCTCGCGGGCCAGGGCCTCGGCGGGCTGCTCACCGGCGTCGATCTTGCCACCGGGTTGCATAAAGGCCTGGGTGCCGCGCTTGCGTACCAGCAGGGTGTGGCCATCGCTGCCGATCAGCAGGGCAGCGGCGATACGGATAGTGCTAGGCATGAACTGAAAACCTTGAACTCAAAAAATGAAAATTAATGAAGCACCGCGTCGGTCTCGTCCGGCTCCTTGATAAACACGCTGTACTTGGCGCCTTCCATCGCCTCAAACGCAATCAGCTTGTCCACCAACGGCAGGTTCAACACCTTGCCGGCATTGAGCAGCAACATGCCGTTATCGGCGTTGAGGTTGCGCGCCAGGACCATGCCTTCTTCCAGCTCACGGGTGGTGAGCACCTTGACGGTGGGGTCGCCCAGGGTCACATCACTGAGAAACGCGGCGCAGGCCAGGATGAAGTCCTCGACCAGCTCCGGATCGTAGAGGCGCCCGGCATATTTGCGGATGTACAACAATGCCTCATCGCTGTTCATCTGCCGCTCAAGGATCAACCCCTTCTGCAACTCGATGAAGTCCACCGCCAGTTTCAGCAGGCGCGAACCAAACGGAATCGCATCGCCCTTGAGGTGGTCGGGAAAACCGCTGCCGTCCCAGCGCTCCTGGTGATGACGAATGATCCGCGCGGCATCCTTCATCGGCTCCAGGGTCATCAGCAGCGATTCGCTCTGGGCCGGATAGCCACGGTAGCGCTCGCGATCGGTGCTGTGCAGCTTGTCGGCCGGCTCGATCAACATGCTGTCGCTCCAGCTCAGCTTGCCGATGTTGTACAACGCGGCAGCCATGGCCAGGTCGCGCGAACTGGCTTCGTCCATGTACTGGGCGGCGCAGTACACGCGCACCAGTTCGATCAGCGGACGATTGGTCTGTTTGTTCTTGGGCAGGCGCAGGTTGGCCAACAACGAAAACACTTCAGTGCCGGTCACGTAGCTGCGCTTTAGCTCGTCGTAGGCAAGGTCGAGCATGTCGGCGGTTTGCTGCAACTCGGACGTGCGCGCCGCCACCCGTTTTTCGAGTGTGGCGTTGAGCACCTTGAGCTGTTCGTTCTGCTCCAGGGTCAAGCGCTCCAGGCGCTGATGATCCAGGGTCTGCAGGAGGATCAGCTTGAGTTCGTCGTCGTTCCAGGGCTTGCCGATATAGCGGTGGATCTGCCCTTCGTTGATCGCCTTGATGATCGTCGGCAGATCGGCGTAACCGGTCAACAGGATACGGCAGGTGCCGGGGTACAACCGATGGACTTCGGCCAGCAATTGCGCGCCGTCCATGCCAGGCATACGCGCATCGCTCATGATCAGGTCGATGGGCTGGGCCGCCATTATTTCCAGGGCTTGGGCACCGCTGCCGGCCAGCACCACATCGAAAGGCTGGCCACGCAGCAGCCGACGCAGGCTGTTGAGGATCGACTCTTCGTCGTCGACCAGCAAAATAGTGGGCTGTTTAGCGAGTTGTTCATCCATGCTGACTGCGCCTTCAAATTAAACAAAATTGAGCCGATTTATACACTTGTGCCATGCCGCCTCCGTCTCTGGAAGGGCAAAGCCGGTCGACGCGGTGTGTATACATGCAAAAGCCTGCACTGATTTGACGCCAACTGGCCGTCGATATCAAGGGAGCTCGACTATGCTGTCACCTTAAGTGGGCGTCTCACTCATCTTTGCAATCAGGGAAGGAATCGTTATGTCGTCGAGTCGCTTGCAGCTGTGGAGTGCGTCATGACCCCGGACTCAGGACGGGCCAATCGGCGAATTCTGATCGTCGATGACACCACATCCATCCACCAGGACTTTCGCAAGATCCTCTGCGCCGACACAGACGGCGAGGCTTCCCTGGACACCCTTGAGCAAACCCTGTTCGGCACCACGACGGTTGTGCGCCAGGCGTTTGTGCTGGACTCCGCCTACCAGGGCCAGGAAGCCCTGGATCTGGTGAATCGGGCCCTGGCAGCCAATGCGCCCTATGCCATGGCGTTCATCGACATGCGCATGCCGCCTGGCTGGGACGGCCTGGAAACCATCGAGCAGTTGTGGAACGTCGATCCCAACCTGCAGATCGCCCTGTGCACCGCCTATTCCGACTATTCGTTTGAAGCGATCGAAGCGCGATTGAAGTACAACGACCAGTTGCTGATCCTGAAGAAGCCCTTCGACCACCTGGAAATCCGCCAGATGGCCAGCGCCCTGACCTGGAAATGGCAGCTCGCCCAGGATGCCGCCCTTAAGGTGATCGGGCTCGAACGCACGATTGAGGACCGCGTGCAGGAGTTGCTGAAAGTCTCGCACCTGCTGCAATACGACGCGCTCACGGAGTTGCCCAACAGCACGTTGCTGGGCGACCGCCTGACCCAGGCCATTGCCCTGGGCCGACGCCATGACACGCAACTGGCGGTGATGTTTATCGGGCTCGACCGCTTCAAGCGCATCAACAACGCCCTGGGTTATCCGGTGGGAGATGAGGTGCTCCAGCAGGTCAGCCAAAGCCTGGTGGCGGCCGTTCGGGCGTCGGATTCGGTGTTTCGCTATGGCTCGGACGAGTTTGTGATCCTGCTCAATGATGTCCAGCATCCCCAACAAACCCAGCACATCGCCCAGAAGGTACTCAAGGCCATCAGCGTCACCCGCCATGTCGCGGGGCACGACCTGAGCGTCACCGCCAGCCTGGGCATCAGCCTCTATCCGAATGACAGCAGCACTGCGGTGGAGCTGATCAAGCACGCCGAAACCGCCATGCACACCACCAAGGAGCGTGGCCCGGACGATCTGAGTTTCTACACCGAAGACATGAACCTGCGCGCCCAGCATCAACAGAACCTGGAAAGCGCGATCCGCCAGGCCCTGGAACACGATGAGTTTGCGCTGCACTACCAGCCCAAGCTGGACCTGAAAACCGGACGGATCCTCGGCGCAGAGGCGCTGATCCGCTGGTTTCAACCGCGCTCGGGCTGGGTCCACCCGGCCGACTTCATTCCGGTGGCCGAAGACAGCGGGCTGATCGTCCCCTTGACCCAGTGGGTGCTGCGCCACGCCTGCGAACAGGCACAGGCCTGGCGCACCATGGGCCTGGCGCCGCTGCGCATCTCGGTGAACATCTCGGCCATCGACTTCCGCCAGCGCGAGTTTGTCGACAACCTGGCCGCCATCCTCAAGCAGACCGGCCTGCCGCCCAACCAGCTGGAGCTGGAAATCACCGAAAGCGTACTGATGCAGAATGTCGACGATACGGTCGATATCCTGAACCGGATCAAGGCCATGGGCGTGCGCCTGGCCCTGGATGATTTCGGCACCGGCTACTCCAGCCTCAGCTACCTGCGACGCTTTCCCATCGATGTGCTGAAGATCGACCAATCATTCGTGCGCGGGCTGCACGAAAATAGCCAGGACGCGCAACTGATCAGCGCTATCATCGGCATGGGCAAGAGCCTGGAGCTGAACATCATCGCCGAAGGGGTGGAGACCGTCGAACAGCTGAACTTCCTGAGAGCCCAGCACTGCGAAGAAGGCCAGGGTTTTCTGTTCAGCAAGGCCGTACCTGCGAAGGATTTCGCCCAGTTACTGCAGGTGGGCAGCCCCACACTGATGCCCGACCAATAGCCCTATGCCTGCAAGGAGTGCTCGCTTGAGCGACGTTTCAACCTACCGTTTCGGCCTCACCCTCTCGTTGGGGCTGTGCCTGGGGATGACCGTGACGGCCGCGCCGCTCGACGAAGCGCTCAAACCCATGCCGCCGGTGCCGCCACTCGACCCGGCCAAGGTCGAGCTGGGGCGCCAACTGTTCAATGAGCCGCGCTTGTCGGTCAACAACACACTGTCCTGTGCCAGCTGCCATCACCTCGAATCCGGGGGCGCCGACACGAAACCCTTCTCCCTGGGTTTCGACGGCAAGCCCGTGGAAATCAATACGCCTTCGGTATTCAACGCCAGCCTGAACTTCAAACAGTTCTGGAATGGCCGGGTGGATACCCTGGAAGCGCAGGTCGAGCAGGTGGTCATCAGCCCGGTGGAAATGGGCAGCGACTGGAAAACCGTGGTGCAGAACCTGACCGCCCTGCCCGCCTACCAGGCAGCGTTCAAACAGACCTACCCCGATGGCATCACCGCGGCCAATGTGCAAAATGCCCTGGCCACCTATGAACGCACGCTGCTGACGCCCAACTCACGGTTTGACCAGTACCTGCTGGGCAACACGGAAATCCTCACGATCCAGGAAAAGTACGGCTACCAGCGCTTCAAGGATTACGGCTGCATCGCCTGTCACCAGGGCATCAACATCGGCGGCAACATGTTCCAGAAGTTCGGCGTGATGGGCGACTACTTCAAGGCACGCGGCAACCCCGTCGAGTCGGACCTGGGGCGCTACCTGCTGACCAAGGATGAAGAAGACCGCCACGTGTTCAAGGTGCCCAGCCTGCGCAACGTCGCGGTCACGGCGCCGTATTTTCACGATGCCTCGGCCAGGACCCTGGAAGAAGCGGTTGACGTCATGTTCAAGTACCAACTGGGACGCAACCCCTCACAAGAGGATAAAGACCTGATTATCCAGTTTCTCAAGACCCTGACCGGCGAATGGTTGGGCAAGCCTTTATGAGCAGATTGTCATGACCCTCTATCGCCGCCGCGCCAGCCAGTTGGCCTTGGGGTTCATCACCCTGTTGCTGGCCTCGACGCTGATCTTCCTGTACGTCAAGTCGTCCAGCGACCAGGCGTCTTCCTACACCCACTCCCGGGACCTGATCCGGCAGCTGCAACAACTCAACGCCCAGTGGGACAGCGAAGTGCTCAAGGCCAGGATCGCCATCACCCACAATTACGACCCCCTGGTGGCGCCTCTGACAGAAATGACGCGGCTGTGGGCCGAGCTGGAAGCGCACGACTCGTACCACAGCCCGCAAGACCTGCCCGCCTGGCAAGCCAGCCGGCAGGCTTATCAAGCGGCCATCCAGGAAAAGGCCCGGCGCATCGACCAGTTCAAGTCCCACAATGCCGTGTTGCGCAACTCCCTGGCCTTCCTGCCGACCGCCGAAGACGATATCCAGGCGCAGTTCAACCAGGTGAACGACGATACAAAACCGCAACTGCAAAGCGTGGCCACCGACACCTACGACTTGCTGCTCAGCAGCCTGGAATTCGCCCTGGTCACCACCCAAGAGCGCGCCGCCGACATCCTCGTCGGCCTGGGCAAGCTGGCAGTCAACAAGGAACTGCTGCCCAGCGAGTTCCGCGCCCCGGTGGAGATCCTGAGCAATCACATCGAACTGATCCTGCGCGAGCAGCCGGTGGTGAACACCTTGCTCGAAGAGATCGCCGCCATCCCGGTTGCCGAACGCCTGGATGACCTGACCAACCACCTCAACCAGGACCAACAGGCCCTCGACCTTGTCGAACAGCAATACCACCGCTACCTGCTGGTGTTCTCGACCCTGCTGGTGGCCTTGCTGCTGTACCTGACGATTCGCTTGCTGCGCAGTTTCGCCGAGATCAACCGCGTCAATCGCGCCTTGCAGGCGGTGAACGAAACCCTGGAACAGCGCGTGGAGCGGCGCACCCAACAGCTCAAGAATGCCCAAACCGAGCTGATGGACAGCGCGCGCCAGGCCGGCATGGCAGAGATCGCCACCAACGTGCTGCACAATGTCGGCAACGTGCTTAACAGCGTGAACATCTCCGCCGACCTGGTCACCCGCAAACTGCGCAGCAGCAAGGCGATGGGCCTGGGCAAAGCCATGCAGTTGATCAATGAGCGCCAGGCCGACCTGGGCACCTTTATCACCGAGGATGAAAAGGGCAAACTGCTGCCCGGCTACTTGAACCAGTTGGTGGACGCCATTGCCGTCGAGCAACAAGGCCTGATCGAGGAACTGGCGCAGTTGAGCAAAAGCGTGGACCACATCAAGGACATCGTCTCCACCCAACAATCCTATGCGGGTGCAGCCTCACTGAAGGAGCCGGTGCAGATCAGCACCTTGATGGAAGACGCCCTGCGCATGAACGCGGGGGCACTGAGCCGGCACAATGTCACGGTGGTCAAGCACTACGGGCAGGTTCCGGAAGTCCTCGGCGACAAACATCGCTTGCTGCTGATCATGGTCAACCTGATCAGCAACGCCAAGTACGCCATGTCCAACCTCACCGACCGGCCACGGCAGATGACCCTGACGGTCCAGCAGCTGGATGAAGACACTCTGCAGATCAGCGTGAAGGACGAGGGCGAAGGTATACCCGCAGAAAATATGACGCGCATCTTCACCCACGGTTTTACCACCCGCAAGGAAGGCCACGGCTTCGGCCTGCACAGCTGCGCACTGGCCGCCGTGGAAATGAATGGACGGCTCACCGCCCATAGCGACGGGCCGGGCCAAGGTGCGATATTCACCCTGACAATCCCCCTCACTCCTGCCGGAAGCCCCGTATGAACCAGCCTCCCAACCGGCGCATCCTGCTGATTGATGACACGCCGTCGATTCACGACGATTTCCGCAAGATCCTGATGCCTGCCGTTGAATCCAACCAGGTGCTGGACGACATGGAGTCGGCACTCTTCGGCGATACAGCCAAAGCCCAGGCCCAGGTGTTCGACCTGCACTCGGCCTACGGCGGCGAAGAAGGCCTGCAGTTGCTCATCACCGCCATGGCGCAACAAAAGCCCTATGCCCTGGCGTTTGTCGACATGCGTATGCCCCAAGGCTGGGACGGTGCGAAGACCATAGAAGAACTCTGGAAAGTCGCCCCCGACCTGCAAGTGGTGGTGTGCACCGCGTACTCGGACTATTCCTGGGAAGACCTGCTGGATCGCCTGCACGGTCATGATCGCTTGCTGATCCTGAAAAAGCCGTTCGACAACATCGAAGTCCAGCAGATGGCCAACACCCTGAGCAATAAATGGGACATGGCCCGTCGCGCCACCCTGCAAACCAGCCAGCTGGAACGGCAGGTGGAACAACGCACGCAAGCGCTGCAGCAGGAAATCGAAGAGCGCAAGCACCTGGAAAGCCAACTGGTGCAGTCGGAAAAACTCGCCTCGCTGGGGCAGCTCGCCGCGGGCGTGGCCCATGAGATCAACAACCCGGTAGGCTTTATCTCGTCCAATCTCAGCACGCTCGACGGCTACTTCAACCAGTTGCAACAGATGCTGGAGGCTTACCAGCAGGCCGAAGAAACCCTCGCCACGGGTGAACAGCACGCGCAGCTCAAGGCATTGCGCACCCGCCTGGAACTGGACTTTCTACAGGACGACATTCCGATATTGATCCACGAGTCCAAGGAAGGCATCGGTCGCGTGGCGCAGATCGTCAAGGACCTGAAAAACTTTTCGCGGGTGGACAACGACCAGACCTGGCAATTTGCAAACCTGCAACAAGGCATCGATTCGACACTGAACATCGTTGCCAGCGAACTCAAGTACAAGGCCGATGTGGTCAAGCACTACGCGCCGCTGCCAGAGATCGAATGCCTGGCCTCGCAGCTCAACCAGGTGGTGATGAACCTGGTGATCAATGCGGCGCAGGCCATGGGGCCGGAACGCGGCATCATCACCCTCAGCAACGGTGTGGAAGGCGAGAACGTGTGGCTGGAAGTGGCGGACAACGGCTGCGGGATTGCCCCCGAGGCGATACAGAAAATCTTCGACCCGTTTTTCACCACCAAGCCGGTGGGCGAAGGCACGGGGTTGGGGCTGTCACTCTCCTACGGCATCGTCAAGAAACACCATGGCGATATCTCTGTCAGCAGTGAGCTGGGCAAGGGGACGACGTTTCGCGTGGTATTGCCGATTCGGCAGACGACGACGTAGGACACGCCCTCCGCGAACTGAACGTAGGCCGCTTGACGCTCAGCGGCCCCGCCAGTAAGGACATCGCTCGAATGCGGGGGATCAAATCCCAGTCGGCGCTGTTTTCAGTGCTCCTGCAAGCCCGGCAGCGCAAACGAACGTGCCCCCCCAGCGCCTGGGTCAGCCCAACATCGACTTGACCGACTTGGGCGTGGACTCGTTATGGGCGACCGCTTGCCCGTATCCGTTTATAACCGACAACCAATCGCCCCTCGTGGCCCCCGCAATCGCTGTGGCCAAACCCGTCTTCAGGGTTTTATCAAGGCCGCTTTTCAGCCCTTCCATCATCCCGTCTACGCTGCCATCTGACTTTTCCACCCCATGAAGCATGTTGCTCAAGCCGGGAATAAACCAGGTGTGCCGAGCAATGTCGCCACTCGCCTTTTGTATCCCGCTGCGCTCTGCGGCTTCGGGCGTCTGCGCCGATGGAGCCCGGTGAGTAGAACCCAATGACGGTGCCAGTTGCCGATCGAGCCTGGCCTTGACCAACGCGTTGTCATTGGACATGGCGGGTGCAGATTCGCGGCGTGTCGACGTATAGAGCGGCGTGCTGTCTGACGCAGAAGGAGGCGCGGTAGAAGGCACCTGCGGCGGCTGGGCAAAGCGTGCCAGGAGGTCCAAAGAGGTCAGGGCAGTATTGATATTCATGGTCGGCTCACTTTGGGAAAGGTGGAGGAACTCCCGTTTAAGTGGCCAGGGACGACCTATGAGTTCCGCGCGCCAAGGCCTCTGAAATGGGCACCTGCGTGGCCAAGCCTTGGCCGCGATTTCGCAGCAGACGCAGCATGAACGATCGACCTTTAAAAAAACCTGCTCAGAGCGTTGATCTGCCTGCCCTCGCAACCTGTTATTTCTGACAGTAGACAGACCCTTTTCCCGACTCGACACTCCACACAAGCAACACGGTTGCATGCCGGTGGCGTGCTGAACGTGAGGCCCGGCCCCTCATCGTCGAAGGAAAGGACACCATGTCTACGCGCCGCGAGTTCCTCACATACGCTTCACTGGGCGTCCTGCTCATGCCTCTGGGCAGGGGCGCCCAGGCGGCCAATACAACCGACCAGTCACGCGCTTTTTCCTTCGAAGACTTGATCGAACAGGCACAAGCCGATGCCTTGAAACCTTACACCTACCCCAGCACCGCATCGGCCACGCTGCTGGCGAGACTCGACTACACCGCCCACGGCCAGATCCGCTTCAAACCCGAGCGCGCCCTGTTCGCCAAAGGCCCGGGTAAGTTCCCTGTGACGTTCTTTCACCTGGGGTCGTTTTTTCGCACGCCCGTGAGGATGTATGTCCTGGACAACGGCATCGCCCGCGAGATCGTCTACGACCCGGCGCACTTCGATATGCCAGGCGACAGCCCGGCCCATGCCTTGCCCCGTAACAGTGGGTTCGCCGGTTTCCGTATCCAGGAAAGCCGCCTGGGCGACCAGGCCAGGCTGGCGTGGCAACAGAACGACTGGGTGGCCTTTCTTGGCGCATCGTACTTCCGGGCCATCGGCGAGTTGTACCAGTACGGTCTATCGGCACGGGCGATTGCCCTGGACGTGGCACAAGCCGGCAAGGCCGAAGAATTTCCCGACTTCACCCACATCTGGTTCGAGCCGCCAAAGCACCCACACGCAAACGCCATGACCCTCTATGCGCGGCTCGACGGTCCCAGTATCTGCGGCGCCTACCGTTTCGAGATCCACCGCACACAGGGCGTGGTCATGGACATCGACTGCACGTTTTTCCTGCGCAAGAACGTCAGCCGGCTGGGCATTGCGCCGCTGACCTCGATGTTCTGGTTCAGTGAAACCGCCAAGCGCACCGCCGCCGACTGGCGCCCCGAGGTCCACGACAGTGACGGCCTGGCGCTGTGGACCGGCAGCGGAGAACGTATCTGGCGCCCCCTGAACAACCCGCCACGCACCCTGGTTTCGGCGTTCAGCGATCGTCAACCGAAGGGCTTCGGCCTGCTACAACGCGACCGCAATTTTGACCACTACCTCGATGGTGTGAATTACCAGCGGCGTTCCAGCCTGTGGGTCGAGCCGTTGGGCGATTGGGGCGAAGGCAGCGTGCAACTGATGGAAAACGGCACCGACGACGAGATCCACGACAACATCGTCGCAATGTGGGTGCCCTCGGCGCCAGCCGAAGCGGGCAACCGCTATGCGCTGCGTTATCGCCTGCACTGGCTGGCCCGGGAGCCCTACGTTTCGCCACTGGCAGTGTGCGTGGCCACACGCCTGGGCAAAGGCGGCCAACCGGGCCAGCCGCGCGCTGTGGGTGTGCGTAAATTCGTGGTCGAATTCCAAGGCGCACCCTTGGAAAAACTCGCGCCAGGGGTCAAGCCCGAGGCCGTGATCAGTTGCTCCAGAGGCGAGCTCAGCCAGGTTTTTACCGAAGCGGTGCCGGACGACGTCGCCGGCCATTGGCGAGCACAGTTCGATTTGAGCGTCGACGGCAAGGACCCGGTGGAACTGCGCCTTTTCCTGCGCCTTGACGGCCAGCCGCTGTCAGAGACCTGGCTGTATCAGTACCATCCCTTCAATTCGGAATCGACGGCAATCGGTACCCCTTCAACGGCTGACACCGGCAATCGCCCGTGAGGCTCTATAGCAAATTGGCACTGTGCTACCTGGCGTTCAGTCTCAGCGGCAGCGCTCTCCACGCCGGCGAGCAAGATCCCGTCGAGCGCTTGTTGCAGCAGATGACACTCGAAGAAAAAGTTGGCCAGCTCAACCAACTCGGCGTCCAGGACACGCCTACCGGCCCCGTCATTGACCAGGGCGAATTGACGCAACTGCCCATGCACACCGTTGGTTCGGTCCTCGGCGTCTACGGTTTCGAGCGGACTCGCCGGTTGCAGGAACAGGTCGTCACGCGTTCGCGCCTGCATATACCGCTGTTGTTTGCGTTCGATGTGATTCACGGTTTTCGTACCGTATTTCCCGTGCCGCTGGCAGAAGCCGCGGCCTGGGACCCCGACCTGGCACAACGGACCGCTCGCGCGGCGGCCGTTGAAGCGACGGCCAGCGGCGTGCATTGGACCTTCGCCCCGATGATCGACATTGCCCGCGACCCGCGCTGGGGTCGCGTGGTGGAAGGTACCGGCGAAGATCCGTTCCTGGGCGCGGCGCTGGCCAGCGCTAAAGTGCTGGGGTTCCATGGTCCCGGGCCTCCAGCCCCCTCATTTATGCTGGCGACCGCGAAACACTTCGTGACCTACGGCGCGGCGGAAGGCGGGCGCGACTACAACGTCGCTGACGTGTCGGAACGCACGTTGCGGGAAGTGTATTTGCCGCCTTTCCAGGCGGCTATAGCAGCTGGCGTCGATGGGATCATGCCCGCGTTCAACGAGCTGGCCGGGACACCCCTGCACAGCAACAGCGCCTTGTTGACCGGTGTGCTGCGCAATCAGTGGCAGTTCCGTGGCCTCATTGTCAGTGACTTCAACGCCCTCTGGGAGCTGAGCCGGCACGGCATCGCCGGCGCTCCGGCCGACCGGGCAAGGCTGGCGTTCAACGCCGGTGTGGACATCGACATGGCCAGCCAGACTTACCGCCAATACCTGCCCACGCTGGTGCGCAATGGCCAGGTTCCCCTGACCGCCGTGGACGATGCGGTGCGCCGCGTACTTCAGGCCAAGCAGCGCCTGGGACTGCTTGAAGATCCCTACCGCTACAGCGACGAGGCACGGCAACAGGCCAATGTGCTGACACCGCAGCACCGGGCACTGGCGCGCGAGGCCGCGCAGAAGTCGATTGTCTTGTTGAAAAACACCGATGCCCTGCTGCCGCTGTCCAAGCACCTGCGTAACGTGCTGGTGGTCGGCAGCCTGGCCACGGATGCCGAGGCCACGATCGGCCCATGGGCCTTGGCGGGTCATCCCGAAGATTCGATCACGGTCTTGCAGGGCATACGCCGCGCTGTCGCGCCTGACACTGAGGTGGTTTACCTGCCCGGCGCTTCGCCCATCAGCAACGAGACTCAGAACCTTATCGAGCTCCAGCAGGCCGCCCGCGCTGCCGAGGTGGTGGTCGCCGTACTTGGCGAGCACGCAGATCAGAGCGGCGAAGCCCGCAGTCGCGCGAATCTGGGCTTGCCGGGTGGCCAGGAGACGCTGTTGCGTACCCTGCTGGACAGCGGCAAACCCGTGGTCATCCTGCTGATGAATGGCCGCCCGTTGGTGCTCTCGCAGACCGTGCGCCAGGCGCCGGCGCTGCTGGAAACCTGGTTCCTGGGCAGTGAGATGGGCAATGCCGTGGCCGATATCCTGTTCGGTGACGTCAACCCCAGCGGCAAACTGCCGATCACGTTCCCGCGCAGCGTGGGGCAGATCCCCCTCTACTACGCGCACAAGCGCACCGGTCGTCCGCCCAGCGGCGATGAGAGGTATGTCTCCGGCTACATCGATGAGCACTGGGCGCCGCTGTACCCCTTCGGCTTCGGCCTCAGCTACACCTCGTTCAGCTACTCCCCGCCGCGGCTCAGCGCACAGCGGCTGGCGTCCACCCAAGCGTTGGCCGTATCGGTCACCGTCACCAATACCGGAGCGCGCTCAGGCGAAGAAATCGTGCAGTTGTACCTGCGCGATGATGTCGCCAGCGTGACCCGCCCGGTTCGCCAATTACGCGGCTTTCGCAAAGTGCACTTGGCGCCCGGCGAGGCTCGGGACCTGACCTTTACCCTTGATCAAGAGGACTTCGCCCTGCTGGACCGCGATTTTTCGCCGGTGGTTGAGGCCGGCACGTTCACCGTCTTCGTCGGGGCAGATTCGACCACCGAAAACCAGGCCCGGTTTGAACTGACCGATAGCCGCGCATTGTCTATTTCGGGCCAGTCTGTCCCATCACGGGGATCAAACTGAGCACACCTGCAGGTTGTCTGGCGTTTCGTTACTGGCGCAGAATGCCGGATCGACCTGAGAGTCCGAACCCAAGGAAACCGTATGAGCCTGTCCTTGCTAAGCCGTTACGCCTTCTTTGCCGTGTGCGCCATTTTCACCCTCGCCAGCCTCCCCTTTATCCAAC
Source organism: Pseudomonas sp. JAI120 (assembly GCF_014207255.1). Taxonomy (GTDB): domain Bacteria; phylum Pseudomonadota; class Gammaproteobacteria; order Pseudomonadales; family Pseudomonadaceae; genus Aquipseudomonas. Next base: position 644,403 of record NZ_JACHCZ010000002.1, read on the forward strand.
ACGAATGGCTGTGGCCCATCACCCTGGTCACCGGTGTGTTGAGCCTGATCGGTATTTTCGACCTGTTGCAAAGCCCCCACGCGGTGCGCCGCAACTACCCGATCCTGGGCAATATCCGTTACCTGGTAGAAGCCATCCGCCCGGAAATCCGCCAGTACCTGCTGGAGTCCGACAGCGACGCCCTGCCCTTCTCGCGCTCGCAACGCTCGCTGGTGTATTCGCGCGCCAAGAACGAAACGGCCGACAAACCCTTCGGCACCCTGATCGATGTGTACCAACTGGGTTTCGAATTTATCGGCCACTCCATGCGCCCCGCGCCGCTGAGCGACCCCAGTGCCTTTCGCGTGATGGTCGGTGGTCCGCAATGCACGCAGCCGTATTCGGCGTCGGTGTTCAATATCTCGGCGATGAGCTTTGGCTCGTTGAGCGCCAATGCGATCCGCGCACTCAACCAGGGCGCCAAGCTCGGCAATTTCGCCCATGACACCGGCGAAGGCAGCATCAGCCCCTATCACCGCGAAAACGGCGGCGACCTGACCTGGGAATTGGGCAGCGGCTACTTCGGCTGCCGCACCAGCGACGGCCGCTTCGACCCGGAGCGCTTTGCGGTGCAGGCGCAAAACCCGCAGGTGCGCATGATCGAAATCAAGATGAGCCAGGGCGCAAAACCCGGCCACGGCGGCATCCTGCCCAAGCACAAGGTGACTAAAGAGATTGCCGAAACGCGCGGCATCATGATGGGCGAAGACTGCATCTCGCCGTCGCGTCACAGCGCCTTCTCTACCCCTGTCGAGTTGATGCAGTTCATCGCGCAACTGCGCGAACTGTCCGGCGGCAAGCCGGTGGGCTTCAAGTTCTGCCTGGGCCACCCGTGGGAGTTCATGGGCATTGCCAAGGCCATGCTCGAAACCGGCATCCTCCCGGACTTTATCGTGGTGGACGGCAAGGAAGGCGGTACTGGCGCGGCGCCCGTGGAGTTCACCGACCATATCGGCGTGCCGCTGCGCGAAGGCCTGTTGTTCGTGCACAACACCCTGGTGGGCCTGAACCTGCGCGACAAGATCAAGCTCGGTGCCAGCGGCAAGATCGTCAGCGCCTTCGACATCGCCAGCGTGCTGGCCATCGGCGCCGACTGGGCCAACTCGGCGCGTGGCTTCATGTTCGCCATCGGCTGCATTCAGTCCCAAAGCTGTCACACCAACAAATGCCCGACCGGCGTCGCCACCCAGGACCCATTGCGCCAACGCGCCCTGGTGGTACCGGACAAGGCCCAGCGCGTGTTCAACTTCCACCGCAACACCCTCAAGGCCCTGGCCGAGATGCTCGCGGCGGCAGGTTTGGACCATCCGTCGCAGCTGTCGGCCAAACACTTGGTACGGCGCATGTCGGCGACCGAGATCAAGCTGTTCTCGCAGTTGCATGTGTTCCTCAAGCCTGGCGAATTGCTCACCGGCGAGGTCACTGGCGAGTTTTATTCACGCATGTGGCAAATGGCGCGGGCGGACAGTTTTGAGCCCCATGAAGTCGACGCTGCTTAAAGGACCCAGATCGTGTTGAAAGTCATCGCCGAAGATTTCATCAAACCCGAATACCTCGACACCGTGCGCCCCTGGTACGCCGAACTGGTGGAAAAAACCCGCCAGGAACCGCTGTGCATTTCGTACGATCTGTTTGTCGATCAGAAAGACCCAGGGCACTTCATTTTCATCGAGCAATGGCCCGACCAGGCCGCGCTCGACACCCATTGCCGGACCGAACACTTCACCCGGCTGGTGCCGCAGATCAACGAGCACCAAGCCAAGCCGTGCACAGTACTGTTGATGAATGCGTTCTAGCCCCCCCTTTCCCCGCTGAACCGGACCACCGACGGCATCGTTGAAACAAGGAAATTCACATGCCGTTACTGGACTTCGCTGCAATCGCCGGGCTACTGGTGATCATTGATGCCTAGAGACATTCAGTAATACCCAACCTTTGCAATTACTTACAAATAACGCCAACCTGCGCCCGCCCGACGTGCGGCGTACGACGACGCGCGCGTTCGCCTGTCATTACTAAACCTTTTGTTCAAGAGCCCGCTGCCATGCTGAACGGACGCGACCCACGCATCGATTTTTTTCGGGGCCTGGCGTTGATCTTCATTTTCTGGGATCACGTCCCCCACAATCCTCTCGGCCAGATCACCCTGCGAAATTTCGGCTTCAGCGATGCGGCGGAGGTCTTTGTATTCCTCGCGGGTTACGCCGCCGTCCTGGCCTACGGCAAGATCCTGCAACGTGACGGCTACTGGATTGCCGCACTGAAAATCCTGCGCCGCGCCTGGGTGTTGTACGTGGTGCATATCTTCCTGCTGGCGATGCTGATGGGCATCGTGTTCTTCGCCAACAGCCATGTGGAAACCCGCGACCTGGTCGAGGAGATGGGCCTGACGCACTTCGTCACCCACCCGCAACAGGCCCTGACCGATGAGTTGCTGCTGCGCTTCAAACCCAACCTGATGGACCCGCTGCCGCTGTATATCGTGCTGCTTGCCGGATTGCCGCTGGTGTTGCCGCTGCTGTTGCGCAGGACCTGGCTGGTGGTGGCCGCGTCGGCGACCGTGTATCTGCTGGCGCCCTGGATGGGCTGGAACCTGCGCGCGATTGCCGACGGTGTGTGGTACTTCAACCCGGTGACGTGGCAGTTCCTGTTTATCCTCGGTGGCGCGGCGGCGCTGCATGCCAGCCAAGCGCGCCCGCCGGAACAGCGCCCGCTCAAGCGCCAGCCGTTGTTCCTGGCGGCGGCGGTGTACACCGTGGTGGCGTGTGTGCTGACGCTGTCGTGGCGCTGGCCCGAGGTGCATGACGCGGTGATGCCGTCCTGGCTCAGCGACCTGATCTACCCCATCAGCAAGACCGACCTTTCGCCGCTACGCCTGCTGCACTTCCTGGCCCTGGCCTATGTCACCGCCAAACTGTTGCCGGGTCGCGGCTGGACGCAAAACTGGCTGGCCGAGCAAAGCTGCCGCATGGGCCGCTACTCCCTGGAGGTGTTCTGCCTCGGCGTGCTGCTGGCGCCGCTGGCAGACATGCTCAACGCCCAGGCCGAGGATGCCTGGCCAATGCAGATTTTCAGCGCACTGCTGGGGCTGGCGCTGATGGCCGGGCTGGCGGCATGGCTGGAGTTCAACAAGCGTCTGGACCAGACGCTGCGCGGCGATGCACCGGCCTTTAAATAGATAGCCCCGGCGCCGGCATGCGCGATGGTTCCATCTGCCTTCCACTTATCGTGAAAGGTAGAGCGCATGCCGACTCATCAATTACTCAACGGCCTGTCCGGCAATCTGCAATCAAGTACCGCCTGGTCCCAGCAACAGGCACTGGCACTGATCCAGCGTAATGTCCTGCAAGCCCTGGAGGGCCTGGACGCCGAGGAAAAACCACGTTTCCTGCGCTTGCAACGCAACGCCCTGGCGGCCCTGGCCGCGGTTGAGGCCGAAAAGGAGCGGGTGGTACGCAGCTTCAAGACAGATGGCCTGGCGCAGTTGCGTAACCGAATCGGTGGGCGCGATCCGGAGCACTATCGCTTCGAGACCACCTACCTGGAAAAGGTCGAGCAACCCTTGCCCTGGGACCGGCAGCCGGGCAGCCACGTCCGCGTGCCCCGTCGCTCCGATAGGGATCTGCGCAACATCGAACACGTCAAGAGCCTGTCGTTATGGGAAGCCGCCTGCCTGAATTTTGGTTTCACCACTTCGATCCGCCAGGACTCCGGCTACAGCCTGGTGGACGCCAGCCGCGTCGTGGGCGAAGACGGTGATCTGAGCCTCACGGCGCAGGCATTCATCGCCATTGCCCGCGAGCTGGACCTGGGCCACCAACTGCAAGTGAAAATCCAGGCCACCCTCGGTGAGAACGGCACGCTGCGCCGGCTGATGGGCGAGGCGGTACTGGCGCTGTTGCAATTCGATGTGCTCGACGCCTGGCGCAACCGCGCCCGCAACGGCCTGACCCGCGAGGTGTATGACCGCCTTACGGCATCGCTCGAAGGCAGTGGGCCGCAACTGCCGGTCGACAGCCTGAGCCTGACCTCCGGCGTCACGCCCATCATCGCCGTGCCTTTCGTCCCCTGGGAAAGCGCGATTCCCGTACCGCTGCTGCTGATCAGGGTGGCCAGCCTCGGCGTGCTGTCCTATTTTCCGTTCCGCCCCGGCGGGGCGTTGCGCCACCACAGCGACGCGCGCGCGGCAGAGGCGGATTTTCGCCAGCAGTTGCTGGACAGTCACCAGCAAGGCGACCTGGGTTGGTTTTCCCAGCAACTGCCGTTGGTGGGGCTGTCGGTGTTCCAGTCGTTGCTGACCCAGGCGCCACGCCCCGAGGGCATGAGCTGGCTGGCCGGGCGGCTTTACGATGGCTTTCACACGGCGTTCCCGGAGCGGACGCTCAACGATATGCGCTTCTCCACCGACCCGCATACCGGCCCCGCCGTCACCCTGGTGCAAGCCCTGACTTACCGCCAGATCCAACGCTGCCAGGCCGATCTGGACACCCTGGCCAACAGCCGTTCCGAAGCCGATTGGCAAGCGGTCAAGGACGCCACCGCCGCCATTGCCGCCGAAGTCCTGCAACTGCTGCTCACACCCCTGCCCGGCGGGGTCACGGGCATGAACCGGGTCATGCAACTGGCAGTACTGGGCAGCATGACCTACAGCGTCAGCGCAGGCCTGGATGAAGCGGTCAAGGGCGATGCCAGCAGCTTCGCCTCGACCCTGAGCGATGTCGCCGACCTGGCCATCAGCGGGCGCTTGATCAGCGTTGCCGGCAGCGCCCATCGCCAGCGCATGCGCGAACACCTGCACCGGCTGGGCAACCCGCGCAAAGTCACGCGCCCCGACGGTGTGGATGAACTGTGGAAACCCGACGCCCGCCCCTACGCCCACAGCCAGCAATACCTGCTCGAGGGTAAACGCGCCGACGCCCTGTGCGTGTTCACCGTACAAGACCGGCAATACGTCAAGCTACACCATGACAACCAGACCCTGGTGGCAGAGGTCGTCCACGACCAGGTCTCGCAGCGCTACAGCCTCAAGCGCAGCAGCAGCGGGTACAAGCCGCCGATTATCTTCAACCCGGCGCTGCAAGCCTGGACCTTCGACCTGCACAACACCCAAGCCCTGTCGGATACCCAACTGCTGCAGCAGATGCTGCCCAACGATGCATCGGTTATCGCCCAGGCCGATCTGGAACGCACACTGCGCAGCACGGCCACCTCCCGCGATACCCTGGAGCATGTGTGGCGCGGCGAACCGGCACCGTTGAACCTGATCGAAGGCGTGCGACGCCTGCAGGCCGACCAGGTGATCGAACACATCATCAATCGCTTTCATGAAGCCGGCTACCTGCCTCCCTATGGCGAAAGCGTGGTGATATGCCTGCTGACCCAGCTCCCCGATTGGCCCAGCGCCGCCCTGCTGAGCATCCAAGACCCGCAACGCAGCGTGATCGCAACCTTCGGCAAGACCGAGCAGCCGATGCCCGGCTCGACGACGATCACGATCATCCGCAGCGCTAACGGCAGCTACCAGGCCGAAGGCGATCACGGCCAGCCGCCCTATCGGGCCGACCCCCTGTTGAGCCTGGTCATCAGCCTGCAACCGGGCACCTCACCACTGGGCTTCACGGATCAACCCGACGCCACGCCTGAACAGCGGATCATGGCGGTACGGCGCGACGTCGCCGCCCTCGCGCGTCGCGAACGCCTGGCATTGTTCGCCGCCGTGGTGAATTACGCCGGTTATGAAAAACATGAGGCATTGCCACCCACCAATGTGCGCCGCTTCCTGCCACTCAAGGCTTCAGCGCCGGCGGTCGCCGTCACTCCACTGCTGAAAAAATTGCGCGACCTCAATAACCCACTGTCACCGGCCATGCTGGAGCGTCTATTGGCCCAGCATCCGCTGACCCCGCGCCAACAGCAGGCCTACTTACGAGAAGGAGGACTGCCGACGGTCTTTGCCGAACTGCTGGATAACCATCGCACCGCGCTGCGTATCGACGCCGCGATCGACGCGCTGTATCACCCGCGCCAGTTCAACAACGATGCCGATCAATGGGCCAGGGAGTTCGCCTCGGCGTTGATACGCCGAAGCCTCAAGCGCAATTTCGTCATCACCGAAGTGGTTGCCGGCCGTATCGCCAAGCCGTATGCCAGCAGCGGTCCTGACGACCTCACTGTAGAGCTGCGTCACTACGGCGAGGGCGTCTATGAAGCCTACGATATGCACAATGCCGGCACGATTGCGGTATCGCCGGCGGTGGACAGTTTCTACCTGGCCATCAGCTCGGTGCTGCAACCCCATGAGCGGCAACAATTGGGCATGCGCAGTGCCTCCGACACCATGGGCCTGCGGGTCACCTTGGGCGACTACATGAGCAACCAGCGCGGCCCGGAGGGTTTTGTGAGGCTGGCCGACGGGTCGCTGGCGCAGTACGAGCATACGCTGTCACTGCCGACCCACCTGCGGCCGGATGCCCTGGGCATTTTCGCGCTTGGGGGCGAGCACTATCTGCCCCTGTTCGGTTCCTGGTACCGGATTGTCCATGACACGCGGACCTTCAAGTGGCGGCTCAAGCACCCGCAAAAGATCGGCGTCGACACGCCAACCCTGGAGCACAATGGCGACGGCGCCTGGCGCCTGTCCAGCGAGAATCCCATGGGGTGGGACGACCACAGCCTGCTCTACCGTCTTGGGGGCGACCACTACGCATTCCCTCGGGATACCGCCCGCACCCTTCTCGCCCTGACCGACACCCCGGCCCACGTACTGCGCCAGGCACACCGCAGCGGCCGGGCGGCGCCGCCGCTGCTGGCCGATACCTGCAAACGCCTGCGTATCGACCAGGAAATCAACCGGTTCATCGAGGCAATGTATGAGTTCCCCGGCTCCCCTTCCGCGCGCCCGGACCTGCAGTTGCTGGTGATCTCCAGCCTGCCCGGCTGGCCCGACAGCCACGTGCTGCAGATTGTCGACAGCAATGATCGTGTCACCCACCAATACCCTGAGCATCGGCGGCCCAACGACCAGGTCGTGAAGGTCACCGATGCGCAGTTCAAAAGCGCCAGGCTGCTGGACGCCATTGTCCCCCACGACGATGTGGTCCAGGGCCTGTTGGGCCGGCTACCGAAGACCCCGGAACAGCGCCGGGTCGAGCTGATTACGCAAATCGTCGAGTACACCGACCGGGAGCGGGCGCAAATCCTCAAGTCCCTTTACCGACGCAGCGAGTCCGAAGGCACCGAGCAAGAGCGCCGCTTCAAGACCCGGCATCCAGACCTGCCGACCCGCACGGTCAAGGCCATTCTTGGCCACGCCTCGCCACGCGAGCTGAAGCAGTTGCACGAGAAAAACCAGTTGAGCCTGCGCCTTTCGGAACAGGCGCGCCTGAGTAGCCACGAGTTGCGCTTGAATCGCGCCTTCGAAGGCTTATATGCAGACGCCTGCGCCAATGCCGACAGCGACAGGATCACCTTGTACCTGCTGCGTTCCCTGCCGGGTTGGCCACGGAGCCTGCGCATCGATATCCGTGAACGGGACAACGAGGGGCGCCTGCTGGAAACGGCGGGTTACCTGGTGGGTTCATCACGCAAGACCGTGGCCCGAACCACCCACGGCTATCAAGCCTATGACCAACAGGGCCGAGCCTTGGGCCAGCCTTCGATCAGACTGCTGCGGGTCATTCTCAGCACCTTGACTGCCGCCGAGCAGGCCGTCCTTGAAGTGGACACCGAAGCCGGTATCGCCGACCTGCGCAACCAGCTTGCCGAACTGGCCTTCGCCCGTCGCGTGGACATCAAGGGCCTGCTGGACATCCCGCACTTGCAGCCCTGGATGCAACCGGCCATGGGGCTGGACCGTTCGTTTCTGGTGTATCCGCTATGGCGCCAGATCCAGTCTTTTTTCGGCCCCCGACCGCCGAGTCTGGTGGCCAAGGCCCAGGAGCTTTACCCCAGCTTCAACAACGACGACGCACGGCGCTTCTTGCGGTCGTTGAACATGACGGACCCGGAAATACTGATCGAGCTGGAGCGCCGCCAGGCCGAGTACCAGGCCATGGATGTGGAGCTTTCCCGCTGGAGTGAAACCTTGCTGCCGGCTGACAACGCACTCAACGACCCCTTGGGCATGAACCGTGGCCGGCGACGCCATATCGCCTACCAACTGCGGGGCGCATGGCGGCGCGAAAACGCGACGTTCTATATCGCCGGCCTGTTCAACGTGCCGTCACTGGAGTTGCAACTGGACGATGAAGGTCTGCCGCCGGGGTCTTTCCTGACGGGTACCAGCGGCTTCAGCCACATTGAATACCTGCGAATTTCCGGCAACACGTTCCCTGCCACGGGGGCGGAATTTCTCAGTAAGTTCGCCCAGCTCAAGGCATTGCGCGTCGACTGTCGCCTCACGGACTTGCCCAGCGCGATCACGGATATGACCACCCTCACCCACCTTGACCTGAGTGACAACGACCTGCGTTTGACCGAAGAGGCCGTGCAGCGCCTGGCAAACATGGTCAACTTGCAAAAACTCGACCTGAACGACAACCCGGACCTGACCCTCACACCGGATGTCAGCCGGATGCTGCAGATGAATACACTGCGCCTGGCCAACACCGGCATCACGCAATGGCCCATCGGGGCCAGCGCGCTGCCGGTGCTTACAGAGCTGCACCTGCAGGCAAACGGGATCACTACCGTTCCCGAAGAAGTCTTCACCAACCCCTGGCTGCAAACCGCCAATCGCAACACCCTGCTGCACGAAAACCCGCTGTCGGTGGAGACCCTGGAGAGCATCGACGCCTACCGGATTGCCACGGGTATCCGACTGGGTGGCCAACTGCGTACACCGGCCCATGCCCCGGCGGCGCCGAACGACCTCGATACCTGGCTGACCGGCGTGGCGGCGCAGGACGTGGCCGCCCGCCAACAACTGTGGGAGCAGTTGAAGGCGAATGAAACGGCAAGTGCCGATGATGTGTTCCGGGTACTGCGTGACCTGAAGAGGACCCACGCCTACCGCAGCCCCGCGTCAAGAACACGGCTGACCGAGCGGGTCTGGAGCCTGCTGATCGCCATGGGCGAATCGACGCAACTGCGCAACACGATCTGCCTCAATACCTATGGTTCAGGCAATTGCGGCGACAGCGTGCTGCTGGCCTTTACCAACATGGAGCTGCATCACCGTATCCACCAGGCCAAGCTGCAACCCAGGAGCTACCTGGCCGACCGGGCCTTGCTGGAACTGGCCAAGAGTTGCTTCTACCTCAATCAGCTCGATCACTTTGCCGACCAGTTCGTGCTTGCGCGCGAGCGTGCCGACCTGGACGTCGATCACGCCGAGGTGACCATCTACCTGCGCAGTAAACTGGCGCGGGAATTCAACCTGCCGTTTTATCCACTGGAGCTGCTGTACAGCGTGGATGACTATGTGACGCCGGCAGTGATCGACGACGTGCGCCGAACCCTGCGCAGGCTCGGCCAGTCACCGGCGTTGCAGGAGGCGATCGTGGCCACCGAGTTCTGGATCGAGTACCTGGCCAGCAGTGAGCCGGAGGCGTTTTTCACCGTCAAGGACACCATCACCTACAAAGTCAGCGTGTTGGATCAGGCGTTTTCGGACAGGCGTTCGGATGAATACCTGGAGCGTCGCCAGCAACTGGCCGACGAGGAAGCCAACGAACACAACCGCCTGGTGCGGCAGTTGACCGAAGGCACGCAACGCACGTTGCAGCGGGTCTGAGACAGTGCGGGCCGACCTGTCGCGAAACAGGCCGGCCCGCGCTCAAGGGATCACGCCGACGGCTGTGAACCCTGGGCGACCTGGGTCGGCTGCAGCTTGAACACGTAGAACAACACGGTCAGCAGCACCAGGAAGGCCGGTCCCACATAGAGCGCCACGCGGGTATCCGGGAAGTACGCCATCAGGCCCACCACCAGCACCAGGAACGCCAGGGCCAGGTACGAACTGACCGGGTACAGCCACATGCGGTACTTGAGGGCTTTCTGTTCGGCCGGGCTCAGGCTGCTGCGGAACTTGAGCTGCGCCAGCAGGATCATGACCCACGTCCAGATCGCACCGAAGGTGGCGATGGACGTGACCCAGACGAAGACTTTCTCCGGCACCAGGTAGTTGAGCAACACGCCCAGCAGCAAGGCAAAAATCGACAACAGCAGTGCCTTGCGCGGTACCCCGTTGCTCGAGGTGGTACCGAACGCGGCCGGTGCCTGGCCGTTCTGCGCCAGGCTGTAGAGCATGCGCCCGGTGCTGAAGATGCCGCCGTTGCATGACGACAACGCTGCGGTGATCACCACGAAGTTGATGATGCCGGCGGCGGTCTTGATGCCCAGGCGCTCGAAAGTCATCACGAACGGGCTGCCCTGGGTGCCGATTTCATTCCATGGGTAGATCGACAGGATCACGAACAACGCGCCCACGTAGAACAGCAGAATGCGCCAGAACACCGAACCGATGGCGCGGGGAATGGTCTTCTGCGGGTTCTTCGCTTCCCCGGCGGTGAGGCCGATCATCTCTACGCCCAGGTAGGCGAACATCACCATTTGCAGGGACATCAACACGCCCTGGACGCCATTGGGCATAAAACCGCCGTGGGTCCACAGGTTGGAAATGCCGAGTGCCACGCCGTCGTTGCCAAAGCCGAACGCGATGATGCCGACGCCGCCGATCACCATCGCAATGATGGTGACGATCTTGATCAACGCGAACCAGAATTCGAATTCACCGAAGGCCTTCACTGCGATCAGGTTGATGGTACCCATGCTGATCAGGGCTGCCAGGGCCCAGATCCAGCGCGGTGTGTCGGGGAACCACACGCCCATGTAAACGGCCACGGCGGTAATCTCCGCCACGCAGGTCACCAGCCACAGGAACCAATAGTTCCAGCCGGTCAGGAAGCCCGCCAACGGGCCGAGGTAATCCTGCGCGTAGCGACTGAATGAGCCGGCGACCGGGTTGTGCACGGCCATTTCGCCGAGGGCACGCATGATCACCAGGATGGCCAGGCCGCCGATGATGTAGGAGAGCATGATGGCCGGGCCGGCCATTTCGATGGCCTTGGCCGAGCCAAGGAACAGGCCGACACCGATACAGGCGCCGAGCGCCATCAGGCGGATATGCCGTTCGCCCAGTTCGCGTTTGAGCGGGCCGCCCGAAGCGGTCTCGCCATGGGGCAGGTGGTTGCCGACTGGCATAGGGATACAACCTCGTCTTGTTATTGGATATGAGCCTCCGAGTCCGGCACGCCACGGCGGGTGTGCCATGGCGTGCCGTCTCCGCTTGACCTTTTGGGTCAAACGGTCTGGCCGGGCCAGATCAGGGGGGTGCAGTATAAAAAGCTCAACCCAGTGATTTTCACTCTATAAACGGCAATATTCAGCGGGAATTCCCGGAAAACTCCGATTGCGCGGTTGGAGTATCGCACGGCAATGGTGCGTCATTTCAAGCCGCGCCTATTCGTCACGCCTCCACTGCGGTGCGTCGAAGAACAACTTGCGCGCCATGCGCAGGTTGATTTCGCCACGATGGATCTCCAGGGCCTGCGAGGCCCGCCCGCCCTGCCCGGCCTGGATGCTGGCAAACGCCTGGGCCTGCGCCTGGGCCTGAGTCTGTTTGCCCATGCGGTGTTGCTCCGGGGTCTTGAGGTGCGCCGCAGTGAAATGGTCGTCCGGCCCCGCCTGGCGTTCATAGTGGAAATGCGCGTACCACAGGGGCTGGCGCGTGTGTACATCCACCACCCCATAAGCCTGCAACCAATCATTGGGGCGTGCGGCGAGAGCGACACGCCCGCCCTGCCGGAAAATATTCGCCTCATGATGGCTGACCAGCACGTCCACCCCGGACTGAGTGGGCAGGCGCGCTTTGATCGCATTCAATCGAGCCTGCAGGCCCTGCTCGGATAAACGACTGGCCGCAGCCCGCAGTGCGTCGGCTTCGGTCCTGGCCCGCGCCCGCTGGGTGGCAGCCAGGCGCGCCGGCTCGCTGTGCTGAAGGTGGCGCTGGATGGCCTCGGCACACTGGCGCAACTTGTCGGCGCGCTGTTCCAGGATGTCCTGCAGCGACTGCGGTTCGTTGGCCCTGCGCGCCATTTTCAGAACTTCGCCAATGGCTTGCTCCACCGCAGCCCGCAAGGCCTGGCCCTGCTCAATCAAGCGATTGAGACTGGGCATTGAACCTGCACGCCGGGGAGCCGCTTTCTCGACCGGTTCCCAGATCCCATCGGCGGCCGGGGTGAACGAGGCAATCACGCTGTTCTGGGCATCCAACACCTCTGCCACCTGCGTCGGCTGTTCGCCAGTCGTCATCTTGAGTTGAGCGACATACAAACCCTGATTGCGTGTGCGAATGATATTTTTGCGCGGTGCACGAGGTGCCGGCACCGGGCGTGGCGCAGGGTTCGCGGGCATCAGGGCCGCAGACAGCTCGCGTTCGACCTCAGCGTGCAGTTGGGTGAACAGTTGCTGCAACTTATCCAGGTAATCGAGATGGAATTTATCCGGCTCCATGGCCCGCCAGAATTCGATGCGGTCATCGGTCTGGGCGTAGACACGGTTGAAGCTCTCCAGCAACTCGATGCGTAACTCCGTGCTATGGGGCGCCAATTCGTCCAGTTGCGCCTGGGACCCACTGGCCCAACGCGCGCGCTGAATGGTGTCGTCCAGGCTTTGGAAAAAATCTTCATCCAGCCTCGGCCCTTCGGTCTTCAGCGCCACCGCCCACAGGGCCGTCACCTGCAACGACTGCAGTTCCAGCACCGTCGGCCCAACCAACTCGCTCTGCCGCAAAGCTTGGGCCCTGTCCCGCCCGAACTTGGGAACCGCTTCCAGCTCTTGCAGCAAGTTGAGTTCCTGAGTACGCCAGCGGATCGCATTTTCGTTGCTGTCAGCCAACTGCCGCAGCCCTTCCATCAACACCTGGTGAGCCTGTTGATTGACGTCCCAGGTGGCCTCGTCCTCACTCAGCGATTGCACCCGGTCCAGCACCGGTACCAATCGGGCATTGATGGCGACGGTCGTTGCCCGGGCGTGCATCAGCAGTTGCCGCAGGCTGAGGATCAGCCCCTCGAGCGACGTCGACAGTTCACGTTCATAACCCGCTCGGGGCTTGAGCAGTTGCAGCGCCTTGAGGCATCGCAGTTCCAGCAACGAAGCCTCCAGCTTGCTTTGCAACTCCTGGGTATAACGACTGCTCGCCGTGGCGCGCTGCTGGTCGGTGACGCTGGCGGCATCACTGGTCTTGAGGGTGTAGGCCACGACCATGGCCCGATTCGCAGTTTCCCGACGCTGGCCGTATTGACGATAGTCCCGCTCCAATTGCTCGTGACGCGACTCAGTGTCCGCCCCTGCCACCGGTGTATCGGGCTGCCCGCCGATCAAGCGCAGACGCAGGCTCAAATCCACGTCCCAATAGACATTGTCCACCAACTTGAGCCAAGGCCCGGACACACGACCATCGGCGCTGATGATCCGCACACTGTTGTCCGTGACCCTGGCCCGGTACAAATGACCGCGTACCAGCACCTGCCACTGCGGCGGTTGCGTGGCGGGGTTGAATAACATCCCATTGAGCCGCCCGCCCACCTGCGCGCCGGGCAAACGTACCGGCCAAGGCAGGGCAAAGGCCTTGAGACTCAGCTGCTCAAGGCGGGCTTTCAAATCCGCTGTCAGGGTGTCGCGGGCATTGCTCCAGCCACCGGGGGCGCGTAGTTGCACGTCGAGTGGGCCACGCACCAGGGTTGCCGGCGCGAGCCTCCGGGGGGTCGGCTCGAACGCCGGGTGTTGCAGGTCCAGGGTCGACGGCCACTCGTGGGGCGAAGCCCGGTGCGCGAGTATCAGCACCAGGTTGCTCAACAGGTCCATCACACCCGATGCCTGTAAGGCCGGCTGGTTGCCGCTGATGGCCTGCACGTCCTGCTGAACACTGTCCATCACCTGAACCATCCATCCCACCAACGCCACCGGTCCCCTGAGGAACGGCAACAGGCTGTTGAACAGCAACCAGCCGCCTTCCTTCAACGTCGCCCAGCGCTGCTCGGCGTTGGACACCGATTGGCGTTGGGCCAGACTGACCAGCGCCTGGACCGTGGAAGCAAATACCTGAGGCAGCGGGTCAGCGGCCAGCGGTTGCTTGCTCAAGCGCGCCGGCGCCGGGCGCTCGGGCACACTGAACTCATCGCCGGCCAGAAAGCGCCGCACATGCGGCTCCTCAAAACCGCCGTTGGCATACATCGCCTGGCGTGTCGCGGGGAGCCAGGCCAGTACCGTGTCCTGCAGTTCGCCGGGAGCCTTGATCGCATCGAACAAGGCTTGAGCCGTTGCGAATTCACGCAGGCAGGGACTGAACAAGGGCTGGTAGAGCAGATGCGGCCCCTCCTCGGACTGCCGGGGGCCAATCACATACAGATTGACCACCGCATCCGGCGATGAGGTCGGCGTGGCCTCGAATGCCAACGGCCAAAACGCCGCCTCTGGCTGCTGCATCACGGCCGCCTGCACCAGGCGATAACCGGCCTCGGTCAAGCCGTGCTCGCCCTTGATCTTCATCTGCAACGCCAGCAGCGGCAGTTGTGCACGGACCTGCCGGGTGAACAACCCTTCACGGCGCTGCCGCTCAGCCGCATCGTCCACCAGCGTTTGCTGGAGCAGCGCCGGGTAGGTTTGCCCGATATCCACCTCGGTCACACATCCCTTGAGCAACGTTGCCGTCAGCCAGTCGGGGGCGGGGCTGCCGTTGAGGTGGATCGACGACGGCAAATGGGGAAAACCACCCAGGTTCGCCAAGGCCAGGTCCGTAAGGCTCAGGCTCACCGGGTGCACCTCGCCCGTGGCAAACCCGCCCGGCGTCATCGCCGCCGTCACGATGTGGTAAGTCATTTCGATGTCCTCCGGCTCGATGCCGTCGGCCCGGCGATCCTTGCGCAGGCATTGCTTCAGAGCCTGTGCGGCAAAGGTACCCAGCGGCGCGATGCCGTCAACAAAGCTACGCCCGCCGGCTGCGGCCTGCGCCACGACCAGTGCCTGAAGCGCACGGGCGTACGCCAGGCTGTCTGCCGCCGACGCATGGATCAGCCACAGTGGCAGTTGGTCCTGCAAGCGCAGTTGAAACGGGGTCAGGACTGACTCAAACCAGCGCGAAGGATCAGTCACATAGTCGAGCATGTGCTGAAACTGCGCGGGCGTTCGGGGCACCGTGAGGTCGATGGCCAATACATCCGCCCGCTGACGCTCGGCATAACTGGCGGCCAGCGCATCGAACGGATCCCCCCAGGGCACCTGGACAAACCACTCGAGCGTCGGGCCGACCAGGCGCTGGCTGAGGTAGTCGGGAATCAATGGCTCGATGTCCTCCAGGCGGGCGAGCGGGTGAAGGCCGGTCGCCGGGCTGAACAGCAGCAAGGCAGGCAGCTCGGCACCGGGCAACCGATGGGCGAGGATCAGCAGCGGCAGCATTTCCGAGGTCTGTGAACCTTGCGGCCTGACATGTACGGTCTGGACCTGCAACGTTGCGCCGTGCAGGCTCCATTCGCGATCCGGGCGACTGGCGCGTAACGCCGTGCGGGGGAATAACCGGGCAAATTGCTGCTCATCCATCCCCGGCGGTTTCTGGCTGTCATACAACAAGGCCAGGCAGTCATCGGACAGGTAGGCCCATCGCGTGGTGTTCACCGACACCGTTGCCCGCCACCATGCTTCCAGCCGCTCCAGCCAGGCCTGCAACAGGTTCGGCCCGAGCTGGTTGACCACCTGCTCGATAGCCGCCAAGGGCGGGCCACCGGGCACATGGATTTCTCGTTGACGCAGGCATACTTGATGGTAGTCCTCGATATACCGCATCGGCCGGGCACTGGTCAGGCGCACCATCACCTCATCGGCAAGCAGGCTGTAGTGGTACTGGTCGGCCTGCATCGGGGTGCCGATGGCAACCCGTTCGGCCAGCAGGTTGAAGGCTGGGAAACGTCGATCGAGTGTGGCCTGCACCTGCGTGATCGCCACCTCCCGCAGGGTGGGGACGTTGGAAAACAGTGTGAGAATTTGCTCGATATGGTTACGACGCAATGAAGGTGTTTCAGGCATGGGCTGGACTTCCTTGTACGGACGCTGGAATCGGTCCGATAAGCCCTGAACGGTAGGGGCAGTCCCGCGCCCATTTGTGGTAACCGGGTATGCACCCGCCCGCCCTCACTGCAGACAATTTCCTCGACAGCGCCAATCAGCGTCTAAGCTTCAGTCAAGTCCGATCAATCTGCAGGGATGGATCAATCGACTATGGGCGCTTTATGGCAAACCGATTCAACCGAGGCTGCGGCTCCCACCGACAGCATGGACGAACAGCCATTGCCACGACGCCCCCGCAAACCGTTGTACAGGTGGCGAATGGTATGGCTGCTGCTGGTGATCGGCCTGATCGCTGCGGGCTTTGCCGCCCAGCGCGAAATGCGCACGTCGCACTGGCAGGCCCGGGAACTGAGCCGCCTGGCCGCGACCTTGACCTACACCCTGGAACCCGGCCCCAGCGATGCGCTGGTTTATCCCGGTGCCGGGCCGTTCGACAAACGCCTGGGTTACAGTGACCTCGATGAGTTCCTGCCGCGCCTGCTCAAGCGCAACTACCTGATCCAGAGCCAGGTGCGCTTCTCCGCGCCCTTGATGACCTATGTCGAGCGCGGCCTGTTCGTGCCCTACACGGAGAAAATCCAGGCGGGCTTGTCGATCAGCGACTGCCGCGCCGAGCCGTTGTACCAGTTCACCTATCCACAGCAGTCCTACCAGCGTTTCGAGGCGATCCCGCCCGTGGTGGTCAATAGCCTGCTGTTCATCGAAAACCGCGACCTGCTCGACCCGGCACAGCCCCAGGCCAACCCGGCGGTGGACTGGCCGCGGTTCGCCAAGGCGGCGTGGTCGCAAGTGGCCAAGCTTTTGCATTTGCCCGGACAGACGGCCGGCGGCAGCACCCTGGCCACCCAGTTGGAAAAATACCGCCACTCCCCTGACGGGTTGACGCTGTCGGGCGGCGAGAAACTGCGCCAGATGTTTTCCGCCAGCGTGCGCGCCTATCAGGACGGCCCGCAGACCTTGCAGGCGCGCCAGAACATCGTGCGCGACTACCTCAACAGCGTGCCGTTGTCTGCGGTGCCCGGTCACGGCGAAGTGCATGGTATGGCCGACGGTCTGCGGGTGTGGTACGGCGCCGACTTCAACCGCACCAATGCGCTGCTCGCCGACAACAGCCCGCAGAACCTCGCGCAAAAGGGCCTGGCCCTGCGCGAAGTGTTGTCGTTGATGATCGCCCAGCGCCGGCCTTCCCATTACCTGTCCAAAGGCCACGCGGAGCTGGCGACCCTGACCGACAGCCATATCCGCCTGCTGGAACAAAACAGCGTCATCGCCCCTGCCCTGGCCAAGGCGGCCCTGGCCAGCAAGGTCAGTTACCGCGACTGGCAGCAGCAACCGACGATCCAACCGATTGAAACCAACAAAGGCATCAGCGTGGCCCGCAACCGTCTAGCCACCCTGCTCAACCGCCCGCTGTATGACCTTGATCGCCTGGACCTGAGCGCCACCAGCACCTTGCAAAATGACCTGCAAACCCAGACCACCGCCTACCTCAAGCACCTGGCCGATCCGGCCTTCGCCGGGCAACTCGGCCTGCTCGGCCCGCGCCTGCTGACACCCGCCAGCACGACTCAGGTGCGCTACAGCTTCACGCTATACGAGATGACGGGCGACGGCGCGCGAGTGCGGGTGCAGACCGACAACACCGACCAACCTTTCGATATCAACGAGAGCAGCAAGCTCGAACTGGGCTCCACCGCCAAGCTGCGGGTGCTCACCACCTACCTGCAAATCATCAGCGAGTTGCACCAGCGCTATGCCGGCCAGACGCCCGCCGTGTTGAAAAAAGTCGAGATTGACGAGCAGGACCGCTTGTCGCGCTGGGCCGTGGACTACCTGGCGCAAAACCGCGACCAGAGCCTGTCGAAGATGCTCGACGCCGCGCTCGACCGGCAATATTCCGCCAGCCCCGGCGAAAGCTTTTTTACCGGTGGCGGCCTGCATCGCTTCCATAACTTTCGCAATGAAGACAACGGCCGCAACCCGACCTTGCGCGACGCCCTGCGCGAGTCGATCAACCTGCCGTTCATTCGCCTGATGCGCGACCTGGTGCGCTACAGCACCTATCACGGTGACAACAACAGTGCCGAGTTGCTCAAGGACGACAGCGACCCACGGCGCCAGGAATACCTGGCCCAGTTCGCCGACCGCGAAGGCACAACCTTCCTGCTGCGCTTCTGGAAAAAATACCGCAACAAGGACACCCAGGCCCGGCTCGCGACCTTTCTGGACGGCCTGCACCCTACCGCCATCCGCCTGGCCGCCGTGCACCGCTACCTGTTGCCCCAGGCCAGCCAGGCGAGTTTCAACAGCTTCGTGCGCTCGCACCTGACCGGCACCAAAACCGCAGAAAAACTCACCGACGAGCGCCTGAGCAAGCTCTACAAAAACTACGGCCCCGGTGCCTACGACCTGCCGGACCAAGGTTATATCGCCAAGGTCCACCCCCTGGACCTGTGGTTGCTCGGTTACCTGCTGAACCACCCCGACGCCACCTTCACCCAAGCCGTCGCCGCCAGCGAGCACGAGCGCCAGGAGGTCTATGGCTGGCTGTTCAAGAGCCGTCATAAGAGCGCGCGCGACAGTCGCATCCGTACCATGCTGGAGATCGAGGCGTTCCTGGATATTCATCAACGCTGGCGGGCGGTCGGCTACCCGTTCGACCATTTGGTGCCTTCCCTGGCCACCGCCATCGGCAGCTCGGGAGACCGCCCCGCGGCGTTGGCGGAACTGGTGGGGACGATCCTTAACGACGGCATACGCGAGCCGACGCTGCGCATCGACAGCCTGCATTTTGCCGCAGACACCCCCTATGAAACCCACCTGGTCAACAACCCCGACAAAGGCAAGCGGGTGATGCCCAGCGAAGTCGCCAGCGCCTTGCGCGGGGCGTTGTCCCAGGTGGTGGATGCGGGCACGGCGAAACGCGTGTCGGGCAGCTTCAAGCTGGGCGACGGCACACCGCTGGCCATGGGTGGCAAGACCGGCACCGGCGACAACCGCATCGAAGCGATTGGCGCCGGTGGGCGCGTGCTCAGCTCCAAGTCGATCAACCGCACGGCTACCTTTGTGTTCTATATCGGCGACCGGCATTTCGGCACCCTCACCGCCTTCGTCCCCGGCAGCGGCGCGCAGAACTTCACCTTTACCTCGGCACTGCCGGTGCAGGTGCTCAAGGGCATGGCGCCGGTGCTGATGCCGTATCTGCAACCGGGTGGCCATACCTTGTGCAGCGTACCTCAGCCACTGATCTCGACGACTTTCTCGGTGCTGCCCTCTACCACGAAGAACCGATAGACCCGTCCGGCCTGCTTCTCAAAGCTGAACACCCGACCCGGGAAGATATGGTTCTTGGTGATCGGCGCGCAGTCCGTGCGGTCGGCGACCGAACAGTCCTTGAACTCATCCACCACTACGACGGTGTTACCGGCATTGCGCAGGGTGTAGGTGCGCCCGCCGTTCTCGACGCGGGTATCAAAACGGCTGTGTTCGGGCCGCACAAAAAACACCGTGCCGTATCCGGACATCACCCGCACACCCGCCGCCAGGGATGCTTCATAGGCGGCGCGGTCTTCGTCATTGATGCCGAAGTCATCGTCCTTTTCCGGCGCCACCGGCAGGTAGCGCACCCGGAAGTAACGTTCCCGATCGCGCTCGCCCATGAACAGGAAGCGCGTGCTTTGCATCGCATTGGCCGGCACGATCAGGCGTGCCGGGCTGGCCATCAGGCCATCGCGCACGAGGCCGTCGGCCTGGCTTTTGAGGGGCACTTCGTCGTAGCTGCCATCGGGTTTGTAGAGCATCTCCGTGACTTTGATCTTGACGAACGCGGTGCTGGTGCCGCCGTTGAACACGCGCTTAAGGTAAGTGTTCTTGTCGCCATTCAAGTAGTCGTAAAAATCGCCGACGTTGATGGCCGGCCCGGCCTGGGCGTTGAAGGACCACAGGCACATGCCCAGTACTGCATAAACGTATTTCATAAGCACCTCGTTATCACGGTCGCAACGCGTCGAAGA
The DNA here is from genome assembly GCF_014207255.1 of Pseudomonas sp. JAI120. Taxonomy (GTDB): domain Bacteria; phylum Pseudomonadota; class Gammaproteobacteria; order Pseudomonadales; family Pseudomonadaceae; genus Aquipseudomonas. The sequence continues at coordinate 664,577 of NZ_JACHCZ010000002.1, forward strand.
TCAGATGAACGCTGCCGAAATAGTCGCCCGGGGTATAACCGTCCTCGGGCTCGACAGCGGCAATTTCCAACAGCACCCGCTTGCCGGCCCGCGCCTCCTCGGCAGGCACCACCAGGGTGTCGGTCAAGTCCAGCCATTCGCCGTTGAAGTTGACATTCAACAGAATCAGGCGCCGGCCGTTGGAGAGCACCGGCAACTCCCCCAGGCGCGCAACGATGCCGCCGCCGCTGTTCTTCACATCGAAGTGCTCACGCAATGGCTTGAGCGTGCGACTCACCAGGTTCCAGGCCATCTCCTGCTCGCGCTCCAGAAACACCGGGTTGATGGGCAGCACGTAAAAATCGGCGGTTGGGATGGTGACCGACACATCGAACACCTGCTCCTCACGGATCGCGAGGGCCTGGGTACTGAGCAGCGCTGTAACCATCAACAGCAATAGCGTCGCGATGACCTTGTCCGGGCGATACCCGGCTCCATGGGCTCTTTTTCTGAGCATCAGCCTTTGACCTCATAAGGTTTTTTTTCGCTGCCCTCAACCAGGGTAAAGCGGTAGGTACGCCCGGCCTGCTTGGGAAAGCTGAAGGCACGACCCGGCAGGATGTGGTTCTTGGTGACGGGCAGACAGTCCTGGGCATCGCCGCTGGCGCAGTCCTTGAACTGATCCACCACCACGACGCTGTTACCGTCGTTATGCAGCGCGTATTGGGCGGGTTGCTCGTCGATACGGGTGGCAAAGCGAGTGTCTTTGGGGCGCACGAAGAACACCGTGCCAAACCCGGCCAGCACCGTGACCCCGGCCGAGAGACTTTCTTTATAGGATTCACGCGCCTCGCTGGACACAGCAAAGTCATCCTCCGGCTCCGGCATCACCGGCACGAAGCGCAGGCGGAAATAGCGCTCTTTTTCCCGCGCGCCCAGGTACAGCAAGCGTGTGCCCTGCATGCCATTGGAGGGGACGATCAGACGCGCCGGCGTGGCCATCAAGCCATCGCGAGCGGTGTTTTCTGCGTTGCTCTGGAGCTCGACTTCCTCGGAGCTACCGTCGGCCTTGTAGAGGATCTCCATCACCGACACCTTGATGAACGCCGTACTGTCGCCGCCGTTGAAGACCCGTTTCAGGTAGGTGCTTTTGTCGCCGTCCAGGTAGTCATAAAACACCCCCACGTTGATATTGGGGGCCGCTGGTGCCGACAGCGGCAACCAGCACAGCGCGCACAGCGCCAACAAATGTTTCATTGCTGTAAACCTCATTTAGAGCTCCGAATCCCAGACCACCGTGACCTGGCCCGAGTAGGTGGATCCACCCCGGCTGAGCATCTGGTCGGCGTAATCCTTCTTAACCTCGAAGTGCAAGGTGCCGGGCCGTTGGTTGACATAGAAGCCCGGCTGGAACTGCTCGGTACCGGCGCCGCTGCGCAACAGCGGTTGGCGATTCACAGCGCTGCCGTCCGGTCGATTCAGGCCATGGGGCAGGCTGACGCTGACGTCCAGCGGCACCTCATGGCCGTCGGTGGGGTTCTTCAGGGCGCAGGTGTCGCCTATGGTCCGCTCGCAGCTCATTTGCATCTTGAAACGCGACGAAGCAGAAATGCGGAAGGTCTGGTCGCGGAACAAACGCGCAGGTTTGCGGCCCTGGTTCAGCCAGGCTTGCCAACCGCCTTGGGGCACCAGCTCGATACGGTTGCCGTTGGGGGGAACTTCGACTTTAAGGTCATGTTGCACCGCCAGGGTGAAGTTCAGGGTCAGGGTAGGACTGCTGGGCAACATCACGTCGCCCAAATCAAAGTCCTTCCCTGGCCCTACGGTGTATTGATGGCGACCGACGTACTCCCCTGAAGTCATGCCCAAGGGGTTGGGCGTGATGAGTTCATAGGCGAACTCAAGGTTGGTTAAGCGCATGGTGGGAATATCGAACCTGGCTTGTCTGGCACAGAGAGAACCGACCGGTGTTCGCCAGAAAAACCCATACGTTGTCGTCCCATACAAGCTCACCCCGGTGCCCAGGCAGGTGCGCGGCGGGTAAACCCAACTGGAGCCGGTCCATAATTGCTGGTGAGCTTGCAAAGGGGTAACGCCGCCGCCCACCAGGCTGACCAGATTGGGGATGGCATACGTCGAGCCGACACCCATGATCCGTACCCTTAACGTCTCGGTCTCCTGAGTCTGTCGATGCACGACGGTCAGGTCCTGCCACTCCGTTGGCACTTTAAACATCGCGCCTTGGCGTTGATCCGTATGAAAAGCAGCGATCTGCGTAACGGAATCCGCCGAAATGGCGGCCCTGAGACTGAATATATTCAAGGCAGTACATTGGGCGGGAAAAGACGCACAGTAACCAACGCTTGGCGTTTTGTTCTCGAACTTATTCAAGTGCGGCTGTGAAGGGTCCGGCCGAAACTCAGCATGGATGTTCATCTCCACACCCATTACGGGCATTGCCAGCGACGCCAATAACAAACTGGCAGCAAGCTGCGAACACCGCCCTGCCAGCCTCGATACATTCTTGCCTCTTCCAGCAACGGCATCCATCTGACGGCACCTCATACTTCTGAATCCCAGACCACCGAGACCTGGCCCGAATAGGTCGATCCGCCCCGGCTGAGCATCTGGTCGGCGGAGTCTTTCGTGACCTCGAAGTGCAACGTACCGGGCCGTCGATCGACGTAGAACCCCGGCTGGAACAACTCGGTACCGGCACCGCTCAACAGCAGCGGCTGGCGGTTCACGGCTGCGCCATCCTGACGATTCAAGCCATGGGGCAGGCTGACGCTGATATCCAGGGGTACTTCATGACCGTCGGTGTTGTTTTTCAACGCACAGGTGTCCCCGATGACGCGCTCGCAGGCCATCTGCATCTTGAAACGCGACGAGGCGGAAATATTGAAGGTCTGGTCACGGAACAGCCGCGCCGGCTTGCGCCCCTGGTTCAACCAGGCCTGCCAGCCGCCCTGAGGGATCAGTTCGACACGGTTGCCACCGGGGGGGACTTCCACCCGAAGGGTGTGCTCGACATTCAGCACGAAATCGAGCTGGGCAATACTGTCGTTGGGCAATACGCGATTGCCGAAGTCAAAGTCCATGCCCGGGCCGATGGTGTAGGACAGGCTCCCACGGTAGATGCCGGTCGGCATCCCCAGCGGGTCGGGGGTTCGCAGTTCATAAGCGAATTGGACGTAGCGATAGAAGAAGTTGGGGATATCGAAACGCGCCGTGGTGCTGCATTGGGTGGCGCCTTCGGGCATCAACCACATCCAGATCACATGGTCGACGTTGCCATTGAGCCCCCCTGGGGAAATGCACGGTAACGGGGCGAAGTTCCAGCGGCCCGATGACCATAAAGCTTGATAGGCGTTGTAGATAGTCGACTCACCAGTCAGCACCCGTGCGTCCTCCCCCAGGTCGGCACGGCCACCGATCCCGGAGACTCGAATTTCGAGTTGCTCGGTATCCCCCTTCTGATTCGTCACCGTCAGGGTTCGCCACTGCGAAGGCACCCGCCAAAATGCACCCTCGCGCGGATCGCTGTGGTTGGCAGCAATCGGGCCACCTACCGTTTGAGGAAAAGCCCCCATCGGCAAGTTGAGGCTGAACATATTGCGCGCTCGACAATACGGTGCCCAGTTCGCGCAGTAACCGAAGTCAGGCGTTGTGTTCTTGAACTTATTGACCATCGGATTCGCCGGATCTGGCCTGAAATCCGCCGTTATCTCGATCCTCCCGGCATGAGCTTCGAGGGAAAACGCCAACGCCATCGCGGGTATCACGCAACATGAGAGACGGCGTGTGAAGGCCCTGAATCTATTCACTTCTGAAACCTTTTTCATGGTGCTCACTTAACCCGCCGTCTCAGACTTGAAGGTGGAATCGGCCAACGTATCCGGCGTACACCGCAGATCACCGATCATCAGCACGTCGTTTTCATTGCGCGCGTTGGCGGTATCCAGGCGGAACTGGCACAGCAACTGGTTGTTGCGGCGCACTTCGAGGGTCGGCGAGCTGGCGTTCATCTCCAGGGAGAAGAACCCATCCACTTCGCTCACCCCACGGCTGGCGTGGTTGAGGATGTGATGGCCCTTGAGCGGCTTGCCCTGGGGGTCCACCAGGCGCCCGAGTACGGTGACGGTGCGCATCACGCTGACCTTGCGGTAGTCCACGCCGCCCTTGTTCAAGTGGTAGGCGGTGCGGGGTGGCTGGATATTCGCCGCCGGGGCGTGGTTGCCGTCGAAGTCGAAGCTGACCGAGCTGCCCCTGTAGGCGGTGATCGGGATGAAGTTGCGCCCCGGCCGCAGCACGGTGCTGCCGCCACTCAGGTCATCGGCGCGCAGGACGATGTCGTCCACGTCGCTTTCAATATCGACAATCATCCCCGAGCCGCTGCCGGCGTATTGGCTGGTGAACACCATCTTCTGCCCGCCGAAGGCAAAGGTACTGTCCAGGTTCAGGCCACCGGTCAGTTCGTTATTGAACGATGAGCGCTGCACGAAGCCGTCGCCATTGACCGCGTCGTTCTGGAAGCTGGCCATGCCCGACAGGCCCACGCCGTAGGTATCGGCCAGTACCGTAGCGGAGACGCTTTGCAGCACGTGGTCCTGCAGGTCGCGTCGGTAGCTCAGCGAGCCATTGTTGTCACGCTTGCCATCGCGGGAGGTTCGCGTACCGATGCTGGCGGACCACTGCTCGCCGGGGCTGCCGAGCGCCAGGCTGACGCTCAGGTCGATCCCGCGATTGCGTTTGTCGCCGGTGCTGGAGCTGGCCGGGCGGTCGAACACCGACAAGCGCCAGTTGGCATCGCTGCCGAACAATTGGGTGCGTTCGGTCCAGCCCAGGTCCAGGCCCAGGCCTTCGTTGTTGCCTTCGCTGTAGGCCAGCCGCGCATTGATGGAACGCAGGTTGCTCAGGCGATGATTGATGGACAGCGACGAGAGGCTGGTCTGGCCGATGAACACATCGCGCTGGCGGATGCGGGTACCGTCGGGCAGGGTTTCGTAGGTGTTGCGGTTGTCCAGCCAACTGCGCGTGTGGTTGAACACCACGCTGCCCAGGCCGTAGTTGTAGAGGCTGTTGAAGTCGACGCCGGTGCCGTAGTTGTCGGTCTGGTAGACGTTGGCATACAGGCTGGCGTTACTGGCCAGGCTCCAGTCCAGCGACGTGCCGTATTGCATGCTGTCCTTGACCTGGCGCCCGGACATGCCCAGCACCACCCGCGGGTGAGCCAGGTAGTTGAGGGATACGCCGGCGGTCAGGTCGCCGCTGGATTGTTCGTCCCAGTTGCTGAGCAACTTGCTCTCTTGCCCGGCAAATACGTTGTAGCGCCAGCGGTTGTCGAGGTTGCGCCAGTTGTTGGGCTTGTACACCAACTCCTGGGTGGTGCTGGTGATCTGGCCGTCTTCTACCAGGCGCACTTCCACCTCGTAGATGCCGCCGGGCAAGGGCCGCGTGTCCAGGCTTTGCAGGCCGGTGGAAACGGCTTGGGTGTTGATCAGCAGGCCGTTGCGGTAGATCTCCGCCGAGGCCTGGCGATTGGCGGTGACGTAAATCGGGTAGATGCTCGGCTTGGGGTTGCTGATCATCAGGCTGTCGGAGCTGCCATACATCACGCCGACGGCGGTGTCGGGGCTGGCACCGAAGGTGCGCAGTTGGCGAGTCAGGCCTTCGGCATTGGGGGTGAAATAGCCCAGGCGCAGGAACTCACCGTGCATTTCGCGCTGGGCATACAGCGAGTACACGGCATGGTTGAGGGCATCGTCGTCCGGGCCGCCCAAGCGCGAAAACTGCATGTTCATCACCTGGTTCCAGTTGCCCAGGCTGCCGCTGGCGTCCAGCCCCAGGCGTCCGCCGAGGTCCTGGCCCTGGCCGCCGCTGAGGTTGAGCTGGTTACGTACGATCAGGCCGGTGCTGCCACCGGAGGGCAGGGAGTAATACTTGGACTCTTGCCCCTCACGTTCGGCGTTTTCGGTCAACAACGTGACCAGGGACTTTTCCAGGTTGTAGTGGACCGCCAGCAGTTGCGCCGGGCAGCTGCTTTCGCAGGCGCCCAACGGCACGCCCTGCTTGAGGTAATCACCCCAACTATCACGCTCGACGTCCTTGATCACACTGCCTTCGTGATCGGTGAAATCCAGCAGGGTCAGGCGGTCATCACGGGTCAGCACGATCATCGCCTCGGCGACAAACTCCTGGTCCAATTCGACCCGTACTGCCAACGGCACATCAAAAAAGTGCTCTTCAAAGTCCGCCGGTAAACCCTTGGCCTGGGACAGCAAACTTCTTGGGGTTGTGCCAGTTGTCGCGTCAGCTGCAAACGCCCCCGTACAAAACAACAAGGCAAGCGCTGCCGCGATGAGAATCATCGGGAACATGAACGGATACTCTGATTACACTCGGGGAATTCTTGGATACCGATCAACCGACAGAGGCTGCCCGTCGATCGGTAAGGGCTAAGCAATAAGCCGATGCTTATCGATCAACAAATCGCGCTCAACGGGTGACGCGCGGCTCGTGATCGAACACCACGGTGTAGTTGGTGGTGTACAGGCCAGCGTCGGTGTCAGCCGGTTTGGCGGCCGCAACGACCAGGTCAGCCTGGGTGCCGGGAGTGGAGCTGGCATCATCCACGACTTCCAGTGGCGAACCGGTGAGGGTCACGCCGTTGAAGGTGGTGGTCAGGGCAATCGAAGAGGTGCCGTTGCTCAGGGAAGCCGGGCCGCCTTCGATGTAGGCCTTGATCGAACCGTCGGTATTTTTTACCGCGTAGGTCGCACGGATCGGGCTCAACTGACCGGTCACGGTGTTGTAGGACATGGTTTCGTCCTTACCGAAATCCGGGTCCAACGGCTGGGCGTGGAACTGTTTGGTTGGGATCGTTGCCTTGATGTTGATGACGCTGGTGGCTTCACCGGCGGCAAACACGCTGGAAGCGCCGACAGCCAGTGCGATCAGTGGCAGTACGAAAGCGGTCTTTTTAAGCATTTTAATTACCTGTTGTGGCATCAGATGTTAGTGGGGGATTCGTTATTTACTGCATGGCAAAACCCGAGCAATTCGTGTCTTGCGACGCCGGTAAATAGTCCCTCGAAAACCCACTTAACGATGCCAGCGCTTTCGCTTAAACGCGTAATTAATCACGACGCGACGCGACAGATAAAAACCTTATTATTCAATAAGATGAATATTAACTGTCATCCATTTATTACACCGCAGATACCTCAGTACCACTCGCATTAATCACTTATCCGTAGGACATGGGCTACACGCTATCTATTGAGGGGTTCTCAACGTGATTAGAACTAACGCACTGATTAACCAGTTTATCTTTCATTCATAAAAGTGCCATTTACCTGTCAAGTAATTGCTGGTATTGCCAGGCGCTAATTCAATGCATCCGGCCCGTTGCAGGCTGCATTTTGTCGCCGCTACCGCTCGTCAGACGCTTTTGCGCAAAGCGTAAGATATATCTTAAGTTGTATCTAAACCAGACAGGAGAACACGACAATGAGAGACCCTCATCACCACCGAGACCACGGTGACGACCGCGACGGCTTCGAAAAACGCCCCGGCCGCGAACGCGGCGGACGTGGCCCGCGCGTCTTTGCGCCGGGTGACCTGAAATTGCTGCTGCCGGCCCTGATCGCCGAACAACCGTGCCACGGCTATGACCTGATTCGCCGCATCGAAACCCTCTTCGATGGCGCCTACAGCCCCAGCCCCGGCGTGATCTACCCCACGCTGACCTTCCTGGAAGAAAGCGAATTGATCGCCGGCGATGCCGAGGGTGGAAAAAAACGCTACACAATCACCGACGCCGGTCGTCTGTTCTTAAGCGAACAGGCTGTCGCTCTCGACGGCATTCGCCTGCGCATGGAGGTGAGCAAGCGCTCGTTGCGCGGCCATGATCGCCCAGCGGAAATCCACGAGGCGGTGCATAACCTGCGTCACGCCTTGCATTCGCACCACGGGCGCTGGAGCCCGGAAGAAATCGTTCGTGTCGCGGCGCTGCTCAACGGCACCGCCCAAGCCATTGCCGACGGGGAAGCCCAATGAATACCCAAGCCATCCACCGCGTGACCCACGAAATCAAACGCCGCCGCCTCGAGGTACTGCGCGTAGTCGATATCACCCCGCGCATGCGCCGCATCACCTTGGGCGGGCCGGAACTGGCGGGCTTTATCAGCCTGGGCAGTGACGATCACATCAAGCTGCTGTTCCCGCAGAATGCCGCCGAACAGGCAGCGCTGGAGAGCCCGACGTTCAGCATCAAGGGTGACGGCCCGCAACCGGCGATGCGCGACTACACGCCACGCCGCTTCGACCTGGACACCGGCGAGCTGGACATCGACTTCGTGCTGCACGGCGACGGCCCCGCCTCCACCTGGGCCGACCAGGCCAAGGTCGGCCAACACCTGTACATCGGCGGGCCACGCGGCTCGATGATCGTGCCGGACATCTTCGACAGCTACCTGCTGATCGGTGACGAAACCGCGCTGCCGGCCATTGGTCGACGCCTGGAAGAACTGCCGGCGGGGCGCAAGGTACTTGCGCTGATTGAAATCGCCAATGCGGCGGAACAGCAGGCCCTGGAAAGCGCCGCCGATGTGGAGGTGATCTGGGTGGTGCGCGGTCAGGATGACCTGCTCGACAGCGTGAAAAACCTCACGCTGCCGAGTGGCTCGCTGTACAGCTTTGTCGCCACCGAAACCAAGCTGTCGCGCCAGGTCCGCCGGGTGCTGCTGGACACGCATAAGGTCAATGAGGAATTCCTCAAGGCCGTGGGTTACTGGCGTGCGGCCGACAGCGAAGAGGAGTAAGCCTCAGGTGTGGGGATGTCATGGCACCCCCATGACAAGTACACCGCTGCCGCTCACAGCCCCGGCGGCAGGCAAGGACCCGGCACGCCGTACGAGGGAGAACGTCACATCGTCGCCTCCTACACTGTTGGTAATCTGGGTCAGGAACGAACCACCGACTTGAACCGCACTTGCGCCACGAACAAGGGCTGTCCCCACGTCCGGGTTGGTCATCATCAGCAGACGCGTGTCGAACGATGAGGGGCTGCCCTTGTAAGTGATGGTGATCGGCGTGGAAATCCCGCCGTCCGGGCATGAATAAGTGAGCCGGCGATTGCTGCGGATGGACGTGGTCAGCGGATCGGTACCTATTGCTCTCTGATGAACATCGCCGAAGTTGATCTCGATCGGGTTGTTATTGTTGATCGTGCAGGTAGACGGGGAGATGGTGAAGTTGTTGGCGGCCGTATAAGTGACGGTGAGTTGCGGCCGAGTCGCGTCGTAATTGTTCGAGCTGGTCAGGCGTAACAGGCCGAGGGTGTCGCCTGCTCGAATATCGATCGGGTTGGAGGGACTGTGGCGCACCAGAATATAGGGGGTGATATTGATCGGATAGCCGATCCCGTTGTTGGGCATGGTGGCCACCCGTATACCCGCCGGAACCGGGGTATTGAGGAAAGCGCCATTGATGCGCAAACCACTCTGTTCACCGGCGAACTTGGGGCCGGATGTCCAAGGTGTACCTGAGGCATTGCCCGTTTCCCAATAGTCAGCGCCCCACACGGGGCCCGCTCCAGCCGTAAACCGACATTCGAGCCGAGCACCTTCCATCAGAATCCTCGTGCGATCTGTATCGAGTCGCACAGTTACGGGAACGGTCAGATGAGTGACGCGCGCCCACTCACCGCCATTGACCCGGCAGTCTACGGCTTGCGCGGTTGTGTTAATGCCCATCAGCAGGAGAAGCACAATGGCGCTGTCATATAGTCGTTTCATGTTGATCTCTCGTTGCTTCTCTACACAGGCGCCATCCAGCGAACAATCAGCCCGTGTAAATGACCTGAAAGCCAATGCGTATGCACCCGGTTGTTGAGCTTATGAATTACGGATAGTCCAGCGTAAACGTAGAGGTCACGGTGTAGGCGCCATGGCCAATGGTCTGATCCCTGATGGCATTCGGCTCACCCTGCACATAGGCTTTGAGCTCGATCACATTGCTGCCATTGACCAATACCTGTTCGTCACTGACGTTATTCACGGGTAATGGCTTGTCGCTCAGCGTCTCCAGCCCCAGCCCGATACCCGAGGCACCGCTACCGCCATCAAGCGCGAACAATCCGGGCAGCGCCTGGTTTTCCACGCCGCCGAACGTGATGGTCACCGTGTTGCCGATCGTGGTGTCACAGTCCTCCAGATGCAGCTTGAAACCTTTGCCCACTGAGCGCGTGTTGATGTAGAGGTGCTTGCTGGTAAGGTCCCAGAGCTCCAGGTTAATTGCCTCGTCGCCAGGCCGGATAGTGCAGGCCTCTTCAACCAGGTTGCCCTTGAAATTCAGGTTGTCCGCCGCCTGCGCCCCGGGGATCAGGCTGAAGGCTGGCAGCCCCGCCAGCACGGCACACAGCCACCTCCGATGAACCCTTTCATGTCCCATGGCTTCAACTCCTACTGGTATTCGGCCAACAGCGTGGCCACCGCTGTAAACCTTGCGGGGGCCAGCGTTGCACCCGGCTGCTTGACCGGCACGACTTCCAATACCGGCGGTGACGACACGGTTATGTCCAGTGGCGTATTGAGTCGAAACGGCAGGTTATTCTGAAATATCCGAATCCCCAGGTCTGGCGCACTGGTCTGCAATGCCGCGCCGTCGAATGTCGTAGGTGCCCCGTTGACACTCAACTTCAGCACCCACGGCAGCGTGTCGGCCCCACAACTGATGGTGTAGCCAACCTCCTGACGGTATCTCACACCATCGACTCGCTTTACGCCGACATCGCCGAAATCGACTTCAATTTTGTTCCCCGCATCGATCGTGCAGGGCGGCGGTTCATTAAGCGTTCCGCTGAAGGTCAAGTTGGCCGAGGCGCCGCTGCTGAGGGCGATGGAACACAAGGCGAGCAAGGCTCGCCGCTGCCAACAGGTCATTGATCGTTCCTCATCACTGGTAATCGACCACGAGGGTAGCGGCGGCATCGAACGCGCCCCCCGTCAGTCTGCTGCCCGCGCGTTTGACAGGCACCGCCTGCACGACGGGGAAGGTTGGATAGGTAAAGTTCACGGCCGCATTCAGGGGCCAATCCGCGCCATTAACGAACAGTTTCACCCCAAGATCCGGGTTACGGGTCGAGAGTACGCGACCATCGAACGAAGCCCCGGTGCCCCTGAGCTCAAGCCTCATCGCATTGCTGAAAGGCGCGTCGCAGGTGACGGTATAGGGCACGTCGCGACGATAGTTGACACCGTCCACCCGCGACGTCAGCAGATCATTGCCAAAGGGCACGTTGAGCGTACTCCCACCATTAATGACGCATGGAGGAGGCGCAATGATGACCGCGCGGATGATCAGGCTGGTTTCGGCCAGCGCACCCTGGCTGACGGCCCACAGCAGGCCTCCCCCTATAAGAATGGCCCGCGAGCCGACTGCCTTCCTCATTAGATTGCCCTCACTCATAACTGAGCCTGAAATCCACCACGGCCCGAAATGCCCCACTGGTCAACGGAGCGGAGGTGCGCGTGGGTTGAACATGCCAGGTCTGGAGACTGCTGCCCTCGGTCAAAAACAACGGCTCGCCCCGGGAGCCCAGTTGCACGTCCCGGCCCAGGGCGTCGGTCAAACGCAGCCCCATCCCGGTGATGCCTTGCACTTTGACCAGCCGTGGATCATCAGCATCGGCAGGCGCGATAAACGTGACCGACAGCACCGGTTGATGGGCGCTCCATGCCAGGTTCCCGGTACGCTCACTGCGGATACTGCCGGCGATGCGCTGGCAGTCCTGGAAGCGCAGCTGAAAGGGCCTCGATGGCGCCTGATCGCCAGGTCTTTGCAACTGGCTGGCCGACACGGCGCCCAGGTCAATCGTTTGATGGCGCGATGTCATCTCCAGGCTGCAAGGCGATTCATGCATGGACCCGTTAACGTTCAACCGGCCACGCTGGCCATCGATACCGTCGTCATCCTCGGCGCTCACACGCGCCGCCAAGGCCAATAACACGCAGCCCAGGACTTTCACGTTGTGCGACTTCATGGCGTTCTCCCGCAGCAGACGCTACTCATTAGGCGATGAGACTTGCGCGTTCACCGTGCAAGTCTGGCCACTGCAGGTGAACGCCAGGAGCGGGCGTCCACCGTAATCGTTCACATAGGCCAGATAGGGGGCCTGGCCAAGTGCCTTGGCCGTTGGCCCCAAAGCCAGCGTGCCCTTGGGCGGGATCATCACCGGTTCAAAGCCCGCCACGGTTTTGCCGTCTTTGCTGCTGCGCGCGTCCACCAGGGACACGTAGTAAGGCGTGGGGTTATTCACCTGGTAACGGTCGCCTTGCCGGGTGAGGGTGAGCTTTTCCTGCCAGGGATTAGCCAAGTCCTGCTGGCTGGGCATGATGGCTTGCGGGCGGTAAAACAGTTTGATGCGGGTCTGCAGCGCAATTTGCAGGGTGTTGGATTTGTCGCTGCGCGGCGGAATTTCCCTCAGGTTGAAGTAGTAGACGGTCTCGCGATCCTGGGGCAACGATTTGACCGCTGGCAACGCCTGGACTTTCACCTGGCTTTGTTTACCGGGCTCCAAGCGTTGAACCGGCGGCAGCACGATAAGGGGCGAGGCGATTTTGTTGCCCTGCTCGTCCTCGATCCACCCCTGGGCCAGGTACGGCAACTGGGTGTTGTTATTGGTAATGTTCACGCTGGTGGCATCCTTGCCCCCATCAAAAATCACACGGGTCCGGTCCAGGCCAACCGCAGCGTCAGCGTTCGGATTGAGGCCCAGAGCCAGCAGTGCGAAGACCAGGAGTGTAGGGCGCGTATTGAGCATCATGAGGCGGTGTTCTCCGTATCGGTGCGCTTCCCGGTCAGCGCTGCTGGCTCGGGTGAGGATTGATCAGTGGCGACACTCTGGCAGCGCAGTTGCAGGGCATCGGTCAAGCTGTCGGCTGGCAACACCACAGGCAGCGTGAGCAGGCATTGGTCGATGCCTCCCCAACTGACGATCATCTGCTCGCCGGCCTGGATGCCGCTCAGGTAAACGGCGCCGCCGTCGTTCACAATTCCGGTGTCCTGCTGTTTTATGTTTTTCACCGTCGCGCCGAAGGGCGGTGAACTGCCATCCGGCAGGCGCAGGACTGCCATGGCCTTTTCACCGGCAATCACGTCCAGCGATCGATAACCAATGGCCCCGTCGGTGAGTGTCAGTTGCGTCACCGACTGAGTGGCCTCGACGTTGCTCGGCAAGCTCTCCAGGTCAACACTGGCGGCCGTACGCTGGTAGCTGCTGATATCGGAGATCACCGCCTTGCCGAAGACATTGGTGCGGGTCGACACGCCGTAACCCCGCACAGGCACGTCGGGTACCCCACCGGTGTCGAGCATCAGGCGGGTCCCGCCGACGGTATTGGTTCGGTGCAGGGCCGCACCGTAGGGCGTGAGCGTGCCGCCACCGCGAATAGACGCACTGAGGGTTCTGCCATTGCCTTGTTGTGTGCTGGCGCTGAGATCGATATCAGCCTGGTCGCCAATATGGCTCAGATAACCACTGGCAGAGCGATCGCTGGCACTGAGCTGGTAGCTGTTGCGTTCATCGATGCGGTCACTGTAACGCGTGGAAAAGCTCTCTTTGCCCGAGGTCCTGCTCCCATCCAGCGACAGTGTGCCGCTGCGCCCCAATGGCAGGCTGACCGTCAGCGCCATTCCGCTATCCTTGTAGGCGTACTCCTGACTGCGGTACATGTTCAGGGACAGGCTCATGTTCCTGACGGAGCCCACATTGAAGTAGCGCGACATCGACAGGTTCCAGCGCTGCGTGTCCGGGCGCCCCCAATACGTCTGTTTGTTGTAACTGGCGTAGACCGTCGCCCCAAGGTCACGAAACTGCTTATTGAGCGTCACCGTATACAGTGCCTTGCTGTCGCCGATCGGTTTCCAGCCCTCGATGAACTCAACGTTATCGATTTCGCCACGCTCGCCGTTTAACCCGTAATGGCGAGCGTCCAGGTACTCACTCATGCTCAAGTAGTTTTTCTCGGAAAACCGGTAACCGGCAAACGTCACCTGGCTGTCGTACTGCTCGAAGTGCTTGGAGTATTGAAGGCGGTAGGATTTGCCCGAGAGCGACTGACCCCACACACTGGCGTGGGACTGAGTGACATCCAGCGATACGGCTCCAAGCGCCAACAGGTCACGACCGGCGCCGACAGACAACGCACGGTAGTTGTTATCGGTGATAGCGCCGCCGAACAGCGACCAGCCATTGCTGACCCCCCAGGAGAATTCACCGGTGCCGAAAACATTGCCATCGGCGCCGTATTGAAGATCGGAGGGTCGCCCCGCCGCCAGCTTGTAACGAACCTGGCCAGGGCGCGTCAGGTAGGGAATGCTTGCCGTATCGATCTGGAAGGTGTGTACCGAACCATCCTGCTCTTCCACCCGCACATCCAGGGTGCCGCTCACGGCGTCATTGAGGTCCTGAATACGATACGGGCCTGCCGCGACCAGCGTTTCATAGAGCACGCGGCCCTTCTGGCTGATAACAACCCTGGCATTTGTTTTGGCGACCCCTACCACTTCCGGCGCGTAACCACGCAAGTTGGGGGGCAGCTGGCTTGCATCCGAAATGAGAGCGGCGCCGGTATAGCGGAAGCTGTCAAACAGGTCCGAATACAGGTAGTCCTCTCCCACCGTCAGGCGCGCCTTCAGTGCAGGCACTGCGCGATAGGCGTAGTAACGACTCCACTCCAGCTGTTGTGGGTCCCCGTACCCGCTGTCGAGGCCTTTTTCGACACGCGCCTGCCAGTCCGCCCTCAGGCGCCAGGCCCCGGCATTCGCCCCCAGGGTACCGTTACCACTAAGATTGTTTCGGGTGCCGTCATTCTTCTGATAACTGGACTGCACCGTCATGTTGTAATCGACCAGCAGCCCCGGCACGCCCTCATCCCAACGGGAAGGTGGATCCCAATTGATGGCGCTGTATTCAAGGTAGGCCTGGGGCACGCTGATGTTCAGCGTGGAGGTGGCCAGGTCGCCACTGACCTCCATGCCCGGCAAGCTTTCTATATCCAGGCAGTCACTGCCTTTCCACCACTTGAGTTCAGCAGCGCCCGACGCCTTGAGGCCCAACAGGCCCACCAAGGCCGGCGACAAACAGGCCTGGCTGCCTTTAGGATCATTATCGGGAGGATAGAAAGCCACTGAGTGCTCGGCAATCGCCTGGTTATTGATCTGCACCCCCATCGAGTAAGTGCCAGGCAGAATAAAACCGCTGCGCGCGAACCGAGACAAGTCAATATTAGTTCGATCACTCAGATCAAGAACGTCCGTATTAAACTCAATATCCCCGACAGCCATCGCAGTGCCCGGCAATAACATCAACCCACTGAAAAAGTTTGAGCGCAGCGTATTTTTGACCTTCGCCGTATTCAACATGCAAGCAACCCATCAAAGTTCAGAAATATTCCAACTTGAACCGCACTGCGGCACGGTGCGCGCCGGCCACTATGGGCAATCCGTTGCCAACAAAATGAAGCGTGAAGTGAAGCGTCATGTCGCCTTCCGACAAGGGATGCGGCGTCATCGGCTGACCGGGAATACTCAATTGGCCAACGGAATCCTCGATATTGAGGGCAACACCTTGTGAGCCACCAAATACCGCAAAAGAACGGCCGCCTCTGTCGGTGGGGCCATCAAATGTCACCCGCAGGTGCTGCCAGTCGGGCAGCGTTACTCCAGGGCGCAACGGGTCGGTGCGACTCAATGTGCAATTGACCAGGCGCAACTGGAAGGATTGGTCCCCTCCCCTGGCGCGTCGCAAAAACCGGCCAATGGGCTCGGGGTCCACATCGATGGTTTGATCGACACTGACCAACTCCAGCCCACAGGCCGAGTCAACGACCTCTCCTCCCAGCGTGACGAGCCCATTACCTTGCGCAGGCACCTGGGCAACCACCCAAGGGCTGATGAACATCGTCAATGAAGAGGAAATAGCGAGACTTATGAATGTTTTCACCTATGCCTCCACCAGCCTCCCCCGCCACCCTGGGTGGCGGGGGAAAAAGCTTACTGATAAGCCAAGGTGAAATTGGTCACCGCGCTGAAATCGCCCGGCACGATGTCGCCCGTAGCAGCGCCTTGCACATAGGCACCGAACTCCAGTGTGTTATCACCGGTGGCAATAACCTGCGGTGTGGTAGCCACACCCAACTGAACGGGTTGGCTGCCATGGGTCATCATGATGCCCACATTGCCCGCGCTACCGACGGTACCCAGCGCACCCGGCACAACGCTGGATGGCGCCCCCGTGAAAGTCGTGGTCACGGTGTTATCGGTGAGGCCGGCCAGATCGCAGCCTTCGAGCTCAATCAGCAAGCGCCGAGGCTCGGACTTCCCTCCCGCCTGCAACTGATGCTTGGCAATCGCGCCGAGGGGAATGGTTTGATCGACGGAGTCAGGCTTGATGGAGCAGGCCCCGGAATGGACCGAGCCCACAAACGTGACCGTTCCATCCGCCGCCTGAGCGACAGACATCGACCCTACCAACAACCCGATGGATAACAGCGCAGTGTTAATTTTAGCGTTCATGTATAGAGGCTCACATAGTAATAAACGTCATTAAGTCATTCCGCCGCTTTAGCACGCAGAACATCCCACTTTTTTCCAATTACTTGCATTGCAACTCAGCTCATTTGAAGCCCGGCAATTATCCAGCGCAGATTTTAGAAGTTAAGTCGGCAGATTCATTTAATTACGTAGCCCTGCAACACCAAGACACATAGGAAAATTATGGCAATTTGCCAAAACTTTGAATGTATCTGTAAGAATTGGATTACATGGATTTTAAGGAGAAGGTTTTATGGGTAAATATAACTGTAGGAACAGGATTACATCACCTGAAAAACCAGGGCATTTATGTGAAAAGATTAACTAATGAGTTGAAGAGTTCGAGAGGAAGCACGCAACCGTTCGACAAGACGGTGCGTGCCCAATAGCGCTAAGGAAAGGAGTGAATCAGGCGCGGGGCTTGATGAGCTTATCCAGCCCCACCACGGCCAGTGCAACCAGCACAAACCCGGCCAGAATGCCCCCGGCATTCACAAACACCTGTGGATAACCGAGGGTGCCGACATCGATGAACGGGTATTGATATTGCCCGAGCAAATCCCCGCGTAGCAGCACATAAGCGAAGTAGATCAGCGGATAAATTACCCACGCACCAACGTGCTTGAGGCGCAGGCTGCCCTTGGGTACACACCGGCACCAGTAGATGACAAACAACACCGGCATCACGTCGTGCAGCAATTCGTCGGCGATAAATTGAAAGCCTTCGGGCTGCCACAAGTGCCGCAGCAACAGGCTGTAGGCCAGGCTCACCACCACGATGCTCACGGCAATGCCACTGCTGACACTGGGCGCGAGAAAAAACCGCCTGGCGGCAGAGTCCCGACGAATCAGTGCGTAACTGAGCACCACCGCTGCCAGGGTATTGGTCAGCACCGTGAAGAAACTGAAGAAGTTGATCAGCCCGCCCAGCAGGCTGGCGCCGGCTTCCCAGCGCGAATAGAAAATCAGGTATTGCTGAATCGCCAACCCCACCCAACCGGCCAGCGCCGCTGCCGCCACATACCGCTTCATGGGATCAATCCAGCGGGCGTTTGGTGCGCATCAGCTTGACGTACAAGCCTTCGACCTTCTCCCGCGCCCAAGGCGTCTTGCGCAGGAAGGTCAGGCTGGACTTGATACTCGGGTCACTCTTGAAGCAGCGCACATCAATGCGTTCGGCAAGGCCTTCCCATTCGTAATGTTCCACCAGGGTGGTGAGGACGTGTTGCAGGGTCACGCCGTGGAGGGGGTCGTTGCTTGTCGCGGTCATGCCGGGCCTATGAAAAAGTACTCACGAAGGTGCACACCTTATCACTCCACCCTTACAGGTAAAAAAGTTCCCGCTTTCGGCGAAAGACAGATGTTAGGTTGTAACCACCCGTCTCAACCCTTATCACCGTCCGCCCCCACCGTCTAAAAAACCCTGAAGTTCCCCCTCCCCCCCTATTTGGCAGCGACGATCTGTCACTGTTACCAAATCGGAAATGATGCATCTTGCGATTCGTGCTTTCTCTTGGTGCGCCGGCGCTTTATCCTTGTCGGCAATAACCTGAAACGTTTCACTCCCCGGTCGACCCCATTTTGCTGATTATTCCTACCCGTCAAGACAGCGCTGTCTTACACCGATCTGCGCCTGGGAATAAATCGCCCGCCTGTGGATAACGCTGATATCCCCAGAAAAACGTAATTAACGCTGAACCAAGCCCGTGCCGAATCGTCATCTACAGTGAAGAAACACGGGGATACATAATTCCAACGTAACGGAGAAACACAACTATGAGCACTGACGGTGCTTCAAGTCCAAGCCGCCTGCTCCCAAGGCTGCTAGGCGTCTTGCTGCTGATCATGGGGCTGGCCCTGCTGGCCGGTGGTATCAAGCTGAGCCTGCTCGGCGGGTCGCTGTATTACCTGCTGGCCGGTATCGGCATCACCCTGACCGGCCTGTTGCTGCTGGCCACCCGCCGCGCCGCGCTGGGCCTGTACGCGCTGGTGCTGTTCGCCAGCACCGTGTGGGCCCTGTGGGAAGTCGGCCTGGATTGGTGGCAGTTGGTGCCGCGCCTGGCGCTGCTGTTCGCCCTGGGCATCGTCATGCTGCTCCCGTGGTTTCGCCGTCCATTGCTGCGTGGCCAACCTGCCCCGCTGGGCACTGGAGCGCTGAGCGTGGCCGTGGTGCTGGCCGGTGCTACTGCCCTTGCCAGCCAATTCACCACCCCCGGTGAAATGGTCAAGACCGGCCAACTGGACCGCGACGCGGTACCGGGCATGGCCAGCGCCGCACCGTCCCAGACGGATGGCGATTGGAATTCCTATGGCCGCTCGGCCTACGGTGATCGCTACTCGCCATTGGCGCAGATCACCCCGGAAAACGCGCACAAGCTGGTACCGGCGTGGACCTATCGCACCGGCGACATCCCAGGCCCGAACGATCCGGGTGAAACCACCGCAGAAAACACCCCGCTGAAAGTCAACGGCATGCTCTACGTGTGCACGCCGCACAGCCAGGTGATCGCGCTGGACCCGGACACCGGCAAGGAAATCTGGCGCTTCGATCCGAAGATCAGCAGCCAGGGCGCCGAGAACTTCAAGGGTTGGGCACACATGACCTGCCGTGGCGTGTCGTATCACGATGACGCCGCCTACGCTTCCGAGCAGAGCCCGACCGGCAGCGCCAGCCCGGCTGCCGCGCCGAACGCCTGCCCGAAACGCATCTTCGTACCGACCGCCGACACCCGCCTGATCGCCCTGAACGCCGACACCGGCAAGATGTGCGAAGACTTCGGTGACAAAGGCCAGGTCGACCTGCGTGCCAATATCGGCAGCTTCGCCCCCGGCGGTTACTACTCCACTTCGCCACCGGCCGTGACCAAAAACCTGGTGGTGATTGGTGGCCACGTCACCGATAACGTCTCCACCGACGAGCCCAGCGGCGTGATCCGCGCGTTCGACGTACACACCGGCAAGCTGGTGTGGAACTGGGACAGCGGCAACCCGGACGACACCACCCCGTTGGCCGAGGGCAAGACCTACACCCGCAACTCGCCGAACATGTGGTCCATGTTCGCCGTGGATGAAAAACTCGGCATGCTCTACCTGCCGATGGGCAACCAGATGCCTGACCAATACGGCGGCGACCGTACCGACGATTCCGAGAAGTACGCAGCGGGCCTCACCGCTTTGGACATCGACAGCGGCCACGTGAAGTGGACCTTCCAGTTCACTCACCATGACCTGTGGGACATGGACGTTGGCGGCCAGCCGTCGCTGATCGACATCAAGACCGAAGCCGGCGTGAAGCAGGCGGTGATGGCGTCGACCAAGCAAGGCAGCATCTACGTACTGGACCGCGCCACCGGCCAGCCGGTCGTGCCGATCCACGAAGTGGCCGTGCCGCAAGGTGCAGTCGCGGGTGACCGTACTTCCCCGACCCAACCGAAGTCCGAACTGAACTTCATGCCACCGCCGCTCAAAGAGCGTGACATGTGGGGCGTGACGCCGTTCGACCAGATGCTGTGCCGTATCGATTTCAAATCCATGCGCTACGACGGTGCTTTCACCCCGCCTTCGCTGCAAGGTTCGATCGTTTACCCAGGTAACTTCGGCGTGTTCGACTGGGGTGGCATTTCCGTCGACCCGGTACGCCAGATCGCCTTCGTGAACCCGAGCTACATGGCGTTCAAATCCAAGCTGATCCCGGCGGCCGATATCGCCAAGCAAGGCCCACGCGTCAGCGAAACCGAAGGCGTGCAGCCGAACAAAGGCGCGCCGTACGGCGTGATCCTCGAAGCCCTGCTGTCGCCCCTGGGCCTGCCGTGCCAGGCACCGGCATGGGGTTACGTGGCCGCGGTCGACCTGACCACCCACCAGACCATCTGGATGCACAAGAACGGCACCGTGCGTGACAGCTCGCCGGTCCCGGTTCCCCTGACCATGGGCGTACCGAGCCTGGGCGGCACCTTCACCACCGCCGGTGGCGTGTCGTTCCTCAGCGGTACCCTCGACCAGTACCTGCGTGCCTACGACGTGAAAAACGGCAAGCAACTGTGGGAAGGCCGCCTGCCGGCCGGCGCGCAAACCACACCGATGACCTACACCGGCAAGGACGGCAAGCAGTACGTGCTGGTCGTGGCGGGTGGTCATGGTTCCCTGGGGACCAAACAGGGTGACTACGTGATGGCGTTTAAACTGCCGGATTAAGCGTTATCGGCGGCAAAACAAAGGCGGCTACCCTCACAGGTAGCCGCCTTTTTCATAAGCAATGAAGATCAACATCCGGGAGGGGCGATGGACTGCACCCGTCGTTAGAGCGGTGTCCGTTCACGCCGCATCCACATCTCGAACGCCATGGCATTGAGCGGCCGGCTGATCAGGTAGCCCTGGGCAGTGTCGCAGTTCCAAAGCTTGAGCAGCTTGAGGCTGGGCTCGAATTCCACGCCTTCGGCCACCACCTTGAGCCCCAGGTTGTGGCTCATTTCGATGGTCGAACGCACGATCACGCCGTCACCGCTGGTGCTGTCGAGGTTGCGCACGAAGGATTGGTCGATCTTCAACTCCTGCACCGGCAGGCGCTGCAGTTGCGCCAGCGACGAGTAGCCGGTACCGAAGTCATCCACCGACAGGCTGATGCCACACCCGCGCAGTTGCTCCAGCACGCTCAAGGCTTGTTGCGGGTTGTGCATGATCGCGCTTTCGGTGATCTCGAAAATCAGCTGCTTGGCCGCCACGCCGTACTGCATCAGCAGGGTGGTGACACGGATCGCCAGGTCGTCATCGACCAAGTCATCCACCGAGATATTCAACGACAACTGAATGTGCATGCCGCGCTGCGACCACTCACCGATCTGGCGGATGGCTTCTTCGATCACCCACTGGGTCAGCCCGCCCATGCTGCCGGTGCGCTCGGCCAGGGGGATGAATTCGGCGGGCGACACCAGCCCCAGGGTGGGATGCTGCCAGCGCAGCAGGGCTTCGGCCTGGCACACGTCGCCGTGCTTGAGGTCGAGCTTGGGCTGGTAGCACAGGTACAACTCGCCTTCGACGACGGCCCGGCGCAGGTCGCGGATCAGGGTGATCTGGCGCTGGTGGGCGAGGTCGCGGTCCTGCTGGTAGATCTGCAGATAGCCCGGCAGCGTCGCCGCATCATGGCGAGCGATAGCGGCGCGGCTGATCAGTTCTTCAACGTGCTGACCATCGGCGGGGTAAGCGGCGATACCGATGCTGACTTCGTGGCGCACTTCGTCATTGCCGATGCGCTGGGGTTCGGTAAGCAGCGCGTAGAGGCGGTCGGCGCGGGCCACGGCACGGTCGACCTCGGTGTTTTCCAGCAACAGCAAAAACTCGCTGCCGGTGATGCGCGCCGCCGTGTCGCTGGCCAGCAGGCTCATGGACAGGCAGCGGCTGGCTTCGCGCAGCATTTCATCCACACCCTCGGGACCGAAGCCCTCGTTGATAACGCGGTAGTTCTCGATCCCCAGGTACAGCAACACCACCGGCCGCCGCGCACTGATCGCACTGCCCAGGCGCTCCATGGCCAGGGCACGGTTGGGCAGGCCGGTGAGGGAGTCATGCAAAGCGTTATGGGCCAGTTGCCGTTCGCGCACGGCGATGCCGCTTTGCATGGCATTGAAGGCGCGGGCCAGCAAACCGAATTCATCGTGGCTGCGTACCCGCACCGGCGTGCGGTAATCACCGGCCCCGATGCGCCCGGCCGCCTCCACGAGTGCGTTGAGCGGGCGCGAGACCCGCCGCGCCAGGAACAGCGCGCCGGCCAACGACACCAGCAGCACCGCCAGGGCAATCCCGAGAAACTGCCGGTCCAGCGGCGCAAAGGATTCCAGTGCATGGTCCAGCGGGCTCTGAAGCAATACACGCACTTCATCACCCTCGCCAGTGTTGGCCAACGCCAGCACTCGGCTGAGCACGCGCTGACCGTGAAACACATGGATCTGCGCCTCAGGGTTGAGCGGTGCGCCGTGCAGCAGGCTGAGGGCAGTGGCCTGGTACGCGTCGGGCTGGGTGCTGAACAGCGGGCCGGGCGTGCCGTCCTGCACACTGAGGAACGACACTTCCAGGTTGCTCATGGAGCGCAGTTCATAGGCGAACAGTTGGTCCATGGCAAAGCCCATCACGATGCGCGCGATGGGCAACGGGTCGCGCACCTCATCCTGCACCAGCAGGTAAGGCCGCCCGTCCAGGGCCACGATCAACATTTGCAGGCCATTGCGCCGCGCATGACGCAAGGCGACGTCATAGGGGAACCGCTGGCCGCGGGTGAGGATGGGGAGCGTGCTGACCATGACCTTGCCGTCCAGGCCCAGCACAAACACTTCGCTGGAACGGATGCCGGTGCCGTGGCGACGCAGTGCCGCCAGGATCGGCGCAGGCTTGCCCGCGGCCACGGCCTGCTTGAACGGGCCATCGCCGGCGAGCCAGTCGAGCCCGTATCGCAGGCGCCGCCCGCGCAGGTCCAGCAGACGCTCGAATACCTGGGTTCCGGTTTTCAGTTGGACTTGTGCCTGATTCTCCACGGCTCGGCGGGTGGCGCTCTTGACGGCGAAATAGGTCGCGGCGACCACCACCAGCAGCAACAGCGCCAACACCCCGGCGATGCGGGTTTGAAAGGTATGGCGCCATGTCATGGCAGTGCCCTCCGGCAGCGTTCGCCTCTCTCTGCCGCCGCGTCCCTTAGTCATGTGCATTCCCTACGCCCAGACCCGCCGTCAAAAAAACATCCATTTAGACTGGAAATTTTGTCTTAGCAGATTAGCTGGGACAGAGCAGAAGCGCACCGAATAAAAACGGGGTTTTCACCGTCACTTTATTGGCGACAACCCCTTGGCCATACCCGCTTATTCAGCCGCGGGCGCGCATGAAGTCCCCCCAACGCCGCACCAGATAGTTGTGCTCATCCATGACCGAATTCCACACCGCGATATGCCCCATGCGCTGCTCATAGGAGCCGCCATCGCGCACCTCGCCGATATCGATCAACGGCAACCCATCACTGCCGGGCAACTCTTCCCGCGCAGGCCTGCCGGCGTACCAGTAATCCCACTCGGCACTGCTGAGGTGATCGCGGCTGCGCGCCGGATTGCCGATGTAGTAACCCTGGCGCGCCATCACCGCACCCGGCCAGCCGGACAACCACCAATTGAGGTACGCATACGCCGCATCCAGCACCGGGCCCTGGGCATGGCGCGACAATGACAAGCCGCCGAACCAGGCGCGATAGCCTTCGCGGGGGACCGCCAGGCGGTATTTCACCCCGGCGCGGTGCAGGCGCATCAGGGTCGGCGACCACAAGCTCTGAATATCGATGCTAGGGCTGAGCATCAGTTGCGCCGCCTCTTCATCGTCGGACCAGAACGCGGCGAAATGTCCTTCCTTCTGCTTGCGCACCAGAATATCGGCGAGCACGTCGATCTCTTCGATGCTCATATTGCCGATGTCGTTAAAGCGCGCCAGCCCCGCGCCCTGCACGGCCAGCGCAGCATCCAGGGCGCCGATGGCGGCATCGCTCTGCAGCGCCGTGCGTGCGCGCCACGCCGGGTCCAGCAGCCAGCCCCAGCTTTCGTTACCGTGGCAAAACCCCTCGGGCAGGCGCTCGGGGCGGTAGGCGAAGCTGTCGGCATTGTGGGTCAGAGGCAGCATGCTGATGCGTTCGGTGACGGTGCTGCCAAGGCCGCCGTCGTGCTGAACGAATAGGCGCTCGCTGGGTACGCTGCCGCTGCCCAGGCGGTCGCTGGGCGACAGCCGACCGCGCTTGGGCAGGTCGTTGATCTCGTGCCACAGCGCGATACGCCGCGTGTCGATGGGCTGGATCGCCCGGGCCGGCCACACGAAGTCGACGTTGTGAAACCATTGGTCGTACAGGTCATAACTGTCGGGCTGCATCACCGCGATGCGCTGGGCCTGTTCGACGTCGTGCACCTGGTACACCAGGCGAATCCCCAGTTCCTGTTCGGCGCGCACCCGCAGGCATTCGAGCAAAGTGACCGAGGTGCCGAGCACCCGTAAGGTGATCATCCGGCGAACCGCCGTGAGAACACTTCAAAGGAACGCTGCAGCAACGCAGGATCGAGGCCACGCAGGATAAACACCAGGCGCGATTGCCGGTCGGTGCCTGGCCACGCAGGCAGATGGACCGGAGCATGCAGGCAATGCTGCACGCCATGAATGACGATGGGGGCGTTACTGGCGTTCACGTTGAGCAGTCCTTTGACGCGAAGGATTCGTTCGCCATGGCATCTTAACAGCATCGACAACCACACCCCGAAGCCGACCCAGTCCAGCGGCTGGTCGAAGGTCATACTGCACACTTGGGCTGCCCCATGGCTGGCGCTGGTGGTCTGATGCAATTGCCAGCGGCTGACTTCCATGGCGGGTTCGGCACTGCGCAGGCCTTCACCGAGCAACAGTTGGTCGCCGCTGTGGATGGCGTGGGTATCGAGGATCGGCGTACCGGCGTTGAGCGCCTGCAGGTGCGCACGCAGCGGTTCGCAGTCATCCACAAGATCAGTCTTGCTCAGCAGCAAACGGTCTGCCGCCGCGACCTGGGCCAGCCATTCCGGGTGCAGGCGCTCCTGCAACGCGGCGTGGCTGGCGTCGACCAGCGTCACCACCAGGCCGATATGAAAACGCCCGCGCAGTTGCACGTCGTTGTTCAAGGTGGCGAGGATCGGGGCCGGGTCAGCCAGGCCGGTGGTCTCGAGGATCACCCGTTTGAACGCGGGAATTTCGCCACGCTCGCGACGTTGCAACAGACCGAGCAACGCGTCCTTGAGCTCGCCACGGATGGAGCAGCAGATGCAGCCGCTGGGCAACAGCACGGTATTAGGCGCGACTTCTTCCACCAGCAGATGATCGATGCCGATGTCGCCGAATTCGTTGATCAGCAGTGCGGTGTCACCCAGGCTTTCACCTTGCAGCAGGCGCTGAAGCAAGGTGGTTTTGCCGCTGCCGAGGAAGCCGGTGATCACATTTAGAGCAATGCTCATATTTACCTCCGGCCCTACAATGGGGTGTTTTCCAGATGGTCAAGTAGACGCGGGTCAAGGGGATCCAGCGGCCGGCCGAGCATGGTTTCAGCTGCCTGCCAGAGTTGATCCAGCCCGCTTGCCAGTGCCTGTTTGCCGGTGGCGCCCAACAGCAGATAGGAGGCGCCCTGGAAGTCTTCGACCTTGAGTCGGAACACCGCCAGCACCTGGTTGATCGCAGCGATACGGCGCAGGCGTTCGCGGCGCCGGGGCAGTTCATCGCCCAGGGGGTCGCTCCAGTGCAGGTCTTCGCCGAGCAATCCGCAGAGTCCGCACATGGCTACACCTCACTCATGGCATGACATC
Organism: Pseudomonas sp. JAI120; assembly: GCF_014207255.1. Lineage (GTDB taxonomy): Bacteria > Pseudomonadota > Gammaproteobacteria > Pseudomonadales > Pseudomonadaceae > Aquipseudomonas. The sequence continues at coordinate 690,493 of NZ_JACHCZ010000002.1, forward strand.
GCCGGAGTTCGGGCCCAGGGTCTGGCCGACGAACAGGTTGCCACCCGGCTCACTGGCCAGCAGCACAGCGGTGGGCGCCACTTCGTCCGCCAGGCCGAAGCGCCCCAAGGGCAGCTCCTTGGCCTTGGCGCGCTTCCAATCGTCACTGATGCCGCCCACTAACGGCGTCTCGATCGGGCCGGGGGCGATGGCGTTGACCAGCACGTTATCCTTGGCCACTTCCAACGCCAGGGATTTGGTAAAGCCGATCACCCCGGCCTTGGCGGCCGCGTAGTGGGTCAGTTCGGCGCCGCCCTTGATGCCCAGTTGCGACGCCACGTTGATGATCCGTCCCCAGCCCTGCGCGAGCATATGCGGCAAGGCGCGCTGGCTGGCGACGAACACGCTGGTGAGGTCGACGCGCAGCATGTCGTTCCACATCTCGATGGACAGGTCGACGCAACGCGCCTGGGTAAGCATCCCGGCATTGTTGACCAGGATATCGATGCCGCCGAAGTGTTCGACGCAACGGTCGACACTGGCCTGGGCACCTTCGACCGTGCCGACATCGGCCACGCACTCGACCACTTCGGCGCCGAGGTTGCGGCAGGTGATTGCGGTTTCGGCGAGGCTGGCGGCGTTGCGGTCGGCCAATAGCAGACGCGCGCCTTCAACGGCGTAGGCGCGGGCGATGGCGGCACCGATGCCGCTGCCGGCACCGGTGATCACGGCGCGGCGGCTGGTCAGTTGGTTCATGCAAAAACTCCTGAAAAATTCCACTTCCAATGTGGGAGGGGGCTTGCCCCCTCCCACATTTGGATCAAGTACATCAGTCAGTCAGGCCAGCGCACGGTCAGGCCGCCGTCGATGACGATGCTCTGCCCGGTCAAATAACTCGACGCCTCACTGGTCAAGAACTGCACCAGCGACGCCACTTCATCTGCGCGCCCTACCCGCCCCAGCGGAATCGCCCGCGCGGCCTTGGCCAGGCCTTCCGGGCCGAGGGAGTTCTTCGCATCCAGCGATTGCGGTGTCTCGATCAACCCCGGGATCACCGCATTGCAGCGAATGCCCAGGGGCGCCAACTCCACCGCCAGCGAGCGGCACAACCCCGGCACACCAGCCTTGGCTGCGGCGTAATGGCTGTGTTCCTGCCAGCCATACACGCCGCCGGCAATCGAAGAGATCGCCACCAGCGCGCCGCCTTCGTTCATATGCCGCGTCGCCGCGCGGAAGGTGCGCATCACCCCCGTGAGGTCGACATTGAGCATCTCGTTCCATAACTCATCGGTCATTTCCAGCAGCGGCGCACGGCGCAGCAAACCGGCGTTGGCCACCGCGTAATCCAGCCGGCCGAAATGCTGTACCGCCTGTTCGGCGAGGGCGTCCACCGAGGCGGTATCGCCCACGTCCAGCGGTAACATCAGGCACTCGCCCCCCGCCTCCTCCACCTGCGACACGGTGGTGCTCGGGTCGTGGGGATCGGCCGGATAATACCCGCCCACCACCGCGACGCCGCTGCGTGCATAGGCCACGGCGAGGGCTTGGCCAATGCCACTGGCGGCACCGGTAATCAGCGCAACTTTACGGCTCATCACATTCTCCTTACTGAACGGTTTCCGGACGCACATGGCGGGCGGCAAACATCAGCGCGCCGGACAAGAAGCACGGCAGCGCGCCGAACCACAGCGCGGCGGTCTGCCAGTCACTGCCGGCGGACAACACCTGGGTCGCACCAAAACCTGCGACCACGGCACCAATCGGGCCCATGGCATGGATGATCGCGCCGCCGGTGGCGCGGATGCTGGTGGGGAAACTTTCACTGATAAAGAACAGCGCCGCCGAGTACGGCCCGATCAGGAAGAACAGGCCCAGGCTGTACAGCCCGACCACCATCGGCATATTGCTCGGACCAAACAGCATGCCGGCAAACGCCAGGCCGCCGAGCATCCAACCCAGGCCGATGACGTTACGACGGCCGATCTTGTCGCCCATCCAGCCGTGGCTGAGGTAGCCGCAGTAACCCACCAGGTTCGACAGCACGAGGATGATCAGCGAGTTCTCGAACGAGATGTGGTGCACGCTGACGATCACCGAAGTGCCGAGCACGCTGAACACCTGGATCGCTGCCCAGTTGAGCAGCAGCGCAGCGCCGATCACCAGCGTGGCGCGACGGGCCGGGCCACGGAAGGCCGCCTTGAGACCGGCCTTGCTGTGTTCGTCGTAGTCCACGCCGTAGGTCACGGCAACGTTTTGCGCTTCTTTCACCGCGCCGCTTTTACGCAGTTGGCTGATGCGCTGGTGGATCTGGAACTGCGGGCTCTCCTTGAGCTTGCGCGCCATGATCGCGATCACCACCGCGGGGATCGCGGCGAAGATGAAGCAACCCTGCCAGCCGATGATCGGCAGCAACAGCGCGGTCAAACCGGCGGCGATCAACGCACCGACCGGCCAGCCGCCCTGCACCAGGCTGTAGATGAAGCCGCGACGCTTGGTCAGTCGCGGGTCTTCTGACGCACCATACAACTCGGTCAGATAGGTGGCGTTGACGGTTTCTTCGGCATACCCCAGGCCGCCCAGCGAACGGATCAGAATCAGCGGCGACTTGCCCCACGCCCCGCCAATGGCGGTCAGTGCCGAGCACAGTGCGGAACCGGCCACGGTGAAAATAATCCCTTTGCGCCGCCCCAGCTTGTCGACGATCGGCCCGATGGCCAAGGCGACGACGGCGGTACCCACCGCCACCCAAGTCGCGATTTCAGCTTGCTCCACTTCACCCCAGCCAAAGTGCCGGCCGATCTCCGGCAGCAAGGTGCCGAACAGGATGAAGTCATACACCGCAAACACCCAGGCGAAAAACGCGATCCAGGTGGCGAAGCGCACTTCCTGGGACGTCAGTTGCCGGGGTTTCCAGCCAGTCAGGTCAAGCTTGTTGTAGATGGACATAATCGCGCCTCGGGAGGTGGGGGCTGCTTGGGTTGGGATCAGGTACGCGGTTGGCGGCGGATAAAGTCGTCGGCGATTTCGTCGAAGGTGACGAAGCGCACGCCGGCATGGCTCTGGATGTGTTCGATCAAGCGCTCGAGCATCAGCAGCACTTGCGGGCGGCCGGACACGTCGGGGTGGATGGTCATGGTGAACACCGCGTGTTCGTGCTCGCGGTAGACCCAGTCGAACTGGTCGCGCCACATTTCTTCGAGGTGACGCGGGTTGACGAAACCGTGGCTGTTGGGGGCTTTCTTGATGAACATCATCGGCGGCAGGTCGTCGAGGTACCAGTTGGCCGGGATCTCCACCAGGTCGGTTTCTTCACCGCGCACCAGGGGTTTCATCCAGGTGTCGGGGTGCTGGCTGTAGTCGATCTTGGTCCAGCTGTCGCCCTTGCGCACGTAGTAGGGGTGGAAGTCGTTGTGCATCAGGCTGTGGTCGTACTTGATGCCTTTCTTCAGCAGCAGCTCGTTGGTGACCTTGCTGAATTCCCACCACGGCGCAACGTAGCCGGTGGGACGCTTGCCGGTGACTTGGGTGATCAGTTCGATGGACTTGTCGAGGACGATTTCTTCCTGCTCGGCGGTCATCGCAATCGGGTTTTCGTGGCTGTAGCCATGCACGCCGATTTCGTGACCGGCGTCGGCCACGGCCTTCATCTGCTCGGGGAAGGTTTCCATCGAGTGGCCGGGGATAAACCAGGTGGTGCGCAGGCCGTAGCGTTCGAACAGTTTGAGCAGGCGCGGCGCACCGATTTCACCAGCGAACAGGCCGCGGGAGATGTCGTCGGGCGAGTCTTCGCCGCCATAGGAACCGAGCCAGCCAGCGACGGCGTCGACGTCGACGCCAAATGCACAGAGGATGTCTTTAGCCATGGTGTGTCTCCTTAAATGTTGAGTACGGATTCGACGGATAAGGCCGCGCGCAACAGCCGCGCGTCTTCTCCTGTCGGGGCGCTGAGCAGCAGCCCGGTGGGCAGGCCCTGGGCATCACGGCCACTGGGTAAGCTGACGCCTGGCATGTCGAGAAAGCTGCCGGGCATGGTCAGGCGCAGGGTGGCGAGGTTGGTTTTGACGAACAGTTCGTCGTCGGCTTCAAGCGGTGCCAACGCCGGGGCGACATGGGCGACGGTGGGGGTGATCAGGATCGCGCCGTCGAGGTCGTCGAGCAGTTGCTGTTGCAGGCGGCGACGCGCCTCGGTCAGGTGGATCAGTTGGCTGGCCGGCAATCCGCGCGCGGCTTCAAGGCGGCGGCGCACGCGGGGGTCGAGGTGCTCGGCATCAGTGCTGTCGAGCAGGGCCTGGTGCAGGGCGAAGGCTTCGAACGCGCCGAGCCAGCCTTGGTGCTTGATGAGGTCCAGGGTGGCCTGGAACGGGGGGCTTTCACGCTCTTCAATCAGCGCGCCTTCCGCCTTCAGTCGCTCAACGGCGCGCAGCAGGTTGTTGCGCACGGCAGGCTCCACGTCGGCCAGCACGCCCTGTTCCAACACAAAACGCTGCCCTTTCAGGCGGCGGGCACTGTGCTGCTGGGTACGGCCATGGAGCAGGTCGTCGATGGCCAAGGCATCGCGCACGCTGCGCGTCAACGGACCGAGGCTGTCGAGGGAGTGGGCCAAGGGAAACACACCGTCGCGGCTGTAGCGTCGGCTGCTGCTGCGGTACCCCACCAATCCGTTGAGCGCCGCCGGAATGCGGATGGAACCGGCGGTGTCGGTGCCCATGGCGATCGGCACGATACCGGCCGCGACCGCCACCGCCGACCCGGACGACGAGCCGCCGGGAATGCGCGCCTGGTCCGTGCCATGGGGATTGTGCGGCGTACCGAAATGCGGGTTCAGGCCCAACCCGGAATAGGCCAGTTCGCTGAGGTTGGTCTTGCCGACGCTGACCATCCCGGCACGGCACAACAGGCCCACACTGGGGGCGTCGAGCAACGCGGCGGGCGCAGTACGGCGGTAGGCGGCGCCCGCGGTGGTGATGCTGCCGGCCACATCGAACAGGTCTTTCCAGGCCAGGGGTACGCCGTCGAACACGCTCAAGGGCTGGCCGGCACGCCAACGGGCGGCGGACGCTTCGGCTTCACGGCGGGCGCGCTCGGCGGTCAGGGAAATAAATACGCTGGTCGAGCGGCTCGCTTGATCGAGTGCCTGCTCAAGGACTTGCACCGGGTCGCTGCGACCGCTGGCGAAATCCTCGGCCAGTGAAGTGGCGTCTGACATCAGGGAAACCTCATAAAACGTACATATTCATAAAATGTACATTTTACAAAGGCAGCTTTCGTGCCAGTCTCTGCGTAGCGCTCTTGACGCGATTACGCATTTTTACCCAGAGCTACGGGATAGATGGTGTTGCTCGATGGAAAAAAACCTTGCGCCACGCTTGCGAAGCGCCTCCGATGAAATAATGTACCTTTTATTAATAAGTACATTTTGGTGCAGAAAAGTAACATTCCTACATTCAAGGCCCCAAAAAAGTGCCACCGACGTGGCGCAGAGTGACAGGCGCAACTTATGAGAGAATCCCCGGCCACCGTCCTACATGCCTTTGAGAAATCGATGAAAGCAGTGTCCGCCTCGGCCTCCCGTTACGCGATGATTCACCAGGTGTTGCGCGACGCGATCGTCAACGGCACCGCCCGCCATGGCCTGGTATTGCTGGAAGCGCCCCTGGCCGAACTGTTCGGCACCAGCCGCGTGCCGGTGCGCAAGGCGCTGGACCTGCTGCACGCTGAGGGCTTGATCTGCCGTTTCAACGGCCGGGGTTACCTGATTAACCCCGAAGGCCTGGCCATGGAACCGCTGCGCCTGCCCCTGAGCCATGCGCACCTGGGCCTCAATGGCGAGGCCGAACTGGTGGACACCCGGCCGCTGGGCGAGCGCATCGTCGAGGAAATCGGCGCGGCGCTGTCCACCTGCATCGCCTTTGGCCATTACCGCCTGGATGAACAGGCCGCCGCCGACCACTATGGCGTCAGCCGCGCGGTGGTGCGTGAGGCGCTGATGCGCCTGCGCGACCGTGGCCTGGTGGAAAAAGAGCCCTATTCCCAATGGCTGGCGGGGCCACTGACCGCGCGGGAGGTCACCGAGGATTACGAACTGCGCGCCTGCCTGGAACCCGAAGCCCTGCGCCAAAGTGCCCCGAACCTCGACCGCGACATGCTTGAAGCCATGCTGCAGCGCGTGCTGGATGCCCAGGACAGCCCGCAGTGCAGCCTGGAAGCCATCGAGCAGATCGAAGAGGACCTGCACCAGCGCTGCCTGGCCGGCCTGCAAAACCGCAAGATTGCCGCGCTGATTCGCCAAGGCCAGAGCCCGATGATTATCAGCCGGATTTTTTACCGATTGCTGGGGATCGGCGCTGATCCGGCGATGCTCGCCGAACATCGCTTGATTCTGGAACTGCTGCTGCATGGCGCATTCGATGCGGCCGCGTTGAACCTGCGCGAGCATTTGCAGCGGGCGCGGCAGCGGATGTTGCAGCGTCTGAAAGTGCTGTCGGTGCTGCCAGAACAGCCACTCCCCGCCTACCTCCACAAAATCAGCTGACCCACATTGACCAAGTCGCCGCAGTAATTTCATGCAATATGTTGCTATCTCACCCCCACCATTGAAACCACTGCTACCCCGCCCCATCTAACCTGCATACTTCCTTATGCAGGTGCCCCATGAGCGACCAGCAAGAATTCCCTGATTACGACCTCAACGATTACGCCGACCCCGAAAACGCTGAAACCCCTTCGTCCAATACCGGCCTGGCCCTGCCTGGGCAAAACCTGCCGGACAAGGTCTACATCATCCCGATCCACAATCGGCCGTTCTTCCCGGCGCAAGTGCTGCCGGTGATCGTCAACGAAGAGCCGTGGGCCGAGACCCTGGAGCTGGTGAGCAAATCCGACCACCACTCCCTCGCCCTGTTCTTCATGGACACGCCACCGGAAGACCCACGCCATTTCGACACCTCCGCCCTGCCGCTGTACGGCACCCTGGTGAAGGTGCACCACGCCAGCCGCGAAAACGGCAAGCTGCAATTCGTCGCCCAGGGCCTGACCCGCGTGCGGATCAAAACCTGGCTCAAGCACCACCGCCCACCGTATCTGGTGGAAGTCGAATACCCGCACCAGCCAAGCGATCCGACCGACGAGGTCAAGGCCTACGGCATGGCGCTGATCAATGCGATCAAGGAACTGCTGCCGCTCAACCCGCTGTACAGCGAAGAGCTGAAGAACTACCTCAACCGCTTCAGCCCCAACGACCCGTCGCCCCTCACCGACTTCGCCGCCGCCCTCACGTCGGCCACCGGTAATGAGCTGCAGGAAGTGCTGGACTGCGTGCCAATGCTCAAACGCATGGAAAAAGTCCTGCCGATGCTGCGCAAGGAGGTGGAAGTCGCGCGCCTGCAAAAAGAACTCTCCGCCGAGGTGAACCGCAAGATCGGCGAGCACCAGCGCGAGTTCTTCCTCAAGGAACAGCTCAAGGTCATCCAGCAGGAACTGGGCCTGACCAAGGACGACCGCAGCGCCGACGTCGAACAGTTCGAGCAACGCCTGGAGGGCAAGGTGCTGCCGGCCCAGGCGAAAAAACGTATCGATGAAGAACTGAACAAACTGTCGATCCTCGAAACCGGCTCACCGGAATACGCGGTGACGCGCAATTACCTGGACTGGGCCACCTCGGTGCCATGGGGCGTGTATGGCGAGGACAAACTCGACCTCAAACACGCGCGCAAGGTGCTGGACAAGCACCATGCCGGCCTGGATGACATCAAGAGCCGCATTCTCGAATTCCTTGCGGTGGGCGCCTATAAAGGCGAAGTCGCCGGCTCCATCGTGCTGCTGGTGGGCCCGCCGGGCGTGGGCAAGACCAGCGTGGGCAAATCCATCGCCGAGTCCCTCGGGCGGCCGTTCTATCGCTTCAGCGTCGGCGGCATGCGCGACGAGGCCGAGATCAAGGGCCATCGCCGCACCTACATCGGCGCCATGCCGGGCAAGCTGGTGCAGGCGCTCAAGGACGTGGAGGTGATGAACCCGGTGATCATGCTCGACGAGATCGACAAAATGGGCCAGAGCTACCAGGGTGACCCGGCCTCGGCGCTGCTCGAAACCCTCGACCCGGAGCAGAACGTCGAATTCCTCGACCACTACCTGGACCTGCGCCTGGACCTGTCCAAGGTGCTGTTCGTGTGCACCGCCAACACCCTGGACTCGATCCCCGGCCCACTGCTGGACCGTATGGAAGTGATTCGCCTATCGGGCTATATCACCGAAGAAAAAGTCGCGATCGCCAAACGCCACCTGTGGCCAAAACAGCTGGAAAAAGCCGGCGTTTCGAAAAACAGCCTGAGCATCAGCGACGGCGCCCTGCGCGCACTGATCGACGGGTACGCCCGCGAGGCCGGGGTGCGCCAGCTGGAGAAACAGCTGGGCAAACTGGTGCGCAAGGCGGTAGTCAAGCTGCTGGACGCGCCGAACTCGGTGATCAAGATCGGCAACAAGGACCTGGAAAGCTCCCTCGGCATGCCGGTGTTCCGCAACGAGCAGGTGCTGTCCGGTACCGGTGTGATCACCGGCCTGGCCTGGACCAGCATGGGTGGCGCGACCCTGCCGATCGAGGCGACCCGCATCCACACCCTCAATCGCGGCTTCAAGCTGACCGGGCAGTTGGGTGAGGTGATGAAAGAGTCCGCCGAAATCGCCTACAGCTATATCAGCTCCAACTTGAAGTCGTTTGGCGGCGATCCGAAGTTCTTCGACGAAGCTTTCGTGCACTTGCACGTACCGGAAGGCGCCACGCCGAAGGACGGCCCGAGCGCCGGGGTGACCATGGCCAGCGCACTGCTGTCCCTGGCCCGCAATCAAGCGCCGAAAAAAGGCGTGGCCATGACTGGCGAACTGACGTTGACCGGGCATGTGCTGCCAATTGGCGGGGTGCGTGAAAAGGTGATTGCGGCGCGGCGCCAGAAGATTCACGAACTGATTCTGCCGGAGCCGAACCGTGGCAGTTTTGAAGAGTTGCCGGAGTACCTGAAGGAAGGCATGACCGTGCACTTTGCCAAACGCTTTGCGGATGTGGCGAAGGTGTTGTTCTGATAGAGCGCTAGCGCCTGAACTGGCCTCATCGGGGGCAAGCCCCCTCCCACACTTGAATGTGTTCACACATCAACATGTGGGAGGGGGCTTGAACCCGATGGCGTGAGTGGCCGCAACCTGTATCCTGCTTGTAACACCCTGTCTTATCTTCGGTTATGCTCGGTCTTCGTCGCCAAACAACGGAGCCCCCATGACCGCTGCCCGCCTGCTTCTCCCCCTGAGCCTTTGCCTGCTCGCCGCCTGCGCCAGTGCGCCGAAGCAAAACGTCACCGTGGAAGAACAGGGCGCTTGTCCGCTGCAACTCAAAACCGGGCAAAACCTGATCCTCACCCTGCCAAGCAACCCAACCACGGGTTATCGCTGGGCCATCCAGGATTCCGCCGGCGGCGTACTGCGCGCACTGAGCCCCGAGGTGTACAGCAGCTCGGAATCCGGTGTGGTCGGTGGCGGAGGCCAGTCCACCTGGCGCTTCCAGGCTTTCACGGCCGGCCAGGGTCGTTTGCGCCTGACCTCCCAGCAACCCTGGGAACCGGAAGCCGAGCCCGCCGAGACCTTCGACTGCGCCATTACGGTGAACTGATATGCCATGGCTGATTCTTGCGCTGATGGGCGCAGGCACCTTTATCTACGGCCTGAGCACCCATGCCACGTTGCTGTGCCTGCTGGTCAAGCCGCTGCCGGTACTGGCGCTGCTGGGCTGGCTGCATGATGCGCCGCCTACTGACTATCGACGCTGGATCAGCCTCGGGCTGATTTTTTCCCTGGTCGGCGATGTATTGCTCGCCTGGCCGGGCGACCTGTTTATCTTCGGCCTCGGCGCCTTCCTGTTTGCGCACCTGGCCTATCTCAAAGCCTATTTCAGCGACTGCCGCCGCTTGGCGCTGTTGCCGTTGGTATTGGCGCTGGGCGTGGGCGCGATCCTGCTGAGCATCCTGATCTCCCACGGCCTCGGTGAACTGCTGATACCGGTGGTGGTTTACGCACTGGTGATCAGCGCCATGCTTTGGCGCGCGCTGGCACGCCTGGGCAGCGATGTGCCGAAACGCTCGGCGCTGCTGGCGGCGGCGGGGGCGGTGTCGTTTGTATTTTCCGACACGCTGATCGGCATCAATCGGTTTGTGCTGTCGTTCGAGGCCGCGCCGTATTTGTTGATCACAACTTACTGGCTCGGCCAATGGGGAATCACGGCTTCGGCTTTCCATCAGACAACCCGCGCATCCGCTGACCAACTTGGCTAAAATGCCGGCCTTTCCCCCTCGTCGCCGGAACAACCGTGAGCAAAGAACCCGATCGCCTATTCGCCCAGCCCCTGCCCCAGGTGCCGGACTTCGCCTTTAACGAGGACGTGGTGCGGGTGTTCCCGGACATGATCAAGCGCTCGGTGCCTGGTTACCCGACGATTGTCGAAAACCTCGGCGTGCTCGCGGCGCAATTTGCCCAACCGAACAGCGTGCTCTACGACCTGGGCTCGTCCCTGGGTGCGGTGACCCAGGCCTTACGTCGCCATGTGCGCACGGACGGTTGCCGAGTGATCGCTGTGGATAACTCGGCGGCCATGGTCGAGCGCTGCCGCGAATACCTCAATGGCCAGGACTCGATGTTCCAGGAGCTGCTGCCGGTCGAGGTAATCGACGGCGATATCCTCGCGCTGCAGTTCCAACCGGCCTCGGTGGTGGCGTTGAACTTCACCCTGCAATTCATCGCCCCGGATGAGCGCCTGGCGTTGCTCGGGCGTATCCGCCAGTCATTGCTGCCAGGCGGTGCATTGATCCTTTCGGAAAAGCTGCGTTTCAATGACCTTGAAGAACAGGCACTGCTCACCGACCTGCATATCGCGTTCAAACGCGCCAACGGCTACAGCGAACTGGAGATCGCCCAGAAGCGTAGCGCCATCGAAAACGTCATGAAGCCCGACAGCCTCGAAGAACACCGCGAACGCCTGCTGGCGGCCGGGTTCTCGAAAGTCGTGCCGTGGTTCCAGTGTCTTAACTTTGCCTCGTTGATTGCCTTGCCATGATTGATCTGTCCCCCCTCGCCCGCCATCTGGTCGGCACCCCTCTGGCTGTATGGGCCCAAGGCCTGCAAGCGCAGCTCGATAGCAAGATGGAAAAGGGTCATGGCGACCTGGAGCGTTGGCAGAGTGCCCTGGACGCGCTGCCAAAGATCCAGCCCAGCGAAGTCGACTTGCTCAATGGCTTGGTGCTGGACACCGATTGCGACGATGCCACCCGCGCGCAGATGCACACCGCGCTGATGGGCTTGAGCCCGTGGCGCAAGGGCCCGTTCCACCTGTTCGGTGTGCATGTGGACACCGAATGGCGCTCGGACTGGAAGTGGTCGCGTGTGGCCCCGCACCTGGACCTGAAGGGCAAGCGCATTCTCGATGTCGGTTGCGGCAACGGTTACTACATGTGGCGCATGCTCGGCGCCGGGGCCGACAGCGTGATTGGCGTCGACCCGAACTGGCTGTTCTTCTGCCAGTTCCAAGCCGTACAGCGTTACCTGTCTGAACCCAAGGCCTGGCACCTGCCGTTTCCGTTTGAAGACCTGCCGGCGAACCTGGAAGGCTTCGACACAGTGTTTTCCATGGGTGTGTTCTATCACCGTCGCTCGCCGATCGAGCATCTGCTGGCGCTGAAGGACACCCTGGTCAAGGGCGGCGAACTGGTCCTGGAAACCCTGGTGGTGGAAGGCGACCAGCAACAGGTGCTGGTGCCGGAAGACCGTTATGCGCAGATGCGTAACGTGTGGTTCCTGCCGTCGGTACCGGCATTGATGCTGTGGCTGCGGCGTGCCGGGTTCAGTGATGTGAGGTGTGTGGATGTGAGCGTGACTACGGTGGAGGAACAGCGCGGGACGGCGTGGATGAAGTATCAGTCCCTCAGCGACTTCCTCGATCCGCAGGATCACAGCAAGACGATTGAAGGGCTGCCGGCGCCGATGCGGGCGGTCATCATCGCCAAGAAGTAACCGCTAATCTCCCGGAAACAACAGAGATCCAAATGTGGGAGGGGGCAAGCCCCCTCCCACATTTGCTCATCAGTTTTTTTAGAGCGGGGGCTTGGCCCGGCGTGCCTTGAAAAATTCGCTCAACACCGTGCCGCACTCCTCCGCCAGCACACCGCCTTCAAACAACACCCGATGGTTCAGAAAACCCTGGGTAAAAAACTGCCCCTGGCTTTGCACGATCCCTGCCTTGGGCTCCAACGCGCCATACACCACCCGCGCGATGCGTGAATGCACGATCAGGCCGGCGCACATGCTGCACGGTTCCAGGGTCACGTACAGCGTACTGCCCGGCAGGCGGTAGTTGCTGACCGCTTGCGCAGCCGCGCGTATAGCGACCATTTCGGCATGGGCGCTGGGGTCATTGCCGCTGATCGGGCAGTTGAAGCCGCGACCGATGATTTCACCGTCCTGCACCAGCACCGCGCCCACCGGCACTTCGCCCAGCGTCGCGCCTTGGGCGGCAAGTGCCAGGGCTTCGCGCATGAAATCCTGATCGCGGCTGCGGTCGATAATCGCCGTGGGGCGAAACTGGCGCATCACGCCACCTCGATGGCGGCCATCAGACCGGTTTCCATGTGGTCGATCACGTGGCAGTGGAACATCCACACCCCAGGGTTATCCGCCACCAATGCCACGCGGGCGCGTTCGTTCTTGCCCAGCAGGTAAGTGTCGGTGAAATACGGGATCACCTTGTGGCGGTTCGAGGCGATCACCTTGAAGCTCATGCCGTGCAGGTGGATCGGGTGCTGGTACTGGGTCATGTTTTTCAATTCGAAAATGTAGCTCTTGCCTTTTTCCAGCTTGGCAATCGGTCGGTCGGCGCAGGTCTTGTCGGTGATGTCCCAGGCCTGGCCGTTGATCTGCCACAGGCTCGGCGGCTTGCCGTTATCCACCGATACGGAGCCGACCCACTCGAAATTGAAGTTGAGTTTCTCCGCATTGGCCAGGTCCGGCTCGGCAATCGGGTTGGCGGGCAATGCCGGGGGCCATTCGCTCGGTGCATCGGTGTTGGCGACTGAGCGGAAAGTGCCCAGGCGCACCGGGCCGTTACGGATCGACAGTTCTTCGCCCGCCGGCGGCGCCTTGATCGCCAGGCAGATACGCATGCCCGGGCCCAGCCAGTATTCCTTGCCCAGCGGGCGCGGCTCGACGGGGTTGCCGTCCAGGGCGTAGATCTGCGCTTCGACGTCGGGGATGTTGATGCGATAGGTCAGGGTGTTGTCGAGGTTGAGCAGGCGCACGCGGGTGATCTGCCCGGCGGGCAGGTCGATCACCGCCTGGGATACGCCATTGATCGTCGACAGGCGCCCGGCCGTGCCGCCACGCGCGGCTTCACGGGGAATGCTGAAGGCAACGAAGGCGCCCTCTTCGTCCACGTGCCAGCTCTTCAGGCTGAGGGTGCGTTCGTGCTTGAAACCGGTGGGCTCGCGCTCTTCGATGATCAGCGGGCCGACCAGGCCTCGGCCGAGTTCTTCGCTGCTGTTCACATGGGGGTGATACCAGTAGCTGCCAGCATCGGGCACGCGGAATGTGTAGTCGAAGTATTCGCCGGGTAACACCGGCAATTGCGAGACGTAAGGCACGCCGTCCATTTCCAGCGGCAGGCGGATGCCGTGCCAGTGGATCGTGGTGGCGACCGGCAGGTGGTTGATAAAGCGCACCCGCAGCCACTCACCCTGGCGCACGCGCAACTCGGTGCCAGGTGCCGAAGGGCCGAAGGCCCAGGCTTCGGTCTTGTGCCCCGGCACCAGCTCTACATCGAGCGGCGCGGCGATCAGTTCGTAATCGTGCCCCGCTTCGGCTTCGGCGACCTTCCCCAGCCAGTAGCGGTAGGCGCCACCGGCACCGACGCCCACTACGGCCAGGCCTGCAAGACCACCCAGGATTTGTCGACGGGAAAAGGATCGGGACACAACAACCTCACGTATCTGCCGCAGGCGCAGGGCCTGCAAAGGGCAGATACGATACACCTGCATTGGCTAAACAGTAAGGCTTCGCATTGCCGCATGACACAAAGACGGCGCACACCTGTAGGAGCGAGCTTGCTCGCTCCTACAGGTGAATCTGCGGTCAGCGCTTGGCGGCCGCCAGGATCAGGGCTTTCATCTCGGCCACAGCGCCTTTGAAACCGACGAACAGCGCATGAGCCACCAGCGCATGGCCGATGTTCAGCTCGTTGATGCCCTTGATCGCAGCCACCGCTTCGACGTTGTGGTAATGCAGGCCGTGGCCGGCGTTGACGATCAGGCCTTCATTAAGGCCGCAGTTCACACCGTCAATGATGCGCTGCAGTTCATCCGCCACGTCGGTCGGTGTGGTGGCGTCGGCGTAACGGCCGGTGTGCAGTTCGATGGCCGGCGCGCCGACACGGCGGGACGCTTCGATCTGGCGCTCGTCGGCGTCGATGAACAGCGACACTTCGCTGCCGATCTTCGACAGGCGCTCCACCGCAGCCTTGATCCGCGCTTCCTGGCCGGCTACGTCGAGGCCGCCTTCGGTGGTCAGTTCCTGGCGGGTTTCCGGGACCAGGCAGATGTGCGCCGGGCGGATGCGCTCGGCGAAGGCCATCATTTCTTCGGTGACGCCCATCTCAAAGTTCATGCGGGTTTGCAGCACGTCCTTGAGCAGCAGCACATCGCGCTCCTGGATGTGACGGCGGTCTTCGCGCAGGTGCACGGTGATGCCGTCGGCGCCCGCTTCTTCGGCGTCCAGCGCGGCCTTGACCGGGTCAGGGTAACGAGTGCCCCGGGCCTGGCGCAGGGTAGCGACGTGGTCGATGTTGACGCCAAGAAGAATGCGATTGCTGGTGGTCACGGAAGCGCTCCTGAAAAGGGGAAAGAAACGCTGCACAGCATACACGGGGATGTCAGGGCTTTCGAAACAACTCGCGACTGACTAGCGGCCGACCGCCCAAGTGCACAGCCAGGGCCTGGCGCATCAGGCGCTTGGCGGCGGACAACGCACCGGGTGCGCTCCAGTCGGCCTCGCTCATGGCCAGCAGCTCGGTACCCTGGAACAGGCCCGGTTGCAGCAGGTACACACGCTCCAGGCCCGCATCCACTTGCAGGCGGTACATGCCGTCGGCGGCGATGGGCTCGCCATGCAGGTCGTTGTTCAGTTCAAAACCGTAGCCCAGGTCGTCGAGCAGGCGCCATTCGAAGGCGCGCAGCAGCGGCTCCAGGGGGCGGCCTTCTGCCAGGGCCAGCAAGGTGGCGGCGTAGTGATCGAAGACAGCCGGGTGCGGGTCTTCGGCGGGCAACAGGCGGATCAGCAATTCATTGAGGTAGAGGCCGCTGAACAGTGCATCGCCATTGAGCCAGGCGGAAGTGCCGACGCTTTCCAGGCGGCCGACGTTTTTCAGCTCGCCCTTGCCGCGAAACTCCACATCCAATGCCACGAAGGGCCGCGCCAATGTCCCCGCCTTGCCCCGCGCGCTACGCAACACCGCGCGCAGGCGGCCTTGCGGCGTGAGGAAATCCACCAGCGCGCTGGTCTCACGGTAGGCGCGGCTGTGCAGGACGTAGGCGAGTTGGCTGGGGGGTTGGGATTGGGACATGGGTTCTCTATCTTGAAAACAACACAAACCTAATGTGGGAGGGGGCTTGCCCCCGATGGCAGTGTGTCAGTCACTTATTTATTAACTGACTCACCGCCATCGGGAGCAAGCCCCCTCCCACATTTTTTGCCCTGCGGTGTTCTTACAGGTCGCCGTAACCGAGGGAACGCAGAGCGCGCTCGTCATCGGACCAACCACCCTTCACCTTCACCCACAGGTTGAGCATGATCTTGGAATCGAACAGCAATTCCATGTCCTTGCGCGCTTCGGTGCCGATGCGCTTGATGCGCTCGCCCTTGTCGCCAATGATGATTTTCTTCTGGCCGTCACGTTCGACGAGGATCAGCGCATGGATATGCAGGGTCTTGCCCTGCTGCTTGAACTCTTCGATTTCGACGGTGATCTGGTACGGCAGCTCGGCGCCCATCTGGCGCATGATTTTCTCACGCACCAGTTCGGCGGCGAGGAAACGGCTGCTGCGGTCGGTGATCTGGTCTTCCGGGAAGAAGTGCTCGTTCTCCGGCAGGTAGCCGGCGATCACGCGCTCCAGGGCTTCGAGGTTGTGACCGTGCTGGGCCGAGATCGGCATGATCTGCGCGTTCGGCAGTTGCTCCTGCAACCAGCTCAGGTGCGGCATCAGCTCGGCTTTGTCTTCGATACGGTCGGTCTTGTTCAACGCGACGATCAAAGGCCCGGTGACGTACTGCACACGCTCGAGGACCATCTGGTCTTCGTCTGTCCACTTGGTGCGGTCGACCACGAAGATCACCACGTCGACGTCTTTCAACGCCGCCGAAGCGGTCTTGTTCATGTAGCGGTTGAGGGCTTTTTCACCGCCTTTGTGCATACCCGGGGTGTCGACATACACCGCTTGCACGCTGCCTTCGGTCTTGATGCCCAGCATGTTGTGGCGGGTGGTCTGCGGCTTGCGCGAGGTGATTGCAAGCTTCTGGCCGAGGATATGGTTCAGCAGCGTGGACTTGCCCACGTTCGGGCGGCCGACGATGGCAACATAGCCACAGCGTGTTGCGGTTGAATCAGTCATGGCCATTCTCCACGCCCAGAGCAATCAGTGCTGCAGCGGCCGCTACCTGTTCGGCAATACGACGGCTCACACCCTGACCTCGGCTTTTTTCATTCAGTAAGGTGATTTCACATTCCACGAAGAACACGCGGCAATGGGGCTCACCCTGGATATCCACCACTTCGTAGCGTGGCAGGTCACAACCGCGCGATTGCAGGAATTCCTGCAGGCGGGTCTTCGGATCCTTGTTGGTGTCGACCAGCGTGAGGCTTTCGATCTCGGAGGTCAGCCACGCGGTGACGCGCTCCTTGGCCGCTTCCATGCCTGCATCGAGGTAGATCGCACCGATCAACGCCTCAAGCGCATCGGCCAGGATCGACTCACGGCGGAACCCACCGCTCTTCAACTCACCGGAGCCGAGGCGCAGGTACTCACCCAGACCAAAACCACGGGCCAGTACGGCCAGGGTCTCGCCCTTTACCAGCCGTGCGCGCAAACGCGACAGCTGACCTTCACGGGCTTGGGGAAAGCGCTCGAAGAGGGCTTCACCGGCGACGAAATTGAGGATGGCATCACCGAGAAATTCCAGGCGTTCGTTATTACGCCCTGCAAAGCTGCGGTGTGTGAGGGCAAGGACCATCAATTCCTGATCCTTGAAGGTGTAGCCGAGCTGGCGCTCGAGACGACTTAGAGAAACGGTCACGGTTTACCCATATCTGTGTGGTGGCACCGGCGGCCATCGACGATTGACGCAGTGTTCAAATTCAAATCCTGGTTGGTATTGCACGGGGACGGAAAATGTCCAAGCCCCAGAAAAGCATTCGGCGCTGTGTTCACAGCGCCGCTTGTATTACTTGATCAGCCCGACCCGCGAGAAGTTCGGCAGGTGGCTGAGCTTGGGTTCCGGCCAGCTCATCCAGACCGCAAAGGCCTTGCCGACGATATTCTGGTCGGGAACCATGCCCAGCAGATCCTTGGGAATGCTGGGGTCATCCCAATAGCGACTGTCATTGGAGTTGTCGCGGTTGTCGCCCATCATGAAATAGTGCCCGGCCGGCACTTTCCACTCGCCATCAGGCATGGCGCGGTAGCGGCTCATTTCCTTGCGGATTTCGTGCTCTACCGCCCCGAGTTTTTCCTGGTACAGCTCGGCACTGCCCAGGCTGTTCGGTTCGGAACCGATCAACTTCTCGGCCACTGACTCGCCATTGATCAACAGACGCTTCTCGCTGGTGTAGCGAATCACGTCGCCCGGCAGGCCCACCACACGCTTGATGTAGTTGACGTTCGGGTCGCTTGGGTAGCGGAACACCATCACATCGCCGCGCTGCGGGTCACCGACTTCGATGACCTTCTTGTCGATCACCGGCAGGCGAATCCCGTAGGAGAACTTGTTCACCAGGATGAAGTCACCCACGTCCAGGGTAGGTTTCATCGAGCCCGACGGGATCTGAAACGGCTCCACCAGGAACGAACGCAGCACCAGCACGATGAACAACACCGGAAAGAACGACTTGCCGTATTCAACCAGCAAGGGCTCTTTGTTCAGCTTCTCGATCACCAGGCCATCGGGCTGGCTGACGCTGCCCTGATAGGACGCGATAGCCGCCCGCCGACGCGGGGCGAAGAACACCAGATCGAGCAACGCCAGGAGACCGCAAACGGCAACGGCGATGACCAGCAACAGCGGGAAATTTAGCGACATAGGACCTAACTATCCAACCTGAGCACCGCAAGGAAGGCTTCTTGTGGAATTTCCACGTTGCCCACTTGCTTCATGCGTTTTTTACCGGCCTTTTGCTTCTCAAGCAGCTTGCGCTTACGGCTGACGTCGCCACCGTAGCATTTGGCCAGTACGTTCTTTCTGAGAGCCTTGACGGAGGTTCGCGCAATGATCTGCCCGCCAATGGCGGCCTGGATCGCGACGTCGAACATCTGGCGCGGAATCAGTTCTTTCATCTTTTCAGTCAGCTGGCGACCTTTGTAGTGCGCGTTGTCCTTGTGCACGATCAGTGCCAGGGCATCGACCTTGTCGCCGTTGATCAACACATCCAGTTTCACCAGATTAGCCGATTGGTAACGGTCGAAATGGTAATCCAGCGAAGCATAGCCGCGACTGGTGGATTTGAGACGGTCAAAGAAGTCCAGGACCACTTCGTTCATCGGCAAATCGTAGGTCACTTGCACCTGGGTACCGAGGAACAGCATGTCGTGCTGCACGCCACGCTTTTCGATACACAGGGTAATGACGTTGCCCAGGTGTTCCTGCGGCACAAGAATATTGGCCCGCACGATCGGTTCGCGCATGTCTTCGATGGAAGACAGGTCTGGGAGCTTGGACGGGTTGTCGACGTAAATCGTTTCACCGTTTTTGAGCAACAGCTCGAAAATAACCGTCGGAGCCGTGGTAATCAGGTCCAGGTCGTACTCGCGCTCCAGGCGCTCCTGGATGATTTCCATGTGCAGCATGCCGAGGAAGCCGCAGCGGAAGCCGAAGCCCAGGGCGTCGGAGCTTTCCGGGGTGTACTGCAACGACGAGTCGTTGAGGGTCAGCTTTTGCAGGGCTTCGCGGAAGTCTTCGAAGTCGTCGGAACTGACCGGGAACAGGCCGGCGTAGACCTGCGGCTGGATGCGTTTGAAGCCCGGCAGCACGTCGACGTCAGGGGTGGAGCTCAAGGTCAGGGTGTCACCCACCGGTGCACCGTGAATGTCCTTGATACCGGCGATAATGAAGCCTACTTCGCCGGCTTTCAGATCAGTGGTCGCGGTGTGCTTGGGGTTGAATACACCGACGCTGTCCACCAGGTGGATCTTGCCGGTGGACTTGACCAGGATCTTGTCGCCCTTCTTCACACGGCCGTGACGCACGCGTACCAGGGAGACAACCCCCAGGTAGTTGTCGAACCAGGAGTCGATGATCAACGCTTGCAGCGGATCTTCGTAGTTGCCGGTGGGGGCTGGAATGGTCTTGACCAGGCGCTCGAGCACTTCGTCGACGCCCAGGCCGGTCTTGGCGCTGCACTCGACGGCGTCGGTGGCGTCAATGCCGATGATTTTTTCGATTTCTTCCTTTACCCGGTCCGGATCGGCCTGTGGCAGGTCGATCTTGTTCAGTACCGGCATGACTTCCAGGCCTTGCTCGATGGCGGTGTAGCAGTTGGCCACGGACTGGGCTTCAACGCCCTGGCCCGCGTCCACCACCAGCAGCGCACCTTCGCAGGCCGCCAGGGAGCGGCTGACTTCGTAGGTGAAGTCAACGTGGCCCGGGGTGTCAATGAAGTTCAATTGGTACTTGATACCGTCTTTGGCGGTGTAGTACAGGGTAACGCTGTGGGCCTTGATGGTGATCCCGCGCTCGCGTTCGAGGTCCATGGAGTCCAGCACCTGGGCTTCCATTTCACGCTCGGCAAGGCCGCCGCACATCTGGATGAATCGATCGGCCAGCGTCGACTTACCATGGTCAATGTGGGCGATGATGGAGAAATTGCGGATATGACTCAAATCACTCACGGATCAACACTCAAAAAGGCTGCAGGCAGATTGCCCGCTGAAAAATAGCCGGGAATTGTACCTGATGCTCAGGCCAGGCGTCATCTTTGCTGACCAGAACAAAAATGCCCCACTCATTCGAGTGGGGCATTTTTTATGCATCACTGCGGTATCAGCCGGCCCGGCGCAGCAGCCAGAACCCAGCCAGGGCGCAGATGGTCGTCGGCACCAGCACCGCAAACAGTGGCGAGAACCCGAACACCAGGCTCGACGGGCCGAGCAGGTCCTGGGCGATGCGGAAGGTGAAACCCACCAGCACCCCGGTAAACACGCGCTGGCCGAGGGTTACGGAGCGCAACGGACCGAAGATGAACGAGATCGCCATCAATACCAGTGCCGCGGTCACCACCGGTTGTAACACCTTGACCCAAAATGCCAGCCAGTAACGACCGTTATTCAAGCCTTGGTCCTTCAGGTAGTGGATATAACCCCACAGCCCGGAGATCGGCAGGCTTTCGGGGATCATCACCACCGTATTGAGCAGTTCCGGCTTGAGGGCGATGTCCCACTCTTCACTTGGTACGTTGATCACTTCGGTGCTGGCCTTGGTGCCTTGGCCGACATTGCGGAAGTAAGTCGTGGTGATGTCGGTCAATTGCCACTTTTCGTCGCTGTACTGCGCGCGTTTGGCGAAGCTGGACGACAGCATGTGACGTTCCTTATCGAACGTGTAGCGCGTCACACCGATCAGCAGTCCGCCCGGTTGTACGGCGTTGATGTGGATGAACTCATCACCCTGACGGTGCCACAGGCCATGTTTGGCGCTCTGTGCATCGCCCGAGCCCTGGGCCAGGGCGCGATTGGCCTGGGCGGTGGTTTCGGCCGGCGGCGCTACGTATTCACCGATCAGCACGCTGCACAGCATCAGCAGCAACATTGGCTTCATGACCGCCCAGACGATACGACCGATGGACACCCCGGCGGCGCGCATGATGGTCAGTTCGCTGTTGCTGGCCAGGCTGCCCAGGCCGATCAGGCAGCCGATCAGCGCGGCCATCGGCATCATGTCGTAGAGACGACGCGGCGCGGTAAGTGCAACGTAGCTGAGTACGTCCCACACGGTGTAGGTGTCGCTGACGTTGCCGACTTCATCGATGAAAGCGAACAACGAGGCCAGGCCCAGGATGATGCCCAGTACCGCCAGGATGGCGATCAGGACGCTGCTACCTATGTAGCGATCGAGCTTAGCCACGAGCCAACTCCTTCTGGCCACGACGGCTCATCATTTTCAAACGAATAGGCTCCCAATAAAGCAGCCCCAGGCCGATCAGCAGGAACATTCCGTGTACCCACCACAGGCCCAGGGTCGGCGACAGCTTGCCTTTCTCCAGGGAGCCACGGACGGAAATCAGGATAGTGAGGTAAGCCATATACAGCAGGATCGCCGGCAACAGCTTGAGGAAACGGCCCTGGCGCGGGTTGACGCGCGACAGCGGCACGGCCATGAGGGTCACGATAAACACCAGCAGCGGCAGGGAAATCCGCCATTGCAGCTCGGCAATGGAGCGCAGTTCCTTGCTGCCGAGCAGGTCCTTCGTGGGGATGGCGTCGCGATCGGTGACTTCGTCGCTGATGTCCGGGCGGGCCAGCATCACACCATAGGTGTCGTACTTGATCGCGCGATAGTCGGCCATGCCTGGACTGCCATCGTATCGATAGCCATTTTCCAGAATCAGGTAGCGGCTACCGTCAGGGCGCACTTCCTGGCGACCCGAATCAGCCACCAGCACGGAAATGCCACGGTCTTTCTTGTCTTGGCCAAAACGCTTCTCGGAGATGAACACGCCGCCCAGGTTGGCGCGGTCGTCGGTCAGGGTTTCCGTGTAAGTCACCCGTGAGCCGTCATTGAGCGCCTGGAAACGGCCCGGCTCGAGGGTGTCGAACTCGGTCATCGCGTCCTGTTTGTTCAGCACCAGCTGGAACTGCATGGCGCCCTGGGGAGCCAGGCTCAGGCTCAACCAGGCCACGATCAGCGCAACGCCGGCCGCCGGAATCATGGTCATGCCCAGCAGACGCTGCTGGCTCATGCCGGTGGCCGAGAGCACGGTCATTTCACTTTCAAGGTACAAGCGGCCGTAGGCCAGCAGGATCCCAAGGAACAGGCCCAGCGGCAGGATCAGTTGCAAGAACCCCGGCAGGCGAAAGCCCATGATCAGGAACAGCGAGCCTGGGTCCAGGGCGCCGGAGGCAGCCTGGGCCAGGTATTTGACGAAACGACCACTCATGATGATGACCAGCAGAACCGCACTCACGGCACTCAGGGTCAACAGGACTTCGCGGGACAGATAACGGAAGACGATCAAACCAGACACTCCAGGGTTGTCAGGCTAAGGCGGCCAAACAAGCAAGCATACCGAGTCAGCCCGTTTACACCGGGCCGGCTAAAAAGATGGCGCATTATCCTGTGATTGACCGCGCCTGTCACTGCGCAACCTCACGCGCACCTACAAAGCGTACGCCAAGGGTTGTCAGGCTCCGTCGGCGAGGTTCAAACTGCGGCCTTTGTCGCTGGCGGTTTACACGGCTGCCAAGCTTTAAAGCCTGCGTACAGACGCAAGGCTCTCAGACCTTTATAAGGGACCCGAAAATGGAATTGGTTGTAAAAAGCGTTAGCCCCGAAACGTTGAAAACCGCCACCCTCGTGGTCGCCATCGGCGAAGGCCGCAAGCTCGGCGTGGCCGCCAAGCAACTCGACGAACTCAGCGGCGGCGCCATCAGCGCGGTCCTCAAGCGCGGCGACCTGGCCGGTAAAGTCGGCCAGAGCCTGCTGCTGCAAAGCCTGCCTAACCTGAAAGCCGAACGCGTATTGCTGGTGGGCGTGGGCAAGGACGCTGAACTGGGCGACCGCCCGTTCCGCAAGATCATCAGCGGTATCCTCAACACCCTCAAGGGCCTGGGCGGCAGCGATGCAGCGCTGGCACTCGATGAAATCGTTGTAAAAGGCCGTGACAGCTACGGCAAGGCCCGCCTGCTGGCCGAAACCCTGGTGGACGGCGGCTACCTCTTCGACCAGTTCAAGAGCCAGAAAGCCGAACCCCGCGCCCTGAAGAAAATCACCCTGCTGACCATCAAGGCCGCCCAGGCTGAAGTCGAGCGCGCCGTGACCCACGCCCAGGCCATCGCCAATGGCATGTCGTTCACCCGCGATTTGGGCAACCTGCCGCCGAACATCTGCCACCCAACCTACCTGGGCGAACAAGCCAAGGCATTGGGTAAAGAGTTCAAGGGCCTGAAAGTCGAAGTGCTGGACGAGAAGAAGATCAAGGAACTGGGCATGGGCTCGTTCTATGCCGTGGGCCAGGGCAGCGACCAGCCGCCACGCCTGATCGTGATGCAATACAACGGCGGCAAGAAGTCCGAGAAACCTTACGCCCTCGTCGGTAAAGGCATCACCTTCGACACCGGCGGCATCAGCCTCAAGCCGGGCCTGGGCATGGACGAGATGAAGTACGACATGGGCGGCGCCGCCAGCGTGTTCGGTACCCTGCGTGCCGTGCTGGAGCTGAAGCTGCCGATCAACCTGGTGTGCATCCTGGCCTGCGCCGAGAACATGCCGAGCGGCGGCGCTGCCCGTCCGGGCGACATCGTCACCACCCTCAGTGGCCAGACCGTGGAAATCCTCAACACCGACGCCGAAGGCCGCCTGGTGCTGTGCGATGCCCTGACCTACGCCGAGCGCTTCAAGCCGCAAGCCGTGATCGACATCGCCACCCTGACCGGCGCCTGCATCGTTGCCCTGGGTTCCCACACCTCGGGCCTGCTGGGCAATAACGACGAGTTGATCGAGCAACTGCTCAGCGCAGGCAAGGCCGCCGACGACCGCGCCTGGCAACTGCCGCTGTTCGATGAGTACCAGGAACAGCTGGACAGCCCGTTCGCCGACATCGCCAACATCGGTGGCCCGAAAGCCGGCACCATCACCGCAGCGTGCTTCCTGTCGCGCTTTGCCAAGAACTTCAACTGGGCGCACCTGGACATCGCCGGCACTGCCTGGACCAGCGGCGGCAAGGACAAAGGTGCCACCGGCCGTCCGGTGCCACTGCTGACCCAATACCTGCTGGACCGCGCCAAAGCCTAAACACCTGCCCGGCTGCCTGCCGCGGTCAACTGTAGGAGCGAGCTTGCTCGCGAAGAGCGTCAACGATAACGCGTTCATCCTGGATGAGCGCATTGTTCTCAGGTTCTTCGCGAGCAAGCTCGCTCCTACATTATGACGGCGGCAGGCGCGGCAGCCCAGGAACCGCTATGCCCCAAGTCGACTTCTATATATTGCCCAGCGCCGATCCACTCGCGCGCCTGGACTTTGCCTGCAAACTCACCGAAAAAGCCTGGCGCATGGGCCACCGCATCTACCTGCATTGCAGCGATGCCACCCAACGCGATGAACTCGACGCCCGCCTGTGGCGCTTCAAGGGCGAAAGCTTCGTGCCCCACGGCCCCGCAGAATCCGAACCCGAAGGCCAGGTTGTCCTGGGTTTGGGCGACAGTTGCGGCGATCACCATGACCTGCTGGTTAACCTGGACCTGAAAGTACCGCCGTTTGCCAAGGCCTTCGCCCGTGTGGCGGAAGTGGTGGTGGAGGATCCGGCTATTCGTCAGGCCGCGCGGGAGAGTTTCCGTTTCTACCGCGAACAGGGCTATCCTTTGCAAGATCACCGGCTACAACGACTTTGAGTACATGATGGACACTTCCAACCCGACAAAAAAAGATGACCACCTGCTGGACGACCTCGAGTCGATCCGTCAGTTGCTGGGTGATGATGACTTGCAACCGCCGCTGCTGACCGAACAGGCCGATGGCGAGGTACAGATTCCGCTGTTGTTCGACATGGTCGGTAGCAAGCAGGCTGCACCGGAGCCGGTCGTCGAAGCCCCCGTCGTCGTGGACACTGGCCCTGCGCCCGCTGAAAAGGGCCCCGACGCCCTGCTGCTGCACCTGGACAACGAACTGCGTGCCGCTGCGCAATTGATCATGCAAGACGTGATCGACGACTTTGCCCCCCATATCGAAACCGAGATCAAGCGCCGGATGGATGCGCGGATGGAGCGGCTGCTCAGCCAGTACCAGTCTTAAACCGTCCATCAGATCCCCTGTGGGAGGGGGCTGGTCCCTCCCTCATTTGATTGCCTGCACCTTAAGCCCGCCTTCGCCTCGCCCTGCGCTCTATCCCCCGTTATACTTGCCGGCTTTCCTGAATAAATGCCAACTAGGGTCCCGCCGCGCATGGATAAGACCTACCAGCCGCACGCTATTGAAACTTCCTGGTACAACACCTGGGAGTCCGAGAACTATTTCGCTCCGCAAGGCGCGGGCGAGTCCTACACCATCATGATTCCGCCACCGAACGTCACTGGCAGCCTGCACATGGGCCATGGCTTCAACAACGCGATCATGGATGCCCTGATTCGCTTCCGCCGCATGCAGGGCCGCAACACCCTGTGGCAACCGGGTACCGACCACGCCGGTATCGCCACCCAGATGCTGGTGGAGCGCCAACTCGAAGCCTCCGGCCAAAACCGTCACGACCTGGGTCGCGAGAAATTCCTGGAAAAAATCTGGGAATGGAAAGACCAGTCCGGCGGCAACATCAGCCGTCAGATCCGTCGCCTCGGTTCGTCCGTCGATTGGAGCCGTGAGCGCTTCACCATGGACGACGGCCTGTCGGAGTCGGTGAAAGAAGCCTTCGTGCGCCTGCATGAAGACGGCCTGATCTACCGTGGCAAGCGCCTGGTCAACTGGGACACCAAGTTGCACACGGCGATTTCCGACCTTGAAGTGGAAAACCACGACGAGAAAGGTTTCCTGTGGAACCTCAAGTACCCGCTGGCCGACGGCGCCAAGACCGCTGAAGGCAACGACTACCTGATCGTCGCGACCACCCGTCCGGAAACCATGCTCGGCGACGCCGCCGTAGCGGTTAACCCGAACGACGAGCGCTACCAGGCACTGATCGGCAAGTTCGTCGAGCTGCCGTTGGTAGGCCGCCGCATCCCGATCATCGCGGACGACTACTGCGACCCTGAATTCGGCACCGGCTGCGTGAAAATCACCCCGGCCCACGATTTCAACGACTACGAAGTCGGCAAGCGCCACAACCTGCCGCTGCTCAACATCTTCGACAAGAACGCCGCCGTATTGCCGGCCTGCCAGGTGTTCAACCTGGACGGTACGCTGAACGACAGCATCGACGGCAAGATCCCGGCCGAATACGCCGGCCTTGACCGTTTCGAAGCGCGTAAGCAGATCGTTGCTGCCTTCGACGCCGCCGGCCTGCTGGTCAGCGTTGACGACCACGGCCTGAAAGTGCCGAAGGGCGACCGTTCCGGCACCATCATCGAGCCGTGGCTGACCGACCAATGGTACGTGTCCACCAAGCCGCTGGCCGAGCCGGCAATCGCGGCTGTGGAAGACGGCCGTATCCAGTTCGTGCCTAAACAGTACGAAAACATGTACTTCTCGTGGATGCGTGACATCCAGGATTGGTGCATCAGCCGTCAGCTGTGGTGGGGCCATCGCATTCCGGCCTGGTACGACGAGTCGGGCAAGGTCTATGTCGGCCGCGACGAAGCCGAAGTACGCGCCAAGAACAATCTGGGTCCGGACGTCGCGCTGCAGCAGGACAACGACGTACTCGACACCTGGTTCAGCTCGGGCCTGTGGACGTTCTCCACCCTGGGTTGGCCGCAACAGACCGAGTTCCTGAAAAAATTCCACTCCACCGACGTGCTGGTCACCGGCTTCGACATCATTTTCTTCTGGGTTGCCCGGATGATCATGCTCACCATGCACTTGGTGAAGAATGAAGACGGCACCCCGCAGGTACCGTTCAAGACCGTGTACGTGCACGGCCTGGTGCGTGATGGCCAAGGCCAGAAGATGTCCAAGTCCAAGGGCAACGTCCTGGACCCGCTGGACATCATCGACGGCATCGACCTGGAAACCCTGGTGCAGAAACGCACCTCGGGCCTGATGCAGCCGAAACTGGCGAAGAAGATCGAGAAGCAGACCCGCGACGAATTCGCCGACGGCATTGCCAGCTATGGCACCGACGCGCTGCGCTTCACCTTCTGCTCGCTGGCGTCCACCGGTCGCGACATCAAGTTCGACATGGGCCGCGTCGAAGGCTATCGCAACTTCTGCAACAAGATCTGGAACGCCGCGCGCTACGTGCTGGATAAAGGCGAAGACTGCGGCCAGAACGGCGAAGCCGTTGAACTGAGCCTGGCCGATCGCTGGATCATCTCGCAGTTGCAGCGCACCGAAGCCGAAGTGACCCGCCAACTCGACCAGTTCCGTTTCGACCTGGCCGCACAAGCCTTGTACGAGTTCATCTGGAACCAGTATTGCGACTGGTACCTGGAACTGTCCAAGCCCGTGCTGTGGGACGAAAACGCGCCGATCGAACGCCAGCGCGGTACCCGTCGCACCCTGGTGCGCGTGCTCGAAGTGGCGCTGCGCCTGGCGCATCCGTTCATGCCGTTCATCACCGAAGAAATCTGGCAGCGCCTGGCGCCGCTGGCCGGTATCGAAGGCAAGACCATCATGCTGCAACCTTGGCCGGTGGCCAACGAAGCACGCATCGATGAGGCGGCCGAAAGCGATATCGAATGGCTCAAGACCCTGATGCTCGGCACGCGCAACATCCGCGCCGAAATGAACATCGGCCCGGGCAAGCCTCTGGCGGTGTTCGTGAAGAACGCCAGCGCCGAAGACCAGCGTCGTCTGACCGAGAACGATGCGCTGCTCAAGAAGCTGGCGAAGCTGGAATCGATCACCGTACTGGCTGAGGGCGTCGAAGCGCCACTGTCGGCGACCGCATTGGTCGGCGACATGGAAGTGCTGGTGCCGATGGCCGGCTTGATCGACAAGGGCGCGGAACTGGCCCGTCTCGACAAGGAAATCCTGCGCCTGCAAGGTGAAGTGGCGCGGGTGGGCGGCAAGCTGTCCAACGCGGCATTCGTCGACAAGGCACCGGCTGAAGTGATCGACAAAGAACGCGCCAAGCTGGCCGAGGCCGAACAGGCCCTGGGCAAACTGGCCGAGCAACATGCGCGGATTTCCAGCCTGTAAGGGGCAATCCGTGTGAAAAAAGAGACCTTCGGGTCTCTTTTTTTGTGCTTGCGGCCAATGTGGGAGGGGGCTTGCTCCCGATAGCGGTGTATCAGTCCCAGCATTTTTGACTGCCACACCGCTATCGGGAGCAAGCCCCCTCCCACATTTGACCGAGTTATCCTCGGGAATGTGTGACAATGGCCGCCACTTTGAGCCAACACCAGAATCATCATGACCGCCCCCACTACGCCCAAACCTCCACGCAAGAAGCCTAAAACCGCAGCCACGGCCAAATCCGTCGCGCCGCGCAAAGAGGCTACCCTGCACCCACGCAACCGCCACACAGGCCGTTACGACTTCCAGGCGCTGATCAAGACCACGCCGGAACTGGCGCAATTCGTGATCATCAACCCCTATGGCAAAGAGAGCATCGACTTCGCCAGCCCGGACGCGGTGCGGGTGTTCAACCGGGCGCTGCTCAAGTCGTTCTATGGCATCCAGCATTGGGATATCCCGCAGGATTACCTGTGCCCGCCGGTGCCGGGACGTGCCGACTATGTGCACTTCCTCGCCGACCTGCTGGCCAGTGTCAACGATGGCAAGATCCCGCGTGGTTCAATCGTCAAGGTGCTGGACATCGGCATGGGCGCCAACTGCGTCTACCCGCTGATTGGCTATATGGAGTATCGCTGGAACTTCCTCGGCTCGGAGGTCGATCCTATCGCCGTGGCCGCCGCCAAGGCCATCGTGCAATCCAACGACCTGAGCAAGGTCATCCAGTTGCGCCAGCAGGAAAACCCCAAGCACATCCTGCTGGGCCTGCTGGAGCCGGGTGAGCGTTTTGACCTGACCATGTGCAACCCGCCGTTCCATGCGTCCATGGACGAAGCCACCAAGGGCAGCGAGCGCAAGTGGCGCGCCTTGGGCAGGGCCGATCCCAAGCGCAAATTGCCGGTGCTGAACTTCGGTGGTCAATCGGCCGAGTTGTGGTGTGAAGGCGGTGAAGCACGCTTCGTGACGCAGTTGATCGCCGAGAGCGCGCACTTTGCCCACAAGGTGTTGTGGTTCAGCACCCTGGTGTCAAAAGCGTCAAACTTGCCCGCGATCGAGACCGCCCTGAAAAAAGCCGGCGTGCTGGAAAGCCAGGTGGTGGAAATGTCCCAGGGCCAGAAGCAGAGCCGTTTCGTGGCCTGGACTTTCCAGACCAAGAACGAGCAGCAGATCTGGCGCCAGCGCTGGGTGCGATAGAGACAAATCGCAGGCAACAAAAAACCGTGCCCGGATCGCTCCGAAGCACGGTTTTTTTTGCTGCGTCTTACTTGTTAACAGCGTCGGTCAGGCCTTTGGCCACAACCAGCTTGATAACTTTCTTGGCAGCGATTTCGATGGCAGCGCCAGTCGAAGGGTTACGGCCAGTACGGGCAGGACGCTCGGTCACTTTCAGTTTGCCAACGCCTGGCAGAGTGATTTCGCCGCCGTTTTCCAGCTGATCAGCAACAACTTGGCTCAGTTGGTCCAGCAGAGCGCGCACGGTGGTTTTCGGTGCGTCTACTGCTTCAGCCAGGTCAGCGATCAGTTGGTCTTTAGTAATAGCCATTGTGGTGTTCCTTCCCTATCAAATTCATATGGATTGCAGAGTGCAGTGTCAGCCGTCGAGCCCGACCTTCACGGCCTGGCACCCCCGGCTATAACCACGGAGATCGGGGTTATAGATGCTTGAAACGGGGATTGGTTCGACCTGACAGATGCTGAATGCACGCTTATCGCCGAGACTTGGCGTAAGACGGGGCAAAACTAGCACAGAGACGGGGAAATATCCGCCTCTACCTACCCATTTGGTCAGCTTTATCGCTCTAAACCGTGAAAAAAAGGCATATGCCCCGTCGGAAGGCACCCAAAACGCCTTCGAAGCACGTCTTGGCCAATGGGTGCGGTACACTGGGCGACTTTTCGGGGAGGCCAACCGCTCCCCTTCAACCAGCCGAGAAGCCTATGCCGATCCGTCATTGCATCGTCCACCTGATCGACAAAAAACCCGACGGCACACCTGCAGTTCTCCACGCCCGCGACTCCGAGCTTGCCGAGTCGGCCGCCATCGAGAACATGCTTGCCGACCTCAACGAGAGCTACAACGCCAAACAAGGCAAGGCCTGGGGTTTCTTCCACGCCGAATCCGGCGCGCACCCGTTCAGCGGCTGGTTGAAGGACTATTTCGAGGGTGGCCAGGATTTCACCACGTTCAGCCGCACCGCCGTCGAGCACCTGCAGAAGCTGATGGAAGAGTCCAACCTCTCCACCGGCGGCCACGTGCTGTTTGCCCACTACCAGCAAGGCATGACCGACTACCTGGCCATCGCCTTGCTGCACCACAGCGAAGGCGTGGCAGTGACCGATGAGCTGGACGTGACCCCGTCCCGTCACCTGGACCTGGGCCAACTGCACCTGGCAGCGCGTATCAACGTGTCCGAGTGGCAGAACAACAAGCAATCCAAGCAGTACATCTCGTTTATCAAAGGCAAGAACGGCAAGAAGGTCTCGGAGTACTTCCGCGACTTCATCGGCTGCCAGGAAGGCGTCGACGGCCCGGGCGAGACGCGCACCCTGCTCAAGGCCTTCAGCGACTTCGTCGAAAGCGAAGATTTGCCGGACGAATCCGCCCGCGAAAAAACCAAGACCCTGGTCGATTACGCCAGCAGCCAGGCCAAGCTCGGCGAACCCATGGGCCTTGAAGAATTGTCGGGGTTGATCGATGAAGATCGGCCCAAGGCGTTCTACGACCATATCCGCAACAAGGACTACGGCCTGTCGCCGGAAATCCCGGCCGATAAACGCACCCTCAACCAGTTCCGCCGCTTCACCGGCCGCGCAGAGGGCTTGTCGATCAGTTTTGAAGCGCACTTGCTGGGCGACAAGATCGAGTACGACGAAGCCGCCGGTACCCTGATCATCAAGGGCCTGCCGACCCAACTGACCGACCAGCTCAAGCGCCGTAACTGATGCTCGGCGGGGTCCTCAAGAAAGTCCTGCTGGTGTTGCTGGTGGTGGTGGTTATCCAGAACTGGGGCAAGATCGAGCGGCTGTTCAACCCCTCCCAGGTGGTGCCGGAGCAGACGCGAGCCTCGGCGCGGGTGGCGCTGTACGCCACCGAGTGGTGTGGCTACTGCAAGCAGATCCGCCGCTTCCTCGACCAGAAGGGCATTCCGTACCAGGCCTTCGATATCGAGAAGGACGCCCAGGCGCGCAAGGCGTATGAGGCGCTGGGCGGTGGCGGGATTCCGTTTGTGGATGTGAATGGCACGCTGATTCGCGACTACAACCCTGACGCGATCATGGCCGCGCTGAAGTAATCAGCGCACAACGATCACCCGCCCCAACAGACTGTGCTGCTCGAACCCCAACACCGCTTGCAAGGCGTTGAGCACCGCCTGCGGGTCCTTGCTAGGGAAGCTGCCGCTGACGCGCCTGGCACCCATCGCTTCGTTGAGCAGCAGGATGCGGCCAGGGTAGTAACGCGACAGGTCCTTGACCACGTCGGCCAGCGGCGCCTTGTAGTAGTTGAGCCAGCCATCCCGCCAAGCCAGGCGAGATTCGCTGTCGACCGCGTGCAGGGGATCGGCGCTGCCATCGGCGTAGGCCACTTGCTGGCCCGCCGTCAGAATGTGCTGCTGGCCCTGTTTCGACGCGGTCACGCCGACCCGCCCCGACAACACCGTCACCTCGGCCCCTGCCGGTTGCAGGCGCACTTCGAACTGCGTACCCAGCACCCGCGCTTCGCCGCTGCCCGCCTCGACCACAAAGGACTCGCCGGTGTGGGTGACGTTGAAAAACCCTGCACCGCGACGCAATTGGATATGCCGCTCACCGTGGCTGAAGTCCACGGCAATTGCACTGTCCGCATCCAGCGTGACCTGGGACTGATCGGCCAGGGTGAAGGTCTTCACTTCACCCGGTGCGGTCACGTAATCGGCGCCGAAGTCATCGATCCAACGCGAAGGCTGCCAACCGGCGCCCATGGACACCATCAACACCAGGCACGCCGCCACGGCCAAAGCGCCGGACCAGCGCACCACCCGCGAGCGCTTCGGTGTGTTCATCGCATTGAGGTAGCCCTGCAATGCCAGCGCGTCCTCATCCGCCAGTTGGCGTGCCGCCACTTCGCTCAACTCCCAGAGCACCTGGGCCTGGGCATACGCTTCGACGTGCGCAGGATCAGCCCTCAGCCAGCGGCTGAAAGTGGCCTGGTCGCCACTGCTGGGCTGGTCGTGCAACAGGCTCAGCCAGGCCAGCGCGGCTTGTTCCTGGTCAGGCGTGGGGGTCAGATTCACGGTGCTTTCCCTGGCGTGCGCGATGGCGATGGTTCGCGAAGGCTGGCTTTGCAGGCTTCAAGGGCACGCATCATATGTTTTTCCACGGCGCTTTGGGACAGGCCCATGGCCTTGGCGATTTGCGCGTACTTACGCCCGTGAATGCGGTTGAGCAGGAAGATCTGCCGGGTGCGCTCCGGCAGGCTGCGCAGGGCGGCTTCGACATGCCGCAGGTCGTTGCCCGCCTCGAGCGCCGCCTGGGGTTCGGAACCCTGGTTATCCTGCTGCTCCGGCAGCCAGCCTTCACTGCTGCGTACCCGCGCGCCTTCGCTGCGCAGGTGGTCGATGGCGATATTGCCGGCGCAACGCAGCAGGTAGGTGCTGAGTTCTTCGACCTGCACCAATGGCCGACGCCAAAAGCGCAGGAACAGGTCCTGCACCAGGTCGGCCGCCGTGGCGCGGCACCCTACACGTCGGCTCACCAACGCTTCCATCTGCGAACGCTGGGACAAGAACACTTGCAGAAAATGCGCGCGCCCACCCGCCGCGTCAGTCTGCGGGCTGTCCTGGGAATCGGGTGGCGTGCTGATCATCATGGCAGGGGCTCAGAAAACAGCGAAGGCCGCAACGGGGCTGGCCAGCAGGCCGACGCCTGCCAGGATCAAGGCCAGCCTTGGCCGATACGGCAACAACAGCACCAGCAACAGGGCGCTGAGCATCAACACCGCGCACCACTCCACCAGGCCCTGGCCCCAACCGGCACTAGCCACTGCGGGCCAGATCGCGACGGTCAGCAGCAGCCAACCGATGACGCGCAAAGCAAAACGCCGCCGAGGCGATGGCTTGCTGTGCAGCAGTTCGCCGTGGTGGCGGTCGGTGGACAGGCATAAGGCGGTGAACCCGGCGTAACACATCAGCAGCGCAAGGAGCATTCAGTTCGCCTCCTGCTTGAGGTGGAGCGGCCGCGCCCGCTCGGCCTTGGGCTGCGAGGCCTTGCGGTGTTGCATCTTCCAGGCCGCCCAGGCGAGGAACACGCCGCTGGCCAGGCAGGTCAGGTCGAAGCCGGCCATGGCCCAGTCGCCCGTTGCCAGTGACGTGCCCAGGTGCTGCGAGGTGGTCAGGGCATTGAGCAACGGGATTGCGACAAACAGCAGTGCTGCGAAGCTCAATTGTTCAACCCAACCCTGGCGGCCCCGGCGCAGGATCGCATGCAGCAGGCTCAGGCCCCAGGCGATAAAGAAGGCCTGCACTTCCCAATCGGAGCGCTCGGCGAAGCTCACCGGCAATAAACGGTTGGCCCAGAAGAACGCTGCAATGGCGATCAACAACCCGGACATGCTGGCGATGTTCAGCACTTCCACCAGCCGCAGTTCAAACGGCATCACCGCGGATTTTGCATGCTTGAGTTGACGCTTGCCGAGCCAGATCACCAGCCCCGTACCGATCATCGCCGTGCCCGCCAGGCCGCAGATAAAGTACAACCAGCGCAGCACCGGGCCGGCGAAATGGCCCATGTGCAGGCCATAGAAGCTGCCGCCGATCGCCGCCGGCAGCGATTGTTCGCCACTGACCCGCAGCAGCTCGCCGGTGTTGCCGTTGAACGACACGGTACTGCCGAAATCATGCACCACGCGGTCGGAGCCGGCACGGAACACGTTGACCGAGGCGTTTACATCACTCGGGTTGTTCACCGCCAGCCGCCCGACATGTCCACCCGCCCACTGCGCCCTCGCCTGCTCGTACATCGGCACCAATGACAGCAATTGGCCTGGCTGACCCAGCGCCGGTGCGTTGTTGGTGGCGGGGAACACGTCATTGAAGAAGGCCCGAGTGTCGTTGCCATAGGAGGCCACGATCGGCGCCGGCATCACCATGCTCATGAAAATCACCAGGCTGCTGTAGGTGATCATCAAGTGAAACGGCAGCACCAGCACACCCACCGCGTTATGCCCGTCGAGCCAGGAGCGCTGGCCCTTGCGGGGGCGGAAGGTGAAGAAGTCCTTGAAGATTTTCTTGTGGGTGATGATGCCGGTGATCAACGCCACGAACATCACCATCGCTGCAATGGTCGACAGCCAGCGGCCCCAGGGATACGGCATTTGCAGCTGGAAGTGGAAGCGGTAGAAGAAATCCCCGCCCATGCTTTCCCGGGCCTCTACGGCTTGCCCGCTCACGGGATCGAGGGTTTTCTGAATGAAATTGCCGCGTTTGCCGGGGTCGACTTTGTCTTGCCACATTACTGACAGGCCAGGGTCGCGGCTATCCGGCAGGGTGATGAACCAGCGTGCGGCCGTGGGTGCGACCTTCTGCAGGTAGTCCTGGGCGACACTCAGACTGCGCGCGTCATCCAGGGGATGGGCCTGTACCTCGGGTTGCATCCAGTGAGTGATCTCATCCTTGAAATAGGCCAGGGTGCCCGTCAGGAAAATCGCAAACAGCAGCCAGCCAAAGATCAGCCCGGCCCAGGTGTGCAACCAGGCCATGGCCTGGCGAAAGCCCTCTTTCATGTGCGTGCCATCCAAAAGCCTACGCCCGCCAGGGTCGCAAACGCCGCACTCGGCAGCATCACGCCACACCAGGCGCGCCATGCCGTACGACAGGCAAAGCACCACAGCACCGCCAACAGGTAGAACACAAACGAACTCATCATCCCGGTGATCACCGCATCGGCGCGGGAGGTCGGCATCCACAGCGCCAGGCAGATGCTGGCCAGGGACGCCATCAAGTAACCGCCGACCACAGCGGCGAGCACCCGCGATGTGACAGCGAGGCGGTAGGAGGCGGGCAGTGAGGTTTTGCTTTTCATGCGGGAGGCGCCAGGTTCATCAGCGCGCAATATTAATGATAAATATTCTCATAAGCAAAACAGAACGGATGAAACACCTGCCTTCACGCATTGCCGAACGGTTTCCGGCCCCCTACAATGCGAACAATTCTTGTTCTCTAAAGCATGCCGATGTTTGCCGGCCTGTAAAAAAGGGAGATCGCGTTGCAGCCGTCCAACACTGTCGAAGTGCTTTACAACGACCATCACCACTGGCTCACCGGCTGGTTGCGACGCAAGCTCGGCTGCCCGGAAAGCGCTGCGGACCTGGCGCAGGACACCTTCATCCGGGTCCTGACCGCACGGGAAGCGCCGACGCTGATCGAGCCCCGCGCCTTCCTCACCACGGTCGCCAAGCGCGTGCTGTTCAACTTCTACCGCCGCCAGGACCTGGAGCGCGCCTACCTCGACGCATTGGCGCAGATGCCTGAACAGGTAGCGCCATCGGAAGAAGAACGCGCGATCATCCTGCAAACCCTGGTCGAGCTGGACCAATTGCTTGACGGCTTGCCCACCCTGGTCAAACGCGCGTTCCTGCTGGCCCAACTCGACGGGCTGACGTATGCGCAGATCGGCGCCGAACTGGGCATCTCCATCGCCACCGTCAAACGCCACCTGCAGAAAGCCGCCCTGCGCTGCTACTTCGCCCTATGAATGTCTCGACCCAGGTTGCCGAACAGGCCGTGCACTGGCTGATGGAAATGCAGCAAGGCGCGCTCACCCCACGCCAGCAAGCGGCCTGGCAGCAATGGCTGAATGCCCACAGCGAACACCAGCGCGCCTGGGACCATATCCAGCGCGTCAACCAACGCCTGCGCGGCATGCCCTCGCCCCTCGCCCACGCGGCGTTGAACGCACCTAAGTCCAGCAGCCGGCGCCAGGCCCTGAAGTTGTTGCTGATCCTCGGCGCTGGTTCGGCCGCCGCCTGGAGCCTGCGCCAGCAACATATCCTGCCGCCGCTGAGCGCCGACTACCGCAGCCCGGTCGGGCAACGGCGCAAGGTGCAATTGGCCGACGGCAGCCAGTTGCAGCTCAATACCGGCAGCGCCGTGGATGTGCATTTCGACGGCCGGCAACGGCTGATCCGTCTGCTCGAAGGCGAGATCCTGCTCACCGGCATTGCCGACAACGCGCCGCTGCAGGTGCTGACCGGCCAGGGCCTGCTCAGCAGCCAGGCGGCGCGCCTGAATGTGCGCCAGTTCAACGACCACACCCAACTGGCGGTCTTCGACGGCCGCGTCGACGTGATGCCCAACAGCTACAGCGGCCTGCCACTGACGGTCGAAGCGGCGCGCCAAGTCAATTTCACCCGCAAGGGCTGGGACACCCCGCGCCCTACCGACGCCAACAGCGGCGCCTGGGCAGACGGCATGCTGGTGGCCGCGCATATGCGCCTGGAAGATTTCCTCGCCGAACTGGGCCGCTATCGCCGGGGCCAGGTCAATTGCGACCCGCAAGTCGCCAACCTGCTGCTGTCCGGCAGCTACCCGCTGGACGACAGCGAACGCATTCTCGACCTGCTGGAAGTCAGCCTGCCGGTAAAAGTGCGGCGCTTTACCCGCTATTGGGTGACCGTCCAAGCCCGTGCGTAAATTATTTTCAGCCACCGTGAGCCGTTTTCCGCACCTCGCGTGACAGAGAAGGAAAGCCACCTTGATCCTTCCTTCTCAGGACCGCCCTTCATGCCCCAGCAACCCACCCTCCTCGCCCGCACCTTGCGCCAACTGCTACTGGGCGCCAGCCTCAGCTTCACCGTACTGCCTGGCGTGATGGCGGCCGATGCCAAGCCGTATCACATCGCGCCAAGCTCGCTGGAAGCAGCCCTGAACCAGTTTGGCCGCGAAGCCGGCGTGTTGATTTCCTTCGGTTCCGAGGTCACCGCGGGCATGCAGAGTCGTGGTTTGTCCGGCAACTACAGCGCTGCCGAGGGCCTGCAAAAGTTGCTGGAAGGCACCGGCCTGCAAGCCCGCGCCGAGGGCGACAATGCCTACAGCCTGCAACCGGCAACAGCGCCGGCGACTGTCGAGTTGGCGACCTCTAGCGTGGTCGGCGACTGGCTCGGCGATGCGGCACAAACCAATATATTCGAACACCCCGGCGCCCGTGACGTGATCCGCCGCGAAGAGTTCGAACGCCAGGGCGCTACCCAGGCCAAGGACGTGCTCAATCGCATCCCCGGCGTCAACGCCCCGGACAATAACGGCACCGGCAGCCACGATATGGCGCTGAACTTCGGCATTCGCGGCCTCAACCCGCGCCTGGCATCGCGCTCAACGGTGCTGATGGACGGCATCCCGGTGCCCTTCGCGCCGTACGGCCAACCGCAGTTGTCCTTCGCGCCGATCAGCATGGGCAACATGGACGCCGTGGACGTGGTACGTGGCGGCGGCGCGGTGCGCTACGGCCCGCAGAACGTTGGCGGCGTGGTCAACTTCGTGACCCGTGCGATCCCGGATGCGCCTACCGTCAAAGGTGGCTTGCAGACCGAAACCAGCCCGTCTTCCAGCCATGACGGCTTCAAGACCACCGGCAACCTGCTGGCCGGCGGCACTGCCGAGAATGGCCTGGGCG
Organism: Pseudomonas sp. JAI120; assembly: GCF_014207255.1. Lineage (GTDB taxonomy): Bacteria > Pseudomonadota > Gammaproteobacteria > Pseudomonadales > Pseudomonadaceae > Aquipseudomonas. Next base: position 728,434 of record NZ_JACHCZ010000002.1, read on the forward strand.
GCGCGATTTTGTATTCCGGCACCCGTGGCGGCGACTGGCGCGAAAACAGCAACACGCGCATCGACGACCTGATCCTCAAAGGCAAATACCAGCTCGACGACGCCAACAGCTTCAACGCCATGGCGCAGTACTACGAAGGCCAGGCCGATATGCCTGGGGGCTTGAACGTCGCGGACTACAAGGCCGATCCGTATCAGTCCACCCGTCCCTACGACAAATTCTGGGGCCGCCGTACGATGTTCAACGTCGGCTATCGCTACGAGCAGGACCGCCGCGAATTCACCGTCAACAGCTTCTTCACCAAGACCCTGCGCAGTGGCTACCTGGACCAGGGCACCTTCCTGTCGCTGTCCCCGCGTGAATACTGGGTGCGCGGCGTGGAAACCCGTTTCGCCCAAGGCTTCGACCTCGGTCCGACCAGCCATGAAGTGGGCGTCGGCTACCGCTACATCAACGAAGCCGGCCACGAGTTGCGCTACCGCACGCCGATTTCCGCCAATAACCAGCAAATCCCCAGCACCGACAGCCGCAATGACCGCGACACCCGCGGCGGCACCGAAGCCAATGCGTTCTTCGTCGATGACCGGATTGATATCGGCAAATGGACCATCACCCCGGGCATCCGCTACGAGATGATCGAGTCCCAGCAGAGCAACAACCTGACCAACGTCAAATACAAAGGCGACTACAACACCGCGCTGCCGGCGTTGAACGTGCTCTATCACCTGACCGACGACTGGAACCTGTACGCCAACACCGAAGGTTCATTCGGCAGCGTGCAGTACAGCCAGATGCCCAACCGTGTGACCAGCGGTGAAGTGAAACCGGAAAAAGCCCGCACTTGGGAACTGGGTACCCGCTATGACGACGGCACCTTGCGCGCAGAGATCGGCGCGTTCCTGATCAACTTCGACAACCAGTATGAAAGCAACCAGACCAACGATTCGGTGATCGCCCGCGGCGAGACGCGCCACCAGGGTATTGAAACCAGCGTCAACTACGCCCTCGATGGTTTGAGCCCGGCGTTGGCCGGTTTCGATGTGTACGCCACCTACGCCTATGTCGACGCCACCATCCGAGAAGACGGCCCGAACAAAGGCAACCGCGTGCCCTTCTCGTCCAAGCACAAGGGCACCCTTGGCGTGGGTTACACCGAAGGGCGCTGGAAACTCAATGTGGACAGCAGCTATCAGAGCAGCCAGTTCGCCGACAACGCCAACACTCAGGCAGAAAGTGCTGACGGCGCCAACGGTCGAATCCCCGGCTACATGCTGTTCAGCAGCCGCGCGGCCTATGATTTCGGCCCGCAACTGTCGGATCTGAACGTGGCGGTCGGCGTGAAGAACATCTTCAACAAGCAGTACTTCACGCGCTCGTTCGACGATAACAACAAGGGCAAATACGTTGGTGAACCGCGTACGGTGTACGTGCAGACCTCCATCGCGTTCTAACTGCCCGCCAGGCAACTGGGGGTGGCCGCGACCAACGCATCGATTGCACAGCGTGTCTTGGCCGGCATATGCGTAGCCGTGGGCCAGATCACATGGATGGGCGCAGGTTGGTCGCGATAGTCGGGCAACACCGCGACCAACTGCCCACGCAGCACGTAATGCGCAATCAACCAACTCGGTAACCAGGCCAGGCCGACGCCCGCGATGGCGGCATCGGCCACGGCCTGGAGGTCGTCCATCATTAACGGCGAGGCCACGCGATTGCGCTGCGGGGTGGTACTGCGATAGGCGATGCCGCGGTGGTCGGCAAGGTCTTCAATGCATTCAATCGGCCCGACGCGCTGCAAGTACGCCGGTGACGCCGCCAGTCCCATGGCCTGCTCGCCCAGGCGACGAGCACTGAGGCGGTCGGTGTCGGGCAGCGGGCCGATTCGCACGGCGACGTCGAAGCCTTCCTGTGCCAGGTCCACCAGCCGATCGGCGAAGCTGATCTCGATCTCCAGTTCCGGATAACGCGCCATCAATCCCCACAATGCCGGGGCCGCGTAGTGGTGCCCGAACGCCAGTGGCAGGCTGGCCCGCAAACGTCCGCGTGGCTGTTGCCGGCCGCTTTCCAGCACTGACTCGGCAGCCTCGAGTTCCGCCAACGCCCGCAGGCAATGCTCGTAGTACGCCTGGCCGTCCTCGGTCAGACGCTGGCGGCGGGTGGAGCGCTGCAGCAGGCACGTGCCCAGGCGTGCCTCCAATCGCGCCAGGCCCTTGCCAACCGCAGAGCGTGTGAGGTTCAGCCGTTCGGCGGCCTCAGTCAGGTTGCCGCTTTCGACGATGTGCAGAAACAGCTCAACGCCATCAAAACGCGGTGTGGCCATGGCTCTATTGTCGCCCTTGATTCCCCTATGAACAGAAAACTTATCACGAATAACGAACCCTGTTCCCCTGAAAATACCCCGATACCCATCCACAGGAGAATCCCATGCCACCCGCTGCCACATTAACCGCCGCCAGCCGCCCGCGTACCGCCAGGGATGGGCTGGCCCTCACTGCCGTGTGCCTCGTCGCCCTGATGTTCGGCCTGGAGATTTCCAGCGTCCCGGTGATCCTGCCGACGCTCGAGCGAGAGTTGGGCACGGGCTTCCAGGACGCCCAATGGATCATGAACGCCTACACCCTCGCCTGCACCTGCGTGCTGATGGCAGCGGGCACATTGGCGGATCGCTTTGGTCGTCGCCGCATGCTGGTGTTGTGCCTGTGGGTGTTTGGCCTGGCCTCGCTGGCCTGTGGGCTGGCCGAGGATGCCTCGCTGTTGATCACCGCGCGGTTTGTCCAGGGCATCGGTGCCGGAGCGATGATGATTTGCCAGTTCGCCATCCTGTCGCACCTGTTCAGCGAACCGGTAGCGCGGGCACGGGCGTTTGCAATATGGGGGGTGATTGCCGGCGTGGGCCTGGGCTTCGGACCGATGATCGGCGCATTGATCCTGACGGTGACGGATTGGCGCTGGGTGTTCCTCGTGCACGTGCCGCTCACCCTGTTCACCCTGGTGCTGCTGCGCATCAGCGTGCAGGAGTCCCGTGACCCGGCCGCCCGTCGCCTAGACATCGCCGGCATGCTCACCTTGACCGTGTCGGTGTTTGCCCTGGTGTACTTCATCACCCAAGGCAGCGAGCACGGCTTCGGCACACCGGCCATGCTCGGTTGGGCGGCGTTGTCGGTGCTCGGCTTGCTGCTGTTCATCACGGTCGAGCTTCGCAGTGCGCACCCGATGTTCGACTTCTCGGTGTTCCGCATCCAGCGTTTCAACGGCGCGTTGATGGGTTCGATCGGCATGAACTTCAGCTTCTGGCCGTTCATGATCTACCTGCCGTTGTACTTTCAGGCGGGCCTGGGTTACGACACCTTGACCACCGGCGCCGCGTTGCTCGCCTACACCCTGCCGACCTTGCTGGTGCCGCCGCTGGCCGAGCGCCTGGCCCTGCGCTATGGCGCCGAACGCATCATCCCTCTCGGCCTGGGCCTGATGGGCGCGGGCTTTCTGATCATGGCCGCCGTCAACGGCGCCGAGCACCCACGTATCGAGCTGGTGCTGCTCAGTTGCGTGATCGCCGGCGTAGGCCTGGCGCTGACCAACTCGCCCACCACCAACACCACCACTGGTTCGGTGTCGGCGGACCGCGCGGGCATGGCCTCAGGCATCGACCTCAGTGCGCGGCTGATCACCCTGGCGCTCAACATTGCCCTGATGGGGTGGGTGCTGTTGCTGGGGATCAGCCATCAACTGGCCGAGGTGCTGCCCGCCACCACGGCAATGGATTGGCCGGTTATCAGTCAAAACATTGCCGCAGGAAAACTCGAGTCGATGGGGCTGACAGTCAACGACGCCCAGGCGGCACTGCGCCACGGCGCCGGTTGGGCGATGCTGTTTGCCGGGTTGGGTGCTGGCGGGTTGGCGCTGTTGAGCCGGTATTTTTTCCGACGCGGCCGCTAAACGAAAACGGGCCTGCAGATGCAGGCCCGTTTGCAGGGGGTGAGAAAAGTTAGCCGTTGATGACAGCGTTTTCGTTTTCCAGGAATTCCTGTTCCAGCGCGTCTTCGTTCACTTTGTTGATTGGCTGGTTTTTCGCGGCAGCGCGGGGCTTGCCTTGCAGTCTGCCAAACAGATGTTCCAACGCGTGATCGAGCTTGGTGGCCGCACTGTCAATCGCCTGTTCGAGGGTATCGCCCTTGGCGGACACCGAAAGCGCTTGATGGCCTTTAGGCCGCGCTTCCAGGCGGCAACTTAAATCGTGGGGACCGGGCTTGTCGCCGTTCTCATCCCGCAGGTAGACCTCCACTCGGGTCAGGTCTTCTTCATAACGTTCGAGCGTGCTCTCAATGGTAGTACGTACCCACTCCTCCAGTCGGATGCTGCTTTCAATATGGTTATCGCTATTGACTTGGATTTGCATAGTTCTTCCCTTATTTCAGCTAGCTCGCGGGAGGTCACAAACTGCAACACCGGGGTGGTGAAACCATGACCTCTTGATTACACAATTGAGCAGCCAGAGAAACATTTCAACCCCTTTGCAAAGATAAATCCTACATTACAAATTAACCCTGACGACAAGCAAAAACGCTGTTAGGGTGGGGAGTTAGTTACATCTTCTTACGCCCTGCGATCCTCACAATTGCCCCTCTCCCAGCGGGTGCAAGGCGCGAAAAATCCCTGCTTCCTCTACCAGCCAGTCATGCACCGCGCGCACGCCCGGATGGCTCAGCGCGCCCGGCGCATACAGCAGCACATAGCGTTTGTGGTTGGGCACCGCGAGGCCGAACGGCACGATCAAGGTGCCGCGTTCCAGCTCATCGTTCAGCAACGTCCGCCGCGCGATGGCGACGCCCATACCGGCAATCGCGGCCTCGATGGTCAGGTGGTTGCGGTTGAAGGTGTGGCCACGGCGTACGTCTGCGTCGTGGTAGCCGATGGCATTCAGATAGAACTCCCACTCCGCATACTCATAACTCCCACGCCAGGCGGTAATGTCGTGCAGCAGCGGGAAATGCACGAGGTCGGCTGGGCCGTGCAACGGCGGCCGCCCTCGCAACAGGCTCGGCGCGCACACCGGGAAAATCTGCTCATCCAACAGGGCTGTGGATAACAACCCGGGGTAGCTGCCGTCATTGAGGTCGATGGCCAGGTCGAAGTCACCTTCGTGCAGGGCGATGCTGCTGTCCTCGGCAACCATACGCAGTTGGATATCCGGGAAGCGCTGCTGCAAGCGCGGTAAACGCGGAGTCAGCCACTTGCCCAGGAACGACGGGATCGAGCGCAGGCGCAAGGTGCCGCTGATCATCCCCGCGTCCAGGCGCTGCAACTCGGCGTCGATGCTGCCATAAGCCTCCCCCACCGTTGCCGCCAGGCGCTGGCCCTCGGCACTCAGCTCCACCCCCCGCGCTCGTCGATGAAACAGCCGAAACCCAAGACGCTCCTCCAACTGGCGGATTTGTTGGCTCACCGCCCCCGGTGTGATGTGCAGTTCTTCGGCGCAGCGGGTGAACGACAAATGCCGTGCAGCGCAGGAAAACACGTGCAGCCAGACATAAGTCTGGCCATTGAGAGGGCGAGCCATAGGGTTTAGTCCTGCTAAAGGGTATCTTAGGATAATTCGTTGGTCAGTGCTGATCCAGAGGCTCAGTATCAAGCCAACTGCGCTCGTCCTACAAAACATGGCAGCGATTCCTACTCCATTGCTTGTAAGGCTTTAGCATGGCTATCAGTGTTTTCGATCTATTCAAGGTGGGCATCGGCCCTTCCAGCTCCCATACCGTCGGCCCCATGCGCGCGGCGGCGACCTTCGTCCAAGCCCTGAGCGACCAGCAATGGCTGGGTGAAACGCGCCGCGTCGAAGTGCGCCTGTATGGCTCGCTGTCCGCCACCGGTGTCGGCCACGCCACCGACCGCGCCTGTGTCATGGGCCTGATGGGCGAATGGCCGGATCAGGTCGATCCCACCTCGATCAACCCGCGTATCCAGCAACTGCGCGAGTCCGGTCGCTTGTTACTGGCCGGCAAGCATGAAATTGCCTTCAACTGGCAAAGCGACCTCCTACTGCTGGACGAAAGCCTGCCCTACCACCCCAACGCCATGTCCCTGCTGGCCTACGGCGACAACGGCCTGCTGAGTGAGCAAACCTATTATTCGGTGGGTGGCGGTTTCATCATCGACGCCGCTGAAGCCGCTTCGGGCATTGCACCGACCGGCGATGTGCAATTGCCTTACGAGTTCTCCAGCGCCGTCGAACTGCTGGCCCTGTGCAACAAGCATGGCCTGCGGGTTTCCGAATTGATGATGGCCAACGAGCGCGCATGGCGCAGCGATGAACAGATCCGCAGCGGCCTGCTGCATATCTGGTCGGTGATGCGCGAATGCGTGGAACAAGGCCTGCGTGACGAAGGCATCCTCCCAGGTGGCCTGGACGTGCCCCGCCGCGCAGCAAAACTGCACCGCAGCCTGCTGGAAATCGGCAAACCCAATGTGATCACCTCGACCTTGTCGGCCATGGAATGGGTCAACCTGTTTGCCCTCGCCGTCAACGAAGAAAATGCCGCGGGCGGTCGCATGGTCACCGCGCCGACCAATGGCGCGGCGGGGATCATCCCGGCGGTGCTGCATTACTACATGAAGTTCAACGCCGACGCGTCCGACGACGATGTGGTCAATTTCTTCCTGGCCGCCGCAGCCGTCGGCATTCTGTGTAAGAAAAACGCCTCAATCTCCGGTGCCGAAGTCGGCTGCCAGGGCGAAGTCGGGTCAGCCTGCGCCATGGCCGCCGCCGGCTTGGCCGACATCCTCGGCGCCAGCCCCGAACAACTGGAAAACGCCGCCGAAATCGGCCTGGAACACAACCTCGGCCTGACCTGCGACCCAGTCGGCGGCCTGGTGCAAGTGCCGTGCATCGAGCGCAATGCCATCGCCGCGGTCAAGGCCATCAACGCCACGCAAATGGCCCTGCGCGGCGACGGCAAGCACTTCATTTCCCTCGACCGGGTGATCCGCACCATGCGCGATACCGGCGCCGACATGCATGACAAATACAAAGAAACGTCACGGGGCGGCCTGGCGGTCAGCTGGGTGGAGTGCTGATTGCGCTGTCAGCGATCGTTTTTTCCGTGTTGCCCTGAAACGGATCACCGATCTCAATAACAACATAGAACCCATGTGGGAGGGGGCTTGCTCCCGATAGCGGTGAATCAGCCAAGTATTCATTGACTGATGCACCGCTATCGGGAGCAAGCCCCCTCCCACATAAGGCGCTCATTGTTTGACAGATCGCTGTACGGCACGCCCTTTGCTGTACAGCTCATGAGGTAAACGGAATTTGTACAACCTCAGCGACGGAGTGGCCGGTGGTCAGGCAACGCGAACTAATCACGACACCGGTCGTCAATGACTGCATGTTCTTATCAGGCGGTAACGCACCATGGACAATCCTTTTCAGATCATCACCGACACCTTCACCCCAAAATACCGCGTCAACCTGAGCATCCAACGGCTCGACGGAAGCATCATGCTCACCCTCTCGGATGAGACGGGTGTAGTGGCCAAACGCATGATCAGCGCCGAACAACGCAACGACCCGCAACGGCTCAAACGCCTGGTGCAAAGCATTCAATTCGGCATTGCCATCGAGCAGGGCCACAGCGCCATGGAGATCCTGACGGTGATGACGGACGGCGACAGCCACAAATTGTTGCAGCGGCCACCGGCCCGCGCCCTTCCCTTCAGCGTCGGGCTTTAAAGCTCACCCTTCTCGGTTTCCAGGCTCGCCTCGCCCTTGCGACGCGGGCCTTCGACCTTCACCGACGGGAACGCCGACGACGCGTAACGCACCACCAGAATCGCAAACGCCAACAGCAGAATCCCGCCGCACAGGTAGATGATGCCGAGGTCGGGCGGGTTGTGGTGAGACACGTTGGAGATCAACAGACGCGTCAGCGCGGTGATCGCCACGTAGATCAGGAAGCGCACCGGCATGTGGTTGGTCTTGAAATAAATCCCGACCATCGCGCCCAATTCCAGGTAGATGAACAACAGCAAGATGTCATCGATCTTGATGTGTCCATTCTCCAGCATCCCCAGAAATTCCATCACCGCTGCCCAGGCGGTCACCGCACCGATGGCGAACAACGCCAGGTAGTGGAACGACTCGACAAACAGGTTACCCAGGGACTCGGCCAGCCCATGGACTTGATGGCGCAGCTTTTCGGCCCAATTAAATTTCACGATGGTGCTTCCTTAGGTCGGTTCGACCGGATAATGCGGGTTGGACGTGACGGTTGTTCTGCATGCAGAAAAAAGGCCAGAGGCGGGTATAAGATGATGGCGGGGTGACATGAGGCACGCCTAACCTGTATTTACGGGCTACATTAAAAAACTGCTACCCAAACCCCACAGTTTGGCTTAACCTTTTAGCTGTATATAAATACAGTAGTCGCAAAAGACAACTATCGTGAAGGCATGTGAGGTGGTGAATGGCCGTCGAAGTGGTATACCGCAGCAGCCGAGATCTGGAGCGTTTGTTCATGGATAAAGCCGAAGCTGACCGTCATGACAAGATGCTTGAACTCGCTGAGTTGCTCGCAGAAGTGTTGCAAAAAGCCGTGCCGTCCCTGAGCGAGCAGCAGGTGGAAGAAGCGGGGATCTACATGGCGAAGAATCGCGATGTGTTTGCCAAGGCGTTCAAGAGCCAACCGGACGCGTTGTCCGAGCTGCTGAACGCACCGGCGGAATAAAGTCCGAATTGAACAGGCCCTGAGTCCATGATTCAGGGCCTTTTTAATGCCTGGCCTATTTGTAGAGCAAACGCTCGGCCAGTTCGTCCGCGACCCGTGCCGGGGAGCGTTTTTCGGCCTGGGCGTGGGCGAAGATTTCGGTCAGGCGCGTGCCGATGTTGGACAGGTGCGCGGTGATGGTCGGCAGTTCGGCGCCGCTGTGCTTGAGGGCGACGTAGATCAGGCCACCGGAGTTGATCACGTAGTCCGGGGCGTAGAGGATGCCGCGGCCTTCGAGTTGGTCGGCCACTTGCAGGTTGGTCAGTTGCGCACTGGCGGAACCGGCCACGGCGGCGCAGCGTAGCTGGCCGACGCTCTGGCGGTTGAACACGGCGCCCAGGCCGCAGGGTGCGAGGATGTCGCACGGGGTGCTGAGCAAGGCGTCGTTGGCGATCGGGTGCGCGCCGAGCTGTTCCATGGCCAGTTGCACCTTGCCGTGGTCGATGTCGCTGACCAGCAGTTCGGCGCCGGCGGCGTGCAGTTGTTCGGCCAGGGCGAAGCCCACGTTGCCCAGGCCCTGGATGGCCACGCGCAAGCCTTCGAGGTTGTCGCTGCCCAGACGGGCCATGGCGGTGGTGCGGATCCCGGCGAACACGCCCATGGCGGCATGGGGCGAAGGGTCCCCGGCGGCGGTGGTGCTGGTAACGAAACGGGTGTGTTGAGCGATGCAGTCCATGTCGGCGACCGAGGTGCCGCTGTCGGTGGCGGTGATGTAGCGACCGTCGAGTTGCTCGATGCAACGACCGAAGGCTTCAAACAGTGCCGCACGGTTTTCCACATGGGCGGGGCGCAGGATCACCGCCGTACCGCCACCCACCGGCAACCCGGCCAGGGCGGCCTTGTAGCTCATGCCTTGGGCCAGGCGCGCGGCGTCCGCCACGGCGCTTTCATCGTCGGGGTAAGCAAGGTAGCGACAACCACCCAGGGCTGGGCCCAGGCGGCTGTTGTGGATGGCTATAACCGCCTTCAACCCCGTCACCGGGTCGATGCTCAGGTGCAGCGATTCAAGGCGGGTGCTGTGCATGAGAGCAAACATCGTCGAGCTCCCGAATCACTTCTTGTGTCGCCAAGTATAGGCTTGCGGCAGAAAACTGCCGAAGTGCGCTGGAATAAGCCGCTCGGTTTTGCAGGTCCTGCGACATAAGCACGTAGGATATCTCTCAAGACACTGGACGAAATTTCCCAGCAAGGCTAAAACGGGGCATCTGCCGGAGAAAGCAATGAATCCCCGCCAAGCCTTTTTCGCCTGCCTGGAACGTTCGCCCCCCGCGCTGTTTGAAGCCGCGCTGTGGATTGCCGCCGAGCATGACCCGGCGGTGCTACCAGCGTTGATCATGCAGGACCTGAAATTGCTCGAGCAACAGGTCAACCAGGGCATGCCCCTGCTGCCGGCGGACGAACTGGGGCAGCCCTTGCTGCGACGCATGAATGACCTCGGCTTCGCCCAGGATGACTTCACCCCGCTGCGCCCCGCCGCCGCCCTGCTGGACAAGGTGTTGCAACGCAAACGCGGGCAGCCCCTGGCCCTGGGGTTGATTGCCATGGAGCTGGCTCGACGCCTGGGGATCCCCATGGTCGGCGTCAACTTCCCCGGCCACTTCCTGTTGCGAGTGCCCGGTGCCGATCACCTGCTGGACCCCTGCGGCGGGCGACGCCTGTACCCCAACGATTGCCGCGAGCTGCTGCAACGCCAGTACGGCCCCAACCTCAAGTTGCAGGTCGACCACCTGCACACCGCCGAACCCCGTTCGATCCTGCAACGGCTGTCCCGCAACCTGCGCCAGTTGCACCTGGCCAATGACAACCCTTTGGCCGCGTTGATCGACGCCGAGCGCGTGCTGGAACTGGGCAATGCCAGCGCTGCCGATTACCTCGCGCGGGCCAGCCTGTATCAGCGCCTGGACTGCCCCAACGCCGAGCGCTTCGACCTCGAACACGCGCTGATGCTGAGCGAAGACCCGATCCAACGCCTACGCCTGACTGAGCGGCTGGGGCACCTGCCGCCCAACTTCGTGGTGCATTGAACCCACGACTTTTCAGCAGCAAATTGTCCTGTGGCGAGCGGACTTGCCACAGGACAATTTGCTCTTCAATCGATCGGTAAAACCAGGCCATGCCGATGGCGAAGGTGCCGGCAAACAGGAACATCAAGGTTTTTATTGTTCCCGCGCGAGGGAACGATCATTCAAGGCGTATCGGGTTGGCTGGCAGGATGGGCCTGGATGAATGCCGGATGCTGCGCCGCCAACGCCGCCACCCCGCCGATGCGCGGGTAAGCCGCCAATGGCACCTTGAAGCGCTCCGCCGCATACAACTGGGGAATCAGGAATGCGTCCGCCATCCCCGGCTGCTCGCCAAAGCAATAACCCTTATCGCCAATCAACTGCTCCACCGCACCCAGCCCCAGGCTGATCCAATGCCCGATCCACTCCAGCACCTGCACGTCATCATGCCCCCACTGACGCAGCAGGTTCTGGGTGCTGGAATTGTGCAACGGGTGAATATCGCAGCCGATGATCGACGCCACCGCGCGTTCATGGGCACGGGTGACCATGTCCTTGGAAAGCAGCGGCGCCTGTGGATAACGTTCGTCCAGATATTCAATGATCGTCGCGGACTGAATCAGCAACTCGCCCTCATCGGTGCGCAAGGCCGGAACGCGACCTTGGGGGTTGATGGCCAGGTATTCGGGCTGGCGATTGGCGCCACCCGCCGGCACCAGCAGGTTGACGGGCACCGCAGTGAAATCCAGGCCCTTGAGCGCGAGGGCGATGCGCACCCGGTATGACGCCGTTGAACGGTAGTAGGTATAGAGTTCCATCGCCCTGCCCTCCTAGCGCGCCGCGACCACGGTGCCACGGCATTCGCCGAAGCCGATGGAGGCAAAGCCTTCACGGTTGCAACGGGCGCGCAGAATGACTTCATCACCGTCTTCAAGGAACCTGCGCACTTCGCCGGAAGGCAGTTCGATGACCTTCTTACCGCCCTCGGTCATCTCCAGCAGGCTGCCGAACTGCCCTGCCTCAGGGCCGGACAAGGTGCCCGAACCGAACAGGTCGCCGGCCTGCAATTGGCAGCCGTTGACGCTGTGGTGCGCCACCAACTGCGCGACGGTCCAGTACATATGCAGGCTGTTGCTCAGGGCCAGACGATGGGCCGGCAGGTTTTGCTCGCGCATCGACGCCGTGGTGAGCAGTACTTCCAGTTCTATATCGAAGGCGCCGGCCGCCTGATCGCGTTTATCCAGCAGGTACGGCAGCGGTTGCGGATCGCCTTCGGGCCGCGCTGGTTGTGCTTTGCGGAACGGTTCCAGGGCTTCGGCCGTGACCACCCACGGTGAAATGGTGGTGATGAAGCTCTTCGACAGGAACGGCCCCAGCGGCTGGTATTCCCAGGCCTGGATGTCCCGCGCCGACCAGTCATTGAGCAGGCAGAAACCGGCGATATGCTCGGCCGCATCGCCAATGGCAATCGAGTCGCCCATGGCATTGCCCTGGCCGATCCAGATGCCCAGTTCCAGCTCATAGTCCAGGCGTGCGCAGGGGCCGAAGCTCGGCTCAGTCTGGCCGGCCGGCAAGGTCTGGCCTTTGGGGCGACGTACCTCGGCACCCGAGGTGCGAATGGTCGAGGCGCGGCCGTGATAACCGATCGGGACGTACTTGTAGTTCGGCAGCAGCGGGTTATCCGGGCGGAACAGTTTGCCGACGTTCTGCGCGTGCTCGATGCCGACGTAGAAGTCGGTGTAGTCGTTGATCTTCGCCGGCAGGTGCATCTGGCAATCGGCGGCGCGGTGCAGCACCTGCGCTTCACGGGTTTGCAGTTTGCTGCCCTCCGCCAGCAGTTCCAGCAGGCGCTCGCGCAACGCCACGCGCGGGCCACGGCCCAGCTCGAAAAAGGCGTTCAACTGGCCGCCCACGGTGGATTCAACGGCTTGGCGGGCCTCGCCTTCAAACTCATCCAGGGCGGCGTGCAGGTCGAGGATCGCGTCGCCAATCGCGACGCCGCTGCGCGGGGCCGAGCCATTGATGCTGAACACCCCCAGCGGCAGGTTTTGCAGGGGGAAATCGCGGTGACCGTTGGCGGAGGCTACCCAGCTGCGGGTAAGGGTTGGCTGCGTCATGGGTTATCTCCGGTTCGGGTTGAAGGTGGCGGGCAGCGAGGCCCAGCACGCGTCATAAGAAGGTTGCAGTTGCGGGCACTCCAGGGCGAACTGGGTCGGACGCAGCACCTGGCTGGTCTCGAACATGAAGGCCATGGTGTTGTCGATCTTGTGCGGCGCCAGGTCCACGTTGATGGCTTTGGTGCAGGTCTCGCCGTCCGGGCCGTGGGCGCTCATGCAGCTGTGCAGCGACGCGCCGCCGGGCAGGAAGCCTTCGGCCTTGGCGTCGTAGGCGCCCTGGATCAAGCCCATGTATTCGTTCATCAGGTTGCGGTGGAACCACGGCGGACGGAAGGTGTTCTCGGCCACCATCCAGCGCGGCGGGAATATCACGAAGTCGAGGTTGGCCAGGCCGTGGGTGCTGGTGGGCGAGGTCAATACAGTGAAGATCGACGGGTCGGGGTGATCGAAACTTACCGTGCCAATGGTGTTGAAACGGCGCAGGTCGTATTTGTACGGCACGTTGTTGCCGTGCCAGGCCACCACGTTCAGCGGTGAATGGTCCAGCTCGCAGGCCCACAGTTCACCGAGGAATTTCTGCACCAGCGTGGTCGGTTGCTTGAGGTCTTCGTAGTGGGCCACCGGGGTGAGGAAGTCACGCGGATTGGCCAGGCCGTTGCTGCCGATAGGCCCCAGGTCCGGCAGGCGCAGCGGTGCGCCATGGTTTTCGGCGACGTAACCGCGCGCTTGTGCATCCAGCAGTTCAACGCGAAATTTGAGGCCACGGGGCAACACCGCAATTTCCAGCGGCTCGACGTCCAGCACGCCCAATTCGGTGGCGATGCGCAGGCGGCCCTGCTCGGGCACGATCAACAGTTCGCCGTCGGCATTGAAGAACACACGGTCCATGGAGCGATTAGCGCAGTAGCTATAGATGCTGATGCCCGAGGGTTTTTCCGACCCGGCGTTGGCCACCATGCCGACCAGGCCGTCGATAAAGTCCGTCGGCTCAGTCGGAATATCCAACGGGTTCCAGCGCAGGCGATTGGGCGTCACTGCGCCCAAAGGGCCACCGGCCAGCTGCCGCTCCAGCTTGATAAACGCCGGGTGATTGGCCGACGGTTGGATGCGGTACAGCCAGGTGCGGCGGGCTTCGCTGCGCACCATGGTGAAGGCGGTGCCGGAAAACAGTTCGGTATACAGCCCGTAGGGCGCTTTTTGCGGGGAGTTCTGCCCGACCGGCAAGGCGCCGAGCAAGGCTTCGCTGGCGAATTCATTGCCGAAGCCCGACAGGTATTCGAGGTTCATGGATCATCCTCTATGCGGAAGTTGTTTTTATCGTAATCCAGTTACGCATAACGTAATTTGATCACTGTCGACCGTCAAGCTATAAAGACGCCCATTCATCTCTCGGATTCTCGCCTCTCCATGGAAAAGCCCCGCGACACCGGTAAACAGAAAGTCCGCTCGGCCGAAGTGGGCACCGACATCCTCAAGGCCCTGGCCGAACTGTCGCCCTCCACGTCGCTGTCGCGGCTGGCCGACCATGTGCAGATGCCGGCGAGCAAGGTGCACCGTTATCTACAGGCGCTGATCGCCTCGGGTTTTGCTGAACAGAACACCGCCACCAACCATTACGGCCTGGGGCGCGAAGCGTTGCGTGTAGGCCTGGCCGCGCTGGGTAGCATGGACGTGCTGAAAGTCGGCGCGATGCCCCTGGCAGAGCTGCGCGACGATTTGAATGAAACCTGCTTTCTGGCGGTATGGGGCAACCAGGGCGCAACCGTGGTACAGATCGAACCGGCCGTGCGCGCCGTGACGGTGGTGACGCAATTGGGTTCGGTGTTACCGCTGCTCAGTTCATCCACCGGCCTGGTGTTCAGTGCCTTCCTGCCGTCGCGGGAAACCGTCGAGTTGCGTGAGCGTGAAATTCAGGCCGGTACCGCCCATGCCCTCGCCAACGACCAGGCCTACGCCACGGCCTGTGAACAGATCCGCCAGCGCGGCCTGCACTTTGTGCATGGCCTGCTGATGCCGGGGGTGGATGCGTTGTCGGCGCCGGTGTTCAACGCGGTCGGGCAAGTGGCGGCGGTGATGACCGTGGTCGGTCCCACCTCGCTGTTCCACGCCGACGAAGATGGCCCGGCGGCGCAGCGCTTGCTGGCGGCGACCCGGGCCGTGAGTTGGCGGATGGGCTACCAGCCCTGAGCTAGTCGTGCCACTGGGACAGCGCCAGCGCCAGGCGATTTTCGAGGGCGCGGATAGGGGCTGCGTCGCTGACGTAGTTATTGCTGATCATCGAAAATACCAGGCGCCGTCCGTCGGCATCGGTGATATAGCCGCTCAACGATGATACGCCGGCCATGGAGCCGGTCTTGGCGTGCAGGTTGTTTTGGGCAGCCGTCCCGCGCAGGCGATATCGCAGGCTGCCGCCGGTCATACGGTCGGCATTGCCGGCAATCGGCAAGGCGTTGTACCAGGCGTCGAACCAGGGTTGTTTGGAAGTGGCCAACAACAGGTCGGTCAGATTCTGTGACGACACCAGATTACGTCGCGATAGACCCGAACCGTCCACCTGATTCAACGTCGCCGGGTCCAGGCCCTGACGCTGCATAAAGGCTGTCACCGCTGCCACGCCCGCGGCCGCCGTGCCGGCATTGGCGGTTTTGCGGCCCATGGCCTTGAGCAAGGCTTCGGACATGTTGTTGTTCGAGAGCTTGAGCAGCGGCGTGATCAAGCCCTGCAACGGCGCCGATTGATGCTCCGCCAACACCGTCGCCGTCGCGGGGCTGGTGCCACCGATCACGCGCCGGCCCAGCACGTGGATGCCCTGCTGCGCCAAGGCCTGCTCAAACAGATTGGCCACCAGTTGCGTCGGTTCCCACACACTCACCCATTGCCGGCTTTGCTTGCCCGGTGCGAGCGCGCCGGTGAGTTGCAGCAGGTTGGTGCCGTGCTGGCGGGTGATGCCGTAGCTGTTGCCGGGGCCACTGACAGCGCGGTTGCTCAGTTGCACGTAGTCGGTGGACGGGCTCACCACCACGCTCACTGGCTGGCCGAGTGCGACGGGAGCCTTCGCCGTAACGAGCAAGGTGCCCGCGTCAAAATCCGCATTCGGCGACACCGTCAGCGCCGAAATCTGCGCGCCGTAGTAGGTACTTTCGTCGTCCTGGGCCCAATCCACGCCCAGGCGCTCGGCGTCGAACCACGTGTCATCGAACACCAGGTCGCCTTGCACCTGGCGCACGCCCTGGCTGGCCAACTGGGCGGCCAATGCCTGGTAATCGGCGAACTGCGTGGTCGGGTCGCCGAGGCCGCGCAGGTACAGGTTGCCGGTAAGACGTTCACCTTGCCGGGTGCCGTCGCTCAACAGTTGGGTGGAGAAGCGGTATTGCGGCCCCAGCACATCCATCGCCGCAGCGGTGGTGAGCAACTTGAGGTTGGAGGCCGGGATCAGGCGTGTGCGCGGATTGTGTTGATAGAGGGTGCTGCCGCTGCGGGCGTCGCGCACCATGACGGAAACCGTGGCGCCATCGAGGGCCGGATCGGCCAGCAGGTGATCCAGTGTTGAAGGCGTGGAAGGCTGCGAAACACTCGCGCAGCCGCCCAGTAAAACGCTCAGGCACAGCAGGTGTAGCCATCGTCCAAAGTGCATCGGTACTGTGTTCCGCAAAGCCACTAATGGCCGCAACGCTAACAGCTCCGTACCTTTGTGGCGAGCGGGCTTGCCCCGCGCTGGGTGGCGAAGCCGCCCTTACTAATGCCGCCGTGTTTTTTCAGGAACACCGCAGAACCTGTTTTGGGGCCGCTTCGCAGCCCAACGCGGGGCAAGCCCGCTCACCACAGGGAACCCGCCGGGGTTTAGAACTCCAGGGTGCTGGACACCGACACCTGCCGCGCATCGCCCATGGACACAAACAAGCGACTGGCCGCCGAGGTGTAGTAGACGCGGTCGAACAGGTTCTTCACGTTGACCTGGAATTTGACCTTCTGCCCCTCGATCCTGGTGTCGTAGGTGGCGAAGGCATCCGCCACGGTGTAGCCCGGCAGGTTGAAGTCGTTGGCGGCGTCGCCTGCGCGCTCGCCGACATACCGCGCACCGGTGCCGACACGCAACTGATCGCCGCCGAAAATGTTGCCGAAATCGTAGGCCACCGACAGCGAACCGGTGTGCCTGGCCACGTTTTGCAGGCGGTTGCCTTCAAGCGCCGGGTTGTTGTCCTTGATGTCTTCGGCATCGGTAAAGGCGTAGCTGCCGATCAGGCTCCACTTGTCGGTCAACTGGCCGGTGGCGTCCAGTTCCAGGCCACGGGAACGTACTTGCCCCGCGATGCTGTAGACGGTGTTCGCACTCGAGCCTACCGACACCAGCACATTGCGCTTGTCGATAGTGAACAACGCGGCACTGGCGGTGATGCGCCCCGGGATATCGAGCTTGGCGCCCAACTCCCACGACTTGGATTCCTCAGGCGTGAGGTCACCGGTCAGCGTGCTGCCATCGAGCAAAGGGGCGATGGTGGAGTTGGGTTTGAACGACTCGGTGTAGCTGCCGTAGAACGACAGCTCATCGGTGTAGCGATACACCAGGCCGGCACGCGGCACCCAGGCCTGGCCGTTGCCGTCGGTGTTGGCCTTGAACGGCACGCCCTTGCCGGCGTACTGGTCATACATCTGATAGCGCGCACCGGCCACGAAGATCCACTGGTCGGTCAGGTGAATCGCGTCCTGGAAGAACAGCGAGTCGCTGCGCAACAGGTCGGTCTGGGCGCTGTCGGCGGCACTGACGCTGGTGCCCGCGACTTCGTTGCCGTACACCGGGTTGTTGTAGTTGAAGGTGCCGCGCGAGTTCTGGCGAATCAGGTCGGCGCGGTAGATCTTGCGGTACTCGTCGTCCAGGCCGAACACCAGGTCATGCTGCATGCCCAGTACATTGACCTTGCCTTCCAGGCTCGCCGTGGTGAAGCGGTCAGTGGTGATCGCGCCCTGGGTGCCGTCCATCTTGCGGGTCAGGGTGCCGTTGGTGCTCACCGCGCTGACGCGCACCTGGCTGGCGTCGTAGGTCTCACGGTTCCAGCTGTAGCCGAAATGGGCTTTCCAGTCGTCGTTCAAGTCGTGGTCGGCTTCAAAGCGGTACAGGTCGGAACGGCCTTCCATGTTGTTGAACGGCTCATCCAGACGGCGAGTGGCCGGGATGTCCAATGGGTGGTTGGACTTGTCGATGGCCGTGCCGCGGTCGAACGGCGAGAGAAATTCGCGGTGTTCGTAGGCGAACAACAACTTGGTTGAATCGCCATACCAGGCCAGGGACGGCGCCACCAGTGACTCGCGATGGGTGCCGAAATTACGCCAGTAGTCCTCGTCTTCATGGTCGACGATCAGGCGATACGCCAGGCCCGAATCCCCGATGGGGCCGGTGGTGTCGAGGTTGCCGCCGCTGCCGTTCTTGCCGTCGCCGAAGGTCGAGCCGCGCACGGTCAGGGACGTGGCCTGGGTCAGTTGCGGCTTTTTGCTGACGATATTGACTACGCCGCCCGGGTCCTGGATGCCATACAGCAGCGACGACGGGCCCTTGAGCACTTCGACCCGTTCTGCGGTTGAATTCAACGCCCGGCCCTGCACCACCGGCATGCCATCGCGCATGATCGAACCGTTACGGTTGTCGCCAAAACCGCGCAGCATCACCGCGTCCTGGGTGCTGGCCAGGGTATTGGCCTGGGTGATGCCGCTGATGTTGGCCAGGGCATCATCCAGGTTGCGCGGGGTCTGGTCGCGCAGCACTTGCGCGGGGACCACGTTGACGGTTTGCGGGGTTTCCAGCAGCAAAGCACGGGAGCGCATCACCGAGCTGGTGGGCGGGGGCTGGTAGCTGGTGCTGTCCTCGGTTTGGCCGACGCCGCTGATGGTGGTCGCGCCGAGGTTGAGCGCGCCATCGGTGGGCACCGGTTCCAGGGCCAAGGTGCGGGCGTCGATCTGGCGGAACGTGAAGCCGGAGTTGCCCAGCAGACGTTGCAGGGCCTGGTTGGCACTCATTTGCCCGCTGACCGCCGGGGCACTGAGGCCGTAAGGCGCTTCATCGGTGTAGATCACGCTGATCCCGGTGACCCGGCTGAAATCGCTCAGGGCCTGGGGCAGCGGCTTGGCTGCCAGGGCAAAGGTGAACTGGGCGCTTTGCTGCTCCTGCGCCTGCGCCACGCCGAGGGGCAGCAACGCCAGCCCCGACACCGCCAATACCGAGGCTCCCAGCCACTGTTTAACCAAACCGCCCGCCGTCGACTTCATGCTGTGAGAACCCGTGTAGAAAACGCCATTAATGCGAATAGATCGCAGTTTCAAGCACTACACGGATGGGCGGGCGATTTACCTCACCTTTGTTGGCAAATATTTTTATTTATTGCGCCTGAATGCGGAACCCCCAGCGTGGGAAATGCACATGCACGGTGCCGGCGCGTTCATCGGTGCGGCGCAGGATCAGTTCTTCGCGCCCGGCAAACAACAGCTCACCCACGACCGGGTCGGTGCCGTAGTCAGTGGCCGAGATGCTCACCTGCTGGCCGGGCTTGAAGCCGTTCAAGTCCTCGAACAGCGCTTCGGGCAGCGCCGCCGGTGTGGCATTGCGCGCCACGTCCAGGGCTTGCTCGGCGCTCATCTGGGTAGCAGTGCCATGGCCGAAGCTCAGCACGCGGTCAAGCCAGGCGACTACGGCGGGATAGGCGTCCACCAGCGGCGCCGTCACCGAAGAGCCTTTGAGGAACCACAGCGGGTGCGCCAGGGCAAAGTCGGCAATCGAAGGTTCGCCGAACAGGAAATCCCCAGGCGCGTGCTGCAATTGCTGATCAATGCGGCCGATGATGACCGGCCATTGGTGCTTGGCCTGGTCGAGTTGCACACGGGCTGCCGTGCCATCGCTGAACAGTTTGCTGCGGTCAGCCACCAGCACCTGAAGCAGCTCCGGCGGTACCTTGGCAAATTTGACCGCCAGGGATTCGGGCTGGAACACCAGCGCTACGGCATGGGAAAACACCACCGAATCCGCCCAGGCCGCGAAGCCTTGGGTGACCAGTTCCAGGCCTTGGGGAAACAGCGCCGGTGCCGCTTTATCCTGCTCCAGGCGCCGGGCGATCAACGCGGTGTCGCAGTAGATATCGGCGCCGACTTGCAACACCGGGGTCTTGCGATAGCCGCCGGTGAGGGCGGTCAGGTCAGGCTTGGGCATCACCGGCGAGATATGCACCGAGTGCCAGGACAAGCCCTTGAAGCCCAGCAACAGGCGGGCTTTTTCAGCGAATGGGGACTGCGGGTAGTGGTGCAGGATCAGCTCGGACATGCCCGGCTCCGTTGGCGAAGTGAGCCACTAGCTTAGCCTGCAACACCGCGCGTGGGGACGATGGCAACCCATCAATCAAATCAATGAGCCACTCGCCGCCAGGCACTCCTTGGCGCTTTTCTTCAACTTCTTGATCAAGCGTTCCTGACGCAACGCCTCGCCTTTGCTCGCGCATTGCTCCGTGTACACCAGCGCGACCGCCGGGCTGGACAGGAAAAACCGTGCGCCCTTGCCGCTCTGATGAGAGGCAAAACGACGCACCGGGTCATTGCTGATGCCGCAATACAACGCGCCATTGGCGGCGCGTACCAGGTACACAAACCAGGGTTTGGGTTCAGAAGGATCAGTCACGGGTCGATTCGGCAAACCAGAAGAGCGCCAAGCTTATCAACGACCGGCCTGAAATGCCCTGAGGCCTTTGAGTGCCTGGGCACGCACGGCGTTTTTCAGTGCCGGCGACCAGCCCAGCAACAGGCCCTTGAGGCCCAGGGCCTGACGCGACCAGCGCCACAGGTCGAAGTGGTCGTGGTGTTCGCAGATCTTGCCATCGCGAAACACGAACCGCGCGCCGATATCGTTGACCACCGTATTGCCGGTGGCGCTGAACAGGTAAGTCGCGACCCAGTGCGCGCTGCCGGTCGTTTCATCGCTGCGTACATGGTCGAACGTCAGGGAAAAATCCTTGGCCCGGGTAGTGAGCATGCGCCACATATCGCCGGCGTCACGCCCGCGCAATTCACCGAAAGCCGGGTCGCTGAACAGCACATCCTCGGTGTAGCAGGCCGCCATGGCCTCGGCATCCAGCCGCTGGAAGGCGCTGTAGAACTCGGTGATCAGGGCGTTGTGTGCGTCGCTCATGGGCAGGTTCCAAACCAGGGGTTTTAAGCCGTCCAAGATAGTCCGGGCGCCGGTAAAACTCTATCGCCATTTACACCGGGAATGACCCACCCGGCGCTACGGCACCATGCCGCAGCTGCGGGCATAGGCAAACAGATCCACGTCGGTGGAAATGCACAGCCGGCTCATGGCGGTGCTTTTCTGCTTGCTGATCGTGGAAATACTGCGATTGACCCGGGCCGCAATCTGGCTGACGGTCATGCCGCTGGCCAGCATCCTGACCACTTCGCGTTCCTTGCTGGATAACTGCGGCTGTTGCAGTTGATCTCCGGTGCCCGCCTCCACCAACTGGGCCCGCAGGCATTCACTGACAAATGTCTCGCCCTTGATCACTGTACCGATGGCGGTGGGCAGCTCCCTGGCCGAGGCGCTCTTGGCGACAATCGCCCGTGCCCCATGGGCAAAGGAAGCACGCAACGTCGCCACATTGGCAAACATGGTGACCAGAATCACCGGCAAATTCGGGTACTGGCGTCGCAACAATCCCAGCAACCCGTAGCCGTCCGCCTGCTGACCACCCGGCATGGCGAAGTCAGTCACCAGCACGTCACACGCCACCGTACTCAACAACCGGAGTAACTCATCGGGACCGTCGGCCTCACCGACCACTTTGCATCTACCGCCCGCCTCAATCACCACCCGTTGCCCGATGCGCACAATGGGGTGATCGTCGGCAATAATTACACGCAGCATAAATACCCACGAATGATGGCAACTGGAATTGGCGCAAAAATACCTGTGTCCTCGCGCGTCAACAACCACTCGGTGCGACACGTTCCGGACCGCGACCCGTGTTTGATAGCTGACAAACTTATACCTACAAAACAAAAAGAAACTACCTACATACAAAGCCTCCAACACAAAGGGGAAACATCCTACAAGACTCTCTATTCCAAGGATTCATAACCGGCTTAGATAAGCAATGTATACGCGCAAGTTACGCTGAAAGACTTGCAACTGCGGCATGTTCGCCACCACACCACGGGCCTGGACTCGAGCGATCAACTGCTCGGCGCGGCGCTCCAGGTCAACGCCCCCGACGAACGCCAGGCTGCCCACCAGTCGGTGCAATCGCTCCACCACCAATGACGCATCGGCGCGGGCCTGCGCCAGGTCCAACAACGCGTTGTCTTCACGTGCTTCATCCATCAGGCTGGCCAGCGCCCGGTTCACCATCTCATCACTGCCGAAAATGTCGATCAGGCGGGCACGCGTCGGCCACGCGATCGCACCTGCACAACACGCCGGCGCCTCCACTAGCGGTGGTGGGGGCGAGGGTGCCAACTTCAGGACAGGTACTTGATTGGAAAATACCCTTGTCACCATGGTCACCTCACTGCGCTTACATTGATTGTTCAGCCCATGAGTTCATCAATACCCATCTGAGTGGGGTTGGAAGATGCAACAGCCAGATCAACGAACAGCGTGCAAAATTCCCGTGGCGCTCATATGACTGTCATAAGCAACAATGAATATCCCTAAGGATGTAAAAAAGACGATACAACAACTACGAAAAATCTAGTTTTCCTACGACTAAGAACATAAATTCCCACGAACTAACGCCCAAATACCTGTTACTTCGATTGTCGTAATAGTTGTATTTCCCCCATCCCGCCCCCCGGCTAAATTGCCGCCACCCCGCAAAGAGGGAATGGTCTCGCTGACTTAAGCGGCCCTGACCAAATACAACCCGCCGCCTTGCTCGCCGCCTTCGCCGAAAGACCGGACGATGCCGTGCGCGCGCTTTATCAGCCAGCCCTGTAGTGGAACGTATAGAAATGAGCAAGTCCCTAATCCTGTTGAGCGCCGCCCTGTTGCTCACCAGTGCTACATCCACCTTTGCCGCCAGCAGCGTGGACCTGACCGTCAAGGGCCTGATCACTCCAAGCGCCTGCACCCTCACACTGCCGGGTACGGTCGACTTCGGGAAGATCTCGGCCAAAGACTTGAATCAGGACGGAACGACACGACTTGAAGACAAAACCCTTCAGTTGACGGTGAACTGCGAGGCCCAGACTCTGTTTGCGATCAATCCAGTCGATAACCGGGCCGGGACATCGTCCAACAGCAACATCGCAGGCTACGGGCTGGGACTGATCAACGGCACGGAAAAACTCGGCTTGTATGTCGTGATCGTGCGTAACCCGGTCGCCGATATCCCGTCCGATATGCTGCAATTTCGCGACGGCGCATGGCGGATGCAATGGGACGATGACTACGTCGAGCCGAACCGATTGATTGCATTCGGCAGCTTCGTTCCGGATGTCGGTTACTTGCCCCACCCCCTCGAAAATGCCTCCGTGGAAGTCTTGTTCAACACCTGGATCGCCCCGGCAAACACCCTGACCCTGACCGACGAAGTCGCTCTGGACGGCTCGGCGACCCTGGAAGTGAAGTACCTGTAACCCGACGATCCGTTGAACCCTCCTGACAAGGAAACCATGCCTATGAACGCTCTAGCCTCGCGGCTCATGCTGATGCTGCTGTTCACTCCGCCAGCGTTTGCCGCCAGCACCACCGACCTGACAGTCAAAGGCAGCATCACTCCCAGTGCCTGTGCCCCACTGGTCTCCGGTGGCGGTGTGATCGAATTCGGGAAGATGTCGGCCAAGTCGCTCAATGCAGAGCAACACACCGTGCTGCCCAACCAAAGCATGCAATTGAGTGTGCGCTGCGAAGGGCCGACATTTTTCACCCTCAATACCATTGATAACCGCACTGGCTCGTCGGCCAACCACGATCATTGGCATGGCCTGGGTATGACGCCAAACGATGAAAAGCTCGGCGGCACCGCCTTTCACCTGTACACACCGGTGGCGGATGGCATCGCCGCAACCATCATTACTTCAAGCGATGGCGGTGTGACTTGGGAGCCGACCAATCAGCTCAATCACATGAAACTGACGGCCGTGGCAATCGGCGATCAGCGGCTGCCTATCGCCGTTCGGGACTTTGACGCCGAGATCCGCCTGTATACCCATGTCGCCCCTGCCGACACCTTGACCCTGCTGGACGAAGTCCCCATCGACGGGCACGCCACGGTCCAGCTCAAGTACTTGTAACCACCCTCTTAGCGAAAGGAGTTCGATCACCATGAAGATACTGCTCAGTACCGTCGCCACCAGCCTGATGCTGCTGACCTGCGCTTCCACCTATGCGGCCTCCACCGTAGACCTGACGGTCAAGGGCCTGATCGTGCCCAGTGCCTGCACACCCAACCTGACCAGCGGCGGGGTCATCGACCACGGCAAGATTTCCGCCAAAGACCTGCGCCCGGATAACGCCACGCACATCGGGACTCACGTCATGACCATGGCGGTAACCTGCGATGCGCCGATTCAATTTGCCCTGCACTCCGTCGACAACCGTGCCGGGTCATCGATATCCACCTCCGACTACGGCCTGGGCCTGATCAACGGCACCCAGAAACTCGGCTGGTTTCAACTGACGCTGCGCAATGCCGTCGCCGACGGTACGCCGATGCAAACCATTGCCTCCGGGGACGGTGGCAATACCTGGTACAGCGAAAAACTCTGGGATGCAGGGTTGTATATGTCGGTCGCCACGATGGATGACGCCACACAGCCGGCCTCGGTCAAGGAACTGGTGACGGAGCTGGTGGTGGATACCTCTATCGCCCGCACCGATGGCCTGGACCTGAGCAACGAGGTCACCCTCGACGGTTCGGCCACCCTTGAAGTGAAGTACCTGTAAGCCCATGGGCGCCCATGCCTGGCGTGATTCGCAGGCCTGGGCGTATTTTTCGTATCGCCCGCATTCACCTCGACACGTGGCGCCTTCCCATGAACACGCTCCCTCGCCTGCCGGCGGTTTTGCTCTTGCTGACAACCACTCATCCGGTCTTCGCTGCATCCGCTGTCGACCTCACCGTAACCGGCCGCCTGACCCCGGATGCCTGTCACGTCACGCTGTCAGACGAGGGTAGGGTCGACCACGGGAAAATCCCCTCCCATACGCTCAACGCCAGCGAGTTCACCGCCCTGCCCAGCCGCGTGCTGGAGCTGAATGTGCAGTGCAGCCGACCAATGCTGTTCACCTTGGTGGGGCTTGATAACCGAGTGGAGTCTTCACTGGCGCCCGGATCGTTCTACGGCCTGGGCAAAAACCCCCACGCCCCGCAGGAGCGCCTGGGATCCGTGGCAGTGTCTTATCAAAACCCGGTAGGCGACGCGCAGTCCCTACAGGTGCTGGCCTCCAACGATAGTGGTGAAACCTGGGCCCCGGAGCCCAATGCCTACCCCAAAGCCTACATGGGCTTTGCGCCGCTCGGTGATCGCCAGCCCGACTTTATCGGCCAACTGCGCGCTCAGTTGCGCATCGACACCGCCATCAACTTTGCCCAGTACCTGACCCTGAAT
This sequence comes from Pseudomonas sp. JAI120, assembly GCF_014207255.1. Lineage (GTDB taxonomy): Bacteria > Pseudomonadota > Gammaproteobacteria > Pseudomonadales > Pseudomonadaceae > Aquipseudomonas. The sequence continues at coordinate 753,892 of NZ_JACHCZ010000002.1, forward strand.
CAGGAAGTTCCCCTCGATGGCTCCATCGTGCTGGATCTTCGTTACCTCTGATTTTTCACACAGCCCCAATGGAAAACCCCGTCATGACGACGACATTGTTCAACACCGCCACCTGCTTCTTGGCCCTGACGCTGCTGCTTGCCACGGGTGCACAGGCTGACGGCATGGTCCCGGACACCTCCGTCGTGATCGTTCACGAAGCCGAGGGTGAAGCCGCCGTGTCGGTCACTAACACCGACAGCCAACTGGCCCTGCTCCACGTCACGCTGGAAGACATTCCCGAAGACCCCGAGCCGCTGCTGGTGGTGACTCCGCCGCTGTCGCGGGTGGAGCCGTCCAAATCGCAACTGGTGCGGTTCATTTTGCAAAGCCCCCAACCGCTGCACACCCAACGGCTCAAGCGCGTGATTTTCGAAGGCATGCCCCAAGGCCGATCGGCGACCGAAGCCGGACACGCGCGGGTCGGCGTGACGGTACGTCAGAACCTGCCCGTCATCATTCACCCCAAAGGGCTCGCCCCCAACCGCACGCCCTGGACCGGCCTGACCTGGTCACTCAACGGCGGTACGTTGCAGGTGCGTAACGACACCCCTTATGTGGTGCGACTGGCCCAGGAACTGCGCCTGTTGCCTGGCAATGGTCGAGCGATGTTGCCGCGCACCTATGTGTTGCCCGGGGAACACCTGAGCATTGCAGCCACCGGCGGTGCGGCCAGTACAGTCCGGTTGCAGCCGGCAACGGTCTATGGCTTTGCCGTAGGCGCTTATGAAGCGCCCCTCACCTTCTGACGAAAACCCCGGGCGTCCAGGCGCCTGTATCACGAAGTGACGGCTCACTGACCGTCACCACACCCTTCGAGTGCCTTTCGTGAAAACAGTATTGAGTTACCGTGACGGCGAAGCCCTGCCCGACAGGCCACCCCGTTTTGCACTGCCGACGATACTGTTGGCGTGCGCACTGCTGCCCACCAAGGCCTGGGCGGATGAACGACCGAGCTTTGATGCCACCACCTTGCACCAACGTGGAATTGATCCGACGCTCGCCAACCTGCTGCTGGACGCCCCGCGTTTTGCCGCAGGACGGCATGCCGTGAGCCTGCTGGTCAATGGCCAGCGCCGCGGGCGACTGGAGGTCGGCTTTGATCAAGACGGTGCCTTGTGTTTCGACCGTGCGTTGCTGGATCTCGCCAACCTGATCATTCCCGACGACAGCGAGCGCTGCCACGCCTTTCTCGACCAGTACCCGCAAACCCTGGTGGAACCGGACCCCGCCACGCTCACGGTGTCGCTGGTGGTACCGACTGAAGCGCTACGACCGCTGCAGCAGGACGTCTCAGGGTACGAAACCGGTGGTTTTGCCGGCCTGCTCAATTACGACCTCACCGGTTTTTATAACCGCTTCGGTGACGACAACAGCCAGTTCGGTTCGGCCAATACCCAGGTCGGGTTCAACGCCGGCGACTGGGTCGTACGCAGCCGCCAGGTACAGACCTGGCAGGATGGCCTCTCACGCAGTACGCACCTGGAGGCCTACGCCCAGCGTACCTTCGCCAGCCATCAGGCGGTGCTGCAAGCGGGGCAAATCAACCTCTACAACCCGGTGTTGTCCGGTGCGCAGATCACCGGGGTCCAGGTCCTCACCGAACAGGCCCTTCAAGAACAAGGCCAGGGCGCGACCATCGACGGTATCGCCAACAGCCCGGCGCAAGTCGAGGTGCGACAGAACGGTGCGTTGATTCATTCCACGGTGGTTCCGGCCGGGCCGTTTTCGCTGACCGATGTACGGCGCCTGAACTCACGCTCTGACGTCGAAGTCACGGTCAAGGAAAGCAGCGGTGGCGAGCGCCGCTTCACCGTCCCGGCGGCCATGCTCGGCCTTGGGATGGCGGCGCCCGGGTACTCGATGGCGGCGGGACGGGTGCGCAATATCGGCGACGGCCAAGGCGACGAGCCTTGGGTGGTCAGCGCGGGCTGGACCGGTGCCGTGCACCCGCAGCTGTCCTTGGGCAGCGGCGTGCTGGCGTCCAGCGAATACCGGGCTGCGGGTGTGAGCCTGGGCTGGCTGCCATGGTTGGACAGCCAGGTCCAACTGTCCACCCAGGTTGCCGACACCCAGGCGCCGCACGCCGTACGTGGCGTGCAAACCGACCTGTCATGGTCCCAGCGCTTGAATGATCAATGGTCGTTCAGCGCCGCCAACTCCTGGCGTTCACCGGGTTATCGCGAGCTGGAGGAAGCGACCTACGCGCCTGAATCTACCCAGCAACGACGCTCCCGTTATCGCGACCAACAAAGCGCCACGCTGGGCTGGTCCCACCCATGGCTGGGCGCATTCAGTGCCGGGGTTTCGCGCTCCAGCAATTTTGACGGCAACACCAGCAGCCGCGGCCTGGCGTCGTGGGGCACGAACGTCGGCGGTGTATCGCTGTCGGCGAGTGCCGAATGGCAGATGGGCGGACGCCAGCAGCAGGACAATGCCGTCTACCTGAATGTCAGCCTGCCCCTGGGCGAGAGCCGTCGAGTGCGAGCCTGGGTACGCAACTCGGGCGGCGAACATCGCACCGGTGTGGGGTTGAATGAACAGATCGACGATCAACTGAGCTACCGCGTCAGCGCCGAACATGACACCCGTGACCAACAGGTGGAGACCACCCTCGGTCTTTCGGCACTGCCCCGCTACAGCCAACTCGACTTCAGCTACAGCCGCGCCGATGCCGAACGCTCAAGCTATCAAGGCAGTGCCCGAGGCGGCGTGGTGCTGCATGGCGCCGGGGTGACGTTGTCGCCGTATCCGGTGCGTGACACCTTCGCCCTGGTCTCGGTGGGCGAGATGAGCGGCGTAAAACTGAGTACCCCCAGCGGCCCGCTCTGGACCGATTGGCAAGGCCAGGCCGTGGTTCCCCACGTGAGCGCCTATGGCCGCAGCCCGGTTGAAGTACAGCCCCGTTCACTGCCGCGCAATGCCGATATCAACAACGGCCTGGCGATGATCTCGGCCGGGCGTGGTGCAGTGGATCGGGTCGATTTTGCCGTGACATTGACTCGTCGGGTGTTGCTCACCGTACGCACCGAACACGGTGCACTGCTGCCCCGTGGTGCCTCCGTCAGTACCGATGCGGGCGAGTTCGTGACCCTGGTCCAAGACAGTGGCCAAGTGTTTCTACCCAACGTCCTGGAGCAATCAGGGTTGTGGGTCAGCGCGCCGGGATTGACGCGCTGCCGACTGCAGTTCGAGTTACCGCCCAAGGGCGACCCTCTGGTGTATTTCGAAACCGCGCCCGCACGCTGCACCCCTTCATGAGGAAGATCGCCATGCCCTTTATCCGCGCCCCATGGCTGACGGCCGTCTTGATGACCGTCAGTCTCGTCGGCACCGCCTTGGCCGACGACGAGTGCCAGTTGAACATCAGCGAACCTTTGCTGGACTTCGGCCTGATGAAGCGCCTCGCACAAAACGACAGCGCCCCCCAACGCCTGCTCGGCGAGCGCCGCTTGAGCCTGAACCTCAACTGCCCGGAAACGACGGACATGAGTGTGTTCTATCGGGCCCTGGCGGCCGACGCACAACGCCTGCAATTTACCGAGCACGGCAGTTATGCAATTGAAGTCAGCGATGGCGTGCTGGATGGCCGGGCAGTTGAGCTGGGGTTGCTGCAGGCCGCCGCGCAGCCACCCGCCGCCATCGGTAGCGCAGTGAATTGGCGCCCGGGCTATGGCGTGGCGCCGGTGCAAGGCGGGGCCGTGCTACGGGGTAAACACCTGTCCTTGCAACTGAGCCTCAGCGCCTGGGCGGACATGGCGGCCACCCATGTCCGCGAGGCCACCACGTGGGAAGTGTCCGGAACATTCGACGCCCACCAGAGCGGTCGCTATCGGGAGTTGACCCTGCGCGCCCACTTTGCGCCCGCCGCCTGCACACCGCAGCTGTCCAACGGCGGCCTGGTGGATTACGGCACGCTGCTGGCCAAGGACCTGAGCGCCACCCACGAAAACCCGCTGCCCACCCGCCCGCTGCAATTTTCCGTCGGCTGTGATGGGCCCGCACGCTTCGCCTTGCGCATGCACGACAACCGCGACGGCTCGGCCACGGGCGGCACCGATGAAACCGCTTATGGATTGGACCGGGATAACAGCCAGAACAAGATCGGCCGCTTCTACGTGAACATTGACCCGGCAGACTTTGTCGCCGATGCCTACGGCACGCTCTATCGCACCGACTCCACCAGCAATGGCACGGCCTGGAGCAGCGCAAGTGCCAGACAGATCCCTATCGCCGCCAACAGCTATATGGGCTTTACCGACAAGGCCGGCAGCACCCAGGGGCCCGTTGCGATCCAACACCTCACCGGCACCCTGCGCATCAAGGCTTACCTGGCCCCCCTGCAATCGCTGGACCTGCGCCAAGTGGTGCAGATCAATGGTTCCGGCACTCTCGAAATCATCTACCTCTAGCCTGTGGAGCTTCCCTCGTGAACACGTACTGCCTGAGTTTTTCTGCCCTGCTGCTGTGCTCAGCCCAGCCAGCGCTGGCCGCTTCCTCCGTGGACCTTAACGTCAAAGGCCGGATCACGCCGACCGCCTGCACACCGCTGCTGTCCAGTGGCGGGGTGATCGACTACGGCAAGCTGTCCCAGCAAGACCTCAACGTCGACAAGGGCACACGCCTGCCGGTCAAGCAGCTGCAAGTCAGTATCGGTTGCAACGCACCGAGTCGCTTCGCCCTGCGCATGCGCGACAATCGCGACGGCACGGCCACGGTCAACAGCGAGATTTACTATGGGCTGGGGCTGGACAAAAGCGGCAACCGCATCGGTCTCTATTCCTTGAGTTTCGACCCTCGCCAGACCCAGGTCGACACCACCGCGCCGGTCTACGGGACCGAATCCACCACCGGTGGCATAGCCTGGCGCACGGCCGACCTCAACACGATCGACATAGGTGCCAACAGTTACCTGGGCTTCACCGACACGGCCGGCAGCACAACCGGCCCGTCAGCGATCCGGGAGCTGATCAGCACGGTCAAGGTCGAAACCGTGATCAACGCCACGAAGAACCTGGACCTGAGCAGCGACACCTTGCTCGACGGCTCGGCGACGCTGGAGGTGGTGTATCTCTAACGTTTCTCGCTGCTGACCTGCACATACAGCGCCCGCCCCGCGCCCAGCCCGGCGATGATCGCACCCACGCCGATCACCGCGAAGATCCAGCCAATGGCCGACCAACCGCCGGTCCAGTCGTGCACCAGGCCCACCGCGAATGGACCGACGGACGCGAGGGTGTAACCGAAGCCCTGGGCCATGCTCGACAGGTTGGCGGCCACATGGGAATCACGCGAGCGCAGCACGATCAAGGTCAGCGCCAGGCTGAACGTGCCGCCCTGCCCCAGGCCGAGCAGAATGGCCCAGCCCCACAGACCGTCCAGCGGTGCATACAGGCAACCGAACAATCCAACCAGGGTGAACAGCATCACCACCACAATCGCCAGGCGCTGGTCCTTGCCGCGCGTGGCAAGCCACGGTGCGGCCAGGGAACTGAACAACTGCATGATGATGGAGCCGGACAACGCCAAACCGGCTTCGGTGGCACTCAGGCCACGACCGATCAAAATCGACGGCAGCCAGCCAAACACGATGTACGACAGGGACGATTGCAGACCCATGTACAGGGTGACCTGCCAGGCCAACGGGTCACGCAACAGGCCCTTCACTCGGTAGGCGACCTGGTGGGCGCCGTGTTTCTGGCCGACCTGCGGTAACCAGAACAACGCTGCCACCAACGCCGGCAGAATCCAGAAGCCCAGGCCAATGGTCCAGCGGTCGCCGAAGTAATGACTCAGCGGCACCGTGGCGCCAGCGGCCAACGCTGCGCCCAGACACAGGGCCATGGTGTACACACCGGTCATGGCGCCGGCGTGTCTGGCGAAATCGCGCTTGATGATGCCCGGCAGCAATACGCCGATGATGCCGATGCTCGCACCGGCAATCAGGCTGCCGGCGAACAACCCCACTTCGCCAAACGAACTGCGCAGGATGATGCCGGCGGCCAGGCTCAGCAAAATCCCCAACACCACTCGCTCGGCGCCAAACCGCCGGGCCAGGATCGGGGCCATGGGCGCGAACAAGCCGAGGCACAACACCGGCAAGGTGGTCAGCAAACCGGCCTTGGCCGCCGACAATCCCAGGCTGCTGGAAACCTCGGCCAGCAACGGCGCCACGCTCGACAACGCCGGGCGCAGGTTCAACGCCACCAGGATCAGGCCCAGCAGCAACAGCCAAGGGCGGCTTACCAGCGGGTGACTGGCTTGCACCACTTCGTCATCGGCTTCGGCGTCGATCAACAGCTCTTCCAACTCGGTCGTACGTTTGGTTTCAGGGTTCATTGATCAACTGCCGGCAAAGGGATTTGGCGCGTTCCGCGTCCTGGTGTTCCACGGCTTCGAGCAGGGCGATATGCAGGTCGAACACCGCCTGGCGGCGCGGCGAAATGTTCAGGGTCTGGCGCAACTGGGCGCCGACGATGGCGGAAAAGTACTGGTACAGCTCGCTCAATGCCGGGTTGTGCGCGGCGTCCACCAGGCGTTTGTGGAACTCCAGGTCGGCGCTGATATAGGCCTCCAGGTCACCGTGGTACAGCACCGCGCTGGCTTTGAGTGCCTCGTGCAAACCCGTGAGGTCGGCTTCGGTACGGCGCAACGCCGCGAGCCCGATGGCCTCCACTTCCAGGATCTGCCGCGTCTCCTGCGCCTGCTCCAGGCTGCAGTGAGATAACGCGCGCATGGCTCCCAGCGGGTCGGTCATGGAGCGCAGGTAACTGCCGTCGCCCTGGCGGATCTCGATCAACCCGGAGAACGCCAACACACGCATGGCTTCGCGCACGGTGTTGCGGCTGATGCCCAGCTCGGCGGCCAGCTCCGGCTCGGTGGGCAGACGTTCGCCGACGGCCCACCTGCCTTCGCTGATGCGCCAGCGCAATTGCTCAAGGGCCTGGTCCACCAGGGAGCGTTTGATCAGGGGAGCGATGTCAGTCATGGGATGCGGGCTTTCGTCCAATCATAGGATGAATTTTCCTACAGCCTATTCAGAGTTGCCTACAAAGGCAACGCACTAGGGTTCTTAGGCTGGAAAAGGAGCAGTATTTTCGATTGGTACAATTACCCTTAGAGGGTAATTATTCAGCGCAGGTGTCTTATGGAAAAGTACACACCTCATTACGATCTGGCGGTGATCAAGGCCTCCTGAACAGACAAAAATAAACCCGGCCAGGCCGGGTTTATTTTTTCAAGCATCGATCAATGCAGGATCTGGCTCAAGAACAGCTTGGTCCGGTCATTCTGCGGGTTGTCGAAGAAGTCATTCGGCGCCGCCTGTTCGACGATCTCGCCCTTGTCCATGAAGATCACGCGGTTGGCCACGGTGCGGGCGAAGCCCATTTCGTGGGTCACGCACAACATGGTCATGCCGTCTTCAGCCAGGCCGATCATGGTGTCGAGTACTTCCTTGACCATTTCCGGGTCGAGGGCCGAGGTCGGCTCGTCGAACAGCATGATTTTCGGCTTCATGCACAGGGCACGGGCAATCGCCACACGCTGTTGCTGGCCGCCGGACAGTTGCCCCGGAAACTTGTGGGCCTGCTCCGGGATGCGCACACGCTCCAGGTAGTGCATGGCGATTTCCTCGGCCTTGCGCTTGGGCATCTTGCGCACCCACATCGGCGCCAGCGTACAGTTCTGCAGGATGGTCAGGTGCGGGAACAGGTTGAAGTGCTGGAACACCATGCCGACTTCGCGGCGAATCGCTTCGATCTGCTTGAGGTCGTTGGTCAGCTCCACGCCATCGACCACGATGCGGCCCTGCTGGTGCTCTTCCAGACGGTTGAGGCAGCGAATGGTGGTGGACTTGCCCGAACCCGACGGGCCGCACAGCACGATACGCTCGCCCTGCTTGACGTTGAGGTTGATGTCTTTCAACACGTGGAACTGGCCGTACCACTTGTTGACGCCCTGCATCTGGATAATGCCTTCAGGGCTCACAGGCTGTTTGATCGCTTCGCTCATAACATCAACTCCTAACGCTTGTGGCCTGTGTCGAGCTTGTGTTCCAAATGAATGGAATAGCGCGACATACCAAAACAGAAAATCCAGAACACCAAGGCGGCAAACACATAGCCTTCGGTGGCCATGCCCAACCATTTAGGGTCGGCGGCGGCTTGCTTGACGCTGTTGAGCAGGTCGAACAAACCGATGATGATCACCAGGCTGGTGTCCTTGAACAACGCGATAAACGTGTTGACGATGCCCGGGATTACCATCTTCAGGGCTTGCGGCAGAATCACCAGGCCCATGCTGCGCCAGTAACCCAGGCCCATCGCCGCGGCCGCTTCGTACTGACCTTTAGGAATCGCCTGCAAGCCACCGCGCACCACTTCGGCCACGTAGGCCGACTGGAACAGGATCACGCCGATCAACGCCCGCAGCAGCTTGTCGATGCCCATGCCTTCAGGCAGGAACAACGGCAGCATCACCGAGGACATGAACAGCACGGTGATCAACGGCACGCCGCGCCAGAACTCGATAAAGGTCACGCAGACCACACGAATCGCCGGCATGTTCGAACGCCGTCCCAGCGCCAGCACAATACCCAGTGGCAAGGCACCGGCGATGCCGACGGTGGCGATGACCAGGGTCAGCATCAGGCCGCCCCATTGGCTGGTGGCCACGTTGGTCAAGCCGAATATCCCGCCGTGCAGCAGGAAAAACGCGATGATCGGGTACAACACCAGGAAGCCCAGGCCGTAAATCGCCTTGCGCGGGAAACGCGAGATGAACAACGGTGCCACGCCGACAATGGCCAGCCACACGGTCAGGTCTACACGCCAGCGCAGGTCGCCGGGGTAGTAGCCGTACATGAACTGCCCGAAGCGCTGTTGGATAAACACCCAGCACGCGCCCTCTTTAGTGCAATCGGCGCGAGTAGTGCCGACCCAGTTGGCATCGAGGATGGCCCAATGCAGGATCGGCGGCACCACCAGGTAGATCAGGTAAAACGCCAACAGCGTCAGCAGGGTATTGAGCCAACTGGAAAACAGGTTGGCACGCATCCAGGCCATCGGTCCGAAGACTTTACTCGGCGGCGGCATATCAGGTTTGAAAGTATGCGAACTCATGTGCGTTTCCTCACCGCTCGATCAGCGCAATGCGCTTGTTGTACCAGTTCATCAGCAGGGAAATGCTGATGCTGATCGCCAGGTACACGCTCATGGTGATGGCAATAACCTCGATGGCCTGGCCGGTCTGGTTGAGCACCGTGCCGGCAAACAGCGAAACCATTTCCGGGTAACCGATACCGGCGGCCAGCGACGAGTTCTTCGCCAGGTTCAGGTACTGGCTGGTCAGCGGCGGAATGATCACCCGCAGGGCTTGCGGGATGATGACCTTGCGCAGCGTCGGCCCAGGACGCAGGCCCAGGGAGCGCGCAGCTTCGGTCTGGCCGTGGCTGACGGACTTGATGCCCGAACGCACGATCTCGGCGATAAACGCTGCCGTGTACACGGTAAGCGCCAGGGTCAGCGCCAGCAGTTCAGGGATCAGTACCCAGCCGCCGACAAAGTTGAAGCCTTGCAGCTTGGGCATTTCCCAGTGCAGCGGCGCGCCGAAGATCAAGGCACACAACGCTGGGATCACGATAAACAGCGCCAGGCCCGCCCAGAACTTATGGAAGGGTACGCCGGTCGCTTCAAAGCGCTTGTTGGCCCAACGCGCCATCAGCACGATTGCCACGATGGCAACCACGATGCTGGCCACAAACGGCCAGAACCCGTCAGCGGCCAGCGCTGCCGGCATGTTCAGGCCACGGCTGCTGACAAAGAAGGTGTCGCCGAAGTTATGGCTGTTGCGCGGCCCCGGCATGGTCAGGAACACCGCGAAGTACCAGAACAGGATCTGCAGCAGCGGCGGAATGTTGCGGAACACTTCCACATACACGGTCGCCAGCTTGTTGATCATCCAGTTCGGGGACAGACGTGCCACACCGATGATGAAGCCGAGCAGCGTTGCCAGGACCACCCCGATCACGGTCACCAGCAAGGTGTTGAGCAAGCCGATGACAAAGACGCGGGCATAGCTGTCCGATTCGGTGTAGTCGATCAGATGCTGCGCGATGCCGAAGCCGGCACTGCGCTCAAGAAAGTCGAAACCCGAGGTAATGCCCCGGTGCTGAAGGTTGGTCTGGGTATTGTCGAAGAGGTACCAGCCCAACGAGATCACCGCCACAATCGTGATGATCTGGAAGAGCCACGCACGCACTTTGGGATCGCTGAAGCTGAGCTTCTGCTTTGGTGCGCCGATTTGTTTTTGCATGAAGTGCCCCGGAAAGAATGGAACAGAACATCACCCGGCGGTTGGCCCTCCGGGTGACAGAACCATCAGCGATCAGCGCACAGGGGGTGCGTATTGAATGCCGCCGTTGTTCCACAGCGCGTTCAGGCCACGGTCGATTTCCAGCGGGGTGCTCTTGCCCAGGTTGCGCTCGAACACTTCACCGTAGTTACCGACTTGCTTGACGATCTGTACGACCCAATCTTTCTTCACTTTCAGGTCTTTGCCGTATTCGCCGTCAGCACCGAGCAGACGTGCAACGTCCGGGTTCTTGGTGGACTTGGCTTCAGCTTCAACGTTTTTGGAAGTGATGCCAGCTTCTTCAGCGTTGAGCATGGCGTAGCCAACCCAGCGCACGATGGCCAGCCACTCGTCGTCGCCATTACGCACGACCGGGCCCAGTGGCTCCTTGGAGATGGTTTCCGGCAGAACCACGTAGTCCTTCGGCGCGGCCAGCTTGCTGCGCTGGGCGAACAGTTGGGACTTGTCGGAGGTCAGTACGTCGCAACGACCGGATTCCAGCGATTTGGCGCTTTCATCGGAGGTGTCGAAGGTGATTGGGGTGTACTTGAGGTTGTTGCCGCGGAAGTAGTCGGAAACATTCAGCTCGGTGGTAGTACCGGCCTGGATGCAGATGGTTGCACCGTCCAGTTCCTTGGCACTTTTGACGCCCAGCTTACTGTTAACCAGGAAGCCGATGCCGTCGTAGTAAGTGATGAAGCCTGGGAATTTCAGGCCCATACCCGCATCGCGGGAGCTGGTCATGGTGGTGTTACGCGACAGGATGTCGACTTCGCCGGACTGAAGCGCGGTGAAACGCTCCTTGGCGTTCAACTGGCTGAATTTGACCTTGGTGGCGTCGCCAAAAACGGCAGCGGCCACGGCACGGCAAACGTCAGCATCGATCCCGAGGATCTTGCCGCTGGCATCCGGTACCGAGAAACCCGGCAAGCCGTCACTCACGCCACATTGCACAAAACCTTTCTTCTGCACGGCGTCCAGCGTAGCGCCAGCCTGGGCGAAACCACTGACACCCAGTACAGCCGCCGCAGAAACGATGGCCAGGGTGGATTTCAATACCTTCATTCAAACCTCCAGTTGCTCTTGTTGTGTCGAAGCTCCAACCTCAGCGCACCCTTATGAGGCGATATCGACCCGTGTTGGCTTTTTTTGGGGTCAAGCGGCATGAGGCTTTCGCGGAAATTCCAGCTGCTATCCCGAAAGCGGCAGTCACTGATAGTGTTACCGTCTCAGGAAAGTTCTGACATCGCCCTACACATAGCAAGGCGCGTACCAGAACGGCGGCTGAGTCGTTTCAGCCCCTAGTCAATGGAAAAAGATTCACCCTTGCGACATTCTCTTAACAGATCAACCTGTCGCGCACCGTTCCGACGCACCCAATCGGAGCGCACGCACATATATGGAGCAGACATGACCGAACCCTTGATTCTTCAGCCCGCCAAGCCCGCAGACGCCTGCGTAATCTGGTTGCATGGCCTGGGTGCCGATCGCTACGACTTCCTGCCGGTGGCCGAGGCGCTGCAGGAAAGCTTGCTGTCCACCCGCTTTGTATTGCCCCAGGCACCGACCCGCCCAGTGACGATCAACGGCGGCTACGAGATGCCCAGTTGGTACGACATCAAGGCCATGAGCCCTGCGCGCTCGATCAGCCTGGAAGAGCTGGAAGTGTCGGCAAAAATGGTGACCGATCTGATCGAAGCACAGAAGAGAACCGGAATAGACGCTTCGCGGATTTTCCTCGCGGGCTTTTCCCAAGGTGGGGCCGTGGTATTCCACACCGCGTTCCTGAATTGGGAGGGGCCATTGGGCGGCGTAATCGCCCTCTCCACCTACGCGCCCACCTTCAGTGACGAGCTCGAATTGTCGGCCAGCCAGCAACGCATTCCCACCCTGTGCCTGCATGGTCAGTACGACGAGGTAGTACAGAACGCCATGGGCCGCAGCGCCTACGAGCATCTGAAAACCCGTGGTGTCACCGTGACATGGCAGGAATACCCAATGGGCCACGAAGTGTTACCGCAGGAGATACACGATATAGGGACTTGGTTGACCGCTCGCCTGGGCTGAAACCCACGTTTATGTAGCCGTATGACAGACGCACTACGCCGCGCCCGATTCTTGCATTACACTGGCCGGCGTACATTCCTTAACCAATTAATGAGATCACCGTGCTCAAAGCACTCAAGAAAATGTTCGGCAAAAGCGAGGCTGAGCCGCTCGCGCCTGTTCCCAGTGCTCCTGTCCCCTCCTCCGGCAGCCGCAATGACGGTCAACAGCCAGGCCGGACTGCACCTGTCGCCCAGCCAAAGACGCCGACGGTGACACCGCCCGAACAGGCAAAACCTGAGACGCAAGCCGCCCCCGCCCCCAAGCCTCGCCGGGAACGCGCCCCCAAACCGCCGGTGATCCCGTGGAAACTCGAAGACTTCGTCGTCGAGCCTCAGGAAGGCAAAACCCGCTTCCACGATTTCAAACTGGCCCCGGAACTGATGCACGCCATCCAGGACCTGGGGTTCCCATACTGCACGCCGATCCAGGCGCAGGTATTAGGCTTCACCCTGGCCGGCAAAGACGCCATCGGCCGCGCCCAGACCGGTACCGGCAAGACCGCCGCGTTCCTGATCTCGATCATCACCCAGTTGCTGCAAACGCCGCCGCCGAAAGAGCGCTACATGGGTGAACCGCGCGCGCTGATCATCGCGCCTACCCGTGAACTGGTGGTACAGATCGCCAAGGACGCCGCCGACCTGACCAAGTACACCGGCCTCAACGTGATGACGTTCGTGGGCGGCATGGACTTCGACAAGCAGCTCAAGCACCTCGAAGCCCGCCACTGCGACATCCTGGTCGCCACCCCCGGCCGCCTGCTGGACTTCAACCAGCGCGGTGATGTGCACCTGGACATGGTCGAAGTGATGGTGCTGGACGAAGCCGACCGCATGCTCGACATGGGCTTCATCCCACAAGTGCGCCAGATCATTCGTCAGACGCCACCAAAGGCAGAGCGCCAGACCCTGCTGTTCTCCGCGACCTTCACCGAAGACGTGATGAACCTCGCCAAGCAGTGGACCACCGAGCCGTCCATCGTCGAAATCGAGGCGCTGAACGTCGCCAGCGAAAATGTCGAACAGCACATCTATGCCGTGGCCGGTGCCGACAAGTACAAGCTGCTCTATAACCTGGTCAACGACAACGGTTGGGAGCGCGTGATGGTGTTCGCCAACCGCAAGGACGAAGTGCGCCGCATCGAAGAGCGCCTGGTGCGCGATGGCGTCAACGCCGCGCAACTGTCCGGCGACGTGCCGCAACACAAACGCATCAAGACCCTGGAAGGCTTCCGCGAAGGCAAGATTCGCGTGCTGGTGGCCACCGACGTGGCCGGGCGCGGGATTCACATCGACGGCATCAGCCACGTGATCAACTTCACCCTGCCGGAAGTGCCGGACGACTATGTGCACCGTATTGGCCGCACCGGCCGGGCGGGCGCAGCGGGTGTGTCGATCAGCTTTGCCGGGGAAGATGACTCGTATCAGTTGCCGTCGATCGAGACCTTGCTGGGGCGCAAGATCAGCTGCGAGACACCGCCGACGCACTTGCTGCGGGCTGTAGAACGCAAACGCCCGTAAAGCTTAAATGCGATAAAAATGTGGGAGGGGGCTTGCTCCCGATGGCAGTGGCACATTCAACATCTCTGTTGAATGATCCACCGCCATCGGGAGCAAGCCCCCTCCCACATTTGGTTCTGTGTTCGGCTGGCTATTTCCAGCGATCCGCTGCAGCGTGGTCGCTGTCCCGACCTTCCACCCAACGCGCACCTTCGCTGGTGTTCTCCTTCTTCCAGAACGGCGCACGGGTTTTCAGGTAATCCATCACAAACGCACAGGCATCAAACGCGGCCTGGCGATGGGCACTGGCGGCCGCCACGAACACAATCGGCTCACCCGGCTCCAGCGCACCGATACGATGCAGCACTTCGAGCTTGAGCAGCGGCCAGCGTTGTTCGGCTTCGACGCCGATCTTGGCCAGGGCTTTTTCAGTCATGCCCGGATAGTGTTCGAGGAACATCCCGGACACATCTCGGCCCTCGTTGAAATCGCGCACATAGCCGACAAAACTCACCACCGCGCCCACGCCCACATTCGCGGCGTGCATCGCGTTGACCTCGGCACCGGGGTCAAACGGTTCGACCTGTACACGAATGGCCATGTTCAGCCTCCGGTCACGGGCGGGAAGAACGCAACTTCATCACCGGCCTGCAACGGCTCATCGAGACCGCACAACTCCTGGTTGCGAGCACACATCAAGCTGGTTTCGTTGAGCACTTCAAAGCCCGGATCAGCGGCCAGCGCCTGGCGCACGGCGTCGACAGTGGCGAAGTCGCCCTCCATCTCAAGTGAATCCAGGCCTATTTTTTCGCTGTAACGCGCGAAAAACAGTACGTTGATGCTCATTGTTCATCCGCCTTGAAATGCCCGCTTTTACCGCCGAGCTTTTCCAGCAGGCGAATGGTTTCGATGGTCATGCCGCGATCCACGGCCTTGCACATGTCGTAGATGGTCAGCGCGGCGACACTGGCCGCCGTCAACGCCTCCATCTCCACGCCGGTCTGCCCGGACAGCTTGCAGCGCGCGACGATGTGCACCGAGTCTGCGCCCTCGGCACTCAGTTCGACCTTGACCCCGGTCAACATCAGCGGGTGACACAGGGGGATCAAATCACTGGTTTTTTTCGCCGCCTGGATCCCGGCAATGCGGGCCACGGCAAACACGTCGCCCTTGGGATGGGCGCCGTCGACAATCATTTGCAGGGTTTCGGGCAGCATGCGCACCCGCGCTTCGGCCACCGCCTCCCGGAACGTCACGGACTTGTCGGTGACGTCGACCATATGGGCGCGACCTTGGGAATCGAGATGAGTCAGCACAGGGATACTCCTGATCAGGAGCAGCGATTGTAAACCCAATGCATAAGAAATGTGGGAGGGAGCAAGCCCCCTCCCACACTGACCGCGTTTACAAATGCGATTCGGCGTATTCAGCCAGAATCGAGCGAGGTACCCCTTGCAGCGCAATGTGCACGCCGTTCGGGAAATCCTTGAAGCGTTCCGTCAGGTAAGTCAGCCCGGAGCTGGTCGCGGACAGGTAAGGGGTGTCGATCTGTGCCAGGTTGCCCAGGCACACCACTTTGGAACCGGCACCGGCACGGGTGATGATGGTTTTCATCTGGTGCGGGGTCAGGTTCTGGCATTCATCGATCAAAATCAGGCTTTGCTGGAAGCTGCGACCTCGGATGTAGTTGAGGGATTTGAACTGCAACGGCACTTTGCTGAGGATGTAGTCGACGCTGCCATGGGTGTTTTCGTCATCCATGTGCAAGGCTTCGAGGTTGTCGGTGATCGCCCCCAGCCACGGCTCCATTTTTTCCGCCTCGGTGCCGGGCAGGAAGCCGATTTCCTGGTCCAGGCCCTGCACGGAGCGGGTGGCGATGATGCGGCGATAGCGCTTGGTCACCATGGTCTGCTCAATGGCGGCGGCCAGGGCGAGGATGGTTTTACCGGAACCGGCAGCACCCGTCAGGTTGACCAGGTGGATGTCCGGGTCGAGCAGCGCATACAGCGCCAGGCTCTGGTAGATGTCACGCGGTTTCAGGCCCCAGGCTTCCTGGTGCAACAGGGGTTCCTGATGCAGGTCGAGGATCAGCAGCTTGTCGACCTGGATCTCTTTGATCCACCCCACGAAGCCCTGCTCGTCGACGATGAATTCATTGATATGCACGGCCGGCAGGTTGTCGATCAACTGTACCTGGTGCCAGGTGCGGCCATGGTCCTGACGGGTCTCGACCTTGCTGACACGGTCCCAGAACGAGCCGGTCATCATGTGATAACCACGGGACAGCATCGACACGTCATCGACCAGTTGGTCGGTACTGTAGTCCTCGGCGGCGATCCCACACGCTCGTGCCTTGAGGCGCATATTGATGTCTTTGGTCACCAGCACCACGCGCAGGTCCTTGTCGCGAGCGTGCAGGTCGATCAATTGGTTGATGATTTTGTTGTCGTTGAGGTTTTCCGGCAGCAGGCTGTTGGGCTCGCTGCGCTTGCTCATCAGGATCGACAGCAAGCCCTTGGGCCCGCTTTTGCCGCGTTGGATCGGCACACCGACCTCAACGTCGTCGGGTGACGCTTCGCCCAGGGTCTTGTCGATCAGGCGGATGGCCTGGCGGCATTCGGCAGCCACGCTGTGGTGGCCGCTTTTGAGTTTGTCGAGCTCCTCAAGCACGATCATCGGGATGGCGACGTGGTGTTCTTCGAAGTTAAGCAGTGCGTTTGGATCGTGGATCAATACATTGGTATCAAGCACATAAAGGATTGGCTGGTCGGAAGAAGGGGTGCGTCCATGATCATCCATACTCGGTCACCTTTGTGGGAGCCAGTCGACGCAATACCACGACAGTGCTGCGCCTCGATTCGACCACCGACTGCACCTGAGTGACGTCAAGCGCAGTGCCCACATGAGGAGTCTTGGAAGACGCCACCTGTGTTGCAGGTTTCGGCGATCTGACTTCGTAATACCGCAAAACCCATGACAGGAAAAAGCACTTTGACGCTTTTTTGAAGTTTATTTTTCAGGATGACGAATAGCACTAGCCGAGTGCCCGATGCACCGTTAAAGTCGGAAGTCCGCCTGCATCGAAATGTCGCACAAAATTGCCCCAAAAATGCCTCTCGCCCAACAGGGCCGGGCACTTCATCTTTTTAACGAAATGCCTCCCGGCAGTCCTGCCAACCCAGCCCACTTTGCGCCGTTGCCTGCAGCAACATCGGCAGTGCCACCCGCGCCTTGTCCTGGGTGTCGTGAAACACAATCACGCCTTTGCGCCACAACAGCATCAACGTCAGCACCCGCTGCGCCGACTCATCGGCCTTGAGCTTGCCCGGCTCGTCCTGGGAATCGATGTCCCATAACGCCACCTGCAAGCCCTGCGACTGGAAAAACCCCTGGCTGTCCGCGCGACGTTGCCCGTAAGGCGGGCGGAACAGCGGCACGTAGTTTTCCGGCATCAGGTTCTGCACCAACTGCGCGCTGCGGGTGATGGAGCCTTGCCAGTCCACCCAATGGCTGTGGGAACGGTACTGCCAGCCCTGGGTGCCGACGCACTGCCCCTGGTACAACGCCTCCACCTCCGCGGCGGAACTGCGCTCCACACGGGTTTGCAGGCTGCTGCCGAGGGCAAAGAAGGTGGCGTTCATCTTCTGCTTGCGCAGGTAGTCGGCGACCCAGTCGGTATTGCCGCCGACCGGCGCCGGTCCGCCGTCGAAGGTCAGCAGGAAGAGGCGGTCGTTGAACTCGTCGCCATTGCGTTCATGCTCGCCAAAGCGCGCAACTTCGCTGCTGATCTGCGGAAACAGCGCGGCCTTGCGCAGCAGTTCGTCCAGATAGCGCTCATGGAAGGCATGGCTGGGGGCTGCCCAGCCTATATAGAAAGAGTCTTCGCTGATCGCCAACTTGCCGGCCTGCTCGCGCAGGTCGTCCATGCTCTCCACCAGGTAGCAGAACGAGGCGTCGACTTCGCAGCTCTGCTGGGCAAAGGTGTAGTTCTCCAGCAGGCGCTGCCAAAGCTCGCGGCGCAGGTCGTCGATGGCCGCCAGGTTGATGATCTTCAAGCCCAGGCGCTGCTTGAGTGCGGCTTCGTCCAGGGATTCACTGGCCAGCAGGCTGTGGGCGAACATCAGGATTTCCGCACGCGAAGCCACATCGAACAGCGCCGGGCTGCTGAGTTTTTCCGGCCAGGTACCACGATCCAGACTGGCTACATCCACCGGCGCCGCCTGGGCATTCAGGCACAGCAGGCAAGCCGACAACAAAAGCGCTATTCGCACACAGGGTCTCCCTCTCCAGAGTCACCGGCCATCATAGCGGATCGCGCCTATCGCCATCATAGGTGGAGTCAAAACGCCCGAGCCCCTAGAATCCCCGCACGATTACAGGAGACGACTTCATGCTGATGGTGATTTCCCCCGCCAAAACCCTCGATTTCGAGACCCCAGCGGTGACCCAGCGCTTTACCCAGCCGCAGTACCTGGACCATTCCCAGGTGCTGATCGAGCAACTGCGCGAACTGAGCCCGGCGCAGATCAGCGAATTGATGCACGTGTCCGACAAGATCGGCGGCCTCAACGCCGCCCGCTTCGGCAGCTGGACCCCGGCCTTCACCCCTGAGAATGCCAAGCAGGCCTTGCTGGCGTTCAAGGGCGACGTGTACACCGGCCTGAACGCCGAGACCTTCACCGCTGCCGACTTCAGCTACGCCCAGGACCACCTGCGCATGCTCTCGGGCCTGTACGGCCTGCTGCGCCCCTTGGACCTGATGATGCCGTACCGCCTGGAGATGGGCACCAAACTCGCCAACGCCCGTGGCAAGGACCTGTACGCCTTCTGGGGCACGCGCATCAGCGAGTGGCTGAACGAAGCCCTGGCCGAACAAGGCGACGACGTACTGCTCAACCTGGCCTCCAACGAGTACTTCTCGGCGGTCAAGCGCACGGCCCTGAACGCGCGGATCATCAACACCGAGTTCAAGGACCTGAAGAACGGCCAGTACAAGATCATCAGCTTCTACGCAAAAAAGGCCCGAGGCATGATGAGCCGCTTCGTGATCGAAGAGCGCATCAACGATCCGGCCAAGCTCAAGCAGTTCGATGTGCAGGGCTACCGCTTCAATGCGGAGCAGTCCAAGCCGGACAACCTGGTGTTCTTGCGCGATCACGCACCGGAATAAGGCCGTACCAGCCTCTTTCAGACAATGAAATCCAAATGTGGGAGGGGGCTTGCCCCGATGGCAGTGCATCAGTCGATACATAGTCGACTGACACAACGCAATCGGGGGCAAGCCCCCTCCCACATTTTTGCCTGCATTCCACACCAAAAATCGTCACTTATTTGACGTCAAAAAATATACCGACACATCCCTAACAATTCTTTCACTCGACATTTCCAATTTTTTTTCGTAGTGGCACCACTTTTTAAAATCACTAGTGGCACAAAACTATCCCCGCACACCAACTACCTGTAACTACTGGCCCAAATAGCAAGTGCTATCAATATAGTACCAGTGCCATCTTTGCCTATATTTCAAGAAATTTCCGGAAACAGGATGAGCGGCCAGGAACTTCGTCCTAAAGCACCGCTCATACCACCGGTAACGAAATTCTCTGTTTCTGTAGGAGATGACTTACAAGGCGGACCAACGGAAGTAGCGAAGTTGTCATATTCAACTTTGACTCAGTGGTCACATTACCAACCGATTAGTTGAGAGCGGCGATAAGGATCCATTGCCACGAACTATAAGGCCAAGGCTGTGCTTACCCTAATGGGTCAGTGAGACACCCCAAGGCGTTGATATTTAAAGGCTTACAGCCTCTATCAAGGCCCTGCGGCACTGGCGCCAGACCCTTCTCCCAGGAAGGCTGGCTGCATTTCAGGGCAGGCCCCAATAACAAGGCCAAGTTGCGCACAACTTGAGTGCAATAGTTAGTCACTCGTTATTCAACATGCCTGTACGCGGCAAGTCGGCGTCTATTCGCCCAACTTTCGCGGCATTTGTGACGTTTGCAAACATGAACTCCGGCCATCTAATGGCATGATTTAAATACAGAGGTAATTGCGATGCGCATCAGCATATTTGGTTTGGGTTACGTTGGCGCAGTGTGTGCCGGTTGCCTGTCTGCCCGTGGCCACGAAGTGGTTGGCGTAGACATCTCCAAGGAAAAGATCGACCTGATCAACGCCGGCAAATCGCCGATCGTCGAGCCGGGTCTGGGCGAACTGTTGAGCCAGGGCATCGCAAACGGTCGACTGCGCGGCACCACCAACTTCGCCGAAGCCATCCGTGATACTGACCTGTCGATGATTTGCGTCGGCACGCCGAGTAAGAAAAACGGCGACCTGGAACTCAACTACATCGAATCGGTATGCCGCGAGATCGGTTTTGTCCTGCGTGACAAGACCACCCGCCACACCATCGTGGTACGCAGCACCGTGTTGCCGGGCACCGTCGCCAACGTGGTGATCCCGATCCTCGAAGACTGCTCCGGCAAGAAAGCCGGCGTCGACTTCGGCGTTGCGGTCAACCCGGAATTCCTGCGCGAATCCACCGCCATCGCCGATTACGACCTGCCACCGATGACCGTCATCGGCGAATTCGACAAAGCCTCCGGCGATGTCCTGCAGTCCCTGTACGAAGAACTCGACGCACCGATCATCCGCAAGGACATCGCTGTGGCCGAGATGATCAAGTACACCTGCAACGTGTGGCACGCCACCAAGGTCACCTTCGCCAACGAGATCGGCAACATTGCCAAGGCAGTCGGCGTCGACGGTCGCGAAGTGATGGAAGTGGTCTGCCAGGACAAGACCCTCAACCTGTCCCAGTACTACATGCGCCCAGGCTTTGCGTTCGGCGGCTCCTGCCTGCCTAAAGACGTTCGCGCCCTGACCTACCGCGCCAGCTCCCTGGACGTGGAAGCGCCGCTGCTCAACTCGCTGATGCGCAGCAACGAATCCCAGGTGCAGAACGCCTTCGACATCGTCGCCGGCCACGACAAACGCAAAGTCGCCCTGTTGGGCCTGAGCTTCAAGGCCGGTACCGACGACCTGCGCGAAAGCCCGCTGGTAGAACTGGCCGAGATGCTGATCGGCAAGGGTTACGACCTGAGCATCTACGACAGCAACGTCGAGTACGCCCGTGTCCACGGCGCGAACAAGGACTACATCGAAGGCAAGATCCCCCACGTGTCGTCCCTGCTCAACTCGGACTTCGATGACGTGATCAACAACTCCGACGTGATCATCCTCGGCAACCGCGACGAGAAGTTCCGTTCCCTGGCGCAGAACGCACCGCACGGCAAGCAAGTGATCGACCTGGTGGGCTTCATGTCCAAGGCGACCTGCACGACCGGTCGTACCGAAGGCATTTGCTGGTAACAGCAACGGTAAGTTTCGAGCTGCAGGCGTATCAATCCCCAGCGCTTGCAGCTCGAAGCCTTCTTCACCTTCGGATGACGCTTATGTCCAAGTTAAAACACGTACTGCTCCACTCCGCCGGCTGGCTGTTCTTTCTGAGCCTGCTGATGGGTCTCGCCCTGCTGTTGCCGGCGAGTACGTTCGACTCCGAGTCGAAGAATTTTATTTTCCTGATTGGCGCCGTCGGTATCTGGCGCTACTCGATGGGTGCTACGCATTTCTTTCGCGGCATGCTGTTCCTGTACGTGGTCTACCCGCACCTGCGCCGTAAAGTACGCAAGTTGGGCAAGGCTGCGGACCCGTCCCACGTGTTCCTGATGGTCACCAGCTTCCGTATCGATGCGCTGACCACCGCGCAGGTCTACAGCTCGGTGATTCGCGAGGCCATCGAATGCGGCTTCCCGACCACCGTGGTCTGCTCGCTGGTGGAAATGTCCGATGAGCTGCTGGTCAAGAGCCTGTGGGAACGCATGAACCCGCCGGACCACGTCAAGCTCGACTTCGTGCGTATCGCCGGTACCGGCAAACGCGACGGCCTGGCCTTCGGTTTCCGCGCCATCTCCCGCCACCTGCCGGACGACCGCGCCGTGGTTGCCGTGATCGATGGCGACACCGTGCTCGCCGAAGGCGTGGTGCGCAAGACCGTGCCGTGGTTCCAGCTGTTCGGCAACGTCGGTGGCCTGACCACCAACGAATTCTGCGAAGTGCGCGGCGGCTACATCATGAGCGAGTGGCACAAGCTGCGCTTTGCCCAACGCCACATCAACATGTGCTCCATGGCCCTGTCCAAGCGCGTACTGACCATGACCGGTCGCATGTCGGTGTTCCGTGCCAACGTCGTGACTGACCCGGGCTTTATCGCCGACGTGGAAAGCGACTCGCTGCAACACTGGCGCCTGGGCCGCTTCAAGTTCCTCACCGGTGATGACAAGTCCAGCTGGTTCAGCTTGATGCGCCTGGGCTACGACACCTTCTATGTGCCCGATGCCGCGATCCATACCGTGGAACACCCGCCGGAAAAGAGCTTTATCAAGGCCAGCCGCAAACTGATGTTCCGCTGGTACGGCAACAACCTGCGCCAGAACTCTCGAGCCCTCGGCCTGGGTGTACGCCGCCTCGGCCTGTTCACCAGCATCGTGTTGTTCGACCAGCGCGTGTCGATGTGGACCTCCCTGCTCGGCCTGACCGTGGCAATCATCGCCACCTTCAAGTACGGCGGCGCGTTCATCCTCGCGTACCTGCTGTGGATCGGCATCACCCGCCTGATCCTGACCCTGCTGCTGTCGTGCTCCGGCCACAAGATCGGCCCGGCTTACCCGGTGATTCTCTATTACAACCAGATCATGGGCGCGCTGGTGAAGATCTACGTGTTCTTCCGCCTTGATCAACAGTCCTGGACACGCCAGGACACCAAACTGACCCGCGATTTGGCCAGCTTTCAACGTTGGTTCAACACCTGGTCGTCTCGGACCATGACCTTCTCCGCCGGCAGCATCTTCGTTGCCGTGTTGCTGATGATGGTCTGACCCTGCCAAGCCTGAATTAACCAAGGAATTACACCGTCATGAACAGCCAAGTAAACGCCAACGTTGTCCACGAATCCGAAGCCCAGCGTCAACATGCCCGGGTCAAAATCCCGGCCAAGCTGCGCTTCTTCAACACTGACCGCACCCAGACCGAAGCACGGGTGATCGACCTCTCGGCCGGCGGCCTGGCGTTCACCGCCACCCAGCCGTTGACCGTGGGTGAAGTGCACAAGGGTCGCCTGCAATTCGTCATCGATAACCTCGGCCTGGCCATGGATGTGGAGCTGCAGATCCGCTCCTACGACCGCCAGAGCGGCCGTACCGGTTGCCAGTTCCAGAACCTCGACGCCCAGGATATCTCCACCCTGCGCCACCTGATCACCTCGCACCTGTCGGGTGACATCGTGACCATGGGTGATGTGTTGGCGACCCTGCAACGCGACAACTTCACCAAGGCGCGCAAGGTCAAGGACGGCGGCAGCAACATGAGCGCCTTTGGCCGCCTGCGCGCCGTGACGTTCAGCCTGGCGATCTTCCTGGTGGGTCTCGCAGCCTTCGGTTTCGTCTTCAAGTCGGTGTACGGCATGTACTTCGTCAGCCACGCCCAGGCGGGCCTGGTAAGCGTGCCTGGCATGAACGTGACCATGCCGCGCGACGGCACCGTGCAAAGCCTGCTCAAAGGTGACGCGGTGGCGGCCAAAGGTGCGCCACTGGCGACCTTCAGCACCAGCATGCTGGATGTGCTCAAGGGCCACCTGGACGAAGACCAGCTGCAACCGGCCAAGGTCGAAGAACTGTTCGGCAAGCAAATGACCGGCACCCTCACCTCGCCGTGCGATTGCGTGGTCGCCCAGCAACTGGTCGCCGACGGCCAGTACGCCAGCAAAGGCGACGTGATCTTCCAACTGGTGCCACGCGGCAGCCAGGCCAATGTGGAAGCACGCTTCTCCTATCGTCAGTTCGGTGACGTGCGCCCAGGCACCCCGGTGAGCTTCCAGGTGGCCGACGAAGAGCAGACCCGCACCGGCACCATCGTCAGCAGCACCAGCCTGAACAGCGCCGACCTGTCCTCCGACATCCGCGTACAGATCAAGCCTGACGCCCCGCTGGACAGCGCCTATGCCGGCCGCCCGGTGGAAGTGACCAGCGACCGTGGCCCATCCCTGAACTGGCTGATCGATAAAGCCATGGCTGCGGGTCTTTAATCATGAGCGCCCTTCGAACCCTGCCCGTGCCCCTGGCGCTGGCCATTGCCCTCGCCGGTTGCGCCGGCCTGCCCGACCAACGCCTGGCCAATGAAGCGCTCAAGCGTGGCGACACCGTCACCGCGCAGCAGAATTACCAGCAACTGGCAGAGCTGGGTTACAGCGAGGCCCAGGTGGGCCTGGCCGATATCCAGGTAGGCACCCGCGATCCGGCGCAAATCAAACAGGCCGAGGCCACTTACCGTGCCGCGGCGGATACCTCGCCGCGTGCCCAGGCGCGTCTCGGTCGCCTGCTGGTGGCCAAGCCAGGCTCCACCGAAGCCGAACACCATGAAGCCGAAGGCCTGCTGAAAAAAGCCTTTGCCAATGGCCAAGGCAACACGTTGATCCCGCTGGCGATGCTGTACCTGCAATACCCGCACAGCTTCCCCAACGTGAATGCCCAGCAGCAGATCAGCAAGTGGCAGGCGGCCGGTTACCCGGAAGCCGGCCTGGCCCAGGTGCTGCTGTATCGCACCCAGGACACCTACGACCAGCATCTGGATGACGTTGAGCGCATCTGTAAGGCCGCGTTGAACACCACCGATATCTGCTACGTCGAGCTGGCCACGGTCTACCAGAAAAAAGCCGAGCCGGAAAAACAGGCCGAACTGCTCAAGCAGATGGAAGCCGGCTACAGCCGCGGCACCGTCACCGCCCAACGCGTCGACAGCGTAGCCCGCGTACTGGGCGACGCCACGCTGGGCAAGACCGACGAGAAAACCGCCCAGGCCCTGCTGGAAAAAATCGCCCCCGGCTACCCGGCTTCCTGGGTCAGCCTGGCGCAACTGCTCTACGACTTCCCCGAACTGGGCGACGTCGACCAGATGATGAAGTACCTGGACAACGGCCGCGCCGCCGACCAGCCGCGCGCCGAGCTGTTGCTGGGCAAGCTCTACTACGAAGGCAAGTGGGTGCCGGCGGACGCCAAGGCGGCTGAAGCGCACTTCCAGCAAGCCGTGGGCCGCGAAGTGGCTGCCGACTACTACCTCGGCCAGATCTACCGTCGTGGTTACCTGGGCCAGGTCTATTCACAAAAAGCCCTGGACCACCTGCTGACCGCTGCGCGCAACGGCCAGAACAGCGCCGACTTCGCCATCGCTCAATTGTTTTCCCAAGGCAAAGGCACCAAGCCCGACCCATTGAATGCCTATGTCTTCAGCCAATTGGCTAAAGCCCAGGACACGCCAGAGGCCAATGACCTGGCCACGCAGCTCGAAGCCCCGCTCACGCCGGAACAACGCGCCCAAGGCCAACGCCTGGTGCAACAGGAACTGGCCGCGCGCGGCACCCTGGCCCAGAGCACGCTGCAACTGCACGCCCTGGAAGAAGAAGACGGCGAGGAATCCCTATGAAGCTCAATCCATTCGTGCAGGCCGGCATCGGCCTGACTTTCGCCCTGCTGTGGTCGTGCCCGACCCTGGCTGCGCTGACCGAAGCCAAGAACTTCGGCCTGGAAGTCAAAGCCACCGCGCAGTCCGAAGATGACCGCGACCTCGGCACCCAGAAAGGCGGCGACGTCAACGGTGTCGGCCTCGACCTGCGCCCGTGGATCTACGGCGAAAGCGGCGCGTGGAGTGCCTACGCCATGGGCCAGGCGGTCGTGTCGAGCGACATCATCGAGACCGACACCCTGCAACAGTCGGCGGATGACGAAAACCAGCAAACCACCAACAACGACCGCAAGGCCAAGAAAAACTACCTGGCCATGCGCGAGTTCTGGGTCGGCTACAGCGGCTTCACGCCCTACCCCGGCGAGATCCTCAAGCTCGGTCGCCAACGCCTGCGCAACGACGACGGCCAATGGCGCGACACCAACATCGAAGCGCTGAACTGGACCTTCGACACCACCCTGCTCAAGGCCAACGTCGGCGTCGCCGAACGTTTCAGCGAATACCGCACCGACCTCAAGGAACTGTCGCCCAAGGACAAGGACCGTCAGCACCTCTACGCCGACGCGTCCTACCAGTGGACGCCAGGCCAGTGGATCGGCCTGCGTGGCCATCACACCCATGACAACGGCAAGCTCGACTACCCGGAACCGGGTGTGGCCACCGACTCGCTGGACAAGCGCGAGAACGGCGACCTGACCTGGCTCGGCATCGAAGCCAACAGCGACGCCTACAACTGGCGCAACACCAACACCGTCAACTACTGGGCCAGCATCACCGGCATGAAAGGCGACCGCGACTCGGTCAATGCCTTGAACGCCGACGGCACCCGTCCTACAGAGGCCAAGCGCAGCGATGACGTCAGTGGCTGGGCTACCGATCTGGGTATTCGCCTGCGTCTGGACCCGCAATGGCAAGTGGGTGCGGCCTATGCCCGCGCCAGTGCCGAGTACGAGCAGAACGGACTGCAAAGCAACCGTTCGAACTTCACCGGCACCCAGTCCCGCCTGCACCGTTTCGGCGAAGCGTTTCGTGGCGAGATGAACAACATGCAGTCCATGAGCCTGTTCGGTTCCTGGCAGCTGCGTGAGGACTATGACGCCAGCCTCGTGTACCACAAGTTCTGGCGTGTCGACGGCAACAAGCCGGTGGGCAGCAATGGCATCGACGCGGTGCAGAACAACACCGATGACGTGACCGGCGCGATCCTGTCCAGCACCTCCCTGCCGCTTGAAGACGGCAAGAAAGACCTGGGCCAGGAAATGGACCTGGTCGTCACCAAGTACTTCAAGACCGGCCTGCTGCCGGCCGCGCTCAGCCAGTCGATCGACGAGCCGTCGGCTCTGGTGCGTTTCCGTGCAGGTGTGTTCAAACCGGGTGACGCCTACGGCAGCCAGGTCGACTCGTACATGCATCGCGCGTTTGTCGACGTGATCTGGAAATTCTGATGGGAGCCTGTGCAATGAATGCTCAAAGCCTACTCGTCGCGGCAATGCTGTTGGCCAGTGCCACAGCGTTCGCCGATACGGCGGCCAAGGCGCCGACCATCGCCAAGGAACTGCAACAGGCCAAGACCTACACCATTTCCAGCCCGCCGACCGCGCCGCTGGAAATGGCCAAGCCTGCCCTGCCGGACCTGTCGGGCTATACCGCCGCAGCGATGGAAAAGAAGATCGTACGCACCAAGCCCGGCAAGATCAGCATCCGCCGCATGATGCAGGAAGACGCCCTCAAGGACTTTATCGGCGGCGACAACAAGATGGCCGAATGGGTGGTGCGCCAGCACGGCATTCCCCAGGCGATCTTTGTCGACGACGGTTACATGAACCTCAAGGACCTGCTGGGCAAAGTGCCAAAGCAGTACTTCAGCGAAACCTCGCCGGGCGTGTTCCTCGCCAAGTTGCCGATCGTGGTCGGCCGCAAGGGCATCCTGGACATCGATAAACACACCCAGGAGCTGCGCCTGTCCCAGCAGGCCGGTTCGTTCCTGATCAACGACGGCCAGCTGTTTGTGCGTGACACCAAGGTCACCGGCTGGGACGAAAAGGCCAATGGCCCGGCGCTGTTCAAGTCGCCCAAGGAATTCCGCCCGTTCCTGCTGGCCTGGGGCGGCACCGAGACCTACATCTCCAAGACCAAGATGGCCAGCTTCGGCTATGCCAACAGTAAGTCGTACGGGGTGAGTATTTCCCAGTACACGCCGAACATGGCCAAGGTGCTCAAGCGCCCTGAGCCGACCGGCTGGATCATCGATTCCGAGTTCTCGGACATGTGGTACGGCTTCTACTGCTACGAGACCACGGGCTTCGTGATCAAGGGCAATACCTACAAAGACAATATCGTCTACGGCATTGACCCCCATGACCGTTCCCACGGCCTGATCATCGCGGACAACACCGTCTACGGCACCAAGAAGAAGCACGGCATCATCATTTCCCGGGAAGTGAACGACAGCTTCATCTTCAACAACCGCAGCTACGACAACAAGCTCTCGGGCCTGGTGATCGACCGTAACAGCGTCAACAACCTGATTGCCGACAACGAGATCTACCGCAACCACACCGACGGCATCACCCTCTATGAGAGCGGCGACAACCTGTTGTGGGGCAACAAGGTGATCAGCAACCGTCGCCACGGCATCCGCGTGCGTAACAGCGTGAACATCAAGCTGTACGAAAACACCGCCATGGCCAACGGCCTGACCGGCGTGTACGGCCACATCAAGGATTTGACCGACACCGACCGCGACATCGCCCTCGACCCCTTCGACGCCAAGGTCTCGCTGATCGTCGTCGGCGGTGAGTTGGCGGGTAACGGCAGCGGGCCGCTGTCCATCGACTCGCCATTGAGTATCGAGCTGTACCGCGTATCGATGCTGGCGCCGACCAAATCCAGCGGCATCAGCTTCTCCGGCGTGCTGGGCGATCGTCAGGAAGAAATTCTCGACCTGCTGGTGCGCCAGCAGAAAGCCGTGCTGATCGACCCTGTCGAACGCCAGACCGAAATGCAGGACTGAGGATGACCCTTATGCACCCACACATGATCAAACTGCTGAGCCTCTCGGGTCTGACCCTCGGCCTGCTCGCGGCCAGCCAGGGCGTGCGCGCCGACGAAATCAAGGCGCCGACTTTCACTGCCGAACCGTGCTGCAGCCTGTGCCCGGCCGCCCACGACGCGAAGAACTACACCACGCGCTACCAGCAGAACTTCACCACCCTGGTGCAAGCCCAGGGCGACTGGCTGTTCCGTACCCAGGAAGACCTGCGCACCGAATTCGACACCAGCCCTTCCGGCTACAAGCGCATGCAGCAGTTACACGATGCGTTCAAGGCCAAGGGCGTGGAACTGGTGGTGGTCTACCAGCCGACCCGTGGCCTGGTGAACCGCAACAAGCTCAACCCTGCGGAAAAAGCCTCGTTCGATTTCGACAAGGCCCTGGGCAACTACAAGACCATGCTCGGCCGTTTCGCCAAGATGGGCTATGTGGTGCCGGACCTGTCGCCGTTGACCAACGAGCAACTGCCGGACGAACTGCCAGCCCACGACTTCTACTTCCGCGGCGACCAGCACTGGACCCCATACGGCGCCCAGCGCACGGCGAAAATCGTCGCGGCCAAGGTTAAGCAGATGCCTGAATATGCCGAGATTCCCAAGCGCGAATTCGAGACCAAGCGCTCCGGGCGCATGGGCAAGACCGGCACCCTGCACAACATGGCCGGGCAACTGTGCGGCACCAGCTACGCGATCCAGTACATGGACCAGTTCACCACCGAGCCGAAAGGCGAAGCCGGTGATGGCGACCTGTTCGGCGATTCGGGCAACCCGCAGATCACCCTGGTGGGCACCAGCCACAGCGGCAAGAACTACAACTTCGCCGGGTTCCTGGAAGAAGAAATCGGCGCCGATATCCTCAACGTCGCCTTCCCCGGCGGTGGCCTGGAAGGTTCGATGATCCAGTACCTGGGCAGCGACGATTTCCAGAAGAGCCCGCCGAAAATCCTTATCTGGGAGTTCTCGCCGCTGTATCGCCTGGACCAGGAGACCATCTACCGCCAGATGATGTCGCTGCTCGACAACGGCTGCGAAGGCAAGACCGCGCAGATGAGCGCGAGCACTACCTTGAAACCCGGCAAGAACGAATTGATGGTTAACAGTTCGAACAAAGACCTGCGTAACGCCAATCACCAGGTTGATATCCGCTTCGCCGACCCGTCGGTGAAAACCTTGCAAGCCACCCTCTGGTACATGAACGGGCGCCACGAGGACATCAAGATCGAGAAACCCGAAACATCCGATACAGACGGGCGTTTCGCCTTTGAACTGCGCACCGATGAAGACTGGGCCTCGCAGAACTTGCTGGCGGTCGAAGTACAGGGCCCCGAAGCGGGCGCTGCCGCGCAGAAGGTCGAAGCGAAAATTTGCACACGCAACGTATTCCCAAGCGGCGGTCAGAAGACTGCCTCACTCGGGCAATGAGGTTACTTATGCAGAAGTTATTGATTCCATCGTTGCTGGGCCTGGCGATCTTCGCCGGTGCAGCCAACGCCGCCGCGCCACTGCGTCCGCCCCAGGGCTACTTCGCACCGATTGAAGCGTTCAAGACCGGCGACTTCAAGAATGACTGCGATGCCATGCCGGCGCCGTACACCGGCTCGCTGCAATTTCGCAGCAAGTACGAAGGCTCCGACAAGGCCCGTTCCACGCTGAATGTTCAGTCGGAAAAAGCCTTTCGCGACAGCACCGCCGACATCACCAAGCTGGAAAAAGACACCAGCAAGCGCGTGATGCAGTTCATGCGCGACGGTCGTCCGGAACAATTGGAATGCACGCTCAACTGGCTGACCAGTTGGGCCAAGGCCGATGCGTTGATGTCCAAGGACTTCAACCACACCGGCAAGTCCATGCGCAAATGGGCCCTGGGCAGCATGGCTTCGGCCTATGTACGCCTGAAGTTCTCCGACTCGCACCCGTTGGCCAATCACCAGCAGGAATCGCAACTGATCGAAGCCTGGTTCAACAAACTGGCCGATCAGGTGGTGAGCGACTGGGACAACCTGCCGCTGGAAAAAACCAACAACCACTCCTACTGGGCCGCCTGGTCGGTGATGGCAACCTCCATCGCCACCAACCGTCGCGACCTGTTTGATTGGGCCGTGAAGGAATACAAGGTCGGCGTGAACCAGGTCGACGACCAAGGCTTCTTGCCGAACGAGTTGAAACGTCAGCAACGTGCCCTGTCGTACCACAACTACGCCCTGCCGCCGCTGTCGATGATCGCCAGTTTTGCCCTGGTCAACGGTGTTGACCTGCGCCAGGAAAACAACAGCGCGCTCAAGCGCCTGGGCGACAAAGTGCTGGCCGGGGTCAAGGACCCGGAGATCTTCGAACAGAAGAACGGCAAAGAGCAGGATATGAAGGACCTCAAGGAGGACATGAAGTATGCCTGGCTCGAACCGTTCTGCACCCTCTACACCTGCGCGCCGGATCTGATCGAGCGCAAGCACGGGATGCAACCGTTCAAGACCTTCCGCCTCGGGGGTGACCTGACCAAGGTCTACGACCCGGCGCATGAAAAAGGCAACAAAGGTTCCTGAGCGAACTCGGTAAAAAATGTGGGAGGGGGCTTGCCCCCGATAGCAGGGGGTCATTCAACACAGATGGCGACTGTTACACCGCCATCGGGAGCAAGCCCCCTCCCACATTTTTGAGCCGGTTTCGTCAGTAGGAATGTTGTACCGCCCTCCCCGTTTTTTCGTGGGGGGTTTGGGGGGGCTCTGGCCCTTGACTGTTGGTTAAACATGGAGAGATCGGGATGGTTTTCTCGTCCAATGTGTTCCTGTTTCTGTTCTTGCCGATCTTTCTCGGCTTGTACTACTTGAGCGGGCAACGCTATCGCAACCTGCTGCTGCTGTTGGCCAGCTACGTGTTCTACGCCTGGTGGCGAGTGGACTTCCTGGCGCTGTTTGCGGCCGTCACGCTGTGGAACTACTGGATCGGCCTCAAGGTCGGTGCCGCCGGCGTGCGCACTAAGCCGGCCCAGCGCTGGCTGCTGCTCGGCGTGGTGGTCGACCTGTGCATCCTCGGCTACTTCAAGTACGCCAACTTCGGTGTCGACAGCATCAACGTGATGATGAAGTCGGCGGGCCTGGAGCCGTTTATCCTCACCCACGTGCTGCTGCCGATCGGGATCTCGTTCTACATCTTCGAGTCCATCAGCTACATCATCGACGTGTACCGTGGCGATACCCCGGCCACCCGCAATCTCATCGACTTCGCGGCGTTCGTGGCGATCTTCCCGCACTTGATTGCCGGCCCGGTGTTGCGTTTCCGCGACCTGGCCGACCAGTTCAATAACCGCACCCACACCCTCGACAAGTTCTCCGAGGGCTGCACGCGGTTCATGCAAGGTTTCATCAAGAAGGTCTTCATCGCCGACACCCTGGCGGTGGTGGCCGACCACTGCTTCGCCCTGCAAAACCCCACCACCGGCGATGCCTGGCTGGGGGCGCTGGCCTACACCGCGCAGTTGTACTTCGACTTCTCCGGCTACAGCGACATGGCGATCGGCCTGGGCTTGATGATGGGTTTCCGCTTTATGGAAAACTTCAAGCAGCCGTACATCAGCCAGTCGATCACCGAGTTCTGGCGCCGCTGGCACATCAGCTTGTCCACCTGGCTGCGTGACTACCTGTACATCACCCTGGGCGGCAACCGTAAAGGCACGCTGACCACCTACCGCAACCTGTTCCTGACCATGCTGCTCGGTGGCCTGTGGCACGGTGCGAACATCACCTACATCGTGTGGGGTGCCTGGCACGGCATGTGGCTGGCGATTGAAAAAGCCATCGGCCTCAACACCGCACCACGCAGTTTCAACGTCCTCCGCTGGGCTTTCACTTTCCTGCTGGTGGTGATGGGCTGGGTGATCTTCCGCTCGGAAAACCTGCACGTCGCCGGCCGTATGTACGGTGCGATGTTCAGCTTTGGCGAGTGGTCGCTGTCGGAACTCAACCGCGCCAACCTCACCGGCCTGCAAGTGGCAACCCTGGTGGTGGCGTACGCAACATTGGCGTTCTTCGGCCTGCGCGACTTCTACACCAACCGCCCTGCCGAGAAAACCAAGCCGGCCGACCCGAGCCTGATCAAGGCCGTGCCGGGCGACAACCCAGGCAGCATCCACGAGCCAGGTTTCACCGTAGGTCGTGACGCTGCCGTGCAACCGGCCTACTGGACCGCTGACTGGCCACGCTACGCCATGCGCGCTGCGGTGCTGCTGCTGTTCGTGGCGTCGATTCTCAAACTGTCGGCGCAGAGTTTCTCGCCGTTCCTTTACTTCCAATTCTGAGGGAGCCGACCATGACCCGTTCATTACGCGTCCTCTATATCGGCCTGTTCCTGGTGGTGCTGCTGGCCCTGGGTGCCTGGTCGCTGCGCAGCTTCCTGGGCTTCAGCACCAACGCCGACGCGACCGTGCTCAACGGTCGCTGGACCAAGGCCGTCGAGACCCATTACGACGAGGAGTTCCCGATCAAGCGATTGGGCACCAACCTCTGGGCCGCGCTGGACTACAAGCTGTTCAATGAAGGTCGCCCTGGCGTGGTGCTGGGCCGCGATCACTGGCTGTACAGCGACGAGGAGTTCAACCCCGCCGTCAACGAAGACCAGAACCTTGAAGGCAACTACGCGCTGGTCGAAGGCGTACGCCAGAAGCTCAAGGCCCAGGGCATCCAGTTGGTGATGGCGATCGTGCCGGCCAAGGTGCGCCTGTACCCGGAACACTTGGGTGAAGTGAAACCGGCGAGCATCCACGCCAACCTGTACCAGGACTTCCACGCCCGTGTCGCCGCCGATAAGATCATCGCCCCGGACCTGCTCGGCCCGCTGCAACAGGCCAAGCTAAGCGGCAAGCAAGTGTTCCTGCGCACCGACACCCACTGGACCCCGGATGGCGCCGAAATCGCCGCTAAGCAGTTGGCTCAAACCATCGCCGATAAGACCCCGCTCCACGGCGAGCCGCAGCGTTTTGTCACCGAGGCCGAGAAGACCGAGCCGCATAAAGGCGACCTGCGTCTGTTCCTGCCCCTGGACCCGCTGTTCGAAAACCTGATGCCGCCGAAGGAGCCGCTGCAAAAACGCGTCACGCACCTGGCCGAAACCAAAGGCGACGACGCGCTGTTCAGCGACAGCGAAACCCCGGTGGCACTGGTGGGCACCAGCTACAGCGCCAACCCCAACTGGAACTTCGTCGGCGCCCTCAAGCAAGCCCTTGGCAGCGACGTGGTCAGCTACGCCGAAGACGGCCACGGCCCGATCCTGCCGATGCTCAGCTACCTGAAAAGTGACGACTTCAAGAACAGCCCGCCACAGGTGCTGATCTGGGAGTTTCCTGAACGTTATCTGCCCGTGAACAACGAAATCGGTGATGCCGACCCATCGTGGGTTGCGCAACTTAAACAAGCCGGTTCGCGCCAACAAAACATGGCAATCAACACCCCAGCTAAAAACCCAAAATCCGAGACGCCCGACCGGGCGCAAAACTGAAAGAGAGGTAACTCACATGACTTTCACTACTACTCCGCGTCGTCTCGCCAAGACCCTGGCACTGGTTGCCGGCATGAGCGTTGTATCGATGTCTGCCTTCGCCGGTGGTGACGCCGCCCTGTACGGCCCTGTCGCGCCGAAAGGCTCAAGCTTCGTACGCGTCTATAACGCCTCCAATCAGGAAGTCAGCGCGACAGTTGGCAGCACCAACCTCAACGAAGTGGCCCCACTGGCCAGCAGCGACTTCAGCTTCATGCCCGGCGGCGACTACAGCGCCAAGATCGGCAGCCAGACCGTGCCGGTCAAACTCGCCGCCGATCACTACTACACCCTGGTCAACAACAGCAGCGGCCAGCCGCAGCTGATCGAAGAACCGCCGTTCAAGAACAAGCAGAAATCCCTGGTGCGCGTGCAGAACCTGAGCGACAAGGCCCTGACCCTGAAGACCGCCGACGGCAAGACCGACGTGGTCAAGTCGGTGGCCGCCAAAGGCCGTGGCGAACGTGAAATCAACCCGGTGAAGGTGAGCCTGGCGTTGTATGACGGTGACAAGAAAGTCGGCGATGTGAAGCCGGTTGCGTTGGAACGTGGTGAAGCGGCGGTGCTGTATGTCACCGGCTCGGGTTCGAGTTTGTCGCCAGTTTGGGTCAAGCGCCCGGTGTCGACCCGCTGATTAGCTTTTGAAATTGACGCTCCCCCTTGTGGGAGCGGACTTGCTCGCGAATACGGTGGTTCAGTAACAGATGTACTGACTGAATCACCGCCATCGGGAGCAAGCCCCCTCCCACAGGCTCTGACCCAAATTGATTCAAGGAGAAACACATGATCCCAGTAATCCTTTCCGGTGGTAGCGGCTCACGTCTTTGGCCGCTTTCCCGTAAACAGTTCCCAAAACAATTCCTGGCCCTGACCGGCGAGCACACGCTGTTCCAGCAAACCCTGGAACGCCTGGTGTTCGAAGGCATGGACTCCCCAATCGTGGTCTGCAACAAGGACCACCGCTTTATCGTCAACGAGCAACTGGCCAACCGTAAGCTGGAGTGCCAGCGCATCCTGATGGAGCCCTTCGGCCGCAACACCGCGCCGGCCGTGGCCCTCACCGCGATGATGCTGGTCAACGAAGGCCGTGATGAACTGATGTTGGTGCTGCCGGCCGACCACGTGATCGACGACCAAAAAGCCCTGCAACGTGCCCTGGCCCTGGCCACCGTGGCCGCCGAGCGTGGCGAGATGGTGCTGTTCGGCGTGCCGGCGACCCGTCCGGAAACCGGCTACGGCTACATCAAGTCCACCAACGATTCGCTGCTGCCCGAAGGCGTGAGCCGCGTGCAGCAGTTCGTGGAAAAACCCGATGAAAAACGCGCCGTCGAGTTCGTCAAAAGCGGCGGTTACTTCTGGAACAGCGGCATGTTCCTGTTCCGCGCCAGCCGCTTCCTGGAAGAGCTGAAAAAGCACGACCCGGACATCTACGACACCTGCGTGCTGACCCTGGAACGCAGCCAGCAAGACGCCGACACCGTGACCTTCGACGAAGCCACCTTCGCCTGCTGCCCGGACAACTCCATCGACTACGCCGTGATGGAAAAAACCCAGCGCGCCTGCGTAGTACCGTTGAGCGCCGGTTGGAGCGACGTGGGTTGCTGGGCTTCGCTGTGGGCGGTCAACGATAAAGACGCCAACGGCAACGTCACCAAGGGCGACGTGGTGATCCAGGACAGCAAGAACTGCATGATCCACGGCAACGGCAAACTGGTGTCAGTGATCGGCCTGGAAAACATCGTCGTGGTGGAAACCAAGGACGCGATGATGATTGCCCACAAGGACAAGGTCCAGGGCGTCAAGCAGATGGTCAACACCCTCAACGAACAGGGCCGCAGCGAAACCCAGAACCACTGCGAAGTCTATCGTCCGTGGGGCTCCTACGACTCGGTGGACATGGGCGGCCGCTTCCAGGTCAAGCACATCTCGGTCAAGCCGGGCGCGTGCCTGTCGCTGCAGATGCACCACCACCGCGCCGAACACTGGATCGTGGTCAGCGGCACCGCCGAAGTCACCTGTGACGAGAACGTGTTCCTGCTCTGCGAGAACCAGTCCACCTACATCCCGATCGCTTCGGTGCACCGCCTGCGCAACCCGGGCAAGATCCCGTTGGAGATCATCGAAGTGCAATCGGGCAGCTACCTGGGCGAAGACGATATCGAGCGGTTTGAAGATATCTATGGTCGCTCGACCCCGGTTGAACGTGGCGTGTCGGTGAAAACTATCGCGCAGTAAAACAGTCGTAAAAAGAAGCCCTCGCCCAGCCCATTGCGTCCCCTATCCGCAGTGGGTTGGGTGGGGGCTTTTTGTTTGGGTTTTGCGCTGGCTGTGCCGGCCTCATCGGGGGCAAGCCCCCTCCCACCTTTGATCTGCGAATACATTCAAATGTGGGAGGGGGCTTGCCCCCGATGAGGCCGGCACACCCACCACAGCACTCAAGGTAGCCAATCCCACCTACGCTTAAGTTAGGATGCTCGTTCCCTATTCGAGGTGGTCTCCATGTTCTTCGGCGTTCTCCTGATCATCACCTGGCTGATCCTCCTGCTGCGCTACCCGGCCAAGGCCCTTCCGGTTTCCCTGGCTGCCTTGGCAGGCCTGGGTTGCGTGGCCGTCTGGGTGGTCTGGCTGGACAGCCGCGAAGCCTCGCAACTGGCGCGCCTTGAACTGCGCATCAGCTACGCCCCGCAGGAATGCCCGGCTGACCGCCCGCTCAAGCTGACCCTGAACAACGGCAACGACGTGCCGCTGACTGAACTGCGCTGGCGCGTCGCCGCCTATGCGCCGGGCGACACGGTCAACCTGGCCGACAACGTCTACGCCGCTCCACGCTATCGCGGTCCCGGCGAGTTGCAGGCCGGCGCCACCTGGGACGATTGTTTGCCCACACCGCCCCTGCGCCCCGGCTACCGCCCGCAAACCCTGGAATTTCGTGCCGAGCACCTGCAAGGCAGTTTCTCGGACTGACAAAGGACTGATCCATGCCCAACGTACTCATCACCGGTTGCTCCAGCGGTATTGGCCGCGCCCTGGCCGATGCCTTCAAATCCGCCGGTTTCAACGTGTGGGCCAGCGCCCGCCGCCCGGAAGACGTCACCGCCCTCGCCGCTGCGGGTTTCAATGCCGTCGAACTCGACGTCAATGACAGTGCGGCGTTACAGCGCCTGGCCGAACAGCTGGGCGAGCTGGATGTACTGATCAACAACGCCGGCTACGGCGCCATGGGCCCGCTGCTCGATGGCGGCACCGAAGCGATGCAGCGCCAGTTCGAGACCAATGTATTTTCCATCGTCGGCGTGACCCAGGCGCTGTTCCCGGCCCTGCGCCGCAGCAAAGGCCTGGTGGTGAATATCGGCAGCGTTTCCGGCGTATTGGTCACCCCGTTTGCCGGCGCCTACTGCGCCTCCAAGGCGGCGGTGCATGCGTTGAGTGATGCATTGCGCATGGAGCTGGCACCCTTTGGTATCCGAGTGATGGAAGTGCAGCCCGGCGCCATCGATACAAGCTTTGCAAAAAACGCCGGCGCCCAGGCCGAGCTGTTGATCAACGAAAAATCGCCGTGGTGGCCATTGCGCGAGGGCATTCGCGCACGCAGCCAGGCCTCTCAGGACAAGCCCACCCCGGCCAGCGTGTTTGCAGCGGATGTGCTCAAGGCGGTGCAACAACCACAGCCGCCGCGCCTGTTGCGTTCGGGCAATGGCAGCCGGGCGTTGCCGTTGATGGCGGCGTTGTTGCCCAAGGGATTATTGGAAGCCGTGTTGAAAAAACGCTTTGGTTTGAATGGGAGTTTGTAAATGATCGACTACAGCGATTTTTTTGAAGAAGTGATCCAGACCCACGTCGAGATCGAACAATGGTTTGCCGGGGTTGCGCCAGAAGGCACCCTGCAAAGCCTGCTTGCGCGCTTCTCCCCCGACTTCAGCATGATCGCCCCCGCCACCGGTACACGCGTCAATGCAGCCGGGGTCAACGCGCTGTTCACTCGCCTGGGTGGTATGCGCCCCGGGTTGAAAATCACCTTGAGTGAAATGACCGGGATTGACCGGCATGCACGCGGGGCCACGGTGACTTATCGCGAGCATCAGGTCGATGCCAGCGGCACCCGGACGGATCGCCGGGCGACCGTGGTGTTTGAGAAACAGGCCAGTGGTGCGCTGCTGTGGCGTCATCTGCATGAAACATTTATCAAGGCCTGACTCAGTCAAATGTGGGAGGGGGCTTGCTCCCGATTGCGGTGATTCAGTCAACGTATCAAGTGACTGATACTCAGCAATCGGGAGCAAGCCCCCTCCCACATTTCAGTTCGGCGTTTGGTTAACGATCACCGTGCACGTAATCCCCGCTGCCAACAACACCCCCTCCGGCACTTCATCAATGTGAATCCGCACCGGCACCCGCTGGGCCAGGCGCACCCAGTTGAAGGTCGGGTTCACATCGGCGATCAGCTCACGACTCTCCGGGTTGTCGCGGTCGTAGATGCCGCGCGAGATGCTTTCTACGTGCCCCTTCAACGTCTCGCCGCTCATCAGCTGCATGTCGGCTTTGTCACCCACCTTCACATGGGGCAACTTGGTTTCTTCGAAGAAGCCATAGACCCAGAACGAGTTCATATCGACCACGGCCATCTTGGCTTCGCCGATGCGTGCGTAGTCGCCGCGATGCACGTTGAGGTTAGTGACGTAGCCGTCCACCGCCGCCACGACCTGGGTGCGTTTCAAGTTGAGTTCGGCCGCTTCGAGTTGCGCCAGCGCGTGCTGGTAATCCGCCAGGGCCGAGTCGGCGATGTTGCTGGCGTCGTCGCGGTTTTCCTTGGAGATCACCAAGGCGTCGAGGTCGGCGCGGCGGTGGGCGTTGACCTTGCGCATTTCCCAGGTGGCTTTGCGCGAGGCGACCAGGGACTGCGCCTGCTTGACGGCGATGCGGTAGTGCTCGGGGTCGATCTGCATCAGCAGGTCGCCCTTTTTCACCAACTGGTTATCGCGCACCGGCACGTCGACCACTTCGCCGGTGACGTCGGCGGCCACGTTGATGATGTCGGCGCGCACCCGGCCGTCGCGGGTCCACGGCGTTTGCATGTAGTGCACCCACAACGTGCGGCCAATCCAGATCGCCAAAGCCAGTACCAGCAAGGTCGCGAGCAGGCTGAAAAACTTTTTCATCGGGGCATTCTCAACGGTAGACGGTCAGCGCCAGGGCGCCGAACAGGCAAACGAACAGGCTCAGGCGCAGCAACGCCGGGTGCCAGAAAAAACGGTACAGGTCGAACCCGGCCAGAAAGCGGTCCAGGGCCCAGGCCAGCGCGGCCGCGATCAGGAACATGAGGGTCATGGTCGGCATATAGATGCCGTGGAATGCGATTTCACGAGGCATTCGGGGTTCCTTTGAGGGCCGCCAGCGGTGATTGCGGGTCCAGCAACGAGGTGCGGATAAAGTGCAGGTAGCTTTTCACCCGGCGCAGGGCCGAGGTGTCGAAGTGTGGGGCGAAGGGTTCGTCGGTGGCCTGCACGCGGCTGATCGCGTGGTCGACGGCGATCAGGCCACGCTCCAGGTTGCTGGCGCTGGGTTGCAGGAACAGTCGCACCAACGAGCGGCCCATCACCCGAATCGCCTGGCGCCAGGGCTGGGATTCGGCATAGGCCGGATGCACCGGCAGGATCGCCTGTTCCTTGCGCAACTCGATGATCGCGTGACCGACTTCCAGCACCACGAACATCCAGCGCAGCAAGTCGCGTTGCACTTGCGGCTGGCCCACAGCGAGGCCGTAGGCCTGGTGCAGCAGGTCACGGGTGCGGCTTTCGAAACTCGACGCCAACCCCTTGAGCTTGCCGCTGATGGCATACACCACCTGCTCGCGCAGGTCCTGCTCCAGGCGGCGCCACAGCCAGCGGCTGTTGGGCGGCAGGATGATCGCCCCCGCCGCCGCGCACACCAGCATGCCAATGATCATGGCGATGTAGTCGTTGATAAAGGTGTAGGGGTTGTAGACGGTGAGGTTGTCCGGCACCGAGCCGGTGCTGAAGAAAATCAGCAAGCCCACGCCAACCCCGGCGTATTGCGGGCGTGAGGCGAGGAACGCACCGAGGATGATCACCGGCGCAAGCATCACGCACAGCAGCGGGAAGCCGTCGATCCACGGGAACACGAAGAACATGTCGACAAAGCCCACCAACGCGCCGATCAAGGTGCCGCAGGCCATCTGGAACGCCATGCGCTTGGGGTTGGGTGTGGCGGCGGACAAGCCGACGGTTGCGGCGGCGATCAAGGTCATGGTGGCGCCGCTGGGCCAGGCCGTGGCCACCCAATAGCTGCCCAGCACAATCAGGATGAACGACGCGCGAATCCCCGAGGCGGCGCAGGCCAGCCAGTTGGTTTTCGGGCTGAAGGTTTCGTCCCATTGCTCCCGTGCATGGCTGTGATCGGCCAGGGAGGCATGGGTTTGCGCGTAGTTGTGCAGGTCATTGACGAAGCGGTAGAGCAGCTCATAAGCGGTGTGAAAATCCAGCTGCTCGGCTTCACTCGGGTTGCCCTCCTGGAAGGTCGCACGCAGGCTGCGCACTTTGGCGGGCAGGCTGTCCTTGTAGGCGCTGAGTTGGTTGACCAGGCGTGCGGCATCGGGGCTGGTGAGGGCGGGACCGGAGAAGCCGTCGAGCACTTCGGCCAGGTCCTGCAGGCCCGGTTTAATCGCCGCCACCACATGATCCGCGGAGTCCGTGCGCAGGCGTTCGAGCAACTGGTGCAAGGCATTGAAGCGCGTGGTGATGCTCATGAACTCGCTGTTGAGGCGACTGAGCCGGCCGTTGCGCCGGCGCATGTGCGGGTCTTCGAACACCGTGAGGCTGCGCAGCCCTTCCAGGCCCACGGCCTCGGCGATAAAGCGCACGTTGCTGGCCTCGAACCCTTCACGCTGGCTGCGCCCGCGCAGGCCGTCGGTGACAAACAACGCGAACACACCAAAACGCTGATAGAGCGCGTTGCGCATCGCGGCACTGGACGTCTGCGGCAGGATCGCCGCGCTGACCAACGTGGAACACAGGATCCCCAGGGAGATTTCCAGCACCCGCCATACCGCCGCCATAAAGGCGCCATCCGGATGGGCCAGGGCCGGCAGGCCGACCATCGCTGCCGTATACCCCGCGAGCACGAAGCCGTAGGCGCGAAAGTTACGGTTGCGTGTCGCGCCAGCGGTGCAAATGCCGACCCAGATTGCCAGCGCCCCCAGGAACAACTCGGTGTTCTGCGCAAACAACGCGATCAACAACACCATCACCGCCGACCCCGCCAGGGTGCCGAGGAAACGATAGAAGCTCTTGGCGAACACCTGGCCGCTCTGGGGTTGCATCACGATAAATACGGTGATCATCGCGGTGCGCGGTTGCGGCAGTTCCAGGCGCATCGCCAGCCACAGCGTGAGGAACGCGGCGATCAGCACCTTGAAGATGTACACCCAGGTCACGCCGTCGCTGCGTGCCCAGTCAAAAAAACCACGGCGCCACTCAAGGGAATGCAGCCAGCGCAGCGGTGCAGGCAAGGGAGTCATTAAATCCTACTCAGTGGTCAAACACGGCAAGCGCCGCCGGGGTCTTGCTCGGGAGGGTCTTGGCGTCTTGCGGTACGTCTTTGCCGGCGTCGAGGCCGCCACCCAGTGCGGTCACCAGTTCGGCATGGGCGCCAAGCCGCGCGGCCTGTACCTGTTGCTCGATCTGTTGTTGGCGAAACAGCAGGGTCTGGGCGTTGAGCACATTGAGGTAATCGGTGAGGCCGCGCTGGTAGGCGATCATCGCGATGTCGTAGGTCTTCTGCGCCGAGGCCACCGACTGCGCGGCAAACGAAGCTTGCTTGTCCATGGACTCGCGGCGGATCAACTGGTCGCTGATACCCTTGAGCGCATTGACCAGGGTCTGGTTGTAGTGCGCCACTGCGATGTCATAGCCGGCGCTGGCCTCA
The DNA here is from genome assembly GCF_014207255.1 of Pseudomonas sp. JAI120. GTDB lineage: Bacteria > Pseudomonadota > Gammaproteobacteria > Pseudomonadales > Pseudomonadaceae > Aquipseudomonas. The sequence continues at coordinate 795,984 of NZ_JACHCZ010000002.1, forward strand.
CCCAGCTCGGCACGCAGGCGACCGCCGTCGAAGATCGGCAAGCTGATCGCCGGGCCGACGGTGTAGTTGAATTTCTTGCCGGCGAGAAACGCCAGCATGCCGCCGCCGGTGGCCATGTAGCCGAGGCTGCCGACCAGGTCGACGTTAGGGTAGAAACCGGCGTGGGCGACATCGATGCCACGGGCCTGCGCCGCGACCTGCCAACGGCTGGCGACCACATCCGGGCGCTGGCCGAGCAATTGCGCGGGCAGGCTCGAGGGCAGTTTCAGTGGGGCGGCAAGGGACAGCGTCGGACGTTGCAACGTCGCGCCCTCCCCCGGCCCCTTGCCGGCCAACGCCGCCAACTGGTTGCGGCTCAGGGCGATTTCTTCGTCCAGGGCATCCAATTGGCGATGGGTTTCCGGCAGCGGTGTTTCGGCCTGGCTCACGTCGAAATGGGTGCCGATGCCGGCGTCCAGGCGTTTGTTGGCCAGGTCAAGGATCTGCTGTTGCTGGGCCAGGGTCGCCGCGACAATATCGCGGTTGGCGTAATGCAGCGACAGCTGGATATAGGCGCGCACCACGTTGTTCTGCAGCTCAAGCTGGGCCTGGCGGGCTTCGGCCGCGCTCATGTGGGCCAGGTCGACGGCACGCTCGGTGGCGTTGCTTTCGCGGCCCCACAGGTCGAAGGCGTAGCTCAAACCCAGGGACGCATTGTTGTCCCAGGTGTTGGCACCGCTCAATTCACCCGGGCCGTAGAACTGATCCTTGGGCCAATTGTGGCGTTTGAGGGTGGTATCACCGTTGATCTGCAGCGACTCGGCCGACTCGGCAACCCCGGCCATGGCGCGCGCTTCCCGCACCCGTGCGGCGGCCATGGCCATGCTCGGGCTGCTTTGGGTGGCGAGGTCGACCCAGCGGTTGAGCTGGGGATCGCCGTAGGCCTGCCACCATTGTGCGGTGGGCCAGTGGGCGTCCTGGGCGGCGCTGCGGATCGCTTCGTCGGTGGCCAGGGTAGTGGCATTGAGGGCCTGGCCTTGGGGGGCGATTCCTCCGGTTCCGATGCAGCCGCTGATTGCTAACGATAAAGCCCAAACACTGAGAGCCTTCAGCTCTCTGTTGATGCGACGCGGCACGGCGAACGAATTCCTGAGGTGGTGTTGCGGGGAGAGGTGGCGCAATTCTAGGCGGCGGCACGGAGGACGATAAGCAGGTATTCCTGTGATTCTTTATTACCGTTCCAGCGACAATCCCGGTTCGACGGGCGTGTGGTTCGGATATTTATCCAGGCATCTGCATACTTGCCCTACATCGATCCGCGTAACCGGGCACCAGAGTAGTCAGCCGACTGCCCCCGGAGCGCCTCATGCTTTCAGCCCTCAATACGCGGTTGTCCACACAAGAAAGCGTCGATGCTCTGCGCAGGCAGCTGCACCTCGATCCTGTGGCTCTGCGTCCCGGGATGCTGCCTCTACAAAGGGATGTGCACTGGATCGCCGACAAGATTCTGGAAAAGCTGACCGCTCTTGCAGGCTACCCTCGCGACCAGTTGGCAATAGAGGCGCTCCACTACAGACTGTCCAACGGCCCACCAAGCCTGGAAGTGTCGGTTGAGGCGTTACCTGACTTGTACGCGTTTTTCAAAAAAGCCGAACACGTGCTCAGCCGTCATCGATCTCGTCAAAACCCGGAGATGGAGGCCGATTACACACTGTGTCGTGCGCTCAAATGGCAGTTTCGCGCAGCCGTCAGCGAGGGCAACCACCAGCGCCTCACGCACAATCTGCTGCAGTCGCTGAGCTATATCCGCGACGGCGGCGAACGGATCAACCATCGTCATATCGGCTACGACATTGCCCTGGAATCGACGCGACAGATCAGTGCCGGGCCGCATCTGGCTGCCGACTCTCGCTTGGCAACCACGGCAGATCAGCGGATCAAGAGCACGCGCATCATTGCCCTGCAGGGCAAATTGAAATCAACGCTGTCACAACCGAGCGAGTCCCGGTCTCGCGCCCAACTTGGCCTTGGCTATGTATCGTCTCGCGAATACTCGAGCCTGGAGCACTACGCCGATGCCCGCAGCCATTCTGTACGCACGTCGCTGAGCGAGAGCATCGGGCGCACCGCCAATAACTTGCGCAACCTGGTGAGTGACAGCTGCAACCTGCAAAGGCACTGCGCTTACTCAGCACAGAGCCAACCCTATGTCAGGGACACGCTTGCCCGCGCAGGCCTGGTCGACGTTGAACTGCCCTGCCTGCATCCCCCCTCCCAACCAGTCATGACCGAAAGGGGCATCGCACTGACTATGCGAGGCAAGGTGGCGGTCGACTTCTTCAATTTCCTGAATGTGCACACCACGATCGAACTTACTTTGCAGCGCACCCGGCAACATAAAGCACTGGATATTCTCGGCTTGCACGAAATGTCCACGGTGCTGGCGAAGCAGCAACTGGTCTCTCTCAAGCGTCCCGATGACAGCCCCACGGCCCTGTTGAATGACATGAAAAACCATGTCATTTCCAGCAGCCGGCAATTCACCCGGAGCGTCAGCAAGCCTGTGCCGGCGTCCGAGTTGAACGCCGCCCTGCACACAAGCAACCGACAGGCCAGGTCACTGCTGGAACGGTATGTACTGCTCAAGACCGACTCACGCCTGGACACGCACCTGGACCGCGAAATACGCGCGCTGATCCAGCGCAACCCTGTGCTGCTTCGCCCCGAAGCGTTAAGGACCTACACGCTGACAGCCCAGACGCAAACACTGTCAGGCTCAGCAGGGGTCACGGCTTCGTCACGGGCCGAGGCAGGCGGTAAAGGGGTGTCCATCGAATTCAGCCATCGCAAGAGTGATGACCCGCATCTGAGTGGCGATTACCTGACGATCGACATCGCAGCGCTCAAGTCCGTGGCGGTGGTACAAAAAACGCTGCGGCACGCATTGTCATCCATCGGAGACCAGGCGTTCGACTGGGAAAAGCTGGTCCGTTCGATCAGTGAATCACTGCTCGATCCTGCCAGACCTTCGTCTACCCATGTGCTGGTAAAAATCAAGCACGGCGAACCCGTGGTATTACTCACGCGCCATACGATGAACAAACAGCGCAACCTGGGACTGCCCAAGCCCGTTGAGCAGTTCAGCGGCATTGATGTGCAGTCTCTGCGCACACGGCAAACCTTGCGTACCGAACAACTGGGCACCGACTCGTTGGATCATGTTTTACCCATCGCTCGCCGCTATCTGGGAAACCCTGATGAGAAGCCAGGTTGGGACAATTATGTACAGCGCCACGCCGATGACTTTCACGCGTTGCTCAACGCCCTCGGCCGGCCGTCACACGGTACAACGCTGGCGGCCGATCTCGACGCGATCAAACGCATCAGCCCGGCACTCGAACGGGCGGCTGAAGACCTGACCCGGCGGGCCAACGCCGCCCTTGAAGCGCCTACCGCCGAACACCGCGCCAGTGCACGGGAGGCATTCAATCACCTGCTGCGGGAATACCTGCCGCACTATGAGGCGAAAGTCAGTCAGGCCTGGACCTTATCCTGAGCCTGCGCCAACAATGTCCAGGCGGAGCGCGCCCAGCGGATGCACACCTGCGCGCAACTTCATGTCACAATTTGGCATCTCCCCTGAGAACTCTCCATGGACACTTTGCAAAACATGCGCGCCTTCAGTTGCGTGGCCGAAGCCGGCAGTTTCACCGCCGCCGCCGCGCAACTGGACACCACTACCGCCAACGTCTCGCGCGCGGTCTCCAACCTTGAGGCCCATCTGCAAACCCGCTTGCTCAACCGCACCACCCGTCGTATTGCCCTCACCGAGGCCGGTAAACGCTACCTGCTGCGCTGCGAGCAGATCCTGGCCTACGTCGAAGAAGCCGAAGCCGAAGCCAGCGATGCCCACGCTCGCCCCGCCGGGCAGCTGAAAGTGCACACCATGACCGGTATCGGCCAGCATTTCGTCATCGACGCAATTGCCCGCTACCGCCGCACCCACCCGGACGTGACCTTCGACCTGACCCTGGCCAACCGCGTGCCGGACCTGTTGGACGAGGGCTACGACGTGTCCATCGTGCTGGCCAGCGAACTGCCGGACTCGGGCTTCGTCTCCCAACGCCTGGGCATCACCTACAGCATCGCCTGCGCCTCGCCGGACTACGTCAAGGCCAAGGGCTGCGCGCAACGGCCCCAGGACTTGCTCAACCACGCCTGCCTGCGCCTGGTCAGCCCGGTGATCCAGTTGGACAAGTGGACCTTCAACGGCCCCGAAGGCCAGGAGAGCGTGGCGATCAATACATCGCCGTTCCTGGTCAACTCGGCCGACGCGATGAAAACCGCGATCACCAGCGGCATGGGCGTCGGCCTGTTGCCGGTGTATGCGGCCATCGAAGGCCTGCGCAACGGCACATTGGTGCGGGTCATGCCCACCTACCGTTCCCAGGAACTGAACCTGTACGCCATCTACCCCTCGCGCCAGTACCTGGATGCGAAGATCAAGACCTGGGTGGAATACCTGCGCGGCTCGCTGCCTGAGATCCTGGCGGCGCACCAGGCAGAGCTGGTGGCGTATGAATTGAGCGGCAGCCTGAGCGGTGCGCGGCTGGCGAACTGATTTCTACCAGGCGATACAGGTCAAATGTGGGAGGGGGCTTGCTCCCGATGGCAGTGGATCGGTCAATACATCTGGCGACTGACGCACCGCTATCGGGAGCAAGCCCCCTCCCACATTTTTCCCTGCCCACTTTAGGTCTGCAGTGTCCTGACAACAGTGGCAAGGAATGTTAGCTTGCTTGGCATTCTTCCGTAGTCGATGAGCCCGCCTGCAATGAAAAAGACCGTCCTCGCCTTCAGCCGTGTCACCCCGGAAATGATCGAACGCCTGCAACAGGATTTCGACGTAATCGCGCCCAACCCCAAGCTGGGCGATATCAACGCTCAATTCAATGAAGCCCTGCCCCACGCCCACGGTTTGATCGGCGTGGGTCGCAAGCTGGGCCGCGCGCAGCTCGAAGGCGCGAGCAAGCTGGAGGTGGTGTCCAGTGTGTCGGTGGGATACGACAACTACGACGTGCCGTACTTCAACGAGCGCGGGATCATGCTCACCAACACCCCGGACGTACTCACCGAAAGCACCGCTGACCTGGCCTTCGCCCTGCTGATGAGCAGCGCGCGTCGGGTGGCCGAGCTGGACGCCTGGACCAAGGCCGGACAATGGAAAGCCAGCGTCGGCGCGCCGCTGTTTGGCTGTGACGTGCATGGCAAGACCCTCGGCATCGTCGGTATGGGCAATATCGGCGCGGCCGTGGCCCGTCGTGGACGCCTGGGCTTCAATATGCCGATCCTGTACAGCGGCAACAGCCGCAAGACCGCGCTGGAACAGGAGCTGGGCGCGCAGTTCCGCAGCCTGGACCAGTTGCTGGCCGAGGCGGATTTCGTGTGCCTGGTGGTGCCGTTGAGCGACAAGACCCGCCACCTGATCAGCACCCGCGAATTGGGGTTGATGAAGTCCAGCGCGATTCTGATCAATATCTCCCGTGGTCCGGTGGTCGACGAACCGGCGCTGATCCAGGCCCTGCAAAACCAGACCATTCGCGGCGCCGGGCTGGATGTGTATGAACAGGAGCCGTTGGCCGAGTCGCCACTGTTCCAGTTGAGCAATGCGGTGACCCTGCCGCACATCGGCTCGGCGACCCATGAAACCCGCGAAGCCATGGCCAACCGCGCGTTGGACAACCTGCGCAGCGCCCTGCTGGGCCAGCGTCCGCAGGATCTGGTGAACCCGCAGGTGTGGAAGGGCTGAGACGGGCCCAACCCGAAACAAAATCGGGTTAAAGCCTGGCTCTCCCGAGTCGATAACCTTCAATAGAAGTTCGTCATCCCTGATCCACAGAAGGTTTTTATGTCCACCACCAAAGCCCGCGCAGACTCACTCTCGCTTCTGCTCTTTACCTTGCGCAGCGGCAAACTCATGGCCATCAACCTGCTGAAAGTCAGTGAAATCATCCCTTGCCCGCCGCTGACCAAGCTTCCGGAGTCCCATCCGAACGTCAAAGGCATCGCCACCCTACGAGGCAATTCATTGGCGGTGATCGACCTGAGTCGCGCCCTGGGGGAAATGCCCCTGGAAGACCCGGACGGCGGCTGCCTGATCGTCACCGACGTGAGCCGTTCCAAGCAGGGCCTGCATGTGCAGGCCGTGAGCAAGATCGTGCACTGCCTGACCACCGATATCCGCCCGCCACCCTACGGCTCCGGCGGCAACCGGGCGTTTATCACCGGGGTAACCCAGGTGGAAGGCGGGCTGGTGCAGGTGCTGGACATCGAAAAAGTCATCCACGGTATCGCCCCGGCGCCGATTGAAGCGGCGCCCACCGACCTGACCATGGAAGAGGCGGAAGTGCTCGGCAATGCGCGGATCCTGGTGGTGGATGACAGCCAGGTCGCCTTGCAGCAGTCGGTGCATACCTTGCGCAACCTCGGCCTGACCTGCCACACCGCGCGCAGCGCCAAGGAAGCCATCGATGTGCTGCTGGAGCTGCAAGGTACGGCCGCGCAGATCAATGTGGTGGTGTCGGACATCGAGATGTCCGAAATGGATGGTTATGCCCTGACCCGCACCCTGCGCGAAACCCCGGACTTCCAGGATCTTTACGTGTTGCTGCACACCTCCCTGGACAGCGCGATGAACAGCGAAAAGGCGCGTCTGGCCGGTGCCAACGCCGTGCTGACCAAGTTTTCCTCGCCCGAACTGACCAAGTGCCTGGTGGTCGCCGCCCAGACCGTGGCGCAACAGGGGCTGTAACCGGTGGCGAAGTATTTCCAACTGCTGCGCCGCGACCTCACCGGCAGCCTGCCTGCGCCGCAATGGCCGGCCCATACACAGTTGGATCATTACCGCGACGAGCGGGCCCCGGCGATCCATGCGGTGCTGCGCATGACCCAGGAACAAGGTGGTGGCCGCGTTCCCCCTCTGAAAGCCTGGCAGCATCTGTTCGTCAGCGATGCCGAATTCGATCCTACGCTATGCCTGGTGGCCAGCAACGGCGATGGCATTCTCGGTGTGGCGCAGTGCTGGACCAGCGCATTTATCAAGAACCTGTCCGTGCATCCTTGCGCTCAAGGCCAAGGCTTGGGCCGGGCGTTGTTGCTGCACTGCTTCCAGGTGTTCAAGCAGCGCGGCGAACCTTATGTCGACCTCAAGGTGCTGGAGAGCAATCTGCGTGCGCGACAACTGTACGAAAGCGCGGGCATGGTCTTTGTGCTGCGGGATGTGGTCGCCGACGACTGACAGGCGCTGGCGCATAACTTGCTTCCAGAGCAGTACAACGGTGGACAGAGGTAAAAACCCGTCACCGTTATTGCGTACCCTCTGACATAGCCTGGTGACAGATCCGCCATGAACACCCATTTTTCCTGCGTCGGCTGCGGCAAATGCTGCACCGACCATCACGTCCCCCTGACCCTCGCGGAAGCCCGTATGTGGGCGGCGGACGGCGGTAACGTCATTGTTCTGGTAGAGGGTTTCCTCGGAAATGGCCTGGGCCTGCCTCAGCAGCAGCGCGAACATGCCGAGCGCCGTTCGGTGGTGGTACCCAGCGGCAACACCGAGGCGTTTGTGGCCATCACCTTTGCCGCCTACAACGCCGGGCGCTGCCGGAATCTTGACGCAGACAACCTGTGCCGCATCTATGAGCGTCGCCCGTTGGTGTGCCGCATCTACCCGATGGAGATCAACCCGCATATCCCGCTCAACCCCGCCGCCAAGGATTGCCCGCCGGAATCCTGGGAACAGGGCCCGGCGTTGATCGTCGGTGGTGAATTGATCGATCAGGAACTGGTGGAACTGATCCAGCGCTCACGCCAAGCCGACCGAGACGACGTGCAGACCAAGGAGGCCGTGTGCGCGTTGCTCGGCATTCGCACCACGGCGCTCAAGGGGGATGGGTTTACCGCCTACCTGCCGGACATGGGCGCATTTGCCCAGGCGATTGAGCGGGCAGTCGACCGGCCTGCCGTGGCCAATGAATGGGTGTTTCATGTATCGGGGATGGACATCGCCGAGCAGTTGCTGGACGCCGGCGCGCAGATTGCCACCGAGGTGCCGGCCAACTATGCGTTTATTTCGCTGCGGGCCGCCTAAACCTCACTGGCCACATCGCGCGGCGGTCGATCACTGCTCGGCAGGAACGGCGTCAAGGCGGTAGGGCTGGATGATCCGCTGGTACTCGCCATTCTGCTTCAGCTGTTCAAGGGCGCAGTTGAGTTCGTTGCGCAATGCCGTGTCGGGCTTGCGCACCGCGATGGCCACGCCATCACCCAGTAACGTCGACGAAATGGCAGGGCCGACGAAGTCGAAATCCTGACCGTCTTCAGTGTCGAGCAGAGCTTCACGAATTTCGACGGTGCCTTGCAGGGTCGCGTCAATTTCGTCGGCTATTAGGCTGCGGACCAGTTCACTATTGAGCCAGAAACTCTTGACGATGACGCCCTTGGGTGCCCACGCCGACCGCGCAAAAGCCTCACGATTGCTCCCCAGCAACACGCCGACGCGCTTGCCCTTGAGCGACTTTGCACGCGGCTGCAAGCCTGACGTGCTGCGGGCCACCAGACGCGTGGTGAAGGGGTAGAGGTTATCGGTGAAGCTCACCCAGCGCCGCCGTTGCGACGTAGGTGCCATCCCCATGATCGCGTCGAATTTTCTGGCTTCAAGGGAGGTGAAGTCTTCGGCAAGCACCTGGTCGACCCAAATGCAGCGTGCATTCAACTGCACGCACAGGGCGTTGCCCAGCTCGATATTCAAGCCTATCAACTGCCCTTGCGGGTCGCGGCTCTGGAAGGGGGGGAATTGGGCGGCAACAGCAAAACGGATTTCGCGACGTGGTTGATCATCAGCCGCAGAGGCATCAGCCAAAAGCAACAGGGCAAGCACTACACAAATGTGTATCAGGGCCAAGGGAGACGTCCTTTTCCGGAAAGACCAGCATCACCCCACTCCCCCCTGAAACCACTGGGGCAGAGCAAAGGCTGTGCAAGCTTTCAAGAAACGGTCGTAGACCTACAATCAGAAATTTCAGCAGAAACTGTAGGCAATAGTCGACACAACGTGCGACTTGTTAACCTCAGCGTTTACCCATCGAACGACGCGTACCCGGCGGTGCCATGCCTGGCGACTTGGTATGGCCGTTCTTGGCGCCGTTTTTGTACCACGGTTGGGCCGCATTCCTGGCCCCAGCCAGCTCACCCGGCTTGAACGGAAACTTGAACGCCGGGATCTCGGCTTTTTCAACGCCTTCGGCGTTGGCCGGATCGACGATGTCGGTCGCTTCAACAGGGGGTTGTGTCGGGGAAGTCATGAAAGCTCCGGAGCGTGCAAAAAATGATGCGAGGCCGGCTTGCGGGCCACACTGGCGCGCAGTATACCTGCGAGCTTCAGATCTTTAACCACCACCTGTACGAATGGTCGGAGTTTGCTGACAGCGCTGTCAGTTAGCCGTCACCGTGCTGACCGGGTTGAAGGGCTATAAAGACCGCTCACTCTCCCCATCCTTTGCCCCGGCGCCTCACCCATGCACATTCAACGAAAAACTGCCCTGATCGTGGGTGTCCTCGTGGTCGTGGCGGTTGCAGCCTGGGCGCTGACCCGCCCAGCCAAGGCCAGACTGGCGGCACCGACCGCGATCCCGGTGCGGGTGGTGAGCGTAGCGCAGCAGGACATTCCACGCTTTGTCAGCGGCATCGGCACGGTGTTGTCCTTGCACAGCGTGGTCATTCGCCCACAAGTCGACGGCATTCTCACCCAATTGCTGGTCAAGGAAGGCCAGTTGGTCAAGGCCGGCGACTTGCTGGCCAGAATCGATGATCGCTCGATCCGCGCCAGCCTCGACCAGGCCAAGGCACAACTGGGCGAGAGCCAGGCGCAGTTGCAGGTGGCGCTGGTCAACCTCAAGCGCTACAAGGAATTGAGCGTCGACGACGGCGTGTCCAAGCAGACCTACGACCAGCAACAAGCGCTGGTCAACCAACTCAAGGCCACCGCCCAAGGTAACCAGGCCGCGATCGATGCGGCCCAGGTCCAGCTTTCCTATACCCAGATTCGCTCCCCCGTCAGTGGCCGCGTCGGTATTCGCAATGTGGATGAAGGCAACTTCCTGCGTACCAGCGATACCCAGGGCCTGTTCTCCGTGACCCAGATCGACCCGATTGCCGTTGAGTTCTCTCTGCCGCAACAGATGCTGCCGACCCTGCAAGGCCTGATCGCCGCACCTACCCAGGCCAGCGTCGACGCCTACCTGGGTGCCGACACCGACGGCCAGACCGGTGATTTACTGGGAGAAGGCCACTTGAGCCTGATCGACAACCAGATCAGCTCCACCACCGGCACCCTGCGCGCCAAGGCCGAGTTCAACAACGCCTCGCAACGCCTGTGGCCGGGGCAACTGGTGACCATCAAGATCCAGACGGCCCTCGACAAAAATGCCTTGGTGGTGCCGCCGACCGTGGTGCAACGCGGCCTGGATTCGCACTTCGTGTACCGGGTCAATGGCGACAAGGTTGAGGTGGTGCCGGTGCAAGTCACCTATCAAAACAGTGACGTGAACATCATCAAGGGCGTGCAGGCCGGTGACGTGCTGGTCAGTGATGGCCAGTCGCGGCTCAAGGCCGGTGCCCAGGTGGAGGTGCTCAAGGAACCCCCGCAGGTGATCCAGACCGTCGACGCCAAGGTGCAGCCATGAACGGCAGCCGTTCACCCTCGGCCTGGTGCGTCGACCACCCGGTCGCCACCCTGCTGCTGACCTTCGCCCTGGTGCTGCTCGGGATCATTGCCTTCCCGCGCCTGGCCATCGCGCCACTGCCGGAGGCGGAATTTCCGACGATCCAGGTCGCCGCACAACTGCCCGGCGCCAGCCCGGACACCATGGCCTCCTCGGTGGCGACGCCGCTGGAAGTGCAGTTCAGCGCCATCCCCGGCATGACCCAGATGACCTCCAGCAGTGCCTTGGGCTCAAGCCTGTTGACGCTGCAATTCACCCTCGACAAGAGCATCGACACCGCCGCGCAAGAAGTGCAGGCGGCGATCAACACCACATCCGGCAAGCTGCCCAGCGACATGCCAAGCCTGCCCACCTGGAAGAAGGTCAACCCGGCGGACAGCCCGGTACTGATCCTCAGTGTCAGCTCCGACAGCATGCCCAGCACCGAACTGAGTGACTATGTGGAAACCCTGCTGGCGCGGCAGATCAGCCAGATCGACGGCGTCGGCCAGATCAACATCACCGGCCAGCAACGCCCGGCGATCCGCGTACAGGCCTCCCCCGACAAACTCGCGGCCATCGGCCTGACCCTGGCCGATATACGCCTGGCCATCCAGCAATCGAGCCTCAACCTGGCCAAGGGTGCGATCTACGGCGAAAACAGCGTGTCGACCCTGTCGACCAACGACCAACTGTTCCATCCGGAGGACTACGCCCAGTTGATCGTGTCCTACAAGGACGGCGCACCGGTGCAACTGCGCGATATTGCCAAAGTCATCAACGGTTCGGAAAACGCCTACGTGCAGGCCTGGTCCGGCGACACTCCGGGGGTCAACCTGGTGATTTCGCGCCAGCCAGGCGCCAACATTGTCGAGACGGTGGACCGCATCCAGGCCGAGCTGCCGCGCCTGCAAGGCATGCTGCCGGCCTCGGTGCAGGTCAGCGTATTGTCTGACCGCACCAAGACCATCCGCGCGTCCCTGCATGAAGTGGAAGTGACCCTGCTGATCGCCATCCTGCTGGTGGTGGCGGTGATGGCGCTGTTCCTGCGCCAGTTGTCGGCGACGCTGATTGTGTCCAGCGTGCTCGGCGTGTCGCTGGTCGCCAGCTTTGCGCTGATGTACTTGATGGGCTTCAGCCTGAACAACCTGACCCTGGTGGCGATCGTGATCGCCGTGGGCTTTGTGGTGGACGATGCCATCGTGGTGGTGGAGAACATTCACCGCCACCTTGAGGCGGGGCTCGACAAGCGCGAAGCGGCGATCAAGGGCGCCGGCGAGATTGGCTTTACCGTGGTGTCCATCAGCTTCTCGCTGGTGGCGGCGTTTATTCCGCTGCTGTTCATGGGCGGTGTGGTCGGACGGTTGTTCAAGGAATTCGCGCTGACGGCCACCTCGACCATCCTGATTTCGGTGGTGGTCTCGTTGACCCTGGCGCCGACATTGGCGGCGCTGTTCATGCGTGCCCCGACCCATCCCGCCCACGATAAACCCGGCTTCAGCGAGCGCCTGCTGGCCGGCTATGCGCGCAACCTGCGCCGCGCGCTGGCCCATCAACGCACCATGGCCGCCATTTTCGTGGTGACCCTGGCCCTGGCCGTGGTCGGCTACGTGTTTATCCCCAAGGGCTTCTTTCCGGTACAGGACACCGGCTTTGTGCTCGGCACCAGCGAAGCGGCGGCCGATGTTTCGTACCCGGACATGGTGGCCAAGCACAAGGCCCTGGCCGAGATCGTCAAGGATGACCCCGCGGTGCAGGCGTTTTCCCATTCGGTGGGTGTGACCGGCAGCAACCAGACCATCGCCAATGGCCGCTTCTGGATCGCCTTGAAAGACCGGGGTGATCGCGACGTGTCCGCCAGCCAGTTTATCGACCGCATCCGGCCCAAGCTCGCAAAAGTGCCGGGCATCGTGCTGTACCTGCGCGCCGGCCAGGACATCAACCTCAGCTCCGGCCCCAGCCGTGCCCAGTACCAGTACGTACTCAAGAGCAATGACGGCCCGACACTCAACACCTGGACCCAGCGCCTGACCGAAAAACTGCGCGCCAACCCGGCGTTTCGCGACCTGTCCAACGACCTGCAACTGGGCGGCAGCATTACCCATATCAGCATCGACCGGCAGGCCGCCGCGCGCTTTGGCCTGACCGCTACCGATGTCGACCAGGCGCTGTACGACGCTTTCGGTCAGCGCCAGATCAACGAGTTCCAGACCGAGATCAACCAGTATCAGGTAGTGCTGGAGCTGGACACCCAACAGCGCGGCAAGGCCGAAAGCCTGAACTACTTCTACCTGCGCTCGCCGTTGACCAACGAGATGGTGCCGTTGTCGGCGGTGGCCAAGGTCGACCCACCGACCGTGGGGCCCTTGTCCATCAGCCATGACGGTATGTTCCCCGCCGCCAACCTGTCGTTCAACCTGGCACCCGGTGTGGCGCTGGGTGACGCGGTGATCATGCTCAACCAGGCCAAGAATGAAATCGGCATGCCGACCACCATCATCGGCAACTTCCAGGGCGCGGCCCAGGCGTTCCAGAGTTCGCTGGCCAGCCAGCCCTGGCTGATACTCGCGGCGCTGGTGGCGGTCTACATCATTCTGGGTGTGTTGTATGAGAGCTTCGTGCACCCGCTGACGATTATCTCCACCTTGCCCTCGGCGGGGTTGGGCGCACTGATCATGCTGTCGCTGATGGGCCGGGACTTTTCGATCATGGCGCTGATCGGCCTGGTGTTGCTGATCGGCATCGTGAAGAAGAACGGCATCCTGATGATCGACTTTGCCCTGGAGGCCCAGCGCGTCAGGGGCATGTCGCCGGAAGATGCGATCTACGAAGCCTGCGTCACGCGGTTCCGCCCGATCATCATGACCACCCTCGCCGCCCTGCTCGGTGCGGTACCGCTGATGCTCGGCGCCGGCCCCGGCGCGGAAATGCGCCAGCCCCTGGGCATTGCGGTGGTAGGCGGCTTGCTGGTGAGCCAGGCGCTGACGCTGTTCACCACACCGGTCATATACTTGTACCTTGAGAAATTTTTCCACCGGCCCAAACCAGCTGCCGAGCTGGCGACCACACACTGAGGCCAAGGCACCGCCCTGGAGCAAAAGGCTCATGCGCGTACTGATTGTTGAAGATGAAGAAAAAACCGCCGACTACCTGCACCGTGGCCTGACGGAGCAAGGCTACGCCGTCGACGTGGCGCGCGAGGGCGTCGAGGGCCTGCACCTGGCGCTGGAGAACGATTACGCGGTGATCGTGCTCGACGTGATGCTGCCTGGCCTCGACGGCTTTGGCGTGTTGCGCGCATTACGTGCGCGCAAGCAAACGCCGGTGATCATGCTCACCGCCCGTGAGCGCGTGGAAGACCGTATCCGCGGGCTACGCGAAGGTGCCGACGATTACCTCGGCAAACCGTTTTCATTCCTTGAACTGGTGGCGCGCCTGCAAGCCCTGACCCGCCGCAGCGGCGGCCACGAGCCCGTGCAAGTGACCGTCGCCGACCTGTGGATCGACTTGATCAGCCGCAAGGCCAGCCGCAACGGCGTGCGTCTGGACCTGACCGCCAAGGAGTTCTCGCTGCTCAGCGTATTGGCGCGGCGCCAGGGCGAGATCCTCTCCAAGACATCGATCGCAGAAATGGTCTGGGACATCAACTTCGACAGCGACGCCAACGTCGTGGAAGTGGCGATCAAGCGCCTGCGCGCCAAGCTTGACGGGCCGTTCGAACACAAGCTGCTGCACACCATTCGCGGCATGGGTTATGTACTGGAGAATCGCAGTGTCGGCTAACTCCATTGCCCTGCGCCTCAGCAGCATGTTCACCCTGGTGGCGGCGCTGATATTCCTGTTGATCGGCGGCGCGCTGTATCAGCAGGTAGACCGCAGCCTGGGCTTGCTACCCGGGGCGGAGCTGGATGCGCGCTACAGCGTGTTGGAATCCTCCGTGAACCGCTTCGGCACACCGGACCATTGGGTGAAGATTCAAGCCAAGCTCAAATTATTGGGTGAGGAAGACAAGCGTATTCGCTTCTGGGTCGTCAGCAGCGATCCGAACTACGAGTATGGCAACCCCGACGCGCAGATCCGCGCCTTCGCCGAAGGCCCAACGGGTAAGCGCGATCTGCGCCTGCCGGGGCGCGACTACCCATTCAAAGTGCTGGTGAGCCAGTTCCCGGCCAAGGACCTACGCCCGCCGTTGCGTTTCATGATCGCCATCGACACCGAAAACTTCCGTGCCACCCAGCACCATCTGCTGGTGGCTTTGGTCAGTCTGGCGCTGGTCGGCGTGGTGCTGGCAGCGCTGCTGGGGTTCTGGGTTTCGCGCATTGGCCTCAAGCCGCTGAGCAAACTTTCGGATGAAGCGCAGAAGCTGGCGCCGCCGAAGCTCTCCGGGCGCCTGCAACTGTCGCCGCTGCCGCCGGAGCTGAGTCAGTTCGTCAACTCATTCAACGCCACCCTAGACCGCGTGGAACAGGCTTACTCGCGACTGGAGTCGTTCAACGCCGACGTCGCCCACGAACTGCGTTCGCCGTTGACCAACCTGATCGGCCAGACCCAGGTTGCCCTGACGCGCGGGCGTTCGGCCGAGCATTACTTCGAGGTGCTGCAATCCAACCTCGAGGAACTGGAACGCCTGCGTTCGATCATCAACGACATGCTGTTCCTCGCCAGCGCCGACCAGGGCAGCAAGGCCACCAAGCTGATTGAAAGCTCATTGGCCGACGAGGTCGCCACCACCCTCGACTACCTGGACTTCATCCTCGAAGACGCCCAGGTCCGGGTGCAGGTCCACGGCGACGCCCAGGTGCAGATCGAAAAAGCCCACTTGCGCCGCGCCCTGATCAACCTGCTGAGCAATGCGGTGCAGCACACCGCGCCCGGGCAGGTGATCGACGTGAACATTGATGTGCTGGAGCATCAGGTCGCCATCGGCGTGACCAACCCTGGCGAGGTGATCGCCAGCGAACACCTGCCACGCTTGTTCGAACGCTTCTATCGGGTGGATGCGTCGCGCAGCAACAGCGGGGCGAACCACGGTTTGGGCCTGGCCATCGTCAAGGCAATTGCGCTGATGCATGGCGGCGATGTGTTCGTGCGCAGCGACGTCAGTGGCAATACCTTCGGCATTACCTTGCCGGTCTAGACACCTCTCACATGGCCTTCAGCATCACTGTTGCGATTTGGGCAACAGTCATTATCTTGTTACACTCTGTATCGCAGCGCTCGCCTGCGTTAATTTGACGCATCGATGAGCGCGACGGCAAAGGCAGCTGACCCGCTTACCCGAATTTCCCTCGACTTATTTCCAGGGCTCTACACTGGGAATCTGTCTTAAAGCCGCTGACTTCAGCGGCTTTTTTTTGCCGTAAAAAAAGGCCAGGCACACCCCCACGACATTGGCCGTTTTCGATTGACCAAAGGAGCTGTACCGGTGAAGAACTCGCTGACGCTCACCCCGTTATTCCTCGCGATTGCAGCAACGATCGTTCCCCTTGCCCACGCGGCAGACACCACTCCCGCCGACGGATTCGTCGAAGGCTCGCACCTCAACATCAACACCCGCAACTATTACATGAACCGCGACCGTCGCGACATCCACACCGATGACAGCAAGGAGTGGGGCCAAGGTTTTATTGGCACCTTCGAATCCGGCTACACCCAGGGCACCGTCGGCTTCGGTCTGGACGCCCACGCCATGCTCGGCCTCAAGCTCGACGGCGGTGGCGGCACCGACGGTTCCAGCATCCTTCCCTACGGCAGCACTGACGGCAGCGGTAAAGCGCCCGGTTCGTTCTCCACCGCAGGGGGTACCTTGAAGATGCGCGCCTTCGATACCGAGTTGAAGGCCGGTGACCTGTTCCTCAACAACCCGGTGATCGCCGGCGGCATGACGCGCATGCTGCCGCAGACCTTCCGGGGTGTGAGCCTGACTAACCACAGCTTCGACGGCTGGTTGCTCGAAGGCGGCCAGGCCAGCTTCACCAAGCTCTACAACCAGAGCGGCCACCGACGCATCGGCACCAGCTATGGCGTATTGCCCAGTAACGCTGACAGCCAGCACATGAATTGGGCGGGCGTGTCGTTCAGCGGCATCCCGGGAGTGACCAGCAACCTGTACGCTTCCGAACTCAAGGACGTGTGGCACCAGTACTACTACGACCTGGACTACACCTACGCGTTGAACGACCTGGTCAGCCTCAACCCGGGCCTGCACTACTACCACACCCAGGACACCGGACAGTCGCTGCTCGGTGATATCGACAACAACACCTATAGCCTGCATTTCACCGTCGGCGTGGGTCACCACAGCGTCACCGCCGCCTACCAGCGGGTCAACGGCAACACGCCGTTCGACTACATCAGCCAGGGCGACAGCGTGTACCTGGACAACTCCCAGCAATACTCGGACTTCAACGGCCCCAACGAACGCTCGTGGAAGCTCAAGTACGCCTACGACTTTGCCGGCCTCGGCATGCCCGGCCTGACCTCGGCGGTGTCCTACATCAGCGGTAAGACCGACCTGACCAAGGTCGACCCGCAAAGCCGTGGCTACAGTGCCTGGTACAGCGCCGATGGCAAGGACGCCAAACACTGGGAACGGGATATCGATTTGAAGTATGTGGTGCAGGGCGGCAAGGCCAAGGACTTGGCGGTGCGCCTGCAATGGGCGACCAATCGTGGCAGCAATGGCTACTCGGCGGTGGATCGGGATGTGGATGAATACCGGGTGATCGTCGACTATCCGATCAACGTGTTCTGACACTCGGATCTTTCTTTTTTACCGAGTATTTAATTTTCATCGGGTACAACTAAACTGCCAGTATTGTCCCGCTGAAGTTTGCCCGATGAGTCCACCCCGCGTTCGAAACCTACCGGCACACCCAGAGCTATTACTGCTTCTGGGCAGTGGCCTTACCGTCGCCCTGATCGTGGTCATCGTCGCGGTGTTGCTGATTCGCGAACACGCCAGCACCCTGCAGGCCGCGACGCGTTCAACCACCAATATTGCCCAGTTGATCAATGCCGACGTGCTGCGTAACGTCGAACTCTACGACCTGGCCCTCAAGGGGTTGATTGCTGCCAGGCAACGTGAGGATCTGTCCCAGGTTTCTGCGAATATCCAGCACCTGGTGCAGTTTGACCTGTCCACCGCCGCGCCTTTCAAAGGTGAAGTGCTGTTGTTGGATGCCAATGGCGCGGTGATCGCCGATTCTTCCACCCTGCAGCCCACCCCGCGCAATTTTGCCAACCGCGATTACTTCCAGGTGCATACCAAGGACGCCCAGGCCGGCTTGTATATCAGCCGGCCGTTCAAGATTCATTGCGACTGCGACCAGGTCTGGCGCATGG
This sequence comes from Pseudomonas sp. JAI120, assembly GCF_014207255.1. GTDB lineage: Bacteria > Pseudomonadota > Gammaproteobacteria > Pseudomonadales > Pseudomonadaceae > Aquipseudomonas. The sequence goes on from NZ_JACHCZ010000002.1 coordinate 814,067, forward strand.
CATTCAGCCGGCGTGTGTCGGGGCCTAACGGTGAGTTTGCTGGCGTTGCGGTCGCGACCATGCGCCTGGCGTATTTCGACCAGTTGTTCAACACCGTCACCATCGGCAACAGCAGCAGCGTCAACCTGCTTAATAAAAAAGGCTTTTTATTGGCCCAGCAGCCGCTGCTCGAAAGCGACATGATCGACAAGGACCTGAGCGATCGACCGAATTTCAAGAGGATACTGCATGAAGGCAGTGGCACCTTCCAGGCCATCTCTGCCATCAGCGGCAAGGAGCGTCTGTACACCTTCACCAATGTGGGTGAGCTACCGCTGATTGTGGTGGTGGCACTGTCCAGCCAGGATGTATTCGCCCCCTGGAAACGCGCTGCGCTACTGACCAGTGGCGCCACCGGCATCCTGTGTATCGGTTTGTTATGGCTGACCTGGATGCTGCGCCGCGAACTGCGACGCCGCTATCGCGCGGAACGTGTGCTGTCAGAACTGGCAGCCATCGACGCGCTGACCGGCTTGGCCAACCGTCGCATCCTGGATGAACGCCTGCGCCTTGAATGGGACCGCGCGCAACGCTCGCTCGAACCACTGACCGTGCTGATGATCGACGTCGACCACTTCAAAGCCTTCAATGACCGCCATGGCCATCACGGTGGAGACGCGGCATTGCGCATTGTGGCTCAGGTGATAGGCGCCAATATCCGCCGCCCGGCTGATCTCGCGGCGCGCTATGGCGGCGAGGAATTCGCGGTGGTGCTGCCCCATACGGACGCGAAGGGTGCCTGGGTCATCGCCGAGCATATCCGCAGCAGCATCGAGCATTTGCCAAGGATGGCCGGGGATGAGCGGCCGATTACGGCGAGCATCGGCATGAGCACCTGGGACAAGCGCAGCCGTATGTCCCTGGAGGCGTTGCTGCTCAGTGCGGACCGGGCGTTGTATGAGGCCAAGCACACGGGGCGCAATCGGATTGTGGATGCCTCGGCAGCCTGAATAGCGCAAGCGGCCCTCGTGGCGAGCGGGCTTGCCCGGCAAGGGAAGTGTCCAGACAATAAAAAAGGCCACCCGAAGGCAGCCTTTAAAAACTAAAGAAAGAGAGTTGTTACTTACACCGCCGCAACGGGACGCATGTAAGAGATCGGTGCGGTGCTGGCATCTTCGAAGGTCACGACTTCCCAAGCGTCTGTCTGCTCAATCAACTTGCGCAGCAGCTGGTTGTTAAGGGCGTGGCCCGACTTGAAGCCTTTGAACTCGCCTATCAGGCTATTGCCCAGCAGGTAGAGGTCACCGATTGCATCGAGGATCTTGTGCTTCACGAATTCGTCTTCATAGCGAAGGCCGTCTTCGTTCAGTACACCATCCGCGTCGACCACAATGGCGTTTTCAACGCTGCCGCCGAGTGCGAGGTTGTGCTTGCGCAGGTACTCGATGTCACTCATGAAACCAAAAGTACGGGCGCGGCTGACTTCTTTTACGAACGAAGTGCTGGAAAAATCCACGCTTGCACTTTGGGTGCGGTCACGGAATACCGGGTGATCGAAATCGATCTCAAAGCTCACTTTAAAGCCTTCGAACGGGACGAAGGTGGCGCGCTTGTCGCCGTCTTCTACTGTCACTTCCCGCAGAATGCGTATGAACTTCTTGGCTGCGTCCTGTTCTTCCAGGCCGGCAGATTGAATCAAGAATACGAAGGGTCCAGCGCTGCCATCCATGATAGGGACTTCGGACGCGGAGAGCTCGACGTAGGCGTTATCGATGCCCAAACCGGCCATGGCCGAGAGCAAGTGCTCCACCGTGTCCACTTTGACGTCACCGTTGACCAACGTGGTCGACATCGTGGTTTCGCCAACATTTTCCGCGCGAGCAGGAATCTGCACCACAGGGTCCAGGTCGGCACGCACAAACACGATGCCGGTATCGACAGGTGCAGGCTTGAGGGTCAGGTATACCTTCTCCCCGGAGTGCAGACCTACACCTGTGGCACGAATAATATTCTTCAGGGTGCGTTGTTTAATCATGGCTTGGACCGCTTCAGCGCAAATTGCGAACTGGTATCAACAAAGGCTGGCGATAATAGCAGACCAGACCTTTGCTGAACACCAATCACCTTCATAGCCCTGATACATTCCATTAATCGGCCTGACGACGCAGGAATGCCGGGATATCCAGATAGTCCAGATCATCTTGCGGATTCGGGCTACGGGACGCCGCAGCACCGGCCTGAGCCTGGTTGCGCATCACGGTCGGACGGTCCAGGTCACGGTAGTTCACCGACGGCAGTTCCTGGCGCGAAGGCGCTGGAGCGGCAGCCGCTTGGCTGGCGTGGCTGGTATGAACGGTATTGTCGATGACCTTCACAGGCTTCTCGATTTTTGCGCCCAGGCCGGTAGCAACCACGGTCACGTGCAGTTCGTCGCGCATGTCCGGGTCGATAACGGTACCGACTTTGACCATGGCGTGCTCGGAAGCGAAGGCTTCGATGATGCTACCCACGTCGGAGTACTCACCCAGGGACAGGTCAGGACCGGCGGTGATATTCACCAGGATGCCGCGTGCGCCTTGCAGGTTCACGTCTTCCAGCAACGGGTTGCGGATGGCCGCTTCGGTGGCTTCACGTGCACGATTCGGACCGCTGGCGCAGCCAGTGCCCATCATTGCCATGCCCATTTCGCTCATGACAGTACGTACGTCGGCAAAGTCGACGTTGATCATGCCTGGACGCTTGATGATGTCGGAGATACCGCGAACGGCACCGGCCAGTACATCGTCAGCCTTGGCGAACGCGGACAGCAGGCTTGCGTCCTTGCCCAGGATGGTCAGCAGCTTCTCGTTGGGAATGGTGATCAACGAGTCGACGCTTTCAGACAGCAGACGGATACCTTCGTCGGCGATCTGCATGCGCTTGCGGCCTTCGAACGGGAACGGACGAGTCACGACAGCGACCGTCAGAATCCCCATTTCCTTGGCCACTTCGGCAATGATCGGCGCTGCACCGGTACCGGTACCGCCGCCCATGCCAGTGGTGATGAACACCATGTTGGTGCCCTGCAGCACTTCGGCAATACGCTCGCGGTCTTCCAGGGCGGCTTGACGGCCGACTTCCGGATTGGCGCCAGCGCCGAGGCCCTTGGTCACGGCTGTGCCCAATTGCAGGATGGTCCGCGCGCCGATGCTTTTCAGCGCCTGGGCATCAGTGTTGGCGCAGATGAATTCAACGCCTTCAATGTTGCTCTTGACCATATGGTTGACAGCGTTGCCGCCGCCACCGCCGACACCGATCACTTTGATGACCGGGCTGGCGGGGATGTTGTCTACGAGTTCGAACATGTTCCCTCTCCTTTCATTTTCTCTAGTTTTTTCGCCTACTGCTTGTTTCGGTGCTGCGGTGTTGCGGTAAATCTTTAGAAATTGCCTTTTACCCAAGCCTGCAACCGCTCGAACAACGGCGCCTTGGCCTCGTCGTCGCTGCGGTAGCTGTCACGGTTGCTCGGGCCCGACAGGGAAATGCCGTCGGTCTGCTTCTGCAGCCCGTACAACAGCAAGCCCACACCGGTGGAATAAATCGGGTTGCGCACCACGTCGCCCAGGCCTTTCACGCCATGGGGAACACCCAGGCGTACCGGCATGTGGAAGATTTCCTCGGCCAGTTCGACCGCGCCTTCCATCTTCGAGGTGCCACCGGTCAGCACGATGCCGGCCGGGATCAAATCTTCGTAGCCGCTGCGACGCAGTTCAGCCTGGATCAGGGTGAACAGCTCGTCGTAGCGCGGCTCGACCACTTCGGCCAGGGCCTGGCGCGACAGCTCGCGCGGTGGACGGTCGCCCACGCTTGGCACCTTGATGGTTTCACCTGCACCAGCCAGCTTGGCCAGGGCGCAGGCGTAGCGGATCTTGATTTCTTCGGCGTACTGGGTCGGCGTACGCAGCGCCATGGCGATATCGTTGGTGACTTGGTCGCCGGCAATCGGGATCACCGCGGTGTGACGAATCGCACCCTCGGTGAAGATCGCGATGTCGGTGGTGCCGCCGCCGATGTCCACCAGGCAAACGCCCAGTTCTTTTTCGTCGTCGGTCAGTACCGAGTAGGCCGAAGCCAGTTGTTCGAGAATGATGTCGTCGATTTCCAGGCCGCAGCGGCGCACGCATTTTTCAATGTTCTGCGCGGCATTGACGGCACAGGTCACCACGTGGACCTTGGCTTCCAAACGTACGCCCGACATGCCCAGGGGCTCACGAACGCCCTCCTGGTTATCGATCACGTAGTCCTGCGGCAGGGTGTGCAGCACGCGCTGGTCAGCCGGGATCGCCACGGCCTGGGCGGCGTCGAGGACGCGCTCAAGGTCGGCTGCGCTGACTTCACGGTCGCGAATCGCCACGATGCCGTGGGAGTTCAGGCTGCGGATATGGTTGCCCGCCACGCCGACGAACGCCGAGTGAATCCGGCAACCGGCCATCAGCTGCGCTTCTTCGATGGCGCGCTGGATCGATTGCACGGTGGACTCGATGTTGACCACCACGCCCTTCTTCAGGCCACGGGACGGATGCGTGCCAATACCGACGATTTCGATCGTGCCGTCTTCCCCGACCTCGCCTACCAGCGCCACCACCTTGGAGGTGCCGATATCGAGACCGACGATCATTTTGCCGCTTTGCACGTTTGCCATGGGTCCTGCCTCTTCTTAATTCTTCGCGACAGCGGGTTGCGCTGCCGTGGGCGCAGCCGGTTCACGCCAGCCGACGGCAAGGCCGTTGGCGTAACGCAGGTCGACGCTCGCAATGTTCGTAATCTGTTCTTTCAAGGTCTTGTCATAGATGGCGATGAAGCGGCGCATCTTTTCCACCAAGCGGTCGCGTCCCAGCAACAACTGGATGCCCGGGCCGGAACTGCCTGCCCCGGTCGTCAAAAACCAGCTGCCCCGTTCACGCAATTCCAGGCGTGCAATGGAGAAGCCCATTGGCCGCAGCATCTGGCTCAGGGCCTGGTACTGCTGCATCACTTGCTGCTGCGCCCGCTGCGGCCCGAACAGCTGCGGCAGGTGCTCGTAGTTGGCCAGCTCACGCGGGGTGAACGCCTGGCCCTGGTTGTTCAACAGCGCCTCTTCGCCCCAACGGGCCACGGGCAGTTGTTCTTCCAGGCGGATCGTCACCTGGTCCGGCCATACGCGGCGGACTTCGGCGTGGGCGATCCACGGCATCTGTTCCAGCTCCCGGCGCATGCCGGCCAAGTCGATGGTGAAGAAGCTCGCGGCCAGGAATGGACCAATACGCTGCTGCACCGCTTGCTGGCTGATGTAGCTCAAGTCGCCCTGCACGCTGATCTTGGTGATTGGCCGATCGGCATAGGGCAATAGACGCTGTGCACCTTCGTAAGTGCCGAAGCCCAACACCACCAGCAACACCGGCCAGAACAGCGCCTTGAGGAAACCAAAGTTGGCTTTCGGCAGGCGCGCCGACATCGGCTCTTTAGCCACCATTCGACTGGCACCCCGTGGCACCGGCTTGCGGCTCGGTGCTTGTGGGGGCTGATGACGAAGCGATGCGCCTTTCATGTCCTTAGCCTCTTGGCTCAATGCTGGCGGCAAGAATTGCCAGCACCAACTGCTGGAAATCCAGGCCGGCTGCGCGAGCGGCCATAGGTACCAGGCTGTGGTCGGTCATACCCGGCGCAGTGTTGACTTCCAGGAACCAGAAATTCCCTTGGTCATCCTGCATCACGTCTGCCCGTGCCCAACCGGCAATACCCAACGCCTCACAGGCTTTCGCCGTGAGGTCCATCAATTCCTGTTCTTTGGTTGCGTCCAGGCCGCACGGGATCCGGTACTGAGTATCGGAAGCCACGTACTTGGCGTCGTAGTCGTAAAAGGTGTGGGGTGTGCCCAATGCGATAGGCGGCAATACCTGGCCACGCAGGGTGGCGATGGTGTACTCGGGACCCTGGATCCACTGTTCCACCAACACTTGCGAATCGTAGGTACTTGCCGCTTTCCATGCGTCGATCAATTCGGCGGCCGAGTTCACTTTAGCCATGCCGATACTGGAGCCTTCATGGGCTGGTTTGACGATCAAAGGCAGGCCCAGTTCCTTGGCTGCAGAAATACAATCGTCTTCACTGCACAGAACACTGTGACGCGGCGTTGGAATGCCCAGGCTGTGCCACACCTGCTTGGTGCGCAACTTGTCCATGGCCAGTGCCGAAGCAAGGATGCCGCTGCCGGTATAAGGAATACCGGCGCACTCCAACAGGCCCTGCATGCTGCCGTCTTCACCGCCACGGCCGTGCAGAATGATGAAGGCACGGTCGATCTTCTCGGCCTGCAGGCGGGCGAGGAAGTCATCGCCCACGTCGATACCGAACGCATTCACACCGGCGCTTTGCAGCGCTTCGAGCACGGCATTGCCGGACTTGAGCGACACTTCGCGCTCGGCGCTCTTGCCGCCGAACAGCACGGCCACGCGGCCGAAATCGGCAGGCGTGATGGTGGAGAACAGGGAGCCGTAGTCAGTGGTCATTTCGACCTCCCCTTTTCGGCGGCAAACAGCGAGCTCGCCAATAGTTTAGGGGCAAGGCCACCGATATCACCGGCACCCTGGCACAGCAGGATGTCGCCAGCACGCAGCAGCGGTTTGACGATCGGAGCCAGGTCCACACCGCGCTCGATGTAGATGGGGTCCAACTGGCCGCGCTGGCGAATGCTGTTGCACAGCTTGCGGCTGTCGGCGCCCGGGATCGGTTCTTCACCGGCCGGATAGACTTCCATCAACAACAGTACGTTGGCATCGGCCAATACATTGACGAAATCGTCGTACAAATCGCGGGTGCGGCTGTAGCGGTGCGGCTGGTAAATCATCACCAGGCGACGCTCCGGCCAACCACCCCGTACGGCCTTGATGACTGCGGCGACTTCGGTCGGGTGGTGGCCGTAGTCGTCCACCAGCATCACGTCACCGCCTTCCACCGGCAGTTGGCCGTAGACCTGGAAGCGCCTGCCGACACCAGCAAAGCGCGACAGGCCTTCGACGATGGCCTCATCGCTGACGCCCTCATCGGAGGCGATGCAGATGGTCGCCAGGGAATTCAACACGTTGTGGTTGCCCGGCATGTTCACCGACACATCCAGCGGCTCACGGTCGGGACGCAGCACGGTGAAGTAGGTCTGCATGCCTTCCTGGCGCACATTGATTGCGCGCACGTCAGCGTCTTCGCTGAAGCCGTAGGTCACGGTCGGACGCTTGACCTGCGGCAGGATTTCACGCACCACCGGGTCGTCCAGGCACACCACGGCCAAACCGTAGAACGGCAGGTTATGCAGGAACTCGACGAAGGTTTTCTTCAACTTGTTGAAGTCACCGTCGTAGGTAGCCATGTGATCTTCGTCGATGTTGGTGACGACGGCGACCAGCGGTTGCAGGTGCAGGAAGCTGGCGTCGCTTTCATCGGCTTCGGCGATCAGGTAGCGGCTGGTACCGAGCTGGGCATTGGTACCGGCTGCATTCAGGCGGCCACCGATCACGAAGGTCGGGTCCAGGCCACCGGCGGCGAACACCGAAGCGATCAGGCTGGTGGTGGTGGTCTTGCCATGGGTACCGGCGACGGCGATGCCGTGGCGATAGCGCATCAGCTCGGCGAGCATCTCGGCGCGTGGCACCACGGGAATGCGGCGCTCGAGGGCGGTGGCCACTTCCGGGTTGGAGGTGTTCACGGCGCTCGACACCACCAGCACGTCAGCGTCGGCGGCGTTCTCGGCGCGGTGGCCGATAAAGATCTGCGCGCCAAAGGACTTCAGGCGCTCGGTGACCGGCGACTCTTTCAAGTCCGAGCCGGACACCTGGTAGCCCAGGTTCAGCAACACTTCGGCGATACCGCACATGCCCACGCCGCCGATACCGACGAAGTGGATGCGACGGATGCGGCGCATTTCCGGTTGTGGCATGGCTTTCTGATTCTCAACCATGGGCCACCTCCAGGCAGATATCGACCACGGTGCGGGTTGCGTCAGGTTTGGCCAGGCGGCTTGCAGTGCTCGCCATGTTGTTGAGTCGTTCCGGTTGCATCAAAACCTCAGTCAGGCGTGCGGCCAAATCGGCGGCGCCAGTCGTTCTTTGCGGCAGCAGGAAGGCAGCGCCCTCCCCGGCCAAATATTCGGCGTTGCGGGTCTGGTGATCGTCGATGGCGTGGGGCAAAGGCACCAGCAAGGACGGCAGACCGGCGGCGGCCAGTTCACTGACGGTCAGCGCACCCGCGCGACAGACCACCAGGTCGGCCCAGCCATAGGCATGGGCCATGTCTTTGATGAAGGGCTGCACATTGGCCTCCACACCCGCGTCGCGATAACGCGTGGCGGTGACTTCATCGTGGTTCTTGCCGGCCTGGTGGAAAATCTCCGGGCGCAATTCCACAGGGAGTTGCGCCACGGCTTCCGGCAGCAATTTATTCAGCGGCTCGGCGCCCAGGCTTCCGCCCAGGATCAGCAGGTGCGCCTTACGCCCTGCGAGTGCTTCGCGGGCGATGTCCATAAACAGCTCGGTGCGCACCGGGTTGCCGGTGGTACGGCGCTTTTCCGACACACTGAAGGTGTTGGGAAACGCTTCACACACCCGCGCAGCCAACGGCACCAGCAAACGGTTGGCGGTACCGGCCACGGCGTTCTGCTCGTGCACGATCACCGGCACGCCAGCAAGTCTGGCGGCGACGCCACCCGGGCCAGTCACATAACCACCGAAGCCGAGCACGCACACCGGCTGCAAGTCACGGATGACCTTGCGCGCCTGCCACACCGCCTTGAGCAACACGAACGGTGCCTTGAGCAGGGACAATTTGCCCTTGCCGCGCAGGCCCGTGACGTTGATCAGATGCAACGACAGACCGGCATTCGGTACCAACTCGTTTTCGATGCCGCGCGGTGTACCCAGCCAGTGCACGGTGTAGCCACGGTTCTGGAATTCCCGCGCGCACGCCAGGGCCGGGAACACATGGCCCCCGGTGCCGCCGGCCATGATCAGCACGTTAGCGCCCATGGGTCGGCTCCTCGGCGAAGTCGCTTTCGCTGAACTCCATCTCTTCGCTGCCCAGGTGGGTTCGACTCTCCCACTCGATGCGCAGCAACAAGCCAAGACAGGCGCAGCAGATCACCAACGAACTGCCGCCGTAACTGAGGAACGGCAAGGTCAGGCCCTTGGTCGGCAGCAGGCCGACGTTCACCCCGATGTTGATCAGGAACTGGCCGATCCACAGGAACGACAAGCCGTACGCCACGTAAGCGGCGAAATACTGTTTAGCCCTTTCGGCCCACAAGCCGATGTACATGCCGCGGACACACACGAATACGAACAGCGCGACGGTGCACAGCGACCCCACCACGCCGAGTTCTTCGGCGAGTACGGAGAACACGAAGTCGGTGTGCGCTTCCGGCAGGTAGAACTGCTTCTGCACGCTGTTGCCCAGGCCGACGCCCAGCCATTCGCCGCGACCGAAGGCGATCAATGCCTGAGTCAATTGGTAGCCGGAGCCGAACTGGTCGGACCAAGGGTCGGTAAAGGTGATCAGACGCGCCATCCGGTAGGGTTGCGCCTGCACCAGGATGGTCACCGCAGCCACCGCCAGCACCACCATCAAGCTGAAGCGGAACAAGCCCACGCCACCGAGGAACAGCATCGCCGCCGCCGCGCCCATCATCACGACGGTCGCGCCGAAGTCGGGTTCCATCAGCAACAGGCCGGCCATGGGCAGCAGCACGATAAATGGCTTGAAGAAGCCCATCCAGCTTTCGCGCACTTCTTTCTGGCGACGCACCAGGTAACCGGCCAGGTAGATCACCACGAAGACCTTGGCGATTTCCGACGGCTGCACGTTGAACGCGCCGAAACCGATCCAGCGCATGGAGCCGTTCACCTCACGGCCGATGCCGGGCAGGATCACCATGATCAGCAAGCCGAACGCGCCGATCAGCATCAGCCAACCCAGGCGCTGCCAGGTGGCAATCGGGATCATCATGGTCACGATGCACGTGCCCAGGCCGATGATCAGGTACACCAGGTGACGGATCATCATGTACAGGGTGTTGCCCGACTGCACGGCGGCCACTTCGGAAGAGGCCGAGGTGATCATCACCAGGCCCAGGCCCAGCAGCGCGAGGCAACCGGCGAGCATTGGGAAATCAAGGTCGATGCCACGCCCGGTGATAATCGGCGACGGGTACGGCTTGATGATGTTTCTGAAATCAATGCTCATGCCAAGCCCTCCACGGCGCGGGCGAACAACTGGCCACGCTCTTCGTAGTTCTTGAACATGTCGAAACTGGCGCACGCCGGCGACAGCAGTACCGCATCGCCTGGTTGGGCCAGGGCTTGGCACTGGGCAATGGCGTCGCCCAGGGAGGTGGCACGCACCTGTGGCACGGCGTCGCCAAGCGCGGCGGCGATCAAATCGGAGTCGCGGCCCATCAACACCACGGCGCGGCAATGCGCAGCCGCCGGTGCCTTGAGGTCTTTGAAATCGGCACCCTTGCCGTCGCCACCGGCGATCAGCACAAGTTTGCCGTCGATATCGGCACCCAGGCCTTCGATGGCGGCCAATGCGGCCCCCACGTTGGTGGCTTTGGAGTCGTTGTAGTAACTGACACCATTAAGGTCGCGTACCCACTGGCAACGATGCTCAAGGCCGCCGAAGGTGCGCAGGCTCGACAGCATGGCGTCGAACGGCAAACCCACGGCATGCCCCAACGCCAATGCGGCCAAGGCGTTGGACTGGTTATGGGCGCCACGAATTTTCAGCTCGCGCACCGGCATCAGGTTCTGGAATTCGAAGGCCAGGTATTTCTCGCCGTTCTCTTCACGAATGCCGAAGGCCTTGAAGTCGGGTTTGCTAAGGCCGAAGGTCCAGCACGGCATGCCATCGCCCATCAGCGGACGGCTCAGCGCGTCCTGGCGATTGACAACAAATTGCTTGGCGCCGCGGAAGATCCGGTGCTTGGCCAGGTGGTACGCCGGCAGGCCGCTGTAGCGGTCCATGTGGTCTTCGCTGACGTTCAACACGGTGGCCACTTCAGCGCCCAGGTCGTGGGTGGTTTCCAGTTGGAAGCTCGACAGCTCCATCACGTACAGCTCGATGTCGTCGCTGAGCAGGTCCAACGCCGGCGTGCCGAGATTACCGCCCACGGCCACGCGCTTGCCGGCCGCCATCGCCATCTCGCCGACCAGGGTGGTCACGGTGCTTTTCGCGTTGGAACCGCTGATGGCCACGATCGGCGCCTTCGCATTACGTGCGAACAGGTCGATGTCGCCGGACAGCTTCACGCCACGCGCCGCTGCGGCTTGCAGGGCCGGAGTCGCCAGGGCCAGGCCGGGGCTCACGTAGAGCTCATCAGCGCGGCACAGAAACTCGACATCCAACTCGCCACAACGCACTTCCACGTGCGGGTAGTCACGGCGCAGCGTGACCAGCTCCGGTGGATTTTCCCGCGTATCGGCCACGGCAAACGACGTGCCCCGGTTCGCCAGGAAGCGAACCAGGGACATGCCGCTCTTGCCGAGGCCGACAACGATGCGGAAGTGGTCTGAAGCGATCAGGGACACTCGTTTCTACCTCAGTTTCAGGGTGGCAAGGCCGACCAGGACCAGAATCACGGTGATGATCCAGAAACGGACAATCACACGCGGCTCAGGCCAGCCCTTGAGTTCAAAGTGGTGGTGAATCGGCGCCATGCGGAACACGCGGCGCCCGGTCAACTTGAAGGACGCCACCTGGATGACCACCGACAGGGTTTCCATCACGAAGACACCGCCCATGATGAACAGCACGATTTCCTGGCGAACGATCACCGCGATGGTGCCCAGGGCGGCGCCCAGCGCCAGTGCGCCGACGTCACCCATGAAGACTTGTGCGGGGTAGGTGTTGAACCACAGGAACCCCAGCCCGGCACCGATCAGGGCACCGCAGAACACGATCAGCTCACCCGCGCCCGGCACGTAAGGGATCAGCAGGTACTCAGCGAATTTCACGTTACCCGACAGGTAGCAGAAAATGCCCAGCGCGCCGCCTACCATCACCGTCGGCATGATCGCCAGGCCGTCGAGGCCGTCGGTCAGGTTCACCGCGTTGCTTGAGCCGACGATCACGAAGTAGGTCAGCACCACGAAGCCGATGCCCAGTGGGATGCTGGCGTCCTTGAGCATCGGGATGATCAAGGTGGTTTCCACGGCGCTTGGCGCGGTGGTGTAGAGGAAGATCGCGGCGGCCAGGCCGAACACCGACTGCCAGAAATACTTCCAGCGGCTTGGCAGCCCCTTGGAGTTTTTCTCGATCACTTTGCGGTAGTCATCGACCCAGCCGATGGCGCCGAACAGCAGGGTCACCAGCAACACCACCCACACGTAGCGGTTGTGCAGGTCAGCCCACAGCAAGGTGCTGATACCGATGGACGAGAGGATCAGCGCGCCGCCCATGGTCGGGGTGCCGGACTTGGACAGGTGCGACTGCGGGCCGTCATTACGAACCGATTGACCAATTTGCAGGTTCTGCAGGGTGCGGATCATCCACGGCCCCAAAAACAGCGACAAAGACAGCGCGGTCAGCACACCCAGGATCCCGCGCAGGGTCAGGTACTGAAAGACCGCGAAGCCTTTGTGGAACTGTTGCAGATACTCAGCCAGCAGCAGCAGCATTAATGTTTCTCCGTACTTGAGCCACACAAGGCCGCGACGACGTTTTCCATCACCGCGCTGCGCGATCCCTTGATCAAAATGGTTGTGTGTTTGTCTTGTTCTGCCACGCCCAGCGCCTGGATCAACTCGGCCTGGGTTGCGAAATGTCGCGCACCGGGGCCGAAGGCGCTTACCGCATGGGCCATGTTCGTGCCAACGGCGTAGAGGGCGTCGACTTTGCCTGCGGCATACGCGCCGACTTCGCGGTGGCCTTGTTCAGCCCAGTCGCCCAATTCGCCGATATCACCCAGTACCAGCACCTTGCGACCGTCAAAACCCTTGAGCAGGTCTACAGCGGCATTAATGGAGGATGGGTTGGCGTTGTAGGTGTCATCAATCACACGCATGCCGTTGGTTGCCAACTGCGCCACGGTACGACCCTTGACCGGTTGCACCGCGCCCAGGCCTGTGGCGATGCCGAACAGCGACACGCCCAAGGCATGGGCGGCAGCGGCGGCGGCCAAGGCATTGGCGACGTTATGGTTGCCCAACAAATTCAGTTGTACGTGTTCGTCACCTTGCGGGGTGTGCAAGGTGAAGGACGGGCAGCCACGGGCATCGACGGTGATGTTGGAGGCATGGAAATCAGCCGCTGCGTTAAGCACCGCAAACGTCAGGACCTTGCGACCGGCGGCGCGTACACGCCAGGTCTCGAAGGCCTTGTCGTCCAGGTTCAAGACTGCGGTGCCCGATGCATCGAGGCCCTCAAGGATTTCACCCTTGGCCTCAACGATTTTTTCCGGGCCGCCGAACTCGCCAACGTGGGCAGTACCGGCGTTGTTGATAATTGCAACGTGGGGCTTGGTCAGCGCCACGGTGTAGGCGATTTCGCCGATGCGCGAAGCCCCCAGTTCGATCACCGCCGCCGTATGTTCCGGGGCCAGTTCGAGCAGGGTCAGCGGAGCGCCGAAATCATTGTTCAGGTTGCCACGGGTCGCCAACACGGGGCCGCGCGTACGCAGGACACCGGCGAGCAGTTCCTTGACCGTGGTCTTGCCGCTGGAGCCGGTGATGGCGGCAACGGGCTTATCGAAAGCGGCGCGGTTCAGCGCCCCCAATTGGCCGAGGGCCAGGCGAGTATCGGCGACCAGCAGTTGCGGCAAGGTGGCATCGGCCACTTCGCGCTGTACCAAGGCACCTACGGCACCTTTGGCGGCGACTTCGTTCAGGTAGTCGTGACCGTCGAAACGCGGGCCGGCCAGGGCGACAAACAGTTGCCCCAGTTTGATAGCACGGCTGTCGATGCTCACGCCGCTGAAGCTGCAATCGCTCGACAGTAAGCGTGCCGACAGGGCTTGAGTCAGTTCGCTGAACGTCATCGCCTTAAGCATGGGCGACCTCCCAGGCGGTCAAGGCGTGATCGGCCTCGACCAGATCGGAGAAGGCATGACGCTCGCCGTTGATTTCCTGGTAATCCTCGTGCCCTTTACCGGCCAACACGACCACGTCGTCAGCGCCGGCACTGGCGATCAACTGGGCAATTGCCACGCCGCGACCGGCAACGAAGGTGGCCTTGGACGCGTCTTTGAAGCCGGTGCGGATATCATCGAAAATCCGGCTCGGATCTTCGCTGCGTGGGTTGTCATCGGTGACCACTACACCATCGGCCAGACGCTCGACGATCTCGGCCATCAACGGACGCTTGCCGCGATCACGATCACCACCGCAGCCGAACAGGCAAAGCAATTTGCCCTTGGCGTGAGGGCGCAAGGCTTCGAGGACTTTTTCCAGGGCGTCCGGGGTATGGGCGTAATCGACCACCACCAACGGTTGAGTACCCCCACCCAGGCGCTGCATGCGACCGGCCGGGCCGTCCAGCTTCGGCAGTACCTTGAGGATTTCGTCGAGGGCGTAATCCAGGCCGAGCAACGCGCCGATGGCGGCGAGTACGTTGCTCAGGTTGAAACGCCCGAGCAGGGTGCTGCGCAAGTGGTGCTCGCCCTGAGGCGTCACCAGCGTGGCGCGCACGCCTTCGTCATTGAATTGGGCTTCACGGCAATACAGGTACGCCCTGGAGTCTTCCAGGCTGTAGGTGATCAGGCGCGCTTCGCTGTCTTGGGCGGCCAGTTGGCGACCAAAGGCGTCATCCAGATTGACCACCCGGCACTTGAGGTCATTCCAGGCAAACAGCTTGGCCTTGGCGGCGGCGTACGCCTCCATGGTGCCGTGATAATCCAGGTGATCGCGGGACAGGTTGGTCATCACCGCCACATCAAAGGCCAGGGCGGTGACGCGGCCCTGGTCCAGGCCGTGGGACGACACTTCCATGGCAACCGCCTTGGCACCGGCCTTCTTCAGGTCGGCCAGGGTCGCTTGCACGGCGATAGGGTTCGGCGTGGTGTGCAGGCCGCTTTGCAGCGCGCCATAAAAACCGGTGCCCAGGGTGCCGACAATGCCGCAGTGCTGGCCCAGCAGATCAAGGGCTTGGGCAACCAACTGGGTCACGCTGGTCTTGCCGTTGGTGCCCGTCACGCCCACCAGATTGAGGTGACGGCTAGGGTCACCATAAAAGCGCCCGGCAATATCGGACAGCTGCTTGGCCAGACCCTTGACCGGAATCAGCGGCACGTCGGTGATCGGCAGCACGGTGGCGCCTTCCACTTCATACGCCACGGCAGCCGCGCCGCGCTGCAAGGCGTCGGCGATGTGCGCACGGCCATCGTACTTGCCGCCCGGCACCGCCAGGAACAGGTCGCCAGCGCGCACGTTACGGCTGTCCAGGGTCAACTCGCGAATCAGCAGATCGCGGCCGGCGTGGGCAAAAATCTTGTTCAGGCTAAGAGACATCAGCCGCGCCCTCCATTGGCTTTTACTGCAGCGGCCGGTGGTCCGGCATTCGCTTGTTGGGTCGGCGGCAGGTTATCCGGCGTGATGTTCATCAGGCGCAGGGTGCCGGACATCACTTTGCTGAACACCGGCGCCGATACCAGGCCACCGAAGTAACCGGCTTTGCTCGGCTCATCGATCACAACGACGATGGCGTAGCGCGGGTCGCTCATCGGGCCGAATCCGGCGAACAGCGAGCGGTAGGAGTTTTCGGCATAGCCCTTGGTGCCGACCGACGTTTTACGCGCGGTACCGGACTTGCCCGCCACGTGATACGCCGGCACCTGGGCGCGGAATACACCGCGCGGCGCTTCGATCACTTGTTGCAGCATGCCTTGCATGGTCTTGGCGACGTTTTCAGGGATCACCTGGGTTGCTTTCGGCGCCTCATCGACGTGGATCAGGCTCAGCGGCACCATGCGACCGTTGTTGGCCAGCACGGAGAAGGCATGGGCCAGTTGGATCGCGGTCACCGACAGGCCGTAGCCGTAGGAAAGCGTGGCGGTCTCGGCTTTTTTCCATTCGCGGTAGTTGGGCAGGTTGCCGACGCGCTCACCTGGAAAATCCAGGCCGGTGGGTTGCCCCAGGCCGATCTTCTGCGCGAGGTGGTAGATGGTTTCACCACCGATATCGAAGGCGACCTTACTCATGCCCACGTTACTGGAGTTGATCAGGATACCTGTCAAATCCAGCACCGGACCTTCAGTACGGGACACGTCACGAATGGTGTATTTACCCAGCTGCAAAGTACCCGGATACACCTCGACCTTGTCGCTGGGCTTCCAGCGACCGGTTTCCAGGGCGGCACTCATGGAGATGGCTTTCATGGTCGAACCCGGCTCGAACACGTCGATCATTGCGCGGTTACGCATCATCGCCGGTTGCAGGTTGCGACGGTTGTTCGGGTTGTAGGTCGGCTGGTTGACCATGGCGAGGATCTCGCCGGTCTTCACGTCCATGATCACCAGGCTACCGGCCTTTGCGCCGTTCTCGATGATCGCGTTACGCAGCTCGCGGTTGGCCAGATATTGCAGGCGCAGGTCAATCGACAACGCCAAGGGCTTACCGGCCTTGGCGTTCTTGGTGACCTGGACATCCTTGATCAGTCTGCCGCGCCGATCCTTGATGACTTGTCGTTTGCCGGGAACCCCGGCGAGCCATTCATCGTAGGCGAGTTCCACGCCTTCACGACCGTGATCATCGATGTCGGTAAAACCCACCATATGGGCAGTGGTTTCACCGGCCGGGTAGAAACGACGGAATTCCTCGATGCCGTAGACACCGGGGACTTTAAGGTCGAGCACTTGCTGGCCTTGCTCGGGGGTAAGGCCGCGAACGAGGTAGATAAATTCTTTATTTGCCTGGGCTTCAAGGCGCTCGGCCAAGGCTTTCGGGTCCTGGCCCAGGGCGGCAGCCAGTTGCGGCCACTTGTCCTTGGCAACCTGCAATTCCTTGGCGTTGGCCCACAGGGTGGTCACCGGCGTACTCACCGCCAACGGCTCGCCGTTACGGTCGGTGATCAGGCCGCGGTGCGCAGGGATCGGAATATGACGCAGGCTACGGGCATCGCCCTGGCCGATCAGGAAGTCACGATCGACCACTTGCAGGTCGATGATCCGCCAGGTAATCGCCCCCACCATCAATGCCAGCAAGCCGAGCATCAGGCGGAAGCGCCATGGGTAGAGTGCACCTTCAAGTTTCATCATGGCGCCACCATGCGAACTTCGGCCGCGCCCGGGATGTGCATTTTCAGCTGTTCGGTGGCCAGCACTTCGATACGGCTATGGGCCGTCCAGGTGCTTTGCTCGAGGATCAACCGGCCCCACTCCGCCTGCGCTTTGTCACGCACGCTCAATTCCCCATAGAGGGTATTGAGCAGTTGACGGTTGTAGTGGGCGCTGTAGGACACCGCAATTGCGGACACCAGCACGCCGACAAACAGCAGCAACATAAAGAAGCTGCCGCCCGGGAGGGGCTTGGCGAAAAGCTTGCTCACCGCAGCTTCTCCGCAACGCGCATGACGGCGCTACGGGAACGTGGGTTGGCCTTGAGTTCGGCTTCGGAAGCGAACTGCGCTTTGCCATGGATTTTGATTTTCGGCACAAAGGCTTCGAAACGTACCGGCAGGTTGCGCGGCAGGTTATCGGACTCGCCCTTGACCAGGCGGCGCATGAACAGCTTGACGATGCGGTCTTCCAGGGAGTGGAAACTGATCACCACCAGGCGACCGCCCACTTCCAGCGCCTCAAGGGCAGCCTCAAGGCCAGCCTCCAGGTCGCCCAATTCGTTGTTGACGTGAATACGCAGGCCCTGGAACGCACGGGTCGCCGGGTTTTTGCCCTTTTCCCACGCTGGGTTGGCGACTTTAAGCACTTCGGCCAGGTCGGCGGTGCGCTCGAACGGCTGGATTTCGCGGCGCTCCACCACGGCACGGGCCATGCGGCCGGCGAAGCGTTCTTCACCGTACTCCTTGAACACGCGGGCAATTTCTTCCACCGGCGCGGTGGCAATGAACTGCGCGGCACTGACGCCACGGGTAGGGTCCATGCGCATGTCGAGGGGGCCGTCGTTCATGAAGCTGAACCCGCGCTCCGGGTCATCGAGCTGCGGCGAAGACACGCCCAGGTCGAGCAAAACCCCGGCCACCTTGCCCGCCATGCCGCGCTCGGCGACTTCGGCACCCAGCTCGGCAAAGCTGCGCTGCACAACGACAAAGCGGCCGTCTTCGGCCGCTAGCGCTTGCCCGGTGGCAATCGCTTGGGGGTCTTTGTCAAACCCGAGGAGCTTGCCGTCGGGCCCGAGCTGGCTGAGTATCAACCGGCTATGCCCGCCCCTGCCGAAGGTACCGTCCAAATAGCAGCCATCCGCGCGTACGGCGAGAGCCTCAACGGCTTCGTCAAGCAGTACGGTGATGTGGTTAAAGCCGCTATCAATAGTCACAGGATCAAATCACGCAGTTCATCAGGCATGGCGCCCGGTTGTTGAATAGCAGCCAGGTCAGCTGCAGAAACAGCATCCCAGGCATCTTCGTCCCACAATTGGAACTTGTTCAGTTGGCCGACCAGCATCGCGCGCTTATCCAGCTTGGCGTACTCGCGCAAACGCGGGGGCACCAGGAAACGACCACTGCCATCGAGCTCGAGGTCGACGGCATTACCAATCAGCAAACGCTGCAGGCGGCGGTTTTCTTCACGCAATGAAGGCAGGGCACGCAACTTGGTCTCAATCAACTCCCACTCATCGAGGGGGTAAACACATAAACAAGGGTCAACGGCATCAATGGTGATGATCAACTGCCCGGAACTTCGCGAAATCAGCTCGTCACGATACCGGCTCGGCATGGCGAGACGGCCTTTTGCATCGAGACTGATAGCGTTAGCTCCGCGAAACACAGATGCGTTTCTCCAAATTTTAGCGTTTTACGTTCAAAAAACCCACTTTGTGCCACTTTCCGCCACTTGCGCACACTATAGGAATGCGCCCACCACACCGTCAAGGCGCGGATTCAAGGAAAAGCCTTACAGATCGGAGATTTAGGAGCGTAAAAGGAGGAGAAACCAGAGTTCGGCGGTGTTTTTGGCTCGATAAGCACAAATAGCTCAAAGAGCTACAGCTCAAAGTTAAAGTAATTTATTAAGAGTAAGATTTTTTTGGTATTACGAAGATGCATCTGCCAATGATTTGGCAGGGAGGGTTTCTTGCGTTACTACCGGTTTTCTGTCCGAGATTCGCACAGAAGGAAAAAGGTGGAGAGTCGATCTATAAGCCGGGTTCTGTCTTGAACAGTCATTCGTCTACGATGGCCATCACTGGACATCTTTAGCAACCTACCCGGTCCCAGCGCGGGCCACGCCTTGGGACCCTATTTGGTCTTGCTCCAAGTGGGGTTTACCTAGCCACGAACTGTTGCCAGTCGTGCGGTGCGCTCTTACCGCACCTTTTCACCCTTACCGGCACCGAAATGCTTAGGCGGTTATTTTCTGTGGCACTTTCCGTAGGCTCACGCCCCCCAGGCATTACCTGGCACTTCGCCCTATGGAGCCCGGACTTTCCTCCCCCCCCTAATTTTCATAGAGGGCAGCGACTGTCCAATCGACTCTCCGCCGCGCAGGTTAACGGCACGGCGGCCTCAGGACAAGTATTAAAAGTGCAGCATTGCCATCACGTTCGGACGGAATACCGGTTTAACCCCGGAACTATTCGGCTTTCTGTTTATCCAGCGCAACTTGATACAGCACATTCTTGCGTACACCGGTAATTTCCGCCGCCAACGCCGCCGCGCGCTTGAGGGGCATCTCCTTGAGCAACAGGTCGAGGACACGCATGGCCTCGCTGCCGACTGCGTCTTCCGCCTCCGGTGCTGTCCAGCCTGCCACCAGCACCACGCACTCTCCACGCTGCTGATTGCTGTCGCCTTCGACAAACGCGCGCAGTTCTTCCAGCGGCAAGCCCTTGAGGGTTTCGAACGTCTTGGTCAGTTCACGCGCCAGCAACGCAAGACGCTCGCCACCAAACACCAGCTCCATGTCCTGCAGGCATTCGAGGATACGGTGCGGGGCTTCGTAGAAGATCAGGGTGCGCGGTTCTTCCTTTACCGCCTGGAGACGGGCACGGCGCCCCACCGCCTTGGCCGGCAGGAAACCTTCGAAGATAAAGCGATCCGAGGGCAGGCCCGCCGCCGACAACGCCGCTATCAGCGCGCACGCCCCGGGAACAGGTACTACATTGATACCTGCGGCCCGCGCCTGGCGAACCAGGTGATAGCCCGGATCGGAGATCAGCGGCGTCCCCGCATCGGAGATCAGTGCGACATCGTCACCGGCCAACAGGCGGACAATAAAGCGGCTGCCTTCTTCGCGCTCATTGTGTTCGTGGCAGGCCGCCAGTGGTGTGCTGATACCAAAATGCTGCATCAAGCGCTGGGAGTGCCGGGTGTCTTCGGCCGCGATCAATTTAACCTCGCGCAACACTTTCAGTGCTCGGGCACTGATGTCGTCCAGGTTGCCAATGGGCGTCGCCACGACAAAAAGCGAGCCTGCAGTGGAATTCAAAGGACCTGGAGCAGTCAAAGCGCACACCTCGATGGTTGGCAAAAGCCATATTGTAGCGCGTAGGCGCCTTGAAAATATGCCATCACGGCCGATGCCTTTTCTGCCATCAATTGCCAACAGCAACATTTGCACGACCTAAATCAAAGGTTTCACGCCAGTAACATCGCGCCTGGGCCAGTGCTTGGGTACAATTCCACGCTAATTTGATCGGTATCAGGAACACTTACATGATCGCTTGCCTGCGGCTGCTCTCCGCCCTCTGCCTCGCTGCCTTACTGGCCGCTTGCGCCAGCTCGCCCTCGTCCAGCCTTGGCGACCTTCCACGGACCCCGGACGCCAGTATCGAGCAACTGCTCGAACAGGCCACCACCGCCAAGACACCAGAAAAGGCCGCATTGCTGCGCCTGAGTGCGGCAGACATGGCCTACCGCCAGAACAACCCCGGCCGCTCGTCGCAGATTCTTGCGCAAGTGTCCCTGGATGTCCTCAAGCCAGCCGCGCAAGTCTTTGCCAGCACCCTGGCCGCCGAATTGGCCATGACGCGCAACCAGCCCAAGGCCGCGTTGACCGCCTTGAACCATCCGAGCCTGCAAAGCCTGAAGGAGCTGCCGACCGAACAGCAGATCCGCACCGGCACCGTGCACGCCCGCGCTTATGAAGCCGATGGCCAGACCCTGGCCGCTGCTCGCGAGCGCGTTGCCATGGCGTCACTGCTCAGCGGCGATGCCGCCAAAAGCAATCACGACGCCATCTGGACCTTGATTGCCGCACTGCCTGCAGAACAACTGCAAGCCAGCGGCAACCCGACCCTGGACGGCTGGATCACCCTGGCCCAGGCGGTCAAGGGCGCCGGTACGCTCGAGCAACAACAGGCCGCTATCGACACCTGGCGCGCACAGAACCCAGGCCACCCGGCTGCCGTGCAACTGCCAACCCCGCTGACCAAGCTCAAGGAGCTGGCCAGCCAGCCCTTAAACAAGATCGCCCTGCTACTGCCGCAGGAAGGCCCACTGGCCTCCGTCGGCAAGGCGCTGCGCGAAGGCTTCATGGCGGCGCACTACCAGGCTGAACAAGCCGGGCAGAAGCCACCGGCCATCGAGTTCTATGACAGTTCGCGCCTGACCTCCATCGACGACTTCTACGCCAAGGCCCAGGCCGCCGGCGTGCAACTGGTGGTCGGCCCGCTGGAGAAGCCGCTGGTCAAACAACTCAGTGCGCGCCCTCAATTGCCGATCACCACCCTCGCGCTGAACTACAGCGAAACCGACCAGAGCCCACCGCAACTGTTCCAGTTCGGCCTGGCCGCTGAAGACGAAGCCCGCGAAGTGTCGCGCCGCGCCCGTGCCGATGGCCTGCATCGCGCTGCTGCCATGGTGCCCCGTGGCGAATGGGGCGAGCGTGTCTACAAGGCCTTCCGCCAGGATTGGGAAGCCAACGGTGGCACGGTTGTCGGTGTTGAGTATGTCGACCAGCCGGTCGCCCTCGCCCAGCAAATCGCCGACCTGTTCCAACTGCGTAAAAGCGAAGGTCGCGCCAAGAGCCTGCAAAGCACAGTGGGCACAGACGTAGCGGCACAGCCGTCACGTCGCCAGGACATCGAGTTCATCTTCCTGGCCGTTACCCCGCAGTTGGCCCAGCAGATCAAGCCGACCCTGAACTTCCAGTACGCCGGTGATGTGCCGGTGTACGCCACGTCCCATGTGTTCAGCGCCAGCGGCGACAAGAACCAGTACCTGGACATGACCAACGTGATGTTCTGCGAAACCCCTTGGCTGCTCAACACCACCGACCCGCTGCGCAACCAGGTTGCCGCACAATGGCCGCAAGCCAATGGCAGCCTTGGCCGCCTGTATGCGATGGGCGTCGACGCCTACCGCCTGGCACCGCGCCTGGGCCAGTTGAAGGCGCTGCCGGATACACGGGTTGACGGTCTCTCGGGCAACCTGGGCATCAGCACCAACCAGCGCGTCGATCGCCAGATGCCATGGGCGAAGTTCGTCGGTGGCGAGATCCAACGCCTGCCGGACACCCCGCGCTGATGCCGGAGCGGTCCACTGCACAAAGCGGCAAGGATGCCGAACTTCAAGCGCTGAAACACTTGCAACAACAGGGTCTGCGCCTGCTGGCGCAGAACTGGTTGTGTAAACGCGGCGAGCTTGATCTGGTCATGCTTGACGGCGATACAGTAGTATTCGTCGAAGTCCGCTACAGAAAACACGCACAATGGGGTGGCGCGCTCGCCAGTATCGACGGGCGCAAGCGTCAGAAGCTGATACTCGCTGCGCAGTTTTTCCTGCAAAAAGAGCATCGCTGGGCCGACGCCCCCTGCCGTTTCGATGTGGTTGCCATGGAAAGCACACCGTCTGGTCAAGTTGATCTGAACTGGCTGCAAAATGCCTTCGACAGCTGATTCGCCGGACACCTTCATCACACACTTTTGCTCTTTGCTTTGCGGGCTGCACATTTCTGTGCCAAACAGCCGCGCTACTTAAGGTCACACAGATGGACATGCAATCCCGAATTCGCCAGCTTTTCCAGGCCAGCATCGACACCAAGCAACAGGCGATGGACGTACTTGCACCGCACATCGAGCAAGCCAGTCAGGTCATGGTCAATGCCTTGCTCAACGAGGGCAAAATGCTTTCGTGCGGCAACGGCGGTTCGGCCGGCGATGCCCAGCATTTTTCGTCGGAGCTGCTCAACCGCTTCGAGCGTGAGCGCCCGAGCCTGCCGGCCATCGCCTTGACCACCGATTCGTCGACGATCACCTCGATCGCCAACGACTACAGCTACAACGAAATTTTCTCCAAGCAGATCCGCGCCCTGGGCCAACCAGGCGATGTGCTGCTGGCGATTTCCACCAGCGGCAACTCGGCGAATATTATTCAAGCGATCCAGGCCGCACATGATCGCGAAATGATTGTCGTAGCATTGACCGGACGCGACGGTGGCGGCATGGCCTCGCTGCTGCTGCCCGAAGATGTGGAGATTCGCGTCCCGGCCAATGTCACCGCACGTATTCAGGAAGTCCACCTGCTGGCGATCCACTGCCTGTGCGATCTGATCGACAGCCAACTGTTTGGGAGTGAAGAATGACCGTTAACCGCCTCGGCCTTTTGGCCATTACGTTGTGCCTCGGCATCAGCGGCTGCAGCACGGCAATCACTGCGACACGTGACACCCCTATTCAGGATGACAAGGGCACCCGCACCTTCGGTAGCAAGATTGACGACTCGCTGATCGAAACCAAGGTCGAAGTCAACATTGCCAAAGCCGCCACGGACCTGGGCAACGGTGCTTCACGTATCGTCGTGACCAGCTTCAACGGCGTGGTACTGCTCGCAGGCCAAACGCCACGCGCCGACCTCAAGGCCCAGGCCGAACAAGCCGCCTCGGCCGTACAACGAGTCAAGAAGGTCCACAACGAATTGCAGGTGATGGACCCGATCACCCTATTGGCCATCAGCAACGACGCCCTGCTGACTACCAAGATCAAGGCGCAGATGCTGACCGACAACGCGATTCCCGGCTCGCGGATCAAAGTCGTTACCGATAACGGCATCGTCTACCTGATGGGCCTGCTGACCCAGGCGGAAGCCACGCGCGCAGCCAACCTGGTTCAGGGCGTGTCCGGCGTGCAGAAGATCGTGAAGGTGTTCGAATACATCGATTGATGTAAGCGGCAGCTATAAAAAAGGGCGCCATGCATTCACTGCATGGCGCCCTTTTTAGTGAGCAGCGTTTATTGGTACTGCTGGTACGGGTTGCCCTGGAACTGGTTGTTCTGCTGCGGCACTTGTTGCTGCGCGCCAGGTTGGCCGTACTGCTGGCCCGGGATCGGACCGAGGTTCACTTCTACCCGACGGTTCTGGGCACGGCCATTGACGTCGGCGTTGCTGGCAATCGGGTTATCCGGGCCGGCACCGCGTGCGCTGAGGTTCGCACCGTTGACGCCTTGGGAAGTCAGGTAGTTGGCCACGCTCTGGGCACGGCGCTGGGACAGGTCCATATTCAGTTGGCGGCTGCCGGTGCTATCGGTGTAACCCACGATCTGGATGGTGTTCTGGTTGAACTGCTTGAGGGAGTTGGCCAAGTTGTTCAGCGGCTGGTAAAAGCTGCTGGAGATCGCGTCCGAGTTGGTGGCGAAGGTGATGTTACCCGGCATGATCAGCTTGATCTGGTCGCCCTGGCGCTGAACTTCAACCCCGGTATTGGCCATGCTTTCGCGCAGTTTCTTTTCCTGCTGGTCGGCGTAGTAGCCATAGCCCGCGGCGCCGGCACCCGCAACCACTGCACCAATGAGCGCGCCCTTGCCACGGTTGTTATGGTCGATGGCAGCCCCCGCCAATGCACCGGCCAGGGCACCCAGGCCACCATACTTGGCGGTCTTGCTCATACCGCTGGATTCATTATTCGCCTGTCCCTGGCTGCTGCCGTCATAAGGATTAGGTGAAGCGCAGCCGGACAACAAGGCTACGGCGGTAGCGACAACAAGCAGACGACGCGGAGTGAACATGAAGGGAGCTCCTACTTTTTGCATTCTGTGGTGCAAAGGACATTGGCAATGGACCCGTGCCGAGTTTGGAACGCGACAAACGGTAAAAATTCCGTGTACACGCCCCGACCTGTAACAAAACGTTCGGGACTTGCGTTGCTACAGAAACCGTAGCAGACACATGCTGAACGCGGCCTGTGTTTTTGCTACAGCGGATTGCCGTTTGAACCATTGCTTCACGCCCGCACAAACGGGTTCTCACGCATCTCGTCACCCAGGCGCGTGTCCGGGCCATGCCCGGTCACCACCGTCGCGCCCTCATCCAGCGTGTAGAGCCGTTGCTTGATCGAACGCACGATCGTCGCCTGGTCCCCGCCCCACAAATCCGTACGCCCTACCCCGCGCCGAAACAGCGTGTCCCCGGCAATCAGCAGTTGGGCATCGGCAAACCAGAAGCTCATCGAGCCTGGCGTATGCCCCGGTGTATGCAGCGCCACACCGCACCCACAGGCCAACTCTTCATCATCGGCCAGCCAGCGATCCGGCGACGGCACCGGAGTGTAGGGCACACCAAACATCTGGCACTGCATCTCCAGGTTGTCCCAGAGAAACTGGTCTTCCTTGTGCAGGTGCAGGGTGGCACCGGTCTTCTCCTTCAATTGCCCCGAGGCCAGGAAGTGATCGAGATGGGCATGGGTGTGGATGATGCTCACCACTTTCAGGCCCAGTGCATCGAGACGTGCCAGGATCAATTCATGATTGCCACCCGGGTCGACCACGATGGCCTTTTTGGTGATGGGGTCGCCAATGATCGTGCAGTTGCACTGCAACGGGCCGACCGGAAAGGTTTCGCGGATCAACGCGGCTTTTTCAATGTTCATCGGTGCTCCTGCGGGCTCTATGGCATATTCCGCACAGTATGGTTGACGAGGTGCCAGACCTGAAGAGCAGCGACTGCTAAGCTTGCCCACACCATCGAAAAACAACCCAGCCCCCCGCCACTGTGCCGCGTTGGAGCGATCTCCATGGCGAATCAACTGATCATCTGCGAGCACTGCGACTGTGTTTACGAAAAAGTCACGCTCGCCAGACATCAAAAAGCCCACTGCATACGGTGCGCTGGCGTACTCCAGCGCTACAACGGCCTGTCGGTGCAACAGCGCCTCGCCCTGACGCTGACGGCTGCGGTGCTGTGGACTTTCGCCAATTTCTATCCCGTGATGAGTATCAGCCTGCAAGGCCTGAAAAGCAGCGCCACGTTATGGGATTCGGTAGTAGCGCTGAGCCTGGGGCCGATCACCTTTATCGCGCTGGTGGCGGCCATTTCCATCATCATCGCGCCCGTGTTCCAGTTGCTGCTATTGACGTGGGTCTTGAGTTTCGCCCTCGCGGGCAAGCGCTCACCGGCGTTCCGGCTGTGCATGCGTTGGCTGGAGGCGCTCCGGCCCTGGAGCATGCTGGAGGTGTGCCTGCTCGGGGCAATGGTGGCGGTGTTCAAGCTGGCCGGCATGCTTGATGTGATACCCGGCACCGGCCTGTTTGCCCTGGCCGTGCTCAGCCTGTTGCTGATCCGCATTGCCGGACGTGATGTGCGCGACCTATGGGACACCGTATGAACACACCACCGACGGCCAGTGAGCTCGATCTGTGCCTCTGTCACAGCTGCGGATTGTCCTGCGACATGCGCGCCGGGCCGACCGAATGCGAACGCTGCGGTGCGCCCTTGCACCGGCGCAAGGTCAGTTCCCTGACACGCACCTGGGCCTACATGCTCACCGCGCTGGCGTTCTATGTGCCGGCCAACCTCCTGCCGGTGATGAACACCACCATGCTCGGCTCAGGGGCGGACAGCACCATCATGAGCGGGGTCCTGGAGTTCTGGCAGCATGGCGCGTGGGACATTGCGCTGATTATTTTCATCGCCAGCATCGCTGTGCCCGGCATCAAGTTTGTGTCCCTGACCCTGCTGCTGGTCACCGTGCAGCGCAATAGCCTTTGGGCACGCAAGGAACGTTCGAAGCTGTTCCGCTTCGTCGAACTGATTGGTTACTGGTCCATGCTGGATGTCATCGTGGTTGCGCTGGTGGCCGCACTGGTGAAGTTCCAGGCCCTGGGCACCATCGAGCCGCGCCTGGGCATCCTGTTTTTCGGCCTGGTGGTGGTGTTTACCATGCTGGCCGCCATGAGCTTCGATCCGAGGCTGATCTGGGAAAACCCGCACAACAAGGAGACCTCGGATGACGTCACATCCCACTGACACCCCCCAAGCCCCAGGGTCACCTGCGATCAAGACACGGCGCTTCAGCGTTTCGCTGGTGTGGATCGTGCCGATCGTCGCGGTGCTGGTGGGGATTTCGCTGGTGGTACACAGCGTCCTCCAGCAGGGCCCGACCATCACCCTCAATTTCAAGACCGGCAGCGGTTTGACCGCGAATAAAACCGAGGTCAAGTACCGCAACGTGGTGATCGGCCAAGTGACCGACGTCGCCTTGAGTGACGACCAGAAAAGCGTCAACGCCACCGTTCAACTGGCCAAGCAGGCCGAAAGCTTCACCCGCGCCGACTCGCAGTTCTGGGTGGTGCGCCCGCGTATCGGCGCCGGCGGTGTATCCGGCATCGACACCCTGCTCTCCGGCGACTACATCGGTGCCGACATAGGCCAATCGGAGACACGTGCCAAGCAGTTCAAAGGCCTGGAAAACCCGCCGCCCATCACCTACGGCGAACCGGGCAAGCGTTTCACGCTGCACACGCAGACCCTTGGTTCGCTGGATATCGGCTCACCGGTGTACTACCGCAAAATCGAGGTCGGCCAGGTGGTGGCCTACGAGCTGGATGCCGAAGGCAAGGGTGTCAATGTCGAGGTGTTCGTGCATGCGCCCAATGATGCCTATGTCACCGAAAACACGCGTTTCTGGAATGCCAGCGGGGTTGACCTGAGCGTGGGCGCCAATGGCTTTGCGCTGAAGACCGAATCGCTCTCGTCCATGCTGGTCGGTGGCATCGCCTTTCGGGCGCCGCCGTACAGCCCGAACGACAAACCGGCCGACGAAGCACGTACCTTTGAGCTCTTCGACGATCAAGACAGCGCCCTCGCCCCACCCAGCGGCGAGGGCCAATACATGGTCCTGCGATTCGACCAGGCTTTGCGCGGGCTCAAGGTCGGTGCGCCAGTGGAATTCCTCGGTGTCGAGTTTGGCAAAGTGGTGTCGATCAACCTGGACTTCGATGCCAATAAACGCAGCTTCCCACTCAACGTCGGCATCGTGATCTATCCACAGTTGCTCGGGCAGGCCCACACCAAGCTGCTCAAGGTCATGAACCATAATCCCAACGACGAGGCCGCCGGCGTACGGCTGATCGGTTCGTTCATCGAAAATGGCCTGCGCGCCCAGGCGCGCAGTGGCAACTTGCTGACCGGCCAGTTATACATCGCGCTGGACTTCTACCCGAAAGCCGAGAAGGTCAAATTTGACCCCAGCCTGCGCCCAGTCAGCATTCCAACCATTCCCGGCAACCTGGAGCAGTTGCAGGAAAAACTCGAGAGCATCGTCAACAAGATCAACCAACTGCCGATCGAACGCATTGCCGGCAACCTCGACAGCAACCTGGTCGAGCTGCGCAAAGGCCTGACCCAATTCAACGCCAAAACCCTGCCCGGCGTTCAGAACACCCTGGCTGACGTGAGCAAGACGCTGCAATCGGCCAGCTCGACCCTGGCCGAGGATTCACCGCAGCGCGAGCAGCTGACCCAGACCCTGGATGAACTGGGCCGTATGTCGCGCTCGCTGCGCGAACTGTCGGACTACCTGGGCCGTCACCCGGAATCGCTGATACGCGGTCGCCCCGACAACGCCGCGCCCCTGGACCTGCAAGGACCTCCGCGCAAATGACCCCTGGAGCAAGCGCCATGACGTTTCCGTTGAAAATCACCTTGATCGGCATGTTCATGTTGCTGGCGGCGTGCAGCAGTACTCCGATTACCTTTCATACGCTGACCCCGGCGCACTGGAATACGGCCACTGGAGCCGACGCAGGCACCCTCCGGATTGAAAGCATCACCGTTCCACCCCAGGTCGACCGACCGCAGATTGTGATCCGCCAGGGCGACAGTGGCGTGGCGATCCTGGAAACCCAGTGGTGGGCCGCGAGCCTCGCGGATGAGTTGAGGAGTGCGCTGGTGGACCAACTGGCCAACAGCAAACCTCGGCAATCGATGTTGCTGCGTCTTGAAGTACAGCGCTTTGACTCCGTACCCGGCCAGTACGCGCTGCTCGACGTCAAATGGCGCCTACGCCCGGCCGGCGGCACCGAGCGCCCGCCGCTGACCTGCCGGACCACATTGCAGTCGCCCGCCGGGCCGAGCATCGATGACGTGGTGCTCGCCCATCAAAACAATATCAAGCGCTTTGCCGCTCAGGTCAGGCAGGCGGTCGACAGGTCAGCCGGCCAGTGCCCGACGGCACCGTAAACCGCCCAGCACTTACGCCAGCAAGCCCATCGCCTTGGCTCGCGCCACGGCCTGGGTGCGCCGCTCCACCCCAAGTTTGCTGTTGATGTGGCTGGCGTGGGTCTTGACGGTGTGCAGGGAGATAAACAGCTGGTTGCTGATCTCCTGGTTAGAGCAGCCTTGGGCGATCAGTTGCAAGACCGCCAGCTCGCGCGTGCTCAGGGTTTCGTGGCTGGTCGTGACCTCGGGCGTCACAACCGCCGGGAGAAGTGCGAGCAGCCTCTGGTGCAGCGGACCTTGCGGGTCTTTGCCCAATTGCTCGCGCATCCAGTCCGGATACCCGTCCAACAAGCGTTGGAACGGCTGTAACGCGCCCCCGGCGCCCGCCTCAAACGCCTGGGCCAGCACCGGCCGCGCCCTGGCTTCCTGACCGCACTCGAGCAGCAACTGGGCCTGCTGGGTCAGCGCCATCAGAGCAATCATCTGGCGCCCGCTGTTGCGGGCCTGTTGCGCCAATTCTTCAAGCCGCTCCAGCGCCGCCTGGGGCTGATGGCGCACGGCATCGAGGGCGGCTTGTTGCAGCCCGATATGTTGCGGCAGGTGCGGGTGGAATTCCGGTGCAGCGGCGGCTTTTTCGCCGTTGTAGGTCTGGCCCAGCCGCGTCAGCCAGGCATCCGCCAGGTCGGTGCGGCCTTGGGCCAGCCACAGTTCGCATTTGATCAGGGTAATCATCGCCAGGTAGTAGATCGGCGGCACATCCCAGATATGCATCAAACGCTCGGCTTCGGCGAGTTCGGCGAAGGCTCTGGGAAAGTCATGGCGCCGCCCTTCGAAGCTGGCGATCACGCAATGGCCGATCAGCACGCTGATATCGCGACAGGCCCGCGCCTCGGCCACGCCCGCGCGCAGGTGGGCGATGCCGGCTTCGGACTGGTTACGCACCAACAGCAAGTAGCCTTCGTAGAGCGACAGCCGCGCACGCACCGCATACAGTCGCTGCGGTGCCAGGCCGTGCAGGCGCTGCTGGCCCTGGCGCACCTCATCGAGGGCGCGCAGGATTTCGCCACGGGCCTGTAGTACCCGTGCACGGTCGTAATGGGCCAGGGCTTCGAACAATGGGTTGCCGACGCGCTGCGCCAGTTCCAGGGATTCACGGTTCAGACCACGGGCACGCCACAAATCGCCATCAGCGATGGCCAGGTTGGACAGGGTCGACAGGCACACCAGGCGCTGGCCGTAACGCCGTTGCGGCAGGCTTTCCAACGCCTCGCTGCAATAGCGCTGAGTCAACTCACGCTCACCTCGGCCGCGGGCGATAATCCCGCTCAGCGCCAGCCACTGGGCCAGCATCGAGCGCTGTGCAGTGGCCGAGGGCGCCGGCAGGAAGCGACTGAGGTACGCGGATAACTCCTCCGCCGCATCCAACTGGCAGGCCAACCCCAATGCCCAGCTGTACAGCACAATCAGACGCGGCGTGCTGATCAGCAGGCTGTCGGGCAAGTCCATTTTCCAGCGCAGCAACATGCCGACATTCTGCTCGGCCAGCAGTTGTTCTTCGGACAGGTTCTGCACCAGGTTGGCCGCCACGTCGAGGTGCCCGGCGCGCAATGCTTGCTCCACCGCCTCGTCGATCAAGCCCTGGGCGTTGAACCAACGGCACGCGCGCAGGTGCAGGCTGGCGGCCGGCAATACATTGCTGCTCGCGCGGCGGGTGCGCAGCAGGTCGGAGAACAAATGGTGATAACGGTACCAATGCCCCTGTTCGTCCAAGGGCACCAGGAACACCTGGTGGGCTTGCAGGTAACGCAGGATCTCGGCGCTGTCATGAGCTTCGCGCACGGCATCGCACAACTCGCTGCAAAAACGGTCCTGGGGCGCGGTGTCGAACAGGAACGCTTGCACTTCGGGCGGCAGGCAGTCGATCACTTCTTCCAGCAGGTAGTCGCGGATCAGCCCTTCCCCACCGTGCAGGCTTTGCGGCAGGGCGTCCTCGTTGCCGGCTTCGGAGGCCGCCAGCAACCAAAAGCGCAGGCCGGCCACCCAGCCTTCGCTGCGGCGGATGAGGTTGTCGAGGGCTTCACCACTCAAGGAATTGCTGTGGCGATCCAGCAAGGCCTGGGATTCGGCATGGGTCAGGCGCAGGTCTTGCTCGTGCAACTCCAGCAAATGCCGTGACAACCGCAAGCGCGCCAGATGCCAGTCCGGGCGCTGGCGGCTGGTGACCAGCAGCACCAGGCCATCGGGCAAATGGTTGAGGAAAAATTGCAGGCAACGGTCCAGCACCGGTCCCTGGGCCAGATGGTAGTCATCCAGCACCAGCAATAAAGGCGCACAGGTGGACAGGTGCACGGTCAGCTCATCGAGCAGACCATCGAGCCATTCTTCAAATGCAAAGGGTTGGTGCCGCTGGCGCATTTTCAGCAGGCCCAGGGATTGGGTGCCGAGTGCCGGGAAGTAGTGCTGCAACCCTTCGAGCAGACGCTCAAGAAAACGCCCGGGCTCGTTGTCCCGGGGGCTCAGGCCCAGCCACAGGCTTTGCCAGTGAGCCGGCAGGCCCTGGCAGAACTCCACCGCCAACGAACTCTTGCCGAACCCAGCCGGTGCGCTGACCAGCAGCAACCGCCCTTCCAGGCCGGCGCTCAGCCGTTCACACAGCCGCGGGCGCAGCACGTAGCCGTCGGGTAGAGGAGGCCTGTAGAAGCGGCCTTCCAGGGTCGGGATTACCGCACTGGCGGGCCCTTGGATTCGGGACAGATCAGTCATCGCCGGGCTCTTGTAGAAGGCTGTTGTCGGCATTGCAGATGACCGCAGACTAGCGGTAAAAGCGGCGAGTTTGTAGATCTTTGCAACATTTGCCTGAAAAAGAACTGAGACAAGAAATATCGCCACAAACAAAAAGTGGGAGGGGGCTTGCTCCCGATAGAGGCGGATCAGTCAATGCATGCGCTGACTGTCACATCGCTATCGGGGGTAAGCCCCCTCCCACATTGAGGCGCTAGTGGAATTTAGCGAACACCTTCCTGGCGCAGGGCCGCTGGGGTGAAGTCGCTGGTGGTGGCGGTGAAGCCGAAGTCATAGGCCTGTTTCTCTTCGTTCTTCATGCCCAGTGCCAGGTAACGGCCGGACTGCAGGTCGTAGAGGGTTTCGAGGGCGTACCACGGTACTTGCTTGTCGTAGTAGTTCTCGGCATGGGCCTCGGCAACGCGCCACAGTTGGCCACGGCCGTCGTAGTGGTCGATCACTGCGGCTTGCCAGGTGTCTTCGTCGATGTAAAAGTCACGCTTGGCATAGATATGGCGCTGGCCTTCCTTCAAGGTGGCGACCACGTGCCAGACACGGCGCAGCTCGTAGCGTGTCAGGTCCTGGTTGATGTGGCCGGCCTTGATGATGTCGGCGTACTTGAGCTTCGGATCGTCGATCTTGTAGCTGTTGGAGGCGATGTAGATTTCCTTCTTGCCTTCCAGTTTCCAGTCGTAGCGGTCCGGCGCACCGTTGTACATGTCGAGGTTGTCGGAGGTCCGCAGGCCATCGGCGGCGGTACCCGGCCCGTCATAGGACACTTGCGGTGCCCGGCGCACACGGCGCTGGCCGGCGTTGTAGACCCACGCCGAACGCGGCTCCTTCACCTGGTCCAGGGTTTCGTGCACCAGCAGCACACCACCGGCCAGACGTGCCGGCGCGGTCACTTGCTGCTTGAAGTAGAACAGGATGTTGCCTGGGTTTTTCGGGTCGAAGTCCTTCATCTTGTCGCGGAACACGAACTGGTCGCGGAAGTACACCAAGCTGTAGGAACCGTTGGTTTGCGGCGTGGCCTGGGTCACCAGACGAGTCACGCTGCCCCCGCGATAACGGGTGATGTGGTTCCAGATCACTTCCACACCGCTTTTCGGGATAGGGAACGGTATGGCGGTTTCGAAGTTCTCCAGGCCGTTGCCGCCAGACACCAGGTTGGTGGTGGTGGCGTTCTTCTTGATGGATGCGAACACATCGGCCGGCACGGTAGCGCCGCGATGAGTTGGGTAGACCGGCATCTTGAAGGTTTCCGGGTAACGCTTGAACATCGCGTACTGCCCCGGTGCCAGCTTGTCTTTGTACTGCTCGACGTTCTGCGCGGTGATGGTGAACTGCGGCTGCTCACTGGCGTAAGGGTTGGCGAGGAAACCTTTGGCATCCACGGCGCCGGCGTTGGTCGGCATCGGCGACCATTTCGGGATGGTGCCGGCGGCGTTACCGGCCATTTCCGCACCCATCGGTGTCAGGGTCGTGCCCAGCTTGGCGGCTTCATCCGCCGACACTGCCGCCATGACATTGCTCGCCAGGATCGACAGTCCAAGCACACCCACGTGCAACAGACTTTTGGTTATTTTCATGTTCTGGTCTTCCTGAAAATACAGTGTGCTTAGAAGTTCGCGCCGAAGCTCAGGGCGACGAAGTCGCGGTCACTCGAGGTATTGAAGTCGCCCCCAAAGAAGTTGGTATAGGCAAGGCTCGCTGTGTAGGTGTTCTGATACTCAGCATCCAACCCCAGGCTCACCGCTTTGCGACCCTCTTCAAAGTTGCCACCAGGACCTGGCGAATAACCGCTCACGTCATGGGACCACGCCACGTTGGGTTTGAGATTCACACCGGCAAAGACATCCGGGTATTCCCAGATTGCGCGGCCACGGTAGCCCCAGGAAGTGGAGGTGGTGAAGCCATCATTGTTGCAGTTAGCCGTACGGTTGCTGGCATCGGCACCAGGACCGGCACCGGTGATCGTGCCGGAGTTAAGCGTTGCACAGAGAGCACCTTGTCCAGGGCCGTACACAGGGTCACGCCCGTAACGCGCTTTGTCGCGGCTTTCCAAGCCCCCCACATGCGTCACGCCCACTTCGCCGACCAGCGTAAGACGACTGGCACCCATGACCTGATCGAAAAAGTGCGTGAAGGTTGTCTGGAACTGAGTGATTTCCTTACGGCGATAGCCGTTCAGGTCCGTGTCGGCAGCACCCTTGAGCGGAGAAGCAGCGCCCAGACCAATCAGCGGCGTGACGCCCGCGTAGAGGATGTCAGTGGTATTGAGTTGCACCGGAGCGTTTGGTCGGTAGCTGAGTTCTCCGCTCCATGCCGTGCCGGTAGGTAACGTCGTGGAGAAGCTCAAGCCATAAAGGCGGATATCCTCTGGGTACTCGACAAAGTAGCTGGAGTTACCCGCGACAATGAGCGGACGCAGGCCCACCGCCGGCGTAGGTGTCAGAGAGTTGGCCGCTGCATAAGTCGCAGCCGACGCCCCCCGCGCACTGAAAATCGGAGCCCGGCTGTGATAGTTCATGAAGTAGGCGCCGAACTCGGTGTCCAGCGGTTCGTAGTTATAGTGAAACGCCACGCCGAATTGACCACTGTCGCGCGCATCACGATCAGGCCCACGCTTGACCAGCACGCCCTCTTCGTTAACGTTGACCCCAAAGTTGTTCAGCAGCGGTAACGCGCCAGGCTGAGTCGCGAGGAACGAACGTTTGCTGAGCAGTCGGAGGTTGTCCGTACAGCCATCGGAAATAACATCAGGCTGAGAGAAGAACGTCCCGCAGTTATCCGTAACGGTCTGGTCCCATTCCAACTGATAAAACGCTTCTGCCGACAAGTTATCGGTCAGGGTTTGCGACACATAGAACATGTTGACCGGAATCAAGCCTTCCTTGATTTCGGCACCCGGACGACGGAATGCGGACACGTCGATCGGGTTGACGGAGTTGATGCCGCCGCCGATGAAGGTGCTTTCACCCCAGCTCACTACCTGCTTACCGAACCGCACGTTGCCGGGCTGATCGGCAATGGAATAGTTGTGGTAGATAAACGCATCAAGAATCTGCCCACCAGAAGACTTGGCGCCCTCTTTGCGGTTGTTATCGCTGATGTCCTTGAACTCACGGCTTTCATCCTTGAGTTCGAAGTCATACCAGTACTTGCCGCGCACAAACACACCGGTATCGCCGTACTTCAGTTCCAGATCGTGGATACCCTTGAATATCTTCGAAAACGTTTCCCCACGCTTGAAGTTCAAGTGGCCGTCATCGGAGGTCTGGGACAATCCCTTGCCACCATTGTTGACGCCAATGAGGTCACGGTTGGGCTTGGCTGTCGACCAGCTCGCCCCCACAGACAGCGACGAGTCAAAACTCCCTTCGATTTCACCGATATTGAAACTGACGCCGAATGCGGGCCCGGCGAGCGTAGAGGCGAGACTGACGGCCAGGGGCAGTCTTGCCCGGCGCCAGAACTGGTTTACTGAGGTCATCGACGCTACTCCATGTGCATTATTGTTATGGCAGTGAGTTCTTTCTGTGATGCTTGTAACGGCCGGAATACAACGATTCCAATGCCGCCTGGCAACTGAACCTCCATGGCCCGAAGCGACGCATCCTTGAAAAACTCTGGGTGGGACTATAGCCAGCAGGGGGTACCGCTTGATCCCTCTAAAGTGTGATTTGCATCACCAACCCGTCTGCCACAGTCCTTTCGCCATGTCGGCGAAGGCCGACGCGGCAAGGATGGCTGAAAATTGGCAAATCACAAGTGAAGGCGCGAGATAGAGCATCGCCGTGCCACGAGGGCACGGCAAATCAGCTCAGAGGGTGGACAGGAAGGTGCTGTTGTTGGCCTGCCATTCAATGATGTCAACGCGGATACGTTTTTTGTCGAGCTTGCCGACACTGGTCTTGGGAATTTCCGTAACAACGGCAATCTGGCTCGGAATCGCCCACTTGCTCAAATGGCCCAATTCGACAAAAGGCTTGAGATGTTCCTTGAGCTCGCGAGCCCCAATCTCATGGCCATCACGCACCACCAACAACGCAAACGGGCGCTCGCCCCACTGCGGGTCGGCGATGCCCACCACCGCTACTTCGCGTACCGCCGGGTGACGGCTTACCAAGTCTTCGAGGGCCAGGGAGGAGATCCACTCGCCGCCGGTCTTGATCACATCCTTGATGCGGTCGCGAATATCGATCACGCCAAATGCATCGAGGGTGGCCACGTCGCCCGTGTGCATCCAGCCGCCCGCCCACAGCTCGGCGCCCTTCTGCGGCTCGTTGTAATAACCCTCGGTCAGCCACGGCGCGCGCAGGACCAACTCGCCCTGGGACTCGCCGTCGGCGGGCAGAAAGTTACCCTCAGCGTCCATGATCGCCGCCTCCACCAATGGCCCAGGCACACCGGCCTTGATGCGGTAGGTGATGCGCTCGTCCTCGGTGCCGGCCATCAGTTCTTCGTTGAGGTGGGCGCAGGACACCAGCGGACCGGTCTCGGACATGCCGTACGCGGCGGTCAGTTGAATCCCACGGGCCTTTGCCGCCTCATACAGCGTACGGTTGAGGGCGCTGCCACCGATGACGATTTTCCAACCGCCAAAATCCACGCCTTGGGCGGCCTTGGCGTTGAGCACCATTTGCAGGATGGTCGGCACGCAGTGGGAGAAGGTGACCTTCTCCTTGCGCCACAGCTCCACCAGGTATTCCGGGTCGTAGCGGCCGGGGTAGACCTGTTTCAGGCCGAGCATGGTCGCCACATACGGCAGGCCCCAGGCATGCACGTGGAACATCGGCGTGATCGGCATGTACACGTCGTTGGTGCCCAGCAGGCGCACGCTGTCGACGCTGCCCATGATGGTCGCCACGCCGATGGTGTGCAGCACCAACTGGCGATGAGTGAAGTACACGCCCTTGGGGTTACCGGTGGTGCCGGTGGTGTAGAAGGTGGTGGCGACGGAGTGTTCGTCGAAGTCCTGGAAGTCGTACTTCGGGCTGGCGGCAGCCAACAGGGTTTCATACTCACCCACCAGGTTGGGCAGCTCGGCGGTCTTGGCTTCGCCGTCAGTGAGCAGCAGGGTCTTATCGACGGTGGTGAGCTGCCCGGCAATGGCCTGGTAGAGCCCCACGAACTCGCTGTTGACCAGTACGAAGCGGTCCTCGGCGTGGTTCATGGTGTAGAGAATCTGTTCCGGCGACAGGCGCACGTTGATGGTGTGGATTACCGCGCCGATCATCGGGATGGCGAACATGCATTCCAGGTAACGATGACTGTCCCAATCCATCACCGCCACCGTGTCACCGGCCTTGACTCCGGCTTCGGTGAGCACGTTAGCCAAGCGCGCGACCCGCTCGATCAAGGTCGGGTAGGTGTAGCGCAGCTTGTCGCGGTAGACGATTTCCCGGGTCTTCTCGTAACGGGTACCGGACATCAACAGGCGCTTGATCAACAGCGGGTATTGATACGCACCTTCGGCGGGCGGAATAACACGGGTCTGCAACATACGAATCCCTTTTATGACTGCACGGTCTTGGCTTGAAGACCTGCACTGTAGAGAGGTTATGTTTCAGCTAAATCAGCCAAAGGAATGATTTGCAGACCGCCGCAAATGCTAGCTTTGCGCCAGCATCCGCCCTATTTCACGCTGGTAAACGCCAACTTCACCCCAATCGCAATCAACACCGCTCCCATGGTCCGATCAAACCAATGCCCCATCCGCGCAAAACCCGCGCGCACGCGTTGCTGGCTGAACAGCATGGCCACCAGGCAGAACCACAACGCCGTCGCCACCGCCAGGTACACGCCGTAACCGGCCTGGATCGCCAGCGGCGTGTGCGGGTTGATCACCACGGTGAACAGCGACAGGAAGAACAACGTCGCCTTGGGGTTCAGGCCGTTGGTGACGAAGCCTGCGGTAAACGCGCCACGCGGGGTACGCTCGCCCGCTTCGCGGTGCAACTCGCCCTCGGCGGCAGGCTTGGCTGGTTTGGCGCGCAGGGCCTTGAAGCCGATGTACAGCAGGTAGGCGGCCGCCGCCCATTTCAGTGCGTTGAACAACACGATGGACTGGGACACGATCAGGCCGATGCCGAGCAACGAATAGCCCACGTGCAGGAAAATCGCCGAGCCCACGCCCAACGCAGTCCAGGTTCCGGCGCGGCGGCCGTGGGTCACACTCTCGCGCACTACCACCGCGAAATCCGGGCCGGGGCTGGCCACCGCCAGCAAGTGAATCAGGGCTACGGTCAAAAACTCGGCGGCGTACATACTCACTCCATTAAGTAACGGATTATTTCATCTGATAGGCTCGGCAGATTACGCCTTCGAACCCTGTCGCAAAAGGTACAGTTGATGACGAACAATCGCCGCGCCGTCTTCCTTGATCACCCCTCCCTGGATCTGGGCGACCTCGACCTCAGCGAGTTGCGGGACAGTTTCAGCGACTTGCAGCTGTTGACGGGCACCACGCCGCAGAATGTGGTCGAGCGCCTGCAAGGCGCGCAGGTGGCGATCAGTAACAAAATCCCACTCAATCGCGAAACCCTGGCGGCCTGCCCGGAACTCAAGTTGATCTTGGTTTCGGCCACCGGCACCAACAACATTGACCTGGAAGCCGCCCGCGCCCATGGCATCACCGTGAGCAACTGCCAGGGCTACGGCACACCGTCGGTGGCGCAGCACACGATCATGCTGTTGCTCCACCTGGCGACGCGGCTGAAGGACTATCAGCGGGATGTGACTGCCGGCAAATGGCAGGAGGCCAAGCAGTTCTGCCTGCTGGACCACCCGATTGTCGAGCTGGAAGGCAAGACCCTCGGCCTGCTGGGCCATGGCGAGTTGGGCAGTGCCGTGGCGCGCCTGGCCGAAGCCTTCGGGATGCGCGTGCTACTCGGCGCGATTCCCGGGCGCCCTGCCCGTGCCGACCGCGTGCCGCTGGATGAATTGCTGGCGCAGGTGGACGCACTCACCTTGCACTGCCCGCTCAATGAACACACCCGTGACTTCATCGGCGCCCGTGAATTGGCGCTGCTCAAGCCCGGCGCGTTTATCGTCAACACCGCCCGTGGTGGTTTGATCAACGAACAAGCCCTGGTCGATGCCTTGCGCAGCGGCCACCTGGGCGGCGCAGCGACCGATGTGCTGAGTGTTGAGCCTCCGGTCAATGGCAACCCGTTGCTGGCCGGCGATATTCCTCGATTGATCGTCACGCCCCACAATGCCTGGGGCAGCCGTGAAGCGCGCCAGCGTATCGTCGGCCAACTGGCAGAAAACGCCCGGGGCTTTTTCAGCGGCGCCCCGCTGCGCGTCGTCAGTTGATAAACTGCGCCCCTTTTCAAGGAGCAGACCATGGATCCGCGCAGTGAAGTACTGCTTCGTCAGGCCGAACTTTTTCAAGGCAACCTGCTGCTGGTGGGCTTGCCCGCCGATGACCTGCTGGGTCGGCTGCCCAACGCCCACGGCTGGTGCTGGCATGCCGGCGACCAGGCGGCGCTCGAAGCACGCTTCCCGGAGCGCAGCCAATTCGGCGTGAACGTGCCCGAGCGTGGGTTTGATGCAGCGGTGATCTTCCTGCCCAAATCCAAGGAGCTCACCGACTACCTGCTCAACGCCGTGGCCGCACGCCTGCCCGGCGCCGAGCTGTTCCTGGTGGGGGAGAAAAAAGGCGGTATCGAAAGTGCCGCCAAACAGATGATTCCCTTCGGCAAACCACGCAAGCTCGACAGCGCGCGGCATTGCCAGCTGTGGCAAATCACCGTGGCCAACGCGCCGCAAGCGGTCGAGCTGGAGAGCCTGGCGCAGGTGTTTGAGGTGCCCCTGGCGGAGGGACCGCTGAAGGTGGTGAGCCTGCCGGGCGTGTTCAGCCACGGCCGTCTGGATCGCGGCACCGAGTTATTGCTGGAGCACTTGGACAAACTGCCGAGCGGCCATTTGCTCGACTTCGGTTGCGGCGCTGGTGTACTGGGGGCGGCGGTCAAACGTCGCTACCCGCACAATACCGTGACGATGCTGGATGTGGATGCTTTCGCCGCCGCCAGCAGCCGCTTGACCCTGGCCGCCAACGGCCTGGAAGCGGAGGTATTGACCGGTGACGGCATCGACGCCGCGCCGATGGGGTTGAATGCAATCTTGAGCAACCCACCGTTCCATGTCGGCGTGCACACCGACTATTTCGCCACAGAGAACCTGCTGCGAAAAGCGGCGAAACATCTGGCAAAAGGTGGCGAACTTCGCCTGGTTGCCAACAGTTTCCTTAAGTACCAGCCGTTGATCGAGGAGCACCTGGGCGTGTGTGCAGTCAAGGCCGAGGGCAATGGTTTTCGCATCTACCGCGCCAAGCGAGGCTGATGGCTATTTGAAAAAGAAGGCTTGCCGAATGGATTTTGCCTAGGCAGAATCCGCTCCGTCCTAGGGGAGTAGTCTCCCACGAGCGCCACGCTCGTCCGGCATACGTCAACATACTTGGTCAACAGGCCATGGCGTATGCGACCCAGGAGTCCGCACAGACGGACCGGGGTTTGACAAGACCTATGACACGCACACCTTACCCGGGGCGGGAAGGCTGTACGTGTCATAGCCGTGTCGACCCGCCCCTGGAAGCCTACCTGATGCTGGATTCATTACTCGTTCCTACCGCAATCGTTGCCTTGGCCGAAATCGGCGACAAGACGCAACTGCTCGCGCTCATCCTTGCCGCACGCTTTCGCAAGCCCTGGCCGATCATCGCCGGCATCGTTGCCGCGACCCTGGCCAACCATGCGGCGGCCGGTGCCGTGGGGGCCTGGTTCGGAAGTTTCTTCTCGGATGCGGTATTGCACTGGATTCTCGCGGCCAGCTTCTGCGCCACCGCGCTGTGGACCCTGGTGCCAGATAAACTCGACGATGACGAAGCCAGCACCTCCCGCAAGTTCGGGCCGTTCCTGACCACACTGATTGCATTCTTCCTGGCGGAAATCGGGGACAAGACCCAGATCGCCACGGTGATGCTGGCGGCGCAATATCCGGAGCTGTGGCTGGTAATTATCGGCACCACCCTGGGCATGCTGATTGCCAACGTACCGGTGGTTCTGGCGGGGAATTTTGCGGCGGAGAAACTGCCGCTGACGTTGATTCGTCGACTGGCGGCTACGGCGTTTTTTGTCCTGGCCATCGTGGCGGTGTACAAGGCCATGCAGAGCAGTGGCTGGATCTAGCTGCAAGCTTCAAGCCTCAAGTTGCAGGAAGAAGCAGTGCTTTTTCTTGCAGCTTGAAGCTTGCTACTTGTAGTTGAAGTCTTAGGACTTCTTGGCCTTCTGGTAGAGCGGCATCACCTTCGGAATCGCCGCCTGCAACGAGGCGATCCGGCTGTCGGAGGCCGGGTGAGTGCTCATGAATTCAGGCGGCGCGCCTTCCGAAGCCTTGGCCATCTTGTTCCACAGCGTGATGGCCGCGTTCGGGTTGTAGCCGGCGCGAGCCGCCAGTTCCAGACCGATCAGGTCCGCTTCGTTTTCATTGCTGCGGCTGTTGGGCAAGGTCATGCCGTAGTTGGCCACGGTATCGGCCAGCGCCAGGCTGTCCTGGCCCAGGCCGAACAGCGCACCGGCGCCCTGCTTGGCCATCTCGATGCCGTAGGCCTTGGACATGGCTTCGCGGCCGTGCTCACGCAAGGCGTGGGCGATTTCATGGCCCATCACCGCAGCCAGTTCATCATCGGTGAGCTTGAGGTTGTCGATCAACGCGCTGTACACGAAAATCTTGCCGCCAGGCCCGCAGTTGGCGTTCATCTCATCGCTCTTGATCAGGTTCACTTCCCACTTCCACTGCGCCGCATCCGGGCGGAAGGTGGGCGCCTGGGCGATCAGGCGATTGGCGATCGCCTGCACGCGCTTGGCATTGGCGCTGGTCTTGTCCAGTTGGCCTTTGCTACTGGCCTCGCCCAGGGTCTGCTGGTAGGACTGGGCGTACATCTGGTCGACTTCCTGGCTCGACAGCATACTGAACATATATTGCTTGCGCTCAACCCCGACGGCGCCGCCGCTGGTGGTGTTGACCGACTGACACCCGGCCAGCAGCATCGCCGCAGCCAATACACTTACCGCCAATGATTTCTTCATCAATACACTCTCCCTGAAAAGACGCCCTGAAAACATGGCGCGTATCGTAGGCGCTCATTTGTATCGGCGCCAGATACACCAGACGCGTAACCGATGAATTTCGGATACATCTCACACATCCGACAATTCAGCGAGCAATCGGCCTCAGGCTCAGGCCGGGGTCAGGCACTCCGGCCCGTTGAGCTTGGGATCATTGACCATGTTGGCCAGGACCCGCTCGCGCAACGCGACCGGCTCACTGGCCAACAAGCCTTGCAACACATGCAAGGGCGTCTCGGGATCGAGCCAGGCGGCCTGCCCCGCCGCATCCAGAATCAACGGCCGGCGCTGACTCTGGGCGGCCTGGGTCACCACTGCCGTGCTCAGCCACACCTGCTCCTGCACCGGGTATGCCTCCCAGATCGCGGCAAAAAACAAGGTGGAGCCCTCCCCCGGCGTCAGCCAGTACGGGCGTTTGCGCTGGGTGCCGCGCCATTCATAGAAACCGTTGGCCGGCAGCAGGC
Organism: Pseudomonas sp. JAI120; assembly: GCF_014207255.1. Lineage (GTDB taxonomy): Bacteria > Pseudomonadota > Gammaproteobacteria > Pseudomonadales > Pseudomonadaceae > Aquipseudomonas. Next base: position 856,962 of record NZ_JACHCZ010000002.1, read on the forward strand.
AACGGCGCTGGCGAAACGCTTCGCGAAACATCGGTTGTTCGGCCAGGGTTTCGGCACGGGCATGGGCCGGCGTGCGGGAAAGGTCCGTCAGCCAGGGCGGCGTCAGGCCCCAGCGCGCCCGGGCCAGGGTGCGCTGGCCTTCGTTCTGGCGCTGGATCAGCACCGAATCATTCGGGGAGATGTTCCACTGGGCCTGCTGGTCGGCCGGGAAGCCAGGCAAGGCAGCAAAGGTAGGGCTCCAGCGAAACAGGGCATAACGTCCACACATGGGGTAACACGACTCTTGGGTAAACCGACCGACAGCCTAACAGACCAATACGTCGGGGAAGCTGTCGGGTTCATCGCCGGGCAGGGGTTGCGCGCCGATATAGGCGGTAATCAGCTCGCGGGCTTCAGCCGCCCGGTCGTTAGCCACTTCCAGCCCCAGCAGGCCAAAGATCGGCAACTCCCCCGTACCGCCGAGCAAATGGCGCCCTACCAGGTGCGCCTCGATGCCCTCGCTGGCAAGCATTTGTTGCAACAGCTCGCCTTCCATCAGGTTTTCCGGTTCGTAGATTCGCTGCATGGGCGTACCTGTTATTCGTTTTCACTGCGGGTTTCGAGCATCCACTCTTCACCATGGACCTGTAGGTTGAAAATAATCGGTCGGCAACACACCTGACAGTCTTCTATGTACGTCTGATCACCGCCGGATAGATCCACCGCGGTCTCTACCGCTTCACCACAATAAGGACAATCGTACAGCGCAGTTTCCAGCATCGCAGTCTCCCAAGTGACTTGTGCGTATAATCGCCGGTCTATTTACAGGGCTATTTTCCGGCCGGGTCAATTACCTGGGCCACACCCTGGTATTTCCTTTACTTACCCTAGCCGTTTCTAACAAGAGAGCATGATGGGCGAATTCGATACCATCCGACCTTACAACGACAGCGAAGTCCCGGCAGTGCTGGCACGGCTGTTCAGTGACAAGGCCTTTCTGGACATCCTGACCCACTTCCGCTTCCCGCGCTTTGCCGGCACTCTTGGCTGGCTGCTCAAGCCGATGATCGCGCGCAAACTGCGCCGTGAGTTCGCCGGTGTCACCACCGTGGCCACGCTGCAGGACAAAGTCGAGTATTACGTCGACCACACCATTGACCGGGCGACCGACGGCGTGACCTATACCGGCGTGGAACAGCTCAAATCGGGCACTGCCTATGTGTTTCTGGCCAACCACCGCGACATCGTGATGGATCCGGCCTTTGTCAACTATGCCGTCTACCATGCCGGCCTGCCGACGCCACGCATCGCCATCGGCGACAACCTGCTGCAAAAGCCGTTTGTCAGCGACCTGATGCGCCTGAACAAGAGCTTCATCGTGCACCGCTCGATCACCGGGCGAAAGGAGAAGATGGCGGCGTTCAACCTGCTGTCGGCTTATATCAACCATTCGATCCGCAACGACTGCCAGTCGATCTGGATCGCCCAGGCCGAAGGCCGCGCCAAGGATGGGGATGACCGCACCGAGTCGGCGATCCTCAAGATGTTCCATGTCAGCCGCAAGGACGAGCCGTTTGCTGAGGTGATCCAGTCACTTAACCTGACGCCGGTGTCCATCAGCTACGAGTACGACCCGTGCGATGCCGCCAAAGCACGTGAGCTGTATATTCGCGCCACCACCGGCACCTACGTCAAGGCACCGGGCGAAGATGACGTCAGTATTGCCCTGGGCATCACTGGCTACAAAGGCCGTGTACATATCAACTTTGCACCGCCGATTACCGAGCGCTTCGAAGACACCAAAGTGCTGGCCGTGGAAATGGATCGGCAGATTCTCGGCGGCTATCGGCTGTTCCCGGTGCACTACCTGGCCTACGCCCAATGGAGCGATGCCGACCCGCAGTTGCAGGTGCCAAAGGCGGCCGACGTGTTCCCGGCGGACGAACTGGCCAAGGCAAAGGCAGAGTGGGAGCGGCGCCTGAGCGAATGCCCGGCCGAGCACCGGCCGTTCCTGGTGGTGCAATACGCGACGCCAGTGCGCAATCAGTATCGGGTCAAGGCTGGAATCCCGCTGTAACTACCGATCAAAAAAATGTGGGAGCGGCGGTTTTTTAGATTCGGGTGCTGAGCCAGGAAATAGCCAGCGCCAACCCAAGGCAGGCGAACCCAATGCGGTAAGCCACACGATTCGCCCGCTCGGTGCGCACATCCAGGAACAGCATGGGCTGGTCAATTGCGCGCTCTTCACTTTGCGCAGCCAGATCAGCCATGGCGCGTTGCTGGCGCAGGCGGGTGATGAACAGCAGCGCTGCGCCTGGGCAGGCCACCAATAAAGCCACAACATTGATCAACAGTGCGGGCAGCGCCATCGCAAACCTCGGGTGAAACGGTGTCTGGGTATCGGTTCAGATATCAACCTGAACGGTAGTGGCAGCCAGCGCCAAACCGCTCCCTCTCCCATGGACGGCTAATGTATCCAGTAATTTACGGCGTCACCTGAACGTCACCTTAACAAGCCACTCTGTTGCCCTTCGAACATTCAGGAGCTTGTCATGCTGCACGCGCACAACCAGGATCGGCTGTATCTGATAGCCCCAAGCGACGAGCAAGAGGCGCTGATCGGCGGCCTGGCGTTCAACGTGCAGGACCGCCACTGGCTGGTGTATTGCGCCCTTGGCGGGCACCAGCATGCGGACTTGCCGGAGGCCGATCTGTTGACGGGGGTGAGCATGCTGGACTTTTGTATCGACACGGCCGCGTGAAACTGAAGGCATAAAAAAACCGGACTCATCGCTGAGCCCGGTTTTTTGTTTGAGCGGTTACTGCGCGCTGAGCAATGAACCGATGCTTGGGTCCTTGAACAGGCGGGTCAAGGCGTCACTCAGGACGTCGCTGACCAGCTTGGTGTTGGTTTCCTGGTTAGGCGACATGCCGAAACGCTGGTTCAGCGAAGCACCGTAACGGCCGCTGTAGCGACGAGTGCCGGCGGTGACGTCGGACTTGAAGGTGGCGCCAATGGACGCCTCGGTCACGTAAAGACCGTCTTTAGGCGACTGATACTTCAATTCGGCCAGGGTGATCGTCAACTGCGGAGCGCCCGGCGCGTTGGGGCTGGGGGTGAACCCCAGCAGGCGCACAGCTGCTTCGGCCTGGGCTTGCAGCTTGGGCAGCACGTCTTGAGCGTTCACCGACACCAGGGCGGTTTCCGGGTACAGGCCACCGCGCGAACCGAGTGTCGGCGAAGGACGACCGTCCACCACCCGTACCGACACCGGCTGGCCGTGGCCCACCGGGGCCAGTTGCGTGGTGATTTTCGGTTCCGGGCTCAGTTGCTGCGGGCTGTTGGCGCAGCCAACCAGGGTCAAGCTGGTCACAGTGATCAAACCGAACAACAGGCGTTGCAACATGCGCTTCTCTCCAGAAATCAGGTACCGACAGGCGGGCAGTATAGCGGGGCGCGCCCGCAGGGAACTAGCGTCAGTTACAACCTATGACCGGTCGCCCCGGCGGCGGTTCGTTGTCACCGATATGTAATAGCCGTTACATCCGCTCGTCATCCCCGACGGGCATGCTTGGCCCCAATCTTAGGAGGTCTATCGCCATGCATTTTCTCTGGTCGCTGTTTACGCGCAAGCCCGCCCTTCGCCAGTTTGCCCTGCTCGATGCGCAAGGCCGTTGCCAGGCCTTCAAAGAGTGCTGCCAGCCTCCCGTCGGCGAAGGCTGGGTGGAAATCGAAGAAATTCGCCTGAGCTGGATGCATCATCCATTGCCGGCCCGCGCCCGTGTAAGCCCACGCCCGGCGCGGTCGTCCCGCCACCAGGCGTTGGCCGCCTGACCGAACGCCTAATAAAAGTCATAAAACACGTCCATTTCCCTGACGTTCTTCGCTACAATCTCCCCCCGATTATAAGGACGTCTCCTGATCGGGCCTCGCAGCATCGTTAATGCCTCGGTATTAACCCCCAAGAATCGCCCACAGAGAGCCGCCCACACAGATCGAGTGAAGCTGGCGCGCTTGCTGTTTCCTTTGCAAACCACCCGCCTTTACCGAATCTGCCAGAGCTGCCATTGCGCTCGGCCACTTGAGTTGTTTGCCCGTTTTGCCGCGTGTCGGCAGAGGTTTGCGGGCCAGGTGCCAGGCCGGGGTAGCCCTTTTTTGAGGTTCACGTCTTCAAAAGAGCGTGAAAAAAACGGGTTTTCACAACTTCACAAGAGTGTGGCGAGCAAATGAATAGTTTGGCGTTTGTACAAGCACCATCAGCGTCTGGAACAGCCCAACCACACAGGCCCGAGTACTCCGCAAACACCGGAGCTTGAGCCTGTCCGCTACGGATTGATTGCACGAATCGCACGCTTTGACCATAAGTCGAATTGCCACAGCCGCCCATGAATGCGTTCATAGGCAGATCAGGCCGGGCAGGAAGCGTGCGCTGAAGTTGCAAAGAATTGCGAAACGGACATGGCGATCCTGGCCATGGGTACCCTGGGGCAACACGTGAACCGCCCCGTCACTCCTGGCAGCCATGCCGTCAATTTGGTGCTGCAGATTTTGGAGACGCGTTAAATGGCGCATAACGAAGCAGTCGACGTAGTACTGGTAGGGGCCGGCATCATGAGTGCCACCCTGGCCGTACTGCTCAAAGAGCTCGACCCCGGCCTCAAGCTGGAAGTCGTTGAGCTGATGGACTCGGGTGCCGCGGAGAGTTCCAACCCGTGGAACAACGCCGGTACCGGCCACGCCGGGCTGTGTGAGCTGAACTACACGCCCCAGGCCGCCGATGGCTCCATCGACATCAAGAAAGCCGTACACATCAACACCCAGTTCGAGGTGTCGAAGCAGTTCTGGGCCTACCTGACCAAGAAGGGCACCTTTGGCTCGTCCAAGTCCTTTATCAGCCCGGTGCCGCACCTGAGCTTCGTGCAGGGCGAAAAAGGCGTGGAGTTCCTCAGGAAGCGCTTTGAAACCCTCAGCCAGCACCATGCGTTCTCGGACATGCACTACACCGAAGACCGCAACGAGATGGCCGAGTGGATGCCACTGATGATGCCGGGCCGCCCGCTTGACGAAAAAATCGCGGCCACCCGCGTGATGAACGGCACCGACGTCAACTTCGGCGCCCTGACCAACCAGTTGCTCGCTCACCTGACCAGCTCCCCGGACGCCCAGGTCAAGTACAGCAAGCGCGTGACCGGCCTCAAGCGTAACGGTGCGGGCTGGACCGTGAGCATCAAGGACGTCAACAGCGGCAACAGCCGCGAAGTGGACGCCAAGTTCGTGTTCCTCGGCGCCGGTGGCGCGGCCCTGCCGCTGCTGCAAGCCTCGGGTATCGAAGAAAGCAAAGGGTTTGGCGGTTTCCCGGTCAGCGGCCAGTGGTTGCGTTGCGACAACCCGGAAGTGGTCAAGCACCACCAGGCCAAGGTCTACAGCCAGGCTGCCGTGGGCTCGCCGCCGATGTCCGTGCCGCACCTGGACACCCGCGTAGTCGACGGCAAGAAATCCCTGCTGTTCGGGCCGTACGCCGGCTTTACCACCAAGTTCCTCAAGCACGGCTCGTTCCTCGACCTGCCGCTGTCGGTTCGCGCCGGCAACATCGGCCCGATGCTGGCTGTGGCCCGCGATAACATGGACCTGACCAAGTACCTGGTCAGCGAAGTGATGCAATCGATGGAGCAGCGCCTGGAATCCCTGCGTCGTTTCTACCCGGAAGCCAAAGCTGAAGACTGGCGCCTGGAAGTGGCCGGCCAACGGGTGCAGATCATCAAGAAGGACCCGAAGAAAGGCGGCGTGCTGCAATTTGGCACCGAGCTGGTCGCGGCCAAGGACGGTTCACTGGCAGCGCTGCTGGGTGCCTCCCCAGGCGCTTCGGTGACGGTGTCGATCATGCTGGACCTGATCGAGCGTTGCTTCCCGCAGAAAGCTGCCGGTGAGTGGGCGACCAAGCTGCACGAGATCTTCCCGGCTCGGGAGAAGGTCCTGGAGACTGATGCTGAGCTGTATCGCAAGATCAACGCGCAGAACAACATCAGCCTGGAGCTGGTTGAACCTGCCGCCGAAACCGATAGGAGCGAGCTTGCTCGCGAAGATCGTTAACGCTAACGCCGCGCATCTGGTTTAACGCGGCGTTCTCTGGTTTTTCGCGAGCAAGCTCGCTCCTACAGTAAAAAGCAAAAACGCCCCGTTCTCGCGATGAGAACGGGGCGTTTTTTATGGCCAGGAAGCATCAGCCGCGGGCGTTGTCGATCAGCTCGATGTACTCGGCGGCGTTACGCTGGTCCTTGATCAGGTCGACGAAGGTCTGGCCGTGCTCATCCTTGCCATCCAGGTCCAAACCGGCTTCCTTGAAGAAAACCAGGAAGCGCTCGAAGTCGTCGATACGCAGGCCACGGTAGGCCTTGATCAGTTTGTGCAGGGACGGGGAAATCGCGTCAACCGGCTCGAAGTCCAGGAACAACTTGATCTGATCGTCGCCGATCTCGTCACCAATCACCTGTTTCTTATCTTTACGCATTACCGACTCCAGCCAGCAGACATTTACACGGGGTTTGAAGTCTACCTGTGCAACACAGGCTTCGAAAGCGCTCGAGGACCAATGCGGGAGGGGACTTGCCCCCATCCCACACTTGGATCTTCAGTGTTTTTGCTATTTGCTACGAACAGCACCGGTATGCAAATCCGCCCAGATATGCCCGTTGGCGTAACTGAGGAACTGCACATACACCGTGTCATTGCGCAGCAAGTCGACAATCACTCGGTACTGGGCCACCGGGTACGACAGGGTCAAGGTTTTACTCTTCTCATCGTATGCCGGCTTTTTCAGGCTTTTGCTTTCGGCATCGAAGTTGAGCACCACCTGGTTGATGGTCGCGCCCTTGTTCAGGGACTTGCCCTTGAGGCGGATCATCAGCGGTGAGGTCACGGGGATCGGTTGCTGGTTGGATTGACGTTGGTTGCCCACCACCACGGTGTACTCGGTGACTTGCAGCAACTGCTGCTGGTCAGGCGCCTCGGCGCGCAGGGCAAGGTCGTCGGCCGGCAGGAATTGGTTGTGCATCGGTGCAGGAGCAGCCGCCAGGGGCAAACTGAGGGTCAACGCCAGGGCGGCGCAGGTGCGTATCAACAGGCTCATGGGCCGCTCCGCAAGAGGTGGCCCAGCACTGTAGCTCAATCGAACTGGGCAAGCATCCAGCGTTGATACTCGGCCACGTTGGCGTCGCCTTCACGAGGTGCCCAATCAGCCAGTTCGCCTTCGCCCACCGGCCGATAAGGCCCGGCCTTGCACTCGAACATCACCGTGTCGGGCGCGAGCACCACCAGGCCATGAAACACGCCGGGCGGCAGGTCGACGCCCGAGCATTCGCCGCCGGCCTGCATCACCCGCTTGGCGAGCACCTCGCCGGTATCGCTGAACACCAGCAAGCCCAAGCGCCCCTGGAGGACCAGCAAGGTTTCCGCCTTGTCAGCGCTCAAGTGCCGATGTGGCGGCACATACGTGTTGGGCTGCAGACCCACGGCCAGGCGATGGCACGGCTCTTCCATTTGATGGAAGTTGTGATGATGCCGACCACGCGGGCTGGCGCCCGCTTTCTCGGCCAGCTCGGCAAACAGCGTCTGATCAAGAAAGTGCGTCATACGTTACATACCTTTGACGGCGTAGATTCCATTGGCGTTGCGCCAGTAGCCTTTGTAATCCATACCGTAACCGAAGATGTAGCGATCGATGCATGGCAAGCCGACGAAATCGGCTTTCAACTCGGGACGGGCCTTGCGGTCGTGGTCTTTGTCGATCAGCACGGCGGTGTGCACTTTGCGTGCGCCAGCGTGTTTGCAGAAGTCGATGATCGCACCCAGGGTGTGGCCCTCATCGAGGATGTCGTCGATGATCAACACGTCGCGGTCGATAAACGAGACTTCCGGCTTGGCTTTCCAGAACAGGTCGCCGCCGGTGGTTTCGTTGCGATAGCGAGTGGCGTGCAGGTAAGACGCTTCCAACGGGAATTGCAGGTGAGTCAGCAATTTGCCGGCGAAAATCAGGCCACCGTTCATCACGCAGAAGACCACCGGGTTGGTGTCGGCCATTTCGCGAGTGATGTGTGCGCCAACCTTGGCGATCGCTGCTTCGACTTGCGCTTCGGTGTACAGGCAGTCAGCCTCGCGCATGATTTGACGGATATGCTCGAGATCAGCGGACATGGCGCTCTCCAAGGGGTGCTGTGGCAAGAAAAGCGGGCAAAGGTACGCATGTGAGGCGCAACGATCAAGCCTTAATGGACTAACGTACTAGATGTCTATAGGACAACACCCTCGGATAGATTAATCTAGGCCGGTTTTTTTGCCCGCCGCCGGAGCCTTTCCCATGCCCACTCGCGAGATCCGCCACCCGCTGATCCGACACAAACTCGGCCTTATGCGCCGTGCCGACATTAGCACGAAGAATTTCCGTGAGCTTGCTCAGGAAGTTGGAGCGCTGCTCACTTACGAAGCCACCAAAGATTTGCCTCTGGAAACCTACGACATCGAAGGTTGGGCAGGCACCGTCCAGGTCGAGAAGATCGCCGGTAAGAAAATCACCGTGGTGCCGATCCTGCGCGCCGGTATCGGCATGCTCGAAGGCGTGCTCAGCCTGATTCCGGGCGCCAAGGTCAGCGCCGTCGGCGTAGCCCGCAACGAAGAAACCCTGCAGGCCCACACCTACCTGGAAAAACTCGTACCGGAAATCAACGAGCGCCTGGCCATGATCATCGACCCGATGCTCGCCACCGGCAGCTCCATGGTTGCCACCATCGACCTGCTGAAAAAAGCCGGTTGCCGGGACATCCGCGCCATGGTGCTGGTGGCCGCGCCCGAAGGCATCGCCGCCGTCGAGAAAGCCCACCCGGACGTGCAGATCTACACCGCCTCCATCGATGAGCGCCTGAACGAACACGGTTACATCATCCCAGGCCTGGGCGATGCCGGTGACAAGATCTTCGGCACCAAGCAGAAGGACGCGTGAGCATGCAGGATGAATTCAACGACCCGCTTTGGCGCCAGATCCTGTCTGGCGCACAGATGCTCTTCGTCGCATTTGGCGCGCTGGTGTTGATGCCACTGATCACAGGTCTTGATCCAAACGTCGCACTGTTCACCGCCGGCCTGGGCACGCTGTTGTTCCAGGTGGTGACAGGGCGGCAGGTGCCGGTCTTCCTGGCGTCGAGCTTTGCCTTCATCACCCCGATTATTCTCGCCAAGGGCCAGTTCGGCCTCGCAGCGACCATGGGCGGGGTGATGGCAGCCGGGTTTGTCTATACCTTCCTCGGCCTGGCCGTGAAGATCAAAGGCACCGGTTTCATCGACCGCCTGCTGCCTCCGGTGGTCATCGGCCCGGTGATTATTTCCATCGGACTGGCCATGGCACCGATCGCCGCGAATATGGCGATGGGGAAATCCGGCGATGGCGCCGAACTGATTCATTACCAGACGGCGATGATGATCTCGATGCCTGCGCTGCTCACCACGTTGATCGTGGCGGTGTTCGGCAAGGGTATCTTCCGCCTGGTGCCGATCATCTCCGGCGTGCTGGTGGGCTTTGCCATGGCCTTCTACTTTGGCGTGGTCGACACGGCGAAAATCGCCGCCGCACCGTGGTTCGCCCTGCCCCACTTCACCGCGCCGGAGTTCAACTGGCAGGCGATCCTGTTTATCGTCCCGGTAGCGCTGGCGCCGGCGATCGAACATATCGGCGGTGTGATTGCAGTAGGCAGCGTGACCGGTCGCGACTACCTGAAGAAGCCTGGCCTGCACCGCACCTTGCTCGGTGACGGCATTGCCACCACCGCCGCCGGCCTGTTTGGCGGCCCACCGAACACCACGTACGCCGAAGTAACGGGCGCGGTGATGCTGACCAAGAACTACAACCCGAAGATCATGACCTGGGCGGCAGTGTTTGCCATCAGCCTGGCGTTCATCGGCAAGTTCGGTGCACTGCTGCAAAGCATCCCGGTGCCGGTGATGGGCGGGATCCTGTGCCTGCTGTTCGGCTCGATTGCTGCGGTGGGGATGAACACGTTGATCCGCCACAGGATCGACCTGGGTGAAGCGCGCAATCTGGTGATTGTGTCGGTGACCCTGGTGTTCGGCATTGGCGGTGTGCTGGTGGGGACCGGTACGGGTCCGGATGACTTCGGCCTGAAGGGCATTGCACTGTGTGCGGTGGTAGCGATTGGCTTGAACCTGCTGCTGCCGGGCAATGATGGCTGGAAGAACAAGAAGCCGGAAGAGCCGCTGATCTAACACATATGGCAGAACCTAATGCGGGAGGGGGCAAGCCCCCTCCCACATTTTTTGATCTTCAGTGTGGCTTAGAGCTCACCCAACCCATCGATCAGCGCCTGGTTCTGCTCCGGCGTACCGATACTGATCCGCAGGAACTGGGCAATCCGCTCCTGCTTGAAGTGCCGCACAATCACCCCTTGCTCACGCAACTTGGCCGCCAGGCCGGCAGCGTCGTGCCGTGGGTGGCGGGCAAAGATAAAGTTGGCCGCTGACGGCAACACTTCAAAGCCTTTACCTTCCAGTTGCGCGACCAGCTGGTTGCGACTATCGATAACCAACTGGCACGTCTTCTCGAAGTACTCACGATCCTCGAAGGCCGCTGCCGCGCCGACAATCGCCAGGCGATCCAGCGGGTAGGAGTTGAAGCTGTTCTTGACCCGCTCAAGCGCTTCGATGAGGTCCGGGTGGCCCACGGCCAGGCCCACACGCAAACCGGCCAGTGAGCGCGACTTGGACAGGGTCTGGGTCACCAGCAGGTTCGGGTAACGGTCCACCAGGCTGATGGCGGTTTCGCCACCGAAGTCGATATAGGCTTCATCGACCACCACCACCGAATCCGGGCTGGCCTTGAGGATCTGCTCCACGGCGTCCAGCGCCAGGACGCAGCCGGTGGGCGCGTTCGGGTTGGGGAAGATGATCCCGCCGTTGGGCTTGGCGTAGTCCGCTACGCGGATCTGGAACTGCTCGTCCAACGGCACCGGGTTGGACTTGATGCCGTAGAGACCGCAGTACACCGGATAGAAGCTGTAGCTGATATCCGGGAACAGCAGCGGCAGCTCGTGCTGGAACAAGCCGTGGAAGATGTGCGCCAGGACTTCATCGGAACCGTTGCCAAGGAACACCTTGCCGGCGTCGATCCCGTAATACTTGGCCACGGCCTGCTTGAGCAGGTCGCTGTTGGGGTCCGGGTACAGGCGCAGGTTGTCGTTCAACTCGGCCTGCATCGCGGCCAGCGCCTTGGGAGACGGGCCGTAGGGGTTTTCATTGGTGTTGAGCTTGACCAGTTTGGTCAGCTTCGGTTGCTCGCCGGGCACGTAAGGCACGAGGTCCTTGACGAAGGGGCTCCAGAATTTGCTCATGTGTTATTTCCCCTCTTCCAGGATTCGATACTCAGCACTACGGGCGTGGGCGCTCAGGGATTCACCACGGGCCAGCACCGAGGCGGTCTTGCCCAATTCGGAAGCGCCTTGTGGAGAGCAAAAGATGATCGACGAACGTTTCTGGAAGTCATACACCCCCAGCGGCGACGAGAAGCGCGCGGTGCCGGAAGTCGGCAGCACGTGGTTAGGGCCGGCGCAGTAGTCGCCCAGCGCTTCGCTGGTGTGGCGGCCCATGAAGATCGCACCCGCATGGCGAATCGACGGCAGCCAGGCCTGCGGATCGGCCACGGACAGCTCCAGGTGCTCCGGCGCGATACGGTTGGCCACTTCGATGGCCTGTTCCATGTCACGCACCAGGATCAGCGCACCACGACCATTGATCGACTTCTCGATGATCTCGGCGCGGTCCATGGTCGGCAGCAGCTTATTGATGCTGGCGGCGACCTTGTCGAGGAACTCGGCGTCCGGGCTGACCAGAATCGCCTGGGCGTCTTCGTCGTGCTCGGCCTGGGAGAACAGGTCCATGGCGATCCAGTCCGGGTCGGTCTGGCCGTCGCACACCACGAGGATTTCCGAAGGGCCGGCGATCATGTCGATACCGACCTGGCCGAACACATGGCGCTTGGCAGTGGCGACGTAGATGTTGCCGGGACCGACCACCTTGTCGACCTTCGGCACGCTTTCGGTGCCATAAGCCAGGGCGGCAACCGCTTGGGCACCGCCGATGGTGAACACGCGGTCGACACCGGCAATACAGGCGGCAGCCAGTACCAGTTCGTTGATTTCACCGCGCGGGGTCGGTACCACCATGACCACTTCGGTCACGCCGGCCACTTTGGCCGGGATCGCGTTCATCAATACTGAGGACGGGTAAGAAGCTTTCCCGCCCGGTACGTACAGACCAGCACGGTCCAGCGGCGTGACCTTCTGGCCCAGCACGGTGCCGTCGGCCTCGGTGTAGCTCCAGGAGTCCTGCTTCTGTTTTTCGTGGTAGCTGCGCACTCGGCTCGCGGCGACTTCGAGGGCTTCGCGCTGTGGCGCGGTGATGCGCGTCAGGGCCAGCTCCAGGCGTTCGCGGGGCAGGATCAGGTCAGACATGGACTTGACGTCCAGACCGTCGAACTGGCGGGTGAAGTCCACCAACGCCGCATCACCGCGCTCGCGCACGGCCTTGATAATGTCGAGCACCCGCTGGTTGACCGAGTCGTCGGACACGCTTTCCCAGCTCAGCAGATGATCCAGATGATGGGCGAAATCCGGGTCGGCAGCGTTGAGTCGGGCAATTGCAGTGGACGTGGTCATAGCGAGGGCCTCAATAGAATTGGCAAAAACTCAGGCGCCCTAAACTAGCAGTCGTTTCCGCTTGGGCACCTGAGAATTCTGGCTATGAGGCGGATAGACGGGCGCAGCTTTTCAGCTACGCAGGTGAGTCAACCGCGGTGTCGAGACTCCACTGCCTGGCGCAGGGTGTCGATCAACGCCTGGATACGGGCGTGTTGCATCTTCATCGACGCTTTGTTGACGATCAGCCGAGAGCTGATATCGGCGATAAAATCCTGTGGTTCGAGACCGTTGGCACGCAGGGTGTTGCCGGTGTCGACCACGTCGATGATCTTGTCGGCCAGGCCGATCAGCGGCGCCAGCTCCATCGAGCCGTAGAGCTTGATGATGTCGACCTGACGGCCTTGTTCGGCGTAGTAACGCTTGGCAACGTTGACGAACTTGGTGGCCACGCGCAGGCGGCCTTTAGGCTCGACATCACCGACACGGCCGGCGGTCATCAGCTTGCACAGGGCAATGCGCAGGTCCAGCGGCTCGTACAGGCCTTGGCCGCCGTATTCCATCAGCACGTCTTTACCCGCGACGCCGAGGTCGGCCGCGCCATGTTCAACGTAAGTCGGCACGTCGGTAGCCCGTACGATCAGCAGGCGAACGTCGTCCTGGGTCGTAGGGATGATCAGCTTGCGGCTCTTGTCCGGATTCTCGGTCGGCACGATGCCCGCTTCAGCCAGAAGCGGCAAAGTGTCGTCAAGGATGCGGCCCTTGGACAGTGCGATGGTCAACATGGGAAACGTCAATCCTTCATCAGGCTATTGCTGTCCGGTCGCAAACGGCGCCAGACACAGATCGAGGCCATGACAGCCTCGACTTGAAACAAATCAGTGTATGTAGGAGCGAGCTTGCTCGTGAAAAACGTCAACGATAACGCGTTTATTCAGACTCAACGCGGTGCCCACGAGTTCTTCGCGAGCAAGCTCGCTCCTACAATGCAGTGGGGACTAGCCCGGTACGCGGCGGATTTTCGCGCCGAGCATCTGCAGTTTTTCCTCGATGCACTCGTAACCACGGTCGATGTGGTAGATGCGGTCGATCAGGGTATCGCCTTCGGCGATCAGCGCCGAGATCACCAGGCTGGCCGAAGCGCGCAGGTCGGTGGCCATGACTGGCGCGCCCTTGAGCTTCTCGGTGCCGGTAACGATGGCAGTGTTGCCTTCAACCTGGATCTTCGCGCCCATGCGGTGCAGTTCGTACACGTGCATGAAGCGGTTTTCGAAGATGGTCTCGATCACTGCACCCGTGCCTTCGGCAATGGCGTTCAAGGAGATGAACTGCGCCTGCATGTCGGTCGGGAACGCCGGGTACGGAGCGGTACGCACGTTAACGGCTTTTGGCCGCTTGCCGTGCATGTTCAGCTCGATCCAGTCTTCACCGGTGGTGATTTCGGCACCGGCTTCGCGCAGTTTTTCCAGGACCGCTTCCAGAATGGTCGGATCGGTGTCCTTGACCTTGACGCGACCACCGGTGACGGCGGCAGCAACCAGGTAGGTACCGGTCTCGATACGGTCCGGCATCACTTTGTAGGTGGCAGGGTGCAGGCGTTTCACACCGTCAATGGTGATGGTGTCGGTGCCGGCGCCGGTGATGTTGGCACCCATGGCGATCAGGAAGTTGGCCAGGTCGACCACTTCAGGCTCGCGCGCAGCGTTTTGCAGCACACTGCGGCCGTTGGCCAGGGCAGCGGCCATCATGATGTTTTCGGTACCGGTCACGCTGACGGTATCAAAGAAGAAGTTCGCGCCACGCAGGCCGCCTTCCGGCGCCTTGGCCTTGATGTAGCCGCCTTCGACGTCGATGGTCGCGCCCATGGCTTCAAGGCCACGGATGTGCAGGTCCACCGGACGCGAGCCAATGGCGCAACCGCCAGGCAATGCGACTTCGGCCTCGCCGAAACGGGCGACCATCGGGCCCAATACCAGGATCGACGCACGCATGGTTTTCACCAGTTCGTACGGGGCGATCAGGGTCTTGATGGTGCGCGGATCGATTTCGACGGACAGCTTCTCGTCGATTACCGGCTCAATACCCATGCGACCAAACAGCTCGATCATGGTGGTGATGTCGTGCAGGTGCGGCAGGTTGGCTACGGTTACCGGGCCATCGCACAGCAGGGTCGCGGCCAGGATCGGCAAGGCAGAGTTTTTCGCACCGGAAATGCGAATCTCGCCATCGAGGCGGGCACCGCCGGTAATAATCAATTTATCCATAAGAATCTCGACGCCTTGGGGGCTCAGGTGCGCTCGGCCCAGGCCGCGCGACTGAAAAATTTCATAGTGACCGCGTGGATGCTGCCATCGGTGATCCACGGGTTCAAATGGGCATAGATCTGCTGCTGACGCTTGACCGGGCTGAGTGCCGCCAGTTCATCGCTAATCACGTTCAGCTGGAAGTTGCAGCCTTCGCCTTCAACTTCTACGTTCGTATCCGGCAGCTTTCCTTCGAGAAAGCTCTTAACTTCTAGGGCCTGCATGATCAACCTCTATCGGCGCCCAGTGCGCACGGGTCGCACATCATACAAAAAAGCCCCGCGCCTGCGAACCCCGCATAGCAGGACTCTGACGGGGGGCTTCATCGATAATGTGTATTAAGGATGCGCCAATAGCTCGGTCAAACCGGAAACTTCGGCGATTTCACGCATGTCTTCAGGCAATGCACGGATGCTGACCGGTTTTTTGGCCGCCTCAGCATCACGCATGAAGCACAGCAGCAACGACAAGCCGACGCTGCTGGACTTGGTTACCGCCGAGCAATCCAGCACCAACGCAGGGGCAGTGCTGGCCTTGATCAGCGCCTGGCCCTGCTTGCGCAGGTCAGGCCCGGTGCGGTAATCCAGCACGCCGCTGAGGAACAACTCGCCAGCGTCGCCGAGACGAACAGCCGACTCGGTCATTGCGCAGGCTTCCCTGCAGTTTTATCGGTCTCTTCCTTGGCCTTGGCGACTTCACCGGCCCAACCATTGATGGTTTTGTCCAGGTCGTTGCCATTGCGCTGCATGGCGTCGGCGAACTGGTCACGGAACAGCTTGCCGATGTTGATACCGTTGATGATCACGTTGCGCAGTTTCCACTCGCCACTGATCTTCTCCAGCGTGTACTGCACCGGGTAAACGGCACCATTGTTGCCCTTGACGCTCATGTTGACACTGGTGCGGTCACCCGACTCATCCCCGGCAGGAGCGACGGTGATGCCCTGGTTGTTGTACTCAAGCAAAGCGTTGCCATAAAACTGGAACAGGCCGCGCTTGAAGTTTTCCTGGAACGTTTGCATTTGCGCAGGAGTGGCCTTGCGCGAATATTTGACCGTCATGATGCTTTTGGAGATACCTTCAGCATCCACCACGGGACCAACAATAGTGTTGAGCGCTTCATAAAACTTGGAAGGGTCTTGCTTGTACTGCTCTTTATTGGCAGTCAGGTCAGCCAACATCCTGTTGGTAGTGTCCTGCACCAGTTCGTGCGCAGAACCTGCTGCGTTGGCCATCAACGGCAGCGCTGCAAGCAGTACCAGGAGACCACGTCGCAAGGTAGAGATCATGTACAGATTCCTCATTTAGCGTCTTTATTGACCGTATTGAGCAGGAATTTACCGATCAGGTCTTCAAGCACCAACGACGACTGTGTGTCGTGGATTGTCGAGCCATCCTTGAGCAGGGCTGTTTCCCCGCCCACGCTGACACCGATGTATTTCTCGCCCAGCAGACCCGCAGTGAGGATAGATGCAGTGGAATCGGTAGGCAGATTATCTACCTTCTTATCCAACTGCATCGTCACTCGACCCGTGAAGCTGTCATGATCCAGATCGATTGCCGTGACCTTACCGATGGTGACACCGGCCATGGTCACTTTAGCTCTGACAGTCAAACCAGCGATATTGTCGAAGTAAGCGTAAAGTTTATAAGTATCGGCGGTCGGGCTGGCGGAAAGGCCACTGACTCGCAGGGCCAGCAACAGTAAAGCCAGGATGCCAGCCAGCAAGAAAAGGCCGACACCGATTTCCACAGTGCGGTTTTGCATCAGAAATCTCCAAACATCAAGGCGGTCAAAATGAAGTCAAGGCCCAGTACCGCCAGTGAGGCGTACACAACGGTCTTGGTGGTGGCGCGACTGATCCCTTCTGAAGTGGGCTCACAGTCATAGCCTTGGAATACGGCGATCCAGGTCACTACAAAGGCGAAGACGATGCTCTTTATGACGCCATTGAGCACGTCACCGCTGAAAGTCACGCTGTTTTGCATGTTGGCCCAGTAGGAGCCGTCGTAGACGCCCAGCCAGTCCACTGCCACCCAGGAGCCGCCCCAGATACCGACCACGCTGAAGATCATCGCCAGCAAAGGCAGGGAAATAAAGCCGGCCCACAGGCGCGGGGCAACAATGTACTTGAGCGGGTCCACGCCGATCATTTCCAGGCTGGACAACTGCTCGGTGGACTTCATGTTGCCGATTTCGGCAGTCAACGCGGAACCCGCTCGTCCGGCGAACAGCAACGCGGTCACGACCGGCCCCAACTCACGCAGCAGCGTCAGGGCAACCATCTGCCCCACCGCCTGCTCCGAACCGTAGCTGGACAGGATATTGAAGCCCTGCAACGCCAGCACCATCCCGATGAACATCCCGGAGACCACAATGATCACCAGGGACATCACGCCCACCGAATGCAGTTGCTTGATCAACAGGCCGAAGCCGCCACCAATGCCACCGCGGCCGAGCAAGGCGTGAAACAGGAAAATTGTCGAGCGACCCAGCACTTCGACGATGTCGATACCGGATCGACCGAAAAGGCGAACCTTCTCGATGAGAGATGTCTTGCGCATCAGCGCTTCCCCAGAAGGTCTGAGCGGTAATCCGCTGCCGGAAAGTGAAAAGGCACAGGGCCATCGGGATCGCCGGTCATGAATTGGCGAATACGCGGGTTGTCGGCGTTCATCAGTTCTTCAGGCGTACCCTGCCCCAGCACCTGGCCATCGCCGACTACATAGAGGTAATCGGCGATGCTCGCGGTTTCTGCAAGGTCGTGAGAGACCACGATGCTGGTGATACCCAGCGCATCGTTGAGCAGACGAATCAGGCGCACCAGCACACCCATGGCAATCGGATCCTGGCCGACGAAAGGCTCGTCGTACATGAGGATCTGCGGGTCGAGGGCGATGGCACGCGCCAGAGCCACACGGCGCTTCATGCCGCCGGACAGTTCGTCGGGCATCAGGTCGATGGCACCACGAAGGCCTACGGCCTGCAATTTCAGCAACACAATGTCACGAATCATTTCGTCGGACAGCTGGGTATGCACCCGCAACGGAAACGCCACGTTCTCGAACACATCGAGGTCGGTAAACAGCGCACCGCTCTGGAACAGCACGCCCATATGCTTGCGAGCATCGAACAGATCGCTGCGCGACAAGGTCGGCAGGTTCTGGCCGTTGACCCACACTTCACCGGCGCTGGGGCGCAATTGCATGCCCATCAGACGCAACAGCGTGGTCTTGCCGCAACCGGACGGACCCATGATGCCCGTGACCTTGCCGCGGGGAATGCGAATATCGACGTTATTGAAGATGCTGCGCGTCCCGCGCTTGAAGGTCAGTCCCTTCAGCTCGACCGCGTAGGCGTTATCGGCACTCATCTAAACTCCTTGGGATGCAGCCTCTCACTCAGACACCATGCATGCGACAAACGTTTGCAACGGTGACGCATATAGATAGCCTCATGGGCTGGGCGGACTGAACTGGCGGCGAACTATATCACTGCTGGTACAGGGCGCCCAAGGCCGGAACAGCGCTAGTTCAGTTTAGGGACAGGGAAAAAAGGTTGCTGGCTATGTTACTGAGGATCGATCTCAGGTATTCGTTGAATAAAGCCTGACGAACTTGCGTGAGGGAATTGATCATTACCGCTATAATCGCCGACTTTTCGTCAGGCTATACGACTTCAGACATGAGCCAATCCAGCGACCTTATTCAATCCGCGCAACGCACCATCCGCCTCGAAGTTGAAGCCGTAGAAGGCTTGCTGGCCCATATCGACGCAGATTTCGTACGCGCCTGCGAGATGATTCTGGCCAGCAAGGGCCGTGTTGTCGTGGTCGGCATGGGCAAGTCGGGCCACGTCGGCAACAAGATCGCCGCCACCCTGGCCAGCACCGGGACCACCGCATTTTTCGTACATCCGGCCGAAGCCAGCCACGGCGACATGGGCATGATCACCAAGGATGACATCATCCTGGCGCTGTCCAACTCCGGCACCACCAACGAAATCGTGACCCTGCTGCCGCTGATCAAGCGCCTGGGCATCAAGATGATCAGCGTCACCGGCAACCCGGAATCAACGCTGGCCAAGGCCGGCGACGTGAACCTGAATGTTCACGTGGACCACGAGGCCTGCCCGCTGAACCTGGCGCCGACCTCCTCCACCACCGCAGCCCTTGTCATGGGCGACGCCTTGGCCGTAGCGCTGCTGGAAGCCCGCGGATTCACCGCTGAAGACTTCGCGTTTTCCCACCCAGGTGGTGCCCTGGGCCGCCGTCTGTTGCTGAAAGTGGAAAATGTCATGCATTCGGGCGAGGAATTGCCCCACGTCCAGCGCGGCACCCTGCTGAAGGACGCGCTGATGGAAATGACCCGCAAGGGCCTGGGTATGACCGTGATCCTGGAAGCCGATGGGCGCCTGGCCGGGGTATTCACTGACGGTGATTTGCGCCGCACCCTGGACCGCACCATCGATATCCGCACCGCGACCATCGACGCCGTGATGACCCCCCATGGCAAGACTGCACGCCCTGAAATGCTGGCAGCCGAAGCATTGAAGATCATGGAAGACCACAAGATCGGCGCACTGGTGGTGATCGATAGCGACGACCACCCGATTGGCGCCCTGAACATGCACGACTTGCTGCGTGCGGGAGTGATGTAAATGACCAGCGACCTGTTGCAACGCGGCAAACACATCAAACTGGCGATTTTCGACGTTGACGGCGTACTGACCGATGGCCGCCTGTACTTTCTCGAAGACGGCAGCGAATTCAAGACGTTCAATACCCTCGACGGCCAGGGCATCAAGATGCTGATGGCTTCGGGCGTGCAAACGGCGATTATCAGCGGCAGAAAAACCCCGGTTGTGGAACGCCGCGCACAAAACCTCGGTATTCCTCACCTGTATCAGGGCCGCGAGGATAAACTGGTGGTTCTGGACGAGCTTCTTGGCAAACTCAACCTAAGCTATGAGCAGGTCGCCTATCTGGGCGATGATCTGCCTGACTTGCCGGTCATTCGCCGAGTAGGCCTGGGCATGGCCGTCGCCAATGCGGCGACATTTGTTCGCGAGCACGCCCACGGCATCACCACCGCCCGCGGCGGCGAAGGTGCCGCCCGCGAGTTCTGTGAACTGATCCTGCGAGCCCAAGGCAGTCTTGAAGCGGCCCACGCCGCCTACCTATAGAGCGTTTTATGCTGAGCAAAAAGATTCGCAACTTCCTGCTATTCGGAGTCATCGCCGCGCTGTTCCTTGCGGTGGGCTACTGGAATATCAGCCCGGGGCGCTTCCTCGACCAGCCTGCCGCGCAGGTTGACGACGGGGCCATCGACTATTACGCCACCAATGCCTATAGCGTGCAGTTCCTGCCCGACGGCAAGGTGCAGTACGAAATGACGTCGGACAAAGTCGAGCACTTGAAGGCCACGGAAGTCACCCTGCTGACCAACCCGGACCTGAACCTGTACCGCGGCACCGAGTTTCCGTGGCATGTCACGAGCAAGCGTGGCGAGGTGAACCCGGACGGCACCGAGGTAGAACTGATTGACTCGGTACGCGTTGCGCGTACTGACGCCAAAAACCGTGACACCGTGATTACCAGCAGTCGCATGACCGTATTCCCACAGAAGCAATATGCGCAGACCGAGCAAGACGTTAGAATCGACGGCGCTGGCGGTGTATCGACTGGCAAGGGAATGAAAGCGTATTTGAAAGAAAGCAGGATACACCTGCTATCGAACGTAAGAGGACAGTATGAGGCTCGTTAAAACTCTCCCTATTTTGCTCGGCCTGGGCGCAGCACTGGGAAGCGTGAGCGCCTGGGCTCTGCCGAACGATAGCCAGCAACCGATCCACATCTCGGCTGACGATGCGCAACTGGATGACAAGCAAGGCGTCGCCACCTATACCGGCGGCGTGATCATCACCCAGGGTTCGATGAAGATCACCGGCAACACGGTGACACTGACGCGCACTCAAGCGGGCGATATCGACGTGGTGACATCGGTGGGCAACCTGGCTTACTTCGAACAGAAGCAGTCGGCTACCGACACCGGCCCGATGAAGGGCTACGGCAAGACCATCCAGTATCACGCCCAGCAGAATCGCATCGTGCTGATCGACCAGGCCAAGGTACTCAGCCCCGATGGCAACTCCACGGAAGGTGAAAAGATCACCTATGACACCGTGAAGCAGATTGCCAACGCCGGTCGCGCCAATGGCAGCAAGGTCACCGCGCCACGCCCCCGTATCGATATGGTTATCCAGCCGAAGAAGAAGGCCGAGTAATGGCAACCCTGAAAGCCCAGCATCTGGCCAAGGCCTATAAAAGCCGTCAGGTCGTGCGCGACGTCAGCCTGTCGATCGACAGCGGCCAGATCGTCGGCTTGCTTGGCCCCAACGGCGCCGGCAAGACCACCTGCTTCTACATGATTGTCGGCCTGGTCCAGGCGGACCAAGGTCGCGTACTGATCGACGACCTGGATGTGAGCCACCAGCCAATGCACGGGCGCGCCCGTGCCGGTATCGGCTATCTTCCGCAGGAAGCGTCGATCTTCCGCAAGCTGTCGGTATCCGACAACATCATGGCCATCCTTGAAACCCGCAAGGAACTCGACCGTGAAGGCCGCCGCAAAGAATTGGAAAGCCTGCTTCAGGAATTCCACATCAACCACATTCGAGACAACCTTGGCATGAGCCTGTCCGGTGGTGAGCGGCGTCGCGTGGAAATCGCCCGCGCCCTGGCCACCGCCCCCAAGTTCATTCTGCTGGACGAACCGTTTGCCGGCGTCGACCCCATCTCGGTCGGCGACATCAAGCAGATCATCCATCACCTCAAGGCCAAGGGCATCGGTGTACTGATCACCGACCACAACGTGCGTGAGACCCTCGACATCTGTGAAACCGCGTATATCGTCAACGATGGTCAGCTGATCGCCGAAGGCGACTCTGCCACCATCCTGGCCAACGAGCTGGTCAAGGAAGTGTACCTGGGTCACGAGTTCCGCCTGTAAACACCGTGGTGTCACGGCCGCTCGCCAAAGCGCGCGGGAGTCAATGAAAACCTCCGGATTTTTATTGTTACCGCGCTCTAGGCAAAGCACCCGATATCAGGCATATAATTTGCTTATGTTTGGCGCTCACGCGCCCTGTCGTGGATGGCGCATTGCGCCGGCGAATAAGGTGTTAAGCCCCTGCCATGAAACCATCGCTAGTCCTGAGAATGGGCCAGCAGCTGACGATGACACCGCAGCTGCAACAGGCCATCCGCCTGCTCCAATTGTCGACCCTGGACCTGCAACAGGAAATCCAGGAGGCCCTGGAGTCCAATCCGATGCTCGAACGCCAGGAAGAAGGCGACGACTTCGATAATGCAGACCCACTGGCCGACAACATCGAGCAAAAACCCAATTCCGACGTACAGGAACCCTCCTACCAGGAAACCGCCCCCACGGTGGATAACCTTGAGGAAGGCGATTGGAACGAACGTATTCCCAACGAGCTCCCGGTGGACACCGCCTGGGAGGATGTCTACCAGACCAGCGCCAGCAGCCTGCCCAGCAATGACGATGACGAGTGGGACTTCACCACCCGCACTTCCGCCGGCGAGAGCCTGCAGAGCCATCTGCTGTGGCAACTGAACCTCGCGCCGATGTCGGACACCGATCGCCTGATCGCCGTGACCCTGATCGACTGCATCAATAACCAGGGCTATCTGGACGAGACGCTCGAAGAGATTCTCGAGGCCTTTGACCCGGAACTGGATATCGAGCTGGACGAAATCGAAGCGGTCCTGCACCGCATCCAACAATTCGAGCCCGCCGGCATCGGTGCCCGCACCCTGAGCGAATGCCTGCTGCTGCAACTGCGTCAGTTGCCCGCCAAGACCCCATGGCTCGCCGAGGCCCAGCGCCTGGTCACCGACTACATTGACCTGCTGGGCAGCCGCGACTACAGCCAGTTGATGCGGCGCATGAAGCTCAAGGAAGACGACCTGCGCCAGGTCATCGAGCTGGTGCAAAGCCTCAACCCGCGTCCAGGCTCGCAGATTGAGTCCAGCGAAGCCGAATACGTCGTTCCCGACGTGATCGTGCGCAAGGACAACGAACGCTGGCTGGTGGAACTGAACCAGGAATCGGTGCCGCGCCTGCGGGTCAACCCGCAATATGCCGGTTTTGTGCGCCGTGCCGACACCAGTGCAGACAACACCTTCATGCGCAACCAGTTGCAGGAAGCCCGCTGGTTCATCAAGAGCCTGCAAAGCCGCAACGAAACCCTGATGAAAGTGGCCACCCAGATCGTCGAGCACCAGCGCGGCTTCCTGGAATATGGTGACGAGGCGATGAAGCCGCTGGTCCTGCACGACATCGCAGAAGCAGTGGGCATGCACGAATCGACGATTTCCCGGGTGACCACACAAAAATTCATGCATACCCCACGGGGTATTTATGAGTTGAAATACTTTTTCTCCAGTCATGTCAGCACCTCGGAAGGCGGTGAATGCTCGTCCACGGCAATCCGCGCGATCATCAAAAAACTGGTTGCTGCGGAAAATCAGAAAAAGCCGTTGAGTGACAGCAAGATCGCTGGTTTACTGGAAGCACAAGGCATTCAGGTCGCCCGTCGAACCGTCGCCAAGTACCGCGAATCCCTTGGGATCGCGCCTTCCAGCGAGCGTAAGCGTTTGATGTGACGGGCGGGCCACAGCGTTCCAGTGGTGGGTATTCCTACCCGCCGCTTTATGCACTGGCAACGAAGGAGAAGCTGTATGCAAGTCAACATCAGTGGACACCATATAGAAGTCACCCCTCCACTACGCGACTACGTCGAGCAGAAGCTGAGGAAGCTTGAGGGCCATTTCGACAAGATCACCAACGTGCAGGTCATCATGAAGGTCGACAAGCTTCAGCAGAAAATCGAAGCGACACTTCAGATACCCGGTGGAGAAGTGGTCGCCAATGCCGAACATGAAGACATGTATGCATCAATCGACTTGCTCACAGACAAGCTTGACCGCCAACTCAAAAAGCATAAGGAAAAGAATCTGAGCCTGCTTCAGGGCACAGGTCGTTAACTCTCCCCCCATGATCCGACTTGAAACCATCCTGACCCCCGGCCGTTCCCTCGTGAACGTGCCGGGCGGCAGCAAGAAGAAAGCCCTCGAACAAATTGCCAACCTGATCAGCAGCCAAGTGCCTGATCTGGAGATGCAGGATGTCTTTGAGGCTCTGATCGCCCGTGAAAAACTCGGTTCCACCGGTTTTGGCAACGGCATCGCCATTCCTCACTGCCGCCTCAAAGGCTGCGAGACACCTGTCAGCGCCCTGCTGCACTTGGACGCACCTATCGATTTCGACGCGATCGACGGTGCCCCGGTGGACCTGCTTTTTGTTCTGCTGGTCCCACAGGCCGCCACCGATGCACACCTGGAACTGCTTCGGCAGATCGCAAGCATGCTCGACCGCAAGGAAGTACGCGACAAACTGCGCAGTGCCAGTAGCAACGAGGCGCTGTACCAAGTTGTCCTGGATGAGCAAAACGGGCAGTAATCATGCGTTTGATCATCGTCAGCGGCCGCTCCGGCTCGGGTAAAAGTACTGCCCTCAACGTTCTTGAGGACAACGGATTCTATTGCATCGACAACTTGCCGGCCGGACTGCTCCCGGAATTGGCAGAGCGGGCACTGATCCATACCGAATTGGCGCAACCCCTGGTCGCCGTTTCGATTGACGCCCGCAACCTGCCGAGCCACCTCACGCGTTTTCCGGAATTGCTCGAAGAAGTGCGCGCCAAGCACATTCACTGCGATGTGCTGTATCTGGACGCCGACGAAGAAACCCTGCTTAAGCGCTTCTCAGAGACCCGTCGACGTCACCCCCTCAGCAGCCCACACCGTTCTCTGGCCGAAGCCATCGAGGATGAAACCAAGCTGCTGGGGCCGATCATTGACCTCGCCGATCTCAAGATCAACACCACCAGCCTCAACCTGTATCAGTTGCGCGATGCCATCAAGCTACGCCTGCTGAACCAGCCGGAGCCTGGCACGGCATTTCTGGTCGAGTCCTTTGGGTTCAAGCGTGGCATGCCGGTGGATGCCGACTTGGTGTTCGACGTGCGCTGCCTGCCCAATCCTTATTGGAAGCCGGAACTGCGTGACCAATCGGGGCTGGATCAGCCAGTGGCCGATTACCTGGCCGCGCAACCGGATGTGGAGGAGATGTTCCAGGACATTTCCAGCTACCTGCTCAAATGGTTGCCGCGTTTTGCCGCGAGCAATCGAGCCTATGTCACCATTGCCATCGGCTGCACCGGCGGCCACCACCGTTCCGTCTACCTGACCGAGCGCCTGGGCCAGGTGCTGCAACAAACCCTCAAGAACGTCCAGGTTCGCCACCGCGACCTTAGCTGAAAGGAACACCCCCGCGATGCCCGCTCTGGAAATTGAAATCATCAACAAGCTGGGCCTGCATGCCCGCGCCTCGGCCAAATTCGTTGGTATTGCCGGGCAGTTCCCTTGCCAGGTCCGCGCCGGGCGCACACCGGAGAGCATGGTCGATGGCAAAAGCATCATGGCGATGATGATGTTGGCGGCAGGCAAGGGCACCAAGATTCATTTGAGCACCGAGGGCGAGCAAGAGCAGGAAGCAATGGACGCCCTGGTGGCGCTGATCAACAACTTCTTTGATGAGGGTGAGTAAAACTCACCCGTTGAGGCGGGTGTGAAGCCAGAGGCTTCACCCCAAGGCGGTATCCATCACCATCATCAAGCAGAACCCGATGCACAACCCCAGGCTCGCAAGCTTTTCGTGACCATTGCGGCGCGACTCCGGGATCACTTCGTGGGTGACCACCAACAACATCGCGCCAGCGGCCAGTGCCAGGCCCAACGGCAACAGCACCTCGGCCAGGCTCACCAGCCAGGCGCAAAGCACGGCGAACACAGGTTCCACCAAGCCTGACGCGGCACCGATCAGGAATGCCTTGACCCGCGACATCCCTGCCCCCGCCAATACCAACGCAATCACCAGACCTTCTGGCACATCCTGCAAGGCAATGCCCATGGCCAGGCTGTCGGCATCCGGCATGCCGCCGCCGGCTGAGACGCCAACCGCCATGCCTTCGGGGATGTTGTGGGCGATGATGGCAAACACGAACAGCCAGATGCGCGGTGGAATCACCGGTTTATCCGGCGTGCCCACCAACATCTCCGGGCTGGCACCGGAGACCTTGCGGTCCACCAGGTACAAACCGAATGCCCCCAGCATGATGCCGAAGCTGATCAGCCCCCCTGCGCCCCAGGGCGAAAGACCAAGGGCTTCGGCAGCGGCAATACCCGGTACGACCAGCGAAAAGGCGGTCGCCGCCAGCATCACGCCAGCACCGAAGCCCAACAAGGTATCGCTCAACGCCAGCGGCATCCGTCGAATCACCAAGACCGGAACTGCCCCCAGCGCCGTGCCAAGCGCGCAAATCGCCCCGCCCTGCAAGGCGCGCATGATGCGCGGCTCCAGATCCAGCCAGGCCAGCCCGTGAGCCACCAGCAATGCAGTACCTGCCAATAGCAGCAACGAGCCAAACGCATAACGAAACATTCGCACGCTGCTGATCGCCAGTGTTTCAGTGCCCATAGTCGGCCTTAGATCTTGTTATCGAAGGGAATGTCAGGCCAACGCGGCCTGATAGCGTGCGGCAACTTCCGGCCAGTTAATAACACTGTAGAAGGCATTGATGTATTCAGGACGACGGTTCTGGTACCGCAGGTAATAAGCATGCTCCCAGACGTCCAGGCCGAGGATCGGCGTATTGCCATTCATCAGTGGGCTGTCCTGGTTGCCGCTGCTTTCCACTATCAGCATCTTTTGCGGGGTGACGCTCAGCCAGGCCCAGCCGCTGCCGAAACGGGTCAAGGCGGCTTTGGTGAAGGCCTCCTTGAAACTGTCGAAACCGCCGAGTTGTTCTTCAACAGCTTTTCCCAACGCACCGTCGGGCTTGCCGCCACCTTTAGGTGACATAACCGCCCAGAACAGTGAGTGGTTGGCGTGGCCGCCGCCTTGGTTGATGACGGCCGCACGTAGTTTTTCCGGCAGCTGCTGCACGCTGGACACCAGTTTCTCTACAGGCCAGCCCGCAAATTCGGTGCCCTCGACCGCAGCATTGAGGTTATTGATGTAGGTCTGGTGGTGCTTGGTGTAGTGAATCTCCATGGTTTGCGCATCGATATGCGGTTCCAGGGCATCGTAGGCATAGGGCAAGGCAGGCAAGGTGTAGGTCATATCAATGTGCTCCGTATTGAGACGTGGTCGGCTGCACCGCAGCACCGCCCAGTAAGCGATGGGTGCGCGGGTACTCACCGTGATCGCTGATGAAATTCAACAGTTCGACGTAAGTCTTGCTGCTCTGGCGCAGGGCCGCTTCGCGCAGCTGCGGGCTCAGGCGCACGTCCTGCATGGCCTGCAGCAAGCGCTGGTGAATAGCGCAGAGGTATTCGGCACTTTCCTCGGGCTGATTCAGGCGCAGGTGCAGGTCTGCCAGGTTGTGATGGGAAATGACACAAGCCGCGACTGCTTCGTCGGCATTCGCCCAGCGTTCGAACAGCACTTGAGCCAGGGCCAGGGCCTGCAGATAGGCCTCGCGAGCGTCAACCAACTCGCCCTGCATAAAGCAGTGATTAGCGCGTTCGATCGTGCGTTTCCAGTGCTCCATGGTGAGCCTCCAAAGCAGGGTCGGTGATTACACGCCGCCAGCCGTGAGTTTTTCCGGATCCAACAGGACTTCCAGTTGGTTACGGGGCAGGTCGGTGTGCTCAAGGGCCACCTCAATCACCGGACGGCCTTGCTGATAAGCCTTCTTGGCAATCTCGGCGGCCTTTTGGTAACCAATGATCGGGTTGAGTGCGGTGACCAGGATCGGGTTGCGCGACAACGCTTCCTTGAGCTTGGCTTCGTTGACCTTGAAGCTGGCGATGGCCTTGTCCGCCAGCAGGCGGCTGGCGTTGGCCAGCAATTCGAGACTGCTGAGCAGGTTCTGGGCAATGATCGGCAGCATCACGTTCAATTCGAAGTTGCCGGATTGGCCGGCAACGGTAATCACCGTGTCATTGCCGATGACTTGTGCAGCCACCATGGCCGTGGCTTCCGGAATCACCGGGTTGACCTTGCCTGGCATGATCGAGGACCCCGGCTGCAGGCCTTCCAGTTCGATCTCCCCCAGGCCGGCCAGCGGGCCGGAGTTCATCCAGCGCAGGTCGTTGGCGATTTTCATCAGCGATACGGCGGTGGTCTTCAACTGGCCGGAGACGGCGACGGCAGTGTCCTGGGAGCCGATCAATGCGAACAGGTTCTTGCCGGGGGTGAATTTCACGCCGGTCAGGCTGCTCAACTGTTGGCTGAAACGTGCCGAATACTCCGGATGTGCGTTGATCCCGGTGCCAACAGCGGTACCGCCCTGGGCCAGAGCCTGCAGGGCCGGCAACAAGTCCTGCAGGTGGCCGATATTGGCCTTGAGTTGCTGCGCCCAGCCGTTGAGCACTTGGCTCATGCGCACGGGCATGGCATCCATCAGATGAGTACGGCCGGTCTTGATGAACGGGTGAACCTCTTCGGCTTTCTGCTCGATCACTTGCACCAGATGCTGCAAGGCCGGCAGCGTTTGCTCGTGCAGCACCAGCGCAGCACTGACGTGGATGGTGGTCGGAATGATGTCGTTGCTGCTTTGGCCACAGTTCACATGATCGTTGGGATTGACCGCTTCGCCAAGCAAACGGCTGGCGAGCGTCGCAATCACTTCGTTGGCGTTCATGTTCGAACTGGTGCCGGAACCGGTCTGGAAGATATCCACCGGGAAGTGCTGCATATAATCGCCTTCGAGCAAGCCTTGGGCGGCATCGACGATGGCTTTGCCCTGCCCTTCACTGATCTGCTTGAGGTCGACGTTGACCTTGGCAGCCGCCGCCTTGGCCAGGATCAGTGCGCGAATGAATTGCGCCGGCATGCGTTGGTGGCTGATCGGAAAGTTGTTCACCGCGCGCTGGGTTTGCGCACCGTACAAGGCCTCGGCGGGGACTTGCAGTTCGCCCATGCTGTCGCGTTCGATACGGGTGTTACTCATCGTTAGATCCTTGCACCAAGTCGGAGTGAGAGATTGATGGCAGCAATTCGCAGGTCGCCAATTGCCAGGCAAAGGTCTGCCAGCGCTTGAGGCGGCAGGCACAGTGAGAGAGTTTTTCCAGGTCGCGTAATGGGCGCCAGGCCTGGTCAAGGCAAATGGAGCGCCAATGCCACGGCAGTGCAATATCGCTGGCGGTGTCGATCAGCAGGCGGAATGAGGTTTCAGCGATGGTCCACGGATGGGTCGCGGTACAACACGCCAGGTATCGGCCCTCGTTGAGGTAATGTTCGATCAGGCGAGGTTCATTGGGATCCAGACCACAGCGAATCTGGCGACTCATCCAGCGCCAGCTTTCCAGGTAAGGATCCTCATGCAGGACAGAACTCATGATCCACACTCATCCGGTAATGATATTTATTATTAAATGATATTGAGAATCAAAACAAGAGCGACACCTCAAACCTCCTGAAACACGTCCACAAAAAAGGCGCGCCATTCGTAAGAAGGCGCGCCTTTTTGTGAAGCTGCAGCGGGATTAACTGCCTGCGACGGTCATCCGCTCGATCAGCACCGAGCCTGTGCGAATATTGCTGCGCAGCTCCAGGTCATTCCCCACGGCAACGATCTGCTTGAACATATCGCGCATATTGCCGGCGATGGTCACTTCCTGGACGGCGAACTGAATCTCACCGTTTTCCACCCAGAAACCCGCCGCACCACGTGAATAATCCCCAGTGACCATATTCAGGCCATGGCCCATCAATTCGGTCACCAAAAGACCACGTCCCATGCGACGCAACAGCGCCGCCTGGTCTTCGTCGCCATGGGTCACGAACAGGTTATGCACGCCGCCGGCGTTGGCAGTGCTTGGCAGGCCGAGTTTGCGGCCTGAATAGGTGCCGAGTACGTAAGACACCAGCTCACCGTTTTCGACGAACGGCTTGGCATACGTGGCCAGGCCGTCCCCGTCGAACGCCGAACTGCCCATGGCACGCATCAAGTGCGGACGCTCATCGATGGTCAGCCACTCGGGAAACAACGTCTGGCCGATCGCCCCTTCAAGGAACGAAGACTTGCGATAAAGATTGCCGCCAGAAATGGCCCCCAGGAAACTGCCGAACAAACCGCCTGCCAGCTCCGCCGAAAACAGTACAGGCACTTCACACGTCGGCACCGGGCGCGCGCCCAGGCGGCTCGCGGCACGTTGTGCGGCACGTTGACCAATACTGACCGGGTCTGCCAGCAATTCACCCTGACGACTTACGTCGTACCAGTAATCACGCTGCATCTGGCCATTGGCCTCGGCGATCATCACGCAACTCAAACTATGGCGAGTGGACGCATACCCGCCAATAAACCCGTGGCTGTTGCCGTATACGCGACAGCCCTGGTGAGTGTTCAACGTGGTTCCATCGGCGTTCTTGATGCGGGTATCGGCATCGAACGCTGCCGCTTCACAGGTCAGCGCCAGCTCGATGGCCCGCTCGGGCGTGATATCCCAGGCATGGAACAGATCGAAATCCTTCAAGTCCTTGGCCATCAGCGCCTTATCGGCCAAGCCCGAGCTTTCATCCTCGGAGGTGTGCTGGGCAATCGCCAACGCGGCGGCAACCGTTTCGCGTATAGCCTCCGGACCGCTGGCCGACGTACTGGCCGAACCTTTGCGCTGCCCCACGTACAAGGTGATGCCAAAGCCCTGATCACGGTTGAATTCGACGGTCTCCACTTCCCGTTGACGGACCGACGTCGACAACCCCTGCTCCAGCGACACCGCCACTTCACAGGCACTGGCCCCCTGGCGCTTGGCCTCGGCAAGGATCTGTTCGACTTGTTCCTGCAGGGCCGGTAACGCTTGCGGACCGACGCTTTGGGCTGCACTCATGGTTTTCTCCACTCAAATTCTGCTTTCGGTTAAGGCCATCGAGCGACCGGGCCGGACAAGCGGCCCCCGACTGGTTATCATGGCGGCGTTTCTTTGCGGACTGCCACCATGGTTGATTCTTACGACGACTCCCTCGATGGGGAGAAAAGCAAAACCCAGGTCAAACGTGAGCTGCATGCTCTGGTTGACCTGGGCGAGCGCCTTACAACGCTCAAGAAAGACTTGATTGCAAAACTGCCACTGACCGACGAAATGCGCCGGGCGCTTGCGGACGCGCCCAAGCACACCGCGAATATCGCGCGTAAACGGCACATCATGTTTATCGGCAAGCTGATGCGCGATCAGGACACTGACGCCATTCTCGCCTTGCTTGATCAAACCGATGCCTCCACTCGCCAGTACAACGAACGTTTCCATAACCTGGAACGTTGGCGTGACCGCCTGATCTCGGGCGATGACGCGGTGCTGGAGAAATTCGTGCTGGATTACCCGGACGCGGACCGCCAGCAACTGCGCTCCCTGATCCGTCAGGCCCAGCACGAGCAGGCGCATAACAAGGCGCCGGCCACCAGCCGTAAAATCTTCAAATACATCCGTGAGCTGGACGAGACTCAACGCGGCCTGCGTTGATGCCCTTCCCCGGGTGGCGATCTTCGCCACCCGAAGCTCCACCCCTTACGACCCCGTGCCACCCACGGTGATCGCATCAATTTTCAGCGTTGGCTGGCCGACCCCTACCGGCACCGACTGCCCATCTTTCCCGCACATGCCCACACCACTGTCCAGGGCCAGGTCGTTGCCGACCATCGACACCTTGCTCATGGCTTCAGGGCCATTGCCGATCAACGTTGCTCCTTTGACCGGCGCGGTAATCTTGCCGTCTTCGATCAGGTACGCCTCGCTGGTGGAGAACACGAACTTGCCGCTGGTGATATCCACCTGGCCGCCGCCGAGGTTGGCGCAGTAGATACCGCGCTTCACCGAGGCGATGATCTCCGCCGGGTCGCTTTCGCCACCGAGCATGTAGGTGTTGGTCATGCGTGGCATCGGCAGGTGCGCATAAGATTCGCGACGGCCATTACCGGTGCGTGCCACGCCCATCAGACGGGCATTGAGCTTGTCTTGCATGTAGCCCTTGAGCACACCGTTTTCAATCAAGGTGGTGCATTCGGTTGGCGTGCCTTCATCATCGACACTCAGCGAGCCACGGCGACCGGCCAGGGTGCCATCATCGACAATGGTGCAGAGCTTGGATGCAACCATCTCGCCCATGCGCCCGCTGTAGGCGGAGCTGCCCTTGCGGTTGAAGTCGCCTTCCAGGCCATGGCCCACGGCCTCGTGCAGCAATACGCCGGACCAGCCCGAGCCCAACACCACCGGCAACGTGCCGGCCGGCGCCGGAATGGCTTCGAGGTTCACCAACGCCTGGCGCAAGGCTTCACGGGCATAGCCCATCGCACGGTCGTCGGTGAGGAAGTACCGGTAGTCGGTACGCCCGCCGCCGCCATGGCCGCCACGCTCGCGGCGGCCGTTCTGCTCGACGATCACGCTGACGTTGAAACGCACCAGCGGCCGTACGTCCGCCGCCAGGCCACCGTCGGTGGACGCCACCAGGATGCGCTCCCACACACCGGCCATGCTCACGGAGACCTGCTGGATACGCGGGTCCAGGGCGCGAGTGGCGGCGTCGACACGCTTGAGCAGCTCGACCTTTTCCGCGCGGCTGATCACTTCCAAGGGATTGTCCGGGGCATACAACTGCGCCACGTCCTGGGTACTGAACGCCTGCACGGTGCCATTTTGGCCCGCACGGGAGATCGAACGCGCAGCACGCGCGGCCAGGCCCAACGCCTCCAGGGTGATCGCGTTACTGTAGGCGAAACCGGTCTTTTCACCGGATTGCGCACGTACGCCTACACCTTGGTCAAGATTGAAACTGCCTTCCTTGACGATGCCATCTTCCAGGGCCCAGGACTCGGAGATCTGCCCCTGGAAATACAGGTCGGCGGCATCGATGCCTGGCCCGGCCAGGTCGCCAAGCACGGTTTGCAAGCTTTCGATGGTCACGCCACCGGGCGCCAGGAGGTGTTCACTGACTGAGGACAACAACTCGCTCATAGGTTTGGCCTTAAATTCATCGTTCTGAAGCAGGTCGCTGTGCGCCCTGCGAGAAAAAGCGCCGATGGTTCACCACCGGCATGCGCGCCCGTATCGACGCCTGTTCACTGCTATCGCGTTCGGCCAGCAACACCGCTTCGCCTTGATCCTGTTGTGTCAGCAGCCGACCCCACGGGTCGACAATCGCCGCATGTCCATAGGTTTCCCGTGGCCCCGGATGCACACCGCCCTGGGCGGCCGCCAGCAGGTAACACTGGGTCTCGATGGCCCGCGCACGAATCAGCACGTCCCAGTGGGCAGCGCCGGTGACGGCGGTAAAGGCCGAGGGCGCGGTGATCAATTCAGCCCCCGCTGCGCGTAGCTCGCTGTACAGCTCAGGGAAGCGCAGGTCGTAACAGACCGTCAGGCCCAAACGGCCAACCGGCGTATCCGCCACCACCACATTCCTTCCGAAAGCATAGTCATCGGATTCCCGATAGCGACCCCGGGCGTCCGCCACATCCACATCGAACAAATGCAGCTTGTCGTAACGGGCAACGACTTCGCCGCGATCATCAATCAGCAGCGAGCAGGCGTTGGGCTTGGCGTGTGGATGGTCCTTGGGCGGCAACGGTAATGTGCCAGCCACTATCCATAAGGTGAGGTCACGGGCGGTCTGTTTCAACCACGGCAGGATCGGACCTTCGCCCAGTGCCTCGGCGCGGCCAATATCCGCGGCGTCGCGGCGGCCCATGGCGGCAAAGTTTTCCGGCAGCACCGCCAGCTTCGCACCGCGCGCCGCCGCTTGCTCCAACAAGCGCCGGGCCTGGACCAGGTTGGCCAGCACATCGCTCTGACTGACCATTTGAATTACCGCAAAGGACATGGGCCGATACTCCATAAAAGGCATGGGGCCATGCTACTCCACAGGCTCTCAGTTTGGTTTTTCAAAGGGCTTGTCGAAGGTGATTTTTGGATCCTTCCATGGGCCTTCCACCTTGTATTGCACGCTGGCGAAACGCGAAACACGGTCACCGATCAGCTTGTCGATCAGGAACAGTGCGCCACCAATCGCCGGCGCGCCCACGATCAGCGCGGCAATCGGCAGGTTGTTGGTCACCGGCAACGTCACCAGCAACTTGGCATCGACACGATCAGCCACCAGGTCCAGGGTGCCATTGAGCTCCAGGTTGCTCGACGGGCCTGTCATGGTGATCGGCTCGCGCGTCACGAACACGCCATTGCTGGCGACCAATTGCCCCTTGACCCGGTCATAACTCAAGCCCTTGCCCAGCAGGTCGGAGAAGTCCAGGCGCAGGCGGCGCCCGATGGAGTTGAAGTTGAGCAGGCCGAATACCCGCAGCGCCTGGGCGCCACCTTCCACCTCGACAAACTGACCTTTACGGAACGCCGCATCCAGGCTGCCGGAAAAACGCTTTGGCCCGACCCAGGCCGGCGAACCCGGCCAACGCCCATCCACATCCAGGTGGAAGTTCTCGCTGGTGACCGTGGGCGCATAGCCCCAGCCTTTGAGTACGTCGGCGATGTTCTTGCCGTCCAGGCGGCCCTTGTACCAGCTGCTGCTGTCACCCGGAGCCCCTTCCCATCCGCCGGCGCCCTTGAGTTGCATGCCCTTGAGGCCCAGGTCCAGCGTATTGAACGCCAGGCCCTTGGCAGTTGGTCGGATCTTGAGCGACCAGGCGCCAATCAGGTCCGGCCCCTGAAACAGCTGGTCAATGGCAATATCCAGCGCGGGAATATCCTTGGGATCAATACTGGCCAACGGGTCCGGTGCATTTTCATCAGCCTGTACCGTCGGGTCCACCGCCGGCAGCTTCACGTATTGCAGGTTGACCGCAATCGGCGCGCCCTTGGCATCCGGCAGGTTCACGGCCCCCTTGGCCTGCTGGCTGTCGAACTGTAAGCCCCAGGCAGCGGACTTGCGATCCAGCAGCAGGTTGACCTGATCGAACTGGGTACCCAGACCGGTGAGCTTGCCAATCTTGAATTCGGCACCGCTCAGCAGTTGCTTGGCACTGCCACCAGGGTCATTGCCAGCATACTGGTTCACCAGCTTTTTCCATGGGTCGATATCCAGTTCCGAGAGCACGCCGCGGATGCGCAAACCCTTGGCGCCTGGCAGTACGGCATCACCATCGCCGAGGAACAACTCGCCACGGCCGTCATTGAGTTTGTCTGGCGGCGCGGCGAAGGTGAAGTTGGCCAACTCACCATAATCGAACCAGTAGCGGCGCTCAGCCCCCTGCAAGGTCATGCGGAATACGCTGTCACGTCCCTGGCTGGCCGGCATGCCGAACGGCGCAGGCAAATCCACCGCAACGCCCTTGAGATTGGAGCTGACCATCAGTTGGCTGTCGGCACCGTCCAGGTTGAGCTGCAACTGATACGAAATATCACCGGACACCGGCAACGGCTGGCTGACTTTCAACCAATCCGTCAAGCGCTTGACCGTCACCTGCCCCCTGGCGGCGACACGGGTACTGATATTGCCCGGCTTGCCATCGGCAAAGATCTGCGCGGTGATCGGCCGGTCAAATGCCTGGGCTGTAATCTTTTCGCCGCTCAGGCCCTTGGCGCTGTCGAAGCGGAAACTGCCCTTGAGCTGCGTCAGGTCCAGGGGCGGCTCCGCCAATTGCAGGCGCGCCTTGTCAGTCTGGAAATCCACCACGATCCTGGGCTCGATACCCTTGACCAGCGGAACGTCCAGATCCAGCGTGCCTTGCAGGTCTCCTTCGCCTTTCCAGCCGGCGAAGGTGGATGCCGTGCCAATTGGCGCTTCCTGGAGGATCTTCAGCCCATCACCCAGGCCACCGGCAAAACCACCGGTAAGCAACAGATGACTTTCCTTGCCGGACGGCGCGTGGGGAATATTGACGTAGACGTCCTTGACCTTGGTGTCGAGCAACTGCCCCTTGCTGGCCAGGATGCGTACGCCAGTCTCCTCGACAAACACTTCACCATTGACCTTGTTCACATGGGGCCAGTCCGGCTGGAAAGCCAGTTCTGCGTCATGCACCTTGAAGAACAGGCTGATATTGCGCGCGGCTGGCAACGCGTCGTGGTTCAGCGACCCCTGGTACTGGAAGAACCCCTGATCCACCGCGCCCTTGAGAATTGCCGTGCGCAGCCACTCATCCAACGCGGGGCTCAGCACGGCCGGCAGGTATTTAGGGGTAAAGCGTCCATCGCCATCGACCATACCGACCCGCAGGTCCATATAGTCTTCCTGGCTGTGGTCGAAATGCAGGCGAATCAGGAAATCGGCGGCGATCTTGCCTTCTTCCCCCAGCACCTTGATATACGGGGCGATCAGGGTGAAGCCTTCTTTATCCAGCTTCCACGTCAGGCGTGCATTGGCCTGGAGATACTGCCAGGGCTTGGCGAAGATCGGATCGAGGTGCAGGGAAAAATCCTTGCTGTCCATGCGCAACTCGCCACGGCCCAGGTCGCCGCTGATGCTGCCGGAAACGTTGCGCGCAGCCGGCGCACCGAAGTAGGCGTCAAACCCGACCCGCTCCAGGTTGGCGGCAAAGCTGACTTTTTGATCGGTAGTGTCTTGAGGACGGAAATCCACCAGCACATTACGCAGCAGGCCGGTGGCCTTCAGATGCTCGACGGTCTTGGCGACACCTTCCGGCAGCGGCGCCAGGGCGTTGAGCAACGGTGTGATGGGGGTCAGGTCGAGGCGGTCAGCCTGCAGCTTCCAGGCTTCCTGAGTCTTGTCGGTAGCCAGTGTCTGCTGCAATTGCAGGCGCGATTCCCATCGGGTCTCGCCCAGGCTCATCGCCAGGGAATCAAACAACACCTTCAAGCCGGTATCACTGCGTTGCAGATAGGCCGTAAGTGCAAGGTTTTCGATATGGACCGGCTTGCGCTCGGCGTAGCTGCCCTTCACTTGCGGCGAGTTGAGGCGCACTACCGCACTTTGCACAGTGCCTTTACCCCAGCTCAGCCAGAATTCACCACCGGCCTTGAACTGCGTGAGTTTCCACTGCTGGGTCAGCCTGGCGGGAATCCACTTGGCCCAGTCGCTTTGGGGCAGGCTCAGGTAGGCCTCGACTTCAGCGTCCTTCCACTGGCTCGCGCGAATGCGACTGCGCAGGCTCAGGGCAAGAGGCTGGCCGTCGGGCAAGGTCAGGCGAGCGTCCAGGCGCTGGCGGGTGACGCCCGTGTGCAGGCTCAGGCCCACATACGTCAGGGTCAGCGGCGCCTGGTCGAACGGTTGCAGGGTGACCTGGCTGTCGAGCAGCGACACGCGCTTGACCATCTGCATGCGCTTGAGCAATTGCTCCGGATCCAGCGGCTGGTCATCCTGCATCGGCAAGCCTTGCAGGGCCCAATGGCCGTCCTTGTCTTCCTTGGCGGTCAGTTGCAGGCCACTGACTTCCAGGTGCGCAATACGCACTTCGCGCGCCATCAGGCTCGCCCATATATCCGGCACCACTTCGACCTGATCCAGGCGCAAGGCACTGCTGCCCTCGCCGACCATCACGTCGTGGGCCAGCAACATGGGCGCGAAGCCGCTCCAACGGCCTTCAAGGCTGCCGATGTGCACAGGCATGTCCACCGCAGCCTGGGCCTTGGCTTCGATTTCCGCGCGGTATTCGGCCACCAGCGGGGTCAATTCACGCCCCAGGCTCACATACACCGCCGCCAACACCAGCAGCAAGGCGCACAGCCCAAGGCCCCAACGGGTCAAAGCGGCAAAAAAGCGTATCAGACGCTCCATGTCAGGCGACCCTCAAGGCAGTAGACGGACTGCAGATCAAGGCCTGCGAGTCGCGTAAAGAGAAAGCGAATGGGGATCAGAGCAGCACCACGTCATATTGTTCCTGGGAATACATGGTTTCGACCTGGAAGCGAATCGTACGCCCGATAAAACCCTCCAGTTCAGCCACGTTACCGGACTCTTCATCCAGCAGGCGGTCAACCACTTTCTGGTTGGCCAACACTCTATAACCTTCGGCCTGATAGGCCCGCGCCTCTCGCAGGATTTCCCGGAAAATCTCGTAGCAAACCGTTTCCGGGGTCTTCAACTTGCCGCGGCCCTGGCAACTGCTGCACGGCTCGCACAGCACCTGCTCCAGGCTCTCGCGGGTGCGCTTGCGGGTCATCTGCACCAGGCCCAGCTCAGTGATGCCGATGATATTGGTCTTGGCGTGATCGCGCTCCAGCTGCTTTTCGAGGGTGCGCAGCACCTGGCGCTGGTGCTCTTCATCTTCCATGTCGATGAAGTCGATGATGATGATACCGCCCAGGTTACGCAGGCGCAGTTGGCGAGCAATGGCCGTGGCCGCTTCGAGATTGGTCTTGAAGATGGTCTCTTCAAGGTTGCGATGGCCAACGAACGCACCGGTGTTGACGTCGATGGTGGTCATGGCTTCCGCCGGGTCCACCACCAGGTAACCGCCGGACTTAAGCGGCACCTTGCGCTCCAGGGCTTTCTGGATTTCGTCCTCGACGCCATACAGGTCGAAGATCGGCCGTTCGCCAGGGTAGTGCTCCAGGCGATCGGCAATTTCCGGCATCAGCTCGGCAACAAATTGCGTGGTGCGCTGGAAGGTTTCCCGCGAGTCGATGCGAATTTTCTCAATCTTGGGGCTGACCAGGTCGCGCAATGTGCGCAGGGCCAGGCCCAGGTCTTCGTAGATCACGCTCGGCGCGCCGATGGTCTTTATCTGTGCGCCGATCTGGTCCCACAGGCGCCGCAGGTAGCGAATGTCCATGAGAATTTCGTCAGCGCCGGCGCCCTCGGCGGCGGTGCGCAGGATAAAACCACCCGCTTCCTTGATACCTTCGGCGGCCACGCAGTCGCTGACCACCTTTTTCAGGCGCTCGCGCTCTGCTTCATCTTCAATCTTCAGGGAAATGCCGACATGGGCGGTGCGCGGCATATACACCAGGTAGCGCGACGGAATCGACAGCTGAGTCGTCAGCCGCGCGCCCTTGGAACCGATGGGGTCCTTGGTGACTTGCACCACCAGGCTCTGCCCCTCATGCACCAAGGCACTGATGCTTTCCACTGCCGGCCCTTCGCGCAGGGAGATCTCCGAGGCGTGGATAAACGCCGCCCGGTCCAGGCCGATGTCGACAAATGCCGCCTGCATGCCCGGCAACACCCGCACCACCTTGCCCTTGTAGATATTGCCGACGATCCCGCGTTTCTGGGTGCGCTCGACATGCACTTCTTGCAGAACACCGTTCTCTACCACCGCCACGCGCGATTCCATCGGCGTGATATTGATCAGAATCTCTTCACTCATGGCTGGGTCTCGTTCAGGCGTTTTCACAATAGTGACCGATCGCTTAAGGCTGGGCGCTGACGTCACGCGCTCAGCGCACGGTAAGGTGTTGCCAACAGGGTATGCCGAATTGGGCCAGCAGTTGCGCGGTTTCGCACACCGGCAGGCCTACCACGGCGGAATAGCTGCCATTGAGCCCGGCCACAAACACCGACCCAAGCCCTTGAATAGCATAGCCGCCCGCTTTGTCCTGGGGTTCGCCGCTGTGCCAGTAGGTTGTAGCCTCCTCGACAGAAATCCCACGAAAAAGTACACGACTACTGACACATCGGGTTTCACAGCGCAGGCCATCAGTGAGCGCGATGGCGGTGAGGACTTCATGCTCACGCCCCGCCAAGGCCATCAACATCGCCAGGGCATCGGCCTGGTCCACAGGCTTGCCAAGGATCTGGCCGTCCACAACCACCGCCGTATCGGCGCCCAGCACGCAAGCACCTGGGCCTTCCCCAAGCGCAGCAAATCCCGCCGCCGCCTTGCCGCGCGCAAGACGCTCAACGTAGGCAACAGCCGATTCATCGGTAAGGGGAGTTTCATCAATCGCGGCGCTGGCCACAGTGAAAGGCACACCGATCTGGGTCAGCAGTTCACGCCGCCTCGGGGAGCCCGAGGCCAGATAAAGCGAATTCATTGCAGACTCTCCCTGTGGGGTTCGATAACCAGGCAGAGCCTCGCAATCCATTCAATTGATTTTATAGCGGCGACGTAACCCGCGCAGGCCAAAACTGATCCACGGCCACAGCAGCGCACTGACCAGGGCCGGTAACACGAGCGCCAGGGTTGGCTGGCGGTTACCGGTCAAGGCACTGAGCCACAGCTGTACCAACTGCGCCAGGCCGAAGATCACCAGGATCACCAGGCATTGCTGCCACATCGGGAACATCCGCAGGCGCTGCTGCAACGACAGTATCAGGAAGGTAATCAGGGTCAGGATCAACGCGTTCTGGCCCAGCAAGGTGCCATACAGCACATCTTCCGCCAAGCCCAGGAACATGGCCGTAACCATGCCCACTTTATGCGGCAGGTTCAGCGACCAGAATGCCAGCAGCAATGCCAGCCACAGCGGACGCAGGATCTCCATGAATTGCGGCAGCGGCGAAACGCTGAGCAGCAAGCCGATGGCGAATGTCAGCCAGACGATCCAGCCATTGCTCGAATGGGTACCGGCCATTATTCCTCCCTCTGCCGTGTGGTTGCCGGGGCGGCGGCTGGAGGCTTCGCAGCAGGCGTCGTGGTGGCAGGTGTGGTGGCAGGTGGTTTCGCAGCCGTCGGTTTTACCGGGTGCGCGCTATGGGCTGCAGGCTTGACCGGCGTGGCCACAGGCGCCGTAGCTGCCGGAGTTGCCGCCGGTACAACGGGGGTAGTCGACTGAGGCTTGGGCACGGTCGCAGGAATGATCGGCGCAGTGCCGTTCTTCTTGTCTTCCGCTTCCTGGGCCTGGGCGGCGTCGTTGGCACGCTCTTCCGGGGTCCGGTTGTCGCTGAACACCAGCAGCAGGTAGCGGCTGCGGTTCAGGGCGGCAGTGGGCACGGCGCGCACAATGGCGAATGGCTGGCCGGAGTCGTGGATCACCTCCTTGACCGTTGCCACCGGGTAACCCGCCGGGAACCGCTGGCCCAGGCCGGAGCTGACCAGCAGGTCGCCTTCCTTGATGTCGGCAGTGTCCGCGACGTGACGCAATTCCAGGCGCTCGGGGTTACCGGTACCGCTGGCAATCGCGCGCAAGCCGTTACGGTTGACCTGCACCGGAATGCTGTGGGTGGTGTCCGTCAGCAACAGGACCCGCGAGGTGTAGGGCATCAACTCTACGACCTGCCCCATCAGTCCCCGAGCATCCAGTACCGGCTGACCAAGCACCACGCCGTCGCGCTCACCCTTGTTGATGATGATGCGATGGGTAAAGGGGTTGGGGTCCATGCCGATCAACTCGGCGACTTCGACCTTCTCGTTGACCAACGCGGAAGAGTTGAGCAACTCGCGCAGCCGAACGTTCTGCTCGGTGAGGGCCGCCAGCTTTTGCATGCGCCCCTGCAACAGCAGGTTTTCGGTCTTGAGTTTTTCGTTCTCGGCAACCAGCTCGGTGCGGCTGCCAAATTGGCTGGCCACGCCCTGGTAGAGACGTTGCGGCAGGTCGGTGATCCAGTAGGTCTGCATCAACACCAGCGACATTTGGCTACGCACCGGCTTGAGCAGCGCAAAGCGGGCGTCGACCACCATCAATGCGACCGAAAGCACGACCAGCACCAATAAGCGCACGCCCAATGAGGGGCCTTTGGCGAAAAGCGGTTTAATAAGCCGCTCCTCCCAGGCAAATGTTCTCTTTATTCATACGGCATCTAACCGGCCTGGATGCAGATTGAAGACGATAAACGCCAACAGGCAGCACTGCAAAGTGCTGCCTGCGGGCGAAACATGGTGCAACCAACGATCTTATTCGCTGGAGAGCAGGTCCATGGTGTGTTTATCCATCATTTCCAGTGCACGACCGCCACCACGGGCAACGCAGGTCAGCGGGTCTTCGGCGACGATCACCGGCAGGCCGGTTTCCTGGGCCAGCAGCTTGTCGAGGTCGCGCAACAGGGCGCCACCACCGGTCAGCACCAGGCCTCGCTCGGCGATGTCGGAAGCCAGTTCCGGCGGCGATTGCTCCAGGGCGCTCTTCACAGCCTGAACGATAGTGGCCAGGGACTCTTGCAGAGCTTCCAGCACTTCATTGGAGTTCAGGGTGAAGGCACGTGGAACGCCTTCGGCCAGGTTGCGACCGCGAACATCGACTTCGCGAACTTCGCCGCCCGGGTAAGCGGTACCGATTTCCTGCTTGATGCGCTCGGCGGTGGATTCGCCGATCAGGCTGCCGTAGTTGCGACGGACATAAGTGATGATCGCTTCGTCGAAACGGTCGCCGCCTACGCGTACGGATTCGGCATACACCACACCGTTCAGGGAAATCAGGGCGATTTCAGTGGTACCACCACCAATATCCACCACCATCGAACCGCGCGCTTCTTCAACCGGCAGGCCGGCACCGATCGCAGCAGCCATCGGCTCTTCGATCAGGAACACTTCGCGGGCACCGGCGCCAAGGGCCGATTCACGGATGGCACGACGCTCCACCTGGGTGGATTTGCACGGAACGCAGATCAGCACACGAGGGCTCGGCTGCAGGAAACTGTTTTCGTGAACCTTGTTGATGAAGTACTGCAGCATCTTCTCACAGACGCTGAAGTCGGCGATCACGCCGTCCTTCATCGGACGAATGGCAGCAATATTGCCTGGTGTTCGACCGAGCATGCGCTTGGCCTCGGTGCCGACGGCAACGACACTTTTCTGATTACCATGGGTCCGAATGGCCACAACCGATGGCTCATTCAGAACGATACCGCGCTCGCGCACGTAAATAAGGGTGTTGGCAGTGCCCAGGTCAATGGAAAGATCGCTGGAAAACATGCCACGCAGTTTCTTGAACATGGGGAAAGGACCCTAGGCAACGCGTGGGTAAAAAAGTGCGGCAAACTCTAACAACGACAGGGATTTTGGGCAAGGCGCCAATGTGCTAAATTGGCCGACTTTCTGTGCACCAACCCCCACAATCGCGGCCGTAAGACCGTAGAAATGCGGTAGTGTTCCGACAATCTAACACACGGACAGCCTCCGTTCTGTTTTCCACTGGAGATTCCCATGGCGCTTGAACGCTCCGACGTGGAAAAAATCGCTCATCTGGCCTCGCTTGGCCTGAATGAAGCCGATCTTCCACAGACCACCGCAGCCCTGAACAGCATTCTAGGGCTGGTTGACCAAATGCAGGCCGTGAATACCGACGGCATCGAGCCCCTGGCTCACCCGCTGGAAGCCAGCCAGCGCCTGCGCGCAGACGTCGTGACCGAACGCAATAATCGCGAGGCCTACCAGTCCATCGCGCCAGCGGTCGAAAACGGCCTGTACCTGGTTCCGAAAGTCATCGACTAAAGGGAAAGAGCCTGCAATGCATCACATGACTCTGGCCGAGATCGCCCGCGGTCTCGCCGACAAAAAGTTTTCTTCCGAAGAGCTGACCAAGACCCTGCTTGCGCGTATCGCCGAGCTGGATCCCAAGGTCAACAGCTTCATCAGCCTCACCGAAGAGCTGGCCCTGAGCCAGGCCAAGGCTGCGGATGTACGCCGCGCCAACGGTGAAAACGGTGC
This sequence comes from Pseudomonas sp. JAI120, assembly GCF_014207255.1. Classification (GTDB taxonomy): domain Bacteria; phylum Pseudomonadota; class Gammaproteobacteria; order Pseudomonadales; family Pseudomonadaceae; genus Aquipseudomonas. The sequence goes on from NZ_JACHCZ010000002.1 coordinate 900,521, forward strand.
CCTGCTGGGCGCACCTATCGCCCACAAGGATCTGTTCTGCACCCAGGGCATTCGCACCAGTTGCGGCTCGAAGATGCTCGACAACTTCAAGGCGCCCTACGACGCCACCGTGGTCGCCAAGCTGGCCGCTGCCGGGGCCGTGACCCTGGGCAAGACCAACATGGACGAATTCGCCATGGGTTCGGCCAACGAGTCGAGCTACTACGGTGCGGTGAAGAACCCCTGGAACCTGGAACACGTGCCCGGCGGTTCGTCCGGTGGTTCGGCTGCGGCCGTTGCCGCGCGCTTCCTGCCGGCCGCCACGGCCACCGACACCGGCGGCTCGATCCGCCAGCCGGCGGCCTTCACCAACCTCACCGGCCTGAAGCCGACCTACGGTCGCGTTTCCCGCTGGGGCATGATCGCCTACGCCTCCAGCCTCGATCAGGGCGGCACCCTGGCCCGCACGGCCGAAGACTGCGCGATTTTGTTACAAGGCATGGCAGGCTTCGACACGCAGGACTCCACCAGCATCGATGAACCGGTGCCGGACTACAGCGCCAGCCTCAACACTTCGCTCAAGGGCCTGCGCATCGGCGTGCCGAAGGAATACTTCAGCGCCGGTCTCGACCCGCGCATTGCCGAATTGGTGCACAACAGCGTCAAAGAGTTGGAAAAGCTCGGCGCGGTGGTCAAGGAAATCAGCCTGCCGAACAACCAGCACGCGATTCCTGCCTACTACGTGATCGCGCCGGCGGAAGCCTCCTCCAACCTGTCGCGTTTCGACGGCGTGCGCTTCGGCTACCGCTGCGAAAACCCGAAGGACCTGACCGACCTGTACAAACGCTCCCGTGGCGAAGGCTTCGGTGCCGAAGTTCAACGCCGGATCATGGTCGGTGCCTACGCCCTGTCCGCCGGCTATTACGACGCGTACTACCTCAAGGCGCAAAAAATCCGTCGCCTGATCAAGAACGACTTCATGGCGGCCTTTGAAGAAGTCGACGTGATCCTCGGTCCAACCACGCCGAACCCGGCCTGGAAGATCGGCGCCAAGACCGGCGACCCGATTGCCGAGTACCTGGAAGACCTCTACACCATCACCGCCAACCTCGCGGGCCTGCCGGGCTTGTCCATGCCTGCCGGTTTCGTCGATGGCCTGCCGGTGGGCGTGCAATTGCTCGCCCCGTATTTCCAGGAAGGCCGCCTGCTCAATGTGGCGCACCAGTACCAGTTGAACACCGACTGGCACACTCGCACCCCTACCGGCTTCTGAGGAGAACACTATGCAATGGGAAGTTGTGATCGGGCTGGAGATTCATACCCAGCTCGCCACCCAATCGAAGATTTTCTCCGGTAGCGCCACCACGTTCGGCTCCGAACCCAACACCCAGGCCAGCCTGGTAGACCTGGGCATGCCCGGCGTACTGCCGGTGTTGAACCAGGAAGCCGTGCGCATGGCAGTGATGTTCGGCCTGGCGATTGACGCCGAGATCGGCCAGCACAACGTGTTCGCGCGCAAGAACTACTTCTACCCGGACCTGCCCAAGGGCTACCAGATCAGCCAGATGGAATTGCCGATCGTCGGCAAGGGCTACCTGGACATCCCGCTTGAAGACGGCACCATCAAGCGTGTCGGCGTGACTCGTGCGCACCTGGAAGAAGACGCCGGCAAAAGCCTGCACGAAGAGTTCAACGGTGCTACCGGTATCGACCTGAACCGTGCCGGCACCCCGCTGCTGGAGATCGTGTCCGAGCCGGACATGCGCAGTGCCAAGGAAGCCGTGGCCTACGTCAAGACGATCCACGCGCTGGTGCGTTACCTGGGCATCTGTGACGGCAACATGGCCGAAGGCTCGCTGCGTTGCGACTGCAACGTGTCGGTGCGGCCAAAAGGCCAGGCCGAGTACGGCACCCGCTGCGAGATCAAGAACGTCAACTCGTTCCGCTTCATCGAAAAAGCGATCAACACCGAAGTGCGGCGCCAGATCGAACTGATCGAAGACGGCGGCAAGGTGATCCAGCAAACGCGCCTGTACGACCCGAACAAAGACGAAACCCGCGCCATGCGCAGTAAAGAGGAAGCCAACGACTACCGTTACTTCCCCGATCCGGACCTGTTGCCAGTGGTGCTTGAGGATTCGTTCCTCAATGACATCCGCGCCACCCTGCCGGAATTGCCACCGCAAAAACGCGAGCGCTTCCAGGCGCAGTTCGGCCTGTCGGTCTACGATGCCAGCGTGCTGGCTTCGAGCCGTGAGCAAGCCGACTACTTCGAAAAAGTCGTGAGCATTGCCGGTGACGCCAAGCTGGCGGCCAACTGGGTGATGGTCGAGCTGGGCAGCCTGTTGAACAAACAAGGCCTGGAGATCGATGAAGCGCCGGTGTCGGCCGAGCAACTGGGCGGCATGCTGCTGCGCATCAAGGACAACACCATCTCCGGCAAAATCGCCAAGACCGTGTTCGAAGCCATGGCCAACGGTGAAGGCAGCGCCGACGAGATCATCGACAAGCGCGGTCTCAAGCAAGTCACCGACAGCGGCGCTATCTCGGCCGTGCTGGATGAAATGCTGGCGGCCAACGCCGAGCAGGTCGAACAGTACCGTGCGGCAGACGAAGCCAAGCGCGGCAAGATGTTCGGCTTCTTTGTCGGCCAGGCGATGAAAGCCTCCAAAGGCAAGGCCAACCCGCAACAGGTGAACGAACTGCTGAAAAGCAAGCTCGAAGGCTGATTGCGATGAATAGCCCGAGGCAGATTTCATGATTGCCTCGGACCCTGTGGGAGGGGGCTTGCCCCCGATAGCGGTCTATCAGCTTGCACATCTGTGCCTGACAGAACGCTATCGGGGGCAAGCCCCCTCCCACATAAGCCCGCGCCCATATTCGATACAGGGGTAACCTTGGAAATGAAGCGTTTACTCGGCCTTTTAGCCCTGTTCTCACTGCTGGCCGGCTGCGCCAGCGGCCTCATCGACCCCAACGGCTACGACGAAACCGGCACCGCCTCTTATTACGGCGCCAGGCACCATGGCAAGAAAACCGCCAGTGGTGAACCCTTCAACCAGAACGCCCTGACCGCTGCCCACCGGCGACTGCCCTTCGGCACCCAGGTCAAGGTCACCAATCTCGACAACGACAAATCCGTCGTGGTCCGTATCAACGATCGCGGCCCGCATACCCGTGGGCGCTTGATCGATCTATCACGCAAGGCTGCCGAGCAACTGGGTATGCTGAGCAGTGGCACCGCACGCGTTCGCGTGCAAGCCCTGCGCAATTGAAGACGGAGCCCTGGCCATTTTCGGATTAACCGCCCTCTCGCCCTGGAGCCTGCTCGAACTGGTCAGCGGCCTGGTGCTGCTGATCATCGGCGCCGAAATTCTGGTGCGCGCCGCCGTGCGCCTGGCCGCCAGCCTCAAGGTGCGGCCGCTGATCATCGGCCTTACGGTCGTCGCGTTCGGCAGCAGCGCGCCACAGATGACCGTCAGCCTGCAGGCCACCCTGGCCGGTAATACCGACATTGCCGTGGGCAGCGTGATCGGCAGCAGCATCTTCAACATCCTCGTGACCCTGGGCCTGTCGGCGCTGATCATCCCCCTGCGCGTCTCGCGACAGCTGGTGCGCGTGGATATTCCGGTGATGATCCTCGCCGGGTTGCTGGTGTTTACCCTGGCGGCCAATGAAGAACTGACGCCGGTCGATGGCCTGTTGCTGCTGATTGCCCTGCTGGCCTACCTCGGCGTGCTGCATTACCAGACTCGCCATTCGCGCCGCCCGCGCACCCTGGATACCGTCGCCCGGGCGCCCTGGCTGAGCAGTGTGCTGCAGATGCTGGGCGGGCTGTTGATCCTGGTGCTGGCCGGGCACTTGCTGCTCGGTGCGGCGGTGGATGTGGCGGCTGACCTGGGCCTGTCGGAGCGCATCATCGGCCTGACGCTGATCGGCGTCGGGACTTCCTTGCCATGCCTGGCCACCTCACTGATTGCCGCCCTGCGCGGCCAGCGGGACATTGCCGTGGGCAACGTGATCGGCAGCAACCTGTTCAACCTGCTGGGCGTATTGGGGCTGACCGCGCTGCTCGCGTCTTCGCCGCTGTCGGTGTCGCCCAACGCCCTGGACTTCGACCTGCCGGTGATGCTTGGCGTGGTGGTGTTGTGCCTGCCGGTGTTTTATACCGGCTACCGCGTCACCCGCGCCGAAGGCCTGGTGTTGCTGGGCCTGTATCTGGCGTATGGGCTGCACGTGATGTCATTCACCACCGGCATGCCCCTGGCCAACAAGCTTGAACAACTGATGCTGTATTACGTCCTGCCAGTGCTGGTGGCTTTCCTGTTGTTCAGCACGCTGCGAGCCTGGCGCCGCCAACACAAGAGGGAATCGCAATGACCGATCAGAAAAAGCCCGGGGTTGAAATGCGTCGCCAGGTGATGGGCGATGTGTTCGTCGACCGCGCCCTGGGCAACGCCACCGAGTTCACCCAGCCGCTGCAGGACTTCGTCAACGAACATGCCTGGGGCAGCGTGTGGACCCGCGAAGGCTTGCCGCTGAAGACGCGCAGCCTGATCACCCTGGCCGCCCTCACCGCACTCAAGTGCCCGCAGGAGCTCAAGGGCCACGTGCGTGGCGCGTTGAACAACGGCTGTACTGTGGAGGAAATTCGCGAGGCGCTGCTGCATTGCGCGGTGTATGCCGGCGTACCGGCGGCGATTGATGCGTTTCGGGCGGCGCAGGAAGTCATCGACACCTATCAGAAAGAAGGCTAGATCCAGCCACCCGCCTGCAACACGAAAATCCCGATATTCGTGGTCACTGCCGCCATCAGCGTGGTGATCACGATAATCGCCGCCGCCAGTTCATGATTGCCCTCGGCCGCCCTGGCCATCACGAAGCTCGCCGCGGCGGTCGGTGCGCCGAAGTACAGGAACAGAATCCCCAACTCCGGCCCGCGAAAGCCCAGCAGCCACGCCCCTAAGGTCGCGACCACCGGCAGCCAGACCATCTTCATCAAGCTCGCGCTCAGCGCCATATTGCCGCTCTTGCGCAACGCCGCCAGGGACAAGGTACCGCCAATGCAGATCAATGCCAGCGGCAAGGTGGTGTCCGCCAGGTACTGCATGGATTTTTCCAGCCAGCCGGGCAGGCCAATCTGAAAATAGGCGAACGGCGCCGCCACGATGACGCTGATGATCAGCGGGTTGGCCACAACACTTTTGCAAATACTCCACGGGTCGGACTTGATCACCGGGCTGTACACCGCCAGCACAATGGTCGACAGCGTGTTGTAGAACAGGATCACCAGCGCCGCGAGGATCGCGCCGAGGGAGATGCCGTAGTCGCCATACATGCTGGCGGCCAGGGCCAGGCCGATCACCCCGTTATTGCCGCGAAACGCGCCCTGGGTGTAGATGCCCCGGTCTTCACGCTTGCAGCGAAAAATCGCCCAGCCCCAAGCCAGCGCAAAGCTCACCAGTGTGGCAATGGAGAAGTAGATCAGCAAACCCGGCTTGAGCGCCGAGTGCAGGTCGGCGTGGAGGATGCCGAGGAACAGCAACGCCGGCATGGTGACGTTGAACACCAGGGACGAAGCCGTGTGGATAAAGTTGTCGTTGATCCAGTTGATGCGCTTGAGCAGCACACCCAGGAACAGCATGGCGAATACCGGCGCGGTGATGGTGAGGGTGGTGAGGAAGATAGCCAGCATGCCGGGGAGAACCTTGGTGAGCGTCGTCAGGTGGCTAATGATAAGCCATACAGCCCAACGGCGCCTGATAGACCGCTATCGGGGGCAAGCCCCCTCCCACAGTTTGAATGGTGAATACCTTCAGTGTGAGAGGGGGGCTTGCTCCGATGCAGGCGACTCGGTCTCAGGTAATCGGCGCCGGGTTGAACAAGGTGATGTCGTTATGCAGCTTGTGATGCTCCGCCCAGGTCTGCTTCTTACCGCTGGCCACGTCCAGATAGAAGTGGAACAACTCCCAGCCCAACTCCTCAATGGTCGCGCGCCCGGTGGCAATGCGCCCGGCGTCGATATCGATGAGGTCCGGCCAGCGCTGCGCCAGCTCCGTACGCGTCGAGACCTTCACCACCGGCGCCATCGCCAGCCCGTATGGCGTGCCGCGCCCGGTGGTGAACACATGCAGGTTCATCCCCGCCGCCAATTGCAGGGTGCCGCAGACAAAGTCACTGGCCGGCGTCGCGCAAAAAATCAGGCCCTTGCTTTTGAAGCGCTCGCCCGGGCCCAGCACGCCGTTGATCGCGCTGCTGCCGGACTTGACGATGGAGCCCAGGGACTTCTCGACAATGTTCGACAACCCGCCCTTCTTGTTGCCCGGTGTGGTGTTGGCACTGCGATCCGCCTCTCCCTTGGCCAGGTAACGGTCGTACCAGTCCATTTCCCTGACCAACTCTTCGGCAATTTCTTTCGTCTCTGCGCGCGAAGTCAGCAGGTAAATGGCATCACGCACTTCGGTGACTTCAGAAAACATCACCGTCGCCCCCGCCCGCAGCAATAAATCCGAGGCATAGCCCAGCGCCGGGTTGGCGGTGATGCCGGAAAACGCATCACTGCCGCCGCACTGCATGCCCAGGATCAACTCGGACGCCGGCACGGTTTCCCGGCGACGCTGGTCGAGCTTCTTCAGGCGCACTTCGGCCAGGTCCATGATCTGCTCGATCATCTCGGTAAAGCCATGGCTGGAATCCTGCAACCGATACAGCCACGGCTCGCTGAGGTCGACGGAGCTGTCGTTGTCGTGCATCACCTGCCCGGCCTGCAACTTCTCGCAGCCCAGGCTGATCACCAGGGCTTCGCCCCCCAGGTTCGGGTTGCGCGCCAGGTTACGGACGGTACGGATCGGGATGTAGGCATCCGTCGCAGTAATCGCCACCCCGCAGCCGTAGCTGTGGGTCAGCGCCACCACGTCATCGACGTGGGGGTATTTGGGCAGCAATTCGTCCTTGATGCGCTTGACCGCATGGTCCAGCACGCCCGTCACGCACTGCACCGTGGTGGTGATGCCGAGGATATTGCGCGTGCCCACAGTACCGTCGGCGTTGCGATAGCCCTCGAAGGTAAACCCCTCCAACGGTGCCTGGGTTTCAGGCACCTCGGTGGACAGCGGCAAGCTGTCCAGCGGTGGCGCGGTGGGCATGCGCAGTTGATCTTCCTGGACCCAACTGCCGCGCGGAATCGGCGCCAGGGCGTAACCGATGGTCTGGCCGTAGCGAATAATCTGACCGCCTTCGGGGATGTCTTCCAGGGTCACTTTGTGGCTCTGGGGGATGAAATCCACGGTCACCAGGCCGTCCGGGAACTCGGTCCCGGCCGGTACGCCCTGGTCGTTGACCACGATCACCACGTTGTCGCGCTCGTGCAGGCGAATGGAGCGCGGCGAGTCGGCATGTTCAATCAACTGCATCACGGGGCCCCTCAGGAATGCGCTTCGGTTAGGTTGGTCAACTCAGGCCCCTTGCTTGGCGGCTCTTTGAGTACTACACGCTTGATCGGGCCGACGATGACCAGATAGCTGAACACCGCCACCAGTGCGTTGGCGCCGACAAACACCAGGGCCCACTTGAACGAGCCGGTGGTGCTGATGATGTAGCCGATGACAATCGGCGTGGTGATCGACGCGAGGTTACCGAAGGTGTTGAACAAGCCGCCACTGAGACCGGCGATTTGTTTCGGCGAGGTGTCGGATACGACCGCCCAGCCCAGTGCGCCAACGCCTTTGCCGAAGAAGGCCAAAGCCATGAAACCCACCACCATCCATTCAACGTCAACGTAGTTACACGCGATGATGCTACTGGAGACCAGCAGGCCTGCAATGATCGGCGCCTTGCGGGCGAACGTCAGCGAATGGCCTTTGCGCAGCAGATAGTCGGAAATCACCCCGCCCAACACACCACCGATAAACCCGCAGATCGCCGGCAACGAGGCGATGAAACCGGCCTTGAGGATGGTCATGCCGCGGTCCTGCACCAGGTAAACCGGGAACCAAGTCAGGAAGAAGTAGGTGATGCCGTTGATGCAGTACTGGCCCAGGTACACGCCAAGCATCATGCGGTTGGTCAGCAACTGACGAATGTAATCCCACTTCGGACCGTCGGTTTTCTTACCCTTGCCCTTGTCCTGATCCATATCGACCATCGCGCCATTGGCGGCGATGTGATTGAGCTCGGCTTCGTTGATCATCGGGTGCTGGCGCGGACTGTGGATAACTTTCAGCCAGATCAGCGAGAACACGATGCCGATCACGCCCATCACGATAAACACGTGCTGCCAGCCGAAGCTGTAGACAATCCAGCCCATCAACGGCGCGAACAACACGGTGGCGAAGTACTGCGCCGAGTTGAAAATCGCCGAAGCCGTACCGCGTTCGGCGGTCGGGAACCAGGCAGCAACAATGCGCGCGTTACCTGGGAAGGACGGCGCCTCAGCCAGGCCCACCATGAAGCGCAGCATGAACAGAGCAACCACTGCGGTGGAGACACCGAACTCACCGACATAGCCTTGCAGCACGGTGAACAGTGACCAGGTGAAGATGCTCAGGGCATAGACTTTTTTCGAGCCGAATCGGTCCAGCAGCCAGCCGCCGGGGATTTGCCCGGCCACGTAGGCCCAACCGAATGCGGAGAAGATATAACCGAGGGTGACCGCGTCGATGCCGAGGTCTTTTTGCAGGCTGGAGCCCGCGATTGCAATGGTCGCCCGGTCGGCGTAGTTGATCGTGGTCACCAGGAACAGCATGAGCAGGATCAAATAGCGGACATGGGTCGGCTTGGTCGCTTGCATGTAGCAGTACTCCCACTAATTATTTTTTTTGCGGGTAATGGTTTTCTATTTTTGTCGTGGGGACCGGCAGGCCTCCGGCCCCCACTGGGTGTTGCGTATTACGAACCGATGTAGCTGGTTTTCACCACGGTGTAGAACTCCTGCGCATAGCGACCCTGCTCCCGCGAGCCATAGGACGAGCCTTTACGGCCACCGAATGGAACGTGGTAATCCACACCTGCCGTCGGCAGATTGACCATCACCATCCCCGCCTGGGAATGACGCTTGAAGTGGTTGGCGTACTTCAACGATGTGGTTGCAATGCCCGCCGACAAACCGAACTCGGTGTCGTTGGCCATGGCCAGTGCCGCCTCGTAGTCAGCCACGCGCACGACGTTGGCGACCGGGCCGAAGATCTCTTCACGGCTGATACGCATGGCGGCTTCGCTGTCGGCAAACAGCGTTGGCGCCAGGTAGTAGCCTTCGGTGTCACACGTCACCAGGCCGCCACCGCTCACCAGCCGCGCGCCTTCGCTTTGGCCGATGTCGATGTACTTCATGTCCTGGTCCAGTTGGGCCTGGGAAACCACCGGGCCGATGTCGGTGCCGCTTTTCAGCGCGTGGCCGACTTTGATCGACTTCATGCGCTCCGCCATGGCCGCGACGAACTGGTCGTGAATACCGGCGGTGACAATCAGGCGGCTGGACGCCGTGCAACGCTGGCCGGTGGAGTAGAACGCGCTCTGTACCGACAACTCGACGGCCTGCTTGAGGTCGGCGTCGTCGAGAATGATCTGCGGGTTCTTGCCGCCCATTTCCAACTGCACTTTGGCTTGGCGCGACACACAGCTGACAGCGATCTGACGACCCACACCGACGGAACCGGTGAAGCTGATGCCGTCGACTTTCGGGCTGTTGACCAGCACGTCGCCCACCACACGGCCGCTGCCCATCACCAGGTTGAACACACCGGCAGGGAAACCGGCGCGGGAGATGATCTCCGCCAGGGCCCAGGCGCAGCCCGGTACCAGTTCAGCCGGTTTGATCACCACGCAGTTGCCGTAGGCCAGGGCCGGGGCGATTTTCCAGGCGGGGATGGCGATCGGGAAGTTCCACGGGGTGATCAGGCCGACCACACCCAGGGCTTCGCGGGTGACTTCCACGTTGACGCCCGGGCGTACCGACGGCACGTAGTCGCCGGACAAACGCAGGCATTCACCGGCGAAGAACTTGAAGATGTTACCGGCGCGGGTCACTTCGCCGATGGCTTCCGGCAGGGTCTTGCCTTCTTCACGAGCCAACAGGGTGCCGAGTTCTTCGCGACGGGCGAGGATTTCGCTGCCGACTTTATCCAGGGCATCGTGGCGAGCCTGGATCCCGGAAGTGGACCAGGCCGGGAATGCGGCGCGAGCAGCGTCGATGGCGGCGTTGACCTGGGTGACGTCGGCCTTGGCGTATTCACCGATGACATCGGACAACTCCGACGGGTTGAGGTTGACGCAGTAGTCGGCGCCGGCAACCCATTCACCGTTGATGTAGTTCTCAAAACGCTTTACTTGGGACACGAATCTTCTCCTGACGCAAAAGGCCGCTGATTGCTCAGCGGCCTTGTGGATAATTTATTGCGGACCTTGCTTGTCGATCAGCGCGGCCAGGGCTTCGTATTCTTCCGGCAGCAGATCGGTCAGCGGCGTGCGCACAGGGCCTGCGTCATAGCCGACGATTTTTGCACCCGCCTTGACGATGCTCACGGCATAACCGGCCTTGCGGTTACGGATGTCCAGGTACGGCAGGAAGAAGTCGTCGATGATCTTGGCGACGGTGGCGTGATCATCCTTGGCAATGGCGTGGTAGAAGTCCATCGCGGTTTTCGGGATGAAGTTGAACACCGCCGAGGAGTACACCGGTACGCCCAGGGCCTTGTAGGCAGCGGCGTAAACCTCTGCAGTCGGCAGGCCGCCGAGGTAGCTGAAACGATCGCCTAGACGGCGGCGGATCGACACCATCAACTCGATGTCACCCAGGCCATCTTTGTAGCCGATCAGGTTCGGGCAGCGCTCGGCCAGGCGTTCCAGCAGCGGAGCGGTCAGGCGGCACACGTTGCGGTTGTAGACCACCACACCGATTTTGACCGATTTGCACACGGCTTCAACGTGGGCGGCAACGCCGTCCTGGCTGGCTTCGGTCAGGTAGTGCGGCAGCAGCAGCAGGCCTTTGGCGCCCAGGCGCTCGGCCTCTTGCGCGTACTCGATGGCCTGGCGGGTCGAACCACCGACACCGGCGAGGATCGGCACGCTGGTGGCGCAGGTATCAACGGCGGTCTTTATCACTTGGGAATATTCGCTGGCGGCGAGGGAGAAAAACTCACCGGTGCCGCCCGCTGCGAACAAAGCAGTGGCGCCGTAAGGTGCCAGCCATTCCAGGCGCTTGATATAGCCTGCCTGGTGGAAGTCACCCTGGGCATTGAAATCGGTCACCGGGAAAGACAGCAGACCGTGGGAGAGGATGGACTTCAGTTCTTGTGGATTCATTATTCGAACACCCTGGGCGAAGACTTTCTATTGAAAGGTTGTTGGTTTTGTTGATGTCGTACGTCATCGTACAACTATAAATAATTTCGTCAACTCCAATTCATCGGCGTTGTGCATTTGAGTGAGTTGAACGGCTCAGGCAGCGGTGTTCTTGACGTAGGAAATTATTCCTCTATGCTCTGCTTAACTGTATATGCATACAGCTATCAAGGAAGATTCCTACGACATAGCAAGGAGCTAACATGTCAGGTCTTGAACTCGCAGCACCCGAAAAGAAACCGCCAGTCCTACGTTTCGAAGGGGGTGAACACACCGCCATCGGCGACGATACGTTGTTGCGCTTTAGTAAGGACGCACCGGCGATTCCCGCGCGACAAGTCGAACTGCATCTGCCCAACGGGCTGGCACTGACCTACGGGCAAGTGATCGCCCTGGGCGGTGACTTTTATGGCATCCCCGGCCAGCCTATCAACGAGGGCACCTCACCTGCCGATCGTGTGCAACGCTTTAGCGCAGCGTTCAACTCACTGGCCGTGCTGCCAGCAGCGCGGGACGAAGCACCGAAAATCCTGGCGGTGATGCAAAAAGAGATCAGCGCGGTCAACCAGGCGATCAAGGACGGCAAGCAAGCCCATGAAGCCTATGATGCCCTGGGTGATACGTTGTCCGAGGAATGGAACCGCATCACCGGTGGCGGCAGCGCGGTGTCGGCACTGGTCCCATTGGGGCGCTACCTGAAACTGGCGGCGGACAATGCCGACCACTTCGGCGAATGGGCGCTGGCGGCCTACCTGGCGGGGCATGCAGCCGCATTGCAACAGGCCGTGGTGTCGCATCAAACCGGCACCGACCAGGCATTGGAACTGGCCTACGCCATGAACAGCTTTGCCGATCACTTCTTGACCGATCTGTTTTCTGCCGGGCACCTGCGGGTGCCGCGCAAACAGCTGGCAGCGGTCGTCACACCGGGCGAATTGGGTTCTCTGATCAGCCGCTTCATGCACGATGAAGACAGCAAGTTCGGTCTCAAGGTACGCAATGCCATGGGTGACGAGTGGCATGCCTATGGCGACAAACGCTATTTCGACAGTATCGACGCAGCCAATCGGGCACAGGTCAAACGCGCCGTTCAGGCATCCGCTGATGAGATCTTCGAAACCTTCATCAATGGCGTTGCGCCCTCCCCGGCTGACTTCAAGGCACCGCTGTATGTGCCGGATTTGAACGCGGCACAGAACCCGGCGAATAACTTCTCGCCGCTGTTCAAAATGGAGGGGGATAAGGTGCTAAGGCGTAAAGATGTCAGTGACCTGAACGACAAGCACTGGACGAATGACTGGTGGGGCTGGAGTACGTATTTGTTGTTGAAGGACTACAAACCCAACACACCTCATGAGAAGGACCGCTTGTCGTAACTGTTATTTCTAACAGTTACGCAGGATCTGTCCACGGTAGATAAGTCTCTTCAGGGCCGCACTGCCGCCCCTGAAGAGCATCGTCCGCTCATAACCAGAGGAACTCCATCATGACGCTTCCACTCCCCACCCTTGACCATCCGGCGACGGGCACATTGGCCCAGGGCGAGGTGACTGTTTCGCGCCTTGGGACCGAAATGAGCCTGAGCATCTCGAACACAGCCGATTTACCGAGTGATGGGAAAATCTACGCTTTTATCCTGAGCGATAAAACGGATGATCCCGAATCCCCAAGCTGGTCTGGACAGAAAACGCATGCGACCGAAACGGGCGACTGGTACGTCCTGCATGGCGAAGACCCGGAGGACGGGGAATTCCGCCGGCGCATAAACATTCAGGTCAACATCCCTAAAAGCGAGCTGCAGAAGCACACCGGGGAAAAAATTTATGTTGGCTATACGGCCGTAGCCAGTGAGTCCGGTGTGACCGAAAGCTCTGGGACGATTGAACTGACCGTCAAGTGAACCAGGCTCTCATGCTTCAACCCCGCTGCGCTTCTGCCTCTTCATGAGCATGGCGCAGCCGCTCGCGACTGTTGGTCAGGTGCAAACGCATGGCCGCCCGCGCCGCATCCGAATCCTGGCGGGCAATCGCCTCATAAATCTCTTCGTGTTCGCGACTCAGGCGTCCCATGTAGTGCTGGTGGTCATCATGGGCCAGGCGTGCCGAGTTCAGGCGCGTACGCGGAATGATGCTGGTGCCCAGGTGGGTCATGATGTCGGTGAAGTAGCGGTTGCCGGTGGACAACGCAATTTCCAGGTGGAAGGCGAAGTCCGAGGCCACTGCATCACCGGCGTGCGCCGCGCTTTCATTGAGGGCATCGAGGGCCGCGCGCATGGAGGCCAGCTGTTCATCGCTACGGCGCAGTGCGGCCAACCCGGCGGACTCCACTTCCAGGCTGATACGCAGTTCGAGAATCGCCAGCACATCACGCAGGGTCACTACGGTGGCCGGGTCGATGCGAAAGCCGCTCGGGCTAGGCGTGTCCAGCACAAAGGTGCCGATACCATGACGGGTTTCCACCTGCCCCGCCGCCTGCAAGCGGGAGATGGCTTCCCGGACCACGGTGCGGCTGACGCCATGGGCGTCCATGATCGCCGATTCGGTGGGCAGCTTGTCGCCACGCTTGAGTTGGCCGTCGCGGATCTGCTCGGACAACACCGTGACCAATTCCTGGGCAAGGCTGCGGCGCTTGCGGGGAAGACGAGGGGCGGTGCTGGCGTTTTCCATGTGGAATCATCTATCTCGGCGGACTAAAACAGCATCATAGCCCATGGCGGTTGTACGATCACCGTTTGTACCGCACTTTCATGTACAAGCCGGCAGCTTTCAGCCCCGGCCATACATGCACCCCCGTGCAAAGGGGTTCAAACTCGAACATAACGCGTGGCTACTTCACACCTGAATCTTAGTGCCAAACGATCTCGCGCACCTGGCAATTATGACAGCAGACGGGTTTGCATCCTCGTAGCAGAGTAAAGCCTGTTCCAGCAAACAGGTGGCGGGTGATGAAACGCACAGGCTGGTATTGCACAACGATTGTCTGGCTGCTGGCATGCACCGTCCACGCGGCGCCGCCGACTGTGCGCAATGGCGGTGGCGAAGACATCCTGCTGCAAGGCTTCCACTGGAACTCCAGCCGCAATGCTCCGCAGAAATGGTATGAGGTGCTGGCACAAATGGCCCCCACTATCGGCCAGGACGGCTTCACCAAAATCTGGCTGCCACCCGCCTGGACCGATCAATCCAGTTGGAGCGACGCGGCGTCGGGAACGTCCGGTGGGGGTGAAGGTTACTTCTGGAGCGACTTCGACAAGAACAGCCGATACGGCAGTGACAGCCAGCTCAAACAGGCGGTCGCCGCCTTGGCAGGGGCCGGCGTGCAAGCAATATACGACGTGGTGCCCAACCATATGAACGACAAGCTGCCGAGTCAACAGATACGCTTCCCCAGGGACCTCAAGCTGTGGCGCGATGACTGCACAACGCCCGTCGTCTGTGATGAGGGCGACGCGTTCATGAGCGGTTCGGCCGACCTCAACACAAGCAACTCGGAAGTCTCGCAGCGCTTCATGCAGGAATTCAGGAACCTGCGGGACAACTACAGCGCCAAAGGCTTGCGCTTCGATTTTGCGCGCGGCTACGCACCGGAGCGGGTCGATGTGTGGATGAAAAACTTTGGTGACCAAGCGTTCTGCGTCGGCGAGTTGTGGAAAGGCCCCAGCGAGTATCCGGCGAACGACTGGCGCAGTCAGGCCAGTTGGCAGGATGCGTTGAAGGACTGGTCGGATCGGTCCCACTGCAGCGTGTTCGATTTCGCCCTCAAGGAGCGCATGCAAAATGGCAGCTTGGCCGAGTGGCGCCATGGCTTGAATGGCAACCCCGACCCGGCATGGCGACAGGTCGCGGTGACCTTTGTCGATAACCACGACACCGGTTATTCGCCAGGGCAATACGGCGGGCAGCACCATTGGTCCCTTGCCGATCCGCAACGCAATATTGCCTATGCCTATATCCTGCTGAGCCCCGGTACGCCCACTGTGTATTGGCCTGACATGTACGACTGGGGCCGGAGCGACCTGATCCGCAAGCTGATCAGCCTGCGCAAGGACGCCGGTATCAGTGCCGACTCACCGATCAGGTTCCAGACCCACTATTCCGGATTGGTGGCCGCCATCCAAGGCAGCCGCAAGCGCCTACTGATCGCTTTGGACTCCGACCTCTCCAAGGTGCCTGACGGTTTCAGCCCTGCGCTGTTTGCGGACGGGCAGCGCATCCGCTCGTGGCAGGCCGCTCCGGCACCTTCCGACACCACCACCACTTTGCACTGCGACAACGTCAGGCCGGGGCTCGGCCAGGCAGTCTACGCAGTGGGATCGCCTATCGAACTCGGCGCCTGGGACCCGGCCCACGCCATCGCACTGCAACCCGGCGCAGCCAATCGCTGGAGCGGTACTGTCGTGTGGCCGACCCAGCAACACATCGAATGGAAATGCCTGATCCGCAGCCTGAGCAATATCAACGAGGTCTACTGGCAAGACGGCCTCAACAATCAGTTCACCACGGGGGCCGCCAGCGAAACAGCGGGGAATTTTTGACAAAAAAAGCCCCGGCAGAGCCGAGGCATTTTTTAACGTAGGCCCGAAGACTTACGCACTTTACTTCACCACTTTCAGGCTCGGCCGACCGCTCGGACGCGGCGGCTCGGTCTCCGGTGGCGGCACATCATCGCCGTCTTCGTTTTCAATCGCTTCGTCGTCCTCGAAAGGCGACTCCAGATCGAACACCATGCCTTGGCCGTTCTCCCGGGCATAGATGCCGAGGATAGCGCCAATCGGCACGAACAGCGTATGCGGCACACCGCCGAAACGCCCTTCGAAGCTGACCGCTTCATTGTCCATGTGCAGGTGGCGCACGGCACTGGGTGATACGTTCAACACAATCTGCCCGTCACTGGCAAACCCCTGCGGTACCTGAACCGCAGGAAATTCGGAATTGACCAGCATGTGCGGGGTGCAATCGTTATCCACAATCCACTCATAGAGCGCGCGGACCAGGTAAGGTCGACTGGAGTTCATCAACGGCTCCTTAAGCCTTAGCGCATATCGCGTTCGACACCAGACAGACTCGCCTGGAAAGCCTCACGCGCGAACTGGCGCTCCATGTAATCAAGCAACGGCTTGGCCGGCCGTGGCAGTTCAATGCCCAGAATCGGCAAGCGCCAGAGTATGGGTAATAGGCAGCAATCCACCAAGCTTTGTTCCTCACTGAGGAAAAAAGGTTTATCGGCGAACAACGGCGAAACACCGGTCAGGCTCTCGCGCAATTCCTTGCGCGCCTGCACCCGAGCAGCTTCTTTGCTGCGGGTATCCAGAATCAAATCCACCAGCCCGCACCAATCTCGCTGGATCCGATGGATCAGCAGGCGGCTGTTGGCACGGGCCACCGGATACACCGGCAGCAAAGGCGGATGCGGGTAACGCTCATCCAGATATTCCATCACCACGGTTGACTCCCACAACGCCAGGTCACGATCGACCAGGGTGGGCAAGCTGCCGTAAGGGTTCACTTCGATCAGTTTCGGCGGATGACGACCCACCTCCACACTGATGATCTCGGCGCTGACACCCTTCTCTGCGAGTACGATGCGTACTCGGTGGGAATAGTGGTCGGCGGGGTCGGAGTAACAGGCCAACCGATTGGTCACGCCCATGGCGGTCCTCCTCGCTTGTTGAAATTATGGAAAGCTCAAAAACGAGCGCGCCCAGAAAGCATCTCTGCAGCCTCTGGAAAGTCCAGATCGCTACGGGTTAGAGATGCCGCTGGGCGCGCAAGATTAACAGCAATTGCTTACGGTTGGATCAATGCACATCCTTCCAGTATTCGCGTTTAAGCAGATAAGCGAATACGAAGAAGAAAGCCAGGTACAGCAAGACATACGTCCCGATGCGCTGGTGTTGCAGTTTGACCGGGTTGGCGGAATAGGCCAGGAAGGTCACCAGATTCTTGACCTTCTCGTCAAACTGCTCGTCAGTCAACGAACCAGGGGTTTCTATCTTCAGTTGATCGCACGCTTCATGAGTCAAAGGCGTACCGGTCAACGGATCATATTGCTTCTTGCCGTCTTCGACGACCTGAACCTGCTTGCATCCTACCACTTGCTTGCCTTGCAGGCCGACCAGAACGTTAGGCATGCCGACGTTCGGGAACACACGGTTGTTCACGCCATAAGGGCGCGCCGGGTCCTCGTAGAAGGATTTCAGGTAGCCGTAGAGCCAGTCGGTGCCGCGTACACGTGCCACCAGAGTCAGGTCAGGAGGCGCTGCGCCGAACCAGGTCTTGGCGTCGGCAGGCTTCATGCCGATATTCATGTGGTCGCCGATCTTGGCACCGGTGAACACCAGCTTCTCCAGCATCATTTCATGGGGGATACCGAGGTCATCGGCCACCCGCTCGTAACGCTGGAACTTGGCGCTGTGGCAGCCCATGCAGTAGTTGGCGAACGTACGCGCGCCGTCTTGCATAGCCGCCTTGTCAGACACGTCGATATCGACTTTTTCCAGTTCCGGGCCGCCGTGCTCGGCAGCGAAGGACAGTAGCGGCAGCGCCGCAAGCATCAATGCAACGAATAATTTTTTCATCAGCCAGTCACCCTTTCCGGAACCGGTTTGGTCTTCTCGAGCCGGGTGTAGAACGGCATCAGAATGAAGTAGGCGAAGTACAGGAAGGTGCAGACCTGCGAAAGCAGCGTACGCTCAGGGGTCGGCGCCAATACGCCCAACACGCCCAGAATCACGAATGCAATGCAGAACACCCACAGCCAGATTTTGCTCAGCCAGCCTTTGTAGCGCATGGACTTGACCGGGCTTCGGTCGAGCCACGGCAACACGAACAGCACCGCAATGGCCGCGCCCATGGCGATGACGCCCATGAGTTTGTCGGGGATCGCCCGCAAGATCGCGTAGAACGGCGTGAAGTACCAGACCGGGGCAATGTGCTCAGGTGTCTTGAAGGCGTTCGCCTGTTCGAAGTTAGGCTTCTCGAGGAAATAACCACCCATCTCCGGGAAAAAGAACACGATCGAGCAGAACACGAAGAGGAACACGACCACGCCGACAATGTCTTTCACGGTGTAGTACGGGTGGAACGGGATGCCATCCAGCGGGATGCCGTTCTCGTCCTTGTGTTTCTTGATGTCCACGCCATCCGGGTTGTTGGAACCCACTTCGTGCAGCGCCAGGATGTGCAGCACCACCAGGCCCAGGATCACAATCGGCAGCGCTACGACGTGCAAAGCGAAGAAGCGGTTCAGGGTGATACCGGAGATCAGGTAGTCACCACGGATCCACTGGGTCAGGTCGTTGCCGATGACGGGAATGGCACCGAACAGCGAGATGATCACCTGGGCGCCCCAGTACGACATCTGGCCCCATGGCAGCAGGTAGCCCATGAAGGCTTCCGCCATCAGCGCCAGGTAGATCAGCATGCCGAACACCCACACCAGCTCCCGTGGCTTCTGGTACGAACCGTAGAGCAAACCACGGAACATGTGCAGGTAGACCACGATAAAGAACGCTGAAGCGCCGGTGGAGTGCAGCAGGCGCAGGATCGAGCCGTACTCGACGTCACGCATGATGTATTCGACGGAGGCAAACGCTTCTTCCGCCGACGGGGTGTAGCTCATCGTCAGCCAGACACCGGTGACGATCTGGTTAACCAGCACCAGCAGTGCCAGGGAACCAAAGAAGTAGAAGAAGTTGAAGTTTTTTGGCGCGTAATACTTGCTGAGATGGTCTTCCCACATCTTAGTGGCGGGGAAGCGTGCATCCACCCAATCCATGAACTTGCTCATCACGCGTTCTCCTTATCGAGGCCAATGACAATGAGGTCGTCAGTTTCGTAGGTATGCGGAGGCACGGGCAGGTTCAAGGGAGCGGGCTGGGACTTGTAGACGCGCCCCGCCAGATCGTAGTGGGAGCCGTGGCAGGGACAGAAATAACCACCGACCCAGTCTTTACCCAGATCGACCGGGGCGACTTCGGGGCGGAAGGTGGGCGAGCATCCCAAGTGGGTACACAGGCCAACCAGCAGCAGAATCTCTGGCTTGATCGAACGTGCTTCATTTTTGGCGTAGGCGGGTTGGTCGGATTTCTCAGATTTGGGGTCAGACAACTGGCCTTCGATCTTTTTCAGATTTCCCAGGATTTCCTCAGTACGACGAACGATGAATACCGGCTGGCCGCGCCACTCAGCAATCATCTGCTGGCCTGGTTCGATCTTGCTGATATTCACCTTCACCGGTGCACCTGCGGCTTTCGCCTTGGCACTGGGAAACCATGACCCCACGAACGGGACCGCAGCCCCCACCGCTCCTGCAGCACCCACCACGGATGTGGCTGCTACTAAGAAGCGACGCCGGCCTGCATTCACGCCGTCATTGCTCATTCAGTCCTCTCCCATCAGCTTTTTGGCCTGTTAAATCAGGCGTCTACTAAGTATTAAATCTGAACTTATAAAAATTTTGCCGAATGGTAATGAAAAGCCCCACGTATGACAAGGGAATTGCCCGGGGCTCCGCCTCCAAGCCTTGTAGTATAGGGGGTCTACGGATGTGGCAAGTTGTCACGGTGAAAAATGTGCATAAATCGCAGGCAATAAAAAACGCCCAGCTCCGTAAGGAGGCTGGGCGTTTTTGTGGAACGTAAAGCGAATTAACGCTTCGAGTACTGCGGACGCTTACGCGCTTTACGCAGACCGACTTTCTTACGTTCAACTTCACGGGCATCACGAGTCACGAAGCCAGCTTTGCGCAGAGCGCCACGCAGGGTTTCGTCGTACTGCATCAGAGCGCGAGTGATACCGTGGCGGATTGCGCCAGCTTGACCACTTACACCGCCACCGATAACGGTGACGTAGATGTCGAACTTTTCAACAGTCTCGGTCAATTCCAGCGGCTGACGAACTACCATGCGGGCAGTTTCGCGACCGAAGAAGTTGTCCAGAGTGCGGTTGTTGATCGAGATGTTACCAGTGCCCGGACGCAGGAAAACGCGTGCGGTTGCGGTTTTGCGACGGCCAGTGCCGTAATTTTGAGTCGCCGACATAATGAACTATTCCGTTAAAACTTCAGTTCTTGGGGCTGCTGAGCAGCATGAGGGTGTACAGCGCCCGCATAGACTTTCAGCTTGCGAAACATATCGCGACCCAGTGGGCCCTTCGGCAGCATGCCTTTGACCGCGATTTCGATCGGGGCTTCAGGCTTCTTGGAGATCAGGCCTTCAAAGTTGGAAGACTTGATACCGCCTGGGAAACCGGAGTGACGGTAGTACATTTTGTCTTGCGCTTTGTTGCCGGTAACACGTACCTGCTCAGCGTTGATGATCACGATGTAGTCACCGGTGTCAACGTGAGGGGTGTACTCAGGCTTGTGCTTGCCACGCAGACGGCTGGCGACTTCAGTGGCCAGACGACCCAGGGTCTGACCAGCGGCGTCGACGACAAACCAGTCGCGCTGAACTGTTTCCGGTTTTGCAGTAAAAGTTGTCATTCTTTAATAGCCTCAGGGGCCGCCCTGTAAATTAGACGGCGGATCTTACTGAATAGTGCTTACTTTGACAAGTCAAAGGCAGCCGGATACAGACGCTATCGGGGGCTCGGGTCGGCGCGTCCGTTCAACGGCAAGATTCTTCGGCAGGCGGCGCATCACTTCCACTGCAGAAAGAGGTGGGCAATTATGCAGATTGCGAAAAAAAATTCAACCTGCTTTTATGATTGTTTTCCCTGAAGGAGCACCCGATGGATTATCGACAGCTGGGCCGTACGGATCTGAACGTGAGCGCGATAGCCCTGGGCACCATGACGTGGGGTGAGCAGAACAGCGAGGCAGAGGCCTTCGCGCAGATCGAACGGGCCAAGGCGGCGGGGATTAACGTCCTCGACACCGCAGAAATGTACCCGGTGCCGCCCAAGGCCGACACCTATGCCACCACCGAGCGTTACATCGGTAATTACTTCAAAAGCCGCGGTGACCGTGCCGACTGGATCCTCGCCAGCAAGATCGCCGGCCCCGGCAACACCATCGACTACATCCGCGACGGCCATCTGCGCCACGACCGCAAGCACATCGTCGAAGCCCTGGACGCCAGCCTCAAGCGCCTGCAAACCGACTGGATCGACCTCTACCAGCTGCACTGGCCGGAGCGCAGCACCAACTTCTTTGGCCAATTGAGCTACAAACACAAGGACGAAGACGACCTGACCCCGCTGGAGGAAACCCTCGAAGCGCTGGATGAGCAGGTGAAGGCTGGCAAGATCCGCCACATTGGCCTGTCCAATGAAACCCCGTGGGGCGCCATGAAGTTCCTGGCCCTGGCCGAAGCCCGCGGCTGGACCCGCGCGGTATCGATCCAGAACCCCTACAACCTGCTCAACCGCAGCTTTGAGGTTGGCCTGGCGGAAATCGCCATTCGTGAGCAGTGCGGCCTGCTGGCTTACTCGCCCCTGGCATTCGGCATGCTCAGCGGCAAGTACGAAGGTGGCGCACGCCCGGCCAAGGCGCGCCTGACGGAGTACAGCCGTTTCAGCCGCTACTTCAACCCGCAGTCGGAGGCGGCGTGCAGCCGTTATGTGGCACTGGCGCGGGAGCATGGCCTGGATCCTGCGCAGATGGCATTGGCGTTTGTGACACAACAGCCGTTCGTGACCAGCAACATTATTGGCGCAACATCGCTGGAGCAACTGGACAGCAACATCGCCAGTGCTGATCTGAAGCTGTCGAAGGAAGTACTGGAAGGGATTGAGGCGATTCAGAAGGATCATCCGAATCCGGCGCCTTGATCGATCTGTAGGCCGCTATCGGGGGCAAGTCGAATCGTCGCACCGCCCCGATAGGGCCCTCACAAACAACACAGCACTCAAAGCGCCCGCGCAATGATCTCCTTCATGATCTCGTTGGTCCCCGCATAAATCCGCTGCACCCGCGCATCCGCCCACGCCCGTGCAATCGGGTACTCCCACATGAACCCGTAGCCGCCGTGCAACTGCACGCACTCATCGAGCACCTTACATTGCAGGTCCGTGGCCCAGTACTTGGCCATCGCGGCAGTGGGCACATCCAGCTTGCCTTCCAGGTGCAACGCCATGCATTTGTCGACGAACACGCGGCCGATCTGAATCTCAGTGGCCATCTCCGCCAACTTGAACCGGGTGTTCTGAAAGTCGGCAATCGCCTTGCCGAACGCCTTGCGCTCACGGGTGTATTCCAGGGTCCACTGCAACGCCGCCTCGGCAGACGACAGCGCGCCAATCGCGACAGTCAAACGCTCCTGCGGCAATTCCTGCATCAAATAGGCGAAGCCCATGCCGGCCTGGCCCAGCAGGTTTTCCTTGGGTACGCGCACGTCCTGGAAAAACAGCTCTGACGTGTCCTGGGCCTTCATGCCGACCTTCTCCAGGCGCTTGCCCTTGGCGAAGCCGGGCGTATCGGCGTCCACCAGAAACAGGCTGGTGCCCTTGGCACCCGCCTTGGGATCGGTCTTGGCGACCACGATCACCAGCTCAGCCAGGTACCCGTTGGTGATAAAGGTCTTGGAGCCATTGATCACGTACTCATCACCGTCCAGCACGGCTGTGGTCTTGACCCCTTGCAAGTCGGACCCGGCACCCGGCTCGGTCATGGCGATGGCCGTGACCCTCTCACCGGAGATCAACTTGGGCAGGTACTTGTGCTTCAGCGCCTCACTGCCGTAATGCAGGATGTAGGGCGCGACAATGTCCGAATGCAGGGAAAAGCCGATGCCGGTCAGGCCCAGGCGGCTGATCTCCTCGATCACTACCGCGCTGTAGAGAAAATCCGCGCCCAGCCCGCCGTATTCCTCCGGCAGATGGGAACACAACATCCCCGCCTCCCCTGCCTTGCTCCACAGGTTACGGTCGATGTAGCCCTGCTTCTCCCATTGCCCGTGAAACGGTGCAGCGTCTTTTTCAAGAAAGGTGCGCACGCTCTGGCGGAAGAGTTCGTGCTCCGGGCTGAACAAGGTTCTCGGAATCATGGGTCACCTGCGTGGATTGTCGGACAAGGACGAGCCCACAGAGCCTATGCCCCGATGGCGTCACAGGACACTGGACACATGCGACAAAAAATAAGACGATCCAGCCGTCTGGTGACCACTTTCCCCTATAAGAATAAATGAAATTATGTCTAACCAAATCTCCACGCCGTTGCGGCGCGTCAGCATTTTGGCCATTGATCGGGTATTCGCTTCTACCCTCATGCAAGCCAAGGATTTCTTCCATCTCGCCAGCCTGCGTTATGGCAAACAGCAAGGCCTGGGCCTGACCCCAGCGTTCGAAACACGCCTGGTGAGCCCCGACGGAAAATCGGTGCGCAGCTTCAGTGATGTGATCATGCCGGTGGACGGCGGCCTGGAAGACGCCGACATCATCGTGCTACCGGCCTTCTGGGATGACTTCGATGCCCTGTGTGTGCGCTACCCGCAAGTGCTGCCGTGGCTGCGCGAGCAACATGCACGCGGCGCGGTACTCTGCGGCGAAGCCACCGGGGTGTTCTGGCTGGCCGAAGCCGGACTGCTCGACGGCAAGGAGGCGACCACCTACTGGCGCTTCTTCAACGCGTTCAGCGAACGCTTCCCCAAAGTCCAGCTCAATCAGGACAAACATCTCACCGACGCCGACAACCTGTATTGCGCCGGCGGTACCACCTCGGCGTGCGACCTGTATATCTACCTGATCGAACGCTTCTGCGGCGCCAACATCGCCCAGGCCGTGGCCCGCGACATCCTCTACGAAGTACAGCGCAGCTATTCACCCGGACGCATCGGTTTTGGCGGCCAGAAGCTGCACCAGGACGTGATCATCCTGCAGATCCAGCACTGGCTCGAAGAGCATTTCGCCGACAAATTCCGCTTCGAAGACGTTGCCCGGGAACACGGCATGAGCATCCGCAATTTCATGCGCCGCTTCCAGACCGCCACCGGCGACAAGCCGCTGCATTACCTGCAACGACTGCGTATCGAGACGGCCAAGGGCCTGCTCTCGGGCAGCCGCAAGAGCATCAAGACCATCAGTTATGAGGTGGGTTACGACGATGCGAGTTTCTTTGCGCGGTTGTTCAGGCAGCACACGGAGCTGTCACCAAACCAATATCGGCAACAGTTCCAACAAGCCGCGTAAGCAAATGTGGGAGGGGGCTTGCTCCCGATAGCGGTGGATCAGTCAGTGCATCTGTTACTGAAAGACCGCTATCGAGGGCAAGCCCCCTCCCACATTTGACCTACATCGTTCTTAAGGCTTGTGCCCGCGCGACAGGAACTCGTGGGATTGCATTTCCAACAGGCGGCTCAGGGTGCGCTGGAATTCAAAGTTCAAGCGCCCGCCGGTATACAGATCCTTGAGTTCGACTTCCGCCGAGATGATCAACTTGACGTTACGGTCGTAGAACTCGTCGACCATGTTGATAAACCGTCGTGCGATGTCGTCGGTGGTGACGCTCATCTGCTCCACGCCGCTGAGGATCACCGCGTGGAAGATCTTGCCCAGTTCGATGTAGTCGTTCTGGCTGCGCGGGCCGTCGCACAACTGGCGGAATTCGAACCAGGCCACGTCATCGCAGGTACGCAGAGCGATGATTTCGCGGTTCTCGATCATCAGCTTGTCGTTTTCCACCGCCTGGGTGCATTCCGGCGTGAGGGCGCGGAAGCTTTTGCGCAGGCTGTCATGTGCCGCTTCGTTCAGCGGGAAGTGGAACAACTCCGCTTGCTCGAGGTGACGCAGACGGTAGTCGACCCCGCTGTCGACGTTGACGATCTCGGTGTTCTGCTTGATCAGCGCGATGGCCGGCAGGAAGCGAGCGCGCTGCAGGCCGTCCTTGTACAGGCCGTCGGGCACGATGTTCGAGGTGGCGACCAGGGTCACGCCGTTCTTGAACAGCTCTTCCATCAGGGTGCCGAGGATCATGGCATCGGTGATGTCGGAGACGAAGAATTCATCGAAGCAGATGACCCGCGCTTCATCGGAGAAACGCTTGGCGATGATGGTCAGCGGGTTTTTCTCACCCGGCAGGGTCTTCATTTCTTCGTGCACGCGCTTCATGAAGCGGTGGAAGTGGGTGCGGACCTTTTCCTTGAACGGCAGCGCTTCAAAGAACGTATCGACCAGGTAGGTCTTACCCCGGCCTACACCGCCCCAGAAATACAAGCCCTTGACCGGCGTGTGGTCTTTCTTGCCAAACAGCTTGCTGAGCATCCCCGGCTTGCTTTGCGAGGCCGCAACCAAGTCGTCGTACAGGCGCTGCAAATGACGCACCGCCGTTTCCTGGGCCGCGTCATGGAAGAATTCAGGGCGTTTCAGATCAGCTTGGTATCGTTCTAGGGGCGTCATAATTTCGTTAGCAAGGCAACAAAAACGGGCCGTCACTGTAACGACGGCCCTGGATAATGGCAATCAACCCTTGGTCGGGTTAATCCTCGATTGGGGTCAACGCAGTGCGCAAGGCTTCGATGGCGGCATCACGCGATGCACCATCGGCGAACTCGGCGCTGTCGGCCACTGCGGCACCGTCCAGCCATACGCTGAAGCTCAGGGCTTCGGTGCGTACGTCCAGCGCAGCGCCACTTTGCAGTTGTTTGGTGACTGCGCCGGCCGCTTTACCATCGGCAAAGTTGCGCGACAGCAGCAATTGCTCGCCATCGGCGGCCAACAGGCGGAAGCGGAAGCTGCCGTCATCTTCACGGAAGCTCACGAAACGCGCGGCCTTGGCGGCCTTCTTCTTGGTGGCGATCGGCGCTGCAGCCTGCTCGACGAACGAACGCAGGCCCACCGCTTCACGCAACTCGGCCAGGAATGGCGCGGCTACGGCACGGGCTTTCCTAGCCCCGACCTGCAACAGGTCTTCCATGTCCGACGGGCGCGACATCAACTGGTGGTAACGCTCGCGGGCCTCGCCCAGTTGGCTGTCCAGCAGTTGGAACAGACGGCTCTTCGCCTCGCCCCAACCCAGGCCTTGCAGCAGCTCGCCGCGGAACTCTTCTTCCTGGGCCTTGCTGGCAAACGCCTGGTAGAGGGTAAACAGGTGCGAGTTGTCGGGGTCCTTGGCTTCGCCGGGCGCGCGGGAGTCGGTGACGATCCGCGAGATGGCGTCCTTCATGTCCTTGGCGCTGGTGAACAACGGGATGGTGTTGTCGTAGCTCTTGGACATCTTGCGGCCATCCAGGCCCGGCAAGGTGGCAACGCTTTCTTCGATCAGCGCCTCGGGCATGGTGAAGAATTCTTTACCGTTGCCGAACAGGTGGTTGAAGCGCTGGCCGATGTCGCGGGCCATTTCAACGTGCTGGATCTGGTCGCGGCCCACCGGCACCTTGTGCGCGTTGAACATCAGGATGTCCGCCGCCATCAGCACCGGGTAGCTGTACAGGCCCATGGTGATGCCCGCATCCGGGTCTTCGCCGGTTTCCACGTTCTTGTCCACCGAGGCCTTGTAGGCATGGGCGCGGTTGAGCAGGCCCTTGGCGGCGACGCAGGTCAGCAGCCAGGTCAGCTCGGGGATTTCCGGGATGTCGGACTGGCGATAAAAGGTCACCCGGTTCACATCCAGGCCACCGGCCAGCCAGGTCGCGGCGATTTCCATACGCGAACGCTGGATGCGCTGCGGGTCATCGCATTTGATCAGGGCGTGGTAGTCGGCCAGAAAGTAGAAGGAGTCAGCATTGGCGTCCTGGCTGGCAAGGATCGCCGGGCGGATCGCGCCAGCGTAGTTGCCCAGGTGCGGCGTGCCGGTGGTGGTGATGCCGGTGAGGATACGGGTACGAGTCGTCATGGGTAATCGCTTATCAGACTGCTATCAATTCGAGAGGCGCGGCAGCACCAGATCCTTGAGGTCGGTGAGCTTGCCATGAAAAAAGTGCCCGCATTCTGCCACTTTCAGCAGCTCATGGGGGCGTTTCAAGGCGGCAGACCAGTCGTAGACCAATTGCGGATCGACCACTTCGTCGGTTTCCGGTTGAATCAAGGTCAATGGGCAGGTCTGGGGCAGCACGTCGTTATTGCTCAGACGCATCACGGCGGCGGCGACCATAAACAGGTGCGCGAGCTTTTCGCCTTTGGCTTCCAGGCGGCCGCCGAGGCTTGCCGCCACGTAGCCACCAAAGGAAAAACCGAGCAGGGTGAGCGGCAGGTCGGGGTGTTTTTCACGCAGCCAGGTAACAGCCGCTTCGGCATCGTCCACTTCACCGGTGCTCATGTCGTGGGTGCCGGCACTCGCGCCGACGCCACGGTAATTGAAACGCAAAGTAATCAACCCGGCATCGCGAGCTGTGCGTTGCAGGGTCGAAACGACTTTATTGAGCATGGTCCCGCCCTGCACCGGATTAGGGTGGCAGATCAGCGCCAGGCCACGTGGCTCGGGGTGATCCAGGTACAGTGCTTCCAATTGGCCTACCGGGCCATCGATCAAAACGGGGGTTTCACGCATGAGCAAGGAATGAACTCCGTGACCTCTCAAAGGGTCGACTCGTCTAGCTAAAAGTCTGTGCATGGCATCATTGCGAGCTTAATCGCGGTATACAGCGCAGGTTTGAGCCGTTAACGTAAAGCAAAGCCGTTTATAGAGGAAGGACTCGTGGAACACTCGCTCTTAGTTTGGTTGTTGCCGACTCTCGCCTTGGTTGCCGGTGTCGCCATTGGATTCCTGGTTGCCCGCCTGCTGCCGAATGCCGCGCCTAACCGCACGCAGCGTCAGTTGGATGACATTCAGGAACGTTTTGACAGTTATCAGAACGAGGTTGTTACCCACTTCAACAGCACCGCGACCCTGGTCAAGAAACTCACCCAGAGCTACCAGGAAGTACAGGATCACCTCGCCGATGGCGCAAACCGCCTGGCCCTCGACGACATC
Organism: Pseudomonas sp. JAI120; assembly: GCF_014207255.1. Lineage (GTDB taxonomy): Bacteria > Pseudomonadota > Gammaproteobacteria > Pseudomonadales > Pseudomonadaceae > Aquipseudomonas. The sequence continues at coordinate 928,682 of NZ_JACHCZ010000002.1, forward strand.
ACCCGTCAACGCCTGCTGGCCGCGCTGCATTCCGATGCACCGCAAGCTCCACGGGAACGCCTGACCCCACCCCGGGAAAACCAGGAGCCGCCGCGGGACTACGCGCCAAAAACGCCAAACGCCCCGGGCATGCTGGATGAGCATTACGGCTTGAAGAAGTAAGTTATTTTCAAGCGATAAAAAGCCCGGCTGATCGATGATCAGCCGGGCTTTTTATTGGGCCTCACTCTTCAGGACATGGTCTGTTCCTGCAACCAACCGCCCTCGATCCGCACATGCCGCCCATGGAAGCGCTTGAGGCTGCTGCGATGCCCGACGCTGACAATGCTCAACCCCGGCAGCTCATCGATCAACGCTTGATACAGCGTCGCCTCATCCTCTTCATCCATGGCCGAGGTGGCCTCGTCCATGTACAGCCATTGCGGCGCGAACAACAAGGCACGGGCAAAGGCCAGGCGCTGTTGTTCGCCCGGCGAGAGCATGCGTTGCCAATGGTTGGCTTCATCCAGACGCCCCACCAGGTGCGGCAGGCGACAGGTTTCCAGCACCTGTGCATAACGCTCTGCCGAATAGACGCTGTCGTCCTGTGGATAACTCAACACCGCCTTGAGTGCGCCGATCGGCAGGTAGGGCTTCTGCGGCAGGAACAGGTAACGCCTGGCCGGCAGGCGAATGCTGCCGTGACCAGCAGGCCAGAGATGGCCCATAGCGCGCAGCAAGGTACTTTTGCCGCTGCCGGAGCGGCCGCTGAGCATGACGCGCTGACCCGGTTCAACGATCATGTTGGCGTCGGTCAGCAAGTGGCGACCATCCACCAGGCTCAAGCCCAGCCCTTGCACCACAAGACGCTCGCCCTCTGCGCTGACGTCGATGGTGGCTGGGCACTGCTCGTTTTCACTCATAGCCTGCTGAAAACTCAGCAGACGGTCACTGGTCGCGCGCCAGCCGGCCAGGTCAGCGTACGCACTGATAAACCAGCTGAAGTTGCCCTGCACGTTGCCGAACGCCGAGTTGATTTGCATCAGCTCGCCCAGTTCGATCTTGCCGGAAAAGTAGCGCGGGGCAGCCACGATAAACGCAAAGACGATCGCAATCTGTTCATAGCCGGCAGTGAAGAACGTCAGGCGCTTGGACACCTTCATGATGTCCCAGTAGTTATGCCAGACCTTCCCGAACCGCGCACTCAAACGCTGATTCTCATTGGGCTCGCCGTTGTACAGGGCGATGCTCTCGGCATTCTCCCGCACCCGCACCATGGAGAAACGCAAGTCCGCTTCGAAGCGTTGTTGCTGATTGCTCAAACCGATCAGACGACGACCGATCAGATGGGTCAGCCAACTGCCGACACCGGCATAGACCAAAGCACACCAGAACATGTAGCCGGGGATAGTGATACCGAACACTTCAATACTGCCCGACACGCCCCACAGGATAATGGAGAACGACACCAGGCTGACCACATTGCGCAGCAGCCCAAGGCCAAGACTCAGCGTGTTCAGGGTAAAGCTATTGAGGTCTTCGGAAATTCGCTGGTCCGGGTTATCGGTGTAGCCGCCCTGCTCCAGCTGGTAGTAGTTCTTGTTGCCAAGCCAGCGGGCGAAGTGTTTTTCGGTCAGCCATGCGCGCCAGCGAATGGTCAGCATCTGAGTGAGGTAGAGACGGTAGACCGCACCGAGAATCGCCACCGTGGCGATACCGCAGAAATAAACGATCTGCTGCCAGAAGGCGGCGGTGTCCTTCTTTTCCAGAGCGTTATAAAAATCCTTGTACCAGTGGTTAAGCCACACGGAAATGGCCACGCTGAACAGCGACAGGCCGATCACGACTGCGAGCAACAACCAGGCCTTGCCCTTCTCTTCACTGCGCCAATAGGGCGTGATCATCGCCCACGTTCGGCGAAAAAACTGCCCACGCACCGCGTCGTTGACCGCGGAATACTCAGCGTTCTGATTCATCGTTCAGGCTCGATAGGAGGGTGGTGACAGGCGTTTGAACCGATCATAGATGATCGGTTCAGGGCTCCGTGCGGCCTGAAGCGGGTTGTTCAGCTTAGGTTCAGCGGCGTACCGGACGCTTCTGCAGCTTGCGTTGCAGGGTGCGCCGGTGCATGCCCAGGGCGCGGGCAGTGGCAGAGATATTGCCTTCGTGTTCGGTGAGGACGCGCTGGATGTGTTCCCACTGCAGGCGGTCCACCGACATCGGGTTTTCAGGCACCAGGGTGTCGAGGTCGGCGTGCTCGGACAGCAACGCAGCCAGTACGTCATCGGCATCCGCCGGCTTGCACAGGTAGTTGCAGGCACCGCGCTTGATTGCTTCGACGGCCGTGGCGATGCTGGAGTAACCGGTGAGGATCACCACGCGCATTTCCGGGTCGAGCTCCAGCAGTTTGGGCAACAGCACCAGGCCGGAGTCGCCGTCCATTTTCAGGTCGAGCGCGGCGTAGTCCGGCAAGTCGGCCTGGGCGATGGTCAGGCCTTCTTCGGCGGAGCCTGCGGTGCTCACGCGAAAGCCGCGACGGCTCATGGCGCGCGCCATCACGCGGGTAAACGTGGCGTCATCATCTACCAGCAACAGATGCGGCAGTTCTTCGCCTTCGACTTGGATCTCGTCACTCATCGATATCTCCTCGTGCGACACGGGGCAGGCGCAGCTCGGTGAGCGTGCCGCCTTCCTCATGACTATAGAGCTTCACTGAGCCGCCCGCGCGGGTCACGCTGGCCTTGCTCAAAAACAGGCCCAGGCCGAAGCCTTTGCCCTTGGTGGTAAAGAAAGGTTTGCCGATCTGCTCAGCAATGGCCAGCGGCACGCCTGCGCCGTGATCGCGGATGCTGATCGTCAGGTCATCCACATCCCAGTCCAGCCGGACTTCCAGGCCTTCGGGGCAGGCGTCGGCGGCGTTGTTCAGCAGGTTGAGCAAGGCTTGGGTCAGGTCCGGCGGTGGCGCCAGGCGCGGAACAGTGCCCTGCCCCAGCAGATGGAAACGGTAGCTGGCCTCGGGGCGCATCAAATGCCAGCGGTTCAGGGCTTCGTCGAGCCACTGGGTCACGTCCTGCATATCTACCGCCAGGCGGCGATTGGCTTCAGCCGCGCGTACCAGTTGCTGCAAGGTTTGCTTGCATTGCTTGACCTGTTCGCGCAGCACGCCGAGATCCTCTTGCAGCACCGGGTCGTGGTGGTCCTGGGTCATTTCGTTGAGCAGCACGCTCATGGTCGCCAACGGCGTGCCCAATTCGTGAGCCGCACCGGCGGCCTGGGTGGCGACGGCGAGCAGTTGCTGGTCACGCAGGCCTTCTTCGCGGCGAATGGCGCGCAGTTCTTCCTGGCGGCGCAGCTCTTCGGCCATGCGCGCGGCAAAGAAGGTGATCACGGCGGCAGACAGGGCAAAGCTCAGCCACATCCCGTAGATCTGCAGGTTTTCGCGGGCGATGGGGAACGTTTGCAACGGATAGAACTGCGCCAGCAGCAAGGTGTACAGGGTCAGGGCGATGCCCGACAGCACCACCGAGTAGCGCCACGGCAAGGTCACCGCGGCGATGGTCAGTGGCACCAGGTAATAAGAAACGAACGGGTTGGTGGAACCGCCGGAGAAATACAGCAACACACTGTGGATAAACAGGTCGCAGGCCAATTGCAGGGCGTATTCCAGCTCGGTCACCGGCCATGTGGTACGCAACCGAATGGCGGTAAATACACACAGCACGATGGAGAAACCCAGGGTCACGCCCAATTGCAGCCACGGCAGCGGCAGCAGGTCGAACCAATAGGCAAGCCCGACCGAACCGGCCTGTGCGGCCAGTACCAGGGTACGGATGAACGTCAGGCGCCAAAGGTTCTGGCGGGTGGCGGAAGTCAGTTTTACGGCGGCGAGCATGAGCTCTCCCGATGAGCGCTGCAGGCGGATCGGCAGGAGTATAAACGAAGCAAGCGCGCTGGCATGGCGCGTGTGGCTCTTTGCCGCAGGCCGAGCGAACAACCGTTCGTCGGCGTCCGCACGATGTGTAGCGAATATGTAAACCCGAAGAACCCGATACCACCGTCTACAGTCATACCGATACGAACACCCTAAGGAGCTTCCATGTCTCGTTTCACTCGCAGTGCAGTTGTTCTCACCCTCAGTGCCAGCGCCCTGGCCAGCCTTCCGGCACTGGCCGCCGATGCACTGAATTACAACCAGATATCCCTGCGCGCCGAGGTCAGCCAGGAAGTGGCCCGCGACAAGATGATCGTCACCCTCTACACCGAGTCCCAGAACCCCGACCCGGCCAAGCTCGCGGCCGAAATCACCACCACCATGAACAAGGCCCTGGGCCAGGCGCGCGAAGTCCAAGGCGTGACCCTGCGCCAGGGCAGCCGTAACAGCTACCCGATCTACGACAACAAGAACCAGAAGATCACCGGCTGGCGCGAGCGCGCCGAACTGCGCCTGGAAAGCGCGGACTTCCCGGCGCTGTCCAAACTCACCGGCGAGTTGCTCAACACCCTGAAAATGGAAAACATGGACTTCGCCATCGCCGACACCACGCGCAAGACCAGCGAAGACGCCCTGCTCAAGGACGCGGTTGCCGCCTTTAAAGCACGCGCGCAACTGGCCACCGATGCGTTAGGCGGCAAGGGCTACAAGATCGTCAACTTGAACTTCAACACCAATGGCTACCCACAACCTTATGCCCGTGGCGGAATGATGATGAAGGCGGCCATGATGGATTCAGCACCGACGCCGGAAGTGGAGGCAGGTACCAGCCAGGTCAGCATGAGCGCCGATGGGGTGATCGAAGTGCAGATGCCGTAACCCCTACCCGACAAACCTGAACGGCGGTAACCTCGGTGACCGCCGTTTTTGTTTGGGCAGCTTTTATATGCCTGCCACTTTTAGGGGTCTCCATGGAAAGAACCACCTTCAAACCACTCCTCTTTACCGCCGGCCTGCTGGCCTTTATGCCGATGGCCCACGCAGCCAGCACCCTGGTCTACTGCTCCGAAGCCAGCCCCGCCGGTTTCGACCCCAGCCAGTACACCAGCGGCACCGACTTCGATGCGTCCGCCGAAACCGTGTTCAACCGCTTGACCCAGTTCAAGCGTGGCGGCACCGAAGTGGAACCAGGCCTGGCCACCCGCTGGGAGGTGTCCAAAGACGGCCTGACCTACACCTTCCACCTGCGCGATGGCGTCAAGTTCCACACCACTGACTTCTTCAAACCCACCCGCGATTTCAACGCGGATGACGTGCTGTTTACCTTCAATCGCCTGCTGGATGCCGAGAGCCCGTTCCGCAAGGCCTACCCTTCCGAATCGCCGTACTTCACCGACATGGGCCTGAACACCACGATCAAGAGCGTCGACAAACTCGACGAGCACACCGTGCGTTTCAACCTGAACAACGTCGATGCCTCGTTCGTGCAGAACCTGGCCATGAGTTTCGCCTCCGTGCAATCGGCCGAGTACGCCGCCCAGCTATTGAAGGAAGGCAAGGCCGAAGACATCAACCAGAAACCGGTGGGCACCGGGCCGTTCGTGTTCAAGCGTTACCAGAAGGACTCGCAGATCCGCTACGTGGCAAATAAACAGTATTGGAAACCCGAGGATGTGAAGCTCGACAACCTGGTGTTCGCCATCACCCCGGACGCCGCCTCGCGCCTGCAAAAGCTCAAGGCCGGCGAATGCCAGGTCAGCGGCTACCCGCGCCCGTCGGACATCGAGGTGATGAAGCAGGACCCCAACCTGCGCGTGCTGCAGCAAGCCGGTTTCAACCTGGGCTTTCTGGCCTACAACGTGACCCATCCACCGCTGGATCAACTCAAGGTCCGCCAGGCCCTGGACATGGCCATCGACAAGCCGGCGATCATCAAGGCCGTGTACCAGAGCGCCGGACAATTGGCGCAGAACGCACTGCCACCGGCGCAGTGGTCTTATGACCCGTCCATCAAGGATGCCCCGCACGATCCGACCAAGGCCCGCGCGCTACTAAAAGAAGCAGGGGTTGCACCAGGTACCACCATCAACCTGTGGGCGATGACCGTGCAACGCGCCTCCAATCCGAATGCACGCATGTCGGCACAAATGATCCAGCAGGATTGGGAGAAAGTCGGCATCAAGGCCAATATCGTCAGCTATGAGTGGGGCGAATACATCAAGCGCGCCAAAAATGGCGAGCACGATGCGATGATTTATGGCTGGACCGGCGACAACGGCGACCCGGATAACTGGCTCGGTGTGCTCTACAGTTGTGCTGCGGTCAAGGGCAGCAACTACGCCAAATGGTGTAACCCCGCCTATGACAAGCTGGTGCAGCAGGCCAAAGTCAGCAGTGACCGTGAACAGCGCATCAAGTGGTATCAACAGGCACAGAAAATCCTTAAGGAACAAGTACCTATAACGCCTATTGCAAACTCGACGGTTTTCCAACCGCTGCGCAGGGAAGTGAAGGACTTCAAGATCAGCCCCTTCGGGCTGACACCGTTCTACGGCGTGAGTCTAGATAAGTAACAGCAATGCCCCAACCGAGTGCGCCAGACGCCTCGGTTGACCCTTCGTGGTGCGCGCCATGCACCGAAAAAAACCTATAAATATGCTCAAATATGTCAAAACTTTCATAATTGCGACATTCCTGTACGTTCGTACCACTCTTTCTACCTTCCAACGGTTCAGCATCTTGCAATGGGTATGGCGCCTGCATAAGTATCCGCAGGCCGACTCACGAGGTCGCCCTCACCACCAAAAATGACAACAAATCATGAGGCCAACATGCTTAAACACGCAGTCCTTCCGTTATTAGTGAGCGCTGGCCTTATGGCCGCGGCCCCTTTCGCCCAAGCGGCGACTAACCTGGTGTTCTGCTCCGAAGGGAGCCCGGCCGGTTTTGACCCAGGCCAGTACACCACCGGAACAGACTTCGATGCCTCGGCCGAAACCATGTTCAACCGTCTGAGCCAGTTCGAACGAGGCGGCACCGCCGTTGTTCCTGGCCTTGCCACCAGCTGGGACGTGTCCCCGGATGGCCTGACCTACACCTTCCACCTGCGCGAAGGCGTCAAGTTCCATACCACCCCGTACTTCAAGCCCACCCGTGAGTTCTCGGCTGACGACGTACTGTTCACCTTCAACCGGATGATCAATAAAGACGATCCATTCCGTAAGGCTTACCCCACTGAGTTCCCGTACTTCACGGACATGGGGATGGACACCAACATCAAGAACATCGAGAAGGTCGATGCCCACACCGTCAAGTTCACCCTTGGCACCGTGGACGCCGCTTTCATCCAGAACCTGGCAATGAGCTTCGCTTCCATCCAATCGGCTGAATACGCAGCCCAACTGTTGAAGGAAGGCAAACCTGCGGACATCAACCAGAAACCGGTCGGTACTGGCCCGTTCGTATTCAAGAGCTACCAGAAAGACTCGAACATTCGCTACACCGGCAACAAGGACTACTGGAAACCTGAAGACGTGAAGATCGATAACCTGATCTTCGCCATCACCACCGACCCGTCGGTGCGTATCCAGAAGCTGAAGAAAAACGAGTGCCAGATCACCCTGTTCCCACGTCCGGCCGACCTCAAGGCGCTGGGTGAAGACAAGGACCTGAAACTGCCGCACCAGGCCGGTTTCAACCTGGGCTATGTCGCCTACAACGTCATGGACAAGATCAAGGGCAGCGACCAGCCAAACCCACTGGCTGACCTGCGCGTACGCCAGGCGCTGGACATGTCGGTGAACAAGCAGCAGATCATCGACTCCGTCTACCAGGGCGCAGGTCAACTGGCGGTCAACGCCATGCCGCCAACCCAATGGTCCTACGACAACACCATCAAGGACGCCAAGTACGATCCCGAGAAAGCCAAGGCGCTGCTCAAGGAAGCGGGTGTCAAGGAAGGTACCGAGATCGTTCTGTGGGCGATGCCCGTTCAGCGTCCGTACAACCCGAACGCCAAGCTGATGGCTGAAATGCTGCAAAACGACTGGTCCAAGATCGGCCTGAAGGTCAAGATCACCAGCTACGAGTGGGGCGAGTACATCAAGCGCTCTAAAGGCGGCGAGAACCAGGCCATGATCATTGGCTGGAGCGGCGACAACGGTGACCCGGACAACTGGCTGAACGTGCTGTTCGGCTGCGACTCCCTGGCCGGCAACAACTTCTCCAAGTGGTGCGACAAGAAATTCGACGGCGTCGTGAAAGAAGCCAAGGCTACGTCGGACGTCGCCAAACGCACCGAGCTGTATAAGCAGGCGCAACATATCCTCAAAGATGCAGTCCCGATGACACCTATCGCGCACTCGACGGTGTATCAACCCATGCGCAACACCGTACAGGACTTCAAGATCAGCCCGTTTGGCCTGAACTCCTTCTATGGCGTGAGCGTAAGCGGCAAGTAAGGACCAATGACGGTGGCGCTTCATAACGTCGCCGTTATTGCATCCGCCTGGACCGTAGGAAATAGACCACGCTAGCAATCGCCGCGTCCTACAGCTGCGAACTGCGACAAGCAGCTCTTTTGCCTACAAGGTCAGTCCGATTTGGCGCATTTACTGCGAAGTCCGCGACCCATACCGTCGTAGGACAGCAGAGGCTCCAACCTGGAAAAGGCACTTGCTGTGTGTGGGATCAGTAATGTCACCCTGGCCGTACGCCCGGGTGATTGCTTGCTGATGACAACTACAAACAAGGATCGGGATCGTCATGCGCCATACCACCGTTCTATCCGCAATTTTTGGCTCCAGCCTGCTGGCCATAGCCACGATGGGCCAGGCGGCCGACAAGAAGAGCCTGGTGTTCTGCTCCGAAGGCAGCCCGGCGGGGTTCGACACCGCGCAATACACCACCGCCACCGATAACGATGTGGCCGAGCCGCTGTACAACCGCCTGGTTGAGTTTGAAAAGGGCGCGACCAACGTCGTACCTGGACTGGCGACCAAGTGGGATATTTCCGAAGACGGCCTGACCTACACCTTTCACCTGCGTGAAGGGGTGAAATTCCACAGCAACAAGGAATTCAAGCCGACGCGGGACTTCAACGCCGACGACGTGCTGTTCACCTTCAACCGCATGCTTGACCCCGACCACCCGTTTCGCAAGGCCTACCCCACCGAGTTTCCGTATTTCAACGGGATGAGCCTGAACAAGAACATCGCCAAGGTCGAAAAAACCGATCCGCACACCGTGGTGATGACGCTCAACTCGGTCGACGCTGCGTTCGTGCAGAACATCGCCATGAGCTTTGCCGCCATCCTGTCGGCCGAATACGCCGAGCAGTTGCTCAAGGAAGGCAAGCCCAGCGACATCAACCAGAAGCCGATCGGCACTGGCCCCTTTGTCTTCCAGCGCTACCAGAAAGACTCGCAGATCCGCTATGTGGGTAACAAACAGTACTGGGACCCGAGCAAGGTCAAGCTGGACCAGCTGATTTTTGCCATCAACACCGACGCCTCGGTGCGCGTGCAAAAGCTCAAGGCCGGCGAATGCCAGGTCACCCTGCATCCCCGCCCGGCCGACGTCGACGCGCTCAAGGCCGACCCGAACCTGCAACTGCTGACCAAGCCGGGTTTCAACTTGGGCTACATCGCCTACAACGTGCGCCACAAGCCGTTCGACCAGCTCGAAGTGCGCCAGGCGCTGGACATGGCGGTGAACAAGCAGAGCATCTTGAATGCCGTGTACCAGGGCGCGGGGCAGTTGGCAGTCAATGCCATGCCACCGACCCAATGGTCCTACGACGACAGCATCAAGGACGCCGCCTACAACCCGGAAAAAGCCAAGGAACTGCTCAAGGCCGCCGGCGTGAAGGAAGGTACCGAGATCACCCTGTGGGCGATGCCGGTGCAACGGCCGTACAACCCCAACGCCAAGCTGATGGCCGAGATGCTGCAAAGCGACTGGGCCAAGATCGGACTGAAGGTCAAGATCGTCAGCTACGAGTGGGGCGAATACATCAAGCGCACCAAGAACGGTGAGCACGATGTCAGCCTGATCGGCTGGACCGGCGACAACGGTGACCCGGACAACTGGCTGGGCACCCTCTACAGCTGCGACGCCATCGGTGGGAACAACTACTCAATGTGGTGTGACCCGGCGTACGACAAGCTGATCAAGCAAGCCAAGGTCGTCACCGACCGAGAACAAAGGACTGTTCTGTACAAACAGGCGCAGCAACTGCTCAAGCAGCAGGTGCCGATCACGCCCGTAGCCCACTCGACGGTCAATCAGCCGTTAAGCGTCAAAGTCGAAGGATTCAAAGTAAGCCCCTTCGGCCGCAACGTGTTCTCGGGCGTCAGTATTACCCCATAAGAAAATAACCGGATTGCAGGGAGCGAAGTTGGCTCTCTCGCAAACGCGCAGCCTTTTGTTGGGATTTTTCCTACAGCAAACGTTTGCACCAGCTTGATCGAGTTACACACCCAATAGCCGGATCACCAAAAAAGACCGGCATTAAAAAGAGAACCAAAGGAGCTTCAACCCATGAAACTGAGCAGCAAAGCGCTTCTGGCCCTGGCCATCAGCACCATCACGGCAACCGCCTACGCTGAAACCCAAAGCCAGGACTTCGTTCCTACCACGTTGGCCGGCACCAGCGCTCAAAGCGAGGCCAAAGGCTTTATCGACGGTCAAAGCCTGGGCGGTACTACCCGTAACTGGTACTCCACCGAGAAGAGATTCCGTGGCCAGCGTTTCTCCTACGAGAAACACAATCAGACGCGCACCGACGCAAACCGCACCAACTGGGTACAAGGCACCATCCTCAACTACTCCTCGGGCTTCACCCAAGGCACCGTAGGTGTGGCGACCGAAGTCGCGGCTTACAACGCCGTGGTCCTGGACCGCAGCAAGCGAGATATCAAGGGCGGATCCAACCGTACCCTGGCTGACTCCGACGGTGATGCAGTAGGCCAATGGAGCAAGCTGGGCCTGGCTAACGTCAAGTTCCGCGTGTCCAACACCACCTTGACCGCCGGTCGCCAGAACTTCAGCAGCGGCATCGTCGACACCATCGGCAACCGTGCCCTGCCGTCGAGCTTCGAAGGTGTGAGCTTCAACAGCGAAGAGCTGAGCAACCTGTCGTTCCAAGGCGGTATTTTCGATCGCGTTTCGCCGCGTACCGAGCAGAGCCTGACCAAATTCGTATCCGAGTACGGCAACGGCCAAGAGACCGACAAGGTCAAAACCCTGGGCTTCAACTACCAGCCGTTCAAGAGCCTCAAGACCAGCGTTTTCGCCGCTAACGTCGAAGACTTCTGGAACCAGTACTACTTCGGTGCCACCCACGAATTGGGTGATGCACAGACCCTGGCACTGACCACCGGCCTGAACTACTACAAAACCACCGACACCGGCAGCAAGAAGATGGGCAACATCGACAACGACACTTACTCGTTGTCCCTGGGGCTGACCCACCAGGCTCACAGCCTGACCTTCTCGTACCAGGAAGTTAACGGTAACGAGTACTTCGACTACCTGCACGAAACCAACGGCATCTACCTGGCCAACTCCCTGACGTCCGACTTCAACGCCCCGAACGAGAAGTCCTTCCAGGTCGCCTACGGCATCAACATGGCCGAATACGGCGTGCCAGGCCTGAAGTTCAACGTCTACTCGGCACGCGGCTGGGGCATCGACGGTACCCACTACACCGGCACGGCTTATGGCACCGCTGGCAGGTCCCGCAGCGACCTGCGTCTGATGGACGGCGAGAAGCACCAGGAATACGGCGTTGGCACCTCCTACGCGATTCAGAGCGGCCCACTCAAGGCAACCACTATCCGTGGCACCTACGTGACTCACCGCGCCAGCGCAGAACAGCCTGACGGCAACATCAAAGAGTTCCGTCTGGTCACCACCATCCCGTTCAACATTCTTTAATTAGCGCCAGGTAGACGGCGGGCTCAGGACGAGCCCGCCGTCTACGCTTGTCTGGTCCCATCGATTGCAGAGGGCTCTGAATGAAAATGCTCCCGCTACAAGCTGCCGTTGCCGCTGCGCTGTTAAGCGTCGCTATCGGCGTATCGGCCAAACCCCTGGTGGTCTGCACCGAAGCCAGTCCGGAAGGCTTCGATCCGGTCCTGTACACCACCGCCGTCACCGCCGATGCCGCCGCTGAAACCATGTTCAACCGTTTGGTGGACTTCAAGCCCGGCACCACCGAGATCGTGCCAGCGCTCGCCACTTCCTGGGAAATCAGTGACGACGGCCTGACCTATACATTTCATCTGCGCGATGACGTCAAGTTCCACACCACCGACTACTTCAAACCCACGCGCAACATGAATGCCGACGACGTGCTCTGGAGCTTCCAGCGCCAGCTGGACCCAAAACACCCATGGCACAACAAGTCCACCGTGGGCTACCCGTACTTTGAAAGCATGGGCTTCAAGGAACTGCTCAAGAGCGTGGAGAAGACCGATGACCATACCGTGGTCTTCACCCTGACCCGCCCTGAGGCACCGTTCCTGGCCGATGTCGCGATGCCGTTTACCGCCATCCACTCCGCCGAGTACGCCGACAAGCTACTCGCCGCTGGCAAGACCGAAGAGCTCAACAGCAAGCCGATCGGCACCGGCCCGTTCATTTTCACGCGCTACCAGAAGGATGCTCAGGTGCGCTTCAAGGCCAACCCGGAGTACTTCCGTGGCAAGCCTCCGGCGGATCCGTTGATCCTGGCCATTGCGGTCGACAACAACGTGCGCCTGCAGAAGCTCAAGGCCAACGAATGCCAGATCGCGCTGTATCCCAAGCCCGATGACCTTCCCAGCATCAAGAAAGACCCGAACCTGAAGGTCGCCGAACTGGCGGCGATGACCACCGCCTACACCGCCCTGAACACCACCCACAAGTACATGAGCGACGCGCGGGTGCGCCACGCGATCAACATCGCGTTCGACAAGAAAGGCTACAACGAATCCCTGTATGGCAAAGGCAACGCCGTTGATGCCACCGGCCCGTATCCACCGACCCTGCTGGGCTTCAACGACAAGCTGAAAAACCCTGAGCGCGACCTGGACAAGGCCCGTGCCCTGCTCAAGGAAGCCGGCGTACCGGAAGGCACCGAGTTCACCCTGTTCACCCGTAACGGCGGCGGTCCGACCAACCCTAACCCAATGCTCGGCGCCCAGCGCATGCAGGCGGATCTGGCGCAAATCGGCCTGAAAGTGAACATCAAGGTCATGGAATGGGGCGAGATGCTCAAGCGCGCCAAAGCCGGCGAGCACGACATGGTTTCTGCCGGCTGGGCCGGTGATAACGGCGACCCGGATAACTTCCTCACGCCGAACCTGAGTTGCGATGCAGCCAAAAACGGCGAAAACTACGCACGCTGGTGTAACAAAGAGTTTCAGGACTTGATCGATAAGGCCCGTGCTATCGCTGAACCCACTGAACGCGCCGCACTCTATGAACAAGCACTGGACGTTTTCGACAAGGACCAACCATGGATTCCCATGGCTTACCCGAAAATGTTCACCGCCATGCGCAAGAACGTCGAGGGTTATACCCAAAGTCCTCTGACGAACAATAACTTCGCCACTACCCAGGTGAAGTAAATAAGAGAAACGCTCGGCACCGCCCACCAGGACGGTGCCGAACCTGCCTAACCGGCTGATTGAGGTACACCACAAGATGTTTAGTTTTATTGCCCGCCGACTGGGGTTATTGATCCCCACGTTTTTCGGCATCACGTTGCTCACGTTTGCGTTGATACGCATGATCCCTGGCGACCCTGTCGAAGTCATGATGGGCGAGCGGCGCGTCGACCCCGAGATGCACGCACAGGCAATGGAACGCCTTGGCCTTAACAAGCCGCTGTATGCGCAATACCTGGACTATGTCGGCAAGCTCGCCCAGGGCGACCTTGGCGAATCGCTGCGCACCCGCACCAGCGTGTGGACCGAGTTCACCGCCCTCTTCCCGGCGACCCTGGAGCTGTCCATGGCCGCCCTGCTGTTCGCCGGCATCCTGGGCCTGTTGGCCGGGGTGATCGCGGCACTCAAACGAGGATCCCTGTTCGACCATGGAGTGATGGGCATCTCCCTGGCGGGCTATTCGATGCCGATCTTCTGGTGGGGCCTGATCCTGATCATGTTCTTCTCCGTGAGCCTGGGCTGGACCCCGGTTTCCGGGCGTATCGACCTGCTCTACGACATTGAGCCGCGCACCGGCTTCATGCTGATCGACACCCTGCTGGCTGACGAGCCGGACGCGTTCTGGGATGCGCTGCACCACCTGATCCTGCCGGCCATCGTGCTCGGCACCATCCCGTTGGCAGTGATCGCGCGGATGACCCGTTCATCCATGCTCGAAGTGCTGCGTGAAGACTACATCCGTACCGCCAAGGCCAAAGGCCTGTCGCCGGCGCGCGTGGTGTTCGTGCACGGCCTGCGTAACGCGTTGATCCCGGTACTCACCGTGGTCGGCCTGCAAGTCGGCACCCTGCTGGCCGGTGCGGTCCTGACCGAAACCATCTTCTCGTGGCCCGGCATCGGCAAATGGCTGATCGAAGCCATTGGCGCGCGGGACTACCCGGTGGTGCAAAACGGCATCCTGCTGATCGCCTGTCTGGTGATCCTGGTGAACTTCGTGGTGGACATCCTCTACGGCTTCGCCAACCCACGCATCCGTCACCAGCGCTGAGATCATGACCATGACCACACCTACTCAAGTGTCAGCAGTCGATCAAAGCCTGCTGTACCCGTCGCCGTACAAAGAATTCTGGCAAGCCTTCTCCAAGAACAAAGGCGCGGTTGCCGGCCTGCTGTTCATGTTGCTGATCGTGTTCTGCGCGATCTTCGCCCCCTGGGTAGCGCCGCATAACCCCACCGAGCAATACCGTGATTTCCTGCTGACCCCGCCGTCGTGGCTGGAAGGCGGGCAGATCCAGTTCCTGCTCGGCACCGATGAGCTGGGCCGCGACCTGCTCTCGCGCCTGATCCAGGGCTCGCGCCTCTCGTTGCTGATCGGCTTGTCGTCGGTAGTGATGTCGCTGATCCCGGGCATCCTGCTGGGCCTGTTCGCCGGGTTCTTCCCGCGCCTGCTTGGCCCGACCATCATGCGCCTGATGGACATCATGCTGGCCCTGCCGTCGCTGCTGCTGGCGGTTGCCATTGTCGCGATCCTCGGCCCTGGCCTGATCAACACCGTGATCGCCATCGCTATCGTCTCGCTGCCGTCCTATGTACGTCTGACCCGCGCTGCGGTGATGGGCGAACTGAACCGCGACTACGTGACTGCCGCGCGCCTCGCCGGCGCCGGCCTGCCCCGCCTGATGTTCATCACCGTGCTGCCTAACTGCATGGCACCGCTGATCGTTCAGGCCACCTTGAGTTTTTCTTCCGCGATCCTCGATGCCGCCGCGCTGGGCTTCCTCGGCTTGGGCGTACAACCGCCAACGCCTGAGTGGGGCACCATGCTGGCTTCGGCTCGCGACTACATCGAACGCGCATGGTGGGTCGTCAGCCTGCCGGGCTTGACCATTTTGCTCAGCGTGCTGGCAATCAACTTGATGGGTGACGGCCTGCGCGACGCGCTGGACCCGAAACTCAAGAACGCCGCCTGAGGAGATTCCCATGTCACTGTTAGAAATCAAGAATCTCAACGTCCGCTTCGGCGACAAGACCGCCGTGCCGGTGGTCGATGGCCTCGATATTTCCGTCGACAAAGGCGAAGTCCTTGCCATCGTTGGCGAGTCGGGCTCGGGTAAATCCGTGACCATGATGGCGCTGATGGGCCTGATCGAGCACCCCGGCATCGTCACCGCCGACGCCCTGAACTTCGACGGCAAGGACATGCTCAAGCTGAGCAACCGCCAGCGCCGCCAGATCGTCGGCAAAGACCTGGCGATGGTGTTCCAGGACCCGATGACCGCGCTGAACCCCAGCTACACCGTGGGTTTCCAGATTGAAGAAGTGCTGCGCCTGCACCTGAAGATGTCCGGCAAACAAGCGCGTAAACGGGCCATCGAGTTGTTGGAAAAAGTCGAGATCCCCGGCGCTGCCAGCCGTATGGATGCCTACCCGCACCAACTGTCCGGCGGTATGAGCCAGCGAGTAGCCATCGCCATGGCGATTGCCGGCGAACCGAAATTGCTGATCGCCGACGAACCGACCACCGCGTTGGACGTGACCATCCAGGCGCAGATCATGGAACTGCTGCTGGCCCTTCAGAAAGAGCAGAACATGGGCCTGGTGCTGATCACCCACGACCTCGCGGTCGTGGCTGAAACCGCCCAGCGTGTGTGCGTGATGTACGCCGGCCAAGCGGTGGAAGTCGGCCAGGTGCCGCAACTGTTCGACATCCCGGCGCATCCGTACAGCGAAGCGCTGCTCAAGGCGATTCCCGAGCACAGCCTCGGCGCCACGCGCCTGGCCACGCTGCCGGGTATCGTGCCTGGCCGCTATGACCGCCCGCAGGGTTGCCTGCTGTCGCCACGCTGCCCGTATGTGCAGGAATCCTGCCGTGCCCAGCGACCCAGCCTTGATCCGAAAAGCAACAGCCTTGCGCGATGCTTCTACCCCTTGAACCAGGAGGTGGCGTAATGGCCGTCGTTCTTACCGCCCGCGACCTCACCCGTCACTACGAAGTGTCCCGTGGCCTGTTCAAGGGCCATGCGCTGGTACGCGCGCTTAATGGTGTGTCGTTTGAACTGGAAGCCGGCAAGACCCTCGCGGTTGTAGGCGAGTCGGGTTGCGGCAAATCCACCCTGGCCCGTGCGCTGACGCTGATTGAAGAGCCGTCTTCAGGCTCTCTGAAAATCGCCGGCCAGGAAGTCGCCGGCGCCGACAAGGCCCAGCGCAAGCAACTGCGCAAAGACGTGCAGATGGTGTTCCAGAGCCCCTACGCCTCGTTGAACCCACGCCAGAAGGTCGGTGATCAACTGGGCGAACCGCTGTTGATCAACACCAACCTGTCCGCCGCCGAACGTCGCGAGAAAGTGCAGGCGATGATGAAGCAAGTGGGCCTGCGCCCTGAGCATTATCAGCGCTACCCGCATATGTTCTCCGGTGGCCAGCGCCAGCGCATTGCCCTGGCCCGCGCGATGATGCTGCAACCGAAAGTGCTGGTGGCGGATGAACCGACCTCGGCCCTCGACGTATCGATCCAGGCCCAGGTGCTCAACCTGTTCATGGACCTGCAGCAGGAGTTCAACACCGCCTACGTGTTCATCTCCCACAACCTCGCGGTGGTGCAGCACGTTGCCGATGACGTGATGGTGATGTACCTCGGCCGCCCGGTGGAAGTTGGCCCCAAGGAAGATATCTACGCCCGCCCCCTGCACCCGTACACCCAGGCGCTGCTGTCGGCCACCCCGACCATTCATCCGGATCCGAACAAACCGAAGATCAAAATCGTTGGTGAGTTGCCTAACCCACTGAACCCGCCGCCAGGCTGCGCTTTTCACAAGCGCTGCCCGTATGCGACGGCGCGTTGCAGCAGCGAGGAGCCGCAGTTGCGGGCGTTGGATAACCGCCAGGTGGCTTGCCACTACGCGGAGCAATTCGTGGCCTGAAACCCTGTGACGGCATTCCCACGCGGAGCGTGGGAATGATCAATGTGTAAGCAGTGAATACAGCGTTCTACAGCCCTTCCCGTCAGGTTGCGCATCAGCCTGGCGGGAGGGGCTTTCTTTTGGATGCAATTAACTGTCGCCGTCGTCGTAGGTTTCGCTGTCTTCCCCTTCGTTGTAGGGGTTTTCTGCGTCCTCTTTTGGCGCGGGCTGGGCCTGGGGTTGCCAACTGCCGGAGTTGACCTCGTTCTGCTTTTTCTTGGTGACCGGGCCGGTGTCTTTCCACTGCGGCGCTCCTGCGCCCGCCAGCGCCGGAAGGGTCGTCAGCCCCAGGACGGCCAGCAACACCAGGGGAATGGCGCGTTGAGCATTTCGCACGGTGGTCTCCTTTACAGTCGGTGGGTAAACGCTAGACCCGATGCCGGATTCTCGCCAATCCCATGCCTGGTGGAGACCAAAAATGTGGGAGGGGGCTTGCCCCCGATAGCGTAGTGTCAGCCCCCAAGGTACTGGCTGACACACTGCTATCGGGGGGAAGCCCCCTCCCACATTTTGTTTTGCGGCGCTCGGACCTTAGTGGTGCTCGCGGGTCGCGCGGAATTTCACATCCGGCCAGCGCTCTTCCATCAACGCCAGGTTCACCCGGGTCGGGGCCAGGTAGGTCAGATGACCACCGCCATCGACCGCGAGGTTTTCCACGGCCTTGTTGGAGAACTCTTCCAGCTTCTTCTTATCGGCGCATTCGATCCAGCGCGCGGAGTACACGGTGATCGGCTCGTAGGAGCACTCGACCTTGTATTCCTCTTTCAAGCGACTGGCGACCACATCGAACTGCAGCACGCCGACGGCGCCGAGGATGATGTCGTTGCTGCGCTCGGGGAAGAACACCTGGGTCGCGCCCTCCTCTGCCAGTTGCTGCAGGCCTTGGCGCAGTTGCTTGGATTTCAGCGGGTCACGCAGGCGCACGCGGCGGAACAGTTCCGGAGCGAAGTGCGGGATACCGGTGAAGCCCAGCGCTTCGCCTTCGGTGAAGGTGTCGCCGATCTGGATGGTGCCGTGGTTGTGCAGGCCGATGATGTCGCCGGCGTAGGCCTCTTCGAGCTGTTCACGCTCGGAGGAGAAGAACGTCAGGGCGTCGCCGATGCGCACGTCCTTGCCGGTGCGCACGTGGCGCATCTTCATGCCTTTTTCGTATTTGCCCGAGCAGATGCGCATGAAGGCAATACGGTCGCGGTGCTTGGGGTCCATGTTCGCCTGGATCTTGAACACGAAGCCGGTGAATTTCTCTTCCACCGGTTCCACGGTGCGCTCGTTGGCAACGCGGGCCAGAGGCTTCGGCGCCCAGTTCACGACGGCGTCGAGCACGTGGTCGACGCCGAAGTTGCCCAGGGCGGTCCCGAAGAACACCGGGGTCAGTTGGCCGTCGAGGAATTCCTGCTGGTTGAACTCATGGCAGGCGCCCTGCACCAGTTCCAACTGGTCGACAAAGCGGTCGTACTCGTCACCCAGGTGGGCGCGGGCTTCGTCGGAGTCGAGCTTCTCGATGATTTTCACATCGGTGCGTTCGTGACCGTGGCCGGCGGTGTAGACAATGATGTAGTCGTCGGCCAGGTGGTACACACCCTTGAAGTCGCGGTAGCAACCGATCGGCCAGGTGATCGGCGCGGCCTTGATCTTCAGGACGGCTTCGATTTCATCCAACAATTCGATCGGGTCGCGGATGTCGCGGTCGAGTTTGTTGATGAAGCTGACAATCGGCGTGTCACGCAGGCGGCACACGTCCATCAGCGCGATGGTACGTGGCTCGACGCCCTTACCGCCGTCGAGGACCATCAGTGCCGAGTCCACCGCAGTCAGGGTGCGGTAGGTGTCTTCGGAGAAGTCTTCGTGGCCCGGGGTGTCGAGCAGGTTGACCATGTGGTCGCGATACGGGAACTGCATGACCGACGTGGTAATGGAAATACCCCGTTGTTTTTCCATTTCCATCCAGTCGGAGGTGGCATGGCGGTCGGATTTGCGGGATTTCACCGTGCCGGCCACTGCGATCGCCTTGCCCATCAGCAGGAGCTTCTCGGTGATGGTGGTTTTACCGGCATCGGGGTGGGAAATAATGGCGAAAGTGCGGCGTTTCGCGACTTCGGCGGCCTGGTGGGTCATGGGAAATCGCCTGGCAGGTGAGTCAAAAAAGGGCGGCGAGTATAGCGCAAACCGCGAGTGACGGACCACCGTTCACCCCTTTGGGGGTGGCTAAATACTGCCAACTGTGGAACCTTTTAAAAGGTAGAGACGTCCACTCCCCTGCTATCGCACTCGGAACAGGGGCTGAAAAATCAGCAAGTTAGCCTGACGAGGCTGCGCTTATGGCTCGATTTGATACCGCGTTGCCGGTATTGGCGAGCTGCTTTTCGCGAACTCATTCAGAGGCAGCCAGGAATGGCATTGCCGCTCGGAAATGTGTTCGCCGACAAAAGAAAAAAGGAGTCCGCCTGTGGCTATTCGCTATGGCAAAGGGCTGATAGGAGGAGTGGTTGTCGTCGCTCTCCTGGCCCTGCTGGTCCACTGGATCGGCATCAACACGATCGAACTGTACCGCGACGATTTGTTGTTTTACCTGCAAGCTCATTTGATCCTTGTTCTAGTCTCCATGCTGGCGGCCCTGATTGTGGGCATCCCCGCCGGTATCCTGCTCAGCCGACCGAACATGGTCGGGCGCGCAGAACGCTTCATGCAGATCTTCAACATCGGCAACACCGTCCCCCCTCTGGCCGTACTGGCCATCGCCCTCGGCGTCCTCGGCATCGGCAGCGGCCCGGCCATCTTCGCGCTGTTCCTCGCCTCCCTGTTGCCCATCGTGCGCAACACCTACGAAGGCCTCAAAAACGTTCAGGGCTCGCTGAAAGAAGCCGCCACCGGCATCGGCATGACCCCGCGCCAGGTGCTGTTTCGTGTCGAACTGCCGAATGCCGTGCCGATCATCATCGGTGGCGTTCGCGTGGCACTGGCGATCAACGTCGGTACCGCACCGCTGGCGTTCCTGATTGGTGCCAACAGCCTGGGCAGCCTGATTTTCCCCGGCATCGCCCTGAACAATCAGCCGCAACTGCTGCTTGGTGCCGCATGCACCGCACTGCTGGCATTGCTGCTCGACGGTCTGGTGACCATGGCCAGCCGCCTCTGGCTGGAACGCGGGTTGCGTCCGTCTTAAGGCTTGGCAAAGGAAATCACATGAAAAGACTGACCTTGATATTGAGCTGCGTCCTGCTGTTTGCAGGTTTTGCGCAAGCGGCTGAAAAACCGGTAATTCGCATCGGCGCACGGGTGTTCACCGAACAGACCCTGCTGGCCGAAATCACCTCCCAGTACCTGCGCACCAAGGGCTACGACGCCCGCGTGACCGGCGGCCTGGGCAGCAACCTGGCGCGCAGTGCCCAGGAAAGCGGGCAACTGGACCTGATCTGGGAATACACCGGCGTGTCGCTGGTGGCCTACAACCATGTGGACGAGAAGCTCGACAGCGAACAGTCCTACGCCCGGGTCAAAGAACTCGACGCGAAAAAAGGCCTGGCCTGGCTGTCGCCGTCGAAATTCAGCAACACCTACGCCCTGGCATTGCCGGAAAACGTGGCCAAGGAATTCCCGCAGATCAACACCATCAGCGACCTGACCCAAGCCCTTGCCGAGAAAACCAAAGGCACGCGCCTGGTGGCCCTGGACACCGAGTTCGCCAACCGTTCCGACGGCATGGGCGGCATGGTCAAGCTGTACGACATGAACCTGACGCGTAAAAACACCCGGCAGATGGACGCCGGCCTGGTCTACACCGCGTTGCGTAACGGCCAGGTGTTTGCCGGTCTGGTCTACACCACCGACGGTCGCCTGAACGCGTTCAAGTTGAAGCTGCTGGAAGACGACAAGCACTACTTCCCGGACTACACCGCCGCCCCGGTGATTCGCCAGCAATACCTCGACCAGCACCCTCAACTGGCCGCCGAGCTCAAGCCATTGGCCGAACTGTTCAACGACGCAACCATGCGCGAGTTGAATGCACGGGTCGACGTCGAGCATGAAAGCCCATCCGCTGTTGCCGCCGATTTCCTGCGCCAACATCCGATCAACTAAGAAGGAGAAGACATGGAATTCCTGAACGCCTTTTCCCATCTTGATTGGGCCCAGGTCCTGCACCTGACCTGGCAGCACATCACCCTGGTCGGTATCGCGGTGATCCTGGCGATTGTCGTCGGCGTGCCCCTCGGCGTGCTGATGACCCGCTTCCCAACCCTCGCCGCCCCCCTGCAAGCCAGCGCCACGGTGCTGCTGACCGTACCGTCCATCGCGCTGTTCGGCCTGCTGCTGCCGTTCTACTCCAAGTTTGGCCAGGGCCTGGGGCCGATGCCGGCGATCACCGCCGTGTTCCTCTACTCCCTGCTGCCGATCATGCGTAACACCTACCTGGCCCTCACCGGCGTTGAACCGGGCATTCGCGAGGCCGCCAAAGGCATCGGCATGACCTTCGGCCAGCGCCTGCGCATGGTTGAGCTGCCCATCGCCGTGCCGGTGATCCTCGCCGGTGTGCGTACCGCCGTGGTGATGAACATTGGCGTCATGACCATCGCCGCCACCATCGGCGCCGGTGGCCTGGGTGTACTTATTCTGGCTTCCATCAGCCGCAGCGACATGTCGATGCTGATCGTTGGCGCCGTGCTGGTCAGTCTCCTGGCCATCTTCGCCGACCTGCTTCTGCAATGGCTGCAACGCTCGCTGACTCCAAAAGGACTGCTCAAATGATCGAACTTCAAAACCTGACCAAGACTTTTCAAAGCAACGGCAAGACTGTTTCGGCCGTGAACGACGTAAGCCTGACCGTCAACGAAGGCGAGATTTGCGTATTCCTCGGCCCTTCGGGCTGCGGCAAGAGCACCACGCTGAAAATGATCAACCGCCTGATCAAGCCGACCTCGGGCAAGATCCTGATCAACGGCGAAGACACCACCGACCTCGACGAAGTGACCCTGCGTCGCAACATCGGCTATGTGATCCAGCAGATCGGCCTGTTCCCGAACATGACCATCGAGGAAAACATCGTGGTCGTGCCCAAGCTGCTGGGTTGGGACAAACAGAAATGCCACGACCGCGCCCGCGAGTTGATGAGCATGATCAAGCTGGAACCCAAGCAGTACCTGCATCGCTACCCGCGTGAACTGTCGGGCGGCCAGCAACAGCGCATCGGCGTGATTCGCGCACTGGCGGCCGATGCGCCGTTGCTGCTGATGGATGAGCCGTTCGGCGCGGTCGACCCGATCAACCGCGAAATGATCCAGAACGAGTTCTTCGAGATGCAACGCGCGCTGAACAAGACCGTGATCATGGTCAGCCACGACATCGACGAAGCCATCAAGCTGGGTGACAAGATCGCCATCTTCCGCGCCGGCAAGCTGCTGCAGATCGACCACCCGGATACGCTGCTGGCACATCCGGCGGATGAGTTCGTCAGCAACTTTGTGGGCCAGGACAGCACCCTCAAGCGCCTGCTGCTGGTGAAAGCTGAAGATGCGGCCGACAACGCCCCGTCGGTGAGCCCGGAAACCCCGGTGGCCGAGGCCCTGGAGCTGATGGACGAAACCGACCGCCGCTATGTGGTAGTCACGTGCGCCGAGAACAAGGCACTCGGCTATGTCCGCCGTCGCGACCTGCACCGTCAGACCGGCACCTGCGGCCAGTACCTGCGTGAGTTCAACGCCACGGCGGCGTACGACGAGCATTTGCGCATCCTGTTGTCGCGTATGTACGAGTTCAACCGCTCGTGGCTGCCGGTAATGGATGCGGAGCGGGTGTTCCTGGGTGAGGTGACCCAGGAATCGATCGCCGAGTACCTGAGCTCCGGTAAGTCCCGTGGGGGCAAGACCAGTATTGTCTCCCCTGCCGAGACCGCCCTGGCCTGATCTTATGTGGGAGGGGGCTTGCTCCCGATGGCGGTGTGTCAGTCACTTCATCTGTCACTGATCCACCGCTATCGGGAGCAAGCCTCTCCCACATTTGGTCCGCGATCTGTCAGGGAAATACCTTCAATTATCCCCATCCGGGGAACATCATTCCGTCACACGTGTCGGTTACATAAGTAGCTGCACGCGGTCCCGCGACGAACGCGTGCAAAAACGCGACATTTTTAGTTGATCTATGGCCCCTCACGTCCTAAAGTTCGCGCCGAACGTCCATGCTGGAAACGATCCATCCGGCTCAAGTACTGACGACGAGACAGCAAGGCCAAGGGAAGCGGTTGTTCCCATGGCCTTTTTGCTTTCGGCGACATGCCTTGGGAAGTAGGCGAACCAAAGTGGGGATACGGAGGACGTTCATTTGCACCCATTGATCAATTTAGTTTGCCCTTAGGAGTTCCCAGCATGTCGATCAACGTCGAAGATTATTTCGCGCGCGCCACTTTTGACAAAATGAAGGCGTTCGCCGACAAGCAAGAAACCCCGTTCGTGGTGATCGACACCGCGATGATCAGCCAGGCCTACGATGACCTGCGCGCCGGTTTCGAATTCGCCAAGGTGTATTACGCGGTCAAGGCCAACCCTGCCGTTGAGATCATCGACCTGTTGAAAGACAAGGGTTCGAGCTTCGACATCGCCTCGATCTACGAGCTGGACAAGGTCATGGACCGTGGCGTCAGCGCCGACCGTATCAGCTACGGCAACACCATCAAGAAATCCAAGGACATCCGCTACTTCTACGAGAAAGGCGTGCGCCTGTTCTCCACCGACTCCGAAGCCGACCTGCGCAACATCGCCAAGGCCGCACCGGGCTCGAAAGTGTACGTACGTATCCTCACCGAAGGCTCGACCACCGCTGACTGGCCTCTGTCGCGCAAATTCGGCTGCCAGACCGACATGGCCATGGACCTGCTGATCCTCGCTCGTGACCTGGGCCTGGTGCCGTACGGCATTTCGTTCCACGTTGGCTCGCAGCAACGCGACATCAGCGTGTGGGACGCGGCAATCGCCAAGGTCAAAGTGATCTTCGAACGCCTGAAGGAAGAAGACGGCATCCACCTCAAGCTGATCAACATGGGCGGTGGCTTCCCGGCCAACTACATCACCCGCACCAACAGCCTGGAAACCTACGCCGAAGAGATCATCCGTTTCCTCAAGGAAGACTTCGGCGATGACCTGCCGGAAATCATCCTCGAGCCAGGCCGCTCCTTGATCGCCAACGCCGGTATCCTGGTCAGTGAAGTGGTATTGGTTGCACGTAAATCCCGTACTGCCGTCGAGCGTTGGGTGTACACGGATGTGGGCAAGTTCTCCGGCCTGATCGAAACCATGGACGAAGCCATCAAGTTCCCGATCTGGACCGAGAAGAAAGGCGAGATGGAAGAAGTGGTCATCGCCGGCCCGACCTGCGACAGCGCCGACATCATGTACGAAAACTACAAGTACGGCCTGCCGCTGAACCTGGCGATCGGTGATCGTTTGTACTGGCTCTCGACCGGTGCCTACACCACCAGCTACAGCGCGGTTGAGTTCAATGGCTTTCCGCCGCTGAAGTCGTTCTACGTGTAAGACGGCTGCGCACAAAAAACCCATGACATGTCATGGGTTTTTTTATGCCTCAGGAAAGGCTCACGGCCCGTTGGCGGTAGGCCTCGGCCAGCGCTCTAACCTGCGGATCACTCGCCGCAGCCAAGGCCTTGTGGGCTGTTCGCAGGAACTTGAGATTTCCGCCCGCCAGTGCCTTGCGCAACCACGCCAACGCCGCCTCGACCTGGCCCCTGTCGGCCAACACCGCCGCATAGCTGAACTGCCCGCGAAAATCCCCGGCCTCGGCTGAACGTCGATACCACTCGACAGCCGCCTCCAGGTCCCTCGGGCAAACCTGAGCGTCTTCCAGATAGCGCCCCAGCAGGTTCATCGACTTGGCATGGCCCTGTTCTGCGGCTTGCCGATACAGGGCCAGCGCTTGCTGTGGGTTCTCGGCAACACCCCGCCCCGTCGCCAGCAGATTGGCATAGTTGTACTGGCCCCAATCCAATCCCGCGTCTGCCGCCAACCGATATTCCCGTGCAGCCGCCGTTTCGTCGATGGCACACCCCCAGCCATGCTCCCGGCAACGCCCGGCCATATTGCGCGCCATTAAATGCCCACCCTGCGCCGCAATCTGGAACCAACGCAGCGCCAGCGCTTCATCGCGCGCTATACCGCGGCCTTCCAGCAGGATTTGCCCGAGCAAGGCCTGGGCATCCACCACGCCCTCCTTGGCCGCGATCAAAATCGCCTGGGCCGCGCGCACCGGCGAGTCGTCGAGCATGCCCTGCAATTGCTCAACGTTGAGCACTTCTTCGCGGCGCAATAAAAAGCCCATGTCAGACCTCGACCCAACGACGCAACAGGTTGTGATAGGTGCCGGTGAGTTGGATCAGGGCCGGGTGATCAGGTACATCGCGGGTCAGTTGCTGGATGGCGCCGTCCATCTCGAACAGCAGCGTACGCTGGCTGTCTTCACGCACCAGGCTTTGGGTCCAGAAAAACGAGGCATAGCGCGCACCACGGGTCACGGCGTTGACTTTGTGCAGGCTGGAGCCGGGGTATAGCACCATGTCGCCGGCCGGCAACTTCACGCGCTGCAGGCCGAAGGTGTCCTGGATCTCCAGTTCGCCGCCGTCGTAGTCGTCCGGGTCGCTGAAGAACAGCGTGGACGACAGGTCCGTACGCACCCGCTCATGGCTGCCCCTGGCCTGGCGCACGGCATTGTCGATATGGAAGTCAAAGCTGCCACCGGCCGTGTAGCAATTGAGCAGCGGCGGGAAGACCTTGTGCGGTAACGCTGCCGACATAAAGAGAGGGTTTTTCCACAACCTTTCGAGCATCGCCGCGCCGATTTCCTTGGCCAGTGGGTGGCCTTCGGGCAATTGCAGGTTGTGCTTGGCTTTGGCGGACTGGTGCCCGGCGGTGATTTTGCCATCGGCCCAATCGGCGGTTTCCAGGGCGTGGCGGATGCGCTGCACTTCCTCGCGAGAGAACAGGCCGGAAATGTGCAGCAACATGGGGCAATACCTGTAGGCAAAGAGGCGCTAATGGTATTGATTCTTATCCGCCCTGTAAAACGCCAAAGACGAACGAGATCGTAAAAACCGTAAGCCAAAAGTGTAAAGAATGTAAATTCAGCGCGAATAGTAATGTATCTCAATTGATAGAAAGTCTTGTTCACCCTATATTCCGCCGCCTCACATCCTTGGGGAAAGGACACGTCATGTCGCGCACCACCACAAAAACACCTGTTGCTTCACCCCGTATGCTGGCTTCGGCCATCGGCGTTGCGCTCAGCGCCAGCTCTGTCGCCCATCTGGCGCAGGCGGCCGAAGACACTGAACAAAAAGGCCAGCGCAACAGCATCTCCCTCGGCGCCACCAGCATCACCGGCGAAGAACAGGACAACACCGCTTACCAGGTCGAAAAAGCCTCGTCGCAAAAATACACCGCGCCGCTGGTGGATACGCCGCGCTCGGTGACCGTGGTGCCACAACAAGTCCTCAAGGACACCGCCGCCACCTCGTTGCAGGATGCCCTGCGCACCGTACCGGGGATTACCTTCGGCGCCGGCGAAGGCGGCAACCCGCAGGGCGACCGTCCATTCATCCGTGGTTTCGACGCCCAGGGCGACACCTACCTGGACGGCGTGCGCGACACCGGCGGCCAGAGCCGTGAGATTTTCGACATCGAGTCCATCGAAGTCAGCAAAGGCCCGAACTCCTCCTTCGGCGGTCGTGGCTCGGCCGGTGGCAGCCTCAACCTGGTGAGCAAGACCCCGCAAGCCCGGGACTTCACCAACGGCGGCTTCACTTACGGCTCCGACCAGACCCGCCGTTATGTACTCGATGTGAACCGTCAATTCCTCGACGACAGCGCCGCGTTCCGCCTGAACCTGATGAGCCACGAGCAGAACGTGGCTGGCCGTGACGCTGTAAATTACGACCGCTGGGGCGTGGCCCCATCGCTGACCTTTGGGTTGGGCACCCCGACCCGCGTCAACCTCAGCTACTACCATATGGAAAGCAATGACCTGCCGGATTCGGGCATTCCGTATGGCTACAGCTCTGCGACCGCCACCACCCACGCGCACGACAAACCCACCGACGGCGGCGACAGCAATAACTTCTACGGTCTCAAGGACCGCGACTTCCGCAAGACCCGCGCGGACATCAGCACGTTCTCCATCGAGCACGACCTGAACGATGACATGACGCTGAAAAACACCCTGCGCCATGGCAGCACCGGCCAGGACTACGTACTTACCCAGCCGGACGATAGCCAACGCAACGTCAACCGTTTCGGCACGGTGTGGCGTCGCGCGAACGCTCGCGTCTCCACCACCACGACCACCACCAACCAGACAGATCTGTTCGGCAACTTCCAGGCGCTTGGCTTCAAGCACAGCTATTCCACCGGCCTGGAGTTCACCGGCGAAGAAACCCGCGTCAGTGGTTACACCGTCACACCGAACACCAACCCGACGTGCACCGTGGCCGGCGGCGGCCGGGGTGGCCAATGCACCTCGCTGAGCAACCCGAATCCGGACGACGCCTGGACCGGCAGCATCGCGCGCAACTACAACGGCACCAACACTAAGGCCACCAGCCGTGCCGCCTATGTGTTCGACACCATTGAGCTGGACCCGAAATGGCTGCTGAACGTCGGCCTGCGCTACGACACCTTCGACACCGAAGCAAACATCAACGCAGTGCCCAGCGCGACCGTGAAGGCACGCAGCAAGGTCAAGGACGACAGCCAGTTCTTCAACTGGCAGGCCGGCCTGGTCTGGAAGCCTTTGGAGAACGGCAGCATCTACACCTCCTACGCGACCTCGGCCTCACCGGCAGGTGGACTGGTGGGCGAAGGGGTCGACAGCAATGCGATTCCTACCGGCATCAACACCAGCGACCTCAAGCCCGAAGAAACCGTCAACTACGAACTGGGCACCAAGTGGGACCTGTTCCACAACCGCCTGTCCCTGTCTGCCGCAGTGTTCCGTACCGAGAAGAAAAACACCCGCATCCTGGTGGACTCCAACACCTACGAAACGGCGGGCGAATCGCGGGTCGATGGCCTGGAACTGTCCGCCAGCGGCAAGATCACAGAGCTTTGGCAAGTATTCGCCGGCTACAGCTACCTGAAAGCCGAACTGGTTGACCCAGGCAAAAACGGCAACCGCCAGGGCGTCGTCCAGGCAGGTTCCAACAAAGGCAACCAAATGCCCAACACGCCGGAGAACTCGTTCAGCCTGTGGACCACCTATAACGTGACCCCGAAGCTGACCATCGGCGGTGGCGCGTTCTACGTCGATCAGGTTTACGGCGATGCGGCCAACACCGTGTATGTGCCGTCCTACACACGCTACGACGCCATGGCCAGCTATAAGCTGACCAAGAACGTCGACCTGCAACTGAACGTGCAGAACCTGACAGACAAGACCTACTACGACAAGGCCTACGCCTCGCACTTCGCCAACCAGGCGGCGGGCCGCACGGCGCTGCTGTCCACAAGCTTCCACTTCTAAACGGTCAGCAGCCCACAAAGCCCCACGCATCGGATGCGTGGGGCTTTTGCGTGTCAAACAGAATGTTTCTCGACAACCCACGGCATAATGCGCGCCGTGCCCTACATATTCAGATAGACGAGGCGGTCCGACGTGTTGAAGAAAACCCTGTTCCAGTTGCACTGGTTCTTCGGCATCACTGCCGGGCTGGTGCTGGCCTTGATGGGGATCACCGGGGCTGCGGTCTCGTTTCAGGATGAGATTCTGCGCGCGCTCAACCCGAGCGTGTTGAGCGTGGAGAAGCGCGAAGCCGGCGTGCTGCCGCCCGCCGAGCTGGTGCGCAAGCTGGAAGCCACCGAAGGCAAGACCGTGTCCATGCTGTGGGTGGAAAGCGAAAGCGGCAACGCCGCCCGCGTGTTCTTCACCCCGCCGCCGGGCGAACGCCGTGGCCAGATGCGCTATTTCGACCCCTACACCGGCGACTACATGGGCGACGCGGTCGGCCAGGATGTGCTCGGCTTTATCCTGCAACTGCACCGCTTTTTGGCCATGGGCGAAACCGGCCGGCAGATCACCGGCGCCTGCACGCTGATCCTGGTGTTCTTCTGCCTGTCCGGCCTGTACCTGCGCTGGCCGCGCCAGGTCGCCAACTGGCGTGCCTGGCTGACGCTGGACTGGCGCAAAAAGGGCCGCAGCTTCAACTGGGATTTGCATTCGGTGTTCGGCACCTGGTGCCTGCTGGCCTACCTGCTGGCGGCACTGACCGGTCTGTCCTGGTCCTACGATTGGTACAGCCAGGGCCTGACCAAACTGCTGTCCGACGCGCCGCAAAATGAACGGATGCGCAAGCGCGGTCCGCCGCCCGAAGGCCCGTCCCCCGTAGCCAACTACGACGCAATCTGGAGCAGCATCTACAGCACTGCCGGCCCAGGCTTGAGTACCTATAACATCCGCATGCCAGCCGTCGCCGGGCAACCCGCCATCGTCTATTACCTGCTCAAAGACTCACCCCACAACCGCGCACTGAACCAGATCAACCTGGACCCGGCTACCGGCGAGGTCAAATCCCATGACGCGTACGCCGACAAAACCTTTAAGTCGCAGTTACTGACCAGCCTCTACGCGCTGCACACCGGCAGTTATTTCGGCCTGGCGGGGCGCATTATCCTCACCGTCAGCTCGCTACTCATGCCGTTGTTCTTCATCACCGGCTGGCTGCTGTACCTGGACCGTCGGCGTAAAAAACGCCAGGTGCGCGACGCGCGCAAAGGCCTCAGTGCCAACCGCAGTGATGCCCCGGCCTGGCTGATCGGCTTTGCCAGCCAGAGCGGGTTTGCCGAGCAACTGGCCTGGCAGACCGCCGGACAATTGCAGGCGGCCGGCTTGCCGGTGAAGGTGCAGCCATTGGGCAGTGTCAGCCAGGACGACTTGCGTCAGTCGGAAAATGCGTTGTTCGTAGTCAGCACCTTCGGCGACGGCGAAGCCCCCGACAGCGCCCGCGGTTTCGAGCGCAGCGTGCTCGGCCAGGATCTGTCGCTCAAGGGCCTGAACTACTCGGTACTGGCCCTGGGTGATCGCCAATACGAACACTTCTGCGGCTTCGCCCGTCGCCTGCACTTCTGGCTGACCAACCAAGGCGGCAACCCGTTGTTCGCCCCAGTGGAAGTCGACAGCGGCGACACGGCCGCCCTGCTGCACTGGCAACAACAGCTTGGCCAACTGACCGGCCACGCACCGGCGGCGGCCTGGCCGACCGCCCAGTATGAAAACTGGACACTGAGCCAGCGCACCCTGCTGAACCCTGGGAGCGCCAGCTCGGGCGTCTACCTGCTGGGCCTCACATCGCCATCGAAACAAAACTGGCTGGCCGGCGACCTGGTGGAAATTCTGCCGCGCAATTGCCCGGGGGCCATCGAGCACTTCCTCCAAGGCCTGGGCCTGACCGGCACCGACGGCGTGCTGGTCGACGGCCTCGCACATACCCTCAACCAAGCCCTGGCGACCCGCCAACTGCCGGACAACCGCGCACATCTGGTGGGCTTGCATGCCCAAGCGCTGGTGAATGCGCTCGCGCCCCTGGGCATGCGCGAATACTCCATCGCCTCGATTGCCAGCGATGGCGTGCTGGAATTGATCGTGCGTCAGGAACGCCACCCCGACGGCAGCCTGGGTGTGGGCTCCGGTTGGCTCACCGAACATGCCGCCATTGGCTCGACGATCAGCCTGCGCCTGCGCCGCAACAGTGGCTTCCACCTGCCGGACGCGCCCATACCGCTGATTCTGCTCGGCAACGGCACTGGCCTGGCCGGCCTGCGCAGCTTGCTCAAGGCACGCATTGCCGAAGGCCAGCAGCGCAACTGGCTGCTGTTCGGCGAACGCACCATCGCCCACGACTTCCTCTGCCAGGACGAGCTGCAAGGCTGGCTGACCAGTGGTGATCTGGCGCTGCTGGACCTGGCATTTTCCCGGGATCAGGAGGAGAAAATCTACGTGCAGGATCGCCTGCGCGAATCCGCCGATGTCCTGCGGAAATGGCTCGCGGACGGCGCGGCGATTTATGTGTGCGGGAGCTTGCAGGGGATGGCGACGGGCGTGGACCAGGCGCTGGTCGACATACTGGGGAGTGAAGCGGTGGAGCGCTTGATCGAACAAGGTCGCTACCGCCGCGACGTCTATTGATGTGATCCAATGTGGGAGGGGGCAAGCCCCCTCCCACATTTGGATCGCATTTCAAGTCAGACCGGTTGCAGTTTTTGCTGGAATACCGAGACCCCATCCAGGTCGCGCAAAATCACGGTCAACTCCGCTGTCTGCCCATCAATCTGCACTTCGCCAAAAAACTGAAACCCGGCAAACGGCGAGGTGTTCTGCGCGGGCGGCGCCTTCTCGAACACCACCTCAGGGCCAAAGGTTTTATCCAGTGGATTGGGGCCGAAGCTGCCCGCATTCAGAGGCCCGGCGACAAACTCCCAGAACGGTTCGAAATCCTGGAACGCCGCACGATCCGGGTGGTAGTGATGGGCCGCGCAGTAATGCACATCGGCCGTCAGCCACACATGGTTGCGCACCTTCTGCGCGCGTAGAAAGCCCAGTAATTCGGCGATTTCCAGCTCGCGGCCTTGCGCCGGGCCTGGGTCATTGTTGGCAATGGCTTCCCAGCGCGGCACGCCGGGGCTGACTTCGCCGTCGGGCACGCCGAGGCCGATGGGCATGTCGGCGGCGATCACCTTCCACTGCGCCTGGGACGCCTTGAGTTCGCGCTTGAGCCAGTCCAACTGCTCGCGGCCGAGGAAGGGTTTTTCGCCGCCCAGGTTGTCATCGTTGGGGCCGCGATAGCTGCGCATGTCGAGCACGAATACATCCAGCAGCGGGCCATAGCTGAGCTTGCGGTAAATCCGCCCGCCGCCGTCTGCGCTCTGCCGGCGCATGGGTGAATATTCCAGCCAGGCCTGGCGTGCACGGCCGACCAAGGCATGGATGTCCTTGGTCTGGTAGCGCTCATCGAGCTGCTTGCCAGGGGACCAGTTATTCACCACTTCGTGGTCGTCCCACTGCCAGATCTGCGGCACTTCGGCATTGAAGCGACGCACGTTTTCATCCAGCAGGTTGTAGCGGTAGTTGCCGCGATATTCGTCGAGGGTTTCGGCGACTTTGCTCTTGGCTTCGGTGGTGATATTGCGCCAGATACGCCCGCCCTCGGTGGGCAATTGCGCGGGTACCGGGCCGTCGGCGTAGATGGTGTCGCCGCTGTGGATAAAGAAGTCCGGCAGGCGCAGGCGCATGGCTTCGTAGATACGCATGCCGCCGATGTCTGGGTTGATGCCGAAGCCCTGGCCGACGGTGTCGCCACTCCACACAAACCGGATGTCGCGACGCTGTTGCGGCACGCTGCGCAGGTGGCCGAACCACGGCTCGCTGGCGACGCCAGTCTGGGCGTCTTCAAAATGCACGCGGTAGAAAATCGCCTGGTCGGCGGGCAGCCCGGTGAGTTCGACGCGAGCGGTAAAATCGGTGCGGCTGTCGGCCAGGGGCGAGACAAATTTGCGCGGGTTGCTGAACACGCTGCGGGTGTCCCACTCCACCACCATCTTCGCCGGGCGGTCGCTGCGGCTCCAGATCATCGCGCGGTCACCCAGCACATCGCCGGACTGCACACCGTCGGTGAGTTGCGGCCGGTCCTTGACCGAAGCGATCACCGCCGGGGCCAGGCCCGGCAGCAACAGGCCGGCGCCGACGGCTTGCATCACACGGCGACGGCCGAGATCGAAGTGGCTCATGCAGGTGCCCTCTTGAGTATCAAAAGGGCCACTAAAGCATGCGGTTATGACACCGGTGCGACAGCCAGCTCGGCCGCTTCCGGACGCTTGATCAGCGCATACACCAGGCCGGTCAGCAGGCTACCGGCAACAATCGCCAGCAAGTACAGCAGCGCATGGTTCATCGCATTCGGGATGATCAACACAAACAGGCCGCCATGGGGGGCGGCCAGTTTGCAGCCGAAGTACATCGACAGAGCACCGGTCAACGCGCCACCGGCGATGCTGGCCGGGATCACGCGCAACGGGTCCTTGGCGGCAAACGGGATCGCGCCTTCGGAGATAAAGCACATGCCCAGAATCATCGCGGCCTTGCCGGCCTCGCGTTCAGTCTGGGCAAACTTGCGTCGCGCCAGGAACGTGGCGATGCCCATGCCGATTGGCGGCACCATGCCGGCCGCCATGGTCGCGGCCATCGGTGCGCCGCTCTGTGCCGCCAGCAAGCCGACGGAAAACGCATACGCCGCCTTGTTGATCGGCCCGCCCAGATCGACACACATCATGCCGCCCAACAAGATGCCCAGCAGCACCGCATTGGTGGTGCCCATGGTCGCGAGAAAATCGGTCAGGCCTGTGAGCATGCGCGCCACCGGCGGGCCCACCAGGTAGATCATCGCCAAGCCCGTAAACAGGCTCGCCAGCAACGGGATGATCAGGATCGGCTTGAGTGCTTCCAGGCTCTGCGGCAACTTCACCGCACGGGTGATCAGCTTGACGCAATAACCGGCGAGAAAACCGGCGAAGATCCCGCCGATAAAACCGGCCCCCAACGTACCCGCCAACAGGCCACCGATCATGCCGGGGGCAATGCCCGGGCGGTCGGCAATCGAGTAAGCGATATAACCCGCCAGCAACGGCACCATCAGCATAAAGGCACGGTCGCCGACGGTTTTCAGCGCAGCCGCGAGGGTGCCTTCCTGTTCAAACGCATGAATGCCGAACACGAACGACAAGGCGATCAGCAAACCGCCCGCCACCACCATCGGCAACATGAACGACACACCGGTCAGCAGGTGTTTGTAGACGCCGGTTTTTTCTTGCTTGGCCACGGTACCGCTGGCGGCACTTTCCACCGCGCCTTCGGCCAGGGCCTTGTTGAGGGTCGCCTCGGATTGCTTGAGCGCAATACCGGTGCCGCAACGGTAGATCTTCTTGCCGGCGAAACGCTCGGTGGCGACTTCGATGTCGGCCGCCAGCAGTACCACATCGGCATTGGCGATGGCCTCGGGGCTCAACGGCGTACGCGCACCGACCGAGCCCTGGGTCTCGACCTGCAAGTCATAGCCCAGACGTTTGGCGGTCTGTTGCAGGGCCTCGGCGGCCATGAAGGTATGGGCCACGCCGGTCGGGCAGGCGGTAATCGCGACGATACGCGGGGCATGCTTCGACGCAGCCGCTGCTTGGCTGACGACATACTCCTGGGCTTCTTCAGCGCCTCGGCGCAACACCGCTTCGACATCCGCCAGCGCCTGGGCCGGTGTGCTCTGGAACACCCGCTTGCCGACAAACCGCTGCATATCCACCGCGGTGCTGCTGACCAGCAACACCCATTCGGCGTCGTCGATCGTGGCCTGGGACAAC
This sequence comes from Pseudomonas sp. JAI120, assembly GCF_014207255.1. Taxonomy (GTDB): domain Bacteria; phylum Pseudomonadota; class Gammaproteobacteria; order Pseudomonadales; family Pseudomonadaceae; genus Aquipseudomonas. Next base: position 963,591 of record NZ_JACHCZ010000002.1, read on the forward strand.
TGGCGCTCCGGGCGCTGCACATCCACCACCTCGACGCTGGTGCTCCAGCCCTGGCGTTGCGCGGCGGCGTCCAGCAAGCGGGCGCACAGCACACTGGTGACCATGCCGTTCGGGCAGGCAGTAACAATGGCTAACTTCATGACAAACCCTCTTATTGTTCTGTCAGCGGGCGTACAGCGACGCCGCTTTCAAGACGCGCCAACTGCTCGGCGTCGCTGATGCCAAAACCGATCTGACTCACCGCCATGGCGGCAATTGCCGTGGCGCGGCGCAGGGTTCGTTCGGGCGCTTCAGATTCAAGCAAACCATGGAGCATCCCGGCCAGCAGCGAGTCGCCGGCGCCTACAGTACTGGCCACCGTGACCTTGGGCGGCGTGGCATGCAGGGTGGGAGCCCGGCTGTACCAGCTCACGCCCGCGGCACCGTCGGAGACGACCACATGTTCAACACCCTGCTGATGCAGTTGGCTGATCACCTCAGTGGAATTGCCCAGGGCATCGGCCAACTCTTCGGTATTGGGTTTGATCAACCACGGGGCCGCCTTAAGACCGGCACGCAGCGCCTCGCCGCTGGTGTCCAGGGCGACTTTCAAGCCGAGACGCTTCAAGTGTTCCAACAGCCCCTGCAACCACTGCGGGCTGACGCCACACGGCAAGCTGCCGGCGACGACCACCGCATCATGGCCCGGCGCAATGCGCGTCAATTGGTCGAGCAACGCTTGCTGCGCCTGCTCACTGACCAACGGCCCCGGCGCATTGATGTCGGTGACCCGGCCGTCCTGCTCGGCAATCTTGATATTGCTGCGGGTTTCGCCGGGCACGCGGATAAACGCGTCGGCAAAACCACGCTGTGCAATCAGCGCCTCGAAGGCGTGGGGATTGTCCTCACCGAGAAAACCGCCCACGGTCACTTGATGGCCCAAGTCGACCAAGACTTGCGCCACATTCACGCCTTTGCCGGCGGCATGGCTGAGCAGGGTTTCGCTGCGGTTGACTTCACCCGGTTCCAGGTGCGCCAGGCGTACCGTCAGGTCCAACGCCGGGTTCAGCGTCAGGGTCAGAATCCTTGCCATCTACACGGCCTCCACAAGGGCACGCACTTCGGCGGGCGTGCCCACCACCAGTGCTTTTTGCGCCAGGCCCTGGGCCTCGCTCAGACTGAATTCACGCACCCGCGCCTTCACTTCGGGAATGCTGCGGGCCGACACGCTCAACTCATCCACACCCAGGCCGATCAGCACCGGCACCGCCAGCGGGTCCGCCGCCAGTTCGCCACACACACCGACCCATTTGCCATGGGCATGGGCCGCGCGCACGGTGATGTCGATCAGTTGCAGTACCGCCGGGTGCAGGCCGTCGGCCTGGGCCGACAAGGTCGGGTGGCCACGGTCGATAGCCAGGGTGTACTGGGTCAGGTCGTTGGTGCCGACACTGAAGAAGTCCACTTCCTTGGCCAGCACCGGCGCGAGCAAGGCTGCCGACGGGATTTCGATCATGATGCCCAGTTGCAGGTCGGCCACCGGAATTTCCAGGCGCAGGCGCTCGGTCATATCCCGTGCCGCACGCCACTCATCCACGCTGCCGACCATCGGGAACATGATGCGCAACGGGCGGTTATCCGCCGAGCGCAGCAGCGCGCGTAATTGCGCCTCCATGATCTGCGGGCGTTGCAGGGTCAGGCGAATACCGCGTACGCCGAGGAAGGGGTTTTCTTCCTCGGCAATCGGCCAATAAGGCAGCGGTTTGTCGCCGCCCACATCGAGGGTGCGCACCACCAGCGGGCGGCCCCCGAGGCCGTCGAGCACACGGCGGTACTCGGCTTCCTGGGTGGCTTCGTCCGGGGCTTGCGGGTGGGCCATGAAAATCAGTTCGGTGCGCAGCAAACCAATGCCTTCGGCGCCCTGCTCCACGGCGCTGGCCACACCTGCGCTTTCGCCGATATTGGCGAACACTTCCACGGCGTGACCATCACGGGTCAGCGCCGGTTCGTGGCGCTGGGCCGAGGCGGCCTGCAAGCGTTGCTCACGGGTATCGCGCTCGACGGTGGCGCGTTGCAGGGTGGCCGCGTCAGGATCTACATGCAGGCGGCCACGTTGGCCATCCAGCAACAACGGCGTGCCGGCGGCCAGCAGCAACACCGCCGGGCCTGCGCCGACCAACGCCGGAATACCGAGGGCACGCGCGACAATGGCGCTGTGGGCTGTTGCGCCGCCACGGGCGGTGAGGATGCCGGCGACGCGGGCCGGGTCCAGGCGCGCGACGTCGGAGGGGCCGACTTCGTCCATTACCAGGATGTAGGGTTCGCTCGGCTCCTGGGCGGTTTCGACGCCGCACAGTTGCGCCAGCACCCGGCGACCGATGTCACGCAGGTCGGCAGCGCGCTCGGCGAGCAAGGCATCCTGCAACGATTCCTGCTGTTTGGCGGCGGCTTCGATCACGCTCATCCACGCCGCTTGTGCGCTTTCACCTTGCTTGAGACGGGTGTCGACTTCATCGGTGAGTTCCGGGTCGTCGAGCATTTCCTGGTGGGTGATGAAAATCTCACGGATGGCTTTGGCTTGGCTGCGCTCGATGAGGCCCTGGATGTCCCGGCGCACATCAGCCAGGGCGTCTTGCAGGCGCTGACGCTCGATGGCCGAGGACTCGCCGCGCAAGGGGTAATCGAACACCTGTTGAATCTGGATATGTGCAGGGCCAATGGCGATGCCCGGCGCCGCGGCGATGGCCTGAACCTGGCTGCCAGCCTGTGGCGCGCTGATCACTGGCGCGATATCAAGGGCTTCGGGCTGTGCGCTCACGGTCGGCAGTGGCTCGACCTCTTCGCCCAGGCCCTCTTCGACGGCGGCCAGCAGCGCGGGCAATGCATCGCCGGCAATCGTGGGTTCAGCAACAAACTCCAGCACCTGGCCACGCCGGGCGCCAAGGCTCAGCAACTTGCTCAGGCTCTTCACCGACACGGAGCCCACCGGGCCATCGACGATGCGCACACGGATGTCGCCTTCAAAACTTTTCGCCAACTGCGCTAGGATCTTTGCCGGCCGGGCATGCAGGCCGTGGGCGTTGGCCAGGGTGATGCGGGCGCTCGGCCAGTCAGGCGGCAGCTCACCGCCGAGCACTTCGAGCACCGCGCGACTGCTGGTGGCGCTGCCCAATTCCTGGCCGCGACCTTCGATCAGCAAGGCGCACAGGCGCTCAAGCAGGGCCTGGTGCGCCTCACCCAGGCTGGCCAGGCAGAACAGCCCATTGAGCGGCTGGCCCAGGTAGCGCATGGGTTTATCCGGGGTGACAAACGCCAGGCCCGGGCGCTTGACCGTCTGCTCGCTGTGCAGCCACCACAAGCCATCACCCAGCGGCAGCGCATCGACCTGCTGCAACACGGCGGCAAACCCATTGCTGACGCAATCGGCCTGGCGCAGCAGGCGCGCGCCTCTCCACACAAGCTCTTCGAAGTCATCGGCAGACACGCCCAGGCTGATCATCTGCGCGTCCAGTGCCAGCTCCTGCGGTGCGCCTTGCAGCAGTTTCAGCAAGGCTTCAGCCGTGCCGGCGCGGCGCAGCGCCTGGCCCAGGTCGGTTTCACCGAGGGCGCGGGTGAGCAGTTGCAGCAGGCGCAGGTGTTCGTCGGATTTGGCAGCAATACCAATGGCCAGGTACACAATCTGCCCATCGCCCCAGTCCACCCCTTCGGGGAACTGCAACAGGCGCACGCCGGTGGAAAACACCTGATCGCGGGTTTCGGGGGTGCCATGGGGGATGGCAATACCTTGGCCAAGAAAGGTCGAGCCTTGGGCTTCACGGGCTTGCAAGCCGCTGAGATAACCCTCGGCAACCAGACCATCAGCCACCAGTTTGTCTGCGAGCAGGTGCAAGGCAGCAGATTTATCCACAGCCACCTGGCCCATGGAAATCTGCTCTACAGTGAGCTCAAGCATGCCGTTCTCCTAGTTAGTGCGATGGACGCACTAGGTATTGTTTTGAATAAAACAGTGTAATGGTGTTCCGGGATAACTGACTGAGCAGTCAATTGGCAGTAAGCACTCAGTGGCTAACGTCGTAAAAATACGCTGGCTGAAACGTTTAATCTAGAATTTATGGCAGGTTACGCGTTAATTGCGCATCCTTGAAGAACCACTCGGCACTTGAGCTGAGACATTGGTCGTGTGCAGGAATCGGTTACGATTGGACAAAATGTCGGGGCGAGCTCCAAAAAACAAGGAAATCCCGGTTTGAAACTCAGTGATATCGCACGTCTGGCCGGTGTGTCCGTGACCACCGCCAGCTATGTCATCAATGGCAAAGCCGCACAGCAACGCATCAGCAGCGCGACCGTCGACCGGGTGCGTGCGGTGGTCGAAGCCCATGGCTTTACGCCCAACCCCCAGGCCGCCGGGCTGCGCAGTCGGCATACCCGTACCCTGGGATTCATCCTCCCGGATCTGGAAAACCCCAGTTACGCACGCATCGCCAAACTGCTGGAGCAAGGTGCACGGGCACGCGGCTATCAGTTGCTGATCGCCAGCTCAGACGATGAAGCCGACAGCGAGCGCCAACTGCTGCAACTGTTCCGCGCCCGCCGTTGCGACGCGCTGTTCGTCGCCAGTTGCCTGCCGGCCAGCGACGACAGTTACCGCGAGCTGCAAGCCAAGGGTCTGCCGGTGATTGCCATCGACCGGGTGATGGGGGCGGACCAGTTCTGCTCGGTGGTCAGCGACGACCGCCAGGCCTGCCAGCAACTGACCAGCAGCTTGCTGCAACCGTTGCCCAAGCAGATCGTACTGATTGGCGCGCGGCCCGAGCTGAGCATCAGCCAGGAGCGTGCGGCTGGCTTCCGTGAAGCGCTTGACGGTTTCACCGGCGAGGTCATCGTCGAACACGGCGAAGCCTTCAGCCGCGATTGTGGCCGACAGCTGATGGAGCAACTTCTGCATCAACTGGGGCACTTGCCTGACGCCTTGGTGACCACGTCCTACGTGCTGCTGCAAGGCGTGTTCGACGCACTGCATGACTTCCCGCTCAAGTCGCGCCCGCTGCGCCTGGGCACGTTTGGTGACACCCAGTTGCTGGACTTCCTGCCGCTGCCGGTCAACGCCATGGCCCAGCAACATCAGCTGATTGCCGACACCGCCCTGCGCCTGGCCCTGGCCGCCATTGAAGAAGAACAGTACCAACCGGGCGTGCACGCCATCGGCCGGACCTTCAAGCAGCGTATCCACGAGGCCTGAGCGTGGAGCTGATCGACACCCACACCCACCTGGATTTCCCGGACTTCGACAGCGATCGCCGGGAAGTCCTCGCCCACAGCCGGGCGTTGGGCGTGCGGCGCATGGTGGTGTTGGGGGTGTATCAGCAGAACTGGCAGCGGCTGTGGGATCTGGTGCAGGCGGATGCAGGTTTGTTCGCGGCCTTTGGCCTGCATCCGGTGTACCTCGATGAGCACAAGCCCGCCGACCTGACGGAGTTGGGCGACTGGCTGACCCGCCTGCACGGCCATCGACAGCTCTGCGCGGTGGGTGAAATCGGCCTGGATTACTTTCTTGAACAGCTGGATCGCGAACGCCAGCAAAGCCTGTTCGAAGCCCAACTCAAACTGGCGGTAGACTTCCAACTGCCGGCGCTGCTCCACGTACGCCGCAGCCACGCAGCAGTGATTGCCACGCTCAAGCGCATCCGCCTGCCACGGGGCGGCATCATCCACGCGTTTGCCGGCAGCCGGGAAGAAGCCCACGAATACATCAAGCTGGGGTTCAAGCTTGGCCTGGGCGGCGCAGCCACATGGCCCCAGGCCCTGCGTATGCACAAGGTGCTGACACACCTGCCGCTGAATGCGGTCGTACTGGAAACCGACGCCCCCGACATGGCCCCGGCCATGTACCCGGGCCAGCGCAATAGCCCGGAGCACCTGCCGGCGATCTGCACCGCCCTGGCCGAGCGCATGGGCACCAGCCCCCTAGCGCTGGCCGAGGCGAGCACACGCAATGCGTGCGAGCTGTTCAATTGGTAGTACCGGGGTCACCGCTTGCAGGTTCAAGGTCATGCGCTGCCGATGCCGGGCATAGCGCAACACCAGGAAATGCACCAGCAGCACCACCAACGACACATTGAGTTGCCCGATCAGGCTGATCAGCCCCACCCACTCCATCACCAGCGCCACGATCAGCACCACGCAGGTCAGCACGGCCATGCTCGGGCGTACCAGCGCCCAATGGTCCAGCGCCTTGAAATGGCGCAACTGCCGGGGGCAGTTCAACGCCAGGATGCGCTGGCAATACGGGCAATCAAAGGGTTCTTCAATGGCGATGGCATTCAACTGCCAAGGCTTGAGTTCAAACGTGATGTCGCAATGGGCGCAGTGCCCCTTGATGCCGATTGCTGGGGTCATCGCCGTGCCTCCCTTGGACCTTGATTGAGTGACACAAATTTTCACTCATTCACCCGCGCAAAAAAGGCACTCCGGGAAATCAGGACAGGCACTACACCAAACCAAGACCAATCCTACGACATCGCCTTACACACGAAAGGCCCCGATCAATTGCTTCAACTCGATCACCTGTATCGATAGCTGCCGGCTCGCCGCTTCAGTCTGATGCGCGCCTTGGGCGGCATGCTCGCCGGCGCGATTGATTTCGACGATGTTCCGGTCGATATCATGGGCAACGGCGGTCTGCTGCTCCACGGCAGCAGCGATCTGCTGATTCTGATCGACGATCATGCCCACGGCACCGAGGATATTTTCCAGGGCTTGCTGGACCTTATCCGACTGTTCCACGGTGCCGCTGGCCATTTCATGGCTGCTGCCCATGGCCTTCACGGCCGCTGCCACGCCGCTGTGCAGGCGGCCGATCATTTGTTCGATTTCTTCGGTGGAGTGCTGGGTACGCCGGGCCAGGGTTCGCACCTCGTCGGCCACCACGGCAAAGCCGCGTCCCTGCTCACCGGCCCGTGCGGCCTCGATGGCCGCATTGAGTGCCAGTAGGTTGGTTTGCTCGGCGATGCTTTTGATCACCTCCAGGACGCTGCTGATGGACTGGCTGTCAGTGGCCAATTGGTTGATCACCCTTACCGACTGGTCGATCTCCGAGGCCAGCTGCGCAATGCTGCCCTGCTGGGATTGCACCAGGCCACGGCCGTTGACGGTTTCATCGTTGACGCTGTGGGCACTGCTGACCGCCGCCGCCGCACTGCGCGCCACCTCCTGGGCGGTGGAAGACATTTGGTTCATGGCCGTCGCCACCTGCTCAATCTGCATGCGCTGGCCAGAGACCGCCTGATTGCTCCGGGCCGAGACCGTTTCCACTTGACCGGCCTGTAATTCGACCTGGCTGACGGTATGCCCTACGCGCTCGATCAAGTCATGGATTTTCGCCACGGTACCGTTGAACACTTGGCCCAGATCACCCAACTCATCGCGGCTTTGGGCAACAAAGGTAACGGTCATGTCGCCGGCGGCCACCTTGTCCATCATCGCCCCCAGACGCCGCAACGTAGTGCGCGTAGACGCGTAGAACCCCGCATACAGGTAGAAGATAAGCAAAAACACCGCCGTCAGCGCCGAGACCAGCATCACCATGTGCGTACGGTTCTGCGCCAGGCGCTGCTCCAGTTGCTGCCCGAGGAACATCAGGGTGGCGTCATCGAGCTGATAGGTGTGGTCCATCAATTGGCTGACGCTGTCATAGAAACCCTGCCAGGGGGCATCAAGGGTTTCGGCCATCACCACCTGTTCTTCAAACAACTCACTGCCGTGCTTGAGGCTGGCGTTACTGGCCTTGGCCAGGCTGTCGAGCGCCGCGTGCGCGGCGTTGCTGGAGCCCAGGACGTCCTGCAATTTCAAGGCGTATTCGGCCTGGAGCTTTTCCAACTGTTGCAGCAGTTCGTCGAAGCGGGTACTGGAAGATGAGTTGAGAAAACCCTGGCCCAGGGAGTAGGCGCCCATCGCCCGACCTTCTCCCAAGGTCTGGGTGACCTGCGGGGTGACGCTGGTAATCAGTTCGCTGAGTTGGCGCAAGTCACTCTGGGGGTCGCGGCTCAAGCCGGACTGGCTGGCAATGATCTGGCTGAGCATCTGTGCCTTATTGAGCAACTTGCCGATCAACGCACTTTTGCTCTGCAGCGAGCTTTCCTGCTGCTGGGCCTGGAAGGCCGCGATCAGTTCGTCACGCTTACCTTCAAAGGCGGCGATTTGCTCAGGTTCGGCAGCCATCGGGTTGAGGCCTTGCAGACGGGCGAGCACGCTCTGCTCCAAGGCGCTGATCTTGCCCTCAAGGTCAGCGGCCTTGCCGGACTGACCGAGCGTTGCGTTGATCTGCACCTGGTTATTCAGGGTTTCCAGGTCACGGCGCAGGACCAGGCTGCTGCCGAGCAAATCCAGGCTTTGCAGCTCGACACGAGTGCCCTGGAATTCGCGCCAGGAATCGCGCACCAGGTAATAGTTGGTCGCCAGCATCGGCAGCAGGAACAGCACGCTGATCAGGCTGAACTTCAGGCCGAAACTAAGACGGTTCATCAGCGCGATGGCGGGATAGAGCAAGCTCTTCACAGGTGACCTCCCCTTTCTTTTATTTTTATTGAGGCGCAGGGCGGCGGCAGAAAGCCACTATTTGGCGCTCTGTCTGTATAGCTCAATTTGAAAGGGAGTTTTGTAACGTAAAGTTAACGAACCAGGATTGCGGGGGGCTGCTGCGCAGCCCGGCGCGGGGCAAGCCCGCTTATCACAGGAATCAGGGCAACACCGTCCAGATGGCGAAGCCGGCATACCACAGCACCGCCGCACGCAGCAGCAGTTCCCACAGGCGATCCAGGCTGTTGATGCCGTCGGCACCCACGGCCGGAGGGGGGATTTCAGCGGCGACCAGACCGACTTTTTCCACCAGTTGCGCCGCGCTGATGTCCCAGCTCAGCAACTCGTGAAGCATGACACGGCTGACCGCGACGAAATTGCCCACCAGCGCAAAACTGGCCGCCAGCAAGCGCACCGGCAACCAGTCAAACGCGTGACGCAGCTGCCCGGCGCGCTCAGCCACCAGAGGGTTGTGGCTATGCTCACTGGCGAGCGCCAGCAGTCGATAGGCCAGCGCGGCGACCGGCCCTAACAGGAAGTACCAGAAAATCACGGCGAAGAAGCTCTGGTAGACCTGCCACAACAGATAGCCCTGGACGCGCTCCAGCAGTTGCTCGCCGCTGTCGGCGCCCAGCTTCAGGTCGCGCTCGGCCACATGTTCGGCCGCCTGCAGGTCACCACGGCGCCAGGCATCACGAAATGGCCCCAGCCCAGCCAATAGATCGCCACGGCCCAGGCTGTAGATCACCACCAGCAAGTGCACCGGCAGCGCCAACAAACCATAGGCCACCGGTTCCAGCACCAGCAACAACAACGCCAGCAACGCCACCGGCAGCAACACCAGCAGGACCAGAATCAGCCAAGGCTGCTTGCCCGTGCGCGGGCTCGACTCCAACTTGGCCAATTCGCGCAACCAGCCGCCGTCACGCTGCAACCGCTGGCGCATGGCCGAGAACTTCTCGATCCACACTGCCAACACCAACACCAGAAAACTCATCGTGCGTGTCCTCCATCCTGCAGGGCGCTGCGAAAGCGCGCCCAATCAAAAGCGGGGCCGGGATCGGTCTTGCGCCCCGGAGCAATATCGCTATGGCCGCAAATACGCTGCGGCGTAATACCTGGGTAGGCTGCCAGCAACTGACGGGTCAGGTCGATCAGCGATACATACTGAGGGTTGGTGAACGGCAAATCATCCGTGCCCTCAAGCTCTATCCCCAAGGAAAAGTCATTGCACGTCTCACGCCCTTCGAAGCACGAGACCCCGGCATGCCAGGCCCGGTCGATACAGGACACAAACTGCGTCACCGTGCCATCGCGCTCAATCAGAAAATGCGCAGACACCCGTAGGTCGGCAATCCCTTCAAAGTAGGGATGTTCCGTGACATCCAGGCGATTCTGGAAAAATTCCTGCACTTTGCCGGTGGCGAACTGCGCGGGTGGCAGGCTGATGTTATGCACCACCAACAGCGAGATTTCGCCTGTCGGGCGCTCGTTGAAGTTGGGTGAGGGGCAATGGCGAATGCCCTGGCACCAGCCGCTGGCGGGGTCCAACTGCATACAGGATCCTTGAACGTGACTAAGTGTGACCAGTATGCCGCGTTCGACCCCGTGGTTGCGATCACTTGCCGCGATTGAGTTGACGCAACTGCCCCACCACCGCCGCCAGCGCCCGCTCGAACAGCGGCTCATCGTCCAGGTTATGCAGCGCGCCACGTTTGAACGCCATCGCCAGTTGGCCCGCGCTCTTCTCCAGGACCTTGAGCCCGGTACGGCCGACGAAAACATAGGTGCTGGCCGGCGCCATGATCGCCGTCAGCTTGCACCGCAGGGTGCCTGCCTGGCCCTGCTGGAACACGAACCAGTCGCCGATTCGCAATTGGTGCACCTTGGCCAGGTCCGGATCATCGTCCGGCAGGCCCTCGACTGGATCGAGCGGCAGTGCGCTGAACACAAAGGGCTCACGCACTTCGAGCCATCCATCGCTCCCCTCGGGCGGCCGGACATGCAGGGTCTGCAAGCGCACAAAAAAATCGCGGGTGCTGAAGGGGTCGAATGCAGCGCTGGTCAAGCCGTCGCGCAGTGCCTTGAGCAACCCCGGCAACTGCTCCAGCAAGTGCACCCCGGCTTCAGTGTCTGCCGGCAGGCTGACACTCCAGATCAGCTCATCCATGGTGCGCAGCCCTGCCTGCCATTGCACCGACTGCTCGCCGTGCTTGAGGCTGGCCAGCAACAGCACCTGGCTCCAGGCCTGTTGCAGGAACTGCACCACCGCCTGCGGCAAAACCTTGCCCAGCATCCGTCGATTGAGTACCTCAGCCACCCGCGCACGCGCCGCTTCAGTGCGCACGCGCCCTTCTTCAGCATTGCGGGTGTGTTGTTCAAGCAATTCGCTACGACGACGCTCATCGGCGGTGAACGCTGTGAATTCAGTCAGCAATTGGGAAAAAATCGCCGGATCTTCAACAAACTCATTGAGTAAACGCTGAACCACCTGCTCTATGCGCAGGTACAGGCTGTCGCGCTGGAAGTCATCGACGGGGCTCCAGCCCATGGCAGTGGTCGCGATTTCATTCAATAGGCGCCGAGCCGGGTGGCCGGGGCGACTGAAAAAGCTCTTGTCCAGCACCGCCACTTTCAGCATCGGGATCTGCAGGCGGCCAATCAAGGCCTTGAAGGCGTCCGGCACCGCGCGGTCATTAAGGATGAATTCGAACAGCAGGGCGATCAGGTTGATCACATCTTCATCCGCATCCTCCACCACCCGCGACTTGCCACTCTTGACGCTGACACGGGTGAGCAACTGCTCGAGCTGGTTACACAGGTCAAAATCATCTTCGGCGTCCGGCTCCGGGACGTACTGCTGCAAATGGGATAACAGGCGCAGCAGATCGCGGGTGGCGATGGGCTGGGGTTCGGCACTGGCTTCAAGGGTAGGCGACACGCTACCGCGCACGACGGTCAACAATGCCTGCAAGGCGGTGAAGGCTTGCTGGCCATTTTCGTCGACGGGTTGGTCGGCGCTCGGCAATACCTCCTCGCGATGATGATCGCGGGTGGCACGACCGCCAGGGCGACGGGATGGCACGGCCTTGAGTTCCGGCAACACGCCGGTCGCGACCAGCAGTTGATTGGCTTCACCGTACAGTTGGTCAGCATCACTGAGGACGTACTTTTCAAACAGCTTGAGCATGATCAGCTTGACGCGGATCTCCACGCCCAGACTGCGCCCGGCACGCAGGAAAAACTCGCACAGCAGCGCCGGGCCCAGGGGGTTCTCACGGTCGTCCAGGCGATTACCGAGCAATACACTCAAGCGTGCAGTGAGTTGCGACAGCGCCAGGCCGTCGCGGTGACGCACCCGGCCTAGCATGGCCTCAAGCGCGACGGCTTTTTCCAGGTCGTCCCTGGACGTGCCTGAGGCCGCGTCATAGGACACCACCGGCACCAACTGAAGCTCACCATGCCCCGCCTGCCCCAGGTTTCCAAAGGCTTCGAACAGCCGCTCCATGAACACGCGCTCGAAATTCTTGCGCTTGAGGCGCAGGTCGCGCATGGCTTCAAAGAAAATATGGTGGTCCACGTTGCTGCGAGCCTTGTCGGCCATTTCGAACAAGGTGTCGTCGGCGTTATCGAACAGTTCCTGCAAACCCTGCTGCAACTGCTGCGCCGCCTTGTCGCGAACCTGCAGCAACACCACCGGCAGGCGCGCGAGCGGCGATGGCGTGGCTTGTGCCTTGTTGATCGGCACCACCTTTCCGTCATTGTGCATCCTGGCCTCCTGAAACGGCGGTAAAGCGTTGGGGAAAGATCGTGTACAGGCCCAATAAGCGCTGTGGATAACCGGTTACCACCAGGGCGTCAAAGCTATGACGCCAATTGCAAGGCGCAAGATTATCTTGCAAATGAGTGCGGTTGCGCCAGCAAACTCTGACATTGCGCTGTAAATGAGTGGTGAGCCTGGGTTCAAACGCACGCTGCCCCTATAATCGGGACACTTTGTTTGTGGAGCCTGTTATGCCAAACCTCCGTCTTGCCGACCTCACCGCCGAAATCGAAGCCAACGTGCGCCGCGCGCTCCTGGAAGACATCGGCAGCGGCGACATCACCGCACAGTTGATCCCGGCCGAACGGCTGGCCACGGCCACCATCATTACCCGCGACGACGCCGTCATCGCCGGCACAGCATGGGTGGACGCGGTATTCCGCCAACTGGACCCGCGGGTTGCCGTGCACTGGCAGGTGGCCGACGGCGAGCGCGTCAGCCCCAACCAAGTCCTGTTCCGTCTGGAAGGTCCGGCGCGTTCGCTGCTCAGTGGCGAACGCTCTGCCCTGAACTTCCTGCAATTGCTCTCCGGGGTCGCCACACGTGCTCGGTTCCTGGCGGATTTTGTCGCCAGCACCCAGGTGAAGCTGCTGGACACCCGAAAAACCCTGCCCGGACTGCGCCTGGCGCAGAAATACGCGGTGACCTGCGGTGGCTGCCACAACCACCGCATCGGTTTGTATGACGCGTTCCTGATCAAGGAAAACCATATCGCGGCCTGTGGCGGGATTGCCCAAGCCATCAGCGCCGCCCACAAGATCGCACCCGGCAAGCCGGTGGAAATCGAAGTGGAGAGCCTGGACGAACTGCGCGAAGCGCTGGCGGCGGGCGCCGACATCATCATGCTCGATGAATTGAGCCTGGAAGATATGCGTGAAGCCGTGCGCCTGAACGGCGGCAAGGCCAAGCTGGAAGCCAGCGGCGGGATCAATGAAACCACCCTGCTGCCTATCGCCGAGACGGGGGTGGACTACATCTCCATTGGTGCGATGACCAAGGATGTGAAAGCAGTGGATTTGTCGATGCGTCTCAGTATTTGAGCACCTTAACGGTAGGAGCGAGCTTGCTCGCGAAAAACCTGAGAATGCCGCAGGGAACCAGGCAGCCCGCGTCATCGTTAGCGATTTTCGCGAGCAAGCTCGCTCCTACAAGCTGCTTTTAAACGACCAAATCGTTCATCTCGCAATACTCTTCCCATTCGACACCCAGCACCTCGGCCGCCTCTTTGTGCAAGGCCAGCCGTGCCGCTTCGAATTCTTCCGGTGTCGAGGTGTACTTGAGGGTCAGTTCCCAAGGCTGGAAGCCCTGGCTCTCGGCTTCGTCCTCGAAGGCCCACTGGATCTGGTCGCGCTGATCATCGGCGCTCAGGTCCTTGATCTCTTCTTTAAGCTGCGGCGATTCCTCAAGGTATTTTTCGAGGGCTGCTTGATGCCGAACTTCCTGGGTCATTTCAGTCGTGGTCATGTTGTTCTCTTAGATCGAGGAATGGGGATGCATCTGGGTCATCAAGGTTGCGCAGATACAAAAGAGCGGGCACACGTGCCAACTCGTCTGGCCTTCAGAACCATTCTGGGATCATCTGAAAACATTGCCTTTGAAACACTGCCGTTAAAACACCGCAGCTAAAACAGTAGCGCCTTTTTGCCCGAGACAGGAATCGAACCTGCGACCTTCGCGTTACGAGTGCGCTGCTCTACCAACTGAGCTACACGGGCGGTGGGCTAAAGCTAGCACCGCATCGGGCGTCCGGCAACTTGCGCCCTTCAACGGGCAATGACCCCCTGAGCCCAGAAGCGTGGTTGCAGGTGACGACCTTCGCCGTCCTGGTACTGCTGCTGGGCTTGCTGGAGGTGAGGCACATCGCGCATCGCGATAAACACCAACAGACCAACGGCCAACACACCCAAGGCTTTCCATAGGTTCCGGGCCAACGGCAGCGCAGCGCTTGCTGGCATGTGCGACACATGCAGCGCCATCAGCCAGCCCACCACCAGCGCCAACCAGACCTGGGAGTTGGGCATCACGATCACGCCATCGACCATGGACTGCACCAGCGCCCCCACCAACGCCGCAGACAGGCACAAACGCAGCAGGTCAACACGCTCGGCGGACAGCGCTCGCTCGCGTAGCACAGCCAACGTGGCCCAGCCGCCTCGCCCTGCCAGCACCGCCACGCACAGCGCCGAGGGCACCCCCCATTCGCTAGCCCATTGCAGAATCGCCTGATGGGGATGAGCGGCAATCCTGTTAGCGATATCGGCAAAATGCATCGGCCCGAAACCAAGCCACGGCCGCTCGACGAGCATGTACCACGCCTGCCACCAGATAGGGCCACGTCCCGACAGCGAGGTGGTGAGGCGATCTCCGGCACCACTGGAGAGCTCAATCCCCAGGTAATCCGCCAGCACCGTGAATATCAGCCAATACAGCAACAGCCCAACCAACACCGCGGCCAACTGCCAGCCCAGCCAGCGACGCCCCCAAGGCCCAAGCACCGCCAACACCAGGCCTGCCACGCCCATACCGAGCCAGGTACCCCGCGTGCCGCCGCTGATTGCGATCAGCCACCAGACACACAGCAACGCAAACATCGCACCTCGCAAGGCACGGGAGATATTCGGGATCAGTAAAGGCAGCGCCAGCAATGGCAGGGTAAATGTCTGAAACTGGCCGTAGAAACGCTTGTTGGAAAAGCCGGACAACAGCCGGTCAGGGTCCAGCGCGCGCTCGCCACTGGTGAACGCGAGCGTACCGGCATAGAGATACTCGGCCGACTTGATCAGGCACAACACCACCACAACCAGGATCAGCACGCGATCCAAAGACTCGCCGCCGTGACGACGAAGCAGGGAAAAGGCGACGGCAATCGCCGCGCAGCTGATAAACAGCGCCACTTCGGTGAGCGCCCACAGCGGCTGATGGGCAAGCGCCGAAGACAGCAGGCCCAGCCCGACAACCAGCGCTACTCCCCAGGCCGTGGGCCTGTCCACCCAAGGTTCAGTCGAGGTAACCGACAACCCATACAGCACCGCGCAAAACCCGATGGCAATTTGCATTCCACGCTGTAGATCATGCCCACCGAACGGTGCGCAAATCCCGACAGTCATCAGGCACGCAGTTGCTATCAGGAAAACTCCGCCTCGCTGCTGTACGGATAACGCCATCGGCCACCTCGACCTCCCTGTGGATGGTTTAGCAGTTATGCCCCGTCGGTGCCGCAGCCCTTGCCGACATATTTCGCTTCAGCGGTAGTCGTGCACTTCCAGCCGGTGGCGCTGCGCACCAGGCTGATGGTCTTGCCCAGCACCGGCGCCGGCGCGTCGAGTATTTCGCAGCTGATGGAGCCCGCGCCCGTGGCCACGTCGCCTGCCACATCGATCTTGCAGTTGGCGGTGGGACTGGTGCCGCCGATCAAGGCCAAGGTAGGTACGGTGCCCTGGTTGATGGTGTCTTCGTAGCCGGCCTTCAACGCGGCAATTTCAGCCAGGCCGGCAGTGAACTTGGCCTTGGCCTGGTGCGTGGTGTACATGGGCAAGCCGATGGTGGCCAAAATGCCGATGATTGCCACGACGATCAACAACTCGATCAGGGTAAAGCCTTTCTGACGTATCACATTCACTCTCCAGAATAGAACTCATGACAAGGCGCGTCCTGCACCCCGTTTTTGCAACGGCGCCAGTGTACTCACCCGCAAGCGGTCAATCGCGTTCAAGACGCACATTCTGACATTTTTATCCTGCGCCATCGGCATGCCCGAATCCGTCACCTGACTAAGCTATAAATCTTCGACAGTCTGTATGCGGAACCGCGACATGAACAATGCTTCGACGATTTACGCCTGGGAAGGCATCAACCGCAAAGGGCGCAGGGTGTCCGGGCAAACCAAGGGGCACAACCCTGCCCTGGTCAAGGCACAACTGCGCCAGCAAGGGATCAGCCCCGGCCGTGTGCGCAAGCAATCTCCGCTGCTGCCAAGCCTCGCACCATCAGTCAAAGCGGCTGACATCACCCTGCTCACTCGCCAACTGGCTACGCTGCTGAAGGCAGGGGTTCCACTTCTGCAAGCCTTCGACATCATCAGCGAAGGCGTCGACAACCGAGCAGTGCGCGAACAGGTGCAAGGACTTAAACAGGCGATCGCGGCCGGCAGCAGCCTGGCTGATGCATTGCGCAAACAACCGCGTTATTTCGATGCGCTGTACTGCAACCTGGTGGCCGCCGGCGAACAGGCCGGGGCGCTTGAGACACTGCTGGAAAGGGTGGCGATCCACCGGGAAAAAAGTGAGCAGCTCAAGGCCAGGATCAAAAAGGCCATGACGTACCCCATTGCAGTCCTGGTGGTTGCCAGCCTGGTCACCGGCATACTGCTGGTCCATGTGGTGCCGCAGTTCCAAAGCCTGTTCGCCGGGGTCGACGGCAAACTGCCGGCATTTACCTTACATGTGATCGCCTTGTCGGCGTTCATGCAGCACGCATGGTGGATGCTGGTGTTGGGCATAGCCGCGGGCGCCATGGGACTTCGCCAGGCTTATCGGACCTCGTCGGGTTTTCGCTACTGGCTGGACGCCGGTTTGTTGAAAGCGCCCCTGGCAGGCAAACTGCTGACAAAATCCGCTGTGGCCCGTTACGCCCGCACGCTCTCCACGACCTTTGCCGCCGGTGTCCCACTGGTACAGGCATTGGATTCAGTCGCCGGCGCCGTGGGAAATGGCCCGTTCAAACAGGCAATCGAACATATGCGTCACGATGTATCCACTGGTATGCAACTGAATCAATCCATGGTCAACAGTGGCCTGTTTCCCAGCATGGCGATCCAGATGACGGCGATCGGCGAAGAGTCGGGCACCCTGGAATACATGCTGGAAAAGGTCGCCAGCCACTATGAAGCGGAGGTGGACAACCAGGTCGACAACCTCACCAGCCTGATGGAGCCGTCGATCATGGTGGTCCTGGGAGGGATTGTCGGCGCGCTGGTCATCGCCATGTACCTGCCGGTCTTCCAGTTAGGGAGCGCATTTTGAGCGTGCTGCTGAACGAGCACCCATGGACTTTTGTCGCCATAGCGTTGGTACTGGGGCTCATCGTCGGCAGCTTCCTCAACGTGCTGGTCTGGCGCCTGCCTAAAATGCTCGAACGGGAATGGCGTGCCCAAGCCCATGAGGTGCTCGGTCTACCTGCCGAACCTGACGGGCCGACCTACAACCTGATGCACCCCAACTCATGTTGCCCACACTGTGATCATCCCATTCGGCCCTGGGAAAATATCCCACTGCTCAGCTACCTGATACTCAGGGGCCGCTGCGCCCATTGCCGGGGGGCCATCAGCCCCCGCTACCCTTTCACCGAACTCGCCTGTGGGTTGATCTCGGCAGGGGTCACCTGGCATTTCGGCTTTGGCTGGGAAGCCGCAGCGGTGCTGGTGTTGAGTTGGGGATTACTGGCGATGAGCCTGATCGATGCAGACCACCAGTTGCTGCCGGATGTGCTGGTGCTGCCATTGCTGTGGCTGGGGCTGATCGTCAACAGCTTTGGATTACTGACGACATTAGCCGACGCGCTATGGGGTACCGTGATCGGCTACATGAGCCTGTGGAGCGTGTTCTGGCTGTTCAAGCTGGTCACCGGCAAAGACGGCATGGGCCACGGTGATTTCAAGTTGCTGGCCCTGCTCGGCGCCTGGGGTGGCTGGCAGCTATTGCCGATGACACTGTTGATGTCCTCGCTGGTGGGGGTGGTTGTCGGGTTGATCATGATGCGCCTGCACAAGACCCAGGCGTCCACGCCGATGCCATTTGGTCCGTATCTGGCAATTGCCGGCTGGATTGCAGTGCTCTGGGGTGGTCAAATAACCGACTTCTATTTGCAGTCTGTCGGTTTCAGATGACCACTCCTGTTGCAACACCCTGGATTCTTGGCCTCACTGGCGGCATCGGCAGCGGTAAAAGTGCGGCAGCCCAGCACTTTATCGACCTGGGCATTGACCTGGTGGACGCCGATCACGCCGCGCGCTGGGTGGTCGAACCCGGCCGCCCGGCATTGGCACGCATCGCCGAGCATTTTGGTGCTGGCGTATTGCAGCCTGACGGCCAGCTGGACCGCGCAGCTCTGCGCAAGCTGATCTTTGAGGTGCCCGAAGAGCGCCGCTGGCTGGAAGCCCTGCTGCACCCGTTGATTGGCGAGGAGATTCGCAGTCACCTGGCTCGCGCCCGCTCGCCTTACGCGATCCTGGTGTCACCGCTGCTGATCGAATCGGGCCAGTACAGCATGACCCAGCGCATCCTGGTGATCGATGTGCCGCAATCGCTGCAGATTCAGCGTACCCTGCAGCGCGACGGCATCAGCGAACAACAGGTTCAGGCAATCCTCAAGGCCCAGTCCAGCCGTGAAGACCGCCTGAACCATGCCGATGACGTGCTGGTCAATGACCAGGACCTCGCCTGGCTGCACAGCGAGGTCGAGCGACTGCACCACTTTTACCTTACTTTGCGTGGAGGCCGATCATGAGCCAACCCTTGACCGTCGACTGCCCAACCTGCGGCGCACCCGTGGAATGGAAAGCGACCAACCTCAACCGGCCGTTCTGCTCGGACCGTTGCAAACTCATCGACCTGGGCGCGTGGGCCGCCGAGGAACACAAGATTCCCGTGGCTCCGGATGCCGAAGACGAGCTGTTTTCCGAAGACTTGCCGCCACGCCACTAAGGCCGCATAAAGGCGTATTCCTGCTGGTCGTCGAGGTTTTCTGCGAGGTATTGCAGCTCGTCGGCCAGGTCTTCGAAACTGCGTACGCCCTTGCTCTGCTGTACCACCGCACTGAGCATCGCGCGCAGGGTCAAGCCTGGGTCGAAACCGATTTCCTGTGCCGCATCCTGGCTTCTGCGCAACTCCTGCCGTGCCCACTCGTACACACTCATGATTCGTGCTCCCGCCTTGCCTAGGAAAATTTCGCAGAGCATGGGCCTGCTCGGCTGCGCGGGATTTGATCTGGGTCAACGCTGCGATTCGTCATCCTTCCAGGGCGCCGAGAGGTAGCGTGTGCGGTTGAATGTCTCCAGCCATTCCGGACAAAACACCACCAGGGCGCTGATCACCATCCCGTTGATAAAGGCCTCGGGGAAGATGATCAGCCACAGGTAACCGACGAAATCCTCCAGCCATTCCGGCATAGCAAAACGACCGTCGAACCACAGCAACCCGAGCCCCAGCAGCAGGCAAAACAAGGCCGACAACGCGGCAGCAAAAAAACCGGAGCAGAAGATATACACGAAGGGATTGCGCGGCTGCGCTCGCTCGACGACAAGCGCACAGCCTTCGGTGATCAGCACCGGCAGCACGACCAGCAGCAGGCCGTTGACGCCAAGGGCTGTCAGGTCCTGGCGCCCAAGCAGCATTAACCCGAACTGGGCGGCAAAACCACCGACGATGGCCAGGGGCCAATCCAGCAGCAGGGTTACGGCGGTCATACCGATAAAGTGGTAGGACACTCCGGTGTCGAAGTCCCGTCGCACCAACCACAACATGAACAGTGCGAACACCGTACCGAACAGCAAATGCTGACGCCGCCGGTCGGCAAACAACTCGACCCAGGGCGAGCGCAGGATCGCCCATAACAGCACCGGCGCATACAACAGCCAGCCGATGCCGAGGGTTGTGGGCGCCAGCACTGCGGCGCTGATCACGGCTTCACCTGCTCCAGGGCCTGGCGCAGTTCGGCAGCGGTGCCGTATTCATGTTGAGAAACCAACGTACCGTTATCCAGCTGCAGCCACAGCACTTTATCCGCCGCCGCGGGATAACGCGGGGCGATACGCGCGTCACGGTCCAGCATGACGCGGTAGTTGTAGGATTGCATGGCCGGTACCGCGAACAATTTGGCGATCAGTCGAGGCATGCGCTGGATGTCAGCGACGAACACTGCATGCCGCGCTTCGAGGTAGCCTTTAGGTTGGCCTTGCAGCGCCGCGTCGACCAGCTTGGCCGCGTCCATGCTGCGCGCCACCAACAGAATCTGCGCCTGGTTATCGAGGGTATAGGCTTGGTCGAATTGATCGAGCAAGGTCCAGGGAGCGAGGCGTTCGCCCACTTCAATAGCCTGTGCCCATACCGGTAAAACACTTAGCAATAGCACCACCAGAAACTTCACTGCACGCTCCTCATTCGGGGGAATTACGCTTGAAAGGCCAGTCTACACCCTGGCTTTTGCAGCAGGACTTCCTGCGGTCATCATTTGGACGCTAAGCTGCAAGCATGGATGACTCAGATTATTTGCGCCTGCTCACCGTAGCAGCCGAACAAGCCAATGCGTTCCTGTCCAATGCCCGCAAATGGGAGCGTGAGCGTTGGGTTTGCCAGCGCCTGCTGCAAGGCTTGAATGTGCCCTACCGCGCCGAAGAGTTTCATCCCGCCGGGCAAGAGCCGCCTGACGTGCTGTTTCGCGATGCCAGTTTCGAGGTGTTTTTCGTACTCGATGAAGGCCGGCGCCTGAACGACGAATGGCGCGATGAGTTGCTACGCCGGCGCAGTGCATTTTCCCTGAGCCAACTGGTGCGCCGCGAAGCCAAGCCTCGGCGCATCCCCGCCCATGAATTCCTGCTGCGCCTGGCACCCACGCTGCGCAAAAAAGCGCACAACTATAAGGAGCGCGGCATGGACCTGGGCGAGTTGGATATCGTCGCCTTCACCAGTCTCAAGCGCGAAGTGCTCGACCTCAACAGCCACTTCCCACCGCCAACGGAATACCTGCGCCAGGGCTGGCGCTCGCTGTCGCTGGTGGGGCCAACGTTTGCACGGGTGCTGTTCGCCCACCCGGACGCGCCGGATTTCTTGCGCAACAACTTGGGTCGCAGCATAGTGTTCGACGTGGGCATCAGCCTCTGATCCCCTCGCTGTAACGTGGCGCCCCTTTGCAACGTCTACCTGACGAGGCCTTATATGACCAGCCGCCTGAACCCCGACGACCAACAGCATGTCGAAGAGTACCTGCAACTCTCCCAGAACCGAGTCGAGCGCAAGCCTTTCCGGCCGTGGCTGCTCCTTGGTGTGGTGCTGGTGGTGGTGATCGGGCTCGGCCTGCTGAGCCGCCTTTTGAGTTACCTGACGCTATGAGCTGCCTGGCGCTCGCGGGGGTAACTGCTCCGATTTCTTTTAGCCTTGCGAGATATCCCCATGACCCATCGTATTATTATCGTCGGCGGCGGCGCCGGCGGCCTGGAGTTGGCTACGCGCCTGGGTAAGACTCTGGGCAAGCGCGGCACCGCCAGCATCACGCTGGTGGACGCCAACCTCACCCACATCTGGAAGCCTTTGCTGCACGAAGTCGCTGCCGGCTCACTGAACTCTTCGGAAGACGAACTCAATTACGTCGCCCAGGCCAAATGGAACCACTTCGAGTTCCAGCTGGGGCGCATGAGCGGGCTCGACCGTGAGCAGAAGAAAATCCAGCTGGCCGCCACCCTCGACGAAGAAGGCCGCGAATTGGTGCCTGCGCGCGTGCTGGGCTATGACAGCCTGGTGATTGCGGTAGGCAGCACCACCAACGATTTCGGCACCGAGGGCGCGGCACAGCACTGCCTGTTCCTCGATACACGCAAGCAGGCCGAGCGCTTCCACCAGCAGTTGCTGAACCACTACCTGCGCGCCCATGCCGGGCAGACCGATGTGGTGGAAAAGATCAGCGTTGCCATCGTCGGCGCGGGTGCGACCGGGGTCGAATTGGCCGCCGAACTGCATAACGCCGCCCATGAGTTGGCGGCGTATGGCCTGGACCGCATCAAGCCGGAAAACATGCACATCACCCTGATCGAAGCAGGCCCACGTGTACTGCCGGCCCTGCCGGAGCGGATCGGCGGGCCGGTGCATAAAACCCTGGAGAAGCTCGGGGTGACGGTACTGACCAACTCTGCGGTCAGCGAAGTGACCGCAGACGCATTGATCACCAGCAGTGGCCAGGTGATTCCTGCCAGCCTCAAAGTGTGGGCCGCCGGGATTCGTGCACCGGGCTTCCTCAAGGACATCGACGGCCTGGAAACCAACCGCATCAATCAACTGCAAGTGCTGCCCACTCTGCAAACCACCCGCGATGAAAACATCTTCGCCTTTGGCGACTGCGCCGCCTGCCCGCAACCGGACACCGATCGTAATGTGCCGCCACGGGCCCAGGCCGCGCACCAACAGGCCTCGTTGCTGGCCAAGTCGTTGAAACTGCGTATCGAAGGCAAGGACCTGCCGTCGTACAAGTACACCGACTATGGGTCGCTGATCTCGCTGTCGCGTTTCTCGGCGGTAGGTAACCTGATGGGCAACCTGACCGGCAGCGTGATGCTGGAGGGCTGGCTGGCGCGGATGTTCTATGTGTCTCTGTACCGCATGCACCAGATGGCGCTGTATGGCTTCTTCCGCACGGCGATGTTGATGCTGGGCAGCAAGATTGGCCGCGGGACTGAACCGCGCCTGAAACTTCACTGACGGCAGAGTCCCTGGTGGGACTCGTTCAATGTGGGAGGGGAACCGCCTCTCCCACATTAGTTTTATGTTGGAGTTGAGATAATTTCAGGCAAAAAAAATCCCCGTATCTTTCGATACGAGGATTTTTAATATGGTCGGGGTAAGGGGATTCGAACTCCTGACATCCTGCTCCCAAAGCAGGCGCGCTACCGGACTGCGCTATACCCCGGAAAAAAAAGGCGACCTTTCAGTCGCCTTCTTCGATCAGCGCTTTTGGCCTCTGATCTTAAGATTCGATTCCAGCGTTAACTGGTCTCAAAAATGGTGGGTCGTGTGGGATTCGAACCTACGACCAATTGGTTAAAAGACAATTGGTTTTAGTGCTTCAAAGCTCAGGATCGTGTTCGCTACACATAGCTGTTTCCGTGGCCTCGCAGCCTCTAATGAACCCACATTAGAGGCTCCAAACCATGAAAATCTCTGCGGTCGTTTCGACCAAAGGCGGCGTAGGCAAAACCACTATCGAGGCCAACCTGGGCGCTTTCTGCGCGGACGCGGGCCTTCGCACACTCCTTATCGACCTGGACCCTGCTCAGCCCTCCCTTTCTTCGTATTACCAATTGGTCGAAGAAGCCCAAGGTGGCATCTACGACCTGCTCGCGTTCAATATCACCGAATCCGCCAAGATCATATCCAGCACCGCGATCCCAAACCTGTCGCTTGTCATTTCCAACGACATCAACAATCAACTGAACAGCCTGCTCCTGCAAGCACCTGACGGACGGTTGCGACTCGCCAACCTGATGCCGGCGTTCAAAGATCATTACGACCTGGTACTGATTGACACCCAAGGCGCCAGATCGGCCATGCTTGAAATGGTGGTCCTAGCCTCTGATTTGGTCATATCCCCACTTCCGCCCAACATGCTCGCTGCACGGGAATTCAGCCGGGGAACCATGCAGATGTTAGACGGCCTGCGCGCCTACGGTCGCCTGGGAATGAAAATCCCTCCCGTGCGGATCGTCGTCAACAATCTCGACCAAACCACCGACGCGCAGATGATCGAGCAGTCGGTACGGGAAATATTTCAGGACAATGACGAAATCAACGTTCTGGACAGCGTCATACCCACCGCAGTGGTGTTTCGTAGCGCTGCATCCCTGGGCGTCCCAGTACACCGCCTGGAATACCGGCAGCCTTCCAACCGCATATCCCCTGCAGCCCTTGTCGTCATCCGCCAATTGGCCATTGAGCTCTTTCCAGAATGGCGCGACCGCTTCGAAGCCATGACAGAGGAGCGCGTGGCAAAGCTGGTCAAGGAGGGACGCTGATATGGCAAAGCCCTCCATTACCGATGCCCGCGGCATTACCGCTGATCTCATCCTAGAGGTTGGCAAGTACTACAGAGCTCAGCAATTGCGCACTTTGCAAGCCAAGCTAAGTGGGACCGCGCGGGAAATCCACTCCCTGACAGGCGGTATCCATTTACCCGGTCGAATAGGCGCTCAGTTAAGCATTGAACAGCGTCAGCTTTTGCAGGACGCCGCGAAGCTCATTGATTCGGTCAATGCCAACATAAAGCACGCGAAGGAAAAGCGCGGCCGCGACGAAAACAAAGCCAAACGCCGTCAGCAATCTCGAGATGCCGAAGCCAAGCGCCTGGTAGCTGAAACATATCTAGAACCTATGGCCCCACAACCTGCGGCTTTGGAGCCTCTCTTAGATATTCTTAAAACGGCCCTGACGCTCAACCGCGCGGACGTCTTCAAGAATGGGTATTCCCCTAGAGAATTCAATCTCAGGCTCCGTGATTACCTATCCCCAGCGCGGACGCGAAAACTCATTGGCTGGACCAGCCCAAGTGCTTTCTGGATAAGCACTGTTCTCTCTCTGCGGAATGAGGTGGTGCAAGCTGTAGAGCAGGAGATTGCTTATGACGATGGCTCAAATGTGCGGGATCGTCTCGATGCGTTGAAGCAGAAGGTCGCAGACTGTGTCGCCCGCGTCCACCTCTCTGCAGATGAAGAGGAAACATTGCGCCTTTGGTCAGAGGCGCTCTCCCCCCGTACCCAAGCGGATGGGGGTGAATGATGGACAAGCAAAAAGTTCTCAGCAAGGTCTCAAAGCTCATGGCGCTGGCCAAATCGCAAGGTGCTGCCCCAAACGAAGTGGAAATTGCACTTCGCCAAGCGCGCCATTTGATGAACCAGTACAACTTGGAACACACCGAAGTTGCTGCTCAAACAATCGAAGAAGCCAGTGTAAGCACCAAGACCCGGCGGGCGCCGCAGGATTGGCTGCACAACCTGGCCACAATCTGCGCACAAGCCTTCGATTGCACCCACCTGGCCTACTTTCATCCGCTGGCTGGCTGGTCATTCAAATTCTTGGGGAAGGGTATTTCGCCCGAGCTGGCCGCTCACGCCTATTCAACGCTGCATCACCAACTTGTCGCAGCCCGTCGAGCTCATGTTGCTCAGCAGAAGCGTTGCCAACTGAAAACAAAACGTCACCGTGGCCAAGTCTTTGCCGAGGGATGGCTGAATGCCGTCGCCTCTAAAGTAAACCAGTTTACAGGCGGGACAGACGACACCACGGTGCTGGAGATCCAAGCCTACCTGGAATGGCATCACCCAAACCTCACCGAATTCATTATCAAACCCATCGAAGCCAAAGGTCACGACACTCGCTCTTTGCAAGCAGGATGGGATCAGGGGAAGCACGCCAAGCTGCATCGTGGTGTTGGTCAGCAAGCAAATGAGGCCCTAGGTCATGGGGGTGGCCAATGAGCAAGTTGAGACTATCCCCGTTGGCGATGGCCGCCTTGGAACAAGCTCGCTCCCAATTGGGGCTTGCTCAGCCTCATAAGCACCACGTTTGGAGTGAGGAAGAAGAGCGCGCGCTAATTGATCGCTATCCCAACGAGAGAACTGAGCTGCTCGCCTCAGAACTGAAAATATCGGTTTACCAGGTATACGCCAAAGCCTCCCGGCTGGGTTTGAAAAAGAGCGAATCGTTTCTTCTCAGCGCGCAATCCGGGCGACTGGACGGAACGCTTGGCTCGCAGTTTCGATTCTCTAAAGGCTCAACGCCCTGGAACAAAGGACTCAAGGGACGCCCGGCCAGCGGGCGCGCCGTTGAAACACAATTCAAGAAAGGCAGCAAGCCGGGAAACTGGCTCCCCATCGGTAGCACTCGCCTTACACCCGACGGTTATCTCCAGAGGAAAATTACCGACACAGGTTACCCCCCTGTCGATTGGAAAGCCGTGCATGTCCTGCTCTGGGAAGAACACTTCGGCCCAGTCCCCACAAGTCATTGCGTGTGCTTCAAGGATGAAAACAAATCCAACATTTCCATCAGCAATTTGGAACTGATCACGCGAGCAGAGCGCATGCGCCGGAACACCATCCATCGTTATCCGGAAGAGCTGAAATCTGCAATCCGCGCCGTCGGCAAACTCAAGCGCACCATTCGGGAGGCTGAACATGAAAAACAAGATTGAAGATCTACGCAATCACCTGTTCGTTGCGATTGAAAGCCTTCTCGACCCAGAGAAACCGATGGAAATAGAGAGGGCTAAAGCCGTTGCCGAAGTTGCTCAGGTAATGATCAATTCAGCAAAGGTTGAAGTCGAGATGGTCAAAGCCTTGGGCGCACGCAACGGCAGCGGCTTTCTGCAGATTGGCCAGGAGCCGGTGAAATGAACCACCTTGACCTCTCTCCGCCCTACTCCGTAGAGGCTGAACAAGGTGTTTTAGGTGGGCTGCTGCTCGACAACAACACCTGGGATCTCGTCGCTGACAAACTCGATGCATCTGATTTTTTCCGGCATGACCACCGGCTGCTGTTTCGTGCAATTGCCGGCCTTGCTGACAAATCAGTTCCGTTCGATATCGTCATCGTCTTCAACGCGCTGGAGGAACCAGACGAAGCCGGTGGGCTGAGCTACCTGGGCGAGCTGGCCAAGAATACGCCGTCTGTAGCCAACATTGAGCATTACGCGTCCATCGTGCGTAATCGCTCCCGGCTCAGACAACTCATGTCTCTTGGCTACCAATGCTCTCGCGATGCCACGGATCCGCTGGCCAACGCGGAAGATGTTCAAGAGGCCATTGAACAACAGCTGTTCGCGCTTGGCGAAGGCAAGACCGCATCTGAATTCGTCAACATCAACAAATGCTTGACGAAAGTCGTCGAGCAAATTGACGAACATTTCAACGGCAACGTCACTGTGACCGGTGTGCCTTCAGGCCTGGACGATTTGGACGATATGACGTCGGGCTTTCAAAAAGCCGACTTGATCATTCTCGGCGCACGGCCGTCAATGGGGAAGACGTCCCTTGCCTTGAACTTCGTAGATTCGGCTCTGCAGGCACAGCTTGATCGAACGGTCCAGATCTTCAGCATGGAGATGCCAGCCGAAGCAATGCTCTATCGGTTGATGGCCATCTTAGGTCATCTCGATCTTGGGAAACTGTTGAAGGGCAAGCTCGATGACGACGACTGGCCGAAGTTATCTGCAGCTGTTTCGCGTATTGATAGATATGGCGAGCGGCTGGTCATTGATGACTCCTCAGGACTAACGCCTGCCGCGATAAGGGCCAAATCTCGTCGCGCTGCTCGCCGCTTCGGACACCCAAGTCTGATCCTGATCGATTACCTGCAGCTCATGCACTGCCCCGGTCATGAAAACAGGGCCAACGAAGTCAGCGTTATTTCCAGGTCTCTCAAAGCACTGGCGAAGGAGATGAATTGCCCAGTGGTAGCACTTTCGCAGCTCAATCGGGAGCTGGAGCGCCGCCCAAATAAACGTCCGATCAACGCTGACTTGCGTGATAGCGGGTCCATTGAGCAGGACGCAGACCTGATCATGTTCGTCTATCGGGACGAGGTGTACCACTCCCAGACCGAACACAAAGGTATTGCAGAAATCATTCTCGGCAAGGCGAGAAACGGCCCAACCGGCACCGTTCGCACCGCGTTCATTCCGCACCAAACCCGCTTTGCAAACCTCAGTGCCAATAGTAGCTGGCAAGGAGCACACCTATGAGCACCCTCGCTCCGGTTGCCGTCACCCATTGGTGCCGCAACTGCGATACACATCATGCATTGCAGCAAGTCCAGCAATGCGTACCTGCCCCAACCGCTCTCAATGGTGAAGTGGACATTCTGATTTGTCCCAGTTGCAACAGCTACGACATCGAGGAGCTTCGGGAGGTGTCAGATGCACAGTAACGCTGCGCTTTTTCCAAGCATTCAGGCCGGTGAAGTCTTCGAAGCCTCTGCCGTGGTTCACGCCCACAAAACGGGCGTCAACCCAGTAGAACTTGATGCTCTAGCTCAAGCAGTCGGCCGTCTTACTCGTGACCACAGCACCGTGGTCCCAGTGAGCATGCGAGAGGACCTGTTGGAATTTCAGAAGCTCGGCTACGTCGAGCTGGCCGACACGCTCAGCGCAACCATCGCCGTTGAACTGCTGTGCGCAGGCGCCTTGCTATCAAGTTACTTCTGGTCGGTTTGGGTCCCCTGGCACCTCCAAAACTGCTCACTGAAAGTGGCGGTCATGGCTCACCTGCAACACCCCGCGCCAGTGCAGCACTGCACCGTCGTGTTCCGCGTGCCTGGCCCGCGCGAGGCAACTCGAAATTTTCTGCATGAGCTCGGCAGCAAATTCCCGGGTGACCAGGCCGAAATCATCGCGATTCAGGCAGGGAACGTTTTAGCAGACAAGGACGCAGAGCTATGACGACCAACCTCATACGCGGAAAGCACGAGAACCTTCGCCACCTGGTGGAATTTGCCAGGGCCAATGGTTGGACTGTGTCGCGGACTCAAGGTGGCCACATCCAGTTTACCAAGCCCGGCCTTGGATCAATCTACACATCGTCGACCGCAAGCGATTACCGCGCGGCCCTCAACGCCAAAGCTCGCATTCGCCGTGCCGATCGAGCTCAAACCCAACACACTCAGGAGGCAATCTAATGCCTATCCGTCATTGTATTGTTCATCTGATCGACAAAAACCCCGACGGCACACCTGCAGTTCTCCACGCCCGTGACTCCGAGCTTGCTAAGTCAGAGGCCATCGAGAACATGCTTGCCGACCTCAACGAGAGCTACAACGCCAAACAAGGCAAGGCCTGGGGTTTCTTCCATGCCGAGTCCGGAGCGCACCCGTTCATCGGCTGGTTGAAGGAATATCTCAATAGTGCCCTGGATTTCACCACGTTCAGCCGCACCGCCGTCGAGCACCTGCAGAGGATGATGGAAGAGTCCAACCTCTCCACCGGCGGCCACGTGCTGTTTGCCCACTACCAGCAAGGCATGACCGACTACCTCGCCATCGCCCTGCTGCACCACAGCGAAGGCGTGGCGGTGACCGATGAGCTGGACGTCACCCCGTCGCGCCATCTCGACCTGGGCAAGTTACACCTGGCAGCGCGTATCAACGTGTCCGAGTGGCAGAACAACAAGCAGTCCAAGCAGTACATCTCTTTTATCAAAGGCAAGAACGGCAAGAAGGTCTCGGAATACTTCCGCGACTTCATCGGCTGCCAGGAAGGCGTCGACGGCCCAGGCGAGACGCGCACCCTTCTCAAGGCCTTCAGCGACTTCGTCGAAAGCGAAGACCTGCCGGACGAATCCGCCCGCGAAAAAACCAAGACCCTGGTCGATTACGCCAGCAGCCAGGCCAAGCTCGGCGAGCCCATGGGCCTTGAAGAGCTGTCGGGCTTGATTGATGAAGATCGGCCCAAGGCGTTCTTCGATCACATCCGAAACAAGGACTACGGCCTGTCACCGGAAATCCCTATGGATAAACGCACTCTCAACCAATTCCGTCGGTTCACCGGCCGTGCCGAAGGCTTGTCCATCAGTTTTGAAGCGCACCTGCTAGGGGACAAGATTGAGTACGACGAGGCATCCAGCACGTTAATCATTAAGGGGTTGCCCACCCAACTCACTGATCAGTTGAAACGTCGCTGAACACAAACCTTAAACCCAAGGCATCGGAGCACACCATGAGCAACCAACCAAAACGTCAGTTGGAAGAAAAATTCGTCGTCCGCCTCCCTGATGGGATGCGTGAACGGATCGCGCTGCGAGCGCGTGAAAACACCCGTTCAATGAACTCGGAAATTGTCCATCGCCTGGAGACTACAGTCGAGCTAGAGGCGGCTCTTGATCGTGCACTAAAAATCATTGATCAACTATTGGCAACAGCACCAGCCTGTGAGCTGCCTGGAGCTAGAGCATGAAACAGTCTTTGGCTCAGACTATGAAAGAGAAACTCCAACTGCCGGCCTTTCAATCAAATTCGCCGGTAGCTGCGCGCATGAGCGATCCAATCGTCGATACCCCTATGTTGTTGACGCTCGATGAAACATTACCGTATGACGAGAACCCACGGACAACTCGAAACCCGAAGTACGATGAAATTAAAGAGTCCATACGCAATCGAGGTCTCGACACGCCCCCTCCCGTCACGCGCAAACCTGGTGAGGAGAAGTACCGGATCCGAAACGGTGGCAACACGCGCCTGGCCATTCTAAACGAGCTGTATCGTGAGACCGGGGACGAGAAGTTCTTTAAGTTTCACTGCCTATTCCGCCCTTGGGACACTGTTCGGGGTGAAATCATTTCGCTCACCGGACACTTGGCTGAAAACGATCTGCAGGGCCAGCTTCTATTTATTGAGAGAGCTGTTGGCGTCGACAAAGCAAGATCCCTGTATGAAACAGAAACTGGAGAATCTATCTCGTTGCGTGAGCTTTCCCGGCGCCTCTCAGCGGATGGATACCCGGTCTCTGCATCTCACTTGAGCCGTATGCAGGACACCATTCGTTATTTGCTGCCAGCAATTCCTGGGGCGCTGTACTCCGGGCTTGGAGTAGATAGGATCATAAAGCTTCTTTCTTTGCGCAAAACAGCACTTCAATGCTGGGAACGTAATTATAAAGAACACGAGCAGAACCTAGACTTCAACACCATCTTTCAAGATGTCCTTTCCCAGTTTGAGGGAGACGCCGAGGAGTTTCTGTTCCAGCGCTTCCAGGACGAGCTGATTGATCAGCTCAAAAAGCCGTTAAATCTCGGTTACGAGAAAATACTGCTGGAAATCACTCAGAACCAGGACCAGTTACGCCGATCAACACCAGTACTTGAGATGCCTCAGTATCCTGTCTCGCAACTTGAGGGGTTGCCTCAGTCGAGTCTCCAAAACAATAGCATTGAGTCAAATCAGAACCCGTCACAATTACCATCAACTCATGTTTCTGATGGCACGCCTAAGCCAACTTTGACCACGGCGAGCCCTCCCCATCCTGCTGGCCAACATAAGCTGGCCCCTCCCCCTCAAGAGGGAATGAGCCCGCAAGAGCGCCAAAAGCGCATTGATGGGCACATCGCAAGTCCAGTGAAAAGCTCCCCCAAAGTCGACAAGATGAAACGGGAGCTCGCTGCGCTTGATGGTGAAGTATTACCCGACTTTGCCTCCAACGCCTTGGTGGCCATCCCTGTTCAAGCTGGTGGTCTCAACCCCATATCTGACCTTTGGTACATCGAGCGTGAAATCGACAATGCCATGACCCTGCGTCAGCACATCGCGCAATTGGCTCGTGAAATTGCCAGCTCGGTAAAAGCACCTGGTCAATTTATCGATATCGAAGGTGGCGTGGGTTTCAGCTATCGACACCCCGATGCGGAAGGAGAAGTGGAAATCACTGCTACAGCCCAGCATACGTTGACGCTTCTTCAGTCTTTAAGCGGTTCGGTGGCCATCGTTCTGAAAATGATTCAGGAGCAGCCCGATCTGCAGGTCGACGCTTTGACCGACTTCGAATTCGCAGCTGGGCTTGGGCAGCTCTTACTTGGCCAGCCTTATACGAAAGACACCCCCCCAGAGACTGAAGGCCGCCTCAGCGACGGCGCACTGGTGAAGCTCTTCCGAATAATTCGACTCGCAAGGCGTTTGATTGATTTAGAGGTCAAGTTAACTGCCGGCGATAGTGCGAACCCAGCCAGCTAAAACAGGACCACTACGAGGGGAGTCGTCATGTCCAAGATACCAATCAACGAAGCCATCCTGTCTCAGGTGCTTCATCACATGCGCAACGGCCAACTTCGGCGTTGCATCGAGATGGGTTTGGAGCCTGAAATCCTGGCCCAGCTCCAACAACCGTCAGTCCTGAGCTTATTGCTCAACACTCCAGTCTCTTGGTGCAACGTCACCATCGATGGAGAGATGGTGAAAAAACTGCTGATAGGGGCGCAGCGGTCTGATGAAGAAGTGCGCACGATCGAACGTGCGCTTCGACTAGGGGCGACCACTCAGATGCTGCAACAGTTCTTCGGGCTATCACCCCAGGACGTAGCCCTTCAACGCCTAATGATCGGTGTAACGGCACGTCGCGGCCGGTGGCGAGAATTCAGTGAGGAGATGGACGCTCACCTTTGGTACAGATGGACGCACCTGATGCAGGAACATCAGGTTGAGCTTGAAGACAGCCTCGCCTTGCTGGATATCGCCATGCTGGTCGCCGAAGAGCTCAACACACCCCAGGACACCCATGCAGATGGAAGCTCCGAGAACCTCAGTCTAGCAATTATCTGGCATCGCATTCAGTCCTGGATAAAGGAGGGGCTTTATCCCCCTGCAAGCACGGGCCTCCCGAGAAAGCTACAGCTGGTGTCTTCTCATCGACTGGCTCAGCCTGCAGCGACACCGGCGGAAGGTGATCCCGTACTATGAGGTTGTCTCGGCTCCCATTGTCGACGCTTTTAGACTCGGCCTCGGGCCACCTTGAAGCTCACTTGCTTCAGAAAAAAGAGTCGGCACCTCCGGGGATCGAAGGTTCTGCCCCCTACTCCGGAATTATATTCAGCGGGAACCCACACGAGACGGTGCCTCGCAGATTGCTTCTGGATGACCGACTTACCCCGCTTGAAAGAAACACCTGGCAGGTGTTCCGGCTACTGATCAATGACGACGGCCTTACGGCGTTCCCCACCTATGACCAACTACGGCCATATCTGGGCATGCAACCCGGCAGGCCGGCCTCGCGAGAAACCGTATCAAAAGCATTGGTCACTCTACGGCTTACACGCTGGCTAAGCCTGGGCCGCCGTGTGCGCAATGACCTGAGTGGACAAATTCAAGGTAACGTCTACTTGCTTCATGACGAACCGGTTACACCGGCCGAAGCCATAGAATTCGATAAGGATTATTTACAGCTTCTTGCGCAGTCCATGGTGCACCAGACCAAGGTGATACGCGAAGTTGCTGAGATTGCCTGGAAAGAATTCGCTTCTGACCCTGACGTTGGCCAGCGCCTGCCCAGCCGTTTGGACATTATCGAAAACCGCTTGAACAGCCAGGCCTGGACAAAAGCGCAGGCACAAGGTGCAGTCAAAGCGCCTGAGTTCGGAATCCGAACACCGCAAAACCTAGCCCAGTCGGCACTGAGTTCGGATACCGAACTTAGTGAAAACGGCGGAGGGCAATTCACTTTAGAGCCGAGTTCGGATCCCGAACTCAGCCGCAAATCACTGGGTTCGGACTTAGTTCGGAATCCGAACTCATATAGTACGTATACAGATACACACAAAGCTGTTTGTAAAAGCTCTGTACATGTACCACTCACCTCGACCGACATGGCCGCCGATTTACTCGATGCACTGCATCGGCTACCGGTTGATCAAAAACAAAACGCGGTCATGGCGCTGCAAAAAGTCCCGACAGAGTTGAAACCAGCGCTCATCAAGCAATGGGTGCACCGTTGTGACGCGGGGGGGATACGAAACCCGCTTGGTTACTTGATGACGCTTGTCGGCATGGCAGTCCGTGGAGACTTCAACAGCCAATGGGATCCTGAGGGAAAGGCCAGATCCAGCCCGGGATGCCAGGGGGCTGTTGAACCGCCACCAAATGCCATTCAACCGGCGAAAACAGCTGCCCTCCCCCGTAGTCCTGAGTCGGTACAAACCGCGAGAAATACACTCAGTGGAATGTTGCATCTGCTCAAACCCAATCGGGGATCACATCCATGACTTCAAGCTCAGTGGTTGACGCGGGCAACCTTGCGAGTGATTCGGGCCGAATCACTCTGTCAGGGTTCAGCATGCGTGACGGCTACATGCCAAGTGTTGTGGCCCACAACACCCTTCCAGCATTCGGCAGCGGTGACGGCATTCACGCAAGTGTTGTGGCCCACAACACCCTTCCAGCATTCGGCAGCGGTGACGGCATTCACGCAAGTGTTGTGGCCCACAACACCCTTCCAGCATTCGGCAG
>NZ_JACHCZ010000002.1:997801-1206058 GCF_014207255.1 Pseudomonas sp. JAI120
AGCGGTGGAACTCTGCAAAGTTCGTCCTCCAATCACCACGTATATAAAGAAGCATCAACAAATCCCCTTCCATCGGGTAATGGATTTGTTGGTGCGCCTCTTATAGCCAGATTGCAGCATGGGCACGTCACTCCTCTTCCCAAGGAAAAACTGCACCATGGCTGATAATTTCCGGCTCAACATCGGTTCACTGCGTAGCGATGTGAAGCTCACTCTTCACACTCACCACGCCGCACGCATCTGGATGGGACGTCCAAAAAACGATCTAAAAGTCGGCATCATTGGCTTGTCGGGTTTTTGTAGTGTCGTCAATCGCATGTCACGCGGAGCCCAGCAGGACGATCCGTACTCTGATTGGTGGATGATTCTTATAGAAGAAAAAATCAATGAGTCCAAGCAAGCACTGAAGAACATCGAAGAGCGCTTGGATATGGCCATGGCTTCCCTGCCACCGGCCATTAGCATCAGTGAGAACCTTTCAATTCAGCCAGTCAGTCTCCCGCTTTATATCTCCAACCCTCTAGGCTTTCAGGCCGTATTCCTGCTGACCAACTACGACGAAATAGTTAGGCGCATCTTGCTGGCCCAGCACGTCGGACTTGTCGGGCGCCACGATATGGAAACCTGGATAGATGAAGGCGCAGCGGTACTCAGGAGACTTTTTGGATTGGCCCAGAACTATAAATACTCCGGTGCTGCACGCGATGACTTCGCCGCCAACAATGCCAAAGCTGATGCAGCCCGCAAAATGTACGAGCGTTATGGAGAACTGCCACAGGACATCCTGGAAGGCACCCGTCGTTCGAACTTCGCTCCACCCATCATTCGCGGCCAGCAACAAACCGAGGTGGAAGATCACTTCGATGAGGCCGAAGAGGGTTGAAGCACATGGGCCAGCAAAAATCCGACGATGGAGCACTGCAACAGACTGCCTTTCGGCCACTGCAACAGGATGCCTTTCAGCAACTGCAACAGGCTGCCTCACTAAAAGGCCTTTTAAAGCCTTTTAAAGGTAAGGGGGAGCTGACCCAATTTGCCGCGTTATGCCGAGATCAGGAGTCGGGGTTGAAAGCCCTTGCCCAGGGCGTACTGGAACAGGCCCGACGGTATCCGTTCACCTTGGTGCCTGTTCGGCTTACCGAGCAAAACACTCAAGCCGGGACGCAATTTCTGAGATGGCAACAGGTGACAGATCGCCGAATGGGCGTTGGGGTTTGGGCGGACATGATGGGCTCCCCCAGAACACCGGAATCCATGCTGCAGGACCTGTATGCGATGGAGCTTCAGCGGATCACGTTAAACATGCAGATGAGCTTGGTCCACTCCATCGCCAAACAGGCCGCCGAATGTGCAAAAAAAATGGGCCAGGCGGAGGCCGTGTACATGGCTCGCTTGCAGCAGCTCACCAAACCAATGCAACACCAATAACCTCGGAGAACACTCATGGGTACGCCAGTACAAGGCTGGGAAGGCAACATCGGTTCGACACCGGAGTTCAAAGAATTCCCCAACGGTAACAAGGATCCACGTCGACTCATGCGGATCAACGTCTACTTCGACAATTCGATTCCGGACGGTAAAGGCGGTTATGAAGATCGTGGCGGATTCTGGGCAAACGTCGAATGGTGGCACAAGGACGCGGAACACTATTCGCAGCTGTTTCAGAAAGGCATGCGCGTGATCGTTTCCGGCCGCGCCGTTATGGACCGTTGGGAGAACGACCAGGGCGAATTCGAAGCCCTGAAAATTCAGGCCAGCCGTATTGGCATGCTGCCACACCGCGTGACCATGGTGAATCTAGCGCCTTCACAGAGCCAGAACTCGCAACAGTCCAACGGACCAAAATCGCAGCCGCAGCCGGCACCAGGTCCTGATGAATATCCAGAATCTGATCCTCCGAACTTCTGAAAACCAGGGGCTTAATTTTCGGCCCCATTCGTGAGGCTGCCGGTGGTGGGGGATACGGCTCATCGTTACCCTCACCCAGTTTGAAAACTCCCTTCGAAGTCGGAGTTACCGATGTGCGAAACCCTTAGAGATCCAACCGGGTACGTTGTCATTGCTGCAGAGCATCCGGTTTTAGGCCGTGTTTTCTGGGCGTACTTCGATGAAAGCGAGGTGAATGCCCCCGACTACTACGGACTTACTTTGGATTTGAACCGTGCATCATGGGCCCCACTCGGCTGGCGCAAAGGTGAGCATCAGATGGGCAGACGTGAGGAGACCGACCTCGATTCCTGGCAAGCTCGCCGATTTCTTGACAAGCTACTCGATGGGTTCCGCCTGGATACTGAATACAGCGTCGACTTCGACGATGATGGAGAGATCACTGAACAGCTCTACGGTAGTCTAGAGTGCCTGCGCGTTCAAAGCGGGCAATCCACAGAGGCCTTTATAGAGTGGATTTGGAGCGCGGCTTGGTCGGACGAACCGGCCCAAAACTTGCGGAATAACCAACTATTCAATCTGAAAAAAATCGCGCAACCCGTGATTTTTTTGATTTAAATAACCCATATATCGGCATACTTAAGCACTGATTTTCAATCTTTAGAGCTTTTCGAACAAAATCAACTTATATAGCTACTGCCTGTTTGATCAGCTCTTCGAGGACCGCCTCCGATGGCGTCAACCCACCCAGTATTAAAGCCAACAGATAGGCGGCAATTCAATAACCCCCACGCTGCTGTGCAAATAGCCGGTGCGGAGGCCGCCCGAAAAGGGCTACGGGTGTATGACTGCCCTTACCATCACCCCGCCATGCGCGCGTCGTGGCTAAAGGGCTTTGCCCAGGAACAGCAGCTATCGCTCGACCTCTAGCAGCTGAAAGCCCTTTCTTGCTCATTGAGCATTTCCCATTGAAGCCCTACCCCCCTGACGCGAGAGTCCCACTCTGGATAATTGAGAGGGCACCCCATGAAGTTATTAATCATCGAGGCACCAGGTAAGCTGAAAAAGCTCCAGCCAATGATGAAGAAGCTGCGCCCAGGCGAAGACTGGCAGGTGGTTGCCAGTGGTGGGCACATCCGGGACCTACCGGCCCGAGGGCAGGACGACAATATGATCACCACCGGCGTACGCAAAAATTACACGCCGGTGTATGAGATCCTGGATAAAAGCACCAAGGCCGTGCGGAACATCAAGGCGGCAGCGAAACAAGCCACCGAAATCTACCTTGCAACAGACCCGGATCGTGAAGGCGAAAGCATCAGCTGGCATATCCAACAGGTGCTGGGCGTCAAGGACTACCAACGCATCACCTTCAACGAAATCACTCTGAAGCGTGTTGAAGAAGCCCTGGCCAACCCGCGCAAAATTGACCTGAACAGGGTCGCCTCGCAAGAGTGCCGGCGCGTACTTGACCGTCTGGTGGGTTACCTGGTGACACAGGAGCTTCGCCGCCTCATGGGCAAACCCACTTCTGCGGGACGAGTTCAATCACCGGCTGTCTACCTGGTGGTGTTGCGCGAGCGCGAGATTCGCACCTTCCGCGTCATCAATTACTTTGGTGTGCGGCTCAACTTCCAGGGACCAATGGGAGACTGGTACGCAGACTGGCAACCCGTGCCTGACTTCGCGACCAAGGATTTCCCCTACGTCCAGGACGGGAATCTGGCTCAGCTCGTTGCCGGCACACGCAATGTCGTTGTCGAATCCTGTGACGACCGCAAGGCCGAACGTAACCCTCCTGCGCCTTTCATCTCTTCCACGCTTCAGCAAGCGGCGAGCAACGCCTTGAAATGGGACCCAGATAAGACCATGCAGGTCGCCCAGCGGTTGTACGAGCAAGGCGTCATCACCTACCACCGGACGGACAACCCCAACGTTCCAGACGAAGCCATGGAGGATATTAGAACCGTGGCCAGATCTATCGGGGTGGAGGCCGTCGACGTGCGACGTACATTTAAGTCCGCCGAAGGTGCTCAGGAAGGCCACCCCGCAATTACACCGACGCATTGGGTTGATGCCAAGGCTGGTGAAAACGACGAGGAGCTCGCCCTCTACAAGTTGATATGGGTCCGGGCTCTTGCCAGCCAGCTTGAAGCAGCAGTGTTCGATGTGCGTACCGTAAAACTGCTCGCGGTTGGCCCAAATGGTAAGACGCTGCGATTCAATGCAACAGGTGAAACCCTCTTCCATCCCGGGTGGCGAAAACTGCTGAAAGGCGATGACACTGACGATGAGGAAGATGCAACAGCCAGCAACCCAGTGCCTGCACTCTCACCTAAACAGATTCTCGCTGTGCACAACGGAGAACTGCTGCAGAAGAAAACCCAGCCGCCTTCGCGCTACACGAAGGCCAGTTTGATCAAGGAAATGGAGCGCCGCGGTATTGGCCGTCCCAGTACGTTCGCCTCGATCTTGAAGAACATCACCAGCAAAGGCCTGATCGAGGAAAAAAGCCGCAAACTGGTACCGGCCCCACTTGGTGAGGAAACAATCGCCAAGCTGGAAGGTTTCTTCAGTTTCGTGGAACTCGATTTTACGCGGGAGCTGGAGCGCGATTTGGACAAAATCGCCCAGGGCCAAGACACCTATGGAGCTGTAGTTGCGCGTCTGCATAGGCGACTGGAAGAGGAACTGTCCCAGCAGCGTGGAATGCCGAGTGTGCCCATGGCGTCCGCTCCACGCCCAGACGCTGCAGGTGGCGCTTTCAACTGTCCCAAATGCAATCAACCCCTCGCAAGGCGACAGAAGAAAGGGGACGGTGGATATGACTTTTGGGGGTGTACAGGCTTCAAATCGAATGGATGCAGGGTGAGTTATCCAAACTTGAATGGCAAACCAGATCTCAATAAACCCAGAGGGGTGTGACTTCAGCCATTCCCGCTATAAATCACCGTCAACGCCGTTACGCATTAACCCTGGAAGCCCGCCCGCCCTATACCTGACATTCCTCTGCGAAATCGCAGAGGAGGTCATGGGTGAGCGTACAGAAGAGACAATCGGTGTTGGGACTGCGCATCTTAGCGCCGAAGCTCCAGAAGTTCTCAGACCGGCAAATTGAAGTTGCGCAGACCTGGGCTTTGCATTTTAACGTACCGCCCTACCAACTGACCTCATTCATCGATACCTATCTGGGTTCAACCGCACACACGCGGTGCTGGTGCGTCACCCTGCCTTCAACAAGTGATCAAACACGACCAGTTTTGGCCAGAATCGGCGACCACCTCCAGTACTTCGATGGTTATCAGGTGAAGGCCTGCAAAATCACCAGCAAGGACCGCGTCCACAAGAAAAAACCCACCGTATTGGTGGCCCAGCAGCTGCTGCTCAGGTTTGAAAAACGTTGGTATGCAGACGTTCTGCTGACCTCCTTCTGCAAGTCGGCTGGAGAAAGGGCGCAAGCCCTATCGATTGAAGATCTAGGAGGCTTTAATCGCAGAGGCTACGATTCGACGGCGAGCAACAATCGGTACTTCTCTCCTCGAAACCGGTTTTACCTGAAGCAGATAGGCAGCACGCTGAAGCAGTTTTGCCGGTGCCTGGAACAGGAATTACTGTTCGCCATCCGTTCAGCGCAATGCCCCTCCCCCAAGCTCTATAACTGGCTGGCTCAAGGTGACCGCAAACGCCGCATGCAGGCCCTGAAAGCCCAACCGGTACTGATTCCACTTCTGGTACTGGTTGATCAATGGCCGTGGCCGTGGGATGAGCAGCAGCAGGTATACATGACCTGCCCGTGGGACGACCTTCAAGAATGCCGCCCAAACTGGAGCGGAGATGGCTCTTTGATCATCGCGCATGAGTGCCTGATCGGTCGCATTGCAGATGCAGGCCTTCCGCTTACCGACACTCTGGCGTGGCTGCTACAGACGCCGCGTACTGCAGTGCGCTACTTAGGGCAACAACGGGTATTCGATACCGGCAGTGCATTGACCCGTATCAATCGTGAGGGGCCTGAACGGCCCTGGCATCGACTGCTGCTAGGAGCTTCACTGGGCAATCGACGTCCCCTTAAAAAAGCGCACTGGATCACATTCTTCGCCTTGTTGGATAAAATTCCGTATCAACTGCGGGAGCAGACGCAGGACTGGAACAGGCTGCTGTCGGGGTGTCCAACTGATTGGTCGGATCCCAGTTGGTCCAAAATCGCCGACGACTTGCGAGACCTGAACGAGCTCTTCAACAACATAGATGAGAGCTACGGACCTGATGCCTGTGAAGCACTGCAAAAACTCAAAAGCTTCATTGGTACTGCCACCTATCACCAGATCGCCAGCTTGGTGGATGGCTTTCACCTCGCAATGATAGACATACGTGAAGCTCTTGATGCCGCAGATCCCCAAACCAAAACAGACTCTTTGACACCCTGGAGGACGCTGCTTAATTCAAACGACACACTTCTCGTAAGCCCGAATGGGCTGCAAATTGTCGAGCTGAAATGCCCAGCCGATCTTTATGCGGAACATCGAGCGCTGGGGCATTGCATTGATGGTTACGACTACAGCGCTTATCGGGGCATCTGCCGTCTTATTTCAGTTCGCGAAAACGGGAGATCGTTGGCCTCTGCAGAAATTCAAATGGATGAAAGTGCCTGGGGCGAAACGTTAGCAAAGTTGACTCCCAAACACCTGGTGACGATACAACTGAGAGGACTTCGCAATCGCACACCTAAGTCGGGCTCCAGGGTTGACCGGGCCTATCAATGGTTTTGGGCAAAGATCAAATCGGGTGAACTCGCCATTAACCTGGAATGGCCCGACCAAACACTATTCATGTCGCGCTATACAAATCGAAACCGGAAAAAACTGCATGCCCAGGCCTGTGCGGAATGGATCAACCAACGCTTGAGCAGGACATGAGTCGTCCACGTCTGATGAACCGCCGGCAGGACCTGGTCGAAAAAGTCATTTTTGACGGCTATGACTTCGGGGTGTTAATGCAATACGTTGAGGGTGCGAACCGGCTGTTTCTCGAACGTAATGGTTTCTATATTCGGCGTGCCGAGCATCCTCAACATCGCTATTGGCGATTACCAAAAGGCAAGTTGCTGGATGACCTGGATGTGCTCTTCCACCGTTTGATGGAGTTGTCCGAGGACCGTTTCAATGAAAGTTGGGAGACGTTTTCACATAAAATCACAGCCGCACAAAACGACCCAGATCGGCAGGCATTCACGTGGGGGCTGACCTTTCGGATAGCTCCACTCGTTCAGGGCGGGATCCTGCTGTCAGGTGACTACCATCCTGGCGCGGTCGCCATTTCAAGGCGCATGCACGGCGTGTTTCTCGGGCATTCCAAGTCCTGGCGCATCGACGCTGGTGCGGAAGTGGTGCGAAGCAACTTGATCCTGGAGCTTGGATTGTCGGAGGATCAGTTCGAAATCCTCGACACCGTACAAGAGCTACTGACCGACGGATCCGTTGTTCCAGCTGATGAAATCACCCGCATCAGTCTTGGTGGACCTCCACAAGAGCGCGCTGCAAAAGCGGCTGATGACAGCACCTCAACCGATGTGTATCTAGCCGCGGTGCCCTCAATCGAGCGCACCGGGTTCACCACCGAACAGATTAACCAGGCATTGGCTGGTTATTCTTTACTGGACCATCAACCGGCAGGCATCCGGCACTTGCTACAGCGCACAAGCGCCTTGCTTGCGGATGACATGGGGCTTGGCAAAACTCGCCAGGCAATCATTGCCGCTGCAATCCGAGCAGCTGATAGACCCATCTTGGTAATCACGCTGTCGACGTTGATCATCAACTGGCAACGCGAAATCCAGATGGTGTATCCCGAGGCCACAATCGGCCAACAGGTCTTTGATCCCTCTTCGCAATGGATTATCACCAACTACGAACGCCTGGG
Organism: Pseudomonas sp. JAI120; assembly: GCF_014207255.1. Taxonomy (GTDB): domain Bacteria; phylum Pseudomonadota; class Gammaproteobacteria; order Pseudomonadales; family Pseudomonadaceae; genus Aquipseudomonas. Next base: position 1,005,608 of record NZ_JACHCZ010000002.1, read on the forward strand.
CGATTTTGTTCTGCATGCAGGACACTTTGACGTGATGATCATCGACGAGGCGCACCGCCTGAAAGAGCCGACCGCCGCGTGGACACGTCACGGCTTCGACATTGCCGCCAAGATACCCAACCGCTACCTGCTGACGGGTACGCCAGTCCTCAACCGAGAATCTGAGATGCACACGCTGCTACGGCTATCCGGCCACCCCGTAGGGAAACTGCCCTTGAAAGAATTCTGCGAACAGTTCGCCGGCAGTCAGGATTTCCGCATGAATCTGCGGGGCGCAATCGGCGATTGGATGCTTCGTCGACGCAAGGATGTCTTGCCCGGCCTCAAGGGCAAACAGCGCCAAACTTTACCCATCGAACTCACTGCTGAGGAGCGCAAGCAATACGATCAAATTCGGCTCGAAGACAGGCCTAGCCTCGCCAGGTTGGGATCACTGCGTCAGTTGCTTGAGCAGGTAAAGATTCGTGTCGTAATGGATCTGCTGTGCGAACTGGACGCGGAGGACAAAGTTATCTTGTTCTGTGAGTTCAAGGATACGGTAGGAACACTTCGCACTCGGTGCAAGCAAGCTGAGTACGGGTGCGTCACGGTTGTCGGCAGTGACTCTGTAGGAAAACGGCAAAAGGCGATCGATCAATTCCAAAGTGATCCAGAAACCCGCGTTTTTGCCGCCACTACCTCCGCTGCAGGCACCGGCAACAACCTCACTGCGGCCAACTATGTCATGTTCTTGGGCCTGCCCTGGACGCCAGGACTGCAGGACCAGGCAGAGGACAGGGCCTATCGGAATGGGCAATTGCGAATGGTCGTGGTGAAAATCCCCCTGGTGGAAAACACCATCGACCAGATGCTATGGCAAATGCTGCTGGATAAGCGCCAGTTGGCAAGTGACCTCATTGAGCCCGATGCGGCCGCCAACGCGAGACAAGCATTGGCGACCAATTTATAGAGCAGCGGTGTATCACTGCTTAGTGGCTGAGACCTTGTAAATATACTTGGAACCATTACTTTTGTTTTCTGGTATCTGAAAGGTCTCGCCGTCGGCAACCGTAGTTTCGTTCGATATCTGGAAAACTTCCGTATGTGGCAAATCTATTTGGAGTTTACCGACCTTGCTCGCATTCATTTCCAGGAGTCGAACATAGTTGACTTTATAACGTATTAGAATTTTCCCATCGCTCATAATGGCCGGGGTGACAAATCCAACAGTTCCGACTTCCAAATTATCTACAGCAACCTTGCCCTGATCGGAGGCTTTCTTATAAGAAATTGTTTGCACATTCCGATACGATAAAGTGGCACGATCCATTGTATATCCCGAAAACTTGTCAACCAGCTCACCATTACGCGTCAGCTCAGCCGTCACGAGTATTGATTCGGCAGCCGAAGCTCCAGTGACCAAGGTAGCTAATGCTATGAACAAGATTCCCTTCATACGATTGGTGCTCCGCTTCAAATTCATCTGATTATCCAAGTCATTGCACAAAGATCTGTGCGCTTTCTCCGCAAGCCTTCTGCTCGGTCTGCGTCATCTTTGTATACCCTATAAATACCTATAGACGCAGTTTTCTATTTCCTACTGCGCAGCTGGTACCCGCCTGTCACCGTTCCCCTATCATTACAGGGGGCCTCTCGGCACATGATCAGGCACGTCACCACGCTCTCGCTGCTCGCGTTAATCGCCAGTTGCACGACCCAAACGGCGCAGACACCCAAGCCCGATTTCGACAGCAGTCGCAATCCGGACATGTTGACGCCAGACCTCTATCCTGGCGGCGCCGTTCCTGAAAAAGAACCAGTAGTGCGCTATGGCCGCTACACCCTCGTCAGCACGCTGCCAGATTCTGGCCAACGTGACCTGATGGCTCAGATTATCGACATCAGCATTCCAGCCAACATGCACCCAAATGTGCGTGAGGCGATGCAGTACGTGGTGGACCGTTCCGGTTATACGCTTTGCTCGGCAGACACTGGCCACGTCAACATCCTCTACACCCGACCACTGCCAGCAGCCCAATATAAACTTGGCCCAATGACCCTGCGTAACACTCTGCAGGTGCTCGCAGGTCCGGCCTGGCAGGTGAAGGTCGACGAGGTCAACCGTCAAGTGTGCTACGTCCTGCGCCCTGGCTACCAGCTCCCGGATTCTCCACGTCCTGCATCGGCTCAGGTTGCTCAACTCAAAGCCCCCTCCACCGTTCAACCAGCTCCCGCAACCCCAATCAAAGACGATTCGAGCGGTGGAGTTGTAGTCGCCGCCGTACCGCAGACAGCGCCTTTCACCGCAACAGCAACAACCGCAGCGCCTGTAACGAATGCTGCACCTGCCAAAACCGTGACCACTCCTTCTGCAATTGCTAAGGATGGTTCTGCCAAACAAACGTCTTCCTTGCTGAATCCGGGTCCTGTCTCGGCCAAATCCAGCAGTATCAATGCCAAGGCGACTACAGCTACCCCTCCAGTAACCCAAGCCATGGCTCCAGCAATTCCAGCCACTCCGGTTATTCCAGTCATTGCCGCGCCGAAGCCGCTAGCCCAGTTATGGACGGCTTCAACTGGATCATCACTTCGTCAAACCGTTGAAGGCTGGGCTGAAAAAGCGCATTGGAGGCTGATCTGGCAGATCGATGATCTTGATTATCCAATTGAGGCACCACTGCGATTCGAGGGCAGCTTCGAAGAAGCCATTAGAGAGATTTTCCCGCTTTATGACTCGGCCCCACGGTCCTTTGTGGTCGACGGCGTTTCATCGCAAATGCTGATTTACATTGCAGAGAGGAAAAAATGATGACTGCCCGTCTCTGGATCCGAGGCACAGCTATAGCGCTCATCGTGGCTCTGCTGAGTTCCTGCTCACTGCAGCGGGTTAATGAGTCAGCCAGTCGCGCCGAAAATGATGCGGCGACCGCCTCGCAATACAGCCGGTTTCTGAGAAATCAGCAACAAGAGCCCGCGCGCGCCACGGTGGTGTTCAGCGATAAACCCTGGGTTTCAAAACAGCCGATGGTCGCCAAGCGTGGTTTGCCGCTGACCATGGATTGCGACATCACCTACCGCCCTTCGTACAACGTTGGGATCGCGGAGATCGCACGTTACATCACCAGCGAGTGCGGCGTTCCCGTCATTGTAGCGCCTGATGCCATCGATCCAAGCGTCCTTACCAGTGCAACACAAGGGAACTCAGGTCCAACCGCTCCCCCGGGTATGAATCAACCCGACAACCTGTCCAACTTCATGCCCGCAGGTGTCATCGGCAACGTGCCCAGCAATGCCCGCTCAATGAATATGATCGGACAGATTGCACCCAGCACGTTCCCCATCAAGTACAGCGGCAAACTGTCAGGTTTGCTAAATCAAACCGCCGCGCAGCTGGGCTTAGCGTGGAACTACTCCTCAGACGATCGCAGCGTGCATGTCACTTACTTCGACACCAAAACGTTCGATGTATGGGCATTTGGAGATGACCAGATCATTGAAAGCACAGTGAAGTCAGGTTTGCTGACCGCGACAGGGAGCGGGAGCTCAGGTGGCGGTGGAGGATCTTCATCCACCGGTGCATCGGGAGAGTCCGGCAGCAACCAGAGCACCACCGTCTCTATCAAGACATCACTGATCGGGGATATTGAAAAAAACGTCAAGGCGATGCTGAGCCAGCAACCGCAAGGTCGGATGTTCCTTTCGCGTTCCACCGGCACCTTGACAGTTACCGATCGACCAGAGGTCCTCTCCAACGTTTCTAAATACTTGAACTCCATCAACCGTAGCATCACGCGTCAGGTGCTGTTCAATGTCAAAGTCTTCGAGGTAACCCTCAGCGACAAGGATCAGACTGGCCTGGATTGGACAGCGGTCTATACCAATCTGAGCAACAAGTGGGGATTTTCACTTAAAAATGCCACTACTGGGATTGGCGCCAATGCGGTCTCAGGCTCTCTGAGTATCTTGGATACTTCCAAGTCGCCGTGGGCCGGATCTAACCTGATCATAAAAGCACTGTCGGAGCAGGGACGAATTTCAAATGTCCGTTCGCCCTCGGTCACGACGCTCAATCTACAGCCGGCACCTATCCAGATCGGCAACGTGCAAAGCTATATCGCGTCGAGTTCGACTACTACAACGGCCTCAGTCGGATCGTCCACCTCACTGACTCCCGCGACGATTACGAGCGGCTTCAACATGATGCTGCTTCCTCGGATTATCGACCAGGACAACCTGCTGCTGATGATCACCCTGAGCATGAGCAGCAAACCCACCTTCACCCCCTTCACCAGCAATGGCTCCAGCGTCCAAACCGCTGACTACGACACCAAGAACCTGTCTCCGAAAGTCAAATTGCGCAGCGGTCAAACATTGGTACTGACCGGCTTCGAAGAGAACAGCGAAAACGCGACTAAATCCGGCGTAGGTGATCCGGGCTTCTTTGGTTTGGGTGGTAGCCGTATCCGCAGCACAGACCGCAATGTACTGGTGGTGTTAATTACCCCTGTTGTCGACAGCGACACGGGAGGCCCTAGCACTCTGAATACACCGGCTGCCAATGACCTATGGGGCCAATGCCCAAGCCCGGCGCTGCGTTGCGCAGGCTTTAAGGGGTAAGCCATGGTCGCGGAAGTATCGAAAAACACACGTTCTGCGCGCGTCCAGGTACTGCAGCATAGAGGGAAATCTTTCGTCACTGGTCTGCGCTGGCATCCCCTGGGCAGTGTCACCGGTCACATGAAAGAAGCCCGCCAATATGGGCGTGAACACGAACTAGACATTGTCGCCATTCGCAGAACGCCGGCGATCATTCAGGCAGGTTTTGTAGCGCACAGCGACAGCGTCACCAAGGGCATGTATTCACTCGCCGCGACGCTGGCTGGACAGTTGGGCGATTCGTGGATTGCGGCATGGCGGACGGCACCCGATCTGGACCAGTACGCCTTGGTCGCGGTGTATCAAGGCGGTGTGATTTCAGGCTGTGACATGATCGGTACAGGCGCCGAAGTGCGGCGCAGGGTCGTGCAACAACGCAGTCGCGGCATTCAATTCAGCCATGAGTACCTCCCTCCAGAGTTTGAGATGGGCGGGCATCCTCTGGACGTTGAAGATCTGCTCCAACCCGAGAAACTCAAACGTGAATATCGACTTAAACAGCTTGTATTTGGACTCTCCAAGACCGAGCTGGTGCAGCTCTCGATTCTTGCAGCGCTGATCGCAGTCGGCGTCATTGGCTGGGCGCAATGGCAGAGCCATCAGGAGCAAATAGCCAAGGAGGCAGCGTTCCAGGCTGAACAACAACGTCTAGCTGAGTTGGCCAGGCTGCAAAAAGAATCGGGTGTGGAGCAACCTCCCCAAGCGCTTGAACATCCCTGGGCCAAACGTCCCTCTGTTGAAGACTTCTTGGAAGGTTGCAGCAACGTCATTTATCAGTTGCCCCTATCCATTCAGGGATGGCAGTTCACGAGTGCCATGTGCGACGGCACTCAGGTCCTGTCCTCTTACACACGTTCTGGCAATAGCACTGCCGACAAGCTGATACAGGCAACTCAAGGCCACTTTTCTGATCGGCCGGCCTTTTTTGACGAGGGTAACTCGGCGACGTTGAAGTCCGACATTTCCTTACCTGCCGCTGGTGATGAACCGCTTGAAGGAGCGATCGTGATGCTGGCAAACCTATCGTCTTGGCTGCATAGCTTCATGCAGACCCCCACCCTGAAAGAGATGCCGGTTGTTGTGCCCGTTCAACCAGCCATTCCTGGTCAGCCTGCTCCACCGCCGCCGCCACCTCCTCAATGGAAGCTATTCGAACTGCGTTACACCTCCGGGCTTACCCCACTGGACTCTTTATCCGGCGCACCCAGTCAAGGCCTTCGGCTGCGTGAAATCCAAACCAAATATGAGGCTGGCCACCTTGTCTGGTCAGTAATAGGTGACCTTTATGCGAAATAAGACGCTGCGCTTTTGGTGTTCAATCCTTGCCTTCGGCGCCCCCATTTGTTGGGCGAGCGAAAACACGCCATCCGGGGTAAACGTCGGTGAGTTGGCCCTTATTCAAAGCCAGACGATTCTGTTGAACGCAAAGGCCGAGAAAGCCAAAGCCGAAAGATCCATCAACGGCGAAGACCAAACTGCGACGGCGCAGCCTTCGCCAATGATTTTTTCTCAAGGCTACCTCACGCCTCCGACTTCTGCCTCCGCCCGCAGCGCTGACTCACAGCCTGAGTTGCCTGTTGTAAAAGCCGTCTTCGGCTCAGCAAAGCGTCTACGTGCCACCCTTCTCTACAGCGGTGGGGTTGAGATTGACGCTGATGCCTCCTCCAGGGAATTGCCTGGGGGTTACCGAGTGGCAATCCTCACCTTCGACAACGTGACGCTTGAGCGAAGCGGCAAGCGCTATCCCCTCGGTTTTTCCAATACTCCTCCAGTCGTCCCAGGCAACGCCAATAACCCCGCAGTCAGCAACACCGCGTCGCCCCCTGTGCTGCTGCCCGGCTTAATCCCTGACCAACGCTGAGAGACCAATGCTATGACGATCCCGACCGAAAATCCCCAGGCAACGGAAGTAGGCTCCGACGAGTCTGCTGTGGAAATTCTGATTTCGCACAAAAAGTTGCTGACCGCAACTGGAGGACCGTTTGAACTGAAACCCGAGTTGCGTCAACTGTGCGCGCTGACCAGCGATGGGATTCTGTATGTGTCTGCCCAACATCAAACGGATGCCTATGTCATGGCATTCGAGGATCAGTTGGAACACGAAAATCATCCTTTCGAAGTCAAGGTCTGCTCCATGAGCACGATCAAGGCTCTGTACCAAGCGAATGAGGATGTAAATGGTAAAACACTGTCCACCGATACAAAACGCCAAGCCCAGGTAGTACAACTGCTGGGAGAGGCCCACCGGCGCAATGCGAGCGACGTTCATTTTGTCGTTGGCCACGACATCACTCGAATATTCTTTCGTATCCACGGGCTTTTGTGGGAGGCAGAGCAGCATCAGAGCCAGGTGGGCATGGAGCTCTGCTCATCCCTCTACAACAGCATGTGCGATGTAGCTAAGGACCACTATCAGCCGCAGGTGAGCCAGGACGCCAGGGTGAAACGAGCCTATGTCGAACAGCTTGGTCTGTTCGGCGCCCGGGTTGCCACCCGGCCGCTGGTTGACGGCCCCCTGATGGTTCTGCGTCTGCTGTACGACGACAAAACCAAAATGACATTTGAGGAGCTCGGTTTTCTTCCCCAGCAGATCGAGGCATTCAGCCGCATCCGTAGTTTGCCTTATGGGGTGAACCTAATTACTGGCCCCACAGGTTCCGGGAAGTCCAAGTCCCAACAAGTCAACCTGAACCTGCTGCATGAAGAATGTGGTGGCACCAAACACATTTTGACCATGGAAGATCCGCCTGAATATCCAATCATGGCCAACCAGTCGCCACTGGGCCCTGGTGAAACCTGGAACGCAGGTATCACCAACACCATGCGGCTGGACCCCGACATTCTGATGTACGGGGAAATCCGGGATCTTGAATCAGCCCAAGCGGCGTTCCGTGGCGGAATGACCGGTCACTTGGTACTTTCGACACTGCACACCAACAATGCCGTAGCCGGCCTGCAGCGTCTGATCGACATGGGGGTGGATCGCTACCTGGTCACTGACCCGGCCTTGATGACCAGCGTCGTGAATCAGTCTTTGCTGCCTGAGCTATGCCACCACTGTCGCATACCTGCATCTGCAAATCTGGACCAGCTCAGCGCTGCGCTGACTCGGCGCTTGCACGACCTGCAGGCCATCGAGCTGATTTACCTGAAAGGCCCGGGGTGCCCACACTGCAAAGGTTTAGGCGTCGGTGGCCGCACCGCAGTTGCTGAAACACTCCTTACCGACCTCAAATTTATGCAGGTTTTCAATAAGCACGGTGCGAGTGCAGCACGTCGCCACTGGGTCAAGGAAATGGGCGGCGTCACCAAAACCGCCCACACCATCATGAAACTCAAGCAAGGCCTGGTAGATCCGCGCCACGCGGAAATGATGGTAGGTCCCCTGGACTTTGATCAACAAACCTTGGAGCTCTCTCATGATGAGTGACGTCAGGGGGATGCTGAATCGTTGGGCAGAAGTCTTCTATGCCAAACAGTTCGGCAAAAACGAGCGAATCCAATTCTACGAGAGCCTTATGGGCATCCTTGAGGATGGTGTGTCACTTGAGGACGCGCTGCACACGGTCGCCAGAGCGTTCAGCGATAACGGTCAGAAATTGCACCCCGTATCTCTAGCCTGCAGAGACATCGCGCAATCGGTGAAAGACGGAAAATCCCTTAGCATTTCCTGCGAAGGCTGGGTTCCCTACGACGAGAACTCACTGATCGCCTCCGGTGAAGACACGGGCAACCTGGTGCAGGCTTGTCGTGACTGCGTGAGGATCATTGAAGTACGCCAACGGATCAGCAAACTCGTGGCCTCGGCCACCGTGTTCCCATCCGTTGTGTGGAGCGTCATGGCGGCTCTGCTGTATGTGATCGCCGTGTGGATGGTGCCCTCCATGACACGTCGGTCTAACCCCGAAGCCTGGACGGGTGTACCGGCGTTTCTGTACGCCCTATCAAATTTCGTGACCCACTACGGTCTGGTTACCTTAATCGCGGTCGTCGTCTTCATCTTCGTGTCGATCATCACCCTACCGGTGTTTTGCGGGCTACAGATCACGGCGGCCAGCCCGTCATGGAAGCTGCAGTTGAACAAGTTGCTCCAGGTCTTGAGAGTCCGAGCAGAGCGCCTTCCCCCTTGGTCGGTCTACAAGGCACTTCACGGCTCCATCTTTTTGCTCAACATGGCCGTGATGTTGCGCTCCGGCATCAACCAGCTCGATGCACTCACCTCTCTTCAGCGCAATGCTTCGCCCTGGCTAAAGGAGCGGCTGACGGCCATTCATTACGGCGTCAGCGCTGGCAAAAACTTCGGTACTGCGCTGAAGCTCGCGGGTCATCAATTTCCAGACCCCATGGCCATGCATTTTCTTGAAGTACTTGCCATACGCAAAGGCTTCGCAGAGTCGATGGAACGGTTTTCCAACCGCTGGCTGGAGCAAACCCTCCAGCGCGTCGAAGCCATCGCTAAATCGCTCATCGGTGTGTCCTCCATGGCCATGGGGATCATGATGATTCTGGTGGTGATCGGGATCTTCCAGCTGGCCGGCACTGTGACTGAAACGCTCTAACTCAAACTCAAATGAGGTACTGGAAATGCCAACAAATATTCGCAAAAACCAACGTGGATTCCTTTCCCTTGACGGGATGTTCTGGCTGATGCTGATCGCGGTGGCACTCGGATTCATCGTCTTTATGGGTTACAGAACGTTCGGCAGCTCGGACGTCACTATCGAACAGAGCAACCTCGGTACGTTGCTCAGCAATACCAAAAGACTGAAAAGTACTACGGGTTACGCGACTGCCGGCACCAACCTGGCGCCCTCCTTAATCAACCTCGAAGCTACCGGCGGCATGAGCATCAACGGCAATGCCCTGTCCAACCGCTGGAACGGTGCGGTGACCGTAGTGAGCAACGGCATGACCTTTACGATCACCGAATCCAACCTCCCGAAAAATGCCTGTATCACCCTCGCCTCAAATATGGCCAAGGACAAACAGACGACGACGGCAATCAACGGTGGTACTGCCATTGCTGGAGAAATCACTGCAGTGGCAGCGGCTACAAGTTGCTCATCGGACGCCAATACCATTGCCTGGACTTCGTATTAAGGAGCCCTGTGTGAGCGTGATCTCCGATGCTGAATTCGTCGACCTGTACCTAGGCGAGGGGTTTGCCGATGCCAAAGGTCTTCCTGGGCATGCGCGAAGAGTTGAAGCACCAGTCGAATGGCGTGCGGACCTCGAGCGCTTGCGGCTGCAGTGTCAGGAAAAGCACGCTGCTACCCAGGATCCTGAATTCGCTTTGATTGAGGATGGCGTAGTCCTACGCGTAACCCAACTACTGGATTTGAACGGTAAACCAGTTTTTGTCTTGAGCAAGTCATCGGTTCAGATCCGACCATTGGACATGCTAGGCCTGCCAGATTATCTGCAGGATGCATTGATGAGCGACTCTGTACGCGGCCTGATCTTCATCTGCGGAGAAATGGGTACAGGAAAGACTTCAAGCGCGGCCTCGCTTGTAAAGGCCCGCCTTGAGGCCTGGGGTGGAATTTGCGTGGCTGTAGAGGATCCCCCAGAACCCTATCTGAATGGTCGACACGGTGAAGGGCGCTGTATTCAAGTTCCAGTTTCTCGCCGTATGGGAGGCTACGAGGAGGCGTTGATCTTGGCGCTACGCACAAGAGCTGACTTGCTGTTTGTCGGGGAAATTCGCGACAGCTCGACCGCTGCTCAAGTCATTCAGGCATCAATAAATGGTCATCTCATTATTTGTACAGGCCATGCTGGCAGCGTCACTCAAGGCATTGAAAGAATCTCGGCCTTGGCCCAGCCCTTGCTGAATAACGCCCGAGAGTTGCTTTCCAAAGGCCTAGTAGCGGTCATTCACCAGTCTCTGTCTATGGGGATTGATGGGAATCGTCGACTTACGTTGCAGAGTCTGCTTTTCACTGACCGTGACGGACCGGGCATTCGAGAAAAAGTCCATGCAGGGAAGATCACCCTACTCGAACAAGACATCGCTCACCAATCATCTAGGAGCCTCTGGAATGACCAGTAAAAACAAACAGCGGGGTTTCTTGAGCCTGGATATGGCAATCGGATTGATCGTGTTTTCCGTCGTCGTCACCTTGGCGACAATATGGCAAATCAGGCAAATGGACGGTCAGGATTACCGCATTGCCGCAGATCAACAGAGAACCATCTCTGAAGCAGTGGCAAAATACTTGAAGGATAATTTCAATGCCTTATTGAACAACGCTACAGCGACCGTTCCAGCGCAAATAACCGTTCCGATGCTGATAAACACCAGCTATCTTCCTGCAGGTTTTAGCTCCACCAATACCTTCGGGCAGACCATTCTCGGCCTGGCCCGGAAGCCTAATCCCAACCAACTGGAGGTGATCGTCGTCACCACAGGTGGGCAAACAATCCCAGAAATGGGCATTCGTGTCATCGCTGAAAATCTAGGCGGACCTGGTGGTTTCATTTCTTCAACCAACCCTAACATCGTTCAGGGTGTACGCGGGGGATGGCAGGTAGCGCTTAGTAATTACTCTATCAACCCCGGTCCAGGTCATACCGCCAGCGCATTGTTCCTGATGGATGGCCAACTCGCCAATGACTACCTATATCGCAACGCGGTGCCGGGACATCCCGAGCTCAACACCATGAATACCGACCTCAGTTTAGGCGGCCACAATATCAACAATGCGGCTGCAATTACGGCTACCGGCAACGTGACCACAGGCGCTGATGTCAATGCTCGAAATGTAACAGCTACGAATACTGTATCCGCAGCAACTGCGAACGTCACTGGCGAGACCTACACAGGGGGCTGGTTCAGAACTCGAGGTGATACTGGCTGGTACAGCGAGAAATGGGGTGGAGGCATCTACCAGTCCGATTCTGACTGGGTGCGTGTCTATAACAACAAAGGGCTCTCTACAGGTGGGACAGTTGCTGCTGGACAGGTCACCTCTACCGGCACCGTTAGTGCCAACGGCCGTCTCTCGACCAATGAATTTCTATCGATCGGTGGCCAGGCGACAGAGGGAGAAGCGTGCAATGACAGCAGGCTCATCGCAAAAAATGCGGCGGGAATCCCACTTTCGTGCCAATCCGGGGTGTGGACTATCTCCGGGGCAAAATTCAAAAACTACATCTCCGGCTCTTGCCAAGGTTACGGCCAATGGAATCCTAGGGTTTGTGCTATTGCTGACTCAACTTGGCCTATATGCACTCTCTCTGGTGCTGCGGCCGTTGGTCAAGACGAGTCCGGTCAAGTGTATCGGGACGGAGCTGGAAACTGGTTTCTACGCGCGGTCAGAGCCGGTTGGGCTGGGGTCTTTTATTGGCAGTGCCTAAAATAGTATTTGCACGAATACCTTTGCGTTTTGTTTGTTGATACTCATTCATATACGTTGAGATCTGGTCGTAAAACCAATTTTCCTATGCTGCTGACAGGTACTTGCTTGATGGACCACCTTGAGAATGGCACTGAATATAATGATCATCAGCTGCAAGCATGGCTAAATTCTAGAAGCCGGATTTGCTCAAGCGCATTATGGGCTCCGGCCCTTAAGGGCTTAGAAGCTTTCGAGGTAGGAGATCACACCTATCGCCTTACCCCATTAGGATCAGGACGATATAGAGTTATATGCGTAAAAACTTCTGATATTATTTCAGCAGCCCACAAAGTTAGAAAGACCACTTCCCTTGCAGGTCGACGCCCTTTGACACTTACGGCAATAATTGTAACTACCTGCATTATATTGTATTACTCATTACTTTTAACTCGGCAAATACGAGCTTAGCTTTCGAACTCTGAGGGCCTGACTTTTGTCGTCAGCCGACTATAGTCCGAAGCAGCAAAATCTGTTGTAGCCCGACCTCGTATTTTCCCAAGACGATCTGGTTGAGCTTCGGTGACAATTACGTCTGACACTCTTGAGGCTCAGTCATGTCGCTAAATTGGGCAGTTCTCACAATCCTGCTGATCGCTGTGGGTTTGTTCAATCAACAGCAAAAGCAATCCGAACAAATCACAGACTATGCGACCATCGACTCTCTGAGTCGCAATTTGCTCGTCTATAGATCCGCAGCAGCTGAGTATGCGAAGGCAAACGCCGGGTATACAGGGACGCCGGCGGATGAAGCACTCAACCTGCCAGCATGGTTTTCAAAACCTTCAGGGGTTATGACCTACATATCTGCGGGACAAAGCTACACCTACTTTGCGGGTACAGCACCTCCAGGATTACCTGCAGCTTTGGTGGAGCGAACCCAGTCGATCACAGTAGGAGTGAACCGGGCAGGAGTGTTGATTTCGCCCAGGTCGGGAGAAACAGACATCATTCTCCCCAACGTCATTCCTGAAGGCGCAGCCGTGGCAGTCAACTGACTTGATTAGCGTCTTTGTATCCGGTGCGAGGTTGCATATACCTCGGGCTCTCAACATAATGAACGCGACAAAGTTTCCACCCCGCTGGCTACTGGCGGTCATCAGTAGCGCCCGGTGATGCGGCTTGCCTCATTACCAACCCCAAAGCACGCATAGCTCCGGGAAGGGCGTGCGGACCTGGTACAAGGCTCTCCCTGTGTCTCCCTGCTCAAGCCAGACACGCAGCCGTCTAACTCGTGAATTGCGAGTTCATAGGCACATAGAGCTTTGTCGAGGTTCGAAGCATCGTAGTCTAAGGGCCACACTGGTGTTGTGGCCCATTCTTTTTAAAGCTCACACAATGGGTAGCCTGATCATCTTGCAAAGGATGATCAGGCTACCCATTGGTAGCTGCTTTTCCCTGCCGGTGGCCCGCCGGCGAAACGCAGGGCTCCTTTTGTGCGCGGATGCGTGCCTTATGTTTGCTGGCCTCAGCCACGATAATCGGCCAGGTGTAGAAAGTGAGACGTTCAGATCACAGCCCAGGGATCGATGACGCCTTAATCTCTCACAGGTGGTATTTTTTTCTGAAAGACGTTTCTTACTACAACCGAGGGTGACTGTTGACCCAGCTGCTCTCGGTAGCTTCTCCCGCTGAGTTAAATCTGCTTTTGCCCTCCCCGTAATTCCCCTCCCGCTTGACACATCACTATCTCCCTTCGATGATACAAACGTGCTTTGCTGACGTTGTCAGCATCATGCCCAGGCAGTTAGGGTCTTGAAGACTGCGACACGATACATGTGTCTGATCCGCCCAAGACCGCTGAGCTTCTGGAAGCGCGGTCGGTCGACAACCGTCGATAGAAGCACCTTATGCAACTCACCTCGCGGGGAATCACTTCCCCGACAGGGTCAGTGCTTTCTCCGCATTCAACCTGCAGGAGAATCACTATGTCCAAACTTTCTTATGGCTTCGGTTTTGCGCTTGGCACCCTCACGCGACAGTTTCTGTATGCGGTGAAGAAAACCAGCTCTGCGCCTACAGCTATCCACCCCAAAGCAGTTCCGCTGCTGCCACCACCCTGCGTACCTGAGAGCCTGGTACGTGAGATGGATCATGTGTCGGCAATAGCTCGTAAAGGTGTCGACCTAAACCTTTGGTACGCTGCAAATACACGAGTGGTCGAAAAGCCTGCTCGCAGATCGCGTAAGAAGATAGCCAGCCCCTCAATGGCGGCTTCTACTTGCTAAGCCCGCCCTACTCGTCCCTGAACGAAGCCTTCCCATCGGGAAGGTTTCTTCAGAGTTTTCATGGGAGGGGCTTGACACGCGACAATCGTATTTCCATGATCTGCACATGTATCGCTGACGTCGTCAGCAACATGCCCAAGTAGTCTGGATCCGAGAGACTACGATGCGGTTTACCGCATTGATCCAATCCCAAGATCGCCATAGCTTCCGGTAGCGCGATCAGTCGACTCAGTCGATGGAAGCATCTTTCCCACCCATGACGGGCCTACCCCGTCAGGGCAGGCCTCTCAATTTTTTTGGAGGTCTGATGAAAACTGAACTGGCTCTCTACCAAGCGCTGATCTCGATCAACGTCCCGGAACAGAAAGCTAACGCAGTGATTGAAGCTTTGGAGACCGACATGCTCACGCTACTCGCAACTAAAGCGGACATTACAGCTCTTCGGACTGAAATCGCTCAGCTCGAAGTCAAACTCACCATTCGCATGGGCGTTATGTTGTCAGCCACCACTGGTGTGTTGATTGCTGCCATGAAGCTCCTGCACTAAGCAAAATCCTTAGCTCTACCACCCTCGCGGGGAATACTTTCCCCCAAGGGCGAAGTGTTTCTCCGCTTTCTGTTATTTCGAAATTGGAGAATCATCATGAGCACTACTCAAACCAACGAAGCAAAATTCTTCGACCTTCACACCACTGGTATTGGTTACCTCAACCGTATCCGTGAAGTGAAACCTCGCGGCAAAGGTAAGCCATTTATGGCGGTCACCGTTGCAGCACTGCGCGGCTCGATGGATGACGCCGAGTACTCCTACATCGACTGCAACGTGGTCGGCGCTGATGCTGAAAAGCTGATTCGTCGCAGCCAAGCCGCCGTTGAAGCCGGAAAGAAGGTCCTTGTGAGCTTCCGTATCGGTGATATTTGGACCGATGCATTTACCTATGAGAAAGGCGATAAAAAAGGGCAACCTGGAGCAAGCCTCAAGGGACGCCTGTTGTTTATCGGCTGGATTAAGGTGGATGGCCAAACCGTCTATGAAGCGAAGCCTCGTGAAGTAGAACCAGTTGCTGAACAAGGCGAAGCTGAACCTGAAGCACTGCTCGAAAGCAAAGAAACACCTGAGCCAGAGCCAGTTGCGCAGGAAAAAACCAATCCAACGCGCGCTAAACAGCAGCGTAAAGCATCTTGATTCACTTTGTTGAAAGGCACCCTTCGGGTGCCTTTCATTACTATCAAAGTCCGAAGGGATCACCTCCCTTCCGGGCACGGTGATTCTCATACATTGGAGACTCGCCATGATTCACAACTCGGAACGGCTGCCACTGGTAATTCAGATTGGCTTAATAGCGGCTCAAGCCCGTGTTTACAGTGCGCTCGACGAACAGCGCCTCATCAATGTGGCCATTGACCCTCATGAGGACCCGCAGCATTTCCTCGCATCAGACCACCTCTGGTTCGATGCTCTGAATGGGGTTATCAAGTTGGCTGAAATGGACCACCGATATGACTTCACTCCAGAGACCAGCCCGATGTTATCGGAGTTTGGACTTCTCCAAGAGTATTGGCGCGCTCGCGATCGTCTAGACCCGCAACCTGAAAGTGACGACGAGTACTGACAGGTTCACAAGACTAAAACACCGCCTAAATCATCACATACACACCTTACGGGAAACCACCTCCCGGACGGGCCAGGTGGTTTTCACACCTGGAGTCGACCATGAATAACCCTATCAATCACGTACCGTCTGACCTGCTCAAGCTTCCGGTCGTTCTGACCCCCCGGGCCTGGCAAGAAGCGGTGCATATAGAAAACCCACAGGATGTAACTGTTATCAGTAAGCGACTGGGCGATGTTGTCCTGGAGGCGTACCGGGAGCTGCATTTGCAACCTGACAGTGATCTGATCCATTTTGGCCTCTATCGACTGTTGCCTGACGGCAACAGCTCAGATCGAGTCTGGCTGGACCTGAAACTTGACCGTATTGAATCGCCGCCTGGCGTTTTCTACCTTTACATCTCACTTAAAGAAGAAATGCACACTTCTTGCCCATAACCCCTTCTGAATTCACAGCACTCCCCCCCAAGCCCGACATCTGTCGGGCTTTTTTCATTGATAGCAGTGTGGAGCTGCACATGATCAACATTCCAGGTCAACTGGCCATCCGCACCATCAGTGGCCGTAATGGCGACTTCAACGTCGGGCGGCTTTCAACTTCAATCGGTGAGTTCGTCATCAAGGACGCACTCCTTGATCAGTACACCGAAGGCAAGTACCGAGGCGACTTCCTGATCACGGAAATTCGTCCCTCGTACTATTCAACTGCAGGCCGACTTGTGGTCGAAATTCGTGCAAAGCTCGAAAGCATGAGTCTCGATGACGTTGATAACTTGACAGCAGAGGATGCCGACAAGCTCTCCACAAGCGAGCCTGATCCCATAGACGAAGAGCCCTCATCAGCTGTATCAAAACCTCAGCGGCCGCATCAAAAGCGGCCCAATGCGAAGGCTGTTAACAACGCAAACAAACAGTCGGTATCGGACGACGCCCCCTTTGGTATGGCGCCCCCGAGCTTGCCCAACAGCGCAGAGCAAGACGCCGAGCTGTTCGGCACAATCTGGCCTCTGGGCGATACAGTCAAACTTGACACCACTGTCGACCGTCAGCGATTACGCCATCAATGCACTCGCCTGGGCGAGCTCGGTTATGTGCTGGACTTCAAACTACAGGTCTGGAAGATTTCCAGTTTCTGACTAGCTAAACCCACCCTAGAGGGGCTCCCTCATGGGTGCTCCTTTCCATATCTGGAGCATCACATGAACCCAATCTTCAACATCCTGACCACTGCTGTCCTGAACAATATCGACGATCAACTCGCCAACAACGAGGTATCGACGGATGAGGAACTGTGGGACTTTTTCATAGAAGAGCTCGACATGACGGCTGAACAAGCTGATGCCGCCGTGGCACTTCGTCCCAAATACCTGGGGCAAATCTTCCTAACAGGCCATAGCCCTCTGTTTCGAAACGATACGGTTTCGTTTGATCCAAACGACAAAAAGTTCAAATCAGACGGCCCGCTACTTCCTGAGTAACAACACTAACTGCTAACACGCCAGAGGGGCTCACCGCCCCTCGGGGCAGGTTCCCCTCCACGATGGAGGTTCACATGCCCAGCCCTACCCCGCTCTTCCCAATAGAGGAGTGCAATGATCTATTTGTCGATGCTTGCGCGTGCGATGAACAACGCAACCTAGTGTTTCTCTCTGCATGGGGCCGCGACACGGCGCTGCAGGAGTTCCTGGCCAGGCTGACCCTCGGCGCTGCCGAGGATGGTCTGACCCAGTTTCACATTGTCGTAGATGATCGAAGTCTTCCGGTCTTTCCCAACATCGATCTGTTGGAAAAACGCACCACGCGACAACTGCGCGGGACGTTATTCGGCAGCTTGATTCACCTCTGGTTGTTCGACCGACGCTGCGTGCAGCCGGATCGGGCGAACCACTTCGCCTACGCCCTTCTTGAGAACGGGCAGTCACCTGATCAAAGGCTTTGGCCGCTGATCCAGGAAACCTGTCCATTACCACTGCTGCCGCATTGGCAAAAGCCGGTGATGGACTTACTCACTCAACACGACATGTTGCAGCTCTTGCCCGGATCGTCAGGCGCAGTTGCGGCATGGCGTTTGTCGTTGCAACTCGACGTACTCGAACCTGCCTTGGGCGATCTCATTCGCCAGGGGCAACTCTCAACCCATGCTCAGTTTTGAGCTTTGATCCAGGAGCCTCACGATGGCCTTGATGTTCCCACGCTTGGCGCGCAACTTCGCTCGCAATGGCTACTACCCTACAGACGAAACGACGCTGGAACTCACCCTGCAAGCGTTGGCACCATCTCCAACTGGCAAGATGCGGATCTTCGATCCTTGTGCAGGCGAAGGTGTTGCCCTTGCTGAAACTGCTCACGTCCTCGGCCGTGACCGCGTCGAGACCTACGCAGTCGAGTACGACCAGGAACGTGCCAACCACTGCAAGACACTGCTGGATCGCGTGCTGCATAGCGATCTAATGGACACTATGATCAGCCGCCAGGCCTTTGGCTTGCTGTGGCTCAACCCGCCCTACGGTGACCTGGTCGCTGACCATGCAGGAGCCTCACAATACCAAGGTAACGGCCGTCGACGCCTGGAAAAGATGTTCTATCAACGAACACTTCCTTTGCTGCAGTACGGTGGGGTCTTGGTGCTCATTGTTCCGCACTATGTGCTAGACGACGAGCTATGCAGTTGGCTATGCAATCACTTCACTGAACTGCGGATCTATAACGCCGCTGATCCAACATTCAAGCAGGTAGTGATCTTCGGTATTCGTATTCGACGCCAGGATCTAGCTCGACCACAAGAGGTCAAATACGTACGCGCACGCCTTCAGGCGATCGGCGCCGGCACCTTGAGTGCGGAAGCGTTACCAACCAGTTGGACGTGGGAGCCCTACAGGGTCCTCCCAGCATCCACTGACCTGGAACACTTCTACCGTATCAGCCTTGAACCCGAACAGCTCAGCGAAGAGGTCAATAGACTTCGTGGCATGTGGCCGGACTTCACACTGCACTTTGGGCAAAGCGGCGCACAGCCAAGACCTCCCGTAAGGGAGCTTTCGCGTTGGCACTTAGCTTTGGCCTTAGCTGCCGGCGCGATTTCCGGCGTGGTGACATCCAAAACCGGTCGCGTATTGGCACTCAAGGGCGACACCTACAAAGATAAGGTCCGCAAGACCGAGTTCACTGAAGACCAGGACGGCAACGTCTCTGAGGTGAGGATCCTGACAGATCGTTTCGTGCCCATTATTCGGGCATGGGATATGACGCCAGACTCTACAAACCTCGGAAAGGTCATCACCATCAGCTCATCGGCGGATCCACAGCCTGAGCCTGACGAACCAGTATCAGCGCCTACCCCCAATAACCAACCAAAGGTCATATTTGATCCTGGCCGCGTTTTACTTACCCAATCTGTGCAACACCTCATGGAGCGCGGATACCTCGACCCAACCCTTTACCTCCGACGACATTTCTCCGGCGACTGGGGTGAACTGCACGACGAAGACAGGAACAGCAACCAACGCGCCCTGACCACCAGGGAGCGGTTGTTCTCCAGCTACAACGTCGACGTCGGCGATGAAACACGGTTGTGGATCATCACCGAAGCTGACCGGAGTACTACTACCGTGCTGCTGCCATCGGACTACTGACCCATCACGTCAAGCTGACCACTCATCAACTAACCCGCAGGGTATTCACCATACCCGTCGGGGTGTCGTGCATGCCCTGTTTCATTCCTATTGGAGAAACAATCATGAACGACATGTCCCAAGTCCCTGTAGCTGCCTTGGCCATCGGCCTGACCGAATTCATCGACGAGTTCGGTGATGAGTTGCTGGATTCTCTAAACCGCTCTAACCCACCGGTTTATGCCGGCAACGCCAACGAAGCTCGCCAACGGGTGATGAATGCACTGAAACGCCAACCGTTCCCAGCGCAAGCTGAGGTAGTTCAGGCTGTTGCCGCGCTACTGCTGGACCGCAATGAACAGGCAGCCGTTATCAATGCAGAAATGGGCACTGGTAAAACCATGATGGCCATTGCCGTAGCGGCAGTCATGCACGGCGCCGGCTACCGCCGCACCATGGTCGTTTCGCCTCCTCACCTGGTCTACAAATGGCGGCGAGAGATCCTTGAAACCATCCCAGACGCTCGCGTCTGGGTACTCAACGGACCCGATACCCTGACTAAGCTGCTCAAGCTGCGTGAGCAACAGGGAGATACATACGATGGGCGGCAAGAGTTCTTCATTCTCGGACGCGTGCGTATGCGCATGGGGTTTCACTGGCGGTCGGTATGTTGGCCACGTCGCGCCGGCGGCGGACACAACTTTGCAGGATGCCCAGACTGCGGACGTCTTTTGGAGGATCCAGAAGGCAACCTGATCACCATCGAAAAGTTTTACCGAGAGGAACGCCGTCGAAGCTGCCCTCATTGCCAAGGCCAGCTCTGGACGTTGATGCGCCCAGGCAAGGCTGAGAGCGGAACTCGTCACGCTACCATCCTAAAATCGATGTGTCGGATTCCGACCATCGGCCCAGTACGTGCAGAAAGATTGCTGAGTGACTTCGGGGAGGACTTCCTCGCCTCGATGCTGATCGACAACGTCAGTGAATTCATCAACCTAATGGACGCCCAGGGCAACTTTATCTTCAGCGACCGCCAGGCCAAGCGCATGGAGCGAGCCATGGCCAACATTGAGTTCGGCTTTGGCGAAGGCGGTTACCAACCCACGGAATTCATCAAACGCTACCTGCCCGATGGATATTTTGACCTGCTGGTTGTGGACGAAGGGCATGAGTACAAGAACAGCGGCTCAGCCCAGGGCCAAGCCATGGGGGTACTGGCAGCGAAGACACGTAAGACCCTACTACTGACAGGCACCCTTATGGGCGGCTATGCCGACGACTTGTTCTATCTCCTGTTCCGCATCCTCACTCGTCGGATGATTGAGGATGGTTACCGACCAAACGCACGCGGCAGCATGGCACCTGCGGCCATGTCGTTCATGCGCGACCATGGCGTATTGAAGGATATCTACACCGAGCGAGACAACGTGTCTCACAAAACAGCCAAGGGAAAAAAGCTCTCGGTACGTTCGGTAAAAGCTCCGGGGTTTGGACCTAAAGGTATTCATCGTTTCGTGCTGCCGTTCACAGTCTTTCTGAAGCTCAAAGACATCGGCGGGAACATCCTGCCCGACTACCAAGAGGAGTTCATCGACATAGCCATGTCTGCAGAACAGGCCGAGGCCTATCAGCAGTTGGCAGGAAAACTGACCCAGGAACTTCGCCAGGCGTTGGCTCGCCGAGACACTACCCTTCTGGGGGTCGTGCTCAACGTGCTTCTAGCTTGGCCTGACTGCTGTTTTCGACCGGAAGTGGTAAAACACCCTCGTTCCAGAGACACATTGGCATTTGTTTCTTCGATCTTTGGAGACGAGGAACTCATGCCAAAAGAACGGGCATTGCTGGATCTGTGCCTTTCGGAGAAATCCAAAAACCGCAAAGTTCTGGCTTATTCTGTGTACACCGGAACGCGGGACACCACCAGCAGGCTGAAGCGTTTGTTGGAACAGGCTGGATTAAAGGTTGCGGTTCTTCGCGCCTCGGTCGATACGGCCAGGCGCGAGGACTGGATCCTCGACCAGGTTGATCGCGGCGTCGACGTGCTGATCACTAATCCGGAGCTGGTAAAGACCGGCCTAGATCTGCTCGACTTCCCGACCATTGCGTTCTTACAGACAGGCTACAACGTCTACACCCTGCAACAGGCAGCTCGACGCTCGTGGCGAATCGGGCAAAGAATGCCGGTGCGGGTGGTTTTTTTTGGCTACGCAGGTAGCTCCCAGGTTACCTGCCTGCAACTAATGGCCAAGAAGATCGCTGTGTCACAGAGTACGTCGGGAGACGTTCCAGAGTCTGGTCTCGATTCGTTAAACCAGGATGGGGATTCGGTAGAGATGGCGCTTGCTAGACAATTGATTGCTGTATGACCTCAAGGCCACCCCCGGGTGGCCTTTTTTTCAAGGTGATAATTGGTAGTGAACCGACATTCGGTCGGATCAAATTGACGTGGCATTGAGCAAGCAGTTAACTGTCTATCCATACAGTTATTCATCAGGCCAGTTTTATGAGCGCAACCCTCATTGGTCCCATTGCCAGCGGTGGTGAATTATTGCCGCTGTACTCCTGTCAAGTTTCTGCAGGCTTCCCATCGCCGGCAGCGGACCACCTTGAAAAGCTAATATCGCTGGACGAGCTTTTTGAAATCCGCGCGCCGCATGTCTACTTAGCCAAGATCCTGGGCGACAGTATGCAAGGTGCCGGCATTTTCAGCGGTGACTTGGTAATCGTTGATCGAAGTAAAACGGCGCGTCATGGCGATATCGTTATTGCAGCTCTTAATACCGAGTCCGTTTGCAAGCGCCTTTACATGCGTGATGACCAGGTGGTGTTGATAGCCGAAAATCCAAAATTCCCACCCAGGTACGTGATGGAAGGGGACGAGCTGGTGATATGGGGCGTAGTCAGTTACAGCGTGCGCGACCATGAGCATTCATCATGAGCGCCCCCAATACAGCCTTGCCGGTTTTCGCGCTCGCAGACTGCAACAGTTTCTATGCCAGCTGCGAACGTGTTTTTCGGCCAGATCTTGCCAGCACTCCGATCGTGGTGTTGAGCAACAACGATGGTTGCGTCATTGCGCGCAGCTACGACGCCAAGCCCTTCGTCAAAATGGGTGCGCCCTATTTTCAAATCAAGGACACGCTGAGGCGCCACGGAATTGTCGCCTTCAGCAGCAATTACGCGCTGTATGGTCAGCTATCAGAACGCGTAATGACCCTAATAGAATCAATGGTTTGTGCCAGTGAAGTGTATTCAATTGATAAGAATAAGTTGCATACTGCGGACGCCCAAAGTAACGGGGGCACCTATGGACATTGACGCTTGTTCTTACAGAGAGATCCCTTGGCTACCGTCGAACACATTCACTTCAGTCCGCATGACCTTTCTGTCAAAGATCGCGTGATTACCTACTCGCTGAAGACTAGCGGTAGTTGCGCCACGCGTCACGCCGGAAGGGGCATCAGTCGGACGCCCCAATCCGATGTATGCCCCTTACTGAGTAAGCGAACATTATATGGATTCATACCCACTGGGATTCGAGGAGGACGATCGTCTGCGATCCGCCTTTATCCGAAACCTCACGCTGCATCAGCTGAACCGCTCGGCATTTTCGAATGTTACCGGATCGAACCTGGCTTCGAGTATTCCGAAGACACTCGTACAGTACTGGCACGATCCGCATGATGTGCCGGAAGACGTTCAAGCCTGTATTAACAGTTGGAAGAGGCTAAGCGCGGAGGGCTTTGCATTCCGGATGTTTAACGACGTATCCGCTGCCGAGTACATTACTGAGTGGTATGGAAAGTCGGAGCAAGAGGCATTCGCCCGATGTCGCCATCCGGCAATGCGCTGCGACTATTTGCGGATGTGCGTCTTGGTTGCAGAAGGTGGACTTTATGTCGATGCAGATGACGTACTGCTTGGAGACAACTGGAGATACCTTTTCCATGACAGCGCGCTTAAGGTCCAGCCGCTTTGCTACGACATCCCATCTTGCAGCATGGTGCCAGCGTCAGAGATCTGGCGAAGTGATCTACCGACAGACGAACGCATCTTTTATGTCAACAACGATCCAATAGCTGCGCCAGCCCATCACCCCTTACTGAAGCGAGCGCTGTCTCGCTCGACCGAGAAGCTTTTAGGCAAAGCTCGTTTCCCAGAGATCCAAGAGACGACTGGTCCCGGAAATATCACCGCTTCTTTAGCCGCGCACGCACGTGATCTGATGATTAGGGGGGCACCTCTCGACTTCGAATTGTTAAATGACTGGGAGTCAATTGCGCAAACACGTTGGGACCTTTCCTACCGTAACGACGCCCGCAACTGGCGCAACATGGACTTCCATTGAGGCTATCTGGAGTAGGAAGTTTCGATGAATCTTAGGGACGCCTCTGGCATGTTGCGTGGGATAGCATTTCGGTTTCTACGTGCCATAGCGAGCATTTTTCCGGGTGGGAAAATCTCGGCCTTTGGTACGGGCGAAGGGCTGATCAACTCGATTTTAATCGTCAACCTTGACCGGCAACCGCGTAGATGGCGGCGTGTGGTCCGAGAACTTCGGCGGTTCCGTACGGCCGACGATGTTTCCCTTGCCTCTATAGCTCGACGATTCGCGGCAGTGGATGCTCGCGACGGCCGCGCCGTCGCCGCAACTGCCGATGTCGACTCGACATATCGCATTGGTGACCAACTTTACGTCCAGCCGGATGCAAGGCTTGAAGAGTGTTTTCCTATCAACGAGCCGATAAAAATGACGCGGCAGGAGATAGCTGTAGCGAGGTCGCACGTGGAGGTTTGGAAGACCATCGCATGCGGGGCAGACAATTATGTGCTGGTGCTCGAGGACGACGTTTGGTTCAAAACAGGTGCAGCGGCAGCAATCTCCTGCGGCTGGCGTGCTGCCATTCAACGCTGTTGTGCTGAAGGAGGTCCGCGTTTGTTGTATCTGTCCTATGAAGATGCCGGGGGAACAGCAGAACGTGTTGACCTCTGCGATGCACTGTTCCGACCGGTGCGGGGACTTTGGTTTCTCTCCGGCTACATCTTGTCGCGTGAGGGCGCGGCAGCGCTGCTACGGGCAATGCCCGTTATTGGCCCTGTGGACATGTGGTTAAACTATCGCTTTGGTGAGCTCGGTGCACTCGCCCTCTCCTCGCCTGTGATATTACAGCGACAGGACAGCGGCTCGGACAATTCCTATTCCGTGCTTCCTTACCTAGCGCGAGCGGGGATTGTTGATGCAGGCTCGGGCCCTATGGCACCCGAACGGGCGGGGGCGTTGTCGGTGTTGGCTTGGACCACCCGCGGTGAGCATGAACCGCTCGCAATGGCTTTGTCGATGCTGGGGTTGCGAGTGCGGGTGTTCGATGGTGATGAAGACGCAATTCGACCGCAAGACTTGTTGGAGCTTTTCGAGATGTTCGACGCTCTTGTTGACGCTCCACTAACGCCGGAGGCCATGGAAGCCATGACCACAACGACTGACGTAAGATTTCTTATGGAAGCGAAGGCAGTGTTTCGGTGCGAGACACGGCAGGGGGCTCTACCGCCTTCGCGCACCGCGATTCTGTCGTATGACGAGTCAGAAAGTGGATTGTGGGAACCGATCTGCAGGCTTCTCAGACTCACCGAGCCCGTGCAGTCTTTCCCAGTTGGAACACCACGGAGCCTGAGGATGTTTCGAGTCGGTAGAGAAGACGGCGCGCACCGGATTGCCCCGTTGCATCCCCAGCAGATTTCCTTGCTAGATGAGTCACCTTGGGTCCTCTCGGCAAAATATGGGTGGCAGCCGAAAATACCTTCGAATCGCCCCGTACCACCTGTAGGGGAGCTGCTCGTTTTCTCCGAAATGACTACAGCGACCTCGTCTTTTCCCACGCTCGTCGAGACTTTCCCGGGGAATTTGGTCTCGTTTTCGCAGGATGCTCTCGTTCATGATAAGGACGGTGCCCATCTCATCGTCAGCAAGGTTGCCACTGGAACCAGGCAGTACCGTTCGGGAGCCTTCGCGTCAAAACGACTGTTCGGATACGGTCGCTTTGAGGCTGAGATAAAAGCCGCCAGCGGATCTGGCCTCATCACTGGTTTTTTCCTTCACCGAGATGCACCGAGGCAAGAGATTGATGTAGAACTGGCAGGAGATGATCCTCGAAGCATGCTGGTAAACGTCTACTTCAACCCAGGTGACGATGACGCAGCAATGAACTTCGGCTATAGGGGTTCGCCTTGTCGTATCGACCTCGGCTTCGATGCTACTTCGGACTTCCATGTCTACACGGTTGACTGGCGACCGGACCGTATCATGTGGTCAGTGGACGGCCATGTCGTGCATGAGCGTGTAGGCTGGGACCCCACTCCAATTCCACATCTTCCAATGCGACTCCACGCAAATCTCTGGGCTCCTCGGTCCGAAGAGCTCGCAGGACGACTCGATCCCCATCTCTTGCCAGCGACAGCGCGTTTCAAAAATGTCTCGGTGTGGGCGTGACTCCAATCGTAGTTACACGGTGGCGTGTGCAAAGTAAGGTTAAAACCCTCTAGCTGGAATTAGTCGCACCAGGTCCACCCAAGCCGCCCGTACCCAAAGATGGATTCTGACCTAGGAGTTGATGTGTATGCGTGCGTAATTGCATTCCACTTGACCACCCGTTTGCAATGCCACTGACCAGTCAATTGCATTCGACCTGACCAGGCGTATGCGTTGGACTTGACCAGCACGCTAGGAGTCTTTCACCGGCAGAAGTCGGCCAAGAGCAGACTTCAGCTATCTACCAGGCGATATAGCGCTTGAGCGTGGGATGTCGCTAGCCCTGTACGCTGCAAATTTCGGCGACTTTGCGAGCTGGGAAGCGCGGTTGCGGCGATCACAAGACTGCCGTGTTTTTTTGCTTGCTCTACCCGATGAGATATCAGGGCTCCATGGTAGCCCTGGCCTCGTGCATTTTTTCGGGTGGCAGCCGTCCCAAGGTAGGCAACTCCATTGCAGGCCAGGTACATCAACGCTCCTGCCACGACCTTTCCATCAGCTTTAAGAACGTAGATTTTCAGACGTTCATTTGACATCAGTCCTGCGAACGAAGCCTGGCTCAACTGAAGATGCTCTGGCTTGGTATGAAATCCACTCGCATGCACGGTTGCGAACTCAGGAAGCGTTTGTGAGGTGGCTTCTTCGATTTCGAATGAGTGGTGATTCAAGACCACATTTTCGATGGTGCACGCGAGTTGCAGATGCGTCCACCCCCTCAGACGCTCCAGCCGCCTCTCACCCACCAAAGCGTACTGTTTCAAAGTCGAGGCCTTTCCGATAAGAGGCGTTACTGTCGAATACTCTGCTGACTCCTTGAGCAAGCTCAGTAGTGGCTTGGGTCTGTCAGTACTATCGCCGTAGATGCGATTGAGCATCGGGCTAGGTGATGCCTTCACCTGAAAGCATGGAAAAGCTTCGTTGAAAAACACACGAGCACCAAAAGGGTTTCCACTTATCCGAGACAAACTCTCGACGCGGGCACACAAATACTCGCTTTCTGCGGCCTCAATCGCATGAGCCATTCCGACATTCATGTGCATAGTCCTTATTGCGTGATGTCCCAGAAGGGTAGCGGCAAATTCAACAATACACACCTCCAAACACACAGCTGGTAGATAACCTGCTCCGGTGTCCCTTTGGGATCGATAACTGCCTGTCGCGAAGGGCTGCAATCGGCCAATTGATGCCTGTCGTGAACGACCGTTTAACCCCACGCCTGAATGGATTGCAAACTGCTGACACGCGTGGATTCTGTTTTCGATTCGTTTAATGCCGTCGTTGCCAGACCATGAGCAGAGAGGAAACAACCGCTCGAAAACTCGAACCGTAGACTCGAGGGCCAGTGGGTAGTCGGAGTCATATTCCTGCAACCATCAAATCCAGATTCTGCACCGCCGCTCCAGCGGCTCCCTTCCCGAGATTGTCAAGCACCGCAGCCAACACAACCTGCCCTGTTTCATCATTTGCACACACCACCAATCGCAAACTATCAGTCCCGTTGAGCGCCTGAGGATCAAGGTGGGTCAACCCTTTGGCCTCCTGCATCGACATCACCTGTACATGGTCTGCATCGATGTAGTGCTGCGTAAGGCACGCATGCAGCCGCACCGCATCCATGCCCGCCGCCAACAACCGAAGTTGCAACGGTATGGTCAGCACGATCCCCTGCCGAAAAGCCCCATAGGCCGGCACAAACATCGGCCGTTCCATCAGACCGCTTTGCTGCTCAATCTCCGGAATATGTTTGTGTGCCAGCCCCAGGCCATAAACCTGAAACGCCGGCGCCTGTGATGCGCCTTCTCCCTCATGCTCTTGCACTCCGGCGCGCCCTTTTCCGGAATAGCCCGACACCGCATGAATGTTCGTCGGGAAGTCCCTGGGCAGTAACCCGGCCTGCAGCAATGGGCGCAGCAGCCCTATCGCCCCCGTGGGATAGCAACCGGGATTGCTGACCCGCCGCGCCGTGGCGATGCGTTGGGCCTGCTGCGCGTCCATCTCGGCAAAACCATAGGTCCAGTCTGGATGAGTGCGGTGCGCCGAACTCGCATCGATCACCCGAACGGCGGGGTTTTCGATGCTCGCTACAGCGTCGCGGGCGGCTTCGTCGGGCAAGCAGAGAATCGCGATGTCGCAGGCGTTGATGATTTCGGCACGACGTTGCGGATCCTTGCGGTGTTCGGGGCTGAGGGTGATGAGCCGCAGATCGGTCCTGCCTCTTAAACGTTGGTGGATTTGCAACCCGGTGGTGCCTTGGTCGCCGTCGATGAATACAAGGGGGCTTGCCATGGAATGCTCTCGCACATAGGAAATCAGGAGCTCCAATCATCAATAGGGGGCTAAGATAGGAAAAGTTGAATTTCTAAACGATGAAATTCAGTTTTTCTGAACAAGGAATGACTCATGCGCGAAATCAGCCTGGACCGTCTGCGCACGTTGGTGGCCATTGCCGACCTGGGTTCGTTTGCCGAGGCGGCCCGTGTGCTACACCTCGCGCCACCCACGGTCAGTTTGCATATCGCCGACCTGGAGTCGCGGGTTGGCGGCAAGCTGTTGTCGCGCACGCGTGGGCGCATTCAGCCGTCGGCGATTGGAGAAACGCTGGTGGAACGCGCGCGGCGCCTGTTGGCGGATGCAGAGCAAGCGCTTGAGGACGTGCAGCGTCAGGTGCAGGGCTTGGCCGGGCGTGTGCGACTGGGTGCCTCCACCGGGGCGATCGCCCAGCTGATGCCGCAAGCGTTGGAGACATTGAGCCAACGCCATCCCGCTATCGATGTGCGGGTCGCGGTGCTCACGTCGCAGGAAACATTGAAGAAGCTTGCCGAGGGCTCTTTGGAGATCGGTCTGGTCGCGCTGCCACAGACCCCGGTGAAGGGATTGCGCATCGAGCCCTGGCGGCGGGACCCGGTCATGGCTTTCTTGCCGGCACGCTGGGATTGCCCGGATGTGGTGAACCCTGGTTGGTTGGCCGCTCAACCATTGATTCTGAATGACAACACTACTCGGCTTTCGCGCCTGACCTCGGAGTGGTTCGCCAGTGATGGACGGCAGCCCACGCCGCGTATTCAACTGAACTATAACGATGCGATCAAAAGCCTAGTGGCGGCCGGTTATGGTGCGACGTTGTTGCCGCATGAAGCCTCCACGCCATTGCCCGATACCAGGATCGTCATGCGGCCATTACAGCCCTTATTGTGGCGTCAACTCGGTATTGCCCACCGTGGTGGGGGCGTCGAGCGGCCGACGCAACATGTGCTGGAAGTGTTGTGGGGGTTAAGCGCGGGCTAGTGCGATGTTGTCAGAGAAAGGCCCGCTTTCGACCGATTCTGTTGAAAAAGTCGGATTTTCACATCGCCTGAACTCAGGCACGACTACCACTGGAGAACCTACTCACCACATTGAGTGGTTTTTCGGCCCTTCGTTGACCGCTGCCGCTCAGTTAGTGGGTTAGTTTGAGGTTTTTGCTTAGTGCAGGCGCACCTATCCCGTGACCGGTGGACCTTGAGAGGTAAATTTGGCCAGCCGGCGCAGGTTCTGCACCGCAGCGGCCAGCGTGAACTCATCGGTCGCGCCGCTCATGCCACGTAGTCGCAAGCGATCCAATTTCAGGATTCGCTTGAGGTGGGCAAACAACATTTCGACCTTTTTACGTTCGTGGCGAGAGCGCTGATACGCCGGTGTTGCTGCAATGCGCCGAGCCACATCCCGAGCGGCTTCATGGACGCTGCGGGCGATCTTGCGAAACGCAGTGTTCGGGCAGCACTTGGCTTTCATCGGACACGCTACGCAGTCGGTCTGTCTGGATCGGAAGATGATGGTGTTGGCTTTGGTGACGTGCGAACGCTCGTTCTTGAAGGCTCGCCACTCGCTGCGCAAGGCGTTGCCAGCCGGGCAGCGGTATTCATCAGCCTCTTCATTCCAGTGGAAATCGGTGCTCGAGAAACTGTCGTTCTTGCGCTCTGTTTTGTCCCACACCGGTACATGCGGCTCGATGTCTTTTTCCTCCACCATCCAAGCCAGCATCGGCGCTGTACCGTAAGCAGTATCGCCAATGAGGCGCTCCGGCTTGATGTCGAACTGCGCTTCGACCCGTTCGATCATTGTCTTGGTGCTCTCAACCTCGGCCGTTCGATGAGCCGGTGTAGGCTCCACATCCACGATGACGCCGTGTTCGGTATCGATCAGATAATTCGTCGAGTAAGCGTAGAACGCGGGGCCGCCTGGAGCAGCGGTCCAGCGAGCCTGAGGATCAGTCAGTGATAAACGCTTCGGTAGCGTTTCGGCCAAAGCCTCTTCATCGAGGGCTTCAAGGTACTCACGCACGGCGCGGGTGCTCAGGGCCGGATCGCTCCAGTTGACCTGTTCATCACCCGGTACGCCGCGCTGCCGACTCGCATCCGCTTTGATGATGCTGGCGTCCACAGCAAATCCTTCGCCTTTGACCAGGCCAGCATCCATGCAACGACGCAGCACCTCGTTGAACAACCAGCGAAACAGATCGCTGTCCCGAAAACGGCCGTGTCGATTTTTGGAAAAGGTCGAGTGATTGGGGACTTCATCCTCAAGGCTCAACCGGCAGAACCAGCGATACGCCAGGTTCAAATGGGCCTCTTCGCACAACCGCCGTTCGGAGCGAATGCCGTAGCAATAGCCCACGATCAGCATGCGGATCATCAGTTCAGGATCAATCGACGGACGCCCGATCGGGCTATAAAAATCGGCGAGGTAATGGCGCAGGTCGTTCAGATCGAGACACTGATCAATGCTTCGCAGAAGGTGATTGGCTGGGATGTGATCTTCAAGGTTGAAAGAGTAAAACAGTCGATCCTGCCCACTCGATAACTGTCCCATCATGCTGTGTGCTTCCTTGCTGGCCAATGCAGAGATTTTGCCGCAGGCCAGACAGGGGAGCTACTTTTTCAACAGAATCGACCCGAAGCGGTCATTCGCGAAAGACTGCAATCGGCTGTGCAGACATTCAGCCACCACGCCGTAGCGTGTTAGTACCGAAAGCAGCGTTCATCCCAATTGCTGAAAGCTCCCAAAACGAACTCCTCATAAAGCTCAATATCACCGCGCTGAGCTTCTTCAGACTCCCCACCCACTCGCTCGGTGACCCGAATACCCTGCTACTAAATTGTATCCCAGAACGCGTACAAGCTTGATATCATTAAGCCACGAAAGAAGACCGTCTCGCTTTTTCTCAGGATCAGCGCCCGTGCGCGTGAGCAATTTTGAATAAAGATGCTTACGTCATGACCTATGCCAAGGATAGATATGATTGATGTAAGCGAACTCAGAAGGTTGTATCGGCAGTACGGTTTTGAAGAAGCTGATAGCTACGAGCCTGGCATCCATGTATTTACCTATAGATCAGGCCACTTCCATAACGCCGACATTATCAAAACAGGACCAAATGGCGACGAAGAAAAGGTCTTCAACGAATTCAAAAAGACGGGCTATGCCTGCAAAGTTCGTTCTTACACGACTACTCAATCCATCGAGCAAACTCTCTTTAGAGGCTTCTTCTCCGCTGAAAGCACGCGTAAGAAGCTGAAAAGAGAATACAGTCGCTATACCGATGCGATCGCTAAAACACACTCGGATAACGGTCAGTACGAATATATTAGTTCACACTACACAATCAATGATGTGGTGGGTACTCGCAGCGTCGTAAACGAAATTTATTCAAGGCTAAAATCGACTAAGCCCGCGCTTTTTTTGATTGAAGCCGCCGCTGGCTTCGGTAAGACGTGCACCGCGCACGAGCTGCTGAATGAAATAATCGAAAACTCCGACGACATGGTTCCGCTGTTCTCTGAACTGGCCAGGAACCGTCAGGCTAAAATTTTCCGTTACGTCTTCTTGGACGAAATTGATCGGAGCTTTCCCCTATTGCGCTCGAGTCTGGTTCGTTCTGAAATTCAGAACGGCAACGTTCCAGTTATTCTCGACGGTTTTGACGAGCTTTTACCGCAGAGTAAAACTGCTGAAGACAACGATGGGTATGAACATACCGAACCCATGCTCGACACCATCAGCGAGCTGCTTACCAAGTCGGCGAAGGTCATTCTAACAACCCGACGCACTGCGATTTTCGATGGTGATAACTTCCACTCATGGGTGGAAAAGCATGACGAAGACTTCGAGATTTATCGTATCCGTATTAGCGAGCCCACCATTGAGGACTGGGTTCCGCCGGCACGACTAGATGCATTGAAACTCGTCAACTTCCCAATCGATAGGTTGAGCAATCCCGTACTGCTTTCCTATCTCCGTTGCATCTCTAACGCCGAGTTTGATGCGGCAATCGCGAACCCTAACTCGATAGTGGATAAATACTTCTCTTCGATGCTTGAGCGGGAGCGTCGCCGCCAAGACCTACGCGTACTGCCTCAAGATCAGTATGCCATTCTTAAGACTATTGCTAACGATATGATGGAGAGGAACTATACCTCCGAGTCGAAAGAATACATTTCAGACGTTATTCTGAAAAATCACGATGAGTTGCTTGATCAGAGTCGTAAGCAGTACCAGCCAGATGAGCGACCCACGCTCGGGGAACTCGTGACCAAATTGTCGGGACACGCAATGCTAGATCGGAGTAATGAGAACGGTCAGGGTATTGGCTTCGTGAATGAGTTCGTGCTTGGGAACTTCTGCGCCGAGATAATCATTGATGACACTTCTAATGAGTGGGCTGGATTCGAGCGGTTTATTGAGCCTTCGGTGATTGCGACGATTGCTAGAGCTGATGACACGAAACAAAACCTTTGGCACGCGCTGGAGTTCTCTCTGGAGTTCCTTCCGGTAACGGACAAGGTGCTTTACACGATCATGCTTACTGACAGGTTGGATATTGATCTTTGTGACGGTTCAGTAGAAAACATTGAAATCAGGAGTGTTGATATTGGCAAATCCAATTCGATCAACAACTTCATTTTCATTGGTTGCTCTTTCTCAGACGTGACCTTAGTCGGCAAGAACATGGATAAAGTGTCCTTCATCAACTGCCGCTTTTTCAATTGCGGCTTTGAACATGATGAAGACGGCGGTGTTATCCACGCGCTCGGCTGCGACTCAGATAACCCAAATCTCCTGCTAGCGCTCCAGCAAAGGGCGGTAGACGACACAACGATAGTAAGGAAATTCCCGGACGCTGAGATCTTAGTTCTCGAAAAATTCTGGCCCAAAGGGAGACCCACTTTCCACAAACATCGGCCCATTAGAATCGTTTGCGCCAACTCTGCACACATCGGCCAAGACGAAATCCTTGAGGCGATTGCTTCATTACGCCGGCAGCGTTTTATACGTGATGGTGGAAAAAACAGCGTTCTAGAACTAAATCTTGAACATATTTCGGAAATAAAAACAATGCTGGGGCGCAGCTAATGTCCGTTTCTCCTGACAAATTGATTGCCAACAATCTCCAGCACTTAATCCAGTCCGAGCTTGATAGGATCGGGTTGCTTTGCCGAGTATTTTCGAGAGCAAAAAGTGTTGAGTCCATAGAGAAGAAAATCAATAAATCAGCTGGAAAATACACCCCTACCGGCAAGAAGATCCAAGACGCTTTCGGCGTGAGAGTAGCGCTGTATTTCCCTGACGATCAGGCCGTAGCTATGGATGTTTTAAAAAACTCGTTTAACTACGACGAACACTCCTCCACCATCGATACGCCCAATGGTTCGGTCTTTACTGCGAACCGTTGCAATCTGATATTTAAGCTTCCCCCTGAGATTTCTGAGAACAGTACGCTCTTGGATTCTTATGACGTACTGGACGATACGTTTGAAGTTCAAATTCGAACGGTACTTTCTGAAGGATGGCACGAGGTCGAGCATGATTTGAGGTACAAGTGTCAAGACGACTGGTCTGGGTATTCAGATTTAGGCCGCGCACTTAATGGTATCTTCGCAACTCTTGAGACCTCCGACTGGGGAATGATGAAGCTATTTGAGACTCTAGCCTATCGCCATTATAAAGCTGGCGAATGGAGTCAAATGGTTAGAACCAAGTTTCGATTGAGGTCTGAAAGTGACCTTAGCAAAGAGGTGGTAGATAAGTTAAAGCTCTATCCTGAAACAGGCAAAAAGATCTTTCGGATCAATCGGGAGGTTTTCTTGAGCCGAATAATTAAGAACAAGGTCGAGCTTCCAATCAATGCTGACAATATAATTTATATCGGCAATTACCTATACGCAGGTAACACTGAAATCCTCGATATAACACCACAACGTATTTTGCGCATTCTTGAAAATTCCGGCTTAGAGCAGTTTGGTAGAGCTAGAGCTTAAGCTTGATCCGCAAAATGGACGCGAGGCTATGTCCAAGTGTGGCTCGCGATCCTGAGAGTGCACCAACCGCTTCGCGGATTACCACGCTGAGAAACGCCAGGTCGGGATACGACTGTTTTTGCCGCATTCAGGCAACATGAGATCTGGTGAGCAGATTCGGATATACCTCACTCCAAGCAAGCAACTGCTTGCAGCGGAGAAGGCTGGCCTGTTATTTCAGGTTCCTCAGCAAACTTGCACCGGTGGAGCTGCATTAAACGGCAGCTATTGGCCGATTTCTGCCGGTCAAGGCTAACCAGTGTGCTGGTCAAGTCAATGCAAACGACTGGTCAAGTCCATGCAATTACGCATATGCGCAAGTGCTTAGGGACGTCAGCTGAAAAAAGGTCAAACGCGATGCAGCTAGCTAATAGAGGGTTGGATCAATGCAATGACGTATGGGCACCCCATAGATTTTTCGCGGAAAAATGGAGGTGAAGTATGGACATCAGAGATCAGAGTCAACAGCAGACCATGACTGCTCTGTGGCTATGTCCATAGTTCACAATCTTTCCTTTAGATTGACGAAATTTTCTGTGACCTCACCGGTATGCCCGGCAACCTAACCGAGTTTGGGCGAAAGATCCGTGCCAAAGTCTTAAAACACACCGGTATCCCGGTTGGTGTGGGCATTGCCCACACCAAAACCCTGGCCAAACTGGCAAACCACACCGCAAAACGCCTTCAGGCACAGACGGGTGGAGTCGTGGATCTGTGCGATCCTTTTAAGCGCGATTGGGTGCTACGCAACACGGCTGTCGAAGAGGTATGGGGCATAGGTCGACGCATGACGGCGCACATGCAGGCCCTGGGCATACACACGGCCATGGACCTGGCCAAGGCTGATCCCTTCTTGCTCGGCCGCAAATTCAGCGTTGTCCTGGAGAAAACAGTGCGCGAGTTGGCCGGCACGTCGTGCCTGGCCCTGGAAGAAGCGGTGCCGGCCAAGCAGGAGATCTGCTGCAGCAGAATGTTCGGCGTGCGTCTGGAGAAGATCGAGCCGATCAAAGAGGCGGTGGCCACATACGCGCAGCGTGCGTCGGAAAAGCTAAGAGCCCAGCATTCGCTGTGCAAGAAGATCCGCGTCAGCATCCGC
Source organism: Pseudomonas sp. JAI120 (assembly GCF_014207255.1). Lineage (GTDB taxonomy): Bacteria > Pseudomonadota > Gammaproteobacteria > Pseudomonadales > Pseudomonadaceae > Aquipseudomonas. The sequence goes on from NZ_JACHCZ010000002.1 coordinate 1,041,046, forward strand.
ACCGGCATGTTTAACCCTGACGAAGCCCGTTACGCTAACGGTGTGTTGGTGGAGCTGCCCTACCCCACCAACGACGTGCGTTTGATCACCAAGGCCGCCACGCAGGCAGTGGAACGCCTGTTCCGCTCTGGGTTCCGATACAGCAAGGCTGAGGTGTTGCTTATGGATCTGCGTCAACCAGGTGAGTTTACTGATGACCTATTTGCCCACACGCAGCCAGCAGCTGCGGACAAGGTGATGAGTGTCCTCGACGAGATCAACAACCGGTGGGGACGCGGCACGCTGCGCGCTGCCGCTGTGCCGGCGGCGCCGACCTGGGCGATGCGTCGGGAGTTGATGAGTCCGAGCTACACCACTAGGCTTGACCAGTTATGGACGGTAAACGCCAATTGAGGCGTCAGGATCCTGAAGGAGTTTCGGTATGTGCAGTCATTACGAAGCACCGGCACCGCATCGAGTGGCCGAGACATTCGATGTTGAACCTTTCAAGCAGGGTAAGTTGGAACTGTATCCAGGCTATATCGGGCCTTTCATCCGCCGCGTGGAACACGTCGACGCTGAATCGCCGGCGCCGGTAGAAGCGCTGTCAGGCTCGTTTGGACTGATTCCGACCTGGAGCAAGGACACAAAAATCGCTCGGAGTACCTATAACTGCAGATCGGAGACGGCCAGTCAAAAGCCGTCGTTCCGTGCAGCTTGGCGAAAGGCCCAGCACTGCATCATCCCAGCTGCGGCCATCTACGAGCCTGACTGGCGATCGGGTAAATCAATTGCTACTCGTATCACCCGTGCGGACGATGAGCTGTTGGGAATCGCAGGCCTTTGGGAGCAATGGCGCGATCCCGGTACCGGGAAGATCCTGCACAGTTACACGATGTTGACCATCAACGCGGACGACCATCCCTTCATGCGCGACTACCATAAGCCCCAGGATGAAAAACGCATGGTGGTGATCTTGCCCAAGGGGCTGTACGGCGATTGGTTGAAAGCTCCGGCCGGGGATAGCATGGAGTTCATGCGCCCGTACCCGGCGGACCGCATGGCAGTTGCTATGTGAACTTGGCCAGACGCAACAAATGACCCGATCTGATAAAAACGAGAGTGTTTGAATGACCAAAGAAGAACTGCGACAAGAGCTGCAGGAGCAGTTCGAGCGGCACCTGCAAGCGAATCCTGATGCTGTGACGCTTTACGCAGCAGAGCCGGAACCGGAAACAAGACCTTGGAAAAAGAAACCGAGCCTGCTCGATCAGGCGTTTGCACAAGACCTGGCCAACATTGAAAAAGAACTGCAGGCCAAAGACTAATTTTCCGTGATCTTTTGGCTTCATAATCAGCGGCGCTTGCAATACCCTTTGGGCAGGCGACTTGCTGCCTGCCCCCTCCTCCGATTGGCATGGTGAAAGCAAGGTTCACATCCTAATGGTGATTCTCACCGGCTGGTCGCAATGGAGGGACGACGCGCATTGCGAGCCGGTATTCTGAGAACCCATCATGACTACGATTGAAAACCTCAAGTCGCAAGCCAAGCGCCTGCGCAACCACCTCGCATCACAAAATATCCCTCTCAGCCATTCCCAAGCGCTCGAAGCCATAGCGGCGGCCCATGAATATAAGGATTGGAATACGGCTTCAGCGAAGCTTCAGGCAACCCTCGCTCCGGCTAAGCCAACGACCATCTGTATCAATGCTGACATGTGCATTGATGATGTGCGTGAGGAGGTGAACGATTGCATGCGCTCTGATCCTGGCTTTGTCCGTTTGCGCCTCGATGCGGCTGCCAGTGGTTTCCAGCATCGCGATGCGTACGAAGTCTCCAGAGAGATTGAAGCGCTAGGCGTAAGGGCAGAGGTTGATAGCCCGCTCTCGCTGTAATTCGCTTCAGATTTTCCTGGATGCCCGCCGTTGCTGGTAGGCAGTTCCTGATAGAACTAGTATTGGACGGCTACCAACCGCCATTCGCGGACGGGCATATCCTGGGGAAATAGCCATGGGCAAAGTGACAATGAAAGACGGTATCAAGCAGTACGTTCACGCAGCGCTGGATGCTAAGGACGAACTTGCAGCAAAAATGATGGAGGCAGGCGTTGACCCGAAACAAGCTCTGCTGGCCTCTACAGTCGTCACCAAAGAGAGTTCGGATGCGATGATCGACCGGCATTATCAAAATGCCAGCGCATCCGAATTCAGCACGCATCTCAGCGATGGCGTACCCCCGACACTCAATTGATGGTCTACCCCAAACTAACCCCCGTTCTTCACGGGGGTTTTTTGCCTGCGATTTTCCCTGACCGTTCAGCTCCCAGAAGTAGGCTATACCCAATGGGCGTATATCAGTTATCAACTCACAACATTGCGGCAGCAATGAAGGGAGTGAACAAGTGAAAATGAAGATAGCTTTCCAGCGTTTGGCTCTGCTTGCGGTTGTAGCGATAATATCGCTTTCGGCTTTTACTCATGTAGCCATAGCAAGTGCCACAGAAAATGATGATCGGTCTGAAGCCGGTCAGAACGATGATCGTTCAGTAGGTGAAAATAATGACCAGTCTGAGGCTGGGCAGAACGATGATCGTTCAGAAGGCGAATATGAGGATCGGCCGGCCTACAGTGACGATGATCCTTCGGGAGGCGACGATGAAGGTTAGGTTTCTGAGTAATGAATCGATCTTCTAATTTTCCGCTAGTCAGAATTGATATTGAAATGTCCGTCCAGGGGTGAGGTTTTTGCCCCCGAGAACTTGAGGAAATCAACAATGGCTAGGCACACACTGACCGATTTTGACGAATGGCTCGATGGCGCTGTGCAGACGGACGTAGAGGACGTGTACGCCCTCCATGAAGCCGTTGACGGTGAAACAGAGTTCGCTCAATACAAAGCCGAGCGTGCACCAAATGGACAGCTCTTGGTCTCGTATGGCGACGATAGCCCTTGGTTGAGGCTGTCCACGGAGGAAGCTAAGCAGGGTTTTCTTCGTCGTCTTGGCGGCCGTTACGTTGGGGAAGGTTGTATGGACATCGGTGCGTGGTATGTCATGCACATGGGATTAGCGTCCGATTAAAGGAAATCCTGATGGAAAACTTCATGGAGATTAGCGATGCCCGGACGATACCTGTAAGTGAGTATCTCGAAAGCGTCACAGATCCTTTGCGGCGTGCAGCTATAGCCTCTGTATTTGAGCGAGCGCGGTCAGCATTGGAACTAATGCGCGTAAGGTTTTGTGTGGACGTACCGGTCCCAGAATTTTTTGTGCTCACAACAGATCAAATCAAGGCTGAGGCCAATCCGCTTGGCCTTATTGTGGTCAGCCAAGGCATGATTAATCACTGCTTTGATACGGCCATACCATCATCGAAGGTCAAAGCAGGAAATGAGGACTATCTGGATGGCTTGCCAGATTTGTTTCCTCAAATAGGCCTCACATGGGTCTTGGCGCACGAATACGCTCATTTGTTTCGCGCACATCATCAGGTCCAAATCGAACTTGGATCACATGACCATGTGCTACGTGCTTTCGAACATGACGCTGACCTATGCGCTGCGGCAGCAGTATACCGCGCTGTTCAGCAATGGCTCCCAGGCATCCAGGACATCGATATTCGTTGCTATGTCACTTACGTGCTGTTCTGGATCATAAGAACGTTTCCGAACACGAATGACGGGGCAGGAGTCCATCCTTCATTCTCTGAGCGTTTCTTTCAGATACTGCTCAAGCTGACCACCATGCAGGCCATGCCAGGCGACGTATTGGATCTAGATGTAAAACTACCAGCTACGGCTAATCGCGGGGATGCGTTACGCAACGTCGCAATAGCTTGCGAGACTGCGTATCTGGCCAAGGCCCCAGGTACTAAAAATGATTTCTTCATGCAGTGGCACGAGTACTTTAAAAGCTATGGCCACATAGCGATCATTAACGAATGGATAATGGTGAGCCCATTTGTTGAAAAGCACTCCCACACTACGGCTGATATGCAGCGCCACGCCTCGGTTGTCCCAATGACTATGAGCGACATAGCTCGTTTGGAAAAAGCTGAGCGTAAACGTCATCGAAGAGCTCAGGCGAGATCACGAACGCAGTAGTCGTTGTGACTCTGCGAAATACCCAAATACCTTTGGTGCGACTGTGAGGCTCGCAAGGGCATCGGCAAACGCAGATCGGCATAGGAAAAACGTGAAGGACCCGGAGTCGAAAGAATCAGCAGGTTTCAGCGGAGGAACGATGAAGTCTTGTGCTCATAGCAAACTGCAGCTCTCTCTTGACCGATGGGAAGAGTGCCACTGGTATTTGCACCAGATGGAGACGAATTACCATGAGCCAGAACCCTTCCGCTACTCATGCAATTCGTTCCTACGTGCCGTAAAGGAAGTTCCGCAGGCTTTGCGGAACGATTTACAGAGGCATTCTGACGTGAAAGGCAAGATCGAGATATTGCTAGAGACGGTCTCCATGAACGACCTATTCAGGACGCTTGGTAAGCGACGTGACTTTGTGGTTCATCACGGAGCCTTGAATCTCAGCAGCCACGGGAGGATCGGGACTATGGAGGGCACTAAAATAAAGATGGTGCTCCCGTTCCGCGTGCATCCATGGGAACGATCTGATGAGGCGTACGAGCGCTACAAGGCGATGTGTCGAGAAAACGAGATATTGCGTGGACTTGGCCCGGATTGCGATTCCGTACCGGCGCTCTGGCGCACTTGGATGGTTCCGCAGTTTCCTAACAGGGATCTGCTCGATGTTGCTTTTGAAGCGTGGGTACTGCTCGGTGGACTGTTGTCCTCCGCAGTAGAAGCATTTGGCGGTGAGAAACTAGATCTGAGCATGCCATGTCGTCATGATTCGGCGCGAGTCCAGCTCAAGCTTTATAGCCAGCTTGAGTTCTTTCAAAGCGTCCACGGCATCGACCTCAAGGAAGAAGAACGCAAGTGGCGCGAGCAGCGAGGCAAGACATAGATCGCTAGCCGAAGGAAAACGGCCCATGAAAGTCAAGGAACTGATCCGGCGCTTGAAGCGCCTCGATCCCGACGCACGACCAGGGCGAGGATGAAGTTGATTCCAACGTTACAGCAGTAGTCGAGTCGGACAGTGAGGTTCTGAGAGAGCGCTTCGTTGGTTCGGTCGTCGCACTGCACTGACTCCAAGGAAAACGACATGAGTATTCACGAGGGCGCGAGCGACATGACCAAAGAACAGATGCTGTTCAAGATCAATTAGCTATCTGACGAGATTGACGCAAACGAGGAAGATAATCGAGCGATGCAGGAGCAAATCAACCAGCTCTATGCGCGCATTGACGCCATGCCTGATGCGGCAACTGAATAGTTCGAGGAAATCACTGCACCCGCAAGCCCGCCCAGTCGCGGGCTTTGGCAGTACCAGAGCGCGGCGTTCGCGTTCGATGATCGAGGGAATGAGCACATGTCGTTGAACGTTTTTTGGGATAACTCCAACATCTGGCTTGTGGGGAAAAACTATTGCAGCCTGAAAGAGCCCGGCCACGAGCGTGAGTTTCGAGTTCATTTTAAGAAATTGCTGATGACTGTTGTCGACGGTCGGCAAATGGAATTTGCATTTGTTGGAGGATCGCTACCACCGAACAATGACGTGTTATGGAGCTATTTTGACAACCTTGGAGTAAAGGTCGAGGTACAAGAGCGAGGGGCTATCGGAGGCGGCGAGGTAGCGGTCGATCAAGCTATACAATACTCCATGCTGAAACGTCTGATTGACGCAAACGCACCTGGAACAATCCTGCTTTTGACGGGCGACGGCAATGGTCATTTGGATGGCGAAGGCTTCATTCCGGCGCTGAAAAGAGCCGTGAAAATGGGTTGGAATGTTGAGGTGGCAAGTTGGGATTTGGGCTGCAATCGGCACCTTCGTCAATACGCCGAGGAACACGGTGTGTATCGATCTTTGGAGCCTTCATACGAGCATATTACTTTCCTCGCGGGTGGTCGGAACGCTATCTAGATCGATAGGATAAGCCTGATGAAATGGACATTCTAAACATCGTTAGTGAGCAGAAGCAGAGACTGTATGAACGCCTCTACGTCGCTGCCGAGGATCTTGGGCTTGCGCGCCAATATGCCCAACATCTACTGAAAAAAGGCTGGCACTCAGCACCTTGGGAACGTCGGGGCTCTATCTACATGCAGCAATCCGCATTTGTTACGGCACTCGTTGTTAGCTATGCGAGAGCATTCACCAAAAGCTACGGATGGCCAAATCTACCTGAAAATGTTTTTCCTGATAATCAGGGCTCGAAAGCTCTTCATAAGCGGCTGATGGACCTTCGTCATGAGGTGTATGCGCATTCGGACAGCAAGCACCATAAAGTCCAGCCTTGGCGCATAGATTCTAATGCGCTCACCGATATACGCGGCGCACCATTTTGGCGTTTTACGAAGGGTGAATGTGAGCTGATAACGGAGTTGATTGATGAAATTCGAAAGCAGCTCTTACCGATGATAACCATCATGCGGGCCGAAATTGCTGACGCATAGGAAAAATCGCTGCACAACCGGCCCATTGCTAACAAAGCGCGGCTTTCGCGCCTCACTTTTTGAAGGAATGAAAGGCACCATGGACTACATCGGCCCCATCGACTTGACCCTGATCTACAGCGCCCCTGGCCGTGAAACGCCTATAGCGCATCCCGGCGTCATCGCTACCCTGTTCTATAACGAGCCACATCGTACCTGGTCCGTTATGGTCGACCATCCAACCAATCTCATCCGTGATGGGCTTATTCGTGCTGAAGTGGTCCTGTCCGATGGCCGAAAGCTGGCTGGCACTGCACGTCGCCCGTCTATCTTGGGCAACGCGTTTGAACTGGTTGAAGACGCTTCCCACTAAATAGGAAAAGGCCTAGGTACGACCAAGTCCTACCCTCGCAGCGGGGCGGCTTAGTAGGAGGACGCCCATTTTCGCGTCCGCGAAAACAAAGGAATGACGACATGGAAATCGCAACCAAAAGGCCCGCCTTGCTCACTGCCATGGCCTTATTGACGTCCGTTAACATTGCTGTCGCAGAACCGAGTCTCTGGGTAGCTGCCGACCGAGTGGCGCGTCATACCTGTCCGTCCGTTAAATGTGGGGTTGCTGGCCAGCTAATGTTCCGCGAAGGCGTGGAGGTTTTGGAGACGAAAGGCGCTTGGGTCCGCGTAACCAAGCCCTACTCAGCTTCTTGCTCGGGTGGCTTCAGTGAATACGTGAAGAGCGGTAACTCCGCGTGCGTCGCCAGCAACGGCATCAATAACGGGATGTTCGCAGAGTGGGTGCCTACAAAGTCGCTTACAAAAGACAGACCTGCAGACCCAGGGGAGGGTGCTTCCGGTGAAGACGTACTGGTCAAAAACTCGGATGATTACCCTCTCTACCGCACCCAGTTCACCAAAGCAACCCGTGAGCTTATAGACAATGGCACCTGCACCGCCGGTGACTTCGAAGAAATCGGTGGGTGGATGGCATCGCCTGTCAAAGGTGAAGGTATGTATTTCATGTACTGCGGCGGCATGACCACAGCCAATCGACTTTACCTCGACGTGCATTCGGGCAAAGTGAGCCGCTAGCCGGCTCTAAACAGAAACCACTTGCATGCCGAAGTGGATAGGAAAAACGGCCGCTCCTAGCTAGTCTATCGCCCCCCAAACCATTTTTCGCCATAGCACCCAAGGAGGGTACTTTGAATCAAGCCAACACCAACGAGCCAAAAAAATTCACAACCGCGTCGCAATTCGTTCGATTGACAAGCCTAAACGTGTGCATTGTCTTCGTCTTTTTCGCGGCGTGTTTCATGGTCTTCCGAAGTTTTCCCCTTGGCATGGCGATGCTCTGCACTGGACTCGGCTTTCTACTGATCAACTCCCCATTTGGCGAAAAGAACAAAAACATCATAGGGCTCGCGCTGGCATTTGTAGGTTACATGGTCTGTCTGCCTGGCACCTTTAATCCGGTGGATCAGGTTGTGATTAAGCCATACGCCGTCGGCTTTGGTGGCCAGCCAGTTGTGGTGACTGTGGACGCAAGCTCTTGTCATTATGAAATGCGCTCCAGCAAACTCACCTGCGATGCCCAAGTGTTGCAAGCAGCCTCATCCCCATCACAACCGAGCAGTACAGCCAAGTAAATCTGGCACAACGATCGATGGCTTGGCTAGCCGGTCCTGTTGAAAGCCCTCTTCCTAAGTTGGCTTTCAACAGTAACAGCCACAATGTAAAAGTCCTTATGAAGAAAATTAAGATCTGTCGGTTTCCGGGTGGCTATCCAAGGTCCAGGCGGGGCATGAAGAAGCTGTAACTATCACCCTCCACCCGAATGGGGCGGGCACCAATCAAGGACGCCAAGGCAAGCCAGCGTATTTTCACGCTCCCGAGGATGCGCTTTATGGGCTCGGTGATGCTGAAACCGAAGTGCAGGTTTAGATAGGAAAAAGGAGCAACACTGTATGGGAATGCCGAGCGAACCGCATCATGACGAATATGTTTTGAGCCTGGCACGGAAGTGTCCATTTCCAGAATGGCTTTTGCTGGAGCTACCAAATGGGAAATGGGGAGCATTCTGGCATGCAGGGCTAGAGGGAACTTGGGCTACGGCTGTTTGGGAAGGTGATTATTCAGCATGCGCCTTGGTCCATGCTGATCGATTCGAGGTGCTTCGCTATATGGAGAAGCATCAGTCCCACTAAGGTAGGAAAAGCCCAAGCCCCGCACCTGCGGGGCTGAGGCCGTAGAGGAACGCCGCGTTGGCGCCTCCCCCCTTAAGCTAAGGAACACTTATGGATTTCAAGCTTACTTATTGGACGCGTCGGTGGTCAGCGAACACGACGCTCACGGTACAGAAAATCGAAGCTGGATGGCACATTTCCCACGTCGCGATCTATGGTGATGCTGATCGAGAAGGTGCGCCGTTCCTTGAGTCGAACTTACATCAAGACCACGTGAAATTCCCTCACGACGTAGGTGCGTTCCTGGGCTTCGTATGGGAGCAATTGGATAGCGGCGAAATAGACGAACAACGAGCCCAGGAAATGATTCAGGAGATCGGCGATTGGATTAGTGCATGCGAGACATCGCAGCCTGTTTGGAAGGTCTGGAACAGCTAGGAACGCGTCCGCTGTAACCCAAGCCCTGGCCGTCAAACAGCCGGGGCCGAGGACGTAGAAAAGTCCTTTATCCATAGGCAGGAGTTTCAAGATGCAGCACGTAGGCGATTTGATTGTTACCGATACCCAAGAGACCTCTGGTCAAGTTACTGGCACCACTTACGTGCGCGCTGGAGGGGTTTTGATTGCCCGTGGACAGTTATCAGGCGGGTTAATTATCGAAGCTGGCGGTCACGCCATCGTCCATGGCCAGGTTTCCCGCAACGTGTTGAATCAGGGGACGCTTGAACTGCTAGGCCAAGTGTCTGGCAAGGTTATTGGGAATCCGCCGATCAACCCAGTAAAGCCGGTCCAAATCGTCGGTACTGATCTTGAGGTTCCGTTTCGTGGCAAGACCACCTCATGGACGTACACCGGGTAGTTCGAGGAATCGACCGCTGACTATCAGCCCGCCTAGTGCGGGCCATGTCAGTAGAGACTGGCAGTTCTGGCCGTCAAATTCAAAAAGGGATTCATAGTGAAAAAGATTACCCGTATTCAATCAGACTGTGGCCAAGGGGCCGCGTCCCTGATTCAGGTCGAAGCTGTCGCTGTTCGAGAAGAATTATACAAGGGCGCCGAGACCACTAAGTCACCGTTTGACATCGTGACCATTACAGTTAAATCGGCAACCCTCAGCACGACCCATACCTTCCACGGTGCCGATGGTGGCTATGGTGGGTTTGGCAAAACGTATCTGCCGGGCATCTTGCCTCTTCCACTGCAAGAAGATGAACGATTCGAGCAGGCAGCCCGTGACCTGATGAAAGCCATGGTTGATGTGCATATTTCCACTATCAAGCAGTTGGCAGAGATCCTGCCTGCCGAGAAGGAGAAAGGGCATCTGGACCTGACAAGTTTCGAGTCCGTGACCGAGTAACACCAGCAGCCTTGGATAAGTCGCTGAGTGACGTCTCAGCGACCTAACCAGTTAACGGAAAGGTTCGCTGCACACCACCGGCCCTTGATTGGGCCGGTGGCAGTACCAGGATGCGGTTTCAGCATCAGCGATACCTTTGGAGTAGCCAAATGCTCATTGCTTCCAAAAACGGCAGCATCACCGCTGCCAAGCTGATCAGCGAAACAGGTGAAGCATGGACGTTGGAAGTTGAGAAGCGGAAACGTCGCCTCAGCAGAACTGACAGCCGTCAGCGTGCTTTCAACGATATGTCTGAAGCCATGAAATGGGCCGGTGCAGAACCAGAGCTGATTGAGCATTTTGCTGCGCTAACTGCGGGAAAAACAGTGCCCACTGATCAGGCGCAGAGTTGAGGGAAAACGTCATAGCCACGTTAAAAGACTGGATGCAGGTGAAGTACTTCTACATTCCGTTTCCAATTGCGCTCGCGTTGTCGATTGGCGCTGTCGTCACTTTAGTTCTGTATGGCTAGGAAAAAAAATCGATGAGTATTGAAAACCGGTATCAGGCTGCCCGTAGTAGGTTTTTCGCTGAAAACCCTCGCGCGCTAACTCAGATCGAGTCGGTCAATCCAGCCGTAATTGAGGCCTGCGGGATAACGGTTGATGAATACCGCGAACAGCAGCGCATTGTGGTTTTCGCAGAGGCTGCTCGAAGCCGCGGACTCGAAGTCGATGAGTTCGTGATTTGCCTAGTCGCCGAGTCGCCGGAGCAGGCTAATGAATGGCGCTTGGATCAGCACCGTAAAATCGCGGATGCGCTTGGTATCGATTGGGATGAATACAAGCAGCTAAACCGTATCGTTGGGTAGGAAAATTCGCCCCGGTGTCGCCCGCGTGCCCGGCCCAGCGGACTGATGCCGTAATCGACGTAGCCAACCGGGCGGCTACCGACCTCGATGTTGTCCTGGCAGTCGGTACCGGGAAACACGAAGCTGCCCCTGGGGGATTCGCTGCGCAGGTTCAACAGCTGTACGCCGCCGGCTAACGCATCGAGGCGTACGATCTGACGGCGCTGGAAAAAGTCGCGTAGCGGGTCAAATAGGAGCATAGGCCTATCCTCGCGGGGGGCGGGTGTCAGATCCGGTTGATGTACTGGTTAGCCGGAATCGTTCCAAGGCCGTAACCTTCTACAACCAAATTCCAGTGCGTGGCCTGCTTTTTACCAGTGGGGGCATTGGAGCCGTAGACCTCACCAATGTTCAGAAGCTTATTGCCTCTATCCCACACGATGTAGTTTCCAATGCGGATGGTGTTTGCAGGATGACGCTGGACGATATGCATGACGCCGGAATAGTCGGTCATGGTGATATTGATCAATTGGCCACATTCAGTGCATGTCCACGTCTGGTTATCAAGATGGGTCGCGCCACTGTTGTTGTTATGACCATTTGGGCAGGAATAGTACGAATCGTAAGACGGAGAGATGTAAAACGTCATGGTGAGCCTTCCAGGGCTGATTGGGGTGACAACGTATTTTATCGCGACATTTTTTAGTAGCGTTTTGGAGTCTGGAGAGCAAGCTTTGAAAAAAAGATATTCACTGGGAAACCTATTTTCTGCTGCGCCAAATGAGCCCGTTTGAGAGGGTTGCCTCGTTTTCGCGCGAGGATGCCCATGAACCTACCACGCCCTACTCGAACCACTGCAATTCTCAGTGTCTGCCTAGTCATTCTGGCGGGCATATTGAGCTATGAGCATCATCAACTTTTCCAGCTCAGCAATAGCTTAGCCGCGACTGCCGACAAAGAGTCGCTGGATGCACTGCTGACTCGGCTGGGCAAAGTAGATGAGCGCCTGGACGCCGTTGATGGCAAGCACCTAGTGTCCAACGAAGACTTCCGCTCCGGCCAGCAGGCGCTGTCCAATAGGATCGACGCCGCTCAGGCCTACGCAAAGCAAGCAACAGAAGCGACACAGGAGTTGTCTCGCAACTCTGCATCTTCAGGCGAATTGGTAGTGCTCAAGGCAAGTCTGGAGACCATCGACAACCGCCTTCAAGAGCTGAGTAAATCCCAGGTCAAACAACCGCCCGTGGCGCTCCCCAAAACGAAACCAGTACCTCGCAAATCACCACTTATCAAAAAGCCCGTCACCAGTGTCACCGCACCTCAGCCCCCACCATTCACTGTGATAGGGATCGAGTATCGAGGCGGTGAACGTTTTCTTTCGGTGGCTCCTACTGGCAGTACCCACCTAAGCCAAATCTATCTGATCCGGCCGGGTGACGCTGTGGCAGGCACTGCCTGGCGCCTCAACACCCTAGACGGTAAATCCGCACGCTTCGACGTCGCGGGAACCCCACAAATCGTAACTGTCGCGCAATAGGACCGTCCTATGTCTGCCATCCACAATTCCCCCAAATCAGCCCCGCCAATTCTCAACCTCCAAAGCATTGCAAGCTTAGTGACGCTTCTATTTACCTGCAGCTGTTTTGCGGCTCCCCCACCAGCGACTTCCGTCACAAGCATGCAAAACAGTGACATCCAGAATTCAGTCCAAAGCACTAACAAAGGGGAGATTGCCCGCGAGTGGGGCCTAACCACTCAAGAGTGGAGTCGATACCAAACCTTGATGGAGGGTCCCCGTGGAGTGTACTCGCCCGGCCTAGATCCGTTGACAGCGCTTGGCATCGAGGCCAAATCGAATGAAGAGCGTAAACATTACGCGGAACTGCAGGTGCGGGCTGAGAGGCAGCGAGTTGACAAGGAGTTGGCTTACCAGCTGGCCTATGACCAGGCGTTTGCCCGTCTATACCCCAATGAAAAAGTCATCCAGATCTCATCTAACCCTTCCTCCATAGGCTTCACTGCGCAGACAGCACTAAAAAGCAATGGTCGGCTTGCGATCTTTGTTCAAGATAACTGCACAGCGTGCATCGCACGCCTTAAGGACTTGCAAGCCAAAAAGCAGGCCTTTGATCTTTATTTCGTCGGCAGCCAGGGTGATGACGAGAAGATCCGCCGGTGGGCCATTCTGGCGGGTGTGGAACCGGACAACGTACGCAGCCGGCAAATAACGCTAAATCACGACGAAGGACGTTGGCTTGGCCTTGGGCTCGGTGGCGAGCTGCCCGCTGTGGTGCGCGAGGTGAATGGACAATGGCAACGACAATAGTCCATGGAACGCTGGCCGCTGCCATTTTGTTCGGCACATCATTAGCCATGGGTGCCGAAATACCTCCACCGGCATATCAATTGATCGCGCTACCTGCGGGTGTTCCGTCCGAAGTGCTCTACGCCGTAGCCCTGCAGGAGAGCGGGACCCCACTTCGCGGCCAAGTGGTGCCTTGGCCTTGGACGTTAAACGTTGCGGGTGCTGGTTACCGCTTTGCGACACGCAACGATGCGTGTAGGGCGTTGATGATCGCCCTTCAGACGGCAGGTCCTAGCCGCGTCGACGTCGGTCTTGGGCAAACCAACATAGGTGCCAACGGCCACCGCTACCGCTACCCCTGTGAAGGACTCGATCCGTACAAAAACCTTACGGTAACCGCGCAGATTCTAGCGGAACAGAAGGCCAAGGGCGGAGATTGGATCACAGCCGCTGGCCGTTACCACCGCCCGGCCGGAGGCGAGCCCGCGGCCCGTTATCGTCGCGCATTTGTCAAACATCTCAGCCGTGTCACCGGCATTAACCTGATGGCGAACAATCCATGAATAGACTTTTCAGTTTCGTGCTTTTGCTGTCCTTGGCAACGCCAATTATGGTGAATGCCAGCTCGCTAATTGTGGTTGAGGACCGAGGTGGGGTTTCAGCCCTGCCGTACTATCAAGATTTAGCGCCGGAGCCCACCGAGCAATCCGCCCCATTGGAAAACATGGGAGTGCGGGGGCAAGGATCATTTCCCGTGCACTCAGACCAACTGACTCCCGGCCAAGCGCAAGGCCGGGTGATCAATGCGCCTGGCCTACAACCTCTATTCCTGGTTGGCGACGATGAAATGTCCAAGGCATGGCTGACGCAGCGCCATGAGCAACTGCGGCATTTGCAGGCAGTAGGCCTGGTAGTAAACGTGGCCAGTGCCGAACGATTTGCCGAGGTTCGACGCTGGGCAGGCGACCTGCAGGTGGTACCGGCCCCCTCAAATGACCTTGCGCAGCGCCTTGGCATCAAGCACTACCCACTACTCATTACTGCGACCGCCATTGAGCAGTAGGACACAGGGATGCCATCACCTCTGACGATCACCTTGGTGATCAGGCAGCCAAAAGATCCTCGAGCTTGCCAATTGATGTTGGAACAAATGACCTATGTTGCCAGGCTTTATGGCGGCAGTGTGACGTCGACAGAACAGGGTGACGCCATAGCAATGCGCTTGCTGCTAGCCGATCAAATATCAGCGCCTGAGCTAAGACACTCCAAGGAACTCAACAATGGCTAGTCCTTTTACTATCGAGTCATTGCTTCGCCCCGCCGTCGAGCTTTACACCGTCTGGGTTTGCGCTGCCGCTGCGCTGCTTTGTGTTTTCGCGCCTTGGGCAGTTGCTCTGACCCCCCTATTTGGAGCAGTTGCTGCCACAGGCTTTTTTGGCCTCGGCGTTATTCGCTTCAAGCAAGCAATGGTGGTGTTACGTTACCGGCGCAATATTCGGCGCCTGCCCCACTACACCATGACGAGCACAGACATTCCGGTCAGCAATGAGCGGCTGTTCATCGGTAAGGGGTTTCGCTGGACACAGAAACATACCCAGAGGTTGATGGACACTTACCTTCCCAAGTACGCCGAATATGTCGAGCCAACCTCGACCTACGCTTTAGCGCGGCGAATTGAAGAGCGTCTGGAGTTTGCGCCTTTCCCGCTCAAACTGCTGACCAAGGTCACCTCATGGAATGTAGCTCTCAACCCAGCGCGCCCACTCCCACCAGTAGGTGGTCTACCGCGACTACATGGCATAGAGCCGAACGAAGCTGACGTCAGCTTGCCTTTGGGTGAGCGGGTTGGGCACTCCCTGGTACTCGGGACTACGCGGGTAGGCAAGACCCGCCTGGCAGAGCTGTTCATCACCCAGGACATCAGACGGACCCGACGGAGACCCCGGCGCCGCGTTCAGATGGGTCGCCGCGTACAACCAGTCCATCGAAGCCAGCGCAATGAAGAAATGAACCTGGACCGCGAAGTGGTAATTGTCTTCGATCCTAAAGGCGATGCAGACCTCCTAAAGCGCATGTATATCGAATGCAAGCGCGCAGGCCGACTGGATGAGTTCTACGTATTCCATCTGGGCTGGCCGGATCACTCCGCACGCTATAACGCCGTGGGCCGATTTGGTCGGATTTCGGAGGTAGCAACCCGAATTGCTGGCCAACTATCGGGGGAAGGCAATTCAGCAGCCTTCCGCGAATTCGCCTGGCGTTTCGTCAACATCATCGCGCGCGCCCTCGTTGCCCTGGGACGTCGGCCGGACTACGAGCAGATCCTCAAGCATGTGACCAACATTGATGCGCTGTTCATCGAGTATGCACAGAAGTACTTTGCTGAAAATGATCCCAAGGCCTGGCAAGCGATCGTGGAGCTTGAAGGCAAGATCGATCGTAAGAACCTCAGCTTCGCAATGAAGGATCGACCGCTGCGCGTGGTGGCCCTGGACATGTACCTCATTCAACAACGTATCTCAGATCCCGTAATGGAGGGCCTGCGATCAGCGGTACGTTATGACAAAACCTATTTCGACAAGATCGTGGCCAGCCTGCTGCCACTGCTTGAAAAACTGACCACGGGACGAATTGCGGAGCTGCTATCTCCCGACTACATGGATCTTGAGGATCCACGCCCAATTTTTGACTGGATGCAGATAATCCGCAAACGGGCGGTAGTCTACGTGGGCCTGGACGCTTTATCCGATACAGAGGTGGCTGCGGCCGTTGGCAACTCGATGTTCAGCGACCTGGTGTCGGTTGCGGGCCACATTTACAAATTCGGCATTGATGACGGCTTGCCCGGGGCCAAAGCTGGCAAGGTAGCGATCAACGTACACGCGGACGAATTCAACGAATTAATGGGCGATGAATTCATTCCGATGATCAACAAAGGCGGCGGCGCCGGCATGCAGGTTACGGCCTACACCCAGACCTTGAGCGATATCGAGGCCAAGATTGGTAACCGCGCGAAAGCTGGCCAAGTCATCGGTAACTTCAACAATCTGTTCATGTTGCGTGTCCGTGAAACCGCAACTGCAGAGCTGTTGACCAACCAGTTGCCTAAGGTTCAGGTGTTCACCAGCACGCCGGCAAGCAGTGCTAACGATGCCATCAATGGCAAAGCCGCCTTCACCTCCAACACCCACGACCAGATCCAAAGCGTCAGTGTGCCGATGATCGAACCGGCGCACGTGGTTGCACTGCCCAAGGGACAATGCTTCGCCCTGATTGAAGGCGGCAACCTTTGGAAGATTCGTATGCCCCTGCCGGCAAACGATCCTGATGAAGTCATGCCCAAAGACCTGCAGGCCCTGGCCGAGGAAATGCGGAAAGGTGCAGGAGCAAATAATGGCTGGTGGCAGGCGCCGGGGTATCAATCATTGGGCGAATCGCTACCAGATGACCTATTAGACGATTTCCGCAAATTGGCCGCAGACGAGAAAGTCGCATAAGCCTGGAGGAGCATGGCTATGGCCGATATCGCGGAAAAAGCCCAACAGCAGCAAGAAGGCCAAAAAACCTTTCTGGGCATGCTGTTCTCGGCCCCTTTTCATTTTTTAGGGGTGATGTTTGGCTCCCTGCTAGGCGCCATTATCGTTGAGTGGCTGTGCATGTACGTGTTTTGGCCAGATGCCGGCTGGAAACACGCTCAGCACATGTTCGAGCACGAGTTGAGTTGGCTGTCACAGGATCTGCTGCATAGCGTTGTCATCAAAGAACCCGGGCGTACGGCGACCTGGCTGGCACAGACAGTTTACGACTGGCTGATGGTGAAAAGCGGTCTGCAGGAGAACATAAACGAGCTGACACAGTACACGCGCTCCACATCGCAGCAGCAAGCTGGCACTTTCAATCTGCGCTATGAGCTCGGTCGGGTGATGATCCACTTCCAGGACTACGGCTTAGCTGCGATGTACACCGTGCTGACGTTCTGCGTCCGAATGGTCATTCTGACGTTGACGATTCCATTGTTCGTACTGGCAGCATTCACAGGACTCGTCGATGGCCTGGTGCGACGTGACCTACGAAAATTCGGCTCCGGTCGCGAGTCAAGTTACCTGTATCACAAAGCTCGAGGGACGATCATTCCGCTGACTATCGTGCCTTGGACGATCTACCTGGCCATCCCCGTCAGTATCAGTCCACTTTTGATCCTGCTGCCTTGCGCTGTGCTGTTGGGCGTGTCCGTCAACATCACTGTCTCAAGCTTCAAAAAATACCTCTAGGAGCTGTCCATGCAGTGGACTCAAGAACAGCAGCCAATCATCCATTCAGTCGATAACGAATTGGATGCCACAATCACACTAACCACAGGGCATAAGGCCAAGGGGCTGGAATGGGACTTCGTCAGCCTGTATGACGATTTCAGCGCTGACCCGCTCTCGCCCGATATTGATCAGGGACGTCGAGATGACGAGTTGAATTTGCTCTACGTGGCGGTTACGCGAGCAATGAAGATCTTGGCGCTGAACTCAATGGTGTTGTCCATCATGCAGCAGTATGTGGATGCGCGGTCATCTTTAAAGAGTTCGAGCTAAAGAACTAATTGAGCCCCGCGGCTGGAATCGCAATATCTTGAGGAGGTCGCCATGATTCGTCAGGCGTTTGAGTATCACACCGAGTTCTCCCCGCTTCAGTACATCGTTCTGACCAAAAACCTCTTGATGTTCAAGTCGGTAGAGCCCACGGCTGAACCCGACATTCAGAGCTTTCTAAATGATCCGGAGCGTCAGCAACGCCTCGCTCTATTAGGCAGCGAAGGCTGGGAACTGATCAACGTCCAGCCGGTGTTCAGAGGTGAGATAAAGATCGGCAATCACAACGCTCAAAGCTGGGCCTATGGCATTGCATTGCCTACTGGTTACCTCCTGTTCTTTAAGCGCCAGATCCAAAGCGTATAGCTGGAAGATGGCTGCCTGAAGAAATCAATCAAGACCTGAATATGGTTTTCTTGCGGCGCGCGCCTTGATGAAAACGGCAAGCTGATGGCACCAGGAATTACCAGAGCCCAGCCGTGATCCAGTTCCCGCGCAGCACTGCACTCACTCACCGATTTGCTTTGCCAGCCCTCATCGGACTTTTTGGATGCTGCCTGCATGTCTCCAGTGCAGCAGCTGCCTCCGCATCCGAACAGGCCAATCTGGATGTGATGATCCGTCAGTTGAATGCCCTTGAGGACACTGCACGCCGGAGCGCTCAAGTGGCCGACGAACCGGGCAAGCGCTTCTTCTTCGACTACCAGCGTCTGGCTGGCGATATCGCTCGTATCCGACACGGACTGGAGGATTACCTCACTCCAAGCCGAGCCCAGCCTCGGGACACCGTGGAGTTGTCGGGCCAATACACAAAGCAAGGACGCAAGCCATGAGCATGAGCGGCGCTCAAGCGTCTGCCTTCCAGGCGGCTGCAGGGTTCCCTGCTTCGTCAAGCAACCTGTTCTTCGTGGGCTTTGCGGTGGCCATCATCTTTTTGTGGGGGGCGTGGGCTCTCTGGAGCTGCTACCGAGGATGGGCCACCGGAAACCTTGACCGCACGATCGCTTCCACCTCGGTTGTTCGCATCTTGCTGCTTTGCATGATTTTGACCACGTTTGTTCTCAGTTGACTTTATCGGAGATTCATCATGACCTCGCGCCTACGGCCACGCCGCTTGCTGATCGGCATTCTTACGCTTCCACAGTTGGCCATGGCGGCACTGCCCCAGTCTCAACCCCCCACTCGCGGTGAAGGCTCCAACTTGATGCAGACGATGCAGAACTACGCCTTCGACGGATTTTCTCTGCTCGGTCTCATTGTCTGCGCCGTCATTTTCATTGGGGTCGCCTGGCACGCCTTTGGCACCTACCACGAAATCCAGCACGGCAAAAAGAAATGGATGGACCTCGGTGCAACAGCCGCTGTGGGTGTCGCCATCCTGGGTGTCGCCATTTTCCTGGTCACCAAGGCTACCAATATTCTTTAACGAGCCTTAGGCCATGACAGAACTCTCTGACGATGGAACCCTGATATTCCTTCCAGTGCGGCTGAACAATCAGCCTGTCATCATGGGCGGTCTAACCGCTGATGAGATGTGGGCAACACTGGGGATCAGTATCGCAGCCGGGCTGATCCTCGGCATTGCGGTGGCGATACTTACCCAGATATGGGCGCTGATCATCGCCGCAGCCATGCTTTGTGCGGTTCTCGGGCTCACGCTTGCCAGCCGTTTCTTGCGCCGCTGGAAGCGCGGTCGACCTGACACATGGCTGTACCGCCAGATGCAGTTGAGCATCGCACGATATTTTCCGACCTGGAACAAAGTCCACCTAATCACACGTACTGGTGCATGGACCTGCCGAAGAACGGGGGTTCAATGACTTATCGTAAAAAAGTTGATGCACAACTAGCACATATCAACAGCCTGCGCCTGGTGATAGGTCTGCTAATCATCCTAGGGATCTACATGGCCTATGGCTGGCAGAGCGCACCGCGCGACTTGACCATCCATGTGCCGCCAGACCTTCGTTCGGGTAGTACACGTCAGTGGTGGGATATTCCTCCAGAGTCTGTGTATGCATTCGGACTGTACATATTCCAGCAGATGAACCGCTGGCCTGTGGACGGTGAAGTCGACTACCAGGACAACATCACCCGTCTGGGTAGTTACCTGACGCCTAGCTGCAAAGCTTATCTGCAGAAGGATTTCGAGCTACGTCGCAACAGCGGCGAGCTGCGTAAACGTGAACGTGGTGTTTTTGAGATTCCGGGAAGAGGTATCGACGATAAGTCAGAGCAACATATCGAGCAGAACAGCATCAACGACTGGACCGTCAACCTGGATATCACTGCCGATGAGCATTACGGTGGAGAGCGAGTGAAAAGAGCACTGGCCCGCTACCCTCTGCACATCATTCGCTCGGATATCGATCCCGAAAAGAACCCCTTCGGCCTGGCTTGGGACTGCTACAGCGGTAACCCTCAACGCATTGAAGTCTCTGTCGAGCAAAATAAGGCAGGAGGCAAATGATGCGGCGCTACTTGCTGATTATCGGATTGCTCACACTCAACCTCTTCGGGATGGCCAACGCGGTTGAAATCCTTCGTTGGGACCGAATTCCGTTGGCACTTCCCTTGATCGTCGGACAGGAACGGATTGTCTTTGTCGACCAGAATGTTCGAGTGGGTGTGCCTCGTAACCTGGTCGACAAGCTGCGCGTACAGAGCACCGGCGGCGCCCTCTATTTGTTGGCTAAAGAGCCCATTGAACCAAGCCGCTTGCAGCTGCAGAACATGAGCTCCGGCGAGATTATGCTCGTGGATATCATCGCAACCACCGGGCAACCAAATCAGGATGCATTCGAGCCGGCAAAAATTGTTGCTGGCGAGAGCCCTTCAACACGATACGGGCAAGTCAACTCCAAACCTACGAGCAGCCATGCTTTGGCTCCCACGGCACAAGCCACCACACAGGAAGTAGAGGAAGCCACACCGGCGCCGCGCCGAGAAACGCCATTGCCAGTGGTCCTCACACGATATGCCGCCCAGATGTTGTACGCCCCTCTGCGCACTGTGGAACCGGTGGAAGGCATTGCCCAGGTGAATTTCAAGCGAGGTGTAGACCTCACCACGCTCCTGCCGACGTTAACGGTCGAAGCGTCTGCTCTGGGATCGTGGCGACTGGACGATTACTGGGTGACGGCGGTGAAGCTGCGCAACACGAGCGCTCAGCACCTTAGCTTGGACCCTCGGGATCTGATGGGCGATTTTGTAAGCGCTACCTTCCAGCATCCGTACCTGGGCGCCAAGGGTGATGCCAGCGATACCACAACGGTCTATCTGGTGACCCTTGGCCATGGTTTAGCCGAATCGTTATTACCGGCGGCCGTCAGCCAGATCGATCCGAAGGGAGGTCGTAGTGAAGAGTAATCCACTTGTTAAATACCTGATCATACCGTTCGCGATCCTGGCGATATACGTAGTGGTCAAATCATTCAATCGCGGAAGTCCCGATCAACAGGTTCATGCACCGGACACGGTTGTACTTAGCACGGAAGAGGCTAAAAAGCTTGGGGTTGACGGAGATACACCCAGCGACACATTGCGCACTATTGTTGCGGAAAGCCGACAGCTCAAGGACCAGGTCTCCAATGCACTGAAGACCAATGATGAGCTCAAACAACAGAACATAGAGCTGCAAAAGCGCCTGCAGTCCATCGACCTCAACGTCGACAGCAAACTGCAAAGCGTTCAGCAAACGTTGAAGCAAGAGTCTCAACAACAGAGCCAAACAATCCTGGACACGCTGCAGCAGCAATACAACACCCTGAGCAGCAAATCAGGCAGTGGCAATCAGTCTGGATCTGATTTGCCAATCGGCTTCGGCGTTCAGCCAGGGGATGGTCAAACGTTCAAAGACGCCCCCGGGCCGGACGTTGTATGGATAGAGCCGCAGGATGCGACTCCCGTCGACATCAACGGCAAACCTATCGCTGCCGGCTCAAATCAAACAGCCAGTGGGTTCAACTTCCCGACTTCCTTTGGCGAGTCCATGGACCGGGGTCAAAATGCGCTTCGCACAGGAGCCCAAACCGTCACCAACGAAATTTCGCCGCAGGAGGCGCGCAAACAAGTGCGCAAAGTCTACACACTGCCGCAGAACTCGACATTGATGGGCTCAGTGGCCATGTCCGCGCTGATAGGCCGGGTTCCTATAGACGGCACGGTCAATGACCCCTACCCGTTCAAGGTCCTAATCGGACCAGACAATCTCACGGCTAACGGGATCGACCTGCCCGACGTCGCCGGCGCGGTGGCCAGTGGAACAGCATCAGGTGATTGGACCCTATCCTGCGTACGCGGACAGATCAAAAGTCTGACCTTTGTTTTCAATGATGGCACTGTTCGCACGTTGCCACAGCCGCAGGAAGAAGCGAACGGCAATCAAAACAGTAACAACCAGAACAGTGGCAACCAGACAACTATCCAGGGTGGACTGGGCTGGATAAGCGATGCCTATGGCATTCCCTGCATCAGTGGTGATCGTAAAAGCAACGCCTCGCAATACATCGGATCCCAGGTACTCATCACTGCGGCCGGCGCCGGTGCGGCCTCCCTGATTAAATCAGATGGCAACAGCAGCTCGTTTATAAACCCGCAGTCCGGAACCATCGGTTCTGTCGGCGGTTCAGGCAGTGAGGCCATGGGCAAAATCATTGGCCAGGGCGTCAATGATGTCTCCAGTTGGGTAAACAAACTCTACGGGCAAGCCTTCGCTGCGGTGTACGTGCAGCCAGGCGCCAAGATCGCCGTACACCTGGACCAACAGCTGACCATCGACTACGAACTCAATGGCCGAAAGGTCGACTATCGCTCAGGAGCCCGTCATGCCTCGACTGCGCTTGACTAACCACGCCTTGAAAATTGGCACCTACCTGGTGATCGCACTGCTCGGGTCTGGCTGCGCCACCAGCAAGGACGAACTGCTCCCCCACGGCGACAGCAATATGATGGACGTGTGGAATCAGGGATCCAGTGGTTCAAGCAGCGCAAGTAGCCGCCAATTGCTCGATGCCCGCCAAGACCTGCGTAGACCGTTGCAAACAAATCAGGCGGAACTGGACGAAAATGCAAAATTTACGCGCACTGCTCAAAACGAGATCTACAGCCAGTTTAAGCGCCTGCCCAATCCGGACCTGGTGATGTACGTGTTTCCTCACCTGGCGGGCTCTGATCCAGCTCCAATCCCAGGCTACACCACGGTATTTCCGCTGTATCAGCGCGTTCAGTACGCCATGCCCGGTGAACGCACGGAGGCATATTGATGGGCCTTTTTGAACGACTCAAAGCACGGCGGACATCCGACCGCGTCGAACCTGACCTCTCAGCCAGTGGGACCGAGTCTATCGACGCGCAGCCATCAGCAACCGTGACTTTTGAGGCTGCGACTGAGCGTTATCACGAGCGCCTCGCAGCCATGGGCATTCCATCACCGAGCGATTGGCGTAATCCCCAGAAAAAGCCAGCGACAACTGCTGACGTCGACCGCTTGTATGACGTCAACCCGTCGTTCGTGGACCTTCTGCCCTGGGTAGACTACCTGCCGGGGGAAAAAGCGATGCTGCTGGAAGACGGCGTCTCTCGCGCTGCTTTTTTCGAGCTGATTCCAATTGGCACTGAAGGTCGAGATCCCGAATGGTTGCGCAAAGCCCGGGATGCTCTGGAAAACGCGCTGCAGGATTCGTTTGACGAACTTGAAACCTCCCCATGGATCGTTCAGTTGTACGCCCAGGATGAAACCAGTTGGGATGACTACCTGCAGCAGTTGCACGATTACATTCAGCCTCGCGCGCAGGAGAGTGCCTTCACCGAGCTTTATTTGCAGTTGATGAAGCAGCACCTGGAAGCTATTTCCAAGCCTGGCGGGCTGTTTGAAGATACCAAGGTCAGCCAATTGCCTTGGAGGGGCCAGCAACGGCGAGTCCGTCTAGTGGTGTACCGACGCACCCAGGGCGCGCAGGCGGACGTTCGCGGTCAAGCCCCTGGCCCTTACCTGAAAATCATCTGCGATCGCTTGGTGGGGGGCTTGGCGAACGCCGGCATAAAAACCCATCGTATGGATGGCCACGCCATCCGCCACTGGTTAATTCATTGGTTCAACCCACGCCCAGATCATCTTGGCCCAGCCGATGCTGATATTCGACGCTTCTATGAACTGGTATGCAAACAGGCCCCTTCCTCGGAGGAAGGTGATTTACCGCTAGCCAGCGGTACAGACTTTTCGCAAAACCTGTGTTACCGCGAACCGCTGTCGGACATCGAAAAAGGCCTGTGGTATTTC
Source organism: Pseudomonas sp. JAI120 (assembly GCF_014207255.1). GTDB lineage: Bacteria > Pseudomonadota > Gammaproteobacteria > Pseudomonadales > Pseudomonadaceae > Aquipseudomonas. The sequence continues at coordinate 1,065,067 of NZ_JACHCZ010000002.1, forward strand.
GACGGTCTTCCCCACCGCGTGGTGATGCTCGATCGTCTGCGCGAAGCTCCAAAGACTGGACATCTAACAGGCGAAACCCGCAAGGGCGGCGATGCACTTAATGCGCTGTTCGACAAAATGCCAGAGGACACCACTCTCTGTATCACCCTCGTCATCACACCGCAGGACATCCTCGAAGGGCATCTGGAACAGCTCTCACGCAAGGCCGTCGGAGATACCCAAGCGTCGATCCTGACGCGCGAGGATGTCGCCACAGCCCGCCAATTGCTTGGCCGTAAGCACAAGCTTTACCGAGGTAGCGTAGCGTTTTACTTGCGAGGGAAAGACGACGCGCAGTTACAGGAACGCAGTTTGCAACTCAGCAGTGCATTACTGGGCGCTGGCATGGAGCCCGTGGAACCTCGGGATGAAGTTGCACCGCTCAACTCATACCTAAGATGGCTGCCTGGCAACTTCGACCCCAACGCGCGAAGGGCATTGGAATGGTACGCGCAACTGATGTTCGCTCAGCATATTGCGAACCTGGCCCCTGTCTGGGGAAGGTCGACCGGAACCGGACATCCAGGTATCACACTGTTTAACCGTGGGGGAGCACCAATTACCTTCGATCCACTGAACAAGCTGGACCGTCAGATGAACGCGCACCTTTTCATCTTCGGTCCGACAGGGTCGGGAAAATCGGCGACCGCGACGAACATCCTCAGTCAGGTAATTGCCATCTATCGGCCTCGCCTGTTCATCGTGGAAGCCGGCAATAGCTTTGGCTTGCTCGGTGATTTCGCCAGGAAGCTGGATCTGACAGTTAACCGCGTTCGGCTGGCCCCCGGCTCAGGCGTCAGCCTGGCGCCCTTCGCGGATGCAGTGAAACTTATCGAACCAGACCAAAACGTGAAAGTTCTGCAGGCTGATGATCTTGAAGCCTCTGATCAACACCTGGCCAGCCAGACCGAGGACGAACAACGCGACATCCTGGGTGAAATGGAGATTACAGCCAGGCTGATGATCACTGGCGGGGAAGAAAAAGAAGATGCGCGCCTTACCCGAGCAGATCGAAGCGCCATCCGCCAATGCATTCTCAATGCAGCACAGAAATGTGTAGCGGAACAACGCATTGTGCTTCCCGAAGACATCCGTGAGGCACTGCGAGAGATGGGGCAAGAGCCGGGTATCCCAGCTGCTCGAAGCTCACGTTTCCAGGAAATGGCGGAAGCATTGTCAATGTTCTGCATGGGTACTGAAGGCGAGATGTTCAACCGCCCTGGTACGCCATGGCCTGAAGCTGACATCACCATTGTGGACCTGGCCACGTATGCCCGAGAAGGCTACAGCGCACAGATGGCCATCGCCTATATCTCATTGCTAAACAGCGTCAACAACATCGCAGAGCGGGATCAATTCAAAGGCCGCCCCCTGATCTTCTTCACCGACGAAGGCCACATTCAGTTGAAGGTGCCACTGCTGTCGCCCTACTCCGTCAAGATCACCAAGATGTGGCGAAAGCTCGGCGCCTGGTTCTGGATGGCGACCCAAAACGTCGACGATGTTCCACCCGAGGCATCGGCTTTGCTGAATATGATCGAGTGGTGGATGTGCTTGAACATGCCGCCGGATGAAGTGGAAAAGATCGCCCGTTTTCGTGAACTGACTCCAGCACAGAAGTCGATGATGCTGTCAGCGCGCAAAGAAAGCGGGAAATTCACCGAAGGCGTGGTGCTATCCAAAAGCATGGAAATGTTGTTCCGGGCGGTGCCCCCCAGTTTATACCTGGCCCTGGCCATGACAGAGCCAGAGGAGAAAAAACAACGCTTCGACATCATGCAAGCCAAAGGCTGCAACGAACTTGATGCCGCCATTGAGGTCGCAGCGGCGCTGGACCGTCATCGCGGTATCGAACCGAAAATCATCAATTTCCCCGAGCAAGCCACGGCCTTGGAGCGCCAAGCATGAGAGCATTAGATTCCCTGACCCAGAACCTGATTGAAAGTCTGATCCACCTACTTGAACAGCCGGGAGAGGAAACCCTTCACACCCTTGAAGTGTGCGCCCCAGTATTGATAGAGCAACTTCAACAGGTCGTGATACGAGCGGTGGATCGTCGTGACGTCGAGTCCCAGCTTCAAATGGTGTTAGCCGACTGGCTTAGGAAGCACCCGCAACCCGAGAGCGCTGAGAGCGCGCTTCTTGAGGCCTTGCGAAAACAAGCGCTTCTCTCATCGAAGTCAGCGGAGGTTCGGGCATGACACGCCTGCGCAAACGCTGGATTATTCTAGGTTGTTTTTTTGCAGGCCTCTCGCTGGCCAGTCTTACCCTTGTTCTAAACGAGATAAAAACACCTATACACACAGGGCCTTGGCTATACGGCTCACCCGATGCGCGTTGGACTGTGACAGAGTTTGCCGACCTGGAATGCCCCTACTGCAAGACATATACGCCGAGACTGAAGGCATGGGTCCTGCAACAAAAGGACGTAAACCTACAGTGGCACCATCTGCCACTGGCTTTCCACGGTGCGGCAGCGGTAAATGAGGCAAGGCTCTCTGAATGCGCCGGAAAGCTAGGTGGTGCAACTGCCTTCTGGCAAACCATCGACCAGATCTTTGACCGCACCGGCAGCAACGGTCAGGGGTTCACTGATCATCTGGATGTCGACGGAATTGATCACCTAGGCCTGATGGCCTGTGCGGTGAATGACAAACAGATCGCCATGAACATTATCCAACAAGCAAAAGATGCAAGCAGAGCTGGAATCACCGCAACTCCCACTTTGATAATTAAAGACAACATGACGGGTAGAACAATAAAACTTGAAGGCCCCGCCGATAGTGTGACTTTACTCTCGGCCATTGATTGGTTAGCTCAAAAAAAGGAGCAACAGCTCCCCTGAAAAGTCGACCGTTGAATCAAGCAGCTTTGCGCTAGCCGCCGACAGAAATCCTATCAATGAGCCATGTCGCGCAGAGGAAGGCAGTACTGTCCCATACGTACAATGGGAAGAGGGGTAAGATTTAACCGGGCAAAGCAGTTATTGCTGCGCGCCCGATTCACAAATAGGCGCTGAATATAAGCCTAAACCTGGAAAAGCGAGCCATCAGCGTTTCTAGGAAGGAAATAGCCCTTGATGCAAGACATACGACGTATGCAGAGTTGCACATGTGTCTGCTTGCGGAAGAAAGTGCCTGGGTATAGCTCTGGCCCCTCCAAGAAGGGAGAGCGGATCGAGTCATAATCTGGCAGCCCTACAGCATCTCGAGCTTGATGAAGGGTCTGGAACACTGCGCAATCGAGATGACGCCTAAGGTTGTCATGATCACCATGAAACCCGGGGACGTTCGTCGGTATTTCCTCGGAGGAAGCGACCAGGATGTCGTAAGCGCCTCGCAGTTCCTCGAGCGCACCTTCATCTGTCAGATTTAGGCATAAGCCCAAATCTATTACAGCACCTACGACAAATGGATCTTTTATCGCTCCCTTTCCGCGCTTGGAATGCTTTCTGATATGTTCGGCATAGCTCAACGCACGCTCTGGGCTGTTTTCCCAGAAATACGCACCTTCTCCCAACCAATCATAATCATTAACGCTGTGCGCTACATGCTCACCAGCGAGAACAGCTTCCCCGATTTTGCGATCACATCCGTGAAAGCCCAGAACAAATGAAGGGAGCTGTTGATACATCAGCGATATGCGGCTTTGAGATGGCCTTTGACGTTATAAACGCCAGTTTTTACGCGAAAAGCCTTGGCTTCAGCGGGATCCCCAGCAAGAATCAAAGCCAACTGACGAAAGCGCTCAGCAGCTTCGATATGCGGGTTGTCAGTCTTGCTGACCTTTTTGGCCTTTGCAATCATGTCGACCTCCTTGAGGCATAGGCGGGTGTACGCTCATTTTATAGACAATCGAAAGCTTTGTCAGTTTGGCTTTCGGGCCACTCATTTCATCACGCGTACGAGCTTCGTCGTCCGAAGATTCAAGAGGCCTGCAGCACCAAGCGCCTGATATGCCGCAATCGCCTTTAGAAGCTAGGAAGCATTGACTTCGTGACGGTGCGCGACCTCTCATGACCTGCGCTCCTCGAACAGTAATCTTCAACATTCTGCATTCCCAAATACCCAAAGCACCCAAGTTTATATTTCTTGCTGCGCTCAAGACCTCCATCCGGTTTTCTGTACCTGAACTCATATCAGGTACGGTGCCATGCTCCAGATCCTTACCCACCTTAGCGAACCGCGGCACTGGCTGCTCCCACTGCTACTGCTCTCGCCCGCTGCTGCCCAAGCAGAAACCTGGGTCGTTACCAATCAGACCCATCCGGTATCGGCGCCCTCTGGCACTCGCATCATTCTTCTGGATGATCACCAACGTCTTGAGGAGCAACTGTCCCAGATACTGCCTGCCGATCCGCGCCAGGCTGAAGCAACGGTCCAACGCTACTTAGCCAGCCCTGCCGGCAAACGTCTCCAAAGCGACCTGGCTCAGGCGCAGCAGGGGGTCACAGACGCCTGGAGCCTGGGAATCGAAAAGCTCCCGGCCGTAGTCGTTGACCGTCGCTACGTAGTGTACGGCGAGCCGGATGTGGCTAAAGCCGTCACGCTGATTGATCGAGCACGGAGCCTGTCTAGATGAGGCGATTAGGTTTTCAGATCAAGTCATTGTCGCTGGCCATCACTTTCAGCATGTCCTTCAGCGCATCAGCTGCGATCACCTCTGCATCCATCATTGCGTCAACGCTGTCGCCGACGTGCTTGGAATACAGGGTTGTAGGTATCTGCTATTGGCTGCTCTGCACGCCTTTCGGCTGCAAAATCAAAACCTCGACAAAGGTTCGTCACTATGTGCCAGACGCGGTGGTGTCAGCATATTCGAATACGGGGATGAACCCCTGGATAGAGATGTCTCCTATGGGAGCACCGAATCCCATGGCCCAAGCAGGAAACGACGGCACCACCAATCACGTCGCTGAAAACAACATCATCAAGTTCAAGGAAGCCGATGTCATAGGCCACCCTGGCGGTGCGACTTTCAGTCAATTTGCCAGCGCTTCTGGCTATATCTGCAAAGGCGCGACATTACCGCTCGTACCCTACTTCCTGAGCACCCTCGATCCGATTGCCTGGCGATACGGCGTACCCGAGTCCGTCTACCCCGAAGCACTGATTCCGGGGAAGCGCGAAGTCGGCAGCCTATTCACAGCCAGTATTTGGGGGAATGTCTATCCACGTAGTGGCTTTCTCAACCAGACCGATGACTATAAGACCGGCGCCGTCATTGCACAGCGCGCCGGTGACGTAGTCACCCGCCCAGGCCAAGTACATGTCTATCTGCCAATGCTCGCCCTTCCCTACGCCGGATACTGGCCTGCGGGGCCACTACGCGAAGGTGACGCCTCCACAGGCAAGTGGCAAGAGCTGACCCCAGTCCTCAACCCGACTTGCGCAACCTTTCCCACTATCGGCCCCAACATCGATGCGCAGGATGGCGGCTACGCCTGGGCGCTCTGGCGCCCATATTCCTGCTGCCAACGTCGTGGTCAGACCTTCCTCGGCAGTACGGACTTCCTATGACACAGCGATCGGAGCACAACATGAAATTCACCACCTTGGCGATAGGGCTCACCTGCTGCCTCAGCAGCGCAATAGCGTTCTCTGCTGACCCAATCAACATCTCATCCTCCGGCAGTGTCATTGGTGACGACGTGCTCTACAACATCGGTGGGGGGAGCGCAGTGGCCATGGGCAGCGCTGGCAACATGGACAGTATTTCCGTAGGTGGCGGTTGGAACAACAATCTGATCTGCGGAAACATGAGCCTTAGTAACACATTACAAAATCAGTTGAACGGGGCCACTTCTGGATTCCAGAACATCATGACCTCGGTGGTACAGAACGCCACTAGCGCCGTGGCTTCGTTGCCGGCATTGATTCTTCAACGTGCGAACCCGGCGCTATACAACCTCATCACCAACGGCATCCTGCAGGCCCGACTCGACTTTGATCGATCCAAAGGCACTTGCCGCGCCATTGGAGAAAAAATGGCCGATATCGCCGGCAACCAGATGGGCTGGGGCAAGCTCGCTGAGGGTCAGGCCATGAGCCAGGCGCTGACATCCAACACGGACGCGGTATCTGCGGTGGAGCAAGTCGAAAAAAAAGGTGGCAACGACGGCGTCACTTGGGTTGGGGGTGATCGAGCAGGAGGTTCCGGTCAGAAGCCTATTCGTATCGTAGGTGACGTCACCAAAGCGGGCTACAACCTGCTGAACAAGCGAGCCGCAAGCGACACCTCATCGATTAGTAAAGACAACTGCAACAATGGCATGGTGTGCAACGTTTGGTCATCACCCCAAGAGGCCACGACCTTCGCCAATCGTGTGCTGGGGGAACAACAACAGCAGACCTGTGACAGTTGTCCTAAAACGGTTACAGCTGCTGGCGTCGGTCTGACGCCGCTGATCCAGGAAACCTACGACACCAAGCTGAAAGCCTTGCAGGAACTGCTGAACGGGGGAAAAACCCTCTCCATCGAAAACCTGGAAGCCGCGAGTAGCAACTCTCTGCCCATTACCCGGGGCGTTGTAGCAGCGCTCAAGGATGAGCGTGATCAGGACGTACTTGCTCGCAGGCTTGCCTCAGAAGTCGCGCTTTCTGACGTTTTGGAGAAAGCCTTAACCCTGCAGCGCACGTTGATGGCGGGCAGTCGCGAGCCGAACGTCGCGGCTAATGACCTCGCCCTCCAGGCAGTCGGTCAGCAGAGTTCCTCGCTGCAGCAGGAAATTGGCAATCTGAAAATGGAACTGGATATGCGTCAGCAGCTCGCGAAAAACTCGCCCCTCACAATCATTGAGCGCGGTAAAGCGCGGGCCGAAGACTCTCGGGGCGTGTTTCAGGGGGCACCTGAAACGGATCGATTGGAGCAGTTGCAGTCGCCCGCCAAGAACAAACAGTGAGGAGTAGGCCATGACCGATAAACGAAGGCCTAGCAATGCCTCCAACCCCTCGGTGGTTCGTCGAGCGGGCAGGGCCATCCTAATCGCGCTTGCCGTGTTGCTCGCCAATACCGCAGTCGCGGTCTTCATCAGCAGCGTATTGATGAGCGTGTTCGACAGCGCCGAGCAATGGCAAGCCTGGCGCACTGACAATTACTGGCTGCTTCTCTGTTGGCGATTGATGCTTTATATGGCAATTACCTACGCCTGGCTGAAGCTCAAGTATCGACTGCCACAATCAGATCGCACTAAGCATCGCAGAAGCATCTTAAAGATTGAAGTAATGCTGATGATACTGGTGTTAATGATTGAACTGAGCAAAGCTGTATCCCTAGCAGGAGGCGTCCAATGACGCTCTATACCAATGATTATTTGGAGTACTACCTAACACTGGCCGGATGGATTATCAACAACGGTATTTGGTCGATGATTTCAGATACCGGATTATTTGCACTGCCATTCTGCATCATTGTTATCAAAGAGTGGCTGAAAGTTCGTGGAGAAGGTGCTGATGAGGGTAACAAAGGCGTCCTCTCACTAGCCCGAATCGAAACCAACATCTACGTCGGTTACGTCGTCGTGGCGCTTTGCGGCGTCCCAGCAGTAAATGTTAGTTTTGACACGTTGGCATTTGATCAAAGTAGATCTCAGCAGTGTCAGTACAACTTACCTAAACCCGCGGACACTGGTTGGAACACAACATTCAGTACTCTGGCAGGCAAGAGTGCAGAAATGCCCATGTGGTGGGCCTTTATGCATGCGTTATCAAAGGGATTGACCAGCGGCGCTGTCGCGGCCATACCCTGCGGAACTGATCTCCGGCAAATGCGGATGGAAGTGGATAACACCAAAATAAACAACCCATTGCTGGCTCAGGAAATAGGAGATTTTACGCACGACTGTTATGGTCCTTCCCGAGCTAGGTTATTTATGCGTCAACCCGACTTGGGAACTAAGGCGAATGATCCAAAGTTTTTGGAGGATCTCAGCTGGATCGGCTCCCACTTTCTTCTGAACACTTCTGGCTATTACGATACGGATTACTCTAAAACACCCAGGAGTTCCTGGCCCTACAGCGCTACCCGCGACGTAGGCTTGCCACAAGTGAGTGGAGGCGGTGGGTATCCGACTTGCAAACAATGGTGGTTCGATAGCGGTGTGGGCTTACGGGATCGCATCAAGGATCAAGTATCACCAGATCTCATGACCAAAATGCTTGGTTGGGCGAAGTGGATGTCCCAGGACGAAGTGACCGACTCACTTGTTAGGCAACTGGTCTCGCCGTCGAATCAGGTGAAAGGGGATGTTTATACGGACTACGGGGGGCAAATCAACGGAACCGTTTGGAATGGAGCAGCCCGGGCAGCGGGGACTTTCGGAGTTGCATTAGGATCTATGGCCTATTTCCCAGCTATGGACATGGTTCGCCAGGCGCTACCGATGGTCATGGCGTTCTTAAAAATGGCGATGGTAATTTGCATTCCGTTGGTGCTGATTGTCGGTGCTTACCAACTTAAAGTGGCCATGACTATGTCCGTAGTGTTTTTTGCTCTGATCTTCGTGGACTTCTGGTTTCAACTGGCAAGATGGGTCGATACCACGATACTGGACGCTTTATATGGAGCCGGCTCCCCGCATTTATCATTTGATCCTGTGATGGGTTTGAACACTGCTACCCAGGACGCAATCTTGAACTTCGTGATGGGATCGATGTTCATCATCCTGCCGGTATTTTGGATAGGCGCGCTGGGATGGGCAGGGGTTAGTGCGGGAAATGCGCTGGAAGGTCTTAGCAGCGGAACAAAAGATGTTAAACAAGCAGGATCACAAGGCAGCAAAGAACTGAGGAATGTGCTTTGAAAGGATGAGTAGTGCCTACGTCAGGGCGCTACTCATCGGCATCCCCAAACGTATGGCAATTTCCGTACATGTCATAATAACCCCACCCATCGGGACCATCTCGCCAGCCGACTGCAAATCCCTCTTTCCGACCTCCCTCATGACGTGGGGAAATTGCCCCCTTCATCAGGGCAAGAAAAATAATACCAATAGTCAAGACTGCAATGAAGGCGTTAGCCAGCCATGTCCAAAAAAACACGGCCAATGCGATCAGAGCCAGACGCTTAACCCAGCGCATTGTGCTGTTATGACTGCACCAAACGAGGCGCACAACCTGGCCCAGGCCATAGCCCAAACGACTTGCTACTCCCTGGGATGTCTGTGTGGTCATGGCGCGTCTCCTTCATGCCCATTCTAGAGGCGATTTGACATTACTTATAATACCGATTTTTCTCTGCCGCAAGATCAGGAGACAAACGGCCGTTACACTCGGCACCAAACGCCCGCCCCTTTTCACTGCAAAAATGGCCCAAAGGGTAAAAGGTTTTGTAGAAGCGAATGGAATGGTTCACAAGGGTAAAAGCCCTACCCGAAAGGGCCGCTTTTAGCGGGTAAAAGGACCAATCTTAAGGAATCTCTCGCGGGATATAAATTTCAACTAACTCTTCTTCTGTAAAACTGCTGAGCAAAGAAAAGTAATTAGCTCTGGAATCAACCGTCAAAGGTTGGATAGGACCTAGCCCAATAAGAGTTGAAACCGCCTCGTCAGGCGTCATTTCGCTAGTAAGTGGAGCTCTCCGCCCGGAGTAATAAACCTTGTCTGACGCAACGGCAACATCCAGTAAGTCACGTACTTCGCCGTAACGAGGGTAACGCGCGGCGGTTAAAAATACCCCATCGAAAACGACAAACACGCTATCAACGTGAGGAATAATATATTTAGCTAAAGCGACAACCAGAGGAAGGTTGTTATTATACCTTGCTTCATCGTCGTCAAGATCATTTTCTACGCTCGCAAAAAGAATGATCTCATCACACTTATTGTCACGTATCAAATCACAAAGTGCCCAAACATTATCTGAGGTTGATTTCGTAGCGTAGCGAAGTGAAACCATCATTTTTTCCTCACCGGGTCGATCTGCGGCACCGTGCCCTTAAACCGAAACGACGATTATTTTGCATTCCTTTCTCCGTCACCACCATAGAAAGATGGCTTTTCGCCAAAAGAAATACCTGAGACCACCAGTAAACCTTTCCTCTTGCTCGCCCCCCCGTTGATAGGAGAAAAGCCTGCCCCATGATTCATTAATGGAGCCGACGATGTTCTCAATCTTCCGCCGCAGCAAAAAGCTACCTGCTGCCGTCTCTTCTCCGAAAGGCTACCTGAAACCAGCCCAGGCACAGGACTTGCTCGCAACTCCGCGCCGACAAAAACTTCTGGAGAACATTTGGCAACGCGCATCGTTATCCCGCTCTCAGTTTGCAGAACTCTATCGGCTTCCACTTGAGCGCTACGCGGAGTTGGTCCAGCAGCTCCCTGCTTCGCAAAACCACCACCATGCACACCCTGGCGGCATGCTGGATCACGGGCTTGAAATCGTCGCCTATGCATTGAAGATCCGACAGACCTATCTACTCCCTATAGGCGCACCACCGGAATCTCAATCAGCACAGGCTGAAGCGTGGACTGCCGCAGCAGCTTATGGCGCTCTGATACATGACCTTGGAAAGATTGCCGTCGACGTGCATATCGAACTGGAGGGAGGTAAGACCTGGCACCCATGGCATGGTCCAATCAATCGTCCTTACCGCTTTCGTTACGTGAAAGGACGCAGCTACCAACTACATGGGGCCGCAGCTGCACTGATCTACGCCCAGATCCTCTCCCCGGAGATTCTGGACTGGCTCAGTGACTTCCCAGAAGTGTGGTCGCAGTTAGTCTTTGTATTGGCCGGTCAATACGAACACGCAGGAATTCTGGGAGAAATAGTAGTCAAGGCCGACCAGGCGTCCGTAGCCCAGGAACTGGGCGGAAACCCATCCCGCGCATTGTCCGCGCCCAAGCAGTCTTTGCAGCGGCAATTGGCAGAAGGGTTGCGCTACTTGGTCCGGGATACATTCAAATTGAATCAACCCGATGGTCCGTCAGATGGATGGCTGACACAGGATGCTCTTTGGCTGGTTAGCAAACCTATTGCAGATCAATTGCGGGCCTACTTGCTGACTCAGGGCGTTGAGGGCGTGCCCAGCTCGAATGCGCCCTTCTTCAACATGCTGCAGGATCAGGGGGTTATCCAGACCAATACCCAGGACAAGGCGATCTGGAGGGCCACGATCGACAATGGTCGCGGCTGGCGAAACACCTTCACTCTGTTGAAGCTTTCGCCGGCACTGATCTGGAATGACCCCACCGATCGGCCAACTGCATACGCGGGCACCCTTGAGGTAGAAGCGGGCAATTCGGTAGAAGAGTCTTCGGCGGAAAGCAGCATCTCTAAGCGACCAGAGACCTTGCCCCAGGACGTTGGATTTAAAGGGGCGCATACAGATTCAGCACCGGCAGAAACAATACCATTTGACCTCCCGCAGCCTTCTCCCAGCAATCCAGCTGAATTTGACGAACTACTGGCCCTCCTTGGTAATATCAAAGAGCCACCATCGAACAATGATAACCATAATGTCTCAGCGGCACACACCGCCCCCCTTCAATTGGATGATTCTCAGCCTTGCATCAGCGCCAATGAATGGGGCTCGCCACTCGCAACTCCAATAGAAGTAACATCGATGCCAAGGAATAACACCGATTTCGGTAAGGGATTTGTTGAATGGCTTAAAAAAGGCATCGCATCCCGAAGCATCATAATAAATGACGCCAAAGCACAGGTTCATACGGTGGCGGGGACTGCCATGCTGGTAACGCCTGGAATATTCAAGCGTTATGTCCTGGAGTTCCCTCAAATTGAACTGCAGGCGAAAGCACAGCAGGTAAATGCTTGGCAGATGGTTCAGAGGAGTTTTGAGAAGCTGAAACTCCATAAAAAAACTGAAAAACACCTGAATATCTGGACATGCAATGTTGTTGGGCCTCGAAAATCTAAGCAGCTCAAGGGGTACTTACTTATTGACCCGCTTACGATTTTCTCTGAAGTCCCCTTCGACAACTTAAGCCTGTCTCTGAAATCAGAAATGTTGGAATCGCCAGAATGACCACGCCTTTAAAGTTAACGGAGGAGTACATATTTGCTCACGACCTTCGCGATGCTAGTGCGAAGATCTATCGTGCATCGACCAAAGCATTACTTAAACATTTCCGAACAACTCCGATTGAGGAGATTGATCATCGCGCGGTACTGGCATGGAGAAAGAAGATTCTTGAGAATGGATTATCCAAACGAAGCTGGAACACCTATTCGAATCATCTACGTACTGTATGGGGCTATGCAATTGAGCACGGCCTGATGACCCACACCACGATCAATCCATTCAGAAAAACAAGCGTTATTCCACCCAAGCGAGCCAGTAAGACAATCAATGGAGAAGCAATACAACGAGCTCGCAACTGGCTCACATCTCTTGTTGGGCAAGAGCGCTGTACTCAAGAGCGTACCCAGATAACACCAGCTTGGTTCTGGCTAGCCGTTTTCGAGATGTTTTATTACACCGGTATTCGATTAAATGCCCTGCTATGCCTTCGCTACAAGGATATCGACTGGGACAACAAGATGATCCTAGTTCGCGGTGAAACAGAGAAAACCCATCGCGAGTTTTTCCTACCCATCATGGAGGGACTTGCTCCACACCTTTGCAGAATCCTGGGAGAAGCGGAGAAGATAGGTTTTTCACCGGACGATCAGCTGTTTAACGTCAACCGATTTTCGAGGCACTATCACGGTAAGGAAATGAACATCGATCAGGTTGAGTCGATCTACCGCAAGCTCACCGATAAAATCGGCGTGCGGATGACCCCTCACCGCTTTAGGCACACCCTCGCCACGGACTTGATGAAACAACCAGAGCGGAACATTCATCTCACCAAAAGTCTGCTGAACCACTCAAATATTGCAACGACGATGAACTACATCGAAGTCGACTACGACCACATGCGTGCTGTCCTGCACGAGAGAAGTCTGGCTCAGGGTGCTTTAAGCCGAGTTAGAAGGGTTGATGCAAGCGGTACACCACCGACTTCAGCCATTACAGCCCCTTCCGCTCAAATAAGATTGCCTTCGCGAAAAAATGCCGATCCAAAGCCCACAACGTTGCAGCCTCCACAACAACAGGCGGCTATCGAAGAGGTCATAATTGATAGACCTAGCAGATCGAGTGGCCCAAGTGCGCTTAGGAAGGCTCTTGAGTTCGCATCAGCACAACTACATAGCGGCTCAATGGAATCTGCCACAGATTCGCCATCAGATCAGATAGATCAGAATCTGTTGTTAACGCTAATGGCAAGCGGGCTAGGCGTCGGCACATTCCGGAAACGCACCCAATCTGAGCGATCGATGGGAAGCACATCGTTCTCCCGGGCGTCTCCATAGCACGACACCTAGGTCAAGCCGCACCGCAGTAGCGAGCTCTGGATAACCAGAGGCTTTCGCGTGCTTGTCAAATAATTAGCGGACAAAATCAACCGGGATAGCAGATTCGAGGTATCTATCTGATCCACAGACGAAAAAAGGCGCCATAAAGGCGCCTTTTTTCTTGAATAATGGTCGGGGTAAGGGGATTCGAACTCCTGACATCCTGCTCCCAAAGCAGGCGCGCTACCGGACTGCGCTATACCCCGGAATGTGCAGCGGAAAACCGATGCACATTGACATCATTACGAAGCGAAACTAATGTTCGCCTCAGACGGCTGCATGTCTATGGCGATATCTAAGTGCTGTAACACTTTCCAAAACCGTAAAACCGCCTTGATCAGAGCTTCAACCTCTGATCCTAAGATTTGATTCCAGCGCTAACTGGTCTCAAAAATGGTGGGTCGTGTGGGATTCGAACCTACGACCAATTGGTTAAAAGCCAACTGCTCTACCAACTGAGCTAACGACCCAAATATGGTCGGGGTAGGGGGATTCGAACTCCCGACATCCTGCTCCCAAAGCAGGCGCGCTACCGGACTGCGCTATACCCCGGTTTGAAATTGGCTCCGTGACCAGGACTCGAACCTGGGACCCAATGATTAACAGTCATTTGCTCTACCGACTGAGCTATCACGGAACTACATATTTCAAAGTACAACTTTTACTGCTGTGTAACCTTCTCTTCGACCCTGTCCGTATCGCTACGTTAGCGTCTCTGAGGCGCGCTATTCTACAATCTTAAAAACCCCTGTCAACCCTTTAAATTGCTTTTAAGACAATGATTTGCGCTTCTTTCTGATTTCTTCTTGGGGAGAAGAAACCCGTGGGCTGACGTTGCTGCGGGGCGCACTTTACAAGCCTTTGCCTTACAGTTCAACGCCCTATCGAAAAAAAAGGCCCTGGGATGCAGGGCCTTCTCTTATTGCAGTGCAATTCGGGCTCAGTGGAAGACGATTTCGTCGTTCTCCACAGTCGCCTCGACGCTGGTGCCCGGCATAAAGCTGCCCGACAGGATCAACTGCGCCAGCGGGTTCTCGATCCAGCGCTGGATCGCACGTTTCAAAGGTCGTGCGCCATACACCGGGTCGTAACCGACCGCGATCAGCTTGTCCAACGCCTCGCGACTCAGCTCCAGCGACAACTCGCGCTCCGCCAGGCGACCGCGCAGACGCCCCAACTGGATCTCGGTGATGCCCGCGATCTGATCCCGCGCCAATGGCTCGAAGATCACCACTTCGTCGACCCGGTTGATGAATTCCGGGCGGAAGTGCGTAGTCAACGCATCCATTACAGCCGCGCGCTGGGCCTCACGATCACCTACCAGCTCCTGGATCTGCGCCGAGCCCAGGTTGGAGGTCATCACGATCACCGTGTTGCGGAAGTCCACCGTACGCCCGTGGCTGTCCGTAAGCCGACCATCTTCCAGCACTTGCAGCAAGATGTTGAATACGTCCGGGTGAGCCTTCTCGACCTCATCCAGCAGGATCACCGAGTAAGGCTTACGCCGCACGGCTTCGGTCAGGTAACCGCCTTCCTCATAGCCTACGTAGCCTGGTGGAGCACCGATCAGGCGAGCCACAGAGTGTTTCTCCATGAACTCGGACATATCGATCCGCACCATGGCCTCTTCAGTATCAAAGAGGAACTCGGCCAATGCCTTGCACAGCTCGGTCTTACCCACGCCGGTCGGGCCGAGGAACATGAACGAGCCGCTCGGGCGATTCGGGTCGGACAAGCCGGCACGGGAGCGGCGAACCGCGTTGGACACCGCCACGACGGCCTCTTCCTGGCCGATCACGCGCTGGTGCAACAGGTGCTCCATCTTCAGCAGCTTGTCACGCTCGCCTTCGAGCATTTTCGACACGGGGATACCGGTCCATTTGGAGACGACCTCAGCGATTTCTTCCTCGGTCACCTTGCTGCGCAACAGCTGATTTTCAGCCTTACCGTGCTGGTCGACCATCTGCAGGCTGCGTTCCAGGTCCGGGATCACCCCGTACTGCAACTCGGCCATGCGGTTCAGGTCGCCTTTACGGCGTGCGGCTTCCAGCTCCTGGCGCGACTGCTCGATCTTTTGCTGGATCTGCGCAGAGCCCTGTACTTCGGCTTTTTCCGAGGTCCAGATTTCTTCAAGGTCCGAATACTCGCGTTCCAGGCGGAGGATCTCCTCCTGGAGTTTTTCCAGGCGTTTCTTGGCTGCCTCGTCCTCTTCTTTCTTAAGTGCCTGGGATTCGACTTTCAGTTGAATCAGGCGACGATCCAGGCGGTCGAGCACTTCCGGCTTGGAGTCGATCTCCATGCGAATGCGGCTGGCCGCTTCGTCGATCAAGTCGATGGCCTTGTCCGGCAATTGACGGTCGGTGATGTAGCGATGGCTCAATTTGGCCGCCGCAATGATCGCGCCGTCGGTGATCGCCACTTTATGGTGGACCTCGTAGCGCTCTTTCAGGCCCCGCAGGATCGCGATGGTGTCCTCTTCGCTCGGCTCTTCCACCAGGACTTTCTGGAAACGACGCTCAAGGGCCGCGTCCTTTTCAATGTACTGGCGATACTCGTTGAGCGTAGTAGCACCGACACAATGCAACTCGCCTCGCGCCAAGGCGGGCTTGAGCATGTTGCCAGCATCCATGGAGCCCTCGCCTTTACCGGCGCCGACCATGGTGTGCAGTTCGTCGATAAACAGAATGATCTGCCCTTCCTGCTTCGACAGTTCATTAAGCAGGGATTTCAGGCGCTCTTCGAACTCACCGCGAAACTTTGCACCGGCGATCAACGACCCCATATCCAGGGACAGCAGGCGCTTGCCTTTAAGACCGTCCGGCACTTCACCATTGATGATGCGCTGGGCCAACCCTTCGGCAATCGCGGTTTTACCCACGCCAGGCTCACCGATCAGCACCGGGTTGTTCTTGGTGCGACGCTGCAGAACCTGGATGGTGCGACGAATTTCATCGTCACGGCCGATCACTGGGTCAAGCTTGCCCTCTTCGGCACGCTTGGTCAGGTCGACGGTGTACTTGTCCAGGGCCTGGCGCGATTCCTCGTGGTTAGGGTCGTTAACCGCATCACCACCACGCAGGTTGTTGATGGCGTTTTCCAGGGCTTTCTTGCTTACACCCTGGCCGAGCAACAACTTGCCAAGCTTGCTGTTCTCGTCCATGGCGGCGAGCAGCACCAGTTCGCTGGAGATGAACTGGTCACCCTTCTGCTGGGCCAGGCGATCGGCCTGGTTGAGCAGGCGCGCCAAATCCTGGGACATATTCACGTCCCCGGTCGGATTTTGGATTTTCGGCAGTTGGTCGAGCTCTTTGCTCAATTCCTTGCGCAGGCTGCTGACATCAAAGCCCACCTGCATCAACAAGGGATTGATAGAACCACCTTGCTGTTCCAGGAGCGCCTGCATCAAGTGCGCAGGCTCGATGGCCGGGTGGTCGAGACCCACCGCCAAGGATTGGGAGTCCGATAAGGCCAACTGCAATTTGCTGGTTAAACGATCAATACGCATTAGTCACCTTCCTTTTGAGCAGGCCGGAGCTATAAAACATCCTGAATGAAGAAACCTGCCAGATACCCTTATAGATGGGGTGGATTCTGGAAGATTCAAGCAAGCGGCGGTTGATATGGATCAGCATTGACCCAGATCAGCAGAGTCTAGCGTTCAAGCCAGATAAGGGAGGCAAAACGTCCGGTGCGGGGGCTGCGCCGGTACGAAAAGAAGCGTGGATCGGTCACGGTGCAGAAGCCACCACCATAAACAGCAGTGACGCCACGCGCAGCAAGGCGCAGGCGGGCCAACTGATAGATATCGGCCATGAATTTGCCGGGATTGCGGCTTGGTACAAAGGCTTCGACCGTTGTCGGCAGTTGCTGAATGAAGGCTTCACGCACTTCGGGGCCGACTTCAAAGGCTTGCGGGCCAATCGCCGGGCCCAGCCAGACCAGTACGTCGGCAGGCTCGGCATCCAGGCGTTCAAAAGCGGCTTCCAACACACCAGCCGCCAGCCCACGCCAACCGGCATGGGCTGCCGCGACACGGGTGCCGGCACGATTGCAGAACAACGCAGGCAGGCAATCGGCGGTCATCGCGGTGCAGGCTATGCCAGGGGTGCTGCTCCAGCTGCCGTCGGCTTTGGCGGTGCGGCCAGGGTCGGCCTCAACCACATCCACGCCATGAACTTGGCGCAGCCAGGCCGGCTGAATATCGAAGGCTTCGGTAAGGCGACGACGATTCTCAAGGACGGCCTCAAGGCTGTCCTCAACGTGATCGCCCAGGTTAAGGCTGTCGAACGGCGCCAGGCTGACGCCGCCCGTACGAGTAGTCACACAGGCTTTCACCCCGACAGGCGCGGGCCAGTCAGGAATCAGCCAGTTGTTCACCCGACAAACGCCTCGCGATCCTGCTTGAGCAGCGACAGCAGCCAGACAAAATCGTCTGGAAGTGGCGATTCCCAGCTCATGCGCTTACCGCTCGTCGGATGGTCCAGCTCCAGGAAACGTGCATGCAAGGCCTGGCGCGGGAACGTCTTGAGCGATTCGACCATGGTCTGGCTCGCCGCAGGCGGAATGCGGAAGCGGCCACCGTAGGCAGGATCGCCTACCAACGGGAAGTTGATATGGGCCATATGCACGCGAATCTGGTGGGTACGACCGGTTTCCAGCTTGACCCGCACATGGGTGTGGGACCGAAAACGCTCCAGCACGCGGTAGTGGCTCACCGCCTGCTTGCCGCCTTCCATCACCGCCATACGCTGGCGCTGCTGGCCGTGGCGACCGATCGGGGCGTTGATCTTGCCACCCGCCACGACCACGCCGATCACGATGCACTCGTAGATACGGCTGACGCTGCGGCTCTGCAATTGCGTCACCAGTTGCGTCTGGGCCTGAATGGTCTTGGCCACCACCATCAAGCCGGTGGTGTCTTTGTCCAGACGGTGCACGATGCCGCAACGCGGCACGTTGATAATGTCCGGGATGTGGTGCAGGAGGGCATTGAGCAAAGTGCCATCAGCGTGCCCGGCCGCCGGGTGAACCACCAGGCCTGCGGGTTTGTTGATGACCAGGATGTCGTCGTCTTCATAGACGATATCCAGCTCGATGTCCTGGGCGACCCATTCTCCCTGGGCTTCCTGCTCGGCAGTCAGCTCAAGAATCGCACCACCATGGACTGTGTCTCGCGGGCGGATAACCGCTCCATCCACAGTCAGGCGGCCGTCTTTGATCCAGGCGGAAAGGCGCGAGCGCGAGTGCTCAGCGAATAATTGTGCGGCGACTTGATCGAGGCGTTGGCCGCCCAATTCGGACGGCACCTCTGCGCGAAGTTCAATTTTATCGGACATGCTCAGACTAGGCGTGGCACAGCCTTTGGTTTCGGCTGCGCGCTTGTGGTTAAATACGGCGTCTTTTGCCCCGAGGCTTTCAACGGGGCGCTCATCATAACAGGACGGCCCCGCCCAAGACAGCGGCCGTCATAGGGACGCAAGCCGCCATGCAAGTGAAACACCTGCTGCTGATCGCCATCCTCGCCATGACTGCTGCTTGCTCGTCAACAAAGGAAGTCGTCGACGAAAACCTGAGCGAAGTCGAGCTGTACCAACTGGCACAGAAAGACTTGGACAATAATAGCTACACCAGCGCCACAGCGAAGCTGAAGGCACTGGAGTCGCGTTATCCGTTCGGGCGCTACGCCGACCAGGCCCAGCTTGAGCTGATCTACGCCAACTACAAGAACGCCGAGCCGGAAGCGGCCAAGTCCGCCGCCGAGCGTTTCATCCGCCTGCACCCGCAGCACCCGAACGTGGACTACGCCTACTATTTGAAGGGCCTGACCTCGTTCGACCAGGATGTTGGCCTGCTGGCGCGCTTCCTGCCGCTGGACATGACCAAGCGCGACCCGGGCGCCGCCCGCGACTCCTACAACGAGTTCGCCCAGCTGACCAGCCGCTATCCAAACAGCCGCTACGCACCGGATGCCAAGCAGCGCATGATCTACCTGCGCAACCTGCTGGCGTCCTACGAAATCCACGTGGCCCACTACTACCTGACCCGTCAGGCTTATGTAGCCGCAGCCAACCGTGGTCGTTATGTCGTAGAAAACTTCCAGGAAACGCCGTCCGTGGGTGACGGCCTGGCGGTGATGACCGAGGCTTACCAGCGTCTGCACCTGGACGAGCTGGCCAACACCAGCCTGGAAACCCTGAAGCTCAACTACCCTGATCACCCGAGCCTGAAAGACGGCCAGTTCGTGCCTCAGGTTGCCGAAGCGGACAACCGTTCGTGGCTGAGCAAGTACACCCTGGGCCTGATCGAATCGCGTCCACCGTTGCCGCCGGGTGAAACCCGCGCCAACCAGGACGTGATCAAGCAGTTCCAGGATGCCAAGGAAGCAATTCCTTCGGACCTCAAGCCGCATGACGAGAACGGCGACGTGATCGAGGAAGAAGAGCCGCAGGCCCTGGGCAACAACCAGGACCGCTCGTGGTTCAGCTACATGACCTTCGGTGTGTTCGACTGAGTCTGTCGACGCAACGCAAAAAAGGAGCCCCGAGGGGCTCCTTTTTTATGGGTTAGCATTATTGCGCTGTGCGCCTGCCACGTCCTTGGCTAAACTGGCGCATTACTTATCGAGAATCCGCCCATCATGCTTCGTCTTCTGTTCTGGATTGCCGTTATTGCTGCCGCGGTATGGTTCTGGCGCAAATTCAAAAGCCCGACCGCCAGGCAGCAACGCACCAGCGAGCCCGGTGCAGCATTGATGGTGCGTTGTGCACACTGCGGCGTGCACTTGCCACAGGATCGCGCTCTGAGTTCGCGCCAGGAGTGGTATTGCACCCAGGCGCATCTGGAGCAAGGACCGAAATCTATCCAGCGTTGATCCGACCTTCAGGGGCATAGGGTGCCGGGTCGATAATCGGAGCACGTTCCAGTAGCAAATCGACAAATAACTGGCACGATGCCGGCGCCAGGACCAACCCGTTGCGGTAATGACCGCAGTTGAGCCACAGCCCTTTAAAACCGGGGACCCGGCCGATATAGGGGATGCCTTCCGGCGAGCCGGGCCGCAAGCCGGCCCAATGCCCCACCACTTCGGCGTCGGCCAGGGCTGGAATCAGTTCCACAGCCGAGGCCTTGAGGCTTTCCAGCGCGGTGTCGGTAGGCGTCTTGTCGAACCCCTCATGTTCCAGCGTGCTGCCGATGAGAATGTGTCCGTCACGCCGAGGGATCGCATAACGCCCTTTGGCCAGGACCATGCTCGACAGGAAGTCCGAGGCGCACTTGTACAAAATCATCTGCCCCTTGACCGGTTCCACCGGCAGCGCCAGTCCCAACGTGGCGAGCAACTCACCGCTCCACGCCCCCGCTGCAAGCACCACTTGATCCCCCAGAATCGGCCCCTCTGCCGTATCCACGCCAACGACATTGCCGCCGTCCAGAATAAAACCGGTCACTTCACACTGTTCGTGAACGGTCACGGCAGGCAGCGCCAATAGCGCGGCCTTCAGGGATTTGACCAGGCGCGGATTGCGCACGTTGGCCACGTTGGCCATGTAGATTGCCTGGGAATACCCACCGCCCAGAACAGGGACAGCATCATGGGCGCCAGATACATTCACTTTGCTCAGGGGCCGGCCTTCACGGGCCGCCCAGTCCAGTGCCTCGGTTTCGTCGTCCAGGTCCAGCCAGTACAAGCCCGTGGTATGAACCTCCGGGTCGACACCGGTAGCGGCAAACAGCCGATCAGCCAGTTGCGGATAAAAGTCCTGGGACCAATGGGCCAACGCTGTGACCGCCGGGCTGTAGCGCCACGGATAGAGTGGCGACACAATGCCCCCGCCCGCCCATGACGACTCCTGCCCGACACCGGCGCGCTCCAGCAGGGTTACAGCCTGCCCCTGGGTCGCCAGATTAAACGCCGTCAACAAGCCGATGACTCCGCCACCGACAATCACCACTTGCTGTTGCTTAGCCATCATTTGATCCAGCCGATAAATAGGAAAACGCGCACCCGGCGCCCAATCATCCAGCACCCCCATCATTGCCCCCAGCATATCTGGCGCGACATTTCAGGTGCAGCACCCGGATTGCCACGCGCACCAGTGCTGCCCAAGCTGAAGTCACCGCAAGGGTCGCCAGCCATCACCGAGTCAGCACCCGGCGTAGCGACCAGGTAGAAATCCTGAGGGTTCAACGCTGCGGTGATTCTATAGCGATGATTGCCCGTACTGACGCCGCTTGCGTCAATAAAAGTGCCGCTCCTCACATAAAAGCGCTCCAGATGCTGAGCTTGCTCAGTCAGCAGCGCGACAATTTCCGCGCGATAGACCTTTTTCACATGGCCGGTGTACCCGGGATAAGCGATTCCGGCCAGAAATGCGATGATCGCCACGGCGATCAATAACTCGATCAGGGTAAAGCCCTCGCTGTCCTTGCCCATTCCAATGCTCCTTATTGAAGTTGCCGCCACGAAACCCGCCGAAACCGCGAGCCACTTTCCTCCTCCACCCGCGCATACACGCTCTCCAATACCGTGCGCGATTGGCCACTGAGCCCGACCGCTGTTATCCGGTACAACGTCGCCAGGGTTTGCGGCGGCACATGCGGCAGCCCTACAGCCGGCCCCAGGGATTGAATACCGTAGAGCCCACCCTTGATGGCAACCCAGTTAACCGATGACACAGGATGGGGCCCGGCACCCACCACCGAAAACGCTTCATCCGGTGGCCCGCAGGCAGCGATCGACGGGCACTGCGGCAAAGCCGCCCCCTTTCGCCTCACACCTTGCTCTCCAAGCCTCAAACCACTTTCTGCAGTTTGCAGCGACTGGTTGCGGTGCCACAGGCTGCCTGCGATCTTTTGCTGGGTTATCGCCCCCTCTATGGAAGACAGGCCGATCACCGACAACAGCAGCAAAAACACCAGGCTTATCAGCAGGACCATTCCCCGCTGCCGCAACAAAACACCTTCCGCCTGCATCATGGCCTCCCTACCCCACACGGTTTCGCAGCGCCGCCACGACGCTGTAGGTTTGATCTTTTACCCGCCCCGTCGGGTCTTGCAGCGTCATGCGGATGCGTACGCTGCGGATCAAGGATTCATCGGTTGGGATAGCGTCATAACGCACAACCCGAACGGATGCCGGGCTGGCAGCCACGCCGAAACTGACATCGAAAGCCCGTACGTTATCCACCAACACAGCCTTGGCCGGCGCGGCAGGCGTGCTGACCTTCAACTGGCCCGCCTCGAAGGTGTAGGTCAGTTGCCGAATCGCAAAACGAATCTGCCCGGGAGCAGGCGCAGGTGAGCTGCCTGAATAGGCTTGAGCGGTAGCAGTGCAGTCGGAGAGCACCGTCCAGTCAGGCCTGCCATCGCCGACATCGGCGGTGACCAGCGTCAGCGACTTTGAACTGTCCCCGGCACTCCAACTGACAGGCCTTTCAAAGGCTGGCGGGGCGTTCTCGATAAAGACCGGGGCCAAACAGCCAAACATTCCCGCCTGACGAATGTCCTGGATCATCTTGCCCAGTACAAACCGCGCATCATCCTGCAGCAACATGGCCGCCTGATGGCTGGCGTAGGTCACTCGGGAACTGATCAGCACTTGGCTCCCCCCCAGCACCAGCACTAAACCGACGACCAGGGCCAGCAACAATTCCACTAGGCTGAAACCTCTAACTCCATGTCTCATCGCATCACACCAGGCTCATTGTCGATGCGACTGGTCAGGGTGAAGGTTTCCCGCGCGCCAGGCCTATTTGCACCCCGGCTGTCATCCCAACTGATACTGACAGTCACTTCGTCTGCACTGACCGCCACGGAGCCTTTGGCACTGTCCCCGGCAAAACCGCGGATATTGGCCTGGAAATCATGTAGGTCCACATCACGCACGCTGGTGGTCGCAGTACTCGTCGGCGCCCATTCGTCCCGGCGCAATGAATAGTCGGCGCCGGAATTGGCACGGATTCGGTCGAGCATATCGTAAGCGATGAAACTGGCCTGGCTGGTCATCCTCGAATTGTCGGTGTACTTGAGGGCATTGAGCTGGAGCACCACCGCACCTAGCAGGCCGACGGCGAGAATCAGCACCGCCACCAGCACTTCGATCAACGTCGTGCCGATTTCATAACGAGGAAAAGCCAGGGGCGAACAGGTTTTCAGGCAAGTAAGCATTACCGTCGTCATCCATGTCGAGGGCCGAAGAAAAACAGGAAAACCCTGCCGTGCGACACCAGACTAGCGTCGGTTTTTGACCAGCGCTGCCCACGGAACAAAGGGAAATACTTTGGACACAAAGGCCACCATTCGGTAACCCGAACTGGACGCTATACCTAGATTTCAACCCGCTATGCACACACGTCCACGGAGGGACGGCGTATGGAACAACGAGGTTTCACCCTGATCGAACTGCTGCTCGGACTGCTCGTGAGCGGCATCCTGGCGCATCTGGCCACCCCCAATTTCATGGGCCTGCTGGCATCACAGCAGCGACAAAGCGCCGCGCAATCACTGACGAACGGACTTCGCTTCGCGCGCACTGAAGCCATCGCGCGCAATCGGGCAGTGGTCATCCATGCACTGGACGATGACTGGAGCCAGGGTTGGCGGGTCATTTTGGATGCAAGTGGGCGCGGTCATCTGGACGACGACAACCCGGTGCTACTGGAACGCCAGGGCAGCGGTCGGGTGCCGATAGTCGGGAATGGACCGGTTAAAAGCCAAGTACGCTTCAGCGGGCTGGGCGAACCGGTATTTGCTGGGGGAGGTTTTCGTGCTGGCACTGTACACATCTGCGCCACGGACTCGCTGCAGAGCCTGCACCAGGTGGTGCTGGCGCCCAGTGGGCGCATCAGCCTGCGCAGCGATAGAGCCGAACAGGCGTTGTGCCGAAGTTACTTCGGCACCCTGGCATTCAGAGCAGCGAGCGAACCCGCAGCTCCTTGGGCATGGAGAAAGTGATGTTCTCTTCACGACCGGCCAACTCATCGGCGCCCGTAGCCCCCCAGGCATGCAACTGCTGGATGACACCGCGCACCAGGACTTCCGGGGCCGAAGCGCCCGCCGTGATACCAATACGCTCGACACCATCGAACCAACTGCGCTGCATATCTTCAGCACC
The DNA here is from genome assembly GCF_014207255.1 of Pseudomonas sp. JAI120. Lineage (GTDB taxonomy): Bacteria > Pseudomonadota > Gammaproteobacteria > Pseudomonadales > Pseudomonadaceae > Aquipseudomonas. The sequence goes on from NZ_JACHCZ010000002.1 coordinate 1,089,575, forward strand.
GTCGATCAGGTATGCCGGTGTCGCCATGCGTTCGGCCAATTCGCGCAGGCGGTTGGAGTTGGAGCTGTTAGGGCTGCCGACCACCAGCACTACATCGCATTCATCGGCCAACTGCTTGACTGCATCCTGGCGGTTTTGGGTGGCATAGCAGATGTCGTCCTTGCGTGGCCCACCAATGGCCGGGAAGCGGCTGCGCAGCGCGTCGATCACGCGGCTGGTGTCATCCATGGACAAAGTGGTCTGGGTCACGAATGCCAAACGCTCAGGGTTGTGAACCTGCAAGCTGGCGACGTCTTTTTCGTCTTCCACAAGGTAGATGGCGCCACCATTGCTGCCATCGTATTGGCCCATAGTGCCTTCGACCTCCGGGTGGCCGGCATGGCCGATCAGGATGCATTCGCGACCATCACGGCTGTAGCGCGCGACCTCGATATGTACCTTGGTGACCAGCGGACAGGTGGCGTCGAATACTTTCAGGCCACGGCCAGCCGCTTCGGTACGTACGGCCTGGGAAACACCGTGGGCGCTGAAGATAACGATAACGTCGTCCGGCACCTGCTCCAGTTCTTCGACAAAGATGGCGCCACGTGCACGCAGGTCTTCGACCACGAACTTGTTATGGACGACCTCATGGCGCACATAAATCGGCGGCCCGAAGACTTCCAGGGCGCGGTTGACGATTTCGATCGCCCGGTCCACGCCGGCGCAGAAGCCACGGGGGTTGGCGAGTTTGATTTGCATGCTGTGCCTCGTGTCTGGCGCTTGGTCAGAGTTGATGCTAGTGAACTGACAATGGAGATCAAAGAGGGAGGGGGCTTGCCCCCTCCCTCCCCGGCCCGATCCCACATTTTAGATCGGGGCGTTGATCAAAGTGCTTTAACGTCGAAGATTTCAACGTCGAACGTCAAGGTTTTACCGGCCAACGGGTGGTTGAAGTCGATGGTTACTTGCGCGTCATCGAAGGTTTTGACCACACCAGGCAGCTCGGTATTCGCCGCATCGTTGAAAATCACCAGCAGGCCTTCCGATAGGTCCATGTCCTGGAACTGCGAACGCGGGATGATCTGCACGTTTTGCGGGTTGGGCTGGCCAAAGGCGTTTTCCGGCAGAATCTGCAGGGTGCGCTTGTCGCCGGCCTTGAAACCGAACAGTGCCGCTTCAAAACCCGGCAGCAGGTTGCCGTCGCCGACCTTGAAAGTCGCCGGGGCTTTGTCGAACGTGCTATCGACCGTGTCGCCATTCTCCAGGCGCAGCGCGAAATGCAAGGTGACTTCCGTGTTCTGGCCGATGCGTTGCTCAGCCAATACCTGATCAGTCATTGACGGTCTCTCCGGTTTTCTTACTTTTGAACATGTCCAGCGCCAGCATGATTGCGCCGACGGTGATGGCGCTGTCGGCAAAATTGAACGCCGGGAAGTAATGGCGGTTCTGCCAATGCACCAGGATGAAGTCGATCACATGGCCCAAGGCAATACGGTCGTACAGGTTGCCCAGGGCGCCGCCCAGTACCAGGGCCAAGGCGATGGCCAGCCAGGTTTCATCGCGGCCCAGGCGTTTGAGCCAGACCACGAGCACCGCGCTGACCACCACGGCGATCAGCGCGAACAGCCAGCGTTGCCAGCCGCCACCGTCAGCCAGGAAGCTGAAAGCGGCACCGGTGTTGTAGGCCAGGGTCCAGCTGAAGTAATCCGGGATCACCACGATTTGCTGGAACATTTCCAGGGAGCCCTCGAAGTGAGCCTTGCTGACCTGGTCAATGACCAGGACCAGCACGCTCAGTACGAGCCAGCCCAGACGTCCGAAACGACTGGCTGCATTAGGCATAGTGGCGAACCTCGCCTTCACCGGAGATGTTGTCGACGCAACGACCGCAGATTTCCGGATGCTCAGGGTTCACCCCGACATCTTCCCGGCAGTGCCAGCAACGGGCGCACTTAGGGAAGGCCGACTTGACCACTTTGAGCTTGAGGCCCGGTACTTCAGTGGCCACGGCGTCCGCCGGTGCCTGGGCAAACGGTGCCAGGCTCGCAGTGGAAGTGATCAACACGAAGCGCAGCTCGTTGCTCAACTTGGTCAGGTCGGCAGTCAGGCCTTCCTCGGCAAAGAGGGTGACTTCGGCCTGGAGGTTGCCACCGACGGCCTTGGCCGCACGCTGAACCTCCAGCTCCTTGTTCACCGCAACCTTGACGGCCATTACGCCTTCCCAGTACTCGCGGCCCAGTTCGAAGTCGGCCGGCAGTTCGGTCAAGCCTTGGTACCAGGTGTTGAGCATGACGGACTCGTTACGCTCGCCCGGCAGGTATTCCCACAGTTCGTCGGCGGTGAAGGCCAGGATCGGTGCGATCCAGCGCACCAGCGCTTCGGAGATGTGGTACAGCGCGGTCTGCGCCGAACGGCGGGCCTTGCTGTTGGCACCAGTGGTGTACTGGCGATCCTTGATGATGTCGAGGTAGAAACCACCCAGCTCCTGCACGCAGAAGTTGTGGATCTTCGAGTACACGTTCCAGAAGCGGTATTCGCCGTAGTGCTCTTGCAACTCGCGTTGCAGCAACAGGGTACGGTCCACAGCCCAACGGTCCAGGGCAAGCATGTCCTCGGCCGGCAGGATGTCGGTGGCCGGATTGAAACCGGTCAGGTTCGACAGCAGGAAGCGTGCGGTATTACGGATACGGCGGTAGGCGTCGGCGCTACGAGCCAGGATCTGGTCCGATACGGCGATCTCGCCCGAATAATCGGTCGACGCCACCCACAGGCGCATGATGTCGGCACCCAGCGTGTCATTGATCTTTTTCGGTTCGATCACGTTCTTCAGCGACTTGGACATCTTGCGGCCCGTCTCGTCGACGGTGAAGCCGTGGGTCAGCAGCTCGCGGTACGGCGCGTGGTTGTCGATAGCGCAACCGGTCAGCAACGAGGAATGGAACCAGCCACGGTGTTGGTCGGAGCCTTCCAGGTACAGGTCGGCACGCGGGCCGGTCTCGTGGCCCATCGGGTGCGAGCCGCGCAGCACGTGCCAGTGGGTGGTGCCCGAGTCGAACCATACGTCCAGGGTGTCGCTGATCTTGTCATACAGCGGTGCCTCGTCGCCCAGCAGCTCGGTAGCATCCAGCTTGAACCAGGCTTCGATGCCTTCCTGTTCGACACGCTGGGCCACCACTTCCATCAGTTCGACGGTACGTGGGTGCAGCTCACCGCTTTCCTTGTTAAGGAAGAACGGGATCGGCACACCCCAGTTGCGTTGACGGGAGATGCACCAGTCCGGACGGTTGGCGATCATCGAATGCAGGCGCGCCTGACCCCAGGCCGGTACGAACTTGGTGTCTTCGATGGCCTTGAGCGAGCGCACACGCAGGGTGTCGCCGCTGGTCGGCTCTTTGTCCATGCCGATAAACCATTGCGCGGTGGCGCGGTAGATCAGCGGGGTCTTGTGACGCCAGCAGTGCATGTAGCTGTGCTTGATGGTGTCGGTTTGCATCAGCGCACCGACTTCACGCAGCTTGTCGATGATCGGCTGGTCGGCCTTGAAGATGAACTGGCCGCCGAAAAATTCCAGCGACGGCACGTAAACACCGTTGCTTTGCACCGGGTTGATGATCTCATCGTTGACCATGCCGTACTTTTTGCAGATCACGAAGTCGTCCACGCCATAGGCGGGCGAGCAGTGAACCACACCGGTACCCGAACCTAACTCGACGTAGTCAGCCAGGTACACCGGCGACAGACGGTCATAGAACGGGTGACGGAAGTTGATCAGTTCCAGCGCGGAACCGGTGGTGGTGGCAATCACCGAACCTTGCAGCTCGTAGCGAGCCAGGCACGCTTCGACCATTTCCTCGGCCAACACCAGCAGGCGATCACCGACGTCCACCAGGGCGTAGGTGAATTCCGGGTGCACGTTCAGCGCCTGGTTGGCGGGAATGGTCCACGGGGTAGTGGTCCAGATCACGATGGCAGCCGGTTTGCTCAGGCTTGCCAGGCCAAACGCCTGGGCCAGCTTGGCGTCGTCGGCAATCGGGAAGGCTACGTCGATGGTCGAGGACTTCTTGTCTTCGTACTCGACTTCCGCTTCAGCCAGGGCCGAACCGCAATCGAAGCACCAGTTCACAGGCTTGAGGCCCTTGAACACGAAACCGCCCTTGACGATTTCGGCCAAGGCACGGATTTCACCGGCCTCGTTCTTGAAGCTCATGGTTTTGTATGGGTTGTCCCACTCGCCCAGCACACCCAGGCGGATGAATTCGGACTTCTGCCCTTCGATCTGCTCGGCAGCGTAGGCACGGCACAGCTCGCGGGTTTTATCGGCACCCAGGTTCTTGCCGTGGGTCACTTCGACCTTGTGTTCGATCGGCAGGCCGTGGCAGTCCCAACCCGGGACATAAGGCGCGTCGAAGCCCGAAAGGGTTTTCGAGCGCAGGATCATGTCCTTGAGAATTTTGTTCAGCGCATGACCGATGTGAATCGTGCCGTTGGCATAAGGAGGGCCGTCGTGCAGAACGAATTTCGGACGATCCTTGCCAATTTCGCGCAACTTTCCGTACAGGCCAATACTGTCCCAGCGCTGCAGGATCTGCGGTTCGCGCTGTGGCAGGCCGGCCTTCATTGGGAAGGCGGTGTCCGGAAGGTTTAGCGTGGCTTTATAGTCGGTCATTTAAGGCTCTTCGGTTAGCGATGGGCGCTAGGTGCGGCTAGTGCACGGGCGGCGGCGACATCCGCATTGATCGCCGTTTTCAACGCCTCAAGCGAGGCGAAACGCTGCTCTTCACGCAGCTTCTGGTGGAAAACCACCGTCAAACGCCGGTCATACAGATCACCGGCAAAATCCAAAAGGTGAACTTCCAGGTGGGCCTTGCCATCACCTGCAACCGTGGGCCTGACGCCTATGTTGGCGACTCCCGGCCACGACTGGCCGTCGATGTCGACGCTGACCAGGTAAACCCCGGTCAGCGGCACACGGCGGCGTTTGAGTTGCACGTTGGCGGTTGGCGTGCCCAGTTGGCGCGCCAGCTTCTGGCCGTGCAGTACCCGCCCGGCAATGCGGAACGGGCGACCGAGCAAACGCTCGGCCAAGGCGAAGTCGGCAGCGGCCAGGGCGTTACGCACTTGGGTGCTGCTCACGCGCAGGCCATCCAGTTCGACGGTTTGCGCGGCTTCGACGGTAAAACCCTGGGTGATACCGGCGTGTTGCAGGAATTCGAAATCCCCGACCCGGTCGCAACCAAAACGGAAGTCGTCGCCGACCTCCAAATGCTGTACGCCCAGGCCATCTACCAGTATGCGGTCGACGAACTCGGCAGCGCTGAGACTTTGCAAACGCTGGTTGAAAGCCAGGCAGAGGACGCGGTCCACGCCTTCTTCGGCCAGCAGTTGCAGCTTGTCCCGCAGGCGGGCCAGACGGGCCGGTGCCGTTTCCGGGGTGAAATATTCCCGCGGCTGTGGCTCGAAAATCACCACGCAGCTGGGTACGTCCAACTCGACTGCACGCTCGCGCAGCCGGGCCAGGATAGCCTGGTGACCACGGTGAACACCGTCAAAGTTGCCAATAGTGGCGACGCAGCCCCGATGCTCAGGGCGCAGGTTGTGGAGACCTCGAACCAGCTGCATAACGCGCTTCTTGCTCATAAAGTGGTCGATTATAACCACACCCGGCCCCGGACGACAGGCAACAGCGCAGGGCAAATGGATCGAATCGATAAAACAACCGTTTTATCGCGACAAACTCTCTAACTCAACGACTTGCGATTGAAATCCCGCAGGCGGAAGCCCTGCAGCAGCAACATCCCGAAGTACACCACCACACCGGCCACCACCAGCATGCCCAGGCGCATGAAGCGCTCCAGCATATGGCCTTCATCCCAGGCCGGCATGAAGTGCATCAGGCCGAGCAATACCGCCGACATCATCGCAACAGCCACCAGTAACTTGAGGGCGAACATGCCCCAGCCAGGCTGAGGCTGGAACATCTGTTGCTTACGCAGTTGATAAAACAGCAGGCCGGCATTGATGCAGGCTCCAGCACTGATGGCCAGGGCCAGGCCGGCATGGGCCAGCGGGCCGATAAACACCAGGTTGAGCAGTTGCGTGACGATCAGGGTGAAGATCGCGATCTTTACCGGGGTGCGGATGTTTTGCTGGGCATAGAAACCAGGCGCCAACACCTTGATCACGATGATGCCGAGCAGGCCGACGGAATAAGCCACCAGCGCATGCTGAGTCATCAATGCATCATGGGCATCGAATTGCCCGTATTGGAACAGCGACACTGTCAGCGGCTCGGCCAGGATCCCCAAGGCCAGTGCGCACGGCAACACCAGGACGAAGCACAGGCGCAGCCCCCAGTCGAGGATGCGCGAGTATTCCTGGCGATCCTTGCTGGCGTAGGTGCGCGCCAGCGTCGGCAGCAAAATGGTGCCCAGGGCCACGCCCAGCACGCCGGACGGTAACTCCATGAGGCGGTCGGCGTAATACATCCACGACACCGAGCCGGATACCAGCAACGAGGCGAACGCGGTGTTGATGATCAGGGAAATCTGGCTCACCGACACGCCAAGGATCGCCGGCAACATATTGCGCATCACACGCCAGACGCCGGTGTCCTTGAGGTTCAGGCGCGGCAACACGAGCATGCCGATCTTTTTCAGGTGCGGCAGTTGGTAGAGCAACTGCGCCAGGCCACCGGCCAGCACGGCCCAGCCAAGGGCCATGACCGGCGGATCGAAGTAAGGTGTCAGGAACAGGGCAAAGATAATCATGCTGACGTTAAGCAGCGTCGGCACGAACGCCGGTACCGAGAAACGGTTCCAGGTGTTGAGGATCGCACCGGCCAGGGATGACAGCGAGATCAGCAATATATAAGGAAAGGTCACTCGCAACAGATCAGTGGTCAGCGCGAATTTTTCCGGCGTATTGGCAAAACCCGGCGCCGTGGCCCAGATCACCCAAGGCGCGGCGAGCATGCCGACGATGGTCACCAGCATCAACACCAGGGTCAGCAGGCCCGAGACGTAGGCAATGAAGGTACGGGTCGCCTCCTCCCCCTGCTGGGTCTTGTACTCGGCCAGAATCGGCACGAACGCCTGGGAAAATGCGCCCTCGGCAAAGATCCGCCGCAGCAGGTTGGGCAGTTTAAATGCAATAAAGAACGCATCCGTGGCCATGCTGGCGCCAAAAATACGCGCCAGCAGGGTGTCACGCACAAACCCCAAAACCCGGGAGATCATCGTGATAGAGCTGACGGCGGCCAACGATTTGAGCAGATTCATTGAAAGAGTTTGCGCCTATAGATAAAGAGCAGGCGAACTAAGCGCCTACTTATGCGATACTGCGCGCCTGCAACAGCACAGCGCCAAAGCTCGCGAGTTTACAGGTCAAGCGCCGGAAATAAATCACCCGCCTCTTCAGATCGACCACTCAGCAGTTCGCATCAGCCGGCCTTGACAACACATCAAGTCATCGGCATGATTCGCGGCCTATTTTGTTTGCTATTTCCTAAAAAGTCTTTCGAGGAGCTCGACGGTGGCCAACACACCTTCCGCCAAAAAACGTGCAAAACAGGCTGAGAAGCGTCGCAGCCACAACGCCAGCCTGCGTTCCATGGTTCGTACCTACATCAAGAATGTAGTTAAAGCCATCGACACCAAAGACGCTGAAAAAGCTCAAGCAGCTTACGTTCTGGCTGTGCCAGTTATCGACCGTATGGCCGATAAAGGCATCATCCACAAGAACAAGGCCGCTCGTCATAAGAGCCGCCTGAATGGCCACATCAAGGCTCTGAGCGTTCCTGCTGCAGCCTAAGTGGTAGCAACTGCAACGCAACCCCGGTTGCGAAACAGTTAAGAAATGCCCCATACCGAAAGGTCTGGGGCATTTTTGTTTGTGCCTGAAAATACACCACGAGCAAAATGTGGGAGGGGTATCCGGTAGAGATTTTCAAGCGCACAAAAAAACGCCCCGAACCAGTCGGGGCGTTTTTGCTACCACTTGATCAAAACATCAATCAATGGTGATGACCGCCTTCACCGTGGACGTGACCGTGGGCCACTTCTTCCTGGGAAGCGTCGCGGATGGCAACGATCTTCACTTGGAAGTTCAGGCGCTGACCAGCCAGAGGGTGGTTGCCATCGACGGTGACGTCGTCGCCGTCCAGATCACGGATGGTGACGATCTGCATTTGACCGTCCGGCGCGGAAGCGTGGAACTGCATGCCCACTTCCAACTCATCAACACCTTCGAACATGCTGCGGCTCAGGGTGCTGACCAGTTCGGCGGAGTATTCGCCGTAGGCATCTTCAGGTTCTACGGCAACGGTCAGCTCATCACCAACGCTCTTGCCTTCCAGAGCCTTTTCCAGGCCTGGGATGATGTTACCTGCGCCTTGCAGGTAGACCAGCGGCGCGCCGCCGGCTGAGCTGTCGATGACCTCACCAGCGTCGTTGGTCAGGGTATAGTCGATGGAGACAGCCTTGTTAGCGGCGATCGTCATGGGGCGAGACCTTTTGCATAAGAATGAAGAACGGACAAGTCTAAACAAGGATTTGCCCGAAAGCGAACAGAACCCGGACGGACGGGGCCGATCAACGGCATCCTTGATCATCGGTTTCCACCAGGACGAGGAGGGTCACTGGGTTGCCGAGCTGTCTTGCGGCCACACCCAGCACCTGCGCCACCAGCCTCCGTGGCAGTCCCGCGCCTGGGTTCTGGACCCCGCGCAGCGCCTGGAAAAAATAGGCCAGCCCTTTGCCTGCGGCTGGTGTGCGCAAGCGCCCGAATAACGATAACCTTGGCACCTGATTCCCGGCAGGCACTCAACCATAGAGCGCCACCGAAGCCATGCACCTCCAGAGAATTCGCATGCAGACTTTTTTTATCGCGCCCACCGATTTTGGTGTGGGCCTGACCTCCATCAGCCTTGGGCTGGTGCGTACCCTTGAGCGAGCCGGCCTGAAAGTCGGCTTCTTCAAGCCGATTGCCCAGCCGCACCCTGGCGATACCGGCCCTGAGCGCTCCACTGAACTGATAGCGCGCACCCACGGACTAAAACCACCACAGCCCCTGGGCCTGGCTCACGTGGAGCGGATGCTCGGCGACGGCCAGCTCGACGAACTGCTCGAGGAAATCATCACCCTTTACCAGCAAGCCGCCGTGGGCAAGGACGTGCTGATCGTCGAAGGCATGGTGCCGACCCGCAGCGCCAGCTATGCGGCCCGGGTCAACCTGCACCTGGCCAAGAGCCTGGACGCAGAAGTGATCCTGGTCTCGGCCCCGGAAAACGAAGTGCTCACCGAACTCTCCGGCCGCGTGGAATTGCAGGCCCAACTGTTCGGCGGCCCGAAAGACCCGAAAGTGCTCGGCGTGATCCTGAACAAGGTACGCACCGACGAAAGCATGGAAGCCTTCTCGGCGCGCCTCAAGGAGCATTCCCCCTTGCTGCGCAGCGGTGATTTCCGCCTGCTCGGCTGCATTCCTTACCAGCCGGAACTCAACGCGCCGCGCACCCGCGACGTGGCCGATCTGATGGGCGCGCAGATCCTCAACGCCGGCGACTACGAAACCCGGCGCATGACCAAGATCATCATCTGCGCCCGCACCATGCGTAACACCGTGGAGCTGCTCAAGCCCGGCGTGCTGGTGGTGACCCCCGGCGACCGTGACGACATCATCCTCGCCGTCAGCCTGGCCGCGATCAACGGCGTGCCCCTGGCCGGCCTGCTGCTGACCAGCGATACCCTGCCCGACCCGCGCATCATGGAGCTGTGCCGCGGCGCCTTCCAGGCTGGGCTGCCGGTTTTGTCGGTGAGTACCGGTTCCTACGAAACCGCCAACCTGCTCAACAACCTCAACAAGGAAATCCCCATTGATGACCGCGAGCGCGCGGAGATCATCACCGATTTCGTCGCCAGCCACCTCGACGCGCGCTGGCTGCACCAGCGCTGCGGCACGCCACGGGAGATGCGCCTGTCGCCGGCGGTGTTCCGCTACCAGTTGATCCAACGCGCCCAGGCTGCCAACAAACGCATTGTGCTGCCCGAGGGCAGCGAGCCGCTGACCGTGCAAGCCGCCGCCATCTGCCAGGCAAGGGGCATCGCGCGCTGCGTACTGCTGGCCAAGCCGGCTGACGTGGAAGCCGTCGCGCGCGCCCAAGGCATCGAATTGCCCGAAGGCCTGGAGATTCTCGACCCGGACCTGATTCGCCAGCGCTACGTCGAGCCCATGGTTGCCCTGCGCAAGAGCAAGAGCCTGAATGCGCCGATGGCCGAGCAGCAACTGGAAGACACCGTGGTGATCGCCACCATGATGCTCGCACTGGATGAAGTGGACGGTCTGGTCTCCGGGGTTATCCACTCCACCGCCAACACCATTCGCCCGGCCTTGCAGCTGATCAAGACCGCACCGGGCTGCACCCTGGTGTCATCGGTGTTCTTCATGCTGTTCCCCGAGCAGGTGCTGGTCTACGGCGACTGCGTGATGAACCCGCACCCAAGTGCCGCCGAGCTGGCGGAAATCGCCTTGCAAAGCGCCGACTCGGCCGCCGCCTTCGGCATCACCCCGCGTGTGGCGATGATCAGCTACTCCAGCGGCGACTCGGCCAGCGGTGAGGAAGTGGAGAAGGTCCGCGAAGCCACCCTGCTCGCTCATGAGCAGCAAAGCTCGCTTCTGATCGACGGCCCCCTGCAATACGACGCCGCCGCCAACGAAACCGTCGCCCGCCAACTGGCCCCCGACAGCCTGGTCGCCGGTAAAGCCACCGTGTTCGTGTTCCCAGACCTGAACACCGGCAATACCACGCACAAGGCCGTGCAACGCAGTGCCGATTGCGTCAGCCTGGGGCCGATGCTCCAAGGCCTGCGCAAACCGGTCAACGACCTGCCTCGTGGCGCCCAGGTCGACGACATCGTGTACACCATCGCGCTGACTGCGATCCAAGCCGCCAACCGACCTATGGATATCTAAATGCTGGATTTTCTACCTGCCGCCGTACGCGGGGTGATCGCGTCCTTGTTGCTGGCGCTGAACACGATCCTGCTGTGTTCGTTCCTGTTTGTCGTGGCGCTGTTCAAGGCCCTGCCCTTCGCCAAACGCTTCAGTGAATGGCTGATGAACCACACCCATGAAGCCTGGGTCACCAACAACAAGGGTTGGATGAACCTGGTGCGCAGCACCCGCTGGCACCTTAAAGGCCTTGAAGGCCTGGACTACCAGCACTCGTACCTCGTCACCAGCAACCACCAGAGCTGGGTCGACATCATGGTCCTGCAATACGTGCTCAATCGACGCATTCGCCCGCTGAAGTTCTTCCTCAAGCAGGAGTTGATCTGGGTGCCGGTGATTGGCTTGGCGTGGTGGGCGTTGGGCTTTCCGTTCATGAAGCGCTACACCAAGGCCTACCTGGAGAAGCACCCGGAGAAGAAAGGCAAAGACCTGGAAACCACCCGCAAGACCTGTGCGAAGTTTCGCAACAATCCGGTGGGCATTTTCAACTTTGCCGAAGGCACGCGCTTTACGCCGAGCAAGCACGCACAGCAGAAGTCGCCGTTTCGCTACCTGCTCAAGCCCAAGGCGGGTGGTATCGCGTTTGTGCTGGATGCCATGGGGGAACAGCTGAAATCACTGGTCAACGTGACCATTCACTACCCTGGCGGACGCCCTGGGTATTGGGATTTGCTGTGCGGGAATGTGAAGGACGTGGTGGTGCAGTTTGAAGAGGTGCAGATTCCGGCCGAGTTTATCGGCAAAAATTATGAGCAGGATGGGGAGTATCGGTTGGCGTTCCAGGGGTGGATCAACCAGCTGTGGGAAACCAAGGATGCGTTGCTGGACCGACTTCACAAAGACTTCCCAGACAAACGATAACCAAAATGTGCGAGGGGGCTTGCCCCCGATAGCGGTGGATCAGTGACAGATGTACTGACTGACACACTGCTATCGGGGGCAAGCCCCCTCCCACATTTGACTGCAGCGAGGTTTAGATCGCGCCGCGCTGACGCAACAGCTCCAACACTTGCTTGACACTGTCTTCCAGCGACAGGGCCTGGGTGTCGATTACCAGGTCGGCATTCAACGGCACGTCGTACGGGAAGGATTCGCCAGGGATGTTATCCCCACCCGCCGCGTACAGGCCCTGCGGATCACGCTCGGCACACACCAGCGGCGAGGCCTGCACGTACACGGTCAGCAGGCGATCGCTGCCAATCAGCGCCTTGGCCTGTTCACGGCCTTCGGCATCCGGGGCGACGAACGCGGCCAGGGTCAGCAGGCCGGCTTCGTTGAACTGACGCGCCACGTGAGCGGCACGACGCCAGTTCTCGGTACGTCCGGCACGGTCCTGCGGCAACCCTTTATTCAGGTCGTGACGCAGGTTCTGGCCATCCAGCACAAACACCGCACGGCCCATGTCGAACAGCTTGCGCTCGACCGCATAGGCCAAGGTGCTCTTGCCCGCGCCTGACAGGCCGCTGAACAACACTGTGGCCGGTTGCTGGCCGAAACGCAGGGCGCGCTCCTCGGTGGCGACATGGGCCAACTTGCCATGATGGGCCGCACTGCCGTGGGTAATCGGCGGTGCGATGATCATGCCGGCGCCCACGGTGCCGTTGGTCAAGCGATCAATGACGATAAACGCACCGGTGGTGCGGTTGCTGTCGTAGCCATCCAATGCGATGGCGGCGTCGAGACTGACCTTGACCCGGCCGATTTCGTTCAACTGCAGCGAACTCGCCGGGCCTTCGGCCAGGGTGTTCACGTCCACACGGTGCACGATGCTGGTGATGGAACCCGGCACGTAGCTGGTGGCGCGCTTGATGTCGTATTTCTTGCCCGGCAGCATCGGTTCTTCGGCCATCCACACCAGCATGGCGTCGAAGGCGTCGGTCACTTGCGGCACATTGTCGGCATGCACCAGCAGGTCGCCACGGGAGATGTCGATCTCGTCTTCCATGGTCAGGGTCACGGCCTGGCCGGGGCCGGCGTGCTCCAGCTCACCTTCGAAGGTGACGATGGATTTGACGCGGCTGCTCTTGCCCGACGGCAGCACCACGACGTCGTCGCCCTTGTGCACGATGCCGCTGGCCAGGGTGCCGGCAAACCCACGGAAGTTCAGGTTCGGACGGTTGACGTACTGCACCGGGAAACGCAGGTCGGTGTAGTTGCGGTCGTTGGCGATCTCGACGGTCTCGAGGATCTCCATCAGCGACTGGCCGGTGTACCAGGGCGAGTGCTCGCTCTTGTTCACCACGTTGTCGCCCTTGAGCGCCGACATCGGCACGAATGCCATGGTGCTCGGCTTGAAGGCGATGCCCTCGGCGAACTTCAGGTAATCGGCCTTGATCGACTCGAACACGCTTTGGTCAAAGCCATTGATGTCCATCTTGTTGACGGCGATCACGATGTGCTTGATGCCCAGCAACGAGGCGATATAGCTGTGGCGACGGGTCTGGGTCTGCACGCCGTAGCGGGCGTCGATCAGGATGATCGCCAGGTCACAGGTGGACGCACCGGTGGCCATGTTGCGGGTGTACTGCTCATGGCCGGGGGTGTCGGCGATGATGAATTTGCGCTTGGCGGTGGAGAAGTAGCGGTAGGCAACATCGATAGTGATGCCCTGCTCACGCTCGGCCTGCAGACCGTCGACCAGCAATGCCAGGTCGATGTCGTCACCGGTGGTGCCGGACTTTTTCGAGTCACGGGTGATGGCTTCCAGGTGATCTTCGTAGATCATCTTGGAGTCGTGCAGCAGGCGCCCGATCAGGGTGCTCTTGCCGTCGTCGACGTTGCCACAGGTCAGGAAGCGCAACATTTCCTTGCGCTCGTGCTGGCCCAGGTAGGCGAGGATGTCCTCGCTGATCAAATCAGATTGATGCGACATGACAGCCCCTTAGAAATAGCCTTGACGTTTTTTATCTTCCATCGAGCCTGCACCATCGTGGTCGATGACACGGCCCTGGCGCTCGGAAGTTCGCGTCAGGAGCATTTCCTGAATGATGTCCGTCAGCGTCTCGGCTTCGGACTCCACCGCGCCCGTCAACGGGTAGCAGCCAAGGGTACGGAAACGTACTTTCTTTTTGACGATTCGGGCTTTGTCTTCGTCGGACAAGTGCTCGAGGATGCGGTCGTCGTCGATCATGATCAACGTGCCGTTCTTCTCGATGACATCGCGTTCGGCGGCGAAGTACAGCGGCACGATCGGGATGCCTTCCAGGTAGATGTACTGCCAGATGTCCAGCTCGGTCCAGTTGGACAGCGGGAACACACGGATCGACTCACCCTTGTTGACGTTGCCGTTGTAGACGTTCCACAGCTCCGGGCGCTGGTTCTTCGGGTCCCAGCGGTGCTTGCTGTCGCGGAACGAGTACACGCGCTCTTTGGCACGGGATTTCTCTTCATCGCGACGGGCACCGCCGAAGGCAGCGTCGAAACCATGCTTGTCCAAGGCCTGCTTGAGGCCTTCGGTCTTCATGATGTCAGTGTGCTTGGCGCTGCCGTGGGTGAACGGGTTGATGCCCTGCGCTACGCCGTCCGGGTTGACGTGGGTGATCAGGTCCAGGCCCAGCTCTTCGACCATTTTGTCGCGGAACTTGTACATCTCCTGGAATTTCCAGCGGGTGTCGACGTGCATCACCGGGAACGGCAGCTTGCCCGGGAAGAAGGCCTTGCGCGCCAGGTGCAGCATCACGGCGGAGTCTTTACCGATCGAGTAGAGCATCACCGGGTTATCGAACTCGGCGGCGACCTCGCGGATGATGTGGATGCTTTCCGCCTCCAGCTGTTTCAGATGCGTCAGTTTGTCGACCATGGTTACTCACGGAAAAACGATCTTATGGACGGCCAGCGGGCCGTGTTCGAGCGGGGCATGCTAGCACAGCACCTTCTTCTATTCAGGGCGCCAGCTAGATCGAAACGGTATATCAATATGCCCCAAGGTTTGGCCGTCAAATCGGGTTGGGGCAATCGATGAACAGATGCTCCAAGGCAAAGCGCCGCGCCAGGTAGTCGCCCAGAGCCTGTACGCCGTAACGCTCGGTGGCGTGGTGGCCGGCGGCGATAAAGCTGATGTCGTTTTCCCGGGCGCTGTGGAAGGTTTGCTCGGAGGCTTCACCGCTCAGGAACAAGTCGACGCCGGCGGCGATGGCGTTGTCGATGTAACCCTGGCCACCACCGGTGCACCAGCCGACGCGGCGGATCATCTGGCTGCCTTCAATCAGCAGCGGCTCGCGGCCCATCACATCCTGCACTCGCCGGGCGAAGTCGCGGGGCGACAGCGGTTCGGCGAGCGAGCCGACCAGGCCGACGATCTTGGGGTTGCTCGGGTCCAGTGGGCCTTCGACGGTGACTTCCAGCTGTCGGGCGAGTTGCACGTTGTTGCCAACGTCGGGGTGCAGGTCCAGCGGCAGGTGGTAGGCCAACAGGCTGATGTCGTGCTTGAGCAGGGTTTTCAGGCGGCGTTGCTTCATGCCGGTGATACAGGGGTTTTCGCCTTTCCAGAAATAACCGTGGTGCACCAGGATCAAATCGGCCTGGGCTTCGACGGCCGCGTCCAGCAGGGCCTGGCTGGCGGTCACGCCGCTGACGATGCGCATCACTTGCGGCCGCCCCTCGACCTGCAGGCCATTGGGGCAATAATCGGCAATTTTTGCGCTGCCAAGGTAGCGGTCCGCTTCCTCGACGAGGGTGGTAAGGGGGACGGCCATAAAAGACTCCTAAATATCCCGTTCCGAGGCGCTCGCAGCCTCGTATAATGCGCGACATTATGGGCGCTCTCCCGCCCCCTGCAACCTGTCAGGACTTACTTGATGCTCAAGGCACTGCGTTTTTTTGGATGGCCATTGCTGGCTGGCGTGCTGATCGCGATGCTGATTATTCAGCGTTATCCCCAGTGGGTGGGCTTACCCACCTTTGATGTCAACCTGCAACAGGCGCCGCAGACCAGCTCGGTGGTGCAAGGCCCGGTGACTTACGCGGACGCGGTGGTCATCGCCGCTCCGGCCGTGGTCAACCTGTACACCACCAAGGTCATCAACAAGCCGGCCCATCCGTTGTTTGAAGATCCGCAGTTCCGCCGTTATTTCGGTGACAACGGGCCCAAGCAGCGCCGCATGGAGTCCAGCCTGGGTTCCGGGGTGATCATGAGCCCCGAAGGCTACATCCTCACCAATAACCACGTGACCACCGGGGCCGACCAGATTGTGGTGGCCCTGCGTGACGGCCGCGAAACCCTGGCCCGTGTGGTGGGCAGCGACCCGGAAACCGACCTAGCGGTCCTGAAGATCGATTTGAAAAACCTGCCGTCCATCACCCTCGGCCGCTCCGATGGGCTGCGGGTGGGTGATGTGGCACTGGCCATCGGCAACCCGTTCGGGGTGGGCCAGACGGTGACCATGGGCATCATCAGCGCCACCGGGCGTAACCAGCTGGGGCTGAACAGCTACGAAGATTTCATCCAGACCGACGCGGCGATCAACCCGGGCAACTCCGGCGGCGCACTGGTGGATGCCAATGGCAACCTGACCGGCATCAACACGGCGATTTTCTCAAAATCCGGCGGTTCCCAGGGCATCGGCTTTGCGATCCCGGTGAAGCTGGCGATGGAAGTGATGAAGTCGATCATCGAGCACGGCCAGGTAATTCGTGGCTGGCTGGGGATTGAAGTGCAGCCGCTGACCAAGGAGCTGGCCGAGTCGTTTGGCCTGACCGGGCGCCCTGGCATCGTGGTCGCCGGGATCTTCCGCGATGGCCCGGCACAGAAAGCCGGCCTGCAGTTGGGGGATGTGATCCTCAGCATCAACGGCGAACCGGCCGGTGATGGGCGCAAGTCGATGAACCAGGTCGCGCGGATCAAGCCGACCGACAAGGTGGCGATCCAGGTGATGCGCAACGGTAAAGAAATCAAGCTGCTGGCGGAAATCGGCCTGCGCCCACCGCCTGCACCGGTCAAGGAAGAGGAATAAATCACCTCGGCAGGTACCCGTTCGCGGGTACCTGTAAGCTCATGTTTCAGAGCAGAAGCATTCTCATTGGACATGTTATATTGTTTCAATATCGCCATTGGAACGCTCTATCATGCCGTCTCGAAAGTTTGCCCCCCTGGCTGGCCTGGCCTTGGGTTTGTTGCTGGACCCCGCCTTTGCCGAAGACAATACCGTTGAGCTGGACGCCATCAGCGTCACCACCGACGCCTATGAATCCGCCACCGGCCCGGTCAACGGCTACCGCGCCACCCGTTCTGCCAGCGCGACTAAAACCGACACCGCCCTTCGCGACATCCCACAGTCCATCAGCGTGATTCCCGCCTCGGTACTCACGGACCTGGGCAGCACCAGCGTGGAACGCGCCCTGGAGTTCGCCGGCGGCGTGTCCAAGCAGAACAACTTTGGTGGCCTTACCCTCTATGAATACAGCGTGCGCGGTTTCACCACGTCGGAGTTCTACCAGGACGGTTTCAGCGCCAACCGTGGCTACCCGAGCACGCCGGACGCGGCCAATATCGAACGTATCGAAGTGCTCAAGGGCCCCGCCGCCAGCCTGTATGGCCGTGGTGATCCCGGCGGCACCGTGAATATCGTCACCAAAAAGCCTCAGCCTGAAGCCTTCACCACCCTGCAAACCAGCGCCGGCAGTTGGGATCGCTATCGCACCGCCTTGGACGTCAACACGCCACTGGACAACGAGGGCAACCTGCTGTCGCGGGTCAACCTGGCGGTGGAAGACAACAACAGCTTCCGCGATCACGTCGAGAGCAAGCACGTATTTGTCGCGCCCTCATTCAGTTGGCAACTGGACCCGGACACCCGCCTGCTGGTGGAAAGCGAATTCGTACGCCACAGCTCCACCTTCGATCGGGGCATCGTCGACGCCCCCGGCGTATCGCGCTCCACTTTCCTCGGCGAACCCAACGACGGCGATATCGACAACCACAACAACCGCATCCAGGCCACCCTTGAGCATCACCTCAACGACGCCTGGAAACTGCGCCTGGCCAGCCATTACAAGCAAGGCAGCCTGTGGGGCGACGCCTCGGAAAACCGCGCGCTGAACGCCGACGGCCACACCCTCAACCGCCGTTACCGCGAACGTTCCATGGGTTGGCACGACAGCATCACCCAACTGGAACTGCGCGGCCTGTTTGAGATTGGCAGTTGGCAACATGAACTGCTGGTCGGCACCGAGTACGAGGATTACCGCAAGAAGGAGCGCGTCACCGCCATTGCCGGCAGCCTCTACCCCATCGACCTCTACAACCCGGTCTACGGCCAGCCCAAACCCAACGGCGAACGTTCCGGCACCGACTTCTTCGAACAGACCAAAAGCCAGGCGCTGAACCTGCAAGACCAGATCATCTTCACCGACCGCCTGCGCGGCATGGTCGGCGCGCGCTTCGAGCATTTCGAACAAAGCACCGACGACTTCACCCGTAACCATGCCAAGAGTCGGCAAACCCACGACGCACTTACCCAGCGCGCCGGCCTGCTCTACCAACTGACGCCAGAGGTCGGCGTATTCGCCAACGCCTCCACCTCGTTCAAACCCAACAGCGGCCTGGGCGCCACCGGTAAGACCTTTAAGCCCGAAGAAGGCGTGGGCTATGAGGTGGGGATCAAGAGCGAGCTGTTCGACGACCGCCTCAGCGCCACCCTCGCTGCCTTCCATATCGAAAAGGAAAACGTGCTGGCCCTGGACCCGGCCACCAATACCAACCGCGCCATGGGCAAGGCACGCAGCCAGGGCTTCGACCTGCAACTGACAGGACAACTGACCGATGCCGTACGAGTGATCGGCGCCTTTGCCTACATCGACGCCGAAGTGACCAAGGGTGATAAATCCATTCCAGCAGGTAGCCGAATTCTTGGCGTGGCCAAGCGCAGCGGCAGTCTGTTGGGAGTGTATGAATTCCAGGAAGGTGCGTTACGCGGTTCAGACCTGGGCGCGGCGTTCACCTATGTAGGGGATCGCTCGGGTGAAGCGGGCAGTCGCTTTGAGCTGCCCGCCTACCACACCGTCGATTTGCTGGCCCATTACAAGGCCACGCAGAACGTCACCGTGGGCCTGAACCTCAACAACCTGTTCGATGAAAAGTACTACGAGCGGTCCTACAGCAATTACTGGGTCAATCCCGGCGAGCCGCGCAACTTCACCGTCAGCCTGACCCTCAACCTCTAACCGCCCCTTGCTCGCGAAGCACCTGAGAGCGCCGCATTACCCCAGATGCACTGCGTTATCGTTAACGACCTTCGCGAGCAAGCTCGCGCCTACAGTGACAGCGGTGCTCTTTCGCAGAGGGTATTGAGCGCCGCCGCCCATTGCGGGTCATCATTGAGGCACGGCACCAGCACCAACTCCTCACCGCCCGCCTCGCGGAATTGCTCCCGACCACGATCACCGATCTCTTCCAGGGTCTCGATGCAATCGGCAACAAACGCGGGGCACATCACCAGCAGCTTTTTCACCCCTTGCTGGGCCAGCGCTTCCAGGCGTGCCTCGGTGTAGGGTTCGATCCATTTCGCGCGACCCAGGCGCGATTGAAATGCCACTGACCATTTGTCGTCGGGCAAGCCCAGGCGCGCGGCGAAATCCCGGGCAACGCTGAAGCATTGCGCGCGGTAGCAGGTAGCGAGCACCTCAGGCGAGGCATTCTTGCAGCAGTCCGCGTCCTTGAAACAGTGCGCACCGGTAGGGTCGAGCTTTTTCAGATGGCGCTCGGGCAAGCCGTGGAAGCTCAGCAGCAAGTGGTCGTAATGCGCGTCTATATAAGGTCGGGCGCTGGCTGCCAACGCATCGAGGTATTCAGCCTGATCGTAGAACGGCTGCAGGATCGAGAACTGTACGTTGAGCTTTTTGTCACGCACCACCCGTTTGGCTTCCTCAATCACCGTGGTCACGGTGCTGTCGGCAAATTGCGGGTACAAGGGCGCCAGCGTGACCTTTTGAATACCTTGGGCGGCCAACCGCGTGAGGGTCGTTTCCAGGGAAGGCTCGCCATAACGCATCGCCAACTCCACGGGCCCCTGGGTCCACTGCGCGGTCATCTGCTGTTGCAGGCGACGACTGAGTACCACCAACGGCGAGCCCTCGTCCCACCAGATCGAGGCGTAGGCATGGGCAGACTGCTCGGGGCGCTTGATCAGGATCAGCGATACCAGCAAGCGCCGTACCGGCCACGGCAGGTCGATTACATAAGGGTCCATCAGGAACTGATTGAGGTAGCTGCGCACATCGGCCACCGAAGTGGACGCCGGTGAGCCCAGGTTGACCAGTAACAACGCGTGATCCGTCATGCAACATCCTATCTCTTAGAGGCGGCTGGAAACGTCGTCCAAAGCCGCACGCAACTCAGTGAACTGGAAAGTGAAACCGGCCGCCACCAGGCGTTCGGGCAATGCTTTCTGGCCGCCCAGCAACAAGCCGGACAACTCGCCCAAACCCACCTTCAACGCAAAGGCCGGCATCGGCATGAACGCCGGGCGGTGCAGCACCTGGCCCAATGTCTTGGCGAACTCGCGGTTACGCACCGGGTGCGGCGCGCAGGCATTATAAGGACCGCTGGCGTCATCCTTGTGCAGAAGAAAATCAATCAGGGCGATTTGATCCTTGATATGCACCCACGGCATCCACTGCCGCCCGTTGCCGATAGGCCCGCCCAGCCCGAGTTTGAACGGCAGCAACAGGCGCGACAAAAAGCCGCCCTCGGCCGCCAGCACCAGGCCGGTACGCACCAGCACCACGCGGATGCCCATCGCTTCGGCACGCTGGGCGGTTTCTTCCCAGGCGATGCACAGTTGGCTGGGGAAATCGTCCTGTACCGGCCCGCTGGCCTCGGTCAGTTCGCGCTCGCCACCGTCGCCGTACCAGCCCACCGCCGAACCGGAAACCAGCACCGCCGGTTTCTGCGCCTGGCTTTCGAGCCAGGCCAGCAGGGTTTCGGTCAAGCCGATGCGGCTACTCCAAAGCAACGCCTTGCGTTTGTGGGTCCAGGGACGGTCAGCAATCGGCGCACCCGCCAGGTTAACCACCGCGTCCACCGCGCCAATCACCTCCTCCAGACGACTCACGCCCAGCACCGTTGCACCGCACAACCGGGCGACGTCTTCAGGATGACGGCTCCACACCGTCAGGCGATGCCCTTGGGCAATCCAGTGTTGGCAGAGTTGGCGACCGATCAGGCCGGTACCGCCGGTCAGCAAAATATGCATGGGACGCTCCTCATGTAACGTTCGCCGCCGATCACTAGTCTATTTTATAAGCAGGGATCAATTTGTAATCGAGCGTGACTTTTGTTTAAGCCTCATGGTTAACCATAGGTCACGCCAAGCGATCAGGTACGCCAAAACTTATACCAAAAAATAATATTGTACAGCTATTGGTGTCGGCGTAGCCTGTACCCAACGGTAAAACGAGGCCTCCCATGACTGTCCCCATCGCGATCATCGGCACCGGCATCGCCGGTCTCTCCGCCGCCCGAGCGTTACAAGACGCCGGGCACGTTGTACAACTCTTCGATAAAAGCCGCGGCAGCGGCGGCCGCATGTCCAGCAAGCGCAGCGACGCCGGCGCACTGGACATGGGCGCCCAATACTTCACCGCCCGCGATCGACGCTTCGTCAACGAAGTGCAGCGCTGGCAAAGCAACGGCTGGGCCGAGCAATGGAAACCCCAGCTGTACAACTTCAAGTCCGGCCAGCTCACGCCCTCCCCCGATGAACAGATCCGCTGGGTCGGCACGCCACGCATGAGCGCAATCACCCGCGCCCTGCTCGACGACCTGCCGGTGGAGTTCGGTTGCCGTATCACCGAAGTGTTCCAAGGCAAGCAACACTGGAACCTGCTGGATGCCGACGGTGAAAACCACGGCCCCTTCAGCCACGTGATCATCGCCACGCCCGCCCCCCAGGCCACTGCGCTTCTGGCCGCCGCCCCCAAACTGGCGAGCGCCGCCGCCGGCGTGAAGATGGACCCGACCTGGGCCATCGCCCTGGCCTTCGACAAGCCCCTGGATACACCAATGGAAGGCTGCTTCGTGCAAGACAGCCCACTCGACTGGCTGGCGCGCAACCGCAGCAAGCCCGGGCGCGACAACACCCTCGACACCTGGGTGCTGCACGCCACCAGCACTTGGAGCAAGGCCCACCTGGACCTGTCCAAGGAGGCGGTGATCGAACACCTGCACGGTGCCTTCGCCGAATTGCTCCACAGCGCCATGCCCGCACCGTCCTTCAGCCTGGCGCACCGCTGGCTCTACGCACGACCGTCCAGCGCCCATGAATTCGGGGTGCTGGCCGACGCCGACCTGGGCCTGTACGTGTGTGGCGACTGGTGCCTCTCGGGCCGGGTGGAAGGGGCATGGCTCAGTGGCCAGGAAGCCGCGCGACGGTTGATCGAGCACCTGCAATGAACCGCATCAACCCCGCCAAACTGCTGCTGTCGAAGTGGACGGCAGCCCGGCCCCGCAACAAAGAAAAACACTTCCTGGTGACCGAGCTGTTTCGTGACGAAGAAGGCACCTTGCTGGAAATCGAGCTGCAAGCCGTGATGACCAAGCGCACTGATCGCCTGGCCTGGCAAACCCTGCAAAATGCCGAGGATTGGCAAATCGGCTGGAAATAGCTCCCGAGCAAATACTTGTACAAATAATTTGACTTGTACAGCATCAAACCTATGATGAGACTTGGTTGTACAGATTTTATATTTTGTACAGGAATCTTGCAGAGGTTTGGCCATGCCCACACCATCGTCCATCAAGCCGAAGATTGGCATCAGCGCCTGCCTGCTGGGCGAGAACGTGCGTTTCAATGGCGGTCACAAGCAATCCCAGCTATGCAGCGAAGTACTCGCCGAGTATTTCGACTTCGTGCCGCTGTGCCCGGAAGTGGCGATCGGCCTGGGTATCCCCCGTGAAACCATTCGCCTGGTGGGCGATGCCGAACAACCCCAGGCCGTCGGCACCGTACACCGCGAGCTGAATGTCACCGCGCCGCTGGACGCATACGCCCGCAAAATGGCCGCCGAACACACCGACCTGTGCGGTTACATCTTCATGCAGAAGTCGCCATCCTGCGGTCTGGAACGCGTCAAGGTCTACCGTGAAAACGGAGCGCCGGTGGAGGGCGGCGGGCGTGGCATTTACGCCCAGGCGTTCTGCGCGCGTCACCCGAACCTGCCTGTGGAAGAAGACGGCCGCCTGAATGACCCGGTACTGCGGGAAAACTTCCTGACCCGCGTCTTCGTCTACGCCAGTTGGCAGCAACTGCAGGCCGAGGGCCTGACCCGCCACCGCTTGCTGGCGTTTCACTCGCGCTACAAGTATTTGCTGATGGCCCACAGCCTGATGCATTACAAGAGCCTGGGCCACCGCCTCGGCAGCATGGCCAAGGACGTCGACCTCGACGAGTTGGGCGCCTGCTATTTCAGCGACTTGATGACCGGCCTGAAAAAGTGCGCCACCCGCGGCACCCACACCAACGTGCTGCAACACATCAGCGGCTACCTCAAGCAGGCCATCAGCGCCGATGACAAACAGGAAATACAGACAGTTATCGGCCAGTACCATCAGGGCATCGTGCCACTGGTGGTGCCGTTGACCCTGCTCAAGCATCACTTTCGCCAACACCCGGACCGCTACATCGCGCAGCAGGCCTACTTGCAGCCGCACCCGGAAAATCTCAGCCTGCGTAATGCGATCTAAACCATGAAAAGCGTCATGACCGCTATCTTGCAAGACGAACCCGGCGCAGACATCGCCCAAGCCCTCGAAGACGGTTGGCTGCCGATCCGCGAAGTGGCGCGCCAGACCGGCGTCAACGCCGTGACTCTGCGCGCCTGGGAACGCCGTTATGGCCTGATCGTGCCCCAGCGCACGCCCAAGGGCCATCGGCTGTTCAATGCCGAGCATGTACAACGCATCCACACCATCCTCACCTGGCTCAATCGCGGCGTACCGGTCAGCCAGGTCAAAGGCCTGATCGATTCCGCTCAAGCCCTTCCCGATGCCGTAAAGAACGAGTGGCAAGCCTTGCGCCAGAACCTGGTGCAGGCCGTCAGCGAGCTGGCCGAACGCCGGGTGGACGATGTGTTCAACCAGGCCATGGCGCTGTACCCGCCGCGCACCCTGTGTGAGCAACTGCTGCTGCCGCTGCTGCAGGAGTTGGAGCAACGCTGGCAAGGCCAGTTTGGCGCACAGATGGAACGGGTGTTTTTCCTGTCCTGGCTGCGCAGCAAATTCGGTGCACGTATCTACCACAACAATCGCCAGTTGCACGGCGCGCCACTGTTGCTGGTCAACCACTCCGACCTGCCCCTGGAGCCGCACCTGTGGCTCAGCGCCTGGCTGGCCAGCAGCGCCGATTGCCCGGTGGAAGTCTTCGACTGGCCATTGCCCACCGGCGAATTGGCCCTGGCGGCGGAACACCTGCAACCGCGTGCCGTGCTCCTGTATTCGAGCAAGGCCCTGCAATTGCCCGCACTGACCAAGCTGCTGGGCGGAGTCAGTTGCGCAAAACTGCTCGTCGGACCCACGGTCTGCATCCACCAGGCCGAGCTGGCCGTATTAACCCAAGACACTCCTGAATTGTTCGTGGCCGAAGACCCGCTGTCGGCCCACCAGCTCCTGATCCAGCGTGGACTTATTTAAATGCACTTGATCTGGCTGCGCACCGACTTGCGCCTTCACGACAACACCGCCCTGGCTGCGGCCTGCCAGCGAGGCCCGGTGGCGGCCGTGTACCTGATCACGCCTGAGCAATGGCTGACCCATGACGATGCGCCGTGCAAAGTGGATTTCTGGCTGCGCAACCTGCAGCACTTGAGCCAGGCCCTGGGCGCACTGAACATTCCCTTGCTGATCCGCCACGCCGCCACCTGGGACCAGGCCCCCGCCGTATTGAGTCAACTGTGCCGGGAACTGGCCGTGGAGTCGGTGCACGTCAACGAGGAATACGGCATTCATGAAAGCCGTCGCGATGCTGCTGTCGCTGAGGCGCTGGAAGCCGGCGGCGTGACGTTCCACAGCTACCTGGACCAACTGTTTTTCCAACCGGGCAGCGTGCTGACCAAGACCGGCACCTACTTCCAGGTGTTCAGCCAGTTCCGCAAGGTCTGCTACGCTCGCCTGCACAGCGCCCTGCCGCACTTGGTCGCGACGCCACAGGCCCAAAGCCCGATCCCCCTCAAGAGCGATCCGATTCCCGAACAGGTCGAAGGCTTTGAGCCACCCAGCGAGACCCTGCGCGCCCTCTGGCCCGCCGGCGAAGACGAAGCCCGCCGCCGCCTCGACGCATTCGCCGACCAGCAGATCAGCTACTACAAAGACGAACGCGACTTTCCGGCCAAGCCCGGCACCAGCCAGCTCTCCGCCTACCTGGCCGCCGGCGTGGTTTCGCCGCGCCAATGCCTGCACGCCGCACTGCAAACCAATCAGGGCGAGTTCGAAAGCGGCGACATCGGCGCCATCACCTGGATCAATGAACTGCTGTGGCGTGAGTTCTACAAACATATTCTGGTCGGCTACCCACGGGTCTCCCGTCACCGCGCTTTCCGCCCCGAGACCGAAGCCCTGGCCTGGCGCGATGCACCCAAGGACCTCGCCGCCTGGCAGCAAGCCCGCACCGGCCTGCCGATCATCGATGCCGCGATGCGCCAATTGCTGGAAACCGGCTGGATGCACAACCGCCTGCGCATGGTGGTGGCGATGTTCCTGACCAAGAACCTGTTGATCGACTGGCGCGAAGGCGAGCGTTTCTTCATGCGGCACCTGATCGACGGCGACCTGGCGGCCAATAACGGCGGCTGGCAATGGAGCTCATCCACCGGCACCGACTCGGCGCCGTACTTCCGGATTTTCAGCCCGCTGAGCCAGTCGGAAAAATTCGACAGCGAAGGTGTGTTTATCAAGCACTGGCTGCCGGAGCTGGCCACGCTGAACAAGAAGGAAGTACACAACCCGGAAACCGCCGGCGGTTTGTTTGGCGTGACAGATTATCCGCGCTCGATTGTCGACCTGAAAAAATCCCGCGAACGCGCCCTGGCGGCCTTTCGCAACCTGCCTTCACGCCAGGAGGTCGCCGAACATGAGTGACTTCCTGCCCCGCTTCGCCCAGGCCTTCGCCTCGCTGGACAAGCACAACCTGCAGTTGCTCGACGGCCTCTACAGCAAGGACATCGCGTTCACTGACCCGCTGCATGAAATCCACGGTCTGACTGCGCTGCACACGTATTTCGCCGAGCTGTACAGCAACGTCAGCCAGCTGCGCTTCGACTTCCACGGTTTCGACCAGGTGACCGAAGGCGAAGGTTACCTGCGCTGGAACATGAGTTTCTGCCACCCGCGCCTGGGCAAGGGCAAGGTCATCCGCGTGGAGGGCTGCTCGCATTTGATGTGGCGTGACAAGGTGTACCGCCACCGCGATTACTTCGATGCCGGCGCCCTGTTGTACGAACACCTTCCCGTGCTGGGTGGGGTCGTCAGTTGGTTGAAAAGGAGAGTGGGATGAACGCACTGCCGCCCCGTCGTTATTGGCTGACCGGTGCCAGCAGTGGCATCGGCGCTTCCCTGGCGGTGGAGCTGCTCAACAGCGGCGCCCACGTGGCCGTCAGTTCGCGCACCAAAGGCCCGCTGGAAGCACTCGCCCAACGGTACCCCGGCCAGGTGCTGGTGGTGGCCGGCGACCTGACCAATAGCCAGACCGTGCGCGAGATCGGTGAATACATCGGCGCGGCCTGGGGTTCGGTCGACACCGTAATCCTCAACGCCGGCACCTGTGAATATGTCGACGCCAGGCAATTCGATTCCTCGATTATCGAACACGTGGTGCGCACCAACCTGCTGGCCAGCAGTTACTGCATTGAAGCGGCGCTGCCGTTGTTGCGCGCCGGGCGCACACCACACCTGGTGGGCGTCGCCAGCGCCGTGACCTACCTGCCGATGCCACGGGCCGAAGCGTATGGCGCATCCAAGGCTGGGCTGCGCTACCTGTTCGAATCCCTGCGCATCAGCCTGTCGCCCGAGAACATCGACGTCACGGTGATCAGTCCGGGCTTTGTCGACACCCCGCTCACCGAACGCAATGACTTCCCGATGCCCCTGAGCTGGTCCGCCGACAAGGCCGCGCGGCATATTTTCGCCAAGCTGGAGAAGCGCCCGCTGGAGATCGCCTTCCCTGCGCTGTTTATCGCCACGCTGTGGCCGCTGTCGAAACTGCCGAACCGCGCGCAATTGATCATCGGCAAACGCATGTTGCGCAGCCCGCCCCCGAAGAAGGACGACCTGTGAAGATCGCCATTATCGGCAGCGGCATCGCCGGACTGACCAGCGCCTACCTGCTCAGCCGCCGTCACGACATCACGCTGTTCGAGGCGGGCGAGCGTATCGGTGGGCATACCCACACGGTCAACGTCACCGTCGAGGGCGAACCCTATGCGGTGGACACGGGCTTCATCGTGTTCAACGACTGGACCTACCCCAACTTCATTCGCCTGCTGGGGCAGATCGGCGTCACCTTCAAGCCCACCGAAATGAGCTTTTCGGTGTGCGACCAGAGCAACGGCTTCGAGTACAACGGCAACAACCTCAACAGCCTGTTTGCCCAGCGCCGCAATATCCTCTCGCCGGGCTTCTGGGGCATGCTGCGCGACATCCTGCGCTTCAATCGCCAGGCACCGCGAGACCTGCAAGAGCAGCGCATCAGCGCCGAGATGACCCTGGGCGACTACCTCGAAGCCGGCGGTTACGGGCCGCGATTTATCCGGCATTACATCGTCCCGATGGGCGCAGCGATCTGGTCGATGTCCCTGGCGGACATGCTGAACTTTCCGCTGCAGTTCTTTGTGCGCTTCTTCAAGAACCACGGCTTGCTCTCGGTGAACAACCGGCCGCAGTGGTGCGTGATCGAGGGCGGTTCCAGTCGTTATATCGAACCGCTGACCCGCAGCTTTCGTGAGCACATCCGCCTCAACTGCCCCGTGCACCTGGTCGAGCGTGACGCTGAGGGGGTGATTATCCACAGCGCCGCCGGCACCGAAGCTTTCGACAAGGTGGTGTTCGCCTGCCACAGCGACCAGGCACTCGCCTTGCTCAACGAGCCGAGCCAGGCCGAGCAGGAGATCCTCGGCGCCCTGCCCTATGCCGACAACGACGTGGTGCTGCACACCGACACGCGCCTGCTGCCCGACCGCAAACTGGCCTGGGCCAGTTGGAACTACAGGCTGAGCGGCGACGCGCAGACCCAGGCCGCTGTCACCTATGACATGAACATCCTGCAAGGTATCGACAGCGCCACCACCTTTTGCGTCAGCCTCAACCAGACGTCGCTGATCAACCCGCTGAAGATCCTCGCACGCTACACCTACGCCCACCCGCAATACAGCCTGGCCGCCGTGGCCGCGCAAGCGCGTTGGGAGGAACTGAACGGCACGCGACATACGTGGTATTGCGGCGCCTATTGGGCCAATGGTTTCCATGAAGACGGCGTGGTCAGCGCCTTGCGCGTGGCCGAAGCCTTTGGGGAAAGCCTGTGAACAGCGCCCTGTACAGTGGCTGGATCGCCCATCGGCGGTTTGCCCCCAAGGCCCACGCCTTTCGCTACCGCATCGGTCTGCTGTACCTGGACTTAAGCGAACAGGACGAAGTGCTCGGGCTATCGCCCCTGGCCGGCGCAAGTCGCCTGGCGCCCTTCGGTTTTCGCCAGCAGGACTACCTGCATGAATTCACGCGCCACGGCATGAGCTTGACCGATGCCGTGCGCCAGGAAGTCGGCAAGGCTCTGGGGCATACACCCCAGGGCGTTATCTGCCTGCTGACCCAGGCCCGCAGTTGGGGCCTGGCTTTTAATCCGGTGAGTTTCTTCTACTGCTTCGAGGCCGATGGGCAACTGGCCGCGATCCTGTGCGAAGTGACCAACACCCCATGGCGCGAGCGCTATCACTACGTGCTGCCGGCCCAGGCCCTTGGTGCGGAGGAGCACCAGCACTTCGCCGTGGCCAAGGCGTTTCACGTGTCGCCGTTTTTGCCGCGCGACCTGGAATACCGCATGAGCTTCAGCCCGCCCGCCGCCAAGCTCGGCGTGCACATGGCCGATTGGCAGGGCGAGGTGAAAGTCTTCGATGCCACCTTGAGCCTGCACAAAGAAACGCTGAACCGCGCCAGCCTGCACCGTTACCTGTGGCGCTTTCCGTGGATGACCGCCAAGACCTGCCTGGCCATTTATTGGCAGGCCCTGCGTCTGTTGCTCAAGCGCACACCGATTTTTTCCCATCAGGCCGCCGACGGCGCCTCTCGCACAGCTGTCGGGTACACCAAGGATCGACGCCATGAAATCCCCTAGTTTATCGGTCAAGACCAACCGCCTGAACGTCAACGGCATGACCAGTGCGCTGCTGCGCAAGGGCGTGCTGCGCCAACTCAGCCAACTGCGCCATGGCCAGTTGGTGGTGATCGAGGACGGCGAGCGCCAGGTATTCGGCGCACGGGAAGCGCACCTGCTGGGGGAAATCCAGATCCTCGATTCGGCGGTATGGGGGCTGGTGGCGGCCAACGGTTCCATCGGCGCCGGCGAAGCGTTTATCCATGGGTATTGGAGCAGCCCGGACCTGACCGCAGTGGTGCGGGTGATGGTGAGTAACCTGGATGTGCTCGACGCGATGGAGGGTGGCCTGGCGAGACTGGCGCGGCCGTTCACCCAAGGCCTGCACTGGCTCAACCGCAACACGCGCAAGGGCTCGCAGAAAAACATCGCCGCCCACTACGACCTCGGCAACGACCTGTTCGAAGAATTCCTCGACCCGACCATGATGTATTCGGCCGCGCAGTTCCTGACGCCCGACGACACCCTGGAGCAAGCGCAACTGAACAAACTGGAACGCATCTGCCAGAAGCTCGCACTCAAACCCACCGATCATCTGCTGGAAATCGGCACCGGCTGGGGCAGCATGGCGCTGTATGCGGCGCAGCATTATGGCTGCAAGGTCACCACCACGACCTTGTCCAAAGAGCAGTTCGCCTACACCGAAAAACGCATCGCGGCCGTGGGCCTGCAAGACCAGGTCACGTTGCTGCTGCAGGACTACCGCGACCTGACCGGCGAGTACGACAAGCTGGTGTCCATCGAGATGATCGAAGCGGTGGGCCATCGCTTCCTGCCGACCTACTTCAAACAGTGCGCGCACCTGCTCAAGCGCGATGGCCTGATGTTGCTGCAAGCCATCACCATCCGCGAGCAGCGCTTTGAGCAGGCGAAGAACAGCGTCGACTTTATCCAGCGCTATATCTTCCCCGGCGGCGCCCTGCCCAGTGTGCAGAACATGCTGCACATCGTCAGCCGCGACACCGACATGAACCTGTTGCACATGGAGGATTTCGGCCTGCACTACGCACGAACCCTGCGCCTGTGGCACGAGAACTTTCGCCACGCCCACGGCCGTCTGACGGAGTTGGGCTACGACGAATATTTCCTGCGGTTGTGGGAGTTTTACCTGTGCTACTGCGAGGGCGGCTTTATGGAGCGCAGCATTGGCACCGCGCAATTGCTGTTGGCCAAACCGTCGGCCATCAACCCACCGTTACTCGGGCGCTTCAGTGCTTAAACCACTGGCCAATGCCGTGCTGTTCCAGTGCGGGTGGTTTGCCTGTGTACTCGGTGGCGATAGCCCTTGGTTGCTGGTGGGGCTGGCGGTGCTGGCAATCCACCTGCTGTGGATAAGTTCGTGGGCCCAGGACGGCGCGCTGATTATCCGCGTGACGCTGCTCGGCACGGTACTGGATACGATGCTGCGCAGCCTGGGCGTCTTTCAATTTAGCGAGCCGGGACCACTGATTCCGTTGTGGCTCATCCTGCTGTGGGCAGTGCTGGCCACCACCCTGCGCCATTGCCTGGCCTGGAGTGCACGGCCCTGGTGGCGTGCGGCAGCATTGGGGGCGATCGGGGGGCCGCTGTCGTATTACGCCGGGAGCCAGTTGGCGGGCGTGCATTTTGGCTACGCAGTGCTACCCACCATGGCGGGGCTCGCGCTGCTTTGGGCAGTGGTGTTCGTCGGACTGCATCGGCTGGCGCGCTGACGCCTGTCAGACCTTTCACACCTGCGTCACCCGCTTGCCTTACACTGCGCGCCTATGACCAACATCCCGCACACTCAAATCACCGAACCCGCCGTCACCTGCTCGACCTGCGCGGCCTGCTGCTGCCAGCTGGAAGTGATGCTGATCACCGACACCGGCGTGCCGGAGCGCTATATCGACACTGACGATTGGGGCGGTGAAGTGATGCTGCGCCTGGACGACGGCTGGTGCGCGGCACTGGATCGCGACACGATGATGTGCACGATCTACGAGCGTCGGCCGCTGATTTGCCGCGAGTTCGAGATGGGCGCACCGGAGTGCCTGACCGAGCGCGAAGGAATCGCCACGGCCTACCGCTGATCTCAGGCCAGTGAAGACCTTAATGTGGGAGGGGGCTTGCCCCCGATAGCGGAGTGTCAGTCGCGGAATTTGCCAACTGATCCATCGCCATCGGGTTCAAGCCCCCTCCCACACTGTTTTGCAGCGTTCCTGGGAATTACAGCGGCATGGTGTAGTGCAGCGAGTAACTTTCTACACCATCGTTATTGCTGCTGATCCCGGCATTGGAGTAGTGCGTGGCGCGAATGCCCACTTCATGCCCACCGGTGAAGCGCAGGCCGAAACCCAAGCGGTCTTCGAACTGAAAAGCCTGGCCGATGTTGTTGTCTTCCAGCTTGGTACGGGAAAACACCGCTACACCGATCCCGGCTTCGATGTAGGGCTTGACCGACTGGCCGGCAAACTCATACACGAATACCGGCGAGAACGACAGGCTGCTGGCGCCTGCACGGTCATCACCTTCCCAATAGGTATAGGCGCCGCTCCAATAGCCGGTCAGGCGACCGACGTCACTCTGCATCCAGCTTTTGTCCCAATCCGAGGTCAGGCCCAGCCGATAGGTCAACGTCGAATCACTGGTGCTGCCAACCCCAAACTCCAGGCCTGCGGCCTGGGTCGAAACAGAGTGTCCCACCACTACAGCCGCAATCGCGGCCAAACAGAACAAGCGCTTCATAAGAAACAGTCCTTTGAAAACGAAGTTGTATGATTTTTTACAGGCCATCTCGCTATAGAAGCTGACGTACACTCAGAAGTTCAGCGACATTTAACGAAATTTTCACGACCCGAAGCTTCGCACAACTCCAGAATGTTTCCATAGTGTCGGTAGGATATTTCTTAGGTGATACACATCGCCACTGGTCCAGAACTGTGTCGGCTCAGGATCGCCGAGGGCCAGCAGATTGCGTTCGCCCAGCAAACGCTTGAGCTGCCGCGCGACGGCAGCGCCGGTGTCGATGAGGATGATGCTGGCGGGCAGCATCTGCGCCAGAAGCGGCTTGAGGAAGGGATAGTGGGTGCAGCCGAGGATGATGGTGTCGCAGCCGGCGCTGAGCAGCGGGTCGATATAGCCCTGCAACAACTGACGCAGGCTCGGGCTATCCAGATCACCGGTTTCAATCAGCTCCACCAGGCCCGGGCACGGCTGGGTGATCACCCGCACATCGGTGGCAAACCGATCGAGCAGCGCGGCGAACTTGGCGCTTTGCAGGGTACCGGTAGTGGCGAGCACCCCGACCACGCCACTGCGAGTGGCAGCCGCAGCGGGTTTGACCGCAGGCTCCATGCCCACCAGGGGCCAATCGGGGTAGTCCTGGCGCAAATCCGCGACAGCCGCGACGGTTGCGGTGTTGCAGGCGATCACAAAAGCCTTGGCGCCCCGCTCGCGGAAAAACTCGGCAACCGACCGGGAGCGCCCAAGAATGAACGCGGGGGTTTTCTCGCCGTAGGGGATATGTCCGCAATCGGCGACGTACAACAGTGACTCATGGGGCAGCAATTGCTGAATCTCATCCAGCACCGACAAGCCGCCGACGCCGGAATCGAACACACCGATCGGCGCGTCCTTACCCATGTCGCGTCCCGCAGACACTGCAACCGGGATCACGCTTGACCCGCAATTCGCGAAAGCGAGTGCTCAATGCGTCAATCAGCAGCAAGCGCCCCACCAGCGGCTCGCCGAAACCAGCCAGCAACTTCAAGGCCTCCAGGGCTTGCAGGCTGCCGACCAGGCCCACCAGTGGGCCGACCACGCCCGCTTCGCTGCAGGTGAGTTCAGTGTCACTGCCGTGCCCGTATAAGCAGTGGTAGCACGGGCTGTCGGCCCGACGTGGATCGAATACTGACAGCTGCCCTTCAAGACGAATCGCCGCGCCGCTGATCAATGGCTTGCACGCCGCCACGCAGGCGGCATTGACCGCCTCGCGGGTGGAGAAGTTGTCGCTGCAATCGAGTACCACGTCCACGGCCGCCACGGCCGCCGCCAAGGTATCGGCATCCAGCGCGATGCGATGGGCGACCAATTTGATTTCGGGGTTGAGGGCGCTCAGGCGATGGATGGCCGAGTCGACCTTGGCCTGCCCGACGCTGTCGGTGTCATGGATGATCTGGCGTTGCAGGTTGGTGAGGTCGACGGTGTCGAAATCCGCCAGGTGCAATTCGCCGACGCCAGCGGCGGCCAGGTACATCGCCACCGGGGCACCCAGGCCACCGAGGCCGACGATCAACGCACGGGCGTTTTTCAGGCGCAATTGGCCGTCGATGTCGACATGCTGCAACAGAATCTGTCGGCTGTAGCGCAACAGCTCCTGATCGGTCAGCACGGCCAGCGTCCCAGGGAGATGCGTTCGTGACCGCCAAGGTCGATGCGGCTGTGCACCTGCTCGAAGCCTTGGCTCAGCAACAGGTCGCGCACCGCGGCGGCCTGGTCGTAACCGTGCTCCAGCAGCAGCCAGCCGGCGGCGTTCAGGTGGGCCGGGGCCTGGGCGGTGATCAGCCGCAGATCGTCCAAACCATCATGGCCCGCCACCAGGGCGCTGGCCGGTTCAAAACGCACATCGCCGGCCACCAGGTGCGGATCATTGTCGGCGATGTAGGGCGGGTTGCTGATGATCAGATCGTAAGTGTGGCCTGCCAGGGCGCTGAACCAATGGCTGTTGAGCACCGTGGCGTTATTAAGGTGCAGGCGCTGGCGATTGCGCTCGGCCAGGGCCACGGCTTCCAGCACGCGGTCGACGGCCGTGACGTGCCAGGCCGGGCGCTCGCTGGCCAGGGCCAGGGCGATGGCGCCGCTGCCGGTGCCCAGGTCGAGGACCTTGACGGGGGTGGCCGGTAACAATTCCAGGGCCGCTTCCACCAGCAGCTCGGTGTCCGGACGCGGGATCAGCGTGTGGGGCGCGACCTCCAGGTCCAGCTTCCAGAAACCTTGCTGGCCGAGGATATAGGCCACCGGCTCGCCGGCGCGGCGGCGTTGCAGGTAGCCGGCAAACACCAGGGCGTGTTCGCTGCTGACGATTTTTTCCGGCCAGGTGTGCAGGTAGCTGCGGGACTTGCCCAAGGCAGCCGCCAACAGCAGTTCGGCATCCAGGCGCGCCGTGGGCGAGTCGGGCAGGTCGGCGGCGCGCAGCAGGCTGGCGATAATGGTCATTTATTCACCTATCGCCGCCAGCTGATCGGCCTGGTATTCGGCGAGCAATGGCTCGATCACCGCATCCACGCCACCAGCCAGAATCTCGTCCAGCGAGTAAAGGGTGAGGTTGACCCGGTGGTCGGTGACCCGGCCCTGGGCAAAGTTGTAGGTACGGATGCGCTCGGAGCGGTCGCCCGAGCCCACCAGCAATTTGCGCTCGCTGGCAATCGCGTTGGCGGCGGCGCTTGTCTGCTGGTCATTCAGCTTGGCCGATAGCCAGGACATGGCCCGCGCACGGTTCTTATGCTGGGAGCGCTCTTCCTGGCACTCCACCACGATGCCCGATGGCAAGTGGGTGATACGGATCGCCGAGTCCGTCTTGTTGACGTGCTGACCACCGGCGCCCGACGAGCGGTAGGTGTCGACCCGCAGGTCGGCTGGGTTGATCTCGATAGCTTCCTGCTCGTCCGGCTCAGGCAACACGGCCACGGTGCAGGCCGAGGTGTGGATACGGCCCTGAGATTCCGTCGCCGGAACCCGCTGCACGCGATGGGCACCGGACTCGAACTTCAGTTTGCCATAGACGTTGTCGCCTTGGACCCGCGCAATGACTTCTTTATAGCCGCCGTGCTCGCCCTCGTTCTCGGACAGGATCTCGACCCGCCAGCCGCGACGCTCGGCATAACGCGAATACATGCGGAACAGGTCGCCGGAGAAAATCGCCGCTTCATCACCGCCGGTGCCGGCACGGATCTCGAGAAACACGTTGCGCCCGTCATTGGGGTCCTTGGGCAGCAGCATGCGTTGCAGGTCGCCTTCCAGCTCGGCCAACTTTTCCTTGGCTTCGCGGACTTCTTCCACGGCCATTTCACGCATGTCCGGGTCGCTGTCCTTGAGCAGTGCCTGGGCACCTTCGAGGTCGGCCTGCACTTTGGTGAGGTTTTTGTAAGTAGCCACAATGGGCTCAACTTCGGCGTATTCCTTGGAATAGGCGCGGAATTTGGTCTGATCGGAGATGACCTCGCCATCGCCGAGCAAGGCGGTCAGTTCTTCGAAACGGTCCTGGAGGACGTCCAGTTTATTGAGCAGTGACGCTTTCATTGCGATTTTTTATCCGAAGAGCTGGGCGCGCCCTCACCGAGGGCAAAGAGTTCCTGGGCCATGGCCAGCGCATCGAGGCGGCCTTCGGCAGTCAGTTTTTTTAATTGTACGCTGGGCGCATGCAGCAACTTGTTGGTCAGGCCGCGGGCCAGCTGCATCAGCACCTCCTCGGCGCTGCTGCCGTTGGCGAGCAGGCGCTGGGCCTTGATCAACTCTTCATCACGCAGGCGTTCGCCCTGCTGACGATACGCCTTGAGCACGTCCACCGCTGCCAGTTCACGCAGGCGCACCATGAACTCTTCGGCGCCGATGCTGACCATCTCCTCAGCAGCCTGGGCAGCGCCCTGGCGACTCTTGAGGTTTTCGGCCACCACTTCATGCAGATCGTCGACGCTGTAGAGGTAAACGTCGTCCAACTCGCCGACTTCGGGCTCGATATCCCGCGGAACGGCGATATCGACCATGAAGATCGGCTTGTGCTTGCGCAGTTTCAGCGCGCTTTCTACCGCGCCCTTGCCGAGGATCGGTAGCTGGCTGGCGGTGGAGCTGATGACGATATCGCTGCGCACCAGTTCGGCCGGGATGTCCGACAGCAGCACCGCGTGGGCGCCGAACTGCTCGGCGAGGATGCTGGCGCGCTCCAGGGTACGGTTGGCGACCACGATGCGCTTCACGCCCAGGTCATGCAGGTGGCGGGCAACCAGGGTGATGGTCTCGCCGGCGCCGATCAACAGCGCCTGGCTGCGCTGCAAGTCGCTGAAGATCTGCTTGGCCAGGCTGACGGCGGCAAACGCCACGGACACCGGGTTTTCACCGATGGCAGTATCGGTACGCACCTGCTTGGCGGAATTGAAAGTGGCCTGGAACAGACGGCCCAGCAGCGGACCGACGGTGCCGGCCTCGCGCGCCACGGCGTAGGCGGACTTCATCTGGCCCAGGATCTGCGGCTCGCCCAACACCAGCGAATCGAGACCGGATGCCACACGCATCATGTGACGAACTGCCGCATCGTCTTGGTGCACATAGGCGCTAGCGCGCAGATCTTCGAGGCTTAAATGGTGATAATCGGCCAGCCAGCGCAGTACCACATCCGCTGAAAGATGTTCCTGCTCTATATAAAGCTCACTGCGATTGCAGGTCGAAAGGATCGCAGCTTCGCGGCTGTCGGTGAGACGGCAGAGCTGCTGCAAGGCCTCAACCAACTGCTCTGGCGTAAACGCCACGCGCTCGCGCACGTCTACGGAAGCAGTCTTGTGGTTAATACCGAGTGCGAGGAAGGCCATTCAATATCGCTGATGATGTCGGGAAGCCGACAATTGTCCTACTTCGAAAGATTCAGAACAACCACCGTCGTCTATTGTCCTAGTAGCTTATGCCTATAAAAAGGCCATCTGTAGGCGCAAGCCTGCTCGCGATGGTCGTGAACCATGACGCGGCCTCCTGATAAAACGCGTTGTCCTCAGGCTTATCGCGAGCCAGCTCGCTCCTACACGGTTATGTTTGACCGAAGGCTTGTGTCATGATGATCCGACCGCAGGTTAGTCGTCCTCTTCCTATATGAATAGATCCTCCGCGTTGCTCCTTGCTTTTGTCTTCCTCAGCGGCTGCCAGGCCATGGCACCCGTGTCGCCGGACGGTACACCGCCGGTGGAAGACAGCACCCCCGCCCCTGAAAAGCCCAAGGTTTATTCCTCGTTCAGTGAAGAAACGGTGTTCAGCCTGCTCAGTGCGGAACTGGCCGGCCAGCGCAATCGCTTCGATATTGCGCTGGATAATTATGTGACCCAGGCCATCAACACTCAGGATCCGGGGATTTCCGAGCGGGCGTTCCGTATTGCCGAGTACCTGGGGGCCGATCAGGCCGCACTGGATACCTCGCTGATCTGGGCAAAGAACGCGCCGGACGATCTGGAGGCACAACGGGCAGCGGCCATTCAACTGGCCCGCGCCGGGCGCTATGACGACTCCATGGTCTATATGGAGAAAGTCCTGCAGGGCAAGGGCGACACCCATTTCGACTTCCTCGCGCTGTCGGCTGCCGACACCGACCAGGACACCCGAAACGGCCTGATGAAGAGTTTCGACCGCCTGCTGCAAAAACACCCGAAGAACAGTCAACTGGTGTTCGGCAAGGCCCTGCTGCTGCAACAGGATGATGAAGCCGAAGCCGCATTGAAGCTGCTGGAACAGAACCCGCCGGAAGACGGCGAGATCGCGCCGATTCTGCTGCGCGCGCGCCTGCTGCAGAACCTCAACCGCGGCAAGGAAGCGATTCCACTGCTGGAAAAAAGCATCAAGAAATATCCGGACGACAAGCGCCTGCGCCTGACTTACGCGCGCACGCTGGTGGAGCAGGACCGAATGGAGGACGCCAAAGTGCAGTTCGCCAACCTGCTCCAGCAATACCCGGACGACGATGAACTGCGTTACTCCCTGGCGCTGGTGTGCCTGGAAGCCAAGGCCTGGGACGAGGCCAAGGGTTATCTGGAAGAGCTGATCGAGCGCGAAAGTCATGTCGACTCGGCGCACCTGAACCTGGGCCGCATCGCTGAAGAGCGCAACGCCCCCCAAGCCGCCCTGCTTGAATACGCACAAGTCGGGCCAGGCAACGACTACCTGCCGGCCCAACTGCGCCAGGCCGACATCCTGATGAGCAACGGGCGTACCGATGAGGCAGAAAAACGCCTGGCTGCTGCACGGGATGCCGAACCGGACTACGCGATCCAGCTTTACCTGATCCAGGCGGAGACCTTGTCAGCCAATAATCAGGGCGAGCGCGCCTGGAAGGTGCTGCAACAAGCCTTGCTGCAATTCCCCGACGATTTGAACCTGCTGTACACCCGCGCCATGCAGGCGGAAAAACGCAATGACCTGGCGCAGATGGAAAAAGACCTGCGCCTGATCATCAAGCGTGACCCGGACAACGCCATGGCCCTCAATGCCCTGGGCTACACCTTGTCCGACCGCACCACGCGTTACGACGAAGCCAAGGTATTGATCGAACAAGCGCACAAGCTCAACCCGGAAGACCCGGCTGTACTCGACAGCCTGGGCTGGGTGAACTATCGCCTGGGCAACCTCGACGAAGCCGAACGCTTGCTGCGCCAGGCCCTGGAGCGCTTCCCCGATCAGGAAGTCGCTGCACACCTGGGCGAGGTGCTGTGGGCCAATGGCAAGCAGCGCGAAGCCCGCCAAATCTGGGAAAAATTCCTCAAGGAACAACCCGAAAGCCCCATCCTGCGCGGCACCATCAAGCGCCTGACCGGATCCGAGACCCTTTAAGCTTATGTTCTTGCGCCACGTTATCGTTTTCAGCTTCATTGCCCTGCTCGCCGGTTGCGCGGGCTTCGGTGCCCGCGAATCCGTTGAGGGCCAGGGCAACCCGGCGCAATGGAAGCAGCACAAGGATCAGCTCGCCAGCATCGACGGCTGGCAGATCGAAGGCAAAGTCGGGGTTCGCGCACCGAAAGACTCCGGCAGCGGCACCCTGTTCTGGCTGCAACGCCAGGACTACTACGACATTCGCTTGTCCGGCCCCTTGGGACGTGGCGCCGCTCGCCTTACGGGTCGCCCAGGACAAGTCAGCCTCGAAGTCGCCAATCAGGGTCGCTATGAGGCCACATCGCCCGAAGCGCTGCTGGAAGAACAGATTGGCTGGAAACTGCCTGTCTCGCATCTGGTGTGGTGGGTCCGCGGCCTGCCTGCGCCGGACAGCAAGAGCCGCCTGAGCCTTAACGGTGACAGCCGCCTGGCCACCCTGGAACAAGATGGCTGGCAGGTCGAGTACCTCAGCTACGTGGAACAGGGCGGTTATTGGTTGCCAGAGCGTATCAAGCTGCATGGCACCGACCTGGACGTCACGCTGGTGATCAAGGACTGGCAACCGCGCAAGCTGGGGCAATAACGTGGCCGTAGAAAGACTGACCCTGCCCTCGCCGGCCAAACTCAATCTGATGCTGCACATTCTCGGTCGCCGTGAAGACGGCTATCACGAGTTGCAGACGCTGTTTCAATTTCTCGACTACGGCGATGAGCTCACCTTCGCCCTGCGCGACGATGGCGTGATCCAGTTGCACACTGAATTCGAAGGCGTGCCCCACGACAGCAATCTGATCGTGAGAGCCGCCAAAAAACTCCAGGAGCAGTCCGGCTGTTCCCAGGGCATCGATATCTGGATCGATAAAATTTTGCCCATGGGTGGCGGAATCGGTGGTGGCAGCTCGAATGCCGCGACCACACTGCTGGGACTGAACCACTTGTGGCAACTGGGCTGGGACCATGATCGCCTGGCTGCGCTGGGCCTCACGCTGGGCGCCGACGTCCCGGTTTTCGTGCGTGGACACGCCGCTTTTGCTGAGGGTGTGGGGGAAAAACTCACCCCGGAATACCCCGAAGAGCCGTGGTATGTCGTGCTTGTCCCGCAAGTATCTGTAAGTACAGCAGAAATTTTTTCAGATCCGCTGTTGACACGTAACTCTCCTCCCATTAAAGTGCGCCCCGTTCCCAAGGGAAACAGTCGAAATGACTGCTTACCGGTTGTAGCAAGGCGTTATCCAGAGGTACGTAACGCTTTGAATTTGTTAGGTAAATTTACCGAAGCAAAATTAACCGGAACTGGAAGTTGTGTGTTTGGGGGCTTCCCAAGCAAAGCTGAAGCTGATAAAGTCTCGGCCCTTCTTACAGAGACCCTTACAGGGTTTGTAGCAAAGGGAAGCAACGTTTCGATGTTGCATCGCAAGCTGCAAAGTCTGCTCTAAAAGGAATCGAGTACTGGGTACTCGTTGCAACAGATACAGGGGCGTCGCCAAGCGGTAAGGCAGCAGGTTTTGATCCTGCCATGCGTTGGTTCGAATCCAGCCGCCCCTGCCATTTTCTAATACTCATCCAGGTTACCCTCAGCCTCTAGGTACTGCGCGTGTCCAAGATGATGGTCTTTACGGGGAACGCCAACCCCGATCTGGCTCGACGTGTCGTACGTCAGCTGCATATCCCTCTCGGTGACATCTCTGTCGGTAAATTCTCCGACGGCGAAATTACAGCCGAGATCAATGAAAACGTCCGCGGTAAAGACGTCTTCATTATCCAGCCGACCTGCGCTCCGACCAACGATAACCTGATGGAACTCGTCGTGATGGCTGATGCCTTCCGCCGCTCCTCAGCGACTCGAATCACAGCTGTAATCCCTTACTTTGGTTATGCACGTCAGGATCGCCGTCCGCGTTCCGCACGTGTGGCTATCAGCGCGAAAGTCGTTGCTGACATGCTCACCGTGGTAGGCATCGACCGTGTGCTCACGGTTGACCTGCACGCTGACCAAATCCAGGGGTTCTTCGATATTCCGGTAGATAACATCTACGGCTCCCCCGTATTGGTGGATGACATCGAAGACCAGCGCTTTGAAAACCTGATGATTGTGTCCCCGGACATTGGTGGCGTCGTGCGTGCACGGGCTGTTGCCAAATCCCTGGGCGTGGACCTCGGGATCATCGACAAACGCCGCGAGAAAGCCAATCACTCTGAAGTGATGCATATCATCGGTGATGTCGAAGGGCGTACCTGTATTCTGGTTGATGACATGGTCGACACCGCCGGCACCCTGTGCCACGCGGCCAAAGCCTTGAAAGAGCACGGTGCAGCTAAAGTCTTCGCCTACTGCACACACCCTGTGCTGTCGGGCCGAGCGATCGAGAACATCGAGAACTCCGTGCTGGACGAACTGGTGGTGACTAACACCATCCCGTTGTCCGCCGCTGCTCAAGCCTGTGCGCGTATCCGTCAACTGGATATCGCGCCGGTAGTTGCCGAAGCGGTTCGCCGCATCAGCAACGAAGAATCGATCAGCGCGATGTTCCGCTAAGGGTCAAACCTTCGGAACACCTCACTGACGAAAAGCGCCCCGCCCCAGCATACTGTTGGGGCGGGGCTTTTTTGCCCATATCGCCTTTAGCGCTGGTCGCAAACGCTGAGGCGAATGTGGTTATTTTGGAGATACAACATGAACGATTTTACTCTGAATGCTGAAGTGCGTTCCGACCTGGGGAAAGGTGCGAGCCGCCGCCTGCGTCGTCTCGCAAGCCTGGTTCCAGCTGTAGTTTACGGTGGCGACAAAGCCCCTGAATCCATCAGCATGCTGGCTAAAGAAGTTGCCAAACTGCTCGAAAACGATGCGGCCTACAGCCACATCATCGAGCTGAACGTTGGTGGCAAAAAGCAGAACGTCATCATCAAGGCCCTGCAACGTCACCCAGCTAAAGGCCACGTGCTGCACGCTGACTTCGTACGCGTCGTAGCGGGTCAGAAACTGACCGCTATCGTACCTGTGCACTTCGTGGGTGAAGAAGCTCCGGTCAAGAAAGGCGGCGAAGTCTCGCACGTTGTTGCTGAAATCGAAGTGACCTGCCTGCCGAAAGACCTGCCTGAGTTCATCGAAGTCGACCTGTCGGCTCTGGAAATCGGCGACATCATTCACCTGTCCGACCTCAAGGCCCCTAAAGGCGTTGAGTTCGTTGCACTGGCTCACGGTGATGACAAAGCTGTTGCAAACGTACACGCTCCACGCGTTGCTCCAGAAGCTGAAGAAGGCGCTGCAGAGTAATTCACTCTGTATTGCCGGAGCTTGAGGAAACATCGCGGACCGAAACGTAGCGAGAAAGCGGGCGATAACGCGAAGTTTATCTCTGGATAAGTTAGCTCCTGTCGTCCACTTTCGCCGCACTCAGGTCAGGCGATGTTATCCACAACTCCAAAGGAAGGGCCCCTGTCGTGACTGCCATTAAACTGATCGTTGGCCTGGGAAATCCAGGCGCCGAATACGAACAGACCCGGCATAACGCGGGGGCCCTTTTTGTTGAGCGCATCGCCCACGCCCAAGGTGTAAACCTGGTGGCCGATCGCAAATATTTTGGCCTGACCGGGCGCTTCTCGCACCTGGGTCAGGATATTCGTCTGTTGATTCCCACCACCTACATGAACCGCAGCGGCCAGGCTGTCGCGGCGCTTGCGGGCTTCTTCCGGATCAAACCCGAGGAAATCCTGGTGGCCCATGACGAACTGGACCTGCCACCCGGTGTTGCCAAGCTCAAGCAAGGCGGCGGGCATGGCGGGCACAATGGCCTGCGCGACATTATCGCGCAGTTGGGCAATCAGAATAATTTTTACCGCCTGCGGCTCGGCATAGGCCACCCAGGCGTCGCCAGTATGGTTTCAAATTTCGTCCTGGGTCGTGCGCCACGCGCCGAACAGGAAAAACTCGATGCCAGCATCGACTTTGCCCTCGGCGTGCTGCCGGATATCTTCGCCGGTGAATGGAACCGCGCGATGAAAAACCTGCACAGCCAGAAGGCCTGACTTTTTTCCGAGGGGAAACACCATGGGATTCAATTGCGGCATCGTCGGCCTGCCCAACGTCGGCAAATCCACCTTGTTCAACGCTTTGACCAAGTCCGGTATTGCGGCGGAGAACTTCCCCTTCTGCACCATCGAACCCAACAGCGGCATCGTGCCGATGCCCGATCCGCGCCTGGAAGCACTGGCGGCCATCGTCAATCCCAAGCGCATCCTGCCGACCACCATGGAGTTCGTCGACATCGCAGGCCTGGTAGCCGGCGCGTCGAAAGGTGAAGGCCTGGGCAACAAGTTCCTGGCCAACATCCGTGAAACCGATGCCATCGCCCACGTGGTCCGCTGCTTTGAAGACGAGAACGTGATTCACGTCTCCAACAGCGTCGACCCGAAACGCGACATCGAGATCATCGACCTTGA
Organism: Pseudomonas sp. JAI120; assembly: GCF_014207255.1. GTDB lineage: Bacteria > Pseudomonadota > Gammaproteobacteria > Pseudomonadales > Pseudomonadaceae > Aquipseudomonas. The sequence continues at coordinate 1,132,930 of NZ_JACHCZ010000002.1, forward strand.
ACTGATCTTCGCCGACCTCGACAGCTGCGAGAAGCAACTGCAGAAAGTCGCACGCAACGCCAAAGGCGGCGACAAGGACGCTGTGGTCCAGAAAGGCCTGCTGGAACAGTTGATCGCGCACTTCACCCTGGGCAAGCCGGCACGCAGCCTGATGAAGACCATGGGCGCTGACGAGAAGGCCGTGGTCAAGGGCTTCCACCTGCTGACCACCAAGCCTGTGATGTACATCGCCAACGTCGCTGAAGATGGCTTCGAGAACAACCCTTTGCTCGACGTGGTCAAGGCCATCGCCGACGAAGAAGGCGCCATCGTGGTGCCGGTGTGCAACAAGATCGAAGCGGAAATCGCCGAGCTGGATGACGGCGAAGAGAAAGACATGTTCCTTGAGGCCCTGGGCCTGGAAGAACCTGGCCTGAACCGCGTGATCCGCGCCGGCTACGAAATGCTCAACCTGCAGACCTACTTCACCGCCGGTGTCGAAGAAGTCCGCGCCTGGACCGTAAAAGTCGGCGCCACTGCGCCACAGGCTGCGGGTGTGATCCACACCGACTTTGAAAAAGGCTTTATCCGCGCTGAAGTGATCGCCTACAACGACTTTATCCAGTTCAAGGGTGAGGCCGGTGCTAAGGAAGCCGGTAAATGGCGTTTGGAAGGTAAGGAATATATCGTCAAGGATGGCGACGTGATGCACTTCCGCTTTAACGTGTAAACGTCACTCTTAACACACCAATAAAAAAGCCGATGCATTGCATCGGCTTTTTTGTGGGCACGTATTTAATTTTATATAGCCTTCATATCCGAATATTAAATACTTTCAGACTTATCCTATTTGACTTGCTTATTCCTCGCACCCACCAAGAACGATGCGACTTCATCGCTACAACAGAAAGACACTTTCCTACAGCAATTGCCCGTCGCCCCCCTTTAAGAATGAATGACAGCCCCTATAATCTACGCCACTGGTCATCGCGAGCATAACGTCCTTTTAACAATGAATTAATAGCAGGAAGGGAACATCTTTCAATGTCGACAACCTTCAACATGGAAAATGAAACGGCATTTTCACTCATCGAAGGCCCAGATATTGAAAACACACTAAACAACACGGCTACCCTCAACATTGACATTTTGTTACTGGGGGAAACCGGTACAGGCAAAGATACGCTAGCACAACGGATTCATCTTCTATCGGGACGGCGAGGTAATTTTGTTCCCGTGAACTGTGCAGCCATCCCGGAAAGCCTCGCGGAAAGCCAATTGTTCGGCGTCAACAGCGGCGCCTATACCGGGGCGATGCAATCCAGGGCCGGCTTCGTAGAGGCTGCCCACCTGGGCACGCTTTACCTTGATGAGATCGACAGCATGCCATTGAACCTGCAGGCCAAGCTGCTACGCGTGCTGGAATCACGCGGCGTGGAGCGCCTGGGTTCGACCCGCTTCATCCCTGTGGACATGCGCGTCATTGCGTCTGCCCAGCACTCGCTGCACCAGATGGTCGAACACGGCACCTTCAGGCGTGACCTGTATTTTCGCCTGAACGTCGTGAATATTCAGCTCCCGGCACTGCGGGAGCGACGCGAGCGCATCATTCCGCTGTTCCTGGAAATGATCCGGCAAGAAGCAAACCACTTCAAATGCACTGCCCCGCCCCCTTCTGAGGGGCTACTGCAACAACTGCTATGCCACACATGGCTCGGCAACGTGCGTGAACTACGGTCAACGGCCAAACGGTTCGTGTTGAATTTGCCACCGTTTTCTACTCCCATGAGCAGCGAACAAGAAGTTCAAGCAAGCCTCAAGGAGCGCTTGCAGCAAATTGAAAAAGCGCTAATTGAAGAGTCGTTGTTCCGGCACCAACACTGTGTAGACAATGTAGCGGTTGAGCTTAAGGTAACCAAGCGGACTTTATACTATAGGATGAAACAGCTAGCGATATCGCTGAGGTAATCAGGTTGGCTTGAAGGTGCATTTTCTCTAGAAACATTTGCCCCCCCCTGGGTACACCTCGAGAAATTCAGCAACTCCATACCTTAACAAAAATATCATACCGACATTCATGCCAGTAACACATTTAGAAATATCTAATTTACTCATGACATGGAACGCCACCGACCTACAAGCCACATATCTAACGCCAAGATCATTTGTGAGAAAAAATGACCTTTTCCACATTTTTGATCGACAGCAAAAAACAAACTTGAAAATTAATGTTCTGGAGTTTTTCTCATGGCTATATCCGGTCTCTCCCCAACAAGTCTATATCCTCAACAGCAAAACTACGGCGCCTTACCGAGCTCGGGATCGGGATCTAACTCCACCGCAGACGCTCTTGACGGCCTTGACAGAGAGAATAAAATTGAAACTGCCTTGAAGCAAATTGATAAGAAAAAATTTAACGACCTTCTTCAAGTTGCCAAAACTTAATAGTTTCTACCTCTCGGGCATATCAGCCCGAGAGGCCCCGCCTCGACCCCAAACCGTAGTGAGCGCTCACTATTCTTTGTAAATTTTTCTGCGGCGCTTTATATAATAGGTATGTTATGCAAATAAGAGAACTTGTTGACTTAGAGAAAAAGCTAGATCTCGGCACTACTAACACCAAACGAGATCAGTCAACCTGCCATAGCGACTCTTGTTTCTTCACATCATTGCTCGAAGAGCATACAAAGATAAACGCATCTAATACCAGGCCTTCTCTAGCCCCCGGGATTGCTGAGGCTATCAATCCGTTATACACCTCTAAAATGCGAATGGCAAAACTGCTTAAATCAACTAACAAGCAGCTGGACATGACTAAATTCCGGGAATTCCCTGGAGTGCTGGCGAATATACAAATAACCTCCCAACTGCTAGTAAAATGCCTTGCCAAGACGACACAAAGCATTGACAAAGTTTCTAACTTACAATAATCAACATGAATAACTTATTGCCTTTCGTATTACTCTTGGCAACTATACTTATGCTGAACGGTTGCGGTGAGCGGGTCGAGCTCCATAGCAAGCTCTCTGAGCAAGAGGCCAATGAGGTCATAGCAGAACTTGCAGATAAACACATTCGCGCGAAAAAAGTCCCTAGCAAAGATGGTGTCATTGTGACGGTCAACGCAAACGACATCGGGCGCGCCGTACGTACCTTGGAAGCCGCGGGTCTGCCACGAGCGGCCAGGACGACACTGGGCGAAACATTTCGCAAGGAAGGCGTTATCTCCACGCCGCTCGAAGAGCGAGCGCGCTACATCTATGCCTTGTCCCAAGGACTTGAGGCCACGCTGTCCAACATTGACGGAGTCATCGTTGCCCGAGTCCACGTGGTACTGCCTGAACGCATCGCACCCGGTGAACCGGTCCAGCCCGCATCTGCTTCTGTGTTTATAAAACACGACCCACGCCTGGATCCCGACAACATCCGCGCACGTGTTCGCAGGATGGTGGCAGGCAGCATCCCAGGCATGGCCACGGCAATCGACAACCCTCAAAAACTCAGCGTGATATTCGTTCCAGCGACTGCTTATCAGGAGCAGCAACGCCTAGTGTATTTTGGCCCCTTCCTGGTGCCCGGCGAGGATCTAGGTTTTTGGCGTAGCACATTAATCACCGCTCTGCTTGGCGTGGTGGTAACTGTTGTTGCCACGCTATTTATGCACCGTCGGCGTCAGCGATTTCTGCACGCGTCGTCAGTAATGAACGATTCTGCCGGACCTGCGAATGATGCCTAAGATCGAATACCCACTGAGTGAGCACCTGGCATGGGTTCAGTGGTGGGCATGCCCTTGGCAAAACGCCCATGAAGACTGGAAGGAGGGTCAGCACGCTACGTTTAATACACTTTATCAGGGCAAACAGCCGGTATGGGGCGTATTCATGGGTGTGAAAGCCTGTTTACCCCCTGCGACAAACCCCACCGTGCTGCGCTTGGCCCTTGCGTCAAGTGAACAACTCGACCTGGCGCTGGCACTGGCTCACGACACCGTTAATCCTCATGCGGCTCCAACGTTGAGTGAAAGTCATCACCACTGGTGCAGACGCCTATCTAAGGCACTTCCTCCTGCAATGCTTTCCCCCGACGCAGATCCATTACAACTGCTACTTAGCTGGCTCGACCCTCCTATCTGGCAGCGCCTTAGATTGCGCTTTCCCCGTCAGAGAACGTATGAGGTTGAAAAAAAATCTATCTGCCTAGAGAACACAAGCAACCGATTAAGCACCCTCTGGCAGGCGGTCGTCTGGCGTGTAACCTCCTTGCCAAGCGACTCTATACCCCCTGGCTCACATGGGTAAGGAGATCAGTGATGTTATACCGACATACCATTGATGTGCCCAAGGACAGGCACGAATTGCCTCGCAGTCTCATCCCACGGGAAGAACTTGCAAATTGGATACAGGCAGAACAGCTCTTGAGGCACGCCAACGATCAAGCCGATAAGTTGCTGAGTTTGGCGCAAAAAAGATGTGAGACGTTGAAGGAGGAAGCATCTCTGGAAATCTGGCGACGCGCTGATGCTCAGCTCAAACGTTGGGAGCACGATCGTCAAGCCATGTGCGACAAGCTCGAGCAACATGCGAGTTTCATCACCCGTGAGGCTATTCGATGCCTGCTTGATGAAACACCCCGTCCCATCAGGCTGGCGGCACTCCTGAGGCAATTGATGGCGAATCAAGTCCACGAAGTCTGCGCGGACCTATTCTGCCATCCGCATGATTTTGATGAGATAAAACGATGGTTTGCTCATCAAAAACCTACTATTTGGAAACTTAACGCGGATGAGGCGACCCCTCCTCAAACACTGATCCTGAAAACAGAGGAGGGAGACTTTTGTATCAGCTGGGAGACCATGCTCACCGCTTTTTTTCACACCTTATAAAGAATATCGGAGCAACATCTAATAATGCTCAGTTCATGCTGAAAACTGCGCTCTGCAAAAAACCAAATCAGTAAAAAATACCAATAACAGAGTTTAAAGGAACCGCTATGTCCGCTACCAAGACACTCGCGCACCAAGCAACAAAAATGGCTGACTCTTCGTACAAACGGCTTCAAGCCAGCGTGAGCGAAGAATTGGACGGTGAACTATTCCATAGGTTATCAATGCAGTCTTTAGCGACCCACGGGATGTTCACTGAGAATCATCGAGTTGAGCTGCTTTCTCTAAAAACGACCATTGAAAGTTTTCAATAACATGAACGACCTGATTCTTGAATGGTTACGTAGCCAAGAGGAGCAACTCAACTTATCTGAAAATAACGACGAAATTATTTTAAAACGACAGGGACCCTTCATTTTATTGGAAGCTCAACTGACATCCGTGTCTTCAGATAACGCGAGCTTGCAAAGTTGGATGCGCTTGGGCGCGGTCAGCCTAAGCCGCTTTCAAGGCGTATTGGTCCGAAAAGCTGACAGTGAAGACCTTTGGCTGATTCAAACCCTGCGCGAGGAGCGGGAAGAAGCACAAGTGCTCTGTTGCTTTGAAACCCTGCTCAACCAGCGCGACATATGGCGAGCCACGTTCGCACGCCTCGCTCGCCCAGCCCAAAACCTCAAACCCACCTCACTCCGTTCACTCTCGTACTAACCAGAGAATTGTCTATGTATAACAAGATCCACAAGCGCAGTTGCTTGCGCTTTGATTCGCCTGGCAAGTCGCCCAAAAGAGCCCATTGGCGCACCATACTCCTGTTGCCCTGGCTACTGATTCCAGTGGAACACACATTGGCGGCCATCCCCCCCGAATGGAAAAACACCGCCTACGCCTATGAAGCCGAGCACAAACCCCTACGGGAAGTACTCGAAGACTTCGCCCAGACCTTCGGCACACAGCTTCAAGTCGAGGGCCTGCTGGAAGGCAACGTCAATGGCAAGATCCGCGCCAATACCCCGCAGTCGCTGCTCGACCGTCTCGGTGTAGAGCACCGTTTCCAGTGGTACCTGTACAACAACACCCTCTATATCAGCACCCTCGACCAGCAGGAATCCGCACGCCTGGAAGTCTCTTCCGAAACCATCGCCGACCTCAAACAGGCCCTTACCGATATCGGCCTGCTCGACAGTCGTTTCGGCTGGGGTGAGTTACCCGAAGATGGCGTAGTGCTCGTCTCCGGTCCTCGACGCTACATCGAGCAGATCAAGCAGTTCAGCAGTCAACGCCGTTCACCGGATGAAAAACAGAGTGTGCTGAGTTATCCGCTGAAGTTCGCAAATGCAGCGGACCGCCTGGTGGATTATCGCGGCGAGAAGCTCACCATCCCAGGGGTGGCCAGCATTTTGCGCGGCTTGTTGGAGCCGCGCTCCTCCTCAACGCTTGCGGGGCTGAGTCAACGTCCCACCTCTCAACCCGCGCCGCTCACACCCACCATTCCGCGGTTGGGCAACCCGTTGCTGGGCCAGATGCTCGGTGCTAACGCCAACCCGGCATCACTGGACATCGGCCCCGCGCTCACCCCACGCGCCCCGGTCTCCAATAGCCGGATTCGCGTCGAAGCCGATGTGCGCAACAACGCGGTGCTGATTTATGACTTGCCGGAACGCCAGGCCATGTACCGCGAGCTGATCACCCAACTCGATGTGGCGCGCAAGCTGGTGGAAATCGACGCGATCATTCTCGATATCGAACGCACGCAGTTGCGTGAGTTCGGGGTGAACTGGGGTTTCCAGAACAGTCGTTTCCGCGGCGGTGCTAACGTGTCACCGGGCACCTCGTCGCAGCTGTCGATCGAAAATCGCGATCGCTTCTATGCCGATATACGCGCATTGGAAGCCAAGGGACTGGCAACCATGGTCTCCAACCCTTCGGTGCTCACGCTGGAAAACCAACCGGCGGTGATCGACTTCAACCGCACGCAGTACCTGACGCCCGGTAGGGAGAACGCAACCATTTTGCCGGTCACCGTGGGCACCAGCTTCCAGGTAGTGCCACGCGTCATCACCAGCCGTGGGGGCCATCAGATCCACTTGGTGGTGGATATTGAAGACGGCAATTTCGACGAGACCAACCCCCTCCCCGGCAACCTTGACGTACGCCGAGGCAAAGTCAGCACCCAGGCTGTGATGGCGGAAAAACGTTCATTGGTGGTCGGCGGTTTCCACGTGACCGAAAACACTGACAAGCACAACAAAGTGCCTCTGCTGGGTGATATCCCCCTGCTGGGCAAGGCGCTGTTTTCCTCGACCGAACGGCAGAACAATCGGCGTGAACGCCTGTTCATTCTCACCCCGCGCGTCATCGGTGACCAGGCCGATCCGTCGCGCTACCTGCCCCAGGACGACCAAGTCGAATTGCAGGCAGCCCTCGCACCGTTGGCGCGGCGCTATAGCCCTCACCAACCGGTGATCAAGCGCAGCGATATCATCAGCACCCTGGCGCATTTGGTCAGCGGTGAAGTGCCCAAGGCGTTCAAGGCGGCACCGATGCCGCTGGGGCTGAATACCCTGTGCAACACCCGCGACTTGCTGGCGCTGAACACCGAACGCAGCCAGTGGTATGCAGGCCCTGAGTACAACGTAGCGGTGGTGGTGTTGCGCAACCAGTTCAAACGCAATGTGCGTATCGACGAAAAGGAGTGCAGTAACTCCCAGACCCTGGCCGTCAGCGTATGGCCGCGCGCCTGGCTCAAGCCGGGTGAAGAAGCCGAGGTATTTATCGCCATGCGCCCTGTGGTGAAGGATGAACACCTCAGTGTGCCCCGCCCCTCCTTGATCACTCCTGCTCAAAAGGCTACCCCATGAAACACCGCTTATTTTGCGTCACCCTGATCGGCACTGTACTGCTCGTCGCCGGCTGCACCCCCACCTGCAAGGGTGACTCGTGCTCTCGCCCGCAAGCGACCAAGGACAAAATGGTGATCTGGTGGCCACCGCAGATGCGTGTCGAGCCTGGCCCCGCCGGGGAGCGAAAAGACTATCAAACGGTATCACTGGAACGATGAGCGTGAAGGAAATGCCCGACGCACAACGCCAGGTGTTTCTGAACAGTCTGGTGAGCGGCGCTGCCGCTCACCAGCTGCTCGCTCCCGGCATCAAGCTGTGCGCGCTGCAAGGCGGCAGTCAGCCGGGGGTGGCCTTGCATATCGCCCGTGAAGCGCAACAAACCGGGCAACTGCAATGGATACTGGAGCGACGCTTTGAGTACGCGTCGTTATACGATGGCTTTTTCATCTACCTCGATGCCCAGTACGCCCTGGTGATCTGGCACGCGCTGCCTGCAGCGCATAACACGCTGGACAAGATTTTCAGCCGGATGTTATCGCTGGCCAACCTCGGCGCCCTAGACGCGCCTTCCAGTCGCTGATCAACGCCGCTCAAGCTCCGGCAATTCCAGGGTTTCGCGCTTGGCTTCGTCATCAAGCTCGCGCAAGGTGCGGTAGATCAGCGCAACGGCCTGCAAGGTTTCGCGAGGAATGCTCGCGCCGAGCTGTTTCGTATAGAGCGTGCGGGCCAGCCACACACACTGGATCACGGGCACCTCGGCGGCCTTGGCTCGTACGATCAACGTGCGGGCCTCGGCGTCGGTGCCTTTGCCGATCAGTAACGGCAGCGGCGTCTTACCGGGCCGGTAGTACAAGGCGACCGCAAAGTGCGTCGGGTTGACCACCAGCATATCGGCCTCCTCCAGCTTGGGCAGCTTGACCTTCGGCTCCTCCTGGGCCAGCTGGTACGCCAACGAGCGGCGCTGGCCTTTCACATGGGGGTCGCCTTCCATGTCCTTGTACTCCTTGACGACCTCGACCTGGGTCATGCGCATGCGTTTGGCGAAGAAGTGTTTCTGCAAGGCCAGGTCAATCAGGGCCAGCACCAGCAGCAACCCAAGGCAGGCGTGCAGCAGATGGCGGAACAGGGCAATCAGCGCCAGCAGGTAACTTTGCAGATCGCTGTTTGCCAAATTGATCAACACCCCCAGCGAAGGCCAGACCACCAGGTACACAATCAGGCCGATAAGGAACGCCTTGGCGATGCTCATCATCAGATTCATCACCGACTGGGCAGAGAACATTTGCTTGATCTGGCTGACAGGGTTGAGGCGATTGAAATCGAGCTTCAGCGCTTCCGGGGCGAACAGCAACCCGAATTGCATCCAACTGCTGATCAGCTTCGCCGTGATCGCCACTGCGACCATCAACAGGGCAAACGAAGCAAACATGACCAGCCCTTCAACCAGCACCTCCTCCAACGCGCGTACAAACGGCTGGTTCAAGCGCGACATCGGCAACACCATCAATTGCTGGAAGCGCTGAAGACTGGTCTCGGCGGTTAACAAGGCGATCTCACTGATGGCGGTGAGCACCACTAATTTGGGAACATCCTGGCTCTGGGCGACCTGGCCTTTCTTGCGCTGGTCGCGCAGTTTCTTGGCTGAAGCCGGGTGCTTTTTTTCCCCCGAGTCACTCATGGTACTGAGGCCTTGAAGAGAAGCCCCAGCGAGTGTTTCAGGTCACCCAACTGGAGCATGCGCCCGACAATCAGGTCCTGCAGCAGCGCAAAGTACAACAGCACAATACCAATACCTGCCAGGCTCTTGACCGGCGGCGCCAGCGTACTCACCTGTAATTGCTGGCTGTAGACCCCCAGCAACGCAATACCGAACTCCAGCAACAACAGCACCGCAATGAAGGGCGCGGCGTACAGCATCATGTGCGTGAAGGTATCGCCCAGCAGGCCGACAAATACACTCATGCCATTAGGCGCAGGCAGCGGAAACCACACGGTGGGGGGCCAGATCAGGTAACTGTCCCAGATCACCTGCGTCACCGCGCCCAACCCCAGGCTGACCATCAGCAGAAAAATCGCCAGCTGCTTGAACAAGTGCCCGATGGGCGTGGCATCCGGCCCAAGCGAAGGGTTGAGCTGACCACCGGCAAGCGCACCGCGTTGGTTATCCAGCAATGCCCCCACTGCTTCGAACATCCAGAACGGCATCGCCAGCAACACTCCCAGCAACAACCCCAGCGCCACCTCCTTGAGCACCAACCCACCGAGCATGAGCGCCGAGTAATCCTGGCCCTCCAGCGCCGCATGGATACCAGGCGCGGGCAGCAATGCCATGACCATCACAATGGTGTGCCGAGGCATGCCGCGTATGTGCTGAAAACAAAACGCCGCCACCAGGATGGCACAGGGGTAGATACGCGCCATGCCGATCACCAGGCTGGGCAGGAATTCGAGATAGAGCAACACAGGCGAGGCCTCAGTTCAGGGCCGAGCGGCCGATCATCTCGAAGGTGAGGTTGATCAGTTGGATCAACTCCACGCCAATCCAGCGCCCGGTCATGATCAGCGTAATACCCACCGCCACCAGCTTGATGCCAAAGGGCAGCGTCTGGTCCTGTATCTGCATCAGTGCCTGCACCAGGGACGTCAGCACACCCACCACGACGGCTACGATCAACGGTGGCGCCGACAACACCACCACCAACAGCATGCCCTGTTTGAACAGCACGATCGGTTCCATAAGCCACTCAGAGATAGGAGAGGAACAAGCTGTCGAGCAGCCGCGACCAGCCGGACACCAGCACGAACAACAGCAGTTTGAGCGGCAGGGAAATGGTCATCGGCGAGACCATTTGCATGCCCAGCGCCAGCAGCAGGTTGGAGACAATCAGGTCGATCACGATGAAGGGAATGTAGATCAGGAAGCCGATCTCGAACCCTGCCTGCAACTGCGATAGCACAAAGGCCGGAATCAGCAGGATCAGGTCCTCGCGCTGCACCTCCTGCGCCATCTGTGCGGGCCACAGCCGCGCGGTATTTTCCAACAGATGCGTCAGCACATCCGGGTCCACGTTGCGCAGCATGAAGGCACGCAACGGCTTGATGGCTTCTCCACCCGTCTGCAGTACCGTTTGCACATTGCTCATGTCCAAGGGCGAAGCCTTGACGCTCTCGGCGATTTCGTAACCCACCGGCGCCATGATGAACAACGTCGCTGCCAACGCTATGCCATTGATTGCCATGCTGGGTGGCACTTGCTGCACGCCGATGGCATTTCGGGTAATCATCAGCACAATCACGATTTTCAAAAACGATGTGCAGATGACCAACAGCAGGGGCATCAACGTCAATGCCCCAAGAAAAAGCGCGAGAACGAGGGGGTCGAGCCCCTGGAGTATCATCGGCCGAACAGCACACGAGATAACTGCAAGCCAAGGCGCCCGTCGACTTCCACCAACTGCCCCTGGCCAATAGGCCGATCACCGTAGTACAGGCCTGCCATACCAGGGGCATAGCCGGCAATACCGAGTATCGAGCCGGGTGCGAGATTACGCAGCTCACCCAGCGTGAGGTTCAGCGTTCCGCAGCGTACATTCAGCGCCATGCTCAACTCATCGAACGGCTCATGGCCAAACACATCCTCCACGGGCTCCCCCGCCTCATATTCCGAATAATGGGGCGCTGCAAACTCTTCGTCCATGGACGTGTCCTCGATAGAAGTAAGGGTCAGGCACAAAAGACCAGTGGCATCGTCAATGCAGCCATGTAGCCGCTGCTTTCCAACCTGTATGTAGCCGCTGCCCTGGGCTTGAAAAAAGGTCTGCTCAAGCACCAGCACATCACCGGTACGCAGGCTACGAGCCTGTGCAATCGGTAACTGCAAACGCCCAAGGGTCACGGCAATAGCCAATTGGAACCGCGTCGGCATCGGCCCGGCAGCGGTGCGCCACGGCCCGGCGTCGCAAAACGCCAGGAAAGTTTCAGGGGCCAGCCACAGATAGCCCACGACCCGCGACGCCCCCAAGGTTACGCTGAGCCGACAACCAAACCCCTTGGGCCGATCGGTCTCCAGCAATCGCATATACCCCAATAACGCACTCACCTGCGGGCTCAGGTGATGCTGGAACAAAGCCCAGAACCAGGACTCCGGATCGTTGCCGGACGGGGCCAATGTCACCGGGCATTCGCCCAGCAGGCTGAGCAACGGCCCCGCTTCCGCGAGCGCCAGGACACCACACACGGTTTCGAAGCAGAACGCCTCGGCCCCTGCTGGGGCCCGTCCAGGTTCCAGTCGCAGCTCGCCGTCCTCGCCGGCGACCTGAAACGCCAGGCACAAGCCGCGCCCCAGCCGACGGCGTGCGGCAACCGTGTTGCTCTTGATCAAGGGAAAGCTCAAGTGCGGCACTCTCATGCGCAGCCGGTACTAGGCACAAGCAGGTTGACCGGCAACCCCAGCACTGCCGAGAACCGGTCCTCACACTGTTGCCGCACGCCGCTGAGCCAACGTGCCGTGGCGTCATGTTCCGCTTCCAGCTCGATGCTCCAGGCACTCTGCTCACGGCGAACGCTGGCGTTGATCCGCCCCAGCCGAGGCAAGTACAACACCGCCTGCAGCGGCCACTGGGAACCGGCCTGTACACGAGGGGCCAATTGTTCGGTGAGGGCCTCGACCATGGAGGCACCGGCCGACGCCTTGATTCCCGCTAAGGAAGCTCCCGATCCAGTGCCTTCATCGTTATCGGCAAACAGTTGAGTGAACAGTCGCACTTGTTCCCAAGGCACTACGCCCGTAGCGCCCGGCTCCCGCTCCTCGCGCACCTCACGCGGACGTGGCCGCTCAAGGGGTTTATTTGAAACCTGGGTCATGTCGGCTCCTGAGCCAGAAGTAGGGATAACTCCTGAAGTTTCTCCACCTGCCGCAGACACTCGGTGACGTGCCTCTGAGCACTCCCGACGCGGCTTTCCTTTTCGTCCTGCTGGCCTTGTAATTGCGCCAGTTGGCCTTGGTCCCGCCGGGTACCGGCAGATAATGTTCGCTCCTGTGCGCCCCACGATTTCAAGGCCTTCAGGCTCAGCACCTGACCCTGATGCTGACTGAGCAATTCAGCACTTTGCCGAGCCTCCTCCTGCCGAGTCTGCTCAAGCGCATTCTTAGCCTGCTGGATATGTGCGAGCAGGGCCTGCTGGGCACGCTTGGCCTCACGCAGGGCGCGCTCGGCGCGGTCAGCCCTATGCCTGCGCAGGCGCCGCAGCGTCTCGACTTCGCCGAGAAGCACATCAGAATGGGACATGGGCGGTCAGATCCTTAAGCAGCTCCAGCGTCGTCAACATCGGCGTAGGCTCGCGCAAGTCCTGGCGCAGGAACCCGTCGACCGCCTGACGGCTGTCCACCGCCAAATCGGTCAGGGCATCGCTGCCAGGTTGATACTCCCCCAGCTTGAGCATCAGCTCGATCTGTTGGTACGCCGACAACAACCGTCGCAATGCCGTACCCGCCTGGATGTCCTCCGGCTCTGCGACGTTGCTCAAGATCCGTGAAAGGCTTGCCAACACATCCACCGCCGGGTAGTGCCCACGCTCGGCAAGCTTGCGGGACAACACGATATGCCCATCGAGCAGCGAGCGAACTTCATCGGCCACCGGATCGTTCATGGAGTCCTGCTCAATCAGCACCGTATAGATCGCGGTGATCACACCGTCACGCGTCAACCCGGCACGCTCCACCAGCCGTGGCAGCAGGCTGTATACCGAGGGAGGCAAACCTCCGCGCCCCAGGGGTTCGCCGGCAGCCAGGCCGATTTCACGCTGGGCCCGGGCGAAACGGGTCAAGGAGTCAATCAGCAGCAATACCCGTTGCCCCTTGCGCCGAAACCCTTCGGCCAATGCCGTGGCCGTGAACGCGGCCCGCGCGCGCTCCATGCTGGAACGATCGGAGGTGGCGCACACCAGTACCGCCTTGGCGCGCAACTGGTCATCGAGCTCATGGTCAAGAAATTCACGCAGCTCCCGCCCCCGCTCGCCGATCAGCCCGAATACGATGACATCGCACTCGACGTTACGCGCGATCTCGGCCAGCAAGGTGGTCTTGCCACAACCGGCCCCGGCGAACAGGCCTACACGCTGGCCCTCGCCAATCGTCATCAGGCCATCGATCGAGCGCACTCCGGTGGCCAGTGCACGGTTAATCCTCGGCCGCTCGGTGGGCAACGGCGCTTCACACAACACCGCACTGGTATCCGGTAAGTCAGCCTCGACAAACGCACTCACGCCCTGCCCCGTAATCGGCCGTCCGAAACCATCCAGCACCTGGCCCAACAGGGCCTCGCTGACCTGGACTCGATGGGATACCCCAAGGCGCTCCACTCCAGCCCCTACCCGCACGCCTTCCAAATTACCCAAGGCACTGAGCACCGCATCCTGCTGATCGAAGCCGATGATCTCGGCGAGCATATAGTCGCCCGGACTTTTTTCCACCTGGCACAAGTCACCGATACGCGCCTGGGGTAGCCGGCACTGCAGCAGCATGCCGTTGACGCGCTGGATTCGGCCACGCATCGTCACCGGCGCAAAGCTGCTCAATGACTGGGACTGGCGCTGCTGCCAGGCTTCAAGACGCGCTTGCAGATCTGCACTCACCAGCGCACCTCGTAACGCTGCGCGCCGTCGAAGACCACCTTGCTGTTGTCGATCAGCACCAATCGCAACCCTTCCACTTCGTCGCCCACAAACAGTCGGCCGCCCTCCTCCAGGACCACGTGACCGTTCGGCCCGCCGACGATCTGCACAATCCTAAATGGCAGCGTGCTATCACGCACACGCACACGGCTGATCACCGGCACCGAGCTGTCGAATTGCTCACCAAAACGGCTGAGCATGCGCGCTACCAGCTCCACGTCGTCCTGAGAAACATCTCCGCTGAGCGCCACCTGGCCATTGATCACTTGCAAGATGACCCGCTGACTCAACTCACGCTCGCTGAGCATCTTCAACAGCTGCTGGCGTACTTCAAAAGACGAGGCCAATTCCTGCTTCTGAACCACGGGCTGCATCAGCGAAGCCTGTGCCTCACGCTCCCCTGTGGAGACCATGCCCACTGCCACGATAATTACCGTCACCACCAACACCAGGCTGATCAGGCGCTTTTGCTGCGAGTGCGAGATTGACGATAACTTCATCCCTTGCGCAGGCTCATTGGCCGGTAGCGGCGCTACCGTCGCAGGGGCTGTGGGTTGGGGCCAGGGCTGCTCGGCCAAGGTGACGCACAGGCGCACCCCTCCCACTGAAAACGGCACGTTCAGTTCCAGTTTGGCGATCTGCGCCAGTACCTGGCCTTCGGGGTCTCGCAACAGCCCGGCTTCGGCCTGCACCAACCAGTTGGCGTCGATAAACCGCAGGCGCGCATGCTGCTCGACGACGCCCGGGTCGTTCAGCATCAGGTCAGCGTCCGCGTGAGCGCCAATGCTCCACTGCTCCCCAAACAACGGCAACGCAGCGCCCTGACGCAGCCCGTCAAGCACCCTTAACTCAAACATCAGCGAGACCTCCACGCTGGCCATGGCCAAATACTCATGCCACCGCACCACGCATCAGCTCGTCCTGGCCAAGGTCAATGCGCCCCAGCACTTTGACCTTGGAGGTGCTCCCCAACTCGGCGAATGAGAGCACCGGGACATGGTTGAACTCTTCCAGCAGCAAGGTACGCAAGGGACTACGCAGGTCCTGCGCCACCAACAGCACACTCTTGCTCTTGGCCCTTAAGGTAAAGGCCTGGCTGAGCAGGGTGATCAACACAGCGCTATGGTCGTCGTCCAGCGCGAAAAACACCCCGGTCTGGGTCTGGCGCAATGCCTCGCGCAGGATGTTTTCAGAGTGCGGTGAAAGCAGCCAGGCATGCAGGCCGTCGGCCTCGCTGTACTGGTGGAAAATCTGCGCCTTGAGCGCAATACGCGCGTAGTCGGCCAATGCTTCCGGCTCACGCTCATGCTGGCCATACTCGATCAGCGATTCGACAATCAACCGTACGGCCCGCAGCGGTACACCTTCGCTGGCCAGACGTTGCAGCACTGATGAAAACCGCGATAGCGGCATGATTCGCTGCAGTTCCTGCACCAACTCCGGCTGGTTGTGCTCCAGCCAGCTGAGGATCGACTTGCTCTCCTGGATCCCCAGGAACTGCGGTCCACTGAGCATCATGGCCTGCTTCATGCGTTCGATGATCAGAGTGGTCGCAGTAAAGCGTTCCAATTGCGGGTCATCGAGCAGTGGATCATCCGGTGCCAGCCAGACCCAGTCCTGTTCATCACGCTCAGCCAGCCCGGGTATTCCATGCTCAGGCTCGACCGTCAAGGCGTTACGCTCGACGGCCAGATAGTTGACAACCGAAGCCTTGACCATCGGCACTTCATGCACACAGAAACGCATTTCGTCGGCGGCCAGCGAGTCATCGAGTTCGACTTCGAATGGCGGCAGGGTCAGGCCAATATTGGCAACCAGTGCATTTCGGGACTGGCGAATCCCATGAATAAGCTCCGCCACCTCAGGCGTCCCACGCAAAACCGGGGGGAACAGCAACAGGTAAGGGCGCGACGGATCGAACCCGCGCAAGTCCTCTTTTCCGTTCTCTTCGGGACGCACGGCTTCGGCGGCTGCGGCCGCAGGCTCTGCTCGTCGCTGACGCTGGCGCATCAGGTAATACCCCAGGGTGCCGGTTATCAGCGAAATAAGGATAAATACCCCGGTCGGCATACCGGGCACTATCGCAAACGCGAGCATGCCCACCGAAGCGATTATCCAGCTCTTGGGCTCGCTGGTCATTTGCCGGGCAATTTCGGCGCCCATGTTACTGATACCTTTGCGCCCCTCCGGCGCCACGCGGGTGATGATCATGCCGGCGGTCAGGGAGATCAGCAGCGCCGGAATTTGTGCAATCAGGCCATCGCCGATCGTCAGCACCGAATACAACGCCATTGAATCAGCAGCGCTCAAGCCGTGCTGGAACATGCCCGTAGAGAAGCCGCCCAACAGGTTGACCACGACGATGATCAACCCCGCGATAGCGTCGCCCTTGACGAACTTCATGGCCCCGTCCATCGCGCCGAACAATTGGCTCTCACGGGACAATTGCTCGCGCTTGTCCCGCGCTTGTGTGCCGTCAATCAGGCCAGCACGCAAGTCACTGTCGATGGACATCTGCTTGCCCGGCATCGCGTCCAGGCTGAACCGCGCCGCGACCTCGGCAACCCGTTCCGAGCCCTTGGTAATCACCAGGAAGTTAACCAGGGTCAGGATCAGGAAAATCACCATCCCCACTGCCAGGTTGCCCCCCACCACGAAATTACCAAAGGCCTCGACGATGTCGCCGGCATCCTGCTCCAGCAGGATCAGACGCGTGGTTGCAATCGACAGGGCCAGTCGAAACATGGTGGTCAACAACAGGATCGACGGAAACGACGAAAACGCCAGGGGGCCCGGCAGGTAAAGCGCAAGCACGATCAACAGGCACGAAATGCAGATATTCAGGGCGATCAAAATGTCCACCAGCCAGGTGGGCAGCGGCACAATAAAGATGAATACGATGGCCATGACCACCACCGCGCCCAACACTTCGGCGCGCTGTGCCACTTTGAGCAATACACGGTTGATGGCCGACAGAGCGGTCACGTCATGGTCCTCGGCTCAGCGGCAAATCGTGTAGGCCCGCGCAAATGCCGGTCCAGTTCATCCACCACCACCACAAGCCGAGCCAAGGTATCCCGTCGTACATGACTGTCAGACCACAAGGCCAAGGGCAACTGCTGGAGCAACGGGTATAGCGTCTGGAGGGCTACCACTTGCCGGAGGGATGAGTTCCCTCCCAGATCATTCGCCAGTCGCAGGACCTCAGCAGCCTCAATGCCGCTGCCGGCGTAAGCCAACAGACGCTGCAACAAGCCTACCGCGTCATGTTCGATGCCCAAGCGCCCGATCAACGCATTGCACCCGGCCAACACGGAGCTCAACTGCCCGCAGTCCCGCAGGCCCAGCAGCAAAGTGCGCAACAGGGGCGTGGGCATTGACGACACCTTGGCCGCAATGTCATCCGCCAAAGCCTCACACATCACCTTGAGCCCGACGTGGAACTGCTCACCACCGTATACACCCAGCAAAGCCTGCATCATCGTCGACAGGGACTGGCGCGTGACCACACTACTGTAGTAGAGCACACGCAGTGCCTGGCGCTCCTGAGGGTCGAGCCCGGCAGACTGCAATGCCAAGGCGATGTTCAGGCCTGCCTGGATCTCCCCTTTGAAACGGGCTTCAAGCTTGGCAATGGCATCGCGCGCCAACGTAGCCTCGGACTGACGGACCTCGCTGCCTGCCTCGGTCACCATATGCTTGAGCACCACGAACGCGCGCGCCGGGTCCCCGTCCGCAAGCTTCAGCAATTTTTCGAGAGTAGGTTTGTCCTGCAATTGCTGTCTGAAGAGTGCTAAAAGGAAAGGCAGCTTCTTCTTGGCCGGATGGCCCAACTGGTCATAAAGTTGCGCAAGCTGCGCGGCTGGGGGCACGCGCACCGTCATCTTCCGCTCGCTCAGCGCTCGGCTGTTGAGCTCCACTTCCTGACCGAACAGATGTGCAAGCTCATCGATGCCCTTCGCGGGTGCGGGCACTGAGGCATGGCTGATAGCCGCCTGATCCAGGGGGCGGATTGTTTGCACATCGTTGTTGGATTCGACTTTCATGGACACGCCAGTACAGGAAGAGTGTTTCCCTGTGTGGCAATGTCTCCCCATGCAGTTCCATCGAAATCCTCTCTCAATACGAATTTGATAAAACTTGCAAAAGCCTTCAGCGTTCCGTGCAAATCATTGCAAAAAAAACCATTGATTCAGAATATTTATATATATAAATCATAAAGTTACGATTTTTTTCCGATTGGCACAGGGAGTGCTAAAGGGACCTGTCGACACCCGCTCGACTGCGTCTACCCTAAGGAAAAAAAACATGAATCTCCCCATTGAAGCTTTAGCTCACCTCGTTGGCAGCTCGCCTCAATTCATGCATCACCTGACAGACGACCAGCAGAAAAAGCTCAGGCGCTTCATTCACAAACGCGTACTCAACCCGGAAGATGCGGATGATCTTCTGCAACTGACGTACCTGGAAGCCTGGCGCAACCGCGAGCGTTTCTGCGGCAACGCCTCGCTCAGCACCTGGATGTGCGGCATCGCACAGAACCTGATTCGCAACCACTTCAGGCGCATGTATGCCAAACCCGTGCATTGCGAATTTGATGAGTCGTTGTGGCATGGACAGGAAGAAAACAACAACCTGGATTGGGAATTTGAGATCAACCGCCGCCTGGAGAACACCCTGAGCGCCATTGACCACCTGCCGGCGGAAATGCGCAGGACGATGTACGCCTCGCTGGAAACCGACGGCAGCTACCAGGACACAGCCGACGTATTGGACATCCCTATCGGCACCGTTCGCTCACGACTGTCGCGAGCACGCGAACAGCTCAAGCGCACCACCCAGAACCCGTTTCAATCGTAAATCCGGCTGACTGGCCAAGCGTTGGGCGACAGGGATATCTGCCCAACCGAATCAGACCTTTTTCGTGCGCGCCAGAAAGATCACCAATAGTCCTGACAGCGCCGCACTGATCCCGCCACGACCGAACATCAGCCCAACTGCCAGCAGGGTCAACGAGCTGGTTTGCCCGGCAGTCGAGGAATTGCTTGACGTCATGGGGGTCACTTCACAGCAGACGCGAATCAGCAACCACTCGTCGCCCAACGCGCGCGTTTCCGATAAACAATTGAAAGCGTAGATAAAAACTCAAAATAAATGCTTGACGCATTCCCGTTCTACGCGAATAATGCGCGCCACTTGGCTACATAGCTCAGTTGGTTAGAGCATAGCATTCATAATGCTGGGGTCCGGGGTTCAAGTCCCTGTGTAGCCACCAAGTACCGATCCATAGATGTCTACAGCAGTCTATGAATCACCTCAAGAAGCCCGCCTCGTGCGGGCTTTCTTGTTTCTGGCTGTTCACCTCTGTCTATCCCTATCCTTCCCCTCCGTGTATGCCCCCATGCATGCTTCAATAAAAATTGAACTGGAGGCAACGCACAGATATCAAGCGACGCCCTCTCGCTGACACGACACTTTCCAGCCTGGAGCCTGAGGCCGGGGCAAACCGCGAACTAGAGCATGCATCTAGATCAAACCTGAAATTTATCGGCAGGTACCGGTGATGGGAAATACGACCCTAAGCACGTATATTTTTCGAGCGGTGTAACACGAAGCCCAACACTTCCCGGTGCTCATTAATGAGGTGTCAAGGAAGGAAGATGAGGGGTCTTAACGCGGGCCTTAGGCTACTCTCCAACCGCCATATCAGGCTCCATTCTAAGTGTTCCCGTGGGCAGCAAGGCGCGTGTTGATCGGCGATTCAGCCAATCCACTGTGGTCATGCCCAAAACACGATGAAAGTCACGGAGCAACTAAGCGACTGGCGCTCACATCAAGGTCACACCACCGCAGTTGCAATCTTTCTGGAACGCCACGCAAACGCCAACACCATCAGCAGCCCTAGCCCCGCCACCGCCGCTCCGGCCAGGGAAATCGCCGGATAACCTAGCCCGGCATTGATCACCGCGCCGCCCAGCGCCGCACCAATCGCATTGCCGAAGTTAAACGCACCGATGTTCACCGCCGAGGCCAGATTGGGCGCCTCCTTGGCAGCTTCCATGACGCGCATCTGCAGCGGCGGCACCAGGGCGAAACTGGCAATACCCCATATCAGGATGGCAACGGCTGCCGGCAGCGGCCAACGCATCAGTACCGTAAACGCCAGCAACACGAGAATCAGCACGCTCAGCGAAACGATCAGGGTGCGATCTATCGAGCGATCAGCGGCCTTGCCGCCCCACATGTTGCCCAGGGTCAACCCCACACCGAACAGTACCAGCATGGCGGTGATGTAGGCAGTGGACGCACGGGTCTCGCTGCTGAGGATCGGCGCGATGTAGGTGAAGACGGTAAACATTGCACCCGAGCCGACTACCGTGAGGGCCAACGCGCCCAGCACCGGGCCACGGCCCAGTACCCGAATTTCGGCCATTACACCAACGCTTGGCGGCGCCTTCAGGTTGGGCAGGGCGAACCACAACGCGGCCATAGCCACCACACCGAGGCCGGTAATACCCCAGAATGCTGTGCGCCAGCCGAACAGTTCGCCAAACCAGGCGGCCAGCGGCACACCGCCGATGGTTGCCAGGGTGAGGCCCATAAACATTGCCGCGACCGCCCCGGCACGCTTCTCAGGGGCGACCACGCTGGCGGCAACGATGGAGCCAACGCCAAAGAACGCACCGTGGTTCAGTGAGGTCACCACCCTGGCGATCATGAGGCTGTAGTAATCGGTCGCCAGGGCTGACATCAGATTACCCAGGGTGAAAATCGCCATGAGTCCGATCAGCAGATAGCGCCGGGGAATCCTGCCGGTGGTCAGGGTCATCAGTGGCGCGCCGAGCAGTACACCCATGGCGTAAGCACTGACTAACAGGCCTGCGGCGGGAATGGAAACGCCGAGATCCTCAGCGATGCCCGGCAACATGCCCATTGGGGCGAACTCGGTAACACCGATGCCAAAGGCACCTATGGCGAGTGCGACAAGTGGTGGATTGATACGCATGGAAGGCTCCTTATCTATGCCGCCAATGCTACGATCCAGCGTTTTAAGGCGGTAGATAGCATTTCTGGCAATCACCTATGCGTAAGGAGCACAAATGGACTTCAACGGCAGATCCGGTGACATGCTCGTGTTCGCCACCGTGGCGCAGGAAGGCAGCCTATCGGCTGCCGCGCGTGCATTAGGGCTTACACCCTCGGCGGTCAGTCGGATCATCGCGCGTACCGAACAGCGCCTTGGCACCCGGCTGCTGTTGCGCACCACCCGAGCGATCAGCTTCACTGCCGAGGGCGAGGCTTTCCTGCGCGGCGCCCGGCGTATCCTGGCCGATATGGCCGAGGTGGAAGAAGCCATCGCCGACCAGGGCGTACCCAGGGGCCGATTGCGGGTCAGTGCCGCCCTTGGCCACGGGCGGCTGGCCATCGTTCCCTTGGTGGCGGCATTCAGCGCCCGCCATCCGAACATCTTGGTCGACCTTACCCTCGGCGACGAAGTGGTCGACATTCTCGGCGGCCAGGCCGATGTGGCGGTACGTTTTGGCCATCTGCCCGACAGCCCGCTGACCGCGCGCAGGATCGGCGACACCGGCCAGGTCGTGGTGGCCTCGCCCGAATACCTGCAACGCCACGGCATCCCTCGCGAACCGGAAGACCTGCTACGGCATAACTGCCTGCGCTTCAACTTCCGGCGTGCCGAACCCAACTGGCCGTTCACCCGCGACGGAATAGAGTTTTCCCTGAAGGTCAGTGGCAACATCGAATGCAGCAGTGGTGAAGCGCTGGCACAACTCGCGCGAGTAGGTGCCGGCATTGCGCGTATCGGCGAGTTCAGCGTGAGCGAAGATCTGCAGCGCGGCGACCTGATACCGCTGCTGGAAGCCTGGAACCCTGGCGACCAAGAGCCGATTCATGCGGTGTTTGTAGGTGGATCGGCGATGCCAGCGCGGGTGCGGCTGTTCGTGGACTTCCTACTGGAAAATCACCGGATGTAAGCGGCAGCGTCACCTGATCCTTCCGGCTACTCGCGATACTGTCCGCATCGGGTAGGTGACTTCGCCGGGCGCTTACTTGCTGAACACTTGGCTGGAATGTATGTAGATAGACCCGTCTAAACACTCCCCATGCGACTTCCCAGGGCGCCTCGCCTCCTCCCCCCATACCATCGCTGCGCACTGGTATGCCGAACATTTATACCTGTCCTTTTTAACCAAACGGTTGTCCATTCGAGCCAAGCGCGCTTCATCTCCCCTAGATAATTTTCACTCCATGCCGTGTCCCTACAAACACAAATGACGAGGTGTCTCATGCATCTACGAGAACAGCAGCGACTATCCGATTCATCCTGGTTTTTACAGAGATGGGACATGGCCCCCGAAGAGTTTGCCACTTATCTATTGCAACTCGGGACCTTGGTGCTGCAACGCCGATGGAATGGTACCAATCGTAAAACACCAACCTCCACGGGGATCTAGAACAGCGACCGTCCGTTTGAGACAGAAATAAAGGAGCTCCCAGCCACGGGCAATATCTACTCCCATGGCCGCAAGACCAGTTCCGATGTCGGCATTCTGCGTCTGCTGTAAGCACGGCTTTCTAAGCCGTTGTCCCTCTAGACCAAACGATTGTCCTTGCCAGCAAAGCGTGCACTCGACAGCAGATCTAATTTGGATCCGTCGCAAGCTCTCGCGCCCCTTATCAACCGCGTGGAACGCGACATTCAGCGAATAAGATCGTCCCCAGCCGAAACGGAGAAACCGCATCATGACCGACCAGCAACCCTCCATGGAACAACAGCCCTCCCTCTATACGCGTCTTGGGGGTTACGACGTTATTTATCAGTTCGCAGGTGCAGTTTTGCGGAAGACCATGGGGCATCCCGCTATCGGCCACATCTGGGCCCACATGTCCGAATCAACATTCCAGAAGGAACACATCAATTTTGTCGACTTCCTTTCTGAACACTGGGGTGGCAGCGCTAAATACAGAGGTAGGGACATGGTCACCGCGCATCGCGGAATGGGTCTTACCGAGGTGCACTGGCAAGCTGTGCTCGATTGTCTTGAGGAATGCTACAACGACTACGATCTGGCACCGGACCTGCGCAAAGAGGTCAATGACTTTCTGGTCAAGTTCAAACCAGCCGTGATTGGGAGCCCCTCCTACCGCGACGTTGTACTCGCACACCCCGAAATGGACCCCGCCAAAGGAATGAAAAGCGTTGGGGTAATTTGGCCGAAACGAGGGAAGTAACCTGCAAAAAAGCTGTCGGCAGAGGACACTTCTTGAAGATCATTATCAACCTGCCAAGACTGTCAGGAATCTTAATGAGCAAATTCAGGAACACGCTTGCCGTCCTGGCCATGGCCCGCAGGGAGCGACCGGAGCAATTGCAATGACGACTCGAGGATCAACTTCAATGGTTGGCGGCCGATGTCACAAAACACCAGGACCTCGACGCGCGGGCTTCATGTGCAGCATCGCTCGGCCCACTTGATTATCTGGCGCCGGATACTGGTATTGCTGCACTCGTCGAGGACCTGAATATTGAAGCCTTCAAGGTGCAGTGGCAGGTCAATGGTGTTGGTGCACTGAACACGCTTTCCACTCTGAGTCAGAAACAGATAGACGTTCCTTCTCAAGCAGGTAGCTGTCCTGCTCAAACAAGTAGTTGTCCTGTTCGACCAAGCAACAGCGTGGCCCCCCAATTATTTTAATTGCTCAGCACAATGACAGCGCCGCATTCGAGGCTTCTGTCGATTGGCGAACGCTGTAAGCCTGCTCCACCGCCGGCTCAAAAACGTTGTGCGTCGAACGTTACTCTCCATCCGTATAAGCAGATCAGGAAACAACCGATGAGTGTACCGATATCCCTGGGACCGCTTTCGACGCATGGCGAACGGTTCTCCATCGGCAAGTAATGCAGGGAGCGATTTCATCAACTTCAGAGGGGGCAAAGACATGAGCCATACGCACGAAAATCATCATGATCACGACCACACTGAGCCACCGGAGGCCATAGCGCTACGCGTCAAAGCGCTCGAGTCCCTGCTGACGGAAAAGGGGCTGGTCGATCCCGTAGCCATGGATGCTTTGGTGGACACCTACCAACACAAGGTCGGCCCGAGAAACGGCGCCCAGGTGATAGCGAAAGCCTGGTTCGACCCCCTGTACAAACACAGGCTGCTGGAAGATGGCACCGCAGCCATCGCCGAGCTGGGCTTTTCTGGTGTTCAGGGTGAAGACATGGTGGTAGTGGAGAACAGCCAGACCGTGCACAACGTGACGGTATGCACACTGTGCTCCTGCTACCCGTGGCCGACCCTGGGCCTGCCACCGGTCTGGTACAAGTCCGCACCTTATCGCTCGAGGATAGTCATTGACCCGCGCGGCGTGCTGGCGGAGTTCGGTCTGACGATCCCTGATGACAAGGAAGTTCGCGTCTGGGACAGCAGCGCTGAGCTGCGCTATCTGGTATTGCCGGAACGTCCGGCGGGTACCGATGGCTGGAACGAGGAACAACTGGTCGAACTCGTGACTCGCGACGCCATGATCGGCACCGGACTGCCTAAGAAACCAGATCAAGTAGCCTGAACCTGAGAAGGAGAAAACCCATGAATGGTATACACGACCTGGGCGGCATGCATGGCTTCGGCCCAGTGCTCACGGAAGAGCACGAACCCATCTTCCATCATGATTGGGAGCGCAGAGTTTTTCCGCTCTTCGCCTCGCTCTTCGTCGGCGGGTACTTCAACGTCGACGAATTCCGCCACGCGATCGAACGCATGAAGCCGGCCGAATACCTGCAGTCGAGCTACTACGAGCACTGGCTGCACGCCTTCGAGACCCTGCTGACAGAAAAGGGTGTCATCAGCGCCGCCGAACTGCAGGGTACGGCCAAACCAACCCCACCGACACAGCCCGTCACGGTTTTAACTCCGGACATCGTCGACGCCGTAGTGCTCGGCGGCGCCTCGTCGCGGGCAAAAGAAGATGTCCCCGGCCAATTCCGAGTCGGTGACCGGGTGCGAACGAAGTGCCTCAACCCAACCAATCACACCCGGCTGCCACGCTACGCGCGCGGTAAGGTCGGCACCATCGTGATTGCACATGGCGCGTTCGCTACCCCGGACACGATGGCCCATGGTTTGGGCGAACAGCCGCAGCAGGTCTATGCCGTACGCTTCAGTGCCGAAGAGCTGTGGGGAGTACGGCGACCCGACAGTGTATGCATCGACCTATGGGACAACTACCTGGAGGCCGTATGAACACGAGCATGCACCACGACTACAAGGCCGTCGGCCTCCCTCTCGACGATGAAGGCCCGGTGTTCGACAAGCCTTGGCAGGCTCAGGCTTTTTCCCTGCTGGTGCACTTGCACCAAGCCGGCGTGTTCCCCTGGAAGGACTGGGTGCAGGTATTCAGCGAAGAGATCAAGGCTGCCCCGGCGCAACCCGGAGAAAGCGTCAATGACGCCTATTACCGGCAATGGATCACGGCCATGGAAAGAATGGTCACCACCCTCGGCCTGACCGGGATGGAGGACATCTTCCAGCGGGGCGAGGAATGGAGGCAGGCCTACCTGAATACTCCCCATGGACAACCGGTGGTTTTGCTCAATGCAAGTTGTCCGCCGGCCCACGGGCACACCTCTGAGCATCTGCCGCATCGCAAGCCCGTGGCAATCAGCCGAGCCTCTAACTGAAGGCAGAGCAGTTTTTTGTTGTCCTTTTTTACCTAGCAAGCCGCAGAGGCGGCCAAGGAGTCATCGTCATGCATATCGAACCTGGCCTCGTGGAAGCCGGAAAACTCTGGCTGAGCTATGTTACCGCCGCAAGCGTCGGCACCTACACCGTCAAACTCGTTGCGGACGCCATTGGTGAACGAGGTGCCGTCTCGCTGGTAGTTCGCGCCGCCGCCGCCACGGCGCTGGTGTTTGGCTTCTTTGAACTGCTACCCCATCATCCGGTTGGCGTCTCGGAGGTGCATCTCATACTCGGCTCGACGCTGTTCCTGTTGTTCGGTGCAGCACCTGCAGCAGTAGGTCTCGCTTTGGGGCTGTTAATCCAGGGGCTGTTCTTCGCCCCATTCGACCTGCCGCAGTACGGCATGAACGTCACCACCCTTTTGGTACCGCTGTTAGCAGTTGCTGCCCTGGCGCGGCGTATCATCGCGCCAAACACGCCCTATGTTGATCTGAGCTATCGCCAGGCACTGGGGCTGTCGACGGCCTTCCAGTCAGGCATCGTCGCCTGGGTTGCCTTCTGGGCCTTCTACGGGAAGGGCTTCACGGCAGAGAACGCACTGTCAGTCCTGACCTTCGGCAGTGCCTACATGACCGTCGTCATCCTCGAACCGCTGTTGGACCTGGCCGTGCTGGCCGGAGCGAAGGCAACGCATCACCTGCGCAATAGCAGGCTGGTCGAGCGTCGTCTGTACCAGGCCGCCTGAGTCGACAGACGCCAGTCCAGGTCAGACTTTCCCCGGGCATTCGAAGACCGCAATGCTCGGGGCATCAAAGAAGATTCTGGACCGATCCACAACTGTCCGTTCCTGGTTTGGCTTCACCTTCTACGCTGGCTGCGAGTCCGCGTGGGGAGATCCCGAACCGCTGCTTGAACAACCGGGAGAAATGCGAAGCATCGTTAAAGCCCCAGCGCAGCGCTACGGCGAGTACGCCAGGATGGCCGGAACTGCAGAGATCGCGAGCGCTGTGCCGCAAGCGCAGCTCCCGAATCAGGCCACTGACAGAAAATGGCTCCTCCTCGAACAGGCCATAGAGTGTCCGGCGCGAGACTTTGAATCGCGCCGCAAGCAGGTCCGGCCCGAGCCCGGGTTCAGATAAATGATCGGCTATATAAGTTTCGACCGCCTGGCGGAAGGCTGTCCGCACCGGTACCCGGTCCTGCTCCTGCGCCTCCAGCGTGGCGCCCAACGCGATGGCGATGACGCCATTGAGCGCGGCGCTGAGCCCATGCTGCGCCTGTATGCCGACGCTGGCGTCCATCTGTTCAAGCGAACGGGCGAAGCGAGCCGCGACCAATCCAAGTCCCGCTTGTCCACTGACGCAGCGCGCTGTCGCCTGGCGCGGTGCCGCGAGCCTGGACACCAGTTGCTCCCTGGGTATACGGAATGACAGCACTCGCCAATCTTCCCTGAAATCGAGAAAGTAGGGACGCGTGGAGTCCACGACGGAGAAGTCACCGGGCAACACCAGTGTCTCCTGCCCATCCTGACGCACCACGCATGACCCTTCCAACTGGAAGTTCGCGAAACAGAACTCCACCGGGTTGCGGCGGATTTCATCCCAGCGTCGTTGGACGAACTGCGCACGGGAAAACACGCGGGTCTG
This sequence comes from Pseudomonas sp. JAI120, assembly GCF_014207255.1. Lineage (GTDB taxonomy): Bacteria > Pseudomonadota > Gammaproteobacteria > Pseudomonadales > Pseudomonadaceae > Aquipseudomonas. The sequence continues at coordinate 1,160,654 of NZ_JACHCZ010000002.1, forward strand.
CGCGCTCATGGAGAGGGGCCGGGAGCTCACCTCGCCCGTGAAGTCCGATCCTGCATGCTCTTGCTTGAGGATGGGATTGAGCGAGACGAAGGCTTCGCAGAGGACCTCACGCCAGTAGCTGAATCTTTCGCGCTGCACGCACGCTTCGGTAGTCCAGATTTGCATCCTGCGGTCACCCCTCAGTGGCGCAAAAGACAATCATCACGAGCGCAAGCCAGCAACTAATTTCTGAGCCAATGTCACGGTATGGCAGGCCGCTCAGACGTGTCATGTGTTCCTCCTGTTGCACAGATCGTCAACTGGTCTTGCACGCAAAGGCAAGTCGCCGGTTGATGGGCTGCAGGCACCCTGGCACGGCATTTTCGTTTGCTCCTGCGCTGTGCACGGCGGGAATGCGAATGTGTCATGTCGGTGCAGTTTTTCGCCGGATAATCAGGCGCACGACTGACCCCATGTGACCTGCGGCAGAAAGACGCAAAGTCCGCGCCAGAACCAAGGGGGCATTCACCCGCTACAGGCTCTTTCTGCAGAAGGCACAACCTCAGTCGGGAAAGCCCTGCGCCCTTGCGCAAATCGTCAACTGGGGTTGCACGCTCCAGCGAGACCGAGGCAGTCCGGCTGCCTACGATGGGTTGTCCGTTACCTAACCCACCGCAAGAAAGGTCGCTTCCCATGGCTATCGATTTCCAGCTCACCGAATCACAGAAGGCTTTACAGGCAAGCGCGCGAACCTTCGCCGCCGAAGTCCTCAGCAAGGTCGCCTCCACCATCGCCCCAATCGCGCGACCGGAAGACCGGTTCTACGCCACGCGGCCGTTCTACGATGCAATGGTCGACGCCGGCTTCATCAAGGCGTTGCTGCCAGCCTCGTTCGGCGGCAGCGCCCTGACCACGCTGGATTTTGCCTTGGCTGCCGAAGAACTCGCCGCCGCCGACGTCAACTTGCCTTCGGCCTTACTGGGCACCGGCCTGGGTTTGCACGCGGTGCTGCACCACGGCACCGAGGAGCAGAAACGCCGCTTCCTGCCGGACTTCGTCGAAGATGGCTCGCGCCTGGCCGCCCTGGCCTTCACTGAGGTCACCGGAGGCGCGAACTACGACAGCCCTGACCCCTCCGCCGGCGTACAGACATTCGCCCGCCTCGAAGGCGACGAATGGGTCATCAACGGCGCAAAGCACTACACCACCAACGGTACCGGTTGGGACGGCAAGGGCGCGCACCTGTACAGCGTCATATGCCGCACCGATGCGGCCCTGCCGCCACAGCAATCGCTGGCAGTCATCATGGTGCCCGGTAGCGCTCAGGGCATCGAGATCGCGGGTTTTCTCGATACCGTCGGCCATCGCGCGACGATCTCGCCGCGCATCCATTTCAACAATGTGCGCGTGCCGGCGGCCAATATTGTCGGCAAGCCGGGCGATGGCATTGCCATGGTGGAAGATGCCTTCTCCTGGACTGCGGCTCTTATCGGCGCGGCCTGCGTAGGTGTGATGCGCGCGGCCTTCGACGTCGCCTTGAAGTTTGCCCGCACCGACAAGCGCTCCGGCACGGTGCCTGTGATTGAGCACCAGAACGTTGGCTTCATGCTGGCCGACATCAAGATGCGCATCGAGGCCGCGCGCTACCTGACCTGGAAAGCCTGTCACCAACTCGATATCACCCAGGGACGCAGCCGCGAACTGGCCATCATCACCAAGGTGCACTGTTCGGAACTGTGCGTTCAGGCTGTCTACGATGCCATGCGCGTTGTCGGTGTCGATGCCTACACCGACCTCTACCCGTTGGCCGGCCTGATGCAGGACGCGCTGTGTTTTCCCCTGTACGACGGCGGCAACATGGGGGTCCGCCGCCGGCAACTCCATGCCCTGCTGCGCTCGCCGGCCTACGACGCCATGGCCTGCGCAGAGGCACGCAGTTGAAGCGGCCCCCGTGCCACGAGGCGTAAGCGCCGAGCAGCTGTCCTTCCCAGCACAACGAATGACCGCCCCAACAAAGCGACTTGGGGCGCTCCCCCCCTATCTTTGTCATGCGCACTACCGCGTTGTCCTGTGTCGCCGCATTTCGCCGACCGATCAATGACAGATGACTACTCGAGAGAGGACTTCCGTAATGACCCAAGCATTCTCCAGCGTCGCCCGCAGGACCGGCCACGTGTCAAAGGCCGGTACCCACTCGCCCCTGAGCTGCATGAACAAGGTATTGGCCTTGGCCTGTCTACCGATGGTCACGATGGTACCGATGACCGCCCGGGCCATCGATGTGGACATCGGTGATTTCGTCCCGGCGCCGGAGGGTACGACAGCGGGGTTGCTGTACCTGCAGCATGCCAAGCGCGACAAACTCTATGCTCAGGGACGGCAGACGGCGCGGGATCCTCGGCTGGTCTCGGATGTCGGTATCGGGAGGCTGGTGCACTACACCACGATTGGCGGGCTGACGGTAGGCCCCCAGATCCTGGTACCGTTTGGCCGGCTGGATGCCGGGCGCGACACGAGTGCACTGGGCAAGACCAGCGGGGTAGGTGACGTCATCCTGGCCGCACCAGTCTGGTTGATCAACGACTCAGCGTCTCGCACCTATCTAGCCATAGCGCCCTATCTTTACCTTCCAACGGGTAGCTATAGCCACGACCGCCCGCTCAATCTGGGTGAAAACCGCTGGAAGTTTGATTTACAGGTAGGTTTCGTCAAAGGGCTGACCGACAATTGGTATGTCGATTTGACCGGCGACGTCATGTTCCACGGCAAGAACGACAACTATGGCGCTGCCGGCGACACGCTCAAGCAGAAACAGCTCTACCAGGGGCAGGGATATTTGCGTTACCAGTTCACGCCCGGAGCCAACGCTTTCGTCGGCCTGTCGCAGACCTGGGGCGGTGAGACCCGGGTCAATGGCGTTGACAGCAACGACGAAGCCCGGCAACGAAAAATCAGCGTGGGTGGCAGTTACTTCATCCGCCCGAAGACGCAACTGCTAGTAGCCCTTGGGCGCGACCTTGAGGTGGAAAATGGCTTCAAGGAAAGCGCCCGCATCAACGTTCGACTGTTGCAGGTGTTCTGAGTAGGAAGACAACATGTTTGTCTAGCCCCGAGCCAACAATCGATCGAGCAGACATTGAGCACCGAGCTGCCGCGCACCACTGTCGGCATGCACCGGTGCACTGTCTCATCTTCGCGCCACCGACTCGACGGTCACTCACTGGAAAAATCAAGCCGATTGCGCTCTTAAAGGAGTTCGCATCAGCGAAGACGAAGAAGAACGCCTGGCGTTAAAACATATCCGGGCATGGGGTAGCCAGGCGTAATCGAACAGCATTTGCCCTCAATTGACGCGTAACCCAGTACTGATAACGGCTTACCGAAAGGTAGACCGTTTTTTTATGCCTTGAAGAAAGTGCCTGGGGCATACTCGCAGCGCCCCTCCTGGATACAGAACTTAGCCAATAGGACGTCCCTTCATGAGCCTTGATGTGTTCGCAATCATCATGCTGGGCGCTGCGTTGCACGCCACTTGGAATGCCGTGGTCAAGGGCGGTGACAACAAGCTGCTGACCACCTGCATGATCGCGTCGATCGCATCACTGATCGCATCGGCGGTCATTCCGTTTCTGGAACTGCCATCCAAGGAAAGTTGGCCCTTCATCGGCGCGTCGGTGATTTTGCAGGTGGTGTATTTCGTGCTGGTCGCCTCGACTTACCGCATTGCCGACATGAGCCAGACCTACCCGATCATGCGCGGCACCGCGCCGTTGCTGGTGGCGACAGCGAGCGTAGGGCTGTTGTCCGAATCCTTGTCCTCCTTCGCCTGGCTTGGCATTGCCATCATCTGCATCGGCATTTTGAGCATGGCTGCAACCCCCGGCATCGGTCAGCGAAAAGGGCTGCTCCTGGCGCTGGTCAACGCGGCAGTCATTGCCGGCTACACCCTTATCGACGGTGTGGGTGTGCGCAAATCCGGCGCGCCTGCGGCCTATACGCTGTGGATATTCCTGCTCACCGGCATCGCGCTTGCCCTATGGGCATGTGCCGTCAGGCGGCGGGAGTTCTGGCGCTATCTGGCGCGCCACTGGCGTCCTGGCGTTATCGGCGGCTTCGGCACCGTCGTGTCCTACGGCCTGGCGCTTTGGGCAATGACGGCGGCACCGATCGCCACAGTTTCGGCGCTCAGGGAAACGTCGATTCTGTTTGGCGTGGTGATCTCGGCACTGGTGCTCAAAGAACAGCTGACCCGCCGCCGGATCATGGCCGCGTGCATCATTGCCGGCGGGGCGATGGTGTTGCGACTGGGCTGACGCGCCGGTCAAACCCATGACATGCCCGGCAGGGCTGCACTCCAAACAAATCCCCCGCCACCCTATCAAATGAGACCACCTCTCATTAATATGCCTGCTATTCGCGCAACGCCGCATCAGGGTATCGGGGCCATGGAGACAGGGACGCCAGGGGATCAGGAAAAACTCAGCGCCGTTTTTATCGGGCAGCGCAGTGCGTTAATCCGTATGCTGTCGCGCGTCGTCGGCTGTTCGAGCCAGGCGGAGGACCTGGCCCAGGAAACCTACCTGAAGGTGGCGAAAGCGCTGTACGCCCGCCCTATCGAACACCTGAAGCCGTTTCTTTATCAAACCGCGCAGTACCTGGCCTTTGATCATCTGCGCAGTGTGCGCAGCAAAAGGCGCTATGAGTGCCATTTGGCCGAAAGCCTGGTTGTCGAGGTGCCCACCACGGCACCCGGACCGGAGAGCCAGGTCCAGGGCCAACAGCAACTGCTGCAGTTTCAACAGGTGCTCGCTACCTTGCCCAAACGCCAGCAACAAATCCTGGTATTGCATCGACTGCATGACCTGTCCCAAAGCGAGATCGCCCAACGTCTGCAGGTGTCGTTGAGCACGGTGGAAAAAGATCTGCGCCAAGCCCTCACTGCCTGCGTCAAGCAAACGACCGACCATGATTGATCGTGCCGATATCCCCGATGCCATACGTAAGCAGGCGACCGACTGGTTCGCCCAGCGCGATGAGACGGTGCGCAACCCCATCACCCGCCAGCGCTTTGAGCGGTGGCGCGATGCGGATCCCCGGCACGCCACGGCGTATGCGGAACTGACCGCGATGTGGGAAAGCCGTGCCTTCGAGCAAGCCTTGAAAAACCTCGCCGGCGACCTGGAGTTGCCCCCTGCCCCGCAAGCCGCCACGCACCGCAAGACACGCTTCGTGGCTGCCGCCGCTGCCGTGTTGATCACGCTGGGCATCGGCTGGATGACCGATGTGCCGATGCGCCTGCAGGCTGACCACATGACCGACATTGCGCAGTTGGAACGCTTTGACTTGGAGGACGGCTCGCACATCGTGCTGGGCAGCCACAGCGCCATCAGCATCGCTTTCGACGGTGCCCATCGCCGCATCAAGCTGCTGCGCGGTGAACTCTATGTCGAAGCCGCCCATGACTCAGACCGCCCCCTTAGCATCGAAACCACCGAGGCCCGCGTCACCGTAGTCGGCACGCAATTCAGCGTCAGCCAGCGCGACGCGGGCGTCACCGTCGCCGTGCGCCAAGGCCAGGTACGCTTCGCCAACCGCAAGGGCGAACAGAGCCTGTTGCAGGCGGGCAACTGGCAACAGTTGCTGGGTGGGCATCTGCAACCGCTGTCCCTGGACGGTGGTGAACGACAGATGGCCTGGATCAACGGACGGCTGTCGTTCCAGAACGCGCCGCTGGCGCAGGTGTTGGCAGAAATCCGCCGCTATTACCCCGCACCGATCCTGTTATTGAACGATACCGCCGCCGGGGAGCGGGTCAGCGGCAATTACCAGTTGGATGATCCCCAGGCGATCGTGCAGGCGTTGGGTAAAGTCACTTCAACCCGGGTCCAGCGCCTGCCTGGCGGCATCCTGGTAATTCGCTGACACAGCCCACCTGACACCGTCGAAAAAAGTTTTACGGCTTTCGAAGCTTCAACCCGTCAAGAACTTTGCCTTTGCAAATCATTCCTATTTCTAACGGGGCTCACATGCACTTCCCAGCACTCAATCCGACCCACGCCCGCAGCATTCTTGCGCTCGCCATCTGCCTGGCGTGCAGCACTGCGGTTGCCGTGGAACCGGCGGGCAAACCGGCCATTCGTGAAGCAGCAGATACCCGCAGCTTTGCCATCGCGCGTCAGTCGTTGGTCAATGCCTTGGATCAATTGAGTGTGCAGAGCGGGCTGCAAATTGCCTATGCGGCTGACCTGGCCCAAGGCGTCGAATCGCCTGGCGTCAGCGGCCGCATGACCGCCCTGGAGGCGCTGACCCGATTGCTCAAAGGCACGCCCCTGAGCTTCGAGCGCAACGGCCCTGACGCAGTCATGCTGACCCGCACCGAACAACCCGGCGCGGCCTTGCAACTGGGCACCACCACCGTCATCAGCAACCAGTTGGGCACAGTCACCGAAGGCACCGGTTCCTACACCCCGGGCACCATCGCCACGGCCACGCGCCTGGTGCTGACCCCGCGCGAAACGCCGCAGTCCATCAGCGTCGTCACGCGCCAGCACATGGATGACTTTGCCCTCGACAGTGTCGACGACGTGATGCGCCATACCCCTGGCATTACCGTGTCGGCCTACGACACCGACCGTAGCAATTACTACTCGCGTGGTTTTTCGATCAACAATTTCCAGTACGACGGTATCCCCTCGGCCGTGCGCAACGTGGCCTATTCGGCGGGCAACACCCTGAGCGACATGGCGATCTATGACCGGGTCGAAGTGCTCAAGGGCGCCTCCGGCCTGCTCAGCGGCGCCGGCTCCCTGGGCGGCACCATCAACCTGGTGCGCAAGAAACCTACGGCGGAATTTCTCGGCCACATCACCACGGCGGCGGGCACCTGGGATCACTACCGCACGGAAGTGGACGTCAGCGGCCCGCTGACCGAAACCGGCAATGTGCGTGGGCGTGCCGTGGCGGCCTATCAGGACAACAAATCGTGGGTCGACCGCTACTCGAACAAAAGCTCGGTGTTCTACGGCATTCTCGAATTCGACCTGTCACCCGACACCTTGCTCACCGTGGGCGCCGATTATCAGGACAGCAAACCCAAAGGCTCCACCTGGTCCGGCAGCTTCCCGCTGTTCAACTATGCCGGCGAGTTGAACAATGCCAAGCGCTCCTTCAGCAATGCCACTGACTGGAGCAGTTGGCAGCAATACACCCGCACGGTGTTCGCGAACCTGGAGCACGACCTCGGCGACGGCTGGGTGACCAAACTGCAACTGGACCACAAGCTCAACGGCTACGACGCCCAGATGGGTGCGATCCAGTTCTACCAGCCGGCGGCGGACGGCACCGCAAATATCAACGCCCAGCGCTACAAGGGCGAAACCACCAGCGACTCGGCCGATCTGTATATCAGCGGCCCGTTCAATTTTCTCGGCCGTGAACATGACCTGGTGGTCGGTGGATCCATCAGCACCGCCCATTGGAAGGGCAAGGGTTATTGGGACGAAACCTTCCCCACCGCCAACCTGGTCGACTACTTCAACTGGCATGGCAACCTGGCCAAGCCCGACTGGGGCGTGGCCTCCCAAGTCACCGACGACACCATTCGCCAGACCGGCATGTACGTCACCACCCGCTGGAACCTCACCGACGACCTGAAACTGTTGCTCGGCGGGCGCGTGGTCGACTACACCCTGACCGGCAGCACCGACACCTACCGTGAAACCGGACGCTTCATTCCCTATGCCGGGGCCATCTATGACCTCACGGACAACCTGTCGGCCTATGTCAGCTACACCGATGTCTTCATGCCCCAGGAAAGCTACAACCTCGACCGTAACCGCAAGCTGATTGACCCGGACGAAGGCGAGAACTATGAAGTGGGCCTCAAGGGTGAGTTCCTCGATGGGCGCCTTAACGCCAGTCTGGCGTACTTCGAGGTGAAGGAAAGCAACCGCTCCCTGCCCGACGATGCGTACAACAACCAGACGCCGACACCGCCCAACTTTGCCTTCAAGGGCACCGATGCGACAACCAAAGGCTATGAACTGGAACTGTCCGGCGAAATCGCCCCCGGCTGGCAGTTGCAGGGTGGCTACACCCACAAAGTGGTGCGCGACGATGCCGGCAAAAAAGTCTCGACCTTTGAGCCCGAGGATCAGGTGAGCATGTTCACGATCTACAAGCTCAAGGGCGAGCTGGACAAAGTCAGCGTCGGCGGTGGCCTGCGCTGGCAGAACACGGTGTGGCAGGACATCTACAACAGCCCCAGGAATACGACCGAGAAATTTTCCCAGGAGGCCTACTGGGTGGTGGACTTGATGACGCGCTACCAATTCACGAAAAACCTGTCGACCACGCTGAACCTCAATAACGTGTTCGATAAGCCCTATTACACCAACGTGGGCTTCTACAACTCCGCCATCTACGGCGCACCGCGTCACTTCATGCTGACCACGCGCTGGGACTTCTGACTGCCTGAGCCACACGGCCTATCACGAGGTAGGCCGTTTTTGACGCCCTCCCTTGCCACTGTTAGTGTCCAGCCTTCCCCATACACGGAGTGCTTCACGGTGAAACTGGACATCTACCAAGTCGACGCCTTCAGCCAACATGCCTTCGGCGGCAACCCTGCCGCGGTGTGCCCGCTCACCGAGTGGCTGCCCGATGAGCAACTGCAGCATATCGCCGCCGAAAACAACCTCTCCGAAACCGCCTACTTCGTGCCCCGCGATGGGTTCTATGAGTTGCGCTGGTTTACCCCGCAAGTCGAAGTCGACCTGTGTGGCCATGCCACGCTGGCGACGGCCTGGGTGTTGACTCACGTGCTGGCAGACGCACCGCAGGTGCTGCGCTTTGCCACCCGCAGCGGCGAGCTTCGGGTAACGTGCAATGGCGATGAGCTGGCGATGGATTTTCCTGCCCGGCAACCACAACGCTGCGAACCGCCTGCCGGAATGTTGAGTGCCCTGGGGATCGAGAGCGCCGACGTGTTCGGCACCGATGACTACATCGTGCTGGTGGACGACGAAGCCCAGGTCGCAGCGCTGACACCTGACTTTGCGCGGCTCAAGGGCCTGCCCAAGCGCGGGATTGCAGTCACCGCCAAGAGCACCCGGTTTGATTTCATTTCGCGCTGGTTCGGGCCGAATGTGGGGGTCGATGAAGACCCGGTCACCGGTTCGGCGCATACCTCGCTGGCACCGTTCTGGGCCGAGCGCCTGGGCAAATCGCACTTGACGGCCGAACAAGGGGGCCAGCGCAAGGGCCAGTTGCACTGCGAGCTGCAGGGCGACCGCGTGATTATTTCCGGCAAGGCAGTGTTGTACATGCAAGGCACGATTTACCTGTAAACCGCAGCGCCCCCAGGACAACAGATCATTCGCAAAATGAACGGAGTTCAGCACGTGTTTTCGATTTCCCTCCGCCAACTGTCGCTCATGGCGGCAGCCCTGAGCCTGGCTGCCTGCCACACGCCGGTCAACGAACAGCCACCGGCACCGGAGTTGGGCTCGGGCTATCGCACCGACCTCAGCACCCGCCATGCCGAGCGCCATATGGCCGCCGCCGCCAACCCGCTGGCGGCCGAGGCCGGACGCGAGATGTTGCGCCAGGGCGGGTCGGCAATTGACGCTGCCATTGCGATGCAGGCGGTGTTGACCCTGGTGGAACCACAATCTTCCGGCATTGGCGGTGGTGCGTTCATCATGTTGTGGGATGGGAAAAACGTGCACGCCTATGACGGCCGCGAAACGGCGCCGGCGGGGGCGACCGAGCGGTTGTTCCTGAACACCGACGGCACGCCGATGGCCTTCACCGACGCGCAGATCGGCGGGCGCTCGGTGGGCACGCCAGGGGTGCTGCGGGCCCTGGAAATGGCCCATAAGAAGACCGGCCGCCTGCAATGGGCCAAGCTGTTCGAGCCAGCGATTCGTTTGTCGGAGCAGGGCTTCGCGATTTCACCGCGCTTGCACAGCCTGATCGCCGCTGACCGCTTTATCCCGCAATCGCCGGAGATGGCAGCCTACTTTCTGAATGCCGATGGCACGCCAAAAGCCGCCGGTACACGGCTGAAAAACCCGGCGCTGGCCGCTGTGTTCAAACGCATTGCCAAGGAAGGACCGGACGCCCTGTACCACGGGCCGATTGCCGATGAAATTGCGCGCAAGGTGCAGGGCAACCGCAATGCGGGCAGCCTGACTCAAGCGGATCTCAAGGGCTACGTCGCCAAGGAACGCGCGCCGCTGTGCACCGATTACAAGCGCTGGAGAGTCTGTGGCATGCCGCCGCCGTCCTCAGGCGGGATTGCGGTCGCGCAGATGCTCGGCACATTGCAGGCCCTGGAAGCCCGCGACCCAAGCCTGGCCATCGCGCCGATGACACCGATAAAAAGCGCCTCGCCTGCCGGGCTTGAACCCACGCCCGAGGCCGTGCACCTGCTCGCCGAAGCCGGTCGCCTGGCCTTTGCCGACCGCGCGCTGTACGTGGCCGATGCGGACTTCACACCGGTGCCGGTGGCCGGCCTCGTGGCCCCGAACTACCTGGCACAGCGTGCCACGCTGATCGGCGAGCGCAGCATGGGCATCGCCAAGCCAGGCCGACCGGCCGGTATTCAAGTCGCGTACGCACCGGACCGTTCGCCGCTGCGAATCTCCACCTCACAAGTGGTCGCCGTAGATGACCTGGGCGGCGCCGTGTCGATGACCACCACGGTGGAAGCCGCGTTTGGCGCCCATGTGATGGTCCAGGGCTTCTTGCTCAATAACCAGATGACCGACTTCTCATTCATCCCCGAAGAAAACGGCCAGCCGGTAGCCAACCGCGTGCAACCTGGCAAACGCCCGCGCTCGGCCATGGCGCCGACCCTGGTGTTCGACCGCAAGAGCGGTGAGTTGCTGGCCGCGGTCGGTTCGCCGGGCGGCTCGCAAATCATCGAGTACGTGAGCAAATCCCTGGTGGCGATGCTCGACTGGAACCTCGACCCGCAAGCCGCCATCGGCCTGCCCAATTTCGGCAGCCGCAATGGGGCTACCGAGCTGGAAGCGGGCTTGTTCAGCCCAGGCCTGAAGCAGGCGTTGAAGGACAAGGGCCATGAGCTGAGCGAGATCGACATGACCAGCGGTATCCAGGCCATCGTGCTCAAGCGGGACGCCCAGGGCAAGGTGTCGCTGAGCGGCGGCGCCGACCCTCGGCGCGAAGGCGAAGCGCTCGGCGACTGACTTTATTGAACGGAGGTAAGCCCTTGCATCAGGCTGAAAATCTCGCTGCCATCCCTGGCGTCGACCACGGTTTCTGTTCGATCGATGACCCGCTGCGCCCGGATGAGGTGTTCATCTGCAAGCAAGTGCACAGCGCCTCGGTGATTGAATGGCAGGCGGGCCAGGTGGCCAATACGATCGAGGCCGATGGTGTGTTGACGCACCACGCTCACCCGATCGCGGTGATCACCGCAGATTGCCTGCCCATTCTGTTCGCGTCGAAAACGGGCGAACGGGTGGCCGCAGTCCATGGCGGCTGGAAGGGGCTGCAACGCGGGATTATCGCCAACGTCATGCAGCGCTTTGCCGCCGAAGGGATTGCAGCCGACCAACTGCAAGTAGCTATCGGCCCATCGATCAAGCCGTGCTGTTATGAAGTGAGCGAAGGCTTTATCGCCGACTTCCAGAGTGACCAAGGGCACCTGTGGCAACACGCCCAGGCACCGTGGAGCTTCGTGCAACCAGCACCGCTGCAATCCCCGCAGATGGCCCCGCCCCATGCACGGCAAGCAGGCAGTGCGTGGTTTGATTTGAGCGGGTATGGGTTGTTGCTGCTGCAAGCGGCGGGCGTCAAGCGTGAGCAGATCGAAGTGAGCGAGGTGTGCACCTACTGCACGTCGCCGACGTTTGCCAGCTACCGCAGAAGGACGCATCAGCCGGAGGAAGCGAAGACGTTGATTTATTCGTGGATTGCTCGTACAGACTGACACGAGAAGGCCTACAACACTCTTTCTCAAATCCTCTACATGTCTTCAGATCGCAAAATGCCATGTCATTTTTTGCGATAAACCCCCTCTTGAGCGGCGCCTTTTCACCTGCGATTTTCTGGCCCGCACTTTCTTGCCAGGGGCTACGTCAAAGACGTAGAATTTCTCGTGTTAACGATCATAGAATCTCCATTGTTCAGCAAACTATGGCCTGACTATTGGAGCGAAGATGAAAAGGGTATTTTCATGGCGTTTCTTGCCAGCCATCCCGATGCCGGGAATGTTATTCCTGGCTCGGGCGGTTGCCGAAAAGTACGCTGGTGCTTGGAGGGTCAGGGCAAAAGGGGGGCAGTGCGAGTCATCTACACCACTCAATTGGCTTGCGGAGCAATAGTAGCCCTACTGATTTACGGCAAGGGCGCTACGGAGAATATTCCAGCGCACATCCTGTACAAAATTGCGAAGGAGATGAACCATGCCACTCACTGATAAACAACTGAAGGAACGTGACGCCAAACGCAATATCGGCGAAGAATTACTGAGCGCTATTCAGGATGTTAAAGCAGGACGCTACGGCGCCGTGCAGCAGATCGAAATCACTCAAGCTGCCGAAGCAAGAAGCAAGACAGGACTGTCGCAACACAAATTTGCCGAGCTTTTGGGGGTTTCGGTAAGAACCCTTCAAGAGTGGGAACAGGGGCGTCGTTCCCCCTCCGGCGCAGCACGCTCACTGCTGCATATTGCGGCCATAAGACCAGACGTTTTTCGGGAAGTCCTCAGTAACGCCTGATGGCGTTACTGGCCACTCCCTGAGGATCAACGGCTGATCTTCAACCCCTTACGCCCCGCATGCCGCTCCAGCGCCAGCTCGATCAATCGGCTCACCAACTCGCTGTAGCTCATGCCCGCTGCCTGCCACAGCTTGGGGTACATGCTGATGCGAGTGAAGCCGGGCAGTGAGTTAATTTCGTTGATCAGCACTTCGCCATCGTCGGTCAGGAATACATCGACCCGCGCCAACCCCGCGCAACCCAGCACGTCAAACGCCTCGAGGGCCAAGCGGCGAATCCGCTCACTGGCTTCATGGCTGATATCAGCCGGCACCACCACCTGGGCCGCCTGCCCGTCGATGTATTTGCTGTCGTAGGAGTAGAAACCGCTGCTCACCACAATCTCGCCGCAGCCGCTGGCGACCGGGTTTTCGTTACCCAGCACAGCGCATTCTATTTCGCGGCCGCGCACGGCCGATTCCACCAGCACCTTTTGATCAAAACCCAGGGCCAGTTCAACCGCGGCGTGGTACTCAGCCTCGTTGCCCACCTTGCTCACACCCACCGAAGAACCCTGGTTGGCCGGTTTGACGAACATTGGCAGGCCGAGTTTATTCACCGCAGTGTCAAAGGAAGTACGCGCGACGTTGCTGCGGGTCAGGGTGATGAACGGCGTCACGGCAATGCCGGCGTCGCGCAGCAGACGTTTGCTGATGTCCTTGTCCATGCACACCGCCGAGCCGAGCACGTCGGAGCCGACGAAAGGCAGGTCAGCCATGCGCAGCAGGCCTTGCAGGCAGCCGTCTTCGCCGAGGGTGCCGTGGACGATGGGGAAGATCACGTCGATGTGTGCCAGCAGGCCGTTGCCGGAGGTTTCCACCACCTGCTGGCTGGCCTTGCCGGGCACCACCGCCAGTTCACGGTTGGATTGGTTAAGGGCGATGAGTGCCGGGTTTTCCTGGTTGATCAGGAAGTTCGAGGTGTCGTTGAGGTGCCAGTGGCCGGCCTTGTCGATGCCGATCAGGACTGGCTCGAAGCGTGTGCGGTCGAGTGCATCGACAATATTGCGCGCCGACTGCAACGAGACTTCGTGCTCGGCCGAACGACCACCAAAAATAATCCCCACCCGCACCTTGCTCATGACTCGGCCTCACTGTCGAAAGTAAGGCTTCTTACCACGGACGGTCAGCGATTCGCTACCAGGTGTGCGCCGAACAACACGTAGCAACCGCCGGCAAAACGGTCGAGCCATTTGCGCGAGCGGCTGTAGAGGTTGGCCATGTGCGCACTGGAAAACACCAGGGCCACGCAGGAATACCAGCTGAACGACAGGGTGGCCATGGTGATCACCGCCAGGGTCAGCAGCATCGGCGACGGCGACGGCGGCATGGTGGAGGCGAAGATGGTGGCGACGAACAACGCGGCCTTGGGGTTGGACAGGTTGCCCAACAACCCCAGGCGCCAGGCGGAAAACAACGAGCGGCGCGCTTCCTCCGGCAACAGGCTCTGGCCCATGGCTGGCGCCGAGCGTTTGAACAGTTTCAGCCCCAGGTAAATCAGGTAGCAGCCGCCGATGATCTTGAACGCCAGGTACAACATGGGGGCGGCGGTAAACAGCGACTTGATGCCCAGGCCACCCGCCAGCCCCCACATGATCGTGCCAGTGGACACGCCCGCCGAAGCCACCACGCCATGGCGGCGCGAACAACTGGCAGCCAACTGTGCCGTGTTGAAGAAGTTGGGCCCGGGCGTCACCACCGCCACTGTCCACAGCAGGGCCAGCGAGACCAGGGGAGCCACGTAGGCGGGGTTGATAAATTCCATTGGGCAGCTCCATCAGCGCAGGGCACGAGCAAGGAGCATAGACCTCGCCCACCGCCCGCACAATCGTACAAGACCCCGGCAGACAAGGGTTGCAGACTGGGTTAACGTATTTCCACCTCTCCTTGTGACAAGCCGCCATGGGCAAACCGACCCGCAACTTCGACTGGCTGCACCGTGCCCCGCATGCCAGCGGCCTGGACCGTATCGAGGCGTACTTTGCAGGCTTTGCCTTCGACCCGCATCGCCATGACACCTACGCCATCGGGCGTACCTTGTCTGGCGTGCAGAGTTTTCACTATCGCGGCGACATGATCCACAGCCTGCCCGGCACGACCATGGTGCTTCATCCCGATGAAACCCACGACGGCCACGCCGGCAGTGACGAGGGTTTCAAATACCGGATGATTTACGTGGAGCCGTCGCTGATCCAGCAGATCCTCGGCGGTAAGCCGTTGCCGTTTATCCCCAGTGGTTTGTCCACTGACCCCAGGCTGTTCCGCGCCAGCGAAGTGCTGCTGCAGAACCTCGATCATCCGATTGACCCGTTGCAGGAACAGGACGCGATGTTCGACCTGGCCCACGCGCTGAGCAACGCCGCTGGCGCCCTCGTCAGCCGCAAGGCGTTCGATTACGTCGCCGCCGAACGCGCCCGGGAGTTTATCCACAGCGCCCTGGGCCGCAGCATCACCCTGGATGAAATCGCCGACCACGCCGGCCGCGACCGCTGGGCATTGTCGCGGGATTTTCGCGTGCTGTTCGGCACCAGCCCCTACCGCTACCTGACGATGCGTCGGCTGGACCTGGTGCGCAGTCTGCTCGCGCAGGGACAGTCGCTGGTGGACGCCGCGCTGATCGCCGGCTTCACCGACCAGAGTCATATGACCCGGCAATTTCGCAGCACCTACGGTATGCCGCCGTCGCGTTGGGTGAAGATGCTCGGGCGCTGAGTACGCTTAGAGCGAGTGCCCATCGATGGGCTCGCCGATGGTCAGGAAATGCCCTCCCGCCACATGATGCAAAGTCCGTAATTCATCATGCCCTTCGAAGTGCCAGTGGCCTTCGCTGAACACCCGCTCATCGGCATAGGCTGCGACCACTTCGCCGAGGAACAGGTCATAGGTCTGCTGGTTGTGAGGTTCGGGCAGCAGGCGACATTAAGCATGAGTCCTATGGATCAGCTCGACAGTTGGTTAGCGAATCGCCCTACCCGTTGAGCGCCAGCACATTTAACTGCCGTTATTTCGACACACGCCCATGACTTGGTACTCCAAAGTCGTGAGCTTGCCGCTGGAGTCTTCATAGGTCATGCGCGAAGGCACGGTGTTGCACGCGCGGATCGGCGGCGTCACGTTGACCACCTTGGCAATGTCCAGCTTCATTCCATAGCGATAGGCCTGCACTTTAGGCACCGGCTTGCCGTTTCTCACGGCGTAATCGGCCATGGCCTTTTCATTGCGCTCCATCATCAGGGCAAAGGTGCGATCACCGCCGCCTTCGGCCAATGCACCGAAAGACAGGACGGCCGTTAATACACCCAGAGCGGTTTTATAAAAGTTCATCACCTGTTCCTCGACTGAAAGTTCAGTGCCGAGACTAACGAACGAACCCTGACGCGATGTTCACCAGAACATTACTTATTTGTTAGGTGGTGGCGAGCTTCCAGAATTGTAATGTTCACGCCACCCAATCGTTATCCACGGTTTGCAACTATCAGCCCGGGCCAGATCAATAAGAACGCCCGCCTCCATAAGAAGCTGATAACTGCCAATACCGAGGAGCGAAACATGCGGATCCGTTATTACACCCTTCCCCTTTCACTGATCGCCACATTGCCCCTGGCAGCCGTGGCCGCGGAAGACAAACCTGAAGGGTTTATCGAAGGCAGCAGCGTGAACGTGCTGGCGCGCAACTTTTACTTCAACCGCGATGACCGCAAGGGCCAATCCAGCCCCACCGGGAATGGCTATTCCGAAGCCTGGGCCCAGGGAATGATCGGTAAATTCGAATCCGGCTTTACCCAGGGCACCGTGGGGTTTGGCCTGGACGCCTTCGCCATGGTCGGCGTGAAGCTCGACTCGGGTACCGGCCGCAGCGGCGGCAAGGGCTCGTTCGGCGTGCTGCCGGTGGACAGCAACAACCATCCCGAGGACAACTACAGCAAGGTCGGCGGCGCGGCGAAACTGCGGGTATTGGACACGGTGATCAAGGCCGGCGACGTGTTCCCGCTGACCCCCGTGGTGGCCTACGGCGATTCGCGGGTGTTGCCGGAAAGCTTCCGTGGCGTGACCCTGCTGAACACCAGCCTGGAAGGCCTGACCTTGCAGGGCGGGCGTTTGAGCGGCATGAGCCAACCCAACGAAAGCGGCATGAACAAAGGGTTCGCAACGTTTTACGCCGGCCCGGTCGATTCACCTTGGATCGGCTACTTCGGCGGCGACTACACCCTGAACAAACACCTGAGCCTGAGCCTGTACAGCAGCCGCCTGAAGGACGCCTGGGACCAGTACTACGTCGGCAGCGCCGCCAGTTACCCGCTGAACGAAGACGTCTCGCTGTTCGGCGACGTCAACTACTACAAGGCTGTGGACGAAGGCAAAAAGCTGCTGGGTGAATTCGACAACACCATCTGGAGCGCCCGGCTCGGCGTGAAGGTGGGCGCCCACAGCCTGGCTGTGTCGCACCAGCGCAACAACGGCGATGACGACTTCGATTACCTGCGTCAGTCGGACTCGATTTTCCTCAACAACTCAATCCAGTACAGCGACTTCAACTCGCCCAAGGAGCGCTCGTGGATGCTGCGCTACGACCTGGACATGCAGCCATTCGGCATTCCCGGCCTGTCGTTCATGACCCGCTACGGCAAGGGCATCGGCGCCGACTACAGCAATGCCAACGCGGTGTATATGCGCCGCGATGCCGCCGGCGATCCGCTCACCGACCAACGCCGCTGGGAGCGGGATATCGAAGCCAAGTACGTGGTGCAAAGCGGCAACTTGAAGGATTTATCGCTGCGACTGCGCCAGGCCACCGTGCGCTCAAGTTCATTTGAATCCGACCTTGAAGAAGTCCGCGTCATTGTCGAATACCCACTGGCGATTCTTTAAGACGCGCTTACATTCACTTGCCGATGCCCTACATCTCTTCACAGGTTGAAGTCTGTCAGAACTGTAATATCGGCCTCACCTTCTCGTTAAGTTGCACTTTTTATACTGCGCATCGAACACATCTCATCTCTGCAGCTTTTGTGTAGCTCCTTTGGAACAGAGATGAATTTTATACGCCCCAGCCGGGGCGTTTTTTTTGTGTGCCCGGTCAGTGACGAATCGTCGCACCGGCCTGACGCGGCTTGACCTTAAAGCTACTTCAGGCTCCAGAGTTTTCCTACAGCCTATTCAGCCTCTATGAGGCCATCTCCTTTCGTTTTCCTTGAAGGTAAATCCCCATGCGTATCCTTGTGGTTGAGGACGAGCAGAAAACCGCCGACTACTTGCAGCAAGGCCTGACCGAAAGTGGCTACGTCGTCGATTGCGCCGCCAGCGGCATCGACGGGCTGCACCTGGCCAGGCAGCACACCTATGAACTGGTGATCCTCGACGTCAACCTGCCCAACACCGACGGCTGGGAAGTACTTGAGCAACTGCGCCGTGACGGCAACCAGCGCGTGATGATGCTGACCGCGCGCGGCCGCCTGGCCGACAAGATCAAGGGCCTGGACATGGGCGCCGACGATTACCTGGTCAAACCCTTCGAGTTCCCCGAACTGCTGGCCCGTGTGCGCACCTTGCTGCGCCGCAGCGAACATATCCCGCTGCCGGATGTGCTGCGCGTCGCGGACCTGGAGTTGGACCCGCGTCGTCATCGCGCCTATCGCGGCGACCGGCGCATCGACCTGACCACCAAGGAATTCGCCCTGCTGCATGTGTTGATGCGCCAGGCCGGCGAGGTGATGACCCGCACGCAGATCATCTCGCTGGTGTGGGACATGAACTTCGACTGCGACACCAACGTGGTCGAGGTCTCCATCAGCCGCCTGCGCGGCAAGGTCGATGACCAGAGCGAGGTCAAGCTGATCCATACCATTCGCGGCGTGGGTTATGTGCTGGAGGCGCGCCAATGAGGACCAGCAGCCTGTCGATGCGCCTGGGGCTGACGGTCAGCCTCATGGGCGCGGGGCTGGTCGTACTGCTGGCGACCCTGGCCTACCTGGCCTTGACCCATGAGCTGGAAAAGCTCGCGCGCAAGGGCCTGGAAAGCAAGATGGAACAGATCCAGCACAGCCTGGCGATGGGCCTGGACACCCACGGAATCAAAGCCCGCCCCCACTCGTTGCTGGACCTGGTGATGGGCCATGACAATTTCTACCTGACCATCGTCGGCACCGCGCCCGATAACGCCGTGCTGCTCAGTGTCGGCGCCAAACCCCAGGAACCGTTACTGACCGACTTTTCCCCCCGGGAAACCCTCGGCTACCTCAACTGGGAAGACCAAGACGGCAACCAGGTACTCAGTGCCTCCAGCCTGATGCGCCTGGCCAGCGGCGAGCGCGTGCGCGTGTTGCTGTCGCTGGACCGCAGGGATGACCAGGCGCTGCTCAGTGCCTACCTGCGCGCCACCCTCATCGCCCTGCCGATGCTGCTGATTCTTATCGGCATGGGCGCCTGGGGGCTGGTGCAACGCGGGTTGGCGCCCTTGAAGCAGTTCAGCCATATCGCCGCCCAAGTGACGACCCAGGACCTGACACACCGCTTATCCATCGACAACCTGCCCAAGGAGCTGGGCGAGTTGGCGCAAAGCATCAACGTAATGCTGAATCGCCTGGACGCCGGCGTGCAGCAGTTGTCGCAGTTCTCCGACGACCTCGCTCACGAACTGCGTGCACCGCTGACCAACCTGATGGGCAAGGCCCAGGTGACCCTGTCCCGTGAACGGCCCAGTGAGGAATACAAGGCCGGACTGGAATCCTGCACCGAGGAAATGGAGCGCCTGTCGCGCATGGTCTCCGACATGCTGTTTCTCGCTCAAGTCAGCCATCCGGCGGCGCGAGCCGGGTTCGGCACGGTGTCGCTGGGCGCGGAAGCACAACGGGTGATGGAACTGTTCGCCCTGAGCGCCGAAGACAAACACGTGACCCTCAACCTGCGCGGCGACGCCTGGGTGACGGGTGATCGCCTGATGATCCAGCGGGCCATTTCCAACCTGCTGTCCAATGCCATCCGCCACACGCCCGAAGGTTCCAGCGTGCTGCTGCTGGTGGAGACCTACGACCAGAGCGTGTCGTTGTCGGTGGGCAACCCCGGGCGTGGCATCGAAGCGCACCACCTGCCGCATCTGTTCGAACGTTTCTACCGCGCCGACAGCAGCCGTACCCGCGCCGAAGGTGGCACCGGGCTGGGGCTGGCCATTGTGCAGTCGATCATGCACCTGCATCAGGGGCACGCCGACGTCAGCAGCCAGCCAGGCCGGTTTACACGGTTCAGCCTGGTATTTCCTCTTCCTTGCGATGCGCCCACTGGTACAGCGCCGGCAGCACCAGCAAGGTCAGCAACGTAGAAGAAATGATCCCGCCGATCACCACCGTCGCCAACGGACGCTGCACTTCGGCGCCGGTGCCGGTGGCCAGGGCCATGGGGATAAACCCCAGGGAGGCCACCAGTGCGGTCATCAATACCGGGCGCAGGCGAGTCAGCGCACCCTCGTGGATGGCCACCGACAGCGAGCGCCCTTCCTCGCGCAGGTTGCGGATGAAGGCAATCATCACCAGGCCGTTGAGCACCGCCACGCCGGACAAGGCGATAAAGCCCACGCCTGCGGAGATCGACAGCGGAATATCGCGCAGCCACAGCGCCATGATCCCACCGGTCAACGCGAACGGAATCCCGGTAAACACCAGCAGCCCGTCCTTGAGGTTGTTGAACATCATGAACAACAACCCGAACACCAGCAGCAACGCCACCGGCACCACGATTTGCAAACGCTCGGAGGCTTCCTTCAGTTGTTCGAACTGGCCGCCCCATGTGGTCCAGTAACCTGCCGGGACTTTCACCTGCGCCGTGATCGCCGCCTCGGCCTCCTCCACGAACGACCCCATATCCCGCCCGCGCACGTTGGCACTGACGATCACCAGGCGCTTGCCGTTCTCGCGGCTGATCTGGTTCGGGCCGAGCACCAGGTCCAGGCTGGCGACCTGGGACAACGCAATAAACCCCAACTGCCCCGCCGCATTCCCGGCCAGCGCCGGCACCGGAATCAGCAGCCGCGACAAGCCGTCGATATCCGTACGCAGCGCGTCGGACAAGCGCACGACCATGTCGAAGCGGCGGTCACCTTCATACAGCGTACCGGCCTGGCGCCCACCGACGGCGACGGCAATGGTGTCCTGCACATCGCCGACATTCAGGCCAAAGCGCGCGGCCTTGTCACGGTCGATATTGATGGTCAGCACCGGCAGGCCGGACGTCTGTTCGACCTTCACTTCCGAAGCCCCCTCGAGGCCTTGCAAGGTCTCGGCAATGTCTGCGGCGGTGGTGTTGAGCACCGCCATGTCGTCGCCAAACACCTTCACCGCGATATCACTGCGCACCCCGGAAATCAGCTCGTTGAAACGCAGCTGGATCGGTTGCGACAACTCGTACGCACTGCCCGGCACAATCGCACTGGCGCGCTGGATATCGGCGATCAGGGCTTCGCGGGACTTGCTCGGATTTGGCCATTGATCCTTCGGCTTGAGCATCACGTAGCTGTCGGAAATATTCGGCGGCATCGGGTCGGAGGCGATTTCCGCCGTACCGGTACGTGCAAATACCCGCTCGATTTCCGGCACATGGGCCATCAAGGTTTTTTCCAGTTGCTGCTGCATCTGCACCGATTGCGTCAGGCTGGTGCCGGGCACGCGCAGGGCCTGTTGGGCGAAGTCGCCCTCACTGAGGCTGGGGATAAACTCACTGCCCATGCGGCTGGCCACCACGCCCGAGGTGACGATGGTCAGCACGGCCAGACCGAACACCAGCGGCCGGCGGGTCATCACCCAGTCCAGCACCGGCGCATAGGCCCGGCGTGCGGTACGCATCACCAGGTTTTCTTCTTCCTTGACCTTGCCGGTGACGAACAGCGCAATCGCCGCCGGTACGAAGGTCACCGACAAAATCATCGCCCCCAGCAGCGCGATCACCACGGTAAACGCCATGGGGTGGAACATCTTCCCGGCCACGCCGGTGAGGGCGAAGATCGGCAGGTACACGACCATGATGATCAGTTGCCCGAAGATCAGCGCACGCCGCGCTTCCTTGGCCGCCGCGAACACCTCGTGCAGGCGCTCGCTGCGGGTCAGCAAGCGACCATGGCGCTGCTGCGCATGGGCCAGGCGGCGGATGGCGTTCTCGACGATCACCACTGCGCCGTCGACGATAATGCCGAAGTCCAGCGCGCCGAGGCTCATCAGGTTGGCGCTGACTTTGTTGGTGAACATGCCAGTAAAGGTGAACAACATTGCCAGGGGAATCACCATCGCGGTGATCAGCGCCGCGCGGATATTGCCGAGGAACAGGAACAGCACCGCGACCACCAGCAGCGCACCTTCGAAGAGATTTTTCTTCACGGTGGCAATGGCTTTTTCGACGAGGTTGGTGCGGTCGTAGACGGTCACCGCCACCACACCGTCGGGCAGCGAAAGGTTGATTTGCTCGAGTCTGGAAGCCACCGCCTGGGACACGGTGCGGCTGTTTTCTCCGATCAACATAAACACCGTGCCCAGCACCACTTCGCGGCCGTTTTCCGTGGCGGCGCCGGTACGCAGCTCACGGCCAATCTCGACCTGGGCGACATTGCGCACGCGGATCGGCGTGCCGTCGGACGTGGTGATGACGATATTGGCGATGTCGTCGATGGACGCCACCTGCCCCGGTGCGCGGATCAACAATTGCTCGCCGCTGCGCTCGATGTACCCGGCGCCGACGTTGGCGTTGTTGCGCTCCAGTGCCGTGACCAGATCGTTCAAGGTCAGGTTGTAGGCCGCCAGGCGCTTGGGGTCCGGGGCGATCTGGTATTCCTTGGCGAAGCCGCCGATGGTGTTGATCTCGGCCACACCGGGCACGTTGCGCAGTTGCGGCTTGATAATCCAGTCCTGGATCACTCGCAAGTCGGTCGGGGTATAGGGCGTGCCGTCGTCCTTGCGGGCGCCCTCCTCGGCCTCCACGGTCCACAGGAAAATTTCCCCGAGGCCGGTGGAAATCGGCCCCATCGCGGTTTCGATCCCCGTAGGCAATTGCTCGCGGGCCACCTGCAGGCGCTCGTTGACCAACTGGCGGGCGAAGAACAGGTCGGTGCCGTCCTTGAAGATAACCGTCACCTGGGACAAGCCGGAGCGTGACAACGAACGGGTCTGCTGCAGCCCCGGCAAACCGGCCATCGCGGTTTCGATGGGAAAGGTAATGCGCTGCTCGGTTTCCAGCGGCGAAAAACCGGCCGCCGCCGAGTTGATCTGCACCTGCACATTGGTGATGTCGGGCACCGCGTCGATGGGCAGTTTCTGATAGCTGGCGATGCCGACACCGGCCATCAACAGCACTGCCAGCAGCACGATGATGCGCTGCTCGATGGCGAATTGGATAAGGCGCTCAAACATGAGAAATCACTCGCAGGATCAATGGGCGTGCTCAGCCGAGCCCTTGCCCAATTCGGACTTGAGGATGAAGCTGCCGGTGGTGGCCACCTGGGCACCGGCCTCCAGGCCCTGGCGCACTTCGACGTAGCCGTTCTCACTGGCGCCCAGTTCGAGATGGCGGGTGATAAAACCGTCTGGCGTGCGCACGAATACCGACGGTTTTTCCTCGACGGTCTGGATCGCCGCTTGCGGCACGGTGACCTTGGCCTGGTAGGTGTCCGTGGCCAATTGCACGGTGACAAACAGCCCTGGACGCCAGGCGTCATCGGGGTTGGGCACCGTCACGCGCACGGTGGCGGTGCGCGTTTGCTCGCCGAGCAAATTGCCGACATAGGCCACGGTGCCCTGCACATCTGTGCCCATTTCCGTGGAGCTGACCTTCACCGGTTTGCCGAGCCGGACCTTGTTTAAATCCTTGGGAAATACGCCGAAGGTGACCCACACCTGTGACAGGTCAGAAAGCGTGAAGGCATTGCTGGTCTCACTCACCACCTCGCCGACACCGAGGTGTTTTTCCACCACCACGCCTGCGAACGGCGCACGCAGTTCGTAACGATTGCCGCCGACCAGCACGGTGTTGCCGCTAAGTGCGGTCATTTTTTGGCGGGCATTGTTCAAGGCGATTTCGGCTTCTTGCAGGGTTTGGCGCGCCAGCAGGTAATCCTGCTCGGCGGAGATCTTGTCCTGCCACAACTGGCGTTCACGCTGGAAGGTAATACGCGCCAGTTCAACCCGACGCTCGCTGGCCGCCAGCTCACTGCGCTGGTCGGAAATCTGCTGGCTGGCGATCACCGCGAGCAGCTCGCCCTTCTTCACTGCCTGGCCAAGATTGACCTTCACCGACTCCACCACGCCGGCCGCGCGCGGGACGATATGCGAGGTGCGGTCTTCGTCGAAACGCACCTCCCCCGGCAGCGTCAGCAGGGTGCTGATCGACCGGGGTTGGGCCTCAGCGAGTTCGATGCCAGCGGCCTGGATTTGCTGTTCAGTCAGCTCGAGCGTGCCTTCTTCTTCCTCGGCGTTGGCCACGCCGGACAGCATCAGGCCCAAGGCGACGGCAAGCGCCACGCCGTGTCGTTTGTTCATAAGGCACTCCAGAAAAAATCAAAACCGGGCGAGGTCGCCGTAAATCCGTTCGATGCGCAGCCAGGCATCGGTGGCCTGGGCGGTAGCCGCAAGGTATTGGGTGCGCGCCGCGATGAGTGTGCGTTGGGCGTCGAGCACGTCGAGGAAGTTGAACTTGCCCATCTCGAAGCCGCGGGTGGCGCTGTCCACCGCGCTTTGGGCGGCGGGCAGGATCTGCTGGTTGAATGCGCGGACTTCGGTATTCGCGGTTTGCCACAGGTCCAGGGCCTGGCGCGTTTCGGTACGCAGGCGCAATTCGGCAGCGTTGCGCAGGTCGCGGGCCTGATCGGCACGGCGCGTGGCGGCAAGTACGTTGCCCTGGTTGCGGTTGAACAACGGAATCGGCATCGATACACCGACCAGGTTCACCCGCTCGCGCACACTGGCGTCGTATTGACTGCCAATGGACACATCCAGGTCGGGAATCCGCTGGGCTTTTTCCAGGCCCACGCTGGCTTCGTTCTGCACGATCTGCAGTGCGGCCAGGCGCAGTTCGGCGGTCTGTTCAAGGCGCGCCAACAGTTGCGTGGCGGACGGCAACGGCGGTGTGGAGTGGCTTGGCGTGGCGACGGCCTGGAAGTCGGTCGCCGCGCTGCCGGTACTGGCGGCCAGGCGGCGATAGGCGTCGGTAAGGCCCATTTGCGCGCGGTTGAATTCGAGGCGGATCTCCGACAGTTGCACCTGGGCCCGTGTGGCTTCCACCGGTGAGGATTTGCCGGCGGTCACGCGGCCGTTGGCGACCACCAGCCCGCGCTCGGCCAAGGCCAGGGAGCGCTGGGCCAGGTCGAGACGTTGCTGGGCGCGCAGGGCACCGTAGTAGCCGTCGATCACTTCGGCGCGCAACGTATTGCGGCGCTGTTCCAAGGTCAGTGCGGCGGCGTCCTGGGCACGCGTCGCTACGTCAATGCGGGCACCGCGCTTGCCACCCAGCTCCAGGGTTTGGCTTAGCTTGAGGGTGGTGGTGCGCGTATCGCGACGTGTGTCTTCGGCATCCCAGGACGCCACCGGATTGGGGATCAGCCCGGCCTGCTGGCGACCGCCCTCGGCGATCTCGATGTCCCATTGCGCAGCCGCCAGGTCGGGGTTGTTGGCGAAGGCGGTTTGCAGGGCGGCGTCGAGGGTAAGGGTTTGTGCCTGGGCAATGCTGGCAGCTCCCCACAACAGCGCCGCGCCCAAGAGTTTTTTAACGGAAATTGCCATACGAGAGTTCCACGCCCAAGAAGTCCAAGCGGGGGCAATGTAGCGTTCGCGACCTATCAGAGCGGTGGAGCAAAGATTACAAATCCGACAGCAATGGCTCTGGGGCGGGCGTTATCAGGTATGCTTTTGGGGCAGGAAACAAAAAGAAACAATTTTTCCAACCTGTTCGATAAGGAGTCCCGCATTGGCGTTATCGACTGCCGCGTGGGTGGTTCACGACACCCGCCTCATGCTCTGCGTACTACTGGCCATCGCCAGCATCATCGTGCTGATCAGCGCGACCAAGTTGCCGCCATTCCTGTCGATCCTGATCGGCACCTTTATCGCCGGGGTCGGCGCCGGGCTGCCAGCGGAAGAGGTGGCCAAGGCCTTCAGCAAGGGCGCCGGGGCGATCCTCGGTGAAGCCGGGATCATCATTGCGCTGGGCTCGATGCTGGGTGCGCTGATGGCAGAATCCGGCGCGGCCGATCGCATCGCCACCACCCTGCTCGGGCTGGGCAAGGGCAAGTCGTTGCCATGGGTGATGGCGCTGGTGGCGATGGTGATCGGCCTGCCGCTGTTCTTCGAAGTGGGCCTGGTGATGATGGTGCCAATCATCTTTGTGATGGCCAAACGTTCGAACCAGCCGCTGTTGAAAATCGCCATCCCGGCGCTGGCGGGCATGACCACCTTGCACGCCTTGATGCCACCGCACCCGGGGCCGCTGATTGCGGTGGGCGCGTTGCACGCCGATCTGGGCCTGACCATGTTGCTGGGCTTTTGCCTGGCGGTGCCGGCGGTGATCCTCGCCGGGCCGCTCTATGGCAACTGGCTGTCCAAGCGCCTGCATGTGGATGAGCCGGCCGACATCGGCGCGCTGTTCAGCGCCCCGCCCAAGGCTCCGCGCCAGCCGAGCTTTGGCGTGTCATTGCTGATCATTCTGTTGCCGGTGATTCTGATGCTCGGCAGTACCTTGGCCAAAGTCGCGCTGCCAGCGGAAAGCAGCGTGGGCCTGACTCTGAAATTCCTCGGCGAACCACTGATCGCCCTCGGCCTGGCGGTGATCGCCGCCGTGATCTGCCTGGGCTGGGCCGCCGGGATGCCGCGCGCCGAAGTCGGCAACACCCTGCGCAAGGCCCTCGCGCCCATCGCCGTGTTGCTGTTGACCATCGGCGCCGGCGGCGGCCTCAAGCAAACCCTGCTCGACGCCGGCGTCAGCCAGACCATCAGCAAAGTCGCCGAAGGCGCGCACATGCCGTACCTGCTGCTGGCCTGGTTGATCGCGGTGGCGCTGCGCCAGGCCACCGGCTCGGCCACGGTCGCCACCACCACGACCGCCGGCATCCTCGCGCCGATGATGGCCGGGTTGGCGGCGACGCAAAGCTCACTGGTGGCGCTGGCGATCGGCGCCGGCTCGGTGTTTTTCTGCCACGTCAACGATGCGGGGTTCTGGATGGTGCGCGAGTACTTTGGCTTGCAGCTGAAACAGACGATTTGGGTATGGTCGGTGTTGCAGACGATTGTTTCGGTCGTCGGGTTGGTCGGTACGCTGGTGCTGTGGCACTTCTTGACCTGACCTTCAGGCCGCCAACGTGTGGCGCTTACCAAACAGCGCCACACTCGCCACCCCCACCGCGCCCATTACCACGCAATACGCCACGCAAATCCACGGGCTGGTCGGCATCAGCGCGATCAGCATCAGCGGCGTAGTACTTGCCCACAGCGCATAGGCGATGTTGTAGGTGAAGGAAATGCCCGACACCCGCACCTGCGCCGGAAACAGGCCGACCATCACCGACGGCACCGCACCGACCACCCCGCAACTCAAGCCCGCTACCGCGTACGCCGCACCAAGCCAGATGCCGCCGCTGATCAGGCTGGCGTACAGCAGGAAAATACCCACTGGCAGCAGCAGGCTGTAGACCAGCACCGCGCGCCAGGCACCGATGCGGTCCACCAGCAGGCCGGCGAGGACGCAGCCGATATTCAGGAAGACGATGCCCAGGGCGCTCAAGGCAAAGGTGTGGCTGGGGCTCATGCCGAAGGTTTTCTGCATCATGGTCGGGGTGATGACCACCAGCACCACCACAGCGGAGGTGAGCACGCAGGTGAGGATCATCGCCGGCAGCAGCACGGCGCGATGGTCACGCAGTACGGTGCGCAGCGGCATCTCGGCGGCGGCCTGGCGGCGGGCCTGCATTTCGAGAAATACCGGGGTTTCGCTGAGCCAGCGCCGCAGCCACACGCCGATCACGCCGAACACACCGCCGAGCAGGAAGGGGAAACGCCAGGCGTAGTCGAGGATTTCGGCCGGGGTGAAGACCTGCGCCAGCAGCGTGGCGGTGAGGGCGCCGAGCAGGTAGCCGAAGGTCAGGCCCGCTTGCAGGAAGCCCAGGGCATAGCCACGATGGTTGCGCGGTGCGTGTTCGGCGACAAAGGTCCAGGCGCTGGGCACTTCACCGCCCACCGCTGCACCTTGCAGCACGCGCAGCACCAGCAGGATCAGTGGTGCGAAGTAGCCGATCTGTGCGTAGGTGGGCATGATCCCGATCAGCAGGCAGGGCAATGCCATCATCAGGATGCTCAGGCTGAACACGCGCTTGCGCCCCAGGTGATCGGCGAAGTGCGCCATCAGGATGCCGCCCAGCGGGCGCGCCAGGTAACCGGTGACGAAGATGCCGAAGCTCTGCAGCAGGCGCAGCCACTCGGGCATTTCTGGCGGGAAGAACAGTTGGCTGAGGGTCAGCGCAAAGAACACGAAAATAATGAAGTCGTAGATTTCCAAGGCTCCGCCCAGGGCGGCCAGGCCCAGGGTTTTGTAGTCGGAGCGGGAAAAACGCTGCGCCTGTGGAACAGAGGTGGCAGTCATGTGGAGGCTCGGCAGACAAACAAAATGGCGTGCAGGTTATGAGCTGAGCCGGTTGATGGCAATCGCGGCAGATATATTTGTTTTCCTCATGGATCGATGAAGATAACTGCATTCCCATATCAATGGCCGTAGCGGAACATGCCGGAAAATTGCCGACACCATAATAAATACAAGAGGAAAGACTCGTGGCCGATGCTATCGAAGAAAGCCGCTATGCCCGATTTGCCCTGCGCTGCTCGAACTTTGCCGAGCGCTGGTTCCCCGACTCCTGGGTGTTCGCCGCCCTCGCCGTGATCATCGTCGCCGTCGCGACCCTGGGCATGGGCGCCGCGCCGACCGAAGCCGCCAAGGCCTTTGGCGACGGGTTCTGGAGCCTGATCCCGTTCACCATGCAGATGGCCTTCGTGGTGATCGGTGGTTACGTGGTCGCCAGCTCGCCGCCGGCGGTCAAGCTGATCGACCGCCTGGCACGCATCCCGAAGAACGGCCGCTCCGCCGTGGCGTGGGTCGCGTTGATTTCCATGGTGGCGTCGCTGCTCAACTGGGGCCTGTCCCTGGTGTTCGGCGGTTTGCTGGTGCGTGCGCTGGCCCGTCGTACGGATTTGCGCATGGACTACCGTGCTGCGGGTGCGGCGGCCTACCTTGGCCTTGGTGCGGTGTGGGCATTGGGGCTGTCGTCTTCGGCCGCACAATTGCAGGCCAACCCGGCCAGTTTGCCGCCGTCGATCCTGTCGATCACCGGGGTGATCCCGTTTACCGACACCATCTTCCTGTGGCAATCCGGCGTGCTGTTGCTGGCGCTGATCGTGGTGTCGCTGATCATCGCCTACGCCACCGCGCCCGGCCCCAACAGCGCCCGTGACGCCAAGGCCTGTGGCGTCGACCCGGCCTTCAACCTGCCCAAGCTGCAACCACCGACCCGCCCCGGCGAATGGCTGGAACACAGCCCGTTGCTGACCATTCTGCTGGCATTGCTGGCGGCGGGCTGGTTGTTCCATGAATTCTCGACCAAGCCGGCGATCAGCGCGATTTCAGGGCTGAACACCTACAACTTCCTGTTCATCATGGTCGGCGCCCTGCTGCACTGGCGCCCGCGCAGCTTCCTCGATGCGGTGGCCCGTGCAGTGCCGACCACCACCGGCGTATTGATCCAGTTCCCGTTGTACGGCTCGATTGCGGCACTGATGACCGTGGTCAAGGGCGGCGACGGCCAGACCCTGGCGCACCATATCTCGACCTTCTTCACCTCCATCGCCTCCCACGACACGTATGCCCTGCTGATGGGCGTGTACTCGGCGGTGCTGGGTTTCTTTATTCCGTCGGGCGGCGGCAAGTGGATTATCGAAGCGCCTTATGTGATGCAAGTGGCCAATGACCTGCAATACCACCTGGGCTGGGCGGTGCAGATCTACAACGCCGCCGAAGCGCTGCCGAACCTGATCAACCCGTTCTATATGCTGCCGTTGCTGGGGGTTTTAGGGTTGAAGGCGCGGGATTTGATCGGGTTTTCGTTTGTGCAGTTGCTGGTGCATACGCCGCTGGTGTTGTTCCTGCTGTGGGCATTGGGGACGACGTTGAAGTATTTGCCGCCCGTCATGCCTTAGAGCACGGTGTTTCTGATGAAGTGCGTCGGGGTTGTCCTACTCAATAAGGTGACAACCCCTGGCTCCTCCTGCCAGCCCCTTTGATTAACCTTGGCTGCCTCCTCACATAGCACAAGGAAAATCCGATGACACCCTTATCCAAATCACTGGAGCAGTTGCTCGATGATATTTACAAGGACGACAACGTATCGTTCGTCGAGTACAAGACCCTGCGAGACGACGCCGATCGCCGCATGGACGCTGTTATCAAGGAATTCGGCCTGCATAACAACGTGACGGCCTTCCAGAAGGCCATAGATGTGGCCCTGCAACTGCTACAGACCAGCGTTATCGATGCAAAAAAAGCCACCCTGACTGACACCGGCGAGGCAATCGTCAAGGATGCCGTGACGGCTCAGGTGGAGTACTTGCGCGCCGGCAGCCAATTGGCACTGCGTCTGCTGTGATCACCTGACTGTCTTCGTTCCGTCACATTGCATTGCTACCGTCCTGCGAAATATCTTGCAACATCTCGCCAGCAAGGACTCCCCGCAATGAGTGATGATCACGAAGACCGCCCTTCCCCCGATTCCATAGCCCAACCGCCGGTAGACACCGGCCGTCGGCGCTTCCTGGGGGGCGCGGCGGTGTTGGGGGTGGGCGCGACCTTGAGTGCCTGCGGCAATAGCAGTGAGGCGCCCGGCAAGCCCGTGCCGCGGCCGCTCACGCCGCAGGAGCTGGACAAGGCGTTGCGCGACCAGGTGAAGACCGTGGTGGTGATCTATGCCGAGAACCGCAGCTTCAACAACCTGTTTGCGGACTTCCCAGGCGTTGAGAAACCGCTGTCGGCGCTTTCTGCCGCCGACACGCAGCAACGCGACCGCGACGGCAGCCTCTTGACCACCCTGCCCCCGACCTGGGGCGGTGTGCTGCAAGTAGGCCCGCAAAGCGTGGATGGGGTGACTTACCCCAGCGAAGTGCAATTCCAGGAAAACCTGCCCAACGCGCCGTTCGCCCTCAAGGGCCCGAACGCTGAAGACCTGCCTTTGAGCCTCGTCACTCGCGACTTGTGGCACGTGTTCTACCAGAACCAGATGCAGATCAACGGCGGCAAGAACGACGGTTTCGTCGCCTGGGCCGACTCCGGTGGCCTGGTCATGGGCCATTACGCCCAGAGCCGTTATTCCCTGCGCCTGTGGGACGTGGCCAAGGAGTTTGTGCTCTGCGATAACTTCTTCCAGGGAGCGTTTGGTGGCTCGTTCCTCAACCATCAATACCTGATCAGCGCCACCGCGCCGTTTTACCCGAATGCCGCGCAGTCGGTGGCCAAGGCGCAGATCGCCACGCTGCAAAGCGATGACCCCACCGACCCGCGTCTCAAGCCGCTGGATAAATCCCCGGCCAGCGCCATGACCGGCCCGCCGCAGTTCGGCCCCAGCGCGCTGACCCCGGACGGCTACGGTGTGAACACCCTGGCGCCGCCTTACTGGCCGACCTGGATTCGTGACCCGGAAAACCCGGACTACGCAAAAGCCGACCTGCCCAACGTGCTGGTGCCGCAGACCCACGAACATATCGGCGACAAGTTGTCGAAAAAGAACGTCGACTGGGCGTGGTACGCCGGGGCATGGCAGGCAACGCTGGATCAGTTCAAGGATTCGGGCGGCATTCCGAAGATTCCAAACTTCCAGTACCACCACCAGCCGTTCAACTATTTCAAGCAGCAAGGCCCCGAGAACCGTGCGGAGCGTGACAAGCGCCTGCGCGATGGCGGTTTGGGCGATGAGGCGAGCACCAACAAGTTCTTCGCCGATGCCCAGGCCGGCAAGCTGCCGGCCGTGAGTTTCTACAAGCCACAGGGCAACCTGAACATGCACGCGGGTTACGCTGACATTGCCTCGGGCGACCGCCATATCGTCCGCGCCTTGAAGGTGCTGCAGGAAAGCCCGCAGTGGAAAAACATGGTGGTCGTGGTGACCGTCGATGAAAACGGCGGCTGGTGGGACCACGTCGCCCCACCCAAAGGCGACCGCTGGGGCCCAGGCACGCGGGTCCCGGCGCTGGTGGTCTCGCCCTTCGCGCGCAAAGGCACCGTGGACCATACGGTGTACGACACCGCGTCGATCCTGCGCTTGATAACGCGGGTCTTCCAGCTGGAGACCCTGGACGGGCTCAAGCAACGCGATGACGCCATGATTGCCCGCGGCCAGAAACCCATGGGGGATTTGAGCAACGCGTTGCAGTTCAGCGTGTAGGACGCTTATCCAATAGCGACATGCCTGGCGATTTAGCACGCGGTTTTCCTGGTCAACCGCTACTGTGAGGGGGTGGGCTTTCATCCCGCGCAGACGGGCTTTCGCTGACAAGGAATCGAGTATGTTCAAACCGACCAGGTTGTCCTTCACCCTGGCCGCACTGATGAGCAGTGCGGTCGTACACGCCGACATCGAAGTCCCTCTGGGCAGCACGCAACGTGTCACCCAGTTGTTCGCTTACCCCAATAACTGCAATGTGGTCTGCTTTCGGCCATGGACGCTGGAGCAGACCGCCGAGCACTACCTCAACCAAAGCCTGCAGCGTGACGGCTACAGCCGAGCCAAGGTCAGCGTCAAAAACCATGAAGGGCAGCTCGCCGCGACCTTCAGCGGTGTACCCGACAGTTACGGCCAGCCCCTGACCGCGCTGCTCAATACCGCTGACCTGGCCTACCAGGGCGCGAGCAAACTCAACAGCGACGGCAAGTGGGCTTACAACTGGTACCTGTTCCTGCCACTGGGCATGGCCCTGGAAAACCGCAAGAGCATCGAGCTGCTGCATTTTCCGCCGGATTATTCGCTGACCCAGGCCCAGGATTACCTGGAGTCGGCCACCACCGACCGCTGGGCCAGCCTGCTTACCGATAACGGCGTGCCGGCCACCGAAACCCCGGCCTACCAGACCATCATCGATATCGCGCCCATCGCCGCCCCTTCCAATGCGGGCAAGGACCTGGAGAACGTCTATAGCTACTTCACCGACTACCAGACCCGCATGGTCAGCGAACTGAGCCTGCACCCCAACGGCTCGCTGCCAATGGTCGCGTTCGGCGCGCCGGTGCGCAGCTGGATCAAACAACAATACGGGCAAACCGTGGGTGTGCTGGGCCTGGCGCAGATCAGCCCTGCCGCGGGCAAGACCGTCTCGGTGCTGGGCGCCAACCACCCCAGCTACATCTGGTACGCGGCCAGCCCGGACACCTATGACGGTAACGAGCAGCAAGCCGACGATGCGGGTTTAAAAGTGATGGGCCAGGACTTGAGCGCCGCCTGCTGGCAGGCCGGAATGGGCCAGAAACCGGCGAGCGATCCGAATGTACTGCTCAAGGCCTGCATGAACACCTGGCAGGTCACGCGCAAAGAGCAGACCTGTGAGTTGTTCTACACCTCGGTGCGCAATCTGACGCCGGAACAGGCGAACGCCAAATGCGCCACGCCCGCGATCAAAACGCAGCTCAAACAGCTGAAGAACACAGCGCCCGCCCCCACCATCACGGCGCCTGTGCTGTAGACAGCCAAAAAAAACCGATTTCTACTGTCAAAGTTGACAGTAGAAATCGGCTCCATGTTCAGCGAGTCTTGAGCCGGGCACATCCGCTGCAAGACTGGTAGTCAGCCACCACCCGCAGGTCCATGCAGCCTCACCAAGGAGAGTTATGAAAACTCAAGCCATGGACCCGGCTAAAACCGCTGTGGGTGATTGTTTGTACCCGTTCAAGACACTGCTCGTTGAACAGGGCTATCCCTCGGCCAAGCACTTTAAGGTTGAGCGCGACGACGGCGGCGTCAGGGCTCGCGTGAGTTTCGACGGCCGCGTGCGCATTGCCCGAGTGTCCGGTTACGCCGTGAACGAGCGACGCACACGTACGTTGCAGCTGTCCGCCCGCATCCACCTGTACGACAGCTGGTTCTGCGGCCTGCTACGGCATTCCTGCAACCCGAATGTGTTTTTCGACACCACCTACCTGGAACTATGGACCGTGCAGCCCATAGCCGCCGGCGCCCCGCTGACCCTGGATTACGCCAGCACCGAGGACGCCTTGTTCCGGCAGTTCGCCTGCCAATGCGGCGAGCTGAACTGCCGGGGGTGGATCACCGGCAGCACAGAGCTTTTGAACGCCGAGGGCCAGGCATTCATGACCCGCTGGCGCGACCGCAAACGGCCTTAGGCTTCGCCCAGCGGACGCAGGCGATACTGCGGCGGCAACTGCTCAAAACCACTGATGGTGGTGTTCAAGCTCTTCCAACGGCCGTCCTTGATGCCGTAGATGCAGCCGTGGATCGACAGGCTCTGCCCACGGTGCCAGGCGTTTTGCACAATGCTGGTGTGGCCGACGTTGGCCACCTGCTGGATCACGTTCAGCTCACACATGCGGTCCACACGTTCCTCTTCGGTCGGCAATTGGGCCAGCACGTCACGGTTTTCGTAGTAGAGGTCGCGAATGGTGCGCAGCCAACCGTCGATCAGGCCGAACTGGCGGTCCTGCATCGAGGCACGCACGCCGCCGCAGCCGTAGTGGCCAGTGACGAGGATATGTTTGACCTTGAGTACATCGACGGCGTACTGGATCACCGACAGGCAATTGAGGTCGGTGTGCAGCACCACGTTGGCCACGTTGCGGTGCACGAACAGGTCACCGGGCAGCATGCCGACGATCTCGTTGGCCGGTACCCGGGCGTCGGAACAACCGATCCACAGGTATTCAGGGGTCTGCTGGCGGGCGAGCTTGGCGAAGAATTCGGGATCTTCCTGTTTGATCGCATCCGCCCAGCGTTCGTTGTTATCAAGCAGGTCTTGTAGTTCGTTCATCAGGGAAAGCCTCAGGAATGATGCGCAGCTTTGACAGACGACCGCCCGTCCGGGTCACGCCGATCATAAAGATAGCCGGCGGGCAATTACTTGAATCTTGGGGGGATATGCCTGTCCACACACTATAAGCCCCACAGTATGAGGATTGGCCATGACTGAATCACGACGTCCCTACGGCGCTACACAGCCCGAACCGATTGACGACAACGAAGATCGCATGGGCTCGATGCGCGAGCTGGATTTTGACGAGGAAGAACCGACGGCGGAGATTGGCAATGAGATTCCGCGTGGCGAGCGTGAACACCTGATGCCCGACGAACGGGTGCGCGAGGCCGGAATGACCGGGGCTTCGACCGATAATCATGAGTCGACCGATGATGATATGAGCCCGGAAACGCTAATCCATGAAGATGGTGCGCGGGATGCTCGGGAGGCGGGTGAAGACAACCCGGCGGATTTTGACCTGAGCATTGTGGATGAAGATGACATTGGCGGCGGGAACGGGCTGGATGAGGCCGAGTTGGCTGATATCGACCCGGTAGACGGTAACCGCTGACACACCGCACAGCTGAATGTGGGAGGGAGCAAGCCCTCTCCCACATGGGTTTTGTGTGCTCAGTCGACCAGGGTGCAAGCCATGACCACCGCATCTTCACGACCACCGACAGCCGGATAGTAATCCCGACGACGGCCAATCTCGTTGAAGCCATAGCGTTCATACAGACGGAACGCACCGGTATTACTGTCGCGCACTTCCAGGAAGCATTCCCGCGCGTTGGCGGCATAGGCACGGGACATCAGGTGCTCCAGCAGCGCCAACCCCAGGCCACGGCCCTGATTCTCCGGCTTGACCGTGATGTTCAGCAAATGCGCTTCATCGAGGATGATCTGCACCACGCCGTGGCCTACCTGCTGCTCGCCTTCGAACATCAGCCAGATCTGGTACTTGCCCAGCCCGTCGAGAAAGATCCCGCGAGTCCAGGGGTGGCTGAACGCCGCGTATTCGATTTTCAGCACCGCGTCGAGGTCGGCCTCGGTCATCGGGCGGAAGGATAAAGCCTCACTCATCGGTTGTTTTCCAGCGCGCCATCAGCCGGCGCATGGCTTGCCAGACATCAGCCTTACGCTGTGGCTCTTCCATTAATAATTCCAGGCCCGGCAGGGCCCATACAGCACCCAGGCCCTCGACCTGCAGTTCGCGGTACCAGGCTTCGGCGTTCGCTTCGCCGGCAAACCGTACGGCGGGCAGGCCGATCAGCCACAGGCACACGCAGGGTTCGTCTTCCAGGCGCGCCGAGACGAAGCCTTGCACAAAATCCCGCGCCGCTTCCGGGCCCTGGTCCATAGTGCCGCGTACCAGCAGCGGCCAACGGACCGGGTCGCCGACGATTTGCGGGCTGTCGGGCAGGCCGGCGGCGCGCAGCATGTCCTTGAGCAGCATGTAGGCGGGGTCGCGGGTCTGGAAGCGCTCGCCGGTGGGCAGTTCCACCAGCAGCAGGCAGCGCCCGGCCCGCAGCAGTTGCAGGGCGAAACGCGGTGGCGGCACCACCGGGGCCTTGACCACCGGGGCTGCCTCTTCGGCTACCACCGGCTTGGCCATGGGCGAGGGGCGGGGCACTTCGATCTTGGCCCGCTCGACCGCCGGCCGCGCTGGCGGCACGGGCTTGGCCACCACCACCGGGGCGGCGGCCTCCTCGCCCGAGGTCTCGAACGCCTCATAGGGCTCAAGCGCTTCTAACAGCTCGGGCCGCGACGGGGCGGCGAACGGCAGTTCGGTGCGGGGCAGCCAGTTGACCACCTGCATGGCGGTCAAGTAAGCGCGACGTCGGGACTCGATAAGCACAGCTCGGCCACTTGTGGATAAGTAAAGAGCGGGGATTCTACCGCTGTTCGGTAACAATCGCCCACTGTGCACTGACCGGCTGTGGATAAATCCCGCGCCTGATGCAGTACAATCGCGACTTTTAATAGCCAACCAGCCGGCCATTCCCATGATCGAACCCAAGCGCGTCCTGCGCGCCCTCGCCGAACACTGGGCCTTACTTGAGCCACTGTGCGAACACTTCGACCAAGGCACCCTCAGCCTGAGCGAGTTGCGCGCACAACTGGCCGCCCAACAACTGGACAGCACGCCCCAGGACATCACCAGCCTGCTGGACGTGTGGATTCGCCTGGACATCCTGGTGCCTGTCGCCAAAAGCCCGAATCGTTTCGAGCTCAACGCGCAGATCCACGACTTCCTGGCTTATCTTCGCAAGGAGCACCGGCTTGGCCTGTGCCTGGAAATCGAAGCCTACCTGCGCCATCTGGAGCGCTTGGCCGGTTATATTCAGGACGCCTTCGACATCCGTGATGGCCACGACCTGGCCCGCCAGTTGCGCCTGCTCGACATGCGCGTACGCGACGTACTGAAAAAACTCGCCAACGACGAACAGGCCCTCGCGGCCGTGGCCGACCGTGCCAAGACCAGCGACCGGCAGATCCCGTTGCGCCAGCGTTACGCCGAAGTCCTGGCGACCTGGGACGAATACGTCGAACCGATGATTCAACTGGTGAACGCCGACGGTGCCTTCGAACAAGGCGTGCGCAAGGTAGAAAACGTGCTGTTGCGCATGCTCACCGAGCAACAGCGCCTCGGCCACCTGGTGGACGACGACATGCTGCTGCGCACCCACGCGCGCATCCTCGAAATGCAGACCAGCGCCCAGCTGACCCTGCGTCACGCCCGCGAGCTGCTGTTGCCGCTGCGCGAAGAGGCACGCCGGCACAACGCCGTGACCCGTGGCGCGGCGCTCGCGCTGTCGGCCATCCGCCGTAAAGGCCTGGACGCGGTGCCGCAAGCGGCGATGCCGATGTTCACCCGGCCGCAAAGTACCTTCCTGGGCAGTGCCAGCCAGGTCGAGGCCTATGTGTATGCGCTGGCGAACTTCGAGCCTAAACCGGCACGGTTCCCCAAGGCGCACAAATCCCACAAGGGCGAAGCCCAGCGCGCGCCACGTACGGTCAAGGAAATGCTCGAGCGCTGCGAAGACGCGCTGCCGATGCCGGACCTGATGACGTGGCTGCTGGAGCAGGAGCCGGACGGCGCCACCGACGAATTGCTGTACTGGTTCTCACGGCTCTCGCGCGAAAAACGCTTCAAGCGCGAGCGCCTGGAACGCCGCGATTACCACACACACGAGCACCAGGTCAGCCTGCGCTCATTCGCCCTGCTCCCGGCCGGCACCGACGCCGCCGAGCATCCTGCGAGTACACCTTATGCATCTTGATCTATCCGAACTGTCCCAGCTGGCGCCGATCTTTCGCGAGCTGTTCAAGGGTTACCACGTCAGCCGCCGCGACCCCGAACTGTACGCGCAACTGTCGAACTTCCAGGACCAGTACCGCACGCTGTTCAAGGCCCTGGGCTTTGAGCTGGTGTGCGATACCCGTGGCTTCTATTACTTCGTGCCGGACTCCGCGATTGCCAGTGCGCAGGTCAACAAGACCGCCCAGCGCCTGGCGCTGTTCACCTTCATCATCGTCGAGCACCTGGCCGACCAGGGCCGCGACCCGATTGCCGTGCTCGACGGTGGCAGCCTCGGTCGTGATGAACTGCCGTCCCTGCTGGAAAAGTACCGCGACCTGTTTATCCAGGCCGAAGTGCAGACCCAGGAAGAACTCGAAGAAAAAATCATGCGCCGCATGACCCAACTGGGTTTTGCCAGCGAAGACAACGGCATTTACCGCTTCCTGCCACCGATGCACCGCTTCCTCGACGTGTGCCTGTCGGTGCAGCAAGACCGTGACCTCGCGGCCAGCGTGCACAGCGTGTTGCCGTTGCCGGCACCGGTGATCATCGACGAAGACAGCGATGAGAAGCTGCTGAAGACCGATGACCCGCTGGACTTGAGTGACTTCGCTGAAGAAAGCGAAGAAGACGCCTTGGCGCGCGCCATTGCCGAAGA
Source organism: Pseudomonas sp. JAI120 (assembly GCF_014207255.1). Taxonomy (GTDB): domain Bacteria; phylum Pseudomonadota; class Gammaproteobacteria; order Pseudomonadales; family Pseudomonadaceae; genus Aquipseudomonas. Next base: position 1,199,393 of record NZ_JACHCZ010000002.1, read on the forward strand.
ACAGGAGACCGACGCATGAGTAAGGAACGCTACGGCATCCGCCGCTTCGCCCTATTGAACACTGCCGGTTACAGCTTGGGCTTATTCCCGCTGGAAGAACCGCTGTCGGTGTATGGCGCCAACAACCTGGGTAAATCCGCGTCGATCAACGCCTTGCAGTTCCCGATCCTGGCGCGCATGTCGGACATGAGTTTCGGCAAGTACACCCTGGAGCAATCGCGACGATTCTACTTCGCCACCGACACCAGCTACATCCTCGTGGAAGTCTCCCTGCCCCATGGCCCGCATGTCATCGGCGTGGTCGGGCGTGGCCCGGGCGGCGGTTTTGGTCACCAGTTCTTTGCCTATGCTGGCAAGCTGGACCTGGCCCACTACCAGAAAAACGACACCTGCCTGCGCCAGAAAGAGCTGTTCACCAACCTGGAACGCGAAGGCCTGAAAGCCTACGAACTCAAGCCGGATGAACTGCGCCGTTTGCTGGTGGGTGGTCACACGTCGATCCCGCTGGACCTGACGTTGATCCCACTGCGCTCCACCAGTGAGCAAAGCCTGAAGACCTTCCGCGCGTTGTTTATCAACCTGCTGCACATGCGCGAAATCACCGCGGCCAAGCTCAAGCAGTTGTTCCTCGATGCGTTCGAGCACAGCCTGCGTTCGGGTAGCGTGGATTACATCGCAGCGTGCGAAGAGGCCTTCCGCGATGTACGACGTATGGAGCAGGACTACAACGCCCTGGTCGCTGCCGGCCCGCTGGTCGAAGCCCTGGCCAATGGCGTCCGACAGCGCGACGCCCTGCGCGGCAAGCTGCATCGCCTGTCGCCGCTGCTGGACTCGCTGCTGGGCACCTGGTCGGACTACGCGAGTGCGCGCAAAGAAGAGCTGACCATCCAGGCCGAGCACTACCGCAACGAGCAGGATGCGCTGCAGAACGATCAGCGTGGCGGCACCCAGGAGCTGATGCGCCTGGAGCGGGAAATCAGTGGTATCCAGCGTTGGCTGGGCGAGTTGTCGGTGCTCAAGCATCGCTTTGCCCTGGTGGATGACGTCAAGGTGCTGGAGCAGCAACTGCTGGCGGCAAAGGACGCTCACGATGAACTGGCGGGCGCCCTGGCGCAGTCGCGACAGTTCAGCGCCGAGGATTTGGACGAGCGTTTGCGCGACCTGGAAAAGCGCTTGAAGTCGGTCAAGCAGCAGCTTGATCACGCGGATAACAACAGCTACGCCAAGCTGCGCGAAGAGTTTTCGCAGCAGGATGTCGAGCGCCTGATGCGCCTGTTCAACAGCTCGTTGTTCAGCCTGCCATTGGGTGAACACGGCATCACGCTGGACGAGGACGGCCAGTGGGTCAAATCCCTGGAGCAGATCCTGGATGGCTTCAAGGGCGAGCGTTTTGAAGTGCCGGGGCTGTCCATCGACATCTCGCACATCGAACCACCGGCGTTGCAGGCCCTGGCGGATCGTGCGGCGTTGCGCGACCAGAAAGAGCGCCTGGAAAAAGAACTCAAGCAGCTGAAAACCCAGCAAGCCGTGGCCTCTGACCGTGCCGCAAGCAAGACCCAGACCGAAGCGCTGTACCAGCAAGTGCTCGACGCGCAAAAGGCGCTGGAAGATTTCCGTCGCGCGCAAACCCTGAGTGCCGAGGAAGGCGAAAAACTGGAAAACCTGGCGCAGATGGAAGCGGCCCAGGATGAGTTGAAGCGTTCCAGTGACGCCTTTACCGAACGCGTCCAGCAACTGTCCGCCAAGCTGCAACTGGTGGGCCGGCAGATCGGCGATATGGAAGCCAAGCAACGCACGCTGGATGACGCCTTGCGCCGCCGGCAGCTGTTGCCGGCCGACTTGCCATTCGGCACGCCGTTCATGGACCCGGTCGATGACTCCATGGACAACCTGCTGCCGCTGCTCAATGACTATCAGGACAGCTGGCAGGGCTTGCTGCGTGCCGATGGCCAGATCGAGGCGCTGTACGCTCAGGTGCGCCTCAAGGGCGTGGCCAAGTTCGACAGCGAGGATGACGTGGAGCGTCGCCTGCAATTGCTGATCAACGCCTATGCGCACCGCACCGATGAGGCGCTGACACTGGGCAAGGCACGCCGTGCGGCGGTCACCGATATCGCGCGGACCCTGCGCAATATCCGCAGCGACTACGACAGCCTCGAACACCAGTTGGCGCTGTTCAACCGCGAGATCAACAAGCGTCAGGTGTCCAACCTGCAGAGCTTCCGTATCGTGCTCGCGCCGAACAAGGAAGCCCTCAAGCATATCGACCAGATCATCCACAGTGCTGGCCAGTACGAAGAAGGCGAAACCCTGTCGGTGTTCGACCTGAGCCAAAGTGCCGAGCAGGACAACAAGAACGAAGAGGCCAAGGAATACCTGGCCCGCCTGGTGGCCGCCAACCATAACCAGTTGGGCCTCAAGGACCTGTTCGAGCTGGCCTTCGAGATCACCAAGGTGCACGGTCAGCCGGTGATCCACACCGACATCGACGGTGCGGCGTCCAACGGCACCACCATGACCATCAAGGCGCTGACCAACATGTACTTGTTGCTGCACTTGATGGACCGCGACCAGGCTGGCCGCGTGCGCCTGCCGTACTACCTCGACGAGGCGGCGGATATCGATGAGAAGAACCAGGCAGCGTTGCTGGAGACCAGCTTGCAACTGGGCTTTGTGCCGATCCTCGCCAGTGTGAAGCCGCAGGTGTCTGCCCAGGTGGCAATCGACCTGGAGGGCGGCAGCGGGCCGAACGGGATCTACATCGATGAGGCGGACTGGAAGTACATCCGCCGCCATGATGGGGTGAAGGCGACGGTGAATGTGCAGGCGGATGAGCCGGAGTTGGATGAAGTCTGACGCTTTGCGCTGAAATGTAAAAAGGCCGCGATCCATTGGATCGCGGCCTTTTTTGTAGCTTTATTTGCCGAGTGGAATTTTAGGCGCCCACGTCAGCCATTCCTCTTCGAATTTGTCGAACAGCGGGAAGGTTTGCTGCGGCCGCGCTGCGTTCCCCATGCGCTCGCCGTCTGGCGTGGCAAATGCGATACCGCCGGCCACCAGCGTCTCCAGGGACTCGGTACGCACCGTCGCCCCCTTGAACAGGCCGAAGTCGAGGCCGAAGCCACTGGTGTTCCAGAAGCGGCTGCCACTGCGTACCAGCGGCGCGTACTTGGGTTCGATCAGGATGTGGATCAGCACGCGGTCGGCGGTCTGGCCAAGCTCGTAGCCGGTCACTTTGCCCACGGTGACTTCACGGTAGGTCACCGGTACGCCTTCCTTCAACGAGCCACGGCGTGCGGCGCTGAGTGTCAGGCTCAGGCCAGCCTCTTGACGGACAGTTTCAGGGGGCTGGTCCAGTGCGACGAAACTCTTCTGCGGGCCGGCGTTTTTCGCAGCCGGCTGCACCTCAATGTATTGCCCGGTGACCAGTGTTTCCAGGTTGGAGGTTTTCATCAGGCCCAGCTCTGGCTTGACCACCCAGAACTGGCTGCCGACGCGCGCGATGCGGTCTGCCACTTGGGTGATACGTGCGCTGAGCAGCACCGACTGCATATCGGCACTGAGGTCCACACTCTCGATCTTGCCCACATCCAGGCCTTTGAAACGTACCGGTGTGCCTGGACGCATACCGTCAGCACGGTCGACCTTGATGGTCACCAGGGTGCCATGCTGATTGGCAGCCTCACGGTCGGCAAACAAGCGGAAACGTGGAATGCGTTTTTTCAGCGGTACGTTCGGCTGCGGTGTTTCGAAGGCAATACCGCCGGCCATCAGGCTGGCCAGGGATTCACTCTTCACCTGGATACCACCGGTAAGGCCGCCGGTCAGGGTGACGCCGCTGGCATTCCAGAAACGTGTCGAACCGTTGACCAGGTTTTCGTATTCCTTCTCGATATGAACGCCGATCACCAGTTGCTTGTTCTTGCGCGAGAACTGGTAGCTCTGCACCGAGCCGACCTTGACCTGCTTGTAGAGAATCGGGCTGCCGACATCCAGGGAGCCCAGGTTGTCGGTAAATAGGACCATGTGCAGGCCTGGGGAGCGCAGGTCCAGCGGCGGCGCCTTGGCACGGGCGACGAATTCGCGTTGCGGGGCGCTGCCTTTGTCGCCAGGGCGAATGGCGATGTAATTACCTTTGACCAGGGCTTCCAGGCCGGTAATACCGGCCAGCGAGATGGAAGGTTTGACCACCCAGAACTGAGTGTCCTGAACCAGGTAGTCTTCGGCCAATGGGTCGAGGGTCAGCTCGGCGTTGGCGCTGGACAGGTCAGGGTCGATCTTCAGGGTTTTCAGGCTGCCCACCTGAATGCCTTTGTACATCACCGGTGTACGCCCGGCCTGCAGACCTTCGAAGTCCGTGAGCTTGACCTTGGCCTTGATACCGGCAGCGGCCGCGTCGAAATCTTCGTACAAGCGGAACGGCAGGCTCGGATCAGTGGGTGGACTGTCCTTGCGGTTCTCTGGGGTGGCGAAGGCGATGCCACCGGCGACGATGCTGGAAAGAGATTCGCTGCGCACTTTCACGCCGGAGAGATTGGCGTCGATGCTGATGCCGCTGGCGTTCCAGAAGCGCGTGTGTTTGCGCACCAGGCTGGCGTAGGTCGGCTCGATGTACACCTTGATCTCGACGGTGCTCTGATCCTCGGAGAGCAAGTAGCTTTTGACCTGGCCGACCTGTATCTGCTTGTAGAACACCGGGCTGCCGCGATTGAGCGAACCGAGGCGGTCGGCCTTGATGGTCAGGTGCAGACCGGGCTTGGCGTCAGATAACGGAGGCTCTTCGGAGAGCGCCTTGAATTTACGGGTAGGTTCACCATCACCAGGGCTCGCGGCGATGTAGTTACCGGAGACCAAGGTTTCCAGGCCGGTAATACCGGCAAGGCTGACGCTGGGCTTGACCAGCCAGAAACGGGTGTTGGTCTTGAGGTATTGGTCGACATCCTTGTTCATCTCGATGGTGGCGATCACCCCGCGATTATTACCCTCATCGTCAAGAGCCAGGGTCTTGACCTTGCCCACGGGCATGCCTTTGTAGACTACTTCGGTTTTGTTGGCCTGGATGCCTTCGCCGCTTTCAAAGCGCACCTGGATCTCAATACCCTGCTGGGAATAGGCACGCCACCCCAGCCAACCACCAATGATCAAGGCAATCAGGGGAAGAACCCAAATGGCTGACCAGTTGGAGGCCGGGCGGGTTTTAGCTTTAGGCAAATCACTCATGGTCGTCGTCCGACTCCGTGTTATCCCAAATCAGTCGGGGATCAAAAGTTACTGCGGCAAGCATCGTCAAGATCACCACACTGGCGAACGCTGCAGCACCGAGGTTAGCCTCGACACTGGCAAGCCGTCCAAAATTTACAACCGCCACCAGGATGGCGATCACGAAGATATCCAGCATGGACCAGCGGCCAATGAATTCGATAAAGCGGTACATGATAATGCGTTGCTGCGCGGAAAGCGGTTGGTGACGCTGTACGGAAAACAGTAACAGGCCAATGCCCACTAACTTGAACGTCGGCACCAGGATGCTGGCGATGAACACCACAGCCGCAATCGGGAACATACCGTGCTGCACCAACTGGATCACACCGGCCATGATGGTGCTGGGCTCGCCCTGGCCAAGGGAGTTGACGGTCATGATCGGCAACAGATTGGCGGGGATATACAGAATGGCCGCCGTGACCAGTAAAGCCCAGGTGCGCGCGAGGCTGTTGGGGCGACGGGCGTGGATCAGTGCACCGCATCGAGTGCAGGTTTGCTCATCGGTGTCCGGCTCTTGTTTGTTCAGCTCATGACATTCGGTACAAATCAGAATGCCTGCGTCAATCGCCCGCATGATCATCTTCTCCTGACAGTGCTTGCCAGATCTGGTGCGGCGACATCACCACCTCAAGCAGAACCTGAACCATTAATAGGCTGACGAAGCAGACCAAACCCAGGCCGATGGTGATTGAGGCCATGTCGGCGAGTTTCACGATCGCCACCAGTACGCCCATCAAGTAGACCTCCAACATCCCCCAATCCTTCATGTGGTGGTAGATGCGGTACAACAGCAACCCGTAACTGCGGCCTATTTTCCAACGAATACTGAGCAGCACCGCCAGTTGGCAAAGCAGCTTGAGCAGCGGAATGCCCATGCTGCATAGGAACACCACGGCGGCGACGCCTTGCATCCCGGTATCGAATAGGCCGACTACGCCACTCCACACGGTGTCTTCTGAGGACTGCCCGAGCAGATTGAGCTGCATAATGGGCAGAAAGTTCGCGGGGACGTACAGCAACAGCGCGGCGAGTACCAGGGCGAGGCTGCGCTCAACGACGTTATGGCGGTGAGCGTAGAGCTCATAACCGCAACGCGGGCATTGGGCTTTTTCACCGAGGGCGAGCACGGGTTTGCGCATCAGCAAGTCGCACTCATGGCATGCCACCAAGTTCTCCAGTGGTAAATCCGACACCTCAAGGGCGTCAACCGGATCCGGCATAGATAGGGCTCAAACTTTAAAAAAGGTTAGGTGGCTATTCTAGTGGTCTGGTTCAGAAATAACTGTGCAAATTTGTCGTGCGTCTTTCCGCACTTTTCGACCGCGCAAAACAAAACCCCATCTGCTTTCGCAAATGGGGTTTCGGAATTTAATCTTGACGATGACCTACTCTCACATGGGGAAA
>NZ_JACHCZ010000003.1:0-370802 GCF_014207255.1 Pseudomonas sp. JAI120
CAACCGAGGCGCGCATTCTACAGCAGCCTCATTTGCTGTCAAGTGATTATTTTCAGAAGCTTTCGAAGATTTCTTCAACAACTTCAACCACTTGCACTTCCGATCTCTCGTCAGCGGGAGGCGAATTCTACAGCGTTACACGCTGCTGTCAACACCTCTTTTTCTCCGCTTTCGACCGAGAAGATCGAATCGTTAATAGCGCCAAACAACACGACTCTATCAACTCCTTCTGGGCTTCGATGAACTGAAGCAACTCGCCGCCTAATCCTGCATAACTCTTTGTTTACCAAGGAGTTTTACGTTTCGACTGCGCCGGAAGTGGGGCGAATTATAGACAGATACAATTCGCCGTCAACACTTAATTTCAGGTTTATTCGGATTTGAGCGTGATACGCGCAAATGCCTTCTTCCCTGCCTGACAAACGTGGGTAGCACCCAGCTCGTACATAAAGGTGCGATCCACCACCTCACCATCTATACGCACACCGCCAGACCCCAGAAGGTCACGCGCAACCGCCGAGTTCTTCACTAGGCCCGCCTTATTAAGGACAGCAGCAATCGGCATGGCTTCAGCGGCAGTCAATTCAATCTCGGGAAGATCATCCGGCAGCTCGCCATCCTTCATGCGGTTACCCGCCGCACGGTGAGCACTGGCCGCAGCCTCTTCACCATGGAAACGCGCCACGATCTCTTCCGCCAGTTTGATCTTCACGTCCCGCGGATTGGCGCCCGCCTCTACATCCGCACGCAGCGCGCTGATCTCATCCATCGAGCGAAAGCTCAACAGCTCGAAGTAGCGCCACATCAGGGCATCCGGGATAGAGACCAGCTTGCCGTACATCACACCCGGAGCTTCCTGAATGCCGACATAGTTGCCCAGGGACTTGGACATCTTCTTGACACCATCCAATCCTTCCAACAACGGCATGGTCAGGATGCATTGAGCTTCCTGACCATAAGCACGCTGCAACTCACGCCCCATCAGCAGGTTGAATTTCTGGTCGGTACCACCCAACTCAACATCCGCGCGCAGCGCTACCGAGTCATAACCCTGAACCAGCGGATACAGGAATTCATGAATCGCGATCGGTTGATTGGTTGAATAGCGCTTGTCGAAGTCATCACGCTCAAGCATGCGCGCCACGGTGTACTGGGAAGTGAGGCGAATGAAGTCCGCCGGCCCCATCTGATCCATCCAGGTGGAGTTAAACGCCACCTCGGTCTTGGCCGGATCAAGAATCTTGAATACCTGGGTCTTATAGGTCTCGGCATTATCCAGAACCTGCTCACGGGTCAGCGGCGGGCGCGTAGCACTCTTACCGCTCGGATCGCCGATCATCCCGGTGAAATCACCGATAAGGAAGACCACCTGATGCCCCAGCTCCTGGAACTGACGCAGCTTATTAATAAGCACGGTATGCCCCAGATGAAGGTCCGGCGCGGTCGGATCGAAACCAGCCTTAATACGCAGGGGTTGGCCACGCTTGAGCTTTTCGATCAGCTCGGCCTCGACCAACAGTTCTTCCGCACCACGTTTTATCAGCGCTAGCTGCTCTTCAACCGACTTCATAACAGACCCGCAAGGCTCAGATTCAAAAGGGAACCAACCATACAAGATCAGGGACTAATTACAAGTTTTGCCCTGCGCACGGACACCGTTCAGCAAGCCCAGCGTTCGCGAGCTTGCGTCACAGATGATTTGGTTATATTTTATACAGTTATTTCATCTTCATCATGTCATTCATCTTTTCCATTTCATCTTCAAAGTCAAAATTACCTATGACCACTGAACCGTCTAAAGCGCCGCCGCTTTACCCGAAGACCCACCTGCTCGCTGCAAGTGGTATCGCCGCCCTTCTCAGCCTGGCACTCCTGGTATTCCCTTCCAGTGACGTAGAAGCCAAACGAACATCCCTGAGCCTTGACTTGGAGAGTCCGGTTGAACAACTGACACAAGATCAAGACGCTTCCGACGCACAACAAGCCACAAATGCTCCAACTGAATCGCCGTTTGTCCAGATCGAAAACACGCCGGAAGATACCCAGCAAGCCGCTCAAGAGCAGCAAAAGCTCGTAGCAGAAACCGCCAAGAACCCTCAACACCGCGAAGTGATCGTGGCGAAAGGCGATACGCTTTCTACCCTGTTCGAGAAGGTAGGCCTTCCCGCAGCCACCGTTAACGACGTGCTGGCCAGCGATAAACAGGCCAAGCAATTCATCCAACTCAAACACGGCCAGAAACTTGAGTTCGAACTGACACCAGACGGTCAGTTGAACAACCTGCACACTAAGCTCAGCGATCTCGAAAGCATCTCCCTGACCAAGGGCGCCAAAGGCTTTGCCTTCAACCGCATCACCACCAAGCCAGTCATGCGTTCCGCCTACGCTCACGGCGTGATCAACAGCTCACTGTCACAATCTGCCGCGCGCGCCGGCTTGTCCCATAGCATGACCATGGACATGGCCAGTGTGTTTGGTTACGACATCGACTTCGCCCAGGACATCCGCCAGGGCGATGAGTTCGACGTGATCTACGAGCAGAAAGTCGCCAACGGCAAAGTGGTCGGCACCGGCAACATTCTCTCCGCACGCTTCACCAACCGCGGCAAGACCTACACTGCCGTCCGCTACACCAACAAGCAAGGCAACAGCAGCTACTACACCGCCGACGGCAACAGCATGCGCAAGGCCTTCATCCGCACCCCGGTGGATTTCGCTCGTATTAGCTCGCGTTTCTCCATGGGTCGCAAGCATCCAATTCTGAACAAAATCCGCGCCCATAAAGGCGTCGACTATGCCGCCCCACGCGGCACGCCTATCAAGGCGGCCGGCGACGGCAAGGTCCTGCTCGCAGGGCGACGCGGTGGCTACGGCAACACGGTGATCATCCAGCACGGCAACACCTACCGCACCCTGTACGGCCATATGCAAGGTTTCGCCAAGGGCGTGAAAACTGGCGGCAACGTGAAGCAGGGCCAGGTGATCGGTTATATCGGCACCACTGGCCTGTCCACCGGCCCGCACCTGCACTATGAATTCCAGGTCAATGGTGTGCACGTTGACCCATTGGGCCAGAAGCTGCCGATGGCCGACCCGATAGCCAAGGCCGAGCGCGCGCGCTTTATGCAACAGAGCCAGCCGCTGATGGCGCGCATGGACCAGGAGCGCTCCACCCTGCTTGCTTCGGCGAAGCGTTAAGGTATGCCGCTCTATATAGGCGTGATGTCCGGGACCAGTCTCGATGGCCTGGATATCGCCCTGATCGAACAGGACTCGGCGGTCAATTTGATCGCCACCCACTACACACCCATGCCGGACACCCTGCGCGCAGAGCTGTTAAGCCTGTGCGCCAGCGGCCCGGATGAGATTGCCCGCTCAGCGATTGCCCAGCAGCACTGGGTCACCCTCGCCGCCCACGGCATCCACACGTTGCTCGACCAGCAAAACCTCAAGCCTCGAGACATACGTGCGATCGGCAGCCATGGCCAGACCATCCGTCATGAACCCGCCCGCGGGTTTACCGTGCAGATCGGCAACCCGGCATTGCTTGCGGAGCTGACGGGCATCACCGTAATCAGCGACTTCCGCAGCCGCGATGTTGCCGCTGGCGGCCAGGGCGCGCCTCTGGTGCCCGCATTTCATGAAGCGTTGTTTGGCGAAAGCACCGGCAACCGTGCGGTGTTGAATATTGGGGGCTTCAGCAATCTTAGCCTGATCGAAACCGGCAAGCCCGTAGCTGGCTTCGACTGCGGCCCAGGCAATGTGCTGCTGGACGCCTGGATTCAACAGCAGCGCGGCGAACACTTTGACCGTGACGGGCAGTGGGCGGGTAGTGGCAAGGTCGAGCCTCAACTACTCGCGGCACTACTCAGCGATCCATTCTTCCTGACCAAAGGCCCGAAAAGCACCGGCCGTGAAGTGTTCAACCTCGGTTGGCTGCACCAGCACCTTAGCCGCCTGCCCGCCTTTGCCCCTCAGGACGTACAGGCCAGCCTGCTGGAACTGACCGCACTGACCATCGTCGAGGCCCTGCAAACCGCACAACCCCAGACAGAAACGCTACTCGTCTGTGGCGGCGGCGCCCATAACACCACAATGATGAACCGTCTGGCAGCGTTGTTGCCGTCCACTCAAGTCAGCAGCACCACCACCCACGGCGTAGACCCGGACTGGGTCGAAGCCATGGCCTTCGCCTGGCTGGCTCACTGCTGCCTCGAAGGCATTACCGCCAACCGGCCCAGTGTCACCGGCGCACGCGGGCCGAGGGTACTTGGCGCGATCTATCCCGCCTGACAACCACCTCGCCAGAATCGCAGAAAGCAAAACGCCGCTTGGCCGATCAAAGCCAAGCGGCGTTTTTTATTCGTTGAGGATCAGGCTGTCGATCAGATCGAGAACGAAGAGCCGCAACCACAGGTGGTGGTAGCGTTAGGGTTCTTGATCACAAAACGCGAACCCTCCAGACCTTCCTGGTAATCCACCTCAGCACCTGCCAAGTATTGGAAGCTCATCGGGTCCACGACCAGGCTTACGCCCTCGCGCTCAACGATGGTGTCATCGTCGGCCACATCTTCATCAAAGGTGAAACCGTACTGAAACCCTGAACAACCGCCGCCCGTAACGAATACGCGCAGCTTCAAACGATCATTACCCTCTTCATCGACCAGGCTCTTCACCTTGTGCGCAGCACCGTGGGTGAATTGCAAAGCCGTGGGGGTGAAGGATTCAACGCTCATGCTGATAATCTCCCGGCGTAGCGCCGCCATATGCGTAATGACGGGCATTATCCGCTTCTCCTAGAAAAGCGGTCAACTATTGTTACGGTATATCAATCTGCATCGCCGCCATTAGAAACACAAAAGGCCCGATCAACGGGCCTTTTGCACACTCTACCAATCTTCTTAAGGCAACATGCCGGCGTGGGACAGACCGAGTTTTTCGTCCAGACCAAACAGGATGTTCATATTCTGCACAGCCTGGCCCGACGCGCCCTTGACGAGATTATCGATCACCGACAACACCACCACCAGATCACCATCCTGCGGGCGGTGCACAGCAATCCTGCACACATTAGCGCCGCGCACGCTACGGGTTTCCGGATGGCTGCCCGCAGGCATTACATCGACGAACGGCTCGTTGGCATAACGTTTTTCAAACAACGCCTGCAGATCTACCGAACGATCGACCACGGTGGCATACAACGTGGAATGAATGCCACGAATCATCGGCGTCAGGTGTGGCACGAAGGTCAGGCCCACGTCCTTGCCCGCGGCGCGACGCAGCCCCTGGCGGATTTCCGGCAGGTGGCGATGCCCTTTTACTGCGTAGGCCTTCATGCTTTCCGACGTCTCGGAGTACAGCGAACCTACCGCTGCACCACGGCCCGCGCCGCTGACACCCGACTTGCAGTCTGCGATAAGGCGCGAAGCATCCGCCAGCCCGGCTTCGAGCAACGGCAGAAAGCCCAGCTGCGTCGCCGTCGGATAGCAACCCGGCACCGCGATCAGGCGCGCCTGCTTGATCTGCTCACGATTGACTTCCGGCAGGCCGTACACCGCCTCTTCCAACAGATCCGGTGCACCGTGAGGCTGGCCGTACCACTTGGCCCATTCGTCGGCGTCTTGCAGGCGGAAGTCAGCCGACAGGTCGATGACCTTGGTGCCAGCCGCCAGCAGTTCGCCAGCCAACGCATGGGCAACGCCATGCGGGGTGGCAAAAAACACCACATCGCAGGCGCCAAGGGTGTTGATGTCCGGAACGCTGAACGCGAGGCCGTCGTAGTGGCCTCGCAGGTTCGGGTACATATCGGCCACGGCCAGGCCGGCCTCGGATCGAGAGGTAATGACCACCACCTCAGCTTGCGGATGCTGAGCCAACAGACGCAGCAATTCGACACCGGTGTAACCCGTGCCGCCGACGATACCGACCTTGACCATAAACCTGCCCTCAACGAACCCACTGGAAAGCCGTCGATAATAGGGGCCGTATCGTCCTGCGACAACCGTCAGCGTGACGTATGGCTGCATGAGCCACTACTATCTTCGCTACCGTGAACCTGGGAATAACTAAAAATGCTTTATCTATGGGTCAAAGCCTTCCATATCGTCAGCATCGTCTGCTGGTTTGCCGGGCTGTTCTACCTGCCGCGCCTGTTCGTCTACCACGCTCAAAGCGAGGACACCGTCAGCAAGGAACGCTTCAGCGTCATGGAGCGCAAGCTGTACCGCGGCATCATGGGCCCGGCAATGCTGGCCAGCCTGGTGTTCGGTATCTGGCTGATCGCCCTTAACCCCGGCATCTTTCAATCGGGCGCCTGGATCCACGCCAAGTTGACCCTGGTAGTGTTCCTGATTGGTTACCACCACATGTGCGGCGCGCAGGTAAAACGTTTCGCCCGTGGCGAAAACACCCGCAGCCATGTCTTTTATCGCTGGTTCAATGAAGTCCCGGTTCTGATATTGCTGGCTATCGTAATTTTGGTCGTGGTCAAACCGTTCTAACTTCACTTACTCGGGGTACCTCCAATGTCGCTGCCCGCTCTGCTTGAACAACGTCTGCGCCTGCCCGTGGTGGCTGCGCCGATGTTCCTGATTTCCAATCCGCAATTGGTGCTGGCCTGCTGCCGCAATGGGGTAGTCGGGAGTTTCCCGGCGCTCAACCAGCGCGAGAGCAGTGGCTTCAAGGCCTGGCTGGAGGAAATCGAAGCGGGCCTGGCGCAGTTGGACAATCCCGCGCCCTACGCCGTCAACCTGATCGTGCACAACAGCAACCCTCGTCTGCAGGCGGACCTGGCGATCTGCGTCGAGCACAAGGTGCCAATCGTGATCACCAGCCTGGGCGCGGTGAAAGAACTGGTGGATGCCGTGCACAGCTACGGCGGCCTGGTATTTCATGACGTCACTACCCGGCGCCATGCCGAAAAAGCCGCCGAAGCCGGCGTGGATGGCCTGATCGCCGTGGCCGCAGGCGCCGGCGGCCATGCCGGTACCTGGAGCCCATTCTCGCTGATCGCAGAGATTCGCCAATTCTTCGACAAGACCCTGCTGCTGGCCGGCTGCCTTAACCACGGCCATGAGATACTCGCCGCCCAGTTGATGGGAGCAGATCTGGCCTATTTCGGCACACGTTTTATCGGTACCACTGAAAGCCACGCCCCGGATGCGTATAAAGAGATGCTGCTCACATCGCGCGCTGCCGACATCGTGCACACTCCCGCTGTCTCCGGCGTACCAGCAAGCTTTATGCGCCAGAGCCTGGAAAATGCCGGTTTCGACCTCGCTGCCCTGCAAGGCAAAGGCGAAGTAAACTTCGGTTCCAAGCTCAAGCCGCTGAGCGACGAAGCCAAGGCCTGGAAGACCGTATGGTCCGCCGGCCAAGGTGTCGGTGAAATTAATGATTTACCCAGCGTCGATGAACTCGTTGCCCGCCTGGATGCCGAATACCGCAAGGCGCGCGAGCGGGCGACACAGTTGCGCTGGCCACGTTGACCCAACCGCAAGGTCTGCCGATCGAGCAGTCCTGCATTACCCCCACTGATTCAGTGACAAGGATGCCCGCATGAGCGACAACCGTTTCAAGATTGTGTTTGATGGGGCCTTGCTCCCGGGTGTCGAAAGCACCACGGCCAAGCTGAACCTGGCTGAACTGTTCAAGAGCACAGTCGAGGACATCGAGAAACTCTTCACTGGCCGCCCGGTTGCACTGAAGCGCGACCTGTCGCGCCCCGACGCCGAAACCTACCTCACCGCGCTGAAAAACGCCGGGGTCGATGCCCGCATCGAAGCAGAACAACCCGTGGCCTTCAGCCTCGCCGAAACCCACGAGACAGATTCCGACGCTGCGGACCTCTCCCGCCCTGTCGCTTCACCGTACGCACCACCGCGTGCTGCCGTAGGTGAAAGCCTGCCGGAATACGCCACCCTCAAGGTCTTCACCATCAATGGCCGTATTGGTCGTCTGCGGTACCTGGCATGGACGCTGGTACTGACCGTCGCCATGCTCGTCGCAGCAGGTATCCTCAGTACTGTGGGCTTTGCCATCGCGACCGCGTCGCCGACGATAGCCATCATCCTCGGCTCGCTGCTGGGCTTCGCGCTGTTCGTCGCGGTTGTGGTCGTGAGCGTGCAGATCGGCGTGCAGCGTCTGCACGATCTGGGCTGGTCCGGCTGGTTGTACCTGCTGAACCTGGTCCCGCTGGTGAACAGTATTTTCCCGCTGCTGCTGTTGGTAGTGCCAGGTAACACCGGTGCCAACCAGTACGGCGCACCGCCACCGCGCAACTCCACCGCGGTGAAGGTCCTGGCCTCACTGTGGCTGGCATTCATTCCGCTGATGCTCATCATCGTGGTGTCGCTGGGGATGAACGGCTATCTGGATCAGCTCGAGGCCAATGTGGATAGCAGCTACGAAAGCAGCTCCATCACCTCTGACGAAGACGCGGATCAACGCGCCACCGTCGAGGAAGACGAAGCGCAAAGTGCTGACGAAGCGGCCGAACCTGTAGACTCTCCAGAACAGTAAAAAACGCCCGCCGCCTGTGATGCCTCCGTCACAGGCCCGGCGGCGTTGTGATGGAGAAAGGCATGACCCGTTACGCTCTGATCACCGGCGCCTCCAGCGGCATCGGCCTGGCTTTGGCCGAAGCCCTGGCACGTCGCGGCCGCAGCTTGATTCTGGTGGCCCGCCAGCGTGATCAGTTGGAAAGCATTGCAATCGAATTGACCCAGCGCTTCGGCGTCGAAGTGCTGTTTCGAGCGTGCGACCTGGGCGAGCCATTGCGCTTGTCCGGGTTCCTGCTGGAGCTTGAAGAAGGCGAACGGCAGATAGATTTACTGGTGAACTGTGCCGGCATTGGCACCAGCGGGCCATTCCTGGCCCAGGACTGGATGACCGAGCAGGACCTCATCGAAGTCAACATCCTCGCCCTCACCCGCATGTGTCACGCCCTGGGCAATAGCATGGCGCTGCACGGCGGCGGGCAGATTCTCAACGTCGCCTCGGTCGCCGCGTTCCAACCCGGTCCCTGGATGAGCAGCTACTACGCCAGCAAAGCCTATGTACTGCACTTCTCCGAAGGCTTGCGCGAAGAACTGAAGACCTGTGGTATCAAGGTCTCGGTGCTTTGCCCCGGCCCTACGCGCACCGCCTTCTTCGGTACAGCGCAAATGGACACAGCCAAACTCGACCGCAGCGAGCAATTGATGAGCCCGGAAGAAGTGGCGCTCTATACCGTGCGCGCACTGGAAAAGAACAAAGCCATCATCATTCCTGGACGACGTAATCGCTGGCTGGCCTTCAGCCCGCGTTTCAGCCCGCGCTGGCTGACCCGCAAGATCGCCGGCGCCATCAACAAGGCCTATTGCCCACGCTGATCGCCTGAGTACACTCACCTTGCACTTTCATAATGGAGAAACAGCTGTGGATACTCTGTTCACCAAGATCATCAACAGAGAAATACCCGCGAAGATTATCTACGAAGATGATCAAGTCCTCGCCTTCCACGATATTGCCCCACAGGCGCCGGTACATTTTCTGGTTATCCCGAAGAAGCCCATCCGCACATTGAATGACCTGACCGAGGACGATAAGGCCCTGGCCGGCCATATTCTGTTCACCGCCCAGCGTTTGGCGGTGGAGCAAGGCTGTGAGAAAGGTTTCCGTGTGGTGATGAACTGCAATGAAGACGGCGGGCAGACTGTTTACCACATCCATATGCATGTACTGGGTCAGCGCCAGATGAATTGGCCACCGGGCTGAACTAGCCCGCAACAAGGGGCGCAGTCCGAGGCTGCGACCCCATGCCCTTGACTCGGGGCAAACGCGTTCCTCTCTCTTGCGGTAAACTGGCCGCCGAGATTCCTCCCGGAGGTCAGCATGACTACCCAACGTCACTACTCGCCGATAGACCGTCTGTTGCTGCAAGCCGACACGGCCATGCGCACGTTGCTGCCCTTCAGCGGCCAACCTTACCGTCCATCACCCGCCATCGTGCAGCCTGATGCGCAGATGAGCGTGACCGAAACCCGTCATGTGGCCGGCCTCATGCGCATCAACCATACCGGCGAAGTCTGCGCCCAGGCGCTGTACCAGGGCCAGGCCCTGACCGCCAAGCTGCCACAGGTACGTGCAGCCATGGAGCACGCGGCCGAAGAAGAAATCGACCATCTTGCCTGGTGTGAACAACGTATCCGTCAGTTGGGTAGCCATCCCAGTGTGCTCAATCCTCTATTTTACGGATTGTCATTCGGCATCGGCGCGGCTGCCGGCCTGATCAGCGACAAGGTCAGCCTCGGTTTTGTCGCCGCGACTGAACATCAAGTCTGCAAGCACCTGGATGAACACCTGGAACAATTGCCGGCCGACGACGAAAAGTCCCGGGCAATTCTTGAGCAGATGCGTATCGATGAAGCGCACCACGCCGAGAGTGCATTGGATGCCGGCGGTTTCCGCTTCCCGGCGCCAGTGCGATTTGGCATGAGCCTGCTGGCCAAGGTCATGACCAAAAGCACCTACCGCATCTGACGAAACCTGCAGCTGCAAAAAAGGGCGCTATCGAAGCGCCCTTTTCTTTTGCCGATTGGCGGTCAACCCAACTCGATGATCTCGTAGTCATGGGTGATGGCCACACCCGCCGCGCCGAGCATGATTGACGCCGAGCAGTATTTCTCGGCCGACAACTCGATAGCCCGCTTAACCTGAGCTTCTTTCAACGCCCGGCCCTTCACCACGAAATGCATGTGGATCTTGGTAAACACCTTGGGATCTTCAGTGGCGCGCTCGGCTTCCAGGAAGGCTTCGCAGCTTTCCACGGCCTGGCGAGATTTTTTCAGGATGCTGACCACGTCGAAATTGCTGCAACCGCCCACGCCAAGCAGGAGCATTTCCATCGGGCGTACGCCCAGGTTACGGCCACCGGCTTCCGGCGGGCCATCCATGACCACCACATGGCCGCTGCCCGATTCACCGAGGAACATGGCTTCGCCCGCCCATTGGATGCGTGCCTTCATCGCCCAGACTCCACTGCTAAAAAAGGGTCGCCAGCTTAGCACAGGGCCCGGGCGCAACCGCGCTTCTCATCAAAGCGATCAATAACCGGGCTGACTCGGTAAATTCGCTAATCGAGTCAGAATGTGTCTGTTAAGCTGGCGCCAAATGAGTGGCGTATTGCCACCCTTTATACAACGTGTATCAATGCCGATACCGCTGAGTACAACAAATCCAACCACCTCGCGCTGCCTTTCGGGATACAACCATGGTTGCTCTTACGCCCATACCCAAGATCAAGAATCTCGACAAGTTGCTGATGCACTGCCAGCGCCGGCGTCATCCCGCCAAGCACAACATCATCTGCGCCGGTGAGCGCTCCGAAACCCTGTTTTTCATTATCAAGGGGTCAGTCACCATCCTGATCGAGGATGAAGACGGTCGCGAAATGATCATCGCCTACCTGAACACAGGGGATTTTTTCGGCGAGCTGGGACTGTTTGAACAAGCAGGGAAGGAGCAGGAGCGCAGCGCCTGGGTGCGGACCAAGGTCGAGTGCGAAGTGGCCGAGATCAGTTACGCAAAGTTTCGCGAACTTGCCCAGCAGGACCCCGACATCCTCTACGCCCTCAGCGGTCAAATCGCTCAGCGCCTGCGGGATACCACCCGCAAAGTCGGCGACCTGGCGTTCTTCGACGTCACCGGGCGTGTGGCCCGTTGCCTGCTGGAACTGTGCAAGCAGCCCGATGCAATGACTCACCCCGACGGCATGCAGATCAAGATCACCCGCCAGGAAATCGGGCGCATTGTCGGCTGTTCACGGGAGATGGTCGGCCGCGTGCTCAAGGATCTGGAAGAGCGCAACCTGGTGCACGTCAAAGGCAAGACGATGGTGGTGTTCGGTACCCGTTAACCCGGCAGGAAGCTGGCCAGCATCTGACGGTACAAGGTGTCCAGCCGGCTGATTGCATCCGACGCGGGGAAAGCTTCGTGCAGCGCGATATGGCTGTCGGCACGAACCCGCTGCTCCAGGCCGCAGGCTTCGTTGAACCGATTGACCGCCGCGATCAGTTCTTCGCGATCGTTATCCAGCAACAACGCACCGTGCACCAACCCCACCGGGCGGCCCCCGCTTTGCCGCCAGCGCTGGGCAGTGCCGACCATTTTGCGCCCGTTGAGGTTGACGTTGTAACGACCGTCGCAGAATGCACCTTCGATTTCCCCGACAGAGGCATCGCCGCCCAACTCGATCAGCAAGTCGCAGATGGGTTGGCACAAGCGCAAGTAGCCAGTTTCGATACGATTGTGATCACCTTCACTGCGCGGCGGTGCGTAGACCAAGGCGATATTGACCGTAGCGCTGGACTGCGGCACTGGTTCGCCGCCAGTTTCGCGCAAGAGCACCGGCCAGCCGGCATCCGCAGACACGCGGCTGGCGACATCGAAAGCAGGCAATCGGCTCAAGCGGCGTGGCATCACCAATGCCTGATCGCTGGGCTGCCAGAACAACAACCCAAACACCTGCTCACCCGCGCAAACGGCGGCCAACAAGGCTTGCTCGGCGGCAAGGCCTGCTTCAACACGCATCGATACTGGCTGGATCAATCGGCACCTACCTATCTGAATAAACACAAACCCAAATGTGGAAGGGGGCTTGCCCCCGATAGCGGTGTGTCAGTCAAGGATGCTCCAACTGAACCGCCGCCATCGGGGCAAGCCCCCCACATTTTGATCGCATTTCAAATCAATCGAGAGTGGAACCGCTGACCGCCACGCCACGCTCCGGGAAGAACAGACGCTGCAGTTCCGCCCCTGGGTTCTCGGCGCGCATGAAGGTCTCCCCCACCAGGAACGAATAAACGTCACTGATTTCCATCAGTTCCACATCGGCACGGTTGACGATGCCACTTTCGGTAATCACCAGGCGGTCGCGCGGAATACGCGGCAGCAGGTCGAGGGTGTTTTCCAGGCTGACTTCGAAGGTGTGCAGGTTACGGTTATTGACCCCCACCAACGGTGTGTCGAGGGTTTTCAGTGCGCGCTCCAGTTCATCGCCGTCGTGCACCTCCACCAGCACATCCAGGCCGACACTTTTGGCAACGGCCGCCAGCTCAGCCATCTTCACATCATCCAGTGCGGAGACGATCAACAACACACAATCGGCGCCCAAAGCACGGGCTTCAACGATCTGGTACGGATCGACCATGAAATCCTTGCGGATCACCGGCAACTTGCACGCCGCACGGGCCTGCTGCAGGAACAGGTCGGAACCCTGGAAAAAATCGATATCGGTGAGTACCGACAGGCAAGTCGCCCCACCCTTCTCGTAACTGACAGCGATTTCCGCCGGTACAAAGTTTTCGCGAATCACGCCCTTGCTCGGCGAAGCTTTCTTGATCTCGGCAATCACGGCCGGCTGCTTGAGCTTAGCCTGTGCAATCAGTGCCTTGGCAAATCCACGCGGTGCGTCAGCGGCTTTCGCTTGGGCTTCCAATTCAGCCAGGCTCACACGGGCACGGCGTTCGGCAACTTCTTCAGCCTTGCGGGCCAGGATTTTTTCCAGAACGGTCGGCACACTCATCCTTCATTCTCCATCTTGAATACAGCGGTGAATGCTCCCAGCTCTTCGAGCTTTTCACGAGCCAGACCGGTGTGCAGTGCATCGTGGGCCAATTCGACACCTTCCTTAAGACTATAGGCATGATCGGCTGCGTAAAGTGCCGCGCCAGCATTCAGAACAATCATTTCTGCAGCTTTTTGACCGTTCTCAGTCTTGCGACGCCCCAGGGCATCGCGAATCAGTTCCAGCGACGCCGCCGGGCTTTCCACCGCCAGGCCGTGCAGGCTCTGGCTCTTCATGCCGAGGTCTTCCGGCTCGACCCAGTATTCGGTGATCTGGTCATTCTTCAGCTCAGCCACAAACGTTGGCGCCGCCAGGCTGAACTCGTCCAGGCCGTCTTTGGAATGCACCACCAGCACATGCTTGCTGCCCATGCGTTGCAGCACTTCAGCCAATGGCCGGCACAGCGCCTGGCTGAACACGCCCACCACCTGATGCTTCACACCGGCCGGATTCGTAAGCGGGCCGAGCATGTTGAACAGGGTACGCAGGCCAAGGTCTTTGCGCGGGCCGGCGGCGTGCTTCATCGCACCATGATGGGACTGGGCAAACATAAAGCCGATGCCGACGTTGTCGATGCAGCGCGCCACTTGTACCGGTGTCAGGTTCAGGTAGATGCCGGCCGCTTCCAGCAGGTCGGCACTGCCGCTCTTGCCGGATACCGCACGGTTACCGTGCTTGGCCACGGTGCAACCCGCCGCCGCGACCACAAAGGAAGAGGCCGTCGAGACGTTGAAGATGTTCGCACCGTCACCGCCGGTGCCGACCACGTCGACCACGCCGTCGAGGGTCTTGAGCTCGACCTTGTCCGCCAGCTCACGCATCACCGAGACGGCGCCGACGATCTCGTCGATGCTTTCGCTCTTCATGCGCATCGCCATCATGAACGCGCCGATCTGCGCGTCGGTGCATTGACCGGTCATGATTTCGCGCATCACATCGCTCATTTCAGCGGTGCTCAGGTCCAGATGGCCGACGATACGGCTCAGGGCAGTCTTGATATCCATGGAAAGTCCTTAGCGCGTGCCGCCGCTCTGCTTGAGAAAGTTGGCGAACAGCTCGTAGCCCTGCTCGGTCAGGATCGATTCGGGGTGAAACTGCACCCCTTCGATGTTCAGTGTCTTGTGACGCAGGCCCATGATCTCGTCGACGGAGCCGTCTTCCAGTTGGGTCCAGGCGGTCAGTTCCAGGCATTCCGGCAAGGTTTCGCGCTTGACCACCAGCGAGTGGTAGCGGGTTACGGTCACCGGGTTGTTGAGCGCCTGGAATACGCCCAGGTCCTTATGGAATACCGGGCTGGTCTTGCCGTGCATCACCTGGCGCGCGCGTACCACGTCACCACCAAAGGCCTGGCCGATGGATTGGTGGCCCAGACAGACGCCCAGGATCGGCAGCTTGCCGGCGAAGTACTTGATGGCTTCAAGGGAAATACCCGCCTCGGTCGGCGTGCAGGGGCCCGGCGAAACCACGATGCGCTCCGGGTTGAGGGCGGCGATTTCGGCCACGGTCAGTTCGTCATTGCGAACCACCTTGACCTCGGCGCCCAGCTCCCCCAAGTACTGCACAACGTTGTAGGTAAAGGAATCGTAGTTATCAATCATCAGTAACATGGGGAAACCTCAAGAATTGGGGGTCTGTTCAGCCAGCGCTACGGCGCGGAACATCGCGCGGCGCTTGTTCAGGGTTTCTTCCCATTCGAGGGCCGGCACCGAGTCGGCGACAATCCCGCCACCGGCCTGCACATGCAGCTCCCCGTCCTTGATCACCGCCGTGCGAATCGCAATGGCGGTGTCCATGTTGCCGTTCCAGGCGAAATACCCCACGGCGCCGCCATAGACACCCCGCTTGACCGGTTCCAGCTCGTCGATGATTTCCATCGCACGGATCTTCGGCGCGCCCGACAAGGTGCCCGCCGGCAGAATCGCCCGCAATGCGTCCATCGCAGTCAGCCCGGCTTTTAACTCGCCGGTGACGTTGGACACGATGTGCATCACGTTGGAGTAGCGCTCAATCACCATCTTTTCGGTGAGTTTCACCGAGCCGATTTCCGAAACTCGCCCGGTATCGTTACGGCCCAGGTCGATCAGCATCAGGTGTTCGGCAATTTCCTTGTCGTCGCTGAGCAGGTCTTCTTCGAGCGCCAGATCCGCTTCTTCGGTCGCGCCACGCGGGCGTGTGCCGGCAATCGGGCGCACGGTGATCAGGTTGTCCTCGACACGCACCAGCACTTCCGGCGAGCTGCCCACTACGTGGAAGTCGCCAAAGTTGAAGAAGTACATGTACGGCGTCGGGTTGAAGCAGCGCAGCGCCCGGTACAGGTCAATGGGCGCAGCCTTGAAGTCGATGGACATGCGTTGCGACGGCACCACCTGCATGCAGTCACCGGCGAGGATGTATTCCTTGATGGTGTCGACCGCACGCTCGTAGTCATCCTGGGTAAAGCTGGAGCGGAACACCGGGTCGGCTGCCGGTGGACGGGTAAGGTCCAGGCCGCGACGCGGGGTGATCGGCTGGCGCAGTTTTTCCAACAGCGCTTCGAGGCTGGCCTGGCCTTGCTCGAAGGCGTCGGCCTGGGACGGGTCGGCGAGCACGATCGCGTGCATCTTGCCGGCGAGGTTGTCGAACACCACCACCGCGTCGGAGACCATCAGCAGAATGTCCGGCACACCCAGCGGGTCCGGGTTCGGGCATTTGCCCAGGCGTTTTTCCACATAGCGCACGCAGTCGTAGCCGAAGTACCCCACCAGGCCGCCGTTGAAGCGCGGCAGGCCAGGGATGGTCGGCACGTTGTAGCGCGCCTTGAAGGCTTCGACGAAGGCAAGCGGGTCTTCGACGTCATGACTTTCGATCTCGACGCCATCATGGGTGATGCTTACATGATGGTCATGCACACGCATGACGGTGCGGCATGGCAGGCCGATGATCGAGTAACGGCCCCACTTCTCCCCGCCCTGTACCGATTCCAGCAGGTAGGAGTTGGGCTCGTCAGCCAGCTTCAGGTAGATCGACAGCGGCGTGTCGAAGTCGGCCAGGGTTTCGCAGGCCAGGGGGATACGGTTATAGCCGGCAGCGGCCAAACGCAGGAATTCTTCGCGGATCATGAGGTGCCTCGTGGCGTGAGGGTCTAACAGTCAGGTATGCAAACGTGCCGCAGGGTGCGGCCAGGATCAGTCAGGCGCGCCAACGCCAGCGGGCCAGGGCCTTGATGACTTTCATCCAGAGTTTGCGAGTGACCACCACGATGGAATTTCCAGAAGAGGACGGATCGATGTCGGGCAACGTTATCTCAGCGCCAGCTCCCAAGCAACCGGGGATTAGCAGTCTCAGGTCATCAATCACCAGCGACGGCGACTCTTCGGCGATCGGACGGCCATGGTTGTAGCCGTAACTCAGGGCCACGCACTGCACGCCGGCCGCTTTCGCCGCCAGCACGTCACTGCGCGAATCGCCGACAAACAACGACTGGGACGCCGGAATATTGGCCATTTTCATCACGAAAAACAGCGCCGCCGGGTCGGGTTTCTTCTGCGGCAAGGTATCGCCCCCGATGATCCAGCGGAAATAACGGCCAATTTTCATCTGGTCCAACAGCGGCGCGACGAAGCGCTCCGGCTTGTTGGTGATCAGGGCCATTTCCACGCCCTGCTTGCTCAGCCATTTGAGGGTGTCGCGCACGCCAGGGTAAACCACGGTCAGTTCGTGGCTGCGCTCATAGGCTGCGTTGAACAGCTCCAGGGCGTGCTCGGCCTCAACCTCATCGACACCTTCGGCATCGATCTGATTGGCCAGGGCCCGGCGCACCAGCATCGGCGCACCATTGCCGACCCATTCGCGTACTGACGCAAGCCCCGCCGGCTTGCGCCCCAGCTTGAGCAGCATCTCGTCCACCGCCGCCGCCAGGTCTGGCACCGAGTCGATCAAGGTACCGTCCAGATCGAACATCACCAGCCGTGGCAGTTTGCCGGGGAACAGCTGCTCAAAGCCGCTCATGGACGCGCCAGCGCCAGTTCGGCGCGCATCTTGGCGATGACTTCCTGATAGTCCGGGGCGTTGAAGATCGCCGAGCCGGCCACGAAGGTGTCGGCACCGGCAGCCGCGATTTCACGGATATTGTTGACGTTGACCCCACCGTCGATTTCCAGGCGGATGTCGCGGCCGGACGCATCGATCAGCGCACGGGCTTCGCGCAGCTTGTCGAGGGTGCCGGGGATGAACTTCTGCCCGCCGAAGCCTGGGTTGACGCTCATCAGCAGCACCATGTCGACCTTGTCCATCACGTACTTGAGCACGTCCAGCGGGGTGGCCGGGTTGAACACCAGGCCGGCCTTGCAACCGCCTTCACGGATCAGTTGCAAGGTGCGGTCGACGTGCAGCGAGGCTTCCGGGTGGAAGGTGATGTAGGTCGCGCCGGCTTCAACGAAGTCACCGATGATGCGATCCACCGGGCTGACCATCAGGTGCGCATCGATCGGCGCGGTGACGCCGTACTTGCGCAGCGCCGCGCAGACCATCGGGCCGATGGTCAGGTTGGGCACGTAGTGGTTGTCCATGACATCGAAGTGCACGAAGTCGGCACCGGCGGCCAACACCTTGTCCACTTCCTCACCCAGGCGGGCGAAATCGGCGGAGAGAATCGATGGAGCAATAACGAAGGGCTGCATGACGCACCTTTTTTGAGCTAAATCACGATGGCGCGCATTGTATACCTCATGCTTTGCCCTGCGCACCGTGACCTAACTCAACGGCTAGTACGCCGCCCGATAGATTTTCTCGATATCGGCCGCGCTGAGCTTGCGCGGGTTGTTACGCATCAAGCGCTCGATACCCGCCGCTTCCGTGGCCATCGCCGGGATGGCGTCCTCGGGAACCCCGAAACTGCGCAGGCCGGAAGGAATCTCCACGGCGGCACACAATCGCGTCATCGCCTCGACGGCCTGGTCGGCGGCATCGTTGACACTCAGGCCGCTGACATTCACGCCCATGGCCTGGGCGATGTCCTGCATGCGCTCGACACAGGCCAGTTTGTTCCAGTGCATCACATACGGCAGCAACAGCGCATTGCTCACGCCATGGGCGATATTGAACCGTCCTCCCAGCGGATACGCCAGCGCATGCACCGCGCCCACCCCGGCATTCCCGAACGCCATGCCAGCCATCAGGCTGGCGGTGGCCATATCATCGCGGGCCTGCAGGTTGGCCGGGTTGGCGTAGGCTTTGGGCAGCGCCTTGGCGATCAGCTTGATCGCACCGATGGCCAAGGCATCCGTGATCGGCGAGGCGTTCAGGGATAGGTAGGACTCAATGGCATGCACCAGCGCATCCACGCCACTGGCGGCGGTGACACTGCGTGGGCAGGTCAGGGTCATTTGCGGGCTGATCAGCGCGACGTCCGGCAGCAGGTAGTCGCTGACGATGCCTTTCTTCAACTGCGCGACCTTGTCGGAGAGGATCGCCACATTGGTCACTTCCGAGCCGGTACCGGCCGTGGTCGGGATGGCGATCAGCGGCGGGCCTTTGCGCGGCACCTGGTCGACGCCGAATAAGTCCGCCAGGGCGCCGTGGTAACCGGCATAGGCGGCAACGCTTTTGGCAATATCGATGGCACTGCCGCCACCCAGGCCGATCAGGCCGTCGTGGCCACCGTCGCGGTACGCCTGCATGCAGTCTTCGACGATGGAGATTTCCGGGTCGGGCAGCACGCGGTCGAAAATCTCGTAAGGGCGTTCACCCAGGTGTTCGAGCGCCAGCGCTACCGTGCCGGACTTGACCAGCGCCGCGTCGGTGACAATCAACGGGTTATCCACATCCAGGCGCGTCAGTTCAGCAGCGAGTTGCTCAATGGCGCCAGCGCCAGTCAGCAGTTTGTGGGCGATCTTGAATGAGGAAGTACTCATGTGCGCGGCCTCTTATCGGTGATGGGCTGGCACAAGAGTAGCTGACTGGATCGGGTTGTCTTCCATTCAGGCGCTGAATGGTCACAGCCCCCCTGTGGGAGGGGGCTGTGCTGGGCTTTAGACCTGGGCTGTGCGCAGTTTCTCGCTACGCCCACGTAGCCACTCCAGGGTCAGCAACAGCAACACCGAGAAGGCAATCAGCAAGGTCGCCGCCGCCGCAATCGTCGGACTGAGGTTTTCGCGGATGCCGCTGAACATCTGGCGCGGCAGGGTCGCTTGCTCGGGGCCGGCGAGGAACAGCGTCACTACTACCTCATCGAACGAGGTGGCGAAGGCAAACAGCGCGCCGGAGATGACCCCCGGTGCAATCAGCGGCAAGGTCACCCGACGAAACGCCGTCAATGGCGAGGCGCCCAGGCTGGCGGCGGCCCGTACCAGGTTATGGTTGAAACCCTGCAGGGTCGCAGACACGGTGATGATCACAAACGGCACCCCAAGCACGGCGTGCACCACGATCAGCGAGAAGAAACTGTTGCCCAGGCCCAGCGGCGCAAAAAACAGGTAGCTGGCCACACCGATAATCACCACCGGCACCACCATCGGCGAAATCACCAGGGCCATCACCAGCGCCTTGCCGGGGAAATTGCCGCGGGTCAGGCCGATCGCCGCCAGGGTGCCGAACACCATGGCCAGCACCGTGGCCGCCGGGGCGACGATGATGCTGTTCTTCAACGCACGCATCCATTCCGCCGAGGCGAAGAAATCCTGGTACCAGTGCAGCGAGAAACCTTGCAACGGATACACCAGGAAACTGCCGCTGTTGAACGACAGCGGGATGATGACCAGCACAGGCAATATCAGGAACAACAGGATCAAGCCGCAGAGGATCCGCAAGCTGTAGAACCACACCCGTTCTACTGGTGACATATAAGGGCTCAGCATCGCAAGGTCTCCTCAGCTCAGGCGCAGGCGGCTGGCGCCCACCAGCCAGTTGTAGATCAGGTACAGCACCACGGTCGCCAGCAGCAGCAAACCGCCCAACGCCGTCGCCATACCCCAGTTGATGCTGGTGTTGGTGTAGAAAGCCACGAAGTAGCTGACCATCTGGTCGTTCGGGCTGCCCAGCAGCGCCGGGGTGATGTAGTAACCAATGGCCAGGATGAACACCAACAGGCAGCCGGCGCCGACACCGGCATACGTCTGAGGGAAGTACACGCGCCAGAAGCTGGCGAACGGGTGACAGCCCAGGGAGATGGCCGCACGCATGTAAGTGGGCGAGATGCCTTTCATTACGCTGTAGATCGGCAAAATCATGAACGGCAGCAGGATATGCACCATGGAGATGTAGACCCCGGTGCGGTTGAACACCAGCTCCAGGGGTTTGTCGATCAGGCCGATGCCCATCAGCGCGCTGTTGATCAGCCCGCCGGATTGCAGCAGCACGATCCACGCCGCCACACGCACCAGGATCGAGGTCCAGAACGGCAGCAGCACCAGAATCATCAGCAGGTTACTTTTGCGCGCCGGCAGGTTAGCCAGCAAATACGCCAGCGGATAAGCCAGTAACAGGCAGATGGTGGTGATCACCAGGCCCATCCAGAAGGTGCGGGCGAAGATGTCCAGGTAGATCGCCTGGTCCGGGGTGGCCGGGGCCACTTCACCAAGGTCGTCGATGCGGTGATCGACGGCCGCCAGCAGGTAGAACGGTGTCAGGCTGCTGGTATTGCGCCGGATCGCCTGCCAGTACGCCGGGTCGCCCCAGCGTTCGTCGAGGTTTTCCAGCGCTGCTTTATAAGAGGCAGGCGCTTCGGTAAACGGCAGCGCCCGCGCGGTTTTGGTCAGCAGGCTGCGATAGCCGGCCAGTTCCATGTTCAAGCGTTTGGACAGATCGCCCAGGGTCTGGTTTTTGCGCGCCTCGCCCAGGTCCTCACTCAGAGCCTGATACACCGGTTCACCCGGCAGACCACGACCGTCCCAGGCCGTCACCGCCACCACGGTGCGCGGCAGACCGCCCACCACTTCCGGGTTGCCGACGCTTTTAAACAGCAGCGCAACAATCGGCACCAGGAACACCAGCAGCAAAAACAGCACCAGCGGCGCAATCAAGGCCTGGGCCTTCCAGCGATTGAGCCGCTCGGCACGCGCCAGGCGCTGCTTGAGGGTGGGGCTGTTGACCTCGTTCGAGGGAACGGCGATGGCCATGGCTGACTCCGAAACTTGAAAATGAATGCAATCTTTCACACGCAAGAAATCCCCTGTGGGAGGAGGTGGCCCCCCACAGGGTTATGCGGTGTTACTTGGCAGCCCAGGAGTTGAAGCGCTGCTCCAGTTGCTCGCCGTTATCGGCCCAGAAGCTCACATCGATCTGTACCTGATTGGCGATGTTCTCTGGCGTAGTCGGCATATCCTTGAGGATGTCCTTGGCCAGCAGCGGGACGGCTTGGGTGTTGGCCGGCCCGTAGGCGATGTTTTCCGAGTAGGTCTTCTGCTGCTGCGGCTGCACCGAGAAGGCGATGAATTTCTTCGCCGCTTCGGCACGGTCCTTGGCCAGGCCTTTAGGGATGGCCCAAGCGTCGAAGTCGTAAATGCCGCCGTTCCACACCACTTTCAGGTTGCTTTCTTTTTGCACGGCGGCGATGCGGCCGTTGTAGGCCGAGCTCATCACCACGTCACCCGAGGCAAGGTATTGCGGCGGTTGTGCGCCGGCTTCCCACCATTGGATCGACGGCTTGAGTTCGTCGAGCTTCTTGAACGCACGGTCCTGGCCATCTTTGCCGGCCAGCACTTTGTACACGTCCTTCGGCGCCACGCCGTCGGCCATCAAGGCGAATTCCAGGGTGTACTTGGCGCCCTTGCGCAGGCCGCGCTTGCCCGGGAATTTCTTGGTGTCCCAGAAATCCGCCCAACTGGTTGGCGCAGAAGCCAGTTTGTCCGCGTTGTAGGCCAGAACGGTCGACCATACGAAGAAGCCCACGCCGCACGGCTGAATCGCACCCTTCACATAGTCGGCGCTGTTACCGAACAGTTTCGGGTCCAGCGGCTCGAACATGTCTTCGTCACAGCCGCGGGACAATTCCGGCGATTCCACTTCCACCAAGTCCCAGGACACGCTCTTGGTGTCGACCATGGCTTTGACCTTGGCCATCTCACCGTTGTACTCACCGGCGATAATCTTGCCGTTGCCCGCGCTTTCCCACGGTGCATAGAAAGCCTTGACCTGTGCAGCCTTGTTCGCGCCACCAAAGGATACGACGGTCAGGTCCGGACCGGCCATGGCCTGTGTCGCGCCCATCAAGCTCAGGGCCAGGACGGAATATTTCAGGGATCTCAACATTGTTGTTCTCTCCACGTGCAGGGTTGGTGAAGCCATGGGGGCGATCAATTCGCCTCTAGAAGTGGGTCGAGTGCGCGAACGTGCTCGACTTGCCAGCCAATCGGTACCACGTCGCCGACCGTCAGGGCCGGGTCCAGCTCGGCGATCGGTTGTTTCACAAAAAAATCGGCCTTGCCGCAGACTTCCAGGCGCACACGCACGTGGTCGCCCAGGTAGATAAATTCCGCCACCCGTCCGGAGAAACGGTTGACGCAGCTTTCGCTGGAGCCATTGAGGCTGACACGCTCGGGGCGCACCGACAGGGTCACCGGGCCGCCGATCTGGCCGACGTTCACCGCCAGCGCCTCGACCCTCTCGCCGCGCGCCAGCTCTACCACGCAGCGCTCGCCGGTATGGCTGTGCAGGCGGCCATTGAGGCGGTTGTTTTCACCGATGAAGTTGGCGACGAAGGTGTTTTTCGGCTCTTCATACAATGTGCGCGGCGCGGCGATCTGCTGGATCTCGCCCTGATGGAACACGGCCACACGGTCGGACATGGTCAAGGCTTCGCCCTGGTCGTGGGTCACGTACACCACGGTCACGCCGAGGCGCTGGTGCAGGTGCTTGATCTCCATCTGCATGTGTTCGCGCAATTGCTTGTCGAGGGCGCCGAGGGGTTCGTCCATCAGCACCAACTGCGGCTCGAACACCAGTGCCCGGGCCAAGGCCACACGCTGCTGCTGGCCGCCGGACAGTTGCGCCGGATAGCGCTGGGCGAAGGCGTCGAGCTGGACCATGCTCAGCACGCGTTTGACCCGCTCGCTGATATCGGTCTTGCTCAAGCCCCGCACCGACAGCGGGAACGCGAGGTTCTCGGCAACCGTCATGTGCGGGAACAGTGCGTAGTTCTGGAACACCATGCCGATGTCGCGCTTGTGCGGCGGCACGTTGTTGATCGAGCGCCCGGCCAGCTGGATTTCGCCGGCGGTCGGCGTTTCGAAGCCAGCCAGCATCATCAGGCTGGTGGTCTTGCCCGAACCGGAAGGCCCGAGCAAGGTGAGGAACTCGCCCTTGCGAATCTCCAGGTTGAGGTCTTTGACGATCAGGTTCTCGCCGTCGTAGCTCTTCTGCACGCCACGAAAGCTGACCAGCACATCATTTGAATCCGCCTCGCTCATACCCGCACCTTTGTGTTTTGGACTGCTGTGGCACAAGCGTAGTCCAGGCGCGAGCCCCCGAAAATCGGGGGCCAGGAGAGAATCGCATCAGCCGGATGGAAGGTTTGGGGTAGGGATCGCCCTACACGGATGGCGGGGATTGAACAGTGCCCCGGCGGCGTACGCCGAGAATGGCTTTACCGGGGCTCAAGGCCTGTCGCAAACAGGCATGGCGTCACAACAGCTTGTGTTCCATCGCGTACTTCACCAGCTCCGCCAGGGACGTGATATTGAGCTTCTGCATCAGCCGCGCTTTGTGAGTGCTGATGGTCTTGCTGCTCAGCGCCAGTTGCTGGGCGATGTCATTGACGTTGGCGCCCTGGGCCAGGCGCTCGAACACTGAGAATTCACGCTCGGACAGCAGCGAATGCAAGGGCCTCGAGTCGGTCAGGCCGACCTCGAAGACCATGCGGTCTGCCAGGTCCGGGTCGATGTAGCGCCCGCCGGCCGCGACCTTGCGAATCGCCATCAGCAGCAGCGCCGGGTCGCTGTCCTTGGTGGCGTAACCAGCCGCGCCCACCTTCAAGGCGCGGGCGGCCATTTGCGCCTCATCGTGCATCGACAGCACCAGGATTGCCGGCGGATTGCTCAAGGCGCGAATGCGCGCAATCGCTTCCAGGCCATTGACGCCGGGCATCGAGATGTCCAGCAACACCACCTCGCAAGGCACATGGCGCAAGGTCTCCAGCAACTGCTCGCCATTACTCGCCTCGCCCACCACCAGCAGGTCTTTGGCCAGGCCGATCAATTGCTTGATGCCTTCACGAACAATGGTGTGGTCTTCGGCTACCAGTACACGGATCACAAGGGCGTCCTCTTATCGTTATGCATCCAAAGGCACCGTGACACTCAAGGTGGTGCCCTCGCCCAATTGACTGTCCAGGCTCAGTTGCCCGCCCATGATCAGCACCCGCTCGCGCATCCCCACCAGGCCAAACGATACCGGGCGCCCCTGGGCCTGGACGAAACCGACGCCATCGTCGCTGATGGTCAGCCGCAGGTCGTTGCCTTCCAACGCCAGGGTCAGCTCGACAGTATGCGCCTGGGCATGGCGCATCACATTGGTCAGCGCCTCTTGCAGGATACGGAACAGGCCGATGGCCTTGGCATCACTCAAGGTCGGCAGGTTATCCGGTACCTGCACCAGGCAGGGGATTTGCGTGCGCGCTTCGAAACGCCGCGCTTGCCATTCAATCGCCGAGGCAATACCGGCATCGAGAATCGGTGGGCGCTGCGCCGTCGCCACGTCCCGCACCAACTGGAACAGTTGGGCGATCAGGCGCTTCATGCTGTTCAAGCGCTCGTGCAGGCCAGGATCCAGTTGCGCGTAGGACAGCTCGCACATGGAGGTTTCCAGTTTTAGCACCGTGAGCATTTGCCCGAGTTCGTCGTGCACTTCCCGGGCGATGCGGGCCTTTTCTTCCTCGCGCACGGTTTCCAGGTGAGCGGACAACTCGCGCAGTTGCGCTTCACTTTGCATCAACGCGGCCAGGGTGCGGCGCAGTTCGGTGACATCGTTCAGGTAGACCACCAGGTACTCGGCCTCGGCAAATCGCAGAAAGCTCAAGGACACGTTGGCCGGCAGGATGCTGCCATCGGCGCGCAAACAATCGGTGGCGAAATTCTGCGGCCCCTCTTCGCTGGCCCGTGCGCACTTCCACAGGTTGAGCCAACGGTCCATATCCAGGGTCGGGTCGAGGTCGACCAGCGGTCGTTCGATCAGTGCGCCGGGCTCGTAACCGAGCATGCTTTCGGCCGCACGATTGGCGTAGCGCACATGGCTATCCCAATTGACCCACAGGATGCCGACGGTGCTTTGGTCGATGGAAAACTGCGTCAAGCGCAGCGCTTCGGCACCGGCGGCACGGGCCGCGCTTTCTTCGCGGGCAGCCAGCAGGTCATGCTCCAGCACGCGTTGCTGGCGGCGCAGCCAGAACACCACGGCCAGGCTGGCGAGCAGAAACAGGCCGAGGAGCAGGCTGAGGTTCTGCCAAAGGCCCTTGGATTCGGATAAACGTGGATATTTGGGTTGCAGCCAGCGACTGTGCAGTTGATCCAGGTCGCGGGCCGGGATGGCGCTCAGGGCACTTTCCATGATGCTGGCCAGTTCAGGCCAATCCCGGCGAGTAGCCACCCGCAGCAATTGCGGCAGGCC
This sequence comes from Pseudomonas sp. JAI120, assembly GCF_014207255.1. Classification (GTDB taxonomy): domain Bacteria; phylum Pseudomonadota; class Gammaproteobacteria; order Pseudomonadales; family Pseudomonadaceae; genus Aquipseudomonas. The sequence goes on from NZ_JACHCZ010000003.1 coordinate 26,183, forward strand.
GATGTCCCCCACCACCGCCAGCCCGCTGAACTCCGCCTCTGCGGACAAGCGGCTTAATTGCGCTTCATCCACAACGGCATAACGCGCCTGCTGGCTGACCAACAATTGCAAGGCCTGGCGCTCCATGGGCACGCCTTGCAGATTGAGGCCGGGGTAGGTACTGCGCAGGTAATCGGCCACGGCGCTGGGCATGCGCACGGCAACACGGGATTGATCGTCGAGCTTCTCCAGGTCCACGGCACCACCGCCCTCGCGAATGCCGACAATATGTTGAGGCACACGCATATACGGGTCGGTGAACTGCCACAGGCGCAAACCGGCCGGGGTTTGCTGCAGGCCAGGGGCAATGTCCACCTCGTCATCGCGTACGGCCGCCTCCAACTGCTCCTGATCAGGGAAGTTGCGCCAGGTCAGCTCGATATTCAGCGCCTTGGCCAGCCACTGCATCAATTCGACATTCGCCCCGGACAAGCGCTGCAGACGCCGGTCGTATTGCGCGTAAGGCGCCTGCAACACCACGCCCACCCGCAACTCCGGGTGCCGGGCCAGCCATTCGCGCTGCTGCGCATTAAGCTGCGCCTGCGGTGCGGCAGGCGCGGGGGAAGCGTTTGCCATCAAGGCAAGGCACAAACAGCCGATAACCAGCAGACAGCGAAAACCCATGATCCACGTCTCACATCACTGACAAATACTGACCAACCCATTAGGCTGCTGGAATCACTTCTGGCCGGAAATCAACGATGCCCTATCGAAACCGTTCGGCACTGCCAGCATTGTGCCTGTCACTGCTGTTTACCAGTGCCTTTTCTGCGCAGGCCGCTGAGGCCCCCGCGCCAGCCGCCGAAAAACCCGTCGAACGCCAGCCCCTGCCCGAGCGTAGCCAGGAAGAGGCCAGCGCGCTGGAACGCAAAATTCCGCAGCAGGAACAACAACAGTTGCAGGCCGGCAGTGATTCATTCCTTGCCCTGTGGAAACCGGCCAACAGCGCCGAGCCCGAAGGTGTGGTGATTATCGTACCGGGCGCCGGCGAAAATGCTGACTGGCCGCAAGCAATCGGTCCGTTGCGACAGAAATTGCCGGATGCCAATTGGGGCAGTCTCAGTCTTTCGCTACCGGACGTGAGCGTAGACACCCTGCCGCCGCGCGTCATGGAAGCGCCCAACGCCACCGTCGACACCAGCAGTAAAGAAGCGAGCACCGCCGACAAACCGATCGAGCAAGCTGCCAGCGCCGAGGCGGAAGGCACCGACCCGGCGGTGGTGCCGGGCGCCGACGAGCAGGACAAGACCGACGCCTCGCGCATCTTTGCGCGCATCGATGCCGCCGTGGCCTTTGCCCAGACCCAGAGCGCACGCACTGTGGTGCTGGTGGGCCATGGCACCGGCGCCTGGTGGGCGGCGCGTTACCTGAGTGAAAAACAACCCTCCCAGGTGCAGAAGCTCGTGATGGTCGCGGCCAAGACGCCCACCGGGCGCCATCCCGACGTGCAGCAACTGGCCCCCGGCCTGAAACTGCCGACGGCCGACGTCTTCTATCAAGACAACGCTCAAGCACGCAAAAACGCCCTGGCACGCGCCCAGGCCGCGAAGCGTTTGAAGAATGATGGTTATAAGCAGGTGTCATTGAAGACCCTGCCCGGCAACAACGCCGCCGAGCAGGAACAGTTGTATCGCCGGATTCGCGGCTGGTTGAGCCCGCAGGCCAGCGCCGACTGAGGATCAGCGCAAAACCAATGTGGTTATCCGTGAAAGAGTGGCCTCTAACGGAAATCCCGGCGCTCGCGAATCAACGCATAGGCGTTGTGCAGTTCACGGGTGCGCTCGGTCGCCTCACGCACTTGCGCAGGGCTGGCACCACTGCCGGCCACCTTGTCCGGATGGTGACGGCTCAGCAGACGGCGATAGGCACGCTTGATGGCCGAGGGCTCTGTGGTAGCTGTCACACCGAGCAAGCGCAACGCTTCCTGATAGGTCGTACCGCGATTGACCAGCGGCTTGCGCTCAGGAGTGTAGTCGGCCGCCAATGCCTGGAGCTGTTGCGGTGTCCAGCCCAACCACTTACCCCACAGGTCGATCAAATCGCGCTCGGCGGCGTCCGCCTTGCCGTCCGCCCAGACCATCCGCCAGCAGGCCCGCAATACCCCTTCCGCCGCATGGGGTTGGGCCTTGAGCACACGCAGGTAGCGGCGTACCCGGTCGGAACCGGATTTGCCTCGGTTGAACGCCGCAATCGCGCGGCGCTGGGCCGACTCGGTCATGTCCAGCGAGCGCATTTCTTGCCGCGCCTGCTGGATATGCCCATCCACCACACGCCCATTGCTTTTAGCCAGGCGCCCGAGCAACACAAACAATAACTCGTCATTGCGTAACGCCGGACGCCCGCCCAAGCGCTCGCGCAACTGTGCCCAACTGTGCAGTTGCATGCGGCGATCCAGCGCCTGCCCCAACAGCGCACCCAACAAGGCCCCCGGAATACTGGCTATGGCAAAACCAGCCCCGGCGCCGATCAGCGTCCCTGGCCACAACATGCTACTGCCCCGCTGTGAGCAGGGTTTCGACGTGCGCCAGGCGCTCCAACGTGCCGACATCAATCCAGCGTCCCGCCATGTGTTCCCCCGTTACCAAACCTTTTGCCATGGCCGCACGCAGCAGCGGCGCCAGCTTGAAGGCACCGGCGCTGCAACCCTCGAACAGCCGGGGGTCTAGCACTGAAATGCCACTGAAGGTCAGGTTATCGGCACCGGGCGCCGCATCATGAAGCAAGCCCTGATCAAGGTAGAAATCACCGCCCGAGGGATGATGTGCCGGGTTATCGACCATCACCAAATGGGCCAGGCCTTGGAGCGGTTGCTTGAGCCGGTTGAGGTCGTAGTCGGTCCAGATATCGCCGTTGACCACCAGGAACGGCTCATCCCCCAGCAACGGCAGCGCCTGGAAAATCCCGCCACCGGTTTCCAGCGGTTCGCCCTCCGGGGAGTAGCGAATGCGCAGGCCGAACTGCGCACCATCGCCCAGATAGCTTTCGATCTGCTGGCCGAGCCAGGCATGGTTGATAACGATATCGGTGAAACCGGCCTTGGCCAGCGCCTCCAGGTGGTACTCGATCAGGCGCTTGCCGCCGGCCTGCACCAGCGGCTTAGGGGTGTGCAACGTCAGCGGGCGCATCCGCTCGCCTTTGCCGGCGGCCAGGATCATGGCCTTCATACGCTGGCCTCAACGGGTTGGCGCAGGCTGGTCAGCAACTCGCCCAATTCGCTCAACTCCGCACGATCCGCGAGCACCGCCTCTATATAAGCAAAGAAGCGCGGTACATCGGCCAGATAGCGTGGCTTGCCGTCACGATGGCAAATGCGTGCAAAGATGCCGATGACCTTGAGATGGCGCTGCACGCCCATGAGATCGCTGGCGCGCAGGAAGTCTTCGAAATCCGGCTGTACCGGAATGCCGACCTGGGCCGCACGCTCCCAATAGCTGCGTTGCCATTCGCGTACGCGGGCCTGGGGCCAACTGAGGAAGGCGTCCTTGAACAGGCAGGTGATGTCGTAGGTGACCGGACCATACACTGCATCCTGGAAATCCAGCACGCCAGGGTTCAGCTCGCTGATCATCAGGTTGCGTGGCATATAGTCGCGGTGCACCAGCACTTTGGGTTGCGCCAGGGCGCTGTCGATCAAGTGATCGCTGACACGCTGCCAAAGTGCCTGCTGCTGAGTATCCAGCTCGATACCCAAGTGTCGGCGCACGTACCATTCAGGAAACAATTCGAGCTCGCGTCGCAGCAAGGCGACGTCATAGCTGGGCAGTGGCGCGTCCATCGGCAACTGCTGATAAGCCAGCAAGGCGTCGATGGCATCAGCAAACAACTGATCGGCGTTTTCGTCGTTTATCACGTCCAGATAGGTTTTTCTGCCCAGGTCATTGAGCAAAAGAAAGCCTCGGGGCAAGTCTTGCGCATAAATTTTCGGAACATTTATTCCCGAAGTGGATAGCAAATACGCGATATCGACGAAAGGTTTGCAGTTTTCCTGGGGGGGTGGCGCGTCCATTATCACGAAAGTTCGACCGCCGCCGTCCCAACGGAAATAGCGCCTGAAACTCGCGTCGCTGCTGGCCGCAGTCAATGTGGCCGGGGGTACGGCACCCCAGCCTTGAGCGTTGAAAAGGATCGGCAACTGCTCATCCAGCCAGACTTCCAGCTGTTGTAAACGTAGATCTTGCTCGGGCATTACAAGGGTCTCCGACGGCGCTAGCCGTCAAGCGGGGCATGCTTTATTATCACGCATCTTGTGCGACACGCGTAGCGTGTCTCCAGGTTGGCGGTGAGACGTCATCGTCAAGGGTTTTCCGCAAGGAAACCGATAGCCCGGTAGCCAATCCGGGAAACAAAACAGCCCAGGGGTCCCACTGCTTAGAAGGACTCGTTGTCGCTGCGGCGACAATAGCGAACCCCAAAGCCGCTTAGCACTCAGAAGCGCGGCTATGGTCCGATTTTCGGACTGGGAGTGCCTACTTCACTACTGATGAGGTCGTTATGCATAAACGTCTGGCTCAAAAAGCAGATGTATCTGCAGTTCAGGTAGAAATGCGGAAATTCATTTCAGATACTCTGAACAGAATGACCTGGAACTTCGGCTTGATGACGCTGGTTTCAACCATCGTCATGGTTACTGCCATGTTCCTAATCAGATAGTGCATCCACATAGGTCTCACGACCTACCCATGCGGGAAGAATCCCCGCAGGGATTCCTCCTGCCTTAAACAGGAGGAAATACTCTTTGAGCGTGCTGCCTTGCAGTCCCCCGCTCATATCAAACCGGAGACACGAGCGAAAACTCTGTCTGTCATTGTCCAACTATCTTGCTCTGAGATAGCAGCGGACTCGTTGTGCGACCAACGATAGCCTAGGAAAACATGCGTCACTGGTAACGGTGGGGTGTGAAGCTTTTCCGACAATGTAGTCCCCATCAGGGTGTGCTTTTGCCGTGAGGCAAAGTACAGACGCTCGGAGCAGTACCGGGTCGAGACGCTAGGCTGGTTGGCATGGGTAACGTAAGTGAACTGCTGATAAACGCCGTAATGATAAACATGCCAAAACTGCTGTTAGGCATGGACCAAAAGGTATGGGGCCAGATATTCCTGTGGGATGTGGGAATACGTCGCTACAAGGCCTCCGGTGAAAAGGCAGACCCTAAACCAATCGTGTGACAGGCAGGGAACGTGGTAAGCCCGTATGGCTGCCTTCGGGCAGGTGAACCGCAAGGGGATCTATTGGCTGTGCGGGTATGGGATCGCAGAAAAAGCGAACGCCGGGCTGTAATGGCGCGGATAGGGGTTGGAACATTACCCCACGGGAAACCGGGCAGACTTCTGCGTGGTCTTTTATCGCATGAACGCTGAGTAAACCTGTCTCAATCATCTTCGAAGTCCGGCAGTAATGGGCTTCTTATTCATCCACTCCTGACGGGAGCGTCCATTCCCGTCAGGGGATGCGTACGTCTTCTGCTCGGGGAAACTTGAGAGGAAGGCAGCATGTTAGTACCTAGCCAACTGGCCGGGTCTGCGCCTTCTGGCGTTCCGCAGCATTGGCATGACATCGATTGGTGTCGTGTGCAGCAGAACGTACGGGCGATGCAGATTCGGATTGCGAAGGCTTGTCGGGAAGGCAATTGGCGCCGGGTGAAAGCCCTGCAACGGATGCTGACCCGCTCTCGTTCGGCCAGATATTTGGCCATACGGAGAGTCACTGAAAACCAGGGCAAGCGCACGGCGGGAGTCGACCGCGTGCTCTGGGATACACCCGATGCCAAGTGGAAGGCGGCAAATGGGTTGAAGCGCCACGGGTATAAACCACGGCCATTACGGCGTGTGTTTATCCCGAAGTCGAATGGAAAGGAACGCCCTCTGGGCATTCCAACCATGACTGACAGAGCCATGCAGGCGCTATACCTGCTAGCCCTGGCGCCTATCGCTGAAACCACCGGCGATCCAAACAGCTACGGCTTTCGGATCGAGCGCTCCACGGCTGATGCGATGGGACAGTTGTTCGTTTGTCTATCCAAGAAGGCTTCGGCCCAATGGGTCTTGGAAGCGGACATCAAAGGCTGCTTTGACCACATCAACCATGACTGGCTGATCGAAAATGTCCCAACGGACAAAGAAATCCTCCGAAAATGGTTGAAAGCTGGAGTGATTCACAAAGGCCAGCTACAGGCAACGAATGCCGGTACACCACAGGGCGGGATTATCTCGCCCACCTTGGCGAATTTGGTGCTGGATGGACTGGAATCACAGCTCAAGCAACACCTGGGCGTGACGAAGGCGAAGAAGCTGAAAATTAACGTGGTGCGATATGCGGATGATTTTGTGATTACCGGTAGCTCGAAAGAGATGCTCGAAAATGAGATCAAACCTTGGGTTGAGCGGTTTCTCGCGGTGCGAGGATTGCAGCTGTCGCTTGAGAAAACCCACGTCGTCCACATAGATGAAGGTTTCGACTTCCTTGGTTGGAATTTCCGCAAATACGGAGGGAAACTCCTGATCAAACCTGCCAAAAAGAACGTGAAAGCGTTCTATAGGAAGGTAAAAGAAGTCATCAGTACTAACAAAGCGGTGAAACAGGAGGAGTTGATCCGCCTGCTTAATCCGATACTGCGAGGCTGGGCGCTGTATCACCAGCCTGTGGTCGCCAAGAAGGCTTACAGCCGCATGGACCACCAAATATTCCAAGCGCTTTGGCGTTGGGCGAAAAGGCGGCATCCAAACAAAAGTCTCGACTGGGTAAGGGAGAAGTATTTCCAAACCTATGAAAGTCGAAGCTGGGTGTTCGCCACCACGGTCATAACGGAGTCAGGAGGCAAAGAGGCAATTCGGTTATACGCCCTAGAGGCCACGCCGATTGAGAGGCACAGGAAGATCAGCGGGGATTTCAATCCGTTTGATCCCTCTATGGAGGAAATGGGAGAGGCATTGCGGATGTCCCGGATGCTCGGGAAATTGAAGTACCGCAAACAAATTCTTCATCTATTTCAATCCCAAAAAGGACTGTGCGTACTATGCAAAAGCCCAATATCTAGGGAGACTGGGTGGCACGACCACCACATCATTTATCGCTCACAAGGCGGTGGTGACTCGCTGGACAACCGGGTACTATTGCATCCCATTTGCCACCAGCAGCTTCACGCTCGTGGACTAACAGTGTACAAACCGGCTCCCCCAAGGGGGGGCTTCGTAAAGACTTGAGCCGTATGCGCTGAAAGGCGCACGTACGGTTTTTAGGGGGGAGCAGACCAGAAATGGTCTGTTCCTACCCAACTTTCAGACCATCGAGAGGCGTGCGGCCCAAACCGCGGGCAGATGGCACGCAGGAAGCCCGGACTAATAAGATGGCATTGAAATCCCCCGCGTTTCGTAGAAAATTTCCGTTGCTGGTAACCGGCAGTCTGCTGGTCATGCAACCCTTCGCCACCTCATTCGTGGTCGCCGCGGAACAGTATGACTGCTCAGTCTCTGCTTCGGGTGCCTGGGACTGCGCGCCGAAGACCGCCGCCGCCCCATTGCCACCGCGCCCGGTGCATGACGGCGCGGCCGTCAGCTCGGCCAACAGCACGGCGCAGGCCGACGCTGGCGGCAGTGCCGAAGCCGAGCCGAAGACCGCACTGGTCACCGAGTCCAAGGGCCGTGGCCTGCGTTCGCGCAGCGCCGACTACAGCCACTTGGACTGGGTGCCTCGCGAAAAGTTGACCGCAGCCCAGCTGGCAGAAACCGGTCCTTACTGCGGCGGTGCGTACATCGAGCCAACTCGTCCTGGCATGAACGACAAGACGAACAAAAGCGATGCGCCCACCTTCATCGGTGCCAAGGCCTCTCGTTACGAGCAGGAACAACAAGTCGCAACCCTGGCCGGTGACGTCGTCATGCGCCAGGGCAGCATGCAGCTGGAGTCGGAAGAAGCCAGCCTGTATCAGGCCGAGAACCGTGGTGAGCTGAACGGTAACGTGCGACTGCGCGACAACGGTGCCTTGATCGTCGGCGACCACGCCCAGGTTCAGCTGGACACCGGCGCGGCGCAGATCGACAACGCCGAATACGTGATGCACAAGTCGCGTATCCGCGGTAACGCGCTGTACGCCAAGCGCGCCGAAAACGCGATCATCCGTCTCAAGGACGGTACGTACACCACCTGCGAGCCGGACAGCAACGCCTGGCAGCTCAAGGGCAACAACATAACGTTGAACCCGGCCACCGGTTTCGGTACGGCCACCAACGCGACGTTGCGGATCAAGAACATCCCGATCCTGTACACCCCTTACATCTATTTCCCGATCGACGACCGTCGTCAGTCCGGCTTCCTGCCACCGAGCTTCAGCACCGGCAGCGAAACCGGCTTCACCCTGGTCACGCCGTACTACTTCAACCTGGCGCCAAACTACGATGCCACGTTGTACCCGCAATACATGACCAAGCGCGGCATGATGATGGAAGGCGAATTCCGCTACCTCACCAAGTCCAGCGAAGGTCAGTTCGGCGGCGCGTACCTGAACGACGACAGCGACGAACGCAAGCTGCAGACCGATTACGACAAAACCCGCTACATGCTCAATTGGCAGCACAAAGGTGGCTTGGATTCGCGTGTACTGACCCAGGTCGACTACACCAAGATCAGTGACCCTTACTACTTCCAAGACCTCAAGTCCTATCAGGAGGGTGTTGAGAGCCGGACCTTCGTCAACCAACAGGGCTCCGTGGCCTATCGCGGCGACTCCTTCCAGGCGCGCTTGAATGTCCAGGCTTATCAGCTGGCGACGATTTCCCAGATCACACCGTATGACCGGCTGCCACAGATCACCTTCAATGGTGCCCTACCTTACAGCCCGGGGGGCTTGCAGTTCGCTTATGAAACCGAAGCTGTAAGATTTGATCGGGATCTTGAGAACGGCGACTTCACCGATAAAGACGGTGTCACCAGCGCTCGACTGGATACCAACGTGAGGGGCCTGACCCGCGCAAATGGCACGCGCCTGAACCTGGCACCGAGCATTTCGCTTCCGCTTAATACGACGTACGGTTTCATCACGCCGAAGCTGAAATACGTTTACACCAAGTACGACCTCGATCTCGATACCATCGGCAAGAACTCGCTGGCTGCTGGGGACGAATTCAAAAGCTCTCAAAGCCGCGCCGTTCCAATTGCCAGCGTCGACAGCGGCCTGTACTTCGACCGCAACACCAACTGGTTCGGCAAGGAATATCGCCAGACCCTGGAGCCGCGTGCGTTCTACCTTTACGTTCCAAACAAAGACCAGAGCGATATTCCTGTCTTTGATACCAGCGAGTACTCGTTCAGCTACGCCTCGCTTTTCCGTGACAACCGCTTCAGTGGTTCCGACCGCATCGGCGATGAGAACAAACTGTCGCTCGGCCTGACCAACCGCTGGATCGAAGAAAACGGCTTCGAACGTCAACGCGTCAGCGTCGGCCAGGCTGTGTATTTCAAGGACCGCGAAGTTCAACTGCCGGGCGTGCTGGCAGCCGACCGTGCCGATGCGCAGTCCGATGTATCGCCTGTTGCGCTGGACTACGAGTTCCGCTTCAACCGCGACTGGCGCGCCACTGCCGACTACAACTGGGACACCGAGGAGCACAGCCCTCGTTCCGGTAGCGCGATGCTTCACTACCAGCCGGAAGACAACCCGAACAAGATCATCAACGTCGGTTATCGCTATCGTAACGACCAGGTCGTCTACAACCAGCTGACCGGCAAATGGCAGTTCGGCGGTGACTACGGACAGCCAGGCGATCCGAACTTCGTGAAGGATTACTACAAAATCCAACAACACGACTTCTCGATGATGTGGCCGATCATTCCCCAGTGGAACCTGATCACCCGCTGGCAGTATGACTACGCTCGCAACCGTACCCTGGAAGCCTTCGGTGGTTTCGAGTACGACAACTGCTGCTGGAAACTGCGCGTCATCAACCGTTACTGGGTTTCCAACGACGAATACAGCCAGATCGCCCCGCTTAACGAAAAGGGTGACCACGGGCTCTTCCTGCAGATCGTCCTCAAAGGACTCGGCGGCCTGACCGGCGCCAAGGTAGAGAGCTTCCTCGACAAAGGCATTGAAGGTTATCGTGAACGTGAAGACCAAGCTTTCTGATTGTCTGCGCCCGCTAGTGCTGGGCGCGCTGTTCCTGGGCACCGTATCGGCTCACGCTGCGGTTCAGCAACTGGATAAAGTAGTGGCCATCGTCGATAACGACGTGATCATGCAGAGCCAACTGGACCAGCGCGTCAAGGAAGTGCAGCAAACCATCGCCAAGCGTGGCGGTGGCGTGCCACCTACCAGCGTGCTGGACCAACAGGTACTGGAGCGCCTGATCGTCGAAAACCTGCAACTGCAGATCGGCGAGCGTTCCGGCATCCGTATTTCGGACGAAGAATTGAACCAGGCGGTCGGCACCATCGCTCAACGCAACAACATGAGCATTGATCAATTCCGCGCAGCCCTGGCCCACGACGGTCTTTCATATGAAGACGCCCGTGACCAGATCCGCCGCGAAATGATCATCAGCCGTGTGCGTCAGCGTCGCGTTGCCGAGCGAGTTCAGGTGTCCGAGCAGGAAGTGAAGAACTTCCTGGCCTCAGATTTGGGCAAGATGCAGCTTTCCGAAGAACTGCACCTGGCCAATATCCTGATCCCGACCCCGGACAGCGCCAACTCCGAGCAACTGAACGCGGCAGCGGCGAAAACCCAGGCTATCTATGATCGCCTGAAAGCCGGTGCTGACTTTGCCCAGATGGCCATTGCCCAGTCCGGCAGCGACAACGCCCTTGAAGGTGGCGATATGGGCTGGCGTAAAGCTGCTCAACTGCCACCTCCGTTCGACCGTGAACTGAGTGCCATGGAAGTGGGTGGCATCACCCAGCCAGCCCGCACCCCAGGCGGCTTCATCATCCTGAAGTTGCTGGAACGTCGCGGTGGCGAGACCTCGCTGAAAGACGAAGTGCATGTTCGTCATATTCTGGTCAAACCAAGCGAAATTCGCACCGAAGCACAAACCAAGGAACTGGCCCAGAAGATCTATGACCGCATCGAAAGCGGTGAAGACTTTGCCACCCTGGCCAAGAGCTTCTCGGAAGACCCGGGTTCCGCCCTCAACGGCGGCGACCTGAACTGGATCGACCCGAAAGCCTTGGTGCCCGAGTTCCAGCAGGTGATGGCCGATACTCCGCAAGGCGTACTGTCCAAGCCGTTCAAAACCCAATATGGCTGGCATGTGCTGGAAGTCCTTGGCCGTCGCGCCACCGACAACACCAGCCAAGCCCGCGAGCAGCAGGCCCTGAACGTACTGCGTAACCGCAAATACGACGAAGAGCTGCAAACTTGGCTGCGTCAGATCCGTGACGAAGCCTACGTGGAAAACAAGCTGCCAGGCGCCGAGCAAACAGGCACCGACCAGGCAGCTCCGTGAAACCCCAGTGTTTCGCCGTGACACCCGGCGAGCCGGCCGGCATTGGTCCAGACCTGTGCCTGCTGCTCGCCTCGCAGCCCCAGCCTCACCCCCTGATTGCCATTACCAGCCGCGACCTCCTCCTTGAGCGGGCCGCGCAGCTGGGTGTGGTCGTCAATCTGCTGGACGTGGCACCGGGCAACTGGCCCGACCTGCCGGCAGCCGCTGGCAGCTTGTATGTGTGGAACACCCCGCTGCACGCCAAGGTCGTTGCCGGAAAACTCGACAAGGCCAACGCGGCGTTCGTCCTGGAAACCTTGACCCGCGCGGGGCAAGGCTGCATCGACGGCGACTTCGCCGGCATGATCACCGCGCCAGTCCACAAGGGCGTGATCAACGAATCGGGCATTGCGTTTTCCGGCCATACCGAATTCCTGGCCGAGCTGACCAACACCGCTCAAGTCGTCATGATGCTGGCCACACGCGGCCTGCGGGTCGCGCTGGTGACCACGCACCTGCCATTGCGCGACATTGCCGACGCCATCACCGCCGAGCGTGTGGAGCGCGTTACGCGCATCCTGCATGCCGACCTGCAACAAAAATTCGGCATCGCCCAACCGCGCATTCTGGTATGCGGGCTCAACCCCCACGCCGGCGAAGGCGGACACTTGGGCCATGAAGAAATAGACATCATTGAACCAACCCTGGAGCGTCTGCGCCAAGAAGGCATGGACCTGCGCGGCCCACTGCCAGCAGACACTCTGTTTACCCCAAAATATCTGGAGCACTGCGACGCAGTGCTGGCGATGTACCATGACCAGGGGCTGCCGGTGCTGAAGTACAAAGGTTTCGGCGCCGCGGTCAACGTGACGCTGGGCCTGCCGATCATCCGCACCTCCGTCGACCATGGCACCGCCCTGGACCTGGCGGGCAGCGGCAAGATCGATACCGGCAGCCTGCACGTGGCCCTGGAAACCGCCTATCAGATGGCCGAGACCCGTATATGACCGAGCATTACCAACACCGGGCGCGTAAGCGCTTCGGGCAAAACTTCCTGCACGACGCTGGCGTGATCGACCGTATCCTGCGCTCCATCCATGCCAAGCCAGAAGACCGTCTGCTGGAAATCGGCCCGGGCCAGGGCGCGCTGACCCAAGGCTTGCTCGCCAGCGGCGGCCAACTGGACGTGGTTGAACTGGACAAGGACCTGATCCCCATCCTCAACCAGCAGTTCGCCAACAAGCCCAACTTCAACCTGCATCAGGGCGATGCACTGAAGTTCGACTTCAATACCCTCAACGCCGCGCCCAACAGCCTGCGTGTGGTGGGTAACCTGCCGTACAACATCTCCACGCCGCTGATTTTCCACCTGCTGAACAACGCCGGGATCATCCGCGACATGCACTTCATGCTGCAGAAAGAAGTGGTGGAACGCCTGGCCGCCGGCCCTGGTGGTGGTGATTGGGGTCGCCTGTCGATCATGGTTCAGTACCACTGCCGCGTCGAACACCTGTTCAATGTCGGCCCGGGTGCGTTCAACCCACCGCCGAAGGTCGATTCGGCCATCGTGCGCCTGGTGCCTCACGCCGTACTGCCGCACCCGGCCAAGGATCACAAATTGCTGGAACGCGTGGTACGTGAAGCGTTCAACCAACGCCGCAAGACCCTGCGCAACACGCTCAAGGCGCTGCTGAGCAACGCCGAGATCGAAGCCGCCGGCGTCGACGGCAGCCTGCGCCCCGAGCAACTGGACCTGGCCGCGTTCGTGCGTCTGGCCGACCAGCTTGCCATCCAGCCTGCGCCGTCCGCCGACTGAAGCACCCAGGCATGGCCAGACACATGTCTGGCCTAGTGCCCACCTCTTGGCCTAGACTGATCCGCATCTGCTGTCCTCCGCTTTTGCTTTTAAGGCCTCTTGCATGTCCGATCCTCGCTACCAGATCGACGTCAGCGTCGTCACCCGCTTCCTGGCGGACCAATCGCAACCTGAACAGAACCGCTTCGCCTTTGCCTACACCATCACGGTGAAAAACAACGGCCAGGTGCCGGCCAAGCTGCTGTCACGCCACTGGGTGATCACCGACGGTGACGGTCAGGTCGAGGAAGTTCGCGGCGCAGGCGTTGTCGGCCAACAACCGTTGATCGACATCGGCGCCAGCCACACCTACAGCAGCGGCACGGTAATGACCTCCAAGGTCGGCACCATGCAAGGCTCGTATCAGATGAAAGCCACTGACGGCAAACTGTTCGACGCCATCATCAAGCCTTTTCGCCTCGCCGTACCAGGGTCCCTGCACTGATGGCAACGTACGCGGTCGGCGACCTGCAAGGCTGCCTGGAGCCCCTCAAGTGCCTGCTTGAACGGGTGGCCTTCGACCCGGCGAATGATCGCCTGTGGCTGGTAGGCGACTTGGTCAATCGCGGCCCCGAGTCCCTGGAAACGCTACGTTACCTGTATAGCGTGCGCGATTCCCTGGTGTGCGTACTGGGCAACCATGACCTGCACCTGCTGGCGGCCGGCAGTAACATCGAGCGCCTGAAAAAGGGCGATACCTTGCGCGAAATCCTCGAAGCGCCAGATCGCGCGCAACTGCTTGACTGGCTGCGTCGGCAAAAGATCATGCATTACGACGAAAGCCGCAATATGGCCTTGGTCCATGCGGGTATCCCGCCGCAGTGGACGCTGAAAAAAGCCCTCAAGTGCGCCGCCGAAGTCGAAAACGCCCTGGCCGATGACAGCCTGTACACCGCCTACCTCGACGGCATGTATGGCAACGAGCCAGTGAAGTGGGACAACGACCTCACTGGCGCGGCCCGCCTACGGGTGATTACCAACTATTTCACACGCATGCGCTTCTGCACTGCCGAGGGCAAGCTGGACCTCAAGAGCAAGGAAGGCGCCGACACGGCGCTGCCCGGCTACAAACCGTGGTTTGCCCACAAGGAACGCAAGACCCGCGACACCAGGATCATCTTTGGTCACTGGGCGGCCCTTGAAGGCAAGTGCGACGAACCTGGCGTGTTTGCCCTCGACACCGGCTGCGTGTGGGGCGGCGCCATGACCTTGATGAACATCGACACCGGCGAGCGCCTGAGCTGCCAGTGCGAATCTCCCCTTCCCGTTACACTGCCAGCTGCCGCCAAACGCTAGTCCCCGCAGCCATGCACAAGGAGCCCACCATGAGCGAATTCAAACGTATCCCTCCCGAACAAGCCCAAGCCCTGCGCGAGCAAGGTGCGGTGGTGGTCGATATCCGCGACCAGCCTACTTACGCCGCCGCTCACATCGCCGGCGCCCAGCACCTGGACAACGTCAACATCGCCGATTTCATCCGCGCCGCCGACCTTGACGCGCCGGTGATCGTGGCCTGCTACCACGGCAATTCCAGCCAAAGCGCCGCCGCCTACCTGATCAGCCAGGGCTTCTCCGACGTCTATAGCCTGGACGGCGGCTTTGAGCTATGGCGTACGACCTATCCTGCAGAAATTTCATCCGGCGATTCGCAATAATTTTTTTCACACACTGCTACCCCGCGTGACGCTTGGGCTCGCGCCGTTTCTGACGAACGGCGCAGGCAAACTAATTGCTCATCGTCCCTTGCCCTCTCCGATTCCGACTATCCTTAAGCGCAGGCCATCCGAATCAGGGGAGAGCCGGTACACCGGCGTGCGGGTCATCGGTAGCGTTTAGGGTGTTCTGGGGGGAAAACGGCCATTGGCGTTCGTCAATGACTGCCAGCATCGACTGATAGATCCGGCGTCGGCTCCACGTATCGAGCGAGGTGACGACGTCATGAGTATTTTTAGCCACTTCCAACAACGCTTCGCATCCACACAGCAGGAAGAACTCACGCTTCAGGAGTATCTCGAGCTGTGCAAACAGGATCGCAGCACCTACGCGTCTGCCGCCGAACGCCTGCTATTGGCGATTGGCGAGCCGGAGCTGGTGGAAACCGCCAATAATTCGCGCCTGTCGCGAATATTTTCCAACAAGGTGATCCGCCGCTATCCGGCCTTTGAAGACTTCCACGGGATGGAAGAATGCATCGACCAGATCGTCTCCTACTTCCGCCACGCCGCTCAGGGCCTGGAAGAGAAGAAACAGATCCTCTACCTGCTCGGCCCCGTTGGCGGTGGTAAATCGTCCCTGGCCGAAAAACTCAAGCAACTGATCGAGAAGGTGCCCTTCTACGCCATCAAGGGCTCACCGGTCTTCGAGTCGCCCCTGGGCCTGTTCAACGCCACGGAAGATGGCGCGATCCTCGAAGAAGACTTCGGCATCCCACGACGTTACCTCAACACCATCATGTCGCCCTGGGCCACCAAGCGCCTGGCCGAGTTCGGCGGCGACATCAGCCAGTTCCGCGTGGTGAAACTCTACCCGTCGATCCTCAACCAGATCGGCGTGGCCAAGACCGAACCGGGCGATGAGAACAACCAGGACATTTCGGCGCTGGTGGGCAAGGTCGATATCCGTAAACTGGAGGAATTCCCGCAGAACGACGCCGACGCCTACAGCTACTCGGGTGCACTGTGCCGGGCCAACCAGGGCCTGATGGAATTCGTGGAAATGTTCAAGGCGCCGATCAAGGTGCTGCACCCACTGCTCACCGCCACCCAGGAAGGCAACTACAACAGTACTGAAGGCCTGGGCGCGATTCCGTTCACAGGGATCCTGCTGGCTCACTCCAACGAATCGGAATGGCACACCTTCCGCAACAACAAGAACAACGAAGCCTTCATCGACCGGATCTATATCGTCAAGGTGCCGTACTGCCTGCGGGTCAGCGATGAAATCAAGATCTACGACAAGCTGCTGTTCAATAGCTCACTGGCCAAGGCCCACTGCGCACCCGACACCCTGAAGATGCTCGCCCAGTTCACCGTGCTGTCGCGTCTCAAGGAGCCGGAAAACTCGAATATCTATTCGAAGATGCGTGTGTACGACGGCGAAAACCTCAAGGACACCGATCCCAAGGCCAAGTCGATCCAGGAATACCGCGACACAGCGGGCGTGGATGAAGGCATGAACGGCCTGTCGACGCGCTTTGCGTTCAAGATCCTGTCCAAGGTCTTCAACTTCGACCCCCACGAGATCGCCGCCAACCCGGTGCACCTGCTGTATGTGCTGGAGCAGCAGATCGAACAGGAACAATTCCAGGCGGAAACCCGCGAACGCTACCTGCGCTTCCTCAAGGAATACCTCGCGCCGCGCTACATCGAGTTTATCGGCAAGGAAATCCAGACCGCGTACCTGGAGTCCTACAGCGAGTACGGCCAGAACATCTTCGACCGCTACGTGCTGTATGCGGACTTCTGGATCCAGGACCAGGAATACCGCGACCCGGAAACCGGCGAAATCCTCAACCGCGTAGCCCTAAACGAAGAATTGGAGAAGATCGAAAAACCCGCCGGCATCAGCAATCCGAAGGATTTCCGCAACGAAATCGTCAACTTCGTACTGCGCGCCCGCGCCAACAACAACGGCAAGAATCCCACCTGGCTCAGCTACGAGAAGCTGCGGGTGGTCATCGAGAAAAAAATGTTCTCCAACACCGAGGATCTGCTGCCGGTCATCAGCTTCAACGCCAAGGCCAGCAAGGAGGACCAGCAAAAACACAACGACTTCGTCACACGAATGGTCGAGCGCGGCTACACCGACAAACAGGTACGACTGCTCTCCGAGTGGTACCTGCGGGTTCGCAAATCGCAGTAAGGCAGCGATAGGCGTGCACTGCCAGGTCATGGGCCTGGCAGTTGACCGCTTGTCTCTAAGCTTCCAGCTCGCCGCTTGAAGCTTGTAACGTGAAGCTGCCCGGAGGGCTCCTCATGAGCTATGTGATCGACCGACGCCTCAATGGCAAGAACAAGAGCACGGTAAACCGCCAGCGTTTCCTGCGGCGTTACCGTGACCACATCAAAAAGGCCGTTGAAGAGGCCGTCAGCCGCCGCTCCATTACAGACATGGAGCATGGCGAACAAATCAGCATTCCCGGACGCGACATCGACGAACCGGTGCTGCACCACGGCCGGGGCGGCAAACAGACTGTCGTGCACCCCGGCAACAAGGAATTCACCACCGGCGAGCATATCCAGCGCCCGCAGGGCGGCGGCGGTGGCAAAGGCCCGGGCAAGGCCGGTAACTCCGGCGAGGGCATGGACGAATTCGTGTTCCAGATCACCCAGGAAGAGTTCCTCGAATTCATGTTCGAGGACCTGGAGTTGCCCAACCTGGTCAAGCGGAACCTGACCGGCACCGATACTTTCAAGACCGTACGGGCGGGGATCAGCAACGAAGGCAACCCCTCTCGAATCAACATCATCCGCACGCTGCGCTCGGCCCATGCGCGGCGTATCGCCCTGTCGGGCAGCAGCCGCGCCAAATTGAGGACGGCGAAGGAAGAGTTGGTGCGTTTGAAGCGCGAAGAGCCGGATAACTTCGGCGATATCCAGGAAATCGAGGCAGAAATAGAGAAACTCAGCGCGCGCATCCACCGCGTGCCGTTCCTCGATACTTTCGACTTGAAGTACAACCTGCTGGTCAAGCAGCCTAATCCCAGCTCCAAGGCGGTAATGTTCTGCCTGATGGACGTGTCCGGTTCCATGACCCAAGCCACCAAGGACATCGCCAAGCGATTCTTCATCCTGCTGTACCTGTTCCTGAAGCGGAACTACGACAAGATAGACGTGGTATTCATCCGCCATCACACCAGTGCCAGGGAAGTCGACGAAGAAGAGTTCTTCTACTCGCGGGAAACCGGCGGCACCATCGTCTCCAGCGCCTTGAAGCTAATGCAGGAAATCATGGCCGAACGCTACCCGGCCAACGAGTGGAATATCTACGCAGCCCAGGCCTCTGACGGCGACAACTGGAACGACGATTCGCCGATCTGCCGCGATATCCTGATCAACCAGATCATGCCGTTTGTGCAGTACTACACTTACGTCGAAATCACCCCCCGTGAGCACCAGGCCCTGTGGTTCGAATACGAGCGCATCGGCGAAGCCTTTGCCGACACGTTCGCCCAGCAGCAACTGGTCTCGGCCGGCGATATCTATCCGGTCTTCCGTGAACTCTTCCAGCGCAGGTTAGTGACATGACCGCCAAAAAAGAGACTAAGCGCCAACCCATTTCCACCGGCTCCGAGTGGACCTTTGAACTGATCCAGGCTTATGACCGGGAAATCAGCCGCATCGCGGCAGGTTATGCCCTGGACACCTACCCCAACCAGATCGAAGTGATCACGGCCGAACAAATGATGGATGCCTACGCCTCCGTCGGCATGCCCTTGGGTTACCACCATTGGTCCTACGGCAAACATTTCCTCAGCACCGAGAAGTCCTACACCCGGGGCCAGATGGGCCTGGCCTACGAGATTGTGATCAACTCCGACCCATGCATCGCCTACCTGATGGAAGAAAACACCATCTGCATGCAGGCATTGGTGGTGGCTCATGCCTGCTATGGGCACAACAGCTTCTTCAAAGGCAACTACCTGTTCCGCACCTGGACAGACGCCAGCTCGATCATCGATTACCTGGTGTTCGCCAAGCAGTACATCATGCAGTGCGAGGAGCGCCACGGTATCGACGCCGTGGAAGACTTACTCGACTCCTGCCACGCCCTGATGAACTATGGCGTCGACCGGTACAAGCGCCCGTACCCTATTTCTGCCGAGGAGGAGCGCCTGCGCCAGAAGGAGCGCGAAGAGCACCTGCAGAAGCAGATCAACGACCTGTGGCGCACCATTCCCAAACGCGCCGGCAAGAACAGCGACAAGGACAACGCGCGCTTCCCCTCCGAACCCCAGGAAAACATCCTGTACTTCCTGGAAAAGCACGCACCGCTGCTGGAGCCGTGGCAACGGGAAATCGTGCGCATTGTGCGCAAGATCGCCCAGTACTTTTACCCACAGCGCCAGACCCAGGTGATGAACGAAGGTTGGGCGACGTTCTGGCACTACACGCTGATGAACGACCTGTACGACGAAGGCCTGGTCACCGACGGTTTCATGATGGAGTTCCTGACGTCCCACACCAGCGTGGTGTTCCAACCCGGCTTCGACAGCCCGTATTACAGCGGGATAAACCCTTACGCGCTGGGTTTTGCCATGTACCGCGATATCCGGCGCATGTGCGAACACCCCACCGATGAGGACCGCCGCTGGTTCCCGGAAATCGCCGGCAGCGATTGGCTGTCGACGATCAAGTTCGCCATGAGCAGTTTCAAGGATGAGAGCTTTATCCTGCAGTACCTCTCACCCCAGGTTATTCGGGATCTCAAGCTGTTCAGTATTCTCGATGATGACCTCAAGGACGACCTGGTTGTACCGGCCATCCATGATGAGCCCGGCTACCGCATCATTCGTGAGACGTTGGCCGCGCAGTACAACCTGGGCAACCGTGAGCCCAATGTGCAGATCTACAGCATCGATGTGCGCGGCGACCGCTCGCTGACCCTGCGCCACCAGCAGCACGACCGTAAACCCCTGGGGGAATCCACCGAGGAAGTGCTCAAGCACCTGCATCGGCTATGGGGCTTCGACATCCATCTGGAAACCCTGCAGGGCGACCAAGTGATGAAGACCCACCATGTGCCACCGCGCAACGATCATAACGACAACGACTACGGCCGCCTGGACCTGGCTGTCGTTCATCTCTGAAACAGCAAAGCCTCCATTGGTCAGGTACAGGCGGTATCCTGTGCCGCTAATGGAGGCTTTTTCATGAAAATCTACAAAGTCGGCGGCGCCGTGCGTGACCGCTTGCTGGGCATCAAGGTCACTGATATCGACCGTGTGGTTGTCGGCGCCACTACCGAGCAGATGCTTGCCAAGGGCTTCAAACCGGTCGGCGCTGACTTCCCGGTGTTCCTGGACCCGAAGAACGGCGACGAATATGCCCTGGCCCGCACCGAGCGCAAAAGTGGTCGGGGTTATGGCGGGTTTGTATTTCACGCCAGCCCCGAGGTTACGCTGGAAGAAGACCTGATCCGTCGTGATCTGACCATCAACGCGATGGCCGAAGACGACGATGGCAATCTGACCGATCCTTACAATGGTCAGCGCGATCTCAAAGCACGCACTCTTCGTCACGTTTCCCCCGCGTTCGCCGAAGATCCCCTGCGAGTTCTCCGTGTTGCGCGCTTTTCTGCACGCTATGCGCACCTGGGTTTTACAGTGGCACCGGAAACGCTGGAGCTGATGCGGCAACTCGGCGAGTCCGGCGAATTGGAAGCCCTGACACCGGAGCGCAGCTGGAAAGAAATCTCCCGGGCGCTGATGGAAGATCAGCCCCAGGTGTTTATCCAGGTACTTCGGGACTGTAATGCGCTGAAGATCTTGATGCCGGAAGTGGACGCACTCTTTGGTGTGCCACAACCCGAGGCCCATCACCCCGAGATAGATACTGGCGTGCACACCTTGAGCGTGCTGGAACAAGCTGCCTTGCACAAACAGCCACTGACCGTGCGCTGGGCCTGCCTGCTGCACGACCTGGGCAAGGGCCTGACGCCTGTGGATAAGTTACCGCAGCACATTGCTCATGAGCATCGAGGCTTGAAGCTGATCAAGGCCGTCAATGAACGCTTCAAGGTGCCGAGGGATTGCCAGGAATTAGCGCTGTTGGCGGGCCAGTATCACACCCACGGTCATCGTGCGCTGGAGCTGAAAGCCTCGACGCTGCTGGAGTTGCTGCAAAGTTTTGACGTATACCGCAGGCCACAGCGCTTTGAGGAGTTTGTGGTCGCCTGCGAAATGGATGCCCGGGGCCGCAAGGGGCTGGAGCAAAGAAGTTATCCACAGGCGGATTACTTGCGCGGCGCGGCGAAGGCAGCGCGCGAGGTTGCCGTTGCGCCACTGCTCGAGAAAGGCTTCAAAGGCCCGGAGTTGGGCGAGGCACTCAAGCGCGAACGGCTCAATGCACTTAAAGCCTACAAGGAACAACACAAACCCTTGTAGGAGCCGAGCTTGCTCGCGAAGAGCGTCAACGATAACGCAGCGCTCTCAGTTTTTCGCGAGCAAGCGCGCCCCTACAAGAGCGAGTCCGGGGTGAGTTGCTGGCCCTGCCATTCAAACCCGACAGGCGCCAGCACCTGATCAATCTGAGCATCACTCCACAGCGCAGCCATCGTCTTGCCCGCTTCGGGGTGCAAGCGATCCGGTGCCATCATCGACAACGGCCACAACACAAAGGCATTTTTCAGGATCTCTGCCCGCGGCAGGATCAAACCATCGAAGTTGCCCACCAACTCGCCGTAAAGCAGCACGTCGATATCCAGCGGCAAGCCTTTGCGGTCCGGCGCATAGCGACCGTTTTCGGCCTCGATGAATTTCAACCGGCGATCCAACTCCATCAATGGCAGGTCGGTATAGGCCGACACCACCAGATTGAAGAACGGCCCGCTTTTGATGCCCACCGGTTGGCTTTCGAACACCGCCGAGCAGCGCATATCCGTCAGAAAACTCGCCAACGCGTCGAGCCCGGCGCACAGATGGAGCTCGCGCTCGATATTGCTACCGAGGCCAAGGTAAACCTGAGTCAGCGACATCCGCGCTCAATCTCCACGCCCACACCCTTGGCAGCCGGCACTGCGCCGGGCTTGGTCAGTTTGAGGTGCAGCCAGGGAATCTGGAACTCGCTCATCAGCACTTCGGCCAGGCGCTCGGCAAAGGTCTCCACCAGTTGGTACTGGGACTGCTCGGCAAAGGCCTGGATACGCGCGGACACGCTGGCGTAATCCAGCGCCAGGGTCAGGTCGTCGCCGGCCGCAGCCGGGCGGTTATCCCACGCGAAGCTCAGGTCCAGGCGCAGGCATTGGCGGATCCCGCGCTCCCAGTCGTAGGCCCCGATCACGGTGTCGACTTCCAGGCCTTCGATAAACACTCTGTCCAAGCTCTTCTCCGCAGCACGACAAGGGCGCGATGCCCCGTTAGAATCAGGGCGTCCTCGCCCGGAATAGTTAGCATGTTTTGGTCACTGGCGATTCTCGCCTACCTGCTCGGCTCGCTGTCCTTCGCCATTTTGCTCAGCCGCCTGACGGGAAATCCCGACCCGCGAATGAGTGGCTCTGGCAATGCCGGCGCCACCAATATGTTGCGCCTGGCCGGCAAGAAGCTCGCCGTACTGACGCTGCTGGGTGACGTGTGCAAGGGCCTGTTGCCCGTACTGATCGCCAACCTCGCCGGCCTTACCCTGCAACAGCAGGCCTGGGTGGGCGTGTGCGCCGTCCTCGGCCATCTGTTTCCCCTGTACTTCCGCTTTCGCGGCGGCAAAGGTGTCGCCACGGCAGCCGGCATGCTGCTGGGGATCTACCCGCCGGCGGCGTTGCTCGCCGTACTCGCCTGGCTATTGACGTTCTACCTGACCCGCACCAGCTCGCTGGCTGCGCTGATCGCCACACCGCTCACCCTGCCGTTGCTCGCCTGGCAGGAACCGGCGGCGCTGCTGCCGATGAGCGTGCTGACACTGCTGATCGTCTGGCGACACCGGGGCAATTTACGCGACCTGTTTGCCGGGCGCGAACGGCATTTTTAAATACCGTCAATGAGCACGGCTCACGTTGCGCATTTACAAGGGCGGCAACTGCTCCATCGGCCAGCGCGCCTGCACGCTGATCGCCAGGCTTTCGTGCTGCCCGGCCTGCAGGCGCTGACACCCGGCATAGGCGATCATCGCGCCATTGTCGGTGCAGAACTCAGGGCGGGCGTAGAACACATCTCCCTTCATATCACCGAGCATCTTTTCCAATGAGCTGCGCAACGCCTTGTTGGCGCTGACGCCACCAGCGATCACCAGGCGCTTCATGCCTGCCTGTTTCAGGGCGCGTTTGCACTTGATGGTCAAAGTCTCCACCACGGCCTGCTGGAACGCCAGCGCGATGTCGCAACGGGCTTGCTCACTGTCGTCCCCGGCGCTTACGCTGTGCTGCCAGGTATTCAGCGCGGAGGTTTTCAAGCCGCTGAAGCTGAACATCAGGCCAGGGCGATCGCACATCGGGCGCGGGAAGGTGTAGCGGCCGATAACGCCTTTTTCGGCGAGGCGGGCGATTTCCGGGCCGCCCGGATAATTGAGGCCCATCATCTTCGCAGTCTTATCGAAAGCTTCACCGGCGGCGTCATCCAAGGACTCGCCCAAAAGCGTGTATTGACCGATTCCGTCGACCTGAACCAGCTGCGTATGCCCGCCCGAAACCAACAAAGCGACGAACGGGAACTGCGGCGGGTTTTCTTCCAGCATCGGCGCCAGTAAATGGCCTTCCATATGGTGCACGCCGAGGGCCGGAATACCCCAGGCAAAAGCCAGCGCTTGGGCGCAAGAGGCGCCAACCAGAAGGGCTCCGACCAATCCGGGGCCCGCCGTATAGGCAATCGCATCGATCTCGGTCGGCACGCAACCGGACTCGTCCAACACCTGGCGAATCAACGGCAGCATACGTTTGACGTGATCACGACTGGCCAGCTCCGGCACAACGCCGCCATAGGCCCGATGCAAGTCGATCTGACTGAACAGTGCATCGGCCAAAAGCCCGCGTTCACTGTCGTAAAGTGCGACACCGGTTTCGTCGCAGGAGGTTTCAAGTCCCAGTACTAGCATGGGTTTGCGCCTTGTAGAGGCTGAATTCGAAGCCGCGCATAATAGTCGCCACTCCCCCTCCCGACTAGCGGTTTTCGATCAGAGGCTTTGCATTCCTGCCAATGAGGGGTTAACATCCGCAACCCTTAAAAACCGACGACCTCAGCCGCGAATTTTTTGCGACGAGAACGTTGATTCCCGGTAATGAAAGAAGGTAGCTCTGGATGCCAGCCGTCAAAGTAAAAGAGAACGAACCCTTCGACGTAGCTCTGCGTCGTTTCAAGCGCTCCTGCGAAAAAGCCGGTGTTCTGGCTGAAGTTCGTAGCCGCGAATTTTATGAGAAGCCAACTTCTGAGCGTAAGCGTAAAGCAGCAGCCGCTGTTAAGCGTCACGCCAAGAAAGTTCAGCGCGAACAGCGCCGCGCCGTTCGTCTGTACTAATACACAGACGTTCGTAGCAAGCTTCTGCCAAGCCCGGCCCTCAGCCGGGCTGTTGGCATTTGCGGATATCGCTTGATGCTTCATCGTTGAGGCCGCACACGCGACTGATACACCTGCTTCAAACGTCAGGACTGGCTCTTTTGCCAGCGGTGCACGTCTCTTCTGACGAGCCTAACAAGGCTACTGACGAGCACACTCATTTATAAGCAGGCGATCAACTGTATCGACTGTGCCCACCGATGAGCATCCGAGGCCACCATTGGTCAACGCCGGACTCCAGGGCAACATTTCTACGCCGAAAAACTGATTGAAACTAACGTCAGTGATTGTTCGGCAGATACACTTCCTGACAGCCCAAGCAGACGATCGATGGTCGAGCCATTCGATACGTGCACTTGAGCACTTCACGGGCACTCATTTACACGCAGTGATGACGAGAACGCCATGGCCGGGCTGATTCCCCAGAGCTTTATTGACGACCTTCTGAACCGCACCGACATCGTCGATGTTGTCAGCTCACGCGTGCAATTGAAGAAAGCCGGCAAAAACTACACAGCCTGCTGCCCGTTCCACAAGGAAAAGACCCCGTCATTCAGCGTCAGCCCCGACAAGCAGTTCTATTACTGCTTCGGCTGCGGCGCAGGCGGCAACGCCCTCGGCTTCCTGATGGACCACGACAACCTGGACTTCCCCCAGGCGATCGAGGACCTGGCGAAAGCCGCCGGCATGGAAGTCCCCCGCGAAGAAAGTGGCCGCCCACATAAACCACGGCAGCCCACCGACTCGCCGCTGTACCCGCTGCTGACTGCCGCTGCCGACTTTTACCGTCAGGCACTTAAAAGCCATCCGCAGCGAAAGGCCGCCGTCGACTACCTGAAGGGGCGCGGCCTGACCGGCGAAATCGCCCGCGACTTCGGCCTCGGCTTCGCTCCACCCGGGTGGGACAATCTGTACAAACACCTGAGCAGCGACACCCTGCAGCAAAAAGCCATGATCGACGCCGGCCTCCTGGTTGAGAACGCCGAGACCGGCAAGCGCTACGACCGCTTCCGCGACCGTGTGATGTTCCCGATCCGCGACAGCCGTGGCCGCATCATCGCCTTCGGCGGCCGGGTGCTGGGGGATGACAAGCCCAAGTACCTGAACTCCCCGGAAACCCCGGTATTCCACAAGGGCCAGGAACTCTACGGCCTGTTCGAAGCGCGCAAGAACAATCGAAACCTCGATGAAATCATCGTGGTTGAAGGCTATATGGACGTGATCGCCCTGGCCCAGCAAGGTCTGCGCAACGCTGTGGCCACCCTAGGTACCGCCACCAGCGAAGAACACTTGAAGCGCCTGTTTCGTGTAGTACCCAGCGTGCTGTTCTGTTTCGACGGTGACCAGGCCGGCCGCAACGCCGCCTGGCGCGCACTCGAAGCCACGCTGCCGAGCCTGCAAGACGGGCGCCGCGCGCGCTTCCTGTTCCTGCCCGAAGGTGAAGACCCGGATACCCTGGTGCGCTCGGAAGGCACCGACGCATTCCGCGCACGCATCAATCAACACGCGCAGCCGCTGGCGGATTATTTCTTCCAGCAACTGACCGAGGAGGCCGACCCGCGCTCCCTCGAAGGCAAGGCGCATATGGCCACCCTTGCGGCGCCATTGATCGACAAGGTTCCAGGCGCGAACCTGCGCACCCTGATGCGCCAACGCCTGCTGGAAATTACAGGGCTGAGTGGCGAAGCCGTCAGCCAGCTGGTACACAGCGCACCGCAGGACGCGCCACCTGCCTACGACCCAGGCATGGATTATGACGCCATGCCGGACTATGCCGACTTCCATCAACCCCAGGATGCGTACGCGCCCCAACAGGAATGGACGCCGAAGAAACCCGGTGCCGGCGGCAAGAAATGGGATAAGAAACCCTGGAGCAAGAATGGCAAACGCGGCGATCGCGATGAGGGTTACGCCCCGCGTACGCCGGTCGCTGTAGAAGCGCCTACATTGATTGCCCTGCGCACGCTTATCCACCACCCGCAATTAGCGAGCAAGGTCGAAAGCGCTGACCATTTTGCCAACGCGAGCAATACCTACGCTCAGGTGCTCATCGCACTGATCGAGGCCGTGCAGAAAAATCCTAAGCTAAACTCCATTCAGCTGATGGCTCGCTGGCATGGCACAGAACAGGGTCGTCTGTTGAAGGCACTCGCGGAAAAGGAGTGGCTAATTGACGGCGATAACCTTGAACAACAGTTTTTAGACACCATTACTAGGTTATCCGCGGGTCAGCACACGCAGACCCTCGATGAACTCATCAAGAGAGCAAGACAGCCGGGATTATCGGCTGAAGAGCAAATTCAGATAGCAAAACAGATGCGCGACCTCTTAAAACAGAATGTTTCCGCATCAAACCCGACCTCAGCTGGCGTGTGAGGTCATAGCTCGGGTATAATCCTCGGCTTGTTTTTTGCCCGCCAAGACCTTCAGTGGATAGGGTGTTATGTCCGGAAAAGCGCAACAGCAGTCTCGTATCAAAGAGTTGATCACCCTTGGTCGTGAGCAGAAGTATCTGACTTACGCAGAGGTCAACGATCACCTGCCTGAGGATATTTCAGATCCTGAGCAGGTGGAAGACATCATCCGCATGATTAATGACATGGGGATCCCCGTACACGAGAGTGCTCCGGATGCGGACGCCCTTATGTTGGCCGACGCCGATACCGACGAGGCAGCCGCTGAAGAAGCCGCTGCCGCGTTGGCCGCGGTGGAGACCGACATCGGTCGCACGACTGACCCAGTGCGCATGTATATGCGTGAAATGGGTACCGTCGAGTTGCTGACGCGCGAAGGCGAGATCGAAATCGCCAAGCGTATCGAAGAGGGTATCCGTGAAGTGATGGGCGCAATCGCGCACTTCCCTGGCACGGTTGACCACATTCTCTCCGAGTACACTCGCGTCACCACCGAAGGTGGCCGCCTGTCCGACGTCCTGAGCGGTTATATCGACCCGGACGACGGCATCGCGCCGCCTGCTGCCGAAGTACCGCCGCCTGTCGATGCCAAAGCCGCGAAAGCGGACGATGACACCGAAGACGACGAGGCTGAAGCCAGCACCGACGACGAAGACGAAGTCGAAAGCGGCCCAGACCCGATCATTGCTGCCCAGCGTTTCGGCGCGGTTTCCGATCAAATGGAAATCACCCGCAAGGCCCTGAAAAAGCACGGTCGCTCCAACAAGCTGGCAATTGCCGAGCTGTTGGCGCTGGCAGAGCTGTTCATGCCGATCAAGCTGGTACCGAAGCAGTTCGAAGGCCTGGTGGAACGTGTTCGTAGCGCCCTTGAGCGTCTGCGTGCACAAGAGCGTGCGATCATGCAGCTCTGTGTCCGTGATGCGCGCATGCCGCGTACCGACTTCCTGCGCCAGTTCCCGGGCCACGAAGTTGACGAAAGCTGGAGCGACGCTCTGGCCAAAGGCAAGGCGAAGTACGCTGAAGCCATTGGTCGCTTGCAGCCGGACATCATCCGTTGCCAGCAGAAGCTGACCGCACTTGAGACCGAAACCGGTCTGACGATTGCCGAGATCAAGGACATCAACCGTCGCATGTCGATCGGTGAGGCCAAGGCCCGCCGCGCGAAGAAAGAGATGGTTGAAGCGAACTTGCGTCTGGTGATCTCCATCGCCAAGAAGTACACCAACCGTGGCCTGCAATTCCTCGATCTGATTCAGGAAGGCAACATCGGCTTGATGAAGGCTGTGGACAAGTTCGAATACCGTCGCGGCTACAAATTCTCGACTTATGCCACCTGGTGGATCCGTCAGGCGATCACCCGCTCGATCGCCGACCAGGCCCGCACCATCCGTATTCCGGTGCACATGATCGAGACGATCAACAAGCTCAACCGTATTTCCCGGCAGATGTTGCAGGAAATGGGTCGCGAACCGACCCCGGAAGAGCTGGGCGAACGCATGGAAATGCCTGAGGATAAAATCCGCAAGGTATTGAAGATCGCTAAAGAGCCGATCTCCATGGAAACCCCGATCGGTGATGACGAAGACTCCCACCTGGGTGACTTCATCGAAGACTCGACCATGCAGTCGCCAATCGATGTCGCCACTGTTGAGAGCCTTAAAGAAGCGACCCGCGACGTACTGTCCGGCCTCACTGCCCGTGAAGCCAAGGTACTGCGCATGCGTTTCGGCATCGACATGAATACCGACCACACCCTTGAGGAAGTCGGTAAGCAGTTTGATGTGACCCGCGAGCGGATCCGTCAGATCGAAGCTAAGGCGTTGCGCAAGTTGCGCCACCCGACGCGAAGCGAGCATCTGCGCTCCTTCCTCGACGAGTGACACCAGAACCCCCGGCCCAGGCCGGGGGTTTTGCTTTGTATCGATAAAATTCCCCGCTACGCCCCTCCCCCGCAATGCCCGTCTACACTCGAAACATTCCCCGTGCCATAACGAGACCGTTATGCCCAGATTGCCGACTGTGTTACTCCTGTCGCTGCTGACCTGGACCGCAACGGCTGACGCGTTGACTCTTAGCGATGATGAGCGCGGCTGGCTGGCGGACCATCAGGAGTTGCGCGTGGGCGTGGACGCCTCCTGGCCACCCTTCGAATACCGTGATGAAGATGGCCGCTACCAAGGCTTGGCGGCGGATTACGTTCGCCTGATCCAGGAACGCCTGGGTGCCAGGATCAAACTGATCGAGCCGGTCAATTGGAGTGCCTTGCTGGAGCAGGCACGCCACAACCAACTCGACCTGCTGCCGGGCATCATGTCTACCCCCGAGCGCCAGGGCTTTATGGCATTCACACGGCCTTACCTGGACTTCCCCATTGTCATCCTTGCCCATGAAGGCGGCGCCCGACCACGCAACCTCAATGATCTTTATGGGTTGAAGATTGCCGTGGTGGAAAATTATGCGCCCCATGAACTGCTACGCACCCACCATCCAGATATCAACCTGGTGGCCATGCCAAATGTCAGTTCGACGCTGCAGGCCTTGGCCACCGACGAAGTCGACGCCGTGGTAGGCGACCTCGCATCGAGCGTCTGGAGCCTGCGCCAGCTCAAGCTTGATGGCCTGTACGTAAGTGGCGAAACGCCATACCGCTATCAATTGGCGATGGGGGCACCACGCGACAACAAAATACTGGTGGGCATCCTGGACAAGGTTCTTGCTGACCTCAGCCCGGCCGAAACCGAAGCCATCCAGCAACGCTGGGTGGGCAGCCTCACCGACCACCGTACGTTCTGGACCGACCTGCTGATGTACGGCTTGCCCGCTGTGCTGTTGTTGAGCACCGTATTGGCCATCGTCATTCGGATCAATCGCCGGCTCAGCTCGGAAATTTCCCGCCGTGTCGCCCTTGAACAGGAACTGCGCAGCAGCGAATACCACTATCGCGGCCTGGTGGAGAGCTTGTCCGCCATCGCCTGGGAAGCCAGCGTTACCGATTTCACCTACAGCTATGTATCACCTCATGCAGAGGAACTACTCGGCTATCCACGCGCCCACTGGCTGATTCCAGGCTTCTGGCGCAACATCATTCACCCCGCCGACCTGCTCCGTACAGAAACGTACTGCTACCGCGAAACCCGTGCCAACCGCGATCACAGCGTTGATTATCGCGTGATCACCGCCGACGGCCGCTGCCTGTGGGTGCGTGACATTGTCAGCCTCATCGAGCACGGCCATGAGCCGGTGCTGCGGGGCTTGATGATCGACATCAGCGAAGCCAAACGCACTGAAGAGGCGCTGCAGCTTTCCGAGCAAAAGTTTGCTTCCGTGTTTCAACAATGCCCGGACATCCTGGTGATCGCGCGGCTGTCCGATGGCTGCCTGCTGGAGGTCAATAAAGCGTTTGAGGATCAAGTAGGCCTGAAGGCCGCAGACGTGATCGGAAAAACCGCCACCGCCCTGAATATCTGGGACATCCCAGGCATTGGCCCGGACCTGTTGCAACGGGTGCAGACCACCAGCATTCGCAACCTGGAAATGCCTTTTCTGCGTAGCAACGGCCAGGCCTTTACCGGGCTGGTTTCCGCCGAGCCGTTTCAACTCGACACCACGGAAGCCATCGTGGTGGTGGTACGTGACATCACCCAGCTCAAGGAAACCCAGCAGCAACTGCAAACCTCCGAGGAAAAATTCGCCAAGGCCTTCCATGCCTCTCCCGACGGCTTGCTGTTGAGCCGCCAGAGTGATGGCCTGCTGATTGAAGTGAACGATGGTTTCAGTCGCATCACCGGCTTCGCCAGTGCGACATCCATCGACCAATCAACCCTGGACCTGGGCATCTGGGTCGACCTCAACGAACGCAAACACATGCTGGAATTGATGCAGCGAGACGGGTTTGTGCGTGATTTCATCTGCCATATACGGCGCAGCGACGGCCAGATTCGACTGTGTGAAGTCTCCAGCCGCCCACTGCCAATCGCCGGTGAAGAGTGCATGCTCACCATCGCCCGGGACATCACCGAGCGCCAGTTGATGCAGGAAAAGCTGCAACAGGCCGCGACGGTATTCGAGAGTACCGCCGAGGGCGTATTGATCACCGATACCCGCCAGAACATCAGCGCCGTCAACCGCGCCTTCAGCGAAATCACCGGCTACAGCGAAACCGAAGCCCTTGGCCAGACACCGCGCCTGCTCGCCTCCGGCCTGCATGACAGCGCCTTCTACGCCGCAATGTGGCACCAGCTGACGGCCCAAGGTCATTGGCAGGGCGAGATCTCCAACCGCCGCAAGAACGGCGAGTTGTACCCCAGTTGGCTGACCATCAGCGCCGTGCGCAACCGCGATCAGTTGATCACGCATTTTGTCGCGGTGTTTGCCGACATCTCCAGCCTCAAGCTGGCCCAGGCGCGCCTCGACTATCAGGCGCACCACGACCCACTGACCGGCCTGCCGAACCGCACGCTGTTTGAAAGTCGGTTGCAGGCGGCCCTCAACGGCCATCAGGAAACCGGTAAACAAGGCGCGGTGCTGTTTCTCGA
The DNA here is from genome assembly GCF_014207255.1 of Pseudomonas sp. JAI120. GTDB lineage: Bacteria > Pseudomonadota > Gammaproteobacteria > Pseudomonadales > Pseudomonadaceae > Aquipseudomonas. The sequence continues at coordinate 57,634 of NZ_JACHCZ010000003.1, forward strand.
CCTGGACCGCTTCAAACACATCAACGACAGCCTCGGCCACCCGATCGGCGACCTGCTGCTCAAAGACATCGCCGTACGCCTCAAGGAGCAATTGCGCGACATCGACACCGTCGCGCGCCTGGGCGGCGATGAGTTCATCATCCTGCTACCCGGCCTGCAACACGCCAGCGATGCCGAGCAACTGGCCAACAAGCTGCTGGCCTGCTTCACCCCACCGTTCCAGGCCGGCGAACACGAATTCTTCATCAGCGCCAGCATCGGCACCAGCCTGTACCCCCAGGACGGCACCGACGTCGCTACGCTGGTCAAGAACGCCGACGCCGCGATGTACCGTTCCAAGGCCAAGGGCCGTAACCGGGTCGAAAGCTACACCCGCGACCTGACAGCCCAGGCTAATGAGCGCGTGGCCCTGGAGCACGAACTGCGGCGTGCGATCGAACGTGATGAGTTGAGCCTGTATTACCAACCAAAACTGAGCCTGGTGACGCAAGAATTGATCGGCGCCGAAGCCTTGATCCGCTGGCACCACCCCACCTTTGGCGATGTCCCGCCCGAACACTTTATCGCCCTGGCCGAAGAGAACGGCACGATCCTGCAGATTGGCGACTGGGTCCTGGAGCAGGCCTGCCTGCAAGTGCACGCCTGGCAGACCCGCTTTGATGACTTCGGCCCGCTATCGGTCAACCTCGCCGGCGCGCAATTGCGCCACCCTGGTTTACTGGATCGCATCGAACAGCTATTGCGCGACTACAGTCTCGAACCGGGCTGCCTGCAACTGGAGATCACTGAGAACTTCATCATGAGCCAGGCCGAAGAAGCGCTGGCAGTCCTGCACCAACTCAAGCGCCTGGGCGTACAACTGGCGATCGACGATTTCGGCACCGGCTATTCGTCCCTCAGCTATCTCAAGCGCCTGCCGCTGGATTTCCTGAAGATCGACCAATCCTTCGTCCGCGGCCTACCCGACGACCCCCACGACGCCGCCATCGTGCGCGCCATCATCGCCCTGGGCCACAGCATGCAATTCACCATCATCGCAGAAGGCGTGGAGACCCCCGCGCAGCAAGCCTTCCTGGCCGCTGAAGGCTGCGAACAGATGCAGGGCTACATCGTCAGCCTGCCGCTACCGCCCGAGCTTTTTGCCGCTACCTTCCTTCGCAGGAGCATTGAGGATTTTTCGGATAGCACAGTGGAGAAACCATCGTTATAATCCGCGACCTGTTACAGGGCCTATAGCTCAGTTGGTCAGAGCAGAGGACTCATAATCCTTTGGTCCACGGTTCAAGTCCGTGTGGGCCCACCATATAAACCAAGGGCTGCAGCAATGCTGCAGTTTCGAGAGGGTGTTTTGGAATGCCTCCGAGGTACAGTTTCGGTACAGTCCGTGCCGATGTCTTCGGAGAACAGCATGGCAACTCTCGCAAAAACCCCATCAGGAACCTGGAAAGCGGTCATCCGAAAAGTCGGATGGCCGACAGCGTCCAAAACGTTTCGCACCAAACGCGATGCAGAGGATTGGTCACGTCGAACCGAAGACGAGATGGTCAGAGGTGTCTACATCCAGCGCAGCGGATCAGAGCGGATGACCCTAGAAGCGGCGCTGAAGCGTTATCTGTCTGAGGTCACTCCTACCAAAAAGCCTTCTACTCAGAATGGCGAAGCAAGCAAGGCAAAAAAGCTCACTACCGAGCTGGGCAAATACTCCCTTGCAGCCCTCTCCAGCGAAATCATCGCAGCCTACCGTGACAAGCGACTGTCTCAGCCCGCAGCCCGCAAGCGCACATTGACCAGCAACAACACCGTTCGGCTTGAGTTGGCGCTCTTGGGACATCTTTACTCAACGGCAATCAAAGAATGGGGGCTCGGCCTCACATTCAATCCAGTTGCGAGCATTCGGAAGCCCAAGCCTGGAAAGGGTCGAGAGCGGCGTTTTGTAGGGGACGAAGGGGACCGGCTTCTAGGTGCTGCTGATGCGCATAGCAACCCTATGCTCGGATGGATGGCGCGAATCGCCGTGGAAACGACCATGCGCTCATCTGAGATTGCCACGCTTACGCTCTCCCAAGTGGATCTCAAAAAACGGGTCGTCCACCTTCCGGATACCAAAAATAATACCCATCGAACCGTGCCACTCAATAAGCGTGCGACAGATGCAATGCATGCGGCGGTAGACAATCCTCTCAGGCCAAAGGACTGCCAACTTATCTTCTTCGGTGAACCTGGCAGAGATGGTAAGCGTAGGCCTTATGCGTTCAACAAAGTCTGGGCAACGCTGAGGAAGCCGCTCGGGATGACGGATTTTCGCTTTCATGATTTGAGGCACGAGGCCGTCAGCCGACTTGTCGAATCTGGCCTATCCGACCAAGAAGTTTCAGCAATCAGCGGCCACAAATCCATGCAAATGCTTAAGCGCTACACTCACTTACGCGCGGAGGATCTGGTCGAGCGGCTGGATAGCATAGCCAAAGACTAGATTTAAATAGGGTAGAAAAGATTCTGCATGCGAAAACTTTTCTATCCTTTCCTCCCCTGCACTGATACGGAAATCTCTATCCACAGCGCGATGTTTTTTTGAGCGCCCCCCCCATTTGCCAACTTTCTGCGATTAATTCCCCAAGGCAGTTTTCAAAGTCAGAAAATGGGGCAGTCCCTTTCCACTATTTAGTCATCAACCTAAAGCGTGGATACCTAGATGACTGCTAGTAACGCCCGTTTTGAGCAACAGCTCATTGACCGATACGGCCCCTTATTAACAAAGAAGCAGCTGGCAGAGCTGCTACACAGAAGTGAAAAGGGACTGGACTACACCATTGCGCATCCGGGCGAAAGCGAGTTCGCTGCCTCTCTACATGCCATGAAGCTTCGGCTTGGCCGCCTGATCTACTTCCGAGCGGCTGATGTTGCAAATTTGCTGGCTGGAGGTGAGTGATGCCAATCGACATTAGGTCAGCGTTCCTCACCCAACCTCCGGCATTGGACTATGTGTTCGGCAGCTTCGTAGCTGGGACCGTCGGCGCCCTCGTGGCACCAGGTGGAACAGGCAAAAGCTTCTGGGCTCTGCAGGCAGCAATCGCGGTGGCCTGTCATGTACCCCAAGGAAACCTTCTTGGAATCGATCTTCCCTCGAATGGTCCAGTGGTATATCTCGCCCTGGAAGATATGGAGCAGGTACTTGCTCACCGGATCCACGCCATCGGTCAATGCATACGGAAGCAATCGAAACATTCGGAAGATGCCGCTGAGGCCATAGATTCCATAGCAGGGAACCTGACGATCGAACCGATGATGGGCAAACGGCTGGATGTCATGACCAATGAAGGCCTGGAAGCGGTCTTGAAGCTCCAAGAGGCCCCCCGATTAATCGTCCTCGACACCGTAAGTCGCATTCATTGCCTAGATGAGAACAGCAACAGTGACATGTCTCTTTTGATCTCGCGACTGGAAGAACTAGCCATAAAAAGCGGCGCAGCAGTACTCTTCATTCATCATGTGAGTAAAGCCAGCAGACGGGATGGTCAACTCGATCAGTACTCATCTCGCGGAGCTTCAGCATTGATTGATAATGGTCGATGGTGTGGATATCTAACGCAAATGACGGAGGACGAAGCCAAGCGCCTGACTGAAGACTCCCACCTTTCACCCCCCCTGACTGGACTGCAGAGCCAGTATGTTCGCCTAGGCGAAAACAAGCTTAATTATGGGTCTGCCGTACTTGAGCAGCATTGGTATAAACGTTCGGACGGCGGCGTGCTGATACCGGCCCAGATCAGGCGAACGACAATTATGAGGCCTCGAAAAGGACGGGAGGCGGCAAATGCGCTCTGATATTCGTGGCAAGGACGCCATATACACAATTTTAGACCCGGCACTGGCTGCTGCTTCGCTATTCCGGGCTTATAAATACGGTGAGCGACCGGTCGGGCTCGCAGTAGAACACAGGCACGACAACACACATTTCTTGTTCACCTGCTATGAGTGGCTGGATGTTCGAGATCAATCAATCCTTCTGGCAATCGTGGGCTTAGCCGGACTTGGCCGCGATCTACTAGGAGCAGAAAGTGACTCTTTAATAACCCGGCGGCTTTGGTCAGAACTGCATCCCTTACGGGATGCACTAGGGGGTAGTGCTTTATTGCTCACTACTACGTGCTACCAACTGTTGACGGCAGCCAATCTCCCCACTCGTGCCGGCGATTACGGTCGCCTTAAAGACTCGCTTTATAGGCTTTCTCAGGTTGGCTGCAGAGCTAGAAGGGATGGATATGATTGGTCTATGCGCTTACTCAGCGTCGATACGGCACCGAATGGAGAAGTCCTCATTGCGCTCAATTCTCGATTCGTACAAGCGTTATTTGACGGACAGTATGTGAAAGTATGCCTAAAGGAGCGCAGGATGTTGGACGGTGATCCCGCTAAGCTTCTGCATGCGTGGTTATCGGCCACTGTCCATGAAAACAGTGAGTGCTACTGGACGGGCTTAGATACTGTGTCTCAAAGAATCTGGGGCCCTATGAGCGACAATTCAGCAACAAAGAGATGGCGTCGCGCACAGAGTCGCAAAGCACTAGTCGAAATTAGCGAAATTGGCTGGCGCGTCAAATTTCGCGGCGAGGGCATACGATCCCATTTTCGAATTTATCGACCTCGAATCAAATCCGACTGACGCGTTTTCACCAACAATATATCGCGCTTTCACCAACAGTCTATCGCGCTTTCACCAACGTAAAAAAATAGGTACGTCGCTGGAGAGCCTTTAAAATCAAGGCCTCCAGACCAACCAATATTTTGCTTACTAGGAGATCTCTAAGAGATCCCTATACGCCGGCCCCTCGTTAGACGAGGCCCGGCCTTGCGAGCTCATTAATCACTACATAAAGCACCGGTTCCGAAGCCCCGTCGCCCTGCTGTTTTTTCTAATCAGAGGCTTTTGATTCTTCTGTTGATGCGGTATTGACTTGAAAGCCTGGGGCGCCATGACGCTGCGACTTGGAAACAAGGAGGCCTGGACGTCGACGACGTCGACATTACGCTCAACGCAGGTAGGTGTCGGTGATCTCTGGACGGAAATGCCCTAACTCCTGGGAGACAATAGCTTTTGCGCGCTGTACCTCACCTAGTGCAGCTTGAACCTCGCGGTTTCTATCCTGAGCATATGAATGTCTTAAACCATGCGCTCCGTTGCTAAAGCCCAGTGCAGAGTTACTCGCGCGCGAGAAAGATTGAGACCACGATTGCCCACCCGCTATATCGTAGAAGCTTTTGTAATGAATTCGACGATCTATGACAATGACAGGCGCATCTAGGCCGGCGAGCTTCGAGTTGTACAACCAAGTTCTTTGGCAAGCTTACTTCGCGAATAAGCCCCCCTTTTCCTACCACGGTATACCTGACACCTTCTCGAAACTTTCCTGGGTCCGCAGGGCGATCGTCCATAGCCCTTTCGGATGCCGGGAGTAGTGTCAGTAGTTCGTGAGCTCTCAGGCCCGCTGTAGCAGCTAACTCGGTGCTAAGGGCATTACGCGCGGTCTGATGAGAAAGAATTCTTTGCACTTGTTCTGCAGTATAATTTCGACTACTTAGGTTCTGTGGCTTCTCTGCCTGAATTACACTCAAACGCTGCTTATCACTTAGCCTTCCAAGTTGGCGTAATACAGCCTGAAGAGCCTGCCGGTCTCTGTCTAAAGTTTTTTGACCTACTTCTCTGGAGCGCTCATACAGATAAGCTTTAGCTGCCTTCGGAGTAAGCTCGTGTAATGCTCCTCGTCCTGCCCCACGAAGCCATTGTGCGGCCAATTTAAGGCTAGCCTCGTAACTGTGCGAAGTGCCAAGCCCCGAGACAAGCCCGGAGTTGTACATTGCCTTACTAAGGATCTTTGCTTGAGTGGAGGGCTTGGCAAATGTTCTCTTTTCTCTAGAGCGAGGACTTTTGATTTTTTTGCTCACTAATCACCCGCAACATTCTGACGATAGAGCTCAAAGACGTTTCCACTCCTTGGGCCCGCAGTTCTATAAGAATTTGCTCAGCACCAAAGCCCCTGACATATCGATAATTCTCGATTAGACCAATATATTTACTCAAGTGTCGACGATAGGTTCGTCGCTGTAAGCTCGCGTCTACGTCGTTTCTGTAGCGTTTGAAATCGGAGTCTGAAAGGGAAAGTGACTGCTGCCTCTGAGTACTTAGTGATCTATGGATTGATCTGGAAATTGCTGAAAGACAGACCTTTACCCTACGCTGCTCAAGCAGCCAACGTTGAATCATCACCAATGTATAGCGCTGTATCCGCAGAGATAAAATTTCTTCGTGATGCCCGTTGAGCTTACTATTCATAAATCTTTAGATCTCGCTGTAAGTTACAGCAACCACTTTAAAGACTTAAATTTCAGCTGCAACCCAAATGGGGCGCTTGAAATTCAAGTATGTGGTTCCGACATCCAGCGGATGCCTAGCCCCTTTTTTTTGCAGTGTCGGACTTATCAGATGCAGATACCGAAGTACCGCAACGATGCGCTTTCGCACTCTCACTGTTTGCTTCGCTGTCTAATCGACAGAGTCGAAGGGTTGACCCCTTGCCAGGTTTTCGCGCCTGATACAACTCAATTTATTGTCAGAGTTAGACAGTGATGAATCTGATGCACGGCCGAAGCAAAACACCGCATCAAGCCTAATACAACGCCTTGAGGTGATGGCTAATCAACTCAGGATGACCAAGCGAGCAGATTGAATTAGCAAACTGATGCTTGGGAAGCGAGGTAACGGGCAGCAATAGCTGCCGCATAACCCCGCACCTCTCACACAGACTGAATTAGCAGTCTAGAAAGAACGCACGAAATAGCGTGACATCCCGTGAGGAGAACTCGCATAGCTAGTTCGGGTGCAATTTGATCTTGCTATCGACGCTAGTTAAGGTCAATAGCAAATACTGAATGTCACATCGATTTTGCTTTTGATCGCGGGACGCGGCTCTGTTCATGGTGTTGAGCGTAGCGAAGCACCCTGACAGAGCCGCGTGCTTCGCACGCAGCAGCGCATAGAGCGCTGCACGTTCAGCCTAAGCTGAACGAACTGAGATTTTGATGACACCGTATTTCACGAACCATTCTGATTAATCGCTGACTAGCAGCGGGACTGAATTCGGATGGCCTGTTTTGACTTTGAGGTTTTCGAATTTTACTTCAGAGTGAAACTCCTTAAGGACAGGTGAGGAGTTATCGTGAAGGTGCTTAATACTGAGATGAGTCCATCCAGGCTGGCGACGTTAGTAATTTTGGTTGTGGGATTCACGGTGCTGGAAAATTATGTGTATACAGCCGCTGGCCTCATATGGGCAGCACTTGTTTTCGTGACTGGAACCGTAGCGATTTTTATTACCGTACCTAAAAAGATTTTCTCAAGTATCGAGGCTTGACGCATGGGCGAGTTTGGTAATTTTGGGTGGTTATTTCAGAGCGGTCTTGACGCAATGATTTCATCGTTAATTTCGATGGGAACAAAGAATGCTGAGCTTGCTGAAATAGTTCGCCAGCTCGCCAGGGCTGTGCCTTATATTTCATTATCTTGGATTATTTGGAATCTGGTGCGAGGCAGGCCCACCAGTATGCCTTTCGGGATTTTTATCACATCGCTGTTCGTATTTATCGCTTTGCAGCCTGAAACCGTGACCTTCCCTGGTCGTGCCAGCATGGAAATGACAAAAGGACAATCATTTACACTTAAAGTAGTTCTCCCTACATATGAAAAGCTCGTACAGGTGTATCGAACTAAAGATAACGACCAATCAGCACTAATGATTGCCGATCTCACCGAGCGGGAAATTACCCCTTTCATGGGAAGTGATTTGGCTAAGCTCATAAAGGATTACAAAGTATATTGCGAGCCAAGTCCTAACGATGACAGTAGCGTTCCAGAAACTACTTGGCAAGCTATAGGGCTTCGAGGTGGTGGTGCGCTCGGAGTACCGGACTCTCAAGTTTCTATACTTAGTAGTGCCACTGCCGATAAGGTGTCAGGCCTGACTTTTTCGTGGTTTCCACAAATTCGACAAGCTCTAACTTTAATTGATACTTATAAGGCAAGCGAACGGAGGTCCGCAGGAAAAGCTGCGCTAGAAAAGTTAAGTAGTGATAAGTGGCCAACTGGAAAAAGATACTTGCTACCTAATGAATCAGGATGGAAGTCTAGACTATCAGGCGGCGTTGACGAGCCGGCAGGCTACCTGAACCCGTGGGAAATTGCCGATGGTTCGCTTTCTGATCCGGCGTTGTTAGCAGAGCCATCAGGTGTAAATAACAGATATTTAGTTCCGGAAAACTGCTATGAGGCTTATCAGGCTGCGCAAGCAGGTGCTGAAGAGGGATATAGGGCAGTGGGAGACCGTATTCGACCTTCTAATTTAGCACCTGATACAGAGCCATCTGTTATCGCAGGGGTTAGAGCTTGGTCAGATGTTGTCAATAAAAGCCTAGGATCTCTTTATTCCGGTTCTGATGGCTCGTCTTTTGGTTCAAAGGTTCGCGAAAATGCATCTGAGGCGATTGGGGCACTCAATGAAGCAAACGGTGCACTTGCAACATTAGATCTAGCGGCAAAGCTTCCATGGTTTGTCTATTTAACAGCAATGGGACAAGCTGCTCTTATTCATATATTCCCGCTGGTAGCGCTTTTGGCATGTGTCTTTGGTATTGAAATATTGCTCTATTGGATACGGCTGCTTGCATTTACATATCTATCATTGTTTTTTGCTGAAGGTATTCTTTATTTAGTTGCTAGCCAATTAGCCAGCATTAGTTTTATACAAGCTGCAACCGCTATTAATAGCTCTGGTACGCCAATGGAAATTAATGGTATGCGCGGAGTTTTAGCCGGTGGCGCCGGATTCGTTATTCTGGTCGCGACATGGGCTGCTGCAGCGCTTTTGAGAGTTCAATCGCTACCAAAAACAGACAGTGCTGCCAGCTTCACCCAATTAGGAAGTATCGCTGCATCTGTCGCGGGCTCAGTAGTCGGCGGACTTTCTAAGATGTCGGCAATCAAGAGCGCCGGTCTAAAGCAAGAGCTACTCCGCGCAAAGATCCAACAAGCACAAAAAACCTTGGGCTCGCCTGGGTCACCAGGTGGCTCCCCTAGCAGGGCTGATATGCCGCCGCCTTCACGGCAAAGCCGCGAGTCTGCCGGTCAACGTCTTTCTCGGCCAAGCTCTGCCGATCGATCAGAAGGTCAGCAGAAAAATCGGACCACTCGTGGCGAGCGTGCCGAAAAGCGTCGGTCACCGCTCAACCCTCCGGACAATCAGTAGTGCGAAGCACACGCAGCGTCGTTGTGGACGTGGTTCTGGCACGCGAGTCCTCATGCTTCGATGCAGACTCGCCCCTGCTTGAGTGCACCCAAATGAGCCTTACATTCGATTATTACCTAACGGCCACGTACTGCGAAAACTGGGACAACCCGGTCGACCTCAGGTACCTGTTTGATGGCCTCGCCCCTTGGCCGGGATTGGTATGGGTCATGCGTGGGGATCAGTATTTTCTGTCGCCCCAACTGAGCGGAATAGGCGCTTATGAGTGGGATGAAACGACCCCCATCGAGATTCGGCTTTTTGAGACGCCATCACTGGACGCTTTGACCTGGTATCTGGTGACTGCGGAGCTAAATCGACGAAACGGCTTTGATGACCGAATGGCGGAAATCCATGAGGTACAGCTGCAACACTTGATCAATGAGCTGCCAGTTGCGACGGTGCCTTACGTAGGGAGAGCTTGAAAAATGGCCTATCACAGGGTTGTCGTTGCGTGGGTGATCTCCGCGATCGCGTTACTTCCGATGACTGTTGCGTTGCTCCCTCAGGCGTCCTATAGCACTGCCCACAAAGCTTATCTGGCACTTCTGATCATCGCGACCATATCAGCAATATACGCAACGCACCGTACCCATCAGTGCACGCTTAGAAAGCGTTTCTGCTGGGTGTTGTGGGGGATCGTGGTCGCATTTCTCTGGACTTGGTATTGATGAAAAAGGAGCACCCTTTGAAGCAACGGTGGAAGGTACTTTGTGTGGCCGCTTGTTGTGGCTTGGGGTTGACCCCTTGGGAAAAAATCCCAGAACTGATTTCGTCAGAGGTGAGTGGGTACTACATCAGCGACGGCGGATTGAGTACCGGTTATAAAGTGCTCAAGATCGACGGATCAGGAGACGGGAAAATGTACTCGTACGATGCGATGCACCACGGGATCCTGAACGCCTACCCCTTCAAGTATTCATCCACTTTTCTGACTATCACTCTCGACTTTGCGGGTGGGGGCCAGGCAGTCCTTTCTGAAGGATGGTTGGGACTGGAAGGCCGTCTCCATTGCTCGAGAGGAAGCTGTGGTGGGCTAGGAACGGTTAGCCGCGTGGGTGAAAGCGAGACGGATCTTCCTGAAGCATTTCAGCGCGCCCTATCAAAAATCAATTATTGATATATCAGTATTTATTTATTGATATTTTTTAGCTGATTGATATCATCGAGTCCGCAGCGCTTCAGGGTAGTAGAAGGGTAAAATCCAATAAACTCTGCTGCTGGTGATAGGGGGGAAGACCTACGGGCTGCCCCCCTGCTCCATTTCTGATGCGTGGTCTATGTCCTTAATTTTCGAAGCAGATCTACGGCGATACCTTGCTGCCGGCCTAGTGCATGACATCTCGGTCTTGCACACCCGCGACGGATGGTCGCTGCGTATTCAATTAGGGTCTGAGTTTGTGTCACTGCGCCGCCAGCGCGGCGGCGAGCGGACTTTTAAGAGTCTCGACAAGCTGGCGGTCTTTCTGACTGAGCTGGGGCTTGAGCAATTAATTGTCCAGCTGAGGAATCCAAGCGATCAGCCTTTGAAGGCTTCTGTCACGCAGTGAGACCGTAGAGGATGACCGCTAAGGTCAATTTTCAGGAGATAGTCAGATGTGGAAAAAATGTGGTTGTCTCATCGGGCTGTGTGTCGCCCTGAGTGGTTGTGGCAATCCGTTTGAGGGTAGCTATCGAGCCATGCAAGGCGTGATAGGACCACTGGTAGCCATCGATATTAAAGGCAGTAAGGCCACAGTAGTGAAGGTCGATCCTTTTCAGAAAAAGATCCTGAGTGAACAAACCTGGGAGGCAAAAAACAAAGGCGAAAAACTGCTTTTGACTGATCTTAAAGGCAAGACATTTGCTTTCAATCGATCAGTTGATGAGAAAGGGCTGGATTGCCTGAATTGTGGTTTCGGCACAGGAATGCCTGACTCTTGGCAGCAATTTGATCCAGACAAGTAAATGTGACTCACGTAGCGGTTCCAAGATGCCGAGAATAGGCTAAAACGCCTGAAGCTCTGCGCATGCGTGTCGGTTGCTCTAGACCTGCTTGGCGATAGTGCTGGTGACTTTTCAGATGCTTCTATTGAAGCCAAGCCCGCTAGGACGAGGCTTACAGGGCAATTATAGTCAGCAAGATAATTTAGGATATTTGGGAATGGCTAAACGTCCACTTATGGCCGACTTCTGCCAGTCAGGGCGCACCAAGTGTGCTGATCAAGCCCTATGCAAAAGACTTTTCAAGTCGAGTGCAATTACCCAACGAGATTTCTTCCTATAGCATCATTACGAGTTAGCCCAGTCATCGGCTGCGGAAGACTTTATTTTAGCGACAGAGGGATGCCCTTCCTCCAAAGGTTGATGACAGTGTTTGCACAGGATGGCTTGCAACTGCACTTTCTCCGCGCAATGCGGACAAGTCTTCAAGGTTCGCTCGTCTTGTCGAGACTCGCGTGACATCACTGCGGAGCAAAGCAGGGCCAGGGGCCCGAAAATGCATCCGAGAATGAACCAACCAAACCCGCTACGTCCCTTCCCAATAGCTATGACCGCACACACAACACCTATGATCAGCCAACAGAAAACCAGAAATCCCATGCTTGTTCTTCCTTTAAATTTTGTGCCTCAGTGGCATTGCAGCACGTGACAGGCTGCGTGACTTTTCAACGTTTCATGGATGGCATTTTGCCGCCTTTACTCGCCAGATTCCATAGCTAACATCGTCATGCCGAATAGATCTGGCTAATACCTTATCTTGAATGTCGGCGAATCCTCCGGCCTTAGCTGCCGGCGATCATAGATCCGGGTTGTGCTGATATTGGCATGCCCCAGCCATGCCTGGACCTTAGCAATATCGGCTTCGTGCTCCAGCGCATTGGTCGCAGCCGTGGCACGCAGGCCATGCACTCCCAACCCAGCGACATTGATACCTGCCGCCTTAGCATAGCTTCCGACCATTGCGTAGATTCCGTTGGCGGTTATGCCTGTGCCAGTAGAACGTCCGCGTAGCGGCACAAACAGCGGTGCCTGAGTGTCGTCCTGGTGATGCCCGGAACGCTCCAGGTAAGCGTAAATACGATCGGCTGCGGTCGGGTGCAACGGCAAATAGCGCAGCTTGCCGCCTTTACCATGGATCTGCAGATGCTTGATACCCCTGCGCTCCTGGATATCGCTGACTCTCAACTGCGCGGCTTCCTCGCGGCGTAGGCCGTGATACAGCAGCACGGCCAGTAGTGCTCGATCACGGAGCCCCTTCAACGTGGTCACATCTGGTGAGTCGAGCAGCGCCTTGGCCTGGTGATCGCCCAGTGCCGGAGTTTTCCCTTCATTGGTTTCAATCCTGGGCCTTTTCACACCGTGCACCGGGTTGCCGCCGGCAACCGCATTACTCTCTAACAGATGATCGAACAGGCTGGCCAGCGCCGCGAGTTTACGCCGGATCGTGGCGCCGGCTAGGCCGCGCCCTTCGAGCTGGGTACGCCACGCGAGCACATGGGCCCGCGTCACGGCTCGAAACTCCTCCGCTGCAGACATTCCGACAAAGCTGCAGAAGTCCTCTAGGTCGCCCTGATAAGCACGCCGAGTGCGCGGGTTGTCGATATTGGCGAACCATTCGACCGCCGCCGGAACCTCAGCCAGGATCTGAAATTCAGCGGCGGTCAGGCGGCTCCAACTCCTCACGGCTGGCAGCATGTTATGGCGTCCCATGATATTTACGATGCTTGGCTCGACAATCACCGATGAGGTTGCTGAGCAGAGAAGACCGTGAAGTGTTCGAACCCATATTTTTTTTGTTAAACCCAGGCAAAGGCCCGGTGTTTCCGATTAGCGCTTCGAGCTCTAAAGAAACCAGCACAAGGGTGGGAAACGAAGCTTGCACGTAGGATGCAAACTTTGTGGAATCGGCCTCTATCTCTTTGAGCGACTTTTCCACTTCCATCATCGATTGCTCAGTCCAGCCTGAGGGAGACTCGGGGTCCGGCTGGTACCCAGGGAAAGGCTTTGACTTGTAATGTACGAGCTGATTTCGCGCTTTTATCAAGGTGCTCAGGTTGTTTAGTGCCGGGCCAGTCTTAACAAGCCCTCGGCCACAGACCAACTGGGGGATCACACTCCACTTGGAATTGAGATCAAGCTTATCCAGATCATCCGTTGCCGTCGCATCTCCCAGATTGATCGCTGCCAACTCAAAGATCCCAGCCTCCAACGCCATTGCTGTGAAGACAATGCTGTTGATACCAAGCTTGGTCATCAGCTCATCCTGTTCAACTCTTTCCACGGAGTAACCATCGCAAGGCTCTGGTATACGGTTCTTCATTTCGCGCAGATAGGCGCCGTAAGCCTCCTCTGCCATCTCTGCAAACACACGTGTCAGGGTGCCGGCGCGAGCCCAGGTTTTCTGCACATGAAAGGTTTTTTCAAAGACTGCGGTGAAATCGTCCATCCGAAAGCGAATCCATTAAGTGGTGATAACGTATTTTATCACCACTTTCCATACACTAATCGTGTGATCCACTTAGCATCATCAATGATGCCGAGATCCGCGTTCTCAAGGTAAATTCCATTCCATGGCCATGGACGCAATCACCACTGCAAATTCAATACTGGAAAACCGGCCCACAACGGCAATATGATCCGCCAGCATTAAGGGACGTGGATCAATAAGAAGGGACCAGACGTGGTGGGGATGCTGCAGGTGGCCCTCAAGCTTTCACCGGTCACAGCTCTACACTGATTCCTGTGACCCCCACTGTTTCGGAAACCGGCCAACGGCCGTAAGACTATGCCAGGTGCGCAAGAACTCTCGCCGTGAGCGCACGGGTATCAAGCGCACCGTGGCCCCACCCAATCGTACGAATAGTGTCACCCGCGATGCAACCCACGACAGCCTCCCGAATGACGTGCTGGCTTATTTGGATCAAGGGCGGCATTCACAGGGTCGGCTCCTTATCGAACCAGCGGCAGTAGGTACGCAAGACCACTAAAGATGGGTCTGGTGAGCAACCTATGGGGTGTGCCGACAAAAAAGGCCCCCACATCTGGCTTGACTGTAGGGACCTTTTGGACATAAGCGGTGTTATTTGTAACGTCGATTATTTTTTCATTTTAACGCGCGACGGTGCAAGCAAGCCAAGCGGCGCCGCTGCGGGCTCAATCTCCGAGTCAGGCAACCCCAGCACATACACCGGCCCTATTTCTTCCTTGCCATTGTAAATGCGAGTACCACTGACCACTGCGACGATCATCCAGCCATCAGCCAAATACCTATTTACATCATCCTCGACAAAGGCTTCGTAGATCTGTGTGATTTTACCGTTCGACATCACGACTTCCTTGGACTGCGATGGCCGTGCCCCCATGGCGCGGCCGGGGTTCAGAACTAATTCGGCACAAAAAAGGGCTGACCCTATCAAGGCCAACCCCTTAGCTTGCTTGACACGCCGCAGAAACCTACGCGGCTTCTTTACGATTTACACGAATTTCAATTTGCAGGTCGGCACTGGCCAACAGATTGACGAGAGCATCGAGAGAATATTTATCAATTTTCCCTTTCAGCAAATCATTCAGCCGTGGCTGAGTGATATGCAGCCTCCGGGCTGCTTCAGTTTGCGATACATCCCAGGACTTTACTACTCGGGTGATCGCCCGCATCAATTTGGAACGAATGCGTAGGTTTTCGGCTTCTTCTGGCGTGTCAACCAACGCATCCCAGACACTGGTAGCGCGTTCGTTTGCCATAGGTTTTCCCTCACTAGGATTAGGTACTACTTTGAGTGTTTGTCTTGCATTATGTTTCATTAATTATGATTGAGTAGGGTCACAATTAGCAGCCTACCCCTTCACCTAAACGGTGAAGAGGTGCCTGCCACGCTCCGCCCTGCGATTATCCCAGCGAATTGAATCTGTCCTTGTATCTTTGCTCGGCCAGATCAATATCGCGCTTTTCCGTCTTTTGAGTGGTTTTTCGGAACGCATGCAATACGTAGATCGCATCCGGCCGATTCGCCACATAAAACACGCGAAAAGCCCCATCCTCGCATTTAATCCGAATCTCTTGGACACCCGGACCAACTGATTTCATCGGTTTCCAGTCGTCAGGCTCATCGCCTTCTTGCAGACCTTCCAACTGGTAGCCTGCTTGCTGCATTGCTGATTTTGGGAAGTTCCGAAGATCTTCCAAACTACTACCTAGCCAAACAATTTCCTTCGGTTCTGCTCGTTTCATGGAACCTCCACGGTCGCCTTTGATGAGTTGGGACGTATCTACTAGACATGGTGCTGCTCCTCAGATGTGGTATGTACTGGGTGCGCCGCTTCCGAAAATATGGATTCACGCGACTGGTTCACTCCAGCACGAACACTCTATATCGAGTTCGATATAGAGTCAACAGTGGGCTCACATTGGATGTGACTATTTCTGGAGGGGATTTTTTGCGGACAGATATCGGAAGTGGATGATGCTCAAAGCGCGGAGCTCTTCCCCGGTACGCACCAAGTTAGGTCACCAGTCCCATACCCACCTGCGTCGATAATCGTCTTATTCTCTGCGCTCTTCGATCGACTTTATCGCGTGCAAGGCAGCAATAGCGGATTGCGAATCGTCCATTAACAGCCGGAGTCCTGTTAGGTCACCTACAGAGCCGTACCTACCTATGACACTGATGGCAAAGTTCAGTGTCTCGGAGTGATTCGTAAAGAATGCTCCATCGAAGTAGCCAGGCTGGATGCTAGGACTCTGGAGCGCCGCACGACATATCTCTAGTGCTTGATCGGGGAATGCACGAACCAATTCAACCGAGCGCCCCCCGCAAACGGAAATAGACCTGGAGATGGTGTAGAGAACCCCTACTGCTACGTCAGGGCTTGACTGAAGTACTTCGAGTGCTGATGCCGCCTGATTTTCCTCAAGCACAGAGCTAGCGTCCCGCCGCTGAAGCCAATGGTAAAGAACGCCACATGCGAGAAGCACATCCTCACGAGGCTCCCCTCCGAATCGAAGTGCTTCGACGGGTAGGTCATTCTTAAGGGCGCCAAGCGCCACGAAAGCAGCGACGAACGTTTCAATAGCTTGTTGAGGTAGCTTCGACTGCTGCGATGGTAGCTGAGTCCAGCGCATGATGTAGGGGATAGCAAGGCGATCTCCCTGCCGTGCAAGCTCATCAATAAGGGAGCTAAGAAAGAAATCGTCACCTTCAGCTCCTTCACATGCGAGACGCAGCAATGATAGCTGTTCTTGGGATGGCAATTCCTCAAGTACCTGTATGTAGGCGCTGCTGAAGGGATGGTCGAATTGAGCGTTGTAGAACCCCCACGCTGCGCCGGGAGCCTCTGCGGACTCCGAAGACAGAATTTCGCATACTTGTAGACGAACACTCTCTACGTGCTGATCTTCCTCTTCTTGCAAAGCGTCCAGCCCGCTGAGTGCCTCAATGGCTGTTTGGACTAACCATGGATGCAGATCAGGCAGGAGATCTTGGAGTGCATCGACGTAACCTTTCCGGATAGGGTCCGGGACTTCACGAAGGGCATGAGCGTAATCGAGAAGATCGAGGCGGACATGATAGGGAAGAAATTTCCAACGCTCTTGTTGGAGATGCGGCAATACGTACTGGGCGAAGCTATTCCGAATCTCATATGCTTGGCGTGATAGCGCTAGAGCGAAGTAAAGTTGCCCAGGTAACTCGACCTCGCGCCATGCAAGTTCCAGTGGTGAAGCCAAAGCTGAAGTGCCAGCTCTGCGTAAAGAGAGAAAGCCGCTATGGAGGGCCGAGGCTACGCGGGTGAGGCCTACTCTCTCTGAGCCGAACAGGTACGTGACCGCGAACAGGCCACTGCGAATGTTGACCTGCTTCTCCACTGCTTCCGGATGCAGCCTCCGGAATTCGGCGGCGAGAGTGGCATCCATACTCTTCACCGCGCCGAGTACCTCCTTGATCCAGCGTCCTTCTGCCATCCCCGCCGTGAGTACTGAAAGAAGTGAAAAGTCTCGATCTGACCAAGCTGTGAGGCTGCTAGGGTCGACCGCCACATTCCACCAACGGTCCGCAGTGACCTCAAACCTCAGCCGCGTTGCCTCCTCGGTGAGTCGCGCCGGGAGAGCAGTTATCGCATCTGTGATGAGAAAACGCGCCGCATTGCCACATTCACCAATTAAACATGCTTCCAATAATTTACTGTCAGATACCCTACTGAGGATTGTCGCTAGCAGCGTCTCGTCTTCGATAGCACCAATGATAAATGGACGTAGGGCACCGTATTTCGGTACTGCAAGGGCGGCTAGGATCGCGCAATCGTCGTGGCCTATCTTGCGGACTAGAGCCTCGGTTGCAAAGACATTGAGGTACATCTCGTGGCAAAGGCTCACACGATCACCCCGCAAGTTTAGGACGCCTGAGCCTTGAGCCTGCCGCAGCGTCGAGGCCGGTAGGACGAGCTCAGCTAGGAGCCGATCCACCTCCCTGATCGACAAGCTGAATGTCATACGGTCCAACAGTCGCCCGGCTATTGCGGAAAGCAGGCGTATGCCATCGGTGGCGGAGTCACCTAGCTTACATCGCACGAAATAGTCAAAAAGCGCGAACCTGCTCGAAGATTGCGAAATCTCACGCCCAATTTGGCCAACGAGGTCCGCCTCGATACCAGTGGTGGCCGCCTCAAGGAGGGGAATTAGGGATGCATCTGAGGACAGGTTGATATTCGCAATTTTCGCCTTCAGCTCATTCCCAGGCCGTCCGACGCTAACATGCCGAAGCTGCAGCAGGTCGGGCCGCTCAATATCAATCTGTGATGTGATTACAATCAGCGCGTCGTATCTGACCGACGCAGCGCGAAGAGCCCTTGTGAGTTGAACCCTGCTAGCTTCCTGACACTCGTTGTAGCCATCGACAAAAACTGCAATCGATCGGGACATATGCCGAGCAGCAGCAATCAGGGCCGCAGCGGATCGTAGGTCAAGTAGTGCGGCTTCGCGATCTAGCGATCTAACCAACTGGCCGTCGAAGGACTTGCAATCAATTAAGACAGGGATAATACCTCTAGCAACAACGCGGTTGGCAAGGCAGAGGGAAAGCAATGTCTTTCCACAACCTGAAGGACCGCGAATCAGTAGGTCCGAGCGATCGCGCAAGAGCGCGACCTCGATGTCACCGAACTCGTAAGCCTGTCCCTCATGATCGTAGATGTCCGACACGTATCGTGCGGCTATCGGCCCATAGGTGGCCTCAAATGCGCTCGTATAACGATGCAGGGATTGTTCCGCGTCGAGCAGACGCGTGTCGAACGCGCTCTCTATATTGGTTATCCGCTGAAGGCCGTGCACTTCAGCAAAATGATGCCAACGGTCAGTACTCCACCGGAGCGTGGAGCACTGGCCGATCAGTGCTGAGAGCTCGTCAAGATTACTGAGGCTAACTTTGGGGTCGCTTGTAGGAAGATCAGAGCCGGTAGGCAGTAGGGGGGTGAATATCACGCAAGCATTGGGGTATCCAGACAACGAGGCATCGCTTGATCGCATGACATCACGTAATAGGTTCTTAGCCTGAAGAACCTGAAGATAAGCGTTTCGATAGGGCTTCCACCGCCCTGTCCGCGTCAATGCAGCCCAGTCACCGTTATAATTTCCACGCAGTGGGTATGAAGCCCCTTTCGCCTCGATGACTAAGGTGAGCTGATCGGTACCTATAAGGAAGTCGAGTTGACGACCACCTATATGCAGGTTTGCAAACACCGTTGCAGGAACGGCACGCTCCTCCAGTATTGCTAGGAGAGTCCGAAGCACTACTCGTTCAGATTCTTCCTCTATGGGGGCGCCGATGTAGAGGGCGATAGTGCTTAAAAGCATGCGTGCCTCTGGTCAATATTTGTTTCGGCCCCAGAGCTGCGAAAATTGGTTAGCGTTAATATTTCAACAAACATCGCCATACAACGGGGCCTCCCTACATATAGCATCCAAAATCGACTAGGACCTTTCAGCACACCATCGGCACTCATGGCCAAACGATACTATGCGTACTCCTCCTTGTCCCTAATCCTTCGAGGCTCAATGTCGGCCTTGGTTGTGGCTTCAACCGGTCGCGATAGGCTGAAATCGGCCAAAAGTGGTTGCTCACTATCTGAGGAAACCGCGGCGACTCAGTGTGCCCGCCTCTACCCCGCGGCCTCCCGCCAACATTCCAACAGGCTCTTCAAGCGTGCTCCGGGCTGCAATATTTAAAAAGCGTCCGCCTGTCACAGATCGGGTGGCAAGGATTGCCCTCGCCTCCTTGATGACCTGTTCCATAATCTGCCACTTGTTCGTTCTGACCTTCCGACGCCCTTTCATTTCGACCTCATCCGCCCGAATCACCAAAGTAATCATTTCTCGCTACGAGCCCTAGATCCTCCGATAAATCAGCGCCGTCGTCCGCACTGAATACATTCTGAATTCGCCGCTCTTGACGAAGATATGCCAGTGCTTGAAAAAAGCAGCCCTCACAGAGATGTACTTCGTAACGCTCACCGTCGTGGGAAGAGCCGAAGCCCCATTTCGCCTGAAGAGAGCCAAACTGGAACCCACCCATATCTACGCGAGTGGATGCGTCGCACACATCGCATCTGACATCAATGACTGTCTCGACTTCGACTCGTCCGATAGTTTTCATTGCCGACACCTCAATTCGCCCCATGCCCAGCTTTCATAGTCACGACGACATCGCCAAAAAGCGCCAGATACCGACGTGACTAAATAAAATCTAGCCTAGGGCGGGTCCTACGATTTTGTCACGAACGGCCATTGAGTCAGCCTATCTCGAGCTTCATCAAGAGTCTGCGAGTCGCATCGCGGTTGATGACGCCGCGCTCCATGCCTCACAGCGTATAGAAATACTAACGCGCATCCTTTGAACCTGGTTTATTGCTGCAATTGAGCCGTTTTTTGTGCAAAAAAACGTAGTTTTAGCTAGGCCATTTATTAGTGGTGCGGTTGAGGTGTGCTAAAGGGAAAAAGCCGGACCCTTGGGGGAAGTGAGCGGTGGTTGGTGGGCATCACGGCGTGGATGAGTGCTTTTTTGGACAGCTGTCCTAGGGTGCGCAATGGGGTACTGGATGGGTGTCTTCGGGGCATTCAAGGGAATCCATAAGGCATTAGCGGTGCTTTGGTGGTGCTAAGCGGGAATTAGAAGGGGCCTCGTCACCCCCGCTTTGGTCCAAAACAGCGAAAAAGCGCTTTAAGCGCTAAGGTCCGCACAAAAAAAGGCTCCATTGCCCTTCGGGTCCGTCGTTTGATACAGGCCCCTAGTTTAATCAGCAGAGGAACCAGCACCTGGGAACCAGGCTTAGGCATCCGCAGCAGCGGAGGAGTCCTATAAGTACATTGGCGGTACAGTCCCCAGTCGTAACCACTTTTACAAAACTGGCAAAAACTCAGCGTTAACAGAAGGTTAGCCCTGTTGTACCTTTGCCTACCCTCGCCTAGACTTACATGGCCTCGGAGTGTCATTCGGTGACTCATAATCCTTTGGTCCACGGTTCAAGTCCGTGTGGGCCCACCAAACAAGAAAGCCGCGCATTGCGCGGCTTTTGCGTATCTGGAAGATTGTAATATGGCTCCCCTCACCGCCCATACTGGAGCCACCCTTGGCCGTCCTCGATGAAATCGATCGTCAATTGATCGCCGCCCTGCAGATCAACGCACGCGAAAGCGTGGCCATGCTTGCCCGGCAGTTAGGCATCGCGCGCACTACGGTGACGTCGCGCCTTGCGCGCCTGCAAAAAACCCAGGTGATCACCGGCTATGGTGTGCGCCTGGGCCAACGCATGGCAGATGGCGGCTTGCAGGCCTATGTGGGGATCACCGTGCAACCGCGTTCGGGCAAAGAAGTGCTGCGCAGGCTGAGCGCCATGGCTCAGGTTCAACAACTGTGCGCGGTCAGCGGCGAGTTCGATTACGTGGCCTGGTTGCGCACCGACTCGCCGGAACAGCTCGATCAACTGCTGGACCAGATTGGCAGCGTCGATGGCGTGGAGAAAACCACCACATCGATCATCCTCAGTAACAAATTGGACCGCGGACAACCAATCTGACCACTAAATTCGTCACTATGACTAAAAACAATTCATTCCGACGACACTTTGCGTCTTATTAACGAACGCAACGCTCCCTAAACTGGCTGCCATCTTTTCCTATACTCAGCGGGTCACTTCCCGCCGAGTCGTCAGCAAGGGCCCGCCATGAGCATTCCGTCCAGCACCATCAGCAAGACCAATCGCCACCCAGCAGACGGTAAAAAACCCATCACCATCTTTGGCCCGGATTTCCCGTTCGCCTTCGATGACTGGATCGAACATCCGGCTGGACTCGGCAGTATCCCCGCCGCCAACCATGGCGCTGAAGTGGCCATCGTCGGCGCCGGTATCGCCGGGCTGGTCGCCGCCTACGAATTGATGAAGCTGGGCCTCAAACCTGTGGTGTATGAAGCATCGAAGATGGGCGGCCGTTTGCGTTCCCAGGCCTTCGAAGGCGCCGAAGGCATCATCGCCGAGTTGGGCGGGATGCGTTTTCCGGTGTCATCTACCGCGTTCTATCACTACGTCGACAAGCTGGGCCTGGAAACCAAACCCTTCCCCAACCCGCTGACGCCAGCCTCCGGCAGTACGGTGATTGATCTGGAAGGCCAGACCCACTACGCACAAAAGCTGTCCGATCTGCCTGCGCTGTTCCAGGAAGTGGCTGACGCCTGGGCCGACGCCCTGGAGGCCGGCTCGCAGTTCGGCGATATCCAGCAAGCCATCCGCGACCGTGATGTACCGCGCCTCAAAGCGCTGTGGAACAAGCTGGTGCCCTTGTGGGACGACCGCACCTTCTACGACTTCGTGGCGACCTCCAAGGCTTTCGCAAAGTTATCGTTCCACCACCGCGAGGTGTTTGGCCAGGTAGGTTTCGGCACCGGCGGCTGGGACTCGGATTTCCCCAACTCGATGCTGGAAATCTTCCGCGTGGTCATGACCAACTGCGACGATCACCAACATCTCATCGTCGGCGGCGTTGCCCAGGTGCCGATGGGCATCTGGCGTCATGTGCCGGAGCGTTGCGCCCATTGGCCGGCCGGTACCAGCCTCAGTTCCTTGCACCGCGGCGCACCACGGGCCGGGGTAAAGCGTATTGCCCATGCAGCCGATGGCCGCTTTGCCGTGACCGACAACTACGGCGATACCCGCGAATACGCGGCCGTGCTCACCACCTGCCAAAGCTGGCTGCTGACCACCCAGATCGAGTGCGATGAAACTCTGTTCTCGCAAAAGATGTGGATGGCCCTGGACCGTACGCGCTACATGCAATCGTCAAAGACCTTCGTGATGGTCGACCGCCCGTTTTGGAAAGACAAAGACCCGGAGACCGGCCGCGACCTGATGAGCATGACCCTCACCGATCGCCTCACTCGCGGCACTTACCTTTTCGACAACGGCGACGACAAACCAGGGGTGATCTGCCTGTCGTACTCGTGGATGAGCGACGCGCTGAAAATGCTCCCGCAGCCCATCGACAAGCGGGTGAAACTGGCGCTGGACGCCTTGAACAAGATCTACCCGAAAGTCGACATCAAGGCGCGCATCATCGGCGACCCGATTACCGTGTCCTGGGAGGCCGACCCGCATTTCCTCGGTGCCTTCAAAGGCGCGTTGCCGGGTCACTACCGCTACAACCAGCGCATGTATGCGCACTTCATGCAGAAGGACATGCCCGCCGAACAGCGTGGGATATTTATCGCCGGTGACGACGTTTCCTGGACCCCAGCGTGGGTGGAGGGTGCGGTACAAACCTCGCTGAACGCGGTATGGGGCGTCATGACCCACTTTGGCGGCAGCACTCACCCCGAGAACCCGGGGCCGGGTGATGTGTTCGATGAGATCGGGCCGATTGCCCTGGCTGACTAAGGAGTTGAACATGCGCGTCGCCCTGTACCAATGCCCACCGCTGCCGTTGGATGTCGCAGGTAATCTCAAGCGTCTGCACCAACTGGCGCATGAAGCGTCGGACGCCGATGTACTGGTGCTGCCGGAGATGTTCCTCACCGGTTACAACATCGGTGCTGAAGCCGTGGGTGCCTTGGCCGAAGCGCAGGATGGGGAGTCTGCGCAAGCCATTGCCGAAATCGCACAAAACGCCGGGCGGGCCATTCTGTACGGCTACCCGGAGCGGGCCGATGATGGGCAGATCTACAACGCCGTGCAGTTGATCGACGCCCACGGCCAGCGCCGGTGCAACTACCGTAAGACCCATCTGTTCGGCGATCTGGACCACTCGATGTTCAGTGCCGGCGACGATGATTTCCCGATGGTGGAACTCAACGGATGGAAGCTGGGGTTCCTGATCTGCTATGACCTCGAGTTCCCGGAGAACACTCGACGCCTGGCCCTGGCCGGTGCCGAGCTGATCCTGGTGCCCACCGCCAATATGGTGCCGTTCGACTTTGTCGCCGACGTCACCGTGCGGGCACGGGCCTTCGAGAACCAGTGCTACGTGGCCTACGCCAATTACTGCGGGCACGAAGGCGAGATTCAGTACTGCGGGCAAAGCAGCATTGCCGCACCGGATGGCCGGCGAATCGCCCAGGCGGGCCTGGATGAAGCCTTGATCGTCGGGACAGTGGATCGGCAATCGATCCTCGACGCCCGCGCCGCCAACCATTACCTGCAAGACCGGCGTCCCGAGCTTTACGGCCCGCTGCACAAGCCCTGATTGAACGGGTTTGTTAGCATAGGCACTTGCCCCGTTCTGGAAGTGCCCATGCCCGCCCCGGCCCACCTTTATCCCGTTCATCTGACCCTGGCCAATGGCCTGCGGGTTTCCCTGCGCCATGCACCGCGCTTAAAGCGTTGCGCCGCGGCGCTGCGGGTGGCTGCCGGTAGCCACGACGTGCCGTTGGCCTGGCCGGGGCTGGCACATTTTCTTGAGCATTTGTTGTTTCTGGGAACCGAGCGCTTTCCTGCAGGCGAAGGGCTGATGGCCTACGTGCAGTGTCACGGTGGACAGGTCAACGCCAGCACTCGCGAACGCACCACAGACTTCTTCTTCGAACTACCGGTGTCGACCTTTGCCAATGGATTGGAGCGACTGGCTGACATGCTGGCGCGTCCGCGCCTGGATCTGGAAGATCAACTGCGCGAGCGCGAAGTGCTGCACGCCGAGTACGTCGCCTGGTCCCAGGATGCCAAGGCACAGCAGCAGGTGGCGCTGCTCGAAGGTTTGGCAGCGGATCATCCGCTACGCGGCTTTCACGCGGGCAACCGTGACAGCCTGCCGGTGGAGCACGAGGAATTTCAAAAAGCACTCAGGGAATTCCACGGACATTTCTATCAAAGCGGGCAGATGAACTTGAGCCTCGCCGGCCCACAGACGCTGGATGAGCTGGAAGCCCTGGCGCAACGCTTCAGCGCGCAACTGAT
Source organism: Pseudomonas sp. JAI120 (assembly GCF_014207255.1). Classification (GTDB taxonomy): domain Bacteria; phylum Pseudomonadota; class Gammaproteobacteria; order Pseudomonadales; family Pseudomonadaceae; genus Aquipseudomonas. The sequence continues at coordinate 82,377 of NZ_JACHCZ010000003.1, forward strand.
CACTGGCCCCCTGCATCCGCAGGCCTCACCACCGGCCTTGATGCAAGGCCAGGCTCGGCGTTATCAACACATCGACAGCGGCCATCTGCACCACGTCATCACCTGTGACGCGCCCCGTGAAGCCCTGGATTTCCTCTGCACCTGGCTCAATACCTCCGCGCCGGGCGGGCTGCTCGCCGAGTTGAAAAACCGCCACTTGACCAGCGCACTGCAGGCGTCAGTGCTGTATCACTTCGCCGGACAAGCCGTGCTGGACATCGACTTTACGCTCGATAGCGAAGACGAACCGACCACACACATTGAGGCGCTGCTGTACGACTGGCTGAGCTTTTTCGCACACAGCGATTGGACGCCACTGCGCGAAGAGTTCGCCCTGCTGAACGCTCGCCAACAACAGACCCAGGGCGCCCTGGCATTGGCCCGCAACGATAGCGAAGACCTCAGTGAACAGGGCGTCGCTGCGCTCAAGGCCCTGCTTGACTCACTGCATTTGCCGCCCGCCGAACACCGTTGGCAGTTGCCCCCGAACAACCCGTTCCTGCGCCCACCGGTCAAAGAAGAACGCGCCGGCCTGATTCGCGGCCAAACCAGCGCTCACCGAGGCTTGCGCACGTTTGCCCAAGATCGTTCACGGGGGCGAAGGGACGTATCGGCGCTGACCTTCAGCCAGGCCTTGGCGGATGACAGCGATGAGGGCGCGCTGTACCTGCAGTGGCGCTTCGACGCGCCAGCGCCTGCGGGGCTGGAAAACACCTTGCAGCCATTGCGTGAGAACGCGCGCCAGGCGGGCGTCGAATTATCTTTCGAAACCACCGGCCATGATTGGCTGGTGAAGATGACCGGGCTGCACGACCCCATGCCGGCCGTCCTGGAGGCGTTGGCGCAGAGCCTGCATCTGCCGCAAGATGCCGCCCCGCCAGCAACACCCATGATCGCAATCCGAGAACTGCTCAAGGCGCTCCCCACGTGCTGCGCCACCGGCACTGCCGACTCCAGCGAACAACCCGCATCCTGGGCCACTGCACGCTGGCACGGCCTGGGGCTGAATATGCCCGCCGCGTGTGAAACGTTGATAAAGGCCGCCGCCGCTCGTCTGCCTGGGCAACCTGCACACCTCGAACCGGCTCTTCAACACCTCGGCGGTCAACGTGTGTGGCATACGGTTAAAACTGACTCAACCGAAGCCGCCGTGCTGCTGTTTTGCCCGATACCCAGCCAATCCCTGGCCGATGAAGCCTCATGGCGACTGCTTGGGCACCTGCTCCAAGGGCCGTTCTACCAACGCCTGAGGGTCGAGTTGCAGTTGGGCTACGCCGTATTCAGCGGTGTCCGACAGATCAACGGGCAAACCGGCCTGCTGTTGGGTGTGCAGTCACCCAGCGTTTCGTTGGAAGGTATCGTCGATCACGTGCACACCTTCCTGGAACACCTACCGTTGTTGATCGACGGCAGCGATGACTTGGGCAATCACACCTTGGCACAGCAGTTCTGCGCCGAAACGCTACCGATCACCCAAAGTGCCGAACTGCTTTGGCACGCGTGCCTGGCGGGCCATCCGTCGGATTATCTGTGCCAGCTTCAAGCGTTGATCCAGACCCGAACGCAGGAGGACCTGCAACGAGCAGCCCAACAGCTAAAGGACGCGACTGGCGGCTGGCGCTGCATCGCCAACGGCCCACGTGTCGACGAGACCTGGCAACCCGCGAGCTGATCATTGCCAACCCTGCAACAGGCTTTTTCCACCAAGACAGCGCTAACTTGCAAAGAATTGCGTAACATTCCTACGCACACATCTGAACATCTCCGACTGGAGGTGGACTATATGTATTACTTGGTAGTAAACGTCCCATCCCTTCGTAGGAGTAAGAATATGACCTGGTCCAAACCTGCTTACACTGATCTGCGCATCGGCTTCGAAGTCACCATGTACTTCGCCAGCCGCTAAGCCGCTGGGTAATACAACGCCTCGGTTCGCCCGGGGCGTTTTTGTTTTGAGCTTTGCTTGATGGAGCGGCCATGTTTGTCCAGATTCTAGGTTCCGCCGCTGGCGGCGGCTTCCCGCAGTGGAACTGCAACTGCGTGAATTGCGCAGGTTTTCGTGACGGCAGCCTGCGGGCGCAGGCGCGGACCCAGTCATCCATCGCCATTTCCGACGATGGCGTGAACTGGGTACTGTGCAATGCCTCGCCGGATATCCGCGCGCAACTCCAGGGTTTTGCGCCGATGCAGCCTGGCCGCGCACTGCGCGACACCGGCATCAGTGCGATCATCCTGATGGACAGCCAGATCGACCACACCACCGGTTTATTGAGCCTGCGCGAAGGCTGCCCACACCAGGTGTGGTGCACCGATATGGTCCATGAAGACCTGAGCACCGGCTTCCCGCTATTCACCATGCTCACCCACTGGAACGGCGGCCTGGCCTGGAACCGTATCGAGCTGGATGCCAGCTTCACCATCCCGGCCTGCCCCAACCTGCGCTTCACCCCACTGCCACTGCGCAGTGCCGCCCCGCCCTACTCGCCGCACCGCTTCGACCCGCACCCAGGCGATAACATCGGCCTGATCGTCGAAGACCTGCGCACCGGCGGCAAACTGTTCTACGCCCCGGGCCTGGGCAAGGTCGACGCACCGCTGCTGGAGATCATGGCCGGCAGCGATTGCCTGCTGGTGGACGGCACGATGTGGGACGACGACGAAATGCAGCGCCGTGGCGTCGGTACCCGTACCGGCCGCGAGATGGGCCACCTGGCGCAGAACGGCCCCGGCGGCATGCTCGAAGTACTGGAGCAGTTGCCCGAGCAGCGCAAGGTGCTTATCCACATCAACAACACCAACCCGATCCTCGATGAAGACTCCCCCGAGCGCGCGGAACTGGTGCGGCGCAATGTTGAAGTCGCTTACGACGGCATGAGCATCGAACTGTAGGAGCGGGCTTGCCCGCGAAAAACCCAAGGGCACCGTGCTCATTCAGAACGCCCACGTCATCGTTAACGACCTTCGCGAGCAAGCTCGCTCCTACAGGAGACCTCTTATGACTGATAGACCCATGAACACCGACGAATTTGAAAAAGCCCTGCGGGCCAAAGGCGCCTTCTACCATATTCATCACCCGTACCATGTGGCGATGTATGAAGGCCGTGCCACCCGCGAGCAGATCCAGGGCTGGGTCGCCAACCGTTTCTATTACCAAGTGAATATCCCGCTGAAAGACGCCGCAATCCTGGCCAACTGCCCGGACCGCGAGATCCGTCGCGAGTGGATCCAGCGCCTGCTCGACCACGATGGCGCACCCGGTGAAGACGGCGGTATCGAAGCCTGGTTGCGTTTGGGCCAAGCGGTCGGCCTCGACCCCGACCAGCTGCGCTCCCAGGAACTGGTGCTGCCCGGCGTGCGCTTTGCGGTAGACGCCTACGTGAACTTTGCGCGCCGCGCCAGCTGGCAGGAAGCCGCCAGCAGCTCGCTCACCGAGCTGTTTGCGCCGCAGATCCACCAGTCGCGCCTGGACAGCTGGCCGCAGCACTACCCGTGGATAGATCCCACCGGTTACGAGTATTTCCGCACCCGCCTGGGCCAGGCTCGGCGCGATGTGGAGCATGGGCTGGCAATCACCTTGCAGCACTACACCACCCGTGAAGGCCAGGAGCGCATGCTGGAAATTCTCCAGTTCAAACTCGACATCCTGTGGAGCATGCTGGATGCCATGAGCATGGCCTACGAACTGAAACGCCCGCCGTATCACAGCGTGACCGAGCAGCGGGTCTGGCACAAAGGGATCACCCTATGAGTTTTGATCGCAGCAGAAAACCGACCTGGCGCCAGGGCTACCGCTACCAGTACGAACCCGCGCAAAAAGGCCACGTATTGCTCTACCCCGAAGGCATGATCAAGCTCAACGACAGCGCCGCGCTGATTGGTGGCTTGATTGACGGTGAGCGCGACGTGGCGGCGATCATTGCCGCGCTCGAAGAACAGTTCCCCGGCGTGCCTGAGTTGGGTGACGACATCGAGCAATTCATGGAGGTCGCCCGTGCTGAGCACTGGATCACCCTTGCCTGAAAAACCAGCCATCGGCCTGCCGCTATGGTTACTCGCCGAGCTGACCTACCGCTGCCCGTTGCAATGCCCGTATTGCTCCAACCCGCTGGACTTTGCCGAGCAGGGCAAGGAGCTGAGCACCGAACAGTGGATCAAGGTGTTTCGCGAGGCCCGTGAGATGGGCGCCGCGCAATTGGGGTTTTCCGGCGGTGAGCCACTGGTACGCCAGGACCTTGCCGAACTGATCGCCGAGGCGCGCAAGCTGGGGTTCTACACCAACCTGATCACCTCGGGCATCGGCCTCACCGAGCAGAAAATCAGCGACTTCAAGAAAGCCGGCCTGGACCACATCCAGATCAGCTTTCAGGCCAGCGACGAACAGGTGAACAACCTGCTGGCCGGCTCGAAAAAAGCCTTCGCGCAAAAGCTGGAAATGGCCCGCGCAGTGAAGGCGCACGGCTACCCGATGGTGCTGAACTTCGTCACCCACCGGCACAATATCGATAAGATCGACCGCATCATCGAGCTGTGCATCGCGCTGGAGGCGGACTTTGTCGAGCTCGCCACCTGCCAGTTCTATGGCTGGGCGCAACTCAATCGCGTGGGTTTATTGCCGACGAAGGAACAGCTGGTGCGCGCCGAACGCATCACCAACGAATACCGCGCCAAGCTCGAAGCCGAAGGCCACCCGTGCAAGCTGATATTCGTCACGCCGGATTACTACGAGGAGCGCCCGAAGGCCTGTATGAACGGCTGGGGCAGTATCTTTCTGACCGTGACGCCAGACGGCACCGCCCTGCCCTGCCACGGCGCCCGACAGATGCCGGTGCAGTTTCCCAATGTGCGCGACCACAGCATGCAGCACATCTGGTACGACTCTTTCGGCTTCAACCGCTTTCGCGGCTACGACTGGATGCCCGAGCCATGCCGTTCATGCGATGAAAAGGAAAAGGACTTCGGCGGCTGCCGTTGCCAGGCCTTCATGCTCACGGGGGATGCGAGCAATGCCGACCCGGTGTGCAGCAAGTCCGAGCAGCACGGCATCATCCTCAAGGCGCGGGAAGAGGCCGAACATGCTACCCAGACCATCGAGCAACTGGCCTTTCGCAATGAGCGCAATTCACGGCTCATCGCAAAAGGCTGAGGCCATCAGCGTTTGGCGATGATGTACACGGCGTGAATGATGCCCGGGAAGTAACCGCACAAGGTCAGCAGAATATTCAGCCAGAACGCGCCGGCGAAACCCACTTGCAGGAACACACCCAGTGGCGGCAGCAGAATGGCGATGATGATACGAATGATGTCCATGGGTCAGCTCCAGAAAATCGGCTCGTGTGAGCCGTGTAGCTAATCGACCTTGGGCGTTCGTGAGGGTTCAGTGGGATCTGGCACCAGGCCATCCTTTAATGGCCAGACAAAAAAACGCCCCCAGCCGAAAAAATCAGGCTGGAGGCGCCGCGTATACCGCGAGACGGTTCAGGAATGTGGGTTAAACGGCGATGCCCTTGCGGCACTGCAACTGGGCGGTGCGCACCCGGGAAAAAGCGCGAGCCAGGCGCAGGAGCATTTCGTCGATGTTGCTTTTGCTCACCGTAAGCGCCGGGGTGAAGCGCAGGCAGTCAGGTTGCGGGGCGTTGAGGATCAGGCCTTCGTGCAGAGCGGCTTTTACCACTGCATCTGCAGAATCATCCGACAACGTCAGGCCCCACATCAGGCCGTGGCCGCGCAATGGGCCCTGATCGTAGCGGTAGCCCAGCCGGGCAAGGCCTTCGCTCAGGTAAAGGCCGGATTCACGTACGTGTTCCAGGAAGCCATGCTCCAGCACCGTATCGAGCACCGCCAGCCCGGCCGACGCCATCAGCGCGTTGCCATGATGGGTGCCTTCCAACTCACCCACTTCGAAGCAACAGGCGTTGCCGCGCGCCAGCAGGGCTGCCAACGGCACGCCTCCGCCCAGGCCTTTGCCGAGGGTGATGATGTCGGCCCGCACGCCGTACTGCTGTTCGGCAAGCAAGGTGCCGCAACGACCGAGGCCGGTTTGTACCTCATCGAGGATCAGCAGGATCCCCAGTTCGCGGCACAGCCGTTCAACCCCCTTGAGGTAATGTTCCGTCGCGGGGATCACGCCGGCTTCGCTCTGGACCGGCTCCAGCAGGATGGCGACTGTCTGTGCATCGACCGCCGCATGCAGGGCCGGCAGATCGTTGAACGGCACATGGCTGAAGCCGGGCAATTGCGGTTCAAAGCGGTTTTCCAGATTGCCGGCCGACGCCGCCAGTGCGGCGAAACTGCGCCCATGGCAACCATTGCTCGCGCTGATAATGCGGTGGGCCCCGCCGCGATGCAGTTGGCCCCACTTGCGCGCCAGCTTGATCGCCGCTTCGCAGGCCTCGGCGCCACTGTTGAGCAGGTAGGCCTGGTCGCTGCCGGTACGATGGCACAGGCGGTCGACAAGATTGAGTTGAGCGCGGTTATGCAGACCCATGCCCGGATTGATCAGGGCCTGGGTCTGCTCGGCGAGGGCTTTGATCAAGACCTGCGGGCTGTGGCCGAGGCTGTTGGCGGCGTTGCCCTGGCTGAAATCCAGGTAGGCACGGTCGTCGCTGTCCCACAGCCAGGAGCCCTGGCCACGTATGAAGACCTGAGCTGGCCTCGCCACCGTGGGCATCAGCGCCTCGCTGGACAGCGTATCGGGTGAAGCCTCCAGAACCAGGTCGTCCAGGCTGGGCACGGGACGACGTATATTGAAGAGATTCACAGCTTCCCCCCGATGGCAACCGGGCCTTGGTCGGTTTCTCCTGCAATCATTGTCTGCGGGTGTGTTGCCTTGCCTATGTAAACGTCATCAACATAAACACTGTTCATTGCCCGATCCGGCCCTGTAAGCCCTGCGAATAGGCGCTAGACTAGGCGCCTCGGGGGCCATCGGCCATTTCGATTTTCCAGCTTTTTCGATAAGTAAGTCTTATGGATTTCAAGCAACTGCGTTATTTCGTCGCGGTGTATGAAGAAGGCCATGTGGGCCGTGCCGCTGAACGCCTGTCGATCTCTCAGCCGGCGCTCTCACAACAGATCCGCCAGTTGGAGCGCAACCTCGATGTGAGCCTGTTCGAACGCAGCAGCAAACGCCTGCTGCCCACCCTGGCCGCCCATACGCTGTACAACCATGCCTTGCCGCTGATCGATGGCATGCAGCAAGCCATCGAAGCCTTGCGTAACTTCAAGGGTCAGGCCATGCGCACCCTGGCCATCGGCGTGCTGCAAACCGTGCACACCAGCCTGGTCCCGCAAATGCTCGAGCGCGTGCGCAAGGCCCAGCCGCACCTGGTGGTGCAGATCTACGAATTGACCGGGCTTGAGATTGAACGGCGATTGCTTAACGGCTCGCTGGACATCGGCATCAGCTACCTGCCGCCACGCCAGCCGGGGCTGCACGGCGTGTTGCTGTATGAGGATGAGCTGAAGGTGGTCATCCCGGAAGATCATCCGCTGCGCGAATTCAAGAAAGTCTCGCTGAAGCAGGCGGCCGAGTTGCCGATGTTGCTGTTGGGGGAGGAGTTTCAAGTCAGGCAGATCTGGCAAGGCCAGCTCGCAAACCTTGGGCGACGGCCTCAGGTTCAGGCGGAGCTCAATACCATGGTGGGGATTCTCGACAGCTTGCCTAACACCCAATTGGCAACGGTGCTGCCGGGGCGCTCTCAGGACGAGCACAACAGCCAAATGCTGCTGTGGAAACCCTTGAGCGAACCGAGGGTGCCGCTGAAAGTCGGGCTGGTCTGCCGCGATGTACAACGCCAACAGGCGACGGTGGCACTGTTACGCACGTTGCTGGAAGACGTGATGAATGCGCCGCCGGCCCTGGCTTGAAATTCGGCGCCTGACTTTTTCGCAGGCAAAAGAAAACCCCGCCGAAGCGGGGCTTTGCAGACTGTTTCCCTGACATCCATTTCACTCCGCCATCCTGGCAGAATCCTACGTGTCCGTGTTGTTGCTTTGCGCTTCCTGCGCGACGTCCATGTGAAGTAGATTATCTGTGGATCCAATTTGGCGATAGAGGACGATTAGCAGTACGTCATGTAAGAGAATGCTTACACGCCCTCCAAGCCCTTAGAACAGTGCCTCATCCAGCAAAAACAGGGATTCGCTACCGGCTTTTACCGACGCACTCAGCGAGTGAATACGTGGCAACAGACGCGCAAAGTAGAAGCGCGCGGTGCCCAGCTTGCTGGCGTAGAAGTCTTCCTCCGTCTCCTTGCCCCACGCGGCCTTGGCCATACGCGCCCACATATAGGCGTAGGCCATGTAACCAAATGCATGCAAATACTCCACCGAGGCTGCGCCGATCTCGTTCGGGTTGGTCTTGGCGCGATCCAGCACCCAGGCGGTCAACTCGTCCAGGTTATCCACCGCCGCGCTCAGCGGTTGGCTGAACTCAGCCAGTTCGGGCCCCGCCGAGGCGATGAACTGGCGAATCTCGTCGGCGAACAAGGTGTAGAACGCACCGCCGCTGCCGACGATCTTGCGCCCCATCAAGTCCAGTGCCTGAATGCCGTTGGTGCCTTCGTAGATCTGGGTGATGCGTACATCACGCACCAGTTGCTCCTGGCCCCACTCACGAATGTAACCGTGGCCGCCAAACACTTGCTGGCCGAGCACGGTGGTTTCCAGGCCCAGGTCGCTGAGGAACGCCTTGGCCACCGGCGTCAACAAAGCCACCAGGTTATCGGCCCGCTCGCGGGCAGCGGCATCTTCACTGAACTTGGCGATGTCCAGCTGCGTCGCCACGTAGGTGGAGAACGCGCGACCGCCTTCGTTCGCGGCTTTCATGGTCAACAGCATACGGCGCACATCGGGGTGGACGATGATCGGGTCGGCCACCTTGTCTTTGGCCTGGGCACCGGTCGGCGAGCGGCTTTGCAGGCGGTCGCGGGCATATTCAATCGCGTTCTGGTAGGAGCGCTCGCCGGACGCCAGGCCCTGGATACCCACGCCAAGACGCTCGTAGTTCATCATGGTGAACATCGCCGCCAACCCACGGTTAGGCTCGCCCACCAGATAGCCCACGGCTTCGTCGAAGTTCATCACGCAGGTGGCGGACGCCTGGATACCCATCTTGTGTTCGATGGAGCCGCAGCTCACCGGGTTACGCGCGCCCAGGCTGCCGTCGGCGTTGACCATGAACTTCGGCACCAGGAACAGCGAAATCCCCTTGGGACCGGCCGGTGCGTCCGGCAGTTTAGCCAGCACCAGGTGAATGATGTTCTCGGTGAGGTCGTGTTCACCGCCAGTGATAAAGATCTTGGTCCCGCTGATCGTGTAGGAACCGTCTGCCTGCGGCTCGGCCTTGGTGCGGATAATCCCCAGGTCGGTACCGGCGTGTGCTTCCGTCAGGCACATGGAGCCGGCCCACTCACCGGAATACATCTTCGGCAGGTAGGTGGCCTTGAGCTCTTCACTGGCGTGAGTGTTGATCGACACACAGGCGCCGGAGGTCAGCATCGGGTACAGGCCAAACGCAAGACTCGACGAGTTGATCATCTCTTCAACCTGGGCCGATACAGCCTTGGGCATGCCCATGCCGCCAAACACGGGGTCACCGCCTACGCCGACCCAGCCACCTTCAGCGTAGGTTTTGTAGGCCTGTGGATAACCATCCGGAGTAAATACCGCCGTATTATCCCAGCGGCAGCCCTGCTCATCGCCACCGCGGCTGAGCGGGGCGATGGATTTGGCGGTGACCTTGCCGGCTTCTTCGAGGATGGCCTCTACGGTTTCGGCGTCAACGCTGTCTGCCAATGCCGGCAATTGGGCCCAAGTGGTGGCGACCTCAAAGACTTCGTTGAGGACGAAGCGCATATCACGCAGCGGCGCTTTGTAATCAGCCATGGCAAACCTCGTGAGAACGTGAAAAGTGATTCGATAGGATCGGTTTTACAGGCTCCGAGTGTACCCGAACAACTTTTCAGACACATAGGGTCCACTTGTGACTGGCTGGTATTTTTAAGTCATCACAGCGCAAACGACTCCGCAGGCAGACTCATCAGGCATTCGCTGCCCGCTTCCACGGCGGCGCGATGGGTTGCGGTACGTGGCAGCAGGCGCTTGAAGTAGAAGTCGCAGGTGGCCAGCTTGGCCTTGGCGAAGTCTGTGTCATCGTGCGCCAGCGCTGCAATGGCCATCCGCAGCCACAAATAGGCGAGGATGATGTAACCGCTGTACATCAAGTAATCCACAGCCGCCGCGCCCACTTCATCAGGGTTTTTCATGGCCGCCATACCGACCTGGGTGGTCAGCTCGCCCCATTCCTGATTCAGTTGATTGAGCTGCACCACATAACCCTTGAGCTGCGCATGGTCGGCATTCGCCGCGCAAAACTTATGCACAATCCTGGTAAAGCCGCGCAGCAACTTGCCCTGGCTGCCCAACACCTTGCGCCCCAGCAGGTCGAGGGCCTGGATGCCGTTGGTGCCTTCGTAGATCGGCGCAATCCGCGCATCGCGCGCCAGTTGTTCCATTCCCCACTCACGAATGTAGCCATGGCCGCCGAATATCTGCATGCCGTGGTTGGTCACCTCCAGCCCGGTGTCGGTCATAAAGGCTTTGCAGATTGGGGTAAGGAAGGCCAACAGGTCTTCGGCCTCCTGGCGCTGGTCGGCGTCGCTGCTCAGGTGCGCAGTGTCGAGCAACTGTGCAGTGAAATAGGTCAGTGCGCGGTTGCCTTCGTTGAAGGCTTTCATGGTCAGCAGCATACGGCGCACATCGGGGTGCACGATGATCGGGTCGGCGGCTTTCTCCGGGGCCTTGGCGCCGGTCAGCGCGCGCATCTGCAGGCGATCGTTGGCGTACTTGATCGCGCCCTGGAAGCTCGCTTCGCCATTGCACAGGCCCTGCATGCCGGTCCCCAGGCGGGCGTGGTTCATCATGGTGAACATGCAGTTGAGGCCTTTGTTCGCCTCGCCAATCAAAAAGCCCTTGGCGCCGTCGAAGTTGAGCACACAGGTAGCCGAGGCCTTGATGCCCATCTTGTGCTCGATGGAGCCACAGTGCACTGCGTTGCGCTCTGCCGAATCCGTATGGAACTTGGGCACGATAAACAGCGAGATACCTTTGGTGCCCGCCGGCGCATCCGGCAGCTTGGCCAGCACCAGGTGGATGATATTGGCGCTCATGTCGTGCTCACCGGCCGAGATGAAGATCTTGCTGCCGGTGATCGCATAGCTGCCATCCGCCTGGGGCACGGCGCGGGTCTTGATCAGGCCAAGGTCGGTGCCGCAATGGGCTTCGGTCAGGCACATGGTGCCGGTCCATTCGCCTGCGGTGAGTTTGCTCAGGAACGTGGCCTTCTGCTCTTCGGTGCCGTGGGCGTGGATCGCCGACATGGCGCCGTGGGTCAGGCCCGGATACATGCCCCACGAGGTGTTGCTGGAGCCGATCATCTCGCTGAGCACCAGGCCTAACGATTGCGGCAGGCCCTGGCCACCGTAGGCCGGGTCTGCCGCCACACCGTGCCAGCCGCCCTCGACGTACTGGGCGAAGGCTTCCTTGAAGCCCTTGGGGGTGGTCACCACGCCATTGTCGAAATGGCAGCCCTCTTCATCACCACTGCGGTTGAGTGGCGAAAGCACGTTCTCGCAGAATTTCGCGCCTTCTTCCAGGATTGCACTGACCATGTCCGGGCTGGCGTCCGTGGCGCCCAGGGCAGCGTAGTGGCCGTGGAAATCAAACACGTTGTCGATCAGAAAGCGCATGTCGCGCAGGGGAGCTTTGTACTCAGGCATGGCGATGTCTCCGGCAGCAGATCCTTTCAACCTACTGCCGGCCGGCGCCCCGGACAATCATTGTAGAACCGCTGAATACACCGCCATCACTCAACCGGCAGCGCTCTGCATGCGCACCGCGCCACGGCGGGTCTGCCCGGCCGCAACCACACAGTTACGCCCCGCGCCCTTGGCGGCGTACAGCGCCTGGTCGGCGGACTTGAGCACTTCTTCCGCCGTACGCTGGTCGATCTGGCGCTCAGCCACGCCGATGCTGACCGTCACCGACACACTCGACGCGCCGCTGCCCGCCCGGCGTTGACGGCCTTGTTGATCGTCCTGGGGCCGGTCCGAGTTGCGCAGCTTGATGTCGTAGTTGGCGACGATCTCGCGGATTTCCTCCAGGTGCGGCATGCACTCATCCAGGGTCTTGCCGGCAAACACCACGGCGAATTCTTCACCGCCGTAGCGGTAGGCACGCCCACCACCATTGACCTTGGACAGCTTGCTCGCCACCAGGCGCAGCACCTGGTCGCCCACATCGTGACCATGGGTGTCATTGAAGCGCTTGAAGTGATCGACGTCGGTCATCGCCAGCACATAGTTGCGCCCCAGCCGCTGCATGCGTTCATTCAAGGCACGGCGCCCCGGCAGGCCCGTCAGCTCATCGCGGAACGCCATTTGATAAGCCTCGTGGGCCACACCGGCGGCGATCATCAGCATGACCTGGCTGCACATGATATTCAGCGTGAACGGCAGGATGAAGGTCTGCGGCAACATCCAAAACATCCCCAGCAAACCCACCAGTTGCGCTGCATGCAGCGGGCGCGGCTGGTACCAGTATTGCGCCGCCAGGGTGAGGAAGCCGATCAGGAACATCGGGTATGACAGCTGGATCAGGCTCATCCAAGTCCCATGCAGGGCGGGCCAGCGGATCTCCGCCAGCCAGTTCAGCAGTGCCTGGGGATAACTTTGCTCCAGAGCCAGCGCCACGCTGCCAATTGCCAGCAGCACCGCACAACGGGCGACGAAGTCGCGGAACAGATGGGTCTTCTCCTGCCACAGCGCGTAGATGCTGAACAGCAGCGGCAATAACAGGCAACACAGGTGAAACACCACGGCCGCGTCTTCGCGCACGCGGCCATTGTCGCGGTAGTAGTCAGTCTGGGTATCGAGCAGGAAATAGGCGATGTACACCGTGATCATCAGGAACAATTCACGCTGACGGCGATACACCGCGCAGTACGAACCGCCCAGCAACAGCACCAGGGTCGGCAACACATTGAACAGTGAAGTGAAGAAGACGCTGAGGTCCTTGACGTACGCAGCCGAGAGCCCGGCCAACAGCAGCAGTAACGAAGGGAGAAAGTGACTGAAACGTAAAGCAGACACGCGTGACAAGGGTAAAACTCCGACCCGCAAAAAGTAGTGGCACTGTGCCTTGATGCGGACAGTTAAGCACAACCCGCCCGTTGTGTATCACATTGCCATCACTGTAACGGCAGCCGGAAGCAATCCCTGAGCGCTGTACTGTGTTTTTTATCCCCCAATGAAAAAACCGCCGCTCCCAAGGGAAGCGACGGTTTCAGATGAACCCGGTAAGGCTTAGTAAGCCAGGCCGAAGTCTTCTTCTTTCATGTCCATCAGGTTATTGGCGCCCGACAGCATGGTGGCCACGTGGGTACGGGTACGCGGCAGGATGCGCTGGAAGTAGAAGCGCGCGGTTTGCAGCTTGGCGGTGTAGAACGCTTCTTCGCTGGTACCGGCAGCCAGTTTTTCGGCCGCCAGGCGTGCCATGTCGGCCCAGAAGTAAGCCAGGCACGCGTAACCGGAGTACATCAGGTAGTCCACCGAGGCAGCACCCACTTCTTCACGGTCCTTCATCGCGGCCATACCGACCTTCATGGTCAACTCGCCCCACTCTTTGTTCAGTGCAGCCAGCGGCGTCACGAATTCCTTGACCGCTTCGTTGCCTTCGTTGGCCTGGCAGAACTTGTGCACGATCTTGGTGAAGCCCTTGAGCGCTTCGCCCTGGGTCATCAGCACTTTGCGGCCGAGCAGGTCCAGCGCCTGGATACCGGTGGTGCCTTCGTACAACATGGAGATGCGGCTGTCGCGAACGTTCTGCTCCATGCCCCACTCGGCGATAAAGCCGTGGCCGCCATAGATCTGCACGCCGTGGTTGGCCGATTCAAAACCGACTTCGGTCATGAACGCCTTGGCAATCGGGGTCATGAATGCCAGCAGGCCGTCGGCCTGTTTCTTGGCCTCGTCGTCGGTGCCGTACTTGACGATGTCCACTTGCTTGGCGGTGAAGTACACCATCGCACGGTTACCTTCGGCGAAGGCTTTCATGGTCAGCAGCATGCGGCGCACGTCGGGGTGCACGATGATCGGGTCAGCGGCCTTTTCCGGCGCTTTCGGGCCAGTCAGGGAGCGCATTTGCAGGCGATCGCGGGCGTATTTCAGGCCGCCCTGGAAGCCGATCTCGGCGTGGGCCAGGCCTTGCAGCGCAGTGCCCAGACGAGCGGTGTTCATAAAGGTGAACATGCAGTTCAGGCCTTTGTTCGCCGGGCCGATCAGGAAACCGGTGGCCGCGTCGAAGTTCATCACGCACGTGGCGTTACCGTGGATACCCATCTTGTGTTCCAGGGAACCACAGCTCACTGCGTTGCGCGCACCGATCGAACCATCGGCTTCAGGCAGGAATTTCGGCACGATAAACAGCGAGATGCCTTTGGTACCGGCCGGTGCGTCCGGCAGGCGGGCCAGCACGATGTGGACGATGTTGTCGGCCATGTCGTGTTCACCGGCCGAGATGAAGATCTTGGTGCCGGAGACTTTGTAGGAACCGTCGGCCTGAGGCTCGGCCTTGGTGCGCAGCATGCCCAGGTCGGTACCGCAGTGTGGCTCGGTCAGGCACATGGTGCCGGTCCATTCGCCCGACACCAGCTTGGTCAGGTAAGCCTCTTGCTGCTCGGGGGTGCCGTGCTCGGAGATGGTGTTCATCGCACCATGGGACAGGCCCGGGTACATGCCCCACGACCAGTTGGCTTCGCCGACCATTTCGCTCACGGCCAGGCCCAGGGATTCCGGCAGGCCTTGGCCGCCGTGCTCCACGTCGTGGGCCAGGCTTGGCCAGCCGCCTTCGACGAATTGTTTGTAGGCTTCTTTGAAACCAGCAGGGGTTTTAACGCCAGACTCACTCCAGGTGCACCCTTCGATGTCACCCACGCGGTTCAACGGTGCCAGCACTTGCTCACAAAACTTGGCGCCTTCTTCGAGAATGGCGTCAACCATGTCCGGGGTAGCGTCCTGGCAAGCCGGCAGGCTCTGATAGTGCGCTTCATAGCCGAGCAGTTCGTCACGAACGAAGCGAATATCACGCAAGGGGGCCTTGTAGTCAGGCATAGCGATAAACCTCTGCTGATGTATCTGGAATGAACAACCGCGTGGATGTGTTGTGGCGGTCAAACAGGTGTTTGAAACATACGTTTACGACCTGGGGATGTCAAGCGTCGTCCAGACACCGTTTGTCATGACGCGGGTCAATGCCAGGCACGGCGAGACCTGCGGCGGGATGCCACAAGGTGTTCAGAAGAAAATGGAGGATTGCGCAAGAGTGACCAGCCCCAGAAAGAAGCCGGTCGTACGCAAGAGGGGTTAAGCGAAAGTGTCGATCAAGGTGCCAAGCATTTCGTCCGAAGCCTTGGCGACCTTGGCGCCCAACTCCACTTGAAACTTGCCTTGGGCCATTTCGACCATATTGCTCGCCGAATTCGTCGGCTGGGCGCGGTCATTGGCTTGCAGCCGGTCGCTCTGTGCGTCCGACGGCTGAGTGGTCGCGGTGCTGGCAATTCTGCCGGCGGCCTGGTCGACACGGCTCTGCCCGGCCTGAATAGTGCTCAGCCCCGAGTAAAACGCGCTGCTGCCAGAGATTTCCATGGCTTTAACCTGCCTTTAGAGAATCGTGAAGTTGAATTGAAGCAGACATCCTGGCAAAAAGCCCGTCAAAAACACTAATGGCATAATGCCTTGTCGATAGCCAGAATCAGTCAAGCAGGTCCAGTTGCAGGTGCTCAGCCACCGCTTCGGCGCTGGCGTGCTTGAGCTTGGGCACTCGGCCCAGGCACGGCGCGGGCAAGCGTTCGGCCAGGGTCGCGAGGTTTTCTTCCAGACGAGAGGTCTTGGGGTCGATGATATTCGCCACCCAACCGACCAAGGGCAAACCGTCCCGTGCGATGGCTTCGGCAGTGAGCAAGGCATGGCTGATGCAACCCAGGCGCACGCCCACCACCAGGATCACCGGCAGTTGCAGCGCTATGGCCAGGTCCGACAGGTTGTCCTGGTCGGCCAGCGGTACGCGCCAGCCGCCTGCGCCTTCGATAAGGGTGAAATCCGCTTGTCGCGCCAGGATCTGCTGCATGGGTTTCAACAACGACTGCACAGTCAGCGCGACGCCGGCCTCTCGCGCAGCCAGGTGCGGGGCGATGGCGGGTTCGAACGCCACCGGGTTGACCTCGGCATAACTCAACGGCAATGAACACTCGGCAAGCAACGCCAGGGCATCGGCGTTGCGCAAGCCCTTGGGCGTAACTGCGCAACCGGAAGCCACGGGTTTTCCAGCCGCGGTGCTTTTGCCGGCAAGCCGCGCGGCGTGCAACAGGCCTGCGGCGATGGTGGTCTTGCCGACATCCGTGTCGGTGCCGGTGATGAAATAAGCGGCGCTCATAGGGGCTTCTCCAGGACGGCGTACACCACTTGATAAGTGGCCGGCAGTCCCTCGGCCTGACGGAACTGCTCGTAGGCGTCTACCAGTGCAGCAATCCGCGCACGGCCCGTCAACCCTCCCGGGCGGCCCGGATTGAGATTGTGCGCCCCCAGCGCCTTGAGCTCATGGGTCAGGCTGCGCACATCCGGGTAATGCAGCACATGGGGACGCCGCTCCAGGCTGAGCACGCGCAAACCACTGGCCGCGCACAATTGCTGGTACGCCTCGAAGGTGCGAAATCGGTTGACGTGCACCAGGCCATCCGCCGCCCGCCAACTTTCGCGCAGCTCATCCAGCGTCCCGACGCACAAACTGGCGAACGCCAGCACGCCACCCGGTTGCAGCACGCGATAGGCCTCGCTGAGCACCGCCTCGAAGTTCGCACACCATTGCACCGCCAGGCTGGAGAAGATCAGCCCGCAGCTGCCATCCTTCAAAGGCAGACGCTCGGCATCGCCCGCGATGAAATACTCAGCACCGCCCAAAGGCCGTGCGTGATCGAGCATGCCTTCGGCAATATCCAGCGCCACACCTTGGCTCGCTGGCAACAACTCACCCAGCACGCGGCTGAAATAACCCGTACCGCAGCCCATATCCAGCCAACGCCGTGGCGCACACGCTGAGGGCAGACGGGCCAGCAGTTCATGCCCCACCGCCCGCTGCAACTCGGCGACGCTGTCATAACTGGCCGCCGCACGGGAAAACGACGCCGCCACCTGGCGCTTGTCCGGCAAGGCGCCCGGCAGTGGGGGAAGGGATAAATCAGTCATCAACGCACTCATGCAAAAAAGCCTGGATGGCCCCCGCCACACCGTGAGGGTCTTCCAGAAGAAAAGCGTGACCAGCCTGTTCAATCAGGCCGACCTCTACATCAGGCAGCAACGTCAGCAGGTCGCTGGCGGCTTCGGCAGGTACCAATCCGTCCATGCCAGCGAACAGATGCAACTGCGGGCCGCGATAGGCCAGCAAGGCGTCGCGGGTATCCAGTTGGGCCAACAATTCCAGGCTGTGCATCAACACGCTGGACGCTGAATTCGGCGCGCCACTGACCAGCAGGCGCGACAGCCCACGCGGGTCTTCGGCGCCTTTGGCGCACAACAGGCCGAAGCGCTTGAGGGTGACTTGGGAATCGGCATGACAACCGGCCAGGAACGCATCGAAGGTCTCGGCGGGCATCGCATTCGGCCAGCCTTCGTGGGCGACAAAACACGGGTTGCTCGCCAGGGTCAGCAAACCGCAGCAACGCTCGCCGCGCCGCGCCGCCAGTTCGGCAGCGAGCATGCCGCCCAAGGACCAGCCGCCGAGCCAGGCGTTGTCAGGCAGGGTGGCGTCGAGTTCGTCGAGCCATTCATCGAGGTCGCTGGAATCGAGCGCCGGCAACGGCTCGATCTGCACCTGCAGGTGTTCGTCCAGGCCACGCAAGGCGGCGGCCAATGGCTCCAGCGGCGATACGCCGAGGCCCCAGCCGGGCAGCAAGATCAGTCGATCACGCATGGTCGGGCTCCGTGGCACCAGACAAGCGGAAACACTCTTCCAATGCGTTTAACAATAGCTGTACCTGCGCTTCGCTGTGGGCGGCCGTCAGTGTCACGCGCAAACGCGCGCTGCCGGCAGGTACGGTGGGCGGGCGGATCGCGGTGACCATCAGGCCGCGCTCACGCAGCAGCTGCGACAGGCGCATGGCTTTGGCACTGTCGCCGATCAGAATCGGCTGGATCGGTGTAAAGCTGTCCATCAAGTCCAGGCCAAGCTGCTCGGCGCCCTGGCGGAACTGACGAATCAAGCGGTCGAGGTGCTCGCGCCGCCAATGCTCGGTGCGTAGCAGCTCCAGGCTTTTCAGGGTGGCGCAGGCCAGCGCCGGCGGTTGGCTGGTGGTGTAGATATACGGCCGGGCAAACTGGATCAGGCTTTCGATCAAATCCTCACTGCCCGCGACAAACGCCCCGGCCGTGCCGAACGCTTTGCCCAGGGTGCCCACGAGTACCGGCACGTCGTCCTGACTCAAGCCGAAATGCTCGACGATCCCGCCGCCATTAGCGCCGAGCGGGCCAAAGCCGTGGGCGTCATCCACCATCAACCAGGCGCCTTTGGCCTTGGCTGCACGGGCCAATGCCGGCAGGTCGGCCAAGTCGCCGTCCATGCTGAACACACCATCGGTGACCACCAGCGTGTTGCCGATGGCTTTCTCCAGGCGCTTGGCCAGGCTGGTCGCATCGTTGTGCAGGTAGCGATTGAAGCGCGCACCGGAGAGCAAACCGGCATCAAGCAGCGAGGCATGGTTGAGACGATCTTCCAGCACCGTATCGCCCTGCCCCACCAACGCCGTGACCGCACCGAGGTTGGCCATATAGCCGGTGGTAAACAACAGCGCCCGCGGGCGGCCGGTGAGGTCGGCCAGCGCCTCTTCCAGTTCATGGTGCGGCGTGGCGTGGCCAACCACCAAGTGCGAGGCACCGCCGCCCACGCCCCAGCGGGACGCCCCGGCGCGCCAGGCCTCGATCACTTGCGGGTGATTGGCCAGGCCCAGGTAATCGTTATTACAGAATGCCAGGAGGGGTTGACCGTCAACCACCACCTCCGGACCTTGAGGACTCTGGAGCAGCGGGCGTTGACGGTAAAGGTGTTCGGCACGGCGGGCAGCGAGGCGCGCGGAAAGATCAAAAGACATGCAGGCCTCGGGGTGGCAGGTGCAACTCGGTCAAAACAGGTGGGAATCAAACAACGGCGTTATAGAACTGCTCGCTGCTCTTCTGCTCCACCAACGCCTGTTCAATCGCCGCCTGGTGCACTTCATCCGCATGCTCTTCACGGGCTTCCGGCAGGATGCCCAGGCGCGAGAACAGTTGCATGTCCTTGTCGGCCTGCGGGTTGGCGGTGGTCAGCAGTTTGTCGCCGTAGAAGATCGAGTTGGCACCGGCAAAGAACGCCAGGGCCTGCATCTGCTCGTTCATCGCTTCACGGCCGGCGGACAGGCGCACATGGGATTGCGGCATCAGGATGCGCGCCACGGCCAGCATGCGGATGAAGTCGAACGGGTCGATGTCCTCGGCGTTTTCCAGCGGCGTTCCGGCAACTTTCACCAGCATGTTGATCGGCACCGACTCCGGATGCTCCGGCAGGTTGGCCAACTGGATCAGCAGGTTGGCGCGGTCGTCGAGGGACTCGCCCATGCCGAGGATACCGCCCGAGCAGATCTTCATTCCCGACTCACGCACGTAGGCCAGGGTTTGCAGGCGCTCGCTGTAGGTGCGGGTGGTGATGATGCTGCCGTAGAACTCCGGCGACGTGTCGAGGTTGTGGTTGTAGTAATCGAGGCCCGCCTGGGCCAGGGCTTCGGTCTGGTCCTGGTCGAGACGGCCGAGGGTCATGCAGGTTTCCAGGCCCATGGCCTTTACGCCTTTGACCATCTGCAGCACGTAGGGCATGTCTTTGGCCGACGGGTGCTTCCAGGCGGCACCCATGCAGAAACGGGTCGAACCGATGGCCTTGGCGCGGGCAGCCTCTTCAAGGACCTTCTGCACCTCCATCAGCTTTTCTTTTTCCAGGCCAGTGTTGTAGTGGCCCGACTGCGGACAATATTTGCAATCTTCCGGGCAGGCGCCGGTCTTGATCGACAGCAGCGTCGACACCTGTACACGGTTGGCATCGAAGTGCGCGCGGTGCACGGTCTGCGCCTGGAACAGCAGGTCATTGAACGGTTGCACGAACAACGCTTTGACTTCGGCTAAAGACCAATCGTGACGCAAGGTGGCGGTGGTGCTGGCGCTCATGGGCGATTCCTTGATTATGCTTTGGCAAGCGCTGCGGGAAGGGCAATACCCACAGGCACGACACGGATGCTCGGCATATTTAAGGAAGACTCATGCACTGTCAACCAATACGAAAACGCGAAGTTTACATCTGGTTAAAAAACACACAGAAATGCTTAATCTGCGACGAGGCGACTGAAACAGCCGACTGTGTCTGCAACGCCTGCGAAACCGAGCTGCCCTGGCTGATGGAGCATTGTGAAGTCTGCGCCTTGCCTTTGGCGATGGACGGCCTGGTCTGCGGCCAATGCCTGAGACAACCGCCCGCCTTTAAACAGGTGATCGCCCCCTGGACCTACAGCTTTCCCGTGGACACCCTGATCAGTCGCTTCAAGCACCAGGCACGCTGGCCCCTCGGGCATATGCTAGGGCGCTTGTTGGGGCACTACTTGCAACATCGCTTCGACAACCACCCACTCACCCGCCCGGACATTCTGTTGCCGGTGCCCATGGCCCGCAGGCGCCTGCGTGAACGGGGCTATAACCAGGCGCTGATGCTGGCGCGCTGGCTCAGTGCCGACCTGAACCTTCCCCACGATGAACATCTGTTGCTACGCCCTTATGAAACCGTCGCGCAGCAAGCCCTCGACGCCAAGACGCGCAAACGCAACCTGCTCAACGCCTTCGCCCTGGCCCCTGGCGCCGACGTGCGCGGCCGCCACCTCGCGCTGGTGGACGACGTGCTCACCACCGGTGCCACTGCCCACAGCCTGGCGCGGTTATTGATCAACGCCGGAGCGCGACAGGTGGACGTGTACTGCCTGGCCCGCACGCCAAAGCCTGGTACTTGACTCTCATGCCTCGCGGCCGCAACGTCCGCTCATCCCAACACAGCGTGCGCCCATGTCTCTACCGACTCTGCTTAGCCAACATATTGTCCGCCGTCCCCAGCGTATCGCCCTGCTGGGGCATATCGCCGAACAGGGCTCCATCACACGCGCAGCCAAAAGTGCGGGTTTGAGCTACAAGGCCGCCTGGGACGCCATTGATGAGCTGAACAACCTGGCGCAAAAACCCTTGGTCGAACGCAGTGTCGGCGGCAAGGGCGGCGGCGGGGCCCGACTCACGGCCGAAGGTGAACGGGTGTTGCGCCTCTATCAACGCCTGCAAGTGTTACAGGCCGAAGTACTCGGCTCGGACGAAGCCGCCAGCGACTTCAACCTGCTCGGCCGCTTGATGCTGCGCACCAGCGCCCGTAACCAGTTGCATGGCCAGGTCATTGCGATTGAACAGCATGGCCGTAACGACCTGATTCACTTGCAGCTCGCCGGTGGGCTGACCCTGGCGGCGCAAATCACCCACGACAGTACGCAACGGCTGGAGCTGGAGGTCGGCGTGGAAGTCGTTGCGTTGATCAAGGCCGGCTGGCTGGAATTGCTGGCGCTCGATAAGCCTGCAACACCTGGACACAATTGCGTGAGTGGAACCGTCGACGCGATTCTCGACGCCGAGGACGGCCCCAGCGAAGTGCGCATCGCCCTGCCCAATGGCCAGGTTTTATGCGCCTTGGCGCAGCCCGCCGAGCTCAAGACACTGGACGCCGCCGCAGGCCGGACACTCCAAGTGCAATTTGCCCCCAGCAATGTGCTGCTCGGCACGCCGGTCTGAACCGAGCGGTTCTTCAAGCTGCAACAATTTCGTCACGCCCGCTCCTTATGGTGTCTGCAAAAACCGCAGGGAGCCTGAGATGAGCCTATTAGAAGAAAACCAAGCCACCGACCTCGAACAGATGGTCGGCCTCACCCGCCGCCGCTTCATCGGTGCCGGTGCCCTGTGCGGTGCCGCGATGTTCCTCGGTGGCAACCTGCTGAGCCGCAGCGCCCTGGCCGTCAACGCCGCCTCCGCCAGCCCGCTGCTGGGCTTTACCAGCATCGCCGCAGCCACCAGCGACGCCATCACCCTGCCGCCGGGCTACAGCGCTTCGGTGCTGATCAGCTGGGGCCAGCCGCTGCACAAGAACGCCCCGGCCTTTGACCCATCCGGCAATGGCACCGCCAAAGCCCAGGAACAACAGTTCGGCGACAACAACGACGGCATGAGCCTGTTCGCCTTCCCCGGCGACGACAACCGCGCGCTGATGGCGATCAACAACGAATACACCAACTACCGCTACCTCTACGCCCACGGCGGCGCACCGCAATCGGCCGAAGACGTACACAAGGCCCAGGCCAGCGAAGGCGTGTCGGTGATCGAAGTGCGGCGCAAGGGCGATACCTGGCAGTTCGTCCAGGACTCGCGCTACAACCGCCGCATCCACGGCAACTCGCCGATCCGCCTGAGCGGCCCCGCCGCCGGCCACGAATGGTTGAAAACCAGCGCCGACACGTCCGGCAAAAAAGTCCTCGGCACCTTCCAGAACTGCGCCAACGGCAAGACCCCATGGGGCACTTACCTGACCTGCGAAGAGAACTTCACCGACTGCTTCGGCAGCAGTAACCCGCAGCAAGTCTTCGACGCCGGGCAGAAACGCTACGGTGTGGTGGCCGCCAGCAAAGAGATCAACTGGCACCTGCATGACCCGCGCTTCGACATGGCCAAGAACCCCAACGAACTCAACCGCCACGGCTGGGTAGTGGAAATCGACCCGTTCGACCCGCAATCCACCCCGGCCAAACGCACCGCCCTGGGCCGTTTCAAGCACGAGAACGCCGCCCTCGCGGAAACTCGTGACGGCCGCGCCGTGGTGTACATGGGCGACGACGAACGCGGCGAGTTCATCTACAAGTTCGTCAGCCGCGACAAGATCAACCACAAGAACCCCAAGGCCAACAAAGACCTGCTCGACCACGGCACCTTGTACGTGGCCATCTTCGATGCGGGCGATGGCAACGCCGATCATCCGAAAGGCAAAGGTCAATGGGTCGAGCTGACCCATGGCAAAAACGGCATTGACGCCAATACAGGCTTCGCCAGCCAGGCCGAAGTGCTGATCCACGCACGGCTGGCCGCCAGTGTGGTGAAAGCCACACGCATGGACCGCCCGGAATGGATCGTGGTCAGCCCTACCGACGGCCAGGTCTATTGCACCCTGACCAACAACGCCAAGCGCGGCGAAGACGGCCAGCCGGTGGGTGGGCCCAACCCACGCGAGAAAAACGTCTACGGCCAGATCCTGCGCTGGAAGGCCAACGCCGATGACCATGGCGCAGCGGACTTCAGCTGGGACTTGTTTGTGGTGGCCGGCAACCCGGGCGTGCATGCCGGCACGCCAAAAGGCGGCTCGTCGAACATCAACCCGCAGAACATGTTCAACAGCCCCGACGGCCTGGGATTCGACAAGGCTGGGCGCCTGTGGATTCTTACCGATGGCGACTACAGCAACGCCGGCGACTTCGCTGGCATGGGCAATAACCAGATGCTCTGCGCCGACCCGAGCACCGGGGAAATCCGCCGTTTCATGGTCGGGCCGGTAGCGTGTGAGGTGACGGGCATCAGCTTCTCGCCGGATCAGAAAACGCTGTTTGTGGGGATTCAGCACCCAGGCGAAACCGGTGGCTCTACGTGGCCGGAGCACCTGCCGAATGGCAAGCCGCGTTCGTCGGTGATGGCGATTTGGCGCGATGATGGCGGGATTGTCGGCGCCTGATAGACCGCTATCGGGGGCAAGCCCCCTCCCACACTGGACCGCATTCCTAAAGGATAAACGCGGTCACCTGCGGGAGGGTGCTTGCCCCCGATGACAATGGCACAGGCGCCCCCTATCTCCAGCCTGGTGCGTTACCATACCCGGCCGGACGCGGCGCCCTGCTGCGCGCAGGAGTTCGCATGGCCCATCCGTTTGAAACCCTCACACCCGATCTGGTACTCGACGCTGTCGAAAGCATCGGTTTCCTCAGCGATGCTCGCGTTCTGGCGCTCAACAGCTACGAAAACCGCGTATATCAGGTGGGCATCGAAGACTCCGAACCGTTGATCGCCAAGTTCTACCGCCCCCAGCGCTGGACCAACGAAGCGATCCTCGAAGAACACCGTTTCACCTTCGAGTTGGCCGAGTGCGACGTGCCGGTGGTCGCGCCGATGATTCATAACGGCGAAAGCCTGTTCGAACACGCGGGTTTCCGCTTCACCCTGTTCCCACGCCGTGGCGGCCGAGCACCGGAGCCGGGCAACCTTGACCAGCTTTATCGCCTTGGGCAGCTACTCGGCCGCTTGCACGCCGTGGGTTCCACCCGCCCGTTCGAACACCGCGAAGCCTTGGGTGTGAAGAACTTCGGTCATGACTCTCTCAATACGTTGCTCGAAGGCAATTTCATTCCCAAGAGCCTGCTGCCGGCCTACGAGTCCGTGGCCCGCGACCTGCTCAAGCGCGTGGAAGAGGTGTACAAAGCCACGCCCCACAAGAACATCCGCATGCACGGCGATTGCCACCCCGGCAACATGATGTGCCGCGATGAAATGTTCCACATCGTCGACCTCGACGACTGCCGCATGGGCCCGGCGGTGCAGGACTTGTGGATGATGCTTGCCGGTGATCGCCAGGAATGCCTGGGCCAGCTGTCGGAACTGATGGACGGCTACCAGGAGTTCCACGACTTCGACCCGCGCGAACTGGCGCTGATCGAACCGCTGCGCGCGTTGCGCCTGATGCACTACAGCGCCTGGCTGGCACGGCGCTGGGATGACCCGGCGTTCCCCCACAGCTTCCCGTGGTTCGGCAGCGAGCGGTATTGGGGCGACCAAGTGCTGGCGCTGCGTGAACAACTCTCAGCGCTCAACGAAGAACCCCTGAAACTCTTCTGATTGCTTTGTGTGGGAAGGGGGCTTGCCCCCGATAGCAGTGTGTCAGCTGCAAATAAGCTAGCTGATACACCGCCATCGGGGGCAAGCCCCCTCCCACACAAAGCAGACCGCATTACCAATGCCAATCCCATTGGTTGACAAATATCCTTACAATCGCGCTTTGTTAGCTGCCTAAGCAAGGATTACGCATGCAAGCCGCCAACCCCCGCAAGGGGTACATCCTGGGCCTGAGTGCCTATGTCATCTGGGGTCTGTTCCCGCTCTACTTCAAAGCCATCGCCAGTGTGCCCGCCGCTGAAATCATCGTGCACCGGGTGCTCTGGTCGGCGCTGTTCGGTGGTTTGCTGTTGACGGTGTGGAAGCACCCGGGCTGGTTCCGCGAACTGCGCGACAACCCCAAGCGCCTGGCAATCCTGGCACTCAGCGGTTCGTTGATTGCCGGTAACTGGCTGACCTATGTGTGGTCGGTGAACAGCGGGCGCATGCTCGAAGCGAGCCTGGGTTACTACATCAACCCGCTGGTGAATGTGCTGCTGGGCATGCTGCTGCTTGGCGAGCGCCTGCGTCGCCTGCAATGGGTGGCCGTGGGGCTGGCCGCAGTGGGTGTGGCGCAACAGGTGTGGCAGGTGGGCAGCTTGCCGTGGGTGTCTTTGGTGCTGGCGCTGACCTTCGGTTTCTACGGCCTGATCCGCAAGCAGGCGCCGGTCAAGGCGCTGCCGGGGCTGGTGGTGGAGACCTGGATGCTGGTGCCGATTGCGGTGGCCTGGTTGTTGTTCAACCCGTCGGCCCACAGTGCGCAACTGGCGTTCTGGAGCACATCCGAAGCCTGGTGGCTGGTGGCGGCCGGCCCCGTAACGTTGATCCCGCTGGTGTGCTTCAACGCCGCCGCACGGCATTTGCCTTACACCGCCTTGGGCTTTTTGCAGTATGTGGCACCGACGCTGGTGTTGCTGGAAGCGGTGCTGCTGTTCGGCGAGCACCTGGCGTCGAGCACGCTGATCGCGTTTGCCTTTATCTGGGCCGGGCTGGTGGTCTACAGCGTCGATGCCTGGTTGACCGTGCGCAAACGCTGATCAAATAACGCACAAACCTCTGCAAGCCCCAGCCGGCTTGGCTTGCAGAGATCCACCCCAAGGTTATCCACAACCTGATCCCCGCCATTTGTGCACAATCCCTTGAAACTGCTCGTTTTTTGCTCAGCCCGCGCAGAAGCCCGGTCGGCGTGGCCTGGCGCCGGGTCTCTACAGGTTATCCACAGGCCCATGCAAGATTTCCATGCATAACCTTGTGGGTTATTCCTCGCTACGCAACTCCACCATCAGGTCATCGGCCAAGGTTTCCAGCGACTCCTGCAACTTATCCAGGGACAACGTCGACGGCACCTGCAACAACGCCTCCGCGCTGAACAGCGGGTCACCGCTCATCGGGGCCGGCCGTACATCGGTGCTCAGGCGTTCCAGGTTCACACCCTGCTTGCTCAACAGCGCGGTAATCTCACGCACGATGCCCGAGCGATCATTGCCGACCAAGGTCATCACGATGGGTTTGGACGCCGATGCCTGCCCGGTACTGCCCTCTCCTACCAGCACGCGAATGCCGTGGGTGGATAAGTCTTCCAGCGCCCCTACCAGCGCCTGACGGCTTTCCGCAGGAACGCTGACCCGCAGGATCCCGGCAAACTGCCCGGCCATATGCGCCATTCGGCTTTCCAGCCAATTGCCGCCGTGGGCCGCAATGTTCTGCGCGATGCGTTCTACCAGGCCGGGTTTGTCGGCGGCAATAATAGTGAGTACAAGATGGTCCATGGCGAAGCCCTCTGAATTCAATCTACAAGGTGGACTCGGAAGCCCGCGAAAACAAATCGTGTACCATTTTTATATTTATCTGGAACAATCTAATAGTTTTTTGAGAACATCCGATTCTCCGCTGTGACCGTACGACCAAAGTGGGTCGCTAAACGACGTATTTAGTCTAATTTTCACAACCGCAAGTCATCATGTAGTATGCCCTCCCGAGCACTACATAATGAAAATCTGAATCAGCGCATAAGCTCCGCAGAGTGAGGCAAGCAATGACTGAACACGTTCAAGTCGGTGGCCTGCAGGTCGCCAAAGTCCTGTTCGACTTCGTGAACAACGAAGCCATTCCCGGTACCGGCATCACTGCCGATCAGTTCTGGGCCGGTGCCGACAAGGTCATCCACGACCTGGCGCCGAAGAACAAAGCCCTACTCGCCAAACGCGACGATTTCCAGGCGCGGATCGATACCTGGCACCAGACTCACGCCAGCCAGGCCCACGACCCGGTGGCCTACAAAGCCTTCCTGCAAGACATCGGATACCTGCTGCCAGAAGCCGCAGACTTCCAGGCCTCGACCCAAAACGTCGATGACGAGATCGCCCGCATGGCCGGCCCGCAACTGGTGGTGCCGGTGATGAACGCCCGCTTCGCCCTCAACGCTTCCAATGCGCGTTGGGGCTCGCTGTACGACGCCCTGTATGGTACCGATGCCATCAGCGAAGCCGACGGCGCCGAAAAGGGCAAGGGCTACAACAAAGTGCGTGGCGACAAGGTGATTGCCTTCGCCCGTGCCTTCCTCGACGAAGCCGCGCCACTGAGCGCCGGCAGCCACGTCGATTCCACCGGCTACAAGGTTGTCGACGGCATGTTGATCGTCAGCCTCAAGGGTGGCAGCAACAGCGGCCTGCGTGACGATGCGCAGTTGATTGGTTTCCAGGGCCCTGCGGCCGAGCCGATCGCGATCCTGCTGAAACACAACGGCCTGCACTTCGAAATCCAGATCGACGCCAGCACCCCGGTCGGCCAGACCGATGCCGCCGGCGTCAAAGACGTACTGATGGAAGCCGCACTCACCACCATCATGGACTGCGAAGACTCCGTCGCCGCCGTCGATGCCGATGACAAGGTGGTGATTTACCGCAACTGGCTCGGCCTGATGAAGGGCGACCTGGCCGAAGAAGTGGCCAAGGGCGGCAAGACCTTCACCCGCACCATGAATGCCGACCGCGTCTACACCGGCGTCGACGGCAAGGACGTGACGCTGCACGGCCGTTCCCTGCTGTTCGTGCGCAACGTTGGCCACTTGATGACCATCGACGCGATCCTCGACAAAGACGGCAACGAAGTACCCGAAGGCATCCTCGACGGCCTGCTCACCAGCCTGGCAGCGGTCCACAGCCTCAACGGCAACAACACGCGCAAGAACAGCCGCACCGGTTCGGTCTACATTGTGAAGCCGAAGATGCACGGCCCGGAAGAAGCCGCGTTCACCAACGAGCTGTTCGGCCGCATCGAAGACGTGCTGAACCTGCCGCGCAACACCCTCAAGGTCGGGATCATGGACGAGGAGCGCCGCACCACGGTCAACCTCAAGGCCTGCATCAAGGCGGCCAGCGAGCGCGTGGTGTTTATCAACACCGGCTTCCTCGACCGCACCGGCGACGAAATCCACACCTCCATGGAAGCCGGCGCGATGGTGCGCAAGGCGGCGATGAAGGCGGAAAAATGGATCGGTGCCTACGAGAACTGGAACGTCGATATCGGCTTGAGTACCGGCCTGCAAGGCCGTGCGCAGATAGGTAAAGGCATGTGGGCGATGCCCGACCTGATGGCGGCGATGCTCGAACAGAAAATCGCCCACCCACTGGCCGGCGCCAACACCGCCTGGGTGCCATCGCCGACGGCAGCCGCACTGCACGCGCTGCATTACCACAAGGTCGACGTGTTCGCACGCCAGGCCGAACTGGCCAAGCGCGAGCGTGCGTCGGTGGACGACATCCTCACCATTCCCCTGGCCAGCAACACCGATTGGTCCGACGAAGAAATCCGCAACGAGCTGGACAACAACGCCCAGGGCATCCTCGGCTATGTCGTGCGCTGGATCGACCAAGGCGTGGGTTGCTCGAAAGTGCCGGACATCAACGATGTCGGCCTGATGGAAGACCGCGCCACCCTGCGCATCTCCAGCCAGCACATTGCCAACTGGCTGCGCCACGGCATCGTCAACGAAGCCCAGGTGATGGAAAGCCTCAAGCGCATGGCGCCGGTGGTGGACCGTCAGAATGCCGGAGATGCGTTGTACCGCCCACTGGCGCCGGATTTCGACAGCAACATCGCGTTCCAGGCAGCGGTGGAGTTGGTGATTGAAGGGACCAAACAGCCGAATGGCTATACCGAGCCGGTGTTGCACCGTCGGCGTCGGGAGTTCAAGGCTAAAAACGGCCTGTAAATGAAAAAGCCCTGATCGTGAGATCAGGGCTTTTTCTTTGGGGCTGTGGTGTGGATGTACGCGGTCAACTGTGGGAGGGGGCTAGCTCCCGATGAGGCCCGTACAGACACCGCAAAAATCAGGAAGCCAACCCCAACTCGCGCTTGACCAGCTTCGCCAACTTCACGCTGTCGATCGGCTTCAACAGAAAATCCACCACACTCAAATGCATCGCATCGATCACATCCGGCGCTTCGGCGTCCCCCGACATGATGATGATGGGCAACGCAGCGCGAGTGGATTCGCGCACTTGCTTGATCAACTCCAGACCGTTGCTGGGTTTCATGCGCAGATCGGTGATCAGCAAACCGATGGAGCTGCTGGACTTCAACAAGTTCCACGCCGCCTCGCCACTGTCGGCAGTCATGCAGCGAATACCATCCAAGCCCAGGATCTCCGCCAGCAGTTCACGCGCATCCTTGTCGTCGTCAACAATCAACACGCGTTGTGGCGGTAAATCAGGCTCCAGCATCACGGCGCTCAGCGCCTCGCGCTCGGCATCACTCAAAATATCGTGGTCGGACATACGGTTCTCAGCAATTCTCATCAATCTCCCTGCACACTCGTCAGACATCTGCGGAAGGGCGATCAATGTGCACTTCGTCGGAAAGTTTGCCTAGTGGGTGTTCTACGGGGTTTGGACGATAGTCGTGTAAGGTTTTTCCTTAGTTATGCGGCGTTTTCATCGACCTAGACTTACGTCCAATGGGCACCCGCCGCTCAGGAGTCGACCATGCAGGACGATAACGACAAAAAAATTGCGGTCATGGTTATGAGTAAAGCTGATGCTTTCGCCCAGGCGGGAAAAACTGCTGTATTGCAGAACATCCACGGCACCCTGCAGTTCCTGCAACGCTTCCCGCCGTTCAACCAGATGGAAAACGCGCACCTGGCGTTCCTGGTGGAACAGTGTCAACTGCGCTTCTTCGGCCCCGGCGAGAGCATTCTCAAGCCGTCGGGCGGACCGGTGGAACACTTCTACATCGTCAAGCAGGGCCGCGTCGTGGGTGAACGGCCGGACTCCACCCAAGCCACCTTCGAAATCACCACTGGCGAGTGTTTCCCCCTCGCGGCGCTGTTAGGTGAACGCGCCACCCGCACCGAACACAAGGCCGCTGAAGACACCTTCTGCCTGCAACTGAACAAACCGGCCTTTATCAAGCTGTTCGCGCTGTCCAGCCCGTTCCGCGACTTCGCTTTGCGTGGCGTCAGCAGCCTGCTCGACCAGGTCAACCAGCAAGTGCAGCAAAAAGCCGTGGAAACCCTCGGCACCCAATATTCCCTGAACACCCGCCTGGGCGAATTGGCCATGCGCCATCCGGTCACCTGCAGCCCGCAGACGCCGCTGCGCGAAGCGGTAACGCTGATGCATGAGCAGCAGGTGGGCAGCATTGTGATCGTCGACGAACACAAGGCGCCCCTGGGTATTTTCACCCTGCGCGACCTGCGCCAGGTGGTGGCCGACGGCACCGGTGACTTCAGCCAGGGCATTGAAGGCCATATGACCCAGGCGCCGTTCTTTTTGACCCCGGACCACAGCGCCTTCGACGCGGCCATCGCCATGACCGAGCGGCATATCGCCCACGTCTGCCTGGTCAAGGACCAGCGCCTGTGCGGCGTGGTGTCCGAGCGCGATCTGTTTTCCCTGCAACGGGTCGACCTGGTGCACCTGGCCCGCACCATCCGCAACGCGCCACGGGTGGAGAACCTGGTGGCGCTGCGCGGCGAGATCGGCCAACTGGTGGAGCGCATGCTCGCCCATGGCGCGTCGTCTACCCAGATCACCCACATCATTACCCTGCTCAACGATCACACCGTGTGCCGGGTGATCGAGTTGACCCTGGCCGAAAAAGGCGACCCCGGCGTGCCCTTCAGTTGGCTGTGTTTCGGCAGCGAAGGCCGGCGCGAGCAGACGCTGTACACCGACCAGGACAACGGCATCCTGTTCGAAGCCAAGGACGCGGTGGAAGCCGCCGAGATTCGCGGGCGGCTGCTGCCCCTGGCACAACAGATCAACCAAAGCCTGGCGCTGTGCGGGTTCAGCCTGTGCACGGGCAATATCATGGCCGGCAACCCGGAGCTGTGCCTGTCGCGGGCGGAATGGGCGCGGCGGTTTGCGGCGTTCATTCGCGAGGCGACGCCGGAGAACCTGCTGGGGTCGAGTATCTATTTTGACCTGCGCGTGGTGTGGGGCGATGAACGAGGCTGCGAGCAACTGCGCCAGGGCATTCTCGACCAGGTCGGGGATAACCGGCTGTTCCAACGCATGCTGGCCGAGAATGCCTTGCGCCAGCGCCCGCCCGTAGGGCGTTTCCGCGATTTTGTGCTGACGCGCAAAGGCGGGGAAAAAGCCACCCTCGACCTCAAGGTGCAGGGGCTCACCCCCTTTGTCGACGGCGCACGCCTGCTGGCCCTGGCCAATGGCATCCACGCCAATAACACCCTGGAGCGCCTGCGCCAGTTGGTGGTCAAGGAAGTGATCGAGCCCCTGGACGGCGCCGCCTATGAAGAGGCGTATCACTTTATCCAGCAAACCCGCATGCAGCAGCATCAGTTGCAGACCCGCGAGAACCAGCCGCATTCCAACCGCGTCGACCCCGACAGCCTCAACCACCTGGACCGCCGTATCCTGCGCGAATCCCTGCGCCAGGCCCAGCGCCTGCAAAGCAGCCTGACCTTGCGGTATCAGTTGTGAGCTTGTTTGGTTGGCTGCGCGCGGCCAAGCCCAGACTGGATGCCGCGCAACAACGGCGCCTGGAGCAACTCCCCACGCCTCTTGTATTGGGCGACAACGCGTTGCGCAGCCAGCGCTGGGTGGTGGTGGATCTGGAGACCAGCGGCCTGAATCTCAACCGCGATCAGGTGCTGTCCATCGGCGCGGTGGTGATCGAGGACGGCGCGGTGGATTTTTCCCAACTGTTCGAGCGCACCTTGCACCGCGCCGAAGCCAAACTCAGCCCCAGCGTGCTGATCCACGGCCTCGGCCCCAGCGCCATCGCGGCGGGCAGTGACCCGGTCGATGCACTGCTGGACTTCATGGAGTTTGTCGGCGACAGCCCGCTACTCGCCTTCCACGCGCCATTCGATCAACACATGCTCGGCCGCGCCCTCAAGGACAGCCTCGGGTATCGCTTGGCCCATACGTTCCTGGATGTGGCCGACATCGCCCCGCTGCTGTGCCCCGAGGCGCATATACGCGAGGCCGGGCTGGACGACTGGATCAACCACTTCGACCTGCAGGTAGGCGAACGCCATCATGCCAGCGCCGATGCCCTGGCCACGGCGGAGCTGATGCTGATCCTGTTCAGCCGCGCGCGTCAGCAGCAGATCGACACGCCTCAGGCGCTGCAAGAGCGCTTGAGCCAATGGAAACGGCGTAAACACGCGCCATCGTTTTAATGTCATCTCCCGACAGACGCTAATTGCGCCCGCCCCACGCCTCTGACACAATCGCGAATAATTCTCGTTAGTTTAAACCTTTTGTTTATTCGGTGATGCCTTGTCGTCGGCCCAGAACCCACACAGTGAGCTTGTTGGCGCGTTGTATCGCGACCATCGTGGCTGGCTGCTGGCCTGGCTGCGGCGCAATGTGGCCTGCCCGAGCCGTGCCGAAGACCTGAGCCAGGACACCTTCATGCGCCTGCTCGGCCGTGACGAGTTGCGCGAGCCCCGCGAGCCACGGGCGTTTCTGGTGGCCATCGCCAAGGGCTTGCTGTTCGACTACTTCCGTCGCGCCGCCCTCGAACAGGCCTACCTCACCGAATTGATGCTGATCCCGGAAAGCGAACACCCGTCGCCGGAAGAACAGCAACTGATCCTCGAAGACCTCAAAGCCATCGACCGCCTGCTCGGCAAACTGTCGAGCAAGGCCCGCGCCGCCTTCCTCTATAACCGCCTCGACGGCCTCGGCCATGCCGAAATCGCCCAGCGCCTGGGCGTGTCGGTGCCGCGTGTGCGCCAGTACCTGGCCCAGGGCATTCGCCAGTGCTACATCGCCCTGTATGGCGAGCCGCTGTGACCTTTGTCAGCGCCAAGCCGGTGTCGGCCCGCGTGCTGGATGCGGCGATTGCCTGGCAGTTGTCCCTCGATTCGGGTGATGGCACCGCGGTGGAGCGAGAAGAGTTCAGCAAATGGCTGGCCAGTGATGAAGAACACGCCCGTGCCTGGCGCCAACTGGGCATGCTCGACCAGCGTTTCAGCGTGGCCTCGGGCCCGGCGCGTGCGGCGTTGTTGCAGTCGCGCGAGGGCATTCGCCAGCGCGTGCGCAAGCTGGGCAGCGGCCTGGCGAGTATTGCGCTGGTGTGCGGCCTGGCATTGTTTGCCGGCGAACGCTACGTGCCGA
The DNA here is from genome assembly GCF_014207255.1 of Pseudomonas sp. JAI120. Taxonomy (GTDB): domain Bacteria; phylum Pseudomonadota; class Gammaproteobacteria; order Pseudomonadales; family Pseudomonadaceae; genus Aquipseudomonas. Next base: position 116,122 of record NZ_JACHCZ010000003.1, read on the forward strand.
TCCACTATTGGCTGGCCGACCAACGCACCGCCACCGGCGAGCAGCGCACGCTGAAACTGGCGGACGGCACGTTGATCAACCTCAACACCCACAGTGCTATCGACGTGCGCTTCGATGAGAAGCGCCGGCTGATCGTGTTGCAGGAAGGCGAAATCCTCGTCGAGACCGGCCACAACGATGCGCGCCCGTTTTATGTGCAAACCCGCGACGGCAGCCTGCGCGCGCTGGGCACGCGGTTTATCGTCAAGCGCGAAGACGACGCCACGCGCCTGAGCGTGCTGCAATCGGCGGTGGGCGCCCAGCCCGAAGCGCTGCAGCAGGAACAGGTGTTCAAGGAAGGCCAGCAAGTGCTGATGCGCAGCGACGGCCTCGGCCCTGCGCTGGCCGTCACCCCCGCCACCGATGCCTGGACGCGCGGCATGCTGGTGGTCGACAACGCCCGCCTGGGCGATGTGGTGCAGGAACTCAGCCGCTACCGCACCGGCCATCTCGGGGTGGATAAAGACGTGGCCGACCTGCGCATCACCGGCAGCTTCCCGCTGCACGACACCACCCTGGCGCTCAACGCGCTGCTGCCGACCCTGCCGGTGCAGATCGAACAGCACACACCGTGGTGGGTGACGGTCACGGGTAAGCCTTAGGTTCTGTGGGAGCTGAGCTATCGCTATCGGGAGCAAGCCCCCTCCCACATTTGAAGGTATTCGCAAATCAACCTGTGGGAGGGGGCTTGCCCCCGATGAGGCCCTCAAACCCACCACAAAAAATATTTTGATCCTGCCCTATCACTTTTCAATTCTCGTTCGGCACATAGGCAATTGCGAATTACTTCCATTCAGGAGCCGCCCATGTCCCGCACGCTAGACACCTTGTTGCGCCCCAGCCTGTTAGCCGTGGCCATTGCCCTCAGCGCCCCACTGGCCAGCACTGCGCTGATTGCCGCCGAACAAGCCTCCAGCGTGCACGCCTACAACCTGCCGGCCGCCCCGCTGGCGAGCACCCTGAACCAGATCGCCAGCCAGGCCGGCCTCGCACTGACCCTCAACCCAGCGTTGGCCTCGGGCAAGACCTCGGCCCCGGTCCAGGGCCAGTTCGATGCACCAGGTGCACTGCGTGAAGCCTTGCGTGGCACCGGGTTGCAACTGGAGCAAAGCAGCGCAGGGACGTACACGCTGGTGGCGGTTCCGGAGGGTGTGATGGCGCTGCCGGTGACCAACATCACGGGGCAGGAGGGTAACCAGGAAAGTGCCTGGGGCCCGGTACAAGGCTACCTGGCCACACGCACCGCCGCCGGCACCAAGACCGACACCGCCCTGGTGGAGGCACCGCGTTCGATCTCCGTGGCCACCCGCGAGCAAATGCAGGATCGTAACGTCCAGAACCTGGATGACGCGGTCAAATACATGCCCGGCATCGTGTCCGCCAGCTATGGCAGCGACACCCGCTACGACTGGATGCGCGTGCGCGGCTTCGAGCCCACCCAGTTCCTCGATGGTCTGCCACTGCCGCGGGGCGTGTACGCCAACCCCAAAGCGGAAACCTGGAACCTCGACCGCCTCGCCCTGCTGCGTGGCCCGGCTTCGTCGGTGTACGGCCAGACCCCGCCGGGCGGCCTGCTGGACATGGTCAGCCGACGTCCCAGCGCAGAGTCGAGCAACGCTATCCAGGTGCAATACGGCAGTGACAACTACCGCCAGATCAACTTCGCCAGCACCGGCAAAATCGATGATGAAGGCCAATTCCTCTATGGCCTCAGCGGTGTGGTACGCGATGCCGGCACCCAGGTCGATCACATCGACAACAAGCGCTACAACATTGCGCCGAGCCTGACCTGGAACATCGATACCGACACCAAGCTGACCCTGCTCTCGCAGTTCACCCGCGACGATACCGGTACCACCAGCCAGTTCATGCCGATCCAGGGCACCAAGATCAAATCGCCGCTGGGCGAGGTCTCCCACCACAAGAACCTGGGCGACCCGGATTACGAGTTCTACGACCGCACCTACTACGCGCTGGGCTATGCCTTCGAGCATCGTTTCAACGACACCTGGCAGTTCAAGCAAAACCTGCGTTACACCAAGTCGGATTTGTCGTTCCAGCAACTGACCGTGGGTTCCTACGCGTTCTCCCCCGCGGATGCGGCAGGCAATATCAGCCGCTCGACCACCAACGTCGACGAGGACATCGGTCAGTTCGCGGTGGACAACAACTTCCAGGCAGACTTTGCCACTGGCGATGTCATCCACACCCTGCTGCTCGGCCTGGACCACCAGCGCACCGATACCTCCTATCGAGCGATATTCGGGACTGCGTCGGGCATCAATATTTTCAACCCGATCAACACCCAGCCGACGCTGCGCCCGACCGATGTCCGACCTTTTTACGACTACAACCAGAAAACCGTGCAGACCGGTCTCTACGTGCAAGACCAGATGGCCCTGGATAAGTGGCGCCTGACCTTGGGCGGGCGTGAAGATTGGGTGCATCAGGGCACCACCTACTTCAACGACAGCGATGCGACCAACACTGACCGCATCAAACACTTCAGTGGCAACGCAGCGCTGAGCTATGTGTTCGATTCGGGCTTCGTACCCTACTTGTCCTATGCCGAGTCGTTCCAACCAGCGAGCAACGCCGATACAAACGCGCTCAAGACGTTTAAACCCACGGAAGGCAAGCAGTGGGAAATGGGGGTCAAGTATCAGCCGCCCGGCTCCAATACGTTGCTGAGTGCAGCTGTCTATGACCTGACCCAGAAGAATGTGCAGGTGACCACCCTCGGCGCTGGGGGCCAGCAGATCAACAGCCAGACCGGCGAAGTGAAGGTCAAGGGCCTGGAGCTGGAAGCCGTGTCCGACGTGACCGAGAACCTCAAGGTCATCGCCGCCTACACCTTGGCAAAATCCGAAGTGCAGAAAGGCATCTACAAAGGCAACCGTCTGACATTGATGCCCAACCAGCAAGCCTCGCTGTGGACCGACTACACCTGGCACACCGGCATGCTCGACGGTTTCGGCATCGGCTTTGGCGCCCGCTACACCGGCAACACCTACGGCGACCAGGCCAATACCTGGCTGGGCAAGGCCAATGCCTATACCGTGTTTGACGGTGCGGTGCATTACGACCTGGGCCGACTGGACAACAGTCTGAAGGGTGCGTCGGTAAAACTGAACGCCACCAACCTGTTCAACAAGGACTACCTGTCTACCTGTGACGGCAACTACTGCTACTTCGGCGACCAGCGCAGCGTCGTCGCCAGCGCCACCTACCAGTGGTAATCGGCAGAGTTAACCACCGGGCCGCCCTTGTGGGCGGCTTTGGCGTGTCCGAAGGCTAGAAAATGAAAAGCAAAACCATCCGCCGCTGGTCCTTCATCCACACCTGGACCAGCCTGATCTGCACGGTGTTCCTGCTGCTGCTCGCCCTCACCGGCCTGCCGCTGGTGTTTCACCACGAGATCGATCACCTGCTGGGCAACGAGCCCGAACTGGCGCAGATGCCCGCCGATACGCCACAGCTCGACCTCGAGCAACTGGTGACCAAAGCCCAGGCCCATCGCCCGGGCGAGGCCATGCAATACCTGGCGTGGGACGAAGACGACAAGAACGGCGTGATCGCGATCATGGCCGCCACGGCCGGCACCGAGCCCAACTCATCCCACACCTTCATGCTCGACGCGCGCACCGGCGATGCGGTCGAGATGCCGTCGGCCAATGGCGGGCTCACCCTGTTCCTGCTGCGCCTGCATGTGGATATGTTCGCCGGCCTGCCGGGCAAGTTGCTGCTGGCGTTCATGGGTATTCTGTTTGTGCTGGCGATTGTCTCGGGCACGGTGCTGTACCTGCCGTTCATGCGCCGCTTGAAGTTCGCCACCGTGCGCCAGGACAAGTCCACGCGCCTGCGCTGGCTCGACCTGCACAACCTGATCGGCGTGGTCACCCTGACGTGGGCACTGGTGGTGGGCGTGACCGGCGTGATCAGCGCCTGTGCCGATTTGATCATCGCCGCCTGGCGCACCGACAGCCTCAGCGCGATGATCGAACCCTATAAAAACGCCCCGCCCCTGACCCAACGCGCACCCGCGAGCGAGCTGCTGAGCATTGCCGCCAAGGCCGCGCCGGGTATGCAGCCGGACTTTATCGCCTTCCCCGGCACACGCTTTTCCAGCGAGCACCATTACGCGGTGTTCATGAAGGGCAGCACGCACCTGACCTCGCACCTGCTCCCGCCGGTCCTGATCGACGCCAGCACCCTGGCCGTCACCGCCATCGCCGAACGACCGTGGTACATGGACGCCATGGGCATGTCGCAGCCCCTGCACTTTGGTGACTACGGCGGCATGCCGATGAAGATCCTCTGGGCGGCGCTGGATGTGCTGACCATCATCGTGCTGGTGAGTGGGATTTACCTGTGGATCGTGCGGCGCAAGGCGGGCAAGGCATGAAGCCAAGGCAGTCGAGTTTCTGGAAGGTATTTGGTATTCCGCTGGGGATTGGCCTGCTCAGCGCCACCGGGTTGTTTGCGGCGTTGCTGGGGGATGGGCTGTGGGATTCGTTGAGTTGGTTGGGGTTGGGCCTGCCGGCTGCCATTGGTATTTGGGCGTTGTTCAAGCGGCGTGGCTGAGGGCGCTATCGGGGGCAAGTCGAATCGTCGCACCGCCCCTCCCACATGTGTTACGCGGTCGTCATGACAACTCGGTCAACTGTGGGAGGGGGCTTGCTCCCGATGAGGCCCTCAAGAACACCCGCATTCCCCCTCGCCAGCCACAGCGCAACCCTCTAGGCTAGCCACAGTCAATTTTGAGGTTTGCCCATGTCCACTCCCAGCATGACCTTGTTCCACAACCCCGCGTCACCGTTCGTGCGTAAAGTCCGCGTGTTGCTGGCCGAGACCGGCCAGCAGGACCGCGTCGCCCTGCATGGCTGCATGCCGACACCGGTCAACCCCGATGCGCAGTTGGTGCAAGACAACCCCGTGGGCAAGATCCCGGCCCTGCGCCTGGCCGACGGCACCGTGCTGCACGACAGCCGGGTGATCCTCGATTACTTCGACCACCAGCACGTCGGCAACCCGCTGATCCCCCGCGATGGCTCGGCCCGCTGGCGGCGCCTGACCCTGGCCTCGATGGCCGACGGCATCATGGATGCCGCCGTGCTGGTGCGTTACGAGACCGCCCTGCGCCCGGCGGAAAAACACTGGGCGCCGTGGCTCGACGAACAGCGCAACAAGATCCGTCGCGCCCTCGCCGAGCTGGAACAGGACGCCATCGCCGAGCTGACCAGCCACTTCGACATCGCTTCGATCAGCGTGGCCTGCGCCCTGGGCTACCTCGACTTCCGCCATCCGGATATGCAATGGCGCTCGGATAACCCCAAGCTGGCCGCCTGGTATGCCGAGGTCAGCCAGCGACCTTCGATGCTGGAGACCCAGCCGCCCGTGTGACGTTCACACCGACCCAATGTGAGAGCGGGCTTGCCCGCGATCGCGGTATGTCATTCAGCACATCTGTTTCTGAACCACCGCTATCGCGGGCAAGCCCACTCCCACATTGGACGGTGGTGGTATTGAGGAATGTAACGATCCTTGCGGCTAAATGCGCCCCCACTTGCTGATCCTCCCGCAACCCGATCATTGCACCGCCTCCAGATCGAACTGCAGCGGCTCGGCCACCTTGCGCTTGCCCACGCCATACCAATCCAGCTTACGTGTCAGCACCATCACCGTACCCAGCAGCCCGAACAGCAGCAGCGAGCCCATCAGCAGCGCGTAGTCCTCGGCACTCAACAGCCCGTACAGCAAGCCATACAACGCCGCCAACCCCGCCGAAAACCCCAGGCCATGGGCAACGCTGCGCAGCACGTGGCATACGTAGAACCCGATCAACAGCACACAGGCACTCGCCGAAATCAGGTAGGCCAAGGCAAAGCCCAGGTGCTCGGACAACGACAACAACAGCAGGTAGAAGAACGCCAAGGCAACGCCCACCAACGCGTATTGAATCGGGTGCACCGCCAGACTCTTGAGCACTTCGAAGAGGAAGAAACCAGCAAAGGTCAGGGCGATAAACAGCAGCGCGTATTTGATCGCGCGGTCGCTCTTGAGGTACTGGTCCACCGGGTCGATGAAGTTCACACCGAAGCTGCGGTTGTTGAAGTCGTCACAGCCTTGCTGGTCCAAACAGGATTGCAGCGCCTGCTCGAGGTTGGTGGAAAAGAACGAGGTCTGCCAGTTGGCCGTGAAGCCGCTGTCAGTCACTTCGCGCCGGGCCGGCAGGAAGTTGCCGATAAAGCTGGGGTGCGGCCAGTTGGAGGCCAGGGACACCTGACTGGTCTTGCCCACCGGTACCACTTGCAGCTGCTCGGTGCCTTGCAGGCGCAGATCGAAGGCGAAGTCCACTACGGCCGGTTTTCTGCTGTCCTGCTCTGGCAATGCCACATGCACGCCCTCCCCCAGCCAGTCCACCTGGGAGCCTGGTTCGAACTCCAGGCGCTGGCTGCCCAGCTCCAGCTTCAGCGCATTTTCGATGCCGCGAATATCGCTGATCCCCACCGCCAGAAACGCCGGTTCAAAGCGGTAATCGGCAAAGTCTTCGGTGATGCCCAACTGCGCCGGCAGCTCGAAACGCCCACTGATACGGTTGTCGGCATGGAAGAGCCGCGCCTGGTAAATACCCCGTGCGCGCAGTTCGGTCTGCACCTTGCCGTCGAGCTCAAAACGGTCCGGCAGGAAATACAGACGACCCCGCTCTTCACGGGTGACCTCGTAGCGCTTGTTGAGCTTTTCATTGAGCTTCCACTCGCGCACGGTCTTGCGATACGGCACCACCATCACCGGGCCGGTGAGGCGCTGGGCGTAGCTGGAACTGCGCGCGATGTCCATCAGGACGCCGTCGCGCAGTTGCTGGCGGTCACTGATGATGCCGTTGATCATCAGCAACGGAATCAGCAACAGCAGGATCAGCAGCGCAATCGCGCCAAGTTTGAAAAGCAGGCTGCGGTTCATGGGTCTCTCCCTGTTTTGATGGGGAGAGTCTGGGCAGCCTGTGTGGGGGATTTATGTGGGCAATGTGGAGACTGTGTGGAGATGCAGCACCACGTGCACGCCGCCAGGCACATTACCGATCTGCAGGGTGCCGCCGTGCAGCTTCATGACTTCCTCGACAAAATTGAGGCCCAGGCCGGTACTTTTGCGCCCGCTGCCGGGGCGCGGCAAGGAGTAGAAGCGCTCGCTGAGGCGCGGCAGGGCGTAGTCGGGGATCGGGGCAGCCTGATTGAACAGGCTCACCTGCACGTCGTTGTGCAGCGTCTGTGCGCTGAATCTCAACACGCCACCGGGCGGTGTGAAGTCCAGCGCGTTGTCCAGCAAGTTGCCCAGGGCCTGGCGCAACAGGAAGGGTTCGCCGACTACCTTCACTTCAGCGGCAATTGTCTGTTCGACGTGCAGCCCGGCGCCTTCGATTCGCGCACATTGGGCGTTGAGTACAGCGTCGACCAAGGCCGCCAGCGGGATACTCGTCTGCTCTTCCAAACCCTGGCGTTGTTCCACCTGCGCCAGGTTCAGCAGGCGCTCGATCAACTGTTGCAGGCGCGCGCTTTCGCTGTCGATATTGCCGACGAAGCGCTGCTGCTGTTCGCGGCTCATCTCGCCCTGCAACAGCTCGGCCGCGCCGCGAATCGCTGCCAGCGGGCTTTTCAATTCATGGGTCAGGGTGTGGACGTAATGTTCGACGTAGGCCTTGCCCTCCAGTTGCGTACGCATGTGCTCGACAGCGGTGGACAGCTGCTTCAGCTCGCCGCCGCGATAATGCGGTAGCTCGGCCCTTCGGCCTTCACTGACGGCTTCGGCGTAAGCGGTCAGGCGCCGCAGTGCAACGCTCAGCCACCACGACAACAGCGCGCCGAGCAACAGGCCGAGGATGACCAGGCCCGCGCCGTACCACAGCAGGCGGCGTTCAGTGCGGTCGACATACGGCTGCAGCGAGCTGTTCGGTTTAGCCACGGTGACCACGCCGATGATCTGCCCGTTATCGCGGATCGGCGCGCCCACGTGCATCACCGATGAGGTGGGATCATCCGCTGCACTGCGAGTGGAACGCGCGCCGTACTCGCCGCGCAGGGTCAGGTACACGTCGTTCCACTTCGAATAGTCCTGGCCCACCGCTTCGCCCATGGAGTCGAGCAACACGGTGCCGTTGGCGTCGGTGACGTAGATACGATGGTTGACCTGGTTTTTCGGCAGGCCCCAGATGGTCGCGCCCGGCTGGCGATTGCCGTAGGCCTTGAGCAGCTCCGGCCAGTGACTCTGCCCGAGGGTGCCGTTCTTCACGTCTTCGCGCAGGATCTCGGCCAGCAGGTTGGCGGTATCCACCAGGGTTTCTTCGGTGGATTGGCGCACGCCAGGGCGGATTTCCTTCATCACCGTGCTAAGCACGAAGTAACCGGTGAGGCCGATAAACAGCGCATACACCAGGAAAATCCGCAGCCCCAGGCGCATCAGCTGTTGCTCGGGCTGTAGCTGTAGCCGAGGCCGCGATGGGTCTGGATCGGCTCAGCATCGGCGGCCACGCTGCGTAACTTGCTGCGCAGGCTCTTGATGTGGCTGTCGATATTGCGCTCGTAACCGGCGTCGGCCGCCACGCCCACCGCGTCCAGCAACTGCTCGCGGCTGAACACCCGCTCGGGTTGCTCCAGCAGGCTTTGCAGCAGGCGAAATTCATGCCGGGTCAGGCTCAGGGGTTGGCTGCGATAGCTGATTTGCATGCGCTCCAGGTCAACCTGGAACAGCGCCGGCGCCACACCGGGGCCGACGCGTTTGAGGATCGCCCGCACTCGCGCCGCCACTTCCCGCGGGCTGAACGGCTTGACCACGTAATCGTCGGCGCCGATCTCCAGCCCCACCACGCGGTCGATCTCGCCATCCCGCGCGCTGAGGAACATCACCGGCACTTCACTGAAACGGCGCAATTGCTTGCAGGTTTCAAAACCGCTGATGTCCGGCAGGCCGATGTCGAGGATGATCAGGTCGGCGGGGGTCTGGCGCTGATGGGCCAACGCCTCCTGGCCGAGGCTCAGCCAGGTGGTGGTAAAGCCCTCGCCCTGCAGGGCGAATATCAGCGTGTCGGCTATTGCCGCTTCGTCTTCGACAATCAGGATGTGGGGCATGGGTTCAAATCAGCAGTCCGGTTTGTCGGCAGTGTAGCGACGGGCCGGGTTTACTGCTGCGCCAAATTCACGCAAGGCCTTGGCGCCGATCAGCAACGGGTAATTGAAGCTGCTGCGGTCGGTCAGGTTGACCTCGACGGTACGCTTGACGTTGCCCAGGCACATTTCCAGGTCGATCACCGGGCGCTTGGCCACAGTGGCTTCGTCCTTGTCATCGTCTTCATCGGCGCGGCTCTTGATCTTGCTGATGCGCGACACCTTGTGCTCGTAGACCTTGTTGGTGGCGTCCTTGCCGCCGAGGCGGAAGCGCACCCAGTCGTCACCGTCACGGGTGAAGGTTTCGATGTCACGGGCCGACAGCGAAGCCGTCAGCGCGCCGGTGTCCATCTTGGCCTTGAAGGTTTCGCCGATCTCCGGCAACTGGATGTATTCATAGCGACCGTAAAGGGTCGGCTCGGCAGCCATGACAGGCAGGGCAGCCAGGGCGAGGGAGGCAAGAAGCAGTTTCACGAAGTGATTTCCTCGGAAAGAAGTAGGCGGATTCTAGACCGCAAAGACAGCACTTAGTTAGTCACACCCACCATAACCGGCACATTGTGAAACATTCGTACGGCCATTTGCGATTTGGCCTCTAGACTCAGCTTGCTTATGATGGCCCGCCCACAAGATTCCAAGAGTTACTTATGCGCCGCCTGCTCACCGGCTGTTTTGTCTCACTGCTGCTGTTGCTCAACACCCTGGTCCTGATCGGACCGCTGATGGTATTTGCCCTGCTCAAACTGGTGGCGCCCGGACGCTATCGGGACTACGCCTCATGGGCGGTGATGTGGATCGCCGAGACCTGGGCCGAGATCGACAAGCTGATTTTTTCCTTGTGCATCCCCACCCAATGGGACATTCGCGGCGGTGATGAGCTGCGCGGCGATACCAGCTACCTGGTGATCAGCAACCACCAATCCTGGGTGGATATCCCGGCGCTGATCCAGGCCCTCAACCGCCGCACACCGTTCTTCAAATTCTTCCTGAAAAAAGAGCTGATCTGGGTGCCCTTCCTGGGGCTGGCCTGGTGGGCGTTGGATTACCCGTTCATGAAGCGCTACACCAAGGCGTTCCTGGCCAGGCACCCGGAGCTGGCGGGGCAGGATTTGAAGATCACCAAGGAGGCCTGCGAGCTGTTCAAGCGCCAGCCAGTGACCGTGGTCAATTACCTCGAAGGCACGCGGTTCGGCGAGGCCAAGCGCAAGCAGCAGGCTTCGCCATTCACTCACCTGCTCAAGCCCAAGGCGGGCGGCGTGGCGTTTGTGCTGGCGGCGCTGGGGGAACAGCTGGACGCCGTGCTCGACGTGACCGTGGTCTATCCGCAGCAAAAGATTCCGGGATTCTGGGATTTGATCAGCGGCGCAGTGCCCAAGGTGATCATCGACATCCAGACCCGTGAGCTGGACCCGGCGTTGTGGCAAGGTGATTACGAAAACGATCCGGCGTTTCGCCAGACCGTCCAGAGCTGGGTCAACCAGCTCTGGACGCAGAAAGACGCACGCATCGAACAACTGCGCGCGGAGCGTATTTAGCTCCCGGTGCCCCAGGCCTGGGCCAGTTTACCCAGCAGCGAGCTATTGGCGCCCTGCCCGCCCAGGTATTGCAGGATCACCGGGGCAAACTGGCCGACCATGCCACTGTCCATACCCAAGGCGCTGAACGCGGTGTTCAGGTCGTTGGTGTTCTTCACGTTACCCAGCAAGCCGTCCAGGCCGCTGGTCTTGCTACCGCCGGTCTGGCCGAGCATCCCGCTCAAGGCCCCGAGGCTGCCCAATGCATTGTTGCCCGACAGTTGGTCGAGGCCCGGCACGCTGTTACCCAGTTGCGAATAGTCGTTGCCGCTCAATTTGTTCTTGGCCAGGCCCAGCATCGCGCCGGTACCGCCTACGGCTTGTTCGGGGGTGATGTTCAGTTGCGAGGTCAGGGCGCTGAGCAGGCCGGCCGTCTCGGACGACGGTGCTGCAGCTGCTGCCTTGTTATTGCCCCCTTGCATGCCGGAGATGGCATTGGCCGCGTCGCCAAGGCTGAATCCCGCGGCAAACACCGGGGTGGCGGCCAGGCTCATCAGGCAGGAAAGGGCGAAACCGCGTGAAATCTTCATTGAAACAACCTCTGGATGTAGGGGTAAACGCAGGCGTTTGACTGGGCATCCGGCACATTGTTCCGAGCGGCCCAGGAACCCAATGGCCAGATCAGAGTCCATGAAACAACGTCAAAACTTTCCAGGAAACAGCCCTATGAGCGCGACCCGCCCCCAAGTGATTGAATCCAAGCCCCCTTTTTGGAGCCGCCCCCGGATGTTTATCGGTGTGTGCATTGCCATAGTCGCCGGTCTCGGCGGCGCGTTCTACACCCAGGACAACGTCAAGTCCGCCGCCACGCTGGTGACCACCACCCAACAGCCGGCCGCGCAAATCATGGCGCACAAGGATTACCTGAAAGTGCAACCCATCGCCATCACCGCACCCGCGTCGGATCAGAGCCTGGAACTGTGGGCGATTCCCGACGACGGCAAGCCCGTGTCACTTGGACTGATACCAGAGGATGGCGAGGGCATCATCGGCTTGAACCCGAGGCAGCAGGCCTCGATCAGCAAGCCGGTGGAATTGATGGTGAGTGCGGAGAGCAAAGGCGGCTCGGTGAGCAAGCAACCGACGGGCCCGACCGTCTATCAGGGGGCTTTGGCCAACCGCTGATGTTCCAAACACCACAACCCACTGTGGGAGGGGGCTTGCTCCCGATGGCGTTGAGTCAGCCAGTAAATAGGTAACTGACTGAACGCTATCGGGAGCAAGCCCCCTCCCACATTTGGGTTTTCGTATGCCTGGGATTTACGCCGCACTGAACAACTTATGCGGATCAATCACAAACTTCTTCGGCACGCCCGCATCGAACTCGCCGTACCCACGTGGCGCGTCATCCAGGCTGATCACCTGCACGCCGACGATCTCGGCGATGTTGATGCGGTCCCACATGATCGCCTGCATCAGTTGGCGGTTGTACTTCATCACTGGCGTTTGCCCGGTGTGGAAGCTGTGGGATTTGGCCCAGCCCAGGCCGAAACGAATGCTCAGGCTGCCCATTTTCGCGGCGGCATCCACAGCACCTGGATCTTCGGTGACGTACAGGCCGGGGATACCGATCTTGCCCGCCACGCGCACCACGCCCATCAGTGAGTTGAGCACCGTGGCCGGGGCTTCGGCCTTGACGCCGTCGTGCCCGTGGCCGCGGGCTTCAAAGCCTACGCAGTCGACGGCACAGTCCACTTCCGGCTCGCCGAGCAGCGCGGCGATTTGCTCGTGCAGGGGGGTGTCGGTGGACAGGTCGGCAATTTCGAAACCCTGGGCCTTGGCGTGGGCCAGGCGGATCGGATTGACGTCGCCGATGATCACCACCGCCGCACCCAGCAGACGTGCAGACGCAGCAGCCGCCAGGCCGACCGGGCCGGCACCGGCGATGTAGACGGTGCTGCCAGGGCCTACGCCAGCGGTAACGGCACCGTGGTAGCCGGTCGGGAGAATGTCGGAGAGGCAGGTCAGGTCACGGATTTTCTCCATGGCCTTGTCACGGTCCGGCAGTTTCAGCAGGTTGAAGTCGGCGTACGGCACCAGCACGTACTCGGCCTGGCCGCCGGTCCAGTCGCCCATGTCGACATAGCCGTAGGCACCACCGGCACGGGCCGGGTTGACGGTGAGGCACACGCCGGTGTGTTGCTCTTTGCAAGAGCGGCAGCGCCCGCAGGCGACGTTGAAGGGGACGGAAACCAGGTCGCCGATCTTCAGGTTTTCGACGTCGCTGCCCTTCTCGATCACTTCACCGGTGATCTCGTGACCGAGCACCAGACCGGTCTGGGCAGTAGTGCGGCCGCGCACCATGTGTTGGTCGGAGCCGCAGATGTTGGTGGAGACCACGCGCAGGATGACGCCGTGCTCAATCTTCCTGCCACGGGGGTCCTGCATTTTGGGATAGTCGATTTTCTGTACTTCGACCTTGCCGTTGCCGAGATACACGACACCACGATTACCAGACATGCTTTCACCTCGCTGTTGTTTTTATGGAACTGCGTTGCCCTTTTGGGTGGGCAGCGCGTTTAAGTGCTCGGGTACAGATGCTGTTTCTTGTGTTGTTTGTGAGGGCCTCATCGGGGGCAAGTCGAATCGTCGCACCGCCCCTCCCACACTTGATTGGGTTCACACAGTCAAAATGTGGGAGGGGGCTTGCTCCCGATGGCGGCAGTCAGAGCACCACAGTCCTATTGGCATTCAAGAACACCCGTCGCTCAATGTGATACCCCACCGCCCGAGCCAGTGTCAGCCCTTCGATGTCCCGCCCCTTGGCAATCAGATCCTCGGGGTAGTGACTGTGATCCACCACTTCCACACCCTGGGCGATGATCGGGCCTTCGTCCAGGTCGTTGTTGATGTAATGCGCCGTGGCGCCGACCAATTTCACGCCCTTGTTGTAGGCCTGGTGATACGGCTTGGCGCCCTTGAACCCCGGCAGCAACGAGTGGTGGATATTGATGGCCTTGCCGTCCAGCTTGCGGCACAGCTCCGGCGACAGCACTTGCATGTAGCGCGCAAGGATCACCAGTTCGGCGCCGGTCTCTTCAATCACTTGCCACACCTGACGCTCCTGGGACGGTTTGTCGTTAGGGTCGAGGGGGAAATGGTAGTAGGGAATTTGATGCCAGTCGGCCAAAGGTTTGAGATCGGGATGGTTGGACACCACCGCGACCACGTCCATCGACAGCTGACCGATACGCTGACGGTACAGCAGGTCGTTGAGGCAGTGATCGGCCTTGGAGACCATGATCACCACTTTTGGCCGGTAGTTCGGCGCCGTCAGCTCGAAGATCATGCCAAAGGCTTCACCCCGCGTGGCCAGGCCATCGCGGAAAGCCTGCTCGTCGAAGCCATCCGGCTGGCGAAATTCCACGCGAATAAAAAACCGACCCGAGAGGCGGTCATCGAACGAATGGTGCTCGGTGACGTAGCAGCCCTGCTCGAACAGGTAGCGGGTAACCGCGTCCACCGTGCCGAGCACGCTGGGGCAGTCGGCGGTCAAAATCCATGTATCGGGTGCGCGGCTCATGGGTCATTCCTCAGGCTTGAACGCTCAGGCCAAATTCGGCCGAGGCGTCCTGCAACCACAACCACCAGTAATCCGAAAAGCTGCGACGAATCAGCAGTTCCCAGGTGTCTTCAGCGGTGTGGCGAATCACCAGCTGCGACTTGGCGAACACCGTGCCCACCGCCTTGCCCACCGGGAAGTTGTTGGGGTGCACGTCATAGCTGGTGGATTTCATCAGCACATCGCGCACGTTCGGGCCGCTGAGTTCGAGGATCTGCTGGCCGCCGCTGACGTTGACGACCTGGATATGCAGGTCACCCAGGGCGGCGCGCAGGTTTTGTTCGGCGGCGAATTCCTCACCGCTTGGCACGATCAGCAACCACTCATCCGGGCCGAGCCATTGCAGGCTGGTTTCGCCTTTGACGATGACCTGCAGGGCGCCGGGCAGTTCGATGCCCAGGGCCTTGTGCACGCCGGCGGCGAAGGCGGCGTCATGGCCGTCGCCACGGATCGTGAGATGACCAAGCAATTTCTTTTCGCGCACGGTCACACCGGCGTTCTTGCGGCCCTTGCCGACCAGGCTGGCGAGGTCGGCATGGTGCAGCGACGACTCGGCCTTGGCGCCGGAGGTGGGGCGTTGTTGGTAAACATTGGCTGCTGTCATGGAGCACCTTTCCTGAATTCTGTTGTGAGGCTGATGGCCTCATCGGGGGCAAGCCCCCTCCCACATTTGAAAGTATTCACATATCAAAATGTGGGAGGGGGCTTGCTCCCGATGGCCGCGCCGCGGTCTATCAGATGTTCTGCCGATCACCCTTAGGATCAAAGAACACCGAAGACACAATCTCCGCTTCGATCACGCTGCCATCCGCCTGGGGCGAGAACACCCGCTCACCGATGCGCTTCAAGCCGCCCTTGACCACGCCCATGGCAAACGAATAACCCAGGGAGTTATGCGCGTAGCTGGAGGTGACGTGACCGACCATCTTCATCGGAATAGTCTGCTTCGGATCGAACACCAGTTGCGCGCCTTCCGGCAGCCACACGTTCGGATCGATCGGCTTCAGGCCCACCAGTTGCTTGCGCTCTTCACGCACACAGTCTTCCCGGTTCATGCCGCGCCAGCCGATCCACGAGAACGGTTTGGTACGACCGACACACCAGCCCATGTTCAGGTCGTCCGGGGTCATCGAGCCGTCAGTGTCCTGGCCGACGATGATGAAGCCCTTCTCGGCCCGCAGTACGTGCATGGTCTCGGTGCCGTAAGGGGTCAGGTTGTACTTCTTGCCGGCCGCGACGATCTGTTCAAGCACGCCCATGGCGTAGTCGGCCTGCACGTTGACTTCGTACGACAACTCACCGGTAAACGAGATACGGAACACCCGCGCCGGAACACCGCCCACCAGGCCTTCTTTCCAGGTCATGAACGGGAAGCCGTCCTTGTCCAGGTCGATGTCGGTGACTTCCGCCAGCAGCTTGCGGCTGTTGGGGCCGGACAGGGTCATGGTCGCCCAATGGTCGGTGACCGAGGTGAAGTACACCTTGAGGTCCGGCCATTCGGTCTGTTGGTAAATTTCCAGCCACTGCAATACGCGGGCGGCGCCGCCGGTGGTGGTGGTCATCAGGAAGTGGTTGTCGGCGAGGCAGGCGGTGACGCCGTCGTCGAAGACCATACCGTCTTCCTTGCACATCAGGCCGTAACGCGCCTTGCCCACGTCGAGCTTGGTCCAGGCGTTGGTGTAAATGCGGTTGAGGAACTCACGCGCATCCGGGCCTTGAATGTCGATCTTGCCGAGGGTCGACGCATCCAGCAGGCCGACGCTGTCGCGCACGGCCAGGCATTCGCGTTTCACCGCGGCATGCAGGTCTTCACCGTTGCGCGGGAAGTACCACGGGCGTTTCCACTGACCGACGTCTTCGAACTCGGCGCCGTTTTTCACGTGCCAGGCTTGCAACGCGGTGTAGCGCACCGGCTCGAAGATGTGCCCACAGTGTCGGCCCGCCACCGCGCCGAAGGTCACCGGCGTGTAGTTGGGACGGAACATGGTGGTGCCCATCTGCGGGATGGTCACGTTCAGCGAGCGCGCGGCAATCGCCAGGCCGTTGACGTTACCGAGCTTGCCCTGGTCGGTGCCGAAGCCCAACGCGGTGTAGCGCTTGACGTGTTCCACCGACTCGAAACCTTCGCGGGTGGCGAGTTCGATGGCGGCGGCGGTGACGTCGTTTTGCAGGTCGACAAATTGCTTCGGCGCCCGTGCGGTAGCTTTCTCGTGAGGCACTTGGAACAGCGCCAGGGTTGGCTCTTCCAGCCGGCTCAAGGCTTTTGGCAGCGTACCTTCCACCGGGGCAAAACCAGCCTCGCTGGCGGCGCGCACGCCGCCTTCAAAACCATCCGCCAGGGAATCGCCAAGGCCGTAGACGCCGTTGATGCCACCGACGCACACACGTTTCTGAGGGGCTTCGCCCGGTACAAAACCGAGGATGTCTTCACGCCAGGTCGGCTTGCCGCCCAGGTGCGAGGCCAAGTGGACCACCGGGCTATAGCCGCCGGAGCTGGCCACCAGGTCGCAGTCCAGCCATTCGCCGGGGCTGGTGACTTTATGCGCCTTGACGTCGATCGCGGCGATACGCGCAGCGGTCACGCGCTTGGTGCCACGGGCCTCGATCACAGCGCTGCCGGTGAGGATCCGAATACCTTTGGCGCGGGCCTCTTCAACCAATGCACCGCGTGGGTTGTGGCGCACATCGGCCACCGCCACGACTTGCAGGCCGGCATCGAGCCAATCCAGCGCCACGCGGTAAGCGTGGTCGTTGTTGGTCGACAGCACCAGTTTCTTGCCCGGTGCCACACCGTAGCGGCGCACGTAGGTGGACACCGCACCCGCCAGCATATTGCCCGGCACATCGTTGTTGCCGTACACCAGCGGACGCTCGCAAGCACCGGTCGCCAGGACCACACGCTGGGCACGCACGCGGTGGATACGCTGGCGCACCACGCCAATCGGCGCACGGTCACCCAGGTGATCGGTGAGGCGCTCGTGAATGGTCAGGAAGTTATGGTCGTGGTAGCCGTTGACGGTGGCGCGGGGCAGCAGCACCACGTCCGGCAGGGTTTTCAATTCGGCGATGACACTCGCGACCCATTCGGTGGCCGGTTTGCCGTCGAGGCTTTCGCGGGAATCAAGCAAGGATCCGCCAAACTCTTCCTGCTCATCGGCGATGATCACGCGGGCACCGCTGCGTGCGGCAGCCAGTGCCGCAGCGAGGCCGGCAGGGCCTGCGCCGACCACCAGGACGTCGCAGTGGCGGTTGAAGTTGTCGTAGGTGTCCGGGTCGTTCTCGGTCGGCGAGCGACCCAGGCCTGCGGCCTTGCGGATGTACTTCTCGTAGGTCATCCAGAACGATTGCGGGTACATGAAGGTTTTGTAGTAGAACCCCGGCGGCATCAGCTTGCCGCCGACCTTGCCGAGGATGCCCATCATGTCGTTGTTGACGCTCGGCCAGCCGTTGGTGCTGGTGGCGACCAAACCTTGGTACAGCGCCTGTTGCGTGGCACGCACGTTAGGGATCTGCGTGGCTTCGGTAGCGCCGATCTGCAGCACGGCGTTCGGCTCTTCGGCGCCGGCAGCGAAGATGCCGCGTGGGCGCGAGTACTTGAAGCTGCGGCCAATGATGTCGACGCCGTTGGCAAGCAGGGCTGCGGCCAGGGTGTCGCCTTCAAAGCCTTTGTAGCTCTGACCGTTGAAGCTGAAGGTCAGGACTTTATTACGGTCGATGCGGCCACCGTTGGATAGGCGATTGATCTGGCTCATACCTTCTCTCCAGAGGCCTTGGCGGTGAACTGAGGCTTCTCACCGATCTTGTAGGTTTCAAGAATTTCGTAGGTCACGGTGTCGCGGGTCGCGTTGAAATACTGGCGGCAACCGGCGGCGTGAATCCACAGTTCGTGGTGCAGGCCGCGCGGGTTATCGCGGAAGAACATGTAGTCGCCCCACTCTTCATCGGTGCAGGCATTCGGGTCCAGCGGGCGCGGGATGTGCGCTTGGCCGGACGCGTGGAATTCCTCTTCGGAGCGCAGTTCGCCACAGTGAGGACAGAAGATATGCAACATAGGGAATTTCTCCTGTTAGTGGGCGACGGCCGCAGCGCCGTGTTCGTCGATCAACGCACCGTTGTGGAAACGGTCGATTGAGAAAGGTGCCGCCAACGGGTGCATTTCACCCTTGGCCAGGCTGGCAGCAAACACGTTGCCTGAGCCTGGGGTGGCCTTGAAGCCACCGGTACCCCAACCGCAGTTGAAGAACATGTTCGGCACCGGGGTCTTGGAGATGATCGGGCAGGCGTCCGGCGTGGTGTCGACGATGCCGCCCCACTGACGGTTCATGCGCACCCGCGACAGCACCGGGAACATCTCGACGATGGCCTGGATGGTGTGTTCGATCACCGGGTACGAACCACGCTGGCCGTAGCCGTTGTAGCCGTCGATACCGGCGCCGATCACCAGGTCGCCTTTATCGGACTGGCTGATGTAGCCGTGCACGGCGTTGGACATGATCACGCTGTCGATAATCGGCTTGATCGGCTCCGACACCAACGCTTGCAGCGGGTGGGATTCGATCGGCAGGCGGAAACCGGCGAGCGAAGCCATGTGACCGGAGTTACCGGCGGTGACCACACCGACGCGCTTGGCGCCGATAAAGCCCTTGTTGGTTTCCACACCGATGCACACGCCGTTTTCCTTGCGGAAACCGATCACTTCGGTCTGCTGGATCAAGTCCACGCCGAGTGCGTCGGCCGCACGGGCAAAGCCCCAGGCCACGGCATCGTGACGGGCCACGCCGCCGCGCCGTTGCACGGTGGCGCCGAGTACTGGGTAGCGGGTGTTTTTCGAGCAATCCAGGTACGGAATCTCGTCGGCCACTTGCTTGGCATTCAACAACTCGCCATCCACGCCGTTAAGGCGGTTGGCGCTGACACGACGCTCGGAATCACGGATGTCCTGCAGGGTGTGGCACAGGTTGTAGACGCCACGCTGGGAGAACATCACGTTGTAGTTCAGGTCCTGGGACAGGCCTTCCCACAGTTTCATCGCGTGTTCGTACAGGTGCGCCGACTCGTCCCACAGGTAGTTGGAACGTACGATGGTGGTGTTGCGCGCGGTGTTACCGCCGCCCAGCCAGCCTTTCTCGACCACGGCCACGTTGGTGATGCCGTGCTCTTTGGCCAGGTAGTAAGCCGTCGCCAGACCATGCCCGCCGCCGCCGACGATGACCACGTCGTAGACCTTCTTAGGGGTCGGCGTGCGCCACATCTTCTGCCAGTTTTCGTGGTGGCTGAGGGAGTGCTTGAAGAGGCCGAAGCCCGAGTAGCGTTGCATAGTCATTACTCCAAAACCGCGCTCAGCGATAAACCGGGAAATCAGCGCACAGGGCAGACACGTGCTTGGCCACGTTGGCCTCGACGTCGGCGTCGCCGAGGTTGTCGAGGATGTCGCAGATCCAACCGGCCAACTCGATGCACTGCGGCACTTTGAAACCGCGCGTGGTCACCGCCGGGGTGCCGATGCGCAGGCCCGAGGTCACGAACGGCGACTGCGGGTCATTCGGCACGGCGTTCTTGTTGACGGTGATGTGGGCGCGACCGAGGGCGGCATCCGCCTCTTTGCCGGTGAGGCCCTGACGAATCAGGCTGACCAGGAACAGGTGGTTATCGGTGCCGCCGGACACTACATCGTAGCCGCGTTTGATAAACACGCTGGCCATGGCCTGGGCGTTATCGATCACTTGCTGCTGGTAGGCCTTGAAGCCTGGCTCCTGGGCTTCCTTGAAGCACACGGCCTTGCCGGCGATCACATGCATCAGCGGGCCGCCCTGGGCGCCAGGGAATACGGCGGCGTTGAGTTTCTTTTCAATTTCTTCGTTGGCCTTGGCCAGGATCAAACCGCCACGTGGACCGCGCAGGGTCTTGTGGGTGGTGGTGGTGACCACATCGGCGTAAGGCAGCGGGTTCGGGTACAGGCCGGCGGCGACCAGGCCGGCGACGTGGGCCATGTCGACGAACAGCAGCGCACCGACCTTGTCGGCGATCGCGCGAAAGCGTGGGAAATCCAGGGTCTTGGAGTAGGCGGAGAACCCAGCCACGACCATCTTCGGCTTGTGCTCCACGGCCAGGCGCTCGACTTCGTCGTAGTCGATCAGGCCGGTGTCGGTGTTGATGCCGTATTGCACCGCGTTGTACAGCTTGCCCGAGGACGACACCTTGGCACCGTGGGTCAGGTGACCACCGTGAGCCAGGCTCATGCCGAGGATGGTGTCGCCGGCGTTCAACAACGCCAGGTACACCGCGCTGTTGGCGGAGGAGCCGGAGTGCGGTTGCACGTTGGCGTAATCTGCACCGAACAGTTGCTTGGCGCGCTCGATGGCCAGGGCCTCGACCTTGTCCACGTGCTCGCAGCCACCGTAATAGCGCTTGCCCGGGTAGCCTTCGGCGTATTTGTTGGTGAGGCCGCTGCCTTGGGCTTCCATCACGCGCTTGCTGGTGTAGTTCTCCGACGCGATCAGCTCGATATGATCTTCCTGACGCTGCTCCTCGGCATTCATGGCTGCCAGCAGTGCGTCGTCATACCCTTGGATCTGGTCTTGTTTGCTGAACATCGCGTCTCTCCCAGCCTTTCGTATTGTTGAGGCCCATGCAGGGCCCTTTGATGCGATGGTAGGGCTGGCGCAGACAGGCCAAATGCCTACGGACGCCACGCAAAGGTGCGTTTACGACATTGCCGAAACAACACCGAACAAATGTGGGAGCAAGCCCCCTCCCACAGGGGTTAGGCGATGATGTGGCGGAGCAGTAGCAGCAGGAGGAAGTGCATGGGATACAGGGCATACGCCCAGCGGCGCATGGCTGGTGGCCCAGCGCTTTTTGCGTGTCGCAACAAGACCATACCGAGCAATGGCGCAATCAGGCAGGTCGCCAATCCCAACAACGCCACCGGCGTGCCGCTATTGAGCAGGACCTGCCATTGGTTGGCGGCCACGCAGACCAATCCTGGCAACACACTGAAATACCAAGGCCGACGAAACACCAGCAGCATCGCCAGTGGCAGCAATACCCCAAAGAAACCGAACATTAACTGCGACGAAAATACCGCCGCTATCGTGACGGCGATCAACGCCAATCCTCGATCAATAAACGTCTTCTGCTGCCATCCTCGGGCAACCAGCAGCCCCAACGCCAAGGTGGGCAGCACGTTCAACGTATCGGCATCCTCGATAAACAGCCGATACGGCACCTCGCTGATCACGCTGAACAGCAACAGCCAGCCCAGGTAGCGCCACCGGCCGCTCACCGCCAGGTCTCTGGCCCGGTGCAGGTTCGCCGCAATCGCCAGGCAAAACCACGGGAACGCCAGGCGCCCCGGCACATACAGGCCATCCAGGTCCAGACCGACATAACGCAGGTGGTCCAGCACCATGCTCAGCAGCGCCAGCCACTTGAGCAAATCCAAAGCGCCATCACGGACGCGTCCGACAGGCATCGTTTCAGAACCGTGCATAATTCCCCAGTGACTTTGCATTTACAGTGCGTGCGCACGCCCGACAATCTTGGTTAAAGTGCGCACCAACATCGACCACAGGAATGGGCCATGACCGACAAGAGCCAACAATTCGCCAGTGACAACTATTCGGGCATTTGCCCGGAAGCCTGGGCCGCCATGGAACAAGCCAACCAGGGTCATCAACGCGCCTACGGTGATGATGAATGGACCCACCGCGCCGCCGACGGTTTCCGCAACCTGTTCGAAACCGACTGCGAAGTGTTCTTCGCCTTCAACGGTACGGCCGCCAACTCCCTGGCGCTGTCCTCCTTGTGCCAGAGCTACCATAGCGTGATTTGCTCGGAAACCGCCCACGTCGAGACCGACGAATGCGGCGCGCCGGAGTTTTTCTCCAACGGCTCCAAGCTGCTCACCGCGCGCACCGAGAACGGCAAGCTGACCCCGGAATCGATCCGCGAGATCGCCCTCAAGCGCCAGGACATCCACTACCCCAAACCCCGCGTAGTGACCCTGACCCAAGCCACCGAAGTCGGCAGCGTCTACACCCCGGAAGAAATCCGCGCGATCAGCGTCACCTGCAAGGAGCTGGGCCTGAACCTGCACATGGACGGCGCGCGCTTCTCCAACGCTTGCGCGTTCCTCGGCTGCTCGCCGGCCGACCTGACCTGGAAAGCCGGAGTGGACGTATTGTGCTTTGGCGGCACCAAGAACGGCATGGCCGTGGGTGAAGCCATCCTGTTCTTCAACCGCGCGCTGGCCGAAGACTTCGACTACCGCTGCAAACAGGCCGGCCAACTGGCCTCAAAAATGCGTTTCCTGTCCGCCCCTTGGGTGGGACTGCTGGAAAACGACGCCTGGCTCAAACATGCGCGCCACGCCAACCACTGCGCGCAATTGCTCAGCAGTCTGGTGGCGGATATTCCGGGTGTGGAGTTGATGTTCCCGGTACAGGCCAACGGCGTGTTCCTGCAACTCTCGGAACCGGCGATTGCCGCGCTGACCGCCAAGGGCTGGCGCTTCTACACCTTCATCGGCAAAGGTGGCGCGCGGTTCATGTGTGCGTGGGATACCGACGAAGAGCGCGTGCGGGAATTGGCAGCAGATATCCGCGAAGTCATGGGTGACTGACAATGACTCACTGATGTACATAAAAAAATGTGGGAGGGGGCTTGCTCCCGATAGCGGTGGGTCAGCTTGCACATACAGTGGCTGACACTCTGCTATCGGGAGCAAGCCCCCTCCCACATTTGGATTGTGTTGGGCCTGCTCGAGCAATCAGAAATCGATGCGCACATCCCCCTTCGGCACACTGCAGCACGAGAGGATGTAGCCTTCGGCTTCGTCTTCTTCGGTGATCCCACCGTTGTGCTCCATCTCCACCTCCCCGCCCAGCTTCATTACCTTGCACGTTCCGCAAATGCCCATGCCGCAGGCTTTCGGGATCATCAGCCCAAGCTTGGCCGCCGCTGCGTGGACGGTCTCGCCCGGCGCGACGCGAATGCTCTTGCCGGAGGCAAGGAATTCCACCTGGTGCAAATCCGCCAGGTCGATTTCCGGCGCATCCGCCGCTTGCTCGGCCTGCTCCACCGCGTCGGCGCGGGCTTCCGGCGGCGTGGCACCGAAGGATTCCTCGTGGTACCGCGCCATGTCGAAACCGGCCGCCTCCAGCAGGCGCTTCACCGCATTCATATACGGCGTAGGACCGCAGCAGAATACTTCGCGCTCAAGGAAGTCCGGCACCATCAGTTCGAGCATCTTGTGGTTCAGGTAACCGCGATAGCCGGCCCAAGGTTCACCCAGGCCGTGTTTTTCGCAGATCAGGTGCAAGCTGAAGTTGTCGATCCGCGACGCCATATGCTCCAGCTCGCGGTGGTAGATGATGTCTTTGGGCGAACGCGCGCTGTGGATAAACGTCATGTCGACATTGGCGTTGGTGTCGTAGAACCAGCGCGCCATGGACATCACCGGGGTGATACCGACACCGCCGCTGAGGTACAAGACTTTCGGACTCGGGAAGTCGATGGCATTGAACAGCCCGACCGGCCCGTGCACCGCCAATTCCTGCCCTTCGTGCAGCGTGTCGTGCAGCCAGTTGGACACCTTGCCGCCCGGCACGCGCTTGATGGTCACCGAGAAGCTGTAGGGCACCGACGGCGAACTGGAAATGGTGTACGAGCGCATGATCGGCTGGCCGTCGATTTCCAGCTCCAGGGTGACGAACTGCCCCGGCTTGAAAAAGAACAGGATCGGCTGGTCGGCCATAAAGCAGAAGGTGCGCACATCCCAGGTTTCCTGGATGACTTTGACGCAACGGACGATGTGCCGACCATTGGCCCAGGTCTGGGTGGTTACCGGATTCAGGAAGCTGTTGGACATGCTGTTCTCCACCGCCGATAGTCGGCCTTATGGTGGCAATTCTGCGTAACGCGAGAACCACCCATTTACCTATCTGCGACATTCACATACTTATCGCGACCAGCCCCCATACCACGGGGGTTGCGCGTCGGGAACAGAGTGGGCCATGTCGCTCATGGATAAGGTTCCGTGCATCAGCAGCCCCACACTCGCTCCCAACAACGACGCTTTCTTTACGCCTTGCTGCAAACCTGATCAGCCACTATTCGCCGGCCACACAGAATGGCCATGAGGACACACACGATGGACGTCACCGCAACCTTAAGCTTGGGCGATCCGCTGGAACCCGCACGCAAGGCCACCGCGCAAATGCTCCAAGAGCGCGAGCGCACCTTTTCGCTGCCGCAGCCGTTCTACTCTGATGAGCGGTTGTTTGATATCGACATGCAGGAGATCTTCCACAAAGAGTGGTTGATCGCCGGCATGACCTGCGAAATCCCCACCAAGGGCAACTACCTGACCCTGCAAGTGGGCAAGAACCCGATCATCGTGATCCGTGGCGCCGAAGGCGTGGTGCATGCGTTCCATAACGTGTGTCGCCACCGGGGTTCGCGCCTGTGCACCAGCGACAAAGGCAAAGTCGCCAAGCTGGTCTGCCCCTACCACCAGTGGACCTACGAGATCGACGGCCGCCTGCTGTTCGCCGGCACCGAGATGGGCGCCGACTTCGACATGAAGCAATACGGCCTCAAACCGGTGAATGTGAAGACCGCCGGCGGCTACATCTTTATCAGCCTGGCCGAGAACCCGCCGGCCATCGATGACTTCCTGTCGACGTTGAACCATTACATGGAACCCTACGACATGGAAAACACCAAGGTGGCGATCCAGACCACCTTGTTCGAAAAAGCCAACTGGAAGCTGGTGCTGGAAAACAACCGCGAGTGCTACCACTGCAACGCGTCGCACCCCGAGTTGTTGAAAACCCTGCTGGAGTGGGACGACGTTACCGACCCACGCGCCGACCAGGCGTTCAAGGACCACGTCGCGGCGTCGGCCGCTGCCTGGGATGCCGAGAAGATCCCTTACGCCCATGCCAGCTTCGGCCTGCGTAACCGTATCGTGCGCATGCCGCTGCTCAAGGGCACCGTGTCGATGACCCTGGACGGCAAGCAGGGCTGCGCCAAGCTGATGGGCCGGATCAAGAACCCCGACCTGGGCTCGATGCGCATCCTGCACCTGCCGCATTCGTGGAACCACTGCATGGGCGACCACATTATCGTGTTCACCGTGTGGCCGATCAGCGCACAGGAAACCATGGTCACCACCAAGTGGATCGTGCACAAGGACGCCGTGGAAGGCGTGGACTACGACGTGGAGCGCATGCGCAAGGTGTGGGACGCCACCAACGACCAGGACCGTCGCCTGGCCGAAGAGAACCAGCGCGGGATCAACTCCACCGCCTACCAGCCTGGCCCGTATTCCAAGACCTATGAGTTCGGCGTGGTGAACTTTGTGGACTGGTACAGCGAGCGCATGTTGAACAACCTCGGTGCAGCCCCGGCGCCTTACCTCAAGGGTGTGGCCGCCCACGAATAACCGATACCCACAGCTCAAAAAATGTAGGAGGGGGCCAGTCGCATCGTCGCACCGCCCCTCCCACACTTGAACCTTACACTGCTTAATATTTGATCAAATCTCTCGCAGACCTCTGCCAGCCTGCCCTCCAGCCTTTACCCAACAACTTACCCACAGAGCCACCCACAGCAATTGTGGGCAACTCCGCTACCCAACCAAAATTAATTGAAGAAAATCCGTGACTTATTCAAGTTGACGGTTCCCAAGCCACATTGATCATTTATTGATCAAAACCTTGTAAGCCACGTAAATCGTGACCTGTAGCGGTACGCAAACACCTTATCCACAGAACAGCCAACAGACTTTGGGGGCAACTTCTACAGCGCTGTGGAAAACCATGCCAAACCGTCATAAACCGAGGGTTTCAGCTGTATTTTTCGGTTTCCGGGGCAATTTGATCAATAAACAACCAAACGATTGAAAGCCTTTATCTATAAGGCCTGTAGCGGATAGCAAACATCTTATCCACAGAAACGCCAACAGACTTTGGGGGCAAGTCCAACCGTTGCTTCAAGCTTATCCACACAAAAAAGCACCAAAAAACCGTGACTTAGCTTGATCAATTTTCGTACAGCGGCTTTCAGGCCTTGATTCACGGGGCTCTTGGACACCCACGAACACCTTATCCACAGCTACGCGCACAGCGTTTGTGGGTAACCGTGCAACCTGTACAAAAACACTCAGCATCTACACTCACCCGTGCATTCAATTCCATGGCCTGGGTTAACGCGCACGTCCTTGGCAGCCTGATCGGGAGGTAGAACGGTGATGTGGCAGGGCAAGCCCAGCCATCACTGCGCCAAAGGTTTTACGCTGATTGAATTACTGCTGACGCTGGCCCTGCTGGCCACGCTTGCGACAGTGGCTTATCCGCTGACAGCATTGATGGGTAAACGTGATCGAGAACTGGACCTGCAACGTTCGTTGCGGGAAATCCGGCGGGCGATCGATGCGAGATCATCCTGTTGCTGACGCCGAGGATCGAACGCAACCTGGACCTGCCTTGGCAGCCGCTGCCGCCACCGCTGCCGGATCTGGTGCCCAAGCCTGCGCCAGCCCCACCTTAATCTCAGAACCTGATGGAGATAAAAATGTGGGAGGGGGCTTGCCCCGATTGCAGTGTGTCAGTCTCAGTATCTTTAACTGAAGCACCGCTATCGGGGGCAAGCCCCCTCCCACATTGGTTTTGCAGTGTTGGTGGGTTAGCGCACGACGCCTTCTTCGATCAGCAACTTGAGAATGGCCTGGGCGCCTTCCTCGGCGCTCACACCCTTGAGCACCTGCCCACCGCCACCACTGGCCTTGGCCGTGGCGGCTTTCATGCGGTCGGCACCACTCTTGGCCTTGATCACCTTGAGGCGCTTGGGCCGAGGCTTGGCCGGTTGCAACACCGCGCCTGTGAATAACTCATCGGCTTCAACCTCGACCTCATGGGCCGCCAACTCACCGCGCTGTGCCGGGCCGTAGGCGCTCTGCCGAGGCTTCGGCGCGGCGTTGTCCACCGTGGCCAGGAATGGCAGGCGCACCTTCAAGCGCCGCCGCTGCCCACGCGGCAAGGCTTGCAGCACATGAGCGACGCCGCCGTCGATGGACTCCACCTGCGCCAGCCCGACAACCAGCGGCCAGCCCAATTGCTCGGCCAGCAGGAACGGCAACATCCCCGAGCCTTCACCGGTTTCGGCCTGGCTGCCGGTGAGCACCACCTGGGCACCTGCCTCGCGCAGATAATCACTGAGTACCGGCAAGGCATCGGCACCATCCGGTTGTTCCAGCACATGCAGTTGCGGCAACCCCATGCCCAGGTAGCTGCGCAGGGTCGGTTCGGCGATATTGCCGGCGTGCAGCACCTGCAACTTATCCCCAGCCATTTGCAGGCCCAGCTCGACCGCGCGCGCGTCCTGTTCGGCGCGGCGTGGCCGGCCGGAGGTGGGGTGGGCGCCGATGGACACCAGGCTGATTACATTCGTGGTCATGGTCATGTCCTCAAGCCGCATCGCGCTTGGCGCCGTTGCGGTAGGCCTCGACCGCATCGATCAAGGCTTGCAGAATCGCGGCGCTCTCGCCGATCACCGACAGGTCGGCACGCTTGATCATGTCGCAGCCCGGGTCGAGGTTGATCGCCACCACCTTGTCGCAGGCGCCAATGCCTTGCAGGTGTTGGATCGCCCCGGAAATCCCCACGGCCACATACACCCGCGCCGTCACCCAGGTACCGCTGGCGCCGACCTGGCGATCACGGGCCATAAAGCCGTCGTCCACCGCCACCCGCGAGGCGCCTTCGGTTGCCCCCAATGCGGCGGCGGTCTGGTGGAACAGCGCCCAGTCCTTCACGCCGTTGCCGCCGGAGAAAATGAATTCGGCCTCGGCCATGGGAATCGCCGCCGGGTCCACCGCCACCGCGCCGAGATCCTCGATACGCGGCAGACTGCGCGCCAGGCTTGTGGATAACTCCACGGGCAGCACTTCATGGCGTGTGTCGCTGACCGGATCGGCACATTCGGCAGCCGCAAGAATCAGGCGTGGCAGCGGCCGCGCCAAATCTTCCCGGCCCGCACCCGCGCGGCCGATGCACTCGTCGCCCTTGATCTGCCACACCCGTGTGGCCGGGCGCTCCTTGAGGCTGGCGGCAAAACGCCGACCCAGCTCGCCGCCACCACTGCGGCTGTCGGGCAGCAACCAATGGCGCGGGTTGAACTGGTTATCCACAGCGCGCAAACCCTGCACGCGTTGCTCCGGTGAGTAACCGTCGAATTCGTGGCAGTCCAGCACCAGCAGGCGATCGACACCGGCCGTGGCAAACGCGCTTTCCTTGTGCTCGCCAAACACCACCGCCAACACCGCACCGTCGCTGCCGGCGAGTTGTCGCGCCAGGCCGAGCAGGTCGCGGTCGTGGCTGCTCAAGCGGCCGCCGACCATGTCCGGCACTACGTTGATGTAGAACGCGGGCGCAGGCACCTGATGCAGCGGCAACTGCACTTCAATCGCTGCCGTACGCTTGGCCGCGCCGCCCTGCTGGGCACCGCTGCGGTCGATGCGCTTGATGCCGTTGGGGCCGATAAAACCGACGCCATGTACATTTTTGCGGATAACACCGTTCGGCCCCATCCAGCTGTGTTGCACCGGCTGCATCGCCGCGTGCAGCGGGTGCAGGCGGTTACGGGCGATCCATTCGGCCCGTGGGTCGCGGCGGATAATATCGCTCATCAGTGCACCTCCGCAGGTTCACGCTTGTTGGGAGCTTTGGCCGGTGCGACGTCTTCGAGCAATGCATCGGCCACCAGCTCGGCGATGTCTTTGATCAACGGGCGCGGTTCAACCACACCTTCGAGCATCGCCGTGCACTGCGGGCAACCCACCGCCACCAGCTCGGCACCGGTTTCGCGGATGTCTTCCATGCGCATGTCGGGGATCCGTTGCTTGCCGGGGATGTCGGTAATCGGCGCGCCGCCACCGCCGCCGCAGCAGCGTGAGCGGAAGCCCGAACGTTGCATCTCCTTGACCTCGATGCCCAAGGCACGCAGCACTTGGCGCGGGGCCTCGTACTCACCGTTGTAGCGGCCCAGGTAGCACGGGTCGTGGTAGGTCACGCTGTTGCCTTTGTGCTGGCCCAGGTTCAGCGCGCCTTCGCCGATCAGCTCGGCCATGAAGGTGCTGTGGTGCTGCACAAGATAGTTGCCGTTGAAGGCTCCGTATTCGTTTTTCAGCACATGGAAACTGTGCGGATCGCAGGTGACGATGCGCTTGAAGCTGTACTTGGCCAGCGTCTGAATATTGCGCGAGGCCAGCAGTTGGAACGTCGCTTCATCGCCCAGGCGTCGCGCCACGTCACCGCTGTCGCGTTCTTCCAGGCCGAGCACCGCGAAGTCGACCTTGGCCGCTTTCAGTACTTTGACGAATGCGCGCAGGGTGCGCTGGTTGCGCATGTCGAAGGCCCCGTCGCCGACCCAGAACAGCACGTCGGCACTGCCTTTTTCGCTGAGCAGTGGCAGGTTTAGATCCGCCGCCCAGTTCAGGCGGCCGCCCGGGGCAAAACCGCCGGGGTTGTCGGTGGCGATCAGGTTTTCCAGGACTTCGGCGCCCTTGTTCGGCGTGGCGCCTTTTTCCAGAGTCAGGTGGCGGCGCATGTCGACGATGGCGTCCACGTGCTCGATCATCATCGGGCACTCTTCCACGCAGGCGCGGCAGGTGGTGCACGACCACAGGGTCTCGGCGTCCACCAGGCCGTTGACGATCGGCTGATGCGGATTGCCGCCGTGTTCGCCAATGGCTTTGCCCGGATACGGGCTACCGGCGAACTTGGCATCGGTGCCGCCCGCCAGGCCGACCACCATGTCCTGGATCAGTTTTTTCGGGTTCAGCGGCTGGCCGGCGGCGAAGGCCGGGCACGCGGCTTCACACTTGCCGCACTGCACGCACGCGTCGAAACCGAGCAGTTGGTTCCAGGTGAAATCCTTGGGTTTTTCCACGCCCAGGGGCGCGGTTTTGTCGCTCAGGTCCAGGGGTTTCAAACCCGTGGAACGACCACCGCCAAAGCGTTCGGCGCGACGGTGCCAGGCCAGGTGCAGGGCACCGGCGAAGGCGTGCTTCATCGGGCCGCCCCAGGTCATGCCGAAGAACATCTCGGACACGCCCCACAGCACACCCACACTCAGCAGTGCAGCCAGCAACCAGCCGCCGAAGTCCGCCGGCAGAATCCCGGCCACCGGCAAGGTCACCAGGAAGAAGCTCACCGAGAACGCCAGCAGGCTTTTCGGCAGGCGCATCCACGGGCCCTTCGACAGGCGCGCGGGCGGGTTGCGGCGGCGCAGGTACATGAAGATGGCGCCGACAAACATCAAGGTCGAGGCCAAAAGCAGCGCGTAGCCGAGGATGCGATTGTGCAGGCCGAAACCGTGCACCAGGATCGCCAGCAGCGCCGACAGCACAAAGCCCAGCGCCGTGGCGACGTGGGTGTTGGCGATGTATTTGTCGCGGGCGACCACGTGGTGCAGGTCGACCATGTAGCGCTTGGGCATGGCCAGCAGGCCGCCCAGCAGGTCGACCTTGGAGGCACGGCCACGGCGCCACATGTTCACCCGGCGCAGGGCGCCGAGGACGGCAAGGCCCAGGGCGGCGAATAAGAGAATAGGCAGCAAGGTGTTCAACATGGTGAAGCTCCCACAGACCACAAAGGTCTACTGTGAAACTGGCCCGAAATTGAGAGGGGGCTTGCCCCCGATGGCGGACTGTCAGTTGATACAGCTGTCGCTGAACCACCGCTATCGGGGGCAAGCCCCCTCCCACATTTGACCGAGTTCACCTCATCAAAAGTCTTTGCAAAGGCGCAGGGCGTCATAGATGGCAGCGTGGGTATTGCGCTGGGCCACACAGTCACCGATGCGGAACAGCAAGTACCCCTCGCCCGCCTCGCTCAGGCACGGCTGCGGCTTGATCGCGAACAGGGCTTCAACGTCGATCTGGCCCTTGTTGCGCGAACCTTCCTTGAGCCCGTAGTAGATGGCTTCGTCCGGACGCACGCCGTTCTCGACCACCACCTGATCGACCACCCGCTCCTCTTTGGCGCCGGTGTATTCGTTCTCCAGCACCGCCACCAGCTTGTCGCCCTCGCGGTAGACCTTTTCCAGCATCATGTCGCCGGTCATGATCACTTCCTTGGGGTACATGCTGCGGTAGTAGGTCGGGAACGACGTACCGCCGATGGCTACGCCCGGTTTGATGTCATCGGTGACGATTTCCACCTGGCAGCCTTTGTCGGCCAGGAAGTCCGCCACCGACATGCCGGTGAATTCGCAAATGGTGTCGTACACCAGCACGTTCTTGCCCGGCGCGACTTTGCCGTCGAGCACGTCCCAGCTGCTCACTACCAGGCCTTCGGCAGCGCCCCAGTGTTCATTCTGTTCGATAAACGGATGCCCGCCGACCGCCAGCACCACCACGTCCGGATGCAGGTCCAGAATGGTCTCGGCATCGGCGGCCACGCCCAGGCGCAGGTCGACTTTCAAACGCGCCAGCTCCAGCTGGAACCAGCGCGTGATACCGGCGATCTGGTCGCGCTGCGGGGCCTTGGAGGCGGTGGTGATTTGCCCGCCGATAAACTCTTTTTTCTCGAACAGGGTCACGTCGTGACCCCGTTCGGCAGCCACCCGCGCGGCTTCCATCCCGGCAGGGCCGGCGCCCACCACGACCACCTTGCGTTTCGGCCCGGTGGATTTCTCGATGATATGCGGCACGCCCATGTATTCACGGGAGGTCGCGGCGTTCTGGATGCACAACACGTCCAGGCCCTGATACTGGCGGTCGATGCAATAGTTGGCGCCGACACACTGCTTGATCTGGTCGATCTGGCCCATCTTGATCTTGGCGATCAAGTGCGGGTCGGCGATGTGCGCACGGGTCATGCCGACCATGTCCACATAGCCGCCTTCGAGGATGCGTGTGGCTTGGTTCGGGTCCTTGATGTTCTGTGCGTGCAGCACCGGAACCTTGACCACTTCCTTGATACCGGCCGCCAGGTGCAGGAACGGCTCCGGTGGATAGCTCATGTTGGGGATCACGTTAGCCAGGGTGTTGTGCGTATCGCAACCCGAGCCCACCACGCCGATGAAATCGAGCATGCCGGTGTCGTCGTAGTACTTGGCGATCTGTTTCATGTCCTCGTGGGACAGGCCGTCCGGGTGGAACTCGTCACCGCACAGGCGCATGCCCACGCAGAAGTCATCACCGACTTCGGCGCGCACGGCTTTCAACACTTCCAGGCCGAACTTCATGCGGCCTTCGAAGGTGCCGCCCCATTCGTCGGTACGCTTGTTGACCCGTGGGCTCCAGAACTGGTCGATCATGTGCTGGTGCACGGCGGACAGTTCCACACCGTCCAGGCCACCGGCCTTGGCGCGGCGCGCGGCCTGGGCGTAGTTGCCGATCACGCGCCAGATTTCTTCCGGCTCGATGGTTTTGCAAGTAGCACGGTGCACCGGCTCACGTACGCCGGACGGCGACATCAGGGTCGGCCAGTTAAAGCCATCCCAACGCGAGCGACGGCCCATGTGGGTAATCTGGATCATGATCTTGGCGCCATGCTTGTGCATGGCGTCGGCCAGGTTCTGGAAGTGCGGGATGATGCGGTCGGTGGACAGGTTCACCGAACTCCACCATTCCTGGGGGCTGTCGATGGCGACTACCGAGGAACCGCCGCAGATCGCCAGGCCAATGCCGCCCTTGGCTTTTTCTTCGTAATACTTCACATAGCGGTCGGTGGTCATGCCGCCGTCGGTGGCATACACCTCGGCGTGGGCAGTACTGAGTACGCGGTTGCGGATGGTCAGTTTGCCGATCTGGATCGGCTGGAACATTGCTTCGAAAGCCATGGCACGGTCCTCGGCTTACAACGGCTTGACGGTGAACAAGCCGTCATCGTGGCCCTCTTCGGAGCCTCCGTAGACTTGTTCGGCCACGGTGCGGATGTTGCTGCCACGCGCTTGCAGAATCTGGTCCATGGCGCCGGCAAACCAACCGGTGAACATGTAGTCCACTTTGCGCCCGACCTTGCCGTACACATAGACGAATGCCGAGTGTT
Organism: Pseudomonas sp. JAI120; assembly: GCF_014207255.1. GTDB lineage: Bacteria > Pseudomonadota > Gammaproteobacteria > Pseudomonadales > Pseudomonadaceae > Aquipseudomonas. The sequence goes on from NZ_JACHCZ010000003.1 coordinate 149,516, forward strand.
CGAGCTTGACGCTGGCGGTGCCTTTATCCAGGTCGATGTCCTGGATCTTGAACAGGCCCCAGCCGCGCTGCGACAGGCGCTTCATGTAGTGCTCGAACACCGCGACGCCTTCCAGGCCGTGGCATTCAGCTTCTTTTTCACACCAGTGCCAGGCGGACTTGTAGCCGGCCTTGTAGAGAATTTCGGCGTAGGCGTCGGCGCCCAGCACTTCTTCGATGCCCATGTGGTTGTTGACGAAGAAATGGCGCGGTACGTACAGCATCGGCAGGGCGTCGGAAGTCCAGACACCGGTTTCGCTGTCGACTTCGATAGGCAATTGAGGGGCGATCTTGGCCATGGAAACTTAACTCCAGAAAATTCGTTTGGATGCCCCAGACCTGGGTGGCCGGGGGAAAAGAAGTGTCAGCGGTGGCTTATTCGCCCCAGACGTCCTTGAGCACGTTGACCCAGTTCTCGCCCATGATCTTGCGCACCACACGCTCAGGGTGGCCGCGCTTGAGCAAGGTCTCGGTGAGGTTGGGGAACTCGCCCACGGTGCGGATGCCCAGCGGGTTGATGATCTTGCCGAAGCTGGTCAGGCGGCGGGCGTAGCCCTTGTCATGGGTCAGCATTTCAAAGAAATCCTGGCCATGGCCCTGGGTAAAGTCGGTGCCGATACCGATGGCGTCTTCGCCGACGATGTTCATGGTGTATTCGATGGCTTCGGCGTAGTCGTCGATGGTCGAATCGATGCCCTTGGCCAGGAACGGCGCGAACATGGTCACGCCGACAAAGCCACCGTGGTCGGCGATGAACTTCAGTTCTTCATCGGACTTGTTGCGCGGGTGTTCTTTAAGACCGGACGGCAGGCAGTGGGAGTAGCACACCGGCTTTTTCGATTCGAGGATGACTTCTTCGCTGGTCTTGGAGCCGACGTGGGACAGGTCGCACATGATGCCGACACGGTTCATCTCGGCGACAATCTCGCGACCGAAGCCCGACAGGCCGCCGTCGCGCTCGTAGCAACCGGTGCCCACCAGGTTCTGGGTGTTGTAGCACATCTGCACCACACCGACGCCGAGCTGCTTGAAGATCTCGACATAGCCGAGCTGGTCTTCAAATGCATGGGCGTTCTGGAAGCCGAAGATGATGCCGGTCTTGCCCTGTTCCTTGGCCTTGCGGATGTCGGCGGTGGTTTTCACCGGGATCACCAGGTCGCTGTTCTCGCGGATCAGGGTCTGGCTGGCGACGATGTTGTTGATCGTGGCCTGGAACCCTTCCCACACCGACACGGTGCAGTTCGCGGCGGTCAGGCCGCCTTTGCGCATGTCCTCGAACAGGTCGCGGTTCCACTTGGCAATGATCAGCCCGTCGATAACGATGCTGTCGGCGTGCAATTCGGCTGGGCTCATCAGGCGTCCCCTTATTGGCGATTCATGCGCCGAATCGTCTGCCGGCGCTTTGGGGCCAGCATATGCCCAGGGGACGACCGAGCCGGGTGCAAAAACGACAGGGGAATTGCCGAAAGCGTCAATCCACGACAAAGGCTGTTAAGAGGTGTCTGACTGGCAGCTGTTATTTGTCTTACGCTTGAGCCAGAATTCCCGCATCAACTGATATGAGACGGCGCAATGAAATCGATTTTCCTGGCTTTGGCACTCATCGCAACCGGCGTCCACGCGGCCGAAGACACCGACAGCACGCCATGCGATGGCATCGAAAACGACAAGCAAACCCTGGAATGCGCCACCTACAACAAAACCACTGCCGAGCAATTGCTCAAGGATAATTATCAGAGTCTGCTGGAACGTATGCATTCCACCTATGGCAGCGACAAGACCAAGCTCGCCGACATTACCGCTCGTCTGAAGGATGCCCAGCAAAAGTGGGAAAAACTGCGTGACGCCGATTGCGCGGTGGACACCTTCCCGGCAGTGACCGGCACCAAGGCCTACGCCATTGAGCAGAATGACTGTTTGGCGCGGATGAGTGATGAGCGGTCGGAGTTTTTGGAGTCGATTGGGCAGGAATAAGCGACAATCCCGCCACTTTCTCTTTGAACCAAGGCCTTTCATGACTATCTGTGGCATCGAAATCAAAGGCAGCGAAGCCATCATCGCTGTCGCTTCCCTGGACAACCAGGCGCTGACCCACGTCGCCCTGGCGACCAAGAAAATCGCTCTGGAAGACGACGATGACGCGGCCAACGTCAAAGCCTTTGCCGCCCAGGTGAAGGCATTTGTGCAGGAAAACGCCATCCAGCGCATCGCTATCAAGAAGCGCAGCAAGAAAGGCGAATTCGCCGGTGGCCCGACCACGTTCAAGATCGAAGGGGTGTTTCAGTTGCTGGAGGGGGTTGAGGTGACGCTGCTGTCGCCGCAGACCATCAACGCCCAGAACAAGAAGCACAACTTCGAACTGCCAGCGACGTTGAACAAATATCAGCATGAAGCGTTCAAGGCGGCCTGTTCGAGCCTGATGAAGAAGTAGTCCGCATCAACTTCTGACGCAGTGTTCCAACCCGTGACCGCCGCCTTCATATTCGGGGTCGTAATAATATTTGGTAAAGGCGAGTTTACCTTCCGGTGTTGGAACGACTTGCGCAACACCGACTCCATAATCTTTCAGTGCCGGGTCGGTATGTGCAAAGTAAATCGCCAGCGTATCCGAGGTGCCAGCGGCAAAACCGTTATAGCGGGAGTTGTCTTCCAACGTCAGGGTGAAGGTATAGGCGCCGTACTTGCCGGTACTTTGCCTGGCGTTGAGCTGCATATCGACAACCCCCTTGAAGGCGCCGATATGGCTATCACGACCAGTACACTCATAACGCCCGCTGTAATCGGCACCCGTGAAGGGGACGGAGGCGGGGGCCTTGGCAGCCCAGGCGGGGGCAGATGCAAAAGTAATGACAGCAAGCATTTTCCTGAACATACGGACCTCTTGTCGCTTAACTTAAGTAGTGAAGTGCGAACTTTAAATATCAGTTGATTAATGGTTAGTTTGGGTGTCAGCCGCAATGGACTTTTACATTAGCAGCCCCTCTACCCACGACATAGCCGACACCACAGAAAAGGATAATCCCTACATCAGATCCGCCCCTGTCAAAACACTCGACATAACAATGAAACTTGCTCAGGGCACTCCACTGGTCTGAAGCGAACCTTGAGTTTCACGCACTCACCTAGGCTGAAATCACTGTTCATTCGAGCAGTGACAAGCAACGTATTGCGAGCAATTCAAGGAGATGATCATGGCATGGTTCCCATCCCTGGCTGCCCTGGGAGGCAGCAGTGGCACACGTACAATGGCCGGTCCGCAAACGATAGGCCAACTCAAGTCAGGTACTTCACGCCTGGTGGACGCTTACCCTTATGACTACGCAAGTATCCTTCGTGCCTCCAGCCCCGAATCTGGCTGGCTGGCCCAGCCTCTGGAGGGTGTAGAGAAAGACGCGCGTGTCGTAATCATTGGCGCAGGCATGTCCGGGTTGCTGACGGCAAGAGAGCTGCTGCGCGCAGGCTTGAATGTGGTGTTGTACGAACGCAACCAGCTGGAACAGGTCGATGACGACTGGCACCGCTATATCCACGGCCGCACATGCAGTTTCGTGCGCAAGCTGGAAACCGACACAGTGTGTGAACTGGGGGCCATGAGGTTCCCCGCGAAGGCCAAGGTCACCTGGGAAGTCTTCGGGGATATCCTGGGAGATGACACACTGCTCCAGCTGTTCCCCAACCCAGGCCTGGTACCCACTGTCCTGTGCCAGGACGGTATCGCCCATCGGTGGTTGGCAGGCAGCATGCAAGCGCCCGACCTGCCCCCACAGTTCATCAAAGTCTCCGCCGATGTGCGCGATGCCATCAACGACATACAAGGCGGCGGCTCCAACATTCTCCAAATTCTGCGGTTGCTTGAACAACCCCGGCTGTCCGCCGAAGAAGAAAACCGCATCCAGGCTTTCTGGACGGCGATGATCGAGCGCTTCGACAAACTGGACCTGGGCACCTGGCTGCTTGGCAACGTAGCGGAGCCCAAGGGCTGGACGCCAGAACAGTTGGCAATCTTCGTCAACGTAGGCTTCGGCACGGGTGGCATGGGTAGCATGTTTTCCATGGGGTTCCTGGAGATGCTGCGAATCTGGCTGTGGGATTACCTGGATGAATATGCTCTGCCGGCAGGCATTGGCTCGGGCATGATCGCGCATGCCATCCTGAAAAAGCTCAGGGACGAATTCGGTCCAGCCGGCAAGAACACCTTTACCGTGCATGAACGCCATGAGGTACAGGAAATGGGAATCTTCGTATCGGCCGACGGAGGGTCAGCCCAAGCCGGCCTGCTGGTACGCAACCTCAACGGAGAAGGGGCCGAAGACGTCGCATTAATACCGGTGAACACCGACCATATCGTTGCCGCCATCCCTCATACGGCCCTGCTGACGATGATGTCGCTGGCCAGCGAACTGAGCTATCCGCGTAACGGCTTACGGGTAGAAATCCCGATCAATGGCGTACCTCACGCCTTTCATAGCTACTTCGACAAAGCCTGGCCTTCGGCAATCTATAAAAGCCATATAGCGCCACTGAAAAGCGCCTTGGCGCGGCTCAATATGATGAACGCCAGCAAGTCTTTTTATGTTACGCCCCAAGCACCATGGGCACAGGGTTCCGCACTGGCCAGCACTTGGACGCACATCGACGGCAGGCCCATACGCTGCCTGATGAGCGAGGGCTGGACCCGCGCCAGCTACTTCATCCCGGCAATCGCGGAGGATCGGCCCGGCCCTGTTGCCGTATTGCTTTCGTACACGTGGAACCTGGACTCAATCATGGCACGCAGCGTGCTGGATATAGCACCCTCCCGGGAAAATGGCACGCTGGGCATTGCTGATTTCACTGAAAGCCCGGCCTGGTTCGGGCCTGGATTTCCCCAGGAGTGGTGGCGAAGCTACAGGGCGTGGGCCAGCGTACTGCCTTATGTACAGAACCCGACCCGCCAGGTTCGCACCACGGTGTACTTCCACTCTTTGTTGGGTAACAGGCAAGACGACCCCAATGCCATCGGCATCGACTGGCAAGATCAGATCGGTACAGGTGGGTTCAAGCTCGACGCACCTGGAGACTTCGCGACTTCCAATGCGTTGTGCAACCTGTACCTGTTCACCCAGGAACCCGCATTCAACTCACAGGCAAGGGACCGAGTCTATCGGCAAATATTCCTGTCTTCGGACAGCGCCAGTAACTATCCAGGTTGGTGTGAAGGGGCCTTTATGTCCGGGATGAATGCCGCCATCGGTGTATTGGCGAGTATCAATCAGGACAAACTCAAACCCGAGCCTGCACAGTTGCTGCAGGGCAATCCTCTGGCGGCCGTCAATCGACTGGTCCCCCTCAAGCCTTACGTCAGACAGCCGTAGCACACTTTTCGAATGGGATTAACGTCATGAAGGTTGTCGCTGAAGTGAGTAGTAGCCCCCACCACGCTAGCTTTTCCCTACGCCGTATCGAATAAGCCAAACCAGTCTTTGGGCTGGTTTGGCTTTTCTGTCCTCCTACCTGCTGGCCGCAATACCGGCCGCCTTGCTTCGTTTGATATGGCGCAGCCACTCGCCGAACGATTTGTCTTCGAGCGCATACCCGCCGCGACTCGACTTCCACACCAGCTCCTTATCGCGCAACGCATCGATACAGGCCTGAATGGTCTGGGTGCCCGGCACCACGTCGCTGCCCATGGCTTCCAGCGCCTTGCTGACAGCCGTGAGGGTGCTGTCGGTGAATGGCGCGAAGGGTTCGTTGTTTTGAGAACGCTCCACCATCACCTCCAGCACGGCACGCTGCGGGATGGTCAGGGCGTTCCAGGCGCTTTCGAATTCGGCCCATACACCCGCGCGCAGCAACTCGGCGCGGCTGTGCAGCAGTTCGCCCAGATTGCTCGCCTCGCCCAGTTCCAACGCGACTTCACCGATGATCGTGCGCAACATCTCGGGACGCCGACCTACCAGCTCAAACGCCTCATCAATATCCGCCGCGTTGAACTGGTTGGTCTCGGCCAGATGCGCGTTGAGGTGCACGGTGTACGCCTGGGTGAACTCTTTGCCCAGCAGCGGAAATGGCGTGATGCTGGAGCCGAAGAACGGCTGGCTTTTGCCGAGCACCAAGTGGGCCAACTTATCGCGGTTGGAGCCGGTAAACACCAGGCGCAAGCCGCTGCCCTCCTCGTCACGGCCTTGGTTGAGCTGATCCCGGGCAGCCTTCAACGCGAACATCGCATTGATACCCGACTCGGTGGTTAAGGCGTGCTGCGCTTCGTCAATCACCAGCACAACGGGTTTTTCTGCAGCACTGTGGAGCAATTCCAACGCTTGGGTCAGCGTCGCACCGACAGGCAATTGTGGCTTGGTAAAGTCCCAGGAGAGCGTACGCAGAAAGCTGAGTTTCTCGATGCCAATGTTCTTGGCCAGTTTGCGAATGCCCTTTTCATAGGGAACCAGAGCAGCAGCAATAGCACTGGCAATCAACTCTGCAGGATCTTTCTCTTTGTCAGCCCAGAGATCCACATACACCGCCAGCCAGCCCCGGAGCTGACATTCCGGGATCAAGTCTTCGCGCAAAAACGTGCTTTTGCCCGTGCGACGGGGCGCCGCGAGAAACAGGCCAGAGGTGAAATCCTGAATACCGGCCCCCACCAGGCCATCGGCAATACTGCTTGCCAGGGTGGGGCGGCGAAACACAAAGCCGCTGTGCTTGGACATGGTTTTATACTCAATTATGGAAAGGACTATAAATTATAGCGTCGAGTATAATTGACTATAATTGCCCGTCAAACCACCTCCCGTCGCCGATCCTCCCTCGGACACTTGGCAAACCGCGCCCGATAACTCCGGGTGAAATACGACGGCGATTCAAACCCGCACGCAATGCTCACCTCCAGCACGCTCATATCGCTCTGGCGCAATAACTGCCGGGCTTTTTCCAGGCGCAGGCCGAGGTAGAAATTGCTGGGCGTGTCGTTCAAATGCAGGCGAAACAGCCGTTCAAGCTGGCGCCGGGTAACCTTGATCGCATCGGCCAACGCCAAGGTGCTCAGGGGCGGTTCAGTGTGCTGCTCCATCTCGCCGATCACTTGCACCAGTTTCTTGTTGTTGATGCCGTAGCGCGTGGCGATCTGCATGCGCTGGTGGTCCTTGCGCGGGCGGATGCGGCCGAGTACGAACTGTTCGGAGACCTGGATCGCCAGGTCCACGCCGTGGGCCTGGGCGATCAGGTCGAGCATCAAGTCGATGGAGGCGGTGCCGCCGGCGCAGGTGATGCGGCGGCGGTCGATCTCGAACAGTTCCTGAGTCACGCTCAGGTGCGGGTACGACTCCTTGAAGGCGTCGATGGCTTCCCAATGCAGGGTCAGGCGGTGGCCGTCGAGCAGGCCCGCTTCGGCGAGCACGCAGGCGCCGGTGTCGATGGCGCCGAGGGTCACGCCGTCATTGTCCAGACGGCGCAGCCAGTGTTCCAGCGCCGGCGTGGCGAACTGCAGCGGTTCGAAGCCGGCCACCACCAGCAGCGTCGCGCCCTTTTTCAGCGGTTCCAGCGCGGCGTCGGCGTTGACCGACATGCCATTGCTCGCCAGCACCGCGCCGCCATCGGCGCTCAGCACATGCCAGCGGTACAGCTCGCCACGAAAGCGGTTGGCCACGCGCAGCGGTTCCAGCGCAGAAATAAAGCCAATGGCCGAGAACCCCGGCATCAGCAGAAAGTAGAAATCCTGGGACATGGTGGCGCTCTCGTAGGACGGGCAGCGTGGTCACTGTGATACGCCAGTTCAACGGGCCATTCAAGAGCACAGGTCGCTGCTGTGCAAGAGCTGGTCGCCGCCGTGCGTTTCGGCGGGCCCAAAGCTCCGTAACGTGATCCCACGGCGCACAAAGACGCCGGACCCCACAATAACGACCTGCCGAGGGATCCACCATGAACCGACTGATTCGCCACTGCGTGCTTGCACTCAGCGCCAGCGCCATCTTGAGCACAAACGTACTGGCGGCCGACGCGGCATCTTGCCAGAACGTACGCATGGGCGTGGTGAACTGGACCGACGTCATCGCCACCAGCGCCATGACCCAAGTGTTGCTCGACGGCCTCGGCTACAAGACCAAACAAACCAGCGCCTCCCAGCAAATCATCTTCGCCGGGATCCGCGACCAGCGGCTGGACCTGTTCCTGGGCTACTGGAACCCGTTGATGACCCAGACCATCACGCCGTTCGTCGACGCCAAGCAAATCAAAGTTCTCGACAAACCCAGCCTGGAAGACGCCCGCGCCACCCTGGCGGTGCCGACTTATCTGGCGGACAAGGGCCTGAAAACTTTCGCTGACATCGCCAAGTTCGAGAAGGAGCTGGGCGGCAAGATCTACGGCATCGAGCCAGGCTCGGGGGCCAACACCCAGATCAAGGCGATGATCGCCAAGAACCAGTTCGGCCTGGGCAAATTCCAACTGGTGGAATCCAGCGAGGCCGGCATGCTTGCCGCCGTGGACCGTGCGGTACGCCGCAAGGAAGCCGTGGTGTTCTTCGGCTGGGCGCCGCACCCGATGAACGTCAATATCGCGATGACTTACCTCACCGGCAGCGACGACGCCCTGGGCCCGAACGAAGGCATGGCCACCGTCTGGACCGTGACCGCGCCGACCTACGCCGAACAGTGCCCCAACGTGCACAAACTGCTGACCAACCTGACCTTCACCGCCGCCGACGAGAGTCGGATGATGCAGCCGCTGCTGGATCACAAGGACGCGCTGGAATCTGCCAAGCAGTGGCTCAAGGATCACCCGCAGGACCAAGCCCGCTGGCTGGAAGGGGTGACCACCTTCGACGGCAAACCGGCAGCGGCCAACCTGCAATTGACCAGCAAATAACCTTCTTCGAATCACCGTTTCGCGGTCACTACCGACCGCGAACGGCATCACCACGCCTGTAAGGAACCTGCCTCATGAACCACGACGTCATCATCACCTGCGCACTCACCGGTGCTGGCGACACGACCGCCAGAAGCCCACACGTGCCGGTCACTCCCAAACAAATCGCCGCCGCCGCCGTGGAGGCCGCCAAGGCCGGCGCTACCGTGGTGCACTGCCATGTACGCGACCCCGAGACCGGCAAGTTCAGCCGCGACGTCGCCCTGTACCGCGAAGTGATGGAGCGCATCCGCGAGGCTGACATCGACATCATCGTCAACCTCACCGCCGGCATGGGCGGCGACCTCGAGATCGGCGGCGGCGAGAACCCGATGGAATTCGGCCCCAATACCGATCTGGTCGGCCCACTGACCCGCCTGGCCCATGTGGAAGAACTGCTGCCGGAAATCTGCACCCTGGACTGCGGCACCCTGAACTTCGGCGATGGCGACACGATTTACGTCTCCACCCCGGCGCAGCTGCGGGCGGGCGCCAAGCGCATCCAGGAATTGGGCGTAAAGGCCGAGCTGGAAATTTTCGACACCGGCCACCTGTGGTTCGCCAAGCAGATGATCAAGGAAGGCCTGCTCGACAACCCGCTGTTCCAACTGTGCCTGGGCATCCCATGGGGCGCGCCGGCCGACACCACCACGATGAAAGCCATGGTCGACAACCTGCCGGCCGACGCGGTGTGGGCCGGGTTCGGGATCGGCCGCATGCAAATGCCCATGGCCGCGCAAGCGGTGCTGCTGGGCGGCAACGTACGGGTCGGCCTGGAAGACAACCTGTGGCTGGACAAGGGCGTACTCGCCACCAACGGCCAACTGGTGGAACGCGCCAGTGAAATCCTCAGCCGCCTGGGCGCGCGGGTCATGAGCCCGGCGGAAGGCCGCATCAAGATGGGCCTTACCAAACGCGGCTGACCCCATGTCGAAACCGAATTAAAAAATGTGGGAGGGGCTTGCCCCCTCCCACAGGGAATCACCGAACGCTTTAGGAATTTGCCATGCGCTTTATCACTGAGATCAAAACCTTCGCCGCCCTCGGCAGCGGTGTCATCGGCAGCGGCTGGGTGTCCCGCGCCCTGGCCCACGGCCTCGATGTGGTCGCCTGGGACCCGGCGCCGGGTGCCGAAGCGGCGCTGCGCAAACGCGTCGCCAATGCCTGGGGCGCCCTGGAAAAACAGGGCCTCGCGCCCGGCGCATCCCAGGACCGCCTACGCTTTGTCCCCACCATCGAAGAATGCGTGAAAGACGCCGACTTCATCCAGGAAAGCGCCCCGGAACGCCTGGAGCTGAAACTGGAATTGCACAGCAAGATCAGCGCAGCGGCCAAGCCCACTGCATTGATCGGCTCGAGTACCTCCGGGCTGTTGCCGAGCGAGTTCTACGAGGGCTCGACCCACCCGGAACGCTGTGTGGTCGGCCATCCGTTCAACCCGGTCTATCTGTTGCCGCTGGTGGAAGTAGTCGGCGGCAAGCACACCGCGCCGGAAGCGATCCAGGCCGCGATCAAGGTGTATGAATCCCTCGGCATGCGCCCGCTGCATGTGCGCAAGGAAGTCCCCGGCTTTATCGCCGACCGCTTGCTCGAAGCGCTGTGGCGCGAGGCGCTGCACCTGGTCAATGACGGCGTAGCCACCACCGGCGAGATCGACGATGCGATTCGCTTTGGCGCCGGCCTGCGCTGGTCGTTCATGGGCACCTTCCTCACCTACACCCTGGCGGGCGGTGATGCGGGCATGCGGCACTTCATGGCGCAGTTCGGTCCGGCATTGCAGTTGCCGTGGACCTATCTGCCGGCACCGGAGTTGACCGACAAGTTGATTGACGATGTGGTCGATGGCACCAGCGATCAACTGGGCAAACACAGCATTTCGGCGCTGGAACGCTATCGTGATGATTGCCTGCTGGCGGTGCTCGACGCGGTGAAAACCACCAAAGCCAAGCACGGCATGACCTTCGCCGAATAACGGAACCCTCACCATGCCTGCACTGACCACCTACACCACCCCAGTCCTCGCCGACTGGGTGGACTACAACGGCCACCTGCGCGATGCGTTCTACCTGCTGATCTTCAGCTACGCCACCGACGCGCTGATGGACACCCTCGGCTTGGACAGTGAAAACCGCGAAGCCAGCGGCCATTCGTTGTTCACCCTGGAACTGCACCTGAACTACCTGCACGAAGTGAAACTCGGTGCCGAAGTGGAGGTGCACACCCAACTGATCGCCCACGACGCCAAGCGCCTGCACCTCTATCACAGCCTGCATTTGGTGGGCGATGAGAAAGAACTGGCCGGCAACGAACAGATGCTGCTGCACGTTGACCTGGCAGGTCCGCATTCGACGCCGTTTACCGAGGCGACGCTGGAGAAACTCGCTGCCATCAGTACCGAGCAAGCCGATCTGCCAAGGCCCGCCCTCCTCGGCCGAGTGATTGGACTGCCACCGAAAAAATAAGGAGCCATCATGCAAACCGCCGCCGCTGTTGCCGATTTCCGTACTTACCCCAAGCTTTGCGACCTCGCCGATACGCAGGTGCTGGACGATCAGATTCGCGTGCAATGGGCCGATGGCCGGGTAAGCCCGTTTCATCATCAGTGGTTGCGGGACAACTGTCCGTGCACGCAATGCGTGTACAGCGTGACCCGCGAGCAAGTGCTGGAAATTGTCGATGTGGATGAAAATCTCGGCGCCATCAGCGCGCGTATCGACCAGGGTTTTCTCAGCGTGGAATGGCGCGGCGGTCATCACAGCCAGTACGATCCCGGCTGGCTGCGGGCCCATGCCTATGACGATGAATCCCGCGCCGAACGCCGGGCCGCCAAACCCGAAGCCCGACTGTGGGACAGCAGCTTCGACCTGCCGGTATTCGACTACTCAGCCGTGATGCAAGACCCGAAAGCCCTGCTGCAATGGCTGTTGGCGCTGCGCGATGGAGGCCTCACCCAAGTACGTGGCGTACCCACCGAACCCGGCTCCCTGGCGTGTGTTGCCGAGCGCATTTCGTTTATCCGCGAGAGCAATTTCGGTGTGTTGTTCAACGTGCAATCCAAGGCCGATGCCGACAGCAATGCCTACACCGCTTTCAACCTGCCCTTGCACAGTGATTTGCCGACCCGGGAGCTGCAACCGGGGCTGCAGTTTCTGCATTGCCTGGTCAACGATGCCGACGGCGGCGAGAGTATTTTTGTCGATGGGTTTGCCATCGCCAATGCCTTGCGCCAGGAGGATCCCGAAGCATTTCGTGCGCTGTGTGAAATACCCGTGGAGTTTCGCAACAAAGACCGTCACAGCGACTACCGCCGCCTCGCGCCGATCATCGCATTGGACGCCTTGGGGGATGTGGCAGAGATTCGCATGGCCAATTTTCTGCGCGGGCCGTTCGAGACATCGGTGGCGCAGATGCCGTTGCTGTATCGGGCTTATCGGCGGTTTATCGCTATGACGCGCGAGGCGCGCTTTCGGCTGGTCAAGCGCCTTAACCCGGGCGAGCTGTGGTGCTTCGATAATCGCCGCACGTTGCATGCGCGCAATGCGTTTGATCCTACTTCGGGGGCGCGGCACTTTCAGGGTTGCTATATCGACCGGGATGAACTGCTTTCACGAATCCTGGTGCTGCAGCGCTAAAAAAGCCCCGGTCCAGCCGTGACTGGATCGGGGCAGAGTGCCTTGTGTGAGCCGTACATCCCGAGGGTGACCAAACCTTCAAGCTGCTTGCTGGCAACCAGTGTGCCTATTACTGCAGCGGGTAAATGACCCGAAAACGACACGTTCATAGCCATCTGAGCCATTCGTGCATTCTGCCCTTGCCGACCGGCCGGGGGCCTACCAGAATCCAAGTCAATCCCCGCTCCCTTCACCAGGATAAACGTCATGATGCATGCGGATTTGATTGATCAGGATGACCTGCTGAGCCAACTGCGCTCGCTGGGTTTCGAGGTATCCAGCGGCGCCAGCGCCGAACAGGCTTGCGAGTGCGCGGTACGCGGTTTGAGCGAAGCGCGGGCCAAGGCGCTCAAGGGTATGGTTGAGCAGATGTACACCGGCAGCGCGACGATTTTGCCGGCGGTGCGTCAGGCGATCGATAAGCAGTTGCTGCCGGCGCTGATGCAGTTCAAGCAGAACTCTGGCGCCTGACAGACCGCTATCGGGGGCAAGCCCCCCTCCTACATCTGGCCATATTCGTCATGACAACTCGGTCAAGTCTGGGAGGGGGCTTGCCCCCGATGCAGTCAACTCGGTTTAAAGCCGTACACTCGCGAACGTCGACTCATTGCGCGCCTGACTCAACGCCGACATCGGCCCCGACAACGGTGACAACACGAGCGCCTGCGGAATCGGCATCATCGCCACCTGCTGGGTGGTGTTGGAGCCTACGCGCTCATCCCGTGGCGGAATGCCGAAGTATTCGCGGTAGCACTTGGAGAAGTGCGGCGTGGACACAAAACCGCATACCGATGCCACTTCGATGATCGACATCGGCGTTTGCTTGAGCAACTGCCGCGCGCGAATCAGGCGCAGCTTGAGGTAGTAGCGCGACGGCGAGCAGTGCAGGTATTTCTGGAACAGCCGCTCCAGCTGGCGACGCGACACGGCGACGTACACCGCCAGTTCGTCGAGGTCGATCGGCTCTTCGAGGTTGGCTTCCATCAGCGCGACGATTTCCTGCAGCTTCGGCTGGTTGGTGCCAAGCATGTGCTTGAGCGGCACACGCTGGTGATCCTGTTCATTGCGGATGCGCTCGTACACGAACATTTCGGAGATCGCCGCCGACAGTTCACGGCCGTGGTCGCGGCTGATCAGGTGCAGCATCATGTCCAGCGGCGCGGTGCCGCCCGAACTGGTGAAGCGGTTGCGGTCGAGGGTGAACAAACGGGTGCTCATCGACACGCGCGGGAAGGCTTCCTGCATCGACGCCAGGCACTCCCAATGCACGCTGCAATCAAAACCGTCGAGCAGGCCGGCACAGGCCAGGGCCCAGCTGCCGGTGCACACTGCCCCCAGGCGACGGGACTGGCGCGCCTGGCTTTGCAGCCACGACACATGCTCACGGGTCACGGTACGCTGGATACCCACGCCGCCGCACACAATCACGGTGTCCAGGGCCGGGGCTTTGTGCATGGAGGCATCGGGGGTGATTTGCAGACCGTCGCTGGCCCACACCTGGTTGCCGTCGACACTCAGGGTTGTCCAGCGATACAGCTCGCGGCCGGACAGCTGGTTGGCCATGCGCAGCGGTTCCACGGCCGAAGCCAGGGAAATCAGCGTGAAATTGTCCAGCAGCAAAAAGCCGATGGATTGAGGCGCACGGTTCTGGGGTTGGGCCCCGGAGTTGAACGACGTCATGGCGGTATCTCCTCACACAAAGCAGGTGATGGCCTCAGGCGAGGCTCTTGTTATTGCGCTCTTCATCCGGCAAGGCGAGAGGCTTTGAATTGGTAGAGCAAATGCCATGCCTAAATTTGAATGGCCATTCAACAAATCCTGAAAACGACCTGATGACGCGTCTAAATAAGCCCGCGCGAGGAGTACGGGATATGGTTGAAATAGACGTCGGAGCGGCCCTGCTCAAGGTGTGTGAGCAGTTCGGTATCACTTGTGGGAAGGCGCTTTCAGCGCGTAGGAAAAGTCTGTCACCGCACGCACAGGTGACGGGTGGTCGGAGGGAAAATCGTTCGGAAGCTACTTATCTGTTTGCGACGCGCTAAAAGGTGGCGCTTTTGGTTGGAGTGTTCACTTTTTGAGCAGCATCGTCTGGATGACAGCCATCGGGGGCAAGCCCCCGATACCGGCGACTCGGTCTCAGCACTCCACCGCACTGACCGCCAACCCACCTCGCGACGTCTCTTTGTACTTGTCATGCATATCCGCCCCGGTATCGCGCATGGTGCGGATCACCCGGTCCAGGGAGATAAAGTGCTGGCCATCACCGCGCAGGGCCATCTGCGCCGCGTTGATCGCCTTCACCGCTGCAATTGCATTGCGCTCGATGCACGGCACTTGCACCAACCCGCCCACCGGGTCGCAGGTCAGGCCGAGGTTGTGTTCCAGGCCGATTTCAGCGGCGTTGCACAGCTGCTCCGGGGTTGCGCCGAGGATCTCGGCCAGCCCGGCAGCGGCCATGGCGCAGGCCGAACCCACTTCACCCTGGCAACCGACTTCGGCCCCGGAGATCGAGGCGTTCTTCTTGCACAGGATCCCCACCGCCGCCGCACTGAGCAGGTAGTCGACCACGTTGGCTTCGGTGACTTCGTCGCTGAACTTCATGAAGTAGTGCAACACCGCCGGAATGATCCCCGCCGCACCGTTGGTGGGCGCCGTGACCATGCGTCCACCGGCGGCGTTTTCTTCATTCACCGCCAGGGCGAACAGGTTGACCCATTCCATCGCACTCAAGGTCGAGCCGATCACATTGGGTTTGTTCAACTCCTGCAGACTGCGGTGTAACTTGGCGGCGCGACGGCGCACGTTGAGGCCGCCAGGCAGAATGCCTTCGTGCTTGAGGCCCTCCTCCACGCACGCCTGCATGGCGCGCCAGAGCTTCATCAGGCCACTGCGGATTTCGTCTTCGGAGCGCCAGACCTTTTCGTTGGCCAGCATCACTTCGGCGACGCGCAGGTTGTGGGTCTTGCACAGCTGCAACAACTCCACGGCGCTGGAAAAATCATACGGCAACTCGGTGCGGTCCATGTCCGCCACGCCGCTCTGCGCCTGGGCTTCATCCACCACGAAACCACCGCCCACTGAGTAATAGGTGTCGCGATGCAGCTCGCCATCAGCGCCAAACACCACCAGGGTCATGGCGTTGGGGTGGAACGGCAGGTTTTCGTCAAGCAGGCGCATGTCGCGGGCCCACAGGAACGGCACGGGCAAACGCCCGTCGAGCAGCAGGGTGTCGGTCTCACGCAGGGTGTGAATGCGCAGGCCGATTTGCGACGGATCGATCGCGTCCGGCCACTCGCCCATCAGGCCCATGATGGTGGCGGTGTCGCTGCCGTGACCGATGCCGGTGGCCGACAATGAGCCGTAGAGCTGAACTTCGACGCGCCTGACCTGTTCCAACAGTTCACGTTCACGTAACCCTTGAACGAACAACGCCGCGGCGCGCATGGGGCCGACGGTGTGAGAACTAGAAGGCCCGATGCCGATCTTGAACAGGTCGAAAACACTGATAGCCATTGCGGTAGAACTCCTCGATAAGCACGGCCAGGCTTGAACGAGGTGCTACGCTCAGATCGCCCAGATGGCGGCATCATCAAGGTTTTATTCGCTGCCACGGCGTCTCACACCGACGCACCCATGCTCACCAGCGTCGCTCCCGTGCGATCGCCTGTTTTGGCCGTTTTCAGCGGTGCAGATGGGCAAAAACAGCGGTTTAACCGTGGGAAAAACCTGTAAGCGACGTCACCGACACTGGATACGACCCTCCCTGTACTGGATACGACGCCCCCTGTAGGCGTCAGATTTTCACTGGTACATGATCAGTCTCGACTCGTTTGCAAGGCACCGTGGCAGAGCTGTTGCCGCACGCTCCAACCGCAACACTTATAAAGCGCGGCAAATGCCGCCAGAAAAAACACAGGAGTCTACCCAGATGAAAGGTTCACCCTCGTTGTTGTTGGCCGCCATGCTGAGTCTGCCAGTCATGGCGCACGCCGCAGAACCGGAACAGTGCAAGACCGTCAACTTCTCCGATGTCGGCTGGACCGACATCACTGTCACCACCGCGACCACCAGCGAAATCCTCAAGGGCCTGGGCTACAAGACCAAGACCACGATGATTTCCGTTCCTGTGACTTACAAGTCCCTGGCCGACGGCAAGAACATGGACGTGTTCCTCGGCAACTGGATGCCGACCATGGAAAACGACATCAAGCAGTACCGTGATGCCGGCACCGTGGAAACCGTGCGCGCCAACCTGGAAAACGCCAAGTACACCCTGGCGGTACCCGAGGCGCTGTACAACAAAGGCCTGAAAGACTTCGCCGATATCGCCAAATTCAAGGAAGAGCTGGGCGGCAAGATCTACGGCATCGAGCCGGGTAACGACGGCAACCGCACCATCCAGACCCTGATCGACAAAGACGCCTTCGGCCTCAAGACCGCCGGCTTCAAAGTCGTCGAATCCAGCGAAGCCGGGATGCTCTCCCAGGTGGAGCGCGCCACCAGGCGTGACCAGGCCATCGTGTTCCTTGGCTGGGAACCGCACCCGATGAACACCCGCTTCAAGATGAAATACCTGACCGGGGGTGACGACTCGTTTGGCCCCAACTACGGCCAGGCCACCATCTACACCAACACCCGCAAGGGCTACACCGAGGAATGCAGCAACGTCGGTCAGTTGCTGAAGAACCTGGTGTTCACCTTGAACATGGAAAGCACCCTGATGGGTAATGTCTTGGACGACAAGATGAAGCCCGACGCCGCGGCGAAAGCCTGGCTGAAGAAGAACCCGCAAGTACTCGACACTTGGCTCGCCGGTGTCACCACCGTCGATGGCAAACCAGGCCTGGAAGCCGTCAAAGCGTATCTAAACAAGTAACCGCTGACCCCGGGGCGGTACGCTGCCCCGGGATGTTTTCCCTCTTCGCATGTGGACATTCACTACCATGCTGACTGAACAGAAAATCCCACTAGGCCAGTACATCGCTGCCTTCGTCGAATGGTTGACCCAACACGGCGCCAACTACTTCGACGCAATCGCATCGACACTGGAAACGATGATCCACGGCGTGACGTTTGCGCTGACCTGGTTCAATCCGCTGGCATTGATCGGTCTGATTGCGCTGCTGGCTCACTTTATTCAACGTAAATGGGGACTGACTGTTTTTGTCATCGCCTCTTTCCTGCTGATCCTGAACCTTGGGTACTGGCAGGAAACCATGGAAACCCTCGCCCAGGTGCTGTTCGCCACCCTGGTCTGCGTGGTCATTGGTGTGCCGCTGGGCATTGTTGCCGCGCACAAACCCATGTTCTACACCCTGATGCGGCCGGTGCTCGATCTGATGCAGACCGTACCGACCTTCGTCTACCTCATCCCTACCCTGACCCTCTTCGGGCTGGGTGTGGTGCCTGGTTTGATCTCCACGGTGGTGTTCGCGATTGCCGCGCCCATCCGCCTGACTTACCTGGGTATCCGTGATGTACCGCAAGAGTTGATGGACGCCGGCAAGGCCTTTGGCTGCTCGCGCCGTCAGTTGCTCTCGCGCATTGAACTGCCCCACGCCATGCCGAGCATCGCTGCCGGTATTACCCAATGCATCATGCTGTCGTTGTCGATGGTGGTGATCGCCGCCCTGGTGGGCGCCGACGGCCTCGGCAAGCCGGTGGTCAACGCGCTGAACACCGCCGACATCGCCCTGGGCTTTGAAGCCGGCCTGGCGATTGTGCTGCTGGCCATCATGCTCGACCGCATCTGCAAACAACCCGACGCCAAAGTAGGGGGTGATGCATGAGCATTATCCGATTCGACAATGTCGACGTAATTTTCTCCAAAGACCCACGCGAAGCGCTCAAGCTGCTGGACCAGGGCATGAGCCGTAACGAAATCCTGAAAAAAACCGGGCAGATCGTCGGCGTTGAAAAAGCCAGCCTGGATGTGGAAAAAGGCGAGATCTGCGTGCTGATGGGCCTGTCGGGCTCCGGCAAGTCGAGCCTGCTGCGCTGCATCAACGGCCTCAATACCGTCAGCCGTGGCCAGCTGTTCGTGGAGCATGAAGGTCGCCAGATCGACATCGCCTCCTGCACCCCCGCCGAGCTGAAAATGATGCGCACCAAGCGCATCGCCATGGTGTTCCAGAAGTTCGCCCTGATGCCCTGGCTGACGGTGCGCGAGAACATCAGCTTTGGTCTGGAAATGCAGGGCCGTCCGGAAAAAGAACGGCGCAAGCTGGTGGATGAAAAACTTGAGCTGGTGGGCCTGACCCAGTGGCGCAACAAGAGGCCGGATGAACTGTCCGGCGGCATGCAACAGCGCGTCGGCCTGGCCCGCGCGTTGGCGATGGACGCCGACATCCTGTTGATGGACGAGCCCTTCTCCGCCCTCGACCCGCTGATCCGCCAAGGCCTGCAGGACGAATTGCTGGAACTGCAAAGCAAGCTGAGCAAGACCATCGTGTTCGTCAGTCACGACCTCGACGAGGCGCTGAAGCTGGGCAGCCGTATCGCGATCATGAAAGACGGCAAGATCATCCAGTACAGCGTGCCGGAAGAGATCGTGCTGAACCCGGCGGACGACTACGTACGCACCTTCGTCGCCCACACCAACCCGCTGAACGTACTGTGCGGCCGCAGCCTGATGCGCACGCTGGACAACTGCAAACGCGTCAACGGTTCGGTGTGCCTGGATCCTGGTGGCGACTCATGGCTGGACCTGGCCGAAGGCAACACCATCCAGGGCGCGCGGCAGAATGGCGTGGTGATGAATTTGCAGAACTGGGCACCGGGGCAACCGGTGGAAGGTTTGGGCCGGGTACCGACACTGGTGGATTCGAATATCGGCATGCGTGATGCGCTGCAGATTCGTTATCAGACGGGGAACAAGCTGGTGTTGCATGACAACAACCAGGTGGTGGGGATCCTGGGCGATAGTGAGCTCTACCATGCCTTGCTGGGCAAAAACCTGGGCTAGCACACACTGCAAACGCCATTGGAGAAACCGGGTCAAAAATGTGGGAGGGGGCTTGCTCCCGATAGCGGTGGATCAGTAACAGATCGACTGACTGACACACCGCTATCGGGAGCAAGCCCCCTCCCACATTTAAAGCACCACCAGGCTCAACTATCAGCTATAGACACGGCCAAGGAGCTGCCGATGGCTTTCAAACTGATCGAGCACGTCCCGGGTGATCTGTTCCTGGGCGAAGCCCATCAGGTCGTATTCCTGAGGCCCGTTGTGCAGGTACACCTCGGCGCGGTAATAGCGGGTGCGTTCTTCTTCGGGCAGGTCGCTTGGTGCCGACGAGTAAGCATCCAGGCTCACTTCATAAACGAACGGGTTGCCCTCTTCCATCTCGATGCGCACACCGATGCAGCGCTTGGACTTACCCAACAGCGTCTGCACTTCCAACCCTTGCTCACGCAACGCGACCGCCGCCTCTTCCAGCGCCGGCGTGACGTGCTTGTCCATAAAGCGCTGCACAGTGCCCTGGCTCGGTTGCAGGTCGAGTGCCGTCAAACGCTCGCTGAAGCCACGACGCCCGCGTTCAGCCAGTTGCGCCTGCTCCTGTTCGATCGCCACGTCCTGGCGCATCGCCTTGTGCAAACCGAACATAAAGACAATCAGCACCACCGAGAACGGCAGCCCCGCCAGCACCACCATGGTTTGCATGGCTTCGAAGTTGCCGGCAAACAGCAGGCCGATGGTCACCAGGGTGATCACCGCCGACCAGAAGATGCGCAACCAGTGCGGCGCATCTTCATCCACATTGCCGCCCTTGCAGGAAAGGTTGGCCATCATCACCGCGCCGGAATCCGCCGGGGTCAGGAACAACACAAAGCCCACGAAGATCGACACGCCGATGACGATTTTCGACGCTGGGTAATGCTCCAGCAATTGGTAGATAGACATGGACGGTTGTTCCAGCGCCGTCTTGCCCAGCTCCACCGCACCGTGGTTGAGCACCAGGTCCAGCGCCGAGTTACCGAAGATCGACAGCCACGCCAGGGTAAAGCCCAGGGGAATCAGCAGCACGCCGGCCACCAGTTCACGCACCGTGCGGCCACGGGAAATACGCGCGATGAACATGCCCACGAATGGTGCCCAGGAAATCCACCAGGCCCAGTAGAACAGGGTCCACAGGCCCATCCAGCGTTCGGTCTTGTCACCGTCGCCTTCGTACACATAGAGGTCGAAGGTTTTCAGCACGATGCCGTTGAGGTAGTCACCGGTGTTCTGCACCAGGCCGTTGAGCAGGTGCAGGGTCGGGCCGAACAGCAGCACGAAGATCAGCAAACCGCTGAACAGCACGATGTTGAGGTTGGACAGGCGGCGGATGCCGTTCTCCACACCCGACACGGCGGCGATGGTCGCCACGGTGCTCATCACAATGATCACGATCAGCAGGTTGGTGTTGCTGTGCGCCATGCCGAACAGGTTTTCCAGGCCGGACGACACCTGCATCGAACCGATGCCCAGGTTAGTCACCAGGCCCAGCAGGGTCACGAACATGCCGAAACCATCCACCGCGTGACCAGCCGCGCCCTTGACCCAACGCTCACCCACCAGCGGGTACAACGCCGAACGCAAGGCCAGCGGCTGGTTATGCCGGTAGGCGAAGTACGCCACGGCCAGGCCGACCAACGCATAGATCGCCCAGCCATGCAGGCCCCAGTGCAGGAAGGTCAACTGCAGCGCCTGACGTGCCGCGCTGTTGCTGGCGGCGGCGCCTTCCGGCGGGTTGAAGTAGTGATCCAGCGGCTCCGAAGCGCCGAAGTACAGCAGCGAGATGCCGATGCCCGACGAGAACAGCATGCCGGCCCAGGCGCCGTAGCTGAAGTCCGGGGTGTCGTCCTTGCTGCCCAGTTTCAATTTGCCGTAGGACGAAAACGCCAGGCCGACCACAAACACCAGGTAGGCGGCGATGACCACCATGTAGTACCAGCCAAAGCTTTTGGAAAGCCAGGCCTGGGCTACGCCGAGCATGCGCCCGGCCTCCTGCGGGGCGATGATCAGAATGGCGGTCAACAACAGAATCAGCGCGGTGGAGGTGTAGAACACCCAACCGTTGACCCGCACCTTTTCCGGCGGGGTCTTTATAAGAGAGGCAGAACTCATGGCGCAGATGCTCCAGGCAGTGCGAGAGAGAAACACAAGGCAACGGTTATCCCGACCTATCGATTTTTCGGCAGTCGACGGACGGGTGTTATAAAGACACCCCGAAAATCCTTGAGCCCCACCAGGCAGTGGGCAGGCCTTGATACCGCCTGTTTCAAAGGTTTTTGCAGGTGTCAGATGTCGTCGCCCTCAAGTAGGAAATACCTGTAGGCAGCGACCATTTGTCGCAGAGCTTATTCTTTGTTGATTGAACGTTCAATCAAAACAAAATAGACTGGCCTTCAAGTCGACGAACGTTCATCGCCCGTCGGCAGGCCTAAGGAGAGGTGCTAGATGCCCAAGGTCGGTATGCAACCCATACGCCGCCAACAGTTGATCGAAGCCACGCTGACGGCCATCGATCAGGTCGGAATGGGAGATGCCAGCATTGCGCTGATCGCCCGTTTGGCCGGGGTCTCGAACGGCATCATCAGTCACTACTTTCAGGACAAGAACGGCCTGATCGCCGCGACGATGCGGTACTTGATGAATGTGCTGATCGAGAACGTCCACGAACGCAGGCTTGCGCTGAAGGACGACAGCCCAAGGGCGCACCTTCGGGTGATCATCGAGGGCAACTTCGACGCCAGCCAGGTCAATGGCCCGGCAATGAAAACCTGGCTGGCCTTCTGGGCCACCAGCATGCATCACCCGTCATTGCACAGGTTGCAGCGGATCAACGATCAACGTCTGTATTCCAACCTGTGCTGCCAGTTCCGCCGAGTGCTGCCGCTGCCGCACGCACGCAAAGCAGCCAGAGGCCTGGCGGCCCTGATCGACGGTTTGTGGTTGCGCGGCGCCCTGTCGGGAGACGCTTTCGACACGGCGCAGGCGCAACGGATCGCTTACGAATACATGGATTTCCAATTGGCCAAGCAGGTGAGTTAGAGCCCTTATAAACGCTCAACCCCTGAACGTCTGCCGCTCAGTGTTGCCACACCCTTATGGCCCACTTTGCGGCGGGTAACGCCAACCACTTATGCACTTGCGAGGACTTTATGGCCCGTTTCGACCTGCAAAAACTCTACATTGACGGCGGCTACAGCGACGCTGGCAGCGATGCCACCTTCGAAGCCATCAACCCGGCTAACGGTGAAGTTCTCGCCCAAGTGCAACGCGCAACGAAAGAAGACGTTGAACGTGCCGTGGTCAGCGCCGAAAAAGGCCAGAAAATCTGGGCTGCGATGACCGCCATGGAGCGTTCGCGCATCCTGCGTCGTGCCGTCGACATCCTGCGCGAGCGCAACGACGAGCTGGCCGCCCTGGAAACCCTGGACACCGGTAAAGCCTTCTCCGAAACCCAGTACGTCGACATCGTTACCGGCGCTGACGTGCTCGAATACTACGCAGGCCTGGTGCCGGCGATCGAAGGCGAGCAGATCCCACTGCGCGACACTTCCTTCGTCTACACCCGCCGCGAGCCGCTGGGCGTGGTCGCCGGTATCGGCGCCTGGAACTACCCGATCCAGATCGCCCTGTGGAAATCCGCACCGGCCCTGGCCGCCGGTAACGCGATGATCTTCAAGCCAAGCGAAGTCACCTCGCTGACCACCCTGAAACTGGCCGAGATCTACACCGAAGCCGGGGTTCCAGCAGGCGTATTCAACGTCTTGACCGGCAGCGGCCGTGAAGTCGGCACCTGGCTGACCGAGCACCCACGCATCGAGAAAGTCTCGTTCACCGGCGGCACCGACACCGGCAAGAAAGTCATGGCCAGCGCGTCGAGCTCTTCGCTCAAGGAAGTGACCATGGAACTGGGCGGCAAATCGCCGCTGATCGTGTTCGAAGACGCCGACCTGGATCGTGCCGCCGACATCGCGATGATGGCCAACTTCTACAGCTCCGGCCAGGTCTGCACCAACGGCACTCGCGTGTTCGTGCCCAAGCACCTGCAAGCGGCGTTCGAAGCCAAGATCGTTGAGCGTGTTGCCCGTATCCGCGTCGGCGACCCGCAAGACGCCAACACCAACTTCGGTCCGCTGGTCAGCTTCGCCCACATGGAAAGCGTGCTGGGCTACATCGCCAAAGGTAAGGAAGAAGGTGCCCGCGTACTGTGCGGCGGCGACCGCCTGACCGACGGCGATTTCGCCAAAGGCGCCTTCGTGGCCCCGACCGTGTTCACCGACTGCACCGACGAGATGACCATCGTCCGTGAAGAAATCTTCGGCCCGGTGATGAGCATCCTCACCTACGAAACCGAAGAAGAAGTGATCCGCCGCGCCAACGACACCGACTTCGGCCTGGCCGCGGGCCTGGTGACCAAGGACCTGAACCGCGCCCACCGCGTGATTCATCAGCTGGAAGCGGGCATCTGCTGGATCAACGCCTGGGGCGAATCCGACGCGAAGATGCCGGTCGGTGGCTACAAGCAATCCGGTGTGGGCCGTGAGAACGGCATCAGCTCGCTGAACAACTTTACCCGCATCAAATCGGTACAGGTTGAGCTGGGCGACTACGCCTCGGTGTTCTAAGACCCGAGCCTTGCGTTGCCTTTGAGGCCGCCATCGGGGGCGAGCCCCCTCCCACCTTTGACTGTGTAAACCCGATCAAATGTGGAAGGGGGCTCGCCCCCGATGAGGCCCGACCTGACCACACTTCAAAGAGGGTGCATTTATGTCCCAAGAATACGACTACATCATTGTGGGTGCCGGCTCCGCCGGTAACACCCTGGCGACCCGTCTGACCGAAGACGAAGGCGTCACCGTCCTGCTGCTGGAAGCCGGCGGCCCCGACTACCGCCTCGATTTCCGTACCCAAATGCCGGCCGCCCTGGCCTTTCCGCTGCAAGGCCGCCGCTACAACTGGGCCTACGAAACCGATCCGGAGCCACACATGGACGGCCGTCGGATGGAATGCGGTCGCGGCAAGGGCCTGGGTGGCTCTTCGCTGATCAACGGCATGTGCTACATCCGTGGCAACGCCATGGACTACGACAACTGGTCGAAGCTTCCGGGCCTGGAAGACTGGAGCTACCTCGATTGCCTGCCGTATTTCCGCAAGGCCGAAACCCGCGACATCGGCCCGAACGACTGGCACGGCGGCGATGGCCCGGTGAGCGTGACCACGCCTAAAGCGGGCAATAACCCGCTGTTCCACGCCATGGTTGAAGCAGGCGTGCAGGCCGGTTACCCGCGCACCGAAGACTTGAACGGCTACCAGCAGGAAGGCTTCGGCCCGATGGACCGTACCGTCACGCCTAACGGCCGTCGCGCCAGCACCGCGCGCGGTTACCTGGACATAGCCAAGAAGCGCTCCACACTGACCATCGTCACCCACGCCCTCACCGACAAAGTGTTGTTCGAAGGCAAGCGTGCCGTTGGCGTGCGTTACCTGATCGGTGCCGCCGAAGAGCGCGTTGAAGCCCGTGCGCGTAAAGAAGTGCTGGTGTGCAGCGGCGCAATCGCTTCGCCGCAACTGCTGCAACGCTCCGGCGTGGGCCCGGCCAAACTGCTGGAAAGCCTCGACATCCAGGTGGTCCACGACCTGCCTGGCGTCGGCGAAAACCTGCAGGACCACCTTGAGCTGTATCTGCAATATGCGTGCACCCAGCCGGTGTCGCTGTACCCGTCGCTGCTCTGGTACAACCAGCCGGCCATCGGTGCCGAATGGCTGTTCAACGGCACCGGCATCGGCGCCAGCAACCAGTTCGAAGCGGGCGGTTTTATCCGGACCCGTGAAGAATTCGAATGGCCGAACATCCAGTACCACTTCCTGCCGGTCGCGATTAACTACAACGGCAGCAACGGTGTGAAAGAGCACGGTTTCCAGGCGCACATGGGCTCCATGCGCTCGCCGAGCCGTGGCCGCGTGCAACTGAAGTCGAAGAACCCACGGGACTACCCGAGCATCCTCTTCAACTACATGGCCACCGAGCAGGACTGGCAGGAATTCCGCGACGGCATCCGCCTGACCCGTGAAATCATGCAGCAGCCGGCACTCGATCCCTACCGTGGCCGCGAAATCAGCCCGGGCATCGAGGTGCAAACCGATGAGCAGTTGGACAAGTTCATCCGCGAGCACGCCGAAACCGCGTTCCACCCGTCCTGCTCGTGCAAGATGGGCGACGACGAGATGGCCGTGGTCGATGGCGAAGGCCGCGTGCACGGCATGCAGGGTCTGCGCGTAGTCGATGCGTCGATCATGCCGATCATCACCACCGGCAACCTGAACGCGCCGACGATCATGATCGCCGAGAAAATCGCCGACAAGATCCGTGGCCGCCAGCCGCTGCCGCGCAGCACTGCCGACTACTACGTGGCCGGCGATGCGCCGGTGCGTGGCAAGCCGTTGCGTGAAGTGGGGCCGACTGCGCAGTAACTGATTCACTGCGGTGCCTTCATCGGGGGCAAGCCCCCTCCCACATTTGAATGTATTCACAAATCAAGTGTGGGAGGGGGCTTGCCCCCGATAGGGCCCGATCAGGCACTGCAAACCTTGCCTCTACACTTTCCTTGATCAGCCCCCAGCCCAGGCCTACTCTGTTTGCCTGCCCGCGCTGAGCCGCCCACAAGGAAGGCCCCATGTTCGAACACCACGCCACACTCAAAAAGCATTTCAGTGCCCTGCGCACCACCGCCGACTTCTTCTCCCTGCGCTACGTGCGCGAATCCGGCCAGTACCTGTCGGTGCGCAAGAACGTCGCCGAACCGCCCCACCTGAACCACGACGAAGGCGTCATGCTCACCGTGCGTGTCAACGGTGCGGAGGCCTACGCCGCCACCCACGATATTTCCCTTGCCGGCCTGCAAGCCGCCCTTGGACGCGCCGAGCAGCAAGCCCGCCTGATAAAACCGCACGCCCTGCTCGACCTGCGCGACCAACAGGTGTCCAGCGACGTCGCCGACTACCTGTCGCCCAATATTGAGCAAGCCTTCCCGTCCCTGAGCGACTGCTACCAACTGCTCGGCGATGAGTCCTCTGCCGTGCCCCAGGACGAGCGCCTGGTGAACTGGGAAGTCAGCCTCGGCCTGACCCATGTCGAGCAGATCTACCTCAACAGTGCCGGCGCCGAACTGCGCCAGGCCCAGCGGTTTGTGTTCCCCGGCGTCAATGTCACGGCCTACGACGGCAACGACAGCCAGTCGCGCACCCTCGGCGGCAGCAACTTCGGCCAGCAAGGCGGGTTTGACGTGATCAGCCGCTTCGGCCTGGTCGGCGCCGCGCCGCGCATTGCCGACGAAGCCCTGCAACTGCTGCTGGCGCCAAATACGCCCCAGGGCCCGCGCGACCTGCTGCTGATGCCCGACCAGATGATCCTGCAGATCCACGAGTCCATCGGCCACCCGCTGGAACTCGACCGTATCCTCGGCGATGAGCGCAATTACGCCGGTACCAGTTTTGTGAAGGCCAGCGACTTCGGCCAGCTGCAATACGGCTCCAAGCTGTTGAACGTGACGTTCGACCCGGACATTCCCGAGCAACTGGCCAGCTACGGCCATGACGACGACGGCACCGCGGCCAGCAAGCAATTCCTGATCCGCGAAGGACTGCTGCTCAAGCCGCTGGGTGGGGCGTTGTCGCAGTTCCGCTCGGGCATGGGCGGCGTGGCCAACAGCCGCGCCAGCAGCTGGAACCGCCCGCCGATCGACCGCATGGCCAACCTGAATATCGAAGCCGGCGATAAGAGCCTGGCGCAACTGATTGTCGGCATCGAACACGGCATCCTGATGTCGACCAACCGTTCGTGGTCCATCGACGATGCCCGCAACAAGTTCCAGTTCGGCTGCGAGTGGGGCCAGTTGATTGAAAACGGCGAACTCAAGGGCGTGGTGAAAAACCCCAACTACCGGGCGATTTCCGCGCAGTTCTGGCGCAACCTCAGCGCCGTGGGCGACACCAGCACCTTCAAGGTATTGGGCACGCCGAACTGCGGCAAGGGCGAGCCCAACCAGGTGATCCGCGTCGGCCATGCGTCGCCGGCCTGTGTATTCAGCAACGTTGACGTATTTGGGGGAGATGCCTGATGAACACCTTCAAGGCATTGGTGCAGTGGCTCAAGCAGGCCATCACCGAAAAGGAACAATTTCACCTGGGCTACGCGGCGGAATCGTCCGAGTTCGTGCGCTTCAACCACGCCAAGGTGCGTCAGGCCGGCCAAGTGCAGCAGGCCAGCCTCAACCTCAAGCTGATCAACGATGGCCGCCATGCCGACCTCGGCATCACCCTGGCCGGCGAGCCCGAGCTGGATCGCCAGCGCCTCGCCGACGGCCTGCAGCAACTGCGCGAAACCCTGCCGCTGCTGCCGCATGACCCTTACCTGTTGCTCAACCACAACGCCTGGCAAAGCCACAACGAACAGGCCCGCCCCCTGCCCGACCTGGCCCAGGTGCTGGAAGAAATCAGCCAGGCGGCCGATGGCGTCGACCTGGTCGGCTTCTATGCCGCCGGCCCGATCAGCCGGGGCTTTGCCAGTTCGGACGGCGCGTTTGGCTGGCATCAGGCCAATAGCTTCAACTTCGATTTCAGCCTGTTCCACGCCAATGGCGAGGCGGTAAAAGCCAGCTACGCCGGCGACGCCTGGGACAGCGCCGAGTTCGCCCGACGCTTCCAGCTGGCGCGTGAACAGCTGGAATTCCTCGGCCGCCCGCTGCACCCATTGGCGCCCGGACAGTACCGCGCCTACCTCGCCCCGGCGGCATTGGAAGAAATCATTAGCATCATCACCTGGGGCGGTTTTTCCGCCCAGGCCATCGCCAGCAAAGGCAGCTCGTTGCAACGGCTGTATGCCGGCGAGCAGTCCTTGAGCCCGCTGGTGACGGTGAAAGAACACATCACCGACTCCCTGAGCCAGGCGTTCTCCAGCGAAGGCTACCCGCGCAGTGACGTCACGCTGATCAACGCCGGCCAGGCCGACGGCCAACTGGTGAACTCGCGCAGCGCCGCCGAATATGGCCTCAGCGCCAACGGCGCCAGCGGCGACGAATCACCCAGCGCCTTGCAGATCGCAGCGGGCAACCTGGCCCAGGCCGATATCCTCAAGCAACTGGGCACCGGGCTCTACATCAGCAACCTGTGGTACCTGAACTACTCCGACCTGCCCGCCGCACGCCTGACCGGCATGACGCGCTTCGCCACGTTCTGGGTGGAAGACGGCGAGATCAAGGCGCCGGTCAGCACCATGCGTTTTGATGACAGCGTCTACCAGTTGCTCGGTTCGCAACTGGAAGCGCTGACCGCTGAGCGCGAACTGCTGCTGTCGGCCAGCACCTATAGCCAGCGCAATACCGCCTCCAACCTGTTGCCGGGGGCCTTGGTAAAACGCCTGACCCTGACCCTGTAAATACAAACCCCCTGTGGGAAGGGGCCTTGCCCCCTCCCACATTGTCCTGTGCTGATTTCAGACACCTCGGTTTCGGCCCTTCCTACCGTAAATTCTCTTCCTCCCAGTCTGCACGGGCAGCCTGTTGTCGCCTGTGAAAAACCTCGTTATAACGGTTAGTGGCCCCCCGCCACCCCACCCACGAGAGCATGACCTTGCCCGGGAAGGGCAAGCTGGAGCGTTGACATGAACCATGGAAGTTTTGTCATAGAAAAGCTGTTCAAGCACTACAACGTTCATGTTGAGCAGCTGGGAAACGATTCGGAAAAGAAGACCATCCTGATGGTCAATGGCGCACTCTCCACCACACGTTCATTCGCGCGTACCAGCAAGTGCCTGGCCAAGCATTTCAATGTGCTGTTGTTCGACCTGCCCTTCTCGGGTTATTCCCGCGAACACAACACCGACCTGGACCTGGTGACCAAGGACGACGAGGTGCAAATCCTGCGCGCCCTGGTCGAACGCTTTCAGGTCAATCACCTGGTCTCGGCCTCCTGGGGTGGCATCTCGACGCTGCTGACCCTGGCACACAACCCGCCGTCCATCGAAAGCTCGGTGGTGATGGCCCTGGCGCCCAACCTCAACCAGGCAATGCTCGACTATGTAGAGCGCGTGCGGGTGCTGATCGAGGCCGATGACAAATCCGCTGTCGGGCACCTGCTCAACGAGACCGTGGGCAAATACCTGTCGCCCCGGCTCAAGCGCAACAACCACCGGCACCTGTCGAACATGGCCACCACCGAGTACCGCCAGGCGCGCTTTCATATCCACCAGGTGCTGGCGTTGGGCGATGGCAACTACCTGCCGGCGCTGCGGCAGATCGAAACCCCGGTGCACTTTCTCAATGGTGCGCTGGACGAATACACCCCCGCCGCCGAGGCCCGACTGTTCAAACACTACGTCGACCGCAGCAGCTTTGCGGTGGCCGAACACACCGGGCATTTACTCGACCTGGAGTCCCGCGAGGCGGCTTTGGCGGTGCACCGTGCGTTGTTGGATTTCCTGGTGGGAGAGCACGCGAACTTGTCGGACTTAGACGAACCGCCAGTGGGAAAAGGAGCGACGAATGGCGCATAATCGCCGACACATAGCCGGCTAACAAAAAGGTACCCCATGCCAGATCGTGCCCCTCTCGATGCCAAGACCGCCCGCTGGCTCCCCTGGGTGGTAGCGATTGCCTTCTTCATGCAATCGCTGGATGGGACGATTCTCAACACTGCACTGCCGGCCATGGCCCGAGACCTGGCGGAAAACCCGCTGCGCATGCAAGGGGTGGTGATCGCCTACATGCTCACCGTCGCCTTGCTGATCCCGGCCTCGGGCTGGATCGCCGACCGCTTCGGCACCAAGAAAATCTTCTTCGGCGCGATCATGCTGTTCAGCATCGGCTCCTTGCTGTGCGCGCTGTCCAGCAGCCTGACCATGCTGGTGGGCGCACGGGTCATCCAGGGGCTGGGTGGTGCGCTGATGCTGCCGGTCGGCCGACTCGTGGTTCTACGCGCCTACCCCCGCTCCGAGCTGGTGCGGATCATGGGCTTCATCACCATCCCCGGCCTGCTCGGGCCCTTGCTCGGCCCGACCATGGGCGGCTGGATGGTGCAGTACCTGACGTGGCACTGGATCTTCCTGATCAACCTGCCGGTGGGCATGATCGGTTGCTACGCCGTGTGGAAGTTCATCCCCGACCTGCGCGGCAGCGAGCGCACGCGCTTCGATGGCATCGGTTTTCTATTGTTCGGTGCGGCGATGGTGCTGATCACCATTGCCATGGAAGGCTTGGGCGAGCTGCACCTGCCGCACCTGCGGGTGATGTTGCTGCTGTTCGGCGGGTTGGCGTGCCTGGCGGCGTATTGGCTGCGCGCCGGGCATATCGATAACCCACTGTTCTCACCGGCGCTGTTCAAGACCCGCACCTTTGCCGTGGGCATCCTCGGCAACCTGTTCGCGCGCCTGGGCAGCGGCGCCTTGCCGTTCCTGGTGCCGTTGCTGCTGCAAGTGGCCCTGGGTTATTCACCGTCCCAGGCCGGCATGAGCATGCTGCCCCTGGCGGCGGCGGCGATGTTCGCCAAGTCGGTGGCGCGCCCGTTGATCGAACGTCTGGGTTATCGCGTGGTGCTGACCGGCAACACCCTGGCCCTGGGCATCATGCTGGCGAGCATGGGCCTGGTCAGCGAACAGACGCCCTACCCGCTGCTGCTGGCCATGCTGGCGGTGCTGGGGGCGATCAACTCGCTGCAATTTACCGCGATGAACACCGTCACCCTGATCGACCTCGACGACGCCCAGGCCAGCAGCGGCAACAGTTTGCTGTCGGTGGTGGCGCAACTGTCCCTGAGCCTGGGGGTGGCCTGCGCCGGTGCGCTGCTCGGCGGGTTTACCGCCGAAGCGGGCAACGACGGCGTGAGCACGGTGCTCGGCGCGTTCCAGCTGACCTTCCTCACCGTGGGCATCATGGCGATGCTGGCGGCGGCGATCTTCCTGCAACTGTCGCCCCAAGACGGCAAACGGGCGGCCAACCCGGAACAGCATATCGAGCATTAACGGGCGTCTCGTCTAGAACTTGCAGGGAAATTCCCACAGGGCTGGTACACTGCGCGACATTTTGTTTTGCAGAGCCAGTCCCGTGACTACCATCGCCACCGCTTTTAATACTTTGCCCCTGTCCGCCGCCATGCTGGCTAACCTCGACTCGCTGGGTTATGTCGAGATGACGCAGATCCAGGCGCAAAGCTTGCCGGTGATCCTCAAGGGGCTGGACCTGATTGCCCAGGCCAAGACCGGCAGCGGCAAGACCGCTGCGTTCGGCATCGGCCTGCTGAACCCGATCAACCCGCGCTACTTCGGCTGCCAGGCCCTGGTGATGTGCCCGACCCGTGAGCTGGCCGACCAGGTCGCCAAGGAAATCCGCCGCCTGGCCCGCGCCGAAGACAACATCAAGGTCCTGACCCTGTGCGGCGGCGTGTCCCTCGGCCCGCAGATCGCCTCCCTTGAGCACGGCGCCCACGTGATCGTCGGCACCCCGGGCCGTATCCAGCAACACCTGCGCAAAGGTTCGCTGGTGCTGGACGGCTTGAACACCCTGATCCTCGACGAAGCCGACCGCATGCTTGACATGGGCTTCTACGACGCCATCGAAGACATCATCAGCAAGACCCCGCCGCGCCGCCAGACCCTGCTGTTCTCGGCCACCTACCCGGTGAGCATCAAGCAGCTGGCCTCGAAGTTCATGCGCGCGCCGCAGCAAGTGAAAGCCGAAGCGTTCCACTCCGACGACCAGATCGAGCAGCGTTTCTACGAGATCTCCCCGGAAGAGCGCATGGACGCCGTGACCAAGGTGCTGGCGCATTTCCGCCCGGCTTCCTGCGTGGCGTTCTGCTTCACCAAGCAGCAAGTGCAGGAAACCGTGGATCACCTGACGTCCAAGGGCATTTCCGCCGTCGGCCTGCATGGCGACCTGGAACAGCGCGACCGTGACCAGGTGTTGGCGATGTTTGCCAACCGCAGCACCTCGGTGCTGGTGGCCACCGACGTCGCCGCCCGCGGCCTGGACATTGACGCGCTGGACATGGTGATCAACGTCGAACTGGCCCGCGACTCGGAAATCCACATTCACCGCGTGGGCCGTACCGGTCGCGCCGGTGAGACCGGCATCGCTATCAGCCTGGTGGCGCCGTCCGAAGCGCACCGCGCCCAGGCCATCGAGCAACTGCAGAAGTCGCCGCTGAACTGGGACCAACTGGACAACCTCAAGCCGCAAAGCGGTGGCCCGCTGCTGCCGGTGATGAGCACCCTGTGCATCGCCGCCGGCCGTAAAGACAAGGTGCGCCCAGGCGACATCCTCGGCGCATTGACCGGCGAAGCCGGCATCCCCGGTGCCCAGGTCGGCAAGATCGCGATCTTCGACTTCCAGGCCTTCGTGGCCGTGGAACGCGGCATCGCCAAGCAGGCGTTGCAGCGTTTGAACGACGGCAAGATCAAAGGCCGTTCGTTGCGTGTGCGGATCCTGTAACACGATCTCCGACCTATATGGAGATCCAATGTGGGAGGGGGCTTGCCCCCGATTGCAGTGTGTCAGTCAGTACATCTGTCACTGATACACCGCCATCGGGGGCAAGCCCCCTCCCACATTTGACTGTATTCCAATTCAGAATTTGTATGAGGACATTGCTGTGCGCTCGACCGAAGTTGTGATCATTGGCGCCGGCGCCGCAGGCTTGATGTGCGCACTGACCGCCGCCGGGCGTGGGCGCAAGGTGATGTTGCTCGACCATGCGAACAAGGCCGGCAAGAAGATCCTGATGTCCGGCGGTGGCCGCTGCAATTTCACCAACCTGTACACCGAGCCGGCCAACTTCCTGTCGCACAACGCGCACTTCTGCAAGTCGGCCCTGGCCCGCTATACCCAGTGGGACTTTATCGGGCTGGTGGCCAAGCACGGCGTGCCGTACCACGAGAAGAAACTCGGCCAGCTGTTCTGCGATAACAAATCCAGTGACATCCTCGGCATGCTGTTGGACGAGTGCATCCAGACCGGCGTAAGCCTGCACCTGGACACCTCGATTGAAGAAATCGCCAAGGTCGACAGCGGCTACCAGTTGCAGACCACCTTGGGTGAACTGCGCTGCGAATCCCTGGTGATCGCCACTGGCGGCCTGTCGATCCCGACTCTGGGCGCCACCGGTTTTGGCTATCAAGTCGCCAGGCAGTTCGGCCATGAGCTGTTACCGACCCGCGCCGGGCTGGTGCCGTTCACCATCACCGACCAGCTCAAGGACTTGTGCGGCGAGCTGTCCGGGACCTCGGTGGATTGCCTGGTCAGCTGTAACGGCCAGAGCTTTCGCGAGAACCTCCTGTTTACCCATCGCGGCCTCAGCGGCCCGGCGATTCTGCAGATTTCCTCCTACTGGGAGTCCGGCGACACGGTGGAGATCAACCTGCTGCCCGACCACGACGCCCACACCTGGCTGCAACAGCAGCAGGTCGAACGCCCCAACAGCGAGCTGAAAACCCTGCTGGGTGAAATCTTCACCAAGAAGATGGCCAACCTGCTAGCGGAAACCTGGTTCGTGTCCAAGCCCATGAAGCAGTACACCCACGCCGAAGTGGCCGACATCGCGCAAAAACTCTCGAGCTGGCAACTGGTGCCGGCCGGCACCGAGGGCTACCGCACGGCCGAGGTGACCTTGGGCGGGGTAGATACGCGGGAAGTGTCGTCCAAGACCATGGAGTCGCTGAAAAGCCCGGGCTTGTACTTTATTGGCGAAGTGCTGGATGTGACCGGGCACCTGGGCGGGTTTAACTTCCAGTGGGCGTGGGCGTCGGGTTACGCCGCAGCGCAGTACGCCTGAAGAATGTGGGAAGGGGCTTGCTCCCTCCCACATTTTGATTTGCGGTATGCCTGAGAATAATTTGCTGTCAGATGTGATCACCACCCTTGCCGTGGCGTCACTGATGGCTCAATTTAGCGGCATCGTCCCGGAAGACTCCAGACTTCATGTCATCGACCTCGTTCAAGCAGTCCATGCGGCGCCTGTGGGCGCTGGATAAATTCAGCTACAGCATCCGGGTGTTCATCGCCCTCACCGGCAGCATGACGCTGTGCTGGTATCAGGATGAGATGACCCTGCTGATCCCGCTGTTCCTGGGGATTATCGCCAGCGCCCTGGCCGAGACCGACGACAGCTGGCAAGGCCGCCTCAACGCCCTGGCAGTGACGCTGGTGTGTTTCAGCATTGCCGCGCTGTCGGTGGAGCTGCTGTTCCCCTACCCCTGGATTTTCGCCATCTCCCTGGCCCTGGCCACGTTCTGCCTGACCATGCTCGGCGCCTTGGGCGAACGCTATGGTGCGATTGCTTCTGCCACCTTGATCCTGTCGGTCTACACCATGATCGGTGTGGACCAGCGCGGCGGCGCCGTCAGTGATTTCTGGCATGAGCCGTTGCTGCTGGTGGCCGGTGCCGCCTGGTACGGCGCGTTGTCGGTGCTGTGGCAGGCGCTGTTTTCCAACCAGCCGGTGCAGCAGAGCCTGGCGCGGTTGTTCCGCGAGCTGGGGCGTTACCTCAAGCTCAAATCATCGTTGTTCGAACCGATTCGCCAACTGGACGTGGAAGCTCGCCGCCTGGAACTGGCCCAGCAAAATGGCCGGGTGGTGGCGGCGCTGAATGCGGCGAAGGAAATCATCCTGCACCGTGTAGGCAATGGCCGACCGGGCTCGAAGGTCAGTCGCTACCTCAAGCTGTACTTCCTGGCCCAGGACATCCACGAACGTGCCAGCTCGTCCCACTATCCTTACAACGCCCTGGCCGATGCGTTCTTCCACAGCGATGTGCTGTTCCGCTGCCAACGCCTGCTACGCCAGCAAGGCAAGGCCTGCCAGGCCCTGGCCGAGTCGATCCAGCTGCGCCAGCCGTTCATCTATGACGACAGCTTCGCCGAAGCCCTCAGCGACCTGAATGCTTCCCTGGAACACCTGCGCATCCAGAGCAACCCGGCATGGCGCGGCCTGCTGCGTTCGTTGCGCGCCCTGGCGGCCAACCTGTCCACACTCGACCGCCTGCTCGGCGACGCGAGCAACCCCGATGCCCTGGCCGACGCCACCGACAGCAACCTGCTGGACCGCGCCCCACGTAACCTGAAGGAAATGTGGACGCGCCTGCGTACGCAACTGACGCCGACGTCGCTGCTGTTCCGCCATGCGCTGCGCCTGTCCCTGGCGCTGACCGTCGGCTACGGCATGCTGCATGCGATCCACGCCTCCCAGGGCTACTGGATCATCCTCACCACGCTGTTTGTTTGCCAACCGAACTACGGCGCCACGCGGCGCAAGCTCGGCCAGCGGATCATCGGCACCGCCATCGGCCTCACCGTGGCGTGGGCGCTGTTCGATCTGTTCCCAAGCCCGCTGGTGCAGTCGATGTTCGCCATCGCCGCCGGCCTGGTGTTCTTTATCAACCGCACCACCCGCTACACCCTGGCCACGGCAGCCATCACCCTGATGGTGTTGTTCTGCTTCAACCAGGTGGGCGATGGCTACGGGCTGTTTTTACCAAGGCTGTTCGATACCTTGCTCGGCAGTTTGATTGCAGGCCTGGCGGTCTTCCTGTTCCTGCCGGACTGGCAAGGTCGGCGCCTGAACAAGGTGCTGGCCAACACTCTGACCTGCAACAGCATTTACCTGCGCCAGATCATGCAGCAATACGCCGCCGGCAAGAGCGACGACCTGGCTTACCGCCTGGCCCGGCGCAATGCCCACAACGCCGATGCGGCGCTGTCCACCACCCTGGCGAATATGCTGATGGAACCTGGTCATTTCCGTAAGGAAGCGGATGTGGGCTTCCGCTTCCTGGTGCTGTCGCACACATTGCTCAGCTACCTGTCGGGGCTCGGCGCACACCGCGAAACCCAGCTGCCGGCCGAGGTGCGTGAACACTTGATCGATGGCGCCGGCAATAGCCTGGCGGCGAGCATTGATGAAATCGCCACGGGGCTGGCGAACAAGCAGCCGATTGCGATTCAGAGCGATGCCGAGGAGGCCTTGGCGGCGGATCTGGAGCAGATGCCGGATGAGATTGATGAAGGGCAGCGGTTGGTGCAGACGCAGTTGGCGTTGATATGCCGGCAGTTGGGACCGCTGCGCACCTTGGCGGCGCATTTGATCAAGGACACCAGCGCGGCTTAGTCCGCTATCGGGGGCAAGCCCCCTCCCACATGTTGACTGTGTTCACAAATCAAAACTGTGGGAGGGGGCTTGCTCCCGATGAGGCCCACAGGCATTACATGCCATGGGCCTTCATCAACCGCGCATAACTGCCATCGGCCTTCATCCTGGCAATCTCGCGGTCAAAACCGGCAACGATCTGCGCATGCTCAGGGTGCTTCAGGCTGACCAGAATATGCAGGCTGTTTTCGCTCAGCGGCGTGGGTAAGAATTCCACCGAATTGCGCACCCGCGCCGATTCCCGCGACAGGTAATAGCGCGCCACATACTCATCCTCCACCGTCAGCCGCACCCGCTGCGCCGCCAGCATGCGCACCGCCATGGCGAAGTTATGCACCGGCACTTTCTGCAACTGCACATCCCCATCGAACGCCGCCGAATAGGCATAACCGCGCACCACGGCAATGGGATAGTCGTGCAACTGTTCCAGGTTCTGAAATTCAATGGGATCGTCACGGCGCTTGATGAAACGCACGCGATTGAGCAGGTATTCACCGGAGAACTGCCCCAAATGCGTACGCGCCTCGTCGTACCAGGCGTTGACCAGCACGTCATAACGCCCGTCGCCCACGCCCATCAGCGCCCGCGCCCAGGGCACCTGTTCGAAGTCACTGGCGTAACCCGCGCGGGCCAAGGCCGTGGTGACAATGTCGGTCGCCAACCCACCATTGATCAAGGTGGAATCGGTAAAGGGTGGCCAGGCATCCGCGACCAGGCGCAAACGCTGTGCGTACACAGGCATCGCCAGCAAAAACACTCCAATCAAAGCAACGGCACGAGACAATCGCGGCATGCTCAACGTCCTTGGGGGGCAGGCGGTGGCCTTAGCTCAGGCAGTGCCTGAGGTTCTAACATTAGCTCAGATTACACAAAGAAACGGACGTCGAGAGCACTCAATGATGGCAAATTGATTTCATTCACAAAAATAGTTGATTTAGACACCGCTGCCCGTCGCGCTTACTATCCAGAACAGACATTTACGTGAGAACACACCATGACAGTCGATTGGGTCTGCAAGCATCACACTGACCTGGGCAAGGAGCAGCTGTACGCCATTTTGCGTTTGCGCGGCGAGGTCTTCGTTGTCGAACAGAAGTGCATCTACCAGGACATCGACGGGCAAGACCTGGCGGGCGATACCCACCACCTGATGGCTTGGAAAGACGACGAACTGGTGGCCTACCTGCGCCTGCTGGACCCGGAGTCCCAGGGCGGCGACGTGGTGATCGGCCGGGTGATCGTTGCGCCGGTTGCACGGGGCACCGGGCTGGGGCACCAGATGATGGAAGAAACCCTCAGGCAGATTGAGGATATCTGGCCCGAGACGCCGATCTTCCTGTCAGCCCAGGCACATTTGCAGGGGTATTACGGGCGGTATGGGTTTGTGGTGGCGGGTGAGGAGTACCTGGAGGATGACATTCCACATATCGGAATGCGGCGCGCTTGAGACTGCCATCGGGGCGGTGCGACGATTCGACAAGCCCCCTCCCACATTTTGAATGTATTCACCGTTCAAACTGCGGGAGGGGGCTTGCTCCCGATAGCGTCGGCCCAGCCACCGCTGAACTCAGGGGTAATCCAGAACCCGCTTGATCTGACTGAGATTCCCCTCGATCCACCCCCGATCAATCGCGCCCCAGTCGCGAATCCGATAGTGCCCGGCATGGTTGCGGGCCCCCTCTTCCTGCTCGAACTCACACACGATATCCAAGTCGGCCAGCGCCGCAATCGTGTCCTGCGCGGTGCGCCGGGGCATGCCGGTGACGTCGGTCAATGCCGGGACGCTGCTGGCCAACCCACTGTCGATCAGGTACGCCACGTACAGGCGGCGGTAGAAGCTGCTTTTGGTCTTGCTCACATCCATGGTCAGTCGCCTTGTGCGGTCAGGGTTTGCCCTGCAGGTCGCGATACGTGAGGTACACCCGCAGGTCAAATTCCACCTGGTGGTAGCCGGGCATCATGTAGTCGCAGAGTTTGTAGAACGCTTTGTTGTGGTCCGATTCCTTGAAGTGCGCCAGCTCGTGAACCACGATCATGCGCAGGAATTGCGGTGCGGCCTCTTTGAACAGCGAGGCAATGCGGATCTCTTTCTTGGATTTGAGGTTGCCGCCCTGCACCCGTGAAATTGTGGTGTGCAGGCCAAGGGCGCGGTGGGTCAGGTCCAGGCGGTTATCGAACAGCACTTTGTCGATGGCCGGCGCGTTGCGCAGGTGTTCCTGCTTCAAGGCCTGGGCATAGGCGTACAGGGCTTTGTCGCTCTGCACCCCATGGCGGTCGGGGTAACGCTGCTCCAGATAGGCGCCCAACTGGTCCTTGGCGATCAGTTGGCGTACTTGCTCCTGGAGGGCTGCGGGGTAGGCCTGGAGGTATTTCAGCGCGGTCATTGGGGTCTGCAACAGGATTCGAATGGCGCCAGTGTAGCGAATTCAGCGCACGCGAGCGCGCGACCAGTCGAGCACTTCTTCGGCTATCAACGGCTGCGCCGCCCACGGCCCCTGGATAAACGGGCAACCCTGGGCCTTGAGCCACTGGGCCTGCTCCTGGGTTTCTACACCCTCGGCCACCACGACCACCTCAAAATGCCCGCACAGCTCGATAATGCTGCGCGCCATCGCCGCATCCCGCACCGAGCCCGGCAGCCGCGCAACCAATTGCGGATCAAGCTTGAGCGTGTCGAACGCCAGGTCGCGCAAATGCGCCAGGGAACACTGCCCCGAACCGAAGTCATCCAGGGCGATACGCACCCCGATACGGCGCAGCAACTTGAGCTGCTTGGCGGCCTCTTCCAGGTTACTCATCAGGCAGTCCTCGCTGATTTCCACCTCCAGCTGACGCCCCTGCAGCCCATGTCGCTCCAACACCTGCTGCAACTGATTGGCCAGGTTAGGCGTATTGAATTGGCTGCTGCTCAGGCTCACGCTCAGCACCAATTCATCGTCGAACGTCGCCTGCCAGGCCTGGCGCTGGGCCGCAACCTGCTGGTAAATCCAGGCGCTCAGTTGGCTGATCAGCCGCGCCTCTTCCAGCAACGGCAAAAAAAGCCCCGGCGGCACATCGCCGACGCTGGGGTGTTGCCAGCGCAACAACACCTCAACGCCGCGCAGGCGGCCATCCACCAGCGAGACCTGAGGTTGATAGACCAAGGTGAAATCCTTGTTCTGAATCGCCGTGCGCACGCTGTCTTCGAGCATCAGCCGCGAGCGGGCGCGCCCGTTCATTTCCTGGTCGTAATAGCGATACTGTTGACGGCCTGCGCGTTTGGCTTCGTACATGGCGATGTCGGCCGCACGCAACAACCCATTCAAATCCGAGCCACAGTCCGGGAAGGTGGCGATGCCGATACTGACGCCGAGCATGACATCCAAACCATCGACCTGCTGGCACGCAGAAACTCGCTCGATCAGTTTTTCCGAAATTTTTGCCGCCTGCTCCGGGAACTCAAGCTCCAGCAACGCCGTGAATTCGTCGCCGCCCATGCGGCCGAGAATGTCGTAGGAACGCAGACAGCCCTGCAATTGCTCCGAGACCCAGCGCAGAACCCGGTCGCCGGCATCATGGCCCAGGGAATCGTTGACCCGTTTGAAGCCGTCAAGGTCCAGGTACAGCAGCACCAGGGCCTGCTCTGTCCGCTCGCTGCGCAATAACGTGTTTTCCACCGCCTGGTAAAAACCGCGCCGGTTCAGCAGCCCCGTCAGCGGGTCGGTCACGGCCTGGAACTCCAGCTGCTGGTGCAGGTGGCGCACTTCGGACATATCCAGCACCGTCACCACCATGGCCTTCTGCTCAGCCGGCAGCGGCGCGCAGGACAACGCCACCGGCACTTGCTGGCCACGGCCGGTACGCAGGAGCGCATCGTGCAGGCGCCAGGTTTCACCCCGGCGATAGCCGGCGAACATCTGCGACTCCAGCCAGACGGGCACATGGGGTTTTTGCAGGAACCTCAGGAAGTCCTGGCCTTGCAGTTCCTGGATCGTGGCATTGAGCAGGCGCGAAATCGCCGGGTTGGCGTATTCGATCACGCCCTCTTCACTCACCACCAGGATGCCCTCGGCGGCGTTATCCAACACCGACGCATTGAACGCCCGGGCGGACTCCAGGTCATGGCTCAGGCGCTGCAAGGCCCGACGGTTGCGCTGGTGCTCCAGCAACGCCTGGACCTTAGGCTTGAGAATGTGCGGGTCGAAGGGTTTGAACAGGTAGTCGATGGCGCCGCTGGCGTAGCCTTCCAGCACGGCGGCGGGAGATTGGGCGTTGGCGCTTAGAAAGATGATCGGGGTCATGCGCGTGCGGTGACTGCCGCGCATCAAGCGGGCAACTTCGAAGCCGTCCATGCCGGGCATCATCACATCCAGCAGCACCAGGTCGACATCATGCTGCAGCAGCAACTCCAGGGCTTCCACCCCGGACGCAGCGGTCACCACCAGCCAATCATCGCGTTGTAGAAGCGCACACATGCTGATCAGATTTTCAGGGTAGTCATCGACCACCAGAAGAACCGAACTGCCATCGCCATGAGGTGGAGCGCATTCCATGCTAGGTCTCTTCCTTAGGTCTACTCCGGTCACTTCTGAGAGAAAACCCGGACAAACATTGAGGCCTCACTCTAGCCCCGGTTCCTGAAAATCAGAAGTGACGTGGATGCCATCATTGCGCCAAAGTTCAGTCAGCCGACTAACGGTCAACCTCTACAGCCCACGTTTCATGGGAAACATGGCTTTTTGGCATTCCTTTGGCGCCAATAAATTGCCAGTAAATGTTTAACAACTGGCCGACCACCGCCTATAAAGAACCTGTCAGGCCCCCGGGCCAAAGCCTTCACCCCCTGTAAAAGGCCAACGCCATGATCGACCTCTCCACCTGGAACCTGAGCATTCCGGTCGGCTCCCCGCCCGCCACCATCGACACCCCAAAACTGATGAGCGGTTTCAACGACCAATACTTCCAGGCCGAAGGCAGCAACGTGCAATTCTGGACACCGGTCACCGGCACCCGCACCGAAAACGCCGTGTACCCACGCAGCGAACTGCGCGAAACCTACGCCGACGGCCGCCTGCGCAACTGGACCTACCCCGAAGCCGATAACTTCCTGCGCGCCACCCTCGCGGTCAACCAGGTGCCCTCCAGCGGCAAGATCGTCATCGGCCAGATCCACGCCTACGACAGCCAGAAACCGCTGATCAAACTCGAATACCAGTTCAAGGAAAAGACCCAGACCGGCAACATCGTCGCCAAGGTGCGCATGCGCCCGGATGAAAATGAAAGCCGCGTGATCATCGTCGCGTCCAATGTGCCGCTGGAGAAAAGCTTTACCTACGTGATCAACCTCAACAAAGCCGGGCTGCTCAGCGTGTACGCCGCCGACAGTGAGTGGAACGAACGCATCGGTGCAGCGTGGGCGGCCAAGCCGCTGTACTTCAAGGCGGGCGCTTATGTGCAGGACAACAGCGGGGACAGCAAGGAAGGCGCAAAGGTGACGTTTGCGAAGTTGGATATTGATCACGAGTGAAGGGACTGGCCTCATTTCGAGCAGGGATTGTCTGATCAGCACTAGGACCATTCCTTGGTAAACGCCCTCCAACACCTTAGGACTCGGTGCTGGTCCTACACGCCTGCAAGCTGATCAAATTCCAGCGACAAAAAAGCCCGCATCGCTGCGGGCTTCTTTTGTAACGCCTGAGGCTTAGTTCACCTTAGCGTTCAACTCACCTTTCAGGTAACGCTGGTACATCGCTTCCAACGAAACCGGCTTGATCTTCGACGCATTACCGGCAGTGCCGAAGGCTTCGTAGCGAGCGATACACACATCACGCATCGCGGTCACGGTTGCGCCGAAGAATTTACGTGGGTCGAACTCGCTCGGGTTGGTGGCCATCAGGCGACGCATCGCGCCGGTGGACGCCAGGCGCAGGTCGGTGTCGATGTTGACCTTGCGCACGCCGTACTTGATGCCTTCGACGATTTCTTCAACCGGTACGCCGTAGGTTTCTTTGATGTCGCCGCCGTACTGGTTGATGATCGCCAGCCATTCTTGCGGTACCGAGGAAGAGCCGTGCATCACCAGGTGGGTGTTAGGGATGCGCTTGTGGATTTCCTTGATGCGGTCGATGGCCAGTACGTCGCCGGTCGGTGGCTTGGTGAACTTGTAGGCGCCGTGGCTGGTGCCGATGGCGATTGCCA
This sequence comes from Pseudomonas sp. JAI120, assembly GCF_014207255.1. GTDB lineage: Bacteria > Pseudomonadota > Gammaproteobacteria > Pseudomonadales > Pseudomonadaceae > Aquipseudomonas. The sequence continues at coordinate 192,465 of NZ_JACHCZ010000003.1, forward strand.
GGGCGTCCACTTGGGTCTTCTTGACGAAGTCGGCAGCTTCTTCCGGGTCGGTCAGCATCTGACTGTGATCCAGCACGCCTTCGGCGCCGATGCCGTCTTCTTCACCGGCCATGCCGGTTTCCAGGGAACCCAGGCAACCCAGTTCGCCTTCAACCGAAACGCCGCAGGCATGGGCCATGGCCACGGTTTGTTGGGTTACGCGCACGTTGTACTCGTAGTCGGTCGGGGTCTTGCCGTCTTCACCGAGGGAGCCGTCCATCATTACCGAGCTGAAACCCAGTTGAATGGAGCGCTGGCACACGTCAGGGCTGGTGCCGTGGTCCTGGTGCATGCACACCGGGATATGTGGGAATTCTTCGATCGCAGCGAGGATCAGGTGACGCAGGAAAGGAGCACCGGCGTATTTGCGCGCACCGGCCGAAGCCTGGACGATCACTGGGGAGTCGGTCTTGTCAGCGGCTTCCATGATGGCGCGCATCTGCTCAAGGTTGTTGACGTTAAAGGCTGGGACGCCGTAGCCGAACTCGGCTGCGTGGTCCAGCATTTGACGCATGCTGATAAGTGCCATTGTGTTGTCTCTCCCGGTCGAGGGTCGTTAATCGTGCAAGCCTGCCGTAGCGGCGGCTGCTATTCAAGTTATTGCAGGTCAGGCTTTGCATGCCTGGCGTGCTGAATCGTTATTGCTGATGTGGGAGGGGGGCTTGCCCCCGATGACAGCCTGTCAGTGATGACTCTGTTGGCTGATCCACCGCTATCGGGGGCAAGCCCCCTCCCACACATTTTGGTCTCATCGATGGTGAGGCCGCGTTCTATTTACTGGGCCTTGCAGCCGCGCCCGATCAAATCGTCGGTGGCAACCCAGTAAACCAGGCCTTCCTCACCTTTTGTGTGAAACGCCAACTGGTCGTTGCTGTACAGCACGCCCGAAGCCGCCACATCCTGTTTGAGGCGATAAACCTGGTCGGAACCGCCGAGGCGTACATCCACCTCACTGCGGGCCTGGTTGGCGAAGCGCCAGTTGACCTCGGCCTTGCTGTCGCAGGTCCAGGTGGTCCACTTACCTTCCGGCTCTGCTTTGTTGAACATGTTCATGCTGCTGCAACCGGCCAATAGGGCCAGGGCTGCCAGGGCGAAAACGCCTTTCATAGCCAATCCTCGCAGCGGGGCCAAAGGCCGCCGATGCCGTCGGTTAGTTGATCAGACCCGTCAAGGGCAACCCTGTTCCTGACCGTTGGGCGCAGAGTCATATCTCTCCAGCCGTTCGTTGCCGATACGCTTGTTGATCACCGGCATGGTCTCGGCTTGCCAGTCAGCCTGGTAGCAGGTTTTTTTCTGCTCCGGGGCAGGTTTCCCTGCCTGCGGCGCTGCGCTTGGCGTGCTGCCGCAGCCGGCCAACAGGCCCGCTGCGATCACCATTGCCAACGACTTGATCATGGGAATGCTCCTTTTCCGGATCACGAGCCTTAGCCTTTGGCTCGGGTTTCCAGCACTTCAACGGCCGGCAGGACTTTGCCTTCGACGAATTCGAGGAATGCGCCGCCACCGGTGGAAATGTAGGAGATCTGGTCAGCGACGCCATATTTATCGATGGCCGCCAGGGTGTCGCCGCCACCGGCGATGGAGAATGCCGAGCTTTCTGCGATGGCCTTGGCCAACACTTTGGTGCCATTGCCGAACTGGTCGAACTCGAACACGCCGACCGGGCCATTCCACAGGATGGTCTGGGAGGCTTTCAACAATTCAGCGAAGTTGGCTGCGGTTTGCGGGCCGATGTCGAGGATCATGTCGTCGGCGGCCACGTCGGCGATGAGCTTGACGGTGGCCTCGGCTGTTTCAGCGAATTCCTTGGCCACCACCACGTCCACCGGCAGCGGCACGCTGACCTTGGCGGCAATGGCGCGGGCGGTATCGAGCAGGTCCGGCTCGTACAGGGACTTGCCCACCGGGTGGCCTGCTGCAGCCAGGAAGGTGTTTGCAATGCCGCCGCCGACGATCAACTGGTTGCAGATCTGGCTCAGGCTGTTGAGCACGTCCAACTTGGTGGACACCTTGGAGCCGGCAACGATGGCAGCCATCGGTTGGGCCGGAGCGCCCAGGGCTTTGCCCAGTGCATCCAGTTCAGCCGCCAGCAATGGGCCGGCAGCCGCCACCTTGGCGAACTTGGCCACGCCGTGGGTCGAACCCTCGGCACGGTGGGCAGTGCCGAAAGCGTCCATCACAAACACGTCGCACAGGGCGGCGTATTGCTGGGCCAGTTCGTCGCTGTTCTTTTTCTCGCCTTTGTTGAAGCGCACGTTTTCAAACAGCACGATGTCGCCAGACTTAACGTCAACGCCGTCCAGGTAGTCAGCCACCAACGGCACGTCACGGCCCAGGGCCTTGCTCAGGTAGTCGGCTACCGGCTTGAGGCTGTTTTCGGCGGAGAACTCACCTTCGGTCGGGCGACCCAGGTGGGAGCAGACCATCACGGCCGCGCCTTTTTCCAGGGCCAGCTTGATGGTCGGCAGCGAGGCCAGGATTCGCGCATCGCTGGTGACAACACCGTCCTTGACGGGGACGTTGAGGTCTTCGCGGATCAGTACGCGCTTACCTTGCAGATCGAGGTCGGTCATCTTCAACACGGTCATGGGTGGCAGTTCCTGAATTACTGTTGAGGTTGTTTAGAGGCGATATGCAGATAATGTTCCGCAACGTCGAGCATTCGGTTGGCAAAGCCCCATTCGTTGTCGAACCAGGCCAGGATGTTCACCAGCCTCGGGCCGGAAACGCGGGTCTGGCTGGCATCGACAATTGCCGAATGCGGGTCATGGTTGAAATCACAACTGGCGTGGGGCAACTCGGTGTAGGCCAGCAAGCCTTTGAGCGGGCCGCTGGTGGCGGCGTCGCGCAGGATCCGGTTGACCTCCACGGCATCGGTGTCGCTGACGGTTTGCATGGTGATGTCCAGGCAGGACACGTTCACCGTCGGCACCCGTACGGCTTTGGCCTGGATTCGCCCGGCAAGTTCCGGCAGCAGGCGTTCAATGCCGCGGGCGAGGCCTGTGGACACCGGAATCACCGACTGGAACGCCGAGCGCGTGCGGCGCAGGTCTTCATGGTGATAGGCGTCGATCACCGGCTGGTCGTTCATCGCCGAGTGGATGGTGGTGATCGACACGTAGTCCAGGCCGATCGCCTGATCCAGCAGGCGCAACAGCGGCACGCTGCAATTGGTGGTGCAGGAGGCGTTGGACACCAGCAGCTCATTGCCGGTCAGGCAATCCTGGTTGATGCCGAAGACGATGGTGGCGTCGACATCCGCCTCGCTGGCCATCGGCTGGGAAAACAGCACACGCGGAGCGCCGGCATCGAGGAAACGCTGGCCATCGGCACGGGTGTTGTAGGCACCGGAGCATTCCAACACCAGGTCGACACCCAGCGCCGCCCAGTCGATGCCCTCGGGGGTGGCACTGCGCAATACTTTCACGCAGTCGCCGTTGATATGCAGACAATCGCCTTCGACCCGCACTTCGCCGGGGAAACGGCCGTGGGTGGAGTCAAAGCGTGTCAGGTATTCGATGCTGGCCATGTCAGCCAGATCGTTGATCGCGACAATTTCAAACCCGGCTGCCGCCCCTCGCTCGAACAGAGCACGCAAGACGCAACGACCAATGCGGCCGTAGCCGTTGAGTGCAACTTTGTAGGGACGCGGTTGGGGCATGGGGTTCTCGATCAAGGTTAGTTCGGTGTTGAATGCAGTATCGCCATCGCGGGCAAGCCCGCTCCCACAGTAGACCGAGATCCAAATGTGGGAGCGGGCTTGCCCGCGATAGCGCCAGTACAGACAACGCAGACTGACTTAGTCTTCCAGCAGCTCTTCAGCCTGACCCAGGATGTTTTCCAGGGTGAAACCGAACTCTTCGAACAACGCTGGCGCCGGCGCCGACTCACCGTAGGTGGTCATGCCGATCACGCGGCCTTCCAGGCCCACGTACTTGTACCAGTAGTCGGCGTGAGCCGCTTCGATGGCGATACGCGCGCTGACCTGCAACGGCAGCACCGATTGCTTGTAGTCGGCGTCCTGGGCTTCGAACACGCTGGTGCACGGCATGGACACAACGCGCACGTTACGGCCTTGGGCAGTCAGCTTGTCGTACGCCTGAACGGTCAGGCCCACTTCGGAACCGGTGGAGATCAGGATCAGCTCCGGCTCGCCGATGCAGTCCTTGAGCACGTAGCCGCCACGGCTGATGTCGGCGATCTGCGCGTCGGTACGCACCTGGTGTTGCAGGTTCTGACGGGAGAAGATCAGCGCCGAAGGACCGTTCTTGCGCTCGATCGCGTGCTTCCAGGCCACCGCGGATTCCACCGCGTCGGCTGGGCGCCAGCAATCCAGGTTCGGCGTGGTACGCAGGCTGGTCAGTTGCTCGACCGGCTGGTGCGTCGGGCCGTCTTCGCCGAGGCCGATGGAGTCGTGGGTGTACACATGGATCACACGCTTCTTCATCAGCGCGGCCATACGCACGGCATTACGTGCGTACTCCATGAACATCAGGAACGTCGCGCCGTAAGGCACCAGGCCGCCGTGCAGGGACACGCCGTTCATGATGGCGCTCATGCCGAATTCGCGCACGCCGTAGTACATGTAGTTGCCGCTGGCGTCTTCGGCCGAGACACCTTTGCAGCCCTTCCACAGGGTCAGGTTGGAACCGGCCAGGTCAGCCGAACCGCCGAGGAACTCAGGCAGCAGCGGGCCAAAGGCGTTCAGGGTGTTCTGGCTGGCTTTACGGCTGGCGATGGTCTCGCCCTTGGCCGCGACTTCGGCGATGTAGGCCGAGGCTTTTTCCGAGAAGTCGGCAGGCAGATCACCGGCCAGGCGGCGCACCAGCTCATTGGCCAATTCAGGGAACTCAGCGGAGTAGGCAGCGAAGCGCTGGTCCCACTCGGCTTCGGTGGCCAGGCCTTTTTCCTTGGCATCCCATTCGGCGTAGATGTCGGCCGGGATTTCGAACGGGCCGTGGTTCCACTTCAGCGCTTCGCGGGTCAGGGCGATTTCCGCGTCACCCAGTGGGGCGCCGTGGCAGTCTTCTTTACCTTGCTTGTTCGGCGAGCCGAAGCCGATGGTGGTCTTGCAGCAGATCAGGGTCGGCTGCGCGCTCTTGCGGGCGGTGTCGATGGCGGTCTTGATTTCTTCCGGATCGTGGCCGTCGACATTGCGGATTACCTGCCAGTTGTAGGCTTCGAAACGCTTAGGGGTGTCGTCGGTGAACCAGCCTTCGACTTCGCCGTCGATGGAGATACCGTTGTCATCGTAGAAGGCGATCAGCTTGCCCAGGCCCAGGGTGCCGGCCAGGGAAGCAACTTCGTGGGAAATGCCTTCCATCATGCAGCCATCACCCAGGAACACGTAGGTGTGGTGATCGACGATGTCGTGGCCAGGGCGGTTGAATTGCGCGCCCAGGACTTTTTCTGCCAGCGCGAAACCTACGGCGTTGGCCAGGCCTTGGCCCAGGGGGCCGGTGGTGGTCTCCACGCCTGGGGTGTAGCCGAATTCAGGGTGACCCGGAGTGCGGCTGTGCAGCTGGCGGAAGCTCTTGAGGTCATCGATGGTGACGTCGTAGCCGGTCAGGTGCAGCAGCGAGTAGATCAGCATCGAGCCGTGGCCGTTGGACAGCACGAAGCGGTCACGATCGGCGAACGACGGGTTGCTCGGGTTGTGCTTCAGGTAATCACGCCAAAGTACCTCGGCGATATCCGCCATGCCCATCGGGGCACCGGGATGGCCGCTGTTGGCTTTTTGCACGGCATCCATGCTGAGGGCACGAATGGCGTTGGCACGCTCACGACGGCTGGGCATCGCTGTTCTCCTGAGGATTTTGAAGAGTGAATGATTAAAAGAAACGGAAAAAAGGACCGGCATTTTCCCTCAGCCACCGCCTGCGGGCAATGACAGATAGTCACTTGCAGGTGTTTTTCCTGTGCTTTGGGCGGCAATCGCTTGCAGAAACCTTTAACCGCTTCGTCTAAAGGTTATAGCGGCTGCTTATAACCGCCACTTATCGACCAATATCAAAACTTTTTGATATTGGCCTTGCGAGGATACCCACCCGTCACTAGACTGCTGGTCTTATGAACCTACCCGTGCCCACCCTGCGTCCTGACGACGGCGAAGACCTGGCAGCCTTGTGCAAGGCCGCTGGCGACCCATTGCGTCTGAACGTACTGCGCGCACTGACCAACGATTCATTCGGCGTGCTGGAACTGGCACAGATCTTCGCCATCGGCCAGTCCGGCATGAGCCACCATCTGAAGGTGCTGTCCCAGGCCGACCTGGTCGCCACCCGCCGCGAAGGCAATGCGATTTTCTACCGCCGCGCCCTGCCCCACACCGACCTGCTCGGCGGCAAGCTGCACGCCGCCTTACTTGAGGAAGTGGACAGCCTGAGCCTGCCAAATGACGTGCAGTCACGCATCGGCCAGGTCCACGGGCAACGGGCCGCCGCGAGCCAGGACTTTTTCGCACGGGTTGCCGACAAATTTCGCGCCCAACAGGACCTGATCGCAGGCCTGACCCAATACCGCGACAGCGTACTGGCGCTGCTGGACAAGCTGAGCTTCAGTGAAGGGGCCACGGCACTGGAAGTTGGGCCTGGGGATGGCGGTTTCCTGCCGGAACTGGCGCGCCGCTTTCAGCAAGTCACGGCGCTGGACAACAGCCCGGCGATGCTCGAACTGGCGCGCCAGCTCTGTGAGCGCGAGGCGTTGGGCAATGTCAGCCTGCAGTTGGCTGATGCTCTGAGCAGCACAACGATCAAGGCCGATTGCGTGGTGCTGAACATGGTCCTGCACCATTTCGCTGCCCCCGCCGACGCCTTAAAGCAAATGGCCGGGTTGCTGCAACCCGGCGGTAGCCTGTTGGTTACGGATTTATGCAGCCACAACCAGAATTGGGCCAGGGAGGCCTGCGGTGATCTCTGGTTGGGTTTTGAACAGGACGATCTGGCCCGTTGGGCCACCGCTGCGGGACTCGTTCCCGGGGAAAGCCTCTATGTAGGTTTACGTAATGGTTTCCAGATCCAGGTCCGCCACTTTCAGCGACCGACTGGCGACACTCACCATCGGTAAATATCAGGAAAACATCGAGATGAGCGAATACTCCCTTTTCACCTCCGAGTCCGTGTCTGAAGGGCATCCGGACAAAATCGCCGACCAGATTTCTGATGCGGTGCTGGACGCCATCATTGCTGAAGACAAGTTCGCCCGTGTGGCGTGCGAGACTCTGGTGAAAACCGGTGTAGCGATCATCGCTGGCGAAGTGACCACTACCGCCTGGGTTGACCTGGAGCAGATCGTCCGTGATGTGATCACCGACATTGGCTACAACAGCTCCGACGTCGGCTTCGACGGCGCGACCTGCGGCGTGATGAACATCATCGGCAAGCAGTCGCCCGACATCAACCAGGGCGTCGACCGTGCCAAGCCGGAAGACCAGGGCGCCGGCGACCAAGGCCTGATGTTCGGCTACGCCAGCAACGAAACCGAGGTGCTGATGCCGGCACCGATCACCTTCTCGCACCAGCTGGTGCAGCGTCAGGCCGAAGCGCGTAAATCCGGCCTGCTGCCTTGGCTGCGCCCGGATGCCAAGTCCCAGGTGACCTGCCGCTACGAAGGCGGAAAAGTGGTCGGTATCGACGCCGTTGTACTGTCGACCCAGCACAACCCGGACGTTTCCTACGCCGACCTGCGCGAAGGCGTAATGGAGCTGATCGTCAAGCACGTGCTGCCGGCCGAACTGCTGAGCAAGGACACCCAGTTCCACATCAATCCCACCGGCCAGTTCATCATTGGCGGCCCGGTAGGTGACTGCGGCCTGACCGGTCGCAAGATCATCGTCGACAGCTACGGCGGCATGGCCCGTCACGGCGGTGGCGCGTTCTCCGGTAAAGACCCATCCAAGGTTGACCGTTCGGCCGCTTATGCCGGTCGCTACGTGGCCAAGAACATCGTAGCTGCCGGCCTCGCCGAGCGTTGCGAGATTCAGGTGTCCTACGCCATCGGCGTGGCCCAGCCTACGTCGATCTCGCTGAATACCTTCGGCACCGGCAAGATCAGCGATGACAAGATCGTCAAGCTGGTGCGCGAGATCTTCGACCTGCGCCCTTACGCGATCACCACCATGCTCGACCTGCTGCACCCGATGTACCAGGAAACCGCAGCCTACGGCCACTTCGGTCGTACCCCTGCGCAGAAGACCGTCGGTGACGACACCTTCACCACCTTCACCTGGGAAAAAACCGACCGCGCCAACGACCTGCGCACTGCCGCCGGCCTGTAAACGCTCACGGTACATAAAGCCTCGCCGGGTTTGCCCGGCGGGGCTTTTTTATTGCGGGACTCTCTTCACATTTTTTGGATCCAATGCTTGCAGGCGAAATAATGGCCCTCTAGAATCCGCGCCCTCTCGGGCCTCTACCTTATTTGGATATTGCCCTGCGCCAGCCCGGGATTCATAAGTGCGCAGGCAATCGAACATTGAGGTTTTTCATGCGCATCTCCCCGCTCGCCCCTGCCGCCCTTCTGATCAGCCTGTTCGCCCTGTCGGCCCACGCCGCCGACCTGAGCGCACTGAGTGGCGCCCTGGGCTCCCAGTTGGGTGTCAGCAACGCTGGCGACTGCCAAAAGCAATCCGCAGACCTGCAAACCAAGATCGATGCGGCCGAAGCCAGCAACGACAGCTTGAAAGTGAAGGCCTTCAAAGCGGCGCAAGACCAGATCAACAAAGGTTGTGACAAACTCTCTGAAGCCCAGGCCAAAGCCGACGCCAAGCAGCAAACCCAGGAAGCCAAGGCTGATAAGCCTGATGCCGTGAAAGCACTGGGCGGTCTGTTCAAGTAAGCCGAAACACCCGGTAAAAAGCCCCGCATCGTCGGGGCTTTTTTGTGGGTGAAGGGATCATTTAGGCTGGGCGCCCCTTTCGAGCAAGGATGCTCATGATGCGTTTATTGATTGCTCTTCTACTCAGCGCTCTACCCTTTTCGGCCTGGGCTGAAAACTGCCCCGATGAGGCCCGGACCCAGGTCGACACCCTGGCCGAACAAATCCGCCTGTGGGACGACAGTTACCACCGCCTCGGCCAATCCCACGTCAGCGATGAACTCTACGACCAGGCCCTCCAGCGCCTGACCCATTGGCGCCAGTGCTTCTCACAAGCCACCACCCAATCTGACAACCCACTGGCCAGCGCCCGGGGCACCTTGCCGCATCCGGTCGCCCATACAGGCCTGAAAAAACTGCTGGATGAACAAGCCGTCGGCGCCTGGCTGAACACACGACAAGACGTGTGGATTCAACCCAAGGTCGACGGCGTGGCGGTGACCCTGGTGTATCGCCAGGGCCAATTGAAGCAGTTGATCAGCCGAGGCGATGGCGCACTCGGCCAGGACTGGTCAGCCTCCGCGCGCAAGATCCCCGCCATTGTCCAGCAACTGCCGGAACCCATCGATCTGGTGCTGCAAGGCGAGCTCTACTGGCGCCTTGACGAGCATGTGCAATCGGCTCGTGGCGGGCTCAACACGCGCAGCAAGGTGGCTGGAATGATGAACCGCCGGCAGTTGAGCGACACCGACGCCGCCGGCATCGGCCTGTTTGTCTGGGCCTGGCCGAACGGCCCCGCTGCCTTTGCCGAACGCCTGGCCACCCTGGCACGCTGGGGGTTCACCGACAGCCAGCGCTATAGCCAGCCAGTCCAGAACATCGCCGAAGCCGGGCACTGGCGCACTTATTGGTACAACCACCCACTGCCCTTCGCCAGCGACGGGGTGGTGCTGCACCAGGCATTACGCGCACCTGCCGAGCGCTGGCAGGTCAGCGCGCCTTATTGGGCGGTCGCCTGGAAGTACCCCGCCTCCAAAGCCCTGGCTCTGGTGCGCCAGGTGCAGTTCAAGATCGGCCGCACCGGACGCATCACCCCCATTCTGGAACTGGAGCCTGTGCGCCTGGACGACCGCCGGATCAGCCGGGTCAACGCTGGCTCCTTGAAGCGCTGGCAGGCCTTGGATATTCGCCCGGGCGACCAAGTGTCCGTGAGCCTGGCGGGCCAAGTGATCCCTCGGCTGGACCAAGTGATCCTGCGCAATACCACCAGGGTCGAGCTGCCAGTGCCCGATCCTCGGGACTTTCACGCGTTGAGTTGCTGGCAGCTGGACCCCGGCTGCGAAGAACAGCTGCTCGCACGCCTTACCTGGCTGAGCGGCAACCAGGGCCTGGCATTGCCGCACATAGGCCGCGAGACGTGGAACATATTGATCCAGGCCGGTCTAATCGCAGGCTTTCTCGATTGGTTAACCCTGGATGCGGCAGAGCTTGCTAACATTGATGGCTTCGGTGAGCGCAGCCGCACGCGGCTGCTCCACAGCCTTCACAGCGCTCGGCAACGCCCCTTTGCACAATGGCTCAAGGCCTTGGGTGTACCGCCTGCGGCACGTAACAACCTGGAAGGCGACTGGCAGACGCTGGTCGCCAGAGACACCCAGGCCTGGCTGGCCATTGATGGCATCGGCCCGGGCCGCGCGGCGCAACTGAGCGCTTTTTTTCGCGACCCACACGTACAGACCCTGGCTGAAACATTACGCGTGGCCGGAATAGACGGTTTTTGAACCCAACCCAGCCACCTTTGAATCACAGCAGAATTCACCCTGCTATTTGCGCACCTGGAGCTCCACATGAAATTCCTCGCCCCTTTCGCCCTGTTGACCGTCGCAAGCTTCATGGCCACGCCACTGCTGGCCGCCGAAGAAGCCACCCCACTCACCGGCTGTGCCGCCAAACGCCAGGCCATCAGCACCCAGATCGAACAGGCCAAGGCCCACGGCAACAGCGACCAGCAAGCCGGCCTGGAAAAAGCCCTGAGCGAAGTCACCGCCAACTGCACGGATGCCTCCTTGAGGAAGGAGCGCGAAAACAAGGTACTCGACGCCAAGCACGAGGTCAGCCGCCGTCAGGCCGACCTCGACAAGGCGATGAAAAAAGGCGACGCGGACAAGATCAACAAGCGTAAGGACAAACTCGCCGAGTCACGCAAGGAACTGCAGGACGCCGTGGAAGAACTCGACCAGTAAAACCGGTCAGTGATCCCGAAATTGTTTATGGCAGGCACTGCAGGCATCTTCGACTTTCTGTACGGCAGGCGTAAGGTTGCTGGCCTTGTAGGGCTGCACCTGGCTGGCGATCACCAACTCACCGGTGGCCGCTTCCAGGTCGCGAGCCAGTTGCTGAAACTGCGCCTGCTTTTGCCACACGTCGTCCTTGGCACTGGTGTGATCCTCTTCGCGTACGCTCGGAAAGTGTTTCCACGGTTCATGGGACAGCGCATCGAGCTTGACCGCGCCTTCGGCGAATTTCGCGCCATCGAAGGGGATGCGCCCACGCAGCATGCCGCCCAGGTCTTCGCCGGTCTTGAGCATCTGCTTGAAGATCGCCTTACGCTGGCCCAGGGGCGAATTCGGGTCGACACCGCCGCAGGCGGACAGCGTCAGGCAGGCCAACAGCACAAGTGTAATTTTTTTAAAAGTCATGGTGGCTCAGGGTCACGGGAAACGGCGGCCAGTATCCTCGCCCCGCCCGTAAAGACCAATAGCCCTATTAATAATAAGGATTGCCCACAGGCGCTGCGGCGCAGGCAATCGCTTCAGGAACTGATTGCATGAATTTCACATTGAAACACTGGAGCCGCCGCCTGGCGTGGGCTCTGCCGATAATTGCACTGCTGGCAGGCTGTGACGCGGGCAAAGACGCCGGCAAAGATGAAACTGTTAAACCCCACGCCGTGGCCACCTACGTGAATGCCCCTTGGGAGGCTTTGCCGAGCGTGTCCGACTCCGACTTGCTGGCCGGTTTTGAATCCTGGCGCAGCGCCTGCCAACGCCTCAAGGCAGACCCGGTATGGGGCGCGACCTGTGCCGCAGCAGCCAGCGTGCCCGGCGATGCCGTAGCGGTGCGCGGGTTTCTCAAAGAGCGCCTGGATGTGTTCGGCCTGCGTTCGGCTGATAACACCCCCAACGGCTTGATCACCGGCTACTACGAACCGGTCTACCCCGGCAGCCTGACCAAGACCGCCACCGCCCATGTTCCCGTGTATGGCGTGCCGGACGACCTGATCATCGTCAATCTGGAAAGCATCTACCCGGAACTCAAGGGCAAGCGCCTGCGCGGTCGCCTTGAAGGCCGTGTGCTCAAGCCCTATGACGATGCCAGCGCGATCAACGGCCAAGGCTCCACCGCCAAGCCGATTGCCTGGCTGACCAACCCGATGGACCTGCAATTTCTGCAGATCCAGGGCTCGGGCCGCATTCAACTCAAGGACGGGCGCCAGCTGCGCGTCGGTTATGGCGACCAAAACGGCTACCCCTACCGCCCTATCGGCCGTTGGCTGGTGGAGCAAGGCGAGTTGAAGAAAGAAGACGTGACCATGGGCGCCATCAGCGCTTGGGCCAAGGCGCACCCGGAACGCATCCCGGAACTGCTGGCGAGCAACCCCAGCTACGTGTTTTTCAGCGCACGCCCCGACAGTAATGAAGGTCCACGCGGTTCGCTGAATGTGCCGTTGACGGCCGGTTACAGCGTGGCGGTGGATCGCAAGGTGATTCCGCTGGGCAGCCTGTTGTGGCTGTCGACTACCAAGCCCGACGGCTCGCCATTGGCACGCCCCGTCGCCGCGCAGGACACCGGCGGTGCAATCACCGGTGAAGTGCGCGCGGATTTGTTCTGGGGCACGGGTGATGCTGCCGGAGAGTTGGCGGGAAACATGAAGCAGCAAGGGCAGATCTGGATGCTGTGGCCCAAGGGCGCGGCATTGCCGCAGGTGCCGGATGCACCTACCGGAACCTGACATTCGCCGAAAACACCCCGTAGGAGCGAGCTTGCTCGCGAAAAACGTCAACGATAACGCAGCGCTTTCTGGCAGCCCGCGTCGTCTGTTCATTCTTCGCGAGCAAGCTCGCTCCTACATAAATCGGGTCAGATCGAGACGAAGAAGAAACTCGCAATCAACGCCATGCCCACCGCCCACACCAGCGAACGCAACATCGCCCAGTCGGCCAGGTAGCAAATGATGTACAGCAGGCGGCTGGTGATAAACAGCACGGCCAGCACATTGATGGTCACCAGTTCGGCCGTGCCGGCCAAATGGGCGATAATCACCGCCGCCGCAAACGCTGGCGTCACTTCAAAGCTGTTGAGCTGCGCACTGTGGGCCCGCTTGGCAAACCCGTCGAGTGTATCCAGGAAAGCACGCGGGTCGTGGTTCTGTCGTGGCCCGAACTTGCCGCCACTGAACTTGGCCACCCCCGTACACAGGTAAGGCAGAAAAATCGCGATCAACACACACCAGAAAGCAGCCGTCATCACTCATTCCTTTTGTAGTTTTATAAAGCGATTAGAGTTCTAGCACTAAAAACCCAATATCGCACCTAACCGCTATGAGCCGCGCGACACCGAAAGGTTCTACCGCACTTTCGCCCAAGACCTTGCAACCTCAAGCCGCCACTGCGGTCCATCCCCCCACTAACACTCCACCACCCACCGTCCAAGGACCCCGGATGCTTGAACTTGTCGCCGCCTTCATTTGCCTCACCACCCTGCTCACCTACGTGAACTTCCGTTTTATCGGCTTGCCGCCCACCATCGGTGTCATGGTCACGGCCCTGCTGTTTTCCCTGATCCTGCAAGGCCTGAGCCTGCTCGGCTACCCAGGCCTGGAGGAGCGCATCCAGCAACTGATCGGCCAGATCGACTTCGGCGACCTGCTGATGAACTGGATGCTGTCATTCCTGCTGTTCGCGGGCGCCTTGCACGTCAACTTGAACGACCTGCGCAGCTACCGCTGGCCCATCGGCCTGCTGGCAACCTTCGGCGTGTTGATCGCCACCGTGGTGATCGGCAGCCTGGCCTATTACATCTTCGCCCTGTTTGGCTGGCACGTGAGCTTCCTTTACTGCCTGCTGTTCGGCGCACTGATCTCGCCCACCGACCCCATTGCGGTGCTGGGCGTGCTGCGAACCGCCAATGCGTCGAAACCGCTGAAGACCACGATTGTGGGCGAGAGCCTGTTCAACGACGGCACGGCGGTGGTGGTGTTTACCGTATTGCTGGGTATCGCGCAGTTGGGCGAGACGCCGACCGTGGGCGCCACGGCCATGCTGTTCGCCCATGAGGCAATTGGCGGCGTGGTCTTCGGCGGGCTGATCGGCTACTTGGTGTACCTGATGATCAAGAGCATCGAACAGCACCAGATCGAAGTGATGCTGACCCTCGCCCTGGTGATCGGCGGCTCGGCGATGGCCACCGAACTGCACGTCTCCGCACCGATCGCGATGGTGGTGGCGGGGCTGATCATCGGCAACCTGGGGCGCAAGCTGGCGATGAACGACATGACCCGGCGCTACCTGGACGGCTTCTGGGAACTGCTCGATGACATGCTCAACGCGCTGCTCTTTGCGCTGATCGGCATGGAGCTGCTGCTGTTGCCGTTCAACTGGCTGCACGTGTTCGCGGCCAGTTTGCTGGCAGTGGCGATGCTGCTGTCTCGCCTACTGACCGTGGCCCCGGCGATCCTGTTGCTGCGCCGCTGGCGCACGGTGCCGCGCGGCACCATCCGTATCCTGACCTGGGGCGGTTTGCGCGGCGGGGTTTCAGTGGCACTGGCGCTGGCCCTGCCACTGGGTCCGGAGCGCGATCTGCTGCTGAGCATCACCTACATCGTGGTGCTGTCGTCGATCCTGGTGCAGGGCTTGACCATTGGCCGAGTCGTAAAGCGCATAGCCGAGCCCCAGTGAAGCTGTGAGCAATTACGTCGCTACATCACACGTTGCCTAAGGGCGCACTGCGATTGCCCAGGTGTTCAAGCAAGTGCCGCATCGCCAGTGGGCGCCGCGGCGTCGAGCTATGCATGACGACCAGATCCCGCGCATAGCGCGGCGCGTCGTCGACCGGCAAGACACACAGGCCATTGCGAGACATCCCTGCCCACTGCGGCACCAGTGATACACCCATGCCTTGGGCGACCAGTATGACGATGGTTTCCAAGGCATCCAGCTCACACAACACCTGCGGATCAAAGGACTGTTCATCGAGAAAACGCTGGGCAATCTGCCCACCCCACGAACGAGCGTCATAGCGGATGAATGGCCGCTCGCGCAGCAATGCTTCTAACGTTTGCGTGCCAAACCCAGCGGGGGCAATCAGTATCAGAGGTTCAGCCCGCAACAAGGTCGTCGCCAAAGCCTTGGGTGGCTGAAAGGGTGGCCTGACAAGAATCGCCGCGTCCAGCTCCTGGGCCAGCAATCTCTCATAGAGGCTTCTGGAGTCACCCGGTGTGATCTTCAGTCTCAGCCCTGGTGCCGAAAGCGCCAGTCGCTCAATCGCCCCCGGCAAGACCCCGGTCAATGCCGTCGAAATGGCACCGATCTTGATCTCTCCCGATAAGCCATCTTGGCTCAGGTCCTCCTGCAACTCGCGCGCCTGTTCAATGACCGCATGAATTTTTGGCAGCAACAGCAGGCACTGGTCTGAGGGCCATGCGGCATGCGCAGTGCGCATAAGCAGCGTGCACCCCAGTGTTCGCTCAAGCGTCTTGACCCGTTGGCTGATCGCCGCTGCGGTACGGTTTTCACGTCGCGCGGCCGCAGCAATGGAGCCGGTTTCAATGACGGCGACCAGACTTCTCAGGAATCGAACATCCATAAGTTTTCCTTTCGCTCAGACCAAGGCGAACCCGTTTTACCCGGGTACACGACCTGTTTAATTTGAGGGTTCTCCCACACAGAGATGCCCCCCATGAACAGACCTTTCCACGCTGCATATCATGTTTATGACCTAAATCAGGCGCGCATTTTTTATCGAGATGTTTTGGGCTGCACGGAAGGCCGTAGCAGCGAGACCTGGATCGACTTCGATTTTTTCGGGAACCAGCTTTCACTGCACTTGGGCACGCCGTTTCCCACCACACGTACCGGGCTGGTCGGTGAGCATCATGTCCTGATGCCGCATCTCGGCGTGGTGTTACCGCTTGAGGAATGGCTGACGCTTGCCGAACGCCTTACCCACCTGGGTACATGTTTCGAGATTCCGCCAGTGATCCGATTCGCTGGCGAGCCAGGCGAGCAACGCACGATGTTTTTTCTTGACCCCAGCGGCAACCCCATCGAGGTGAAAGGGTTCAAGGACTTCGCCGCGCTGTTCGCTCAATAAATCCCTGAAATCTACAACAATAAGGGGCACCTACATGACCACCAAAAAACCAACCAGCCTTGTGACTCGCATCATGATCGGTCTGGCCGCCGGGATAATCGTCGGCATCCTTCTCAACCAGTTTCCCGAACACAAGACGTGGTTCATTGACAATCTGCTGCAACCGGCAGGCGACTTGTTTATCAAGCTGATGAAGATGATCGTCGTACCTTTGGTCTTTGCTTGCATGACCGTCGGCATTGCCGGGATGGGAAATCCTGCCGCCTTGGGACGCGTTGGCGTGAAGACCTTCGTTTACTTCTTCACGATCACCAGTATTGCAATCGTCTTTGGTCTGATCGTTGGAAACGTCGTCGAGCCCGGCTCAGGTGCCGAATTTGGCAGTACGTTGCAGACGCCAGTAACAGAACTGGCCGCCAACGGCAAAACGCAGAATCTGGGGCAAACGCTATTGGCGATCGTGCCGGATAACATCGTCTTGGCCATGTCGCAGGGCAAGCTGCTCTCCGTGCTGTTTTTCGCCATCCTGTTCGGCTGCGCCTTGTCTATGCTGCCCGAGCAGCGCAAGGCCCCCCTGATCAGTGTGATGCAGGGCATCTCCGACACCATGTTCAAAGTCACCCATCTGGTCATGCATTACTCGCCGATCGGCATTTTCGGGCTGATCGCAGTTACCGTCGCCAGCTTTGGCCTCAGTGCCTTGCTGCCGCTGGCCAAACTGATCGGCACAACTTATGTCGCAGTGCTGTTATTTGCATTGTGCGTATTGGGCGCAGTTGCACGATTGGCGGGGGTCGGCTTTTTCCACTTGGTGCAAGAGATACGCAGTGAATTGTTGCTGGCCTACAGCAGCGCCGCGTCAGCAACAGTAATGCCTCAATTGATCGAAAAAATGGAGCGCTACGGTGCTCCGCGCCCTATTACCAGCATGGTTATCCCGCTGGGCTACTCGTTCAACCTGGATGGCGCATCGCTTTTTGCTGCGTTGGGCACGTTGTTCATCGCCCAGGCATATGGCATCGACCTGAGTCTGGCGGATCAGGGGATGCTGGTATTGATCATGGTGTTGACGTCAAAGGGCGCGGCGGGCGTGCCGGGTTTCATGTTTATCATCCTTACCGCGACCTTGACTGCGGCGGGTCTGCCCGTGGAAGGAGTGGCGATCATTGCAGGCGTGTATCGCCTGATGGATATGCCGGTCACAGCGTTGAATGTGCTGGGCAACGCGCTGGCGCCATTGGTGATTGCCCGGTGGGAAGGTCAACTGAAGGCACCTGACCGCACAATTGCCGCCGATTCTGCCAGCACGTCGCTCAAAGCCTGAAAGTCCTGATCCAGGTGCCTCGCAAAGAACGCGTTTGAGTCTTTGCGGGGCAATATCAGGCCTTTTTCTTACTCTGAGAAAGCTGCCCCCGTGCGCCGGAGTGAGTTGCAGAAGGTGCCTTGGTTTCGCTACGAATCTGCGCATGGCTGATCAGCGCAAAGATGAAGCTGCCACCGATGATGTTGCCGGCCAGTGTGGGGCCGGCAAACACGAGCCAGAAGTCTTTCCACGGCAGCTCACCGGCAAACACCAGGTATGACACTTCCGCCGAACCCACCACGATATGGGTGAAATCCCCCAGGGCCATCAGGTAGGTGATCAGAATGATGATCCACATCTTGGCGCTTTCCATCGAAGGGATCATCCACACCATGGTGGCGATCATCCAGCCGGAGACGATGCCCTTGGCGAACATCTGGCCGGCGTCGTTTTCCATGATCTTGCGCCCGATGTCCAGGAAGGCCATGTCGGTCTTGGTGTCGAAGATCGGCAGGTGCAGCATCACATACGCCACCAACAGCGTGCCGCACAGGTTGCCCACCAGTACCACACTCCAGAGCCTTATCAGCCGCCCGGCATTGGCCAGTGTAGGCTTGCTCATCACCGGCAACACGGCGGTCAGGGTGTTTTCGGTGAACAGTTGCTGACGCGCCAGGATCACCGCGAGGAAGCCTGCGCAGTAGCCGAAGCTGGCGATCACCTTGAACGCTTCGCCGTCCGGCAGGCGTGAATTGAGCAGCCCCATGGCCATCAACGACAGGCCCATGGTCAAGCCTGCGGCCAGGGCCGACCACCACAAGGCGGCGACGCTGCGCTCCAACTCCTGGTCGCCCTGGGTACGGATGATTTCGTGGAGCACCGCGGCGCGGGGTGGCTGGTTCTTGTCCACGTCCTGTTGCTCTTCCTGCGACAGGTTGGGGGTCTTGCCGTCTTCGTGGGTAGCCATGATGTTCCAGAGTCCGAGGGGTGCCTGTAGCTACGACATGCTGGCGCGGTAGCTGTTCAGTGACCAGACAACTAAACCGGCATGCGCCAAGCCTTGGCCATCTCCACAGTGGTGGAACTGGAAGGCGTGCTCCAGGGTTTGTTGCGCGCCTGGTATTTTTCGCTGAGGTCATCGAGCACACGGTTGAACGCGAGTGGCGAAGTGGCCTCGGCCAAGTCTCGGGCTGCGCGCTGTAACAGTTCAACATTCGACGCCGGCTGGCCTGGTCGGAACAACGATGGGTAGATGACCTCCCGCGTAAAGCTCTCGGCACTCACCGCGATATCGCGCCGCTTCATTTCAGCGACAGCGCAGGTCATGACCCTGGAAGAGGGTGAAGCATCACCGGCCCCCCGTTTGGCAGCCACTTGCAGCAACGCCTGGAAATTATGCTGGTCAGGGTCATTCAAGCGCCGTCCCAACCATTCGATTTTCTCGGGACTGCGGGCAAGTGCATCCAGATTACGAACTGCCGACGACAGCTTCGGTGTGAACAGCAAGCTATCATGGGACTTCTCGACCGCAGCAATCGCACGGTCCAGGGCGTGCAACACCTGCTTCGCTTCTTCTCGAAACATCAGCACACTGGTAGCGGCCGTGTCTTTCTGCAATGCCGGCTGCACACTGGCCAGTGTTTTATCATCCATCGCCAGCACCGCTTCATCCAGCGTACCGAACGAGTGAGACTCACGCGTCGTGGCACGACGCTGCAGATGCCCCTCCACCGCTTCACGCGCCCTCTCCTGCAGGTGCTGCTTGTACTCATCCTTCATGGTGAAGTTGACCGTACCGTTGAGCAGGCCGCGAAAATCGCCTTTTTCCGTATTAAGTGGCAACGCCAGCGTCTGGTCGGCAAATGCTTCGAGCCTTTTATCCTGGTAAGCCTCGGCGGCCGAGTGGGGTGTTCCCGTGATGCAGTCGACCAGGCTGCTGAAAAAACCGCCACGTTGGGCTGGCGCCCCGACGGGGTCTGACTCGAACTTGATGATCAGCGACTCAGACTTGCTCAGGGGGCTCTCGGAAAACAAACGGTCCACCACGCCTGACGCTGGTGTATTGAGCAGCAGGCCACCGTCCTGAAAGGCCGTGGTTTCAGATGCCATCTGGAAGCCATGCCCTTGTTCCACAGGACTTTTGAACAGTACGGGCAACGAACCCGAAATACGCGCGGCGCGGGCGACATCCATGTCCGGAGTCAAACTGCTGTTGAACACTACCAACTGTGGGCGCCCACCAAACATGCCAGTACCCGTGATATTGAGTTGCTTGACCGCTGGAATATTGCGACTTAACACCTCAAGGTCGGCAAACGTGGGCGCGCCACCTGCACTGAGCTTGTCAGCAATGCACATGACTTCGGCGGGACGGGTTTCTCTGGGAGTGTCGGCAATATGACCAAGAAGCGCCTTGCGCGACTCGTCGCGGATCATTTCCTCCAGCGGAACGGCAGCGGTTTTCAGACGTGGCAGCAGGGTCATCAGCAACTGGGAAATGTTGCCGGCCAGGCCCGGCAAGCGCCCCACATGCTTGCCAAGCGTCGAACTGGCTTCCTGCAACCAGGCCGTCACAGGGTCTTTGCTGTTCAGCAGACTGGGCAGATTGATGTTGTCCGACAGCCCATCGAATGCTGCCGCCCCCATGCCACTGGCAACCAAAGCTGCGGAAATCGCGCCGGCGGAGGAACCGGAGATCACCCGAATGCCTTCCAGTGTCCCTGCGTCTTCAAGTGCCTGCACGCCTCCCGAGAAAGCGACGCCCTTGGCCCCACCACCACTGAGCACCAAATGCGTGACGGGCGGCGGCGATAACACCACCTCCACCCGCCCTTGAGGATCGCGAAGGAGGGTCAGATTGCGCTCGCCGCCACTGTCCACCAACAACGTCTTCGCCGTGTGATCGGCGCTGACTCCGGCATTTCCATGCAAATGAGACTGAACAGGAGTGACCGGATTGAGCACTTTCATGCACTGACTCTCTCTGCGGGGGTGTAATCCTGAGTGACGAGAGAGCCTGGAAAAGATCCACCCGGAACAACCTGGCAACAGAAATCAAACCGGTGGCATGTAATTATTCGCGAATGTCATCTTCCTGGAACTGGTCCTTTACATACTTGATCTCGGTACGGCCGTGGGGCGCGGGCAAGCCGTCTTCGCCGAGGTTGACGAAGACCATCTTCTCTACAGTCAGGATGCTTTTACGGGTGATCTTGTTGCGCACTTCACAGGTGAGGGTGATGGAGGTGCGGCCAAATTCGGTGGCAGTGATCCCGAGTTCGATGATGTCGCCCTGTCGCGAGGCGCTGACAAAGTTGATTTCGGAAATGTATTTGGTCACCACGCGCTGGTTGCCCAGTTGGACGATGGCGTAGATGGCCGCTTCTTCGTCGATCCAGCGCAGCAGGCTGCCGCCGAACAGGGTGCCGTTGGGGTTGAGGTCTTCAGGTTTTACCCATTTGCGGGTGTGGAAGTTCATGGTCACTCCAAAGCGTCTTGCCAAATGATGGGCAACATCATGGCAGAGCCTGCCCCCAAGCTCTATGCGCCGTTGCCTATCAACCCCATGCGCGATCTGCATGCCGCCGACAGAAAGGCTTGGGAAGTATCGCGTACACGGCTATAATCGCCACCGCTTCAAAACGGTCATCTTCAGTTGATACCGTTTCTCCCGCCACCTGTCCGAGGGGCGCTGCAGCAGGTTCAACCTGTCAGGCTCGGATGGGGCGTTGTCCGGCCTGGTTGCCCTGGCCTGATACTAAACGCACAACGGCGCCCATTCGCACACTACGAATGGAGGCTCTTCATGAGCGCTGTAATTACGCCTGCAGATTTCAACGACTACAAAGTCGCCGACATGTCCCTCGCCGCCTGGGGCCGTCGCGAAACCTTTATCGCCGAATCCGAAATGCCAGCCTTGATGGGCCTGCGTCGCAAGTACGCCGCCGAGCAACCGCTCAAGGGCGCTAAGATCCTCGGCTGCATCCACATGACCATCCAGACTGCCGTACTGATCGAAACCCTGGTGGCCCTGGGCGCCGAAGTGCGTTGGTCGTCCTGCAACATCTTCTCGACTCAAGACCAGGCCGCTGCCGCCATCGCCGCCGCCGGTATCCCGGTATTCGCCTGGAAAGGCGAGACCGAAGAAGAGTACGAGTGGTGCCTGGAGCAAACCATCCTGAAAGATGGCGCGCCTTGGGATGCCAACATGATCCTCGACGACGGCGGCGACCTGACCGAGCTGCTGCACAAGAAGTACCCGCAGATCCTCGACCGCGTCCACGGCGTGACCGAAGAGACCACCACCGGCGTGCACCGCCTGCTGGACATGCTGGCCAAGGGCGAGCTGAAAATCCCGGCCATCAACGTCAACGACTCCGTGACCAAGAGCAAGAACGACAACAAGTACGGCTGCCGTCACAGCCTGAACGATGCCATCAAGCGCGGCACCGACCACCTGCTGTCGGGCAAGCAAGCCCTGGTGATCGGCTACGGCGACGTGGGCAAGGGTTCGTCCCAGTCCCTGCGCCAGGAAGGCATGATCGTTAAAGTCTCCGAAGTCGACCCGATCTGCGCCATGCAAGCCTGCATGGACGGTTTCGAAGTGGTTTCGCCGTTCATCGATGGCGTCAATGACGGCACCGAAGCAAGCATCGACAAGGCCCTGCTGGGCAAGATCGACCTGATCGTGACCACCACCGGTAACGTCAACGTCTGCGATGCCAATATGCTCAAGGCCCTGAAAAAGCGTGCCGTGGTGTGCAACATCGGTCACTTCGACAACGAGATCGACACCGCTTTCATGCGCAAGAACTGGGCGTGGGAAGAAGTGAAGCCGCAGGTACACAAGGTTCACCGTACCGGCGCTGGCGCTTTCGACCCACAGAACGACGACTACCTGATCCTGCTGGCTGAAGGCCGCCTGGTTAACCTGGGCAACGCTACAGGCCACCCAAGCCGCATCATGGACGGCTCGTTCGCCAATCAGGTACTGGCCCAGATCTTCCTGTTCGGCCAGAAATACGCCGACCTGTCGCCAGCCCAGAAAGCCGAGCGCCTGACCGTGGAAGTACTACCGAAGAAACTCGACGAAGAAGTGGCCCTGGAAATGGTCCGCGGCTTCGGCGGCGTGGTGACTCAGCTGACCAAGACCCAGGCCGACTACATCGGCGTGACCGTCGAAGGTCCGTTCAAGCCGCACGCTTATCGCTACTAAGTAATCAGCCCAACCTGCTCTACCTGTAGGAGCGAGCCTGCTCGCGAAAAACTCAAGGACACCGCGTACATCCTGTTTCTACGCGTTATCGTTGACGTTCTTCGCGAGCAAGCTCGCGCCTACAGTGCAGATGGGTTGCACAGTCGGCTTCTGAGTTTCAAAGGGTATGACCATGTCCCAAGACCGTCGCTACAGCTTCGAGTTCTTCCCCACCAAGACCGATGCTGGGCATGAAAAACTGATGGCGACTGCCAAGCAGTTGGCCACTTACAACCCCGACTTCTTCTCCTGCACCTACGGCGCGGGCGGTTCGACGCGCGATCGTACGATCAACACCGTGTTGCAACTTGAAAGCGAAGTCAAAATTCCCGCCGCTCCGCATTTGTCCTGCGTGGGCGACAGCAAGGCCGATCTGCGCGGCCTGCTCACCCAATACAAGGCCGCCGGCATCAAGCGCATCGTTGCCCTGCGTGGCGACTTGCCGTCCGGCATGGGCATGGCCAGCGGTGAGCTGCGCCACGCCAATGACCTGGTGAGCTTCATTCGCGAAGAAAGCGGCGATCACTTCCATATCGAAGTGGCCGCTTACCCGGAGATGCACCCCCAGGCGCGCAATTTCGAAGACGATCTGCAGAATTTCGTACGCAAGGCCAACGCCGGCGCCGACAGCGCGATCACCCAGTACTTCTTCAACGCCGACAGCTATTTCTACTTCGTCGAGCGTGTACAGGCCATGGGTGTGAACATCCCGATCGTGCCGGGCATCATGCCGATCACCAACTACAGCAAGCTGGCGCGCTTCTCTGACGCCTGCGGTGCAGAGATCCCACGCTGGGTGCGCAAGCAACTGGAAGCCTATGGCGATGACGTTAAGAGCATCCAGGCGTTCGGCGAGCAGGTGATCAGCAATATGTGTGAAAAATTGTTGCAAGGTGGCGCGCCAGGCCTGCACTTCTATACCCTGAACCAGGCTGAACCAAGCCTCGCGATCTGGAACAACCTTAAACTGCCACGCTAGGCTGGTTTAATCGCTGTACCCGGCCCTCGTTATTACGGGGGTTTTTTTCGTCTATATATCTCCGGAAAGGAAGCCTGCAGTACATGAATACAGCGTCCCCGACTCTCCGCCCGCAACTGGTGTACTTGGTATTCGGCGCCGAGACCTATCATCAGGAAGCCGTATTCAGCATCGCCAGTGCCCTGGCCCAACTGGGCGGCCCCCAGGACATGCCATTGGACATCCAGGTGTTCAGCGACAACCCGGCCCCCTATCGCGGCTTGCCGGTACAGGTTCACACGCTGGACGACGCCACGCGCAGACGCTGGAGCGAGCCCCACGGCTACCACTTCCGCACCAAACATGTGCTGTTGCGCCAGGTGCTGGAAACAGCGGAGCGCGCGCTGTTGATCGACACCGACACTTTTTTCCACGACTCGCCCATGGCGCTGTTCGAACGCGTCGCGCCCGGTACCGTGCTGTGCAATGCCTTCCAGGCCAAGTACGGCGACAACCGCGAAAGCGTGCTGTATGAAACCATGGCCAAGCACCTCGCAGACAAAGGCCTGGCCGACGACGACATGTGGCTGCTCAACTCCGGCGTCATGGGCCTGGCCCGGCAAGACGCGCACATCCTTGATCGCTCGATCGAGTTGATGGACGAACTGTTCCCGATGGCCCGGGGCGCCTACACCCTGGAAGAATTCTGCCTGTCAGTGGCCGTGTACCGCACGCTCAACGTGCGCCAGTGTCCCGACCTGATCCACCATTACTGGAGCCGCAAGCAGCTGTTCCGCGCCAAGGTAAAGGCGTGGATCACCAAGCACGCCGCAGACCCCATCTGCGCCAAGGCCCTGGCCGACACCCGCAATGTGTCTGCCCACCTGCCTCGTCCGCCGCGCCTGCAGCGCTTGATGTACAAGCTGATCACCCTGGCCTTGCCCAAACGCAAGCAGCAGTTCATCCGCGAAATCCTCTACGGCTGCTACGAGCACGAAAATGAATTCGACCAGGCCTGTGGCCCGGTCTGGTGGGACAAGGCCCTGCAGAATCAGGAAGAGCGGCAAAAATGCCCGGTCGACGCGCACCAGCTCGAACATTGGTTCGCCAACCCTGTGGTGCGCCTGATTCTGGGCGAGCGACGTGCAGCCATCTACGCACACCTGATGACTTCACCGACAAAATAGCGCTGCCCGCAGATGCGTGTGCCAGAGCTTCTCTTTAGCGCGCGGGCGTCGTAACCTCGGGGCATGCCCGTCATTCTGAAGCTGTTGACCGCTGCGCTTTTTACTTGCTTGAGCCTGGCCGCTTATGGCGAGAAATTGCGCATTGTCACCGAGCCCTGGGCGCCTTACGTGTATGAAGAACACGGCGCCATGCGCGGGCTGGACTACGAAACCACGGTGATCGTGTTCCAGCGCCTGGGGGTCGATGTGCAATGGCAGTTCCTGCCCTGGAAGCGCTGTCTGGCCATGCTTGACCAGGGCAATGCCGATGGCGCACTGGATATTTTCCACAGTCACGACCGCGACGCGCTGCTGCTGTACCCCAGCGAACCGTTGTCGGAAGTGGAGTTCGTGATGTTCTACGCCAACGAGCGCCCTTACCCGGTCCAAAGCCTTGACGACCTTGGCGGCCTGACTGTCGGCACGTCCCCAGGCTACCTGTACAGCGCCCCCTTCAGCGACTCTGCCGCGTTCAACCGCGAGCCGGCCCCCAGCCATGAGGCCAACTTCGGCAAATTGCTGCTGGGGCGCATCGACCTGGCGATCACCGACCGCCGGGTCGGCCAGCATGTGATCAAGACGCTGGGCCTGGAGGACAAGGTCAGCCAGGCTCCCGTTGTGGTCAGCCGCCAGCAGCAATACCTTGCCGTTCGCCGTGGCGCGGGGATGGACCTGCTGGTGCAACGCTTTGCCGCCGAACTCAAGCGTTTCAAACAGGAGCCGGCCTACGCCGCCTTGAGCGCCAAATATGGTGGAATCCAAGCCAAAACAGCGCCCGGAGGCACCGTTGAGCAGCAGGAAAGCAGCGCGCCGTGATTGCTCTGTTATACTCCGGCCTTTCCGCCAGGCTCACGCCCGGCCGCTGAGGTCCTGAAAAAGGCACCCAACCCCGCTACTGCGCAGCTTTCAGCCCGCGCGAGCCGGTGGAGTGCCCGCCAGACGCAGCAGGACCGGACGGGATTGCGCTCCCCTAAGCGCCATTCACGCCCGGCAAGATTATCCCTTTGGGCCAAGCCCTAACTAAAACAGGATTACTCATGTCCTTTGCTTCCCTCGGTCTCTCCGAGGCTTTAGTCCGCGCCATCGAGGCAGCGGGCTATACCGAGCCTACTCCGGTGCAACAGCGGGCTATTCCCGCCGTGTTGCAAGGTCGCGACCTGATGGTTGCGGCTCAGACAGGTACTGGTAAAACCGGCGGCTTCGCCCTCCCGATTCTGGAGCGGTTGTTCCCCAACGGTCACCCGGACAAATCCCAGCGTCACGGCCCGCGCCAACCGCGCGTACTGGTCCTGACCCCTACCCGCGAACTCGCCGCCCAGGTGCACGACAGCTTCAAGCTGTACGCCCGCGACCTGAAGTTCGTCAGCGCCTGCATCTTCGGCGGCGTCGGCATGAACCCACAGGTTCAGGCCATGTCCCGCGGTGTTGACGTGCTGGTGGCGTGCCCCGGTCGTTTGCTCGACCTGTGCGGCCAAGGCAGCGTCGATTTGTCCCACGTGGAAATCCTCGTGCTGGACGAAGCCGACCGCATGCTCGACATGGGCTTTGTCCATGACGTGAAGAAGGTCCTCGCCCGCCTGCCGGCCAAACGTCAGAACCTGCTGTTCTCGGCAACGTTCTCCCAAGACATCACTGCCCTGGCCGGCAAGCTGCTGCACAACCCGGAACGTATCGAAGTCACGCCGCCGAACACCACGGTCGAGCGTATCGAGCAACGCGTCTTCCGCCTGGCTGCCAGCCACAAGCGTTCATTGCTGGCGCACCTGATCACTGCCGGCGCCTGGGAACAGGTGCTGGTGTTCACCCGCACCAAGCACGGCGCCAACCGCCTGGCCGAGTACCTGGACAAGCACGGCCTCACCGCCGTCGCCATCCACGGCAACAAGAGCCAGAACGCCCGCACCAAAGCCCTGGCCGACTTCAAGGCCGGTGAAGTGCGCATCCTGGTCGCCACCGATATCGCCGCACGCGGCCTGGACATCGACCAGTTGCCACACGTGGTCAACTTCGAGCTGCCAAACGTCGACGAAGACTACGTGCACCGTATCGGCCGTACCGGCCGTGCCGGTCGTTCGGGTGAAGCCATTTCCCTGGTTGCTCCGGACGAAGAGAAACTGCTGAAAAGCATCGAACGCATGACCAAGCAGAAAATCGCCGATGGTGACCTGATGGGCTTCGATGCCAGCGCCGTTGAGGCCGAGAAGCCTGAAGTGCGTGAACGTCCGGACGTGCGCAACCCACGTAACCCACGCGGTCCAAAGGGCGATGGCCCGAATGGCGGCGGTGGTGGCGGTGGTCGTCGCGACAAGGGCAAAGACAAAGGCGGCAAGGAAAAAGCGCCCACCAACGGCCGTGGCGAACGCCCAGCCCGCGAGCAGAAGCCCCGTGAAGGCACCCCGGCCCGCGAACAGCGCCAGCCGAGCCAGCCGCCACGTGCCACAGCCGACCGCGCCCCCGACGAGTTCCTCGACGACGACGTGGATAACTTTGGTAACCGCGTTGACTACGTACCCCAGGCCAAACCAGCCCAGGGCCGTGGCCGTCGTCCAGGTGCTCCGGCGCCGGGCGCAGCTGCCGGGACTGGCGCTCCACGTGGCGGCCAGCCTCAGGGCGGTCGTCAGAACGGCCCGCGCAACAGCAGCGGCGGCACGACCGGCACCCCGCCGGCCAAGCGCAGCGGCCCGCGTAACGGTGCACCGCGTGACGGCCAGGCGCGTCGCGAAGATTCGCGCAGCAACAACCGCCGCCCGGCCCGTGATGACCAGCCGCGGCTGTCCGAGCCAGCGGTGCAAAACCCGCGTGGCGGCCCGGCGCCGAAGATCATCCACAAGGAGTCGAAGGCTGATCGCTTCCCGACACCTGAGCAGTTGGATCAACTGCCAGGCCGTCCTCGTGGTGAAAAACCGGCATTGCTGACCCGCAACCGCGAGGCATAAAAAAAACCCGTATCGCGAGATACGGGTTTTTTTTGCCTGTAGGAGCGAGCTTGCTCGCTCCTGCCTGCGAAGCATTACTTCGCTTTCACGCCTTCCAGCGAGATGTCCAGGTCGACAGTCTGGGAAGTCGGGCCTGGGCCTTTGATGCCGAAGTCGTTCAGGTCCAGCGTGGTCTTGGCGTTGAAGCCAGCACGTTCGCCGCCCCATGGATCCTTGCCTTCACCGTTGAACGTAGCCTTGAAGGTCACAGGCTTGGTCACGCCGTGGAAGGTCAGGTCGCCCGTCACGTCAGCAGTTTTTTCGCCGGTGGATTTAACCGCGGTGGACACGAACTTGGCGTCCGCGAACTTGGCAACGTCCAGGAAATCCTTGCTGGCGATGTGCTTGTCACGTTCAGCGTGGTTGGACCACAGGCTGGCGGTTTTCACGTCGACTGCGATTTTGCTGGCTTCAGGCTTGGCGGCATCCCAGCTGAACGTACCATCCCAGTCCTTGAAGGTACCGTGGATGTAGCTGTAGCCCAGGTGGCTGATTTTCCAGTCGATGAAGGCGTGTTGGCCTTCCTTGTCGATTTTGTAGTCAGCGGCCATCACCTGACCTGCAGACAGCAGCGCTGTACCGATTGCCAGAGCGGCGAGGGTCTTCTTCAACATGCTTTCTATTCCTTGTGAGTCGAGGTTGAACATCAGGCTTTGCGCCCCAGCATTCGCGTGAGGGTCGCATCACGATCGATAAAGTGGTGTTTCAACGCAGCCACGCCGTGCAAGCCGGCGAAGACTACCAACACCCAAGCGAGGTACAGGTGCACCACGCCAGCGGTGTCTGCCTGGTCCGGTAGACCGGAAACCACGGCAGGAATTTCAAACAGGCCAAACACCGGGATACCGACACCGTCTGCGGTGGAAATCAGGTAACCGGCGATCATCACGGCAAACAGCCCGAGATAAAGGAACGCGTGGCCGAACGCGGCACCGATGCGGGTCAAGCGGCTGTAACTGGCCAGCGGCGGAGGCGGCGGGCTGATCAGGCGCCAGACGATTCGTACCAGCATGATGGCGAACAGCGTGATGCCAATGCTCTTGTGCAGGTCCGGCGCTTCTTTGCGCCAGGCGCTGTAATAGTCGAGACCGACCATCCACAAGCCCAGGGCGAACAGGCCGAACACCACCAGGGCCACGCCCCAGTGCAAAACCATACTGACCCAGCCATAACGGGCCGGTGAGTTACGTAGCTGCATGTACTTAATCCCGTAAGAGCTGCGCCCAGACTAGCGATTTACCTATCGAATTAAAGCGGAAAATTTCGCTTTGAAATATCGAGAAATACGATCTGGAGCGTATGCACAGTAAGTTAACCAAGGATTAAGGACTATTCCTAAGAAACGTGACAGTCCGTCCTACGTTTACTCCGAATTCCCCACAATGGCTTGTGACCCGGGCCACCATTGCATAGGCTTGCGCGATTGTTTCACCTGCGCCGCTCGCAGGACCGCTTCGAGGAGATCACCGATGGGCTTGAACAACCAGTGGATGCAACGCGACCTCGCGGTGCTGTGGCATCCCTGCACCCAGATGAAAGACCACCAGCAACTGCCGCTGATCCCGATCAAGCGCGGGGAAGGCGTCTGGCTGGAAGACTTCGAAGGCAAGCGCTACCTCGACGCCGTCAGCTCCTGGTGGGTCAACGTCTTCGGCCACGCCAACCCGCGCATCAACCAGCGCATCAAGGACCAGGTCGACCAACTGGAACACGTGATCCTCGCCGGTTTCAGCCACCAGCCGGTGATCGAGTTGTCCGAGCGCCTGGTAAAGATGACCCCCGAGGGCCTGACCCGCTGCTTCTACGCCGATAACGGTTCGTCGTGCATCGAAGTCGCGCTGAAGATGAGCTTTCACTATTGGCTCAACCGTGGCCTGCCAAACAAAAAACGCTTCGTCACCCTCACCAACAGCTACCACGGCGAAACCATCGCCGCGATGTCGGTGGGCGACGTGCCGCTGTTTACCGAGACCTACAAGGCGCTGCTGCTGGACACCATCAAAGTGCCGAGCCCCGATTGCTACCTGCGCCCCGAGGGCATGAGCTGGGAAGAACACTCGCGCAACCTGTTCATGGCCATGGAGCAGACCCTGGCCGAGCACCACGACACCGTCGCCGCCGTGATCGTCGAGCCGCTGATCCAGGGCGCCGGCGGCATGCGCATGTACCACCCGGTGTACCTCAAGCTGCTGCGCGAGGCCTGCGACCGCTATGGCGTGCACCTGATCCACGATGAAATCGCCGTGGGCTTCGGGCGCACCGGAACCATGTTCGCCTGTGAACAGGCCGGCATCCGTCCGGACTTCCTGTGTTTGTCCAAGGCCCTGACTGGCGGCTACCTGCCGTTGGCCGCCGTGGTCACCACCGATGACGTCTACGACGCGTTCTACGACGACTACCCGACCCTGCGCGCCTTCCTGCACTCCCACAGCTACACCGGCAACCCGCTGGCATGCGCGGCGGCCCTGGCAACCCTGGATATTTTCGAAGAAGACAACGTCATCGAAAACAACAAGGCCCTGGCCCAGCGCATGGCCACCGCAACGGCGCACTTGGTCGACCATCCGCATGTGTCGGAAGTACGCCAGACCGGCATGGTGCTGGCCATCGAAATGGTCCAGGACAAGGCCACCAAGACCGCTTACCCGTGGCAGGAACGCCGTGGCCTGAAGGTATTCGAACACGCCCTGGAACGCGGCGCGCTGCTGCGGCCATTGGGCAGCGTGGTGTATTTCCTGCCGCCCTATGTGATTACGCCGGAGCAAATCGACTTCCTCGCCGAAGTTGCCAGCGAAGGCATCGACATCGCCACCAACAGCAAAGTCAGCGTGGCGGTGCCGAAGGACTTCCATCCCGGCTTCCGCGATCCGGGTTGATTGCCGGCACACCTACACCTTTTTCCAGAGAACAGAAATGAGACTGTCCCGCTTTTTCACCGACACCCCGCTGAGCCTCGGCGATCACGAACTGCCCGAAGCCCAGGCGCACTACATCAGCCGCGTACTGCGCATGGGCGAAGGTGACGCCGTGCAATTGTTCGACGGTTCCGGCCAGGAGTTCCTGGGCAGTCTGCTGGAAGTCGGTAAAAAACGCGTCACCGTGCAACTGACGGAAAGCTTCGCCGGCCAGGCCGAATCGCCGCTGCACATCCACCTCGGCCAGGGCCTGTCCCGGGGCGAGCGCATGGATTGGGCGATCCAGAAAGCCACCGAGCTGGGCGTCAACGCCATCACACCGATCTTCAGTGACCGCTGCGAAGTGCGCCTCAAGGACGAACGCGCCGACAAACGCCTGCTGCACTGGCGCCAGGTGGCGATCAGCGCGTGTGAGCAATGCGGGCGTTCGACGGTGCCGGTGATTCATCCGCCGTTGCTGCTGGCAGACTGGTTGAAGCAGGTCGAGGCGGATCTGAAGCTGGTGCTGCACCCGGTGGCCGAGCCAATGGTCAGCCATGCCAAGCCTGCGAGCCTGGCGTTTCTGATCGGGCCCGAGGGTGGGCTGACCGACAACGAAGTCGACACCGCCCAAGGCGCCGGCTTCCACGCCGCCCGCCTCGGCCCCCGCGTGTTGCGCACCGAGACTGCGCCCGTCGTCGCGTTGGCCGTCGCCCAACAACTCTGGGGCGACTTCTAACTGTGGGAGGTGATCAGTCCACCGGATCGCTGATCGGCTTGGCAATGATCGCCTTCAACTCACTGGTCATCGGGAATTCCAGGTTCAAGCCCTTGGGCGGAATCGGCTGTTCAAACCAGCGCTGGTAAATCCCGTTGATCTCCCCCGAGCGGTACAGGTCGCCGAGGGTCTCGTTGACCACCGCGAGAAACTGCGGGTCATCCTTGCGCACCATGCAGCTGTAGATCTCCCGCGACTGTTCCTCGCCCACCACCACCCAGTTATGCGGGTCGCGGGCTTTGGCGCGTTCGCCGTAGAGCAATGCATCGTCCATATAGAACGCGGCCGCGCGGCCCGTCTCGAGCATCTTGAATGCCTCGCCGTGGTCCTTGGCGCTGATGACGAACATATTGCTCTTGTGCTCGGCGTTGTAACGCTTGAGAAAACGCTCGTTGGTGGTGCCGGCGGTGGTCACCACGTTCTTGCCCCCCAGGTCGGCGAAGCCCTTGATGCCGCTGTCTTTAGCCGTCAGCAACTGGCCTTTCACGTAAATAAACCCGTAGGAAAACGCCACCTGTTTCTGCCGCTCGGCGGTCACCCCGGTGGAACCGCACTCCAGGTCGACAGTGCCGTTCTGCACCAGCGGAATGCGCGTCTGAGAGGTCACCAGGTTGTACTTCACCTTAAGGTCGGCCACCCCGGTTTTCTGCTGGATACGCTCGACGATCTTGCTGGCCAGGTCCACCGAATAGCCCATCGGCTTGCCGCTGTGATCGCCCACGTAGGAAAACGGCACCGACGCGTCGCGATAACCCAGGGTGATGGACTTGGCGTTGGCGATCTTGCCCAGCGTACCGTCCAGCGGCGCCTGATTGGCATGGGCGTGTGCCCCCAGCAAAAGGCCCAGGGTGCAGCCGGTCAACAGGATTTTTTTCATTGTTATTCTCCGTTGGTCTTTAACGTTATTTACGTACAGCTATCACGCTGATTTCCACCAGCACACTCGGCCGTGCCAGTTCCGCCTGCAAGGTGGTGCGCGTCGGCGCCATCCCCGGCGATAGCCAGGCGGCCCATACGTCATTCATCGGCGCGAAACCGCTGCCGATGTCTTTCAAGTAAATGGTCGCGTTCAGCAAATGATCCTTGTCACTGCCGGCCTGGGCCAGCAGCGCATCGACCTTGGCCAGCACTTCGCGGGTTTGCGTCGCCACATCCTGGCCTTCGCCGGGCACCTGGCCCGAAAGGAATACCAGATCCTTGAACGTGACGGCGCCGGACAGTCGGTCGTTGCTGCTGATTCGGTTGATGGTCATGGAAGCATCCTTATGCAGCGCGGGGCGCCAGGCCCTGCATATCAATGGAAGGT
The DNA here is from genome assembly GCF_014207255.1 of Pseudomonas sp. JAI120. Lineage (GTDB taxonomy): Bacteria > Pseudomonadota > Gammaproteobacteria > Pseudomonadales > Pseudomonadaceae > Aquipseudomonas. The sequence goes on from NZ_JACHCZ010000003.1 coordinate 225,383, forward strand.
AGGTGGTGGTCGATCAGTTCGGCCAGTAATTGGCCGCTGCCACACGCCAGGGTAAAGCCGAGGGCGCCGTGGCCCAGGTTCAGCCACAGGTTGCGATAGACACTGGGGCCAATCAGCGGCACACCGGTCGGGGTGGCCGGGCGCATACCGGCCCATTCCACGGCATGGGCATAGTCGCCAGCTGTAGGAAATGTCTCGATCGCCTGACGTTTCATCAGCGCCAGGCGCTTGGGCTCAAGGCTGGCGTCAAAGCCGACGATATCCACCATAGCCGCCACCCGCAGTTGTTCGCCAATACGCGCGTAGACAATCTTGCGGTCGTAGTCGGTAATGCTCACATTCGGCGCTTGGTGCTGCGCGCCAATCGGCACGCTGAGGCTGTAGCCCTTGAGCGGATACAGTGGCAATGACAACCCCGGCAACGCCAACTCGGCGCTGCGATGACCGGCCGCGAGCACCAGGTGTTCCACTGGCATCACTTCGCCACCCAACTCGATGGCCTGCACCGCGCCACCCGCATGGCGAATCCCGGTGACCTTGCGCCCCAGCAAAAAGGTGCAGCGCCCCGACGCTTCAAGGCGTGCCGCCAGCTGTTGGCAGAAGGCATGACAGTCCGCCACTTCCTCATTCGGCGTGTAGATCCCCCCGACAAACTCCTCCGCCGCCTGCGCCAGCGCCGGCTCCAGGCGCGCACAATCCAGCGTCGACAGTACCTGTTGTTGCAGGATATCGGTGACCTTGCTGCGCGCGCGCTCAAAGGTGTCGGCATTACGAAAGGTCACCAGCTTGCCATTACGCCGCCAGTTGAAAGCGTCCAAGCGATCGTCGACGCGCCATTGCTGCAGGGTGTTTTGACTCAGGCTTGCCAGGCGTAGCAAATGGGCGGCATTACGCTTGTTCACCGAGCCCCGGCAGGCGCCGATAAAGGCGGCCATCCAGCGCCATTGCTGAGGGTCCAGGCGGGGGCGCAGCTTCAGCGGCGAGTCACCGCGCAGTAACCAGCCAATCGCCTGCAGCGGCACTCCCGCATCAGCCAGCGGTGCGACATAGCGGTAGGACAATTGCCCGCCATTGGCGAAACTGGTTTCGCTGCCCAAGGTGTCGCGCGCATCGATCACCGTCACTTCATGGCCGGCACGCACCAGCGCATAAGCACTCGCCAGGCCGATAACCCCACCGCCAATGATGCAAACCTGCCTGGCCATCCCGACCTCCAGCCCTTGAATAAGTAGACTCAAGCGTAGGCGCAGGTGACAGGCCAGCGACAATGAATAAAGATGGACCACCTATAAACAAAGGTTATGGACTTGCCATGCGCTTGCGTCATATCGAAATCTTCCAGGCCATCCGCCAGACCGGCTCCGTCAGTGCGGCTGCGCAGTTGCTGCATGTGTCGCAACCGGCGGTGACCAAGGTGTTGCAGCATGCCGAGTTGCAGCTAGGCTTTCCGCTGTTCCTGCGGGTGCGCGGTAAATTGCAGCCCACGCCGGAAGCCCTGGCGCTGGAAAGCGAGGTCGAGAAAGTCACCGAGAGCCTGCAAGGTGTGCGACGCCTGGCCAAGAGCTTGCGCCGCGCCCCAGGGCAAAGCGTGCGGGTTGGCGCAATCCCGGCGTTGGCGCTGTCGCTGTTGCCACCGGCGATTCTGGAATGGAAGCGCGACTACCCGGACATCGCGTGCGAGCTGTCCAGCGACCATAGCCGCGAGCTGGTGCAAAAACTGCTGATGCGTGAAATCGACCTGGCGTTGACCCTCAACTTCTCCGGCCATCCTGGGTTGACCACACAGGTGCTGGCCAATGGCGTGTTGGTGGCCCTGGCGTCGAAAAACTACTGGCCAGACGCAGCACTGCATCAGGCGCTGCCACTGGCTGAGCTGGCGGGTGCGCCGTTGATTGGCCTGTCCAGCGCTGACCCGCTGGCGGCGAAACTCGACAGCTACCTGGAACATGTCGACCCACCGCCTCGAGTGACGATTTCAGTGCAAACCTATTCCCTGGCCCGGGCGATGGTGGAATCCGGCGCCGGCTTGACGGTCATCGATCCGTTCACGGCGTTGGGCGCCTCAACGGCCACCACCTGCATCCGCACGCTCACACCGCCGCTGCCGATCACCCTCTACGCCCTGACCCGCGCCGATGAACCACCGCCGCATATGCTGGCAAACCTGTTGGAGATCCTGAGCAAGCGCGCAGGCGAGTTATTGGCGCGCCTCTAAGGACACCGCCCCTCCCACATTCAGAGCACGTAATGCATGATTGCCACAAAGTGCAGCAGGCTGCCGCCGATCACAAACAAGTGCCAAATCCCATGGGAATGCCGCAGGCGATCCTCCAGGGCGAAGAAGATGATGCCGACGGTGTACAACACCCCGCCCGCCGCCAGCCAGGTAAACCCCGCCGTCCCCAGCGCGGCAATCAGCGGCTTGACCGCCACCAGCACGATCCAGCCCATCACCGCGTAGATCACGATGGACAGGATGCGCGCCTCGGAGCGCGGCTTGATCTCTTGCAGGATGCCGATCACCGCCAGCCCCCACACGATGCCGAACAACGTCCACCCCCACGGGCCTCTCAGCGTCACCAGGCAAAACGGCGTGTAGCTGCCGGCGATCAACAGGTAGATCGAAAAGTGATCGACCTTCTGCATGATCTCTTTTCGCCGCCCCTGGACGCTGTGGTACACGGTCGACGCGCTGTACAGCACCATCAGCGTAAAGCCATAAATCGCCACGCTGACGATCTTCCAGGGGCTGCCGTCCAGGCTCGCCACCACCAACATCCACACGGCACCAATACACGCCGCGACCGCACCGAGCAAATGGCTCCAGGCGTTGAATCGTTCCCCGTGATACATCTGTCACTGACCTCCTGTAGCCGCTGGGACTGGCTGGCAAGCGTCCAGCCTTGCGCATAAGAGTGCAAGCGTCTTGTGACGTTCCGAGGACGCCGCACGGTTTTGCGGGCACAATCGGACGCATTCGAACAAGAGCCCACGGCCATGCTGATCGACGAAGAATTCACCCTCAAAAAGCTGGAAATCTTCCTGGCATTCATGCGCACCGGCAACCTGGCCCGCGCCGCCGCCGAACTGCAAACCAGCAATGTCAGCGTGCACCGCGCCATCCACTCCCTGGAAAATGCCCTGCGCTGCCCGCTGTTCAAACACGAGGGCCGCAACCTCACCCCGCTGGAAAGCGCCTACGTGTTAGAAGAACGCGCGCAGAAACTGATCGCCGATGTGGTCGACAGCGTACGCCTGACCCGCGAAGCCGCCGGTTTCTCTGCCGAACGCTTCAAGCTCGGCTCGCTGTATTCGCTGACGGTCAAGACCGTGCCGCAACTGATCATGGGCCTGAAAATCAGGCGCAGCGAACTCAATATCGACCTGATCCTCGGCTCCAATTTCGACCTGCTGTACAAGCTCAAGAACATGGAAGTCGACGCGATCCTCATCTCCCTCGACGAACACGCCAACGACCCCGACTGCGAACAGATTGCGCTGTTCTCCGATGACATTTTCCTCGCCACCCCGGCCGACTCGCCCTTCGACCGCGACCAGGAAATCGACCTGGCCGACGTGCGCGATGCCACCTTCATCACCCTCACCCAAGGCTTCGCCACCCACCAGGACGGCAACCGCGTGTTCAAGCAGGCGGGGTTCGAGCCGAAGGTGGCGATGCAGGTGAATGACATCTTCACACTGCTGAGCATGGTCAGTTCGGGGGTGGGTTATGCGTTGCTGCCGGGGCGGATTGCGGCGGTGTATGAAAACCGCGTGAAGCTGATACCGCTGCAACCCCGGTATCGGTTGCAGCAGCATATCGGGGTGGTGTTTCTGAAGGCCAAGGAGCGTGATCCGAACTTACTGGCGTTGTTGGCGGAGTGTCGGATGTATGCCAATCGGCAGGGGACAGCCTGACACTCCGCGATTGGGGGGCAGGTCAGCCCACCAATCCGCGCATCATCAAAAACAACAGCGACGGCCCCAGCAAGCATCCCAGCGCCGTATAGAATGCCGCCGTCAGACAGCCATAAGGCACCAGCTTGGGATCAGTCGCCGCCAACCCGCCCGCCACGCCGCTGGAGGTGCCCATCAACCCGCCAAAAATCACCGCGCTGCGCGGGTTGTTCAAGCCGATCAGGGGCGCCACAAACGGTGTCATCACCATCACCAGAATGGCTTTGATCAACCCTGCGGCAATGGATAACGCCATCACCTCGGAACTGGCACCAATCGCCGCGCCGGTGACCGGGCCGACGATGTAGGTCACGGCACCCGCGCCAATGGTGGTAAGGCTCACCGCATCGGTATAGCCGAACGCCATGGCCACCCCGACCCCCGCCACGAATGAAGACCCCACGCCGACAAACAGCGCCAACACGCCGACGTATCCGGCGCGCTTCAACTCATCGACACTCACGCCAAAAGCGGTGGCAACGATGGCGAAGTCGCGCAGCATCGCCCCACCCAACAGGCCGATGCCCGACAACAATGGAATATCCACTACCCCTTTGGAGCCACCGGTGAAGGCACCGCCCACATACGACAGCACCAGCCCCAGCAAAATGGCGATGGCCGAGCCGTGCAGGCGGCCTTTGGTAAACGTGTCGGAAATCCAGTAGGACACCCACATGGTCAGGCCGATCACCGCGAAACCGCTGATCAGTCCGTAACCGGTGATCACTTTCATCATGGATTCGTACATGGCGATCACCCGGCTTCTTTGGTGGGAACAACTGCGCTCGGCTCATGGTTGCCGATACGCGTCAGTACGGGCACCAGGGCAAATCCCAATACCACGGCAACCGTCCCGGCCAATATCGCCATGGGCCCGCCACTGATGGCGCCATACACGTTCTGCTGGGCAGCCATGGCCACCACGATCGGGATATAAATCGCCGCCCAAAAGCTCACGCCCGGCTCCGATTTGCTGGTAAACCAGCCACGTTTGCTGAGATAACTGCCCAGGCCGATCAACAGCAGCATGGCGATACCCACCCCGCCTACGTTGGCCGGGATACCCATCCATTTACCCAGCAGCTCACCGACAAACAGGCCGGCCAACGTGCAGAGCGCCAAAAACGCCACACCGTAAATAATCATTGTTGTTGTCCTCGAAGTGCTCGATCGAAATTGTTGTTTTTGTGCTTCGACAGCCTTGGGTAGTGCTTTATCGGTGGCGGCGCTCCTCCTCTTCCAGCAGGGCCTGCAAGGTATCCAGGCGTGCGCCTTCGCAGGCGATCACCGTGCCTTGCTCGAACACGCGGCGTGACAGGCCGGTGAGCACGGCGCCCGGGGGCAGTTCGATTTGCAGGCGCACACCGCGCTCGTAGGCGCTTTGCACGGTGCCGCGCCAGTCAACGACGCGGCACATGTTGAAGGCCAGGTCGTCGCGAAGTTGTTCGGGGTTGTGGATCGGACGCGCGCGGGTGCTGCTCAGGTAGCTGATGCGCGGCGCCTTGAGCGGGACAAATGCCTGGGCCAGGGCCTCGGCCGGTTGCGCCAGCAGCGCGCAATGGGACGGCACACTGACGGCCAGGCGTTTGGCGATGCCATTGCCCTTGATGCGCGCGGCAACACGTTTCATGGCCTCGTCGCTGCCGGCGATCACGCTCTGGTTATCGGCGTTGATATTGGCCAGGTACACCGGGGTTTCGGGGCTGTGGATGTCGGCGAGGATTTTTTCGACGGTGGATAACTCCACGCCGATGATCGCGGTCATGCCGTAGCCGTGTGGATAAGCGTTTTGCATCAGTTGGCCGCGCAGGCTCACCAGTTTTACCGCCTCGGCAAACGCCAGGGCACCGGCGATGACCGCAGCCGGGTAGGCACCGATGGACAGGCCCGCCACGTAATCCGGGGTGCGATCCAACAGACGGGCGTGGGCCACGCCGGCAATCAACAGGCACAGTTGCACGGCGCGGGTACTGGCCAGGGCTTGCGCGGAATCGAGCAGGCGCACGTCTTCGCCCAGGGCATCGCTGGCTTCTTCCAGCACAGGTTCGGGCAGCGACTGGAGCATGCCTGGTCGCTGGGCACCCTGCCCCGGAAACACCAGTAGGTTGCTCATGCCACGGCCTGCCAAGGGTCGAGCACAAGATGCGCGCCGCTGGCGGTTTTCAGCAGCACACGGCGTGAGCCGCTGGCCCATTCGCGCAAGGCGACGGCGCCGAACGGGGTTTGCAGTTGCAGGTCGACGGCGCACTCAGCCCTATCAAGCATCGCCAGGAGATCTTCGGCATCACCTCGGGCCAAAGGCTCGGGCGTGCGCAGCATCAAATCCAGATCACTCTGGGCATGCAGCGCTTCAACCCCACAGGCCAACTCGAAACCCGCGCTGCCTGTGACGCCCCACGTCTCCTGCGCCAGCACCGGCCGCAGTTGGTCGAGCGCGCGCAACGCGGGTAAATCCCTCGGAGAGATCACCCCGCGCAACGCTTCCGGTATCACTCGCCGCTGCACTGCCGCCAGCGGCATCCGCGCGGCAAAACGTTGCTCACGCAAACGCCCGCGCACGCCGACCGCCACATAACCCGGTTCGGCAATGGCGCGGCGCACTACCACCGGGTGGCCGGCGCCAAGCGCCTCCAGCACCCAGGCCGGTGCATCGGCGGGCACATGCGCCGGGGTCATGCCCCAGAGCAAGTCGTGGGCGTTCACCATTGTTCCCGCAGCAGTTGGCGAACGTGGCTGGAGGCTGCGCGATTTGTCGCGCCGAGGCGCCCGCGCAAATCGGTGCTGCCGACATCCTTGATCGCATGCACCAGGCAATCAGTGACCCGCGCTACATCATCCGCGGTGGGCTGTTCAATCTGGCTGACCGACAAGGTCTCCCACAGCAAACCGAGGCTGGCATAGCTGTCGATGTCATAGGCCATGGGCGGCACACTGGCGGCCAGGGCTTCCAGCTCTTCGACGCTGCGCAAGGTCACCCGCGCGGCCGACGCCTTGCCCATGGCGTGCACCATCACACCGGGATCGCGCAGGGCGATCAGGCGGTTGGCCTGGTAACCGTGGGCCAGGAACGCACCGGACATGGCCTTGCCCACCAGCAGCGCAATCACCGGGTGGCCGGCGAGGCGAGCGCGGGCATAGCTGTCGGCGGCAGCGGCCAGGGCCTGATGGATGCCGAGGGCCTCTTCGCGACGGCCGTAGGCTTGGCTGGGCACATCGACGATGGCGATGATCGGGCGCTTGTCGCCGCGGGCGATGGCCTCATCGACGGCCTTGGCCAGGCCCCAGCCTTCGAGCAGGCCGACTTCGCCATTGCGCGCTCGAGGGAAGCGGTTTTGCGCGTCGGTAACCACGGCGACAAAGCGCACCTTTTGCTCACCCAATACACCGTCGGCAACCCTCAGCGACGCCGGCAAACCTTCTACAGGTGGAGCGCCGGCGCTCAATGCGTTGAACCACTGCAAGCCTCTCATGAGCGTTCTCCTTGATACAGCTCGCGCACCGTCGCCGGGTCGATTTGCGGTACGGCGTCCAACTCGGCCAAGCGAGTGAGGTAATAATCAGCCTGGCGACTGCGTTGTTGGGCGGGCACACCTTGCTGCAACAACGCGCTGACAGTCTGCTGGATCTGCGCCGCATCGTCGGCCACGTAACGGTCGGCCAGGCCGCTGTTGAAACGCTGTTCGCCGCCCGTGAGGCTCCAGATAAAGGGACGGTCGCGGGAGTCGTATTCTTCCAACCCAGCTTCCTGTTCGATCACCTGCGGACCATTGAGCCCCAGACGCGCTTCGCGGGTCACGACGAGGTAACTGCACAGCCCGGCCGCGATGGACATGCCGCCGAAACAGCCAACGCTGCCCGCCACTACGCCGATCACCGGCTGGTACTGGCGCAGGTCGACAATCGCCGCGTGTATATCGGCAATCGCGGCCAGGCCGAGGTTGGCTTCCTGCAAGCGCACGCCGCCGGTTTCCAGCAGCAGCACCGCGCGGGTCGGGATGCCCTTGCGGTTGTCTTCGGCGGCCAGTTCCAGGGCGCCGGCGATTTTCGCGCCGCCCACTTCACCGAGACTGCCGCCCTGGAAGTTGCCTTCAATGGCTGCAATCACCACAGGCAAGTCGCCGATGCTGCCCTTGGCGATCACCACCCCGTCATCGGCCTGGGGCACCACACCTTGGCGGCTGAGCCAGGGCGACATGACGCGCTGGAACGGGTCGATCAGTTCGCGAAAGGTGCCGGCATCCAACAAGGCCTTGGCCCGCTGCCGCGCACCCAGTTCCACGAAGCTGTGTTTAGCGAGCAAGTCAGTCATGGCCGATCTCCTCGAAACCCTGCTCCAGGCGCAGGCGCACCACGCCGGGGGTGGCGCCGAAATCGTGAATATCAATGTTCAGGGCCGGCGGTGTCTGCTCTTGGAAGATGCGTTCGAACAGGTGTTGCCAGCGTTGTTCGGCGCCATTCACCGAGGTCTGTACCTGGATGGTCAACGTGCCGGCCGTGCCTGGTTCCAGCAGCACTTCCAGGTCGCCCGAGCCGACGCAACCCACCAGCGCACGGCCTTTTGGCGGCTGCCCGGCGGGAAATTCAAAGGATAAGGTTTCCATCACAACGCTCCGTCGAGGCGGTCGATAAACAGGCAGGCGGCCAACAGGTCGGCGGCGCCGCCGGGGGAGGCATTCAGGGCCAGCAGTTGGTGGTCCAGCTCATGCAATTGGCGGCGCCCGGCGAGGCTTGCACTGCCGCCGGCGTCGAGCACGGCCTGGGCACCGCGCTGCATGGCATGCAGGCCTTCCAGGCCGGCGCGATAGAGCACGCAGGTGTCGGCCAGGTCGGTCATGATCGCGAGCAAAGCGTCCAGGCGCGCGTTCTGTTCACCAGCGTTTTGTTGGCGGCTTTTGTGCAGTTGCGGCAGGCCGCGCTGCAGCACCGACGGGAAGCCCAGTTGCGCTTCTTCACGGGCACCGCGTGCGCCGTAGCGCAGGGCAACCTGGGCGCCGTGGCTCGCGGTTTGCGGCGCGTAGCGGTCGTTAAGCAGCGCGAGTCTGGCGGCATTCAGCGGTATGGCGCGGGGTTCCAGCGCCGCCGCTGCGGTCAGCAGGCCGAGGGCCCAGATCGCGCCACGATGGGTGTTCACGCCATGGGTGGTGGCGAGCATCGCTTGTTCACCTTCGCGCCCGATACGGCCGAGGGCTTCGCGCAAGGGCAAGCCGACTTCACCGAACTCAAGCGCGGCCTCCGCCATTTCCTTGAACATCGGCCACAGCGACAGCGCCGACGCGTGCATCAGCCCCAGGTGCAAATCACTGTGGGCGCCGTTGCCGCGACGGTCCACCAGGGCGGGCTTGGGCGACAGGTCGGCTTCATCGATCAGCGCATCGACGGCCATATCCGCCAGGCGATCCGCGAGGCTGAGTTCGTGCAGTTTAAGGGCGCGCATTTACCAGCTCCTGAATTTGGCGGGCGGGTTGTACAGGCCACCGGACCACTCCACCAGGTCGGCCACGCTCTTGGCGGCCAACAACTCGCGGGTGGCGTCGGTGCGGCGGATACCCAAGTCTTCGGGCAAGGCGATCAGGCCTTCGCGGCGCATGCGCGCGGTGTCCTTGGGGTTATGGCGCATGCCGATGGCGGTCACCCCGGCGACGGCGGCGATCATCGCCTGGCGCTCTTCCAGGGACCGCGCCTTGTACAGGTAGGCGATGCCTTCTTCGGTGAGCAGGTGGGTGACGTCGTCGCCATAGATCATGATCGGCGCCAGGGGCATGCCGCTTTTACGCGCCACTTCCACGGCGTCGAGGGTGTCGACGAAGGTGGGCTTGCCGCCTTCCTGGAAGGTCTCGACCATCTGCACCACGAGCTTTTTGCCGCGCTCCAGCAGCGCAACCGGCGCATCGTCGTGACGCATATCCAGCCACGCCGGCGTGCCATGGCGGCGACCGCGCGGGTCGTGGCCCATGTTCGGCGCCCCACCGAAACCGGCGAGGCGGCCACGGGTCACGGTGCTGGAATGGCCGTCGCCGTCGACTTGCAGGGTGGCGCCGATAAACAGGTCCACCGCGTACTGGCCGGCCAATTGGCAGAACATCCGGTTGGAGCGCATCGAACCGTCGCGGCCGGTGAAGAACACATCCGGGCGGGCGGCGATGTAGTTCTCCATGCCCAGTTCGGTGCCGAAGCAATGCACGCTTTCCACCCAACCGCTTTCGATGGCGGGGATCAGCGTGGGGTGCGGGTTGAGGGTCCAGTTGCGGCAGATCTTGCCCTTCAGGCCCAGGGATTCGCCGTAGGTGGGCAGGATCAATTCGATGGCGGCGGTGTTGAAACCGATGCCGTGGTTGAGCGATTGCACATTGTGTTTTTCGTAGATGCCACGGATCGCCATCATCGCCATCAACACATGCACGGGTTTGATATGGCGCGGGTCGCGGGTGAACAGCGGCTCGATGTAGAACGGCTTGTCGGCCACCACCACAAAATCCACCCAACTGGCGGGGATGTCGACGCGGGGCAAGTCGGTGACGTCATCCACCAACTGATTGACCTGCACGATCACGATGCCATCGCTGAAGGCGGCGGGTTCGATCAGCGCGGGAGTGTCTTCGGTGCTGGCGCCGGTGTAGATATTGCCGGCACGGTCGGCCATGAAACCGGCGGAAAGTACGACGTTGGGAATCAGGTCCACCACCAGCCGTGCATAGAGTTCGATGTAGGTATGGATCGCACCGATTTCCAGCAGGCCGTCTTCGAGCAACTGGCTGATGCGCAGGGATTGCGTGCCGGCGAAGGAAAAGTCGAGTTTGCGTGCGATGCCCTTTTCAAACAGGTCCAAGTGCTCGGACCGCCCGACGCTGGGCATGATCATGTGCAAATCGTGGAGCTTGGCCGGGTCGGCCTTGGCCAGGGAGCGCGAGAGGAAGTCGGCTTGCTTCTGGTTGTTGCCCTCCAGCACCACACGGTCGCCGGGAAGGATCAGCGCCTCAAGTGCCTCGACGATCCTGTCGCTGGGTAACACGGCCCCGTCGGCGTACTGCTTGACCCGCCCGAGCCGCCGCTGCTTCTCGTCGCGCCGCCGCGTCCAGCGCGAGTCGGGGTTTATTGTTGTTGTCATGGTCGCTCCACGAGGTTTGCTGTCGTGGGCTGTACCTTAGGAGTGATTCAGGGGGCCATCAATCAAGCTGGGCGACGGATCATTACGGCTGGAGTAATGGAGCATCAGCAAACGCTAAGCTGAGCCCAGTGAAGGGCTGATCTGCTCCAGCGCCCGATCCACCAACAACTGCCCCAACTCGACACCCAGCAGGTCCGAAGACCTCCTGCGCGCAGCCGCCATAAAGCAGCGAGCACAAAAAACGCCCGTTGGTTGGCTGGGCGTTTGTACGCCTAAACAGTTCCGTCGGACTTGCAATTGCGTGTCATCGTTTTTTGCGATGACGGGTACGAAGAGCCGGCGCGCTGACAGCACGCGACAAGTTCATGCACAGCGCAAAATCCTGCTGGGAAAATCCGAGAGCCCACCCACCGGGCTCTCCCTGCGCAGATTGTCAGGCGCGCTTGCGCTGGGCCCAACCCCAACTCAATCCCAGCACGGCCGCCAGGCCGGAAGCGCACAGCACGCTCAGTTTGGCGGCGGAGAGCAGGCTGGCATCGTTGAACGCCAATGAGGCGATAAAGATCGACATGGTAAAGCCGATACCCGCGAGCAAACCCACCAGCACCACGCCGGACCACGTCACACCCTGCGGCAACTGGCACAACCGCGATTTGACCAGCAGCCCGCAGGCCAGGATGACACCGACCGGCTTGCCCACCACCAATGCCAGGATCACCGCGATGAAGACGTGCTGGGACATCACCTCGTCGAGGTTTGCGCCGGCCAGGTTCACCCCGGCGTTGGCCAGGGCAAACAACGGCATGATGCCGAACGCGACCCAGGGATGCAGCGCGGTCTGGATACGCTGCACGGGCGAGAGCATTTCGCGCTGCGCCTGGCGTATCTGCTTGAGGGGTTGATGCACCGCCTGCGGGTCCTGGCCCTTTGCAGAAAACTTGTCGACCAATTCGTGGAAGTTGCGCTGCAGGCTTTCCAGTGGTCGCTCGCGCATCGGCATCGAGCGCACCGGGCTCATCAGGCCGAGCAGCACGCCGGCTAGCGTGGGATGTACGCCGGTCTTGAGCAGACCGTACCAGACGATCGCACCTGGCAGGATGTACAGCACCATCTTGCTGATCCCCATGCGCTGGAACAACAGGACCATCAGCACCCCGCCCAAGGCAATCACGACGCCGCTCAAATCGAGGCTGGCGGTGTAGAACAGCGCGATGATCAGGATGGCGACGATGTCATCGATAATCGCCAAGGCCAGCAACAGAATGCGCACGCCGCCGGGAATTGACTTGCCCAACAACGCCAGCACGCCCACCGCAAAGGCGATGTCCGTCGCGGTCGGCACGGCCCAGCCATGGCTGGCCTCAGTGCCGTGGTTGATCGCCAGGTAAATGAGGGCCGGTACCACCACGCCCCCCAAGGCTGCACCCAGCGGCAAGACGGCCATCTTGAAACTGGCCAAGGCACCTTCGTGGATTTCCTGGCGTATCTCAGCCCCAACCACCAGGAAGAAAATCGTCATCAGACCGTCGTTCACTAGAAAGTGCAGCGACCTGGAAACACTCCACTCGCCAAAACCCAGGGTTATCTGGGTATGCCAAAGGTGTTCATAGCTGGCGGCATAAGGACTGTTGGCCCAGGTCAGGGCCACAAGGGCCGCCACCAGTAGCGCGATACCGCTGACCGCTTCGATATGGGAAAACCGCTCCAGAGCAGACAGGGCACGCTCGGCCAAGACTTGCGGACGGGGAATGGTGGGCGATAGCGGTTTTTTTTCAGGCACGGGTGCACTCCGATGGCGGCCCGACCAACGCTTGAATTTAACCTGCAATGCGCAACACGCGACACCGCACCCGCAGCGATGATATGAAGCCGAGGCAGCGGGTGCAAACCCTATGAGGCGTCTCGAATGCAACGTTGGCGGATGCGCCACTTAATCGGCAACGGATCACAAATGGTAAGGTTGGGAACGTCGGCCATTTGAGACGGCTTTTTTCCCTTACTTTCATCTCCGAGGTTCCATGCAGATCGAGTTACAGGAGATTCGCGACCACCTTCACCGTTTCCCGCCTTTCGATGCGCTGCCGCTTGAATCGCTCGAGGCTATCGCCCGTCGCATCGAGGTCAGTTACTTCAAGGCAGGCGCCGACATTCTTGAAGCGGGCGCGGTTGTCCAGCATCTGCATTACGTGCGCAGCGGCGCCGTGGAAATCTACCGACGCAACGGCGAGCTCTATAACCGCCTGGTCGAGGGCGATCTCTTCGGCCAGGCCGGCTTGTTGCGCAGCAATAAAGTGCGCTTTCCGGCCAAGGCGCTGGAAGACAGCCTGATCTACTTTATCCCCGCCGAGTTGTTCGCCGAATTGTGCGCACAACACGATACCTTTGCGGACTTCGTCGAAGCCGAAGGGCACTCCCGGCTTAAGAGCGCAGTGGAGTCCCAGGGACGGGCGAGCGAGCTGATCCAGCTGAAAAGTCGCGCGCTGATCTCGCGCTCCCTGGTGTGGGTGAGCGCCGACACATCCGTGCACGAAGCCGCCAAGGTGATGACCGAGCAAAGCGTTTCATGCGTCGTCGTGATGGCGCCTGGCGACGGGCCGCACGCCAAGATGGTGGGCCTTGTGACCGACCGCGACCTGCGCACCCGCGTAGTCGCAGCGGCGCGCAGCGACACCGCCACCGCGATCAGCGAGGTCATGACCTCCGATCCCGCAGCGATACAAGCTGACGATTCGGTGTTCGAAGCCATGCTGGTGATGCTGCGCCGCAATATTCATCACCTACCGGTGATGCACAAGGGCCGCACCCTGGGGCTGATCAACTTGTCGGACATCATCCGCTACGAATCCCAGAGCAGCCTGTACCTGGTCAATCGCATCTCCAACCAAACCTCGGTCGAAGGCCTGCGCGAACTGCTGCGCGATCTACGCGGCACTTATATCCGCATGGTGCGTGATGGCGCTACCGCGCACATGATCGGCAGCGCCATTTCCGGTATCGGCCGAGCGTTCACCCAGCGCCTGCTGGAGCTGGCCGAAAAGCGGCTGGGACCGCCGCCGGTACCGTACTGCTTCATGGTGCTGGGCTCGATGGCACGCGATGAGCAATTGCTGGTCACCGATCAGGACAACGCCCTGGTGCTCGACGACAGCTTCGACCCGGCACTGCACGACGAGTATTTTCGCAGCCTCGCCGCCTTTGTCAGCGACGGCCTCGCGGCGTGCGGTTACAGCTATTGCAAAGGTGGCATCATGGCGACTAACGATCAGTGGCGTCAGCCGCTACGCGTGTGGCGTGCCTACTTTGAGCAATGGATAGAAAAGCCCAACCCCGCCACGCTGCTCAATAGCTGCATCTTTTTCGACCTGGACGGCGTGTATGGTCAGCTTGAACTGGTGCAGACACTCAAAACGCTGTGCGCGCAAAAATCCAGTCGACATCCAGCGTTTCTGCATGCCATGGCGCGCATTGCCCTGAACCGCACGCCACCCTTGGGGTTTTTCCGCACGTTCGTGGTCGAAACGGATGGGCGGCAAAAACGCATCATCAATCTCAAGGGGCGCGGCACCGCGCCGCTCACCGACCTGATTCGCATCCATGCCCTGGCCTGTGCCAGCACCGCGCAGAACTCGCTTGACCGGCTTGAGGCGATCAGCAGCACCCAACTGATACAACCGGAAGCCGTCGAGCATCTACGTTATGCCCTGGAGTTTCTTTCCATGGTGCGCATCCGCCACCAGGCTGAAGCCATGGAACAAGGCGAAACGCCAGACAACTACATCGAGCCGGAGCGTTTTTCCTCCAGCGAGCGGCATAACCTCAAGGAAGCTTTCCAAGTGTTGAGCAATGCGCAGAGCTTCCTGCGGTTTCGCTATCCGGCAAAAGGACGGCCAAACCCGTGAAGCATTCTTCAACGCCTGGGCCTTGCACGCATCTGGATTGGGCGAGCCGGTTCCGGACCCTGGCGCAGGAAGCACGCCATCCGAGCCTGCAAAAATTCTATCGCGCCGGGACGGTCGCACCGCAGACGCCGATAGAACAGGTGCAACTGTTGGCCATGGATGTGGAAACCACCGGCCTCAACCCCAACGCTCACAACATTGTGAGCATCGGTCTGATCCCATTTACGCTCAAGCGCATACGCTGTGGGCAAGCGCTCTACTGGGTCATCAAACCGCCGTCAGAGTTGAACGAACACTCGGTGACGTTCCATCACATTACTCATTCGGACGTATTGCATGCGCCCCCGTTGTCCGAGGTGCTGGACGCATTGCTCGAAGCCATGGCCGGCAATGTAATGGTGGTGCATTACCGGAATATCGAACGCGGTTTTCTGGACCAGGCACTGCGCCGCCAGTTGGGCGAGGGCCTGCAATTTCCGGTCATCGATACTATGCAACTGGAAGCGCGCATGCACCGTGGCAACCGAAGCTGGCTTGACCGGCTGCTGCGCCGTGCGCAGCCATCGATCAGGCTCGCCGATAGCCGCGAGCGCTATCATCTGCCCAGCTATCACGCCCACCACGCGCTCACCGATGCGCTGGCCGCGGCGGAATTGCTCCAGGCGCAGATCGCCCATCACTACTCGCCCGACACGCCGATCCAGACGCTATGGGATTGAAGCACCGCGCCCAAAAAAAGGTGCGCCCTGAGCGCACCTTTTATTCACAGCGTTAAATTCAGGACCTTGGTTCCGACATCAGCCCCTTGACCAGGGAAATACAGCCCAGCATCAGCACGATGGCGAACGGCAGGCCCGTGGAAACCGCCATGGCCTGCAGCGCGACCAGACCGCCGCCAAGCAACAAGGCAATGGCGATCACGCCTTCGATGACCGCCCAGAACACGCGCTGCGGTACCGGCGCGTCAACCTTGCCGCCTGCCGTAATGGTGTCAATCACCAACGAACCGGAGTCTGAAGAGGTGATGAAGAACACGATGACCAGGATAATCCCCAGGAACGAGGTGATTTCCTTGAGCGGTAAATGCCCCAGCATGGCGAACAGCTTGAGCTCCAGCACGGCATCCTTGACGCCCATGAAGCCTTGGAGCGTGGTCTGGTCAATGGCGGTGCCGCCGAAGGTGGTCATCCACAATACCGACACCAGCGAAGGCACCAACAGCACCGAGATCAGGAACTCACGCACGGTACGGCCACGGCTCACGCGGGCGATGAACATACCGACAAACGGTGACCAACTGATCCACCAGGCCCAGTAGAACGCAGTCCAACCCTGGGTGAACTCAGTGTCGGTGCGGCCGAAGGGGTTGGACAGCGCAGGCAGGTACTCGGCGTAAGTCACCAGGTTGTGGAAGAAACCGCTGAAGATAGCCAGGGTCGGGCCCACGATGATGATAAACAGCAACAGCAGCAAGGCCAGCCCCATGTTGATCTGGGACAGCATCTTGACGCCCTTGTCGAGGCCGGACAGCACCGACCACAGGGCGATCAGCGTGATGCCGATAATCAGCACCACCTTGCTCAGGTTCGTCGACTGGATACCAAACAGGTATTCGATACCCGCAGCCGCCTGTTCCGCGCCGATCCCCAAGGATGTCGCGAGGCCGAACAAGGTAGCGAACACGGCCAGGATATCAATGATATGCCCCGGCCAGCCCCACACACGCTCACCCAGCAACGGGTAGAAAATCGACCGTATCGACAGCGGCAAACCCTTGTTATACGAAAACAGCGCCAACGACAGCGCGACAATCGCATAGATCGCCCAAGGGTGCAGGCCCCAGTGGAATATGGTCGCGGCCATTGCCAGGTCGGCGGATGCCTTCATATCCCCCGCGGCACCGCCCAGCGGCGCCCAATCGGTGCGCACACCGTTGGGATCAAGGGTCACACCGCCCATCGACGCCGCATAATGCGACATGGGTTCAGCGACCCCGTAGAACATCAAGCCAATGCCCATGCCGGCGGCAAACAGCATTGAAAACCAGCCCACGTACGAATGGTCCGGCTTCGCGTCCCGGCCCCCGAGGCGAACCTTGCCCAGCGGTGAAACGATCAGCGCAAAGCACAGCACCACGAAAATATTGGCCACACTCATGAAGAACCAGGCCAGGTGAGCGGTCAACCAATTGCGTATCGCACTGAACAGCGGCTCGACTTCGTTCTGCAAGGCCAGCGTCAGGATGACGAACAGCACGATCGTCGCCGCCGAAATAATGAAGACCTTGCCATGGATATCCAGCGAAAAAGAAAACTCGCCTTTGATGTTGTCTTGCCCGATTACATAATCGGTATCAATCAGGTTGGCGGCCCCGCTCGGAGCAGGGATACCCTCCTCGCCCGAGGAATGAGGGTTGGCTGGTAGATCAGCCATAGGTTTTTCAGCCATACAGGCCTCCTTGAAAGTGGTGTGCGGTCGCGCGCACCCTTATCTGCTCCGCTGTTCCTATGGTTAACGAGAGATGCTAGGCGAACATCCTACAAGCTTCGCCGCACATATGTGCAAACACACTTTAAGACTTATCGATAATCAGGACCGGATCGCCGCGCCTCAAGCCAATCCAGACTCGACCAGTAACGCCTCCAACCCCATCAAATCCGGCACCTTCGCCACATGCTCCCCCACCTGCACCGCTGCCAGTTCCAATGGGCACAGCGGCACGTCCACATAGCTCAATTCGCTATCGAGCTTGTACGAGCGCGGAATTCCCTGGATCACCACTGCAATAAACTTCAACGTCGGCCGCCCGCCCAGCGCATTCAACACCACGATCCGCGAGCGTTCGCCGGTCACGCTGGCCTCGCCGCACACCGCTTCAAAGCTGATCAACGGGATTTGCCGATCCCGCCACGTCACTTGCCGCAAATACCACGGCGGTGCGTCGCTGGCCGGTTCGCCGCGTTGGAAGTCGATCAACTCGGCGATGGCGACGTTGGGCAGTACCAGGTGGCGGTCGGCCAGGGGCAGGAGCAGGCCGGTGAGTTGGCTGGTGCGGTGGTCAAGCACGGGATTTGCTCCAGTAGGCGATGCTCTCGAGCAGCACCGATTCCTGGTACGGCTTGCCCAGGTAGTCGTTGACGCCGATGGCCATGGCACGGTCGCGGTGTTTCTGGCCTGTGCGGGAGGTGATCATGATGATCGGCAGGCGCATCAGCCGGGGGTCGTTGCGCACATGGATGGCGACTTCGAAGCCGTCCATGCGCGGCATTTCGATGTCGAGCAGCATCAGGTCGGGCGTATGTTCCTCGAGCACGGCCAGGGCGTCGATGCCGTCTTTAGCGGTGAGTACGTTCATGCCGTTGCGCTCCAGCAGGCGGCTGGTGACTTTGCGCACGGTGACCGAGTCGTCCACCACCAGCACCAGCAGCGGGCGCTTTTTCAGCGGGTCGTTGAGAATCAACGGAGCATCCACCGGCTGCGCCGGCAAGGCCGGTTGCCGGGCGCGGATATGCGCCAGCAAGTCGATAATCAAGACCACGCGCCCATCACCCAGGATGGTCGCGCCGGATAACCCCTGCACCCCGGAAAATTGCGGGCCCAGGCCCTTGACCACAATCTCCCGGGTGCCGGCCATGGCGTCCACATGCACCGCTACGCGGCGCTCATTGCACTGCACCAGCAACACCGGCACGGGTTGATATTGGCCCAATAGTTTCGGGCGGCCGACGGTGTGCAGTAGGTCACCCAGGTAAAACAACTCGTAGCGTTGGCCGGCATATTCATAACGCGGCGGATCCTGCTGGTAGTGCCCCGCCAGTTCATGGGGCAGCACACGCACCAACCCTTCGATGGTATTGAGCGGGATCGCGTATTGGTCGTCTGCGCACTGCACCATCAACGCCCGGTTGACCGACACGGTAAACGGCAGGCGAATGCGAAAGTGCACGCCCTCCCCCGGCGTCGAGTCAATGACCATCGAGCCACCGAGCTGGCGCACTTCTTCGTGCACCACGTCCATGCCCACGCCACGCCCGGAAATCTGCGTGATCTTTTCCGCGGTGGAGAACCCCGGCTGCAGGATGAACTGCAACACATCACGGTCGCTCATCTCTTGATGAGGGGCGAGCAAACCGCGCTTGATCGCCTTGCGCCGCACCGCTTCCAGAGGCACACCGGCACCGTCGTCGCGCATGTCGAAAACGATATCGCCGCCTTCGTGGGTCAGGTCCAGGGTGATGCGGCCCTTCTCCGGTTTGCCGGCCAGCAACCGCGCATCGCGTGATTCCAGGCCATGGTCGACGGCGTTGCGCAGCATGTGTTCCAGCGGCGCCGCCATGCGCTCCAGCACGTTGCGGTCCATCTCTCCCTCGGCATTGCCGACGATGAACTCCACGTCCTTGCCCAACTCGCCCGCCACCTGGCGCACGATGCGCTTAAGGCGCGGCAGCATGCGCTCGAAGGGCACCATGCGCGTGCGCATCAGGCCTTCCTGCAACTCGGTATTGATGCGCGCCTGTTGCTGCAACAGGTCATGGGCATCTTCGTTGCGGCGGTCGAGGGTGTCCTTGAGGTCGAGCAGGTCGGAGGCGGATTCGGACAGCGCCCGGGACAGTTGCTGCAACTGCGAATGACGGTCCATTTCCAGCGGGTCGAATTCTTCGTAGCCCAGGCGCTCGGCCTCGGCCTGTTGACGGCTGAGAATGCGCCCCTGGGTTTCGGTATCGAGGCGACGCAGTTGGTCGCGCATACGCTCGATGGTGGTTTCCACTTCATGCAGGGCAATGCGCGCGTCGTTGACCTGCTGCTCGATACGGCCACGAAAGATCGACGTTTCCCCCGCCAGATTGACCAGGTCGTCGAGCAGGTCGGCGGAGATTTTCACCATGTCGGCGGCGGGATCAACCACCGCATCGGCCTTGCCTGCGGGCAACGCCAATGGCACCACTGGCTCATCGCTGGGGTGAACCAGGCTCTTGATCCGTTCGATAAGCCTGTCCACCGAGCCCACCGGCAGCCCATCCGCCACGGCGTCGATCATCTGTGCCAGGCGGTCGTGGCAACCTTGCAGCAACGCGAACAGTTCGGCGGACGGCGCGAGCAAACCGGCGGACAGCCCTTCGTAGAGAAATTCCAGCTCATGGGCCAGGTCACCAATCGGTCCGATCTCGACCATGCGTGCGCCGCCCTTGAGGGTGTGCAAATCACGCAGCAGGGTTTCCACTTCCTGGCGATTGTTCGGCTCGGCCTGCCAGCGCAGCAAGGCGCTGCCGGAGCTGTCGAGAATGTCGGCGGCTTCTTCGAGGAAGATGTCCAGCAACTCCGGGTCGGTGCCCGGCGTTTCCGCAGGTGGGGCGGCCTGTGCAGCCGGCATGCCGCCCTGGCGTAGCGCGCGCAACCTGGCGACCAGCTCGGCACTGTCGCTCAAGGGTTGATGGTGCTGCAGCTCCTCCAGTTGCAAGGCCAACCGCTCATGGCTGGCCATCAGCACCTGAGACAGCTCGCTGGAGTAGCTGTAGCGCCGATCCACCAAGCCTTCGTACAAGCACTCCAACTCATGCGCCAGGTCGCCCACCGGCCCGATGTCGGCCATGCGCGCGCCGCCCTTGAGGGTGTGCAGGTCGCGCTGCAGTGACGACAACGGCGCCGCACTCTCCGGCTCCAGCAGCCAGCGTTTCAGGGACTGCCCCGCACTGTCGAGGATATCCACGGCTTCTTCGAGGAAGATCTCCACGAGCTCATCGTCGATCGCTGTTTCATGCTGCAGTTGCGCCGTGGCGGCGCCCAGTTCAGAGATGCTCAGGGCGCGGCTGCCGTCGCTTTTGATCAGGCCGGTGGCAGCAGGGTCCAGAGCATCGTCCAACAGTTCGCGCAGGGCGTTTACGCGGGCCGGTGCAGGGATGATTTCCTGGCCGGCGGCCAATTGATCGAGCATGTTGATCAGCGCTTCATGGGCCTGCTCGGCCTCATGGAAAAACCGCTCGCTGACCGCCAGGCTGCTTTCTTCCACGGCGCCGTAGAGGTCGAGCAAGGCTTCGCAGAGTTCATCGATGGCGTGCAGGTCGGCGACGTGCGCGCCCTCCCCCAGCGTGGTCAATTCATCCAGCAACGCGGTGAGTTCCTGGCGTTCGCCGGGGTGTTGTTGCCAGCGGCGCAGCAGGCTTTCGGCGTCGAGCAGAATGTCCATGCCCTGGGCCAGGAAGTTGGCGATCAGTTGCGGGTCGCGCTTGATTCGCGAGCCCGTGTTGGGTGCGTCCAGCTGCGCGGCGAGTTGATGGTCGAGCAGGGCCTGGGTACGGTGGATCAAGTCATCCGCCCCCTTGATCGGCACCAGGGGATCGCGGTCCAGTTGGCGCAACCCACGCTGGAACAGGCTTTCGGCTTCCAGCAGCAACTCGACTTCGTCCAGGTCCAGCGGCAGGCGATGAGCTTTGTATTCGCGGGTCAGGTGATCCAGTGGGCGTACCAGCTCGGCAATGGGCAGCACACCGGCCATGTAGGCGCTGCCCTTGAGGGTGTGCAGGGCGCGTTGCAGCTCATCGCTGACTTGCAGCGGCACATGCTCGGCGGCCTGTTGCAGGAAGTGGTTGAGGCTGTCCAGATGGCTCTGGGCTTCGTTGCGGAATATCTCCAGCAACATCGGATCGTGGGGTTCGGCGGCCGATGCGGCAGCGCCGTTGGCCCAGGCGTGGGCACGGGCGGCCAGCGCGTCGACCTCATCGCGCTGGTGTTGGTCGCCCGTCGCGAAGTCGGCGATCAATTCCGGCAGCAGGGCCACGGCGTCATCCAGCACCTGCTGTATCTCGGGGCCGAGGGCTACGCTGCGCTCGAGCACACGGTTCAGCAGGTTTTCCACGGCCCAGGCCAGCTCCGCCAGCACCAGGGCACGCACCATGCGACCGCTGCCTTTCAAGGTGTGGAAGGCGCGGCGCATTTCGCCCTGGGCAGTTTTGTCTGCGCTGTTGGGCAGGTGGCGGTGCAGCACCTCAAGGACTTCGTCGGTTTCTTCGAGGAAGACGTCGCGCAGTTCATCGTCGATGGGCGCTTCATCGGCCGGCGGCGGCAGCAGGCTACCGGGGCGTTGCAAGGCAGGCGGATTGAGGCGCGAAGTGGGGTTGGCCAGTGCGTCGAACTGGGACTGGCTGGGCGCAACCTCGCTCGACAGCGCGCCATCGGGTGCTGCCAGCGCCTGGCGCCAGGGTTTTTCGGCGGGCAGGTAGCCCAGCGCAGCCAGGCTTTGGGTGGCCAGTTCCAACACCCGTTCACCGGCTGCGTCAGGGTCCTGGAGCATGCGTTCGAGGTAGTACTCCAGGCTGCTGATCACGTCAGCGAAGTGCTCCAGTTGCACCTCCGACGGCGGGCGATCGCTGACCATCAACTGTTCGTCGACGTAATCGGTACAACCACGCATCAGGCTTGCCGCGCGGGGCAAGGGGATCATCGCCAGCGCGCCGCGCACCTGGCTCAGCAGTTCCGGCAGGGATTCCAGGCGCTGGCGGTCCCAATCGGCTTCGATACAGTCGATCACCAGCTCCTTGGCTTGCCGCAGGCACTGGCAGGATTCGCGGATGACCAACTGGTGGATCTGGGTCAGGTCGGTGGTGGGCAGACGGCTTTCTTCGTGGCCTTCCGGCTCGACGGTACCGACCATTCCCGCCAGCGTGGCTTCCACATAAAGCAGCGCGCCAGCGACGTCCATCAACACCGCGTCGTTGGGCTCACGATGCCCCTGGGCCAGGCTCAATACCACGGCCAACTGGTCGATGATGACTTTGCGCGGCTGGCCAAACCCCAGCACCGCAAGGGTATCGGCAATCTGTCGCAGGGGCGCCAGCAGCGCGTCGAGGTCGCTCGTGTGCTGGCGGTCGCTGCGCACGAACAGGTCGAGGCGCTCTTTGACCCGTACCAATTCTTCACACAACGCACCGAGCACCGAGCCCATGGCGTTACGATCCGGCCCGGCGAGGCGCGCGCGTTCGGCATCCACCACCGCGCTGTCGGGCAAGGCCTCATCCAGGCTGTAGCGTTCTTTCAAACTCTGCATGCGCGGGGTCGGTCGAGTGACTTTGGCGACGTAAAACAACAAGCTCTTGAGCAGCTCATCCGGTGCCGGCTGGTTGATCCCGCCAATGCCTTGTGCCAGCAGGCGCTTGAGCTGCTTGTCGCTGGCCTTGAGCAGGCTGCGCAGTGCCGGGCTGTTGGCGACCACGCCGGTGAGCATGCCCTCGACCAGCGCCGACGCCACTTGCCACAGCGGCAACAGCGGCGCGCCCTGGCACAGCGCTTCAAGGCGCGCGAACACCCGCGCCATGTCTTCCAGGTTGCTCGGGCCGTGGTCTTCACGCAGCAGCCCGGCGAGGGCTTGTTGCAGCAGTTGGTGCCACTGGCGCAGTTGCTCCTGAACGTCGGCCGGCGCGCGTTGGGCCAGGGCGTCCTCGGGAAGCGGCGCAATCGACAGCAGTTGCGGGCTGAACAAGCTGGTCTCCGACAGCAGGCTTTCACCGCGGGCACTGCGCAGGTCGTTGAGCAGCGGCAGCACCACCAGCGGTAAATCACGGCGGGCGCTGTGCACACGGTCGAGGTACAACGGCAGTTGGCCCAGGGCCTGTTGCAGCAGGCGGATACTTTCCTCGCGCTGGCTGACCTGCCCGGCCTGGAGCGCCAGGGCCAGTTCTTCGATCTCTTCGGCCAGCAGCGCCGCGCCGTAGAACTCGACCATTTGCAGCGCGCCATGCACCTGGTGGATGGCGGCCAGGCATTGGCTGATCACGTCATCGTCGCGGGTCTCGACAAACGCATCCAGCGCCGAACGGGCCTGTTTCAGGGTTTCGGCAATGTCGCCCTTGACCCATTCGAGGGCCACGTAGTCGTGCCGATCAACCATAACTGCTCCGCTTAGAATTCGTGGGTTGCTGGTGTTCTTGAAACAAATGGAGATCAAATGTGGGGGGGGGCAAGCCCTAATGCCCCCTCCCACATTTTGACTGCATTTCAATCATCAACCTGCTTGGCCGCAGGCAAGGTGAAACCCGACACCGACCTGCGCAACTGGCTCGCCATCTTCGCCAGGTTGCCGATGCTTTCAGCGGTGGCGGTGGAGCCCGATGACGTCTGCGTGGTGATCTGCTGGATCACGTTCATGGTCAGGGAGATCTGCCCCGCCGACGAGGTCTGTTGCTGCGCCGCGTTGGAGATGCTCTGGATCAGCGCGGCCAGGGTTTTCGACACGCCTTCGATTTCTTCCAGGGCCACCCCGGCGTCCTGGGCCAACCGTGCCCCCCGCACCACTTCGGTGGTGGTCTGTTCCATGGAGATAACGGCTTCGTTGGTGTCGGCCTGGATTGCGCGCACCAGGGTTTCAATCTGCCGCGTGGCCGCCGATGAACGCTCGGCCAGCCGCTGCACTTCATCGGCCACCACCGCAAAGCCGCGTCCGGCATCCCCGGCCATGCTGGCCTGGATCGCGGCGTTGAGGGCGAGGATATTGGTCTGGTCGGCAATATCGTCGATCAGGCTGACGATGTCGCCAATCTCCTGGGACGACTCGCCCAGGCGCTTGATGCGCTTGGCGGTGTCCTGGATCTGTTCGCGGATGTTGTCCATGCCGTGGATGGTGTTGTGCACCACCTCGTTGCCTTTGTTGGCGATTTCTACCGAACGCTCCGCCACCGCCGAGGATTCGGCCGCGTTGGCCGATACCTGGTCGATGGATTGGGCCATCTGGTTGATTGCGGTGGAGGCTTCGGCGATCTGCTGGGCCTGATGCTCCGACGCCTGGGCAAGGTGCATGGCGGTGGCCTGCGTCTCCTGCACGGCACCCGCCACTTGCCCGGCGGTGAGGTTAATGGTGGCCACCAGGTCGCGCAGTTGGTCCACGGAATAGTTGATGGAGTCGGCGATGGTGCCGGTGAAGTCTTCAGTCACCGAGGCGGTCACGGTGAGGTCGCCGTCGGCCAGGTCTTCGATCTCATCGAGCAGGCGCATGATCGCATTCTGGTTGCGCTCGTTCTTCTCGGCGGTCTCGTGCAGTTGGCGGTTGGTTTCGCGCACCATCACCAGGCCGATCAGGATGATCGAGGTCAACGCCAGCAGGCCCAGCACATACCCGCCGATGGTGTCGAAGCTGCGTCCGCTGGCCAGGTTTTCAAAACCGGTGGCCAGGTGCGAGGCTTCATCGAGCAGGGTTTGCGACAAGTTGAAAATATTGCTCGCCGAGGCGCGCACCTGGAACAGCTGCGGCGAGGTTTCGAGGATTTCATCCACGGAGCCGGAGACAAACTCGAACAGCTCGGCGATTTCCGCCAGCCGCGCACGGGCATCGTGGTCTTCGACCTGGGTGATGCGCAGCCCGGGGTTGCCGTTGAGCATGCCATTGAGCACCTGCCCGAAGCGATTGGCGTCGCGGCCAAAGGTATCGGCGGCCTGTACGGCGGTTTCGTCGCCGGCCAGCACGGTGTTGACCGCGCCCAGGATACGCTCGGCCAGCAGCGACTGGCGCTGGGCCACGGCCACTTGGCTGGCCGGCGCGCCACGTTGCAGCAGGATCTCGACGACCTTCTCCGATTCCATCTGCAATTGCGGGACGGTTTCGGCGAGGGTCGCGGCCACTTGGTGCAGGGACAGCACGGTCTGTTCGCTGGCGAGGATCGCGTCGGTGTTTTTCAGCAGCGCTTCCCAGTCCGTCTGCACCGCGCGCATTTCAGCGCGGACCGCATTGGGCGCAGCGGGCAGGCCGGTTTGCGGGTCGCCTTTTTTCAGGTAACCCCAGCGTTGGGCAAAATCGTTGCGCGCTTCGCCCAACAGCTTGAATGCGGCGGCCTTGCCGGCGGCGGCCTCGGTAGCGTTCTTGGCGATGCGTTGGGACAGCACGCGCAGTTCACCGGCGTGGCCGATGTACTGTTTGTCGTAGGTGGACTGGGTGTTGAGGTACGCGAAGTTGGCGAACAGCAGCATGATGAACACGATCAGCGCGATAAACAGCACGATGATCTGTGAGCGGCTGCGTGAGCCGGCCTGGGGTTTGGGCGTAGTCGCGGTGGTCATGCGGCGACATCCATGAAGCCAGGGGCCTGGGCCAGGGCGAAGGGGCTGAAGACCTGCCACAGCGGCTCACCATCGAAGTGACCCTGGATAAACGGCGCGCTGAGGCTGGTGTTCGCCAGCAAGGCGTCTTGTGCAAAATGCTGCATCCCCACCACCTCGTCTACCAGCAGCCCGACAAACAGATCGTTGTATTCCACCACCAACACCCGCCGTTGCTTGCGCGCCTTGGACAGCTCAAGGCCAAGGAAGCCGCCCAGGTCCATCACCGGCAGCAAACGCCCGCGCAGGTTAGCAACACCCTTGACCCAGGCCTTGACCCCGGGCATTAAAGTGCAGCGTGGCTCATGCAGGACTTCGGCGACTTCGCCCATGGGCGCGACATACCAATGCTGCCCAAGGCGAAAGCCAATCCCGCTCCAGCGTTGCAGGCGGGTTTCCTGGGATGGCAGGTCGGCGGCCAGCAGGCGGCAGCGGCGGTCGATGTCCAGCAGTAACTCGAAGGCGGTTTGCGACTCGGTCATGATGGCGTGCCGTCAGCCGGCCAGCACCTTGTTCAGGGTGGCGATCAGGGTTTCCTCGTCCACAGGCTTGGTCAGGTAATCCTTGGCGCCCTGGCGAGTACCCCACACCTTGTCGGTTTCCTGGTCTTTAGTGGTGATGATGATCACAGGGATGTGCTCGGTTTCCTTGTCTTTGGTCAGTTGGCGCGTGGCCTGGAACCCATTGAGGCCCGGCATCACGATGTCCATCAATACCGCGTCAGGTTTTTCCTGGCGGGCAAGCGCCACGCCATCGCCGCCGTTGGCGGCCTTGAGAACCTCGTGACCATGCTTTTCGAGCATGCCGGTCAATTTGTACATTTCGGTCGGCGAATCGTCGACGATCAGAACTCGTGCCATGGTTTTCCCCGCTACATTGGTCAGCGCCGGCCCTTGTGAGGCGACGTCAGTGTGCTTGTTCCACTGCGGCGAACCCAGGCACATAGGCCTTGATCGCACTCAGCAGTTCTTCCTTGCTGAAAGGCTTGGTCAAAAACTGATCGACACCCACGATGCGCCCCTTGGCCTTGTCGAACAGGCCGTCCTTGGAGGACAGCATGATCACCGGGATCGACTTGAACACCGGGTTGTTCTTCACCAGGGCGCAGGTCTGATAGCCATCCAGGCGCGGCATCATGATGTCGACAAAGATAATGTGCGGGTGATGATCCACAATCCGGGCCAGGGCATCGAAACCGTCGATGGCCGTGATGACATCGCAGCCCACGTTCTTCAACAGCGTCTCGGCGGTGCGGCGGATCGTTTTCGAATCGTCGATTACCATCACTCTCAAGGCGTTGGAATGCTGTTCCATATCTGCTCTACCATCGCCACAGCGAATCGGTTTTCGGTGCGTACTGCCTGATGTTGCACAGGATGAGCGCCGCAGGCCTTGGATTTCAAGGGCTGCTGCGCCGTGGCAGTCTTTTTAGCACAGTCTCGGGGAGCAATCTATCGAGGCACCCGCCCGGTGGTTTTTCCTTGACCCACAACAACCGCAGCGCCACTCTGACGCCACTTTTATGCGCCCTAATTTGCTAGAGGAAATCCCCCATGAGCGTTCGCGTCGGCATTGTCATGGACCCTATCGCCAGCATTTCCTATAAAAAGGACAGCTCGCTGGCCATGCTCCTGGCCGCCCAGGCCCGCGGCTGGACCCTGTTCTATATGGAACAGCGCGACCTTTACCAGGGCGACGGCGAGGCCCGTGCACGCATGCGCCCGCTGCAGGTGTTTGCCAACCCCGAGAAGTGGTTCGAACTGCAGGACGAAATCGACAGCCCCCTGAGCGACCTCGACGTGATCCTGATGCGCAAGGACCCGCCGTTCGACATGGAGTTCGTCTATTCCACCTATCTGCTGGAGCAGGCCGAGCGCGCTGGCGTGCTGATCGTCAACAAACCCCAGAGCCTGCGCGACTGCAATGAAAAGCTGTTCGCCACGTTGTTCCCGCAGTGCACGCCGCCTACCGTGGTCAGCCGCCGCGCCGATGTGCTGCGTGAATTCGCCGCCAAACACGGCGATGTGATCCTCAAGCCGCTGGACGGCATGGGTGGCACCTCGATCTTCCGGCACCGCGCCGGCGACCCCAACCTGTCGGTGATCCTCGAAACCCTGACCGCCCTGGGCACCCAGCAGATCATGGGCCAGGCCTACCTGCCGGCGATCAAGGACGGCGACAAACGCATCCTGATGATCGACGGCGAGCCGGTGGATTACTGCCTGGCGCGTATCCCGGCGGCGGGCGAGACCCGTGGCAACCTGGCGGCCGGCGGTCGTGGCGAAGCGCGGCCGTTGTCCGACAAGGACCGCTGGATCGCCAGCCAAGTTGGTCCGACCCTGCGGGAAAAGGGTTTGCTGTTTGTTGGCCTTGACGTGATTGGTGAAAACCTCACCGAAATCAACGTCACCAGCCCGACCTGCATTCGCGAGATCGACAACGCATTTGGCACCAACATCGGTGAAATGTTGATGGCTGCCATCGAGCGCAAGCTGCAGGCCAAGTGATATAGAACAGCCGGACACACACCAACATTGCGCTATCATGCCCGACCTGTGAAACGCGCGATGTTGGTTTTCTTGTCATGACACTCCCGTCCGATCTGCCCCCCGAACTCTCCCACAGCGGCGTGCGCCCGGCTGATCGGCTCGGATTTACCCTGTTCCTGGCCGCGTTGATTCACCTGGCATTGATCCTCGGCGTGGGTTTCACCATGGTCGAGCCCAAGCAGATCACCAAGACCCTGGAAATCACCCTCGCCACGTTCAAGAGTGAAAAGAAGCCCGAGAAGGCGGATTTTCTTGCCCAGGACAACCAACAGGGCAGTGGCACCCTGGACAAAAAGGCGATACCCAAGACTACCGAAGTGGCGCCTTTCCAGGACAACAAGGTCAATAAGGTCACACCGCCGCCGGCGCCCAAGCCTGAAGTCAAACAGGCCACGCCCAAGCCCACGGTGACCACGGTCGCACCCAAGCCGCAAAAAGCCCCGGTCCAGCGCGAGAAAACCAAGACCGAGCCGCAGCCGGAGCCCGTGAAGCCGGCGCCGACGTTCGATAGCTCGACACTGTCTGACGAAATTTCCAGCCTGGAGGCCGAACTGGCCCATGAACAACAGCTTTATGCCAAGCGTCCGCGCATCTATCGCTTGAACGCGGCCTCGACCATGCGTGACAAGGGCGCCTGGTATAAGGACGAGTGGCGTAAGAAGGTCGAGCGCATCGGTAACCTCAACTACCCGGAAGAGGCACGGCGCCAGCAGATTTACGGCAATTTACGCCTATTGGTGTCGATCAACCGCGACGGTACGTTATATGAAGTGCAGGTGCTGGAGTCGTCCGGTCAGCCGCTGCTGGACCAGGCCGCCCAACGCATCGTGCGCCTGGCCGCGCCCTTTGCCCCGTTTACCGGGGACTTGAACGATGTGGACCGCCTGGAAATCATCCGCACCTGGAAGTTTGCCAAGGGTGACCGCCTCTCCAGCAACTGAAAGCGCCCTCCTACAGAAAAGCCGACAGCACTGTATTCGGGTCACGTCCAGCTTGTCAGTTCGCCCCTCCAACGCCACACTAGCGGACATGAAAAATGTCAGCCCGACCTACCTCAAGCACCAATTCCTGATCGCCATGCCCCATATGGCCGACCCGAACTTTGCGCAGACCTTGACCTACATCGTCGAGCACACGGCCAATGGTGCCATGGGGTTGGTGGTGAACCGCCCGCAGGCGCTGAACCTGGCCGATATCCTTGAACAACTGCGCCCGGAGGTCGACCCACCGGCCCGTTGCCAGGGCGTACAGATCTACATCGGCGGGCCGGTGCAGACCGATCGCGGCTTTGTGCTGCACCCGACCGGACCGAAGTTCCAGGCCACGGTGGACCTGGACGGGGTCTCACTGTCCACCTCCCAGGACGTGTTGTTCGCCATCGCCGACGGTGTAGGCCCTGAGCAAAGTGTGATCACCCTGGGTTACGCCGGCTGGGAAGCCGGGCAGCTGGAAGCCGAACTGGCCAGCAATGCCTGGCTGACCTGCCCGTTCGATGCCGACATCCTGTTCAATACCGCAAGCGAATTGCGCCTGGAAGCCGCCGCGGCCAAGCTGCGGGTCAACCTCAGCCTGCTGACCAGCCAGGCGGGGCACGCCTGATGGCCTTGCGTCTGATCCTCGGCTTTGACTACGGCACCAAGCAGATCGGCGTAGCGGTTGGCCAGGTGATCACCGGCCAGGCCCGCGAGCTGTGCACCCTCAAGGCCCAGAACGGCATACCGGACTGGAACCAGGTCGAAGCCCTCATTAAAGAGTGGAAGCCCGACGCCGTGGTGGTCGGCCTGCCCCTCAACATGGACGGCACCCCCAGCGACATGTGCCTGCGCGCCGAAAAGTTCGCCCGCCGCCTTAACGGCCGCTACAACCTGCCCTTCTATACCCACGATGAACGCTTGACCACCTTTGAAGCCAAGGGCGAGCGCCGCGACCGTGGCGGCCAGAAGGGCAGTTACCGCGACAACCCGGTGGACGCCATTGCCGCCGCCTTGCTGTTGCAAGGCTGGCTGGATGAAAACACTGCTTTATTTGAATCCTGACTGACGCGGCTTGCCGCGTCTTCTTACGTTTGAGCCCGGACCTTGTCGTCGCCCCCGCCGCGCAAGGCCTTGAAGGAGCCACCATGAGTCTGCCAAACCCCGCCGAACTGATCCGCCAGATGGCGGTTAGCCTCAAGACGCACCTGGAACACCGTGGCATCAGCGAACCGCGCTTTATCGGTATTCGCACCGGCGGTGTGTGGGTCGCCCAAGCGTTGCTGGACGAACTGGGCAGCGACTCACCCTTGGGTACCCTGGACGTGTCCTTCTACCGCGACGACTTCAGCCAGAACGGCCTGCACCCACAAGTGCGCCCGTCCGCCCTGCCGTTCGAGATTGAAGGCCAGCACCTGGTGCTGATCGACGACGTGCTGATGAGCGGCCGTACCATACGCGCCGCCATGAATGAATTGTTCGATTACGGGCGCCCCGCCAGCATCACCCTGGTCTGTCTGCTGGACCTGGAGGCAGGCGAACTGCCTATCAGCCCGGACGTGGTTGGCGCCACGCTGTCCCTTGAGGCCAGCCAGCGAGTAAAATTGTCCGGTCCCACGCCGCTCGAACTCGAACTGCAAGACCTTGCCCTTTAAACCGCCTTGTAAAGAGTCCCCGCGATGACGCCTCTAGATGCCAAGCGCCCGCTGCAGCTCAATGCTCAGGGCCAGTTGCAACACTTCTTGTCCCTCGACGGTTTGCCCCGCGAACTGCTCACCGAAATCCTCGACACCGCCGACTCGTTCCTCGAAGTGGGCGGCCGGGCGGTGAAGAAAGTCCCGCTGCTGCGCGGCAAGACCATCTGCAACGTGTTCTTCGAGAACTCCACCCGTACACGGACCACCTTTGAACTGGCGGCCCAACGGCTGTCGGCCGACGTGATCACGTTAAACGTGTCCACCTCGTCGGCGAGCAAGGGCGAGACCCTGCTCGACACCCTGCGCAATCTGGAAGCCATGGCCGCCGACATGTTCGTGGTGCGCCACGGCGACTCCGGTGCCGCCCACTTCATTGCCGAGCATGTATGCCCGCAGGTGGCGATCATCAACGGCGGCGACGGCCGTCACGCCCACCCGACCCAGGGCATGCTCGACATGCTCACCATTCGTCGGCACAAGGGCAGCTTTGAAAACCTTTCGGTGGCCATCGTCGGCGACATCCTGCATTCGCGGGTGGCACGCTCGAACATGCTGGCCCTGAAAACCCTGGGTTGCCCGGACATTCGCGTGATCGCGCCGAAAACCCTGCTGCCCATCGGCGTCGAGCAATACGGCGTGAAGGTCTACACCGACATGACAGAAGGCCTCAAGGATGTGGACGTGGTGATCATGCTGCGCCTGCAGCGCGAACGCATGTCGGGGGGTCTGCTGCCGAGCGAGGGCGAGTTCTACCGCCTGTTCGGCCTGACCACCGCACGCCTGGCCGGCGCCAAGCCGGATGCCATCGTGATGCACCCGGGGCCGATC
Source organism: Pseudomonas sp. JAI120 (assembly GCF_014207255.1). GTDB lineage: Bacteria > Pseudomonadota > Gammaproteobacteria > Pseudomonadales > Pseudomonadaceae > Aquipseudomonas. The sequence goes on from NZ_JACHCZ010000003.1 coordinate 257,468, forward strand.
AACCGAGGCGTGGAGATTGAGTCGGCGGTGGCCGACGGTAACCAGTCGGTGATTCTCAACCAGGTCACGTATGGCATCGCCGTGCGCATGGCGGTGTTGTCCATGGCCATGAGCGGGCAAACCGCGCAACGTCAATTCGAGCAGGAGAAGGCCCAGTGAAGCTCAGCATTCTCGGCGCCCGAGTCATCGATCCGGCCAGCGGCCTGGATCACATTACCGATCTGCATCTGGAAGCCGGCAAGATCATCGCCATCGGCGCCGCCCCCCGTGATTTCAGCCCCAGCGAGACGATCGATGCCAAAGGTCTGGTGGCCGCACCTGGACTGGTGGACCTGAACGTCGCCCTGCGCGAGCCGGGCTACAGCCGCAAAGGCAATATCACCAGCGAGACCCGCGCGGCCGCAGCCGGTGGCGTCACCAGCCTGTGCTGCCCACCGCACACCAAACCGGTGCTCGACACATCGGCCGTGACCGAGCTGATCCTCGACCGTGCGCGCGAAGCCGGCAATTGCAAAGTGTTTCCCATCGGCGCCCTGAGCAAAGGCCTGGAAGGCGAACAACTCGCCGAACTGATTGCCTTGCGCGACGCCGGTTGCGTGGCGTTCGGCAACGGCCTGGAGAGTTTCCGCAGCACCCGCACCCTGTGCCGCGCCCTGGAATATGCGGCCACCTTCGACTTGACGGTGATCTTCCACTCCCAGGACCGCGACCTGGCCGAAGGCGGCCTGGCCCATGAAGGTGCGGTCGCCAGCTTCCTCGGCTTGCCGGGCATTCCGGAAACCGCTGAAACCGTAGCCCTGGCCCGTGACCTGCTGCTGGTGGAACAAAGTGGCGTGCGCGCGCACTTCAGCCAGCTGACCAGCGCCCGGGGCGTGGCCCTGATCGCCCAGGCCCAGGCCCGTGGCCTGCCGGTGACGGCGGACGTGGCGTTGTATCAATTGCTGCTGACGGACGAGGCGCTGATCGACTTCTCCAGCCTTTACCACGTACAACCGCCGCTGCGCACACAGGCCGATCGTGACGGTTTGCGTGCGGCAGTCAAATCCGGTGTGGTCTCGGCGATTTCCAGCCACCACCAGCCCCACGAGCGGGATGCCAAGCTGGCACCATTTGGCGCGACAGAGCCGGGCATCAGCAGCGTGGAGCTCTTACTGCCACTGGCGATGACGTTGGTGGAAGACGGTTTGCTCGACTTGCCGACCCTGCTGGCACGCCTGAGCACCGGCCCGGCCAAGGCCTTGCGCCTGCCGGCGGGGAAACTGGCGGTAGGTGCGGCGGCAGACCTGGTGCTGTTTGACCCGGCCGGTTCCACGGTTGCCGGGGAGCACTGGCTGTCCAAAGGTGAGAACTGCCCGTTCATCGGCCATAACCTGCCGGCGAGCGTGCGCTACACCTTGGTGGACGGGCGCATCAGCTACCAGGCTTGAGCCTTAAAAACTGTAGGAGCGAGCTTGCTCGCTCCTACAGGTTATTTATGATCTACCGGCCGCCATTGCGCTCGGCATTGCGGATCGAAACCTGGGTATTCAACGTCCAGAAGTCATACAGCACCCCCACCAGGAACAAACCGCCGGTCAGCAGGTAGATCAGTCCGGTGACCCATTTGCCCTGGTACATGCGGTGCACGCCGAATACCCCCAGAAACGCCAACAGAATCCAAGCGACGTTGTATTCGATAGGGCCAGCGGTAAAACGCAGGTCCGCTTCTCGGTCCATGGCCGGGATCAGGAACAGGTCGATCAGCCAGCCGATCCCAAGCAAACCCAGGGTGAAAAACCAGATCGTGCCGGTCACCGGCTTGCCGTAATAGAAGCGATGGGCCCCGGTAAACCCGAAAATCCAGAGCAGGTAACCGATCACCTTGCTGTGGGTGTCTTGCTGCGGACCAACCTGTTGATAGGTGTTCATGGAGTACCTCATTTGCTTCGATAGATAAATTTTTTCACTTTCTTTGTGACTTTTTTACAGGCGCCCGACGTACGGCAAATGGTATCTTCCCTCCCCTGAAAGCCTTATGCCACCTGACTTGTGTAGGACAATCGCGGCGAATCGTCGCATTTTTCCTGAGTTTGACCCCAAGGTTCAGTCGACAAACGGCCTGAGAACGACACAAAAAGCTGTTATAAAGTTGCGCGCAAACCCATAAGAGCCACGCCTAATGCGACCATTTTTCAAGACATGGCTAACCATTTGCCTATTAATGCCACTGGCCGCCCACGCCACCAATCGTGAGCAACGACTTCCAAACGTCAACGGTTTCACCCCTAAAGTCCACAGCACGCCAAGCACCGCCAAATCGGCAAAGCCGACCGTCAGCCGCCCGACTCAACTGAGCAAGGCCCACGGTAAGGCAGTTCCAGGCCTGATGGCAGTCAACACCAAGCAGAGCAGCACCGTCCTCAGCCGCGCCGTAAACGTGCTGGGTACTCCTTATCGTTGGGGCGGCAGCAGCCCAAGTAAAGGGTTCGACTGCAGTGGCCTGGTGAAATATGCGTTTAACGACGTAGCCGCCGTGGATCTGCCGCGCACCTCCAACGCCATGGCCGCCGGCCATGGGCAGAAGGTTGATCGCAAGGACCTGAAACCGGGTGACCTGTTGTTCTTCAAACTGAAGAGCCGCCAGGTGAACCACGTTGCCATTTACCTGGGCAACGACCGCTTTATCCACGCACCACGTCGTGGCAAGTCGGTCAGTATCGACACGCTGAAAAAGCCGTTCTGGAACAAGAACTACGTGATTGCCAAGCGGGTTCTGCCGAAAGAGCAGAACAGCAACCTGCGGATCGTGCAACGCTGATCTTCAGCTGAAATGCAGCAGTAGCAGCAGTAAATGTGGGAGGGGGCTTGCTCCCGATAGCAGTGGGTCAGGTACAGATACGCTGACTGATCCACCGCTATCGGGAGCAAGCCCCCTCCCACATTTGATTTGTGTCGTCCACAAACCCTCAGATATCCCCAGGCACCCTTGCCTTCTCCCGCGCCTCCTCCCCGCTGATCACGCCTTCCGTGACCAACGCCTTCAAGCTCATATCCAGCGTCTTCATGCCCAGCGCACCGCCGGTCTGAATCGCCGAGACTATCTGCGCCACCTTGTCCTCGCGGATCAAATTTCGAATGGCTGGCGTGCCCAGCATGATTTCATGGGCCGCCACCCGCCCGCCGCCAACCTTCTTGACCAGTACCTGAGACACCACCGCCTGCAACGACTCCGACAGCATCGAGCGGACCATGGCCTTTTCCCCCGCAGGGAACACGTCCACCAGCCTGTCCACGGTCTTTGCCGCCGAGGTGGTGTGCAGGGTGCCATATACCAGATGTCCGGTCTCAGCGGCCGTCAGGGCCAGGCGGATGGTTTCCAGGTCGCGCAACTCGCCCACCAGGATCACATCCGGATCTTCCCGTAACGCCGAGCGCAACGCGGTGGAAAAGCCATGGGTGTCGCGATGAACCTGCCGCTGGTTGATCAGGGCGATTTTCGGCGTGTGGATAAATTCGATGGGGTCTTCCAGCGTGAGGATGTGCTGGCGCCGATGCTGATTGAGGTAATCGATCATCGCCGCCAGGGTAGTGGACTTGCCGGAGCCGGTGGGGCCCGTCACCAGCACCAGGCCGCGCGGAAGCAGGGCGATACGCCGGAACACCTCCCCCAGGCCGAGATTTTCCAGGCTCTGGACCTCGGCCGGGATGGTGCGAAACACCGCACCCATGCCGCGATCCTGCTGGAACACATTCGCCCGGAACCGCGCCACGCCTGGCAGCTCGAAGGCAAAATCCGTTTCAAGAGATGTTTCGAAATCCTTTTGTTGGTAGCGGTTGAGCAGCGGGCTCAATAAATCCGCCACTTGCGGGGGTGAAAGCACCGGCCAATCCAACGGCCAGACCTCACCGTCAATGCGCAGCATGGGTGCCACACCGGCCGACAAATGCAAGTCGGAGGCGCCGCGACGCACGCCGGCCACCAGTAATTCAGTGATATCCATAGGGCTTTCCATTTCCAGTAGAATGCCGCGGACTCCATATCCACGGGCGCATCTTGAATGTCGACGATAGCAGACAATATCGGCCAGGTTAGCCAGCGCATCCGCGCCGCAGCCGACGCCGTGCAACGTGACGCACACAGCATCCACCTGCTGGCCGTGAGCAAGACCAAACCCGCCCAAGCCCTGCGCGAAGCCTATGCCGCCGGGATGCGTGATTTTGGCGAAAACTATCTGCAGGAAGCCCTGGGCAAACAGGCCGAATTAACCGACCTGCCCTTGAGTTGGCACTTCATCGGCCCCATTCAATCGAACAAGACTCGTGCCATCGCCGAGCACTTCGCTTGGGTGCATTCCGTGGACCGCCTCAAAATTGCACAACGCCTGTCCGAGCAACGCCCGGCCGACCTGCCGCCGCTGAATATCTGCATCCAGGTCAATGTCAGTGGCGAAGCCAGCAAGTCCGGCTGCACACCCGCCGACCTGCCGGCCCTGGCCAATGCCATCAGCGCCCTGCCGCGCCTGAAGCTGCGGGGCTTGATGGCAATTCCCGAGCCGACGGAAGACCGGGCCGAGCAAGATGCAGCGTTCGCCCGCGTGCGCGACCTGCAAAACAGCCTGAACCTGCCGCTCGACACTCTTTCCATGGGCATGAGCCACGACCTTGAGTCGGCCATCGCCCAAGGCGCCACCTGGGTGCGGATCGGTACCGCCCTGTTTGGCGCCCGCGACTACGGCCAGCCATGAAATGGCTGACATCCATCTAAGTAAGGACCTGTCATGAGCAACACGCGTATTGCCTTTATCGGCGCCGGCAACATGGCGGCCAGCCTGATCGGTGGCCTGCGGGCCAAGGGTCTGGACGCCGCGCAGATCCGCGCCAGCGACCCGGGCGCCGAGACCCGTGCCCGCGTCAGCACCGAGCACGGTATCGAAACCTTCGCCGATAACGCCGAAGCCATACAAGGTGTCGATGTGATCGTGCTGGCGGTCAAGCCACAGGCCATGAAGGCTGTGTGCGAAAGCCTGCGCCCAAGCCTGCAGCCGCACCAACTGGTGGTGTCGATCGCCGCCGGCATCACCTGCGCCAGCATGAACAACTGGCTCGGTGCCCAGCCGATCGTACGCTGCATGCCCAACACCCCGGCGCTGCTGCGCCAGGGCGTGAGCGGTTTGTATGCCACCCACGAGGTGACCGCCGAACAGCGTGCCCAGGCCCTGGAACTGCTGTCCGCCGTGGGCATTGCCCTGTGGCTCGAACAGGAGCAGCAACTGGACGCGGTCACCGCCGTCTCGGGCAGCGGCCCGGCTTACTTCTTCCTGCTGATCGAAGCCATGACCGCCGCCGGCGTAAAACTCGGCCTGCCACAGCAAGTCGCTGAGCAACTGGCCGAGCAAACCGCCCTGGGCGCCGCGAAAATGGCCGTCTCCAGTGAGGTGGACGCTGCCGAGTTGCGCCGTCGCGTTACCTCCCCGGGCGGCACCACGCAGGCTGCCATCGAATCATTCCAGGCCGGGGGCTTTGAAGCCCTGGTGGAAAAAGCACTGGGTGCCGCAGCACATCGTTCGGCTGAAATGGCCGAGCAGCTGGGCAAATAGTCGTACCCCTACGAAGGAATAAATGATGCTTGGACTCAATGACGCCGTCATCTTCATCATCCAGACCTTGGGCAGCCTGTACCTGCTGATCGTGCTGATGCGTTTTATCCTGCAATTGGTGCGGGCAAACTTCTACAACCCGCTGTGCCAATTCGTGGTGAAGGCCACGCAACCGCTGCTCAAGCCCCTGCGTCGGGTGGTCCCGAGCATGTTAGGCCTGGACATGTCGTCGCTGGTACTGGCATTGCTGCTGCAGATTCTGCTGTTCGCGCTGGTCCTGATGCTCAAAGGCTACCTGCCTTACACCGTGCTGCTGTTGCCATGGGCACTGATCGGGCTCTTCTCGTTGTTTTTGAAGATCATCTTCTGGTCGATGATCATCAGCGTGATCCTGTCCTGGGTCGCACCGGGTAGCCGTAGCCCAGGTGCCGAGCTGGTGTCTCAGATCACCGAGCCGGTGCTCGCGCCGTTCCGTCGCTGGGTCCCCAACCTCGGCGGCCTGGATATTTCGCCGATCTTCGCGTTTATCGCGATCCAGCTGATACAGGGCTGGGGAATCCCGTACCTGGCTGACTTCGCGAACATGCCCAAGTTACTGTTCGGGCTGATCTGACAGGCGGAGCAAATGCAGGGGGGGGGACGATTCGACCTGCTCCCTCCCACATTTGGCCTTTGCTTGCCGCTGGATGCATCGGTCTTTAGACTTACGCCTCATTTAAACGAGAGCAGGGTCGATGCCAACTGCCTTTCCCCCCGATTCTGTTGGACTGGTCGTGCCCCAAGTGGCGCACTTCAGCGAACCGCTGGCCTTGGCCTGTGGTCGTTCGCTGCCTGCCTATGACCTGATTTATGAAACCTACGGCCAACTGAACGCCACGGCGAGCAACGCCGTGCTGATCTGCCACGCCCTCTCCGGCCATCATCACGCCGCTGGTTTCCACAGCGTTGACGAGCGCAAGCCCGGCTGGTGGGACAGTTGCATCGGCCCCGGCAAGCCCATCGACACCAATAAGTTCTTTGTGGTCAGCCTGAATAACCTCGGTGGCTGCAACGGCTCCACCGGCCCCAGCAGCCTCAACCCGGAAACCGGCAGGCCGTTCGGCGCCGACTTCCCGGTACTCACCGTGGAAGACTGGGTGCACAGCCAGGCACGCCTCGCCGACCTGTTGGGCATCCAGCAGTGGGCCGCCGTGATCGGCGGCAGCCTGGGCGGCATGCAGGCTCTGCAATGGACCATCACCTACCCGGATCGCGTGCGCCATTGCCTGGCCATCGCCTCGGCCCCCAAATTGTCGGCGCAGAACATCGCCTTCAACGAAGTGGCGCGCCAGGCCATCCTCACCGATCCCGAGTTCCACGGCGGTTCGTTCCAGGAAGCCGGTGTGATCCCCAAGCGCGGCTTGATGCTGGCACGGATGGTCGGGCATATCACCTACCTGTCCGATGACTCCATGGGCGAGAAATTCGGCCGTGGCCTCAAGAGCGAGAAGCTCAACTACGACTTCCACAGCGTCGAGTTCCAGGTGGAAAGCTACCTGCGTTATCAGGGCGAGGAGTTCTCGGGGCGTTTCGACGCCAACACCTACCTGCTGATGACCAAGGCTCTGGACTACTTCGACCCGGCAGCCAACCATGACGACGACCTGGCGAAAACCTTCGAGGGCGCCACGGCCAAGTTCTGCGTCATGTCGTTTACCACCGATTGGCGCTTCTCGCCGGCCCGCTCCCGAGAGCTGGTGGATGCCTTGATGGCTGCGAAAAAAGACGTCTGCTACCTGGAGATCGACGCTCCGCAAGGCCATGACGCCTTCCTGATCCCGATCCCGCGTTACCTGCAAGCGTTCAGCAACTACATGAACCGAATTACTTTGTGAGAACGCCATGAGAGCCGACCTGGACATCATCCAAGACTGGATCCCCGCCGGCAGCCGCGTGCTTGACCTGGGCTGCGGCGATGGCGAACTGCTGAGCTGGCTGCGGGACAACAAGCAAGTCACCGGCTATGGCCTGGAAAACGACCCGGACAATATCGCCCAGTGCGTGGCCAAGGGCATCAACGTGATCGAACAGGACCTGGACAAGGGCCTGGGCAACTTTGCCAGCAACAGTTTCGACATCGTGGTGATGACCCAGGCCCTGCAAGCGGTGCACTACCCGGACCGCATTCTCGACGAAATGCTGCGCGTGGGCCGCCAGTGCATCATCACCTTCCCCAACTTCGGGCACTGGCGCTGCCGCTGGTACCTGGCGACCAAGGGCCGTATGCCGGTCTCGGATTTCCTGCCGTACACCTGGTACAACACGCCGAACATCCACTTCTGTACTTTCGAAGACTTCGAAGCCCTGTGTGGTGAGCGTGAAGCCAAGGTGATCAACCGCCTGGCCGTCGATCAACAGCACCGTCACGGCTGGGCAAGTAAGCTATGGCCCAATCTGTTGGGCGAAATTGGTATCTACCGGGTCAGCAGCCCTGGCCTGACGGATCACAAGATTGCCGTCTAATCATTTTCAAGAGGGACGATCATGAGTCGCTTGGCCATTTTTCTACTGACTGCATGCCTGGGCGCCAGCGCCATGGCGGCGGACACTATCGACGCTAATCGCAAGAAAGACTTCGGTGACATCACCGTTCATTACAACACCTTCACCTCCAGCTTCCTGCAGCCGGAAACCGCCCAGAAAGTTGGCGTGGTGCGCAGCAAGGAGAAAGGCTTGATCAATGTGACCGTGATCAAGGGCGTAACCCCGGTGGCAGCTCAGGTGACAGGCACCATCAAGGACCTGGGCGGCAAGAGCGAGATTTTGACGTTCAAGCAAATCGACGAGAAAGGCGGGATTAATTACCTCGCGCCGTACTCTGTGACACAGCGGGAATACAAGACGTTTACCATCAATGTTGAAACCGGCGGCAAAGCCCATAGCTTCCAATTCAACCAGGAACTGTTTCCGGCGGAATGATGAACCTTACTCAACTCGTACTGGCCAGCCATAACGCCGGCAAGCTCAAAGAACTCCAGGCAATGCTCGGCGACTCCGTGCAGTTGCGCTCGATCGGCGAGTTCAGCCAGGTGGAGCCGGAAGAGACCGGCCTGTCGTTCGTCGAGAACGCCATCCTCAAGGCGCGCAATGCCGCACGCATCTCGGGCCTTCCGGCGCTGGCCGATGACTCTGGCCTGGCGGTGGACTTCCTCGGCGGCGCGCCGGGCATCTACTCGGCGCGTTATGCCGATGGCAAGGGCGACGCGGCCAACAATGCCAAGCTGCTGGACGCCCTCAAGGACGTGCCGGACGCGATGCGTGGCGCGCAGTTCGTCTGCGTGCTGGCCTTGGTGCGACATGCCGATGACCCGCTGCCGATCCTCTGCGAAGGCCTGTGGCACGGGCGCATCCTGCATGCGGCCAGTGGCGAGCACGGTTTTGGTTATGACCCGCTGTTCTGGGTGCCGGAACGCAATGTTTCCAGCGCTGAATTGAGCCCGGCCGACAAGAACCAGATCAGCCACCGCGCCCGCGCAATGGATTTGCTGCGCCAACGCCTGAGCTTGAAATGACCCAGAACACCTCCGCGCAGCCGCTGATCCACGGTGGCGCGCAAACACCACGGGCGGCCATGCCGGTGCTGCCGCCCCTGGCGCTGTATATCCACATTCCGTGGTGCGTGCGCAAATGCCCTTACTGCGACTTCAACTCCCACACCGCCAGCAAGGTGCTGCCGGAAGAAGAGTATGTCGACGCCTTGCTGGCCGACCTCGATCAGGACCTGCACGCGGTGTATGGGCGCGAACTGAGTTCGATCTTCTTCGGCGGCGGCACGCCAAGCCTGTTCAGCGCTGCGGCGCTGGGCCGATTGCTCAAAGGCGTGGAAGCACGCATCCCGTTTGCCGGCGACATCGAGATCACCCTGGAAGCCAACCCCGGTACTTTCGAGCAAGAAAAGTTCGTCGCTTACCGCACGCTGGGGATCAATCGGCTGTCCATCGGTATCCAGAGCTTCCAGCAGGAAAAGCTCGAGGCCCTGGGTCGCATCCACAACGGCGACGAAGCCGTACGCGCCGCCGGGATGGCACGCCAGGCCGGGTTCGATAACTTCAACCTGGACCTGATGCACGGTTTGCCCGATCAGTCCCTGGAGGACGCGTTGAGCGACCTGCGCCAGGCCATCGCACTGAAGCCGACGCACCTGTCCTGGTACCAGTTGACCCTGGAACCCAACACCGTGTTCTGGAACCAGCCACCGGCGCTGCCGGAAGACGACACCCTGTGGGACATCCAGGAAGCTGGCCAGGCGCTGCTGGCCGAACACGGTTACGCACAATATGAAGTGTCGGCCTACGCCCAACCCGGGCGCCCGGCGCGACATAACCTCAACTACTGGAGCTTTGGCGACTTTATCGGCATCGGCGCCGGCGCCCACGGCAAGCTCAGCCACCCCGACGGGCGCATTGTGCGCACCTGGAAGACCCGCGCACCGAAGGACTACCTCAACCCGGCCAAAAGCTTCCAGGCCGGGGCGAAGGAGCTGACCAACGAAGAGCTGCCGTTCGAGTTCCTGATGAACGCCCTGCGCCTCACCGAGGGCGTCGACGCCACGCTCTACGCCGAGCGCACCGGCCTCGATCTGGCGAGCCTTGACGAGGCGCGGCGCGAGGCAGAACAAAGTGGCTTAATGCAGGTCGAACCGTCACGCCTGGCGGCCACTGATCGCGGGCAACTCTTTCTCAATGACCTGTTGCAGAAGTTTTTGAGCTGATCGCTCTAAGGAAATCGAATGGATTTGGTACTCGACCTGCTCGCCACCGTATCCCGCTGGAGCCGCAGCAACCTGTCGGAAATCTCCCTGGCCCTTGTGGGCTGTTTGCTGGTGCTGTTTGGCGCCGACATCAAGGGCTGGGTCGAAGCACGCCTGGGCAGCGTTGCCGGCGCGTTGCGCGTACCGTTGATGGCCCTGCTGTGCATGATCGGCAGCGGTGCGGCGCTGATCTACGCCACGCCGTGGATTGTGCGGGGGTTGAGCCAGTTCAATAACTACAGCCTGGCGCCGGTGCTGGTGGTGGTGCTGGTGTTGATTGGCGTCGTCGCCGATCGCCGCTGACCTCAAATCCAACACAAAACAACTGTGGGAGGGGGCTTGCCCCCGATAGCTGAGGGTCAGTCGACATCAAAGTGACTGATCCACCGCTATCGGGGGCAAGCCCCCTCCCACATTGAATTGCATTTCAAGTCAGTGGCGAGTTACGCCAGCTTCTCGAACTTCAAATCCCAAACCCCATGCCCGAGTCGCTCGCCACGACGCTCGAACTTGGTGATCGGGCGTTCGGCCGGGCGCGGTACGCATTTGCCGTCTTCCGCCAGGTTGCGGTAGCCAGGGGCAACGTCCATCACTTCCAGCATGTATTCGGCGTACGGTTCCCAGTCGGTGGCCATGTGCAGGATACCGCCGACTTTCAGCTTGCTGCGCACCAGCTCCGCGAAGGAGGCTTGGACGATGCGGCGCTTGTGGTGACGGCTCTTGTGCCATGGATCGGGGAAAAACAGCATCAGGCGGTCGAGGCTGTTGTCGGCGATGCAGCGGTTGAGCACTTCGATCGCGTCGCAGTCATAAACCCGCAGGTTGGTCAGGCCTTGAGTCAGAACGCCATTGAGCAGCGCACCGACACCCGGGCGGTGGACTTCCACGCCGATAAAATCCTGTTCCGGCGAGGCAGCCGCCATTTCCAGCAGGGAGTGCCCCATGCCAAAACCGATTTCCAGGGACCGCGGGGCCGAACGACCAAACACCTGGTCATAGTCCACCGGCGCGTCGGCCAGGGGCAGGACGAACAGCGGCGTACCTTGCTCCAGGCCTTTTTGCTGGCCTTCGGTCATGCGGCCGGCGCGCATCACAAAACTCTTGATGCGGCGGTGCTTGGACTCGTCGCCTTCTTCCACGGTGTTCGGCGTTTCGTTTGATTCAGTCATCAATGGCTCTTACTTGATCAGACCATCCAGCGGCGAAGAGGCGCTGGCGTATAGTTTTTTCGGCATGCGCCCGGCGAGGTAGGCCAGGCGGCCGGCGACGATGGCGTGTTTCATGGCTTCGGCCATCAGCACCGGTTGCTGGGCGTGGGCGATGGCCGAGTTCATCAGCACCGCGTCGCAGCCCAGTTCCATGGCGATGGTGGCGTCGGAAGCGGTACCGACACCGGCGTCCACCAGTACCGGGATCTTGGCTTCTTCGAGGATGATCTGCAGGTTGTACGGATTGCAGATGCCCAGCCCGGAACCGATCAGGCCGGCCAGCGGCATTACGGCGATACAGCCGATTTCGGCCAGTTGGCGGGCGATGATCGGGTCATCGCTGGTGTAGACCATCACGTCGAAACCTTCCTTGACCAGGGTTTCAGCGGCCTTGAGGGTTTCGATCACGTTGGGGAACAGGGTTTTCTGGTCGGCCAGCACTTCCAGCTTCACCAGGTTGTGGCCGTCGAGCAGTTCACGGGCCAGGCGGCAGGTGCGCACGGCTTCGACGGCGTCGTAGCAACCGGCGGTGTTCGGCAGGAAGGTGTAGCGATCCGGCGACAGCACTTCGAGCAGGTTCGGCTCGCCTTCGATCTGGCCGAGGTTTGTGCGGCGCACGGCAAAGGTCACGATCTCGGCGCCCGAGGCTTCGATGGCCAGGCGGGTTTCTTCCATGTCGCGGTACTTGCCGGTGCCGACCAGCAGACGGGACTGGTAGGTACGACCGGCCAGGACGAAGGGCTTGTCGCTACGAACGATGCTCATGGGAAATCCTCGAAATGGGGTGAGGTTCTGCAGAATCCGGGGCTACATAAACGTGCGGGACTAGCCGCCGCCGATGGCGTGGACCACTTCGACCTGGTCACCGTCGGTGAGCGCGGTCTCAGCATGCAGGCTACGCGGGACGATATCCAGGTTGAGTTCCACTGCGACGCGACGCCCGGTCAGGTCCAGGCGGGTCAGCAGGGCCGCAACGGTTTCACCGTCGGGCAGTTCAAGGGATTCGCCGTTCAACTGAATGCGCATGCCACGGGCCGCCATCGATTTTAGGGGCCAGCATTCTAGCTCGATTGGGACCTGAAGGTCAGCTCCAAGCGTCAAGCGGTCAGCTGCAAGCGCCAGGCAGCCAAGCCCAGGAAGAACCAACCCAGCAGGAACGCCAATCCGCCGAAGGGCGTGATGATGCCGAGTTTGCTGATCCCCGTGGTGGTCAACACGTACAGGCTGCCGGAGAACAGCAGGATACCGACGACAAAGGACACGCCTGCCCACGTCACCAGGCGCCCCGGAATATGCGCCAGCAGCAGCGCTACGCCGAACAGCGCCAGGGTGTGCACCAACTGATAGGTCACGCCGGTGTGAAAGATCGCCAGGTACTCGGCGCTCAGGCGGCTTTTCAGGCCATGGGCGGCGAACGCACCGAGGGCGACACCGGTGAAGCCGAAAAAGGCAGCCAGCATCAGAAAGCTACGCAGCATGAGGAACTCCAGTCAGACTCATTGGGCAGGGTCTGTATAATGGCCCGCTCAACGGGTTCGGCCAAGCCATCTCTATGCTGCGTGTCCTCTTCAAACGCTTTCTCAACGTCGTGAAATGGTTTGCCATTGGCAGTGTTCTGCTGGTGCTGCTGTTCCGTGTCGTCCCGCCGCCCTTCACCGCATTGATGGTGGAGCGCAAAGTCGAATCCTGGTTCGACGGCGAACCCATTGACCTGCAACGCACCTGGGTGCCGTGGGAAGAAATCTCCGACGACCTGAAAGTGGCGGTGATGGCCGGTGAAGACCAGCGCTTCCCGCAGCATTGGGGCTTTGATTTCGGCGCCATCCAGGCGGCGCTCCTGCACAACGAACGCGGCGGTTCGATCCGTGGCGCGAGTACGCTGAGCCAGCAGGTGTCGAAAAACCTGTTCCTGTGGGCGGGTCGCAGTTATTTGCGCAAAGGCCTGGAGGCCTGGTTTACCGCGCTGATCGAGGTGTTTTGGCCCAAGCAGCGGATTCTTGAGGTGTACCTCAACAGCGTGGAATGGGATGAAGGCGTGTTTGGCGCGCAAGCGGCTGCGCGACATCACTTTGGCGTGAGTGCCAAGGGATTGTCCCGGCAGCAGGCCAGCTACCTGGCGGCGGTGTTGCCTAACCCTCGGGTGTGGAGTGCCAGTCATCCGACCGCGTACGTGGCGCGGCGAGCGGCGTGGATTCGCCAGCAGATGAGCCAGTTGGGTGGGGATGGTTATCTGGTGGAACTGAACAACTCTCGCAAAGCGCCTTGGTCCGACTGATACAACACAAAACAAATGTGGGAGGGGCTTGCCCCCTCCCACACTTTTAAGCAGCGATGGATAGTTTCAGCTTGTTCATCGCGCTCTTTTCAAGCTGACGAATCCGCTCGGCCGACACGTTGTACTTCTGTGCCAGGTCGTGCAGCGTAGCTTTTTCTTCCGCCAGCCAGCGCTGGTAGAGGATGTCACGGCTGCGGTCGTCCAGTACTTCCAGCGCTTCGTGCAGGTTGTGGTTGGAGTTGTCGCTCCAGTCGGCATCTTCCAGTTGACGCGCCGGGTCGTACCGGTGGTCTTCCAGGTAGTTGGCCGGCGATTGGAAAGCGCTGTCGTCGTCCGCTTCCGCGGCCGGGTCGAAGGCCATGTCATGGCCGGTCAGGCGGCTTTCCATCTCGCGCACTTCACGGGGCTCCACGCCGAGGCTTTCAGCCACGCGGTGGACTTCCTCGTTGTTCAGCCACGCCAGGCGTTTTTTCTGGCTGCGCAGGTTGAAGAACAGCTTGCGCTGGGCCTTGGTGGTCGCGACTTTCACGATGCGCCAGTTGCGCAGGATGAACTCGTGGATTTCCGCCTTGATCCAGTGCACGGCAAACGACACCAGGCGCACGCCCATTTCAGGGTTGAAGCGCTTTACAGCCTTCATCAGGCCGACGTTGCCTTCCTGGATCAGGTCAGCCTGGGCCAGCCCGTAGCCGCTATAGCTACGGGCGATATGTACGACAAAACGCAGGTGGGCGAGCACCATCTGCCGAGCCGCCCCCAAATCCTGCTCATAGTAGAGACTCTCGGCCAGTTCACGCTCCTGCTCGGGGGTCAGCAATGGAATGCTGTTGACCGTGTGCACATAGGCTTCCAGGTTCGCACCCGGGACCAAGGCATAAGCAGGTTGCAAAGAAGTGGTCATACGAAAAAACCTCCGACTCACATAACTCGTGCAGTTCAGCACTGCGAAAATTGACCGGGAACCGTAGGACAAGTTCCCTAAACCACTGATACGGTCAATACAAACGAAACCACATTAATCTGACATTAACTACTTCGGTGCCAGCTCACGTAAATGCCGTGCGACCGCAATCCAGGCACCGATATAACCCAACAATACCGCGCCAAGCAAGAGCGACAGACCATCGGCCACCGGTACCCCGGCCAAGGCAAAATCACTGCCATACAAGCCGGCAAGCCCAACGACTGCGTCGTTCAGCCAGTTCAGGCCGAACGCCAGCACGCCCCAGGACAAAATCCCCGCACCCAGGCCATAAAGCGCGCCCATGTACAGAAAAGGCCGACGCACATAGCTGTCCGTGCCGCCGACCAGTTTAATCACTTCTATCTCGGTGCGACGGTTTTCAATATGAAGACGAATGGTATTACCTATCACCAAAAGTAATGCAGACACCAACAGCACCGTCAGGCCGAACACAAAGCGGTCGCCCAGCTTGAGGATCGCCGCCAGGCGCTCTACCCAGACTAGATCAAGTTGCGCCTGTTGCACCTTGGGCATCTCTGCGAGTTTTTGTCGCAGGGCTTCAAGGCCCGCCTTGTCGACTTCATTCGGCGTCACCAGGACCACACCCGGCAACGGGTTCTGCGGCAGCTCCTTAAGCGCCTCGCCCAGGCCGGACTGTTGCTGGAACTCCTCAAGGGCCTGGTCGCGACTGACGTACTCGGCGTCCGCGACGCCCGGCATGTTCTTGATATCGTCCCGTAGCGCTTCGCCTTCCTTGGTACTGGCATCCAGGTTCAGGTACAGCGAAATCTGCGC
Source organism: Pseudomonas sp. JAI120 (assembly GCF_014207255.1). GTDB lineage: Bacteria > Pseudomonadota > Gammaproteobacteria > Pseudomonadales > Pseudomonadaceae > Aquipseudomonas. The sequence goes on from NZ_JACHCZ010000003.1 coordinate 273,075, forward strand.
CGCACGCTGCCAGGAGCCACCCAGGCGCTCGACATTATTAAGCAGCAACGACAAGCCCATCGGCAGGCTCAGGGCCACGGCCATCACCAGGCAGGTAAAAAAGCTGCCGATCGGCTGCTTGCCCAGGCGACGCAGGCTGTCCAGCAGGCTGGCGCGATGGCTTTCGATCCAGGCGCGCAGCAGGGTGCTGAAGTCCGGGCCGTCATCGTCGTCGTGTTTTTTCTTTTTCGGTTGCGGATCGGCCGGTTTCGGCGCCACGCGCTCGGAAACCTTGGGGCTACGTGTCGCACTCATACGCCAGCCTCCCCGTCACCGATCAGGCGACCGCGTTGCAGGGTCAGCATGCGGTGGCGCATACGTGCGATCAGCGCCAGGTCATGGCTGGCGATCAGTACGCTGGTACCCAGACGGTTGATGTCTTCGAACACACCCATGATCTCGGCCGCCAGGCGCGGGTCGAGGTTACCGGTGGGTTCGTCCGCCAGCAGCAAGGCCGGGCGGTGAACGATCGCGCGGGCAATGCCGACGCGCTGTTGCTGGCCGGTGGACAGGTCGCCGGGGTAGAGGTCGGTCTTGTCCGACAGCGCCACGCGCTCCAGGGCCGAATCCACGCGCTTGACGATTTCGGCCTTGGACAACCCAAGAATCTGCAACGGCAAGGCAACGTTGTTGAACACCGTACGATCAAACAGCAACTGGTGGTTCTGGAACACCACGCCGATCTGGCGGCGCAGGAACGGGATCTGCGCATTACTGATGGTGGCCAGGTCCTGGCCCGCCAGCAGCAATTTGCCGGTGGTTGGGCGCTCCATGGCCAGCAACAGGCGCAACAGCGTACTTTTGCCGGCCCCCGAGTGACCGGTGACAAACAAGAACTCGCCGCGACGCACTCTAAAGCTCAGCTCATGCAAGCCGACATGCCCGTTGGCATAGCGTTTACCGACCTGTTCGAATCGAATCATGAACGCTCCCGCTCGGCAAACAGTGCCTGTACAAAGGGTTCGGCTTCAAAGGTGCGCAGGTCGTCGATGCCTTCACCGACGCCGATATAACGAATCGGCAACCCGAACTGCTTGGCCAGGGCGAAGATCACGCCGCCTTTGGCCGTGCCGTCGAGCTTAGTCAACGCCAGGCCGGTCAGTTGGACCGTCTGGTTGAATTGTTTGGCCTGGCTGATGGCGTTCTGGCCAGTACCGGCGTCCAGCACCAGCAGCACTTCGTGCGGGGCGTCTGCGTCGAGTTTGCCGATCACGCGGCGGACTTTCTTCAGCTCTTCCATCAGGTTGTCTTTGGTGTGCAGGCGACCGGCGGTATCCGCAATCAGCACGTCGATGTTACGAGCCTTGGCGGCTTGCACGGCGTCGAAGATCACCGAGGCGGAATCGGCACCGGTGTGCTGGGCGATGACCGGGATCTTGTTGCGCTCACCCCAGACCTGCAATTGCTCGACGGCAGCGGCGCGGAAGGTGTCGCCGGCGGCGAGCATGACTTTTTTGCCTTCCGACTGCAGCTTCTTGGCCAGTTTGCCGATGGTGGTGGTCTTGCCGGCGCCATTGACGCCCACGACCAGGATCACGAACGGCTTGTTCGGGGTGATCACCAGTGGCGCTTCCACGGGCTTGAGCATCGCCGCCAGCTCGGCCTGCAAGGATTTGTAGAGGGCGTCGGCATCGGTCAGCTGCTTGCGCGCGACCTTCTGGGTCAAGCTCTGGATGATCACGGCGGTGGCTTCGACGCCCACGTCGGCGGTCAGCAGACGGGTTTCGATGTCTTCCAGCAGTTCGTCGTCGATCACCTTTTTGCCGAGGAACAGGCTGGCCATGCCTTCGCCGATGCTGGCGCTGGTCTTGCTCAGGCCTTGCTTGAGGCGGGCGAAGAAGCCGGTCTTGCTGGTTTCGACAGGAGCGACGGACGCGGGCTCGACGGGCGATTCGATAACGGCGGGAGCGGCAACCACGACGGGAGCCGGCTCAACCACTGGCGCGACAACCGCAACGGGGGCCGGCTCGATCACAGCTACAGGCGTAGGCTCTTCGATCACGACAGGAACCGGCTCGATAACCACCGGAATCGGCGGCGTCACATGCTCGGCCTGCACGTCGTCAACCAGCGCCACGGGCTCTTCGGCCACCGGCAGTTCCGGCCACGGCTTATGCTCGGGCTCAGGTTCCGGCACCACTTCGGCCACCGGCTGCAACACCGGCTCAGCCATCGGCAACACGACCGGCGCCGGCGCTTCGACTACCGGTTCGGCTTCTACTATAGGCTCGGGGATCGGCTCAGCTTGAACCTGTGGCTGTTCAGCGACGGTTTCCTGCGGCTTTTTGCGCAGCCATCCGAACAGGCCTTTCTTCTCGCCAGCCGCAGCTGGGGTCTTCTTGTCGTCGTTGGAACCAAACATGGAGACGGCTATCTCAAGGTAGCGACGCGCCAAGGGGCACATCGGTAAATAAAATTCGATGCGTAACAGACTGTTTTTTAGCCAGCTCGTTCATGCGCAACATTTTGTAAGGCCTAAATAGGGCCTTAACAAGACAGCCATAGTGGCCGTCCCTAGGTCGGATCAGTATCCTAGCACCTCCTCGCCCGCCGACGCTAAGACCAAGCGGGCAGCCCAACAGGTTTAAAAACGAATGAATGCTCTAGCCCGCCACGCCGCAGGCCTGCTGCTCAGCACAGTTTGTCTGCCACTTTCAGCCTTGGCTGCCGACCCACAACCCACCCATGAATTCACCCTGGATAACGGCCTCAAGGTGGTCGTGCGCGAAGACCATCGCGCGCCGGTGGTGGTTTCCCAGGTCTGGTACAAGGTCGGTTCGAGCTACGAAACCCCGGGCCAGACCGGTTTGTCCCACGCCCTGGAGCACATGATGTTCAAGGGCAGCGCCAAGGTCGGCCCCGGCGAAGCCTCGCTGATCCTTCGGGACCTGGGCGCCGAAGAAAACGCCTTCACCAGCGATGACTACACCGCCTACTATCAGGTGCTGGCCCGTGACCGCCTGGGCGTTGCCTTTGAGCTGGAAGCCGACCGCATGGCCAGCCTGCGCCTGCCGGCCGACGAGTTCAGCCGCGAAATCGAGGTAATCAAGGAAGAACGCCGCCTGCGCACCGACGACAACCCGATGTCCAAGGCCTTCGAGCGCTTCAAGGCGATGGCTTTCCCGGCCAGCGGCTACCACACACCGACCATCGGCTGGATGGCCGACCTCGACCGTATGAAGGTTGAGGAACTGCGCCACTGGTACCAGTCCTGGTACGTGCCGAACAACGCCACCCTGGTAGTAGTCGGCGATGTGACCCCGGACGAGGTGAAAAACCTCGCCCAGCGCTACTTCGGCCCGATCCCCAAGCGTGACGTACCGCCCGCCAAGATTCCGATGGAGCTGGCCGAGCCCGGCGAGCGCCTGCTGACCATGCATGTGCAGACCCAATTGCCGAGCGTGATCCTGGGCTTCAACGTACCTGGCCTGGCCACCGCCGAAGACAAGCGTTCGGTCCAGGCCCTGCGCCTGATCTCGGCCCTGCTGGACGGCGGCTACAGCGCACGGATCTCCGAACAGTTGGAGCGTGGTGAAGAGCTGGTTTCCGCCGCATCCACCCACTACGACGCCTATACTCGCGGCGACAGCCTGTTCACCCTCTCGGCCACTCCGAACCAGCAAAAGAAAAAAACCGTTGCCCAAGCCGAAGCCGGCCTGTGGCGCCTGCTGGAAGAGTTGAAGGCCAAGCCACCGACCGCCGAAGAACTGGAGCGCATCCGTGCCCAGGTCATCGCCGGCCTGGTGTACCAGCGTGACTCGATCACCAGCCAGGCCACGGCCATCGGCTCGCTGGAAACCGTGGGCCTGTCCTGGAAACTCATGGACACCGAACTGGCCGACCTGCAAAGCGTGACCCCGGAAGATATCCAGAAGGCCGCACGCACCTATTTCACCCGCGAACGTCTGAGCGTCGCCCATGTTTTGCCTGAGGAGACCGCTCATGAGTGATCGCAAAAGCAGCCGCCTGATCCTGCCGGGCCTGATCGTCGTCACCCTGGTCGCAGCGAGTGCCGTGTATTTCCTGCGCCCAAGTGAGTCCGTCGCCAGCCAGGCGCTGGACAAGGCGCAATCGGCCAACAAACTGCAATCCCTGGCGGAGCTTGACGGCAAGGCGCCGACCAACCGCAAGCTCGACGTGCAAACCTGGACCACCGCCGAAGGCGCCAAGGTGCTGTTCGTCGAAGCCCATGAACTGCCGATGTTCGACATGCGCATCCTGTTCGCCGCCGGCAGCAGCCAGGACGGCAACGTGCCGGGCCTGGCACTGATGACCAACGCCATGCTCAATGAGGGCGTGCCGGGCAAGGATGTGAGCCAGATTGCCAGTGGTTTTGAAGGCCTGGGCGCCGACTTTGGCAATGGTGCTTATCGCGATATGGCGCTGGTGTCCCTGCGCAGCCTCAGCGACAGCGCAAAACGCGACGCCGCCCTGGCGCTGTTTGACGACGTCATCGGCAAACCGACCTTCCCCGCCGATTCCCTGGCGCGGATCAAGAACCAGATCCTCGCCGGCTTTGAATACCAGAAGCAGAACCCCGGCAAACTGGCGAGCCTGGAGTTGTTCAAGCGCCTGTACGGCGATCACCCCTACGCTCACCCGAGTGAAGGCACGCCAGAAAGCGTTCCGAAGATTACCCTCGCACAGTTGCAGGCGTTCCACGCCAAGGCTTATGCGGCGGGTAATGCCGTGATTGCCGTGGTCGGTGATTTGACCCGCGCCGAAGCCGAAGCGATGACCGCCAAAGTGTCGGCCTCGCTGCCCAAGGGCCCGGCCATGGCGAAAATCGCCCAGCCGACCGAGCCGAAGCCCGGCCTGAGCCATATCGAGTTCCCGTCCAAACAGACTCACCTGCTCTTCGCCCAATTGGGCATCGACCGCGCCGACCCGGACTACGCAGCGCTGTCCCTGGGCAACCAGATCCTCGGCGGCGGTGGCTTCGGCACCCGTTTGATGAGCGAAGTGCGCGAGAAACGTGGCCTGACCTACGGTGTATATTCCGGCTTCTCGCCGATGCAAGTGCGTGGCCCGTTCATGATCAACCTGCAAACCCGCGCCGAAATGAGCGGCGGCACCTTGCGCCTGGTCGAAGACGTGCTGGCCGACTACCTCAAGACCGGCCCGACGCAAAAGGAACTGGATGACGCCAAGCGCGAGCTGGCCGGCAGCTTCCCGCTGTCCACTGCGAGCAACGCCGATATCGTCGGGCAGCTGGGCGCCATGGGTTTCTACAACCTGCCGCTGAGCTATCTGGAAGATTTCATGAAACAATCCCAGGCACTGACCGTAGAGCAGGTCAAGGCTGCCTTGAACAAACACTTGAGCGCCGACAAGATGGTCATCGTGACCGCCGGCCCAACGACTGCGCAAAAGCCACTACCGCCCCCCACTGATAAACCTGCCGAGCAGCCGCTCGGGGTTCCGGAGCATTAATGGCCAGTTCATCTCGCCCGAAAAAACCTGTCCACAACGTGCATAACGGTGTGGGCCAACTGCGCATCATTGGCGGTGAATGGGGCAGCCGCAAGCTGAGCTTCCCCGACGTCGTGGGCCTGCGCCCAACGCCGGATCGCGTGCGTGAAACCCTGTTCAACTGGCTCGCGCCTTACATTGCCGGCGCCAAGGTGCTGGACCCGTTCGCGGGCAGTGGCGCGCTGTTCCTGGAGGCGCTGTCCCGTGGCGCGGCCCAGGCCCAGGCGCTGGATGCCAGCAATGTCGCGGTGTCCAGCCTCAAGGAACACCTGGGCACCCTGCGCTGCACCAACGGCCAGGTGCAGACCGCCGACGCCCTGCGCTACCTGGAAACCCAGGCTGCCAGCGCCTACGACGTGGTGTTCCTCGATCCGCCGTTCAACCAGAACCTGCTGCCGACCGTGTGCGCCTTGCTGGAAGAACGCCAGTGGCTGGCGCCGGATGCGTGGATATACACTGAAAGCGAGACCGCGCCATCTACCCTGGGCTTGCCGGGCGCCTGGCGCCTGCACCGGGAGCAGAAATCCGGTCGTGTGTATTACGCGTTGTGGCATCGATTGGTCGAAAGCGTCGCCTGATTTTTCAGACTGGCTTCAATTGTGGTGAGCGGGCTTGCCACAGACTGAGAGTTTCATGACACCGTCCTTCGACCTCTTCACCCCCGCCTTCGGCCTCGGCAACCCTCACCTGCAAACACTGTGGGGGCCGCTGTGGCGCCCTACCACCCATATCGAACGCCAACGCGAACGCCTGTGGCTGGAAGACGGCGACTTTCTCGACCTCGACTGGCATGGCCCCCATGACGCGCAGGCGCCGTTGGTGCTGGTGCTGCATGGGCTGACCGGCTCATCCAATTCCCCCTATGTGGCCGGCCTGCAAAAAGTCCTCGCCGCCCAAGGCTGGGCCAGTGCGGCCTTGAACTGGCGCGGCTGTTCGGGCGAGCCCAACCTGTTGGCGCGCAGCTATCACTCGGGCGCCAGCGAAGACCTGGCCGCCGCCATTGCGCATCTACGCGCCAAGCGGCCGCTGGCGCCGCTGTATGCGGTGGGTTATTCGCTGGGGGGCAATGTGCTGCTTAAGCACCTGGGGGAAACCGGCGAGGCATCCGGGCTGCAAGGCGCGGCGGCGGTGTCGGTGCCGTTTCGCCTGGACCAGTGTGCGGACCGCATCGGGATAGGTTTCTCGCGGGTTTACCAAAAGCACTTCATGCGTGAAATGCTCGCGTATATCCGCGTCAAACAAAGCCGTTTTTTACAGGATGGCCGCGCGGACGGGCTGAAGGCCCTGGAAGCGCTTGGCTCGCTGGAGAAGATGCGCACCTTCTGGGACTTCGATGGCCGGGTCACCGCGCCGCTGCACGGGTTCTTGAGTGCCGAGGACTACTACCGCCGCGCGTCGAGCCGCTACTACCTGGGTGCTATACGCACGCCGACGCTGATTATCCACGCTGCCGATGACCCGTTCGTATTCGCCCACAGCTTGCCCGAGACCAGCGAGCTGTCGGCCTGCACCGAGTTTGAACTGACGGCCAAAGGTGGGCATGTGGGCTTCGTCGATGGCTCACTGAAACGCCCCAGCTACTACCTAGAGCGGCGCATCCCCCAATGGCTACTGGCACACCACGGTTGAACATGTGGGAGGGTTTACCCCACCGGGAACTCAGTCACCCGTAGCAATTGCCCGCGCAGGATCAGTAATCCACTCGCTCCACGACCCCGCATACAACTTGCCCAACGGGTAACCCGCCAGGCTGAGGGCGAACAGGTTGTGGCAGGCCGTCACGCCCGAGCCGCAATACGCCACCAGTTCTTCCGGCGAGCGGCCCTGCAACTGCGCGGCGAAGCGTTGCTTGAGTTGCTCGGCCGGGAGGAAACGCCCGTCACTGCCCAGGTTTTCGTTGAACGCCGCACATTGCGCACCGGGAATGTGCCCGGCAATCGGGTCGATAGGCTCCACCTCGCCGCGAAAGCGCGGTTGGGCGCGGGCATCGATCAGGGTCAGGCCGGGTTGGCCCAGGCGTTTTTGCAGGTGTTCGGCATCCAGCAGCAGGCGATTGTCCGGTGTACCGGCAAACGTCCCGCGCTCGACGACCGGCGCATCCAGGCTCAACGGGAAACCCGCCGCATGCCAGGCCTTGAGCCCCCCATCCAGGATAAATACGCCGTCGCGCTTGCCCAGCCAGGCCAGCAACCACCAGGCGCGGGCGGCATAGGCACCAGGACCGTCGTCGTAAAGCACCACGTCGGTATCGGCACTCACACCCCACGCCCGCAGTTGCTCAGCGAAGGTATTCGCTGCCGGCAATGGGTGACGACCGGTCACACCTTTGATTACCGGCCCACTAAGGTGGCGCTCCAAGTCAGCGTACTGCGCACCTTCGATATGCCCTTCGGCGTAGCTGCAACGCCCGTAATCCGGATCTTCCAAGGCAAAACGGCAATCCAGGATCACCCACCCCGCCGACGTCTGGCGCTCGGCCAATTGCTGGGGGCTGATCAGTTGGGCAAGCGGCATGATGGACTCCTGTGAACAGATTCGGGAAAGGTCCTACTTCACGTCTTCCAGTGCCTGGTTCAACGGCACGTAAAACTCTTTGAACAATGCATCCACCGCCTCTTTCGCCTGGGGCGTAACGAAACCCGCCTCCAGCACCAGCACCTGGTACACCCCGCGTTTGATGGCTTCGGCACTCAGGTGGGCGGAGTTTTCATTGGTGGTGCACAAGAAACGCACCCAGGAAGTGAGGATGATCCAGGCATTGAGGGTCAGGGCTTCGGTTTGCACCGGGTCCATATTCAGGATGCCCGCATCGACAAACCCCTGGTAGATGGCGCCGCCCTGGATCAGGCAACGCTGGGAAAAACGCCGATAGCCGGTGGCCAGTTCCGGGTCGCTCTCCAGCAGGTGCTCAAGGTCGCGGTGCAGAAAACGGTAGCGCCACATGCCGGCCAGTAAGGCCTGGAGGTAGAAGCGCTTGTCTTCCACCAACATGGCTCGCCCCTGGGGCGGACGCAGGAAAGTGTCCACCAACGCTTCATATTCGCGGAACAGCACAGCGATGATCGCCTGCTTGTTGGGGAAGTGGTAGTACAGGTTGCCCGGCGAAATTTCCATATGGGCGGCGATATGGTTGGTGCTGACACTGCGCTCGCCCTGCTGGTTAAAAAGCTCCAGGCTGGTTTGCACAATGCGTTCGCTGGTCTTTACTCGTGGTGCCATAGGGGAATCAGCTTCTGTACACGTGATAGAACATCTTACGGCCTATCCTTGCCAGGATAAATCTGCATGTTGCTGCAATGTTATTTGACAATTTAGAGTAATGACTCTAAAAATCCAGGCAGACCAATAACAATCGGTGCTGCGCCATGTCTGCCAACGTTGCCTACCTGCAAGATTCCCAGGCGCTGGATCAACTCCAGGACCTGTTCGACGCCCAACGCCGCGCCTACGCCGCCCACCCGATGCCACCAGCCGCACAGCGCCAGCAGTGGCTCAAGGCCTTGCGGGATGTGCTCAGTGACGAGCGCCAGGCACTGATCAATGCGATCAGCCAGGATTTCAGCCACCGCAGCGCCGATGAAACCCTGTTCGCCGAATTGATGCCCAGCCTGCATGGCATTCACTACGCCAGCAAACACCTCAAGGGCTGGATGAAACCTTCTCGCCGCGCTGTAGGCCTGGCCTTCCAACCCGCGTCAGCCAAAGTCATTTACCAACCCCTGGGCGTGGTCGGCGTGATCGTGCCATGGAACTACCCGCTGTACCTGGCCATCGGTCCACTGGTGGGTGCGTTGGCAGCGGGAAACCGGGTAATGCTCAAGCTCAGCGAATCCACGCCCGCTACCGGCGAACTGCTCAAGACCTTGCTGGCCAGGATTTTCCCCGAGGACCTGGTGTGCGTGGTGCTCGGCGAGGCCGAAGTGGGCATGGCGTTTTCCAAGCTGCGCTTCGATCACCTGCTGTTTACCGGGGCTACCAGTATCGGCAAACACGTGATGCGCGCCGCTGCCGAGCACCTCACGCCAGTCACCCTGGAACTGGGCGGCAAGTCGCCGGCCATCGTCTCCGCCGACGTCCCACTCAAGGACGCCGCCGAACGCATCGCCTTCGGTAAAGCCTTGAACGCCGGGCAAACCTGCGTGGCCCCGGACTACGTGCTAGTGCCGGAGGACCGCGTGGAGGGTTTCGTCGAGGCCTACAGCAAGGCGGTTCGCGGGTTTTATCCGACGTTGGCCGACAACCCGGACTACACCGCCATCATCAATGAGCGGCAACTGGCCCGGCTCAATGCCTACGTCAAGGACGCTACAGACAAGGGCGCCACCCTGATCCCGCTGTACGACCAAGGCCAGGCACGGCGCATGGCCCATAGCCTGCTGCTGAATGTCAGCGACGACATGACGGTGATGCAGGACGAAATCTTCGGCCCGGTGCTGCCGATCGTGCCTTATCGCGGCATCGACCAAGCCTTTGCCTACATCAACCAACGCCCTCGCCCGCTGGCCCTGTATTACTTCGGCTACAACAAACGCGAACAGGATCGGGTACTCCACGAGACCCATTCCGGCGGCGTCTGCCTGAACGACACCCTCCTGCACGTGGCCCAGGACGACATGCCCTTTGGCGGCATCGGACCGTCAGGCATGGGCCACTACCACGGCCATGAAGGGTTCCTGACGTTCAGCAAAGCCAAGGGCGTGCTGGTGAAACAGCGCCTGAACGCGGCGAAATTGATCTACCCGCCCTACGGCAAATCGATCCAGAAACTGATCCAAAAGTTGTTTGTCCGCTGACACCGCCACCCACGGGATAACAATAACAATGAACGCTAGCCTCACGGATTCACCCGCGCTGTCGCGGCGCGGCGTCTTGAAGATCGGCCTGTGCGCCAGCGCCTTCCTGGCCACGGCCGGGCTGGGCGCCAGCCTCAGCGGCTGCTCCAGCAGCACCCCGGCCAGCGGCTTTGCCATGTTGCGCAGCAGTGACTTGCCGTTCCTGCGCGCGGTGATGCCGGTGCTGCTCGAAGGCGTTGCCAGCGCCCAGGACGTGGTCGCCGGGATTGAAGACACGCTGAAAAAACTCGACTACAGCCTGCAGCACCTGTCGCCGGAGATGTTCAAGCTCACCCAGCAACTGTTCGATGTGCTCGGCATGGGCATTACGCGCGGCCCGTTGACCGGCATCTGGGGCAGCTGGGAAAACGCCAGCGCGGAGCAGATCCGCAACTTCCTGCACCGCTGGGAAAACAGCTACCTGAACCTGCTGCGCATGGGCCAGGGCTCGCTGCTCAAGCTGGTGATCATGGCCTGGTACTTCCGGCCCGCCGCCTGGGCGCATTGCGGTTACCCCGGCCCGCCGAAGATCTGATTTGCATCCCTCACAATAAAAACAAGAGACGACCCTGATGCCCGTACCCGATCTGTTCCGCGACGGCCTGGCCCGCGGCTGGAAAACCCACAATGGCGCCGCCCTCGACAGCGACCTGACCCTCGAAGCCGACGTGGCCATTATCGGCAGCGGCGCCGGTGGCGGCACCACCGCCGAAATCCTCAGCGCCGCGGGTTATAAAGTGCTGCTGATCGAAGAAGGCCCGCTCAAGACCAGCAGCGACTTCAAGCTGCTGGAAGACGAGGCCTACGCCAGCCTGTATCAGGAAGGCATCGGCCGCATGAGCAAGGACGGCGCGATCACCATCCTGCAGGGCCGCGCGGTGGGCGGTACCACGCTGATCAACTGGACCTCCAGCTTCCGCACCCCGGACGCCACTCTTAGCCATTGGGCCAGCGAGTACGCGGTAAAAGGCCACAGCAGCGCGGAAATGGCACCGTGGTTCGAAAAGATGGAGCAGCGCCTGGGCATCGCGCCGTGGGCCATCCCCCCGAATGCCAACAATGACGTGATCCGCAAAGGCTGCGAAAAGCTCGGCTACAGCTGGCATGTGATCCCGCGCAACGTACGTGGCTGCTTCAACCTGGGTTATTGCGGCATGGGCTGCCCGGTCAACGCCAAGCAGTCGATGCTGGTGACCACCATCCCATCCACCCTGGAAAAAGGCGGCGAACTGCTGTACCTGGCCCGCGCCGAGCAGCTCAAATACAGCGGCGACACCATCAGCAGCCTGGAATGCGTGGCGATGGACGCGCGTTGCGTGGCGCCTACCGGGCGCAAGATCACCGTGAAGGCCAAGCATTACGTGCTGTCGGGCGGCGGCATCAATAGCCCGGCGCTGCTGATGCGCTCGGATGCCCCCGATCCGCATTCGCGTCTGGGCAAGCGGACCTTTTTGCACTTGGTGAACTTCTCTGCCGGGCTGTTCGATGAGGTGATCAACCCGTTCTACGGCGCGCCGCAGTCGATCTATTCCGATCACTTCCAATGGCAGGACGGCACCACCGGCAAAATGTCCTACAAGCTGGAAGCACCGCCCCTGCATCCTGGCTTGGCCAGCACCTTGTTCGGCGGCTATGGCACACAGAACGCCTTGGACATGAGCCAATTGCCGCACACCCACGCCATGCTCGCGCTGTTGCGTGACGGCTTTCACCCCGACAGCCAGGGCGGCAGCGTGGATTTACGCGGTGACGGTACGCCGGTGCTCGACTATCAGGTTTCACCCTACGCCTGGGATGGTCTGCGCCGGGCCTTCCACAGCATGGCCGAAATCCAGTTCGCGGCGGGCGCCAAGTCGGTCAAGCCCCTGCACCATGACGCACGGTTCGTGAACACCTTGGCCGAGGCACGCAGCGTAATTGAGGGTTTGAATCTGGAATTGCACCGGACAACCCTGGGCAGCGCCCATGTGATGGGTGGCTGTGCCATGGGTGAAGATCCAAAAAACGCGGTGGCTGACAGCCTTGGTCGCCATCACCAGTTGCGCAACCTGTCGATCCACGACGGTTCGTTATTCCCCACCAGTATTGGGGCTAACCCGCAATTATCGGTATACGGATTAACCGCTCAACTGGCGACAGCCTTGGCCGAACGTCTGAAAACAGCGTGAAAAAACACGCTATTCACGGTGTCTATACGGCTTTCTTATGCATAAGTTGACTTGGCCGACCGGGATGGCTGCGATACCATCCGGTTCCCCAACGGACTCCGCCAGGACGACGCGATGAACCGAGTGTTGTACCCAGGTACCTTCGACCCGATTACCAAAGGCCATGGCGATCTGGTCGAACGCGCCTCTCGTTTGTTCGACCATGTGATCATCGCAGTCGCGGCCAGCCCCAAGAAAAACCCGCTGTTTCCCCTGGAACAGCGCGTGGAACTGGCGCGCGAGGTCACCAAGCACTTGCCCAACGTGGAAGTGGTGGGCTTTTCCACGTTGCTCGCGCATTTCGCCAAAGAGCAGAACGCCAATGTGTTCCTGCGTGGCCTGCGCGCGGTGTCGGACTTCGAATACGAATTCCAGCTGGCCAACATGAACCGCCAGCTGGCGCCGGACGTGGAAAGCCTGTTCCTCACGCCGTCGGAACGTTATTCGTTCATTTCCTCGACGTTGGTGCGTGAAATTGCCGCCTTAGGCGGGGATATCACCAAGTTCGTACACCCGGCCGTGGCCGATGCGCTGACGCTGCGCTTCAAGAAGTAATGTGGTGAGCGGGCTTGCCCCGCGTTGGGCTGCGTAGCAGCCCTAATAAAGACTCGCGTCGCCTCAGGTGAATAACCGGTCGTCTGGTTTTGGGGCCGCTTCGCTGCCCAACGCGGGGCAAGCCCGCTCACCACAGCTCGCACTGCGGGCGCCAATGCGGCACAATTGCGCGCATTAGTTTTCAGATGCCTTGGCTGACAGCCCTGGCAGGAGTTTCCATGTCCCTGATCATCACCGACGATTGCATCAATTGCGACGTCTGCGAACCCGAGTGCCCGAACGCCGCCATCTCCCAAGGCGAAGAGATCTACGTGATCGACCCTAACCTGTGCACCCAGTGCGTCGGTCATTACGACGAGCCGCAGTGCCAGCAGGTGTGCCCGGTAGATTGCATTCCGTTGGATGAAGCTCATCCGGAGTCGGAAGAGCAGTTGATGGAGAAGTACCGGAAGATTACCGGTAAAGCCTGAGGTTCTTCAGCGCCTATCAGGGCCTCATCGGGGGCAAGCCCCCGATGGCAATATCAGCATTCACACAGCAATCAGCTCTGGCACCTGGGGCAAAACACACTCGCCCGCTGCCCCAGCACCACATTGCGCAGCTCAGTCCCGCAGACCTTGCACGCCTCGCCACCCCGGCCGTAGACGAACAATTCCTGCTGGAAATACCCCGGCTGCCCGTCACCACCGATAAAGTCCCGCAACGTGGTGCCGCCACGCTCGATCGCCGCCGCCAGAATGCGCTTGATCTCGATCGCCAGCTTCAAATAACGCCCGCGTGAAATGCCGCCGGCGGCGCGACGCGGATCAATCCCCGCCGCAAACAACGCCTCAGTCGCATAGATATTGCCCACACCGACCACCACCGCGTTGTCCATGATGAACGGCTTCACCGCCATGGACTTGCCGCGAGACAACTGAAACAAGCGCTCACCATCAAACAGGTCCGTCAGCGGCTCCGGCCCCAGGCGGATCAGCAGTTCATGGTTGTGCGGGTCCTGGCTCCAGAGCATCGCGCCGAAACGCCGAGGGTCGGTGTAGCGCAGGGCCAGGCCGGACTCCAGCTCGATATCCACATGTTCATGCTTGGCCGCCGGCATGCCGACCTCCACCAGGCGCAGGTTGCCCGACATGCCCAGGTGGCTGATCAAGGTGCCCACTTCGGCGTTGATCAACAGGTACTTCGCCCGCCGCTCCACCAGCACGATGCGCTGGCCGGAAAGGCGCACATCGAGGTCTTCCGGGATCGGCCAGCGCAGGCGCCGCTCACGCACCACCACGCGGCTGACCCGCTGGCCTTCCAGATGCGGCGCAATGCCGCGCCGGGTGGTTTCGACTTCTGGTAACTCGGGCATGTGTACCTCGTGAAGGGGGGATCAGTGCGCGCCCAGTTCGCGGATCGACAACTTCAGGCTTTCGAAGTCGTAGTCCGACAGGCCCACGTAGTCCAGCACCAGGTGGCCGATGGCATTCCACTCATGATCCGCCGACTGATTGCCCAGCACGCGGTAGGACGAGCAGATGTGCTCGGCCATCTTCAGGATCGCCAGCAGGTTTTTCAGCTGCGGATTGCGCGACGACTCATCGCTGAAGACCGCCAAGGCATTGTGGTGGTTGGCGATGGCGTCGGTCACATGCTCCGGCAGGCGCCACGATTTGGCGGTGTAGTAGCCGACCACCGCATGGTTGGTGTTGAACGCATTGTTTTCGGTGTCGACCACGCGGCAGTCGGGGCCGGCGTTGGCGTAGGCTTCTTCGAGCACCGTCATGTAATTGGGGAAGCGCTTGAGCATCAGCGGCACGCCGCAATCGTGGAACAGCCCCAGGGCATAAGCCTCGTCCACCGCCTGGGCGCCGGTGCGCTTGGCCAGGGTCAGGCAGGTCATGGCCACGTCCTGGGCGGTATCCCAGAAGCGGTTGAGGGTGACGATGGTGTCGTCGCTCATCTCGCCCCGGATCGACAGGGCGTTGATCAGGTTGATGATCGACCGGCTGCCCAGCAGGTTCACCGCGCGCTGGATCGAGGCGATCTTGTTGCTCAGGCCGTAATAGGACGAATTGACGATCTTCAGCAACGCGCCGGACAGGCCCGGGTCCTGGGAGATCAACCGCGCGATCACTTCCAGGTCCGGGTCGGGCATGTACTGCTCCATCTGCAAATCCACCATGATTTGCGGCTGGGGCGGCACGCTGATGCCTTGGAGGGCCTGCTGGATCTGTTCGGCGGAAAGCTCTTGGGACATAAGTACATACTCTGGGATAGACGGGGATTCTAACCCCGATGGGAAGCTCACCGACACCTCAAAAACCGGATTGGAACCGGACCAAATGTGGGTGCCAGCTCCCACATGTCCGGCGGCGCGGCCAACAGGGGCGCAACACGGTATACTCCCGCTCTTTTTTCCGGAGCGACGTCATGTCCCTGCCAAGCCTGCGTCTCAAAGCCAACGCCGATCGTCGTTTGCGCAACGGCCACCTGTGGGTCTACAGCAACGAAATCGACGTGGCCGCCACCCCTCTCCACGGCTTCCAGGCGGGCGACCAGGCTATCCTGGAAGCGGCCGGCGGCAAGACCCTCGGCATCGTGGCCATGAGCCCGAACAACCTGATCTGCGCACGCCTGCTGTCGCGCGACATCAAGTTGCCGCTGGACAAGTCGCTGCTGGTGCACCGCATCAACGTCGCCCTTTCCCTGCGTGATCGCCTGTTCGACAAGCCGTTCTACCGCCTGGTCTACGGCGATTCCGACCTGCTGCCGGGCCTGGTAGTCGACCGTTTCGGCGACATCCTGGTGGTGCAGATCGCTTCGGCGACCATGGAGGCCCATAAGGAAGACGTGATCGCCGCACTGACCCAAGTGCTCAAGCCAAGCGGCATCCTGTTCAAGAACGACTCCGCCGCGCGCGACGCCGAAGGCCTCAACCGCTACGTCGAAACCGTGTTCGGCCTGGTGCCGGAGTGGGTGGCGCTGGAAGAAAACGGCGTGAAATTCGAGGCCCCGGTGATCCAGGGCCAGAAAACCGGCTGGTTCTACGACCACCGCATGAACCGCGCGCGCCTGGCCCCATACGCCAAAGGCAAACGCGTGCTCGACCTGTACAGCTACATCGGCGGCTGGGGCGTACAAGCCGCGGCCTTCGGCGCCAGTGAAGTGTTCTGCGTCGACGCCTCGGCCTTCGCCCTCGATGGCGTGGAGCGCAACGCCGCGCTGAACGGCGTTGCCGAGAAGATGACCTGCATCGAAGGCGACGTCTTCGAAGCCCTCAAAGAACTGAAAGCCAGCGAAGAACGCTTCGACGTGATCGTCGCCGACCCACCGGCCTTCATCAAACGCAAAAAAGACATGAAGAACGGCGAAGGCGCCTACCGCCGCCTGAACGAGCAAGCCATGCGCCTGCTCAGCAAGGACGGCATCCTGGTCAGCGCCTCGTGCTCCATGCACCTGCCGGAAGATGACCTGCAAAACATCCTGCTGACCAGCGCCCGCCATCTGGACCGCAATATCCAGATGCTTGAGCGTGGCGGCCAGGGTCCGGATCATCCGGTGCACCCGGCGATTGTCGAGACCCGGTATATCAAGAGCATTACGTGCCGTTTGTTGCCAAACAGCTAAAGCCAAGCACAGATAAAAATGTGGGAGGGGGCTTGCCCCCGATAGCCGTGTGTCAGCCAGCTAATAGGGGGCTGACACTACGCAATCGGGGGCAAGCCCCCTCCCACATTTGTTTTGTGGTTGCCGTGAAAACTTTTCCTACCCAAGCAAGCCACGTCCATTCAGGAAGTTTCTCTCAACGCTTTTGATTGAATTCCACTTTTCGCAGACTAGTATCGGTTTCTGGTTTTACTCCGGAAAACAAAAACAATGTCTGGGCCCTCCCTCTCCCGCTTTATCCTCATCACCTGCATTTCACTGATCAGCTTCTTCCCGATCAATATCCTGCTGCCCTCCTTCCCCGCGCTGGCAACCCGCTTCGAAACGCCCAGCGCAGACATCGCGCTGTCCATCAGCCTGTTCACCCTGGTCTTTTCCATCTCCCAACTGGTCGCCGGCCCGCTTTCGGATAAATGGGGGCGCAAGGAAGTGCTGCTCGGCTGCATCACGCTGTCGATCCTCGGGGCGATAGGCTGCGCAATGGCCCCGGATTACCTGACCTTCCTGCTGTTTCGCACGGTCCAGGCCATGGGCTGCGGCTTCTTCGTATTGGGCCATGCACTGGTGGAAGACCTGTTCGACGAACAGGACCGAGCCCGGGTGCGCCTCTATTACATGACCCTGAGCGGCTCGTTTGTCGCGCTGTCGCCGCTGATCGGCTCCTGGCTGCAAACCACCTTCGACTGGCAAGGAAGCTTCTATGGGTTTGCGCTCATGGCATTGGGCATGTTGATCCATGCGTTTTGCATCCTGCCTTCCAAGGCTGCCAGCCCGCACCACGCGCCAGTCTCGATCCTGGGCACGCTCAGAGCGGTCGCCGCCAATCGCGACTTCCTGCGCTACTGGTGGATCGCCGCCTTGGTGTTTGCCTGCTACTTCGCCTTGATCAGCGTGACGCCGCTGATTTTCATGGATGCGCTGAAGCTGTCCGAATACCAATATGCGTGGGTGCTGACGGTGTACGGCGTGGCCTATCTGCTCGGCGGCGTTGCTGCCTCGTACCTGCAAAAACGCATGGCGCTGTCCCGGCAAATCAACATCGGCCTCGGACTATTGCTCGTCGCGGGTGTGCTGTTGACGCTGATCATTATTTTTGAAGCCATCACCACCTTGACTCTGCTGATCCCGATGCTGATCAGCGCCCTGGCCGTGACGCTGGTTCGTCCGGCGGCGATTTCGGCGGCGATGCTGTTGTTCTCGAGCAGCGCGGGCACTGCCGCATCGGCCGGGAACAGCATCATGTTCCTCACGGCCGCCATCAGCAGTGCGGCCTTGGCACAAACCGGAACGCATCTGCTGCTGACCATTGCGGTGAGCTTCATTGTGTTCAGCCTTTGGGGCTGGTTGACGAATTTACGGGTCGGACGCTAACGCTTTCCCCCTCGCTCCTACAGGAAGACGGTGTAGAATCGGCCCTATTCATCGCCAGTCATCCCCCGGCGGGTTTATGAGCTCAAGGCCAATGCGCACGGCGATCCCGTCACGTTTGCGGCAACTTCCGGACACCAGTGCCATTTTTCGGGTGTTCCAGACGTCAATAGAAGCTCACTCCCCTTTGATACCGATTAGCCGCCCGGAGTGCTCCAATGCCTGATTACCGCTCGAAAACATCCACCCACGGCCGCAACATGGCCGGCGCCCGCGCACTGTGGCGTGCCACGGGGATGAAAGATGACGACTTCAAGAAGCCGATCATCGCCATTGCCAACTCGTTCACCCAGTTCGTACCGGGCCACGTGCACCTCAAGGACCTGGGCCAACTGGTCGCCCGCGAGATCGAACGCGCTGGCGGTGTAGCCAAGGAATTCAACACCATCGCCGTGGACGACGGCATCGCCATGGGCCATGACGGCATGCTGTATTCCCTGCCGAGCCGCGAGATCATCGCTGACTCCGTGGAGTACATGGTCAACGCCCACTGCGCCGACGCCATCGTCTGCATCTCCAACTGCGACAAGATCACCCCCGGCATGCTGATGGCCGCCCTGCGCCTGAACGTCCCGGTGATCTTCGTCTCCGGCGGCCCGATGGAAGCCGGCAAGACCAAGCTCGCCTCCCATGGCCTGGACCTGGTCGACGCCATGGTCATCGCCGCCGATTCCAGCGCTTCTGACGAGAAGGTTGCGGAATACGAGCGCAGCGCCTGCCCGACCTGCGGTTCGTGCTCCGGTATGTTCACCGCCAACTCGATGAACTGCCTGGTGGAAGCCCTCGGCCTGGCGTTGCCGGGCAACGGTTCGACCCTGGCCACCCACAGCGACCGCGAGCAGCTGTTCCTGCAGGCCGGCCGCACCATCGTCGAGTTGTGCAAGCGCTACTACGGCGAGAACGATGAGTCGGTGTTGCCGCGCAATATCGCCAACTTCAAGGCGTTCGAAAACGCCATGACCCTGGACATCGCCATGGGCGGGTCCACCAACACCATCCTGCACTTGCTGGCCGCGGCCCAGGAAGCCGAGATCAATTTCGACCTGCGCGACATCGACCGTCTGTCCCGCCATGTGCCGCAACTGTGCAAGGTCGCGCCGAACATCCAGAAGTACCACATGGAAGACGTGCACCGCGCCGGCGGGATCTTCTCGATCCTCGGCTCCCTGGCCCGTGGCGGCCTGCTGCACACCGACCTGCCGACCGTGCACAGCAAATCCCTGGCCGAAGGCATCGCCAAGTGGGACATCACCCAGACTGACGACGAAGCCGTGCACACCTTCTTCAAGGCAGGCCCGGCTGGCATCCCGACGCAAACTGCGTTCAGCCAGTCGACCCGTTGGGACACCCTCGACGCCGACCGTGAAAACGGCTGCATCCGCAGTGTCGAACACGCCTACTCCAAAGAAGGCGGCCTGGCCGTGCTGTACGGCAACATTGCCCTCGACGGCTGCGTGGTGAAAACCGCCGGCGTGGATGAATCCATCCACGTCTTCGAAGGCCGCGCCAAGATCTACGAAAGCCAGGACAGCTCGGTACGCGGCATCCTCGCCGACGAAGTGAAAGAAGGCGACATCGTGATCATCCGCTACGAAGGCCCTAAAGGCGGCCCGGGTATGCAAGAGATGCTCTACCCGACGTCGTACCTGAAATCCAAAGGCCTGGGCAAAGCCTGCGCCCTGCTCACCGACGGCCGTTTCTCCGGCGGCACCTCGGGCCTGTCCATCGGCCACGCTTCACCTGAAGCCGCCGCCGGCGGTGCGATTGGCCTGGTGCAGGACGGCGACAAAGTCCTGATCGACATTCCGAACCGCTCGATCAACCTGTTGATCAGCGATGAAGAACTGGCAGCGCGCCGGGTCGAGCAGGACAAGAAAGGTTGGAAGCCGGTGGAGAAGCGTCCGCGCAAAGTCACGACCGCGTTGAAGGCCTATGCCTTGCTGGCGACCAGTGCCGACAAGGGTGCGGTACGTAACAAGGCCATGCTGGATGGGCTGTAAGGGCTAACCGCCACACATGAAAATGCCCCGCCAAATGCGGGGCATTTTTATATCCGGATGTAATCAGAACTGCGGTGTGTAGGTCATGGTGAACATCACATTACGCGGATCGCCGTAGTAGTTGCTGCCCCAGTTCGCGTTGTAGGCAGGGATGTAGTACTTCTTGTCGAACAGGTTGTACAGGTTCGCCGCGACGGTGAACTCCTGGTTGATCTTGTAGGCCACCCGCGAATCCCACAGTGCATTGCCCGGCACGCTGAAGGTGCGGTCGTAGGCCACGGTACTGCTTTGCGCGGTCACCCCGGCGCCGACGCTGACTTTGTTCCAGTCACCCGGCAACTGGTAATCGCCCCAGACCTTGAGCAAGTGCTTGGGTGTCCAAGTGCTGAATATCTTGCCTTCGTAGGTGTCGTCCTTGAGAAATTTGGTGGTGTTGTAGGTGTAGCTGGAGACCAGTTGCAAACCCGGCAGCACTTCGCCGCCCAAGGTGGCTTCCAGGCCTTGACTGCGGACCTTGCCCGAGGCGACCGAGCAGTACCAGCCATCGCAGTTCATTGGCCCTTGAAGGTCTTGGACGCCGCGATTTTCCTGGTCATAACGGAAGATCGCAAACGAGGTATTGAGACGACCATCCGCCAACTCACCCTTGAGACCCAACTCGTAGTTCTTGCCCTCGATAGGCTTGAGCAAGGAGCCGGAAGTTGTCCGGTTGGTTTGTGGTTCGAACGCATCGGCGTAACTGGCATAGGCAGACCATTGGTCATTGAGGGCATATACCAGGCCCGCATACGGCGTGACCTTGCCACTAGTCTGAGTGGCGCTTCCAGACGGGCTGCCGTACGCCCCCCTGGAACCACTTTGGTCGATGTAGGAATAGTCATACCAACTGGTACGCGCACCAACGATCAAGGTCAGCGGATCGAGCACTTTCACGCGCCAGGTGCCGTAGATGCCCTTCTGACGAATGTCGTACCAGCTCCTCGACGCATTTCCTGCCTGAAACAGCTGGTACTTATCGCGCTGCGGACGGTTGTGGTCGATGTTGAAAATATCCGCGCCAGCCGTTGCCGCCCGCGACCACTGGTCGGTGGTGGTGAGTTTGGAATAGTTGGCGCCCAACACCATCTCCTGTTGGAAACCCAGGCCTTCAAACTCGCCGTTGACATACACATCCGCACCGCGACTTTTGGTATTGAAGTCAGTAACCCAGTCCACATAGCGCACGTTACCGGAGTCGCCGGGGTTGGGGATGGCGTCCCATGTCGCTTGGTATGTCGCGTCGTTATGTTCGTCCATCGCCACGAGGGCGGCTTTCACTTTCCAGTCGTCGTTGAAGCGATGCTCGATGTCGGCAAACACCTGGGTTTGGTTGTTGACGGCGCGGTTCCAGCTGGCACCGACGAAGGTCGAGCGTGACAGCCCAATATCGTTGCCGTTGGCGTAACGGGGCAGCGACATGAAGTTGGGGCGCGAATGGCCTTTCTGGTTGCTGATGCCCACGCCCACGGTGGTATCAGGCGTGAAGTCGTAGTCCATCGCCGCGTAGACCGTCTGATTCCAGCCGCCGACATAATCGACAAAGGAGTCGGTGGTGTCGTAATCCGCCACAAACCGGCCGCGCAACGTGCCTTCAGCGTTCAGCGGGCCGCCGGCATCGACCTGGGTGCCGTAGTGATCCCAGGAGCCGGCCTTGGCGGTGATGGTCACCGTTGGCGCCTGCTGGCCGCGTTTGCGCACCAGGTTCATGGTGCCGCCGGGGCTGTTCGCGCCTTGCAGCAAAGCGGCCGGGCCGCGCAGGGTTTCGACGCGGTCGTAGATCGCCATGTTTTCGGTGAGATAGCTGCCCAGCGCGTAGGTATTACGCGGAATGCCTACGCCGTCGTATTGCAGGGTGCCGATCTCGAAGCCACGGGAGAAGATGAACATGCCGGGGCCGGGGGATTTGGTCGCGGTCAGGCCGGGCGTGCGCTTAACCACTTCGGAGAGCTTGGTGGTGTTCTGGTCGTCCATCTGCTTGCGGGTCATGACGCTGACCGATTGCGGGATGTCCTTGAGCTTTTGCTCGCCCTTGCCCAGGGTCACCGCGCCGGTGGTGTAGGAGCCGCTGCCTTCGGTGGTGGCGCCCAGGTGTTCGGCGCTGATGGTGGTGGCGCCGACTTCGATGGCGGAGCCTGTGTCCATGTGCTTTTCCAGGGTCACGGTGTCCGCGTTGATAAACGCCGCACTCAGCCCGGTGCCGCCGAGCAGTTGCCCCAAGGCTTCGCGCTGGCCGAGGTTGCCTTTGACACCCGGCGATAGCACGCCCTGAGTCAACTCACCCGACACCAGCACCTGAACTCGCGTCACCGCCGAAAACGCCGCCAGCGCACCGTCCAGGCTTTGCCCCGCAATATCGAAGCGGTAGCTCTGGGCCTGGGTGGTTTCGGCGGCCTGCAAATACAGCGGCGCAGTGCCAAAGGCCATGGAAATGGCCAGTGCCAACAAGGACCGTGCGGCGAATCGGTGTGCCATGGATGGTGCTCCCCGGTGCAAAAAGTCTGTGATCGGCGCCGCACTACTTGAGAGTGCTTACTATTTACGCCTCAGTGATCAAGGACGAGTGCTTGGGGAGAAACCCTGAAATTTTTTTCAAAAAGTTGCGATTACGATGCCTTACCTTCGCGCAACACCAGTAAATACGGGGTGTAGTGCTCGGCGTGCAGATTGAGGGTGTACTCCAGCGCTTTGATCACGGCGTCGGGTTTGTCGATTTCAAACACACCCGACACCACGCGGTTGCGCAGCGCATCACCTAGCACCAGGGTCTTGCCGGGCCAATAGCGATTCAACTCGCTGACCACTTCCGACAGCGGTTGCTGGCGAAACACCAGTTGCCGTTGGCGCCAGGCAAAGCCACTGGCCGGGTCGAAAGCATGGACCTCGGCCAGGCGTTGGCCTTGATATTCAACGGCCCGACCTGGCTCCAGGTATACCGGCTCACCGCTGCCGGCACTGACCTGCACCATGCCCTGCGCCACCTGCACGCGTGTTTGCGCATCGCGCCGCGCAACGCTGAACTGCGTCCCGACCACCCTCACCCAGCCGTCGCCCGACTGCACCACGAACGGCCGTGCCGGATCCTTAGTGACGTCGAAAAAGCCTTCGCCACGCAGCAAACGGATTTGCCGTTCGCCCCCGCTCAAACGAATCTGCACCGCGCTGTCGGTGTTGAGTTGCAGATGCGAGCCGTCGGCCAGCTCGATGCTGCGCGACTCGCCGGTGCCGGTGGCGTAGTCCGCGCGCAGGCGGTCGAGCCATGGCGTGTTCTGGACGGTAAGCCCCACGGCCAGCAACACCGCCGCAGCACACGCCCAACGCTGCCAGGCTCGCGCCGGTTTCTGCCAGGCGGCCTGTTCGGCGCGGCGAATCACCCGCGCCGGTTCGCGCAGGCCGCCGAGCATCGCCTGCACTTCCTGCCAGGCGTCATCCTGGGCCGGGCCTTGCCCCAGCCAGGCGGCAAAGGCGTCCATGTCGGCCGCCGTCACGTCCTCGGCCTGCAGGCGGAAATACCAGCCGGACGCTTCGTCGAACAACACGTCGGCAGTGGGGGTGGCGGTCATGACCGACGTCCTTGTTCATCGCAGGCAAGCCGCGTCTTGATGTAGGCGCGGCATTCGATCAAGGCGCGGCGCAGTTGGTATTCCACACTGCGGGCCGTGATCGACAGGCGTTCGCCAATCTCGCGGTAGGAAAGTTCGTCAACATGATAGAGCAGGAAGATCTGCCGAGTCGCTTCAGGCAACGCCAGGATCGCGTCCTGCATCAGTTGTTCCTGTTGGTAGGCGGCCAATTGCTCGTCGGCACCTGGGTTGCTGCACGGCAGCTCTTCGCTGGGCTCGCCGGCGTCCAGGCGCTCACGACGGATGGCCTGGCGCTGATGATCGCGCACCAGGTTGCTGGCGATGGTGAAGAGGAAGGCTGGGAGGTTATCGATCTTTTCGCCGCAATCCATGCGAGCCAGGCGCAGGAACGACTCCTGAGTCAGGTCGGCGGCCACCTGGGCGCTGCCGGTGCGGCGAGTGACGAAGGCTTCGAGGGCTTTCTTCTGCTCCGCGAACAGGCGCGCAATCTGCGAATTCCAGGAGGACACAGCACTACCTTGAGAAGAACGTCGGGTTCAAGAAGTGCGCACGCTAGCAGAGGATGAGATTGACTCGCAATTGATATCTATTTTTGCCTGGGTTTTATGGTGTTCTTGAAGCCGCCATCGGCGGCAAGCCCCCTCCCACATTTTGATGTGTGCACACCTTCGAATGGGGGAGCTGGCTTGCCTGCGATGCAGGCGACTCGGTGTTACTGAATCTCGTCAGGCTTGACGATCACCCAGTTCTTGTCCGCCGTTACCGGCAACCCTTCCTTGGCTTGCGCCGCCGCATGCTTGGCCATCATGCCGTTGAGTTGGGCCATGTATTTGTCCTTGCGGTTGATCCACAGGTGGATGCCGCCCTTGGCCACGTCCACATCGTGGAACAGCATGTAACCGTCACTGGTCGGCGTATCGCCGCCGACGATCACCGGTTTTTTCCATTCGTCGATGTAGGTCAGGATTGCCGCGTGCTTGCCGGCCATCCAGGTCGCCGGGGTCCACAGGTAGGGGGTCAGCTCCAGGCCGAGGTTGGCTTTTTCGTCGTATTTGCCGGCGGCGATCTGTTTGCGTGCGGTGGTCAGTTCGCCGGTCTTGCGGTCCTTGAGCAAGGTCGTCACGCCGATGACATTCTCGGGTTTGACGTTGTAGCCGTACTTCGGATCGGCGGCGACCATACGCACCAGCTCTTCCGATGCGGCGGTCATTACGTACACCTCGATGCCATTTTCCATCAGCTTGTTGTACAGCTCGGCCTGGCCGGTGAAGACCTTCGGCGGCTGTACCTCGGACTGCTTCACCACGTCGCCTTCGAAATAGCTGACCGGCACCGGTTTACCGGAGGCCATCAACTCATCCACCTGGACCTTGAGTTCCTTGAGGGTGAAGCCGGAAAACACCTGCGCAACCCACGGGTAGCAGACCATGTCGTCGACTTCGCAGAGGCGATAGTAGTAGCTGAACAGACTTTCCTTATGGTCGGCGGTGTCTTTGAACGGCATAAGCTTGAGCGACGGATCGAGGCTGTCGCGGGTGATCAGGCCCTTGTTTTCCATGTAGGGCAGCAGGGACTCTTCGAGGTCGTAGCGGTAGCTGGTGTTGTCCATGTCGAACACCGCGAAGTTACCCTTGTTGGCGTTGGCGGCGATCATCTCGTTCAGTTGTTTGGCGGCGGGTGCCGGCCAGTGTTTCAACTCTGTGGCGGCGAACGCCTGGCTGGCGAGTCCGAGGCAGAATGCGGCGGCTAGTAATTTCGGCGCGAGCTTCATAGGCGTTGTCTCCCTGAGTGAAAGACATGGACGCTAACAAATCACTGTGACAGTTCCCAACACGAGCACGACGGTGTGCGTCCCAATTCCGTCACGGGCATACGTCAGAGCGTCAGCGCCTTATTCCGAAAACGACAGGCACCATTCCATATCGGTATTAAATCAATATATTTCAAGCTGTTAGCATTTCCGGCTCGCAATCGCAGGCTCACGCGATTGGCTGCTTTCTCAACGGAGCTTCAATGAATCTGCCCCTGATTCTCAACTTACTGGTGTTCGTGGCCCTGTTGCTGGGCCTGGCACAAACCCGTCGCACAAATTGGAGCCTCGCCAAGAAGGTTCTGTTCGCCCTGGTCCTCGGCGTAGCGTTCGGTACGGCCTTGCACGCCATTTACGGCGACGGCAACCCCGTGCTCAAGGCCTCCATTGGCTGGTTCGACCTGGTCGGCAACGGTTACGTGCAACTGCTGCAAATGATCGTGATACCGCTGGTATTCGCCTCGATCCTCAGCGCCGTGGCGCGCCTGCATAACGCCTCGTCCCTGGGCAAGATCAGCTTCCTGACCATCGGCACACTGCTGTTCACCACCGCGATTGCAGCGCTGATCGGTATCGGCCTGACCAACCTGTTCGGCCTCACCGCCGAAGGCCTGGTGGCCGGCACCCAGGAACTGGCGCGCCTGCAAGTGATCCAGAGCGATTACGCCGGCAAGGTTGCCGACCTGAATATCCCGCAGTTGCTGCTCTCGTTCGTGCCGGCCAACCCGTTCGCCGATCTGGCCCGGGCCAAGCCGACGTCGATCATCAGCGTGGTGATTTTCGCGGCATTCCTCGGGGTTGCCGCACTGCAACTGCTCAAGGATGACGTGGAAAAAGGCCAGAAGGTGCTCAACGCCATCGACACCCTGCAAGCCTGGGTGATGCGTCTGGTGCGCCTGGTGATGAAGCTAACCCCTTACGGTGTACTGGCGCTGATGACCAAGGTGGTCGCCGGTTCCAACCTGCAGGACATCATCAAGCTCGGCAGTTTTGTCGTGGTGTCGTACCTGGCCCTGGGCCTGATGTTTGTGGTGCACGGCCTGTTGCTGTCCCTGGCCGGGATCAACCCGCTGCGCTTCTTCCGCAAAGTCTGGCCGGTGCTGACCTTTGCCTTCACCAGCCGCTCCAGCGCGGCGGCCATCCCGCTGAGCATTGAGGCGCAGACCCGCCGCCTGGGCATCCCGCAATCCATCGCCGGCTTCGCCGCCTCATTTGGCGCGACCATCGGCCAGAACGGTTGCGCGGGTCTCTACCCTGCCATGTTGGCGGTGATGGTAGCGCCGACCGTGGGCATCAACCCGCTGGACCCGCTGTGGATCGCGACCCTGGTAGCGATTGTGACCTTGAGTTCGGCCGGTGTGGCGGGCGTGGGCGGCGGCGCGACCTTTGCCGCGTTGATCGTGCTACCGGCCATGGGCTTGCCGGTGTCACTGGTGGCGCTGCTGATTTCCGTGGAGCCACTGATCGACATGGGCCGTACGGCGCTGAACGTGAATGGTTCGATGACGGCGGGGGCAATTACCAGCCAGATCATGGGGCAGACGGATAAAGCGTTGTTGGATGCGGATGAGCATGCGGAGTTAGCGCAGGCCTGATAGGCCGCCATCGGGGGCAAGCCCCCTCCCACAGTTGATCGAGTTCCAACATGAGAATGCGGTCGAGTGTGGGAGGTGGCTTGCCCCCGATGCTTTTAGGCTTTTTCCCAGACTTCGAAGTTGTAAGCCGGCTTATCACCTTCGGCGGGGTTCGGCAGATTGGAAACCAACTTCCACTGGCTCGCATCAAACGCCGGAAACCACGCGTCCCCCTCCGGACTCAGCGCCACGCGCGTCAGGTACAGGCGATCCGCCTGTTCGAGCCCCTGCGCATACAACTGCGCACCTCCGATCAGCATCAGCTCATCCGCGCCCTGCTCCAGCGCCCAGGCTTCGGCCCGCGCCACGGCGGCATCAAGTGACGGAAAAACTTCCGCACCTTCCAGCGCCAGGTCGGTCTGACGGCTGACCACAATGTTCAAGCGCCCCGGCAGCGGTCGGCCCAGGGAGTCCCAGGTCTTGCGCCCCATGATGATCGGCTTGCCGAGCGTGGTGGCCTTGAAATATTTGAAATCCCCCGGCAAATGCCAGGGCATGCTGTTGTCGACGCCGATCACGCGGTTTTCACCGAGGGCTGCGATCAGGCTTAAAGGGAGAGTTTTTTTCATGGCGACGAGAATACCAGAGGTGCGAGTCAGCAGTTATGCTCCAGGCTCACGAACACAACAGGATGGCGCGTGACAGCACTGAACCCCCTGCAAAAACTCTGGCTGACGGAAACCGTACGCCTGCGTGAAGAACACGCCGGCCCCCTGGAAGACCAGGAAGCCAATCGCCTCGCCCGCACGGCGGGCGGCGACCTGCCGACGCGCATTCAACAACGCGCCCTGCACCTGGCCGAGCGCGATGGGTTGACCGCCGCCCTCACGCGCTGGCTGCAAGGCGCACGCCTGGCCCTGGTGCTGCTGGCGGTGGTGGCCGTCATCAGCGGCGCGGGCCTAGCCTTTGCTGCGCTGGGCAACGGCTTGACCGCGGTGAATGTGTTCTGGGCCCTGGGCAGCCTGCTCGGCTTGAACCTGATCCTGCTGTTGAGCTGGGCGTTGGGCCTGCTGTTTGCCGGCGAGCACGGCGCCAGCCTCGGGCGCCTGTGGTTGTGGTTGAGTGAAAAACTTGCGCGCGATGCCAAGGCCGCCCAGTTGGCCCCGGCGTTGCTGCTGTTGCTGCAACGGCAGAAACTCAATCGCTGGGCGGTCGGTGTGCTGGTCAACAGCCTCTGGTTGCTGGCGCTGCTCAGCGCGCTGGTGATTCTGCTGACGCTGCTCGCCACCCGCCGTTACGGCTTTGTGTGGGAAACCACTATCCTCGGGGCCGACACCTTCGTCGCCGTGACCCAGGCCCTCGGCACCCTGCCCGCCCTGCTGGGCTTCAATGTGCCGACCGTCGAGATGATCCGCGCCAGCGGCGATTCCGCCCTCAACATCGAAAGCGCCCGCCAGGCGTGGGCCGCTTGGCTGGTAGGTGTGTTGCTGATCTACGGCCTGCTGCCAAGGTTGATCCTCGCCCTGCTGTGCCTGTGGCGCTGGAAACGCGGGCGCGCCGCCTTGCGCCTGGACCTCAACCTGCCCGGCTACAGCCCACTGCGCGAACGCCTGATGCCCAGCAGCGAGCGCCTTGGTGTCAACGATGCCGCGCCGGAACAACTGCACCACGTCACCGGAGGCGTCAGTGCGCTGGACAGCGACGGTGCCTTACTCGTCGCCATCGAACTGGACGATCAGCACCCCTGGCCGCCCAAGCTGCCGGCCAATGTGAAGAACGCCGGCATCCTCGACAGCCGCGAATCGCGCAACAAGCTCCTGGAGCAACTCAGTCGCTTCCCACCCGCACGCCTGGCCATCGCCTGCGACCCGCGCCGCTCGCCCGACCGTGGCAGCCTGGCGCTGGTCGCCGAACTTGCACGCAGCGCCGCCGCCACCCGTGTATGGCTGCTGCAAGCCCCGCCCGGCCAGGCGCTGGATGCCGAGCGCCTGGGCGACTGGCACAGCGCGCTGCAACAACTGGAGCTGCCGTTCGCCGACTGCGCGCCGTTGAACTGGCTGGAGACCGGTCATGACTAAACCACTGAAACTCGCCGTGGTCGGCCACACCAACGTCGGCAAAACCTCGTTGCTGCGCACCCTCACCCGTGACGTCGGTTTCGGTGAAGTCTCCCATCGCCCTAGCACCACGCGGCATGTCGAAGGCGCGCGCTTGTCGGTCGACGGCGAAGCCTTGCTGGAGCTGTACGACACGCCCGGCCTGGAAGACGCCATCGCTCTGCTCGATTACCTGGAACGCCTGGATCGCCCCGGCGAACGCCTGGACGGCCCGGCCCGCCTGGCGCGGTTCCTGGAAGGCAGCGAAGCCCGCCAGCGTTTCGAGCAGGAAGCCAAGGTGCTGCGCCAACTGCTGGCATCGGACGCCGGCCTGTATGTGATCGACGCTCGCGAACCGGTGCTGGCCAAGTACCGTGATGAACTGCAAGTGCTGGCCAGTTGCGGCAAACCGTTGCTGCCGGTGCTCAACTTCGTCAGCAGCAGCGACCACCGCGAGCCGGACTGGCGTGAAGCCTTGGCGCGCCTCGGCCTGCATGCGCTGGTGCGTTTCGACAGTGTCGCGCCGCCGGAAGACGGTGAGCGCCGCCTGTATGAAAGTCTCGCCCTACTGCTGGAAAACGCCCGGCCGCAGTTGCAGCGCTTGATCCTCGACCAGGATGCCCAACGCCAGGCCCGTCAACAGAGCGCCGCGCGGTTGATTGCCGAATTGCTGATCGACTGCGCCGCGTGCCGACGCAGCGTGGTGACTGAAGATGAGCAACAAGCCATCAGCGATTTGCGCAAGGCGGTGCGTCAGCGCGAGCAAAAATGCGTGGAGGTCCTGCTCAAGCTGTTCGGCTTCCGCCCGCAGGATGCCGCCGCCAGCGACCTGCCGTTGCTCGACGGCCGCTGGGGTGATGACCTGTTCAACCCGGAAACCCTCAAGCAACTCGGCGTGCGCGTGGGTGGTGGTATCGCGGCGGGCGCGGCGGCCGGGGCCGGAGTGGACCTGCTGGTCGGCGGGCTGACCCTCGGCGCCGCAGCCCTGGCGGGCGCCATCGCCGGTGGCGCGTTGCAGACCGCGCGCAGCTACGGCAGCCGCCTGCTGGGCAAGATCAAAGGCCAACGCGAGCTGACCGTGGACGACAGCGTGCTGCGCCTGCTCGCCCTGCGCCAGCGTCAGTTGCTCAAGGCCCTGAACCTGCGCGGCCATGCGGCGATGCACAGCATCAAGGTCGATACGCCCCAGGACAAGACCTGGCGCGAAGGCAAATTGCCGGACGCGTTGCACAAGGCCCGCGCCCACCCGCAGTGGTCGTCCCTCAACCCCCACGCCAAACTGAGCCAGGCCGAGCGCCAAGAACAGGTCGAAGCCCTCGCCCAGCGCCTCGACGAGACTTAAGCCGCCAGCAGCTGCCGGGCCTTGGCCTTGAGCACTTGCAGGTCGAGCACCGGCACGTGCATTTGCTTGGCCTGTTCGTCCCAGTGGCGCATGCGCAGGCTGACCTGACACAGCGGGTCTTGCTCAAAGGCGCGGGCCTCCTCGGCCGTCATCACACCGCCCTGGTAACCCAGGGTGCGGCGGCTGGCCTCGCTCAAGCGTGCGTAGTAGTCCGGCTGGCTGAACGTCAGGTAGCGCTTGGCCTGGACGTGGTACTCCACCAGCCTGGCCAGGCGCTCACTGAAGCCTGCGCGACGCAAATAGTCGGCGCCCAACCGTTCATGGCTGACCACGCCGTAACCGCCCATGTTCTCGCCATCCTGGCCACAAAGATGGCCGATATCGTGGAAGAACGCCGCCAATACCACCTCATCATCGAAACCCTCGGCCATGGCCAACTGCGCGGCCTGGGACATGTGCTCGATCTGCGACACCGGCTCGCCGATGTAATCCGCCGTGCCGTGCTGCTCGTACAAAGCGAAGACTGCGGCAATCGCCTGTTCCGGGGTCATCACGCTTGCCCCCACAGGGTTGTGATATTGCGCTCGGCCATCGCCGGCCCCACGCTCATGCCCACGCCGGTGTGCATCAAGGCAGCGCTCACGCCAGGTGCGGCCTGCACAAATGAAAACGGCGCCGGGCCCCTGGCCCCGTAGACGCCCTGCCAGCGTTCCATCACCTGGATCTTGCAACCCAAGGTCTGCTCGGCCAACTCGATCATCCAGTCATCCACCTGCTCGGCATTGAACGGCGAGGCATCGCTGCCGTAGTCGTGGGAGTCGCCGATGATCAGTTCGCCATGGGGCGTCGGGCTGATCAGCAGGTGAATCCCGTGTGCATGAAGGTGGGGCGCATCGCGCAGGATCTGCGCCTGTACCGGCGCGGCTTCAGGCAGGTCGGCAAAGGCGCCGTAATGCACGCAACTGAGGCCGGTGAGCAACGCGTGTTGCAGGTTGAGATTGAGCGCAGGCCGGACGCGCAGCATTTGCAGGCGGCAGATCTGTGGGTTGAGTCCCGCGATGGCCTCGGCCAACAGAGTTTGATAATCGTGGCCGGAACAGACGATGACCTGCTCGCCACGAAAACTGCCCGCCGTGGTGTGCACCTGGCCCGGCTCCACGTCACGCACCAGGGTGGAGAAGTAAAATTCCACACCCAGTTGCTGGCTCAGGTAGTGGATCAGCGCCGGTATCGCCTCACGCGAGTACAGTTGCTGGTCGTCCCTGCCATGCAGCGCGGCGCGGTGATGGCGGAACTGGCCGCCATACAGATCTTTCAACGCCGCGCCTTGCAACAGGTCGACGTTGTAGCCGTGTTCACGCGCGCGGCCGGCGCAGAAGGCTTCCAGCAGATGCTCTTCGGCTTCGGTGCGGGCGAACAGGTACGAGCCGTTGCGCTTGAGCTGCAGGCCGGCGGTTTGTGCCCAGTGGCCCCAGATCTCGCGGCTTTCCCGCGCCAGGTCGAGCATCGGCCCCGGCGGCTGCCCGGTCACCAGGGCCTGGCCGAAGTTGCGCACCGAGGCGCCCAGGGGCGTGGCGCTGCGCTCGAACACCTTGACCTTGAGCCCACGCCTGGCGGCGGCGTAGGCGTGGGACAGGCCGAGGATTCCGGCGCCGATGATCAGTAGTTGTGTCATGAAGTGATGTCCTGTTTTCAAGACCGCCATCGGGGGCAAGCCCCCTCCCACAGGGGTACGCATTCCAAATGTGGGAGGGGGCTTGCTCCCGATGAGGCCAGTAGCCCTAACGAAAACCTTACTGCCCCGCCACCTTCTCCGACTTGCCGTCATAGCGCTTACGCCACTCGGTCAAAATGCTGTCGCGATTCTTCGACGCCCAGGCAAAGTCGTTCTTGATCAAACGCTGCTCGTAGTCGGCCGGCAATTCGGTCTGCGGCTTGGCGATCCCCGGCTGGGCGAGCACGGCGAAATTGTCCTTGTACAGGTCCATCGCCGCTGTACTGGCGGAAAAGTCGGCGAGCTTTCTGGCGGCGTCCGCATGGGCGGTGCCCTTGATCACGGCGGTGGCTTCGATATCCCAGCCCAGGCCTTCCTTCGGCAGGATGATGTCCAGCGGTGCGCCCTGGCGCTTCAGCTGCACGGCCGGATACTCAAAGGAAATACCGATCGGGAACTCACCGGAAGCCGCCAGCTTGCAGGGCTTGGAGCCCGAATGTACGTATTGGCCGATGTTCTGGTGCAAGTCGTCCATGTACTGCCAGCCCTGCTTCTCGCCGAAGGTTTGCAGCCAGGCGCTCACATCCAGGAAGCCGGTGCCGGACGATGCCGGGTTGGGCATTACGATCTTGCCCTTGTACTCGGGCTTGGTCAGGTCTTGCCAGCTCACCGGCTTGGTCAGGCCCTGTTTCTCGGCTTCGACCGTATTGAAGCAAATGGTCGCGGCCCACACATCCATGCCGACCCAGGCCGGTGGGTTGGCGGCGTCACGGTAATGCTTGCCGATCTTGTCCAGGTCCTTGGGGGCGTAGTTGTCCAGCATGCCTTGCTGATCGAGGATCGCCAGGCTCGACGCGGCCAGGCCCCAGACGACGTCGGCTTGCGGGCGGTCTTTTTCGGCCAGCAGCTTGGCGGTAATGATGCCGGTGGAGTCGCGGACCCATTTGATCTCGACGTCGGGGTTGGCCTGTTCGAAGGCTTTTTTGTAGGTCTTCAACTGCTCGGCTTCAAGGGCCGTGTACACGGTCAACTCGGTCTTGGCGAAAGCATTCAGGCTGAATGCAGTGAGTACGGCAGCGACCAGCGCCAGGGGCTTGAACATGGAGCACCTCCTTCAGGGATGTTTATTGGCCGGGCGCGGTCTGGCGCCAGGCTTGGGAGCGGCGCAGCGCGCCACGTGAAGCCCACGCCAGCAGCAGCGAAACGCCGGCCGAGGTGAACAGGATCAGGGTCGACATGGCCGCCGCGCCGCCCACATTGCCGGCGTCGTCCATGTTCAACACGGCGACGGCGGCAAGGAGGGTGTCGGGGCTGTAGAGGAAGATCGCGGCGGACACGGTGGTCATCGCCGACACAAACAGGTAGCGCACGATGTCCAGCAGCGCCGGCAGGCAGATCGGTACCGTGACGGTTAAGTAATGGCGATACAGCGGCGCCTTGAGCGACAGCGCGGCCGCTTCGAACTCGGCGTCCAGCTGGCGCAGCGCGGTGGTGGCGGTCATCTGTGCGGTGGTCAAATAGTGAGCAATGGTGCACACCACCAGCAGGGTCATGGTGCCGTAGAACACATGCAGCGGGTTGCCGCTCAGGTTGAAAAAGAACACGTAGCCCAGGCCCAGCACCAACCCCGGCACGGCCATCGGCACAAAGCTGAGCATGCGCAGCGCCAGGTTCAGGCCCTTCTGGCCCTTGGTCTTTTCCATCAGGTAGGCGCCGGTGAAGATCAATACGCTGCCGATCAACGCCGTGCACAACGCCAGGGTCAAGCTGTTGCGATAGGCCAGCCAACCGCCGCCGGCCGTGTCTTCGAACTGGTAGTGGCTGAGCGACAGCGACAGGTTGTACGGCCAGAACTTCACCAACGAGGAGTACACCGCCATGCCGAACACCAGCAGCAACACGGCACAGATCAACAACACGATGAGCAGGTAGCAGCCATCCCGTAAACGCGACGGCACCGGCTGGAAGACTTGGGCGCGGCCACTCATGCCGTCACCTTGGCGACGGCGCAACCAGGCGTCGACGCCAAAGCTGAACAGCGCCGGCAGCAGCAACACCATGCCGATCAACGCCCCCCGACCAAACTGTTGCTGACCGACCACCGCCTTGTAGGCTTCCAGCGCCAGCACCTGATAATCCCCACCGACCACCACGGGCACGCCGAAATCCGTGATGGTCAGGGTGAACACCAGGCAAAACGCCGCAAACACCGCCTGGCGCGTGGCCGGCCAGGTGATGCTGCGGAACGCCCGCGCAGGGCTGGCGCCCATGCTCGAGGCCGCGTCGAACAGACGCGCATCGGCCAGGGACAGCGCCGAGAGCAAAATCATCAGGGCATGGGGGAAGGTGTAGATCACTTCACCGAGCACAATGCCCCAGAAGCCGTAGATGTTGTCCGAGAGCAGCCCGCGCAACAGGCCCTGGTTACCGAACAGATAGACCAGCGCAATGCCCGGCAGCATCGACGGTGCCATCAGCGGCAGCAGCGACAGGCCTCGCCAGATGGCCTTGCCGGGAATCAACGTGCGTTGCAGAGCGTAGGCAAACAGGTAGGCCAGCGGTACGACAATGGCCGCTACGCTGAGGGAGACTTTCAGGCTATTGCCCAGCAGCCAGTGGAAGTTGGCGCTGGTGACCAACGCCCGTGCGGCGACCAGGCCACCGCCCTGCCCGGCTTCACTGCTGAAGCCACGCCAGAAGATCGCCAACAGTGGCAGCAATACGGCGATGCCCAGCAGCAACAGCCAGAGCAGTTTGCCGCCGACCACGAAAATACGGTCGCCGGTTTCGGCGCGTGACGCTTGACGCGCCAGAGTCATGACAGCGGCCATCTCAGGCAAACACCTGCAGGCTGCGCGGCGGCAAGGCGACCCAGATGTCCTGGGCGCCCAGGCGCGGCATGGCTTCCGGGGCCAGCTCGGCAAGCAGCGGATGGCCGGGCAGTTGCTCCAGCTCAAAGCTCATGCGGCAGCGGTTGCCGAGGAAGGTGATCTCGCGGACCTTGGCCGGGAACAGGTTTTCTTCATGCACCGGCGGGTTGACGCTGATGGCTTCCGGGCGGCAGAACAGCCGGCCAGACTTGGCCCCGCCGGCATCCTCGGCCAGGCGCATGTTCATCCCGCCGACCTGGGCATGGCTGGCACTGTTGCGGCTGAACGGCAGCCAATTGCCCTGGCCGACAAACTCCGCCACAAACGGCGTGGCCGGGCGGTCGTAGATTTCCTGGGGCGTAGCGTATTGCTCGACCTTGCCGTTGTTCATCACGGCAATGCGGTCGGCCATCAACATGGCTTCGTCCTGGTTGTGGGTGACCATCAGGGTGGTAATCCCGAGGCGCCGTTGCAGCTGGCGCAGCTCGGTGCACAGATGTTCGCGCACGCGGGCATCGAGGGCCGACATCGGCTCATCCAGCAACAGCAACGACGGGGCCGGCGCCAGCGCACGGGCCAGGGCGACGCGCTGCTGCTGACCGCCGGAGAGTTGGCCGGGGTATTTCTTTTCACTGCCCAAAAGGCCGACCAGCTCCAGCATCTGGCCGACACGCTGGCGCACTTCATCGCGACCGCTGCCGGTGAGGCCGTAGCCGATGTTCGCTTCGACGGTGAGATTGGGAAACAGCGCGTAGGACTGGAACAAAATGCCGTAGTCCCGAGCCTGGGGCGGCAGCCGGGAAACATCGCGATCACCCAGGTAAAGTTCGCCGCTGTCCTGGCGTTCCAGGCCGGCGATGCAGCGCAGCAACGTGGTCTTGCCGCAGCCGGAAGGGCCCAGCAGGCACACCAGCTCGCCGGCAGCTACGTCCAGGGACACATTGTCCAACGCAGTAAAAGCGCCGAAGCGTTTCTGGATACCGCGCACGTTCATCGGCGCGCCGGGTTGGGTCAGGGCTGTGTTCATGGTGGCACCTCATCAAACTGATGAAGGCCATGCTAGGCAGGCAATGCGTCCCTCTTGTGGCAGAAAGGCAAAACGCGGCGATAGTGGTATTCGCAGATTTGTGTAGGACTCTAAGAGCTGAGTTGCTGGGTACATCGCCATCGGGGGCAAGCCCCCTCCCACATTTGACCGAGTTCCAACATGGAAATGCGGTCACCTGTGGGAGGGGGCTTGCTCCCGATTGGTCCCCACAGCCACTACAAGGCTTTAGATTGGCGACATTTCCTGCGCCAACCCCAAAAACGCCGCCGGCAGGCGAGCGCCTTTTCGTTCTTTGAGGCAGTACAGATACTCCGGAATCTGCGGCGCATTCTCGATGGTCAGCACCCGCAATTGTGGGTCATGGGGCACTTCCTGGCGGGCGATGATGCTGATGCCGATATTGCGCAGCACCGCTTCGCGGATCGATTCACGGCTGCCGATTTCCAGCAGCGGCCCGTAATTCACGCCGGCGCCTTGCAGCATCTCTTCCGTAAGCCGTCGCGTGGTGGAGCCCGCTTCACGCATCAACAGCGTATGCCCGGCCAACGCACTGAGCGGTACATGGTCGAGCTTGGCCAGTGGGTGATTGCGGTGCACCGCCAACACCAGGGGATCGGTGCCCAGCACGCGGCGGATCAGGCGCGGGTCTTCGAGCAACTGCGAGGACGCGGCGACATCGACGCGGTAATCGTCCAGTGCTTCGAGCACCTGCTGGGAGTTGCCGATTTCCACCGACACTTCCACGTGCGGCAGGCGTTCGCGAAAGGCTTTGACCAAGTCGAGGATGTAGTACGGCGCCGTCGCGGCGATTCTCAGCGCCCCCTGGACCTGGCCGCTGTTACGCAGGAAAAACTCGATGTCCGCTTCCTGCTGCAGCAACGTCTTGACCATCGGCAGCAGGCGCGCGCCCTCGTCGCTGACGGTGAGGCGGCGCCCGCCACGGTAGAACAGCTCAACGCCGTACTGGCTTTCCAGGTTGCGAATCTGGGTGGTGACCGTGGGCTGGCTCAGGCCGAGTTTTTTCGCCGCCTGGGTGATGCTGCCCAGGCGGGCAACCATAAAAAACGCCTTCAGCTCGGCACTCAGCACACCACCCTCTCATCCTCTATTTGCGCAACAGGCGCAGGCCATTGAACACCACCAGCAGGGCCACGCCCATGTCGGCGAACACCGCCATCCACATGGTAGCCATGCCCAGGAACGTGACCACCAGGAAGATCGCCTTGATCACCAGCGCCAGGGTGATGTTCTGCTTGAGGATACTCGACGTTTGCCGCGACAAACGAATGAATGCCGGAATCTTGCGCAAATCATCGTCCATCAAGGCGACGTCGGCAGTTTCGATGGCGGTGTCGGTACCTGCTGCAGCCATCGCAAAGCCAATCTCGGCGCGCGCCAGGGCCGGGGCGTCGTTGATGCCGTCGCCGACCATGCCAACCCGGTAGCCTTGGCCGTAGAGGGTTTCGATGGCGTGCAGTTTGTCGGTGGGCAACAGGTCGCCCTGAGCCTGGTCGATGCCGACCTGAGCGGCAATCGCCTGGGCGGTGTGGGTGTTGTCGCCGGTGAGCATCAGGGTCTTGATGCCCAGCTCATGCAATTGCTGGATGGCTTCGCGGCTGCTGTCCTTGACCGTGTCGGCCACCGCGAACAGGGCCAGCGGGCCGGACGTGTCGAGCAACAGCACCACGGACTTGCCTTGTTTCTCCAGGGCAAACAGTTTTTCCTCCAGCTCCGGCGAGCATAAGCCCAGGTCTTCCACGAGGCGGTGGTTGCCCAAGTGGTAGGTCTGGCCATTGATATCGCCGCGCACGCCGCGACCGGCCAGGGCTTCGAAGTTATCCACAACGTGCACAGGCAGGTTTTTATCCACAGCCGCGTTGGCGATTGCCAGGGACACCGGGTGGTCGGAACGCCCGGCCAAACTGGCAGCCAGGGCCGGGGCGCTGTCTTCGACAGTGGGGAACAGCGCAAGGTAATCGGTTTGCACCGGCTTGCCGTGGGTGATAGTGCCGGTCTTGTCCAGCGCCAGGTAGTCCAGCTTGTATCCGCCCTCCAGGTACACGCCGCCCTTGATCAGGATGCCTTTGCGCGCCGCAGCCGCCAGGCCGCTGACGATGGTCACCGGGGTGGAAATCACCAACGCGCAAGGGCACGCCACCACCAGCAGCACCAGGGCGCGGTAGATCCAGTCGAACCAGGCGCCAGCCATGAACAGCGGTGGGATTACGGCCACGCCCAGGGCGAACAGGAACACGGCCGGGGTGTAGATTTTCGAGAAGCTGTCGACAAAGCGCTGGGTCGGTGCCCGTGCGCCCTGAGCCTGTTCCACCGCATGGATGATGCGGGCCAGGGTGGAGTTGTTGGCGGCCGCCGTGACCTTGTACTCCAGGGAACCGGCCTGGTTGATGGTGCCGGCGAAGACTTTATCGCCCACGGTCTTTTCAATCGGCAGGCTTTCACCGGTGATCGGCGCCTGGTCGATGGTGGATTGGCCGGCGGTGACTTCACCGTCCAGACCAATGCGCTCGCCAGGTTTTACCCGCACGATTGCGCCCAGTTCAATGCTTTTGACCTCCGTTTCAATCCAGCGGCCATCAGCCTGCTGAACCGTGGCCTGTTCCGGTGTCATCTGCATCAAGCCACTGATGGCATTGCGCGCACGGTCCAGGGACTTGGCTTCTATCAACTCGGCCACGGTGAACAGGAACATCACCATCGCCGCTTCCGGCCACTGGCCAATCAGGATCGCGCCGGTGACCGCGATACTCATCAGCGCGTTGATGTTCAGGTTGAGGTTTTTCAGGGCGATCCAGCCCTTCTTGTAGGTGGTGAGGCCACCGCTGAGGATCGACACCAGTGCCACGATGGCGATGACCCAGGTCGGCGCGGCGTTGGTGAAGTGCAGTATTTCTGCGCCCAACGCCCCCACACCGGACAACGCCAAGGGCCACCAATGCTTCTTGGCAGGCGGCTCGGCGGCCAGGGTACCCTCCACGATCGGGTCGGCCTGCATGCCCAGGGACTTGATCGCATCGATGATCGGCGCGGTGCTCGGCAGATCATGGGTGACGCCGAGGATGCGGTTGATCAGGTTGAATTCCAGCTGCTGCACACCGGCCAGCTTGCCCAGTTTGTTCTGGATCAGCGTCTGCTCGGTGGGGCAGTCCATGGCTTCGATGCGGAAGGTGCTCAGGCGCGAACCGGCGGTGGGCGCCTCGCTCAACTGCACCAGTGCAGGCGCGGGCGTGCCGGAACAGCACGAACCGCCATGACCGTGGTCATGCACAGGCGTGAGTTTCTTCGAGCCATGATCATGTTCGTGGTCATGTTTGTGCGGGGTATGGAGGGAGTCGCTCATTCTGTCGCGTCCGTAAAGGTGCCTGTTGCCAAGTAAAGACCCTGTAGCCACTATAGGGTCAAGCACCCATTTGGAGATTGCTGCGATGAAGATCGGCGAACTGGCCAAACTGACCGACTGCCCGGTGGAAACCATCCGTTATTACGAGAAAGAAGGCCTGCTGCCACCCCCGGCACGCACCGAGGCCAACTACCGCGTGTATACCCAGGCGCACACCGAGCGGCTGATCTTCATACGCAACTGCCGCAGCCTCGACATGACCCTGGAAGAAATCCGCAGTTTGCTCGGCTTACGGGACAGCCCTCAGGACCAGTGTGAAAACGTGAATGCCTTGATAGATGAGCATATCCACCATGTGAAAGCGCGGATTGACGGGCTGTTGGCGTTGCAGGAGCAGTTGCTGGACCTGCGTCAACGCTGTGGCGGCGGGGACCACTGTGGGATTTTGCAGCAGTTGGAGGTCAGCGGAGGTGTTGCCACCAGCGAGGCCGAGCCTTCACATGTGGGCAGAAGCCACGGCCATTAAACAGGCCAAATGTGGGAGGGGGCTTGTCCCCTTCCACACTGGACACCGTCAGACTCTAGATGGCGACATCGGCCTTGATGCTTGGATCAGCGTCATAGCCCACGATTTCAAAGTCTTCGAACTTGTAATCGTAGATCGACGCAGGCTTACGCTTGATCACCAGTTCCGGCAGCTTCTTCGGCGTGCGCGCCAGCTGGGTCTGGATCTGTTCCATGTGGTTGCTGTAGGCGTGGGTGTCGCCGGTGGTGACGATGATCTCGTGGGGGATCAAGTCGCATTGCTGGGCCAGCATGTGGGTCAGCAGCGCCAGGGCGGCGGTGTTGTACGGCAGGCCGAGGAACACGTCGGAACTGCGGATGTACAACTGCATCGACAGATGGCCGTCATGCACGAACGCCTGGTACAGCAGGTGGCACGGTGGCAGGGCTTGCTTGCCGTTGCGCGCGTTT
The DNA here is from genome assembly GCF_014207255.1 of Pseudomonas sp. JAI120. Lineage (GTDB taxonomy): Bacteria > Pseudomonadota > Gammaproteobacteria > Pseudomonadales > Pseudomonadaceae > Aquipseudomonas. Next base: position 313,666 of record NZ_JACHCZ010000003.1, read on the forward strand.
TCCTGCGGGCTCCTGGTTTCGTCCGGCAGGTATTCGACGTTCCAGCCGTGGAACAGGATGCGACGGCTGTTGGGGTTGGTCTTGAGCGTGTGCACCATGTAGTCGATCTGGTTGATCGTGCCGCCATCCTTGGTCGGCCAGGCGGTCCACTGTTCGCCGTACACCGGGCCCAGGTCACCTTCTTCGGTGGCCCATTCGTCCCAGATTTTCACGCCGTTTTCATTCAACCATTTGATGTTGGTGTTGCCGCTCAACATCCAGATCAGCTCGTTGGCGATGCTTTTGAAGTGAAGCTTCTTGGTGGTCAGCAACGGGAAGCCGTCGGCCAAGTTATGCCGATACTGACGGGCGAACACGGCCTTGGTGCCGGTGCCGGTGCGATCGCCCTTGGTCAATCCATTGGTCACGACGTCGTTTAGTAGTTCGAGATATTGCTTCATGTCATTACCTGTATCGTTGAAGCCGGGACCTCGCAGGCCCCGGCATTCGAATTTAAAGCGCGGTGTTCTTCAGCGGTTGCGGGCGGTTGTACGCCCACCACAGCAAGCCCAGGCCGACCAGGATCATCGGAATGCTGAGCACTTGCCCCATGGTCAGCCAGCCCCACGCCAGGTAGCCCAGTTGGGCATCCGGCACGCGCACGAATTCGACGATGAAACGGAAGATCCCGTAGAACAGCGCAAACATGCCGGAAACGGCCATGGTCGGGCGCGGTTTGCGCGAGAAGAGGTACAGGATAAGGAACAGTGCCACGCCTTCCAACGCGAACTGGTAGAGCTGCGACGGATGGCGCGGCAGTTGCGCCGGGTCGCTGAACGGCGGGAACACCATGGCCCACGGCACGTCGGTCGGCTTGCCCCACAACTCGGCGTTGATGAAGTTACCGATGCGCCCGGCCCCCAGGCCGATCGGCACCAGGGGCGCGACGAAGTCCATCAGTTGGAAGAACGACTTGCCGTTACGACGGCCGAACCACCAGGCGGCGATCATCACGCCGATAAAGCCACCGTGGAATGCCATGCCGCCTTTCCACACTTCAAAGATCAGCGTCGGGTTGGCGATGTAGGCAGAGAGATCGTAAAACAGCACATACCCCAGTCGCCCGCCGACAATAACGCCCATCGACAACCAGAACACCATGTCGGAGAGCTTCTCCTTGGTCCAAGTCGGGTCGAAACGGTTCAGGCGCCGGGAGGCCAGCAGCCATGCACCGCCGATGCCGATCAGGTACATCAACCCGTACCAGTGGATTTTCAGCGGACCGATGGCCAGGGCCACCGGGTCGATCTGCGGGTAAGGCAGCATTGCGACTCCTCGTTAAATCATTCGTTATGGCGACCGGACCATGCCCGGGCGCGATTAAGCCTGCGTTACAGCAAAAAATTCAAACCGACACAAAACAGCAAGCCGGCGAACAACCGCTTGAGCAAGCGCGGCGACAACCGGTGCGCCAGGCGTGCGCCGAAACGGGCAAACACCATGCTGGTCAGGGCAATGCCCAGCAGCGCCGGCAAATACACGAACCCTAGACTATGAGCGGGCAACAGCGGGTCATGCCAGCCCAGAATCATGAAACTTAATGCACCGGCCAGGGCAATCGGCAGACCACAGGCGGACGAGGTGGCCACCGCCTGTTGCATCGGCACGCTGCGCCAGGTCAGAAACGGCACGGTCAGCGAGCCGCCGCCGATGCCGAAAATCGCCGAAGCCCAGCCGATCACGGTACCGGCCAGGGTCAGGCCAAGCTTGCCCGGCACCGTACGGCTGGCCTTGGGCTTGACCTCCAGGGCCAGTTGCACGGCGATGATCAGGGCGAATACGCCGATGATCTTCTGCAAGTTGGGGCCGGAAATCGCTTCGGCGGTCAGCGCACCAAAACCGGCGCCGAGCAGGATACCCACGGTCATCCATACAAAGATCGGCCAACGCACCGCGCCACGTCGGTGGTGCTCACGCACGGCATTGACCGAGGTAAAGATGATTGTTGCCAGGGACGTGCCCACGGCCAGGTGGGTCAGCACCTGCGGGTCGAAGCCCTGCAAGGTGAAGCTGAACACCAGCACCGGCACGATGATGATACCGCCGCCCACGCCAAACAGCCCGGCGAGCACACCCGCACACGCGCCCAGCAGCAAATACAGCAGAAATTCCATGGGAGCCCCCAAACCAAGTCCGGCATGTTAACGGATGGAAGGCATGCGACCCAACTGGATACGATGGAACGCTGCTGCCTGTGTGGGTAGAGTGGCTAAAAACACAAAAGGGAATCGCCTGATGTGCCTGATTGTTTTTGCCTGGCGGCCGGGCCATGCCCAGCCACTGATCGTCGCGGCCAACCGTGATGAGTTCTACGCCCGCCCCAGCCTGCCGCTGGCCCAGTGGCCGGATGCGCCCGAAGTCTACGCCGGCCGCGACCAGGAAGCCGGCGGCACCTGGCTGGGAGTTAATGCCGATGGGCGGTTTGCCGCCCTGACCAACATCCGTGATCCTCACCAGCCGCCTGCACGCAAGTCCCGCGGTGAACTGGTGGCGCGGTTTCTCAGTGGTTCGCTACCGATTGACGAATATTTGGCCGACGTTAACGGCCGTTCGATTGAATATGCCGGATTTAACCTACTGGTGGGGACGCGGGAAGCGTTGTGGCATTACAACGCCAATCACACCGAGCCGACGCAGTTGAAAGCGGGCGTGTATGGGTTATCCAATGCTGGGCTGGATACACCTTGGCCGAAACTGCTTAAGGCCAAAGCCGCGCTGAGTGAGTTGCTGAACGATCCCCAGCCCGAAGCGCTACTGGAGATTCTGAGCGATCCGCAGATTGCACCGTTTGCCGAGCTGCCGGATACCGGCGTGGGGTTGGCGACGGAGAGTTTGCTGTCGAGTGTGTTTATCGCCAGCCCGAGTTATGGGACACGGGCGAGCACGGCGTTGATTGTGAATGCCGATGGCACGCGGCGGATGGTGGAGCGAAGCTTTGGACCGCATGGTGGGCGGTTGGGCGAGGTAGACATCAACCTGTAGGAGCGAGGGGGACGCCTAGTTCTTGCTCGCGAAAAACCTGAGAACGCCGCGGGGAATCAGGCACCCCGCGTTATCGTTGACGTTCTTCGCGAGCAAGAACTAGGCGTCCCCCTCGCTCCTACAAGGTTTTGGCGGAAGCCGGATTGATCATCCGCGTCAGCCCCAGGTTCTTCAGCGCCAATTGCAGCGAGCTGTGGATAACCTGCGGGTTGTCGATGGTCATCAACTCCGCCAGCAGATCCTTGGCCATGCTCAGCTCAACCTGGCGCAGCATCCACTTCACCTTCGGCAGGTTGGTGGCGTTCATCGACAGGCTGTCAAAGCCCATCGCCATCAACAGCACCGCCGCCGCCGGGTCGCCGGCCATCTCACCGCAGATGCTCACCGGCTTGCCTTCGGCATGGGCGTCGCGCACCACGTGTTGCAGGGCTTGCAGCACCGCCGGGTGCAGGTAGTCGTAGAGGTCGGCCACCCGTGGGTTGTTACGGTCCACGGCCAGCAGGTACTGGGTCAGGTCGTTGGAGCCCACCGACAGGAAGTCCACCTGCCGCGCCAGCTCCTTGGCCTGGTACACCGCCGCCGGGATTTCGATCATCACGCCAATCGGCGGCATCGGCACGTCGGCGCCTTCGTCGCGCACTTCGCCCCAGGCGCGGTGGATCAGGTGCAAGGCTTCTTCCAGCTCATGGGTGCCGGAGATCATCGGCAGCAGGATACGCAGGTTGTTCAGGCCTTCGCTGGCCTTGAGCATGGCACGAGTCTGCACCAGGAAGATTTCAGGGTGGTCGAGGGTGACGCGAATACCGCGCCAGCCGAGGAAGGGGTTGTCTTCCTTGATCGGGAAATACGACAGTGACTTGTCGCCGCCGATGTCCAGGCTGCGCATGGTCACCGGCAACGGGTGGAAGGCGGACAGTTGCTCGCGATAAATCGCCAGCTGCTCCTTCTCACTCGGGAAACGCTGGTTGATCATGAACGGCACTTCGGTGCGGTACAGCCCCACCCCTTCGGCGCCGCGCTGTTGCGCGCGGGCCACATCGGCCAGCAGGCCGGTGTTGACCAGCAGCGGTACGCGGTGGCCGTCGAGGGTCACGCACGGCAATTCGCGTAACGAATCGAGCCCGAGCGCCAGTTGCTTCTCTTCTTCCACCACCTCTGCGTATTGCTTGCGCAGGACTTCGCTGGGGTTGGTAAACACCTCGCCGCGATGCCCATCGACGATCATGTCGATGCCATCGACCTTGGAGTACGGCAGGTCGACCAGGCCCATCACCGTCGGAATGCCCATGGCCCGGGCCAGAATCGCGACGTGGGAGTTACCCGACCCCAGGACCGAGACCAGGCCCACCAATTTGCCTTCGGGCACTTCGCCGAGCATGGTGGCGGTCAGTTCTTCACTGATCAGGATGGTGTTGTCAGGGTAGACCAGGTTGGTGGTGCGGTCTTCCTGCAGGTAGGCCAGCAGACGGCGACCGAGGTCACGCACATCCGAGGCCCGCTCGCGCAGGTAGGCGTCGTCCATCAATTCGAAACGGTTGACGTGATCAGTGACCACCTGGCGCAGCGCACCCTGGGCCCACTGGCCGGTCTTGATCACGGTCTTGACTTCGTTCCCGAGGGACGCGTCGTCGAGCATCATCTGGTACACATCGAACAGCGCGCGCTCTTCAGGGCGCAACTGGGTAGCCAGCTTGGTCGACAGGTTGCGCATGTCGGCGCGCACGCCTTCCAGGGCCGTCTTGAACAGTTTGATTTCAGCGTCGATGTCGTCGACGTGCTTGTCCGGCACCACATCGAGGTCGGCCGGCGGCAACATGACCACAGCAGTACCGACCGCCGCACCCGGCGAACCCGGCACGCCGACGAACTTGGCTTCCTGGATACCCTTGCCCTGGCCCCCCAGGCCGCGAATCGAGCCAGTGGCTTCGGCGTGGGCAATAACCCCGGCGAGCTGCGCGCTCATGGTCACGAGGAAGGCTTCTTCACCTTCGTCGAACTGGCGACGCTCTTTTTGCTGGATGACCAACACGCCGACGACGCGGCGGTGGTGAATGATCGGTGCGCCGAGGAACGAGGCGTAACGCTCTTCGCCGGTTTCGGCAAAGTAGCGATAACGCGGGTGATCGGCCGCGTTTTCGAGGTTCAGGGGTTCTTCACGCGTCCCTACCAAGCCCACCAGACCTTCATTGGGCGCCATGCTGACCTTGCCGATGGAGCGCTTGTTCAAGCCCTCGGTGGCCATCAGCACAAAACGGTTGGTCTCTGGGTCCAGCAGGTAAACCGAGCAGACCTGGCTGCCCATGGCTTCCTTGACGCGCAACACAATAATCCCCAACGCCGCCTTGAGATCCTTGGCGGAGTTAACTTCCTGGACGATCTTGCGCAGCGTATTGAGCATGGCTCGGGGTCGAACTCCGTCGTCAGTCGCGCGATAAAAGGCGCGGGGCAAGCTCTTTGAGAGCGCGACGATAAACCTCGCGCTTGAATGTCACCACCTGGCCCAACGGGTACCAATAGCTGACCCAGCGCCAGCCATCGAACTCCGGTTTACCGGTCAAATCCATCCGCACCCGCTGCTCGTTGGAGATCAGGCGCAGGAGAAACCATTTCTGCTTCTGGCCGATGCACAGCGGTTGGCTGTGGGTACGCACCAGGCGTTGCGGCAAACGATAGCGCAACCAGCCCCGGGTACAGGCCAGAATTTGCACATCTTCGCGCTCAAGGCCTACTTCTTCATTCAACTCACGGTACAAGGCGTCTTCAGGGGTTTCATCGGGGTTGATCCCGCCTTGAGGAAACTGCCAGGCATCTTGGTTGATTCGGCGAGCCCATAGCACCTGTCCGGCATCATTCGTAAGAATAATCCCGACATTAGGACGGAAACCATCGGGGTCGATCACGGCAACAACCTCGCAAACGCATGTCGCCGCATTGTTCCACAAAGGTTGTTCCAGCGGCAACGAGGCTTCTTACCTTATGTGCACTCTTGTGAAAAGACCGTATTCTTGACGCCTTTTTACAGACTTTTCAGCGAGTAACTGCAATGCGCCTGGCTTTATTCGACTTGGACAACACCCTTCTCGGCGGTGACAGCGACCACGCCTGGGGCGATTACCTCTGCGAACGGGGGATTCTCGACGCGGTCGCCTACAAAGCCCGCAACGACGAGTTCTATCAGGACTACCTGGCCGGCAAGCTGGACAACGCCGCCTACCTGAACTTCTGCCTGGAAATCCTCGGCCGCACCGAGATGGCACAGTTGGACGAATGGCATAACGACTATATGCGCGACTGCATCGAGCCGATCATGCTGCCCCTGGCCGCTGAACTGTTGGCCAAGCACCGCGCCGCTGGCGACAAGCTGGTGATCATCACCGCCACCAACCGTTTCGTCACCGCGCCAATTGCCGCACGCCTGGGCGTGGAAACCCTGATCGCCACCGAATGCGAGATGGAAAACGGCCGCTACACCGGACGCAGCACCGATGTACCGTGCTTTCGCGAGGGCAAGGTGACGCGCTTGAATCGTTGGCTGGAAGAAACCGGGCATAGCCTGGAAGACAGTTACTTCTATAGCGACTCGATGAATGACCTGCCGCTGTTGGAGCAGGTGACGCATCCGGTGGCGGTGGACCCCGACCCGAATCTGCGCGCTGAAGCCGAGAAGCGTGGTTGGCCGGTGATTACGCTGCGTAGCTGATGGCCCTATCGGGGGCAAGCCCCCTCCCACATTTAACCGAGTACATCCTTTGGAATGCGGTCGAGTGTGGGAGGGGGCTTGCTCCCGATGCAGCCGACGCGGTTTAAAACCCTAAACCGGCTTGGCGCCCATGAGCCCCGCAATCGCCACAAACCCCACCAGGCTCACCACCGCCAGCACCAGGGTAAAATTCAAGCTGCCGCCCTCGCCTTTGCGCAGCCGGTTAAGCCGTGCCACCAGCCAGAACCAGGCCAACGCGGCCACGGTATAGAGGATGCTGGAACCCAGGATCCAGGTCTGCCCCAATGGCCAGCCGACCAGATGCACCAGCCACCAGCCGGTAAACGGCATGCTGACCATGCAAACGCCCATCAGCAACCACACGAACGCCCACGGGCGCTGCACAGTCACGGCCGGGCCGGCGCTGCGCTTGCGCCAGGCCAACAGCGCCAGGCCGAGGCCGCTGAGCAGCAGCACCACGGTGGCCGCTATGTGGATAACTTTGAGGGTGGTCAGGGTTTCCATGTGTCGTCTTCCTTAAAGGCCGCCCCAATCAGCGTAGTCGCTCAACCGAGAAACAGTTTGTAGGCCGGGTTGTCACTCTCATCCCAGTACGGGTAGCCAATGGCTTCCAGTGCTGCCGATACCAGATGGCGCTCGTTCGCCGGCACTTGCAGGCCGGCGACCACACGGCCGTCAGCGGCACCGTGGTTGCGATAGTGGAACATCGAGATGTTCCAGCGCCCGCCCAATTTGTTAAGAAAGTTGAACAGGGCCCCCGGACGCTCCGGGAATTCGAAGCGAAACACCACTTCATCACTGACCTGGGCCGCATGCCCGCCCACCATATGGCGGATGTGCAACTTGGCCAGCTCGTTCTCGGTCAGGTCCAGCACCGGGAAACCCTGGCTGGTGAGGCTGGCGATCAGCGCACTGCGCGGGTCGTTTTCCGGGTGGGTCTGCACGCCGACAAAGATGTGCGCTTCGCTGCCGGAGTGGTAGCGGTAGTTGAATTCGGTGATCTGGCGCTTGCCCACGGCCTCGCAGAACGCCTTGAAGCTGCCCGGCTTCTCGGGGATGGTCACGGCGATGATGGCTTCGCGACCTTCACCCAACTCGGCGCGCTCGGCCACATGGCGCAGGCGGTCGAAGTTGACGTTGGCGCCGGAGTCGATGGCTACCAGGGTTTGCCCGGTGATGCCACGGGTTTCCACGTATTTCTTGATGCCTGCCACGCCAAGCGCGCCGGCCGGCTCGGTGATGGAGCGGGTGTCGTCGTAAATGTCCTTGATCGCCGCACAGATTTCATCGGTGCTCACAGTGATCACTTCATCCACATAGTGCTTGCAGATCTCGAAGGTGTGCTGGCCGATCTGCGCCACCGCCACGCCATCGGCAAAGATACCCACGGTGGGCAGCACCACACGCTCGCCGGCGGCCATGGCGGCTTGCAGGCAGTTGGAGTCGTCCGGTTCGACGCCGATGATCTTGATCTCCGGGCGCAGGTATTTCACGTACGCCGCAATGCCGGCGATCAGCCCGCCGCCGCCCACCGGTACGAAAATCGCATCCAGCGGCCCAGGGTGCTGGCGCAGGATTTCCATCGCCACGGTGCCCTGCCCGGCAATGGTGTGCGGATCATCGTAGGGGTGAATGTAGACGTAGCCTTTTTCGTCGACCAGTTTCAGCGAGTAGGCCAGGGCCTCCGGGAAGGAGTCGCCATGCAGCACCACTTTGCCGCCACGGGAGCGCACGCCTTCGACCTTGATCTCCGGGGTGGTCTTGGGCATCACGATCGTGGCCTTGACCCCCAGCACCTTGGCCGCCAGGGCCAGGCCCTGGGCATGGTTGCCCGCCGAGGCAGTGACGACGCCGCGCGCACGCTCTTCGGTGGTCAACTGAGTCAGCTTGTTATACGCGCCGCGAATCTTGAACGAGAACACCGGCTGCAAGTCTTCACGCTTGAGCCAGACCTTGTTACCCAGCCGCTCGGAGAGCTGGCGGGCGGTCTGCAGCGGGGTTTCTACGGCAACGTCATAGACGCGCGAGGTGAGGATCTTTTTGACGTACTGTTCAAGCATCGGCGGAAATCACTGGGCGGGTTGGGCAGGGCCAAGGAGTCTAACCCAGCGTTTGGCCGGGCGACCACACGAATCCAGAGGTTTTGTTGGGTTATACTCGCGCCCCTCTTTACTCCCCGCCCGTTCCGGAGCCCGCATGACCCAGGATCAACTCAAACAGGCAGTGGCCCAGGCCGCCGTCGATTTAATCCTTCCTAAACTCGACGACAAGAGCATCGTCGGTGTCGGCACCGGCTCCACCGCCAACTGCTTTATCGATGCGCTGGCCCGGCACAAAGGCGCGTTCGACGGCGCCGTGGCCAGCTCCGAAGCCACCGCCGCGCGCCTCAAGGGCCATGGCATTCCGGTGTACGAGCTCAACACCGTGAGCGACTTGGAGTTCTACGTCGACGGCGCCGATGAAAGCGACGAACACCTGAACCTGATCAAGGGCGGCGGTGCAGCCCTGACCCGCGAGAAGATCGTCGCGGCGGTGGCCAAGACCTTTATCTGCATCGCCGACGCCAGCAAGCTGGTACCGGTGCTCGGCGCGTTCCCGCTGCCGGTGGAAGTCATCCCGATGGCCCGCAGCCACGTAGCCCGCGAACTGGTGAAGCTCGGTGGCGATCCGGTGTACCGCGAAGGCGTGTTGACCGACAACGGCAACATCATCCTCGACGTGTTCAATATGCAGATCACCAACCCGGTGGAGCTTGAGACCCAGATCAACGCCATCGTCGGCGTGGTCACCAACGGCCTGTTCGCCGCACGTCCGGCGGATGTGCTGCTGCTGGGCACCGCTGAAGGCGTCAAAACCCTCAAGGCCTGATGCAAAACCAAATGTGGGAGGGGCGGTGCGACGATTCGACTTGCCCCCTCCCACATTGGGCGGCGGTATTTTCAGGATTCTGGTTTCTTGAACACGTAGAACAGGTTCGGCTCGCTGACGAGATACAACGTGCCCTCGTCATCCATGGCGATTCCTTCGGCCTGGGGCACCCGTTTTTTCAGGCCATGGCGCCCATTGAGCAGAGATAAGCTGCTCAATGGACGACCGTCGATATCCAGCTCCAACACCAGAAACGACTCATCCGACAGCGCCAGCAGATGGCCGCTGCGCTCGTCGTATTGCAGGCTCGACAGGTCGCGCACAAACAACCCGGCATCGCGCTTGGGGTTGTTGATCACGTGCACCGAGTAGGTTTTTTCCGGTTTGAAATGGGGAAAGCCGTGGACCTCGTAGATCAGCATCGGGTCGCGCTCCTTGGCCACGAACAGGCGCTTGCCTACCGAGTCATAGGCCAACCCCTCGAACCCCTTGTTGCCCCCCACATGCAGGCCCAGGGTCATCTGTTCCGCATCGGCGGCGTCGAGGAATTGGGTATCGTCGTCCACATGCACCTTGATCAGCCGCTGCTGGCGTTCGTCGGTGATGACGTAAATGTTGTCGCTGATAAATTCCACCGCCTCAGCATCACCAAACCCCACCAACGGGATACGTCGCAGGATCTTGCCCTCAAGGGACAGCTCGATCAGCTCGGCGTTTTTATTGGTAACGGTAAACAGGCTCTTGCGCACCGGATCGTAGGTGAGGGCCGAGACATCGTCGTCGAGCCCTTCGATAACCTGGGCCTCAAGGGTCACTCGGTAATCCGCCAGGCCGATGGAGCGCTCGTCCGCCGGCTGACGCCAGGCCTGCCAGTTGAACCAGGCGCGCTCGAACAGGCGAAAGTGCTGCGCAACAGCCCCGGCGCTGACCAGGGCGATCAGCACAAGCATAAAGAGAATGGGTTTGGGGCGGGCAAATCGACGCATCGGGGGGTGCTCAAAGTCAAAAGTGGCGAATGAATATCACGCCTGTCTGAATTTAAACTTAAACGCACCCTGGCGTCTGGCGAATGCCGCTAATAGAGAAATATCCGACGTGATTCGTCTGTTATTTCTGCTTTTCGAAACGATAGAACAGGTTTGGCTCACTGACCACGTAGAGCGTGCCGTCCTCATCCATCGTTACCCCTTCAGCACGGGGGATGGTGTTCTTGAGGCCATTGAAGCCACCGAGCAGGGTCATGAAGCTGACTTGTTCACCCTTCTCGTCCAACTCCAGCAACAAGTGCGAATCGGCCGACAGCACCAGCAGATGGCCGGTGCGCGGGTCGACGGCCAGGGCCGAGAGGTTGCGCATGTCCAACTCTTTACTGGCCAGTTTCTGCTTGCCGCCCTCGAGGGCCTGGCTACCATCGCTTTTCCAGGTGAATAACGCCGGCGGGCGCTCTTCGCCGAGGATCAACTGCTGGTTGCGCCTGTCCCAGGCCACGGCTTCGAAGGCTTTGTTCTGGTCTTTTGACGGACCGAGGTCGTAGTTGGGAAAGTCCGCCTTGTTCAATTGCTGGGTGGCGGCGTCGACCTTGACGATGGTCAGGCTGTGCTGGCGTTCGTCGACCACCGCCATCAGGCCATTTTCCATCACGGTCACGCCTTCCGGGTTGTCCCAGCCATTGAGCGGCATCTTGCGCAGAACATCGCCCTGCAGGCTCAGTTCGACGAGGAAGGGATTCTTGCCCATCACGGAAAACAGGGTTTTGGTCTGCGGGTTGTAGGAGATGTCCGATGCCTCATCCTTCTCCATACCCGGCAACAACTTGGCGTCGATGACGACGTGATAGTCAGGCAACCACACACTTTCGCTGCGCTCGGCGGGAGTTTCAAAGCCCTCCAACACCCACAGCACGCCGCGATCGTCCCAATGCATGGCCCAGGAAAGGCCATAGACGATCACCCCCGCCAGAAACAGCCAGGAATACCAGCGCAGGGCAAAACGAGAACGCGGCTTGGGTGTGGCGGAAGGCAGGGACACGGCCATTGGGTGCTTTTTCCGGAAAGTCAGCGGTAGGTGATAGCACAGGATCAACGGACCCGCGCGCTGGAGGCTGAGGATTATCCGGATGGCGTGTGAAAAAAATGCAAAAGCCGATGCATGAGATGGACTCGGACCCAATGTGGGAGGGGACTTGCCCCCTCCCACACCAGGTGCTTAGCGAACGCTGCTTTCGAAGCGGTTTACGCCGGTCAATTCCAACACCAGGTCATCACCCACATTCAACGGGCCCACGCCGGCCGGGGTACCGGTGAGGATCACGTCGCCGGCCTGCAGCGAGAAGCAACCGGCCATGTACTGGATCATCGGTACGATCGGGTTGAGCATGCTCGCGCTGTTGCCGTCCTGACGCACTTCGCCGTTGATGGTCAGGCGAATGCCAATGTCGGTCACGTCCACGAAGGTGCTGCCGACCACGAACGGCGCAAGCACCGCCGCGCCATCGAAGGACTTGGCGATTTCCCATGGCAGGCCCTTGGCTTTCAGTTCGGATTGCTTATCGCGCAGGGTCAGATCCAGGGCCGGGGCGAAGCCGGAGATGGCATCCAGCACTTCTTCACGGCTGGGCTTGTTCGACAGCGGTTTGCCGATCAGCACCGCGATTTCCGCCTCGTAGTGCACCGAACCACGCTCGGTCGGAATGCTGAAACCGCCTTCCAGCGGGACGACGCAACTGCCCGGCTTGATGAACAGCAACGGCTCGGTCGGCACCGGATTGTCCAGTTCCTTGGCATGTTCGGCGTAGTTACGCCCAATGCACACCACCTTACCCACGGGAAAGTGGATGTTGGTGCCGTCGACATACTTGTGCTGGTAGCTCATGAAACGACTCCTTCGGGGGCGGTTAAACAGCGAAGATCTTGCCAGGGTTCATGATCCCGTTCGGGTCGAACACCGCCTTCACTGCTTTCATGTATTCGATCTCAACCGGCGAGCGGCTGTAGGTCAGGTAATCACGCTTGGTCATGCCCACGCCGTGTTCGGCGGAGATCGAACCGTTGTACTTCTGAACGGTTTCGAACACCCACTTGTTCACGGTGGCGCACTTGGCGAAGAACTCATCCTTGCTCAGGTTTTCCGGCTTGAGGATGTTCAGGTGCAGGTTGCCATCGCCGATATGGCCGAACCAGACAATTTCGAAGTCCGGGTAGTGTTCGCCGACGATCGTGTCAATTTCCTTCAAAAATGCTGGCACTTTCGAGACAGTGACCGAAATATCGTTCTTGTACGGCGTCCAGTGGGAAATGGTCTCGGAGATGTACTCGCGCAGTTTCCACAGGTTGTGCAACTGGGTTTCGCTCTGGCTCATCACGCCGTCCAGCACCCAGCCCTGCTCGACGCAGTGCTCGAAGGTTTCCAGGGCGTGGTTGGCGACTTCTTCGGTGGTGGCTTCGAATTCCAGCAGCGCGTAGAACGGGCACTCGGTTTCGAACGGCGCGGGCACGTCGCCGCGACCGAGGACTTTGGCCAGCGCCTTATCGGAGAAGAACTCGAAGGCGGTCAGGTCCAGCTTGCTCTGGAAGGCGTGCAGCACCGGCATGATCGAGTCGAAATCGGTGGTGCCGAGCACCATCGCCGTGAGGTTTTTCGGCGCACGGTCCAGGCGCATGGTGGCTTCGACCACAAAGCCCAGGGTGCCTTCGGCGCCGATAAACAGTTGGCGCATGTCATAGCCGGTGGCGTTCTTGATCAGGTCGCGGTTCAGCTCCAGTACGTCACCCTTGCCGGTGACGACTTTCATGCCGGCCACCCAGTTGCGGGTCATGCCGTAGCGAATGACCTTGATCCCGCCGGCATTGGTGCCGATATTGCCGCCAATCTGGCTGGAACCGGACGACGCGAAGTCCACCGGGTAGTACAGGCCTTTTTCTTCGGCGACGTTCTGCAATTGTTTGGTGACCACGCCCGGCTGGCACACCGCGGTGCGGTCGGTGAGGTTCACGTCGAGGATCTGGTTCATATAGTCGAACGAAACGACCACTTCGCCATTGGCCGCCACGGCAGCAGCCGACAGGCCGGTACGACCACCGGATGGCACCAGCGCCACCTTATGCTCATTGGCCCAACGGACAATGGCCTGCACCTGTTCGGTGGTCTTGGGGAACACGATGGCGGTCGGCGCGGGCGCGAAGTGCTTGGTCCAATCCTTGCCGTAAGCCTCCAGGGAGTCGGCGTCGGTCAGCACTTTGCCGGGCTCAACCAGGGTCTTTAGCTCATCAATCAGGGCAGGATGGGTCATCGACAGAACTCTCGAACAATTCATGGTCATCCTGAGAACGCTTCACGTCGCAGGAATAGGTGTTTAGCGGGGCGCGTATGCTAGCATACCGCCCCCGCAGGACAGAGCCCAAGGGCGTTTCTGCGGTGACGGCTTTCCTGCCGTCCGGGTCAGCTTGCGCTGCTCGATTCCCTGCCATTTTTCTCCGGGATACAGGTTTACGCAGATGAGCAAGACTTCTCTCGATAAGAGCAAGATCAAGTTCCTTCTTCTGGAAGGCGTCCACCCATCGGCCGTCGACGTACTGAAGGCCGCCGGGTACTCCAGCATTGAGTACATCACCAGTTCTCTGCCGGAAGCCCAGCTCAAGGAAAAGATCGCCGACGCGCACTTTATCGGCATTCGCTCCCGCACTCAGCTGACCGAAGAGATCTTCGACCACGCCAAGAAACTCGTGGCGGTCGGCTGTTTCTGCATCGGCACCAACCAGGTCGACCTCAACGCAGCGCGCGAGCGCGGCATTGCAGTGTTCAACGCGCCGTACTCCAACACCCGTTCCGTGGCGGAGCTGGTGCTGGCCGAGGCCATCCTGCTGCTGCGCGGTATCCCTGAGAAGAACGCCTCCTGCCACCGTGGCGGCTGGATCAAGAGCGCGGCCAACTCCTTCGAAATCCGGGGCAAGAAGCTGGGTATCGTTGGTTACGGCTCGATCGGTACGCAACTGTCGGTACTGGCCGAAGGCCTGGGCATGCAGGTGTTCTTCTACGACACCCTGACCAAGCTGCCATTGGGCAACGCCACCCAGGTGTCGAGCCTGACCGAACTGCTGGGCATGTCCGACATCGTCACCCTGCACGTTCCGGAAACCGCTGAGACCCAGTGGATGATCGGCGAGAAGGAAATCCGCGCCATCAAGAAAGGCGGCATCCTGATCAATGCTGCACGCGGCACCGTGGTCGAGCTGGACGCCCTGGCCGACGCGATCAAGGACAAGCACCTGATCGGCGCCGCAATCGACGTGTTCCCGGTGGAGCCACGCTCCAACGACGACATCTTCGAAAGCCCGCTGCGTGGCCTGGACAACGTGATCCTGACCCCGCACATCGGCGGCTCCACCGCTGAAGCCCAGGCCAACATCGGCCTGGAAGTGTCGGAGAAGCTGGTCAAGTACAGCGACAACGGTACGTCGGTCTCGTCCGTCAACTTCCCGGAAGTAGCCCTGCCGGCTCACCCTGGCAAGCACCGTCTGCTGCACATCCACCAGAACATTCCTGGCGTGATGATGGAGATCAACAAGGTCTTCGCGGAAAACGGCATCAACATCTCCGGTCAGTTCCTGCAGACCAACGAGAAGGTCGGCTACGTGGTGATCGACGTCGATGCCGAGTATTCGGACCTGGCGCAAGAGAAGCTGCAGCACATCAACGGCACTATCCGTAGCCGCGTGTTGTTCTAACGCTGCAAACGCGGCACAAAAAAATGGGAGGCCCGCAGGGGTCTCCCATTTTTTTGTCTGAACACATCTTACTTGACGTTAACCGTGATGACTTTCGAGGCTACCGTCGGATCGAACTGCATGTGCAGCTTGTCGCCGGCCACCAGTTGCAGGGTGTGTTTGCCTGGGGTGAGGGTCAACTCGGTCTCGGTCTGGGCCTTCCCGTAGTGAATCACGGTGTCGGTAGCCGGGATCGGTACGCTGGCGTCAGGCAGCGCTTTCTGGTCGATCAGCAGGTGGTGGTGGCCGGTGCCTGCGGTTTGGTCAGTGGCCGGGGCCAGCTTCAGGCCTTCCATGCCGAATTTGACGGTGAAGGTTTTATCGACGGTGGCACCGTCTTTTGGCGAGACGATAAACACTTTGGCGCCTTCGGGTGGAGCGCTGCGCGGGATGCCGTCGGCGGCGGTCGCCAACATCGAGGCACCCAGCAACAGGCTGGCAATCGTTGCACGGGACAATAGGGCTTTCATTCGCTTCTCCAGTTTTTCTGTGAAATCTGTAGGGTTTCGACAACTTCGCGATAAATTGCTGTCCAAGGCACTCACCACCATAGCAAAGCGATGCTGAACGGCGCCTCGCACATTCGAATTTTCTAGGAGTGACCATGCGCTTTTCGCCTGGCCTGTTACTTTTGCTACCCCTTCTGAGCCCCCTGGCTCACGCCGAACTGATCGACGATGTAAATGATCGCGGCGAACTGCGCATCGCCCTTGAAGCCAAGACCCCGCCCTACAACTTCAAGGAAGGCGACAAACTCACCGGCTTTGAAGTCGAGCTGGGTGAACTGCTGGCAAAAGAAATGGACGTGCGCCCCTCATTTATCACCACCGATGACGCCGATATGCTGCCAGGGGTCTCAACCGGCAAATACGATGTGGCCATCAACCATATCGCTATGACTGCCGAGCTTAAGGATCGTTTCGATTTCAGCGAGGCTTATCACGAGAAGCCTGAGTTGGCGATCCCGTTCCAGAAGGGCAACCCGGCCTTCAAGACGAGCTTGGACGGGGCACTGAAGCGGGTGAAGGACGATGGCCGATTAAAGGCGCTGTCGCAGAAGTGGTTCGAGGGCGACGCCCCTACAGGCGCGCCAACGCCTGTGCCGCCTCAGGCAACTCCAGCTCACTGAACACCTGCACGCCATGGCGCTTGAGCAGCGCCGCCGTTACACCCTCGCCACTGACCTTTACACCGGTGAAGGTACCGTCATAGGTCAGCAGGTTGCCGCAGGACGGGCTATTGGCCTTGAGGATGGCGATACGGATGTTATGGCGCTGCACCAACGCCAGAGCTTGGCGGGCGCCGTCGAGGAAGGCGGCGCTGAAGTCTTCGCCCTCGGCAGTCAGCACTCGGGCGCGGCCTTCCCACACATCGATGCCCTGCCCGCCCGGAATCTCGGCAGAGGGCCTGGGCGTCGGCAAACCGCCCGACACTTCCGGGCAGATCGCAACCACACGACCTTCAGCCTGCCACGCCGCCAACGGGTCGAACGGCCCGCTGGCCCCGCCGTCGTAGCGCACCTTGTGGCCGAGCAGGCAGCGGCTGATCAGAATCTTTTGCATGGTTAAAACGGCTCGTTGCCGCGCCGGCGAAACCACCCGGTGAGGGACAGGCGTTCGCGCGTGGCTGGCATGACTTCGTGGGGCACCTCGCCCGACAGGAACACCACCAGGCTTCCGCCGGTGGGCACCACATCGTATTCGACGCCGTCCTTGAGGTACATGCGCAACTGGCCACCGTGCTCGGGCAGCCAGGCATCGTTCAAGTAGATCACCGCCGAGACCATGCGCCGGTCGTCGTCGCGAAAACGGTCGAGGTGCCTGAGGTAAAACGCGCCGGGCGGGTACATCGCGAAGTGGCTTTCGAAATCCTCCAGGCCGAGGAACAAACCACGGTTCATCGCCAGGCGCAGGCTGTCCATTACCGCCATATAGCTGTCGCAGACCGCCGCGTCGCCCTCCTCCAGCCACTGGATATGGTCGCCGCGAATGCCCTCGCGAATCTCTTGGGCCGGTCCGCGCCCCACCGCCGCAGGGGCTAATTCGCCCTCGGCCGCACGTTTACGGCACTCAGCCGCCAGTTCCAGGGTCAGAGCCTGGGGCAGGAAGCCGTTCTGCTGCGACCAGCCTTTTTCGGCCAGGTCATCAACGATGCGTTGCAGCAGGGGGTGATCGAGGGGTATTTGCATGGCGCGCATAGTATCCATACGCCTGTGAATCCGACAGAGCCGCCGAGCGTCTGAATACACTTTAGTCAGGTGACTGATAGGACTTCTCGACAAATCCTACGCCCGACACGGACAATAGTGGCCGACTGACAGGAGTCCATATGCGTCGTTTGTTTTTTTCCTTGCTGATGTTCTGCGTTTTGCCCGCCTGGGCAGACGGCCATGACCAGTTGTACAAGGTCGCCGGCTGGGCCGAACAACGTGCGCACTTCAATGACGCCCTCAGTGCTGCCCAGCAACGCTACCGCAATAGCCTGCCGCCGGCGGTGTACCAGGCGCTGGTGGACAACAGCAATAAACGCTTTGGCGCCCAGGCCATGGACCAACGTGCCGAGGCGCAACTGCGCAAGAACCTGGCGGACCCCAAGCCCGCCTTGGCGTTCTTCCAGTCGCCGCTGGGCCGCAAGATCGTCGCCGCCGAATTGCTGGCCACGCGCCGTGACCAACTGGCAAAAAATGCCCAGGGCCTGCCCAAGATCGAAGCCGACGCCACCCGCAGCCTGATCATCGGCCACCTGGCCCAGGCCCTGCCTGCCCGTGAAGCCGGGGCCGAAGTGAGCCTGGCGATTGCCGGTGTAGCCGCCGACAGCTTGAGCCAGATGATCCCCGGCCTGCTGGGTGGTGGTCAGGCTCAGGGCATGTTGAATGGGCAGCGTGAGCGGCTGATGCAACAGATCGACAAGGACTTGAACAACACGTTGCTGTACGTCTATCGGGATTTGTCCGACCCCGAGCTGGAGGAGTTCGCGACGTTTGCGGAGTCGCCGGAGGGTAAGGCGTATTACCAGGCGGCGCTGGCAGCGATTCGTGCGGGGCTGGCGGTCGGCCAGAGCACTTCAAGCCTGACGCAGTAGAAAATGTGGGAGGGGCGGTGCGACGATTCGACTTGCCTCCTC
Organism: Pseudomonas sp. JAI120; assembly: GCF_014207255.1. Taxonomy (GTDB): domain Bacteria; phylum Pseudomonadota; class Gammaproteobacteria; order Pseudomonadales; family Pseudomonadaceae; genus Aquipseudomonas. Next base: position 332,161 of record NZ_JACHCZ010000003.1, read on the forward strand.
CCACATTTGGATTGTGTTATTTCAAATGGTCTGTCAAATACCGGAAATACTCTTCACGAATCTCCGGAATCTCGTTCGCCAGGTGATGCCGGCCACGCGGCAGCATTAACACCTCGGGTTGGTCGAACTTGCCCCGCAGCACCTGCAAGTTGTGCTGCCAATCCACCGTCATGTCGTCCTCACCCTGCACAATCACCGGCCGCCGTGGGCTGCGCGGGGCGGCTTCGATGCGTTTGATCCAGCGCGCCAGCGCCCCTACCCAGGCGGTTGGCAATTGGCGCGGCTGAAGCGGGTCGGCCTCCAGGAATGGCTTGAACTGCGGGTCGTTGGTGTTCTCGCTGAAACGCCGGGCGATGCCTTTGACGAACGGGCGCAGCAGGTAATAGCTGACCTGCGACCACCCCCACGCACGCGGCCGCACCAGCGGTGAGAGCAGGAAGGTCTTGCCTTGGGCCGGGCTCTCGGCCCCCTGGTTGAGCAGGTGGTCTACTACCACCGCGCCGCCGGTGCTTTGCCCGAACAAATGCCAGGGCTGCGGCAATTGCAGCGCTTGGGCCTGGACGAACAGCGCCTGCACCACATCCTGGTACACGGCAAAATCATCGATGCTGGCGCGCGCGCCGCTGGACAAACCATGGCCCGGCAAATCGCAGGCGATCACCACAAAGCCCTGGTCCAGCGCCCAGTTCACTACGTGGCGATAAAGGCCCATATGGTCGTAGAAGCCGTGGAACATAAACATCGTCGCCACCGGCACGGGCGGCCACCACACCTGAGCGACCACCTCAAACCCATCCACCTCGAAACGCCCCAGCCGACTCACTGTCGGCACTTTGCGTGTGCTCAGGTCCAGTCCATAGAAACGCTGGTAGACCCGCGCTTCGGCTGAAAGCGGTTGCGCATCCACCAGGGGCCGCAGGCTTTCGCGAAGATGATCAGGGTCAAAGGTCACGGGCATAAAGGGTTCCAGACTTGCGGCGAAGATGAATATCGAGCTGCGATATTCATCTGTCAGGACAAGCATGGCAAGCTACGCGACCTGCGAGGATAGATCCGAATGCGACAGCCTTACCGTAACGCCCTGTTCGCCAGCCTGATCCTGATCATCTGCGCCGGTGTGCTGTGGGCGGCGTATGACTGGTTCCAGGGCCGCTACCTGCGCGCTTTCAGTGAGCACACGGCAGTGTTTTCCGGCGATGCCCTGCAACTGCCCGCCGAACTCGCAGGCCCCGGGCCGATCCGCCTGGTGCATTTCTGGGATCCGGCTTGCCCGTGCAATGTCGGCAACCAGCAACACCTGGGCGAGTTGATCGAGCAGTACGCGCCCCAGGGCGTCGAGTTCTATGCCCTGCAAAAAGCCGGCAGCCACGGTCAGTTGCCCGATAACCTGCGCCAGATGAAAACCCTCACTACCCTGCCCGGCGCCGACCAGGTGCCGGCCAGCCCGGCCGTGGGCATCTGGGACCGAACCGGCAAGCTCGCGTATTTCGGGCCGTACAGCGAAGGGCTGACGTGTAACGCCAATAACAGTTTTATCGAGCCTATCCTGAAAGCCCTTGAAGCTGGGCGAGAGGTGAATGCCACGCACACCCTGGCGGTGGGCTGCTATTGTTCGTGGTCGAAAGATTTGTAGCTCGCCACCCACTCTCGGTAAGGAATGTCCATGAAGCGCGTCTTGCGGGTTCTCGCGGTTCTGCTGGTGCTGATCGGCCTCGGTGCGGGCTGGTACGTCTACAGCAAGCAACCCAGCCGCCAGGGCACGGTTGAACTGGCCAACCTGCAAGGCTCGGTCACCGTGCGCTACGACGATCGTGGAGTGCCGCATATTCGCGCCGAGAACGAGACCGACCTGTATCGCGCCCTGGGCTACGTGCATGCCCAGGACCGCCTGTTCCAGATGGAGGTCATGCGGCGCCTGGCCCGTGGCGAGTTGGCCGAGGTGCTCGGGCCGAAGCTGCTGGAGACCGACAAGCTGTTCCGCAGCCTGCGCATTCGCGACCGCGCCGCCACCTACGTGGCGCAGCAGGACCATGAGTCGGCGCACTGGAAGGCCCTGCAAGCCTACCTGGACGGGATCAACCAATATCAGGACAGCCACGCCCGCCCGATGGAGTTCGACGTGCTGGGCATCCCCAGGCGCCCGTTTACCGCCGAGGACACCATCAGCGTCGCCGGGTACATGGCCTACAGCTTTGCCGCTGCGTTTCGTACCGAGCCCTTGCTGACTTACGTGCGCGACCAATTGGGCAGCGATTACCTGAAAGTCTTCGACCTCGACTGGCAACCCAAAGGCGCCCTCAACCTGGCCGACAATGACTGGAAAACCCTCGACGCCCTCGCCGCCCTGAGCGAGCAGGCGTTGGCCGACAACGGCTTGCCGCAATTCGAGGGCAGCAACGCCTGGGCCATCAGTGGCAGCCGCACCAAGAGCGGCAAACCGCTGCTGGCGGGTGACCCGCATATCCGCTTTTCGGTGCCATCGGTGTGGTACGAGGCGCAACTGTCGGCGCCGGGGTTTGAGCTGTATGGCTACCACAACGCGCTGGTGCCCGTGGCGTTCCTGGGGCACAACCTGGATTTCGGCTGGAGCCTGACCATGTTCCAGAACGACGACCTCGACCTGATCGCCGAAAAGGTCAACCCGGACAACGCCAACCAGGTCTGGTACCACGGCCAGTGGGTCGACATGACCCGCAGCGAGCAACAGATCGCCGTAAAAGGCCAGGCACCGGTCAGCCTCACCCTGCGCCAGTCGCCCCACGGCCCGATCGTCAATGACGTGCTCGGCGAGAACGGCGGCAAGACGCCGATTGCCATGTGGTGGGCGTTCCTCGACACCCAGAACCCGATCCTCGAAGGTTTCTACCAGCTCAACCGCGCCGACACCCTGGCCAAGGCGCGCGCGGCGGCGGCCAAGGTGTCGGCACCGGGGCTGAATATCGTGTGGGCCAATGCCAAGGGCGACATCGGCTGGTGGGCGGCGGCGCAGTTGCCGATTCGCCCGGCTGGCACCAACCCAGGTTTTATCCTCGACGGCAGCACCGCCCAGGCCGACAAGCTGGGCTTCTACCCCTTCAGCGCCAACCCCCAGGAAGAAAACCCGGCGCGTGGCTATGTGGTGTCGGCCAATGCCCAGCCGGTATCGCCCACCGGCATGGAAATCCCCGGCTATTACAACCTCGCCGACCGTGGCCAGCAGTTGAACGCGCAGTTGAGCGACAAGAGCGTGAAGTGGGATGTGAACAACAGCCAGGCCCTGCAACTGGGCACCACCACCGCCTTCGGCCCGCGCCTGCTCGCGCCGCTGTTGCCGGTACTGCGCGAGGTGGTCACGGACCCGGCGCAGTTGAAGCTGGTGGAACAGCTTGCCAGCTGGAAGGGTGACTACCCGCTGGATTCCACCAGCGCCACGCTGTTCAACCAGTTCCTGTTCAACCTCGCCGACGCAGCTTTCCACCCGAAACTGGGCGATGGTATGTTCAAGACCTTGCTCACGACCCGCGTGATCGACGCCGCCCTGCCCCGCCTGGCTGCCGACCCGGCCTCGCCCTGGTGGGACGGCAAGCGCGCCGACAGCGTCAAGCGGGCCTGGGACAACAGCCTCGCGCACCTCAAGGCCACCTTCGGCGATGACCCGACGCAATGGCAGTGGGGCAAGGCCCATACCCTGACCCACAGTCATCCGCTGGGCTCACAGAAACCCTTGGACCTGATCGTCAACGTCGGCCCGTTCCCGGCCCCCGGCACCCACGAAGTGCCGAACAACCAGTCGGCCGTCATCGGCCCCGCGCCATGGCCAGTGACCTACGGCCCGTCCACCCGCCGCCTGATCGACTTCGCCGACGTGGCCCACGCGCTGACGATCAACCCGGTCGGTCAAAGCGGTGTGCCGTTTGACAAGCACTATGGCGACCAGGCAGAGACCTATATCGAAGGGGGTTACGAGCAGGCGCATTTCAGTGATGAGGAAGTCACGGCGAATACGCGCGGCACCTTGAAGCTGCTACCGGCGCGGTAGCCCTATGCAAGCCAACGCCTACAGTTGGTCTACGCCGTTGCTGGGGGCGCAAAGTTGAGCCGAAACTGCTGCGGCGTCACCCCCAGGCGGCGATTGAACACACTGCGCATGTGCTGGGCATCGCGAAAACCGCATTGGTACGCCACGGTTTTCAATGGCGCGTGAGTACTTTCAAGCATCACCCGCGCCGCATCCACCCGCGCCCGCTCAACAAATTCCGCAGGCGTAACCTGCGCCTCACGGGCAAACACCCGAGAAAAATTGCGCGCGCTCATATTGGCGGCCCTTGCCAGGTCGGCGATGGTCAGATCCCCGGTCAAATTCGCCAATACATACAGCTGCACCAGCGCTACCGCCGATGTGGTTTCGGCGTGGGGTGTAAGAAACGGGCTGAACTGCGACTGCCCGCCCGAACGCTGGGTGAACACCACCAGGCGCTTGGCCACGCTCAAAGCCACTTCCGGGCCGTGGTCCTGGGCCAGCAGGTACAGCGACAAGTCGATGCCCGCCGTGACCCCGGCCGAGGTGTAAAGGTTGCCGTCCTGCACGTAGAGGCGGTCGGCTTCGACCTGAGCCGAAGGACACAGGCGCGCCAGGTCAGCGGCGTCGTTCCAATGGGTGGTGATGGTTTTTCCGTCCAGCAATCCGGCGCGCGCCAGCATGAAGGCCCCGTTACAGATAGAGCCAAACCGTCGCGCCCGGGCGGTGGCGCCACGCAGCCAATCATCGAACGGAGCGCCGAAGTCCTCGAAGGGTAACTGCGGGCCGCCCGCGACCAGCAGCAGGTCATAGGCCTGCAGGGCTTCGCTGTAATGCTTATGGGCCTGGAGTGACAGGCCATTGGAGGCCGCCATCGTGCCGTGGCCTAAACCTATCACTTCCAACTGGTAATGATCTTCGGGCACCAGAAAGCGGTTGGCCTCGCAGAACACATCCATGGGACCGGTCACATCCAGTGACTGGACGCCGGGGAAGATCAGGATCGCGACGGTCTTGTGCATGCTCACAGACACCTTTTTCTAGCGGAATAAAATGCAAACCCTGTGGGAGGGGGCTTGCTCCCGATGGCGCTGTATCAGTCAGCAGATGCAGTGCCTGGTACTCAGCAATCGGGAGCAAGCCCCCTCCCACACTGGGATTTTCGCAGGCTTCCAGAGTGATATCGCCCGCTACACCCTAGTCGATTTCTGCTTGGCACGATGTGTCGGCACATTGGCCGGGATCGCGCCCTCACCGCGCTGGTCGCTGCACCGACCAGCGACCAAACTGACTGCTTTCCAGAGGAGAGCCACCATGACCACCACCATCGCCGGCATCAAGATCCCGGACAGCGCCCTGGCCAAGGCCACCACCGAATACATCCGCGACATCGAATCCGACCTGCTCTACCACCACTCGCGCCGGGTGTTCCTCTTCGGCGCCTTGAGCGGTGAGCGCAAGCAGTTGGCCTACAACCCGGAGCTGCTTTACGTCGGCGCCATGTTCCATGACCTGGGCCTGGTGGAAGGCCATCGCAGTGACGACGAACGCTTCGAAGTGGACGGCGCCAACGCCGCCGCGGCCTTTCTCAAGCCTTACGGGCTGAGCGACGACGATATCGAACAGGTGTGGCTGTCCATCGCCCTGCACACCACGCCGGGCGTACCGCAGCACCTGCGCCCGACCGTGGCCCTGGTGACAGCCGGCGTCGAAATGGACGTGCTGGGCATGGACTACGCCGCGTTCAGCAGCGTGCAGCGCGACGCCGTGGTGCATGCGCATCCACGCGGTGAAGGCTTCAAGGAGTGCATCATCTGCGCGTTTGCCGACGGCTTGCGCCATCGCCCGCAGACCACGTTTGGCAACGTGAAGACGGATGTGCTGGTGGATCAGGAGCCGGGGTTCAAGCCGATGAATTTTGTCGAGGTGATTCGCAAGTCGCCGTGGTTGGCGTAGCGGAGTTGAAATGCGATCAAATGTGGGAGGGGGCTTGCCCCCGATTGCTGAGTGTCAGTCACTGCATCTATTGACTGACCCACCGCCATCGGGAGCAAGCCCCCTCCCACCTTTAGACCGGCGCCTGCGCCCGACGCACGTCCGGCTGTTTCCAGCCATCGGCAGCGGCTTCTTCGATGGCTTGCTGGATGGCCTTCTTGCGCATCTCTTCGGCACGTCGGCTGAAGAACCACACCAGGAAGGTCACCAGCGACACCGCCAGCAGAATCAGGCTGGCCACGGCGTTGATCTCGGGTTTTACCCCAAGGCGCACGGCCGAGAACACTTCCATCGGCAACGTCGTAGAGCCCGGGCCCGAGACGAAGCTGGCCAGTACCAGGTCATCCAGGGACAGTGCGAACGACATCATGCCGCCCGCCGCCAACGACGGCGCGATCATCGGGATGGTGATCAGGAAGAACACCTTCCACGGCCGCGCACCCAGGTCCATCGCCGCTTCTTCGATCGACAGGTCCAGCTCACGCAAGCGCGCCGATACCACCACCGCCACATACGCCGCACAGAACGTGGTGTGGGCGATCCAGATGGTGACGATGCCACGCTCCTGGGGCCAGCCGATCATCTGCGCCATGGCCACGAACAGCAGCAGCAGCGACAGACCGGTGATCACTTCCGGCATCACCAACGGTGCGGTCACCAGGCCGCCGAACAGCGTGCGGCCCTTGAACTGGCTGATGCGCGTCAGCACAAACGCCGCCAACGTACCCAGCGCAACAGCGGCCACCGCCGTGTAGCAGGCGATTTCCAGGGAACGTGCCACCGACCCCATCAACTGGGTGTTGTCCAGCAGGCCCACGTACCACTTGATCGACCAACCGCCCCACACCGTTACCAGCTTGGATTCGTTGAACGAGTAGATCACCAGGATCAGCATCGGCAGGTAGATGAACAACAACCCCGCCACCAGCATGAAGCTTGAGAAACTGACGCGCTTCATATCTTGCCCTCCATCTCTTTGGCTTGGCTGCGGTTAAACAGAATGATGGGCACGATCAGGATCGCCAGCATCACTACCGCCAGGGCAGACGCCACCGGCCAGTCACGGTTGTTGAAGAACTCTTGCCACAACACTTTACCGATCATCAGGGTTTCCGGGCCGCCGAGCAGTTCCGGGATCACGAACTCGCCCACCACCGGGATAAACACCAGCATGCAGCCGGCGATGATGCCGTTCTTGGACAGCGGCACGGTGATTTTCCAGAAGCTGTTGAATGTGCTCGAACCCAGGTCCGATGCGGCTTCCAGCAGGCTCTGGTCATGCTTCACCAGGTTGGCGTACAGCGGCAGGATCATGAACGGCAGGTACGAATAGACCACGCCGATATACACCGCGATGTTGGTGTTGAGGATCTGCAGCGGCTCGTTGATCAACCCCATGGACATCAGGAAGCCATTGAGCAAACCGTTGTTGCTGAGGATGCCCATCCACGCATACACGCGGATCAGGATCGCGGTCCAGGTCGGCATCATGATCAGCAGCACCAGCACGGTCTGCATCTCTTTGCGCGCGGTGGCAATGGCGTAGGCCATCGGGTAGCCGATCAGCAGGCACAGCAGCGTGCTGAAGAACGCCATTTTCAGCGAGCCCAGGTACGCCGCGATGTACAGCTCATCACCTGCCAGCAAACTGTAGTTGGCCAGGTTCAGCACCACCTGCAGCTTCTGTTCGACGTAGGTGTAGATCTCGGTGTACGGCGGGATCGCTACGTCGGCTTCGGCGAAGCTGATTTTCAGGACAATGAAAAACGGCAGAGCGAAAAACAGGAACAGCCACAGGAACGGAATCCCGATGACCACCTGCTTGCCACTGGGGACGATGCGGTGCAAGCGCCGCTTGAGCTTCTTCATGTTCATGTGCGCAGTACCACGCCGCTGTCGTCTTCCCACCACACGTACACCTGGTCACCCCAGGTTGGGCGCTGGCCACGGCGTTCGGCGTTGGCGACGAAGGACTGCACCAGCTTGCCGCTTGGCAGCTCGACGTAGAACACCGAGTGGCCGCCCAGGTAGGCGATGTCGTGCACCTTGCCGCTGGACCAGTTGTGCTCGCAGGTCGGCATTTCGGTGGTGACCAGCAGTTTTTCCGGGCGGATGGCGTAGGTCACCGACTTGTCTTCCACCGAGGTGGCGATGCCGTAGCCCACGTAGATATCGCGGTCCAGGTCCGGGCACTTGAGCACCGCGTGGCCTTCGGCGTCGTCCACCACCTGGGTGTCGAAGATGTTGACGTTACCGATGAATTCGCACACCAGGCGGCTGGTCGGCGTCTCGTAGATGTCGATCGGGCTGCCGATCTGGGCGATCCAGCCCAGGTGCATGATCGCGATGCGCTCGGCCATGGTCATGGCCTCTTCCTGGTCGTGCGTCACCATCACGCAGGTCACGCCGACGCGCTCGATGATCTCTACCAGTTCCAGTTGCATCTGCGAGCGCAGCTTTTTATCGAGGGCGCCCATCGGCTCATCGAGCAGCAGCAGTTTCGGGCGCTTGGCCAGGGAGCGGGCCAACGCCACACGCTGACGCTGGCCACCGGACAACTGATGCGGCTTGCGCTTGGCGTACTGGCTCATCTGGACCAGCTTGAGCATTTCGGCCACGCGGGCATCGACCTCGGCCTTGGGGATCTTGTCCTGTTGCAGGCCGAACGCAATGTTCTGCGCCACGGTCATGTGCGGGAACAAGGCGTAGGACTGGAACATCATGTTGATCGGCCGCTCGTAGGGCGGCATATCGGTGATGTCCACACCGTCGAGGTAAATCCGACCTTCAGTCGGGCGCTCGAAGCCTGCGAGCATACGCAGCAGGGTGGACTTGCCCGAACCCGAACCGCCGAGCAAGGCGAAGATCTCGCCTTTCTTGATTTCCAGGGACACATCGTCCACGGCAATCGTCTCGTCGAACTTCTTCGTGACCCGGTCGATTTTGACCAGCACCTTTTTCGGTGTCTGGTCGCCCTCGAGGGCTTTCTTATAGGCGCCGGAGGCAACTGCCATTTACGAAACTCCCAAAAAAGAGTGCAGTTCGCCCGAGGCGGGCGAACCCAGGATAGTGTGAGCCTTACTTACCCGTCTTGACCTTGGTCCAGCTACGGGTCATTAAACGCTGCACTTTCGGGGGTAGCTCGAAGTTGACGAATGTCCTGTCGAGAACCGCCTGCGGTGGGTAAACCGCTTCGTCGGTGCGTATCGATTGCTCCATCAGCTTGTCCGCCCCTGGGTTAGGGTTGGCGTAGCCGACGGTGTCACTGACCTGAGCGATCACCTCAGATTTCAGCAAATAGTTGATGAAGGCGTGGGCTTCCTTGACGTTGGTGGCATCCTTGGGAATCGCCAGCACGTCAAACCACAGGTTGCCGCCTTCCTTCGGAATTGCGTAGGCGATGTTCACGCCTTTGCCCGCTTCGCTTGCGCGAGCCTTGGCCTGGAACACATCGCCGGAGAACCCGGCGGCCACGCAGATGTTGCCGTTGGCCAGGTCGGAGATGTATTTGGAAGAATGGAAGTAGGTCACGTAGGGCCGCACTTTGAGCAGCTTTTCTTCAGCCTTCTTGTAGTCGTCCGGGTTGGTGCTGTTAGGGTCCAGGCCCATGTAGTTAAGCACTGCCGGCAGCATTTCGTCCGCCGAGTCCATGAACGACACACCGCAGGTGGCCAGCTTCTTCATGTTTTCCGGTTCGAACAACACGGCCCAGGAGTCGATCTTGTCGACGCCCAGCACTTCCTTCACTTTGTCGACGTTGTAACCGATGCCATTGGTACCCCACAGGTACGGCACGGCGTACTGATTGCCAGGGTCGTTCTTCTCCAGGCGCTTGAGCAACACCGGATCCAGGTTGGCGTAGTTCGTCAGCAGCGACTTGTCGAGCTTCTGGAACGCACCGGCCTTGATCTGCTTGCCGAGGAAGTGGTTGGACGGCACCACCACGTCATAGCCGGTACGCCCGGCCAGTAACTTGCCTTCCAGGGTTTCGTTGGAATCAAACACGTCATACACGGGTTTGATGCCGGTGGCCTTTTCGAAGTTGGCCAGGGTGTCGGGGCCGATGTAATCCGACCAGTTATAAATATGCACAGTCGGTGCAGCCTGCACGCTGACAGCCAGCGTGATACCTGCACCTACCAGCAAGGCTTGGCGAAATAAAGAAATTGGCAAGTGGAGGTCCTCTTAAATAGTTGGGCCTTAAAGTTGTTGCCCGGCAACAAAACCGGCGCGCAACTTACCCTCGATAAACCGATCCGGCAAAACTTTCTGTCATTTATTTGTTTCATTAACCACCGCGGGCTGCGCGGTGGTTAACAAAGACCGGTTTATTTACCGGACTTGATCTTGGTCCAGCTGCGTGTCATTTCACGCTGGGTGGCAGCCGGCAAGTCTGCAATGGCGTAGAGCTTGGCTTGCACATCCGCTGGCGGGTAGATGCCCGGGTCATTGGTGATGTCTTTGTCGACCAGTGCGGTGGCCTTCTCGTTACCGTTCGGGAAGCGCACGCTGTTGGTGATCGAAGCCATGACTTCCGGCTTGAGCAGGTAGTTCAAGAACTTATAAGCAGCGTCGACGTTTTCGGCATCTTTAGGGATGGCGACCATGTCGAAGAAGCTACCGGCGCCTTCTTTCGGAATGTCGTAGGCCACCTTGACCTTGCCACCGGCTTCAGCCGCGCGGGACTTGGCCTGCTGGATGTCACCCGAGTAACCCACGGCTACGCAGATGTTGCCGTTGGCCAGGTCGGAGATGTACTTGGACGAGTGGAAGTAGCCGATCGAAGGACGGATTTTCAAGAAGAGCGCTTCGGCCTGCTTGAGGTCTTCTTTCTTCTGGCTGTCGGTTGGCAGGCCCAGGTAATGCAGCGCGATCGGCAGCATTTCGGTCGGCGAGTCGAGGAAGCTCACGCCGCAGCTCTTGAGCTTGGCGATATTTTCAGGCTTGAGCAGCACGTCCCACGAATCGATCTTGTCCACGCCCAGCGCGGCCTTGACCTTGTCCGGGTTGTAGCCGATGCCGATCGAACCCCACATGTACGGGAAAGCATGCTTGTTGTCCGGGTCGCTGACCGACACGGCTTTAAGCAGGGAGGTGTTCAGGTTGCCGTAGTTGGACAGTTTGGACTTGTCCAGCTCCTGGTAGACACCGGCCTTGATCTGCTTGGCGAGGAAGTTGTTCGACGGTACGACGATGTCGTAACCGGACTTGCCTGCCAGCAACTTGGCTTCGAGTGTCTCGTTGCTGTCAAAAACGTCGTACACCACTTTAATGCCCGACTCTTTTTCAAAGTTGGCGATGGTGTCCGGTGCAATGTAGTCGGACCAGTTGTAGACGTGCAGCACTTTATCGTCTGCCTGGGCCGCGCCCGCCATTGCGCCCATCAGGGACAAGGCCAGGAGGGTCTTGCCAGCGTTCTTCAAACCTAATGCCTTCATTTGGTGATGCTCCAATTTTTCTTTTTTGGGCCACGTTCTTTTATGTTCAGCGACCCTTCCAGAGGGCAACAAAACAGGGCGACAGTCTGGCAAGTTCAGGGGCCGGCTTTCAACCAAAGCCCCTACATTTATAACTGCCCGGTGCGCTGCGCACTGAGCCTAGCACTTAGCCCTGCAATGCCGCCAAAGTCAGGTCCAGGCAATGACGAGCCTTGGTCACCAACTCGTCGATTTCAGCCTTGCTGATCACCAGAGGCGGCGAAATGATCATGGTGTCGCCCACGGCACGCATGATCAGGCCATTCTCGAAGCAGAAGGTTCGGCAGATCATGCCTACGCCCCGGCCCTCGTAACGCTTGCGCGTCGCCTTGTCCTGAACCAGCTCAATTGCACCGAGCATGCCGACACCGCGCACTTCCCCCACCAACGGGTGATCCGCCAGCTCCCTCAGACGTTTCTGCAAATACGGTGCCGTTTCGTCGTGGACGCGGTTAACGATTTTTTCATCGCGCATGATGCGGATGTTTTCCAGGGCCACTGCCGCAGCCACCGGGTGGCCGGAGTAGGTGAAGCCGTGGTTGAAATCACCGCCTTCGTTGAGCACGGCCACCACGTCGTCGCGCACGATCAGGCCGCCCATGGGGATGTAACCGGAGGTCAGGCCCTTGGCGATGGTCATCATGTGGGGCTTGAGGTCGTAGAAATCGCTACCGAACCACTCACCGGTACGGCCGAAACCGCAGATCACTTCGTCGGCAACAAACAGGATGTCGTACTTGGCGAGGATTTCCTTGATGCGCGGCCAGTAGCTGTCTGGCGGCACGATCACGCCACCGGCGCCCTGGATCGGCTCGGCAATAAAGGCACCGACGTTGTCCACGCCCAGTTCCAGGATCTTCTCTTCCAGCTGGTTGGCGGCCCAGATCCCGAACTCTTCGGGGCTCATGTCGCCGCCTTCGCCGAACCAGTACGGCTGGGCAATATGGACGATGCCAGGGATCGGCAAGTCGCCCTGTTCGTGCATATAGGTCATGCCGCCCAGGCTGGCGCCAGCCACGGTGGAGCCGTGGTAGCCATTCTTGCGGCTGATGATGGTTTTCTTGTTCGGCTGGCCCTTGATCGCCCAATAGTGGCGGACCATACGCAACATGGTGTCGTTGCCTTCGGAGCCGGAACCGGTGAAGAACACGTGGTTCATGCCGGCAGGCGCGATGTCGGAAATCGCCTTGGCCAACTCCAGTACAGGTGGGTGAGCGGTCTGGAAGAACAGGTTGTAGTACGGCAGTTCTTTCATTTGCTTGGCGGCGGCGTCGGCCAGTTCATCGCGACCGTAACCGATCGCCACGCACCACAGGCCGGCCATGCCGTCGAGGATCTTGTTGCCTTCGCTGTCCCACAGGTAAACGCCGTGGGCTTTGGTGATGATCCGTGGGCCTTTCTCTTTCAATTGCTTGAAGTCGCTGAACGGCGCCAGGTGGTGATCACTGCTCAAGGCTTGCCATTCACGGGTTTGCGGGTTGTTGCTGGACATACCAATCTCCTAGACTTTTCAGTGAAGGGCGCACAGGTTTCCCCGTGCGCCCGGCGCATCAGACGGCGAAGAGCAGGAATTCCCGCTCCCACGAACTGATCACGCGCTTGAAGTTTTCATGCTCGGCCCGCTTGACCGCGACGTAGCCTGTGATGAATTTCTGACCCAGGTATTTCTCGATGGTCTTGCTGTTTTCCATACGCTCCAGGGCGTCTTCGATGGTCAACGGCAGGCGCAGGTTGCGGCGCTCGTAACCACGCCCCACCACCGGGGCGCTCGGGTTATGGCCTTCGACCATACCGATGTAGCCACACAGCAGGCTGGCGGCAATCGCCAGGTACGGGTTGGCGTCGGCGCCCGGCAGGCGGTTTTCCACGCGACGGTTCTGCGGGCCGGCATCCGGGACGCGCAGGCCGACGGTGCGGTTTTCTTCGCCCCACTCCACGTTCACCGGCGCCGAGGTGTCGGGCAGGAAGCGACGGAACGAGTTCACGTTGGGAGCAAACAGCGGCAGCAATTCAGGGATGAACTTCTGCAGGCCGCCAATGTGGTTGAGGAACAGTTGGCTCATGGTCCCGTCTTCGTTAGAGAAGACGTTCTTGCCGGTGGCGATGTCGATGATGCTCTGGTGCAGGTGCATCGCGCTGCCGGGCTCGCCGGTCATCGGCTTGGCCATGAAGGTGGCCGCCACGTCGTGCTTGAGCGCGGCTTCACGCATGGTGCGCTTGAACACCAGGATCTGGTCGGCCAGGGACAAGGCATCACCGTGACGGAAGTTGATTTCCATCTGCGCCGTGCCGTCTTCGTGGATCAGGGTGTCGAGGTCCAGCTCCTGCAGCTCGCACCAGTCATAGACGTCTTCGAACAACGGGTCGAATTCGTTGGCTGCTTCTATAGAGAAGGACTGGCGGCCGGTCTCCGGACGCCCGGAACGACCGATCGGCGGTTGCAGCGGGAAGTCAGGGTCTTCGCAGCGTTTGGTCAGGTAGAACTCCATCTCAGGCGCCACGATGGGCTGCCAGCCTTTGTCGGCGTAGAGCTTGAGGACTTTCTTGAGTACGTTGCGCGGCGACAGCTCGATCGGGTTGCCTTGCTTGTCGTAGGTGTCGTGGATCACCTGGGCGGTCGGCTCGATGGCCCAGGGCACCAGGAACACCGCGTTCTGGTCGGGGCGGCAGATCATGTCGATGTCCGCCGGGTCGAGCAATTCGTAATAGATGTCGTCTTCGACATAGTCGCCGGTCACGGTCTGCAACAGAACGCTCTCGGGCAGGCGCATGCCTTTTTCGGCGATGAACTTGTTGGTCGGCGAGATCTTGCCCCGGGTGATACCGGTCAGGTCGCCAATCATGCATTCGACTTCTGTGATCTTGTGGTCTTTCAACCAATCGGTGAGCTGGTCGAGGTTGTTACTCATAAATGCCTCTGGGCTGGGTTTCCTGGCATCCATTAAAGGCCAGGCGTTGGTTGACGCAGCATCCGCGTCGTTTTTTCGTTCAGGGTAGGAGCTTACCTGCCATTTGCTGCAGCGTTGCATTCCTCAAGCCAAAGTCGTGCAGAATCATGAGCGGCCGCGCAGAAGAGAGCCGGTCAGTGGCAGTCGAAATGGCAAAGAGGAGAGCGGATGGGCCGTCAAGAATATTGGCCGGTGCGTGGGCATTCACGCGGGACGAACGGACTGCGGACAAAGCCTGGCTGAAGCAGGCTGAGACGCCGAGTGGCGGCAGGCGAGACATGAAGCACCCCGGTATTATTGCTGTTATGGGTTTGAATCGAGCTTAGCCTTGTTCATTTTTTTACACAACACCCCCGTAAAAAATACAACACGGCCCGCTCAAGCCTGCGAGTCCCAAGCCCGTCAACCCGAAAAAAACGCCCCAAAAAGCCCCAAAAATGCCGTCACGGCGCTTTTTTAGGGCAAAAAAGGCCTCGCTTGACTTCGGCATGCCGTTCGGGTTGACTGAAACCAGAAAAGATCAATGATTGATATTTTTAACAACAAAGGTGTTGCATCATGTCGGTACCCCCGCGTGCCGTTCAGCTTAACGAAGCGAACGCGTTCCTTAAGGATCATCCTGAGGTTCTGTACGTAGACCTTCTAATTGCGGATATGAATGGTGTGGTGCGCGGTAAGCGCATCGAACGCACCAGCCTCCACAAGGTTTACGAGAAGGGCATTAACCTGCCTGCCTCTTTATTTGCCCTGGATATCAATGGCTCGACGGTGGAAAGCACCGGCCTGGGCCTGGACATCGGTGATGCTGACCGAATCTGTTATCCGATCCCTGACACCCTGTGCAATGAACCTTGGCAAAAGCGCCCTACCGCGCAACTGCTGATGACCATGCACGAACTTGAAGGTGAACCTTTCTTCGCCGATCCGCGCGAAGTGCTCCGCCAAGTTGTAAGCAAGTTTGACGACCTCGGTCTGACCATCTGCGCCGCCTTCGAGCTTGAGTTCTACCTGATCGACCAGGAGAACGTGAACGGCCGCCCACAACCGCCCCGCTCGCCGATCTCCGGCAAACGCCCGCACTCGACACAGGTCTACCTGATCGACGACCTCGACGAATACGTCGACTGCCTCCAGGACATCCTGGAAGGTGCCAAAGAGCAAGGCATCCCGGCCGACGCCATCGTCAAGGAAAGTGCCCCGGCGCAGTTCGAAGTGAACCTGCACCACGTGGCCGACCCAATCAAGGCCTGCGACTACGCAGTACTGCTCAAGCGCCTGATCAAGAACATCGCCTACGACCATGAGATGGATACCACCTTCATGGCCAAGCCTTACCCAGGCCAGGCAGGTAACGGTTTGCACGTACACATCTCGATCCTGGACAAGGACGGCAAGAACATCTTTGCCAGCGAGGATCCCGAGCAGAACGCCGCATTGCGTCACGCGATCGGCGGTGTGCTCGAGACCCTACCCGCCCAAATGGCGTTCCTGTGCCCTAACGTCAACTCCTACCGTCGTTTCGGCGCACAGTTCTACGTGCCGAACTCGCCGTGCTGGGGCCTGGACAACCGCACCGTGGCGATTCGCGTACCGACCGGCTCGTCCGACGCCGTACGGATCGAACACCGTGTGGCCGGTGCCGACGCCAACCCTTACCTGCTGATGGCTTCGGTCCTGGCAGGCGTGCACCACGGTCTGACCAACAAGATCGAACCGGGCGCACCCGTGGAAGGCAACAGCTACGAGCAGAACGAACAGAGCCTGCCGAACAACCTGCGCGATGCCCTGCGCGAGTTGGACGACAGCGAGGTGATGGCCAAGTACATCGATCCTAAATACATCGATATCTTCGTCGCCTGTAAGGAAAGTGAGCTGGAGGAGTTCGAACACTCCATCTCCGACCTTGAGTACAACTGGTACCTGCATACCGTGTAAGCGGTTGCTGCATTGAAAAAACGCTGCGGGCCTTTGGCCTGTGGCGTTTTTTTATGGGTTTCTTCCGGTAGATCGAGTTGGCCTCATCGGGGGCAAGCCCCCTCCCACATTTGAATGTATTCACAGATCAAAGTGTGGGAGGGGTCTGGAAGACAACACTCCTTCCTGCTCATACAATGCCCGCTGCCTTGTAGGAGACTTCCATGCCCACCCGCCCCGCTGCCCCTCGCAAACCCCGTGCCCGCAGCCAGGCGCGGATCGACGCGATTCTCGATGCCGCCCGCACCTTGCTGGCCGCCGAAGGCGTGGCGAGTTTGTCGATCTACAGCGTGGCCGAGCGCGCGCAGATTCCGCCGTCGTCGGTGTATCACTTTTTCGCCGGTGTGCCGGCGCTGCTGGAGGCGTTGACGGCGGATGTGCATGCCGCATTTCGTGCGGCCATCCAGGCGCCCATCGACCACGATTCACTCAAGCATTGGCGCGATCTGTCCTACATCGTCGAACAACGCATGCTCACCATCTACGATCAGGACGCCGCCGCGCGCCAGTTGATCCTGGCGCAGCATGGCCTCACCGAAGTGACCCAGGCCGACCGCCAGCATGATCTGGAACTGGGCGATCTGATGTTCAAGGTGTTCAACCGCCATTTCGAAGTGCCGACACTGCCCAGCGATGTGGATGTGTTCGCCCTGGCGCTGGAGCTGACCGACCGCGTGTATGCGCGCTCGGTGCATCAGCATGGGCTGATCACGCCGCGTATGGCGGAGGAAGGGATGCGGGTTTTTGATGCGTACGTGGGGCTGTATTTGCCAGCGTATCTGCCTAAGCGCTGAATCCTGGGTTGGCTGGGCCGGCCGTCATCGGGGGCAAGCCCCCTGCCACATTTTGAATGTGTTCACAGATCAATATGTGGGAGGGGGCTTGCCCCCGATGACGGCCTCAAGAGCGACGTAAATCACAACTTGGCGATCGACACCTCAGTCGACTTCACGAAGGCAATCACTTCACTGCCGATCACCAGCTCCAGCTCTTTGACCGAGCGGGTGGTGATCACGGAAGTGACGATACCGGACGCGGTCTGCACGTCGATTTCCGACAGCACATCGCCGACTACGATTTCCTTGATGGTGCCTTTGAACTGGTTACGCACGTTGATGGCTTTAATAGTCATGGTGTTCTTCCTTCTCGGGACAAGTGAGTTATTGAGCCCAACGCAATTGCGTAGGCAGCGGTGAAACAGGTTCGGGGTCCGGCGGCGTACCGGGCAACGACAGCACACGGTTGAGCACTTCGGCTTCCAGCGCGGCCAGGCGATGTGAACCACGGGCCCGTGGGCGCGGCAGATCGACGATCAGGTCGAGGCCGATTTCGCCGTCTTCGATCAGGATTACCCGGTCGGCAATGGCCACGGCTTCGCTGACGTCATGGGTCACCAGCAACACGGTGAAACCGTGCTTTTGCCAAAGGTTTTCGATCAGTTGCTGCATCTCGATGCGGGTCAGGGCGTCCAACGCACCCAGCGGCTCATCCAGCAGCAGCAAGCGCGGCTGGTGGATCAGCGCGCGAGCCAGGGCCACGCGTTGCTTCTGGCCACCGGACAAGGCCGCCGGCCACTCATTGGCACGTTCGGCCAGGCCGACCGCTTCCAGGGCTTCCAAGGCTTTAGGGCGCCAGTTGCCTTTGAGGCCCAAGCCGACGTTGTCGATGATCTTTTTCCACGGCAGCAGGCGCGCTTCCTGGAACATCAACCGCGTGTCTTCAATCGCCTCGCTCAGCGGCGCCGAACCGGCCAGCAGCTCGCCGCCGCTGGCTTTGTCCAGGCCGGCCAACAAGCGCAGTAACGTACTTTTACCGCAGCCACTGCGACCGACCACGGCCACGAACTGGCCCGCCGGAATGTGCAGATCGATTTCCTTGAGCACTTCCCGCGCGCCGAAGGCCTTGCGCAATTTGTGCACCGCCAGGGGAATCCCTTTCAGCAGGCGCGGAGGTTGTTGAGCGGTCATACCGCACCTCCTTTATTGACTTGATACGCCGGGTGCCAGCGCAGCCAAACACGTTCCAGACCGCGAGCGGCCAGGTCGGCCAGTTTGCCGAGGATGGCGTACATCACGATGGCCAACACCACTACGTCGGTTTGCAGGAATTCGCGGGCGTTCATCGCCAGGTAACCAATGCCGGAGCTGGCAGAGATGGTTTCCGCCACGATCAGCGTCAGCCACATAAAGCCCAGGGCAAAGCGCACGCCCACCAGGATCGACGGCAGCGCGCCCGGCAGGATCACTTGCCAGAACAGGCTGAAGCCGGACAAGCCATAGCTGCGCGACATTTCCACCAGAGCCGGGTCGACGTTGCGGATGCCGTGGTAAGTGTTGAGGTAGATCGGGAACAGCGTGCCGAGGGCCACCAGGAAAATCTTTGCGGTCTCATCGATGCCGAACCACAGGATCACCAGCGGAATCAGCGCCAAATGCGGCACGTTGCGGATCATCTGCACCGAGCTGTCCAGCAGGCGTTCGCCCCACGTCGACAGGCCGGTGATAAATCCCAGCGCCAGGCCGATGCTGCCACCGATCACAAAGCCCAGGCCGGCCCGCCAGCCACTGATAGCCAGGTGCGTCCAGATTTCGCCGCTGCGCACCAGGTTGACCCCGGCCTCAATCACCGCGCTGGGCGCCGGCAGAATACGCGTCGACAACCAGCCCGCCGACACCGATAACTGCCACACCGCCAACAACAGAATCGGCAGCACCCAAGGCGCGACGCGATGGCTCAATTTCTCAAAATTCATGGCGCCGCCTCAGCTCTGTGACGCAGCTTTGGGAAGGATGTCGTTGGCGACCATTTCGCCGAACGGGCTCACGTAACCGGCGCTTTTCGGCAACTCTGGACGTTCGATATCCAGGTGCGGGAACAGCAGCTCGGCAACCCGATACGACTCTTCCAGGTGTGGATAACCGGAGAAGATGAAGGTGTCGATGCCCAGCGCTGAGTACTCCTTGACCCGTTCTGCAACCGTCGGACCATCGCCCACCAGCGCGGTGCCCGCACCGCCACGCACCAAACCGACGCCGGCCCACAGGTTGGGGCTGACTTCCAGGTTATCGCGGTTACCGCCATGCAAGGCCGCCATGCGCTGCTGGCCGACGGAATCGAAGCGCGCCAGGGAAGCCTGGGCACGGGCGATGGTGTCGTCGTCCAGATGGGAGATCAGTTTGTCGGCGGCTTTCCAGGCTTCATCGTTGGTTTCGCGCACGATCACATGCAGACGAATACCAAAGCGCACGGTGCGTCCGAGTTTCGCTGCCTTGGCCCGCACCTGTTCGATCTTCTCGGCGACTGCGGCCGGTGGCTCGCCCCAGGTCAGCACCATCTCCACTTGTTCGGCGGCCAGGTCCTGGGCCGCTTCGGAGGAACCGCCGAAGTACAGCGGCGGGCGTGGTTGCTGGATCGGTGGGTAGAGCAACTTGGCGCCTTTGACGCTGATGTGCTCGCCGTCGTAATCCACGGTTTCGCCTTCCAGCACGCGGCGCCAGATGCGGGTGAATTCCACCGAAGCCTGGTAGCGCTCTTCATGACTGAGGAACAAGCCATCGCCGGCCAACTCTTCCGGGTCACCACCGGTCACCAGGTTGAACAGCGCGCGGCCGCCGGACAGGCGGTCCAGGGTCGCGGCCTGGCGCGCCGCCACCGTCGGGGAAATGATCCCGGGGCGCAGTGCGACAAGAAATTTCAAACGCTGGGTCACCGGGATCAGCGAGGCGGCCACCAACCACGAGTCTTCGCAGGAACGACCGGTGGGGATCAGCACCCCGCCGAATCCCAGGCGGTCAGCGGCCTGGGCCACTTGCTGCAGATAACCGTGATCAACAGCGCGAGCGCCTTCGGCGGTGCCAAGGTAATGGCCGTCGCCGTGGGTAGGCAGGAACCAGAAAATAGTGAGGCTCATGGAGTTGTCTCCTGAAGAAATCGGATTACGGCGCTTTAGCCACGGCAGCAGGTGGCGTCCAGATCACGTCCTTGATGCTCAAGGGCTTGGGGATCAATTTGAGTTGGTAGAAGCTGTCGGCGATTTTCTGCTGGGCCGCCACCACTTCCGGGGTCAGGAACAGCGCGCCGTAGCCCTGGCGTTTTACCGAGGTCAGGGTGATGTCAGCCGGCAGGCCGAGCAGTGGTGCGACCTGCTCGGTCACTTCCTGAGGGTTGGCCTTGGACCACTCGCCCACCGCACGCACTTCTTCGATCAGCGCCTTGACCACTTCAGGGTGTTTTTCGGCGTACGGCTTGGTGGCCAGGTAGAACTGGTGGTTGTCGGCGATGCCGGTGCCGTCACGCAGGGTGCGCGCTTGCAGTTGTTTCTCGGCGGCGGCCTGGTACGGGTCCCAGATCACCCACGCATCCACGCTGCCACGCTCGAAGGCGGCACGGGCATCGGCGGGCGGCAGGAAGACGGTCTGCACGTCGGTGTATTTCAGGCCGGCGTCTTCCAGGGCACGCACCAGCAGGTAGTGCACGTTGGAGCCTTTGTTGAGCACGACTTTCTTGCCCTTGAGCTCGGCCACCGATTTGATCGTCGAGTCTTTCGGCACCAGGATCGCTTCACTGGTGGGCGCTGGCGGCTCGTAGGCCACATAGAGCAGGTCGGCACCGGCGGCCTGGGCGAAGACCGGCGGGGTTTCGCCGGTGACACCGAAGTCGATGGAGCCGACGTTCAGGCCTTCGAGCAGTTGCGGGCCGCCGGGAAACTCGGTCCATTGCACCTGCACACCTTGGGCGGCCAGGCGTTTTTCCAGGGTGCCCTTGGCCTTGAGCAGCACCAGGGTTCCGTATTTCTGGTAACCGATCCGCAGGGTCTCGGCGGCTTGAGCCTGAACGATGGCGCCGAAGGACACAGCCGCAGCAAACAGTGCGACCAGACCACGACGCAAGATGACAGTGCGCATGGCGCTCTCTCCAAATAGTGCGATGAGGGGGTTGGCTGCACCTGCTTGGCCGTTGGCGGCTGAGTAAGGTGAGTACATCTATATAGCGGTGAGGCTTACTTAAATGCTCCAGCGAGCACTCAACAAACGTTCATTCAACACATGCGGGTCCAGCGGTTTCGGACGACGGGCCATGGCGCCATAAAGCGTCTCCAGGGCTTCGTGCAAACGGTGTTCGAGGACCGGCACCAGTTGCGCCTGGGCACTGCCTTCGCCGTAGGCGATCTGGCTGTCTTCGGCGAAAATCCCGTGGAGCAGTTCCTGGGCTTTGAGGGCCGACAATACCGGCTTCAAGGCGTAATCCACCGCCAGCATGTGGGCGATGCTGCCGCCGGTCGCCATCGGCAGCACAACCTTGTGGGCCAGGGCGCGTTCGGGCAGCAGGTCCAGCACGGTTTTCAACGCGCCGGAGAACGACGCCTTGTACACCGGCGTGGCGATCACCAGGCCATCCGCGTTAGCCACCTGTTGCAGCAGGTCAATGACCTTGGGGCTGTCGAAGCGCGCATGCAGCAAGTCTTCAGCCGGGAAGTCCCGTATCTGGTAACTCACCACTTCAACGCCTTTGTCTTGCAACCACTGACGGGTTTTTTCCAGCAAGACCCCGGAGCGGGAACGCTGGCTGGGACTGCCTCCAAGTGTTACGACCAACATGCAGGAATTCCTTGAGCAAGTGCCGGCGGTTCGCTGTGTGGCGATAGCGCCAAGATGGAACAGACCTTAGCAGCAGATTTATATATCTATAAATCTTATTTTTTCATTTGTTTATTCTTTAAATGCATATACAGATTCTGAGTCTTTAGGCGAAAAAAAAGGCCGTAAACACGGCCTGAAAACCCCAGTTGTGATTCAGTTTCACCGATTGGGTTGTGGAGTAAGCCGCAGGTAGGGCTTCACCGCCCGATAACCCTTCGGAAAGCGCTTCTTGATCTCTTCCTCATCCTTGAGCGACGGCACGATCACCACTTCGTCACCGTCCTGCCAGTTGGCGGGGGTTGCGACTTTGTAGTTGTCGGTCAGTTGCAGCGAGTCGATGACCCGCAGGATTTCGTGGAAGTTACGGCCGGTGCTGGCCGGGTAGGTGATGGTCAGGCGGATCTTCTTGTTCGGGTCGATCACGAACAAGGAACGCACGGTGAGGGTGTCACTGGCGTTCGGGTGGATCAGGTCGTAGAGGTCCGAAACCTTGCGGTCGGCGTCGGCCAGGATCGGGAAATTGACGACGGTGTCCTGGGTTTCGTTGATGTCTTCGATCCACTTGTGGTGCGAGTCCACCGGGTCCACCGACAGGGCGATGGCCTTGACGCCGCGCTTGGCGAACTCGTCCTTGAGCTTGGCGGTAAAGCCCAGCTCCGTGGTGCACACCGGGGTGAAGTCCGCCGGGTGGGAAAACAACACACCCCAACTGTCGCCCAGCCATTCGTGGAAACGAATCTTGCCAGCGCTGGAATCCTGTTCGAAGTCGGGGGCGATGTCGCCCAGTCTTAGGCTCATGGTGTGGCTCCTGGTGAGTGCTTATGGAGCCCACTGTGCATGGATTACGGGTTATTTAAAAAGAATAAATATCGATTTATCTAGACGATAAAGGAATATTAAAAATGTGTTCATTGGACGTGGGAAATGGGGAGGCGCACCATCGGTTCCAAGGTTCGAGAAGGCCTTGAGACGCTGTACAAAGAGGGGTTCAGGAAGGGCTTGCGGGGGTTTAGCCCGACTTGAAATGCAAGACACCTTGCCCGGCAGTGCGCCGGGCAAGGTTTTACGGTCTTACAACAGCGTCACGCTACTAGAACAGTGGCAGCGAGTAGCTGACGATCAGGCGGTTTTCGTCCTGGTTACGCTGGCCAGCAATGTCGTTGCGCCACATGGCATTTTTCCATGCTACACCGACGTTCTTCAGCGGGCCTTCTGGTACGACGTAGGCAACAGTGATGTCACGTTCCCACTCGTTCGCGCCATTAGAGTTTGTTTGGACCTGAGCAACACCAACTCGGCCGCGGGTATCGATATTGTCGCCACGCAGGTAAACCACACCAGCGGTCAATCCAGGTACGCCAATCTTGGCGAAGTCATATGCGTAGCGAGCTTGCCAGGTACGTTCGCCAGCGCGGGCAAACTTGGCGATCTGCGAGTCAGTGGTCAGGTAGGCCGACGCACCATCACCTTGGTTCAGGAACGGGAAGTCACTGTCGCCGTTGCTGACCTGGTAACCACCACCGAAGGTGTGACCCGCCACCGAGTACAGGAACAGGCCGCTGTACAGGTTGTTGTCGACTTTACCTTTGGTGATGTTGTTACCCGCAGCGTTAGTGCCGTAGTCACCGCTGGTGAAGTAGTTGGCGTCGTTGCTGTTGTTACCATCAGCGCGGCTGTTGAAGTAGCGCAGGTCGGTTTTCAACACGCCAGGACCTATGGCCCAGTTGTGCAGCAGGCCCAGGAAGTGTTGCTTGTAGAACTGATCCAGATTGCCGTAGTAGTACTGGGCAGTCAGGTCTTTGGTGATTTTGTAGTCACCACCGGCGTAGTAGAACTTGTTGCTGTCGCGACCAGAGGCCGTACGACCGTTGGCACCTGCGAGAGACAGGTTCTCGACGTTGCTGGAGTTACGACCCTTGGCCTTTTCGATCTGACCGGCAACCAGCGTCAGGTCCTTGATGTCGTTAGTGGTGATCTGGCCACCCTGGAAAGTCTGCGGCAGCATACGACCATCGTTGGTGATGATTACCGGCAGCTTAGGCTGCAAAGTACCCAACTTCAGTTCGGTCTGGGAAATCTTGGCTTTAGCGGTCAGGCCCAGGCTGGAGTAGTTATCAACGGCTTCGCCATTGGACTTGCTCGGGAAAACCGTGCCGCCGTAAGAGCCAGCGTTGCCAGTCGATGCCGCGGTGGCGCCGTTGGTGCCGCCGCCCGAATCCAGACGCACGCCCAGCAGGCCGATAGCGTCAAGACCAAAGCCTACGGTGCCTTGGGTGTAACCGGAGATGAAGCGCAGGTCGAAAGCTTGGCCCCACTCTTCCGACTTGTTCTGCGCGCCGGCCGCTTTAGTAGCGTCGTCACGGTTATCAGTGTTGATGTAGAAGTTACGCAGACCCAGTGTGGCCTTGCTGTCTTCGATGAAACCGGCAGCGCCCGCTTGCTGAGCGATTACGCCCAAAGCTACAGACAGTGCCAAGGTGGACTTCTTCATGTACCGCTCCTCTCATTTCTAATTTTTGTATTTCTTTGGTCTCGGGTCTGACGCCCTTGATCCACAGATGCGCGATTAGCACCGGATAGTGACTGCCAAGTCAATCGTAACCTTGTGTGTCTACTACCTTCGTCTAACCACCGTTGATTTGGTCCCTGCAGGGTAATGAGTTTTTCATACACCCAAAAAGAATTATTTCATTCTTTTTAATACGATTCAGGAATAAGCCATTCCGTGATGCGGACAGGCGAGCATAGACCATCTGCTCCACAAGCTAATTCCTAAAGGGTATTTGTTAGCGCTTTTTTAGAACGATTAGTGTTGACGCTCTGCTGCATACGTCACCCACGATCAAAAAGGCGACGCCATCATGGCCAAAGGCACATCCTCTCGTCAATTTGTTACAGTTTTTGTGTCACTAATAGTTTCTTTTGCTGTCCAAGCCGCCCATTCGACGATTCAGGTGTGTGGAACTCCCACAATCTACCCATAGCCGCCATCCTGTTATCGGCGTCAGATCAAGAATGCTTAAACTTTAGTCGTGCGTGACGGCACGCCAGATTGGCCTGCGACGCGGGCAGGCTCTTACACGAGCCTGCTCATTGACTTGGGAGGTAGGGCTTTACAAGGCCTTCTCGAAAATCTTCGAGTTACGCTGGTAGTTGTACAGCGAGGCCCGCGCCGACGGCAGGCGATCAACGCTGCTCGGCACAAAGCCGCGCTCACGGAACCAGTGGGCAGTCCGCGTGGTAAGTACGAACAAGGTCTTCAAACCCTGCGCCCGGGCACGGGTTTCGATACGCTCCAGCAGCTCATCACCACGCCCGCCATGGCGGTACTCCGGGTTCACCGCCAGGCACGCCAGCTCACCCGCGTCCGAATCGGCGATCTGATACAACGCCGCACAGGCGATGATCATGCCTTCGCGCTCCACCACGCTGAACTGCTCGATCTCACGTTCGAGCACTTCCCGCGAACGGCGTACCAGGATGCCCTGCTCTTCCAGCGGGCTGATCAGGTCGAGCAAACCGCCGACGTCTTCAATCGCCGCCTCGCGCACCAGTTCGAATTGCTCCTGAGCCACCAGCGTACCGCCGCCATCGCGGGTAAACAGCTCGGTGAGCAAGGCGCCATCTTCGGCGTAGCTGACGATATGGCTGCGCCCTACCCCACCCCGGCAGGCCTGGGCGGCCGCATCGAGCAATTCGGACTGGTAGTTGCTGCTGCCCAGGCGTTGCAGATGCGCCGGTACTTGTTGCGGGCGCAGTTCGCGCACCAGACGGCCGTTTTCATCGATCAGGCCGAGATCGGCGCCGAACAGCAGCAGCTTGTCGGCCCCCAAGTCGATGGCGGCGCGGGTGGCGACGTCTTCGCAGGCCAGGTTGAAGATCTCACCCGTAGGCGAATAGCCCAGGGGTGACAACAGCACAATGGAGCGCTCATCCAGCAGGCGGTTGATGCCCTTGCGGTCGACCCGGCGCACTTCGCCGGTGTGGTGGTAATCCACACCTTCAAGCACGCCAATAGGCCGCGCGGTCACCAGGTTGCCGCTGGCCACCCGTAGGCGCGAGCCCTGCATCGGCGACGAGGCCATGTCCATCGACAAGCGCGCTTCGATGGCGATACGCAGGTGGCCAACCGCGTCGATCACACACTCCAGCGTCGCGGCATCGGTGATGCGCATGCCTTCGTGGTAAGTCGGGATCAGGCCGCGCGCTTCAAGGCGCGCTTCGATCTGAGGGCGCGAACCGTGCACCAGCACCAGGCGCACGCCCAGGCTGTGGAGCAGCACCAGGTCGTGGACGATATTGCCGAAGTTCGGATGATCCACACCGTCGCCGGGCAACATGACCACAAAGGTGCAGTCGCGGTGGGCGTTGATGTAGGGCGAAGCGTGACGAAGCCAATTAACGTAGTCGGGCATGGAACCTGGGCCTGTAATAAAAAGCAGCCGAAAAAGGATGAGTCGTGAAAACGCACAGCGGGCTGATGGTTATCGTCGGAACAGGCTTGGCGACACGCTCGCTCTCCTTATGTACGAATGGACAGGGGTTAATTTACGCAGGTTTCAGGCAGTAATGTTCGATCAGTTCCCGCAATAGACGCACTGTAGGCGTCAAGCGTGACATTTCGAGGTACTCGCCAGGTTGATGGGCACAGGCGATGTCGCCAGGCCCCAGCACCAGGGTTTCACAACCAAGGCGCTGAAGATAAGGCGCTTCGGTGCCGAACGCTACTGCTTCGGCACGATGACCGGTCAATCGTTCCGCGACCCGCACCAACTCGGCGTCTTCGGCCTGTTCGAACGGCGGCACGGCGGGGAATAACGGCGCGTAGTCGATCTTGACTTTATGGCGTTCGGCCAGCGGTTCGAGCTTTTGCCGGATAGCCGCACGCAGCACTTCGGGATCCATGCCCGGCAAGGGCCGCAGGTCGAATTCCAGGGAGCACTGGCCACAGATGCGGTTGGGGTTGTCGCCGCCATGGATACAGCCGAAGTTCATGGTCGGTTGCGGCACGCTGAATTGTGCATTGCGGTACTCGCGCTGCCAGGCCAGGCGCAGGCCGCGCAGCTCACCGATGGCGTCGTGCATGGCTTCCAGGGCGCTGTGGCCCAGGCTTGGATCCGACGAATGGCCACTTTGGCCGAGAATGTCGATGCGCTCCATCATCACGCCTTTATGCAGGCGGATCGGCTTGAGGCCGGTCGGTTCGCCGATCACCGCCGCGCGGCCCAGCGGGCGCCCGGCTTCGGCCAATGCCCGGGCACCGGACATGGAGCTTTCTTCATCGCAGGTGGCGAGGATCAGCAACGGCTGCTTGAACGGCTGATCCAGCAGCGGCAACACCGCTTCAATCGCCAGCGCGAAAAAGCCCTTCATGTCGCAACTACCCAATCCTACCCAACGGCCGTCGACTTCCGTCAGCTTGAGCGGATCGGTCTTCCACAACGCCGCGTCATAAGGAACGGTATCGCTATGGCCGGCCAACACCAGACCGCCGGGGCCAGTGCCGAAACTGGCCAGCAGGTTGAATTTGCCGGGGCTGACGGACTGGATGTCGATGGAGAACCCCAGGTCGCCCAACCAACTGGCGAGCAGATCGATCACCGGGCGGTTAGTCTGGTCGAGAGACGCTTGGGTGCAACTGACCGAAGGCGCGGCAATCAGCGCGGCGAACTGCTCTTTCATGGACGGTAACGGCATGCGCGGTCTCCCTACTTCCCGGACGAGCCCCCACTATAGAGCCATCTGCACGACACAATAAACCGTTGCGGCGCGTTGCCGGGCTCAGTCCTGTACACTGCACGACCTTGGCAGCCACTCTTTTTCCCGGCTGCGCTCCCGATCCTGGATTTTCCGGCCATGCAGAAAGAAACCGAAATCAAGCTCCGCGTCAGCCGCGAAACACTCGCCGCGCTGCGTGAGCACCCGTTACTGAAAAAACGCAACAAAAGTGGCTGGGAACGCCGTGAGTTGATGAACCAGTACTTCGACACCCCCGAGCGCGACCTGGCCCAGGCCAAAGTCGCCCTGCGCCTGCGCAAGGACGGTGACGACATTATCCAGACCCTCAAGACCCGTGGCCAAAGCGTCGCCGGTTTGTCGGAACGCAACGAGTACAACTGGGACCTGCCCAAAGCCAAGCTCGACGTAAAGAAACTCGACGGCGAGTGCTGGCCCGAGCAGCTGGCCGAGTTGGACAAAAAGACCCTCAAGCCGATCTTCACCACCGACTTCGTGCGCGAACGCGCCGAAATCGCTTGGGGCCGTGGCAAGGCCAAGGTGGTGATCGAAGCCGCCCTGGACCTGGGCCATGTGGTGGTCGGCAAGCAGAAAGAAGAAATCTGCGAGCTGGAACTGGAACTGCGCGAAGGCGAACCGGCTGCCCTGCTGGAGTTGGCCGCCGAGCTGGCCGCCACCCTCGCACTGATGCCGTGTGACATCAGCAAGGCCGAGCGCGGCTACCGCCTGTACGACGCCAGCAGCTACTCCTTGAGCCTGCCGGCCCCGCAGATCCACGCCGAAATGCCGCTGGACGACGCCTTCGCCGCAATCATGTGGCACCTGCTCGGCAGCAGCCAGCGCCTGGCCGAGCAATACCGCTTCAATGGCCACTGGCGTCTACTGCAGGACTGGGTCGACAACCTCGGCGAACTGCGCGCCCTGATCGGCAGCCTCGGCCAGGCCGCACCACGTCAATCCACCAGCGAACTGCGCAGCGCACTCGATGCACTGCTGGAAGACTGGCGCCCGCTGGTCCAGGCCGGTGACGACGACGAAGACATTCGCAAAGCCGCGCCCGAGCAATTCGCCGAAGAATTGGATGACGTACGCTGGGGCTTGTTCTCGCTGAACACGTCGCGCTGGCTAATGGCCCGCACCTGGACCGCCGACCGCAACGTGCGCGGCAACCGCCAGGGCGCCGCGCAAATCACCAACTGGCTTCCGCGCCTGCTGGCTGACGATGCCGTCGCCCTGCAACTGCCGCGCTACCAGCAGCAACCGGAAGACCTGGCAGAGCAACTGCCGCGCATCGAACGCATCCAGGCCTGGCTGCACCATGCGCGTAACGTGGTGGATATTCCGGAACTGGATCGTTTGTACGGCGAGCTGAACAAGCTGGTGCAACTGGCCAACCAGCCGATCACCGATGAGTCGCTTGATGCGCGTATGCATCAGGCGATTGCGGTGTACCAGAACCGTGCCTGGAAGACCCTGCTGCGTTTGTAATATCGCCATCGGGGCAGTCGAATCGTCGCGGTACGACGATCCGACTGCCCCGATGAGGCCGGTCAGCGCAATACTGGCAGGCTGGTGGTCGACTTGATCTCAGACAGCGCCACAATCGAGTTGACCTCCTGAATCCCCGGCACCATCGACAGCTTCTCGAAGAAAAACCGCTCGTACGCCTCAATGTCCGACGTCACGATGCGCAGCAGAAAATCCACCGCCCCCATCAGCACATAGCACTCCAAGACTTCGGGAAACCCACGAATCGCTTCGGTGAACTCGGTGAAGTTGGATCGGCCGTGGGCGTTGAGTTTGACCTCGGCGAAGATCTGCGTATTGAGGCCGATCTTCTTGCGATCCAACAGGGTGACCTGGCCGCGAATCACCCCTTCGTCCTTGAGCCGCTGGATGCGCCGCCAGCACGGCGACTGGGACAGGCCCACTTGCTCGGCGATCTGCGCGCTGGACAGCGAGGCGTCCTCTTGCAACAGGGCCAGGATGCGGCGGTCATAGGCGTCCAACTCGCTGTGCATAGAAATACCTTTAATTCTGGCTATTCTGAATTGATTGATTCGATTAATCGCAAATCAGGCTCATCTTAGATAAGAAATCTCCCGAGGCGAATGTAAAAATTTCTCCAGTCGAATCTGGAGAATCAGCATGCATGTCGTCGAAACCACCCACCCCCTGACCCGCGTCGATGTGTGGGCCGCCAACAGCGCCCATTGCCGAGCGCATTACCAGATCCTCGCCGAAGCGGAGCCCGATGTGTTGTGTCGGGTACTCAACTATTTTGCGTTGCAGTTCTTAACACCGAGCCAGGTCACCGTGAGCCGCCAAGAAGACCTGCTGAACATCGATATCGTGATGGAAAGCCTGAGCTGGCATCGCGCCCAAGTGATCGGTGAAAAGATTCGAAACCTGATCAGCGTGTGCACGCTGCACGTGTGGCCGGTTGATTCCGTAGGGCCCGCAGCAGTGGCGGCAGCAGCTCAGTAAAGGCCTGCAACATACGCTGGGAGGAGGATCTTCGAGGGCCGGCTAGCCTGAAGTTTCGTCCGAGGCTACCCAGGAAAACCTTCATGTCTGTTGATCACCGATTGGAGCTGCATCAGTTGCTCCCGGCCTTGGTCGAGGGCGGCTTGATCACTGCCGACATCGCGCAGCGCTTATCGGCGCTGCCAGGCGGTAACGCCCAGCACCCGCTGGAGTGTATCGCCGCCTATGGGCCGGCACTGGAAACCCTGACCCAGTGGCTTGCCCAGCATGCCGGGCAACCTTATTGGCGTATCGACCCACTGCAAATCGATGTCGCGGCGGTGGTGCAGCTGATGTCCCAGGCGTTTGCCCAGCGCCACAGCATCCTTGCAGTGGCCGTGGACGCGCAGACCGTCACCGTTGCCAGCGCCCAGCCCCATGTCACCAGCTGGGAGTCGGGACTGGCACAGGTACTCAAACGCTCGATCAAGCGCGTGGTTGCCAACCCCCAGGACATTCAGCGTTGTATCAGCGAGTTTTACCGGTTGGCGAAGTCCGTCAGCGGGGCGGATCAAAAGGTCGCGGCGCCTGGCAACTTCGAGTTGCTCAACCTCGGCGCCGGTGACCAGGAGCCGGATGCCAACGACGCGCATATCGTCAATATCGTCGATTGGCTGTTGCAGTACGCCTTTGCCCAGCGGGCCAGTGATATTCATATCGAGCCGTGCCGTGAACAGGGCCGCATGCGCTTTCGCATTGATGGGCTGTTGCACGACGTCTATCAATTTCCACCCCAGGTGACGATGGCGGTGGTCAGCCGCCTGAAAAGCCTGGGCCGCATGAACGTGGCGGAAAAACGCAAACCCCAGGACGGCCGGATCAAGACCAAAAGCCCCACAGGCGCAGAAATCGAGTTGCGCCTGTCGACCTTGCCCACCGCCTTTGGCGAAAAACTGGTGATGCGGATTTTCGATCCGCAGGTGCTGCTCAAGGACTTCGACAAGCTCGGTTTGTCCGCTGAGGACCAGCAGCGATGGCACGCCATGACCCGCCAGGCCAACGGCATCATCCTGGTCACGGGCCCTACCGGTTCAGGCAAGACCAGTACCCTCTACACCACGCTCAAGCAACTGGCGTCCCGAGAAATCAACCTCTGCACCGTGGAAGACCCGATCGAGATGGTCGAGCCGGCCTTTAACCAGATGCAGGTGCAGCACAACATCGACCTGACGTTCGCCAGCGGCATCCGAGCCCTGCTACGCCAGGACCCGGACATCATCATGATCGGCGAAATCCGCGACCAGGAAACCGCCGAAATGGCGATCCAGGCCGCACTGACCGGACATTTGGTGCTCTCGACGCTGCACACCAACGATGCGCCCAGCGCCATCAGCCGCTTGCAGGAACTGGGTATTGCTCATTATTTGATCAAGGCCACATTATTGGGGGTAATGGCGCAGCGCCTGGTGCGGCTGCTGTGCCCTCATTGCAAGCGGGCGGTAGGCGATGTCCACGAGGCGGTGGGATGTGCGGAATGTCGAAACAGCGGATTTCAGGGGCGTGCAGGGGTCTACGAGATCATGGTGTTGAATGAATCGCTTCGTGCGCTGATCACCCCAGGCACCGACGTGCAGTCCCTGCGCAGAGAGGCGGTTGCGCAAGGCATGTGCAGCCTGCGCCTGGCCGGTATGGGAAAAGTAAAGGCGGGGCTGACCACGATGGCCGAGGTGTTGCGCGTGACACCTGGGGATTCGGTAACAAATGCTTTGATTACCGCGGGCTGAAACCGTTCTTATCGGTGACAAGACCGTTACAATCGGCCGAACGTCGTTTAACTGACACCATCAGATAGGGAATCGCTATGCAGATCGGAACCGTACTGCTTCTTTTCGTGGGTTTGGCCATTGCCATCCTGTTCATGGGCTTCAAGGTGGTACCCCAGGGCTATCAGTGGACCGTCGAGCGCTTCGGCCGTTACACCAACACCCTCAAGCCGGGTCTCAACATCATCATCCCGGTCATGGACCGCATCGGCCGCAAGATCAACGTGATGGAAAGCGTGCTGGATATTCCGCCCCAGGAAGTCATCACCGCCGACAACGCCACCGTGCAGATCGATGCCGTGTGCTTCTTCCAGGTGGTCAATACCGCCCAGGCCGCCTACGAGGTCAACAACCTCGAACACGCTATCCGCAACCTGCTGCAAACCAATATCCGCACGGTGCTCGGCTCCATGGAGCTGGATGCCATGCTCAGCCAGCGGGACGGCATCAACGAAAAACTGCTGCGCACTGTCGATGAAGCCACGGCGCCGTGGGGCATCAAGATCACCCGGATCGAAATCAAGGACATCAGCCCGCCCGCCGACCTGATGGCCGCCATGTCCGGCCAGATGAAAGCCGAGCGGATCAAGCGCGCACAGATCCTGGAAGCCGAAGGCCTGCGGGCATCGGCGATCCTGACTGCCGAAGGCAAGAAGCAGGCACAGATTCTTGAAGCCGAAGGTGGACGCCAGGCCGCGTTCCTGGAGTCTGAAGCCCGTGAGCGCCAGGCAGAGGCAGAGGCCCGCGCGACCCAGGTGGTTTCCGAAGCGATCGCCACCGGCAACGTGCAGGCCATCAACTACTTCGTCGCGCAGAAATACATCGATGCCCTCGGCAAGCTGGCATCGGCCAATAACAGCAAAGTGATCCTGATGCCGCTGGAAGCCAGCCAGGTGATCGGCGCTGTCGGCGGCATTGGCGAAATCGTCAAGGCGACCTTCGACAACAAGAAAGCCTGAGGCGATCGACATGTGGGATTTCCTGCAGCATCTTTCGTTCTGGGACTGGCTCGCGCTGGGTACGGTGCTATTGATTCTTGAGGTATTCGGCGCCGGTGGTTACCTGCTGTGGATGGGTATAGCTGCGGCAGCCGTGGGCGTGATCAAGTTTCTGGTGCCGCCGCTCGGGTTGGAGTGGCAACTGTTGCTGTTCGCTGTGCTGTCGATCCTGACGGCGGTGTACTGGTGGAAACGCCAGCGCAGCAGTGCCAAAGCCAGTGACCAACCGGGGCTCAACGAACGTGGCTCGGAGCTGGTCGGCCGCGTCTTCGTGGTGCATCAGGCGATTGTGGATGGCCGGGGCAAGGTGAAAGTCGGTGATGGCGTATGGATGGTGACCGGTCCTGACACCCCTGTAGGCGCTCAAGTGCGTGTGGTAGGCCTGGATGGCGTCATTTTAAAGGTAGAAACTGTTTAGTCAGGGATGGAACTCGGTTGGGCTAACTACAATCAAACGGTACAGATCACCCACCCGGAGTCACCCATCATGCGTCTTAAATATGCTGTCGCAACCCTCGCTGTGCTTTCCCTTCCTGTCGGTTCAGCCATGGCCGATAGTTTCTGGCGCAATGTCATTTCGTCGGGCGCCACTACCGGCTCGACGTACCTGACCTTCAAGGACCACAAGCTGGTGGTTGCCGCACAAGACGACGCAGGCAGCTTTGTTGCCAGCGACGGCGGCATCCGCGGACCGTACCTGGAAGCCGCCATGCAGAAAGTCCGCGCCGATAACCCTGGCCTGCAGGCCACGGATATGGAACTGGCCAACGCCATCCTCGCGAAGAACGCTGTTACCGAGTGATTCCCGCACGCTGAAGAATGCCGCTTTTGAAGCGGCATTTTTTTGCCCGCAATGTGACGATTCATTCACAGGCGACAGGCTATATTCAGTCTTACCGTGCCACCATGCTGGTACTGAATCCTCGCTTACTCATCGCCAATCTGAAACGGACTCCTTCGTCGTTATGAGCCAACAGCCCTTTCTGCCGTTCTCCAAACCTACCATCGATGAAGCCACCATCTCGGCGGTCGGCGATGTACTGCGCTCGGGATGGATCACCAGTGGGCCGAAAGTGCAGGCTTTCGAGGCGCAACTGTCGGAATACTTTGGCGGCCGGCCGGTGCGCACGTTCAACTCTGGCACCTGCACCATGGAAATCGCCTTGCGTATCGCCGGTATCGGGCCTGGGGATGAAGTCATCACCACACCGATCTCCTGGGTGGCCACGGCCAACGTGATTCTGGAGGTGGGGGCCACACCGGTGTTCGCTGATATCGATCCGATCACGCGCAATATCGACCTGGCCCAGGTGGAAGCCGCAATCACCCCGCGCACCAAGGCGATCATCCCGGTGTACCTGGCCGGCCTGCCCCTGGACATGCCGATGCTGTACGCACTGGCCAACAAGTACAACCTGCGCATCGTCGAAGACGCCGCCCAGGCCCTGGGCTCCAGCTGGGATGGCGAACGCATCGGCGCTACCGGGGACTTTGTATCGTTCAGCTTCCAGGCCAACAAGAACATCACCTCTTCCGAGGGCGGCTGCCTGGTGTTGAACAATGCCGAAGAAGCCCGCCTGGCAGAAAAATACCGCCTGCAGGGCGTCACCCGTACCGGCTTCGACGGCCTCGACGTGGATGTACTGGGCGGCAAGTTCAACATGACCGACATCGCCGCCGCCATCGGCCTGGGGCAGTTTGCCCACATCGAGAAGATCACCGCCCATCGCCAGCACCTGGCACAGCACTACTTCAAATGTTTCGGCGATGATTTCGAGGAAAAGTACGGCGCGCAACTGCCGCCGGCCGACTTCGAAAACAGCAACTGGCACCTGTTCCAGTTAGTGCTGCCGGAGCGCCAGGACGGCCTGCCCGCCCGCGCGACCTTCATGGAGAAAATGCAGGCACAGGGTGTTGGCATTGGCTATCACTACCCGCCTATTCACCTGCTGAGCCTTTATCGGGCACAGGGATTCAAGGAAGGTATGTTCCCGGTAGCGGAAAAGGTTGGACGTTTGATCGTGTCGTTGCCGATGTTTACGGCAATGACAGAGGCAGATGTGGAGCGGTCGGTGGCGGCGGTAAAGGCAGTCCTGAAAGCGAACTGAACACTCACGGCTCCCGACGATTGAATGTGGGAGGGAGCTTGCTCCCTCCCACAGGGGTCTTGCGGTTACTCGCCGATGGCGGCTTTGTAGCCAGCCGCATCCAGCAGTTTTTCCAGATCAGCCGGGTTGCTTGGCTTGAGCTTGAAGATCCACGCGCCGTAAGGGTCGGAGTTCAGCAACTCAGGGCTACCACTCAGCTCTTCGTTGACGGCAATCACTTCGCCGGCAACCGGGGCGTAGATATCCGAAGCGGCCTTCACCGACTCAACCACACCCGCCTGGCCTTCGGCTTCAAACGTAGCGCCAACTTCGGCCAACTCAACAAACACCACATCACCCAGAGCTTCCTGTGCATGGTCGGAGATCCCGACGGTGACAGTACCGTCAGCTTCCAGACGCGCCCATTCGTGACTTTCGGCAAAACGCAGGTCGGCAGGGATATCGCTCATAGTCTGTGTCCTCAAGAAGAAATGTCAGCAGCCATTGGCCTGCCGGAAATAGTTAGATCAAGGTTTTGCCATGACGCACGAAGGTCGGTTTGACCACTCGAACCGGGTACCACTTGCCGCGGATTTCCACTTCGGCCCGATCGGCAGTCGCCGTCGGTACACGCGCCAGGGCAATGGATTTGCTCAGCGTAGGTGAGAAACTACCACTGGTGATCTCCCCTTCGCCAACATTGGCGATACGAACCACCTGGTGAGCGCGTAAAACCCCACGTTCTTCCAGTACCAGCCCGACCAGTTTGAACTGCACACCGGCGGCCAGCTCTGCTTCCAGCGCCGCACGCCCGATGAAATTGCGCTCGGCAGGTTCCCAGGCAATGCTCCAGGCCATGTTCGCCGCCAGGGGCGAAACGTTCTGGTGGATATCCTGGCCATACAGGTTCATGCCGGCTTCCAGCCGCAGGGTGTCCCGCGCGCCGAGGCCTATAGGTGAAATACCCGCACCTACCAGGTCGTTGAAAAATCCCGGCGCCTGATCGGCAGGCAGGACAATTTCCAGGCCGTCTTCGCCGGTGTAACCCGTGCGCGCGATAAACCAATCACCGTCGGCATACCCTTCAAAGGGCTTGAGCTGGTGGATCAGGGTGCCGCGAGACTGGGTGACCAACTCGGCAATCTTCTGCCGGGCGTGGGGACCTTGAATGGCGAGCATGGCCAACTCGGGCCGCTCATGCAGTTGCACTTGATAGCTGCCAAGTTGCGCCTGGATCCAGGCCATGTCCTGGTCTCGGGTGGCGGCGTTGACCACCAGCCGGTACCCGGCCTCGGTGCGGTAGACAATCATGTCGTCTACCACGCCACCCTGCTCGTTGAGCATGGCGCTGTACAACGCACGGCCACAGCCGTGCAAACGCTCGACATCATTGGCCAGCAGGTACTGGAGCCATTCCTTGGCCTGGGGGCCGGTGATATCGATCACGGTCATATGAGATACATCGAACACCCCGCAGTCGCGCCGCACCTGATGGTGCTCCTCAACTTGCGAGCCGTAATGCAAAGGCATATCCCAACCGCCAAAATCGACCATTTTCGCGCCGAGGGCGAGATGCAGGTCATACAGAGGCGTACGCTGTCCCATGGGTTTCTCCTTCCGGGCTTGGCGAAGGTGCGCAGGCCGTTGCCCGTGCCGGACACCTTGAATTACAAGGCCTGCGGCGACGTACAGCGACTCGATCCGAAGGACGGAGCGCACCGAATGCCGCGCATTGTAGCCGCAAGCCGTAGGACTGGCACCTAACCGATGGGGCGGGCGGAGCGTCGGATCAGCCCGATGACCGGCAGCAGCCCCACCAGCACCAGTGTCAACGCTGGCAGAGAAGCCCGCGCCCACTCGCCTTCGCTGGTCATTTCAAAGATCCGCACCGCCAGGGTGTCCCAGCCGAACGGGCGCATCAGCAGGGTCGCGGGCATTTCCTTGAGCACGTCTACGAACACCAGCAGTGCTGCACTCAGGGTGCCGGGTAGCAACAGCGGTAGATACACTTTGCAAAACAGTCGCGGCCCACTCACGCCCAAACTACGCGCAACTTCCGGCAACGAAGGGCGGATGCGCGCCAGGCTGTTTTCCAACGGCCCGTAGGCCACGGCCAGAAAGCGCACCAGATACGCCAGCACCAGCGCCGACAGACTGCCCAGCAACAATGGCTTGCCCGCCCCTCCGAGCCAGCCGGACAGCGGCACCACCAGCTCACGGTCCAGGTAACTGAACGCCAGCATGATCGACACCGCCAGCACCGAGCCCGGCAAGGCATAGCCGACATTGGCCAGGCTGATACCGGAGCGAATCGTCCGGGTCGGCGCCAGACGGTTGGCGAAGGCCAGTACCAGCGCCACGCTGACCGTGATCAGCGCCGCAATGCCGCCCAGGTAAAGGGTGTGGACGATCAGGCCCGAATAGCGCTCATCCAGATCGAACCGTCCACGCTGCCAGAACCAGGCCACCAGTTGCAGCACCGGGATGACAAAGGCGCAGGCGAACACCAGGCCACACCACCCACTGGCCGCTACCGCTTTGATCCCCTTCAAGTGGTACAGCGCCTTACCCCGGGGACGCTCGTTGCTGGACCGGCTGGCGCCCCGGGCACGCCGCTCGCCGTACAGAACCAGCATCACCACCAGCAGTAACAGGCTCGCCAGTTGGGCCGCGCTGGACAGGCTGAAAAAGCCGTACCAGGTCTTATAGATGGCGGTGGTGAAGGTATCGAAGTTGAACACCGAAACCGCACCGAAGTCCGCCAGGGTCTCCATCAGTGCCAACGCCACCCCGGCCCCTATCGCCGGCCGCGCCATGGGCAGGGCCACATGCCAGAACGCCCGCAAGGGTGACTGCCCCAGCACCCGCGCCGCCTCCATCAAGCCCTTGCCCTGGGCGAGGAATGCGCTGCGCGCCAGGAGGTACACATAGGGATAGAACACCAGCACCAGCACGATGATCACGCCGCTGGTGGAGCGCACCCGTGGCAGGCGCAAGCCGGTGCCGAACCATTCGCGCAGCAGGGTCTGCACGGGGCCCGAAAAATCCAACAGGCCGACAAACACGAAGGCCAGCACATAGGCGGGAATGGCAAAGGGCAGCATCAACGCCCAGTCAAGCCAGCGCCGGCCGGGGAATTCGCAAAGGCTGGTGAGCCAGGCCAGGCTTACGCCCAACAGGGTTACACCGACGCCGACCCCCAGCACCAAGGTCAGGGTGTTGCCCAGCAGGCGGGGCATCTGGGTTTCCCAGAGGTGGGACCAGATTTGCGCGTCGATGCTTTGCCAGGACAGCAACAGTACGCTCAACGGCAGCAGCACCAGGGCGGCGACGGTGAAGACCGGCAGGTACCAGCGGCGTTGGGCGGGGTGGGCCAAGGGTTGGTTCTCAATAATGAATATCTTCAAATCACAACAATTCAATGTGGGAGGGGCGGGGGGGGGGGGTCAAAAAGAAACATGGGCCACCCCCCCCCCCCCAAAAACCCCCGCCCACCACCCCA
>NZ_JACHCZ010000003.1:370812-770932 GCF_014207255.1 Pseudomonas sp. JAI120
TCCAAACTAAAACCTAAAAAAACAAACACCATGCTCTGGGGGGGGGGGGGGGGCCCCCCCCCCCCCCCCCCCCCCCCCCCCCGCCCCTCCCACATTTGGACCTGCGGCGTCCTACAAATTGTACTTAGTTCCAGCCCGCCCGATCCATCAGGCGAATGGCTTCAGCCTGGCGCTTGCCCGCCACTTCCACCGGCAATGTATCCGCCACAAATTTACCCCAGGTCGCCACTTCAGCCGACGGCGGTACCGCCGGGTTGGCCGGGAACTCCTGGTTCACATCGGCAAAGATCTTCTGCGCCTCAGGCGTG
Organism: Pseudomonas sp. JAI120; assembly: GCF_014207255.1. Classification (GTDB taxonomy): domain Bacteria; phylum Pseudomonadota; class Gammaproteobacteria; order Pseudomonadales; family Pseudomonadaceae; genus Aquipseudomonas. The sequence goes on from NZ_JACHCZ010000003.1 coordinate 371,121, forward strand.
GTCATCCACTCCACCAGCGCCTTGGCGGCTTCCGGGTGTGGCGCGTGCTTGGTCAAGCCGATGCCCGACAGGTTCACATGCACGCCACGGTCGCCCTGGTTCGGCCAGAACAGCTTCACCGCCAGGTCCGGCTTCTGTTTGTGCAGGCGGCCGTAGTAGTAGGTGTTGACGATACCCACGTCGCACTGCCCGGCGTTGATCGCCTCCAGCACCGCGATGTCATCGGAGAACACGTCGGTGGACAGGTTATTCACCCAGCCCTTGACGATTTCTTCGGTCTTGGCCGCACCGTGGGTTTCGATCAGGGTGGCGGTCAGCGATTGGTTGTAGACCTTTTTCGCCGTGCGCAGGCACAGGCGGCCTTCCCACTGTTTGTCGGCCAGGGCTTCGTAGGTGGTCAGGTCACCCGGTTTGACCCGATCGGTGGAATACGCGATGGTCCGCGCACGCAGGCTCAAGCCGGTCCAGGCGTGAGCCGAAGAGCGGTACTGCAGGGGAATGTTCTTGTCGATCACCGGGGAGGTGAAGGGTTGCAGGATGCCCATTTGCTCGGCCTGCCAGAGGTTGCCGGCATCCACGGTGAGCAGCAGGTCGGCGGTGGCGTTTTCGCCCTCGGCCTTGATGCGCTGCATCAGCGGGGCTTCCTTGTCGGTGATGAACTTCACCTGTACACCGGTCTTTTGGGTGTAGGCGTCGAACACCGGCTTGATCAGTTCGTCGATGCGCGAGGAGTAGACCACCACTTCGTCGGCGGCCTGCACGGTGGTGCTGCCGATCAGGGTGAGTGCCAGGGCAGTCAGGAGGCGCTTGGGTGCCAACATGGGTGCGGTCTCTCATTTGCAAAGTAGGCGCAAATGATAGGGACTCACATTTGGTAACGCTCGACTGGGGCGTTACCAAATGTTGCGCGGACCTGTCAGGGCTTGGCCAGCTCCGGCAGATCCCCGGTCAACCCAAGGGCCTGGCGCACAAACACGGCCTTGGCTTCGGGCATCTGGTCGACCATCTTCAGCCCGGCATTACGTAACCAGCGCAGCGGCAGTTGATCGGCCTGGAACAAGCGCTCAAAGCCTTCCATCGCCGCCATCAGGGCCAGGTTATGCGGCATGCGTCGGCGCTCGTAACGGCTGAGCACTTTCACATCGGCTAGGCGTTCACCGCGTTCGGTGGCCGACAACAACACTTCGGCCAGCACCGCCGCATCGAGGAACCCCAGGTTGACGCCCTGCCCGGCCAATGGGTGGATGACGTGGGCCGCGTCGCCGATCAACGCCAGGCCCTCGGCCACATAGCGTTTGGCGTGGCGCTGGCGCAAAGGCACGCAAACGCGCGGATCAGCGCTGATCACGCTGCCAAGGCGCCCTTCAAAGGCGCGCTCCAGCTCACGGCAGAAGCCTTCATCATCCAATGCCATCAGGCGTTCGGATTCAGCCGGCGTAGTCGACCAGACGATCGAGCACCAATCCTCCTGCCCGTCCCGCACCAGCGGCAAAAACGCCAGCGGGCCGGTGTCGGTAAAGCGTTGCCAGGCCGTGCGCTGGTGCGGCTGGCTGCTGCGCACGCTGGTAACGATGGCGTTATGCAGGTAGTCCCATTCACGGGTCGCGGTGCCGGTCAGGCGGCGCACGGCGGAGTTGGCACCATCGGCGGCCACCACCAGCGGCGCGCGCAATGTGCGGCCATCGGCCAGGGTCAGCAGCCAGTCATCGCCGGAGCGACGCATCTGCTCCAGGCGCGCATTCGCCAGCAGGCCCAGGTCGCAGTCGTGCAGACGGTCGAGCAAGGCATCCTGGACCACACGGTTCTCGACGATATGCCCGAGCACTTCGGCATGCACACTGGCCGCCGAAAAGTGGATCTGCCCGGTGCCGCTGCCGTCCCACACCTGCATCTCGCCGTAAGGGCTGGCGCGTCGTTCAACGATGCCATCCCACACACCGAGGCGCTCGAGGATGCGCTGGCTGGCAGCCGACAAAGCGCTTACACGCGGTTCGAAGGCCGCCTCGCGGTCGAAGGGTTTGACGCTCAGCGGGCTACCGTCCAGCAGCAGCACCTGCAGGCCACTGCCCTGCAACGCCAGCGCCAGGGCGCTTCCGACCATTCCGGCCCCGACAATCAGCACATCTGCGCGCATGTCCATGCTTTAAGCCTGTCTCGCTGGCGGCTTGCGCCGCACGTAAAGGGTTTTGTCGACCCGCGCCACCAGGGTGCCGGAGCCGTCATGAATCTGCACCTTGAGGTGGGGCAAGTACTTCTCGCCACCTTCGGTCTGTCGACGCACCTCATCCAGCAAGGCCTCGTCGATGGAAAATTCGGCATACACCGGGCCCTTGCCCGGCGAGATGAAGTCGATGCTCGCGGCCTTGTCCCACACGATGTAATCGCGGCCCAGGTTCTCCATCAACATCAGCATGTAGAACGGATCGACCATCGAATACAGGCTGCCGCCAAATTGCGTGCCGACGTAATTGCGGTTGTACCAACCCAGGCCCATGCGCACTTTGACGTGACGAAAATCGGCGCTCATATGCTGTACGCTCACCCCGGCACCCAAGTACGGCGGGTACAGGGTCATGACCCAGCGCAACAACCGCGCCTTGCCCAACCGTTCAACCAGCCACTTACGCATCGGGACGGGTACCCAGGCCCATGGCCTGACGGGCGAACCAACGCTTGGCCGGCGGCAACAAATCCAGGCCCAGCAGGCCCATATTGCGGCCCAGGGCGACCAGCGGTTGCGCGCTGCCAAACAGTCGCGTGACCTGGTCGGAGAAACCCACGGTCAACTTCTGATCCATGCGCTGGCGCTCGCCATAAGCCTGCAACGTCGCCAGGTCACCCGGCACCGCCGGCCCGGCCAGCAAGGCCTCGGCCAAGGCATGTGCATCACGCAGGGACAGGTTGAACCCCTGCCCGGCAATCGGGTGCAGGCTGTGGGCGGCATTGCCGAGGATCGCCAGGTGCGAGCGCACTTGCTCTTCGGCTTCCACCAGGGTCAACGGATACAAATGACGGGCGCCCACTTGCTTGAGGGTGCCCAGGCGGTAGCCGAACACGCCCTGCAATTCACTCAAGAAGCTACGTTCATCAAGATTGGCCAGGCGCTGTGCGTCCATGCCGATACGGGTCCACACCAGCGCGCAGCGGTTGTCCGGCAGCGGCAGCAGGGCCATCGGGCCTTCATCGGTGAAACGCTCGAACGCTTCGCCGTTGTGGGCCTCGCTCGGGGTGATGTTGGCGATCAGCGCGCTCTGGTTGTACGGGCGGGTTTTCACGCCAATGCCCAGTTGCTCGCGCAGGCCGGAACGGCCTCCGTCGGCCAGCACCGCGAGGTCGCATTCCAGCACGGTTTCATCGTTGAGGGTCAGGCGGTAGCCATCGGGCAGCGGCTCCATGCGCGTGACTTCCGCCGGGCAGCGCCAGCTCACCACGTCCTTGTCCAGGCCTTGCCACAGGCATTGGCCAAGCCAGGCGTTTTCCACCACGTAACCGAGGGCCGGCACGCCCTCCTCCATGGCGGACAACCGCGCGGTGGAGAAGCGCCCACGGTCCGACACATGGATCTGCTTGATCGGTTCGGCGCGGCGCGAGATTTGTTGCCACAGGCCCAGGCGCTGATAAATCTGCCGGGCGCCGTAGGACAGCGCCGAAGACCGCGCATCGTAGCTCGGCTGGTAGCTGTCGCCGGGCGCGAAGGGTTCGATCAGCACGATTTTCCAGCCACGCGCCTTGGCCCCGGCCTGCAACGCCAGCGCCAGGCTCGCGCCCACCAGGCCGCCGCCGATAATTGCCAGGTTGACCCGACTCATCGAGCGGCCGCCATCAGGGCTTCGATTTCGGCGACGCCCTTGGGGGCGCCGCCGGTCAGAATTTCACAGCCTTGCTTGGTCACCACTACGTCGTCCTCGATGCGTACGCCAATGCCACGCCATTTTTTCGCGACGGCCTGGTTATCCGGCGAGATATAAATGCCCGGTTCCACGGTCAATGCCATGCCAACTTCCAACACACGCCATTCGCCGCCCACCTTGTACTCGCCCACGTCATGCACATCCATCCCCAGCCAATGGCCGGCGCGGTGCATATAGAAGGGTTTGTAGGCTTCACTGGCGATCAGTTCATCGACGTCACCCTTCAGCAACCCCAGCTTCACCAGCCCGGCGGTGATGACCCGCACTGTCGCCTCATGGGCCTGATTCCAATGTTTGTTCGGCGCGATCTCGGCAAAGGCCGCCTCCTGGGAAGCCAGCACGATTTCATAGATCGCCTTCTGCTCCGCTGAAAACTTGCCGTTGACCGGCCAGGTGCGCGTGATGTCGCTGGCGTAGCAGTCGATTTCGCAACCGGCATCGATCAGCACCAGGTCGCCGTCCTTGAGCACGGCGTCATTCTGCTGGTAATGCAGGATGCAGCTGTTGCGCCCGGTGGCGACGATAGAGCCATAGGCCGGCATCTTCGCGCCGCCCTTGCGGAATTCGTAGTCCAGCTCGGCTTCCAGGCTGAACTCATGCAAGCCGGCGCGGCTGGCCTGCATCGCCTTCACATGGGCCGCGCAGGAAATTCGCGCAGCCTCGCGCATCACCTTCACTTCCGCCGCCGATTTATACAGGCGCATGTCGTGGAGCAGATGATCCAGGGCAACAAATTCGTTCGGTGGCTGGGCGCCAAGGTGCGCTTTAGAGCGGATGACGTTGATCCACTCCATCAAGTGCCGATCGAATTCGGCGTTACTGCCCATGGCTGAATACACCCGATCGCGGCCTTCGATCAGGCCGGGCAGAATGTCGTCGATATCGGTGATTGGGAAGGCATCGTCGGCGCCGTATTCGCGAATCGCGCCTTCGGTACCGGCGCGCAGGCCGTCCCACAATTCGCGTTCGGCGTTGCGCTCGCGGCAGAACAACACGTACTCGCCATGCTGGCGACCGGGCATCAGCACGATCACCGCTTCCGGTTCGGGGAAACCGCTCAGGTACTGGAAGTCGCTGTCCTGACGATAGACGTGCTCCACATCGCGATTGCGGATGGCCACGGCGGCGGCCGGCAGGATCGCGATGCTGTTGGGTTCCATCTGCGCCATGAGCGCCTTGCGGCGCCGGGTGTATTCCGCTTTGGGGATATGGATCATGGGCAGATGGGCTTCCTTTCTCTTTTAATGCAGCGAAGGCTTGGGGGCAGCAGGCTCAGCGGACTTTTTGGTCTCGGTGAACAGCAACAGCGGCGCGACGCGCAGGTATTCCATGACTTCCATGTAGTCGCCTTCACCGTCTTCGGACTCTTCCAGGGCATCTTGCACCTGGGAGATGGCCGCCAGGTCCTGCAGCACTTCCTTGGCGTCGGTACTCAACTCGAGGCCGCCGGCGTTCACGCCAAAACCGTGGAGGAAACCCTGACACCACTGGCCCAGCGCGGCGGCGCGTTCGGTGAGCGGCGCGTCGTCGGTCGGCAGCAGAAGGACCACGGTGACGTCATCACCGGTCAGTTCGCCCTTGACCATCTCTTGCAGGCCGATCAGCGCGTTACGCACGTTGTCGGTCGGTTCGGTTTCCAGCAGTTCGGCCACATCGGCCAGCCAGTTGTCGGCATCAAAGCCAACGCCGGTGCAACTGCGGCCGAGCAACACGCCGTGCAGTTCGGCAGGCGAGCAAGGATGACCGCTGGTGCTCAGCAGTTTGGAAAAAGCATCGTACGGGGAGTTCTGAATGGGCATGGTGAGCTAGGCGCCAGACGGCGCAATGTCTAGAATGGAGCGCTGTATCCTAGCACCGGCAGACGTACCAAGACTATCGAGGGCGTCAGATCGTTTATCCTGCAGTTGCCATTCATCAGACAAATCCAGTGGAACCCAATGGAAGACACCGACCTGCAAGCGCTGATGGCCAGACTCGAACTGCTAATTACTCGGGTCGAGCAACTTAAGAGTCAAAACGGACTCCTATTAGCTCAGGAAAAGACCTGGCGCGAGGAACGCGCTCACCTCATTGAAAAAAACGAAATCGCCCGGCGTAAGGTCGAATCGATGATTTCGCGCCTGAAGGCCCTGGAGCAAGACTCATGAGTTCAAGCAATAGCGTCACCGTGCAGATCCTCGACAAAGAATATTCGATCATCTGCCCCCAGGAAGAGCGCAACAACCTGGTGAGCGCCGCCCGCTACCTGGATGGCAAGATGCGTGAAATCCGCAGCAGCGGCAAAGTCATCGGTGCCGACCGCATTGCCGTGATGGCCGCGTTGAACATTACCCACGACCTGCTGCATAAGCAGGAGCGCCCTGACGTGCAGGCCAGCGGCTCGACGCGCGAACAGGTGCGTGACCTGCTCGAACGTGTGGATCTGGTACTTTCCAGCGATTCGGAAGCTCCCAAAGGCTGATTGCTGCGACTGTTTAAGGTATACTCGCCCCACTCCCTGGCGTGCTTGCCAGTCGGCGATGTCCCGGAGCCGATTCGCACTACCCTGGAAGTTGCACGTTGGGCTGGTGTGCATGTCCGCTAGACGGAAAGCCTTAAAGCCTACTGCTTCTTCCACCTTGAACTTTCGGGTTCAAGGGCTGAGTCGACAGCGGCGCTGTCGGGGAGCCTGAATACCAAACTCAATGCCAGTCTCCATGACTGGCATTGTTTTATGAGCTGAAATCATGACCGAACCTGCGCCGCCTTCCCGTCCGCAACTTCGACGCATGTTGCGCAACGCCCGCCGTGCCCTCACGCCGAGCCAGCAGCGCCAGGCTGCCCACGGCCTGTATCGGCAACTGGCGCAGCACCCGCTGTTTCGCCGGGCCAAACATATTTCCTTATATCTACCGACGGACGGTGAAATCGATCCGCGCCTGCTGCTGCGTGCGGCTCAGCGCCGGGGCAAGGCCACCTATCTGCCGGTGCTCAGTGCCTGGCCACGGACCAAGATGGTGTTCCAACGCGTGCGACCGGGGGAAAAGCTGCGGCCCAACCGGTTTCGCATTCTTGAGCCGCAGGTAAATATCAGCCGGCAACGCGAGGTGTGGGCGCTGGACCTGGTGTTCTTGCCATTGGTGGGGTTCGACGAAACAGGTGGACGCCTGGGCATGGGCGGCGGCTTCTATGATCGCAGCCTCGCTTACCTGTCCCGCCGCCAGCGTTGGCGCAAGCCGACGCTACTGGGCCTGGCCCATGAATGTCAGAAAGTCGAACGACTGGTGCAGGCGAGCTGGGATGTGCCGTTGGCTGGCACAGTGACTGACAAGGGATGGTATATCGCACAGACGCCACTGGGATCAGCGGCGTCTTGAAGAAGGGTTAACGCTTGAACGGTTGCTGCTGCTGTTGAGCAAGCTCAACGGGCGCATCGGTCTTGTTCGACCACAAGCTTTGCGCATACCCGGTGGTCACGACGCCCAGACCAAACAAAATCACCAATATCCATAGTAAATCCGGTTTACGTTGCATCGATTGCCCCCCTTCAGGCACCTCGTACACGATGTTAACAACGTTCCACAGTAGTCCGTTGCAGCTGTGTCAAGCTTAAAACCCGCGCATTCTGCGGTAACGTGAACCAACACGCAAACCTTGGCGCCAACCGACTGTCGGTTTGTCATCAAATTGCCTGACAACTTGCCCAACGCCTTTTTCAGGAGTCCAAAAATGGCCTACTGGCTGATGAAATCCGAACCCGATGAACTCTCCATCAAAGGCCTGGAAAAGCTTGGCGAAGCGCGCTGGGACGGGGTGCGCAACTACCAGGCGCGCAACTTCCTGCGAGCGATGGCGGTGGGTGACCAATTTTTCTTCTACCACTCCAGTTGCCCCGAGCCAGGGATTGCCGGCATCGGCAAAATCATCGAGGCCGCCTACCCGGACCCTACCGCGCTGGAGCCGGACAGCCACTACTTCGACGCCAAGGCCACCCCGGAGAAAAACCCGTGGAGCGCGATCAACGTCGCGCACATCCAGACCTTTCCCAAGGTGCTGGGCCTGGGCTACCTGAAACAGCAAACCGCCCTCGCTGAATGGCCCCTGGTACAAAAAGGCAGTCGCTTGTCCGTGATGCCGGTCACCGCAGAACAATGGGCTGCGGTGCTGGCACTGCACTGACGAGAACCCTGCGGTCACGTTCCCGGCGCATGCATCTGCGCCTGAACAGGGTTAGGCTTGCGCTTCATTTGACCGGCATCAACGCCCCCTCGGGCTGCCTCGGTCAAACTAGGAAGCTAACGCTGCAGGATGCCCCCATGTCGATCACGCCACGCTCCTCCCACCTGTTTGCCGTTTTGTTGATTGCCTTGCTGCTCGCCGCCGGCGGCTTCGGTTACTGGAAGTCCACTCAGGACCGCCTGCCCGAAGGCTTGGGCATGGGCAACGGCCGCCTGGAATCCACCGAAGTACAGATCGCCGCCAAGATCCCCGGACGGCTGGCCGAGGTGCGGGTGGATGAAGGCGACAAGGTGCTCAAGGGCCAACTGCTGGCACGCATGGACACCCGTACCCTGGAAGCCCAGCGCGCCCAGGCCGAAGCCGAAGTGCTGCGTGCCAAGGAAAACTTCGCTGCCGCCGAGGCCAACGTGCAGCTGCGCCAAAGCGAGCAACTGCTGGCCAACCAGGAACTCAAGCGCACCCAGGAGCTGTACAAGCGCGGCTTTGCCAGCAGCCAGTTGATCGACCAGCAGCAGGCACGCCAGAACACCGGGAATGCCGCCGTGATTGCCGCACAAGCCCAGGTCAACTCGGTGAAAGCCGCAATCGGTGCCGCCCAGGCCCAGGTCGCCCAACTCACCAGCGAAATCGACGACAGCAGCCTGCGCGCGCCCATCGACGGCATTATCCAGCTGCGCCTGGCCGAGCCCGGCGAAGTCCTCGGCGCCGGCGGACGTGTGCTGTTGCTGATAGACCCCGAGGATCAGTACATGAACCTCTACCTGCCCGCCTCCGTCACCGGTCGCCTGACGGTTGGCAGTGACGCACGCATCCTGCTCGATGCCCTGCCCCAGCAACCGCTGCCGGCCAAGATCAGCTTTGTTGCCGCCAAGTCGCAGTTCACCCCAAAGGAAGTGGAAACCCGCGACGAACGCCAGAAACTGGTGTTTCGCGTCAAGCTGCGCCTGACCCAACCCAGCGCCGTGCCCCAGGCCAAACCGGGCATGCCCGGCGCCGGCTACGTGCGCATGGCTGACATCGACTGGCCGGCCAACCTGCAATGACCGGCCTGGCGCTGCACGCCACCGCCATCAACCACCGTTACGGCAAGCAGCAGGCCTTGATCGACATCGCCTTCAGCCTGCCCACCGGCACGCGCTGCGGGCTGATCGGCCCGGATGGGGCGGGCAAGTCGAGCCTGTTGGGGTTGATCGCCGGGGTTAAAAAGCTCCAGGACGGCCAAATGGAGGTGCTCGGCGGCTCCATCCAGGACCGTCGCCATCGCAACAGCCTGTACCCACGCATCGCCTTCATGCCCCAGGGCCTGGGCGGCAACCTATATCCCGAACTGTCCATCAGCGAAAACATCCGCTTCTTTGCCACGCTGTTCGGCCTGTCCAAAGCCGACTGCGACCAGCGCATGCACAACCTGCTGCTGGCCACCGACCTCGCGCGCTTCGCCGAGCGCCCGGCCGGCAAGCTCTCCGGTGGCATGAAGCAGAAGCTCGGCCTCTGCTGCGCGTTGATCCACGACCCGGACCTGTTGATCCTCGACGAGCCCACCACCGGCGTCGACCCGCTATCGCGGCGGCGCTTCTGGGAACTGGTCGAGACCGTACGCAATGAGCGCCCGCAACTGACGCTGCTGGTAGCCACGGCCTATATGGAGGAAGCCGAGCAATTCGAACATTGCCTGATGCTCGACCGTGGCAAGCTGATCGCCGACGGGCTCAGCAGCGAACTGGCGGCAGCGACCCCCAGCGGCAAACTGGATGAGGCCTTCACCCACTTCCAGGGCGACAGCGCCCATGACAACCAGCCACTGGTGATCCCGCCAAAGGAAAACGCCAACACCGATATCGCCATCGAAGCCCACGACCTGACCCTGCGCTTCGGGGACTTCACGGCAGTGAACAAGGTCAGCTTTGCCATCGGCCGTGGCGAGATCTTCGGCTTCCTCGGCTCCAACGGTTGCGGCAAGACCACCACCATGAAAGTCCTCACCGGGCTGATGCCGGCCACTGAAGGCAGCGCCACGCTGCTGGGCAACCCGGTGAACGCCAAGGACCTGGCCACCCGCAAGCGCGTAGGGTTCATGTCGCAAAGCTTCTCGCTGTATGGCGAGCTCAGCGTGCGCCAGAACCTGGTGTTGCACGCACAACTGTTCGATTTGCCCAAGGCCGACAGCGGCCCGCGCATCGATGAGCTGATCCAGCGCTTCGACCTCGGTGAAGTGGCCGAGCAGCCATCCGGGGAGCTGCCCCTCGGCCTGCGCCAACGCTTGTCCTTGGCCGTGGCGGTGCTGCATCGCCCGGAAGTGTTGATCCTCGATGAGCCCACCTCGGGCGTCGACCCGGCGGCGCGGGATGATTTCTGGCGGCTGCTGATCGAGTTGTCCCGCGAACAAGGGGTGACGATCTTCCTGTCCACCCACTTCATGAATGAAGCCCAGCGCTGTGACCGCATCTCTTTGATGCATGCCGGCAAGGTACTGGCCTGCGACACGCCAGACGCACTGCAACGGCAATTCAACGGCGACACCCTGGAAGCCGCGTTCGTCACCTGCCTTGAACAAGCCCAAGGCGATGCCGAACCCGCCACGTCGGCCAAAACCGTCAGCGAAACCCATGCGCCACCCATCAGCAAGCGTGGTTTCAGCCTGTCTCGCCTGCTGGCCGTGGCCAGCCGCGAAGGCAAGGAGTTGCTGCGCGACAAAGTGCGCATGGCCTTCGCCCTGCTCGGCGCGATGTTCATGATGGTGATCTTCGGCTACGGCATTTCCCTGGACGTGGAAAACCTCGCCTTTGCCGTCTACGACCAGGACCAGACGCCACAAAGCCGCGCCTATCTGGAGGCCTTCCGCAGCTCGCGCTACTTCGCCGGGCAGGCGCCGATCCAGGACGCCCATGAATTGCACCGACGCCTGCAACGCTCGGAAATCAAACTGGCCCTGGAGATCCCGCCCGGCTTTGGTCGCGATCTCTATGCCGGGCGCCAACCCACCGTGGCCGCGTGGCTCGATGGCGGCATGCCGTTTCGTGCGGAAACCAGCCGCAACTATGTAGAGGCGGTGCACCAAGGCAACCTGCAGCAACTGGCTGAACTGAGCAGCCAACCCCGCAGCAACCAGGCCGCCGCCAAGCTCGAGACTCGTTTTCGCTATAACCAGGACGTGGTCAGCGTGAATGCCATCGGCCCGGGCGTGATGGCACTGATCCTGGCGTTTATCCCGGCGATGCTCACCGCCCTGGGCATCGTGCGCGAGAAAGAGCTGGGCTCGATCACCAACTTCTACGCCACACCCCTGACGCGCCTGGAATTCCTGCTCGGTAAACAGGCGCCTTACCTGGCCGTGAGCCTGGTCAACCTGGCGGTTCTGGTGGCAATGAATCGCTGGCTGTTCGGTGTGCCGTTCAAGGGCAGCGGCCTGACGCTGGCGTTTGGCGGGCTCCTGTATGTGCTGGCCACCACCAGCATGGGCCTGCTGATTTCCGCGTTCACCCGCACGCAGATCGCGGCGATCCTCGGCACCATGATCATCACCAGCCTGCCAACCATTCAGTTCTCCGGGCTGATCGTGCCACGCTCGTCCCTGGAAGGCGCCGCCGCCTTGATGGGCGCACTGTTTCCGGCCGGGCACTTTTTGGATATCGCGGTGGGCACCTTCACCAAGGCCCTCGACCTGCGCCAGTTGTGGCCACAATGCCTGGCGCTGTTCGGCTTCTTTATCGGGTTCACCGGGTTGAGCCTGGTCATGCTCAAGAAGCAGGAGGCCTGATGCACAAGCTCGCACACCTTTTCCGGCTGGGCATCAAGGAACTCACCAGCCTGCGTCACGACAGCGTATTGCTGCTGTTTCTGTTCTACGCCTTCACCGTCGCCATCTACATGCCCGCCGCTGGCTCGGTGATCGGGGTGCACAATGCCAGCGTGGCGTTTGTCGATGAAGACCACAGCGCGCTCTCACGGCAAATGGCCGAGGCGCTGCAACCGCCCGAGTTCCAACCACCGGCGCCGTTGGCCTACGACCAGTTGGACAAGGTGATGGACAGCGGCCAGTACACCTTCGTAATCAACGTGCCAGCCAACTTCCAGGCCGACCTGTTGGCCGGTCGCCAGCCTGGCGTGCAGGTGAACGTCGACGCCACGGCGATGAGTCAGGCGTTCATGGGCGCGGGCTATATCGGGCGGATCTTCCAGCGCGAGTTGCTCAACTACAGCGGGCAAACCGATGCCGCAACCCAGGCGCCCGCACTGCTCACGACCCGAGCACTGTTCAACACCAACCTGGAGGGCGGCTGGTTCCTGGCCGTAATCCAGATCGTCAACAACATCACCATCCTGGCCATCGTGCTCACGGGCACCGCGTTGCTGCGAGAGCGCGAGCACGGCACCCTCGACCACCTGCTGGTGCTGCCGCTGACGGCGCTGGAAATCATGCTGGCGAAAATCTGGAGCAACATGCTGGTGGTGGTGCTGTGCACTTGGCTATCGCTGGAGGTGGTGGTCAAAGGGCTGCTCGGCGTGCCGCTGGCCGGGTCGCTGGGGTTGTTCCTGTTTGTGACCGCCCTGTATCTGTTTGCCAGTACGGCACTGGGGATCTTCCTCGCCACCCTCGCCCGCTCCACGCCGCAGTTCGGCTTGCTGGCGATCCCGGTGATTATCCCGATGCTGCTCTTGTCAGGCGGCAGCACGCCGCTGGACAGCATGCCCGAGTGGTTGCAATGGGTGATGCAGGGCTCGCCGTCGACGCACTTTGTGAGCCTGAGCGCAGCGATTTTGTTTCGCGACGCAGGCATCGGCGTGGTGTGGCCGGACTTGCTGGCGCTGGCGGGGATTGGGCTGTTGTTTTTTGCAGTGGCGTTGGCGCGGTTCAGGAAGAGTTTGGCGTCTTGAGCGTGATGAGCCCGCTGATTGTGGCGAGCGGGCTTGCCACAACAAGCCCGCTCGACACAGTTACTGGATGATCAGGTTGTTGAACAACAGGTCTTCCACCATGGGCTTGCCAGTCTCGTCGTTCATCACTTGCTGGGTTTGCTTCAGCGCTTCCTGGCGCAGTTTTTCCTTGCCCTCGACAGTGCTCATCGTCTCGTTGGTCTGCTGGGTGAATAGCGCGACCAACTGGTTACGGATCAATGCGTCATTGGCCTTGACCGCTTTGGCGGCTTCCTCGCCGGTCACGCGCAGGGCGATGTCGGCCTTGAACACTTTGAGCTTGGCCGTGCCATCCAGGCCGTAGTTACCCACGAACGGCGGGCTCAGGCTGATATAGCTGACCTTCGGCGGCGCCCCTTCTTTGGCTTCTTCGGCCTGGGCTGCCATCGGCAAGGTCAGGGCCAGCATCAACAGGATCCACGCTTTCACAGTTCATTCCTCACATTCGGTTGCCGGGTAGCATAACGCTAGCAAGGCAGAGCACAAGCTTATGGCGACTTATCAGGGCCGAGCATGCTCGTTGACCCACACGGCTACCCTCCTACACTTATCGGCCACGACACCAAAAGGAATAGCCCGATGAAAGCTGTGCTGTGCAAAGCCTTCGGCCCCGCCGAAACCCTGGTGCTGGAAGAGATCGCCAGCCCGGCGATCAAGAAAAACGAAATCCTGCTGGATGTGCATGCCGCCGGGGTCAACTTCCCCGACACCCTGATCATCGAAGGTAAATACCAGTTCAAGCCGCCCTTCCCGTTCTCGCCGGGTGGCGAGGCATCGGGCGTGGTCAGCGAAGTCGGGGAAAAGGTCAGCCACTTGAAAGTCGGCGACCGGGTCATGGCGCTCACCGGCTGGGGCAGCTTTGCCGAGCAGGTCGCGGTGCCGGGCTACAACGTGCTGCCGATCCCGCCGAGCATGGACTTCAACACCGCCGCCGCCTTCAGCATGACCTACGGCACCTCAATGCACGCGCTGAAACAACGCGCCAACCTGCAACCCGGCGAAACCCTGCTGGTCCTCGGCGCTTCCGGCGGCGTGGGCCTGGCCGCCGTGGAAATCGGCAAGGCCATGAGCGCACGGGTGATCGCCGCCGCGAGCAGCGCCGACAAACTCGCCGTGGCCAAAGCCGCCGGCGCCGATGAACTGATCAACTACAGCGAAGCCAGCCTCAAGGACGAGATCAAGCGCCTGACTGACGGTAACGGCGCCGATGTGATCTACGACCCGGTAGGCGGCGACCTGTTTGACCAGGCCATCCGCGCCATCGCCTGGAATGGCCGCCTGCTGGTGGTGGGTTTTGCCAGCGGGCGCATCCCGGAGCTGCCGGTGAACCAGGCGCTGCTCAAGGGCGCGGCGGTGGTCGGGGTGTTCTGGGGTTCATTTGCCCAGCGCCAGCCGCAGGACAACGCGGCGAACTTCCAGCAACTGTTCACTTGGTACGGTGAGGGCAAGCTCAAGCCATTGGTGTCGCAGGTCTATCCGCTGGAACAGGCCGCCCAGGCAATCAATGACCTCGGCCAGCGCAAGGCGGTGGGCAAGGTGGTCGTTCGAACCCGCTGACCGACCTGAAATGCAATCAAATGTGGGAGGGGGCTTGCCCCCGATGGCAGTGGGTCAGCTACAGATAAGCTGGCTGACCTACCGCTATCGGGGGCAAGCCCCCTCCCACATTTGTTCTCCATTGGTCTGAGAAACGCTAAGCGACCACCATTTATCTATTAGCGACATGTTCGTAAGAGAACACGCGCTTGCTCTCATTTCCTTTGTTTGCGCATAAGAGGCAATGCTATTTTCGGTAACGAAACTGTAACATTCGCATCCGCAGTCAAAACAAGAAATCTGGAGCTCTTGAATGTTTGCTTTCTTTCGTCCTGCCGCGCACCAGGCGCCCCTGCCTGAAGAAAAAATCGACAGTACCTATCGACGACTGCGCTGGCAGATCTTCGCCGGTATTTTCTTCGGTTATGCCGGGTACTACCTGCTGCGCAAAAACTTCTCCCTGGCGATGCCCTACCTGATCGACGAGGGTTACACCCGAGGTGAACTGGGCCTCGCGATGTCGGCCATCGCAATTGCCTACGGCCTGTCCAAGTTCCTCATGGGCCTGGTGTCCGACCGCTCCAACCCGCGCTACTTCCTGCCCTTCGGCCTGCTGGTATCGGCGGGGGTGATGTTCATTTTCGGTTTCGCACCTTGGGCGACGTCCAGCGTGACCATGATGTTCATTTTGCTGTTCATCAACGGCTGGGCCCAGGGCATGGGCTGGCCACCCAGTGGCCGGACCATGGTGCACTGGTGGTCGCAGAAAGAACGCGGCGGCGTGGTGTCGGTGTGGAACGTGGCGCACAACGTTGGCGGTGGCCTGATCGGCCCGCTGTTCCTGCTGGGGATGGCCTGGTTCAACGACTGGCATGCCGCCTTCTACGTGCCGGCCACGGTGGCCTTGGCGGTGGCGGCGTTTGCCTTCATCACCATGCGCGACACTCCGCAATCGGTGGGCCTGCCACCGATTGAGAAATACAAGAACGACTACCCGGAAGGCTACGACGCCAGCCACGAAGACGAATTCAGCGCCAAGGAAATCTTCGTCAAGTACGTGCTGCGCAACAAAATGCTCTGGTACATCGCCTTCGCCAACGTGTTCGTCTACCTGCTGCGCTACGGCGTACTGGACTGGGCGCCGACCTACCTCAAGGAAGCCAAGCACTTCACGGTGGATAAATCGTCCTGGGCGTACTTCTTCTACGAATGGGCAGGTATTCCGGGCACGCTGCTGTGTGGCTGGATGTCGGACAAGATCTTCCGTGGCAACCGTGGCCTGACCGGCATCGTGTTCATGGCGCTGGTGACCGTGGCGACCCTGGTGTACTGGCTCAACCCGCCGGGCAACCCGATGGTCGACATGATCGCGCTGTTCTCGATCGGCTTTTTGATCTACGGCCCGGTGATGTTGATCGGCCTGCAGGCGCTGGAACTGGCACCGAAGAAAGCCGCCGGTACGGCTGCGGGCTTCACCGGTCTGTTCGGCTACCTGGGCGGTTCGGTGGCAGCCAGTGCGGCCATGGGCTACACCGTGGACCATTTTGGCTGGGACGGTGGTTTCGTGCTGCTGATCGGCGCGTGCCTGCTGGCCATCGCGTTCCTGATCCCAACACTGTGGCACACCAACAGCGTCAGCTCAGCGCGTTAATCGCCTGAGCAATCCTTGGCACAACGCTTGAGCCGCGCCTCCAGATTCTTGTCTGGCATGGCGTGGCTACGCAGGGCGTTGACGGTCTGCTCGACGTAATCGCGAGTAGTGCCGTAACGCCCGCAAGCGCTTTGCAGCACATGGTTAAGCACGATATCGGGCAAGTTGCCGGCGTAACTGGGCAAGTGCCGCTCCAACACAAACCCCAACGCCTGCACCTGACTGCCATCTTCAAGACGGCAACTGAGCCAGTGCGGCCGGTACGAGGGGTAAGGCATCTCGCGCTGCCACAAGGCGTAAAGCGAGGCCTCCAGTTGATCTTCCGGCAAGCGATAGGCGAACCCGCTGCACGAACCTCCGCGATCCAGGCCAAAGACCAGCCCCGGCAATTCCGGCGTACCCCGATGCTCATGGGACCACAGGTACAAGCCGCGGTGATAACCGTGCACCCGTGCCCGCACCCGTTCGGTCGACGAGCATTCCGGGCGCCAGATCAGCGAACCATACGCAAATAGCCAGACCGGCCCACCCTTGTGCCGGCCCATGGTGGCCTGCATCGAGCTCATTAACTGTTCGTGAGTGAGTTGCGGCCCAAGATCGAGCCGCGGAGGGTAAGCCAATTGCAAAAGATCGGATTCAATGGCGGTCATGGCGAAAAGCGGTGCGCCTCCTGTGTGTTACCAGTTGTAAGCAACTTTACCGTAATAAAACGCGCCGCTGTAACCGTACGGCGAAAAAGTGCTATGGCGGTTGCCGCCACTGCTTTGGCGGCGCAGTCCCGTTCATCAGGATTGAACGGAACAATCCCACTACTTTCAGCCCAGGTTCAGCCTGGGAACACGTCACGCCGTCAAACTGGCGCGCACATCACGACCCACCTAGCCGCCCATCAAACCGACTATTGAGGTCGCACCCATGAAGAAAATTCGACTGCCGGGCCTGCTGTTCCTGGCACAAGCCACCACCGCACTGGCTGGCGAAACGCCGCCCGCCGACGACGACAAAGGCTTCTGGTACGCGCAGACCAGCGTCTATACCCGGCACTTCGCGCCGGACAAAGACCACAACAACAACCAGGACCTGATCGGCCTGGAGCGCAATGAGGCATCAGGATTGGTGTATGGCGGGGCGACGTTTCGCAACTCGTTCAGCCAGCGCTCGTACTACGCCTACGCAGGCAAGCGCTATGACATGGCCGACTCTGCGGTGTACCTGAAGGTCACAGGCGGGGCGATCCAGGGCTATCGCGGCAAATACCGCGACAAGATCCCCCTCAACCGTTTCGGCGTGGCGCCGGTGATCATTCCGTCAGTAGGCACCCATTACGGGCCGGTGGCAGCGGAGTTGGTGCTGCTGGGGTTCAATGCGGCGATGGTGACGACCGGGGTACGATTCTGAGCGGGCGCAAGCCCCCTTCCACAGCTCGGTTTCGTCAGGGCCGCGGCGCGTAGGCGAATACGTCGGCGCGCATCTGGTGCGCATCCATGCCGGCGTCGACCAACGCATCCAGCGTGCCGTAGATCATCGCCGGTGAACCGCTGGCGTAGACATGCACCGCCTTGAGGTCGGCAATGTCTTCGCACACCGCTTCATGCAGCAGGCCGCAGCGCCCCTCCCAACCACACAGGTCGCTGACCACCTTGTGCAGGAACAGGTTGGGCAGTTGCAGCCATTGGTCCCAGTGCTCGATCTCGTAGAAATCTTCCGGGCGACGCACACCCCAGTACAGGTGCACCGGGTGCTTGAAGCCGGAAGCGCGGCAATGCTCGATCAGGCTGTGCATCTGCGCCATGCCGGTGCCGGCAGCGATCAGCACTAATGGCCCGTCCGGCAGCTCGGCCAGGTGGGTGTCGCCAAAGGGCAGCTCGATGCGCGCCATCTGGTTGCGCTGCAATTGCTCCAGCAAGTTGCGCGCGCTGTCCTCGCGGGCCAGTACATGCAATTCCAGTTCGCGACCGGCGTGGGGTGCCGACGCCAGGGAAAATGCCGACTTCTCGCCATTCTCCCGCTCGATCATCAGGTATTGCCCGGCGTGGTAACGCACCGCCTTGCCGGCCGGGGCCCGCAGGCGCACGCGCCACACGTCGCCACCCACTTCCACGCACTCACTCAATTGGCACGACAACTTGCGCAACGGCAACTCTCCCGGCGCCAGCACGCCATCCCACAACACAATGCAATCTTCCAGCGGCTCGGCGATGCAGGTGTAGAACTCACCATGATCGCGCACTTCGCCGGCTTGCTGCACCCGGCCTTCCACCAGCAGTGCGGCGCACACGTGGCACACGCCATTGCGACACGCCTGGGGGCACTCGTAGCCCAGGCGGCGCGCGCCTTCGAGGATTCGCTCGCCGGGTTCCAGCTCCAGCACGGCGCCGGAAGGTTGCAGGGTTACACGCATCAATCTATTCCCAATTCTTTCCAGATCGCATCGACACGTGCCGTGACGGCCTCATCCTTGACGATCACCCGGCCCCACTCGCGGGTCGTTTCACCCGGCCATTTGTGGGTAGCGTCCAGGCCCATCTTCGAGCCCAGGCCCGACACCGGCGACGCGAAGTCGAGGTAGTCGATCGGTGTGTTGTCGATCATCACCGTGTCGCGCTTGGGGTCCATGCGCGTGGTGATGGCCCAGATCACATCGTTCCAGTCCCGGGCGTTGATGTCGTCGTCGGTGACGATAACGAACTTGGTGTACATGAACTGTCGCAAAAACGACCACACACCCAGCATTACCCGCTTGGCATGGCCCGGGTACGACTTCTTCATCGTCACGATGGCCATGCGATACGAGCAGCCTTCCGGCGGCAGGTAGAAGTCGGTGATCTCCGGGAATTGCTTCTGCAGGATCGGCACGAACACTTCGTTCAGCGCCACACCCAGAATCGCCGGCTCATCTGGCGGACGGCCGGTGTAGGTGCTGTGGTAGATCGGCTTGATCCGATGGGTGATGCGCTCGACGGTGAACACCGGAAAGCTGTCGACTTCGTTGTAATAGCCGGTGTGGTCGCCGTACGGGCCTTCATCGGCCATCTCGCCTGGATGAATCACGCCTTCGAGGATGATTTCAGCGGTGGCCGGTACTTGCAGGTCGTTGCCACGGCACTTCACCAGCTCGGTGCGGTTGCCACGTAACAGGCCGGCGAAGGCATACTCGGACAGGCTGTCGGGTACAGGGGTCACGGCGCCGAGGATGGTCGCCGGGTCGGCGCCCAGGGCCACGGAGACCGGGAACGGCTTGCCGGGATGCTTCTCGCACCACTCACGGAAGTCCAAGGCACCGCCACGGTGGCTCAGCCAACGCATGATCACCTTGTTGCGGCCGATCACTTGCTGGCGGTAGATACCGAGGTTCTGGCGGTCTTTGTTCGGGCCCTTGGTGACGGTCAGGCCCCAGGTGATCAGCGGGCCGACATCGCCGGGCCAGCAGGTTTGCACGGGGAGCATGGCTAGATCGACGTCATCCCCTTCGATGACCACTTCCTGGCATACCGCGTCCTTGACCACCTTGGGTGCCATGGCAATGATCTTGCGGAAGATCGGCAGCTTCGACCAGGCATCCTTAAGGCCCTTGGGCGGCTCGGGTTCCTTGAGGAACGCCAGCAGCTTGCCGATCTCGCGCAATTCGCTGACCGCCTCGGCGCCCATGCCAAAGGCCACACGCTCGGGGGTACCGAACAGGTTGCCGAGCACCGGAATATCAAACCCGGTGGGGTTCTCGAACAGCAGCGCCGGCCCCTTGTTACGCAAGGTGCGGTCGCAAATCTCAGTCATTTCCAGCACCGGGGAAATCGGCATCTGGATACGTTTCAACTCTCCGCGCTGCTCAAGTTGCTGCACGAAATCCCGAAGATCCTTGAATTTCATTAACCATGCCACCCGTAAAATAGGCGTACATCCTACCTGCTCTGAGGGCTGCTGGCAGCTTATCGCGGTGCATTTGGATCGGGAACATGCTTAAAAAACGCGCAAAAAAAAATGGCGCCCCCGAGGGCGCCATTCTTTTGGACCTGAAACGTCGTTATTACTTACGTTTCATCGACAGGAAGAACTCGTCGTTGGTCTTGGTGGTTTTCAACTTGTCGATCAGGAACTCGATGGCCGCCACTTCATCCATCGGGTGCAGCAGCTTGCGCAGGATCCACATGCGCTGCAGTTCGTCGTCGGCGGTCAGCAACTCTTCGCGGCGGGTGCCGGAGCGGTTGATGTTGATCGCAGGGAACACGCGTTTTTCCGCGATGCGACGGTCCAGGGGCAGTTCCATGTTGCCGGTACCCTTGAACTCTTCGTAGATCACTTCGTCCATCTTCGAACCGGTTTCAACCAGTGCGGTGGCGATAATGGTCAGCGAGCCGCCTTCTTCGATATTCCGCGCGGCGCCGAAGAAACGCTTCGGTTTCTCCAGGGCGTGGGCATCGACACCACCGGTCAATACCTTGCCGGAGCTCGGGATCACGGTGTTGTAGGCACGGGCCAGACGGGTGATGGAGTCGAGCAGGATCACCACGTCCTTCTTGTGTTCGACCAGGCGCTTGGCCTTCTCGATCACCATTTCGGCAACCTGCACATGGCGGGTTGGCGGCTCATCGAACGTCGAGGCAACCACTTCGCCACGCACGGTGCGCTGCATTTCGGTTACTTCTTCCGGACGCTCATCGATCAGCAAGACGATCAGGTGAACTTCAGGATTGTTACGTGCGATGTTCGCTGCAATGTTCTGCAGCATGATGGTCTTACCGGCTTTCGGCGGAGCGACGATCAGGCCACGCTGGCCTTTGCCGATCGGGGCGCACAGGTCGATCACGCGACCGGTCAAGTCTTCGGTGGAACCGTTACCGGCTTCCATCTTCATGCGCACGGTCGGGAACAGCGGTGTCAGGTTCTCGAAGAGAATCTTGTTTTTCGCGTTCTCGGGACGATCAAAGTTGATCGTGTCGACCTTGAGCAGGGCGAAGTAACGCTCGCCTTCCTTCGGTGGGCGAATCTTGCCAACGATGGTGTCACCGGTGCGCAAGTTGAAGCGACGGATCTGGCTCGGCGAGACATAGATATCGTCTGGGCCGGCGAGATAGGAGGCGTCTGCAGAGCGGAGGAAGCCGAAGCCGTCCTGGAGAATCTCCAGCACGCCATCACCGGAGATTTCCTCGCCGCTTTTCGCGTGCTTTTTCAGCAGGGAGAAAATCACGTCCTGCTTGCGCGAACGGGCCATATTTTCTATGCCCATTTCTTCGGCCAGTTGGAGCAGGTCGGTAATCGGCTTTTGCTTGAGTTCAGTCAGATTCATATAGGAATGACGTAATCATTTATGGAGGGGGGGAAATTAAGCTTTTGGCTTAATGAGGCCGCGCCGCAGAGAAGGCGACAGGATCGCGTACTAATCGAAAAGGAATGCGTCGGCGACGGCTTGCAGGGGGCAGTGGAGAAACCAGTGCGGGGCCGAATGTACCACCTGAGTTTCGGAGCGTCTAGCCCTGTTTCACGAAAAAGCCCCGCTATTTGCGGGGCTTTTTTGATGACACTCAGATGTTGGCGTCGAGGAAAGCTTGCAGCTGCGACTTCGACAGCGCGCCCACCTTAGTGGCTTCGACGTTGCCGTTCTTGAACAGCATTAGCGTAGGAATACCGCGCACGCCATGCTTGGCCGGGGTTTCCTGATTGTCGTCGATGTTCAGCTTGGCAATGGTCAGCTTGCCTTCATAGGTGGTTGCAATGTCGTCCAGGACCGGAGCGATCATTTTGCAAGGGCCACACCATTCAGCCCAGTAGTCAACCAGCACCGGGCCAGCAGCCTTGAGTACTTCGGCCTCAAAGGTCGCGTCGGTGACGTGCTTGATAAGATCGTTGCTCATGGATGTCTCCGGATTGTAAGCAAAAAAAACGTTGCCCATCATAGCCGCCCTTCCCCCGTTCAGGAAGCCGCCTCTGATTGAGTCTTCCTATGATGGCGCATGAGTTTGGGTATAGCCCAACTCAGGGCGCAACGGGAGTCACGAAGGCAATACCCGTGCGCAACGCCGCATTGCGTACATGCTCCTGCATGGTTTTCTGCGCCGATGCGCTGGCCCGCCGGGCCAGGGCGCGCAGGATTTTGCGATGCTCCTGCCAGGTTTCCATGGCCCGCTCCGGTCGGATGAACGGTAGTTTCTGACTTTCCAGAAACACCTCGGCACTGGCACTCAGGATGCTCACCATCGCCCGGTTACCACTGGCCAACAGGATGCGCTGGTGGAACTCGAAGTCCAGCCGCGCAGCCGCTTCGAAGTCACTGGCCTTGAGCACCTTGCGCATCGCTTCGACGTTGTCTTCCAGGCTGTCCAGCGCATCGATCGTCAGCGTCACAGCCGCCAAACCCGCCGCAAACCCTTCCAGTGCGTAACGCAACTGAAAGATTTCGAGCGGCGTGGCCTGGGCGGCAAAAGGCCAGGCAAAGCCCGGTGCGTCCTCCACCGCCTGCACGAACACACCTTTGCCCGGCTGCACACTGACCACCCCCAAAGCGCTCAAGGACGACAGCGCTTCGCGCAGCGACGCCCGGCTGACGCCCAACTGCACCGCCAGGTCGCGCTGGGACGGCAGTGCATCGCCCGGCCCGAAGCCTTGCTCCTTGATCAGTTTGCGGATGGCCTGCAGGGCCGCCTCCGGTACGGCTTGGGCGATGGAATTCATAAAAAACTCAAGATTTGCGTCAACAGAGCGGCTAGTTGTAAAGCTATTCGGGGGCCGCGGCAAGCCACGCCCCAAAGGGGCTCGCGGAGTTTTACCGACGCTCGAAAAGGGTGCGAAAACGCGCAGCACTGTTCAGACCAGTAAGACCACTGAACCTCAACAAACTCGAGCCTCACAGACAATCCGAGCAGTACTGGCATGGGCTATGCACTGAGCAAATCCAGAAAATTCCTTCGCCCTTCTCGGAGAGTTGCCATGACCAAGCGCTTCAGCGCCCTGCTCACTGCCCTGTTTGCCAGCCTGATGCTGAGCCAGGCACCCGCCCAGGCCAACGGTCTGGACG
This sequence comes from Pseudomonas sp. JAI120, assembly GCF_014207255.1. Taxonomy (GTDB): domain Bacteria; phylum Pseudomonadota; class Gammaproteobacteria; order Pseudomonadales; family Pseudomonadaceae; genus Aquipseudomonas. The sequence continues at coordinate 394,360 of NZ_JACHCZ010000003.1, forward strand.
ATATCGTCGCCCGTGGCACCCTCAAGGTCGCCGTGCCCCAGGACTTCCCGCCGTTCGGCTCGGTCGGCCCCGACATGAAGCCCCGTGGTCTGGACATCGACACCGCCAAGCTGCTGGCCGACCAACTTAAGGTCAAGCTGGAGCTGACCCCGGTCAACAGCACCAACCGCATCCCGTTCCTCACCACCGGCAAGGTCGACCTGGTGATCTCCAGCCTGGGCAAGAACCCCGAGCGTGAAAAGGTCATCGACTTCTCCAAGGCCTACGCACCGTTCTATCTGGCCGTGTTCGGCCCGCCTGATGCCGCCATCAGCAGCACCGACGACCTCAAGGGCAAGACCATCAGCGTGACCCGTGGAGCCATCGAAGACATCGAGCTGACCGCTGTAGCGCCGAAGGAAGCCACTATCAAGCGCTTCGAAGACAACAACTCCACCATCGCCGCCTACCTGGCCGGCCAGGTCGACCTGATCGCCAGCGGCAACGTGGTGATGGTGGCAATCAGCGAACGCAACCCGAAACGCGTGCCAGCGTTGAAAGTGAAGCTCAAGGACTCGCCGGTGTACGTGGGCGTGAACAAGAACGAGCCAGCGCTTCTGGAGAAGGTCAACCAGATCCTGGTCGCGGCCAAGGCTGACGGCAGCCTGGAAAAGAACGCGATGCAGTGGCTCAAAGAACCATTGCCTGCTGATCTCTGAAGCGGAGCTGATTGATGGCCTATCAATTCGACTTTGTGCCGGTGCTGGCCAATACCGACCTACTGTTGCGCGGCGCGCTGTTCACCCTTGAGCTGACTGCCATCGGCGCAATCCTGGGCGTCGCCCTGGGCACTGTCGGCGCCGTGGTGCGGGCGTGGAAGATCCAGCCATTTGCCTGGTTCTTCGGTGTGTATGTCGAGTTGATCCGCAACACACCGTTCCTGGTGCAGTTGTTCTTCATCTTCTTCGGCCTGCCTTCCCTGGGATTGAAAATTACCGAGTGGCAAGCAGCCGTATTGGCGATGGTGATCAACCTGGGAGCCTACTCCACGGAGATCATCCGCGCCGGTATCCAGGCCATCCCACGTGGGCAACTGGAAGCCGCCGCTGCGCTGGCGATGACGCGCTTCGAAGCGTTTCGCCATGTGGTGCTGCTGCCGGCGCTGGGCAAGGTGTGGCCGGCCCTGAGCAGCCAGATCATCATCGTGATGCTCGGTTCGGCGGTGTGTTCGCAGATCGCCACCGAGGAGCTGAGCTTTGCCGCCAACTTTATCCAGTCGCGCAATTTCCGCGCGTTCGAAACCTATGCCCTGACCACCCTGGTGTACCTGTGCATGGCGTTGATGATTCGCCAGCTGCTCAACTGGATCGGCCGCCGCTTTGTGATGAGGAACAGCCGATGAGTGATTTTTCCTTCTGGGACATCGTGCGCAACCTGCTTACGGGCCTGCAGTGGACGCTGTTGCTGTCGCTCGTGGCGTTTATCGGCGGCGGCCTGATCGGCTTGCTGGTGATGACCCTGCGCATCAGCCGCAAGGCATTCGCGCGCAATGTTGCGCGCACCTATATCGAACTGTTCCAGGGCACACCGTTGTTGATGCAGCTGTTCCTGGTTTTTTTCGGCATTGCCCTGCTCGGCGTGGATATTTCGCCCTGGCTGGCGGCCGCGATCGCCTTGACGCTGTTTACCAGCGCCTACCTCGCCGAAATCTGGCGCGGCTGCGTCGACTCCATCGCCCACGGCCAGTGGGAAGCATCGGCCAGCCTGGCGTTGAATCCGCTTGAACAACTGCGCTACGTGATCCTGCCCCAAGCCCTGCGTATTGCAGTGGCGCCCACCGTTGGGTTCTCGGTGCAAGTGGTCAAAGGCACCGCTGTCACTTCAATCATCGGTTTTACCGAACTGACCAAGACCGGCGGCATGCTCGCCAACGCCACCTTCGAGCCCTTTATGGTCTACGGCCTGGTGGCCCTCGGTTACTTCCTGCTCTGCTACCCCTTGTCCCTCAGTGCGCGCTACCTGGAAAGGAGACTGCATGCCTCTGCTTAGAATTTCCGCTCTGCATAAGTATTACGGCGATCACCACGTCCTCAAGGGCATCGACCTGACCGTTGAAGAAGGCCAGGTGGTGGCAATCATCGGCCGCAGCGGCTCGGGCAAGTCCACCTTGCTGCGCACCCTCAATGGCCTGGAGTCGATCAATGACGGCGTGATCGAAGTCGATGGTGAATACCTCGATGCGGCCCGGGCCGACCTGCGCAGCCTGCGGCAGAAAGTCGGCATGGTGTTCCAACAGTTCAACCTGTTCCCGCACCTGACGGTGGGTGAAAACGTCATGCTTGCACCACAGGTCGTGCAGAAAGTGCCCAAGGCCAAGGCGGCCCAACTGGCCAGGCAGATGCTCGAGCGCGTGGGGCTGGGCGAGAAATTCGACGCTTTCCCCGATCGCCTGTCCGGCGGCCAGCAACAGCGGGTTGCCATCGCCCGCGCCCTGGCCATGTCGCCCAAGGTGCTGCTGTGCGATGAAATCACCTCGGCCCTGGACCCGGAGCTGGTCAATGAAGTGCTCAGCGTGGTGCGCCAACTGGCCAAGGACGGCATGACCCTGATCATGGTCACCCACGAAATGCGATTCGCCCGGGAAGTCGGCGACAAGCTGGTGTTCATGCACCAAGGCAAGGTGCACGAAGTCGGCGATCCCAAGGTACTGTTCGCCAACCCGCAAACCCCCGAGTTCGCCAACTTCATCGGCTCAGTGGAACAGCCGGACTGACCAGTTCGAAACTGCCGCGCCCCTCCAGCACCACTTGATTGCTGACTTGCAGGGCGTTGGCGGGCAGGTCGGTGTCGACTTCAACCTGGGCAGTCAATCGCTTTCCCACCGCCCGAGCGACCAGGACCTGGCCCGGCAATAACTGCCCGTCGAACGCCTTACCCGGAAGGTGGGCCTGCGCCCATTCGACGGCACGCCCATCCACCTGGGCGTGCTTGAGAGTCAGGCTGAATCGCCCATGACGCCCAAACCGATAACCTTGCCCGTCGGCCACGCCGGTAAATCGCAACGCGATAGCTGCCGGCTCTGCGCACAGTACGTTCAGGTGCACCCTGCGCGTACCCAGCGCGATTGAACGGCTCTCGACAAGCGCCTCCCTGCGAATGACGCCATAGTCGATATACGCCTGGCTGACGGACAGCTGGCAGTTTTCGGCGCGAACTCCACCGGCCATCGACAGCGTGCAGAGTACTGCGAAAAAACCCGCGATTTTCAGCTTAACGACCATGGCACACCGCCGATGTTGTCTCATAGAACTTGTCATGGTCGGCCTTGGTCTCGGGAGCAAGGTTGAGCAGGCACGAGGAGGAGTCCGGCAATGCAACGCGCAGGTGTTGCGAGTCATTGAAGTCGTTCAGAAAGATCATGCCGTCACCCACCACACTGGTCAGGAAGCGATTGTTTTTGTCGAACACCGAAGCACCCTGAGGCAGTGTTCGCCCTTGTTGATCAGTGGCCGTGACTAACACACGACGCACTGTCACCACATCGAATGCGACGGTATTGACGGCCCCTCGCCCAGGGGCAAGCACCCGGGTGCCGTTCTTCAGGTCAACGCGCTTGGGCAAGGACTGGGTCTGCACTTCGATGCGGCTGTTCGTGTAGGCGGGCAAGCCTGGGATCACGGCCTGCCCGCTGAAGTCGGTCCACACCGGACCGTAGGGCGTGTCGAGTTTGGCAGAGCCGATATCCCCTACCGATGCGATGCCAAAGGTGTCCTGGATGGCATACGGCGAGAAGGTCACGCCGCCTGCGTGAGCCACCACGCCACCTTGCAACTGCCCCGTGTAACTGGTGCCCGATGGGTCGCGACTGGCCCCCAGGCCAACGCGGGTGTAGCGTGGCATCAGGTCCACCTGGCCGCGTATCGATTGCTCCCGGGCGCTGAGGTCGCGTTCGACACCGACCTCGTAATTCACATACTCATTGACCCGCTCACTGAGCGCCGTACCGGCTCGGGACTGATTGCCACGCTTGCTGACATAGCTGTTCACCCGCCGGTCGCTGCCCAGGGGTACGCTGACCTGCAGCCGCACGGACAGATCACTGTCCTCGACTGTAACGCGCCGACGGCCCTCACTCAGGGCATCGCGGCGTGCCGAAGTACCGCCTACCTGAGAGTCAGCGACCAATGCGACGTCCGCATAGCGGAACGACTTGTTCCATGCCGCAAACACATGGTCGGCCGACTGCCCATCAAACTGGGAACTGCGGGTATACCCCACGGAAAATGCACCCAGCGTGTTGTCGACCCAGCTCACACCCGCCGTGTACTGACGCTTGAAGCGTGCATCCAGCTCGTCGGTCCTGGCCGATCGGCCAGCTTCAAGGACCTCGCGATAGCCATGGCTTTGCGTAGTGACACTGAGATTAAGATCGATGTTGGCGCTCACCGGGCTGCTCGCGGACACGCTGCTGCGTGATCCGAACACCGTATTACGGCTGTCCCGGGAAACGTTGTGACGTGCGCCAACAGAAACCCGCTGGAAAAACACGCTGCTCAGGGTGCCTCCTGCCGCCCCATACTCATCGGAGCCCAACAAGCCGAAGCCCGCAGAGGAGTCTCGCCCCAAACCCCAGGTGCCGCTGCCCATGGCAACGACCGGAGTCGGGCCTTCCTCATGCGCATTTCTACGCACCTTGCCCAAGGAGAGATAGTAGCCAGGCTCCGCCGGGGCGCTCCCGGCAAATGAGGCCGCAGGTACCACGAAGCTGCGCTTGGCACCTCGCACATCGATGACGCTGACCTCCAGGTCGCTGGTGCCGTTGAGCAATGGCAAGCCCGTCAGCCGGAACGGTCCCTCGGGCACCAGTGTGCTGTGGATCAACACTCCCGATTGACGTACTTCAATCCGCGACTGGCTCTGCGCCAGCCCCTCCACCACAGCATTGTTACTGCCCGCCGGCGTGCGCGACTGACCATCAGGGGAAAACTGCACACCGGACAGCTGAACACCGCCAAACAGCGGGTTGTTGCTGGAGAGCTGACCTACCTGAAAGGTCGATTGCAACGCGGCAATATCCCGCTGCGCATAGGCATACAGATGCTCGTTGCGTGTCACTCCATTGTCGGACACATAAAATTGGCGGCTGCGGACAATCCAATCGCCCAGGTTGAAACCCGCCTCGGTATAGGCCGAAACAAAACGATTGCTTCCATTGTTCGAATAACTGTCGAATCCCTGCACGTCATAGTTGAACAACGCCGCCGCCCCGCCCCGGGCAAACTGGCCAGCCTCCCACTGCGGTTCACGCAGTGATCCGGTCGGCACTACCAGCGCCACTTCGTCATTTCCTGGGCGCAGCCGCACCATCGTGGCCGGGAAAGCACCCAGGAAGTCGTGGCAGGCCAGGTCCGCCGTAGCGCCCTTGCGGATAATGCCTTCGGGCTTCACCAATCCGGCTTTATCGAGCAGCCCCGGGGTGAAACACAGCTGCCCTTGCGAGTCGAACCGGGCATCGACCAACCCGAGCGGGTTGCCATTGACCCGCAACCCCACCACATGAACACCTTCGCGAAAGCGCGCCGCACTGCGAAAGTAGTCGGAGACCTTCGGATCAATGCCGTGGGTAGTCAGTGCAGCCAGGTCGAAACCCTCCCCCAACTCCACTGCGGGGGCCAGGCCAGGCAAGCCCCATAGTGTCGCAACCCCCATCAGCAGAGTGGGCCGAGACGGCCGCAAAGAAGCCACTCGTTTGTTATTCGACAGGTTGGCCATGGGTCGATTAACCCCTGTCGGCATTGATCGGAGCCCGGAAGCTGTCCGCCGAAAAGCCGTAGAGCGTGGCCGGCTGGATCTCGACGTCTGTTACCCCTTCCAACGCGCCATCCACCTTCAGCGTCAGCGTTTCCCCCGGCAACACGTAAGTGCGCGGCAAGGTCGCCAAGGCTCCCTGTGGCAGCAGCCGCACCTGCGGAATCAGGCGCACTACATAGGCACTGTCGTTGTGAACCGTCAGCCCCGCCCCTGCGCGCGCCCACTTCAGCAGTTCCCAGGGCGTGTGATGAACCGGCAGATCTTTCGGGTGAAGGATCAACGGCAAATTCTGTCGCAGCGTGATGCCGATAGTCGCACCGCCTGCGGCGCGCGCCTGGGGGATGCCTTCGAAAGACACGCGTTTCAACCGCTGGGTCTTCAGTGGCTCCTTCAAGGTGCTGATGAAACGCACCAATTGAGTTTCCCCCGCCTCCACGCGGGTAATGGGTGGCGTCACAATCAACAGCGACTCCATATCCTCGGGCACATTTTCCACGACCGAGTGAAGCAGCGCTGGCACCGCGTCGGTATTCTTGATGTTCAGCGTGGCTTCGCCCTGGGCTTCATAAAGCACAACCACCGTAGTTTCCGGCAACATACCGTCGGCTAATGCAATACCGGTAAAACACAGACACGCGCCCGCACAAAACAACCGTGCATTATTTATTAATGAAAGACTAAACACTCAGTGCTCCCCACGAACTTGAAGTTGTTTGTTTATCCAGACGACCACATAAAAACAGCCGACAAGAAGCACGCAGCTTCTTTATCGGCTGCAGTTTGATCGCTTAGATGTAACTCAACTCAAGTGTCGCGCGCCCATCCAGGGTAATGTCACGACTCAGGTCCAGATCCTGCCCCCTGTTGATCACCGCCCGCACCGCGATAGTTCCGGTCAACTGAGCGATTGAGGCCGGGGTGATGGTTGTGCCACTGCGCCATGAATACTGAGTGGGCGATTGGGCGACCTTGCCGTCGCTGTTCTGCCAGGCACCGTTACCGACACGCATGATGGGCGACAGTACTGTACTCGACGACCTGAGGTCCCTGAGGGTGACCGCAAAGCCGCCGGTTCGCCGGCCGTTCGCAGTACCCAGGCCATAATTGTGCACCTCGGTATAGCCTGAGCCGAGCACATTGAGGATGCCCGGGACCTTGCTGGCCGCCTGCAGGTCGACGAATTTCAGTCCGAACGTAGCAGGCGTGGTGCCGCAAGTGACGGTCAACGGGGCGGTTCTTTCCGCCAATGGGTTGAATGCCGTTGGCAGCAATTGGCCAGAGGGAATGTCGCCGTAGTTGATGATGCCACCACCGGTCATGCTGAGGTTGCAGGCGGCTGGCTTGATCGTCCCCCTGACGATCAGCTCGGCACTGGTGGATGCATGGACGTTGAAGGCGGCGGCCAGCCAAGCAATACCGAGAGTCAATCCAACAATTTTTTTCATAGTCGACCTGTCACTTAAAGTTATCAGGCGTACTTATTTTTGCCTCGAAGACACAAGCCATAAATAAATAGCGCCACGGCACGATTGCCGAATGACAGTCTGTCGCCTCAAGGCCCGAATAAAGAATAAGGCAATACCGTGTTTATTGTGGGAGCGATAAAAACAAACTGTCGGCCCAACCCACCAAGACAGTAGTCCTGAACATAAAAACCAATAGCGAACCGCCTCCAAAGTTGTAGGCGAAATCATATTTCGCCTTATAAAAATCTGAAGTTAAATGCCCCTACAGAACTACGCGAATGCGTCAACAGAAGCATGAAAAGACACCCTACACTTTCCACAAAAATCCCCTACAGACGAGCGCAGAGAAATTCACGGAGCACTACGCGTTGGCGTCAGCGGTCGATCGTGGCACGATGGTAAGGTTATCGACCGAGACCCCCTAACCATGCCGCAATCCCAAGCCAAGAATCTGTCCCTGATCGCCGCCATCGACCTGGGCTCCAACAGCTTTCACATGGTCGTGGCCAAGGCCCAGAACGGCGAAATCCGCATCCTTGAGCGGCTCGGAGAGAAAGTGCAGCTGGCTGCCGGAATCGACGACGAACGCCAGCTCAATGAAGAATCCATGCAGCGCGGGCTCGATTGCCTCAAGCGTTTTGCCCAGTTGATCAACGGCATGCCCCTGGGCGCCGTGCGAATCGTCGGCACCAACGCCCTGCGCGAAGCCCGCAACCGGGGCGAATTCATCCGTCGCGCCGAGGAGATCCTCGGCCACCCGGTGGAAGTCATTTCCGGCCGTGAAGAAGCACGCCTTATCTACCTCGGCGTGTCGCATACCCTCGCCGACACCCCCGGCAAGCGCCTGGTGGCGGACATCGGCGGTGGCAGTACCGAGTTCATCATCGGCCAGCGCTTCGAACCGCTGCTGCGTGAAAGCCTGCAGATGGGCTGTGTCAGCTATACCCAGCGCTACTTCAAGGACGGCAAGATCACCCCGGCACGCTACGCCCAGGCCTACACGGCGGCGCGGCTGGAGATCATGAGCATCGAACACGCCCTGCACCGCCTGACCTGGGATGAAGCCATCGGCTCGTCCGGCACTATCCGTGCCATCGGCCTGGCGCTCAAGGCCGGCGGCCATGGCACCGGCGAGGTCAACGCCGAGGGCCTCGCGTGGCTCAAGCGCAAGCTGTTCAAGCTGGGCGATGCAGAGAAAATCGACTTCGACGGCATCAAGCCCGACCGTCGCACCATCTTCCCGGCCGGCCTGGCGATTCTCGAGGCGATCTTCGATGCCCTCGAACTGCAACGCATGGACCACTGTGACGGCGCCCTGCGCGAAGGCGTGCTCTACGACCTGCTGGGCCGTCATCACCACGAGGACGTACGTGAGCGCACCCTCAGCTCGTTGATGGAGCGTTATCACGTCGATCTGGAGCAGGCAGCCCGCGTGGAGCGTAAGGCCCTGCATGCCTTCGATCAGGTCGCCGAGGACTGGGACCTGGAAGACGGCGTGTGGCGAGAACTGCTGGGCTGGGCCGCCAAGGTGCATGAAGTGGGCCTGGACATTGCCCACTACCATTACCACAAGCACGGCGCCTACCTGATCGAGCACTCCGACCTGGCGGGCTTCTCCCGTGAAGACCAACAGATGCTTGCGCTGCTGGTGCGCGGCCATCGTCGCAATATTCCCAAGGACAAGTTTGCCGAGTTCGGTGATGAAGGCATCAAGCTGATCCGCCTGTGCGTCCTGCTGCGCTTCGCGATCCTGTTCCACCACATTCGCGGCACCCAGGAAATGCCCCAGGTGAGCCTGCGCGCCAATGGCGACAGCCTGGATGTGGTGTTCCCGAAAGGCTGGCTGGATGAGAACCAACTGACCCAGGCTGACTTCGCCCAGGAAGCGGAGTGGCTGACACGGGTGGGGTTCAGCCTGAACCTGCGCTGAGCCGATCTAAAGAACACTGCAAAAACACATGTGGGAGGGGGCTTGCCCCCGATGGCGGTGGACCAGTCAATGAATCTGTTGACTGACACTCCTTCATCGGGAGCAAGCCCCCTCCCACATTTTCAGACCGCGTCGGTGTTTAGTTCACCGTGAGAATCGGGCTACCCAACTTCTCCAGCAACGTCGCCTGGGCACTGCGCGGGTTCTGGTTGCCGGTCGGCGTGTTACGCACGTAACGGCCATCCGACTGCAGGCTCCAGCTATGGGTGTTGTCGGTGAGGTAGCTTTCCAGCTCCTTCTTGACCCGCATGATCAGCTTCTTGCCCTCGACCGGGAAGCAGGTCTCCACACGCTTGTCGAGGTTGCGCTCCATCCAGTCGGCACTGGAGAGGAACATCTGCTCTTCGCCGCCGTTGAGGAAGTAGAACACCCGCGTGTGTTCCAGGAAGCGGCCGATGATCGAGCGCACATGGATGTTATGCGACACGCCGACAATGCCCGGACGCAGGCAGCACATGCCACGCACCACCAGGTCGATACGCACGCCGGACTGGCTGGCCTTGTACAGCGCGCGGATGATCTTCGGATCGGTCAGCGAGTTGAACTTGGCGATGATGTGCGCCGGTTTGCCCTCGAGGGCGAACTGGGTCTCGCGGGCAATCATGTCGAGCATGCCCTTCTTCAGGGTGAACGGCGCGTGCAGCAGCTTCTTCATGCGCAATGTCTTGCCCATGCCGATCAATTGGCTGAACAACTTGCCAACGTCCTCACACAAGGCGTCGTCGGAAGTCAGCAGGCTGTAGTCGGTATAGAGCTTGGCGTTGCCGGCGTGGTAGTTGCCGGTACCCAGGTGGGCGTAACGCACGATCTCACCGGCTTCGCGGCGCAGGATCAGCATCATCTTGGCGTGGGTCTTGAAGCCCACCACGCCGTAGATCACGACCGCACCGGCCGCTTGCAGGCGGCTGGCCAGTTGCAGGTTGGACTCTTCATCAAAGCGTGCCCGCAACTCGATCACCGCGGTGACTTCCTTGCCGTTGCGCGCGGCGTCTACCAACGCGTCGACGATTTCCGAGTTGGCGCCGCTGCGGTACAGCGTCTGGCGTACAGCCAACACGTGTGGGTCCTTGGCGGCCTGGCGCAGCAGGTCGACCACCGGGGTGAAGGACTCGAACGGGTGCAGCAGCAGGATGTCCTGCTTGCTCACCACGCTGAAGATGTTCTCGCTGTTTTGCAGCAGTTTCGGGATCTGCGGGGTGAACGGGGTGTATTGCAGTTCCGGATGACTGTCCAGGCCAGTAATGCTGAACAGCCGCGTGAGGTTCACCGGACCGTTGACCTGGTACAGCTCGGACTCGGCGAGGTTGAACTGCTTGAGCAGGTAGTCCGACAGATGTTTGGGGCAGGTATCCGCCACTTCCAGGCGCACCGCGTCGCCGTAGCGCCGCGAGAACAGCTCGCCGCGCAGGGCACGGGCCAAGTCTTCGACGTCTTCGGAATCCAGCGCCAGGTCGGCGTTACGGGTCAGGCGGAACTGGTAGCAGCCCTTGACCTTCATGCCTTGGAACAGGTCATCGGCGTGGGCATGGATCATCGACGACAGGAATACATAGTTATCGCCAGCGCCCCCCACCTCTTCCGGTACCTTAATGATCCGTGGCAGCAAGCGCGGCGCCGGGATGATCGCCAGGCCCGAATCGCGACCGAAGGCATCGATCCCTTCCAGCTCGACGATAAAGTTGAGGCTCTTGTTCACCAGCAACGGGAACGGGTGCGTCGGGTCGAGGCCGATTGGGGTGATGATCGGTGAAATCTCGTCACGGAAGTAACGGCGCACCCAGGTTTTGATCTTGGTGGTCCAGTGACGACGACGAATGAAGCGGACCTGATGTTTTTCCAGTTCCGGCAGCAGGATGTCGTTGAGAATCGCGTATTGGCGGTCCACATGGCCATGCACCAGCTCGCTGATGCGCGCCAGGGCCTGGTGCGGCTGCAGGCCGTCCGCGCCGGCTTGTTCACGGGCAAAGGTGATCTGTTTCTTGAGGCCGGCGACACGGATTTCGAAGAACTCGTCCAGGTTGCTGGAGAAAATCAGCAGGAACTTCAGGCGTTCCAGCAACGGGTAGGTCTCATCCAGCGCCTGCTCGAGCACGCGGATGTTGAATTGCAGTTGTGACAGCTCGCGGTGGATGTACAGGCTGCTGTCATCGAGGTTGGTCACTACGGCGGCCACCGGGGCTGGGGCTGGCGCTTCGGCTACCACCACAGGCGCGACCGGCTCGTGCTCCGGCGGGGTCTCGGAGACTTGTTCCACCACCGGGTGAGCGTCTTTTACGGCAACTTCGGAGAGTCCTTCGGTATTCATCGAATGTTCCTGTGAGGGCTATTGTTGCTCTCTAAGCAATTGGGCGGCGCGGACGGCGAAATAGGTCAGGATGCCATCAGCCCCGGCACGTTTAAAGGCCGTCAAGGATTCAAGGATTACCCCTTCACTCAACCAGCCATTTTTTATTGCAGCCATGTGCATGGCGTATTCGCCACTGACCTGATACACAAAGGTCGGCACCTTGAATTCCTCTTTGACCCGGTAAAGGATGTCCAGGTACGGCATCCCCGGCTTGACCATCACCATGTCGGCGCCTTCGGCCAAATCCGCCGCCACTTCGTGCAAGGCTTCATGGCTGTTGGCCGGGTCCATCTGGTACGAAGCCTTGTTGGCCTTACCCAGGTTGAGGGCCGAGCCCACCGCATCGCGAAACGGGCCGTAGTAGGCGCTGGCGTACTTGGCCGAGTAGGCCATGATCCGTACATTGACGTGGCCGGCCAGTTCCAGGGCTTCGCGAATCGCCTGGATGCGGCCGTCCATCATGTCCGACGGCGCAACCACCTGGGCGCCTGCTGCCGCGTGGGACAACGCCTGCTTGACCAGCGCATCGACGGTGATGTCGTTTTGAACATAGCCTTCTTCGTCCAGAATGCCATCCTGCCCGTGGGTGGTGAACGGGTCCAACGCCACGTCGGTGATCACCCCCAGCTCAGGGAAACGCTCGCGCAGCGCGCGGGTGGCGCGCTGGGCAATACCGTCCGGGTTCCAGGCTTCGGCAGCGTCCAGGGACTTGAGTTCAGACGGCGTGACCGGAAACAACGCCAACGCCGGTATCCCCAACTCGACCCAACCGGCTGCTTCTTCAAGCAGCAGATCGATGGTCAAGCGCTCCACTCCCGGCATCGATGCCACCGCTTCCCGGCGATTTTCACCGTCGAGCACAAACACCGGCAGGATCAGATCGTTCGTCGTCAGTACGTTTTCACGAACCAGGCGGCGAGAAAAATCATCACGGCGATTACGGCGCAGGCGGGTAGCAGGGAACAGGCGATTGGCAGGGGTAAAACTCACGACAGACTCCTGAGCCCGGGTTCACGGGCGAGCGTTGCAGTTATAAGCGGGCATTATGACGAAGGTATGACAGTTGTGCTTAACGATGCGACCTGTAGTCGCATTCGTCGCTTAATGTAGGAATTGTTCACTTCGTGACACATCTCGATACTTTCATGAATGTTCACGAAGGCGTAGGCTGCGCGTTCATTTCGCCAGCACCCAGACCATGCTTCAACAATTTCTGCATGACTTCGGCTACTTTGCCCTCTTCCTAGGCACGTTCTTCGAAGGCGAAACCATCCTGGTTCTCGCAGGCTTCCTGGCGTTCCGTGGGTACATGGATATCAACCTGGTGGTAGTCGTTGCCTTCTTCGGCAGCTACGCCGGCGACCAGCTTTGGTATTACATGGGCCGCAAGCACGGCCGCAAACTGTTGGCGCGCAAGCCGCGCTGGCAATTGATGGGCGACAAAGCCCTGGAACATATCCGCAAGCACCCGGATATCTGGGTGCTGAGCTTCCGCTTTGTCTACGGATTACGCACGGTAATGCCCGTCGCGATCGGCCTGTCAGGCTACCCGCCAGTACGCTACCTGATCCTCAACGGTATTGGTGCTGCAATCTGGGCTGCGGCCTTGGGTGCTGCGGCTTATCACTTCGGTGCCGTGCTGGAAGGCATGCTGGGCAGCGTCAAGAAATACGAGCTGTGGGTACTGGGCGCCTTGCTGCTGCTGGGCTTTGGCCTGTGGCTGCGCCGCCGTTTCAAGAACGCCCGTATCGCCCGCCAGGCCTGTGCCGATGCCAAGGCGCGGCTCGCCGCCGCCGAGCCCGCTCCGGTAGAAGCGCCTAAGACACCAGTCGAGTAAGCCGACCTCTGCAACAGTAGAGGCCAATCACGCTGAGCAGGCTGTAGCTCACCAGGCCCAACCAACCCAGGTTGCTCGCCGGCCACAGCCCGACCAGCGGCGCCAGCCACACCAGCGGCACATTCAGCGCCAGGCGCATCAGTTCGGCCTTTAACGCCCACGGGCGATTCTCCAGGGCCACGCCCAGGGTAAACAATCCAAGCGCCATCGCACTCCAGCCGAGAATCAGCGCTGCGGTGGGCAGACCCTCGCCGACATTCATCAAATAGCTGCCAAAACCCACATACGCCGCGAACTGCAGGGCGATGTAGACCTGTTGGCGCGCGTCCAGCGGCACTTCGAATTTGCGGAACTGACTCAAATCCGGCTTGGCCAACGGGTACTTGGCCTTCACGTCCGCCGGGCGCCAACCAGTGCGCATGAACCAGATGCGCAGCTTGTCCCACTTACTTTCGGTACGCCGTGCATCACGCCAAAGCTGTGCATAAAACTGCAGGTTGGCCCACAACGGATTCCAGCTGGCCAAGGGCGTGGTCACGCCGAAAATCACCGGCTCGTTGTCGTCTTCTTCCTGGAAGGTGCCGAACAGCCTGTCCCAAAGAATGAACACCCCGCCGTAGTTGCGATCCATGTAGAGAGCGTTCTGTGCATGGTGGGCCCGATGATTGGATGGCGTGACGAAAAACCACTCGAACCAGCCAAGCTTGGGCACGTGTCGGGTATGCACCCAGAATTGATACAGCAGGTTAAGGGACGCCACACTGATAAACACCACCAGCGGCACGCCAAGCACGGCAAGGGGCAGGTAGAAAATCCAGCTCAGCAGGAAGCCGGTGCTGGTCTGGCGCAGGGCGGTGCTGAGGTTGTAGTCCTCGCTCTGGTGATGCACCGAGTGCGCGGCCCAGAGGATATTGCGCTCGTGCCCCATTCGATGCAGCCAGTAGTAGCAGAAGTCGTAGAACACAAAGGCGAATACCCAGGTCCAGACACTCTGGGCAGACAGCTCGATCAGCGCCAGGTGCTTGAGGGCAAACGCGTAGGTCAGCAGCCCCACACCCTTGGTCAACAGCCCGGTGGTGGTGGACAGTACGCCGGTGCTGAGGCTGTTGATGGCGTCCGCCACGCGATAGTTGCGCTGGCCACGCCAACGGTCGGCGAGCAGCTCCACTACGATCAAGGCAATGAAAAACGGTACCGCGTAAGGCACGAAGTCCATGGTCTGGTCCGATCTATTTTTGTTACATCAAGATTAGGTGCAGCGGTGCGAGATCCCATTGGCAACAGGTTACAAATTAGTAGACATTTAACGCCAAGACCCCAGGAGAAATGCCCATGAGCAAAAAGATTGCAGTGATCCTTTCCGGCTGTGGCGTGTACGACGGCGCAGAGATCCACGAAAGCGTGATCACCTTGCTGCGCCTGGATCAGCGCGGCGCTCAGGTCCAATGTTTTGCACCGAATATTGCGCAGTTGCACGTGATCAACCACCTGACGGGCGAGGAAATGCCCGAGTCGCGCAATGTGCTGGTGGAATCGGCGCGCATTGCCCGAGGTGCCGTGCAGGACATTGCCGAGGCGAGTGCCGCAGACTTCGATGCGTTGATCGTACCCGGCGGGTTTGGTGCGGCGAAGAACCTGTCGGACTTTGCCCTGGAGGGCGCCGCTTGCAGCGTCAACCCGCAGGTACTGGCGCTGGCTGAAGCCTTTGCAGAAGCAGGCAAGCCGGTGGGGCTGATCTGCATTTCGCCGGCTCTGGCC
Source organism: Pseudomonas sp. JAI120 (assembly GCF_014207255.1). Classification (GTDB taxonomy): domain Bacteria; phylum Pseudomonadota; class Gammaproteobacteria; order Pseudomonadales; family Pseudomonadaceae; genus Aquipseudomonas. The sequence continues at coordinate 409,548 of NZ_JACHCZ010000003.1, forward strand.
GCGAAGATCTACGGCCCGGGAGTGACCTGCACCATCGGCAACGATGCCGACACCGCCGCCGCCCTCGACAAAATGGGCGCCACCCACCACGAATGCACAGTGGAAGACATTGTCGAGGACAAAGCACGCAAGTTGGTAAGCACGCCGGCCTATATGCTGGGCAAGAACATCAGCGAGGTGGCGTCAGGCATCAACAAGCTGGTGGATCGGGTGCTGGAGCTGACCCACGAGAACGATTGATGAGGGAGCCGTGAACTTAACGGTAGTAAGCCGGCCTGGTGTGGCGAGTACCCTCGCCACAAGGTCAGGCCTGGCGCATCAATTTGGTCAGGATGCGGTCAAGTGAGTTGGCAAACGCCTGCTTGTCCTTTTCCCCATGGGGTGGGGGACCACCGCCCATCTGACCTTGCTCGCGCAGGTCAGTGAACAAGTTACGCACCGCCAACCGTTCGCTCATGTTCGCCGGGCTGAACTCCTTGCCCCGTGGGTCGAGGGCGGTGACGCCCTTCTTCACCAGACGATCAGCCAGCGGTACATCGCTGCAGATCACCAGCTCACCGGGTACTGCGTGCTCGACCAAATAATCGTCTGCGGCGTCCGGTCCACTGGGCACCACGATCAACTTCACACACGAGAAGCTCGGCTTGATCTGGCTCTGCCCGGCCACCAATACCACTTCGAACTGGCGCTTGAGGGCGAACTTCACCACCTGGTCCTTGGCGGCCCGAGGGCAGGCGTCGGCGTCGATCCATACCCGCATGGTCAGGCCACCACCCGGCGTTTTTCAGCCAGGCGACTGCGGCCATACAACACCATAATCGCCAGGATCGCCAAGGCCTGTGCACTCAACGAGTACGCATCGGCGTGGATGCCCAGCCAGTCGAAGTCAAAGAACGCCACCGGCCGTGTGCCAAAGATGCCGGCTTCCTGCAACGCTTTGACGCCATGGCCGGCAAACACCACCGACAGCGCGCACAGCAGCGCCGCGTTGATGCCGAAAAACAGCGCCAGCGGCAGTTTCGCCGAACCGCGCAGGATCACCCAGGCCAGGCCCACCAGCAGCACCAACGCCGTGGCACCACCCGCCAGCACCGCGTTGTGCCCGGCCGGGCCCGCTTGCAGCCACAGAGTTTCGTAGAACAGGATCACTTCGAACAGCTCGCGGTAGACCGAGAAAAACGCCAGCATGGCAAACCCGAAACGCCCACCGCCGCCCACCAGGCTGCTCTTGATGTAGTCCTGCCATGCCGCAGCATGGCGGCGGTCGTGCATCCATACGCCAAGCCACAGCACCATTACACTGGCGAACAGCGCCGTGCAGCCTTCGAGCAATTCGCGCTGGGCGCCGCTGACGTCTATCACATACGCCGCCAACGCCCAGGTGGCCAAGCCGGCCAATAGTGCCAGGCCCCAGCCGACGTTGACGCTGCGCACCGCCGATTGCTGGCCCGTGTTGCGCAGGAAGGCGAGGATCGCCGCCAGCACCAGGATCGCTTCCAGGCCTTCACGCAGCAGGATCAGCAGACCGGAGATGTAGCTCAACGACCAGCTCAAGCCATCGCTGCCCAGCAAGCCTGCGGATTCAGCGAGCTTGCCCTTGGCCACGTCCAGGCGCTGCTGCACCTGCTCGATCGGCAGGCCGTCCTGCAACGACTGCCGGTAAGCCATCAGGGCCTTCTCGGTGTCCTTACGTACATTGGCGTCGACGTTATCCAGAGAGCTTTCCACCAACTCGAAGCCTTCGAGGTAGGCCGCTACCGACAAGTCATAGGCCTGGTCGTGGTCACCGTTGCGGAACGCCGCGAGGCTTTTGTCCAAGGTGGTGGCGGTGTAATCGAGCAACTGCGCCGGGCCACGCTTGACCTGCGGCGGTTGCGCACGCTGGGCGCGGAAGGTCGTGGCAGCCGCCGCGCCGCTTGCGGCCAGCACTTCATCAGGTGTCTGACGGGCCAGGTCGGCGAGATTGAAGGGTTGTTCGCTTTTCGCGGCGGCCGGGTCGGCGGTGAAACCGGCGATGTAGGTGGCCAGGTCCCAGCGCTGGCGGTCGTCCAGTTGGTCGGCGAAAGACGGCATGTCGGTGCCTTCGACACCCAGGCCCAGGGTGTTGTAGATCGCGTAGAGGCTCAGGCGGTCCAGGCGTGCTGCATCCGTCAAGTTGGCAGGTGGCGGCGTCATCCCCACGCCGGCCGGGCCATCGCCAGCACCGGCAGTACCGTGGCACACCGAGCAGTGCTGGGCGTAGAGCGGTGCGCCGCGCGTCGGGTCGGGCGTGATGGCCGGGGCTTGGCTGACTTCATACGCGACTGCCAGCTTGGCCCCCAACTGGCGGGCCTGGCGAGCAACGGTCGCGCCATCTGCGTGAGCGGTGACAGCGGCCAGCAGTTCATTGACGCCCTTCACCAACTCCGCACGCTCGGGCCTTTGCGGCAAATCCGCCACCAACCCCTGCAATACCCCAAGAAACTCCACCTGCTCACGGTATTCCGAATCATCCACCACCTTGCCCGCCTGCACCGTAGGCGGGTAGTCAGCGCCAATGTAGTCCAGCAAATGCAGGGCCTGTGGGGCGCCCTCGGCGGTCGCGGCCAACAGGTTGAAGCTGCACGACATCAACGCCGGCAACAGCAGCCAGGCGAGAAAACGGAAGGGACCAGTCATGAATGAATCTCAAGTGGAAATACGAAGTAACACATTGTTAAGCCTTAAAGGGTTTGACTCAAGGCGTTAGTGATTTGTCGTTTGAGCGGGAGGGGAATTTCAGCCGCGCGGTAGTGGCATCTATGTCGACCAATCAAAGCAAAAAGCCATTGTTTTGCCATTAATGGTGCTTATAATGCCGCGCCCTGTTAGTGCGAAAGGGAATTTCGTTCCTCGTTTTTATGAGGGATTACCACATCGGTCGGCTACTTTCAGGGAAGAAGTCACATGGCTTTTCGCGCCTTAACTCCGCTCACGCTCGCGGCAGTCACCTTGCTCTCCGGCTGTTCAATGTTCCGCAGCTACGACTCAGAGCTGCAAGCTACCAACCAGCAACTGGCCACCGGCAATGTCGACGCCGCCCTGACCCTGCTGGAAAAGAACAACACCGGCGAAGACAAAGACCTGCTGTATTTCTTCGAAAAGGGCGAGTTGCTGCGGGCCAAGGGCGACCTGACCGGCAGCCAGACCGCCTGGCGCAGCGCCGACCTGCAAGTCTACAAGTGGGAAGAGTCGGTCAAGTTCGACGGCGCAAAGTACCTGTCCCAGTTCGGCAGCTTCCTGGCCAACGACAAGGTGCGTCGCTACGAAGGCTATGACTACGAAAAAGTCATGCTGACCACGCAGATGGCCCTGAACCTGCTGGCCTTGAACGACTTCGACGGTGCACGCACCGAAATCAAGAAGACCCACGAACGCGAAGCGGTGATCGCCGACCTGCGCGACAAGGAATACCTCAAGCGCGAAGACGACGCCGAGCGCCAGGGCGTGACCACCCAGCTCAAGGACCTGCACGGCTACCCGGTGCAAGCCCTCGACGCGCCGGAAGTGGTCGGCCTGAAGAACAGCTACCAAAGTGCGTTCAGCCATTACCTGGCCGGCTTCGTCTACGAAGCCCTGGGCGAAAAAGACCTGGCCGCCCCCGGTTATCGCAAGGCCGTCGAGCTGCGTCCTAACACACCACTGCTGGAAAAAGCGTTGCTCGACCTGGATAAATCCAAGGTCGGCGCCGATGAAACCGACGTGCTGATCGTGGTGCAGAGCGGTCTCGCACCCGCCCGCGACTCGATCCGCCTGCCGCTGCCCATCCCGATCAATGGCAACCTGGTGATCACCCCGCTGTCGTTCCCGGTGATCAAGGCCGACACCTCCACGGCGACCTTCGCCCAGATCGGTGTCGATGGCCAGCAACAGAACCTCACGGCGCTCAACAGCACCACTGCCATGTCCCGCCGCGCCCTGCGGGATGACATGCCAGGGATCATTCTGCGCACCACCGTGCGTGCGGTAACCCGTGGTGTGGCGCAGAACAACCTGAACAAGACCAACCCCATGGCAGGCCTGGTACTGGGTATCGCCTCGGCCGTAACCGAGGGCGCCGACACCCGCACCTGGCGCACCTTGCCGGACATGACCCAAGTGTCCCGCCTGCGCCTCAAGCGCGGCGAGCACCAGGTCAGCCTGCCCAACGCCCTGGGTGGCACGCGGGTGACGATCAAGGCTGATCAGCGCTACCAGGTGATCACGCTGCGCGTGGTCGGCAACCAGGTGTTCGCCGGTGGCCTGGCCGCCCATGTGGTGCCGAACAATCCGCCCCAGGCCATTGCCACCCTCAAACAACCTTAAGGAGCACGCTATGCGTCACTTCATCCTCGGCGCCCTGGCGCTGGTCCTGCTTGCCGGCTGCGCGACCCAGCCGCCGCCGGAACCTGGCAGTGCTGCGAGCAAAATCGTGGTGATGGGCAAGTTCAAGGGCATCGCGGTCGGCGCCATTCGTGTGGCCCGCGAGAACGGTTTCCTTACCGCCAAGGTGCAACTGAGCAACATCACCAGCAGTAACCAGATGATGTATTACCGCTTCGCCTGGCTGGGCGCCGATGGTTTCCCCGTAGGCGATGAAGAGCCCTGGAAGGTGCTGAACCTGTACGCCAACCAGGCGACCTTCCTGCCCGCCATTGCCAATGTGCCCCAGGCCGCGGACTTCCGCCTTGAAGTCAAAACCCCTTGAGCCGTTCATTCTTTTTGCTGCTGAGAGATTTCCCCATGTTTGTACGTTTCTCGATTCTCGCCGTGGTTGCCGTCCTGGCCAGCGGTTGCGCGAACACCTCCCCGGTACTGGGCGGTAAAAATATCAGCTACGGCGACACCAAGGCCGTGGAACTGGTGACCAACGAGTTCGGCTCCACCGACCTGCAGATGATTGCCGAAAGCATGACCCGCTCCCTGGCCCAGTCCGGCATCCTGCAAGGCCGCCCGGTGGTGCAGGTGTATGACGTAAAGAACAAGACCAGCGAGTACATCGATACCCGTGAGATCACCACGTCGATCAAGACCCAACTGATGAAGACCGGCACCGCACGCTTCGCCAGTGACAACACCGACATGCAGAGCCAGGTCGACCAGCTCAAGCTGCAGAACCAGAGCGGCTTGTACAAGAAGTCCACCGTCAGCAAAACCGGCAACATGGTCGCCGCCAAGTACCGCCTGGAAGGCTCCATCAGCTCCATCGTCAAGCGCAGTTCGGACTACAAGGACGTGTTCTACAAGTTCAGCCTGCAGCTGATCGACGTCGAGAGCGGCCTGGCTGAATGGATGGACGAAAAAGAAATCCGCAAGACCACGGAGCGCTAAGCGATGCGTGCATGGATTGGTTTGATCGGCCTGCTTTGCGCCTTTGGCGCCTCGGCCGCGCCCAAAATCGCGGTGACTGACCTGGCCTACCAGGCGCGGGTCGAGGAGTACATCCACCAGGTTTCGGCCAGCAACAACTTCCAGGCAAGCAGCTACAACGCCAGCGGTGCATCGAACTACAGCGAGTACGAGAGCCGTAGCAGCTACATCGAACAGACCGAGCTGCGTAAATTCAGCGGTGATATCAAGGGCGAAATCCTCAAGTCCCGCCAGTTCCAGCTGGTGCAGGGCACGCCCTACACCGCCGATGCCAAAGGTGACGTCTATGACGTGATCAAGCGCATCAAGGCCGGTAACTTCAAGGGCGCGGACTACGTGCTGTTCGGCACGCTGTCAGACATCGACTTCACCCAGGACATCAACGCCCTGGACCACACCAACAGCTACTCGGCGGTGCTGGGCCTGACGCTGGTGGCGGATTTCAGCCTGATCAACACCCGCACCTACGAAATCACCTCGGCGTTTACCGCCATGGGCGAAGGCCAGGACACCAAGCTGGTGAACAGCCGCGACATACGCGTGAGCCTGAACCGGCCGCGCGTGGTGAAGGAGGTGTCGAAGGCGCTGGGTGAGGACGTGGCACGGCAACTGGCGGAACAGTTGGGCGGCGGCTATCAAGAGCCTGGCCAGCCGGCGTTGCGTAATAACCTGCCAAGGGATGAAGCGCCGAAGATCCTGCGCTGAAGGGTAATCCTTTGGAAACACATAACCAATGTGGGAGGGGGCTTGCTCCCGATAGCAGGGTGTCAGTCAGCTTAGCTGTAGCTGAGACACCGCCATCGGGGGCAAGCCCCCTCCCACACTTTTAATGCGGTTTCTTCAGAGGTTCCGAGGTTTACGCCGTTGCGCGATGCAAGCTGGCCAGGAAACCCGCAGCCCCCACGAACAACCCGGCAAACGTACGGTTCACGCGCTTCTGCTGCTTGGGCGTGCGCAACAGGCGCAGGACTTTGGACGCCAACCCCGTATACCCCGCCATTACGACCATATCGACGCTGATCATCGTCGCACCGATGATCAGGTACTGGACCAGCAGCGGCGCCTGCGGATTCACGAACTGCGGCAGCACCGCGAGCATGAACACCAGGGCCTTGGGGTTGCTGGCGTTGACCAGGAAACCCCGGAACATCATCGCCATCGGCTTGCCGAGCGGGCGTATCGCCGCGTCATCGGCCATGTCCATGGGCAAGGCACGCCATTGCTTGACGGCCAGGTACACAAGGTACGCCACACCAAACCATTTGATCGCATAGAACGCGGTCGACGACGCCGCCAGAATGGCACCCAAACCGCCCGCCACCACGGCAATCTGCATTGCCAGGCCCAGTTGCAGGCCAATGGCGTTCCAGTAACCGCGCAGGAAACCGTATTGCAGGCCGCTGGACATTGAAGCGATGGCGCCGGCGCCAGGGGACAGGGAGATGATCCAACTTGCCAGGAAAAAGGCCAGCCACGTGTCGAGTGCCATTGCACACCTCGGGAAAGAGTCAGCGATTGTTGTGCCTTAAGCTAACTCCGCCGACCAGAGGCTGGCTATAGATTTTTACAGGATGTAAACGCTAGCGGTCGCCCGAGAACACATGGGTACCTGGCCAACGCCGCACCGAGCGCTGGAAGAACAAGCTGTTGGGCACCTGTACGATGGCGCTGTCGGTGCCTGCTGCTTCCACTTCGATCAGCGTGGTGTAGAGCAAGTTGATCGCCACTACCCTGCCCTTCACTCCTGGCTTGTCGACGGTATCCACCAACTCGACGATGTCACCGAGGCGAAATGGCCCGACGGTAAAGATCAGGATCGCGCACAGCAGGTTGGACAACACCGACCACATGGCGAAGAACGCCACTGCCGCCACCGCGACAAACCCCGACAGTGCGGTCCACAATACCGTGGCGGACACACCCAGCCGGCCCAGCACAAAGATCAACGCACTGCCCATGATCAGCCAACGCAATCCACCACGCAGCGGCATCAGCAATTGCGGCGGGAACGGGTAGCGCTCACCCAGGCGTGTCAGGCCCTTGGCGACAAACCGCTGGGCGAGGTAGCCGGCCAGCAGGATCAGCAGGATTTGCACGCCGATCCATACAGGCTCGATCCATTGCGCAGGCAACGGCAGTTGCAAGGCTTCCATCAGGACAGCGCCTCCAGCTCCGCTTGCAGGGTTTCCAGCAGTTCGAGGGCTTCCATCCAGGTTTCCTCCAATTGCCCTTCGCGGACCTTGAGCTTGGCCTGTTCAGCCAGCAGGTCGCGCAGCTCATCCTTGCGTGCCGCCTCGTACACGGCGCTGTCACCCAGGCTGGCTTCGATCCTGGCCAGGCGCTCGTGCACCTTGCCCAACTCGGCCTCAAGCTTGTCGGCTTCGCGCTTGTGCGGCGCCAACTGCTGGCGCAGTGCGGCAGCGGCCTGGCGCTGGGCTTTCTTGTCGGTCTTGTCCGGGTTGACCGGGGTGTTGCTGACCGGCGCATTGCGCAGGCGGTAATCCGTGAGCCAGCGCGCGTAGTCGTCCAGGTCACCGTCGAACTCTTCGACTTTGCCATCCGCTACCAGCAGGAAGTTGTCGGTGGTGCTCTTGAGCAAGTGGCGATCGTGAGACACCACCAGTACCGCACCGCTGAACTCCTGCAAGGCCATGGTCAGCGCCAGGCGCATTTCCAGGTCGAGGTGGTTGGTCGGTTCGTCGAGCAGCAGCAGGTTCGGGCGGTCCCAGGCAATGAGCGCCAGGGCCAGGCGGGCTTTTTCGCCACCGGAGAAGTTCAGCACCGGCTCATCGATGCGCGCGCCACGGAAGTCAAAGCCACCGAGGAAGTCGCGCAGGGTTTGCTCGCGCTCGGTCGGCGCCAGGCGTTGCAGGTGCAGCAACGGGCTGGCCTTGGCGTCGAGGGAGTCCAACTGATGCTGGGCGAAATAGCCCACCACCAGGTTCTCGCCACGGGTCAGGCGACCGGCCAGGGGTTGCAGCTCGCCCGAGAGGTTCTTGATCAGCGTTGACTTGCCCGCGCCGTTAGGGCCGAGCAAACCAATGCGTGCACCCGGGGTGAGCTGCAGCTTGACCTTCTCCAGGATGGTTTTCTCGCCATAACCCAGGCGGGCATCCGAAAGATCCAGCAAGGGGCTGGAGATCTTCACCGACTCGCGGAACACAAAGTCGAACGGCGAATCGACGTGGGCCGCCGACAGTTCTTCCATGCGCTCCAGGGCCTTGATCCGGCTCTGGGCCTGGCGGGCCTTGGTGGCCTGGGCCTTGAACCGGGCGATGTAGCTTTCCATGTGCGCACGCTGCGCCTGCTGCTTCTCGAACGCCTGCTGCTGCTGGGCCAGGCGCTCGGCACGCGCACGTTCGAACGCGGTGTAGCCGCCACGGTAGAGGGTGATTTTCTTCTGTTCGACGTGGGCGATGTTGTCGACCACGGCGTCAAGGAAATCCCGGTCGTGGGAAATCAGCAGCAAGGTGCCCTGATAGCTCTTGAGGAAGTCTTCCAGCCACAGGATCGCATCGAGGTCCAAGTGGTTGGTCGGTTCGTCGAGCAGCAACAGGTCCGAGGGGCACATCAGCGCCTGGGCCAAATTAAGGCGCATGCGCCAGCCACCGGAGAAGTCGGCGACCGGGCGGTCCATCTGTTCGTTGGTGAAGCCAAGGCCGGCGAGCATCTTGCGGGCGCGGGCGTCGGCGGTGTAGCCGTCGGCACTGTCGAGTTCCGCATGCAGGCGGGCCTGGGCGGCGCCGTCCTGGGCTTTCTCGGCTTCGGCCAGGTCGTGTTGCACCTGGCGCAGACGCAGGTCGCCATCGAGGACGTAGTCGATCGCGATGCGGTCCAGGGTGTCGATCTCCTGGCGCATATGGGCGATGCGCCAGTCGGCCGGCAGCAAGCAGTCCCCGGAATCAGGGGTCAGCTCACCCAGCAGCAGGGCGAACAACGTGGATTTGCCGGCGCCGTTGGCACCGATCAGGCCGGCTTTGTGACCGGCGTGCAGGGTCAGCTCGGCGTCTTCGAGAAGACGTTGCGGGCCACGCTGTAATGTTAGGCTTTGAAGTCGGATCATAATGGCGGCGGAGTCTACCAGCTTCGTTGGCCGCTGGCTTGGGTGTGAATATGTGCGCTGACCTGTGGAGCTTTGCCCTCTCGACTTACGCCCGGCCGGGCGTCGAAACCGTCTGCCTGCGCTTGCAAGAGCAAGGGGCGGACGTGTGCCTGTTGCTTTGCGGCGCGTGGCTGGAACAGCGGGGTGCGGCATTTGAGCCTGAACGTATGCGAACGCTTCAACAGCTAGCCCGTCCGTGGCAGGCACAGGTGATCGAACCGTTGCGGCAGTTGCGTGTGCAATGGCGCGCCATGGCGCAACAGGATGAGCCCCTGGCGGCGTTACGCGAGCGGGTCAAAGCCCTGGAACTGGATGCCGAACGGCAATTGCTGACGCGCCTGGAAGCGTTGGCGCAGGCATGGCCGAAAGGGGAGACGACTCAACAGAGGTGGTTGGAAGGACTGGCGGCTGAGGATGCCGCCAACCTTGACCATGACGCACTGCAGCAGCTGCGCGTCATGATCACCGGCACTTAGGAAGCGCTGGTTGGGGTGGTGCCTGGCGCTACCGGTGCAGGAGTGCTGCTGGCCGATGCGGTTGAAGCGGTGGACGCTGCGGGGGTTGCAGCAGGTGCAGCTGGCTTGGCCGGTGCTGGTTTTGCAGCAGCAGGCTTTGCAACTGGCTTGGCGGCTGGCTTGACAGCAGCAGGTTTGGCAGCCGGCTTGGCGGCTGGTTTTGCAGCAGCGGTTTTGGCAGCTGGCTTCGCGGCTGGTTTTGCAGCGGCGGTTTTGGCAACTGGCTTCGCGGCCGGTTTTGCAGCAGCAGTTTTGGCAGCTGGCTTCGCGGCTGGTTTTGCTGCAGCGGTTTTAGCAACTGGTTTCGCGGCTGGTTTTGCTGCAGCAGTTTTGGCAGCTGGCTTCGCGGCTGGTTTTGCTGCAGCGGTTTTGGCAGCTGGCTTCGCGGCTGGTTTTGCAGCAGCGGTTTTAGCAACTGGCTTCGCGGCTGGTTTTGCAGCAGCAGTTTTGGCAGCTGGCTTCGCGGCTGGTTTTGCAGCAGCGGTTTTGGCGGCTGGCTTCGCGGCTGGTTTTGCAGCAGCGGTTTTAGCAACTGGCTTCGCGGCTGGTTTTGCAGCAGCAGTTTTGGCAGCTGGCTTGGCGGCTGGTTTTGCAGCAGCGGTTTTGGCAGTTGGCTTGGCGGCTGGTTTTGCAGCAGCAGTTTTGGCAACTGGCTTGGCGGCTGGTTTTGCAGCAGCAGTTTTGGCAACTGGCTTGGCGGCCGCTTTAGCCGGTGCACGAGCACCCAGCACTTTCGCTACGGCTTCCTTCACACGACCAACGCCCTGGGCCAATTTCAGGCTTTCTTGAGCATCTTTTTTGAGTTGGGAAATGTAGGTGCGGGTTTCAGCTTGACGATCCTTGAGAGCATCCAGCAGGTCTTCGAGTTCTTTTACCGCGTCTTTGGCTTTGGCTTGTGCCTTGGCCTTGCCGGCAGTAGCAGCGTCTTGCAGTTTGGTGCGGGATTTATGCAGCTTTTCTTGCGCTTTACCGCGTTGTTTTTCCAGCTTGGCGAGCAGTTTTTCTGCATCGGCCAACGCTTGGGAACATGCGCTTTCCAGATGTTCGAGCAAGCTGCCCGAAAGTTGTTGGAGTAAATGCAACGGGGTATTTACAGGCTTCTGTTTGGCCGACATGGTTTACCTCCTGGCTGACGTGGGTGCGGCTCATACTAGCCCTCTGCTCTTACCGCCGCTAGGGCATGTTGACAGTATCGTTTGCGTTGCGTTGCAACGTGCGAAAATTCTTATCGATATAACGAAAACAAGCGGCACTTTTTACGCACCGGCACTGGCATAATCCGTCGCACTTTCGGCAGGAGAATGCCCATGTCGCGTTACCTTTTTCTTGTGCTGGGCCTGGCGATTTCTGCGGCCAATGCGAGCGAGCAATCACCGTCAAAAACCACGCCCCAAGACCAGCACGACCTCGCCTACAGCCTGGGCGCCAGCCTCGGTGAGCGTCTGCGCCAGGAAGTCCCGGGCCTGCAGATCCAGGCCTTGATCGACGGCCTCAAACAAGCCTATCAAGGCAAGCCGCTGGTGTTGGATAACGCGCGCATCGAACAGATTCTTGCCCAGCATGAGGCACAGGCCGAAGCCGACGTCCAAACCCCAAAAAGTGAACAGGCGCTCGCCGCCGAGCAGCAGTTTTTAACCAAGGAAAAAGCCGCGAAAGGGGTACGCGAGTTGGCCGATGGAATCCTGCTCACGGAACTGACGCCCGGCAGTGGTAACAAGCCTGGCGCGAATGATCAGGTTCAAGTGAACTACGTTGGGCGATTGCCCGATGGCACGGTCTTCGATCAGAGCACACAACCCCAGTGGTTTCGCCTGGACAGTGTGATCAGTGGTTGGAGCAGCGCGTTGCAGCAGATGCCGGTCGGGGCCAAATGGCGCCTGGTGATCCCATCGACCCAGGCCTATGGTGCCGACGGTGCCGGTGAGTTGATCCCGCCCTATACGCCTCTGATATTCGAGATCGAATTGCTCGACACCCGTCACTGACCCAATAAAAAACGGCGCGCCATGCGCACCGTTTTTTATCTCGCCAGCAATGATCAAGCCTGAGTGGCAGCTTCTTCCTTATGAGCGTTGTGGAGCACTTCGATCAGGCAATCTTCCAGTTCGAAACGCTCATGGAGCAGGCCACCCAACTCCTTGAATTTCTCAGCAACGCACTGGCCGGCATCACACAGGTCGGTGAACGCCAGCAGTTTCTCGGTAATGACATCGATGCGCGGATAAATAGTCTCGGCCAAGTCAAGACCACGCTTATCATCGAAGGCTTCCGCCTCTTTGGTCAGCTGCTCGTAGACACCGAAATGGCCAGCAGACACATAGTCCACCAACACTTCACAGAACTCCTGCAACGGCTTGCGATTCTCAGCCAGCGCCTCGGGCTTGGCGCCAAGAGCATCAAAGGCCCGAACCAGTTCGTGACGTGCCTTCAACCAGCTGTCGATCAGCTTGTGCACCCCACCCCAGCGTTCCTGAGCATTCTGACAACTTTCCAGCATGATGATCTCTCTTCCCTATAGGGGCGCTGCCGCCTGATGCCCACGCAACACTTCAAGGATAAAACAGCAGCGGGACAAGGCCGCGTCTGACAAACGGTTTCGATAACGCGTGCGGGCCAGATTATGCCCCCACGACTATGGCTTCAAGGTACGCAGGAGAGAAAGTTCATACAAGTGTTTAATCCCTTCCTACAAACTGCGGCCTCCGCTCAGCGCCTTGCTGAGCGCAACGGACGACTCAAAAACAGTCGGGAAAACTGCATGACACCGAGGATCAACATGCCCAGGAAGAACAGCAGGCTCCACTCGGGAAGGCTCAGGTCAAACAGCGTCCAGCTTATTTCCATGCAATCGACAGTGCCTTTGACCGTCAATTGCAACGCCTGCCACAGCGACAGGTTTTCGATCATGTGACTGAGACTGGGCCAACAATCGGCGGCTTGATCCGGTGCGGCATTTTGCAGCAGCACCTGCCGTACGGCGGTGATGGCACCCAACAACGCACATGCCATGCTCGTAAACCCATACAGGTAAAAAGTGGAGCGCCTGGGGTTGTGGAGGGCGGCGACCAGATTGATCAGCGTGAAGGCAGCCAGAAAGGCCCGCTGCATCTGACACAGGAAACAAGGGCGTAACGAGGCACCGAACTCAAGATAGAAGGACGCACCCAACGTCAGCGCACCCGCCATGAACGCAAGGAAAAACAAGGAGCGTGAAGGGGCCAAAGACATGCTTTATCCGCATCGCGAGAGGTAGGTCGTTACGTTAGAGGAAAGGCCTGACCCCTTTCAATACGCGCCAGAGCAGACGATTCCGTGAGAACGTAGGGACATCCCGTCAGAGGATGGAAGACTTGAAGCGCATGAGCGTAGGAGTATGCTTCAAAGCCTCTCAGGGCCGGCATATGCGCAGCATTGAAGGGCTGGCTGTCAGACGGATCTGAACCAGCCCTCGACTTCTTTCCTACATCAAACTCGGGCAGGAACTGGCAGCGGAGACGCCAACAAGCGGTTATCCAATAAGCCCAGGCCTTCCTGGAACAGTTGGTTGCTGCGCTCAGTGTCGCCCAACTGGGCCAACAGCCGCGCCAATTCGGCACAGGCCTCGGGATTACGCTGTACCTGCAGGCTGCTTTCCAGGTAATCCCGCGCCTTGCCCCACAGGCTGTTTTGCAGACACAGACGACCCAACGTCAACAACAGGCTGGCATCGCCCGGATGGTCCTTGAGCCAGCCTTCGGCAAATTTCAATTGCCGGGCCGGGTCACTGCCGCGCAGCAGGCCGTAGAGACGAATCAGGTGGCTGTCGTAGCCGCGCTTGATAGCACCGCGCAACGCCTCCTCCGCCTTGGTATCGGCGCCCAATTGACGCAGTTGTTCGGCATAGGCCAAGACCAGTTGCGGCTCCTGGCGCTGGGCGGAAGTGAGTTGTTGCCAAGCCCGCTCAAGAGATTGCAAGCCGGCTTCGCCCTGCTCTTCGCGCTGGGCCGCCAGGCTCAGGTTCTCCCCCCAGGCACGACGCTCCAGTTCGGCCAATTCGCCGGCAGGCAACACCTTGTCCTTGCGCAGCTCCGGCAACAGGCGGATCACCGACGACCAGTCGCCACGCTGCTGGTGCAGGCGCTGCAATTGGCGCAGCACTTGGCCGTTGTGGGGATGACGCTCGTGCATGGCCTGCAAGGTGGTGAGCGCGCCGTCAGTGTCGCCACGGTCCAACTGCAACTGCGCATGGCTCAAGGCAACCGCCAGCTCGGCTTGGGGCTGACGCTCCAGAGCGCGCTCAAGCAAACCGTCCGACTCTTCATAACGGCCCTGCTCATTCGCCGCCCGGGCCGCGCCCAGGTAGTACAGCAATGGCTGGCGCTCGGCTTCGGCGGCACGGTGCAGGTGACGTTCCGCACTGGCCCAACGTCCTTCGGCGAGGTCCATCTGGCCCTGTTCGATGGCAATCTGCACGCGGCGACTGCGGTTACGTCGCGACCACGGGTTAACCACGCCACCCGAGGTGGTGACCAGGCTCAGCAATACGCGGATCAAGTAGATGGCCAGGCCGAAGACAAACACCGCCACCACGGTAGCCCACAGGCTCGACTCGTAGTGCAGCACATGAGGGTAGGTAATCAGCACGTAGCCGGTGTGTTTCGAAATGCCCACAGCCAGTGCCAGGGCGATTGCAATCGCCAGCACCAGGATCACATAGAAACGCTTCATCGGTTCTACTCCTGCTTCGCCGACGTGGCCGCCGGCGTGGACGCTGCCTTGGCTTCGTCAGCAGACAAATGACGACGCTCGAGGTACGCCTGCACTGCGGCCAGGCTCGCCGCCAAATCGGGTGTCACTACCGAGACAGCTTTAGGCTCAAGCTCGGCGATACGCGCCAGCATCGCCTTGCTCTGCGGGTTGTCCTGGTTGAAGTTGTCCTGCAACACGCTGCGTGCTTCACCCAGCGAACGGCTGTACACCGCCGACTCACCATTGAGCGCCGCCCATTGCGCTTGTTCCAGGGCCAGGCTCAGGGCCAGGCGCACTTGGTTCAAGCCCTGGCCGGCAAGCAGCGGCCGGATGTTGTCATCAGGGTTGAAGTCGATGCGGAAGTAGCGGGAGATCTGTTCCCACCACTGGCTCCATCGGTTGTCGGTATCGGTGCTCGGGCGCCCCTGGGATGCGGGCTCGGTCAGTTGATACTCGGGGGCAATGGCCGCCAGTTGCACGACCTGATCACGCAAGGCCGCCAATTGCAGATACAGCCCGGTGCGGTCCGGCTGCTCAGTACTGCGCAACGCGGCAAGGCTCTTGGCCAACTGTTCGCGGGCAGCGTAGGAGCCTGGATCGCTTTGCTCGCGAAGAATCTCGTCGGCACCCTGGACCAGCGCCTGGGCGCTGTTGATGTCCTGCAAGGCAGACAAGCGCAAACTCGCCAGGCGAATCAAGTGTTCGGCCTCAGCCAAGCGCCAATCCTTGCGGCTGGCACCCAGCACGGTTTCCAGGCGCTGGCTCAAGCGCTGCTGGTCACCCTGCAACTGGGCCACCAGGCGACGGCGCTCCTCGAGCTCATCCGCACCCGGCAGCTGCGCCAGGCGTGCAGCCAGTTGCTGCTGGCTTTGCTTGAGGGTCTGGGATTGGTCGTCCAGGGTCTGCACTTGGCCCAGCTGTTGCTGGCTGCTGGCTTGCAGGGCACGGACCTGCCAGATCCCCCAACCGCCGGCGGCAACACCCGCAGCGCCAAGCAGCAGGGCGACAACTGCCAGGCCATTGCCGCGGCGCGGCGCGGTGACCGGTGACTCAACCGGCGCATCAAGTGCGGGTTGGGTTTCATCTTTAGGCAAGGCTGTTTCGCTCACGTATCCGTCCTTTGCGTATCAGAGAGTGGGAACGGCATGACTCCGTAACGCCACTAACAAAGCCGCGGCGCTCGCGCCGCGACAATCCACAACTTTTTCTGCGCCAGCGGCCCGCGCCATCTCGGCGACTCGGGGGCTGGGCACGAACAACGGCAGCTGTGCCACCTGTGGCCAATCGGGTCCGGCCAAGGCTTGCAGGTGCAAAAAACCCTGCCCACTGCTGACCACCAGGCCGTTCAAGCGTTCCAACTGGATGCGCCGGGTCAGTACACCCGTGTCGTAAGTCGGCAGGAAACGGCGATACAACTCCAGGTAGTCGACACTAGCACCTTGCTCGCGCAAACGCTCAGCCAGCAGCTCCCGCCCCCCCTCGCCGCGCAGGATCAAAACCCGCGCACCGGGCCGTGCGATAGCCTCGCGCAACGCAGGCAATTGAAGCAAGGCCTCGCTGTCGTCGCCGGTTTGGGGATAGTGAACGCAGAGGCCGTGATCAGCCAGGACCTGCGCGGTGGCCGCACCGACGCTGAACCACGACAGTTGCGGCCAGGCTTGATCCAACTGTTGTACGGCAAGCCGCGCCGCCGGTTTGCTCACCACGATCACCGCACAATAGCGGCCAAGATCGCCGAAGATGGCCTGTTGTTCGGGGGTAACGGGTAACGGCTCGATGTCCAGCAAAGGCAGGCTGCTGCTGAGGATACCGGCTTCGGACAACGCCGCCGCCAGGGCTGCCGATTCCTCGGCAGGCCGTGTCAGCAGCACTCGCCAGTCGGTCACTGCGGGCCGGCCTCGCCGTAGACCTTTTGCAGAATGGCGCCAGCCCCCTTGTCCAACAGCTCTTCAGCCACCTGGACACCCAAGGCGACGGCATCACGTTGCGGACCACGGACTTCGGCAGTCAGCAGAGTGCCCCCTTCCGGATCCCCAACCAGGCCACGCAGCCACAGGTTTTCACCTTCGAGCACGGCGTAACAGGCGATCGGCACCTGACAGCCACCGTTGAGGTGCTTGTTCAGGGCGCGTTCGGCCGTGACGCGCACTTCAGTATCGTGGTGATCCAGGGGTTTGAGCAGAGCGTGGATTTCACTGTCGGCGGTGCGGCATTCAATGCCCACGGCGCCTTGCCCACCAGCAGGCAGACTGTCTTCGACGCTGATGGCCGAGGTGATGCGGTCTTCGAAGCCCAAACGGATCAGGCCGGCGGCAGCGAGGATGATCGCGTCATACTCACCGGCATCGAGCTTGGCCAGGCGGGTGTTGACGTTGCCACGCAGGAAGCGAATCTGCAGGTCCGGACGACGGGTCAACAATTGTGCCTGGCGACGCAGGCTGGAGGTGCCGACAATGCTGCCCAGAGGCAAGTCATCCAAGGACGCGAAGGTGTTGGAAACGAAGGCATCACGCGGGTCTTCACGTTCACAGATGCAAAACAGGCCCAGGCCTTCGGGGAAGTCCATGGGCACGTCTTTCATTGAATGCACAGCGATGTCGGCTTCGTTTTCCAGCAGCGCTGTTTCCAGTTCCTTGACGAACAGGCCCTTGCCGCCGATCTTCGACAGCGGCGAGTCCAGCAGCTTGTCGCCGCGACTGACCATGGGCACCAGGGTCACCTTGAGGCCGGGATGGGCCTGCTCAAGACGTGCTTTGACGTATTCGGCCTGCCACAAGGCCAGGGCGCTTTTACGGGTGGCGATGCGGATTTCGCGAGAGGACATGGATCAATCCGTACTGAATAGATACGGCAGATAATAACAGCTCAGGCAAATACGCTTTGATTTGAATCAGCAAGTGCGGGGCCTCCCTGGCCACGTCGCACCGGGATAATGAATACAGTCTCGCCAAAACCCCCGGGCTAAAGCTGCTGCATCATCTTGCGCACGCCGGCGACATGGCGTCGGCTGACAATCAACGCATCCCCGTTAAGCCCTTTGAGGAACAACTGAAAGTGCCCGAGGGGCGTGCGCTGCAGGCGCTCGATCCGCTCGCGGGCCACTAGCGCGTTACGGTGAATACGCACGAAGCGGTCACCGAACTCATCCTCAAGGGCCTTGAGCGGCTCATCTAGCAACACTTCACCGGCCTCATGTCGCAAGGTCACGTACTTGTGATCGGCAATGAAGTAGACCACCTGGTTCAAAGGGATCAGCTCGATGCCTTTGCGTGTGCGGGCACTGATATGGCTGCGCGGCCCGTTACCACTTTGGGCGGCCGGCTGGGTCAGGGCAGCAAGCTGGGTGCGGTTGGGGCGTTCAGCTTTCTTCAGGGCCCTGAGCAAGGCTTCGGCAGTCACCGGCTTGACCACGAAGCTGACACCACTGGCCTCCAGTGTCTGCGCGGCAAACTCTTCCTGCGCCGCAAATAACACCACGGCGGGTGGCGATTCGCGCTCACTCAGTCGGGCGGCAACTTGCAGGCCATCAAGGCCCGGCATGCGGATATCGAGCAACACCACGTCCGGCTTGAGGCTGTCGATCAACGTCAACGCCTCCTCTCCGCTGGTGGCACTCGGTTCAAGGACTGTATAACCCTCGAGATCACTGACCAAACGGCTCAGTCGCTCGCGGGCTTGGGGTTCGTCATCAACGATCAGGACATTCATATAGCGCTGGATTCCTGCGTGAGTCTCGCACAAGGATAGCGTAGACAGGTGCGGTGACTTGCGTCACAGCGATCCACGCTAAGACTAGCGCGAGCGGCAAAAAGTGCCCTGACAGCGGCACCCATATTTACCCGGACCTGTTCAATAGCGCCCAAGACCTGCTGCCTTCGGGCATCGTCGTAGGGTTTGCTGATGCACAATCCGAATACCCCCCTTTTAAATGGATAGTCAGGCTCTGACCGCATTACCCGACTTTGGTGCATTCACACACTATCAGTCCAACTGTAGACGCTCGCCGAGACGATATTGCTCAATCGTCAAATATCGTATCAATAAGCAGCTGCCTCCAGTCTCGTCCTGGACGCGGTCGGCGGCAAGGCACTTAGCCATCCTTTGCACAAATAAAAATGCCGACGACCCGCAGCACCGCCTCCAAGGGCAACCCTGTTATTATCGCCGCCACACTTTCATGCCTCTTAATAAGCAGACCACGAGCGAATCCATGAGCACCGACAAGACCAACCAGTCCTGGGGCGGCCGCTTCAGTGAACCCGTCGACGCCTTCGTCGCCCGCTTCACCGCCTCCGTCACCTTTGACCAGCGCCTGTACCGCCACGACATCATGGGCTCCATCGCCCATGCGACGATGCTGGCCAAGGTCGGCGTGCTGACCGACGCCGAGCGCGACAGCATCATCGATGGCCTGACCACCATCCGCGGTGAGATCGAAGCCGGTACGTTCGACTGGCGTGTCGACCTGGAAGACGTGCACATGAACATCGAGGCCCGCCTCACCGACCGTATCGGTGTGACCGGCAAGAAACTGCACACCGGTCGTAGCCGTAACGATCAGGTGGCCACCGACATCCGCCTGTGGCTGCGCGACGAAATCGACCTGATCCTGGCCGAAATCACCCGCTTGCAGAAAGGTTTGCTGGAGCAGGCTGAGCGTGAGGCGGACACCATCATGCCCGGCTTCACCCACCTGCAAACCGCACAACCGGTGACCTTCGGTCACCACCTGCTGGCCTGGTTCGAAATGCTCAGCCGCGACTACGAGCGCCTGGTGGATTGCCGCAAGCGCGCCAATCGCATGCCGCTCGGCAGCGCCGCCCTGGCCGGCACCACGTACCCGATCGACCGTGAGTACACCGCACAACTGCTGGGCTTCGACGCCGTCGGCGGCAACTCTCTGGACGGCGTATCGGACCGCGATTTCGCCATCGAATTCTGCGCCGCCGCCAGCATTGCGATGATGCATCTGTCGCGTTTCTCCGAAGAGCTGGTGCTGTGGACCAGTGCGCAATTCCAGTTCATCGACCTGCCGGACCGCTTCTGCACCGGCAGCTCGATCATGCCGCAAAAGAAAAACCCCGACGTGCCCGAGCTGGTGCGTGGCAAGAGCGGCCGTGTATTCGGCGCACTGATGGGCCTGCTGACCCTGATGAAAGGCCAGCCTTTGGCCTACAACAAGGACAACCAGGAAGACAAGGAACCGCTGTTCGACGCCGCCGACACCCTGCGCGATTCGCTGCGCGCGTTTGCCGACATGATCCCGGCGATCAAGCCCAAGCACGCGATCATGCGTGAAGCGGCCCTGCGCGGTTTCTCCACGGCGACTGACCTGGCGGACTACCTGGTACGCCGTGGCCTGCCGTTCCGCGACTGCCACGAGATCGTTGGCCATGCGGTGAAGTACGGCGTGGACACCGGCAAGGACCTGGCGGAAATGAGCCTGGAAGAACTGCGCCAGTTCAGTGACCAGATCGAACAGGACGTGTTTGCCGTGTTGACCCTGGAAGGCTCGGTGAATGCCCGTAACCACGTGGGCGGTACCGCGCCGGCGCAGGTGAAGGCAGCCGTCTTGCGCGGCCAGGCCCTGCTCGCCAGTCGCTAAAAAAATGTGTGAGGGGGGCAAGCCCCCCTCACACACTTGATCACTTTTTGGCCGCATTCATCGCCATGAACGCCGGCATCGCTGCTTCCCTGTCCGCCGCCACCTTCTGCGCATTGGGCATGGCAGGCAGCCTCTCCAGAAACAGCTTCTCGCCCACCGCACAGGCGAGGTTCACGCTGTACATGAAGCCGCTGCAAGCGTTATAGCCCGCCTGGCCAGCAGCATCACCTGCCTGAATGGGGGTAGACTGGCGCCCTTTCCTTGAGGAGCCTGCCATGAGCGAGCCGACCGATATCGACAGCGACGAAGAAGAGTTCACCGAAAACACCTTGATCGAAGCGATCGAAAACCAGATCGAAAGCGACAACCCACCTGCCGCCAAGGCCACTTTCAACAAACTGACTCTGGTGGGTTATGAGCGTGAGGAGATCCTGAATCTCATGGCTCATGTGTTGGCTTTCGAGATCGACGCGATGCTGGATGATGACCGCGCATTCAATACCGAATGGTATGAAACAGCGCTGCGGGCACTGCCTGAGCTGCCTCCCGAAAAGGAATAATCCCGGCACACCGCAACACGCTGGACAGTTCGGCAAAGTGCGTTCACCTTATGGTCTGCTAGCCTCTAATAAATTTTAGAAAGTCTGGAGTCCTTATGTCGTATACCCCTGAGTTGGTTGCCGAACTGGAAATCCTTGCACTCTTCAACCTGGGTAGCTCCCAGGAAGGTCTGAAAGTCCACCAGACCGCCGCTCCCACTGCCATCGCTGCTGCCCGGCGCCTGTATGACAAAGACTTGATCGACCAGCCAGATGGCGGTTATCTGACCAGCCTTGGCCGGGATGCTGCCGAGCACGCACAAAGCCTGCTGACTATTCTGACGACCGCCGCGACCAAAGAAGCCGCCTGATACTTGATACCGCCCATGGAGTCCGCCCCGTGCGGATTCCGAGGGCGTTGCTGTGGGAACGAGAAAATTCTGACGTCAAAAACCATTTCCCTCTAAACCTCCTGCACTACTGAATGTAAACTCCTACATGGCCGCCCATGTCGGGCCCTGCGAGCCACCGAGTTCGACATGACCCGCACCCATGAAATCCGCCCTGACCTGGACGAAGGCATCGACCGCAAGGTGCTGGCCCAATTGCGCGCGCGCTTCATGGCCCTCAATGAAGGTCGCATGGCTCGTGCCGTCGAAGGGCTGACGCCGCGCCAGCAAAGCGTGCTGACCCTGCTGCCGCTGTTTTTTCACGTCAATCATCCGCTGTTGCCAGGTTACGTATCGGGCAGCACGCCAGCCGGGCTGTCGAACTTCGAGCCCGACGCCCAGGCCCTGACCGAAGCCCAGCGCTTGACCCGCTCGTTCTCTTACAAGCCGCGTACGGTTAATCAACCCAAACCGATCCATGGCCTGTTCCTGATGGGCAGCCTCGGCACCCTGGCCCAGGCCGATCAGAGTGACATGGATGTGTGGGTGTGCCACGCCCCCGACCTGGGTGAAAACGAGCTCGCGGAGCTGCGCAAAAAATGCCAACTGCTGGAAGCCTGGGCCCTCACGATGGGCGCCGAGGCACACTTCTTCCTGATCGAGCCGACGCGCTTCGTACTCGGCGAGCGCGATACGCAGCTGAGCTCCGACGACTGCGGCACGACCCAGCACTACCTGTTGTTGGACGAGTTCTACCGCACAGCCATCTGGCTGGCCGGGCGCACGCCGATCTGGTGGCTGGTGCCGGTGTATGAAGAAACCCGCTATGCGGAATTCACCCACACACTGATCTCAAAACGTTTTATCCGCGCCGATGAAACCCTCGACCTCGGCCACCTGGCGCGCATCCCTCCCGGTGAATTCATTGGTGCCGGGCTGTGGCAACTGTTCAAGGGCATCGAGTCGCCGTACAAATCGGTACTCAAGCTGCTGCTGACCGAGGTCTACGCCAGCGAGCACCCGAACGTGCATTGCCTGAGCCTGCGCTTCAAGCGCGCGGTGTTCGCCAACCAGATGGACCTGGATGAGCTGGACCCGTACATCGTGGTGTACCGCCGTATCGAGGAATACCTCCGGGCACGCAACGAGCCCGAGCGCCTGGAACTGGTGCGCCGCGCCTTGTACCTGAAGGTCAACCGCAAACTCAGCGCCGGTCAGCGCAATGCCAGCTGGCAACGGCTGTTGCTGGAACGCCTGGCCCATGAGTGGGGCTGGGACCAGCGCCAACTGGCGCTGCTGGACAGCCGCAGCCAGTGGAAAGTACGCCAGGTGGCCTCCGAGCGCCGGGCCCTGGTCAGCGAGCTGAACTACAGCTATCGCTTCCTGACCCAATTCGCCCGTACCGAACAGACCGTCAGCCTGATCAACAAGCGTGACCTCAATGTGCTCGGTCGGCGCCTGTACGCAGCCTTTGAACGCAAGGCGGGCAAAGTCGAATTCATCAACCCCGGCATCGCCCCGGACCTGGCCGAAGACACCCTGACCCTGGTGCAATCGCCCAACCGCAAGGAGCCCGGCCAGCACCACTGGGGCCTGTACAACGGCAACCTCACGGCCCTGGAGTGGGAGCACTTCGCGCCGATCAAGCGCAGCCGCGACCTGCTGGAAATGCTCACCTGGTGCCACCGCAACGGCGTCATCGACAGCAGCACCCGCCTGGCGCTGCACCCCGGCACCAGCGACATGACCGAATTCGAGCTGTTCAACCTGCTGGGCAGCCTGCAACAGACGATCGCCCTTCCCCTGGCCAGCGTTGATGAAGCGCGCCTGCTGCGCTCGGCGGTGCCCGAGGAAGTGTTGCTGCTGATCAACGTCGGCGTCGACCCACTCAAGCATCATCGCGACCTGAATATCCTGATGACGACGGAGCGCACCGATTCCCTGAGTTATGCCGGTGTGCGCGACAACCTCGTACTGACCCTGGACCAGGTCACCCTCAACAGTTGGAACGAGGTGATGGTCAGCCGCTACGACGGCCCGCACGCCCTGCTCGATTGCCTGCGCGACTACCTCAATCAACTGCCGTCAGATCACTTGCCACGCCTGCGGGTACGCTGTTTTTGCCATAACCGTGCGCAATTCATTGCCCAGCGCGTGGAAGAAGTCTTCGATACCGCGCAAAACCTGCTGCTGGGTCAAGGCAACCACCGCTACTTGCTCCAAGTGCAGCAGCACTATCACGTGATGGAGTTGATGCCGGGCCAGGCCACCCACGTATCGCTGGCGACCCAGGATGCACTGGTCGCCTATCTCAGCGAGGAGCTGGCCAGCTACAGCCCGCTGCATCTGGATGCCATGGCCCTGGAAGACCACGACCTGGCGCTGTTGCTGCCCATGGGCATGGCCGATTGCGTGCAGGTGTTCTACCGGGTCAACGAAGGCTTCGCCGAGCTGTATGTGCTGGATGAGTTCAACGCGCTCTGGCAGCAGAGCTTGCCGTTTCATGATGAGCAGAGCCTGTTGGCACCGCTGCAGCGCTTTTTGCAGTCGATCATCTATCGCCGGGAAGCGCTGTCGCCTTTGGATACGCAACAACCGTTGGGCGAGGTGCAAACCTTGTACTACCAACTGTTGCCGTCGGGAGGCACGCGCGCGCGCGGCGTCGAGCCGCGGCCGGCCCCGCAAAATCCCGCCAACAAACCGTTTTATGACGTGCAGGCGATTATCGGCAAGGCGGCGCAGGGCCAGGTGGGCATTACCCTGTACTGCAATCAGCGGGAATTTTCAGAACTGGAATTCGGCGACCAGCTCTTTGCCGTGGTCGCCCAGGAGATCGTCGGTCAACGCCGGGAAGCCGAGCGCTACCGCTGCTACATCACCGACCTCGACCTGTCGGGGCTGCTCGGTGATGTGCAAAGCCCAAGCAATTTGTATCTGCGCTACAAGGCCGAGCTGGAGCTCGCGCTGAATGAAGCGCTGAGCCAGATTTAGAGAGGGAAGGCACCGCCATCTTTCGGCTGGCCTTCAACGCTGAGCAGTTCAAGCTTGAGGGTCTTGCCACCCGGTGCCGGCCAATCGATGTGCTGCCCTACCTGCAAGCCAAGCAAGGCACTGCCCACCGGGGCCAGGACCGAAATCTTGCCTGCATCTGCGTTCGCATCTTTCGGGTAGACCAGGGTCAGGTGGTAGTCCTTGCCGCTGCCTTGCTCACGGCAATGCACGCTGGAGTTCATGGTCACGACCGTTGCAGGCACTTCATCGTGGCCAACCACTTCTTCGGCGCGGTCGAGTTCGGCTTGCAGCGCAATAACGCCCGGCTGCGTCTCGTCCATACGGTCGATCAATTGCTCAAGACGCTGCACATCAAGACGGGTGAGGATGATGGAAGGTGCGGTCATGATTCAGGCAGACTCCTTTTTTCTGCACAAAAAAGCAAAACCCCGCCAGGAAAAGGCGGGGTTCTCACGGGCCTCGATGAGTTGAGGCGTACCCGGACACTATCACAGCAGCGCAAATAAACAAGACAGGCTCAAGACGCCGCCTTGCGTTGCTCGGCCTGGGCCACGATCACTCGGCGCCGCTGATCATCGGCGGAGCGCCATTCACGGATGTCTTCCACATGGCGGAAGCAGCCGAGGCAGACTTTTTGCTCGTCCAGGCGACACAAACTGATACAAGGTGACGGCACCGCCGGGCTGACATTACTGAACAGCGGCTTGGGCGGGCGTACGAGTGCAGGCTGGCTCACGATCAGATCTCGTCAAAGTCCAGCTCGGCGCCGGTATATTCGTGGACCAGGCGCGTGAGCATCTCGCCCAACAACTCTTCACTCTTGTCGCACTGCCATTTGCCGCTTTCTTCGTCGTAGTCGAAGTGAACGCCACCGGAGCGCGCCGCCAGCCACAGCTGACGCAGCGGTTCCTGGCGACTGAAGATCAGTTGCTGGCCACTCTCGAACTTGACGGTCAGCACGCCGGCCGAGTTTTCCAGGTCCACATCCAGGCCGCTATCGTCAAAAATATCTTCCAGCGCCTGCTGGGTCGCATCCACCAGGTCGTGAAAACGGGCTTCGGTCAAACTCATTGTGGCAACCTCAAAAGTGTCTGGTTTTGCTCAAGCGCCGCACGATACGGGCGAGCCTCCCCGATTGCAAAGGATACCGATTTCAGCAAGATTGACGGCGTGAAATATCCTCAACCAGCGTAGTCCGCTTCCCGACCATCTCGGCAAACCCCCGCCGGACGGGTATTTCAGCGCATAGGCAAGCTGGCGGGTGGTCGGTATACTCGGGCGCAATTAATGCTTATTCAAGGATTTCGCCATGAAGCGCCTGATCTCTTCCCTTGCTGCGCTCGTCGCGGTCGCTTGCCTCGTTAGTGCCTGTGGTCAAAAAGGCCCGCTGTACCTGCCCGATGACAGCAAAGACCCGAATGAACAGGCGCAATCGTCGCAAAAGCCATCCAAAGCGCATAAGCACGACACCTACGAATAAGGGAACTCCATGGACGCTTTTAACTACCGGGACGGCGAGCTGTTCGCGGAAGGCGTGGCGTTGTCCGCGATTGCCCAGCGCTTTGGTACCCCGACCTACGTGTACTCCCGTGCGCATATCGAAGCCCAATACCGCTCGTTCGCCGACCCTCTCGAGGGCGTACCGCACCTGGTGTGCTACGCAGTCAAGGCCAACTCCAACCTGGGTGTACTGAATGTCCTGGCGCGTCTGGGCGCCGGTTTCGACATCGTCTCCCGTGGCGAGCTGGAACGGGTCCTGGCCGCCGGCGGCCAGCCCGACAAGATCGTGTTCTCCGGCGTCGGCAAGAGCCGCGAGGACATGCGCCGGGCCCTGGAAGTCGGCGTGCATTGCTTCAATGTCGAATCCACCGACGAACTGGAGCGCCTGCAAGTCGTCGCGGCCGAGATGGGCGTTCGTGCGCCGATCTCCCTGCGCGTCAACCCGGACGTCGATGCCGGCACCCACCCGTACATTTCCACCGGTCTCAAAGAGAACAAATTCGGCATCGCCATTGCCGACGCCGAAGACGTGTACATCCGCGCCGCCCAGCTGCCGAACCTGGAGGTGCTGGGTGTCGACTGCCATATCGGCTCGCAACTGACCACACTGCCACCGTTCCTGGATGCCCTCGACCGCCTGCTGGCATTGATCGACCGCCTGGGCGAATGCGGCATCTACCTGCACCACATCGACCTCGGCGGTGGCGTGGGCGTGCGTTATCGCGATGAAGAGCCCCCGGCGATCGCCGACTATATCCAGGCCGTGCGTGAGCGCATCGAAGGCCGCGACCTGACGCTGATGTTCGAGCCGGGCCGCTATATCGTCGCCAACGCCGGCGTGTTGCTGACCCAGGTCGAGTACCTCAAGCACACCGAGCACAAGGACTTTGCCATCGTCGACGCGGCGATGAACGACCTGATCCGCCCTGCGCTGTACCAGGCCTGGATGAATGTCACCGCGGTGACGCCTCGCAACAGCGAAGTGCGCGCCTATGACATCGTCGGCCCGATCTGCGAGACCGGTGACTTCCTGGCGAAGGATCGTCAACTGGCCCTGGAAGAAGGCGACCTGCTGGTCGTGCATTCGGCCGGTGCCTACGGGTTTGTCATGAGTTCCAACTACAACACCCGCGGGCGTACCGCCGAGGTGCTGGTGGACGGTGATCAAGCGTTTGAAGTGCGTCGCCGCGAGACGGTAGCCGAGTTGTATGCTGGCGAAAGCCTGCTGCCGGAGTAAGCCATGCTGCTGCGTTTTACCAAGATGCACGGGCTGGGCAACGATTTCATGGTCCTCGACCTGGTCAGCCAGCACGCGCACATCCTGCCCAAGCACGCTAAACAGTGGGGCGACCGGCATACCGGGATTGGTTTCGACCAATTGTTGATCGTCGAGGCGCCAAGCAACCCGGAGGTGGATTTCCGTTATCGGATCTTCAACTCCGACGGCTCCGAAGTGGAACAGTGCGGCAACGGTGCGCGCTGCTTTGCACGCTTTGTGCTGGACAAGCGCCTGACCGCCAAGCGGCAGATTCGCGTCGAGACCAAGAGCGGTGTGATCGAGCTGGATATCCGCAGCGACGGCCAGATCAGCGTCAACATGGGCGCGCCACGCCTGGTGCCGGCGGATATTCCGTTCCAGGCCAGCGAGCAGGCCACCAGCTATGCAGTGGATGTCGACGGCAAGATCGTCGACCTGGCGGCCGTCTCCATGGGCAACCCCCATGCCGTGCTGCGGGTCAACGACATCAACACTGCGCCCGTGCATGAACTGGGGCCGAAGATCGAACACCACCCGCGCTTTCCGGCGCGGGTCAATGTGGGCTTCCTGCAGGTGATCGACCGTTCCCGCGCGCAATTGCGTGTGTGGGAACGCGGCGCCGGCGAAACCCAGGCCTGCGGTACAGGTGCTTGCGCCGCTGCCGTGGCCGCGATCAGCCAGGGGTGGATGGATTCGCCGCTGTTGATCGACCTGCCCGGTGGACGCTTGTCCATCGAATGGGCAGGCCCTGGCCACCCGGTGATGATGACCGGGCCGGCCTCGCGCGTATACGAAGGACAGGTCCGTCTATGAGTGAGCCAAGCCAATGACCGATAAGCCTCAAGTGCCCGCACAAGCAACCCCGAGCGAAAGTCTGGAGGCCGCTGCCGTCGCGGCGTACCTTGAGGCTAATCCGGACTTCTTCGTCGAACACGAAGAACTGCTGCCGGCCCTGCGCATCCCCCACCAGCGTGGCGATACCGTATCGCTGGTGGAGCGACAGATGAAGATCCTGCGCGAGCGCAATATCGAAATGCGCCACAAGCTCTCGCACCTGATGGATGTCGCCCGCGACAACGACCGTCTGTTCGAGAAAACCCGCCGCCTGATTCTTACCCTGATGGACGCCGGCAGCCTGGAAGAAACGGTGATTGCCGTGGAAGACAGCCTGCGCCAGGACTTCCAGGTGCCTTTTGTCAGCCTGATTCTGTTCAGCGACAACCCGATGCCGGTGGGTCGCTGGGTCAGCGGCAACGACGCACAAACCGCGATCGGCGGCTTGCTTTCCGAAGGCAAGACCATCAGCGGCACCTTGCGCGAGCATGAACTGGACTTCCTGTTCGGCGCCGAACAGCGCAAGCAGATCGGCTCTACCGCCGTAGTCGCCCTCAGCCATCAAGGCCTGCACGGCGTACTGGCCATTGCCAGCCGCGATCCCGCGCACTACAAAAGCTCGGTGGGCACGCTGTTCCTGACCTATATCGCCGAAGTGCTGGGCCGAGTATTGCCGCGCTTCACCACCGCCCTTCGCGCGGTGCGCTAGCCATGGAACGGCAACTGGACGCTTATTGCGCTCACCTGCGCAACGAGCGCCAGGTGTCGCCCCATACGCTGGAAGCTTACCGACGGGACTTGAACAAGGTCCTGGCCTACTGCGAAAAACAGCAGATCGCCAGTTGGAAGGCCCTGGATATCCAGAGCCTGCGCAGCCTGATCGCAAGGTTGCACCAGGCGGGCCAGTCCTCACGCAGCCTGTCGCGCCTGCTGTCGGCGGTGCGTGGCCTCTATCACTACCTCAATCGCGAAGGCCTCTGCGACCACGACCCGGCCAATGGCCTGGCTCCGCCGAAAGGCGAGCGACGCCTGCCCAAGACCCTGGATACCGACCGCGCCTTGCAATTGCTCGATGGCGCCGTGGAGGACGACTTCCTCGCCCACCGCGACCAGGCGATCCTCGAACTGTTCTACTCTTCAGGCCTGCGCCTGTCGGAGCTGACGGGGCTGAACCTCGATCAACTGGACCTGGCCGACGGCCTGGTGCAGGTGCTCGGCAAGGGCAGCAAGACCCGGGTGCTGCCGGTGGGCAGGAAAGCCCGCGAAGCCCTGCAAACCTGGCTGCCGCTGCGCGCCCTGGCCAACCCGGTGGACGACGCGGTGTTTATCAGCCAGCAAGGCCGGCGCCTGGGGCCACGGGCCATCCAGGTTCGGGTCAAGGCCGCGGGCGAGCGCGAGCTGGGGCAGAACCTGCACCCGCATATGCTGCGGCACTCCTTTGCCAGCCATATGCTGGAATCGTCCCAGGATCTGCGCGCCGTGCAGGAACTGCTCGGCCATTCCGACATCAAGACCACGCAGATCTACACCCATCTGGACTTCCAACATCTGGCAACGGTCTACGACAGCGCCCATCCACGGGCCAAACGCATCAAGGGCGGCGACTCATGAGTATCAAGCTGATCACCTTCGACCTGGACGACACGCTCTGGGACAACGTACCCGTCATCATCGGCGCCGAAGCGTCGATGCGCGAATGGCTGGCCACCCACGCCGCCAAAGTTGGCGACCTGCCCCTGGAGCATTTTGCCAGCCTTCGCCAGCAGGTACTGCAACGTCATCCCGAACTCAAACACCGCATCAGCGTCCTGCGCCACCGAGTCTTGATGCATGCGTTTGAAGAGGCCGGTTACCCACAGCCTGAGGCCACGGAAATGGCCGATGTGTGTTTCGAAGCGTTCATTCACGCCCGCCATCAGCTCACGCCATTCCCAGAAGCCGAGCCGATGCTGCAAGCACTGCGCCAGCACTTTCTGCTGGGTGTGATCACCAATGGCAATGCCGATGTGCAGCGTGTTGGCCTGGCGGACTATTTTCACTTTGCGCTGCGCGCTGAAGATATTGGCATCGCCAAGCCGGATGCGCGGCTGTTCCAGGAAGCGCTGCAGCGCGGCGGAGTAGATGCCAGTGCGGCGGTGCATGTTGGCGACCACCCCGGGGACGACATTGCTGGGGCGCAGCAGGCGGGGCTGCGGGCGGTGTGGTTTAACCCGTCGGACAAGGTGTGGGAAGGGGATAAACTCCCGGACGCACAGATTCGCAGCCTGACGGAGTTGCCGGCGTTACTTCGTAGCTGGCAGTAATACGGGTGAGAAAAATGTGGGAGGGGGCTTGCTCCCGATAGCGGTGTATCAGTCTCCCGATGTATTGACTGACCTACTGTAATCGGGAGCAAGCCCCCTCCCACACTTGATTGGGGGGTGACCTGTAGCCGGTTATTACAGGCATGAAAAAACCCGCAGCGACGGCGGGCTTTTTCTTGCAAGCAGGTGGCTGACCTTAGATAGGTCGGCTGCCGTACTTGTTATCCGGCTTCTTGGGCGGGTCTGCAACCACATTGGGCTCGACTTCAACCACTTTGCCGCCTTTGGCAAGAAACTCTTCCATCGCACGGGCCAGCGCATCGCGCTCTTTATTCTTGGCTTCAACGCTCGGCAATTCATCTACCGAAACAGCAGCCTTGGCTTTGCCCTTGGCTTTGGGAGCCGCGTCATCGCCACCACCGTCATCGGCCTCGTCAGCAACGTCGTCAACTGCTGCCGCATCAAGACTATCTTCGGCCTCGTCGTCGTCACCTACTTCGAGGTCGTCGTTTTCCAGATCATCGTCGCTCATGTTCTACCTCATGACTTGCGAAAAGCAGATTAGTTATAGCCCAGCTTCATCCTCTGTCGAGGTCACCGGGGAAAAATCAACATCCACCGGATAACCAGTGGCTTATGCCCCATCACCGTGCAAGGTGGCGAGGACTTTACGAGCACCGCCATGATCACGGTGCTCGCCCAGATAAACACCTTGCCAGGTCCCTATCGCCAAGCGGCCGGCCTTGACCGGCAAACTCAGCTGGCAGCCCAGGAGACTGGCCTTGAAGTGCGCCGGCAGGTCATCCGGACCTTCGTCGTTGTGTTCGAACCCGGCGCGGCCCTGCGGCACCAGCGAGTTGAAAAAACGCTCGAAGTCACGACGAACCGCCGGATCGGCATTCTCGTTGACAGTCAACGAGGCCGAGGTGTGCTGCAGCCACAGGTGCAACAGGCCCACGCGGCAGGCCTTCAGTTCAGGCAAACCGGCAAGCAACTCGTCAGTCACCAGGTGAAAGCCCCGGGGCTTGGCCCGCAGGGTAATCAGGGTCTGTTGCCACATACAGTTCTCCGCCCATCGGCGCGCATTCTAGCGCGCTCTGGGAAAAAACAAAGTGCCGAATACGCCTACATGCCTGTAAGACATTCGCACGGCGGAAAGTGCATGACAAACTCTGCGCAAAAACCGGCACAGCTTGTTATGACTGACAAACGCCAGGCAAAAAAATGCCCGGCAAGCCGGGCATCTTTTTTTCGCGTACTTACAGGTTGTAGCCGCGTTCGTTGTGTTGCGCCAGGTCGAGGCCGACAGCCTCTTCCTCTTCGGTGACACGCAGGCCCATGACCATGTCCAGCACCTTGAGGATGACGTAGGTGACGATGGCCGTGTAGATCACGGTGAAGCCGACACCTTTGCACTGGATCCAGACTTGAGCTGCAATGTCAGTCACGGTGCCGAAGCCGCCCAATGCAGGGGCTGCAAACACACCGGTGAGGATCGCACCGACGATACCGCCGATACCGTGCACGCCGAATGCGTCCAGGGAGTCGTCATAGCCCAGTTTGCGCTTGAGGCTGGTGGCGCAGAAGAAGCAGATCACACCGGCCACCAGGCCGATCACCAGAGCGCCCATCGGGCCAACAGTGCCAGCGGCCGGCGTAACGGCTACCAGACCAGCCACGACACCCGAGGCGATGCCCAGTGCGCTTGGCTTACCGTGAGTGATCCACTCGGCGAACATCCAGCCCAGTGCTGCAGCAGCGGTAGCAATCTGAGTCACCAGCATCGCCATACCGGCGGTGCCGTTGGCCGCAGCCGCAGAGCCGGCGTTGAAGCCGAACCAGCCAACCCACAGCATGGCAGCACCCACCAGGGTGTAGCCCAGGTTGTGAGGCGCCATTGGTGTGGTCGGGAAGCCTTTACGCTTGCCGAGCACGATGCACGCCACCAGGCCAGCAACACCGGCATTGATGTGCACCACGGTGCCGCCGGCGAAGTCCAGCACGCCCCAGTCCCATAGCAGGCCACCGTTGCCGCTCCACACCATGTGGGCGATTGGCGCATAGACCAGAGTGAACCAGATAGCCATGAAGATCAGCATGGCGGAGAACTTCATGCGTTCGGCGAACGCACCGACGATCAGTGCCGGGGTGATGATGGCGAAGGTCATCTGGAAGGTGATGAACACTGCTTCCGGGAACAGCGCAGCCGGCCCGGTGATGCTGGCCGGGGTCACACCCGCCAGGAACGCCTTGCCCATGCCGCCGAAGAAGGAGTTGAAGTTGACCACACCCTGTTCCATACCCGTGGTATCGAACGCGATGCTATAGCCGTAGACGACCCACAGGATACTGATCAGGCCCGTGATGGCGAAGCACTGCATCATTACCGAAAGAATGTTTTTGGAGCGCACCATGCCGCCGTAGAACAGCGCCAGGCCTGGAATGGTCATGAACAGCACCAGCGCAGTGGATGTGAGCATCCAGGCGGTGTCGCCGGAATTGAGGACTGGAGCAGCCACTTCGTCTGCCGCCATGGCCAGGCTTGGCATTACGATGGACAACAGGGCTCCGAGCCCTGCGAATTTACGCAGAGTCATATTGTTTTCTCCTGGGGCGTTGGGGTTTGGCGGCTTAGATTGCGTCGGTATCGGTTTCGCCGGTACGGATGCGAATAGCCTGTTCCAGATTGACCACGAAGATCTTGCCGTCACCGATCTTGCCGGTGTTGGCGGCCTTGGTTATCGCCTCGATAACCCGGTCAAGATCCTTGTCGTCAATAGCGACATCAATCTTCACCTTCGGCAGGAAATCGACTACATATTCCGCGCCGCGATACAGCTCGGTGTGACCCTTCTGCCGACCGAAGCCCTTGACCTCAGTAACGGTAATGCCCTGCACGCCGATCTCGGACAACGACTCGCGTACATCGTCCAACTTGAACGGCTTGATGATGGCAGTGACTAGCTTCATGAAAACTCTCTCCCGAATTGGTGGACTTGCCCCAGGAAAACAAACCCGTCTCAAGTCTAAGCGCAGTGCCTGGCTTTGTAACGCATCGTCGCAGGGCAGTTGCCATTGCGACGCCAGCGAACCACTGGTGACGAAACCTGTACCCCTGATCCGTCGGCGCACTGCATTCGTCACAGCGACTGCATCAGTGCATGGGTCATGATCGTCTAAGCAGAAACCTTGCCAGCTCCGTAAAAATCACTGAAATCAGTCCTTTGCCCACTCAAGCCCACCAGCGGGGCTATCTGGCGACGACAATGCGCACTAAAACAGCGCATAGCCGCCCAGCCTGATGCGCGAAAAGCGTGCGACTCAGGCCGTAAAAAAGACTATAGACGCTGCGTGATACACTGCCCGCCAACAGTTTTCCGGAATATTCCCCATGCTCGCGCCCAAAGACCTCCTCGACGCCCTGAGCGGCCACGCCTCTCGTCTGTTCAGCGGCGACACCCCGCTGCCCCGCAATGAAATCGAAAGCCAGTTCAAGGCCTTGCTGCAAAGCGGTTTCAGCAAGCTCGACCTGGTGAGCCGGGAAGAGTTTGATAGCCAGATGGTGGTTCTTGCCCGCACCCGTGCGCGGTTGGAGAGCCTGGAGGCGAAAGTTGCAGAGCTGGAAGCGCGGTTGACCCCTCCTGCTGAATAAATGCGATCAGTGTGGGAGGGGGCTTGCTCCCGATGGCGGTGTATCAGCCGGTATCAATGCTGACTGAAACATTGCTATCGGGAGCAAGCCCCCTCCCACATTTGCTCAACCTTTTGTTCTGGATACGTTCTGTAAAACCTCCCCGCCTCGCTCTTCCCCACCTCGTCTACCCTTGAAAAACCGCAGGAAGCGGCCTCCCCTTTTCAAGGAACGAGCATGTCCCTCGCCATCGTCCACAGCCGCGCCCAGATCGGCGTCGAAGCCCCTGCCGTCACCGTCGAGGTGCATATGGCCAATGGTCTGCCGTCCCTGACGCTGGTGGGGCTGCCGGAAACCGCGGTCAAGGAAAGCAAGGACCGCGTACGCAGCGCCATTCTCAACTCCGCGTTGCAATACCCTGCCCGCCGGATCACCCTCAATCTAGCGCCCGCCGACCTGCCCAAGGACGGCGGCCGTTTTGACCTGG
Organism: Pseudomonas sp. JAI120; assembly: GCF_014207255.1. Classification (GTDB taxonomy): domain Bacteria; phylum Pseudomonadota; class Gammaproteobacteria; order Pseudomonadales; family Pseudomonadaceae; genus Aquipseudomonas. The sequence goes on from NZ_JACHCZ010000003.1 coordinate 443,818, forward strand.
CGATTGCCCTGGGAATCCTGGCGGCCAGCGTGCAGGTGCCGGCGCTGATGCTCGATGACGTGGAATGCCTGGGGGAACTGGCGCTGTCCGGCGAAGTGCGCGCCGTGAAAGGGGTGTTGCCGGCGGCGTTGGCGGCACGCAAGGCCGGGCGCACCGTGATAGTGCCGCGGGCGAATGCCGAGGAGGCGTGCCTGGCGTCGGGGTTGAAGGTGATTGCGGTGGACCACCTGCTGCAAGTGGTGGCGCACCTGAATGGGCATGTGCCGATCGAGCCATACAAGTCCGATGGTTTGATGTACTTGAACAAGCCCTATCCGGACCTGAGTGAAGTCCAGGGCCAGCTCGCGGCCAAACGAGCGTTGCTGATTGCGGCAGCGGGCGCGCATAACCTTTTGTTCAGTGGGCCGCCCGGCACCGGCAAGACCTTGCTCGCCAGCCGCCTGCCAGGTTTATTACCGCCGTTGAGCGAACAGGAGGCGCTGGAGGTTGCCGCGATTCAATCGGTTGTAAGCCTGGCACCGCTGAGCCACTGGCCTCACCGGCCGTTTCGCCAACCGCACCATTCGGCATCAGGCCCGGCACTGGTGGGCGGCGGCTCAAAACCACAGCCAGGAGAAATTACCCTGGCTCATCATGGGGTGCTGTTTCTCGATGAGCTGCCGGAATTTGATCGAAAGGTGTTGGAAGTGCTGCGTGAACCGCTGGAGTCGGGGCATATCGTGATTTCCCGCGCTCGCGACCGAGTGAGTTTCCCGGCGCGCTTCCAACTGGTCGCGGCGATGAACCCCTGCCCTTGCGGCTATATGGGCGAACCCAGCGGGCGCTGTCGCTGTACGCCGGAGCAGATTCAGCGGTATCGCAACAAGCTCTCAGGACCGCTGCTGGACCGGATTGACTTGCACCTGACCGTGGCGAGGGAAACGACAGCGCTGAACCCGATCCAACAGATGGGCGAGGATACCGCCCATGCCTCAGCGCGGGTCGCCCAGGCTCGCGAGCATCAGCAAAAGCGCCAGGGCTGTGCGAATGCCTTTCTTGATCTGCCGGGGCTGCGCGAGCACTGCAAGCTCGCGAAGGTGGATGAAAGCTGGCTGGAAACGGCCTGTGAACGACTGACCCTATCGCTGCGCGCGGCCCATCGACTGCTCAAGGTGGCACGCACCCTGGCGGATCTGGATCAGGTAGATACCATTACCCGCGACCACCTGAAAGAGGCCCTGCAATACCGCCCGGCGGCGATCACTTAAGCTTGGCGCAGAGCCAAATGTGGGAGGGGGTAAGCCTCCCACATTTTGTACAGCGGTGGCTCAGCGAAACCGATCCACCTCATGGCGCAGGCTCGCCGCCAATGTCTCCAGTTCCTTGGCGGTAATCGCCAGGTTGGACACCACTTCCCGCTGCTCGCTGTTGGCCAGCGCGATGCTCTGCAGGTTGCTGCTGAGCAAGGTCGCGGTGCTGCTCTGCTCTTGGGTGGCGGTGGTAATCGCGGCGAATTGCTGGCCGGCCGAGCGACTTTGCTCGTCGATACGTGCCAGGGCCGAGGCCACGTCGGCGTTGCGCGACAGGCCTTCCTGCATCAGCGCGTTGCCTTGCTCCATGGTGCTGATAGCGTTGCCGGTTTCCTTCTGAATGCTCTGGATCATGCCGGAAATTTCATCGGTGGCTTCACGGGTACGCGACGCCAGGTTACGTACTTCGTCGGCCACCACAGCAAACCCACGGCCTTGCTCCCCTGCGCGGGCGGCTTCAATGGCGGCGTTGAGCGCCAGCAAGTTGGTCTGTTCGGCAATCGAGGTGATCACGCCGACGATCCCGCCGATTTCCTGGGAGCGCTGGCCGAGGGTGTTGATCACCGTGGCCGTGCTGTTCAGGGCGGTGGCGATGTGTTCCAGCGACGACGACGCTTCCTGCATCGAGGTGCGGCCAATGCGGGTCTGCTGGGCGTTTTCCTGGGCCAGGCGTTCGGTATTGCCCATGTTGTCGGCGATATTCAACGACGTGGCGCTGAACTCCTCTACCGCGCCGGCCATGCTGGTGATTTCGCCGGATTGCTGCTCCATGCCCTCATAGGCACCGCCGGACAAACCGGATAAGGCCTGGGCGCGGCTGTTGACCTCTTCGGCTGCGTTACGGATATGCGAGACCATGGTCGACAGCGCTTCGCCCATCTGGTTGAAGCTGCGCGCCAGTTGGCCGATTTCGTCATGGCTGGACACGTTCAAGCGCGCGCTCAGATCGCCCGCCCCCAGGGACTCGGCCTGACGCACCAGGTCACTCAGGGGCTGCAACTTGCTGCGCAGCAGCCAGACCGTGGCGCCCACCGCCAGCAACATCGCCAGCACGCTGCCGATCACCAGGCGAATACCCACGGCCCAGGTCACAGCGCGGATTTCAGCTTTCGGCATGCTCGCGACTACAGCCCACGGACCACCTTCGAACGGTACCGAAACGCTATAGAAATCTTCGTTCTTGTCGCTCCAGAAGCGGCCTTTGCCTGGGGTCTTGGCCAGGTCCAGCATCACCGCCACCGATTGATCCAGCGCCTGCACGCCGGCGGGTGGCACCAGCCAGTGCTTTTGCTCATCCAGCAGCGCAAGGGAACCGGTCTGGCCAATTCGGAAACGCTTGAGGTTTTCGAATTGGGCGTTCTGCGCATCGGTGTAGTCAAAACCGATGAACAGCACGGCGATGACCTTACCGCCGCTGTCACGCACCGGGCTGTACTGGGTCATGTAGGAGCGATCGAACAACACCGCCCTGCCGATGTAGGTCTGCCCACCCACAACGCGCTGATAGGCCGGGCCCTGACGGTCCAGGACGGTGCCGATGGCGCGGTTGCCATCCTGCTTGGTCAGGGACGTGCTGATCCGGATGAAGTCGTCGCCACTGCGCACAAATACGGTGGCCACGCCGCCGGACATTTGCTTGAACTCATCCACTTCATCAAAGTTGTTATTCAGCACCTCGCTGCCCAGGTACAGGCTGGGCGTCTGAACACCGGCTACGGTCACGGGTTGGTCCGCATGCACGCTCAACCCGGCGCCGAAGCGCTTTTCAAACAGCCCGCTCAAACGCTGAGTGCTCTCGCGCAAGGTGCCGTGGAAGGTATTGAGCTGGTCGGCGAGCAGACGCGCCTCACTGGCCAGGTGTTCCTCGCGGGTGTCGAGGTTGGCGGAGTCGAGGGAACGCAAGGCAAACACCGTACTGCCGCTGATAACGACAGCCAGAATCACGGCTAACGCGAGGCCTAACTGGGAGGCAATCCGGGCGCGAGGTTGAGACATGACAGCTCCTGGCCGAGGCCAGGATCATCCTGATCTCATAGCGCTGCTCGGCAAATTATCTGATGGGAAACGTTGGTGCACGATAGTTCCAACACACCTACTTCGGCTGGCCGCAGCAATACTTGAGCGATTCACAGGGGTATGACGCAAACGGTTGCGAACCAACGCTTCCACCCCTTCAGTCGAGGCGCTCTACCGCAGGCAACACCATCGCCTGCACCTCGCCTTGCAGAAAATCCGCCAACCGTCGCAAGCGCTCGCCGCCAGGACGGGTTTTTGGCCACACAAGGTAGTAATTTTCCCCACTGGCCACCGCCGTCGGCCACGGCAGGCTCAATCGTCCCTGGGCGACGTCTTCAGCCACCATCAGCAAATCGCCCATGGACACGCCGTAGCCCCGCGCAGCAGCGATCATGCCCAGCTCCAGGGTGTCGAACACCTGCCCGCCCTTGAGTGACACTTGGGACGACAGCTGCATGCGCTCCAGCCAGTTGCGCCAGTCTCGCCGGTCGGGCGTGGGGTGCAGCAATTCGGCGGTGGCCAGGCGCGCGGCATCCCAAGGTCCATCCTCCAGCAGGTTCGGCGCACCGACAGGAATCAACAGCTCCGGGAACAGGTAACGGGCCTCCCAATCCGCTGGAAAATGCCCATCGCTCAGCAGCACCGCACAGTCGAAAGGCTCCTGATTGAAGTCCACCTCGTCCACGCTCATCCAGGCGCTGGTCAGTTGCACCTCATTGCCCGGCTGCAGCGCCCGGAAGCGGCTGAGCCGCGCGAGCAGCCAGCGCATGGTCAATGTGGAGGGGGCCTTCATGCGCAGGATGTCATCTTCGGCATTCAAGGTATGGCAGGCCCGCTCCAGCGCCGCAAACCCTTCGCGCACGCCGGGCAACAACAGGCGCGCCGCCTCAGTGAGCTGCAAGGCGCGGCCGTTGCGCTGGAACAGGCGGCAGGCGAAATGCTCTTCGAGCGTGCGGATATGTCGGCTCACCGCACTTTGGGTAATCGACAGCTCCTCCGCAGCGCGGGTGAAGGAGCTGTGCCGGGAGGCCGCTTCAAAGGCACGCAACGCATAAAGAGGAGGAAGACGACGAGACATTGGGAAAGCTCCGACAGCACAGTGCTGAAACCCTACCAGAATCAATCAGACATGAGTTTTAATCATGCAAACGATCGCATTTATCCCTTTGTGCAATGGGCTGGAAGCGCCGAGAATCAACCCCTCCCCAACCCTCTGACTTTTTGAGCGTGATGATCATGCAGCATCCGGCACGTACCGAACTCTGGGCCATTCTGCGGCTGTCAGGGCCGTTGATTGCCTCACAGTTGGCACACATGCTGATGGTGTTGACCGACACCCTGATGATGGCGCGCCTGAGCCCCGAAGCCCTGGCCGGTGGCGGCCTGGGCGCGGCGAGTTATTCTTTCGTCGCGATTTTCTGCATCGGCGTGATTGCCGCCGTGGGCACCTTGGTTGCGATCCGCCACGGCGCGGGTGATATCGAAGGCGCCACCCGCCTGACCCAGGCCGGGCTGTGGCTGGCCTGGCTGATGGCCTTGGCGGCGGCCCTGCTGCTGTGGAACCTCAAGCCGGTGCTGCTGATGTTCGGCCAGACCGAAACCAACGTGCACTCGGCAGGGCAATTTCTGACCATGCTGCCGTTCGCCCTGCCTGGCTACCTGAGCTTCATGGCCCTGCGCGGTTTCACCAGCGCCATCGGCAAGGCCACTCCGGTGATGGTGATCAGCCTCGGCGGCACGGTGGTCAACTACCTGCTCAACCACGCGCTGATCGAAGGCATGTTCGGCCTGCCCAAGCTCGGCTTGATGGGCATTGGTTTAGTCACGGCCATTGTCGCCAACAGCATGGCGCTGGCGTTGATGTGGTACATCCGCAGCAACCGGGCTTATGCAGCCTACCCGCTGGGCACCGGGCTGCTGCGCCTCAACACCCAGTACTTGCGCGAGCTGTGGCGCCTGGGCCTGCCGATTGGCGGTACCTATGCGGTGGAGGTCGGGCTGTTTGCCTTTGCTGCACTGTGCATGGGCACCATGGGCAGCACGCAGTTGGCAGCGCACCAGATCGCCCTGCAAATCGTGTCGGTGGCCTTTATGGTGCCCGCGGGGATGTCCTACGCGGTGACCATGCGCATCGGCCAGCACTACGGCGCCGGGCAATTGCTGCATGCGCGCATGGCCGGGCGCGTCGGCATAGGCTTTGGCGCGGCAATAATGCTGGGATTTGCCGCCGTGCTGTGGCTGTTTTCAGACCCGTTGATTGGACTGCTAATCGACCACGACAACCCGGCGTTCCACGATGTGATCGTCCTGGCCGTCAGCCTGCTCGCCGTCGCCGCCTGGTTTGAGCTGTTCGACGGCGTGCAAACCATCGCGATGGGTTGCATTCGCGGGCTCAAAGACGCCAAGACCACCTTCCTGATCGGTGCAGGCTGCTACTGGTTGATTGGCGCGCCTTCAGCCTGGTTGATGGCCTTCACGTTGGGCTGGGGTCCCACCGGCGTGTGGTGGGGCCTGGCGCTGGGCCTGGCCTGCGCCGCGATTAGCCTGACCTGGGCGTTTGAAGCGAAGATGAAGCGGATGATTCGCCGGGAAGGCCAGGAGCCCGAAGCCGACACCGGCTTTCAGGCTGCACAGGTCGACTAGAGCCCCTCGCTCACGCAGGTGCGCTGGCCATTGCCGAAGGTCAGGTATTCCACCAACTCCGGCAACGGCAGCGGCTTGCTGATCAGGTAACCCTGGGCCTGGTCGCAGCCGAACAACCGCAACAGTGCCAGTTGCTCGGGAGTCTCGACACCTTCGGCCACCACTTCCAGATTGAGGTTGTGCGCCAGGTTGATCATGGCGTGCACCAGCTTGCGGTTTTCCTCACGCTCTTCCATGCCGCCGACGAAGCTCTTGTCGATTTTCAACAACGCAATCGGCAGGCTGTTGAGGTGCACGAACGATGAGAAACCGGTGCCGAAGTCATCCAGGGAAAACCGCACGCCCAAACGGCCAAGGGCGTCCATGGTCTGCTTGACCAGGTCACTGCGGCGCATCACGGCGGTTTCGGTCAGTTCGAATTCCAACCATTGCGCTTCCACGCCGCGCTCGCTGATCAGCCGGCTCAGCGTAGAAAGCAGCTGGCTGTCCTGGAACTGGCGAAACGACAGGTTTACCGCCATATGCAGCGGCGGCAGGCCGCGTTCGCGCAGGTCTTGCATGTCACGCAAGGCCCGGGAAATCACCCAGTAACCCAACGGTACAATCAGCCCACTCTGTTCGGCCAGTGGCACGAATTCACTCGGCGGCAACAGGCCACGCTCGCCGTGGCGCCAGCGCACCAGGGCTTCCAGGCCAACGATATGCCCGTCGTCCAGGTCGAGGCGCGGCTGGTAATGCAGCTCCAGCTCATCACGGCGCAAGGCACGGCGCAGCTCGCTTTCCAGGTCGGCCAGGCTGCGCGCGTTGCGGTTGATGCGTTCGTTGAAGATATGAAAGGTACAGCCCTGGGTACTCTTGGCTTGCTGCATGGCGATATGGGCGTGCCACATCAGCGGGTCGGCGCCGGCACGCGCCCGGGCATGGGCCACGCCCAGGCTGCAGCCGATCAGCAGGCTTTCGCCATCCACCCAATAAGGCTCGGCCATGGCTTCGGTGATGCGCTCGGCCATCCACTCCGCACGCTGGGGCGCGCGGCGCGTATCGATCAGCAGGGCGAATTCGTCGCTGCCCAGGCGCGCCAATTGATCGCCGGCTTCGAGCTGGCTCTTAAGCCGCGAGACCACTTGCAGGATCAGGCGGTCGCCGGCCTGGTGGCCGAGGGCATCGTTGGCATGGCGGAAATTATCGAGGTCCAGGTGACCGAGGGCCAGGCCGCGACCTTCGTTCTCGGCCAACCGTGCGGCCAGCAGGGTCTGGAAGCCCTGGCGGTTGGCGATGCCGGTGAGCGGGTCCTGTTCGGCCAGGCGCTGCAGAGTGTTTTCAAGCACACCACGCTCACGCACATGGCGCAGGCAACGACGCAGGGTGTCAGCGTCCAACGCATTGCGGATCAGCCAATCACTGACGCCCAGCGGCGAAACCAGCGGTTCCTGCTCCAGCAACAACACGCACGGCAAGCTGCAACGGCCAGGGCCGGGTTGCAGGCTGGGCGTGGTCAACAGCACGGCGCTGTCGTCGTCGTCGAACAGACGACTCACCGAGTCCCAGTTTGGCGCGCTGATCAGCACAGCCCCATCGCCCATCGGCGCCAGGCACTCGCGCAACAACGCTGCCCACTCAGGCGTATCGGCCAGTAGCAGCAAACGCAAGGGTTCGACAGGCGTAGACAAGCTAGCTCCCTAGACTCTGCAAAAATTCGTTGGCGGCGGGCATTATGACGTGCGGCCTGATAATCACCAATGATAGGGGCTATCAAATACGCAGGCTGTAAGCAATTGTCTTAAAAACCCAGACATCCTGCGGCAAAGTATCAAAAGCGGCAAATTTAGATCGAGTGGTACGTCACACCGTCGATCCAGGGCAGCAGAATCTTGCCAGCCTGTTAAAATGCCCGCCCTTTTGAACAACGACTCCCTGAATTCCGTATGTCCCGACTCAATCCCCGGCAGCAAGAAGCCGTGAACTACGTCGGCGGCCCTCTATTGGTGCTCGCCGGTGCAGGCTCCGGCAAGACCAGCGTGATCACCCGCAAGATCGCGCACCTGATCCAGAACTGTGGCATCCGCGCCCAGTACATCGTCGCCATGACCTTTACCAACAAGGCGGCGCGGGAAATGAAAGAGCGCGTCGGCACCCTGCTCAAGGGGGGCGAAGGCCGTGGCCTCACGGTGTGTACCTTCCACAACCTGGGCCTGAACATCATCCGCAAGGAGCATGTGCGGCTGGGCTACAAGCCGGGCTTCTCGATCTTCGACGAGACCGACGTCAAGGCCCTGATGACCGACATCATGCAGAAGGAATACGCGGGCGACGACGGCGTCGACGAGATCAAGAACATGATCGGCGCCTGGAAAAACGACCTGATCCTGCCGCCCGAAGCCCTGGAAAATGCACGCAACCCCAAGGAACAGACCGCCGCCATCGTTTACACCCACTACCAGCGCACGCTCAAGGCGTTCAACGCGGTGGACTTCGACGACCTGATCCTGCTGCCGGTGAAGCTGTTCCAGGAACACGCCGACATCCTCGAAAAGTGGCAGAACAAGGTGCGCTACCTGCTGGTGGACGAATACCAGGACACCAACGCCAGCCAATATTTGCTGGTGAAGTTGCTGATCGGCACGCGCAACCAGTTCACCGTGGTGGGCGACGACGACCAGTCGATCTACGCCTGGCGCGGCGCCCGCCCGGAAAACCTGATGCTGCTCAAGGACGACTACCCGTCCCTGAAAGTGGTGATGCTGGAGCAGAACTACCGCTCCACCAGCCGCATCCTGCGTTGCGCCAACGTGCTGATCTCGAACAACCCCCACGAGTTTGAAAAACAACTGTGGAGCGAGATGGGCCACGGCGATGAGATCCGCGTGATCCGCTGCCGCAACGAAGACGCCGAAGCCGAGCGCGTGGCCGTGGAAATCCTCAGTCTGCACCTGCGCACCGACCGGCCCTACAGCGATTTCGCGATCCTCTATCGCGGCAACTACCAGGCCAAGCTGATCGAACTGAAGTTGCAGCACCACCAGGTGCCGTATCGCCTGTCAGGCGGCAACAGCTTTTTCGGACGCCAGGAAGTGAAAGACCTGATGGCCTACTTCCGCCTGATCGTGAACCCGGACGACGACAACGCCTTCCTGCGCGTGATCAACGTGCCGCGCCGCGAGATTGGTTCCACCACCCTGGAAAAGCTCGGCAACTACGCCACCGAACGCAAGATCTCGATGTACGCCGCCACCGACGAAATCGGCCTGGGCGAACACCTGGACACGCGCTTCACCGATCGCCTGTCGCGCTTCAAGCGCTTCATGGACAAGGTGCGCGAGCAGTGCGCCGGCGAAGACCCGATCAGCGCCCTGCGCAGCATGGTCATGGACATCGACTATGAAAACTGGCTGCGCACCAACAGTTCCAGCGACAAGGCCGCGGATTACCGCATGGGCAACGTCTGGTTCCTGATCGAAGCGTTGAAGAACACCCTGGAAAAAGACGAAGACGGCGAAATGACCGTCGAAGACGCCATCGGCAAGCTGGTGCTGCGCGACATGCTCGAGCGCCAGCAGGAAGAGGAAGACGGCGCCGAAGGTGTACAGATGATGACCTTGCATGCGTCCAAGGGCCTGGAATTTCCCTATGTGTTCATCATGGGCATGGAAGAGGAAATCCTCCCGCACCGCTCCAGCATCGAAGCCGACACCATCGAGGAAGAACGGCGTCTGGCCTACGTGGGCATTACCCGCGCACGTCAGACACTGGCCTTCACCTTTGCCGCCAAGCGCAAGCAATACGGCGAAATCATCGATTGTGCCCCCAGCCGGTTCCTGGACGAACTGCCGCCGGATGACCTGGCCTGGGAAGGCAATGACGACACCCCGACCGAGGTGAAGGCCGTTCGCGGCAACACCGCCCTGGCGGATATACGCGCGATGTTAAAGCGCTAGAATCGACTACTTTTTAATCTACTTTCGGCGCACAACCCGCCATTAGAGGAAGCTTTCCGTGGAAGCACTGCACAAGAAAATTCGCGAAGAAGGCATCGTGCTTTCCGATCAGGTACTCAAGGTCGACGCCTTTCTGAATCACCAGATCGACCCGGCGCTGATGAAACTGATCGGCGACGAATTCGCCGCGCGGTTCAAGGACGCGGGCATCACCAAGATCGTCACCATCGAAGCGTCGGGCATCGCGCCGGCAATCATGACCGGTCTTAACCTTGGCGTACCGGTGATTTTCGCACGCAAGCAGCAGTCCCTGACCCTGACCGAAAACCTGCTGTCGGCGACGGTGTATTCCTTCACCAAGAAAGTCGAAAGCACCGTGGCGATCTCGCCGCGTCACCTGACCAGCAGCGACCGCGTACTGGTGATCGATGACTTCCTGGCCAACGGCAAGGCATCCCAGGCGCTGATTTCGATCATCAAGCAGGCCGGTGCGACCGTTGCCGGTTTGGGGATTGTGATCGAGAAGTCGTTCCAGGGTGGCCGTGCGGAGTTGGATGCGCAGGGTTATCGGGTTGAGTCGCTGGCGCGGGTGAAGTCGCTGGCCGGTGGCGTCGTCACCTTCATCGAGTAATTTGCTACGAGGTGAACACGGATCAAAATGTGGGAGGGGGCTTGCCCCCGATAACAGTGGTTCGGCCAACACATTTGGGACTGATACGCCGCTATCGGGGGCAAGCCCCCTCCCACATTTGGCTTTGTGTTGGTTTTTAGTGTGCGGTTGCTTGTAAGCCAGCGAGCAATAGGCGCTGATAGAGATCCTCTTTCAGCCCCTCCGGTTTATCCAACCGCATCCGCCTCAAATGCGCTGGAAACGCCTCCGGCTCCGGTGCATCCAGTGCCGCCTTGCCCAACTCCAGAATCTCCGTCAGCTTGAATTTGCTCTTGAGCCAGTTCAAGGCGCGCAACAGATCCCGCTCTTCGTCCGTGAAATCGCTGCCCAGCGGATACTCCGGGAACAGCCGCCGATGCCGCGCCTGGATACCCTGGAGCCGCTCCGGGGTGTTGTCGCTGAAGCGAGGATCGAGCTGGAAATCCTTGGGCAACTTGCCAGCCTTTTGCGCTTGTTCGATCAAGTCGGCCTGGAAGCGTGAATCGGTGATGTTGAGCAACGCCTCGATCACCTTGACATCCGTCTGCCCACGCAGGTCGGCAATGCCGTACTCGGTGATGACGATGTCCCGCAGGTGGCGGGGAATGGTGCAATGCCCATACTCCCAGACGATGTTGGAACTGACCTCCCCCGCCGACTCACGCCAACTGCGCAGGATCAGGATTGAGCGCGCGCCCTCCAGCGCATGCCCCTGAGCCACAAAGTTGTATTGCCCACCTACGCCGCTGAGCACGCGACCGTCCTCCAACTGGTCGGCCACGCCTGCGCCCAGCAACGTCACCGTGATCGCGCTGTTGATAAACCGTGCATCCTGGCGCTGCAGGCGCTTGAGCGCTTCCTGGCCGTACAGCTCGTTGATGTAGCTGATGCGGGTCATGTTGAATTCCAGGCGCTTGGCGTGGGTCATCTCCTGCAAGCGCTGGTAAAAACTGCGCGGCCCCAGGAAGAAACCGCCGTGGATCGAAACGCCGTCGGGCTGCGCCGCATCGTCCAGCAAACCGGCGTTGGCTTGTTCCTGAGTGGCCACATCCGGGTAGACTTTGCGCCGGATAATCCCAGCATCCGCCAGCACCAGCAGGCCGTTGACGAACATTTCGCTGCAACCGTAGAGCCCACGAGCGAAGGGATCGACACCACCTTCACGACTGATCAGCGGGGCCCATTGGTACACATCCAGGTCAGTCAGTAGCAGGCGATAAGCTTCGTTATCGGCCTGGCGCGCCAGCAAAGCGGCGGTCAGTGCGTCGCCCATGGAGCCAATACCGATCTGCAAGGTGCCTCCATCGCGCACCAGGGTGCTGGCGTGCAAGCCGATGAAATGGTCCTGGAACCCCACCGGCATGTTCGGCGTGGAGAACAACGTGCTGCTGTCCTTTGCATCGATCAGGTAGTCGAACGCGTCCATGCCCAACTCGGAGTCGCCCGGCATGTACGGCAACTCGGTGTGGACCTGGCCAACGATCAAAACGGTTTCGCCCGCTTCACGGCGCTTGGCGATCATGGGCAGCAGGTCGAGGGTGATGTCGGGGTTGCAGCTCAGGCTCAGACGGTCCGGGTGTTCCGCGCTGCTCGCAACCAGTTGTGCCACCAGGTTCAGGCCAGCGGCGTTGATGTCGCGGGCGGCGTGGCTGTAGTTGCTGCTGACGTAATCCTGCTGGGCCGACGTGCTGTGCAGCAAACTGCCGGGCTGCATGAAGAACTGCTGCACATGGATATTCTTCGGGAGGCTGTCTGAGTGCAGCGCGGCCAGAAACTCCAACTCTGGGTAATCACCAAACACCCGCTCGATAAAGGGTTCGAGAAAGCGCTTCTGCAAGCCATCGCCCAAGGTCGGGCGGCCCAGGCTCAACGCGGTGTAAATCGTCAGCGCCCGCTCCGGCAGCTTGGCGATACGCCGGTACAACGCATTGGCGAACAGGTTGGGCTTGCCCAGCCCCAGGGGCATGCCCATGTGGATATGCGCCGGTAGCCGCGCGAGTACGTCGTCAACTGCTTGCTCGATTGAACACAACTGCACCATCCGACCCTCCTGAACATTCCATGATTAGGGGTTGGACAGAGAGTGGCGGGTCTTTGCTGCAAAGAACAGCCTCGAAACACAAATTACGGGCACAAAAAAGCCGCTCGTAAGCGGCGTTTTTGGCGAAGATCGACGGTTACAGGCCGGACATCTTCTTGATTGCACCTTTAAGCTCATCATCCGAGCAATCAGCACAGGTGCCTTTTGGCGGCATGGCGTTGATACCGGTGATTGCCTTGGCCAGGATGCCATCGAGGCCGCCCTGGTGGTCGGCGCGCTCTTTCCAGGCCGCGGTGTCGCCAATTTTCGGCGCGTTCAACAGGCCGGTGCCGTGGCACGCGTTGCAGTGTTTGGCGATCACTTCATCTGGCGTTTTCGCTCCGCCGCCGCCGCCCGCTGCCACAGCGACTTCCATCCCCTTGCATTCCTGCCCCTGGACGCACACCTGGCCCACAGGCTCCAGGCGCTTGGCAATGTCGTCATTAGTCGCAGCTTGAGCGCTGACAGCCCATAGGGCCAGTACGGTTGCTGGTGCAGCCAGCATTTTCATAATTAGATTCACGCGTTCACCCTCAATGGTGGCTATTCACGCCTGCGGCCACGGTTTCGCAGGCGGCGAAAGTATAACGGTTAGCCCGTCCGGCCGAAACAACCCTATTAAACAAAGGGAGATTCAGTCTCGCGGAATGCTGCTCGGGTGTCTCTGCAACGCTGGCAGGACGCCTCTTTTGTTAAAAGTTCGCGGGTGTGGCTGCGCTGATTAGTCGCGCCGGCACATCGAACGGATTACGGAAACGATGGGGCTTGGTGCTTTCAAAGTAGTAGCTATCGCCGGCTTCGAGCACAAAAGTTTCAAGACCGACCACCAACTCCAAACGGCCTTCCACCAGAATCCCGGTTTCTTCGCCCTCGTGGGTGAGCATTTCTTCGCCCGTATCGGCGCCCGGCGGGTAGATTTCGTTGAGAAACGCGATCGCCCGGCTCGGGTGAGCACGACCCACCAGTTTCATGGTGACGGCGCCATCAGAGATGTCGATCAGCTCATTGGCTTTATAGACGATCTGCGTCGGTATTTCCTGGAGGATCTCCTCGGAAAAGAACTCGACCATGGACATGGGGATGCCGCCCAGCACCTTGCGCAAGGAACTGATCGAGGGGCTGACACTGTTTTTTTCGATCATCGAAATGGTGCTGTTGGTGACGCCCGCGCGCTTGGCGAGCTCACGCTGGGAAAGACCCTTCAGCTTACGGATGGATTGCAGTCGTTCGCCGACGTCCAATGCGGGAGCCTCCTAGGATTCTGGCTTTGTTGTAATTGAGCGTTATCATGGCGACAGCGTTCAGTATTTACAACACTTGGGCCTAAATCCCAGGGAGCGGTGTTCGTACCTGACGGTCAAGCGCCGGAATAGAGCCTTGGCACACGACGCAGGTTGCAGAAGATCTGGTACGGGATGGTCTCGGCGGCGACGGCGACGTCATTGGCGAGGATGGTTTTGCCCCACAGCTCCACGGTGGAACCAAGACCCGCCTCAGGGACGTCCGTCAGATCGATGCACAGCATGTCCATGGACACGCGACCCAGCAATTGGCTGCGCTGCCCCGCCACCAGCACCGGCGTGCCGGTGGGCGCATGGCGCGGGTAGCCGTCGGCATACCCCATGGCAACCACACCGATACGCATCGGTTTGGGCGTGATGAACCGGGCGCCGTAACCCACTGGCTCGCCGGCTGGCAGTTCACGCACGCAGATCACTTTCGATTCCAGGGTCATCACCGGCTGCAAACGCGCGGCCAAGGCCTGCTCCTCACCAAACGGTGTGGCGCCATAAAGCATGATGCCCGGACGCACCCAGTCGCTGGATACGCTCGGCCAGCCCAGCACCGACGGCGAGTTGCGCAGGCTGACCTCAGCCACCAGCCCTTGGCGCGCCGCATCAAACACCGCCACTTGCTCGTCGCTGCTGACGCAATCGAGCTCATCGGCGCGGGCAAAATGGCTCATCAACACAATCTTTGCGACTTTACCGCTGGCCAGCAGGCGCTGGTAAGCCTCGTGGTAATCCTTGGGGTGCAGGCCAACGCGGTGCATTCCCGAATCCAGCTTGAGCCAGATGGTCAGCGGCTTGAGCAGGCTGGCCTGTTCGATGGCCTCCAGTTGCCACAGCGAATGCACCACGCACCAGAAATCATGCTCGACGATCAGCGGCAACTCGTCGGCTTCGAAAAAACCTTCCAGCAGCAGCACTGGCGCGCGAATACCGGCGGCGCGCAGCTCCAACGCCTCCTCGATACACGCCACGGCAAACCCATCGGCCTCGGCTTCCAGCGCCTGGGCGACGCGCACGGCACCATGGCCGTAGGCGTCGGCCTTGACCACCGCGAGGGCCTTGGCGCCCGTGACTTCACGGGCCAATTGGTAGTTGTGGCGCAGGGCTTGGAGGTCGATCAGGGCACGGGCAGGACGCATGGCGGCAGGCTTCTAGGCGGCAAGGTGAAGAAAAAACCGGCACCGATCAACAACCTCAGCACCGGAAGAGGGATCGTTGTTTAAGGCAGCGCGGCCACGACGGACAGCTCTACCAGAATTTCCGGTTCGCACAGCTTGGCCTCAACCGTGGCGCGGGCCGGGGCGACACCTTTGGGCAGCCACTTGTCCCACACCGCATTCATACCCGCGAAGTCGGCGTCGATGTCCTTCAGGTAGATCGTCACCGACAGCAGCTTGGTTTTGTCGGTGCCGGCCAGGTCCAGCAAACGCTCGATATTGGCCAGGGTTTCACGGGTCTGCTGTTCGATCCCGGCGTTCATGTCGTCACCGACTTGCCCGGCCAGATACACGGTACCGCTGTGAACAACGATCTGGCTCATGCGCTCATTGGTGAGCTGGCGCTGGATTGACATGCTTTGCGGACTCCTGGTGGTTGCCATAACGGGAAATATCGAGGCCTTCGGCGCTGATCTGCGGCGTTTTCTTCGCCATCAGGTCGGCCAGCAAGCGACCAGAGCCACACGCCATGGTCCAGCCGAGGGTGCCGTGACCAGTATTCAGGAACAGATTCTTGAACGGCGTGGCACCGACAATCGGCGTGCCGTCGGGTGTGGTCGGGCGCAGGCCGGTCCAGAAAGTGGCTTCGGTCAGATCGCCGCCCTGAGGATAAAGGTCGTTGACGATCATCTCCAGGGTTTCACGTCGCCGCGGGTTAAGCGACAGGTCAAAACCGGCTATTTCGGCCATGCCGCCGACGCGGATGCGGTTGTCGAAACGGGTGATCGCGACCTTGTAGGTCTCATCCAGAATGGTCGAGGTCGGGGCCATTGCCGGATTGGTGATGGGCACCGTCAGCGAGTAACCCTTGAGCGGGTACACCGGCGCCTTGATCCCCAGCGGCTTGAGCAGCTTCGGCGAATAACTGCCGAGGGCCAGTACGTAGCGGTCGGCGGTTTCCAGCTTGCCGTCGATCCACACACCGTTGACGCGCTCGCCCGCGTAGTCGAGGCGCTGGATATCCTGTTCGAAGCGGAATTCCACGCCCAGTTGCTTGCACATTTCTGCCAGGCGGGTGGTGAACATCTGGCAATCGCCGGTCTGGTCATTCGGCAGACGTAAAGCACCGGCAAGGATATCGGTGACGCTGGCCAGGGCAGGCTCAACGCGGGCGATACCGGCGCGATCGAGCAGTTCGAACGGCACGCCGGACTCTTTCAAAACGGCAATGTCTTTAGCGGCGCCATCAAGCTGGGCCTGGGTGCGGAACAGCTGCGTAGTCCCCAGGCTGCGGCCTTCGTACCCAATACCGGTTTCCGCACGCAGTTCGTCGAGGCAGTCACGACTGTACTCGGACAGGCGGACCATGCGCTCTTTGTTCACCGCATAACGGCTGGCGGTACAGTTGCGCAGCATCTGCGCCATCCACAGGTATTGGTCGATATCGGCGGTGGCCTTGATCGCCAGCGGCGCGTGGCGTTGCAACAACCACTTGATGGCCTTGAGCGGCACGCCCGGCGCGGCCCATGGCGAAGCGTAGCCTGGGGACACCTGGCCGGCGTTGGCGAAACTGGTTTCCATGGCAGCGGCGGGCTGACGGTCGACTACGACGACTTCAAAGCCGGCCCGCGCCAAATAGTAGGCACTGGTCACACCAATGACGCCGCTACCCAAGACCAGAACGCGCATTTTTATATCCTCATCGCGGGCTTGGCCGCTGACGTGTGTTATTCGAGCAATGATGGGCGCAGTATAAAAAGCAATCGCCAGTGCATTTCACTATATAAATGCCTATATTTGGCGACAATTCTCGGCAATAACCCTTTTCACAGAGGCGTATCCCCTATGCGTACCAACACCCAGACCAAGCGGGAGCTGGACAAGATCGACCGCAACATCCTGCGCATCCTGCAAGCCGACGGGCGAATTTCGTTCACGGAACTGGGGGAAAAGGTCGGGCTGTCCACCACGCCGTGCACCGAGCGGGTGCGGCGGCTGGAGCGCGAGGGGATCATCATGGGTTATAACGCGCGGCTCAATCCGCAGCATTTGAAGGGGAGTTTGCTGGTATTTGTCGAGATCAGCCTCGATTACAAATCCGGTGACACCTTTGAAGAGTTCCGCCGCGCCGTGCTGAAACTGCCCCATGTGCTGGAGTGCCACCTGGTCTCGGGTGACTTCGACTACCTGGTGAAAGCGCGCATTTCCGAGATGGCCTCGTACCGCAAATTACTCGGCGACATCCTGCTCAAGTTGCCCCATGTGCGGGAATCGAAGAGCTATATCGTGATGGAAGAGGTGAAAGAGAGCCTTAACCTGCCTATTCCTGATTAAACCAGCACCTGCCGGGTACTCGCCATGTACTCATGGATCTGCTTCTCCACCCGAGGGTGAATCAGCTCCACCGGCCCGCGCCCATTGGGGCATGGCAAGGTCTTCGTGGTACCGAACAGCCGACAGATCAGCGGCCGTTCGTCATACACGGTGCAGCCGTTGGGGCCCAGGTGCACGCAGTTCAGTTCATCCATCGCCGCGTCCTGCTCGGCGGCGGTCTTGCGTGGCAGGCGCGACATTTCCTCCGGCGAAGTGGTGACCGGCCCACAGCAGTCGTGGCAGCCGGGGACGCACTCGAACGAAGGAATCTGACGGCGCAGCGCGCTGATTTTCTGACTGTTGCAACTCATCGAAACACGTACCGAACGGCGAATAGAGGTGGATTCTGAAGCAAAACGCCCTGCGCAGACAGCTTCGTCCGACCGCTGTATCCTGCGTCAAATTTTCCAAACAGGGATGCTCCCCATGACTGCCAGCGCCCGGCACACCGCTTCCTACTACGCCGCCAGCAGCGTACCGCAACCCGATTACCCAGCGTTGACGGGCGAAGTGAGCGCCGATGTGTGCGTGATCGGCGGCGGTTTCTCCGGGCTCAACACGGCCCTGGAGCTGGCGGAGCGCGGCTTCAGCGTGGCGCTGCTGGAGGCGCGCAAGATCGCCTGGGGCGCCAGCGGGCGCAATGGCGGCCAGTTGATTCGCGGTGTCGGTCATGGCCTGGAGCAGTTCACCAACGTGATCGGCACCGATGGCGTGCGCCAGATGAAGCTCATGGGTCTGGAGGCCGTGGAAATCGTGCGTGAACGCGTCGAACGCTACCAGATCCCCTGCGACCTGACCTGGGGCTACTGCGACCTGGCCAACAAGCCTCGCGACCTGCAAGGCCTGGCCGAAGACGCCGAAGAACTGCGCAGCCTGGGCTATCGCCACGAAGTACGTCTGTTACAAGCGAGCGACATGGGCAGCGTCATCGGCTCCGACAGCTATGTGGGTGGCATGATCGACATGGGTTCCGGCCACCTGCACCCGTTGAACCTGGCTCTCGGCGAAGCCGCCGCCGCGCAGCAATGGGGTGTGCAGTTGTTCGAACAGTCGGAAGTCACGCGTATCGACTACGGCCCCGAGGTCAAGGTGCACACCACCCAAGGCACTGTGCGCGCCAAGACCCTGGTACTGGCTTGCAATGCCTATCTCAATGGACTGAATCCGCAATTGAGCGGCAAGGTGCTGCCCGCCGGCAGCTACATCATCGCCACCGAGCCCTTGAGCCAGGCACAAGCCGCCAACCTGCTACCGCAGAACATGGCGGTGTGTGACCAGCGCGTGACGGTAGATTACTTCCGGCTGTCCGCCGACCGCCGTCTGTTATTCGGCGGCGCCTGCCACTACTCCGGACGCGACCCCAAGGACATCGGCGCCTACATGCGGCCAAAGATGCTGCAGGTGTTCCCACAGCTGGCCGACGTGAACATCGACTACCAATGGGGCGGCATGATCGGCATCGGCGCCAACCGCCTGCCGCAAATCGGCCGCTTGGCGGACCAGCCCAACGTGTATTACGCCCAGGCCTACGCAGGCCATGGCCTCAACGCCACGCACCTGGCGGGCAAGCTGCTGGCCGAAGCCATCAGTGGCCAGCAGCAGGGACGTTTCGACCTGTTCGCCCAGGTGCCGCACATCACCTTCCCCGGCGGCAAGCACCTGCGCTCGCCGCTGCTGGCCTTGGGAATGCTCTGGCACCGCCTCAAAGAGCTGGTCTGATCAATCACGCCAGAAAGGCTTCAGGCCTTCCTGGCGGGCTTGCTCTGGGGTCAACCCGACATCGCGCAATTGCTCGCGAGTCAAGTGCAGCAAGGCCTTGCGCGTATGGCGGCGGTGCCAGAACAGACCCCAGCGGCTGATCTCGCGCGGCGACGTCGCCCGCTCTTGCCCAGCCTGCAATTCCTGACTGTGTAACATCAGCCGCACATCGCTCATGCCGTTCATTTTGCTGCCCCTCATTTGCTTGTTGCCATGAGTGACTAGAATGGGCGAGCAGGCAAAACCATTACAGATTCAACCAACCTTTATTAAATCCATACAGACACTGCCTGTACGCGGCTGAATCCTGTATTTTCCCCTTATCTGTACTGGTCCCCCGGGAGCGACCGCCATGACGCTTTACGTCAACCTCGCCGAATTGCTGAGCACGCGCATCGAACAGGGGTTCTATCGCCCCGGTGATCGACTGCCGTCCGTACGCGCCTTGAGCGTCGAGCACGGGGTCAGCTTGAGCACCGTGCAGCAGGCGTATCGATTGCTGGAAGACAATGGCCTGGCGATGCCCAAGCCCAAGTCCGGCTACTTTGTACCGGTTGGTCGGGAGTTGCCGGCGCTGCCCGAGGTCGGCCGCCCGGCCCAGCGCCCGGTGGAAATCTCACAGTGGGACCTGGTGCTGGAACTGATTCGCGCCGTTCCGCGCAAGGACGTCATACAGCTGGGTCGCGGCATGCCGGATGTATTGTCACCCACCCTCAAGCCCTTGCTGCGCAGCCTGGCTCGCGTCAGCCGGCGCCAGGATCTGCCGGGACTGTATTACGACAATATTCTCGGCTGTATGGAACTGCGCGAGCAAATCGCCCGACTGTCACTGGATTCCGGCTGCCAGCTGACTGCCGAGGACATCGTGATTACCACCGGCTGTCACGAGGCGCTATCCGCCAGCATCCACGCCATCTGCGAGCCTGGCGATATCGTCGCGGTGGACTCGCCCAGCTTCCACGGCGCCATGCAGACCCTCAAGGGCCTGGGCATGAAAGCCTTGGAAATCCCCACCGACCCGATCACCGGCATCAGCCTCGAAGCCTTGGAACTGGCGCTGGAACAGTGGCCGATCAAGGTCATCCAGTTGACCCCCAACTGCAATAACCCGCTGGGCTACATCATGCCGGAAGCGCGCAAACGCGCGTTGCTGACCCTGGCCCAGCGCTTTGACGTAGCGATCATCGAAGACGATGTGTATGGCGAACTGGCCTACAGCTACCCGCGCCCGCGCACCATCAAATCCTTCGACGAAGACGGTCGCGTGCTGTTGTGCAGCTCATTCTCCAAGACCCTGGCGCCGGGCCTGCGCATTGGCTGGGTCGCGCCCGGCCGGTACCTGGAGCGGGTACTGCACATGAAGTACATCAGCACCGGCTCCACCGCCACGCAGCCGCAGATCGCCATTGCCGAGTTTCTCAAAGGGGGCCATTTCGAACCCCATTTGCGACGGATGCGCACACAATACCAGCGTAATCGCGACCTGATGCTCGACTGGGTCAACCGCTACTTCCCTGCCGGCACACGCGCCAGCCGCCCACAAGGCAGCTTCATGCTGTGGATAGAACTGCCGGAAGGTTTCGACACCCTCAAGCTCAACCGCGTGCTGGTGGAACAAGGCGTACAGGTGGCGGTGGGAAGCATCTTTTCCGCGTCGGGCAAGTACCGTAACTGCCTGCGCATGAACTACGCTGCCAAGCCAACCGGCCAGATGGAAGAGGCCGTGCGCAAAGTCGGTGCTGCCGCGATCAAGATGCTGGCCGAAGTGGTGGACTGACCTTTCGCGAGAAATCGCCGTCATATGTCGACTACCGCCCTGACCTGGAAGCGACTCCCTTGATGATTCGACGGCTTTTACCGTTTTTCCTGTTGGGAGCCCTGGCCTTGAGCGGCTGCGCCACGGTGAGTACGCCGCGCATACCCAGCGATGCCCTGCCGGCCGCCCAGTCGTCGTTCGGCCGCTCGATCCAGGCCCAGGCCGCGCCGTATCAAGGACGCTCGGGCTTTCGCCTGCTACCCAACAGCAGCGAAGCCTTTATGGCCCGCGCCGAGTTGATCCGCAACGCCCAGACCAGCCTCGACCTGCAGTACTACATCGTGCACGACGGCATCAGCACACGGATGCTGGTGGATGAACTGCTCAAGGCCGCCGACCGAGGCGTGCGCGTGCGCATCCTGCTGGACGACACCACCAGCGACGGCCTTGACCAGATCATCGCCACCCTCGCCGCCCACCCCAAGATCGAGATTCGCCTGTTCAACCCTCTGCATCTGGGGCGCAGCAACGGTGTGACACGGTCAATGGGCCGTCTTTTCAATCTGTCGCTGCAACACCGGCGCATGCACAACAAGCTGTGGCTGGCGGACAACAGCGTGGCCATCGTCGGCGGGCGCAACCTGGGGGATGAGTATTTCGACGCCGAGCCCAACCTGAACTTCACCGATATCGACATGCTCAGCGTCGGGCCGGTGGCCGAGCAACTCGGGCACAGTTTCGATCAGTACTGGAACAGCGCCCTGAGCAAACCCATTGATGACTTTGTCTCCAATATGCCCTCCAAAGGTGACCTGGCCGCCGCGCGCCTGGGCCTGGAAGCATCGCTGGCCGAGTCGCGCCAGCAGAAGCACGCGCTGTATGCACGCTTGCGCACCTACCAGACCCAGCCACGCATGGACACCTGGCGCCGCGAACTGATCTGGGCCTGGAACCAGGCACTGTGGGACGCGCCGAGCAAGGTCCTGTCCAAGGCCGACCCGGACCCGCACCTGCTGCTGACCACCCAACTGGCCCCGGAGCTGGAAGGCGTCAACCATGAACTGATCATGATCTCGGCGTACTTTGTGCCAGGGCAACCTGGGCTGGTGTACCTCACCGGCCGCGCCGATGCGGGTGTGTCGGTAAGCTTGTTGACCAACTCCCTTGAGGCTACCGACGTTCCGGCGGTACATGGCGGCTATGCACCGTACCGCAAGGCTTTGCTGGAGCACGGCGTGAAACTCTACGAATTGCGCCGCCAACCGGGCGATCCGAGCGCAGGCAGCGGGCCGCACCTGTTTCGTCGCGGCACGTTCCGTGGCTCGGACTCGAGCCTGCACAGCAAGGCGATGATCTTTGATCGGACGAAGTCGTTTGTGGGCTCTTTCAATTTCGACCCTCGCTCCGTGCTGTGGAACACCGAAGTCGGCGTGCTGGTGGACAGCCCGGAGCTGGCGGAACACGTGCGCAACCTGGCGCTGCAAGGCATGGCGCCGGCCTTGAGCTACGAGGCGAAGTTGCAGGACGGCAACGTGGTGTGGGTGACCGAGGACAACGGCCAACTGCATACCCTGACCCGTGAGCCGGGCAGTTGGTGGCGGCGGTTCAATGCCTGGTTCGCCACCTCGGTCGGCCTGGAGCGCATGCTCTAGGAACAGCGAGGATCAAGCCGGCTGAGCGGCACCAAATGCACCTTGGCGCAGCA
Source organism: Pseudomonas sp. JAI120 (assembly GCF_014207255.1). Lineage (GTDB taxonomy): Bacteria > Pseudomonadota > Gammaproteobacteria > Pseudomonadales > Pseudomonadaceae > Aquipseudomonas. Next base: position 466,471 of record NZ_JACHCZ010000003.1, read on the forward strand.
ACAGCACCACCAAACCCAAGGCCCCGACCGCCATCAGCAACGGCAGCGCGTGCCCGCTGATCCATTGGCTGCCGGCGCCGGCCACCAGCGGACCGATCAGGCAGCCGATTCCCCATAACTGCGCGATGTGGGCATTGGCACGCACCAGCGCATCGTCACGATAACGCTCGCCGATCAGAATCAGCGACAACGTGAACAACCCGCCAGCACTGGCGCCGAACAGCACCCATAGTGGCCAGATGAGCAGCGTGTGCATCAGCAATGGAATCGCCAGGCTCGATGCCAGCAACAGCAGTGCGCAACTCAAAAACAGCGTGCGTCGTGGCAGATAATCCGCCAGCGCACCGATGGGCAGTTGCAGCAGGGCGTCACCGACCACCACCGTGCTGACCATCGCCAAGGCAATTTCGGCAGTGAACCCCTGTTGCAGGCAATACACCGGCAGCAGCGTCAGGATCATCGCCTCAAACGCGGCGAACAGCGCCACCGCCCAGGCAATCGCCGGCAGGCTCAGGCAGAAGCGCCACAAATCCGCGAAGGTCACGCTGAACGATTCGGCACTGGGCGCACCGGAGCGACCCAGCAATGCCAGCGGAGCCACCACCAGCAGGCCAACGCCGACCCAGAAACCATAGTCATGGCCGGTACCGATCACGCCCAGCAGCAACGGCCCCGAGAGCTGGCTCAAGGCATAACTGCAGCCATACAGCGCCACCAGCCGGCCACGCCACTGCTCCACCACCAACTGGTTGATCCAGCTTTCACCAAGGATAAACACGATGGTCAGGATCACCCCGATCATCAGGCGCAGCACCAGCCATATCGGGTAGCTGGGCAGAATGGCCAGCAAACCGATGGACACCGCACCGGCCCAAAGGCACAGACGCATGAGGTTCGCGGTGCCGAGCCAGGCGGCCAGGCGGCTGGAGACCTTGGCGCCAAGCAATACGCCAAAGGCCGGCATGGCGGCCATTACGCCAATAGCGAAACTGCCGTAACCCCAGCCCTCAAGGCGCAGGGAGACCAGAGGCATGCTGACACCCAGGGCCAGGCCGACACTGAGCACCGAGGCCAGGACGGCGAAATAGGTCGCCCAACGCATTGCCACGCTCCTGTGGATAATCATGGGTTCACACAAAACAGTGTGGGAGGGGGCTTGCTCCCGATTGCGGTGGATCATTGAGCACTGTTAGTGCCTGACACACTGCTATCGGGGGCAAGCCCCCTCCCACATTTGCCTGCGGTGTTGCTTACAGCTTGATCCAGGTCGCCTTCAGCTCGGTGTACTTGTCGAACGCATGCAGCGACTTGTCGCGACCATTACCCGACTGCTTGAAGCCGCCAAACGGTGCGGTCATGTCGCCGCCATCGTATTGGTTGACCCACACGCTACCGGCGCGCAGGGCCTTGGCGGTGAGGTGCGCCTTGGAAATGTCCGATGTCCACACCGCAGCGGCGAGGCCGTATTGGGTGTCGTTGGCGATCTTGATCGCTTCTTCGGCACCGTCAAAGGTGATCACCGACAGCACCGGGCCGAAGATCTCTTCCTGGGCGATTCTCATGGCGTTGGTCACACCGTCGAAAATCGTCGGCTCGACGTAGGTGCCGCCCGTCTCTTCCAGGATGCGCTTGCCACCCGCCACCAACTTGGCGCCGTCGGCGTGACCCGCTTCGATATACGAGAGCACGGTGTTCATCTGCTGGGTGTCCACCAGCGCACCAACGGTGGTCGCCGGATCCAGCGGGTTGCCGGGTTTCCAGCCCTTGAGGGCCTCAATCACCAGCGGCAGGAAGGTGTCCTTGATCGAACGCTCCACCAGCAGGCGCGAGCCGGCCGTGCAGACTTCGCCCTGGTTGAAGGCGATGGCGCTGGCAGCGGATTTGGCGGCAGCCTGCAGGTTCGGAGCATCGGCGAACACGATGTTTGGGCTCTTGCCGCCGGCTTCCAGCCAGACGCGCTTCATGTTCGATTCGCCGGAGCGGATCAACAGTTGCTTGGCGATCTTGGTCGAACCGGTGAACACCAGGGTGTCGACGTCCATGTGCAACGCCAGCGCATTGCCGACGGTGTGGCCGTAGCCCGGCAGCACGTTGAACACGCCTTTCGGAATACCGGCTTCAACGGCCAGGGCCGCGATGCGGATGGCGGTGAGTGGGGATTTTTCGGACGGTTTGAGGATCACCGAGTTACCGGTGGACAGCGCCGGGCCGAGCTTCCAGCAGGCCATCATCAGCGGGAAGTTCCACGGCACGATGGCCCCCACAACGCCGACCGGCTCGCGGGTCACCAGACCCAACTGATCATGCGGGGTGGCAGCGACTTCGTCGTAGATCTTGTCGATTGCCTCACCGCTCCAGCTCAGGGCATTTGCCGCGCCGGGTACGTCAATGTTCAGGGAATCGCTGATCGGCTTGCCCATGTCCAGGGTTTCTAGCAGCGCCAGCTCTTCGGCATTGGCCTTGAGCAGCGCGGCGAAACGGATCATGGTGGCTTTGCGTTTGGCCGGCGCCAGGCGCGACCACACACCGGAATTGAAGGTGGCGCGGGCGTTTTCTACGGCGCGCTGGGCATCGGCGGCGTCACAACTGGCCACGCTGGCCAGCAGGCGACCATCGACCGGGCTGATGCATTCGAAGGTGTCACCGGAAACAGCAGCGGTGTATTCGCCATTGATGTAGGCGCGGCCTTCGATTTTCAGATCCTTGGCACGTTGTTCCCAGTCGGCACGGGTCAGGGTGGTCATGCGAGTGTCCTCCTCTTATTGAATATAAGGGCCAGGCGATGTCCCCCGGCAGCCTCAAAGAATGCTTGCCCGCCAGCCAGCTGTTCGGCTCAAAGGCAGCTGCCACCCTAAACCAGCGGCCGGGGATGTTTCAATATATTTGACATAACGCCGGTAAACGCCCTTGCGATGTTCATTTTAATAAACATAGACTTTGGGCTCTCCAACCCCAGGCCAGACGGGACACGCACATGAGCATCCAGGACATCGTCGACTTCAGCCAAGCCAACACCGCCCCAGACCGCTACCGCCCTGCCGCCGAAAAAATCCTCAAGGGCGATCCCGAACAAACGGTGTACAACCATTACAACAGCCCGTGCGGCCAGATGAACGCCGGGGTCTGGGAAGGTGAAGTTGGGCAATGGAAGGTCAACTATACCGAGCATGAGTATTGCGAGATCGTGCAGGGCGTCTCTGTATTGCGCGACACCGAGGGCAATGCGAAGACCTTGCGTGCTGGCGACCGTTTTGTAATCCCCGCCAGCTTCAGCGGCACCTGGGAAGTGCTGGAGCCGTGCCGTAAGATCTACGTGGTGTTCGAGCAGAAAGCCTGATCAGTAAATCCGACGCAAAAAAAAGCCCGTATCGTGAGATACGGGCTTTTTCACAAGGAGGAAAATCAATTACTTGATTTTGCCTTCTTTGTAGATCACGTGCTTGCGAACGCGCGGGTCGAACATTTTCTTTTCGAGCTTGTCCGGGGTAGTACGCTTGTTCTTGTCGGTAGTGTAGAAGTGACCAGTACCGGCGCTAGAGATCATTCGAATCAATTCACGCATGATAGAGCTCCTTAGATCTTGCCAGCGGCGCGGATTTCGGCCAGCACGACAGTGATGCCACGCTTGTCGATAATACGCATGCCTTTGGCAGATACACGCAGGCGAACAAAACGTTTCTCTTCTTCAACCCAGAAGCGGTGATGCTGCAGGTTCGGCAGGAAACGACGACGGGTTTTGTTATTTGCGTGGGAAATGTTATTCCCAGTCACCGGACCCTTACCGGTAACTTGACAGACTCTCGACATGCCTCAGCCCTCTAAAACCACATGCCCAACCCGGCATGGGTTGGCCGCTTAATCTCTCAGTCATTTGGCGCCAGGCGCCGCGTTTCTTTAGGGTCTTACCGGCTACACCTACAAGCGAAGGAACCGGGCCCCTAGAAAAGAGCGCTGCTTTATACCAGAAAGACCCATGTGCAACAACAGCCCGTGTATTTTTACCGGCGTAAATCTCGGCGACAGACGTCCGAACCGTTGCCAGGAGGGGCCGCTGTAACAGCCGACCGCTCGTCGCACAGATTGATTTACAGCGCTCGCGCACGCAGTTAAGCGCACGGCGAAACGCGCTGAGGCGCCATCAAAACAGCATTTAGGGCAAAAGCACAGGCAAAAATGGGCTAGTCATTTATCAATCAGACCACTACGGTAGGACTTTTCCAGACTGCACTCGCAGATGGGCCTTCGATCTGCAAAGGAAACCGAACATGCGCCTCGCTGCCCTACCGCTATTGCTAGCCCCTCTATTTATCGCGCCGCTGGCCTCTGCCGCCAGCAACTTGAGCGTCTGCACCGAGGCCAGCCCCGAAGGGTTCGATGTGGTGCAATACAACTCGCTGACCACCACCAACGCCTCGGCAGACGTGCTGATGAACCGCCTGGTGGACTACGACGCGGCCAGCGGCAAACTGGTGCCAAGCCTGGCGGACAGTTGGGACGTCTCGCCGGATGGCCTGACCTATACCTTCAAACTGCACCCGGACGTGAAATTCCATCGCACCGAGTATTTCACCCCAAGCCGCACCCTGACCGCCGAAGACGTGCGCTTCAGCTTTGAACGCATGCTCGACCCGGCCAACCCTTGGCACAAGATCGCTCAGAGCGGCTTCCCCCACGCCCAGTCCCTGCAATTGCCAATACTGGTCAAGAAGATCGATGCCCTCGACCCGCTGACCGTGCGCTTTACCCTCGATCACGCCGACTCCACCTTCCTTGCGGCCCTGAGCATGGGCTTCGCCTCGATCTACCCGGCGGAATACGCCGACAAACTGCTCAAGGCCGGCACGCCGGAGAAGCTCAACAGCCAGCCGATCGGCACCGGGCCGTTCATCTTCAGCCGTTTCCAGAAAGATGCCGTGGTGCGCTACAAGGCCAACCCGGACTACTTCGCCGGCAAACCGGCTGTGGATAACTTGATCTTCGCCATTACCCCGGACGCGAACGTGCGCCTGCAGAAACTGCACCGCAACGAATGCCAGATCGCCCTGTCGCCCAAGCCCCTGGATGTGGGCGAGGCTGAAAAGGACCCCGCACTCAAGGTAGAAAAAACCGCAGCATTCATGACCGCATTCGTGGCCATCAACAGCCAGCACCCTCCACTGGACAAGCCCGAGGTGCGCCAGGCCATTAACCTCGCCTTCGACAAGGGCAGCTACCTCAAGGCCGTGTTCGAAGGCACCGCCGAAGCGGCCAACGGCCCTTACCCGCCCAATACCTGGAGCTACGCCAAGGACTTGCCGGGTTATCCACAGGACCTCGCCAAGGCCAAGGCCTTGCTGGACCGCGCCGGCCTCAAGGACGGCTTCAAGACCACCCTCTGGACGCGCCCCACCGGCAGTCTGCTGAACCCTAACCCGAACCTCGGCGCACAACTGCTGCAGGCGGACCTGGCCAAGATTGGCATCCAGGCCGAGATCCGCGTGATCGAATGGGGCGAGCTGATTCGCCGGGCGAAAGCGGGTGAACACGACCTGCTGTTCATGGGCTGGGCCGGCGACAACGGCGACCCGGATAACTTCCTGACCCCGCAGTTTTCCTGTGCGGCGGTTAAATCCGGCACCAACTTCGCCCGCTACTGTGATCCGGCGCTGGACAAGCTGATCAGCGCCGGCAAGACCACCAGCGAACAAGGCGTACGCAGCAAGCTGTATCAGCAGGCCCAGGCGCAGATCCAACAGCAGGCGCTGTGGTTGCCGCTGGCGCACCCGACGGCGTTCGCCCTGGCGCGCAAGAACGTCGAGGGCTATCAGGTGAGCCCGTTCGGGCGCCAGGACTTCTCGAAGGTCAGCGTCAAGCCCTGAGAACCAGTCCCGCCCCCCAGGGGGCGGGCTTACATCCAGCCATACTCCGCCATCGACAACGGATCACCGTCCCCCACGATGATGTGATCCAGTACCCGCACATCCACCACTTCCAGGGCCTTTTGCAGCAGCTTGGTCAATTTTCGATCAGCCGCGCTGGGCTCCGCGATCCCTGAAGGATGGTTGTGACACAAAATCAACGCCGCTGCGTTATAGGCCAGGGCGCGCTTGACCACTTGCCGGGGGTAGACCACGGCTGTGTCGATGGTCCCTTCGGACAACGCCTCGAACCCCAGCACACGGTGCTTTGAATCAAGAAACAGACAGCCGAAGATCTCGTGAGGCTCATGACGCAACAACGCCTTGAGGTAGTCGCGCACCGCCACCGGGTTTTCCAGCACCGAATCGCTGCGCAGGCGTTCGGCCAGATGGCGCCTGGACATTTCCAGCACCGCCTGCAACTGCGCGAACTTCGCCGGCCCCAAGCCCAATTGCTGGCTGAAAAGCGCTTGGCTGGCTTCCAGCAGCGGGCGCAAACCGCCAAATTGCGCCAGCAGATGGCGCGCCAGGTCCACCGCGCTCCTGCCGGTTACCCCGGTGCGTAGGAAGATCGCCAGCAATTCAGCATCGGACAGACTCGCCGCGCCCCACTCCAAAAGCTTCTCTCGCGGCCGCTCTGCCGCCGGCCAATCACGAATACTCATCCCACCTCCCTGTGCATGTGCGCCGCTGTTGCGGGGCGGACGCTGTGTTATCGTAGGCCCTCTTTTTTGCGTGCGATTTCACCTGGGGAGGGGGCATCGCAGGCGTCACTGAACTGGCTTCACTGAACTGGAAAGGCAAACCAATGCAGCGTCTGTATCGGAAACGCATCGTTCTCGGCGTCGGCGGCGGCATTGCCGCCTACAAGAGCGCAGAGCTGGTCCGCAGGCTTCTCGACCAGGGCGCCGAAGTGCGCGTGGTCATGACCCGCGGCGGCAGTGAGTTCATCACCCCGCTGACCATGCAGGCCTTGTCCGGACACCCGGTTCACCTGGACCTGCTGGACCCGGCAGCCGAAGCCGCCATGGGCCATATCGAACTGGCCAAGTGGGCCGACCTGGTGCTGATCGCTCCTGCCACCGCCGACCTGATCGCGCGCCTGGCGCAGGGCATTGCCGATGACCTGCTGACCACCTTGGTACTGGCCACCGACGCCACCGTCGCCATCGCCCCGGCCATGAACCAGGCCATGTGGCGTGACCCTGCGACCCAGGCCAACACCCAACTCCTGCAAAGCCGTGGCCTCAAGGTGTTCGGCCCGGCCTCCGGCAGCCAGGCCTGCGGTGACGTCGGCATGGGCCGCATGCTCGAAGCCACCGACCTGGCACTGTGCGCCGCCGAGTGCTTCCAGCACCTGGCCCTGACCGGCAGGCACGTGCTGATTACGGCAGGCCCGACCCAGGAAAACATCGACCCGGTGCGCTACATCACCAACCATAGTTCAGGAAAAATGGGCTTTGCCTTGGCCGAAGCAGCGGTCGAGGCAGGCGCACGCGTGACCCTGATCACCGGTCCGGTGCACTTGCCGACCCCCGATCGCGTCACGCGAATCGACGTAGTCAGCGCTCGGGACATGCTGGCCGCCTGTGAGGCCGCCATCCCCTGTGACCTGTTTATCGCTTCGGCAGCGGTTGCAGACTACCGCCCGGAAGTCGTCGCCCCGCAAAAGCTCAAGAAAGACCCCACAAGCGGTGACGGCCTGCTCCTGCAAATGGTGCGCAACCCGGATATCCTGGCCACCATCGCCACGCGTCCGGACCGCCCGTTCAGTGTCGGCTTTGCCGCCGAGACCGAGCACCTGCTGGACTACGCCGCACGCAAACTGAAAGACAAAAACCTCGACCTGATCGTTGCCAATGATGTCGCCAACCCGAGCATCGGCTTCAACAGCGAGGAAAACGCCTGCAGCGTGATCGACCGCGAGCTGCACGCCACTCTTTTCGCCCAGACCAGCAAAGGCAAGATTGCCCGCCAACTGATCTCTTTTATCGCCCAACGGCTGAACCAGGTTTAATTTCCATGCACGCTTTGCAAGCCAAGATCCTCGACCCCCGCATCGGCACCGAATTCCCGCTGCCGGCCTACGCCACCCCAGGCTCCGCCGGCCTGGACCTGCGTGCGATGCTCAAGCAAGACACCGTCCTTGAACCGGGCCAGACCCTCCTGATCCCCACCGGACTGTCGATCTACGTCGGCGACCCAGGCCTGGCGGCGCTGATCCTGCCGCGCTCCGGCCTGGGCCACAAACACGGCATCGTGCTGGGCAACCTGGTGGGCCTGATCGATTCGGACTACCAAGGCGAGTTGATGGTGTCGTGCTGGAACCGTGGCCAGACGGCGTTCAACATCGTTGTCGGCGAGCGCATTGCCCAGCTTGTACTGGTGCCGGTGGTGCAGGCGCACTTCGAACTGGTGCAGGATTTCGACGAAACCCAACGCGGCGCAGGCGGTTTTGGGCATTCCGGCAGTCACTGACTAAGCTGAGCCTGGCCGGGCGCTTTTGTCCGGCTCGACGCCCCCCCGCAAGGCTTTTCAGGATGAAGAATGCGCGGACTTTATCAGCGAGATTTCCCCATTGAAATCAACGTATTACGCAGACAAAAAGACAGGAGCCAAGCTCCGATGGCACTTTTGCACCACGAACTCTCTGCCGAAAACACCGTCATACCCTTCAGTTTGAGCCTGCCGGTCAGCCACATTAAGGCCAGCCTTGCCCCCCTTGAGATGGAGTTTCCCCCCGCGATGAGTACCGCAGCCCGAGTAGCCCCGACATTCCCCGACAGCATCTTTCGCGCCTATGACATTCGTGGCGTAGTACCCAAGACCCTGACCGCCGAAACCGCCTACTGGATTGGCCGCGCCATTGGTTCCCAGAGCCTGGCCCAGGACGAACCGAACGTTTCGGTCGGTCGTGACGGTCGCCTGTCCGGTCCGGAACTGGTGGAACAACTGATCCAGGGCCTGGCCGACAGCGGCTGCCATGTCAGCGATGTGGGCCTGGTGCCCACCCCAGCGCTGTACTACGCCGCCAATGTACTGGCCGGCAAATCCGGGGTGATGCTGACCGGCAGCCATAACCCGTCGGACTATAACGGCTTCAAAATCGTCATCGCCGGCGACACCCTGGCCAACGAGCAGATCCAGGCCCTGCACACACGCCTGAAGACCAACGACCTGACGAGCGGCAAAGGCAGCATCACCAAAGTTGACATCCTGCAGCGCTACTCTGACGAAATCACCCGCGACATCAAACTCGCACGCCGCCTCAAAGTGGTGGTGGACTGCGGCAACGGCGCGGCCGGCGTGATCGCCCCGCAGCTGCTCGAAGCCCTGAACTGCGAAGTGATCCCGCTGTTCTGCGAGGTCGACGGCAACTTCCCCAACCACCACCCGGACCCGGGCAAGCCAGAAAACCTGGTGGACCTGATCGCCAAGGTCAAGGAAACCGGCGCTGACGTCGGCCTGGCCTTCGACGGTGACGGCGACCGTGTGGGCGTGGTGACCGAAACCGGCGAAATCGTATTCCCGGACCGCCTGCTGATGCTGTTTGCCCGCGATGTGGTGGCGCGCAACCCGGGTGCCGAGATCATTTTCGACGTGAAGTGCACCCGCCGCCTCACCCCGCTGATCAAGGAATATGGCGGCCGTCCGCTAATGTGGAAGACCGGTCACTCGTTGATCAAAAAGAAAATGAAGGAAACCGGCGCGCTGTTGGCCGGCGAAATGAGCGGCCACGTGTTCTTCAAGGAGCGCTGGTTCGGATTTGACGACGGTATTTACAGCGCCGCCCGTCTGCTGGAAATCCTCAGCAAGGAAAAATCCACCGCGGAAGAGCTGTTTCAGACCTTCCCGAATGATATTTCTACGCCAGAGATCAATATCCATGTGACCGAAGAGAGCAAATTCAGCATCATTGACGCACTGCACGATGCGCAATGGGGTGAAGGCGCCAACCTGACCTCCATTGATGGTGTGCGAGTCGATTACGCCAAAGGCTGGGGCCTGGTTCGCGCGTCCAACACCACACCGGTGCTGGTGCTGCGTTTCGAGGCGGATACCGAGGCTGAGTTGCAGCGCATCAAGGACGTGTTCCACGCCCAGTTGAAACGTGTTGCCCCTGATCTCCAATTACCGTTCTGATTTTAACCGGAGCCCTGAATGACCCTCGAACGCGAAGCCGCTGCCAACACCGCCAAGGTCCTGTCCGAAGCGTTGCCTTACATTCGACGCTACGTCGGCAAGACGCTGGTGATCAAGTACGGCGGCAATGCCATGGAAAGCGACGAGCTGAAAACCGGCTTTGCCCGCGACATCGTGTTGATGAAAGCCGTGGGGATCAACCCCGTGGTGGTCCACGGCGGCGGCCCGCAAATCGGCGACCTGCTCAAGCGCTTGTCGATCGAGAGTCACTTCATCGATGGCATGCGCGTCACTGACGCGCAGACCATGGACGTGGTGGAGATGGTCCTCGGCGGCCAGGTGAACAAAGACATCGTCAACCTGATCAACCGTCACGGCGGCAGCGCCATTGGCCTGACCGGCAAGGACGCCGAGCTGATCCGTGCGAAAAAACTGACCGTTACCCGTCAGACGCCGGAAATGACCCAACCGGAAATCATCGACATCGGCCAGGTGGGCGAAGTGATCGGCATCAACACTGACCTGCTGAACCTGCTGGTCAAGGGTGACTTCATCCCAGTGATCGCGCCGATCGGCGTGGGTGCCAACGGCGAGTCCTACAACATCAACGCCGATCTGGTGGCGGGTAAAGTGGCCGAAGCGCTGAAAGCTGAAAAGCTGATGCTGCTGACCAACATTGCTGGCCTGATGGACAAGCAAGGCAAGGTGCTGACCGGCTTGACCACTCAACAAGTGGACGAGCTGATCGCCGACGGCACCATCTACGGTGGCATGCTGCCGAAGATCCGTTGCGCACTGGAAGCAGTGCAAGGCGGCGTCGGCAGCTCGCTGATCCTGGATGGCCGTGTGCCGAATGCGATCCTGCTGGAAATTTTCACCGATACCGGTGTGGGCACGCTGATCAGTAATCGCAAGCGCCCTTAAAGCACTAAAAAGCCCCACCCCTTGTAGGAGCGAGCTTGCTCGCTCCTACAAGGGGTGGGGCTTTTTTATGGTTCAGCGGTTACTGAACGCCGAACTGCTCGCGATACGCCTTAACTGCCGGCAAGTGCTGCTTGAGCTGCGGATCATCCTCCAGGAACTGCAACACCTGGTTCAACGACACGATGCTTACCACTGGAATACCGAAATCACGCTCCACTTCCTGGATCGCCGACAACTCACCGTTGCCTCGCTCCTGGCGGTTCAGTGCGATCAATACACCGGCGGCCTTGGCGCCGTCCTGGGACGCAATGATCTGCATCACTTCACGGATAGCCGTACCGGCCGTGATCACGTCATCGATGATCAATACATCGCCGGTAAGCGGCGCGCCCACCAGGCTACCGCCTTCGCCATGAGCCTTGGCTTCCTTGCGGTTGAAGCACCATGGCAGATCGCGCCCATGATGTTCCGCCAGGGCCACGGCTGTTGCAGCTGCCAGGGGGATACCCTTGTAGGCCGGGCCAAACAGCACGTCGAAGGAAATACCGCTTTCAACAATGGCTGCCGCGTAGAAACGACCCAACTGAGCCAGGGCCGAACCCGAGTTGAACAAGCCTGCATTGAAGAAGTACGGGCTGGTGCGCCCGGACTTGAGGGTGAACTCACCGAAGCGCAAAACCCCGCGATCGATGGCAAAACGAATGAAATCGCGTTGATACGCCTGCATGAAAAAAGCCTCAGATACCACGGATTTAGCTAATTAGGTAGACGGCGTGTATCATACACGCACGCGATTTTTGGGGCCATTTATGCGGATCATCAGTGTGAACGTTAATGGTATTCAGGCTGCAGTCGAGCGTGGTTTGCTCAGTTGGCTGCAAGCTCAGAATGCCGACGTCATCTGCCTGCAGGACACCCGCGCCTCCGCCTTTGAACTGGACGACCCAGCCTTCCAACTGGATGGCTACTTCCTTTATGCCTGCGATGCCGAAGTGCCCACCCAAGGTGGCGTGGCTTTGTACTCGCGGTTGCAACCCAAGGCGGTCATCAGCGGCCTCGGCTTCGAGACAGCCGACCGCTACGGGCGCTACCTGCAAGCCGATTTCGACAAGGTCAGCATCGCGACCTTGCTGCTTCCTTCGGGGCAGAACGGCGATGAAGACTTGAACCAGAAGTTCAAGCTAATGGACGATTTCGCCCGTTACCTGGATAAACAGCGACGCAAACGTCGCGAGTACATTTATTGTGGCTCGCTGTACGTGGCGCAACAGAAGCTGGATATCAAGAACTGGCGCGACAGCCAGCAATCCCCAGGTTTCCTGGCGCCGGAACGGGCCTGGATGGACGAGATTGTCGGCAACATGGGCTATGTGGATGCCCTGCGCGAAGTCAGCCGCGAAGGCGACCAGTACAGCTGGTGGCCAGACAATGAACAGGCTGAGATGCTCAACCTGGGCTGGCGCTTCGACTACCAGTTGCTGACCCCTGGTCTGCGCCGGTTCGTACGCAGTGCACGTTTGCCGCGCCAGCCGCGCTTCTCGCAGCACGCGCCGCTGATCGTGGACTACGACTGGACACTGACCATCTAAGGTCTTTATCCAGGCACAAAAAAACCGACATCGCTGTCGGTTTTTTTGTGGGTGTTCATTATTTGACCAGGCGCCAGGTCCACGGGTAGCGATAGGCAGTGCCGTTGTTGGCCTTGATGCCACCGATGATCGTCAGCACCAGCGCTGCCACCACCAGGATCAACATCAGCAGAAAGCCGATCACCACGAACCCCAGCACCATGCAGACCAGCCAGGCGATGGCCACCGTGATCTGGAAATTCAGGGATTCCTTGCCCTGATCATCGATAAGCGGGTCCATATCCTTCTTGATCTGCCACACGATCAGCGGCCCCAACAGGCTGCCGAAGGGGAATACCAACCCCAGGAACGCCGCGAAGTGACACAACATCGCCCACTGGCGAACTTCCTTGGTCGGTGCCGGAACCGGCAATTGACTGTCACTCATGGCGCTTCTCCTTGAAGCCGGCTTAGTCAGCCAGTGCGGCGTTCTGCAGTTCGAAGATCTCAGTCATGCCTTTCTGGGCGAGGGCCAGCATGGCGTTCAGCTCGGCCGGCTGGAATGGCGCACCTTCGGCGGTGCCCTGCACTTCGATGAAACCACCGGTGCTGGTCATCACTACGTTCAGATCTGTCTCGGCAGCCGAGTCTTCCAGGTAATCCAGGTCCAGCACCGGCTCGCCCTGGTACATGCCCACCGATACGGCGGCGATCATCTGCTTCAGCGGGTCGCCGCCTTTCAGGCCGCCACGCTTCTTGATGACTTTAAGCGCGTCAACCAGCGCCACCATGGCGCCGGTGATGGACGCAGTACGCGTACCGCCATCGGCCTGGATCACGTCGCAGTCGACGTAGAGGGTCACGTCGCCCAGCTTGGTCATATCCAGGGCCGCGCGCAGGGAACGTCCGATCAGGCGCTGGATTTCCAGGGTGCGGCCGCCTTGCTTGCCACGGCTGGCTTCACGCTGGTTACGTTCGCCGGTGGCGCGCGGCAGCATGCCGTATTCGGCGGTCAACCAACCCTGGCCCTGGCCTTTAAGGAAACGCGGCACGCCATTTTCAACGCTGACGGTGCAGATAACCTTGGTATCGCCAAACTCGACCAGTACGGATCCCTCGGCGTGTTTGGTGTAGTTGCGGGTGATGCGGATCGAGCGGAGCTGATCGGCAGCGCGACCACTTGGACGTTTCATAGGGGATACCTGTACAGAGGACGAAAAACTGCCGAGCATTATAGAGCCGCGAGTCGATTCGGGGCACTGCTAAAAATCTGGTTACGAATGGTCAGCCTATCGCCCATTGCTTGGGCGCACTCGCCCCACTGCGCTACAATCCCGCGCCTTCGCAGCCTGTCGGCTTCAATTTACCCATCAGCCCGCTTTCGCGGGACTGCATCGCGAGGTACCTCCATGGTGCACAGCATGACCGCCTTCGCCCGCGTCGAAAAAGCCGGCGCCCAAGGCACCCTGAGCTGGGAGCTGCGCTCGGTCAACAGCCGCTACCTGGAGCCGCACCTGCGCCTGCCGGAATCCTTCCGTGACCTCGAAGGCGCCGTGCGTGAGGCACTGCGCCAGGGTATCTCCCGCGGCAAGCTGGAATGCACCCTGCGTTTTACCGAAGAAACCACCGGCAAGCCGCTGCAGGTGGATCGCGAACGCGCTGCGCAACTGGTCGCTGCCGCCGAAACCATCGCCGGCCTGATCAAGCAACCCGCTGCGCTGAACCCTCTGGAAGTGCTGGCCTGGCCCGGCGTTCTGGTGGCTGACGCCACCGATCCGCAAGCCCTCAATGCCGAAGCCCTCGCCCTGTTCACCCAGGGCCTGAAGGAACTTAAGGCCGGCCGCGAGCGCGAAGGCGCCGAACTGGCCCGCCTGATCAACGAGCGCCTGACCTCGATCGAGGAAGACGTGGTGATCCTGCGCGAGCTGGTGCCGCAGATGCTTGCAACCCAGCGCCAGAAGGTCCTCGACCGCTTCACCGACATGAAGGCCGACCTCGACCCTGTGCGCCTGGAACAGGAAATGGTCCTGCTGGCACAAAAGAGCGACGTCGCCGAAGAGCTCGACCGCCTGAGCACCCACATTCTTGAAGTGCGCCGCGTACTCAAGTCCGGCGGCGCCGCCGGTCGGCGCCTGGACTTCCTGATGCAGGAACTCAACCGCGAAGCCAATACACTGGGCTCCAAGGCTTTCGATCCGCGCAGCACCACGGCTGCGGTCAACCTCAAGGTGTTGATCGAGCAGATGCGCGAACAAGTACAGAATATTGAGTAAGGCAACCTCCATGACCCACAGCACCGGTACCCTTTACATCATTTCCGCCCCTTCGGGCGCGGGCAAAAGCAGCCTGGTCAAGGCGCTGACCGACACCAACGATCAGATCCGTATTTCGGTGTCCCACACCACCCGCGCCATGCGCCCGGGCGAGGTGAACGGCGTGCACTATCACTTCGTCGAGCGCACCGAGTTCGTCAAGATGATCGAGCATGGCGACTTCCTGGAGCGCGCCGAGGTGTTCGGCAACCTCTACGGCACCTCGCAAAGCCACCTGCAGCAGACCCTGGACGAAGGCCACGACCTGATCCTGGAAATCGACTGGCAGGGCGCCGAGCAAGTGCGCCAGCTGATGCCCAAGGCGCGCTCGATCTTCATCCTGCCGCCATCGCTCGAAGCCTTGCACCAGCGCCTGACCAACCGTGGCCAGGACAGCGACGAGATCATCGAAGGCCGCATGCGGGAAGCTGTCAGCGAAATGAGCCACTATGTCGACTACGACTACCTGATCATTAACGACGATTTTTCCCACGCGCTGGATGACCTGAAGGCGATTTTCCGCGCCAATCAGCTCCAGCAGAAGCGTCAACAGCAGCGTTTCGGCAAATTACTCGCCGAATTGCTCGGCTGATTGGCCCTTCCCAAAACCGCTGTAAGGGCTTTACATTGGCGCTTGCAGCGGTTTTGCGAGGGCCTGCGAAAAATCAGCGCTTCCCTAAACGCTGGTGATTTTTTAAACTGCTCAGTCCGCTCGCCCAACCGGGCAGCGCGCATCTTGCATTCGCTCCGAGGAATATCATGGCCCGCGTAACCGTTGAAGACTGCCTAGACCACGTGGCAAACCGCTTTGAGCTGGTCATGCTCTCTACCAAGCGTGCCCGTCAACTGGCCACTGGCGGCAAAGAGCCCCTGGTCCAGTGGGAAAACGACAAGCCTACCGTTGTAGCCCTGCGTGAAATCGCTGAAGGCCTGATGAGCTACGAGTTCATCGCCAACGCTGAAATCGTTGAAGACGAACCGCTGTTTGCAGCGTTCGAGGACGAGTCCAACGAGGCCGTCTAAGCCTATGCCTGGTCGACGTAGCACGGCGCGGGGTCACAGCCTTCGGCAGGAGTTCACACTTTGCCGAGCATAGACGCCCTCGCCGATCGCTTATCGACCTACCTCGGCCCCGACCAGGTCAACCTGGTCCGCCGAGCGTATTTCTACGCCGAACAAGCCCACGACGGCCAACGCCGCCGAAGCGGTGAGGCGTACGTCACCCATCCTCTTGCGGTGGCAAATATTCTCGCCGACATGCACATGGACCATCAGAGCCTGATGGCCGCGATGCTGCATGACGTGATCGAAGACACCGGTATTGCCAAGGAAGCGCTCAGTGCGCAATTTGGCGAAACCGTGGCCGAACTGGTCGACGGGGTCAGCAAACTGACCCAGATGAACTTCGAGACCAAGGCCGAAGCCCAGGCGGAAAACTTCCAGAAAATGGCCATGGCCATGGCCCGGGACATCCGGGTGATCCTGGTAAAGCTGGCCGACCGGCTGCACAACATGCGTACGCTGGAAGTGCTGTCCGGCGAAAAACGCCGGCGCATCGCCAAGGAAACCCTGGAAATCTACGCGCCCATCGCCAACCGGCTGGGCATGCACGCCATTCGTATCGAGTTCGAAGACCTCGGCTTCAAGGCCATGCACCCGATGCGCTCGGCGCGTATCTACCAGGCGGTCAAGCGCGCCCGGGGCAATCGCAAGGAAATCGTCAACAAGATCGAAGAATCCCTGAGCCATTGCCTGGCGATCGACGAGATCGAGGGCGAGGTCAGCGGCCGGCAAAAACACATCTACGGCATCTACAAGAAGATGCGCGGCAAGCGCCGGGCCTTCAACGAGATCATGGACGTGTACGCGTTCCGCATCATCGTGGACAAGGTCGATACCTGCTACCGCGTGCTGGGCGCTGTACATAATCTGTACAAACCCCTGCCGGGGCGCTTCAAGGACTACATTGCCATCCCCAAGGCCAACGGCTATCAATCGCTGCATACCACGCTGTTCGGTATGCACGGGGTGCCGATCGAGATCCAGATCCGCACCCGCGAAATGGAAGAGATGGCCAACAACGGCATCGCCGCCCATTGGCTATACAAATCCAGCGGCGACGAGCAACCCAAAGGCACCCATGCCCGTGCCCGCCAGTGGGTCAAGGGCGTGCTGGAAATGCAGCAACGTGCCGGCAACTCCCTGGAATTTATCGAAAGCGTGAAGATCGACCTGTTCCCGGACGAGGTCTACGTGTTCACGCCCAAAGGCCGGATCATGGAGCTGCCCAAAGGCTCCACCGCGGTCGACTTTGCCTACGCGGTGCACACCGACGTCGGCAACAGCTGCATTGCCTGCCGGATCAACCGTCGTCTCGCGCCCCTGTCGGAACCGCTGCAAAGCGGCTCCACTGTGGAGATCGTCAGCGCACCGGGCGCGCGCCCGAACCCGGCGTGGCTGAACTTCGTAGTTACCGGCAAGGCGCGCACACACATCCGCCACGCGCTGAAACTGCAGCGCCGCTCCGAGTCCATCAGCCTGGGCGAGCGCCTGCTGAACAAAGTACTCAACGGTTTCGACAGTGCCTTGGACAAGATTCCGCAGGAGCGCGTGCAAGCGATGCTCCACGAGTACCGCCAGGAAACCATCGAAGACCTGCTGGAAGATATCGGCCTGGGCAACCGCATGGCCTATGTGGTCGCCCGCCGTCTGCTGGGTGAAGGCGAACAACTGCCAAGCCCGGAAGGCCCGCTGGCGATTCGCGGCACCGAGGGCCTGGTGCTCAGCTACGCCAAATGCTGCACGCCGATCCCTGGCGACCCGATTGTCGGCCACCTGTCGGCTGGCAAGGGCATGGTCGTTCACCTCGACAACTGCCGCAACATCACCGAAATCCGTCACAACCCGGAAAAATGCATCCAGCTCTCGTGGGCCAAGGATGTCACCGGCGAATTCAACGTCGAGCTGCGCGTTGAGCTGGAACACCAGCGCGGTCTGATCGCCCTGCTGGCCAGCAGCGTCAACGCGGCCGACGGCAATATCGAGAAAATCAGCATGGACGAGCGCGATGGTCGCATCAGCGTGGTCCAGCTGGTGGTCAGCGTGCATGACCGCGTGCACCTGGCCCGCGTGATCAAGAAACTGCGCGCCTTGACCGGTGTGATCCGCATTACCCGCATGCGTGCGTAGCCCATCCATTACAAGGAGTCATTCATGACCAAGACCGTTATCACCAGCGACAAGGCCCCAGCCGCCATCGGTACTTACTCCCAGGCTATCAAGGCGGGCAACACCGTCTACATGTCCGGCCAGATCCCGCTGGACCCAAAGACCATGGAACTGGTGGAAGGCTTCGAAGCCCAGACCGTACAGGTCTTCGAAAACCTCAAGTCCGTGGCCGAAGCTGCCGGCGGCTCGTTCAAGGACATCGTCAAGCTGAACATCTTCCTCACCGACCTGAGCCACTTCGCCAAGGTTAACGAGATCATGGGCAAGTACTTCGAACAACCTTACCCAGCCCGTGCCGCCATTGGCGTTGCAGCCCTGCCAAAGGGCGCGCAGGTTGAGATGGACGCAATTCTGGTCATCGAGTAAAACACCCGGCGCAGCCTCCACAGGCTGCGCCGACTTCGTTTTAAAAGGATTTCATGATGCGCAAAGCGCTTGTAGCCTCTTCGTTGCTCGCCCTGCTCCTCGGCGGCTGTGCCAGCAACCCTGCCGATCTGGATGTGAGCGGCACCTGGATCAACCAGGTCGCCATCGATGCGGCAGCCAAAGGCGGCCCTTTGCGTGAATCGTTGCAAAGCTATGGTCCGAACCTCGAATGGGAGGTCAACCCCAAGGCCTCGCAGGCGCGCTACTACAACGGCTTTGAAGTGGCCGAAGGCAAGTTGCTGGGCGAGAAATCCGGTGCCTGGAGCGTGGATTTTTACGGCAGCTCCGCCACCGAACTCAAGCGCAAAGGCAAGCAACTGCTGCAGTCCGCCAACGACAATGAGCCCGAGCAACTGTTCGCCCGCGCCAAGGACCCTGCACCGGAAGGTGCGCCACTGGGTGCCAACTTCGAACGCGCACTCTACGCAGCCTATATGGGCGGCGACTGGAAGATCACCGACGGCTTCGGCAACGGCGCCACTGTCCAGTTCCAGCCTGACGGCAAGGTCGCCGGTTTGCCCAATGCTGATCGGTACTCACTGTGCCTGGCCGGCGATTGCGCCTCCATGAGCGGTGGCTACGACAGCATGTGGCTGCAACTCAACGGCGTGGGCAACCCCTGGATCTTCGTGCGCAAGGGCAAGCAGCTGGAGATCTTCCAGGCGGTCAACACCGCACAGGCGGACGAAGTGCCTTCGTTTACGCCGGGTCCTCGCCAATGGCTGCTTGAAAAACAATAGCAGTCATCAACCAGCTCCAAATGTGGGAGGGGGTTTGCCCCCTCCCACATTTTTAAACCGCATTTCAGCCTTTAAGAATGGCTGCATACCCTTCGCGGTAGGTCGCATACGTGGGTGTCCACCCCAGCGCCTTTATGCGGGCATTGCTGCATTGCTTGCTGCCGGCACGCCGCACACTGGCGTCCTCGGACCACTCAGTTACGCCCAGGTAATCACGCAACCAGGCCACCACCTCCGCCAAAGGCGCCGGTGCGTCGTCGACGCCGATATAGACCTTATCCAGCGAACCGCCCTGCTCCACGTGGCGTAGCAAAAATGCCAGCAAGCCCGCCGCATCATCGGCGTGTATACGGTTGCCGTATAAAGGTGGATCAAGCGCTACACGGTACCCCTGGCGCACCTGGGTCAGCAGCCATTCGCGACCAGGACCGTAAATACCGGTCAGCCGCACGACGCTCGCGGGAATGCCACTGTTAAGTGCCACCTGCTCGGCCTCCAGCATGACTTGCCCGGAATAACCTTTGGCCTGGGTTTCGGAGGCTTCATCGACCCACTCCCCATTCTGCTGCCCGTATACGCTGCTGCTGGACACAAACAGCAGGTGCTTGGGCTCCTGGCCGTAATCCTTCAGCCACTCCAGCACATGCTGCAACCCTTGCACGTAAGCGGCGCGATAACCGGCCTCATCGTGGTCGGTCGCGGCGGCGCAGTACACCAGGTAATCCACCCCGCCGATCGGCCAGGTGTCAGGACAATCCTTGTTGAACAGGTCGCCGGCAATGCCGATCACGCCATCGGGAAGGCGTGAAATATCGCGCCGCAGGCCATAAACCTCCCATTCCGAGGCGAGCAATTGGCTAGCCAACCGACTACCCACATCGCCACAACCGGCAATCACAACAGAAGGCACAGACATCACAAAACTCCGCTCTTAAAGGTCTAGATTAGCCCTCGCAGATGACCGACGGCCAGAAAAAGGGCAAATAAAGTTACTGTATTACTTCTGTTAACAAGAATTACTTGCAATAATAACCGCCCATTTGTCCTCGACCCCTTGGGTCTGGAAGGACGATCACTCATTTTTTCTCTCAGGTCCGGCCAGCATGACACGTAATACAACCCCCGCTTCGCCAACCAAGCCTCACAGCCCATCCCGCGCCTGGCGTGCGATTGCTGCGCTGCTGTTCAGCGTACTGCTGGCACCGACCGCCGCATTCGCTGACGCCACCGCACCCGCCACTCCGGCTGCCACCGAGCAGAATGCCGCCACCCCGGCCGCTCCCGTCGCAGCCCCAGCCCCTACTGACACTGCCGCTCCTGCCGCGGCCGATGACACCGGTGTAGTGCTGGAAGAAGACAACACCCTGGGCATGGCTCACGACCTGTCGCCATGGGGCATGTACCAGAATGCTGACGTGGTGGTAAAAGCCGTGATGATCGGCCTGGCCATCGCCTCGATCATTACCTGGACCATCTGGATCGCCAAGGGTTTCGAGCTGCTGGGCGCCAAGCGCCGTCTGCGCACTGAAATCGTCCACCTGAAAAAGGCCACCACCCTCAAGGAAGCCAGCGAAAGCGCGACCAAGAAAGGCACCCTGGCCAACACCCTGGTACACGACGCGCTGGAAGAAATGCGCCTGTCGGCCAACGCCCGCGAAAAAGAAGGCATCAAGGAGCGCGTGGCTTTCCGCCTGGAGCGTCTTGTTGCAGCCTGCGGCCGTAACATGAGCAGCGGCACCGGCGTACTGGCGACCATTGGTTCCACCGCGCCGTTCGTCGGCCTGTTCGGTACCGTCTGGGGCATCATGAACAGCTTCATCGGCATCGCCAAAACCCAGACCACCAACCTCGCCGTCGTTGCCCCCGGCATCGCCGAAGCCCTGCTGGCAACCGCCCTGGGCCTGGTCGCCGCGATTCCTGCGGTAGTGATCTACAACGTCTTCGCCCGTTCGATTGCCGGCTACAAGGCCCAGGTATCGGACGCGTCGGCAGAAGTCCTGCTGCTGGTCAGCCGCGACCTCGATCACCTGCCTACCGAGCGCAGCTCGCAACCGCACATGGTGAAAGTGGGGTAATCGGCCATGGGCCTGCATTTGAATCAAGGCGACGACGAACTCGTCGAGAACCACGAAATCAACGTCACACCGTTTATCGACGTGATGCTGGTGCTGTTGATCATCTTCATGGTGGCCGCACCGTTGGCCACCGTGGATATCAAGGTTGACCTGCCCGCCTCCAGCGCCAAGCCTGCGCCGCGGCCGGAGAAACCGATCTTCCTCAGCGTCAAGGCGGATCAACGCCTGTTCCTGGGCGAAGAAGAAGTCAAAGCCGAAACCCTGGGGCCGGTGCTCGATGCCAAGACCCAAGGCAAGAAGGACACGACGATCTTCTTCCAGGCCGACAAGGGCGTGGACTACGGTGACCTGATGAGCGTGATGGATGCCCTGCGGGCAGCCGGCTACCTCAAGGTCGGCCTGGTCGGACTTGAGACGGCAGCCAAGAAATGATCACGACGCGCCACAAACTGACGCGTTATGGCACCAGCCTCGCCGTCGTGCTGGGCGTGCATGCCGTCGCGATTGCCATCGCGCTCCACTGGTCGGCGCCGCGCACGGTGCAGTTGCCGCCGGCAGCCATGGTCATCGACCTCGCGCCGATGCCTGCACCACCACCGCCAGCGCCGCCAAAAGTGGTAACGCCACCGCAGCCGCCTGCACCGGTGGAAGAGCTGCCCCTGCCAAAACTGGCTGAGGCACCCAAGCCAACGATCCAGGTGCCCAAACCGGTCAAGCCAAAGCCAAAGCCGCAACCGCCAAAGCCGGTGGAGAAAAAGATCGAGCCGCCCAAGGAGAAACCCTCCGAGGAACCGCCGAGCGATGCTCCGCCGACCAAAGCACCGGCTGAAAAATCGGCCCAGCCGGCTCCCGGCCCATCGCCGCAGCAGATCGCCGCCAAAGCGTCCTGGGAAGGCGCCCTGCTGGCACACTTGCAGAAGTACAAGAAGTACCCGCCAGGTGCCCAGGCCCGTGGCAAGGAAGGCCTGAACCGCCTGAAGTTCGTCGTGGATGCCGACGGTAACGTGCTGTCCTACGAGTTGGTGGGCCGTTCCGGCAACGCCGACCTGGACCGCGCCACCCTGGACATGATCCGTCGTGCCCAGCCGCTGCCCAAGCCGCCGGCCGATATGCTCAAAGGCGGCAGCATCGAGATCGTTGCACCGTTCGTGTACAACATCGAAAAACGTCGTCGCTGAAAATGAAGGTGACGAGGGACACCCCTCGCCACTCTCAGCAAAATCCCGCGCATTCCCCCCTCAATCCCCAGCAAAGTTCTGATAACGTGCGTCTATCGATTGCAGCCGGTATGCTTGGCCCGCAACCTCATGGACGCCCGCTATGACTCTCACAGAATTACGCTACATCGTTACACTCGCCCAAGAGCAACACTTTGGCCACGCAGCCGAGCGTTGCCACGTCAGCCAGCCGACGCTGTCGGTGGGCGTGAAAAAGCTTGAAGACGAACTCGGTGTGCTGATTTTCGAGCGCAGCAAAAGCGCCGTGCGCCTTACCCCGGTGGGCGAAGGCATCGTTGCCCAGGCCCAGAAGGTGCTCGAGCAAGCCCAGAGCATTCGTGAACTGGCCCAGGCGGGCAAGAACCAGCTGACCGCGCCGCTGAAAGTCGGCGCCATCTATACCGTCGGCCCATACCTGTTCCCGCACCTGATCCCGCAACTGCACCGCGTCGCACCGCAGATGCCGTTGTATATCGAAGAAAACTTCACCCACGTGCTGCGCGACAAACTGCGCAACGGCGAGCTGGACGCGATCATCATCGCCCTGCCGTTCAACGAAGCGGATGTGTTGACGCTGCCGCTCTACGACGAGCCGTTCTACGTGCTGATGCCCGCCTCCCACCCGTGGACGCAGAAAGACACCATCGACGCCGGCCTGCTCAACGACAAGAGCCTGCTGCTGCTCGGCGAAGGCCACTGCTTCCGCGACCAGGTGCTGGAAGCCTGCCCGACCCTGACCAAAGGCAACGACGGCGCCAAACACACCACCGTGGAATCCAGCTCCCTGGAAACCATTCGCCATATGGTCGCCTCTGGCCTGGGCATCTCGATCCTGCCGCTTTCGGCAGTGGACAGCCATCACTACGCCCCTGGTGTGATCGAAGTGCGTCCACTCACGCCACCGGTGCCGTTCCGCACCGTGGCGATCGCCTGGCGCGCCAGCTTCCCACGGCCCAAAGCGATTGAGATCCTCGCCGACTCGATCCGCCTGTGTTCGGTGGCCAAGCCGCCTGCTGCGAGCTAAGTAAACGTATGACTGAGCTGTCGCAGGTGTCGGTGACGGCACTCAAGGGTGTCGGTGAAGCCATGGCCGAGAAACTGGCCAAGGTCGGTCTGGAAAACCTCCAGGACGTGCTGTTTCACCTGCCCTTGCGTTATCAGGATCGCACCCGCGTGGTGCCCATCGGCCAACTGCGTCCGGGGCAGGATGCGGTGGTCGAAGGCACCGTCAGCGGCGCCGACGTGGTGATGGGCAAGCGCCGCAGCCTGGTGGTGCGCCTGCAGGACGGCACCGGTGGCCTGAGCCTGCGCTTCTACCATTTCAGCAATGCGCAGAAGGAAGGCCTCAAGCGTGGCACCCGCGTGCGCTGCTACGGCGAAGCGCGCCCCGGCGCCTCAGGCCTGGAGATCTACCATCCGGAGTACCGCGCCATTACCGGCGATGAACCGCCACCGGTGGACACCACCCTCACGCCGATCTACCCGCTCACCGAAGGCCTGACCCAACAGCGCCTGCGCCAGTTGTGCATGCAGACCCTGAGCATGCTTGGCCCACAGAGCCTGCCCGACTGGCTGCCCCTGGAACTGGCCCGCGACTACCAACTGGCGCCGCTGGCCGATGCGATCCGCTACCTGCATCACCCACCCGCGGATGCCGATGTCGACGAGCTGGCCCTCGGTCATCACTGGGCCCAGCACCGCCTGGCGTTCGAAGAACTGCTGACTCACCAACTGTCCCAGCAACGCCTGCGCGAAAGCATGCGCTCCCTGCGTGCGCCGGCCATGCCCAAGGCCACGCGCCTGCCGGCGCAATACCTGGCCAACCTCGGCTTTGCGCCGACGGGCGCCCAGCAACGCGTGGGCAATGAAATCGCCTACGACCTCAGCCAGCACGAGCCGATGCTGCGCCTGATCCAGGGCGACGTAGGCGCGGGCAAAACCGTAGTCGCGGCCCTCGCCGCCCTGCAAGCCTTGGAAGCCGGTTACCAGGTGGCGCTGATGGCGCCTACCGAGATCCTCGCCGAGCAGCACTTCATCACGTTCAAGCGATGGCTCGAGCCCCTGGGCCTGGAAGTCGCATGGCTGGCCGGCAAGCTCAAGGGCAAGACGCGTGCAGCGGCGCTGGAGCAGATCGCCGGCGGCGCACCGATGGTGGTGGGCACCCATGCGCTGTTCCAGGACGAAGTCCAGTTCAAGAACCTGGCCCTGGTGATCATCGACGAACAGCACCGCTTCGGCGTGCAGCAGCGCCTGGCCCTGCGCCAGAAAGGCGTGGGCGGGCGCATGAACCCGCATCAGCTGATCATGACCGCCACCCCGATCCCGCGCACCCTGGCCATGAGCGCCTACGCCGACCTCGACACCTCGATCCTCGACGAACTGCCCCCCGGCCGCACACCGGTCAACACCGTACTGGTCACCGATACGCGCCGGGTCGAAGTGATCGAACGGGTACGCGGCGCCTGCGCCGAAGGCCGTCAGGCGTACTGGGTGTGCACGCTGATCGAAGAGTCCGAGGAGCTGACCTGCCAGGCCGCCGAGACCACCTATGAAGACCTCACCAGCGCCTTGGGCGAACTCAAGGTCGGGCTGATCCACGGGCGCATGAAGCCTGTGGAAAAGGCGGCGGTGATGGCTGAATTCAAGGCCGGCAACCTGCAACTGCTGGTCGCTACCACCGTGATTGAAGTGGGCGTGGACGTGCCCAACGCCAGCCTGATGATCATCGAAAACCCCGAGCGCCTGGGCCTGGCGCAATTGCACCAACTGCGCGGTCGCGTCGGCCGGGGCAGCGCCGCCAGCCACTGCGTGCTGCTCTACCACCCGCCGCTGTCGCAGATCGGCCGCCAGCGCCTGGGGATCATGCGCGAAACCAACGACGGTTTTGTCATCGCCGAAAAAGACCTCGAGCTGCGCGGCCCGGGTGAAATGCTCGGTACCCGCCAGACCGGCCTGTTGCAATTCAAGGTCGCCGACCTGATGCGCGACGCCGACCTGCTGCCCGCCGTGCGCGACGCGGCGCAAGCACTGCTGGAGCGTTGGCCGGATCACGTCAGCCCGCTGCTGGATCGCTGGCTTCGTCATGGGCAGCAATACGGCCAAGTGTGACGCTTGGCGCACTTATCCGACCTACAGTTGTATCAAGCTGGTTATACTTCGGTGAATGTAGGAAATTGGATCAGGCCATGTCAGAAGTTGCCCTCGCCACAGCCCCACTGACCGCACCGCCGGTCATTCGGGCTTTGCTCGCAAAACTCGCCATCAGCTACACGGAAGTCATCGAACATCCGGGCCTGAATCCTGCGCAAAAAGTCCAGGTCGTATTGCTGGAAGACGCGGTGGGCGCCCTGATGGTGCTGTTCCCGCAGAGCCAGCTGCTGGACCTCAACCGCCTCACCGAACTCACGGGTCGCCGCCTTACGGCCGTGGCGCCGGATCGCGTCGCGCGCATGCTGGGCAAGCACGACCTGAGCCTGCTGCCGGGGCTGCCGGCACTCACCAGTTCGCCGTGCCTGTACGAAGGCAGCCTGCTCAATGAACCGAGCCTGCTGGTGCATTCGGGTGAAGCCGGGCTGCTGCTGGAAATCGCCAGCGACGCCTTCAAGACCATGCTCACCAAGGCCAGCGCCGCCCAGTTCGGTGAGCCACTGAGCAATATCCGCCCGAACCTCGACCGCCCCAATGATGACCGTGAGGAAATCACCCAGGCGATGCAGGCGTTCACCGCCCGTCGCATCCAGCAACGCCTGGAAGCGACCATCGAGATTCCCCCGCTGGCCGACACCGCACAGAAGATCATCAAGCTGCGCGTCGACCCCAATGCCACCATCGACGACATCACCAGCGTGGTCGAAACCGATCCGGCCCTGGCCGCCCAAGTGGTGAGCTGGGCCGCGTCGCCTTATTACGCATCGCCGGGCAAGATCCGCTCGGTGGAAGACGCCATCGTGCGCGTGCTGGGTTTTGACCTGGTGATCAACCTCGCACTGGGCCTGGCCCTGGGCAAGACCTTGAGCCTGCCCAAGGACCACCCGCACCAGGCCACGCCGTACTGGCACCAGTCCATCTACACCGCCGCCGTGATCGAGGGCCTGACCCGCGCCATGCCCCGCGCCCAGCGCCCGGAAGCCGGCCTGACCTACCTCGCCGGCCTGCTGCACAACTTCGGCTACCTGCTGCTGGCCCATGTGTTCCCGCCGCACTTCTCGCTGATCTGCCGCCACCTGGAGGTCAACCCGCACCTGTGCCACAGCTATGTGGAGCAACACTTGCTGGGCATCAGCCGCGAGCAGATCGGCGCCTGGCTGATGCGCTACTGGGACATGCCGGACGAACTGTCCACCGCCCTGCGCTTCCAGCACGATCCGACCTACGATGGGCAATACGCCGAGTACCCGAACCTGGTGTGTCTGGCCGTGCGCCTGTTGCGCAGCCGGGGGATTGGCTCCGGGCCGGATGAGACCATCCCGGACGAACTGCTCGAGCGTCTGGGGCTGACGCGTGACAAGGCAGAGGAAGTGGTCTCCAAAGTGCTGGATGCCGAGGTGCTGTTGCGCGAATTGGCCTCGCAGTTCAGCCAGGGCTGAATCTGGCGCCTATCAGATAGCTATCGGGGGCAAGCCCCCTCCCACACTTGGAATGCATTCGAAGTGTGGGAGGAGGCTTGCCCCCGATGAATCCAACTCGATCTACCTGAAAGCCCTACTTCTTTTTCTTCGGTTTCAAATACTTGGTCAACCCCTGGAACCAGATCACCAGCGCCGGGTTGCCCTTGATCTGGATCGACTTGTCCTGAATCCCCGTCATGAACGCCAATTGCTTGTTCTTCGCCTGCATCGTGGCGAAGCCGTAGGCGGCATCCTTGAACGCGATGGCAAACGCCGGCGTCGGGTGGACACCCGAGCGGCTGGTGATGCGTTGGTCTTTGACGATGAAGTGACGGGCAACCTTGCCGTCGAGGGTCTGCAACTGGAACGCCAGGTCTTTGTCACCCAACTGTTGCTGGAAGGCAGGATTGGTGCGGCTGGCTTTGCCCATCATCAGGCCCAGCACCCACAGGAGAAGACGAAATTTCATGCACACGGCCTCGGTGTAATTATTGAGTGGCCGCAGCAGTTTAACGAATTGCAAAAAGAACGCTACCGATCTTGCGCATTAGCGGAAGATCGGCTGGCGTTTGACGCTTATAGCAGCATGTTACTTAAACGTTAGGGCATGGCACCGGCGCCCAGTCGGCCAGGTTTGGATCGCGGCAAGTGCCTTCGATCTGCGCTTTACCGGCGCTGGCGACCTGCTTGCTTTCAGCCTGCTTGGCCTGCACGGTCTGGATGCTCTTTTCGGTAGTCACTGCTTCTTGAGGCACGACTGGCAGCACTTTCTTTTTCGCCGGCTTGACGGCTTTCTTGCCTTTGGCCGGCGGGGTAGCGGGTGCGGTGTCGGCGGTGGCCACGGTGACCACGTCGTTACGCTGCACGCCAACCTGCTGCAGGTCTTTCTCGTAGGCCTGGGTGTAGTTGTTCAGGTCTTCGGCGGCTTTGCCGTTGACCGCAACGATCAGGTCATTGGATTCCTTCAGGCCCGAGACGATTTCCGCCAGGCGCTTGCGGCCTTCGGTGTCGTTGACGGTCTTGGCTTTGCGATCACTCACCAACTTGGTGAATGCGCTCTGGTAGCACTGCTGGGACGCCTTGGCGTACGCGGTGCTGCGGTCGATGTCGGAAGCGCTTTTGTTCACGTCAGCCGCATACGAGGCGATGCGCTGGTTGTCATCGGCGATCTGCTTCTGACGCTCGGTGTAGTAACCCGCTGCGCCGCCGGCCAGGGCACCGCCCGCTGCGCCGATGGCGGCGTTACGGCCGCGTTTTTCCTTGTCGCCGGTCAGGGCGCCCAGCAATGCACCGCCGGCCGCGCCGATGGCTGCACCGGTGACCACCGACTTGGTCATGTTCGAGTCGGTGGCGCGCAAGTGCTGCACCGGCTCGTAGCAGTTGGGGTAGTACTCGACCTTGGTGCTGGACGCGACCTTGGAGGCCGGCGACGTGGCGCAGCCTGTCAACACGGTGCTGAAGCCAGCGGCAATCAGCAAAAGATGACGCTTGGAAACCGCCTTACGGGAAAAAAGCATAGGTTGTGTTCTCTTCTAAGTTTGACTTGCCCAGCACGGCCACTGCCGCCTGAGTCCCTTCCAAGCTCGCCATACAGCCAGCGATCAGCGCTGACCGCTCGCTGCGAGCAATTCCTTCAAGATCGTCGCCGGGTCGGCCCGCTGTTGTTTGCGGTAGTTGCCGACATGGCGAACGAACAGTGTTGCGCGCGTCACCAGGCTTTTGCCGAGCACTGGCTTGCGATCCAACTCTTCCTTGATCCGTTGAAACTGCGCCTGGATCACCGCATCGGTGTAGCGCGTGCCGGTGGCCAGGTTGTCGATATAGATCGCCACCGCGCCATCGAGAGCGCTGCGCCCGTTGTCGATGGCCGTGGCAAACAGCGCCGCGCTGGCCTCGTCCTTATTGTCCAGGGCCTGCTGGCGACTCTTCTGCAGGTTGGCCAGGCGGATGTTGTAGTT
The DNA here is from genome assembly GCF_014207255.1 of Pseudomonas sp. JAI120. GTDB lineage: Bacteria > Pseudomonadota > Gammaproteobacteria > Pseudomonadales > Pseudomonadaceae > Aquipseudomonas. The sequence continues at coordinate 495,566 of NZ_JACHCZ010000003.1, forward strand.
GCCAATGGTCTCGGCCACCAACGCGGCCGACTGAATCAGGTTGCCCGCCGCCTCTTCGCGTTGCTGGGCGATCAGCGAGACATTGCGCTTGAGTTCTTCATTGACCAGACCCAACTCGGCTTGCAGCTTGGGGTCGACACTGGCGGCGATGATGCTGTCCAGGCGCTTGGTCGGGTCCTGGGCGTCGTCAATGGCATCGGTCAGCGAGGCCAGGCGGCCCTCTTTCTGCCATTGCGCAAACAGCTCCTTGTAACGCGAGCGCGGTGCTGACAAGGCACCAATCGCCACGCGGAATCCGGTGGTCTCATTGCTTTGTTCGGTGCCGTCGGCGGCGAACAGCGGGTATTCGCGGCGCATGCCGGTAAACAATGTGCCCTCGCCTTCCAGGTAGTTGCCGCCCTTGACCACAAAGCCGCCGTAAGTGCCCTGGCGACGACCGGCGTGCACCAGCTGGAAGGATTCCTGGACCATTTCCGCGGCGTTGCCAATCACGTCGAACATGCCGATCGGATTGGGCAATTTGGTGCCGATGGGCATCAGGCGCGCGGCCTGGCCGGTGCCGCCTGCGACTTGGTTGAACACCGCGTAATCAGCCAGCGGGCCGTCGCTGTCGCTGCCTTCGACACGGCGTGGAAACAGGCGCCCTTCGAGGTCCTGACGGCTCACCGCCTGGCCTCCACGCGCGGCGAACTCCCATTCCACTTCGGTGGGCAGGCGTACAAAGCCCAGGCCGCCATCTTCTGCCGACGAACCGCGCCCGCTCACCGGCAGCAAGTCGCGGTGGTATTTCATCAGCCAGGCGCTGTACACCGCCGAGAAGCGCTCAGCTTCAAAGCGCGACAGCTTCACCTTGGGCAAACGCCCGGCCATGCCGGTGGGTGCATCGCACACAGGCGCCGGCTCGCCACTGGCCAGCGATTGCGCCTGGGCCATCACCTGGGCGTACTGGCGTGCGGTCACTTCGTACTTGCCGATGAAGTACAGCATGGGCTTGAGCGGGGTCTTGGCGTCGGTCTTCGGCATCAGGGGCGCGATGACTTTGTTCCAGTCTTTCGGCAAGTCCTTGAGGGTGAACTGGCCGTTGATAAAGTCGCGGCGATAGCCGGAAATGAACGACTGCTGATAACCCGCCTCGCCTTCGGCGAAGGGGTAGCCGAGGCTGATCTCGCGGTCATCCAACGTCCCTTGGGCCAGCACGTAGGCGTAGCGGAACACCATATTGCCTTCGCACGGCAGCGGCAGGCTGACGTCATCGGGCAACGGCTTGGGGTTGTCGAGCTTGTCGCTTGCCTCATCGGCCCAGGCCATCGAGGCCAGGCTCAGCGCCACAACGGCGCCCAGTAACTTATACATCTCTGATTCCTTCAGAAGCCTGGATACGCGCCACTCGCCAACCACCACAGGCTGCCGCCACGGCGCTGACGCCAAGGACTGCAACCAGGGCCAGGCCATAGTGACGCGCCAACAGGTGGCTGGCGTATTCGCCCGGCACCTGCACAAATAGTTTATTCACAGCTGTTTCGGCCAGGCCATACAGCCCGGCACTGAGCAAGGCGGCAAACCCTGCGCTGTACAGCGCTTGCAGCATCACAAACAGCAACAGCGCGCCGGTGGAAAACCCCAACAGGCGCAACACCGACAACTCTCGACGCTTGCGTGCCACAGCCGCCAATGCCCCGGCGAAGATCGCCGCAAACGCGCCCGCCAAGGCCAGCCCGGCGATGATCCAGAAGACGATCGACAGGTTGCGGCTCAGCGACTGCACCTGCGCGATGGTCTGTGCCTGGGTCGATACCAACAGATTCTGCCCGGCGAAAAACACCCGCAACGGCTCCACATCGGTGAGGCTGCGCGCATACAAGCGAAACGCCGGATACACCCGCTGTTCGCTCACCGCGACCTCATCACCCGCCCAACCCAACGCTGGCACCGCGCGGCCATCGCGGTAATCTTCCGCCGCTTCCAGCAATCTCAAATCGGCAAACAATCCGTCCCGAGCGAAGGCTTCCAGCGGCAGCACCGCCAGTACCTGCAAGCGCGTGCGCTGGGCTTCCACGTGCCCGGCCACCTGCCGCGCAAAGCTGGTCTCCAGCCAATCCCCAGGCCGCGCCGCAAGCTTCTCGGCAGCGGTATGGCTCAGCACAATCTGGTCCAGGCCCTTGGGCATCGGCAGGCCGTTCAGCAACGGATCACGCGCCGCCGTCGGCAGCATTTCCAGGGTCAGCGTGCCCACCTGCACCGTCGCCGCAATCTGCCGCGTGCGCGGTAAGGCGAACGCCACATCGCTGCGTTGGCCGAGCTGTTCGACAAATGCGCTGCTGAATCGACCACCGCCCAACGGAATAATTTCACGGGTGGCCGGATCGGTCTCCAAACGTTCGGTCAAACTGCTAACCAGTCCAAATTTCAGGCCGAATAACACCAGCAACGGCGCGATCACCGCCACCAGCGCCAACACCGAACAGGCCGACAGCCAGGCATCGTTGCGGTAATCCTGCCAGGCCAGGGACGCCACCAGGGGGATGCGCATCAGCACGCCTCCCCGAGGGTCGCGGTGACGCCGCCGTCGGTGTCGCGCCGACAACTGATGCGCCGCACCTGCAAGCCACTGGCACGGGCCAGGGGTTCGTCATGGGTGGCGATCACACAGGCGGCGCGGTGCTCGCGGGCCTGGGCCAGCAGGGCCTGCATCACGCGCTCGGCATTCAGCGGGTCAAGCGACGCCGTCGGCTCATCGGCCAGCACCAATTGCGGTGCATGGGCCAGGGCGCGGGCGCAGCTCACCCGTTGGCGCTGGCCCACCGACAACGCGGCCGGCTTCTTGGCCAACTGGTCGCTGATCTCCAGCTGTTCAGCCAGGCGCGTCACGCTGCCATCGTCTTTCAAGCCCAGCAGTTGCCGGGACAGCGCGATATTGCTGCGCACATCCAGAAAACCCAGCAGCCCGCCGGTTTGCAGCACATAGCCCAAGTGCTGGCTGCGCAGCGCGGCCAGGGTGGATTGCTGATCGGCGCGCCACAGCCCGCCAATGTCCTGCTGATTGAAGTCGAACCGGCCCACCTGATCCGGCGCCAGTACCAGCGCCAACAGGTCCAGCAAGGTGCTCTTGCCGCACCCACTCGGCCCGACAATCGCCAACTGTTCCCCGGCACGCAGGTGCAGCGCCGGGATCACCAGGCTGTAACGCTGGCTCCCGATCCCCCGGCTCTTATGCACCGCGCTCAGGTTCAGCATTACGGCAGTGTCGACAAGGGCACGCGGTACAACGCATCGCCCGGCTCGGCATCGCCGAAACGGACCCAGTTGGCCACGTCATTGTGAAAGGTTTCGTAGAGGCGGATTTTCGAATCCAACTCGTCGATAAAGTCTTCCTGCTCGGCCACGCTCAACGACAACCACAGATCCTGGGTCATGTTCAGCGACTTGCTGCGGTACGGCAGGCCTTCCAGGTATTCGCCAAGAAGACCGCCGTCGGCCAGGTTGCCACCCTTGCGCAGGGCCTGCGGATCGCGGCTCATATAGGCCGAGGCGCTGGCGATTTCCTGGAAGAAATCCTTGGGCGAGGTCTGGGTCTTGCGCGCCGCATCGACGATCAGTTTCAACGACTGTTGAAGGTCGTTGAGCTGCAATTTGGTCAGCATCACGCACACCTGGAACGCCGGCAGCGCGGGGTTGGTCAGGTCGCGGTCGGCGGTCCAGGCGCTGACCAGCTGCGGCGCCTGGCTGGCGCTCTTGCGACCGAGGAAATCCATATGCATCGCATAGCCGACCGCTGCGGATTTGTCCGCCAGGCTCGGCGCGGCACTCAGCAGCGGCACCGGTTGCGGGGTGTTGCTGCGCACCTGATGCACGAGGTTGGCGAACACGCTGCCGATCTCGTCGACGCGTTCGCCCAGCTTGCGTACGTCGCCACCCGGAACCGCTGTGTACAGGTCGCCGATCTGCGGGTTGGCGTCGGCCGTAAGGATGCGGTACTGGCTCTCGGCGCCGGCGTGGGTTTTCTTGCCGGCGTCGGTGCGCAGGTGCAGCGCGTAGATCTTGATCTGCTTGCCCAGCGCGGCCTGGCGCACTTCGGCTTCGTTCATCTGGGTGGCGGCAAACGGGTCGTTCTTGCGCAAGGCACCGGCATCGGTGACCAGCAGGATGATACGCCCGCCATAGCCGGACCAGTCCATGCCGTCCACGGCCTGCATCACGCCGGCAAACGCGTCCTCGTTGAAGGAGTGGCTGGACACGGTAGACGCCTTGACCTGGCGCGCCATGTCGAGGAAGCGTTGCGGGTCGCGGCCCTGGTCGAGGCTGATCAGGGTCTTGGCCACGTATTCCAGGCCCGGGGTTTTCTTGATGCTGCTACGGAAACCGACCATGCCGAAGCTGACACTGTCCAGCTCGCCACGCTCGGCGATGCGGGTTTGCAGCTCGTGCACGACGTCGCGGATCTGGTCGATGTAGGGCTGCATGGAGACCGTGGTGTCCACTACCAGCACCACCGCCGTGCGGAAGGCATCAGCATTGGCGTTGATCACCGGCGTCGCGGGCTTGGCCGCCGCGCTGCTGCCTGGGTCGATGGAGGCGATGTTAAGCAACTGCACCGGCTGGCCGTTCTCGTCGAAGCTCTCCTTGGCGTCGAAAATCGGCAGCAGGTAGAACTGGTTCTGCGGCACCGCGCTGGCGGACGGCTCCAGGGCCAGGACCTGGCCGTTGTCTTCGCGGTTCTTCTGCGCCTTGGCCAACACGCCTTTGGCGGCGGCAGGGTCGGCCAGCAGTTTTTCCACTTCAGCGGATTGACGCAGGAACATCACCGGCGCCCGGCCAGAGCGCTCGGTGAATTTAAGCACGAGGCTTTGCTTCCAATCGCTGACCTGGGCGGCCGGCAACCAGCCATCGCTGCGGCCATCGGTGGCGGCACCGACGCGCACCCACGGGCTGCCGTCGACGTCTTTGCGCTGGTACACATAAAGCACCGAAAACGCCGGCAGGGCCTTGCCCGGCGCGCTGCCGGCGTCATTCGACAGTTTGGCGCCGGGCTTGCTGAGGACGCGCTGGAACAGGGTCTTTTTACCGGCCATCAACAACGGACGTTGGCCGCCGTCCACTTCGGCCACCGCCACGGGTGGCGTTGCCTGGGGCACTTCGGCTGCCGCCGCAGGTGGCTTGGCCGGCTCATCACTGCCGCTCAACCACCAGTAGCTGCCACCACCAATGGCCAATGCGACGGCCACCGCCACGGCGGCCAGTGCCAACACCGGTCCACGCCGCTGCTCGGACACGGCGTTATGCTGGGTCGGCGTCACCACCGGCTGGCGCACCGGTTGCGGCTGGGGTTTATCGGTCGGGATGTCGATCGTGACCGGCGTCATGCCCGCCAGGTCAAAACTCAGCGGAATCGGCAACGGCCGCACCAGCGTGGCCTCCGGCGAGTCCGTCGGCAGATTGTCCAGCGCCTGCAGCAGCGCCGCCGCATCCGGGAAACGCTCCGCCGGGTCCTTGGCCAACAGCTTGCGCAGCACGCCCTGATAACGGCCGTGGTGCACCGGCAATTCCGGCAAGGGTTCGGTCAGGTGCGCCAGCGCCGTGGACAGCGCATCGTTGCCGTTGTACGGCAGCTTGCCGACGAGGATTTCATACAGCACCACGCCCAGCGCGTAGAGGTCGGCACGGCCATCGATCTCCTGGCCCCGCGCCTGCTCCGGGCTCATGTAGCTCGGCGTGCCCACGGCAAAACCGGCCTGGGTGAACTGGGTGCGGTCGTCCAGGGACTTGGCAATACCGAAGTCCGAGAGCACCGCCGTGCCATCGGCGCGGAACAGGATGTTTGCCGGCTTGACGTCGCGGTGCACCAGCCCCTGGGCATGGGCGTAACCCAAGGCCGAGGCGATCTGGCGGATCAACGTAATGCCCTGCTCCGGCGTCAGGCCGGCAGCGATGCGCTCCTTGAGCGTGCCGTTGGGCAGGTATTCCATGGCCATGTAATACAGCTCACCGACATTGCCGATGTCATGGATGGTCACCGTGTGCGGGTGGGACAGCCGCGCCAGGGTCTTGCCCTCGCGCAGGAAACGCTCGCAGAAACTCGGGTCGGCCGCCAGCGCCGCCGCCATCACCTTCAACGCCACCTTGCGCTCCAGGGAGCGCTGGGTCGCCAGGTACACGCTGGCCATGGCGCCTTCGCCGATCTCGCCTTCGATGTCGTAGCCCGGAATCACAATGTTCATGCCGATACCTTCACGACGATGGCGGTGATGTTGTCCGGCGCGCCGCGGTTGAGCCCCAGGTGCACCAGGCTGCGCACGATTTCGTCCGGCGCGTCGTGGCTGAGCACTTCGCGGATTTCACGGTCTTCAACGGTTTTGTTCAGGCCATCGCTGCACAGCAGGTAGCTGTCGCCGGGAGCGATCAGCAGGTCGACCACCGCCAGCTCCAGTTGGGCTTCCACGCCGATGGCGCGGGTGACGATATTGGCGCGCGGGTGCACGCGGGCATCGGCTTCGCTGAGCAGGCCGCTGTCTTGCAGGTCCTGCACGTAGCTGTGGTCGCGCGAGATGCCTTCGAGCACGCCGTCGCGCAGGCGGTACAGGCGGCTGTCGCCGGCCCACAGGCACACACCGCGCAAACCGCGTGCAGCGAGCACCACCACCGTGCTGCCCATCATGGTCACGCCACGGTTGGCGGTTTCTTCACGCACGGCGGCGTTGATGCGGATCAGGTCATTGCGCAAGGCCGCCGAGTACTCATCGAGGGAGCGCCCCATCGGCACACTGCGCAGGCTGTCGACGATCAGGCTACTGACATAATCCCCCGCCGCATGCCCGCCCATGCCGTCGGCCACCACCCACAGGCGATTTTCCGGCAGGTCCAGGCACGCGTCTTCGTTGACCTGCCGGACCATGCCCACATGGCTTTTGCTCGCGGATTTGTACGTCGACCCCATCTACACCACACCTTCTTGTCCGAGCAAAAACTGCGCAAAATCGCCGGCGGCAGGCAGGCCCTGACACCGCAATAAACCAGGGGAAATCGTCTGTGAACCACGTCCCCACCAGAGGCTCGCACCGTCGCAGGCCTGTTCGGCGAGCGCGGTCATGCGCTGGTGCGGCACGCTGGCCGCCACACGTTGCAGGCCGGCGAAACGGCTGTCGACCGCGCGCGGCTCTGTCGCCGGCAAGCCCAGGTCGTCGAGGCCAGCGTTGAAGCGTTCGAATGTGGCGCCGGCATCCAGGGTGCTGAGCAGCAGCTCTTCAGCCTGCTCGAACCAACTGTCCGGCCCGCCCACCAGGGACGCAGGGTTGATGTCGTGATCAAGCAAGGTGACCACCGCCAGCGGGAAATAGCGCCCGACCCGGTCAATGCTCGGCATCACCACGCCCGCCGCCGCGTCCGGCCCACACACGCCGGGCGCCAGCACAAAGCGCCACAGAGGGCTGACCAGGTACGCATTGAGCCAGCCGGCGCCGAGGCTGTTCTGGCTGGCGAGCAACCCCGCCGCCAGCCAGCTGTCCCACGGGCCGATAAAGCTCTGGGGCAAAGCGCGGCTGACGAAGTCACCGCGGCTGGCCAACTTGCCGTAGAAGCCCAGCGTCGTCATAGCCGCTCCGGCAGGCTGAAGCCACTGAGCACGCGGCTCTTGAACGGGTTGAAGGCGCTGTTGGCGCGCAACTCGTAGGCGATGCTTGCACCGTCGACCCGCAGGCGCAGGTTGAAGCGATCCGGCGAGTTACCGGCGGTGAGGTCCGACTGTTCCAGCAAGCGGAACCAGGCCCACGGCCCGTCGAGCGTCACGCCCGAGCGGCCACTGGCCGACGGCGGCATGATCGAGATACGCACCACGCCAATGCTGCCGGGGTTCGGCCATTGCATCGCCACCGGGCGGCTTGGGCCATGGTCGTAGCTCAATTGCTGGCCGTCGAGGTCGAGCAGGAACTGGGTGATGGTCGGGTCCATCGACACCGGCTTGAGTTCGAAACGCACGATCGGTTGGGTGCCCCCGGAGCGGAAAAACGCATCGCGGATCGTTGCGGCACGTTGGAAGGTTTGCAGCACGCCCGGCGCAATCCCGAGCTTCTGCGCCGCGCCCGGCTGCCAGCGCCAGGTCTGTACCGAGGTGTCCACGTACGGCTGCAGGTATTTGCGGAAGTAGTTGTCCATCACCCCGCCCACGCCGAAGAACTGGCCGAAGTCATCCAGGGTCGCATCCCGCGCGCTGCCCGGCGACATCGGGTAACGGCCGGCCAGGGACTGGCGGTACACATTGACCACTTCGCTGACCCATGCCGCGTTCAGCTGGTTACGCACTCCGCCCATCATGCTGTTGGTGGTGGAGTTGACCACCGACTTGACCATGCCCTGCACCAGCGGCGGTTGGCGCTCAGCGTTCAGGCTGACCCGTGTGGCCGCAGCCGCCGCCTGGTTCTTGGCCTCGCCAAGCAAGGCATCGCCGCTGGCCCCGACCATGGCGCTGACCTGCACATACAGCGCGTTCATGTCCGACAACAGGCCGTCGATGGCTGCCGGTTCGCCTTCGTTCTTGCTGACGATGCTGTTGAGTTCGGCAAAGTGCGCGGTCACCGGATCATCCGCTGCCGCCGGCGCATTGGCCGTGGGTTGCTCCTGGCCGAGCAGGTTGCCGAGGCGCTCCTTGAGCTTGTCGACGCCGCCTTCCACCGGCACGCCTTTGGCGGCCAATTGGCGTTCCTCAGCTTGCAGATCGGTTTCCTTGGCCACAGCCACCAGCAGTTTTTTCAGTGGCGAGCTCGGGCCGGAAATCACCCGCAGCACATCGGCCGCCTGGGCCACGCTGGTGATCGGCACAAAGTCGATGTCGGCGAGCAACGCATCCCACTGGCGCTGGTAGTCCTGGAAGTACAGGCGGCGCACATCGGCGGCGAGGCTGACCACGTTCTGCTGATCGGCCTGCTCGCGGCCCAACACCCACTGTTCTTCAGCCAGGGTGCCGGTCTGGTTCAGGCTGCTCAGCAAAAACGCCTGGCGATAGCCCTTGGCGGTGAAAAAGCCACTCAACGGCTCGCCCAACGGCTTGCCGCTTTTACGGCTGAACACCAGCGCGGCATCACGGCCAGCGGCTTCGTTGATACGGAAGTCCGGGATGCCTTCAGGCAGTTTCTGGCGTTTGACCCGGTCGTAGACGCGCTGGGCCACCGGCAGTTGTTGCAACTGGCGACGCAGATCGTCGATCAGACGTGGGTCAAGGCGCGCACTTGGCGGATGGCGTTCAAACAACGCCTGCAAGTGCCCGGTCAACGCCTGGCGCTGATCGGCCGGCAGGTCGCGCGGCAGGTTGCGGTCCCAGTCGAGGGCGATCCAGGCCTTGATGAAGTCCGGGTCGTAATGCTCGCTGTCGGCGAGCATCAGGTAGGCCTTGAGGCCTTCGTAGAGGAAGTCGGAGTTGCCGCCGCCGTGCAGTTGCTCCTCGATGCGCGTCACCAGGCGCGGCGCAAACACGGCGATCAACAGTTTGCGATAGACACTGGCGGACTCGGCTTCGAGCATATCGCCCTGATACAGCCCCAGGCCTTCGGACCAGCTCGGCGAATCACCCGCCAGGTGCTTCACCGCATTGAGCAGCGGCAGCACCGCGAGCACTTCACGCTGCGCCGGGCTCAGGTTCTGTACGGTCTGGCCCAGCGGGGCGACCTTCTGGTCGACCTGGGCGATATACGCCTGGTTGGCGCGATAGCTCACCCACCACAGGCTGCTGACCACGATCACCAAGGCCACGGTGGCTGCGAGTACACCGCGTGCAATCCACTTGCGCCGGCGTTCGACTTTCGGGTTCACACCCACCAGTCCACGCTCGGCAAAGGCCACGGCGGTGAAGAGTTTTTCGATGAAATAACTGCGCCCGGTGCCGCTTTGACGCGCCAGGTGCTGGCGGTCCAGGTTCATGCTCTGGGCCATGGCGCCGATCAGGCGGTCAATCGGGCTGCCTTCCTGGGTGCCGCTGGTGAAGTACACGCCGCGCAGCAACACGCGCTCTTCAAAGGCATTGGGTTTGAACACGCCTTCGAGGAAGCTTTGCAGGCAGTCCTTCAATGCGCCGAACTGCTGCGGGAAGCCGTAGATCAGGTCGCGCCGCGCCGGGTCGCGCTCCTGTTGCAGGCGCTCCACCAGACGTTCGTTGAGGCGCTGCTCCAGACCGGCGAATTCGCTTTGCAGGTGCGCCAGCGGGCTGTCGCTGTTCTTGCCGTCATCGAGGGCAAAGGTCATGCCCCACACCTGGGCGCGCTCTTCCTTGCTCAGGTTGTCGAAGAACTCCATGAAGCCCGGCACCAGGTCGAGCTTGGTCAGCATCAGGTAGATCGGGAAACGCACGCCCAATTGGGTGTACAGCTCCTGGATACGCAGGCGGATCGCCGCCGCATGGGCCGCGCGTTCGGCATCGGTGCCCAGCAGCAGATCCGACAGGCTGATGGCGATAAAGGCGCCATCGATCGGGCGGCGCGAACGCTGCTTTTTCAGCAGGTCGAGAAAGCCCAGCCACGCGGCCTTATCCACCGTGGAGTTGCTGTCCTGGGTGGTATAGCGGCCGGCGGTGTCGAGCAATACCGCCTGATCGGTAAACCACCAGTCGCAGTTACGCGTACCGCCGACGCCGCGCACCGCCCCGGCGCCCAACTGGGCCGCCAACGGAAAGTGCAGCCCGGAGTTGACCAGCGCCGTGGTCTTGCCCGAACCCGGCGGGCCGATGATCACGTACCACGGCAGCTCGTAGAGGTTGCGGCGTTCGTCGCCACCAAGCTTGGCCTTTTTCAGCAGCGCCAGGGCTTCGTCCATGCGCTGGCGCAGGGTGGTGAGCTCTTCGGCGGTGGCCACGCTGTTGGGGTCGGCCGGGGTTTCGGCAGCCAGGCTGCGCATCACTTCGGCGGCTTGGCGCCGCGCCTGGATGATGCGGAACACGCGGTAGGCGATCCACACCGCGAACACCAGGATGATCAGCGCCCAGCGCCGGCCTTCCGGCACCAGCACATCGAGCAACGGCCCCACAAACCAGATGATCAGGCTCAGGGCGATCAGGCCCAGCACGGGGATCACCCAGCGAATCATGAAACTGAAAAACGCCTTCACTCGACGCCCTCCGCCAATACGGTGATTTCAACCCGACGATTGCGGGCACGGCCTTCGGCAGTCGCGTTGGTCGCCAACGGCTCGGTGTCGCTCCTGCCTTCGGCACTGAAGCGATCGGCCTGGCCGGTCTTGGCCGCGAGGATCTCCAATACCGACTTGGCCCGCGCTTCGGACAGGGCCCAATTGGATGGGAAACGCAGCGTGGCAATCGGGCGGTTGTCGCTGTGCCCGGTGACCCGCACCTGGCCCTTGACCTTGCGGATGGCGTCGGCGATGCGCAGCATCAGCGGCTGGTAGTCATCGACGATGCTTGAGCTGGCGGATGCAAACAGCTCATCGCCTCGAATGGTGACGACAGAACGGTCGACCTGGTCTTCCACCGCGACGCGACCGGCCTTGATGTCTTCCGCCAGGAAGCCGGCCAGGCGCGGACGCTCAATCACTTTGGGCTGCGCCACGGGACGGTCGATGGCCTGCACCGGGATCTCACCCAGTGCATGGATATTTTTGAACACCGGCTCCGCCTGCGCCGCGAGCAGCATGCGCAAGGTGAACAGCAAGGCCAGCAACAACGCCAGGCCAATCGCCACGGCGATCCACGGCGGCATGAACTGCGCCAGCCGATCACGCGCCACGGTGACGCCGCGCCAATGCGGCGACAGCTCGCGCTCGTGGTCACCGCGCGCGCTGCGAATCGCCGCCGCCGTGCGCTCACGCAAGGCTTCCAACTGGCTGCGACCGTCGTTCATCACGCGGTAACGGCCTTCGAAACCCAGGCACATGCACAGGTACAACAGCTCCAGCAGGTACAGGCGCTCCCGTGGACTTTGCAGGCAGTGGTCGAGCAACTGGAAGACTTTTTCGCCCCCCCAGGCTTCGTTGTGCACGGTGATCAACAGGCTCTGTTTGCCCCAATCGCTGGTGCTGCCCCACGGCGTGCTCAACACCGCCTCATCGAGGGCGGTGCACAGTGCGTAACGCGCCAGCAGCACTTCGTTGCGTGCCACGCCAGCGGCTTCGGCGCGCTCTTCGAACTGGCGCAGGTAGGCCAGCAACTGCGCGCGCAAGCTGGCCGGCGCCGGATGCGCGATGGTGTTGCGCAGGCGCGTCAGCAGCGCCAGCAGCGGGCCGGCGGCACTTTCCAGCGGGTTCAGGCCCTGGCTTTTGCCGGTGAGGATCGGTGCGGCCGGCATCGACAGCGGGGCCGGTTCGGCACGCGCGGGTTCCGGCGCACGGCCACCCGGGCGCGGCATGAACTGGGTGCGGTCGTCATCATTGGGATGCATCGCGGATTATCCTCGGATCGCCCAGAAGGCCAGGTTCAAGCCCGGGAACTGCCCGGCGATGTGGAAGGCAAAACCACCGGAATTGCTCAACTGTTGCCAGTGCTCGCTGCCCCGATCCAGCTCGTAGTAGGTCGAGCCTGCGTGGTACGGCAATTGGCGCGGCGCCACCGGCAACGGTACCAGGCCGATACCCGGCAGTTGCAGGTTGACCATGTCGCGGATGTGCTCCACCGCGCCGACCTTGCTCTGCTGGCCGAAGCGCGCACGCAAGGTTTCGCCGGGCACGTCGGCGCGTACCACCAGGATGAAGCTGGCGCTGTCGAGCAGGGTCTTGTCCGCCAGCATCGCCACGTGGATGCCATAGGCTTTTTCCACAATGGGAATCGGCGTGGCCTTGCTGTCGATCAGCATCGACAGCGCCTCACGCAACGCAGCCATCACCGGCGCGAAACTCAGGGCCAGGTCGTCGTGCTGGTATTGCGGGTATTCCTGGGGGCGACGGCCCGAGGTGGAGAAAGTCGAGAACTCACCGGCCAGGCTGACCAGTTCGCTGAAGAAGCGCTCCGGGTGCAGCGGGCTCAACTGGCTGAAATGCTGGATCAACGGCTGGGCGCGGTTGACCAGTTGCAGCAGCATGAAGTCGGCGATCTCCGACGCACCGCCCGCCCCCGAGGCGACCACACGGCCCGCCAGGGCTTCGCCGCGCTGGTGCAGCAGGCCCAGCAGTTCGCTGCGAAACGCGCTCAACGGTTTGCTGGCGGCCACGTCCAGCACGGGTGGGATGTAGCTGTCGTCGAGAACCAGCGCACGGTCGGCGCGCTTTTCCTTGATGCGCACCAGGCCCACGGCGGCGTAGTCACTGATGCCATCCTGGGCAGTCAGCAAGCGCAGGGCCCGGGACCCCACGGCCACCGGCGCGCGGTTTTCGAACGGGGCGTTGTCATCGCGCACTTCGCGCACCTGGCTCACGTAACGCGCGGCTTCCAGGGCTTCGCCTTCATCCACGGTGTCGCGGGCACCCGCACGCTTGAGGGGCAAGGCCAGGTAGACCAGGCCATCGCGCAGGTTGTCGTCGATGTTCAGCGGGCTGGGCGCCAGGTCATCCTGGGGGATATTGAACGGCGTGCCGTCGGGCAACAGGCCGCGCGCCGAGACAATGGCCAGCTTGCCCTGGGCCAACAGGCCCTGGTCGATCAGCAACTCGGAGAACCCCCAGGCGCCGGCGGACAACGGGCGGCTGCGGGCGTCGATCAGGTTTTCCAGGTAACGGTCATGCTGCTGGAAGTGCTGCGTTCCGATGAACATGCCTTCCGACCAGACCACGCGATTGTTCCAGGACATGGGGGCTCCGATTGCTTCTTATTGGGCAGGGCTGGATGGGGTGACCACGACGTCGGCGCGCACGGCACGTACATCGAGGCTGATCTGGTATTCGGTGTATTGGCGCGCCGGCACGTTGATCACCGTGCGCCATTGCGCGCGGTCCAGCTCGCGATAACCCACCAGCAAGCCGATCTGGCGTGTGGAGGGGTCGAGGTCGCGCTGGATGCTCAGTTGCTGGCCGGGTTGCACCATGACTTCGTCCTGGTCCAGCAGGTCCAGGCCGAGGGTCGATTGCGCACGGTCGGCCAGGGCGAAGTAATCGGAGCGGGCGAAGGTGGCGGCGTTCTTCAGTTCGAAAATGCGCACCCGCACCGGGGCGGCCTGGCCGTTGGCGCCGGGGTTAAGCCCGGCAATGGCGTGGAAATGCAACTCGACGGCGGCGGTGTCCGCTTCAGCCTCAGCGGCTGCTTCGGGTTTGGCCGCGTCCTTGCTACACGCGGTCAGCAGCAGCGCGGTGGCGGCTGCGAGTAAAAACCTGGGAATCATCCTGCGTCCTCAATGACGTACTGAGCTATCCGTTAATCCATGTGTTGCGTGTCAACGGCGCTGTCGTGCGCTGTGTTCTTCATAGGCCCGGCTGAATTCGCGGCCGAACAGGTCCTGGAAATCTTCCTGGGCCTCGCGGGAAATATTGCTGTAAAGCTCGGTGAACTGCTGCCAGTACTGGGCCTGGCGCGAGCCGGCGAACAGGTTCGACAGCCCGCCGGGCTTGCCCATGCGCTCTTCCAGTTGTGCCGGTTCAAAGCGCGTGAGCAGGTGCTTGATCGCCGCTTCCACGCCGGCCATCACCGCCAGCTGGTGGGCACGCAGATCATCAAAACTGTCGCGCACGGCGAGGTCCGGTGCCATAAACGCCTGGTTGCCGTGGCGAAGCAAAAGCAGTAACGCTTCGTCGGCATTCGGTGCGAATTTCAACGGATTGTTTTCAGCAGGCTGGATCATCGTCTGCTGCATGCGGAACTCACCCTTGAGGCTGGCGCGGGCACGCAACACGTCGATCAGGCCTTCGACCATCAGGCGATAGCTGCGGCCGATGTTTTCCATTTGCGCCTCAGCCTGGGCCTTGTCCAGGCGTAACTGGTCCAGGCCGGCACCGCGCAGGAAGGCTTGCAAGAGGTCGGGTTGTTGGCTGTCTGCCACGGGGAGCGCTGGCTCGACCACGGGTGGCGGCTGGATGATCGGTACGGGTGCAGGGGCAGGTGGCGTTGGCATTGGTGGCGCACTGGCCATCGGCGCCGGCGTGTCGCCAAACAGGTCCCAGTCTTCGGGAATCACCGAGCCCGAGACCACCGGTTTCTCAACCACGGGCACCGCCACTGGCGTGGGCGGGCGGAAGTCGTGTTGTTCGCTGGGGACGTGGTCAGCCACAGTGGGCGGCGGCACGGCGGTGGGGCTGAGGAAGTCGAACAGGTCCGGCAGCGTGTCCATCGACGAAGCGCCTTGGAACTGCGGAGCGATCACCGGCGTTGGCGCGGGTTTGCTCGCCACGGCCCCCATCAGGGCTTCAAAACTGTTCGGTGAATCACCGGCGAATGGCTGGCTGTCGACAGCCTGCATGTTGAAGTCGATACGCGCCTGGATCTCGTAATCGCCGATGCGGATCAGCTCACCGTCTTGCAAGGGTTCGCTGTTACCTCGACGCATACGAATACCGGCGTTAACCAACTCCACACCATTTGTACTGTTATCGGTTAAATAATAACGGCCATCTTTGTATTGAATAACGCAGTGTTGCGAAGAAACCAACCGCTCAGGATCAGGCAATACCCAGTCATTATCCGAGCTGCGGCCGATAGCCATCGAGCCCTGATTCATGGACTTTTCCGAGCACTGCCCGGGGGTAATCTTGTGATAACTAGTGATAGTCAAACACAGCGACATCTTGCCTCCTTGCTGATACTTCGCGCGCAGTCGACCCCAGGGACAACGATTCCCGGGAGATCCCCATCGGGTCGTGTAATCGACCGTCCAAAACCTGCTGATGCCAGCATGATCGCTGATCTTAACTGGGCTCCATGACAAAAATCCTATACCGGTGCGCCGTTCGACCCAGCAGTCGCACAGGTTGTTAAGCACCGCACATCTGTCACAGAGAGCGAATAGCTTACCTTGACAAGGCATAAGTACTACACCAAAAATGCACAACTTCTTGAATACCAGTGATGGCGCATTAGTGGCATCTTGCCTATATGACCAAGAAAACATGCAAAGTTCCTTGCGCAACTAATGCATGCATTGCCCGTTATCTAACGGGCTGATAGGGAGATCAATTTCAGTGGATGTGCCGTTGCTGCTCACCGCCGTTTCCGCAACTTCGCCCTGTGGCGAAGACATGGAATATGACGCGGATTTTCTCCAACTGGAGCGTGATGCCAAGGGCCAACCCGAGCGCAGCATGGGCGATTCGATCCTGCCCGCCGAGCCGCCGGAATGGCGCGGCATCCAGCAGCAGAGCCTCGATTTGCTGCAGCGCAGCAAAGACCTGCGCATCACCCATTTCCTGCTGCAAAGTTCCCTCGCCCTCCAGGGTGTGGCCGGGCTGGCAAACGTCCTTACGCTGATCAACGCGCTGCTGCGCGAATACTGGGCCGACCTGCACCCGCGCCTGGATGCCGACGACGATAACGACCCCACCGTCCGTATCAACGCCCTCTCCGGCCTGACCAGCGATGCGACCATTCGTCTGCTGCGCGAGAGCATTCTCACGCGCTCGCGCACCTTCGGCCCTGTGAGCCTGCGCGCCGCGTTGAATGCCAGCGGCCTGATGAGTTTCCCCGACGAACAGCTCGGCGCCCAGCAGCTCAACGCCGCGTTCCTCGACAGCGACCCCGAACAACTGCAAGCCACCCGCGACGCCTTGAGCACCGCGCGCGCTGCCTGCGAAGCCATCGAACAGCAAGTCAGCGACCAAGTGGGCTCCGCCCAAGGCGTGGACCTGAGCCTGTTGAAGCAACCGCTCAAGCAAGCGCTGCAGGTGCTCAGCCAGTGTGTTCCGAACAGCGATACCAGCAGCGAACCCGAGGCCGTCAGTGACGACAATGCCCCCTCGCTCGACTTCGCCGCTGCCCCCGCCGCACCTCGCCCCACCGGCGACATCACCAACCGTGATGACGTGCTGCGCAGCCTCGACAAGATCCTTGCGTATTACACCCGGCACGAGCCTTCGAGCCCGCTGCCGGTGTTGCTTAACCGGGCCAAGCATCTGGTGCACGCCGACTTCGCGGCCATCGTGCGCAACCTGATTCCCGATGGCATGTCCCAATTTGAAAACCTGCGCGGCCCGGACGGCGAGTAAACCGCCCGACTGTGCAGTAACAACACCGTCGCTCAAGCGACCAGGAGCAGCAACGTGGCGAAGCAAAGTTCTCAGAAATTCATCGCGCGCAACCGCGCGCCTCGAGTGCAGATCGAGTACGACGTCGAGCTCTACGGCGCCGAGAAAAAGGTCCAGCTGCCCTTCGTGATGGGTGTGATGGCCGACCTCGCCGGCAAGCCTGCCGAGCCTCTTCTGCCGGTGGCCGACCGCAAGTTCCTTGAAGTGGACGTCGACAACTTCGACTCGCGCCTCAAGGCCATGCAGCCGCGCGTGGCGTTCCACGTACCCAACGAGTTGACCGGCGAAGGCAACCTGAGCCTGGACATCACCTTCGAAAGCATGGACGACTTCAGCCCGGCCGCCGTGGCCCGCAAGGTCGACTCGCTCAAGCAACTGCTCGAAGCCCGCACCCAACTGGCCAACCTGCTGACCTACATGGACGGCAAGACTGGCGCTGAAGAAATCATCATGAAGGCGATCAAGGACCCGGCACTGCTCCAGGCACTTGCCAGCGCGCCTAAGCCTGCAGGGGACCAGTAATCATGACTGACAATACCGCCCGCGAAGGCGCCCAGAGCCTGGGTGCAACCGAGGAAACCAGCGAGTTCGCATCCTTGTTGATGCAGGAATTCAAGCCCAAGACCGAGCGTGCCCGCGAAGCCGTGGAAACCGCCGTGCGCACCTTGGCCGAACAGGCCCTGGCGCAAACCGACCTGGTGTCCAATGACGCGATCAAGTCGATCGAATCGATCATCGCCGCCATCGACGCCAAGCTCACCGCCCAGGTCAACCAGATCATCCACCACAAGGATTTCCAGCAGCTGGAAAGCGCCTGGCGTGGCCTGCACTACCTGGTCAATAACACCGAGAGCGATGAGCAGCTGAAGATTCGCGTGCTCAACATCTCCAAGCCGGACCTGCACAAGACCCTGAAGAAGTTCAAGGGCACCGCGTGGGACCAGAGCCCGATCTTCAAGAAGATGTACGAAGAAGAGTACGGCCAGTTCGGCGGCGAACCGTATGGTTGCCTGGTGGGCGACTACTACTTCGACCAGTCGCCACCGGACGTGGAACTGCTGGGCGAGCTGTCGAAAGTCTGCGCCGCCATGCACGCCCCGTTCATTGCTGCGGCGTCGCCGACCGTGATGGGTATGGGCTCGTGGCAGGAACTGTCGAACCCGCGCGACCTGACCAAGATCTTCACCACCCCGGAATACGCCGGCTGGCGCTCGCTGCGTGAATCGGAAGACTCGCGCTACATCGGCCTGACCATGCCGCGCTTCCTCGCGCGCCTGCCGTATGGCGCCAAGACCGACCCGGTGGAAGCCTTCGCCTTCGAAGAAAACACCGACGGCGCCGACAGCTCCAAGTACACCTGGGCCAACGCGGCCTATGCAATGGCAGTGAACATCAACCGTTCGTTCAAGCACTACGGCTGGTGCTCACGCATCCGTGGCGTGGAATCCGGCGGTGAAGTGGAAAACCTGCCGGCCCACACGTTCCCTACCGATGACGGTGGCGTGGACATGAAGTGCCCGACCGAAATCGCCATCAGCGACCGCCGTGAAGCGGAGCTGGCGAAGAACGGTTTCATGCCGCTGCTGCACAAGAAAAACACCGACTTCGCCGCGTTCATCGGCGCCCAGTCGTTGCAGAAACCGGCCGAATACGATGACCCGGACGCCACCGCCAACGCCAACCTGGCCGCGCGCCTGCCGTACCTGTTTGCCACCTGCCGTTTCGCTCACTACTTGAAGTGCATCGTGCGCGACAAGATCGGTTCCTTCAAAGAGAAGGACGAGATGCAGCGCTGGTTGCAGGACTGGATCCTCAACTACGTCGACGGTGACCCGGCGCACTCCACCGAAACCACCAAGGCCCAGCACCCGTTGGCTGCCGCCGAGGTGATCGTGGAAGACGTCGAAGGCAACCCGGGGTACTACAACTCCAAGTTCTACCTGCGCCCGCACTACCAGCTCGAAGGGCTGACCGTGTCGTTGCGCCTGGTATCGAAGCTGCCTTCGGCTAAAAGCGCCTAACCCACGGATGAGCTGGCTCTTCTGTGGGAGGGGGCTTGCCCCCGATAGCATCACTGGGGTGTGACGACACACCGAGGTGCCTGCATCGGGGCAAGCCCCCTCCCACACAAAAGCACTGCCCATTTGGAGTCACTCAAATTCAGTGGCAAGAGCCACACAGGGAGAAAACATGGCTGTTGATATTTTCATCAAGATCGGCGACATCAAGGGCGAGTCCATGGACAAGGCCCACAAGGACGAAATCGACGTGCTGAACTGGAGCTGGGGCATGGCCCAGTCCGGCAACATGCACGTGGGCGGTGGCGGCGGCGCGGGCAAGGTGAATATCCAGGACCTGTCGCTGACCAAGTACGTCGACAAGGCCTCGCCGAACCTGATGATGCACTGCGCCAGCGGCAAGCACATCGACAAGGTCAAGCTGACCGTGCGCAAGGCCGGTGGTGAAAGCCAGGTCGAGTACATGGTGATCAACCTGGAAGAAGTGCTGGTAACGTCCCTGAGCACCGGCGGTTCGGGCGGCGATGACCGCCTGACTGAAAACGTCACCCTGAACTTCGCCCAGGTGATGGTCGACTACCAGCCGCAGAAAGCCGACGGCACCAAAGACGGCGGCGCGATCAAGTTTGGCTGGAACATCCGTTCCAACACCAAGCGCTGATAGCCCTGGGGCCGTGGCCCTGCGCCACGGCACTACGGTCTCAAGTGCAGCCTTTTGTTCCTCTCGCAACCCGTCCGTGGAGCTGCTTTGGTGGTAACTGAAATCGCTTCCCGCGACCGTCTGCAACCGTCCCTGCTGGACCGGTTGACCGACGACGACCCAACCAATCCCAAGGAAAGCGCCGATAAACGCGTGCTGTCCCTGACCCAATTGAAAGCCTCGGTACTGCGTGACCTGGCGTGGCTGCTCAATACCACGTCGTTGCTCGATGCCGATGCCACGCTGCACACACAGGCAGGCACCTCGGTGGTCAATTACGGCCTGCCGGCGCTGGCGGGCAACAGCGTTTCCAGCGTCGACATCAAGGCCCTGGAAGCCCTGATCTACCAGGCGATTGCCACTTTTGAACCGCGCATCCTGCGCCATACCCTGCGGGTGAAGGCCCGCGTCGGTCATGGCGAGATGAACCACAACGCCCTCAGTTTCGAGATCGAAGGCGACCTGTGGGCACAGCCGGTGCCCTTGCGCCTATTGCTGCAAACCGACCTGGACCTGGAGTCCGGCCACGTGCGCGTGGTCAACGCCGACCAGCGGAGACGCCCATGAACCCGCGCCTGCTGGAGCTGTACAACCAGGAACTGCACCACGTGCGCGAAAGCGCCGCCGAGTTCGCCAAGGAATACCCGAAGATTGCCAGTCGGCTGACCCTGTCCGGTATGGACTGCGCCGACCCGTACGTCGAACGCCTGCTCGAAGGCTTTGCCTACCTCACGGCCCGCGTGCAGCTCAAACTCGACGCCGAGTACCCGACCTTCACCCACAACCTGCTGGAAATCGCCTACCCGCACTACCTGGCGCCGACGCCGTCGATGACCGTGGTGCAATTGCACACCGACCCCGACGAAGGTTCCCTGGCCAGCGGCTTCCCGCTGCCGCGCGACACCGTGTTGCGCGCCGCCCTGGGCCGCGAAACCCAGACCTGCTGCGAGTACCGCACCGCGCACCCGGTGACGCTGTGGCCGTTGCAGGTCAGCAACGCCGAGTACTTCGGCAACCCCGCAGCCGTGCTCGGGCGCCTGGCCGCCAGTGAGCCGAAAGCCAAGGCCGGCCTGCGCCTGACCCTGCGCACCGGCGCCGAATTGCCGTTCAACAGCCTCGACCTGGACAACCTGCCGCTGTACCTCAGCGGTGCCGACGAGCAGCCGTTCCGCCTCTACGAACAACTACTGGGCAACGCCTGCGCGGTGTTTGCGCGCAAGCCCGGTGGCGATTGGGTTGAGCGCCTGCCGCAGGATGCGCTGCGCTCGCGGGGTTTCGACGACGCCGATGCGGCCATGCCGGTCGTCGCGCGAGCCTTCCAGGGCTATCGCCTGTTGCAGGAATACTTCGCCCTGCCCCACCGCTTCCTGTTCGTCGAATTCGCCGAGCTGAGCCGTGCGGTCAAGCGTTGCGACGGCCAGGAGCTGGAGCTGATCGTGCTGTTCGACCGTCACGAGCCGAGCCTGGAAGGCAGCGTCGGCGCAGCGCAGTTTTTGCCGTTCTGCACCCCGGCGATCAACCTGTTCCCGAAGCGCGTGGACCGCATCCACTTGTCCGATCGGGTCAACGAACACCATGTGATCGCCGACCGCACACGGCCAATGGATTTCGAGATTCACTCGCTGAGCGGCATCACCGGCCACGGCACCGGGCCAGAGCAGCCATTTTTGCCGTTCTACGCGGTACGCGATCCATCCCGTTATGGCCGCGACCAGGCGTACTACACCGTGCGCCGCGAGCCACGGGTGCTGTCCAGCGACCAGCGCCGCAACGGCCCGCGCTCCACCTATGTGGGCAGCGAAACCTTTGTCAGCCTGGTCGACAGCCGCCAGGCGCCATATCGCCACGACCTGCGCCAACTCGGCGTGACCGCGCTGTGCACCAACCGCGACCTGCCGTTGTTCATGAGCGTGGGCAACGGCAAGACCGACTTCACCCTGGCCGACAGCGCGCCGGTGTTATCCGTGCGTTGCGTCGCCGGGCCAAGCCGCCCACGCGCCAGCCATGCCCATGACGCCAAGGCCTGGCGCCTGATCAGCCAGTTGTCGCTCAACTATTTGTCCCTGAGTGAACAAGGCCAGGGCGCGGCGGCATTGCGCGAACTGCTGCGTCTGTATGGGGACAGCAATGACGCGGCGCTGCAATTGCAGATCGAAGGCTTGCGCGACGTCAGCAGCAAGGCCGTCACCCGGCGCCTGCCGATGCCCGGCCCGATTGTGTTTGGGCGTGGCCTGGAAATTACCCTGGAATTCGATGAAAACGCGTTTCGCGGCACCGGCGTGTTCCTGCTCGGTGCGGTGCTGGAACGCTTCCTGGCACGCTACGTGTCGATCAACAGTTTTACCGAGACGGTGATCCGTACCACCGAACGCGGCGAGATCATGCGATGGAAAGCCAAACCCGGGCGTCGTCCGACGCTGTGAGTACGTTGGATGCGATGCATCAGGAGCCCTGGGAATACGATTTCTTCCAGGCGTTGCGGCGTATCGAGTGCGAATCGCCCGAGCTGCCGCGCCTGGGCCATTCCCTGCGCCTGGCGGATGACCCGTTGCGCCTGGGGCAACAGGCCGATTGCACCTTCGCCCCGGCGACCCTGGCCTCGGTCGACCCCGGCGGCGACGGCAAACCGGCACGGCTGGAACAGTTCTTCTTCGGCCTTGGTGGCCCCAACGGTCCGTTGCCGCTGCATATCACCGAGTACGTACGCGAGCGTCAGCGCAACAACGCCGACAGTACCAGCAAGCAGTTCCTGGACGTGTTCCACCACCGTCTGCTGAGCCTGTTTTACCGGGCCTGGGCCGAGGCGCGGCCGACGGTCAGCCACGACCGCCCGGACGATGACTACTGGTCTGCACGCCTCGCCGCCTTGAGTGGCCGGGGCATGCCGAGCCTGCTTAACCAGGGATTGATCCCTGACACGGCGAAGCTGCACTACAGCGGCCACCTGTCGGCGCAAACCCGCTACCCGGACGGTTTAAAGGCGATCCTCGGCGAGTATTTCGGCCTGCCGGTGGAGATCGAAGAATACGTCGGCCAATGGCTGGAACTGCCCGAGCGCAGCCGCGTGGGCGTGAGCGCCAACCAGCTGGGCGTGGACTTCTGCCTGGGCAGCCACGTGTGGGACCGCCAGCATAAATTCCGCATCCGCCTGGGCCCGCTCAAGCTGGACGACTACATGGGCATGCTGCCCGGCAGCCAGCCGTTCAACGAGCTGGTGGCGTGGGTGGCCGAGTACCTGGGCCATGAATTGGACTGGGACTTGAACCTGGTTCTGCAACAACCCGAAGTACCGGCGCTGCAACTCAATGGCCAGTTCCGCCTGGGCTTCAACACCTGGCTCGGCTGCCCTGCGGTTGATGCCAACGACCTAATCCTGGCCCGGCATTACGCCGATCAAGCCACCACCTCAAGGAATCCAGAGCATGGGTGAAATCAGTCGCGCCGCACTGTTCGGCAAACTCAACAGCGTGGCCTACAAGGCCATCGAAGCCGCCACCGTGTTCTGCAAGCTGCGGGGCAACCCGTACGTGGAACTGGCCCACTGGTTTCACCAGTTGCTCCAACTGCAGGACTCGGACCTGCACCGCATCATCCGCCAGTTCAACGTCGAGCCGGCGCGCCTGGCCCGTGACCTCACCGAAGCCCTGGACCGCCTGCCGCGTGGCTCGACGTCGATCACCGACCTGTCGTCCCACGTGGAAGAAGCCGTGGAACGCGGCTGGGTGTACGGCAGCCTGATGTTCGGCGAAAGCCAGGTGCGCACCGGTTACCTGGTGCTGGGCATCCTCAAGACGCCAAGCCTGCGCCATGCGCTGCTGGGGTTGTCTTCGGAATTCGACAAGATCAAGGCCGAAGCCCTGAGCGAGCGTTTTGACGAATACGTCGGCGACTCGCCGGAAAACGCCCTGACTGCCAGCGACGGTTTCAATGCCGGCGCCGTGCCGGGTGAAGCCAGCGGCGCGATGGCGCCGAGTGCGATGGGCAAACAGGAAGCCCTCAAGCGTTTCACCGTCGATCTGACCGAACAAGCACGCAGCGGCAAGCTCGATCCGATCGTGGGCCGTGACGAAGAGATTCGCCAACTGGTGGATATCCTCATGCGCCGGCGCCAGAACAACCCGATCCTTACCGGTGAAGCCGGCGTCGGCAAAACTGCCGTTGTCGAAGGCTTCGCCCTGCGCATCGTCGCCGGTGATGTGCCGCCGGCGCTCAAAGACGTGGAACTGCGCAGCCTTGATGTCGGCCTGCTGCAAGCCGGCGCGAGCATGAAAGGCGAGTTCGAACAGCGCCTGCGCCAGGTCATCGAAGACGTCCAGGCCTCGCCCAAGCCGATCATTCTGTTTATCGACGAAGCCCACACCCTGGTGGGTGCCGGTGGCACTGCCGGTACCGGTGATGCGGCCAACCTGCTCAAACCTGCCCTGGCCCGTGGCACCCTGCGTACCGTGGCCGCGACTACCTGGGCCGAGTACAAAAAGCACATCGAGAAAGACCCGGCCCTGACCCGCCGCTTCCAGGTGGTACAAGTGGCCGAGCCGTCGGAAGACAAAGCGCTGTTGATGATGCGCGGCGTGGCCTCGACCATGGAGAAACACCACCAGGTGCAGATCCTCGACGAAGCCCTGGAAGCCTCGGTGAAGCTGTCCCATCGCTATATCCCGGCGCGCCAGTTGCCGGATAAATCCGTGAGCCTGCTGGACACCGCCTGCGCCCGCGTCGCCATCAGCCTGCACGCGGTGCCGGCCGAAGTGGACGACAGCCGCCGCCGCATCGAAGCCCTGGAAACCGAGCTGCAAATCATCGCCCGCGAGCATGCGATCGGTATTGCCATTGGCGCTCGCCAGAGCAACAGCGAAGCCCTGTTAAGCGCCGAGCGTGAGCGCCTGGCGACCCTGGAAAGCCGCTGGGCCGAAGAGAAAACCCTGGTGGATGAGTTGCTCGCCACCCGTGCAACCCTGCGCGAAAAGGCCGGGGTTGTGGACAGCGATGCAGGTAACAACCAGAGCGATGAATTGCGTGCGCAACTGGTCGACCTGCAACAACGCCTCACTGCGCTGCAAGGCGAAACCCCGCTGATCCTGCCGACCGTGGATTATCAGGCCGTGGCCTCGGTGGTCGCCGACTGGACCGGTATCCCGGTGGGCCGCATGGCCCGCAACGAACTGGAAACCGTGCTCAACCTCGACCAGCACCTGAAGAAGCGCATCATCGGCCAGGACCACGCCCTGCAGATGATCGCCAAGCGCATCCAGACCTCCCGCGCCGGCCTCGACAACCCGAGCAAGCCGATTGGCGTGTTCATGCTGGCCGGCACCTCCGGCGTGGGCAAGACCGAAACCGCCCTGGCCCTGGCCGAAGCCATGTACGGCGGTGAGCAGAACGTGATCACCATCAACATGAGCGAATTCCAGGAAGCCCACACGGTGTCCACCCTCAAGGGCGCGCCACCGGGCTATATCGGCTACGGCGAAGGCGGCGTGCTGACCGAAGCGGTGCGGCGCAAACCCTACAGCGTGGTGCTGCTGGACGAGGTGGAAAAAGCCCACCCGGACGTGCATGAGATCTTCTTCCAAGTGTTCGACAAGGGCGTGATGGAAGACGGTGAAGGCCGGGTGATCGACTTCAAGAACACCTTGATCCTGCTGACCACCAACGCCGGTACCGAGCTGATTTCCCAGGTCTGCAAGGACCCGGCGAACATCCCCGAGCCCGAGGAAATCGCCAAGGCCCTGCGCCAGCCGCTGCTGGAGATCTTCCCGCCGGCCCTGCTTGGCCGCCTGGTGACCATTCCGTACTACCCGCTGAGCGACGAGATGCTCAAGGCGATCACCCGCCTGCAACTCAACCGCATCAAGAAGCGCGTGGAGAATACGCACAAGGTCGCCTTCGACTACGACGACGCGGTGGTCGACCTGATCGTCTCGCGCTGCACCGAAACCGAAAGCGGCGGGCGCATGATCGACACCATTCTCACCAACAGCCTGCTGCCGGACATGAGCCGTGAATTCCTCACGCGCATGCTCGAAGGCAAGGCATTGGCGGGTGTGCGGATCAGTAGCCGGGATAATGAATTGCACTATCAGTTCAACGATTGACCTGAAGAAACACAATCTAAATGTGGGAGGGGCTTGCCCCCGATGGCGGTGAATCAGTCACCAATGCATCACCTGACACACTGCTATCGGGGGCGAGCCCCCTCCCACATTTGGACTGGGTTCCTTCAGTTATTAGGGTACTTCGATGTTATTCAACCAAGCCTCACGCCTGGCCAAGATCACCAGCCCCCTCGGGCCGGATGTGCTGCTGCTCAATGAAATGGGCGGCGGCGAAGAGCTGGGCCGCCTGTTCAACTATGAGCTGCAACTGACGTCCCTGGACGCCAACATCGACCTCAACCAGCTGCTGGGCAAGCCGATGAGCGTGGGCCTGCAACTGGCGGACGGCGGCGAGCGGCATTTCCACGGCATCGTCGCGCGCTGCAGCCAGAACATCGACCAGGGCCAGTTCGCCAGTTACCAAGTGACGCTGCGCCCATGGCTGTGGCTGCTGAGCCGTACGTCCGACTGCCGGATTTTCCAGAACCTGAGCATCCCGCAGATCATCAAGCAGGTGTTCCGCGACCTGGGGTTCTCCGACTTCGAAGACGCCCTGAGCCGGCCGTATCGCGAGTGGGAATACTGCGTGCAGTACCGCGAGACCAGCTTCGATTTCGTCAGCCGCTTGATGGAGCAGGAAGGTATCTACTACTTCTTTCGCCATGAACAGGACCGCCATGTGCTGGTGCTGGCCGACGCCTATGGCGCCCACACCACGGTGCCGGGCTATGCGTCGATCCCGTATTACCCCAAGGACGAGCAGCAGCGCGAACGCGACCACATGCACAACTGGCACCTGGCGCAGGAGGTTCAGCCGGGTTCGCTGGAGCTTAACGACTACGACTTCCAGCGCCCCAGCGCCAGCATCGACGTGCGTTCGGCCATGCCGCGCCCGCACACCGCCGGCGACTACCCGCTGTACGACTACCCCGGCACCTACGTGCAAAGCGCCGACGGCGAACACTACGCGCGCACCCGCATCGAAGCCCTGCAAACCCTGCATGAACAAATCGAATTCAGCGGCAACGCCCGCGGCCTCGGCTCCGGCCACCTGTTCAGCCTCACCGGCTTCAGCCGCCAGGACCAGAACCGCGAATACCTGATCGTCGGCTGCCGCTACTACATCGTCCAGGAAAGCCTGGAAAGCGGTGGTGGCTCAGGCTCGGCGCAGTTCGAAAGCAGCCTGACCTGCATTGACGCCCAGCAGAGCTTCCGCCCGCTCGCCACCACCCACCGGCCCATCGTCAAAGGCCCGCAAACCGCGCTGGTGGTCGGTCCCAAAGGCGAGGAAATCTGGACCGACCAATACGGCCGCGTGAAGGTGCACTTCTACTGGGACCGCCACGACCAATCCAACGAAAACAGCTCGTGCTGGATCCGCGTGTCGCAATCCTGGGCCGGCAAGAACTGGGGCTCGATGCAGATTCCACGGATTGGCCAGGAAGTGATTGTGAGCTTTCTTGAAGGTGATCCGGACCGCCCGATCATCACGGGACGGGTGTACAACGCCGAGCAGACGGTACCGTACGACCTGCCGGAAAACGCAACCCAGAGCGGCATGAAGAGTCGCTCGAGCAAGGGCGGCACGCCGGCCAACTTCAATGAAATCCGCATGGAGGACAAGAAGGGGTTGGAGCAGTTGTATATCCATGCCGAGCGTAACCAGGACGTTGTTGTCGAGGTAGACGAAAGTCACTCCGTCGGGCACGACCGCAATAAAAGTATCGGCCATAACGAGACGGTGACCATCGGCAACAACCGCCTGCGCATCGTCAAGCAGGAAGACATCCTCTCGGTGGGCCAGAGAAAGACCGACAGCATCAGCCAGAGCTACGTCATCGAAGTGGGCGAAAACCTGCGCCTGGTCTGCGGCGAAAGCATCCTGGAGTTGAATGCCAGCGGGCAGATCAACCTCACCGGCGTGAACATCAGCTTCTATGCCAGCGGCGATGCCGAGTTCAATACCAAGGGCGTGCTGCACCTCAATAACGGCGGCGGCCCTGGAGCCACGCCCGATGGACAGGGCCAGAAAGCCAGCATCGACGCCAATATCAAAGCCGCGTTCCCCGCGCCGAAAAGCTCCTGACGAGACCCGTTTGCCATGACGTACCGAATCAACGAATTCCAGTTCCAACTGCCGGCGAGCGAGCTGCAGGACGCGACGATCAATATCCTCAAATTCCCTGAGCTGGGCACATCCCTGATCGTCAGCCGCAGCCTGCTGGCCGACGGCGAAACCTTGCACAGCAACTTCAACGACCAACTCCAGCGCCTGGAAAAACAGGTGCAGGACTTGCGCTACCAACCGGGTGTCGATGTGCGCTTGGGCGCCGCGCAAGAGGTGGAAGGCATCGAGCTGCGCAGCCAGTTCAACAAGGGCAATGACAAGGTGTTCCAGTATCAGCTGGCCTTGGTGATACCGGGCACACGCAAGATGCTCGCGTTGAGTTATGTGAAGGCGGATAAGCTGGGGGATGCCGAGGCGGCGCATTGGGCCTTGATCAAAAACTCGCTGTCGTTTGACGCTATTTCCTGATGAGTTGCCTGCATGTCTGACGCGTTATGGGCAGCCCGGATGGGCGATGCGCTCTCCCACACCTCGATGATGGCCGACATCCTTGGCGGTGTGCTGGAGGTAGCGGCCAATATCGCTATCACCGCCGTGGCGACTGCGGCGGTAGTTGCCGCCACCGGAATTACCGTGGCCACCGGCGGGCTCGGCTGTTTCCTGCTGGGCGCGGTGGTGGGCACGATTGTCGGCCTGGCCATGAGCAAGACCGGCGCGGACAAAGGTCTGACGAATTTATGCGATAGTTTCAGCAATGCGCTGTTCCCGCCCACGGTGCAGGCGAACATTCTCACGGGCTCCACCGACACCCTCACCAACAACATCCCCGCCGCCCGTGCCGCCGGGGCGATCAGTTCCCACGTCGCGCCGGCCGGCACCGAGCTGGAAGAACCCGAGCCTGAGCCGGAAGCCAGCTACCTAGACATGGCCGAGAGTTTCTTCTCGCAGATGTGGCGCCCTACGGTAGCCACGCCTGCGCCTGGCGCCGAACCCAAGCCGCTGGATCTGGTCACGTGCATGAAGCACCCGCCGATGCCGCCGCAGTTTCTGGCCGAGGGCTCGGACAAGGTCACGATCAACGGCCAGCCAGCGGTGCGCAGCGGTGATCGCAGTACGTGCGATGCGACCGTGGTGTCGTCCGGATTGATTTCATCGAACGTGACCATCGGCGGCGGGTCGGTGGTGGTGCGTGAGATTCGCAGCGGCAAGACACCGGGCGTCGGGCTGGCGGTGACGGCGTTGTTGATGCTCAAGGGCGGTAAGGGCAAGTTCTTCAGCAAGCTACCGTGCATGTTGATCGGTGGCGCAACCTCGATGGCCGTGAGCAGTGCGATGGGGGCGATGGCCAATGCGGCCATGGGCTCGTCGAACCCGGTGCATGCGGCCACCGGCGCCAAGGTGTTGGGCGGCGATGATGAGCTGGATTTCGTACTGCCCGGCATCCTGCCGATTGATTGGCAGCGTTTCTACAACAGCCGTGACGAACGCACAGGCGGTTTGTTCGGTGCGGGTTGGAGCGTGCCGTATGAGGTGTGCGTCGAAATTCGTCCCCATCCCGAGGGGGGCGAAATGCTGATCTACACCGATGAACAGGGCCGGCCTATCGACATGGGCAGTATTCCCCTGGGCGGCGCGGTGTTCAGCGCCGGTGAAGGGCTGGCCGTGCGCCGACACCTCAACGGGCAGTTGCTGATCGAAAGCGATGATGGTCTGTATCGCTTATTTGAGCCTTCCGCCAACCCGGCGTTGCTGCGCCTCAGCCAGCTCGGCGACCGCAACGACAACCGCATCCATCTTGATTACGACGAAGCCGGGCGACTGATCCGGCTGCGCGATACGTTCGACCTGGTGCAAGTGGAGTTGATCCGCGATCAAGGCCACGTGGTGCGGCTCGAACGGCTGTACCCCGATCTGCGCCGCGAAGTACTGGTCAGCTACGGCTACGACGCTAGCGGCAACCTGGCTGAGGTCCGCGATGCCACCGGCCAGGTGCAGCGGCGCTTCAGCTACGATGCTGGCCGGCGCATGGGGGAGCACCAGCTACCGACCGGGTTGCGCTGTTTCTATGAGTGGGCCTTGGTTGAAAACGCGGAATGGCGTGTGGTCCGGCACTGGACCGACGAAGGCGACGCCTACCAGTTCGACTATGACTTGCAGGCCGGTGTCACGCGGATTACCGACGGCTTGCAACGCGTCAGTACCCGCCACTGGAACACCCAGCACCAAATCGTTCGGTACAGCGACAACCTCGGGCAAACCTGGCTGTTCGAGTGGAACAACGAGCGCCAATTGCTCAGTGCCACCGATCCGCAGGGTGGTCGCTTTGAATACAGCTACGATGAAGCCGGCAACCTGATCGGCGAAACCGACCCGCTGGGCCGCAGCGACTCGACCTTGTGGCTTGAGCACTGGGCACTCCCGCTGGTGGAGACCGACGCCGCCGACAATAGCTGGGCGTATCGCTACGATCAGCGCGGCAACTGCATCGCCGAAACCGATCCGCTGGGCTATGTCACCCGCTATCGCTATGACGATCACGGCCAGCCCGTAGAAATCATCGACGCCACCGGCAAAAGCAAGACGCTGCGCTGGAACCCGTTCGGGCAGTTGATCGAGCACGTGGATTGCTCCGGCTATCCAACGCGCTTCAGCTACGACGAACGCGGCAATTTGCAGGTCATCACCGACGCCCTCGGCGAGCGCACCCTGTTCAGCTATGACGCCCAGGGGCGCCTGCTCAGCAGCCAATTGCCGGATGGGCGCACCGAGCAGTACCAGCGCGATACCAGCGGCCAACTGGTGGGTTACACCGATCCGGCCGGTCATACCACCCTGTACCAACACAACCGTCGCGGCCAGGTACGCCAGCGCATCGACGCCCATGGTCGGCAGGTGCAGTTCGGCTATGACAGCTATGGGCGCCTGCAAGCGCTGATCAACGAAAACGGCGAGCGTTATCGGTTTGCCTGGGACGCCGGGGACCGACTGACCGAGCAGCAGGACCTGGATGGCAGCGCCAAGTGCTACCACTACGATCCGCTGGACAATGTGATTGCGGTGACCGCTGTTCCGGCTCCGTATGGCAGCGGCTTGGCCGTCGTCCCCGAGACACCGCCCGCGCCCATCGTGCATCGATTGGAGCGCGACGCGGTTGGCCGCCTGATCGCCAAGACCACCGACGATGGCAGCACCGATTACAGCTACGACTCCGTGGACCAGCTGACCGCGGTGACGTTCACCGACCTGCAAGGCAATACCCAGGCCCTAAGTTTCGCCTATGACGCCCTTGGCCAGTTACTCGCCGAACAGAGCTCGGCGGGCAGCCTGCACCACCACTACGACGAACTCGGCAACCTGATCCAGACCCAACTGCCCGACGGCCGCTGGCTCAACCGCCTGTACTACGGCAGCGGCCACCTGCACCAGATCAACCTCGACGGCCAGGTGATCAGCGACTTCGAACGCGACCGCCTCCACCGCGAAGTGCTGCGCACCCAAGGCCAGCTCAGCACCCGCAGCGAATACGACCGCAGCGGCCGTCTGCGCGCACGTCAACGTCGCCTGGCGAGCCAACCGTCGCTGCTACCGGCAGCCGCACAGAAACAATTCGAATACGACCCCGCCGACAACCTGATCGGCAAACTCGACCAGCAACCCGCCACGCAACACCGTCAGTTACTGCACTACGACGCCACCGGCCGCATCATCGCCAGCCAGGACAACCTGCACGGCCAACGCGAAACCTTCGCCTACGACGCCGCCGCCAACCTGCTGGACGGCCCGCAGGCGGGTGCCGGGTTGGTGGTACATAACAAGCTGCTGACTTATCAAGACAAGCGTTATCGCTATGACGCCTTTGGCCGCACAATCGAAAAACGCAGCACCGCGCGCGGCCTGCAACGCTTTGCCTACGACGCCGAAAGCCGTCTGATCGAAATACGCAATGAAAACGGCAGCGTGGTCAGGATGACTTACGACCCGCTGGGCCGACGCATCGCGAAAACCGAGCACGGCGGTGACGGGTATCCGCTGGGGGAAACGCGTTTTGTGTGGGATGGCCTGCGGTTGTTGCAGGAGCATAGACACAGTCAGACCAGTCTTTACATCTACCAAGACGAAGGCTACGAGCCTATTGCCCGTGTTGACGGCACCGGGCCTCTGCAAAAAATCCGCTATTACCACAACGACCTGAACGGCTTGCCGGAACAACTCACCGAAGCGGATGGACACACGGTTTGGCAGGCGACATATCGGGTGTGGGGCAACACACTGGAAGAGGTGCGCGAGCCTTATTACATTGAAGAGCAGAACCTGCGGTTTCAGGGGCAGTATCTGGATCGGGAGATTGGGCTGCACTACAACACGTTCCGGTTTTATGATCCGGATGTGGGGCGGTTTACTACGCCGGATCCGATTGGGTTGGCGGGGGGGTTGAATCTTTATCAATATGCGCCGAATCCCTTTACTTGGATTGATCCATGGGGTCTTAAGACCTGCTATCACAAAAGAACGAAGGCGCAAATCAAGAAAATTCGGGCTAACTTTGGCAAAAAAGGCGGGGCCAAAGAAAAATACCTGAAAAAGCTCGCTAAAGACCCCAACTCAATTCAGAAATATGGTCAGGCCGGTGTAGATAGAATGAAAAAAGGTCAAGTTCCAGAAGGCTTTGACGTGCACCATAAGAAGCCGATATTTCGTGGCGGTAATAACCGCCAAAGCAACTTGGTGCTCATGGACAAGGCTTACCATAAAGCGAATAGCAAGGCCTTACATTGGTACCCAGAGGGAGAGAACCCATATGGACTCAATTAAAAATGCACGCTGTCAGATTTGCGACAAAACTTTTGAGCTCGACGCACAGCAGCATAAACTTATCGCGCCTATGATCGCGAAGGGCCAACGCTTCATCATGATCGAGTGCCCATGTTGCGGTTCCTCTACTCAGTACGTTAAAGCTGAAGAGTTTTTACCCCCCCGAACCGATGTTCAGAATTATCGATGCCCTGTTACTCAATGCGCAGGCTGGGTCGATTTTATAGATGAACCGACTCGCCCTTTCTGGGGTTGCGGTGAGTGCGGGAGTGTCTGGTATGAAGAGAAAAACTTGCAAAAAGAAATCACCTCCATTATCGCCCTGTACCCTTATAGAGCCAGCAGTTACAAACAAATGAATGGAAAATGGGCTCCGGGAGACCTACGTTCAGAAGCTGCAAATTACGAAGAGCTTGTAGAGAAAGAACCCGCTGATGATCATGACGCGTTAGTCAGGGGGTAAAGGATTAACGCCAGACAGCCTAGACTACTGTTGTCTTCCGCCCCACAAAAAATGGGCACCAAACCCATCGGCGTGCCCATTTTCCTACTGCCCCGCCCCTGTCGAGACGGCACTGTTTACGCGTTAACGGTGTCTTTAAGCGACTTACCCGGCTTGAACGCAACGGTATTACTGGCCTTAATCTTCACAGGCTCACCGGTCTGCGGGTTTTTGCCGGTGCGGGCGCCACGGTGGCGTTGCAGGAAGGTGCCGAAACCAACCAGGGTGACGCTGTCCTTGCGATGCAGGGCGCCGGTGATTTCTTCGAGAACGGCGTTGAGGACGCGGTTGGCCTGTTCTTTGGTGAGATCCGCTTTTTCAGCGATGGCGGCTGCGAGTTCTGGTTTACGCATATATGAAGCCTCTTTGACGGTTTTTTGTTGTTATGTCCGTGCTGCTCTCTAACGGAACAGCGGCCAAGGCGCCGCAGGCTCTACTCTGCGGCAGACGGGAGTGAGGATGGCATGCCCTCGTACGCCGCGCCAGTCTCGCGGCGCCCTTTCTAGGGTAAAAAATGTGCTTATTCCGACAGAACGACCGGTATTTACGCCAGCAACGGCGGAAGTTCTTTGTTGAGGGCGAGTTTTTCCATCACGGCGCTGCCGGTCAGCGCGTAACCCAGCAGGCGGCCGCTGGCGTCGCGGCACAGGGCCTTGATGTCGGCGCCCTGGCCTTCGACGCTCCATACACCTTCTGTGCCCCGTGGCGGCGGCGAGACCACCAGCGGGCAGACCGGCGTTTTCACGGTGACCGGCATTGGGCCGTAGCTGACAGCGGTGGCGTTACCGGCCAGGGTCTGGGCCAAGGCGCGGGCGCAGCTCATCAACGGCATCACGTACAGCAGGTTCAGGCCGTCAACTTCGGCGCAGTCGCCCAGGGCGTAGATATTGGCGTGGGAGGTCTTGAGGTGGCGGTCCACCATGATCCCGCGGTTGGTCTGCAGGCCGGCGGCGGCGGCCAGGTCGACACGCGGGCGCAGGCCGATGGCCGAGACCACCAGGTCGCAGTGGACCACCTCACCGTCCGACAGGTGCGCTTCCAGGCCGTCAGCGGTGCGCTGCAGGCGGTTGAGCACCGGGCCCAGGTGGAAACGCGCCCCCAGCCCTTCCAGACCGGCCTGTACCGCTGCAGCCGCCGCCGGGTGCAGCAGGGTCGGCATGACTTGCTCGCACGGCGCCACCAGGTCGATCTCATAGCCGCCGAGGATCAGGTCGTTGGCGAACTCACAGCCGATCAGGCCGGCGCCGAGCAGCAGCACGCGGCGCTTGCCGGCAGCGGCGGCGCGAAAGCGGGCGTAATCTTCGAGGTCATTGATGGGGAAAACCAGCTCAGCGGCGTCTCCTTCGACTGGTACGCGCACGGTTTCTGCGCCCCAGGCCAGGACCAGATCACGATAGACCACCGCTTCTTCACCGATCCACAGGCGTTTGTGACCGGGATCGATGCCGCTGACGCGGGTGTGGGTGCGCACTTCGGCCTTGAGTTGCTCCGCCATGGCACCGGGTTCGGCCATGCTCAGGCCATCGGCTTCCTTGTTCTTGCCAAAGCCGGTGGAAAGCATGGGTTTGGAGTAGGAGCGCCCGTCATCCGCGGTGATCAGCAGCAATGGGGTTTCGCTGTCGAGCTTGCGAAACTCCCGGGCCACGTTGTAGCCGGCCAATCCTGTGCCGATGATCACGACAGGTGCGTTCATTCCTTTCTCCTTGTAGTACGGTTCTGAAACTGAAAATTAGCCGATTTCGATCATTTCGAAATCCATTTTGCCGACGCCGCAGTCCGGGCACAGCCAGTCTTCCGGTACGTCCTGCCACAGAGTGCCCGGAGCGATACCATCATCCGGCCAGCCGTCTTTTTCGTCATAGATCAGGCCGCAGACTACACATTGCCACTTCTTCATTTACTTGCTTCCTCAGGGTCCAGGCTGGTTGGCCGGCGGTCGATGGATCCAGCATTGCCGCACGGCTCAGGGCGTTTTGTACTGATCGGGGCCGGCAGATGCAAGCACGATCGACGCAAGGCGCCCGCGCAGCCCGGCAAAAGATCAGGACGCCATGGTAAGCTCGCCGCCTCTTTTGCTGCCAATACTGACGCACCGTGCCGCACTCAATCGCCCTTCCCGATGCTTGCCAATGGTTGACCCAGAGCCTCCTGAGCCCTGCGCCCGCGCCCTTGACCCTCAACTGGCTGTTCGACGAAGGCTCGCTGACCCGCCGGCTGACGTGGCTGTCCAACGATGGCTTCAGCGTGACGCCGCTGTTCGAAGGCTGGCAGCCGCTGCGCGATGATGAATGCGCGGCGCTGCATATGCCCCCGGCCAGCATCGGTTGGGTGCGCGAGGTGTATTTGCGTGGGCATGGCCAGCCGTGGGTATTTGCCCGCAGTGTGGCGGCGCGCAGTGCATTGCAGGGCGACGGCTTGCAGATGGACGAATTGGGCAGCCGTTCCCTGGGCGAATTGCTGTTTTGCGACCGCGCGTTCACCCGCCAGGCCATCGAGGTGTGCCATTACCCTCGCCAGTGGCTGCCGACCACGGACCAGTCCGACGGGCTGTGGGCACGCCGCTCACGCTTCGATCGTGGGGCGCTGAGCGTGCTGGTGGCGGAAGTCTTCCTGCCGAGTTTCTGGCACGCGCTGCATGACCATCCGGAGAACTGCTGATGTATCAACGTCTGCTCAAATCCTTGAACCGCCTGAACCCCAGGGCCTGGGATTTCATTCAGTTGACCCGCATGGACAAGCCCATCGGCATCTACCTGCTGCTGTGGCCGACGCTGTGGGCGCTGTGGATCGCCGGCAAGGGTTCGCCGTCCCTGGCCAACATCGTGATTTTCGTGCTGGGCGTTACGCTGACTCGCGCTGCCGGTTGCGTCATCAATGACTGGGCGGACCGCAAGGTCGACGGCCATGTGAAGCGCACCGCGCAACGCCCGCTGGCAAGCGGCAGGATCAGTTCGAAAGAGGCCCTGGTGTTCTTTGCGGTACTGATGCTGATCAGCTTCCTGCTGGTACTGCTGACCAACGCCACAACCATTTGGTTATCGCTGGGCGGCCTGGCACTGGCGGTCAGCTACCCGTTCATGAAGCGCTACACCTATTACCCGCAGGTGGTGTTGGGCGCGGCGTTTTCCTGGGGCATGCCGATGGCGTTCACCGCCGAAACCGGCCACCTGCCCGCCACCGCCTGGCTGCTGTATATAGCCAACCTGCTGTGGACGGTGGGCTACGACACCTATTACGCAATGACCGACCGCGACGACGACTTGAAGATCGGCGTCAAATCCACTGCGATTCTGTTCGGCGATGCCGACCGGGTGATCATCCTCACCCTGCAAGGCCTGGCGCTGCTGTGCCTGTTGCTGGCCGGCGCACGGTTTGAGCTGGGCGGTTGGTTCCACCTGGGGTTGCTGGCGGCGGCAGGCTGCTTTGCCTGGGAGTTCTGGTACACCCGCGACAGGGACCGGATGAAGTGCTTCAAGGCGTTTTTGCACAACCACTGGGCCGGGTTGGCGATTTTTATCGGGATTGTGGCGGATTACGGGTTTCGATGAGGGGCCAGGCCCCTCACCGCTAGCGGGCTGAATCAGGGCTTGGCGACTTTCCAGGCCCCGTCCATTTTGCCGTCGCCGGTCATGTCGCCGGCCTTTTTGTCCATCACAAAGGTATAGAGAGGCTTGCCGTTGTAGGCCCATTGGCCCTTTTGATCGTCACGGGTGATAACGGTCCACTTGCCCATGGGTTTGTCGGTGGACTCGGCCATCAACGGCGGCCAGTTGGTGGCGCACTTGTCGTTACACATGGACTTGCCATCGGCGTCCTTGGCGAAGGTGTAGAGCGTCATGCCCTTATGATCCACCAACATCCCGTCTTTCGTCATCGCCGGGTCTGCGGCAAATGCCAGTGTCGGCAGTGTCAACGCCGCCGTGACCAGAAGGGCCTTCCAGGAAAAAGTACTGTGATTCATCGGAACCTTCCTTTTGTGGTTGTCAGGATTCGGACCCAAAGCGTAGTCCAGAGTGCCGCTAATTGCCCGAGCGACTAAATTACTGTCACACGACTGCAATATTTCCGTTATCTAATGCGGCGCAAGACAGTTAAATGACAAGAGGATTTTAGGCATGGTTGGCAGGAGCATTCTGATTGTTGACGACGAAGCGCCCATCCGCGAGATGATCGCCGTTGCGTTGGAAATGGCCGGCTATGACTGCCTGGAGGCGGAGAACTCCCAGCAGGCCCATGCCATTATCGTCGACCGCAAGCCGGACCTGATCCTGCTGGACTGGATGCTGCCCGGCACCTCCGGCATCGAACTGGCCCGCCGCCTCAAGCGCGATGAGCTGACCGGGGATATCCCGATCATCATGCTCACCGCCAAGGGCGAAGAGGACAACAAGATCCAGGGCCTGGAAGTCGGCGCCGATGACTACATCACCAAGCCGTTTTCCCCACGGGAGCTGGTAGCGCGCCTGAAGGCCGTATTGCGCCGGGCCGGCCCGACCGATGGCGAAGCGCCTATTGAAGTCGGCGGCCTGCTGCTGGACCCGATCAGCCACCGCGTGACCATCGACGGCAAGCCGGCCGAGATGGGCCCGACCGAATACCGCCTGCTGCAATTTTTCATGACCCACCAGGAGCGCGCCTATACCCGTGGCCAGTTGCTGGACCAGGTGTGGGGCGGCAACGTGTATGTGGAGGAGCGCACCGTTGACGTGCATATCCGCCGCCTGCGCAAAGCCTTGGGTGACGCTTACGAGAATCTGGTACAAACCGTGCGCGGCACCGGCTACCGGTTTTCAACCAAAGGCTGAGCCAGCCCTTCCTTAACAGCTGACAAGGACGCATGTTTAAGTGAACCAAAACTGGCATGGCACCCTGATCCGCCACATGCTCCTGTTGATCACCGCCTGCCTGTTGGTAGGCCTGGTCAGCGGCTATTACGGCTGGAGCCTGGCCATTGGTATCGCCCTGTACCTGGGCTGGACCCTCAAACAATTGCTGCGCCTGCATGAATGGCTGCGCCAGCACAAACCCGACGAAGCGCCACCTGACGGCTACGGCCTGTGGGGTGAGGTGTTCGACAGCATCTACCACCTGCAACGCCGCGACCAACGGGTACGCGGGCGCCTGCAAGCGGTGATCGACCGGGTGCAGGAGTCCACCGCCGCGCTCAAAGACGCGGTGATCATGCTCGACAGCGATGGCAACCTGGAATGGTGGAACCGCGCCGCCGAGACCCTGCTGGGCCTCAAGACCCCCCAGGACAGCGGCCAGCCAGTGACCAACCTGGTGCGCCACCCACGCTTCAAAGAGTACTTCGAGCAGGAAAACTACGAGGAAGCGCTGGAAATCCCCTCGCCGACCAACGACCGCGTGCGTATCCAGCTGTACCTGACGCGCTACGGCAACAACGAACACCTGATGCTGGTGCGCGACGTAACCCGCATCCATCAACTGGAACAGATGCGTAAAGACTTCGTCGCCAACGTTTCCCACGAATTGCGTACGCCATTGACGGTGATCTGCGGCTATCTGGAGACGCTGCTGGACAACGTCGACGAGATCAACCCGCGCTGGAGCCGTGCCCTGCAGCAAATGCAGCAGCAGGGTTCACGCATGCAGACCCTGCTCAACGACTTGCTGTTGCTGGCCAAGCTTGAAGCCACGGATTATCCGTCGGACAACCATCCGGTGGCCGTACAAAGCCTGTTGCAGACCATCAAGAATGACGCCCAGGCCCTGTCGGGCGAGCGCGGGCAGCAGATCAGCCTGGATGCCGACCCGCGAGTGTTGCTCAAAGGCAGCGAAGGCGAATTGCGCAGCGCGTTCTCCAACCTGGTGTTCAACGCGGTGAAGTACACCCCGGACAAGGGCACTATCCGCATCCGCTGGTGGGCCGACGAACAAGGCGCACACCTGAGCGTGCAGGACTCCGGCATCGGCATCGACGCCAAGCATCTGCCGCGCCTGACCGAGCGCTTCTACCGCGTCGACTCCAGCCGCAACTCCAACACCGGCGGCACCGGGCTGGGCCTGGCCATCGTCAAGCATGTGCTGCTGCGCCACCGTGCGCGCCTGGAAATCAGCAGTGTGCTGGGGCATGGCAGTACGTTCACCTGCCATTTTCCGCCAGCGCAGATGACCCGTTCGCGGCTCGTCGGAAATGATGAATAACTCGAACACAGCACGAAACCAAATGTGGGAGGGGGCTTGCTCCCGATGGCGGTGCACCAGTATCAGATATGCTGACTGACACACTGCTATCGGGAGCAAGCCCCCTCCCACAATTGGAATTGTGCTGTTTCGAATAAGGCATTCCACACCCCACCCGGCGGCAACCACTAGGCAAGCGCCCCGTCAGCCGCTACATTGGCCGACTTGCGCCTGCCTTCCAGGCCCTTCTGTCCCCCCTTATTGAACACACGGAACCTGCAAAACCCAATCATGGACCCTTCCCCTGGTATCACCCTCGCCACACTCTTCGCCGATTTCGGCATGATTCTTTTTGCTCTGATCCTGGTACTGCTCAACGGTTTTTTCGTTGCGGCGGAATTTGCCATGGTCAAGCTGCGCTCGACCCGGGTCGAGGCCATCGCCCACACCAACGGCTGGCGCGGGCAGATCCTGCGTACCGTACACAGCCAGCTCGATGCTTACCTGTCGGCCTGCCAGCTGGGTATCACCCTCGCCTCCCTGGGCCTGGGCTGGGTCGGTGAGCCGGCCTTTGCGCATATCCTGGAGCCGCTGCTGGGCGCCGCAGGCGTCGAATCGCCGGAAGTGATCAAGGGCGTGTCGTTCTTTGCCGCGTTCTTCGTGATTTCCTACCTGCACATCGTGGTCGGTGAACTGGCACCCAAGTCCTGGGCCATTCGCAAGCCCGAACTGCTGTCACTGTGGACGGCGGTGCCGCTGTACCTGTTCTACTGGGCCATGTACCCGGCGATCTACCTGCTCAACGCCAGCGCCAATGCGATCCTGCGCATTGCCGGCCAAGGCGAGCCTGGCCCGCACCACGAGCACCATTACAGCCGCGAAGAGCTCAAGTTGATCCTGCACTCCAGCCGTGGCCAGGACCCGAGCGACCAAGGCATGCGCGTACTGGCCTCCGCCGTGGAAATGGGCGAGCTGGAAGTGGTGGACTGGGCCAACTCCCGTGAAGACCTGGTGACCCTGGACTTCAACGCCCCGCTCAAGGAAATCCTCGCACTGTTCCGCCGCCATAAGTTCAGCCGTTATCCGGTATATGACGCGGTGCGCAACGAGTTTGTCGGCCTGTTGCACATCAAGGACCTGCTGCTGGAACTGGCGGCCCTGGACCACATCCCAGAATCGTTCAACCTGGCCGAACTGACCCGCCCGCTCGAACGTGTGTCGCGGCACATGCCGTTGTCGCAGTTGCTGGAGCAGTTCCGCAAAGGCGGCGCGCACTTTGCCCTGGTGGAAGAAGCCGACGGCAAGATCATCGGCTACCTGACCATGGAAGACGTGCTGGAAGTGCTGGTAGGCGATATTCAGGACGAACACCGCAAGGCCGAGCGCGGCATCCTCGCCTACCAGCCCGGCAAACTGCTGGTACGGGGCGACACGCCGCTGTTCAAGGTGGAACGCCTGTTGGGTGTCGACCTGGACCACATTGAGGCCGAAACCCTCGCAGGGCTGGTCTACGACACGCTCAAACGGGTACCGGAAGAGGAAGAAGTGCTGGAGGTTGAAGGCTTGCGGATCATCATCAAGAAGATGAAAGGGCCGAAGATCGTACTGGCCAAGGTCCTGCTGCTGGATTGACCCTCAATTGCCCAATGCAAAATTGGGCAATGTCCCCACCGGCTGGTTGAATTCGTAAGGGATCGACACCAGCCCGGCCTCGCTACTCTGCTGCACCACGAAGTGCAGGTGCGGCCCGCTGCTGTTGCCGGTATTGCCCGACAACCCCAGCGCGCTGCCCACTGCTACGCGCTGCCCCGCCCTGACGCTGACCGAACCTTGCTTGAGATGCAGGTACACGCCCTGGGTACCGTCATCATGCTGCACGCGCACGAAATTGCCCGACGCATCGTTGCCGCGTCCGATCTGGCTATTCTCGATTTTCACCACCACACCGCTACGCGCCGCAATGATCGGCGTGCCTTCGGGCATGGCAATGTCCATGGCGTAGCGGCTTTTGGCGTCGGTGTGGCTGAAACTGCCGTTGGGGCCTTGGGTCAGACGGAACGGACCGCCACGCCAGGGCAAGGGGTAGCGGTAGGCTTGTTGTGGGTAACCAGGTTTGGGTCTGTCGAGTGCTGGCCGTTGTACGCGCTCGACCCTGCGTTCTTGAATCACGAACGCCTGGGCACCGGGGGTTTGCCGGTCGCTGAAGAACACCATGCCGTTGGCATCGGTGGATTTGTAGAGGGTCATGGCCTGGGTCGAAGTGGCGACCGCAGCCAACGTGCAGGACAGCAAGAGGCGAAGAACCATGGCGCGAACCTGCCGGAGTGAATGAACAGCAAGCTAACAACGGTTGATGACAATCTTGTAGTGAGCGGGCTCGCCCCGCGCTGGGCTGCGCAGCAGCCCCGAAACCAGGCGCAGAGGAGTGCCTGATACACCGCATTCGTCTTCGTCAGGGGCGCTTCGCACCCCAACGCGGGACAAGCCCGCTCGCCACAGAGGCCCCAGTTTGCTGCGCGCCAGCGCTATGTCGAAGAGGTAGTGGGACCTCCCTCACCACAAGGTCAGGCACCCGGCACAAAATGCTTCTGCGCCGTACCACGCGCAATCAGGCGGGAGATGTAGTCGAGCTTCTGCGCGTCCTGATCAATAAAGCGGAAGGTCAGTTGCAGCCAATCGCTATCGGGCTTGGGCTCGAAGGCGACGATGGCGTGCAGGTAACCGTTGAGACGGGCCACCTCAGCGTTGTCGCCCTGTTCCAGGTCGAGCACGGCACTTTCCAGCACCTGAGGCAGGACCTCACCGCGACGCACCACCAGCAGCGCCTCCTTGATGCTCAGCGCCTTGATCACGCATTGCTGGGTGCCGCTGGACAGGCGCAACTGGCCCTGGCCACGGCCGCCAGTGGGTGCAGCGCCTGGCGCTTGGACCGGCGGGGCGTTGTTAAGCAGGCCTTTGTTTGGCGCAGACGCGGCAGCCGCGACGGGGGCGGCACGTACGGCTTCTGGCTTGCCACCGGTCAGGGCGCTCAGGGAATCATTGCCGAAGGCCGAGTTCATCTTGGTCGGCGCGCTGGCGACCAGGGCATCGAGGCGACCAACCTTGTGCAGGGCCTGTTTGACCTTGTTCAACAGTTGCTCGTTGGTAAACGGTTTGCTGACGTAGCCGGAAACCCCGGCCTGGATCGCCTGGACCACGTTCTCTTTGTCACCACGGCTGGTCACCATCACAAACGGCATGGACTTGAGGTGCGGTTGCTCGCGGCACCAGGTCAACAGCTCCAGGCCGGACATCTCCGGCATTTCCCAGTCG
Organism: Pseudomonas sp. JAI120; assembly: GCF_014207255.1. Classification (GTDB taxonomy): domain Bacteria; phylum Pseudomonadota; class Gammaproteobacteria; order Pseudomonadales; family Pseudomonadaceae; genus Aquipseudomonas. The sequence goes on from NZ_JACHCZ010000003.1 coordinate 538,305, forward strand.
CACAGCACCAGGTCGAAGCTCTCGCGCATCAGGATGGTCTGGGCCTTCTTGCCGTTTACCGCATCTTCAAGCTTGATCCCGGGGAAGTAGTTGCGCAGGCACTTCTTCACCAGGTCGCGGATAAACGAGGCGTCATCCACCACCAATACACTGACTTTACTCATCGACCCTTCATCCTATAAAAACTTCGGCACGCAAAACGCCTGACTGATGGCATTTTGCCAAAACTCTGTAGTCACGTTCGGACTTTCTTTTACCCGACTCGCAAAAAAATCGGGGGCCGCAAACGAAAACGCCCGACCAAAGGCCGGGCGTTAATTTCTCGGGCAACCTTACTTATCGTCAGATTCACCCGAAACATTAGGGATTTGATCGGCTGAACCTTCAACTTCGGCCTTCATGCGCTTGAGGCCCATGTGCCGTACGTCGGTACCGCGCACCAGGTAGATCACCAGTTCCGAGATATTGCGCGCGTGATCACCGATCCGCTCCAGGGAACGCAGCACCCAGATGATGCTCAAGACCCGCGAGATAGAGCGCGGGTCTTCCATCATGTAGGTGGCCAGCTCACGCAGGGCGGTCTTGTATTCACGGTCGATGACCTTGTCGTACTGCGCCACCGACAACGCCAGGTCGGCGTCAAAGCGCGCAAAGGCATCAAGGGCATCACGCACCATGTTGCGCACCTGGTCGCCGATGTGACGCACTTCGACATAACCGCGCGGCGCTTCACCCTCTTCGCACAGCTGGATGGCACGGCGGGCGATCTTGGTGGCTTCGTCGCCGATCCGCTCGAGGTCGATCACCGACTTGGAGATGCTGATGATCAAGCGCAGGTCGGATGCCGCCGGCTGGCGACGGGCGAGAATGCGCAGGCATTCTTCGTCGATGTTGCGTTCCATCTGGTTGATCTGGTCGTCGATCTCGCGCACTTGCTGGGCCAGGCCCGAGTCAGCCTCGATCAGCGCGGTCACGGCGTCGTTGACTTGCTTCTCCACCAGCCCGCCCATCGCCAGGAGGTGGCTGCGCACTTCCTCGAGCTCGGCGTTGAACTGCGCGGAGATGTGGTGGGTAAGGCCTTCTTTACTAATCATGTTGGCGTCCTTGGAGCGTCCGGTAAGGTGCGGAGAACCGCAGCGTCAGTGCAATCAGAACCACAGCTTCCTAGCCGTAGCGACCGGTGATGTAGTCTTCGGTCTGCTTCTTCGCCGGATTGGTGAACAGGGTGTCGGTATCGCCGAACTCCACCAGCTTGCCCATGTACATGAACGCGGTGTAGTCGGAAACCCGCGCCGCCTGTTGCATGTTGTGGGTCACGATGACGATGGTGAACTTGGACTTGAGCTCGTAGATCAGTTCTTCGACTTTCAGCGTCGAGATCGGGTCGAGTGCCGAGCACGGTTCGTCGAGCAACAGCACTTCCGGCTCCACGGCGATGGTGCGCGCGATCACCAGGCGTTGCTGCTGGCCGCCGGACAGGCCGAGTGCCGACTCGTGCAGGCGGTCCTTGACCTCGTCCCACAGCGCCGCGCCTTTAAGGGCCCACTCAACCGCTTCGTCGAGGATGCGCTTCTTGTTGATGCCCTGGATGCGCAGGCCGTAGACCACGTTTTCGTAGATGGTCTTGGGGAACGGGTTAGGCTTCTGGAACACCATGCCCACGCGGCGACGCAGCTCGGCCACGTCTTCGCCCTTGCGGTAGATATTGGTGCCGTAGAGGTTGATGGCCCCGTCCACGCGGCAGCCGTCGACCAGGTCGTTCATGCGGTTGAAGGTACGCAGCAACGTGGACTTGCCGCAGCCGGACGGGCCGATGAAGGCGGTCACGCGCTGCTTGGGGATGTTCATGCTGACGTCGAACAGCGCCTGCTTGTCACCGTAGTACAGGCTCAGGCCCGGCACTTCGATGGCCACAGTTTCCTGGGCCAAGCTCAGGCTCTGTTTGTCGCGACCCAGGGCAGACATGTTGATGCCGTGGGAATGGGTGTCGTGTTGCATGGGATGCTCCCTGTGCTGTTGTGTGGGAGGGGGCTTGCCCCCGATAGCGGTGCATCAGGAACATGTGTGCTGGCTGGCACACCGCAATCGGGAGCAAGCCCCCTCCCACAAATAAGTCCGCGTTCAATTCAGATTAGCTGTCCAGCGCCTTGTACTTCTCGCGCAGGTGGTTACGAATCCACACCGCCGACAGGTTGAGCGTGGCGATCACCAGCACCAGCAGCAAGGCGGTGGCGTACACCAGCGGCCGTGCCGCCTCGACGTTAGGGCTCTGGAAGCCGACGTCATAGATATGGAAGCCCAGGTGCATGATCTTCTGGTCCAGGTGCAGATACGGGTAGTTGCCGTCCAGCGGCAGCGACGGGGCGAGTTTCACCACGCCGACCAGCATCAGCGGCGCCACTTCACCGGCGGCGCGGGCCACGGCGAGGATCATGCCGGTCATCATCGCCGGGCTGGCCATCGGCAGCACGATCTTCCACAGCGTTTCCGCCTTGGTCGCGCCCAGCGCCAGGGAGCCTTCACGCACCGTACGCGGAATCCGCGCCAGGCCTTCTTCGGTGGCCACGATCACCACCGGTACCGCCAGCAGCGCCAGGGTCAGCGAGGCCCAGAGCAGGCCCGGTGTACCGAAGGTCGGTGCCGGCAGCGCTTCGGCGAAGAACAGACGGTCGACCGAGCCACCCAATACATACACGAAGAAACCCAGGCCGAACACGCCGTAGACGATGGCCGGTACACCCGCCAGGTTGTTCACGGCGATGCGGATAATCCGCGTCAGGGTGTTCTGCTTGGCGTATTCACGCAGGTATACCGCCGCCAGCACGCCGAACGGGGTCACGATCATCGCCATGATCAGGGTCATCATCACGGTGCCGAAGATGGCCGGGAAGATCCCGCCTTCGGTGTTGGCTTCCCGCGGGTCATCGCTGAGGAATTCCCACACCTTGCTGAAGTAGAAACCGATCTTGGTCACGGTGCCCATGGCGTTCGGCTGGTAGGCGTGCACCACTTTGCCGATGCCGATTTCAATTTCCTTGCCGTTACCATCGCGAGCGGTCAAAGCGTCGCGGTTGAACTGGGCGTGCAGGTCGGCCAGGCGTGCTTCGATGTCCTGGTAGCGGGCGTTCAGCTCGGCGCGGTCGGCATCCATGTCGGCCTGGGCGGCGGCGTCGAGCTTGCCTTCCAGCTCAAGCTTGCGGCCGTGCAGGCGAATGCGTTCGAGGCCGGCGTTGATCGCGCCGATGTCGGATTTCTCCAGGGTCTTGAGCTGGGCCGCCAGCTTGTTAACGCGGTCCACGCGGGCTTGCAGCTCCGGCCACGCGGCCTCGCCTTCGGCGATGACCTTGCCATCCTGCTTGACGTTGACCAGGGTGCCGTAGAAGTTGCCCCACTCACGACGCTCGATGGTCATCAGGTTTTTCGGCGTGGTCTGGTCCTTCAACCACTCGCCGACGATCCAAGTGAAGTCGTTGCCGTTCAGGTCACGGTTGCCGACCTTGATCAGCTCGCGGGTCATGAATTCCGGGCCCGCATCGGGCACCGGCAGGCCCGCGCTTTTCAGGCGCTCGCGCGGCACTTCTTCTTTCTGCACCACTTCGCCGATGACGATATGGTTTTCCTGGCCCGGCACGTTGTAGTTGGCCTGGATCAGGTCAGCCGGCCAGAAGTGGCCCAGGCCACGCACAGCAATCACCGCCAGCAAACCAATGGTCATGATGACCGCGATGGACACCGCGCCACCACTGATCCAGACGCCGGGAGCGCCGCTCTTGAACCATCCATTCAGGGAGTTCTGTTTCACAGACTTCTACCTTTCTTAAAGCGACGAGTATTTCTTGCGCAGACGCTGACGAATCAGCTCGGCGAGGGTGTTCATGATGAACGTGAACAGCAGCAGCACCAGCGCCGAGAGGAACAGCACGCGGTAATGACTGCCGCCGACCTCCGACTCGGGCATTTCCACCGCGACGTTGGCCGCCAGGGTGCGCAGGCCTTCGAACAGGTTCATCTCCATCACCGGCGTGTTACCGGTGGCCATCAGCACGATCATGGTCTCGCCCACGGCGCGGCCCATGCCGATCATCAGCGCCGAGAAGATGCCCGGGCTGGCGGTCAGGATCACCACGCGGGTCATGGTCTGCCACGGCGTGGCGCCTAGGGCCAGGGAGCCCAGGGTCAGGCCGCGCGGTACGCTGAACACGGCGTCTTCGGCGATGGAGTAGATGTTCGGGATCACCGCAAAACCCATGGCCAGGCCGACCACCAGGGCATTGCGCTGGTCGTAGGTGATGCCGAGGTCGTGGGAGATCCACATGCGCATGTCGCCGCCGAAGAACCAGGTTTCCAGGTACGGGCTCATGTACAGCGAGAGCCAGCCCACGAACAGGATCACCGGGATCAGGATCGCGCTTTCCCAACCGTCGGGAACCCGCAGGCGGATGGATTCAGGCAGGCGGCTGAAGACAAACCCGGCCACCAGGATGCCAATCGGCAACAGCATCAGCAGGCTGAAGATCCCCGGCAGATGCCCTTCGACATACGGCGCCAGGAACAGGCCGGCGAAGAAGCCGAGGATCACCGTCGGCATCGCTTCCATCAATTCGATCACCGGCTTGACCTTGCGGCGCAGGCTCGGGGCCATGAAGTAAGCGGTGTAGATCGCCGCGGCAACGGCCAGGGGCGCCGCCAGCAGCATGGCGTAGAACGCCGCCTTCAGCGTACCGAAGGTCAATGGCGCCAGGCTCATCTTGGGTTCGAAGTCGGTGTTGGCGGCGGTCGATTGCCAGACGTACTTAGGCTCGTCGTAGTTTTCGTACCAGACCTTGCTCCACAACGCACTCCAGGACACTTCCGGGTGCGGGTTGTCCAGCAGCAGCGGCTGCAGCTTGCCGCCGGCTTCGACGATCACGCGGTTGGCGCGAGGCGACAGGCCGAACACGCCCTGGCCGTCGACCACCGGATCCACCAGCAGGGTGCGGTGGGCAGTGCTGTGGAACACGCCGAACGTGCCGGAAGCGTCGAGGGCAGTGAAGCCTTTGCGACGCTCTTCGGCGGTGATTTCCACGATGGGCGCGGTGCCCATCTGGAAGGTGCGAATCTGCTTGAAACGCTGCTCGCCATCCGGGTCACGGGCCATGAACCACTGGGCCAGGCCGCCTTTGGAGTTACCGACGATCAGCGAGATACCGCCCACCAGCTGGGTGCTGGCGGTGATTTCGGCGTTGCCGTCTTCGAGCAGTTTGTAGCGACCGTTGAGGCTCTTGTCGCGCAGGCTGAACACATCCGCCAGGGCGCGGCCGTTGATCACATACAACCACTGCTGGCGCGGATCAATGAAGATCGCCTTCACCGGTTCGGTCATTTGCGGCAGCTCGACACGCTTCTGCTCGCTGGTGACTTCACCGGTCATCATGTTTTCTTCGCGGCTCAGGGTCAGCACGTTCAAGTACGAACCGGCCGAGCCTGCCACCACCAGCGACGTATCGGTGGCATTGAGGGCGACGTGCTCCAACGGGCGACCGGCATCGTCGAGCACGATCGGCGTTTCACCGTAGGGGTATTCAATCGCAGGCGTGATGGTTTTCTTGCCGTCCGGGTACGACACCTTATAGGTGTGGCGGAACACCAGGGACTGGCCATTGGACAATCCGAGGATCACCAGCGGGCTGCCCGGCTGATCTTCACCAATGGAAGCAACGCTCACGCCCGGCGCAAGCGGCAGGTCGACACGCTTGAGTTCGGCACCGGTCGTGACATCAAAGAACAGCGCCTGGCCCTTGTCGGATACCCGCATGGCGACCTGGTTCTGCTCTTCCAGGGAGATCAACAAAGGCTTGCCGGCGTCCTGCATCCAGGCGGGCGTCAGTGCGTCTTCCTTGGTCAGCGAGGCGCCTTGGAACAAAGGCGCGACCACATAGGCGAGGAAAAAGAAAATCAGGGTGATGGCACCGAGAACGGCGAGGCCGCCAACCAGCACGTACCAACGGGTCAGACGGTCCTTGAGCGCGCGGATGCGGCGCTTGCGTTGCAGCTCAGGCGTATTGAAATCAATGCGCTTGGGGGGAGAAGTTGTCGTCATGGTGGAATTGGCCAGATCATTCATGCGCACACCCTAGCGATCCTGTATGACAGAAAGATGACAATGCAGTGACGCAGGAAATCCGCCGCGAAGCAGGGCTGGCAGCGGATTGAAAATTAGTGATGCGGGAACCGGCGTACCGGCTCCCGCAGAGGCAATCAGTTGCCTTCTTTCAGGCCCAGGTCAGCCAGTGCCTTGGCGGCAACTTTGGCTGGCAGTGGGATGTAGCCGTCTTTCACTACAACTTCCTGGCCCTGTTTGGACAGAACCAGTTTCACGAACTCGGCTTCCAGCGGGGCCAGAGGCTTGTTCGGGGCTTTGTTGACGTAAACGTAGAGGAAACGCGACAGCGGGTATTTGCCGTTCAGGGCGTTTTCTTCGCTGTCTTCGATGAAGTCAGTGCTGCCTTTCTTGGCCAGGGCCACGGTCTTCACGCTGGCGGTCTTGTAGCCGATGCCCGAGTAACCGATGCCGTTCAGCGAGGAGCTGATCGACTGCACGACCGAAGCCGAGCCGGGTTGTTCGTTCACGTTAGGCTTGTAGTCGCCTTTGCACAGGGCTTCTTCCTTGAAGTAGCCGTAGGTGCCGGATACCGAGTTACGACCGAACAGTTGCACTGGCTTGTTGGCCAGGTCGCCGGTCACACCCAGGTCGCCCCAGGTTTTCACGTCGGCTTTGGCGCCGCACAGACGCGTCGAGGAGAAGATCGCGTCGACTTGCTCCATGGTCAGGTGCTGGATCGGGTTGTCCTTGTGCACGAACACAGCCAGGGCATCCACGGCAACCGGGATAGCGGTTGGCTTGTAGCCGTACTTCTGCTCGAAGGCAGCCAGTTCGGTGTCCTTCATCTTGCGGCTCATCGGGCCCAGGTTGGAGGTGCCTTCAGTCAGCGCAGGTGGCGCGGTGGCGGAGCCGGCAGCTTGAATCTGGATGTTGACGTTCGGGTATTCCTTTTTGTAACCCTCGGCCCACAGGGTCATCAGGTTGGCCAGGGTATCGGAACCGACGCTGGACAAGTTGCCCGACACACCAGTGGTCTTGACGTACGCCGGGATTGCCGGATCAACACCTGCGGCCACCGCGTTGGCGGTCGCAACGCCAGCAGCGACAAAAGTCATTGCCGCCATCAAACGTTTCAGTTTCATGCCTTGCTCCTAGCAGATAGGGATAGTTGGATCGGGGCCAAGTATCGAGAGGCCGTGTGAACACTCTATGTCTGAAATATGACAATTGGATGAAAGGCCAGCATTGGGCGAGCATTCGCAGTCAAGAAGAAAACGGTCGGCAATACAGGCTGGAGCGGCGAGATGAACGTAATGAGTCCCTGGTTTGAAACCTCTCTGCAATTGCTGATCGGAGATTTCCCACAGCTATTTAGGGTTGTTGCTCGGAACTCGCCTTACTAACCTCCCCGCGCCGCTGCAAATTCAGCGGCCGGGACTGCAGTTAAAACCTGACCGCTTCACGGCGCACCTTAGGTTGACAAAACAAAACCAAAGAATAGTCTTGTCAACCTAAGGAGACCTCACATGATCAATGACCGAATTCGCCGCGCAAGGTTATTGCGTGGCCTGTCGCTGGAAGCACTGGCACTGCGTCTCGGCGATATAACCAAGCAAGGCCTGAGCAAATATGAAAAAGGGTTGAGTACCCCAAACTCTCAGCGCCTTCTGCAGTTGGCAAAAGCACTGGAGGTGAGCCCCGAGTATTTTTTTCGTACTCAGGCACTGCCACTCGCGCCGCTGGAGTTCCGCAAGCTTGCGAAGATGCCTAAATACCGTCAGGTCCAGGTCGAGGAACAGATTCGAGAGCATCTGGAACGCTATATATCTCTGGAGGAGTGTTTCGATCCACAAGATATCAAGACTGCCGAAACCCCAGCCCAAATGCTCCCAGTCTCTTCCATAGAGGAAGCGGAACGAGCGGCGGATGAGCTCCGCAAGTATTGGGATATAGGTGAAGATCCTATTGCTCATCTGACTGAACAGTTGGAAGAGCACGGCATTAAAGTGGTGATGCTGGATGGGCCGGACGATTTCGATGGCGCTTGCGCAGCCACCCATGACGGCGAACATGTGTTGATCGCTTTAAATGCTCAGAGAGCAGGTGAACGTATTCGCTTCACCGCTGCTCATGAATTGGGTCACTGGGTGATGAAATTGCCTGATGATATGCCCGAGCGCGATAAAGAAAACTGCTGTCACCGCTTCGCAGGAGCGTTCCTTTATCCCTCTAAAAGCGTTACCGGAGATTTTGGGAATCACCAACGCTCCCGTGTCCACCCTAGAGAACTACTGATTGTTAAGCGCCAATATGGGCTCTCAATGCATGCAGCGCTTCGTCGATTGAAGGACCTCAAACTGTTAGGGGAAAGCGGCTACAAGTCCCTGACCATTCAATTCAGTAGCAATGGCTGGCGCAAAGCAGAACCTGAGCCGTTACCTTGCAAACCACCTCAGCGCTTTGAGTCACTCGTTTTCTGGGGGTTAGCGGAAGGCCTTATCACCAAATCACGAGCGGCCGAATTGCTGCGGCGTCCTGTGAGGGCTCTAGACCCCAATTTTCTGGGCTCACTGGAGAGTGCATGAGCCTGATCTATATCAGCGACACCAACATCTGGATTGATTTCAGGAACGCTGGATTGCTGGAGCATATGTTCAGGCTGCCATTTACCCTCTGCTGCACCGATTTCGTCATGCACGAGCTTGAGGATTTCCCTCATGAAGAACTGCTCGCCCAAGGGCTGGTTGTCGAATCATTTGACGAGGGAGGCGTGCAGAAACTCTTAGGACTTAAGGTCGAACACAACAACAGTTCCTTGGCCGACGTTTCTTGCTACCTACTGGCACATACAACCGGAAGACCCTTACTCACTGGCGATGGGAAGCTACGTCGCCAGGCAATTCGAGATGGACTGCAGGTGCACGGCGCACTTTGGCTACTCGACCTCATGGTCGAACATCAAGTCCTCAATGCTATTGGCGCAGCAACGGCACTCGAACAGATGCTGGCAGGCGGCGCCCGCTTGCCAGCATCAGAATGTCAAATACGGATCTCTGGCTGGAAAGTTATATGAAACTCAACTCGGATATTGAATATCCATCCAGCACTTATAAAAATCACCCTGTCCATCTGGCAAAGTAGACATTTAGCCTCTACATAGCCTGCTGCTGATCTGATATTACCGCCCGCGCTTCCACAGATACCCACCCACAACCATCCCCATCACACACAGGACAGCCACGTAGTAAGCCGGGCCCATCGGGCTTTCCTTCATCAGCAGCGACACCGCCAGCGGCGTAAGCCCGCCGAATACTGCGTAGGCGACGTTGTAGGAAAACGACAAGCCACTGAAGCGCACCACGGGTGGGAAGGCTTTCACCATCACGTAAGGCACCACGCCAATGGTGCCGACGAACAGGCCGGTCAAGGCGTACAGCGGGAACAGCCAGTCCGGGTGGGACATGAGGCTGTGATACAGGGTCCAGGAGGTCGCCAGCAGCAGTGCGCAACCGCTCACCAGTACACGACCGGCACCGAAGCGGTCGGCCAGGGCACCGGAGGCGATGCAGCCCAGGCTCAAGGTCACGATGGCCAGGCTATTGGCTTGCAGCGCAACGGTCGGGCTGAAGTGGTAGAGGGTCTGCAGCACGGTCGGGGTCATCAGGATGACCACCACGACGCCGGCCGACAACAGCCAGGTCAGCAGCATCGACAAGACGATGGCACCACGGTGGTCGCGCAGCACGGCACGCAATGGCAGCTCGGCGGCCAGGGTCTTGCGTTGCTGCATTTCGGCGAAGATCGGCGTTTCATGCAACCAGCGACGCAGGTACACCGACAGCAGGCCGAACACGCCGCCGAGCAGGAACGGAATACGCCAGGCGTAATCCGAGACCTGCTCCGGGCTATAAATAGTGTTGATTGCAGTGGCCACCAGCGAACCCAGCAGGATACCGGCGGTAAGGCCGCTGGTCAGGGTGCCGCAGGCGTAGCCGATATGGCGCGGCGGTACGTGTTCGGAGACGAATACCCAAGCGCCCGGGACTTCGCCGCCAATCGCTGCGCCCTGGATGACACGCATCAGCAGCAGCAGGATCGGCGCCCACAGGCCGATCTGCGCGTAGGTCGGCAGCAGGCCCATGATCAGGGTCGGTACAGCCATCATGAAAATGCTCAGGGTGAACATTTTCTTGCGGCCCAGCAGGTCACCGAAGTGCGCCATGATGATGCCGCCCAGCGGGCGTGCCAGGTAACCGGCGGCGAAGATGCCGAAGGTCTGCATCATCCGCAGCCATTCAGGCATATCGGCGGGGAAAAACAGTTTTCCGACTACGGTGGCGAAAAACACGAAAATGATGAAATCATAAAACTCCAGCGCCCCGCCCAAGGCAGACAGCGACAGGGTTTTGTAGTCGTTGCGGGTCAGCGGGCGCGACGGTTGCGCACTGCTTGCGGGCACGGAGGACATGGCAAGGCTTCTCTTATAGTAGTCAGCTTGATAAGGACGGCACGCCCAGGACTGGCGGCGGGTCTGGCAAGATAGCAAATCGCTTGTAAAAGCACAGCGCCAGGAGAACAGTTGCGCGTAAAAGCCGCGATACAGCGCCTATTTACCGACCAAATGAGCGCCGGGAGGTCGTCGTGACGCCAGGGTCTCGATATACTCGGCCCTTGCAGGCTCAAGACCCGCATCCTTGAGGGGCTGCTGTGCCAAAACGCCGTTGGGTGCCATCCAGCCGGTTTGGCAGAGTTTCCCTTTAGTACGCCTTACGAGAAACGTATCGAACGGAGTATGTTTGTGCTGAAACGTTTTTCCATCAGTCGGCTATCCACTTTGCAACATCTATAAAAAGCGTCACGGGTCAGAGGCACCCCCGGCATGATCGAACTCGAACAAGAAGATCCTATCCCGCAAGGCGATCTCGCCCTGCAAATCACCGCGCTCCCGCGTGAAACCAACGGTTTTGGCGATATTTTCGGCGGCTGGCTGGTCGCGCAGATGGACCTCGCCGGTACCGCCATGGCCAGCAAGGTCGCAGGCGGGCGTGTGGCCACCGTGGCCATTGATCGCATGGCGTTCCTGGTGCCGGTGGCGGTAGGCGCGCAATTGTCCTTCTATACCCAGGCCCTGGAAATCGGCCGCAGCTCGATCCAGATGATGGTCGAAGTGTGGAGCGACGACCCATTGTCCAGCGAATGGCGCAAGGTGACCGAGGCGGTGTTTGTATTCGTCGCTATCGATGGCAGCGGCCGCACACGTTCGGTGCCTTCGCGCGCGCGTTAAACCTCGCGGGATTTTGACGGTCCATTGCCCCATTGCCCGCCATTGAGAGTGCCTGTTATGCCTACGCCCCACGTTGAGACCATAAAGATCGACGAACTGGACTGCTGGCGCATCCGCCACAACGGCGCCGAGTTGATGATTGCCCAGCAGGGCGCACACATATTCAGTTACGGGCGCGAGGGCGAGCAGCCGCTGATTTGGCCGAACCCCGAGGCGGTATTCAAGAAGGGCAAAGGCATCCGCACCGGCGTACCGGTGTGCTGGCCATGGTTTGGCGTATTTGACCGCAACCCGCACAGCGTAAAGGCGATGCGCCACAGTGATCAGCCTGCGGGCGCTCACGGTTTCGCGCGTACCGCGACCTGGGCATTGGCCGGCACCACGCTTGAAGGCCAAGCGCTGCGGGTGGACCTGCAACTACCGGTTCCTGCAGGCGGCTTCCCCGGCTGGCCCCACCAGGTCGACCTGACCCTGAGCCTGCTGCTGGACGATCAACTGCACATCCGCCTGACCAGCCACAACCGTGGCGACGACACTGTCACGCTCAGCCAGGCGCTGCACACCTACTTCGCCGTGAGCGACGTACGCAACGTGCAGGTCGACGGCCTGGACGGCTCGGCGTACATCGATACCGCCGATGGCTGGAGCGAGAAGACGCAAACCGGACTGCTGCACTTCAGCGCCGAGACCGACCGCATCTACCTCGATACGCCCTCATCGCTGAACATCGTCGATAAGGACTGGCAGCGCCGCATACAGCTCACCAGCCAAGGCTCGAAATCGACCGTGATCTGGAACCCCTGGACTGAACGCGCCAAGGCCTTCGACGACATGGCCGACGATGGCTGGCAAGGCATGCTGTGCGTCGAGACGGCGAATGTGCTGGATGATGTGGTGAGCCTGGCCCCAGGTGAAAGCCACATGCTGGGCGTGAGCATTACCGGTATCGCCCTGTAAACCCGCATTGGGTTCTGCGTAAGCTTAGAGATCGGATTCCTTTACGACCCGTACTTTCCCAGCATCCAGCGCATACGCCGCATCCGCCAGGTCGTTATTCACCTTCTCCACCTTCAACGTACCGGTAACCCACAGCGGCGTGTAGATGTCATCCAGCTTCAGCCCCTTGGGATAACGCACCAGCACCAACTGGTTAGGCGGCGGTGGCGGCACGTGGATGCAGGCGCCCGGGTACGGCACCAGGAAGAACAACGTGCTGCGACCCTTGGCGTCGGTTTCCAACGGCACCGGATATCCGCCGATGCGGATGCTCTTGCCGTTCATGGCGGCCACGGTCTTGGTGGAATACATCACCGCCGGCAAACCTTTGCTCTGCTTCAGGCCACCTTTGTCGGTGAACGTGCCTTGGGCTTCGGGGGAGTTGTGGTCGATCTCGGGCATGGCCTCGAGGGCCTTCTGGTCCGACAGCGGCATCAGGTCGAGCCAGTCGGTTTCCGGCAGTTCGCCGGCGTGTGCCAGGCCAGAGCCCAGCAAGAGAAGAGTCAACAGAAAACGGCGCATGGAGAGGCTCGGCAAGTAACAAGTGCCGAGCATTCTAGCCCTCTGCGCCTGCGCAGCGCAGAGGACTTTGTCGGCTGATTACTTCTTTTTGATCAGGCCGTAGATCACCAGCAGCACAATGGCGCCGACCAGTGCGCCGATAAAGCCTGCGCCTTGACCCGCCTGGTAGATGCCCAGTGCCTGACCACCGTAGGTCGCGGCCAGGGAGCCGGCGATACCCAGCAGGATGGTCATGATCCAGCCCATGCTGTCGTCGCCGGGCTTGAGGAAACGCGCCAGCAGGCCGACGATCAAGCCGATAAAGATGGTTCCGATAATACCCATGGCATTTCCCTCTGAATGAAGTGAGCTATGCCAAAGCCTAGACAGGCTTTGGCACCCTGCAATCAGAGGACGGCGATAACCGAATGGTTCCCGCCAACCCCAGGGTTATTGCTCGGCGATCAGCGCTTCGACCTTGAGGATCTGCGCTTGCAGCGTTGCGCGGTCCTTGCAGCGCAGGTTGGCGTGGCCGACCTTGCGCCCGGCCTTGAAGGCCTTGCCGTAGTGATGCAGGTGGCAGTCTTCGATCGTGATCACGCGCTCCACCGGCGGTACCACGCCGATGAAGTTGAGCATCGCGCTCTCACCGACCTTGGCCGTGGAACCCAGCGGCAAGCCCGCGACTGCGCGCAGGTGGTTTTCGAACTGGCTGCACTCGGCGCCTTCGGTGGTCCAGTGCCCGGAGTTGTGCACACGCGGGGCGATTTCGTTGGCCTTGAGACCACCGTCGACTTCAAAGAACTCGAACGCCATCACACCGACGTAATCCAGCTGTTTGAGCACACGGCTGGAATAGTCTTCGGCCAGGGCCTGCAACGGGTGATCGGTGCTGGCCACGGACAGCTTGAGGATGCCGCTGTCGTGGGTGTTGTGCACCAACGGGTAGAAGCGGGTCTCGCCATCACGGGCACGCACGGCGATCAACGAGACTTCGCCGGTGAAGGGCACGAAGCCTTCCAGCAGGCAGGCCACGCTGCCCAGTTCGGCGAAGGTGCCGACCACATCGGCGGCGGTGCGCAGGACTTTCTGGCCCTTGCCGTCGTAACCCAGGGTGCGGGTTTTCAGCACGGCCGGCAGGCCAATACTGGCGACGGCGGCGTCCAGGTCCGCCTGGGACTGGATATCGGCGAAGGCTGGGGTCGGAATGCCCAGGTCCTTGAACATGCTCTTCTCGAACCAGCGGTCACGGGCGATGCGCAAGGCCTCGGCGCTCGGGTACACCGGTACGAACTGCGACAGGAAGGCCACGGTTTCGGCCGGCACGCTTTCAAACTCGAACGTCACCAGGTCGACTTCATCGGCCAGTTGGCGCAGGTGGTCCGGGTCGCTGTAGTCAGCGCACAGGTGTTCACCCAAGGCTGCCGCACAAGCGTCCGGCGCCGGGTCCAGGAAAGCAAAGTTCATCCCCAGCGGGGTGCCCGCCAAGGCCAGCATGCGGCCCAGTTGGCCGCCACCGATTACACCGATTTTCATCGTCAACAACCTCAGGCGATACGTGGGTCTGGATTGTCCAGCACGCTGTCTGTCTGTTCAGCACGGAATTTCTTCAGCACCGCGTGGAACTGCGGGTGCTTGGCGCCCAGGATGCTGGCGGACAGCAGGGCTGCGTTGATCGCGCCGGCCTTGCCGATCGCCAGGGTGGCCACCGGGATACCGGCCGGCATCTGCACGATGGACAACAGCGAATCGACGCCCGAGAGCATTGCCGACTGCACCGGTACGCCAAGCACTGGCAGGTGAGTCTTGGCCGCACACATGCCCGGCAGGTGCGCTGCGCCGCCGGCACCGGCGATGATCACCTCGATGCCACGGGATTCTGCTTCATCGGCATACTGGAACAGCAAATCCGGGGTGCGGTGGGCAGAGACCACTTTCACTTCATACGGAATGCCGAGTTTTTCCAGCATATCGGCGGTGTGGCTAAGGGTGGACCAATCGGACTTGGAGCCCATGATCACGCCAACCAATGCACTCATCGTCGTGCCTCTTCTCTCTGGGCGCCCGCAGGCGCGTCAAAAAACAACAAGCCACGCGGGAAATCCGGCGTGGCTTGGTGTACGAATTTTGGCCGGTTGGACCGGCCGAAGGCCGCGCAGTATACCGTAATAATTCAGATAAACAGCCCCTGGAATGACCATCTGTCCAGCGGCGCAAACCGGCGGTTTTATTGACTTAAGAGTCAGCCAAATAACCACAAAACCCTGTGGGAGGGCTCAGGTATTCTGCGCCGCCCCACCTTCCAACTTACGCCACAACAACCGCACATTCGCCTTGCGCACCAAAGCGCAGCGATACAGCCGAATCTCCAGCGGCACATGCCATTGCGGCCCACCGCACACCACCAGTTCGCCTCGAGCCAGTTCGGCACGCACGCTCAACTGCGGCACCCAGGCGATGCCCAGGCCTTCGAGGGCCATGCTTTTGAGGCTGTCGGCCATCGCGGTTTCGTAAACTGTCGTGAAACGCAGTGCCCGCTGGCGCAGCAGCAGGTGCACCGACCGGCCGAGGAACGCGCCAGCGCTGTAGGCCAGCAACGGCACACTGCCCTCGCCTTCCAGATCGAACAACGGCTTGCCATCCGCATCCGCCGCGCACACCGGGAGCATTTCGGTGTTGCCCAGGTGCAGCGAAGGGAAGATTTCGGCGTCCATCTGCATGGCAGCATCCGGGTCGTAGAAGGCCAGCATCAAATCGCAACCGCCTTCGCGCAGGGCGTGCACGGCGTCACCGACGTTGGTGGCGACCAGCCGTGTGGCGATGTTCAGGCCTTCGTTGCGCAGTTGCGCGATCCAGCGCGGGAAGAAACCCAACGCCAGGGAGTGAGCAGCGGCCACTTGCATGACCTCGCCCTGCCCGCCTTCCAGGTGGTGCAAATGGCGCAGCACTTCACCGAGCTGTTCGACCACGGTGCGTGCAGTGACCAGGAACAGCTGCCCCGCCGCCGTCAGCTCAACCGGCGTGCGCGAGCGGTTGACCAGGGTCAGGCCCAGTGCGGCCTCAAGACTGCGGATACGTCGACTGAACGCCGGCTGGGTGACAAACCGCCGCTCCGCTGCCTGGGAAAAGCTGCGTGTCGCCGCCAGGGCGCTGAAGTCTTCCAGCCATTTGCTCTCAAGGTTCATCGCTGCCTCCCACGGATACGCACCATTTTGGCACACACGCCCGCCATGATAGCCGGGTCACACGTGCATTATGCCGTTTATGCATAGGCCAGTGTTTAACAGCATTGGCCCAAAATCCCCTACAGGCCTAGCATTCGCAGCGTTCCGGCCTGTTCCGGGTCCATATCGAGATGATTTCCGTCATGTCCTCCGCTGCATCATTCCGCACAGAAAAAGACCTGCTTGGCGTACTCGAAGTACCTGCCCAAGCGTATTACGGCATCCAGACCCTGCGAGCGGTGAATAACTTCCGCCTCTCGGGCGTTCCGATTTCGCATTACCCGAAATTGGTGGTCGGCCTGGCAATGGTCAAGCAAGCCGCCGCTGACGCCAACCGCGAGTTGGGCCAGCTCAGCGAAGCCAAGCACGCTGCCATCAGCGAAGCCTGTGCCCGCCTGATCCGCGGCGATTTCCACGAAGAGTTCGTGGTGGACATGATTCAAGGCGGCGCCGGCACTTCAACCAACATGAATGCCAACGAAGTCATCGCCAACATCGCGTTGGAGGCCATGGGCCACAACAAGGGCGAGTACCAATACCTGCACCCCAACAACGACGTGAACATGGCGCAGTCGACCAACGACGCCTACCCGACCGCGATCCGCCTGGGTCTGCTGTTGGGCCATGACGCGCTGCTGGCCAGCCTCGACAGCCTGATCCAGGCGTTCGCCGCCAAGGGCGTCGAGTTCAGCCACGTGCTGAAAATGGGCCGCACCCAACTGCAAGACGCCGTGCCGATGACCCTCGGCCAGGAATTCCGCGCCTTCGCCACCACCCTCGGTGAAGACTTGGCCCGCCTGAAAACCCTGGCGCCAGAGCTGCTGACCGAAGTGAACCTGGGCGGTACCGCCATCGGTACCGGCATCAACGCCGACCCGCGTTACCAGGCCCTTGCCGTACAACGCCTGGCCGTTATCAGCGGCCAGCCAGTGGTCCCGGCTGCCGACCTGATCGAAGCCACCTCCGACATGGGCGCCTTCGTGCTGTTCTCCGGCATGCTCAAGCGTACCGCGGTGAAGCTGTCGAAGATCTGCAACGACCTGCGCCTGCTGTCCAGCGGCCCACGCACCGGCATCAACGAGATCAACCTGCCGGCGCGCCAGCCAGGCAGTTCGATCATGCCCGGCAAGGTCAACCCGGTGATCCCGGAAGCCGTGAACCAGGTTGCGTTCCAAGTCATCGGTAACGACCTGGCCCTGACCATGGCGGCCGAAGGCGGCCAGCTGCAGTTGAACGTGATGGAGCCACTGATCGCCTTCAAGATCTTCGACTCGATCCGCCTGCTGCAGCGCGCCATGGACATGCTGCGCGAACACTGCATCGTCGGCATCACCGCCAACGAAGCCCGCTGCCGCGAACTGGTGGAACACTCCATCGGCCTGGTCACCGCGCTGAACCCGTACATCGGCTATGAAAACGCCACCCGCATCGCACGTATCGCCCTCGAAAGCGGCCGCGGCGTGCTGGAACTGGTGCGCGAAGAAGGCTTGCTCGACGACGCCATGCTCGACGACATCCTGCGCCCCGAAAACATGATTGCCCCACGCTTGGTCCCGTTGAAGGCCTAAGTGTTTGTTGCACCGCTCACCAGGTTGAGGGACTAGACACCTCTCACCTTTTGAGGGCCTGAAGGCTCGTTCTTCAGGCCCTTTTTTTTGCCTCAAGGTTGTGAAATGACGCCCATAAAAAATCCAATATCGCCCTGCAAACCCTCCTTGCCTGTAACAGCGTGGCTGAAACCTTTAATCAGCCCGAGCAGACGGATCACGTTCGCCTAGGTATAGTGCCGCCCCTCTTCGCGCCTGCGGCCGTCGGTAACGAGGCCCGGATACACGCGATAGCGCATGAATAACAACACCCGCAAAAGGATTGGGGTCGAACCGTCGCGCACTGCCTGGTGCTATGCGAAGGGTAGGACCGTCCTGCGTTTGCCATTAGAAAAATCAGCGAGGAACACTCCATGCTCGAAGTCATCAACGACTTCCTCTCAGGGAAAGTACTGATCGTGCTCATTGTCGGGCTCGGCGGTTATTTCACGATCCGCTCGCGTTTCGTTCAATTGCGTCACTTTTTCCACATGTTTTCGGTGTTTCGCGACAGCCTGAAAAACAGCTCCGACCAACTCAGCTCGTTCCAGGCGCTGATGCTCAGCCTGGCCGGCCGCGTCGGTGCCGGTAACATCGCGGGTGTCGGCATTGCCGTGACCCTGGGTGGCCCGGGTGCCGTGTTCTGGATGTGGGTCACCGCGCTGGTGGGCATGTCTTCGAGCTTTATCGAGTGCTCCCTCGGCCAGTTGTACAAGCGCACTGACGCGGAAGGCACCTACCGTGGCGGCCCGGCCTATTACATCCAGCACGGTTTGCAGAAGCGCTGGCTGGGTATGGTCATGGCGTTCCTGCTGCTGGTGACCTTCGGCTTTGCCTTCAACGGCCTGCAAGCCCATGCCGTGACCCACTCGCTGAACAATGCTTTCGGCCTCGACACCACCTACACCGGCCTGGCCCTGGCGGCATTGCTGGGCCTGGTATTCATCGGCGGGATCAAGCGCATCGCTTCGATCGCCGACCTGCTGGTGCCGGTCAAGACCCTGATCTACATCGCCGTGACCCTCTATGTGATCGTGCTGCAATTCGACCACGTACCGGCCATGCTCGCGACCATCGTCAAAAGCGCCTTCGGCCTGGACCAAGCCTTCGGTGGCCTGGTGGGCAGCGCGATCATCATGGGTGTGAAACGCGGCGTGTTCGCCAACGAAGCCGGTCTGGGCAGTGCGCCTAACGTAGCAGCCGTCGCTTCGGTAGAACACCCGATCGCCCAAGGCGTGGTCCAGGCGTTCAGCGTGTTCCTCGACACCTTCGTGATCTGCACCTGCACCGCGTTGCTGATCCTGCTCTCCGGCTTCTACACCCCAGGCTTTGAAGGCGACGGCATTGCCCTGACCCAGAACTCCCTGGCTGCCGTAGTGGGTGACTGGGGCCGCATGTTTATCTCGGTGGCCCTGGCGTTGTTCGTGTTCACCTCGATCATGTACAACTACTACCTGGGCGAGAGCAACCTGCGCTTCCTGGTGGGCAACAACCGCAAGGTGCTGATGGGCTATCGCGCGCTGGTGCTGGTGCTGATTTTCTGGGGTTCGATCGAGAACCTGAGCACCGTGTTCGCCTTCGCCGACATCACCATGACCATGCTGGCGTTCGTCAACCTGTTCGCCCTGGCGTTCCTGTTCAAGATTGCCATGCGCATCCTGAACGACTACGACAACCAGCGCGCGGCAGGCATCAAGACTCCGGTGTTCGACTCCAGCCAGTTCCCTGACCTGGACCTGGACCGCAAGGCCTGGCCGGCCAATCCGGTAAAACCGCAAGCGGCCCCAGCGGCTGAACTGAACGCTCAAGTGCAACGCTGAGCGTAGACAGATGACACGCCGCCTGGCCTTGGGCATGCTCTGGGCCCGGCGGCGTTTTTCGTTCAGGAGATTCTTTGATGCAACCAGCTAACAACATCATGGTGCTCTACACCGGTGGCACCATCGGCATGCAGGCCAGCGCCAATGGCCTGGCCCCCGCCTCCGGTTTTGAAGCGCGCATGCGCGAACAGCTCGCCAACGCCTCAGTACCCGCCTGGCGCTTCCGGGAAATGTCCCCGCTGATCGACAGCGCCAACATGACCCCCGCCTACTGGCAGCGACTGCGCAGCGCCGTGGTCGAGGCCGTTGACGAGGGCTGCGACGCCGTGCTGATCCTGCACGGCACCGACACCCTGGCCTACAGCGCGGCAGCCATGAGCTTTCAATTGCTGGGTTTGCCGGCACCGGTGGTGTTCACTGGCTCGATGTTGCCGGCCGGCGTACCCGACAGCGATGCCTGGGAAAACGTCAGCGGTGCCCTGCTGGCGTTGGGCGAAGGCCTGGCACCCGGCGTACACCTGTTCTTCCACGGCGCGCTGATGGCACCGACCCGCTGCGCGAAGATCCGCAGCTTTGGTCGCCATCCGTTTGCCGCGTTGCAGCGCAACGGCGGTGTGGCCAAGGCCGAAGCGCTTCCCGCCGCCCTGGATTACCGCCAGTCCAAGGCCCTGGCCAATGTCGGCGTGTTGCCGCTGGTCCCGGGCATCGGCGCAGCGCAACTGGATGCACTGGTCGACAGCGGCATCCAGGCGCTGGTGCTGGAGTGCTTCGGCAGTGGCACCGGGCCCAGCGACAACCCTGCGTTTCTCGCCAGCCTCAAGCGAGCAGAAGAAAACGGCATCGTGGTCGTGGCAATCACCCAATGCCATGAAGGTGGCGTGGAGCTGGATGTGTACGAAGCCGGCAGCCGCTTGCGCGGCGTGGGTGTGCTGTCCGGTGGCGGCATGACCCGCGAAGCCGCGTTTGGCAAGCTCAATGCCTTGATCGGTGCGGGCCTGCCCAACGCCGAGATTCGCCGCCTGGTCGAACTGGACCTGTGTGAAGAGCTGCGTTGAGATTCGATACATAGTCACTCTCACCAGCGACCTGTCGGTGCCTAGCATGGAAAACCCGAGCCTCTGCCTCGGGTTGTTTCCATCAACCGGCACGACAGGAACCCCTCATGACCTCTGCAACCCCCACCGCCCAGAAACAGCTCAAGAACAATGACCCGACACTGGAGCTGATTGCTCAATTCTACGCAGGGCCTTCCTTCAGAGAGGCCGCCACCGAATTATTGCGCCAGGCACTGAATGAGCAATACGCAACCCTGAACATCGACCCGGGCAGCACCTTGATGGGCGTGCCGACCTGGTACCTCCTCGACGACCAGATCATTGCCGGGCCGCCCGAGTATCACGCACTCAGTGACCTGCTGGTCCGCCAGGCGGTACTGGCGATACCGACGCTGTGCATCGAGGGAGAGCACTTTCTCACACGGTACCCGCTCACCGATCCGCCTGTGCATTTGCCCGTGCGCACGACCGATGTTGCGAAAATCCTCAACACCAGAGCCCCGGTCATGCTCTGCGCTTTCCAGGAGCACCTGGTCAACTTCTGGAACGATAGCAACGCCAAAGGCCCGCGCTGGCAGGAACTGTCCAACACCCTGCGTAATGGCTGGAACGTCCAGGAAGTTGAAGCATGGGACGAAACCGACTGCGCCCTGGCACGCCGACTGTTTCACCTGCCCGAACGCGCCACTCGACAAATCGATGATCCCTATGCGAGCAAAGCCTGCATGATCGAAATCGAACAGACGGACGGCACACAGAGCAAGGGATTCAAAGCGTTGCAGATCGCGTTACTGTCGGGCCGGCATCAGGAACGCACGATCATCCTCAGCTACTCACTGCTCAAGGGCTACGAGAAATTCGACTCTCTGGAGCAATTGGGCAAATCGCTGCCGGACCATCTCGGACCACAGGCAAACCGCCCTTCACTCAACTGGCGCTTGTTCGAGCCCGAAGGCGATTTTTTTGATCATCTGGCCTGCGCCTACGTCGCTCAGCAAGTTGACGCTGTCGGCGCCATGAGTTTTTCAGAACTGCGCGAAGACAGTCCGAGCAAGGTCAACAACGCTTTGAATTCAACCCCGGGACCGGACACTGCGCCCGCACAAAAAGGGCCCGGGCTTGAATGGTATCGCGACGCCTTGCCCGATTGGCTGAGCAGCGCCTCGACCAGTGACCTCAACCGCTACGCACGTCTGCTCAAGGACCTGGCGGCGCTTAACAGCGCGCATGCCGGCGCGTCCTACCTGGAAGACATCCCCGGCATCGAGAAGTACGCCCTTGACCAAATCAAGGATCAGATTCTCCTGGACCACCCAACCGCCGGGCACCTGTCTTTTGAAAAAATCCTCGTGCGCGTCAAGAGCCTGGAAACCTGGGGTTCCTTCATTGTTCCGGGCGTCTACAACACAACCACCTTCACACTCGTGGAGCTGGCCCTGCAGAACCTGATTGCGCTGCCCCTGGGCAACAAAACGATTGAGCTTGATAACGCAGTGGCACTGCCCGAATGGATGACCGTCGACTACGTGGAGAACGTTATTCAGCAGGTCAATATCGGCAAGACCTACCCCGAGCTGATCAACACTAAATTGCTGGACCTGCGCCAGGAGTCCGCGCGCCGCAAAGCGCTGTACACCCAACACATGCGCATCCAACTGCCGCTGATGGCGCTGCAGAGCAAGCTTCGTCAGCAGGACGGGATTAATGAACTGGGATACCGCTACATCGCCGCGCTGATGGAACTCGACACCCATGAGCACAACGTGGATGGCCAGGCTATTGTCATGCGCCAATTGGCCTTTGCCCCTAAACGGCGCAGTGCAGGGACCTACGACGAGGTGGCCAACATGTATGTCATCGGCCCGTCCGATCCTGCTGCCGGTCCCTGCCTGCTCTACCGCCCATTGTTCAACCCGCCGCTGGTTCAATACGCCTCGCCTGCCAACCTGATCTACGCCGTGACGCAGTCGCCCGAATTGCGCAACTCGGTACTGGCCTGGCTGCCCGACGCTGTGCGCGAAGACTACGCCAACTACGTATTCCCAGGGGACCTGCCCTCTCCCTGGGCCGTTGCGGACTATCTGGTGGAGCCTGACAAACTGTGGACCCTGAGCGGCCCGATGGTGCTGGGCAACGCCGTGCTGAACGATGACCTGCTCGCCACGCTGTTCACTGCCAACGCCCAGGCATTAGTGACCCTGGCCGATCGCCAGTCGGTCTCCAACGCCGAAAGCCGCTGGGCAACGCTCAAGCAGGCTGGCTGGAACCTGCTCAATGCAGTGCTGCCCTTCCTCAGCCCGACCCTGGGCACCGCCTTGTGGATCTGGCAGGTTCTCGATCAACTGCAACAGTTCGTCGATGCCGAACAGCAACAGGACAAACCCGCGCAATGGGCCGCCATCACTGACGTCCTGCTCAATCTGGGCCTGGCGATCACCCTGCATATCGCCACACGGCATCAGCACACCGGCAAAGCACTCGCCACCCAGCGTGAGCCAGAACCGCCGGCTGAAAAAACCGTCGCTAAGGCGATCGTCGTCAAGCAGTTGGCCGACAACGCATCATCCAACCTGCCTGCCGACACTATTTCCCCGCTGAACATCAGTGGCGCGGTCAACCGCCGCACCGAACAACTACGCGCCCTGCTGGAGAGCTTCAAGGTCGAAAAACCCGCGACGCTGAGTAGCCCCATCACCAAGGCAGGTACTCACCAACACCTCTACCGTTCAGGCCAGAAATACTACGTACCCGTCGGCCAACGCTGGTTCGAGGTATCAGCGCAACCGGACGAGCCAGTGTTCATCATTGATCCAACTAAACCAGAACGTATCGGCCCGGCCCTGATCCACAATGCTCTAGGCCAATGGTTTATCGACAGTCGCCTGCGCCTGCGTGGCGGTGGCCCCAAACGCGCGATCAGACGCGCCAGCCTGCAGGCCACGGAAACTGCCAAGCAGTTGCGCGAAAAACTGCAAGCGTTTGAGAACTCAAAAAAAACGTTGTCGCTGGACCTGCAACGAGCCCGCACGGAAATGACCGAAGCGCTCGAGACCTCGGCCGACGAGCAACGCCAGCACTATCTGCAAAAACTCGCCACCCAGCATTCGGACTATGAAACGGCCCTGCAACAACTCAAGCAACTGCACGTGTTTGATCCCATCCCAGACTATCAGCCCAGGGCCATCGCCTATTTGAATGCCCAACTGGAATTATCCGAAGTGGGTATCAAGGAGGTCCAAAGCACATTCACTCCAGCCTTTCGCAAGGTACTGGAGCAGATCGAACGCCAGGCCCGCGCCCCTCAGGAACGGCATATCGAAGATGCGCGACAACTCACCAGGTTGAATCAGGACATGATCGAGCGCCTGGATTACGTGCACTCACGCTTTGAACAACTACGCCAACTGTCCTCCGAGGGCTTGCACCAGATCCAGCTGCGGAAAAAGCGAATGCCTTCCTACAGCAGTGATGACCTCAAGGCCTTGCAGGTGACCATGTCGCGCAACCTGTGCCTGGATGAAGCCTCTGTTGATAGCGCGCCTGAGGCCTGGGCCGCATTGGACAAGATCGTCGATACCGCTGACATTGCGGTCCAGGCCCTGCGCGATACCTTGTTTGAGCGCAGCGAAGCACGTCTGGATGAACGTATTGAAGCGCTGGGCAGCCTGATCGAACAATTCGCGGTCATCAATGAACGTCTGGAGGACCTGCCACAAGACTTCGCCGACGCCGTCGTTCCCGAACAGCTGGAATCCCTACGTCAGAAAATGCGCGCCTACTCCCAGGATGCGCAGCGGCAACTGACGCTGTTGCATGTCGACCGCGACGCCCTCAGGAGCCGACCCACACCGCCACCCACACCGCCCAGGGCGCAGAAAAAATTCATCAATACCCGCTACAACGGTGTATTGATAGGCGAGCCGCGAATGACCTCCGTCGGGCTTGAGACCGATCTGGTGGATATCAAGTCGCCCATCACTCAACAAATCATCGCGACCTACCACAAAAAAGATCAGGGGTTGTGGGTCCAGCGCGTTACCACGCCACCGCCATCGCATCCTGCGACACCGCAGATCCAGACAGTCCTTGATAAGGCCCAGGTCTTTCTCGACGGCCTGACGGCGTTCAAGGAGCGTGCCGACGAGCAGGCGAAAAAGACGGCGCGTACCGCCATCGGTATCGAGTACCTGTATCACCAGCACGCCCTGGTGCTGGAAGAAACCGGCCAGGCCATAGAACAAGCCTTGTCACGACCGCAACTCGGCACTCAACAGCAGCGCTCTGCGGCCATCCTCAGCCGAAAACTCAAGGAGGCCGCGGCCGAACTCTACCAAGACGCCGCCCAGCACATACGGCGCATGATCAAGGAACGGCCACCCACTATTGCCGGCGTGGAATGGCTCCAGCAGCGCCGCGAAATCACCCTGAAGAAAACCAAGAGTCGACAGCGGCTCAAGAGCGCCAGACCGAACTACCTGGATGAGTACACCATCACGGACCGTGTTACCCATGACGTACTCTGGTATGCCCACTTTCACTATTCGACGTCCTGGACGCAATCCAAGGCGTTCATCAAGGCCCGCTTGAAAACACCCGCTCAGCGCAACCTGGGCCTGACTACCGACACCCCCAACGGCTTGGACTCGCAGGAACTGCTTAACTATTACCGTAGCGAAATCAACTTGGAACAGGCACGCCGACTATTCTTCGGCCTCTGATCAACGGGTGCCTGCGGCATGGGAATTGCTCCCTCCAAGCAATATTTGCAGGGATCCGCCCTATGCTGCACTCACACCTGACCACCTTGAACGCTGTTTCGCTGGTGCTCGAGACGTTCAACACCGAAGGCATAAGCCACGAGGTGCTACTGGCCGGCAGCGGCATCGCGGTTGTAGACCTGCACCAACCCGATACACGGATCACCACGCGCCAGGAGATGCAGGTCTGCGCCAATGCAGTAGCCCTGCGCCAGGACCTCGGCCTGGAACTGGGGCAACGCATGCACGTGTCGGCCTACGGCATACTGGGCTATGCGCTGCTGACCAGTGCCACCTTCGGTGACGCTTTGCGCTTGGCACTGCGCTATCCGGCACTGCTGGGAACACTTTTCGAGTTGAACCTTGAGGAAGATGGCCAGCGGGTCTGGTTCAACGCCTGCGATTATCGGGAGGATCCGGCGCTGGCCGCATTCAATATCGAGTTGTGCCTGGCGTCGCTCAAGGTGATCTGCGACGACTTGCTCGGCCACCCGTTGCCGTTGCTGGGGGCTCGTTTCGATTACCCGGCGCCCGCCTACAGCGCTCGCTATGGCGAACGCTTCGCCTGCCCCTTGCAGTTCCAGGCGGGTAGCAACGCTTTTGCCTTCGACCGTCAGTGGCTCGATCAACCGTTACCCCTGGCCGATGCCATCACCCATCGCGCCATGGCTGAGCGCTGCCGCAAGCAAAACACCGAGTTCACCGGGCGCCAGGCATGGTTGGGCCGCGTACGTCACCTGCTTGCCACGCAACTGCATGCCGCACCAGGGCTGGACAGGCTCGCCGAACAGTTGAAGTGCTCGCCACGCACCTTGCGCCGCCACCTGCATGATCTGGGCAGCAGTTATCAGGAACTGCTCGATGAGCTGCGCTTCGAGCAGGCCAAGCAGTGGCTGGCCGACGATGCGATGCCGATCCACCGCATTGCCGAGCAACTGGGCTTCAGTGAAACCGCGAGCTTCCGGCATGCCTTCGTGCGCTGGAGCGGCGTCGCGCCGAGTCAGTTCCGGCCATAAGCCCCGGCGGGCGAATAACGGACAGTGCCGTTGGCCATATTTATCCCGTTTTGGCCGCTCCTGCCGTTCTCTTGTCGCACCGACGAGGCAACACTGCAAGGCACCTTCCTGAGTCTTCGAGAACAACAACATGCTGACGATCTACTCGGACGATCACCATCTGCACCATGGCCGTTGCGAATTGATGGACGGGCAATTGATGCCCTGTTTCGAAATGCCCTCCCGCGCCGACCACGTGTTGCAACGGGTGAAAGACCGCCAACTGGGGCCCGTGCGCGCACCTCATGATTTCGGCCTGACCCCCTTGGCACGCGTTCACTCCCCGGCCTATCTGGACTTCTTCAAAGGCGCCTGGGAACGCTGGACCGTCTTCGGCCAGGAAGGCGACCTGCTGCCCTACACCTGGCCCGCCCGGACCTTGCGCCGGGTATTGCCCACCAGCCTGCATGGCCAACTGGGTTACTACAGCTTCGACGGCGGCGCGCCCATCACCGCCGGTACCTGGCAGGCGGCCTACAGCGCAGCGCAGGTGGCGCTGACCGCGCAGCAGGCGATCCAGGCCGGTGCGCCGGCGGCGTTTGCCCTGTGCCGCCCACCGGGACACCACGCCGCCAGCGACCTGATGGGCGGTTACTGCTACCTCAACAATGCAGCCATCGCCGCCCAGGCCTTTCTCGATCAGGGCTATAAAAAAGTCGCGATCCTCGATGTGGATTACCACCACGGTAATGGCACCCAATCGATTTTCTATGAGCGTAGCGATGTGCTGTTCACCTCGATCCACGGGCATCCGGAAGCCGAGTTTCCGTTTTTTCTCGGCTATGCCGATGAGCTCGGCGACGGGGCCGGAGAGGGTTTCAACTTCAACTATCCGTTGCCGGCCGGTTCGGGCTGGGACACCTGGAGCGCCGCACTGGAACAGGCTTGCCAGGCCATTGAGGGCTACGGCGCCGACGTGATTGTGGTGTCCCTGGGCGTCGATACTTTCAAGGACGACCCCATCTCGCAGTTCAAACTCGACAGCCCGGATTATCTGGCGATGGGCGCGCGCATCGCCCGCCTGAGCCGGCCGACGCTGTTCGTGATGGAAGGCGGCTACGCGGTAGAAGAAATCGGCATCAATGCCGTCAACGTTCTCGAAGGTTTTGAAGGGGCAGTCGAATGAATCTGTTCAAGTCGCTTGTGCTCTGCACCGCCGTATTAAGCACCGCCGCGCACGCTGAAGAAAAAAACCTGCGGGTCTACAACTGGTTCGACTACATCACTCCCAAGGCTCTGGAAGACTTCAAGGCCCAAAACCCGTCGATCAAACTGGTCTACGACATCTTCGACACCAATGAAGCCCTGGAAGCCAAGCTGCTCACCGGCAATTCCGGCTATGACGTGGTGGTGCCGTCCAATGTGTTCCTGGCCAAGCAGATCGAGGCCGGCGTGTTCCAGCCGCTGGATCGCAGCCAGCTGCCGAACTGGAACCACCTCGATCCCAAGTTGATGAAGCTGATCGAAGCCAACGACCCCGGCAATAAATTTGCCGTGCCCTACATGTACGGCACCATCCTGATCGGCTTCAACCCCGACAAGGTCAAGGCCGCATTGGGCGCCGATGCACCGGTGGACAGCTGGGACCTGATCTTCAAGGAAGAGAACATCAGCAAGCTCAAGCAATGCGGCGTGGCGCTGCTGGATTCACCCTCGGAGATCCTGCCGCTGGCCTTGCAGCACCTGGGCCTGGACCCCAACAGCAGCAACCCCAAGGACTATGAAAAAGCCGAAGCGTTGCTGATGAAAATCCGCCCGTACATCACCTACTTCCACTCCTCCAAATACATGGCCGATATCGCCAACGGCGACATCTGCGTCGCCGTCGGCTACTCCGGCAGCTTCTCCCAGGCCGCCAACCGCGCCAAGGATGCCAAGAACGGCGTGATCGTCGATATGCGCCTGCCCAAGGAAGGCGCACCGATCTGGTTCGACATGCTGGCCATTCCCAAGGGCGCGAAGAACCCGCAGGACGCCTACACCTTCATCAACTACCTGCTGCAACCGCAAGTCATTGCGCCCATCAGTGATTTCGTCGGCTACCCCAACCCGAACAAAGACGCGACCGAGCAGGTGGACCCCGCGATCCGCAACAACCCCAACCTGTACCCAACCGAAGCGGCGATGGCCACGCTCTATACCTTGAAACCCTTGGGGCGCGACGCCGAACGCGCCAGGACGCGCGTCTGGACCAAGATCAAGTCCGGGACCTGATCGGCATGTTCAGCGCAGTGTGGACGAGTGCGCACCCGCCGCCGCGCACTCGCTGACTCTGCCGCTCGCCCGCTGCTTGTTTTCCCAACACTGATGGTCAACCGAAGTGCCAGGCCCTGCGCAACGTTGCCAGGGCCTCGGCGACGGCCGCTTCGGGTACGGCAGCAAAGCCCAGCACCAGGCCGGCGCGCTGGTCTTCCGGGGGGGTGGATTGCGCCAGCCAGTAACTGCTTAACCCATTGATTTCGACGTCCACGGCACGGGCCTGCTCAAGCAGCTGTTGCTCGCGGGCCAGGCTGTCCACGCGCACGGTCATGTGGAGCCCTGCGGCAATGACGGGCAACTCGCCGACACCCGGCAAACCGCGCGGCCACCCGGCGAGCAAGGCATTGCGCCGGCTCAATGCCGCACGCCGCATCCGACGGATATGCCGCTGGAAGTGTCCGGCCGCCATGAATTCGGCCATCACGGCTTGGGTGCTGACTTCCGAGTGGCGCATATCCACCGCACGGCGCCGCGAGAAGGCATCGACCAGGCCAGGCGGCAACACCAGATAGCCCAGGCGCAAGGCCGGGAACGCGACTTTGCCGAAGGTGCCGACGTAGAGCACACGCCCACTGCGGTCCAGCGCGGCCAGGGGCGCCAGCGGTGCGCCGCTGTAGCGGTATTCGCCGTCATAGTCGTCCTCCACGATCCAACCGCCGGTGCGCTCGGCCCAGGCCAGCAACTCCAGACGCCGCGCCAGGCTCATCACCACGCCCAGGGGGTATTGGTGGGAGGGCGTGACATAGGCCAGGCGGCAATTGACTAAGGTATTCAGGACCTGACAATCGATGCCGTCGCTGTCCACCGGCACGCCCTGCAGATTGGCACCGGCCAAGGCGAATGCGTGGCCTGCGGCGCGATAGCCCGGGTTTTCCACTGCCACCCCGTCACCTGGCTCTACCAGCAACTGTGCACAAAGGCTGATTGCCTGCTGTGCGCCGCTGGTGATCACTATTTGCTCAGCCGTGCACTGCATGCCCCGCGAACTGCGCAGGTACGCCGCGATCAACCCGCGCAGCCGCGCATCGCCTGCCGGGTCGCCGTAGCACAATTGCTCCATGTCGGGTTTGCGCCAGAACGCCCCATTTAGCTTGGCCCAGACCTCAAACGGGAACAGATCGAAAGCCGGCACGCCCACGCGAAAGGCCTTGGGCGGACCGGCTGGCGGTTGTGGCAAATGGTTATTTCGCACGCGCCCCAAGGCCGACCTGTGGATAACTTCGCCAGCGAGATCTTCCGGTAAGTCGGCCCATTTTGTGGATAAGGCTGGGGATAAGCCTGTTGATAACCCTGTGGACACTTTTGTGGATAGTTTTTTCGGGCTGGGCAGTTGGGCGACATAGGTACCGTCACCCACGCGGCCTTCGATAAAACCTTCGGCGTACAGCTGATCGTAGGCACGCACCACGCTGTTACGGGAAATCGCCAGGGCCGCCGCCAAGTCACGGCTGGCGGGCAAGCGCGTACCGCTGACCAGCCGGCCATCCAGCACGCGCTGGCGTAAGGCTTCATAGAGTTGGCGTGTCAGGCCTTGCCGCCGATCCAACTCAATACCGGCAGGGTTGAACGACAGCGGCGGCTCTACGGAAGGCATCGAATTGGACCTATTAAATTGACGTTAGATGGCTCTTACAACGAACCATTAGCCTGCCTAGGATGCAGGCATTCGCCAAGGAAAATATTCATGTACACACCTCGTGCCTTTGCCCTCGAAGACTTGCCCGAGATACAGCAACTGATCCAGCACACACGCCTGGCGCAGTTGGTGACCTTGGGTGAACAAGGCCTGCAGGCCAGCCATTTGCCGCTGCTGCTCAATCCCGATGAAGGCCCCAATGGCACACTGTACGGGCACCTGGCCAAGGCCAATCCGCAGTGGCGCGACCTGCAAAACGGCAGCGAAGCCCTGGTGATCTTTGCCGGCGCCGAGGCCTACGTCAGTCCGGCGTTTTACCCGGCCAAGGCTGAGCACGGCAAAGTGGTGCCCACCTGGAATTACATCGCGGTGCATGCCTATGGCAAGGCCGAGGTGTTTACCGATGCCGAACGGGTGCTCGGCGTGGTCAGCGCCCTCACCGACCGCCACGAGGGCAACCGCGCACAACCGTGGAAAGTCAGCGACGCCCCGGCCGACTACATTGACGGCATGCTCAAGGCCATCGTCGGCTTCAGCCTGCCGATCGAGCGCCTGATCGGCAAACGCAAGCTCAGCCAGAACCGCAGCGCGGCGGACATCGCCGGTGTGCGCGACGGGCTGGCCGCCAGCGCCGATATACGCGACCAGACCCTCGCGCGCTTTATACCCCAAGGAGTTTCAGAATGAGCCAGATCGACATCCGCCAGGTCACCGCGGCCGACCACGCCGCCTGGCTGCCGCTGTGGCAGGCGTACTTGACGTTCTACAACACCGAACTGCCGGACGCCGTCAGCCAGAGCACCTGGCAGCGCCTGATCGATCCCAATGAGCCGACCCACTCCGCGTTGGCCTGGCAGGATGGCAAGGCGGTGGGCATGGTCAATTTCATCTACCACCGTTCCAACTGGAGCATCGAAAACTCCTGCTACCTGCAGGACCTGCTGGTGGACCCGGCTCAGCGCGGCACTGGTGTCGGCCGTAAACTGATCGAGTTCGTCTACGCCACTGCCAAGGCCGACGGCTGCTGCAAGGTCCACTGGCTGACCCACGAGACCAACGCCACCGCGATCCAACTCTACGAGCGCATCGCCGAACGCCCTGGCTTCATTCAATTTCGCAAAGGTCTTTAAGGAGCGCAGCATGTCTACTTCCCTCGCCGACTGGAAAGGCGCCCCGGCGCCCACCGCGCAACTGCTCGAAGGGCGCTTTATCCGCCTGGAAAAACTCGACCCGGCGCGCCACGCCGATCAATTGTGGCAAGCCCTCGAAGGCCCCGGTGCCGACCCCAAGCTGTGGGACTACCTGCCTTACGGCCCGTTTGCCGAGCGCGCCGCGTTCGATGCGTGGTTGAACAACCATGCGGCGAATAGCGATCCGTATTTCTTCAGCGTGGTCGACCGTGCGTCCGGCCAGGTGCAGGGCATCCTCAGCCTGATGTCCATCGTACCGGCCCAGGGCCGTATCGAAATCGGCCATGTCACCTTCGGCGCGCCGATGCAGCGCTCACCCAAAAGCACCGAGGCGGTGTACCTCTTGGCCAAATACGCCTTCGAGCAGGGCTACCGACGCCTGGAGTGGAAGTGCAACAACGGCAACGCCCGCTCCAAATATGCGGCTGAGCGGTTGGGGTTCAGTTTTGAAGGGGTGTTTCGCCAGCATATGGTGGTGAAGGGGCAGAACCGGGATACGGCCTGGTATTCGATTCTGGATTCGGAGTGGCCGACGGTGGGCGCGGGGTTTGAGGCGTGGTTGTCCGAGGCGAACCAGGCAGGTTCCGGGCAGTTGAAGGGCCTGGCGGAGTGTCGCCGCCAGGCGCTTTAAGGCTTAGACCAGCTTCTGGGCCAGCACCGCAATGTGCTCCGGCCCGATCCCGCAGCAACCGCCCAAGTGGCTGGCACCACGCTTTTGCCAGTCCGCGGCCCACTGCAGGTAGCCCGGTGGGTCGAGATCCTCGCGCAAGGGGTCCAGGCCGTCGTTGGCCGTGGCTTCCTTGGGCTGTGGCGGGAAGGCGTTGGCGTAGGCGCCGATCTGAATCGCCACGCCCAGCCGCTCGAAGGTTTGGCGCGCGGCATCGATCGCCGCGCCGATCACTTCCGGCTGGCTGCAATTGAACAGCAACACTTGCACGCCCAGCTGCGCCGCCGCTTCGGCCGCATCCGCCACCGGTTCGCCGGAACGCAGGCGCGGTACATCGTCGGTGTCTTCATCTTTCAAGGTAAACGACAGCCAGAACGGCTTGCCATCCTTCGGCAGACCCGCATGAATCGCCCGCGCTTCGACGATTGAGCTCTGGGTCTCCGCCAGCCACAGATCGACATGGGGTGCCAGGCCCTGCACCAGCGGTGTCAGCAATTCAGACACGCGCTGCGGCTCGAACAGGTCGGGACGATACGAACCAAACAACGGCGGCAACGAGCCGGCCACACGCACGGCTTTGCCCGAAGCCTGCACCGCCCTTCTGGCCAATTCACCCGCCAGTGCCGCCAGGGCCTGGCCTTCGGCAGCAAACCGCGCCTCACCGATATGAAACGGCACCACCGCGTAGCTGTTGCTGGTAATCACGTTGGCGCCGCTGTCGATATAGGCCGCATGCACCGCCTCCACCGCCTGCGGTGCTTCGCTCAAGGCCAGCGCCGACCACTCCGGCTGCCTGAAGGGCGCACCGCGTCGTTGCAGTTCACGGCCCATGCCGCCGTCCAGAATTACTGTGCTTACTGCGCCCATATGCTTTTTACTCATAAGCTTATGAAAATAACTCACTATGAGAGTCGTTCTTATAACTATTTAATACGTTCAATTCGGTTCATAACAACTCTTTTTTATTCAGGTGCCCACTTTGAAACTTAAACCGCTATTGGCCTTGGGCCTGACGATGCTTGCTGCCTCCACCCAAGCCTTTGGCGGCGCGACCCTGGACCGGATTGAGAAGAAGAAAGAACTGGTGGGTGTGCTGATGGAAAGCTACCCGCCGTTCTCGTTCCTCAACGACCAAAACCAACTCGACGGCTTCGATGTCGATGTGGCCAAGGCCGTCGCGCAAAAGCTCGGTGTGAAACTGCGTCTGGAAACGCCGTCGTGGGACGTGATCGCCGCTGGCCGCTGGAGCGGTCGCTACGACATCTGCATCTGCTCCATGACCCCGAGCAAGGCCCGCGCCGAGGTGTTTGATTTCCCGGTGGAGTACTACGCCTCCCCCGCCGTAATCGTGGTCAATGCCAAAGATGACAGCATCCATGGCGCCAAGGACCTGAGCGGTAAAAAGGTCGGGCTCACCAGCGCCTCCAGCTACGAAAGCTATCTGAACAAGAACCTGGTGATCGAAGGCGCCGAAGACACTCAACTGCAGTACCCGTTCGAGGACGTGCAGATCGCCCCGTACGACACCGATAACGTCGCCTTCCAGGACCTCGGCCTGGGCGCCGGTGTGCGCCTGGATGCAATCCTCACCAACCTGGTCACCGCCCAGCCGCGCCTGAACGAAGACAAACGCTTCAAGCTCGCCGGCGCGCCGCTGTACGCCGAACCCAATTCGGTCGCCATCGAAAAAGGCGACGCTCAGTGGGACGCCAAGGTGCGTGAGGTGTTTGCCCAGTTGAAACAGGACGGCACCCTGAGCAAACTGTCGCAAAAATGGATCGGTGCCGATATCAGCCAATGAGTGTTCCTCCAAAACCTGCGCGCGCCCTGCTGGGCTTTCGCACGCGGCTTTACCTGACCTGGGCGGCCCTGTTCGCCCTGTTTGCCAGTTTCTTCCTGAGCTTTGACCTGAAGTTCTCGATCATCCTCGACAAGCTGCCCAACCTGGTTGGCCTGCACCTGGCCCCCAATGGCTTCCTGCAAGGCGCAGCGCTGACGCTGTTCCTGTGCCTGTGTTCGATTGCCGCTTCGTCGGTGCTGGGCTTTGTCACTGCGCTCGGGCGCTTGTCCAAGAGTGCCGTGGCCTTTGGCATAGCCAGCTTTTACGCGTCGTTTTTCCGTGGCACGCCGTTGCTGATCCAGATCCTGCTGATCTACCTCGGCCTGCCGCAGCTGGGCCTGGTGCCGGGTGCCATCGTCGCGGGGATCATCGCGCTGTCGCTGAACTACGGCGCTTACCTGAGCGAAATCTTCCGCGCCGGTATCCTGGGCGTCCCTCATGGGCAACGGGAAGCCGCGCTGGCCCTGGGCATGCGCGACAGCGCGATCTTCTGGCACGTCACCCTGCCCCAGGCCATGCGCACCATCATCCCGCCGGCGACCAACCAGTTCATCTCCATGCTCAAGGACTCGTCACTGATCTCGGTGATGGGCGTGTGGGAAGTGATGTTCCTGGCGCAATCCTACGGGCGCTCCAGTTATCGCTACATCGAGATGCTCAGCACCGCGGCAATCATCTATTGGATCATGTCCCTCGGGCTGGAACTGATCCAGGCGCGGATGGAACGCCATTTTGGCAAGGGGTATGTAAAACGAGGATGAGGTCAGTCAAGTAACAATCGACCGCAACCTTACGGTGCCGATCCTGCTGCAGTCTTTTTCGCATCAGGCTAGAGACATCTCCCGCAAACGAGCACTGCCTGGCCTGACAGTTATCCTCCGAGTGCCCCGCTAAATTCCCCGCCTCATACATCAAGAGGTGGGTTTACATGCCGCTTATTCAGAAACAACTCGTACTCGCCATCACCCTCGCGCTGGGGGCCACCTGTGCTCAATACGCACAGGCACGGGGCGACATGGAGCCAGACAGCGAATGGTTCGATCCGCTCGCGGAGCACAGTGAGAAAAGCCCTCATGAACCGGCCCTACCCGCGCCCGAAGACTTCTACTTCGCTGACCATGCCACCAGCCGCAATGGCCTGAGCGTCGCCCGTGTGCTCGACGCCGCGGTGGATGACCTGCTGGCGTCGGACGAACTGAACGAGTGGGAAAAATACCGACTTGAGCAATACGGCGAGTACCTGGGCAGCCTGGAGCCAGGGCGATTGGGCGCGGTACTGGAACAATTGGCGGGTAGCCAGAACGCCAACCTGGGCAGCGCCACCCAAAACAGCATGAAACAATTGAACGCCAGCCTGCTGTCGGCAGTACGTCAGCTGGATAACGACACCGACGAGGGCAGCCGTGTATGGCTCCAAGCCTTGGGCGGCGCCGGCACTCTGGATGCTCAACACGGAAGCGTTGGTTTGAAGCAACGCAGCCAAGGCTTGCTGCTGGGCGCCGACTGGTCGGCCGACAACGCCTGGCGACTCGGCGTGGTGGGCGGTAAGTCGGGCAGTGACCTGAGCGCCAAACGTTTCAAAGGCGAACTGGACAGCTGGCATCTGGGCGCTTATGCGGTGCGCCAGGACGGGCCGCTGGCACTGCGCCTGGGCGCGCTCTACAGCAGGCATAGCGGGCAGAACCAACGCAATGTCGATTTCGACTTCATCAATTACCGCGAACACCTCACGGGCAAGTACAAAGCGCGGAGCCAAAACGCCTTCGCCGAACTGGGCTATCAATTTCATACAGGTGGCTTACGCGCCAAGCCCTTTGCCGCACTGGGTTTCCAGCGTTATCAGCGCGACCGCTTCGTGGAGAAGGGTGGCGATAGCGCGCTGGACGTTGGTGCACAGACCCAGCAAAACTTCAGCAGTACCTTTGGCCTGCGTTTGACCCGCGACTTTGCCTTGGGCAACCAAATCACGCTCAAACCGCACCTGAGCACCAGCTGGAAACATCTGTATGGCGACGTCGGCAGCCATGTGCGCCAGTCCTTCGCCGGGGAAAAACGCGAGGACTTCGACAGCTCGTTCACCATCGGCGGCACCTCACTGGACCGTAACAGCCTGGCGCTGCGTACCGGCCTGGACATGGCGCTGTCGGACACACACAGCGTGGGCCTGACCTATTCCGCCGAGTTCGGCAACCACAGCCGCAATCAAGGGGTGATGGGCCAGTGGGCGATAGCGTTCTGAGCCATGACGTAGCCTGATCATCAGGCAAAAAAAAGGGGAGCACCTGCCCCCCCGAGGATTAAACGGTCGTGTCGAAGGCTGGATCAGCCTTCGATTTCAATCAGGATTTCGCCAGGGTTCACCCGGTCGCCTTTGGCCACGTGAACGGCGGTCACCTTACCGGCAATCGCAGCCTGCACTTCGGTTTCCATCTTCATCGCTTCGGTGATCAGCACGGCCTGGCCGGCCTTGACCACATCGCCCTCCTTGACCAGCACATCGACGATATTGCCCGGCATCGCCGTGCTGACATGCCCCGGCTCGCTGGCCTGCTTGCGCTTGCTGCCGCCACCGCCGACGAATTCGTTGAGCGGTTCGAACACCACTTCTTCCGGCATGCCGTCGATGGACAGGTAGAAGTGGCGTTTGCCTTCGGCTTTCACGCCGACCCCGGTGATGTCCACGCGGTAGCTTTCGCCGTGCACGTCGATAACGAACTCGGTCGGCACGCCTTCACCACCGGCACGGGCCACGCCGCCGGCCTCAGGGATAGGCAGCAGCACCTCTGGCGTCAGGGTGCCGGCGTCGCGTTCCTCGAGGAACTTGCGCCCGATGTCCGGGAACATGGCGTAGGTCAGCACGTCTTCTTCGGACTTGGCCAATGCGCCGATTTCGCCGCGCAGCTTGGTCATCTCCGGCTTGAGCAGGTCAGCTGGGCGCACGTCGATCACGTCTTCGCTGCCGATGGCCTGGCGACGCAACTTCTCGTTCACCGTGCCCGGCGCCTTGCCGTAGCCGCCTTGCAGGTACAGCTTCACTTCGTTGGTGATGGTCTTGTAGCGCTCACCGGCCAGCACGTTGAAGAACGCCTGGGTGCCGACGATCTGCGAAGTCGGGGTCACCAGGGGCGGGAAGCCGAGGTCTTCACGCACCCGTGGAATTTCAGCCAGCACTTCGCTCATGCGGTTGAGAGCACCCTGCTCTTTCAACTGGTTGGCCAGGTTGGAAATCATCCCGCCCGGTACCTGGTTGACTTGCACACGGGTGTCGACGGCGGTGAATTCGCTTTCGAACTGGTGGTACTTCTTGCGCACGGCATAGAAGTACAGGCCGATCTCTTGCAGCAGTTCCAGGTCGAGGCCGGTGTCGAATTCGCTGCCTTTAAGGGCGGCGACCATCGACTCGGTGCCCGGGTGGCTGGTGCCCCAGGCGAAGCTGGAGATCGCGGTGTCGATATGGTCGGCACCGTTTTCGATGGCCTTGAGTTGGCACATCGCAGCCAAACCGGCGGTGTCGTGAGAGTGGATAAAGATCGGCAGGCTCTGCTCGGTTTTCAGCGCCTTGACCAGCTCACCGGTGGCATACGGAGTCAGCAGGCCGGCCATGTCCTTGATCGCGATCGAGTCGCAACCCATGGATTCCAGCTGCTTGGCCTGGGCCACAAAAGCCTCGACGGTGTGCACCGGGCTGGTGGTGTAGGCGATGGTGCCCTGGGCGTGTTTGCCAGCGGCTTTTACCGCCTCGATGGCCACGCGCAGGTTACGCACGTCGTTCATGGCATCGAAGATGCGGAATACGTCGATACCGTTGACGGCAGCCTTGGCCACGAAGGCCTTGACCACATCGTCGCTGTAATGGCGGTAGCCCAGCAGGTTCTGGCCACGCAGGAGCATTTGCAGGCGCGTGTTAGGCAACGCGGCGCGCAGTTTGCGCAGGCGCTCCCACGGGTCTTCCTTGAGGAAGCGTACGCAGGCGTCGAAGGTCGCGCCGCCCCAGACTTCCAGGGACCAGTAGCCGACTTTGTCGAGTTTGTCGCAGATCGGCAGCATGTCGTCGGTGCGCATGCGGGTCGCCAGCAACGATTGGTGGGCGTCGCGCAGGATAGTGTCGGTTACGAAGATTTTCTTGCTCATTATTATGTTCCTCACAGGCCTGCGTGGGCGGCGATGGCGGCGGCGATGGCCAGGGCCAGCTCTTCGGGTTTGCGCTTGATCGAGTAGTTGGTCAGCTCAGGGTGGCTTTCCACAAAACTGGTGTTGAACTGGCCGCTGCGGAATTCCGGGTTACGCAGGATTTCCTGGTAATAGGCGGCAGTGGTCTTCACGCCTTGCAGGCGCATGTCGTCCAGGGCACGCAGGCCGCGGTCCATGGCTTCTTCCCAGGTCAACGCCCAGACCACCAGTTTCAGGCACATGGAGTCGTAGAACGGCGGGATGGTGTAGCCGGTGTAGATCGCTGTGTCGGTACGCACGCCGGGGCCGCCGGGCGCGTAGTAACGGGTGATCTTGCCGAAGCTTGGGAGGAAGTTGTTCTTCGGGTCTTCGGCGTTGATGCGAAACTGCAACGCGAAGCCACGGTGCTGAATGTCTTCCTGCTTTACCGATAACGGCAGGCCTGAGGCGATGCGGATCTGCTCGCGGACAATGTCGATCCCGGTGATTTCTTCGGTGATGGTGTGTTCCACCTGCACCCGGGTGTTCATCTCCATGAAGTACACCTCGCCTTCGGCGAGCAGGAACTCCACGGTGCCGGCATTCTCGTAGCCCACGGCCTTGGCCGCGCGCACCGACAGGTCGCCGATGTAGGCGCGCTGTTCCGGGGTCAGTTGCGGGCTCGGAGCGATTTCGATGAGCTTCTGGTTGCGGCGCTGGATCGAGCAATCGCGCTCGAACAAGTGCACCACGTTGCCGAAGCTGTCACCAAGGATCTGCGCCTCGATGTGCTTGGGATTGACGATGCATTTTTCCAGGAACACTTCCGCCGAGCCGAAGGCCTTGGTGGCTTCGGAGATCACGCGGGGGAAGGCTTGTTCGAGTTCTTCGCGGCTGTTGCAACGACGGATACCGCGACCGCCGCCACCGGAGGTGGCCTTGAGCATCACCGGATAACCAATGCGGTCGCCTTCGGTGAGGGCCTCGGCGATGTCGGCAACGTTGCCTTCGGTACCGGGTGTAACCGGCACGCCGGCCTTGATCATGCTGCGGCGGGCTTCAGTCTTGTCGCCCATGCGGCGAATCACTTCAGCCGAAGGGCCGATGAATTTAATTCCACGTTCGGCGCAGATATCCGCCAGCTCGGCGTTTTCCGACAGGAAGCCGTAGCCGGGGTGCAGCGCATCACAACCGGTTTCCACCGCCAGGTTCACCAGCTTGCGCGGGTTCAGGTAGCCGGCCAGCGGCTCGGCGCCAATGCTGTGGGCTTCGTCGGCACGCTTGACGTGCAAGGCATGGCGGTCGGCGTCCGAGTAAACCGCGACCGAGCGAATGCCCATCTCGGCGCAGGCACGCACGATTCGTACGGCAATTTCACCACGGTTGGCGATCAGGATCTTTTTT
Organism: Pseudomonas sp. JAI120; assembly: GCF_014207255.1. Lineage (GTDB taxonomy): Bacteria > Pseudomonadota > Gammaproteobacteria > Pseudomonadales > Pseudomonadaceae > Aquipseudomonas. Next base: position 577,810 of record NZ_JACHCZ010000003.1, read on the forward strand.
ATCACTTGGAAATTCCCTTGAGCCGATTGCTGCGTTCTTCGACCCGCTGGAGCCGGGTCGGCGCGTGACCAAATGTTTCAAGCCAGTCGCAGGCACACACTAAGCCCGTGGAGGGATTAACAAAAATCAATAATTATTGGGTCGTGCATAAGTAAAGACTTATAGTTGGCCGGCCGGCCTGGGGAGAGAGGAATCGAATAATGCGTAAGTCTTTGATGCGTATGACATTGCGTCAATTGCAGATCTTCAATGAAGTGTGTGATTTGCGCTCCTACAGCCGCGCCGCCGAGGAAATGTCTCTCACACAACCGGCCGTTAGCCTGCAAATTCGCCAGCTGGAAGAGCTGATCGGCCAGCCGCTGTTCGATTATGTCGGCAAAAAGCTCTACATGACCGAAGCTGCCGAAGCCTTGCAACGGGCCAGTCGGGATATCTTCGGGCGCCTGGAAAACCTCGATATGCAGCTGTCGGACATGCAGGGTTCTTTGCAAGGCCAGCTAAAGCTCGCGATTGAGTCCAGCGCCAAGTACTTCGTGCCGCACCTGTTCGCCGCGTTCAAGCGCCAGCATCCCGAAGTACAGCTGCACCTGACCGTGGTCAACCGCGCCCAGGTGATTCGGCGCCTCTCCGACAACCGCGACGACCTGGTGATCATGTCCATGGTGCCCCAGGACATGGGCCTGGAATTCCTGCCGTTTCTCAACAACCCGATCGTGGCCGTAGCCCCACCCGATCACCCCTTGAGCCTGCAAGGGCCGCTGCGCTTGCAGGACTTGGAACCCTACACGCTGTTGCTGCGCGAACCGGGTTCCGGCACACGGCTGGCTTGCGAGGAGTATTTCAAGGAGAAACGCGTGCACTTCACCCAGACGGTGGAAGTGGCCTCCGCCGAGGCGCAACGTGAATGCGTCTGCGCCGGCCTTGGCGTGGCCTTGCTGACGCGCCACGCGGTCAATATGGAACTGGCCACCGGCGGGCTCAAGGAGCTGCCGGTGGAAGAACTGCCGCTGTACCGCAGTTGGTGCCTGGTGCAGGCCAAAGCCAAGCGCCTGTCACCGGTGGCCCATGCGTTCCTGGGCTTTATCCGCAGCGAACGGGTGCAGATCAGCGCGTTGGCTGAACGTTTCGCTGGGCAGCCGCGGGCGCCTGCCAATGGAGTTCCGGGTAGTCACTGATGCTCTGCTGCAGCTGACGCTGGTCGCAGCGGTCTTCGATTGCGCGACGGAACGCCATGCGGCGCTGGTCTTCCTGCTGACGACGGGTTTTGACGGAGCTGTTGCTGTCTTCGTAGGGCCGGGCCATTTGGAGTCTCCCAATGCGAGTACGGGGAGTACAGGATGGGTTGTAGCGATGACGGTTTAACGGCGCGGGGGTTACAGGACGATGAATCTTCCGAATAGGTAAACAATCCAAATGTGGGAGGGGGCTTGCTCCCGATTACGGTACATCAGCCAATTTCTCTTTGACTGACCCACCGCTATCGGGAGCAGGCCCCCTCCCACATTGTGAGCGTGTATGGCCCTGGATCAGTCGTCGAGGGCTTTGACGGACTTGGGCGACAACCGCAGGCTGCGCAAGCTGCGCTTGACGCTCTTGAGGTGGTTGACCAGGCTCGGGCCCCGCGCCATGGCCACGCCCATCGCCAGCACGTCGATCACCACCAGGTGAGCGATACGCGAGGTCAGCGGGGTGTAGATCTCGGTGTCTTCGTGCACATCGATCGCCAGGTTGACCGTGGACAGCTCCGCCAACGGCGTCTGGCTCGGGCACAAGGTAATCAACGTCGCGCCGCTTTCACGCACCAGGTTGGCGGTGATCAGCAGGTCTTTGGAGCGGCCCGACTGGGAAATGCAGATCGCCACGTCGGTCGGCTTCAAGGTCACCGCCGACATCGCCTGCATGTGCGGGTCGCTGTAGGCCGCCGCGGTCAGCAGCAGGCGGAAAAATTTGTGCTGGGCGTCGGCCGCCACCGCACCGGACGCGCCGAAACCATAGAACTCCACACGCTGGGCCTGGGACATGGCGGTCACCGCCTTTTGCAACTCCACCGGGTCAAGCTTCTCGCGCACCTCCATGAGCGTGTGCAAGGTGGTGTCGAAGATTTTCAGGCTGTAGTCGGCGACGGAATCGTCTTCGTGAATCGCAAATTGGCCGAAGCTCGCGCCGGCGGCCAGGCTCTGGGCCAGCTTGAGCTTCAAGTCCTGGAATCCGGAGCAACCGATGGCGCGGCAGAAGCGCACGATGGTCGGCTCGCTGATGCCCACACTGTGGGCCAGATCGGCCATGGAACTGTGCATCACGGCCGCAGGGTCAAGCAGCACGTGATCGGCAACCTTGAGTTCCGATTTGCGTAACAGGTGGCGCGACTGGGCGATATGTTGCAACAGGTTCAAAGGGCAGGACTCTTGTTATTGGCGGGGCCAGGGATGTAGCAAGCTTGTAGTTATACTACAAGAATTGTCGTTTTGCCCGCCCGATGCATCACTAAATCGCCCTGATGCCCTTTGAATCAGCGGGTAGCTGCCTTGTAGCCATATGGGCGTGAGGACTGTCTTCAGGGAAAATCTGCATTGTTGCGTAACAAATCTGCCAGCCCCTCGGCCTCCATCGGCCGACTGATCAGGTAGCCCTGCACCTCATCGCATCGTTCTGTACGCAGGAAATCCAGCTGCTGCTGATCTTCCACGCCTTCGGCCACCACCTTGAGCGCCAAGCCGTGCGCCATCGCAATGATCGCTCGGGTAATAGCGGCGTCTTCCCGCCCCTGGCCGAGGCCGCGGATAAAGGTCTGGTCGATCTTCACGTAATCCACAGGGATACGCTTGAGGTAACTGAGGGATGAATAGCCGGTGCCAAAGTCGTCGATCGCCAGCTTCACGCCCAGGTCGCGCAGTTGCTGGAAGGTCGCAATGATGTGTTCAACACTGTCGAGCAACTGGCTTTCGGTCAGCTCCAGCTCAAGGTATTGCGGGTCCAGGCCGGTCTCTTCCAATACCTGGCGCACCAGGCTGACCAGCTTGCCCTGGCGCAACTGGTGCACCGAGAGGTTCACCGACACGCGGATCGGTGCCAGCCCCTGGCGCTGCCACTCACAGGCCTGCCAGCACGCCTGGCGCAGCACGAATTCGCCCAGCGGTACGATCAGGCCCGTTTCTTCGGCCAGGCCGATAAAGTCGCCTGGCGGCACCATGCCCCATTGCGGGTGCTCCCAGCGGATCAGCGCTTCGGCAGCGTTAAGCTTGCCCGTGGCCAGGCACAGTTTCGGCTGGTAGAACACCGTGAGCTGGCGCTCATCAATGGCCTTGCGCAGATGGTTTTCCAGCTGCAAACGCTCCAGGGTGCTGGCTTGCAGGCTGTCGGTGTAGAACTGGAAGTTATTGCCGCCCAGGTGCTTGGCGTGCTGCATGGCCATGTTCGATTGACTGACCAGCGCAGAAATTTCCCGCGCGTTATCCGGCAACAGACTGATCCCCATCGACGCACTCACCACCAACTCATGCCCTTCTACCGTCACCGGCACCCGCAGCTTGGCCAGCAGCCGCGTGGCCACTCGGGCCAGGCTCGACAGGTTGCCGTAGGCGTCGAACAGCACGGCGAATTCATCGCCGGACAAACGCGCGATGGTGTCGGCCTCGGGCAAGGCATTGATCAACCGACGGGCCATTTTTTGCAGCAACTGGTCGGCCACTTCATGACCCAGGCTGTCATTGAGCAACTTGAAGCGGTCGAGGTTGATATGCAGCAACGCCAGGCTGCGCCCGCCTTGGCGTACACGCTGATGCGCCTCGCGCAGCCGTTCGCGGAACAACGAGCGGTTGGCCAGGCCGGTCAACTCATCGTAGTGGGTGAGGTAGCGCATGCGCTCCTCGGATTCGCGCCGCGCTGACAAATCGGCGAAGAAGCCCACGATATGGCTGACGTTTCCGCGAACATCACGCACTACATTCAGTTGCAGCCACTGTGGATACAGCTCACCGTTCTTGCGTGTTTCCACCAACTCGCCCTGCCAGGTGCCGTGGCTGAGCAAGGCTTGGCGGATCACCGGGAAGTGGCGCCGGGCATCACGGCTGCTGGGCAGCTCGACGACATTGCGACCGAGCATATCGTCGATTTCAAAGCCGGTGACGCGGCTGAAAGCCTGGTTGACCGCGATCAGCGCGTAGTCCGGGTCAAGGATCACGATGCCTTCGCTGGCTGCCTCGAATACGGTCGAGGCCAACCGCTGCTGCTCTTCCAGGGCTTTGCCGGCGCTGATGTCGCGGCGGGTGCCGAGCATTCGAATCACTCGCCCGCTGGGTGCACGCTCCACGGCGCGACCGCGGTCTTCGATCCATACCCAGTGGCCATCGCCATGGCGCACGCGGTATTCCACCTGGTAATCCTCAGTGCGCCCCTTGAGGTGCTCCACCAGCGCCCGCTTGAGCAGCGGCAGGTCGTCAGGGTGCAGGCGCGGCTTGAGGTGGCCGAGCATGGCCGTGACGTGCTCGGGCTCCAGGCCGAACAGCTCCTTGAGCTGGGTGTGATGAACCTCGTCGGTTTGCAGGTTCCAGTCCCACAGGCCCAGTTCACTGGCTTGCAGGGCCATGGCCAGGCGCGCCTCGCTTTTATTCAGGGCTAGGCTGGCGGCGTCCAGTTCCTGGCTGCGTTGCGCCATGCGGTCCTGCAGGCCGACTTGCGCCTCACGCAGCTCCTGCTCAACCTGACGCCGCTGCTCGACTTCGCGCACCAGATCCTGATTCAGTTGCTCGCTGCGCTGCTGCGCCTGCTGTAGATGCTCGATCAATGCCTGGTTCTGGAACCGCCGCAACAGCCCACGCTGGATCAGGCGATTGACCTGCCACGCCACCACGCTCAGGGAGGCCAGCAGGATCAGGCCGAGCACACCCCAGCCCTGTTGCTGCGGGGCGCCACTCCAGAACAGATAGGCAATGGCCGGCACCAGGCAGGGCAAGGCAAAGGACAAGAACGCCGGAAAGCTAACTGCGTAGGCGACGCTGGCTGACAACGTCGCCGCACCGATCAGGCCGAACACCCAGGCCTGCTGGATAAAGCTGTCGACCGGCACCAGGGCGATGGCTGCGGTGGCCAAGGTCAGGCCACTGACCGCCGAGCCGAGCATGAACATGCGCCGCCAGATCGGTTGGGCCTGCCGGCTGGGCATGGCTGAATCAAAGGCTGCCACCTGGATCACGCGCATCGCCACCAGGGCCAGCAGCCAGACCAGCCAGATGCTGTCCAGCAGGTATTGCTTGGGGTTCCATAGCAGCCAGGCGCAGACCAGGCCGTTGACCAGCATTAATAAGGTGGGCAGCAACGAGCCCTGGTATAGCAGGCGTGTGCGCTCGACCGCCATCTCGGTGGCGTAATGTTTGCGGATAACCTGCGCGGGCGCCGTCGAGGTGCCGAGCAGGTCGGTGCTGAGAGTCATAGGCAGTGTTCTTATAATGGTGAGCCCGAAACGTCGACGGAGCATACACAAGCAAGCGCTTGGGCCAAACTGCTCCAGATCATAAAAATCATGCAGTGATTGGCCGCAAACCTTGGTGCCAGACCCCTTGAGCGAGGCTCCGCGCGGGCTGTGGGCCATGACTTACCGGTCATCAGTCCTGCCGGAATATTTGCCCCGGCGGGATCACGCGTGACGTTTTGCGTCGACCACCCGGCATTGGGATTTGCCCGAGTCTCCTTAGGCCCATAGAATGCGCCGATGCGCGATGATCTCTCTCTTTTGCTGAACTCCCTCAACGATGCCCAACGCCAGGCCGTAGCAGCCCCCGTTGGCCGTCAGTTGGTCCTGGCCGGTGCTGGCTCCGGTAAAACCCGAGTGCTGGTGCACCGTATCGCCTGGTTGATCCAGGTCGAGAACGCGTCCCCGCACTCCATCCTGTCGGTGACCTTCACCAACAAGGCCGCTGCCGAGATGCGCCATCGCATCGAGCAGTTGATGCGCATCAGCCCGGCCGGCATGTGGGTGGGCACCTTCCACGGCCTGGCACACCGCCTGCTGCGGGCACACTGGCAGGAAGCGGGCCTGGCCCAGACCTTCCAGATCCTCGACAGCGATGACCAGCAACGCCTGGTCAAGCGCGTGATCCGCGAGCTGGGTCTCGACGAGCAGCGCTGGCCGGCGCGCCAGGCCCAGTGGTTTATCAACGGCCAGAAAGACGAAGGCCTGCGCCCGCAGCACATCCAGGCCAGCGGCGATTTGTTCCTGGCCACCATGCGCAGCATCTATGAGGCCTACGAGGCGGCCTGCGCACGCGCCGGTGTCATCGACTTCTCCGAGCTGCTGCTGCGCGCCCTCGACCTGTGGCGCGACAACCCGGGCTTGCTGGCCCATTACCAGAAACGCTTCCGTCACATTCTGGTGGACGAATTCCAGGACACCAACGCCGTGCAGTACGCCTGGTTGCGCCTGCTGGCCAAGGGCGGCGACAGCCTGATGGTGGTGGGCGACGACGACCAGTCGATCTACGGCTGGCGTGGCGCGAAAATCGAGAACATCTACCAGTATTCCGAAGACTTCCCGGACGCGGTCACCATCCGCCTGGAGCAGAACTACCGCTCCACCGCCGGCATCCTCAAGGCCGCCAACGCCTTGATCGCCAATAACACCGGGCGCCTGGGCAAAGAGCTGTGGACCGACGGTGGCGAAGGCGAAGCGATCAACCTGTACGCCGCGTTCAACGAGCACGATGAAGCACGCTACGTGGTGGAAACCATCGAAAGCGCACTGAAAACCGGCCTGGCGCGCAGCGACATCGCGATCCTGTACCGCTCCAACGCCCAATCGCGGGTGCTGGAAGAGGCTTTGCTGCGCGAGCGCATCCCGTACCGCATTTATGGCGGCCAGCGCTTCTTCGAGCGTGCGGAAATCAAGAACGCCATGGCTTACCTGCGTTTGCTCGAAGGCCGTGGCAACGATGCGGCGCTGGAGCGGGTCATCAATATCCCGGCGCGCGGCATCGGTGAGAAAACCGTCGAGGCGATTCGCGACCACGCGCGCCATGCCGATGTGTCGATGTGGGAGTCCATGCGCCTGCTCATCGCCAATAAAGGCCTGACGGGGCGTGCTGCTGGCGCGCTGGGGGTATTTGTCGAGCTGATCGAGAACCTCGCCGCCAAATGTTCGGAAATGCCCCTGCACCTGATGACCCAGACGGTGATCGAGCAGTCCGGGCTGATTGCCTATCACGAAGCGGAAAAAGGCGAGAAAGGCCAGGCCCGGGTAGAAAACCTTGAGGAACTGGTCAGCGCCGCCCGCGCGTTCGAAAACACCGAGGAAGACGAAGAGTTGACTCCGCTCGCCGCTTTCCTCGGCCATGCATCCCTGGAAGCCGGCGACACCCAGGCCGATGAGCATGAAGACAGCATCCAGTTGATGACCTTGCACAGCGCCAAGGGCCTGGAGTTCCCGTATGTGTTCCTGGTGGGCATGGAAGAAGGCCTGTTCCCCCACAAGATGAGCCTGGAAGAGCCCGGCCGCCTTGAGGAAGAACGCCGCCTGGCCTACGTAGGCATCACCCGCGCGATGCAGAACCTGGTGATGACCTACGCCGAGACCCGACGCCTCTACGGCAGCGAGACCTACAACAAGGTGTCGCGCTTCGTACGTGAAGTGCCGAAGGGCCTGATCCAGGAAGTGCGCCTGTCCAACAGCGTCAGCCGCCCGTTCGGCGGCGGTCAGCAGCAGAACTCCAGCAGCATGTTCGCCGGTTCCGAGATTCCGGAAACCCCGTTCAGCCTGGGCCAGCAGGTCAAGCATGCGATCTTCGGCGAAGGGGTGATTCTCAACTTCGAAGGCGCCGGTGCCCAGGCACGGGTGCAGGTGAACTTCGCCGAAGGCAGCAAATGGCTGATGATGGGCTACGCGAAGCTCGAAGCGGTCTGAAACATTTGCCAACATGAAGGTTATTGGCCCGCCCTTGTTTTCAACGAGCGGGGGCCAATATCTGTAATAAGTCCTACAGACCATTCTGATTCGGTCTTACGCAAAAGCCCGAAACATTATGTCGCTAGCCACTGTCACTACACCTGTGCAACATGGCGCGCGTGCAATCCACAAATGGGAATTCCCTTTATGAAACGTTTTCTTAGCATCGCCATGGCGTTGTGCATCGGCCTGACGATGAGCCTCGACGCCAACGCCAAACGCTTCGGTGGCGGCAAAAGCTCGGGCGCGGCACCGACTCACCAGACCAGCCAAATGGCTCCATCCGCCGGTGCAGGCGGTGCTGCCGCGACCGCAGGCGCAGCCGGTGCTGCCGGCGCCGCTGCCAAGGCCGGCGGTGCTTCGCGCTGGTTGGGCCCTCTGGCCGGTATCGCGGCCGGTGGCCTGCTCGCTTCCATGTTCATGGGCGACGGCTTCCAGGGCATGCAGATCTTCGACATCCTGATCATGGCGGTCATCGCCTTCCTGGTCTTCCGTTTCATCGCCGCCCGTCGCCGCAAGCAGCAGGAGCAACTGGCTCCAGCCGGCGCGCCGATGCAGCGTGAAGTGTTCGAGCAGAAGCCAGCCATGGGTTCGATCTTCGGTGGTTCGGCAGCGCCTGCCGCAGCCCGCCCGGTGATCAACGCACCGGCCTGGTTCAACGAAGAGCGTTTCATCGAAGCGGCCCGCAGCCACTTCCAGTCCCTGCAGCAGCATTGGGACGCCAATGAAATGGACAAGATCTCCGAGTTCGTGACCCCACAACTGCTGGAGTTCCTCAAGCGCGAACGCGCCGACCTGGGCGACGGCTTCCAGTCGACCTATATCGACGACCTGCGCGTGCAACTGGACGGTGTGGATGATCGTGCCGACAAGACCATCGCAACGTTGACCTTCAGCGGCGTGTCGAAGACTTCGCGTTTCGACCAGGGTGAAGTGTTCAGCGAAAGCTGGAACATGGAACGTGCCCCAGGCGACAACCAGCCATGGCTGGTCGCCGGTATCCGCCAGAACGGCTGATACCCACGCGCTTGAGCAAGCCGTAACAAAAAACCCCGGACCTGTCCGGGGTTTTCTATTTCACGGTTGCACTTATAGCAAGCTACTGTATAAAACCCCCCTATAAACCGCGCCATCAGCAAGAGGATCCCGGACGTGGAAGAAATCATCGAACAATTGCGTGAAGCCAACGAACCGGTTCCGGTTCCCCTGGAACTGCCTGATGAAGATCAGTTGGTGGAAATCGAAGAACAGCTGTTCATCGACATCCCGTTTGTCTTTCGCGAGTTCCTGCTGACCGTCAGCGATGTCGTGTACGGCAGCCTGGAGCCGGTGACCGTCACCGACCCGCAGTCGCACACCTACCTGCCGGACGTGGCCGCCAACGCCTGGGATGCCGGCGTTGACCGCAGCATGATCCCTATCTGCCAGGACGGCGAAGACTACTACTGCGTCGAAGAAGACGGCACTGTGGTGCTGTGGTCCGGCGAAGAAGAACTCGTCACCGAAGAAACCTGGGAATCGGTGTGGCACTGGGCGCGGGACGTCTGGCTGGAAAGCTGACACCTGATCCCCCTGGCGAACGGGCTTGCTGTAGTGAGCGGGCTTGTCCCACGCCGGACCTCGTAGCGGCCCCCACTAGTGCTCCGGCGTATCCTTATGGTTATCCAGCGTCTCCAGCAAGGCGACCTGCATCCGCGTATGCACACGGATGAACCATCGCCAGAGCACGGCCGCCACCGCCGCCGTGACTGCGGCAATCAGCACCAGCAACTTGTTGGTCGGCAGAATACTGGCCGACAAAGCTGCCAATAGCACAAAGATCACCAGCAGCGACAAAATCGGGATCAGCTCCGCAATCACCCGTCGCACCCGCTGGGTATGTCGCCCGGCCATTTCCGGTTTCACGCTCATCTCCGCCAGCAACATCGACAGCGCCTTGAGCTTGCGGTACGCCGCAATCAGGAACGGCAGCGACAACAGCAATGCCCCACCCCAGATCAACGCCTTCTGCCAACTTGGATCACTGATCCAACCCTCCAGATACCCGCCAATGCGCACCGCGAAAAAGCTTCCGGCGAAGAAAATCGCGATCACCAACGCCAGGTTAACGCCCACCTGCAGGATGATCTTGCGGATCATCGACGCCAGCATTGCGCCCTCGCCCTGAGGCTGAATACTGCGCAACCATTCGCCGTACATGCCAAACACCCGGCTCATGCGCTTTGGCATCACGGCGGCGATCTTCAATGACAAAGGGTCGGCAGCGCGAATCAGGTATGGCGTGAGCAGTGTAGTGATCGCCGAAACGGCCACCGCCACCGGATACAGGAAGTCGCTGGTGACCTGCAAGGTCATGCCCAGCGCGGCGATAATGAAGGAAAACTCGCCAATTTGTGACAGCCCCATGCCTACGCGCAATGAGGTACGGCCGTCATTACCGGCGATAAAGGCACCCAGGCCGCAGGACAGCATCTTGCCCAGCACCACGGCCACGGTGATCACCGCGATCGGCCAGGCGTATTGCAGGAGAATCTGCGGGTCGATCATCAAGCCGATCGCCACGAAGAAGATCGCGCTGAACATGTCGCGAACCGGCTCGATCAGGCGCTCGATCTTAACCAACTGCCGGGATTCGGCCATGATCGCGCCGATCAGAAACGCCCCCAGCACCATGCTGTACTCCAGCTTGACCACCAGCAGGCAGAAACCGAAACACAGGCCCAGTACGGTGATCAGCAGCATTTCGTTGCTTTCGAACTTGGCCACGTAGGCCAACAGGCGCGGCACCAGCAAAATACCGATGACCAACGCGACGATCATGAACAGCGAGAGCTTGCCGACCGTGGAGAACACCTCGCCGGAACTCACCGTACCGCTGACGGCGATGCTCGAGAGCAAGGCGATGATGCCAATGCCGAGGATGTCTTCCACAATCAGCACACCAAAAATCAGTTGGGCGAAGCGCTGGTTTTTCATCTTCAGGTCATTGAGTGCCTTCACGATGATGGTGGTGGAGGAAATTGCCAGGATCGCGCCGAGGAACAGCGAGTCCATGGTGTTCCAGTCGAACCAGCGGCCAATCTCGTAGCCGATCCAGATCATCAGGATGATTTCCAGGAAGGCCGCGATAAACGCCGTGGCCCCCACCTTGAACAGTTTGCGCAGGCTGAACTCCAGGCCCAGGCAGAACATCAGGAAGATGACCCCCAGCTCGGCGAGGGTCTTGATGGTGTCTTCGTCGTGGATCAGGCCGAACGGCGGTGTGTGCGGGCCAATGATGAAGCCGGCGACGATGTACCCCAGCACCACGGGTTGCTTGAGGCGGTGAAACAGGACGGTGACCACCCCTGCCACCAGCATGATCACGGCCAAGTCCTGAATAAAGCTGATGGCGTGCATGGCGAGGGGCTCCTTGAGGGTACTGGCGCTTTTCCCACTTCCGCACGCGCCTTTGAAAAATCGCAAAGTGCGGAAGGAAAAGTCTGCCTTAATCGTAAGAAATGCCCTGAGATGGGCTTTTGAAGGTTAACACCGCGACTTCCGCCGGAAAGCCGGTGCAATATATGGAAACAGATCGGTGAACGCGTGACGGCAAGCCGCCCACCGGCGTCCCGTAAGGGATGGCGCTGCAAAGATCCCAGCACCCGCAGAGGTGCCCCCCAACCAATGCCTACAACCCGTGAGTGTGCTATGGAACCCGGAAACGCCCAGCTGTCGATGACGGTATTGATGACCCCTGACATGGCCAACTTCTCAGGCAATGTCCACGGCGGCACCTTGCTCAAGTACCTCGACGAAGTGGCCTACGCCTGCGCTAGCCGTTATGCCGGTCGCTATGTGGTGACGTTGTCGGTGGATCAGGTGATTTTTCGCGAGCCGATCCATGTCGGCGAGCTGGTGACATTCCTTGCATCGGTCAACTACACCGGCAATACGTCGATGGAAGTGGGCATCAAGGTAGTGACCGAGAACATCCGCGAGCGCTCGGTACGTCATACCAACAGCTGTTTCTTCACCATGGTGGCCGTGGACGACCAGCGCAAACCCGCTGCCGTACCGCCGCTGCAACCGCACAACAGCGAAGACAAGCGCCGGTTCGTGCAGGCCCAGCAGCGCCGGCAGATCCGCCAGGAGCTGGAGAAGCGCTACCAGGAAATCAAGGCTGACGCGCTGTAAGTCCGGGACTGTAAACCCTCCCGCACTTACAGGCTGATCGGCGTCGCCTCGAAACGTACGCGAGGATGGGCGATGCGGTCCTGGGCGCGTACCAGTTCCAACTCGTAACTGGCGCAGGCCTGGGTTTCCAGCAACACTTCGTGCACCGCCGCGGCCGTGAACTCAAAAGCCGCCAGCAGACTGTCGCCCAGCAACACCCGCGCCAGGAACAGCCCCGACGTCAGGTCGCCCACGCCCACCGGCTGGCGCGGGAACGCCAGCAGCGGCCGACGCAGGTGCCAGCTGCCCTCGGCGGTTACCAGCAGCATCTCGAAACCGTCCGGCAACTTGCCCGGGTAATCCAGGTGCTTGACCAGTACCGCCTTCGGGCCACGGGCCAGCAATGCCTTAGCCATGCCCAGGCAGTCGAACAGCGATTGCGGCTTACGCCCGGCAAAGCTATCCAGTTCCAGTTGGTTGGGGCACAGGAAGTCGGCCATGGCCGCAGCTTCATCCAGCAGGAAATCGCTGACTTCCTGCGGCACGATGCAGCCCTTTTCCGGATGGCCCATCACCGGGTCGCACAGGTACAGGGCCTTGGGGTTGATGGCCTTGATGCGCGCCACACCGGTAAGAATCGCGCGGCCCTGATCCGCACTGCCCAGGTAGCCGGACAGGATCGCATCGCAGTTGCCCAGCTCGCCGATGGCGGCAATGCCTTCCACCAGCGCAGGAATCTGCTGCGGCGCCAACACTTCGCCCGCCCACTGACCATACTGCGTATGGTTGGAGAACTGCACCGTGTTCAGCGGCCAGACATTTACCCCGACCCGCTGCATGGGGAACACGGCGGCGCTGTTTCCGGCGTGGCCAAAGACCACATGAGACTGGATCGCAAGCAGATGAGGTGTGCGTTTCATGCAGGGGATTTCCGTAAAGCCATTGAAATTCTGGCCGCGCAGTATGCGACTAAACGCAGCCTGTACGACAGGCCGACGACACAGTTAAGCTGCTCTCACTTTGTTGGAGTTTTTCGCATGCTCACCCTGGGAAACATCTTCGTGTTGATGCTGCTGGCGACCGGTGCCGCCTGGGTATGGCACAACCACGGCCTGCGAGAGCGGGCGCTGGCGCGGGTCAAGCAGCATTGTGCCAAGCTCGATATCGAATTGCTCGACGGCGCCGTGGCGTTAAAGCGCATCGGTTTTGTGAAGGATGCCAACGGTCGGCGGCGTCTGGCGCGTATCTACAATTTCGAGTTCACCGTCACGGGCGAGACTCGTCACAGCGGGACCATCACACAATTCGGTGCCCACAGCGCGCAGATCGAACTGGCGCCCTACCCGTTCGAGGTCAAGGAAGCGCTGCCCAGCGCCAATGTGATCGAGCTGAGCCAATGGCGCCAGGACCACGCCACCAAGAACCGTCAGTAACGGCAGGCAGCCAGTGCGGCCTGCAATGCGGCCACGTCCTGTGGTGCGCTGAAGATCAGTTCGATACGTGAGTCGCGACGCCATTCGCTGGGTTGCCAGACGAGCTGGCTGTTATCCACAGCGTTGGCCGAGATCCACCCATCACGGCTGTGGATAACCAGTTTGGCGCGGCACCACTCAAGCCCTGTCAGCCACAGGTGCAGACGCTCGGAATCGAATTGCTGGCTCGGGTGCCAGCGCCAACCGATACTCCAACCGCCCTCCTGGGCCTGACTCAGGCAGATCGGCACTGCCGGATCGCTCCAGATAGCCGGCAATTGAGCCAGCCCCTTAGGCACGGCGAAGTTATCCACAGCAGCTTCAGCCTGTGCATTCAAGCCTGGCAGTTTGCCGAGCGGCACGTGCGCCTGTTGGGTCCAATAAATATCGCGGTCGGGTAGCTGTCGTTCGACCGCCTCACGTTGCCCAGCATCCAGCCCCTCATCCTTGTTCAGCACCAACAGTCCGGCACTGGCCAACGCTTCCTGCTGCGTTGGCGGTAAGGGTTTGCCCGCTGCCAGCGCCTGGGCATCCAGCACCAGCACACAGGGCTGAACCGCCAGCACCTGCTGCCACGGCGCTTCGCGCAACTGCTTGAGCAACTGCGCAGGATGGCCCAGGCCCGAGGGTTCGATAAACAACCGATCCGGATTGGCCTTACGCAGCAACCGGCCCAGGCCTACCTGGAACGGTGCGCCATTCACACAGCAGAGGCAGCCACCGGCAACTTCACCGAGGGCAATGCCGTCGTCATCCAGGGTCAGCAGTGCAGCGTCCAGGCCGATCTGGCCAAACTCGTTGATCAACACCGCCCAGCGCTCGTTGGCCGGGCGTTGGGCGAGCAGGTGCTTGATCAGGCTGGTCTTGCCGGCGCCCAAGGGCCCGGCAATTACGTGGGTGGGAATGTTCTGCAGCATGAGTGCCATCGTTCGGACCGTGTAGAGCGTTTGATCCTACGCGGTTACGCGAGCCAATCCAGCGTCAGAATCAATCGGCGCTCATCCGCTTTCAGCGCGGGGGAGCGATGGATCAGGCCGTGGTCTTCGTTGCCATGCCATTTAGTGCCTTTGAGCAGCGCCACTTCACCGCACTGGATCTGTTCGATGCGCTGGCTCGGTTCGGCGTCCGGTTGGCTGAGCTTGCGGCGGTCCATCACCCCTTCGCGCAACCACTGGCTGCCGATGCCGGCATAGGTGGTGATCAGCCGCACCGGCACATGGTCAACGTGAAAACGGGGGCACATGGCTTTATCCAGCAAACGCAGGCGCACACCGATGCGCTTGGCGCCGAGCAGGCACGCAAAGGCGCTGACCAGCCACGACACATCGGCGATAAAACCTTCGTAGCCTTCAAGATCGCGGTAACTGGACGCCAGACCGCGCAAGTTCGGCTCGGCGTCCTCGCTGTTGAGTTCGATCACCAGGGACTCGGCCAACGGCTCATTGAGCGCCACCAGCAAAGCGCCGAACTCGGCGATATGCAACGGCAATTGACGCTGCCACAGCGCCAGGTTCACGCCATCTTCGAGAATATCGGACAGCGCCAGCGGGGTGTCACCACGGGTCTGGCGAACCACGGGGCGCAAGGGGATAACCGGTGCCAACATCAGGCAACCTCTTCGTACCAGGGACCAAACGGATCAGCCAGCAGGCGCCAACCTTCGACGCCCAGGGCCATTTCTTCATCGGTGAGCAAGCACGCGTCCAACTCGGTACGCATCCGCGCGAAGTCGATGTTCTGTCCGATAAACACCAGTTCCTGACGGCAGTCGCCGGTACTGAGCTGCCAGTTACCCATGATTGCCGCGACGCTTTCTTCGTCTTGGGGCCATTGGCTTTTCGGCACAAAGCGCCACCAGCGTCCGGCAAACCCATGGCGCATCAAGCCACCGGCCTGGGACCAACTGCCGGCATCCTGATGCTTGCTGGCCAGCCAGAAAAAGCCCTTGGAACGCAGCAATTTACCGTTGACCCAAGGCCGGTCGATAAAGTCGAAGAAGCGTTGCGGATGGAAGGGGCGCCGTGCGCGATAAGCGGTGGACGCGATGCCGTACTCTTCGGTTTCCGGCACATGTTCACCACGCAACTCCTGCAACCAGCCTGGCGCTTGCGCGGCGCGTTCGAAGTCGAAGCGGCCGGTGTTGAGGATCTTGTTCAGCGGCACTTCGCCCATGACCATCGGGATGATTTCCGCCTGGGCATTGAGGCGCTCAAGGATCGCCATCAGCTCTTCGCGCTCACAGCTGCTGATCAGGTCGATCTTGCTGATCAGGATCACGTCGGCGAATTCGATCTGCTCAATCAACAGGTCGGTGATCGAGCGTTCGTCCTCCTCTCCAAGGGTTTCGCCCCGTGAGGCGAGGCTTTCGGCAGCCTGGTAGTCGAGCAGGAAGTTCATGCCGTCGACCACGGTGACCATGGTGTCCAAGCGCGCGATGTCGGCCAGGCTTTGCTCGTTTTCATCACGGAAGGTGAAGGTTTCAGCCACCGGCAACGGCTCGGAGATACCGGTGGATTCGATCAACAGGTAATCGAAGCGACCTTCCTTGGCGAGTTTTCCGACTTCTTCGAGCAAGTCTTCACGCAAGGTGCAGCAGATACAGCCGTTGCTCATCTCCACCAGTTTTTCTTCGGAACGGTTGAGGGTGACGTCACGCTGCACCTCGCTGCCGTCGATGTTGATTTCGCTCATGTCGTTGACGATCACCGCCACGCGCAGGTTTTCGCGGTTGCGCAGGACGTAGTTGAGCAGCGTGCTTTTACCGGCGCCGAGAAAGCCGGACAACACGGTAACGGGGAGACGATTGGGCATCAGGTAATCCTCATCAGGGTTGGCCGGTCAAATCGCCCGTTTATGGCGTTCGCGCAGCTCTTGACGTTCTTTGGCTTCGATACACAGGGTGGCGGTGGGGCGCAGCAGCAGACGTTGCAGGCCGATGGGCTCGCCCGTTTCGCGGCACCAGCCGTACTCGCCACGGGCGAGCAGTTCGAGGGCGTCGTCGATCTTGTCGAGCAGCTTCTTTTCCCGCTCCAGCAAGCGCAGTTGCCACTGGCGCTGTTCTTCGGCGCTGCCCACATCGGCCGGATCGCTGTTGGGCTCCTGCTCGCGCAGTAACAGGAATTCGCCCTCGATGCGCGCTTGCAGTTCATTGCGCTGAGTCAGCAACAGTTCGCGGAAAAAGCCCTGCTGGGCTTCATTCATATAGTCGGCGGGCGGCTGGGCCAGCAGGTCTTGTTCGGTCATAGGGAATGGGTCACGGGTCAGGCTGTGCTTTAATGTTATAGTATAACAATACAAATAAGCCAATCCCCCTTGCTCGTTGCGACGAAGGGCGCAATGCTTGAACACTTCCCAGCCCCCGAGATCCCTTATGAAATACCTGGTGTGCGCCCTGTTACTGGCAGCGGCAGGGCCTGCCTGCGCCCAAGCGCCAAGCTTGCTGGCCAATTGCACGCGCAGCGCCAACCTGTTGGCCTGTGTGGACCCGCTGGGCAATGCCTACAGCGTAGCGACGGTGGGCACCACCACGTATTTGCGCGGTTTCGAGGTGGTCGGTAAACGTTATTGGGCACAAACCAACAGCCGCTACGGGCAACTGACGTTCTTTACCGGCCTGGCGTCGGATGGGGAGGCATGGGTCGGCTACACGCGGCGGGTGGGCTGGACCACGATCAACCGGTTTTCCAGCTCCGGAGGCGCCACTGCCAAGTTCACGTGCAGCCGAATTACCGGCTGTTAGGCCTGAGCATTCTTCTGTTCCTGCACCCAGGCCATGTAGCTGTTCATCGGCGGGTTCTTCTGGAAGTATTTTTTCAGGCCTTCGAACAAGCCATCCGCAACCGCTTGTTGATGGCGCGCCGTCACCAGGCGCTGGGCGTCCTGGGCGTTGGAGATAAAGCCGGTCTCCACCAGGATCGACGGCACGTCCGGTGACTTGAGCACCGCGAACCCCGCCTGCTCCACACGTTTCTGATGCAGGCTGGTGATGCTTTGCAGGCTCCCCAACACCGAGCTGCCCAGTTGCAGGCTGGACGCGATGGTGGCGTTCATCGACATATCAAGAATCACCCCGGCCAGCATCGGATCCTTATCCTTGAGATTGAGCAACGTGGTGGCGCCCAGCAAATCCGCGCCGTTTTCGCGCTGGGCCATAAAGCGCGCCGTGGCCGAGGTCGCGCCGCCCTCCGACAGCGCATACACCGAGGCGCCCGAGGCCGTGAGCCGTGGCGCGGCATCGGCATGCACCGAGATGAACATATCGGCCTTGTGCTGACGGGCGATGTCCACGCGCTTGCGCAGCGGCACAAAGAAGTCGTCGTTACGCACCAGTTTCACGTCAAAACCCTTTTCACGTTTCAAGCGCTTGGCCAGCAGTTGGGCGATCGACAGCACCACATCTTTTTCGCGCTGACCCTTGGACCCGACAGCACCGGGGTCTTTGCCGCCGTGGCCGGGGTCGACCACCACAATGATGTCGCGCTTGGGGTGCGCCTTGTCCACCGAAGCCACCAAGGGCACGGCTTCAGCAGCGATTTGACGCGGTGCACGGGTGGCGCTGGTCAGGTCCAGCACCAGGCGATGCCCCTGCCCGTCCTGAGGCGGCAATACAAAGCTGTTGAGCTGCATCGGCGCGGCCAGGTCAAGCACGATGCGTGTATCCGCCTTGCCGAAATGCCCCGAGCGAATCGAGGTGATCCCGCTGTTCTTCAGCTCAAGTTGAGAAAAGTCACCACTGAGGCCTGCGCCGCTCAGGTCGATGATCAGGCGTTCCGGGGCAGTCAGGGAGAACGTCTTGTATTGCACTGGGCCGCTAAGGTCGAACACCAGCCGCAGCTTGTCGTCCGAGCGCCACAGGCGTGCATTGCGGATCTGGGTCGCGTGGGCGGCGAACGGCAAAGCAAACAAAGGGCTGGCCAGGAGCAGGTGGAGGAGCTGACGTCTGTGCATGACAAATACCGCGAATAAAGGAGCGTCCGTACTCGACATGACTAAAAAAAGGTCGGGGCAGAAAATTCATCGTCGACTCTATTGTTATACTATAACATGTCGAATTATTTCCAACGATGGACCTGCTTATGAATGCGCTGACTCTGCCGGATATTGCCGCGCAGGCTTCACGCCAAGCCTTGCCACTCGACTGGGTGGGCATGTGCGGCATCGCCCTGCCGATCCTCATCGATGGCCAGCGCCTGACCGCCACCGCCGATGCCGGCGTCAGCCTGGACGACGGCACCGCCCGTGGTATTCATATGTCGCGCCTTTACCTGGCGCTGGAGATGCTCGACCAGCAGCCCATTACACCCGCACTTCTGCGCAATGTACTGCAGCGGTTTCTCGACAGTCATGAAGATTTATCTAAGAACGCCTACCTGCGTCTGCACACGAATTTACTGCTGAAACGCCCCGCGCTGGTCAGCCCACTGGCCGGCTGGAAGGGCTACCCGGTGAGCATCGAGGCGCGCCTGGAAAACCAGATGTTCCACGTGGAACTAAAAATTGACGTTACCTATTCTTCAACCTGCCCCTGTTCCGCTGCCCTCGCCAGGCAGTTGATTCAGCAGCAATTTCTCCAAGACTTCGGCAACACGCCATTGCTGCATGAAGACGTATTGACCTGGCTCGGCAGCGCCAACGGTATCGTCGCCACGCCCCACAGCCAGCGCAGCAGCGCGCAGTTGCACGTGCACCTGCAAGGCGATCACCTGCCACTGACCGAGCTGATCAACGCTGCCGAAGCCGCCCTCGGCACAGCCGTACAAACCGCCGTAAAACGCGCGGACGAACAAGCCTTCGCCCTGGCCAACGGGCAGAACCTGATGTTCTGCGAAGACGCCGCACGCCGCCTTAACCTCGCCTTGAAACGCTCGGATGCCGTCAAAGCCTTCCACCTCAAAGTGATCCACGCCGAAAGCCTGCACGCGCACGATGCCGTGGCTGAAAGCCGCTGGACGAGAAACCCTTCATGATCAGTTGCACCGCCTTGCGCTGGGGCGCCCCCGGCCAACCGCTCACTCCCGCCGTGGATTTCACCCTGGAAAAAGGCAGCCTCACCGGTGTGATCGGCCCCAACGGCTGCGGCAAAAGCAGCCTGCTCAAAGTCATCGCTGGCCTGCAAAAACCGTTGGCGGGCAAAGTGACCGTGGATGTTCCACGCCGAGGTGGCCTGTCGTTCCTGCCCCAGCAACAGCACCTTGACCGTCAGTTCCCCATCAGCCTGCAAGAACTGGTCGCCGCCGGTCTATGGGGCACACGGCTCACCCCGCAACAACGCAGCGAACGCCTGCAAGCGGTACTGGAAGACTGGTGCCTCAGCGGTCTGGAACAGCGCCCGCTGATGGCGCTGTCAGGCGGCCAGCTACAACGCGCATTGCTCGCTCGCATGAGCCTTGCCGAGTCGCCAGTGTTGCTGCTTGACGAGCCCCATG
Organism: Pseudomonas sp. JAI120; assembly: GCF_014207255.1. GTDB lineage: Bacteria > Pseudomonadota > Gammaproteobacteria > Pseudomonadales > Pseudomonadaceae > Aquipseudomonas. The sequence goes on from NZ_JACHCZ010000003.1 coordinate 597,795, forward strand.
CCGCTCTGGACGAAGAAGGCCAAGCGCTTTGCTGGAACCATATCCACGCCTGGCACGCCGAAGGCCGAACGTTGGTGGTGGTGTGCCATGACCTCGCCTCCGTACGCCATCACACCCAGCAAGTGGTGCAAATCAAAAGCAGTGGCTGTGTGTTCGGTTCCAGCAAAGAGTTGATCCGTCCGCAGCCGCACATGCAGGTGGCCTGATGCACTTCGCCGCCCATCTGTGGATGCCCTTCCTCGACTTCGTCTTCATGCGTCGCGCCCTTATGGGCGGGCTGGTGCTCGCCTGCAGCACCGCTCCGCTCGGCGTATTTCTGATCCTGCGCCGCATGAGCCTGATCGGTGACGCCGTCGCCCACGGCATATTGCCCGGCGCTGCACTGGGCTTCTGGTTCGCGGGCTTGAGCTTGCCCGCGCTGACCATCGGCGGCCTGGGCGCGGGCCTGAGCATGGCCGGCCTGTCGGCGTGGATCACCCGCCGCACCGGCCTGCGCGAAGACGCCAGCCTCGCCGCTATCTATCCCATCTCCCTCGCCGCCGGCGTATTGATCCTGGGCCTGGCCGGCAAGCGCCTGGACCTGCTGCACCTGCTGTTCGGCTCTGCCCTGGCCGTCGACGAAACCACCCTGACCGGCATGCTCTGGGTCTCCGGGTTCAGCCTGATCGCCATGGCGCTGATCTACAAACCGCTGCTGCTGGACACCCTCGACCCGCTGTTCCTGCAAACCGTCAGCCGCCTTGGCCCCCTGGCCCACGGCTTGTTCCTGACCCTGGTGGTACTGAACCTGGTGATTGGCTTCCAAGCCATCGGCGCCTTGATGGTGGTGGGATTGATGATGTTGCCGGCCATCGCTTCACGCTTCTGGAGCCGGCGCCTTCCGGTGTTGATCGCTGTATCGGCGGTGCTGGGATGCCTGTCGGTGTGGTTGGGTTTATTGCTGTCGTTCTACTTCTCGCTGCCCAGCGGCCCGGCGATTGTGCTGGTGGCTGGCGGTGGGTACCTGCTGTCCGTGGTCTTCGGTCCGGTGCACGGCTTGCTGCGCCGCCCGCCTTTGCTTACATCCCAATGAGGTGTTTCCCGATGCGCGCTCTACTCGTGCTGTTCAGTCTGCTGCTGCCGCTGTCGATGGCCCAGGCCGCCGACAAACTCCAAGTGGTTACCAGCTTCAGTATTCTCGATGACATCACCCACCAGATCGGTGGCGAGCACATCCAGATCAGCAACATGGTCGGCCCCGACGCCGATGCCCACACCTACGAGCCAACCCCGGACGATGCCAAGGCGCTGCTCAAGGCCAAGGTGATCATCAAGAACGGCCTGGGCTTCGAGCCGTGGCTGGATCGCCTGGTCACCAGCACCGAAACCAAGGCCACGGTGGTCACCGCCAGCAAAGGTGTGATCTCCCACACCATGGAGGAAGACGGCGAAACCATCCCCGACCCGCATGCCTGGCACAACCTGGCCAACGCCGAAATCTATGTGAACAACATCACCAAGGCGCTGGTAGCTGCCGACCCGGCCAACAAGGCCGACTACCTGCGCAACAGCCAAGCCTACCTGAAGGAAATCTACCGCCTGCTGGCCGAAGCCAAGACCAAATTCGGCGCGCTGCCGCCGGGTAACCGTCGCATCGTTACCTCCCATGACGCCTTCGGCTACCTGGGCCAGGCCTATGGCATCCAGTTCCTGGCGCCGCAAGGCCTGTCCACCGAACGTGAACCGTCGGCCGCCGAAGTCGCCGCGCTGATCACCCAAATCCGCAAAGACAAGGTCAAGGCCGTGTTCATGGAAAACATCAAGGACTCGCGCCTGCTCAAGCAGATCGCCGATGAAAGCGGCGCGCAGATTGGCGGCACGCTGTACTCCGACGCTCTGGCCGCAGAAGGGCCGGCGAGCACCTTCATCGGGCTGTTCGAGTACAACCTCAACACCCTGTGCGCAGCGTTGAGCAAGCCATGACCCTGAGCATGCTCGAACTGGAAGGGGCTGCCGTCGGCAGCCGCTTTCCACTCGCAGCAGTGCTCGACGCCCTGCCGTGGAACAGCGACGGCCTGATCGCCGCCATCGCCCAGCAACACGGCAGCGGCGAAGTGTTGATGTTGGCCTGGATGAATCGCCAGGCCCTCAACGAAACACTGGCTACCGGGCAGGTCTGCTATTGGTCGCGCTCGCGCCGACAGCTGTGGCGCAAAGGCGAAAGCTCCGGCCACTGGCAACAGTTGGTGCAAGCGCGCCTGGATTGTGACGGCGACGCGGTACTGCTGATCGTCGACCAGCAAGGCCCGGCCTGCCACACCGGCCGCCACACCTGTTTCTACAACGCCATCGACGGCGCCTACGTTCACATCATTACGGAGCCAGTTGCATGATCCGCAAGAACCCTTCCGGCGATCTGCCGGTGATTGCCGAATCGGCCTACGTCGACAAGACCGCGATCATCTGCGGCAAAGTCATCATCGGCGAGAATGTGTTTGTCGGCCCCTACGCCGTGATCCGCGCCGACGAAGTCGACGCCAGCGGCGCCATGGACCCGATCACCATCGGCGCCAATTCCAATATCCAGGACGGCGTGGTCATCCACTCCAAGTCCGGCGCGGCGGTGACGATAGGAGCATTTACATCCATCGCGCATCGCTCCATCGTCCACGGCCCCTGCACCGTCGGCGACCGCGTATTTATCGGCTTCAACAGTGTGCTGTTCAATTGCGCCGTCGGCGATGGATGCGTGGTGCGCCATAACTCGGTGGTCGACGGCCGTGACTTGCCCGTCGCCTTCTACGTGCCCTCCACTACCCGTATCGGGCCGAATACCGACTTGTCGCAATTCCCGCCGGTGAGTGTCAGCGCCTCGGAGTTTTCCGAAGACGTGGCACGTACCAACGTCGACCTGGTGCGCGGTTACAAAGCCCTGCAAAACGAGTTCTGAGCCATGAGCCGCCTGCTGATCCGCAATGCCCGCCTGGTGAATGAAGGCCAGGAGTTCGATGCCGACGTGCTGGTCGTCAATGGCCGTATCGAGAAGATCGCCAGCAGTATCGAGGGAAACGCCGCGCCGGTGGCCATCGACGCCCAAGGCCAGTGGCTGCTGCCGGGCATGATTGACGATCAGGTGCATTTTCGCGATCCGGGCGCGCCGGACAAGGGCAGCTTCTACAGCGAGTCCCGCGCGGCCGTGGCCGGCGGCATTACCAGCGTGATGGACATGCCCAACACCCAGCCCGCCACGCTGAACCTGGAAGCCCTGGCCGATAAAAAGCGCCGCGCGGCCCTGCACTCGGTGGCCAACTATGGCTTTCACTTCGGCGTCAGCAACGACAACCTCGACACCGTCGCCGCCCTCGACCCACGCGAAGTGGCCGGGGTCAAAGTGTTCATGGGCGCCTCTACCGGCAATATGCTGGTGGACGATCCACGGATCCTGGAACGGCTGTTTGCCGAGGTGCCGACCATCCTCCTCGCCCACTGCGAACACACGCCGAGCATCCAAGCCAACGAGCAGCGCATGCGTGAGCGCTTTGGTGACAAGATCCCCGCCGTCGCCCACCCGCTGATCCGCGATGCCGAAGCCTGCTATCGCTCATCCTCCTTCGCCGTGGAATTGGCCAAGCGTCACGGTACACGCCTGCACGTGCTGCACCTGACCAGTGCCCGCGAGCTGGAATTGTTCGAAGACAAACCGCTGGCGCAAAAACGCATTACCGCTGAAGTCTGCGTGCATCACCTGCTGTTCGATGACCACGACTATCACCGCCTCGGCCACCAGATCAAATGCAACCCGGCGATCAAGACCCGCGCCGACCGCGACGCCCTGCGCCTGGCCTTGCTGAGTGATCGTCTGGATGTGATTGGCACGGACCATGCGCCGCATACCTGGGCGCAAAAACAGTTGGGGTATCGTGAAGCGCCCTCGGGTTTGCCCCTGGTGCAACACGCGCTGCCTGCGCTGTTGGAGTTGGTGGCCGATGGGCTGCTGCCCCTGGCCACCCTGGTGGCCAAGACCAGCCACCGTGTCGCCGACCTGTTTGCCATCCCCGACCGGGGTTATCTACGCGAAGGGTATTGGGCCGACCTGGTGCTGATCAAACCGGAGCCCGAGGGAAAGCCGGTCAGGGATGAGCCGATTCTTGCCCGCTGTGGTTGGACGCCGTTCGCCGAACGTCGCTTTCGCCACAGTGTGAGCACCACCTTGGTCTGCGGCCACCTGGCCTGGCACAACGGCCAGGTAGTCGACAGCTGCCAGGGTTTACCCCTGCATTTCCTAAGGTAGGAGCGCGCTTGCTCGCTCCTATTAAGCGCGAGGCTTGACCGTACCGCAATCGGTGCCCAGCCATTGGGCGTGGGTATCCAGGCTGCCCTTCTGCTGAACGCCGGTGGCATTGAAGGTGCCGTTGACGGTGGTGGTGAATTCTTTCTGGCTCTGGAAGGTAGCGACGCCGGTGCCCTGGGCTTTCGGGCAACTGAAACGGAATTTCCACTGGTTACCGGTCTTGTCGGTCACTTCCTGTTTGCAGCCCGATTGCGGGTCGGTCAGGGGGATTGAATCAGAGGCGACCTGTGCCGGGGTGAGGCACACCTGCACGCCTTTGCCGGCCATGGTGATGCCTTGCTTTTCCAGCATGGCGCGCTGTTCGGGGGTCATCTGTTGCTTGAGCTGACCGAGGATCAGCGACAGGTCCGGCAGGTCCTGGTTATCGACTTTCATGTTGCTGGTGGTCAATTCCCACAAGCCCGGCGCCAGCATCTGCGCCTGCGCTGCCACCGGCAACGACAAACCAACAACCATGGCCAAACCAAGCAGACGAGCATTCATCGGGTAACTCCTGGGCAATTGTGGGCGTTAGACGCCACAAAAGTGCCAGTGTTGCACGGCAAATAAAATAGCGACATTCGCAGCCGTTCATGGTCTGTTAGGCATTGGATTGCCTGGAGTACCGTCGTCCATGGATTTCTTTGGCCCGCACCTGCTCGCCTACTTCATCGCCACGCTGCATTTTCTCGGGACTCTCGCCGCGATCCACGCGGTGCTGACCGTCAGGACCGCCCAAGGCTCGATCGCCTGGGCCCTGTCGCTGATGTTCATGCCCTACCTCACGCTGATCCCCTACCTGATTTTTGGCCGCAGCACCTTCGACGCGTACATCCAGGCCCGCCGCCAGGCCAATCAGGAAATGCACACCGCCATCGCCGAGCTGAACTGGCGCCCATGGGTCGAAGAAGCCCTCGCCGCGCGTAATTCCAGCGCCTACGCCTCACTGCGTGCCATGCCCAAACTGGGCCGCATGCCGTGCCTGGCGAACAACGAAGTGCGCTTGCTGATCAATGGCGACGCCACCTTCGGTGCGATCTTCGAGGCCATCCGCAACGCACAAACCGCCGTACTGTTTCAGTTCTTCATCATCCATGACGATGAACTCGGCCGTCAGTTACAGGCTTTGTTGAAGGAAAAGGCCGCCCAAGGCGTGGGCATCTACGTACTGTACGACCGTATCGGCAGCCATGCCCTGCCCCAGCGCTACGTGCAATCGCTGCGCGACGCCGGGGTGCAGGTCAAGGCATTCGCCACCCGCAGCGGTTGGCTCAATCGTTTCCAGGTCAACTTCCGCAACCATCGCAAGATCGTGGTGGTGGACGGTGTCACCGGGTTTGTCGGTGGGCACAATGTGGGCGATGAATACCTGGGCAAAAAACCGCCGCTGGCGCCGTGGCGCGATACCCATGTGCAAGTTACCGGCCCGGTAGTGGCGTGCCTGCAGGAGTCGTTTGCCGAGGACTGGTTCTGGGCCGCGCGCGAGCTGCCGCCGCTGATCCTGCCGGACGCCTACCCCGAAGACGGCGTGCTATGCCAATTGCTCGCCAGCGGCCCGGCCGACCCGTATGAAACCTGTTCGCTGTTTTTCGTCGAGGCTATCCACGCGGCAACCGAGCGCGTGTGGATCACCAGCCCGTATTTCATCCCCGACGAAGCGGTCTTCGCCGCCCTGCGCCTGGCGGTCCTGCGCGGGGTGGATGTACGCCTGCTGCTGCCATCGCGGCCCGACCACCGCATCGTGTACGCCGCGTCCAGCCTGTATGCGATCGAAGCGGTGCGCGCCGGTGTCCGGGTGTTCCGCTACACGCCGGGTTTTCTGCATCAGAAGGTGGTGTTGGTGGACAGCGAGATCAGCGCCATCGGCAGTGCAAACATGGATAACCGTTCGTTCCGGCTGAATTTCGAAGTGATGTTGCTGACGGTCGACGAAGCCTTCGCCAAGCAGGTGGAACTGATGCTGCTGGACGACTTCGCGCAGGCCCATGAAGTGAGCCAGGAAGAAAGCCGCGAGACCCGCCGCCTGCAACAACTGGGCATGCGGGTGGCGCGCTTGATCTCACCGATTCTCTAACAGCCAATGCGGTAAAAAATGTGGGAGGGAGCAAGCCCCCTCCCACATTTGGATCTCCACCTTTCTGGAACATCAGCTCAGCGATAGATGTCTTCCCGCGTCCACGGCAGTTCATGGCTGCCATCCGCGTGAGGCTTCACCGCGAGGATCTGGTGCAGGTTGATCCAGCCCCGCGCAAACGCATAAGCACACCCGGCCAGGTACAGCCGCCAGATGCGCAACGCTTGCTCCGGCACCAGCTTCGCCGCCGCTTCCAGGTTGTCTTCCAGGCGCTCGCTCCAATGGTCCAGGGTGCGCGCGTAATGCAGGCGCAGGCTTTCGACGTCGACCACTTCCAGCCCGACTTCACTGATCTCAGCGGTCATCATCGCCAAATGGGGCAGTTCGCCGTTGGGGAACACATAACGCTCGATAAACTCCCCAGCGCCACGGCCCACGGGCCGGCCGTCGGTGTGCTTGGCGGTAATGCCATGGTTCATCACCAGGCCGCCTTCGCGCACGGCACCAAACAGGGTCTTGCAGTATTGCGCCAGGTTGGCGTGGCCGACGTGTTCGAACATGCCCACGCTCACCACTTTGTCGAAACGACCATCCTGGGGCAGATCGCGGTAGTCGAGCAGTTGCAGGTCGATCCGGTCTTCCAGGCCCTCGGCTTTCACCCGCTCCTTGGCCAACGCCAACTGCTCTTTACTCAGGGTGATGCCAAACACCTTGACCCCGAACTCCCGCGCCGCAAACCGCGCCAGCCCGCCCCAGCCACAGCCTACGTCGAGCAGGTATTCGCCTGGCTGCAAACGCAGTTTGCGGCACAGGTGGCGGAATTTGTCTTGCTGGGCCTGGTCGATGGATTCGCTGCCGGTTTCGAAATAACCGCAGGAGTACGCCATGTCCTGGTCCAGCCATAGCTGGTAGAACCCGTTGGACAGGTCGTAATGGTAGGAAATGGCCGCGGCGTCGGTGGCCTTGTCGTGGATCGAGCGCACCGGACGACTCCCCTCGTCGTCGTCAATCAGGGCATGACTCAGTTCGTCACACACCCGGATCACTTCAGTGATGGAGCCTTCCAGCTCCAGTTTGCCCTCGACGAAGGCTTCGCCCAACGAGTCGAGCGTGGGGTGGGACAGTTTGGGCACGACCGTGGGGTCCTTCACCACGATGGTCACACTGGGCTCGGGGCCCAAGTTGAATTCATGGCCATCCCAGAGTCGAAGACGCAGCGGCAGCTGTAGATTCTGTAAGGCCGGTGGAAGTTGCGCGAGCATGAGTAGTCCCCCCCTTGTTTCAGACGTCTGGAATGAGGGTAGACCATCCCGAGAAAAAGTAGGAGGCTATCGATTTGATAGCGTTCTTCTATGGGGCTCGGCGCTGGAGCAAACCGTCCTGGATCCACTGTTTCAGCCATGTCACCGCTTGCAGTGGTGCACCCTCTCCATAAGTGACTGCCAACTCTGCACACAGTTCTGAAAAATCCCAGCCGGTGGTCACCATCCCCGCCAAGGCGCAGGCCTCGAAGGGTTCCAGGCTGCGGTAACGGCATACATTCTGGTGGCGCCACACCACGCAGATGTGTGCCGGATCAAGCACCTCGCTGCCTGGGAAACTGGATTTATCCTTGCTGGATCGCCAGATCGCCAGCGTGTTGAAGCGGCAGAGTAACTGCTGCACTGAAGGCGCCAGGTTGACCTGTAGACCCGGCCACTCTTCGGCAGGCAACAACGCCATGTCGTCCAGCATCAGCAACCGCCCTTCGGGCGCGTCAAACGCCAGGGTGAACGCCCACTCCAACCGCGCCAGCTCGGCCAGCGGCGCGCTTTGTTCGGCCACCAGATGCTCAAGGATAAACGCCGCAAACCGCTCCCCCAGCCAGCGCAAACTGTAATGCGCAGAGGGATGGCGGCGAACATAGGCTTCGCTCAGCAACGCAAACTCATCATCCCCCAGCCAATACCGGATGGCACCGAAGTCATGTCGCAGCACGTCCTGCAACCGCGAGAGGTAGGCATTGTGATAAATCGCCAGGCCCGTTTCCACATCCAGTGTCGGCCCACCAAGCAACGTGGCGGCGAAATCACTGCTGGCAACCGGCGTCTCGGATAACAGGTGCCGTTCAAAAGCCAACTGCCAATCGGTCAGGCGCATAACGCTCTCCTGGCCAGGGCGGTGGCCCCCAGTTCGCGGGCCTTGCTCAACTCGGTGAGCAGTTCTTCGAGCGGCGCGAAATGGTCATCGCGCTCCAACAATGTCGAGACCGGCCCCACGTGCTCCAGGGTCTGTTGATACAGCGCCCACACCGGATCGCACACCGGATGGTCGTGGGTATCGACCACGTAGTCGCCGTAATCCATATGCCCCGCCAAATGCAACTGGCGGATGCTGTCGGGCGGCAGGTTGCGGATGAAGGTCCAGGCATCGAAGCCATGGTTGCGCGCACTGACATACACGTTGTTTACGTCGAGCAGCAACTGGCAGCCCGACAAGTGGGCCAGGGCATTGAGGAATTCCCATTCGGTGAATTCATCCGCCTTGGCACGCACATAGCTGGAGACGTTTTCCAGCACCAGCGGGCGCTGCAACACATCCTGCACTTGGCGAACGCGAGCGGCCACGTGGTAGAGGCTTTCTTCGGTGTAAGGCAGGGGCAGCAGGTCGTGCAACTGGTGCGCGCTGCCACGGCTCCAGCATAGGTGATCGGAAATCCACGCCGGCTGGATGCGCTCGGCCAGGGATTTGATTTGCTTCAGGTAATCGATATCGAGGGCATGAGGCCCACCAATGGACAGGGACACACCGTGCATCACCAGAGGATAGCGCTCGGCTATTGCGTCCAGGTAGTACAAGGCCTTGCCGCCCTGAACCAGATAATTCTCGGAGATCACTTCGAACCAATCCACCGGCGGCGATTGTTCAAGGATCTGTTGATAGTACTCACTGCGTAAACCCAGGCCGTAACCAAGGCTCGGAAGGGAAACAGGCATAGGACACTCCAGGGAAAAGTGTCCGCAGCGGTGGGTGCAGCCGCTGCGGTTGCACTCGGTGGCCGGTTATTCGCCGACGGTGCCGCCTTTCTGGTCGCACATGGCCTTGCTCATGGACAGGAAGCCCTGGCCCTTACAAGCTCCCTGGCCTTTGCAGGCGTGGTCTTTGGTCTTGCAATCGTTCTGGCCTTTGCAGGCGTTGACGCCATAGCAGTGAACGGTGGCGTCTGCGGCTTGTACCTGGGTAGCAACACCAGCAAACATGGTGGCGGCAGCCATCGCCAGCGCAGCACCAGCAGCAGCGGATTTAATCTTCATTCTTGTATTCCTCATGATCGGTAGTGGCGTCGGCCTGAACGGATTGCCCAGTCTCGACACTGCACTAGAGTGAGGCCCCACATCGGCGTTACAGCCGTGTGCAAATATTCCCGAAAATTAATCCTCAAGCTTCGACAGCGGTTCCTGAAACCGCAGCAAACGCCCGGCATTGCCCAGTACCAGCAAGGTGCTGAGGTTATGCAACACCGCCGCAATCATTGCCCCCGCAGCACCCAACCAGCCAAAGGCGGCAAACACCACGATGGCCAAGGTCCAGCACAGGCCGATGACCACGTTAACCTGCAACGTACGCCGGCACTGGCGACTCAAGCGCACACAGGTGCCCAGGCGCCGCAGGTCGCTGCCGATCAACACCACATCCGCCGAGGCCAGCGCAATGTCCGCCCCGCCCGCGCCCATCGCCACCCCAACCACGCCAGCCTTGAGCGCCAGGGAATCGTTGATCCCATCACCGACCACCATGGGCCGGAAGCCGCTGCCGATTTCCCCCAGCACGCGGTTGAGCTTGTCCTCGGGCAATGCCTGGGCTTCGACATCGCTGATGCCCACGTCCAGCGCCAGGCTGTCGGCCACGCTTTGACGGTCGCCAGTGAGCAGCAGTTGGCGGCCCAGGCCCAAATCCCGCAACTCTTGCAGGGCTTGGCGCGCCTCCGGCTTGACGCTGTCGGCCAGCAGCAGCCAGGCCAGAAACTGCCCGTTCAGGGCCAGCCCGGCAATCGGGCCGTCATGGTCAGGCACGGCGGTGGTGACAATACCCAATTGCTCGAACAACTCGGGACGGCCCAACGCCGCTTCGCCCTGCTCGGTCTGTGCCACAACGCCCAAGCCCTGGCGCTCGCGAATATCCGTGAGCGCCAGCATTTGCGCCTGAGTCGCCAACCCCGCCAACGCACGGCTGACCGGGTGGCTGCTGGCCGAACCGAGGCTGGCCGCAAGGTTGAGCAGCGCCTGGCGATCGGTCAATGCGCTCTCGATGGACTGCAAACGCAGGGTGCCAAAGGTCAGGGTGCCGGTCTTATCCACCACCAGCGAGGTCAGGTCCGCCAACTCTTCGAGGAACGCCGAGCTGCGAATCAGGATCCCATGCCGGGCCGCTACGGCGATGCCGGCAATCGCCGTCGCCGGTGCCGACAGCACCAGGGCGCACGGGCATGCCGCTACCAGCACCGCGAGCATCGCCTGGGCGTCATTGGTCACAAACCAGGTCACTGCCGCCAGCAGCAACACCAGCACCATATAGCTGCCCGCGTAACGCTCCAGCAGCCGCGTGATCGGCGGCTTGGAACGTTCGGCGTTCTGCATCAGCGCGATGACTTTGCCCAGGGTCGACTCATTGCCGGTGCGCGTCACTTGCAGACGGAGCAGGCCATCGAGGTTGATCGCCCCGCCAAACACCTGCACCCCCACACTGGCTTCCAACGGCACCGACTCGCCGGTGATCGGCGCCGTGTCCAGGCTCGCCTGGCCCGACAGCACCACGCCATCGGCGGGCACGCGATCACCGGCCCGCACTTCGACGATATCGCCGGTGCTCAGCGTGCCGTTATCCACTTCGATGATGCTGCCGTCGGCCTGCACCCGCCGCGCATGGCTGCGGGTCAGTTTACCCAGGGCATGAATCGCCTCCTGGGAGCCGATCACGCTGCGCTCTTCCAATACGTGGCCAAAGATCATGATGATCGGCAGCAGCGCGGCGGTCAGCAGATCGCCGGTGGCCCAGGCGCCGAGCATCGCCAGGGCGATCAGTTGGTCGGTAATGCCATGCAGGCTGGGAAAACGCAGGCTGTACCAGGCCGAGCGCATCACCGGCACCGCCACCAGTAACGAGGCGACACCGAGCAGCAACTGGCTGACGCCCGTCTGGTCCGGCGCCAGCCAGCGCCATACCAGGCCCAGCATCAGCAAGCCCAGGGCGAGCATGGCCAGGGTCAATTGCCGGGCAGCGCTGCGCTGTTCGGCGGAGGTCAGCATGGGTGCGCTCATTGTTCGGCTCCCTGGATGATCAAGCGGGAGTCGTCTTTAGGATCGACCGTGGTCACCGAGCCCGCCTGGCCGAGAATCTTCGGCATACGCTCGCGGTACAGGCGCAACAGCAAGCCCGGGTCTTTGACCTGGGCCAGGCTGGCGACCGTAGCGGTTTGCGCCTGGGCATTGGCCAGGCGTTCACTGGCCTGGGCGTGGGCGACCTGCACCAGGCGGTCGGCCTGCTGGTTGGCGGTCTGGGTGAGTTTTTCCGCTTCGGTCCGGGCGTTTGCCACGGCTTTGTCGGCTTGTTGACTGGCGGTGAGTACGGCGTTGAACGCGTTCACCGCCGGGCCCGGCAGGCTCGATTGCACATCCACCCGCGTCACCTCGATGCCCAACCCCAGGCCGGTGGCGGCCAACTCGGCCAGGCGCTTGTTGATGCCTTGCACCAAGTCACCCCGCAGCCGCTCGCGACGCTCGGCGGCGCCATTGTCGGTGCCGATCAATTCGGGGCGCGCCACCAGGATCGTGTCCAGATCGCGCGCCGCCGTCAGGGCCACGGCGCTGCGGGTCACCAGGCGATCCAGGGCAGGCAGCACATGCGCGCCCTGCAACACAAAGGCGTAGGGCTCGGTGACCTTGTAGAACACCCGCACATCCAGCTGCACCACTCCGGCATCGCCGGTCAGCAAATAGCCGGAGCCGGCCAGGGCGTCGCTCAAGGGCGTGGCGAAACTGGCCACACGGTCCGCCTGCACCGCCGCATCGGAGCGCAACAGGTTCTCCACCCGACGCTCGATCACCCGGTCGGCCGCCGGCAATAACACCACCTGCTCGAACGGCTGCGGCCAGGCCAGCAGCAGCCCGGCATTCTGGATGCGGTCGAGGGCGCCGAAGTGCAGCACCACGGCGCGGTTCTGCGGGTCGATCTGCCGCACATTGGAAAACGCCCACGCCAACGCCGCCAGCACGGTCACCGCGTACAACGCCAGGAACGTCAGGCGCCCGGCCTGGATCCAGGGGCTGTCCGGGCTGTCACGCTCGGTCATGGCTGAACGTCCTTGGGCCCGTCCACCAACGCGCGAAAGGGCGCGGCGTCGGTGCGCAGGATGATCTTGGTGCCGGGGGACACGACCGTGCCCAAGGTGTCCAGGGAGCGCAGCAGGTTATACAGCTGCGGATTGCCGGCATAGGCACGCCCATAAATCTGCGCGGCCTCGACCCGTGACTGGGCTTCGATGTCGGCGGCTTTCACCGTGGCGTCGGCCTGCACGATGCGCGCGTCACGCTCAGCCGCGGAGCGAATCTGCGCGGCCTCGCGCTTGCCCACGGCCGTGCGTTCGGTGGCGATGGTTTCACGCTCGGCACGCATGCGGTCGACGGTGGCGGTCAGCGTGACCGACGGCAACGTCAGGCGCTCGATCCCCACCTGCACCACACGCACGCCATAGGTGGTGAGCAATTGTTGATCAATCTGCTGGCGCAACTGCGCCTCGAAATCGGCGATGCGCACTTGGCTGGCGTCGGTGTTGATCAAGCTCGACAGGTCAAAGCTGGCCGCCGTGGTTTCCAACGCCGAGCCGACGAAGGTGCGAATCTGCCGCGCCGCCTCATCCGGTTGGTTCTGCACGGCACGCATAAAGCGCTGCACATTGTCGGCATCGCCCTGCACCTGCCACGCCACATAGGCCTGCACGATAATCCGCAGGCCGTCGCGCGTGCCCACATCCTGCAAGCCGCTGGAGGTGGTGCGCAGGCGCAAGTCCACCGGGATCGCCGCTTCGAACGGCGCCGGCCAGCGCCAGCCCAGGCCCGGTTCCAGCAACACCCGCGACGGGTTGCCAAAGCGGGTAATCACCGTGGCCTCGCCGGAGCGCACCTGCACCAGGCTCGCCGCCGCCACCGCAAACAGCACCAGCAACACCGCCCAGGCCGTGCGACGCCAAGGGAAAGGGCCCGCCGCCTGTTCATCACCGTGATGATGGTGATGGTGGCCGTGGTGGTGACCATGATCGTGAGAATGAGCGCTCAACAGACAGACTCCTTATTGAACGGCTTTACGCGGCAGCGAAGGGTCGGCCGGTAAAGTAAAAGAACGCAGATCAATCGTCGGTGCACCTTCGGCGCCCAGGCGGTGATCCAAAATAAGCAGCTTGGCGTGGGCCAGGCCCAGGCTGAGTTGGCCCAGGTACTGTTCCAGCACAAAGGCCCGACCGGCCGTGGCGTAGGCCTTTTGTTCGGCGGTAAAGCGCAGGTCGGCCGCTTGGGCGCCGGCATTCACTTCGCGGGCAGTGGCCAAGGCCTGGTCGCGGGCGGTGCTGGCTTGCAGCAAGGCCTGGTTGGTGTGTTCGCTGGCAGCGCCGCGCTCGCGGGAAATCAGGGCCTGGGCGCCGATCTGCGCGGCTTGCACGCCGTGGTAGGCGTTGGCGGCGCCGGCCGGTGGGTGGATGGCTTCCACGACGGTGGCGAGGATTTCCACACCGCTGTCGAGTGTCTGCAAGTCCGCCTGCACGGCGCGGCCGATTTCGTCGGCCAGGCGGGTGCGTTGTTCGCCGAGCAATTCGTCGAGGGTGCGCGAAGCAAAATCGTGCACCAGGATGCGGCTGGCGGTGCTGCGAATCAGGGTCGGCACATCCGCACTGTTATAGGTGGCGGCGAGTGCGGCCTGATCGGTGAGGCCGATGCGGTAAACGAAGCGCACATCCATGTTGACGATCTGGAAGCTCTGTTTATCGCCGCTGCTGCTGGCGATCACCTGGGATTTGTCATTCACATGGCTGGCGTCCCACAACCGATTGGCAATCAGCGGTGCCGGGCCTTCGGCAGGCGCCAGCTCAGGAATAGAGGCTTCGCTGACGCTGGTGGCCAACTCATGCACCACGCCGTTCTCCACATTGATCACGCGGCCCAAGGGCCACGGCAACCCGGCATGCAGGCCAGGACCGAACACCTCGACGGGTTTGCCAAAGCGTTCATAAATCCCACGGCCTTGCAGAGGCACTTCATGCACGCCGGTCAGCGCCCAGCCGACCGCCAGCACCACCAGCAACACCGGCAAAAACGCGCGGCGCATGTAGGTAAACGCCCAGATCTGGCGCAGGTCGATGCCGAAGCGGTTATGTAATTCGTGCTGCAACGCCAGCAGCGGTTGTGGCGGCCAGCGCAGCAACCCGGCGATGAAGCTTTGCGCCATCAGGCGTGGTTCAAGGCGCGGCTGGCGCGGGCTGAACAGCGACAGCACACCTCTTAATAGAAACTCCAGCGCCACCAGCGCCGGCAACAGCCCGACCAGCACCGCCAGGCGCAACGGCCAGACCGACTCATCCCCCGCAAACAGCAGGCAAATGGCGCTGACCACCAGACAGATAATCGCGACCCGACTCAACTGCGCCAGTTGCGCGGCTTCCGGCCACTGGGCCGTGGTTTCCTGAGCCAGGCGCCGTTCGAACACCAGCAAGCCGAACGCCAGCGCCAGCGCCAATGCCGCCCCCACGCTGGCCGCTTGGCCGACAGGCGCCGAGGGCAGGGCCAGGTTCCAGAATTCGATGATGCTGACCAGCGCCAGCAGCGACCAGCCGCCCAGCCACAAGACCGGGGCGCCAATCTGCCGGCCAAAGCGCCCCACAAGGCGTGCGTAACGACCCGTTTCTTCAACGGGTAATTCGGCCGCCGGCTCCTCCAGCGCCTGGGCGCGCCAATCGGCTACCCACCACGCCGACTGCAGCCCTGCCACCAGCACCAACAGGGCCGATGCACAGTTGATCAACACCACCGGCCAGATCGACACAGGTGCAAACAGCGCGACAAACAACGCCAGCACCCAACCGACAACGGCCAGCACCGTCAGGCTGATACCGGCTTGCCGCAATCGGCGGGCATGGAACAGCCCCTGCTGAAAACGCGGCAGGCCTTCAACCGAAGCGCCGTCCGCCTCTAGATCCACTTGCATCCACTCACGCCCGCTCGTACACAATTCGTTACGATATAACACGCGGCGTGAAATTTTTGTTCGTTAAACAGCGTTTTGAACATGGCAAAAATCTCTTGTGGGAGGGGGCTTGCTCCCGATGGCGCTGGATCAGCCGGCACATGCATCAACAGGTAGACCGCCATCGGGGGCAAGCCCCCTCCCACATTTGTCCTTCAGTGCTTTCAAGATCGTGACTAAACCCCCATAAACACGAGCCATCACTGGTACAGGCCATGAATAATCGGCACACTCCAGACAGTTTTTCGCGGGCTCTCGGACAAGGAAGCGTCACCCCTCATGATTTCGATCTATCAGCTCAAACCGCGTTTTCAGAACCTGCTGCGTCCACTCGTGCAGCGCCTCTATGACAACGGCACCACCGCCAACCAGATCACCGTGCTGGCCGGGGTCATTTCCCTGTTGGTCGGCCTGTTGATCGCCAGCTTCGCCCAACACCTGTGGCTGTTTGCGCTGATCCCGCTGTGGATGATCCTGCGCATGGCCCTCAACGCCATCGACGGCATGCTCGCCCGGGAATTCGGCCAGCAGTCGCGTTTGGGCGCCTACCTCAATGAACTGTGCGACGTGATTGCCGACAGCGCGCTGATCCTGCCCTTCGCGCTGATCCCCGGCGTGAGCCTGGTGCCGGTGTTGCTGGTGGCGCTGCTGGCGGTGTTCAGTGAATACGCTGGCGTGCTGGGGCCGATGGTCGGTGCGTCACGGCGCTATGACGGGCCGATGGGCAAGAGTGACCGTGCGTTCGTCCTCGGCGTGCTGGCCACCGGTGTGGCGCTCGGCTGGCTCGGCGCCGGCTGGGTCGACACGGTGATGTGGCTGGTTGCCGCCCTGCTCGCCTACACCCTGGTCAACCGGGTGCGCCAGGGCCTGAAAGAAGAACAACACATCTCCCCTTCTGCATAAGGATTTTGCAATGCGCGAACAGCAAGAGCACACCTTCAGTACCCATGACGGCGTCGAGCTTTTCTACCGTCATTGGCCGGCCAGCGCGCCGGCGGACGGCGAGCCGCGCAAGGCGATCCTGCTGTTTCACCGTGGCCATGAACACTCGGGGCGTATCGCGCACCTGGTGGATGAACTGGACCTACCGCAGTTCGATTTCTTCGCCTGGGACGCCCGTGGCCACGGCCAATCGCCTGGCGAACGCGGCGACAGCCCGAGCTTCGCCACCAGCGCCCGTGACGTGCAGACCTTCCGCGACCATATCGGTGCCACCTATGGCATCGAGGAAGAAGAGTGTGCCGTGATCGCCCAAAGTGTCGGCGCGGTGATCGCAGCCACCTGGGTGCATGACTACGCGCCGAAAATCCGCGCCCTGGTGCTCGCGTCCCCGGCATTCAAGGTCAAGCTGTACGTGCCCTTCGCCCGGCCGGGCCTGGCGCTCATGCGCAGGTTTCGCGGCAACTTCTTCGTCAACAGTTACGTCAAGGCCAAGTTCCTCAGCCATGACCCGGAGCGCGTGGCGTCCTACGACAGCGACCCGCTGATCACCAAGGCCATCTCGGTGAACGTGCTGTTGGGCTTGTACGAAGCCGCCGACCGGGTTGTCGCCGATGCCCAGGCGATTCAGGTGCCGACCCAACTGCTGGTCTCGGGCTCCGACTTTGTGGTGCACCGCAAACCCCAGCAGCAATTCTTCGACCGCCTTGGCAGCCTGAAAAAAGAACTGCATATCCTCCCCGGTTTTTTCCACGACACCCTCGGCGAGCGTGACCGTGCGGTGGCCGTGAGCAGCGCCAGGCGTTTTATCCTGCAGAACTTCGCCCACCCGCTGGATCGCGCATCCCTGCTGGACGCCGACAAACTGGGCGCCACCTGCGCCGAATCCGAATCCCTCGCAGCCCCCTTGCCACGCAACTCCCTGCGCGACCTGTACTGGCGCCTGACCCGCGCCAGCATGGGCCTGGGCAAGAACCTGTCGGACGGCGTAAAGCTGGGCTTCGACACCGGTTTCGACTCCGGCAGCACCCTGGACTACGTGTACCGCAACACGCCCACCGGCAAAGGCGGGTTGGGCCGCATGATCGACACCAACTACCTCAACTCCATCGGCTGGCGTGGCATTCGCCAGCGCAAGCTGAACGTCGAGGAACTGCTGCGCCTGGCCATGGCCAAGCTGCGCGCAGAAGACCGCGAAGTGCGCATCGTCGACATCGCTGCCGGTCATGGGCGCTACATTCTTGAAGCCTTGCAGGGCGTGTCGCCGCTGCCGGAATCGATCCTGCTGCGCGACTACAGCGACATCAACGTGCGCGACGGTGGCGCGCTGATTCGTGAGAAAGGCCTGGGGAACATCGCGCAGTTCGTCAAAGGCGATGCGTTTGACCGCTTGGATTTGGCGGCACTGCAACCCAAGCCAACGCTGGCGGTGGTGTCCGGGCTGTATGAATTGTTTGCCGATAACGCCATGGTCGGTGGTTCGTTGGCCGGCCTGTCTGAAGCCGTGGAGCCCGGCGGTTACCTGGTCTACACCGGCCAACCGTGGCACCCGCAGTTGGAACTGATCGCCCGCGCACTGACCAGCCATCGCCAGGGCCAGGCCTGGGTGATGCGCCGTCGCAGCCAGGCGGAAATGGATCAACTGGTAGAAGCGGCAGGCTTTCGCAAGATCACCCAGCGTGTGGATGAGTGGGGCATCTTTACCGTGTCCCTGGCCCAGAAGATCTGACCATGCGCGAACCCGGTTTATTGAAACCAGCGGTCCTGTGGCTGCTGCTGTTGGCGCCGCTGTTTTTCAGCACTTACGGCTTCGCCACCTGGGTCACCAGCCAGCGCAGCGACGTCGGCACCCTGGTGTTCGACTGGGAAACCCATATGCCGTTCTGGGCCTGGACCATCGTGCCCTATTGGTCCATCGACCTGCTTTACGGTTTCTCCCTGCTGCTGCCCACCAGCCGCCATGAGCTGAAGCAACACGCGCTGTGCTTGCTGAGCGCGCAGGTCATCGCCGTGAGTTGCTTCCTGATCTGGCCGCTGCGCTTCACCTTCGAGAGGCCGGAACTGGATGGCGTGTTCGGCTGGCTGTTTGCCGTGCTGGCGGGGTTCGACAAACCGTTCAACCAGGCGCCCTCGCTGCATATCGCGCTGCTGGTGATCCTGTGGGTCATGTATCAGCGCCACACCCAAGGGTTATGGCGCTGGCTGGTGCATGGCTGGTTCGCCTTGATCGGTATTTCGGTGCTGACCACTTATCAACATCACTTTATCGACTTACCCACAGGCGCCCTCGCCGGCTGGATCTGCGTGTGGCTGTGGCCGGTGGAACATCCAAGCCCCCTGCTGAATGCACGGCTTACCCGAGATTCGAAGCGCTGGCGCTTGGGCCTGCGCTACGGCCTGGGGGCGTTGGCACTGGCAGTTCTCGCGTTTTCCCTGGGCGGCGCCTGGTTATGGCTGCTCTGGCCGGCGGTGTCCCTGGGTTTGATCAAGGTGAATTACCTGGTGCTCGGCGCGTCGGGCTTTCAGAAACGCACCGATGGCCGGCTCACGCATGCGGCTCGTTGGCTGTATGCACCTTACCTGGCCGGGGCGTGGATAAATTCGCGCCTGTGGACACGCAAACACCCACAGCCGGACCTGATTGTGGATAACGTGTGGCTTGGGCGGATTCCCAGTGCGAAAGAGCAGGATTCATTCAACGCCATCGTCGACCTCTGTGCCGAGTTGCCGATTAATCCACAGGGCCGCGCGTATCAAAGCATCCCCGTGCTGGACCTGATCGCCCCGACACCCACCGAATGCCAGCAAGCCGCCGAGGCCATCGAGCGCCTGCGTTCAAGCGGCCCGGTGCTGGTGTGCTGCGCCCTTGGCTACTCACGCAGCGCCACCGCGGTCGCCGCCTGGCTGCTGCACAGTGGGCGCGCCGCCACGGTGGACCAGGCGCTGGCTATTATTCGTACAGCGCGGGCCCATGTGGTCCTGCATCCTGCTCATCGTCAAGCGTTGGAGGGTTTGCCCCATGCCCGCTGATATGGAACTCCAGGTGGTCGCCAGCCTGCTGCGCCGTGGCCGTTCACTGGATCAGTTATCCACAGGCCTGACCGTGGCCGGTGTGTTATTTGGCCTCGCCCAGTTGCTGATGGCGAGTATTTCAACCATCTGCCTGCTGCTCAGCCTGTGGATGATTATCCTGGGGCTGCTGCAAAAGTACTGGGCGCTGCGCGTGGCCTTCGACGCCGACCTGTTCGCCCTGCTGGCCCGCGATACCGAGCGCACCCCGGACCTCGACCAAGCCCTGCAAGCCCTCGGCCTGCAATCGCCCAAGCGTGCCGGCCGGCCCTGGACCGAGCGCCGTCGCGGTGCCCTCAAACTGTTGCGCAAACAAGCCTGGCTGCTGGGCGCGCAAGCGCTGCTGACCCTCGCCGTGATCCTCGCCAGCCCCTGGCTGCCTTTCGCCGGATAAGGAATCCCCATGTTCGAACCCGTCGTCGCCACGCTCATTACCTCCATGGCCCGCACCGTCACCGGCGCCCGCAGCCTGTGGCTGGGTTGCGCGCCAGTGCCGGTGCAACGTATCTATTTCGCCAACCACAGCAGCCACGGCGACTTCGTGCTGCTGTGGGCCTCGCTGCCGCAGAACCTGCGCAAATTCACGCGCCCGGTGGCCGGCAGCGATTACTGGAATAAAAGCGCCCTGCGCCGCTACATCATCAACCGCGTGTTCAATGGTGTGCTGATCGACCGCGAGCGCAAAGACCCTGTGGATAACCCCTTGCAGCCCATGCTCGCCGCGCTGGAAGGCGGCGACTCGCTGATCATCTTTCCCGAGGGTACGCGCAACCTGGAGGACGGCTTGCTGCCGTTCAAAAGCGGCATCTACCATCTGGCCAACAGTTACCCACAGGCCGAATTGATTCCGGTGTGGATCGCTAACCTCAACCGGGTCATGCCCAAGGGCCGCGTCCTACCGCTGCCTTTGCTGTGCACCACCAGCTTCGGCGCTCCATTGCAATTGGAAGAAGGCGAAGACAAAGCCGCGTTCCTTGCCCGAACCCGCGATGCCCTGCTCGCCCTCGCCCCGGAGCACTCCTGAGATGGATAGCCAAACCCTGATGTTATTTGGCGGCATCGGCGCGATCCTGGTGCTCGCCTCGCTGATCGGCCTGATCCTCAAACTGCGTACCCGTGGCACGCCCAATGCGGTGATCGACAACCTCAACGCCCGCATCAACGCCTGGTGGGTGATGGTGGTGGTCATCGGCATCGCTTTCTGGCTCGGTACCGGTGCGGTGATCCTGCTGTTCTACGCGGTGTCGTTCTACGCCCTGCGCGAATTCCTCACCCTCACGCCCACCCGGCGCAGCGACTACCCGGCCCTGGTGGCCGCGTTCTACCTGGCATTGCCGCTGCAATACCTGCTGATCTACTCGGACTGGTACGGGCTGTTCTCGATCTTTATCCCGGTGTATGTGTTCCTGCTGCTGCCGATCCTCGCCTCCCTGGGCGGCGACACCACGCACTTCCTGGAACGCGCCTCCAAGGTGCAATGGGGCCTGATGATCGCGGTGTTCTGCGTGTCGTTCGTGCCCGCCCTGCTGACCCTCGACATCCCCGGCTACGAAGGCCGCAACCTGCTGCTGATCGCCTACCTGGTGATCGTGGTGCAACTCTCGGACGTGCTGCAGTACGTGTGCGGCAAGCTGTTCGGCAAACACAAGATCGCGCCCAACCTGTCGCCATCAAAGACTGTGGAAGGCTTTGTCGGCGGGATTCTGTTGTCATCCTTGATCGGCGCGGCGCTATGGTGGACCACGCCGTTCAACCCGTGGCAATCGTTCCTGATCGCCTTGCTGATCAACCTGCTCGGCTTCGCCGGCGGCATCGTCATGTCGGCAATCAAGCGCGACCGGGGGGTGAAGGACTGGGGGCATATGATCGAAGGGCACGGCGGGATGCTGGATCGGCTGGATTCGGTGTGTTTTGCGGCGCCGATTTTCTTCCACCTCGTGCGCTACTGGTGGACCTGACCCACACCCCTCTCAAGCCCAATGAAGATCAAACTGTGGGAGGGGGCTTGCCCCTCCCACATTGGTTTTCTGGTGTTATCGAGGTTTAAGCAAAGTCTGAAACCGCTGCTCCTACCTCTCGCTTCTCTTTATTTCGCAGGACATTTCCGAGAGAATCCCAGCCGCTTGTGCCCTGCCTTTTCGGTGGCTAGTCTGCGTTCGTCACTGCCAATTCAGTGACCGGGTTTAGTCGCTCGGGAAAGATTTACATTGGGCGCACAAGCGCCATCTCAAGCATGGCGTTTTTTTCTGCCAACGCTTTATGGTGGCTGTGCGCAGGGCACCTTCGGGTGCGCCGGGTTCCCAATGTTCCGGTCGACTAACCTGCGTACAGCTGCCACCCCATCGTTTAGTCGCGACTCGTGGCAGCTCCAATTACCTACATTGGAGTTACCGCAATGAGCAAAGTAAAACCCGGTCCGCCCCATCCCTTTTTCATCCCCCACCCCGAAATCAGCTTCGAAGACGCACTGGTCTACGCCTCAGACCTGCTCCACTGTGCCGAACAGTTGCGCGACTCGCCCAAAGCCGCAGGACACCTCATGGAAATGGCCAGAGTGATGGTCGACCGCTCATTGGAATGCGTGGGGCCCCGCTGACGCGGTAAACATCCCCGCCGTGCGGCGTATCGGCGTCATCTTTTGTATCAAAGACGCGTGTAAGATACGCCGCACTTAGCCAGGGATGCTCACCATGTTCGATTCGCTCAAAGCCGTCAGCCGTCGTGTTGTCGGTGTGTTTCTGACTGTGGTGGGGGCCGTTTTTGGCCAATGGCATCCGCCGCTATGGCTGCGCGCTATCGGCCGTGGCCTGGTGAACCTGGGCAACAAAGCCCGCGCTTATCCGCGCCAGGCCGGTGCCGGCGTATTGGGCCTGGTGCTGCTGGCGGCCGCTGGCTTCTATGGCTGGCACTGGTACTCCAACCTGCCGCAGCCCCACACCGTGGGCTATTCGCTGCACAAACCCAATCTGACTGACTACACCCAGCAACCGCCGGTTGTGGATAACTTGCAAGTGCATTTTGCCGAATCGGTGGCCCCCCTGGCCGCCATTGGCAAGCCGGTCACCGAGGGCATCACCCTCAAACCTGGCGTGGCCGGTACCTGGCGTTGGTCCGATGACCGTACTCTGCTGTTCGTACCGGAGAAAGACTGGCCCATCGAAGCGGGTTACACCCTTGATCTGGCCAGGAAAGGTTTGCTGGCCGATGGCGTACTGCTCAGCCAGTACAGCAGCCAGTTCTCCACCCAGCCATTCCGCGCCACCCTGGCACACAACGAGTTGTATCAAGACCCGTCGAACCCGACGCTGAAACAACTGGTGGCGACCTTCCATTTTTCCCATCCGGTCGATGAAGACAGCCTGCGCAAGCGCGTCTCCGTAACCCTCGGCAAAGGCCTGGCCTACCGCGACGCCCAATTGCCCAACCGCCCGGAAATCAGCTTCGACGAGACCAAGCTGAACGCCTACGTACGCTCCGCCGCCCTGGCCACGCCGCTGGAAAGCACGCCGGTCAGTGCCAAGCTGGATGAAGGCATCAAGGCCCGCGACGGCGGTAACGCCAGCACCGCGCCACTGGTGGCGGAAGTCACCGTGCCTGGCCGCTATCGCCTGACCTTTACCGGCGCCGAAGTGAGCTTTGTGGATAACGAGCGCGGCGAGCCTGAGCCGGTGCTGATGTTCAGCAGTTCCAGCGCCGTGGCCGATGACACCATTGCCGGTAAGGTCCAGGCCTGGCTGCTGCCGGAAAAAGCCCAGGACGACACACGTCCTTATAACAGCAACGACATAAATGACGCCCTGCTGGCCCGTAGCACCAAGGTCACGCTGACCCACGTGCCCAGCGTCGAACCGCTGAACACCCTGAACGCCTTCAAGTTCAAGGCCCCGGCCGGCCGTGCGCTGTATGTGCGCGTGCCCGCCAACCTGGAAGCCATCGGTGGCTACCTGGCGAAAAACCCGACGGCCTCGCTGATCAGCATGCCGGCTTATCCGCGCACCTTGCAGTTCCTGTCCGACGGCGCGCTGCTCAGCCTCAATGGCGAAAAACGCCTGGGCTTCATGGCTCGTGGTGTACCTGGCGCCCATGTGGAAATCGCGCGCGTGCTGCCCAACCAATTGCAGCACCTGGTGGACCAGAGCAGCGGCAGCTTTGCCCGGCCCAATTTCGGCAACGAGTACTTCGACCGCATGGTTGAACGCCAGTCCCTGGATATTGCGCTGTCGTCCTCGGATCCGGCGAAAACCGTCTATGACAACGTCGATCTGAGCCACTACCTCACCGCCAACGGTGGCCGTCGCGGTATTTTCGTGCTCAAGCTCAGCCCTCAGGATGAGCCGGCCGAGCGCACGTTCGACTATTCGCGCAGCACCACCTCTGACCTGCGCTTTATCGTGGTCACCGACCTCGGCATCATCGCCAAGCGCTCCAGCGATGGCAGCCATGACGTGTATGTGCAGTCCATCGGCAACGGTTCGCCGGTGTCCGACGCCCAGGTCGACATCATTGGCCGCAACGGTCTGCCCGTGAGCAGCGGCCACACCGACGGCGAAGGCCACGTGCATTTCGCCAAGCTGGATGAACTACGCCGTGAGAAAACACCGCTGATGTATGTGGTCACTCGCGGCAATGACCAGTCGTTCCTGCCGATCGCTCGTCAGTCCCAGCAGCTGGATTTGTCGCGCTTCGACGTAGGCGGTTTGGAAGAAGACGGCGCGATTGATCGCCTCAGTGCCTACCTGTTCACCGACCGTGGCCTCTACCGCCCTGGCGAAACCGCGCACCTGGGCATGATCGTGCGCAGCGGCAACTGGAAAGGCGCCCTGCAAGGCCTGCCCGTGGAGTTGCAGATCACCGACCCACGCGGTCTTGAAGTGATTCGCCAGCCGCTGAAGCTGTCTGCCAGCGGTTTTGAAACCTTTGATTTCCCCAGCAGCGAAGTCGCCCCCGCCGGTGACTACACCGCGACCTTGCAGTTGATTGGCCAGAAACAGACCCGCACCGACCTCGGCAGTGTCAGCTTCAAGGTCCGCGATTTCGAACCGGACCGCATGAAGGTCAGCCTGAGCCTGCACGACACCCCAGTGCAGGGCTGGATTCCACCGGACCAGGTGGTGGCCAAGGTCACCGCGATGCACCTGTTCGGCGCCCCGGCGGCCGGCCGTCGCGTCACCGCAAAGATGTCCCTGAGCCCGACGCTCGCGGCATTTGAGCGTTATCCCGACTACCGTTTCCGCCTCAACGATTCCCTGGAAGAGGCCAGCACCGAAGACCTGGCCGAAACCACCGCCGACGACAACGGCCAGGCAGTACTCGATCTCAACCTGCAACGCTTTGCCAACAGCACCTATCGCTTGCAGGTGATGACCCAAGTGTTCGAGGCCGAAGGGGGTCGTAACGTGGCGGCGCAAAGTGCGGTGCTGGTGTCGTCCGCCCCCTACCTTGTGGGTGTGAAAAGTCAGGACTCGCTGTCGTACGTCGCCAAGGATGCCCCGCGCCAGGTGCAATGGCTGGCCGTCGCGCCCGACCTCACCCCGCTGGCGGTGGATGGCCTGACCAGCGAAGTGGTCGAACACCGCTACGTGTCGGTACTGGTGAAACAGTCCAACGGCACCTACAAGTACGAGTCGCGCATCAAGAACATCAGCCAGCCGGCCTCACCGCTGGTGATGACCAAGGACGGCGCCAGGCAGACCCTGAACACCGCCACCCCTGGCGATTTCACCCTGCAAGTGAAGGACGCCAACGGCAACCTGCTCAACCAGATCGACTACAGCGTGGCCGGACGCGGGAATACTTCGCGCTCCCTGGAACGCAACGCCGAGCTGCAACTGCGCCTGGATAAACGCAGCTACGCCACCGGCGATGAGATCGCGATCAGCATCCGCGCGCCTTACACCGGTGCAGGCCTGATCACCATCGAGCGGGACAAGGTCTACACCCAGCAGTGGTTCAAGGCCGACAGTACCAACAGCGTGCAACATATCCGCGTGCCTGCGGGACTTGAGGGCAATGCCTACGTCAACGTGCAGTTTGTGCGCGACATCGGCTCGTCCGAGGTTTATATGAGCCCGCTGTCCTACGGGGTGGTGCCGTTCAGCATCAACCTGGATGCACGGCGCATGGCGTTGAAGGTCGAGGGCCCGGCAAAAATAGAGCCGGGGCAGACCCTCGACATCAAGGTCAACGCCGACCGCCCCGGCCGCGCGGTGGTGTACGCGGTGGATGAAGGCATCTTGCAGGTAGCGCGCTACCAGACGCCGGACCCGCTGGGTTTCTTCTTCCAGAAGCGTGCGCTGGAAGTCGGCACCAGTCAGATCCTGGACCTGATCCTGCCGGAATTCAGCCGCCTGCTCAGTGGGGCGGCGCCCGGTGGCGATACGGAAGGCGCCCTGGCCAACCACCTCAACCCATTTAAGCGTAAACATCAGCCGCCAGTGGCCTGGTGGTCCGGGCTGGTGGACTTGCCCGCCGGTGAAACCGTGCTGCATTACCAGGTGCCCGACAGCTTCAACGGCAAGCTGCACCTGTTCGCGGTGGCAGTGGATGCCGACAGCGTGGGCGTCAGCGAGGCCAATACCGAGGTCCGTGGCCCGATCGTCATCACGCCGAACGTGCCAGCCTTCGTGGCGCCGGGTGATGTGTTCAACGTCAGCGCCGGGGTATTCAGCAACCTCGAGGCTGCGGCGGACGTGAAGTTTGAAGTGCAGACCAGCGACGGCCTGGTGGTGCAGGGCGACAAAGCCAGTACCTTGTCCCTGCAACCGCGTAAGGAGGGCACCGCCGAGTTCAAGATCAAAGTCGGCGAAACCCTCGGTTCGGCGGATTTGCGCTTTGTTGCAGTGTTGCCGGATGGCAAGCGGATCCAGGTGGCGGAAACCACTTCGATTCGCCCTCTGAGCGAGCATCGCGTGGCCCTGAGCCTGGGTCGCTTCGACAGCGCCAGCAAAGAGCTCAAGCCCACCCGTGAACTGTTCAGCCAACTGCGCGACGTGCAACTGGGCGTGGCGGCCTCGCCGCTGGTGTGGGCCAACGGCCTCAAGCATTACCTGGATGACTACGGCTATGCCTGCACCGAGCAACTGGTGTCCAAGGCCATGCCGGCGTTGATCTGGGGCGGTACCGCACCCGAAGCCGAACACGCCTTCAGCGCAGCGGTGCGCATGCTGCGTCAGCGCCAGAACCAGGCCGGTGGTTTCGGTTTGTGGGCCGCCAACCCGGATGTGGCGCCCTACGCCAGCCTGTACGCCACCGATTTCCTGATCGAAGCCAAGGAACGCGGGCTGCCGGTGCCCGAAGACCTTCTGGTGCGCGCCAATAGTTATCTGACGGACTTGGCCAACGGCCCGAGCGAAGGCCTGTCTGAATTGCGCAACCGCGCCTACGCCAGTTACCTGTTGAGTCGTCAGGGGATTCTGGTGAGCGGCGCCTTGAGCGATATACGCGAACGCTACGAAAGCTACTTCAAGGACAGCTGGCAGAACGACCTTGGCGCCGCCTACCTGGCGGCCAGCTACAAACTGCTCAAGCAGGATCGCCAAGCCGACACCTTGTTCCGCAAGATCCCTTGGCGTTCGCTTGTGGATAAGTGGGACAGCGATGGCCTGTATTACGACCCGCTGGTCCACGATGCCGAGCACCTGCACCTGCTCGCTCGCCATTTCCCCGAGTTGCTGGACGATGTTCCTACAGCCCTGCTGGATAAACTCGGCAAACGCCTCAACGAACAGCGCTACAACTCGCTGTCGGCGGCGCTGTTGCTGCGCGCCCTGGACAACTACGGCCAGCGCGCGCAAAGCGAGATGACCCTCAAGGCCACCGCCTGGCTGGGCGACAAGCAGCAACAACTGCTGGAAATGGCCGGCCAGCCACCCCGAGCGGCTGTACCGAGCGCCACGCAAAAACTGCTGATGGAAAAATCCGATGGCCCGGCGGCGTTCTACATGCTCAGCGAAGCCGGTTTCGATAAGGGTGCCAAGCTCAAGCCAATCAGCAACGGGCTGGAGATCATCCACGAATACCTCGACCTCAAAGGCGAGCCGGTGAGCACAGTGGCGGTGGGCGATGAGTTCCTGGTGCGCTTGCGCCTGCGTGCCACCGACCGTGACCAGGTGCAGCAAGTGGCCGTGGTCGACCTGCTGCCCGGTGGCGTCGAGCCTGTGTATAACTTGCCGCCGGAGCCGGAAACCGCCAGTACCGAGGAAAGTGAAGGCGAAGAGTCCGATTACGTAGAAGAAAGCGATCAAGAAGCCGATGCCTGGCAAGCGCCGATCGGCGAAACCGAGCTGAGCAACTGGCAGCCGGACTACGTGGATGTGCGTGATGATCGGGTGGTGTTGTACGGCACGGCGCTGCGCGACGTAGGCACCTTCGTTTATCGCGTGCGTGCCACCAACGCCGGCACGTTCAATACGCCACCGGCCTACGCCGAAGGCATGTACGAAACCACCCTGCAAGGGCGCGGCAAAGTAGGCCAGCTTGAAATTACCAAGCCTTAAACACCTGGCGCCGCTGCTGGCAGCGGCGCTGGTGCTGGCGGGGCTGCGGCTGTGGCCCCACGCTCCGCTGGAACAGGCTGTGACGTCGTCACGGGTGGTGTTGGCCGATGACGGTTCGCTGCTGCGCATGACCCTGGCGGATGACGGCCAATACCGTTTATGGCTACCGCTGGAGCGCATCTCGCCGTCACTGGTGGAGGCCTTGCTGCTCAAGGAAGACCGCAATTTCTATTGGCACCCGGGGATCAATCCCCCGGCGTTGCTGCGCGCGGCCCTGGCCACCTACAGCGGCGGCCAGCGTCAGGGCGGCTCGACCTTGAGCATGCAATTGGCGCGGCGCCTGTGGGATCTCAACACCCGCCAGGTACCCGGCAAATTGCAGCAGATGGCCTTGGCCCTGTGGCTGGAGGCGCGCTACAGCAAGCACGACATCCTTGAGGCGTACCTGAACCTGGCGCCCATGGGCGGCAATATCGAAGGCGCCGAAGCGGCCAGTCGCATCTACTTTGGCAAGGCGGCCGCGCAGTTGTCGTTGTCCGAAGCCTTGGCGCTGGCGGTGATTCCCCAGCAGCCGGGGCGGCGCGCACGCTTTGGGCCGTCACTGCAAAACGCGCGACTGCGCTTGATGAATGACTGGCGTGAAACTTATCCACAAGACCCGCGTAACGACAGTTTGCTCGACCTGCCCCTGGAAGCCCGCAACCGCCAGCAGATCCCGTTTCTGGCGCCGCATCTGAGCGAGCAGCTATTGGCCTCCCAGCCAGGCAACGAACTCAATAGCACCCTCAACCTGCCCCTGCAGCAATTGCTCGAACGCCTGATCAGCGGCTTTATCGCCGAGCGGCGCAGCACCGGTGTGGAAAATGCCACGGCCATCCTGATCGACAGCCGCGACCAGAGCGTCAAGGCGCTGGTGGGCTCGGCGGACTACTTATCCACAGGCATCCACGGCCAGGTCAACGGCGTGTTGTCACGCCGTTCGCCGGGGTCGACCCTCAAGCCGTTTCTCTACGGGCTGGCGCTGGATCAAGGGGTGATCCACCCCATGAGTATCCTCAAGGATTTGCCCAGTAACTTCGGCTACTTCCAGCCGGAAAATTTCGACGGCAGTTTTGTCGGGCCTCTGACCGCACGGGATGCGTTGATCCGTAGCCGCAATATCCCGGCGGTGTGGCTGGCCAGCCAGGTGAAGTCGCCGTCGTTGTATGGGTTGCTGCAACGCGCCGGGATCAAGGGCCTGCGTGCTGAAAGCCATTACGGCCTGGCCCTGGCCCTCGGTGGCGGTGAGATGACACCGGAAGAGCTGGCGCGGCTGTATGTGATGCTGGCGGGCGACGGCCATCTACGGCCGTTGCGCTATTTACAGGAGCAACCCCAGGCCACCGGCCCGCAGCTCCTCACCCCGCAGGCCGCCTTCATGGTGCGCGACATGCTGCGCCGCAACCCGCGACCGGATGGCCTGCCCGCGCGGCACTGGCGCACCGCCTGGAAAACCGGCACATCCTGGGGTTTCCATGATGCGTGGAGCGCGGGCCTGGTCGGTCCCTACGTGCTGGTGGTGTGGGTGGGCAACTTCGATGGTCGACCCAACCCGGCGTTTATCGGTGCCAAGACCGCTGCCCCGCTGTTCTTCCGCATCGCCGACGCCCTGCCCCTGGCCTTGCCCAACGTCGTGATCAAGGCCGACAAACCACCCGCCGGCCTGGTGCGCATCGACGTCTGCGCCGCCTCGGGCGAATTGCCCAACCGCTGGTGCCCACAAACCCGCAAGACCTGGTACATCCCCGGTGTTTCACCGATTCGCGTGTCCAACCTGCACCGCCCGGTACTGATCGACACCCGTACAGGCAAGGCCGCGTGCCCGCCGTTCGAGGCGCAATACACCCGCGAGGAAGTCTTCGAATTCTGGCCCAGCGACATACAACGCCTGTACCGCGCCGCCGGCCTACCCCGCCGCACGCCACCCAACGTGATGAAAAACTGCCAACCCAACCGCATCAGCGACCAGAGCGAAGCCCCGCAGATCCGCTCGCCGCTGACTCAAGTGAGTTATCAGTTGCGCCTGTCCCAACCCCAGGAAAGCATCCCGCTGAACGCGAATGCGGCCAGCGATGCGGCGACGCTGTACTGGTTTGCGGATCAAACCTTGATCGGCCAGGGCCCGCCGCAAGCCACATTGAACTGGCGGCCGGGTAAGTCGGGGGAATATCGGCTGCGGGTCAGTGATGATCAGGGGCGTAGTGCGAGCCGGGGGTTGAGGGTGGAGTTTGTGCCTTAGGAGTGGCCATCGCACTCTGCAAGCTCCACGTAGTTCGACTCCCCACCTCCTGTCGCCCCCGACAACCAACCCCACACGAAACTCAGCGTGGTACGCCCGGCAGCATCGACGCCGATGATGCCCCGGGACCAGCCGGCCAGCAGCTCACCCTCCAGCGTCAGGCACTGATACAGCAGCTCGATAGCTTCGGGGCCTGTGACGCGGCCGACCTGCGTACCCAAGCGAATTCGGCCACCTTGGTAGGTGCCGGAAATGGCATCGCCGTCGACAAGGTAATGAAACACCGTGCCCGCGCCGGATAGCCCTTGGGTGTTATTGGCGACGGTGAATCGGCGGTTGTGCAAACGCTCGTGGATTTGCGTGGGGGTATTCATCGAAGGCGCGTCCTTTCGCGGGTACCTGGAGACCCGGGCGGGCCTCCAGGGTAGAGCGGATTACTCCACCGTCACCGACTTCGCCAGGTTACGCGGCTGGTCAACGTCGGTGCCTTTGAGCACGGCGACGTAGTACGACAGCAGCTGCAGCGGGATGGTGTAGAGGATCGGCGACAAGGTGTCGTGGATGTGCGGCATGTTGATGACGTGGGTGCCTTCGCCGTTGGTCATGCCGGCTTTTTCGTCGGCGAACACGATCAGTTGGCCGCCACGGGCGCGGACTTCCTGCAGGTTGGACTTGAGCTTCTCCAGCAGTTCGTTGTTCGGCGCTACGGTGACCACCGGCATGTCGTCGTCCACCAGGGCCAACGGGCCGTGTTTGAGCTCACCGGCCGGGTAGGCTTCGGCGTGGATGTACGAAATTTCCTTGAGCTTCAGCGAGCCTTCCATCGCCACCGGGTACTGCGCGCCACGGCCGAGGAACAGGGTGTGGTTCTTGTCGGCGAACAGCTCGGCGACTTTTTCCACGGTGCTGTCCATGGCCAAAGCTTCGCCCAGGCGGGTCGGCAGGCGGCGCAGTTCTTCCACCAGGGTGGCTTCGACGCCGGCAGCCAAGGTGCCGCGAACCTGGCCCAGGGACAGGGTCAGCAGCAACAGGCCGACCAACTGGGTGGTGAACGCTTTGGTGGACGCCACGCCGATTTCGCGACCGGCTTGGGTCAGCAGGGTCAGGTCGGACTCACGCACCAGGGAGCTGATGCTGACGTTGCAGATCGCCAGGCTGGCAAGGAAGCCCAGCTCTTTGGCGTTGCGCAGCGCGGCCAGGGTGTCGGCGGTTTCGCCGGACTGGGAGATGGTCACGAACAGGGTGTCGGCCTGCACCACCACCTTGCGGTAGCGGAACTCACTGGCGACTTCGACCTGGCACGGGATGCCGGCCAGTTCTTCCAGCCAGTAACGGGCAACCATACCGGCGTGGTAGCTGGTACCACAGGCCACGATCTGCACATTGCGCACTTTGGCGAACAGCTCCGCAGCCTGTGGGCCGAAGGCGTTGACCAGCACTTGCTTGTCGCCAAGGCGGCCTTCCAGGGTGCGCTGTACCACGGCCGGTTGCTCGTGGATTTCCTTGAGCATGAAGTGGCGGAACTCGCCCTTGTCGGCGGCTTCTGCACCGTCGCGGTACTGCACGGCTTCGCGCTCGACGGAATTGCCGTTCACGTCCCAGATCGCCACGCTTTCACGGCGAATGTCGGCAATATCGCCTTCTTCCAGGTACATGAAGCGGTCGGTGACCTGGCGCAGGGCCAGTTGGTCGGAGGCGAGGAAGTTCTCACCCAGGCCCAGGCCGATTACCAGCGGGCTGCCACTGCGGGCGGCAACTACGCGGTCCGGTTGGCTGGCGCTGACCACGGCCAGACCGTAGGCGCCGTGCAGTTCCTTGACCGTGGCCTTGAGGGCGGTGGTCAGGTCGCTGTGGTCCTTGAGCTTGTGGTTGAGCAGGTGGGCGATGACTTCGGTGTCGGTGTCCGAGGTGAATACATAGCCCATGCTCTTGAGCTGTTCGCGCAGCACTTCGTGGTTTTCGATGATGCCGTTGTGCACCACGGCCAAGTCACCGGAGAAGTGCGGGTGGGCGTTACGCTCGCACGGTGCGCCGTGGGTAGCCCAGCGGGTGTGGGCAATCCCCAGGCGACCTACCAGCGGCTCGCCGGCCAACGCTTGCTCCAACTCGCTGACCTTACCTGGGCGGCGCATACGCTCAAGCTTGCCAGCATTGGTGAAAACGGCCACACCTGCGCTGTCGTAGCCGCGGTATTCCAAGCGCTTGAGGCCTTCGAGCAGGATGGCAGTAACGTTACGTTCGGCAACTGCGCCAACAATTCCACACATGGTGCTTCTCCTAGATGATTGCCGCGCATATCAGCGTAATGCCGCGGGCTTGGATCTGGTCGCGGGCCTCAAGCGGCAGGCGATCATCGGTAATAAGGGTATGGACGCTGCTCCAGGGCAGTTCCAGGTTGGGAATCTTGCGGCCGATCTTGTCGGATTCGACCATCACCACCACTTCACGGGCGACCTCGGCCATCACACGGCTCAGGCCCAGTAATTCGTTGAAGGTGGTGGTGCCACGCTGCAGATCGATGCCGTCGGCGCCGATGAACAGTTGATCAAAGTCGTAGGAACGCAACACCTGCTCGGCGACCTGGCCCTGGAACGAGTCCGAATGCGGGTCCCAGGTGCCGCCGGTCATCAACAGCACCGGCTCGTGTTCCAGTTCGCTCAAGGCGCTGGCCACGTGCAGGGAGTTGGTCATGACCACGAGGCCGGGCTGATGGCCCAGTTCCGGGATCATGGCGGCGGTGGTGCTGCCGCTGTCGATGATGATGCGGGCGTGTTCACGCAGACGCGTCACGGCAGCGCGGGCGATCGCACGCTTGTAGGCCGAGATCGGTTGGGCGGGGTCGCCCACCAGTTCCTGAGGCATGGTGATCGCACCACCGTAGCGGCGCAGCAACAGGCCGTTACTTTCTAGGGCGGCCAAGTCCTTGCGGATAGTGACTTCCGAGGTTTCGAAACGCTTGGCCAATTCGTCCACGCTGACTTCGCCCTGTTCGTTGAGCAAGGTCAGGATGTTGTGCCGCCGTTGGGGTGTATTTCGTTTCGACATGGTGATGATAAGTTTCGTTTCGAAAGATAACGAAGGCAATCAAAACCTATTGGCAAGATATCGTCAAGCGTCGGGACCAGATTTTTCGAACAACACACGACAAATGTGGGAAGGGGCGAGCCCCCGATTGCGGTAGATCAGTCGACTAAAACATTGACTGGAAATCCGCCATCGGGGGCGAGCCCCCTCCCACATTTGGATAGCACTGCTGATGAGGCTGTGGATAACTCAGGTCTTTTTTATTTTGACCGGGCGTTTCCAGCCGTCGATATTGCGTTGGCGGGCGCGGGCTACGGCCAGCTGGGACTTATCCACATCCTGGTTGATGGTTGAGCCCGCTGCCGTATTCGAACCATCGCCGATCGTCACAGGTGCAATCAGCGAGTTGTTGGAACCGATGAATACGTCCTCACCAATCGTCGTCTGGTACTTGTTGGCACCGTCGTAGTTGCAGGTGATTGCGCCAGCGCCGATGTTGCTGCGTGCACCAATCACCGCATCACCGAGGTAGGCCAGGTGGCCGGCCTTTGCGTCGTCGCCCATCCGTGCGTTCTTCAATTCGACAAAATTACCGACGTGCGCCCTGGCGCCCATCACGGTGCCCGGACGCAACCGCGCAAACGGTCCGGCATCGCTGCCCTCGCCCATCACGGCACCGTCGATATGGCTGTTGGCCTTGATCACCACGCCCTTGCGCAGGGTGCTGTCCTTGATCACGCAGTTCGGGCCGATGACCACGTCGTCTTCGATGATCACGCGGCCTTCGAGGACCACGTTGATATCGATCAGTACGTCGCGGCCCACGCTGACCTCACCGCGTACATCGAAGCGAGCCGGGTCGCGCAGGGTCACGCCCTGGGCCATCAGGCGGCGGCCTTCACGCAGTTGGTAGTGACGTTCGAGCTCTGCAAGCTGCTTGCGATCATTGGCGCCCTGCACTTCCATTGGGTCGTGAGGCTGTTCGGTGGCGACCAGCAGGCCATCACTCACGGCCATCTCGATCACATCGGTGAGGTAGTACTCGCCCTGGGCGTTGTTGTTGGACAGACGGCTCATCCAGTCGGCGAGCTTATTGGCAGGCACGGCGAGAATACCGGTGTTGCCTTCGGTGATAGCCCGCTGGGCTTCACTGGCGTCCTTGTGCTCGACGATCGCCGCGACCTTGCCGTCGGCACCGCGCACGATGCGCCCGTAACCGGTGGGGTCATCCAGCTCAACGGTGAGCAGGCCCATCTGGCCGGGCACCACATGCTTGAGCAGGCGTTGCAGGGTTTCCACTTCGATCAGCGGCACGTCACCGTAGAGGATCAGCACGGTGTCGGCGGTAATGAACGGCACAGCTTGCGCGGTGGCGTGGCCGGTCCCCAGTTGTTTGTCCTGCAATACGAAATTCAGGTCATCCGCAGCCAGGCGTTCGCGCACCACATCGGCGCCATGGCCGATCACTACGTGGATACGTTGTGGGTCCAACTGGCGAGCGCTGTGGATAACATGCCCAAGCATGGAATTACCCGCGACAGGGTGCAGCACCTTGGGCAGGGCCGAACGCATGCGGGTGCCTTGGCCTGCGGCGAGAATGACGATTTCAAGAGACATGAATGGCTACCAATCCTGGGCGGTCCGGCTTCAGACCAGAGATGTGTTTTGCTAAATAAAGAAAAAGGGTAGCCGAGGCTACCCTTTTTAATCAATCGCGCATAAGCATCACGGCGTGGCCGCTTACTTCTTGCGGATCTGCTGGAGCGTGCGCAGCTGAGCTGCAGCCTCGGCCAGACGTACAGCAGCAGCGCTGTAGTCGAAGTCCGCACCCTTTTCGTTCAGGGCCTTCTCGGCAGCCTTGACGGCTTCCTGAGCGGAGGCTTCATCCAGATCGCCAGCACGTTGCACGGTGTCGGCAAGTACCTTGACCATGTTCGGCTGAACCTCGAGGAAACCACCGGAGATGTAAAACACCTCACGTTCCCCGCCTTGCTTGGTCAGAGTGATCGGACCTGGCTTCAAGCTGGTGATCAGCGGTGCGTGGCCCATGGCGATACCAAGATCACCCAGGTCACCGTGCGCTGTCACAAACTCCACCAGACCGGAGAAGATTTCCCCTTCCGCGCTGACGATATCGCAATGGACTGTCATAGCCATCTGATTGCCTCAACCTGATGAGCGCCCGTTTCCGGGCGCTTGGATTACAGTTTCTTGGCTTTCTCGATCGCTTCTTCGATGCCGCCGACCATGTAGAACGCTTGTTCTGGCAGGTGGTCGTAGTCACCGTTGAGGATGCCTTTGAAGCCAGCAATGGTGTCTTTCAGGGAAACGTATTTACCCGAAGCACCGGTGAAGACTTCAGCCACGAAGAACGGCTGCGACAAGAAGCGCTGGATCTTACGAGCACGGTTTACCAACTGCTTGTCGGCTTCCGACAGCTCGTCCATACCCAGGATCGCAATGATGTCCTTCAGTTCTTTGTAACGCTGCAGCACGTACTGAACGCCGCGAGCGGTGTCGTAGTGCTCCTGGCCGATCACGTTCGGGTCCAGCTGGCGCGAAGTCGAGTCGAGTGGATCGACCGCTGGGTAGATACCCAGGGAAGCGATGTCACGGGACAGAACGACGGTGGCGTCCAAGTGGGCGAAGGTGGTCGCAGGCGATGGGTCGGTCAAGTCATCCGCAGGTACGTATACCGCTTGGATCGAAGTGATCGAACCTTCCTTGGTCGAAGTGATACGTTCTTGCAGAACGCCCATCTCTTCAGCCAGGGTCGGCTGGTAACCTACTGCGGAAGGCATACGGCCCAGCAGTGCGGATACTTCAGTACCGGCCAGGGTGTAACGGTAGATGTTGTCGACGAACAGCAGAACGTCGTTACCTTCGTCACGGAACTTCTCGGCCATGGTCAGGCCAGTCAGTGCTACGCGCAGACGGTTTCCCGGCGGCTCGTTCATCTGACCGTAAACCAGTGCCACTTTGTCCAGAACGTTGGAGTCCTTCATCTCGTGGTAGAAGTCGTTACCCTCACGAGTACGCTCACCCACACCGGCGAACACGGAATAACCGCTGTGCTCGATGGCGATGTTACGGATCAGTTCCATCATGTTTACGGTCTTGCCTACACCGGCACCACCGAACAGACCGACTTTACCGCCCTTGGCGAACGGGCAAACCAGGTCGATAACCTTGATGCCGGTTTCCAGCAGGTCGTTGCCGCCAGCTTGTTCCGCGAACGAAGGTGCTGGACGGTGAATGCCCCAGCGCTCTTCGGTGTCGATCGGGCCAGCTTCGTCAATCGGGTTGCCCAGTACGTCCATGATCCGGCCCAGGGTCGCTTTACCGACCGGTACGGAGATGGCTGCGCCAGAGTCGATTACGTCCAGACCGCGCTTCAAGCCTTCGGTGGAACCCATCGCAATGGTACGAACTACGCCGTCGCCCAGCTGCTGCTGAACTTCCAGAGTAGTTTCCGCGCCTTGTACTTTCAGCGCGTTGTAGATGCTCGGTACGCTGTCGCGTGGAAATTCCACGTCGATAACGGCGCCGATGATTTGAACGATACGTCCGCTACTCATAGCTGGATCCTCTGAATATTTGAACCGTTAAACCGCGGCAGCGCCGCCGACGATTTCCGAGATCTCTTGGGTGATCGCAGCCTGACGCGCCTTGTTGTAGATCAGCTGCAAATCGCTGATCAGATCACCGGCGTTATCGGTAGCGTTTTTCATCGCGATCATCCGCGCCGCTTGTTCAGCTGCGTTGTTCTCGACCACCGCCTGGTACACCTGCGACTCCACGTAGCGCACCATCAAGCCGTCAAGCAGCTCTTTGGCGTCTGGTTCGTAGAGGTAGTCCCAGTGGTGCTTGAGTTCCTGATCCGGAGTCGCCACCAGTGGAATCAATTGCTCCACGGTTGGCTGCTGGGTCATGGTGTTGATGAACTTGTTGGATACCACGGAGAGGCGGTCAATCCGGCCTTCCAGGTACGCATCCAGCATCACCTTCACACTGCCGATCAAATCATTGATCGACGGCTCTTCACCCAGGTGGCTGATAGCTGCAACGACGTTACCGCCGAAGTTGCGGAAAAAGGCCGCACCCTTGCTACCAACAACACACAGATCGATCTCGACGCCGTTTTCGCGGTTTACCGCCATGTCCTTGACCAGGGCCTTGAACAGGTTGGTATTCAAACCACCGCACAAACCACGGTCACTGCTCACTACCACATAACCCACACGCTTGACGGCGCGTTCGATCATGAATGGGTGGCGGTATTCCGGGTTGGCGTTGGCCAGATGCCCAATTACCTGGCGGATACGCTCCGCATAAGGACGGCTAGCAGCCATGCGCATTTGTGCCTTGCGCATTTTGCTGACCGCCACTTTTTCCATGGCGCTGGTAATTTTTTGCGTGCTTTTGATGCTCGCAATCTTACTGCGAATCTCTTTTGCGCCTGCCATGTAACACCTATCAGGTTAGCAAGCGGGAGCCTTGCGGCTCCCGCTGCGGCTTACCAGGTTTGGGTGGCCTTGAACTTCTCGATACCGGCTTTCATGCCAGCGTCGATATCGTCATTGAAGTCACCCTTCACGTTGATCTTCGCCATCAATTCGGCGTGATCGCGGTTGAAGTAAGCAATCAGCGCTTGTTCAAAGCTGCCGACCTTGGCGATTTCAACGTCGGTCAGGAACCCACGCTCAGCGGCATACAGCGACAACGCCATGTCAGCGATCGACATTGGGGCGTATTGCTTCTGCTTCATCAGCTCGGTAACGCGCTGACCATGCTCAAGTTGCTTACGGGTCGCTTCGTCCAGGTCAGAAGCGAACTGGGCGAATGCCGCCAGTTCACGGTACTGAGCCAGAGCGGTACGGATACCACCGGAGAGCTTCTTGATGATCTTGGTCTGAGCGGCACCACCCACACGGGATACCGAAACACCGGCGTTCACTGCAGGGCGGATGCCCGAGTTGAACATGGCCGATTCCAGGAAGATCTGACCGTCGGTGATGGAAATCACGTTGGTCGGAACGAACGCGGAAACGTCGCCAGCCTGGGTTTCGATGATCGGCAGCGCGGTCAGGGAACCGGTTTTGCCGGTCACTGCGCCGTTGGTGAACTTCTCTACGTACTCTTCCGAAACGCGGGATGCGCGCTCCAGCAGACGGGAGTGGAGATAGAACACGTCGCCTGGGTAAGCTTCACGGCCTGGTGGACGGCGCAGCAGCAGGGAAATCTGGCGGTAAGCCACTGCTTGCTTGGACAGATCGTCATAAACGATCAGCGCGTCTTCACCGCGGTCGCGGAAGAATTCACCCATGGTGCAACCGGAGTACGGTGCCAGGAATTGCAGCGCAGGAGATTCCGAAGCACTGGCAGCCACGATGATCGTGTTGGCCAGGGCGCCGTTTTCTTCCAGCTTGCGAACCACGTTGGCGATGGTCGATTGCTTCTGACCGATCGCTACGTAGACGCAGAAAATGCCGCTGTTCTTCTGGTTGATGATCGCGTCGATCGCCAGAGCGGTTTTACCGATCTGACGGTCACCGATGATCAGCTCACGCTGGCCACGGCCGACAGGGATCATGGCATCGACAGCCTTGTAGCCAGTCTGTACAGGCTGGTCTACCGACTTACGCCAGATCACGCCTGGAGCAACTTTCTCGACAGCGTCGGTCTCGGTGTTGCCCAGTGGACCTTTACCGTCAACAGGGTTACCCAGTGCGTCGACTACGCGACCCAGCAGTTCCTTACCAACTGGAACCTCCAGGATGCGGCCTGTGCACTTGGCGCTCATGCCTTCAGCCAGACTGGTGTACGCGCCCAATACAACGGCACCTACGGAGTCTTGCTCCAGGTTGAGGGCCATACCGAAGACGCCGCCCGGAAACTCGATCATCTCGCCGTACATAACGTCGGCCAGACCGTGAATCCGCACGATGCCGTCAGATACGCTGACGACAGTGCCTTCGTTACGGGCTTGGGAGGTCACATCGAGCTTGTCGATGCGGCCCTTGATAATTTCACTTATTTCGGAAGGATTGAGTTGCTGCATTGCTCTGCTGCCCCTTCAAACTCAAGATTTCAATGCTTCGGCAAGATTCGCGAGTTTGCCGCGAATCGAGCCATCGATAACCAGGTCGCCGGCGCGAATGACAACACCCCCAATGAGGGATGGGTCTTCCGCAACTTGCAGGCGCACTTCCCGGTCGAGTCGTGCACTGAGAACCTTGGCGAGTTTGTCTTGCTGTTCTTGGTTCAATGCAAAAGCACTGGTCACTTCAACGTCTACCGATTTCTCTTGCTCGGCCTTGTACAGGTCGAACAGAGCGGCAATCTCCGGCAAAAGCAGGAGACGGTCGTTTTCGGCGATGACGTTGATGAAGTTCTGCACTTTCACATCAAACTTGTCGCCGCACACTTCAATAAAAGTGGCGGCCTTGTCTGCGCTCGTCAGTCGCGGGGCCTTGAG
Organism: Pseudomonas sp. JAI120; assembly: GCF_014207255.1. GTDB lineage: Bacteria > Pseudomonadota > Gammaproteobacteria > Pseudomonadales > Pseudomonadaceae > Aquipseudomonas. The sequence goes on from NZ_JACHCZ010000003.1 coordinate 637,728, forward strand.
CACGCGCTGCATGGTGTCGTCTTGCGACACTGCTGCAGCCAGGCCGAGCATGGCTGACCAAGAGGCCAGCTGCTGGTGGGCCTGGGCGTGCTCGAAGGCTGCCTTAGCGTAAGGTCGGGCCAACGTGGTCAATTCTGCCATGATCGCCCTCGCTTAAATTTCAGCAGCCAGTTTGTTAACCAGCTCCGCGTGCGCGTTTTGATCAATTGTGGCACCCAGGATCTTCTCAGCACCGCCGACGGCCAGAGCACCCAATTGGGCACGCAGCGCATCTTTGACACCGTTCAGTTCCTGCTCGATCTCGGCTTGAGCCTGAACCTTCACACGGTCAGCGTCGATACGGGCTTTTTCAACAGCCTCTTCAACGATCTGGTTACCGCGTTTCTTGGCTTGCTCAATGATTTCGGCTGCTTGAGCTTTCGCTTCGCGCAGTTGCTGACCCGCTTTATCTTGGGCCAACTCCAGGTCGCGAGCTGCTCGTGCGGCAGCGTCCAGTCCATCCGCGATCTTCTTTTGACGTTCGTGCAAAGCCGCGATGACCGGAGGCCATACGAACTTCATGCAGAAAACGACAAAAATCAAGAACGCTAAGGACTGACCAATAATGGTTGCATTAATGTTCACGCCAATACCTCGCTCATTCGTTGCACAACACACCAATCACTCGAGAAACGAGTGATTAACCGGCGAGTTGACCAACGAAGGGGTTCGCGAAGGTGAAGAACAGAGCGATACCAACGCCGATCATGGTCACGGCGTCGAGCAGGCCGGCAACGATGAACATTTTAACTTGCAGCATTGGAACCATTTCTGGCTGACGCGCTGCGCCTTCCAGGAACTTGCCGCCCAGCAGGCCGAAACCAATGGCAGTACCCAGGGCGCCCAGGCCGATCAACAGTGCAACAGCGATAGCGGTTAGACCAACTACAGTTTCCATCTTTCCTCCCGACTTTTACGTCGTATGGTTTAGGTTTTTTAGATTTTAAAGCGGTAAAACAAATCGTTTCATAGCCCTGGTGGGCCACCTTCCCGTTTCACCGGGAAGGACATCAGACTAGTCGAGACTGGTCTTAATGGTTCTCTTCGTGCGCCATCGACAGGTAGACGATGGTCAGCATCATGAAGATGAAGGCCTGCAGGGTGATGATCAGGATGTGGAACACAGCCCACGCCCACTGCAGAACAATGCCCAGGCCGCTAAGCCAGAGCAGGCCGCTGCCGAACATCACAGCGATCAGAATGAACACCAGCTCGCCGGCATACATGTTGCCGAACAGTCGCAGGGCCAGGGAGATCGGCTTGGCGATCAGGGTGACGAATTCCAGCAGGAAGTTCACCGGGATCAGCAGGGCTTGAACGAAGATGTTCTTGCTGCCGAACGGGTGCAGGGTCAGTTCGCCGATGAAGCCGCCGATGCCCTTGATCTTGATGCTGTAGAAAATGATCAACGCAAATACCGACAGGGCCATGCCCAGGGTAGCGTTCGGGTCAGTGGTCGATACGGCACGGAATGGAATGTGCGGATCGCCGGAAATCGCCATGGCCAGCTGAGGAATCCAGTCAACCGGGATCAGGTCGACGGCGTTCATCAGGAACACCCAGACGAAGATGGTCAGTGCCAGCGGTGCAATCACCGGGCTACGGCCATGGAAGCTGTCTTTCACGCTGCCATCGACGAATTCGACCAATACTTCAACGAAGTTCTGCAAAGCACCTGGCTGACCGGAAGTTGCCTTCTTTGCCGCCATGCGGAAAATCAGGACGAAGATCAGACCCAAAGCGACCGACCAGCCCAGAGTATCCAGGTGGAAAGCCCAGAAGCCCATTTCTTTGGCCTCTGCTGCGGAGTGGGCAAAGCCCCAGCCGCCGTTGGGAAGCTGACCGAAGGTCAGGTTCTGCAAGTGGTGCTGGATATAGCCCGAAGCGGTTGTTTCTGCCATGGTTGCCTCAAACGCCCTAAGGTTTCGAAAGTCTTGTTTTCATTAGCAGGGGAGCGAACCAGCTGACCAGTTGGGTCAACACGAAGACGCCGAATACAGCCAGCGGCGCCAATGGCTTCACACCTGCAAAGGTCAGTGCAAACAGCACTGCCGTCAAAATCAGTTTCCCCGCCTCGCCGGCATAAAAAGACCGGACGATAGCCTGGGCTGCTCGGGCGCCGGAAAACCGAAAGGCCCTGTGAGCAAAATACATATTGGGCAGCAAGGCTATCAGGCCTCCGCAAAGTCCTGAATATCCGGCTACGACTCCATGCCAGTACCAAAGCGCCAATGCGGCGATCAGCAAAATGACAAATTGAGCCAATAAAACCGGAAAAACAGCCAAGCGATGGAAGGGCGACGTGTTTGGCGTGCGGGTTTCCATCACTCTTGCTCCTCAATAGTCGGCTGCCGGAAATCAATAACTTGGCATAATTTGTGCCGACAAAATGCGCGCAGAGTATAGGGGCGGTTCTGCCCCTATTCAACTGCCGGGTAGTGATTTCCGATCACGCGCTACATAAGCAAATGTTTCAGCGGATGTGGGCAAGGACGCCCTGAAGCTCATCAAGGGAGTTATATCCGATGACCAATTGTCCTTTGCCTTTCTTGCCGTGGCGAATTTGTACCGCAGAGCCCAGGCGCTCGGCCAGGCGCTGCTCCAGGCGCGCAATATCCGGATCAGGTTTGGCCGCTTCGACCGGTGCAGGTTTGCCGCTGAGCCACTGGCGAACCAGGGCCTCGGTCTGACGAACGGTGAGCCCTCGTGCGACAACGTGTCGCGCCCCTTCAACCTGTTGACTTTCCGGTAAACCGAGCAAAGCACGGGCGTGACCCATCTCGAGGTCGCCATGGGACAACATGGTCTTGATGACCTCCGGCAGCGCGATCAGGCGCAGCAAGTTGGACACGGTGACACGGGATTTACCCACGGCCTCGGCGACCTGTTGCTGGGTCAGCTGGAACTCCTGCTGCAAACGCTGCAGGGCGATCGCTTCTTCGATCGGGTTGAGGTCTTCACGCTGGATGTTCTCGATCAACGCCATGGCGATGGCGGTTTCATCCGTTACATCGCGCACCATCGCCGGGATGGTGTCCTTGCCGGCCTGCTGGCTGGCGCGCCAGCGGCGTTCACCGGCGATGATTTCAAAGCGGCCGCCGCCGATCGGGCGAACCACAATCGGCTGCATCACACCCTGAGCCTTGATCGAATTGGCCAGCTCCTCCAGCGCCTGGGGATCCATGTCCCGGCGTGGCTGATATTTGCCGCGCTGGATCAGGTCCAGGGGCAGGTGCTGCAGCTCACGTTCGTCAGCCTGCACCGCCTGTTCTTCAAGCGATGTGACGGTCGGACCACTCAACAGTGCATCCAGTCCACGTCCGAGACCTCGTTTCTTGACGGCCATGGGGATTCCTTAAGTTGGCTGGGCTGCAGCGGTGCGTGAGTTGCGGCGTTGACGACGAACCATCTCGCCGGCCAATGCCAGGTAGGCAATGGCACCACGCGAAGTCTTGTCGTACGCCAACGCCGGCATGCCATAGCTCGGCGCTTCGGCCAAGCGGATGTTACGTGGGATCACGGTGTCGTACAGCTGCTCGCCAAAGTGTTCCTTGAGCTGGGCCGAGACATCGTTCATCAGGCTCAGCCGCGGGTCGAACATGGTGCGCAGCAGGCCTTCGATCTGCAGGTTCGGGTTGAGCAACTCGGCGATACGCTTGATGTTATCCACAAGGTCGCTCAACCCTTCCAGCGCGTAGTACTCGCACTGCATGGGAATGATCACCCCATCGGCCGCCACCAGTGCGTTAAGTGTGAGCATCGACAGCGACGGTGGGCAGTCGATCAAAATGTAGTCGTAGTTCTCGCGGATCGGTGCCAAAGCGCTGCGCAGACGGCTCTCCTTCATCTGCATTTCCAGCAGCACCACTTCCGCCGCTGTCAAATCGCGGTTGGCCGGCAGCAGTTGATAACCGCCATGCTCGGAGTAGTGCATGGCCTGGGCCAGGTCGCATTCGCCAATCAGCAAGTCGTAGACCGAGTTTTCCAAGCCGTGTTTATCCACACCGCTACCCATGGTGGCGTTGCCCTGTGGATCGAGATCGATCAACAGCACCCGGCGCTTGGTGGCGACCAGAGATGCTGCGAGGTTGATGCAGGTGGTGGTTTTGCCCACGCCACCTTTCTGGTTCGCTATCGCGAATACCTTAGCCATTCTTGCTTGTGTTCCCAATCATGCCGTGCGGCGCAGTATCAGCAGATGGCGTTGGCCTTGGCAACCGGGTACGGCCAAGGCGTGTTCGCTATCGAGGTGGAAGTCTGCCGGCAATGCTAACAGCTCATCGCTTGGATGGACGCCCTTCATTGCCAGCCAGCGGGTGTCACGGTCGCCCAGGTGACGGGTCCAGTTGCTGAAGTTCTCCATGCTGCTGAACGCCCGGGAAACAATTCCGTTGAAGGGCAGTTCAGGCGTGAAGGCTTCGACGCGACTGTGGATAACTTGCAGGTTATCCAGCTTGAGCTCGAGTTTGACCTGGGTCAGGAAACGAGTTTTCTTGCCGTTGCTGTCCAGGCAGGTCACCTGCGACTCGGGAAACAGGATAGCCAGTGGAATGCCAGGCATACCGCCACCACTGCCCACGTCAAGCCAACGACCGTTTTCGATAAATGGCATCACGCTCAGGCTGTCGAGCAAGTGACGGGAAACCATTTCGTCGGGATCACGCACGGCCGTCAGGTTGTAAGCCTTGTTCCACTTGATCAACAGGGCCAGGTAACCCAACAGCAAATCGTGCTGGGCTTCGGTCAAGTCCACGCCCAACTGGCGCGCACCTGTGGATAACTCTTCGGCGTGTTGCGAGGTGACCAACGAACTCAAGCGCTTTGCTCCAACTGACGGCCCGCGCCGCGTTTTTTCAAGTGAATCATCAACAGCGAAATGGCTGCCGGGGTGACGCCGGGGATACGTGAAGCCTGGCCGAGCGTTTCGGGGCGAGTTATCCCCAGCTTGCTTTGGATTTCTTTCGACAATCCGGAAATGCCGGTGTAGTCGATATCCACAGGCAGCTTGGTGTCTTCACTGGCGCGCAGACGAGCGATCTCGTCCTGCTGGCGGTCAATGTAACCGGCATACTTGGTTTTGATTTCGACCTGCTCGGCAACCTGTGGATCATCTGCGCCGCCGCCGGTCACTTCGACCAGACCCGCGTAATCGATCTCCGGGCGGGACAGCAGGTTCAGCAGGTTGTACTCGTGGGTCAGCGGCGTGCCGAATTTTTCCGCAATCGCGTCGCCCTGCTGGGTGCCCGGGCGAACCCAAGTACTTTTCAGGCGTTGCTCTTCGAGCTCGATGCTTTCGCGTTTTTTGCAGAAGGCGGCCCAACGGGCATCGTCGACCAGGCCCAGTTCACGACCTTTTTCGGTCAGGCGCAGGTCGGCGTTGTCTTCGCGCAGGATCAGGCGATATTCCGCTCGGGAAGTAAACATCCGATACGGTTCCTGGGTTCCCAGGGTAATCAGGTCATCGACCAACACGCCGATATACGCTTCATCGCGACGCGGGCACCAGCTGTCTTTGCCCTGTGCACGCAATGCGGCGTTGGTCCCGGCCAGCAAACCTTGGGCGCCGGCTTCTTCGTAACCGGTGGTGCCGTTGATTTGGCCAGCGAAGAACAGACCGCCGATCACTTTGGTTTCAAGGCTGTACTTCAGGTCACGCGGGTCGAAGTAGTCGTATTCGATGGCGTAGCCCGGTCGCACGATGTGTGCGTTTTCCATGCCGCGAATCGATTGCACGATCTGGATTTGCACATCGAACGGCAGGGAAGTGGAAATCCCGTTTGGGTACAACTCGTGGGTGGTCAGCCCTTCAGGCTCGATGAAGACCTGGTGGCTTTCCTTGTCGGCAAAGCGGTGGATCTTGTCTTCGATCGACGGGCAGTAACGCGGGCCAATCCCTTCGATCACCCCGGAGTACATCGGCGAACGGTCGAGGTTCGCGGCAATGATTTCGTGAGTTCGGGCGTTGGTGTGGGTAATCCAGCAGCTCACCTGTTTGGGGTGTTGCTCTTTGGAACCCATGAACGACATCACCGGAATCGGTGTGTCGCCGGCTTGTTCGGTCATCACCGAAAAATCCACGGAACGTCCGTCAATACGCGGCGGGGTCCCGGTTTTCAGCCGACCGACGCGCAGCGGCAATTCGCGCAGGCGTTTTGCCAGGGCAATCGACGGCGGATCACCGGCGCGGCCACCCGAATAGTTCTGCATACCGATGTGGATAAGTCCGCCGAGGAACGTACCGGTGGTCAACACCACGGATTCTGCGAAGAAACGCAGGCCCATTTGGGTGACAACACCGCGAACCACGTCCTGTTCGACGATCAAGTCATCGGCGGCTTGCTGAAATATCCACAGGTTGGGCTGGTTTTCCAGGGTTTCGCGGACCGCGGCCTTGTACAGGATGCGGTCTGCCTGGGCTCGAGTGGCACGCACGGCCGGGCCTTTGCGGCTGTTGAGCACACGAAATTGAATACCACCCTTGTCGGTGGCCTCGGCCATCACGCCACCAAGGGCATCGATTTCCTTGACCAGATGGCTTTTGCCGATCCCACCAATGGCAGGGTTGCAACTCATGGCACCGAGGGTTTCCACGTTATGCGTCAACAACAGGGTTTTTACGCCCATGCGTGCTGACGCCAGTGCTGCCTCGGTACCGGCATGACCGCCGCCGATGACGATCACTTCAAAACGGGAAGGGAAATCCACCACGCACCTCGTGCCTGCTTATGTAGGTAATCAGGAGTTGTTTGTTGAAAGGGTTTTGGAGCTTTGGCGGCAAGTATAGGGACTTCGCCCTTCCTAAAGAACCCTTTGCACAAAATTTAACCAGCTGTGGATGAATCACAGACAATAAAAATTAAAAGAGAGAAAGTTATTAAATCTTTGTTTTTATGTTTATTTCTACTGAGCACGTTTTCTGTGGATAGATCTCTACAGGCCTTTATTTACAATGTGTACAGCGATTCAAAAGTCTGTGGTCATGTGCCAATGAGGCCCTTGGATAAGTGCTTTAAGCCTGTGGATTAAACAGGCTGTTATCCACAGAGGGGTTTTTACTCAGGTTTCAAGCCCTCTTATCAACTGGGCACAGGGGCGGTTATTCACAGGGCTTAATCCACAGAACTCCGTGCAATGGTGTGAATTTCGCCCACGATGAAGCCCACCGAATCTTTCTATTGGGGGGAAGCACGTCAAAAAAGAGATCTATTGTGAGAAAACAGCGAGGCAGTTAATAATAGCGATTATCATTAACCTACCTTGTCATGCCTATGTCCCCTTCTTCACACACGGCTGCGGTTCAGAACATCTACGAGCAGCACCATTCCTGGTTGCACGGGTGGCTCAAAGGTAAGTTGCATAACGCCTGCGATGCAGCCGATGTGGCGCACGATACGTTCGTGCGCATTTTGGGTGGGCGGCATGCGGCGCAGATTGTTGAACCGCGTGACTACCTGGCGACCATCGCCAGGGGCCTGGTGATTGATCGTTATCGCCGGCATGGCATCGAGCAGGCCTACAAGCAAACCTTGGCCGAACGGCCTGAAACCACGGCCATCAGTGAAGAAGACAAGGCCATCATTATCGAGACGCTGGTGGCTGTGGATAAAGCCCTGTCCGGACTCGGCGAGCGAGCGCGACGGATCTTCCTGTTGTCGCAGATCGAGGGGCTGACTTATCAACAGATCGCCGATCAACTGCAGGTGTCGCTGACCACGGTGAAGAAGCACATGATCCGCGCATTGACTGAATGCTCGCTGATCGTGGCCAGCCTGTAATGGCCGCCCCCGATCGCAAGACCTTCGAGGCCGCTGCTAATTGGTATGTACAGTTTCAATCCCAAACGCCTACGGCTGCTGAACGCCTTGCCTGGCAACAGTGGCTCAACGGCGATCCGTCCCATCAGGCGGCATGGAACCAGATGGAGCAATTGCAGCGCAGTCTCGGCGCCCTGCCCCAGGATTTCACCCGCCGGGCATTGTCGACCACGCAACAACGTCGTCAGGTGTTGAAGTGGATGTTGGTAATGGGCGGTACCGGGTGCCTGGGGTGGAATGTTCAGCAACATACCTCCCTGGGAAATGTATGGGCCGACTACCGGACATCTGTGGGTGAGCGCCGGCGCGTCGTATTGGCTGACGGCACACGGATTGATCTGAATACCAGCACGGCGATTGACGTGATATTCGATGGGCACCAACGTTTGATCCGGCTGCGTGAAGGCGAAGTACTTATCCACACCGGGAAGTTGGGCGGGCAGACGCCCTTTTATGTCGAAACCCGCCAAGGCAGAGTCCAGGCACTGGGTACACGGTTTACAGTGCGCCAGTTGCCGGATTCCACACGTGTCGGTGTTCTGGAGGATCGCGTAAGTGTGTCCCCTGGTGACCAGCCCGGCCATGCTCGACTGCTCGGTGCCGGTGAAAGCGCTGACTTTGATCGTCAAAACGTGGGGCTTGACCACACGTATAGCGGGTCCCAGGCAGCCTGGGTCGATGGCCAGCTGATCGTATTGGATGCTCGCCTCGGGGATGTGATCGAAGACCTCGCCCGCTACCGTCCCGGTGTCCTGAAATGCGACTTGGCTTGTGCACGTCTACGTGTTTCCGGAACCTTCCGCCTGGACTCCACCGATGCGGTACTGGCGAATCTGCAGGCAACCTTGCCTATTCAGGTGAAATACTTCACTCGCTATTGGGTTTCGGTGAAGCGAATCTCCTGATAGCAAAAAAATATCCTCACAAAGGGTTATCTTTTTTTTACCTGATACGGCCCTAAAGGTAATTACGACGCCACCTTCAGGGCTTATCCACCTATGCGCCTTCGCACCAAGCTCCGCCAGCGACTTTCCTACCACGGTATGACGTGCAGCCTGCTGCTCGGCACGGCAGCCACAGCCGGTGTTTTGCTATCCAGTGACGCCATGGCCGCCAGCGCGGTGCAGCATTACGTCATTGCGGCCGGCCCCCTGGACAATGCCTTGAGTCAATTTGCCGCCAGGGCGAATGTGATTCTGTCTTTCTCGCCCCACCAAACCGCGCGCTTGAACACAACCGGGCTGGAAGGTGACTATTCGGTTGAGCAAGGTTTTGCACTGTTGCTGCAGAACTCAGGGTTACAAGCTGTAGTCCAGGCGCCTGGCAGCTATGTGCTGCAGGCCATTCCTACAGGGCAACTCACGCTCGCGCCCACCACAGTCAGCACTTATCAACAGGCGGGGTTCAATCAAGAGATTGCCGGGGATGTGGGCTACAAAGCGCAAAACAGCCGTATCGGTACCAAGACCAGCACGCCTCTGTCGGAAACACCGCGTTCGGTATCGGTCGTCACCGGCCAGCGCATCAAAGACCAGAAGTCGCAGACCCTGACTGAAGTATTGGGTTACGTGCCAGGTATCTTCGCGCCGCCCTTTGCTGCTGGCGACGGTCTTGCGGGGGACTTGTTCTTCATCCGCGGTTTCAATGCCACGGATTACGGCTACGGCCTGCTGCGAGATGGCCTGCGCGTACAAGGCAATCGGTACGACACCACCAGTGAGCCCTATGGCCTGGAGCGGGTCGAAATCTTTCGTGGGCCTTCTTCCCTGCTGTACGGTGAAAACGCGCCTGGCGGTTTAGTGAACTTGGTGAGCAAACATCCGACTGCCACGCCGCAAGGTGAAGTGCAGCTCGGTTATGGCTCGAATAATCGGCGTCAGTTGGGTGTGGATATCTCTGGTCCACTAAACGACAGCGGCAATATCCTTGGCCGGGTTGTGATGCTTGGCCGCAAGTCTGACACGCAGACTGACCATGTTCCTGATGATCGCCTGTATATCGCGCCTTCACTGACCCTGAATTTCGACGATTTCAACACGCTCACTCTGTTGGCCAATTACCAAAAGGACCACACCAATCTCGAACTTGGCCTACCCGCTGCGGGGACCTTGCTTACAAATCCAAACGGAAAGCTGTCCAAGCACACCATGCTCGGCGACCCAGACTGGAATACGTTCGAACGTGAAGCCTGGAGCAGCGGATACGAATTCAGCCACAGCTTCAATGATGAGTGGCAGTTCCGACAGAACTCGCGGTACATGCAATCGCGCATCAACCGTCACGAAACCTGGCCGAGCACATTGAACAATGGCGGTTTCGGCACCCAACTGAACATGACGGCCTACGACCGCTACAACAAGTCGATGGTCTACTCCCTGGATAACCAGTTGGAAGGAAAATTCCAGGTCGGGGGCCTGGAAAATACGGTGCTGTTCGGCGCCAGTTATGACCGAACCTCGTTCAACCAGGATTGGGACGCAGGCTTCGCCGGCACCATCAATGTGTATAACCCCGTGTACCTGCGTGAACCGCTTACCCCGGTGGCCGTGCAAAACACCTTGCTCGAGCAGCAGATGAAAGGTGTTTATGCACAAATCCAGAGCAAGTATGACCACTGGTTGTTCCTGCTGGGCGGCCGCCAGGACTGGGTCGACAGTGATTTCCGCGACAAGGTCAACAAAGCCAGCAACACCGGCTCCGAAGACCGCAAGTTTACCTACCAGGGCGGGGTGATGTACCAGTTCGACAACGGCCTGACGCCGTACGTCAGCTACTCCACCGCATTTGTGCCTGTACAGCAGATCTCCAACGCCGGTTCACCGTTGAAGCCGATCACCAGCAGTCAGTACGAAGTGGGTGTGAAGTACGAGCCGGTCGGCTGGGATACAGCGATGACCCTGTCGGTGTATGACTTGCGCAAGGAAGACGACACCTACCTCGACGCCACCACCAACAGCTACCGCCAGGTGGGCGAAAGCCGGGCCAAAGGTGCCGAGGTCGAGGTGAACAGCAATATCACGCCCAACCTGAATGTGACCGCAGCCTACACCTACACTGACGCTCGTATTACCAAGGACTCGGCTACCTCGCTGGTTGAGGGGCATCAGATGACGGGGGTTCCGCGCAACCAGGCCTCGGCGTGGGGCAAGTACCGATTTCTCGATGGCCAACTCAAGGGTTTGTCCCTGGGCGGCGGTGTGCGCTATTTCGACAGTACGTTTTCTTACACCCAGCCAAGCCTGTACGGAAAGCTGGATGCTGGGAGCGTCACTCTGGTGGACGCAGCCGTGGGCTATCAGATCGACAAGCACTGGTCAGTGGACGTGAACGCCAAGAATCTGTTCGACAAGGAGTATGTTTCTGGCTGCAACGACGCGGGCCGCTGCTATTGGGGTGACAGTCGCACACTGCTTGGCACTGTTTCGTACAACTGGTGAAGGATGAAGGCCTGAAGAATCAAAATATTCTTCAGGCCTTCATCGCGGGCAAGCCAGCTCCTACTTGCCGATACAGAAGCTGGAGAAGATCCGTCCCAGCAGATCATCCGAGCTGAACGCGCCGGTGATTTCTCCCAACAGCTGCTGCGCCTGACGCAAGTCCTCAGCCAACAGCTCACCAGCCCCCGCCAAGGTCAATTGAGCCCGACCGTGCTCCAACGCTGCACTTGCGTGACGCAGCGCCTCCAGATGCCTGCGACGTGCACTGAAGCTGCTTTCCGAGGTCTGCTCGTACCCCATGCAGGCCTTGAGGTGGTCGCGCAGCAACTCCAGTCCATCACCGGCCGATTTCGCACTCAGGCTGATGGTGACATGGCCATCCTCGCTGGTTTCCATCGCTATGGCTTCACCGGTCAGGTCAGCCTTATTCCGAATCAAGGTGACTTTGGACGGGTCTGGCCGTTGCTCAAGGAATTCCGGCCACAATGCGAATGGATCTACAGCTTCCGGCGCCGTGGCATCTACCACCAGCAACACACGGTCCGCCTCACTGATAGCCTTGAGCGCACGCTCGACGCCGATCTTTTCCACCTGGTCGTCGGTGTCGCGTAAACCCGCGGTATCGACCACGTGCAACGGCATGCCATCAATGTGGATATGTTCGCGCAAAATGTCCCGGGTAGTACCGGCAATCTCGGTGACGATGGCAGCTTCTCGACCCGCCAGGGCGTTCAGCAGGCTGGATTTGCCGGCATTGGGGCGCCCAGCGATCACCACCGTCATGCCGTCGCGCAGCAACGCGCCCTGCCCGGCTTCACGCAGGACTGTGGATAATTCATCGCGGACCTTATCCAGCATCGCCAATACATGGCCATCGGCAAGGAAGTCGATTTCCTCTTCAGGAAAATCAATCGCCGCCTCGACGTAGATGCGCAGGCTTATCAACTGTTCGGTCAAGTTATGCACACGCAGGGAAAAGGCGCCCTGCAAAGAGCGCAATGCGTTGCGTGCTGCCTGTGCAGAACTGGCCTCGATCAAGTCGGCAATTGCTTCAGCCTGTGCCAGGTCGAGCTTGTCGTTAAGGAATGCCCGCTCACTGAATTCTCCAGGACGAGCCAGGCGGCAACCCAATTGCAGGCAGCGCTGCAGCAACATATCCAGAACGATTGGGCCGCCATGCCCCTGCAATTCCAGTACGTCTTCACCCGTGAAGGAGTTGGGGCCCGGGAAATACAGGGCCAGGCCTTCGTCCAATACTTCTTCATCAGAGCCTAGGAACGGGCCGTAATGGGCATAGCGCGGCTTTAACTCTCTCCCGCTGATGGCCTTCGCGGCAATGCCGGCGAGCGGTCCGGAAATACGAACGATACCGACGCCGCCGCGACCCTGAGCGGTAGCGACAGCAGCGATGGTTTCACGAGTAGCGCTCATCAGCAGGTTCCAGAATAAAAATGACGGAAAGCAAAACGCCCCACTAGGGGGCGTCTTGAGTGGTTATCCACAGAGTAAATTACGCCTCGGCTTTTTTGGTAGCCGCTTCGATTTTACGTGTGATGTACCACTGTTGAGAGATCGACAACACGTTGTTGACCACCCAGTACAGAACCAGACCAGCTGGGAACCACAGGAAGAAGAAGGTGAAGATGATTGGCATCATTTTCATCACTTTGGCCTGCATCGGATCCGGTGGTGTCGGGTTCAGGCGCTGCTGGATAAACATGGTCGCGCCCATGATGATCGGCAGGATAAAGAACGGGTCTTTGATCGACAGGTCAGTTATCCACAGCATGAACGGTGCCTGACGCATTTCCACGCTTTCCAGGAGTACCCAGTAAAGCGACAGGAATACCGGCATCTGCACCAGAATCGGCAAGCATCCACCCAGCGGGTTGATCTTCTCTTTCTTGTACAGCTCCATCATGGCCTGCGACATTTTCTGCCGGTCATCGCCATGTTGTTCTTTCAGCGCGGCCAGTTTAGGGGCCACGGCACGCATGCGCGCCATCGACTTGTAGCTGGCGGCCGACAGTGGGAAGAAGATCCCCTTGATCAGCATGGTCAGGAAAATGATCGACCAGCCCCAGTTACCGACGATGCTGTGGATATGTTGCAGCAGCCAGAAAATCGGCTGGGCAATGAACCACAGGATGCCGTAATCCACAGTCAGTTCCAGACCTGGGGACAACTCTTTCAACACCGCTTGGCTTTTCGGGCCGGCGTACAGGGTTGCGCTGGTTTCAGCCTTGGCACCTGGAGCGACAGTCAACGCCGGGCCGGTGTAGCCAATGATGTAGTTACCTTTGCTGTCCTTGCGCGCCAGTACTGCATTGTTCTGGCCAGGCTGAGGAATCCACGCGGTCACAAAGTAGTGTTGCAGCCAGGCTACCCAACCACCGTTCACGTTATAGGTGATCGGTGCCTTGGTTTTGTCTTCGGCCACCTTATCCATGTCTTTCATGGATACTTTTTTGTACGGCTCCGAACTTGTCCACAGGGCTGCGCCCAGGTAAGTCGCGGTACCGGTCGCAGTGCTGGACGATGGATCGGAGCTGGCGTCACGCTTGAGCTGCGCAAACATTGCGCCGGTCCAAGGCTGAGCGCTCTGGTTGTCGATCAAATAGGTGACAACGATGTCGTACAGCCCGCGCTTGAGTGTGAAACGCTTGATGTAGTTGACGCCGTCCTTGCTGAACTTCAAGTCCACGACCAGTTGGTCTTGGCCATCTGCCAGTTGGTAGCTCTTCTTCTCCGAAGAGAAAATCGGACGACCGGTTGCGCTCGCATCAGGACCGTTGGTGCCGATCAGGCCACTTTGTGCCTGGTAAACACGTTCGCCACCGTTATCGAACAACTGGAATGGAATTTCCGGGTGATCCTGACGACGCGGATACAGCGGAAGTGTCAGTTTGGCAACATCGCCACCTTGCGGGTCGATAGCCAAGTCCAATACATCCGTCTTGATCTGGATGAGGTCGGTGCTTGTGGCAACTGCAACTTCGGCAGGTGCTTTTGTTTCGCCCGCTGCGCGTGGAATGTCATCACTGGCGGCAGTATTGGTGCCACTAACTGTATCGGGAAGTCCCGCTGGAACAGCATTGGCAGCAACATTCTGAGTCGGCAGGGCAGCTTGGCCATAGTCCTGGTTCCACTTAAGGACCATGACGTAGGACACGATTGCCAGGGCGACGATCAGGATCGTGCGTTTAATATCCATGATTACTCGGCCATCGAAGAAGAACGGGAGGTAGGGATAGGTGGAACCGGGTCATAACCACCGGGATTCCACGGATGACAGCGACCTAAACGACGAAAGGTCAGCCAGCCACCGCGCAGAAGACCATGATTTTCTATGGCCTCTAACGCGTAGCAGGAACAACTGGGGTAGAAACGACAGTGGCTGGCCATCAGAGGACTAATGGCATAGCGGTAAAACTGGATCGGAACGAGTGCCAGTTTACGCATCGGTACTGTCTACCCCTACAGTTTCGGTGCTGACTGCTGGTGCTGGCTTGTTGGTACGCGCCAGACGTTTCCAGAGCTTGCCGAAATGCTGAATCAATTCGGGGTTTTCTACATCCCCCAAGCCTTTGCGCGCGACGATAACAATATCCCAACCAACCAGAGTGTCCTGGTGGAGGCGAAACGATTCGCGCATCAGACGCTTGAGGCGATTGCGCTCAACGGAGAGCTTTACGCTCTTCTTGCCGATCACCAACCCGAGACGGGGGTGATCAAGATCGTTGTTACGCGCAAGGAGCAGGAGATTTTTCCCCGGAACCTTGCCGGTGGGGGAGTCAAAGACTGCCTTGAAGTGCCGGGGGGTTAGCAGACGCTTTTCCCGACTGAAGTCCTGACTCACCACCAGTACCGGATTATCAAACTGCCAGACGCGCACGACCTTTGGCGCGGCGACGCGACAGGACAGCACGGCCGTTCTTGGTAGCCATGCGAGCACGGAAGCCGTGGGTACGGGCGCGTTTGATGGTGCTTGGTTGGAAAGTACGTTTCATGGCGTTGTTACCTGGTTCGTCCACAACGGGCCGGAATGGCCCCCGTTTTAAGAGACCGGCGATTCTAGAGAAAGCAAGCCTCTAGGTCAATTTCCAACCAGCTTTTCCTTCAATTAGATCTTTACGGACCTCCAGCCCTTTTCTTTCCGTTCTGCTTCCATGAGCAATGCCATAGATATAAAAATAAAGAAGGAAGTTATTTAAAGCTTTTCTGTAAAGCTTATAAAAGCTAGGCAGGCCATCCTCTGTGGATAACTGCCTTGAGGCCTTATTCCACGTGATGTACAGAGAATGACAACACGGGGGAGAAACGGTGCTCTGCCTGTGCTGCGCTGTCGGATAAGCTGTGTGTGGAATGGCATGTTATCCACAGGCCAGTTACCCACAGACTTTCGCCCCCACTTGTACAACGAGCTCAGGCACGCTTATCCACAGAGCTTATGCACAGACCATCTGTCGCATTTTTTGCAGTTAAGGCATTGATTTTGGCTGGCCTGTGAGCAACCTACATGTGGATAAGTGGGCTGCTGGCCGCTACAATGGCGGCTGTTTTTGCCTCACCGGCTTTCAACTTAGGGGATATCCGTGTCAGTGGAACTTTGGCAGCAGTGCGTTGAGCTTTTGCGCGATGAGCTGCCTGCCCAGCAATTCAACACCTGGATCCGCCCGCTACAGGTCGAAGCCGAAGGCGACGAGTTGCGTGTCTATGCGCCCAATCGTTTTGTTCTCGACTGGGTCAACGAAAAGTACCTGAGCCGCGTTCTCGAATTGCTCGATGAACACGGCAATGGCCTCGCGCCCGTGCTCTCCTTATTGATAGGCAGCAAACGCAGCTCGGCACCTCGTGCTGCACCGAATGCTCCGCTCGCAGCGAGTGCCTCGCAGGCTCAAGTCGCCGCGGCGCCTGTTAATAACTCGCCAGCGCCGGTTGCCCAGACGCCTTCGAAATCCTCGTCGCAGAAAAACGCGCCTATAAATGAAGAGCCGTCCCGCGACAGCTTCGATCCGATGGCGGGCGCCAGTTCCCAGCAGGCTCCGGTCCGCGCCGAGCAGCGCACGGTACAGGTCGAAGGCGCGCTCAAGCACACCAGCTACCTGAACCGCACGTTCACCTTTGAGAACTTCGTCGAAGGTAAATCCAACCAGCTGGCCCGCGCGGCCGCCTGGCAGGTCGCAGACAACCCCAAGCACGGTTACAACCCGCTCTTCCTTTATGGCGGCGTTGGCTTGGGTAAGACCCACTTGATGCACGCTGTGGGTAACCACCTATTAAAGAAGAACCCGAATGCCAAGGTTGTATACCTGCACTCGGAGCGCTTCGTGGCTGACATGGTCAAGGCCCTGCAGCTCAATGCGATCAACGAGTTCAAGCGGTTCTACCGCTCCGTTGATGCATTGCTGATCGATGACATTCAATTCTTCGCGCGTAAGGAGCGTTCCCAGGAAGAGTTTTTCCACACGTTCAACGCCCTGCTCGAAGGTGGCCAACAGGTCATCCTGACCAGTGACCGTTACCCGAAGGAAATCGAAGGCCTGGAAGAACGCTTGAAGTCGCGCTTTGGTTGGGGCCTTACCGTTGCGGTAGAGCCGCCGGAGCTGGAAACCCGCGTTGCGATCCTGATGAAAAAGGCCGATCAGGCGAAAGTCGATCTGCCCCACGACGCTGCGTTTTTCATCGCCCAGCGCATTCGCTCCAACGTGCGTGAGCTGGAAGGTGCGCTCAAGCGTGTCATCGCGCACTCTCACTTCATGGGCCGCGACATCACCATCGAGCTGATTCGCGAATCCCTGAAGGACTTGCTGGCATTGCAGGACAAACTGGTGAGTGTGGATAACATCCAGCGCACCGTGGCCGAGTACTACAAGATCAAGATTTCCGACCTGTTGTCCAAGCGCCGTTCGCGCTCGGTGGCTCGTCCGCGTCAGGTGGCCATGGCACTCTCCAAGGAGTTGACCAACCATAGCCTGCCGGAAATCGGTGATGTGTTTGGCGGCCGCGACCACACCACGGTCTTGCACGCGTGCCGCAAGATCAACGAGCTTAAGGAATCCGACGCGGATATTCGCGAGGACTACAAGAACCTGCTGCGTACACTGACTACTTGATGACACCAGCGCAGCTTATTAAGGCAAGGGACTAGACCATGCATTTCACCATTCAACGCGAAGCCCTGTTGAAACCCCTGCAACTGGTCGCAGGCGTCGTCGAGCGCCGACAGACCTTGCCGGTGCTCTCCAACGTATTGCTGGTGGTCGAAGGCCAGCAATTATCCCTGACCGGTACCGACCTGGAAGTCGAGCTGGTCGGTCGCGTGCAACTGGAAGAACCCGCTGAACCTGGCGAGATCACAGTACCTGCACGCAAGTTGATGGACATCTGCAAAAGCCTGCCGAACGACGCGCTGATCGACATTAAGGTTGATGAGCAGAAGTTGGTGGTCAAGGCGGGACGCAGCCGTTTCACGCTGTCTACTTTGCCGGCCAATGATTTCCCGACTGTGGAAGAAGGCCCAGGCTCACTGACCTGCAGCCTGGAGCAAAGCAAACTGCGCCGTCTGATTGAGCGTACCAGCTTCGCCATGGCTCAGCAGGACGTGCGTTACTACCTCAACGGCATGCTGCTGGAAGTGTCGGAAGGCATCATCCGCGCCGTGGCCACCGACGGCCACCGTCTGGCGATGTGCTCGATGCGCGCCGATATCGGTCAACCTGATCGTCATCAGGTGATCGTGCCGCGTAAGGGTATTCTCGAACTGGCGCGCCTGCTCACTGAGCCGGATGGCAATGTCAGCATCGTACTGGGTCAGCACCATATCCGCGCGACCACCGGCGAGTTCACCTTCACCTCCAAGCTGGTTGACGGCAAGTTCCCGGATTACGAGCGAGTTCTGCCTAAAGGCGGCGACAAGTTGGTGATCGGTGATCGCCAGGCCCTGCGTGAAGCGTTCAGCCGTACTGCGATTCTCTCCAACGAGAAGTACCGTGGTATTCGTCTGCAACTGGCCAACGGTCAGTTGAAAATCCAGGCCAATAACCCGGAGCAGGAAGAAGCGGAAGAGGAAGTGGGCGTTGATTACAACGGCGGCACTTTGGAAATCGGCTTCAACGTGAGCTACTTGCTGGACGTGCTGGGTGTGATGACCACCGAACAGGTTCGCCTGATCCTGTCCGACTCCAACAGCAGCGCCCTGGTGCAGGAATCCGATAATGACGACTCGGCTTACGTTGTTATGCCGATGCGTCTGTAATCATGCTCAGCAGAAGCTAGATGTCCCTTAGTCGCGTCTCGGTCACCGCGGTGCGCAATTTGCACCCGGTGACCTTCTCCCCCTCCCCCCGCATCAATATCCTTCACGGCGCCAACGGCAGTGGCAAAACCAGCGTGCTGGAAGCCATCCACCTGCTAGGACTCGCCCGTTCCTTTCGCAGTGCCCGCTTGTTGCCGGTGATTCAGTATGAACAACTGGCCTGCACAGTATTTGGCCAGGTTGAACTTGCAGAAGGTGGGCACAGCAGCCTGGGGATTTCTCGTGATCGCGGCGGTGAGTTCCAAATTCGCATCGACGGGCAGAATGCTCGCAGTGCTGCGCAACTGGCAGAGATCCTGCCATTGCAACTGATCAACCCTGACAGCTTCCGCTTGCTGGAAGGCGCGCCAAAAATCCGCAGGCAGTTCCTCGACTGGGGAGTGTTCCACGTGGAACCGCGATTCATGGCCACTTGGCAGCGCCTGCAGAAGGCCCTGCGGCAGCGGAACTCATGGCTGCGGCATGGTACACTTGACGCCGCTTCGCAAGCGGCCTGGGACCGGGAATTGTGCCTGGCCAGCGACGAAATAGATGAATACCGCCGCGCCTATATCAAAGCCTTGAAACCAGTCTTTGAGCAGACCTTGAGCGAGTTGTTGGATCTCGAGGGGCTGACGCTGAGTTACTACCGTGGTTGGGATAAAGAACGTGAGCTGAGTGCAGTGCTCGCGACGTCCCTGCAGCGGGATCAGCAAATTGGCCATACCCAGGCCGGACCCCAACGGGCTGATTTGCGTCTTAGATTAGGCGCACACAATGCTGCGGACATCTTGTCCCGCGGCCAGCAGAAGTTGGTGGTGTGTGCACTGCGTATCGCCCAGGGTCATCTGGTTAGCCAAGCCCGACGTGGTCAGTGTATTTATCTGGTGGATGACTTGCCGTCTGAACTCGACGAGCAACATCGCCGTGCGTTATGCCGCTTGTTGGAAGAATTACGCTGCCAGGTGTTTATCACCTGTGTAGACCACGAATTATTGAGGGAAGGCTGGCAGACGGAAACGCCAGTCGCTTTGTTCCACGTGGAACAAGGCCGTATCACCCAGACCCACGACCATCGGGAGTGAAGGCATGAGCGAAGAAAACACGTACGACTCGACCAGCATTAAAGTGCTGAAAGGTTTGGATGCCGTACGCAAACGTCCCGGTATGTACATTGGCGACACTGATGACGGTAGCGGTCTGCACCACATGGTGTTCGAGGTGGTCGACAACTCCATCGACGAAGCTCTGGCCGGTCACTGCGACGACATCAGCATCATCATCCATCCGGACGAATCCATTACTGTGCGCGACAACGGTCGTGGCATCCCGGTAGATGTGCACAAAGAAGAAGGCGTTTCGGCGGCAGAGGTCATCATGACCGTGCTCCACGCCGGCGGTAAGTTCGACGACAACTCCTATAAAGTCTCCGGTGGTTTGCACGGTGTGGGGGTGTCGGTGGTGAATGCTCTGTCCGAAGAGCTGATCCTGACCGTTCGCCGCAGTGGCAAGATCTGGGAGCAGACCTATGTCCACGGTGTGCCACAGGAGCCGATGAAAATCGTTGGTGACAGTGAAACCACCGGTACCCAGATCCATTTCAAGCCATCGGCTGATACCTTCAAGAACATCCACTTCAGCTGGGACATCCTGGCCAAGCGTATTCGTGAACTGTCCTTTCTTAACTCCGGTGTGGGGATCGTCCTCAAGGACGAACGCAGCGGCAAGGAAGAACTGTTTAAGTACGAAGGCGGCTTGCGTGCGTTCGTTGAATACCTGAACACCAACAAGACTGCGGTCAACCAGGTATTCCACTTCAACATCCAGCGTGAAGACGGCATTGGCGTGGAAATCGCCCTGCAATGGAACGACAGCTTCAACGAGAACCTGTTGTGCTTCACCAACAACATTCCACAGCGTGACGGTGGTACTCACTTGGTGGGTTTCCGTTCCGCGCTGACGCGTAACCTGAACACCTACATCGAAGCCGAAGGCCTGGCGAAGAAGCATAAAGTTGCCACCACCGGTGACGATGCGCGTGAAGGTCTGACCGCGATTATTTCGGTGAAAGTTCCGGACCCTAAATTCAGCTCCCAGACCAAAGATAAGCTGGTGTCTTCTGAAGTGAAAACTGCGGTTGAACAGGAGATGGGCAAGTACTTCTCCGACTTCCTGCTGGAAAACCCGAACGAAGCCAAACTGGTTGTCGGCAAGATGATCGACGCCGCGCGTGCCCGTGAAGCGGCGCGTAAAGCTCGTGAGATGACTCGTCGTAAAGGCGCGCTGGATATTGCCGGCTTGCCAGGCAAACTGGCTGACTGCCAGGAGAAGGACCCTGCCCTCTCCGAACTGTACCTGGTGGAAGGTGACTCTGCTGGCGGTTCCGCCAAGCAGGGTCGTAATCGTCGCACCCAGGCTATCCTGCCGTTGAAAGGTAAGATCCTCAACGTTGAGAAGGCTCGTTTCGACAAGATGATTTCCTCCCAGGAAGTCGGCACCTTGATCACGGCACTCGGCTGCGGTATTGGCCGTGACGAGTACAACATCGACAAGCTGCGCTATCACAACATCATCATCATGACCGATGCTGACGTCGACGGTTCGCACATCCGTACCCTGCTGCTGACCTTCTTCTTCCGTCAGTTGCCGGAGCTGATCGAGCGTGGCTACATCTACATCGCCCAGCCGCCGTTGTACAAAGTGAAGAAAGGCAAGCAAGAGCAGTACATCAAAGACGACGACGCCATGGAAGAGTACATGACGCAGTCGGCCCTGGAAGATGCAAGCCTGCACTTGAACGACGAAGCCCCGGGCATCTCCGGCGAGGCGCTGGAGCGTCTGGTTAACGACTTCCGTATGGTGATGAAGACGCTCAAGCGCCTGTCGCGCCTGTACCCACAGGAACTGACCGAGCACTTCATCTACCTGCCGTCCGTAAGCCTGGAGCAGTTGGGCGACCACGCCCACATGCAAGAATGGCTGGCCCAGTACGAAGTACGCCTGCGCACTGTCGAAAAATCCGGCCTGGTGTACAAAGCCAGCCTGCGTGAAGACCGTGAGCGTAATGTCTGGCTGCCAGAGGTCGAATTGATCTCCCACGGCCTGTCGAACTACGTCACCTTCAACCGCGACTTCTTCGGCAGCAACGACTACAAGACCGTTGTGACCCTCGGCGCGCAACTGAGCACCCTGCTGGACGACGGTGCTTATATTCAGCGTGGCGAGCGTAAGAAAGCGGTCAAGGAGTTCAAGGAAGCCCTGGACTGGT
Source organism: Pseudomonas sp. JAI120 (assembly GCF_014207255.1). GTDB lineage: Bacteria > Pseudomonadota > Gammaproteobacteria > Pseudomonadales > Pseudomonadaceae > Aquipseudomonas. The sequence continues at coordinate 659,583 of NZ_JACHCZ010000003.1, forward strand.
TGATGGCGGAAAGCACCAAGCGCCACACTATCCAGCGATACAAAGGTCTGGGCGAAATGAACCCGGACCAACTGTGGGAAACCACCATGGACCCAGCCCAGCGCCGTATGCTGCGTGTGACTATCGAAGACGCCATTGGCGCTGACCAGATCTTCAACACCCTGATGGGTGATGCGGTCGAACCTCGTCGTGACTTCATCGAGAGCAATGCCTTGGCGGTGTCTAACCTGGACTTCTGATCCTGGCGCGCCCCCAAAAATAAAAAAGGCCAACGCTATGCGTTGGCCTTTTTTATTGCGAATGGTCTGCAAAATGCTCCACGTGGAACATCATGGTTTTTATCCAGAAGAAGCCGCAGCCACGCTCTCCAACCGATACCCATACCCATAGATCGTCAACAACTGCCAACCCCTATCAGCGGTAAGCCCGAGCTTGTTGCGTAGCCGATAGATATGCGTATCCAGCGGCCGAGAGGACACCATTTCTTCATGGGTCCAGAACCGCTCATAAAGGTACTCGCGCGATAGCGGCCGAGCCAGGTTGGCGAATAAGCAGCTCGCCAGACGGTATTCGCGCTCGGTGAGGTTGATCGGTTTGCCTGCGCGCGTGACGGTCAACTCTGCGTCGTCGAAGGTCAGGTCATTGAAACTCTGCACTTCGGGGGTCGCCGATTTCTGCAGGCCATGCCGACGCAGAACGGCTGTAACTCGCGCCTTCAGTTCGTTAGGGCGAAAGGGCTTGCTGACGTAATCGTCGGCGCCACTGTTCAATGCGGTAACGATATCGCTTTCGGCATCACGGCTGGTGAGCATGATGACAGCGGGTGGTGACTCCATGTGCTCACGGGTCCAGCGTAGCAAAGCAATACCGGTGATGTCGGGCAGTTGCCAGTCGAGTATCAACAGGTCGAAGGTCTCCCGGCGCAATTGACGCAGCAGGTCTTCGCCGCGCTCGAAGCAATGCAGGGTCCAGGATTGTTCGGCGGTGCTGGGGATTTGTCGCAGTGTCTGTTCCACCCGTCGCAATTCTGCGGGTTCGTCATCCAGTATTGCGACACGCATGGGAGGGTCCTTTCTTTTTGAAGAGTACGGCAGTCGTATATTGAGGGGCACGTACTGCGCAGATGCCGGTCATTGAATCTGAAGAATTGTGCTCAGGTTCGTCGACCCCTTGGATCTCTCGGTAGGCTGGGATCAATAAGCGAATACGCCATTGAAAGTCTTCCATACCTATGTGGGAAAGATACCGACTCCAGGCGTTAAGGAAAAGGATCAGCCGACGCATGCGCTGTCGTAAACTCCTGTGCCCTGATAGTGGATGCCCTTTGGAATCCCCGCCGTTATGAACATCAAGCAGGAAATTTTTTCCACCGCGCCGAAAATGAGCTTCACTGGGCTCAAAGCGTCGTTCTATCACGTACGTATGTCGGCTTACGACGTGCAACGCCTGAGGAGGAATCGGGGGCCTATGCCATCATCTACCGCCTGCCAACAACACCGGCGCGTTGATCCATGATGCTCTGGGGAAAGGCCGAAAAGCGCCAACCCACCCATGCCCAGCGCCTGTTCCACGGTCTGGTACGGGAGTGGTTATGGATTGGTTTGCTGCTGTTGCCAATCACTGCCTACCTCTCGATGAGTCCAGGTCTGGCCTTGAACAACCCGCTATACGACAGCCTTCGCCGCCTGGCGCCACTGCCGGTGGACCCGCGCATCCTGCTGGTGACCATTGATGACCCTAGCCTGAAGAAACTCGGCCAGTGGCCTTGGCCGCGTAGTTTGCACGCCGACCTGATCGATCGTCTTAGCGCAGCGCAGCCGGCCGGTATCTTGTTTGATGTGATCTTCAGCGAGCCCGGTGACCCGGTTAATGACAAGCGCTTGGCCGACTCGGTGTGCAACGCCGGCAACGTATTGTTGCCCTTGGCCCGTGACGATTCCACCAGCTACAGCCAGCCCGGGACACAAATGCTGTCACTGCTCAAATGTGCCAAGGGTGTCGGGCATATCAATGTGGAGGCGGATAGCGATGGCGTGGTGCGCAGGCTGTATATGCGTGAGGGGCCAGCCGGCGCCACAGCGCTTCAGTTAGCGTGGCTGGCCTTCGCGATGAGCGGGCAATCGGCCGAGATGCCCGGGCAGGCCCTGACGTCGATCACCCAGGATTGGCACCGGGAGCATGCCGTCCGTATCCCGTTTATTGCTGCCGACACCCATTTCCCGAGCGTGTCTTATGTCAGCGTATTACGCGGTGAGGTCCCTCCCGAGCGGTTGCGGGGCCGTCTGATTCTGGTGGGGGCGACAGCGTCGGGCATGGGCGATCGTTTTGTCACACCGCTCTCTCCTATGGCCGGCACCACCGCGGGTGTGGAGATCCAGGCCAATGTGCTCAATGGCTTGCTGCAAGATCGAAGTATTGTGGACTTGCCCGGATGGCTGGCCGCACTGATCGCAACGTCCCTGGTGGCGATGCTGCTGGGCCTGCTGCTCTACCGCCCGCGCTATGCGCTGTGGATGACCCTGGGGTGCATGTTCATGGCCTTGGTGGGCTCAGCGGCCTTGTTGCGCCTGGGCTACTGGTGGTCGCCTGCGGCCTGCTTGATCGGTTTGCTGCTCAGCTACCTGATCTGGAACTGGCGTCGTTTGAGTGTGATCCTGGCCTACTTCGGCTGGGAATTGGCGCGCCTGGATAACGAACCCAAAGTCTTGCCCGAACGCCGTCGCGCACCCGCCAACAAAGGTGACGTATTGCAGGGCCGTATCTTTGCCCTGGAGCAAGCCGTAAGTCGTACGCGGGACACCCGACGTTTTATGGCCGATGGGTTGGAATGCTTGCCGGTGGCGACACTGATCACAGACACCCAGGCTAATATCCTGTTGGCCAACCGCATTGCGCGGGAAGTGTTCGGCAATGACTTGATCAACCATAACCTTCTGGAGCAGCTGGCTGACCTCGGTTATCCGCCGCTGCACAATGGCGTACGCCCCACCCTCTCAACGCTGGAACTCGTTGAGTTTCGTGATATCCACCAACGCAGCCTGCGCATGGAGCTTGCCCCCCTGCTGCCGGCGGAAGGGGATGTGGCGCTGGGCTGGCTGCTGAGCCTCACCGACCTGAGCAAGGAACGCGAGGCCCAGCAGCATCGGGAAACCATGCTGCGCTTCCTCTCCCACGACTTGCGCGCACCCCACTCGGCGATCCTCGCACTGTTGGATGTGCACAACAGTGAGTCGCCGATTTTTGCCCAGATCGAGCAGCAGGTACGCCGCGCCTTGGGCCTGACCGAATCATTTGTGCAACTGGCTAGGGCTGAGGCCGATGGCTACCAGTTCGAGCCTACGCTGTTCGCCATGTTGGTAATGGATGCCTTTGATCAAGTGGCAGTGATCGCCCACCTCAAAGGTATTCACTTGGTCCACGATCTGGACGAGGCTGACGAAGGGATGGTGTCAGCCGATCAATCATTGCTCACCCGCGCATTGTTCAATGTGCTGGAGAACGCGATCAAATACTCCCGGTCCGGTACCACCGTTCGGCTGCGACACAGCAGCGCGCAAGGCTGGTTGGAATGCCGCATCAGCGACCAGGGCCCCGGGATAGCCGCCGAGGATTTGCCTGAGCTGTTCAGTCAGTACAAGCGCTTTGACTCGGCCCAAGGCAGCGAAGGGTTGGGGTTGGGGCTGAGCATGGTCAAGGCGGTCGTTGAGCGTCATGGGGGCCGTATCGGGTGTGAAAGCACCGTGGGCAAAGGCACCACTTTCAGCCTGCAGCTGCCCTTGCTGGACGACTGCTAAAACGTACTTTTCTGCTGTGCATAAAAAACCGGTCTCAAGGACCGGTTTTTTAATGCGGAAAAAACTTATGCACGTTTTTTTAGATTTTATCTGTTTTAGAAATATCTAAGTAAATCAACTTATTAGGATCAAAAAAAGCCAATTCGCCAACAAACCGTGCACAGGTTATCCACAGATGCTCATACCACCGGCGTCTCCACCACAATCGGCTCCGGCGGCAGAGAGCCCATGGCCCGCTGCTGCGCTTCATTCCATGCCTGGGCACGGTCATTCAGCGCGGCAATCGCGCGTGGGCCTTCCCCTTCTGCGTACATTGGCTCGCCTATCACCACAGTGATAGTGCCTGCGCGTTTTGCCCAACCTGTCTTCGGCCAGAACCTGCCGGCGTTATGCGCAATCGGCAGCACCGGCAGGTTGGCGTTGACCGCCAATGCCGTACCTCCACGGGAGAACTTGCCTACGGTCCCAAAGGGGACTCGTGTACCTTCCGGAAAGATCAGCACCCACACGCCGTCCTTGAGCAGCTCATCGCCCTTCTTGGCGACATGCTTGAGCGCCGCCTTGGGGTTGTCACGGTCGATAGCGATCGGGCGCAACATGGCCATGGCCCAGCCGAAGAACGGCACGTACAGCAGCTCACGCTTGAGCACCTGGCTCAAGGGCGAGAAGTAAGCCGAGAGGAAGAAGGTCTCCCAAGTGCTCTGGTGATTCGACAGAATCACGCACGGCTGGTCCGGTACGTTTTCAGCGCCCTTGATCTCGAAACGAATGTTCAGGAACACCTTGGTCAGCCACAACGCGCAGCGGCACCAATAGACGTTGATAAAGCGATAGCGCGCCTTGAACGGCAGGAACGGCGCAATAAAAAAGCTCAGGGTGCACCAGAGAAACGAACTGGTGCCCAACAGCAGGTAAAAGAAAAAGGTTCTGATGGCCTGCAAAATCGACATGGCGGCATTTACCGTTGCGGGACATGGCCCGCCTGTTAAAAGCGCACTCCCGAACAGTCCTTGGCCAGGAAGTCGAGGGCGGCTAGTTGTTGATAAGTTCTGCGGCAACCGCCGCCAGATCGTCAAAAATCAAGGTGCCTACCGGCAGGTTTTTCGCCTGGGTCTTTTCGCCTTTCCCGGTCTTTACCAAAACTGGCTGAGAGTCGACGGCTTTGGCCGCCTCCAGGTCACCGAGGCTGTCCCCGACGAACCATATCCCAGCTAAAGGCACCTTGTAATGTTCTGCAATGGTTTTCAACATGCCGGGTTTGGGTTTGCGGCAATCGCAGCCCTCATCCGGCCCGTGAGGGCAGTAAACCACCAGCCCCACCTCACCGCCCTGCTCCGCCACCAGCGTGCGCAAGCGCGCGTGCATGGCGTCCAGGGTGGCGATGTCGTAATAGCCACGGGCGATACCGGACTGGTTGGTGGCGATGGCCACCGTCCAGCCGGCTTTGCTCAACTGCGCGATGGCCTCGATCGAACCGGGCAGTGGAATCCATTCCGCCACCGACTTGATGTAAGCGTCGGAGTCGTAGTTGATCACCCCGTCCCGATCGAGAATCAGCAGTTTCAACATGATCAGCTCAGCGTCGAAATGTCAGCGATGTTGACGAACAAGCCACGCAGACGCGCCAGCATGGCGTAGCGGTTTTTCCGCACGCCGGCATCTTCGGCATTGATCATCACCGCTTCGAAGAACGCATCCACCGGCTCACGCAAGGTAGCCAGGCGTGCCAAGGCTTCGGCGTAATTGCGTTCGGCGATCAGCGGCTTCACCGCATTCTCTGCCTTGGCAATGGCCGAGTTCAGCGAGAACTCCTTGGCGTCGGCAAACAGGCCAGGGTCGACATCGGCGTTGCCCAGGCCTTCGGCCTTGCTCAGCAGGTTCGACACTCGCTTGTTCACGGCGGCCAGGGCATCGGCTTCCGGCAGCTTGCGGAAGGCCTGTACGGCTTGTACGCGCTGATCGAAGTCCAGCGCCGAACCCGGTTGCAGGGCACGTACCGACAGGTAGACGGAAACGTCCACGCCTTCGTCTTCATAACGCGCACGCAGGCGGTCGAACACGAACTCCAACACTTGCTCGGCCAGGCCGGCTTGCTTGACCTTGCCACCGAACTGGCCGACCGCGAACACCACGGCCTGGGTCAGGTCGAGGTCCAGCTTCTTGTCGATCAGGATACGCAGCACGCCCAGGGCCGCACGACGCAGGGCATACGGGTCTTTGCTACCGGTGGGCAGCATGCCGATACCGAAGATACCGACCAGGGTATCCAGCTTGTCGGCAATGGCCACGGCCGCACCGGTCAGGGTGGTCGGCAGCTCGGCGCCGGCGCCACGCGGCATGTACTGCTCGTTCAGCGCCAGCGCGACATCGTCCGCCTCGCCATCGTTGAGGGCGTAGTAGTAACCGGCGACGCCCTGCATCTCTGGGAACTCGCCGACCATCTCGGTGGCCAGGTCGCACTTGGACAGCAAGCCTGCACGCGCAGCCCAGGCGGCATCACCGCCAATACGTGGGGCAATGTAGGCCGCCAGCTTGGAAACGCGCACAGCCTTGTCGTAGACGCTGCCGAGTTTTTCCTGGAACACCACGTTCTGCAGGCGCAGGTTGAAGTCTTCCAGCTTCTGCTTCTTGTCTTGCTTGAAGAAGAACTCGGCGTCAGTCAGGCGCGGGCGAACGACTTTCTCGTTACCGGCGATGATCTGCTGCGGGTCCTTGCTGTCGATGTTGGCCACGGTGATAAAGCGCGGCAGCAACTTACCGTCCACGTCCAGCAGGCAGAAATACTTCTGGTTGTCCTGCATGGTGGTGATCAGTGCTTCCTGCGGCACGTCGAGGAAACGCTCTTCGAACGAGCACACCAGCGGCACCGGCCATTCAACCAGCGCGGTCACTTCATCGAGCAGGCTTGGCGGCACGATGGCGGTGCCTTCCTGCAGGCGGGCCAGTTCTTCGGTACGCTTGCTGATCAGCTCGCGACGCTCGTTGGCATCGGCCAGCACGTAAGCAGCCCGCAGATCGGCGGCATAGTTAGCCGGCGAAGTGATGCGCACCGCTTCTGGATGGTGGAAGCGATGGCCGCGGGAATCACGGCCAGCCTTCTGGGCGAGGATGGTGCAGTCGATGACCTGGTCACCGAGCAGCATCACCAGCCACTGGGTCGGGCGCACGAACTCTTCCTTGCGCGCGCCCCAGCGCATGCGCTTGGGGATCGGCAGATCGTTCAGGGAGTCTTCGACGAGGGTCGGCAACAGGCTGGCGGTCGGCTTGCCTTTGATGACCTGGCTGAAACGCAGTTTCGGGCCGCTCTGGTCGATCTCGCTCAGCTCGACGCCACACTTCTTGGCGAAGCCCAGTGCGGCTTGGGTCGGGTTGCCTTCGGCGTCGAAAGCCGCCTGGCGTGGTGGGCCGTCGAGGTTGATGCTGCGGTCCGGCTGCTGGGTTTCCAGCGCGGTCAGCAACACGGCCAGGCGGCGCGGTGCGGCGTAGACTTTTTTCGCTTCAAACTTCAGGCCGGCGCTCTGCAGGCCTTTTTCGATACCGGCCAGGAACGCATCGGCCAGGGTATTGAGTGCCTTGGGTGGCAGCTCTTCGGTGCCCAGTTCAACCAGGAAATCTTGAGCACTCATTGTGCAGCCTCCAGCTTAGCCAACACTTCATCACGCAGGTCCGGGGTGGCCATCGGGAAGCCCAGCTTGGCGCGAGCCAGCAGGTAGGCTTGGGCGACGGAACGTGCCAGGGTGCGTACACGCAGGATGTATTGCTGACGCGCGGTTACCGAGATGGCACGGCGGGCGTCCAGCAGGTTGAAGGTATGGGACGCCTTCAACACCATTTCATAGCTTGGCAACGGCAGCGGCTGGTCGAGTTCGATCAGGCGCTTGGCTTCGCTTTCATAGAAGTCGAACAGTTCGAACAGTTTGTCGACGTTGGCGTGTTCGAAGTTGTAGGTCGATTGCTCCACTTCGTTCTGGTGGAACACATCGCCATAAGTCACTTTGCCGAACGGGCCGTCAGCCCACACCAGGTCGTAGACCGAATCCACGCCCTGCAGGTACATGGCCAGGCGTTCAAGACCGTAGGTGATCTCGCCGGTCACCGGGTAGCACTCGATGCCGCCGGCCTGCTGGAAGTAAGTGAATTGCGTCACTTCCATGCCGTTGAGCCAGACTTCCCAGCCCAGGCCCCAGGCGCCCAGGGTTGGGGATTCCCAGTTGTCTTCGACGAAACGGATGTCGTGCACCAGTGGGTCGAGGCCCACGTGCTTGAGCGAGCCCAGGTACAGTTCCTGGAAGTTGTCCGGGTTCGGCTTCAGGACTACCTGGAATTGATAGTAGTGCTGCAGACGGTTCGGGTTTTCGCCGTAGCGGCCGTCAGTCGGTCGACGACTGGGCTGCACGTAAGCGGCGTTCCAGGTTTCCGGGCCGATGGCCCGCAGGAATGTAGCGGTGTGGAAAGTGCCGGCGCCTACTTCCATATCGTAGGGCTGAAGTACCACACAACCTTGCTCGGCCCAGTATTGCTGGAGGGCGAGGATCAAGTCTTGGAAGGTACGCACGGCTGGCGTAGGCTGGCTCACGAAATTCACCTGTTACTTGGGCTGCGATTTAAAGAGCGGGAGTATACCCGATTCGGCCGCGCCACCATCCCCTGGAGCCTTATGCCACGCTGCTTTTGGTGTTCTGAAGATCCGCTGTACATGGCTTATCACGATCAGGAGTGGGGAACGCCGCTGCGCGATGCGCAGGGTTTGTTCGAGTTGCTTTTGCTCGAAGGGTTCCAGGCGGGCCTGTCCTGGATCACCGTTTTACGCAAACGCGAGCATTATCGAAAGGTCTTGTTTGGTTTTGATGCCCGGCGTTTGGCACAGCTGACCGATGCCGAGATCGAAGCACTGATGCTCGACCCAGGCATTGTGCGTAACCGCCTCAAGCTCAACGCCACCCGGCGCAACGCTGCGGCCTGGCTGGCGCTTGAAGATCCGGTGGGGTTGCTCTGGTCGTTTGTCGGCGGCGTGCCCAAGGTCAATCACTTCAAGGATCGCAGCGAAGTCCCGGCGATTACGCCGGAGGCTGAAGCCATGAGCAAAGCACTCAAGAAAGCCGGCTTCACCTTTGTCGGCCCTACCATCTGTTACGCGTTCATGCAGGCCTCGGGCATGGTCATGGACCACACTCAGGACTGCGACCGTTACGCGGACTTGGCCAACGCCGGTTAGAATGGCGGCTTTGCGCACCACACACGATCAGGAGTGACCTGTGGAAAAGTTTAAAGGCGCCTTGCTGGTAGGCGCTCTTCGGTTGTTTGCCCTGCTGCCATGGCGCGCGGTGCAAGCCGTGGGTTCGGCCATCGGCTGGGTCATGTGGAAAACCCCCAACCGCTCCCGTGAAACGGTGCGGATCAACCTCTCAAAATGCTTCCCCGACATGGACCCCGCCGCGCGCGAGCGCCTGGTCGGCCAGAGCCTGAAGGACATCGGCAAGTCCCTGACCGAAAGCGCCTGCGCCTGGATCTGGCCGGCCCAGCGTTCCATCGACCTGGTGCGCGAAGTCGAAGGCCTTGAGGTGCTGCACGAAGCTCTGGCCTCGGGCAAAGGTGTAGTCGGCATCACCAGCCACCTGGGCAATTGGGAGGTGTTGAACCACTTCTATTGCAGCCAGTGCAAACCGATCATTTTTTACCGCCCGCCCAAGCTCAAGGCGGTGGATGAGTTGCTGCGCAAGCAGCGCGTACAACTGGGTAACCGCGTGGCGGCGTCCACCAAGGAAGGCATCCTCAGTGTGATCAAGGAAGTGCGCAAAGGCGGCCAGGTGGGTATTCCGGCCGACCCGGAGCCGGCCGAATCCGCGGGGATCTTCGTGCCGTTCTTCGCCACCCAGGCGCTCACCAGCAAGTTCGTGCCGAACATGCTCGCCGGCCACAAGGCCGTGGGGGTGTTCCTGCACGCACTGCGGCTGCCGGACGGTTCGGGCTACAAAGTGATCCTGGAAGCGGCGCCGGAAGACATGTACAGCACCGACACCGCCACCTCCTGCGCGGCGATGAGCAAGGTGGTGGAGCGCTACGTCGGCGCTTACCCGAGCCAGTACATGTGGAGCATGAAGCGCTTCAAGAAACGCCCGCCGGGTGAAGAGCGGTGGTATTGACCCAGAGCCAATACCAAACCAAATGTGGGAGGGGGCTTGCCCCGATAGCAGTGTGTCAGCCAATGCATATTTGACTGAACCGCCGCTATCGGGAGCAAGCCCCCTCCCATATTTTCGATCTGCTTAGCTTTGGCGGTCGAGTTTCTTCAGGAACACCGTCATCTCTTTCTCGGCCTGCTTGTCGCCATGGGCCTGGGCCGCTTCGATGCCCTTCTCCCACGCCTGTCGCGCTGCGGCGCTATCACCCTGACCCAACTGCGCCTTGCCCAACAACTTCCACGCCGCCGAATACTTCGGATCGAACTCGACGCACTTGCCTAGATGCTCCGCCGCCTTGGTATTGTCCTTCAAGTCCAGATAACCCTTGCCCAGCCCAAAGCGCAGCAGCGAGTTATCCACCCCCTTGGCGAGCATTTTTTCCAGGGATTCGAGCATGTCGGTCACTCCGGTTGATCAGAAAAAGCTCAATCCCACGTGGAACAACTTCTCCACATCGCGGATATGTTTTTTATCCACTAGGAACAGGATCACGTGGTCACCCGTGGCGATCACCGTGTCGTCGTGGGCGATGATCACTTCCTCATCACGAATAATTGCGCCAATGGTGGTGCCCGGCGGCAGGCCTATATCGCGGATGGCCTTGCCGATCACTTTGCTCGATTTCGAATCACCGTGGGCAATCGCCTCGATGGCCTCCGCCGCCCCCCGGCGCAGGGAGTGCACGCTGACGATATCGCCCCGGCGCACGTGGGCGAGCAAGGTACCGATGGTGGCCAGCTGCGGGCTGATGGCGATGTCGATATCGCCGCCCTGGATCAGGTCGACATAGGCCGGGTTGTTGATGATGGTCATCACCTTCTTCGCCCCCAGCCGCTTGGCCAGCAGCGACGACATGATGTTGGCCTCGTCATCGTTGGTCAGGGCCAGGAAGATGTCGGCGTCGGCGATGTTTTCTTCCATCAGCAGGTCGCGGTCCGAGGCGCTGCCTTGCAGTACGACAGTGCTGTCCAGGGTGTCGGACAAATGCCGGCAGCGTGCCGGGCTCATCTCGATGATCTTCACCTGGTAACGACTCTCGATCGCTTCGGCCAGGCGCTCGCCAATCTGTCCGCCGCCGGCGATGACGATGCGTTTGTAGTTCTCATCGAGCCGACGCATTTCACTCATGACGGCACGAATATTCGCTTTGGCAGCGATGAAGAATACTTCGTCATCGGCCTCGATCACCGTATCGCCCTGGGGCAGGATCGGCCGGTCACGCCGAAAAATCGCGGCTACGCGGGTTTCCACATTCGGCATGTGTTCACGCAGTTGACGCAACTGCTGACCCACCAGCGGCCCACCGTAATAGGCCTTCACAGCCACCAACTGCGCCTTGCCGCCAGCGAAGTCGATCACCTGCAAGGCGCCCGGAATTTCGATCAGGCGCTTGATGTAATGGGTCACCACTTGTTCCGGGCTGATCAACACGTCAACCGGAATAGCGTCGTTATCAAACAGCCCGGCGCGGGTCAGGTAGGCGGCTTCACGCACCCGGGCGATTTTGGTCGGGGTGTGGAACAGGGTATGGGCCACCTGGCACGCGACCATATTGGTCTCATCGCTGTTGGTAACGGCAACCAGCATGTCGGCATCGTCGGCGCCCGCCTGACGCAGCACGGTAGGAAACGATGCACGCCCTTGCACAGTGCGGATGTCCAGGCGGTCGCCCAGGTTGCGCAGGCGCTCGGCATCGGTGTCGACCACGGTGATGTCATTGGCTTCACCGGCCAAATGTTCGGCCAGTGTGCCGCCAACCTGCCCTGCTCCAAGGATGATGATTTTCATCCGGTCACTCCCTTAAACCCGTTCAGCCGCGCGCGGCGGCGATCTTGATCAGTTTGGCGTAGTAGAAACCATCATGCCCGCTTTCCTGCGCAAGTAACTGGCGGCCATGGGGCTGCTTGATACCGGCGGCCGTGGCGAGGTCCAGTTCCCGCGCGCCGCTGGTGCGGGCGAGGAAGGCTTGGATGACTTCGGTGTTTTCGGTCGGCATGGTGGAGCAGGTGGCGTAAAGCAGGATGCCGCCGACTTCGAGGGTCGGCCACAGTGCGTCGAGCAGTTCACCTTGCAGCACCGCCAGGGCGGCGATGTCGTCGGGTTGGCGGGTGAGCTTGATGTCCGGGTGACGGCGGATCACACCGGTGGCGGAACACGGCGCGTCGAGCAGGATGCGTTGGAACGGTTTGCCGTCCCACCAGCTGTCGGTGTCGCGGCCGTCGGCGGCGATCAGCTCGGCGCTGAGGCCCAGGCGTGCGAGGTTCTCCCGTACGCGTACCAGGCGCTTGGCTTCCAGATCGACAGCCACTACACCGGCCAGGTCCTTTTCAACTTCGAGGATATGACACGTCTTACCGCCCGGAGCACAGCAGGCGTCCAGTACACGCTGACCGGGAGCCAGGTCTAGCAGGTCGGCGGCCAGTTGCGCGGCTTCGTCCTGCACACTGATCCAGCCTTCGGCGAAGCCCGGCAGGCTGCGCACGTCGGTGGCCGCTTCCAGCACGATGCCGTCGGTGCTGTACACGCATGGCGTGGCGTTGATACCTGCGTTCGTCAGCAATTGCAGATACGCATCACGGCTGTGATGGCGACGATTGACCCGCAGGATCATCGGCGGGTGCGCATTGTTGGCCGCGCAAATGGCTTCCCATTGCTCGGGCCAGAAGGCCTTCAGGGATTTTTGCAGCCAGCGCGGGTGAGCGGTGCGCACCACCGGGTCATGTTCCAACTCGGCCAGCAGTGCTTCGCTTTCGCGCTGGGCGCGGCGCAGTACCGCGTTGAGCAGGGCCTTGGCCCAGGGCTTTTTCAGCTTGTCGGCGCAACCGACGGTTTCACCGATGGCGGCGTGGGCCGGCACGCGGGTGTAGAGCAGTTGATAGAGACCGACCAGCAGCAGCGCCTCGACATCAGCATCGGCCGCCTTAAACGGCTTTTGCAGCAGCTTGGCTGCCAGTGCCGACAACCGTGGTTGCCAGCGGGCGGTGCCGAAGGCCAGGTCTTGGGTGAAACCGCGATCGCGGTCTTCGACCTTGTCCAACTGCATGGGCAGCGAACTGTTCAGCGAAGCCTTGCCGTTGAGTACGGCGGCCAGAGCCTTGGCGGCGGCCAGACGTGGGTTCATTGGGCTGCCACCCCGAGGATCGTGCCCAGGGAAAATTTCTCACGTCGACTGTTGTACAAATCGCTGAAATTAAGCGCTTTGCCACCGGGCAATTGCAGACGGGTCAGGCACAGCGCCTGTTCGCCGCAAGCGACCAGCAGGCCGTCCTTGCTGGCGCCGATGATTTCACCGGGTGCGCCTTTGCCGTCGGCCAAGGTCGCGGTCAACACTTTCAAGGCTTCGCCATTGAGGGCGCTGTGGCAGATCGGCCACGGGTTGAAGGCACGCACCAGGCGTTCCAGCTCCACCGCCGGGCGGCTCCAGTCGATGCGGGCTTCGTCCTTGTTCAGCTTGTGGGCGTAGGTGGCCAGGTTGTCGTCCTGCACCTCACCGTGCAGGGTTCCGGCAGCGAGACCGGCAATGGCCTGAATCACGGCGGGCGGGCCCATCTCGGCGAGGCGGTCGTGCAGGCTGCCACCCGTGTCTGCGCCCGTGATCGGGGTGGTGACTTTGAGCAGCATCGGGCCGGTGTCCAAACCCGCCTCCATGCGCATCACGGTCACGCCGCTTTCGCTGTCGCCTGCCTCCACGGCACGTTGGATCGGCGCTGCACCGCGCCAGCGTGGCAGCAGTGAGGCGTGGCTGTTGATACAACCCAGGCGGGGAATATCCAGCACGACCTGGGGCAGGATCAAACCGTAGGCCACCACCACCAGCAGGTCCGGTTGCAGCGCCGCCAGTTCAGCCTGGGCCTCGGCGTTGCGCAGGGTCGGCGGTTGCAGCACGGGGATGTTGTGTTCCAGCGCCAACTGCTTGACCGGGCTCGGCATTAGTTTTTGCCCGCGACCGGCCGGGCGGTCCGGCTGGGTGTACACCGCGACGATGTCATAAGGGCTGGCAAGCAGGGCCTTGAGGTGTTCGGCGGCAAATTCAGGCGTGCCGGCAAAAACAATGCGCAATGGCTCGGTCATGGGAAGTCTCGGTTAAAAGCAGTCACAAAAGAAAAAGGCTTGCCGCAGCAAGCCTTTGGAAGGAGGGCATCAAGCTTGCTGGCGATGCTTTTTTTCCAGCTTCTTCTTGATCCGGTCGCGTTTGAGCGTGGACAGGTAATCGACAAACAGCTTGCCGTTGAGGTGGTCGCATTCGTGCTGGATGCACACGGCCAGCAGGCCTTCGGCGATCAGTTCGAACGGCTTGCCGTCGCGGTCCAGGGCCTTGATCTTCACGCGCAATGGCCGTTCGACGTTCTCGTAGAACTCCGGCACCGACAGGCAACCTTCCTGGTATTCGCCCATCTCGTCGGTCAGCGGTTCGAACTCGGGGTTGATGTACACCCGTGGTTCGCTGCGATCTTCCGACAGGTCCATGACCACGACGCGCTGATGCACGTTGACCTGGGTCGCGGCGAGGCCAATACCCGGGGCTTCATACATTGTTTCAAACATGTCATCGACCAGCTGACGAACCTTGTCGTCCACTACGGCCACCGGCTTGGCGATTGTGCGCAGGCGCGAGTCGGGGAATTCGAGGATGTTCAAAATAGCCATAAGCGTAATTGCTGCACATGTGAGGTAGAGGCAAATCGGCGGTGGGAATGGACCCATACGGCCGGTGTGAAACGCCCGAAAGCCGCGAAGGCTGTGGCATTTCACGCGAACGCACATAATAAAGGAGATTCACCCCATGAGGAAATCGCTACTCGTCTTGCTGCTATGGGCCCCGTTCGCCATGGCCCTGCTTCCACAACCCGGCCCGCGGCTGGATCAAGCGACGCAACAGGCCATTCAACGTTTCTTGTTACACAATCGCATTCTCGATACTCCCATGGACTTGGACAACGCGCCCTACGTCGTCGCGGCGGATGCAGGTCGGGTATTGGGCGCCCAGGGTGAGCGTGTATACGCCAGGGGCGTGTTGGACCCGGCCCAGCCAAGCTACGGGATCTTTCGCCGAGGCAAGGTCTACACCGATCCGCAAACCCGGGAGCTGTTGGGGATCAACGCCGACGACATCGGCACCGCACGGTTTGTGACGGCTGGCGACCTGAGCACCCTGGCCCTGCAGCGCGTGACCCAGGAAGTACGCCCCGGCGACCGTTTGCTCCGTGCTCAACCGCCTGTCGCACTGGACCGCGTAGAACGGTCGAAGCCCGTGTCTTTTATAGAAGGACACATCATCGACGTTCCCAAAGGCGTCACCCATATCGGCGTACTGGACGCCGTGATCCTGAATAAAGGTCGTCGCGAGGGGCTGGTCGAAGGCCAGTTGCTGAGCGTTATCAAAACCGGCGGCACCGTACGCGACACCCTCACTGGCGCTCCGGTGAAGCTTCCCGATGAGCGTGCCGGCACCCTGCTGGTGTTTCGCACCTACGAAAAGCTCAGCTACGGCCTGGTCCTCAGTGCCTCGCGCGCACTGGCGATAACGGACCGTTTCGAGACTGCCCCTCCAGCGCAATAAATAGCCTGCTAAATAAGTTACCAACAGAGTTATCCACAGCTTGTTCCGGTCAAGGATGATCAGATGTTTCCGATAAGCAGCAGTGAAATTTCCCCTTCAGAACTGGAAGCCCGCCTACGCTTGCACAGGCTGCCGGAAGTAGGCCCGAAGCGTTTTAGGTTGTTAATCGAAGCGTTCGGTAGTGCCTCAAAGGCCATCAGTGCCCCTGCCAGTGCCTGGCGTTCTCTGGGATTGCCGCCCATCAGCGCCGATGCCCGACGTAGCCATGAAATTCGCGACGGTGCCAGTGAGGCATTGGCATGGTTGGAGCGTCAGGGCCAGCATTTGCTGATGTGGGACCAACCTGAGTACCCGGCACTGCTCGCCCAGATAGACGACGCCCCGCCACTTTTATTCGTCACCGGCGACCCCGGGATCCTGGAAAAACCGCAACTGGCGATGGTCGGCAGCCGCCGTGCGTCCCGCCCCGGCATGGACACGGCCGCTGCATTTTCCCGCAGCCTGGCGAGCGCCGGTTTTGTCATCACCAGTGGCCTTGCGCTGGGTATCGACGGTGCGGCCCATCAAGCAGCGTTGGATGTGGGGGGGCATACAATCGGTGTACTCGGCACGGGCCTGGAAAATCTTTATCCACAGCGCCATCGGCGGCTTGCGGCGGCGATGATTGCCCAGGGCAGCGCCGTGGTTTCTGAGTTTCCGCTGGACGCCGCGCCCCAGGCCGGTAACTTTCCTCGGCGCAACCGCATCATCAGCGGCCTATCCCTGGGCGTGCTGGTGGTGGAAGCCAGCATGGCCAGCGGCTCGCTGATCACTGCCAAGCTTGCGGCCGAGCAAGGGCGAGAGGTGTATGCGATCCCGGGCTCCATCCATCATCCCGGAGCCAAGGGCTGTCACCAGTTGATCCGTGATGGCGCGATGCTGGTGGAGACCATTGAACACATCCTCGAAGGTTTGCGTGGCTGGCAGGCATTGTCGCGCCCGGCGCCGATGCCCGTCATACATCCTTTGGTGGCGCTGTTGCACGCGGCACCCCATACCAGCGAAGCCCTGGCGATTGCCAGCGGGCGCTCGTTGGCCCAGGTGCTGGCGACCCTCACGGAGTTGGAGCTTGAAGGCCAGGTGATCTGCGAAAGCGGGCGCTGGCTTGCGCGTCACCAGCTTTTGTAGCGGCCGGTTTTTTGGAACTAGGTTTTGTAAAGAAGATCGGTAAACTGCCCAGAGCTTTAGTCCGGAGAGTAAACAATGGTCAACAGGTGGCGTGTGCTGGAAGCCGCACGAGAAATTCGCGCAGGCGCGGTGATTGCCTATCCAACCGAAGCGGTCTGGGGCTTGGGCTGTGATCCTTGGAACGAAGAGGCGGTGGATCGGCTGCTGGCGATCAAGAACCGTTCAGTGGACAAGGGCCTGATCCTGGTGGCAGACAATATTCGCCAGTTCGACTTTCTGTTCGAAGACTTCCCGGATACCTGGATCGAACGTATGGCCAGCACCTGGCCTGGGCCGAATACCTGGCTGGTACCGCATCAGGATTTGTTGCCGGAATGGGTCACCGGTGTGCACGACACGGTGGCGCTGCGGGTGAGCGATCATCCACTGGTGCGGGATTTGTGCGCGCTGGTGGGACCGTTGATTTCTACCTCAGCCAACCCCCAGGGCCGCCCGGCGGCACGCACGCGGATTCGTGTGGAGCAGTATTTCCGCGGGCAGGTGGATTTGGTTTTGGGTGGTGCCTTGGGTGGGCGCAAGAACCCGAGCCTGATTCGTGATTTGGCAACGGGTGAGGTGGTGCGGCCTTCCTGAGACCGCGTCGCATCCATCGCGGGCAAGCGACCTCCCACATTGAACCGCGTCCGTCATGACAACACGGTCAAATGTGGGAGGCGCTTGCCCCCGAAGATTCCCTCAAGGCAACAGAATTGTCGACCCAGTGGTACGCCGCCCCGACAACTCCGTCTGTGCCTTCGCCGCGTCTGCCAGCGAATACCGCTGGTTGATATCAATGCGCACCTTGCCGCTCTTGATCATCGAAAACAGATCATCCGCCATCATCTGCAAGTTCGCCGGGTTGTTGGCGTAGGTCGCCAGGGTCGGCCGTGTTACGTACAGCGAGCCTTTGGCCGCGAGTATCCCCAGGTTCACCCCATCCACCGCGCCCGAAGCATTGCCGAAGCTCACCACCAGACCACGTGGTGCCGCGCTGTCCAATGAGGTCAGCCAGGTGTCCTTGCCGACACCGTCGTACACCACGGGCACCTTTTTGCCGTCGGTCAATTCCAGCACGCGTTGTGCGACGTTTTCCTTGCTGTAGTCGATGGTTTCCCACGCGCCGAGGGATTTGGCCAGGGCGGCTTTCTCTGGCGAGCTGACGGTGCCGATCAGCTTCACGCCCAGTGCCTTGGCCCATTGGCAGGCCAGGGAGCCCACGCCACCAGCAGCGGCGTGGAACAGGATGGTCTCGCCAGCTTTCAGCTCATAGGTCTGGCGCAGCAGGTATTGCACGGTGAGGCCCTTGAGCATGGCACCGGCGGCTTGTTCGAAGCTGATGTCGTCCGGCAGGTGCACCAGGTTGGCGGCGGGCAGCACGTGCAATTCGCTGTAGGCCCCGAGTGGGCCACTGCCGTAGGCCACGCGGTCACCGACTTTAAATTGCGTGACTTCGCTGCCCACCGCATCAACCACGCCGGCGCCTTCTGCGCCCAACCCTGATGGCAGGGCCGGCGGCGCGTAAAGGCCGCTGCGGAAATAGGTATCGATGAAGTTCAGGCCAATCGCCTCGTTACGCACTCGAACCTGCTGCGGGCCCGGCTCTGCCGGTGTGTAGTCCACATATTCAAGTACGTCGGGGCCGCCATGGGCGCTGAACTGGATACGTTTGGCCATCTGCACATCTCCTTGGGTCGATCTCGCGTAGCTCCCTATCGGACTCCTAAGCTTGATCTTCGTCAACTGTGGCGACATGGAGTGCAGTGGTATCCTGTGCGCCCATTTGCCGCCGACGCCCCACGGCCTCGCGTAGCTTTGCCCGATTCAAGGTGATGCCATGACTACCCGCACCGAGGCTGTAAAGGCCTACCTGCTCGACCTGCAAGACCGCATTTGCAGCGCCCTGGAAACCTTCGAGACGGACACTCGCTTTATCGAAGACGCCTGGACCCGGCCTGCCGGCGGTGGCGGTCGCACCCGTGTGATCGAAAACGGTTCGGTCATCGAAAAGGGCGGCGTTAACTTTTCCCACGTATTCGGCAGCGGCCTTCCTCCGTCAGCCAGTGCGCATCGCCCTGAACTGGCCGGTCGCGGCTTTGAAGCCCTGGGCGTGTCGCTGGTGATTCATCCGCACAACCCGCACGTGCCGACGTCCCACGCCAACGTGCGTTTTTTCATCGCCGAAAAAGAAGGCGAAGAGCCGGTGTGGTGGTTCGGTGGCGGCTTCGACCTCACGCCCTACTACGGCAACGAAGAAGACTGCATTCACTGGCACCGCGTGGCCGAGCAGGCCTGCGCGCCCTTTGGCCCGGACGTTTACTCGCGCTACAAGGCCTGGTGCGATACCTACTTCCACATCAAGCACCGCAACGAGCCCCGTGGCATCGGCGGCCTGTTCTTCGATGACTTGAACGAGTGGGACTTCGACACCTGCTTCGCGTTTATCCGCGCCATCGGCGATGCCTACATCGACGCCTACCTGCCGATTGTGCAACGCCGCAAAGCCAGCGCTTATACCGAACAGCAACGCCAGTTCCAGGAATTCCGTCGTGGCCGTTACGTGGAATTCAACCTGGTCTATGACCGTGGCACTTTGTTCGGCCTGCAATCGGGCGGCCGTACCGAGTCGATCCTGATGTCGCTGCCGCCCCAAGTGCGCTGGAGCTACGACTGGAAAGCCGAGGCCGGCAGCGAAGAAGCGCGCCTCACCGACTACTTCCTGCAAGACCGCGACTGGCTGGGCGTCGCCGCGCCCAAGGCGGCTGTCTGATGGATCGTTATGTGGTGTTCGGCAACCCTATCGGCCACAGCAAGTCGCCGCTGATTCACCGTATGTTCGCTGAGCAGACCGGCGAGCAACTGGACTACAGCACCTTGCTCGCGCCCCTGGAGGATTTCACCGGCTGTGCCCGTGAGTTTTTCCAACAGGGCCGAGGTGCCAACGTTACCGTGCCGTTCAAGGAAGACGCCTACCGCCTGGCCAACAGCCTCACCGAACGCGCCCAGCGTGCCGGGGCGGTGAATACGTTGAGCAAACTGGCTGACGGCACGTTGCTCGGCGACAACACCGACGGCGCCGGCCTGGTACGTGACCTGACGGTAAACGCCGGCTTGAATCTGCAAGGCAAACGCATCCTGTTGCTGGGCGCGGGTGGCGCGGTAAGGGGCGCGTTGGAGCCGTTGCTGGCTGAACGGCCCGCTTCGTTGATCATCGCCAACCGCACCGTGGAAAAAGCCGAATTGCTCGCCGAGTTGTTCGACGACCTGGGCCCGGTGTCTGCCAGTGGTTTCGACTGGCTGCGTGAGCCGGTGGACGTGATCATCAATGCCACGTCCGCCAGCCTATCAGGTGATGTACCGCCGATTGCCGGCAGCCTGATCGAACCGGGCAACACGTTTTGCTACGACATGATGTACGCCAAGGAACCGACTGCGTTCTGCCGTTGGGCCAGTGAGCAAGGCGCAGCCGTGGCGATGGATGGCCTGGGCATGCTGGTGGAGCAAGCGGCTGAAGCGTTCTTCCTGTGGCGCGGTGTGCGCCCGGATTCGGCGCCGGTGTTGGCTGAACTGCGCCGGCAGTTGGCGCAGTAATCAATCTTCAAACTGGATGGGGCATTTATCGGCCCCCTCCAGTTTTTTCAACTCGTCCACCACCTGCGGCCTGGCTCGGCGCAATGTCAGGCTACGGCCCAGCCCCCTAAGGCGACGCGCCTCCTGGTGCAGCATCTCCACCCCGGAATAGTCGATAAAGTTGATCTGCTGCGCCTCGATCACCACCCGCTCACCCTGCAAGCTTTGCAGGCGCACTTGCAGGTAATGGCTGGCGCCAAAGAAGATCGACCCGCCCACCCGCAGCACATCCTCTTCTCCATCACGCCATTGTTGAACCCGTGGCTGTGAGGTGCGCTTGAGGTAGAAAAACAACGACGCCAACACGCCCGCATAAATCGCCGTTTGCAACTCAAGCAGCAAGGTGGCGACACAGGTCAGGCTCATCACCACGAATTCTGCACGGCTCACGCGGAACAACGCACGAATACCCCGCCGATCCACCAGGCCCCAGGAAATCAGCAAGATGCTGGCGGCCATGCTCGGGATGGGAATATGCGCGATCAGTGCGGCGCCAAACAGCGCAAATAAGGCCACCCATAATGCGGAAAACACCCCTGCCAGCGGCGAACAGGCGCCTGCCTCATAGCTGAGGCCGGAGCGGGTGAAGGACCCTGCCGACAGATACCCGGAGAAAAATCCGCCAACGATGTTGGATAAACCCTGCGCACGAACTTCCTGGTTGGCATCAAGCAATTGTTGCGAGCGTGCCGACAGCGAACGCGCAATCGACAGGCTGGTCACCAGCCCGAGCATGCCCACCGCAACGGCGCTGGGCAGCAGGCGCAGGATCATGTCCAGATCCAGCGGCAACGGGCTGAACGGCGGCAGCTTGCCGATAAACGAACTGACCAGCGCCACATGCCCGAACGCCCCCGGCCACAGCCAGGCTGCCAGGCTGCCCAAGCCCAGGGCGATCAGCAGCGTTGGCCAGCGAGGCACAAGGTATTTGAGCAGTGCGCCCACCAGCAAAGTACCGAGCCCAAGGGCAAGGGATGCGTGGTCCCACTCGCCAGCGTGGTCGATCAGCGCCAGCAGGCTATTGATCGCTGTGGCCTGGCTCGGTAAATCCAGGCCCAGCAGATTAGGCAGCTGCCCCAGGGCAATCACCACGGCGGCGCCCAAGGTGAAACCCAGCACCACCGAATGCGAGACGAAGTTCACCAGCGCGCCAAAGCGCAGCATGCCCAGCAGCCACTGGAACACCCCGGCCAGGAATGTCAGCAACAGGATCAGGGTGATGTAGTCCTGAGACCCCGGCACAGCCAATGGGCTGACGCTGGCGTACAGCACGATGGAAATCGCCGCCGTGGGGCCACAGATCAGGTGCCAGGATGAACCCCACAGGCACGCGATCAGCACCGGGATGATCGCGGCGTACAGACCGTACTCTGGTGGGAGACCGGCGATCAGCGCGTAGGCAATCGATTGGGGCAGCGCGAGCACGGCGCCGCTGAGGCCGACCAGCGCGTCCCGGCCGACGCTGGCGCGCGTCTGGCGCGCAAGCCAACTGAGGAAGGGGAAGAGTGTATGGCGGTTGGGCCGGGGCATTTATAACTCGGCTGAAAAGGTTTGACTCAGGGTATCAGTACACACGGGTCCTTGTGGGAGGGGGCTTGCTCCCGATATAGGTGGACCCGTCTAAATCTCTCTGACTGGCACTCCGCTATCGGGAGCAAGCCCCCTCCCACATTGGAATAGCGCAAGGCCCTAGAGTTTGGCTTTTACTGCCGGCAACGCGTCCTTGCCATCCACGGTTTTCACGCCGTCCAGCCATTTATCCAGCACCGCTGGGTTCGCCTTGATCCACGCCTTCGCCGCCTCGGCATTGCTGACTTTTTTGTTGACCACCTCAGCCATGATGCTGTTCTCCATCTCCTGGGTGAAACTCAGGTTGGTCAGCAGCTTGCCTACGTTGGGGCAGGCCTGTGCATAACCTTTACGGGTCAAGGTATACACGCTGCCGGTGTCACCAAAGTATTTCTCGCCGCCTTTGAGGTAGTGCATTTTCAACTGCACGTTCATCGGGTGCGGTGTCCAGCCGAGGAAGGTGACGAATTTCTGCTTCTTCACCGCCCGTGATACTTCCGCCAGCATCGCCTGTTCACTGGATTCGATCAGCTTCCACTGGCCGAGGTCGAAGTCATTCTTCTTGATGATCTCCTGCAGCGAGATATTCGCCGGCGCGCCCGAGCCGATGCCGTAGATCTTCTTGTCGAACTTGTCGGCAAATTTGTTCAGGTCGGCAAAGTCATGCACCCCGGCATCCCAGACATAATCCGGCACGGCGAGGGTGAACTCGGTGCCGTCGAGGTTCTTCGCCAGTTGCACCACATCGCCGTTGGCCACGAACTTGTCGTAGAAACCTTGCTGCGCCGGCATCCAGTTACCCAGGAACACATCCACCTGGCCGTCCTTGAGCCCGCCGAAGGTAATCGGCACCGCCAGGGTGTCGACCTTGGCCTTGTAGCCCATGCCGTTGAGCAGAAACCCGGTGATGGCATTGGTGGCGGCGATATCGCTCCAGCCTGGGTCGGCCATCTTTACCGTGTCACAGCTGGTGTCCGCATACGCATTGGCGCTACTCAGCACTAACATGCCCACTACCGCAGTTAACTTTTGCATGGCCTTCCCTCAGTGTTATTGGTTTTGGCAGGGTTGTGGATAACGTGCCTTGCGCTCCAGGTCGTCGAGGTCGATATGGTTGCGCATGTATTGCTGACTGGCGTCTACCAGTGGCTGGTGATCCCAGCTCTTCAGCTTGCCTTCGGTCAGCGCCTCGAACACCAGGCGACGACGGCGTTGGCTGGCGAGCACCTGCTGGTGGATCGCCGGGATGTCCCATTTGGCCCGCGCTTCATTCAAAAACGCCTCGAACAGTGGCCGGTGTTCCGGTGACTGGCTAAGGTCTTCCCGCTCGTGCGGGTCGTTGTGCACATCGAACAGTAGACAAGGGTCGTCTTCGCTGTAGATGAATTTGCAGGCGCCGCGGCGAATCATCATCAGTGGGCTGATGGTGCCTTCGGCCATGTATTCGCCAAAGACTTCGTCGTGCCCGCCCTGCCCTTGCAAGTGCGGGACCAGCGAGCGGCCGTCCAGCGGCAGGCGCGGGTCCAGCTCGCCGCCGGCCAGTTCCACCAGGGTGGGCAGCAGGTCGGCGGTGGACACGGCCTTGGTCACCCGGCCCGGCGCAAATTGCCCCGGGGCACTGACCAGCAGCGGCACGCGGGCGGCCATTTCAAACCAGTGCATTTTGTACCAGAGGCCGCGCTCGCCGAGCATGTCGCCGTGGTCGCCGGAGAAGATGATGATGGTGTCGTCGGCCAGGCCGGTGTCTTCCAGGGTTTGCAGCAGCTTGCCGACATTGCTGTCGATGTAGCTGCACGCGCCGAAGTAGGCGCGGCGGGCGTCGCGGATTTTATCCACAGGCAGCGGCTTGTCCCACAGGTCATAGACCTTGAGCAGACGCTGGGAATGCGGGTCGAGATCTTCCTGGTTCGGCGTTGCAGGCAAAGGGATGTCGTTATCGTCGTACAGGTCCCAGAACGGCTTGGGAATGGTGTACGGGTCGTGGGGATGGGTCATCGACACGGTCAGGCAGAACGGCTGGTCGCCGTCTTCGCGGATGTGGTCGAACAGGTATTGCTGGGCCTTGAACACAACCTCTTCGTCGAAATCCAGCTGGTTGGTACGCACGCACGGGCCGGCTTGCAGCACCGAGGACATGTTGTGGTACCAGGTGGGGCGTACGTCCGGCTCATCCCAGTTCACCGCCCAGCCATAGTCAGCGGGATAGATGTCGCTGGTCAGGCGTTCTTCATAGCCGTGCAGTTGGTCGGGGCCGCAGAAGTGCATCTTGCCCGACAGCGCGGTGCGATAACCGAGGCGCCGCAGGTAGTGGGCATAGGTCGGCACATCGGCAGGGAAATCCGCCGCGTTGTCGTAGGCGCCGATCTTGCTCGGCAATTGGCCGCTGACCAGGGTGAAGCGTGACGGTGCACACAGCGGGCTGTTGCAATAGGCCGCGTCGAACACCACGCCCTGTTCGGCGAGGCGACTCAAATTCGGCAGCTTGATAGGGGAAGGTCCGTAGAACGGAAGCATCGGCGCGGCCATTTGATCGGCCATGATGAAAAGAATGTTCTTGCGCTTCATAGGTCTTCGGCATTCCATAGGCGGTGTTTATGCGAATGAGCATGCAGCCCATGAAAAATGGGGTAAAGCCCATGACGAGCAATGTCTAGGATAAGCACAGCTTATGTATGAAGCCCTTGGAGACCTGTCCCTCGACCTGCTGCGTGCGTTCGAGGCGGCCGCGCGCCATCGCAGCTTTACCGCAGCAGCGATGGAGCTGGGCACCACTCAGCCGGCCATCAGCCAGCAGATCAAGCGCCTGGAAGAACAACTGGCGATCCGCCTGTTTGACCGCATCTATCGGGGCATCGAACTGACCGACGCCGGCGCCCTGCTGTTCGAGCATGTGCAAGGCGGTTTGCAGAGCATCAACCAGGGCCTCAGTGTGATTACCCAGCAGGACCAGCACGAAGTGCTGCAAGTGGCCACAGACTTTGCGTTCGCTGCCTACTGGCTGATGCCGCGCCTGCATCGCTTCCACGCCGCCAACCCGCAGGTGGACGTGAGCCTGGTGACCAGCGAGCGCAACCACGCCACCTTGCGCAGCGATATCGATGTGGCGGTGCTGTTTGGCGATGGCCGTTTCAAGCAGGGCGACAGCCTTTGGCTGTTCAACGAGGAAGTGTTTCCGGTGTGCAGCCCGCAGTGGCTCAAGGACCAGGCCACGCCGCTGACCCTGCAGAACTTGCACGACGTTCCTTTGCTGCACCTGCGCCAGGAAAACAACAACCAGTGGTTCGACTGGAGCGGCGTATTCCGCGAACTGGGCATCACCGCCGCGCCCACGCCCGGCCAGCTGCGATTCGACAACTACACCTTATTGATCCAGGCAGCGATTGCCGGCCAAGGGGTGGCGATCGGCTGGCGCCATTTGGTGGATAACCTGCTGGAACAGAATTGGTTGTGCCGACCGATCGGCAACACGGTGGTTTCGCGCTTTGGCTATTACGTGGTGCAGCCCCAGCGCAAGCGGCGTGGGCAGTTGGTCGAACGTTTCGTCGACTGGTTGCAGGCAGAACAGGCCAGCAGCGCGCAGTCCCTGACCGGACTGGCCCTGCCGTCGATTGCGGTCTAGGATTTGCCGCACATTGGATCCGGAGTCCGTCATGCAACGTATCAAGGGCTACCATGCCCATATCTACTTCGATGCCAGCACCCTCGATCAGGCGCGTGCCTTGTGCGAGGACGGCGCGAAACTGTTCCCGCTGCGCATGGGCCGCGTGCATGAGCGGCCCGTAGGCCCGCACCCGGACTGGAGCTGCCAGTTGGCGTTCGACCCCGAATACATTGGGGTGGTGCTGCCGTGGCTGGCGCTGCATCGCAATGGGCTGGTGGTGTTCCTGCACCCTGAAACCGGCGATGACCTGAAGGATCACACCGATTACGCGATCTGGATGGGTGCGATGCGCGAGCTGGACTTGTCGGCTTTTTAACCCCTCCTTATCAGATAGAACCAGTTTCCTCCCGCAGTAAAAAGCGAGGAGCCTGTAGGATTTATCTCGTTTCATCTCAATATGTGGGACAGTTATTTATATATTGAGATATTGCCAGCCGTAGGTTTATATTCGCCCATCTGCTTTTTTCAGCACCCACTCATTTCAGGTGAAGCGATGCAGGCGCAATTGATCGCGCTCGATTGGGGGACCAGCTCCCTTCGTGCTTACAAACTCGGTCCCGCGGGCGTAGTGCTGGAACAGCGCTCGCTGGCGTCGGGCATCATGCATTTGCCCAGCGAGCCCCGGGACATCGGCGGCGTTCGCTGCAGCGATGGCTTCGAGTTGGCGTTTGATGCAGCGTGCGGCGACTGGCTCGACGCCGAGCCAAACCTGGCGGTGATCGCCTGCGGCATGGTCGGCAGCGCCCAGGGTTGGAGCGAGGCGGCGTATCGCAGTACGCCGGTCGACGTCGCCAGCCTGGGCCAGGCGTTGCACAAGGTGCGCAGCCTGCGCGGTGTCGATGTGCATATCGTGCCCGGAGTGATCGAGCAGGTCGGCTTGCCCAATGTGATGCGCGGTGAAGAAACCCAGGTGCTGGGCGTGCTGCAAAGCCTGTCGGCCAGCGGTGAAATGCTGATCGGCCTGCCCGGCAGCCATTCCAAATGGGTCGAGGTGGTGGAAGGCTGCATCACTCATTTCGACACCTTCATGACCGGTGAACTGTTCGCGGTGCTGAGCAAGCACAGCCTGCTTGGTCGTACGCAAAAGGTATCCGAGCAGTTCCAGGCCGAGGCCTTTGACCGCGGTGTTCAAGTGGCGCTGTCGAACGATGGCCAGCGTGGCGTGCTGTCGACCTTGTTCAGTGCGCGCACTCTGGGACTGACCGGCGAACTCACCCCTGAGCAGCAGCCCGACTACCTGTCCGGCCTGCTGATCGGCCATGAACTGGCCGGCTTGCCAGCCAGTGCACGGCACATACCCATCATCCTGGTGGGCGCCGGCCTGCTCTGCGTGCGCTACCAACGCGCCCTCGCCCTCTGCGGTTTCGCCCACGTCAGCCTGGCGCAGGAAGCGACCGAGCGCGGGCTGTGGCAACTGGCAGTGGCCGCCGGACTCACTCAACCTGCAATGGAGGCCTGACATGCTCAAGCAAGCACTCGCACAAAACGGTTTGATCGCCATTCTTCGCGGCATACGCCCGGACGAAGCCCAGGCGGTCGGCCAAGTGCTGTACGACGCCGGGTTTCGCGTGATCGAAGTCCCGCTCAATTCGCCGGACCCTTACACCAGCATTCGCACCCTGCGCGACAGCCTGCCCGCCGATTGCCTGATCGGCGCCGGCACGGTATTGACGCCTGGGCAGGTCGAACAAGTGAAAGCTGCCGGTGGCCAAGTGATCGTCATGCCCCATAGCGATGCCAAGGTCTTGCGCGCCGCGAAAGCCGCCGGCCTGTACCTGTCGCCGGGTGTGGCCACGCCCACCGAAGCGTTCGCGGCGTTGGACGAAGGTGCCGACGTGTTGAAGCTGTTCCCGGCCGAGCAAATGGGCCCTTCTGTGATCAAGGCTTGGCTGGCGGTATTGCCTGCAGGCACGTTGCTGCTGCCGGTGGGCGGCATTACCCCGGACAACATGCAGGTGTTTATCGACGCCGGCGCCAAGGGGTTCGGGCTGGGTTCCGGGTTGTTCAAACCGGGTATGACAGTGGATCAGGTAGCGAGCCGCGCCCAGGCTTATGTCGCCGCCTGGAAAGCCCTGAACTGAGATCAAGTTCCGCGCCCGCAGGCGCTGCATCTATAAGAGAGATAACAGATGAAAATCACCAAACTGACGACCTTTATCGTCCCGCCGCGCTGGTGCTTCCTCAAGGTCGAGACCGACCAGGGCGTGACCGGTTGGGGTGAGCCCGTGGTCGAAGGCCGCGCTCACACCGTGGCCGCTGCTGTCGAGGAACTGTCCGACTACCTGATCGGCAAAGACCCACGCAATATCGAAGACATCTGGACCGTGCTCTACCGCGGTGGCTTCTATCGAGGCGGCGCCGTGCACATGAGCGCCCTCGCCGGCATCGACCAGGCGCTGTGGGACATCAAGGGCAAGGCCCTGGGCGTTTCCGTCAGCGACCTGTTGGGTGGCCAGGTGCGTGACAAGATCCGCGTGTACTCGTGGATCGGCGGCGATCGCCCCGCCGACACCGCCCGCGCCGCCAAAGAGGCCGTGGCCCGTGGTTTTACTGCGGTGAAAATGAACGGCACTGAAGAGTTGCAGTTCGTCGACAGCTTCGAAAAAGTCGACCTGGCCCTGGCCAACGTCGCGGCTGTGCGTGATGCGGTCGGTCCCAACGTAGGCATCGGCGTCGACTTCCATGGTCGTGTGCACAAGCCCATGGCCAAGGTGCTGATGAAAGAACTGGACCCCTACAAGCTGATGTTTATCGAAGAGCCGGTGCTCAGCGAAAACTACGAAGCCCTCAAGGAACTGGCGCCGCTGACCAGCACTCCGATTGCCCTGGGCGAGCGCCTGTTCTCGCGCTGGGACTTCAAGCGCGTGCTCAGCGAAGGCTACGTCGACATCATCCAGCCGGATGCTTCCCACGCGGGCGGTATCACCGAAACCCGCAAGATCGCCAACATGGCCGAAGCCTACGACGTGGCCCTGGCCCTGCACTGCCCGCTGGGCCCGATTGCGTTGGCGGCGTGCCTGCAACTGGATGCGGTTTGCTACAACGCGTTTATCCAGGAGCAAAGCCTGGGCATTCACTACAACGAGAGCAACGACCTGCTCGACTACGTGCGCGACCCGGGCGTGTTCGACTATGACCAGGGCTTTGTGAAGATCCCCAACGGGCCGGGCCTGGGGATCGAGATCAACGAGGAATACGTGATCGAACGTGCAGCCATCGGTCACCGCTGGCGCAACCCGATCTGGCGCCACGCCGACGGCAGTTTCGCCGAGTGGTGATTTCTGCCTGAAAGAACACGGTCAAACATGTGGGAGGGGGCTTGCCCCCTTCCACATTTTGAGCCGGTTTCTTCAGAAGTCCCTTCCTCAACAAACATAAGAATAGGCACCTACCATGCAACCTGAATCCTTGAGCGGGCAGGCTTCTTTAGTCACGCCTACCCGAAAGCGCTACTTCATCATGGTGTTGCTGTTTATCACCGTCGTGATCAACTACCTCGACCGCAGCAACCTGTCGATTGCCGCCCCGGCGCTGACCAGCGAGCTGGGCATCGATCCGGTACATGTCGGGCTGATTTTCTCGGCGTTCGGCTGGACTTACGCCGCCATGCAGATTCCCGGCGGCTGGCTGGTGGACCGGGTGCCGCCGCGCATCCTCTACACCGCCGCCCTGTTGCTCTGGTCCATCGCCACCGTGATGCTCGGCTTTGCCGCCAGCTTCATTGCGCTGTTTGTGCTGCGCATGGCGGTAGGCGCCCTGGAAGCACCGGCCTACCCTATCAACAGCCGCGTGGTCACCAGTTGGTTTCCCGAGCGTGAGCGCGCCACGGCCATTGGCTTTTACACCTCCGGGCAGTTTGTCGGGTTGGCGTTCCTGACGCCGGTCCTGGCCTGGTTGCAGCATCATTACGGCTGGCACATGGTGTTTGTCGTCACTGGCGGAGTGGGCATTCTGTGGGCGGCGATCTGGTATGCCGTGTATCGCGAGCCCCGGGACTTCAAAGGCGTCAACGCAGCCGAAATCGAGTTGATCCGCGAAGGTGGCGGGCTGGTGGACCTCAGTGCACAAGCGGGTAAGACCAAGGCGCCATTCAGCTGGGTCGACCTGGGCATTGTCCTGAGCAAGCGCAAATTGTGGGGCATCTACCTGGGGCAGTTCTGCCTGAACTCCACGTTGTGGTTCTTCCTGACCTGGTTCCCGACCTACCTGGTGAAATACCGCGGCATGGACTTCATCAAGTCCGGCATGCTCGCATCACTGCCCTTCCTCGCGGCCTTCGTCGGCGTGTTGTGCTCGGGGTTGTTTTCCGACTGGCTGATCCGCCGTGGCGCCTCGGTGGGGTTTGCCCGCAAGTTGCCGATCATCAGCGGCCTGCTGATCTCTACGGCGATCATTGGCGCCAACTTCGTCGAATCGACACCGTTGGTCATCGCCTTCCTGGCCTTGGCGTTCTTCGGCAACGGCCTGGCCTCAATCACGTGGTCCCTGGTTTCGACCCTTGCCCCTGCACGTCTGCTGGGACTGACTGGCGGTGTGTTCAACTTCATCGGCAACCTGGCGGCGATTACCACACCAATCGTTATCGGCTTCCTGGCCAGCGGCGATTCGTTTGCGCCGGCGATTACCTATATCGCGGTACTGGCATTGCTTGGGGCGCTTTCTTACATATTGCTCGTAGGTAAAGTTGAACGCATCGAGCTTTAAGCCGGTAGCGGGAAGATTGCTTTCTGGAGACTGACCTCTAATGGCGAGCAGACTTCCCGTGGCGAGCGGGCTTGCCACAGGAAGCTACGTTGCTACAACGTTATTGCGTGGTTTTAGTTGAGTACGCCGTCAAGGATTTCGTAGACGATGCCCGTGCCTACAGCGATCAGTACCACGTCCGGCCCCGAACGGCGCCATTCATAACCTGGATAGACCGGCAGGCGCGCCAGGGCACGGTTGTCCAAGCGCTCGCCGTAGTAGCCATGCGGCAGGGGGCGGCCGCGCACCAGACGCACATTCGGCGGCGGCGGTGCGCCACGGGAGAACTGGCCGTGGTTGTCGCGAATGATCTGGCGTACCGGGCCGAAGTCCTGGGGCGGGCCGCCGCGACGGTCGTCCTGCGGGCCGCGATGGTCGTCGCCACGTTGCTCGTGCTGGCCCTGCGGGCCGCCACGATCGTCACCCCGCGGGTCAGGCGGCGCGGCTTGCACCAGGGCGCTGGCGCCAAGTACCAGCACACCAAGACCTGCAATCACGGATTTAGGCATTTTCATCGGGTATTCCTCAGGACACACATACAAAAAAGGGATCTCGAACGCGGTTCGAAATCCCTTGGTCTTGCTGTTTAGGCCGTGATTGCGCGCGTTGATTCCTCTGTATCAGGAACTTTACCTCTCGCTACATGGCGCTTACTTACGGGCGTTGCGCACACCTTCCGACAGCGCCGCGCACAGGCTCAATACGCCATCGATCGCTTGTTGATCGTTACTGGCATTGGCGATGTGATCGATCAGGGCCGAGCCGACCACCACGCCATCGGCCAGGCGCGCGATGGCCGCCGCTTGTTCCGGTGTGCGGATACCAAAACCGATGCTGATCGGCAGGTCGGTATGCCGACGCAGGCGGGCCACGGCTTCTTCGACGTGTTCCAGGGTCGCGGCGCCGGCACCGGTCACACCGGCCACGGATACGTAGTACACAAACCCGGAACTGCCGTTGAGCACGGTCGGCAGGCGCACGTCATCGGTGGTCGGCGTGGTCAGGCGGATAAAGTCGATACCGGCGGCCTGGGCCGGGTCGCACAGCTCGCCGTTATGCTCGGGCGGCATGTCGACCACGATCAGGCCGTCGACGCCGGCCTCTTTGGCGTCAGCGATGAACTCAGGCACACCGTATTTGTGGATCGGGTTGAAGTAGCCCATCAACACCAGCGGTGTATCGTTGTTGTCCTTGCGGAACTCACGCACCATCTGCAGGGTTTTCAGCAGGTTCTGCTTGGCTTCCAGCGCACGGATGTTGGCCAGTTGAATGGCCGGGCCGTCGGCCATTGGGTCGGTGAAGGGCATGCCCAACTCGATCACATCGGCGCCAGCAGCAGGCAAGCCCTTGAGGATCGCCAGCGAAGTGTCATAGCCCGGGTCGCCGGCAGTGACGAAGGTCACCAGGGCGGCGCGGTTCTGTTCTTTGAGTTGCGCAAAGCGGGTCTGCAGGCGGCTCATTTAGTGTTTCTCCTGCTGAGACTGTTCCATGTGGTGCATCACGGTCTGCATGTCTTTGTCGCCACGGCCGGACAGGTTGACCACCATCAGGTGATCCTTCGGCAGGGTCGGCGCGCGCTTGAACACTTCGGCCAGGGCGTGGGCGCTTTCCAGGGCAGGAATGATCCCTTCCAGGCGGCAGCACTTGTGGAAGGCATCCAGGGCTTCGTGGTCAGTCACCGAGGTGTACTGGACGCGGCCGATATCGTGCAACCAGGCGTGTTCCGGGCCGATGCCTGGGTAGTCGAGGCCGGCGGAAATCGAGTGGGCGTCGATGATCTGGCCGTCGTCGTCCTGCAGCAGGAAGGTACGGTTGCCGTGCAGCACACCCGGTACGCCGCCGTTGAGGCTGGCGGCGTGCTTGCCGGTCTCGATGCCGTGGCCGGCGGCTTCAACGCCGATGATCTCGACGCTGGTGTCGTCCAGGAACGGATGGAACAGACCCATGGCGTTGGAACCACCGCCGATGCATGCCACCAGGCTGTCCGGCAGGCGGCCTTCCTGAGCTTGCAGCTGGGTGCGGGTTTCCTTGCCGATCACGGCCTGGAAGTCACGCACCATCGCTGGGTATGGGTGTGGGCCGGCCACGGTGCCGATCAGATAAAAGGTGTCGTCGACGTTGGTCACCCAGTCGCGCAGGGCTTCGTTCATCGCGTCCTTGAGGGTGCCGGTGCCGGCGACCACTGGGATCACTTCAGCGCCCAGCAGCTTCATGCGGAACACGTTGGCCTGTTGGCGCTCGATGTCGGTGGTGCCCATGTAGATCACGCATTGCAGGCCGAAACGCGCGGCCACGGTAGCGGTCGCCACACCGTGCATGCCGGCGCCGGTCTCGGCGATGATGCGTTTCTTGCCCATGCGCCGCGCCAGCAGGATCTGGCCGATGCAGTTGTTGATCTTGTGTGCGCCGGTGTGGTTCAGCTCTTCGCGCTTGAGGTAGATCTTGGCACCGCCGCAGAACTCGGTCAGGCGCTCGGCGAAATACAGCGGGCTTGGGCGGCCGACGTAGTCACGCTGGAAGTAGGCCAATTCTTCGTTGAACGCCGGATCGATCTTGGCCGCTTCGTATTCGCGGGCCAGTTCGAGGATCAACGGCATCAGGGTTTCGGCGACGTAGCGGCCGCCGAACGCGCCAAACAGGCCGTTGGCGTCAGGGCCGTTGCGCAGATCGGTCTGGGACTGAGTCATGGGACGCTCCAGGTAGGAATTTGTGTGAGAAGCAATGACGGCCACTCTACCCCTCACATCCAGCGCTGAAAACCGATAAGATCGCTGCAACCTGTCAGGAAAACTCACAGATGAGCCGAGACCTCCCACCCCTCAATGCCCTGCGCGCCTTTGAAGCCACCGCCCGCCTGAACAGCGTCAGCCAGGCTGCCGAGCAACTGCACGTGACCCACGGCGCGGTCAGCCGCCAATTGAAGGTGCTGGAAGAGCATTTGGGTGTCAGCTTGTTCATCAAGGATGGACGCGGCATTAAACTCACAGATGCAGGTGTGCGGTTGCGAGATGCCAGCGCCGAGGCGTTCGAGCGCTTGCGCGACGTCTGCGCCGAACTCACCCAGGCCAGCGCTGATGCGCCGTTCGTGCTTGGCTGCTCAGGCAGTTTGCTGGCGCGCTGGTTGATCCCGCGCCTGGGTCGCTTGAATGCCGACCTGCCGGACCTGCGCCTGCACCTGTCGGCGGGTGACGGCGACCTCGACCCCCGACGCCCCGGTCTCGATGCCCTGCTGGTCTTCGCCGAACCACCGTGGCCGGCGGATATGCAAGTGTATGAGCTGGCGAGCGAGTGTATCGGGCCGGTGATGAGCCCGCGTTTTGCCGGGTACGAACGCCTGCGCCAGGCGCCGCCGCAAGCCTTGTGTGGCGAAGCCTTGTTGCACACCACTTCACGCCCGCAAGCCTGGCCCAGTTGGGCGCAACAGCACGGCATCGAGCCCGGCGCGTTGAAACATGGCCAGGGTTTTGAGCATTTGTATTATTTGCTGGAGGCGGCGGTGGCGGGGTTGGGCGTGGCGATTGCGCCGCAGCCGCTGGTGGCAGAGGACCTGCGCGCGGGTCGCCTGGTGGCGCCGTGGGGTTTCAGTGAAACCCCGGCGCACCTGGCGTTGTGGCTACCCAAGCGCGCCGCAGACGGGCGCGCGAGTCAGTTGGCGCACTGGCTCAAGGCTGAGCTGGCGCGCCAGCCGGTATAGCCGGTCAATCAGTCACCGCGTTTGCACAGCAGGTAAGCCGCCAGCAGGCCCAACGCGCCAACGGCGA
Organism: Pseudomonas sp. JAI120; assembly: GCF_014207255.1. Classification (GTDB taxonomy): domain Bacteria; phylum Pseudomonadota; class Gammaproteobacteria; order Pseudomonadales; family Pseudomonadaceae; genus Aquipseudomonas. The sequence continues at coordinate 693,686 of NZ_JACHCZ010000003.1, forward strand.
CGCCGGCGGTAGTCCATGGGTGCTCTTGTGCGTAGTCCCGGGTGGCAACACCGGTTTCACGGATTTTGACTTTGCTTTCTTCGTAGGCGTCGCTGATCAGGTGACGAGAGTGCTTGAGGGCATTCTCGGCATTGCTTTTCAGGGCCTTCAGCGTTTTGCGCGACTCATCGGACGCATCGTCCTTGAGGCTCTCAAGGGACTTGAGCAGGCTCGAAATCTCGGCTTCCATGCTTTCCAGCGACGCTTTGCGTAAAGAAGTGTTGGCCATTTGGAATCTCCTGAAGTGATTGAGTGGCGTGTGTAGATACCGACTGCGGCCGTTTCAGAAAGTGCAGTAAATCTGAACTTTCAGGTAGGAACGGTCGCCAGAAGCAGTATGAACAATGACTGCTAGGCTTTATTGACGACCCTCAGGAGAAACACCATGTCTGATCATCACACCTACAAGAAAGTGGAATTGGTAGGTTCGTCCACCACCAGCATCGAAGACGCAATCAACAATGCCCTGGCCGAAGCCAACAAGAGCATCAAGCACTTGGAATGGTTTGAGGTGACGGAAACCCGTGGTCATATCAAGGACGGCAAGGTCGCGCACTATCAGGTTACGCTCAAGGTGGGGTTCCGAATTGCCAGTAGTTGATCGCGTCGGTTGAACTTGCCGGCTGGCCGATTGCCATAACTTGCGCTACAAACAATGGGTGCCGATGCCAGCAGCGTCGGCACGCTCGTTTCAATCAGCGCAAGGAAAGTGACGGATGAAGAAGCTCCTGTTAGCGGTAGGTTTGTTGAGCATTGCGGGCACGGCCCTGGCGGCGGGCAAGTCTTGTGAAGAGCTGAAAAGCGAAATTGCAGCGAAAATCGACGCCAAGGGCGCTTCGGGTTATTCGCTGGAAGTTGTGGATAAAGGCACCTCGACCGACGCTAAAGTGGTCGGTACCTGTGAAGGTGGTACCAAGGAAATCGTCTACAAGCGCGGTTAATCCCGTGTGGCAGACATAAAAAACCGACGCGGGTGCGTCGGTTTTTTTTCGTCGGGGGTTTAGCCCTTCATCAACTGCGCCAGCAGCTCGTAGGAATGAATCCGGTCGGCGTGCTCGTACAGGTCGCAGGTGAAGATCAATTCGTCCGCGCCGGTCTGTTCGATCAACACTTCCAGCTTGGCGCGGATCTTCGCTGGGCTACCCACCATCGCCAGGCCAAGGAAGCTGCCGACCGCGTCTTTTTCATGGGGCAGCCACAGGCCGTCCATGGTTTTCACCGGTGGGCGCTGCACCAGGCTCTGCCCGCGCATCAAGGCGAGGATGCGTTGGTACACCGAGGTGGCCAGGAAGTCGGCGTGCTCATCGGTGTCGGCCGCCACCAGCGGAATGCCGAGCATCACGTAAGGCTTGTCCAGCACAGCCGAAGGCTTGAAGTGATTGCGGTACACGCGAATCGCCTCGTGCATCAAACGCGGTGCGAAATGGGAGGCGAAGGCGTAGGGCAAACCGCGTTCGCCCGCCAGTTGCGCGCTGAACAGGCTGGAGCCCAGCAGCCACACCGGTACGTTGGTGCCGGTGCCGGGCACCGCAATCACCCGTTGGTCCGGTGTGCGTGGCCCGAGGTAGGCCATCAGCTCGGCCACGTCTTCCGGGAAGTCATCCGCGCTGCCGGAGCGCTCGCGGCGCAGAGCGCGAGCGGTCATCTGGTCGGAGCCGGGCGCGCGGCCCAGGCCCAGGTCGATACGCCCGGGGTAGAGGCTTTCCAGGGTGCCGAACTGCTCGGCGATCACCAGCGGTGCATGGTTGGGCAGCATCACGCCGCCGGAGCCGACGCGAATCGTCGAGGTACCGCCGGCCAAGTAACCCAGCAATACCGAGGTGGCCGAGCTGGCGATGCCATCCATATTGTGGTGTTCCGCCACCCAGAAACGGTGGTAGCCGAACTTTTCCACATGCTGGGCCAAATCCAGGGAATTGCGCAGCGACTGCGCCGGGCTGCCGTTGGCGCGCACCGGCACGAGGTCGAGGGTCGAGAACTTTACGTCGGACAGCGATTTCATAAGCCTGCTTCTCCAAAGGGGGGGCGCAGGCTTCTTAGACGAACCAAAACCTGCCGCTTCATGTGCATGTCCTATGCAATGAGGGCATATACCCGAGATTCAATAGCGAGGGTGAAATTTCCTACTTAATCGCTAGGTCTCTCTTACAAATGAACTTTGCCTTGGCGTCTATCCTCAGAACCTTACCGACGCAAAACCACCGTTCGAGGAGAAAGCTATGAGTATCGTTAAAAAGGCATCCGCGCATTGGGAAGGTGATCTGAAGACTGGCCTGGGCTCCATTTCCACCGAAACCGGCGTGCTGCGCGAAGCACCCTACGGCTTCAAGGCCCGTTTCGAAGGCGGCAAGGGCACCAACCCCGAAGAATTGATCGGCGCGGCCCACGCTGGCTGTTTCTCCATGGCCTTTTCCATGATTCTGGGCGACGCCGGGCTCAAGGCTGACAGCATCGACACCCAGGCCGAAGTGACCCTGGACCAGGTCGATGGCGGCTTCGCGATCACCGCCGTGCACTTGGTGCTCAAGGCCAAGATCCCAGGCGCCAGCCAGGCGCAGTTCGATGAATTGAGCAAGAAGGCCAAGGAAGGGTGCCCGGTGTCCAAGGTACTGAATGCGAAGATCAGCCTGGATGCCACGCTGGTTAGCTGACACAGCAGGTCCACTGTGGGAGGGGGCTCGCCCCCGATAGCGGTCTATCAGTAACAGCGATGTTGACTGATGCACTGCTATCGGGAGCAAGCCCCCTCCCACATTTTGTTCTGCGTTAAATCAGAACTCGTGTTTCCCGAATGTGGTCCTATAGCCTATGCAGCCTTAGGCGCACACCCGTGCGCATGCATTCAGGGAGCTTCACACATGAAACGTTTTGCCTTGGCGATCATCTGCGGTGTGTTGGCCACATCGGCTGTGGCCGCACCAAAAGACTGCGAAGAGCTCAGGAAAGAGATTGAGGTCAAGATCCAGGCGAACGCCGTTCCGTCCTACACCTTGGAAATTGTCAGCAAGGAAGAAGCTGACAAGCACGACGTCGCCATGGTCGTCGGCAGCTGTGAGAACGGTACCAAAGCCATCATCTATCAGAAGAACAACGACTGATCAGAGACAGTTGACGCTGCGTTCTTCCGCCAGCAATTGGCGAGCGGCGTTATACAGCCGGATATTCGGCGTGAAGGCCAATGAGCGCCCTTCCAGGCGATAGCGTTGGCCAGCCTCGAAATGGTCGTACTGCAGGGTGATGAAACAGGTGCGGTCGGCGGTTTGCCCAAAGCCATTGAGGCTGCCGCCGGTGGGCACCTCGAAATCAAAGCGCACCATCAGCTCGTGACTGCCCGGTGGCACCTGGAAGTAGCGTCCGTCCGGCAGGTTCTTACCATCCAGGCGCTGCGCCATCACCAGCTTGGCTCCCGGCGTCGGCGTAGCAAAATCGACCCAGGCCTGATGCGGGTCGACCGGCGGCAGGGGGGGCGAAGCGCAGGCGCTGAGCAACAGGGCGACGACGGGAAGCAGGAGCTGGTGCATGGCAGTTACTCAACGCAAGGAGAGCTTTGAGTATAAACACGCTACGACGTGGAAAAATCCCCTTCAGGCGCGATAGTCTGGCGAACAAATCACCCAGGAGCGATCGGTGCATGGTCAGGCGTTTTCTTTCAGGGTTGGTGGTTGTGCTGCTCAGTGGTTGCTCCAGCGTCAGTTACTACAGCCAATTGGCGGACGGCCAGTGGCAGCTGTTGCGGGCTCGGGAGCCGGTTGCCGAGGTCATCGCCGATCCATCGAGGCCGCAGTTGCTGCGTGATCATCTGGCTCAATCACAAAAAGCTCGAACCTTCGCCAGCGAACACCTGCATCTGCCTGACAACCAAAGTTACCGGCTGTATGCCGATATTGGCCGTCCTTATGTAGTCTGGAATGTCTTCGCTACGCAGGAATTTTCCCTGGCGCCTCAAACCCATTGCTTCCCCATTGCCGGTTGCGTGGCCTATCGCGGCTATTACAGCCAAGGCGCGGCGCGCGGTGAAGCGGCGTTGTTGCGCAAACAAGGCATGGACGTGTCGATTGGCGGCGTGGAAGCCTATTCAACCTTGGGTTGGTTCAACGACCCGATCATGAATTCGATGATGAACTGGGGTGACGAACGCCTGGCCACGCTGATCTTCCATGAGCTGGCGCACCAGCGGTTCTACGTGAAGGACGACACCGAATTCAACGAGTCGTTTGCCAGCTTCGTCGAGCAGGAAGGCACCCGCCAGTGGCGCGCGGCCCAGGGCCTGGCGCCGCTTGGCAACGCGACGCGGCAACAGCGGGACCAATTTACCCAACTGATCCTCGATACACGTCAGCGCCTGGAAAAACTCTACGCGCAACCGCTGGCTGCCGAGGCGATGCGCCAGGCCAAGGCGGCCGAATTCGAGGATTTGCGTCGTGCGTACCGGCAGATGCGCGATAGCCAATGGGGTGGAGACAAGCGTTATGACGCCTGGATGAACCTGCCGATGAACAATGCGCGGTTGTTGCCGTTCGGGCTGTATGACCGGTGGGTGCCGGCGTTTGCGGCGTTATTCAGGCAGGAAGGTGGGGATTGGCCGAAGTTCTACGCGGCGGTGGAGAAGATGGGCGAGTTGCCGGTGGTGCAGCGCAAGGCTGCGTTGAGGCAGTTGGAAGGGGTTGATCCGTAGGGCCTCATCGGGGGCTTGCCGCCGATGGCGGTCTCAGGGCCGCTGCAAAAACGCCTGATGCATCTGCGCCAGCGTCTCAAAGTGCCAGGTCGGCGCCTCAGCATTCAACTCTTCGAAACTACCAAACCCATAACCGACGGCCGCCGAATCCAGCCCATTGCTGCGCGCCCCGATCAGGTCGTGCTTACGATCACCAATCATCAAGGTGGTGGCCGGGTCCAGGCCTTCTTCGCTGATCAAATGCGCAATCAACTCGACCTTGTTGGTGCGTGTCCCGTCCAGTTCGCTGCCGTAGATCACTTTGAAGTGCCTGGCAAAATCGAAATGCCGCGCGATCTCGCGGGCAAACACCCAGGGCTTGGATGTGGCGACGTACAACTGGCGGCCCTGTTTGCCCAGGTCTTCAAGTAGCGGCATCACGCCGTCGAATACGCGGTTTTCATACAGCCCGGTGACTTTGAAGCGCTCGCGGTAGAAATTCACTGCCTCCCAGGCCTTGGCCTCATCGAAGTCGTAGAACTGCATGAAGGCTTGCAGCAATGGAGGGCCGATGAAGTGTTCGAGTTGGGTCAGGTCGGGTTCGTCGATGCCCAATTTGCCAAGGGCGTACTGGATCGAGCGGGTGATGCCCTCGCGCGGGTCGGTGAGGGTGCCATCCAGGTCGAACAGCACGGTTTGGTAATGGAGGGTCATTGGTCGAATCCTTCAGCCAGGTGCAGGTCTTTGAGCTTCACGTAGTTCGCGGCGCTGTAGGTGAAAAAGGCGCGTTCCTTGTCAGTCAGCGGGCGGATTTGTTTAACCGGGCTGCCGACATACAAAAAACCGCTGTCGAGCTTCTTGCCCGGTGGCACCAGGCTGCCGGCGCCGATGATGACGTCGTCCTCCACCACGGCGCCGTCCATCACGATGCTGCCCATGCCGATCAAAATCCGGTTGCCCACCGTGCAGCCGTGCAGCATGACTTTGTGTGCGATGGTCACGTCATCGCCGATCAGCAAGGGAAAACCGTCCGGATTGAAGGGGCCTGCGTGAGTGATGTGCAGCACGCAGCCGTCCTGCACGCTGGTGCGCGCGCCGATACGGATGCGGTGCATGTCGCCGCGAATCACGGTCAGCGGCCAGACCGAGCTGTCGGTGCCGATTTCGACATCGCCGATCACCACCGCCGAAATATCGACAAAAGCCCCGGCGCCCAGGGTTGGCGTGTGGTTCTGATAGGTGCGAAGGGTCACGATAGCCTCTCTCTTATGTGCTGATAGCTGCGGTGGACGTTGATTGTAATTAAGATGGCCCCATCTTTGTTCTTACATGTTTCTTCAGCCAAGGTGCCAACCGTGAGCGCGAACAACCCTCTTCTGCAGTCCTACGACCTGCCGCCGTTCTCGGCGATCCGTGCCGAGCACGTGCAGCCGGCCATCGAACAGATCCTCGCCGACAACCGTGTTGCCATCGAAGGCATCCTGCAAAGCCAGGGTAAAAATCCGACATGGGCCGGTCTGGTGCTGGCCATGGACGAACTGAATGATCGCCTGGGCGCCGCCTGGAGCCCGGTCAGCCATCTCAATGCTGTGTGCAACAGCGCCGAGCTGCGCGAAGCCTACGAGGCGTGCCTGCCGGCATTGAGCGCCTATTCCACCGAGATGGGCCAGAACCGCGCGCTGTTCCAAGCCTTCGAAGCCCTGGCCAACAGCCCGGAAGCCGCCGGTTTCGACGTGGCGCAAAAAACCATCCTTGAACACTCCCTGCGCGACTTCCGCCTCTCGGGTATCGACTTGCCGCCTGAGCAGCAAAAACGTTACGCCGAAGTGCAGAGCAAGCTTTCCGAGCTGGGCAGCAAATTCTCCAACCAACTGCTGGACGCCACCCAGGCGTGGACCAAGCACGTCACCGAGGAAGCCACCCTCGCCGGCCTGACCGATTCGGCCAAGGCGCAGATGGCCGCTGCCGCGCAGGCCAAAGGCCTCGACGGCTGGCTGATCACCCTGGAGTTTCCGAGCTACTACGCGGTCATGACCTACGCCCAGGACCGCGCCCTGCGAGAAGAAATCTACGCGGCCTACTGCACCCGTGCGTCAGACCAGGGCCCGAATGCCGGTCAGAACGATAACGGCCCGGTGATGGAACAGATCCTCGACTTGCGTCAGGAACTGGCCAAGCTTTTGGGTTACGCCTCGTTCTCCGAGCTGAGCCTGGCCACCAAGATGGCCGAGTCCAGCGACCAGGTGCTGAGCTTCCTGCGTGACCTGGCCAAGCGCAGCAAGCCGTTCGCTGCCCAGGACCTGCAACAGCTCAAGGCCTACGCCGCCGAACAAGGCTGCGCCGACCTGCAAAGCTGGGACAGCGGTTTCTACGGCGAAAAGCTGCGTGAGCAGCGCTACAGCGTGTCCCAGGAAGCCCTGCGCGCCTACTTCCCGATCGACAAGGTGCTGGGCGGCCTGTTCGCCATTGTGCAGCGTTTGTACGGCATCGAGATTGCCGAGCAAAAAGGCTTCGACACCTGGCACCCGGATGTTCGCCTATTTGAAATCAAGGAAAACGGCCAGCACGTCGGGCGCTTCTTCTTCGACCTGTACGCCCGCGCCAATAAGCGTGGCGGTGCCTGGATGGACGGCGCACGCGACCGCCGCCGCACCATCGACGGCGTGCTGCAAAGCCCGGTGGCGAACCTGGTGTGCAACTTCACCCCGGCCGACAGCGGCAAGCCTGCCCTGCTGACCCACGATGAAGTGACCACCCTGTTCCACGAATTCGGCCATGGCCTGCATCACCTGCTGACCCGCGTCGAGCATGCCGGCGTGTCCGGTATCAATGGTGTGGCGTGGGATGCGGTGGAATTGCCGAGCCAGTTCATGGAGAACTGGTGCTGGGAGCCGGAAGGCCTGGCGCTGATCTCCGGCCACTATGAAAGCGGCGAGCCACTGCCCCAGGACCTGCTGGAAAAAATGCTCGCGGCGAAGAACTTCCAGTCCGGCCTGATGATGGTGCGCCAGCTGGAGTTCTCGCTGTTCGACTTCGAGTTGCATGCCACCCATGGCGATGGCCGCAGCGTGGCCCAGGTGCTCGAAGGCGTGCGCGATGAGGTGTCGGTGATGCGTCCTCCTGCCTACAACCGTTTCCCCAACAGCTTTGCGCACATCTTTGCCGGCGGTTATGCCGCGGGTTACTACAGCTACAAATGGGCCGAAGTGCTGTCGGCGGATGCCTTCTCCAAATTCGAAGAAGACGGCGTGCTCAACGCCGAGACCGGTCGTGCCTTCCGTGAGGCAATCCTGGCGCGTGGCGGTTCCCAGGCGCCGATGGTGCTGTTCGTCGACTTCCGCGGACGTGCACCGTCGATTGACGCACTCTTGCGCCACAGCGGCCTGAGTGAGGACGCAGCAGCATGAGCGAAGGGCCTGTGACTACCAAAAAGCAATTTATCGCCGGGGCGGTGTGCCCGGCGTGCAGCGAACCGGACAAGTTGAAGATGTGGACCGAGGACAGCGTGCCGCATCGCGAATGCGTGGCCTGCGGGTATACCGATACGCTCAATGACCAAGGGCTGTCGGTGCCCAAGGAGTTGGGGACGCGGGTGAATACGTCTGCGCTTAAAGCGCCAGCCGATCCCAAGGTTCAGGCAGTGCAATTCTTCCCGAATCCGAAATTGAAAAAAGACTAACGGCCCTACGCGGGCCAATGTGGGAGGGGGCTTGCCCCCGATAGCGCAAGGTCAGTCAGCCTCTGGATTGGCTGACCCGCCGCTATCGGGAGCAAGCCCCCTCCCACATTTTTTTGCCTGCAATTATTCGACTTAGGTCGCTGAACCCATATTCTACATCCTTAGCCTGCTATCATTTGTAACTATTGATTGCCCAAATACCGACGAGCCGCTCCCCAGAAGTGGCCGAATAAACCCGTGACCACATGATGAGGTGCACCCATGTCTGATCAAGATCAAGACAACCCCCGGCGTGATTTTTTGCGCAAATCCTTGACCTTGATCCCGGTGGTCACGGTTGCGAGTACCGGCCTTGGTGGCTCGATACTGATGGCCACGCCTGAGCCTGCCCACGCGGCGCCGGCCAAACCTGCGAAGAACGACAAGGCCTACGAGCCGAGCTATTTCACCGCTGAGGAATGGGCGTTCATCAACGCCGCCGTCGAGCGTTTGATCCCCGCAGATGCCCAAGGCCCCGGTGCCCTGGAAGCCGGCGTGCCGGAGTACATCGACCGTCAGATGAACACGCCTTACGCCAGCGGCGCGCTGTGGTACATGCAAGGTCCGTTCAACGCCGACGCCCCGCCGGAGATGGGCTGGCAGAGCAAGTTGGTGCCCAAAGAAATTTATCGCCTGGGCATTGCCGCGACGGATGCTTGGTCGAAAGCCTTCAACGGTAAAGCTTTTGCTGCGCAAGACAGCGCTACCCGAGATGATATGTTGCGGCGCCTGGAGGCGGGCGGCAGTGAAGTCACGGCACATTTCGACGCGGTGCCGCCGAAGATGTTCTTCAACTTGCTGCTGCAAAACACCAAGGAAGGGTTCTTCTGCGACCCGATCCACGGTGGCAACAAAGGCATGGTCGGCTGGACCATGATCGGCTTCCCCGGCGCCCGCGCCGACTTCATGGATTGGGTGGAACGCAACGAGCAGTACCCCTTCCCGGCAGTTTCCATCCGCGGCGAGAGGGCATAAACGTGGCGACCATCATGAAGAAAGTGGATGCGGTGATTGTCGGCTTCGGCTGGACCGGCGCGATCATGGCCAAGGAGCTGACGGAAGCAGGCCTCAACGTGCTGGCGCTGGAGCGCGGGCCGATGCAGGACACTTACCCGGACGGCAACTATCCCCAGGTCATCGACGAACTGACCTACAGCGTGCGTAAAAAACTCTTCCAGGACATCTCCAAGGAGACGGTGACGATTCGTCATAGCGTGAATGACGTTGCCCTGCCTAACCGTCAGCTCGGCGCGTTTTTGCCGGGTAACGGCGTGGGCGGTGCGGGCCTGCACTGGTCGGGTGTGCATTTCCGTGTCGATCCGATTGAACTGCGCATGCGCAGCCATTACGAAGAACGTTACGGCAAGCACTTTATTCCCAAGGACATGACCATCCAGGACTTCGGCGTGAGCTACGAAGAGCTGGAGCCGTTTTTCGACTATGCAGAAAAAGTCTTCGGCACCTCAGGCCAGGCCTGGACCGTGAAAGGTCAGTTGGTGGGCGAAGGCCGTGGCGGCAACCCTTATGCGCCGGATCGTTCCAACCCGTTTCCGCTGGAGGCGCAGAAGAACACAGTCTCCGCACAGCTGTTTCAGAAAGCGGCCGCCAGCGTCGGGTATAAGCCCTACAACCTGCCGTCAGCCAATACTTCGGGGCCTTACACCAACCCCTATGGCGCGCAGATGGGCCCATGCAACTTCTGCGGTTTTTGCAGCGGTTACGTGTGCTACATGTACTCCAAGGCCTCGCCGAACGTGAACATCCTGCCGGCGCTGCGCCAGGTGCCGAATTTCGAGCTGCGGCCTAACTCCCACGTGCTCAAGGTCAATCTGGACAGCACCAAGAGCAAGGCCACCGGCGTGACCTACATCGACGCCCAAGGCCGAGAGTGCGAACAACCGGCAGACCTGGTGATCCTCGGCGCGTTCCAGTTCCACAACGTGCGGCTGATGCTGCTGTCGGGCATCGGCAAACCCTACGACCCGATTACCAATGAAGGCGTGGTGGGCAGAAACTTCGCTTACCAGAACATGGCCACCATCAAGGCGTTCTTCGACAAGGACACCCACACCAACAACTTTATCGGTGCGGGCGGCAATGGCGTGGCCATCGATGACTTCAACGCCGACAACTTCGACCACGGCCCTCACGGCTTTGTTGGGGGCTCGCCGATGTGGGTCAACCAGGCGGGCAGCCGCCCGATTGCCGGTACGTCCAACCCGCCCGGCACACCGGCCTGGGGCAGCGCGTGGAAGCGCGCCACCGCCGATTACTACACCCACCAGGTGTCGATGGATGCTCATGGTGCCCATCAATCCTACCGGGGTAACTACCTCGATCTGGACCCGGTCTACCGCGATGCCTACGGCCTGCCGTTGCTGCGTATGACGTTCGACTGGCAGGAAAACGACATCAAGATGAACCGCTTCATGGTCGAGAAAATGGGCAAGGTCGCCGAAGCGATGAACCCCAAGGCGATTGCCGTGCTCGGCAAAAAAGTCGGTGAGCACTTCAACACCGCGTCCTACCAGACCACCCACCTCAACGGTGGCGCGATCATGGGCACCGACCCGAAGACCAGTGCGTTGAACCGCTATCTGCAATGCTGGGATGTACACAACGTGTTTGTTCCGGGTGCATCTGCTTTCCCACAGGGCTTGGGCTACAACCCTACTGGCCTGGTGGCGGCATTGACCTACTGGTCGGCTCGCGCGATCCGCGAGCAGTACCTGAAAAATCCCGGCCCACTGGTTCAGGCATAAGGAGCGATGACCATGAAAGCATTTGTTATCGCGACGTTTGCCCTGCTCAGCAGCTGCTCGATCAGTGCCGCCGAAACCGACCTGATCAAGCAGGGCGAATACCTGGCGCGCGCCGGCGACTGCGTGGCCTGCCACACCGCCAAGGGCGGCAAACCGTTCGCCGGTGGCCTACCGATGGAAACCCCCATCGGTGTGATCTATTCCACCAACATCACCCCGGACAAGACCGGTCTGGGCGACTACAGTTTCGAGGACTTCGACCAGGCCGTGCGTCACGGCGTCGCCAAGAGTGGTAGTACGCTTTACCCGGCGATGCCCTACCCGTCTTATGCGCGCGTCAGCGAAAGCGACATGCAGGCGTTGTATGCGTACTTCATGAAGGGCGTGGAACCGGTCGCCCAGGAGAACAAGGCCAGCGACATTCCGTGGCCGCTGAGCATGCGTTGGCCGTTGGCGGCGTGGCGCTGGATGTTTGCCCCTGAGGTGGCGGATAAACCGGCCGTGGCGAGCGCGGACCCAGTGATCAGCCGCGGCGCTTACCTGGTGGAAGGCCTTGGCCACTGTGGCGCATGCCATACACCACGCGCTCTGACCATGCAGGAAAAAGCCCTGAGCGCGACTGACGGCAAGGACTTCCTGTCCGGCAGTGCGCCACTGGAAGGCTGGATCGCCAAGAGCCTGCGCGGCGACCACAAGGACGGTCTCGGCAGTTGGAGCGAGGAGCAACTGGTGCAATTCCTCAAGACCGGTCGCAGTGACCGCAGCGCGGTATTTGGCGGTATGAGCGATGTGGTCGTGCATAGCATGCAGTACATGTCGCAAGACGACCTGACCGCTATAGCCCGCTACCTCAAGAGCCTGCCGGCGGTGGACCCAAAAGACCAGCCGCACCAGTATGACAAGCAGGTGGCCGAGGCGCTGTGGAAGGGCGATGACAGCAAGCCCGGCGCGTCGGTGTATATCGACAACTGCGCGGCCTGCCATCGTACCGATGGCCATGGCTATACGCGGGTATTCCCGGCGTTGGCGGGCAACCCGGTGTTGCAGACGGCGGATGCCACGTCGTTGATCAACATCGTGTTGAACGGCGGCACGTTGCCGGCCACTCACACGGCGCCGTCGACCTTTACCATGCCGGCGTTCGCCTGGCGCCTGTCGGACCAGGAAGTGGCGGATGTGGTCAGTTTCATCCGTGGCAGTTGGGGTAACCAGGGCGCCCCGGTGAACGCCAGTGACGTGGCCGACCTGCGCAAGAACGACATGCGCACCACCTCGGGCGATGACCTGGGGCAGGTCACACAAAAGCACTGACCGCCCAACGGCACTGGTCAGGAACCTCGCGCCTCGATACTGTATATAAAACCAGTATCGAGGCGCCTTCATGTCTACTCCGCTGCCGCCCCGTGGTCGGGGCACGGCCACCAACCTGCATAACCGCTTTGCGCCCACCGTCAGCGTGGCCGAGGACGACGGCTGGTACCAGGAAGTGCCGCCGACCCAGGGCACCGAAGTACGCATCGAGACGGCCAAGACCATCATCACCCGCAACAACTCTCCGGACCTGCCGTTCGACCGCTCCATCAATCCCTACCGTGGCTGCGAGCATGGCTGTATCTACTGCTATGCACGGCCCAGCCACGCCTATTGGGATATGTCGCCGGGGCTGGATTTCGAAACCAGGCTGATCGCCAAGAGCAACGCGGCCGACGTGCTGGAGCAGCAACTGTCGAAGCCGGGCTATGTGTGTGCGCCGATCAATCTGGGCTCCAACACCGACCCGTACCAGCCTATCGAGCGTGAGTACAAGATCACCCGGCAAACCCTCGAAGTGCTGCTGCGCTATCGGCATCCGGTGACCATCATTACCAAGGGCTCTCTGATCCTGCGCGACCTGGACCTGCTGGCGGAGCTGGCCAGGCAACGCCTTGTGGCGGTGATGATCAGCCTTACCAGCCTGGATGATGAACTCAAACGCATCCTGGAACCGCGCACAGCGGCGCCCAAGGCACGGTTGCGGGCCATCCGGGTGATGCGCGAGGCGGGCATCCCGGTGGGTGTGTTGTGCTCACCGATGATCCCGATGATCAACGACAGCGAGCTGGAAAGCCTGCTCACCGAAGCCCATGCCGCCGGTGCGCAGAGTGCGGCGTACATGATGTTGCGACTGCCGCTGGAGGTGGCGCCGCTGTTTGAGGAGTGGCTGGCAGCGCATTATCCGCAGCGTGCGGCCCATGTGATGAGCCTGGTGCGCCAGGTGCGCGGTGGTGAGGTGTACGACAGTCGGTTCGGCGTACGCATGCGGGGCGAGGGGCCATTTGCCGACCTGCTGGCCCAGCGTTTCAGCAAGGCAATCAAACGTCTGGGGCTGAATCGGCGAGAAGGCTTCAATCTGGATTGCACAGCGTTCTGTCCACCGGGCAGACAGATGGCATTGTTGTAGACTGAAAAGGAAGAATGCACCATGTCTGTAGGAATAGTCGCGTTTTGATATCACTGAAACCCGCGATCTAGAGCGGTTCATTCAGTTTGAGTTAAGTTTCGGTGGTTACCTTGTTCAGCGAGTGACTGATGAGTCGGCAGCCTGGTTTTTGGCTTTTACAACTATTCCACTGGCCTGGCGTCGAACTGACCTGAAAACTCCCCTGCATTAATCAAGAGGATGAATCATGAGTGACAAGGATAAACAGCCGTTGGCTGCGTCGGCTTCAGCCCCTCAGGTGGCAGAGTCTGCTGATGCAGCGCTAAAACACATCGTTGACGGCTTTTTGCATTTCCATCACGACGTCTTCCCCCAGCAGGAAGAACTCTTCAAGAAACTCGCCACGGCCCAGAGCCCACGGGCGATGTTCATTACCTGCGCCGACTCGCGCATCGTGCCTGAGCTGATTACCCAAAGCTCTCCCGGCGACCTGTTCGTGACCCGCAACGTCGGCAACGTCGTGCCGCCTTATGGGCAGATGAACGGCGGCGTTTCCACTGCCATCGAGTACGCCGTACTGGCCTTGGGCGTGCAGCACATCATCGTGTGCGGGCACTCCGATTGTGGCGCCATGCGTGCGGTCCTCAACCCCGCCAGCCTGGAGAAGATGCCGACGGTAAGGGCCTGGCTGCGGCATGCCGAAGTCGCCAAGTCCATGGTCGAGGACAACTGCGACTGTGCCAACGAAGGCGAGAGCATGAAAGTGCTCACCGAAGAAAACGTCATCGCCCAACTGCAGCATTTGCGTACCCATCCCTCGGTGGCGTCGCGCATGGCCAATGGTCAGCTGTTTATCCACGGCTGGATCTACAACATCGAGACCAGTGAAATTCGAGCCTATGATGCTGATCAGTCGGCATTCCGACCGTTGAGCGGCGAAGGGCCGATTCCTTCCGCGACGCCTAAAGCGCGCTTCTAAAACACTTCCCTGCCGGGTAAAGCGGTGGCTGCCATGGATGCAGCCAGGCTTTGCCGCGCCCGGCGAATGCCTCGGGAGAGCCATCATGCGTGCTGCTCAATTGAAAACTGTATTGCCACGGGAGCTGCTCGCCTCCGTGGTTGTGTTTCTGGTCGCCCTGCCCCTGTGCATGGGGATCGCCATCGCGTCCGGCATGCCGCCGGCCAAGGGCCTGATCACCGGGATTATCGGTGGCCTGGTAGTGGGCTGGTTGGCGGGTTCGCCGCTGCAGGTCAGCGGCCCGGCAGCGGGTCTGGCGGTATTGGTGTTCGAGCTGGTGCGCCAGCACGGGATGATGATGCTCGGACCGATCCTGCTGCTGGCCGGCTTCCTGCAACTGGTGGCCGGCCGTCTGCGCCTGGGTTGCTGGTTCCGCGTCACGGCGCCAGCGGTGGTGTACGGGATGCTGGCGGGGATCGGCGTATTGATTGTGCTATCGCAGATCCATGTGATGCTCGACGGTGCGCCCAAGCCCTCAGGGCTGGATAACCTGGCTGGCTTCCCCGCCGCGCTGGTGGAGGCGATTCCAACCTTGGGCGGCGGCCTGGGTTGGCAGGCCGGATTGCTCGGTTTGTCGACGATGCTGGTGATGTACCTGTGGGATAAATTCCGTCCGCAAACCCTGCGTTTCGTGCCCGGAGCTCTGTTGGGCGTGGGCCTGGCAACGGTGACCAGCCTGGTGCTGGCGTTGCAGGTCAAGCGTGTGGAAGTGCCGGAGAACCTCGCCGACGCCATCGATTGGCTGCGTCCCAGCGACCTGTTGAACCTGGCTGACCCTCAGTTGCTGATCGCCGCGTTTGCAGTGGCGTTTATCGCCAGTGCCGAAACCCTGCTCTCTGCTGCAGCGGTAGACCGCATGCACAGTGGTCAGCGTTCTGATTTCGATAAGGAATTGTCCGCCCAAGGTGTGGGCAACATGCTGTGCGGCCTGGTGGGTGCCCTGCCGATGACCGGTGTGATCGTGCGCAGCTCGGCCAACGTGCAGGCCGGGGCCACCACGCGGTTGTCAGCGATGTTCCATGGCGTATGGCTGTTGGGGTTCGTACTGTTGTTGTCGAGCGTGCTGCAAAGCATTCCCGTGGCGAGCCTGGCGGGTGTGTTGGTGTACACCGGGATCAAGCTGGTGGATATCAAGGCCTTCAAGGCCCTAGGTCGTTATGGGCGTATGCCGATGTTTACCTACGCGGCCACGGCGTTGGCGATCATTTTCACCGACCTGCTGACCGGCGTGCTGGTGGGCTTCGGGCTCACATTGGTCAAGTTGGCGCTCAAGGCCTCGCGCCTGAAAGTCAGTCTGATCGACCTGCCCCAAGAGGGGGAAATGGAGCTGCGTTTGACCGGTGCGGCGACCTTCCTGAAAGTGCCGGCGTTGACCCAGGTGCTGGCGACGGTGCCTCCGGGCGCGACTGTGCACGTACCGCTGAGTAACCTGAGTTATATCGACCATTCCTGCCTTGAGTTGCTGGAGGAATGGGGCCGGGCGAATGCGGCCAAGGGCTCGAAGCTGGTGATCGAGGCGCGTGGGTTGAAGCGCAGACTCGAAGGCCGGGTCAGGATGACGACAGGGATCGGCTCGGCGCCCTCAATCGGCTGACAGAACCGGATCAAAATGTGGGAGGGGCTGGCTCCCTCCCACATTTGTTCTGTGTCTAATTTAAGATTTAAGCCGGCTGATCCAGCGCCAACTCCACCCCCAGCTTGCGGGAAAGGCACGGCCAGCGCTTCCACGCGGCTTCCGTGTGCGGGCTTTTCAGCTGTTCGCGATACGCCTCGACCGACTCCAGCGCAAAGCTGTCTTCGTTGAGCATCTCGTCCACCGCGTGGTGTACGGCTTCATCCAGCTGGTTGGCGAATGCTTCGCCGATCAACTGATGGGCAATCACGTTGGCCACGGTGGTATCTGCCGGAATCAACGGCTGGCCAAAGTGTTTGATATACAAATCGTTGACCTCTTCCACCAGGCGATGGGCCAGGTAAGCCTCGTCCAGCAGGCCGTCGAGCCCTTCGTGGCCAGCCAGGATCGCGGGCGGTTGCAGGAAGAAATGCTCGGCGATTTTCAGCACGGGCTTTATCTGGCTTTCGATCCCCGCTTCGCGGGCCACGTCATTGGCGGCCTCCAACAAGTCCGGGACGAGTTCGATGTAGGCGGTCACAAAGCGGGTCATGACTTGGGTGCTATCACCATCAGCCAAAGAAATGGCCGAATGCAGGTGCGGCAATTGCTCTTCCAGCTGCTTGGCTAGCTGGCCAGTGCTGGCTTCGTGTTGATAGGCACGGGAAATCTGCTCGCGCAATGCGGCGGTGTTCATGAAGGCTCCAGTGAAGCAGGCGTAGGAATAGGGACAGCATAAGGTAGCTCGTTTATACGAGCGCCTAAGACGCATTTGTCATAATTATTTCATGGTTATGCATACGCGTTATATCGAATTGCCATCGTTCGTCGGATAAACGATTCCGCACCCGGTTTTATTGGGCCTGGCCACTCATTTTTGCTCATTTGCCCCTACACATTGCGGGGTTGCAGTGCGTGTCTATACTCGGGTTTGTACGCGATTAGCTGATGACGCCAGACTGCATAAGCAGGTAAGGCTAAGCGGTTGTAAGCAGTATGGAAGCCGCTCCCTTCGACGCAGGTGCAAACCGGCGGGATAACAAGAACGATAAGGGGAACCCGCAATGACGCGACATCCACATGTTTGGATGGGCCTCCTGTTGTGGTCAGTATTCGGCCAGGCGCACGCCGCCTGGACAACGAATATGGCGCCAGGGGCAACTGAAGTCAGTCACGCTGTGTTCGACCTGCACATGACCATTTTCTGGATCTGTGTGGTAATCGGCATTGTCGTGTTTGGCGCGATGTTCTGGTCGATGATCGTCCACCGCCGCTCCACGGGCCAGGTTGCGGCCAAATTCCACGAGAGCACCACCGTGGAAATCCTCTGGACCGTGGTGCCCTTGCTGATTCTGGTCGCGATGGCCATTCCGGCAACCAGGACCTTGATCAATATCTACGACAGCACCGAGTCGGATATCGATATCCAGGTCACCGGCTATCAGTGGAAGTGGCATTACAAATACCTGGGCCAGGATGTGGAGTTCTTCAGCAACCTGGCCACGCCCGCCGAGCAGATCCACAACCAGGCCACCAAGGGCGAACATTACCTGCTGGAAGTCGACCAGCCGCTGGTGTTGCCGGTGGGCGCCAAGGTGCGCTTCCTGGTGACCGCCGCCGACGTGATCCACTCCTGGTGGGTGCCGGCTTTTGCGGTCAAGCGTGACGCCATTCCAGGGTTCGTCAACGAGGCCTGGACCCGCGTCGAGAAGCCCGGCATCTACCGTGGCCAGTGCGCCGAACTGTGTGGCAAGGACCACGGTTTCATGCCCATCGTGGTCGAGGTCAAGTCCAAGGCCGACTACGACACCTGGCTCGGCGAGCGCAAGGCAGAGGCCGCCAAGCTCAAGGAGTTGACCTCCAAGGAGTGGACGCTGCAAGAGCTGGTTGCGCGCGGCGACAAGGTCTACCACACCACCTGCGTCGCCTGTCACCAGGCCGAAGGCCAGGGCCTGCCGCCGATGTTCCCGGCGCTAAAGGGCTCGAAGATCGCCACCGGGCCCGCTGCAGACCACTTGAGCATCGTCTATCACGGCAAGCCCGGTACCGCGATGGCGGCCTTCGGCAAACAGCTCTCGGAAGTCGATATCGCCGCAGTGGTGACCTACGAGCGCAACGCGTGGGGCAACAACAAAGGCGACATGGTCACGCCTAAAGACGTGCTGGCCATCAAGCAGGCGGAAAGCAAATGACCGACTTCATCGCTTTTACCTCGACCCGCCCCGCCCACTCGCTTGCAGGAGAACGGCCATGAGCACTGTGATCGATGACCATGGCCACGCCGGTGACCATGCCCACGGCCCCGCCAAGGGTTTGATGCGCTGGGTGCTGACCACCAACCATAAAGACATCGGCACGATGTACCTGTGGTTCGCGTTCATCATGTTCCTGCTCGGCGGCTCGTTCGCCATGGTGATCCGTGCCGAACTGTTCCAGCCTGGCCTGCAGATCGTCGAGCCGGCGTTTTTCAACCAAATGACCACCATGCACGGCCTGATCATGGTGTTCGGTGCGGTGATGCCGGCGTTTGTCGGCCTGGCCAACTGGATGATCCCGCTGATGATCGGCGCACCGGACATGGCCTTGCCGCGCATGAATAACTTCAGCTTCTGGCTGTTGCCGGCGGCGTTCCTGCTGCTGGTCTCGACCCTGTTCTCGCCCGGTGGCGGTCCGAATTTCGGCTGGACGTTCTACGCCCCGCTCTCCACCACCTACGCGCCGGAAAGCGTGACGTTCTTCATCTTCGCCATCCACTTGATGGGCATCAGCTCGATCATGGGCGCGATCAACGTGGTCGCCACCATCCTCAACCTGCGTGCGCCCGGCATGACCTTGATGAAGATGCCGCTGTTCGTCTGGACCTGGCTGATTACCGCCTTCCTGCTGATCGCGGTGATGCCGGTGCTGGCCGGCTGCGTGACCATGATGCTGATGGATATCCACTTCGGCACCAGCTTCTTCAGTGCGGCCGGTGGCGGTGATCCGGTGCTGTTCCAGCATGTGTTCTGGTTCTTCGGCCACCCCGAGGTGTACATCATGATCCTGCCGGCGTTTGGCGCCGTCAGTTCGATTATCCCGACCTTCTCGCGCAAGCCGTTGTTCGGCTATACGTCGATGGTGTACGCCACGGCGAGCATCGCGTTCCTGTCGTTTATCGTGTGGGCGCACCATATGTTCGTGGTGGGCATTCCGTTGGTCGGCGAGTTGTTCTTCATGTACGCCACGTTGCTAATTGCGGTGCCGACCGGCGTGAAGGTGTTCAACTGGGTCAGCACCATGTGGCAAGGCTCGCTGACCTTCGAGACGCCGATGCTGTTTGCCGTGGCCTTCGTGATCCTGTTCACCATCGGCGGTTTCTCCGGATTGATGCTGGCGATTGCCCCTGCGGACTTCCAGTACCACGACACCTACTTTGTGGTGGCGCACTTCCATTACGTACTGGTGCCTGGTGCGATCTTCGGCATCTTCGCCTCGGCCTACTACTGGCTGCCGAAATGGACCGGCCACATGTACGACGAAACCCTGGGCAAGCTGCATTTCTGGTTGTCTTTCGTGGGCATGAACATGGCGTTCTTCCCGATGCACTTCGTGGGGCTGGCCGGCATGCCGCGCCGGGTGCCGGACTACAACCTGCAGTTCGCCGACTTCAACATGGTCTCCTCCATTGGTGCCTTCATGTTTGGCGCCACGCAGATATTCTTCCTGTTTATCGTGATCAAGTGCATCCGAGGTGGCCCGCCCGCGCCGGCAAAGCCGTGGGACGGCGCCGAGGGGCTGGAGTGGAGCGTGCCTTCGCCCGCGCCGTACCACACCTTCACCACGCCACCGGAGGTCAAGTGAACACGCTGACCGCATTCGCTTCAGGGGGATGTCATGGCTGACTCCGTGCCCCTCAAGCGCCTGGTCACCCGCCTGCTGATCCTGGTGGTGGCGATGTTTGCCTTCGGCTTTGCCCTGGTGCCGATCTACGACGTGATGTGCAAGGCGTTCGGCATCAACGGCAAGACGGCCGGGCAGTACGAGGGCGAGCAGGTCGTCGACCTCACGCGGCAGGTACGGGTGCAGTTCCTCTCCACCAATGCCATCGACATGGTCTGGGAGTTTCATTCCAAGGCTGACGAGGTGGTGGTCAACCCCGGCGCAGTCACCGAGATGCTGTTCGTGGCCTACAACCCCACCGACAAACCGATGACCGCCCAAGCGGTGCCGAGCATTTCCCCCGCAGAGGCGGCGATGTATTTCCACAAGACCGAATGCTTTTGCTTCACCCAGCAAGTGCTGCAGCCAGGCCAGCGCATTGAGATGCCGGTGCGTTTTATTGTCGACCGCGACATGCCCAAGGATGTGAAGCATTTGACCCTGGCGTACACGCTGTTTGATATCACTGCGCGCCAACCGCCGGTGGCTGTCCGTACCGGCGGCTAGCTACTGTTTGCCCGCTCAATCAGGAGAGCGAATACATGTCGACTCATGATACGTACTACGTACCAGCGCAAAGCAAATGGCCGATAATTGCCACGATTGGCATGCTGGTCACCGTGTATGGCCTGGCCGTGTGGTTCAACGACCTGAAGGCGGCACGCCCGGAATCCCACGGGCCGTGGATCTTTTTCGTCGGAGGGCTGTTGCTGGCCTACATGCTGTTTGGCTGGTTCGGTGCGGTGATCAAGGAAAGCCGTGCGGGTTTATACAGCGCGCAGATGGACCGCTCGTTTCGCTGGGGCATGACCTGGTTCATTTTTTCCGAGGTGATGTTCTTTATCGCGTTCTTCGGTGCGCTGTTCTACGTGCGCCACCTGTCCGGTCCCGCGTTGGGCGGCGAAGGCCCCAAAGGCATTGCTCACATGCTGTGGCCGAACTTCGAGTTTGCCTGGCCGTTGCTCAACAACCCGGACCCGAAACTTTATCCCGCGCCGGAGGGCACTATCAGCCCGTGGGGCTTGCCGTTGGTCAACACCATCCTGCTGGTGAGTTCCAGCGTGACCATCACCATTGCCCACCACGCCTTACGCAAGGGGCATCGCGGCGCGCTGAAGATCTGGCTGGCGATCACCGTCTTGCTGGGCCTTGCATTCCTCGGGTTCCAGGCCGAGGAGTACATCCACGCCTACAAAGAGCTGGGCCTGACCCTCGGCTCAGGTGTGTATGGCGCAACCTTCTTCATGCTTACGGGCTTTCACGGCGCCCACGTGACCATCGGCACCATCATTTTGTTTGTGATGCTGATGCGCATCCTGCGCGGGCATTTCAATGCCGAGCATCAGTTCGGCTTCGAGGCCGCCAGTTGGTATTGGCACTTCGTGGATGTGGTGTGGATCGGGCTGTTTTTCTTCGTATACGTGCTGTGAGGCAACTTACCAAGGCGCGTGAGATACCAGCTGGCCGCTGAAAAAGCCCCAGGCAATCAAGGCCACGGTGATCACGGCCAGTACGACACGCACGGTCAAGGCAGTGACGAGGCGGTTGGAGTTGCCCTCGTCCTTGACCAGAAAGAACAAGCCACTGAACAGGCTCACGACGGTCGCGATCAGCATCAGGGCAATGGCTGCTTTGAGCATGGTCTGGTTCCTGGCTTTGGTGGGCATTGAGGGGATGGGCGGGCAATGAAAACAAGTATAGCCAGCGCCATGAGACGCTTTCGTCCAGGTATCGCACCGACGTTGGTGGTGATGATTCTGCTGCCTTTGATGGTGGGCTTGGGCGTCTGGCAACTGTCGCGCGGCCATGAGAAGCAGCTGCTGGTGGACAGCTATGCCGAACGCCGCGCCGCTGAGCCGATCAGTAGTGTGCAGCTCAGCGACATGGCGGACCCGGCCTTCCGCCGCGTGCATCTGCGCGGGCAATTCGATGCCGAGCACAGCGTATTGCTGGATAACCGCATGCGTGACGGCAAGGCGGGCGTCGAGTTACTGCAACCCTTTCATGACCAGGCCAGCGGCCTGTGGCTATTGCTCAATCGGGGCTGGTTGCCGTGGCCGGATCGGCGCACCCCGCCCGTCTTCACCACTCCGGACCAGCCTTTGAATCTCGACGCCTGGGTGTATGTCGCGCCCGGCGAAACCTTCCAGCTGCATGCGGACCCCACGACCGCGCAATGGCCGCGTCTGTTGACCGCGCTGCACCCCGCCGCGCTGTGGGCTGAGCTGGGCCGCAACGGTTTTGCCTACGAACTGCGTACCGAAGCCGGCCCCGGTACGTACGAAACCACCTGGCCCATCGTTGCGATGGGCCCGGAAAAACACCTGGCCTACGCGGTGCAGTGGTTCGCCATGTCCCTGGCGCTACTGGCTCTTTACCTCTACCTCGGATGGCACACCACAAAGGAGAAGCCCCATGGGAACGGCCACGAATCCACTCAACATGTCTGAGGTAGCTGATCGGCGCAAAGGCCGCTGGCAGCTGATGCTGATCCTGCTGATGGTGGTCGGCCCGATGGCGCTGGCCACCTTTATGTACAAGCTGCAGTTCTGGGTGCCCGACAGTCGCAGCTACCACGGAGAAATGATCGGCAACGGCCAGACCCGCGCCGATATCGGCGTGCAGGCCGATGAACAGCGCTGGCAGTTGCTGGTCACCGCGCCTGCGGCGTGCGCGGCGGATTGCCAGCAACTGGTGTACCTCGCGCGCCAATTGCAGATCGGCCTCGGGCGCGATGCCTCCCGCGCCAGCCATGCCCTGGCCAGCACGCAGCCGGTTGCAGCGGACTACGAGGCCAAGCTCAAGGCCGAGTACCCGCAACTGCAACGCTACTCGCTGGACCTGTCGACCTTCACCAAAAACGCCGCAGCGCCGGGCGATGCGCAACTGTGGATCGTCGACCCCCACGGCAACCTGGTGCTGCGCTACGACGCCAAGATCAAGGGCAAGGACTTGCTCAATGACCTGCGCCACCTGTTGAAACTGTCGAACATCGGATAAGGGCATCGTCATGGCCAAACCTGGATTTCGCCTCGCGTTGTTTGCCACCCTCCTGGCGCTGATCGTCGTGCTGCTCGGCGCCTACACCCGCCTGACCCATGCCGGTCTTGGTTGCCCGGACTGGCCGGGCTGCTATGGGTTTATCAGCGTGCCGCAAAGCGAGGCCCAGTTGGCCCATGCCCAATTGCATTTTCCCGATACGCCGGTGGAGGCTGACAAGGGGTGGGCCGAGATGACTCATCGCTACTTCGCCGGCACCCTGGGCCTGTTGATTGTGCTGTTGGCGGCGCGTTCGTGGAGCCATCGGCGTGATCCGGGCCAGCCAGTGAAACTGCCGTTGTTTCTGTTGATGGTGGTGTTTGCCCAGGCGGCATTTGGCATGTGGACAGTGACGTTGAAGCTCTGGCCCCAGGTGGTGACGGGCCACCTGCTGGGTGGTTTTGCGACCTTGAGCCTGTTGTTCTTGCTGACCCTGCGCTTGTCTGGGGTGTTGCCCGCGTTGATCGTGCCCAAGCGCCTGCAATATTGGGCGACGGCGGGACTGGTGCTGGTGATCGGGCAAATCGCGTTGGGCGGTTGGGTGAGTTCCAACTACGCCGCCGTGGCCTGCGTCGACTTGCCCACCTGCCATGGCGCGTGGTGGCCCGCGGCTGACTTCGCCAACGGCTTTCACCTGACCCAGCACATCGGGCCCAATTACCTTGGCGGCCAACTCGACAGCGAAGCGCGTACCGCCATTCACCTGACTCACCGCATTGGCGCGGTGCTGGTCACCCTGGTGCTGCTCGGCCTGGCCTGGCAGTTGCGCGCCGTAGGCATGACGCGGCTTGCAGGCCTGCTGTTGATCGCCCTGTTCGCGCAAATCAGCCTGGGCCTGAGCAATGTGTATTTCGGCTTGCCGCTGCCGGTGGCGGTCGCTCATAACGCCGGCGGTGCTGCGCTGCTGCTGACGTTGGTGCTGGTTAATTACCACGCCCGCACCAGCCTGGTCCGGGTGCGTGATCAGTTGCTCTTCGGCTGGCGCTTCAGCCCGCGCAAACACGTATCGGGCCTCATCACCCTTAAAGGAGAGATGCCATGGCGACCTTGATCGGCGCGCGTCAAGGCCGGGCGGTCTGGCGCGATTACCTGGAGCTGACCAAGCCGAAAGTGGTGGTGCTGATGCTCATCACTTCCCTGGTGGGTATGTTCCTCGCCACACGCGCAGGCGTGCCGTGGACGGTGCTGGTGTTCGGCAATCTGGGCATTGCCCTGTGTGCGGGCGGCGCGGCGGCGGTGAACCATGTGGTGGACCGGCGGATTGATGCGGTGATGGCTCGCACCCATAAGCGGCCGTTGGCGGAGGGGCGTGTGTCGCCGGTGGCGGCGCTGGCCTTTGCTTTGTTTCTAGCCGTTGCAGGATTGGCCTTGTTGCTGGCGTTCACCAACCCCCTGGCGGCATGGCTGACGCTGGCTTCGCTGCTCGGTTACGCGGTGGTCTACACCGGTTTTCTCAAGCGTGCGACGCCACAAAATATTGTCATCGGAGGCCTGGCCGGTGCCGCGCCACCGCTGTTGGGCTGGGTCGCCGTCACCGGCCACGTCAGCGCCGAGCCCTTGTTGCTGGTGCTGATTATCTTCGCCTGGACCCCGCCGCACTTCTGGGCGCTGGCCATTCACCGCAAGGAGGAATACGCCAAGGCCGATATCCCGATGCTGCCGGTCACCCACGGCGAGCATTACACCAAGGTGCATATCCTGCTCTATACCTTTGCGCTGCTGGCGGTGAGCCTGATGCCCTACGTGATCCACATGAGCGGCCCGCTGTACCTGGCATGCGCACTGTTGTTGGGCGGACGCTTTCTGCAATGGGCCTGGGTGCTGTACCGTGGCGCTCAGCCGCACGCGGCGATCAACACCTTCAAGTACTCTATCTGGTACCTGTTCCTGCTGTTTATCGCCCTGCTCGTAGACCACTACTTACTGTTGAACCTATGACTCGAACTCAAAAAACCGTCTTTATCCTGGTGGCCACTGTCGCGTTGATCATGGGCCTGACCGTTAACAAAGTGCTGTCGGGCAAGGGCCAGGGCGACCCTACCGCGTTGATCGACGCCGGCATCATCCTGCTGCCGCAAAGCCGTCAGCTGCCGCCAGTGACCATGACCAACCAGGACGGCCAGCCGGTGCTGGTCAACGAGTTGAAAGGCAAGTGGAGCCTGCTGTTCTTCGGCTACACCTTCTGCCCCGACATCTGCCCGACCACCCTCGCCCAACTGCGCCAGATCAAGAGCGAGTTGCCTAAAGAGGCTGTGGATAAGTTGCAGGTGATTCTGGTCAGCGTCGACCCGAATCGCGACACCCCGACCCAGCTCAAGCAGTACCTGGGCTACTTTGACCCGCAATTCGAAGGCCTTACCGGCGCGAACGTGGAGGATGTGCAGAAGGTCTCGAATGCCGTGAGCATCCCATTCATCCCGGCAGACACCAGCAAGCCCAACTACACCGTCGACCACAGCGGCAACCTCGCGCTGATCGGCCCGGATGGTACCCAGCGCGGGTTTATCCGTGCGCCGTTGAACAACCAGAAGCTGGTGGCGCAACTGCCAGGGTTGTTGCAGCGCAAGTAACAGGCAACGCAAAACACATGTGGGAGGGGGCTTGCCCCCGATGGCGGCAGATCAGTCAGCTCATGCAGCGACTGATACTCCGCAATCGGGGGCAAGCCCCCTCCCACATTTTTTGATCTCCAGCGTGTTGGAGACCGAGTCGGATCAGAACGCCGGCAGGATCGCGCCTTTGTACTTCTCTTGGATGAATTGCTTCACCTCAGGGGTGTGCAGGGCTGCAATCAGCTTCTTCATCGCGTCCGAATCCTTGTTGTCTTCGCGGCTCACCAGGATGTTCACGTAAGGCGAGTCATTGCCTTCGATCACCAGGGCGTCCTTGGACGGGTCCAGCTTGGCTTCCAGCGCATAGTTGGTGTTGATCAGCGCCAGGTCGACCTGGGTCAGCACGCGCGGCAGGGTGGCGGCTTCGAGTTCGCGGAATTTCAGGTTTTTCGGGTTTGCGGTGATGTCCTTGATGGTCGACAGGATGTTGGTCGGGTCCTTCAGGGTGATCAGGCCGTTGTTGGCCAGCAGCAACAGGGCACGGCCGCCGTTGGTGGCGTCGTTCGGGATCACCACGTTGGCACCGTTTGGCAGGTCTTCCAGCTTCTTGTACTTGCTGGAGTAAGCCCCCAGGGGCTCCAGGTGCACAGCGCCGACGCTTACCAGCTGAGTGCCTTTGGCTTTGTTGAATTCATCCAGGTATGGCTGGTGCTGGAAGAAGTTCGCGTCCAGGCGCTTTTCGGCCACTTGTACGTTGGGCTGTACGTAGTCGGTGAAGACTTTGATCTGCAGGTCCACGCCTTCTTTGGCGAGGGCAGGCTTCACGAATTCCAGGATTTCCGCGTGGGGCACCGGCGAGGCTGCGACTTTCAGGGTCTCGGCGGCGTGGGCGGAAAACGCGGCAACGGCGGCGAAAGCAACCAGTAGTTTTTTCATCCAACAAGCTCCTTGTTCGGGCATGTGCCGGCTTGTGACCGGCAATGGCCGTTATTTTCGAGAAAAATGCACCACCAGCTTGTCGCCGACGGTTTGCAGAATTTGCACCAGGATCAACAGCATCACCACGGTGACCACCATCACATCGGTCTGGAAACGCTGGTAACCGAAACGGATCGCCAGGTCACCCAGGCCGCCGGCACCGACCACGCCGGCCATGGCCGTGTAGGACACCAGTGTAATCGCCGTCACCGTTATCGCTGCGAAGATGCCGGGGCGTGCCTCGGGCAGCAGCGCGTTGATGATGATCTGGCGGGTGCTGGCGCCCATGGACTGGGTGGCTTCGATGATGCCGCGGTCCACTTCACGCAGGGCGGTTTCCACCAGGCGCGCGAAGAATGGCGTGGCACCCACCACCAGTGGCGGGATCGCGCCCGCAACGCCCAGGGAGGTGCCGGTGATCAGTACGGTGAACGGGATCATCACGATCAACAGGATGATGAACGGCAGCGAGCGCAGGATGTTCACGACCAGCGACAGCAGCGCGTACAGGCCTTTTTGCTCGAACAGCTGACGTGGGCTGGTCAGGAACAGCAGCACGCCCAAGGGCAGGCCAAGTACTACGGTGAAGAACAGCGAACCGAACAGCATGATCATGGTGTCGCCGGTGGCGAGCCAGATTTCGGACCAGTCGATATTGGCGAAGAAACTCAGGAACACTTCCATTAGCGCAGCACCTCCATGTGGACGTCTGCGGCGGTGAAGCGGGCAAAGGCCGCTTCCATGTCACCACCGGTGACCGCCAGGGTCAGTTGCCCGTAGGGGATGTCTTTGATGCGGTCGATGCGGCCGGCGAGGATGCTGTAGTCCACCCCCGTTTCGCGGGCGACGGTACCCAGCAGTGGCGCGTAGGTCGCTTCACCCTGGAACGTCAGCCGTACGATGCGACCCGGTACATGGGCGAAGTCATCACGCAGCTCGCCTTCATCGACTTGCTCGGCTTCCTGCACAAAACGTTTGGTGGTCGGGTGCTTGGGGTGCAGGAATACGTCGGCCACCGAGCCTTGCTCGACGATCACGCCGGCATCCATCACGGCTACCTGGTCACACACGCGGCGGATCACATCCATTTCATGAGTGATCAGCACGATGGTCAGTTTCAACTCGCGATTGATCTCGGCCAGCAGTTGCAGGACCGAGGCGGTGGTTTGCGGGTCGAGGGCGCTGGTGGCTTCGTCGCACAGCAGGATTTTCGGCTTGGTCGCCAGGGCGCGGGCAATACCGACGCGTTGCTTCTGGCCGCCAGACAACTGCGCCGGGTACTTCTTGGCGTGGTCCGACAGGCCGACGCGGGCGAGTAGCTCGGCGACACGTTGGTCGATCTCCTTGCGCGACAATTCGCCGGCCAGGGTCAGTGGCAGCGCCACATTGTCGGCAACGGTCTTCGACGCCAGGAGGTTGAAGTGCTGGAAGATCATCCCGACCTGTTGACGGAAACGGCGCAGGCCGTTGGCATCCAGGGCGGTGACTTCTTCGCCGTCCACCGTGATCTGGCCGCCGCTGGGCTCTTCCAGGCGGTTGATCAGGCGCAGCAGTGTGCTTTTACCTGCACCCGAGTGGCCGATCAAGCCAAACACCTGGCCGTTCTCGACGCGCAGGCTGGTGGGGTGCAGCGCGGGAATATCCTTACCGGCGACGCGGTAGGTTTTATGGACGTTTTGAAACTCGATCACGTAGCGAACCTTGTGGGGCGCATTGAAAAGGGATCAGCGGTTAGCCGGGCGCGCATTTTAGCCTGTCCGAATAGCGTTTCTTAGCATTTATTTCGCATTCAACCAGTGATTTGGCAATAACGCGATCAAAGGTCACAAAAAAGGAACGGTGCAAAACCGTGTCAGTCACTACTTAAGCAACTCGATTTCCCAGGTGCCGTGCCTGGGGTTTTGCTCAAACGAGCCGGGGACCGCTCTGGCCACTTTGAATAAGGAGTTTTGACTGATGAGTACCAAGAAGCCAGCCACCCCGTCGAAGAGTGAGCTCGCGGGCACCGATACCCTGGACCGTGGCAACACCAACGCCAAGCTGCAGGCCCTGGAGGAATTCCGTTCCGATGCGACCGGCCAGGCCCTGCGTACCAACCAAGGCGTGAAGATTTCCGACAACCAGAACACCTTGAAAGTCGGTGCCCGCGGCCCTTCGCTGCTGGAAGACTTCATCATGCGTGAAAAAATCACGCACTTTGACCATGAGCGCATCCCCGAGCGCATCGTGCATGCCCGGGGCACCGGTGCCCATGGCTATTTCCAGACCTATGAAAACCATTCTGCGCTGAGCAAGGCGGGTTTCCTGCGCGATCCCGGCCATAAAACCCCGGTGTTCGTGCGTTTCTCCACGGTGCAGGGCCCGCGTGGTTCCGGCGATACGGTGCGTGACGTGCGCGGTTTCGCGGTGAAGTTCTTCACCGATGAAGGCAACTTCGACTTGGTCGGCAACAACATGCCGGTGTTTTTCATTCAGGATGCGATCAAGTTTCCCGACTTCGTGCACGCGGTAAAACCTGAGCCGCACAATGAAATTCCTACAGGCGGCTCGGCCCACGATACGTTCTGGGATTTTGTTTCGTTGCAGCCGGAATCGGCGCACATGGTGATTTGGGCGATGTCTGACCGTGCCATTCCAAAAAGCCTGCGTGCCATGCAGGGTTTTGGCATTCACACCTTCCGCTTCATCAATACCGAAGGTAAGTCGAGCTTTGTGAAGTTTCATTGGCACCCGAAGGTCGGCACCTGTTCCCTGGTGTGGGACGAAGCGCAAAAGCTTGCCGGTAAAGATACCGATTACCACCGTCGTGACCTGTGGGAAGCGATTGAAAGCGGCGACTACCCTGAGTGGGAGCTGGGTGTGCAGATCGTTGCGGAGGAAGACGAGCATAAGTTCGACTTCGACCTGCTCGACCCGACCAAGATCATCCCCGAGGAACTGGTGCCGATCACGCCGCTGGGCAAGATGGTGCTTAACCGCAACCCGGATAACTTCTTTGCCGAAGTCGAGCAGGTCGCGTTTTGCCCGGGTCATATCGTGCCGGGCATCGACTTCACCAACGACCCTTTGCTGCAAGGCCGTCTGTTTTCCTACACGGATACGCAGATTAGCCGTCTCGGTGGGCCGAACTTCCATGAGCTGCCGATCAACCGACCTGTGGTGCCTTTCCACAACGGTCAGCGCGACGCCCAGCATCGCACCGTGATCGACAAGGGCCGTGCGGCGTACGAGCCGAATTCTATTGATGGTGGTTGGCCGAAGGAAACGCCACCGGCTGCCCAGGATGGCGGTTTCGAGACCTATTACGAGCGCGTCGACGCCAATAAGGTGCGTGAGCGCAGTGAGTCGTTTGGCGATCACTTCTCGCAAGCCGCGCTGTTTTTCCACAGCATGAGCCATCACGAGAAAGAGCACATCATCGCGGCCTACAGCTTCGAGTTGGGCAAGGTGGAGCGTGAGTTCATTCGCGCACGTCAGGTCAACGAGATTCTGGCCAATATCGATCTGGAACTGGCCAAGCGCGTTGCGCAGAACCTCGGTTTGCCTGCACCGACCAAAGGCACGGTTGCGCCGCGTGAGACTTCGCTGAAAGAGTCGCCGGCGTTGAGCCAGGTGAACTTGCTGTCGGGTGATATCAAGACGCGCAAAGTCGCGATTCTTGCGGCTGACGGTGTGGATGGCGCGGCGATTGATGCGCTGAAAAAAGCACTGGAGGCAGAAGGTGCCCATGCGAAGTTGCTTGGGCCGACCTCGGCGCCGGTGAAGACGGCCGATGGCAAGAGCCTGCCGGTAGATGCGTCGATGGAAGGCATGCCGTCCATTGCGTTTGATGCCGTGTTTATCCCGGGTGGAAAAGAGTCGGTGAAAGCACTGAGCGGCGATGGTGTGGCGTTGCATTACGTTCTGGAAGCCTACAAACACCTGAAGGCGATTGCAGTTGCCAGTGACGTGAAGCCACTGCTGGATCTGCTGAAGCTAGAGGCGGATGCGGGGCTGATCGTTGGCGCGGATGCGAAAGCGTTCAAGGCGTTTTTTGCCGCGATTGCACAACATCGGGTTTGGGATCGTGAGCCGAAGGCTAAGGCGATTCCAGCTTAAGTTATTGGTTGCTTGTTAGACCGCTATCGGGGGCAAGCCCCTCCCACATTTGAATTGTGAATAAATTCAATTGTGGGAGGGGCTTGCCCCCGATGCGTTATTCCGCCTTGCGCGGAATCAAAACCACCTGCGCCGGAATATGTTTCAAAATCTGCCGGTGAATCTTCAGCTCATACTCCGAATCAATGCGCTTCACCCGTTTGGTCAGCAACGTGGCCAGCCATGGGTAATCCTGGGTACGCGGCGCCTGGATCGTCACATCACACTGGTAATTCACCACATCGGTGGCGATTGCATCCAGTTGATGGCGCAGCTCTTCGATGTCGGTGAGGTTCAGCGCCACGGTGGTGCTTGGCGCCGCCGGGTCGATGACCTTGGCTGCAGGCTTGGCTTCGGCGGCCTTGAGGGCCTCTTCGGCCTTATCCAACTCGGCCTTGCGGGCGTGGGTGATGGCGCTGTTTACGCCGCCGGTCAGCGCCGGCGCCTTGGGCATCAGCGCGCGGGCACGGCTCAGGGCGGTGGCGGCGGCGTTTACGTCGCCTTTTTGCAGCACGATCTGGCTGCGCTGCAGGTAAGCCTCGGCCAATTGACGTTGGTAGGGTTCCAGCGTCGGGTCATTGGGCGACTGGGCCTGCAGCGCGGCCAGTTGGTCTTCGGCGGTGGCCAGCTCACTGCTGGCCAGGTTTTGCTCCAGCTGCGCGATGGCCGCAGCACGCGGATCCGTAGCCTCTGGGGCGGCGGGCGGTGTGCTTTGACAGGCGCCCAGCAGCAGGGAAAACGCGGCAAGGAGCAGATAACGGGAGGTGAACAGCTTCATTCCTGCGACTCTCTATTTGCGCAAAAAGCGAGCAAGTCTACACCCCTCGACGGGGCAGGACAAAACTCAGCAGAAACAGGGCGGCGGCCGTCACCACAATGGACGGCCCTGCCGGTGTGTCCTTGAACCACGACAACGCCAGGCCCCCGCACACTGCCAGCATGCCCAACAGGCTGGCACCGATCGCCATCTGCTCCGGTGAGCGGGCATGGCGCTGGGCGGCGGCGGCGGGGATGATCAACAGCGACGTGATCAACAATACGCCGACAATCTTCATCGCGACAGCAATCACCACCGCGATCAACAACATGAGCGCCATGCGCAGGGCGGGCACCGGCAAGCCTTCTACGGTTGCCAGTTCTTCGTGCACGGTGATTGCCAGCAATGGGCGCCACAGGGTCACCAGCAGCGCCAGTACGGCAGCGCTGCCGCCGAGGATCCATGCGAGGTCGGTGGGGCTGATCGCCAACAGGTCGCCAAACAGGTAGGCCATCAAGTCGATGCGCACTTCATGCATAAAGCTCAGCACCACCAGGCCCAGGGACAGCGTGCTCGGCGCCAGGATGCCGAGCAGGGTGTCGGAGGCCAGCGGTTGGCGCTGCTGCAGGGTCACCAGCAATACCGCCAGGAGCAGGCAGCCCACGGTTACCGCGATGGTCGGGCTGACATCCAGCAGGAAGCCCAGGGCCACCCCCAGCAGCGCGGCGTGGGACAACGTGTCGCCAAAGTACGCCATGCGTCGCCAGACCACGAACGAGCCCAGTGGGCCCGCCACCAACGCCAGAGCCAAGCCTGCCAGCAGGGCGTAAAGCAGAAAATCAGCCATGCTTGCAGCTATCTCCATGAACGTGAGTGTGGGGCGTCGCGGGATCGTCAACGACAGCGCCATGCAGGTCATGGGCATGGTCGTGATGATGGTGATAGATCGCCAGGCTCTGGGCGTTCTTGCCGAACAGCTCGACGAACGCCGGGTCGCCGCTGACCTGTTCCGGGTGACCGGAGCAGCACACGTGACGGTTGAGGCACACCACCTGGTCGGTGGTGCTCATCACCAGGTGCAGGTCGTGGGAGACCATCAGCACGCCGCAGCCATGGCGGTCGCGCAGACGGGTGATCAGGCTGTACAACTCAGCCTGGCCGGCGACGTCGACGCCCTGCACGGGTTCATCCAGCACCAGCAACTCGGGTTCGCGCAACAGGGCGCGGGCCAGCAGTACCCGCTGCATTTCGCCGCCGGAGATGCTTTGCACCGGGCTGTCGATGACCTGTTCGGCCCCGACTTCCTTGAGGGCGGCCTGCGCGCGGGCGCGGTCCACACCGGGCACCAGGCGCAAAAAACGCAGTACGGATAAGGGCAGAGTCGGATCAACGTGCAGCTTTTGCGGCATATAGCCCACACGCAGCCTGGGCTTGCGCCACACGCTGCCGGTGTCGGGTTTGAGCAGGCCGAGTACGGCGCGCACCAGGGTGGTCTTGCCGGCGCCATTGGGGCCGATCAGGGTGACGATCTGCCCCGGCTCGACGCTCAATGCGATGTTATCCAGCACGTTTTGCCCGGCGAACGTGACGCCGACCTGGTCCAGGCGGATTAACGCGTTGCTCATCAAGCCCCCTGGCAGCCCGAGCACAGGCCGACCACTTCGACCGTTTGCCCTTCGACCCGGAAGCCCACGTCGGCGGAGCTCTTGATGATGGCGTCGCTGATGCTTTTTTGTTCAAGTTCGATGGCGGCGTGGCACTCGCGGCAGATCAGGAACTGGCCCTGATGCGCGTGTTCCGGGTGGTTGCAGCCGACAAACGCGTTGAGCGAGGCAATGCGGTGCACCAGGCCATTTTCCAGCAGGAAATCCAGCGCGCGATACACCGTAGGCGGCGCGGCGCGGCGGCCGTCCTGCTCGCTGAGCACACCCAGGATGTCGTAGGCGCCCAGGGGTTTGTGGCTCTGCCAGACCAGTTCCAGCACCCGGCGGCGCAGAGCAGTCAGGCGCAAGCCCTTCTGTGCGCAGAGGGTGTCGGCCTCCGACAGCGCGGTATGCACGCAGTGAGAGTGGTCGTGTGGACGGCTGGCAAGCGGTGTTTTAGGCATGAGCGGCGACAGATATTTGATAGAGACGTTATTATGTTACCCGTTCCTACGCCATTGAGTGGTCATCGTGTCCCGACTTTTTCCCGTTTTTGTCGTATTTGTCACCAGTTTGTTCATGACTGGCGCCGCTCAGGCTGAGGTCAAGGTGCTGACCAGCATCAAGCCGTTGCAGTTGATTGCCGCTGCTGTGCAAGACGGTGTGGCCGTTCCGGAGGTGTTGTTGCCGCCGGGTGCGTCGCCGCATAACTATGCGTTGCGCCCATCCGACGTACGGCGCGTGCAGTCAGTCGATCTGCTGTATTGGATCGGGCCGGATATGGAGAGCTTCCTTCCTCGCGTGCTCAAAGGTCGTACAGCCGCGACCGTTGCTGTCCAAGACCTGCCAGGCATGAAGCTCCGCCGCTTCGCCGAAGATAGCCATTCCCACGCCGACGATGCCGACGAACATGACCATGATCATCGCCCAGGCAGCGTGGATGCGCACTTATGGTTGTCGACGGTCAATGCTCGTGTGATCGCCGCGCGCATGGCGTCTGACCTCAGCGCTGCCGACCCGAGCAATGCCGCGCGTTACCAGAGCAACGTGAAGGCATTCGACGAGCGCCTGGATGCCCTTGATGCGCGCCTTAAAAAGCGCATGGCGAGCATCGGTGACAAACCTTACTTCGTGTTCCACGAAGCCTTTGATTACTTCGAAGACGCTTACGGGCTCAAGCACACCGGTGTGTTCAGTGTTGCTGCCGAAGTGCAGCCTGGCGCCCAGCATGTGGCGGCGATGCGTACGCGTTTGGAGGAAGTGGGCAAGACCTGCGTGTTCAGCGAGCCGCCTTTGCGTCCGCGCCTGGCTGAAACCCTGGTGGCTGGCCTTCCGGTGAAGTTGGCGGAATTGGATGCGCTGGGCGGCTACACCCCGGCCACAGCCCAGGGTTACGAACAGGTGCTGGAGAAATTGGGGAACGACTTGGCAGGGTGCCTGGAGTCGTTATAAGCCGCAGCGCAGATCAAATGTAGGAGGGGGCTTGCTCCCGATGACGGCGTTTCAGTCGATGATAAGTTGACTGGTCCACCGCCATCGGGAGCAAGCCCCCTCCCACATTTTGACCGGGTTGGTCCTTAGAGCGCGAATGGCAGGTGGACGGTGACCTGCTGACGCTGCGTCAACCGATGCTCGAACTCGGCGGGATCGTGAATCAGCACATCCTGCCCGGCAAACGACTCGGCAGCGATCAGGCGCGACAACCAGAACCGCACGCACGCCACCCGCAACATGGTCGGCCACAACTCGGCCTCCTTGGCGGTGAACGGACGCAGCCCGGCGTAGGCACCCAGCAGCGCACGGGCGCGCGGGCCATCGATGACGCCATCGGCGTCCGAACACCAGTCATTCAGGGCGATTGCCACGTCGTAGAGCATCGGACCCGAGCAGGCGTTGTAGAAGTCGATCAGGCCGGTCAGGTGCGTGCCTTCGAACATCGCATTGTCGCGGAACAGGTCGGCGTGAACGTTCGCGCGTGGCAGAGCGAGGATGTCGGCCTTGTGGGCCTCGATTTCGGTCAATGCAGCGTGCAGCAGGCTTTGCTGTGCATCGTTCAAGTGCGAAATCAGCTGCGCACCCTCGTTGAGCATCCAGTCCAGGCCGCGATCGGTCTTGCGCTCCAGCACTTTCTCGCCTTGCGTCGCCAGGTGCAGATGACCGAGAAGGTCGCCTACCTGGGCGCAATGCTGTGCGTTGGCGTCCTTGATGTGTTTGCCGGCCAGGCGTGGTTGCAGCAGGGCCGGTTTGCCTTTCAGTTCGCGCAATGCCACGCCATCGGTGGTGCGCAGGGCATAGGGCACCGGCAGGTCGGCGTCGTGGAGCACGTCGAGCAGTTCGATGAAGAACGGCATTTCCGCGACGGGGCCGCGCTCAACCAGGGTCAGGACGAATTCGCCCTGTTCCAGGCTGATAAAGAAATTGGTGTTTTCGCTACCAGCGGCAATCCCCTGGAAGTCAAGCAGGCGGCCGAGCCCGTAGGGGGCAAGAAAGGTTTCCAGCTCGGGCCGAGCCAGGGGGGTGAACACAGACATGGTTAAAACTGCCAGTACGGGCGCCGCGGTGCGCGGCGCCAATTGAAGTTAAGAAATCATTTCCATTCGAAGATCTTCCATGACGGAATCAGCATATCCGGCTGGTCAGAGCGGATGAAGTTCGCGTCGGTTCCGTCCGCGCGCACGAGGAAATACGGCGGAAAGCCTTTCTTCGTTATCTTGATTGCGTACAGGAAACCGTTTTGGCGGTACTCCTGAATGGTTCTGTCGCCCTCCGTGCGAATGGTAACTTCCGGATCACCCGAAGGGGCACTGTCTGCTGCGATGGCAACCATCGGAGCGAGTGCAATCAGGCCGGTCAACAGCAGGCGATTGAATGTACGCATGATAACCTTGTCCCTTTGTTTTCATTGGTCCGGCTATTCTAGCGCCTGACCCGCCGAAAAGGTTGATCCTGCTCATGAGCCAAGCACCCCTCGTCCTGGTGGACGGTTCTTCATATCTGTACCGCGCCTTCCACGCGCTGCCACCGCTGACCACCTCCAAAGGCCTGCCGACCGGTGCGGTCAAGGGCGTGTTGAACATGCTCAAAAGCTTGCGCAAACAGTATCCGGACAGCCCGTTCGCAGTCGTGTTCGACGCAAAGGGTGGAACCTTTCGCGATGACATGTACGCCGAATACAAGGCCAATCGCCCGAGCATGCCCGATGACATGCGTCTGCAGATCGAGCCACTGCACCAGAGCGTGATCGCCCTCGGTTTCCCGTTGCTGTGCGTCGAAGGCGTCGAGGCCGATGACGTGATCGGCACCCTGGCCCGCAGCAGTGCGGCCGCTGACCGTCCGGTGGTGATCTCCACCGGCGACAAGGACATGGCGCAGTTGGTCGACGGGCACATTACCTTGGTCAACACCATGACCGGTAGCTCGATGGACATTGAGGGCGTAAAGGAGAAATTTGGCGTCGCTCCGGAGCAGATTATCGATTATCTGGCGTTGATGGGGGATTCGTCCGACAACATCCCTGGCGTCCCGGGCATTGGTCCTAAGACGGCTTCCGGCTTGCTGGTAGGTGTGAATGGCGGTCTGAAAGAGCTTTATGAGCAGTTGGATATCGTGCCGACCTTGCCGATCCGGGGTGCCAAGACGTTACCGGCCAAGCTCGAAGAGCATCGAGAGATGGCGTTCCTTTCCTATCAGTTGGCGACGATCAAGATCGATGTGCCGCTGGATGTAGGCCTGGATGACTTGCACTTGATCGAACCGGACCGCGAGAAACTCCTGGAGCTGTATACCCTGCTGGAGTTCAAGAGCTGGTTCGATGAGATTCAGCGCGATGCCAAACGGGTGGAGCTCAAGGCCGCGCCTGTTGCCGAGGACATTGTTGAGGTTGCCCCCGCAGCACCCGCAGAGACGATCTACACCACCATTCTCGACCAAGGCACATTCGATGTCTGGATGAAGAAGCTCAACGACGCGACGTTGTTCGCTTTCGACACCGAAACCACCGGGATCGACGGCCAGCAGGCGCAGTTGGTCGGGGTGTCCTTTGCCGTGAAGCCCCATGAAGCTGCCTACATCCCGCTGACCCACTCCTACATCGGTGCGCCGCAGCAGTTGGATCGCGACACCGTGTTGCTGGCCTTGAAGCCATTGCTGGAAGACCCGAGCAAGCTCAAGGTCGGCCAGCACGCCAAGTTCGACATGAATATCCTGGCCAACTGTGCCATCGGCGGCGACCCGGCGAATGGCATCAGCGTGCGCGGCATCGCTTTCGACACCATGCTTGAATCCTATGTGTTGAATTCCACTGCGACCCGCCATGACATGGACAGCCTGGCCAAGAAGTACCTGGACTACGACACCGTCAGTTTCCAGGACATCGCCGGCAGAGGCGCCAAGCAGCTGACG
Organism: Pseudomonas sp. JAI120; assembly: GCF_014207255.1. Lineage (GTDB taxonomy): Bacteria > Pseudomonadota > Gammaproteobacteria > Pseudomonadales > Pseudomonadaceae > Aquipseudomonas. Next base: position 731,333 of record NZ_JACHCZ010000003.1, read on the forward strand.
TTCGACCAGATCCCGCTCGAACAGGCTGGCCCTTATGCCGCCGAGGATGCCGACGTGACGCTGCGCCTGCATCAGGCATTGCACGCACAACTCACGGCCATACCAAGCCTGGCGAGTGTGCTGACGGACATCGAAATTCCCTTGGTACCGGTGCTGGCACGTATCGAACGCCAGGGCGCCCTGGTGGATGCGCAGCTGCTCGGTGTCCAGAGCATCGAGCTGGGCAATAAGATGGTTGAGCTGGAGCGCCAGGCGTTCGAGATCGCCGGCGAAGCATTCAACCTGGGTTCGCCCAAGCAGCTCGGGGCGATTCTCTACGAGAAGCTCGGCCTGCCGGTGCTGAAAAAGACGGGCAAGGGACAGGCGTCCACGGCAGAGGAAGTGCTGGCCAAGCTGGCCGAAGATGACTATCCGCTGCCCAAGGTACTGATGCAGTACCGCAGCATGAGCAAGCTGAAAAGCACTTACACCGACCGCTTGCCGGAGCAGATCAACCCGCGTACCGGGCGTGTTCACACCTCTTACCATCAGGCGGTGGCGGCGACCGGGCGACTGTCTTCCAGCGACCCGAACCTGCAGAACATCCCGGTGCGCACCGCCGAAGGGCGGCGCATCCGCCAGGCATTCGTGGCGCCGAAGGGCTACAAACTGCTGGCGGCGGACTATTCGCAGATCGAACTGCGGATCATGGCGCACCTGTCCAAGGACGAGGGGCTGATGAATGCGTTCCGCAACGACCTGGACGTGCACACCGCCACGGCGGCCGAGGTGTTCAAGGTTGAATTGGCTGAGGTCACGTCCAGTCAGCGTCGCAGTGCCAAGGCGATCAACTTTGGCCTGATCTACGGTATGGGGGCACAGAAGCTCGGCAAGGACATCGGTGTCGATACCAAGACCGCAAAGGCTTACATCGATCTGTACTTCGCCCGCTACCCAGGGGTTCGCGAGTACATGGAGCGCACCCGTGCCCAGGCTGCCGATCAAGGCTACGTGGAAACGTTCTTCGGGCGTCGGCTGTATTTGCCGGACATCAATTCCAACAAACCTCAGGAGCGCGCGGCCGCAGAACGCACGGCGATCAATGCGCCGATGCAGGGCACGGCGGCGGATATCATCAAGAAAGCCATGGTGCTGGTGGATAACTGGCTGACCGCGTCGGGCCTGGATGCCAAGGTGATCCTGCAGGTACACGATGAACTGGTGCTGGAGGTGCGTGAGGATCTGGTGGCAGAGGCCAGCGAGAAGATTCGCGAGCACATGAGTGCGGCCGCGCAGTTGGATGTGCCGTTGGTGGTGGACGTTGGTGTAGGCGATAACTGGGACGAAGCGCACTGATTTCGCGGCGCCGCCATCACCGGGCGTGATGGCGGAGTGCTTTAGACCGGAAATCCGTTTCAGTTATTACCAATAGTTTTTTGAACCTGCCGGAACTTAACCCGTGAATTGCTACTCAGAGTTACTGAATGGGTGGTGAAGCCCTTCAATGCTCCTATGTTGTGTTAAGTGTTGGCAGATATCCGGACCCCGCCCTAGCGGTCCGGTACTTGAACCCCGAACTTCCCCTCCCCATACGAAGTCCGGGGTTTTTTTTGCCCGCAGAAAAGTTATTCGGCGAGTTCCGCACCTTTGTCTGCCAGTTCCATCCAGCTGGCCAGTACGGTATAGGCATCTTCCAGGCCCATGCGCTTGGGGGCCGAGAACAGCTGGATAGTGATTGTGTCGCCCCAGCCCTTACGAATTTCGGACTGCACTTTGAGCAGGGTGTTCTTGGCGGCGCCGTAGGTGAGCTTGTCGGCCTTGGTCAGCAGGATATGCATCGGCATGCCGCTGGCGACGGCCCAGTCGAGCATCAGCAGGTCGAAGTCGGTCATTGGATGACGGATGTCCATCATCAGGATCAACCCCTTCAAACTCTCCCGGCCGCCCAGGTAAGCCTCCAGGTGACGCTGCCAGTGCAGCTTCAGCGGGATAGGTACTTTTGCATAACCGTAGCCCGGCAGGTCGACCAGACGCCGATCATCGTCTAGCTTGAAGAAGTTGAGTAACTGCGTGCGGCCTGGTGTTTTCGAGGTGCGCGCCAGGCTGGCGTGGGTCAGTGTGTTCAGTGCGCTGGATTTACCGGCGTTGGAGCGACCGGCAAAGGCGACTTCAAAGCCTTCGTCATCGGGGCATTGGTCAACTTTGGCGGCGCTGAGCATGAAGGTGGACTGTTGGCACAGGCCGAGGATGGGGTTCTTGAGTTGCATGAGATTTCCGATGTGGGCGGTGCCGAAAAAGGGTGCGGCAAGCGGTGTCGTTTCCGTTTCAGTAGCGCCAGTATATAATGCCGCAGATTTTGTGTGTGCTTTGTCCCAGCGAAGGATGAAGTTCACGGGAGCGATAGACCTTTATTGCGCATTAGAACGCAAAACGCTCTCAAACCCTGAAAAGGTCGATGTATGACCCGATGGTTGCTCGCTTTCGGTGCCCTGATTCCGCTTTCTGGCGCTCAGGCTACACAGGATCCGGAAGTGGTGTACAACCGAGTTTGCGTGGCTTGCCATGCTGGCCAACTGCCGAATGCCCCGAGGCGGGGTGACCAGGCAGCCTGGGCGCCAAGACTGGCGCAGGGCATGGACACGCTGGTGCAACACGTGACCCAGGGTTTCAAGGCAATGCCGCCGCGTGGTTTGTGCATGGACTGCAGTACCGAGGATTACCAGGCCATCATTGAGTTGATGGTGAGTAAACCCGGTAGATAACTCTTAAACCCTTAGCCGTAGTTGGATTAGCTGATGAACAAACTGATCGTGAGTCTGCTGTTGACCTTGGGCATCACCGGTGTTGCCTTTGCTGCAGAGGGCCCCCCTAAAGGTGTTGCCACTGCCGGCCAAGCGAAAGCCGCCGTATGTGGTGCCTGCCATGGGCCGGATGGTAACAGTCCGGCGCCGAACTTCCCCAAATTGGCCGGCCAGGGTGAACGTTACCTGACCAAGCAGATGCACGACATCAAGGACGGCAAGCGCACGGTCCTGGAAATGACCGGCTTGCTGACCAACCTCAGTGATCAGGACTTGGCGGATATCGCGGCGTATTTTGCCAGCCAGAAGGGCAGTGTGGGAGCTGCTGATCCGAAACTGGTGGCTCGTGGCGAAAAACTGTTCCGCGGCGGAGACTTGGATAAAGGCCTGCCTGCCTGCACGGGTTGCCACTCGCCCAATGGCGCGGGCATAGCCGCCGCCGGCTTCCCGCACCTGAGCGGCCAGCACGCTACCTACATTGCCAAGCAGCTGACCGATTTCCGTAAGGAAGAGGCAGGGCGAGCCAATGATGGCGACGCGGCAATCATGCGCACCATCGCTCGCAAGCTGAGTGATGAAGACATCGCCGCCGTCTCCAGCTACATCCAGGGCCTGCACTAAGGTGCACGCAACGTTAACGCTCGATTAATCCATCGATGCAAGCATAAAAAGGGTGGCTTAGGCCGCCCTTTTTTGTGGCCGCTGCCGTTACACTAACGAACTCATGTCCGCGTAGACCTGTCACAACAAAGGTCGCGTGAGGCGACTTTATTTGTCCAGGAGTAAAGCATGCGTAATCTGATCCTCAGCGCCGCTCTCGTCACTGCCAGCCTCTTCGGCATGACCGCGCAAGCTGCCGATGTGCCGCTTGAAGCCGGTAAAACCTACGTTGAATTGGCCAACCCAGTGCCGGTTTCGGTACCGGGCAAGATCGAAGTGGTGGAGTTGTTCTGGTACGGCTGCCCGCATTGCTACGCTTTTGAGCCGGTCATCAACCCTTGGGTCGAGAAGCTGCCTAAGGACGTGAATTTCAAGCGCATCCCCGCCATGTTCGGCGGCCCATGGGATGCCCACGGCCAACTGTTCCTGACTCTGGAAGCCATGGGTGTGGAGCACAAAGTTCACAATGCAGTATTCGACGCAATCCAGAAACAAGGCAAGCGCCTGACCAAGCCTGACGAAATGGCTGACTTCGTTGCCACCCAAGGTGTCGACAAGGACAAGTTCCTGGCCACCTTCAACTCCTTCGCCATCCAGGGCCAGATCAAACAGGCCAAGGAACTGGCGCAGAAGTACGGCGTGCAAGGCGTACCGACCATGATCGTCAACGGCAAGTACCGTTTCGACCTGGGCACCACCGGTGGTCCTGAAGCGACCCTCAATGTTGCCGACCAGTTGATCGCCAAAGAACGCGCAGCCAAGTAAGGGGCTCCTCATGCGCCGCTGGGGTACTCAACGTGTGGTTGGCCTGCATGAACCGCAGGTCAACGAACATCACCTGGATTCCACGGGCCTGCCGGCTGATAGCCGCCTGCGCCTGCTCAGCTTCAATATCCAAGTGGGCATCAGTACCGAGAAGTACCGGCACTACCTCACCCGTGGCTGGCAGCACTTGCTGCCCCACAACGGCCGGGCCGGTAACCTGCAGAAGATCGGCGACCTGTTGAATGATTTCGACCTGGTCGCCCTGCAGGAAGCCGACGGCGGCAGCATGCGTTCCGGCTATATCAACCAGGTAGAACACCTGGCGCACCTCGGGGCGTTCCCCTACTGGTATCAGCAGCTCAATCGCAACCTCGGGCGCCTGGCGCAGCACAGTAATGGTGTGCTCAGCCGCTTGAAGCCAACGGCCATCGAAGATCATCCGTTACCGGGCCCCAAGGGGCGCGGGGCGATTCTCGTGCGTTTTGGCGAAGGGCCTGAGGCCTTGGTGGTGGTGATGATGCACCTGGCGCTCGGGGGACGTACGCGCAACCTGCAGCTGGCCTACGTGCGTGACCTGATTGGCAACTACAAGCATCAAGTGTTGATGGGTGACATGAACACCCATGCGAACGACCTCCTGCTGAATTCCCCGTTGCGTGACCTCGGGTTACTGGCGCCGCAAGTCGAAGCCACGTTCCCCAGCTGGCGCCCGCAACGCTGTCTTGACCATATTCTGCTCAGTCCGACTCTCACACTTGAGAGTGTGCAGGTGCTGGCGCAGCCCATCTCCGATCACCTGCCGGTCGCGGTAGAGATTCGTCTGCCGGGTTCGCTCACGGCTGATGCATTGCCCGCGTTGAGCCCCGGCCCTCGCGGACCCCTTGCATGAGCGACGACGCACAGCGCTGGAAAGAAAAATACCTCTTAAGCATTGAGCAACAAGAAAAGCTCGAACGCCGCTGGGCCGCCCGCCTCGACCTGCTGCGTCGTGGGCTGGTGCGCAGCACGCTGGCGGCGGAAGGCACCGACCGCGCAGTTGACCAATGCATGAAGGAAATGCGCGACGTTGTGCGTACCGACGACATGGACGCCGCCCTCGCCGCCTTGCTGCCGCGCCTGGAAAAGGCGGTACTGGATTCGGAGCAGCGCCGCGAAACCCGGATCGACCAGATGAGCACCGCACTGACGTCCCTGGTTACGCAGTTGCAAAAGCTGCCGCTACCCCGTGAAGTAGCCCGACCGCTGAAAACCTTCGCCAAGCAGTTGGATGGCCGCGTCAGCCAGGCACGTGAGATTCCCTTGTTGCTCAGCGAGTTGAGCAGCCTGCAAGGGCAGGCACTGAATAACCTGGAGCCGGACGGTGAAACCGTGCGTCCTGGGCCGGGTTTGCTGCAACGTCTGTTTGGTGCCAAGGACGTTTCGAACGAGGCCGCGCCCAGCGAGCCTGTCCCCAGCCCGCCCCCGGTACCTGCTGCGCCTGTTGCGCCCAAGCCCGCCGCCGAGCCTCAGGAGCCCGAACAGTCCGACGCGTTGACGCAAGCGTTGCGGGCCTTTGCGTCGCCGCCTCAGGCGCCGGTTGCCGCGCAGCCTGAAGCCACAGCGCCCGCCAAGGCTGTCGATATCGCCAGTGAAAAGTTTGTGTACGAGGCGCCTGCTCAAAGGGTCACAGTGGCTGCGCCTGTCGGCGTATCTCCAGCGCCTGACGAGCTCAGGGAGCCTGAGCCTCAGGTGGAAGAGCCCGCCTCCGAAAGCGCTCTCGCTGCCTTTATCGAAACGCCGCAGGTTGCCGTCGAGGCGCCAGAGGAGACGGTGATCGGCAGCCTCTCGCTCCCTCCGGTTTTTGACGCCGAAGAACTGGACCCCGATGAACTTCAATCGGATGGCCTCTACTCCTTGCCGGATTCACCGGAGCCGTCCTACAGCTCCGTGGCCAAGCATATCGAAGATACCCTGATCGGCCTGTTGGAGGAGCTGGCCCTACCCGAGCGCCATCGTCCCCAGGCCGAAGCCATGCGCGAGCGCCTGGCCCACGGTTTGAACTGGTACGAATTGCTGCCGATCCTCGATGACCTGGCGGTGCTGATGCTGGCGATCACCGACAGCGGCCAGCACGAGTTTGAGGCTTACCTCAAACAGCTCAACGAACGCCTCGAAGCCTTCCAGGGCCATCTGCAAGTGGCCAGCGACGGTCATGCTGACAGCCGCTCCGCTGCCAGGGAGCTGGACACGCAGATTCGTGAACAGGTCGACGGCCTGCAAAGCAGCGTCCAGGACGCGGCCGACCTGGACAGCCTCAAGCAGGTGCTGGAAAGCCACCTTGAGGGTTTGCTCGGTACCATGGACGAGCACCAGCAACAACGTGACCAGCGCGAGCAGGAAGTGGCGGCGCGCCTGAAAGGGCTGGCCGAGCGGGTCGCCAATATGGAGCAGGAAGCCCAAGGATACCGTGAGCACCTCGAGGTGCAGCGCCAGAAGGCCCTGATCGATCCGCTCACCGGCTTGCCTAACCGCGCGGCCTGGAGCGAGCGCCTGGACCAGGAGGTCAACGCCTGGCACCAGCGGGGCAATAGCCTGTCGCTCGCGATGCTGGACCTGGATCACTTCAAGCGCATCAACGATGGCTACGGCCATCTGGCGGGCGACAAGGTGCTGAAAATCATCGCCAACGTCCTGCGCAAGCGCCTGCGGCCCAACGACTTTATCGCGCGGTTTGGCGGTGAGGAGTTTGTGTTGCTGATGCCCGACTCATCCCTGTCGGATGCCCTGGCGGTGGGTGAAGTACTGCGTGCCGCGATTGCGGCCTGCCCGTTTCACTTCAAGGGCGAACCGGTGACGATTACCGTGTCCATGGGCGTGGCGCAGTTGCAGCCGAGTGAGCGCAGCGAGCTGGCACTCAAGCGGGCCGACGAGGCGTTGTATCGGGCCAAGGCGGCTGGGCGTAATCAGGTGCAGGCGGCGTAAAAGATGTTCCATTGTGTAATTTGACCGCCGGGCCACAAACGGTACGTTACACTGTTGCATTATCGTCTTCAGCGTACCGTCTTCCGCCATGAAATCCTTGTACTTTGCCTGTGTATTTCTTCTGCTCGCCGGCTGCGCCAGTGGTCCGCGCCTGGACACCAGCCATCCCTCGGCGAACCACGACAACCGCGTGCAGTTCGTGGTCGTCCACTACACCTCCACCAATCTTGAACGTTCCCTTGCCCTGTTGACCCACGGCCAGGTCAGCGCTCATTACCTGATCGGCGACGACGCCGGCGCCACCATCTACAAGCTGGTGGATGAAAGCCAGCGTGCCTGGCATGCCGGGGAAAGCGAGTGGATGGGGCGTACCTGGCTCAATTCCAGTTCCATCGGTATCGAGATCGTAAACCCCGGCTACAAGGACACACCCACAGGCCGTTTGTGGTACCCGTATTCCGAGGCCCAAGTGAAATCGCTGGTGGTGTTGCTCAAGGACATCAGCAAGCGCAATGGCATCGACCCCAGGAACATCATTGGCCATAGCGATATCGCGCCCCTGCGCAAGCTCGATCCGGGGCCGCTGTTCCCCTGGAAGCGCCTGGCCGATGAAGGCCTGAGTGTGTGGCCGGATGCCCAGGCCGTCGCCCGCTTCCAGGTGCAGTACGCCGCTGAATTGCCGAGCATCACCTGGTTCCAGGAAGAATTGGCGCTCCTCGGTTACCCGACACCCCAGACGGGGGAGTTGGATGTCGCCACGCGACATGTGATCGCGGCGTTCCAGATGCGGTTCCGGCCATCGCTGTTCGATGGCATGCCGGACGCCGAAAGTGCTGCCATCCTGCGTGCCCTGAACCGGCGTTAAGCTCCCTTCTACAAGGGCAGCGCCATATAGAACTGGGTGCCCTGCCCCGGTCGCGAATACACACCCATGCGGCCGCCGTGCAATTGCACGATCTCCTTGCACAGCGCCAGCCCCAGGCCGGCGCCACCCTTCTTGCGGCCAACCTGGACAAAGGGTTCGAAGATGCGCCCTTGTTGGCCATAAGCGATACCTTCGCCGTTGTCTTCGACGCTGATAATCACCCGTTCGCCATGTCTTCGCGCCTGCAGGCGAATTTGCCCACCGTCGGCGGTATGACGCAGGGCATTGCCCAGCAGGTTGTCGAGTACCCTTTCCAGCTGCGCCTGGTCGGCATACAGCCGTGGCAGATCTGATTGGACTTCGACCAGCAGTTCGATGTGTTGCGCATTGGCGGGCTCCACGAAGCGCGCGCGCGCGTGTTCGAGCAGATCGGTCACGTCGCACGGTCCCAAGGTGAGTTTCTGCAGGCCGTTCTGGTAGCGCGAAAAGTTGAGCAGGTCGTTGATCAACTGCATCAGGCGCTGCATTTCTTCATTGACCGTATCCAGCAGGTCCGCTTCACGGGATTCCGGCGGGAACTTCGCGCGTTCACGGAACAGGCCGAACGCCATATGCATGCCGGTCACCGGCGTGCGCAGTTCATGGGAGGCGCGCAAGACGAATTCGCTGCGTACCCGCTCGAAGGCGCGCTGTTCGGTGACGTCGTGCAGCACCATCACCGCCCCAAGAATGTGTCCCTGGGTATGGCTGACAGGGGTGAGGCTGTAGGTCAGCAGACGCAGTTCGCCCTCGACTTCGACTTCCAGATCTTCCGGCGCGCGCTCCAGATTGCCGCCGCGCAACACCAGTTGCAGTTGTTCATCCAGCTCCGGGCGCACCAGCGCTTCGCCAAGGCCTTGGCCGAGGCGCTCCTCGTCCCAGCCCAATTGGCGTTGCGCAACGGGGTTGAGATGCTCCAGACGGCCTTGGCGGTCAATCATCAGCAGGCCGTCGTCGATGCTGTCGAGCACTGCTTGCAGGCGCTGCTGGCCCGCCAGCAGTTCGTCAACATTCGTCGCCTGATGCTGGCGCACCGCCTCGGCCATAAGGCCGAAGCGACGGGTCAACAGGTTCATTTCCGCTGCCGAAGAGATCGGTAGCGTCACTTCAAAATCGCCCTGACCGATCTTGTCCGCCGCTTTTGCCAGCGCTTCGATCGGCGCGCCAAATCGCCGGGCGATGCCATGGGCCGTGACAAATCCGATGATCAGCACTGCAAGGCCCACCAACCCCAGCAAGCCGGCGATCAGCAAGGCGCGCGCGCGGGATTTGTGCTCGCTGTTGCTGATGTTTTGCAGGGCCTGCTTATGTTGATCAATCAGCCCATTGCGCAGCGCATTGAAGGCTTCGGTGAGTTTTTCCTTGCTGCCCGGCGGTGGCGACGCTTGCTGGGATTGCTCGAATGCGTCCAGCAGGTTCTGGTATTGGGTTCGCGCCTGGCTGAAACCGTGGCTATGACCGTCGCGTTGCTCATGGGCGATGCCTTGGTCCAGCAGGTCGAAGTACCGCTGCTTGGCGCGTTGCAATGCCTGCGGATCGGGACGATGTTCCAGCATCATGATCAATTGGTCGCCAAGGCTTTGGCGCAGTTTGAGCCCCAGGTCCAGCGTGACGAAGTTGCTGCGAATCAGGGACTCCTGGGTCTTGGCCATTTGCATGACGCTGACCAGACCCAGGATCAGACCCAACAGGGCGACGGTGATCAGCGCTGAGATACTCAGGAACAACCGAGTGCGCAGTGTCATCGCGAGCTTCATAGGGTGCAGCTCACAGGTTGTACTGTTTGCGTTTGCGGTACAGGGTCGACGCGTCGATGCCGAGGGTACGGGCCGCCTGGTCCAGGGTGTCGCTGGTGGCGAGCACGGCGCCGATATGCGCTTTCTCCAGCTCGTCCAGGCTCAGCGCCGCGCCAATCCGTGGGGCATTATTGGTGGGTTGCTCAGCCATGCCGAGGTGGATGATTTCGACCTTCTCCTGCGGGCAGATAATGCTGGCGCGCTCCACCACGTTGCGCAGCTCACGGATATTGCCGGGCCAGCGATAGTTGAGCAGGGCTTCGCGTGCCTGATCACTGAAGCCTCGCGCCGGGCGGGCATACTCCTTGACGAAGCGCGCCAGGAAGCGGTCTGCGAGGGTGAGGATGTCTTCACTGCGCTCGCGCAGCGGTGGCAGGTGCAAGGTGATGACATTGAGGCGATACAACAAGTCTTCGCGGAAACGACCGTCGCGCACCATGTCTTCCAGGTTCAGGTTGGTGGCGGCAAGGATGCGCACATCGGCGCGCCGGGTGACCGGGTCGCCCACGCGCTCATATTCCTTATCCTGGATAAATCGCAGCAACTTGGGTTGCAGCGTGAGGGGAAAGTCGCCGATCTCGTCGAGAAACAGCGTACCGCCGTCCGCCTGGTTGACCCGGCCCAACGTGCTCTCACTGGCACCGGTAAAAGCGCCACGGCTATGGCCGAACAGTTCGCTCTCCATCAGCTCTGCCGTCAGCGACGGACAGTTGATGGTCACGCAGGATTTTTTCGAGCGCTTGCTCCAGCCGTGAATGGCCCGGGCCAGCTCGCCTTTACCGGTACCGGATTCGCCGAGGATCAGAATGTTGGCATCCGTCCCGGCTACCTGGCGTGCGGTTTCCAGCACCACCATCATCGACGGGCTGTGGGAGTCGAGGCCGTCTTTCTGCTGGCGTACGGCGCCTTCCAATGCTTCCAGGCGTGCGGAAAGCTGGCGCACTTCCAACTGCTTGGCGGTAGCCAGGCGCAACTGATCGGGGCTGCAAGGCTTGACCAGGTAGTCGGCAGCACCGGCCTGGATCGCATCCACGGCGGTATCGACGGCGGAATGGGCGGTGACGATCACCACACGCATCCACGGCGCCTGGACCCGCATCTGGGCCAGCACATCCAGGCCATTGTCTTCACCCAGGCGCAGGTCCAGGAAGCACAGATCGAACACCTGGCGTTGCATCAGGGCATCGGCCTGGGCGGCGCTGTTGGCGGTGGCGACGGTGTAGCCTTCATCTTCCAGGCAATAACGGAAGGTGCGGAGGATCGCGGACTCGTCATCCACTAAAAGAATGCGGCCTTGAAGTTCCTTGGCTGATTCCATCTGTCCCGCGCTCCTTAAACTATGAATGATGGTGTTTAGTCCCGGAATAATCGGGCAAGTTGCATGGTTTATTCTGATCGATAAAAGGCAGCGTCGTGCGGGTATCTGCATTGCTTCCTACAAAGCCCCGCCTGATGGCGTTTTCATGCTGTCTTGCCAGTTCGGCAACATCCCATCCGCTTTCTATCCCTTCACCCGACCATTGACCATCGTGCATTTCGCACGGCGTACGGGGGGGCATCGTGCAGGATGCTGGGCGATTGCCCTAGCGCGTATATTTAACCTATTGATTTTATTGAATTTTATTTTGCAAAAAAGCTGGCATGCGCTCTGCAATAGCTATCCCAACGAATAATCAGAATGCGGGAGAACAGCAGCATGACTCGCCAAAGCCTCAGCCAACTGCGTGTATCGCCGCTGCGCTTGCAACAAGGGCTGTTTGCCAGCTTGGCCCTGATGGTCACGCTGATCGCAGGCCAGCAGTTGCAGCAATGGCAGCAGAGTCCGCAGCAAGTCCCGTCGTTCGACCGTCCGGTAACGGCCCAGACCCATTTCAGTTCCATTGGCAGCCGTACCGCTGATGTAACCGCCCCGCAACTGCGTGTGGCCGATCAGGATTCCACCCTGGGCGAGCTGCCGACCCAAGAGCGTTGGGTGTTTTAGGCAACAAAGTCGGTCGCTTGATGTCGAGCGACCGTCCGGCACTACCGCTGTTACCTCTTAAAGAAGCATAAGGAGAATCACCATGTTGAGTTGGGCAATCACATTTCTGATCATCGCCATTGTGGCTGCAGTCCTGGGCTTCGGTGGTATCGCGGGCACCGCCACGGGTATCGCCAAGATTCTCTTTGTCGTCTTCCTGGTGATGTTCATTGCTTCGTTCTTCTTTGGTCGTCGCGGCCGAGGCTGAATATGACCACTTTGTCCCTCAAAGCTATTGCTGCCGCCTTGCTCTTGGGCGGCAGTGGCTTGGCGATGGCCGCCAATGATGGCCAATCCCGGGCCAACGAATTGCTCAGTGCGGATCCGCAGTACCGCGAGACCTGGCAAGACGTAGTGAAGAAAGAAGAGCGCCTGCCGGAATGGGTGTTGAACTTGTCCGGCACGGCCGAGCAAATGAATGCCGTGGAAGAAGATGGCGACAAGTATCTTGTGGGGCCGCTCTGCGAAACCGCGGACACATGCCTTAATAAGCGGCTGATCGTCGCCTTCAGCCTCGACAAGGAAGATGCCTACGCCATGTTGGTGGAAGTCCCGGCGGGTTTGCCGGCTGATAAGTCCCCGACGCGGCACGCCGATTACCGTTTTATCGGTAAGCCGGACGAAGGCATGCAGAAGCTGCTGATGGAGCAACTGAAGAAAGATCCGAATTGGTACTAGGTTGCGTCTGACGCGTCTGTCGTCTGCGCAATCAGCGTCCATAGAAAGAAGCCCCCCGCTTCTTTCTGTTTGCATCGCCCGCCAAGGGCGATGCATGACCAGGGGGCCGGGTTGTTCTGATCAATTGGGATCGGCGTGACCTACGGGCACAGGGAGTGCCTGCGCAAGGGCCGGGTCAGGCGAAAAGCTGCGACGCAGGTTCACAAGCCCACGGCTTGCTGAACTTGCGGCGGGCTTGTGACCCTCATTCCCGCCTCATATGCCGCCCATAGCCGCAAATCTTGGTTCTGTTTTTTACCAACCATTACTTGATGTGTCGGGGCGACCATCTATCGAGAAAGTTTTGCTCGCGCTATAGGACGTTTCCGACGTTCGACGGCAGACTTCTCGGGCATTTCTGCCAACCTCGTCATGACGTGCAGAATCTCTGCGCGAGCCTGAACTGGCCGGTTCACGGCATATTCACTGGACAAAATGTCACATTTGAACTGACCGTTCGGACAGTTATTATGAAAAAAAGTCATGCCGATTCGGCATAGGGTAGGCGTTTACGGCATTAGACGTCGTCCCCTTGCATGGGAATAGTTGCGCCTTTTTTCGCCTGCCAGTAAGCCATTTCGGCCACGCTGCGGTGACCTTTCATGGAGGCAGATGCACACACTTTTTCGCTCTCGAGCGTTGCAGCTGGCGCATTTGCCTTAAGTTCACTTGAAGTAAGGGTAATGACATGAAGAAGGCAAAGCTAAGCCTCGCCTGGCAGATCCTCATCGGTTTGGTGCTGGGGATTGCAATCGGTGCAGTGCTCAACCATTTCAGTGCTGAAAAGGCCTGGTGGATCAGCAATGTGCTGCAGCCTGCGGGCGATATCTTTATCCGCCTGATCAAGATGATCGTGATCCCGATTGTGATTTCCTCACTGATCGTCGGCATTGCCGGTGTCGGTGACGCGAAAAAACTCGGGCGCATCGGCGTCAAAACCATCCTTTACTTTGAAGTGGTCACCACCATCGCCATCGTGGTCGGGCTGCTGCTGGCCAACCTGTTCCACCCAGGTGCAGGCATCGACATGAGTACCTTGGGTACCGTCGATATTTCCAAGTACCAGGCGACCGCCGCCGAGGTGCAGCATGAGCATGCGTTCATCCAGACCATCCTCAACCTGATCCCATCGAACATCTTCGCCGCAGTCGCCCGTGGCGAGATGCTGCCGATCATCTTCTTCTCGGTGCTGTTCGGCCTGGGCTTGTCGAGCCTCAAGCCTGAACTGCGCGAGCCGTTGGTGACCATGTTCCAGGGCGTGTCCGAGAGCATGTTCAAAGTCACCCACATGATCATGAAGTACGCCCCCATTGGTGTATTCGCGCTGATCGCGGTGACTGTCGCCAACTTCGGCTTCGCTTCGTTGCTGCCACTGGCCAAGCTGGTGATCCTGGTTTACGTCGCCATCCTGTTCTTCGCCTTTGTGATCCTGGGGCTGATCGCGCGCCTGTTTGGCTTCTCGGTGATCAAGCTGATGCGCATCTTCAAGGACGAGTTGGTGCTGGCCTACTCCACTGCCAGTTCCGAAACCGTGCTGCCGCGCGTGATCGAGAAGATGGAAGCCTACGGCGCGCCGAAGGCCATCTGCAGCTTCGTGGTACCGACCGGCTACTCGTTCAACCTTGACGGTTCGACCCTGTACCAGAGCATCGCGGCGATCTTTATCGCCCAGCTTTACGGCATCGACCTGTCCATCGGCCAGCAACTGATGCTGGTATTGACCCTGATGGTCACCTCCAAAGGCATCGCCGGTGTGCCGGGCGTGTCCTTTGTGGTGCTGCTGGCCACCCTGGGCAGCGTCGGCATCCCGCTGGAAGGCTTGGCGTTCATCGCCGGTGTCGACCGCATCATGGACATGGCCCGTACCGCACTGAACGTGATCGGTAACGCCCTGGCCGTGCTGGTCATCTCCCGTTGGGAAGGCATGTACGACGACGCCAAGGGCGAGCGCTACTGGAACTCCCTGCCGCACTGGCGCACCAAGCAGGCGCTGCCGGTCGGTGAGGTCAGCCGCGGCTGATAACCCGCTGAACAAAACAAACCCCGGGAAATCCGGGGTTTGTCGTTTCTGTCAGCCCCGCTATCATTCGCCCCATCTTTCGGGGGATTCAACTGATGCTCAATGGCCTGTGGCTTGGCTTCTTTGTCGTGGCAATGGTGTCAGCACTGGCGCAATGGCTGGTGGGCGGTAACGCCGGGATTTTTGCGGCGATGGTCGAAAGCATTTTCGCCATGGCCAAATTGTCGGTGGAAGTGATGGTGCTGTTGTTCGGCACCCTGACGTTATGGCTGGGCTTTTTGCGTATCGCCGAAAAAGCCGGGATTGTCGAATGGCTGGCCAAGGCCCTTGGCCCGCTGTTCCTGCGCTTGATGCCGGAAGTGCCAGCCGGTCACCCGGCCATTGGCCTGATCACCCTCAACTTTGCCGCCAACGGCTTGGGCCTGGATAACGCAGCAACACCTATCGGCCTGAAGGCCATGAAGGCGCTGCAAGAGCTCAATCCCATCCCTAACACGGCGACTAACGCGCAGATCCTGTTTCTGGTGCTCAATGCATCCTCCCTGACCCTGTTGCCGGTGACGATCTTCATGTATCGCGCCCAGCAAGGTGCGCCAGATCCGACACTGGTATTCCTGCCGATCCTGCTGGCCACCAGTGCATCCACATTGGTCGGCCTGCTGTCGGTAGCGGTGATGCAGCGACTGCGGCTGTGGGACCCGGTGGTGCTGGCCTATCTGATTCCAGGCGCGTTGGTACTGGGTGGGTTCATGGCCCTGCTGGCGACCCTCTCAGCCACCGCATTGGCCGGGCTGTCGTCGATCCTCGGCAACCTGACGTTGTTCGGCCTGATCATGCTGTTCCTGCTGATCGGCGCGTTGCGCAAGGTGAAGGTGTACGAGGCGTTTGTCGAAGGGGCCAAAGAAGGCTTCGATGTCGCCAAGAACCTGTTGCCCTATCTGGTGGCGATGCTGTGTGCGGTGGGCGTGTTACGGGCCTCCGGCGCGCTGGATCTGGGCCTCGAAGGTATTCGCCATGTGGTGGCCTGGACGGGCATGGACACACGCTTTGTCGACGCCTTGCCGACCGCGATGGTCAAGCCATTCTCCGGCAGCGCGGCGCGGGCGATGTTGATCGAGACCATGCAGACCCAGGGGGTGGACAGCTTCCCGGCGTTGGTGGCGGCGACAATTCAGGGCAGTACGGAAACCACCTTTTATGTGTTGGCGGTGTACTTCGGTTCGGTGGGCATCCAGCGGGCGCGGCATGCCGTAGGGTGCGCGTTGCTGGCTGAGTTTGCCGGTGTGGTGGCGGCGATTGCGGTGTGCTACTGGTTCTTTGGCTGAGTCTTAAATAGCTATCGGGAGCAAGCCCCCTCCCACATTTGAATGTGTTCGCAGATCAACCTGTGGGAGGGGCTTGCCCCCGACGAGGCCCTCAGCGTTTCACCGCCCCGTTGCCCTGCTGAACAACCCACTCCATCACCTGCCTGTTCAACTGATCTCCCGCCAACCCAAACCCGGCCACCACGGCCGGCACTTTGGTGTCGGTCACCGCCTGGTGCACTTCAAACCGCCGGCTGGCAATAATCCGCTGATCACTCCCACGCACCAGGCGTGCGTCGAGGCGGATCACCACCTCCACCGCACTCCCCCGGTACTCACTCTGAAACGCCTGCAACTGCCCGCCCAACTCATAGTCGGCCTGCAGGTTGGTGTCGTCGGTGCTCAACAGCGTCACTCGCCCATCGCGTTGGAACCCGTCCATCAAGCGATTACGCAAGAGCACGGGCGCCGGGTCGCTCCAGCGTGAGTTCGCATAGCTGCTGATCAAATCGCCATTGGGCACCACGGCGATGCGCGGGCTGTCGAGGAACTCACTGGTCTGCGGCTTTGCCAGGCGCAGCGACCAACTGACCGGCGCTCCCTGGTTGGCGGCCTGGGCCGAGGGCAGTCGGTAGACGTCCGACGGATCCGCCTTGGGCAGGATCGAACACGCGCTGATCAGCGCCAAGGCCACAGGGGCGATCATTTGGTAAGCACGCTTCATGGCGTGAACTCCTTGTTCTTGTCGCTGCCCAGCAGGTAACCGCTGGGGTTGGCTTCCAGGCGGCGAGAGATGGCGCGCAGTGAACCGAGGGTTTCGCGCAGTTCGCGCACGGCCGGCGCCAGTTCGTTGAGACCCTGCATGCCGCTGTTCACCGAGTCCTTGTTGTTGGTCAGCAAGGTGTTGATGGTGGCGGTGCTTTGTTCAAGGGATTTCATGGCCTGTTCGGCGCTGCCGAACACCTGTTTGCCTTGATCGCTGAGCAGGCCGTTGGCGTTGCGCATCAGCGCGGTAGTCTGCTCCAGGGCGGCCCCGGCCTGTTTGCTCACCTGCATCAATTGCTGCATCACTACCTTGATATCTCCACGCTGATCGGCAATCGCGCCGGTGGTTTGTTCCAGATGGTCCAAGGTGTTGCTGAGGCGCTCGACATTCTGCGCAGAGAACATGTCGTTGGCGTTGTGCAGCAGCAGGTTGATGCTGGTCATCAGGTCGTTGCTGTTATTCAGCAACCGCGCGATAGGCGATGGTGAGGCGATGATCTCCGGCAGGTTGCCGTCCTTGCCCTTGAGCTCCGGGCTTTGCGGCGTGCCGCCGCTGAGTTGGATGATCGAGGTGCCGGTGATGCCGGTCAGTGCGAGTTTGGCCTGGGTGTCTTCCTTGATCGGTGTCTGGCCGGCCAGGCGAATGCGCGCGAGTACGCGGCGCGGGTCCTTGGGGTCCAGGCGCAGGCTGATGACGTCGCCCACCTTGATCCCGCTGTATTGCACTGAGCTGCCCTGGGACAGGCCGCTGACCGCTTCGTTGAAGATCACTTCGTAATCCTGAAAGGCGCTGTCGACGCTGGATTTGGCCAGCCACAGGCCAAACAGCATCGCGCCGACCACCACGATCACGCTGAACAGACCGATCATCACATGATGGGCTCGGGTTTCCATGTCATACCTCGTTGAGCGGTTGAGCGGCATCCAATGCCGCGCGGCCTCGGGGGCCGTGGAAGTATTCGTGAATCCAGGCGTCGTTCGTTTCCGAGACGATATCGATGGCATCGGCCACCAGCACCTTCTTCTGCGCCAGCACCGCCACGCGGTCGGTGATGGTGTAGAGCGTGTCCAGGTCATGGGTGACCAGGAACACGCTCAGGCCCAACGCATCGCGCAGGGTGAGGATCAGTTGATCGAATTGCGCCGCGCCGATCGGGTCGAGGCCGGCGGTGGGCTCGTCGAGAAACAGGATGTCCGGGTCCAGCGCCAACGCCCGCGCCAGGGCAGCGCGCTTGATCATGCCGCCGGACAGCGACGCGGGGTATTTATCGGCCGCCGACAGCGGCAGCCCGGCCAAGGCCAGCTTGACCGCAGCCAAGTGCTCGGCATCTCGGCGGCTGAGCCCGGCATGTTCGATCAGCGGCAGCGCCACGTTTTCGGTCACCGTCAGCGAGGAAAACAGCGCGCCCTTCTGGAACAGTACGCCAAAGCGCCGTTCCACCAGCGAGCGTTCATGTTCCGGCAAGCTCGGCAGGTTCTTACCGAACACCCGCACTTCGCCTTCACTGGGCCGGCGCAGGCCGACGATGCTGCGCAACAGCACCGACTTGCCGCTGCCTGAGCCGCCGACCACCGCAAGGATCTCGCCCTTGTACAAATCCAGGTCGAGATTCTCGTGCACGCTCTGGCTGCCAAAGCGATTGCACAGGCCACGCACTTCAATCACCGCCTCGGTGGGCGCACGGTGTAGACGACTCACCAGCCCATCTCCATGAAGAACAACGCGGCAACCGCATCCAGCACGATCACCACAAAGATCGATTGCACCACGCTGGAGGTGGTGTGGGCGCCGACCGATTCGGCGCTGCCGCTGACCTTGAAGCCTTCCAGGCAGCCGATGGCGGCGATCAGAAAGGCGAAGAACGGGGCTTTTACCATGCCGACCAGGAAGTGCTGTACGCCAATGTCCGATTGCAGCAGCGAGAGGAACATCGCTGGCGAGATGTCCAGAGCCACGGCGCACACCACGCCGCCGCCGACGATCCCCGCCAGCATTGCCATAAATGTCAGCATCGGCAGTGCAACCAGCAACGCCAGCACGCGCGGCAACACCAGCAACTCCATCGGGTCCAGGCCCAAGGTGCGGACGGCGTCGATTTCTTCATTGGCCTTCATTGAGCCGATTTGCGCGGTAAAGGCGCTGGCGGTGCGACCGGCAATCAGGATGGCGGTGAGCAATACGCCGAACTCCCGCAGGAAAGAGAACGCCACCAGGTCCACGGTAAAAATAGTCGCGCCGAAGCTCTTGAGCACTGTAGCGCCGAGGAACGCCACCACGGCGCCCACCAGAAAGGTCAGCAACGCGACGATAGGCGCGGCGTCGAGGCCGACCTGCTCAAGATGGGCGACCATCGGCGTCAGGCGCCAGCGCTTGGGCCGGAAAATACCCCGGGCGAAGGTTTCGAGGATCAGGCCGATAAAGCCCAGCAGTTGCTTGCTGTCTTGCCAGACCTTGTCTACGGCGCCGCCGATACGCGCCAGCACCTGAATGCCGGTGGCTTCTTCCGGCGCTTTGTCCGGCACGCAAAAATCGTTGAGGGAGCGGTAGACGGTCTTGAGCAGCGCGCGGTCGGCGGCGGACAGGTTGCAGTCGGTCTGTTCGGCGGATTGCTCGATACGGGTGGGCCCCAGCAGCTCCACCAGCAGCGAGGCACCCGCGGTATCCAGGGCGCCAAGGCCATTGAGGTCGATGCGCGCGCCGGCGTCGTATTGGCCGTCGAGCTTGTCCGACAGCTTCTTCAGGTTTGCGTAGTGGGCAAGCGTCCAGTCCCCTGTAATCCGCAGTAACGGGGGAGCGGTGGACGTATCGAGGTGGGCTGCGCCGGCCGTGGTACTACTGGTCATAAGCTCCGAGCTTGTCTGGCTATCCACAATTCCTACGTAATAGCACGATCCTGCCTACTTTGGGTTGTCGGTTTGTGCTGTGTCCGTCACTTTAAAACGCAGCACGCCGATCACCTGACCGTCCTCCGTCAACACCTGGACTTGCCAGCGCCCTACCGCTTCGGGCGGGAAGTTCTGCTTGTGGGTCCAGGCGCGGTAGCCCTCCTTGCGTCCGCCGTGGATGTCCAGGGCGATGCGGTCGACCTCTTTGCCGTTGAATTTCCACACGTGGTAGATGCGCTCATCCAGGCCGCGCGGCGCGTTGATCGCGGTGTAGGCGTAGAGCCCGGTGCCGCGCAGTTGGCTGGCGTTGACTTCCTTGAGGTCGTCGCCGGGCGTGCGGTCCTGCAATTGGGTACTGATCGCCACTTCGGTCATCCACAACGTGGCCGGCGGCACCCAACTGCGCAGGAACCAACCCGCACAGCCAATGGCGGCCGTCACTCCGAGCAACATCGCCCAGCCTTTGAGGCTGCGCAGCGGCAGGCTGACCGCCAGGCTTGGAATCGACAAGGCCATGGCCACGCCGAGGGCGAGTTTGTAACTTTCGGCGGTGGTCAGGTGCAAAATGATCGGCAGCGCAGTAAGCAGTGCGGCGAACAAGGTCAGGGTGTGCAGCGCGAGGAACAACGAGCGCTTGGGCGCCAGCCACTTGTAGTACAGCGGGTCGACGATCGACACCAAAGCGGCCGCGCCGAGCAGGCCGGTGAACACGGATTGGCCGCTGTTCCAGGCCGTGGTGACGAAAAAGAACGGCAATACGAAGAACAGACTCTCCTGATGGATCATCTGGGTCGCGTAGCGCAGCAGGGGTTCGGGGATTTCGCGCTTGAAGACCTTGGTGAACAGCTGGGTAAAGCTGTTTTCCAACATCAGCCACAGCCAGCTCACCAGCATGATCACCGCGATCCAACTGGCCATGCCCTGCTGGCGATCCACCAGGATGAAGCTGCACACACCCGAGACAAAACCGCCGAGTGCAATCACCCCTGGGTAGCGCTTCATCAGTTCGAGGATGCGGGTGATTAAGCGGGTCAGGTTTTGCATTCGGCGGTTCGCAGTCTTTGTAGGAAAAAATCCCAGACAGAATAACGTCTTAGGCCAGGGTTCGGTGCCTCATTACGCGATCCGTTTGCGATAACGGCGCACGCCGATCAACACAATGGCAGTCAGCCCGAGGACGCCGGCGCCGATCCAGTTGAGCATGTCGTAACTCAGCAGCGGCTTTTCGATGCGCCAGTAACCTGGTTGCTTGAGCAACTCGCGCATGGCCTGGCTGGTCTGCTCCAGGTTCACGGCCTTGATGCGTTTGACCGGGTCGCTGAAGTGGCCGTTGTCATAATCGCCCGAGGCGCTCCAATAATAGTCGGCCAGCGCGCTGTTGCCCTGCACGGCCCAGGCCTGGCGGGCGATGGCGGCCTGTTTGAGGCGCGCGAATACCGTCGGGTCAAGGCCATCCTTGAGCAGTTGAGTCTTGAGATCCTGTAGCACCTGCTCGGCCTCGGGGAGGTTGTCCCGCTCGAGGTCGGCATTCAGGCTGAGGAAGCCAACGCCACCGAGCACTTCGCGCTCGCTCCAGGGGCCGTAGGACAACCCATGCTTGAGGCGCAGTTGGCGGTACAGCGCCCAGTCCAGGTAATCCTTGAGCAGGTCGTAGGTTTCATCATGCTGGTCGTCCAGCACCGGCTCGGGGAACAGCCAGTGCAGTTTGGCACTGTCACCCACCCAGCCGTGGATCAGGTCGCGGTGGCTGGCGGCGGCGTGCTGGATTTGCGGCAGCGCCGGGTGCTCGCTGGGTTCGACCGGGTCCAGTCGGCCGTAGGTGCGTTCCAGATAGGCGGGCAGCAGTTTGTCGAGGTCACCGACGATGATCAAGGTCATGTTGTTGGGGGCGTACCAATTTTTGCGCAGCGTCTGCAGTTGATCGCGGGTCAGGTGATCGACCTGGGCGCGTTCGGCGCATTTGAGCCCCAGCTCAACCGCCAACTGATTGCTGGCGGTGTGGCCCAGGTCCTGGCGGTCGAGCAGGCGTTGCAGGTGGGAGTAATGACCGCCGTCTTCGCGCTCGACCACCTGCTTGGCCGCGTTGATATTGGCGTCGGTCAACTCGGTGCGGGTGATGATCGCCAGCAGCAGGTCCAGCACCTTGCGCTGGTTTTGTGCTGGCGCCTCGATCACAAAAGTGGTGTCGGCGTTGCTGGTGTAGGCGTTCCACTCACCGCCCAGGGCTTGCATGCGGTCTTCCAGCTCGCCTTCGCCGCCACCGTCGATGCCGCTGAACAGCAAGTGTTCGAGCAGGTGCGGCAGTTCCTTGTCTTCGCAGCTGAAATCGTCCAGGCCCACGCCGACCACCAGGCGAATCGCCACATGGCCACGCTCGGTGCCCGGTTTAAGCAACAATTGCAGGCCGTTGGGCAAGGTGTAACCCTCGACCTGCAGGCGGTCAAAGGCGAAGACGTGGGCAGAACCCATGAGCAGGCAAGCGAACAACAGGCGACGCATAACAAGCTTCCTGGCGAGTGAGGTCAGCTTTAACTGACTTCACGGGCCATCGTACGTTCAGGGCGAATGTGTGATGTCGGCAATATCTTCGGCGGAGAGTGCGCCGGTGTCGGACGTTTCCAAGACTACATAAGCACTGCTGCAAAACAACGAGTTCAAGCGCTTCATGTCGGCAATCAGCTCCAAGTGCAGGGAGCTGGTCTCCAGGCTCTGCACGATCTTGCGTTGCAGGCGGCTGACGTGAGCGTGGGCCAGGCGGCGCTCCTGGGCGCGGAAGCGGCGCTTTTCACGCAGCAGTTGGCGGGCGCTTTCCGGGTCGGCACTGAGGAATACCGACAGCCCCAGGCGCAGGTTGGCGATCAACTGGCTGTGCAGGCCGGTGAGTTCTTCCAGGCCCACTTCGGAGAATTGGCGACGCTGCGAGGTTTTCTGCTGCTGGACTTTACGCAGCATGCGTTCGATCAGGTCACCGGCCAGTTTCAGGTTGATCGACAGCTCGATGATTTCCGCCCAGCGCCGACTGTCTTGCTCGCTGAGGTCTTCGCGGGGCATCTGCGCCAGGTAGAGCTTGATCGCGCTGTAGAGTGCCTCGACGTCATCGCTGAGGCTGCGTATTTCCTGGGTGATGGCAGTCTGTTTGCCGCGCAGTACTTCCTGCATGGCGGTGAGCATGTTGTCGATCAGGTCGCCCAGGCGCAGGGTTTCGCGCGCGGCATTGGCCAGCGCCAGGCTCGGCGTGGCCAGGGCTGTGGGGTCCAGGTGGCGCGGTTTGGCCTTGCCGTTGACCTCGTCCCGCTCCGGCAGCAACCCGGCGCACAGCTTGGCCATCGGACCGATGGTGGGCAGCAGGATCAGGCAGCGGCTGACGTTGTAGAGCAGGTGGAAGGTGATGACCATGCCTTGTGCGCTGTAGTCCAGGCCGTCCATCCACAGCACCAGCGGGTCGAGCACCGGGATAATCAGCAGCAGGCCGATCAGTTTGTACAGCAAGCTGCCCAACGCGACCTGGCGACCGGCAGCGTTCTGCATGCTGGTGCTGAGGAAGGCCAGCACGCCGCTGCCGATGTTCGCCCCGATCACCAGGCCGATGGCCACGTGCAAGCCGATCACCCCGGCGCCGGCCAGGGTGGCGGTCAGTAGGACGGCGGCGAGGCTGGAGTAGGAAATCATCGCGAACAACGCGCCGATCAGTGCATCGAGCAAAATATCGCCGGTCAGTGAGGCGAACAGCACCTTCACACCCTGGGCATGGGTAATCGGCCCGGCGGCTTCGACGATCAATTGCAGCGCGAGGATGATCAGCCCGAGGCCTATTCCGACCCGACCCAACTGCCCTGCCCGCGTCTGTTTGCGCGACAGGAAGAAAATCACCCCGAGAAAGATCAGCAACGGCGACAGCCAGGACAGGTCGAACGTCAGCACCCGTGCCATCAGTGCGGTACCGACGTCGGCCCCGAGCATGGTCGCCAGGGCGGGCACCAACCCCATCAGGCCTTGGCCGACAAAGGACGTCACCAGCATCGCCGTGGCGTTGCTGCTTTGCACCATGGCGGTCACCAGGATACCGGCGACAAATGCCAGCCAGCGCTTGGACATGTTCTGCCCGATGACTTGACGCAGGTTGGAGCCGTAGACTCGCAAGATGCCGGTACGGACGATGTGCGTGCCCCAGATAAGCAGGGTCACGGCGGAAAGCAGATTGAGCAAGGTCAGCATGCTCGGCCCCCCGTGTGGGTGTGCGCCATTTGGCGCAAATGAGAATTGCCGCGTGCCGTTCTACGTCTTGTAGTTAAGCTGTAGTTGGCGAATGGGCTCGGCGCCAGCATCGCATAGCTAAAGTTGGGATTGAAACAAAACTGTCATGAAATCAGCTTTTTATGGATGAAAAAAAGGGGCTTATAAAAGCCCCTTTTTTGTCTGGCTCGGGTTTATTGACCCGGAATGTCCTTGCGCAGTTTCACAGGATCCTGCTGTTTCTTCTTTTTCGCGATCGCGGTACGCATCTTGATATTGACCGCTTCCACCGCCAGCGAGAACGCCATAGCGAAGTAGACGTAGCCTTTTGGCACGTGCACGTCGAAGGATTCGGCGATCAGCACGGTACCCACCACCAGCAGGAATGACAGCGCCAGCATCTTCAGCGACGGGTGCTTGTCGATGAAGTCGCTGATGGTGCCGGCAGCCAGCATCATCACCAATACCGCAACGATGATCGCGGCAACCATGACGGGTACATGGGAGACCATGCCCACGGCGGTGATCACCGAGTCCAGGGAGAACACGATGTCGATGATCGCGATCTGGATGATGGTGTAGATGAACTTGCCACCGGCGCCCTTGGGTTCGTCGTGGGTTTCGTCTTCACCTTCCAGGGCGTGGTACATCTCCTGGGAGCTTTTCCACAGCAGGAACAGGCCACCGAAGAACAGGATCAGGTCGCGACCCGAAATACCCTCGCCGAAGACCACGAACAGGTCGTCGGTCAAGCGCATGACCCAGGTGATCGACAACAGCAGCAGAATACGCGTGACCATGGCCAGGGCCAGGCCGAAGATCCGGGTGCGTGCCTGCATATGCTTGGGCATGCGGCTGACCAGGATCGAAATCATGATGATGTTATCGATGCCCAGGACGATCTCGAGGGCCGTCAGGGTGAAGAAGGCAATCCAGATTTCCGGATTGGTCAGCCATTCCATGTGTATTCCTTTGAGCAAGTGTTAAACCGTGCCAGCAGTGGGGCCGGCGCAGTGGGTTGTACGATTATAGAGTGCTGAACAGCGGAAAAATCCCCATCAGCAATGCGGCGAACATTATGCACAGGCATACCAGTACTGCCCACTTCAGGGTGAAGCGCTGGTGATCGCCAAACTCGATACCGGCCAAGGCCACCAGCAGGTAGGTCGACGGTACCAGGGGGCTGAGCAAGTGCACGGGCTGGCCAACGATGGAAGCGCGGGCCATTTCCACGGCGGTGATGCCGTAGTGGCTGGCGGCTTCAGCCAGTACCGGCAGTACGCCGTAGTAGAACGCATCGTTGGACATGAAGAAAGTGAACGGCATGCTCACCAGCGCGGTGATCACCGCCAGGTAAGGGCCCATGGCTTCCGGAATCACGGCCAGCAGGCTCTTGGACATGGCATCGACCATGCCGGTGCCCGACAGGATGCCGGTGAAGATCCCAGCGGCGAAGATCAGTCCCACCACGGCCAATACGCTGCCGGCGTGGGCGGCGACGCGGTCTTTCTGCTGTTGCAGGCACGGGTAGTTGACGATCATCGCGATACTGAACGCCACCATGAACAGCACCGGCAGCGGCAACAGGCCGGCGATCAGGGTGCACATCAGAGCCAGGGTCAGGGCGCCGTTGAACCAGATCAGCTTCGGACGGCGGGCATCCGGGTATTGCGACACGCTGATCTCGCTGTGGTCGATCTCGTCGACTTGCAGGTGCAGTTCACCCAGGCGCGCACGTTCGCGCTTGCCGTACATGTAGGCAATCACCAGGATCGCGACTACACCGGCGGCCATTGCCGGGATCATCGGTACGAAAATATCCGAGGGGTCCACGTGCAGCGCACTGGCGGCACGGGCGGTCGGGCCACCCCAAGGCGTCATGTTCATCACGCCACCGGCGAGGATGATCAGGCCGGCCATGATCCGCGGGCTCATGCCGATGCGCTGGTACAGCGGCAGCATGGCGGCCACGCAGATCATGTAAGTGGTGGCGCCATCACCGTCGAGGGACACCACCAGGGCCAGCACGGCGGTGCCGACCGATACCTTCAGCGGGTCGCCCTTGACCATCTTGAGGATCTTGCGCACGGCCGGGTCGAACAGGCCGGAGTCGATCATCAGGGCAAAGTAGAGGATGGCGAACATCAGCATCACGCCGGTCGGCGCGAGCTTGGTGATGCCTTCGAGCATCATCGGGCCGATCTTCGGTGCGAAACCGCCGAACAGCGCGAACAGGATAGGCACGATGATCAGGGCGATCAGCGCGGACAGGCGCTTGGTCATGATCAGGAACATGAACGTGATGACCATGGCAAAGCCAAGGAAAGTCAGCATAGGAATACTCCAGGCGTAGCGCGGCTAGGGAATGGCGAACCGGGGTGGGGTCAGCGCAGAACGAAGGGCACGAGGCTTACGGGTGGAGTTGGGGCGAACAGGCGGGTACGGGCGGACATCGGGGATCACCATTGTTGTTGTGTACAGCCGGTCTGTTGCCGGCAGTTGGGGGCGATCCTAGACGCGTAAGCTTTCAGCCAGCTTTCGTTGGCAAAACAGTTGGTGGTGGGAAGATGCACGGTCTTCAGACGTACACATTTCAAATGTGGTGGGGCTTGCTCCCGATAGCGGCGTGTCAGTCAGCTTATTTGCTGCGGAGACACCGTAATCCGGGGCAAGCCCCCTCCCACATTGGAATGTGTTTATCTCAGGTACTTCAGGGCAGCTCGAGGCCGCCCGCTGCTTTGTGCAGTTTGCGCAGGTGTTCACCCACCTGCTTGAGGTTGGCTTCACACGCGGCAATCTCGGCGGCGCGGGACGGGTCCAGCAGCGCCCTCACCTCTTTATCCAGCTCACCGGTGAGTGATTGCAACTGCTTCTGGCGCTCGGCGCTTTCCGACTCCAGGCGCTTTGCTTCCGACGGTTGCGGCAGGCCATAGCCACCGCTGCCGAGCAGTTCCGCCGGGCGGCTGAGGAAGCCACTGTTGGCGAGGATCTGCTGCAGTGTGGCGTTGGCTTTCTCCATGCCGCCGTTCTTCAGTTCACGGGCGCCGAGGTAGCGTTGCTTGACTTCGTCCTGGGCCAGCATGAGCTGTTTGCGAAAGCTCGCCTGTTCCAGCAGCAGCAGTGCGGCGCTGGTGCGCAGGTCAGCCTGGTCGAACCACTGGCGCCGCTCTTCGGCGCTGAGTGACAGCCAGTCTTCAACCTGGGTCTGCTTGATCGGCAGGTGTTTGCGCAGAACGTCGAACATGGCCTGGTAGCGTTCGCGGAAGGAGTCGAAGTGATACCCCAGACGCATGGCCTCGCGTTTGTCGTTGAGTACGCTGGTATCCGCCAGGCCACGGGCTTGCAGCACTTCCAGCAGGCCATTAGGCGTGATGTTGTCCAGGCCGGTCAGCTGCGGGTTGGCGCTGCCGCTGCGCAGAAGCTTCAGGCTTTCGACCGCGCAGTTGTTGGAAAGGAAATAATAGTTGCCGTCATAGCTCCAGTGCATTTCAGCAGCGTGCTCGACGGTGTCGTTGATCTCTTGGCGTGACAGTTTCAGGGGCACGGACGCCAGGCCGCGCAGTTCGGTCTTGGTGTATTCGTCGATCACCTGAGCCAATGGCAACACGAACAGCCGTGACGGGTACTTGCCCACCAGGCCATCCCAACTGGACAACTGCACGTCACCGACGAACGCCCGATAGGACAGCACCAGGTGCTGGTCCAAATCGAGCCGGCAGTCCGGCCCACGGGGGCGGCCCGGCGCGCAGATCACCAGGCGCAACATGCTGTGGCCCCAGCGGCTGACCAGGTTCTGGTTGGCTTCGGCCAGCAGGTAGTCGATTTCGTAGACCCGCTCCGGGTCGACGTGGCCCAACGGTGTCTTGGCGAAATCATTGCCGGCGTTGAGGAACGCGTAGGTCTTGGCGCAGGTGTCTTGTTCCGGTGGGGCCCAGCCGAAGTGTTCCTTGTAATAGCGGAACAGCGCGGGGCGTCGGCAGGCATAGCTTGGGTCGAGGAGGAAGTACTCCATATTGACCGCTACGAACTCCAGCGGGCTGGTGGTTTCGTAGATGTCCGGGCTGCGCGCGACCTGACGGTTATGTTGTTCGCGTTCACCGCGACGGCCGACATATTGCGGCCAGCCCGCCAGGTCCAGCAGGCGCGGGTCATCGCTGAGGGTGAAGCGCCGGTCATTCTGGCCACGGCATTGATCGGGCAGGCCGATCAGGCCGGTGATGTTGTTCTGGCGGCTGCAACGCTGTATCAGCGCGCGCTCGTCTTTGGACCACAGGCGTGCGCGGTCATAGATGTGGGTCAATTCATGCAGCACGGTGGCGAGCATTTCCCGGCGCACGGTGCCGTGGGGACGATTGGTTTTCTGGGTGGCGGCGCTGCCGTCGGTCAGGCTGGCCAGGAGGTTGCGGTTGAGGTCCAGTTCGGACACCAGGGAGGCCTGGCCGTAAGCGTTTTGGGGCATCTTGTCGGTCCAGCCGACATCAATGCGACGGTCCAACTGCTCGATAAAGCGCGGCGGCAATGCGCGCATCGCCTCATCAAGCAATGCCTGGCTGGCCTGCTGTTCGGCCGGGCTCAAGCCTTCTGGCTTGAGCCGCAGTTGTAGGCTGGCCTGGGCTGCGCTGGCACATAGCAGCACAGTCCCGGCCAGGAGCCAGGCGACAAGGCGCCTCACAGAGCGAGAATAGCTTCGGCGAGGGTCTGGTCACTGGCGTCGCGCGCTTCCGGCAGGCGGGTGCGCAGGGTGTCGAAGGCCGCTTCCAACTGTGCGCCACGAATCTCGCCGTTGGTGGCGACGAAACTGGCCGCGTCATCGTGGGCTTCGCGCACGACTTTGGAGTCGCGGATGGAGGTGGTGGTGTCCGAGGTGAAATCAATGGTGCGGCCAGAGGCGCGAACAATGATGTTACTGGTGGCCACCAGGGTTTGTGCCTGGGCAACGTCGGCCAACAACAGCAGGCCAAGGGTGGCGGCGATCAGCGGGCTACGCATGGAATGACTCCGAAATACAAAGATGATTATTGGACGAGAATTGCTTGCGCCAGTTCAAGGTCGCTGGCGTTAAGTTTTGGTTGGGTGCGGCGCAGATAATCCAGCGCGGACTCCAGCCGTGCACCCCGCCATTGGCCGTCAGTGGCGATAAATGCAGCGGCATCATCCTGGGCAGCCACGACCACTTTCCGGTCGAAAGGCGCGGAAGTCACCTTGCTGGTGGCATACGCACTCGCGACGGTACCTTGGATGGTCAGGTCAAAGGCCGAAGCCAATGGCGACCAACTGGCACACAACAACACAGGGACTATTAGCAGACGGTATGAAAAAGCCATGGGACTCGACAACTGAAAGCGAGCGCCAAGGCTAGCGTAATGCCCGGGAGAGAGCCAGTGCGGCGGCATCAGGGAGCGACGGGCGCTCCCTTTGTCAGCTCCCTCAAATAGCCAGGATGGCTTGGGCCAGTTGTGCGTCAGTCGCGGTGTTCAGTTGCGGTGCTTGTTGGCGGATCTGGGCCAAGGCGCTTTCCAGCTTCACACCACGAATGGCACCTTCGCTGGCGACGAAGCTGGCTGCGTCGTCACGGGCGGCGCGCACGACTTTGTTATCCCGCAGGGACGAAGTGGCATCGGAGGTGGCGTCGGAAGTAGCCTTCAATGCGCCGACGATGGAGTCGGTGGTCACGATGAAGCTGGTCGCGCTGGCGTTGGTGGCCAGGGCCAACAGGGCTGCAGCACTCAGCAGGCGAATAAGGGGCATGGGGTGACTCCTGTAGGTGAACGAATAAGGTGGCGCAGGGCAGCCATTGGGGATCAGACGCCTGTTCTAACGGTTCGCCACGTTGTGGCTGGATATTAAGCCGCTGTTTATCCGTTCGGAAAGCTTATTGACTGCCTAGTCTCGCCAGAACGGCTTTGACAGCTCGGCCATTCGGTCTCCCGGGCTGATGCCGACATCGGAGAGTTCTCGCAGATCAAGCTGCGCCAGTTGGCGTCGTTCGTAGGCGTGGCGTACCCATTTGGCCAGCGTGGAAACGGTCCTGTGTAACAGCCCTTTATAGAGAGAGGGTTGGGTGTCCATGGTGAGCGCCTTTCGTGAGGTCCTGGAACACCATGGTGGGCGAGTTGCTTTGACCGTTACAGATACACCAAAGCTTAATTGTACTGCATAACTGTTGTATTTTTTAAACTGTACCTGTCCGGACCAATGGCTTCTGTTTGGCCTTGAAAAAGGCAGGTTCGGAAACAACAAAGCCCGCCTCCGGTTTCCCGGGGCGGGCTTTGTTTTGACAAATCAGTGCTGGCAGTGGACCCGGTGGGTCAGGGCCAGCGGGCGCCAATTAGCGCCAGAACGGCTTGCTCAGCTCTTCGTAGCGTTGAGCTTCGCTGATACCGGCGTCAGCCAGCAGACGCGAATCCAGACGAGCCAGTTGATGGCGGCTGGAGATGCGGCGCTGCCACAGCATCAGGTTGGCGAGAACGCGCAAAGGCAGGGAAGCCTGGGTGTTTACAGCTTTTTCTTCGAAGAACAGTTCGGAACTGAGTGTACGTTCCATGATGACATCCTTCCGCTTGTGGCGGGATTAGGTAGTGGTTTAACTGATGCCAATGATCCTCTTCCGGCGCAAGACTCTCTAGATACAGTTCACCTGTATTGTGAGGGGCCAGTTAACTGTTTAAAGGTGCTGTACTGTACGGAAATGGGGCAACTGTACCTGTCTGCACTTAAATAGTGCGAAATAGGCATTTTACAATGCTGGTGTGGGAATTTTCGGTAGGAAAAGACCGGTACAGCAGTACAGTTTTTTCAAGAAGCGAGGGTTATGCAATCGAGCTGACGAAACTGTGTTTGCATCAGCTCGAATCTGTACCAATCAAGCCTTGAGCATATGCCCGGTTTCTTCCAGGTTAATGTGCCAACTCAGTGCTTCGCGCAGGATGTGTGGGGTGTGTCCGCCGATGGCGCAGGCAGCATTGAAGTAATTGTTCAGCGCATCGCGGTACGCCGGGTGCACACAGTTGTCGATGATCACCCGGGCTCGCTCCCGCGGCGCCAGGCCACGCAAGTCGGCGAGGCCTACTTCGGTGACCAGGATGTCGACGTCATGCTCAGTGTGGTCCACATGGCTGACCATCGGCACCACGCTGGAAATCGCGCCGCCCTTGGCAATCGACTTGGTGACGAAGATCGCCAGGTGCGCGTTGCGCGCGAAGTCGCCGGAACCGCCAATACCGTTCATCATCCGCGTGCCGCAGATGTGGGTGGAGTTGACGTTGCCGTAGATGTCGAATTCCAGCGCGGTGTTGATGCCGATAATGCCCAGGCGACGCACCACTTCAGGGTGATTGGAGATTTCCTGCGGGCGCAGCACCAGCTTGTCTTTGTAGTGCTCCAGGTTGCCGAACACGTCGGCATTGCGCCGCTCCGACAAGGTGATCGAGCTGCCCGAGGCGAAGCTCAGCTTGCCGGCGTCGATCAGGTCGAACGTCGAGTCCTGCAACACTTCCGAATACATGGTCAGGTCTTCGAACGGCGAATCGATCAGGCCGCACATCACTGCGTTGGCAATGTTGCCGATCCCGGCCTGCAGCGGGCCGAGCTTGTTGGTCATGCGCCCGGCGTCCACTTCCTGCTTGAGGAAGTTGATCAGGTGGTTGGCGATGCCCTGGGTGTCGCTGTCGGGTGGCGTCACGGTGGAGGCTGAGTCGGCCTGATTGGTGATCACGATGGCGACGATCTTCTCCGGCGGGATCGGGATCGCAGTGCTGCCGATACGGTCGTCGACCTTTACCAGCGGGATCGGCGTCCGGGTTGGCCGGTACGTCGGGATATAGATGTCGTGCAGCCCTTCCAGGTTCGGGTTGTGCGCCAGGTTGATCTCGACGATCACTTGCTTGGCGAAAATCGCGAAACTGGCCGAGTTGCCCACGGACGTGGTGGGCACGATGTGCCCTTGTTCAGTGATCGCGACCGCTTCAATCACCGCGATGTCTGGCAGCTTGAGCTGGTTGTTGCGCAGTTGCTCGACGGTTTCCGACAGGTGCTGATCGATAAACATCACTTCGCCGGCGTTGATTGCCTTGCGCAAGGTGCTATCGACCTGGAACGGCATGCGTCGGGACAGCACGCCGGCTTCGGTCAGTTGCTTGTCCAGGTCGTTACCCAGGCTGGCACCGGTCATCAGGGTGATTTTCAGCGGGGACGTCTTGGCGCGCTCGGCCAGGGCGTGGGGGACGGCCTTGGCTTCACCGGCTCGGGTGAAGCCGCTCATGCCGACGGTCATGCCGTCCTCGATCAGTGCGGCGGCGTCTGCCGCGCTCATGACCTTGTTCAACAACGAAGGCAAGCGGATACGATCACGGTACATGAATTGTTATCTCAGGCTACGGAAGCAAGGTGGGCAGTGTAGTGATTTCAAAAAATTTCGGCCCGCTACCATGGTCGAATGCGGGGCAGCGATTTAGAGCCTTTGGTCGGGTTTCATGGGGTAATAAAAAACCCCAGCCTACAGGAGGCCGGGGTTTGGAGTATTGCGCTGAAGCAGTGTTACTCGACGGCCTTGACCATGTCTTCAATGACCTTCTTCGCGTCACCAAAGACCATCATGGTCTTGTCCAGGTAGAACAGTTCGTTATCCAGCCCGGCATAACCACTGGCCATTGAGCGCTTGTTGACAATTATGGTCTTGGCCTTGAACGCTTCCAGGATCGGCATGCCGGCAATCGGCGAGTTGGGGTCGTTCTTCGCGGCCGGGTTGACCACGTCGTTCGCGCCCAGCACCAGTACCACGTCGGCCTGGCCGAATTCGGAGTTGATGTCCTCCATCTCGAACACCTGGTCGTAAGGCACTTCCGCCTCGGCGAGTAGGACGTTCATATGCCCAGGCATACGGCCGGCCACTGGGTGGATCGCGTATTTCACGGTCACGCCACGGTGGGTCAGCTTTTCGGTCAGTTCCTTCAGCGCATGCTGTGCCCGTGCCACTGCCAAGCCATAGCCTGGAACGATGATCACGGTGTCGGCGTTGGTCAGCAGGAAGGTGGCGTCGTCGGCCGAACCGGACTTCACTGGGCGTGCTTCTTTAGAACCCGCTGCAGCACCGGCATCCGGCGCATTGCCGAAACCGCCGAGCAGTACATTAAAGAAGGAACGGTTCATCGCCTTGCACATGATGTACGACAGGATCGCGCCGCTGGAGCCCACCAGGGAGCCGGCGATGATCAGCATCGAGTTGTTCAGCGAGAAGCCGATCCCTGCCGCTGCCCAGCCGGAGTAGCTGTTGAGCATCGAAACGACGACCGGCATATCGGCGCCGCCAATCGGGATGATGATCAGCACGCCCAGCACGAACGCCAGGGCCAGCATCAGCGCGAAGGCGCTGAGGTTGCCGGTGAACATGAAGGCCAGGCCCAGGCCCAGCGTCAGCAGGCCGAGCACCAGATTCAGCTTGTGCTGGCCGCCGAACTGTACCGGTGCGCCTTGGAACAGGCGGAACTTGTACTTGCCCGACAACTTGCCGAACGCGATCACCGAACCGGAGAAGGTAATCGCACCAATAGCCGCACCGAGGAACAGCTCCAGGCGGTTGCCCGCCGGGATCGCGTCGCCCAGGTGTTTGACGATGCCCAGGGACTGCGGCTCGACCACGGCGGCAATGGCGATAAACACCGCGGCCAGGCCGATCATGCTGTGCATGAATGCCACAAGCTCCGGCATCTTGGTCATTTCTACGCGCTTGGCCATGACCGAACCGGCGGTGCCGCCAACCAGCAGGCCTACGATCACATAGCCGATGCCGGCAGTGGCCAGTTCAGCGCCGAGCTTATAGATGAGGCCCACCGTAGTGAGTACCGCCAGCGCCATGCCGAGCATGCCGAACAGGTTGCCGCGCCGCGACGTGGTTGGGTGTGACAGGCCTTTAAGGGCCTGGATAAAGCAGATCGACGCGATCAGGTAGAGCGTCGTCACGAGATTCATGCTCATTACTTCGGCGCCTCTTCTTTTGCTTTCGGGGCTTTCTTCTTGAACATCTCAAGCATTCGGCGCGTTACCAGGAAGCCGCCGAACACGTTGACCGCCGCCAGGGCCACGGCCAGGGTACCCATGGTCTTACCCAGTGGAGTAACAGTCAGTGCTGCGGCGAGCATTGCGCCGACAATCACAATCGCCGAAATGGCGTTGGTCACTGCCATCAACGGTGTGTGCAGTGCGGGCGTGACGTTCCAGACCACGTGGTAACCGACATAAATCGCCAGCACAAAGATGATCAGGTTGTAGATACCGGGGGAGATAAGCTCTTCCATCGTCTGAATCCCTGCTTAGGCGTTTTTGCGGATGACTTGGCCGTCGCGGCACATGAGGCACGCGGCGACGATGTCGTCTTCGAGGTTGATTTCAAACTGCCCTTCCTTGTTGAAGACCAGCTTCAGGAAGTCCAGCAGGTTGCGCGCATACAAGGCCGAGGCATCGGCGGCGACTGCACCGGCAAGGTTGGTCGGGCCGCAGATGATCACGCCGTTCTCCACCACCACCTGGTCGGCGACGGTCAGCGGGCAGTTGCCACCCTGAGCGGCCGCGAGGTCGATGACCACCGAGCCGGGCTTCATCTGCGCGACGGTATCGGCGCTGAGCAAGGTCGGTGCCTTGCGGCCGGGGATCAGGGCGGTGGTGATGACAATGTCGGCCTGCTTCGCACGTTCGTGCACGGCCAGGGCCTGGCGCTGCATCCAGCTGGTGGGCATCGGACGCGCGTAACCGCCGACGCCGACGGCGCATTCACGTTCTTCGTCGGTTTCGTAGGGCACGTCGACGAACTTGGCGCCAAGGGATTCAATTTGCTCTTTTACGGCTGGACGCACATCAGATGCTTCGATCACTGCACCCAAGCGTTTCGCCGTGGCGATTGCCTGCAAGCCCGCGACGCCGGCGCCGAGGATCAGCACACGTGCGGCCTTCACCGTGCCGGCGGCGGTCATCAGCATCGGCATGAAGCGCGGATAATGGTGGGCGGCGAGCAGCACGGCTTTATAGCCGGCAATGTTGGCCTGGGAAGACAGCACGTCGAGGCTCTGGGCCCGCGAGGTGCGTGGCGCAGCTTCCAGCGCAAAGGCGGTGATGCCCTGCTCGGCCAGCTTGGCAATGGTTTCATTGCTGAACGGATTGAGCATGCCCACCAACACGGTGCCGCTTTTGATCAGCGCCAGCTCGCTGTCGCTCGGGGCGACCACCTTGAGAATCAGCTCGGCGCCTAACGCATCGCCGGCGCTGCCAATGGTCGCGCCTGCCGCCTCATAGGCACTGTCGACGATGCTGGCATTGATGCCTGCGCCGCTTTGAACAGTGACCTTATGGCCCTGGCCGATCAGCTTCTTGATGGTTTCCGGGGTGGCAGCCACCCGCGTTTCACCGGTCTGGGTTTCGAGAGGAACACCAATGTGCACGTCAAATCTCCTGCATGATCTTTTTGCTTTTGATCTTTTTGTAAAAAGGCCAGTGCACCGTGAGTGGCGCAGCTGGGGCGGCCGATCAGCACGATCCCGCTGAAATGACAGCGGGGCGCGGCATTTTGCAGGCGAACTTTACGGCCTTCAAGGGATTATGACGGGTGACGAAAAATTAACTACAAGTCACCCTGTGACTGATTGTCGCAATAGTTTGAAATAACCTCTTTAAATACAGGTGTTTAAAAGGCTACAGCTGATTCGTATGTGTTTTTCCATCGTTTGTGTGAATAGTCGGGAATTGACCGATAGGAGTCGCTACAAGCCATGAAAATCATGGCCTTAAGCCTTTTTTCAGATTGACAGGTACAGTCTGTTTAAATGCGACATATACGTACATCTGTAGGTTTTAAATTTAGCTGACTACAAAGTCAGTATGTGGGGTTTGTCCTTTAAATGCTGGGGCTGTAGCGCTGCGATTGGTCGATCAACCAGTCTCTGAACGCGTGCAGTGAGGCTGATTCGACTTTTCTGTCAGGAATCATCAGGTAATAAGCCTTTGAGCTGGGCAGCGCCTCTGGGCTTGCGATCACCAGTCGATGTTCGTCCAGTTCTCGCTGGATAAGGAACGGCGGGATCAGCGCAATACCCATCTCGTGCATGGCGGCTTGAGACAACATCGAGAATAGCTCGTAACGTGGGCCTGTCATGTCGCGGGGCACGTTCAGTTGTTGGGCGTTGAACCATTGGCGCCAGGCGTAAGGGCGGGTGGTCTGCTGCAGCAATGGCAGTTCTGCAATCTTCTGGGGGGTGAATCGCTCAAGTTCGCCCAATAGTCGCGGGCTGCACACGGGGACAGGATTTTCTCCCATAAGCCTGTGGGATTCGGTCCCGGACCAATCTGCGTCGCCGAAGTAAATTGCCGCGTCGAATTCCGTATCCGCAAACAGAAAAGGGCGTGTGCGGTTAGTCAGGTTTACCGTCACCTCCGGATGCTGTCGTTGAAAGTCCTTGAGGCGAGGGATCAACCATTGCGTACCAAAAGTGGGAACTACGGCCAGCTCAATGGTATTTGCGCCCTGCTGCCCCATGACGGACAGGGTGTCGCGCTCCACGGCGTCCAGCTGGGTGGCGACGCGGCGGCTGTACGAAAGCCCCGCCTCCGTCAGCTTTACCCCGCGCCGTGAGCGCCGAAACAGCTCGACACTTAAAAATTCCTCCAGGCTGGCGATCTGTCGGCAAATGGCGCCTTGGGTGATGGAAAGCTCATGCGCCGCTTTGGTAAAGCTCTCGTGGCGGGCTGCCGCTTCAAAACTGACAAGAGCGGTGGTGCTGGGGATTTTTCTGCGCATGTACCTTGTCCTCACATAAAAAGTGCTGATGTGCCATTTTCTTGTGTTACGAAGTGAGAAATTAGCACAAGCCTATGCAAAAACCTCGTTTGCTCTCCCCGCCTGGCGGGCCTAGGCTCCATCCACGACTTCTGATTTTTCTTTGCGAGGACTTATTCATGGCTGGCAAGGCAAGCTTCAACTGGATCGATCCGCTGCTGCTGGATCAACAGCTCACCGAAGAGGAGCGCATGGTGCGCGACAGCGCCGAGCAATTCGCCCAGGACAAGCTGGCGCCGCGTGTGCTCGAAGCCTTTCGTCATGAAAAGACCGACCCGGCGATTTTTCGCGAAATGGGTGAGACCGGTTTGCTGGGGGCAATGATTCCTGAGCAGTACGGCGGCAGTGGTTTGAGCTACGTGAGCTACGGCTTGATTGCACGTGAGGTTGAGCGCGTTGACTCCGGTTATCGCTCGATGATGAGTGTGCAGTCGTCACTGGTGATGGTGCCTATCAATGAGTTCGGTACCGAAGCGCAAAAGCAGAAGTACTTGCCGAAATTGGCCTCGGGTGAATGGATTGGCTGTTTTGGTTTGACCGAGCCTGACCACGGTTCCGATCCCGGCGCGATGATCACTCGTGCACGCAAAGTGGATGGCGGCTACAGCCTGACGGGCGCAAAAATGTGGATAACCAATAGCCCGATTGCTGACGTGTTTGTGGTGTGGGCCAAGGACGACGCTGGCGATATTCGTGGGTTTGTCCTGGAGAAAGGCTGGAAAGGCCTGAGTGCGCCGGCGATTCACGGCAAGGTCGGCCTGCGCGCCTCCATCACCGGGGAGATCGTGATGGATAACGTGTTTGTGCCGGAAGAGAACATTTTCCCGGATGTGCGCGGCTTGAAGGGCCCTTTCACCTGCCTTAACTCGGCGCGCTATGGCATCTCCTGGGGGGCTTTGGGTGCTGCCGAGTTCTGTTGGCACACCGCACGCCAGTACACCCTGGATCGCCATCAGTTCGGCCGTCCATTGGCAGCAACTCAATTGATCCAGAAGAAGCTGGCCGATATGCAGACCGAGATCACGCTGGCGCTGCAGGGCTGCCTGCGTCTGGGGCGTATGAAAGACGAGGGAACGGCGGCGGTTGAGATCACATCGATCATGAAGCGCAACTCCTGCGGCAAGTCCTTGGACATTGCTCGTATGGCGCGGGACATGTTGGGTGGCAACGGTATCTCCGATGAGTTCGGGGTGGCACGTCATTTGGTGAACCTGGAGGTGGTTAACACTTATGAGGGTACTCATGACGTGCACGCTTTGATTCTGGGGCGCGCGCAAACCGGTCTTCAGGCGTTCTATTAATAGGGGAACGGCATGGGCGCGCTTTCGCATCTGCGGGTATTGGATTTATCGCGAGTGTTGGCAGGCCCCTGGTCCGGGCAGATCCTTGCGGACCTTGGGGCTGAGGTGATCAAGGTCGAGCGACCTGGTAGCGGTGACGACACACGCGCCTGGGGCCCCCCCTTCCTTAAGGACGCTGATGGCGAGAACACGAGTGAGGCGGCGTACTACTTGTCTGCTAATCGCAACAAAGAGTCGGTGACTATCGACTTTACGCGCCCGGAGGGACAGCAACTGGTGCGAGATCTGGCGGCCAAGTCCGACATCTTGATCGAGAACTTCAAGGTGGGCGGCCTGGCGACGTATGGGTTGGACTACGAGTCGCTCAAGAAGGTGAATCCGGAGTTGATCTACTGCTCGATCACTGGCTTCGGTCAGACGGGCCCGTATGCCGCTCGCGCGGGGTATGACTTCATGATCCAGGGGTTGGGTGGGCTGATGAGTCTTACCGGCCAGCCGGAAGGTGATGAGGGGGCCGGGCCGGTGAAGGTGGGGGTGGCGTTGACTGACATTCTCACTGGGCTCTACTCGACGGTGGCGATCCTTGCTGCACTGGCGCATCGGGATCATGACGGTGGTGGGCAGCATATCGATATGGCGTTGCTTGATGTGCAGGTGGCCTGCCTGGCGAACCAGGCGATGAACTACCTGACGACGGGGGTGGCGCCAAAGCGACTGGGTAATGCTCATCCGAATATCGTGCCTTATCAGGATTTCCCTACGGCAGATGGCGATTTCATCCTGACGGTGGGTAATGACGGGCAATTTCGTAAGTTCGCCGAAGTGGCTGGACAGCCGCAGTGGGCGGATGACCCGCGGTTCTCTACTAATAAGGTGCGGGTAGCCAACCGCGCTGAGCTGATTCCATTGATACGCCAGGCTACAGTCTTCAAGACAACGGCTGAGTGGGTGTCACAGCTGGGGCGGGTTGGTGTGCCTTGTGGGCCGATCAATGACGTAGCCCAGGTGTTTGCCGATCCTCAGGTGAAGGCGCGGGGGCTGGCGATACAGTTGCCGCATGCGTTGGCAGGGATGGTGCCGCTGGTGGCCAGTCCGATGCGGTTATCCAAGACGCCTGTGGAGTACCGTACTGCGCCTCCTTTGTTGGGGCAGCACACGGCTCAGGTGCTGCAGGATGTGTTGGGGTTGGGCTCGGCGAGTGTGAAGGCTTTAAAAGAAGCGGGAGTTATCTAGCGGTGCTCCTATATATAGAGGGCGTTTTTGGTGGTTTTTTAATCAATTTCGGTAAGTTGATAGGAAAACCAAATTAAGTGTTGACGGCAGATTCTGGAAGTCTATAATTCGCCCCACTTCCGGCGCAGTCGAAACGTAAAACTCCTTGGTAAACAAAGAGTTATGCGGGATTGGACGGCGAATTGCTTCAGTTCATCGAAGCCCAGAAGGAGTTGATAGAGTCGTGTTATTTGGCGCTATTAACGATTCGATCTTCTCGGTCGAAAGCGGAGAAAAAGAGGTGTTGACAGCAGCGTGTAACGCTGTAGAATTCGCCTCCCGCTAACGAGAGATCGGAAGCGCAAGTGGTTGAAGTTGTTGAAGAAATCTTCGAAAGCTTCTGAAAATAATCACTTGACAGCAAATGAGGCTGCTGTAGAATGCGCGCCTCGGTTG
>NZ_JACHCZ010000004.1 GCF_014207255.1 Pseudomonas sp. JAI120
AAGCAATTCGCCGTCTAATCCTGCATAACTCTTTGTTTACCAAGGAGTTTTACGTTTCGACTGCGCCGGAAGTGGGGCGAATTATAGACTTCCAGGATCTGCCGTCAACCTTCTTTTTCATCTTTCTGTCATATAAGTCAAAAACGCAAAAGCCGGCCCCAAGGGGCCGGCTTTCTGCTTACTGAGGCTTACAAGCTAGGGAAAGCGAATTGCGACGCTTCATGGCTGGCCCGCTGCGGCCAACGCTGGGTGATCGCCTTACGACGGGTGTAGAAACGCACCCCATCCGGCCCATAGGCGTGCAAGTCGCCAAACAACGAACGCTTCCAGCCACCAAAGCTGTGATAAGCCACCGGCACAGGCAATGGGACATTCACACCGACCATACCCACTTCAATTTCGTCACAGAACAGACGCGCCGCTTCACCGTCACGGGTGAAGATGCACGTACCGTTGCCATACTCGTGATCGTTGATCAGTTGCATCGCCGCTTCCAGGCTGCTCACCCGGACCACGCACAATACCGGCCCGAAGATCTCTTCCTTATAGATGCGCATCTCAGGCGTCACATGGTCAAACAGACTACCCCCCAGGAAGAAGCCGTCTTCATTCCCGGCAATACTCAGTCCACGACCATCAACCACCAACTCCGCACCAGACGCAACACCGTCTTCTATGTAGCCGCTGACCTTATCCCGCGCCTGGCCCGTCACCAGTGGCCCCATATCCAGTCCACATGTCGTGCCCGCACCGATCTTCAGCGCCTTGATCTGTGGCACCAGCTTGGCGATCAACGCATCCGCCACCTGATCACCTACGCACACCGCCACCGAGATCGCCATGCAGCGCTCGCCACAGGAACCATAGGCCGCGCCCATCAAAGCACTGACCGCGTTATCCAGGTCTGCATCCGGCATCAGCACAGCATGGTTCTTCGCCCCACCCAGTGCCTGTACGCGCTTACCGCGTTTGGTCGCTTCGGAATATATGTACTCGGCAATCGGCGTCGACCCCACAAAACTCAGCGCCTTGACTTCCGGCGCCTCGATCAACGCATCCACCGCGCCCTTGTCGCCGTGCACAACACTCAGCACACCTTTAGGCAGACCGGCTTCCTGCAGCAGTTGCGCGATCAACAACGTCGAACTCGGATCACGCTCCGAAGGCTTGAGGATGAAGCAGTTACCGCAAACAATCGCCAGCGGATACATCCACAGCGGCACCATCGCCGGGAAGTTGAACGGGGTAATACCGGCCACTACGCCCAAAGGCTGGAAGTCCGACCAGGCATCAATGTTCGGCCCGACATTGCGGCTGTACTCGCCCTTGAGAATCTCCGGCGCCGAGCACGCATACTCAACGTTCTCGATCCCGCGCTTCAGTTCGCCAGCGGCATCTTCCAGCGTCTTGCCATGCTCCTCGCTGATCAGCTGCGAAATACGTGCTTCGTTCTGCTCCAGCAATTGCTTGAACCGGAACATGACCTGCGCGCGCTTGGCCGCCGGCGTGTTACGCCAAGCCGGAAAGGCCGCCTTGGCCGAGTCGATAGCACGTTGAATGGTTTCGCGGCTGGCCAGTGGCACTTGGTGAATCACCTGGCCCGTGGACGGGTTATACACATCGGCAGTACGGCCGGACTCACTGACCAACTCACCGTTGATCAAATGCTGGATAAGACTCATGCAGGGCTCCTGAAAAGTTGTTCTATATAGAAGGAGAAATCAGTCGATCTTGTTC
Organism: Pseudomonas sp. JAI120; assembly: GCF_014207255.1. Classification (GTDB taxonomy): domain Bacteria; phylum Pseudomonadota; class Gammaproteobacteria; order Pseudomonadales; family Pseudomonadaceae; genus Aquipseudomonas. Next base: position 1,738 of record NZ_JACHCZ010000004.1, read on the forward strand.
AGCACTTCGCCGACCGCATCGAACAGGCGATCCAGGTCCTGCGGCTTGCTGTTGAAGGTTGGCCCGAACTGCAGGGTGTCACCGCCAAAGCGCACATAGAAGCCCGCTTTCCACAGAGCCATGCCGGCCTCGAATGGACGCACGATGGCATCACCGTCACGTGGGGCAATCTGGATCGCACCGGCCAGGCCGTAGTTACGGATGTCGATCACGTTCTTGCTGCCCTTCAAACCGTGCAGCGCATTCTCAAAGTGCGGCGCGGCTTCGGCCACGCTCTGCACCAGGTTTTCCTTCTGCAACAGGTCCAATGCCGCCAGGCCCGCCGCGCAGGCAACCGGGTGCGCCGAATAGGTGTAGCCGTGGGGGAACTCCACCGCGTATTCCGGCGTGGCCTGGTTCATGAAAGTCTGATAAATCTCGCTGCTGGCAATCACCGCACCCATTGGGATCGCACCGTTGGTGACTTGCTTGGCGATGCACATCAGGTCCGGGGTCACGCCGAAGCTGTCAGCGCCGAACATCGAGCCGGTACGACCGAAGCCGGTGATCACTTCGTCGAACACCAGCAGAATGTTGTGCTGGTCGCAGATCTCACGCAGGCGCTTGAGGTAACCCTGCGGCGGCACCAGCACGCCAGCGGAGCCGGCCATCGGTTCGACAAACACAGCGGCGATGTTCGACGCGTCGTGCAGTTCGATCAGCTTGAGCAACTCATCAGCCAAAGCAATACCGCCCTGCTCCGGCATGCCGCGAGAGAAAGCATTGCTCGCCAGCAAGGTGTGAGGCAGATGGTCAACGTCCATCATCGCCTGACCAAACATCTTACGGTTGCCGTTGACGCCGCCCAGGCTGGTACCCGCGATGTTCACACCGTGATAACCACGGGCGCGGCCGATCATCTTGGTCTTGGTGGCCTGGCCCTTCAGGCGCCAGTAGGCACGCACCATCTTCACCGCAGTATCGGCGCACTCGGAACCGGAGTCGGTGAAAAACACGTGATTCAGGTTGCCTGGGGTCAAATCGGTGATCTTTTCCGCCAGTTGGAAAGACAATGGATGGCCGTACTGGAAGCCTGGGGAGTAGTCAAGCGTGCCCAGCTGCTTGGCGACCGCCTCCTGAATTTCCTTGCGCGTATGCCCGGCGCCACAGGTCCACAGGCCCGACAACGAGTCGTACACCTTGCGCCCCTTGTCATCGGTCAACCAGCTGCCTTCGGCGGCTACGATCAGACGCGGGTCACGCTGAAAGTTACGGTTGGCGGTGTAAGGCATCCAGTGAGCGTCCAACTTCAATTGGCTGGCCAGGGACGATGGGGCGTTTTCGGGCATGTTCATCAGCAAAACCTCGCAGGGCAACAGGCAGCGTCGGGATTGAAAAAGCGTTGTTGCAGCTAAATTGCCACGGGCATAAAGTCGGTGAAATCCAACTCTTCTAACCTTCAGTCAGGGCTTCACTAAACTATGAGCAGCCGTCGACCCGATCCCCTGGCCCAAGTCAGCGACTTCGATATCCGCCTGTTGCGCATCTTTCGCAGCGTCGTGGAGTGCGGCGGCTTCTCGGCGGCGGAAACCGTGCTTGGCATCGGCCGCTCCGCCATCAGCCAGCAAATGAGCGATCTTGAGCAGCGGCTCGGATTAAGACTTTGCCAACGCGGCCGTGCCGGTTTCTCGCTGACCGAAGAAGGCCGCGAGGTCTACCAATCGGCCCTACAACTACTAAGCGCCCTGGAAAGTTTCCGCACCGAGGTCAACGGTCTGCACCAGCACTTGCGCGGCGAGTTGATCATCGGCCTCACCGACAACCTGGTCACCTTGCCCCACATGCGAATCACCCACGCCCTGGCACAGCTAAAGGAACGTGGACCGGACGTACAAATCCAGATCCGCATGATCGCCCCCAATGAAGTCGAACAAGGCGTACTCGACGGCCGCCTGCATGTCGGTGTGGTGCCCCAGGCCAGCGCCCTGTCCGGCCTGGAATACCAGGCGCTGTACAGCGAACGCTCACTGCTTTACTGCGCGGTTGGCCACCCCCTGTTTTATGCCGACGACAAGCAACTGGGCGACGAGCGCATCGACGCCCAGGACGCCATCGCCCCCACCTTCCGCCTGCCCGCCGAGATCCAGGCCCATTACCAGGCACTCAACTGCACCGCCAGCGCCTCGGACCGCGAAGGCATGGCATTCCTGATTCTCACCGGTCGCTACATCGGTTACTTGCCCGACCACTACGCGAGCCTATGGGTGCAACAAGGCCGACTGCGCGCGCTGAAACCGGCTACGCGCTTTTACGATTTAAGCCTCGCATCGGTCACGCGCAAAGGCCGTCGCCCTCATTTGGTGCTGGAAAGCTTCCTGGAAAGCCTGGCGGCAACGCGCTAACTCGGGCCTTACGCAAAAAGCTGAGCACCTGGACAGCTTTTTGCAAGGACACCAGGACCTAGAACCGTCCGCCTCGAGTTTGCTTGCCATGCCACCAGAATCCTCCAGCCCCAGTGACCTGATCTACGGTCTCAATGACCGCCCCAAACCCGCCCCTGCCTTGCTGGCCGCACTGCAACATGTGCTGGCCGCTTTTGTCGGCATCATCACGCCACCGCTGATCATCGGCTCCACCCTGGGCCTGACCGCACACTTGCCCTACCTGATCAGCATGGCGTTAATGGTGTCCGGCGTCGGCACATTCATTCAGGCCCGTAGGCCATTTGGGATCGGCGCCGGGATGATCTGCCTGCAAGGCACCAGCTTTGCGTTTCTGGGCGCAGTGCTGTCGGCCGGCTTTCTGGTCAAGCAACGCGGCGGCAGCCCGGAAGACATCATGGCGATGATCTTCGGCGTGTGCTTTTTCGGCGCCGCAGTGCAGGTCATTCTCAGCCGCTTTATTGGTCAACTGCGCCGAGTGATCACCCCGCTGGTGACCGGGATTGTCATTACCCTGATCGGCATCAGCCTGATCAAGGTCGGTATCACTGACCTGGGCGGCGGTTTCAACGCACCGGACTTCGGCGCACCGACCAACCTTGCACTGGGTCTGTTCGTGGTGCTGACAATCATCTTGCTCAACCGCTCCAACACACCCTGGGTGCGCCTCTCGGCGATCATCATCGGTCTCGCCCTCGGCAGCCTCGCAGCCTGGTTCAGTGGCAAGCTGGTCCCCCAGGCACTGGGCGACTTGCCTTTAGTCAGCCTGCCGATCCCCTTTCGATTCGGCTTCAACTTCGACTGGAGCGCCTTCCTGCCGATCGCGCTGATTTATCTGATCAGCAGCATCGAAACCGTCGGCGACCTCACCGCCAACTGCATGATCGCGCGCCAACCCATCAGCGGGCCTTCCTATATAAGCCGACTCAAAGGCGGCGTCCTCGGCGATGGTGTCAGTTGCATGATCGCCGCCACGTTCAGCGCCTTCCCCAACACCACCTTTGCCCAGAACAACGGCGTGATCCAACTGACCGGCGTGGCCAGCCGCTACGTCGGCCTGTACATCGGCGTGGTGCTGTTCTGCCTGGGTTTGTTCCCGTTGATCGGTGCCGTGGTGCAACAAATCCCCAAGCCCGTGTTGGGCGGCGCAACCCTGGTGATGTTCGGCAGTGTGGCCGCCGCCGGCGTACGCATCCTCGCCCAGGCCCCCCTGGACCGTCGCAGCATGCTGATCATCGCCACCTCGTTCGGCGTCGGCCTGGGCATCGCCGCCCAACCGAACCTGCTGCACCTAATGCCAACCCTGGTGCAGAACCTGTTCGACTCGGCCATCACCAGCGGCGGCCTGACCGCCATCGTGTTGTGCCTGTTACTGCCGGAATCCAAGGTGCCCGCTCCTGCCGCAAACCACGCGCAGGAAAGCGACACCCTGGAACCGCTTTGACGGTTTTATTGCATCGGGACTTGTCTGAGGCTTGAGGGTGGGTTATCTGTGCACACGTCGTCTCTATCGATCAGCACGGAAACCTCCATGAGCCTCGAAGTTCCTGCCCACAGCAACCACGCCGGTAAGCCCGCCAGCCGCATCCGGCAAAAGAACGAACAAGCGATTCTCCAGGCTGCTGAAGATGAGTTCGCGCGCCATGGCTACAAGGGCACCAGCATGAACACCATTGCTGCCAGCGCCGGGCTGCCCAAAGCCAACTTGCACTACTACTTCACGAACAAGCTGGGCCTGTATATCGCAGTGCTCAGCAATATCCTCGAACTGTGGGACAGCACCTTCAACACGCTGACCGCCGAGGACGACCCGGCCGTGGCCCTCTCCCGCTACATCCGCACCAAGATGGAGTTTTCGCGGCGCCAGCCCCAGGCCTCGCGGATTTTCGCCATGGAAATCATCAGCGGTGGCGAATGCCTGACCGAATACTTCAGCCAGGATTACCGCGCCTGGTTCAGTGGTCGGGCGGCGGTGTTCCAGGCCTGGATCGACGCCGGCAAGATGGACCCCATCGACCCCGTGCACCTGATCTTCCTGTTGTGGGGCAGCACTCAGCACTATGCCGACTTCGCCACCCAGATCTGCCGCGTCACCGGTCGCACCAAGCTGACCAAGCAAGATATGGAAGACGCCGGCACCAACCTGATCCACATCATTCTCAAGGGCTGCGGCATCAAGCCGGCCCTCTAGACGAAGCTATTTATGTCTTTCACGCTCACCGGCCTTTGCGAGTTCCGCGAAGAAATTCGCAAAAGCCGCTTCATTACCCTGGCCGCACCGATCACCAGCCCGCAAGAAGCCCAGGCATTTTTCGAGCAGCACAGCGACCTCAACGCCACGCACAACTGCTGGGCCTGGAAGCTGGCCGATCAATACCGCAGCAGTGACGACGGCGAACCCGGCGGCACCGCAGGGCGGCCGATCCTGGCGGCCATCGAAGCCCAAGGTTTTGATCAGGTCGCAGTGCTAGTGATTCGCTGGTATGGCGGCATACAACTCGGTACCGGCGGCCTGGCCCGCGCTTATGGTGGCGGTGCGAACAAGTGCCTGCAAAATGCCGAGCGCATCGAACTGATCAGCCGCGTGCCGCTGAGTTGCGCCTGCGCTTTCTCCGAGTTGAACCTGGTCAAACTGCGCGTCGCCGAGTTGGGCGGGCTGGTGCTGGAAGAAACCTTCACCGCCAATGGCGTGGAGTTACAACTGGCCCTGGGCGAAGCCCACATCGGCACCCTGCAAACCCAGCTCGCCGACCTGAGCCGTGGGCGCATCCTGCTGCAACGCTGAAACTGCTAATGTTGTCCGCTGAACACCCTGAACCGCGACTTTTAAAGGAAGCCTTCATGCCTACGCCAAAAACCGCACTGATCATCGGCGCCTCACGCGGGCTGGGCCTTGGCCTGGTCAAGCAATTGCTCCAGGACGGCTGGGACGTGACCGCCACCGTGCGTGACCCGAACAAGGCCGATGCCCTGAAAGCCGTGGGCCCGGTGCAGATCGAGAAACTCGACATGGACGATCAGCAGGCCGTGATCGCCCTGAACCAACGCCTCAAGGACCGCACCTTCGACTTGTTGTTCGTCAACGCAGGCGTCAAGGGCCCCGCCAATCAAGAACCTGGCCATGCCACCCTGGCGGAAGTCGGCCAGCTGTTCTTCACCAACGCCGTGGCGCCGATCAACCTGGCCCAGCGCTTCGTCGGGCAGATCCGCAAGGACAGCGGCGTGCTGGCGTTCATGAGTTCGGTGCTGGGCAGCGTGACCATCCCCGATGGCTCGGACCTGGCCCTGTACAAGGCCAGCAAGGCCGCGCTCAACTCCATGACCAACAGCTTCATTACCCAACTGGGCGATCACAAACTTACCGTGCTGTCGCTGCACCCGGGCTGGGTAAAGACCGACATGGGCGGCGAAAACGCGCACATTGATGTCGACACCAGCGTGCGCGGCCTGGTGGACCAAGTGAACGCCTACACCGGCAAGGGCGGCCATCACTTCGTGGACTACAAGGGCGACACCATCGCCTGGTAAGCCGCACAGGGTCGTTATCGAGCGATTGCCGTCGATAACGATCCACGCGTAGACTGCCCACCTCGCCCTCACCGGCGACCCTGGATCAGCAGACAGGGCATCACTGAGCTGGCAAACCTGAACCCATTATTCAGAGGAGCCGGCCAATGCCTGCGACCCGTATCTGGTTAAAAACTCCCCTCGCGATTTTCACCGCCAACGACCTCGACGCCCGTGGCGGCCTGGTGCTGCAAGACGGAGTGATCAGCGAAGTGCTGGCACAGGGTCAGGAACCCGCACAGCCCTGCGCCCAAGTGTTCGATGCGCGTGAGCATGTGGTCCTGCCAGGGCTGATCAACACCCACCATCACTTCTATCAAACCCTGACCCGCGCCTGGGCGCCGGTAGTCAATCAGCCATTGTTTCCCTGGTTGAAAACCCTGTACCCGGTCTGGGCGCGACTGACTCCGGAAAAACTCGCCCTGGCGTCGAAGGTGGCACTCGCGGAGTTGCTGCTCTCGGGCTGCACCACGGCGGCAGACCACCACTATCTGTTCCCCGACGGCCTGGAAAACGCCATCGATGTGCAAGTCGACAGCGTGCGCGAGCTGGGCATGCGTGCCATGCTCACCCGCGGTTCCATGAGCCTGGGCGAAGCCGACGGCGGCCTGCCACCGCAACAGACGGTGCAACAGGGCCAGGTCATCCTCGACGACAGCCAGCGCCTGATCCGCGAATACCACCAGCGCGGCGACGGTGCGCACATCCAGATTGCCCTGGCACCCTGCTCACCGTTTTCCGTCACCCCGCAAATCATGCAGGCCAGCGCCGAACTGGCCAACAGCCTGGATGTGCGCCTGCACACCCACCTGGCCGAAACCCTCGACGAAGAAGATTTCTGCCTGCAGCGCTTCGGCCTGCGCACGGTGGATTACTTGGACAGCGTCGGCTGGCTCGGCCCGCGCACCTGGCTGGCCCATGGCATTCACTTCAACCCGGATGAAATTGCGCGCCTTGGCGCCGCCGGTACGGGCATCTGCCATTGCCCAAGTTCCAACATGCGCCTGGCCTCCGGCATCTGCCCGACCCTGGACCTGATCGCTGCCGGCGCGCCCATCGGCCTGGGTGTGGACGGTTCTGCCTCCAACGATGCGTCAAATATGATCCTTGAAACCCGCCAGGCCCTGTACATCCAGCGCCTGCGTTACGGCGCCGAAAAGATCACTCCCGAAGGCGTGCTGGGCTGGGCAACCAAAGGATCGGCGCAGCTACTGGGGCGTACGGATATTGGTGAATTGGCCGTAGGCAAACAGGCCGACCTGGCGCTGTTCAAACTGGATGAACTGCGCTTCTCCGGCAGCCATGATCCGATCTCCGCACTGCTGCTGTGCGGCGCGGATCGGGCGGACCGGGTGATGATCGGCGGCAAATGGCGGATCATCGATGGGCAGGTGGAAGGCCTGGACCTGAAAGGCTTGATCGCCGATCACAGCCAGGCGGCGCGGCAACTGATCGCCGGAACCTGAGTCAAACACCGGTCAAAATGTGGGAGAGGGCTTGCCCCCTCCCACATTGGAGTGCGCGGTGCTTACAAACCCAACAGCGACAACATGATAAAGGTCGCAAACAACACAAAATGGGTCATCCCCTCGATAGCATTGGTTTCGCCGTCGTTGAGGTTGATCGCGCTGACAATCAACGTGATCAACACCATCACCGTTTGCACCGGCGTCATCGCCATCTGGAACGGCTGGCCGGTGTAGAGCGCCATGGCTTCCATCACCGGCACCGTCAGGATCACCGTCGACAACGACGCGCCCAGGGCAATGTTCACCACCGACTGCATGCGGTTGGCCAGCGCCGCACGCAAGGCCGTCAGAATCTCCGGTGCCGCCGAAATAGCCGCCACCACGATCGCCGTGATCACCGGCGGTGCGCCCGTGCCTTCCAGGCCCAGGTCGAGGGTCTTGGACATCACCTCGGCCAGCGCACCAATCACAATCACACCGAACACCAGAGTACCGATGGAAAACGCCAGGTTCACCGGCGGCGACGCGTCTTCCTCAGGAAGTTTCTTGCGGCGCTTTTCCGGGTAGCTATAGCTGAAGAAATAACTGTGCGGCCCCACCTGCATGCGCAGGAACAAGGTGTAGAGCACCACCATCGCGCCGATGGTGAAGGCCGAGTAAATTTTCCAGTCGGCTTCGGGGATAAACTCCGGCACCACCATCGACACGCCCATGGCGGTCAGGATCATTACGCTGTAGGTACGTGCCGAATCATCATTGTAGGACTGTTCGCCATGCTTGATGCCGCCCATCAACGCTGCCAGACCGAGGATGCCGTTGATATCGAGCATCACCGCCGAATAAATGGTGTCGCGCACCAAGGTGGGTGACGGCTCGTTGCTCATCATGATCGCCAGGATCACCACCTCCACCAGCACGGCGGCGAGGGTCAGGATCATGGTGCCGTAGGGGTCGCCGACCTTTTCTGCGAGTTGCTCGGCGTGGTGGGCCACACGCATCGATGCCACCACGATAAAACCGATCAACACCACGCCGGCCAACAACGCCACCATTTGCCCGCTGTGCAGCATCCAGTGCTCCAACGGGTAGGCGGCGATGGCGGCAATCAGCGCCAGCAACATGAATTTTTCTTGCTTGAGGGATGTGAGCATTCCGGGCCTTTTAGTACGGCAAATCAGTCATTGATGGGGTACAGACTGCGCCAAGCCGCTAACGTTTCGTTACACCTTAGTTCACACGGTCCTTGCGTGAACAAATCGAATACTCTCCTGCTGGTCAGGTTTTGCCGATTATTTCAGCCATGGCCTGTAGAATGCCGCCATTGCACCTGATGAGAATTTAGAAAATGTACGATTGGCTCAACGCCCTGCCCAAGGCTGAATTGCACCTGCACCTGGAGGGCTCGCTGGAGCCTGAGCTGCTGTTCGCCCTGGCTGAGCGCAACAAGATCGCGCTGCCGTGGAACGACGTCGAAACCCTGCGCAAGGCCTATGCCTTCAACAACCTGCAAGAGTTTCTCGACCTGTATTACAAGGGCGCCGATGTGCTGCGCACCTCCCAGGACTTCTACGACCTGACCTGGGCCTACCTGCTGCGCTGCAAAGCCCAGAACGTGATCCACACCGAACCCTTCTTCGACCCGCAAACCCACACCGACCGTGGAGTGCCGTTCGAAGTGGTGCTCAACGGCATCGCCGCCGCGCTCAAAGATGGTGAGCAGCAGCTGGGCATCACCAGCGGTTTGATCCTCAGCTTCCTGCGTCACCTGAGCGAAGCCGAAGCCGAGAAAACCCTCGACCAGGCACTGCCGTTCCGTGACGCGTTCGTGGCCGTGGGCCTGGACAGTTCGGAAATGGGTCATCCGCCGAGCAAGTTCCAGCGTGTGTTCGACCGTGCCCGACACGAAGGCTTCCTCACCGTCGCCCACGCCGGCGAAGAAGGTCCGCCCGAGTACATCTGGGAAGCCATCGACCTGCTGAAAATCCAGCGTATCGACCATGGCGTACGCGCCATCGAAGACGAGCGCCTGATGCAGCGCATCATCGACGAGCAGATCCCGTTGACCGTTTGCCCGCTTTCCAACACCAAGCTCTGCGTGTTCGACGACATGGCCCAGCACAACATCCTCGACATGCTCGAACGTGGCGTGAAGGTAACGGTGAACTCGGATGACCCGGCGTACTTCGGCGGCTATGTCACCGAAAACTTCCACGCGCTGTACACCTCGCTGGGCATGACCCAGGACCAGGCCAAACGCCTGGCGCAGAACAGCCTGGATGCGCGCCTGGTAAAACCCTGACTGCACGCAATGTCATCATCGCCAGGTCCATGGAATCGAAAAAATCCAGGGCGATGATGATAAGGAGTACGCGGCGGTAACCGTCGGCGCTAGGGTTGTTCGGACATGGCCAATCGGGCGATTTCTGCCAGCCCGTTATCGTTGAGCTGCACCGCCCGGGACTCGTTGACCAGGCTGATCCAGTTCGATTGCAGGAACAGCTGCAACAGCCCCGCACCCAGCGCGCCGCCCAGGTGCGGTTGCCGCTGGCTCCAATCGAAGCAGTCGCACACCAGTGGCGACGCCAGCGCCTGGGTGTAAATACCCAGGCCCGCCAAGTGCCGTGCGCCCTTGACCGTGACTTCAATGCGTTGTTCATGACGCTCGATCCACCCCGCCGCCAACATCCGCTCATACAGCTGCGCCGCCACTTCGCCGCCGAGGTGGCCCTGGCACAGCCGCGCATGTCGCAACAGTGGCGGCGCCACCAACACCGGCGGTGAAGCATGCGGTGCGCTACGTGCTGCGCTGGCCAGGGTCGTACTGGCCAAGGCATCGATGGCGACGCTGACATCGGCAGCCGCCACGCGGAACAGTCGCTTGCCACGCCCGCCCTCGGTACGCAGCAAGCCACTCCCCGTCAGTCGTGCCAGATGAGCATTGGCCGAGGCGGGTGACAGCCCGGCAAGCGTTGCCAATTCCTCCGAGGACTTGGCCGAGCCGTCCATCAGGGACCAGAGCATGGCGGTGCGTTTGGGCTCGGCGAGCAAGCTGGCGATCTGACTGATGCATGGTGCTTCTTCCATCGATTCACTCCCTATCGAATTATTTTTCTGATGCGGTGGGCGCCAAAGTATAGGTGCGTAAACCAGCGGTTCCGCGGTGTCTGACAGCGTGAGTAGGGACAGGAGCTGAGTGAAATTTCCTTGTCTGATGGAGGCTATTACGTCGTACACAATCGATACGGCAATTGAGCGGTCAATATCGCACAGCGCGACACGAGCATTTCCCGCAGCAGGTTGATAGGTTTGCTCAACTGGGCCCGGTGGGCGCACAGCAAATTGAGCGGTGTGCGCTCGCCACGCAACTCAGGCAAGACCAGGCGCAAGCGCCCGGCCAGTACATCGGTGCTCACATCCAGCCAGGATTTGTAGGCAATGCCCACGCCCGCCACCGCCCAGCGGCGCACCACATCGGCATCATCGCTGAAGCGGTCGCCACTGACTGTGAGGCTGATTTCACGTTTGCCATCGTGAAAGGTCCAGTGGTCATGGACTCGGCTGCCAAGCATGTAAAGCAAGCAATTGTGCTGGGCCAATTGCTCCAGGTGTCGCGGCTCGCCATAACGCGCGAGGTAGCTGGGGGCTGCGCATAACACACGAACGTTGTGCGGCGCGACGGGCAGGGCGATCAGACTCGAGTCTTCGGGTTCGCCATAGCGCAGGGCAATGTCCACCGGCTGGCGGAACAGGTCGGCAATCCGATCACCCAACAGCAGGCGTACGGTGAGTTGCGGGTACTCGTACTGAAATTCGTCCAGCCAGGGCAGTAATTGGTTGCGGCCGAAATCCGAAGGGGCCGAGAGTTGCAATACCCCGCTGACATGGTCCTGACCACTGGCCAATAAGCGCCGTCCTTCGTCCAGGGAACTCAGCGCAGCGCGGGCATATTGCAGGAAGCCTTCACCTTCGGCGGTAAGGCGCAGGCTGCGGGTGGAGCGCGCCAGCAGACGCGCGCCCAATTGCTGTTCGATGCGCTTGAGCGCCGCACTGGCCACGGCGGGCGACAGGTCCATCACCCGCGCCGCCGCCGACAAACTGCCCAGGTCCGCCGCGCGTACAAACAACTGCAAATCGTCAAAACGCAGCATTCACCCACCCATTATCAAAATATTATTGAAACAGCGTGCTGTTTTAGCCGCTTTTATCTTGCAGGGAAATGGCCAATCATCTACCCATCCCGTTATCACGTGTCTGGAGTTGAATATGTCCACAGCCTTTAACGTCATCGCCACGCTGATCGCCAAACCTGGCCAACAGGCCACCTTGGAGCCGCTGCTGCGCGACTTGCTGGAACCCACGCGTCTTGAAGCCGGCTGCGAGCAATACGACCTGCACCAGGATCTGCAGCACCCGGAGACCTTCTACATGCTCGAACGCTGGAGCGATGACGCAGCACTGGCCGACCACGACCAGAGCGCGCATATCCAAAGTTTTCGCGCTAAAGCCGCTGATGTCATCGAACACTTCGAACTCAAGCGCCTGAAGTTTCTCGCCTGATCACCGCCTTTTTCCGGAGCCCCCATGAAAGCCATTGCCTACTACGCATCACTGCCGATCAACGATGAAAAATCCCTGCAAGACATCCAGCTGCCGGAGCCCGTTGCCGGTCCCCGCGACTTGCTGGTGGAAGTCAAAGCCATCTCGGTCAACCCGGTGGACACCAAGGTGCGCCAGAACGTCGCCCCCGAAAACGGCGCGGCCAAAGTGCTGGGCTGGGACGTGGCCGGTGTGGTCAAGGCCGTCGGCAGCGAAGTGAGCCTGTTCAAAGTCGGCGACAAGGTGTTCTACGCGGGTTCCCTGATACGCCCAGGCGCTAACAGCGAACTGCACACCGTCGATGAGCGCATTGTCGGCCACATGCCCAAGAGCCTGGGCTATGCCGAAGCCGCCGCGCTGCCGCTGACCGCCATCACCGCCTGGGAGCTGCTATTCGAACGCCTGCAAGTGCGTGAAGGTAAAGAGGCTGAAGGCCAGAGCCTGCTCATTGTCGGCGCCGCCGGTGGTGTGGGTTCGATCCTGACCCAACTGGCCAGCCAGCTCACCGCACTGACGGTGATCGGCACCGCCTCGCGCCCGGAAACCCAGGAATGGACCAAGGCACTCGGCGCCGACCTGGTGATCGACCACAGCCAACCGCTGAGCGAAGCGTTGAAACAAGCCGGCCACCCGCAGGTAACCCACGTCGCCAGCCTGACCCAAACCGAGCATCACCTGGACCAACTGGTCGAAGCGCTGCAACCCCAAGGCAAGCTGGCGCTGATCGACGACCCCAAGGCGCTGGACGTGAGCAAACTCAAGCGCAAGAGCCTGTCACTGCATTGGGAGTTCATGTACACGCGCTCGATGTTCGAGACGCCGGACATGATCGAGCAGCACAACCTGCTCAATCGCGTGGCCGAACTGATCGACGCCGGCACCTTGAAAACCACGCTGGGCGAGCACTTCGGTGTGATCAATGCGGCGAACCTGCGCCGTGCCCATGCGCTGCTGGAAAGCGGCAAGGCCAAGGGCAAGATCGTGCTGGAAGGGTTCTGAAGATAACGTCTGTCAGTGTCGTCCGTTATTCGTGTGAGTGATGGACGACACCACTAGTCAGAGAGTTGATCTTTGTCATATTTGTGAGCGTATTCGGGTTTATATTGGCCGCCTTTGCCACGATTCTTTTACGTGAGGAAGTCAGCAATGAAAATCCTGATAAAAGCGTTAGCAAAATCCCCAGGAAACAAATGGCAGGTTCGTCTCGACGGCGATGCGTTCACCTTCCGCAGCGAGGCCGAGGCCCGCGCCTTTGCCGATACCCTGCAAGCCCGTATCCGGGCCCCCCACCGTTTCCCACTCAGCCAGCAACGCTCCGCCGCTGGCTGACCTGCATTTCAGCCCTGCGCCTGCGTGGCCCTTGCCCGTTGCAGGCGCTGGGTCGACATCGCAATCGTCACCGCCAACACCCCGCACAAGCTGATGACCATCGCCATCGGCATCGCCGTGCCGTCGTGCAGCACGCCCACCAACGAAGCCGCCCCTGCCGCCACACCAAACTGAATGCAACCGAGCAAGGCCGACGCACTGCCGGCCCGGGCGCCCTGCCCGCTCATGGCGCAGGCCGAGGTGTTGGGCAGAATGCAGCCCAGGCTGGCGATACAGATGAACAGCGGTACCAGCAACGGCCATAGAGCATCGGTGCGCAAGGCCGCGATGCCCAGCAGTGACAGCGCTGCCAGCAGATAAACCCACACCGTACGCGACAGCAGAAACGCCGGGCCACGTTTGGCCAGCAGCCGCGCGTTAACCTGTGCAACCAGGATGAAGCCGGCGGCGTTGGAGCCGAACAGCCAGCCGTAATGCTCAGCGGGCACGCCATAGAGTTTGATAAATACGAACGGGGAGCCGGCGATATAGGCAAACATCCCGGCAATCGAAATGCCCCCGGTCAGGGCGTAACCGAGGTAGACCCGGTCTGATAACAGCGCGCCGTAGCGGCGTAGCGACCCGGACAAGGGCTGACGCGGCTGATGGGCCGGAAAGGTCTCCGGCAAACCGACCGCCACGGCGATCGCCGCCATCACGCTGAAGATCGACAGCGCGAGGAAAATCGACTGCCAGCCCCACAACCCGACCATCACACCACCCGCCAATGGCGCCAGGATCGGCGCCAGGCCGGTCACCAGCATCAGTTGCGAGTACACCTTGGCCGAGCCCACCGCATCACATTTGTCACTGACCACTGCACGGGAAATCACCATGCCTGCGCAACCGCCCAGGGCCTGCACGAAGCGTGCGCCAATCAGCCACTCCAGGGAGGGCGCGTACGCGCAGGCAAAGGACGCCAGGGTAAACAGGGTCACGCCGCTGAGCAGCGGGCCGCGCCGACCGAAGCGGTCCGCCAGCGGGCCGTAGATCAACTGGCCGATGGCCAAGCCAGCGAAATACACCGCCAGGGTCAACTGGATATGTTTTTCGTCGGTCCCGAAGGCCGTCGCCATGGCAGGAAAGCCCGGCAGATAGAAGTCGATCGCCAACGGCGCGAAGGCGCTCAAGGCACCCAGAATCAGGATTATGCGAAGGTTCATCAGGCACCCAAGTGTGTCGGCAGCCCGACAGTTTAGCCGCGCTTGGGTGCATTGAATACGATAGCTCGCTAACTATTTGAATGGGTCAGGCCAGCTTGGCGGTGTAGCCCTCTTCGGTGATCAGGCTGATCACTTCATCGGCAGACAGACGGCTTTCGACGCCCACCTCTTTCGCCGCCAGGTCGACCTTCACGCTGGCCGCGGGGTCCTGGCTCTGCACCGCCTGGGTGACCGCCCGAACGCAATGGCCGCAGGTCATTCCTTCAACGCTGAATATTTGCATGACATGACTCCTTTGATGAGGTTGAACCCAGTCTCGACCTTGCCACGATGGCAAGGTCAAGTTCTGAAACTTTCGGCCGGGCTGGTATTACACCGCTCCGTCGGCCAAGCTTCACCCATCTTTGATTCAAACCACGGAGCATTCGCCATGCGCTGGTCGTTTTTTGGCCTTGTCGGCCTGATGAGCTTATCTGCCGCCGCGCCTCAGGCCCTCGCCGCAGAAGACTATGCGGTGCTGATCATTTCCCGCGAACGCCTGGAAGTACCGACTAATTGCGAAATCGGTCTGTACATCCAGGACCAGTTGGCCGGGCGCCTGTTCCAGGAACAGTCCACCTCGTTCAACCTGCCCGCCGGCAATGTGTCGCTACGCCTGAAACTGCTGCCGGGCCAGTCACCGGGCTGCTTGCCTGGCCTGCTCGCACCGCCGGCGCAGAACATCACGCTCAAGGCCGGTGACGTACGCAAGCTGCGCATTGCCCAGGGGCCGGAAGGCATGTACCTCAAACCTGCGGCACTGGAATACTGAAGGCGCTTGACCTTCCCCACAGGTCAAGGTTGATCCTAGGGGCAACTTCTCTGGAGGACTGCCCCATGAATGGACCCACCACCTTTGACCTGCCCATCGGCGGCATGACCTGCGCCAGCTGTGCCGGGCGTGTCGAGCGCGCACTGGGCAAAGTGCCGGGGGTGCAAAGCGTCAGCGTCAACCTG
This sequence comes from Pseudomonas sp. JAI120, assembly GCF_014207255.1. Lineage (GTDB taxonomy): Bacteria > Pseudomonadota > Gammaproteobacteria > Pseudomonadales > Pseudomonadaceae > Aquipseudomonas. Next base: position 17,317 of record NZ_JACHCZ010000004.1, read on the forward strand.
GCCAACGAGCGCGCGCACGTCGAAGTGCTGGGCCAGATAGATCCGGCCGTGCTGATCGCCGCCGTCGACAAAGCCGGCTACACCGCCAGCCTGCCGCAAAGCGAAACCAAGACCGAAGCCGATCAGGCCCAACGCCTGCACCGCGAGCGCTGGTCGCTGGTGCTGGCGATTGTGCTGGCATTGCCTCTGGTTTTGCCGATGCTGGTACAACCCTTCGGCCTGCACTGGATGCTGCCGGCCTGGGTGCAATTCGCCCTGGCGACCCCTGTGCAATTCATCTTCGGTGCGCGCTTCTATATCGCGGCGTGGAAAGCCGTGCGTGCCGGTGCCGGCAATATGGACCTGCTGGTGGCCATCGGCACCAGCGCCGGTTACGGCTTGAGTCTCTATGAATGGCTGACCGCGCCCGTGGGCACCATGCCCCATCTGTACTTCGAAGCGTCGGCCGTGGTGATCGCCCTGGTGTTGCTCGGTAAATACCTGGAGAGTCGCGCCAAACGCCAGACCGCCAGCGCTATCCGCGCCCTTGAAGCCCTGCGCCCTGAACGCGCCATTCGTGTACAGGATGGCCGCGAGGACGATGTGGCCATCAGCGCGCTCAAGCTCGATGACCGGGTGCTGGTCAAACCCGGCGAGCGGTTCCCGGTGGACGGCGAAGTGGTAGAAGGCCAAAGCCATGCCGATGAAGCGCTGATCAGCGGCGAAAGCCTGCCGGTGCCGAAACAACCTGGCGACGCCGTGACCGGCGGCGCCATCAATGGCGAAGGCCGCCTGCTGGTGCGCACCACCGCACTCGGTGCCGAAAGCGTACTGGCACGCATCATCCGCCTGGTGGAAGACGCCCAGGCCGCCAAGGCACCGATCCAGAAGCTGGTGGATAAAGTCAGCCAGGTATTCGTGCCAACCGTGCTGGTGCTGGCGTTAATTACGCTGGTGGGGTGGTGGTTATACGGTGCGCCGCTGGAGACCGCGATCATCAACGCCGTGGCGGTGCTGGTGATCGCCTGCCCTTGCGCCCTCGGGCTGGCCACACCGACCGCCATCATGGCCGGCACCGGCGTCGCCGCACGCTACGGCATCCTGATCAAGGACGCCGAAGCGCTGGAGCGCGCCCATGAAGTGAGCACCGTGGTGTTCGACAAGACCGGCACCCTCACCTCCGGCACGCCAAAAATCGCCCACTTGGTCGCGGTGGATGGCAATGAAGCCTTGCTGCTGCAACAGGCCGGCGCGCTGCAACGCGGCAGCGAACACCCGCTGGCCAAGGCCGTGCTGGATGCTTGCAGCGAGCAAGGGCTGACGGTGGCGGATGTAAGTGCCAGCCAATCCCTGACCGGGCGCGGCATTGCCGGTACCCTCGACGGGCGCCAACTGGCGTTGGGAAATCGGCGCCTGCTGGAAGAAAGCGGCCTGGACGCGGGTGGGCTGGCCGACTCCGCCACGGCCTGGGAAGCCGAGGGCCGCACCTTGTCCTGGCTGATCGAGCAAGGCGCGCAACCGCGTGTGCTCGGGCTGTTTGCCTTTGGTGACACGCTCAAGCCTGGCGCGCTGGAAGCGGTGGCACAACTCAAGGCCCGACACATCAGCAGTCACTTGCTCACCGGCGACAATCGCGGCAGCGCCCGCGTCGTCGCCGAAGCGTTGGGCATCGACGACGTACACGCCGAAGTCCTGCCAGCCGATAAAGCCGCCACCGTCGCCGAACTGAAAAAAACCGGCGTGGTAGCCATGGTGGGCGACGGCATCAACGACGCGCCGGCCCTGGCCGCCGCCGATATCGGTATCGCCATGGGCGGCGGCGCCGACGTGGCCATGCATGCCGCCGGTATCACCCTGATGCGCGGCGACCCACGCCTGGTCCCGGCCGCCCTGGAGATAAGCCGCAAGACCTACGCCAAAATCCGCCAGAACCTGTTCTGGGCCTTTGTGTATAACTTGATCGGCATTCCCCTGGCCGCGTTCGGACTGCTCAACCCGGTGCTCGCGGGCGCGGCCATGGCCTTGTCCAGCGTCAGCGTCGTGAGCAATGCCTTGCTGTTGAAAACCTGGAAACCAAGCACTTGGAAACCGTCAGATTTGGAGGATCAACGCCCATGAACATCGGCCAAGCCGCCCGGCAAAGCGGGCTGAGCGCGAAGATGATTCGCTACTACGAATCCATCGGCCTGCTCAAAGCGGCCCATCGCACCGACAGCGGCTACCGCATCTACGGCGCCGATGACCTGCACACCCTGGCGTTTATCAAACGCTCGCGGGACCTGGGGTTTTCATTGGAAGAGGTCGGCAAACTGCTGACCCTGTGGCAGGACCGGCAGCGAGCCAGCGCCGATGTGAAAGCCTTGGCGCGCCAACATATCGATGAGCTGAACCAGAAGATTCTGGAGTTGGGGCAACTGCGCGATACGTTGCAGGACCTGGTCGAACACTGCCAGGGTGATCACCGGCCGGATTGTCCGATTCTCAAGGAGTTGGCGTCGGGAAGCTGCTGCGCGTGACGGAATCTATCTGAATGCATGCAAAACCAAATGTGGGAGAGGGCTTGCTCCCGATGGCGGTGTGTCAGTTACAGATATAGAGACTGACACACTGCCATCGGGAGCAAGTCGAATCGTCGCACCGCCCCTCCCACATTTTGATCTTCATGTACCCGAAGATCACTGCATCCAGGGCGGCGGCGGTGGTTCTTCCGACGCTTTGCTCGGTGGCGCATCATCCGCCGCCCGAACAGCCTGGCGCCGTTCTTCATCCAGCCGCGCCGCTTCGATCTCGCGGATCACACCGCCCACGTCCGCCAGCTCTTCCGGCTCGTCGAACTCGCCGGTCAATACGCTGGCCGGGTGCAAGGTGCCGGCTTCGTAGAGCGCCCACATTTCCTTGGCGTACTTGGTCTTCTTCAACTCCGGGGCAAAACGCCCGAAGTAGGAAGCCATGTTGCCCACATCCCGCTCCAGCATGTTGAACGCGTGGTTGTTGCCCGCCGCATCCACCGCCTGGGGCAGGTCGATAATGACCGGACCGGTCGGCGTGAGCAGTACGTTGAACTCGGACAAGTCACCGTGCACCAGGCCGGTACACAGCATCAGCACGATCTGGGAAATCAGGAAGGCGTGGTATTCACGCGCCTGGTCCGGCTCCAAGGTCACGTCATTCAGGCGTGGCGCCGCATCGCCGTACTCGTCGGCCACCAGTTCCATCAACAACACGCCTTCGAGGAAGTCGTACGGCTTGGGCACGCGAACGCCCGCACCGGCCAGACGGAACAACGCCGCTACTTCGGCGTTCTGCCAGGCATCTTCGGTTTCTTTCTTGCCGAATTTCGAGCCCTTGGCCATGGCCCGGGCCTGCCGGCTGTTACGGACCTTACGGCCTTCCTGGTATTCGGACGCTTGACGAAAACTTCGTTTGTTCGCCTCCTTGTAAACCTTGGCGCAACGCAATTCATTGCCGCAGCGCACCACATAAACAGCTGCTTCTTTACCACTCATGAGTGGGCGCAGCACTTCGTCGACCAGACCGTCTTCGATCAGGGGTTCAATGCGTTTAGGAGTCTTCATCAGCTTTTATTGTGGGTCCTTTATTACCAAATACGCGTATGGCACTCGTTATACGGCAATCGGCTCGCCGGTGGGAGGGGCTACCGACCTCTGACCACTCAAGAATGCATCCAATATGCCAATTTCGGCGAATTCAACGTTCGATGATCGCCGTCACGCCCTGCCCGCCGGCGGCGCAGATCGAAATCAGCCCGCGCCCCTTGCCCGCCGCGTCGAGCAGCTTGGCCAGGTTGGCGACAATGCGCCCACCGGTGGCGGCAAACGGGTGACCGGCCGCCAGCGAACTGCCTTTGACGTTCAGGCGGCTGCGATCGATGGCCCCTAACGGTGCGTCCAGCCCGAGGCGCGTCTTGCAGTAATCCGCATCCTCCCACGCCTTGAGCGTGCACAACACCTGGGCAGCGAAGGCTTCATGAATCTCGTAGTAATCAAAGTCCTGCAGCGTCAGGCCATTCCTCGCCAGCAAACGTGGCACCGCATACACCGGCGCCATCAGCAGGCCTTCGGCGCCGTTGACGAAATCCACCGCCGCCGCCTCGCCATCGCGCAGGTAGGCCAGGATCGGCAAACCACGCGCCTGGGCCCACGCCTCGCTGCCCAACAGCACCAGGGATGCGCCGTCGGTGAGCGGTGTGGAATTGCCGGCCGTGAGCGTGCCTTTTTCGCTGCGTTCGAACGCAGGCTTGAGTGCGGCGAGTTTCTCCAGGCTCAGGTCGGGGCGCAGGTTGTTATCGCGGGTCAGGCCCAGAAACGGCGTGAGCAGATCGTTATGCCAGCCTTCGGCATAGGCAGCGGCCATTTTCTGGTGGCTCTCGAGGGCGAGTTGATCCTGCTCGACACGGGGAATCTGCCAGGTCTGGGCCATCAATTCGCAATGCTGGCCCATGGACAAACCGGTGCGCGGCTCGCCGTTACGCGGCAGCTCGGGCTTGAGGTGATGGGGGCGAAGTTGTAACAAGACTTTTAACTTATCCGCCATGGATTTGCTGCGATTGGCTTGCAGCAGGATCTTGCGCAGCCCTTCATTCACGCCGATAGGGGCGTCGGAGGTGGTATCCACCCCACCGGCAATCCCGCATTCAATCTGGCCCAGGGCGATCTTGTTGGCCACCAGCAACGCCGCCTCGAGCCCGGTGCCGCACGCCTGCTGAATGTCATAGGCGGGGGTTTGCGGCGACAGGCGTGAACCGAGCACGCATTCACGGGTGAGGTTGAAGTCACGGGAATGCTTGAGCACCGCGCCGGCGGCCACCTCGCCCATGCGCAGGCCGTGCAGGTTGTAGCGTTCGATCAGGCCCTCCAAGGCCGCGGTCAGCATCGCCTGATTGCTTGCCGTGGCGTAAGGGCCATTGGAGCGGGCGAAGGGAATGCGGTTACCGCCAATGATCGCTACACGGCGCAATTGAGTCATGGAAAGCTCCCTGTCGGTTGTGGTCTGGATAACTGAGCCTAGTCGAACGACTGCTACCCTGGGATGGTCAACCCTTTGAACCCCAGCCTTCGGAGAGCGTTCCATGTCTGACCGTTATATCGACTTCGCCAACTCAAGCCTCGGCCATCGCCTGGTCGCCGCCCTTGGCCTGCCGTCACCGGTACGCCTGGAACGCTGGCAAGCCGGGCGCCTGCGTCCGGTGGAAGGTGCATTGCTGCTGGGAGGTGGCGCGCTGGCAAGCAACGTACAGGCGTTTGCCAACAAGCTCACCGACGCCATTTACACCTACGGCGCCGAGGCGTCGACGTGGATTCCCGGCCACGGCCCCAAGCTCAAGGCCGTGGTGTTCGATGCCAGCGACCTCCACCACACCGACCAGCTCAAGCAACTGCGTGAGTTTTTCCAACCGTTGCTGAAAAACCTGGATAACAGTGCCCACCTGGTGATTCTTGGCCGTGCACCGGAGAGCCTCAGCGACCCGTTCGCCGCCAGCGCCCAGCGCGCCCTTGAAGGTTTCAGCCGGTCCCTGGCCAAGGAGCTGCGCAACGGCGGCGTGTTGCAATTGCTCTACGTCGGCGACGGTGCCGAAGACCAACTGGAAGGCGCACTGCGCTTTTTCCTGTCACCGAAAAGCGCCTATATCTCCGGCCAGGTGATTCGCCTGAAGGCCTGTGCCACGCCCGTCGAAGACTGGACCCGCCCCCTCGCCGGGCGCAAGGCATTGGTCACCGGCGCAGCCCGTGGCATTGGCGCGTCCATCGCCGAAACCCTGGCCCGCGACGGCGCCGAAGTGATCCTGCTCGACGTGCCCCAGGCCAAGTCCGACCTCGAAGCCCTGGCCGCACGCCTGGGTGCGCGCACAATCGTGCTGGACATCTGCGCCGCAGACGCCGCCGGCCAGTTGATCGAACACCTGCCCGACGGCCTCGACATCTTGGTGCACAACGCCGGGATCACCCGTGACAAAACCCTGGCCAACATGACCCCGGAATACTGGGACGCGGTGCTGGCGGTCAATCTCAATGCCCCGCAAGTGCTGACCAAGGCACTCCTCGACAGCGGCACCCTGCACGACAACGCCCGCGTGGTGGTGCTGGCCTCCATCAGCGGCATCGCCGGCAACCGTGGGCAAACCAACTATGCCGCGAGCAAGGCCGGTTTGATCGGCCTGGTGCAGGCATGGGCGCCGTTATTGGAAGAACGCGGGATCAGTATCAACGCCGTAGCCCCAGGCTTTATCGAAACCCAGATGACCGCGCATATTCCATTTGCACTGCGTGAAGCCGGACGCCGCATGAGCTCGCTGGGCCAGGGCGGTTTGCCGCAGGACGTCGCCGAAGCCGTGGCCTGGCTGGGCCAGCCGGGGTCCGGTGCGGTCAGCGGCCAAGCGCTGCGGGTGTGTGGCCAAAGTCTGTTGGGAGCATGAGCATGGATTGGCAAACCTTAGGCAGTACGCCGTTTCTGCCGCCGTTGTATTGGCGAGCGGCGCTCAAGCGCAAGATCACCGGCAACACGCTGCCCGAGCAAGGGTTGCGCTGCCGGGTGAGCGTCGACCCCAAGCAGGTGGCGGCGTACCGCAAAGTCTGCGGGTTTACCGAGAGCCCCCTGCTGCCGGCAACTTATCCGCACATCCTCGCGTTCGGTCTGCAAATGCAGTTGCTCACCGACAAAAAGTTTCCCTTCCCGCTGCTGGGGTTGATTCACCTGAGCAACCGCATCCGCATCCATCGCCCGCTGGGCGGTGTCAGCGAATTGTCCATCGGCGTGCACACGCAGAACCTCAAGCCCCACCCAAAGGGCGCGACCTTTGAAGTGGTCACCACGGTTGAAGACTCTCTCGGCCTGCTGTGGGAAGCCGAGAGCCGTATGCTGTGCCGGGGTGTAAAGCTCGAAGGCGAAGCGACCGATGATGCCCGTCCCAGCCCCGCCGAGATCAGCGAATTGACTCGCTGGAAGGCCCCAGCCGATATCGGCCGCCGCTACGCGAGAGTATCCGGCGACTACAACCCGATCCACCTCAGCGCCCTGACCGCCAGACTGTTCGGCTTCCCCCAGGCCATCGCCCACGGACTGTGGAACAAGGCGCACACCCTCGCCGCCTTGGGCGAACACTTGCCGGCCGCCAATATCGAAATAGACGTCGAATTCAGGAAACCGGTGCGCCTGCCCAGTGAGGTGACATTGCTGGCCAGCGCCGCCGGTTCCAGCGGAGAGCTGTTATTGAAAGGGGCCGGCGATATTGAGCACATGGTAGGCACATGGCAACCGATAGCAGCGCTTGCCGCCCCTGAAGCGGGCGCGGACTGATTGTCAGCGTGGGGGATAGCTGGAGAGGATGCGGGTCACCGTCGTGCGGATCGCGTTATCACGATCCTGGGGGTTGGGCGTGCTGCTCATCATCTGTTCATCACTGCCGCGCCACACCAGCTTGCCGTCCTTGCCGTCGAGCAGGTCGATCTGGAGGGTCGCCACCTTGTAGGTGACGTTGCGTGTTTCGTTGTACATCGGGCCGCCCCAGTAGCCGTTCCACGGCCCGCCCCAGGCGCCGCCATAGTTGGTGGTGACTTGTTGCTGGCGGTCTTCGACGATCAGGTAGGCCTGCACGTTCAGGTCAGCCTTGGTGCCTGCTGCTGCCGGGCGCAGGCCGCGTTGATCAAGCTGTTCGCCCACCGCCTGGCGGACGCGTTGCTCGGTAAGGTCGCTCTTGATCCGCGGATCATCGGGGCGGTATTGCAGGGCCGGGTCTTTCCAGGCCCAGCTGCGGTAGGCGCCAAAGTCGCGGCTGGCATCAAAATCATGGTTGACCTGGCTGGTCTGGCAACCGCCCAGCAGCACAACAAAAGCTAGCGTAGCGATACGACGAAACATGGTTGATCTCCAACAAGCGACCGGGCTTTAGATGAGAATAGCTGTTAACTCGGAGGATAGGCGGTCATCGCCTTTTGCACGGCCTGGCGCAAGGCATCGGCGCGCTCGCTGAGGCTGCCCTGGCTGCCGGTTTCCGCGCTGGCACTCCACACCGGCTGGCCGCTGCGGGCGTCGAACAGGTTGACGCGCACCACCACCACTTGCACTTCATAGGTGCGCACGATCGGCACCGAGTTGTACATGCCGTAGCCCGGCCCGTAGCGGTTATAGCCGCCGTATCCGTAGCCGTAATCGTCCTGGACTTGCTTGAGACGTTTCTCCAGGCGCACATCGGCGCTCACCAGCAGGTCCGCCGGGCGGTTGTCATGCAAGGGGCGCAGGCCGCGCTGATCGAGGGCGCCGCTGACCGCTTCGGCGACTTGCGCAGAATCCGCCCAGGCCGTGCCCGCCGGCAACTGGCCGTTGCGCCAGGCCCAATTGCGGTAGGCGCCATAGTCGCGCAACGGCGCCGGGTAGGCGCTGGCGTCGAAGGTCGTGGCCGCCTGCGCGGGCGCCGGCGGCATGGGCGCAGACGCCGCCACGTAAGGGTTAGGGCTGGAGCAGGCGCCCAGCCCGAGGGATAACAGGATCAAACAGAGACGACGCATTTCGACCTCCGCAGACTGGGCCGCTTATACCGGACGGCAGATCCAGTGCAAATAACGCCCAAGTCCGGCAAAGCTTGGGTGACGACGGTGAGCGAGTTCCATCTCGATAAGGTCCGGTAGGTTCGCGCGGGCCTGGAATTCCACCGGCATATAGTCGTGGAATACCCGCACGCCACTTTGGCTTTCGACCTGCCAAAGCCCTTCGAGTTGCGCCGCCAACTCGCGCGGGTCGAGGGGCTGTTGCGGGGTCAGGCTCTGCTTTTCGCCAGCCATGTCATTCTTGCGCATTTTGCGGAAGTGGCCTTTGAGCAGGTTGCGATAAATCAGCGCATCGCGGTTGTAGAACGCCAGCGACAACCAGCCACCGGGCAGCGTGAGCTGGTGCAGTACCGGCAGGATCGCGTGGGGTTCGGCCAGCCATTCCAGCACGGCATGGCACAGCACCAGGTCGTAGGGCTCGGTGATCTGGCCGAGCAGGTCCTGCCAGGGCGCATGGATGAAGGTGGCGCTCTGTCCGGCCTCGGCGAAGCGCTGGCGCGCGCCTTCGAGCATCGGCTCGGCGGGTTCGGCCAGGGTCACCTGATGGCCGCGCTCGGCCAGCCACAGCGACATATGCCCCAGGCCCGCGCCGATATCCAGCACGCGCAACGGCCGGTCCGGCAGGGCCTCAGCCAGGTCTGCCTGGAGTACCGCCAGGCGAATGGAACCTTTTGCGCCACCGTAGATTTTCTCGGCGAAGCGCGTGGCCAACTGGTCGAAATGCCGGTCACTCATGGGCAAACCGCCGCTCGCTGTCGGCCAGCTTGGCGCGCACCACCTCGTTCATGTCCAGGCCCAGCTCGCTGCACAGCAACAGCAGGTACAGCACGATATCGCCCACTTCCTGGCCGGCGTGGGCGAGTTTGTCGGCGGGCAACTGGCGGGACTGGTCTTCGCTGAGCCACTGGAATATTTCCACCAGTTCGGCCATTTCCACGCTGGCGGCCATGGCGAGGTTTTTCGGGCTGTGGAATTGCTTCCAGTTGTTGGTATCGCGGATGCGGTGCAGGCGTTCGGTGAGGTGTTCGAGGTTCATAGGGGGCTCCTGAAGGGGTATAGCTTCAGGGGGATGGAGAGTGAAGGCAAGTGAATAGCGGTGGTGTGCCCAGCGACGCCATCGGGGGCCCTAATCCACCACGCTGAATTCAAGCCTGGCGGTTTGACCGGCCTCATCCAACACACTGAGCTGATAGCGGCCCAAGCGTTCGAAGCTGGCGTTGATAAAGTCCTGGTTGGCGCTGTCGCCCAGCGGTGCGCCATTGAGGAACCACCAGCGCCGGCCGCTGCCGCCCAGGGCTGAGAGTTTCACGCGCAGGGTCTGCTGGCTGGCGGCAGGCAGGCGCAGTTGGTCGCCTTCGCGCACGCCGACAATCGACAACGGCGAAGACGCCGCCAGCGCCGGTGGTGGGCAATCGGGGTCGGCAGCGGGAATCCGCGCTTCCCGGCGCTCGACCCTCGGCAGCCACGGTTCCAGCGGTGCGGGCCACAGGGCGATGTTCCTGGGCACGGCGCCCGGGCAATGAGCATCCACCCTCAAGCCCTTGGCGTTGACCCAGACACTTTCCATCAAACCGACGCTCAACGGTTGATCCAGCGCCTGCAAGGTCGGTGGTGTGGTGTTGTCCAGGGTCCAGGCAAAGCGCTGGCGGCGGCAATTCGGATCGCTGCGGTTCATGGGCTGGCCCAGCGGCCAACAGATCGCCGCCACGCCGACATTGGCCGGCACCGGTAAAACCTGCGCGCTGATGCCGCGCTGGCTGTCGCGATTGGTCAGCACGTCGTGCACCTGCAACATCAGCGGCGCCGCCGAGGCCAAACCGAACTGCCCCGGCACCGGCGTGCCGTCCGGGCGACCGATCCACACACCGATCAGATAGCGCGGCCCCACGCCAATCGCCCAGGCATCGCGAAAGCCGTAGCTGGTCCCGGTTTTCCAGGCCAGGACCGGGCGCTGCACCAGTTCGGCACGCGGGTCGCGATCAGGCCGCGCCTGGCCACTGAGGATGCGCCGCACAATCCACGCGGCCCCTGGCGACAGCAATGGCCGTTCCCTCAGCGTGTCGTCTGGTTGCAATCGAATCGTTGCGCTCCTGCCGGCACGGGCGAAGGCACTGTAGCCGCTGACCAGATCTTCCAGCCGGCTGCCCGCACCACCGAGGATCAGCGCCAGATTGGGTTCGGCCAACGCCGGCAGGGCCAATGGCACGCCACCGATGCGCATCTGCGCGGCAAAGCGCTTCGGCCCGTATGCTTCCAACAACTGCACCGCCGGCAGGTTCAGTGAACTGGACAGCGCCGTGCTCGCTGGCACTGCGCCGGTAAAGCCCATGGAAAAGTTGCCCGGCCGATAATCGCCATAACGCCGGGGCACGTCCTGCAACAGCGATTCGGAGTGAATCAGGCCCTCGTCCAGGGCCATGCCATACAGGAAGGGCTTCAAGGTGGAACCCGGCGAACGCAGCGCGCTGATCATGTCCACATGGCCAAAACGCTTGGCGTCGTTGATGTCCACAGACCCCAGATAAGCTCGCACGGCCATGCTTTCTTCTTCCACCACCAGGATCGCGGCAGAGGTGTGTTCCGGCAACCGCGCACGCCAGCCCAGCAACAGGTCTTCAAGACGGCGTTGCAGGGTTGCATCCAGCGTGGTGCGAATCAGCGGCGGGCTGTCGGGACGGTTCAGGCGGCGGGCGAGCAGCGGCGCCAGGCTGGGCTCCAGGCGCGGCGCGAGCAGCAATGGTTCTTCGAGGGCTTCATCCACCGCCGACTGCGGCCACACCTGGAACTCGGCGAGGCGACGCAAGACTTTGTCGCGGGCTTCCTGGGCGCGCTGCGGGTGCCGATCCGGACGCAGGCGACTCGGCGCCTGGGGCAAGACCGCGAGCAAGGCCGCTTCGGCGTGGGTCAGGTGTGCCGGGGACTTGCCCAGATACGCCCAACTGGCGGCCGCCACGCCCTGCAATGTGCCGCCAAACGGTGCGCGGTTCAGGTACAGGTTGAGAATCTGTTCCTTGGACAGGTGCCACTCCAACTGCGCCGTGCGCCACAGTTGGCGCAACTTGCCGTGGAAGGTACGCGAGTGCGGGTCGAGTAGGCGCGCCACCTGCATCGACAACGTACTGCCGCCCGACACCACCCGCGCGCCCTTCAGGTTCTGCCACGTCGCCCGCACCAGCGCCAACGGGTTAACACCGGGGTGCTGGTAGAACCAGCGGTCTTCGTAGGTGAGCAGTGCATCGAGGTAATACGGCGACACTTCGCTGGTTTGCACCGGGTAACGCCACACGCCGTTGGCATCGGCAAACCGCCACAACGGCGTGCCATCCTCGGCCAGCACTACCCGTGCCAGATCATCCTTGGGCAACGGCAAGGGCCAGATGCGATCAGCCAGCCACAGCAGGGCGATCACCAGCAACAGGCTCGCGAGGGTCCAACGGGCAACTAAACGCAAATTCAAACGGGCAAACCTCTATGCTTGTAGGGAACTAGCCTGTTGCAATAACAACCAAAGGCACAGATACGCCCATCTTCTTATCAGGACACACATATGCAGGTAGAGAGCTTTTTCGAATGGTTGGGCCAGGCGCTCGGTTCCGTCATCCGCTTTATCGTCGACGGGCTCAGCGGATTGTTCGGAGCCTTGACCCACGCCGGCGGCAACTTTGTCGAAGGCCTGTCACGCACGTTGGGCATGGACACCTCGATCATCAGCATCCTCACCCTGATCGTCGGCCTGCTGTTTCTGTACTCGGCCGTACGCGCCTTCATGCGCGCTTCGATCATCTTCGGGGTGATCTGGCTGATACTTGGCCTGTGGCTGCTCAGTTGGGTCGTCCACTAAACCCAAGAATGCCCCTAATCCTGTGTGGGAGGGGGCTTGCTCCCGATAGCAGTGTTTCAGTCAATGCACCTGGCAACTGACCCACCGCTATCGGGAGCAAGCCCCCTCCCACATTAGTTTCGATTCCAAGTTGAGAGATCAGCGTCCTTTGATCACCAGGTCTGCCGGCGTCTCCCCCACTGCCTGCCAGTTCGGCCGGTACATCGACTCCACCTGCGGCGGTGGCACGCGGTAAGTACCCGGTGTCACGGCACGGGCCAGATACAGCAAGTGCGTGGTGCCGTCACCGTCAAGGTTGATGGCCGCTACGTAACGGTCATCACGAAACTCCTGATGCTTGAGCGCCGCGTTCTGCATCGACTCGCGCCACTCCTTCACCTGACTGCTGGCGTTTTCCAGGCTGGCCGCGCTTTGTGCCAGGTTCTGGTTTTCCAGCTCCAGGCCCGCAGGCAACAGGTCGACCACCAAGGCATCCGGCACGCGCTGCTTGGCGCTCACGGCAAGGTGCACCAGCACCAGGTCGCCGCTATTGAGGTTGCGCAGGTTCAGCGGTTGGCCATTCATGCCCAGGTATTCACGGCGGATGCTCAGGTTGTCGCCGCCCGGCGCCGGCGGCAGCTGTGGATAACCCGAGATTGTCAGTTGCTGGTACACCGGCGTATCCCCCTGATTGCTCAAGGCCAGGTCGCTGGACAGCAGCTTGCCTTCGAGCTCCAGGGTCGATTGCTGATTATTCAACTCATGCACACCGCCACTGCCGGTCAGGGACACCTGCCAGTCCGACTCCGGCTTGGCAAACCCGAGGCGCCCGGCCAGGAACAGCGAATTGCGCTCCTGGGTCGACAGGTACGGGCTGGCTGCCAATTGGTCCGACAGGGTAAACAAACGCTCCTCACGCTTGCCCTTGGCCAAGTCGTTTTCTTCCAGCAACGCCAGGATCATCGCCTGATCGCGCAGCGGGCTGCCGTAGTCCGCCAGCCATTCCTTGGCGCTGCGTTGCGCCGCCAGGCCGGCCAGCAAGGCTTGATCCGCGCGCGGCTGATCACCCATCTTCTGCAACGCGATGGACAACTGCACCAACGGCAACCCGGAACGCGCGTCGCTGCGTCGCTCGAAAATACTGCGCAATGCGCCCAACGGCGCCTGCTGACTGCGCGCCAGCACCATGCCGGCGTAGGCCTGCACGGCAAAGCGCGTGTGGTCGGCGTTGTCGCTGTAGTCGACTTCGATCAGATTGCGTTCCTGCACATAACGCAGCAGGCGCTCGCTGGCTTTCTTCAACGCTTCGGGCGGTACCGCGAAGCCCTGGTCACGGGCACGCAACAGGAAGTCGGTGACATAGGCCGTCAGCCAATATTCCTCTTCGCCATCCGCGCCCCACAAACCGAAGCTGCCGTTGTAGCGTTGCATGCCCAGCAGGCGCTCGATGCCCAGCTCAATCTTGCGTTTGCGCTCGGCATCCGGCTCACCCTTGATACTCAGGCGCTTGAGCAACGCATCGTCGGCATACAGCGACGGGTACAAACCACTGGCGGTCTGCTCCAGGCAACCATAGGGGTAGGCCTTGAGTGCCGAGATCTGCGCGCCGAGGTTCAACGGTGGCCGGCTCGACAGGCTCAGCAGCGCCTCACGCCCAGAGGCATCGAATTGATCCAATGCGCCGATTGGTAGGCTCCACGGCTCGCCTTTGAGTACTGCCCGGTAATGTTTGAGCAACGCGGGATACGCCGGGCGCACGCCCAGGGACCATTCGCGGCTGAACGGCGGGAGGTTCTCACCGGGCAGGTCCAGGCCATTGACGGTGACCTTCACCTTGCCTTGACCCAAGCCCCCCCAGGCTTTCACCGGGATACGCAGGGTGGTGCGCTGGCCTTGCTTGAGTTCGACGGTTTGAGCACCACCGTTGACCAACTCCAGCTGCCCTTCAGCACTCAATTGCACGTCGAGTTTCTGCGCCTTGCCCGACAGGTTGGACAGGTCCAGGGCCAACGTCGTCTGGTCACCGCCAGCGAGGAAGCGCGGCGCCGACAGCTCGGCGATCAGCGGTGCTGCGATCACGGTCTTGCCTTCGGCCATGCCGTAGCGGTCATCGCTCCAGGCCTGGGCCATCAGGCGCAGCTCGCCGTTGAAGTCGGGGATATTGACGCTGACTTCACCCTCGCCCTGCTCATTCAAGGTCACCGGTGCGCTTTGCAGGGCGACGATGGTCACGCTGGTGTCCGGGCGCTTGCCGCCCTTGGCCAGCGCGGCGTCACCACCAAAAGCCAAGCTGGCCAGGCGGCCCTGCCCGGCTTCGATCAATTGGCCGTAGATGTCGAACTGGTCCACGCCGTAAGCCTTGCGACCGAACAGGCTGGAGTAAGGGTCGGGTGTCGGGTATTCGGTGATATTGAGGATGCCCACGTCCACCGCCGCCACCAGCACGTGCACCTGTTTCGGTACGCTGCCATCGGCATTCTTGGCGGCAATCTTCACCGTCAGCGGTTGTTTGGGACGCATTTTTTCCGGCGCGGTCAGGGTCACGCCAAGCTTGCGCTGGGTGCGATCCAGCGGCAGATGCAGCAGGCCCACCGCGCGTTTCGGGGTGATATTGGCTTTGCGCTCACCTGGGCGAATCACCAGGGCGCTGACGTAAAGGTCATGGCGCGACCATTTCGGGTCGAGCTTCACGGCAAAACTTTTGCCCTCGGCCGGCACGTCGATTTCCTGCCACCACAGCGGCCCTTCGGCGGATTCCACCAGCAGGTAACCTTTACCGGCAGCCGGCGGCGTGACCGTGACGTTGGCGGTGTCGCCGTCGCCATACGCGGGTTTATCCAGCGCCAGCTTGACCTGGTCGGGGCGCACGGCGCCGCCTTCGGTGTTGTCCTGGGCCTGGTAACCGGCCCAGAAACGCAGGCTGCTGACCAGCCCGGTCTGCGGGTCCTCGACCTCGACACGGTACGGGCCCCACTCCACCTGGAAGCTGACCTTGGCGGTATCGCCGGCCTTGATGTTCAGGGTTTGTTCGTCGAGGTTGAGGAATTTCTCGTTGTAGTGATAGCTCCAGCCATCGCTGTCCGAGTAATTCCAGTAGTAGTCACGGCGCTCGCGCACCAGGCGGACCTTGAGGTTTTGCGCGGCGAGTTTTTGCCCGTCCTGGTTGGTCAGCAGCACTTCGAATTCCGCCGGGCCATCGCCATTGGTTTCCTTGCCGTCAAACAGGCCGCGCAGGCCCGGCAATTGCTCGGCCGGCCAGATCGGCTGCACCAGGCGCCGGGTGATCGGCCGCCCACCCGACTCTTGCAGGCTGGCTTGCACGATCAGTTGCAGAGGGGATTTGGCGTCGGCCCATTTGCTTTCCAGGGTCAGTTCTTCCTGGCCCTTGGCGTCGAGTACGCTTTCGTCCAGCTCGAAGTCCTGGCTCAGTTCTTCTTCGGTGACGGAGCCGAATTGATAGCCCGGCAGCGACTTGACCGCTTCGCGCAACGGTCGCACATAGACTTGCCCGCTGACGCGGTTGCCCGACGCCGGCGCACCATAGAGGTAGCGACCATTGACCTTAATCACCGGGTTATCCGCCGGGCTCAATGCCGTGTCGCTGCCCTTGAGTTCCAGCGCCAGGCGCTCGGGCAGGAAGTCTTCGACGAGGAATTCATACAGCTGCGGCTTGCCATCACCCAGGTCGAACACCAACTGCCAGCGCCCGGTCGGGGCTTCACCGGCCAGTTGCAGTTGATATTGATAGAGGCCGGAGGCGTCGGCATCCCATACAAACTTGCGGCTCACCTGTTCATCCGGGCGACGCACTTCGACGCTCACCGGTTGCGGCTTGACGGCGTTGCCGTCCTTGTCGCGCAGCAGGGCGTTGAGCAACACGGTTTCGCCGGGGCGATACAGGTCGCGCGGGCCGAACACAAAGAACTGCAGGGGGTGCGAAGGTTGGCCGCCAATGTCGAACTCCGCCAGGTCAAGGGCGGCGCTGTCCAGGCGCAGCAAACTGGTCTGCTCGCCCTGTTTGGCCAATAACACCTGGGCCTTTTTCGGCAATGGCAGTTCAGCGTGACCGCCCTTCTCGGTCTTGCCCTGGCCCAACACACGGCCGTCGGCATCGAGCACTTCGAGGTCGACGCCATCCAATGCCTTGCCACCTTCCAGCGCCTGGGTAAACACATCCAGGCGATTGGCGTAGCGGTGCACCGACAGGCCAATATCGCTCAAGGTAAACAGTGTGGCCGGTTGCGAATAGTTGTAGGTGCCCGAGGCGCGCATCACCGCCAGGTACACGCCCGGCTGCTGCAATTGCTTGAGGCCGGCGATCGGCAGCAACAGCGTTTCGCGGGTATTGCGCGCCGGGTTCAGGTCGAAACGGCCGCCATAGACCAGGTCAGCCAGCGGCAGCAATTCGCGGGACTCATAACTTTGCAGGCTGGTATTGCGCCCCCACTGCGCCAGGAACGACGGCAGGGATTCGGGCTTGATCCGGAAGAACTCAACGTCGATCTTGTCGACGTTCAGCGCGATCACCGGCAGGCCTTCGGCCAGGCGCGTCGGCAACAGCGTGCCACGGCTGGCGAAGCCGACGGTGGCTTGCAGGTCGCGGGTCTCAAGGCGCACGCTGTACTCGGCGGCGAGCGTGTTGGCGTTGACCGCCTTCACTCCGGCATCCACCGTCAGCACCAGTTTGCGCTGGGGCTCCAGGTGGCGCAGGCGCAGTTCCATGAGGTTATCGGACAGCTCCCAGGCGCCGTCGACCTTGCCGGACTTGCTGTCGACCAGATGAAGTTTGTCGGCAAATTTCTGCTCCGGATCCAACGGAATGGAAAAGCTCACCGACAAGGTACTGGCCCCGTCCAGCTGCACCTCCGACACATCCACCACACTCAGCTCACGCCCGGCATAACGCTGTTTCAGCGCCGCCACATCCACCGCCGCCTTGGCCGGTTTCGGCGCTGCCGCCACGGTGGGCGCAGGCGGTGCAGCCGGTTTATCGGAGGAATCGCAGGCGCTCAGCAGGGCCAGCGCGCAGGCCAGGAACAATCCTTTGTTAAGCATGGGGCACTCGTCGTCAGAGGGAACCGAGGGATGAACTATATATCAGCGTCGGCAAAGCCGATGTGGCGCTGGTCACATTGACCGACGGAGGGTGGTTTGGTTCTGGGCGTGTTTCGCGTTCCAGCCAAATCCCACGGACATTGGAGATTAATATGTGGGAGGGGCCCCATTCCACATTGACCCTGTTGCGGTGCCAATGGACGGTTACAATGCCGCTCCCCCAAGGAGCCTGCATGTCCACCTTACTGACCGACTGGCGCGATCGCCCTACCCATCGCCGTGTATGGGCTCTGGCTGCACCGATGATTCTTTCGAACATCTCCGTGCCGTTGGTGGCACTGGTCGACAGCATGGTCATCGGCCACCTGCCCCACGCCCACCAACTGGGCGCCGTGGCCGTCGGCGCCAGCCTCTATACCTTCCTCGCCTGGGCCATGGGTTTTCTGCGCATGGGCTCCACCGGTTTCGCCGCCCAGGCCGCCGGGCGCAGTGATGGTGCGGCACTGCGGCAAATCCTGCTGCAAGGCCTGTTGCTGGCGCTGGGGTTGGCGATGCTGCTCGGCACCGTCGGCATTCCACTGAGCCATCTAGCCCTGGAGTGGATGCAGCCCTCCCCCGAACTCAACCAACTGACCCGCGAGTTCTTCCACACCCGCCTGTTCGGCCTGCCTGCCGCGCTGGCCAGTTATGCGCTGGTGGGCTGGTTCCTGGGCACGCAAAACGCCCGCGCGCCGCTGGCGATTCTATTGACCACCAACCTGGTGAATATTGCCCTCAACCTGTGGTTCGTCCTCGGGCTGGACTGGGGTGTGGTCGGCTCCGCCCGCGCGTCGGTGATCGCCGAATGGACCGGCGCCTTGCTCGGTCTGGCCCTCACGCGAAAAGCCCTGCGCGCCTACCCCGGGCATATCGCCTGGGCCGCGTTGAAGCTTTGGGAAAGCTGGCGCCCGTTGCTCGCGGTGAACCGCGACATTTTTATCCGCAGCCTGGCGTTGCAGTCGGTGTTTTTCATGATCACGGTGCAAGGCGCACGCCTGGGCGATGCCACCGTGGCGGCCAATGCTCTATTGCTCAATGGCTTGTTACTGACCGCTCATGCGTTGGACGGTCTGGCCCATGCGGTCGAGGCCCTATGCGGCCATGCCATCGGCGCCCATGATCGCCAATCCTTACGCCGCTCCCTGGTGGTTGCCGGCGGCTGGTCATTGATCGCCAGCGTCGGCTTCGCCCTGCTCTTCACTGTCGCCGGCCACCTGTTTATCGCCATGCAGACCGATATCCCCAGCGTGCGCGAAACCGCCGATATCTACCTGCCATACCTGGCGGTACTGCCGTTGATTGCGGTGTGGAGTTATCTGTTGGATGGGTTGTTTATCGGCGCTACTCGGGCACGAGAGATGCGCGATGGAATGTTGCTGACGGTATTGCTGACGCTGCCAATCGCTTGGGCATTACAGGGGTTGGGTAACCACGGGCTGTGGATAACCTTCCTGCTGTTCATGGCAGTGCGCAGCCTGACGCTGTGGGCGATAGCCTGGCGTCTGAATCGGCAGGGGCTGTGGCTGGGAGTTAACTGAAGAAATGCAATCCTAATGAGGAAGGGGGGCAAGCCCCCTTCCACATTTTTTACGAGGACAAGTAGGAAGAACGAGTCAAGCCAAGACGCAACGCGTCGAGGAACTGCGTACGCTCACTGGCACTGATCTTCGCGCTGGCGCACTTGTCACGGTAGTGAGTCATCAACTCCTCCGGCGACAAGTGCACATAGCGCAGCATGTCTTCGATGGTGTCGTGGGTCTCGATGCCGGCGCTGTACACCGAGCCGTCTTCGCGCTGATAGATGTTCACCGAGTCGGTGTCGCCGAACAGGTTGTGCATGTCGCCAAGGATTTCCTGATAGGCGCCAACCAGGAAGATACCCAGCAGGTAGTCTTCACCGTCGTTCAAGGCGTGGACCGGCAGGCTGGTCTCGATGCTCTGCTCGTCGACGTATTGCTTGATCTTGCCGTCGGAGTCGCAGGTCAGGTCTTGCAGCACCGCGCGGCGCAGCGGCTCTTCGTCGAGGCGGTGCAGCGGCAAAATCGGCAGGACCTGGCCGATGGCCCAGGTGTCCGGCAGGCTCTGGAACACGGAGAAGTTGCAGATGTACTTGTCGGCCAGCTTGTCGTTGAGTTCGTCCAGCACCTGGCGGTGCGAGCGCTGGCGGGCTTTGAGCGAGTTATGCAGGCGACGGCACACGGCGAAGTAGCACTGTTCGGCCAGGGCTTTCTCGGCCAGGGTCAGTTTGCCGTCGGCATACTGGGTGGCCACGTCGCTCATGTAGTGAGTGGCGCGCCAGTAGGTTTCGGTGACCATTTCGATGTCGGTCGGGCCGAGCAGGTCTACCAGCCATTGCACGGTTTCAGGCAGGCTTTCCTTGTTTTCGATGACCGGGATTTCGTCGTTGTGTTTCTCGACGTCGGTCACCTGCACCACCAGCATGGCGTGGTGGGCGGTCAGGGAGCGGCCGCTTTCGGAGAAGATATTCGGGTGCGGCAGGCTCTGCGCGTCGCAGAATTCCTTGAGCATGCCCACGACCACACCGGCGTAGTCGTCCATGTCGTAGTTGATCGAGCTGGCGTTACGCGAGTGAGTACCGTCGTAATCCACGCCCAGGCCGCCGCCCACGTCGATGTGGTCCACCGGCAGGCCGAGGTTGCGCAGTTCGCCGTAGTAACGAATGGCCTCCTTGAAGCCGTGCTGGTAGTCGGCCAGGTTGGCGATCTGCGAACCCATGTGGAAGTGCAGCAGGCGGATGCCCTGGTCCAGGCCCGCCGCGCGGAAGCGCTCGACCACCGACAGCAGTTGCGCCGCCGACAACCCGAACTTGGACTTCTCGCCACCGGTGTCCGCCCACTTGCTCGACGCCAGGGACGACAGCCGCACACGCAGGCCCACCTGTGGCTTGACCTTGAGGCTGGCGGCTTCTTCGATCACCAGTTCAACTTCTGATTCTTTCTCGATCACGATAAATACGTTGTGGCCGAGCTTTTGGCCCATCAGCGCCAGGCGGATGAACTCGCGGTCTTTATAACCGTTGCAGACGATGGTGCCGCCCTTCGGCGCCAGGGCCAGTACGGCCAGCAGCTCAGGCTTGGAACCGGCTTCCAGACCGATAGACACGTTCTGGGTGGCGATGATGTTTTCGATCACCGCTTCCTGCTGGTTCACTTTGATCGGGTACAGCGCGGTGTACTTGCTCTGGTATTCCAGGCGCTCGATGTTGGCGTCAAAGGCACCGGTCAACTGGCGGACACGGTCTTGCAGGATATCGGGGAAGCGCACCAGCAATGGCAACGACAGGCCGCTCTTGCGCAACTGGTCGACTTGTTCGTACAGGTCGACAGGCGTGCTGTTCGGGCCGTTCGGACGGACTTCAACGCGACCGGCATCATTGATCGCGAAATACCCGGCCCCCCAATGGCGAATCCCGTAAACACTGCGGCTGTCCGCAACTGTCCATTGGCTGCCATCGTCTTTGCGTGTGCGTCGTACGGACATCGAAGTCCCCTATAAATGAAGGCGAAGGCGCCGCCTCGCGTTCGAGGCTGGCGCAGTCTAAAGAATGAAAATGACGATTTGCCTGTAAGCAAGGTAGACCCCACTCGCAGGACAGAGTTTAGACACAGGTTGGGAAGAGGCTTTCAGCCGCCGGACTTCTTGGCCTTGTAACCGAGCTTGATCAGCTCGGCCAACAGCAGTTCGACGTGATCGCCCTGGATCTCGATAACCCCGTCTTTCAACGCGCCACCGGTGCCACAGCGCTTTTTCAGCGTGGTGGCCAATTCCTTGAGCGCGTCTTCAGCCAGGGGCACGCCGGTGATAGTGGTCACCGTCTTGCCGCCACGGCCTTTGCTTTCGCGGCGCACGCGGGCAATACCGTCGCCTTCGGGGATCAGGGTCTGTTTGCAGGTACACGAATCCACGGGCTGACGACAGTCCGGGCAGTGTCGACCTGCGTCGGTGGAAAATACCAGGCCGCCGAGGGCGGCGAAGGATGCGGCTTTTTTGGCCACCGGCAATCCTCTCGGGAGGACAAAGACTGATCGGCCTCCGCTAAGGGACGACCGACCGCGAAGCCCCACTCAGGCAGGGGCAGCGCTACCGAGCCGCCAAGGCGGTTCGGGTGAAAAGTCGCGCAGTGTAACGGCAAAAAGCCGACTTGCTAAGAGCCAAATGGCGCCAATTTATGCAGCTTTAGCGACGTGAGGCCAGATAGCGCCGCAGCCCCTCTTGGGCGTCCGGGCAGTAAGGCTTTTGCTGCGCTTCCTGCAGGACCGTTTCAACGGGCAAAAAGCGCGCTTCCATGACTTCTTCAGGCTGCAGGCGCAGAGGCCCGTCCCAGGTCGCGGAATAGGATTTGCACCAGAGTCGGCTGTCGCCATCTTCGAAATAGAAATGGTCATGTTCGATCAATTCCACCCCGCCGACACCCAGTTCTTCTTCGAGCTCGCGGGCAGCCGACAACGCGTAGGATTCGCCCGCCGCGACCATCCCGCCCGCCGCCGTATCCCAGAAACCCGGGTACAGGGCCTTGCTCAGGGTGCGCCGATGCACACACAGCTCACCCTTGGAATTGAACAGGAAGATAAAGGTGCAGCGGCCGATCAGGCCGCGCTGGCGCAGGTCTGACCTGACGAGGTGGCCGAGCAGGTTGTCCTGCTCGTCAACCCAGCAGATCAGTTCGGCATCGGAGGCTACGCGGTGCGCAGCCTCCTTTTGAGTCGCGTCCATCATTAACCCTGGTTGAGCAGTTGACGCAAATCGATCACCGCCGCGTTGGCCCGGGAAATGTAGTTGGCCATGACCAGCGAATGGTTAGCCAACACGCCGAAGCCGCTGCCGTTGAGGATCATCGGACTCCATACCGGCTCTTGCGAAGCCTCCAGCTCACGAATGATCTGGCGCACGCTGACGGTGGCGTTTTTCTTGGCCAGCACGTCGGCAAAGTCGACTTCGATGGCACGCAACAGGTGGGACAGCGCCCAGGCCTGACCACGGGCTTCGTAGAACACGTTATCGATCTGCATCCATGGGGTTTCCACCACTTCTTCGTCGACCTGCGGCACTTCACCCGGCGCCAGGGTTTCGGTTTTCAGTGCGGTGTTCAATTTGACCCGGCCCACGCTGGCCGACAGGCGTTGCGACAGCGAACCCAGGCGGGTGGCCACATCGCCCAGCCAGTTGTTCAGGTTGTCGGCGCGGGCATAGAACAAGGCGCCACGCTGATTCGGATCGGACAGGCGCGCTTCATAGCGGTTCAGGGAGTTGATGCCTTCCTGGTACTCCGACTCACTGGAGGGCAGCACCCAGCTCTTGTTGTCGAAGTTGAAACGCGGCTCGGCCTTGGCCAGATCGGCGTCTTCGGCCGACTGCGACTGGGAGCGGGCGAAGTCTTTACGCAGGGCGCGGGTCAGATCGCGCACCTGCACCAGCACGCCGTACTCCCAGCTCGGCATGTTGTCCATCCACAGGCCCGGCGGGAAACGGTCGTTGGAAATATAGCCACCGGGCTTGTTCAGCAACGTGCCGACCACGGTCTTGAGGGTTTCGACGGTGGTATAGCCCAACACCATCTGCTTGCCTTCCTTCTCGGCGGCAAGCTGCGCATTCTGCTGGACCGGGAACAGCGCCGGCTCTTCGCTCCAGTACCAGCCCAGGGCGCCGGTGACCAACAGATACAGGCCGAGCACGCTGAGCATGGCTCGGCTCATCAGCAAAGTACGAAAATAGCTGCGGTTGGCCGACTTGGGCTCAGGGGCAGGGCCTTTGGCACTGCCCGCACGGTTTTTCCAGTCCAGCATGGCGATATCCTTTCAATCACTTGAGTTCATGCACTTGAATTGAGGGCGTGCGTTCAAACACTCCGACCACAACCCTACCCCATCGTGCCCGCCCATGCGGGGCTTTTCACCAAACGTGCAGACGGGAAGCATTCGACTATAAAGGATGCACGCCTTTTAAGCTGCGCGACCATCAGGTCACCCACTGAATATCAGGGACACGCAGTTAATTGACATATGACACTCATCCCATTGAAAAGAGGTGCTAGCATAGAGCCATCAGTTCGACCTCAGCATGCACCCTAACTAGTAGTCAGGATATGACCGAGCCAGAAGACCCCAGCCGTGAGCGTCTCAAGCAGCATTTTGCCCAGCGGGTAATTCATCAGGCACGTCAAATTCTTGAGATCTGGCAGCGCCTGCAACGCAGCGAATGGTCAAGCGCCGACCTCTCCGAACTCAGCGAAGCCAACCTGCGCCTGCTGCGCTTTGCCGAGCGCTTCGAACAACCCGAGCACGGCCAGTTGGCGCGGCACATCGGTGACTCACTCAAGGCGGTGGACGAAAACCGCGGACGCTTGAGTAGCCACTTGATCACCGAACTCAACCGCTTGATGCAGCGCTTGTCCCGCACCGGCCTGCGCCAGGGCGACCAGTTGGAACAAACCTTCCTGCCGCCGATGCGCAAGCCGATCTACGTGATGCTGGCCGATCACGACCGCGCCGAGCGCCTGGCCAAGCAGCTGGAATTCTTTGGCATGAGCGCCCACTCCCTGGACAGCGTGGCGGCGTTTCGCACCTCGATGAGCGAACGCCTGCCCTCAGTCATTGTCATGGACGTGGATTTCTGTGGCGCCGGTCTGGGCCTCAGGCTCGCGGCCGAGGCCCAGGAAGGCCTGGAGCATAAGCTGCCGCTGTTGTTTTTCAGCCTGCATGAAACCGACACCCCCACTCGCCTCGCCGCCGTGCGCGCCGGCGGCCAGGAATTCCTCACCGGCACGCTGGAAGCCTCCAGCCTGCTGGAAAAGATCGAAGTGCTGACCTGCGTCGCCCAGTACGAACCATACAAAGTGCTGATCATCGATGACTCGCGGGCCCAGGCGCTGCACACTGAGCGGTTGCTCAACAGTGCCGGCATCGTCACCCGTACCTTGATCGAGCCGATCCAGGCCATGGCCGAGCTGGCGGACTTCCAGCCCGACCTGATTATCCTCGACATGTACATGCCGGCCTGTACCGGCACCGAACTGGCCAAGGTCATTCGCCACAATGACCGTTACGTCAGTGTGCCGATCATCTACCTGTCGGCCGAAGACGACCTGGACAAGCAGCTGGACGCCATGAGCGAAGGCGGCGACGACTTTCTCACCAAACCGATCAAGCCGCGCCACCTGATCACCACGGTGCGCAACCGCGCCGCCCGTGCGCGTAACCTCAAGGCGCGGATGGTGCGCGACAGCCTGACCGGGCTGTACAACCACACCCATATCCTGCAATTGCTCGAAGACTGCAGCTTCCGCGCGCGCCGCGAGAACAAGCCGTTGAGCTTTGCCATGCTCGACATCGACCACTTCAAGCGGGTCAATGACAGCCACGGCCACCCCATGGGTGACCGCGTGATCAAGAGCCTGGCGCTGTTTCTCAAGCAACGCCTGCGCAAGACCGATTACATCGGCCGCTATGGCGGTGAAGAGTTCGCCATCGTGATGCCCGACACCGACCTGGAATCGGCCTGCAAGGTGCTGGATGAAATTCGTGGGCGCTTTGCCGAAATTCACTACCCGGCCCAGCCCCAGGACTTGTGGTGCACCTTCAGCGCCGGGGTGGTGGAGCTGTGCGACGACTCCGACAGCCTGATGATGGCCGCCCAGGCCGACGAGGCGCTGTACCGCGCTAAGCATGCCGGGCGTAACCGCGTGCAAGCGGCGCGCACGCCAAGGCAAAGTGCCATCTTTTCACCAGAATCCAGTGATTCCGTCATAACCCTGTAATGAAAACGCAATAACTTCAGGCACTTACCTTTTGCCGTCGGTTGATATCCCGCATGCGCCTGAAGCTGCTGACCAATCTCAATACCCTCCTGCTGGTGGCCGTTTGCCTGGCGCTTGGAGCGACGCTGTGGTGGTCGCAACGGGCGCTGGAACGCCCTTATTTGCTGATGGAACGCTACCTCGGTCTGTCACAGACCTTTCAGAACCAGGCCGCGCGCAATATCGACGACTACCTGGCCAGCGGTGATGCATTGCGCTTGAGCAGCGCCAGCCAGAGCCTGGAAAGCCTGTTGCAGCACCTGGATGAACTGCCAGCCGACCTCGCGCAAAACCTGCGCCCCAGCCTCGCGGACCTGGATACCTTCAGCAAGACCGACCTGCTGGCGGCCGGTAAGTTGGCGGGCGACCCGCAAGCCTTGTTGCTGCAAGCCGAGCGGGAGCTGGGCGCCAATCTGGAGCAACTGAGCCAGTACGCAATGGGCGTCAACACCCCCGAAGCCGCGCGCTACCTGCCACCGCTGCTGGCCGCCTCGCAACACCTGGGCAAGCTGTCCCTGGCCCGCGGCAAACTGGTGAGCAGCGGTCGCGCGGAACTGGCGGACGATGTAGAGCGTGAAGTCGGCAATATGCGCAGCCAGGCAGATCTGCTCGAACAACTGCCACTGCTCGGGGTAAAAGCCAGCGCAGAATCCAACACCGATGATTTTTCGGCCTTGATGGGCCTGGAAAATACGCAAAAAGCCGAAGCCCAGGACACCGGCGTCGACCTCAAGCGCGAACTCAACGGCCTGCTGGCCCGCTACCCCGCCGAACTCCAGCGCACCCGCACGCAGATCCAGCAACGCGCCGACCTGGCCGCTGCCACCCATTTGAAAATCGCTGCCGTTCAACAGGCGATCGCCGGCCTGGAGCCGGTGGTGCGCGCGCAACACGGCAAGATCCAGGGCGAAGTGCGCCTGATACAAGGCGTGATGATCGGCCTGATCCTGCTGATCGCCCTGCTGATCGACACCCTGCAACGGCGCTTGGCGCGGGTGCTGACCAACCTGGCACCGGCCTTGTCGATCTGGGCCGAAGGCGACTTCAGTCAACCAATTGCCCTGGGCAAGACCAACCGCGAACTGCGCGACATCGAAGCGTCCCTCAACCGTTTACGCGCCTACCTTGTGGACCTGGTGGGTACCATCCGTGGCAATGCCGAAGAAGTGGCCGGCAGCAGCCGCGCCTTGGCCGAACTGAGCAGTGGCCTGCACGACGGAGCCGAACGCCAGGCCGGGGATACCGCGCAGATTCGTGATTCCCTGGGCGAACTGGAAGCCACCATCCAGCAAGTCGCCGGCGATGCCAGCCAGGCCGCCGGTGCCAGCCGCAGCGCAGGCCAGGCGGTCGAGCAAGGCCAGCGAGTGATCGGTCTGAGCCTGACCGGCCTGCACGCGCTGGTGGGTGAAGTGCAGCAAAATGCGCAGATGATCGAGAAACTCGCCGAAGAGTCCGCCACCATTGGCGGCGTATTGACCGTGATTCGCTCGATTGCCGACCAGACCAACCTGCTGGCGCTCAACGCCGCTATCGAGGCCGCCCGCGCCGGTGAGGCCGGGCGCGGTTTTGCCGTAGTCGCCGACGAAGTGCGCACCCTGGCCCAACGCACCGCTGGCGCCACCGCCGAGATCCAGGGCTTGATCACCGGCCTGCAAACCGCTGCACACCAATCGGTGCAGGGCATGCGCGCCCAGGTCGAACACGCCGAGGCCACCGCCCAGCAAGCCCAGGCGGCAGATGGCGCACTGGATGAAATCGTCGGCGCGATCCAGACCATTTCCGCCACCGCCGTGCGCATTGCCGATGTAACGGCGCAGCAAAGTGGCGCCGTGAGTGAGATTCGCGATAACAGCGAACGGATTCATCAGCTGGGTGAGGACAACCTGCTGCGCATCGGCCAGGGCCGCAGCCAGGGTGAGCATTTGCTGGTGCTGGGTGGGCAGCTTAATACGGCTGTGCAGGCGTTCCGTGTCTGACCTGCCCCCTGAAGATCCAAAATCAAATAATGTGGGAGGGGCTTGCTCCCTCCCACATTTGATCTCCACGGGATTCAAGGGCGTATTACCAATGACCGGATCCCGACCCCCAGTCACAAATTTTGCGCAATCCTCGCTAATCGTGCCGCCTACTGCATAGAACTGGACAGTCACAAAGGCTTTGCGGCATAGTCGCCGGGTTCTGCCTTGCCCACATCAATAACAAGGAACAGCCGATGGCGACCTTACTGGTTCTTCACGGACCCAACCTGAACCTGCTCGGCACCCGTGAACCGGGCGTCTACGGGGCAGTAACCCTCGATCAGATCAACCTTGACCTGGAACGACGGGCACGTGAAGCCGGCCACCATCTGCTCTACCTGCAAAGCAATGCCGAGTATGAATTGATTGATCGCATCCATGCCGCGCGTGGCGAAGGCGTGGACTTTATCCTGATCAATCCCGCCGCTTTTACGCACACAAGTGTTGCATTACGTGACGCGCTGCTGGCGGTGAGCATCCCATTCATCGAAGTGCATTTATCGAACGTGCACAAACGCGAACCTTTCCGCCATCACTCCTACTTCTCCGACGTTGCGGTAGGAGTGATCTGCGGCCTTGGCGCCAGCGGTTACCGACTGGCCCTGGAGGCCGCCCTGGAACAGCTTGAAGAACAGGCCAAGCGCCCCTGACCGACCCTTGGGAGTTGATGATTCATGGATATCCGTAAAGTTAAGAAACTGATCGAACTGCTGGAAGAATCCGGTATCGACGAGCTGGAAATCAAGGAAGGCGAAGAGTCCGTACGGATCAGCCGCCACAGCAAGACCCCGGCCCAACAGTTCTACGCGCCACAGATGCAGGCACCGGCACCAGCTGCTGCTCCGGCCGCCGCGCCTGCTGCTGCCGCTGCACCTGCCGCACCGGCAGCCCCTGCGCTGAACGGTTTCGTGGTCAAGTCGCCAATGGTCGGTACGTTCTACCGCACCCCGGCACCGACCTCGCCAGCCTTCGTTGAAGTGGGCAAGACCGTGAAAGTGGGCGACACCATCTGCATCGTTGAAGCGATGAAGATGATGAACCACATCACGGCCGAAAAAGCCGGCGTCATCGAATCCATCCTGGTAGAAAACGGTCAGCCGGTTGAGTACGACCAGCCGCTGTTCACCATCGTTTGAACCGCGGAGCGCCTTCGATGTTGAAACCTGCGAAGAAACTGCAAAAAGTCCTGATCGCCAACCGCGGCGAGATCGCGCTGCGTATCCTGCGCGCCTGTAAGGAAGAGGGCATCAAGACCGTCGCTGTTTACTCGACGGCCGATACCGAATTGATGCACGTGAAACTGGCGGACGAAAGCATCTGCATTGGCCCGCCACTGGCCACGAACTCGTACCTGAAAGTCTCGAACATCATCGCGGCCGCAGAAGTGACCGGCGCTGATGGCATCCACCCGGGCTACGGCTTCCTCGCGGAAAACGCCGATTTCGCCGAACAGGTGGAAAAATCCGGGTTTGCCTTCATCGGCCCGAAAGCCGAAACCATTCGCCTGATGGGCGACAAGGTATCGGCCAAGGACGCCATGATCGCCGCCGGCGTGCCAACCGTTCCGGGCTCCGACGGCCCACTGCCTGAAGACGAGGAAACCGCACTGCGCATTGGTCGCGAAGTCGGTTACCCAGTGATCATCAAGGCCGCCGGTGGCGGTGGTGGTCGCGGCATGCGCGTGGTGCACAAGGAGGAAGAGCTGATCGAAGCGGCCAAGCAGACTCGCTCCGAAGCGGCTGCCTGGTTCGGCAACCCGATGGTCTACCTCGAGAAGTACCTGACCAACCCACGTCACGTGGAAGTGCAGGTACTGTCCGACGGCCAGGGTCACGCCATCCACCTGGGCGACCGCGATTGCTCGCTGCAACGCCGTCACCAGAAGGTGCTGGAAGAAGCACCGGCACCGGGCCTGGACGAAACCGCTCGCCAGGAAGTCCTGGCTCGCTGCGTCAAGGCGTGCATCGACATCAACTACCGCGGCGCCGGCACCTTCGAGTTCCTCTACGAGAACGGCCGCTTCTACTTCATCGAGATGAACACTCGTGTGCAGGTAGAGCACCCGGTGTCGGAGATGGTCACCGGTATCGACATCGTCAAGGAGATGCTCAGCATCGCCGCCGGCAACGTGCTGTCCTTCACCCAGGACGACGTGAAGATCCATGGCCACTCCCTGGAGTGCCGGATCAACGCCGAAGACCCGAAGACCTTTATCCCAAGTCCAGGCCTGGTCAAGCACTTCCATGCTCCGGGCGGCAACGGCGTTCGCGTCGATTCGCACCTGTACAGCGGCTACAAGGTTCCGTCCAACTACGACTCGCTGATCGGCAAGCTGATCACCTGGGGCGCCACCCGCGACGAGGCCATGGCCCGTATGCGCAATGCCCTGGACGAAATCGTGGTCGACGGCATCAAGACCAACATCCCGCTGCACCGGGACCTGGTTCGTGATGAAGGCTTCTGCGAAGGTGGTGTGAACATTCACTACCTGGAACACAAGCTGGCCAACCAGTAAGTGCTCCACCCAACAAAGCCGCCTTCGGGCGGCTTTGTTGTTTGTGGGCCCTCTATTTTGAAGATGTACACAGTCCAAATGTGGGAGGGGGCTTGCCCCCCGATAGCGGTGGATCAGTTACAGATACCGAGACTGACACACTGCAATCGGGGGCAAGCCCCCTCCCACATTTGACCGGCGTGCAGTCAGTAGTGTCGTCTTCTGCCCGCCGCTCGCGTAAACTTGCGCGCTTTCGCAGCCTACCCGGCTGCACACTCATTTTTTCAAAGGTGCCCGCCATGCCTTGGCTGCAAGTCCGTCTCGCCATCAGCCCAGAACAAGCCGAAACCTACGAAGACGCTTTCCTCGAAGTGGGCGCCGTCTCGGTCACCTTCATGGACGCCGAAGACCAGCCGATCTTCGAACCCGAGCTGAACACCACCCCGCTGTGGTCCCACACTCACCTGCTGGCCCTGTTCGAAGACGGCGCCGATGCCGCCGCCGTGCTGGCCCATATGGAGTTGCTCACCGGCAGCCCATTGCCTGAGCATCACAGCGAAATCATCGAAGACCAGGACTGGGAACGCAGCTGGATGGACAACTTCCAGCCGATGCGCTTCGGCCAGCGCCTGTGGATCGTGCCGAGCTGGCATGCCGCCCCGGAGCCGGACGCGGTCAACCTGCTGCTGGATCCGGGCCTGGCATTCGGCACCGGTACCCACCCCACCACCGCGCTGTGCCTGGAGTGGCTGGACGGCCAGAACCTGACTGACAGCCACGTGCTGGACTTCGGCTGCGGCTCGGGGATCCTGGCGATTGCCGCCCTGCTGCTGGGCGCCAAGGAAGCCGTGGGCACCGACATCGACGTGCAGGCCCTGGAAGCCTCCCGCGATAACGCCGGGCGCAACAACATTCCTGAAGGTAAATTCCCGCTCTACCTGCCGCAGGATTTGCCCCAGGTGCAGGCCGACGTGCTGGTCGCCAATATCCTCGCCGGCCCGCTGGTTTCCCTGGCGCCGCAACTGTCGAGCCTGGTCAAGCCGGGTGGGCGCCTGGCGCTGTCGGGCATCCTCGCCGAGCAAGGCGAAGACGTCGCCGCCGCCTACGCCAAGGATTTCGAGCTGGATCCGATCGCTAACCGTGATGGCTGGGTACGCATCAGCGGACGTCGGCGCTAGAATGAGCGCTTGCCTGAATCGGATGGCCGCATGACCGACAGTTTCGTCACCCAGTGCCCGCATTGCCAAACCCGCTTTCGCGTCAATCACGCCCAATTGAGCGTGGCTCGCGGCGTGGTTCGCTGCGGCTCGTGCCTGCAAGTCTTCAACGCTGCCCGCCAGTTGCTGGAGCAGCGCGCCCAGGCGCCTGCGCCGGAGCAACCGGCCGCGATCGAGCCCGCGCGCGAAGCAGCGCCTGAGCCACAGCGGGCAATCAGCCAGAAGCAGTGGAGCGCCGAAGAGCTGGACCTGGACAACCTGGACCTGGACAAGGAACTGGCCAAGCTGGAACGCCGCGAGATTCAGCATACCCAGCCCGTAGGCGCGGAACGCCGCCAGCCCGGCGCCGACCGTCGGCAGAAAGAAGACGCCCTCAGCGCCAGCCGCGAAACCGTCAAGGCCGAAGAAGAAAAATGGGCCGCCAGCCTGTTCAGCGAGCCGGCTGAAGAACGCGCCAACGCTTCCGAAGAAGAACCTGAACCGAGCAAAGCCCCTGCGACCAGGCAACGCACCGAGCCATCCGTGTCGTTGCACATCGACGACAGCGACGATGAGCCAGCGCTGCGCTCAACCCCGGACGATGAACACCCCGACCCGCCGTTCACGCCCCTGACAGCAGCAGCGGATGAAGCGCAGCCCGAAGAGCGCGCGCAATCCCGTCGCAAGCGCCCACGCCCCGAGGCCGGCGTCCATGACGACCTGCTCCAAGACCTAGAAGACGACCCTCTGCACTTGTACGCGCAAAAACGCCCGCAGGGCCTGGGACGCCGCCTGATCTGGATGCTGCTGGTACTCATCGCCGCCGCCGGCCTGGCCGCGCAGTACATTGCCTATCAATTCGACGATCTGGCCCGCCAGGACGCTTACCGCCCGTGGTTCCAGCAACTGTGCCCCACACTGGGCTGCACGGTGCCGTCGCGGGTCGATATCGCCCATATCAAGAGCAGCAACCTGGTGGTACGCAGCCACCCCGAGTTCGCCGGGGCGCTGGTGGTGGATGCGATCATCTATAACCGCGCGACGTTCTCCCAGCCCTTTCCGCTGCTGGAGCTGCGTTTCGCCGACATCAACGGCAACCTGATTGCCAGTCGTCGCTTCAAGCCCGCCGAATACCTGAGTGGCGAGTTGGCTGGGGTGAGCGAAATGCCATCACAGACCCCGATCCATATCTCCCTGGACATCCTCGATCCGGGCAATAAAGCCGTGAATTACAGCTTGAGCTTCCACTCGCCCGAGTGAATCGGCTCACGCACCGAAGCTTGACGGTGGATTATTGACTGGGCGCCGCCCATCCAAACCGGCGGCGATAAAGAAATAACTGTTCAGATTTTATCCAATTCAGCCTTTATCCAGTCATCGAGAGCGGGTATCATGCCAACCCTTTTTCGAACTCTAATGATCCGGCCCCACAACAGGGAAGTCCTATGTCGGCGGTACGCATCGGCCCATATACATTGCAGAATGGCTTGATTCTCGCCCCGATGGCGGGCGTCACCGACCAGCCCTTTCGTCAGCTGTGCAAGCGTTTGGGCGCGGGTCTAGTAGTCTCGGAAATGGTCACCAGCGACATGAGCTTGTGGAACACCCGCAAATCGCGGATGCGCATGATCCACGAAGGTGATCCCGAGCCCCGCTCGGTACAGATCGCCGGCGGTGATGCGCAAATGCTGGCGGATGCGGCCCGAGCCAACGTGGAGTTGGGCGCACAGATCATCGATATCAACATGGGCTGCCCGGCCAAGAAGGTCTGCAACAAGGCCGCCGGTTCCGCGCTGTTGAAGGATGAGCAGTTGGTTGCCGAGATCCTGCAGGCCGTTGTTGCCGCAGTGGATGTGCCGGTGACCCTGAAGATTCGTACCGGCTGGGACCGGGACAACAAGAACGGCCTGACGGTGGCGAAGATCGCCGAACAGGCAGGCATTACAGCGCTGGCAGTGCATGGCCGCACCCGCGCCGACCTTTACACCGGTGAAGCCGAGTACGACACCATCGCCGCGATCAAGCAGGCGGTGTCGATGCCGGTATTTGCCAATGGCGACATCGACTCAGCCGAAAAAGCCCGGCGCGTGCTGCAAGCCACCGGTGCCGATGGTGTGTTGATTGGCCGGGCCGCACAGGGGCGACCGTGGATTTTTCGTGAGATCGAGCATTTTCTGCGTACGGGTGAAGTCATGCCGGCGCCGGAACTGGTCGAGGTGGAACGTATTCTGCTAGAGCATCTGGCTGCACTTCACACCTTCTATGGAGAGGTGATGGGCGTGCGTATTGCTCGCAAGCATGTGGGTTGGTATCTCGCAACCCTGCCGGGCGCCAGGGAGTTTCGCGCCGGCTTCAATCGTTTGGATGAAACGCAAGCACAGGTCACCGCCGTTCGTGAGTTTTTTGCCGAACGAGACAAGAGCCTGAGAGCAGGGGACGGAGAATGGGTGGCCGCATGACGATGATGACCGAGACTTTAGTGAGTGGAACAACACCCGTGAGCGACAACGTCAATTTAAAACAGCACCTCAACACGCCGAGCGAAGAAGGCCAGACCCTTCGCGGGAGTGTCGAGAAGGCGCTGCATAATTATTTCGCCCACCTTGAGGGCGCTTCCGTCACGGACGTGTACAACCTGGTGCTCTCCGAAGTCGAGGCGCCCCTGCTCGAAAGCGTGATGAACTACGTCAAGGGCAACCAGACCAAAGCCAGTGAGCTGCTGGGCCTCAACCGTGGCACCTTGCGCAAAAAGCTCAAGCAATACGATTTGCTGTAAGCATTCAATCAAACCAGAAAGGCGCCCGCGTAAAACCGGTCGCCTTTTTTGCTGACTCCTTTGCTTTTGATGGAAATTGAAATGACCGACCAGACTACCCGCCTGCCGATCCGCCGCGCCTTGATCAGTGTCTCCGACAAGACCGGGATCCTCGAATTTGCCCGGGAGCTGGAAGCCCTGGGTGTGGAAATCCTCTCCACGGGCGGGACCTTCAAACTGCTGCAGGACAACGGCGTGGCCGCAGTGGAAGTGGCGGACTACACCGGCTTCGCAGAAATGATGGACGGTCGCGTCAAGACCCTGCACCCGAAAATCCACGGCGGCATCCTCGGTCGTCGCGGCATCGACGACGCCATCATGACCGAGCACGGCATCAAGCCGATCGATCTGGTGGCCGTTAACCTCTACCCGTTCGAAGCCACCATCAACAAGCCAGGCTGCGACCTGCCGACCGCCATCGAAAACATCGATATCGGCGGCCCGACCATGGTTCGCTCGGCGGCCAAGAACCACAAAGACGTGGCCATCGTGGTCAACGCCGGCGACTACGCCCAAGTGCTGGAAAGCCTGAAAGCCGGCGGCCTGACCTACGCCCAGCGTTTCGACCTGATGCTCAAAGCGTTCGAACACACTGCCGCCTACGACGGCATGATCGCCAACTACATGGGCACCGTGAACCAGGCCGCCGAAACCCTGAGCACTGAAGGGCGCAGCCAGTTCCCGCGCACCTTCAACAGCCAGTTCATCAAGGCCCAGGAAATGCGTTATGGCGAGAACCCGCACCAGAGCGCGGCGTTCTACGTGGAAGCCAAGCCTGCCGAAGTGGGCATCGCCACCGCGACCCAACTGCAAGGCAAAGAGCTGTCCTACAACAACGTGGCCGACACCGACGCCGCGCTGGAATGCGTGAAGAGCTTCGTCAAGCCGGCCTGCGTGATCGTCAAGCACGCCAACCCGTGCGGCGTGGCCGTGAGCCCGGACGCTGAAGGCGGCATCCGCCAGGCGTACGAACTGGCCTACGCGACCGACACCGAATCGGCATTCGGCGGCATCATCGCGTTCAACCGTGAGCTGGACGCCGAAACCGCCAAGGCCATCGTCGAGCGTCAGTTCGTCGAAGTGATCATCGCCCCTTCCGTGAGCGAAGAAGCCCGCGCCATCGTGGCGGCCAAAGCCAACGTGCGCCTGTTGGCCTGCGGCGAGTGGTCGGCTGAACGTGCCGCTGCCTGGGACTACAAGCGCGTCAATGGCGGCTTGCTGGTACAGAGCCGCGACATCGGCATGATCGGCAGCGCAGACCTGAAAGTCGTGACCAAGCGCGCCCCGACCGAGCAAGAGATCAACGACCTGATCTTCGCCTGGAAAGTGGCCAAGTACGTTAAATCCAACGCCATCGTCTACGCCAAGAACCGCCAGACCATCGGTGTCGGCGCTGGCCAGATGAGCCGCGTGAACTCGGCGCGTATCGCCGCGATCAAGGCTGAGCACGCCGGTTTGCAGGTGGCCGGTTCGGTGATGGCGTCCGATGCATTCTTCCCGTTCCGTGATGGCCTGGACAACGCCGCCAAAGCGGGCGTGACTGCCGTGATCCAACCGGGCGGCTCGATGCGTGATGCCGAGGTGATTGCCGCTGCTGATGAAGCCGGCATCGCCATGGTCTTCACCGGTATGCGCCACTTCCGTCACTAAACACCCCTGCTTTCCTACTGTAGGAGCGAGCTTGCTCGCGAAAAGCCCGAAAACGCCACGGGGAGTCAGATACCCCCCGTTATCGTTGACGATCTTCGCGAGCAAGAACTAGGCGTCCCCCTCGCTCCTACAGAAAGCACAGCGTTTCACAGAGGTTTTTGAAATGAATGTTTTGATCATTGGCAGCGGTGGCCGTGAACACGCCCTGGCCTGGAAAGTTGCCCAGGACCCACGGGTCCAGAAAGTCTTCGTAGCCCCCGGCAACGCCGGTACCGCCATCGAAGCCAAGTGCGAAAACGTCGCCATCGACGTACTGGCCCTTGAGCAACTGGCCGACTTCGCCGAGAAAAACGTCTCCCTGACCATCGTCGGTCCGGAAGTGCCATTGGTGGCGGGTGTTGTGGACCTGTTCCGCAGCCGCGGCCTGGATTGCTTCGGCCCTACCGCCGGCGCTGCCCAGCTGGAAGGCTCGAAAGCCTTCACCAAGGATTTCCTGGCGCGCCACAAGATCCCGACGGCCGACTACCAGAACTTCACCGAGATCGAGCCGGCCCTGGCCTACCTGCGTGAAAAAGGTGCGCCGATCGTGATCAAGGCCGATGGCCTGGCCGCCGGTAAAGGCGTGATTGTCGCCATGACCTTGCAGGAAGCCGAAGACGCCGTGCGTGACATGCTCGCCGGCAATGCCTTTGGTGACGCCGGGTCGCGTGTGGTCATCGAAGAATTCCTCGACGGCGAGGAAGCCAGCTTTATCGTGATGGTCGACGGCAAGAACGTCCTGCCGATGGCCACCAGCCAGGACCACAAACGCGTCGGCGACGGCGACAGCGGCCCGAACACGGGCGGCATGGGTGCCTACTCCCCGGCCCCGGTGGTCACTGCCGACGTGCATCAGCGCGTGATGGACCTGGTGATCTGGCCGACCGTGCGCGGCATGGCCGACGAAGGCAATGTGTACACCGGCTTCCTGTACGCCGGCCTGATGATCGACAAAGCCGGCAACCCGAAAGTCATCGAGTTCAACTGCCGCTTCGGCGACCCGGAAACCCAACCGGTGATGCTGCGCCTGCAATCGAGCCTGGTGCTGCTGGTGGAAGCCGCCCTCGCCCAGGCCCTGGACAAGGTTGAAGCGCAGTGGGATCCACGTCCGAGCGTTGGCATCGTGCTGGCAGCCGGCGGTTACCCTGCCGACTACGCCAAGGGCGATGTGATTGAAGGCCTGGACGCGGCGGCCACCCTGGAAGGCAAGGTGTTCCATGCGGGCACCGCGCTCAAGGACGGCAAGGTCGTGACCGCCGGCGGCCGTGTGCTGTGCGCCACCGCAATGGGTGCCAGCGTCGACGCTGCACAGCAACAGGCGTACAAGCTGGCCGCGAAAATCGACTGGAAAGGCTGCTTCTACCGCACGGACATCGGCTACCGCGCCATTGCCCGTGAACGTGGCGAAAGCCAGTAACGCTAGCTATCCGTTCGGTTAGGCAAGGGCTTCTGGCCCTTGCCGTATACAGGCCTCCCCGCGCATAGTTAACCGTGCATCAACCTACGAAGGGATTTCGCCGTGCGCTGGCTCAGGATCGCCATAGGTTTCACTGTCAGTCTGCTGACGCTGCTCTGCCTGTTCCCGGCCCAGGCCGCCGCGCAAGGCAGTGGCTGGGCAGTATTGCTTGATGAACAGGCCGACCTGCAGCTGAGCGACATCCGCTCCTCACGCTACACCAATCAATTCAGCCCCATCGAACTGGACCGCATTACCGCCGCGGAGCCGGACGGCGCGTTGTGGGTACGTTTCAAGCTGCAACCCGGCAAGCACGAGCAAGTGCTGCGGGTATTCGCACCGGACCTGGCGCACCTGAGCCTCTATGTGCTGGACGGCGACACCCTGGTCGAACAACAAAGCAGCGGCACCCGCCAGCCCCAGGCGGAACGCCCGCTGCCCAGCAACGACTTCATGCTGCCGATGCCCCAGAGCCAAAAGACCCTCGACGTCTACCTGCGCCTGGTTTCGGAACACGAACTACGCCCCTATATCACCTTGGAATCGGCCGTGCTGGCCGCCGCAGATCAGACCCAGACGTTGATCTACGGCCTGCTGTTCGGCTGCCTGCTGATGCTGATCCTGCACAACCTCACGCGCTTCGCTTACCACCGCTCGCGCAGCAGCCTGTGGCTGGCGGCCTGCGAACTGCTGCTGATGCTCAGCCTGGCGCTGCTGCTCAACCTGGTAGGCCCATGGCTGCCGAACTGGCACGCGGTCCAGACCCCAGGCGCCTACCTGGCCCTGCTGCTGACCGCCCCGTGCGGGCTGATGTTTGCCTATCGCTTCTTCATGCCCCTGGGTCCGCACCCGTTGAACAAACTGTTGATGGCCGACATCCTGTTTATCGTGCTGTGCGGCCTGCTGTTGTTGTTCGTCAGTACCCTGCCGCTGAACATCATCACCTACGCGCTGGTGGCCTTGGCGGGCCTGAGCATGCTGTTTGTCTCGGCGTATCACTGGCAGAAAGGCTACCGCCCGGCGCGCTTGTTCGTGGCGGGCATGGTGGTGTTCAACATCGGCACGCTGATCATTCTCCCGGCCTTGCTGGGGCTGACGATGGTGTCGCCCCAAGATTTGATCGTCACATTGCTGGCCTTTATCTGTCTGAGCGGCCTGTTGATGAGCCTGGCCCTGGGCGAGCGCCAGCGCGCGATTGTCGAGGCCCGCT
Source organism: Pseudomonas sp. JAI120 (assembly GCF_014207255.1). GTDB lineage: Bacteria > Pseudomonadota > Gammaproteobacteria > Pseudomonadales > Pseudomonadaceae > Aquipseudomonas. The sequence goes on from NZ_JACHCZ010000004.1 coordinate 55,462, forward strand.
TCAGCCTCAGCCGCGACCTGGCCGCCAGCAATGCCGAGATCGCTGCCAAGGCCGAATTCCTGGCCAAGATCAGCCATGAAATCCGCACCCCCATGAACGGCGTGCTGGGCATGACCGAACTGCTGCTGGGTACGCCGCTGTCGGTGAAGCAGCGCGACTACGTACAAACCATCCACAGCGCCGGGAACGAACTGCTGACATTGATCAACGAGATCCTCGACATCTCCAAGCTCGAATCCGGGCAGATCGAATTGGATGACGTGCAATTCGACCTCAATGCACTCATCGAGGATTGCCTGAGCATCTTCCGCGCCAAGGCCGAGCAGCAGAACGTCGAGTTGATCAGCTTCATCCAGCCCCAGGTACCCCGCGTCATCAGCGGCGACCCGACACGCCTGCGCCAGGCGCTGCTGAGCCTGCTGGAAAACGCCCTGCACAAAACCGACGAAGGCGAAGTGCTGATCGTCGTCGCCCTGGACGACCGCACCACCAATCCACGCCTGCGCATAGCCGTGCAGGACAGCGGCCTGCCAATGGAAGCCACCGAACGCGAGGCACTGCTGCACAGCGAACTGCACAGCAAGAACTTCCTCTCGGCCACCCGTTTGAGCGGCCACCTGGGCCTGGTGATCGCGCGCCAGCTGATCCTGTTGATGAACGGCGAGTTCGGCATCAAGAGCGGCAGCCATCAGGGCAGCACGTTATGGCTGACCCTGCCGCTGGACCCGGAACGTCTGGAGCGCCCTACCTCGGACCTTGACGGCCCGCTCAAAGGCGCGCGCGTGCTGGTCGTGGACGACAACGATACGTGCCGCAAAGTGCTGGTGCAGCAGTGCTCGGCCTGGGGCCTGAATGTCAGCGCCGTACCGTCGGGTAAAGAGGCCTTGGCCTTGCTGCGCACCAAGGCGCACCTGCGCGATTACTTCGATGTGGTGCTGCTGGACCAGAACATGCCCGGCATGACCGGCATGCAACTGGCGGCGAAGATCAAGGAAGACCCGAGCCTGAACCACGACATCCTGCTGATCATGCTCACCGGCATCAGCAATGCGCCGAGCAAGATCATCGCGCGGAACTGCGGGATCAAACGCATCCTCGCCAAGCCGGTTGCCGGTTACACCCTCAAGACCACCCTGGCCGACGAGTTGACCCAGCGCAGCAAAGGTGGCGCGCAGCCCCGTCCGCCCCTCAGTGTTCCGGCGGCGGTGACCGTGCCCAGCGATTTCAGGATCCTGGTGGCCGAAGACAACAGCATCTCCACCAAAGTGATTCGCGGCATGCTCGGCAAGCTCAACCTCAACCCGGACACGGCCAGCAATGGTGAAGAAGCGCTGGAGGCGATGAAGGCCCAGCGTTATGACCTGGTGTTGATGGACTGTGAGATGCCGGTTCTCGATGGTTTCTCGGCCACCCAGCAACTGCGGGCGTGGGAAGTCAGCCACCAGCGCATTCGCACACCCGTGGTAGCGCTCACGGCGCATATTCTCTCGGAGCACAAAGAGCGCGCACGCCAGGCCGGCATGGACGGACATATGGCCAAGCCGGTGGAGTTGTCGCAGTTGCGTGAGCTGGTGGAGTTCTGGGTGGCGCAGCGTCAACAGCGGCCTGAGCACGCCCCGTCCTGACTTGAAATGCTGTCCCCATGTGGGAGGGGGCTTGCCCCCGATGACGGTGGTTCGGCTACAGATAATCTGACTGTTACACCGCAATCGGGAGCAAGCCCCCTCCCACATTTGATCTCTGGCGCCTGATAGACTCTCCACACTTTCCCCGCCCGCGAGCCACTCCCATGCTCCACGTGTTATTCAGCGTTTACCTGAAGATGCTGGTGCTCTACAGCCCGTTCTTCGTGCTGTCCTGCTTTATCAGCCTGACACGTGGTTATTCGAGCAAAGAGCGGCGACGCCTGGCCTGGAAAGTGGCGCTGGCAACCCTGGTGTCGAGCGTGTTGCTCTACCTGTTCGGCCGGGTGATCTTCAGCGTGTTCGGCATCACCGTCGACGCCTTCCGCATCGGCGCCGGCAGTGTGCTGTTTATCTCCGCCCTGGGCATGGCCCAAGGCAAATCGGCGGTGCAGACCGACAACGTGCAGCAGGACGTGACCATCGTACCGCTGACCATCCCTCTCACCGTCGGCCCCGGCACCATCGGTGCACTGCTGGTCATGGGCGTCAGCCAGCCGCACTGGGATGACAAGATCACCGCCATTCTCAGCATCGCCCTGGCCAGCCTCACGGTCGGCGTGGTGCTGTACCTGTCCAACCGTATCGAACGGATTCTCGGTGACCAGGGCTTGCAGATTGTCAGTCGTTTGATGGGATTGTTCGTGTGTGCCCTCGCCGCGCAGATCATCTTTACTGGGGTGCGCGGCTACCTGGTGCCTTAGATGCGGTATTTGGCAATCGCCGACTGCACCTTGTCGCCAGCACTCTCACGCATCAGTCGGATGGTTTTTTCGTTGACCACCGAGGTATTCAGCACCAGGCAGGTCTGCCCGCTGAAGGCCTCGAACTGGGTACTGTCCCATTCCAGAAAAGGCAGCCCAACCTGCTTGCTCACGCCATGGGTGCTGTAAGTCACCAGCACCATCGTCAATTCGCCGTCCGTTTCGGCGCATGACGCCAGGCCAAAATCACCGCCCTCATGCACGCTGCTATTGCGCTTGAACAGCTCGAAGGATGCCGGCTGCTGCTTCAGGGCCTCCAGCGCATCAGCGGCCAGTTTGGGCAGTGCAGTGAGCAACGGCCCGGTCAGTGACGTCGACGCCAACAGGCTGGCGATGATGTTCAGCGCCGCAAGTTGCACCGTCAGGCCCTTGCCGGAGCTTGAAACCCGCTCGAAACGACTGCGCACCGGCAGCCAACCCAAACCGATCATCACCTTGATGAATTCGTCGTACCAGGCCTCGGTACCTCGGTGGATTTTCAATACATCGCTGACATAGCTGCTGGCCAGCAGATAGCTTTTACGGATGTACTCCATGTTCAGCCCGGACAGCCCCTCGGCAAACGAAATCACACCGTTGTTGACCACCGCCGCGTTGCAGTCGTCCTCCGTGTCGAGGGGCAATGAGGGCTGCGCACCTGACGCCCTCGGTAATGTGTAGGCCGCAATCAACTTGCGCCGTTTTGTGTTGTTGATCCTTCTGTGATGTCGCTCCATTTTCAGTTCTCCACAAACACCCCGACTCGGGGCTTGTGTCCACACTAGTCCAGCCACCGGCGGCTCTTCCATGCCACAAACATCGCTTGCCGGCACACGGCAAAAACCCCTGCCCAGCAATGACGGGGCGCTCCTCGAACCCCTCCGGTTTTCGTGGCCAAAAAAAGAAAAAGCCCCGAGCGACAATAGGCAACCACCCATTGTCATTCGGAGCTTTCGTGCAGCCGCCCAGGCGTTTTCAGGAGGCGGGTTTGGCACCGTACCAGCGCGGGGTGTACACCCATTCACCGCCACCGGCGCGAGGGAATGTGCAGGTGGTGGATGAGCCGATCAGCACCATGGTGCGCATGTCCACCTGGTCTGGCGTGAGGTGCCCCAGGGTGGTGACGCGCAGGGTCTGGCCGGGGCGACCGATATCGCGGCCCAGCACCACCGGGGTTTCAGGCGTGCGGTGTTGCGCGACGATTTCCAGGGCGCGCCCCAGCTGCCAAGGCCGCGAACGCGAGATCGGGTTGTAGAACGCCAGCGCCAGGTCGGCCTGGGACGCGAGGTCCAGGCGCTTTTCGATAATCGACCAGGGTTTGAGGTTGTCCGACAGCGACATCACGCAGAAGTCATGGCCCAGCGGCGCACCGGCCTGGGCGGCGGTGGCCAGGGAGGCCGAGACGCCCGGCAGGATTTCCAGCTCGACCTGATGCCACGCCGGATCGCCAGACTCGTGCAACGCCTCGATCACCGCCGCCGCCATGGCGAAGACGCCGGGGTCGCCGGACGACACTACCACCACCGAACGGCCCTGGGCGGCCAGCTCAAACGCATGGCGGGCGCGTTGCATCTCTTCGCGGTTATCGGTGCAGTGCTGCACCTGGTCGTTACGGAACGGCCCGGCCATGCGCACATACGTTTCGTAGCCCAGCACATCGGTGCAGCGCGCGAGTTCGGCCTTTACCGCCGGCACCATCAACTCGGCGGCGCCAGGGCCCAGGCCGATCACGGCAAGGCGACCACGGCGGCGACCGACCTGGGCCAGGTCCAAAGGCTGCTCGGCAACACTGATGACGATGTCTGCACTTGGCGCCACGTCGGCAAACCGCAGCGGCACCCCCAACTGCAACGCCGCTTCATGCAGCGACGCTTCGGCCATCTGCCTATCGCTGGCCAACAGGCACGCCAGGGATTGCACGGCGATGCCCGCCTCGTGCAACGCCGTGCGGACACGCTCCGCCAACTGCGCACCCGGCCTGCAGGTCACGCACACAGTCTTCGGATAGATCAGCAACTCGTTGGCGGCAGGCACACGCTCGGCACTGCCCACGTGAATGGCTAAATGCGCCTGCTGGTCCTGGGGCAAATTCGCCTGATCCAACCACGGCGCCGCACCTTCGATACGCACGCTTTCGCCGGCCAGCAGGTCGGACACGAAGCGCTTGCCCAGCTCCAGGTCCGCCAGCTCATAACCCGCCGGCGGGTTGAGCAGGCAGGTACCGAAACGCAGCTCGCCACTGGTGGTGATCGCCGCAGCAACGCCCAGTACCGCTGCGATGTCCCGCGCCATGACGTTCACACCACCCAGGCCACCGAGCAACGGCACCACGGCGCTGCCGTCTTCCGCCACGGCCAGCACGGCGGGTTCTTCGCCTTTCTCCAGCAGCAGCGGCGCCAGTGTGCGGATCACGATGCCGGCCGCACACAGGGCAATCAGCGGCGTGCCTTGCTGGTACAGCTGACGCAGGGTCGCGCCAAATTCGCTGTAAGACTGGTCTGCACCCTCAACTCGACCCGCCAGGCCGTGGATCAGTGCGCCAGGGTAAGCCTGCTGAATCCTGCGCGCGGTGGCCAGGCTGCCCTGGCCCAGAATGACAATCGCCGGGTTCATCAACCTTGCCACCTTTCACCCGGCACGATGATCAGCGAGAAGTACGGCGAAGACATCGGCTGCACCTGGTCCAGCGGCACGATTTTCTGGTTGGCCATGGTCGCGCGTTCTACATACAGCGCGCGCTCGGCCAGGCCGAGCTCTTCGAGTACCTGGCGCACCTTGGGGAAATTGCGCCCCAGCTTCATGATCACCGCAGCGTCGGCATCTGCCAGGCGGCGCTTGAGGTCTTCGTGAGGCAACACGCCCGAGAGCACCGAGAGACTCTGGTTGCGATACACCAACGGCGCGCCGAGTACGGAGGCACCGCCGAGCATCGAGCACACGCCTGGGATGACCTGGGCTTCGTAGCGCTCGGCCAAACGGTCATGCAAATACATATAGGAGCCGTAGAAGAACGGGTCGCCCTCACAGATCACCGCCACGTCGCGACCGGCGTCCAGGTGCACAGCCACATCGACACTGGCGGTGTCGTAGAAGTCGCTGATCACTTGCTCATAGGACAACGGCGCCGGCAGCGCTTCGGTGGTCACCGGGTACACCAGCGGCATCAGGGTTTGCTGTGGTACCAGGTGGTCTTCGATGATGCCGAAGGCGTTGCCCTTCTTGCCCTTGGCCACGAAATACGCCACCACCGGTGATTCGCGCAGCAGGCGCAGGGCCTTGACCGTAATCAGTTCCGGGTCTCCAGGGCCGACGCCCAGGCCGATCAAACGTCCGCGTGCCGGCATTATTCGACCTCCGTGGCGAGCGCATTCACCGCAGCGGCGGCCATGGCACTGCCGCCCAGGCGGCCCTGCATGATCACGAACGGTACGCCACGGCTGTCCGCCGCCAGCATGGCCTTGGATTCGGCCGCGCCGACAAAGCCGACCGGGAAGCCGAGGATCAACGCCGGTTTCGGCGCACCGGCATCCAGCATCTCGAGCAGGTAGAACAACGCCGTCGGCGCGTTGCCGATCACTACCACGCTGCCTGCCAGGTGCGGACGCCACAACTCCAGGGCGGCAGCGGAACGGGTGTTGCCCAGCTCCCGCGCCAACTCCGGCACGCTGTCGTCGCGCAGGGTGCAGATCACTGGGTTATTGGCGGGCAGGCGCGCACGGGTCACGCCTTCGGAGACCATCCGCGCATCACACAGAATCGGCGCGCCAGCGGCCAGCGCATCGCGCCCGGCCTTACCCGCACCTTCGGAGAACTGCAGGCCGTCGATGGCCTCGACCATGCCGCACGCATGAATCACCCGCACCGCGAGTTTCTCCAAATCAGCCGGGATACGCTCCAAGTTGGCTTCAGCGCGAATAATGGCGAAGGAGTTGCGATAGATCTCCTGACCGTCGCGGATGTAATCAATCATCGGTGTTGCTCCGTGGGTGAGCGCGCAGCAAGGCGCCCGCCGCTTCAATGGAAAGAGTGCGCGCGTGCAGCCGGCCGAAACCGGGGTGGGCTGCCTCGCGAAAATAGAGGTCGTAGTGGCCAGGGCTCACCGCCAGCAAGGTGACCGGCGCAACGTGCGCGGCGGCGCAGGAGCGCGAGCAGCCGGACAGGTGCACGTCATGGCCGGGATGCAACGCGGCCAGTTGCACGGCGTCGGCCTTGGTGTCGGCGAGGGCCTTGGCGCAACCGCTGGAGCCGGTGCAGGCGATCATCTGCGCCAGGGGTTGGTCGACTGAGCAGAGAAAGCCCAATTGCCTCAGGCGTTGGGTCACGGCGTGAGGTTTTTCGACGTTGGGCAGTAGTACACCTTGCCAAGGGGTGAAGCGCAATGTGCCGTCGCCATGTTCGTTGGCGAGTTGCGCGACGCCCTTGAGCATCGTCGAATCCAGGCGCCCCAAGGGTGCGATGGCAGCGACGTAGAATTGATTTTTCTGAGCCTGTGGATAACTCCCGAGGTGCATCAAAGCGCCGCAGGGCGGGCGTTTGAAGCCGTCGACCGGCAGCAGCGAGAGACTGAGGCGGCTCAGCAACTTATCCACAGCCAGATGGCGCATGCGGGTTTGCTCTGGGGTGGCGAGGTCAAGAAACGCCTCCAGCACCGCCACCACCAACCCATGACCCTGCTCCAGCGGCACGGCGGCCAACGGCGCATCCAGCCCTGGACACCCTGCCAGGCCGAACGCGAGGAGCGTCTCGCCATTGCGTACGAACGCCGACAGCCACAGATCATGATGATGTTCGAGCATCGCCAGGGCTTCGCCGCCATCCAGTTGCACGGCGAACTTGGCCGACAGCTCATGGAAACGCGGATGATTTTGCAAGGTGGCGAGGATCTGCTCGGCCAGCGGCCGGGTGTCGAACAGCATCTGCGGATCGATACCGGCGCTGGGGCTGAGCATCAGGTTGCGTACGTCGTCGCCAGCAGCGTTACTCGGGCCCAGGTCGGCGGCCAGCAGCATGGCAATCAAGGCGTCTTGCTCGGCACCGATCCCACGTATTTGCAGGTTGGCGCGGTTGGTCGCCTCGATCACCCCGCCCGCGTAGGCCTGGGCCGCATCCGCCACGGCATGGGCCTGGGCGGCGCTGATCGAGCCACCGGCCAATTTGATCCGGCAAATGCCGCCATCCAACGCCTGGACGATACGCAGCAACCCCGGACAAGCCGAGGGGCGCAAGGTATTCACAGCGGGCGTTGGGTTCACGGGGCTACCGGTTGACGGGTAAAGGCGCGGTATTATGCCTGCTTTGTCCGGCGGCATGAAAAGCCTGCCCGTCGGATGTCGCTCAAGGAATTGATATGTCGCCCTGGCTGACGGTTGTAGGCATCGGTGAAGACGGCTTCAAGGGGCTGGGCAGGAATGCCCGGCATGCCCTGTTGCGCGCTTCGCGGATTATAGGTGGCCAGCGCCAGTTGGACCTGTTGCCGGTGTGTATTCGCGGTGAGCGCCAGGTGTGGCCGAGCCCGTTCTCCCTGGAGCCGGTACTGGCGCGACTTGGCGAACCTGTGTGTGTACTGGCCAGTGGCGATCCGATGTTCTATGGCGTGGGCGCCAGCCTGGCGCGGCAGGTGGCGGCTGAAGAACTGCTGATTTTGCCGGCGCCGTCGTCGGTGTCATTGGCGGCGGCGCGGTTGGGCTGGCCGTTGCAGGAGGTGGTGACGCTGTCCGTAGTGGCCCGGCCGGCGGCGGCGATCAATGCGCATCTGGCCACAGGTGTGCGTTTATTGGTACTGAGTAATGACGGCGGCAGTCCCGCGTTGATTGCTTCGTTGTTGGCTGAATCCGGGTTTGGGCCCAGCCGATTGACCGTGTTTGAACACCTGGGCGGCGCGGATGAGCGGCGCATCGACGGTTTGGCTGAGGATTGGCAACACGCCTCGGTCGCCGATTTGAACCTGGTCGCCATCGACTGCCTGGCTTCCAACGACACACCACGTCTGTCGCGCCTCGCTGGCTTGCCCGATTCCGCCTTCCAGCACGACGGCCAATTGACCAAGCGCGACGTCCGCGCCATGACCCTAGCCCGCCTCGCCCCGATGCCCGGCGAACTGCTGTGGGACGTGGGCGCGGGCAGTGGCTCCATCGGTATCGAATGGATGCGCGCCCATCCGAGCTGCCGCGCATTGGCGATTGAAGCAGACGAAGGCCGCCAGGGCCTTATTGAACACAACCGCGACGCCCTCGGCGTGCCCGGTTTGCAACTGATTCGCGGCAAGGCCCCGGACGCGTTGCACGGCCTTACAGCACCCGACGCCATCTTCATCGGCGGCGGCGTCACCCGCGACGGCGTACTCGACACCTGCTGGCAACACCTGCGCCCCGGCGGTCGATTGGTGGCCAATGCCGTCACCCTGCAAAGTGAAATGACCTTGATGAACTGGCGCGCGGAACACGGCGGCGAACTGACGCGCATCCATGTGGCCCAGGCGCAGCCGTTGGGGGAGTTCGATACATGGCGCCAGGCGCTGCCGATCACATTGCTGGAAGTGGTCAAGTCGCGATGAAACGCATCCTGCTGCTGGGCGGTGTGACCGAAGCACTGGCTATCGCGCGCACCTTGGGGCCGGCGCATATCTACAGCCTGGCGGGTGTGGGGCGTGTGCCGACCGATCTCACCTGCCAGGTGCGTGTCGGCGGTTATGGTGGTGCCGAAGGGTTGGCGCAGTTTGTTCGCGACGAACAGGTCAGCCTGATCCTCGACGCGACCCATCCGTATGCGGCGCAGATCAGCCGCAATGCCGCCGAGGCTGCACGGTTGAGCGGTGTGCCGTGTTGGGCATTGCGTCGCCCCGCGTGGCAACCGCAGGCCGGCGATGACTGGCGAGAGGTCAGTGACTGGGCTGAATTGATCGAGGCCTTGAAACCCTTCAAGCGTCCATTGTTCACCTTGGGCCGCGAGCCGTTGCAGCACCTTGATGAAATCCCGCCCGAGCAGTTCTGGACGCTGCGCGCGCTGGATGTGTATCCGGGGAATGAGCGGTGTGAAGTGATTGGCGCGCGCGGGCCGTTTCTGCTTGAAGATGAACGCGCGTTGTTTGAACGGCGTGGGATTGATGTGCTGATCAGCAAGAACAGTGGCAGTACCGCCACCGAGCCGAAGCTGGAAGTGGCGCGGGAACGAGGGGTGCCGGTGTTGGTGTTGAAGCGGCCGGTATTGGCTGTGGTGGATCGGGAGTTCGCCACAGTGGCGGCGGTCTTACAGGCCATCCAATCTCCCTGAACAACACAGTTCAAATGTGGGAGGGGGCAAGCCCCCTCCCACATTTGAACTGCGTTGTTAGCTGCTCGCGGCGGACACCTGCCCAACGCCGCGGTGTACCCGATCAGCCAACAACTGCGCCAGTTCGATCAACTGCGCAACGCCAAGCAACTCCTCGCGTTTCGAACCTTCCAGGTCAAACGCCAGATCGCAGCTCAGCGCATTGGCCGAGGCGAGTGTTTCGCTGAGGTTGACCAGTAGGTCTTCGGTGCTGATGCCATCTGTCACGGTGAACAGCCGGACGGGGGGATTTGGGGTGGGTTTGATCATTGTGAAGCTCCTTAATCTAAGTGGAGCTGCCACTGATCGCCGCGATGCGATGGGGGTGGCAGCTGTGCGCAGGTTCGCGGACCGGAGATTAAGGAAGCCGGCATACCCGAAGGTATCCCGCGCACAGCCACCATAGCGCCACACAGTAGACGATAAAAAAGCGTCAACTGAAAGGAGGCAATGCTTAATCAATCCGGGCCGCGACGCCCGTCCGCTGAGTTTTCAGCGGTGTCCGGAGACTAGAGATTGAGTTTCCTACCGGCAACCTCAAAGAGTTGTCGGAAGTTTCTGTGGAACGAATTCATATTCGGGCTGCGCGGCGGATCGAGGAGAATTTACCTACATGCGTAACGGAACCCGCTGACTACCTAGAACCGCATACCCTTGGCGATGATCCTCGACGCTTTGTCCTACGGCGTAAACATGAGGTTCACATGACTAACAAACCCCGTACGCAGCACCTGACTCGACCTGCTGAAAGCACAATTATCGAGCACATAATCGCGAACCCAGAGTTCGCGCACGCGCTAAGCCTTGAGGCCGACGAACTAAAATTGGATGAACCCGAAGTCGCAGCTCGATTAAACCAATGGCTGGAAAAAGCCCAATACCTATCTGACAGAAAGACAACGTTCACAGTTTTCGACGCTGCTGACCATCTCCACACACAAGAAGATATGGATGCTTTCCTTGAAGCCTGTATTGAAGAAGACCCAGGCGATGGCTCATTGATCAAAGTGGCGCGAGCCGACATTGCCCGCGCGACTCGCAGGCTCAACGCCAAGCAATAGCCAAACACAATCCAAAATGTGGGAGGGGCTCTGACTTGAAGATCGGCATCCCCTCGATTCCCCGTCTATCCTCAAACCCAGCACTGCGACACCAAACCACACCACTACTTTTTACTTATCCCCCCCGATCAGGCTAAATACCCGCCTGATCGTTTAACCCTACGGATTGTCCGCCATGGCCCGTCAACGCTTTGCAATTGCCTGGATCGCCTGCCTTGCAGTGCTGTTCAATGCCTTTGCCATGCCGATGGCCAGTGCGATGCAACAATCCAAGGACCCCGTGCAGCAATTGCTGTGGGGCAGTTTCTGTTCGTCCAATGGCGCCAGCCTGAAGACCATTGCCCTGGGCAAGCTGGAAATCCCGGCGCCGCAGCAGGACGATCATTCCACCATGCAGCATTGCTGGTGTTGCTCCGGCTCGGCGCCGTTGGTGGCGTTGCCGGGGCATGTGCCGCAGTTGTATCTCACGCGATTTGAGACGGTACAGCGTCAACCACACCCCCCATTGCAAACCCCCACCCCGCGCCAGCAATGGCCGAGCCTTAACCCCCGCGCCTCTCCAACGGTTTGATCGTCTTCGCAAGTGAACTGCGTTTAGAACCGTTCTGGAGAACTGCCATGCTTAAATCTTCCCTGCTTCTGGCTGCGTTGCTGCTGCCGGTGTTCAGTGCTGCCAATGCCGAAGACTACAAGGCCGGCGACCTGCTGGTCAGCGATCCCTGGTCCCAGGAGTTGCCGCCGAATGCGCCGACCGTCGCCGCGTATTTCGTGATTCATAACACCGGCGCGACCCCGGATCGCCTGCTCAGTGCCGACACGCCGGTGGCGGACAAGGCCGAGCTGCATGAGCATGTGATGCAGGGCGACTTGATGAAGATGCAGCAAGTCCCCAGCGTTGCCGTACCGGCCAAGGGTGACCTGACCTTCGCGCCCATGGCGTATCACGTGATGTTGCTGGGCCTCAAGGACCGCAGCTTGCTGGCCGATGGCAAGCAATTCCCACTGACCCTGACCTTCAAAAAAGCCGGCAAGGTCGAAGTGGAAGTGTCGGTGCAGAAAGCGCCGCCGATGGCCGGTCACGAGCATATGCACGCTCAGTAAGCCAACCTCGATGGGCGCCCCTCGCGCCAGGTTATCTCCACACCGCCGCGTGATGCGCGGCAGTTGGATCAGCCTGTTCGCCATGCTGATGATTTTTATCGGTCCGCTGATTTCCCAAGCGATGCCGATGGATCATCACGCCGGTATGTCGATGAACATGTCCATGGACATGCCCGGCGAGCATGGCGAAGGCCACCACCCTAAAGCCCCCGACGAACATCACGCGCTCTGGTCCAAGTGCGGTTATTGCGACCTGCTGTACAGTTGCCCGGCCCTGCCTGGCAGCGTGTCATTCGTGGCCATCGGTACCCCGCCGCCGGCCAATGCCCTCACCCCCAACCCGCGCCTGGGCCATGCCCGGCAGAGCATTTTCCCCGGCGCGCGCAGCCGCGCCCCGCCCATCGCCTCGTAAGCACCTGACACCGTTACTTCACCCCGGCCGACTTTAGACAGACAGCCGCAGGCTGCTGGCCGTGTTGTTTACGATTGATTGATGGAATTTGTCATGTCCAGGTTTACTGCTGACTCCCGTTTGGGAAGTACTTCTGTGCTCGCTGCCCTATGCGGCGCCCTGCTCGCCCCCCACGCTCAGGCCGATGAGCACGCCGAACATGAGCTGACGCCCACGGTGATCACCGCGATCGCGCCCAGCTCGCCGCTGACCGTGATTACCAACCCCAAAGACCCGCGCCAACCGGTGCCCGCCAGCGATGGCGGCGACTACCTCAAGACCATCCCCGGCTTCGCCCTGGTACGCAACGGCGGCACCAATGGCGACCCGGTGCTGCGCGGCATGTTCGGCTCACGCCTGAACATCCTCACCAACGGCAGCATGATGCTCGGCGCCTGCCCCGGCAGGATGGATGCACCGACCTCGTACATTTCGCCGGAAACCTACGACAAGCTCACCGTGATCAAAGGCCCGCAGACCGTACTCTGGGGCCCGGGCGCGTCGGCCGGCACCGTCCTGTTCGAGCGCGAACCGGAGCACTTCGGTGAACTCGGCACGCGGCTCAATGCCAGTGTATTGGCCGGTTCCAACGGGCGCTTCGACAAGGCCATCGATGCCGCGGCTGGCGGGCCGCTGGGCTATGTGCGGGTAATCGGCAACCAGGCCCATGCCGATGACTACAAGGACGGCAACAACGACACCGTCGCCTCGCGTTACGACAAGTGGAATGGCGACGTTGCCGTCGGCTTCACCCCGGATGCCGACACCCTGCTGGAGCTCACCGCCGGCCGTGGCGACGGCGAAGCGCGTTACGCCGGGCGCGGCATGGACGGCTCGCAGTTCCTGCGCGAAAGCCTGGGCCTGCGCTTCGAGAAATCGTATATCGGCGAAGTGCTGGATAAGGTCGAAGCCCAGGTCTACTACAACTACGCCGACCACGTGATGGACAACTACAGCCTGCGCACGCCCTCGGGCACCGGGATGATGGCCGGGCCCATGGCCTCCAACGTCGACCGCCGCACCCTCGGCGCGCGCATCAAGGCCACCTGGCGTTGGGCCGACGTGCAACTGATCAGCGGCCTGGATGCACAGACCAACGAGCATCGCCAACGCAGCAGCATGGGCATCGACACCTACAAGGATTTGCCCAAGGTCAAGGACGCCAACTTCCACAACTACGGCGTGTTCGGCGAACTCACCTGGTACGCCGCCGACCGTGACCGCCTGATCACCGGCGCGCGCCTGGACCGCGCCTCGGCCAAGGACTTCCGCCAGACCACCGGTTCCGGCATGAGCGCACGCGCCAACCCGACCGCCGACGACACCCGCGCCGATACCCTGCCCTCGGGCTTTATGCGCTACGAGCACGACCTGGCCGACAGCCCGACCACGCTCTATGCCGGCCTGGGCCACTCGGAACGCTTTCCGGATTACTGGGAGCTGTTCTCGCCCAACACCGGTGCAGTCAACGCCTTCGACGGCGTGAAGCCGGAGAAAACCACCCAGCTCGACTTCGGTGCGCAGTACAAAGCCGACAACCTCGAAGCCTGGGCCTCGGGCTACGTCGGCCAGGTGCGTGACTTCATCCTGTTCGACTACCGGCCGGGGATGATGGGCACCACCTCCCAGGCGCGCAATGTAGACGCGCGCATCATGGGCGGCGAACTGGGCGCGGCCTACACGCTGACGCAACACTGGAAGGCCGACGCCACCCTCGCCTACGCCTGGGGCAAGAACAGCAGCGACGGCAAGGCCCTGCCGCAAATGCCGCCGCTGGATGCACGTTTCGGCCTGACCTACAGCGAGGACGACTGGAGCGTCGGCGCCCTGTGGCGGGTGGTGGCAGCGCAAAACCGCATCGACCAGAACAAGGGCAACGTGGTCGGCAAGGACTACGACAAGAGTGGCGGCTTTGGCGTGTTCTCGCTGAATGGCGCGTATCGCATCAACAAAAACTTCAAGGTCAGCACCGGCGTCGACAACCTGTTCGGCAAAGCCTACGCCGAGCACTTGAACCTGGCCGGCAACGCCGGGTTCGGCTACCCGGCCAACGACCCGCAGGCCATCAAGGAGCCAGGTCGCACTCTGTGGACCAAGGTGGACATGAGCTTCTAAAAGCATCGGGGGCAAGCCCCCTCCCACAGTTGGAATGCATTCCACATGTGGGAGGGGGCTTGCCTCCGATGGCGGCCTGACCAACGACAAAAAATTAAGCTTTGCGGAGCATTCCTGATGACCACTCAAAAAGTTTCCTTCTACAACCTGGCCTGGCGCTGGCACTTCTACGCCGGCCTCTTCGTCGCCCCTTTCATGGTACTGCTGGCCCTGACCGGCATCATTTACCTGTTCAAGCCCCAACTCGACCCGCTGATGTACGGCGACCTGCTCAAGGTGCAAAGCGCCGAGCACGCACTGAGTGCCGACGAACAGTTGCAACGTGCCCAGGCGGCCTTTCCCCAGGGCAAGATCAGCAAGTACCTGCCACCCGTCGACGCCACCAGCAGCGCGCAGTTCGTGATGCACGACGGTGGTCGCGAAGTGACGGTGTTCGTCGACCCCTATCGCGGCACCGTACTCGGTGAGCAGGATGCGAAAAAAAACCTGCAAGCCATTGCCCGCGCCCTGCACGGCGAGTTGATGATCGGCACCGTCGGCGATCGCCTGGTGGAACTCGCTGCCGGTTGGGGTGTGATGCTGGTGGTGTCCGGCCTGTACCTGTGGTGGCCGCGCGGAAAAACGTCGGCCGGCGTGCTGTGGCCACGTTTCAATACCCGTGGCCGCGTGTTCTGGCGTGATCTGCATGCCGTCGCAGGTTTCTGGGGCGCGGCGTTTTTGCTGGTGATGCTGCTCAGCGGCATGACCTGGACCGGCTTCTGGGGCAAGCAATACGCCGACCTGTGGAACACCTTCCCGGCGGCGATGTGGAACAACGTGCCGCAGTCCGACCAACAGGCGCGCGTGCTCAATACCGCGACGCAACAGACCGTGCCCTGGGCCATGGAAAATACGCCGATGCCGATGTCCGGCGATCATGCCGAACACATGAAGCACGGCGCCATGCACGCCGCTCCCGCAGCCCCCACCGTCAGCCTGCAACACGTGGTCGACCTGGCCACCGCACGCAAGGTCGAGCCCGGCTACAGCATCACCGTCCCCACCACCGCCGAGGGCGTGTTCACTATCGCCGTGTTCGCCGACGACCCGCGCAACGACGCCACGCTGCACGTGGACCAATACACCGGCAAAGTCCTCGCCGATGTGCGCTGGGCGCACTACAACACCGTGGCGCGGGCCACCGAGACCGGCGTAATGCTGCACGAGGGCAAGATGTTCGGCTGGGTGAACCAACTGATCGTGCTGCTGATCTGCCTGATGATCCTGCTCAGCGCCGTAAGCGGTGTGGTGATCTGGTGGAAGCGCCGTCCCCAGGGCGGCCTGGGTGTTCCGCCGTTGCGTCACGACCTGCCGAAGTGGAAAACCGCGATGGTGATCATGCTCGGGCTGGCGATCATTTTCCCGCTGGTGGGCGCCTCGTTGATCGTGGTCTGGGCGCTGGATCGCCTGGTGTTGTCGCGGCTGTTTACGCAACGTCAACCCACCACAGGTTCGACATGAACCAGGTGAGATGCCCTCGCACTGAACACCACGGGGCGACAGCACCCTCTCGCTGTCGCCCCGTGGTCTGTGCTTTATCGGCCTGACGCGCTAACGCTTACAGCTCATCGCGGTCACGAATGCTCAGCGGTTCATCCTCTTCCGGGCCCTCGATTTCCGGGCCATTGGAACGCTCCAGTTGTTGTTCAGACAACTGCCCTTCGTTCATCCAGAAATCATCCTTATCCAGGACAAACAGCTTCCCGACCTTGACCAATCCCTTCAGAAAAACGCTGGGATACACGTTCGGACCCGCCACCAGCACCTGGCTTTCCTGAGGCGAAAAGCTCGGCAGATACTTCAATAACCCACCGCCCAGACACGACAGGTACAGCGCCGCGGGCTGACGAGTGCCGCCCCGTAATACGCGAATGAAATAGCTCACGGAGGACGGTGCCACAAAGTTGCGGATCAGGGCTTGGTCCCTGGCTTCACGGCTGTCCGTGGCCGGCATGCTGCTGAACAACAGGTGAACGCCTGCAACAGCGTAGCCTGACGGGAAGTCCGGCATGGGTGCAGGTGGCACCGCCGGTTGGACCGCACCCTGGGGCCCGCTGTAGAACAAGCGCAGAATCAGCGACTCGGCAAGCCCTGCGGCGACCGGCAACGTGGCCAGGAACGAAGCCCCCCCGCCATTGGCAAGCACCGCAGAGAGGTACTGCTGACTCTGATAGGGCGACAGTCGGCGCTTGAGGTCGCGCACGGCGTCATCGCCGTGGGAAAACACCGGCCCACAGGCCGCCGCCCACGGTGGGACAAAGATCTCGGCTACGCCAGGCTGCCAGAACTGATCGATACGATTGCGCGTGGTCCAGATTCGCCCCGGCACAAGGGTGTCCAACTGGCCGATTGCGATAAGGTCATGCACGTAACTGAGCACCGTCCTCACGCCATCGCGCAACTGCTGCCGAAGCTCGACCAGTCGCCCCCAACTGTCCAGTTGAGCATCGGTGCCCTGGTACTGATACTGAAGCAAGGCTCCGTCCTGGCACGACAGGTAAAACGCCAGTTGCTTGTCCTTCACCCCCTGCAAGGCGAAGCGGATGCCGGTGTCGATATCCGTAGGAGAAAAGAACGCCTGGCGCAGCGGATCACCGACGGGGGCCAGGGTTTCGTTGCTGGCACACAGATAGAAACCCTCCAATCCATAGTCCTGGGGGAGCAGGCCATGGGGAAAGACTTGCCCAAAGTCACGATAGCTCTGGCGTACCAAGGGCAGGCTGGCCATGTAGCGCCCGTTTTTCTTCGACTTGAAGATGTAGCCGAATTGCAGGTGTTCGCCATGCCTGCGGTGCTCATGGGCATAACGCACCGCATCCTTCTGCTGGGTGAAGATCGGACTGAACGCCGGGTCTGCCAGCGCGTTTCTGATCATCAACGGCTCGACCTGAACCGCAACGAACGCCCCGGTTATCCTGCGTGGGATCCCCCAGGCCTGGCTGCCCTCCACCACGCGCAATACACCGGCATTGCCCAGGCGGGTGACGAACTCGGCGGGGGTCAATTCGCCTGTGCGAATCTGACGTTCGATGCGGTTTTCCAAGCGGTCCCCGCGGACCCGGTTCAGCGGCACCAGGTCCTTTTTCAGTTGTTCTTCCAGGGTGGTATGGCTGCGGGTGTAGCTCAGTACACAACCATCGGAGCCCAACAGGTACTCGCGGACCAGGCTGGCATCCTGGCCCGAGAGAGCCGCAGAAATCACCCGGGTGGACAGCATGTTGCGGTAGAGGCTCTCCTGCCGGGCTTCCAGCGCAAACGGCAGGTCGCGAGGCGAGCTTGAGCGGTAGCGCGCGACAATGGTATGGCCCCCCGGGAAGCCGCCGGTACTGACCACTTCGTCAGGGAAAATCCACTTGGGGTCAAAGTCTTCCCGAGGCACTTTCAGGGGTTCGGTGGTCACGAACAAACCATCCGGACGCTTGAGAATCAAGCCGCCCATCAACCCGTTACTCTGGAGCAGCGAGCGTGCATGGCGTGCCGCATCGTCCTGATCGTGGAACGCCGGGCCCAGACGACGGCGGATGAAATTGGCATACGGTCGCCATTGTTCGGTGCCGGGGCTCACCGCGCCTCGTCGGTCCCAGCACTGGCTGCTGTACAGCACCCGCAGGTCACCGGCGCGGGCGACCAGTGAAATATACCGGCGCGTATCGAACGCGCCATTGCGCAGGCTCATGCCTTCAATCGTCACGCCCTCGTCAGCGCTTGGCGCCTTGAGCAGGGTGGAAGCTTGGGGCTGGTAACGCAACAGGGCGCCATCCAAGGTCGACAGGTAGACCGGCAGCGCACCGTTGGTGGACGCGCGAGGCAGGTACCGGGCATCTTCTTCGGCACGCAACAGCACCTCGGGCGTGACAAAAAACTGCGTCAGCCAGGCCTCCAGGGTCGGTAATCCCGAGGGTTGCCATTGCTGTGAATAGAGCAGCCCCACCAGCACGAAATTTTGCACAAAACTTCCACCCCCCAGGTAGCCACTCCCCCTGGAAGCGTCGCTCAACCAACGCCCGTTGGTACTCATGGGTAAGAGTTCGCTGACCACGTACTCATCCGCCTGCGGGTGCTTGAGGATGTACGCGGTACACCCTTGAGCATCCAGGTTCCTGCCGTACCCGCGAACATGGGCATTGATCGCGGCCGCGTCCTGACTGCTGAAGACCGCACCCAACGCCGGGGTTTGCAGCGCAGCGGCGGCGTACTCGAAGTTCGGCGTCCAGTCGTTGTAGACCCTGCCGCGCGGGCCCCACAGGGGGCTCTGCACAAGCACCTGCAGACTGCCCGCATCGGCCAGCCGGGTAACGATGTCCACGGGTTTTAGCGCGCCCGACTCCAGCCGCTCGAAATAGCCATTTTTGCCCGGCTCGCGGGTGGTATTGCTCTGTACCAGCAACTCCCTGTCCGAGCCACTGGGGGTGTAGCTGATCAGGTTATTGGGCGAACCGCTCAAATAGGCCGGCAACCGCGACTGAATCACCGAGCGGATCTCCACATCCGAGAACAACGTGGTGTTGACCTCCAGGTCGGTCAGCGTCCATTTCAATCGCTGCTGGCGTTCCCGATCACCCGCAGACAACGCCGCGTGGGAGGCATAGCGCGCATGAATCCGGTAGCCTGCGGGGGGCACCAGTGCCCCATTGCCCACGATGGGTGTCAGCAGGTCGGTGGCGAATCCATCGCCGTGAATGATCATGGGCTCGGTGAACACAAATCGCCCCGTTGTGCCCTTGAGGATATAACCGCCATAGGCGGTTCCCCGGCGAAAGCCGATCTTCTCGTGGGCATGGCGTGCGGCATCATCGGCGGTGAGGAACGCGGCACTCAGTGACACTGCAGTCGAGCCCAGTGGTAATGCCTCGCTGTCATGCACCGGCCCCAGCGTGCTCCAGAGCCCGCCTCGCTGAACCACCACCAGGTCGCCGGCACGGGCCACCCGGCGAACAAAATCCCGGGGTGACAGCGAGCCGTCGAGCAACGCCGCTTCATTGCCTTTGTCGGTGACGGTTTGGCCGTCGAGGGTAAACAGCTCGTGGGCGGACTCGGCACTCGGGACCTGCCAGTGCAGCAAGGCATTGTCAGCGGTTCGCAGGTAGAGCTTGAGCCCGAGGGAGGCGATCTGGATACCTGTGGTGGCCAGCGACTGCGTCATCACATCCACCAGCAGCGCTGGCGACGCAAAGCGCTTATACAGCCACGCGTCCTCGGGCGGCAGTTTCTGCGGTGCCTGGGCCGAGTTCGCGTAATAGAGCCCCACCAGGCGGTAGTTCGATACCAGCTTCGGCTGGCCGTTTTCACGCACAGGAAACAAGCTGCCCAAGGTGGTGCCCGGAGCCGCCGGCAACGTGGCGATATAACTCGGGGCCGTTCGGTGCTTGAGTACAAACCCCACGGCGGCACGCCCCGATAGATCGCGACTGTTCAGGGCGACCAACACAGCGGTGTGCCCCATGCTGGTCTGAGGGCTAAAAAACGGCTGGTCCTGCACCGTGGCCTCACGGCTGACCGGGCTGCCCAGCGTCCAGCCCTTTACCACGCGACCACGAATCCCTCCCCACACTTTGTTGGCGACCACCACCCGCAAGTCTCCGGCTTGCGCCAGGTTCCACACGGCACCTTCAAACGCCGTGAACGGCACCACTGGCTCGGCCCCGGTCATCTGTCGCAATAACACTTGCTCTTCGTTCGAACCACTGCAGGTGTACTTGAGCAACGAGCCATCAGGCCCGGACAGATAATGCACCGGAGTGAAATCACGGTGGGTCAGGGCAAACACCTGATCGGCATTCGAGAAGAAGCTGGTGAACAGCGCCACCTGGTCCAGGTTGAAGCTGGGATTGTGCTGCTTCACCTCGCCGGTGTCGGCGGGGTGGGAATGATAGAGACCCTGGCACTCATAAGAAGCCGGGGCGATGAAGTGCCCCTGATCATCGGTGGCCAGGATACGCTGGAAGTCGAACCGCACCTCGTCACCCGCAACCGGCACCGTGGCGAAATAGTGGTTATCGCGCTTGAGGATCGCGCCGCCGTACTCCTTGTCCCGCCGCTCGCCAATACTGGTGTGAGCCCAGTAGGCGGCGTCATCGGGCAAGGCAAAGGCGGGGCCGACCACCGGTTCGGGAATGTTCGAAAAAGGCCGCCAGTTATCCACCACCTCCCCGGCCTGGTCCCAGATCCGGCTGGTACTGAGCACCTGCAGCGTCCCGGCCATTGCCACCTTGTGGACGTAAGCCTG
This sequence comes from Pseudomonas sp. JAI120, assembly GCF_014207255.1. Classification (GTDB taxonomy): domain Bacteria; phylum Pseudomonadota; class Gammaproteobacteria; order Pseudomonadales; family Pseudomonadaceae; genus Aquipseudomonas. Next base: position 76,188 of record NZ_JACHCZ010000004.1, read on the forward strand.
CGGGGTCAGCACACCCGTCAACAGCGCGCTTTCAAATCCGTGATCGTCCACCGTGGTGCCTTGGACGCGATAAAGGCCAGCCTCCTTCTGCGAATAGGAAAACCGGTACGCAAGCACCGCGTCGTCCGGGGCCCGTAGATAAAGACTCACGCCCTGCTCCGCCACTTGCTCACTGGGGATCAGACGCGCCTGCTGCGCCGCCGTCGCCAACCCCAACGCCGGGAAAAAGCTGCGATACAGCCACGGCTGTGCCTCCGGTACCCGGGATCGCGCCGGGGGCGCGTCGCAGTAAAACCCTTCGATGACAAACCCGTCAGGCAGTACATAACGACCGTCCTGGTTCCACATCAGAAAGTCCGTCATGGAGAACCGCGGTTGCTGAGTGCCCAGCGCTGGGGTCGCCAGGTATTCCGGCTGGCCACTACGCTTGAGGATCAGGCCGATGCGCCAGGTGTCCTGACTGGCAGGCAAGCCCTCCACGGCAGCCTGGATGGCATCGGTGGGCGCGGTGCATACGGCAGACAGCAAAGGCCGCATCCCCGTCGGCGTGTGTGCGAATGCCTGGTAGGGTTGCCAGTTTGCCGGCACCACGCCTCGAGAACCGCCCCACAGGGCGCTGGCGGTGACAAAACTCAGTTCTCCCAGCATCTGCATTTTTTTTATGAAACCCTCCAGCGTCCCATCGCTGCCGAAAGGGCCATCGGCAATTTCTCCCAACAGCCACTTGGCGTACTGTTTTTCCGCAAATGTGCCACTGGGTCGATAGCGAATCAGTGAGTTATCCGGCCCGGACACGTACGAAAGCGCGAAGTTTTTTTGCCAGACGATGTCGGCGGCGGCGTCCCACGTGGAGAAAAAATTCAGGTGTGCTTTCACCTGCTGAGGGGAAAAATTCGGATTGCTGCTCGCTACCACGTCATGGTCCGCCGGGTGGGAATGGTAGAGCGCAGCCCGCTGATACCCAGGGATCGACAAGAAGCTGCCATCGGCATGGGTGCTCAACACCTCGCGCACATCGAACTCAAGCTCTTTGCCATGCACCGGTTCGGTGGCGAAAAAATAGCCGCCAGGGTTTTGCAGAATCACCCCGCCGTACTCTCGTTCGCGTCGCGCCCCGATACGTCGGTGGGCCCAGAGCGCCGCGTCATCCGGCGAAATAAACGCCGGACTCAAGGTCGGCAGGGTCACCACCCTGTCGACGCCGCCCGGCCGGGATTTGGGCGGCGGTACTGCCGCAAAGGGTTTCCAGTGTCGGTCGACAACGCCGGCCGCCCCCCATAACCCATTGCCCAGCACAACCCGCAATCGGCTGACCTCTGCCAGCTTGCGTACGACATCGGCGGGCTTATAGGTACCGTCCGCCATCTGCCTGGAAATCAAGCTGCCTTGGGTCGCCGGCGCAAAAAAACGGGAGAACTCGGCCTGGTCCGGCGCCTGGGGTTCCAGCGCGACCAGGCTGTCCACAGCGCCCGAGAGATAGCCCGGCACTTGCAACTGATGAACACGGTATGCCTCGACATCCGAGAAACTCTGGGCGTGGACGCTGATATCGTCCTGAGTCCACCTCATCTTGAACGCGCTATCGAGGTCCGCGGACGACACCGCCCTGTGTGAGCCGAACCAGCCCTGCAATTGGTAACCATCGGGCAGTGCCAGTTGTTTGCTGTAGGTGTCCCAGGGAAAGAAACCCTCGAACCCAAAAGGGTTGGCACCCGTTTCCAGCAGTTCGGTCAACACGTAATGCTGGTCGGGATGCTTGAGTATCAGCGCCCCATATTCACGCTCACGCCGGGCGCCCACCTGCGCATGGGCGAACCGCGCCGCCTTGTCGGCCGACGAAAACGATTGGCCCAGCGTTGGTTTTTTGAACGGGAAGGTTGCATAGGGTACCCAGCCACTCTCGACCACACCTTCCACATCCCACAGCGGGCTGGTCTGCTCGACGCTCAACTCACCGGCTTCGGCCACCCGCGCCACAAACTGACGCGGGGTCAACGCCTGCTGAAGGTCTGCCTGCTCAGTACCGAGCAATCGGGTTTCCGCCGGCGAGCCACTGAACCGGTAGCGCAACAGCGCATTGTCCCGGGTGCGCAGGTACAACGAGATACCCAGCACAGACGGCGACGCATGCAGGTAGCGACGGGATGTGGCGATGTAGGCTGCCAGCTCCTCGGGGCTGAAGAACTGCTGGTACAGCCAGGGTTCTATCGTGGGGAACAGCGCCGGCACCGGCCGCGACAAATAGAAGAACCCATGCAGGTGAAAGCCCTCCGGCAACAACGGCCCGCCCGCGAGCAACGGCAGCTGGTTATCGGCCGGCAATTGCGCGGCGCCGTCGAGGGAAAAAGCCTGGGTAGCGACGAACTCATCACGCAGCTCATGTTTGAGCACCATTGCCATCTGGTGCACGTTGGGCGTGCGCCTCATGCGGGCCTGCGCAGCATTCAGTGCCCGCGTCACATCAGGGTAGAGCCCGCCACACGCAATCGTCTCACGCCCTGCCTTCAAGGGCAGGTAAGGCTGCCAGAGATGATCGATGATGCCACTGACGCCGCCCCAATCCGCGTTGGCGACCAACAATGACAGGCGCCCTAAAGACGCCACCTTCTTGATGAAACCTTCCAGCGAGCCGTCGTGCCCATCCTCAGGCACGGCGGTGCTGACGTTATCGATCCAATCGACAAACCTGCGCTCGGCTTCGGAGAAGCTGGGCAGGTACTTGAGCAGTACACCATTGGGGCCCGACAGGTAGGCAGCGCCAAACGCGCGCCCTTCATAGTGATTGAAGACAACGTCCCGCTCAGAAAAAAAACTGTTGAAAATACGCACCTGAAGATCGCGGAACCGTGGGTTCTTCGCCTTCAAATCGGCAAATTGCTCAGGGTGGGAGTGCACCCCGCCCACCAGTTTATAACCCGTCGGGGCGAGAAACTCGTTGCGCGCCCCACGCGCCAGCAGCAATGAAAAATCGAAGGTCACCGCCTTGCCGGGAATCGGCTCGGTGGCAAAGACCTTGTTATCCGCCAAGCGCTGGAGAATGACGCTGCCGTATTCCTTGTCACGCTTGTTGCCGATGCGCGCGTGCACATAACGCGCGGCATCGTCGGCACTGATAAATGCAGGACTGAGCTTGTACTGAATACCTCTCACCGCCGAGGCGGCCGCTCGTTTTTCTCTGGGTAAATACTCTTCCATGACACTTCCTTGATCACGCTCATTGTCGGTGCTCACCCGCACCGGGCCTGCAGAACGCCAGCCACCCAACAGCGTCCTCGCTTGGATCACAGCGAGGGCACTGCATAGTTATCCAGTTTTCTGGGGGCGCAGCACTCTTTAGGCGCACCGTCTGCACCGCCTATGCGTGCCTGCCCGCTATTGGTGCGCGCACAACCGCTGCCGGGCTTTTTCTCCAGTAAAACCGGGCATTTCGCCATCGGGCACATCCTTTGCTAGTACCTGTTCAGCGTTCACATCGGCCTATCAAAAAAAACTAAACGTTTACGGAGACCGCACCATGAAGCGTCGCAGCTTGATCAAGGCTTTCACCCTGTCCGCCTCCATTGTCGCCATGGGCATGACGTGGACCGTGCAGGCCGCCGAGACCATCAAGGTCGGCATCCTGCACTCGCTGTCCGGCACCATGGCCATCTCCGAAACGTCCCTCAAAGACATGGCGCTGATGACCATCGACGAGATCAACGCCAAGGGCGGGGTGAATGGCAAGATGCTTGAGCCGGTCGTGGTGGACCCGGCTTCGAACTGGCCGTTGTTCGCGGAAAAAGGCCGGCAGTTGCTGACCCAGGACAAGGTCGCCGTGGTGTTTGGCTGCTGGACCTCGGTGTCGCGCAAATCGGTATTGCCGGTGTTCGAAGAACTCAACGGCCTGCTGTTCTACCCGGTGCAATACGAAGGCGAAGAGATGTCGCCGAACGTGTTCTACACCGGTGCGGCGCCGAACCAGCAGGCGATCCCGGCGGTGGAATACCTGATGAGCGAAGAAGGCGGCAGCGCCAAGCGTTTCTTCCTGCTCGGCACCGACTATGTGTACCCGCGCACCACCAACAAGATTCTGCGCTCGTTCCTGCACTCCAAAGGCGTAGCGGATAAAGATATCGAAGAGGTCTACACCCCATTCGGCCACGCCGATTACCAGACCATTGTTGCCAACATCAAGAAGTTCTCCGCTGGCGGCAAGACAGCGGTGATCTCCACCGTGAACGGCGACTCCAACGTGCCGTTCTACAAAGAGCTGGCCAACCAGGGCCTGAAAGCCACCGACGTACCGGTGGTGGCCTTCTCCGTGGGCGAAGAAGAACTGCGCGGCATCGACACCAAGCCGCTGGTGGGCAACTTGGCGGCCTGGAACTACTTCCAGTCGGTGGAGAACCCGGTGAACACCAAGTTCGTCGCCGACTGGAAAGCCTATGCCAAGAAACACAACCTGCCGGGCGCGGACAAAGCCGTGACCAACGACCCGATGGAAGCCACCTACGTGGGCATCCACATGTGGGCGCAGGCAGTGGAAAAAGCCAAATCCACCGACGTCGACAAAGTGCGTGAAGCACTGGCCGGCCAGACCTTCGCAGCGCCGTCGGGCTTCACCCTGACCATGGACAAGACCAACCACCACCTGCACAAGCCGGTGATGATCGGCGAGATCCAGTCTGATGGGCAGTTCTCGGTGGTGTGGCAGACCCAGGAGCCGATCCGGGCGCAGCCGTGGAGCCCGTACATTCCGGGCAATGACAAGAAACCGGACTATGCGGTGAAGAGCAACTAAAGCCCGACCACAGGTCAACTGTGGGAGCGGGCTTGCCCCCTCCCACACTGTCCGCGCATGACTAGGACATTTGTTTATGCTCGCTGCCCTCAATCGCTATCTCCTGGCATTGCTGCTATTGCTGCCTTTGGCGGTACATGCCGGCGACGCCGAAGACTTCCTGGCCGCCAACCCGACGCAACAAGCCAAGCTGCTCCAGGACTGGGCCGCCCAGCCCGACCCGGCGCGCATCGAGTTGGTGGACGCCCTGCAACAAGGCCAGCTCACGCTCAACGGTGAAACCAAGACCGTGCGCCTGAACAACCGCCTGCGTGGCCTGATCAATAACGTACAAGCCAGCCAGCAACTGCTCGCCGCCGATCCCAAGGTGCGTCTGGCCGCTGCGCAAACCCTGCAAAAAAGCGCGCAACCTGCGCAACTCAAATTCCTCGACCAGCAGGTCGCCGCCGAGACCAACGAGGACGTGCACACCGCCCTCAGCCTGGCCCTGGCCAACCTGCAACTGGTCGACACCGACCCGGTGGTGCGCCTCGCTGCGGTGCGCCTGCTCGGCAGTACCGGCGACCCGCTGGCCCGCACCCGCCTCGAAGCGCTGCTGGCGCCCGGTGTGGAAACCGACGCCGCCGTGCACACCGCCGCCGAGACCAGCCTGGCCCAGGTCAAACGCAAACTGATGATGGGTGAAATCCTCGGCCAGGCCTTCAGCGGCATGTCCCTGGGATCGATCCTGCTGCTGGCGGCCCTGGGCCTGGCGATCACCTTCGGCCTGCTCGGTGTGATCAACATGGCCCACGGCGAGATGCTGATGCTCGGCGCCTACTCCACCTATGTGGTGCAACTGCTGATGCAGCGCTACGTGCCTGCGGCCATCGAGTTCTACCCGCTGATCGCGCTGCCGGTGGCGTTTTTCGTCACCGCCGCAATCGGCATGGCCCTGGAGCGCACGGTGATTCGTCACCTGTACGGGCGGCCATTGGAAACCCTGCTCGCCACCTGGGGCATCAGCCTGATGCTGATCCAACTGGTGCGCCTGGTGTTTGGTGCGCAGAACGTCGAGGTGGCCAACCCGCAGTGGCTGTCGGGCGGCATTCAAGTGCTGCCCAACCTGGTGCTGCCGTACAACCGCATCGTGATCATCGCTTTCGCGCTGTTTGTGGTGGTGCTGACCTGGCTGCTGCTGAACAAGACGCGCCTGGGGCTCAACGTGCGCGCCGTCACCCAGAACCGCAACATGGCCGCCTGCTGCGGCGTGCCCACCGGGCGTGTGGACATGCTCGCGTTTGGCCTGGGCTCCGGCATTGCCGGGCTGGGCGGCGTGGCGCTGAGCCAGATCGGTAACGTCGGCCCCGACCTGGGCCAGAGCTACATCATCGACTCGTTCCTGGTGGTGGTACTCGGCGGTGTCGGCCAGTTGGCCGGCAGCGTGATGGCAGCGTTCGGCCTGGGTATCGCCAACAAGATCCTGGAACCACAGATCGGTGCCGTGCTCGGCAAGATCCTGATCCTCGCGCTGATCATTCTGTTTATCCAGAAACGCCCGCAGGGACTCTTCGCACTGAAAGGACGGGTGATTGACTGATGAACCAGCCATTGATGCTCACGGCCGCACAAAAGGCCGGCCCCAAGGTGACGATTGCAGTCGGCGCGGTGGTGCTGTTGCTCCTGCTGACCCTGCCGTTGTGTTCGCTGCTGTCGCCGGAAAACCCGCTGCATGTATCGGCCTACACCCTGACACTGGTGGGCAAGATCCTTTGCTACGCCATCGTCGCCCTGGCCTTGGACCTGGTGTGGGGTTATGCGGGGATGCTGTCCCTGGGCCACGGCCTGTTCTTTGCCCTCGGCGGTTATGCCATGGGCATGTACCTGATGCGCCAGGCCTCTGGCGATGAGCTGCCGGCGTTCATGACCTTTTTGTCGTGGACCGAATTGCCCTGGTATTGGGTCGGCACCGAGCACTTCCTCTGGGCCCTGTGCCTGGTGGTATTGGCGCCGGGCGTGCTGGCGCTGGTGTTCGGCTTCTTCGCGTTCCGCTCGCGGATCAAGGGCGTGTATTTCTCGATCATGACCCAGGCGCTGACCTTTGCCGGGATGCTGTTGTTCTTTCGCAACGAGACCGGGTTCGGTGGCAACAACGGCTTCACCAACTTCCGCAGCATCCTCGGCTTTGGCATTACCGAACCAGGCACGCGTGCCGTGCTGTTCGTGGCAACAGTGGGGTTGCTGGTGGCGAGCCTGTACATCGGCTGGCGCCTGGCCCAGAGCAAGTTCGGCCGGGTGCTGACCGCTCTGCGCGATGCCGAGAACCGCCTGATGTTCTGCGGCTACGACCCGCGCGGCTTCAAGCTGTTCGTATGGGTGTTGAGCGCGGTGTTATGCGGCTTGGCAGGTGCGTTGTACGTGCCGCAAGTGGGCATCATCAACCCGAGTGAAATGTCGCCGACCAACTCCATCGAAGCCGCCGTATGGGTGGCCTTGGGCGGGCGTGGCACGCTGATCGGGCCGTTGCTCGGCGCGGGCGTGGTCAATGGTATGAAGAGCTGGTTCACCGTGGCCTTTCCGGAGTACTGGCTGTTCTTCCTCGGGGCGCTGTTCATCATCGTCACCCTGTACCTGCCCAAGGGCGTTATCGGGCTGTTGAAGAAATGAGGAACGTCATGCTCGAACCTATTTTTGATGCGGGCAGCGGCCGCGATGCGATCGGCATCGGCCAGGCCGCAGGCACCGGCCTGAACACCCGCCATGGCACCATCCTGACCCTCGAAGACATCAGCGTCAGCTTTGACGGTTTCAAGGCGCTCAACAACTTGAACCTGTACATCGGCGTCGGCGAATTGCGCTGCATCATCGGCCCCAACGGCGCGGGCAAGACCACGCTGATGGACGTGATCACCGGCAAGACCCGGCCCAGCCACGGCAAGGCCTGGTTTGGCGAAACCCTCGACTTGACCAGCATGAGCGAAGTGCAGATCGCCCAGGCCGGCATCGGCCGCAAGTTCCAGAAACCCACGGTGTTCGAAGCCCTGAGCGTGTTCGAAAACCTGGAGCTCGCGCAGAAGACCGACAAGTCGGTGTGGGCCAGCCTGCGTGCACGCCTGAGCGGTGAGCAAAAGGATCGTATCGATGAAGTGCTCGACACCATCCGCCTCACCGCTTCGGTGCATCGGCCCGCCGGGCTGCTCTCACACGGGCAAAAGCAGTTCCTGGAAATCGGCATGCTGCTGATGCAAGACCCGCAACTGTTGCTGCTGGACGAACCGGTGGCGGGCATGACCGACGCCGAAACCGAATTCACCGCCGAACTGTTCAAGCGCCTGGCGGGCAAGCATTCGTTGATGGTGGTGGAACACGACATGGGTTTTGTCGGCTCGATTGCCGACCACGTGACCGTGTTGCACCAGGGCAGCGTGCTGGCCGAAGGGTCGCTGGAACAGGTGCAGGAAAATGAGCGGGTGATCGAGGTGTACCTCGGTCGCTAAGGAGAACTGAACATGCTGCAAGTCGACAAGCTGCACCAGTACTACGGCGGTAGCCACATCCTGCGTGGGCTGTCCTTCGACGTGAAGATCGGCGAAGTCACCTGCCTGCTCGGCCGTAACGGCGTGGGCAAAACCACCCTGCTCAAATGCCTGATGGGCCTGCTGCCGGCCAAAGAGGGCGCGGTGAATTGGGAGGGCAAGGCCATCACCGGCTTCAAGCCACACCAGCGGGTGCACGCAGGGATCGCCTATGTGCCCCAGGGCCGGGAGATTTTCGGGCGGCTGACGGTGGAAGAAAACCTGCTGATGGGGCTGTCGCGTTTTCCCGGCTCGGAAGCCAAGGAAGTGCCGGCGTTTATCTATGAACTGTTCCCGGTTTTGCTGCAAATGAAGCACCGGCGCGGCGGCGATTTGTCCGGCGGCCAGCAGCAACAGTTGGCCATCGGCCGCGCCCTGGCCAGCCGTCCGCGCCTGTTGATCCTCGATGAGCCCACCGAAGGCATCCAGCCGTCGGTAATCAAGGAGATCGGCGCAGTGATCAAAAAACTCGCGGCGCGCGGCGACATGGCGATCCTGTTGGTGGAGCAGTTCTACGACTTTGCTGCCGAGTTGGCCGACCACTACCTGGTGATGTCGCGCGGTGAAATCGTGCAGCAGGGCCGCGGTGAAAATATGGAAAGCGAGGGTGTGCGCGGCTTGGTTACCATCTAACCTGTAGCGTCCTGACGATAAGCACAAGAAACCATGAACCTGCCCGTTTCCCCTGCCCTGTTCACGCCCAGCTGGCACGCCGAGCTGGAACTCGGCTATGCGCGCTTCGGCGACACCACGCGCCCGGTGATGCGCCGCCATCTCGGCCCGCTGCGGGTGCAAAAGCACCTGTACGCCGAAGGTCCCGAGGTGTGCCAGCACATCATCGTGCACCCACCTGGCGGGATTGCCGGCGGTGATCGCCTGGACATCCGCGCCCATGTCGCCGAGGGCGCCTGGGCCCAGTTGACCAGCCCCGGCGCAGCCAAGTGGTATCGCGCCAGCGGCCCGGCGTTTCAGCAGTTGGACCTGACCGTGGAAACCGGCGCGACCCTGGAATGGCTGCCCCAGGAAACCATCGTGTTCAGCGCCGCCCAGGCCGAACTCAGCACCCGCATCGACCTGCACGGCGATGCCCGGTTGTTCTACTGGGACGTGATCGCCCTGGGACGCCCGGCCAGTGGCGAGCGTTTCGACCTGGGGCACTTTCAATCGCACCTGGATATCCGCCGCGACGGCCAGTTGCTCTGGCACGAGCGCCAGCGCATTGTGGGCGCCGACGGTCTGCTCGACTCGCCCATCGGCCTGGACGGCCAACCGGTGTTCGCCACACTGCTGGTGACCGGCGATATAGAACCTGAATTACTCGAACACTGCCGCGCCCTGCCCCACGCCGTGCGCGGCGACCTGACCCAACTGCCCGGCTTGCTGGTCGCCCGCTGCCTGGCCAGCGAAGCGCTGCTGGCGCGGGGATGGTTGATTGATTTATGGAAATTGTTACGCCCCGCCATGTTTGGGCGAGAGGCGGTCTCACCAAGAATCTGGAGCACATGAAGATCAACATGTGGGAGCGGGCTTGCTCCCGATAGCGGTGGGTCAGTGAAAGATGTATTGCCTGACACTGCCCTATCGGGGGCAAGCCCCCTCCCACACTTAATCTCCATTGTATTTACGAATGTATTTCACGACGGACTGAACCATGGACCTGACCCCACGGGAAAAAGACAAACTGCTGATCTTCACCGCCGGTTTAGTAGCCGAACGGCGCCTGGCGCGCGGTGTGAAGCTCAACTACCCGGAAACCATCGCCTATATCTCCGCCGCCTTGATGGAAGGCGCCCGCGATGGCCGCACCGTGGCCGACCTGATGCACTACGGCACCACCCTGCTCAGCCGTGAACAGGTGATGGAAGGCATCCCGGAAATGATCCCGGATATCCAGGTGGAAGCCACCTTCCCCGACGGCACCAAACTGGTGACTGTCCACCAACCCATCGCATGAGGCACGGCCATGATTCGTGATGCAACCGAGCAGGACCTGCCGGCGATCCGCGACATCTACAACGACGCGGTACTCAACACCACGGCGATCTGGAACGAACAACTGGTGGATCTCGGCAACCGCCAGGCCTGGCTCAGTGCACGCCAGGCCCAGGGCTATCCGATTCTGGTGGCGACCGAAAATGAGCAAGTGATCGGCTATGCCTCGTTTGGCGATTGGCGCGCGTTCGAAGGCTACCGCTACAGCGTCGAGCACTCGGTGTATGTACGCAACGACCAGCGCGGCAAAGGCCTTGGCCCACTGCTGATGCAGGCCCTGATCGAACGCGCCAGAACCTGTGGCAAGCATGTGATGGTGGCGGCTATCGAAAGCGGCAACCTGGCGTCGATCCGCCTGCATGAACGCCTGGGGTTCGTCACCACCGGGCAAATGCCCCAAGTGGGCATCAAGTTCGGCCGCTGGCTGGACCTGACCTTTATGCAACTGACATTGAATCCGGGCGCGCAACCGCCCAAGGAGTGAGTTCGATGAATGCCGCGCAACTGCGTCGAGTCAATGCTGAAAGTTTTGCCCACTACCGCCGGGGCCTGATCGAGCTGTTGCTGGATGCGGTCAAGCAGGGTGCGTCGGTTGGTTTTATGGCCGACTTCGATGAGGCCCAGGCCCGCGTCTATCTGGAAAGCGTGCAGGCGAGCATTGAAGACGCCGGCCTGTTGCTGTGGGTGGTGGTGCGCGATGAGCAGGTGATCGCCAGCGTGCAGTTGGCACTGTGTCAGAAAGCCAACGGCCTGAACCGCGCCGAAGTGCAAAAGCTGCTGGTGCACAGCAGCGCGCGGCGCCACGGCCTGGGCCAACAATTGATGAACACCCTGGAACTCGCCGCGCGCCAGCACAAGCGCGGCCTGCTGTACCTGGACACCGAAGCCGGCTCGCCTGCCGAAGCCTTCTACCAGTCGCTGCGCTACACCAAGCTCGGTGAACTGCCCGACTACTGCCAAAGCCCGGACGGGCGCTACAGCCCGACCGCCATCTACTTCAAGACCCTGGGGCAACCTGCATGATTCCTGGCGAATATCAGATCCAGCCTGGCGAGATCGAACTCAACGTCGGCCGGCGCACCGTCACCCTCAGCGTGGCCAACAGCGGCGACCGGCCGATCCAGGTGGGTTCGCACTACCATTTTTTCGAGACCAATGACGCGCTGACGTTTGACCGTCCATTGAGCCGCGGCATGCGCCTGAATATTCCGGCGGGCACGGCGGTGCGGTTTGAGCCGGGGCAGAGCCGTGAGGTCGAGCTGGTTGATTTGAGCGGCGGGCGGCGGGTATTCGGGTTTGCCGGACGGATCATGGGCGACCTTTAGGGCCTCATCGGGAGCAAGTCGAATCGTCGCACCGCCCCTCCCACATTTTGACCGTGTTCACACATCAAAGGTGGGAGGGGGCTTGCTCCCGATAGCGGTGTCACATTCAACACATTCTTCTCAGGGCACACACCTATGAAAATCAGCCGCCAAGCCTACGCCGACATGTACGGCCCCACCGTCGGTGACAAGGTCCGCCTGGCCGATACCGAGCTGTTCGTCGAAGTCGAGCAGGACTTCACCGTCTATGGCGAAGAAGTGAAATTCGGCGGCGGCAAAGTCATCCGCGACGGCCAGGGCCAGAGCCAATTGCTCGCCCATGAAGTCGTCGACACCCTGATCACCAACGCGCTGATCATCGACCACTGGGGCATCGTCAAAGCCGACGTCGGCTTGAAGAACGGCCGCATTCATGCGATCGGCAAGGCCGGCAACCCGGACATCCAGCCCGGCGTAACCATGGCCATCGGCGCCAGCACCGAAGTGATCGCCGGCGAAGGCATGATTCTCACCGCCGGCGGTATCGACTCCCACGTGCATTTCATCTGCCCGCAGCAGATCGAAGAGGCGCTGACCAGCGGCGTCACCACCATGATCGGCGGCGGCACCGGGCCGGCCACCGGCACCAACGCCACCACCTGCACCTCCGGGCCCTGGCACCTGGCGCGCATGCTGCAGGCCAGCGACTCGTTCCCGATGAACATCGGCTTTACCGGCAAAGGCAACGCGAGCTTGCCCGAGCCGTTGATCGAGCAGGTCAAGGCCGGCGCAATCGGCTTGAAGCTGCACGAAGACTGGGGCACCACGCCCGCCAGCATCGACAACTGCCTGAGCGTCGCCGACCAGTACGACGTGCAGGTGGCGATCCACAGCGACACCCTCAACGAATCCGGCTTTGTCGAAACCACCCTCGCCGCGCTCAAGGGCCGCACCATCCACACCTACCACACCGAAGGTGCCGGTGGCGGCCACGCGCCGGACATCATCAAGGCCTGCGGCTTTCCCAACGTGCTGCCCAGCTCCACCAACCCGACGCGGCCGTTCACGCGCAACACCATCGACGAACACCTGGACATGTTGATGGTCTGCCATCACCTGGACCCAAGCATTGCCGAAGACGTGGCCTTCGCCGAAAGCCGCATCCGCCGCGAGACCATCGCCGCCGAAGACATCCTGCACGACCTCGGCGCGTTCTCGATGATCAGCTCCGACAGCCAGGCCATGGGCCGCGTTGGTGAAGTGATCACCCGCACCTGGCAGACCGCCGACAAGATGAAGAAACAGCGTGGCGCCCTGCCCGGTGACGGCCCCGGCAACGACAACTTCCGCGCCAAGCGCTACATCGCCAAGTACACCATCAACCCGGCGATCACCCATGGCATCAGCCATATCGTCGGGTCCATCGAAGTGGGCAAGTGGGCTGACCTGGTGCTGTGGCGCCCGGCGTTCTTCGGCATCAAGCCGACCCTGATCCTCAAGGGCGGCGCGATTGCGTCCAGCCTGATGGGCGATGCCAATGCGTCGATCCCCACCCCGCAGCCGGTGCACTATCGCCCGATGTTCGCCAGTTTCGGCAGCTCACTGCATGCCACCAGCCTGACCTTTATCAGCCAGGCAGCCCTGGACGCAGGCTTGCCGCAAGCGCTGGGCCTGAAGAAACAGATTGAGGTGGTGAAAGGGTGTCGCGACGTGCAGAAAACCGACCTGATCCACAACGATTACCTGCCGGATATCGAGGTGGACCCACAGACCTATCAGGTCAAGGCCGACGGGGTGCTGCTGTGGTGTGAGCCGGCGGATGTGTTGCCGATGGCGCAGCGGTATTTCCTGTTCTGACTTGGAACCTGTGGTGAGGGAGCTTGTGCCCTCACCACAAATCCCCTTAGAACTGCTCGCGCGGATTAAACGCGGCTTTTTTTGCCAGCTCCTGCCACAAGGCTTTCACGTCGTCATCGCCTGCCGGTGGCATCACCGCCTTGAGCTGCACGTACAGGAAGCCACGCTGCCCGGCCTTGTTCAGCAAGCCATGGCCCTTGGCACGCATGCGCTGGCCGTTCTGGCTGCCGGCTGGCACCTTGAGGTTGATCTTGCCGGTCAGGGTCGGCACGGCCACTTCCGCGCCCAGCGCCAATTCCCACGGCGCCAGCGGCAGGTTGATGATCAGGTTTTCGCCATCCACTTCGAACTTGGGATGCGGCGCAAACTTGACGATCAGGTACAGGTCACCATTGGCCCCACCGCCAATGCCCGGTGCGCCCTGCCCTTTGAGGCGGATACGCTCACCGTCGGCCACGCCGGCGGGGATCTTCACGTTCAGGCTCTTGGTGGTATTGCTGACATGCCGGCCCGAGGCGTCGTATTGCGGCACCTGGAAGCTGATCTGCTTGGACTCGGTGGACAGCGTCTCTTCGAGGAACACCGACAGCTGCATCTCCACGTCCTGGCCCTTGCGCCCGGTCGGACGACGCTGGCCGCCACCAAAGGCATCGCCACGACCGCCAAAGATCGAGCTGAAGAAGTCAGAGAAGTCTTCGGTGCCCTGGCCACCGCCAAAACCGCCACGGCTCTGCCAGCCTGGCGGGCCCTGGAACGGTTGGCCATGCTGGCCGTATTTGCGCAGCTCGTCGTATTCGGCGCGCTTATCGGCGCTTTTAAGCGCTTCATAGGCTTCAGACGCGTCCTTGAACTTGGCTTCGGCGTCTTTTTCCTTGCTCACGTCCGGGTGATATTTGCGCGCGAGCTTGCGATAGGCGGCCTTGATTTCCTTGTCATCGGCCGTCGGCTCGACACCCAGAATCTTGTAGTAGTCTTTGAAATCCATCGGCGGTTCACCATCCTTAATCGAGATCGCACAGCCCGGGGCACAACGTGCGTTGCTTTGCACCTGTAGAGTGTCGTGGCCTGGGGGTGCGTCAAAGTGTTATCGGCGCTTGCCGTATGCACCAGATGTGGGGGCAAATGCTGAACTTTCAAGCACGATTTAACGGATGGTCGGCCTACGCATCCGCCCTCGACTGGCATACACTGCGCGGCCGTTTTTCAACCGGAACCCGATAGACATGAAAAACCCATCCCCAGCCCGTGCCTGCGGTATCGACTTCGGCACGTCCAACTCCACCGTCGGCTGGATCCGCCCCGGCATGGAAACGCTTATCGCGCTGGAGGACGACAAGATCACCCTGCCGTCGGTGGTGTTCTTCAACTTCGAGGAGCGCCGCCCGGTCTACGGTCGCCTGGCCCTGCACGAATACCTGGAAAACTACGAAGGCCGGCTGATGCGCTCGCTCAAGAGCCTGCTGGGTTCCAAGTTGATCAAGCACGACACCAGCGTATTGGGCACGGCGATGCCGTTCACCGACCTGCTGGCGCTGTTTATCGGCCAACTCAAGAGCCGCGCCGAAGCCACCGCCGGCCGCGAGTTCGAAGAAGTGGTACTGGGCCGCCCGGTGTTCTTCGTCGATGACGACCCGATGGCCGACCAGGAAGCCGAAAACACCTTGGTCGACGTGGCGCGCAAGATCGGTTTCAAGGACATCTCGTTCCAATACGAACCGATTGCCGCCGCGTTCGACTACGAGTCCACCATCGAGAAAGAAGAGCTGGTACTGATCGTCGACATCGGCGGTGGTACGTCCGACTTCTCGCTGGTGCGTCTGTCCCCGGACCGCCGCCACAACGACAACCGCCAGGACGACATCCTCGCCACCGGCGGCGTGCACATCGGCGGGACCGACTTCGACAAGCAACTGTCCCTGGCCGGCATGATGCCGCTGTTCGGCTACGGCAGCCGCATGAAAAGCGGCGCCTACATGCCCACCAGCCACCACATGAACCTGGCGACCTGGCACACCATCAACTCGGTGTACTCGCAGAAATCCCAGCTGGCCCTGGGCAGCATGCGCTACGACATCGAAGACACCGGCGGCATCGACCGCCTGTTCAAGCTGATCGAACAGCGCGCCGGGCACTGGCTGGCCATGGAAGTGGAAGAGACCAAGATCAAACTCACCCATGACGACAGCCGCCACGTCCTGCTGGACCGGGTTGAGCCGGGGTTGAGCGTGGACCTGAGCCGCGCACTGTTCGAGTCGGCCATCGACGGCTTGCTGGAGCGCGTGCGCAACCGCGTGACGCAGTTGCTCACCAATGCCTCGGTGTCGGTGGCCCAGGTGGACACGGTGTTCTTTACCGGTGGTTCAAGCGGTATTCCAGCACTGCGCCACAGCATCTCGGCCATGCTGCCGAATGCCCGGCATGTGGAAGGGAATATCTTCGGCAGTATCGGCAGCGGTTTGGCGATTGAAGCCAGCAAGCGCTACGGCTGCTGAGTGTCACCTGAAATACCGTGGTGACTTCATCGGGGGCAAGCCCCCTCCCACACTGACAGTGTTCACAAGTCGACCTATGTAAACACAGTAAATGTGGGAGGGGGCTTGCCCCCGATGGGGCCCGCCCAGGCAACACACGCCTTAAACCATCCCGCCGAGCTTCAGCTCACTCTTCAGATACGCATAGTAAATCGGCCCCGCCACCACCCCCGGCAAACCAAACGCGGCTTCAAACACCAGCATCGCCAGAAGCAATTCCCACGACTTGGCACTGATCTGCCCGCCGACGATGCGCGCGTTGAGGAAGTACTCGACCTTGTGGATCACGATCAAATACCCCAGCGCCGCCACCGCCACCCAGATCGACAGCGACAGCGCGACGATGGTGATCAGGGTGTTGGACATCAGGTTGCCAATCACCGGCAGCAGGCCGAGCAGGAAGGTCAGCACGATCAGGGTTTTGGTCAGCGGCAGGTGAATGCCGCACAACGGCAATACCACGGCGAGGAACACGGCGGTAAAGACGGTGTTGAGCGCGGCGATCTTGATCTGTGCAAAAACGATGTTGCGAAACGCCTGGACCAGCAGGTGCAGGCGGTCGAACAGCGCGGCGGCCAAAGGCTTGCGCTTGGTCAGGTCGGGCACGCGCTGCAGGGCGATGATCGCGCCAAGCACCATGCCGATCAGTAGGGTGACGAACATGTGGGCGGCGTCTTTGCCGACCAGTTGCAGTTCGCTCAGGTGCTTGCTCAGCCAGTCGCCGATGGCCACGCGGAATTCGGCGGCGCTGGCGGGCAGGTAGGCATCGAGGAACGGCGGCAGCTGGCCGCGTGCCCGGTCGACCACACCCATGAACTTGTCGAGGGAGGCCCCGGGGTTTTCCGCTTCGTGGAGCAGGAAGCTGATGGCTCCGGCGAAGATCAGGGTCAGCACGCTGACGATCAGGGTGCCGAGCAAGGCCACCGCCAACCAGCGCGCGCGGCGCCCTTCGATCAACCGTTGCAGTTGGGGGGTGAGCATGTTGACCAGTTCATAGACCAACAGGCCGGCCAACAGGCTGGGCAGCAATTTCAGCGGCAATACCAGCAGCAACCCGCCGAAAATGATGATGTAGCTGGCCAGCAACAACACATGACGCTGAGAAAACGTTGGCATACAGCCTCAAAACGAACGGCATTAAAGGATGTGTGGGAGCGAGCTTGCTCGCGAAGGTCGCCAACGATAACGCGTTTATTCTGAATAAACGCGGGGTAATTGTGTTCTTCGCGAGCAAGCTCGCTCCTACAGGTGGGCTGTGTGCGAGTGTCGCAGCCTTCTAGGGCCCGGGGCTATCAATTCTTCAGGCAGGTGCTCATGAACGTCTTGCGCGCATCGCCGGTCAGCGCCTTGGTTTTCGCCGACGCATTGCAATCCTTCATCTTCTGCTGCTGCGGCGTGAGCGTCTTCGCATCATTGGCCGCCGGGGCCGACAGGCAGGTTTTCATGAATGCCTTGCGCTCGTCGCCCTTGAGCGTCTTGGTGGTGGCTTCGGCATTGCAGGTGGTCATCTTGTTTTGCTGCGCGGTGGCGGCAAAGCCTTGGGAACAGAGCAGCAGGCCTAACATCATCAACGGAACACGCAACATCTTCATGAAGTTTTCTCCCTGTTACCGCGCCGAGGAGCGCAGCCTTCCGAGAGTGTAGCCAAATCCTGTTACACATTCCCGCGAAGAGAGGATAATCCCCGCTCATTCCTCTGTACGGCGATGTCATGCAATACGCGTATCCCTTGCTGGCCATTTTTATCTGGGCCGGCAACACCGTGGTCAACAAACTGGCCGTGGGTTCGATTTTCCCCGCTGAAATCGGCTTTTACCGCTGGTTGCTGGCAGCACTGCTGTTTACACCGTTCATGCTCAAACCGGTCATCGCCAACTGGCCGCTGATCCGCCCGAACCTGGGCAAGATCTGCATCCTCGGCGTGCTGGGCATGGCGGTGTACCAGAGCCTGGCGTACTACGCCGCTTCGCTGACCAGCGCCACCAACATGGGCATCATCCTGTCGTTGATGCCGTTGATGGCCCTGACGGCGGCCATCATCAGCCTGGGCCAGCGCCTGACGTTTGGTGCGCTGACGGGTGCGGTGCTGTCGTTCGCCGGGGTTGTGGTGGTGGTGTCGGCCGGCAGCCTCGGCGCGTTGCTGCAGCACGGCGTGAACCTGGGCGACGCAATGATGCTGGTCGCGACCCTGGCGTATGCGGTCTACAGCACCCTGCTGAAAAAATGGCAACTGCGCTTGCCGCCGCTGGTGCTTCTGTATTTACAGGTGCTGGTGGCAGTGGTGGTGCTGTTTCCGCTGTTTCTGTTTTCGGCAAAAGCCGGCCTGGGCTGGGCGAATATTCCACTGGTGCTTTATGCGTGCTTGCTGGCTTCGATGCTCGCGCCGCTGGCGTGGATGCATTCGGTGAAGACCCTGGGACCAAGCCGCACAACGCTGTTTTTCAACCTGCTGCCGTTGATCACCGCGTTGATTGCCGCCGTGGTGTTGAAGGAAGAGTTGGCGCTGTATCACCTGGTGGGGGGCTTGCTGACCTTGGGCGGGGTGATTTTGTCCGAGCGCTGGACCACACCGGTGCGCCGCCAGGCTTAAACCCCGGCGGCCTTCAGGCGCTGGGCATGCTCGACGAACAACCGGATCGGCTCGGCGCCCTTGCCTACCAGGCCCATGGACTGGTTGACGATATCGAAGTGGTCCAGGGCGTAGTCATCGCCGATCACCCGCCCCAGGTGCGAGCTGCAGCGCCCGACCATGCCGTCGCACTGGCCCTTCTCGCGCACGAAGCTGCGTGCGAACACTCGGCAACTGCGATTCGTCCCGTCCAGCAGGTTGCGCCCGCGATCGGTCTTGCCCGGTTGCAAGGTGCCGGACCATGAGTAGTAGCGCACGCCATTGACCACCTCCGCCCCGTGCCCGCCCCAGGTGTGCGGCAGCCCTTGGGGATACTCGCGGTTGAACAGCGCCACGCCTGCACTGGTCAGGGAGTGGTGGGACGCCTGCAAGTCCGCCTTGAAGCGCGGGCCGCGATAGCCGGTTTCCAGCAGGCTCATCACCGCTGCAACCAGATGAAACAGCGCGCTCATGAGCCGCCCCTTCACGCTGTCGGCCGGATAATGCGCGTGGATATGGTCCGCCAGTTCCGAGCCGTGATTGGGCCCGGCCACCGACGTCACCGATGCTACCCACTCCGGGTGCATGGCCGCCGCATAACGGGCGGTCAGCGCGCCCTGGCTATGGCCGATCAGGTTGACCTTGTCGGCGCCGGTCTCAAGGCGAATCCGCTCGATCTGCGCCAGCAGCTGCTCCCCACGCACCTCGCTGGAGTCCAGCGGCGCCACCTGGATGGGAAACACCTGCGCCCCACCCGCCCGCAGTGCCGGGACAATGCCGTACCAGTAAGGGAAGAACCCCAGGCGCACGAACCCCAGCATGCCAGGCACCAGCACCAAGGGGTAACGCGTGGCTAACAACTGCGACATGTAGCGAACGCCCTGGATCAAGAAAGGATGATGGCAGGCTAGCGCAACTCCAGCGACGCGCTGATGACACGCCGGGCAAATCCAATAAAACTTTTTGCTGCGCCCGTGACTCACAACTGGGAGCGATCACGCCGACAGAGCGTGGCGTAAAACCGGATTAGCCCCAGGAGATTGAGATGACTGAAGCAAACTTGACTGACGTTGCGACCCTGCGCAGCCGCGCCCGCCAAAACGTCGAAAACGGTGCCGTGACCGAGGGCTATGACGCCGACCGCGAAGAGATTATCCGCCTGCTCAACGGCTCCCTGGCCACTGAACTGGTGTGTGTGCTGCGCTACAAGCGCCACTACTTCATGGCCAGCGGCGTTAAAGCTGCCGTCGCCGCGCAGGAGTTCCTCGAACACGCCACCCAGGAAGCCGAGCACGCCGACAAACTCGCCGAACGCATCGTGCAGTTAGGCGGCGAGCCGGAGTTCAACCCGGACCTGCTGTCGAAAAACTCCCACGCCCAATACGTGGCCGGTAACAGCTTGAAGGAAATGGTCTACGAAGACCTGGTGGCCGAGCGGATCGCGGTGGACAGCTACCGTGAAATCATCCAGTACATCGGTGATAAGGATCCAACCACGCGTCGTCTGTTTGAAGAGATCCTGGCTCAGGAAGAAGAGCATGCGGACGATATGGCGGATATTCTCGAAAGCCTGTAAGCCGCGCAATTCAAAAAAATGTAGGAGGGGGCTTGCTCCCGATGACGGAGTGTCAGCCACCGGATGCAGTGGCTGAAACGACGCATCGGGGGCAAGCCCCCTCCCACATTTGGGTTTGTGTTCTGTCCGCTAGCCTTTCACCGTCTTCGGTGCCTTGCCCTCCTTCATCTGCTGCAACAACGGTGCACACTGGTTCGGCGCATCGGCGCTTGGTGCCACCAGCGCCAACAGACCCGCTGCCGGGCCGGCGATCACACCCAGAGCCACCATACCCGCGCCACGCAGAGCCAGGGGGATGGCTTTTACACCCGCATTGGGCTTGATGAACGGGCCGTTGACGTACAACGGCGAACGCAGGGAAAACAGGCGGAAGCCCTTGGACTCGGGGGTGACGGTCAGGTCGAGCTGTTCGGTGGCCATGTTGGCGTTGCCATCGATATAGATGATCGCGTTCTCGGTATCGAACACAAACAACCGTGTGGTTGCCAGGCCGGTCTTGATCCCGAAGTCCGCCGCCGCGCAGTTGATCTTCACTTCCTTGTCGCCAAACAGGCGGCCCACCACATAGTTGCCCACGTTGAGCCCGGCAATTTCCATCAGGCCACGGCTGATGGCGCCGTCGTTGATCAGCATCTTCAGGTCACCGTTGGAGGTGCCCAACAGCGCCGCGACGGAGTTACCGCGCCCGGAAATATCGGCATCACCGTTGAGTTCACCAAAGCTGGTTTTCATCGGTTCGAAGGTCGGGAACAACTGCTTGAGCTTGAAGTTGCGCGCAGTGAATTTGGCGCGGCCTTCCATCGGCGTGGTGCGGCCGTTCAAGCGGATCTGCGCATCCAGCTTGCCGCCGGCGACGCCGAATCGCAGCGGCTCCAGGCTCAGTTCGCCGTCGTTGAGCACCAAGTGGGTGTACAGGTCGTTGAAGGGCAATTCGGCACTGTGCACGATGCGTTTGCCGGTGAATTCCACATCGGCATCCATGTCGCGCCAGCGCTCGGTGCGGAACTCCTCCACCGGCAGCACTTTGGTCGCCGGCTGTTTGCTCTCACCGCCACGCGCCTTTTGCTTGGCGTTGGAGTCGGCACCGATCAGGGGGGCAAGGTCGGTCATCAGCAATTGGTTGGACACCAACGCACCGCTGAGCTTGGGACGTGGCTGGCTGGCGACATAGGCGAGGTTGCCGTGAATATCGCTGTTGCCGATCTTGCCGTTGAAGTTTTCGTAGCTGAATGACGCGCCGCTGGCCTCGTGCAACTTGGCGATCAAGTGGCCGTCAGTGGAGTAGGCCGGTGAATCCGGCAAGGTGACGCCGGTCAGCGGGTAGAGGTTACCCAGGCTGCTGCCGGACAGTTTCAGGCGCAGGTCCAGGGCGCCGAGGTTCAACGGGTCGGTCAAGGTGCCTGCCAGCGCGATGCTGGTATCGGCAATCTTGACCTGGGCTTGCAGCGGAAACGGCTTGGCCGCGTCCTGCAAGGCCAGCAGGCCACCGATCTTGCCGCTGCCGTCGAGCTTCTGCCCGTGGTACTGGCCTTTGACCTTGAGGGCGAACGCATAGTCCTGGGGCGCGGAGCCTTTTTCCAAGGCCTTCCTGGCATCGGCGTCACCGACGATTTCGCCGAACGGGATCGGCTTGCCCAGGGGGTCGATGATCACGTCCAACTGAGTCTTGAGGGTCTGGTCGTCGAGGGTCACGTGGCCCTTGTCGAAACCAATGGCGCCGATGTCCACCACCCAGTTGGAGGGTTCGGCGTCGGGGTCCTTGGGATCGAACTTGAACGTCCAGTTGGCGCGCCCATCGGCCAGGCGCTGCAACTCCGCACTGGGCTCGGTGAGGTCGATACGCGGGATCACCACGCGCTGCACCAGCAACGCCAGCGGCGAAATACGCAGCTCGACCTTTTTCAGCGTGACCATCTGCGGTTTTTTCGACCAGTCGGGGTTGCCCAGGGTCAGGTCCTCGGCAATCACATGGGGCCACGGCACCCAGGCGCGCCAGCCGCCCTCATCGGGCTCACGTGCCCACACCACCGCCAGGTTGCCGTTAATGGCAAACGGACGATGCAGCTCTTCGGAGACTTTGGCATTGAGTGGGGGCTTGATGCGGTTCCAGTCGAAGAACACCAGGACCAGCACCACCACAGCGATTAACACAACGAAGCTGGCGCAGCTCCAAGTGACGATTTTACGAGTGCGCGTCATTGCACAGGACTCCTGAATACGACTGGCCGGGTTACAGCCATTAAGACAGCTTATAAAACTACGACTGGCAAACCGACCGGGGGTTTAACCCGATCACCGATTTAACCGCAAAAAGCCATTTACCTGACCAACCAGACACATTCTGGCCATCAACGACGCACCATTGTTACCCAGGTTCGTGTCGAAAATACCCACCATGGTGCAAAACCGCGTGCTTGAGAGGCTTGTTCTAGAGCCTCCGCCGGGAACAATCAATTCTGTTGATTATTACCATTGCGTTTATGAACTTTTATATCGACTTATCGAGAGTAGCATTAGCCCCGTACCCACTTTATCGCCCTCCCAAGGAGCAACCCATCATGAAACGCCAAGTACTCGCTACCGTCCTGTTATCCATCCTGGCTTCCAGCGCATTTGCGCTGCCTGCCGCCGAACAGGTTACCCCACAAGTCAAAGCCGACGCCGTTCACTTCAACCAGACCCTGGCCCGCAGCGGTTCGCAAGAAGACGAGAACCGTGACTACGCCAAAGGCGCTGTTGCTGAAAACGGTTCGGAACAAGCCAACAAACGCGCCTACACCGAAGGCCTGACCGAAAACGGCCGTAACCGCCTGGAACAGAAAGGTTTGGTTGAAGGTGGCGCGGAACAAGCCAACGAACGTGCCTACACTGAAGGTGTCGCCGAAGGTGGTGCTGATCGCCTGCAAGAACTGCATCAAGCTCAGAGCTGACCCCGTGGTGGCCCACAAAAAAGCCCGATCTACCGACCGGGCTTTTGACTTTTTGTAGAGCCTGTCACGCAACCTCCTCATCTATCCCCCGCCAAGTTCGACGTCAACGAAGCTGTTTTGCTAGAGTGCGTCGCTGTACTCGCCGACAAAGCCCGCCTGCCCATGCTGCCCCGCGCCGAACAGAAGCAACAGACCCGCCTCGCCCTGATGGACGCTGCCCGCCATCTGATGGAGTGTGGTCGTGGGTTTGGCAGCCTGAGCCTGCGTGAAGTGGCCAAAACCGCAGGCATTGTCCCCACCGGTTTCTATCGCCACTTTGCCGATATGGACCAGCTTGGACTTGTATTGGTGAGTGAGGTGGGCCAGACCTTTCGCGCCACCATTCGCCTGGTGCGCCACAACGAATTCGTGATGGGCGGCATTATCGATGCATCAGTGCGGATTTTTCTCGATGTGGTCTCGGCCAACCGCTCGCAATTCCTGTTCCTGGCCCGTGAGCAATACGGCGGTTGCCTGGCGGTGCGCCAAGCCATCGGAGCCCTGCGTGAAGACATCACCCGCGACCTGGCGGCAGACCTGACGCTGATGCCCAAACTGCAGCACCTGGATGCCGAAGGTTTGCACGTGATGGCGGACCTGATCGTCAAGAGCGTGTTTGCCACCCTCCCCGACATCATCGACCCGCCTGCCCAGGCGTTGCCTGCCCACCTCACGCCCCAGGCGAAAATCACCCAGCAACTGCGCTTTATCTTTATCGGCCTCAAGCACTGGCAAGGCCTGGGCAGCACCGAATAAGCCGTCAACCCGCCGTGTGAAAACGCTTGGCGGTGGTGTAGTGCTTGTTCCAATAGCTGTTGCTCAGTGAATCGATGCGGATGCTTTTGCCGGTGCGCGGTGAATGAATGAATTTACCCTCGCCGATATACAGGCCGACATGGCTGACCTGGCCGCGCCCATTGCCTTTGAAAAACACCGCATCCCCTGGCTTTAAAGCCGTGCGTTGGATGGTCGGGGCCGTTGATCGGTGCATCGCCACCGTGGTGCGCGGTATCTGGATATTGGCTTGGGTCTTGAACAGGTAAACCAGGAAGCTGCTGCAATCGAACCCCTGCTCTGCTGAAGAACCACCCCACTTGTAGGGGGTGCCCAGCAGTTCGTGGGCACGGTCGATCACATCATTGATAGGGGCCTCCTTAACCGAAACGGTGAAGGTTGAACGTGGCTGCAAATTGGCCGAGGCCGATGAAATGGCCAAAGACAGGCTGACAATAACCAAGCAAAAAAATGACTTGAACATGATGAACGTCGCAGTGGATTAAACACGGCGCATAGCCTAAAGACACGGCACGTAATGTTTTGAACGCCGATTCCTGATCACGCGTAGGACAAATCCGAAAACGCCCGAGACCAGTGCGCACAACAGCAAATCGCACCATTTTGGCCCACTCAAAAACCCTTCCCACGCCCCGTTTAGTAGCACCGTCTTGCCTGCCTACAGGCATTTCCTACGCTTGACCGGGTTGGCAAGCCCCTTGCTCTAGCACTTCCATCGCTCATAGCTGGAAGCTTCCTGATGCTGGTGATCCACCGCCGAATCGCCCCCCAAGCCCTCTGGGCCGCTGAGCTGCTGCTGAATTTCGAAGCACGCAGCAAGAGCCGCCTGCGCTGTTTCAGTGCCGACGGTGAAGACGTCGGCCTGTTTCTGGAGCGCGGCCAGCCGCCGTTGCACGATGGCGAATTCCTACAAGCCGAAGACGGACGTGTCGTACGCGTGTGCGCCCGCCCTGAACACCTGCTGCACGTCACCTGCAGCAACGCCTTTGAACTGACCCGCGCCGCCTACCACCTCGGCAACCGCCATGTGGCCTTGCAAGTGGGGGATGGCTGGTTGCGCCTGCTCGATGACTACGTGCTCAAGGCCATGCTTGAGCAACTGGGCGCCCACACCGAAACCATCGAAGCGCCATTCCAACCGGAACACGGCGCCTACGGCGGTGGCCACCATCACTCCCGTCATGGCGATGAAGATTTCAACTACCCGCCCAAGCTGCATCAGTTCGGCGTGCGTCTATGAACCCAGCCTGGGCGCTGTTGCGTCTGGCCAGTCCGCAATTGCCGATTGGCGGCTACAGCTATTCCCAAGGTTTGGAAATGGCCGTGGAGAACGGCCGCGTCAACGATGCCGCCAGCGCTCGCCGCTGGATCAGCGACCAATTGCTGCTCAACCTTGCGCGCTTCGAAGCCCCGTTGTTGCTCGCCCACTGTCGCGCCGCCGCAGAGCAGGACTGGCCAGCGTTGGCACAGCTGTGCGAAGCGCATCAAGCCAGCCGCGAAACCCGGGAGCTGTATCAGGAAAGTCGGCAGATGGGTTATTCCCTGCAGCAGTTGCTCAATGGCCTGCCGGAACTGGACAGCGACGCCCACAGCTTCCTGGAGCAACGCAGCGAACCGCACTTGGCCTTGGGCTGGGCCCTGGCCGCACGCGCCTGGGCGATCAGCGCCGACGACGCCCTCGCCGCGTGGCTCTGGAGTTGGCTGGAAAACCAATTGGCCGTGCTGATGAAAACCCTGCCCCTGGGCCAACAAGCCGCGCAACGCCTGACCAGCGAGCTGCTGCCCCTGCTGCAACAAGCCCAGCAGGACGCCGCCTGCATCGACCCCCACCATTTCGGCAGCGCCGCCTTCGGCCTGTCCCTGGCGAGCATGGCCCACGAGCGCCAGTACAGCCGCCTGTTCCGTTCCTAGGGCTTTAAATTTTGGGCCTTTTATTTTGGAGAATCAGATGAACACACAACCCCTGCGCGTCGGTATCGGCGGCCCGGTCGGCTCCGGCAAGACCGCCCTGACCCTGGCCCTGTGCCTCGCGCTGCGCGATCGCTACAACCTGGCGGTGGTCACCAACGACATCTACACCCGCGAAGACGCCGACTTCCTGGTGCGCAACCAGGCCCTGGCGCCGGAGCGCATCATCGGCGTGGAAACCGGCGGCTGCCCACACACGGCGATTCGCGAGGACGCCTCGATCAATCTGGAAGCGGTGGACCAACTCAACCGTCGCTTTCCCGGCCTGGACCTGATCCTGGTGGAGTCCGGTGGCGACAATCTGTCGGCCACCTTCAGCCCGGAGCTGTCGGACCTGACCATCTATGTGATCGATGTGTCCGCCGGCGACAAGCTGCCGCGCAAAGGCGGGCCGGGTATCTGCAAATCCGACCTGCTGGTGATCAACAAGATCGACCTGGCGCCGCTGGTCGGCGCCTCGCTGGAGCTGATGAACAGCGACACCCAGCGCATGCGCAACGGCAAGCCTTTCGTGTTCAGCAACCAGAAAACCGGGGTAGGCCTGGAAGAAATCGTCGCCTTTATCGAACGCCAAGGCCTGCTGACCGCCGCCTGATCAACCCATAAGGAACCTGTTTATGAACCTCAACAAACTCCTCGCAGCCGCCGCCCTGCTGCTCACGCCCGCCCTGGCCTTCGCTCATCCTGGCCACGGCGACAACGGCCTGGTGGCCGGTATCAGCCACCCGCTGGGCGGCCTCGACCACCTGCTGGCCATGGTTGCGGTGGGTCTGTGGGCCGCTCAGCAAAAAGGTGCCGCGCGCTGGGCCCTGCCGTGCACCTTTGTCGGCACCATGCTGATCGGCGGCATCCTCGGTTTTGAAGGTCTGCAATTGCCCGCGCTGGAAAGCGGGATTGCCGCCTCGGTGCTGGCCCTGGGCCTGGCGGTGGCACTGGCGGTGCGTCCGCCGTTGTTCATGGCCATGGGTGCGACGGCGTTGTTTGCGCTGTTCCATGGTGTGGCCCATGGCTTGGAGTTGCCGGAGATGTCGAGCCCTTGGGCGTATGCCGCAGGGTTTGTCGGCGCCACCGCTGCACTGCACGCTGCCGGGTATGCGCTGGTGCGCTGGCTGCCGGCTGCGGCGGCACCGTTGGTGCGGATTGCCGGAGCGGCTTCGGCGGCGACTGGGGTGTGGTTGCTCGCCAGCTAACAGTCGCAAGCTACAAGCTGCAAGTAAACGCCGAACCGCTCTTACTTGCAGCTTGCCGCTCACAACTTAACGCTGCCCCTCTGCTACCATGCGCGCCTACACCCCTGCCGTGACGACGCCAGCCGATGCCCATCGCTCCAAGCTCCGCCCCTCAGCCTTCATTGAATGCCGTGCTCACGCACTTCCACACCCTGATCGTGCCGCTCTGGCAGGGCCCGGGCTGGAATGCCGAATTGGCGTTGCCCTATGAGGCGCTGGACGCCGATCACCGCCCACTGCCCCCGCAACGCTACCGCGCCATGGCCTGCGCGCGGCAGTTGTATCTGTTTGCGAGCCTGATCGGCGAGCCAGGCGCGGCCTTCGCTGAAGCGCGCGCGGCCGTGCTGTTCCGCTCCCTGCAACGGCATTTCCACGATGCGGAACACGGCGGCTGGTTCTACAGCATCGACCCCGCCGGCCAGCCGCTGGACAAGCGCAAAGACCTCTACACCCACGCCTTCATCATCTTTGCCTGCGCCCATTACTGGGCCAAGGTGCGTGAGCCGCTGGTGGAATCGGTGCTCAACGCCGCCCTGGAAGTAGTCGCCCAGCGCTTCGCCACCGAGGATGGCCTGTACGAGGCGGTGCTGGAACGCAACTGGTCGTCCCTCCAGTCCGGCCCGCTGCAAAACCCGTTGATGCACCTGGCCGAAGCGTTCCTCGCTACCCTCGCGGTGCGCGAGGATGCCCCTGTGCAAGCAGCCCTGCTGGCCTTGGCGACGGCCATGCAGCAGCGTTTCATCGACCGCCAGCACGGCGTGATGATGGAAAAACCGCTGGGCGCTGTGGATAACTGGTTTGAGCCGGGGCACCAGTTCGAGTGGTTCTTTTTGCTCGAATCCTCGCCCGTGCTGCGCGGCACGCCGCTGCATGCGTCACTGACGCGGGCGTTTGCCTACGCAGAGCACAAGGGTGTGGATAACGCGTCCGGAGCGGTCAGCGGCATGTTGGCACTCGACGGCAGCGTGCGCGACGGCACCCAGCGTATCTGGGCCCAGGCGGAATACCTGCGGGCACTGACCTTGCGGCCTGGCAGTGAGGCGGTGCTGCAGCGCCAATTGCTCGCGCTGCAACAGCATTTCCTGCATGAAAAAGGCTGGCATGAATGCCTGGATGCCAAGGGTGCGGTGAGCCGGCGGGATATGCCTTCTACCACCCCCTATCATTTGGCAACCTGCTACCAGGGGCTGATCCAGCATCTTGGGTGACCTGCAGGGCCTCATCGGGAGCAAGCCCCCTCCCACATTTGACCGTATTCACAAATTTGAATGTGTGAACACGACCCAATGTGGGAGGGGCGGTGCGACGATTCGACTTGCTCCCGATGGCAGCAACTCGGTCTAAAGCCTTACTTGACCCCACGCTCAATCGCAAACCCAGCCCAGGTCTGGCTCACCGGCATCAGTTCCAGGCGGTTGATGTTGACGTGTGCCGGGGTGTTCAGCACCCAGAAGATGGTGTCGGCGATGTCCTGCGGCTGGATCGGCTCGGCACCGGCGTAGGTGGCGTCGTAGCGCGCCTGGTCACCGCCGAAGCGCACCAGGGAGAACTCGCTTTCGCACAGGCCCGGCTCGATGTTGGTCACACGTACGCCGGTGCCTTGCAGGTCGCAGCGCAGGTTCAGGGAGAACTGCTTCACGAACGCTTTGGAACCGCCATACACATGGCTGCCCGGGTACGGGTAGCTGCCGGCAATGGAGCCCAGGTTGATGATCCCGGCGCCACGGCCGTGAGCGATCAGGCGCGGCAGCAGCAGGCTGGTGGTGGTCAGCAGGCCTTTGATGTTGGTGTCGACCATGGTTTCCCAATCGTCGAGGTCGCACTTGGGCGCAGGGTCGGTGCCCACGGCCAGGCCGGCGTTGTTGATCAGCCCGCGCAAGGTGGCGAACGATGGCGGCAGGTTGGCGATCGCGTCTTCCATGCCTTTGCGATCCCGTACGTCCACTACCAGGCCATGCACTTCGGTTTGCTTGGAAAGCTCTTCGACCAGGGCATTCAAACGCTCGGCACGACGACCGGTGAGCACCAGTTTCCAGCCGGCTTCGGCAAACCGACGGGCGCAGGCTTCGCCGAAACCTGAAGTAGCGCCAGTAATAAACAGCGTGTTGGACATGGTGTTCTCCTTGCGGGCATCGGAAAAAAATCAGCCAGCAGAATGCCCGTACGCTGCGGTTGCGGCAACCGCTATGCGCATAACTTCACGCACGCCTGGTCATTTTTTAACCACTACGAGCAACGCCTTATAAACCGTGGCTTGCAGCCATATGCGCGCAGGTTATCCACAGCTGCGCCCACAGTCTTTGGGGGCAAGTGCAAAACGCTTCAGGCCGCTGTGTACAAGGCTTTCAGGCAGTTTTAGAAAGTTTTTTGCTTGACCTGGACACAGGCGTATGTAGGCCTATGGGCAGCGGGGGAAAACGAACGATGGCTCCAGGCCAGTCATTCCGGCCTCTGCGGCCGTCTTTCCAGAGTTTAATCACAGACTTATCCACAGGCTGACGGGACATATTTCAGTCATATACCTGTGTCTTTAAACAGGTTGACAAACCCCTCGATCGGCCGCGAAAAAGCCACTGATCAAAAAACAACCACACAGCTGAAAGCCACGGTTTTAAAGGCGTTCAGCCAGCTACTCCCACGTTACCCACAGCCGGTTCCACAGTGGATGGGGACAAGTCAAAACTGTGACAAAACAGGGATTTGCGGCGGCTATATGTCGCGCTTTGGAGGGGGGCTGGATTTGTTTTCCACAATTTGGGATCGCCCCTTGCAGGCGACACAAAACAAATGTGGGAGGGGGCTTGCCTCCTCCCACAGGGGTACTGCGTTGTTATTTAGATCAGTGGCCACCGAGGTAGGCGTTGCGCACTTCCTCGTTCACTAAAAGCTCCTTGCCGGTGCCGGTAAGGCGAATCTCTCCGTTGACCATCACATACGCCCGGTCCGACAACCGCAGCGCGTGGTTGGCGTTCTGCTCCACCAGGAAGATGGTCATCCCGGTGGAGGCCAGCTCGCGCAGGGTGGAAAAGATCTGCTTCACCACAATCGGCGCCAGGCCCAGGCTCGGTTCGTCCAGCAGCAACAGCTTGGGTCGGCTCATCAGCGCGCGGGCGATAGCGAGCATTTGCTGCTCGCCGCCGGACATGGTCATGGCCCGCTGGTTACGCCGTTCCTTGAGCCGTGGGAACAGCTCGAACATGCGTTGCATATCTTCCTGGGCGAACTTATCGCCAATCGGGATGGTGCCCATTAGCAGGTTTTCCTCGACGGTCATGTCGGGGAACACCCGCCGTCCTTCCGGCGACTGCGCAATGCCGTTGGAGGCAATGTAGTGGGACGACTTGTGGGTAATGTCGACGCCGTTGTAGATGATCTGCCCCGACTCGGCCCGTGGCTGGCCGAAGATCGACATCAGCAGCGTGGATTTACCCGCGCCGTTGGAGCCGATCAAGCTGACGGTTTCGCCTTCGTTGATGTGCAGCGAGACTTTTTTCAGGGCCTGGATCGGGCCGTAGAACACGTCCAGGTCCTTCATTTCGAGGATAGGTGCACTCATACCAGCTCCTCTTCGTCTGCGCCCAGGTAGGCGGCAATCACTTTGGGGTCGTTGCGGATCGCTTCCGGCCCGCCTTCGGCGATTACGTTGCCGTGGTCCAGCACCACAATGTGGTCGGAAATACTCATCACCATGCCCATGTCGTGTTCGATCAGCACCACCGTAAGGTCATGTTCGTCGCGCAACAGGCGAATCATCGCGCTGAGGGCTTCGGTTTCCTGAGGGTTGAGGCCCGCTGCGGGCTCGTCCAGGCAGATGATCTGCGGCCGGGTGCACATGGCGCGGGCGATTTCCAGGCGGCGCTGCTGGCCGTAGGAAAGCTCACCGGCCAGGCGGTTGGCGCAGTCCACCAGGTCCACCACTTCGAGCCAGTAGAACGCGTGGTCGAGGGCATCGCTTTCGGCCTTGCGGTAGCCCTTGGTGTTGAGGATGCCCGCGAGCATGTTGCGGTTGACCCACATGTGCTGGGCCACCAGCAGGTTTTCCAGCACCGACATTTCCTTGAACAGGCGAATGTTCTGGAAGGTCCGCGCCAGGCCGGCGCGGTTGACCAGGTGGGTGCCACCGAACATCTTGTAGTACACCCGGCTCAAGAAGCTTTTCGGCGATACGAAGTCGACCGCCTTGAAGCGCTCGCCGAGCAGCTGGATCACGTTGGTCTGCTTGCCGCGGATGTTCAGTTCGATCTTGCCGCCGCTGGCTTTGTAAAAGCCGGTGAGGCAGTTGAACACGGTTGTCTTGCCGGCGCCGTTGGGGCCGATCAGGGCGAAGATCGAGTTGCGTTCAACCTTGAGGCTCACATCGCTCAAGGCCTTGATGCCACCGAAGTGCATCATCAGGTGTTCCACGCAGAGGACGACTTCCTTACTCATGGCGCCACTCCTTTACGTGGGGTCACACCGGTACGGCTGATCCGGATCAGGCCGCGCGGTCGCCAGATCATCATCACCACCATCAACACGCCAAACAGCAGCACGCGGTATTCGCTGAAGCTGCGCAGCAGTTCAGGGGCGACGGTCAATACGAACGCCGCGATCACCACGCCGACCGTCGAGCCCATGCCGCCCAACACCACGATGGCCAGGATCAGCGCCGATTCGAAGAAGGTGAACGACGACGGGTTGACGAAACCCTGGTAACTGGCAAAGAACACCCCGGCCAAACCGGCAGTGGACGCGCCAATGGTGAAGGCCGAGAGCTTGACCAGTACGTGGTTCAGGCCCATGGAGCGGCAGGCGATCTCATCTTCGCGCAAGGCTTCCCAGGCGCGGCCGACCGGCATGCGGGTCAGGCGGTGCTTGATGTACAGCACGGCCAGCACCACCAGGAACAGCACGATGTAGATGAACATGAACTTGATGGTGGGGTTGTAATCGATGCCGAAGAACTCGTGGAACGGAATCCCGCCCTCCTTTGCCCTGCGCCCGAACTCCAGGCCCAGAAAGGTCGGCGAAGGCACCGGCATACCGTTCGGGCCGCCGGTGAACGACAGCCAGTTGTTGAGGACCAGGCGAATGATTTCACCGAAGCCCAGGGTCACGATGGCCAGGTAGTCACCGTGCATTCGCAACACCGGGAAGCCGAGTATGCACCCCGCCAGCGCCGCCGCGATGGCTGCCAGCGGCAACACGCTCCAGAAGCCCAGGCCGAGGTATTGATAACCCAGCGCCAGGCCGTAGGCACCGATGGCGTAGAACGCCACGTAACCCAGGTCGAGCAGCCCGGCCAGGCCGACCACGATGTTCAGGCCCAGGCCCAGCAACACGTAGATCAGCCCGAGGATCACTACGGTCAGCAGGTACTTGTTGGCGAAGATCGGGAACACAATGGCGATCACGATCAGCGCCGGGATGATCCAGCGCAGCCGCGACTTGTAGTCCGGTGGCAGTACATGAACGCCGGAGCCGCTGCTCTCGAAGCCTTGCAGAACCTTCAGGCCCTTGGGGGTTTGCAGGAACAGGCTGAGGGCAAAGCGCCCGGCCATCACGATGGCGACCAACGTGGCCACGCGCGCAGGTTCCAGGTTGAAGCTGTAGCCGTCGAGGACCACGCCGACGATCGGACCGAACACGATCAGCGAAATAAGGCCGGCGAGGACCGTATCGACCACACTTTTCTTGATATCGATGGGTTTGGCAGCAGACATGTTTACACCTTCGCCACAAGTGGGCGACCAAGCAGGCCCTGAGGACGGAAAATCAGAATCACCACCAGCAGGGAGAAACTGAACACGTCTTTGTAGTCAGAGTTGATCAACCCTGAGAACAACGACTCGGAAATACCCAGGATGATCCCGCCCAGCATCGCCCCAGGCAGGGAGCCGATGCCGCCGAGTAC
This sequence comes from Pseudomonas sp. JAI120, assembly GCF_014207255.1. GTDB lineage: Bacteria > Pseudomonadota > Gammaproteobacteria > Pseudomonadales > Pseudomonadaceae > Aquipseudomonas. The sequence continues at coordinate 109,244 of NZ_JACHCZ010000004.1, forward strand.
CGCTGCGGTAAACGCCTTGATGCCGATGATGAAGCCGGCATAGAAGTCGAACGTGCCGTAATTGAGGGTGATCAGCACGCCGGCCAGGGCCGCCATGGCAGCACCGATGACAAATACGTAGGAAATGACGCGGTCGGTGTTGATCCCCAGGATCGAAGCCATCTTGCGGTCTTGCTGGGTAGCGCGGCACATGCGGCCGAGCTTGGTGTACTTGATGATGTAGGTGAGCAAGGCCATGCCGGCGAATGCCGCGACCAGGATGAACACTTTGGTGTACGTAAGCTGCACGAAGCCTGTGCCGATATCGACACGCCAGGCCCCGGCCAGCAGGGTTGGAATACCTTGTTGCTTGGCGCCCTGGGCGATCTGCGCGTAGTTCTGCAGGATCAGGGAGATCCCGATGGCGCTGATCAGCGGAGCCAGTCGGGTGGAGTTGCGCAGCGGTTTGTAGGCGACCCGTTCGATAACCCAACCGTACACGCCGGTGACGACTACGGTGAAGATCAGGGTGCCGAGAATGAGCAGCGGGAAGGATTCGATGCCGAAGTAAGCCAGCAGTGCCAGACTGATCGCCGCGAGGTAAGCGGAAATCATATAAACCTCGCCGTGGGCGAAGTTGATCATGCCAATGATGCCATAGACCATTGTGTAGCCGATGGCGATCAGGCCATAGACCGACCCGAGGGTCAGGCCGTTGACCAGTTGCTGCAGGAAAATACCATCCATAACGCAATCTCACGCGGTGAGCACCTGCACACCAGTCGGTGTGCGGCGCTTCTGGAGGAAAAGACAGATCTCAATAACAACACTGTCCCAATGCCGGAGGGGCTTGCCCCCGATAGCGGTGTGTCAGTCAACAATTGTCCATCTGACCCACCGCATCGGGAGCAAGCCCCCTCCCACATGGATTACTTCTGCTTTTCCAACTGGTGGTATTTGCCGTCTTTATCCCACTGGTAAACCACGTAGTCGGAGACTTTCAGGTCGCCCTTCGCGTCCCAGGTCTTCTCGCCCATCACGGTTTTGACCGGGTGCGCTTTCAGCCATTTGGCCGCGTCTTCGCCCTTGTTGGACTTGGCGCCATTGAAGCCGGCGGCCAGGGCCTGCAGCGAAGCGTAGGCGTACAGGGTGTAGCCCTCAGGCTCGTAGCCAGCCTTGCGGAACTCTTCCACGACGGCCTTGCTGTCAGGCAGCAGGCGCGGGTCGGCACCAAAGGTCATGTAGACGCCATCGACGTATTGCGCGCCGCCAGCGGTGGCCACCAGTTCATCAGTCACCACGCCGTCATCGGACATGAACTTGACGTCTTTCAGGCCGGCTTCACGAATCTGGCGAACCAATGGACCGGCTTCCGGGTGCAGGCCACCGAAGTACACGACGTCGGCGCCCAGGGAGCGGATTTTGGTGACCAGGGCACTGAAGTCTTTCTCGCCACGGGTCAGGCCTTCTTCCAGCACTGGCTTGACGCCGCGCTTGGTCAACTGGGCAGCGGTGGCGTCGGCCAGGCCTTTGCCGTAGGTGTCCTTGTCGTTGATGACGGCGACTTTCTTGCCCTTGAGCACATCGACGATGTAGTCGCCGGCGACGATGCCTTGCTGGTCGTCACGGCCGCACATACGGAACATGGCGCCCAGGCCGCGTTCGGTGACTTGTGGGTTGGTAGAGCCTGGGGTGATCGCAATGATGCCCGCTTCGTCGTAGACCTCGGAGGCCGGGATGGTGTTCGACGAGCAGAAGTGCCCGACCACGCCAATCACTTTGTCCTGGTCCGCCAGGCGGTTGGCCACGGCCACGGCCTGTTTCGGTTCACAGGCATCGTCGCCTGCCACCAGCACAACTTTCTCGCCGTTGATGCCGCCGGCCTTGTTGATCACCTCGGCTGCCGCCTGGGCACCCTTCATGTACTGCTCACCGAACGACGCGTTGGCGCCGGTCATCGGCCCCGCAACGCCAATCTTCACATCAGCTTGAACAAACGTAGAAACACCCAGCGCCGCTGCAACGGCGAGGGCCAGAAAACCTTTCTTGTAAAACGTCTGGGACATGAGTGGTGCTCCGATATTTTTGATTTTTGGCACTACAACTTGCGTTCAAACTTTTCACTGAAAGCCCAGAGCAAGCCTCGTGCCATTACGTTTTTATTCTTCAAAAAGACACGGTGTCATTGTTATTACAGGCCTTTCGGCTCCGCTCGCCAGGACGTGCAACCCTCTGGCATCAATAGGTGCAACCCATTGACCGAAAAAGTACAACCGTGACGGGTCGCACCTGCAACCAAAGCAATAAACGACAGTTCCTACAGCTGTAACAGGCTGCGTAACGGAACTGCACATTTACAGTGCGCGATTGCTACGACCTGCACCAATACAGATTAGTAGCCGGCTAAGAAAATGCAGGCTTCTGAGCGGTATTTCGGTGATCAGATCACGATCCTCAGGCATTGCCCTGCGTGATACAGCGAAAATCCGGCTTCATACAGGCAGCTGCGCAGGCCCACCCCGGCCAGCGGTTGCATGGGTGCAAACGGAATCGGCAACGCCTGGGGATTCTGGTGACACAAATAGTCGGCAAACGCCTTGCCGACCACGCTGCCGGTGGTCACGCCGCGCCCGTTATAGCCCGTTACTGCCACCAGGCCGGGGGCTGGCTCGAAGAGGCGCATCAGGTGATCGGGGGTGAAGGCGATGCAGCCGGTCCAGGTGAACTCCCATTGCACCGATTTGAGGTACGGGAAGTAATGCTGTTGCACCCGATCGGCCCAGGCCTTGAGGAACCACGCCGGTTTCTGGTTGCCGTTGCCCAGGCTGCCGAGCAACAGGCGGCCATCGGCATCGCGGCGGATGCTGCTCAATACCTGGCGCGTATCCCATGAGCCTTGGCCGCCGGGCAGAATCTGCTCGGCGGCGGCGTCGGTCAGCGGCGCGGAGGCGACCTGGTAATAGTAGCCAGGGAAAAAATTGCGTCGCAGCTCGGTCCACTCACCTTCGGTGTAGGCGTTGGAGGCGATGACCACTTGTGCAGCCTGCACCGAACCGCTTGTGGTCTGAACTGACCAGCTCGCACCTTGGCGCTCCAACCGGGTGACCGGCGAATGGTCGAACAACTGCCCGCCAAGCCCCACGGCAGCATTCGCCAGGCCACTGGTGTAGGCCATCGGGTTCAAGGTGCCGGCACGCCGGTCCAGCAAGGCGGCGGCGATTTTTTTTGTGCCGGTGGCTTGCTCGCAGGCCTGGCCGGTGAGCAACTCCACCGGCGCTCCGCGGCGCTTCCATTGTTCTTCACGACTGCGCAAATCCGCTTCGCCACGGGCGTTATGCGCCATGTGCAAGGTGCCCTCGCGGCGCAATTGGCAATCGATGTTGTATCTGTCGATCAGGCTGAATACCAGCGACGGTGCCGCGCCGAGCATACGGTTGAGCTGGTTGCCCACCGCTTCGCCGAAACCGGCTTCGATCTCGTCCGGGGGGATCCACAGGCCGGCATTCACCAACCCGACGTTGCGCCCCGAACCACCGTGACCGGTGCGATGAGCCTCCAGCACGGCGACGCTTTTACCCTGTTCCAGCAAGTGAATGGCGGCCGACAATCCGGTGATGCCGGCGCCGATCACACACACATCCACTTTGACCTCGCCCGCCAGCGCGGCACGATCCGGCCGGCCAGGGGTGAGGTGTTCCCACAAACATGTTTCGCGCAATGCCATTGCCAGACTCCGATGAGACCTAACAAACATCTAAATTCAGTTTTGACTTGGTAATCCAATCAACTGTGGGAGCGGGCTTGCTCGCGAAAGCGGTGGATCAGTCAACAGATATACAGCTGATCCATCGCATTCGCGAGCAAGCCCGCTCCCACATTTTTTCCGCGTTCCGGCAGGTATTTAGTCGAAGGTAATACCCTGGGCCAGTGGCAACTCCAGCGAATAGTTCACGGTGTTGGTCTGGCGGCGCATATACCCGCGCCATGCATCCGAACCCGACTCACGACCGCCACCGGTCTCTTTCTCACCGCCAAACGCGCCGCCAATCTCCGCGCCGCTCGGGCCGATGTTGACGTTGGCGATCCCGCAGTCACTGCCCACTGCCGACATGAATTGCTCGGCCTCGCGCACGTCAGTGGTGAAGATGCACGACGACAGGCCTTGGGGCACGGCGTTGTTCAGGCGCAGGGCCTCGGCGAAGTCCTTGTAGCCGACGACATACAGAATCGGTGCGAAGGTTTCGGTGCACACCACATCGCTCTGCTCAGGCATTTCCACGATGGCCGGCGATACGTAGTAGGCGTTGGGGAACGTGTCTTCCAGCTGGCGCTTGCCGCCGAACACCTTGCCGCCTTCGCTCAAGGCCTGCTCCAGGGCGTCCTGCATGTTGTCGAAGCCATGCTTGTCGATCAGCGGGCCGATCAGGTTGCCTTCCAGCGGGTGGCCGATGCGCACTTTGGAATAGGCGGCCTTGAGGCGGGTGACGATTTCTTCCTTGACCGACTCGTGGGCGATCAGCCGACGCAGGGTGGTGCAACGCTGGCCAGCGGTGCCGACGGCGCTGAACAGGATGGCGCGTACGGCCATGTCCAGGTCGGCGCTCGGGCCGAGGATCATGGCGTTGTTGCCGCCCAGTTCGAGGATGCTGCGGGCAAACCGCGCGGCAACTTTCGGCGCCACTTCGCGGCCCATGCGGGTGCTGCCGGTGGCGCTGATCAGCGCCACGCGGGGGTCATCCACCAGCGCAGCACCGGCATCGCGGCCGCCGATGATCACCTGGCTCAAGTACTCGGGGGCGTCCTTGAAGTTCTTCAACACGCGCTCGAACAACGCCTGGCAGGCCAGGGCGGTGAGCGGCGTTTTTTCCGACGGTTTCCAGATCACCGCGTTGCCGCACACCAGCGCCAGCGTGGTGTTCCACGCCCACACCGCCACCGGGAAGTTGAAGGCGCTGATCACACCGACCACGCCCAGCGGGTGCCAGGTTTCACGCATATGGTGGCCAGGACGCTCGGAGGCGATGGTCAAGCCGTACAACTGGCGGGACAAACCCACGGCGAAATCGCAGATGTCGATCATTTCCTGCACTTCACCCAGGCCTTCCTGGGTGATCTTGCCGGCTTCCCATGACACCAGCTCGCCCAGATCAGCCTTGTATTCGCGCAGCACATCACCTAACTGGCGCACCAACTCGCCGCGACGCGGTGCCGGCACGTTGCGCCAGGCCTCGAATGCATGCTCGGCGCGACTGACCTGTTGCTCCACCTCGGCGGCACCTTCCCAGTGCACACTGCCGATACGGCTGCCATCAATCGGCGAATGCACGGGTTGTTTACCCGCCTGGTACAGCGCCGGGTTTACCCCGAGACGATCAAGCAATGCGGCAACCATGGGTCACTCCTTTAATCTTCGAACAAAAAATCGCACCGCGGCACGCACGGCGATCCAGGCCTTATTTGTAGCTGGCCCAAGACTTGCCAACAAACGACGATTAGGCGAGATATCATTCCGTTTATTCATGCAAAGAATAAAAAGAGGCGTGCCGTGCTGAACAGAAGACATTTGCCCTCGATCACCGCCCTGCAGTGTTTCGAGGCCGCCACCCGCCACTTGAGCTTCACCCGCGCCGCCGAGGAGCTGAACCTCACGCAAAGCGCAGTGAGCAAACAGGTCGCGCAGCTGGAAGAACTGCTCCAGCACCTGCTGTTCCGCCGCGTACGCCGCCGCTTGCAGATGACCCCGGCGGGCGACCTGTACCTGGTGGAAGTGCGCAAGATCCTCACGCAGGTGGAGATGTCGACCCACTACCTGCGCTCCTACGGCGGCGAGACCGAAGTGTTGCGCGTGTCCACGCCCTACACCTTTGGCGCGCGCTGGCTGGTGCCGCGCCTCAAGGGCTGGCGCCTGCGCCACCCGCAGATCCACCTGGACCTGTGCAACGAACAGGAGCCGGACGAACTGCTGCAAGGCAAGGCCGACATGGCCTTCTACTTCGGCCAGGGCTCGCGCCCTGGCACCGAGAGCCTGAAACTGTTCAGCGAAGAGCTGGTCCCGGTGTGCGCCCCGGAAAGCCTGCCGGCGCAGCCGTTCACCGACCCCACGCAACTGAGCGACCTGGTGCTGCTGCAAAACGCCTCGCGGCCCCAGGGCTGGCATGACTGGTTTGCCGATCAGGGGTATCACACCGAGCACAGCTACCACGGCCCGCGTTTCGACACCTTTTATATGTGCATTCGTGCGGCGCAGGTGGGCTGTGGCGTGGCGCTGCTGCCGCGCTTCCTGGTGGAAGAGGAACTGGCCGACGGCAAGCTGGTGATCCCCTGGCAGCATGCGATGCCGAGCCAGGACGCGTATTACCTGGCCTATCCGGAGCATTCGGCGGAAGTGCCCAAGGTGCGGGAGTTTGTGAAGTGGATGATGGAGCAGGTTCTTTAGTGCCTGGAATACCGCTATCGGGAGCAAGCCCCCTCCCACATTTGAAATGCATTCCACGTGTGGGAGGGGGCTTGCTCCCGATGAGGCCAGTGGTCTAACCGAAAAAAATCACTGGCAAAACCCTACAGGTCTATGCGCCACTAGCCCTCTTCCTTAATTGCGCGTAAAGGTCCGCCCCCATCGCCGACCTGTCTGGAGATTCCCGTTATGAGCGAGAGTGTGTTTGCCGATCGCATCGTGCAGAACCTGCTCGACACCGACTTCTACAAGCTGACCATGATGCAGGCGGTGCTGCACAACTACCCCAATGTGGAAGTTGAATGGGAGTTTCGTTGCCGTAACAGCGAAGACCTGCGCCCGTACCTGGCGGAGATCCGCTACCAGATCGAGCGCCTTGCCGAGTTGAGCCTGAGTCCGGACCAACTGGGCTTCCTGGAACGCATCAGCTTTATGAAGCCGGATTTTTTGCGCTTCCTTGGACTGTTTCGCTTCAACCTGCGCTATGTGCAGACCGGCATCGAGAACGGCGAGCTGTTTATCCGCCTGCGCGGGCCGTGGCTGCATGTAATCCTCTTCGAAGTGCCGATGCTCGCGATCGTCAGCGAGGTGCGCAACCGCTACCGCTACCAGACCGTGATCCTCGAACAGGCCCGCGAGCAGCTGTACCGCAAGTTCGACTGGCTGACGGCCAACGCCAGCAGCGAAGAGCTGTCCGAGCTGCAAGTGGCCGACTTCGGCACGCGCCGGCGCTTCTCGTACCGCGTGCAGGAAGAAGTGGTCAGCGTGCTCAAGCATGACTTCCCCGGGCGCTTCGTCGGCACCAGCAACGTGCACCTGGCCCGCGAATTCGATATGAAGCCGCTTGGCACCATGGCCCACGAATGGATCATGGCCCACCAGCAACTCGGCCCGCGCCTGATCGACAGCCAGATCGCCGCTCTCGACTGCTGGGTCCGCGAATACCGTGGCCTGCTCGGTATCGCCCTGACCGATTGCATCACCACCGACGCTTTCCTCGGCGACTTCGACTTGTACTTCGCCAAGCTGTTCGATGGCCTGCGCCACGACTCCGGCGACCCGGTACAGTGGGCGGAAAAAGCCATCGCCCACTACCATAAGTTGGGCATCGAGCCGATGAGCAAGACCCTGGTGTTCTCCGACAGCCTGTCGCTGCCCAAGGCCCTGGAAATATTCCGGGCGCTGCGTGGTCGCATTAATGTGAGCTTCGGCATCGGCACCAACCTGACCTGCGATATTCCAGGGGTGGAACCGATGAGCATCGTGCTTAAAATGACCGCCTGCAATGGCCAGCCCGTCGCGAAGATCTCCGATGAAGCGGGCAAGACCCACTGCACCGACCCGAATTTTGTCGCCTATTTGCGTCATGTTTTCAAAGTACCTGCCCTTTCCAGCAAGGAGTGAATCATGCAAGCCGTACAGCGTGAGATTGCGCAGCAGCTCAAGGTCCAAGCACCGTTCAAGGACCAGGCCGCCCTCGAGGCCGAAGTTGCCCGGCGCGTGGCGTTTATCCAGGACTGCCTGCGCAATTCCGGGCTCAAGACATTGGTGCTGGGCATCAGCGGCGGCGTCGACTCCCTGACCGCAGGCCTCCTGGCCCAACGTGCGATACAGGAACTGCGCGCCAGCACCGGCGACGAGGCCTACCGCTTTATCGCCGTACGCCTGCCCTACGAAACCCAGTTCGATGAAATCGATGCCCAGGCGTCGGTGGATTTTATCGACCCGGACGAGCGCCACACCGTGAACATCGGCCCGGCGGTGAAATCCCTGGCCAATGAAGTGGCGGCGTTTGAAGGCAAGGCAGCGGTGTCCCGCGACTTCGTGCTCGGCAACACCAAGGCGCGCATGCGCATGGTGGCGCAGTACACCATCGCCGGCGCGGCCAGCGGCCTGGTGATCGGCACCGACCATGCGGCGGAAGCGGTGATGGGCTTTTTCACCAAGTTCGGTGATGGCGCGTGCGACTTGGCACCGTTGAGCGGGCTGGTGAAAAATCAGGTACGCGCCATCGCGCGGTTCTTTGGAGCACCGGAGTCGTTGGTGGAGAAGGTGCCGACGGCCGACTTGGAAGACCTGTCGCCGGGCAAGCCGGATGAGGCGTCACATGGCGTGACCTATGCCGAGATCGATGCATTCCTGCACGGTGAGCCGGTGCGTGAAGAAGCGTTCCGGATTATTTGCGAGACGTACCGCAAGACCGAACACAAACGGGTGATGCCGTTTGCGCCGTGAGGTGGGCCAGATAGTGGTGTGTTGATTGGCAGGCAGTCATCGGGGGGCAAGCCCCCGATGAACGATAACGCGGTCTTACTTGACGACCACAGTGCCTTTCATCATCGAGATGTGGCCCGGGAACGAGCAGAAGAATGCGTAATCCGTACCGGCGGCCAGTTTCGATACATCGAAGGTCACCGAATCCTTCTCGCCGGCGCCAATGATCTTGGTGTGGGCGATGATGCGGTCGTCACCCTCTTTCAGGTAGTTCTTGTCGATGCCAGCGGCCATGCCGTCAGTGGCAACCGGCTGCATGTTGGCGGCGCTGGTCAGCACCCAGTTATGACCCATGACGTTTTTCGGCAAGCTGCCGGAGTGAGTCAACTCGACGGTGAACGTCTTGCAGCTCTTGTCGATCGTGATTTCCTTGGTGTTGAAGGACATCTGATCGGTGGAGTCGACGGTGACCTTGCACTCTGCAGCAAGCAACTGGCCGCTAGCCAGCGTCAGCAGGGAAACAGCAACGAGTTTGGCAAACATGTGAATCTCCAAGGCAGGGTTTAAAAACGCGTATTGCGACAAGGGTGCCTCAAGCAGGCTGAAATTCTTATGATCTGAATCAACAGATTGTATACAACTTTAGGCTATCAGACTTATCGACACAATCTACCAGCTAAAGTCGCAGCACCTGCCTATGATCGGCCCATCACCCACTGGAGTCCGAGCCATGCACCTCAACCAACTGTTCAATGGCCTTCTGGCCGCGTACGCCTGCGGTAAGTGAAGGCCAAGCGCCCCTTGAAGCTGCTACCATGTCGTCCCAAGGCAGCTGCGCGCCGCCACCCTCACCTTCGACCCTAGAGGATCGCCCATGGCCAAACCTAATTACTCCTTCGCCAAACGTCAGAGAGACTTGGCCAAGGAACAGAAGAAAGAGGAAAAGCTGCAACGCAAGAAAGCCGCGGTAGATGAAGAAGCCGGCGCACTCAACCCGGATGCTGATGGTGAAGTAACGAGCGACGAGACTGAAACACCAAAAGATCCAGCTGAATAATTATTTACTGTAGGAGCGAGCTTGCTCGCTCCTACACCAGCGGCATCACCGTCACCCGTACCTCAGGGTCATGGCTCCCTCCCCCCAGAATTACCCCACGCAACGGCGACACATCGGAGAAATCCCGGCCCCAGGCCAAGGTGATGTGCTCCAGTGCCGGCTGCACATTGTTCGTCGGATCGAAATCCACCCAGCCCGATACCGGGCAATACACCGAGACCCAGGCGTGGGACGCGTCGGCGCCGATCAGCCGTGGCTGGCCGGGCGGTGGCTGGGTGAGCAGGTAGCCGCTGATGTAACGCGCCGCCAGGCCGCGCGAGCGCAGACAGGCGAGCATCAGGTGGGCGAAGTCCTGGCACACGCCGCGGCGGCGCTCCAGCACTTCCACCAGTGGCGTGGCAACCTGGGTGGCTTCGGCATCGAAGGTGAATTCGCTGAAGATTTTTTCCATCAAGGCCTGCACACCCAATAACAAGGGCGCGCCAGGGGGAAAACAGCTTTCCGAGAACTCGACGAAGGTTTTCTTCAGGTGCACGTAGGGCGATTCGAAGCGATAACGGCAGGCTTCAATCAACTCGGGCGACAGCGGCTGGCTGCTGTAGGTCAGGCTGTCGCGGGTCTGGTCCCAGGCGGGCGAGTGCTGGAAATCCAGCACCGGCCGCGCCAGTACTTCCACAGTCAAACCGGCATTGACCAGCAATTCATCGTGGGGCCGTTCGAACGCCAGGCGGGTAATCGGGTTGCCGAACACGTCCAGCTCATCCCGGCGTGAAGACGGCTGCGGGCTAATATCCAGTTGCTGGTCGCTGCAACGCTGCCAGGCGCACGGCCTCGGCCATAAATGCGCCAGCTGCTGGGCCAGGGACACCGGGCTGTCGTAGTGGTAATGGGTATCGTGGAAAATCTGGTAGCGCGCACTCATCACACCGACACCGTTTGCTGGCTGACATCATCCACATGGGCAAAGTGGCGCAAGGCCAGACGATCCGACACTTGCCCACTCTCATCGGCGACCGCTTGCAGCAGGTCGGCCAGGCCTTCCAGCGCGGCATGCACGCTGGATTCGCCAAACAACGGGTTCTCCAGGCAACTCAGGTCGAAACGCGCCAGGCGCTCCACCAACGGCGCCAAGCCGGCCTCCCGTGGCACACCGAAATCATCGTTAAGACGGCGCAGGGTACGGCTCACCAGTTTCAGCTGGAACAGCACCGCGTGGGGGTTCTGTTCATCCAGCAACAACAAATCCAGGACCGGAATCAGCTGCGGCACCGCCAGGTAGCGCGAGCGGTAGGTGATGCTGCTGTTGCCCAGCTCCAGCAACCACTCCAGCCCCGCCTGGTCGAACACCGCCACGCCGCGCAGGAATGCCGCCAGGCTGCTGCTGAGAAATTGCAGACGCTCGATGCGCCGGCCCATCATCAGGAAACGCCAGCCTTCGTCGCGGGTCATGTCGTCGAGGGCAAACCCGGACAGCGCCGCCAGGGACATCACCAGGCGGTTGAGGAAATCCAGCAACTCACCAAAATCCGGGCTTTCGCTTTCCAGCTCCAGGGCTTCACGCTGCAGCTCCACCAGGGCCTGCCAGTTCTCACGGGACAACTTGCCGCGCACCTGGGACGCCGCCCACTGCAAGCGTTGCAGGTTGGCGCGCAGGCTCGACGGCCAATCATCACCGAGCAAGGCCGCCTGCAAACGCTCGGGCAACTCGCCCTCCTCCGGCAGCAGGCGCAGGTTTTCACCCAACTCGACCGCCGCCTGCAACGCCAGTGGGTCATCGCCGTCGACATAACGCGCCAGCACGATCCGCAGCCAGCGGGCGCTGTTGTCGCAGCGTTCGCAGTAACGGCCGAACCAGAACAGGTTTTCCACCACGCGGGACGGCAGATAAGGGTCGCGGCGCACCAGGTCATGCGCACTAATCGCGCGCTGGGCGCGCCAATGCTCGCCACCGGTGGCACGTTCGCCCAGCACCCAGGTGTCCTTGCTGGCGCCGCCGCGTTGCATCGACACCACTTCGGCATCGGCATCGGCCGCCACGCGGGTCAGGCCGCCGGGCAGTACACGGTAGCCCTCCGCGCTGGCCACGGCATACACGCGCATGCCGATGGCGCGGTGTTGCAAGTGATCATCCACGGTGTGCCACACCGGTGCCTGGGACAGTTGCGCCAGCTCCTGGGCGACGTAGGCGTACGGCCGAGCACGCATGCGTTCGGCCAGGGCCTGGCGTTGTTCGTCGCTCAAGTCGCGACCGAATACCGGCGTGAAACTTTGCGACGGGAACGCGGGTTTGATCAGCAGTTCGGGCAGCTTCTCCAGGGCCTCGGCGAGCACCGGCGCCTCACCGCACCACCAGGTGGCGATGGACGGCAGGATCAACTCTTCGCCAAACAGGAACTGGTTGATCTTGGGCAGAAAGCCGAGCAATCCGGGGGACTCCAGCACGCCGCTGCCCAGGGCATTGGCCACCAGCACATTGCCCTGGCGCGCGGCGTCGAGCAGCCCGGGTACGCCGAGAGCGGAGTCGGTGCGCAGCTCCAGCGGGTCGCAGAAGTCGTCATCGAGGCGACGCATGATCGCGTGCACCCGACGCAGGCCACTCAGGGTTTTCAGGAACACCGTGCTGTCGCGTACCGTGAGGTCGCCGCCTTCCACCAACGGGTAGCCGAGCTGGCGCGCGAGGTACAGGTGTTCGAAATAGCTCTCGTTGAAACGCCCAGGGGTGAGCAGCACGATCAGCGGTGGCTGGTCATCGCTCGGTGCCTGGCGGGCCAGGGTTTCCTGAAGCGTGCGGAAGAAACCGGTGAGGTGCTGCACCTGCAGATCACGGTACAGGTCCGGGAAAGCGCGGGACACGATGGTACGGTTTTCCAACGCATAACCGGCGCCCGAAGGCGCCTGCGTCCGGTCGGCGGTGACCCACCAGCGGCCATCCGGGGTACGCGCCAGGTCCACCGCATACAGGTGCAGAAACGCACCGTCAGGCGGTTGGATGCCCTGGCACGGCCACAGGAAATTGTTATGCCCGAACACCAGCTCGGCCGGTAGCAGGCCTTCCTTGATCAAACGTTGCGGCCCGTAGAGGTCCGCCAGTACGGCGTTGAGCAAGCGCGCACGCTGGGCGATACCGGCTGACAGCTGCTGCCATTCATCGGCCGCCAGCACATGGGGCAGCAGGTCCAGTTCCCACGGGCGATCGGCGCCCTTGGGGTCGGCGTAGACGTTATAGGTCACGCCGTTTTCCTGGATCTGCCGGGTCAGCAGCGCCTGGCGCTGGGCCAGTTGCGCGGGCGTGCTGCGTTGCAGGTGATCAAGCAAGCGCTGCCAATGGGCGCGCACCGCGCCACTGTCGTCCAGCAGTTCGTGATAAGTACCCGCGGTCAGCGGGTATTGGTCGAGCAAGTCGGGCATGGAACGCTCGGCAGAGGCAAAGGGGCTCAGATTAACCTAACAAACACTGCAAATCCTCGTGGGAGGGAGCTTGTTCCCGATCGCGGTGGGTCAGTCAACCTATGTATCGGCTGATTCACCGTAATCGGGAGCAAGCGCCCTCCCACATTTGGATCGCATTTAGTCATTATTATTGGGGTGACGCCGTAGATCCAAGGTCATCGGGAATTCGTCATTGATCACAACACTCGGCACGGTGAGCTTCCCAGGCGTGTGGCCGAGACGGAAAAACCGTGCCATGCGCCGACTCTCAGCCTCATTGGCGTTCACCGGCAAGCTGTCGTAGTTACGCCCGCCCGGATGTGCAACATGGTACTGGCAGCCGCCCAACGAGCGCTGCATCCAGGTGTCCAGCAGGTCGAACACCAGCGGCGCATGGACCGGGATGGTCGGTTGCAGGCAATTGGCCGGTTGCCAGGCGCGGTAACGCACGCCGGCGACGAACTCACCGATGCGCCCGGTCGGTTGCAGCGGCACCGGGATGCCATTGCAGGTCAACAGGTAGCGTTGCGGCGGCAGCCCGCTCAACTTCACCTGCAAGCGCTCCAGGGACGAATCCACATAACGCACCGTACCGCCCACCGCACCCTCTTCGCCCAGTACATGCCAAGGCTCCAGGGCCTGGCGCAGTTCCAGTTCGATCCCGCTGACGGCGTAATCGCCCACCTTGGGGAAGCGGAACTCCAGGTGCGCGGCGAACCATTCGGCGCGCAACGGGTAACCGGCGGCGTTCAACTCGACGATCACATCGGCAAAATCCTGCTCGATAAAGTGCGGCAACAGGAAGCGGTCATGCAACTCGGTGCCCCAGCGCGCCAATTTCGGTGGTGCATAGGGTTCACGCCAGAAGCGCGCGACCAGCGCCCGCAGCAGCAGTTGCTGGGTCAGGCTCATGCGCGCATGGGGCGGCATTTCGAAGGCGCGCAACTCGAGCAAGCCCAGGCGGCCAGTGGCACCGTCGGGCGAGTAGAGTTTGTCGATACAGAATTCGGCGCGGTGGGTGTTGCCCGTCACGTCGATCAACAGGTTGCGCAGCAGGCGATCCACCAACCACGGCGGGCATTCTTCACCCGGCTGCGGCATTTGGGCAAAGGCGATTTCCAGCTCATACAGCGCGTCGTTACGGGCTTCGTCCACCCGCGGAGCCTGGGAGGTCGGGCCGATAAACAGGCCGGAAAACAGGTACGACAGCGAGGGGTGGTTGTGCCAATAGCTGATCAGGCTGCGCAGCAGGTCGGGCCGGCGCAGGAACGGCGAATCCTTGGGCGTCGCGCCCCCCAGCACAAAGTGGTTACCGCCGCCGGTGCCGGTGTGGCGGCCGTCGATCATGAATTTCTCGGTGGTCAGCCGGGTTTGCCGCGCCTCTTCGTAGAGGAACTCGGTGCGCTCCACCAACTCGTCCCAGGTCGCAGACGGCTGCACGTTGACCTCGATCACACCCGGATCCGGCGTAACACGGAAGTTGCTCAGGCGCATATCGAACGGTGGTTCGTAGCCTTCCAGCAGCACCGGGCAGTGCAGCTCCTCGGCGGTGGCTTCGATGGCGGCCACCAGCTCCAGGTAATCCTCGACGCGCTCCAGCGGCGGCATAAACAGGTACAGGCGCCCTTCCCGCGCTTCGGCGCAGAGGGCGGTGCGGGTCAGCCAGTCGGCGGACTCGTCGACCTTGGGCACACGCTCGTCGCTCGGCGCAGGTTCGCCATGGCTTTGCAGTTGCGTGCTGGTCGGCAGTTCCGGCCGATCCTGGTTAGGGTCGGTGGGGTGCACGAACGGATACTCAGCCGCCGTCACCCACGGCTGCGAGGCCAACGGCAGGCGATAGCCCAGCGGCGAATCCCCCGGCACCAGGCGGCAATGGTTATCGCGCAGGTACCAACGCCCACTCTGCCAGCGATCATTGGCGGCGGTGCGTGCCAGCGGCAACACCTGGCCGATGACTTTATCCAGGCCCTGGCTGAACACTTTGCGCAAGCGCTCGCGCTCCAGGTCGTCGCTCAAGCGCGGGTCCTGGGCCGTGACGTTTTGTGGCAACGCACCTTCGCGCCACAGGTAGTAGAAATTGTCTTCGAAGGCCGGGAATACAAAGCGCGCCGGCAGCTTGAGGCGCTCGGCGACGCTGGCCAGGAAGCGCCCGGCCATTACGCCATCGGCGCCGTAGTCCTGCTGTTCATCGGCAATAAGCGCGCTGTTGTGCCAGATGGGCACGCCGTCACGGCGCCAATAGCAGTTAAGCGACCAGCGCGGCAATTGTTCGCCGGGGTACCACTTGCCCTGGCCGAAGTGCACCAGGCCCTTGGGTGCGTAGTGCTTGCGCATGCGCTGGAACAGTTCGGCGGACAAGCGTCGTTTATCCGGGCCGAGGGCAGCGGTGTTCCACTCGGCGCCGTCAGGGTCGTCAATGGAGACGAAGGTCGGCTCGCCGCCCATGGTCAGGCGCACATCATCCTTGAGCAGGTCGCCATCGATCTGCCGGCCCAGGGCCTGGATCGCCAGCCATTGCTCTTCGGTGTAGGGCTTGGTGACCCGTGGCGCTTCCCAGATGCGCTCAACCGACATCTCGTGAGTAAATTCGCACTCGCACGGCTCCACCAGCCCACTGATCGGTGCGGCAGACGATGGATCAGGACTACAGGCCAACGGGATATGCCCTTCACCGGCGAACAGCCCGGAAGTGGCATCCAGGCCGATCCAGCCGGCGCCGGGCAAATACACTTCGCACCAGGCATGCAGGTCGGTGAAGTCGACGTCGGTGCCGGAGGGGCCGTCAAGGGCTTTGACGTCGGCGGTCAACTGAATCAGATAACCGGACACAAACCGCGCCGCCAACCCGAGGTTGCGCAGCAACTGCACCAACAACCAGGCCGAATCACGGCAGGAGCCGGACGCGTTTTCCAGGGTGAATTCCGGGGTTTGCACCCCCGGTTCCATGCGGATCAGGTAGCCGATGTCGGCGGCCAGGCGCTGGTTGAGGCCCACCAGGAAATCCACGGCCGGCAGCGGCGTGCGGTCGATGCCGGCCAGGTAGGCGGCAAACTTCGGCGTCAGCGGTAGGGTTTCCAGGTACGGCGCCAGCTCGCGCTGCTCATCGGCGGCGTAGCTGAAGGGGATTTTTTCGGCGTAGGGCTCAAGGAAAAAGTCGAACGGGTTGAACACCGCCATCTCGGCGACCAGGTCGACTTCGATGCGCAACTCGTCAGTCTTTTCCGGGAACACCAGACGCGCCAGGTAATTGCCCTGGGGGTCCTGCTGCCAATTGATGAAATGCTGCTCGGGCAGCACTTTGAGTGCATAGGACAAAATCCGCGTGCGGCTGTGGGCCGCCGGGCGCAGACGTACGATCTGCGGGCCGAGTTCGACCGCGCGGTCGTAGCGGTAATGCGTAACGTGGTGCAACGCGACATGAATCGACACGGCGGCCTCCTGCGAGCCAGGGCATGGACACAAAGCGCGCAAGACTTATGCCAGAGCGGCGGTCATTGCGCTTTATCGTAAGACCCGGTGCAGTACAGCACCAAAACGGCGCCAACGGTGGTGTCGTGGTGCAGGCGCCGCACATATTTGTGGCGTTAATGTGAGGATGGGTGGCGAATCTACCCAATCAACGGGTTTTGCGCTTTGCGATTACGGCTTGGCGCAGGTGGCGTATCTCGGACAGTTTTTTGCGCATTTCGCGGTGGCGTTTGCTATTGAGCAGCAGTAACCCCAACAGCGGAAACAGCAGCCCTATTACATACGCTGCCATATGTGGCCGATAGCTATAGGTTGGCAACACGACCAGCAAACATACAACGTAGAAGGCTGCGATAGCCCAAGCCCCCCATTCTCGCCCTCTGATCATGACGAAATGGCTGAACGCCAAGAGCAAGCCCAATAAAACTGCCGCCAGAAAAGAGTAACGCGCCCGCTCTGGGTCACTGCGAAAAAATGTACTTGATGCCAATGAAATAGCGGCGGAGAGAGAGAAGCAGGCAAGGAAGAACGCGCATATAAACGCTGGAAAATATTGCGCCAAAAAAGCTCTCAATGAACCCGGACGATCCATCACTCAACCTCCTCATAGAGGCCAACTGCAATCGTTCGAATGTTGCCTGATATAGCGCTCCCGGTAAGACCAACGGCAGCCCCGAGGGAGTCTCTGATCTGCGTCACAGTAGCGTGATTGATCTCGCTAGCTGAATAGCGCTTGGCCAGCTCACCGGAGCGTTGGCGCAGTTTCAAGAGTTTATTGCTCAGTCTTGGATCTTTCAGGCTCAGCAACTCTTTGGTGAGCGCCTTGCGTTGCTGGCGGGTCAACCCCTTGGATAACTCGTACCAACTTCTGCCAGTGGTCACCTTTCGAGCCTGCAGGAGCCGAAGAGTGGTCAGAGTAGAGGCGCCGGCACCCAGCAGTGAAGCGGCGTCCAATACCGGCATTGCATAGCGATACCAGTCCTCGCTATCCATATCGTCGTTGGCTGCCGGGTCATTGAGTTCGTTGATAGTTCTCACCCCCCCGACGACACATTGCGCAGTGCTGGCCGCTGCAGCCGTTGCACCGATGCCCGCCACCACCAGGCTCGCGCCACCCGTGAAAGGCACGGCGACTGTACCGCTGAACACAACAATCCAACCGAGGATTGCGCCCGCACAAGACAGGGTCGTATTGACTGCTTCGCCCACCAACCGGGACTCACGCGGGTTGTTAGCCACCTGATTGGCAAACTGCGCCGGCGAAATGTACCTCTGCGCCTCACGCAAAATGATGCGCTTGGGCTTGATGCTGCAGATCGGCTTGAATTCGCGCAGGGTAATGACATTGAAGTCAGCGTCGATATACACCACCCCCGCGCCGACGATGCCGGGGTCGGCGTCGATGGCGGCGAACAGGCTCGGCAGGTTGATCTGGCTTTCAATGCGCTGGCGGGCCATGAACTGGGAACGGTTGGAGTCCATGCCGATGTTGAGCAGAGGGTTGCTCATGGGGGTGTTCATCCTTGAAGGGGTGGTGACTGGACTGATGCTATCGGGGGCAAGCCCCCTCCCACACTTGATGTGTGAATACATTCAAAATGTGGGAGGGGGCTTGCCCCCGATAGCGATTTAATGGGCGCCACCTTAACAAACAGACTCCCCACCGCCTAGAAAGCAAAACGCCAGCACGAGGCTGGCGTCTTGCATATTCACGCTGCGATCAACGCGGCACGACCGGCTTGCGGGCTGGCTTGCCGCCCTTGCCCTTGGCTGCATCGCTACGTTCTTTAGCTGCCTGCTTGTTACGTGCCTGCGCCGCAGCCTTGGCTTGTTCGCGCTTGTCCCACGGGTTGCTGCCGTCGCTGCCACGGGGCGGCAGGCCGGTGTGCTGGGTAAGGATCCTGGTGGTGGTTTCCTTGGCGACCTTGTGGCTGCCGGCCGGCGTCGAGTTCTTGCGACGGGCGCTCTGGTAGCTGTCGGTGGACGGCTGATGCAGCGGAATCAACTGATCCTTGCCCGGCCCGATCAGGTCGGCGCGGCCCATGCGGGTCAGCGCTTCACGCAGCATCGGCCAGCCTTTGGGGTCGTGATAGCGCAGGAACGCCTTGTGCAGACGGCGCTGCTCCTCGCTCTTGACGATGGTCACCGCGTCGCTCTTGTAGGTGACCTTGCGCAGCGGGTTCTTGCCCGAGTGGTACATCGCGGTGGCGGTGGCCATTGGCGACGGGTAGAACGCCTGCACCTGGTCGGCGCGGAAGCCGTTGCCCTTGAGCCACAGGGCCAGGTTCATCATGTCTTCATCGGTGGTGCCGGGGTGGGCCGCGATGAAGTACGGGATCAGGTACTGCTCCTTGCCCGCCTCCTTGGTGTACTTCTCGAACATGCGCTTGAACTTGTCATAGCTGCCAATGCCCGGCTTCATCATCTGGTTGAGCGGACCTTCCTCGGTGTGTTCCGGGGCGATCTTCAGGTAGCCACCGACGTGGTGGGTCACCAGCTCCTTGACGTATTCCGGCGACTCGACCGCGAGGTCGTAACGCAGGCCGGAAGCGATCAGGATCTTCTTCACACCCGGCAACGCACGGGCGCTGCGGTACAGCTGGATCAACGACGAGTGATCGGTGTTCAGGTTCGGGCAGATGCCGGGGAACACGCACGACGGCTTGCGGCACGCGGATTCGATTTCCGGGCTCTTGCAGGCGATGCGGTACATGTTCGCGGTCGGGCCGCCGAGGTCGGAGATCACACCGGTGAAGCCAGGCACCTTGTCGCGGATCTCTTCGATTTCGCGAATGATCGACTCTTCGGAACGGTTCTGGATGATCCGGCCTTCGTGCTCGGTGATCGAGCAGAAGGTGCAGCCGCCGAAGCAGCCACGCATGATGTTCACCGAGAAACGGATCATGTCGTAGGCCGGGATCTTCTCCTTGCCGTACGCCGGGTGCGGAACACGGGCGTAAGGCATGCCAAACACGTAGTCCATTTCTTCAGTGGTCATCGGAATGGGCGGCGGGTTGAACCACACGTCCACGTCACCGTGCTTCTGCACCAGGGCGCGGGCGTTGCCTGGGTTGGTTTCCAGGTGGAGTACGCGGTTGGCGTGGGCATACAGCACCGAGTCGCCACGGACTTTTTCCACGGACGGCAGACGAATGACCGTCTTGTCGCGGGTCATGCGCGGGCTGGCCAGGATCTGTACGACCTTGGCTTCTTCCGGGTCTTCAACCGGGCCCTTTTCCTGCTCGATGGCGCAGGCCTGGGTATCCTGGGTATTCACGTACGGGTTGATGATCTTGTCGATCTTGCCCGGACGGTCGATACGGGTGGAGTCCACCTCGTACCAGCCTTCGGGCGTGTCACGGCGAATGAACGCGGTACCGCGCACATCGGTGATGTCTTCGATCTTGTGGCCCCACGACAGGCGCTGGGCGACTTCAACGATGGCCCGCTCGGCGTTGCCGTACAGCAGGATATCGGCGGTGGCGTCGATCAGGATCGAGTTGCGCACGCGGTCCTGCCAGTAGTCGTAGTGGGCGATACGGCGCAGGGACGCTTCGATGCCGCCGAGTACGATCGGCACGTTCTTGTAGGCTTCCTTGCAACGCTGGCTGTACACCAGGCTGGCGCGGTCCGGACGCTTGCCGGCCATGCCGCCTGGGGTGTAGGCGTCGTCGGAACGGATTTTCTTGTCGGCGGTGTAGCGGTTGATCATCGAGTCCATGTTGCCGGCCGCGACGCCGAAGAACAGGTTCGGCTCGCCGAGCTTCATGAAGTCGTCTTTGGACTGCCAGTTCGGCTGCGCAATGATCCCGACGCGGAAGCCCTGGGACTCCAGCAGCCGGCCGATGATGGCCATGCCGAAAGATGGGTGGTCCACGTAGGCATCACCGGTGACGATGATGATGTCGCAGGAATCCCAGCCAAGCTGATCCATCTCCTCCCTGCTCATCGGCAGGAATGGCGCAGGACCGAAACATTCGGCCCAGTACTTGGGATAGTCAAATAACGGCTTGGCTGTTTGCATGACGGTGACCGGTGTTGAGATGAAAAATCGCGGGCGCGGAATATAGCACAAATTTTGACCAATTCCGACGGTAATGGTCGGAATTGAACAGAAGGGTTATTCGTCGTCGTCGAAGTTGTAGCTGCCCGGCGCCAGGTTCTCGAAACGCGTGTATTTGCCGATGAATGCCAGGCGGATAAAGCCGATCGGACCGTTACGCTGTTTGCCGATGATGATTTCAGCAATGCCTTTGTGTTCGGTCTCGGGGTGATACACCTCGTCGCGGTACACGAACATGATCACGTCAGCATCCTGCTCGATCGCTCCGGATTCCCGCAAGTCGGAGTTCACCGGACGCTTGTTAGGGCGTTGCTCCAGGGAGCGGTTGAGCTGGGACAGGGCAACTACCGGGCAGTTGAATTCCTTGGCCAGGGCCTTGAGGGACCGGGATATCTCGGAAATCTCGTTGGTGCGGTTATCGCCGCTGGAACCTGGGATCTGCATCAACTGCAGGTAGTCGATCATGATCAGGGCGATGTCGCCGTGCTCACGTACCAGGCGACGGGTACGTGCGCGCATCTCGGACGGGCTGATACCGGCGGTGTCATCGATAAACAGCTTGCGGTCGTTGAGCAGGTTGACCGCCGAAGTGAGGCGCGGCCAGTCGTCGTCTTCCAGGCGGCCGGCACGGACCTTGGTCTGGTCGATACGGCCCAGAGACGACAGCATACGCATGATCAGCGATTCGCCTGGCATCTCGAGGGAGTACACCAGTACGGTCTTGTCGCTGCGCAACACGGCGTTTTCCACCAGGTTCATCGCAAAGGTGGTCTTACCCATGGATGGACGGCCGGCGACGATGATCAGGTCGGAAGGCTGCAGGCCGCTGGTCTTCTCGTCGAGGTCGGTGTAGCCGGTGGAAATACCGGTGATGGCGTTGTCGGTGTTGAACAAGGTGTCGATGCGGTCGATGGCCTTGGTCAGCAGGTCGTTGACGCTGACCGGGCCACCGGTTTTCGGGCGCGCCTCGGCGATCTGGAAAATCTGGCGCTCGGCTTCGTCGAGGATCTCGGCGGCAGTGCGGCCTTCGGGGTTGAAGGCGCTGTCGGCGATTTCGGTGCTGATGCCGATCAGTTGGCGCAGGGTGGCTCGCTCGCGAACGATCTGGGCATAGGCCTTGATGTTGGCGACGGACGGCGTGTTTTTTGCCAATTCACCAAGGTAGCCCAGGCCACCGACCTGGGATGTCTGGCCTTCCTTGTCCAATTGCTCGGCCAGGGTCACCACGTCGATTGGCGAGTTCTGGTCGGCCAGTTTGGCGATGGCACGGAAGATCAGGCGGTGGTCATGACGATAAAAATCACCGTCCGAGACTTGATCCAGCACGCGTTCCCAGGCGTTGTTGTCCAGCATCAGGCCACCGAGCACGGCCTGTTCGGCCTCGATGGAATGCGGCGGCACCTTCAGGGCAGCGGTTTGCAGATCGTATTGCTCAGGAGCTGAAATATCGTTCATGGCCACTTGGAATTAGGGGATTGTAGAAAAACAAAAGGCACGACCTGTAAACAGGATCGTGCCCGATGTTAACTGCCTGACACGCGAGGTGCCAGTCAGTTAGGTGTTGCTTAAGCTGCTACCACGACAACGCGTACGGTGGCTTCAACTTCGGCGTGCAGGTGCACGGCTACGTCGAATTCGCCTACGTTGCGGATGGTGCCGTTCGGCAGACGAACTTCGCTCTTCTGCACTTCAACGCCGGAGGCGGTCAGTGCATCAGCGATGTCGTGGGTGCCGATCGAACCGAACAGCTTGCCTTCGTCACCGGCGGTGGCAGTGATAGTCACTTCCAGCTCAGCCAGTTGGGCAGCGCGAGTTTCGGCCGAAGCTTTTTTGTCTGCTGCTGCTTTTTCCAGCTCAGCACGACGCTCTTCAAACGCAGCCAGGTTGGCAGCGGTTGCAGCGGTGGCTTTGCCGTAAGGCAGCAGGTAGTTACGACCGTAGCCGGCCTTAACGTTCACTTTGTCGCCCAGGTTGCCCAGGTTGGCGACTTTTTCCAGAAGGATCAGTTGCATGTGAAAATCCTCTAACTTTTAACCTTCACCGTTCGCGTTATCGGCGTCTTTCGGCGCCAGACGACCGCGAAAATCAATCAGGCCGTCGACAATGGCCAGAACCACGAGTAACGGATAGATCAGCTGCATGAACAGCAACATCGTTACGTACAACCCCACCAGCCAGAACCTGGCCAGACGCTTCTGCGCGACCAGCCCGTGAATCAGGGCCAGCCCGGCAAACACCAGCGGTACGCTGCAAAACAGCACGGTCAAGGCCATCTGCGAACCGAGGTTCGGTCCGACAACCATGAGTGCCAGCAGCAACATCGCCGGGCCCACAGGGATTCTGATACTGCGAAATTCGCGACCAAAACCACCCGGGTTGTACAACAACGCCTGCCAATAACGCCCAAGCATCAGGCTCAGCACGCTGACGATCTGCATCATTACCGCCATCAGGCCGATCAGGGCCGGTGCAACCAGTGTCGCAAGACGCGCTCGCTCATCTACCGAAAGCTGCTGGTAGAGTTCCCCGAGGGCCAGCGGCAGGATCTTGACGATCTCCTGCGCCAGCGCCTCGATTTGCGGGCGGAAAGCCGCGTCAATCAACACCGAAAACACCAACCCCAATGCCACGCTGACCAGCAGCGTGCGGACCCAGGACTCACTTGCGCGCAAAACCAACGCAAGGCTCGTCGACCCCAGCAGCACCAAAAGTACCTTGGGTTCGCCCAATTGCAGCCACCAGATCAAGGCGGCTACCAGGCCCAGGGCCAGGATGCCAAAGGCATCCTGCAAACCGCGCCGCAGCAGCACAAGGCAACCTGCGGCAGCACCCAACCAATAAAGCAACGGCAATGCCGCACATCCAGCCACTACCAGAGTGGCCTGCACACGACCGCGCATGATGAACTCAGCTAAGGCGCGCATGCATTCAATCCCTTACTACTTGTCGACTGCCCGGTCTCAGCGGCCGTGGCTGTCGGTGTAGGCCAGCAGGGCCAGGAAGCGGGCGCGCTTGATAGCGGTGGCCAGCTGACGCTGATAACGTGCTTTGGTACCGGTGATACGGCTTGGAACAATTTTGCCGGTCTCGGATACGTAGGCTTTCAGAGTGTTGAGATCTTTGTAATCGATCTCCTTCACTTCTTCAGCGGTGAAGCGGCAAAACTTACGACGACGGAAGAAACGTGCCATTTGATAGGCTCCTTAATAAGGTCCGTGGATTACTCGTCAGCGTTATCGCTGCTGTCGCTGTCATCACTATCAGCGCTATCAGCGCCTTCGTGCTCAGGACGGTCGCGACGCTCACGGCGCTCACTGCGGTTTTCTTCAGCCTTGAGCATCTCGGATTGGCCGGTAACGGCTTCTTCGCGACGGATGACCAGGTTACGGATCACTGCATCGTTGTAGCGGAAGTTGTCTTCCAGCTCGGCCAGGGCCTTGCCAGTGCACTCAACGTTCAGCATCACGTAGTGAGCCTTGTGAACATTGTTGATTGCGTAGGCCAGTTGACGACGACCCCAATCTTCCAGACGGTGGATTTTGCCGCCGTCTTCTTCGATCAGCTTGGTGTAACGCTCAACCATGCCGCCGACTTGCTCGCTTTGATCCGGGTGGACCAAAAAGATGATTTCGTAATGACGCATGAATGCTCCTTACGGGTTGTAGCCTGCCGCTCAAAAACGGTCAGACAAGGAGTGAATGACACTTATGGATCTTGCCGCAGGGAGGCACATCGGTGCCTGCCAGGAAGGCAAGGGGCGCAATTGTAGAGAAGGGGAAGAACGGGCGCAAGGTGATTGGTGATTATTTGAACAATCTCCCCAAACACCTCAAAAGCAAATGTGGGAGGGTGCTTGCTCCCGATAGCGGTGGGTCAGTCACAGCATCTGTAGCTGAAACACCGCTATCGGGGGCAAGCCACCTCCCACATGTTGGTTCTATTCCAGGCTTAGAACTACTTCTTCGCCTTGGGCTTGGCCCCACGCTGACGCTGGGCCTCAAACAGGCACACGCCGGTCGCGACCGACACGTTCAGGCTGCTGACACTACCGGCCATCGGCAGGTGCACCAGGTAATCGCAATGTTCACGGGTCAGGCGACGCATGCCCTTGCCTTCGGCCCCCATGATCAGGATGGTCGGGCCGGTGAGGTCCTGGTCATAAATGCTGACCTCAGCCTCTCCCGCCGTGCCCACGACCCACAGGCCGCGCTGCTGGAGTTTCTCCAGGGTGCGCGCCAGGTTGGTCACGGCCACCAGCGGAATCACTTCCGCCGCGCCACAGGCGACCTTGCGCACAACCGGCGTCAAGGTAGCCGACTTGTCTTTAGGCACAATCACCGCCAGCGCCCCCGCAGCATCGGCCGAACGCAGGCACGCGCCGAGGTTGTGCGGGTCGGTCACGCCGTCCAGCACCAGTAATAGCGGCGCACCTTCGGTACGGTCGAGCAGCTCATCGAGCATCGCTTCGCCCCAGACCTGGCTCGGACTGACGTCCGCCACCACACCCTGGTGAACGCCTTCGACCCACACGTCCATTTCACGACGCTCGGCCTGACCGATGGCGACTTTGTTTTGGTTGGCCAGCTCGACCAACGCCTGCACGCGCGGCTCGCTGCGGCCTTCGGCCAGCCACACTTGCTTGACGCGCTTAGGGTGGTGACGCAGCAGTGCTTCTACGGCGTGGACGCCGTAGATTTTTTCCAGACTCATGACTTGGCCTTAGGTTTGCGCGACCCGCCGCTTTTCGCGGGGGCCGAACCCGCTTTTGGCGGGCCTTTACGGTGTTTACTTGGCTTGCTCGACGGCTTTTCCGCCCCTTGGGACTTTCCCCCAGACGCCGCTTTACCACCGCTTTTGGCTTCGTTGAGCAACTGCTGCTTCAACTCACGGCTCTTGCGCAGTTCGGCGTTTTTCGCCGCCGCGTCGCTTGGGCGGTAGGCTTCGGGAGCCTTGTCCTTGGAAGACGAACGACGACCTGCCTTGGCTGGCGCAGGCTCGGCGGCAGCAGCTTTCGCAGGAACGCCCTTGCCTTTGCTGGCTGGCGCAGCAGGTTCGCTGCCTCGTTTTTTACGGCCCGCCGGCTCGGCAGGTTTGTCAGGCATACCGAAGTCGATCTTGCGCTCGTCGAGATCGACGCGCATGACCTGCACTTCGACGGTATCGCCCAGACGGAAGCTGCGACCGGTACGCTCACCCGCCAAGCGGTGGTGCACAGGATCGAAGTGGTAGTAGTCGCCCGGCAAGGCAGTGACGTGCACCAGGCCTTCGACGTAGATGTCGGTCAGCTCGACAAACAGGCCAAAGCCGGTCACGGCAGTGATCACGCCCGGGAACGACTCGCCCACGCGGTCCTTCATAAACTCGCACTTGAGCCAGTTCACCACGTCGCGGGTGGCTTCGTCGGCGCGGCGCTCGCTCATGGAGCACTGCTCGCCCAACTGTTCCAGGGCCGCTTCGTCGTACGGATAGATCCGCGCCTTTGGAATGGTCATGGCACCGGCACGCTTGACGTGCGGGGTGTTCTGCTTGGAATGGATCACGCTGCGGATTGCGCGGTGCGTGAGCAAATCCGGATAACGGCGAATCGGTGAGGTGAAGTGGGTGTACGCCTCGTAATTCAGGCCGAAGTGGCCCTGATTGTCGGCGCTGTACACCGCCTGGCTCAGGGAGCGCAGCATCACGGTCTGGATCACGTGGTAATCCGGACGGTCCTTGATGCTGGCCAGGAGTGCCTGATAGTCCTTCGGCGTCGGGCCGTCCTTGCCTTTATGCAGGGACAGACCCAGTTCGCCGAGGAACGCGCGCAGTTTTTCCAGGCGCTCCGGCGGCGGGCCGTCGTGCACACGGTACAGCGCAGGGATTTCGTGCTTTTTCAGGAATTCAGCGGTGGCCACGTTGGCCGCCAGCATGCATTCCTCGATCAGCTTGTGCGCATCGTTGCGGGTGGTCGGAGTGATCGCGGCGATCTTACGCTCGGAACCGAAGACAATCCGGGTTTCCTGGGTTTCAAAATCGATCGCGCCACGCACATGACGGGCACCCAACAACACCTTGTACAACGCGTAAAGCTGCTTGAGGTGCGGCACGACATGCCCGTACTCACCACGCAACGCCTTGGCTTCGCCGGTTTTCGGCTGCTCCAGGATGGTACTGACCTTGTTGTAGGTCAGGCGCGCCTGGGAGTGGATCACCGCTTCGTAGAACTGGTAATCGGTCATTTCGCCGGTTTTCGAGATAGTCATCTCGCACACCATGGCCAAACGGTCGACTTTCGGGTTCAGGGAGCACAGGCCGTTGGACAGCTGCTCAGGCAGCATCGGGATCACGCGCTCAGGGAAATACACGGAGTTGCCGCGTACCTGGGCTTCGTTATCCAGGGCCGAACCGATCTTCACATAGCTGGAGACGTCGGCAATCGCGACGAACAACTTCCAGCCGCCGGAAAACAGGCGCAGCTTGCCGGGCTTGGCTTCGCAGTAGACCGCATCGTCAAAGTCGCGGGCATCTTCACCGTCAATGGTAACGAACGGCAGATGACGCAGGTCGATGCGCTTTTCTTTGTCCTTCTCTTCGACTTCCGGCTTGAGCTTGGCGGCTTCCTTGAGCACAGCGTCAGGCCAGACGTGAGGAATGTCGTAGGTGCGCAGCGCGACGTCGATTTCCATGCCCGGCGCCATGTAGTTGCCGACCACTTCAACAATATCGCCCTGGGGCTGGAAGCGCGCAGTTGGCCAGTGGGTGATTTTCACCTCGACGAACTGGCCGACCTTGGCAGCGCCATTGCGGCCCGGGGTAATCAGCACTTCCTGCTGGACCTTCGGGTTATCCGGCACAACAAAGCCGATACCGCCTTCTTCGAAGTAACGGCCGACGATGGACTCGTGGGCGCGGGACACCACTTCGACGATCACGCCTTCACGTCGACCGCGACGGTCCAGACCGGAAACGCGCGCCAGGGCACGGTCGCCATCGAACACCAGGCGCATTTGCGCTGGGCTCATGAACAGGTCATCACTGCCGTCATCCGGGATCAGGAAGCCGAAACCATCACGGTGGCCGGCAATGCGGCCGAGTATCAGGTCGAGCTTATCCACGGGTGCATAGGTACCACGGCGGGTGTAGATCAGTTGAGCATCGCGCTCCATGGCACGCAGGCGGCGGCGCAGGGCTTCGAGCTGGTCTTCGGTGGTCAGACCGAACTCTTCGACCAGCTGCTCGCGGCTAGCAGGCGAACCCCGATCGGCGAGGTGCGCCAGGATCAGTTCGCGGCTAGGAATAGGGTTTTCATATTTTTCCGCTTCACGAGCGGCCTCGGGATCGAGGGACTGCCAATCGGCCATTAGAGATTTTTCACCTTGTCTATATGCGGGTTAGTTTGGCATACGCGTATTGAAACGGGAAATTTCAGGCATCAACAAGCGTTTAAAAGCCTTTTACAGCCCTCGCCGCGCACCTTGCACGACCATTGGCGAAATTTTCCAGGTTTTTTTCATAGCAGGGGTTTACAGCTAAAAAACGGCTCCGTATAGTGCGCGCCATCGACGACGGCAACGTTGTTGATGCTGCCCAGGTGGTGAAATTGGTAGACACGCCAGCTTCAGGTGCTGGTGATCGCAAGGTCGTGGAAGTTCGAGTCTTCTCCTGGGCACCAAATTCAGATCAAACCCGCGAAAGCGGGTTTTTTCGTTTCAGGCTTTTGATTTTTAACGAGAAAATCGATTTATATTTTTTGAATCAGGGGTTTACAGATTAAAAAGCCCGCCGTATAGTTCGCCCCATCAACAGCGGCAACGTTGTTTGATAATGCCCAGGTGGTGAAATTGGTAGACACGCCAGCTTCAGGTGCTGGTGATCGCAAGGTCGTGGAAGTTCGAGTCTTCTCCTGGGCACCAAATTCAGATCAAACCCGCGAAAGCGGGTTTTTTCGTTTCCGGGGTTTGAAAACGCCACCGGCAATTCCCCCCTTCGGCGCACTTGAGAAGTTTTATCGTTTATCCTTGCAATGATTTGTTGCACTCAAGTGAGGAAAACCCCGGATGATGATCCGCGATACCCATCTCAAGACGTCCCTTCTGCGTGGCCTGACCATCACCCTGCTCGGCCTGACCCTACTCTCCCCCGCCG
Organism: Pseudomonas sp. JAI120; assembly: GCF_014207255.1. Classification (GTDB taxonomy): domain Bacteria; phylum Pseudomonadota; class Gammaproteobacteria; order Pseudomonadales; family Pseudomonadaceae; genus Aquipseudomonas. Next base: position 138,032 of record NZ_JACHCZ010000004.1, read on the forward strand.
CCTATTCCGCCGACAAGGTCTCCCTGACCCTGTACAACGGCCAACACAAAGAAGTCGGCGACGAACTCGCCAAGGCCTTCGAAGCCAAGACAGGCATTCACGTCAACGTACGCAAAGGCAGCAGCAACCAACTGGCCAGCCAGGTCGTGGAAGAAGGCGACCGCTCCCCTGCCGACGTGATCTACACCGAAGAATCGCCGCCACTGAACAAACTTGGCGAGCAAGGCCTGCTGGCCAAGATCGACGCTGGCACGCTCGACGTGCTCCCCAAGGATTACGTCGGCCGCAAAGGCGACTGGATGGGCGTAACCGCACGCACGCGCGTCGTGGCCTTCAACCCGAAATTGATTGCCGAGAAAGACCTGCCCAAGTCGGTACTGGATTTCGCCGGCCCCGAGTGGCAAGGCAAGGTCGGCTTCGTACCCACCAGCGGCGCGTTCCAGGAACAGGCCGTGGCAATTATCAAGTTGCACGGTCGCGAAGCCGCTGAAGAATGGCTGACCGGTCTGCGCGCCTTCGGCAAGGTGTACAGCAACAACATGGTTGCCCTTAAAGCCGTGGAAAATGGCGAAGTCGCCACCGTACTGGTGAACAACTACTACTGGTTTGCCCTGAAGAAAGAAAAAACCAACCTGGACTCACAACTGCACTACTTCACCGACGGCGATGCCGGCGGCCTGATCACCGTGTCTTCGGCGGCCGCGCTGAAATCCAGCAAGCATCCAAAAGAAGCCCAGCAACTGCTGGCGTTCATGGCCAGCGAAGAAGGCCAGCGCGTGATCACCAACACCTCGGCCGAGTACCCGCTGCGCAAGGGCATGGAATCCAACCGCGGCCTCAAGCCTTTCAGCGAACTGCAACCGCCGAAAGTCACCCCCGCCGACCTGGGCAACGCGGAAGAAGCCCTGGAGCTGGAACGTGAGGTTGGCTTGAACTGATGAACCCATCGCTACCCACCCCCGCCCTACGCGGCGGGGCCAACCCTCGACGCAAGCGCCCGTCGATCTGGCTATTGCTGCCCGTGCTGTTTCTGGTGGGCTTGAGCCTGCTGCCGCTGGCATATGTCGGGCTGAAGGCCTGGCAGGCGGGCTGGGCGGAGGCGGTGCATCTGCTATGGCGACCCTACGTATTCGGACTGCTGCGCAACACCCTGGCGCTGATGATCGGTGTGACGGTGGCGTGCGGCGTAATCGGCCTATCCCTGGCCTGGCTGCTGGAACGCAGCAATCTGCCGGGGCGCCGCATCTGGGGCGTAATCCTGTGCCTGCCGTTCGCGGTGCCGGCGTTTGTCAGCAGCTTCACCTGGGTATCGCTGAGCGCCAACTTCGAAGGGCTCGGCGGAGCGATCCTGGTGATGACCCTGTCCAAATACCCGCTGGTGTTTTTGCCGGTGGCAGCGACCTTGCGCAACCTGGACCCCTCCCTTGAAGAATCGGCCCGCACTCTGGGCCTGAATCGCTGGGGCGTATTCTTTCGCATCACCCTGCCCTTGCTGTGGCCGTCGCTGCTGGCCGGGGCACTTTTGATCGCGCTGCATATGCTGGTGGAGTTCGGCGCGCTGTCGATCATTGGCCTGCAAACCTTTACCACTGCGATCTACCAGCAATTCGAACTGGAATTCAGTAACGCCAATGCCGCGATGCTTTCGGCGGTATTGCTGGTGATGTGCCTGACCCTGCTATGGCTGGAACTGCGCGTGCGCGGCAAGGGCCGGCACGTGCGCATCGGGCAGGGCGCGGCGCGACATGCGGCGCAGGTGCGACTGGGCAAGTGGGCGCCACTGGGCCAGGTGTATTGCCTGACGCTGGCGATCATTGGCAGCGGCATTCCCTTGGGCATGCTCGGCTATTGGTTGGCGGTAGGTTCCTCGGCGGCGTTTCCGGTGGCCGAGATTGGTGAGGCATTGCTGTCCTCCCTGACGCTGTCGCTGGGTGGCGCGGCACTATGTCTGGTGCTGGCGGTGCCGGTGGGACTGCTGGTGGTGCGCTACAAAGGCCAACTGGCGATCTGGGCCGAACGCCTGCCGTACCTGCTGCACGCCCTGCCCGGCCTGGTGATTGCGTTGACGCTGGTGTATTTCGCCCTGCATTACGTGCCGGCGCTGTACCAGACGTCGGCGTTGTTGCTGATCGCCTATGCGTTGTTGTTTCTTCCATTGGCCCAGGCGCCGATCCGCACAGCCTTGAACAAAGCCGCACCGCAGCTGGAAGAGGCTGCACGCACGCTGGGGGCATCGTCGTTCAGTGCATTTTGCCGAGTGACGCTGCCGATTATTTTTCCGGCATTGGGGGCGGCATTTGCGCTGGTGTTCCTGGACGCCATGAAGGAATTGACGGCGACGTTGCTGCTCAGTCCGACCGGACTGAATACCTTGGCGACTGCCGTGTGGGCGCACACCTCGAATGTGGAGTTTGCGGCGGCGGCGCCTTATGCGGCGTTGTTGATAGTGGTGTCGGGGCTGCCGGTCTATCTGTTAACAACCCGGATGTACTTGAGCCGCTGAGATCGCTATCGGGGACAAGCCCCCTCCCACATTTTGAATGCACTTCAACCCGTGGGAGGGGGCTTGTTCCCGATGAGGCCAGAACAGACGACGCTAAGCCCGAAACTGCCCCAGACTCGCCTTCAACTGCGCCGCCAACCCGTCCAGCACCTTGCCACTGGCGGTAGTCTCCACCACCGCTTGCGCCGCACGTTCGGCCTGGGCATGGATCACCTCGACCCGGCCTCGCACCGCATGGGCACCCTGGGCTTGATGCTCGGCTGCGCGGGTAGCCAGGCCAATCGCCGCATGCACCTGCTCCACCGAGGCCTGCACCGTCTGCTGCAAGCGCACGCTGTCGCGCAGCACCAGCAAGCCTTCATTGGCCTGACGCCCGGCCTTGCCGATGGTTTCGACCGCTTCGCGTGCGCCCTGCTGCAACGCGACGATATGCGCCTGGATATCGCCAGTAGAACTTTGGGTCTTGCTGGCCAACGCACGCACTTCGTCCGCCACCACCGCAAAGCCACGCCCCGTTTCGCCGGCACGCGCTGCTTCGATGGCCGCGTTGAGCGCCAGCAGGTTGGTCTGCTCGGCGATACCATGGATGACCGTCAGCACCACTTCGATCTGCTCGCTTTGCTGGGCCAGACGCTCGATGACCAGGGAGCCGGCCTGGACCTGCCCCGCCAACGCCTCGATCAAACTGCCGACTTCAGCCGAAGTGCGCGAGTTCTCGTCCGTCGCCTGACGAATATCCACCACCTGTTGCAACGCCGCCTGCATGGCGTGACTTTCGGCCTGGGCCTCGTCGGCCATTTGCGACAGCGCGAGCAAACTCTCCGCCACCTCATCACGCTGCAAGCCAGCTGCCGCATCGGCGCCGGCATTGCGCAAGGTCATGGCGCCGATTTCCACGCCGGTACGCTGCGCCACATCGCCCGCCTCGCGCACGATGGGTTGCAACTTATCCACAAAGCGATTGACCGCCGAGGCCATGTCGCCGATTTCGTCTTTGCTGTTGATTTGAACGCGCTTGGTGAGGTCACCCTCGCCTGCTGCCAGGTCATCCATGGCCGCGATAAGCAGTTTCAGGCGATTGACCACGCGGCGGCCGAGAACCACGGCGATCAGCAGCAATACGCCGAAACCAACCCCCGCCAGCCCCATGCCGATGCGCCAACGCAAGGTGCCGGCAGCCTCCTGCACGGCGCCGGTGGTGTTGACGGTCATCTGGGTCGCAGTGGCTTGCGCCGACTGCAGGCGAGCGCCCATGGCCGCCGCGCTATCCGCCGCGGCACCTTTGAGGCTGTCGCCGACCAACTGATCGCCGCTGGCAATCAATGCGGCAAAACGCTTGTCCAGCGCTTGCAGATCGGCCTCGACCGACGCGGTCGACACCCCCATGAGCACCTTGCCAATCTCCACGCCGTTAGGGCTGATGGAAGCCTCGACGTAGAACACCGAAGGATCGTTCTTCGCAGCGTTCAGGACTTTGTCCAGGGCGCGATCGCCCTGGCCTTTTTCCAGCAACGCCTTGTTGATCGGATTTTCGCGATTCAGATAACGAGTCAGGTGCTCACCCGCCGCGTCGTCATAGACCACAAACAGCACGTTAGGGTTGCGCTGAGCGCGCCGGGCAAACTCGGACAGCGTTGGCACATCGCTGTCCCACATAGCGCGGGGCGCCACGGAGGCCAGCAGTTGCGCCATATCGTTGGCGGAGTCTTGCAGGTCTTTTTCCAGGGTCGCACGCAACTGTTTCTGCTCTGCCTGCAGGCGCTCGGAAAGCCCGGCGGTCAGACGCTGACGGGTACTGTTGGACAAGCTGTCCAGGCTCGACGTGACTTCCTTGCCGGCCTGGGCCAATTCACCGGACAGCTTCTGGCTGTCGATGCCCAGGCGACTGCCTAAATCGGCTTCCAGCGCCGTGACTGTGCTCCGGGTGAGGGCAACCGCCACCAGCACTTGCACCAAAAGAGCGATACCTAGGGTAACGAACACCGGCCGCAACAGACGGCTTTGTAACAATGAGAGAACGGCAGACATCGGGAATCCCTCCACCACGGGTGCCATTAATTTGATAGCACCGCAAAAGAGAGAAGCGAAGCAAGGGTCGTGCCGCTCAGGCAGTAGAAACGACAAAGGGCTCCCGAAGGAGCCCTTTGCTTTTTACATCAACAGCTTATTAAGCGAACGGGTGACGCAGAACGATGGTTTCGTTGCGGTCCGGGCCCGTCGAAATAATGTCAATCGGCGCGCCGATCAGCTCTTCGACACGCTTGATGTAGGCGCGGGCATTAGCTGGCAGCTCTTCCAGGGTCTTGGCGCCCACGGTCGACTCGCTCCAGCCCGGCACTTCTTCGTACACTGGCTGCAGGCCCACGTAGCTGTCGGCGTCGACCGGGGCAACGTCCTTGCCTTCGGCATCTTTGTAGCCGACGCAGATGTTGATGGTTTCCAGGCCGTCGAGTACATCCAGCTTGGTGAAGCAGATGCCCGAGATGCTGTTCACATCGATAGCGCGACGCAGGATAACGGCGTCGAACCAGCCACAACGACGAGCACGGCCGGTGGTCGCGCCGAACTCGTGACCTTGCTTGGCCAGGTGCGCACCGACTTCGTCGAACAGTTCAGTCGGGAACGGGCCCGAACCTACACGGGTGGTGTAGGCCTTGGTGATGCCGAGGATGTAGTCCAGGAACATAGGACCAACGCCCGAACCGGTAGCAACGCCGCCAGCAGTGGTGTTGGAGCTGGTCACGTACGGGTAGGTACCGTGGTCGATGTCCAGCAACGAACCCTGGGCGCCTTCGAACATGATGTCCTTGCCGGCGCGACGCAGGTCGTGCAGCTCTGCGGTCACATCCAGCATCAGCGGCTTGAGCAGCTCAGCGTATTCCTTGCACTCAGCCAGGGTCTTGTCGAATTCGATGGCCGGCTCTTTGTAGTAACCCACCAGCATGAAGTTGTGGTAATCCACCAGTTCACGCAGCTTGTCTTCAAAGCGCGGCATGTTGAGCAGGTCGCCCACACGCAGGCCGCGACGTGCGACCTTGTCTTCGTAGGCCGGGCCGATGCCGCGACCGGTGGTACCGATCTTCAGCTCGCCACGGGCCTTTTCACGGGCCTGGTCCAGCGCAACATGGAAGGACAGGATCAGCGGGCAGGACGGGCTTATACGCAGGCGCTCGCGCACCGGTACGCCTTTCTCTTCCAGCTTGGTGATCTCACGCAGCAGGGCATCCGGTGCAACCACGACGCCATTGCCGATCAGGCACTGCACGCCTTCGCGCAGGACGCCCGACGGGATCAGGTGCAAGACGGTTTTTTCGCCATCGATGACCAGGGTGTGGCCAGCGTTGTGGCCGCCTTGGTAGCGCACTACGGCGGCAGCATGTTCGGTCAGCAGATCAACGATCTTGCCTTTGCCCTCATCACCCCATTGGGTGCCCAGGACTACGACATTCTTACCCATAACACTTGTCCTCATTCGCGCAAACTTGGTGCCGGCGATGGCCGGCAGGAAAACTCAAGAAGCCAGTGGCGATACTTGCCAAAGCCCGTTCTGCAGAATCAATTGCCGGTCGCAGTCCGCTTCACGGGCGGCGGCCAATGGCTGCCCGGGCAATGCCTGGACAACTCGCTGACCCTCACTGCGCAACTGGCAAACCTGCTGCCAGAGTGCTGCGTCCGTACTGTCGGGCATCCAGATGCCACCAGACGGCAGCTCGACCTCAGCACGCCCCAGGGTCACCAGGGTTTTCAAATCGGTGGAAAAGCCGGTGGCCGGACGCGCACGACCGAAGTCGGCGCCGATGTCGTCGTAACGGCCACCTTGGGCGATGGCCTGGCCAACACCCGGTACAAACACCGCGAACACCACACCGGTGTGGTAGTGGTAGCCGCGCAGCTCGCCCAGATCAAAATAGAGCGGCAACTGCGGGAACCGCGCCGATAACCGCTCAGCAATCGCCAGCACGTCATCGAGTGCAGCCAATACCGGCGCCGGCGCCTTGGCCAGGCGCTCACGTGCAGCCACCAGCACTTCACGGCCGCCACACAGTTTGACCAGTGCACGCAGCATGTCGGCCAGATCCGCAGGCACGCCAGCGGTCAGGGCAATGACTTCATCGATCGCCTTACGCTGCAGAGCATCGAATAGCTGTTGCTCGACTTCACCGGACAAACCGGCCGCACGGGCCAGGCCACGGTAGATCCCCACGTGACCGAGGTCCATGTGGACATCTGGGACATCAGCCAGTTGCAGCATGGCCAGCATCAGGCTAATCACTTCAACGTCGCTGCTCGGGCTGGCATCACCGTACAACTCCGCACCCAATTGGATCGGGCTGCGGGAAGACGACAAGGCACGCGGTTGAGCGTGCAGCACGCTGCCGGCGTAGCACAGGCGGCTCGGGCCTTCGCGGCGCAAGGTGTGCGCATCGATGCGCGCCACTTGCGGCGTGATGTCGGCACGGAACCCCATTTGCCGGCCCGATTGCGGGTCGATGACCTTGAAGGTGCGCAGATCCAGGTCCTGGCCCGCGCCGGTCAGCAGGGATTCCAGGTACTCGATATGGGGGGTCACGACAAACTCGTAACCCCAGCTCTGGAACAGATCCAACACCTGGCGACGCGCTACTTCAATGCGCGCAGCTTCTGGTGGCAGTACTTCTTCGATGCCATCTGGCAGCAGCCAGCGGTCTACCGTTGCCATTACGCCATTCCCCTATGATCCGGGCGGCCAGCCCTCGGCCGAGCCTTGAGTGAAGCAGAAAATACCCGCCCCCTGCATAAACCACGCGCAAGAGCGACGTGACGAACGACCTGTTAACGGCCTCGTCGGGCACTTTCCTCGAAAAACCTGTCACGCCTGCCGAATCAAACATGCAGACGCAAAAAAGCCGGGAATTTCCCGGCTGCCGCATCATACACCCGTTTTCTGAAAGGATCACCCCGCCAGGCGTTTTAGCCGCCCGACGGAGTGCGCCCTACAAAATCACGGGCTGGTTACTTGGACTTTTCCAGGTAGCGGAAGAAGTCGCTGCTTGGGTCCAGCACCATGACGTCGGTTTTATTCGCGAAACTTTCACGGTAGGCACGCAGGCTACGGTAGAACGCGTAGAACTCCTGGTCCTGGCCGTAAGCCTTGGCGTAGATCGACGCGGCTTGAGCATCACCATCACCACGGGCCTCTTCAGACTCGCGATAGGCTTCTGCCAGCAGTACACGGCGCTGACGGTCGGCATCCGCACGGATACCCTCAGCCAGCTCGTTACCCTTGGCACGGTGCTCACGGGCCTCACGCTCACGCTCGGTGCTCATACGCTCGAACACGCTGCGGTTCACTTCCTTCGGTAAATCGATGGCCTTGACCCGAACATCGACAACTTCGATGCCCAGTTCTTTTTCCGCCATCGTATTCAACGAACGCGTGATATCCGCCATCAGCGCATCACGCTCACCAGACACCACCTCGTGCAGGGTGCGCTTACCAAACTGGTCACGCAGGCCCGACTCCAGACGACGCGACAAACGCTCGTCGGCAATCTGCTTGAGGCCGGAGGTGGCGGTGTAGAAGCGCTCGGCATCCTTGACGCGCCACTTGGCGTAGGCGTCAACCATCACGGCTTTCTTTTCCAGGGTCAGGAAGCGCTGTGTCGGTGCATCCAGCGTCATCAGGCGGCCGTCGAACTTACGCACCTGGTTGACGTAGGGGACTTTCACATGCAGGCCTGGCTGGACGTCCGCCTGGACCACACGGCCGAATTGCAGCAGCACCGCACGCTCGGTCTGAGCCACGATGTAGAAGCAGTTCCAGGCAGCGATGACCACGACGACGCCCACAATCAGGGCGGTCAGCGATTTATTGCTCATCAACGACTCTCCCTGGTACGTGTTTGCTGTTGCAACAAGTCAGCGGCCGCACGGGCGCTCGCTTCGTTGGCAGCGGCATTGGAGCCGGTGGACGGTGCATTGGAGCTGCTACGACCACCTTCGATCATCTTGTCCAGCGGCAGGTACAGCAGGTTGTTCTGCCCACCTTTGCTGCCGGTCACGAGGACCTTGCTGGTATTGCTGAAGACTTCCTGCATGGTGTCCAGGTACAGACGCTCACGAGTCACTTCAGGTGCCTTGCGGTACTCGGCGACCAGCTTGGTAAAGCGATCCGCTTCACCCTTGGCACGGGAGACCACTTCGTCACGGTAACCGTTGGCATCCTCAAGGATACGCTGAGCCTGGCCACGGGCTTCCGGCACGACGCCGTTGGCGTAGGTTTCAGCCTGGTTGCGCGAACGCTGTTCGTCTTCACGGGCGCGGATCACGTCGTCGAAGGCTTCCTGCACTTCACGCGGTGCCGCTGCGCTCTGTACGTTCACCTGGGTGACGGTGATACCGGTGCGATAGGTATCGAGGAACCGTTGCAGGCGCTCCTTGATTTCGCTGGCCATCAACTCACGACCTTCGGTCAGCACCTGGTCCATGGCGGTGGAACCCACCACGTGGCGCAGGGCGCTTTCGGTTGCGTGTTGCAGGCTGATTTCCGGCTGATCTACGTTCAGCACGAAGTCCTGCAGGTTGCTGATCTTGTACTGCACGGTCAGCGGCACTTCGACGATGTTCTCGTCTTCGGTCAGCATCTGGCCCTGCTTGGTGTAGGCACGCTCACGCGTGACGTTCTCCATGTACTTCTTGTCGATCGGCGGGAAATAGATGTTCAGGCCAGGACCGACAGTCTCGTAGTACTTACCGAAGCGCAGCACCACGGCTTGCTCCTGCTCGTCCACGACGTATACGGCGCTGTACAGCCATACAGCCGCCAGCACGACAAGACCCAGGCCCAGCAGGCCATAGCCGCCGCCCTTGCTCGTACGACCGCCCTCGTCACCACCACGTTTTTTTCCACCACCGAACAACCCATTCAGGCTTTCCTGCAGCTTTCGGAAGGCCTCGTCGAGATCTGGTGGCCCCTTGCGGTCGCCATTATTGCGGCGTTTACCACCCCAAGGATCCTGATTATTCGAGTTGCCACCCGGCTCATTCCAAGCCATAGCGCTCTCCATCTGATAAAGCAAAGACGCACCCACGGCGCGCCGACCAATGCTACAGAATGCCTGCTACTGCGGCACAACCGCTTTCTCAGGCTTTTATTGCAAAGTGTGTTGTTCGATGAACTCTGTCGGTACTACGCCTTCACGGCTGACCAGCCGATTGAGCTCCGAGCGCGGCAACCGAACGGCCAGCAAGCTGACACCTTCTTCGTCGTGTTCTTCTTTCTGTACCGCGCCCAGCTCGAAAAACTGTGCACGCAGTCGAGCAAAACGCTGAGGCAAGCGCAAGGTGCCGACGAACAAATCGCTGCCGAGCAACTCGGCAATGGCTTGTTCAAGCAGCTCCAAACCACTGCCATCGCGCGCCGACAGCCAGACCCGCTGGGGCTTGCCGTTCTCGTCGCGCTGGATTTGTGGCTCAACGCCTTCAAGCAAATCGAGTTTGTTATAGACCTCAAGGATCGGCAAGTCCTGGGCGCCAATCTCGCCCAGCACGACCATGACCTGTTCAATCTGCAACATGCGATCCGGTTCGGCCGCATCGATCACGTGCAACAGCAGGTCGGAGTTGCTCGACTCTTCGAGCGTAGACCGAAACGCCTCGACCAGCTTATGGGGCAGATGACGAATGAAACCCACGGTGTCGGCCAGGACAATCGGCCCCAGGTCGTCAATATCCAGACGGCGCAAGGTCGGGTCGAGGGTAGCGAACAGTTGGTCAGCCGCATACACGTCCGATTTCGTCACATTGTTGAACAGCGTGGACTTGCCGGCGTTGGTATAGCCCACCAGGGACACGGTAGGAATATCGGCACGTGAACGGCCACGTCGCGATTGCTCGCGCTGGCTACGCACCTTCTCCAGCCGGCCCTTGATCTGACGCAGGCGAACCCGCAGCAGGCGCCGGTCGGTTTCCAACTGGGTTTCACCCGGGCCCCGCATGCCAATACCGCCACCCTGACGCTCAAGGTGAGTCCAACCGCGAACCAGCCGGGTGCTCATGTGGTCAAGCTGGGCCAGTTCGACCTGGAGCTTGCCCTCATGGGTACGGGCGCGTTGGGCGAAAATATCGAGAATCAGACCGGTGCGGTCGATCACGCGACACTCGAATACACGTTCGAGGTTACGTTCCTGACTAGGCGTGAGGGTATGGTTGAAGATCACCAGATCGGCTTCTTCGGCATGGACCAGGTCGCGCAGTTCCTCGACCTTGCCACTGCCAATCAGGAATTTGGCGGTTGGCCGATGACGCGGCACGTTAAAAAACGCAACGGTCTCGGCGCCGGCCGAATTTGCCAACTCCTGAAACTCCTGCGGATCTTCGCGCGCCTCAGGGTCCTGTCCATCCAAGTGAACGAGGATTACTCGCTCACCACCACCGTGGCGCTCAAAGAACAAAGGAGACTCCTATCAGGCGTTACCTGGCTCAGCGTCAGCTGCATCATCACCGGCTGCGCTCGGCAGACGGATTGGACGAACTGGAACCACTGTCGAGATAGCGTGCTTGTAGACCATCTGGCTGACGGTGTTTTTCAGCAGGATCACGAACTGGTCGAACGACTCGATCGTGCCTTGCAGCTTGATACCGTTGACCAGGTAGATGGAAACCCCCACTTTCTCTTTACGTAAAGTATTCAAGTAAGGGTCTTGTAGCGAATGCCCTTTTGACATGTGCCGCACTCCTTTAAGGATCAATAATAAAAAATCGGAAAATAGATAGCTTATGGCCGCCACACCCCCAAGGATAGACGGCAATTGCAAGGACTCAGCTCAATATGGAGACCGTTCCCAAGTATTTCAAGGCGCGTGACAGATTGTCGCTGTCCAGGCTGTCCAACCAGTGCAAATCGCTCCAGCTGCGCAGCCAGGTGAACTGGCGCTTCGCCAATTGGCGCGTGGCAATGATGCCGCGCTCCTGCATTTCAGCTGACGTCAGCTTGCCATCCAGATGATCCCAGACTTGGCGGTAGCCTACAGCACGTATCGAAGGTAACCCTGGATGCAGGTCACCTCTTGAACGCAGTGCTACGACCTCGTCCACAAACCCCTGTTCCAACATAATTGTGAATCTTTGTGCAATTCGTTCATGCAGCACCTGGCGATTTGCCGGAGCGATGGCCAGATTCGCCACAGTATAGGGCAATTGTGACTGTCCAGATGCGCCTGCGTCAGCACTTTGCGCAGTTTGTTTCAGCCTCAGTTCAGTCATGGTCTGTCCGCTGACCCGCCAGACTTCCAGGGCGCGACTGAGGCGCTGGGGATCATTGGGGTGAATGCGCGCGGCAGATACCGGGTCAACCACTGCCAATTGGTCGTGCAGGGCTTGCCAGCCAAGGCGCGCGGCCTCTTCTTCAAGCTCGGCGCGCACCTGGGCATCGGCGGGCGGCATGTCGGCCAGCCCTTCCTGCAAAGCCTTGTAGTAGAGCATCGTGCCGCCCACCAGCAACGGGATGTTGCCCCGCGCAGTGATCTCTGCCATGGCGGCCAGGGCGTCAGTGCGGAAATCCGCTGCGGAATAGCTCTCGGCCGGGTCGATAATGTCGATCAACCGGTGCGGATACTGCGCCAGCAGCTCTTTTGAGGGTTTGGCGGTACCGATGTCCATGTCCCGGTAAACCAGGGCAGAATCGACACTGATCAGTTCGCACGGCAGCACCTTGGTGAGCTCGATGGCCAGGTCGGTCTTGCCGGCGGCCGTGGGGCCCATCAGGAAGATCGCGGGGGGCAAGGCGCTCATCAACGGCCGCGCAAAAAAAGTTTGTCCAGATCGTCCAGGCCCATCTGGGTCCAGGTCGGACGGCCATGGTTGCACTGACCGCTGCGTTCGGTGTTTTCCATGTCGCGCAGCAGGCCGTTCATTTCCGGCAAGGCCAGGCGGCGATTGGCGCGGATGGCGCCGTGGCAGGCCATGGTACCGAGCAGTTCATTGATGTGTGCCTGGATACGGTCGCTGGTGCCGTACTCCATCAGGTCAGCCAACACATCGGCGACCAGCCGGTTGGCCTCGGCCTGCTTGAGCAGTGCGGGAATCTGGCGAATGGCCAGGGTTTCCGGACCCAGGCGCTGCAACTCGAAGCCCAGTTTTTGAAACACAGCGTGATGCTCTTCGGCGCAATCGGCCTCACGCTGGCTGACGGCCAGGGATTCGGGCACCAGCAACGGCTGGCCACTCAGGCCTTCGCTGGCCATGGCGATCTTCAGGCGCTCGTACATGATCCGCTCGTGAGCGGCGTGCATGTCCACCAGCACCAGGCCATGGGCATTTTCCGCGAGGATGTAGATGCCCTTGAGCTGCGCCAACGCGTAGCCCAGCGGTGGAATATCACCGCCACCTTCCGGCAAGGCCACTGCGCCCGGCTCGGCCCCTGGCAACGGCGCAAAAAACTCACGATAGGCAGCCTGCGCTTCGGCGACCGGCACAGCCGATTGCGGACGCGGTGTGTATTGGTACTGATAACCCGCTCCCGAGCCAGAGCCCGGCGCTGTGTAGCTCGGCTGGGGTTGCGGCGATTGCAGCAGGTTTGCCGCCAGGCTCATTTCGCCTTGAGGGCCAAACTCGCCCGCTTCGGGGCCGCTCGGACGCACCACCGCCGTCACGATGGGCGCAGACAACTGGTCATCCGGGCGCACATCGCCCAGGGCACGGTGCAAGGTGCCATAGAGGAAGTCATGCACCATGCGCCCGTCACGGAAGCGCACTTCGTGTTTGGTCGGGTGCACGTTGACGTCGACCACCGAAGGGTCGACCTCGAAAAACAGCACAAAGGTCGGATGCCGCCCGTTGAACAGCACATCGCGATAAGCCTGGCGCACTGCGTGGGCCACCAGTTTGTCGCGTACCGCCCGGCCATTCACAAAGAAATACTGCAAGTCCGCCTGGCTGCGGGAGAAGGTCGGCAAGCCCACCCAACCCCAAAGGCGCAGGCCATTGCGTTCGATCTCAATCGGCAGCGCCTGCTCCAGGAAACCCGCTCCGCAGATGGCCGACACCCGGCGAGCGCGCGCGGCGTCGTCGTGGGCTTCGTGCAGGCTGAGGATGGTCTTGCCGTTGTGGCGCAGGTGAAACGCCACATCGAAACGCGCCAGGGCCAGACGCTTGATGACTTCTTGCAGGTGATCGAATTCGGTTTTTTCGGCCTTGAGGAATTTGCGCCGCGCCGGGGTGTTGAAGAACAGGTCGCGCACTTCCACCGAGGTGCCCACCGGGTGCGCAGCCGGCTGGACCCGAGGCGCCATGTCGCGGCCTTCGGTTTCCACCTGCCAGGCCTGCTCGGCATCACGGGTGCGCGACGTCAGGGTCAGGCGCGCCACGGAGCTGATGGAGGCCAATGCTTCACCGCGAAAGCCCAGGCTCATCACGCGCTCAAGGTCTTCCAGGTCGCGAATCTTGCTGGTGGCGTGGCGGGCCAGGGCCAGCGGCAGGTCATCGGAGGAGATCCCGCTGCCGTCGTCGCGCACGCGCAACAGTTTCACGCCGCCCTGCTCCACGTCGACATCAATGCGCTTGGCGCCGGAGTCGATGCTGTTCTCCAGCAACTCCTTGATCACCGATGCCGGGCGCTCGACGACCTCGCCCGCCGCAATCTGGTTGGCGAGGCGCGGGCTGAGCAATTCAATGCGCGACCCGCTGTTCAAGGTTGATTCGCTCATTACTGTGCCGCCAATTCAGTGCCAGGGATGGTCAACACCTGGCCGACCTTCAACTCATCGGTCTTCAGGTTGTTGGCGCTGCGCAAGGACGCGGCCGAAACCTGGAACCGCACCGCCAGCATGGCCAGCGTATCGCCCGGTTGCACGCGATGATCACGCGGGCCCTGGGCGATTTTGCCGGAGTCGCGCAACCAGGCAATGTAGGTGCCCGGCGGCGGGTTCTGCTGGAAGAACTGGCGGACACCGGCGCTGATGGAACGCGCCAAGGCCTGCTGGTGCCTGGCACTGGCCAGCTTCGAGGCTTCGTTGACGTTGGAGATAAACCCGGTTTCCACCAGGATCGATGGGATGTCCGGCGACTTCAACACCATGAACCCGGCTTGCTCCACGCGCTGCTTGTGCAACGAGGTCACACGGCCGATGTTGCTCAACACCTTCTGGCCGACGTTCAAGCTGGAGGTCAGCGAAGCCGTCATCGACAGATCAAGCAGTACACCGGCGAGCATCTTGTCCTTGTCATCGAGGGACACGTTGCCAGCCCCGCCGATCAAGTCGGAACGGTTTTCGCTGTCGGCCAGCCAGCGGGCGGTCTCGGACGTGGCGCCGCGATCCGACAGGGCAAACACCGAAGCACCGAAGGCGGCGGCCGAAGGTGCGGCGTCGGCATGGATCGAGACAAACAGGTCGGCGCCCTTCTTACGGGCGATTTCGGTACGACCGCGCAACGGAATGAAGTAGTCGCCGGTACGGGTCAGTTCGGCGCGGTAGCCTTTCATGCCGTTGACCTGGCGCTGCAGTTCACGGGCGATGGCCAGCACCACGTCTTTCTCATGCTGGCCGCGCGAACCAGAGGCGCCCGGGTCTTCGCCGCCGTGGCCGGCATCGATCACCACGATGATGTCACGCTTGCCGGCCGGGGCTGGCGGCGGCGGTGGCAGCTTGACCTGGGGTTGGGACGGGTTGACCGGTACTGCCGGCACTGTTGCCACGGCTGGAGTTGGCGCAGGCGGCGGCGCGGCATCGGCGGCGTTGTCGAACAGATCGACTACCAGCCGGTTGCCGTATTGGGCGTTTGGCGCCAGGGAGAAGCTTTTCGGGGTCACGACCTTTTTCAGGTCGATGACTACCCGCAGGTCAGTCGGCGTGCGCTGCGCCGAGCGCATGGCGGTAATCGGCGTATTGGCGGTGGACACGTTCAACGGCGCGGCCAGGGTCGCACCGTTGATGTCGATCACCAGCCGATCAGGCGCCGTTAGGGTAAAGACACTGTGCTGGACCGGGCCAGACAGGTCGAACACCAGTCGCGTGTTATCCGGCGCTCGCCACAGGCGAACACTCTTCACCTGTGAAGCAGCCAGAGCATTGACAGTCATTGCCGCAAGCAACACCCCTACGACAGCAACCAACGCGCGAAAGCGCATACCTAACCCCACCAATTATTTGAATTCCAAAGCCAGAGCAGCGCACCACGACTCACCGCGCGCACTCTGGGGCAACAACTTCAGCTGACGTCCGTGATCATGCGGCGTAATGGTAATGGTCAGGTCCGGCTTTGGCAAAAAGCCTGTGCCTTTATCTGGCCACTCAATCAGGCACAGCGCGTCCTCATCGAAGTAATCACGGATGCCCATGAACTCGAGTTCTTCGGGATCCACCAGGCGATAGAGGTCGAAGTGGAAAGCCCGCACTGCGCCGATCTCGTAGGGTTCAACCAGAGTGAACGTGGGACTTTTTACCGCCCCCGTGTGGCCCAACCCGCGAATGATGCCCCTGGACAGTGTGGTCTTGCCTGCCCCCAAGTCGCCTTCAAGAAAAATCAGCCCTGACCCGGCCGTGACCTGCGCAATACGCTGACCTAACGCCACCATGGCCTCTTCATCGGCCAGGAAAAGGATTACTTCAGACACGGCGACTGTTCCTCCAGCAATTGACGAATGGCGGGTATCAGGTCGCTGGCGGCCAGCCCGCGACCAAAGCTGCCCTGGCGATCCCCTGCCGTGGCGTGCAACCAGACGGCCAGGCAGCTTGCTTCATAGGCCGGCATGCCCTGGGCCAGCAGCGCACCCACCAGGCCGGCCAAAACATCACCGAGGCCCGCCGTCGCCATCGCCGGATGGCCTTGATCGCAGCGCGAAACGCGCCCGTCCGGACTGGCAATCAAACTGCCAGCACCCTTGAGGATGGCCACTGCCTTGAATTTCTGGCTCAACGCGCGCGCCACCTTAAGACGGTCGGCCTGAACCTCGGCTGTCGAAATCCCCAGCAATCGCGCCGCCTCCCCCGGATGCGGGGTGATCACGCAATGGGCTGGCAAGCTCACGCTGCCAGTCGCCAGTTGATTGAGTGCATCGGCGTCCCAGACCTGCGGCTGCCGTGCATTGGCTGCGACAGACAACAGGCTTTTACCCCAGGCGGCTTCGCCCAGGCCGGGGCCAATGACGATCACCGAGATTTTTTCCAGCAAGCCCATCAACTGGTTGGCCGAACTCACGCCGACGGTCATGACTTCCGGCAAACGGGCCAGCGCGGCCGGCACATGCTCAAGGCGAGTGGCCAGGGACACCATGCCCGCACCACTGCGCAAGGCGCTTTCGGCGCCGAGCAGCGCGGCGCCGCCAAAGCCCCGGTCGCCGCCAATCATCAGCAGGTGACCGAACTGGCCTTTATGGGCGTCCGGTGAACGCGCAGCCAGTTGCGGCAAATGGCCATGCAACAAAGGCTGAACGTCGGTTATTTCGTGTTTTGTCTGCGGCATGCGTCTTCAAGCTCCGATGTCTGGCAGAATTATACGCATCTAACCTGTGGTTTCCCGTGTCTCATGCCCGCTATTACCTCCGATCTGCCCGCCCTCGCCCAATCGATCAAAGACTGGGGGCGCGAGCTGGGCTTTCAACAAGTCGGCATCAGCGGCCTTGACCTGGCTGAGCATGAACACCATCTGCAACGCTGGCTCGACGCGGGCTACCACGGCGAGATGGACTACATGGGCGCCCATGGCAGCAAACGCTCGCACCCGGACGAACTGGTGCCGGGCACCCTGCGCGTGGTGTCGCTGCGCATGGACTACCTGCCCGGCGATACCCAGATGGCGCAACTGCTGGCAAAACCGGAAAAGGCTTACATCTCGCGCTACGCCCTGGGCCGCGACTACCACAAGCTGATCCGCAAACGCGTGCAACAGTTGGCCGACCGTATCCAGGCGCAGATCGGGCCTTTCGGCTTTCGTGCCTTTGTCGACAGCGCGCCCGTGCTGGAAAAAGCCATTGCCGAACAAGCCGGTCTTGGCTGGATCGGTAAAAACACCCTGGTGCTCAATCGCAAGGCCGGCAGTTATTTCTTCCTGAGCGAGCTATTTGTGGATTTGCCGCTACCGGTCGATCCACCGCACAGTACCGAACACTGCGGCCGCTGCACCGCCTGCCTGGATATCTGCCCCACCAATGCGTTTGTCGGCCCCTATGTGCTGGACGCCCGGCGCTGCATTTCCTACCTGACCATCGAACTCAAGAGCGCAATCCCTGAAGACCTGCGCCCGCTGATCGGCAACCGGGTATTCGGCTGCGATGACTGTCAGATCGTTTGTCCGTGGAATCGTTTCGCGCGACCTACCGCCGAAAGCGATTTCAAGCCACGGCACAACCTGGATAACGCAGAACTGGCGGAGCTGTTCCTGTGGGATGAGGATAAATTCCTCAGCAGTACCGAAGGTTCACCTTTGCGCCGTGCCGGTTATGAACGCTGGCTGCGCAACCTGGCGGTGGGCCTGGGCAACGCGCCGTCGAGCATCCCGGTACTGGAAGCCT
Organism: Pseudomonas sp. JAI120; assembly: GCF_014207255.1. Classification (GTDB taxonomy): domain Bacteria; phylum Pseudomonadota; class Gammaproteobacteria; order Pseudomonadales; family Pseudomonadaceae; genus Aquipseudomonas. Next base: position 156,022 of record NZ_JACHCZ010000004.1, read on the forward strand.
TGAAGGCGCGTCGGGATTATCCGTCGGAGCTGGTGCGCGAGCATGTGGAATGGGCGCTGAACCAGCACGCGGCGCGCTAGTGCACGTCGTCGCTGTAGACGAACTTGGGCATTTCCCAGTGAAATCGAATCGCCAGCAGGCGCAATAGAAAGCCGCTGAACAGCGTCAGTAGAATTGCCTGCTCGCTGGGCAGTTCCAGGTAGAGGCACAGCAGGTAGAACCAGGCGGCGAGGAATGACACGCTGGCGTACAGTTCACGGCGGAAGATCAGCGGAATGTCGTTGCAGAAAATATCCCGCAGAATGCCACCGAAGACGCCGGTGATCACCCCGCTGACCGATGCCACCAGCATGCCGTGGCCCATTTCCAGGGCGGTCATGCAGCCGATCAGCGTGAACGCGACCAGGCCCACGGCATCCAGCGCGAGGAACAGCGAGCGCAGGTGACGCATCAACGGTGCGATAAAGATCGTCACCAGCGCCGCGACGGAGGTCAGCACCAGGTATTCCGGATGCTTGACCCACGTCAACGGGTAATGCCCCAACAGCACATCGCGCACCGAGCCGCCGCCCAGCGCCGTCACGCAGGCGATCAGCACCACACCAAACCAGTCCATGCCGCGCCGGCCGGCGGACAAGGCGCCGGTCATGGCTTCGGCGGTGATGGCGATGAGGTAGAGCATCAGCAGCATGATGGCGATCCTTGCAAAGAGGCCGGCAGTCTAATCATTTGCTGATGGCACCAAAAGGGGGCGCCTGGCGATAAATCGAGTTGCCTGCCATCGGGAGCAAGCCCCCTCCCACACTTGGACCTGGGAATACATTCAAGTGTGAGAGCTGGCTTGCCTGCGAAGGCGCCCGGTCAGCAGCCTGCGTTTCAAGCCTTGATGAAATGCTTGCGGTAGTGCTGCAGCTCGGCGATCGACTCGCGAATATCATCCAGCGCCAGATGGGTGCTGCCTTTATGGAAGCTGTCTTTGACTTCCGGCGCCCAGCGCGCGGCCAGCTCCTTGAGGGTGGACACGTCCAGGTTGCGGTAGTGGAAGTAGCTTTCCAGCGCCTTCATGTGGGTATAAAGGAAGCGGCGGTCCTGGCAGATGCTGTTGCCGCAGATCGGCGACTTGCCCTTCGGCACCCACTTTTCCAGAAAGGCAATGGTTTCGGCTTCGGCTTCGGCCATGCTGATGCGGCTGTCACGCACACGCTGGGTCAGGCCGGAGTTGCCGTGGGTGCGGGTGTTCCACTCGTCCATGGTGGCGAGCACGGCATCGCTGTGGTGGATGGCGATCACCGGACCTTCGGCCAAGGTATTGAGATTACTGTCGGTGACAATGGTCGCCATCTCGATGATGACGTCGGTGTCAGGGTTCAGACCGGTCATTTCCAGATCGATCCAAATCAGGTTCTGTGGGTTTTGCATGGCTTGATTCTCTTGGCACCTTGGCGTAGCTGCGCAGTTTAGCAGGCGGGGCCGTGCTAGACTCGCGACCGTTTTACCTAACCTTTGCATTATCGACACGGAACACCAATGGCCAAACGCCAGCTCAATCGTCGCCAAAACTGGCGCATCGAAAAGATTCAAGGTGAACGCGCTGCACGCGCCGCCAAACGTGAATCCTCCGCCGTGGACGCGCTCGAGGGCGGCGACCTGGGCCCCGAACAGACGGGCCTGGTGATCGCGCACTTTGGTGTACAGGTCGAAGTCGAGGCGCTGGAAGGCGAACTCGCGGGCCAGGTGTTCCGCTGCCACTTGCGTGCCAACCTGCCTGCGCTGGTCACCGGCGACAAGGTGGTCTGGCGTGCCGGCAACCAAGGCATCGGCGTGATCGTCGCCCAGCTGCCGCGCACCACCGAACTGCGCCGCCCCGACAGCCGCGGCCAGCTCAAGCCGGTAGCGGCCAACGTCGACATGATCGTGATCGTGTTCGCACCGCTGCCCGAGCCCCATGCCAACCTGATCGACCGCTACCTGGTGGCGGCCGAGCATGCCGGCATTCGCCCGCTGTTGCTGCTGAACAAATTCGACCTGATCGACGAGCAGAATGCCCCGGCGCTCAACGCGCTGCTGGCGGTCTACCGCACCCTGGGCTACCCGGTGCTGGAAGTCTCGGCCCACCACGGCAACGGCATGGAACAGCTGCAACAGCAGTTGGACGGGCGTATCAGCGTATTTGTCGGCCAGTCGGGCGTAGGCAAATCCTCACTGGTCAACAGCCTGCTGCCGGAAGTCGATACCCGCGTGGGGCCGCTGTCGGAGCTGTCCGGCCAGGGCACCCACACCACCACCACGGCGCGGCTGTTCCACTTCCCGGGCGGCGGTGAGTTGATCGACTCCCCGGGTATCCGTGAATTCGGCCTCGGCCACGTCAGCCGCAGCGACGTGGAAGCGGGCTTTATCGAATTCAACGACCTGATCGGCACCTGCCGCTTCCGCGATTGCAAACACGATCGCGAGCCGGGCTGCGCCCTGCTCAAGGCGCTGGAAGATGGCCGCGTGCAGCAGCAGCGCATGAACAGCTATCGGTCGATTATTGCGAGCTTGCCGGAAAGTAGTTACTAAACTTGCGAAACAATAAGGCCGCGATCATCGCGGCCTTATTGTAGGTGACTTAGGAACCCGTCCCAGGCACCGTAGGGTCTTTCACCCCACCCTCATCAAACAGGTTCAGCTTCTGCCGCAGCTCATGGGCCGGCAATGGCTCCTGGCCGGGCGGAATGGCGTTTGGGTCGGGCGGCACCTCACCTGGCGCACCCGCTCCCGGAGTTGGGACCGGTGGTGGCGCGGGCTGATCACCTTCAATCGCACGCTGAGCCTTCTTGGTCAGCACAACGATATCGATGCGACGGTTGATCGGGTTGAACGGATCCTTCGCATCAAACAGTTGCGAGGACGCAAAACCCACCACCCGCGCCACTTGCGGGTCCGGATAGCTGCCGGCCACCAGCGCACGACGCGCCGCGTTGGCGCGGTTGGCGGAAAGCTCCCAGTTGCCAAAGTCACCCTGGCCCGAGTAAGGCTTGGCATCGGTGTGGCCGCTGATGCTGATCTTGTTCGGCACCGCCTTGATGGTGTCGGCCATGGCCAACAAGATGTCCTCAAAGTACGGTTTCAAGCGTGCGCTGCCAGAGTCGAACATCGGCCGGTTGGCGGCGTCGGTGATCTGGATGCGCAAGCCATCCGGAGTGATCTCGAACGAAATCTGATCCTTGAACTTCAGCAGTTGCGGGTTTTCCTCGACCTTGTTCTGCAACTCTTGCAGCAACAGTTCAAGGCGTTCGTGCTCGACCTGCTCGGCCATGGCTTCGACGGTATCGCGCTCGATCGGGATTTTTTCCTGCGGCGCTTCGGTTTTGACTTCCGGGTTGATGGTGCGCTCAGGCGCCAGTTGCGGCGAGCCGCCCAGGTCGATCACGAACGGCGTACCGCTTTCCGAGAAGCCAATCGGGTCTTTGAAGTAGCCGGCGATGGCGATCTTCTGTTCGGGCGTGGCCGTGGACATCAGCCACAGCACCAGGAAGAACGCCATCATCGCCGTGGCAAAGTCGGCGAAGGCGATTTTCCAGGCACCGCCATGGTGCCCCGCAGCGAAGCGCTTGACGCGCTTGATGATTATCGGCTGGTTGTTTTCCATGGCTTAGCGACCGCGAACCGCTTGTTCCAGCTCGGCGAAGCTTGGGCGATGCTTCGGGTACAGGACCTTGCGACCGAACTCCACCGCCAACGATGGCGGCATGCCGGAAGCGGATGCCACCAGGCTGGCCTTGATCGATTCGTACAGGTTGATTTCTTCCTTGGCGTCATGGGCCAGGGAGGTCGCCAGCGGGCCGAAGAAGCCGTAAGCCGCGAGAATACCGAAGAAGGTCCCCACCAGCGCCGCACCTACGTGCATGCCGATAGCCGCCTGATCACCTTCGCCCAGGGAGGCCATGGTCACCACGATACCCAGTACCGCCGCGACGATACCGAAGCCGGGCATGCCGTCGGCGATACCGGTGACTGCATGGGAGGGATGCTCCAGCTCTTCCTTGAGGCTGAACAATTCCATGTCGAACAGGCCTTCCAGCTCATGGGGGGCCATGTTGCCGGAAGACATGATGCGCAGGTAATCGCAGATGTAGGCGGTCATGCGCTCATCCTTGAGCACGGCCGGGTACTTGGCGAAAATCGGGCTGGCCGCAGCGTCTTCGATATCGGCCTCGATGGCCATCATGCCTTCGCGGCGGCTCTTGTTGAGGATCTCGTAAACCAGGCCCAACACTTCCAGGTAGAAGGTGTGGGTGAAACGCGAACCGAACATTGCCAGCGACTTCTTGACCACGTGCATGGTCATGTAGCCGGGGTTCGCCTGCAGAAAGGCACCCAGTGCCGCACCACCAATAATCAGCACCTCGAAAGGCTGGATCAGTGCCGCAATTTTACCGTGGGACAGGACGTAGCCGCCGAGCACGCTCGCGAAGACGACGATAATGCCGATAATTTTAGCCATAGGAGATGAGTACTTGCGCCGTCGGGTTCATGGACATATTTGGGGGAACTGAAAAACTCTTGTTCCTCTTATCGGCAAAACTGCGCCAGACTATAGCCCGTTAAGGCGAAAAGCCAGTTCGGCCCGCTCCGGGCGTGTTGACCGCAAGTGATGATCGCGCCCCAATCATGGCTAATGAAACGACAGTCCCAACTGCAAAACCTACTTCTCTAGCCGCTTGGATCAAGCGCCTGGACGAGGTGCTGCTGCCTGTTCCACAGGCCAGCCATGACCGCGTATGCAAAGCCATCCGCGATAGCCGCAGTTCGTTGCGAGATATTGCCGAGCTGATGCAAAACAGCCCGGCCCTCGTACTCAGCGTCATGCGCGAGGCCAACAGCCACACCCATGGCAGCCTGACAGCGCCGGCGGAAAACCTCGAAGTGGCGCTTAACCGTCTGGGCCTCAAACGCGCCGAGGAACTGCTGGCACGCCTGCCGTCGGTGCCGGCCCATGAAATTCCCGTAGCGCTGCGCCAGTTGTTGCTGGTCAGCCAGCACGCCTCGCAACAAGCCAATGGATTGTTCGGCAGCCGCCTGGCGCGGCTGTGGCAGGACATTCATTGGGGCAGCCTGCTGTTTCTTTCACCGCTGTGGCCGATGGCCGTTGCCTACCCCAAGCTTTTGGAGGAGTGGGAACTGCGGGTCATCCACAAGGGCGAGTCGGCACGCAAGGTCGAACAGGCATTGTTCGGCGTGCGCCTGCTGGACCTGTGCCTCGGCCTAACCGAGACCTGGCACCTGCCGATTTGGGTGTCCCAGGGGTATACCCTGCTGCGGACCGAGCAGCGCTTGCTGGTCAAGGCCCTGCATATCGCCCGCGAAGACGCCCCCCTGCGCCACCAGCAATTGCTCGACGCCGAACCCAACCTGCGCCGCTGGCTGAATCAGCCGGCCAATACGGTGCTGCTGGCCAACGGCCTGGCGATGTCGGCCCAGGAATCCTGGACCTGCCCGCACACCGAGCGCTGGCAATACCTCACCGCGCTGTACCTGCAACAGCCCCTGAGCGACGTGCAGCAACAGGTCCACCAGCAAGCGGTCACCAGTGCCCGCGACACCTTGATGCCCGATCTCTGGCACCCGGCGCTGTCGCTGATCTGGCCCTGGCATGTACACAAGATTCATCGCGGCCTGCTGCCCGCACCACCGCCCACCGCCGAAGCCCTGGCCGTCTGGCGCAAGCGTTGTACCGAACTGCTGGTGGAGCCGAGCCGCTTTGCCAACGCCATGCATTTGACTACGTGCGCCAAGGAAGCCCTGGTGGCCAGCGGCATGCAGCGCGTCCTGTTGTTCATGGCCGATCGTGCCCTGAGCACCTTGCGTGTGCATCAGGCCGACGGCCTGCCGAAGGACGCCGCCAACCTGAGCCTGGATGTGGTCAACAGCACGCTGCTGCAGCGCCTGCTGGAAAAGTCCGCCCAGGTGCGCCTCACACCGGAAAACCACGCCCAGTTCTCGGCACTGCTGCCGCCGATCCTGCGCCGCCTGTTCACCGGCGAGCACCTGTTGTTGCGCTCCATGAGCTGCAACGGGCGCGTGGTGATGGTGATGGTCGCCGACCAGGGCGGCGGGCCGTTCTCGGAAACCACCGTGCAGGCCTTCGGTAAAACCGCCCAATGCATCGAGAAAGCCCTGCACAGCTTTACCAACCGCAGCGCTTGATGCTTGCGCTACAATCGCCGTCCTTTATCGCCAACATTTGTGCCCAGGAGACCTCACATGCCTGACTTCTCTGGCTTGCCGCTGGTGATCGAATCCAGTGACCTGCTCGGTCAACTGGATGCCGAACACCTGATTCTGGTGGACCTCACCAGTGCCGCCCGCTACGCCGAAGGGCACATCCCCGGCGCGCATTTCGTTGACCCCAAGCGCACCCAACTGGGCCAGGCGCCGGCACCCGGCCTGCTGCCCGGCAAGGCCGATCTTGAGAAACTGTTCGGCGAACTGGGCCACACGCCCGACGCTACCTACGTCGTCTATGACGACGAAGGCGGTGGCTGGGCCGGGCGTTTTATCTGGATGCTCGACGTGATCGGCCACCAGAAATACCACTACCTGGACGGCGGCCTGCTGGCGTGGCTGGAGGGCAAGCACCCGCTCTCCACCGACGTGCCCGCCCCGGCTGGCGGCCCGGTCAGTCTCACGCTGCACGACGGCCCCACCGCTACCCGCGAATACCTGCAAAGCCGTCTCGGCGCTGCCGACCTGGGGATCTGGGATGCGCGCGGCCCGCTGGAATATTCCGGCGAGAAGGTGCTTGCGGCCAAAGGCGGCCATATCCCCGGCGCGGTGAACTTCGAATGGACGGCCGGCATGGACAAAGAGCGCAACCTGCGCATCCGCCGTGACATGCCGCAGATTCTCGAAGGCCTCGGGCTGACCAAAGACAAAGAAATCATCACCCACTGCCAGACTCATCACCGCTCTGGCTTCACCTACCTGGTGGCCAAGGCGCTCGGTTATCCGCGAGTCAAAGGTTATGCCGGTTCCTGGGGCGAATGGGGCAACCACCCCGACACCCCCGTCGAGATTTAAGGTTTAAGGACAGTCAATGAAAAAGCAGTTGTTTATCCTCAGCCAGTACCTGCTGCCGCACCACCTGCTGTCGCGGTTGGCCGGCTGCATCGCCGAGTGCCGCGTGCGCTGGTTCAAGAATGCCTTCACCACCTGGTTTGCCAAGCGCTACGAAGTGGACATGTCCCAGGCGCTGGTGGAGGACGTGACCGCTTACGAGCACTTCAACGCCTTCTTCACCCGCGCCCTGAAAGACGGCGCCCGCCCACTGGACCAGACCCCTGGCGCAGTATTGAGCCCAGCCGATGGCGCAGTCAGCCAGCTTGGCCCCATCGAGCACGGTCGTGTGTTCCAGGCCAAAGGCCACAGCTTCAGCGTGCTGGAACTGTTGGGCGGTGATGCCGCGGTCGCTGCGCCGTTCATGGGCGGCGATTTCGCCACCATCTACCTGTCGCCGAAAGACTACCACCGGGTGCATATGCCACTGGCCGGTACCCTGCGTGAGATGGTCTACGTGCCTGGGCGGATTTTCTCGGTAAACCAGACCACCGCCGAAAACGTGCCGGAATTGTTTGCGCGTAACGAGCGTGTTGTCTGCCTGTTCGACACCGAACGCGGCCCGATGGCGGTGGTATTGGTGGGGGCGATGATTGTCGCGTCGATTGAAACCGTATGGGCCGGCCTGGTGACTCCGCCGAAGCGCGAGCTGAAAACCTTCCGCTATGACGAAGCCGCCCGCGCGCCGATTCACCTGGAGAAGGGTGCGGAGCTGGGTCGCTTCAAGCTGGGCTCCACTGCGATCGTGCTGTTCGGACCGGATCAGGTGAAGTGGGCTGAGGAACTGGTGGCGGGTTCGCCGGTGCAGATGGGCCAAGGCATCGCTTTACCTAAAGCCTGACGCCGAACCCAATGTGGGAGGGGGGCTTGCTCCCGATAGCGGGGTATCAGTCAACACATCAGTGACTGAACCACTGCCATCGGGGGCAACCCCCCTCCCACATTTAGTCAGTTACAGCTGACCGTCGCGGTCGCGAAAGCCCAGCAGATACAGCACACCATCCAACCCCAAGGTCGAAATCGCCTGCTTGGCCGATTGCTTGACCAATGGCTTGGCGCGGAACGCCACGCCCAAACCGGCGATTGCCAGCATCGGCAAGTCGTTGGCGCCGTCACCGACCGCAATGGTCTGTTCCAGACGCAAACCTTCCTTGTGGGCCAATTCCTTCAGCAGATCCGCCTTGCGCTGCGCGTCGACAATCGGCTCGACCGCGACGCCGGTCACCTTGCCATCGACCACTTCCAGTTCGTTGGCGAACACATAGTCAATGCCCAGCTTGGCCTGCAACTGCTTGGCGAAGTAGGTGAAGCCGCCCGACAAGATCGCCGTCTTGTAGCCCAGGCGCTTGAGTTCGGCGAACAGGGTTTCGGCGCCTTCGGTCAGGCGCAGCGACGCACCGATGGAGTCCAGCACGCTCACATCCAGGCCCTTGAGCAAGGCCAGGCGTTCCTTGAAGCTGGCGCGGAAATCCAATTCCCCGGCCATGGCGCGCTCGGTGATCGCGGAAACCTGCTCGCCAACGCCGGCCGCCTTGGCCAGTTCGTCGATGACTTCGGCTTCGATCAGCGTGGAGTCCATGTCAAACACCGCCAGGCGACGGTTACGACGGAACAGCGAATCTTCCTGGAAGGCGATATCGACATTCAGTTCCTGGGCCACGCTGAGGAATTCGGCGCGCAGGGCCTGCGGGTCGGCCGGCTCACCACGCACGGAGAACTCGATGCAGCCCTTGCCCTTGTCGGCCGGGGTGTCCAATGGCATGCGACCCGACAAACGGTCGATATGGTCGATATTCAAACCATATTGCGCGGTAATGGAGCTGACGCGCTGCAGTTGTTCGGCGGTGACCTTGCGGGTCAGCAGCGTCACGATATGGCGCTTCTTGCCCTGGCCGGCCACCCACTGCTGGTAATCCTCTTCGGATACCGGGGTGAAACGCACCTGCTGATCGAGCTTATACGCCGTAAACAGGATGTCCTTGAGCACCGACGAGGCCTGCTCGGTGCTGGGAATTTCCACCAGGATGCCGAACGACAGCGTGTCGTGGATCACCGCCTGGCCGATGTCGAGAATGTTCACACCACCCTGGGCCAGAACGCCGGTAATGGCTGCGGTAAGACCCGGGCGGTCTTCCCCAGTGATGTTAATCAGGACAATTTCGCGCAAGGCGCACCCCCAGGCTGGAAAAAAACCGCATTCTACCCACTTTCAGTGACCATCGGGCACAGCCAGCGCTTTGCCGGTCTTGGGCCTGTCGCTATACTGCGCGTCAACTTCACGGACCAAGAGCCGAGCTCAAGTGAACCGGCCCACGCCAGTAAAAACCGACAACTTCTTCCTGCTGATCTTCCGGGCACTGCGCCACCGCCGTGTACCGATCGCATTACGCATCGCCAGCCATAACGTGATCCTGGTCGCCCTGGCCCTGGTGATCTACGCCTGCGTGATGGGTTTGCAATTCAAGCAGGCCATGCACGAGCAAGCCGACGCCCTGGGCGAGAGCCTGACCACGCAAACCGCCACCTCGGCGACCGAGCTGCTGGTGTCCAACGACATCCTCAGCCTCAACGTGCTGCTCAACAACCTGACCAAGAACCCGCTCGTGGCCCATGCCGCCATCTACAGCGTGGACAACCGCATCATGGCCGAAGCCGGGCAGCGCCCGAAAAACGGCCTGCTGGGCGAAGCCGAAGGCCTGTACCAGAGCAATATCACGTTTCAGGACGTGAAGGCCGGCCAACTGCGTATCAGCCTCGACATGCAGCAGTTCCAGCAGCCGATGACCATCAGCCTGCAAAGCATGGGTATCCTCAGCGCCATCCTGCTGGCGTTGGCCCTGGCCCTGAGCTTGCGCCTGGGCCGGCATATCTCCACGCCGCTCATGCAACTGCGCATCTGGCTGCGGGACATCGACGAACACACCCCGGCTACCGACCGCCAGGATGAAATCGGCGACCTTGCCCGCCAACTGCACGCCAGCTTCGCCCCGGAACCGGTGGTGCCCGAAGTCGAGCCAGAGCCTGAATACGACGACACCGATTACGACGACGAGCCAGAGTTCGAAGTGCGCAACCTGCGTGACCCTGGCTTCGACGAGCGTCCGCCGGTGGCGGGCCTCAAGCCTGCACCGCGTCATGCCTTCAAGGCCGAAGAAGACGACCTGGACGATGAAGACCCCTTCGCCGACCTGCGCGATACGTCAGCCGACAGCCCCGCAATCGCCCCCAAGGCAGCGCCGGTACGCAGCAGCGAGCCGCAGTACAGCGCAGTGCTCGCCGTACAACTGGGTGCCCAGGACCAATTGCGCCGCCTGCCCCGTGCACGCCTGACCGAACTGCTGGAGCGCTACCGTGACTGCCTCGACCAGGCCGCCTCGCTGTACCAGAGCGAACTGCACACCCTGAACGACGGCAGCACGCTGATGCTGTTCCACAGCGAAGACAGCGGCGAAGATTACCTGACCAATGCGATTTGCTGCGGTGAGTTGCTGCGCGCCTTGGGCCATGAATTGCAGATCGAAGTCGCCGACAGCGGCATCACCCTGCAACTGCAACTGGGCCTCACCGTGGGCGATGATCTGTTCGGCATGAGCCAGATCGACCTGCTGTTGACTGAAAACGCCCAGGACGCACTGGCCTTGTCCCAACACAGCCGTAACCTGCTGCTGGTGGAGCGCAAGATCAGTGAAGACACGCTGATCCGCCAGCGCGCGCGTATCCGCCCAATTGCCAGCCCTGAGGGGGCAAGCTGCGTGGAAAGGCTGATGGAGCCGTATCCCTCGATGCTGGAGCGGCAGTTGGCGCGAATGCATGAGACCCGCGCAAAGCCCTGAAGAACCTGTGGGAGGGGGGGCTTGCCCCCGATTGCGGAGTATCAGTCAGCACATCATTGACTGAACCACCGTTATCGGGGGCAAGCCCCCTCCCACACTTGATCTGCGCCGTGACTTATATCTCCACACACAAGAAGGCCCGCTGAGTAAGCGGGCCTTTTTTGTTGGAGCTTTTTCAGATCAGAACCTGAACACTTCCATATCCGTACGGATCGGGGTTGCCATCGGCATCTTCGGCTTTTGCGGTTCTGCCGGCTTGGCCTGGGCCGGAGCCTGCTTTCGCGGTGCCTCGGCAATCGGCGGCTGGTTGGCCAAAGGCTTGAGGGCCACCGACAACTGCTGCGCCAATTGCTGCAGCAGCACGCCCTGGGCCTGAACCTGGGACGCGGTGGTGCCGGCGTGCTCTTCCTGCAGGTGCACGATGCGGTTATCACGCACCTGGCCGCGACGGTCGATCAAGCGCCATTGCGCATCGAGGATCGCCGGTTGCGATTTACCGGAATCAAGCCGGGTAATGGTCAGCAAGACCTGCACATCCGGGCTGAAGCCGGTGGGCGCGGGCGCCAGGACCACACGCTGGCTGTCCAACTGACCGGCCACCTGACGCAACATCAACTGGCTGATGTCAGACGACAAACTGCCTGCCCAACGACCATCGGTGGAACCTTGCAGGCTTCCATCGTTCTGACGTTGCAGCAGGGTTTCGCGTTGCAGGTAGTCGGCCACGACCACCGGCCCGAGCAAAACGGCCATGCCAGCGGTTTGGGCTGGCTGAGCTGGACTTCCGCTGTCCAGCTGGTACAGCGACACAGGCTTGTGTGTGCTGCAACCCGCCAACCCCAAAAGGCCAGCGAGCATCAAAAATAGAGGAACGCGTGGAGCAGTCATCATCCCATCCAGGTGGCTGCCACAAGGCGAACCACAATGTAATACTAAAAATAACCTAAACACGCTCGGCCACGCCGGCGCTGGAAAGGCCATATCATCCGTGAATATGCGCCATGACTCCAGCGCCAAAGCGTCGATCTACGCTTTAAATCGTAGATCGAGGGCTCTAATACGCCTTAAACCGGCGTTTCCACCAGCAAAGCATCCACACGCTGGAAGCCGCGAGGCAATTTATTACCGCGACGACCACGCTCGCCCTTGTAGTGTTCGAGGTCGTCAGGGCGCAATGACAACGTGCGCTTGCCGGCCTGGAGCACCAGGGTGGAACCTTCCGGGATCACTGCGATGTCGGTCACGTACTCTTCGCGACTGGCCACCCGCTCGCCGGGAATACCAATAATCTTGTTGCCCTTGCCTTTGCCCAACTGCGGCAGATCGCTGATCTTGAACACCAGCAAGCGCCCTTCGGTGGTCACCGACGCCAGCCAGTTGCCTTCGCGGTCTTCCACCGGACGCGGCAGGATAACCTTGGCGTTGTTCGGCAGGCTCAACAATGCCTTGCCCGCCTTGTTCTTGGCCTGCAGGTCTTCCCCCTTGACCACGAACCCGTAGCCCGCGTCGGAAGCGATCACATACAGCGAATCGTCATCCGGCAGCAGCACACATTCAAAATTCGCCCCAGGTGGCGGCGTCAGGCGACCGGTCAACGGCTCGCCCTGCCCCCGCGCCGAGGGCAAGGTATGGGCCGGCACCGAATAACTGCGCCCGGTGGAGTCAATAAACACCGCAAACTGGTTGGAACGCCCGGCTGCGGCAGTCTTGAAGCCATCCCCCGCCTTGTACGACAGGCCAGTGGCGTCAATATCATGCCCTTTGGCTGAACGAACCCAACCCTTTTCCGACAGAACGACGGTAATTTTCTCGTTCGGCAGCAGTTCGGTCTCTGTCAGCGCCTTGGCTTCGGCACGCTGCACGATTGGCGAACGGCGGTCGTCACCATAGGTTTCGGCGTCTTTGATCAACTCGGTGCGCACCAGCTTCTTCAGCTTGGCTTCGCTGCCCAGCAGGGCCTGCAGCTTGGCTTGCTCCTTGAGCAGCGCGTCTTGCTCGTCGCGCAGCTTCATTTCTTCCAGGCGTGCCAACTGACGCAAGCGGGTGTCGAGGATGTAGTCGGCCTGGATCTCGCTCAGCTCGAAGCGCGCGATCAGTTCGGCTTTCGGATGCTCGGCGGTACGGATGATGTGGATCACTTCATCCAGGTTGAGGTAGGCAATCAGCAAGCCGTCCAACAGGTGCAGGCGGCGCTCGACCTTGTCGAGGCGGAACTGCAGGCGGCGACGCACGGTTTGTATCCGGAACTCCAGCCACTCGACCAGCAGGTTGCGCAGGTTTTTCAGCTGCGGCTTACCGTCCAGGCCAATGATGTTGACGTTGACCCGGTAGCTGGACTCCAGCTCCGTGCTGGCAAACAGATGCTGCATCAGCACTTCGTGGTCGACCCGGCTGTTGGTCGGGATGATCACGATGCGGCATGGGTTTTCGTGGTCGGATTCGTCACGCAAGTCAGCGACCTGGGGCAATTTCGATGGCTTGGCCTGCATCAGCGCAGCAATCTGCTCCAGCACCTTGGCACCGGACACCTGGTGCGGCAGCGCGGTGACGATAATGTCGCCGTCTTCAATGTGATACACGGCACGCATGCGCACCGAGCCCTTGCCGGTCTCGTACATCTTCAGCAGGTCGGCGCGCGGCGTGATGATTTCGGCTTCGGTCGGGTAATCCGGGCCCTGGATATGCTCGCAAAGCTGCTCGACCGTGGCCTTGGGCTCATCCAGCAAGCGCACGCAGGCGGTGGCGACTTCGCGCAGGTTGTGCGGCGGTACGTCGGTGGCCATGCCGACCGCGATACCGGTGGTGCCATTGAGCAGGATATTCGGCAAACGTGCGGGCAACACCAGCGGTTCGTCGAGAGTGCCGTCGAAGTTCGGCCCCCAGTTCGCGGTACCCTGGCCCAGCTCGCTGAGCAACACTTCCGAATAGCGCGACAGGCGCGCCTCGGTGTAACGCATGGCCGCGAAGGACTTGGGATCATCCGGCGCACCCCAGTTGCCCTGGCCATCGACGAGGGTGTAGCGGTAGCTGAACGGCTGAGCCATCAGCACCATGGCTTCGTAGCAGGCCGAATCGCCGTGGGGGTGGAATTTACCGAGCACGTCACCGACGGTACGCGCCGACTTCTTGTGCTTGGAGTCGGCGTCCAGGCCCAACTCACTCATGGCGTAGATGATGCGCCGCTGTACGGGCTTGAGGCCGTCGCCGATATGCGGCAAGGCACGGTCCATGATCACGTACATGGAGTAGTTGAGGTAGGCATTTTCGGTGAAGTCAGCCAGCGACCGGCGTTCTACGCCATCTAAGCTGTCTGCGAGGATGTCACTCATGCGGGCCTCATCATTGTTTGGTAAGGCGCAGCGGAAATGCCGCCGCACCGGATCGATTCAAAAAAGTAGCGGCTCATGGCTGGGCGCTCCAGCCGCCGGCGGGGGCGGCGAAACGATAGACCATGGGGCGTTTTTCACCATCGGCGCGGGGGCCGAAATTATTGTCGATGCCCAGCCAGGCACCGTCTGCGTCCACCACCAGGGCTTCGGCCAGGCCATAGGGCTGGGCGTAACGCCGCTCGGGCGTCAGGGTTTCGTCAGCGAACGACCAGCACAGCTCGACCTTGGCCGTGACCGCATCGCGCCGGCAGATCTGGAACGCATTGCGTTCCAGGGTAAACAGCTTGCCGTTGAACAGTGACAGATCGGCGAAATCCTTGGACACCGCCTTGGCACCGATGAAATTGGCCGGCTGCATCTCCTGGCCGGCCTCGCTCAGCAATACGCAAGGGCCATCGCAATCCCACAGGCTTTGCGGACGCTTGATGGAGATGAGGCCGCGCCGCTCACGCTCCGCAGCCAGCCAGATCTGATTACCCCCAGGGTTGATTGCCAGGCCTTCGAACAACGCATTGAAGTGCAGCAACATGCCACTGGCCCGTGCTTCACGCACCATGCCCGGGGCGATCTTCAACCATTCAGGCGCACCGTTCACCGGCACTTGTAGCACCGCCGCATGGGCTTCGCTGACAATATAGCGATTGCCCGCGGCATCGCAGGTGATGCCTTCAAAATCCAGGTCGCCGCCGCGAATGAACGACGCAGCCTTGGTGCGCGAACGCAGCCCCCAGGGCAGCCCGGATTCCGGCACCGGCGGTACATCGATGCTTACCGCTTCGGCTTGCCAGGTCGGCGCACGGGTATCGAGACGATAGATCTGGTCGTCATCGCGGTCGGAAACCGTCCACAACTCCTTGCCACACTGCGCCAGGCCCGACAGGTTACCGCCGCGCATGCCGTCCACCGGGTGTTCGGACACCAGCTTGAGCTCAGCCACGGGCGCGGCGGCGACCTGAGTCGCTGCCAGCCCGCTCAACATCAGGATCGCCAGGGCGAAACCTGTGCGCATCAGCCCAGAACCTCGGCGAGGTTGCCTTTGGATTCCAGCCAGGACTTGCGGTCCGGTGCGCGTTTCTTCGCCAGCAGCATGTCCATCATTTCCGAGGTAGCGGCGAAGTCTTCCAGGGTCAACTGCACCAGGCGCCGGGTGTTGGGGTCCATGGTGGTTTCACGCAGTTGCGGCGGGTTCATTTCACCCAAGCCTTTGAATCGGGTGACCTGCGGCTTGCCCCGCTTCTTCTCGGCGACCAGGCGGTCGAGGATGCCATCGCGTTCGGCTTCGTCCAAGGCGTAGAAAATCTCCTTGCCCAGGTCGATACGGTACAGCGGCGGCATGGCGACGTAGACATGACCGGCATCCACCAACGGGCGGAAGTGCTGCACGAACAACGCGCACAGCAGGGTCGCGATGTGCAGGCCGTCGGAGTCGGCGTCGGCGAGGATGCAGATCTTGCCGTAGCGCAACTGGCTCATGTCCGCCGCGCCCGGGTCGACGCCGATGGCCACCGCGATGTTGTGCACTTCCTGACTGGCAAGGACTTCGCTGCCATCGACTTCCCAGGTATTGAGGATCTTGCCGCGCAACGGCAGGATCGCCTGGAATTCCTTGTCCCGCGCCTGCTTGGCGGAACCACCGGCGGAGTCACCTTCGACCAGGAACAGTTCGGAGCGCATCGGGTCCTGCCCGGCGCAATCGGCCAGCTTGCCGGGCAATGCCGGACCCTGGGTGATGCGCTTGCGCTCGACTTTCTTGCTGGCCTTGAGGCGACGGCCGGCGTTGTTGATTGCCAGTTCCGCCAGGGCCAGGCCCAGTTCCGGGTGCTCGTTGAGCCACAGGCTGAAGGCATCCTTGACCACACCGGAAACAAATGCCGCCGCTTCGCGGGACGACAGGCGCTCCTTGGTCTGGCCGGAGAACTGCGGCTCCTGCATTTTCATCGACAGTACGAACGCAATGCGCTCCCACACGTCTTCCGGCGCCAGCTTCACGCCACGAGGCAGCAGGCTGCGGTATTCACAGAATTCGCGCATGGCATCCAGCAATCCCTGGCGCAAACCGTTGACGTGGGTACCGCCCTGGGCGGTGGGGATCAGGTTGACGTAGCTTTCCTGCACGCTGTCGCCGCCTTCGGGCAACCACAGCAGCGCCCAGTCGACGGCTTCCTTGTTGCCGGCCAGGCTGCCGCAGAACGGCTCGTTGGGCAGGCGTTCGAAATCACTGACGGAGTCTTCCAGGTAGGAACGCAGACCGTCTTCGTAGTGCCACTCGACCTTTTCGCCAGTGCCTTTGTCTTCAAAGGTCACCAACAGGCCCGGGCACAACACGGCCTTGGCCTTGAGCACGTGCTTGAGGCGGCTGATGGAAAATTTCGGTGAGTCGAAGTATTTAGGGTCCGGCGCGAAGTACACGCTGGTGCCGGTGTTGCGTTTGCCAACGGTGCCGATCACCTGCAGGTCGGTGGCTTTGTAGCCATCGGCGAAGGTCATCTCGTACTCGTTGCCGTCGCGCTTGACCTTGACCCGTACCAGCGTGGACAGGGCGTTGACCACGGAAATACCCACACCGTGCAAGCCCCCGGAGAACTGGTAGTTCTTGTTGGAGAACTTGCCGCCGGCGTGCAGCTTGGTGAGGATCAGCTCGACGCCCGACACGCCCTCTTCCGGGTGAATGTCCACCGGCATGCCGCGACCATCGTCGGACACTTCCAGGGAGTGGTCAGCGTGAAGAATGACGTGCACCGACTTGGCGTGCCCCGCCAAGGCTTCGTCGACGCTGTTGTCGATGACTTCCTGGGCAAGGTGGTTCGGCCGACTGGTGTCGGTGTACATGCCGGGGCGTTTGCGCACCGGGTCGAGGCCCGAGAGGACTTCGATGGCGTCGGCGTTATAAGAGCTAGCGCTGGGAGTGGCCATGGGGTCTCGTCGTGAGTCGTTCGATTAAAAAGTGACCTGCGATTTCCAAGGCAATTACAGTGCCGAGAAATCGAAGGATTGATACTGATCTGCGCCAATACCGGCAAAACTCAACAACGCCGGCAATTGCTGGGCGAACCCCTGGTAACCATGGTCGCCACCGGCCTGGATGCGCAAGGCACAGGCCCGGTAATACTGCTGGGCGAGGCGATAATCCAGGGTTTCATCCCCCGTCTGCAACCACACCTGGTAACGCGCGGCGTCCTGGGGAGCCGGTACTTCCAGCTCGGCCAGCGCCGTGACGTGGTCGTGGGTCAGTTCCCAGGTTTCATCGGTGTAGAGGTTCTTCTGGGTGCCCAGGTAACCGTCGAACATCCGATGGGGGCTGACCGCCGGGTTGACCAGCAACGCCTTGAGGCCATGGTGCTCAGCAAGATGGGTTGCATAGTAGCCGCCGAGCGAGCTGCCGACTAGCAGCGGCCGTCCCAACTGGGCAATGGCTTCCTCCAATTGAGGAATTGCCTGACGCGGATGGTGATGCAGGGCCGGCACGCGCAATTGATCGGCCAGGCCGAGGGCATCCATCACGGTGATCAGTTGGCTGGCCTTGTTGGACGCAGGCGCGCTGTTGAAACCGTGGATATACAGGATCGAAGCGGACATGCCGGGGCCTCGCTGGGGCTGCCAAAGAGGCGCAGTTTACAGGGAACAGGGGCTTGTGGGTGCAGCCGATCGCCGCTGACGGTACTATCTGCGGCCCGGGAACCCGGATATATGGCCGGAGGCCAGTGGCCCGAATTCAAGCGGGGAAACACCATGCAACTTGAATGGCTTGAGGATTTTGTCGAACTGGCGCGCACTCGCAGCCTGTCGCGTGCCGCCGAAAATCGCTGTGTCACGCATCCAGCGTTCGGTCGACGTATCCGGGCGCTGGAAGAATGGGTCGGCACGCCATTGATCGAGCGCAAGCAACCCCTGTCACTGACACCCTGCGGCCTGCTGTTCCTTGATGCCGCCACTCAATCGCTGGAATTGCTGGGCACTGTTAGAGCGCAGTTCAAAAATGACACCCTCAGCCGCGACGAACCGGTGCGCATCGCCACCGGCCGGACCCTGGCCTGTGACTTTTTCCCCGATTGGTACGAGTCATTGCACCCGAAACTGGGCAGCTTTGCGGTGTCATTGCTCACTAGCGGTGCGCAAGAAGCGATCAGCCGGTTGTCCGCCGGCGAGGTTGATCTGCTGCTGAGTTTTTCCAGCCCGTTGACCCAGACGCTGTTGGACCCGGAGCATTTCGACTCCCGAGTACTGGCCAAGGAGGAACTGCTACCGGTCAGCGCACCGAGCGCCCCTGGGCAGCCGCAACTGCAGATACTCGCCGACAGCAACGCCCTGCCTATTCCTTGGCTGGCCTTCTCACCCACTCTGACACTGCGCAGCGTACTGGCCCGGCATTTGGATCGACTGCCGCAGCGCCTGCCGCTGCGAATGGTTTACCAAGCGGACTCCTATGACGCCATTCTGGAAATGGCCAAGCGTGGCCGAGGGCTGGCGTGGTTGCCGCGCATGGTCGTCAACGACGCGCTGGCATCGGGCGAGCTGCTGATGGCGGGTGGCGCCGAATTTTGCGTCAGTTTCGACGTTTCGCTGCATCGCCTGCGCGCCAACCGGAGCGAGATGGTGATGAGGATATGGACAGCCTTGACCCCCTCCGCCACCCAGTAGCCGGATTTACGCGCTCTATCACCGCTGCCGGCAACAACCTGCCGGGTCGTGCCGAAACAGCTCAAATCTGTGCCGAAAGAGCAATTGCCGTTCTGCCGCCTTTGGTTCACTTTCATCCGGGCTTTCACCCATAACAATTAACGCCTTCGATGTCGCCAGGCCGCGCTGCGGTTCGGAGAGTCCGTAGGCCAACAGTGAAACAAACCCGGTGCACACTCATGACAACTCAATCATCCGCCTTATCATCGGCCCAAGCTCCCACCCGGCGCGGCCCATGGAAAGAGATCATCGCTGCCAGCGTCGGCAACGCGCTGGAGTTCTATGACTTACTGATCTATGGCTATTTTGCAGTCGTCATCGGCAAACAGTTTTTTCCGTCCGATAACGAAACCACCTCATTGCTGCTGGCCGTAGGCTCGTTCGGCATTTCCTTTCTGATGCGACCGCTGGGCGCCATTGTGCTCGGTTCATACACCGACAGAGCCGGACGAAAGGCGTCATTGACGCTGTCGATCATGATCATGCTGGTCGGCACCGCAATGATTACGTTCGCCCCGACCTACGAGCAGATCGGCCTGGCGGCGCCACTGCTGATCATCGTTGCCCGCATGCTCCAGGGGTTTTCCACGGGCGGCGAATTTGGCGCGGCGACCGCGTTCATGGTCGAACACGCCGACGCCGGGCGACGGGGTTTCTTTGCCAGCTGGCAATTGTCTACCCAGGGGCTGGCAACTGTGCTGGCGGCGGGTGTCAGTGCGATCCTCAGCTATGCGCTATCGGATGTGCAGTTGAACGATTGGGGCTGGCGTGTAGCCTTCGGCTTCGGCCTGCTGATCGGGCCGGTAGGCTTTTACATTCGCACACAAATCGATGAAACGCCGGACTTCAAGAAAAACGTAGCCAACGTAGCGGTCAAGACCCCACTGCGGGATGTCTTGATCAAAGGGCACGTCAGCCTGTTGCTGGCTATCGGCGTGGTGGCTGGCGCGACCGCATTCAATTACGTGCATAAACTGTACATGCCGATCTACGCCTTTAAACAACTGAGCATCACTGCCACGTCGTCCTACCTGGGGGCCCTGATGACCGGCGTTACGTTGATGCTCATGGCCCCGATTTTCGGTGGGCTTTCCGATCGCCACGGGCGATTCCGAGTGTTGACCATCGCCTTGTCGATTACCGGACTGTCGTCTTATCCGATGTTCCTGCTGCTCAATATCTTTCCCAGTTTCTCCACGCTGCTCGTCGTGCAAGCGCTTGTCGGCGTATTGATTGCGGCCTGCCTGGGGCCAATCCCGGCAATGCTTGCCGACATCTTCCCAACCAGCATTCGCGGTACTGGGCTGGCGCTGAGCTACAACTTTTCCGTGACCCTGTTTGGTGGTTTCGCCCCGTTGATCGTGACCTGGATGATCGAGGCAAGCGGCAGCAAACTGGCGCCGAGCTTTTATGTGATGGCAACCATTTTGATCAGCGTACTGGCGATCGCCTGCCTGGGCCGGCGCATGCGCAGCGCCCATCCCTGCGCCAGTTAAGGGCCGCGAGTTCCCCCTGCTTGTCGCGGCTCGCTCCCGCGACAAGGTACCCACCTTGAGCCCTCGGAGGCAGACATGAAAACCCTTGAGCAGGTTCGTGCATCACTGACACCGTACCCTGTGGAAGTCGAGTTCCCCGATCTCAGCCAATGGAAAGCCGGCAACTGCGGGATCGACTATGTCCACAGTTTTGACAGCGGCACGCCTGGACCACATGTGCTGGTCATGGCACTGACCCATGGCAATGAAGTCAGCGGAGCAATCGCAGTAGACGCCTTGCTGCGCAGCGGCGTGCGCCCTCGCAAAGGCCGTTTGTCACTGGCGTTCGGCAATATCGAGGCCTATCACCGCTTCGACCCGCACGACATTGACGCCACCCGTTTTGTCGACGAGGACATGAACCGTGTCTGGCTACCATCAACACTGGACGGCGACCGCGACTCCGTGGAACTGCGTCGCGCACGTGAGCTGCGACCGCTGATCGACAGTGTCGACTTGCTGCTCGATATCCATTCGATGCACGAAGAATCCCCACCACTGATGATGTGTGGGGCCTGCGCCAAAGGCCTGAAATTCGCAAAATCGTTAGGCGTACCCGCAACCGTGGTGGTCGACGCCGGCCACGCCAATGGCCGGCGCATGCGTGACTATGGTGGGTTTGGCGATCCCGCCAGCCAAAAAAACGCGCTGCTGATCGAGACCGGTCAACATTTTTCTAAAAAAAGCCAACACGTCGCCCTCGATATTGCCGCACGCTTCCTGATGGCGACTGATGCAGTCGCCGAGGCCGACGTCTTGAAGCTCCTGAGCCAGGAAAAGCCGGGGCCCCAGCAATGCCTGCAAGTCACTGAACCGGTGATCGCCCACAGCATGGACTTCCGTTTTACCGATGACTTCCGCGGCCTTGAGCGCATAGCCCAGGCTGGAACAGTGATCGCTCGGGACGACCGGCGCGAGATCGTCACACCCCATGACGACTGCGTGTTGATCCAGCCCTCGCTGCGGCAGTTGGGTCCAGGGGTTACGGTAGTGAGGCTGGCGAAGGTTCTGGATATTTAGCCGCCGAGACGTCAATAGCCGTCACTGCCGTAGTCCACCTGGAAGGCGAAGCCTTCGACCCGCTCCACCCCGGTCTCCAACCGTCCGTCGGCATGCAGACGCAACCAACGATAGCCCGGTGCTTGCTCGCTGACCTTGAAATCCTCGCTGCCCGGCGCGAACTGGATGCAGGTGGACGGCGAAGCCAGCAGGCGCACGCCGTTGCGCTCGCGGTCGATCTCCTGGTGCACGTGGCCCCAGAGCACTGCCCTCACCTGCGGAAAACGGTCCAGCACGGCAAACAACGCATCGGGGTTGCGCAAGCCGATAGGTTCCATCCACGCACAGCCGATGGGCACCGGGTGATGGTGGAAACACACCAGATGATGGCGGTTCGGAGCTTCGCTCAAGGCTTGAGCCAGCAATTGCAGCTGCGAATCCTGCAGGTAGCCCGGCACCGAGCCGGGCACGGCGGAGTCGAGCAGGGTGATACGCCAGTTGCCGACGTCCACTACGGGCTCCAGCAGGTCACTGTGCGCGGCAGCGTGCGCCATGATCTGCGGTTCGTCGTGGTTGCCGGGAATCCAGCGTGCCGGAGCATCGATTTGCCGGGTCATATCGCGAAACTGTTGATAAGACTCAAGCGTGCCGTCCTGGGACAAATCTCCTGTGGCCAGCAGCAAATCGATCCGAGGCTGCTGCGCGCGCACCAATTCGATCACCCGCTGCAGGCTCTCGCAGGTGTTCATACCCAACAGCGTGCCGTCGGCCTCGGCAAACAGGTGGCTGTCGGACAGCTGCACCAGCAACGCCGGCGCATCGGGGTTCAAGGTGGATACGCTCGGCAAGGCGCTCTCCCAAGGCAATCACAGGAATATAGAGTTGGAGCGATTATGCTGGGGCAGAACGCAAAGAGGAAACCCAGGAAGCCGACGCAGTTCACATCTATCGCACGACTTCGAACTCATGGCCCAGGGCCAGGCAATGACTCAACCATTCACCGAGGAACACATTGAGCTGTGCTTTCTCATCGGGCTGGTGCATGAACACATTCGGGTAAGGATAGATGCTGCGAAAGCGCCGCGCATGTTCGGCGCTGATCACTTCGGCCATTCGCGCATCGTGGTACACCTGCACTTCCAGTTGCGGCACCGGCAGCCACGGCAGGCTGTGTTCCTGGCGTACGCGCAGGGTGGTGGTGTACGGGCAATTGACGATGACTTCCAGGGCCAGCACGCCCAGCATCTGGTCGCCATGGGTCACGCCGATGCGCCGCGCCTCCGGGGCGTGGCGCATGTCGGGCAGCAGGCGCATCAGCCGCGCATAGTTGGCCTCGCAGGCGGCTTGCAGCCCGATCAGGTCGACTCGATATCGTTCCCGTGCCTTTACTGCCATAACCCCCTCACTTCCGCGCGATTAAGCGCAAGCCATTGCAGGGCGATAATGCTGGCTGCGTTGGAAATTTTGCCATCGCGAACGGCTTGCAGGGCGTCTTCAAATGCCCAGACCGTAACGCGGATGTCCTCTGCTTCTTCTTCCAGTCCATGGACACCACCCGCCCCCGTGCTGTCACAGCGGCCCAGGTACAAGTGGACAAATTCGGTACTGCCACCGGGCGACGGGAAATACTTGGTGATCGGCCACAGTGCGGAGAACGTCAGCCCAGCTTCCTCCTCGGCCTCGCGGTGTGCAACCTCCTCCGGTTCTTCGTCCTTGTCGATCAGCCCCGCGACCATTTCCACCAGCCAAGGGTTATTGCTGCGACCCATGGCGCCCACGCGAAACTGCTCGATCAGCACCACTTCATCGCGCTGCGGGTCGTAGGGCAACACGCATACCGCGTCATGGCGCACGAACACTTCGCGATTGATCACTCGGCTCATACCGCCATCGAACTTTTCATGACGCAGTTGCACGCGATCGAGCTGGTAGAAGCCCTTGTAGGCATTGTCGCGCTGAACAATCTCGATCGTACTCGGCGTCGATTTCGCAATGTCCGTCATACCCTTCCTCATCATGTCCGGTGCAATTCGCGCCATCCTAACGCGCTCCTGCCCATTGATGCAGCCCCTTTGCGGTTGCCGGGCCAGACGGAGGAGGTCAAACTCACGCTCAATCAGCTTAGTGGCGAACTGACTGCCCTGCCGGTAGTCGAAGCTCCACAAATTTCGCTCTTATCGATAGACGAAGGACATCCATGTCGCTTTTAAAAATCGCATCCGTGGCCTGCATCGCCTTGACCCTCGGCGCCTGCCAAAGCCTGTTCCAACCCAGCTATCGCACTCCACTGGAAGCCACCCGCGACGCCACCGAGCAGAGCAAGCCAGGCTGCGCCAGCAGCGATTGCCCGCTGGTGAATATCGACACCGTGCACTTTGCCAAGGAACCCAAGCTGGATGCCTTGATCGAGCAACGCCTGCTGGAAATGACCCGTACCAACGCGGGCGACCCGCTGCCGTCGAGCCTTGAGTCTTACCGCGAGCAATTCCTCAGCACCGCAGCCCCACGCAACAGCATGTACTTGCAGGCCAAGGTACGGGAGCAGCATGACGGTTTGGTAATCATCGAGTTGTCCAGCTACCTGGACCAGGGCGCCACCCACGGCGAGCCAGGCCGCGCGTTCATCAACTATTCGCGCCAGCAGCAAAAGGCCCTGTGGCTGAGCGACATGCTGCTGCCCGGCAAGGAAGACGCGTTCTGGAAAGCCGCCCAGGTGGCGCACAACAGCTGGCTGATCAGCACCCGCCTGAGCCTGGAACCGGAGTTCGTGAAAACCTACCCGTTCCAGAAAACCCCGAATGTGGCGCTGACCTATGGTGGCGTGATCCTCAAGTACCCCACCAGCACCATCGCGCCGTACGCCCTGGGCCATGTCGAGTTGCAGATTCCCTACTCGCGCCTGGAAGGCATCCTCAAGCCTGAGCTGGTGCCCGCGCGCCGCTGAAGGCCCGTCCCAGGATGAATTGCAACAACCCTGCCAGCGCCAGCGCCGGCAGGGTTGCGCCGATATCCGGGTACAGGTTGGCCAACAGGTGGTAAGTGCCGATACCGCCCAGCCAGGCCAACAGTGCCGGCCAACGCAGGCTGGCAATCACACCCTGGCCACGACGGCGCAGGATGAAATGATCCACCAGCACCACGCCGAACAACGGCGCAAACACTGAGCCGATCAGCAGCAGGAAGTTCTGGTATTGCGCCAACGGGGCAAAACAGGCGATCAGGGTGCAGATCACACCGATGGCCAGGGCCAGGTGCTCGACCTTCAAGCGCAATAGAATCCCGCTGGACACCGCCCCCGAGTGAATATCGGCAAAGGCGTTTTCCGACTCGTCCAACAGGATCAGCAGCAGCGGAATCCCCAGGCCGGCCCCGGCCAGTGCCAGCAGCAGCGCATTCACTTCACCGCTGGGCGCAAACGCCAGGGTGTAGGCCACGCCCAGGCTCATCAGCCAGAAATTACCGATAAAGAAGCCAAGGGCGGTGCCGCCGAATACGTTTTTGGCGCGCTTGCCGAAGCGGGAGTAATCGGCAATCAGCGGCAGCCACGACAGCGGCATGGCGATGGCGATATCAAAGCCGACTGCAAAGGGCATCGAACCGTCACCGGCCCGAGCCCAGAGTGCGCCGAGGTCAGCCTTGGCGAACAGGTTCCAGGTCAGCCACAGGCAGGCCGCCAGCAGCAGCCAGATCCCCCATTTGCG
Source organism: Pseudomonas sp. JAI120 (assembly GCF_014207255.1). GTDB lineage: Bacteria > Pseudomonadota > Gammaproteobacteria > Pseudomonadales > Pseudomonadaceae > Aquipseudomonas. The sequence continues at coordinate 181,254 of NZ_JACHCZ010000004.1, forward strand.
CAGAATCTGCCGTACGAACGTCAATGGCCCGCTGACCGCCAGCAAGGTCGCCAGGCCACCGAAGAACAGTGTCCACAACAACGGGCTGGCCAATAGGCTGCCGTCGCTCAACGCCCGCGCGCCCAACAGGCTGGCGGCATCGCGCATCACGATGATTTCAAACGAGCCCCAGCCGATCAGTTGCAGCAGGTTCAGCAACGCCGGCAGGCTCGCGCCCTTGGCTCCGAGGCTGAGCTTGAGGGCGGCCATGGCGGACAGGCCGGTGTCGCTGCCGATCACGCCGACGGCAGCCAGCAACAGCACGCCGACCAGGGTGCCGAGGAAAATCGCCAGCAATGAACCGGACAAGCCCAGGCCCGGCGCGAGCAAGGCGCCGGTTTGCAGGACCATCAGGCCGATGCCGAGGGAGAACCACAGGGAGAACAGGTCGCGGGCGCCGAAGACGCGCTTGTCAGCAGGCACCGCGATGTCGGGGGAGTAGGTGCTGGGTTGAATGCTCAAGGGTGTTATCTCTGAGGGGCATTTTTTGTTTGAAAGATTGCTATCGGGGGCAAGCCCCCTCCCACATTGGATCTGCTGTGAACACAAAAACTGTGCATACCTCAGTCAAAATGTGGGAGGGGGCTTGTCGAGTCGTCGCACCGCCCCGATGACGGCGGTACAGGCACCGCCGTCTCTGGATCAGACCTTCTTGTACAGCTGACTGCCTTCCTGCTTGAACCGCTCCGCCTGCTCCGCCAAGCCCTTGGCCACATCCACATCCACGGCTTCAATGCGCTGGTTGGCCGCGTACTCGCGCACTTCCTGGGTGATTTTCATCGAGCAGAACTTCGGCCCGCACATCGAGCAGAAGTGCGCGACCTTGGCCGAATCTTTCGGCAGGGTTTCGTCGTGGTAGGAACGCGCGGTGTCCGGGTCCAGGCCAAGGTTGAACTGGTCTTCCCAACGGAACTCGAAGCGCGCCTTGCTCAAGGCGTTATCGCGGATCTGCGCGCCCGGATGCCCCTTGGCCAAGTCCGCCGCGTGGGCGGCGATCTTGTAGGTGATGATCCCGGTCTTCACGTCATCCTTGTTCGGCAGGCCCAGGTGCTCCTTGGGCGTGACGTAGCAGAGCATGGCGCAACCGAACCAGCCGATCATCGCTGCACCGATGCCGGAGGTGATGTGGTCATAGCCCGGCGCGATGTCGGTGGTCAATGGGCCGAGGGTGTAGAACGGCGCTTCGTCGCAGCATTCGAGCTGCTTGTCCATGTTCTCCTTGATCAACTGCATCGGCACGTGGCCAGGGCCTTCGATCATGGTTTGCACGTCGTGCTTCCAGGCGGTCTTGGTCAGTTCGCCGAGGGTTTCCAGCTCGCCGAACTGCGCGGCGTCGTTGGCGTCGGCAATCGAGCCCGGGCGCAGGCCGTCGCCGAGGGAGAAGCTGACGTCATAGGCCTTCATGATTTCGCAGATTTCGTCGAAATGCGTGTAGGTGAAGTTCTCTTTGTGGTGCGCCAGGCACCACTTAGCCATGATCGAGCCGCCACGGGACACGATGCCGGTCACGCGCTTGGCGGTCAGCGGCACGTAGCGCAGCAGCACACCGGCGTGGATGGTGAAATAGTCGACGCCCTGCTCGGCCTGTTCGATCAGGGTGTCGCGGAACAGCTCCCAGGTCAGGTCTTCGGCCGCGCCGCCGACTTTTTCCAGGGCCTGGTAGATCGGCACGGTACCGATCGGCACCGGCGAGTTGCGGATGATCCACTCACGGGTTTCGTGGATGTGCTTGCCGGTGGACAGGTCCATCACCGTGTCCGAGCCCCAGCGAATGCCCCAGGTGAGTTTCGCCACTTCTTCTTCGATGGACGAACCCAGGGCGCTGTTGCCGATGTTGCCGTTGATCTTCACCAGGAAGTTACGGCCGATGATCATCGGTTCCAGTTCGGTGTGGTTGATGTTGGCCGGGATGATCGCGCGGCCACGGGCGATTTCTTCACGGACGAATTCAGGGGTGATGATTTTCGGCACGCTGGCGCCGAAGCTGTGGCCGGCGTGTTGCTGGTCGAGCAGGCCACTGGCGCGGGCTTCTTCCAGCTTCATGTTTTCGCGGATGGCGACGTACTCCATCTCGGCGGTGATGATGCCTTTGCGCGCGTAGTGCATCTGCGTGACATTGGCGCCGGCCTTGGCGCGGCGCGGGTTTTTCACGTGGGCGAAGCGCAGCGCGGTCAGTTCGGCATCGCTCAGGCGTTGCTGGCCGAAATGCGAGCTGAGGCCACTCAGGCGTTCGGTGTCGCCACGGACTTCGATCCACGGCGAGCGTACATCGCCCAGACCTTTGCGTACGTCGATGATGACGTTGGGGTCGGTGTAGGGGCCGGAGGTGTCGTAGACCACCACGGGCGCGTTGATTTCACCGCCGAAGTCGGTTGGGGTCACGTCGAGGCTGATTTCACGCATCGGCACGCGAATGTCCGGGCGGGTGCCTTGCACGTAGATTTTTTGCGAGCGGGTAAACGGCTGTACGGAACCGGAGTCGACCTTGGCCGATTCACTCAAGTGCACGGTGTTTTTTAATTTTGTACTCATCACGGGCTCTCCAACTATCCAGGCGGTGGATTTTTGTCGGAGCGAACCTGTGACGGATGGACGCACTGGAAGCAGTGCTGTGCTTGGTGCACGAGGGTTGTTCGAAGGTCGAACAACATCCCGGACGAAGCACAAGAGGACTCGCCGGGTGACGAGAAATCTTGTTCCCTACGCAGGCGTTAACCTGATCAGGTTCAACGGGATCCGGTATTTACCGATCTCAGCCTTCCAACAAGGCACCCCGACAAGAACGCGGCCAGTCTAGACCATGCCGCGGGCAAATTGCCAATAGCGGTGTATTCAGCGTGATGAATGGCGTGATTGCGGGATTGTTGCCCGGGGATCTCGCCACTACACTCGAGAGCCGCCTCACTGCTTGACGCCAGGATTGGCCAGCCGTAGCCTTGAGCGCTAAATTATCACCATAATATTCACACTAGGGATCGCCTCATGCTGCGCAAACTTTCACTGGCTCTCGCCGTGTCTTGTGCGACCAACGGAATGGTCTGGGCAGCTGAAGCGCCCTTGTCCGCCAAAACTGACCTGGTCAGCGTCTATCAGGAAGCAGTGGATAACAACGCCGACCTGGCCGCCGCCCGCGCCCAATACGGCGCGCAGAAAGAAGTCGTGCCCCAGGCTCGAGCGGGGTTGCTGCCGAACCTGTCGGGCGGTGCAGACATCAATAACGTGCGCACCCAGATCGACACACCGGCGGCGACGGCCAACCGCGACGCCCACTCCTGGCGCGCGACCTTGAGCCAGCCGCTGTTCCGCGCCGATCGCTGGTTCCAACTGCAAGCCGCCGAGGCCACCAATGAACAGGCGGCGCTGCAACTCTCGGCCACTGAACAGAACCTGATCCTGCAAAGCGCCGAGAGCTACTTTGCCGTGCTGCGCGCCCAGGACAACCTGGCCTCCACCAAGGCCGAGGAAAATGCCTTCAAGCGCCAGCTGGATCAATCCAACGAGCGCTTCGACGTCGGCCTGTCGGACAAGACCGATGTGCTGCAATCCCAGGCCAGCTATGACACTGCACGGGCGAACCGGATCCTGGCCCAGCGTCAGGTGGACGATGCCTTTGAAGCACTGGTTACCCTGACCAACCGCCAGTACAACTCGATCCAGGGCGTTGTCCACACGCTGCCGGTGTTGCCGCCGCTGCCCAACGACGCCAAGGCCTGGGTCGAGACGGCCGGCCGCCAGAACCTGAACCTGCTGGCCAGCAACTACGCCGTCACGGCCGCCGAAGAGACCCTCAAGCAGCGCAAGGCCGGCCACGCGCCGACCCTGGACGCCGTCGCGCAGTACGAAAAAGGTGACAACGACGCCCTTGGCTTCAGCAACCCGAATGCCTTTGGCACGCCGTATCGTGGCGATGTCGAGCAGCGCACCATCGGCCTGCGCCTGAACATCCCCCTCTACAGCGGCGGCCTCACCAGCTCGCAAGTGCGTGAGTCGTACTCGCGCCTGGGCCAGACCGAGCAGCAACGCGAAGGCCTGCGCCGTCAGGTGGTGGAAAATACACGAAACCTGCACCGTGCGGTGAACACCGATGTGGAGCAGGTACAGGCGCGCCGCCAGTCGATCATCTCCAACCAGAGCGCGGTAGAAGCCACGGAAATCGGTTATCAGGTGGGGACGCGCAATATCGTCGATGTGCTGGATTCACAACGCCAGCTGTACTCGTCGGTGCGCAACTACAACAACAGCCGCTACGACTACATCCTCGATAACCTGCGCTTGAAGCAGGCAGCGGGCACCTTGAACCCAGGGGACCTGCAAGACCTGACGCGTTACCTCAAGGCGGACTACAACCCGGATCGTGACTTCCTGCCACCGGACCTGGCCAAGGCGGCGGCCGAGCAACTCAAGGCCCGCCCGGGCTATTGAACACACCACATTTGGATCGGTGTTGGGTCAGTGAGAGATCAATCGGCCCAAGCCATCCAGCAAGCGCTTAAGCGCCCCCTGATTAGCCTGCATCACCTTGAGCCCCGCCTGCGCCATCCGGCGTGCATCCTGCGGCAGCTCGAACAGCTGTCGTACCGCCTCGGCCAACCCTTCTGCGTCCTCCACCTCTCGCAACGCACCCGCTTCGCGCATCATCGCGGTGATGTCGAGGAAGTTGAACACGTGGGGGCCCATCATTACCGGCTTGGCCAGCGCCGCCGGTTCCAACGGGTTATGCCCACCGGTCGCCACCAGGCTGCCGCCGACAAAGGCGCTGTCGGCCAAGGCATAGAGAAACAGCAGTTCGCCCATGGTATCGCCGAGCAACACCGACGTTTGTGCGGTAACGGCCTCGCCACTTGAGCGACGCACCGTGGTAAACCCTTGTTGCGTACACAGCTCGAACATCGGGCCGAAGCGCTCTTGATGACGCGGCACCAGGATCAGCAACGCGTTGGGGTAGCTTTCGAGCAGTTGGCGGTGGGCCGCGAGCACCACTTCATCTTCGCCTTCGTGGGTACTGGCAGCGATCCACACCGGACGCTCAGCGGCGCCCCATTGTTCGCGCAGGGCGGCGGCCCGCACCGGCAGCTCGGGGTCGATGGTCAGGTCGAACTTGATCGAGCCGGTAACCTCGACGGTTTCCGGGCGCGCACCCAGGCTCAGGAAACGCTGGGCCTCGGTCTCGGTCTGTACGGCGAACAGGCTCATTTGCGCCAGCATCGGCGCCGTGAGCTTGGCGAAACGCGCATAGCCCTTGGCCGAGCGCGCCGACAGCCGCGCGTTGGCCAACGCCACCGGAATGCCGCGCCGGCCGCAGGCGTGAATATGGTTGGGCCACAACTCGGTCTCCATGATCACCGCCAGCCTGGGCTGTACACGATCCAGAAAACGCTTGGCCGCACAGGGCAAATCGTAAGGCAGGTAGCAATGCTGGATGCGCGGCTCGTTGGCGAACAACGCCTGGATACGCTCGGAACCGGTGGGCGTCATACAGGTGACGGTGATCGGCAGTTGTGGATAACGCTCCAGCAAGCCGCGAATCATCGGCGCGGCGGCAATGCTCTCGCCCACCGATACGGCGTGCACCCAGATCCCACCCGGTCGCATCACCGGCAAGCCATAGGAAAACCGTTCGCCGACGCGCCGGGCATAGGCCGGCGCCTTGCGTGCGCGCAGCCATAGACGTAAGGCCACCAACGGCAGCGCCAGGTAAAACAGACAGCTGTAGAGAGTTCTATTCATGGCGGCGGAGTTTATCGGCTTTTTCAGTCGATCGCCTGCAAGCACTCGGCAAAACGTTTGGCGAGAAAGCGCGCGGCGGGGCCGAGGTGCTCGTCGCGACGCCATACCAGCTCCACCACCAGGGCTGGCGGCGTCCATTCGCTGTCCAGTTCCACCATCTGTTGTTGATAGGTCGGGTACTGCACGATATGCCGTGGCAGCCATGCCCAGCCCAGGCCGCTCATCAGCCATTCGGCCAATACGTAGAAACTGTCGGCGCGCCACACCAGAGGGCTGGCCGCTTCGCTGCCGGGGTAGACACTGGTCTGGGTCGACATCAACAACTGGCGAAACTGGGCCAGGTGCTGGCACGTCACGTACTTCTCCTTGGCCAACGGGTGGTTCACGCCGCACACGGTGACCATCTCCACGCTGCCCACCACCCGCCGCTCCAGAGCCTCGGGGATCTGGTCGTGATAGAACAGCAGACCCAGGTCGGCCTGGCGCTCCACCAACTTGCGCGCCACATCGCCCTGGGCGGCGCTGGACAGCTGTACTTCCAGCAGCGGGTACTGCCCCGCCAATGCCTCAAGACTGTCGAGCACCGGCTGGAACAGCATGGCTTCATCCTGGGCCAGGCGCAGGCAGGCTTCTTCACCGCGGGTCAGTGACAGTGCCCGGCCATTGAGCCGCTCACACTGGCGCAGCACTTCGCGCGCCTCCTCCAGCAACACGCTGCCGGCTTCGGTCAGGCTGGGCTGGCGGCCGCTGCTACGGTCGAACAGGCTCACGCCGAGGTCCGTCTCCAGCATCGCAATCGCGTTGCTGACTGCCGATTGCGCCTTGCGCTGCCCGCGCGCTACCGCTGAAAACGAACGCTGCTCGGCGACGCTGACAAACAAACGCATCTGCTCCAGGTTCCATTGCATGCTCATCCCACAACCCATCTCAATTTCGGATAGGTAATGACTTTACCCCATCTGATAAAACTCTAGAATGCCGGCCTTATCAGATTGCTTTACACCGAGGACTCACCCATGAACGCCGCTTACTGCTACCTGGCCATCGCCATCTGCTCGGAAGTGATCGCCACCGTTTCCATGAAAGCCATCAAGGGCTGGAGCACTCCTATCCCTCTGTTGCTGGTGATCGTCGGCTATGGCGTGGCGTTCTGGATGCTGACCCTGGTGGTGCGTACCGTGCCGGTCGGCGTGGCCTATGCGGTATGGGCGGGGATGGGCATCGTGATGGTGAGCATTGCCGCGCTGTTCATCTACGGGCAGAAGCTGGACCTCCCGGCAATGCTGGGCATGGGTCTGATTGTGCTGGGCGTGGTGGTCATCCAGCTGTTCTCGAAAACCGCCGGGCATTGAGTGTTCACTTGAGACTCAAGTGAACCCAACATTCGCAGTCGCGCCAAAGCTCGACAGCGCCTACGGTGTGCATGGCGTGAGAATGTATACTTGCGGCCTTGTTTAAAAATGAGGTCGCCCATGCCATCCGTTATTTCCACCGACGTGTTGATTGTCGGCGCCGGGGTTGCCGGCCTCTGGCTGAATGCGCGCCTGCGCCGCCAGGGCTTTTCCACGGTAGTGGTGGAAAGCGCCACCCTGGGTGGCGGGCAAAGCGTGAAATCCCAGGGGATTATCCACGGCGGTGCCAAATACGCCCTGCACGGCGCCCTCACCGGCGCCTCCGAAGCGATTGCCGATATGCCGCGCCGCTGGCGTGAAGCCCTGGCCGGTGACGGTGAACTGGACCTGTCCGGCGTGCGTGTACTCTCGCAGGCCCATTACCTGTGGTCCCCTGGCACGATCGCCGGCAACCTCACCAGTTTTTTTGCCAGCAAGGCCGTGCGCGGCCGTGTCGATCAGGTCAAGGGCGACGATCTGCCCCCGGCGCTGCAAGACCGTGGCTTCAAGGGCAAGGTCTATCGACTGGCCGAACTGGTGGTGGACGTACCCAGCGTGATCGAGCGCCTGGCGCAACTGGCCGGTGACGGCTTGCTCGCCGGGCAGCGCATCGAACCCCTGCGCGAAGGCGACACCCTGGTGGGCTTGAAGGTCGATGGCCGCGAGATCCGCGCCCAGCGCATCGTCTTGAGCGCAGGCGGCGGTACCGCCGAGCTGCTCGCCGCCCTGGGCCTGAGCCAGCCCGCCATGCAAAAGCGCCCGCTGCATATGGTCATCGCCAAGGGCCCGGGTTTGAAGCCGCTGTACGCACACTGCCTGGGCGGCGGTACCAAGCCGCGCATCACCGTCACCACGCACCCTGCTGCCGATGGCAACTGGGTGTGGTACATGGGCGGCGACATTGCCGAGGCGGACGGCGTGGCACGCACGTCCGAAGAACAGATCGCCACCGCCCGGAAAGAGCTGGCGCAACTGCTGCCCTGGATCGATATGAGCCAGACCCGGTGGGCTACGCTGCGCGTCGACCGTGCCGAGCCTCTGCAATCGGGCCTGAGCCGTCCCGACAATGCCTTTGTCGCCGAAGAGGGCCGCCTGCTGGTGGGCTGGCCGACCAAGCTGGCGCTGGCGCCGGATTTCGCCGATCGAGTGATCAACAGTCTCGAACGCGACGGTATCCACCCAAGCGCAATGGAGCCTTTGCCCGCCCTGCCAAAACCCGCCATCGGCGTACCAGCCTGGGAGCAACTGTTGCCATGAGCCTGCCGACCTTGCACGACCTGCACCGCCCGCTGGGCAGCACCGGCCTGGTGGTATCGCCACTCGGCCTGGGCACCGTCAAGCTGGGCCGCGACCAGGGTGTGAAATACCCCAGCGGTTTCACCATCCCCGATGATGACGAAGCTCGGATGTTGCTGCGCCAGGCGCGCCAGTTGGGTATCAACCTGATCGATACCGCACCGGCCTATGGCCGCAGTGAAGAACGCCTGGGGCCGCTGCTGCGCGGCCAGCGCAAGGACTGGGTGATTGTCAGCAAGGTCGGTGAAGAGTTCCAAGAGGGCCTGTCACGCCACGATTTCAGCGCAACCCATACCCGCCTGTCCATTGAGCGCAGCTTGAAACGACTTGAAACGGATTTTATCGATCTGGTGCTGGTGCACTCCGACGGCAACGACCTGCACATCCTCAACGACTGTGAGGTTTACCAGACCCTGGCGCAGTTGAAGCAAGAGGGTAAGATTCGCGGTTTCGGCTTCTCCGGCAAAACCGTCGAAGGCGGCGTGAAGGCTCTGGAACAAGGTGATTGCGCGATGGTCACCTACAATCTGAACGAACAGGCGGAAAAAGCCGTCATTGATTATGCGGCGACCCATGGCAAGGGCATTCTGGTCAAAAAGGCCCTGGCCAGCGGCCACGTGTGCCTGGAGCCGGGAGTGGATCCAATACATGCCAGTTTCATGCTGTTGTTTGCGCAAACGGGCGTCGCCAGTGCTATTGTCGGGACCATTAATCCGCTGCACCTGGCCCATAACGTGGCGACCGCTGCCAAGGTCATTCGTCAACTCTGATGCCGCCGACGCGGCCGACCCCGTCGCAAGAAGGAGCCGACATGCCGCGAACGCTCATAAGAAAAAACCCCAACAACTTCAAAACACTGCCGCTGCACGTCGAAGCCACCCCCGAAGGCCTGAGCTACCAGAGCGTGGGCATGCCGCTCAACTTCGCCCAGACCCTGCAGCGGCGCAAGCCGGTAGACGTGCCGGATGCCGAGCGTTTCGCGCTGGAGCTGGCAAACCTGGGAGTGTCGGTGCGACTGACCCTGCACTGGCAAAACAAGGATTACTGGGTGCTGGTGCGCCAACGTCGCCAGGACCGTGGCGATGTGGTGCTCAAGCTGATCTCCGGCTATGTCCCCGCCCACGAACTGAACCTGCCGCTGCACACCGCCATCCAGGAGATTGCCGAGGAATGCCTGCTGGAAACGCCGGAAGGCTGGCTCAGCGGGCGCTTCAACGACACTTGGCTGCCGGCCCCCTACTCCGCCGCGCTGCATTACCGTGAAGCCTTGCCGTTTCGCTTGAGCCCTTTGTCTGGCGCCGCACGCCCGGTACGTTGCGCGACCACCCAACTGATCGAGCGCCCACGGGCCTATGTGCATGTGCCGACCGCGTCGCTGCAACTGATTTATGACTTGCGCCTGGAAGTGCCGAAGGAAGCCAAATCCCTGAGCCTGTTCCATGTGGATGAGCGCCTGGAAGGCGACCAACTGGTGGCACGCCTGGACCGCCAGCGTCCGGACCTGTACCTGATGCCGCTGAAAGATGGCCAGCCGCTCGCCGAGTTGTACACCGTCAAGAAGGACCAACTTTACCCGGCCAGTACACGGGGCTTGTACCTGGCGGAAAGCTTTGCCCAGCAGGAAGGCTGGCTGGTCCGCGATGAGCGCATTCGCTGGAAGGATTGGGTCCGGCAGCAAGGCCTGGCGGAGCCTGAGAAAGACTCGAAATTGAAGCGCCTGACCGGCAAGGCGCGCCAGATGCTGCGCAAGATCGTGCCGAAGAAAAAAGCCAGCCGCTAAGGGCTGGCTCCTACAGGTGAACAGTCAGCCTTTGAGCAACCGCGCCAGGCCAACCGCCAACGGGGTTGGCTCAGGCAACTTGAAGCTGGCCAGCAAACGCTGGTTATTCGCCCGCGAATGCCGAATGTCTCCCGAGCGTGCCGGCCCGTAAGTCACGGCGGGCAACGTACCAATTGCCTCTTCCAGTGCCTGCAGCACCTGCTTGAGGGTAGTAGTGCGGTTCCAGCCGACGTTGATCGCCCCCAAAGGCGTCTCCGGGGCTTCGATGGCCTGCACCAGCACGTCCACCAGGTCTTCCACATACATGAAGTCGCGGGTCTGCTCGCCATCGCCGAATACGGCGATCGGCCTACCCTGTTGTGCACGCTCGCAGAAGATACTGATCACGCCGGAATACGGCGATGACGGGTCCTGGCGTGGCCCGAAGATATTGAAGAAGCGGAAGATCACCGGTTCCAGGCCGTGCTGGCGGCGGTAGAAGTCGAAGTAATGCTCGCCGGCCAACTTGTCGGACGCATAGGGCGTCAACGGCGCCTTGGTGGTCTCTTCGTCAATCGAAGCGCCTTCGCCGTTGTTGCCATATACCGCGGCGCTGGAAGCGAACACCACACGCTTCACGCCCGCCTGGCGCATCGCTTCACAGACATTCAAGGTGCCGACGAAATTGCTCTGGTGCGTGCTGACCGGATCATCTACCGAAGCCTGCACGGAGGCCACCGCCGCCAGATGCACCACCGCTGTGGCACCGACAGCGGCACGCGCCACCAGCCCGGCATCGGCGACATCTCCCTCAAGCAGCTCGACGCGCGGGTTGTCCAGCGGCAGGTTGCTGCGCTTGCCTGTGGACAGGTTATCCAGCACACGCACCGCGTAGCCCTTGGCAAGCAGCGCATCGACCAGGTGCGAGCCAATAAAGCCCGCGCCACCGGTGATCAGGACCAACGGATCAGCCTTACTCATTGTTTCGGATCTTCTCGACAATGGCGGTGGTCGAGCTGTTCTCGACCAGGCCCAGCACTTTGACCTTACCGCCGTAGGCGCTGACGATGTCGGCGCCGACCACCTGGTCGACGGAGTAGTCGCCGCCCTTGACCAGCACGTCCGGCTTGACCTGGGCCAGCAGGTTTTCCGGGGTTGCTTCAGGGAAGCTGATCACCCAGTCCACCGCACCTAACCCCGCCAGTACCGCCATGCGTCGGTCGACGCTGTTGATCGGACGGCCAGGGCCTTTCAGGCGACTGACCGACGCGTCATCGTTGACCGCGACGATCAGTCGATCACCTTGGGCGCGAGCCTGTTCCAGGTAGGTCACATGGCCGGCGTGCAGGATGTCAAAGCAGCCGTTGGTGAACACAATGCTCTCGTTGTGGGCACGGGCATCGTCAATCGCCAGCAGCAATTGCTCGATGCTCAGAACACCACGTTCCGAACCTTCGGAGCGCTGGATGGCACGGCGCAGTTCAGGCGCGCTGATCGCGGCCGTACCCAGCTTGCCGACCACAATGCCCGCCGCCAGGTTGGCCAGGGCCACGGCGTGGGGCAGCTCCTCGCCGGCCGCAATGGAGGCGGCCAGAGTGGAAATCACGGTGTCACCGGCGCCGGTGACGTCGAACACTTCACGGGCACGCGCCGGCAGGTGCATCGCCGGGTGGCCCGGGCGCAGCAGGGTCATGCCGTGCTCCCCACGGGTCACCAGCAAGGCGCCCAGGTCGAGATCGGCCATGAGCGCCGCGCCTTTGGTCACCAGTTCGTGCTCATCGGCGCAGCCGCCGACGATGGCTTCGAACTCGCTGAGATTGGGCGTGATCAGGCTGGCTCCACGATAAATCGAGAAGTCCTTGCCCTTGGGATCGGCCAGTACCGGAATGTTCCGCGCCTTGGCGGCCTGGATCAGTTCCTGGTGGTTCTTCAGGGCGCCTTTGCCGTAGTCGGACAACACCAGCACCTTGATACCTTCGAGCAGTTCGTCGACCTGGCCGCTGAGGGCCTGGGCGTCGGTGGCGAAGGGTTCTTCAAAATCGATACGCAGCAATTGCTGGTGACGGCTCATGACCCGCAGCTTGACGATGGTCGGCTGGTGGGCAATGCGCTGGAACACCGCGCGCACACCGGCACCGCGCAGGCTGTTGGCCAGGCTGTCGGCGGCTTCGTCGTCGCCGGTCACACCGACCAGGGAGGCCGGGGCGCCGAGTGCGGCAATATTGAGGGCAACGTTGGCAGCGCCACCTGGACGGTCTTCGATTTGCTCGACCTTGACTACCGGTACCGGCGCCTCAGGGGAAATCCGTGAGGTACCGCCATGCCAGTAACGGTCGAGCATGACATCGCCGACCACCAAGACAGGGGCTTGATCGAATCGCGGCATGGACAACTTCATGGAGCAACCCACATACAAAATGAACAGGGGCGCGATATTAGCACAGGGTGAGCGCCGCCTAGTTCGAGAGCTTTATCCGCGATGCATCAGGCACAAAAACTGATCATTTTTTAAACAAAACCGCCAGGATCTGCGCCACGGCTTCGGCCAGCTCGACCTTATCGGTATTGATTTCGCAGTCGGCCGCAAGCGGCGCCTCATAGGGGCTGTCCAAGCCGGTGAACGCCTTGATGCGCCCGTCCAGTGCCGCGCGGTACAAGCCCTTGGGATCGCGCTGGGCACACACGTCAAAGGGTGTGCTGATGTAAATCTCAAAGAATTGCTCCGGCCCGAACAGAGCCCTGGCGGTCGCCCGATCGACACTGAATGGCGAGATCGCCGAAACAATGACAATCAAACCTGCGTCCACCATCAGCCGCGCCACTTCGCCGATACGCCGGATGTTTTCCTTGCGCGCCGCATCGCTCATGCCCAGGTCATTGCACAGCCCCGCGCGCAAGTTATCGCCATCAAGCACGAAGGTGTGCCGCCCCTGCTCGTTGAGTTGCACTTCCAGGGCATTGGCCAGGGTCGACTTGCCGGACCCGGACAGCCCCGTCAGCCATACGCAGCAGGGCTGCTGGTACTTGAGCGCCGCCCTCGCCGCCACCGACAACGATAGGGCAAAGGGACGGATGGCAGCGCAATCGCCAGCCAGCAACTGGCTATTCATAACCTAACACCTCGTAGTCACGTTGATAGGCACGCCTGACCAGACGGCGCGTGCGCGAGGAGCAAAAGTCCCTGACCGGTTCGTGGCGACGCCCCAGTGAAACATTCAGATGTGGCAGGGATGAGTCCACGCCGAGGCGTTCGCACAGGTGCTGGAAGTCTTGCTGCAAAGACTCCTGGCGCCCGAGAAATTCCATGGCCATCTGGCCCATGTGATCGACCAGGAAGTCCGTCTGGGGAGCGAAGTGCAATTGGCGTCGCAGGTTGTCCGGGTGCAGCCAGCCGGCAACGAAATGGTCGAAGTCACGGTAGCTGGAAACCAGCGCCTGGGCTTGCAGGTCGCGAGGGCCCATGGCGTTGCCGCGCAAATAGGTATAGGCCGAGTAGGCACGCTCCAGCGGGTCACGTACGAAAGCAAATTTGAAGCTGCGCTCGCAGTGCTGGGGAAATTGCTGCTCATACCAGTAATACGGCAAATGCCCCGGCCAGCGCCCATCGAGAAGTGCCGAACACACGCTGCTGCCGGCGCATTTGGGCACATGGATAAACACGCACTGGTGTCGTTCGAAAGCCGGGTTAAGCGTTGCCACCCCAGACAGGGATTTGTTCACCGCCTGGCGATCCACCACCGACAAACGCCCCAGCAGAAACACCCTCTGGTGTTTGGGAAGCAGTTTCCACAGTAGACGTTGCAACATTCCAATACTCACGTAAGAAGGTTAGCCCTCTCGTTCGTCATTCGAATCGAGAAGGCCAACATAACAAACGATGGGCGCTGGATTATTTGGCTTTGGTCAAGCCCTGTAACGGGCCTGATACAAACACGGGGGCGCATTGCGCGCCCCGGCTGGTCAGGTGATGTTCGCCGTGACCGGCTCGTCCAGCCCCATGGCGTGCAGGCGCGAGTAGTAGCCGCCCATGGCCAGCAGTTCGAGATGTGTCCCGCGCTCGACAATTTCACCGTGGTCCATCACCAGAATCAGGTCGGCTTTCTCGATGGTGGACAAGCGGTGCGCAATCACGAGGGTGGTGCGACCTTTCATGACCTTGTCCAGCGCAGCCTGGATATGCCGCTCGGACTCGGTGTCCAGGGCCGAAGTCGCCTCATCGAGGATCAGCAGCGGGGCATTTTTCAGCAGGGCCCGGGCGATCGCCAGGCGCTGACGTTGACCACCGGAAAGCAGCACGCCGTTTTCACCGACTTCGGTGTCCAGGCCTTTTGGCAGCTCGGAGATGAAGTCCATGGCGTAGGCGTCGGCGGCGGCTTTCTCGATGTCGGCACGCGGTGCATCCGCGAGGTCGCCGTAAGCGATGTTGTTGGCCACGGTGTCGTTGAACAAGGTCACATGCTGGGTCACCTGGGCCACGTGACGACGCAGGTTACGCAGGCGGTAGTCTTCGATCTCGACCTCGTCCAACAGGATTTCCCCGGTTTCGTGATGGTAAAAACGCGGGATCAGGCTGGCCAGGGTCGACTTGCCGCTGCCCGAACGCCCGACCAGGGCGATCATCTGCCCGGGGGCTGCGCTGAAACTGATGTTCTTGAGCACCTCACGCTCCGTACCCGGGTAGGTGAAGCTCAGGTTGCGCACGTCCAGGCGACCGCTGACGCGATCGCGCTCCACAGTGCCGCTGTCGACTTCGGGCTCTTCATCCAGCTGTTCGAAGATACTCTCGGCACCGGCCACGCCCTTCTGGATGGTCGAGCTGACTTCCGACAGCTGGCGAATCGGCTTGGGCAGCAGGCCCGCAGCCGTAATGTAGGCCACCAGGTCACCTGCGGTGGCTTCACCGCGCAACAGCAGCACCAGGAACATCAACGCGGCCATGGCCGTGTAGATCACCAGTTGCAGCATCGGCGTATAGACCGCACCGGTCTTGTTCATGCGCAGTTGCTTGTCGGTATTGCCCTGGCTGGCGGCGGCAAATCGACGCTCCTCGTAGCCTTCGCCACCGAAGCTGCGTACCACGCGGTAGCCCTGGATGGTCTCGGAGGCGACATGGGTAACGTCGCCCATTGCCACCTGGATTTTCTTGCTCTGCTTGCGGAATTTCTTGCTGGTGCTGCCGACCATGATCGCGATCAGCGGCAGGATTGCCAGCATTACCAAGGTCAGCTTCCAGTTCATCCACAGCAGGTAGCCGAACAGGAACACCACCGTCAGGCCTTCGCGGATCACCACCTTGATTGCATCGGTGGCCGCACCGGTGACCATGGTCACGTTGAAGGTGATACGGGAAATCAGGTGCCCGGAGTTGTGGGTATCGAAATAGCGGTTAGGCAATACCAGCAGCTTGTTGAACAGCTGGACCCGCAGGTCATGCACCAGCCCCAAGGAAACCTTGGCCAGGTAGTAGTTGCCCAGGAAAGACCCCAGCCCCTGCCACGCGGCGATCAGGATGATCAGCAGCGGCACGGCCATCAGCAACTTCAGGTCCTTGAACAACGGGATGTTGGGCAGGAACACCACATCGGGGTTGCTCAAGCCATCGACGAAGTACTTGAGAATCCCGGCAAGCATTGGCTGGGTCGAAGCGAAGATCACGAAGCCCACGATACTCAGCAGGAACATGCCGAGGTACGGTTTCACATAGCCCAGCAACCGGAAATAGATTTTCAGGCTGGATTCCTGGTCCGCTTTGGGCGGTGCGTCACTCATGTGTCGAGCTCACTGGTTGGGTAGGACGCGAACTTTATCACACGCGTCGGGTTTGGCCCGAGCCCAGACCAAAACACTGGACATGGCAATCGGCAGCCAGGAGATAAACCACTCGGCCCGCGGCGTGCCGGTCAGGCTGGCGGCATCGAACTGCATGGCCAGGAACGAAAACACCCACATGCCGATGACGCCCTTGCCATAGAGCGTGTCGCGGGCCTTCCAGGCCTGCCACAGCACACCGAACCACAGGCAGCTCCACAGCAGCAGGCCCGGCAGGCCCAACTCGATGCTCACGTGAGTGAACAGGTTGTGGGAGTGATCAAAAAAGAGGTTATCGGCAAATACCTTGTAGTCCCCGCCCAGCCCCAGGCCGGTCCACGGGCGCTCGCTGATCATCTGCACGGCGGCCATGAAGATCTGCGGGCGGTAAGACACACCACGGGCCAGCATCAGGGACTGCATGGCGAAGAACACCGCTAGCGCCGCGATGACCGCGCCAATGGCAATCACCGTGCTACGGCGGTCACGGCACCAGGCGGGCATTGCCACCACAGTCAGCAACAAGGCCAGTGCGGCACCACGGCTTTGGCTCAACACCACGAAAAGCCCGAGAAAACCGATAGACAGCACCCACGCCACTTGCATCCAACGACCACGGGGCAACCAGTGCAACAGCCAAACCGCAGCCAGGCCAATCACGTAGGCGCCCAATATCGGGTGGGACAACTGCCCTAAACCTTCGAGGCGGGCATTCCAGGCATTCTGCTCAAAGCCATAGAACTTGATGATCGCCACCAGCGACGACACGGCAAGCCCGAAGCCGCCCCACTGCATCACACGAATGACGCCTTCAGTTCGACCACACGCAAACACCGGGAAGAACAGCAGGAACACGCCGATGTACAGCAGACGCTTGGCCTCGCGCGACGGGTCTTGGGCGTTGGTCCACAACAGACTGATCGCCCCCCAGACGGCAAGCGCGGCGACCATCAGGCACAGCCAGCGCTGTTCGCGCCAGACTTCCTTGAGACGCTCACGGGCCGACCAGGCAAACACCATCGCCGGCAACCACAGAAACAGTGTCAAACCCTGTTGATAAATCTTATTGGTCGGGGCAAAAGCAATCGCCAACAAAAACCAAAGTAACCCGAAAATCATCCATACCTGCGCCCAACGACTTGCTTGCATCACCCGCTCCTGAATACGTTCAACCCGCCAACCCGGCATGGTTAAAACCCAAAACTTTCGGCATTATTACCGACCACTGTGCCCGCGACTCCCACAAGGCTTTCCGACGATGCAATGTTCAAGGCTTTCCCAAGCCGATTTAACCGCGATGATTGAAGGTGCCAAAATCCTGGAACAGGACAGCTATGGCCCCAAAGTCTACCTGCTGACCGACGGGAATATCCTCAAACTGTTTCGTCGCAAGCGCCTGCTTTCGTCCGCGCTGTTTCGCCCGTACTCCAAGCGTTTCATCGACAATGTGGCGCAGTTGCAACAGCGCGGCATCCCGACCATGACCGTGCTCGCGTTCTTTCAACTGACGAGGCCCGGCATGACCGCCGTACTCTACCGTCCTTTGCCGGGCGAAACGCTGCGCCAGATTTCCAATCGTGAAGGCTTTGACTGGCACACGAACCTCGACCCGCTCGTGGCCCTTATTCGCCGTCTGCATGGCGCGGGCATCTACTTCCGCTCGTTGCACCTGGGCAATATTGTCGTGACACCGGACAATGAAATGGGCCTGATCGACGTGGCCGACATGCGTTTCCTGCGCGCGCCCTTGAACCCGGAATTGGCAAGGCGCAACCTGCAACACTTCGCTCGCTATATTGCGCGCGAGAAGCTGAACGAGCGCTTTCCAATGCAAGCACTGGAGCAAGCGCTGCTAGCAGCATGAGAACAGCCGCCGGGTGGTTTCAGTGAAATCATTCCAGGCCTGCTCCGGCGCCAACGCCCGCGACTGAGCTTCGACTACCTGCTCGCCGGAACTCACGAACGCACGGGTCAGGAGGTCAGCCCAGGACGCGGTGCTGTCTACGGGCGCGTACCAGCCGGCATCACCCAGTTGTTCACGGAACACCGCCAGCTCACTGGTCAGTACCGGCACGCCAGCCATCACCGCCTCTTGCAGGATCAACCCCAGGCCCTCTTCCGTCGACGGAATGGCGACCCAGTCAAACGCCCGATAAAGGGTCGCCGCCTCAGGAAGATGCCCCGGCAAGGACACCTTGTCGCGCAAGCCAAGCGCCTCGATACGCGCCTCAAGCCTGGGTCTTGCCGGCCCCTCGCCGACGATCACCAGGCGCGCCCCCGGCTGATCGGCCGTTGCACTGGCAAAGGCTTCCAGCAAACAGCCAAACCCCTTGCCGTCTACCAACCGACCTACCGCACCCACCACCGGTGAGCTCTCCAACGGCAAGTCCAGACAGGAGCGAGCCTGCTCACGGGAAAGCGCTGCGGCACGAAACACAGCAGGATCGAAGGCACTGCGCAACACCGCCACGGGCCGTTGCAGGTAACGTTCAAGGGAGCTGGCGAGGGTTTGCGACACGGCCGCCAGCGTCAGTTGCGACGCTGGGAACTGCTCGAAGAGCTTGTGATCAGCTTTGCGCAAGCGCGTGACACCATGAAAAATCACCACTGCCCGCACCTGCGGCAGGTGCTTGAGCACCGGTAGAAGCACCCGCGCGACACCGATGCCATCAAGCAGCACAACCTGCACATCTTCAGGCAGGGCCTTCTGGAAGCGCGCGCGCATCCAGGGCATCAGCCACTTCCACAGGTGCCGCCCTTTGAGCCTGGCAGACGAGAGGTTCCACTCGACGGCCTGTTCGACCAGGCCATCGCTACCAACCGCACTGCCCTGAAGCAACCAGGTGTGAATCGGCACGTCGCCGTCGGCATGGGACAATATTTGCTGATGAACCTTCTGCACCGAAGCAAATGCAGAGCCACCAGCCCACATGATGTTGAGAATACTCATCGAAAAAACCTTATGCGGCGTTGGTAGAGCTCGTCGTATTTACTGGTGGATCAACCAGCCGATACCAACCCCCAGGATCAGCATGAGCACCAGCTTGATCCGCTCTCGCCGCTTGCGCCGCGCCTTGGTCAAGCGCTCTGCTGCCGTCGCCACATGCAAACCAAAACCGGTGTGCAAAACGGCATCACCTTCCAGGGTAACCGCGGGCAGGTTCAACTGCGCGTAACGCCTGGAAAGCCCCTTCTCACCTTCAAAACCGGCATAGGGCGCACATAACCAATATTCCTTGATACGCCGCAGGCCCGGGTTCAGCGAAAACCCCTGCCAGTCAGGCTTATCGGACAGCAAGGGATAACAAGGCACCCCACCAATCACCTCACGCGCCCCCAGATGGATATAGGGACTGTGCACCTGTAAATCGTAAACGTAATTACGCAACCAGACCTGCAGAATATCGGGGCGTTGCTCCAGGACCGTCTTGGAATCCTCGACAAAACCGGGTCGATAAAACGCCCAATCATCTTCGCAATGGAATATGTACGGGGTCTTGACCAACCCATAGGCCAAGTCGATGGATGCCAATTGCCCCAGCTTCGGACGGTTGATCAAGAACGTACAATGGCCGAGCCAATGCTCAGGAATCGCCAGGCGTACCGCGTCATCGCCAGAGTCTTCGGTAATGAAGACTTCGCGGATGGTCGCTGTATTGAACAGATCGAAGCTCGCGAGCGTGCGCTTCAACAAATCGAAGCGACCACAACTGGTCACGACGAGCGTTATATCGCTTTGAGGGGAGAACTGCATTCAAGCCTCGAAATATCATAAGGCCACCAGACGCGGCCACTGGCAGATATCAAACGCCTAGTTTCAAGCGCAATGTTTCCAGCAAACTCAACGGTGCTCGGGGACGCAGCGGCGGCTCCAGGGCCTCGACAATGCGCTGGCCGATGCGCGCAAAGCTGAACTGGCTGACCGCGAGGTCTTGCCCGTTGCGCGCAATCTCGGCCGCCAGTTGAGGATTTGATCGCAATGCGGCGAGTTTTTCCTGCAACTGGGGAATGTCTTTGTAGAACACCACATTGACCATGTCCTTGAAGCCAAGGGCTTGGTTTTCCCCGGCCCCCTGGTCAAACGCCAACAGCACACAACCACAGGCCATGGCCTCGAAGTTCTTGATCATATACTCGCCCATGCCCACGTCGGCACTGACGAAAAACCGAATCCGGTTGAGGGTCGTGCAATATTCCTCACCCGATTTGGTGCGCGTGACCACCAAAGGTTCAACGCGGGCCAACTCATCGAGCAACGCCTTGCGACCGCTATAGGCCACGCTGTTGGTGCTGCCGACAAATGCCAGCTCAATGTCACGCTCCAACCCCTGGGCCTGCAACAGCGCCTGATCGTAGCC
This sequence comes from Pseudomonas sp. JAI120, assembly GCF_014207255.1. Lineage (GTDB taxonomy): Bacteria > Pseudomonadota > Gammaproteobacteria > Pseudomonadales > Pseudomonadaceae > Aquipseudomonas. Next base: position 201,632 of record NZ_JACHCZ010000004.1, read on the forward strand.
CTTGGGCACGAACACCGCATCAAAGCCCTCGGCGCGCAGGCGCTCGGTCACCATATACCCCGAGCTGATGATCCGGGCCCACGGCAAGCGACGGTAATGGGCACTGAACTTGCCCGTGTACTTGCAGGGAATGTAGTTCTGGTAGGCGTCGTGTTCGAGGATCACCAGGTTCGGGATCGTACGGATAAAGCCGGCCTGGCGAATTTCCTGCTTGAACCGCAGGAAAAACACGATGCGGTCATAACGGGTCACGTCGACTTCGCGCCTGAAGTAAGCGCGCAGGTTGCGCTGATCAGCGCTACTCAGCCAACGCGTATCACACTCGCAGTGCTCGGCGATGCCTTCGTACAGGCGATCCAGAATCGCGCGCTGTTCTTTCTGTACCAGAAACAAAACTTTCATGACCTTTCCTTTCACAAACGCCAGAACAACTCATGCCGTCGTACGGCCTTGCGGAAAAACTCGTTCTCACCATAAGGCGACCGCGCCCGCCCCGCCAAGACCCGCTGCAGCCAGCGCCGCACACGGCGCTTGAACGGCGGGGCGGGTTGCAGGTCATGCATCATGCCCAGCGCCATGGCCTTGTCGCGCTGCTGTGCCGGCGACAGCGACAGGCTGCACGGCCACAGTTCCTGCGCGTCATCGAACAGCGGCGGCAAGGCAATACCGGCACCCGCGTCCCCCATGGGCCAGCGGTCGTTGTCATGCAGGTGGTTGGCGTAACCGAGCACGGTGGTCGGCTGCCACTCCAAACCCTGCAAGGCTTCGATCACCGCTTGCTGCGCGCAGATGTGATCAGGATGGGGATCCAGGATCGGATGGGGCAAGACGATCACTTCAGGGCGTGCGGTCAGCAGTAACTGACGCAGATCAGCGAGCAGGTTCTGCCAGGTCGGCAGGCCATCGGCATCCGCCGGCAACGGGAAAGGATTGAATTGGCGGAACAGGCGGGTATCCGACAGGTCGGCCTCGCGCGAAGCGATCGGCTGATCAGGCGCAGCGCGCATCGCCGGCAGTTGCAGGCAGAAGTAACCCAGCTGTACGCAGTGCGCCTGTGGCACCCCGGCCCAAAGCGGCACGGCAATGCTGTCCCAGGCACGCAGGCGCCCTTTGATTCGCGCGGCCTCGACCGGATCCAGGCCCATGTGCTGATAGTGCTCGGCTTCGATTTCACCGGCGGTGAGGGTCACGATCCACGGCTTGTCGGCCTGGCTGTAAAGGCCAAAGGCAGCCAGTTCGGCATCGTCGGCGTGAGGCGCGATAACCATGACCCGTTGCGCCGAATAATCCGGCGTGCCCCAGGCCCACAGCCGAGGAGCGCCCTGCAGGCTGCAAAAGCGCCCGCGTAAACGCAGCTCACCGGACATCAGGGCCGGTGCCCAGCCACTGAGGTTCAGATAACGGACACCGTTTACCCCACGCTCGAAAGCTTGCCGGTCCGTGTTGTCACCCGCCGAAATTTCAACCACAGGGTCGAGAAAACGTCCCAGCCAGCTGCCCTTGACCTTGATAGCCAACACCAGCGTCGCCTCGGCTTGCAGCGGCGAATCCACCCGCAGCCGGTTACCTTCGAAGCGAACCCCAGCCACCTCGGCATCCGCCGAAAACCGGTATTGGTAGTCTTCGTTGGGCGCATAAAACAGATGGTCGGCAAACCATGCCTCGTGGGCGACCCAGGCCAGTACACCGAGCACCAACGGCAGCCACCAGGCCACCCAGAGGCCAATCACCACCAGCAACAGCAGGCCGATCAGCAAGCCGACCCGTTTATTGCGCCGATGGCGCTTGAGCAATTGCTGTTTGCGGCTCATACGGTCAGCACCGGCACAGGGTTGCACCAACGGTCCTTGTACTCGCGGTCGGCACGCCCAAAGGAAAAACGCAGCGGCTTGCCGACTTCACGCGCCTGTTCCCAGGCGCTCTGGGTATTGAGGAAGCTCAGGACACTGCCCGGACTGAACGCACGGGTTTGCGGGTCGACGCCGCCATTGACGTACTCCACGCTGATCCACTCCGGTGACTCGACCCGGTACACCAACTGGATAGCGATGGGCGCGTCATTGAGGAAAATCACCGAGCCGATCAGCCACTCGCGCAACAGCTCGATCACCTCGGCCATACGTTCGGCGCCCGTGGCGACAAAGCCCCAGCGACGCAGGAACAGGTCGCAGTAGATCGCAGCCAGTTCCCCACTGGAAAACTCGCTCACCGGCCGCACCACACCCCCGGCCTCTTCGAGCAAGCGCAGCTCGCGACGCTGGTTGTAGCGAAACTTCTTCGACAGTTCTTCCGGGGTGCGGGCCATGGCCAATTGTTCGGCCTGGGGCTTGAGACCGCTGAAACGGCCTTCGTTCAGCGCCGACAAGTAGCGTGCGCGGTGCCGCAAGGGCGCCTGGGCTGCAGGCGCGGCCGGCAGGATCAACTCGGCGTTACCCAGGTCGAACAAGCCTTTTTTGCCGCGCTGCTTGAGCACATCCTTGGACAAGGCCAGGTCGCGCCCCCAGGTCGCGATGCACGCCTGAAGCTCGCCACCCTGCTCCCAGGCCAGGTAACGCACCGGGATGTCGGCCAGCCCGGCCAAACGTTCGATCACTTGCGGATGGGTCGCGACACTGCCGCCAAAACGCTGCCAGGCATCGCTGTAGACCGGCGCGTCGACGACGGACCAGCCACGCTCACGCCAGCCTTGGAATCGATTGAGCATCAAGCCCCCGCAGTCAGTTCAATAACGTGCGGCAATTGCCAGAAGGTATCGCGTACCGCCTGGTCCGAGAAACGCTCGCGCAGGCGCTCCAGCATCATCTCGGCGCACTGCCGTTGCTGGTGTTGATCCATCGCTGCCAGGTGCCGCAGCCCCTGGGCGAGGTGTTCGGCATCGCCGAAGGGAAACAGGATACCCACGCCTTCGACCACTTCCTTCGCGCCGCCACAGGCCGTGGCCAGCAGCGGGACGCCGGCCGCCATGGCTTCCAGCAGCACCATGCCAAAAGGTTCGTGGTCGGAGCTCAGGGCAAACACATCGAATGCACGGAAATACCGGCGCGCCTCCGGCACCTGGCCGAGGAACAACACCTTGTCGGCAATGCCCAGCTCGTGTGCGAGGGCCTTGAGGTCCTGCTCCAGGCGCCCGCTGCCGAGGATCGCCAGGCGGCTTTCAGCCGGCAGGTGCGGCAGCGCCTGGGCAAAGCCCTTGAGCAGCGTGGCCTGGTCCTTGTCCGGGTGCAGGCGGCCGACATTGCCGACCACCCACTCGTCCGGCGACAACCCCAGCGCATCGCGCGCCTCATGCGCAGGCACCTGGGTGGCCTGCAAAGCGTCAACGTCGATGCGGTTATACAAGGTCTGGATACGTGCCGCAGGCCAGGTCGGCAAGCAGTGGCGCATGTCATCACGCACCGCGTCGGAAACACCCAGCAGGCTCAAGCGTTTGCGGAAAATCCCGGCAAACAGCTTGCGGCTGCGGCGCTGGTAATCACCAAAGGCGTGATGTACGCCAATCACCGGCAGCCGCGTGCCGAGCAAGGCAATGTAGATCGGCTTGAAACGGTGCGCGATACAAAAACTGAAGTTGCGCGACGCGGCGATCTTGCGCAGTTCACGGATGGCACCCAGCTTCAGGCCACGAATGGCCTTGGAGCTGAATTCCATGAACAACACCTCATCGGACGCACAACCGGCGGCCACTTGCGGGTCGGCGACCCCGGTGAGAAACACCGTGGTCACCTTGTAGCCGGAGTCTGCGAACAAGCTGGCGTACTGCCGCGCGCAGTCCAGGAACGGCCCGTCATAGCCATGGCAGAACTGCAGGACGTGGCGTTCAGCCGAGCGCGTCATAAGGGTCCACGCCGTCTTTGACGACCAGGATGTCTTCCATGATCAGGTATTGCAGGTCGGAGCCGAAGAACATGTTCAGCGCGTCGGTCGGCGAGCAGATCATCGCTTCGCCACGACGGTTGAGCGAGGTGTTCAGGGACACGCCATTGCCGGTCAGTACTTCCAGCTCTTTCATCATGTCGTAGTAGCGCGGGTTGTATTCGCGCTTGAGCACCTGGGCGCGGGAGGTGCCATCTTCATGGACCACTTCCGGCACGCGGGTCTTCCACTCTTCCGACACTTCAAAGGTGAAGGTCATGAACGGCGCAGGGTGGTCGACCTTGATCATCTGCGGCGCCACGGTGTCGAGCATCGACGGGCAGAAAGGCCTCCAGCGCTCGCGGAACTTGATCTGGTGGTTAATGCGGTCTGCCACGCCGGTTGCACTTGGGCAACCGATGATCGAACGACCGCCCAGGGCGCGCGGGCCAAACTCCATGCGCCCCTGGAACCAGGCCACCGGGTTGCCGTCGACCATGATCTTGGCGATGCGCGCAGGCATGTTCTCGATCTTGCGCCAGTTCGGCTTGCTCTCGTGCCTGGCGCACGCGGCGATTACGTCTTCGTTGCTGTAGGACGGGCCGAGGTAGACGTGTTCCATCTTCTCCACCGGTACACCACGGGCGTGGGACACGTAGGCGGCGGCACCGACGGCGGTGCCGGCATCGCCGGACGCCGGCTGCACGAACAGCTCCTTCACGTCGTCACGGGCAATGATCTTCTGGTTCAGCTTGACGTTCAGCGCGCAGCCGCCGGCGAAGGCCAGCTTGCCGGTGTCCTTGAGGATGTCGCCCAGGTAATGGTCGATCATCTGCAAGGCCAGCTTTTCAAACAACGCCTGCATGCTGGCGGCGTAGTGGATGTACGGCTCGTCGGCGATGTCGCCTTCGCGCTTGGGGCCCAGCCACTCGATGAGTTTCGGCGAGAAGTAGAAGCCCTTGCCCTTCTCTTTATAACGGCGCAGGCCGATGACGTTGGCGTAGTCGGTGTTGATCACCAACTCACCGTTTTCAAACGAAGCCAGACGCGAGAAATCGTATTTGCTGGCATCGCCGTAAGGCGCCATACCCATGACCTTGAACTCGCCGTCGAGCATCTCGAAACCGAGGAACTCAGTGATCGCGCCGTACAGGCCGCCGAGGGAGTCCGGATCGTAGAATTCCTTGATCTTGTGGATCTTGCCGTTCTCGCCGTAGCCGAAGAACGTGGTGGCGTACTCACCCTTGCCGTCGATCCCGAGGATCGCGGTCTTCTCCTGGAAGCCGGAGCAGTGGTAGGCGCTGGACGCGTGGGCCAGGTGGTGTTCAACCGGTTCAATCTTGATTTTCTTCGGATCGAAGCCCAGTTGCTCCAGGCACCAGACGATCTTGTTGCGGTAGCGCTTGTAGCGACGGTTGCCCATCAGGATAGCGTCGAGTGCGCGGTCCGGGGCGTACCAGTAACGCTTGGCGTAGTGCCAGCGCGCCTCGCCGAACAGGCTGATCGGGGCGAACGGGATCGCCACCACATCAACGTCGGAAGGCTTGATGCCGGCCTGTTCCAGGCAGAACTTCGCCGACTCGTAGGGCATGCGGTTCTTTGCATGTTTGTCGCGTACGAAGCGCTCTTCTTCGGCGGCCGCGATCAGCTTGCCGTCGATATACAAGGCTGCGGAAGGATCATGGCTAAGGGCGCCGGACAGGCCAAGAATCGTCAATGCCACAGGGGTCTAGCCTCTTTTAGTCTGCATGCAGGCGGGTTGCGCCTGAAAAAAGTGTGCTTCCCGCCTGGGCAGGAAACAGCTAAAGGGCGGGATTATAGCTCAAAAGCAGTGGAAAGCTGTTAGCGGCGAGCGGCAAGAGTCGCCCGCCATCGCCGTTCGCAAGGGCCGATCACGCTGACGCGCCCCGCCTGCGCCCAGTGCGACCGTGCTGATCGGTCGCACTGCCGGATTCCTGAATGATAAAAATCCTCCAAGCCACTAAACTCGCGCCCTTTTGCGCGTTTACACCCTAAGCGCCACGGATTCCGGCTGACTCATGACCCCCTTCGCCCGCTGCAACCTGCTGCTGCCCGGCCTGCTCGCCCTGTGCGGCGTCGTCCAGGCTGATGATACCGCCCTGATTCTCGACCCCAGCGTCGTTACCGGCTCGCGCAGCGCCAGCCCGACCTTCGACCTGCCGTACTCGGTGGACGGCATCAGCCGCGAGCAGATCAGCGACGGCCAATTGGGCATCAACGCCTCCGAAGCCCTGTCCCGCGTGCCAGGCCTGGTGGTGCAGAACCGCCAGAACTATGCCCAGGACCTGCAGATTTCCTCCCGCGGCTTCGGCGCCCGTTCGGCCTTCGGTGTGCGCGGCATCAAGCTGATCGCCGACGGCATTCCCGCCAGCACCCCGGACGGCCAGGGCCAGGCCGCCACGTTCAACCTCGACACCGCCGAGCGCATCGAAGTGCTACGCGGCCCGGCCGCCACCCTGTATGGCAGCAATGCCGGCGGCGTGATCCAGATGTTTTCCCGCGATGGCGAAGGCCCGCCGCGCATCGGCGCCGAAACCCTGGTGGGCAGCGACGGCCTGAACAAAAACCACCTGAACGCCGAAGGCGCGGCGAATGGCGCAGGCTTTGTACTCGACGCCTCGCGCATGGACACCAACGGCTACCGCGACCACAGCAGCGCCCGTCGCGACCAGACCTTCGCCAAGCTCAATGTCCAACCGGATGACGACAGCAAGCTCGCGCTGATCTACAGCAGCCTGGAGCAGAATGGCACCCAGGATCCATTGGGACAGACCTGGGACGCCTACAAGGCCGACCCGCGCTCGGTAAGCACCAATGCGCTGACGTACAACACGCGCAAAAGTATCGATCATCAGCAATTGGGCATGAATTATGAGCGGTACTTCGGTGATGCGACGCTGCAGGTGAACGGGTATACCGGGCGCCGGAGTGTGATTCAGTATCTGTCGATCCCGGACAAGTTCGGCAGTGGAGCCGCCAATCCGGCTAACGCTCGCGGCGGTGTGGTGGCTTTCGACCGCAAGTTTTATGGCGGCTCCCTCCATTGGCTGCAACCCATCACCAGCGCACCCGGCGAGCTGACCCTGATCACCGGCCTCGACTACGACCGCAGCCAGGATGATCGCCAAGGTTATTCCAACACCGTCAACGGGGTGCATGGTGTCAAAGGGGCCTTGGGCCGCGATGAAATCGATACCGCCACCAGCCTCGACCCGTTCGTGCAAGCCAACTGGCTGCTGGGTGACTGGACCCTGCAAGCGGGCCTGCGCCACAGCACCATGGAAATGGACGTAGACGATCACTTCCTCAGCGACGGCAACGACAGCGGCAGCAAGACCTACCAGAAGAACACTCCGTCGGTCAGCGTCATGTACGCCTTCACACCTGACTTGCACGGTTATGTCAGCGCGGGCAAAGGTTTCGAAACCCCAACCCAGGCCGAGTCCGCGTACTCCAGCACGGCGAACGGCTTCAACTTTGCGCTCAAGCCATCGGTCAGCAAACAGTATGAAGTTGGCCTGAAAGCTCGCATTGGCCAGGACACCCGCGTGAATGCAGCCCTGTTTCAGATCACCACTGAAGACGAACTGGTAGTGCAGCAATCCAGCGGAGGGCGCACTACTTACCAAAACGCCGGCCGCACCCTGCGCCGGGGTTTCGAACTGGGTATCGAAAGCCAACTCGCCGAACACTGGAGCACCAACCTCGCCTACACCCGCCTGCAAGCTACCTACGACAGCGACTTCACAAGTGGCACAACTCCCGTGGACAAAGGCAACTACCTTCCCGGCGTACCCCAAACCACGCTGTTCGCCGAGCTGAACTGGAAACCCCGGGACTGGGTCAGCACCGCTGTCGAAGGCATGTACCGCAGTAAGGTCTACGTCGAAGACACCAACAGCCAACACGCCGCGCCGGGCTACAGCGTGTTCAACTGGCGCGCACGGTTCGAGCAGAAGGTCGAACACTGGACCTTCCACCAGACCCTGCGCCTGGATAACCTGCTGGACCGCCAGTACGTCGGCTCGGTGATCGTCGGCGACGGCAACGGCCGCTACTACGAGGCGGCACCCGGGCGCTCGTGGTATGCCGGGGCGGGTGCCGAGTATCAATTCTGAACGCCCCACACATTAAATGTGGAAGGCCCCCGCTACCTCTTCGACATAGCGCTGTCGCGCAGCAAACCGGAACCCCTGTGGCGAGCGGGCTTGCCACAGGAATTCGGTCGCCTGAAATTGTTTGTGCAATCAGGGGAGCTTGCTCATGTCCCCAAGCGTCGGATGGAGTCCAGCTTTCGGGGTGCAACACTAGACGCGCTCCAGCATCCGCCGGCTGGCAAAACTGAAGCTCAGCACGATAAAGATCAGCACCCCGGTCGCCACCTGCTGCCAGTAGAAATTCCAGCCGATCAGCAGCAGGCCGTTGGCGATCACGTTGATAAACAACACGCCCAGCAGGGTCCCGGGAATATTCGCCCGGCCCTGTCTGCTCAAGGTGGTACCGATAAACACCGCACCAATCGCATTGAGCAAAAACGCATTACCCGACAGCGGCACATAGGCGCTGACTGTCGAACCGAGCAACACGCCCGCCACCCCACAGGCCAGGGCGGTAGCCAGGGCCACGACGGTGACGATGCGCCGCACCGACAACCCCGAGTAATACGCCAGCAGCGGCTGGGTGCCCTGGGCCAGCAATTCGCGACCCAGGCGTCCGCGCGCCAGTGCCAGGCCATAGAACAGCGCCAGCCCCAATACGATCAGCAGCGGTGTCAGCCCCGTCAGCTCAGGCTTCAAGCCTTGGACGATATAGATCGGCTGGCCGCCGTCCGAGAGCAATTGCTGGGCGCTGGTGCCGATAAACAAAGTCCCAAGCGTGGCCAGAAACGGACTGATCCGCAGCCCGGCAATCAAGCCCGCATTGACCAGCCCCACCAGCAGCGCCGCCGCCAGCGCGCCCGTTACGGCCACCGCCCAGCCATGCCCGGCGTTGAGCAGCACGACAAAACTGAAACTGGCAAAGTCCAGCGCCGTGCCCACCGACAGGTCGATGCCACCGGCCGCCACCGCGTAGGTCATGCCGATGGCAACAATCGCCAGCAGCACGAAGTTGTTCAGCACCAGGCTTTGCAGGTTGCCTGCACTGAGGAAGCCCGGCGCTTGCAGCGCAAACACCACGACAATCAGCGTGAATACCAGTGGCAATGTCAGCGGCAATAAGGCCCGTGCGTTCATGCCGTCGCCCCTCGGTTCAATGCACTGGACGCCGCGACGACCAGCAGGATCAACACGCCCTGCACACCATTGACCCAAAAGCTGGAGACGTTAAGCAATTGAAAGCCATTGATCAGAAAACCGATCAACAACGCCGCCAGCAAAGTTCCCGGAATACTCGCCACCAGGCGCCGGGAAAACACCACGCCGAGAAAGGCGATCGCCACCACCGACAGCAGCATGTCGCCGGAACCGGTAGTGCTGCCGCTGAAAAACGCCGCCGAACACAACGCAGCCACGGCGGCGCACAGGCCGGACAGTAAATAGCTCGACAGCACGTAGGTGGACACGCCAATACCCGCCGCTTCGGCCGCCTGAGGATATTCGCCCACCGCATGCAGGCGCAGCCCGTAGGCCGAATGCTGGATCAGCAATGTCAGCGCCCCCGCTGTCAGCAACAACACCCAGGCCAGGGCCGGTACGCCCAACCAGGCGCCGCCACTGAGCAGGTCCAGTAACGGCGAATCCGTGGAGACCACCGTGTTCTCCGTCAACACCAACTCCAGCCCGGCCAACACATTCATGCTGGCCAGGGTCGCCAGCAACGGCGGCAAACGCAGCACCACCACGGCCATTCCATTGAGCAAGCCGACCGCCAGGCCGCAGCCCAGGGTCAGCAGCAACGTCAACCCGAGATCTAGGCCGGCATTATTGAGGCGGCTGAACACCGCCGCGCACAACCCCAGGTTGGCCGCCAGCGACAGGTCCAGTCCTCCGGACACCACGTTAGAACCGCCGCCGATAATCACGCAGGTGAGCCCGAAGGCCAGCACACCGAGGATCGCCGACTGGCTGAACACATTGGCCAGATTACCCACCGACAGAAAGTTCGGCGCAGCCACGGCAAACCCTAGCAGGATCGCCACAAACACGCCCACCGAACCACGGCGCAGCACCAGCACCCACAACCGCTGCGATAACCCAGGAGCCGCCGCGTCAAGCATGTTCCACCTCGCGAACGTTTGAAGCCGCAGCAGCCACGGCTCCCGTCGCACAGGCCAGCAACTGATCGCTGTCCGCTTCCCCCGCACGGAATTCAGCGGCGATCTCCCCCCGATGCAACACCAGGATGCGATCACTGATCCCCAACAACTCCGGCAAATCCGAAGACAACACCAGCACCGCCGCCCCCTCTTCCACCAAGCGCCCGATCAAGCGATAGATCTCCACCTTGGCGCCCACATCCACCCCCACGCAGGGTTCATCCAGCAGGTACACCGCCGAGCGGCGGCTCAGCCATTTTCCCAGGGCGACCTTCTGCTGGTTGCCGCCACTGAGCTGGCTGACGGCCGCTTGGGGCCCAGGCGCCTTGATTGCCAATTCGTCGATCAGCCGCAGGCTTTCCGCCTGCTCCTTGCGGCGGCTTAACAACCCCCAGCGGCTGAACCGCCCGAGCCCCGCCAGCGTGAGGTTTTCCAGCACCGAAAGCACTGGCGAAACTCCCTGGCTGCGCCGCTCTTCGGGCACCAGCGCAATACCCGCGGCAATCGCCTGGCCCGGCGAACGCAGGCGCAGTAGACGCCCGTCCAGATGCACACTGCCGCTGTCGGCGCGCTCGACACCGAAGAGCGTCTTGAACAATTCCTTGGCTCCCGAGCCGACCAACCCGGTCAGGCCAACGATTTCTCCGCGCCGCACGTCCAGATCGATCTGCCGATAGCGCCGCGCCAGGCTCAACCCGCGCACCTGCAACAACGGCGCCCCCAGCGCAACCTTGGCCTTGGGGTACATCTCCTGCACTTCGCGATTGACCATCAGCCGCGCAATCTCGGCGCTGGACGTATGCCGGGGCTGCACCACCGCCACGTCCCGACCATTGCGCAGCACCGTGACTTCATCGCACAGGCTGTCGATTTCCTGCAGGTAATGGGAGATGTACAGGATGGATAAACCCTGGTCGCGCAGGCGTTTGACGATGCGCAGCAACTGGTCGACTTCGCGCTTGACCAGCGCCACGCTGGGTTCGTCGAACACCAGAATCTTGGGCTGGCGAATCAACGCACGGGTGATTTGCAGCACCTGGCGCTCGGCACTGCTCAGCTCACTCACCAGCGCGCCGGCGGGCAATTGCAGATCAAAATATTCCGCCAGCAAGCGCTCGGCTTCACGCTGCTGCCGGCGTCGATCCACAAACGGCCCGCGCCGCAACTCATGCCCGAAAAACAGCGCTTCGCCCACGGTAAAACTCGCCGGCAATAGGCGCTCCTGATGGATGAACTGCACGCCCAGCGCATCCACCTGACGCGGTGAAAGCGCGGCGTACGACTGGCCACCGATACTCACCTGCCCCGCGTCCGCCTTGTGGATGCCGGCCAGGATCTTGATCAAGGTCGACTTGCCCGCACCGTTCTCCCCGACCAGGCCGTGGATGCTGCCGCGTTCGACTTTAAGGCTCGCATCATCCAGCGCCAGGGTGGCGCCAAAGCGTTTATGCAGGTGTTGCAGGTGCAATGCCGGCATCAGTCACCCCGCAGTTGCTGAACCTGCGCCAGGTTGGCGGCGGTGGTCAGCAGCGTGGCGACATGGGTTTCCTTGGGCAGGTCACGTTGCCCGGCCAGGTAACGCGCCACGTTCTGCACAGCGGTCTTGCCGATCAACGCCGGTTGCTGCGCCACCACCGCCCCCACCGGCGAATTCGCCTGGCCGAGCAGCGCCAGCACTTCCGGCGTACCGTCGACGCCGTAAGTCTTGATCTCGGTGCGCTTTGCATCGATCAGCGCCTTGCTCGCGCCCAGTTGCGGAATATCCCACGCCGACCAGATCGCCGAGACGCTGCCCGCCGGGTATTTGTTGAGCAGCGCCGACACTTGGGAATAGGCGTCCTGCACGGTGTTGGGGATCACGTCGCGAAGCTCCGGCTGGATGATTTCCAGCTGGGGGTAATCCTTGAGCGCCAGCTTCAACTGGTCATAACGGATCGCACACACCGGCACGCCGTAGAAGCCGTTGAACACCAGGATCTTGCCTTTGCCGCCAGCGTCCTTGATCAATTGATCGGCCAAGGCCTTGCCGGTGGCGACGTTGTCGGAGGTGGTGTTGTTGAGGCTGTATTGGGACGGTGCATCGATGGTGAACAACGGGATGCCGGCCTTGCTGATGCGCTTGAGCCAGGGGTCGATCACGCTGAGGGTGCCGAGGGTCTGGATCACGGCGTCGGGTTTCTGGGTGACCACCGTTTGCAGTTGGGTCACCAGGTTCTTGTCGTTACGCCCGGCATCGAGGGTGATCGGCGTGCCGCCCAGGCGCTTGATCTCATCGACCTGGGCCTGGAACGCCTTGATATCGAAATAGTGACTGGTGCCGGTCATGCTCACTGCAATGCGCTTGCCGGCCAGGGACGGCACCGCATCATCGCCCTCGGCTGCCTGGACACTGACGACATGGCCCAGCAACAGCGCGGCGCCAAGGCAGATCAAACGGGAAAACGAGGAAAGGCTGGAAGGCATACAGGGCTCCGCTGCGACCGGTGAAAGGGTTCACCAGGAGGCATTGCAGAGCCCGTGCCAGGATTTTTATTGCATCAAATCAAGGGCATAACGTTTGCGGGTTAAGGCGGGCTGTCGTTCTGGGCCAATAACTGTCCGATAACTGTTGCTCAGGCAACAGTTCTTGATCGTTCACCCTGCGTGGGAACGATCAGGTCGGTTGCTTCGGCAAACGCTGATCAATCATCTGATACAACGCACTACTCTCAGGCCAATTTCGCATAAACCGCGCACGGTCCCTGGCATACGCCGGGGCGAAGCTGGCGGCAGAGCTGTGTTGGCACATCGCGTCGAGGTCGATCAGCGACCAGCGATCCTTATCCCAGAACAGGTTATGGCCCTTGAAGTCGCCATGGCTGATGCGCTCGCGAATCAGCTCGGCGAACAAATGGTCCAGCGCCAGCAGTTCATCTTCCGGCGCGTCACCGTGTTCGATATAGGGCGCGAAACGCTCGATGATGTCCGGGCCCGGCAGGTATTCGGTGACCAGGTAAGCGCGGCTGCGCAGCCAGAAAAAACGCTTTTCCAGTACGGCCAGCGGCTTGGGCGTGGCGATGCCGAGGAAGGCCAGGCGATTGCCTTCGCGCCAGGAATGCCAGGCGCGGCTCGGGCGCCAGAAGCGCTTGAGCCAATGGGCGAAGCCCTTGATGTTATAGCGCTTGATCACCAGCGGCCGGCCGGCCACTTCGACCTTGGCCACACTGGCCGCACCACCGGTCTTGTACAGGTGGCCCTGATCCAGCAGCGCATCCGCCTGCGCCAGCACCGGCAGCATCGCGGACTCTTCTTCGCGACGAATCGCGCGCAAGGCAAAGGCGCCACGCACCACGCTGAACAGCGTGCAGTCGCGGCCCACCTTGTTCAAGAAGTCCTTCAGGCGCCAGGCGCTGACCTTGCGCACCTGCTTTTCCAGGGCTTCGAGGGGCAAGGCGTGCTCGCCGTTGCCCAGCAGGTAGTACACCAGTAATTCTTCGGTAAACGGCTCGAGGTTTTTCGGCAATTGGGCGAAAAATACCCCGAGGTTTTCCAGCACGCGGTTACGCGACAGTGACTTGCCGGCCTCTTCGACGCGAATACCGGCGCCATCGATCAGGTACAGCTTGCCGTCCTGACGCAGCAGGTTGTCCAGGTGCAGGTCTTCCTGCCACAGGCCCTTGGCATGCATCTGCCCGATCGCACCCAGCGCCTCGGCCAGCACGGCGGTTTGCTCGTCGGCCAGGGGCGGCAGCGCTTCGACTGCCTGCCAGGCATCAGCCAGGCTCTCGGCACCTTCGATAAACTCGAACAGCAGCCAGCCGCCCTCGCCTTCCTGCAAGCCATCGGCGAGCAATAGCGGGGTGGTCAGGCCTTGCTCGGCCAGCAGGCGAACGCCGCTGAGTTCACGCTGGAAATGCCGCGCGGCCTTGCTGCCCACCAATAATTTGGCCAGCACCGGACGCCCGCGCCATACCGCCGCGCCCACGTAGCGCTCGCCCGGCAACACCCGCAACAGGCTCAGCAGCTGCAGTTGGCCAGGGCCGGCGGCATCCGCCAGGTCGATAGTGAGGGGCAGGCGCGGCGTGCGGCCGGCGTGTTTCAACTCGGACAGACGCATCAGCGGTTCTCCTTGTGGCTACGCCGCTTCGTCAGGCGTTGCAGCCAGGCGGTGACGAGTGCGCTGCCCTCGGGCTGATCGAGGTAAGCCGCCAGCAGCTGACGCACCTGTGCGTCCGACCACTGCGGCGCACGGCGCAACAACGGTTCCAGGTCCTTGACCCGGTCCCGCCAGCCGAACAGCAGCGGGCGGGTTTTCTCCAGGTCGATCAACTGCGCGGCGTAGCCGTCACCAGTGGCCTGCAGGAAAATATGCTTGGGGTAAAAACAGCCATGCACCTGGCCGACGCTGTGCAACCGGCGCGCCAACAGGCCGCAGGCCAGAAGGATTGCGCGGTGCTGGGCGTCGCTCAGTTGCGCCCATTGTTCCAGCAACGAATCCAGGTCATTCCAGCCGTCCAGGGCACGGGTCAGCAGCATCGCGCGGTGTTCACCGGCGACTTTGCGCTCGCCGTAGAACGCCGCCTGCAGCGCCGGGATCCCGAGCTTGCGGTAACGGCTGATGTTGCGGAACTCGCGGGAAAAACTCGGCTCGCCCAAGGGCCGGTGCAAGCTGCGCGTGAGGTAGTTGCTCTGGCGCTTGAGGTAATAACCGTGGCCGTCGAGCTCCAGGCGAAACACGCTGCTCCAGCCGCCACGGCTGGTGTTCGGCTCGTCCACCGCGTCCAGTTGCTTGGCCCACAGGGCGTCGAAGGTCGCAAGGCCGTGGCGCTCCAGCAGGGCGCGATCTTCAGCCGCCAGGAAATCACTCATTCACGTCCCTCGAAAAACTTCACTACGTGGCGAATCCGCCGTTTGTCCGACTCACTCAGGTGCCGACACTGACGGTACTGCATGTAGAAGCGCAGGCGCTGGGTGGCCGACAAGTGATACTTGGCCACCTTGTCCAGGCAGGCCAGGTCCTTGGTAATGCGGTACTTGAGCCAGAAACCGCGCCAGAAATCGCCGTTGGGGCAATCGATCAGGTACAGGGTGGCCTGGTCGTCGATCAGCAGGTTGCGCCACTTCAAGTCGTTATGGGTAAAGCGATGATCGTGCATGGTGCGCGTGTATTCGGCGAGCTGGCGGCTGACCGCGCTGACCCACCTGGGATCGCGCAGGCGCGCATCCTTACGTTCGGCCAGGACCGAGAGGTCTTCTGTCCTCGGCAACTCGCGGGTGATCATCGCGCCACGATCATAGGCCAGGCCGCTGCGCTCCAGGCCCCAGGCGACCACGTCGGCAGTGGGAATGCCCCACTTGGCGAAGCGCTTGAGGTTCTGCCATTCGGACTTGACCCGCGGCTTGCCCAGGTAACGCCGCAGGCCCTTGCCGGCGCCCGTGTAGCGCTTGACGTAGTAATTGACCCCGTCACGCTCCACCCGGATTACTTCCGACAGTGGGTCGCGGGTCAGCCGCTCGCCTTGCAGGGCAAACACCGCTTCGAGACTTCCAAAATCATCCGCCAAGGCGGCGTAGGCAGGTTCCAGGTTCCAACCCGCCATCAGATCGCATCCCCGTAACGTTGCTTGCGGGCGTACAACTTGTCGGCCTTGCGTTGCATCAGGCTCAGGGACGCCGATTGCTCGGCCAGGATCTGACGCAGCGGTTGGCGGAAATAGCCCTTGAGGAAGCGCAGTTTATCGCGCCGGGTCAGGCCGATTTCCAGCGCCGAGTAGTACAGCGCGGCGAGGTCCTTGTCGCGCCAACGCATTGGCAGATGGGCGCGCATTTGCGCCCGGTGCAGGTCGATCACCGAGAGCGTGATGTTGCGTGCGTCGATCGGCTTGGACGTGTCCAGCAGGAAGTGGCACAGGTAGCAATCGCGGTGATTCACGCCGCCCCGGTGCATGTCGCCGACCATGCGCGCCAGTTCGGCCGTGAGCGCATGGCGCAGTGCAGGTGTGGGCGGTTCGGCGACCCAGTTGACGGTGAGGTCTTCAAGGCTGATGGTCGGCGCCAATTCTTCAGTGATGATGAACGAGTGCTGGTCCGCCGGGTTGCTGCCTTTTTCGCCGAAGGCCACGCCGGTCATGGTCGGTACGCCGATCTCCTGCAAGCGGTGAATGGCATCCCATTCCAGGCCGGCGCCGAGCACCGGCAGCTTGGCGGTGATCAGGTTCTTGAAGATTTCCGCCCACCCGATGCCACGGTGGATTTTCACGAAATACGGGCGGCCATCCACCTCGGTGCGCAGCGTGCGACGCGCCGCCAGTTCACGGAATACCTGGCCTTGCAGTTTCTCGACTTCGGCGAAGGCATCACGCCCGGCCCATAGCGTCTTGAACGGTTCGGCAAGAATCAACTTCATCGTTTTGGCTCCGCCAGAATCACATCCGCAGCGTGCTGCGGCATGCTGTAGAGGTCGGCCGTCTCGGCGAAGGCCAACCCATTGCGGCCCCAGGCCGCGCGCTGTGCAGAATCGGTCAACATCTGCGCCAGGTACTGGTTCAACTGAGCCTGTTCAAACGGCTCGTCCAGCACCATGCCGCTGTCGGCTTCGGCGATGTAATGGGCATAACCACACACGGCCGAGACCAGCACCGGCAACCCGGCCACCAGGGCTTCGAGCAATACGGTGCCGGTGTTTTCGTTGTACGCCGGGTGGATCAACAGGTCGGCGCCCAGCAGGAAACGCGGAATATCGCTGCGACCCTTGAGGAACTGCACGTTGTCGCCCAGCCCAAGGGTGGCGCTTTGCAGTTGGAATACTTTGGGGTCGTCCTGGCCGATTACAAACAGGCGCGTGCGTTTTTTCAGCTCAGCCGGCAACGCGGCGACGGCCTTGAGGCTACGGTCGACGCCCTTGGTCTTGAAGCCGGAACCGATTTGCACCAGCAGCAGGTCGTCAGCGCCCAGGTTGAATTCCTTGCGGAAGCCTTCACGAATCTCGGCCGCATTCGGCGGCGCGCGGCGGTCCTGGGCAATGCCCGGGGGCAACAGGTGAAAGCGCTCCAGCGGCGTGTCGTAATGCTTGATGAACAGCGGCTGCTGCACTTCGGAAATCATCAAGACTTCGGTCTTGGCGTCCTTGGCAAACACCGCGCGCTCGTACTCGGCAAAATGGCGATAGCGGCCAAAACTGCGGTACAGCGAATGGCGCAGGTTTTGCGCCTTGTCTTCAAAGCAGCCGTCGGCGGCGTAGTACACGTCGAGGCCGGGCATCTTGTTGAAGCCGATCAGGCGGTCCACCGGGCGCTTGGCCAGGTCGGCCGCCATCCAGGCGCTGAGCTTCTCGTTGCGCTTATGGTTGAAGAACGCCTTGACCGGCGCCACCAGCACTTCGAAACCCGGCGGAATGTCTCCCTCCCAGATCAGCGTGTAGACACGAATCTGATGGCCGCGCTGCTGGCACTCCAGAGCGATGCGCATGAAGTCGCGCTGCAGGCCACCGAAGGGGAAATATTTGTACAGAACAAAAGCCAGTTGCATCAGTGCAGCTCCTCAGCCAGTAACAACGTGCTCAGCCGGGTTGCCACACGCTCAGGGTTCAGGCGCGTGAAACACAGGGGCGACTCGCGCTTGATGTCGAACCGACGCAGGTCGTCGGCTGTCGGTTGATAGGTACATTGTTTTTGCAGGCACGGCGCACACGGAAAGTCGCTGGCCAGGTGAATCTGGCCCTTGCCGTAGGCGCCGGTCAGGCCGGGGTTGGTGGGGCCGAACAGGGAAATGGTCGGCACATCCAGTGCCGCCGCCAGATGCCCCAATCCGGTGTCCACCGCCACACAGGCGCGGGCGCCAGCCAATACACGGGCCACACCGGCCAGGTTCAGCTTGGGCAGCACTTCGGCGTTGTTCAGGCCTTGGGCCAAGCGCTCAGCCCGGGCCTTTTCGGCGGCGTTGCCCCAGGGCAACTTCACGTCCACGCCCAGGCGGCCCATGCGTTCAGCCAACTCGCGCCAATAGGCTTCGGGCCAATGCTTGGTGTCCCAGGTGGTGCCGTGCAGCAGCAGGACGAAGGGCTTTTTCGGCGGCAGGCCGAGGAGTTTTTCGGTGCTGAGGCCGTAGTCACCCAAGCCTTTGGGCAAGTCATAGCCGAGGGCCACGGCGAACAGTTGACGCAAACGCTCCACCGCATGCTGTCCACGGGCCACGGCCAGGCGCCGCGAATAGAAGCGCGCCGCAATCGGCTCACGGGCCGAGTGCTGGTCGAATCCGGCCACCGGAGCACGCACGTAGCGGGTCAGCCAGGCGCTTTTGAATAGGCCCTGGGCATCAATCACCAGGTCGTATTTGGTCGACTGGACTTGCTGCTTGAAGCGCCGCCACTCGCCGCTCTTGAAGGTTTGCCAGAGGTTCTTGCGCCAGCGGCGGATCGCCACCGGGATCACCTTGTCGACGGCCGGGTGCCAGGTGGGGATTTCGGCGAAGCCTTCTTCCACCACCCAGTCGAAGCGAATGCCAGGGATCGCCCGCGCCGCGTCGGTCAGTGCCGGCAAGGCATGGATCACGTCGCCCAGGGATGAGGTCTTGATTACCAGTACCCGCAACTCAGTGAACCTCGACCACGTCGCCCTGCAACCGTTGCAAGGCATCGGTTACCGGCTGCGGCAGCAATTGGCGCATGCAGTTGTAATGGCCGAAACGGCAGGTGCGATCAAAACAAGGGCTGCAATCCAGCCCCAGGCGCACCACCTCGACCTGGTCGGCCAACGGCGGGGTGAAGCCCGGCGAGGTGGAACCGTACACCGCCACCAACGGGCGATTCAGCGCAGCGGCGACGTGCATCAGGCCGGAGTCGTTGGACACCACCGAATCGGCGCAGGACAGCAGGTCGATGGCCTCGGCCAGGGACGTGTCGCCACTGAGGTTCACCGCTTCTTCGCGCAGGCCGGGGATCAGGCGCTGGCGAATGTCCTCACCTACCGGGTGATCCTTCTTCGAACCAAACAACCACACCTGCCAGCCTTCACGGATCTTGGTCTCGGCAACCTTGGCGTAGTGCTCCGACGGCCAGCGCTTGGACTCGCCAAACTCGGCGCCGGGGCACAGGGCCAACACCGGGCGATCAAGGGCCAGGCCGAATTTGGCGAGTGCCGCATCGCGGGTCACCGGGTCGATCTGCAGGCTGGGGCGCGGGTATGGCTTGGGCAACTCGGCACCCGGCGCATAGGCCAGGGCCATGAAACGTTCGATCATCAGCGGGTAGCGCGCCTTGTCCAGCGTGCGCACGTCGTTGAGCAAGACGTAGCGAAACTCGCCGCGCCAGCCGGTGCGCTTGGGAATGCCGGCAAAATACGGCACCAGCGCCGACTTCAGCGAGTTGGGCAACAGGATCGCCTGGTCGTACTGGCCCGCCAGGGATTTACCGATGCGACGGCGGGTCGCCAGTTCCAGGGCACCGTGGCCGAGCGGAAAGCTCAAGGCCTTGCGCACTTCGGGCATGCGCTCGAGGATTGGTCGGCTCCACTCAGGAGCGAGCACGTCGATCTGGCAGTCTGGGTTGCGCACGCGCAGGCTCTGGAACAGTGTCTGCGCCATCACCATGTCACCGACCCAACTGGGCCCAACGATCAGAATATTCATGTAGTTTCCACAAACGATGCGGGGAGGCTTATGCCTCCCCGCCCTAATAGTGTTTCAACCCAACCCCAGCGCCTGCCAGACTCGCATCACCTGGCGCCGTTCGTCAGCGAACTGATCACCGGGCACCGTACCGGCCTCATTCTGCAAGGCCTGGCGATGCGCGGCGGAACGGTAGGCCTTATACACCTCACGCAGCAGATGGGCATCGGCGGCGGGCATCAAACCCACCTGCTCCAGGCCTTCCAGAATGCGGATATTGTCGGTATAGCGCAGCAACGATGGATGTTGCGCAGACCACGCCAAAGCCGCGTATTGCACCATAAATTCAATATCGACGATACCTCCGGCGTCCTGCTTGAGGTCGAACAGCACCGTGGCGTCGAAGGCATTGGCACCGGTGCCGGCCGCCGTGGCCTTGGTACCCAGGTTGTCACGCATCTTGGCGCGCATCTCGCTGACCTCCTGGCGCAACTTCGCCAAGTCGCGCTCACGCCCCAACACTTTAGCCCGTACCTGCTCGAATGCGTGGCCCACATCCTGGCTGCCCACCAGCACCCGCGCGCGGATCAGGGCCTGATGTTCCCAGGTCCATGCTTCACTTTGTTGATAGCGGTCAAACGCCCCGAGGGAACTGACCAATAACCCGGATGCGCCGGAAGGTCGCAGGCGCATGTCCACTTCATACAACTGGCCGGAGTTGGTCTGGGTGGTCAGCAGGTGAATGATCCGCTGGCCCAGGCGCGTGAAGAACTGCGCGCCGTCGATCGGCTTGGCACCGTCGGTCTCGGCCTGCGGATCGCCATCGTGGATAAACACCAGATCCAGATCAGAACCATGCCCCAATTCGATGCCGCCGACTTTCCCATAACCGACAATGATGAACCCAGGATCGCACAGGGTACCGTCCAACCGCTGCGGCGAACCGTGCCGGGCGACCGTCTGGCGCCAGGCCAGGGCCAGCACTTGTTCGAGGATGGCTTCGGCGAGCCAGGTCAGGTAGTCGCTGACTTTCATCAACGGCAGGCTGCCGGCGATTTCCGAAGCGGCCACGCGCAGGCGGTGGGCCAGTTTGAAGTGCCGCAGGGCTTCCATCTGCTGCTCCAGGTCATCCTCGGGGATGCGCGTGAGGCGTTCGCGCAACTCGGCGGCGAGTTCCGGCGCCAGCGGTGGCTTGAACAGGCGGCCTTCGTTGAGCAATTCATCCAGCAGCAGCGGGAAGCGCGTGATCTGCTCGGCGATCCACGGGCTGGCGGCGCACAGGGTCAGCAGGCGGCGCAGGGCGTCGGGATTCTCCGTCAGCAGCACCAGATAGGCCGAACGGCGGGCGACAGCTTCCACCAACGGCAGTACGCGCTCCAGCACCAGGTCCGGGTTGGCGTGCTCGACGGCCTGGGCCAGCAGGCGTGGGATAAACGCATCCAGGCGTTCGCGCCCCAAGCGTTGCATGGCGCGCAGTTGCGGGCTGTTGCGCAGACTGGCCAGGGCTTTAAGGGCCTTGGTGGCGTCAGTGAAGCCGCCTTCAGCCAATTGGCGGCAGGCGGCCTCTTCGTCCTGGGACTCTTCCCACAGCGGCAACCATTCCCCACCTACGACCAACTCGCTTTCCGCACCTTCTTCCTCATCGGGATCCGCAATCACCTGGCGGAAGTGCCAGTCCACGCGGCCACGCCAGTACATCAGGCGCTCATGGAACGCCGTCCAGTCGGCAAAGCCGAGCATAAAGGCAATGCGCGCCTGGTCTTCAGGGCTGTCCGGCAGCATTTGGGTCTGGCGGTCGGCAATCGCCTGGATCGCATGTTCGGTGTAACGCAGGAATTCATAGCCATTGCGCAACTCGGCGATCACCGCCGGCGGCAGGTAACCCTGGCCTTCCAGGGTGCCGAGCACCTTGAGCAGCGGCCGTTGCTGCAGGCTAAGGTCGCGGCCGCCATGGATCAGCTGGAATGCCTGGGCGATAAATTCCACTTCGCGGATGCCGCCCGAGCCCAGCTTGATATTGTCGGCCATGCCTTTGCGCCGCACTTCCTGCTGGATCAGCTGCTTCATGGTGCGCAGCGCTTCGATGGCGGAAAAGTCCAGGTAGCGGCGGTACACGAACGGTCGCAGCATATCGAGCAACTGCGCACCGGCAACCTGGTCACCGGCGACCACGCGCGCCTTGATCATGGCGTAGCGTTCCCAGTCGCGGCCCTGGTCCTGGTAGTACTGTTCCAGCGCATTGAAGCTGAGCACCAGGGCACCGGCAGAACCGTAGGGGCGCAGGCGCATGTCGACACGGAACACAAAGCCGTCGACGGTCATCGGGTCGAGGGCCTTGATCAATTTTTGACCCAGGCGAATAAAGAACTCCTGATTATCCAGGGAGCGCTTCACGCCCACTGTTTCGCCGCCCTCGGGGTAGGCGAAGATCAGGTCGATATCCGACGACAGGTTAAGCTCCACCGCACCGAGCTTGCCCATGCCGAGGATGACCATGTGCTGCGGCTCGCCGCTGCGCCGCCCGGTCGGTGTGCCGAACTGCACACAGTGGCGCTGGTACAGCCATTGATAGGCCTGGTCGATACTGGCGTCGGCCATGTCGGAGAGGTCGCGACAGGTGTGCACCAGGTCGGCCTGGCGGGTCAGGTCGCGCCAGATGATGCGCACTTGCTGGCGCGTACGCTGGCGACGCAGTACGCGGCCCAGCTCATCTTCTGTTTCGGCCTGTTGCACGGCCCCGGCAATCTGCCCGCACAGCTCACCCGGCGCAAAGCCGCGGTCCAGCTCGCCCCAGGCAGCCAACTCGAGCAACATCAAAGGGTCACGAACACTCTGTTCAATGACGAAATCACTGGCGGCGCACACCCGGGCGAAGTCGTCCCACCGTTGCGGCGTCCACGCAGAAAGGCCATGATCGGCGTCCAGCGCGGCCACGGCGTCACGAAATGACTGCTCGGCCCGCTGGGCTTTTGGCAACAGAATGGCCGGCAGTTCGGTCAGCGTTGGAAGGCTCATGGTCTATCCTTGGTCGGCGCGTAAATGGCTTGCTGCTGTGAAGGCGAGCACCGCGCTTGATGAAGGACTGTCGAACAAAGGTGATAAATAGCTGAAAATATGTAATTTTTGGCAGGCAACATTAAACTTCTACCTTTTCTTGTTCGCAAAAGATCAACAATAACGATTATGCTCACCAGCTAGACCGAGCAATCCGCTCAGTCTTGTGTAGTTTTACTACTCGTATATACATTCGAAAGGCTGAAATGGCCGACGATTTGTAGTAAAACTACAGGACGCCGAAGCAACCTTCGGCCATCCAAGAATTTATGTCGTCTGCCCACAAGGCCAGTCGCAAACTTCAGGCAACCGATTCTGGTAGCCTTTCCGCCCTGGAGCAAGCCATGCAAGACCTCGATCCCGTCGAAACCCAGGAATGGCTGGACGCCCTGGAATCGGTTCTCGACAAAGAAGGCGAAGACCGTGCTCACTACCTGATGACCCGTATGGGCGAACTCGCGACCCGCAGCGGCTCGCAACTGCCCTACGCCATCACCACGCCATACCGCAACACCATCCCCGTTACCCACGAAGCACGCATGCCTGGCGACCTGTTCATGGAACGCCGCATTCGCTCGCTGGTACGTTGGAACGCCATGGCGATGGTAATGCGCACGAACTTGAAAGATTCTGACCTGGGCGGTCACATCTCCAGCTTCGCTTCCAGTGCAACCCTGTATGACATCGGCTTCAACTACTTCTTCCAGGCCCCGACCGAAGAACACGGCGGCGACCTGATCTACTTCCAGGGCCACACCTCGCCAGGCGTCTACGCCCGTGCGTTCATGGAAGGTCGCATCAGCGAAGAGCAAATGAACAACTTCCGCCAGGAAGTCGACGGTCAGGGCCTGTCGTCCTACCCGCACCCTTGGCTGATGCCTGACTTCTGGCAGTTCCCGACTGTATCCATGGGCCTGGGCCCGATTCAGGCGATCTACCAGGCACGTTTCATGAAGTACCTGGAAGCCCGTGGCTTCATCCCGGAAGGCAAGCAGAAAGTCTGGTGCTTCCTGGGCGACGGCGAGTGCGACGAGCCGGAATCCCTGGGTGCCATCTCCCTGGCCGGCCGCGAGAAGCTGGACAACCTGATCTTCGTCATCAACTGCAACCTGCAGCGCCTCGACGGCCCGGTTCGCGGCAACGGCAAGATCATCCAGGAACTCGAAGGCGTGTTCCGCGGTGCCCAGTGGAACGTGACCAAGGTCATCTGGGGCCGTTTCTGGGACCCACTGCTGGCCAAGGACGTCGACGGCATCCTGCAACGTCGCATGGACGAAGTCATCGACGGCGAGTACCAGAACTACAAGGCCAAAGACGGCGCGTTCGTGCGTGAACACTTCTTCAACACGCCTGAACTCAAGGCCATGGTTGCCGACCTGTCCGACGACGAGATCTGGAAGCTCAACCGTGGCGGCCACGACCCGTACAAGGTCTATGCGGCGTACCACGAAGCGGTCAACCACAAAGAACAACCGACTGTCATCCTGGCCAAGACCATCAAGGGTTATGGCACCGGTGCCGGCGAAGCGAAGAACACCGCGCACAACACCAAGAAAGTCGATGTCGACAGCCTGAAGCTGTTCCGCGACCGCTTCGACATCCCGGTCAAGGACGAAGAGCTGGAGAACCTGCCGTTCTTCAAGCCGGAGCCGAACAGCGCCGAAGCCCGCTACCTGAGCGAACGTCGTACCGCACTGGGCGGTTTCGTGCCACAGCGCCGCGCCAAGAGCTTCAACGTCCCGACACCACCGCTGGATACCCTCAAGGCGATCCTGGACGGCTCGGGCGACCGTGAAATCTCCACCACCATGGCCTTCGTGCGGATCCTCGCGCAGCTGGTCAAGGACAAGGAAATCGGTTCGCGTATCGTGCCGATCATCCCGGACGAAGCCCGTACCTTCGGTATGGAAGGCATGTTCCGTCAGTTGGGCATCTACTCCTCCGTCGGCCAGCTCTACGAGCCAGTCGATAAAGACCAGGTGATGTTCTACAAGGAAGACAAGAAGGGCCAGATCCTCGAAGAAGGCATCAACGAAGCGGGCGCCATGAGCTCCTTCATCGCTGCCGGTACTTCGTACTCCAGCCACAACCAGCCGATGCTGCCGTTCTACATCTTCTACTCGATGTTTGGTTTCCAGCGTATCGGCGACCTGGCTTGGGCAGCAGGCGACAGCCGTACCCGTGGTTTCCTGATCGGCGGTACCGCCGGCCGTACCACACTGAACGGCGAAGGCCTGCAACACGAAGACGGTCACAGCCACATCCTGGCTGCCACCATCCCGAACTGCCGCACCTTTGATCCAACCTACGGCTATGAGCTGGCGGTGATCATCCAGGACGGCATGAAGAAGATGACCGAAGAGCAGCAGGACGTTTTCTACTACATCACCGTGATGAACGAGTCCTACCAGCAGCCCGCCATGCCGGCCGGTGTTGAGGAAGGCATCATCAAGGGCATGTACCTGCTCGAAGAAGACACCAAGGAAGCGGCGCACCACGTGCAGCTGATGGGCTCCGGCACCATCCTGCGCGAAGTCCGTGAAGCGGCGAAGATCCTGCGTGACGAGTTCAACGTCGGCGCCGATGTGTGGAGCGTTACCAGCTTCAACGAACTGCGTCGCGATGGCCTGGCCGTAGAGCGCAACAACCGCCTGCACCCGGGTCAGAAGCCTGCGCAGAGCTATGTCGAAGAGTGCCTGGCCGGCCGTAAAGGCCCGGTCATTGCCTCTACCGACTACATGAAACTGTTTGCTGAACAAATTCGCCAGTGGGTCCCGTCCAAGGAATTCAAAGTCCTGGGCACCGACGGTTTCGGCCGCAGTGACAGCCGCAAGAAGCTGCGTCACTTCTTCGAAGTCGACCGTCACTTCGTGGTGTTGGCAGCCCTGGAAGCCTTGGCTGACCGTGGTGAGATCGAACCCAAGGTGGTAGCTGACGCTATCGTCAAGTTCGGGATCAACCCGGAAAAACGCAACCCACTGGACTGCTGAGGAGACTTTTTGTGAGCGAACTCATTCGCGTACCTGACATCGGCAGCGGTGAAGGTGAAGTAATCGAGCTGTTTGTGAAGGTCGGCGACACCGTCGAAGCCGACCAGAGCATTCTGACCCTGGAATCGGACAAGGCGAGCATGGAAATCCCTGCTCCCAAGGCTGGCGTGGTCAAGAGCCTGAAAGTGAAGCTGGGCGACCGCCTGAAAGAAGGCGACGAACTGCTGGAACTGGAAATCGAAGGTGCCGCTGATGCGGCTCCTGCTGCCGCTGCTGCACCGGCGCCTGCCGCGGAAAAACCTGCCGCTGCTGCCGAGGCTCCTGCAGCCCCGGCTGCTGCTCCAGCCGCAGCGACTGTCCAGGACATTCATGTTCCGGACATCGGCTCGTCGGGCAAGGCCAAGATCATCGAGCTGCTGGTCAAGGTCGGCGACACTGTCGAAGCCGACCAGTCGCTGATCACCCTGGAGTCCGACAAGGCCTCCATGGAAATCCCTTCGCCGGCTGCCGGCGTTGTGGAAAGCATCGCGGTCAAGCTGGAAGACGAAGTCGGCACTGGCGACTTCATCCTCAAGCTGAAAGTACAAGGCTCTGCGCCTGCCGCTGCTCCAGCACCGGCTGCTGCTCCGGCCGCCAAGGCTGAAGCGGCTCCGGCTCCGGCTGCTGCCCCTGCGCCCGCTGCAAAAGCCGAGGCCGCACCGGCCCCTGCTGCTGCCGCACCTGCGCCAAGCGGTGCCAAGGTTCATGCCGGCCCTGCCGTGCGTCAACTGGCCCGTGAGTTCGGCGTTGAGCTCAATGCTGTGTCAGCCACTGGCCCTCACGGTCGCGTGCTGAAGGAAGACGTGCAGGTCTACGTCAAGACCATGATGCAGAAAGCCAAGGAAGCGCCGGCTGCCGGTGGCGCTACCGGTGGTTCGGGCATTCCGCCGATCCGTACCGTGGACTTCAGCCGCTTCGGCGAAATCGAAGAAGTGCCGATGACCCGCCTGATGCAAATCGGCGCGGCCGGCCTGCACGCGAGCTGGCTGAACATCCCGCACGTGACCCAGTTCGACCAGGCCGACATCACCGATCTGGAAGCTTTCCGCGTTGCGCAGAAAGCCGTGGCCGAAAAGGCCGGCGTGAAACTGACTGTGCTGCCACTGCTGCTCAAAGCGTGCGCGCACCTGCTCAAGGAACTGCCGGACTTCAACGCCTCGCTGGCACCAAGCGGCAAGGCGATCATCCGCAAGAAGTACGTGCACATCGGTTTTGCGGTCGACACCCCGGATGGCCTGCTGGTGCCGGTCATCAAGAACGTTGACCAGAAGAGCCTGCTGCAACTCGCTGCCGAAGCCGCTGCACTGGCTGCCAAGGCCCGCGACAAGAAGCTCACCCCGGACGACATGCAGGGCGCATGCTTCACCATCTCCAGCCTCGGTCACATTGGCGGCACTGGCTTCACGCCAATCGTCAACGCGCCGGAAGTGGCGATCCTGGGTGTGTCCAAGGCCACCATCCAGCCAGTCTGGGACGGTAAAGCGTTCCAGCCGAAGCTGATGCTGCCACTGTCTTTGTCCTACGATCACCGTGTGATCAACGGCGCGGCCGCTGCACGCTTTACCCAGCGCCTGAGCCAGTTGCTGAACGACATCCGCACCATCCTGCTGTAAGCCACAGCGGCCTCCCTTTCATCGGGGAGGCCTGGTTGCACCGATTTCCGAGCGCCACGCTCGTACCTCAACCCCGTCAATTTGGCGGGGCTTTTTTTGCTTTTCTTTACAGACAGAACAGGGTTGTACACCTTCTGTCATCCTGACTGAAGAATTCCCCCGCCCGGCCGATAACCCCCTTATAGCACTTAGCCTTCATCCTCTCTTGTCAGCCCGCGCCGCATGATGCAACCTTGCCGCAGGCAACAGTAAAGAGGGCGTGAGCCCGGCGCCGTACGCGTTATTTGAAGTGAGTCCCCCCCCATGAAAAGCCAACCCGATGTCGCCCGTATGGCGGCCGAGGTAGTGACGCAGTTACCGGTGCCTTCGCGCCTCGGTATGCTGCGTTTCGAGCGGCTTAATGAGGCAAGCTGGGCCCTTCTGTACCTCGACCCTAACTGCGAGCGCCAATTCGGCCTGTCGGCGGTCGAGCTGTGTGCACTGCTCGGCACCCCCTTCGCCAGCCTGATGGAGCCTCAGGCACGCTATCAACTGCACGACACCATCCAACAGCAACTGAGCGAGAGCCCTCACTACCTGGTGCGCTATACCCTGCACACCAACGATGGCCCCCTGAGCCTGCTGGAAATGGGCGAAGCCTACAAACAGCACAATCGCCACCTGCTGCGCGGCTACCTTATGGTTGTAGACGGGCTGTTCAGTGAAATCCCCCCACCCGCCCCCACGGCGGACCTGGAGAGCCAGAACAGCCGCCTGCAGATCGCCCTGGAGCTCAACCAGCGCGCCCAGCAGGAACAGCTGCAGCACCTGGAGCGGGTGCGTGCCCAGCAGGAGTTGATCCTGTTGCTGGCCCGCCAGCGCTACACCGTCAACAATTCGCTGCAGGAAGCCGCAGAGCTGATCACCCGCAGCGCCTGTGACATCTACCAGATCGACTGCGCCAGCATCTGGAACCTCGAAGGCCAGCGCCTGGTGCCGATCTCGGCCTACCACCGCGACGACCAACGGCACCACCTGCCTGAGCCGATCGACGCAAGCTGCTTCCCGGACTATCTGGAAGCCCTGCACACCAGCCGCGCCATCGACGCCACCAACGCGATGCGCGACCCCCGCACCCGTGAAATGGTCGAAAACCTGCGCGCCAGGGACGTCCACGCGATGCTCGATGCGAGTATCCGTGTCGATGGCCAGGTGGTCGGCGTGCTGTGCCTGGAACAGGGCGGCAGCCCGCGTGCCTGGCAGGCCGATGAAATTGCCTTTGCCGGCGAGCTGGCCGACCAATTCGCGCAAGTGATCAACAACCACAACCGCCGTACCGCCACCAGCGCCCTGCACCTGTTCCAGCGCGCGGTGGAGCAAAGCGCCAATGCCTTTCTGCTGGTCAACTGCGACGGCGTGGTGGAGTACGTCAACCCAAGCTTTACCGCGATCACCCAATACAGCGCCGAAGAAGTCCACGGCCACCGCCTGGCACATTTGCCGGCACTGGAAAACCTCAGCGAATTGCTGTTCGACGCACCATCGAGCCTGGCCCAGAGCAACAGCTGGCAGGGCGAGTTCAAGAGCCGACGCAAAAACCTCGAACCCTACTGGGGCCAACTGTCGATCTCCAAGGTCTACGGCGATAACCGTGAACTGACCCACTACATCGGCATCTACGAAGACATCACCCAGACCAAACTGGCCCAGCAGCGCATTGAGCGCCTGGCCTATACCGACAACCTGACCAACCTGGGCAACCGTCCGGCGTTTATCCGTAACCTCGACGAGCGCTTTGCCCGCGACAGCGACAGCCCGATCAGCCTGTTGCTGGTGGACATCGACAACTTCAAGCGCATCAACGACAGCCTTGGCCACCAGACCGGCGACAAGCTGCTGATCAGCCTGGCCCGTCGCCTGCGCAACAGCCTGAGTACCGGCGGCAGCCTGGCGCGCTTTGCCAGTAACGAATTTGCGGTGCTGCTGGACGACACTGACCTGGAAAGCGGCCAGCAGGTCGCCAGCCAGCTGCTGGCGACGCTCGACAAACCGATGTTCGTCGACAACCAATTGATCAGCGTCACCGGCTCCGTAGGCCTGGCCTGTGCACCGCTGCACGGCCGCGACCCGCAGACCCTGATGCGCAACGCCGGCCTGGCCCTGCACAAAGCCAAGGCCAACGGCAAACACCAGGTACAGGTGTTCACCGAAGCCTTGAACGCCGAGGCCAGCTACAAGCTGTTCGTAGAGAACAACCTGCGTCGTGCCCTGACCCAGAACGAACTGGACGTGTTCTACCAGCCCAAGCTGTGCCTGCGCAGCGGCCGTTTACTGGGCATGGAAGCGCTGCTGCGCTGGAACCATCCGGAAAAAGGCATGATCCGCCCCGATCAGTTCATCAGCGTCGCCGAAGAAACCGGCTTGATCATCCCGATCGGCAAATGGATCGCGCGCCAGGCCTGCCGCATGAGCAGGCAACTGAGCGCCGCTGGCATGGGCAATTTGCAGGTAGCAATCAACCTGTCGCCCAAACAGTTTTCCGACCCGGACCTGGTCGCCTCGATTGCCACGATCCTCAAGGAAGAACAGCTGCCGGCCAACCTGCTGGAGCTGGAGCTGACCGAAGGCCTGCTGCTGGAAGCGACCGAAGACACGCGCCTGCAACTGGACCAGCTGAAGAGCTTCGGCCTGACCCTGGCCATGGACGACTTCGGCACCGGTTACTCGTCGCTGAGTTATCTGAAAAAATTCCCCATCGACATCATCAAGATCGACCGCAGCTTTATCCACGAAATCCCGGACAACCAGGACGACATGGAAATCACCTCAGCCGTGATCGCCATGGCCCACAACCTCAAGCTCAAGGTGGTGGCCGAAGGCATCGAGACCGCCGAGCAACTGGCGTTCCTGCGTCGGCACCGTTGCGACGTTGGCCAGGGCTACCTGTTCGACCGGCCGATCCCCGGTGCAGAGCTGCTCGAGAAGCTTAGACGCTACCCGCGCGGGCCAATCGCCTGACAGCGCTGTAACACTCGGGCACACTGGCTGTCTGAAATTTACCGCTAACTCAACCTGACGAGAGGACTGCTCATGGTCTTGCGCTCGGAAATTCTGGTGAACAAAAACGTGCTGCCTACTCAAGAACAAGCGTTGCCTGGTCGTGAAACCCCAATGAACCTGCCGGAGACGCACTTCGTCAACGGCAACCCGCTGCTGGGCCCGTTCGTCGACGACGTTGGCTTCGCGATCTTCGGCCTGGGTTGTTTCTGGGGCGCCGAACGCAAGTTCTGGCAGCGCGATGGCGTGGTCAGCACCGTGGTCGGCTACGCCGGCGGTTTCACGCCGAACCCGACTTATGAAGAAGTCTGCTCGGGCCTGACCGGCCACAGCGAAGTGGTGCTGGTGGTCTATGACCAGGCCAAGGTGAAATACGAAGACCTGCTGAAGATGTTCTGGGAGCTGCACAACCCGACCCAAGGCATGCGTCAGGGTAACGACATCGGCACCCAGTACCGCTCGGTGATCTATGCGACCACGCCTGAGCAATTGTCGGCGGCGCAGGCCAGTGCCAATGCCTATCAAGCCGAATTGTCCAAAGCCGGCCTGGGCACCATCACCACCGAAATCGAAGAAGCGCCAACGGTGTACTTCGCCGAGGCTTATCACCAGCAGTACCTGGCGAAGAACCCGCAGGGCTACTGTGGGATCGGCGGTACCGGTGTGACCTGCCCGATCTAAAACCGACGCGAATCAAAATGTGGGAGGGGCGCACCGCCCCTCCCACATTGGGTTGGCGCCAGACTTGGTTACTCGGCAATAAGCCAATCCATCTGCCACCCACCCTGGGTCTGGCCAAGCTTCCTGGACAGCCACGGCAACAGCTCACGCAACTCCTCTTCCAGGCCCCACGGCGGGTTGGCAATCGCCAGGCCCGAGCCGGTCAGGGTGTTGGGCGTGTCCAGCGGATGCACCAGCAACTCAACCCGCAGCAACTTCGGCGCGCCAGTGCCGGCCAGGTCCTGGTAGAAGCGACGCAGCATGCGCTGGTCCTTCACCGGGTACCAGATCGCCGCGACGGTCTGGCGCATACGGCTGACGGCTTCCTTGAGGGACGCGGCGCAGCGCTGCATTTCGTCGAGCTTTTCAAACGGTGGGTCGATCAGCATCAACGCACGTTTTTCCGGCACCGGTAACAGCGCGCGCGGCACATGCCAGCCTTCGCCCAAGTGCACCTTGACCCGACGATCACCCTTCATGTTGTCCTTGAGCAGCACGCCGTCTTCCGGGTGTTTTTCATTGAGCAATACGCGGTCCTGGGGACGCGTGAGGCGGCGCGCAAGCTCCGGCGAGCCTGGGTAGTAGCGCAACTGGCCATCGGGGTTCATCTCATGCAGCACGCGCATGTAGTCGTCAGTCAGCGGCGGCAGATCGTCGGTGCCCCACAAGCGCGCGATACCTTCCAGGTACTCACCCGTGCGGTTGGCCTGGTCACCTTGCAGGTCGTACAGACCAATCCCGGCGTGGGTGTCGAGGTAGGCGAACGGCTGCTCCTTGCGCGACATCAGGGCGATGAGGCGGGTCAAGGTCAGGTGTTTGAAGACATCGGCGTGGTTGCCGGCGTGAAAGGCGTGACGATAATTCATGGTTGCTCCTGCGCAGGGGGCGAAGTTTACCTTCTACGGGCGAAAAGGTGCAGGGCCGCATGCCGGGCGGTGCTTATGTCGCAAACGCAGGCGGCCAGTTGAAAAAAATCTAAATGCCGCCGCCAAGGTGGATTTATTGTGGCCTTCCACCACTCCAGGGAGGTCAATAACAATCATGAAAGACGCCACCATCGCGCTGCACCACGGCTTCAAGTCGGACCCGACTACCAAGGCCGTCGCCGTACCGATCTACCAGAACGTCGCCTTCGAATTCGATAACGCTCAACACGGCGCCGACCTGTTCAACCTGGACGTGCCCGGCAATATCTACACGCGCATCATGAACCCCACCAACGATGTGCTGGAGCAGCGCATCGCCGCCCTTGAAGGCGGTATCGCGGCCCTGGCCGTCTCGGCCGGCAGCGCGGCGATCCACTATGCCATCCAGACGTTGACCCGGGCGGGCGACAATATCGTCACCACACCGCAACTCTACGGCGGCACCTACACGCTGTTCGCCCACCTGCTGCCGAGCTTTGGCGTGGATGTGCGTTTCGCCCGCGATGACTCCGCCGCAGCCATCGCCGAACTGATCGACGACAACACCAAGCTGGTGTACTGCGAAAGCATCGGCAACCCGGCGGGCAATATCATCGACATCGAGGCCCTGGCCGACGTTGCCCATGCCCGTGGCGTGCCGCTGGTGGTGGACAACACCGTGGCCACGCCGATCCTGTGCAAACCGATCCACTTCGGCGCCGACATCGTGGTGCACTCGGTGACCAAATACGTCGGCGGCCATGGCAACTCCCTGGGCGGTGTAATTGTCGACAGCGGGACGTTCCCGTGGACGAAATACGCGCATAAATTCCCCGGCCTCAACCAGCCCGAGCCGGCCTATCACGGCGTGGTCTATACCGAAAAATTCGGCCCCGCCGCCTTCATCGCCCGTGCCCGTACCGTGCCACTGCGCAACACCGGCGCGGCGTTGGCACCGATGAATGCCTTCCTGTTGCTGCAAGGCCTGGAAACCCTGGCCTTGCGCATGGAGCGCCACACCGAAAACGCCCTGAAAATCGCACAGTTCCTGCAAGGCCATGCCGAGGTGGAGTGGGTCAGCTACGCCGGCCTGCCGGACCACCCGCACCACGCATTGGCGCAGAAATACATGCAGGGCAAACCGTCGGCGATCCTGTCCTTCGGCTTGAAGGGCGGCTTTGATGCCGGTGTGCGCTTCTACGACGCGCTGCAAATCTTCAAGCGCCTGGTCAACATCGGCGACGCCAAGTCCCTGGCCTGCCACCCGGCCTCCACCACTCACCGGCAGATGAACGAGCAGGAACAGGCCAAGGCCGGTGTAAAGCCGGAGATGATTCGCCTGTCGGTGGGTATCGAAGCGATTGAAGACCTGATCGACGACCTGCAACAGGCACTGGCCTCAACTCAACTCTGAGTCCAGGTAGCCAGCCAGCGCTTCAGGGCTGATATCCGCGCTGCGTACGAAGTAGGCGACCTTGTGCTGCAAGGTCGCCGGCGTAAAGGCGGCATACAGGTCGGGGCGCTGCTCTTCAAGCCACTGCAGCAGGTTGTCGATCAGGGTCTGTGGTGATTGCGCGGCCAAGTGCTCCAATAGCGATTCGGGCACTCGCCACCAAGGACTGGCTTTGGCCGCCGAGACTGGCGGCGTCGCAACGCTCAGCGGCTGGCCGTTGATCAGATACCGTTGGAACACCGGCAACACCGCGCCGATTTCATCACCCAGCTTCTGCACAATCGGCAGAAACTGAGCGCCATCCCAGAAGCGCAGGAACACGCTCCGCTCATCGGGAAGCAGTATTTTGGTCAGGCTTTGCAGGTGAGCAACTACGACTTCCAACGGGCTGGACGATACCGCCAGCCAACCCCAATCCGAGGCGTCAGTGGTTGCGATCCAATCGAGGAAGGCACTGTCGGGTTCGACAACCCCTGCGTAGGGCATCACCTCATCCCACCCGGCATAGGCCGTGCCTGCCCAGAGCGCTTGAGGCGACATCCCGATGGCCGAGACTTGCCACGCAGCCAGCGGCTTCGCGTCACTGGCACGGCCAAGGACCACGTAAAGCCGCTCATTGGGGAGTAGAGGGCATTGTGCTAGCCAGTCATTGGGGGTCAAGGGCTGGGACATCAGGGTAAATTCCTTTTAAGGTTGAATGGAACGGGAGACCGCACTGCCCATCACTGCAGCGTTGGCACTCTTCACAAAATGGCGCGTTCCGTTTCAGGCTGACGACCTGTATCCGGCTCAGCGGTGCGGGCATAACCGCCAGCAACGCCGCTTTCACCCCAGGCATCAAGGGTGACGCCGCCGGAGCAGGCGCGCCTCCCAGTTGAATGGGCGTGCTGCTGAAAATCCCCTCTGCCGACAGCGTGATCGACTGCCCACCGGCCTGGATTGTCACGGTCGCACCCGCGTCTATAACGACGCTCTGCCCGGCGCCAATCTGGATGGTCCGCCCCGCGCGCATCTGCTGCGATCCGCCAACCACCAGATGGTCGTCCTGCTTGAGTTCCGTCAAACGGTTGCCATGGGTGATGCGCTGCTCTTCGCCTTGCAATTCATGGTGCGACTCACCGCCCACCCTGATGCGGCGCTGATTGTCGATCTGCACCTGCTGGTCATGCAGCACATGCTGGGTCCAATCCCGCTGGGCGCGCAGGTAGATCTCCTCGGCGCCCTTGCGGTCTTCGATGCGCAGTTCGTTGTAGCCACCACCACCGGGGCTGCTCTGGCTACGGAAGATGCTGCGGGTCTTGTCTGCCGGCAGATCGAGGGGAACCCGCGTCGCCGCGTTCGGCAGGCAGCCCATCACCAGCGGCATGTCCATATCCCCGTTGACGAACCCCACCAGTACTTCCATACCCACTCGCGGGATAAGCACCGAGCCATAGCGGTCATGGGCCCAACCGCTGGCCACCCGCAGCCAGCAGCTGGAATGATCGTCATGCTCCCCAGCGCTATCCCAGGCCAACTGCACCTTGACCCGACCGTATTCGTCGCAGTGGATTTCACTGTCGACGGGGCCGGTAACCACCGCGTTTTGATAACCCGACAACGCCGGCCGCGACTGCTCAGGCAAGGGCGGGCGGAAGATCACGTCCCACGGAGTCACCACACATTCATTGCGATACCCCTGAAGAAAATCTCCACCGCCAACCTCGGTGACAGCCTCCTCCAAAACCTGAGGCTGCCTGCCTTCGTGGGTAACTTGCGTCACCAGCCACAAGTCATTCCATTCGTCCCGCGGATGCCCGGTCAATTTGAGGAACCGACCGCTGGTCACTGCGGGGTCATCACCGTTACCACGGGCTATTCGATAGTCGCTACGGTGCCGTTCCAAGCCACGTTGCGCGAGGTATTTGCCGTAGGGGCGATCGGAAAAATGACCGGGGTAGGCCTGCTCCTCAAACCGTGGAAGCTGTTCACCGACCACGCCACTCTCCAGCACCAGGCTCGGCTTGAGAAAGTCGTAGTCACGCAAAGTGACCGCTGTGGTGCGGGTTTCCAACCGCAGCGCAAAGCGCTTGATGGCCGGCGTATCCGCCACCATCCCGGAGCCCGGCTTATAGGGCGTAGGTTGATCGGGCCGGGCGAAAACTGTCTGGTCATCGCCAAACACCAGTAGGTGCCCTCCGGGCAAATGCTGGAAGTGATAGTGAATCCCCTGTTCGGCACACAGCCGCTGAATAAAGGCCAGGTCGCTCTCGCCAAACTGCACGCAATACTCGCGCTCAGGATAGGCACCACTGAGGTGAAATTCGAATTGGTCGGCATGGAGCCGCTGCTCCGCCAGCACCTGCGCAATGATCTGCGGCACCGTCTTGTGCTGGAAGATCCGCTGGTGACTGCTGTGCGCGAGATAGGCCAACTGCGGCACAAGGCTGATCTGGTAACGCGTCAGCCGTCGCCCGGAGTCGCCCTGCGCCACCCGATAAACCAAGCCGTGGACGCCATGGCCGTGAGCATCAAAGCCCAGATACACCGGGCGATGCAGCAGGTTTTCCAAGTCCAGGTCGGGCTGTTCGCTGACCAGTTCAAGATCGAAACGATACGGTTGGCTGATGGCTTCGCGGCCCTGGAACTCAAACACCTTGAGTTCACTTGGCACACCGTCAAGGGTCAGGGTAAAGGCACTTTGATTGGCAGGAGCGAACATCCGGTGTTTCTCTGCGAGGGGGTGGGCGGGAGATTCTGCACCACCGTTCCACGCTGATGAGCGCGCCCCAAACAAATCAGTAAAACCCTACGCGCGAGCGTAGGAGTCCTACTCAATCAAGCTCAAATCGCACGCAAAAAAAAGGCCCGCCATCCGTAGGACGCGGGCCTTCTTTTAATTCATTGAGCGCTCAGCGCCCGGCGAATCACTTATTGAGGTTGTAGTCTTTTTCCGCCGCATCAAAGCGCTCGACCATACCGGCTGTCGGCGCGCCCAGCTTGCTCACGACGTAGATCGCCAGGCTGGCGAAGATGAAGCCTGGGATGATTTCGTACAGGCCCAGCAGTTCGAAGTGCTTCCACACGATCACGGTGATCGCGCCGACCAGGATGCCGGCCAGTGCGCCGTTGCGGGTCATGTTTTTCCAGATCACCGAGATCAGCACCACAGGGCCGAACGCAGCGCCGAAACCGGCCCAGGCGTAGCTCACCAGGCCCAGCACACGGTTGTTCGGGTTGGCAGCCATGGCGATGGCGATCAAGGCCACCAGCAGTACCATCAAGCGGCCGACCCACACCAGTTCAACCTGGGAAGCGCTTTTGCGCAGGAAGGTCTTGTAGAAGTCTTCGGTCAGGGCGCTGGAACATACCAGCAACTGGCAGCTCAGGGTGCTCATGACGGCCGCGAGGATGGCCGACAGCAGGACACCAGCAACCCATGGGTTGAACAGGATCTTGGCCAGCTCGATGAACACACGCTCAGGGTTTTCAGTCACCGGGCCTGCCACTTCCGGGTGCGCCGAGAAGTAAGCAATACCGAAGAAGCCCACCGCCACGGTGCCGCCCAGGCACAGGATCATCCAGGTCATGGAGATGCGACGCGCGTTGGCGATCGACTTCACCGAATCCGCCGCCATGAAGCGCGCGAGGATGTGCGGTTGGCCGAAGTAACCCAGGCCCCAGCCCATCAGCGAGATGATGCCGATGAAGGTGGTGTTTTTCAGCATGTTGAAGTTGTCGGGGTTCTTGGCTTCGATGGCCAGGAAGGTGGTGTCGACGCCACCGGTGGCCAGCAGCACAATGATCGGCGTGAGGATCAACGCGAAGATCATCAGCGTGGCTTGTACGGTGTCGGTCCAGCTGACTGCCAGGAAACCACCCACAAAGGTGTAGGCAATCGTCGCCGCAGCGCCGGCCCACAGCGCGGTCTCGTAGGACATGCCGAAGGTGCTTTCGAACAGGCGGGCACCGGCCACGATGCCGGAAGCGCAGTAGATGGTGAAGAACACCAGGATCACTACGGCAGAGATGATCCGCAGCAGGCCGCTTTTATCTTCGAAACGGCTGGAAAAGTAATCCGGCAGCGTCAGGGCGTCGCCGTTGTGCTCGGTCTGTACCCGCAGGCGACCGGCCACGAACAGCCAGTTGAGGTAGGCACCGACGATCAGGCCGATGGCGATCCAGCTTTCCGACAGGCCGGACATGTAGATCGCGCCCGGCAGGCCCATCAACAACCAGCCGCTCATGTCGGAAGCACCGGCTGACAAGGCAGTCACCACGCTACCAAGGCTGCGACCGCCCAGGATGTAATCGGAAAGGTTGTTGGTGGAGCGATAGGCCATGAAGCCGATCAGCACCATTGCTGCGATGTAGATCACGAACGTGATCAGGGTTGGATTACTAACGCTCATATGAGTGACGCCCTGGCTTTGTTTTTATGTAGCGGCGGTCTGTCAGAAGGCCACCTACTGGAAGTAGGTAAACGTAACTGAGTGCCGCGCATTTATGACTGACGTTTCCCCAGGAAAGCCGCCAGCCGATGAACCAGACCACACAGTCGGTTGCACCTTGGGCGCGAATGCTATTCAACAAAGCAAATAAGGTGCAACCAGTTTCTTGGGAATAAGTTGCA
Source organism: Pseudomonas sp. JAI120 (assembly GCF_014207255.1). Classification (GTDB taxonomy): domain Bacteria; phylum Pseudomonadota; class Gammaproteobacteria; order Pseudomonadales; family Pseudomonadaceae; genus Aquipseudomonas. The sequence goes on from NZ_JACHCZ010000004.1 coordinate 239,765, forward strand.
CCCAAGTGTAAAACACGTAAAACGCCGCTTTTTTGCTCCTTTTCGGAGCAAGAACAGCCGATCTCAGAAGCAAACGCACCAAGGCAAAGCGGATTCCGTCGAAGGTCGATTTTTTTCCGATCAACTGTCGAAAAAATCATGAACAAAATGGGTTGCACCCGGTTGCACCTCTTCCTGCGCAAAGCTAATCTTGCCGCCAGCTGATGCCACTCGGTAGTGGCACCCATGAGGATAAGAAAATGGCTACGACCACCCTTGGGGTCAAACTCGACGACCCGACCCGCGAACGCCTGAAGGCGGCCGCGACCTCCATTGATCGCACGCCGCACTGGCTGATCAAGCAGGCGATTTTCAATTACCTGGAGAAACTGGAGGGTGGCGCAACCCTGACCGAGCTCAATGGCTTGAGCAACAAGGATGCTGAGGACGCTGGCGAAGTCCAGGCCGACCACGCCCACCAGTGCTTCCTTGAGTTCGCCGAGAGCATCCTGCCGCAATCCGTCCTGCGCGCTTCGATCACCGCCGCTTACCGTCGCCCTGAGCCGGAAGTGGTGCCAATGCTGATCGAGCAGGCTCGCCTGCCGGTGCAAATGGCCGAAGCCACCAACAAGCTCGCCGCTTCGATTGCCGAAAAACTGCGCAATCAGAAGAGTGCCGGCGGCCGTGCCGGTATTGTTCAGGGCCTGCTGCAAGAATTCTCGCTGTCGTCCCAGGAAGGCGTGGCCCTGATGTGCCTGGCCGAAGCGCTGCTGCGGATCCCGGACAAAGGCACCCGCGACGCCCTGATCCGCGACAAGATCAGCACCGGCAACTGGCATCCGCACCTGGGCAACAGCCCGTCGCTGTTCGTCAACGCCGCCACCTGGGGCCTGCTGCTGACCGGTAAACTGGTCGCCACCCATAACGAAGCCGGCCTCACCTCGTCCCTGAGCCGCATCATCGGCAAAAGCGGCGAGCCGATGATCCGCAAGGGCGTCGACATGGCCATGCGCCTGATGGGCGAGCAGTTCGTGACCGGCGAAACCATCGCTGAAGCCCTGGCCAACGCCAGCAAATTCGAAGCAAAGGGTTTCCGCTATTCCTACGACATGCTCGGTGAAGCCGCACTCACCGAACACGACGCGCAGAAATACCTGGCCTCGTACGAACAAGCCATTCACTCCATCGGCAAAGCCTCCCACGGCCGTGGGATTTATGAAGGCCCGGGCATCTCCATCAAACTGTCGGCACTGCACCCGCGTTACAGCCGTGCGCAGTACGAACGGGTGATGGATGAGCTGTACCCGCGCCTGCTGTCCCTGACCCTACTGGCCAAGCAATACGACATCGGCCTGAACATCGACGCCGAGGAAGCCGACCGCCTGGAGCTGTCGCTGGATCTGCTCGAGCGCCTGTGCTTCGAGCCACAACTGACCGGCTGGAACGGTATTGGCTTCGTGATCCAGGCCTACCAGAAGCGTTGCCCGTATGTGATCGACTACGTAATCGACCTGGCGCGCCGCAGCCGCCATCGCCTGATGATCCGCCTGGTAAAAGGCGCTTACTGGGACAGCGAGATCAAGCGCGCCCAGGTCGAAGGCCTGGAAGGCTACCCGGTATACACCCGCAAGGTGTACACCGACGTTTCCTACATTGCCTGTGCACGCAAACTGCTGTCGGTACCGGAAGTCATCTACCCGCAGTTCGCTACGCACAACGCCCATACCTTGTCGGCGATTTACCATATCGCCGGTCAGAACTATTACCCCGGCCAGTACGAGTTCCAATGCCTGCACGGCATGGGTGAACCGCTGTACGAGCAGGTAGTAGGCAAGGTTTCGGAAGGCAAGCTCAACCGTCCATGCCGCGTATACGCACCGGTCGGCACTCACGAAACACTGCTGGCTTACCTGGTGCGTCGCCTGCTGGAAAACGGCGCCAACACCTCGTTCGTCAACCGCATCGCCGACCAGTCCATCTCGATCCAGGAGCTGGTGGCCGATCCAGTGGCCAGCATCGAGCAGATGGCGACGCTGGAAGGCGGCTTCGGCCTGCCGCACCCGCGTATCCCGCTGCCGCGTGACCTGTACGGCAGCGACCGCGCCAACTCGGCCGGTATCGACCTGGCCAACGAACACCGCCTGGCATCGCTGTCCTGCGCCCTGTTGGCCACCGCGCACAACGACTGGAAGGCCGCGCCGATGCTCGGTTGCGCCGCCAGCGATCAAGCGGCGGCACCGGTATTGAACCCGTCCGACCTGCGTGATGTGGTCGGCCACGTGCAAGAAGCCACCGTCGAAGACGTCGACAACGCGATCCAGTGCGCCATCAGCGCAGGCCCGATCTGGCAGGCCACTCCGCCCGCCGAACGCGCCGCGATCCTGGAACGTGCCGCCGACCTGATGGAAGGTGAGATCCAGCCACTGATGGGCCTGCTGGCTCGCGAAGCCGGCAAGACCTTCGCCAACGCCATCGCCGAAGTGCGTGAAGCCGTGGACTTCCTGCGCTACTACGCGGTGCAGGCCCGCAACGACTTCACCAATGACGCGCACCGCCCATTGGGCCCTGTGGTGTGCATCAGCCCGTGGAACTTCCCGCTGGCCATTTTCAGTGGGCAAGTGGCTGCCGCACTGGCCGCCGGTAACCCGGTATTGGCCAAGCCTGCCGAGCAAACCCCGTTGGTCGCCGCCCAAGCCGTGCGCATTCTGCTGGAAGCGGGTATTCCGGAAGGCGTGTTGCAATTGCTGCCGGGCCAGGGTGAAAGCGTCGGTGCCCGCCTGGTGGGTGATGATCGCGTCAAAGGCGTGATGTTCACCGGCTCCACCGAAGTCGCGCGCCTGCTGCAACGCAATGTCGCCGGGCGCCTGGATGCCCAGGGCCGTCCGATCCCGCTGATCGCCGAAACCGGCGGCCAGAACGCAATGATCGTCGATTCCTCGGCACTCACCGAACAAGTGGTCATCGACGTGGTGTCCTCGGCCTTCGACAGCGCCGGTCAACGTTGCTCGGCCCTGCGCGTGTTGTGCCTGCAGGAAGATTCGGCAGATCGCGTGATCGAAATGCTCAAAGGCGCCATGGCTGAATGCCGCCTGGGCAACCCGGAGCGCCTGTCGGTGGACATCGGTCCGGTGATCGACGCCGAAGCCAAGGCCGGCATCGAGAAACACATCCAGGCCATGCGCGACAAAGGCCGCAATGTGTACCAGGTGGCGATTGCCGACAGTGAAGAAATCAAGCGCGGCACCTTCGTGATGCCCACCCTGATCGAGCTGGAAAGCTTCGACGAACTGCAACGGGAGATCTTCGGCCCGGTGCTGCACGTGGTGCGCTACAAGCGCAAGGAGATCGACCAGCTCATCGGCCAGATCAACGCCTCCGGCTATGGCCTGACCCTGGGCGTGCATACCCGTATCGACGAGACCATCGCCAAGGTGATCGACAACGTCAATGCCGGTAACGTCTATGTGAACCGCAACATCGTCGGTGCCGTGGTCGGCGTGCAGCCATTCGGCGGTGAAGGCCTGTCGGGCACTGGTCCGAAAGCCGGTGGTCCGCTGTACCTGTACCGCTTGCTGTCGACCCGTCCTACCGATGCGATCGAGCAATCCTTCGTACGTGGCGACAAACTGGCGGCACCGGATGTACGTCTGCGCGACGCCATGAGCCAGCCGCTGACCGCCCTGAAAACCTGGGCCGACAGCAATAAGTTCAGCGAGCTGAGTGCCCTGTGCAGCCAGTTCGCCGCGCAATCCCAAAGCGGTATCACCCGTCAGTTGGCTGGCCCGACCGGCGAGCGCAACAGCTACGCCATCCTGCCTCGCGAGCACGTACTGTGCCTGGCGGACGTGGAAGGCGATCTGTTGACTCAACTGGCGGCGGTATTGGCCGTCGGCGGTTCGGCGGTATGGCCGGAAACCGACCTGACCAAAGCCGTGTTCCCACGCTTGCCCAAGGAGATTCAGGCGAAAATCAAGCGCGTGGCCGACTGGACCAAGGACGAAGTGGTGTTTGACGCCGTTCTCCATCACGGGGATTCCGACCAACTGCGTGCGGTGTGCCAGCAAGTGGCCCAACGTGGTGGCGCGATTGTCGGGGTACATGGTTTGTCGCAAGGCGAGACCACGATTGCCTTGGAGCGCCTGGTGATCGAGCGTGCGTTGAGCGTTAACACCGCAGCTGCCGGCGGTAATGCCAGCCTGATGACCATCGGCTAACCCTGAAAATGCGGTAAACCCTGTGGGAGGGGGCAAGCCCCCTCCCACATTTGATCGCATTTCAATTCCCCTCCCCTCGTTCTGCCTCTTCATCACCCAGATCAATCTTGCTATCCAGTCTTTATTCGCGCACTTAGACTCAGGCCAATTCCTCCAAAGGTAAGCCGCCATGTCCGAGACGCTGCTCAGTTCCCGCAATCTGGCTTTCGAGCTGTACGAAGTCCTCGATGCCGAGGGCCTGACCCAGCGCGAGCGGTTTGCCGAGCACAATCGCGAAACCTTCGATGCGGCCATCAGCACGGCCCGCAACATTGCAGAGAAGTACTTCGCGCCACACAACCGCAAAAACGACGAGAACGAACCACGTTTTGAGGACGGTAAGGCGATTCTGATTCCGGAAGTGAAACCGGCGGTGGATGCGTTCCTTGAAGCCGGCTTCCTCAATGCGGCCCGCAGCTTCGAAGCCGGTGGCATGCAGTTGCCGACCCTGCTGTCTCAAGCCTGCTTCGCTCACTTCCAATCCGCCAACGCGGCCTCGACGTCCTACCCGTTCCTGACCATGGGCGCCGCCAACCTGATCGAAAGCTTCGGCACCGAGGAGCAGAAACAGCGCTTCCTGCAACCGATGATCGAAGGCCGCTTCTTCGGCACCATGGCCCTGACCGAACCCCACGCCGGCTCATCGCTGTCAGATATTCGTACCCGCGCCGAACCAGCGGCTGACGGCAGCTATCGACTCAAGGGCAACAAGATCTTTATCTCCGGAGGCGACCACCCGCTGTCGGAAAACATCGTGCACATGGTGCTGGCCAAACTGCCGGACGCGCCGGCCGGGGTGAAGGGCATTTCGCTGTTTATCGTGCCCAAGTTCCTGGTCAACGATGATGGCAGCCTGGGCGAACGTAACGATGTCCTGCTGGCCGGGCTGTTTCACAAGATGGGCTGGCGGGGCACCACGTCGACGGCGCTGAATTTCGGCGATAACGGTAACTGCGTCGGCTATCTGGTGGGTAAGCCGCACCAGGGCCTGAGCTGCATGTTCCAGATGATGAACGAGGCGCGCATCGGTGTGGGCATGGGCGCGGTGATGCTCGGCTACGCCGGCTATCTCTATTCGCTGGAATACGCCCGCGAACGTCCGCAAGGTCGCCTGCCCGACAGCAAAGACCCGTCCACCGCGCCGGTCTCGATCATCCAGCACGCCGATATCAAGCGCATGCTGCTAACGCAAAAAGCCTACGTCGAAGGCGCCTTCGACCTGGGCCTGTACGCCGCGCGCCTGTTCGATGACACCACGACGCTGGAAACCGAGGCAGAGCGTAAACAGGCCCACGAACTGCTGGACCTGCTCACGCCCATCGTCAAATCCTGGCCCTCGGAGTTCTGCCTCAAGGCCAACGAGCTGGCAATCCAGATCCTCGGCGGCCACGGCTACACCCGCGAATACCCGGTGGAGCAGTACTACCGCGACAACCGCCTGAACCCGATCCACGAGGGCACCCATGGCATCCAGTCCCTGGACTTGCTGGGGCGCAAATTGGCGCAGAACGGCGGCGCGGGGCTCAAGCAACTGATCCGGCTGATCGCCGACACGGGCTCGCGGGCACAGGAATATCCAGGCCTGACGGCGTTAGGAGAACCGCTGGAACACCTCGTGGCCCGTCTGCAAAGCGTGACGATCGGCCTGCTGACGGATCTCGCCCAGGGCAAGGTCAACAGCAGCCTGGCGAACTCGGCGCTGTACCTGAAGGTATTCGGGCACACGGTAATTGGCTGGCGCTGGCTGGAACAGGCGATTCGCGCCGAAGAAGGGCTGGCCAAGGGCAATGTGGCCGATGTCGCCTTCTATAAAGGCAAGCTCCAGGCCGCCCGGTATTTCCTGACCTGGGAAGTACCGGGCTGCCATCATGAACTGGCGATTCTGGAGGCACGGGATGATACGTGCCTGGGGATGCAGGATGAGTGGTTCTAGGGCTGGATCGCCTTGGAAATCACCTCGACCGTGGCGCTGACTTGCTCTTGGTAACGGTCGAGTTCCTGTTGGTGAGCCTGCTGCATTTCGATCTGCTCGGCGCACAGGTTCAGCGCCGCCAGCACCAGTAGCTTGTCACCGATCAGGGTCGGGTACTTTTTCTTGGTGGTGGCCAGGGAGGCCTTGAGCATGGTCACGGCGTGCATCAGGGTTTTATCTTCCCCGGCCGGGGCCTTGATCGAGTAATCCTCTCCGAGAATCGAAACGACCTTTATCCCTTCATTCATGCGCTGACAGGGCCTGCGCTCACGCGCTCAACCAGCGCCTGGATACGCGCTGCCGTCGCGCCGTGCTTTTCTTCCTGTTCCATCAGGTTCAGTTGCAGGCTGTCGTTCTCATCCTTGGCGCGAGCCAGTTCGGCCTTGAGGGATTCGTTGCTGCCCAGTAGCTCCTGATTCTGCTGTACCAGGTCGCTGACCAGTTGTTCCAGTTGGCTGAGGGATGCTTCTAACATTTTGATTTCTCGGGCTTTTTCAAAGGGCGGTGACGATAAAGAAAATTCACCTCGGATGCCAGGGTTATCCCTGGCGCGCAGCCCGTTTTTTAAGGGCCGGGCCACGCTTTCGAGCCTTAGTGACTGCATTTCCCCCTTCTGGTTCCTGAATCCGCGCAACCCCTCGTCAGGTGCGACAAAAACGCACAGCCCCCTATAGACTTTAGTCGTATGCCCGATAGAGAGGCACACCCCGTCTCATGACCGCACGGATCGCGCCTCTCCCAGGATTTCCGCATGTCGCTTCGTAATATGAATATCGCTCCGAGGGCCTTCCTCGGCTTCTCGCTTATTGGCGCGTTGATGTTGTTTCTAGGCGTGTTCGCCCTGAACCAGATGAGCAAGATCCGTGGCGCCACCCAAGACATCACCCAGTCCAGCGTGCCAAGCATTCGCGCCTTGGATGAGTTCACCCAACTGACCCTGCGCCTGCGCGTGCTGTCGTACCGCTTGCTGACCAACCGCGAGCCGGACGTGCAGCAAAAGACCCTGGAAGCCTTCGAACTGCGCAACCAGCAGATCCGCACCGCCCAGGGCGTCTACGAGAAACTGATCGACAGCGGCGAAGAACGCTCGATCTACGACGAATATATGCGCCTGCTTACCCAGTACCAGCAGATTGAAGCGCGTATGAAGAGCCTGTCGAGCGCCAACCAGATCGATGAGCTGCGCAACCTTCTCAACACAGAACTGTTGAACAACTCCGAGCAGGTCAACATGGTGCTCAACCGCCTGCTGGACTACAACAACAAGGCCGCCCTGGCCACCAATCAACAGGCCGAAGACCAGTACAACATGGCCTTTGACTGGGTGATTGGCCTGCTGGTGATCGCCACGGCGCTGACGATGTTGTTCGCCTGGCTGCTGACCCGCAGCATCACCCTGCCGATTTCCCAAGCGCTCGAAGCGGCGGAAGAAGTCGCCGAAGGCAACCTGACGCGGCCGATCAAGGTCGACGGCAACGACGAAGCCGGACGCCTGCTGGCCGCCATGGCCAAGATGCAGGAAAAGCTGCGCGACACGTTGCAACGCATCGCCGGCTCCGCCACCCAGCTGGCCTCCGCCGCCGAGGAGCTGAACGCCGTCACCGACGAAAGCGCGCGCGGCCTGACCCGGCAGAACAACGAAATCGAACAAGCCGCCACCGCCGTCAACGAGATGACCAGCGCCGTCGAAGAAGTCGCGCGCAATGCGGTGAGCACCTCTGAAGCCTCGCGCAACGCCACCACCTCCGCTGGTGACGGCCGCGACCTGGTGCAGGAAACCGTCAGCGCCATCGAGCGCATGAGCGGCGATGTGCAAGCGACCGCCACGCTGATTGGCGAACTGGCCAATGAGTCGCGCGATATCGGCAAAGTGCTGGACGTGATTCGCGGCCTGGCCGACCAGACCAACCTGCTGGCCCTGAACGCGGCAATTGAAGCGGCGCGTGCCGGGGAAGCCGGTCGTGGGTTCGCGGTGGTTGCCGATGAAGTGCGGGCGCTGGCCCATCGCACCCAGCAGTCCACCAGCGAGATCGAGCGGATGATCGGCAGTATCCAGGCCGGCACCGAGCACGCGGTGGACTCGATGCGCAACAGCACCGAACGCGCGGAGTCGACGTTGAACATCGCCAAAGGCGCAGGGATGTCGCTGGATACCATCAATACGGCGATTGTCGAGATCAACGAGCGCAACCTGGTCATCGCCAGCGCGGCGGAAGAACAGGCGCAGGTGGCGCGGGAAGTGGACCGCAACCTGGTAAATATCCGTGACCTGTCGGTGCAGTCGGCCACGGGCGCCAGCCAGACCAGTGCGGCGAGCAATGAGCTGTCGCGCCTGGCGGTGGATTTGAATGGGATGGTTGGCCGCTTCCGCCTCTAACTGCCTGCACTGGCTTGAAATGTGGGAGGGGGCTTGCCCCCGATAGCGGTGGGTCAGTTACAGATAAGCTGACTGAAATACCGCCATCGGGGGCAAGCCCCCTCCCACATTCAGATCTGCGCCCGGCGTTAAAAGCTTTTTGACAGCACAGCAATTCAACAGGTTAGAATCCCTGGCACGCAGACTGCATGGTCAGTTTGCGCCTCGCCTTATTTGCTCATGGAGTACTGCCTTTGAATGCGACAACCATCAACAGCCTGTTCTTGATCGGCGCGTTGCTGGTGAGTGCGAGCATTCTGGTGAGTTCTCTTTCCTCGCGCCTGGGCATCCCGATCCTGGTGATCATCCTGGCCGTGGGCATGGTCGCCGGCGTCGATGGCGGCGGCATCATCTTCGACAATTACCCGACTGCCTACCTGGTGGGCAACCTCGCGCTGGCGGTGATCCTGCTCGACGGCGGTTTGCGCACGCGGGTGGCGAGTTTCCGCGTGGCACTCTGGCCGGCGTTGTCCCTGGCCACGGTGGGGGTGTTGATTACCACCGGCCTCACGGGCATGGCGGCGGCCTGGCTGTTCAACCTGAATATTATTCAAGGCTTGCTGATCGGCGCGATTGTCGGCTCAACCGACGCCGCAGCCGTATTCTCGCTGCTGGGCGGCAAGGGCTTGAACGAACGGGTGACCGCCAGCCTTGAGATCGAATCCGGCAGCAACGACCCGATGGCGGTGTTCCTCACCGTCACCTTGATCGACATGCTCGCCAGCGGCCAGACCGGCCTGCACTGGAGCCTGCTGACCCATCTGGTGCGCGAGTTCGGCATCGGCGGCATCGTCGGCCTCGGCGGCGGCTGGTTGATGCTGCAGATGGTCAACCGCATCAACCTGGCCACCGGCCTGTACCCGATCCTGGTGATCGCCGGTGGCCTGTTCGTGTTCGCCCTGACCAACGCCCTGCATGGCAGCGGCTTCCTCGCCGTGTACCTGTGCGGCCTGGTGATCGGCAATCGCCCGGTGCGTAGCCGTCATGGCATTTTGCATATGCTCGACGGCATGGCCTGGCTGGCACAGATCGGTATGTTCCTGGTGCTGGGCCTGCTGGTCACGCCCCATGACTTGCTGCCGATTGCCCTGCCGGCCCTGGGCCTGGCGCTGTGGATGATCCTGTTCGCGCGGCCGCTGTCGGTGATGGTCGGCCTGCTGCCGTTCAAGGCGTTCCATGGCCGCGAAAAGGCCTTTATCGCCTGGGTCGGCCTGCGTGGCGCGGTCCCCATCATCCTGGCGGTGTTCCCGTTGATGGCGGGTCTGCCCCACGCGCAGCTGTACTTCAACCTGGCGTTCTTTATCGTGCTGGTGTCGCTGCTGGTACAGGGCACCAGCCTGCCGTGGGTGGCCAAGCTGCTGAAAGTGACCGTTCCGCCGGACCCGGCGCCGATCTCCCGCGCCGCCCTGGAAGTGCACGTCACCAGCGAATGGGAGCTGTTCGTCTACCGCCTGGGCGCAGAAAAATGGTGCATTGGCGCGGCCCTGCGTGAGCTGAAAATGCCCGAAGGCACGCGTATCGCTGCCCTGTTCCGTGGCCAGCAACTGCTCCATCCGTCGGGTAGTACGGTGCTGGAAGTTGGCGATTTGCTCTGCGTGATCGGCCACGAACACAACCTGCCGGCCCTGGGCAAACTGTTCAGCCAGGCACCGCAGCGCGGCCTCGATTTGCGCTTCTTCGGCGACTTCGTACTCGAAGGCGACGCCCAACTGGGTGCGGTTTCGGCGCTGTATGGCCTCAAGCTCGAAGGGATCGACCCGGACATGCCGCTGAGCCGCTTCATCACCCAGAAAGTCGGCGGCGCGCCGGTGGTGGGCGACCAGGTGGAGTGGAACAACACCATCTGGACCGTCGCGGTCATGGACGGGAACAAGATTGGCAAAGTCGGCGTCAGATTCCCCGAAGGAAGTCGCCCGGCCCCCGGACTCTTCCTCTAAACTGCGGGGCGACAGCACGCCCCCGATTCTTCACCTTGCTCGATCGGTCTCTATGCCTACCCTGCGCACTTTTCTCGCCACTGCCCTGCTGGGCCTGACCCTTTGTGTCGGCAGCGTCTACGCCGCCGACCCGCCCAGCGCCGACGCCATCCAGCAAACCCTGGACAAGCTGCCTGATCGCAAGCTGCCCGACGCCGACATGAAGGCGCTGCAGTCGATCCTGCAACAGACCCTGACCTACCTGGGCAACAAGCAGGATTACGAACAGCGTCTGGTCGACCTCAAGCGCCAGTTGGAAGACGCCCCGCGCCAGACCAGCGAGAACCAGCGCGAACTGACCCGGCTCAAGGCCACCAAGATCATTCCGGTCGCCCAGCGCTACGCCACCCTGCCGGTACCGCAGCTCGAGCAACTGCTGGTGCAGCGCACCACCCAGCAAGGCGACCTGCAAAAAGACCTGGCCGAAGCCAACAGCCTGACCATCGCGGCCCAGACCCGCCCCGAGCGTGCCCAGACCGAAATCAGCAGCAGCCAGACGCGCATCCAGCAGATCAATTCGACCCTCAAGGCCGGCAAGGACAATGGCAAAGCCCTCAGCAGCGACCAGCGCAACCAGCTGAATGCCGAACTTGCCGCACTGAATGCCCTGATTCCCCTGCGCCGCCAGGAACTGGCCGGCAACAGCCAACTGCAAGACCTGGGCAACAGCCAGCACGACCTGGTGGTGGAAAAGACCGCGCGCCTGGAACAAGAGATCCAGGACCTGCAAACCCTGATCAACCAGAAACGCCTGGCCCAGTCCCAACAGACCGTTACCCAGCAGTCCATCGAAGCGCAAAAGGCCGGCGGCAGCAGCCTGTTGGCCACGGAAAGCGCGGCCAACCTGAAGCTGTCCGACTACCTGCTCAAGAGCACCGACCGCCTCAACGACCTGACCCAGAAGAACCTGCAGACCAAACAGCAACTGGACACAGTGACCCAGAGCGATTCGGCCCTGGACGAGCAAATCAACGTGCTCAAGGGCAGCCTGCTGCTGTCGAAAATTTTGTATAAGCAGAAACAAGCACTGCCCCGCCTGACCGTGGACCGCGACCTGGCGGACGACATCGCCAACATTCGCCTGTACCAGTTTGAGGTCAACCAACAGCGCGAGCTGATCAGCTCTCCCAGCACTTATGTGGACAACCTGCTGGCCAACCAGCCGCCGGCCGACGTCACCCCACAACTGCGGCGTACCCTGCTGGAACTGGCGATTACCCGCAGTGACCTGCTGGAGCGCCTGAGCCGAGAGTTGAGCGCGCTGCTTAACGAATCCATCACCCTTCAACTGAACCAGAAACAACTGCTCAGCACCGCCACCACCCTGCGCGCGACGCTCGATGAACAGATGTTCTGGATCCCCAGCAACAAGCCGCTGGACACCGAGTGGCTGGAAACCGTGCCGGCGCACCTGAGCAAGCAGGTTGCCACCCTGCCCTGGGCTTCCAGCGTCAGCGAGTTGTACGACGGCCTGACCCAGCGCCCGCTGCTGTTCCTGCCGTTGCTGCTGTTGATCGGCGCGCTGCTGTGGCGACGCAAGGCCCTGTACCAACGCCTGAACAAGGTCCACCTGGACATCGGTCACTTCAAGCGCGACAGCCAGTGGCACACACCGCAAGCGATCTTGATCAATATCCTGCTGGCCATGCCCGTATCGTTGGGGCTGGCGCTGTGCGGCTACGCGCTGCAGATCGACGCCCGTGGGCAAAACGCCAACCTGGGTTCAGCCCTGCTGCAACTGGCCCAGGCGTGGCTGGTGTTCTACACCGCCTACCGCATCCTGGCGCCGGGCGGCGTGGCCGAGTTGCACTTCCGCTGGGAAAAGCCCCAAGTCGAATTCCTCCAAGGCTGGGTGCGCAAACTCGGGCTGGTGGTGCTGGCCCTGGTGGCTGTGGTGGCCATCGCCGAGCACCAACCGGCAGCACTGGCCGACGACGTGCTGGGCATCGCCGTGGTCCTGACCTGCTACGCCCTGATGGCCTGGTTGCTGGGGCGCCTGCTGCTCCACAGCCCGACCCACGAAAAAGCCTCGCTGTTCCGCAAAGCCATGGGCCTGGTGTTCACCGCGCTGCCTATCGCGCTGTTTATCGCCGTGTGCTTTGGCTACTACTACACCGCGCTCAAGCTCAGCGACCGGTTGATCAACACCCTGTACCTGCTGATGTTCTGGCTGGTGATCGAAGCCACCTTCGTCCGCGGCCTCGGCGTTGCCGCCCGGCGCCTGGCCTATTCCCGCGCCCTGGCCAAACGCCAGGCGGCCAAGGAAGCGGGTGACGGCGAAGCGGTGATCGAAGAACCGACACTGGACATCGAGCAGGTCAACGAACAGTCCATGCGCCTGATTCGCCTGGCCCTGCTCGGCGGTTTTATCGCCGCGCTGTACTGGGTGTGGTCGGACCTGATCTCGGTGTTTTCGTACCTGGATAACGTCACCCTGTACGAATACACCAGCGGCACCGGTGCCAATATCAGCATGGTGCCGATCAGCATCGGCGACTTGCTTGGCGCGCTGATCATCATCGGCATCACCTTCGCACTGGCGCGTAACCTGCCGGGTTTGCTGGAAGTACTCGTACTGTCCAAGCTCGACCTGGCCCAGGGCAGCGCCTACGCCACCACCACATTGCTGTCTTACGTGATCGCCGGCGTGGGCTTCGTGTCCACACTGTCCACCCTCGGCGTGAGCTGGGACAAGTTGCAGTGGCTAGTCGCCGCGCTGTCGGTGGGCCTGGGCTTCGGGATGCAGGAGATCTTCGCCAACTTCATCTCCGGCATCATGATCCTGTTCGAACGTCCGGTGCGGATCGGCGACACCATCACCATCGGCAACCTGTCGGGTACGGTGAGCAAGATCCGCATCCGCGCCACCACCATCACCGACTTCGACCGCAAGGACATCATTGTCCCCAACAAGACGTTCATTACCGGGCAACTGATCAACTGGTCGCTGACCGACACCATCACCCGCGTCACCCTCAAGCTGGGCGTGGACTACGGCTCCGACCTGGACCTGGTGAAGGAATTGTTGCTCAAGGCCGCGCGAGAAAACCCGAGGGTGTTGAAGGAACCGGAACCCCACGTGTACTTCCTCAACTTCGGCGAAAGTACACTGGACCACGAACTGCGCATGCACGTGCGCGACCTCGGCGACCGCAACCCGGTGATCGACGAAGTGAACCGCTTTATCAACCGCGAGTTCAAGAACCACCACATCAACATCTCCTTCCGGCAGATGGAGGTGTACCTCAAAAACCTCCACGGCCAGGAATACAAGCTGGTGCCGGTGGAAGACGAGAAGAGAACCATCGTCGGGCCGGCCGAGGCGCAAGATGTGCCAGAGCCGCCGGCGGGCAAAGTGGCGGATGCACCCGAGCCACCGCCGAGCAAACTCGACTAAATGCCCTATCCCCAGCAGAATGCTCGGACATTCTGCTGGAGATGGCCGGTGAAAGCCCTCGACGAACTGACCTTCGACAACCGCTTCGCACGCCTGGGCGACGCGTTCTCAACCCACGTATTGCCCGAGCCCCTCGACGAACCGCGCCTAGTGGTGGCAAGCAATGCCGCCATGGCCCTGCTCGACCTCGACCCTGCAGTGGCCGAAACGCCGGTGTTTGCCGAGCTGTTCAGCGGCCACAAGCTGTGGGCCGAAGCCGAGCCGCGGGCGATGGTCTATTCCGGGCATCAGTTTGGCGGCTACACCCCACAACTGGGCGATGGCCGAGGGTTGCTGCTGGGCGAGGTGTACAACGAGGCCGGCGAACATTGGGATCTGCACCTGAAAGGCGCGGGGATGACGCCCTACTCGCGCATGGGCGATGGCCGCGCGGTGCTGCGCTCGTCAATCCGGGAGTTTTTGGCCTCCGAAGCGCTGCATGCATTGGGCATCCCCAGCAGCCGCGCGTTGTGCGTGATCGGCTCCAGCACCCCGGTCTGGCGGGAGAAGCAGGAACGTGGGGCGATGGTGCTACGCTTGGCGCCCAGCCATGTCCGCTTTGGTCATTTCGAATATTTCTACTACACCAAGAAGCCCGAACAGCAGGCCGAGCTGGCCGAACACGTGCTGAACCTGCACTACCCCGAGTGCCGGGAACAGCCCGAGCCCTACCTGGCGATGTTCCGCGAAATCGTCGAACGCAACGCCGAGATGATCGCCAAATGGCAGGCCTATGGTTTCTGCCACGGGGTGATGAACACCGACAACATGTCGATCCTCGGCATCACCTTCGACTTCGGGCCGTTTGCGTTTCTCGACGACTTTGACGCGCACTTCATCTGCAACCACTCGGACCATGAAGGGCGCTATTCCTTCAGTAACCAAGTGCCCATCGGCCAGTGGAATCTCAGCGCGCTGGCCCAGGCGCTCACGCCTTTTATCAGCGTCGACGCCTTGAAAGAAGCCCTTGGCCTGTATCTGCCGCTGTACCAGGCCCACTACCTGGACCTGATGCGCCGCCGATTGGGGCTGACCACTGCCGAAGACGAGGACCAGAAGCTGGTCGAGCAGTTGCTGAAGCTGATGCAGAACAGCGGTGTGGATTACACGCTGTTCTTCCGGCGGCTGGGGGATGAACCGGCAGCGCTGGCGGTGGCGAAGCTGCGCGATGATTTTGTCGACCTCGCCGGCTTTGATGCCTGGGCAGGACTGTACAAGGCTCGTGTTGAGCGGGATGGGGATTACAGCGAGGAACAGCGCCGTGAGCGGATGCACGCAGTGAACCCGCTATACATCCTGCGTAACTACCTCGCACAGAACGCTATCGCTGCCGCCGAATCAGGCGATTACAGCGAAGTGCGACGGTTGCATGAGGTGCTTTCCAAACCGTTCGAGGAGCAGGCGGGGATGGAACAGTACGCGCAACGACCGCCGGATTGGGGCAAGCATTTGGAGATCAGTTGTTCGTCGTAAGACAGAGAGGCTGTGGCGAGAGAGCTTACTCCCGCAGGGCTGCTGCGCAGCCCAACGCGGGGCAAGCCCGCTCGCCACAGTCATGTATCTATCTTGATAACTATCGGCGCTGACTCCAAATAGAGACTAATGGCCATACTCAGGAGCCCACCATGTCCGACCCTCTCGTTATCCCCTGCCCCCATTGCAACGGCCTCAACCGCATCCCCGGCGAACGCCTGGGTGATACGCCCAAGTGCGGGCGTTGCAAGCAACCGGTTCTACTGAGCAAGCCTTTCGAGCTGAAGCAAGGCGACTACGCCAGTCAGATCAAGGGCGATTTGCCGTTGCTGGTGGACGTGTGGGCCGATTGGTGTGGGCCGTGCAAGTCGTTTGCGCCGGTGTTCGAGCAGGCGGCCGGGCAGTTGGAAGGCAAGTGCCGGTTGGCCAAGCTGGACAGCGAGGCCAACCAGCAGCTGTCGGCGCAACTGGGGATCCGGTCGATCCCCAGTCTGATTCTGTTCAAGAACGGCCGCGAAGTGGCGCGCCAGAGCGGGGCGTTTCCGTTGCCGCAGTTGATGAGCTGGTTGCGTAGCCAGGGGGTGTAACCGGGCCTTGAGAACAAGGCTGGACAGTGTGGGAGGGGGCAAGTCGAATCGTCGCACCGCCCCTCCCACATTTGACCGAGTGTTATCTTCAGGCCACGGGGGCTTCGCGGTCCATTATCTGGCCGACCAGCATTACGCCAAGTTCGCTCAATTGGTGGATAGCCAGGGCCACGTCGCGGTGTTCGCCGGTGAGGTCGTTGGACAGGTTGAGTAACAGGGTGCGGACGGAGGAGAAGGTTTCGTAGCTGTTGAGGATGAGGGTTTCGGTGGGGAGGTTGGCTGTAACGGTATAGAGGTTAACCATGGATCGTCTCCGAGTAGTGGAGCCGCAACCGGCCGCTACTAAACGGAGGGTGGCAGCTGTACGCAGGTTAGTAGACCGGGGAGACGCAACCGGCGCGCTCGAAAGCGCCCTCCGTACAGCCACCATCAAATTCAGGAAGCTCCTGATCGACGAATTGCCGTACGTCTCACCTCGGGCTACTAAACCCGATCACTGAACATTCAGTGACCGCAGAACCTTAGAGATGCCCATCCAGACGCACAAGCCGGCGGATTCTGGCGTACCTGTAGGCAACGATACAAGCCACACCCCCTCTAGCCAGACCCTTCCTACAGCCTCTGTGGGAAAAATCCAATCCCCGACTGAAATGCAATTCAAATGTGGGAGGGGGCTTGCTCCCGATGGCGGTGAGTCAGTCAAAGTACTCGTGACTGATACACCGCCATCGGGAGCAAGCCCCCTCCCACAGAGGTTTTGTGTCGCCAGCAAAATCAGGCGTTTTCCAGCAGGTTATGCAACTCCACAAATTGCAGAGTGAGCTTGTGCCGTGGGTCCAGGTGGATCAGCGGCTTGTTCTCCTGGTGCGACTCGCGCATGCGCACCGAGCTGGCCAGGTACACCGGCAGCACCGGCAAGCCTTCGGCAATCAACTCATCGAGCATTTGCTGCGGCAGGCTCGCCCGCGCCTGGAACTGGTTGACCACGATACCTTCGACTTCCAGGCCTTCGTTGTGGTCTTCCTTCAATTCTTCGATTTCGGCCAGCAGGCCATACAGTGCCTGGCGCGAGAAGCTGTCGCAATCGAAGGGGATCAGCACACGATCAGCGGCAATCAGCGCCGAAACCGCATAAAAGTTCAGGGCTGGCGGGGTATCCAGGTAGATCCGGTCGTAATCCTCGCTCAGCTCATCCAGCAGCTTTCGCAGCTTGTTGATCTTGTGCTTGGCTTCAAGCTTGGGCTGCAAGTCCGCGAGTTCGGCGGTCGCGGTGATGACGTGCAGGTTGTCGAAGGGTGTTTCGTAGATATCCACCTTGTTCTTCTTCGAAAACGGCCCGGAAGACAGGGTTTGCTTGAAAAAGTCCGCGATCCCCATAGGGATGTCATCGCCGGTCAGCCCGGTGAGGTATTGGGTCGAGTTGGCTTGTGCATCGAGGTCCACCAACAGGGTTCGATAGCCTTCGCTGGCGCTGACCGCCGCCAGGTTGCAGGCAATGCTGGACTTACCAACACCGCCTTTTTGATTGAACACCACGCGCCGCATGGAAAAACCTCCGTGTATCAATGAATGTCCGAGTGTAGAGGGCAAAAGCGCCTGTTAGCTACCTCGTTCATCGATGCATTGCTGCATCGCATCTGCCCTGTCATACGTCGCGGACAAGTGAAAAGGAAGTGTCCGACGATCCAACTTGCCCCCCATTGAAGGACAATCTGTAAATCTTCCCCACTATTTGTAATCGGCCGTGCACATTTCTTTACCAAAGTTTGCTAGAACCCCACGGCACCGGGATAATGCGCGCCATTCGGCGATTGCTCCCTGTCCCGGTATTCGGGGCCAAAAGCCGCACATGGAAGCCCGCAGGGGCGGGATAACTTCTCAGTGATCAACTTCAACATCGCCCAATGGCGTGCCTGGGCTCCTGGCCTGGAAAGCACGGACGACTGGCACGCCTGGTGCCAGGCCCCGGTGTTGCTGCCTGCCAGCGATGCGTCCCCCGACGTGTCATTCCTGCCGGCCATGCAGCGCCGCCGCCTGAGCCGCCTGGCACGCATGGCATTCAGCGTGGGCTGGCCGTTGGCCGAAGGCCTGCAAGACCTGCCGCTGGTGTTTATTTCCCGGCATGGCGAAACCCCGCGCACCCTGGACATCCTCAGTGACCTGGCCAACGACCAGCCGCTGTCGCCGACCCAATTCAGCCTGTCGGTGCATAACGCGGTGATTGGCCTATGGTCGATCCTGCGCAATGAAACCAGCGAGATGACGGCCCTCGCCGCTGCCGGCGATGGCCTGGAGCACGGCATGCTCGAAGCCGCCGCGCTGCTCAATGAAGGCGCCCCGGCAGTATTGCTCGTGATCACCGAAGAACAACCGCCCGAGGCCTACGCCAGTTGGATCGTTGACGTGCCCTTCCCCTACGCCCTCGGCCTGCTGCTGACACCAGGCGACGAGTGGCAACTGGAACTCACCGCGAGCACTGTCCAACTCACTCAAACCCAGTGGCCCCACGCCCTGAACCTGCTACGCACCCTGCTCACCGAACAGGGCGCCTGCCAACATGCCTGGAAGAACCGTGTATGGAACTGGCAACGCAAGCCGTGAACGAAAAGCCACGGGATGCCTACTACTGGCGCCTGTTCGCCACTGCCGCCAGCTTCTTCGTGTTTGGCGTCGGCGGGTTGTGCCTGCGTTTGCTGGTGTTTCCCTTGCTCAGTTGCCTGCCGGGCAACGTCGAAAGACACCAGCGCCGCGCCCGTCATACCATCAGCAAGCTGTTCTGGTTCTTTATCCGCATGATGCAGCGCGCCGGGGTGCTGACCTACAGCGTCGAAGGCGCCGAAAGGCTCGGCCAGCCGGGCCAGATGATCATCGCCAACCACCCGTCGCTGATTGACGTGGTGTTCCTGATCGGCCTGATGCGCCAGACCAATTGCGTGATCAAGCAGAGCCTGTTTCAAAACCCGTTCACCCGTGGCCCGGTGCGCGACGCGGGCTATATAAGCAACGACGGCAGCGCGGACATGCTCGACGCCGCCGCCGACGCCCTGCGCGAAGGCCAGACGCTGATCATCTTTCCCGAGGGCACCCGCACCACACCCGGCGTGGCGCCCGCCTTTCATCGCGGGGCCGCTGCCATTGCGCTGCGTGGTGCGACAATCATCACCCCGGTGGTGATCAAGGTCAGCCCCACCACCCTGACCAAGGCCGAACCCTGGTATCGCATCCCGAAACGCCGTTTTCACTTCAGTTTGCGGGTGGGTGCCGATATAGAACCACAGGCGTTCGCAACACTGGGGCCCGCGCCCCAGGCCTCACGCAAGCTCAACGATTACCTGCACCACTATTTCATTAAGGAGCTCGCCGAAGATGAGCGACCAACAACGCCTTGAGCACGACATAAAGATGCTGATCATCGAGGCCCTGGGCCTGGAAGACATCAGCGCCGACGACATCGGCAGCGACCAGACCCTGTTCGGCGAAGGCCTGGGCCTGGATTCGGTAGACGCCCTGGAATTGGGCCTGGCGATCCAGAAAACGTACGGCATCAAGATCGATGCCGACGCCAAGGACACACGCGATCACTTCACCAACGTGGCCAGCCTTGCGGCGTTCGTCACGGCCAGACAGGCAGCTTGAGACCGGACCATGCAAACTCGTGACGATATTTTCAACACCCTGCGCGATGCCTTGGTGGAACTGTTTGAACTGCCGCCGGAACGCGTCACCCTCGACGCCAACCTGTACCAGGACCTGGAAATCGACAGCATCGATGCCGTGGACCTGATCGACCATATCAAGCGCCAGACCGGCAAGAAGATCGCTGCCGAAGAGTTCAAGGCCGTGCGCACCGTGAACGACGTGGTTGAGGCGGTGTACCGTCTGGTCCAACCCGCCGCATGAGCCGGCTGATCGGCCTTGGCCTGTTGTTGGCGGGGCTGCTGTACCCCTTTGCGGTGTATTACGGCACCGAGCACTTTGCGCCGTGGCAGTTCGGGTTGCTGCTGGGCAGCCTGTGGCTGCTCCGCGCGTTTACCGGTGCCCACCGCCCCGGCAGCCGCTGGATGGCGGTGGCAGTGATCGTGTTTTGCCTGGCCCTGGCCTGGTTCGATAACCCGCACCTGTTGCGCTGGTACCCGAGCCTGGTCAGTGCGTTCATGTTGGCGCTGTTCGGCCTCAGCCTGAAATACGGCCCGCCGATGGTAGAGCGCCTGGCGCGCATGACCGACCCGGTACTGCCGCCAAACGCGATTGTGTATACGCGCCAGGTCACCGTGGTGTGGTGCGTGTTTTTTCTGTGTAATGGCCTGCTCGCCGCTGCCCTCACCCTATGGGCGCCGTTGAGCTGGTGGACGTTGTACAACGGCTTGATCGCCTACGGGCTGATGGGGCTGTTGTTTGCCGTGGAATGGCTGGTACGACAAAGGGTTCGAGGCCGCGTATGAATGGGTTGAATCTTGAGCACCTGTTGCTCGAGCCGCTGGAACAGCGTTTGGTGACCACCGAACCTGCGATGAATCACGCCCAGCTGTGGGAACACTCCCTGAGCCTGGCGGCCGGGTTGCAAGCGCGTGGCATCCAGCGCCTGGCCCTGCACCTGGAAGACGCAGGCCTGCTGGCAATTGCACTGCTGGGCGCCTGGCGCGCCGGGGCCAGCGTGCTGCTGCCCGCCGATCTGCAACCCCAGACCCGCCAACGCTGGGACGCGGTTGTCGACGCCTGGCTGACTGAAGCGCCAGACCTGGACGCGTTGTATCAAGCGCCGTTGAGCCCGGCCGCCCTCGACCTGGACACCTGCCAACTGAGCCTGTGCACCTCCGGCTCCAGCGGCGAACCCAAGCGTATCGACAAGACCCTGCGCCAACTGGCCAATGAGGTCCAGGCCCTGGAAGCGTTGTGGGGTGCAGACCTTAAAGACGCCTGCATCATCGGCAGCGTCGCCACCCAGCACATCTACGGTTTGCTGTTCCGCGTGCTGTGGCCGCTGTGCGCCGGGCGCAGCTTTGTGCGCCGCCAGTTGGCTTTTCCGGAAGACATGCAACGCGCCAGCCGCGAACACTCGCAATTCGCCTGGGTCGCCAGCCCGGCGCTGCTCAAGCGCATGGGCGACAACCTCGATTGGCCGGCACTGAGCCAGGTATCGCGGGTGTTCTCGTCGGGCGGTGCCTTGCCCATCGAGGCGGCCAGCAGTCTTTACGAGCGCTTGCAGCAATGGCCGACAGAGATTCTCGGCAGCTCGGAAACCGGCGGCATTGCCTGGCGCCAGGGCGCGCAACCCTGGCAGCCGTTCGCCGATATACACCTGAGCCAGGATGCCGACGGTGCACTGCGCATCGCTTCGCCTTACTTGCCCGTCGGGCATATAGAGCAAACCGCTGACGCGGCGCGCATCCATGCCGATGGTCGCTTCGAGCTGCTCGGGCGCCTGGACCGTATCGTCAAGCTGGAAGAAAAACGCATCTCCCTGCCCATGCTCGAACAGGCGCTGATGGCCCACCCGTGGGTCGCCGAAACGCGCCTGGGCGTGGTGCAGGAAAACCGCGCCTCACTCGGCGCGCTGGTGGTGCTCAGTGCCGACGGCCTGCACGCCCTGCGCAACCAGGGCCGACGCACCGTCACCCAGACCCTGCGCCAACATTTAAGCCAGCATTGCGAAGCCCTGGCGCTGCCGCGCCGCTGGCGGCTGCTGCGCCAGCTGCCACTGAATGCCCAGGGCAAACTGCCCCAGGCCGATGTGGCCGCGTTGCTGCTGGCGCCCCGGCCAAAAGCACCGGAAGTGCTGGAGCAAGTCGAAGTCGATGGCGAATGGACCGTGCAGATCATAGTCCCGCCGGACCTGGCCTACTTCAGCGGGCACTTTCCGGTCACACCTGTGCTGCCCGGCGTGGTGCAAGTGGAATGGGCATTCAACCTGGGCCAGCAACTGCTCGACCTGCCCGCGACCTTTGCCGGCATGGAAGTGCTCAAGTTCCAGCAACTGGTACGCCCCGGCGACCGCATCGAACTGCACCTGCGCTTCGACCAGGAACGCAGCAAGTTGTATTTCGCCTATCGCAACGGCGTCGCGGCCTGCTCCAGTGGCCGGATCCAATTGGAACCCGCCCATGCATAACCCCTGCGCCCTGATCCCGGTCTACAACCACGAGGCCGCCGTGCCCGCCGTGGTCCGCAGCCTGTTGAGCAGCGGCCTGCCGTGCCTGTTGGTCGACGACGGCAGCAGCCCAGCCTGCGCAGCGGTACTGGCGCAATTGGCGGACCTGGATAACGTCACCCTGCTGACCCTGCCGAACAATAAAGGCAAAGGCGGCGCGGTGATGGCCGGGTTTCGCGAAGCGGCACGCCTGGGCTTCAGCCACGCCTTGCAGGTCGACGCCGACGGCCAGCACGACCTGCGCGAAGTCGAGACGTTTATCGACGCGTCCCGCAGGCAGCCCAACGCAATCATCTGCGGCTACCCCGAATACGACGAAAGCGTGCCCAAGGGCCGTTTGTACGCGCGTTACCTGACCCACGTGTGGGTGTGGATCAACACCCTGTCGCTGCAGATCCGCGACTCGATGTGCGGCTTTCGTGTGTACCCGCTGGCCCCGGTGCTGGCCCTGATGGACTCCGCCTACATCGGCACGCACATGGACTTCGACTCCGACATACTGGTGCGCCTGGCCTGGCGTAACCAGCCGATGCGCTGGCTGCCGACCCAGGTGCATTACCCTGCCGACGGCCTGTCGCACTTCCGCCTGTTCCGCGACAACGTACGCATCAGCGCCATGCACACCCGGCTGTTCTTCGGCATGCTGGTGCGTGCACCGCTGATCCTGTGGCGACGGTGGCAGGCATGAGCGACAGCACCAAGCATTGGGCCGACCGCGAAGAGCGCGGCAGCTACTGGCTGATGAAATTCACCGCCCTCGCCGCCAAGGTCCTCGGCCGCCGCCTGCTGAGCCCGGTGCTGTACGGCATCGTGTTGTACTTCTTCCTGTTCGGCCGCACCGCGCGCCAGAGCGCCTGGCAATACCAGCAGCGCCTGGCCGACTGGAGCGGGCGCGACGAACTGCGCCCCAGCCAGCGCAAAGTCTTCGCCCAGTTCATGGCCTTCGCCGACGCCCTGCTCGACAAACTCGACGTGTGGAACGGCAAGCTGCGCCTGGAACAGATCGAGATCAACGACCCGGCGAAACTGCGCGGGCAACTGCGCGGCGAGCGCGGCCAGATGCTGGTCGGCGCACATTTGGGCAACCTCGAAGTGTGCCGCGCGCTGGCGGAAATCGGCGAAAAGGTCACCATGAACGTGCTGGTGCACACCAAGCACGCCGAACGCTTCAACCGCCTGCTGGGCGAAGCCGGTGCCACCCACTTGCGCCTGATCCAGGTCAGTGAGCTGGACCCTGCCACCATGCTGCTGCTCAGCCAGCGCCTGGACGACGGCGAGTGGCTGGCGATTGCCGGCGACCGCGTGCCCTTGCATGGCGGGCGCACGGTGCGCGTGGATTTCCTCGGCCATGACGCGGCCTTCCCCCAAGGCCCGTGGCTGCTGGCGGGCCTGCTGAAATGCCCGGTCAACCTGCTGATGTGCCTGAAACACCAAGGCCGCTATCGCCTGACCATCGAGCCCTTCGCGCAATTGATCGAATGGAAACGCAGCACCCGCGAGCAGGTCATCGCCCTGTGGACCGCGCGCTACGCCGCACGCCTGGGCCAGTTCTGCCTGGAAGCGCCCCAACAATGGTTCAACTTTTACTCTTTCTGGAAGACCGATGACGACGCATCTTGAGCCGGTAACCTTTGGCGAACGCCCCCTGCGCATCGAAGACGTGCTGGCCCTGGCCAACCGTCAGGTGCCTACCCAGCTGCAAAGCGATGCCGCGTATCGCCAACGCATTGCCAAGGGCGCGCAGTTCCTCGACTCGCTGCTGGACAAGGAAGGCGTGATCTACGGCGTAACCACCGGCTACGGTGACTCCTGCGTGGTCGCGGTGCCGTTGCAACATGTCGAGGCCCTGCCCCGTCACCTGTACACCTTCCACGGTTGCGGCCTGGGCAAGTTGCTCGACGCCCAAGCCACCCGTGCGGTGCTGGCGGCGCGCTTGCAGTCGTTGTGCCACGGTGTCTCCGGGGTGCGCGTGGAACTGCTGGAGCGCCTGCATGGGTTCCTCGAACACGACGTGCTGCCGCTGATCCCGGAAGAAGGCTCGGTGGGCGCCAGCGGTGACCTGACGCCGTTGTCCTACGTGGCCGCGACCCTGTCCGGCGAGCGCGAAGTGCTGTTCCGGGGCGAGCGTCGCCTGGCCGCCGACGTGCACCGCGAACTCGGCTGGGAGCCGCTGGTACTGCGTCCCAAGGAAGCCCTGGCGCTGATGAACGGCACCGCGGTGATGACCGGCATCGCTTGCCTGGCCTTTGCCCGTGCCGACTACCTGCTGCAACTGGCCACACGCATCACCGCGCTGAACGTGGTGGCGCTGCAAGGCAATCCGGAACACTTCGACGAGCGTCTGTTCGCCGCCAAGCCACATCCGGGGCAGATGCAAGTCGCCGCCTGGCTGCGCAAGGACCTGGCGATCGACGCGCCGACCGCGCCGCTGCATCGCCTGCAGGATCGCTACTCGCTGCGCTGCGCGCCCCACGTCCTCGGCGTGCTGGCAGACAGCCTGAACTGGCTGCGCTCGTTTATCGAGATCGAGCTGAACAGCGCCAACGACAACCCGATCATCGACGCTGAGGAAGAGCGCGTGCTGCATGGCGGGCATTTCTACGGTGGGCATATCGCCTTTGCCATGGACAGCCTCAAGACCCTGGTGGCCAACGTCGCCGACCTGCTCGACCGCCAGCTCGCGCTGCTGGTGGATGTGCGCTACAACCACGGTCTGCCGAGCAACCTGTCCGGCGCACCGGCTGACCGCGCGATGATCAACCATGGCTTCAAGGCCGTGCAGATCGGCACCAGCGCCTGGACCGCCGAAGCGCTGAAAAACACCATGCCGGCCAGCGTGTTCTCGCGCTCCACCGAGTGCCACAACCAGGACAAGGTGAGCATGGGCACCATCGCCGCCCGCGATGCGATCCGCGTGCTGGAACTGACCGAACAGGTCGCCGCCGCCACTCTGCTCGCCGCCAACCAGGGCGTGTGGCTGCGCGCCCAGGCCGACGACGCCCGCCCGTTGCCGCCGGCGCTGGCGGCCATGCATGCGGAACTGGCCCAGGACTTCCCGCCGGTCATCGAAGACCGTGCCCTCGAAGGCGAATTGCGCCTGTGCCTGCAACGCATCGCCGAGCAACACTGGAGGCTGCATGCGTAGCCCTGGCGTATTGCACAGCGACACTGAAATCCTCGTGCCGTTTTTTGACGTCGACACCATGAACGTCGTCTGGCACGGGCATTACGTGAAGTACCTGGAAGTCGCACGCTGCGCGCTGCTGGACAAGATCGGCCACAACTACACGGCGATGCTCGAAGCCGGCTACGCCTGGCCGGTGATCGACATGCAACTGCGCTATGTGCGCGGTGCGGTGTTCGGCCAGACGATCAACGTGCGCGCCAGCCTGGTGGAGTGGGAGAACCGCTTGAAGGTCAACTACCTGATCACCGACCTGGCCAGCGGCGAGCGTCTGACCCGCGCCAGCACTGTGCAGGTAGCGGTGGAAATCGCCAGTCGCGAGATGCAATTGGCGTCCCCCAAAGTATTCACCGACGCCGTCGACAGGGCCTTGTCATGAAACTGATCACCTTCCTCGGCGCGTTGCTGCTGTCGCTTCAAGCCCAGGCCTTCGACCTGCAACAACTCAGCGACCAGTTGGCCAAACCCTCAGTGATCCACGGCAGCTTCACCCAGGAAAAACACCTGCGTGCGCTGCCGCAACCGTTGGTCAGCAAGGGCACCTTCGTCCTGGCCAAGGACCACGGCCTGCTGTGGCTGCTGAAAACCCCGCTGCAACAGGACTACCGCATCAGCGCCCAGGGCATCGCCCGTCGTGACGCCAACGGCTGGCAACTGCTGCCGAACAAGAGCGCCGGCGCCGAACAGAACCGTCTGTTCCTCGCCGTGCTCCAGGGCGACAGCAGCGGCTTGCAGCGTGATTTCGAGCTGCAACTGCAAGGCGAAGCCCGGCAATGGAAGCTCACGCTGATCCCGCGCTCACTGCTGCTCAAGCAGGTATTCACCCAGATCAATATCGACGGCGGTGAGCTGGTACACACCATCGAACTGCTGGAAACCCAAGGCGACAGCACCGTACTGCGCATGCAGGACAGCACCGCCGGCCAGCCATTGAGCGACGCGGAGCAACACGACTTTGCCCAGTGAGCGTCTATTGCCGCGCCTGTTCCTGATCCTGCTGGTGGCCGTGCTGGCCCTGGCCGGTTGGCAGTGGCGCCACGGTGCACCGCTGTCGGCCAACCTGATGGAGCTGGTGCCGGGCAGCACGCCGGACGCCTTGGAGTTGCAAGCCGAACAGCGCATGCAGGAGCCGCTCAACCGCGAAATACTGGTATTGGTGGGGCACGCCGATCGCCAGCAAGCGGTGGCCGTGGCGCAGCAATTGGGCGAACGCTGGCAGGCGAGCGGCTTGTTCGAGAAGGTCCAATGGAACCTGCAAGCCGACCTGCCGGCGCTGCGTGAGCAGTTGCTGCGCGGGCGGCTGGCGATGCTCTCGGCCAAGGACCGCGAACAACTGATCGACCACCCCGACGCGTTCATCCAGCAACGGGTGCAGTCGCTGTTCGACCCCTTTACCGGCTTCAGCCTGGTGCCGAGCCAGGACGACTGGCTCGGCCTGACCGGGCGCATCCAGAACAGCCAGCCGCAACACGGCTCGGTGCAACTGGACATCGGCAGCGGCGCCTTGATCGCCGATGCCGACGGCAAGAGCTGGGTGCTGCTGCGCGCACGCACCACCGGCAATGCCTTCGACATGAAACTGCCGCTGCAAGTAGCGGATTTGCTCCAGGCCAGCCGCACGCAGGCCAGCGAACACGGCGCGCAATTGCTCGCCGCCAGCGGTTTGCTCTACGCCGCCAATGGGCAGCAACAGGCCACGCGGGAAATCACCTGGGTTGGCGGTGGCGCCACCGTCGGCATCCTGCTGTTGCTGTTGCTGGCGTTCCGCCGCTGGCGAGTGCTGCTGGCGTTTGTGCCGGTGCTGGTGGGCATGCTGTTTGGTGCCGTCGCTTGCGTGGCGCTGTTCGGCCATATGCATGTGATGACCCTGGTGCTCGGCTCCAGCCTGATCGGCGTCGCGGTGGATTACCCGCTGCACTACCTGTCGAAAAGCTGGAGCATGAACCCCTGGCGCAGTTGGCCGGCATTGCGCCTGACGCTGCCAGGGCTGAGCCTGAGCCTGGCCACCAGTTGCATTGGCTACCTGGCGTTGGCCTGGACGCCGTTTCCGGCCTTGACGCAAATCGCGGTGTTCTCCGCCGCGGGCCTGATCGGCGCTTACCTGTCAGCGGTGTGCCTGCTGCCGGCACTGCTCAAGGGTGTCGAACTGCGCCCGGCGCAGTGGCCGCTGCGCATCGCCGAGTGCCTGTGGCTGGTGCGGGCTTCCTTGCTCAAGCGCGTGCCGAGCCCATTTTTGCTGGCGTGGGTACTGTTGTTCTGCGCCGGTGGCCTGTGGCAGTTGAACAGCAAAAACGATATTCGCCAGTGGATCGGCGCGCCGCCGCAGTTGTTGCAAGAGGCGCAGGCGGTGGCACGCATTACCGGTTTCCAGCCCACCAGCCAGTTTTTCCTGATACGTGCGGATAACCAGCCGCAGTTGCTGGAGCGGCAAGCCGCCCTGGGCCAACGCCTGGACCAACTGGTGAATATGGACAAGCTCCAGGGTTACCTGGCGCTCAACCAACTGGTCAGCCTGCCCGCCGAACAACAGCAGCTGCGCGATGCCCTGAGCGCACTTCCACACCATTGGCAGCCACTGTTGGACCTCGGCGTGCCCGCCAGCGCCCTGCAAGCCGAAGTCGCGCAACTGCAAGCGCTACCTACCGAAGACATCGACGCTGCGCTGGTGGGGCCGTTGGCCGAACCCTGGCGCACGCTGTGGCTCGGCCCGGTGGACGGCGGTGTGGCGGCCATGGTCAGCCTGCAGGGCTTGAACAACCCGGCGCTGCTGCGGGTGCAGGCCGTGGATCTGCCCGGCGTGCAGTTGGTGGATCGCCTCGGTGATTTGAACCGTGTATTCGCCGACACGCAGATCAGCGCCGCCGAATTGAAGTTGATGTCGTGCGTGCTGATCGTGCTGTTACTGATCCTGCCGTTCGGCGTTGGCGGTGCCTTGCGCATCGTCGCCCTGCCGTTGCTGGCGGCGCTGTGCAGCCTGGCCAGCCTGGGTTGGCTGGGCCAGCCGTTGACCCTGTTCAGCCTGTTCGGGTTGCTGCTGGTCACGGCCATCAGTGTCGACTATGCGATTTTGATGCGCGAACAGATCGGCGGCCCTGCTGTCAGCCTTTTAGGCACACTGCTGGCGGCACTGACAACCTGGTTGTCATTCGGCCTGCTGGCGGTGTCCAGCACCCCCGCAGTGAGTAATTTCGGCCTGTCGGTCAGCCTGGGCCTGGCATTCAGCTTTATGCTGGCGCCCTGGGCCGGCCAACGGAAACATGCCTCATGAATGTAGTTATCGCCAAAGCGGCAAGGAGCCCTCGTGCCCATAGTTGAAATGGAACGTCGCCAGGTGGTGGTGATTGGTGCCGGGCCATCCGGCGCGATTGCCGCCGCGCTGTTGAAGCGCAAAGGGCATGATGTATTGATCATCGAGCGCCAGCATTTTCCGCGCTTCTCGATCGGTGAAAGCCTGCTGTCGCACTGCATCGATTTTATCGAGGAGGCCGGCATGCTCGACGCCGTGCAGGCCGCGGGTTTCCAGGTAAAAACCGGTGCCGCGTTTGCCTGGGGCGAGCGTTACAGCGCATTTGATTTCGGTGACACCTTCAGCAACGGCAAGCCGACCACCTTCCAGGTGCAGCGCGGCGAGTTCGACAAGTTGCTGGCCGATCAGGCAGCCCAGCAAGGCGTCGACATCCGCTACGGCGAAACCATCGTCGGCGTGGATTTCTCCGGTGAGTGCCGCTACCTGCATGTGCGCCGCGAGAACGGCAGCGAGTACCACATCAAGGCCAAGTTCGTGCTCGATGCCAGCGGCTACGGCCGTGTGCTGCCGCGCCTGCTCGACCTGGAGGCACCGTCGAATTTCCCGCTGCGCCAGGCGGTGTTCACCCACGTTGAAGACCGCATCGAACACCCAGGCTTCGACCGCACCAAGATCCTGATAACCACACACCCTACGAAGCGCGACATCTGGTTCTGGACCATCCCGTTCAGCAACGGTCGCTGCTCGGTGGGCGTGGTTGCGGCCAAGGAGCATTTCGACGGTCGCGACGCTGACCTCGACGCCTGCCTGCGCGGCTTTATCGACGAAACCCCGAGCTTGTCCGGCGTGCTGCATAACGCCGTATGGGACACGCCAGCGCGCACCATCGGCGGCTACTCGGCCAACGTCAAAACCCTGCACGGCCCGGGCTTTGCGCTGCTGGGCAATGCGGCGGAATTCCTCGACCCGGTGTTCTCCTCCGGCGTGACCATCGCCATGCGTTCGGCGAGCATGGCCGCTGGCGTACTGCATCGTCAGCTCAAAGGCGAGACCGTAGACTGGCAAACCGAGTTTGCCGAGCCGCTCAAGCGCGGTGTCGACACCTTCCGCTGCTACGTTGAAGGCTGGTACGCCGGTACGTTCCAGGATGTGATTTTCCACGCCGGCAGCTCACCGGAAATTCGCCGGATGATCAGCTCGATCCTCGCTGGCTATGCGTGGGACGAGCGCAACCCGTTCGTCAGTGAGCCCAAGCGGCGGTTGCGGATGTTGTCGGAAATTTGTGCAGGGGATCCCGCGTGAGCAGTCGGTACTTAAGCAAGAACTATGTTGAGGAAACCAAGTTCGGCTTCTGGTTCCTACGCAGCCACACGTGGCAGCACCATGTGTTGCGCGTGGCGATCAATGACTTGCGCAGCCGCTTCAGCGAACCCCTGCCCGAGGCCCCGGTGTTGCTGGACGCCGGTTGCGGCCAGGGCAAATCCTTCAAGTTGCTGCAGCAGGTGTTTGCGCCTTCCCGCCTGATCGGCCTGGATGCCGACCCGCACAGCCTGGAACTGAGCCGCCAGGAAGCCGCTCGCCAAGGCCTGGACGTCGAGCTGATCGGCAGTGACTGCGCCACCCTCGACGTGCCGGATGCCAGTGTCGACATCCTGTTCTGTCACCAGACCTTCCATCATCTGGTCGAACAGCAACGTGCGTTGAGCGAGTTCTATCGGGTGCTCAAGCCTGGCGGTTACCTGTTGTTTGCCGAATCCACCGAAGCCTATATCGACACCTGGGTGATCCGCTGGCTGTTCCGCCACCCGATGCATGTGCAAAAAAGCGCCGAAGAATACCTGGAGATGCTCCGCGAGCAAGGCTTCACCTTCGGCCCGCAGAACATCTCGTACCCGTACCTGTGGTGGAGCCGCTCCAGCGACTTCGGCCTGTTGGAACGCTGGGGGTTGCGCAAGGCGCCGCCGGTGGGCCAACGCGAAGAAACCCTGGTCAACTGCGTGGCGCGCAAACCCCTGGAGAGCACCGCACCATGATCCGCCTGCTGTTGATGGGTTGCCTGTTGCTGCTGAGTGCCTGCGCCAGCCAGCCGCCGCTGCCTGAAAAAACCCCGGCCCTGACCCTGCCGCTGCAATTGCATGTGCAGCGCCTGGAAGGCGGCCAGAGCCAGGACTGGCTGCTGGTGATCCAACGCGAAGGCGCTGGCATTCGCTGGTCGATGATGGACCCGCTGGGCATCCCCCAGGCTCGGCAAAAACTGATCGATGGCCAGTGGCAGGCCGATGGTCTGCTGCCGCCCAATCCTCAGGCGCGTGAGCTGTTTGCCGCCCTGTTGTTTGCCTTGAGCTCGGCGGATGAGGTGCGCGCACTCTATCCCGGCGCCCAGGCGATGGACCTCACGCGCACCCTGCCGGGCCATTGGCAAATCGTCTATCAATCCTCAGAGGTGTTCAGCGTGAACATGGCAGGCCAGCCCCTGAGCTACCGTATTACGCCACTCGGTGCCGCCCGATGACCGCCTACCTCAACGCCCTCGGCGTGATCTGCGCCCTCGGTCGGAACCCGGCTGAAGTCAGCCGCAGCCTGTTTGCCGGTGATTGCTCAGGCATGCGCGCTGAAAGTGGCTGGGTGCCGGAGCGCGTATTGCCGGTGGCGGGTGTGCACGGCGAGTTGGCGATTATCCCGGTGGAGCTCGGCCAGCAGAGCAGCCGCAACAATCAGTTGCTGCTGGAAGCGGCGTTGCAGATCGAAAGCGAGATTCGCCAAGCCATCCACACCTACGGCGCCTCACGGGTCGGCATTGTGCTGGGCACCAGCACCTCGGGCATCGATGAAGCCAGCCGCGGCATCGCCCAGTATTTACGCGACAAGCACTTCCCCGGAGACTATGACTACCAGCAACAGGAACTCAGCGCGCCGGCGAATTTCCTCGCCGACTGGCTGCAACTGAGCGGCCCGGCCTATGTGATCTCCACCGCCTGTACGTCCAGCGCCCGCGCGCTGATGAGCGCCCAGCGCCTGCTCGACCTGGGGGTATGCGATGCGGTGATCTGCGGCGGCGTGGACAGCCTGTGCAAGCTGACCCTCAACGGCTTCAGCGCGTTGGAAGCAGTGTCCAACGAGCGCTGCAATCCATTTTCGGTGAACCGCAACGGCATCAATATCGGTGAAGCGGCGGTGCTGTTTGTGATGAGCAAAGCCCCTGGGCCCATTGCCCTGCTGGGCTGCGGTGCAAGTAGCGATGCGCACCATATTTCCGCGCCGGAACCCACCGGCAAAGGCGCGTTGCAAGCGATGCGCAAGGCGCTGGCCAGCGCGAAGCTTGCACCCGAGCAGATCGGCTACCTGAACCTGCACGGCACCGCCACCCAACACAACGACGCCATGGAAAGCCTGGCCGTCGCCAGCCTGTTCCCCAAAGGCGTGGCCTGCTCGTCGACCAAACCCATGAGCGGCCACACCCTGGGCGCGGCCGGTGCGCTGGAAGCCGCGTTCTGTTGGCTGAGCCTGGCCCACGGCCGGGTGCCGCCCCATGTGTGGGACGGCCAGGCCGACCCCACGCTGCCCGCCTTGCAATGGGCTCTCAGCGACGAAACCCTGGATAAACCCTGCCTGATGAGCAACTCGTTTGCCTTCGGCGGTAACAACGTCAGCCTGATAATCGGAGCCGCCCCATGACCGATTGGCCACTCGCCGAACTGTTGCCCCACGCGGGCGACATGATCCTGATCGACCAGGTGCTGTCGTTCGATGAAGAGCAGATCCACACCCGCCTCACCGTCAAGCCGGTCGGCCTGTTCAATCGCCCTGACGGCAGCCTGCCGGCCTGGGTCGGTATCGAGCTGATGGCACAAAGCGTCGCCGCCTACGCCGGCTGTCGCGCCCGTCAAAAGGGTGAAGAGGTGGAACTGGGCTTCCTGCTCGGCACACGCAAGTTCGAGTGCAACGTGGAACACTTCCCGGCCGGCGCCGAGTTGAACATCCACGGCCTGCGCTCCCTGGAAGACGACAACGGCATGGGTGTGTTCGAATGCCACTTGAGCGGTGACGGTATCCAGGCCAGCGCGCGCCTGAACGTATTTCGACCGCCCCAGGCGGCCAACTATTTAGATGACTCGAAGGACGAAACGCCATGACTGAATCCGTACTGGTCACCGGCTCCAGCCGTGGCATCGGCCGCGCCATTGCCCTGCGCCTGGCCCAGGCCGGGCATGACATCGTGCTGCATTGCCGCAGCGGGCGGGCCGAAGCCTGCGCGGTACAGCTCGAGATTCAAGCCTTGGGCCGCCAGGCGCGGGTGCTGCAATTCGATGTGGCCGACCGCGCCGCGTGCAAGGAAATCCTTGAAGCCGACGTGGAGCAACACGGCGCTTATTACGGCGTGGTGCTCAACGCCGGCCTGACCCGCGACGGCGCCTTCCCGGCCTTGTCGGAAGACGATTGGGACGTGGTGATGCGCACCAACCTCGATGGTTTCTACAACGTGCTGCACCCGGTGATGATGCCGATGATTCGGCGTCGCGCGGCCGGGCGTATCGTCTGCATCACCTCGGTCTCGGGACTGATCGGCAACCGTGGCCAGGTCAACTACAGCGCCTCCAAGGCCGGCCTGATCGGTGCGGCCAAGGCGTTGGCCGTCGAGCTGGGCAAGCGCAAGATCACCGTCAACTGCGTTGCGCCCGGCTTGATCGACACCGCCATGCTGGATGAAAACGTACCAGTGGAAGAACTGATGAAGATGATCCCGGCGCAACGCATGGGCACCCCGGAAGAAGTCGCCAGTGCGGTGAATTTCCTGATGTCGGCCGAAGCCGGCTATATCACGCGCCAGGTCCTGGCCGTGAATGGAGGCCTGTGCTGATGAAGCGCGTCGTCGTCACCGGCATGGCCGGCGTGACCTCCCTGGGCAGCGACTGGGACACCATCGCCGCCAACTTTCGCGCCAACCGCAGCGGCATCCGGCGCATGGACGAGTGGGATCGCTTTACCGAATTGAACACGCGCCTGGCCGGGCCGATCGATGATTTCGTCGTGCCCGCCCACTGGACGCGCAAGCAGCTGCGCAGCATGGGCCGCGTCTCGCGCCTGGCGGTATGGGCCGCGGAGCAGGCGTTGCAGGACGCAGGTTTACTCGGTGACGAGTCGATCAAGGACGGGCGCATGGGCGTCGCTTGCGGTTCATCCACCGGCAGCACCGACGAGATCAAGGCGTTCGGCAATATGCTGCTGAACTCGGTGGCCGAGGGGCTCAATGCCAATTCCTACGTGCGCATGATGCCGCACACCACGGCGGCGAATATCAGCATTTTCTTTGGCCTCACCGGGCGGCTGATCCCCACGTCCAGCGCGTGCACCAGTGGCAGCCAGGGCATCGGCTACGCCTATGAGGCGATCAAGTTCGGTCGCCTGCCGTTGATGCTCGCCGGCGGCGCCGAGGAGCTGTGCCCCACCGAAGCCATGGTGTTTGATGCGCTCTACGCCACCAGCCTGAAGAACGATGCGCCGCAGACCAGCCCGCGCCCCTACGACAGCGGCCGCGATGGCCTGGTGATCGGCGAAGGCGGCGGCATGCTGGTGCTCGAAGAGCTGGACCACGCACTGGCGCGGGGTGCGCATATCCATGCCGAGATCGTCGGCTTTGGCAGCAATGCCGACGGCCAGCACACCACCCGCCCGGAACAGAAAACCATGCGCCGCGCCATGGAACTGGCCCTGGAAGATGCGGGCCTGGAGCCTGTCGCCATCGGCTACGTCAACGGCCACGGCACCGCCACCGACCAGGGCGACATCGCCGAAACCCAGGCCACCAGCAGCCTGTTCGGCAGCCGCATGCCCATCAGCTCGCAGAAAAGCTTCCTCGGTCACACCTTGGGCGCCTGCGGGGCGCTGGAGTCATGGTTCAGCATCGAGATGATGAACCGCGACCAGTACGTGCACACCTTCAACCTGGATTCCGTCGACCCGCAATGCGGCGCGCTGGATTACCTGCAGGGTGAATTTCGCGAGATGCACCACGACTACGTGATGAACAACAACTTTGCCTTTGGCGGCGTCAATACGTCGCTGATTTTCCGCCGCTGGTCCTGACTTTTTAATCGATTGGAGAATACGGAATGTCTTCCTTGCTACGCGCTACGCTGATCACCCTGGCCCTGCTGACCACCGCCGGCTGTACCAGCAAACCGGTCCTCAACACCCAGCACGACCTGCCGGCCGATGCCCAGGTCAGTGAAGAGAAAATGAAAACGGTGATCGTCAACGCCCTGCAAAAACGCGAGTGGACGGTGCAACGCCTGAGCCCGCAGCTGGTGCAGGCCGAGATCACCGTGCGCAACCAGTACTACGCGGCCATCGACATCCGCTACACCCGCAACAGCTACGCCATCACCTACCGCGACAGCCGCCAGCTGGGCTACAAGGACGGCAAGATCCATCGCAACTACAACCGTTGGGTGAACAATCTGGACAGCGACATCATGGCGGGATTGCGCAGCAATGGCGTGAGTGGTGAGGCAGGGTCGGCGGCGCAGTTGTTCGAGCAGACGGGCACCTCAAAGTAAAACCAAAGCCAGGCATAACCTCTGTGGCGAGCGGGCTTGTCGAATCGTCGCACCGCCCGCGTTGGGCTGCGTAGCAGCCCCATTAAGATCACCGCGTTTTTCAGGCAGATCACAGCGTCAGATTTGGGGCTGCTGCGCAGCCCAACGCGGGGCAAGCCCGCTCGCCACCAATAACTCCACAAACGCCTTCGCCATCGGCGTTTGTGCGCCTTTGCGCTGCACCAGCCATACCGCCGTCACCGCCTCCTGATCCAGCAAGGTGCGATAGACCACACCATCGATCCGTATCCGTTGATAGGACGCCGGCAACACCGACACGCCCAAGCCCGCCGCCACCAAACCGATAATGGTCATCGCCTCCCCCGCTTCCTGGGCGAAGTGCGGGCTGAAGCCGGCATCGCGGGCCAGGTTCAGCAGTTGGGCATACAGGCCACTGCCGTAAGTGCGCGGGAAAAACACAAACGGCTCCTGCGCCAGTTGCGCCAAGTGCAGGCCGCTCTCGCTGCCCTCCACCAACGGATGACCGGCATTCAACACAGCGACCAGCGGTTCACGCATCAGCTCGATGACGGTCAATGAATCCGGCAACGGCAACGGGC
This sequence comes from Pseudomonas sp. JAI120, assembly GCF_014207255.1. Lineage (GTDB taxonomy): Bacteria > Pseudomonadota > Gammaproteobacteria > Pseudomonadales > Pseudomonadaceae > Aquipseudomonas. The sequence continues at coordinate 275,592 of NZ_JACHCZ010000004.1, forward strand.
GCATCAGCCCAACCTGAATCGACTCATCCACCAGCGATTCGGCCACTTCGGTGCTGCTCATTTCCTGCAGGTTCAGGTGCACGGCCGGGAAGGCCTGGCGAAACGCAAAGATCGCCTGCGGGATGCTGGAGTTGAACGGCGCCGACGAGGTGAAGCCGATCTTCAACTCGCCCAGTTCACCCAACTGTGCACGGCGGGCCACATCCGCCGCCTTGTCGACCTGGGCCAGTACCAGCCGCGCCTCGTGCAGGAACAGGCGCCCGGCCTCGCTCAGCTCGACCCGACGATTGGTACGCTCGAATAACCGAGCGCCCACCTCCTGCTCCAGCGCCTGGATCTGCTGGCTCAGCGGCGGTTGCGAGATGCCCAGCACCTGCGCGGCGCGGCCGAAGTGCAGCTCTTCGGCAACGGCGATGAAGTACCGCAGGTGACGTAATTCCATACCAGCCTCATTAGGTCGTAAAAGCTATCAAACAGGTCGAACAATATATTGGAAAGAATCATTAGCCAGCTATATTCTTTTTCACATTGCCGGTCCTGGCACGCCCTTCCTCCCCGAGGTCCCCGTGAAATCTGCTGTCGCTCCATACGCTCAAGAAGTCCCACCCACCGCACTGGATGAGGTAGTGGCCCAGCTTAACGACGCGTATATCGAAAAAGGCACGCCGATGTTCATGCGCACGGTGCTGGCATTGTTCTCCGGCGGTTTCGCCACGTTCGCCCTGCTGTATTGCGTGCAACCGATGATGCCGGCACTGTCCCACGAGTTCTCGATCAATGCGGCGCAGAGCAGTCTGATCCTGTCGGTGTCCACGGCGATGCTGGCGCTGGGTCTACTGATTACCGGGCCGATTTCCGACACCCTGGGGCGCAAGCCGGTGATGGTCGCCGCGTTGTTCTGCGCCGCGCTGGCGACCATTGCCAGTGGCTTGATGCCGTCCTGGGAAGGGATCCTGCTGATGCGTGCGCTGGTGGGCCTGTCCTTAAGCGGCCTGGCTGCCGTGGCGATGACTTACCTGAGCGAAGAGATCCACCCCCAGCACATCGGCCTGGCCATGGGCCTGTACATCGGCGGCAACGCCATCGGGGGCATGAGCGGGCGCCTGATCATCGGCGTACTGATCGACTTCGTCAGCTGGCACACCGCAATGCTGATCATCGGCGCCCTGGCGCTGATTGCCGCCACGGTGTTCTGGAAGATCCTTCCCGAATCGCGCAACTTCCGCGCCAGCAGCCTCAAGCCGCGCAGCCTGGTAGATGGCTTCGTCATGCACTTCAAGGACGCCGGCCTGCCGTGGCTGTTCCTTGAAGCCTTCCTGCTGATGGGCGCGTTCGTGACGATGTTCAACTACATCGGCTATCGCCTGCTGGCGGACCCGTACGATCTGAGCCAGGCCGTGGTGGGCCTGCTGTCACTGGTGTACCTCTCGGGCATCTACAGCTCGGCGAAAGTCGGCTCCCTGGCCGACCGCCTCGGCCGCCGCCGCGTGCTGTGGGCCACCATTGTGCTGATGCTCGCCGGCATGGCCCTGACTCTGTTCACCCCGCTGTGGCTGGTGGTGCCGGGCATGCTGATCTTCACCTTCGGCTTCTTTGGCGCCCACTCGGTGGCCAGCAGCTGGATCGGGCGCCGCGCAGTGAAAGCCAAGGGGCAGGCGTCGTCGCTGTATCTGTTTTGCTATTATGTGGGATCGAGCATCGCCGGCACCGCGGGCGGGTTCTTCTGGCACTTCGGTGGATGGAACGGCATCGGCGCTTTTATCGTGGCGCTGTTGATAGGTGCGTTGCTGGTGGCGTTGAAGCTGGCGAAGTTGCCACCGTTGGGGCGAACAGCAGCTTGAAGTACTGCTGAAAAAACCGCTTCACAGCGTTTTTTTCGCAACAGGCTTGCGCTTCATCCGTTGACCTCAAACAAAAACGCCCGGCATAAGCCGGGCGTTTTTTATTGGGCTGCAATTACTCGTGATACTGCGCCGACAACTCATGCACCGCACGCAGGAACGCGCCGGCATGCTCCGGGTTCACTTCCGGAGTGATGCCATGGCCGAGGTTGAACACGTGGCCGCTGCCTTTGCCGTAGCTGGCCAGGATGCGACCGACTTCGGTGCGGATCGCTTCCGGCTTTGCGTACAGCACGGTCGGGTCCATGTTGCCTTGCAGCGCGACCTTGTCACCGACACGACGACGGGCGTCGCCAATGTCACAGGTCCAGTCCAGGCCCAATGCATCTGCGCCAGCATCGGCGATGCTTTCCAGCCACAGGCCACCGCCCTTGGTGAACATGATGACCGGCACTTTACGGCCTTCGTGTTCACGGATCAGGCCGCTGACGATCTTGCGCATGTAGGCCAGGGAGAACTCCTGGTACGCCGCCGCCGACAGGTTGCCGCCCCAGGTATCGAAGATCTGTACGGCTTGCGCACCGGCCATGATCTGCCCGTTGAGGTAGGACGTGACCGACTGGGCCAGCTTGTCCAGCAACAGGTGCATGGCCTGCGGGTTGTCGTAGAGCATGGCCTTGGTCTTGCGGAAGTCTTTCGACGAGCCGCCTTCGACCATGTAGGTGGCCAGGGTCCATGGGCTGCCGGAGAAGCCGATCAGCGGCACGCGGCCGTTCAGCTCGCGGCGGATGGTGCTCACGGCGTCCATCACGTAGCCGAGGTCTTTGTGTGGATCGGGGATCGGCAGGGCTTCGATATCGGCCAGGGTGCTGACGACTTTCTTGAAACGCGGGCCTTCGCCGGTCTCGAAGTACAGGCCTTGGCCCATGGCGTCAGGGATGGTGAGGATGTCGGAGAAGAGGATGGCCGCGTCCAGTTGAGGGTAGCGGTCCAGTGGCTGCATCGTGACTTCGCAGGCGAACTCCGGGTTCATGCACAGGCTCATGAAGTCACCGGCGTGGGCGCGACTGGCGCGGTATTCCGGCAGGTAGCGACCGGCTTGACGCATCATCCACACGGGGGTGACGTCCACGGGTTGCTTGAGCAGGGCACGAAGGAAACGGTCGTTCTTGAGGGCAGTCATGTCGGCATCCGCAAAAAAAGTGCGGGCATTTTCTCAGAGCGCGACGCAAAAGGCACGGCAAGAGCGGTGCCTTTTGTCTATCGGGTTGATTTACGACAATATCTTGAACCTGCGCAAATCAAATGTGGGAGGGGGCTTGCCCCCGATTGCAGTGTGTCAGTCTCAGAATCTGTCACTGAACCACCGCTATCGGGGGCAAGCCCCCTCCCACATTTTGAGCCCATTTCAACCTGGGATCAGGGTTAGACGTTCAGGTAGTCCAGGATCCCTTCGGCGGCATTGCGGCCTTCGAAGATCGCCGTCACCACCAGGTCAGACCCGCGCACCATGTCGCCACCGGCGAAGATTTTCGGGTTGCTGGTCTGGTGCTTGTACTGGCCTTGTTCCGGGGCCACGACACGGCCCTGGCTGTCGGTCTGGATCTCGAACTGCTCGAACCACGGCGCCGGGCTTGGACGGAAACCGAAGGCGATGACCACGGCGTCGGCCGGGATGATCTCTTCGGAGCCCGGGATCGGCTCGGGGCTGCGACGGCCACGGGCGTCCGGTTCGCCGAGACGGGTCTCGACCACCTTCACGCCTTCGACGCGGTCTTCGCCAACGATGGCGATCGGCTGGCGGTTGTAGAGGAACTTCACGCCTTCTTCCTTGGCGTTCTTCACCTCTTTGCGCGAACCGGGCATGTTGGCTTCGTCACGACGATACGCACAGGTCACCGACTTGGCGCCCTGGCGGATCGAGGTACGGTTGCAGTCCATCGCGGTGTCGCCACCGCCGAGTACCACGACCTTCTTGCCTTTCATGTCGACGAAGTCTTCCGGCGACTTTTCAAAGCCCAGGTTGCGGTTGACGTTGGCAATCAGGAAATCCAGCGCGTCATATACGCCCGGCAGGTCTTCACCGGCAAAGCCACCCTTCATGTAGGTGTAGGTGCCCATGCCCATGAACACGGCATCGTATTCGGCGAGCAGTTGCTCCATGGTCACGTCTTTGCCGATTTCGGTGTTCAGGCGGAACTCGATGCCCATGCCGGTGAACACTTCACGACGGTTGCTCAGTACGGTTTTTTCCAGCTTGAACTCGGGGATGCCGAAGGTCAGCAGGCCGCCGATTTCCGGGTTCTTGTCGAACACCACCGGGGTCACGCCACCACGCACCAGCACGTCGGCACAGCCCAGGCCCGCCGGGCCCGCACCGATGATCGCCACACGCTTGCCGGTCGGCTTGACCTTGGACATGTCCGGACGCCAGCCCATGGCGAACGCGGTGTCGGTGATGTACTTCTCCACCGAACCGATGGTCACCGCGCCGAAGCCGTCGTTAAGGGTGCACGCGCCCTCGCACAGACGGTCCTGCGGGCACACCCGGCCGCAGACTTCCGGCAGGGTGTTGGTCTGGTGCGACAGCTCAGCGGCGGCGAGGATGTTGCCCTCGGCCACCAGCTTGAGCCAGTTGGGAATGAAGTTGTGCACCGGGCACTTCCATTCGCAATACGGGTTACCGCAACCCAGGCAGCGGTGGGCCTGATCGGCCGAATGCTGGGGTTTGAAGGGCTCGTAGATTTCCACGAACTCTTTCTTGCGTTGACGCAACAGTTTCTTCTTCGGATCTTTGCGCCCGACATCGATGAACTGGAAGTCGTTATTCAGACGTTCAGCCATGTTAAAACCTCATCAAACTCTTCAGGCGCATATCACTGCGGGTTGGCACGGATGCTGGAAAGCAACGATTTCAGGTTGGCAGCCTTGGGCTTGACCAGCCAGAAACGACGCAGGTAATCATCGAGGTTTTCGGCGAGGTTACGACCCCATTCGCTGCCGGTCTCCTCGACGTACTCGTCCAGCACGTGCTGCAAGTGGTTCCGGTAGGACTCCATGGCTTCGCCGCTGATCCGCTGGATCTCGACCAACTCGTGGTTGACCCGGTCGACGAAGGTGTTGTCCTGGTCGAGCACGTAGGCGAAACCGCCGGTCATGCCCGAACCGAAGTTGTAACCGGTCTTGCCCAATACCGCGACAAAGCCCCCGGTCATGTACTCGCAGCAGTGATCGCCAGTGCCTTCCACCACGGTGTGGGCACCGGAGTTACGCACGGCGAAACGCTCACCGGCCGTACCCGCGGCGAACAGCTTGCCACCGGTGGCGCCGTACAAGCAGGTGTTGCCGATGATGGCACTGTCCTGGGTCTTGTAGACGCTGCCCTTGGGCGGAACGATGACCAGCTTGCCGCCGGTCATGCCCTTGCCTACGTAGTCGTTGGCGTCGCCTTCCAGGTACATGTGCAGGCCGCCGGCGTTCCAGACGCCGAAGCTCTGGCCCGCAGTGCCTTTGAAGCGGAAGGTGATTGGCGCCTTCGCCATGCCCTGGTTGCCGTGCTTGCGTGCGATTTCGCCGGAGATGCGTGCGCCGATGGAACGGTCGCAGTTGCAGATATCCAGGGCGAATTCGCCACCGCTGGCGTCGTTGATCGAGGAACCGGCCATTTCGACCATTCTCTCGGCCAGCAGGCCTTTGTCGAACGGCGGGTTGCGATCCACCTGGCAGAATTGTGGCTTGTCTGCCGGGATGTGATCGCTGCCCAACAATGGCGTCAGGTCCAGGTGCTGTTGCTTGGCGGTCTGGCCTTCGAGGATGTCCAGCAGATCGGTGCGACCGATCAGCTCCTCCAACGAACGCACGCCCAGCTTGGCCAGCCACTCACGGGTTTCTTCGGCGACGTAGGTGAAGAAATTCACCACCATGTCGACGGTGCCGATGTAGTGATCCTTGCGCAGCTTCTCGTTCTGAGTCGCGACGCCGGTAGCGCAGTTGTTCAGGTGGCAGATGCGCAGGTATTTGCAGCCCAGGGCGATCATCGGCGCGGTGCCGAAACCGAAGCTCTCGGCGCCGAGGATGGCGGCCTTGATCACGTCGAGGCCGGTCTTCAGGCCGCCGTCGGTCTGCACCCGCACTTTGCCGCGCAGGTCGTTGCCGCGCAAAGTCTGGTGGGTTTCCGCCAGGCCCAGTTCCCACGGCGCGCCGGCGTACTTGATCGAGGTCAGCGGCGATGCGCCAGTGCCGCCGTCGTAGCCGGAGATGGTGATCAGGTCGGCATAGGCCTTGGCCACGCCGGCGGCGATGGTGCCCACGCCCGCTTCTGCTACCAGTTTCACCGAGACCAGGGCCTGCGGGTTGACTTGTTTCAGGTCGAAAATCAGCTGCGACAAATCTTCAATCGAGTAGATGTCGTGGTGCGGCGGTGGCGAAATCAGGGTCACGCCGGGTACCGCATAACGCAGCTTGGCGATCAGACCGTTGACCTTGCCGCCCGGCAGCTGGCCGCCCTCACCGGGCTTGGCGCCCTGGGCAACCTTGATCTGCAGCACTTCGGCGTTGACCAGGTATTCCGGGGTCACGCCGAAACGGCCAGTGGCAACCTGCTTGATTTTCGAGCTCTTGATGGTGCCGTAGCGCGCCGGGTCTTCACCGCCTTCGCCGGAGTTGGAACGCGCACCCAGGCGGTTCATGGCTTCGGCCAGGGCTTCGTGGGCCTCAGGCGACAAGGCGCCCAGGGAAATACCGGCAGAGTCGAAGCGCTTGAGGATCGATTCCAGCGGTTCGATTTCGCTGATGGCCAACGGCGTGTCCAGGGTCTTCACCTTGAGCAGGTCACGGATCATCGACACCGGGCGGTTATCCACCAGCGCGGTGTATTCCTTGAACTTGGCGTAGTCGCCCTGCTGCACGGCGGCTTGCAGGGTGCTCACCACGTCCGGGTTGTAGGCGTGATATTCGCCACCGTGCACGAACTTGAGCAGGCCACCTTGCTGGATCGGCTTGCGCGCGCTCCAGGCTTCGGCGGCCAGGGCTTTCTGTTCGGCTTCGATGTCGACGAAACGCGCACCCTTGATGCGGCTCGGCACGCCACGGAAGCTCAGCTCGCAAACTTCTTCCGACAGGCCGATGGCTTCGAACAGCTGCGCGCCACGGTACGAGGTGACGGTGGAGATGCCCATCTTCGACAGGATCTTCAGCAGGCCTTTGGTGATGCCCTTGCGGTAGTTCTTGAACACCTCGTAGAGGTCGCCCAGTACTTCACCGGTACGGATCAGGTCACCCAGCACTTCATAGGCGAGGAACGGGTACACCGCCGAGGCGCCGAAGCCGATCAACACCGCAAAGTGGTGCGGGTCGCGGGCGGTGGCCGTTTCCACGAGGATGTTGGAATCGCAGCGCAGGCCTTTTTCGGTCAGGCGGTGATGCACCGCGCCGGTGGCCAGCGAAGCGTGGATCGGCAACTTGCCTGGAGCGATATGACGGTCGGTCAGCACGATCTGGGTACGACCGGCGCGCACGGCTTCTTCGGCCTGGTCGGCGACGTTGCGCACAGCGGCTTCAAGGCCGAGGCTCTCGTCGTAGTTCAGGTCGATGATCTGGCGGTCGAAACCCGGGCGCTCCAGGGTCATCAGCGAACGCCACTTGGCCGGAGACACGACCGGCGAGCTGAGGATCACGCGGGAGGCATGCTCAGGCGACTCCTGGAAGATGTTGCGCTCGGCACCGAGGCAGACTTCCAGGGACATCACGATGGCTTCGCGCAGCGGGTCGATCGGTGGGTTGGTCACCTGGGCGAACTGCTGGCGGAAATAGTCGTACGGCGTACGCACGCGCTGGGACAGCACGGCCATCGGCGTGTCGTCGCCCATGGAACCGACGGCCTCGTAGCCTTGCTCGCCGAGTGGACGCAGCACCTGGTCGCGCTCTTCGAACGTGACCTGGTACATCTTCATGTACTGCTTGAGTTGGTCGATGTCGTAGAAAGCCGAACCGTGGTCGTTGTCTTCCATGGTCGCCTGGATGCGCAGGGCGTTCTTGCGCAGCCATTGCTTGTACGGGTGACGGGACTTCAAGCGGTTGTCGATCGCATCGGTGTCGAGGATCTGCCCGGTTTCGGTGTCGACGGCGAGGATCTGGCCAGGGCCTACGCGGCCCTTGGCGATCACGTCTTCAGGCTTGTAGTCCCACACGCCGATTTCCGACGCCAGGGTGATGAAACCGTTGGTGGTGGTGACCCAACGTGCCGGGCGCAGACCGTTACGGTCGAGCAGGCACACCGCGTAGCGACCGTCGGTCATGACCACGCCGGCCGGGCCGTCCCACGGTTCCATATGCATCGAGTTGTACTCATAGAACGCCCGCAGATCGGGGTCCATGGTCTCGACGTTCTGCCACGCAGGCGGAATGATCATGCGCACGCCACGGAACAGGTCGATGCCGCCGGTGACCATCAGTTCGAGCATGTTGTCCATGCTGGAGGAGTCGGAACCCACGCGGTTGACCAACGGGCCGAGCTCTTCCAGGTCCATCAAATCGTTGGCGAACTTGGTGCGACGGGCCACGGCCCAGTTGCGGTTGCCGGTGATGGTGTTGATCTCGCCGTTGTGGGCGAGGAAGCGGAATGGCTGGGCCAGCGGCCATTTCGGCAAGGTGTTGGTGGAGAAGCGCTGGTGGAACACGCAAATGGCGGTTTGCAGGCGCTCATCGCTCAGGTCTGGATAGAAGGCGGTCAAGTCCGCCGGCATCATCAGGCCTTTATAAATGATGGTCTTGTGGGAAAAGCTGCAGATGTAGTGGTCTGCATCCGCCGCGTTGGACACGGACGAGCGACGACGGGACGTGAACAGCTTGATCGCCATGTCCTGGTCGCTCAGGCCGTCGCCTGCGATGAACACTTGTTCGATCTGCGGCAGGCGCTCCAGGGCCAGGCGGCCGAGCACGCTGGTGTCGATCGGCACTTTGCGCCAGCCGACCAGTTGCAGGCCGGCAGCGACGATCTCGCGGTTCATGTTCTCGCGAGCGGCTTCGGCTTTGACCGGGTCCTGGTTGAAAAACACCATGCCCACGGCGTACTGCTTGGGCAGGTCGACAGCGAAATGCTCTTTGGCGACTGCGCGCAGGAACTGGTCGGGCTTTTGAATCAGCAAGCCGCAACCGTCACCGGTCTTGCCGTCGGCGTTGATCCCACCGCGGTGGGTCATGCAGGTCAGGGCCTCGATGGCCGTTTGCAAAAGGGTATGACTGGGCTCGCCCTGCATATGGGCTATCAGGCCGAAACCGCAGTTATCCTTGAATTCATCGGGTTGGTACAGACCTGCTTTCATAGACACTTTCTCACCAGGCTGCCTCTTATATCGAGGCAAATTTCTTTTCAATTCAACCGGTTACCTTCCACGCCGAACGTACGCCGACTTAGCGGGGGCAAAAGGGAGGTCATTGTACACACCGACACAGACGCTCACAAATTTAGCGACGAAATGTCGCAAATCTATGTCGCATTTATGAAAGGTTTAAAGCGATATGCTGTGCTAGTCAAAACTTTTTTAATTCTGACCGCTACGACTCAAAAGCTACTGTAACGCAGACACCACAAAGCGCGCGGCCTGGAGGGGCTGCACGCCTTGCGATCTTTTTTGAGGTGCCGGGAGGGCGACCTGGGTAAGGCCGCCGGATCTTCAGCGAGTTGCTGCCAGTTCTTGTTGAACGCTGGCGACAGTGCGAGGCCAAGGTTTACCAGCCTGAACCTTCGCTGGCAAGGCTTTGATGGCGGAATCAGCTGCGGCACGGCTTGGGAAGCTGCCGTAGGTGATCACGTAGAGAGGCTTGCCGTTGAGCACTTTCTTGAAATAACGGTATTCGCCGCCCTGCTCTTTCACGAACGCCTGAGCGTTGGCTTCGGAGCTGGTGCCGAGGATCTGCACGACGAAGTTGCCGGTGGGCTGGCTGCTGTACCAGCTGCTGCCGGCAGCGCCAGCCTTGGCAACGGTGGCGACTGGTTTTTCAGCCGGCTTGGCGGCTGGCGCTGGAGCGGGCTTGGCCACTGGCGCCGCAGGCTTGGCGGTGGCAACGGTCGGTGCCGGGGTCGGCTTGGCGGCTGGCGCAACAGGAGTTGCTGGCGTACCTGCGGGGACGCCGGCAGGTGGCGCAGTAGTCGTCACGGTCGGCGGTGTGGCACTGGAGCCTTCCACCGGCACGCCGTCGTCGCCTTCGGAGATACCACCGGCTTCTTCGGCGAGCGGGCCGCGCATCACTGGCTGGCCGACCATCGGCAGATTGGTCGGTTGACCGGAGTTCGCGAATTCAACGTTTGGCGTGGGCTTGCCCAGTGGCAACTGCGCCTGTTCGGTTGGCGCGCCCGCAGTGGTCGGTGCCTTGCTGCGACCCGGAATCAACCAGGCAGCGGCTACAGCGACCACGACAACGGCGGAAATTGCCAATACGTGCTTCTTAGGCATAGTGAACCCCATCTTTGGACGCTTGACCGCAGAGCGGCTGGCAATCATGGCTTCGATCATGGCATCGCGGGCGACCTGGTTGATGGTGCCAGGCCAGCCGTCGGAGCTTTCGTGAATATCAGAGATCTGCGCAGCGGAGAAAAGTTCGATGCCCTGCCCTGCGCCTTCCAGGCGCTGGGCCAGGTATTCGCGAGTTTCTTCCTCTTCGTACGGCTGCAGTTCGATGACGTGGAACAGCTCCTGATCACCGCTGATCTGCTCCAGATCGGCGATCAACGACGATTCACCGAACAGGAACACATGGGGGCGACCTTCCGGCGTGCCCGCCGCCAGCGCCAGCAGCGCTTCCAGGGCGGATTCGTCGAGCTGCTCGGCGTCATCCACCAGCAGGTAGACTTCCTGGCCGGTCAGACCCAGTTGCACCACCTGCTTGAGGATCGCATTCGGCTCGGCAGTGGCGACATCCAGCGCCTGGGCTACCTGGCGCAGCACGCCCGCCGCATCACCGGCACCACGGGCAGACACCACCACGCTCTGTACGGACTGTTTGTTGGTGCTGGCCACCAGGGCCTGGCGCAGCAAGGTCTTGCCGCTGCCCAGCGGGCCCGTGACGACCAGCAGCAGTTGGCTGTAGCGCGCGAGATGGTGCAGTTGCCCCAGCACCGGCTTGCGCTGGGCCGGGAAAAATTTGAAACCAGGCACCCGTGGAGCAAAAGGGTCGTGGCTTAACTGGTAATGGCCGAGGAACGCCTCGTCGGCATGCAAACTAGTCATCGGGATCTTATTAACCTTTCAGCTGAGCCAGGGCGCGGTAATCCGCTCCCAGCGTGGCCTGTAAAATCTCTTTCGGATAATCGTCGGTCACTACCGCTTCGCCCATATGGCGCAACAGCACCAGTCGCAGTCGACCGTCGATCACTTTCTTGTCTATTGCCATATGTTCGAGGAAGTCCGCCTCGGTCATCTCTTCCGGCGGGATAACCGGCAAACCGGCACGCTGGAACAGGCGGATACCGCGATCCCGCTCCTGGGCGCTGATCCAACCCAGACGTTGCGACATTTCCAATGCCATCACTGTGCCAGCCGCTACGGCCTCCCCATGCAACCACACACCATAGCCCATGTGCGTTTCGATCGCATGGCCGAAGGTGTGGCCCAGGTTCAAGGTGGCCCGTACACCGGACTCTCGTTCGTCGGCATTCACCACCAACGCCTTGGCGGCGCAGGAGCGGGAAATCGCCTCGGTGAGCGCCACCTGGTCGAGTGCGCGCAGGGCGTCCACATGCTCTTCCAGCCAGGTCAGGAAGGGTTCGTCGCAGATCAACCCGTACTTGATGACTTCCGCCAGCCCCGCCGAGAGTTCGCGCGGTGGCAAGGTGTTGAGGGTTGCGGTGTCGATCAGCACGGCCTGAGGCTGGTAGAACGCGCCGACCATGTTCTTGCCCAGCGGGTGGTTGATGCCGGTCTTGCCGCCCACCGACGAATCGACCTGGGACAACAGGGTGGTCGGCACCTGGATAAAGTCCACGCCGCGCTGGTAACAGGCCGCTGCAAAGCCGGCCATGTCGCCGATCACACCGCCGCCCAGAGCAATCACGGTGGTTCGGCGGTCATGGCGCGCGGTCAGCAGGCCATCAAAGATCAGTTGCAGGGTTTCCCAGTTCTTGTGGGCTTCGCCATCGGGCAATATCACGGAGATCACTGAGTACGCCGCCAGGCTGCGGCTCAGACGCTCAAGATACAGTGGCGCGACCGTTTCATTGGAGATGATTGCCACTTGCCGCCCGGCAATATGCGGTGCCAGCAATTCAGGCTGGTCCAGCAGACCTTCGCCAATATGGATCGGGTAGCTGCGCTCGCCTAGATCGACCTTAAGTGTCTGCATGTGTCCCCGCGTTGAAGATGTATTGACGACCGGTAACGTCGATATCTGACGCCGCCTGATGGCTCTACGCCACACCCCGCAGGGTGATAGCGCGCCGCCGAGAATAGCGCATTTCGGGCCTGGCTTTAACGGGGTGGCAGCCGTTGCAGGCGCTCAAGAATGTCGAGAACCACCATCCGAGGCGGCCGTTCATCGGTTTCCACCACCAGATCGGCGATTTCCCGATACAGGGGATCGCGCAGCGCGAGCAGGTCCCGCAAGGTTTTTTCCGGGTTCGCCGTGCGCAGCAAAGGACGATTGCGATCGCGGGCGGTACGACCCACCTGCTGCTCGACCGACGCATGCAGATAGACCACCCGACCACCGGCATGCAGCGCCCGCCGATTTTCATCGCGCATTACCGCACCGCCGCCGGTGGCCAATACCACGCCGTCACAGCCACACAGCTCGGCAATCATCGCCTGCTCGCGGTCGCGAAAGCCCAGCTCGCCTTCCTTATCGAAGATCCATGGGATATTGGCACCCGTGCGCAATTCAATTTCCTTGTCGGAATCTTTGAATGGCAGGCGCAGCTCTTTGGCCAGCAATCGGCCGATGGTGCTTTTTCCAGCCCCCATCGGTCCTACAAGAATCAAATTTCGCACAGAATCAACGACTCACAGCAATCGCCTGGTTATTCATAATACGCGGAGTCAGGAATACCAGCAGCTCGGATTTTTTCTCCGCCAGCACATCGCGCCGGAAAAGGCGGCCAAGATACGGTACATCGCCCAAAAATGGCACTTTATCTACCACTTTGCTTTGAGTATTGGAGAAAACCCCGCCGATGACGATGGTCTCGCCATCCTTGACCAGCACCTTGGCATTCACCTCGTTTTTCTTGATCGGCGGTACGTCGTTGAGTTTATTGAGATAGTCGGGCTCATCCTTGGTGACCTTGACCACCATGATCACATGGTCATCGGGGGTGATTTGCGGCGTGACCTCCAATGACAGGGAAGCCTCCTTGAACGACACCGACGTAGCCCCTTGGGAGGTGGATTCCTGATAGGGAATTTCGGTGCCCTTTAGAATGCGCGCGGTTTCCTTGTCGGAAGTGACCACCTTGGGCTGCGAAACGATTTCGCCATTGCCGGTTTTCTCCATGGCGGTCAGTTCCAGGTCCAGCAGGAGGTTATCGGTGATGAAGGCGATGCCCAGGCCCGACGTTCCCGTGAGCGAACCCAGGTCGACAAATGGCGAGCTGGGCACGTTTTCCGGCGCCTGGGCGCCGTCCGGCAAAGGTTTCTGGATACCTCCAGCCGCCCAATCCCCTCGATTGAGCCGCCCACCCCAACGCGCGCCCAGGTTTTTGTCGTAGTCGACGTTGGCCTCGACAATCCGTGCTTCGATCATCACCTGGCGCACCGGCACATCCAGTTGCGCCACGATCCGCCGCAACTCTTCCAGGCGCTCGCCGGTCTGGTAGGCAATGATGTTATTGGTGCGGTCATCCACTGCCACTGAACCACGCTCATCGGTCGTGCCTTCAAAGCCGCTCACCGACTGAAACAGCTTGGCCAGGTCTGCCGCCTTGGCGTAGTTGACTTGCAGTAGCTCACGGCGCAGCGGCGCCAGGTCGGCCATCTGCTTGCGCGATTCCAGCGTCAGCAGCTCGCGAGCGGCCAGCTCCTCGGCAGGCGCCACCAGCAGGACGCCGGCCTTTATCCGCTTATCCAAGCCCTTGGTTTGCAGCACCAGGTCCAGCGCCTGATCCCAGGGCACGCCTTTGAGCCGTAGGGTGATAGAGCCCTGCACGTCATCGCCGACCACCAGATTGAGGCCTGCCACGTCGGCGATTTGCTGCAAGGCAGCGCGCAGCCCGATGTCCTGGAAGTTGAGGTTCAATTTGTCACCGCTATAGGCACCGGACACCGCGCTGCCGGGAGGCGGTAACTGGATCAGGTCCACGCGGTTGGGCACAGCTGCAGCCATCGGTGCCGTGAACGCTATCCATAGCGCCACACCGAAGGACGAGAAAGTCCTTTTCATTGTTTGGTTCCGTTATGAGTTGACGTTTAGCACGAGGGTTCGAGGGCGCTCCAGCCATGCGCCCTGTTCATCGGGAAATAACTCGACCAGTTCGATATGGCCCTCATGAATCGCTGTGACTCGACCATGATCCGGCCCCACATAGTCGCCGACTGCCAGGCGATGCACGGTTGAGGCTTGGCGCAGCAAGGCGAAGGTCTGCGCCCCACGGGACAACGTGCCGACCATCTCGAACTGATCCACTGGGAGGCCTTCCAAGGCTTCGCGCGGTCGAGCGAGGTCCGGCGCAGCGGCCGTCCGCCCTGGCGCGCGGTCGACTTGCAGGGCAATGGGTTGGAACGGATCACGAATACCGGAGGCGCCGTATACAAAGGATTGCCCTTGCATGACAGCCGTGTCCCGCTTGATGCCTTGTCGCTCATGCCAATAAGTCTTGGCCAGCAGATCAAGGTGCAGCAGTTTGCCGTCACGTCGCATGGCAATATCGTGCGCCGTGGCGATTCGCGAAAGGCTACCCAGGGCACTCACAAACGTCGCCAGGTCGTGATAGGTACCGGTGGCGCCGATGCGAACGGGCTGTTCGTGATAGAACGGCCGAGACAGCTTATCCAACGGAGTGACGCTCTCAATCAACAAACCGTTGGCCAGCGCCATCCTGGCGATGTCTTCAAGAAAGCCGGGCATTTCGGACTCTTCCGGCATTTGCTGCAAAAGCCCGCTGACCTTCTCCTGCATAAGCTGGACCTGGCGAGCCCGCCCTTCAAGATTGACAGCCAAGACGGCTTTTTCCGCGAGTTGCTGCTGCAAGCTCACTTCCTGCACCTGGACCTCACGCAAGCGCTCCCGCGACGGGCTGAGGTACACGAGGTCGCCCACCAGCAGCACCACGCCGGCCAACGCGCAGCCCAGTAAGATCTTGCCGGGTAAGGGCCATTTGGCAGCAGTGTGAGTCAGCGCGGAAAATTCGAGCCAGGGCCGGCTCATGGCTGGGCCTCGGACGATTCGCCCTGGCGCACCATCAACTGGAATTCATTATTGCCGCGAGTGCCGTCGGTTCGTACGTGTTGCAGGCGAGTGGCGTGGGCACCCTCGGATGCCTCCAGGCGACGCATCAACTGGGCAATATCCTGGCTGGATTCAGCACTGCCGCTGATACTCACCGTATCGCCTTTCGCCACGACCTCATGCAAATGCACACCGTCAGGCACCGCACGGGCCAACTGATCCAGCAGTTGTGCACCGGCCGAGCGATTATCGTGCAGGTCTTGCACGACTTTCATACGCTCCTCCAATTGCTGGCTTTGCACCTGGAGGTCGTCAATGGTCTTGATACGCGAGTCCAGGACGCCGACGTCCTTACGCACATGATCGTTTCGCGTCACCTGCCGGTCGATCGCCTGGTCGATCACCTGATCTGCCAGCCACACCGTCCCGAGCGCCACGCAGGCAAACGCCACCAGCAGCATCAGGAAATATTTACGCCGCCGTTCAGCCAGCGCCTGGCGCCAAGGCAAAAGATTGATTCGTGTCATCCAGCGAAACTCCTCAGGGCCAACCCGCAAGCGACTCCCATCCCAGGGGCGTCCACGATCCACTGTGCACCATCGACTCGATGGCCCGGCGTAAAGCTGGAGAAATCCTGACGGCAAGCGCGCGCCAATGCAAACCCTTCGACATCCACCACCCTGGGCACCAGCCCCGCCAAGGCCAAAACGGCTTCACGGACCTCGACGTGTTCCTTGGGACACGCCGCCAGCAACACCTCGACCCGCGCGGGATCCTGTGTCGACGGCCCCTGAACCTGAAAGTCCAGCGCCACCTCGTCCAGCGGGTAGGGAATATATTGATCTGCCTCCATCTGCACCCTCCAGGCCATTTCGTCGTCGCCAAGCCCCGCCTGCATTTCAATTACCTGTGTAATGACCGATGGACCGGAAACGGCGACTGCCGCCTGCCTGGTTGACGTCCGCAGCCGGGACAGTGCCATGTACAGCGCATGGCCTATGCCTTCCAGGTCCAGCCAGACGCCGTCGGCTACCGCCTGGGCCGGCAGCGCCTGTGTGGCGTAGCCCTGCACGGTGTAACGGTTGGCTGAACAGCTCAGCTCTACCAGCCTGATCCCTGCCTCATTGATGTCGACGCCAAGGACGGTGTCGACTTTTCGCCTGAAAAATCCCTTTCCCATAAAACTCCCCAAAGCTTTCCCTGTCTTAACGCCTGATTGCAGCTGAACGCCCTGCATTCGGTCGACTTGTTGAGTCGGCGCGAATGACGCCCCAAGGCGAAAAATGCTTTAATGCCCAGCGTTTTTCCCCGCTTTTTATCTGCAGCTCGGGTCGATCCATCGTTTGCCATGCATGCCCCGACGCGTAACCCATTCTTTTCTCTGGAAATCCAAAAGCCTTGATCCGTCTGCTGAAGTTTTTCGGGTACTCCATTGTCGCGATCGTCTGCGGGCTGCTGCTCGTACTCAGCGGGGCCTACCTCTACCTTAGTCCGGGTTTACCGTCCGTAGAGGCTCTCAGAAGTATCCAGTTGCAGATTCCTTTGCGGGTCTACAGCAGCGATGAAAAACTGATCGCGGAGTTCGGCGAAATGCGCCGCACACCGATCCGTTTTGCCGACATTCCACCTAATTTCATCAGCGCGTTGCTGTCGGCCGAAGACGATAATTTTGCCAACCACTATGGCGTCGACCCCAGCAGCCTGGTGCGCGCCGCCACGCAATTGGTAAAAAGCGGCCACATTCAATCCGGTGGCAGCACCATCACCATGCAGGTGGCGAAGAATTTCTTCCTTACCAGCGAACGCAGTTTTTCGCGCAAGGCCACTGAGATCCTGCTGGCATTGCAGATCGAGCGTCAGTTGACCAAGGACGAGATCCTTGAGCTGTACGTCAACAAGATCTACCTGGGCAACCGCGCCTACGGCATCGAAGCCGCTTCCCAGGTGTACTACGGCAAGTCGATTCGTGACGCCAGCCTGGCGCAGATGGCCATGATTGCCGGCCTGCCCAAGGCCCCTTCGCGTTTCAACCCCCTGGCCAACCCGGCGCGCAGCAAAGAACGCCGCGACTGGATCCTGGGGCGCATGTACAAGCTGGGCAAGATCGACCAGGCCGCCTATGAAAGTGCGGTGGCCGAGCCGTTGAACGCCAGCTACCACGTGCAGACACCGGAAGTGAATGCCCCGTATATCGCTGAAATGGCGCGTGCCGAGATGGTCGGCCGTTATGGCAGCGAGGCCTACACCGAAGGCTTCCGCGTGACCACGACGGTTCCGAGCGATTTGCAGGACATCGCCAATGACTCAGTGCATTCCGGCCTGATCACCTACGACCAACGCCACGGCTACCGAGGCCCTGAGTCGCGCCTGCCGGGCAAGACCCTGAGCGCCTGGACGGCCGAGCTGGGCAAACAACGTGCGATCAGCGGCCTGGAACCGGCCATCGTCACTCAGGTGACGAAAGATGGCGTGCAGGTGCTGACTCGCACCGGCGAAGCCCATGTGGCCTGGGACAGCATGAAATGGGCGCGCCCGTTCCTGAACACCAACAGCATGGGCCCGATGCCCAAGCAGCCGTCGGATGTCGCGC
The DNA here is from genome assembly GCF_014207255.1 of Pseudomonas sp. JAI120. GTDB lineage: Bacteria > Pseudomonadota > Gammaproteobacteria > Pseudomonadales > Pseudomonadaceae > Aquipseudomonas. The sequence goes on from NZ_JACHCZ010000004.1 coordinate 293,397, forward strand.
AAGTGGGTGACCTGATCCGCGTGCAACGCCAGAAGGACGACAGCCTTAAGTTCAGCCAGGTGCCGCTGGCCCAGGGCGCACTGGTATCGCTGGACCCGCAGAACGGTGCAATCCGCGCTCTGGTGGGTGGCTTCGCCTTCGAACAGAGCAACTACAACCGGGCCACCCAGGCCAAGCGCCAGCCGGGCTCGAGCTTCAAGCCGTTCATCTACAGCGCCGCCCTGGATAACGGCTACACCGCCGCCAGCCTGGTCAACGATGCGCCCATCGTGTTTGTCGACGAGTACCTGGACAAAGTATGGCGTCCGAAGAACGACACCAACACCTTCCTCGGCCCTATCCGTATCCGTGAGGCGCTGTACAAGTCGCGTAACCTCGTGTCGATCCGCTTGCTTCAGGCGATGGGTGTAGGCAAGACCATCGACTACATCACGCGCTTTGGCTTCAACAAGTCGGACCTGCCGCCGAACCTGTCCCTGGCCCTGGGCACCGCGACCCTCACACCGATGGAAATCGCCACCGGCTGGAGTACTTTCGCCAACGGCGGCTACAAGATCGCACCGTACCTGATCGACAAGATTGAAAGCCGCAACGGCGACACCCTGTTCACCGCCAACCCACCGCGAGTGCCGGGTGACGTGGTCAACGGCGTAGCCGCAACGGACGGCCTGGCCGCGCCAAGCAATGGCGGTATCACCATCGAGCCGACCCCAGGTACCGCGCCAGCCGCCAATGCTGCTGCACCTGAACCGCAAGCACCTGCCGTGGCCGAGCGCATTGTGGATGGGCGTACCACCTATATCCTCAACAGCATCCTCGAAGACGTCATCAAGAAGGGGACCGGCCGGCGTGCCCTGGCCTTGGGCCGCGCGGACATCGCGGGCAAGACCGGTACCACCAACGAATCCAAGGACGCCTGGTTCTCCGGCTATAACGCCGACTACGTGACCACCGTGTGGACCGGCTACGACCAGCCGGAAAGCCTTGGCCGCCGCGAGTTCGGTGGCACCGTCGCGCTGCCGATCTGGATGAGCTACATGGGCGCCGCCCTGAAGGACAAGCCGCTGCACACCCAACCGGAGCCGGAAGGCATCCTCAGCCTGCGGATCGACCCGGTCAGTGGCCGTGCGGCTTCGCCGAGCACGCCGAATGCGTACTTTGAACTGTTCAAGAGCGAAGACACGCCGCCCTCGGTCAATGAACTGGGCAACGGCGTCGTACCGGGTAGCCCGTTGCCGGCGGATGAGGCGGCGCCGATCGATCTGTTCTAACCTGGACCTTAAGCCTACGCAGAACCCAATATGGGAGGGCGCTTGCCCCGATAGCACTGGACCAGCCAACTCATCGAGTGACTGACACACCGCCATCGGGGGCAAGCCCCCTCCCACATTTGATCTCCACAAGACACAAGTTAATCGCCCCCCAACAAAAAGCCCCGACTCGCGAGAGCCGGGGCTTTTTGTTGGTGCGCTACAACGGCTTAGCCGTTGAACACATCATCCACGCTTTGCAGCGGGTAGTTTTTCGGATACGGCAGTGTGGCCACACCGGTCTCGATCGCGGCTTTGGCCACGGCATCGGAGATCAAGGTGATCAGGCGCTTATCCATTGGTTTCGGAATGATGTACTCACGACCGAATTCCAGCTTGGCGCCACCGTAGGCGTCGCACACGTCCTGAGGCACCGGCAGCTTGGCCAGTTCACGCAGGGCGTTGGCGGCAGCCACTTTCATCTCTTCGTTGATGCGCTTGGCGCGAACGTCCAGGGCGCCACGGAAGATGAACGGGAAGCCCAGTACGTTGTTGACCTGGTTCGGGTAGTCCGAACGACCGGTGGCCATGATCACGTCGTCACGGGTGGCGTGGGCCAGTTCCGGGGCGATTTCCGGATCAGGGTTGGAGCAGGCGAACACGATCGGGTTGGCCGCCATGGACTTCAGGCCTTCAGCGCTCAGCAGGTTCGGGCCGGACAGGCCAACGAACACGTCGGCACCGTTCAGGGCGTCAGCCAGGGTACGCTTGGAGGACGGGTGGGCAAACATCGCCTTGTATTGGTTCAGGTCGGTACGCTCGGACTGGATCACGCCCTTGCTGTCGACCATGTAGATGTTTTCCAGCTTGGCGCCCATGCTGACGATCAGCTTCATGCAGGAGATGGCTGCAGCGCCGGCGCCCAGGCAGACGATCTTGGCGTCAGCCAGGGTTTTGCCAGCGATTTCCAGGGCGTTGATCATGCCGGCAGCGGTGACGATCGCGGTGCCGTGCTGGTCATCGTGGAATACCGGAATGTCGCACTGCTCGATCAAGGCCTTTTCGATCTCGAAGCACTCAGGTGCCTTGATGTCTTCCAGGTTGATGCCACCGAAGGTGATGGAGATGCGCTTGACGGTGTCGATGAAAGCCTGCGGGCTCTCGGAATCGACTTCGATGTCGAAAACGTCGATGCCGGCGAAGCGCTTGAACAGCACGCCTTTACCTTCCATGACTGGCTTGGAGGCCAGTGGGCCGAGGTTACCCAGGCCCAGAATCGCGGTGCCATCGGAAATCACTGCAACCAGGTTGCCCTTGCCGGTGTACTTGTACGCCAGTTCAGGGTCGCGGGCGATTTCACGTACGGGCTCGGCCACGCCAGGGCTGTAGGCCAGCGACAGGTCGCGGGCGGTGGCAGTGGCTTTGGTGAGCTCTACACTCAGCTTTCCTGGACGAGGATGGGCATGATATTCGAGAGCGGCAGTTTTCAAATCAGACATATCGGCATTCCGCTTTTACTGTTGGTCGACGGACCGCCGAGGATACTCGTGTCGTAAAGCCCCTACAAGACTGGGCAGTCACAGGTGTCAAGGGCCCTGCAGTAAGACTTTCGGCCAAGAGCCACGGTATACAAGGGCTTAACTGTTCACAATCGCATTAAAAAATGTCTACAATTTTTCTCAAGGCGAGGTTTTGAACATGCCCGGATCGGTCAACGGCAGGAGCCAGCGGGCCTGGCCATTTTTGAGGCCCCCACGTCGCGAGCGATCCTGCACCCACCCACGCGCCTCGATAGTGCGCCCTTGCAGACCATTGAGCGTGGCAGCATCGAATTGGCTGACCAGAGCAGGGGCGATGCGTAATACCAGTGAGCCCTGCAATTCAATCCAGATACCACCACGATTGCGCTTTACCTGACTGACCCGGCCGCTGACCACGGCAAACCCGGAGCGCTTGAGGTGCGCCGCGGATTGCACCGGCGATTGGCGCCACAGCCCCAGCCGCGCGTTGCGGGCGCTGTTCTCAGCCGCCTGCTGACAGGCGACGAGATCGACATTGGGGGCCACGCCCACCTGGAATCCCAGGCCCTCGGCCAACAGTTGCGCCTCCAGGTTCTTGCCGTCGGCACCATAGAGATGGGCCAGGGTGCGGCCGTAATGATCCTTGCCCTCACGCCCCAGCACCACGCCGACACGACCACCGCTGGCCTGCACCAACGCCTGCAGACGCTGACGAGCCGCGACCGCAAAAGGCTCGTCGGCGCGCCCCTTCCTGCCGGTTTCCGGGGCATTGATACCGATCATCCGCACACTGCGGCCATCCTTGAGGCGCACCGTGTCGCCATCCACCACCCGCTGCACTTCCACGCGGGCCAGGGCCGCTGGCGCCGGGCAAAACACCTGAGCCTGGGCCGCCGACAACCAAATCGCAGGCACAAAAAAGGCGCCCACAAGGGACGCCTTTTTCAACAGCTGGCAAAAGCCCATAAGGCTTTTGAGCCTTACTCTGCTGGAGTAGCAGCAGGCTTCTTGCCGAAAGCACCAAAGCGATCTGCGAAGCGCTGTACACGGCCGCCGGTGTCCAGAGTTTTCTGCTTACCGGTGTAGAACGGGTGGCACTCGTTGCATACGTCAGTACCCAGTGGCTTGCACAGGTTCGAGCGAGTTTCGAACTTGTTGCCGCAGCTGCAGGTCACTTCGATGGTTTCGTACGCTGGATGGATATCGGCTTTCATGGTGACTTCCTCGGGCTAGCGTGCCGCCACTCGACACTATTGTCGAATACCGCACGTAATTAGGCCGCGGATTCTACCAGACCTTTTTAAACGCGCAAGCGGCGACACCCGTCGCGTGTCAACATAAAAGCACCTTTCATCAGAAAACTGGCGGCTACCCCAAGCCTCCCGCTGTCTGCTAGGCTCCCGCCCCTGCGCCACCGCCTGCCTTTATATGAGACTCCCCGCGTGCCCGACGCCATTTTGCGCCTAGCCCTCCCCTCGCCCCTGCGCCGCCTGTTCGACTACCGGGCTCCGGCCGGTGTGCTGCGGGCGCAGTTGCAGCCAGGCATGCGCGTGCGCGTGCCGTTTGGCCGCCGGGAGATGATCGGCATTCTGGTGGAAGTCGCCGACCACAGCGAAGTGCCGGCCGAGAAGCTCAAGCCGGCCATCGCCATGCTCGACGCCACGCCACCGCTGCCGTCCGCACTGTTCAAGCTGTGCCTGTGGACCGCCCAGTATTACCAGCACAGCCTCGGTGACACGTTGAGCTGGGCATTGCCGGTGCTGTTGCGCCAGGGCGAACTGGCCGAAGCGCGTCAGGAACGCTTCTGGTCGACGGTGCCCGGCGCACGCCTTGACGACCCGCGCATCGCCCGCGCCCCGCGCCAGCGGGAAGCCCTGGCGACCCTGGCCCAGCATCCCCATGGCGTCGCCCATCAGCTATTGAGCAAGCTGATGCTGAGCAAGGACAGCCTCGACCTGTTGCTGGCCAAGGGTTTGGTGCAGGTGGAAATCCGCAAGCACGCCCCCGACCCGCGTCACGAACACTGGCTGGCCCAGCCCGAACTGCCGCTGAACCCTGAACAACGCGCCGCCTATGAAGCGATTCACGCAGGTGCAGGCAGCTTCCATGCGTTCCTGCTGGCCGGCGTCACCGGCAGCGGCAAGACCGAAGTCTATTTGCAGCTGATCCGCGAAACCCTGCAGGCCGGCAAACAGGCACTGGTGCTGATCCCCGAGATCAACCTGGGCCCGCAGACCCTGGCGCGCTTCGAACAGCGTTTCAATGCGCGCATCGCCCTGGTGCACTCGGCGATCAATGACCGTGAGCGCCTGGAGTCGTGGCTGGCGGCGCGGGATGGCGAAGCCGACATTATTATCGGCACCCGCTCGGCGTTGTTCACGCCGATGAAAAATCCCGGGCTGATCATCATCGACGAGGAGCACGACGGCTCCTATAAACAACAGGAAGGCCTGCGCTACCACGCCCGCGACCTGGCACTGGTGCGCGCGCGTCAGGAAGACATCCCGATTGTGCTGGGCTCGGCCACACCCTCCCTGGAAAGCCTGCACAACGCCTACACCGGTCGTTACGGGCTCCTACGCTTGAACGAGCGGGCAGGCGGCGCCAAGCAACCCCGCTTCCTGCGCCTGGACGTAAAAAGCCGGCCTCTGGACAGCGGCATTTCCGGGCCGATGCAACAAGCTATCGGCCAGACCCTGGCGGCCGGCCAGCAGGTCTTGGTATTTCTCAACCGCCGAGGCTTTGCACCGACGCTGCTGTGCCATGACTGCGGCTGGATGTCCGAGTGCGAACGCTGCGATGCGCGCATGACCGTGCACCAGCGCCATGGCGAGCTGCGTTGCCACCATTGCGGCCATGTGGAGCGTGTACCGCGCCACTGCCCGCAGTGCGGCAAGGTCGACCTGCGCCCGGTGGGCGCAGGCACCGAGCGCGCCGAGGAGCGCCTGGGCATTCTGTTCCCGGACTACCCGGTGCTGCGGGTCGACCGCGACAGCACGTCGCGCAAGGACGCGATGAACCAGCTGTTTGCCACCATCCAGAAGGGCCAGCCGTGCATCCTGGTGGGTACGCAGATGCTCGCCAAAGGGCACCACTTCCCACGGGTGACCCTGGTGTCGATCCTGGATGCCGACGGCGGCTTGTTCTCCGGCGACTTCCGCGCAAGCGAACGCATGGCGCAGTTGATCGTGCAGGTCGCAGGCCGCGCCGGGCGTGCCGAAGAGCCGGGCAAGGTGATTATCCAGACCCACCTGGCCGACCATCCGCTGCTGATTCAACTGACAGAACAAGGCTACTTTGCCTTCGCCGAACAGGCGCTGAGCGAGCGCCGCTCCGCCGGCCTGCCGCCCTTTGCACACTTGGCGCTGCTGCGCGCCGAAGCCCATAAACCGGGGCAGGCCGAGGGCTTTCTGGATGAAGCCTGCAGCGCCGCCGAACGCTTGCTCGGCGAGCTGGGGCTGAGCGGCATCGAGCTGCTTGGCCCGGTGCCAGCGCCCATGGAACGTCGCGCCGGGCGTTATCGTGCTCAGCTACTGTTGCAAGCGACATCCCGTGCACCGCTGCATCGGCTATTAAGTAGCTGGTTGCTTGCGCTGGAGCAAATGCCGAGTGGCCGCCAGGTGCGATGGTCGTTGGATGTAGACCCGGTAGATTTGTATTAAGCCTGGCCACAGGTCCTGCGAAGGTTGGCAAGCCCGCCCTCGCCACGGATAATGCCCAGCTTTTCCACCTGCGCATCGCGCGCCGCCGCTTGCGGTCGAAAGAGAACACCATGAAAGACACCATTCGCCAGCTGATCCAACAAGCCCTCACCCAACTCGTCAACGAAGGTGTGTTGCCTGAAGGCCTGACGCCGGCGATCCAGGTGGAAAACACCCGCGACAAGACCCACGGCGACTTCGCCAGCAACATTGCGATGATGCTGTCCAAGCCGGCCGGCATGAAGCCGCGCGACCTGGCGGAGAAAATCATCGCCGCGCTGCCCGCCGACGAGAGTGTTACCAAGGCCGAAATCGCCGGCCCTGGCTTTATCAACTTCTTCCAGAACACCCAGGCCCTGGCGTCACGCCTGGATGCAGCCCTGGCCGACGCCAGGATCGGCGTGCGCAAGGCCGGCCCGGCTCAGCGCGTGGCCATTGACCTGTCGGCGCCCAACCTGGCCAAAGAGATGCACGTCGGCCACCTGCGCTCGACCATCATCGGCGACGGTGTGGCACGGGTGCTGGAATTCCTCGGCGACACCGTGATCCGCCAGAACCATGTGGGCGACTGGGGCACCCAGTTCGGCATGCTGATGGCCTATCTGCAGGAAAACCCGATCACCAGCAACGAGCTGTCGGACCTGGAGAACTTCTACCGCGCCGCCAAGAAGCGTTTCGACGAATCCGAAGAGTTCGCCGATCGCGCGCGCGGCCTGGTGGTCAAGCTGCAGGCCGGCGACAAGGAATGCCTGGAACTGTGGGGCCGCTTCCGCGAGATCTCGCTGTCCCACTGCCAGGAAATCTACGAGTTGCTCAACGTCAAGCTGACCATGGCCGACGTAATGGGCGAAAGCGCCTACAACGACGACCTGATCAACGTGGTCAACGACCTCAAGGCCAAGGGCCTGCTGGTCGAGAGCAACGGCGCGCAGTGCGTGTTCCTCGAAGAATTCAAGACCGCCGACGGCGAGCCGCTGCCGGTGATCATCGTCAAGGCCGATGGCGGCTACCTCTATGCCACCACCGACCTGGCGGCCGTGCGCTACCGCAGCGGCGTGCTCAAGGCCGACCGCGCGCTGTATTTCGTCGACCAACGCCAGGCCCTGCACTTCCAGCAGGTGTTCGAAGTGGCACGTCGCGCCGGTTTCGTCACGCACCCGATGCACATGGAGCACATGGGCTTCGGCACCATGAACGGCGCCGACGGCCGCCCGTTCAAGACCCGCGACGGCGGCACCGTGAAGCTGATCGACCTGCTCAACGAAGCCCAGGACCGTGCCTACAACCTGGTGAAGGAAAAGAACCCGGAGCTGGCCGAGGCCGACTTGCGCAATATCGCCCGCGTGGTGGGGATTGGCGCGGTGAAATACGCCGACCTGTCCAAGCACCGCACCAGCGACTACAGCTTCAACTTCGAACTGATGCTCAACTTCGAGGGCAACACCGCGCCGTACCTGCTGTACGCCTACACCCGCGTGGCCGGTGTGTTCCGCAAGCTGGGCAAGGACTTCAGCGAAGTCGAAGGCCGGATCGTGCTGGACGCGCCCCATGAACAGGAACTGGCCGCCAAGCTGGCGCAATTCGGCGAAGTGCTGAACAGCGTCGGCGAAAAAGGCACGCCGCATATCCTCTGCACCTACCTGTACGAAGTCGCCGGGTTGTTCTCCAGCTTCTACGAGAACTGCCCAATCCTCACCGCCGACGACGAAGCCCAGAAGCAAAGTCGCCTGCGCCTCGCCGCACTGGCTGGACGGACCCTCAAGCAAGGCCTGGAACTGTTGGGCCTGGAAACTCTGGAGCGTATGTAAGTTGGCTGCCAAGAAAAAACCTGCACCCAAGCGCGGCGCCAGCCGCTACCAGGCCCCGGCGAAGAAACCTATTCCAGGCTGGTTGTGGATGGCCATCGGCCTCACGGTTGGCGCGTTTATCGTGTTCCTGATGAAGCTGGACCCAGGCCAGGGCGATGACGTCAAACGCGTCAAGCAGGAACAGCAGAAGGCCACGAAAATGGCTGAAGCCAACAAGACTGCGCCGAGCCCAACGGCACCCGTAAAGCCGAAGTACGACTTCTATACGCTGCTGCCGGAATCGGAAGTGATCGTGCCACCTGACGCCGTGCCGGAGAAAACCCTGCCGACGCCGCAAGTGCCGACCACCCCGGTAACCCCGGCAGAAGCAGCGAAAATCGACACCGCGCGGGCCCAGGCAGCACTGGCCGGGATTACTCCGCCGCCAGCACCACCGGTTGCGGAGACCAAAGCCGCCCCTGTGACCAAGTTCTTCCTGCAAGCGGGCTCCTTCCCGAAACAGGCGGACGCGGATCGCGTGCGTGCGCAAATCATTCTGCTGGGCCAGACGGTGACGGTGGAGTCCGGCACGGTGAAGGACGCGACCTGGTATCGCGTACTGGTGGGGCCGTTCAGCAACCGCGAACAGCTGACCGTGGCGCAGAAACAATTGGCCGGGGCCGGGTTTAGCAACCTGTTGTTACAACAGCGCCAGAGCCGCTGATTCGGGCTCAACTTCGATCAAAATGCGGGAGGGGGCTTGCCCCCGATGGCGGTGTATCAGTCACCAGGTTCATTGACTGCCACTCCGCTATCGGGGGCAAGCCCCTCCCACATTTGGTTCTGCAGCGCTCTGAAATGTGCGTCAGACCGATAAACACCACTCGTCCGCCATAAACCCCTATGGTTGAAATCCCCCCCGCCACCCCCATATGAGTTTCCATCAGGGCATTTTCGCCCCGCTGCGTGGAGACTCTCCCCTTGACCACCATCGTTTCAGTACGTCGCCACGGCAAAGTCGTCATGGGCGGCGACGGCCAGGTTTCCCTGGGCAATACCGTGATGAAAGGCAACGCGAAAAAAGTGCGTCGCCTGTACCACGGCCAGGTCCTCGCCGGGTTTGCCGGTGCCACCGCCGACGCATTCACCCTCTTCGAGCGTTTCGAAGGCCAGCTGGAAAAACACCAGGGCCACCTCGTACGCGCCGCTGTCGAACTCGCCAAAGAATGGCGCACCGACCGCTCCCTCAGCCGCCTGGAAGCCATGCTGGCCGTCGCCAACAAAGATGCGTCCCTGATCATCACCGGTAACGGCGATGTGGTTGAGCCTGAACATGGCCTGATCGCCATGGGCTCCGGCGGTGGTTATGCACAAGCCGCAGCCAGCGCACTGTTGAAGAAGACCGACCTGTCGGCCCGCGAAATCGTCGAGACTGCCCTGGGCATCGCCGGCGACATCTGCGTGTTCACCAACCACAACTTCACCATTGAGGAGCAGGACCTCGCCGAGTAAGCCGTAGGCTTATTCCCGCTTGAGGCCGCCAAACACTATGTCCATGACTCCCCGCGAAATCGTCCATGAACTCAATCGCCATATCATCGGCCAGGACGATGCCAAGCGCGCCGTTGCCATCGCGCTGCGTAACCGCTGGCGCCGGATGCAACTGCCCGAAGAATTGCGCGTTGAAGTAACGCCGAAGAACATCCTGATGATCGGCCCGACCGGCGTCGGTAAAACCGAGATCGCGCGACGCCTGGCCAAGCTGGCCAACGCGCCGTTCATCAAGGTCGAAGCCACCAAGTTCACCGAAGTCGGCTATGTGGGCCGCGATGTCGAGTCGATCATTCGTGACCTGGCCGACGCTGCCCTCAAGCTGCTGCGCGAACAGGAAATGACCAAAGTCAGCCACCGCGCCGAAGACGCCGCCGAAGAACGCATCCTCGACGCCCTGCTGCCACCGGCGCGCATGGGCTTCAACGAAGACGCAGCACCGGCCTCGGATTCCAACACCCGCCAGCTGTTCCGCAAGCGCCTGCGTGAAGGCCAGTTGGACGACAAGGAAATCGAGATCGAAGTCGCTGAAGTCTCGGGCGTCGACATCTCCGCACCGCCTGGCATGGAAGAGATGACCAGCCAGCTGCAGAACCTGTTCGCCAACATGGGCAAGGGCAAGAAGAAAAGCCGCAAGCTCAAGGTGAAGGAAGCGCTGAAGCTGGTGCGCGACGAAGAAGCCGGGCGCCTGGTGAATGAGGAAGAACTCAAGGCCAAGGCCCTGGAAGCGGTTGAACAGCACGGCATCGTGTTTATCGACGAGATCGACAAAGTGGCCAAGCGCGGCAACTCCGGCGGCGTCGATGTATCCCGCGAAGGTGTGCAGCGCGACCTGCTGCCGCTGATCGAAGGCTGCACCGTCAATACCAAGCTGGGCATGGTCAAGACCGACCACATCCTGTTTATCGCGTCGGGTGCGTTCCACCTGAGCAAGCCAAGCGACCTGGTGCCCGAGCTGCAAGGCCGCCTGCCGATTCGCGTAGAGCTCAAGGCGCTGACCCCGGGCGACTTCGAGCGCATCCTCAGCGAACCGCATGCGTCGCTCACCGAGCAATACCGCGAGCTGCTGAAAACCGAAGGGCTGGGCATCGAGTTCCTGCCGGACGGTATCAAGCGCCTGGCGGAGATTGCCTGGCAGGTCAACGAGAAGACCGAGAACATCGGTGCGCGTCGCCTGCACACGCTGCTTGAGCGCCTGCTCGAGGAAGTGTCCTTCAGCGCCGGCGACATGGCAGGCTTGCAGAATGGCGTAGCGATCAAGATCGATGCCGACTACGTCAACAGCCACTTGGGCGAATTGGCGCAGAACGAGGACTTGTCGCGGTATATTCTGTAAGCCTCACACAGAACTGCTTTGCTTCAAATGTGGGAGGGGGCTTGCCCCCGATAGCGGTGGATCAGTCAGCTTATCTATAGCTGACCCACTGCCATCGGGGGCAAGCCCCCTCCCACGTTTTTAAGCCGGTTTATTCAAGAGCACCTCATATGGCCAAGTTTCCTACCGCTGTAAACCTGCACAAAACCTCCAACACCCTAGGCCTCACCTACGGCCCCGACGAGGTTTACCGGTTGCCCGCCGAACTGCTGCGGGTGCACTCGCCTTCCGCCGAGGTCCAGGGCCACGGCAAACCTATCCTGCAGTTCGGCAAGCTCAACGTGCGCCTGACCAAGATCGAACCGGCCGGCCAGTACGCCCTGAAATTGATCTTCGACGACGGGCATGACAGCGGACTGTTCACCTGGGACTACCTCTACCAATTGGCCGTGCGTCAGGATGCGTTGTGGGCCGATTATCTTGCCGAGCTCAAGGCGGCCGGAAAAACCCGCGACCCGAGTGAATCGGTCGTGCGGCTAATGCTCTAGTTCAAGCCTCTTGCTCTTTAGAGGGCATTTTCTAATTTCATCTGCTTGAATGCCCTGTCGCGTGGCCAACGATTGGCCCGCTTGCGAAAAAAATTAAACTCGGGTAACCAATGGAACTGGCAAGTTCCCTGCATTTGACGATGCGGTATCAACGGTCACCCGAGTCGCAGTACCTGGCTTGTGTTGTGTATCGAAACCTGGTGCGCAGCGGTACCCGGTACTCGTCTTTCGGACAATGGAGCGTCGTAGATGAGTAACAAGAACAACGATGACTTGAAACGCCAGGCCTCGGAAAACACCCTGGGGCTCAACCCGATCATCGCGTTACGTAAAAAGGATTTACTGACCTCGGCCAAGATGGTGCTGACCCAAGCCATCAAGCAGCCGTTGCACAGCGTCAAGCACGTCGCCCACTTTGGCGTTGAATTGAAGAACGTGATGTTCGGCAAATCGCAGCTGCAGCCCGAAAGCGATGACCGTCGCTTTCACGACCCCGCCTGGAGCCAGAACCCGCTCTACAAACGCTACCTGCAAACCTACCTGGCGTGGCGCAAGGAACTGCATGACTGGATCGGCGACAGTAACCTGTCGGAACAGGACATCAGCCGCGGCCACTTCGTGATCAACCTGATGACCGAAGCCATGGCGCCCACCAACAGCGCGGCCAACCCGGCGGCGGTCAAACGCTTCTTTGAAACTGGCGGCAAGAGCCTGCTCGACGGCCTGTCGCACCTGGCCAAGGACATGGTGCACAACGGCGGCATGCCGAGCCAGGTCAACATGGGCGCGTTCGAAGTTGGCAAGACCCTGGGCATCACCGAGGGGGCGGTGGTATTTCGCAACGACGTGCTGGAGCTGATCCAGTACAAGCCGATCACCGAACAGGTGCACGAACGCCCGTTGCTGGTGGTACCGCCGCAGATCAACAAATTCTACGTATTCGACCTGAGCCCGGAGAAGAGCCTGGCGCGCTTCTGCCTGCGCAATGGGCAGCAGACCTTTATCGTCAGTTGGCGCAACCCGACCAAGGCCCAGCGCGAGTGGGGCCTGTCGACCTATATCGAGGCGCTCAAGGAAGCGGTCGATGTAGTCACGGCAATCACCGGAAGCAAGGACATCAACATGCTCGGCGCCTGCTCCGGCGGCATCACCTGCACCGCCCTGCTCGGCCACTACGCGGCGCTGGGTGAGAAGAAAGTCAACGCCCTGACCCTGCTGGTGAGCGTGCTGGACACCACCCTGGACACCCAGGTGGCGCTGTTTGTGGATGAACAGACCCTGGAAGCAGCCAAGCGCCACTCCTACCAGGCCGGCGTGCTGGAGGGCCGCGACATGGCCAAAGTGTTCGCCTGGATGCGCCCCAACGACCTGATCTGGAACTACTGGGTCAACAACTACCTGCTGGGCAATGAGCCGCCGGTGTTCGACATCCTGTTCTGGAACAACGACACCACGCGCTTGCCGGCGGCGTTCCACGGCGACCTGATCGAGCTGTTCAAAAACAACCCACTCGTGCGCGCCAATGCCCTGGAAGTGTGCGGCACGCCGATCGACCTCAAGCAGGTCACGGCCGATATTTACTCACTGGCCGGCACCAACGACCACATCACGCCATGGCAGTCGTGCTACAAGTCGGCTCAGCTGTTTGGTGGCAAGGTGGAATTCGTACTGTCCAGCAGCGGGCATATCCAGAGCATCCTCAACCCGCCGGGCAACCCCAAGGCGCGCTACCAGACCAGCGATGGCTTGGCAGGCAAGCCGTTGGAGTGGCAGGAGAATGCGACCAAGCACACCGATTCCTGGTGGCTGCACTGGCAGGCATGGCAGGCGGAGCGAGCGGGCAAGCTGAAGAAGGCGCCGACGACTTTGGGTAACAAGACCTATGCCGCAGCGGAAGCCGCCCCAGGGACTTACGTACACGAACGCTAAATTGAAATGCGTTCAAATGTGGGAGGGGCTTGCTCCCGATTGTGGCGTGTCAGGCACAACATCTGAAACTGGCACACGGCTATCGGGAGCAAGCCCCTTCCCACACTGACTGCATTCCAGCTGTAACACTTCACAGGGTCTGAGCATGCCGCAACCGTTCATCTTCCGTACCATCGACCTGGATGGCCAGACCATCCGCACGGCGGTACGCCCAGGCAAGCCCCACTTGACGCCGTTGCTTATCTTCAATGGCATCGGCGCCAACCTTGAGCTGGTGTTTCCGTTTGTCCAGGCCCTGGACCCGGACCTGGAAGTGATCGCCTTCGATGTGCCGGGCGTGGGCGGTTCCTCGACGCCCAACCGGCCTTATCGTTTTCCCGGCCTGGCCAAGCTCACTGCACGCATGCTCGATTACCTGGATTACGGCCAGGTAAATGCGGTGGGCGTGTCCTGGGGTGGCGCCTTGGCACAGCAGTTTGCCTACGACTACCCGGAGCGCTGCAAGAAGCTGATCCTGGCGGCGACCGCGGCCGGTGCCTTTATGGTGCCGGGCAAGCCGAAGGTGTTGTGGCTGATGGCCAGCCCCCGGCGTTATATCCAACCGTCCCATGTGGTGCGCATCGCACCGATGATTTATGGCGGTTCGTTCCGCCGCGATTCGAAACTGGCGGCCGAGCACGCGAGCAAAGTGCGCTCGGCCGGCAAGCTGGGCTATTACTGGCAGCTGTTCGCTGGGCTGGGCTGGACCAGCATCCATTGGCTGCACAAGATCCGCCAGCCCACCCTGGTGCTGGCCGGGGACGACGACCCGCTGATCCCGCTGGTCAACATGCGCATGCTGGCCTGGCGCATTCCCAACGCACAGTTGCACATCATCGATGACGGCCACCTGTTCCTGATCACCCGGGCTGAAGCCGTGGCACCGATCATCATGAAGTTTCTCGAGGAGGAGCGCATGCGGGCCGTGATTCACCCGCGACCAGCGGTGTAAGGACCACACCGCCGCGCAACTTGCCCAGAACCGACTATGGTTCTGAATTGGCGTGCCTGTTGATGGCTTGACGAAGGAGTGTTGGCTCATGCGAGAAAGACCCGTGACGAACCCGGCGCCCACCCCTGCCGCGTTCATCAACGCACAAAGCGCGATCACCGGCCTGCGCGGTCGGGATTTGCTGTCGACCCTGCGCAGCGTTGCCGCCCACGGCTGGCGCAACCCGGTGCATACCGCCCGTCACGCCCTGGCCCTGGGCGGTCAGCTGGGGCGCGTGCTGCTGGGTGAAACCGTGCACGAGCCCAACCCACGCGACAGCCGCTTCAGCGACCCGACCTGGGCGCTCAACCCGTTCTACCGACGTAGCCTGCAAGCCTATTTGAGCTGGCAGAAGCAGACCCGCCAGTGGATCGATGACAGTTCACTGAGTGACGACGACCGCGCGCGCGCGCACTTTGCCTTCGCCTTGATCAACGACGCCGTGTCGCCCTCCAACACCCTGCTCAACCCCCTGGCCGTCAAGGAGCTGCTCAACTCCGGCGGCAACAGTGTGGTGCGCGGCGTGAGCAACCTGTTCGATGACCTGCTGCACAACCACGGCCTGCCGCGCCAGGTGAGCAAACAGGCCTTCGAAGTCGGCAAGACCGTGGCCACCACCCCAGGCTCGGTGGTGTTTCGCAATGAGCTGCTGGAGTTGATCCAATACAAGCCCATGAGCGAAAAACAGTACGCCAGGCCACTGCTGATCGTGCCGCCGCAAATCAACAAGTACTACATATTCGACCTGAGCCCGGCCAACAGCTTCGTGCAGTACGCCCTCAAGAACGGCATGCAAACCTTCATGGTGAGTTGGCGCAACCCAGACGTGCGCCATCGCGAGTGGGGTTTGTCCACCTATGTGGCGGCGCTGGAAGAAGCGCTCAACGTCTGCCGGGCCATCACCGGCGCCCGCGAGGTCAACCTGATGGGTGCCTGCGCCGGGGGCCTGACCATCGCCGCCCTGCAAGGCCACTTGCAAGCCAAGCGCCAGCTGCGCCGCATCTCCAGCGCCAGCTACCTGGTGAGCCTGCTGGACAGCCAGATCGACAGCCCTGCCACGTTGTTCGTCGACGAGCAAACCCTGGAAGCAGCCAAGCGCCGTTCCTACCAGCAAGGCGTGCTCGACGGCCGCGACATGGCCAGGGTGTTCGCGTGGATGCGCCCCAATGACCTGATCTGGAACTATTGGATCAACAACTACCTGCTGGGCAAGGAGCCGCCCGCGTTCGACATCCTGTACTGGAACAACGACAACACGCGCCTGCCCGCTGCGCTGCATGGCGACCTGCTCGATTTCTTCAAGCACAACCCCCTGAGCCATCCCGGTGGCCTGGAGGTGTGTGGCACGCCCATCGACTTGCAGAAGGTCACGGTGGACAGCTTCAGCGTGGCCGGGATCAACGACCACATCACGCCGTGGGACGCGGTGTATCGCTCCACGCAATTGCTGGGTGGTGAACGGCGCTTTGTGCTGTCCAACAGCGGGCATATCCAGAGCATCCTCAACCCCCCGGGCAACCCCAAGGCCAACTACGTCGAAAACCCCAAGATGAGCAGCGACCCACGCGCCTGGTACTACGACGCCAGCCACGTCGAAGGCAGCTGGTGGCCACAGTGGCTGGCGTGGATCCAGCAGCGCTCGGGCGTACAGCGCGAGACCCTCACTGCCCTGGGCAACCAGAATTACCCACCGATGGAAGCGGCGCCGGGCACCTACGTGCGCGTGCGCTGAGCTCAACGATCAGATTAAGAAGACTGGATGAAGACCCGCGACCGTATCCTTGAATGTGCTCTGCAGTTGTTCAACCAGAAGGGCGAACCGAACGTGTCGACCATGGAGGTGGCCAATGAAATGGGGATCAGCCCCGGCAACCTCTACTACCATTTCCATGGCAAGGAACCGCTGGTCATTGGCCTGTTCGAGCGTTTCCAATCTGAGTTGGCGCCGCTGCTCGACCCACCGGCGGACGCGCAACTGCAGGCCCAGGATTACTGGCTGTTCCTGCACCTGATCGTCGAGCGCATGGCCCAGTACCGGTTTTTGTTCCAGGACCTGTCGAACCTGGCGGGACGTCTGCCAAAGCTGGCCAAAGGCATTCGCAACCTGCTCACGGCGCTCAAACGCACCCTGGCATCCTTGCTGGCGAGGTTGCAGGCGGCCGGGCAAGTGGTCAGCGATACTCAAGCGCTGGGGCAACTGGTGGAACAGATCACTATGACCCTGCTGTTTTCCCTGGATTACCAACGCATTCTTGACCGTGAGGGCGAGGTTCGGGTGGTGGTGTACCAGATCATGATGCTGGTAGCACCGCACCTGCTGACATCGGCACGGCTGGCGACTGAACGGTTGGCGCTGCGTTATCTGGAGGATCAGGATTAACTACCCAAGCTGCCCGAACTGGTGAGTAAACTTGAACAGTTCACTGTCGGTCCTGATCCCCAGTTTTCGATAGGCTGATTGTTTTTGCGTACTGATCGTACTTGCACTACGCGAAAACTTTTGCGCAATTGAATTCACGGACATACCGTCCAGAAAACAACGCAATACTTCCTGCTCTTTAGGCGTCAGACACTCGTTGACCCGCAGTGGTATTGAAAAATCTGTTTCCGATTTAATCTTTCCCCCCTCCAACACGGACTGTACACCCTGCAACGCGGGCACCATACAAAGCTGCAGGTAGATCCGTCCCTGGGCGACCGTTCGGATAGCCGTGATCAACTCCGTCAGGTTCTGGCTTTTCCCCATAATCCCCCTGCATCCCGCCTTCAACGACAAAGAAACAATGGCCGGCGTGTAGTACGAACACACAATCAAGAGCCTGCAGGTGCTGAAGCGCCGGTGCAGTACCTGGATCAGGCTGAGGCCATCGCTGTCCGATGGTGCGAGGATAAAGTCCATCACCACGACATCGGCTGGCCGCTGCTTAAGGGCTTCCAGCAGTTCCCTGCCTGTTCCGAAGGAACCGATCACAGCGAGGTCGGCTTCTTTGCTCAACCCCAACTCGATGCCCTGCCGAACCATCTCGTGGTCATCCAACAGCATGACGGTATGCGCAGTGGATATTGAAGTAGCCATAATTACACCCATATAAGTGAATACAGCACCGCCCCCATAATCGCTCTGGTTAAATACACGGTATACCCAGTTACAGCCCAGGATCAATACGACAACTCAGTAAGTTAACGTCCTTCAGTCATAACTTACAGACAATTCCCAGTACTACAGAAAACACCTACATAAGTTGAAAGCAACTTATCGAACGATCACTAGATGAGTCTCGTTAGTTCTCTATAGATACCGCTCGGCAAACGCGACAAATTAGGGCACCCCGCCAGTCGAGAGATCAGTGCTTTCAACTGCGATGGGCCATACCTATGAATCACGACTGGGAACAACATGAAAGTTAACCTCCTCTCCACGGTTGCGGCCATCCTGGTCTTGTCCGCCGTCGCCTCACAATCGGCATACGCAGCAGATGGCATTATCAAGTTCAGTGGTCTTGTGACCGACCTGACTTGCACGGTAGAAGGTGCGGCACCCGGCTCTGGCGCAATCGTCAAGGACGTCAACCTGGGCGGCGTCTCGGCGGCACGCCTGGCAAGCGCTGGCAGTCGCGCCAACCCGACAGGCTTCACCATCCGTATCGGAGCGCCAGGCGAAGGCAGTTGCACCAACGGGCGCACCGCCATGGTTGCCTTCGATCCGACCAGCCCGGCCATTGATGTGGCGACCGGGCGCTTGAACATCGACGGCTACGACGACCCGACCGACACCAGCAGCGCCAAGAACGTACAGGTGGAAGTGACTCAGCGCGATGGCACGCCGATCAACGTCTACACCGAGAAATCGGCAGGCGCGGTGATCGTCGACAACCAGGCAGTCATCCCACTGGCTGCGCAGATGTACGCAAGCGGCCCCGCAACCGAAGGTAAGGTCAACACCCGTGTGGGCTTTTTGATCGAGTACGCCGAGTAAAGCATTCCAGAGGCCTGAAACGATGAAAAGAATCGCCTGCCTGATGCTGGCTGCTACCGCTGCTTGCGCGTGGCTCTCGCTGCTGCCGCTTCCTGCTCGGGCAGGAGTGATCATCCATGGCACACGCGTGATCTACCCCATGCAGCAGCAGGAAGTCGTGGTGCGCCTGGAGAACAAGGGGCCACTTCCGGCGCTGGTGCAAACCTGGCTGGACACGGGCGACCGGCATTCGACACCGGCAACAGCACACACACCCTTCATTCTTTCGCCACCGATCTTCCGCATTGAACCGCGCCAGCAACAAGCCTTGCGCCTCCGCTATGTTAGAGGCGCCTTGCCGACCGACCGCGAAAGCCTGTTCTGGCTGAACGTGCTGGAAGTACCTCCGCTCGCCGCCGACGCCGCACAGAAAAACCAGATTGAATTGTCGTTCCGCACCCGTCTGCGTGTGTTTGTGCGTCCGCAGGCATTGCCCTACCCAGTCGACAGCGCCGCCGAAAAGCTGCAATGGAAGCTGGTAGCCCATGAACAGGGGTTCGCCCTGCAAGCCACCAATCCTACGCCGTACCATATTTCCCTCGCCTCGATTGAGTTGCTGAGCGGCGGCAAGCGGTTCAGTAAAGCTGCAAACAAAGCCGTCGATGACAGCCTGCTGATGCCTGCCGGCGACGTGAAACTGTTTGCGCTGCCCCTGCTACGCCATCAGCCGGTCGATACGCCTACGGTCGAGTTCAGCACCGTCAGCGATTTTGGCGCCCGAGTACCTCACTCGGCCCGCCTTACCCTTCATCCGCAGGATGATCGATAACATGCCGGCCACCACCCGCTCACACTTACCGCTGCAGTGCATGGCGTTGATGCTTGCGCTGTTGACCACGCTCACCGCGCAGGCGAGCGTGATCATCAACAGCACCCGAATTGTTTACCCGCAGGACGACAACGAGGTGAGCATCAGGCTGCACAGCAAGAACCAGGCACCGGTGCTGATCCAGGCCTGGCTGGACAACGGCGATGAGTATTCAACGCCGGATCTGGCGACAGCGCCCTTCATTCTCACACCGCCGATCTTTCGCATGGAGCCAGGCAAGCAACAGGTTGTACGCCTGGCCTACACCGGCGAGGCCTTGCCGTCGGCACAGGAAAGCCTGTTCTGGTTCAACGTGCTGGAAGTGCCCTCACGATCGCATGGCGGCCAACCGGGCGATCAGTTGCAATTCGCCTTCCACTCACGAATCAAGTTGTTTTGGCGCCCGTCGAACTTGCCTTACGGGGTCGAGGCAGCGCCTGGAAAGCTGCTGTGGCGGTCTGTCTCGACCGAGCAGGGCCTGGCGCTGGAAGTGCTTAATCCCACGCCTTACCACGTGACATTCGAACGCATCGAAGTGCGGGTGGCAGGGCGGCGTCATGTCCGAGAACCCGCAGCGTCGAGTGCCGAGAACATGGTGACGCCAGGTGGGCGCGCCCGCTTTGAGTTGCCTCGCCTGCCTCCCCCGATGGGCAGCGCTGCAAGCGTGGAGTTCCAGACGCTCGACGACTTTGGGGTCAAGACCCGCCACAGCGCAGAGGTCTCTCCATGACAACCGTTCTTATGTAGCAATCCCACTGCGCCTTATCGAACACACCTTAGGTTGATGCCCATTCAGTGGGCAGGGACGCCCTGTGCCGAGATTCGGGGAGCCCGGTTTATGGAAACGTGAAAAATGAGTTTGTACACGCCCGCCAGGCTCG
This sequence comes from Pseudomonas sp. JAI120, assembly GCF_014207255.1. GTDB lineage: Bacteria > Pseudomonadota > Gammaproteobacteria > Pseudomonadales > Pseudomonadaceae > Aquipseudomonas. The sequence continues at coordinate 313,732 of NZ_JACHCZ010000004.1, forward strand.
CAAGCCGGCCCCGTTTAAAGCAGACGATGCGTAGCTTGCTGCTGGTGAGCGGCGCCCATGCCGTGGCCGCCAATAGCGCAGAACAGGTCGAGTTCAACCCGGCTTTCTTCGCGGGTGGCCGGGCCAGCCTGCAGATCGATATTGCAAAGTTCGGCCAAGGTAACGTCGTGCTACCTGGCAACTATCGCACCGACATTTATCTCAACGGCCAGTGGATCGGGCGTGAAAACCTAACCTTCAGCGCGGTCGAAGGACAGCAAACGGCGCAGCTGTGCCTGGAGCGCGATGCGCTGCTCAGGTTTGGCATTGACCTGGATTCCAATGAGCTCAAGCAGGCCTCCCACATGCCGTTTGCGCGCTGTGCGCAGATCGGGACCTATCTGCCGGGTGCCAGCAGCCAATTCGATTCAGGCGAAAACCGCCTCGACCTGCAAGTGCCGCAGGTTTACCTGGCGCGCAAGGCGCGGGGCTATGTCGACCCGCGGCACTGGGACAGCGGGATCGACGCCGCCTTTGTACGTTACAACGCCAATACGTTCGCCACCCAGGCCGGTACGCGCACACTCGGCTCCAGCTACCTGGGCCTGAACACCGGACTCAACCTTGGCGATTGGCACTGGCGCCATACTGGCAGCTACAGCCATTCAGAGGTCGCCTCGGGTTATCAAAGCAGCGCCACCTACGTGCAACACGAAGTGAGCCGGTTGCAGTCACAGCTGATGGCGGGTGAGATCTACACACCGGGGGAACTGTTCGATAGCGTACGTCTGCGCGGTGCCAGCCTGTTCAGCGATGATCGGATGCTGCCCGACTCCCTGACCGGGTTTGCGCCGGTGGTACGTGGCGTTGCCGAGACCAACGCGCGGGTCAGCGTGCGCCAACGCGGCGTGCTATTGGACGAAGTATCTGTAGCGCCCGGCCCGTTTGTCCTCAACGATCTGTTCCCCACCGGGTATGGAGGCGACCTGAGCGTCACCATTACCGAGGCCGATGGCCGCCAGCGCGAGTTCATCGTGCCGTTCGCCGCCAACGCCAACCTGCTGCGCCCCGACCACAGCCGCTACGCATTGAGCGTTGGCCAACTGGATGAAATAGGTCTGCATCACCCCCCCACGTTGATGCAGGCCACTTATCAGCAGGGCCTGAGCAACCTGCTGACCGGGTACACCGGCGCGACGATTGGCGAGGACTACCAATCGCAGTTGCTGGGTACCGCGTTCAATACCTCAATGGGTGCGCTGTCGTGCGACCTGACCCATTCGAACGCCCATGTACCAGGTCACGGGTCACGCCAGGGGCGAAGCGTACAACTGCGCTACAGCAAGAATTTCACGGACACCGGCACCCATTTCGCCCTCGGGGCTTACCGCTACTCCACTGAGGGGTTCCTGAATGTGGGCGATGCGGCACACGTTCGTGACTTGGCCATCGACGGGCTGACCCCGGATAACCTGTCGCGGCTACGCAACAGGATGGACATCAGCCTCAACCAGAACCTGAGCAACGGCTCCGTGTACCTGACCGGTTCTTCGCAACACTATTGGAATCGCGACCATGGCAACCTGACCTTCACCACCGGGTACAGCGGCACGTGGCGGGGCCTTCACTATCTGCTGAGTGCACAGCGCAGCCGTGATCTGCGCAGTGAACGCGTGGACAAGCAACTGGAACTCACCTTGAGCCTGCCATTGGGCAGCCACGCCCACTCGCCGACCTTGACCACCACGGCCTATCGAGGCGGTCAAGGCAGCGGTGAGCGCGCCAGCCTGGGTGGGAGCGTGGGCGAGCGCGGTGAGTTCAGCTATAGCGTCAGTGCCAACCGGACCCAGGACAGCAACAACGCTACCAATGCCGACATGAAATACCAGACCAGTCAGGGCGTACTGTCCGCCAGTCATGGTCAGAGCAGCGCGTACCGCTCCACATCGCTTGGCATGACCGGCGGTATTGTCGCCCACGCAGGCGGTGTGACCTTCGCCCCAGAACTCGGCGATACCCTCGGCATCGTCCAGGCGCCTGACGCCCAAGGCGCACAAATCAATGGCAACCACAGCGCGAAAATCGGGAAAAGCGGCTTCGCGGTGGTGCCCCACCTCACACCCTACCGCCAGAACATCGTGGAACTGGACCCCAAGGAATTGTCCACCGACGTGGAACTCAAGACCGCCGCCCGGAATGTCGCCCCGCGCGCCGGTGCAGTGGTGCAACTGCAGTTCGAGACGCTCAGCGGCCAGGCCTTGTTGATCACGGCACGGCGCGAGGATGGCAGCCCGCTGCCGTTTGGTGCGGATGTGTTCGATGAGGACGGCGCCAGCGTCGGGGTTGTCGGGCAGGGCGCCAAGGCCTTCGTCCGGGTGTCTCGCCCGCGGGGGAAGTTGACGGTCAAGTGGGGGAGCAGTAATTCGGCGATGTGCCGGATGCGCTACGAAGTGGAAGCAAAGACGCCAGCCAAGGACTCAGCTCGATTATTGCAACTGGACGGGGGCGCTTGCGAGGTCGTTGGCGATCTCATCGTGCAGCCATTTGCCAATGATCTGGCCAACTTGCGCTCATCGTGGAACTGAAAAATGAAGCACTCTATTCAATTCATTTCGACCCTACTGGTGTTCAACCTGCCCATCGCTGCTCAAGCGGCGTGTGACAGGTATCAGAACGCCACACTCACCCTCACCCTTCCTTCCACAATCACCGTGCCGGACAGTCTCCCGGTGGGCGCTGAAATTATCATTCGGGAATTCAGTGGTACGGCGCCCGCTTTTACCGCGTATTGCAGCTCCACTTTACTGACGATCATCGGGCGATACCAAGCAAGGGTTGCAGGTTACCCAAACATCTATCAGACCGAGGCTTCAGGTGTGGGCGTACGCTTGCGCATCCGAGATGCAAGCGGACTCTATCCTTTCTTTGCCATGATTAACCAACAAGTCCCATACAGCGGCCCCTACACCAGCTTCACGGCCGCGGAGCTGAGGTTCCATAAAGTCGGGCCGGTAACAGGCCAGACAGTGCCCGCCGGAAACATTTGGGTGAGGCGATGGGATAACCACCCAGAGAGTTTCACCCTGAGACTCGGCAACCCCGTGCGCTTTGTCAGCCCCGCCGCCACCTGCGACCTGGCGACTGGCGACGTCAACCGCACGATCACCCTCGACCCCGTTAAAGTCAGCACGCTTCAAGACGCCACTTACGCAAACCAACGTAACTTCGAACTTACTGCAAACTGCGCACACGCATCCAACGTCACTTTTCGTTTTTCCGGAACCCCCGCACCGGGCAATGACCGGCTCTTCGCCAATACGGGCAGTGCCGGTGGCGTTGCCCTGTGGCTGTACTCGCGAATTGGCGGGGGTATCCAGAACATTCTCGCCGACGGCACCGAAAACACGCGCACGGTGCCGGTCTCGGGCGGCCGCGCCGTGTTGCCGCTCGGCGCGGCCTATCACCAGAACGGCACGGTCAGACAAGGCACGCTCATCGCCACCACCACCGTCAGCATCACCTACAACTAAAAACCTGAGGATTATGGAATGAGGATTCGAGTCCTGCCCCTGCTGCTGGTAATCACCGCGAGCCTGGCCACCACTGTGGTCCATGCCGCGACTACGGGCACCTTGCGCTTTACCGGCCAAGTCAATGCCGGTACGTGCAACCTGGCTGCCGGCGACGAAAACCGTACCATCACACTGCCGACTATCAAGATTTCCGACTTTGGCGCGACTTCCAGCGCGGGCGCGTTCGATTTCGAGATCTCTGCCGATTGCGAATCGGATTTACGCAACGTGATTTTCCTGTTCGCAGGCACCGCCTCAACGGGGAACGCCGCGCTGTTTTCCAATACGGGGACGTCAAAGGGTACTGCCCTTCAACTACTGCACCGCGCCTCTCCCGCTTATGCCATTCCTGCCAACGGTACCCCCGCCCAGCGCAGCCGGACCATTGCAACGAGCAGCAACAAGGCCGTGATCCCCCTGACAGCGGCGTATCACAAAACCGGCGCAGCGATCACCCAAGGCACCCTGGCCAGCGCAGTTACCGTTTCGATCACCTACAACTGACCGAGCTTGGGCCCACGATCACACGGTAAGCGCGCAAAAAAATGCCCAGCCTTTGCAGGCCGGGCATTTTTACGTGTCCCGGAAAAGTCAGGACTGACTGGTTGGCGTCGGGGTTACCGGCGTTGCAGTCGGGGCAGCAGCAGGCGTCGGTGCCGACACCGAGTTGGCTGTCGAAGCAGAAGGCGCCGTGGTTGCGGGCTTGGCGGCAACAGCTGGCTTAGGCGCTGCTGGTTTTTTCGCTACAGCTGGCTTCTTCGCAGCAGCAGGTTTTGTTGCCGGCTTGGCCACCGGCTTCGCGGCAGCAGGCTTGGCTGCAGATTTAACAGCGGCTGGCTTGGCGGCTGCGGTTTTGGCCGCGGGCTTAGCGGCCGGTTTTGCGGCGGCCTTGGCTGCTGGCTTAGCCGCAGGTTTGGCAGCCGCTTTCGCAGCCACGGGTTTAGCGGCAGGCTTGGCAGCCGGTTTGGCCGCTGCAGTTTTGGCGGCGGGTTTAGCAGCCGCTTTTGCCGGGGCCTTGGCCGCTGGTTTTGCAGCTGGCTTGCTGGCAGCTTTCACCAACGGTTTGGCGGCCGTTTTGGCCGCAGGTTTGGCAGCGGCGGTTTTAGCGGCAGGCTTGGCAGCTGGTTTAGCGGCAGCCGCTTTCACTGGAGCCACTTTGGCACCGGTGAGTTTTTCGATTTGCTTGGTCAGGGTATCGACCTTGCTGTGCAGGGTCTTCAGCTCAGCTTTACTTGGCACGCCCAGGCGCGAAATAGCACTGTTGAGGCGCTTGTCCAGAGCCCCTTCGAGTTCGCCCCAAGTACCCAATACCTGCTTCTTCGCATCACTGATGCGCGAACCGGCAGTCGCTTTAGCAGCGCCTACTTGTTTACCCACTGCGCTCTTGGTCAACTTCTCGGCCTTCTCGCCGTCTTTAACCAAGGTCTCGAAGAGTTTGCTGCCGTCACTGTCGATCTTCGAGTAAACGCCTAAACCAGCCAGCCAGATCTTGCGGGAATATTCTTCAACTTTCCCGACCCACGAGCTGCCTTCTTTCTGAGTAGTCTTTTTAACAGCCATCCCGATGTCTCCTTAGTGTTTACGCGCGACACGTTCGAGCAATGCCGTCAGCTCTTCGAGCTTAGCAGAGAGTGTCTCAACGTCATGTTTAGACGCAATGCCAATTCGATTCAAGGCACTGGCAACGCGAGTATCAAAAGCTTTTTCAACTTTATCCAGCTGAACTTCTACCAGACCTTTGACCGCGGAGACATTACTCTTTACTTGATCAATCTGACTGTTGGCCGCATCAAGTTGTTCCACTGCAACTTTTTTGCCTTTACTTTCAATATGTTGACCCGCTTTAACCAGCTCTTTGAAGTAGTCGCCGCCCTCGCTGCCGACCTTCGCGTAGGCACCAAGACCCGCTAACCAGATCTTGCGGGCGTAGGTTTTAACGTCACTCAAAGCGCCGGTCTGAGCATCGATTTTTTTCTTCAGGATAACTTTGGCCATGGTGCACCTCACGCAGAATAGGGGGGAGGAACGGCCCGCAGGAGTTGAGGGCTTGGGCACAAAGTAGGCTGGAAAATTAGAATCGGCACCCTAAGTACTCGCGGATCAGGCCAAGGCTTTATCCAGGGCTTTCTCGATTTCGGACTTGATGGTGCCACTCATGGCCGACATCAACAGGCCCAGTTCCACATCAATGCGCAGCGAATCCTCCGCCACTAATACCGTGCCTTTAACCCCTGACCGCTTGAGGTTCAAGGTATCGCCAGACCACGAAGGCTCCAGGCCATATTGCTCCTGGAGTTTGTGCGCCAACTTTTCGGCCTTTGCGCGTGCCGCTTCTTTACCCAGGGAATGCGCACGCTCAACGGTTATACGGGCCATTGCAATGACTCCTCTTTAATAGGGATTTGAATACCTTGAATGCGGCAAAAGGTCTCGGTGCCCGCCTATCTTACCTGCAGCCTTGCCAAGACAAAGCAGGCCTTGGGGATTATCATGTCCCGCATTCTCTTTTGGTGACAGCGATATGACTGATCAGCGCAAAGGCAGCGATGCCGAACCCACCACTCACTTCGGTTTCAAGAACGTCCCGGAAAGCCAGAAAGCGGAAAAAGTCGCTGAGGTGTTCCACTCCGTGGCGGCCAAGTACGACCTGATGAACGACGTGCTCTCCGGCGGCATGCACCGCCTGTGGAAGCGCTTCACCATCGAGCTGTCGGGTGTACGCACCGGCAACCGCGTGCTGGACATCGCCGGCGGTACGGGTGACCTGGCGGCCAAGTTCTCCAAGCTCGTCGGCCCTACCGGCCAGGTGGTGCTGGCGGACATCAATGGCTCGATGCTCAAGGTCGGCCGCGATCGCCTGCTCGACAAGGGCGTGGCCGGCAATATCGAATTCGTCCAGGCCGACGCTGAAAAGCTGCCGTTCCCCGACAACCATTTCGACTGCGTGACCATCGCCTTCGGCCTGCGCAACGTGACCCACAAGGAAGACGCGATCCGCTCGATGCTGCGCGTACTCAAGCCGGGTGGCCGCCTGTTGGTACTGGAGTTCTCCAAGCCGACCAACGCGCTGATGTCCAAGGTCTACGACACCTACTCCTTTGCCTTCATGCCGTTGATGGGCAAGCTGATCACCAATGATGCCGAGAGCTACCGCTACCTGGCCGAATCGATCCGCATGCACCCCGACCAGGAAACCCTGAAGTCGATGATGGTAGAGGCCGGTTTCGACCGTGTGACCTACCACAACATGACCTCGGGCATTGTCGCCCTGCACCGTGGCATCAAGCCCTGATGCTGCTCAAAGGCCTTCTCGCCAGCGTCGAACACGGCCTCAACCGTGTACTGCGCCTGGACAGCACCGCCCTGGCGCGGCTCACGCACTTGAACGGCAAGGTCATCGCCGTGGACTGCACCAGCCCCGCCCTGCAGCTGTTTATCCTGCCCAGCGATGAAGGCCTGTTGCTTGCCACTCAATGGGCCGCTGAAGCCGACTGCACCCTGCGTGCACCGGCCACCAGCCTGTTGCACCTGGCGCTGAGCCGCAACAAGACCGCCATCCTCCACGGCCCCGAAGTGCACCTGGAAGGCGACAGTGCGGTACTGATGGACTTGGCTGCCGTGCTCCAAGACCTGGAACTGGACTGGGAATACGAGCTGTCACGCTGGATCGGCCCCGTCGCCACCCAGCTGATCAGCGGGCACCTGCGCAGCCGCACGCGCTGGTACCAGCAGGGGTTCGCCAGCCTCAACCAGAACCTCGCCGAATACCTGAGCGAAGAATCGCGCACCCTGGTCGGAGAACGCGAAGCGCAAGCGCGCTTTCGTGAACTCGACAAGGCCAAAATCGACCTGGAACGTCTCGAGGCCCGCTTCGAGCGCCTGAGCCGTTCCCTTGATCCAAGCGATAACGCATGAAGCTGCTCGCCGTCCGCCGTTTGTTCCGTATCCAGCACGTCGTAATCCGCTACCGCCTCGATGACCTGCTGTTCGCCCTGCCTTTGCCATGGTTCCTGCTGGCCGTGCGCTATGTGCTGCCGTGGCGCTGGTTCCCGCGCAAGCAACTGGAGCTGAGCCGGGGCGCGCGCCTGCGCCTGGCGCTGCAGGACCTGGGGCCGATCTTTATCAAGTTCGGGCAGATCCTCTCCACGCGCCGCGACCTGCTGCCCGAAGACATCGCCGACGAACTGATGCTGCTGCAGGATCGCGTGCCGCCGTTCGATTCGCAGCAGTCGATGAAGCTGATCGAAGAGCAACTGGGCAAGAAGATCAGCGAGGTGTTCAGCCGCTTCGACGTTGAACCGCTGGCCTCGGCCTCGGTGGCGCAAGTGCACGCCGCGCAGTTGAAGACCGGCGAAGAAGTGGTGGTGAAAGTGATCCGCCCGGGCCTCAAGCCGATCATCGGCCAGGACCTGGCGTGGCTGTTTATCCTCGCCCGCGCCGCTGAACGTTTCTCCGCGGATGCGCGCCTGCTGCACCCGGTGGATGTGGTTGCCGACTACGAAAAAACCATCTACGACGAACTCGACCTGCTGCGCGAGGCGGCCAACGCCAGCCAGCTCAAGCGCAATTTCGAAGGCTCGCCGCTGCTGTACGTGCCGCAGGTGTATTGGGACTGGTGCCGCCCGAAAGTGTTGGTGATGGAGCGCATCTACGGCGTGCAGGTCACCGACCTCGCGACCCTGGCCGACCAGCGCACCGACATGAAGATGCTCGCCGAGCGCGGCGTGGAGATCTTCTTCACCCAGGTGTTCCGCGACAGTTTCTTCCACGCCGACATGCACCCCGGCAATATCTTCGTCAGCACCGTCAACCCGTGGAGCCCGCAGTACATTGCGATCGACTGCGGCATCGTCGGCAGCCTGACCCCGGAAGACCAGGATTACCTCGCGCGCAACCTGTTCGCCTTCTTCAAGCGCGACTACCGCCGCGTGGCGCAGTTGCACATCGATTCGGGCTGGGTGCCGGCGGAAACCAAGCTCAACGAATTCGAAGCGGCGATCCGCACGGTGTGCGAGCCGATCTTTGAAAAACCACTGAAGGATATCTCCTTCGGCCAGGTGCTGATGCGTCTGTTCCAGACCGCGCGGCGCTTCAATATGGAAGTGCAGCCGCAGTTGGTCTTGCTGCAAAAGACCTTGCTGAACATCGAAGGCCTGGGTCGTCAGCTGTACCCGGATCTTGACCTGTGGAACACCGCGCAGCCTTTCCTGGAGCGTTGGATGCGCGAGCGCATGAGCCCCAAGACCATGCTGGGCAACTTGCATAGCCAGATGGAACAACTGCCCCACCTGGCCAACATGACCCGCGACCTGCTGGAGCGCATGTCCCAGCCCCACGCCAAAGACCCGGAACCGCCATGGCGCAAGCGCAAGGACGATTGGTTCCTGCGCCTGCTGGGTGCCGCGCACCTGGTCGGTGGCGTGATGCTGGCCATTGGTGGGCCGCTGAACCAACTGGGCCACTGGCCGGCCGGCATCATGGTCGCCGTGGGTGTTTATCTGATCGTGCGTCGATAGCCCATCCGGTTATACACTGTCGCAAATTGCCGGAGCCGAAGATGAAAGACTGGCTGGACGAGATCAAGTGGGACAGTGACGGCCTGGTGCCGGCCATTGCCCAGGACTACAAGACCGGGCGCGTGCTGATGATGGCCTGGATGAACCGCGAGGCCCTGAGCCTCACTGCCACTGAGCAGCGCGCCATTTACTGGTCACGTTCGCGTGGCAAACTGTGGCGCAAGGGCGAAGAGTCCGGGCACGTGCAAACCCTGCACGAGATGCGTATCGACTGCGACGCCGACGTGGTGATCCTCAAGGTCGAGCAGATCGGCGACATCGCCTGCCACACCGGCCGCCACAGCTGCTTCTATCGCGTGTTCGAGAACGGCGAATGGAAGGTTGTAGAGCCGGTGCTCAAAGACCCGCACGCCATCTACTCCGCAGGACACTGACCATGAGCGATACCCTGAACCGTGTGGCCCAGGTGCTGGAGGACCGCAAAGGTGCGGACGCCGACAGCTCCTACGTCGCCAGCCTGTACCACAAGGGCCTGAACAAGATTCTGGAAAAACTCGGCGAAGAGTCCATCGAGACCATCATCGCTGCCAAGGACGCACAAATCAGCGGCGATTGCAGCGATGTAATCTATGAAACCGCTGACTTGTGGTTCCATAGCCTGGTCATGCTCGCCCAACTGGGGCAGCATCCACAGGCCGTGCTGGATGAACTGGACCGTCGCTTCGGCTTGTCCGGGCATGCCGAAAAGGCCTCGCGCCCGTCCGCTTGAATAACTTTTACTAGAGGATTTGCAGCATGGGCATTTTTGACTGGAAACACTGGATCGTCATTCTGGTGGTGGTGGTACTGGTATTCGGCACCAAGAAACTCAAAAACCTCGGCACCGATGTGGGCGAGTCGATCAAGGGCTTCCGTAAAGCCATGAACGACGATGAGAAGCCTGCCGACCCGGCCGCCAATCCGGTGCCACCGGCCCAGCCTGTACACCCGCAGGCCACCCAGCCGATCACCGAGCGTCGTACCTTCGACGTGCAGGCTGAAAAAGTCGAAGAGCCGACCCGCAAAGACTCGTGAGCACTGACTAATGTTTGGTATCAGCTTCTCTGAACTGCTGCTCGTCGGCCTTGTTGCCTTGCTGGTACTGGGGCCGGAACGCCTGCCCGGCGCCGCGCGCACAGCCGGCCTGTGGATCGGGCGCCTGAAACGCAGTTTCAACGCCATCAAACAGGAAGTTGAACGGGAAATCGGCGCCGACGAGATTCGCCGCCAACTGCACAACGAACATATTCTGTCGTTGGAGCAGGAAGCCCGGAAGATTCTGTCCCCGGTACAGGAACCCACCAAACCGGTGGAGCCTGTGGCCGAGCACAGCATCGCGCCCGCGGTTGAAACTACGCCCGCCGCCCCGACCCCGACCGCTCCAACCGAGCCTGCGCCGACGCCTGTTGCGTCGCCCGCGCCCCATGATCCTACATTGCCGCCGCGAGCCCCATGAGCGCTGATAAACCGGAAAACGACCAGCATATGCCGCTGGTCTCGCACTTGACCGAGCTGCGGACCCGCCTGCTGCGTTGCGTGGCGGCGATCTTCGTGATCTTTGCCGGGCTGTTCGCCTTCACCCAGCAGATCTACACCTTCGTCTCCACGCCACTGCGCCAGTACCTGCCGGCCGGTGCGACGATGATTGCCACCGATGTGTCATCGCCGTTCCTCACGCCGTTGAAGCTGACCATGATGGTTTCGCTGTTCCTGGCGATCCCGGTGATCCTGCACCAGATCTGGGGCTTTATCGCGCCAGGCCTGTACAAGCATGAGAAGCGCATCGCGGTGCCGTTGCTGGTGTCGAGCATCCTGCTGTTCTACACCGGCATGGCCTTCGCCTACTTCCTGGTATTCCCGTTGATCTTCAAGTTCTTCGCGGCCGCCACTCCGGCCGGCGTGGAGATGATGACCGACATCACCAGCTACCTCGATTTCGTGATGACGCTGTTCTTCGCCTTTGGCGTCGCGTTCGAAATCCCGGTGGCCGTGGTGCTGCTGGTGTGGATCGGCGTGGTCAACGTGCAGTACCTGAAGAAGATCCGCCCGTATGTGATCATCGGTTGCTTCGTGGTCGGCATGATCCTCACGCCGCCGGACATCTTCTCCCAGACACTGCTGGCCGTGCCGATGTGGATGCTGTTCGAGATCGGCATCCTGTTCAGCGGCTTGATCAGCAAGCGTGGCGATCACCCGGATGACCAACCCGCCGACGACGACCAGCCGCCAGCGACCCAACCGTGAACCTGCTGTTGCTGTTCGATGCCGACTTTATCGCGGCCGACCGAGTGATCCTGCGTGATCGGCGCCTGGTGCATATGCAGGAAGTCCACCGCGCCGCCGTGGGCGAAAGCCTGCGGGTCGGGCGCCTTGGCGGGTTGATGGGCAACGCGCAACTGCTGCGCCTGGAAGCCCGCGAAGCCGAACTGCAAGTAAGCTTCGACCAACCGCCACCGGCCAAACTGCCCCTGACCCTGCTGCTGGCCTTGCCACGCCCGAAAATGCTGCGCCGGGTGCTGCAAACCGTGGCAGCCATGGGCGTGCCGAAAGTAGTGCTGGTCAACAGCTACCGGGTGGAAAAAAGCTTCTGGCAAACCCCCTTCCTGGAAACCGACGCCGTTCGCGAGCAACTGATCCTCGGCCTGGAACAGGCACGGGACACGGTGCTGCCGGAAATCGTTATCGAAAAGCGCTTCAAACCTTTCGTCGAAGACCGCCTGCCAACCATGACCGAAGGCACCCTTGGCCTGATCGGCCACCCCGGCGACTACCCACCCTGCCCCCGTGGGCTGGATGAGCCGGTCACCCTGGCCATAGGCCCGGAAGGCGGCTGGATCCCCTACGAGGTAGACCTGCTGGCCAAGGCCGGCTTGCAGCCGGTGCAATTGGGCGCCCGCATCCTGCGCGTCGAAACGGCCGTCACCGCCCTGCTCGCCCGCCTGTTCTGACAAGACCGCGGTCGGGGCTTGCTCCCACATTGGTACCGCGTCGCTACAGAATCCCGTGGGCAGGCCGATAACTCCTGAATAAGTCCAAGCCTTGTTCCAAGGGAGTTTGCAGCATGTATCGTTGGTTAGCCGAAAAACTGGGGAATGTCAGCGTCAAAACCAAGCTGGCCGTAGGCTTTGGCCTGGTATTGCTGTTGACCCTGATGATCACCTTCACTGGCTGGACCGGCCTGGGTGACGTGATCAACCGCGGTGACAAGCTGGGTTACATCTCCAGCCTCAACGGCCTGACCAAAGACCTGCGCCTGGCACGCCTGGACTATGAGATGCGCCGTGGCGAACAAGGCCCGACCGCGGTCAACGAATTGCTGAACCAGCTGGACAGTGGCTTGAAGACCGCACGCACCCTGATCGAACAACCCGCGGACACGGCCCTGGTCGATGAACAATTGGCCGCCGTGGACCAATACAAACGCGCGTTCAACGAGATGGTGCAGGCCGGCGCCAGCCGCGAAAATGCCCGCAGCAAGCTCGGCGACACGGCCGACAATGCAGTACTAAAGGTCGGCGAAGTGGAGAAATCCCTGCTGCAAGGCGACAGCGTCACGTTGTTCAACAGTGTGGTGGACCTGAGCAAGCTGATCCAGCAAGCACGCTTTCAAGTGCGCGGCTACACCTACAGCGGCAAGGTCGAAGCCGAGCAGCCGGCGCTGGATGCCATCGATAACGCCCTGAAAAAAATTACCAACCTCACCAGCCAGGTGCCTGATCAATATTCGGCCAACCTGCAACAGGCCAGCGTCTCGCTGCAAGCCTACCGCGCCGCTGTCAGCCAATACCGCGACTCTCAGGTGGCCAGCGCAGCGGCGCTCAAGACCATGTCTGCGCAGGGCGATATCCTGCTGGGCCACAGTGACAAACTGACGGTATCCCAGACGGCGGTACGCGATACGGATGCCGCGCAAGCCAAATACTTCCTGCTACTGGCTGCCGGGCTGGCGCTGATCTTCGGCCTGGTCGCGGCCTGGGCGATCACCCGTCAGATCATTATCCCGCTGAGCCAGACCCTCGAAGTTGCCGAGCGCGTTGCCTCGGGTGACCTGAGTCACAACCTCATTTCACTGCGCCAGGATGAATTGGGCCAACTGCAACGCGCCATGCAAAGCATGACTGTGGGCCTGCGCGAGTTGATCGGCGGCATCAGCGAAGGTGTCACCCAGATCGCCAGCGCCGCCGAGCAACTGTCGGCCGTGACCGAGCAGACCAGCGCCGGGGTCAACAGCCAGAAAGTCGAGACCGACCAAGTGGCCACCGCCATGAACGAAATGGCCGCGACCGTGCAGGAAGTGGCGCGCAATGCCGAAGAAGCGTCCGAAGCCGCCGCAGCGGCTGACCAGCAGGCCCGCGAAGGCGACAAGGTGGTCGGTGAAGCCATCGCCCAGATCGAACGCCTGGCCACTGAAGTCGGCAATTCCACCGTCGCCATGGCCGATCTGAAACGCGAAAGCGACAAGATCGGCAGTGTGCTCGACGTGATCAAGTCGGTGGCACAGCAAACCAACCTGCTGGCTCTCAACGCCGCGATTGAAGCAGCGCGGGCCGGTGAAGCCGGACGTGGCTTCGCAGTGGTGGCCGATGAAGTGCGCAGCCTGGCCCAGCGCACCCAGAAGTCCACCGAAGAGATCGAGGAACTGATTGCCGGCCTGCAAAGCGGCACCCAGCAGGTGGCGAACATCATGGACAATAGCCGTGGCCTCACCGATAGCAGTGTCGAGCTGACGCGCCGCGCCGGCAGCGCCTTGGAAAACATCACACGAACGGTATCGACCATCCAGGCGATGAACTCCCAAATCGCCACCGCTGCCGAACAGCAGAGCGCCGTAGCGGAAGAGATCAACCGCAGCGTGCTGAACGTGCGCGATGTGTCGGAACAAACGGCTGCCGCCAGCGAAGAGACCGCCACGTCTAGCACCGAACTGGCACGCCTGGGCACCCATCTGCAAACACTGGTCGGCCGCTTCCGGGTCTGACCCCCTCCCCGCGCGGCGACCTGTCCTGGGTCGCCGCCTGCGACCTCTGAAATTTCCTACGCGTTTATCAGCCCCACCTCTGCGCCAAGAGAACTAGCGTTCAATTCAGCTCAATGTGCTTGCGCATGTCGAGAACGCCCATTGTTCACTTGTCGGAGGTTAATCATGCTTCGTCGAATGACTCATCTGTTGGGTGACGCCAGTGTCACCCTCAAACTCGCCCTGGGTTTCTCCTTGGTACTGGCCCTGAGCTTCGTGATTGCCGTGACCGGCTGGCAAGCCCTGGCTGCGTCCCTTTACCGCTCGCAAACGCTGACCGTACTCGCGCAACTGGCGGTGGCTGGCGAAGAACTGCGGGCCGACAGAATCATTTACCGCACCCTGGACGACCCCACCAGCTTCAATCGATTGAGTGTGAGCACGGTAAAGATCGACGGGCTTCTGGTGGAGCTTTCCAGCCGGCTCAAAGTGCCAAAATCCATTGGGTATCTGCAGGAAATGGCCCGCATCAATGCAACGTTCAAAACCACCCTCAAAGACGTACCCTCACTGGTTGAGAAACGCGAAAACGCCCGAGAGCAACTGAAGCAGACCACCACGCGGACCGGTGATGTCCTGGCCCAACTCGCAAGCGATCTCCCGGACCAGGACGATACAAAGGCCCTGGATGCCATCGAAGACCTGCGCCAAGCCATCGAACAGGCCGAAGATCGTGCCCAGAGCCCTGCCTGGGCCGCCAGTTCGCTGGATGCCTACGCCCAGGCCGTCAGCGACGCCGAGCGCAACCTCGAACTCGCCCAGGCAGCCGTGGCAAAACTGCCGGTCGATAGCGGCGTGCTGAAAAACGCCGTGCTCAGCATTCGCACCCACCTGACACGCCTCAAGGACACCCAACTCGCCACCGAAAACACGCAAAACCAGTTGGAGCAGCAGTTGGATCAGTTGCTCGGGCAGAGTGATCTCTTGAGCCAGGACCAGACCCAACGACGCGACAGTGAAGCCGAGCAGGCCCGCACCCAAACCCTGGGCATTACTGCTGCTGCGTTGCTCTTCGGCGCCCTGGCTGCCTGGGTGATTGCCGGGCAAATCGTCAAGCCGCTGCGTAGGGCGCTGACAGTCGCCAATCGCATTGCCGAGGGCGACCTGAGCCAAGATGTGCAGACCCGACGCCGGGATGAGCTGGGCCAGTTGCAAAGCAGCATGACCCAAATGACGCTTAGCCTGCGGGGGCTGATTGGCAACATCAGCGACAACGCGAGGCAAATCGCCAGCGCTGCCGAAGAGCTTTCCACCGTGACCGAACAAACGCGTGCCGGGGTGAACAATCAGCGCGATGAAACCGAGCAGGTCGCAACCGCGATGAATCAGATGCTCGCCACCGCCCAGGAGGTTGCGCGCCACGCCGAGCAGGCGTCGATCGCTGCCGGCCAGGCCAATCAACAGACTGAACTGGGCGATCAGGTGGTGACGGATGCCGTGGCGCAAATCGAGCACCTTGCCCATGAAATGGCGCGCGCAGGCCAGGCCATGATAGGACTGCAACGGGAAAGCCAGAAAATCAGCAGCGTGCTGGATGTGATCAAGTCTGTGTCACAGCAGACCAACCTGCTGGCGCTCAACGCCGCGATAGAAGCCGCTCGCGCCGGCGAGGCCGGTCAAGGGTTCGCGGTGGTCGCCGACGAGGTGCGCGGTCTCGCCCAACGGACCCAGCAGTCCGCCGAGGAAATCGAAGAGCTGATTGGAGGCCTGCACAGCGGTACACAACAGGTGGCCGACATCATGGACTACAGCCGCACCCTGACCGACAACAGCGTCGGCCTGGCCCGCAACGCCGGGGACTCCCTCACGGAGATCGCCCGCACGGTGTCGGTCATCCAGGAAATGAACCCGCAGATCGCCGCCGCCGCCGAGGAGCAAAGTGCGGTGGCCGAAGAGATCAATCGCAGCGTATTGAAAGTGCGCGACGCCTCGGAGCAAGCCGCCGCCGCCAGTGAACAGACGGCAGCGGCCAGTATCGAGCTGGCGCGGCTGGGAACGGATTTGCAGCAGTGCGTGGGGCGGTTCAAGGTATGAACGCCCCGCGCCCTATAGCACTTGACGCAGGAACGCCTGGGCGCGCGGGTCTTTAGGCGCCGCGAAGAACTCGGCCGGGGCCGCATCTTCGAGCAACTTGCCATGATCGAAGAACAGCACCCGGTCCGCCACTTCACGGGCAAAGCCCATTTCGTGGGTGACGCAGACCATGGTCATGCCTTCCAGGGCCAGGGTCTTCATGACATCCAGCACTTCACCAACCATTTCCGGGTCCAGGGCCGAGGTGGGCTCGTCGAACAGCATCACCTTGGGTTCCATCGCCAACGCCCGGGCAATCGCCACGCGCTGTTGCTGTCCGCCGGAAAGCCGTGATGGAAACTCGTTGGCTTTCTGCGCAATGCCGACCTTTTCCAGGAGTGCCAGGGCCTTGGCTTCGCGCTCTTTCTTGCCGCGCTTGCGCACGACTTTTTGCGCCAGGCACAGGTTCTCCAGCACCGTCATGTGGGGGAACAGGTTGAAGTGCTGGAACACCATGCCGACTTCACGCCGATAGGCGTTCACATCGGTTTTCGGGTCGGCCAGTTGCAAGCCATCGATGCTCACCGAACCCGAATCGAACTCTTCCAGGCCATTGAGGCAACGCAGGAACGTGGACTTGCCGGAGCCGGACGGGCCGATCACCACCAGCACCTCCCCCTTGGCCACCTGAGTGGTCACATGGTCCACCGCGCGCACCACGTGCCCGCGGGTATCGAAGACTTTTACCAGATCGCGGACTTCAATCACTTTGCGCGAGCCTCCGCTCAAGCCGGCTGGCCATTTTCGACAGCGGCAGGTTGATCAGCAGGTACAAC
This sequence comes from Pseudomonas sp. JAI120, assembly GCF_014207255.1. GTDB lineage: Bacteria > Pseudomonadota > Gammaproteobacteria > Pseudomonadales > Pseudomonadaceae > Aquipseudomonas. The sequence continues at coordinate 330,704 of NZ_JACHCZ010000004.1, forward strand.
CCTGCAACGCAGAACAGGATTTCAAACGGCGAGAACGAGGTGGTGATCACTTCGCGACCGCTTTTGAGCAGCTCGGTAATGGCGATCACCGAGACCAGCGAGGTGTCTTTCACCAGACTGATAAATTGCCCGGCCAGGGGCGGCAGCACGCGCTTGAAGGCCTGCGGCAGCACCACATGGCGCATCGACTGGCTGGCGCTCAGGCCCAGGGAGCGAGCCGCCTCGTTCTGGCCACGGGTGATGGACTGGACACCCGCGCGGACGATTTCCGCCACATAGGCGCCGGTGAACAGCGACAGCGCGGCGATCCCGGCAAACTCCCGGGACAAGTTGAGCACCGTGCCGATAAAGAAATAGAAAATGAAGATCTGCACCAATAGCGGCGTACCACGCACCAGCTCGACGTAGATCGTCGACAGATCGCGCAGGGTCGGGTTAGTGGACAGTCGGCATAACCCGGTGGCAAGCCCAATCGCCAGGCCGAGGATCCCGGACACCACCGACAGCCACAACGTGGTCCACAAACCCCACATCAACGGGCCCAACGCCCAATGGCGGTTAACACCGATGACATCGCCTTCGGACACATCATCGCCGCGCGCCACTTGCAGGCTGTTGTCGGCCACACTCACGCGTTGTTCGACGCCGGCATCGTTGCGCAGGGTGACTTCGGCCACATCGCCTTTGCGGACCAGCTCGACGACAGTCGAGATGTCTGCGGCACGCTGGGCCTCTTCGGCCTGGTAGGCGAAGTATTGCGGCACACGGTTCCAGCGCCATTCGTAGGACATCAGCGAGGTGGCGTAATACAACGCGCCGGCCAGGCCAACCAGCACAACCACGGTCAGCAGGTGCCAGGGCCATTGGGCTTTTTTCTGTTTCATTTACTCAGCATCCAAAAGAATCGTGGCACGCACACCTGAGGTGGCGAGCGGGCTTGCCACATCAAGCCCCCTCACAACAGAAAACAGTCCCGCTTTATTCCATGTCCTTGAGCCACTCGGAGCTCTTGAACCACTTGTCATGGATGCGATCGTAGGTGCCGTCGTTCTTGATCTGGTGCAGGAAGTTATTGATGAAGTTGATGCTGTCGTAGTCACCCTTCTTCAAGCCGAACGCCAGCGGTTCAAAGGTGAAGGGTTCTTCGAGGAACACCAGCTTGCCGTTACCGACTTTTTTCTCGGCGACCACGTTGTACGGCGCGTCATACACAAAGGCATCGGCCTTGCCGTTGACCACGTCCAGCACACCTTCCTGCTCGTTGTCATAGCCGTGGTACTTGGCCTTGGAGATCAGCTTCTTGGCGACCATCTCACCGGTGGTGCCGAGCTTGGAGGTCAGGCGGTATTTCTCGTCGTTCAGGTCTTTGTAGGACTTGATGGTGCCTTCCAGCTCCTTGCGGATCAGCAGGGTCTGGCCGACTACGATGAAGGGTTCGCTGAAGTTCAGGCGCAGGTTGCGTTCCTGGGTCAGGGTCATGCCGCTGCCGATCATGTCGAACTTGCCGGTCAGGAACGCCGGGATGATGCCGTCATAGCCGGTGGACACCAACTCCAGCTTGACGCCCATGGACTTGGCCATGGCCTTGAGGATGTCGACTTCGAAGCCGATGATTTCCCCGCGCTTGTCGGTCATTTCAAACGGCATGTAGGTCGGGTCCATGCCGACTTTCAGCGTGCCGCGCTTGACTGCATCGTCGATGGCACCGGCCTGGGCGGCATTGGCCGCGACCAGCGCGGTGACGCCGAGCAGCAGCATCGAAAGATACTTTTTCATCATCAAGTCCCCTGAACGATTCTTATAAGGTCGGCGCGCAAAAGGGCTGCACCAATTCGGGGTGCGATCCTAACCCACTCATTGCCCGTCACAAAGGTTTCACGGGTAATTGTTATCTGCGTATGTCGGAAAAGCCCCACAACGGTGCGGCCAAATGCAGGGATAGACACTTGCGTCGGCCACATCGGCAACGGATTGATGTGTAAGAAGTTATGACTTCCAGTCAACCTCAACCATCCAGTCCATGTCCTTGAACCACTTGTCGTGCAAGCGATCGTAGGTCCCGTCCTGGGCGATCTGATTGAGGAAATGGTTGATCCAATTAAGGCTGTCAAAATCGCCTTTCTTCACGCCAAACGCCAAGGGTTCAAAGGTGAACGGCTGTTCAAGCGCCAGCAGCTCGCGGTTTTCCGGCAAGCTCAGGGCAATCAGGTTATACGGCGCATCATAAATAAAGGCATCGGCGGCGCCGTTCACCACTTGGCGCACGGCTTCCTGTGGCGTTGCAAAAGCGCTCAACCGCGCCGCCCCCAGGAATCGTTGCGCCGCTGCCTCGCCAGTGGTGCCTTGGACGGTGGTGACCCGGTAAGTGGCGTCGTCCAGGTCTTCAACACTGGTGACCTTGCCCCTCAGGCTGGGGTGCAGCAACACGGTTTGCCCCACCACGATAAAGGAGTCGCTGAAATTGAGCTTCAGGTTGCGCTCCTGGGTGACGGTCATGCCGCTGCCGATCAGGTCGAACTTTTTCGCCTGCAGCCCAGGCAGCAGCTCGGTGTAGGGCACGCTGACCAATTCAAGCTCGACGCCCAGGGCCTGGCTCATCACCTTGAGCAGGTCGATTTCAAAGCCAACGATACGCCCCTGTCTATCGGTCATTTCAAAGGGGATGTAGGTGGGCGTGGTGCCAACTTTCAGCACACCACGCCGAACCGCGTCGTCGATGGCACCGGCCTGCACCAGACCTCCGTGAATCAATGCAATAACGCCGATCAGCAATGCCGAACAATACCTTTTGATCATGAATCCCCCTGTGACCGAGTCAAATTTGGGGGGCGATCCTACCCCACTCACGGGCACGTAAATACGCCTCGAACAAGGGTCTTTTGTTTCGAAATAACAAGGAGTTAGGGCGATAAAGAAGAAGATGGAAACGCTGTAGGACCAGCGCTTCGAACGCCCCCGAAGTGAACCCTCGGGGGCGCCTGAATCAGGCCGGTTGGGCCTGGGATGACAGCGGTTGCAGCGGCAGCAAAGGCGCGTGCGGGTCGGCCTTGATCGAATCACGCCAGGCAGCGAGCCACTCGGCATGCCCTTCGCTCCAGATCTGCTCGTGCAAGCGGGCCAGGGCTACCGGGTCGCTGAGCAACGCCAGGCGTTCGCCGTTGTTGAGGCCGGCAGGGCCGACTTTCAACGCGTGGCGCACACGTTCGGCACGCAGGTACTCGATCGGCTCGGCCTGACCGTGACGCGAGGTTGCCAGGGCACAGGCCAGGGCGTTCTGCTGCGGGTCGACCACCGAGCGCACAAAGCCATCTTTCAGCGCGTGCCAACGGTTTTCGTGGGTGTACTTGTCGGTGGACAGCAACGCCTGCGGCGGATTGTACTCCTCAGGGATCAGGAACAGGCTCTCGTCGCGGGACTTCAAGCCGAGGTTGACCCGGCTGGAAATCACCGACACCGGGATCGACAGCATCAACGAACCCACGATCGGTACCAGCCACCACAGGAAGCTCGGGTTCAGCCACACCACCAGCAGCGCCCAGAAGAAGCCCAGCAAGGTCTGCGTGCCGTGACGCTTGATCGCTTCGCCCCACGGCGTGGAGTCGTCGTCCCGCTGCGGCGAGTTCCAGGTCGCGGCCCAGCCGAGGAACGCGGCGAGCACGAAACGGGTGTGGAAAATCATCCGCACCGGCGCCAGTAGCATGGAGAACAGCATCTCCAGCAGCATCGACATGGTCACCTTGAACTTGCCGCCGAACTCTTTAGCGCCCTTGGCCCAGATCAGGATGATGCTCAGCAATTTCGGCAGGAACAGCAGCACGATGGTGGTGGAGAACAGCGCCACCGCCTTGTCCGGATGCCATTGCGGCCACAGCGGGTACAACTGGCGTGGCGCCATGAAGTACTGCGGCTCCATCAGGGTGTTGACCGCCAGCAAGGCCGTCGACAGCACCAGGAACAGGAACCACAACGGTGCCGACAGGTAGGACATCACGCCGGTCAGGAACACCGCGCGGTGCACCGGGTGCATGCCCTTGACCAGGAACAGGCGGAAGTTCATCAGGTTGCCGTGGCACCAGCGACGGTCACGCTTGAGTTCATCCAGAAGGTTCGGCGGCAGTTCTTCGTAGCTGCCCGGCAGGTCGTAGGCAATCCACACGCCCCAGCCGGCACGGCGCATCAGCGCCGCCTCAACGAAGTCGTGGGACAGGATGGAACCTGCGAATGCACCTTTACCCGGCAATGGCGCCAAGGCGCAGTGCTCGATAAACGGTTTCATGCGGATGATCGCGTTGTGACCCCAGTAGTGGGATTCACCCAGCTGCCAGAAGTGCAGGCCGGCGGTGAACAGTGGGCCGTACACGCGGGTGGCAAACTGCTGCATGCGCGCATACAGGGTGTCCATGCCCGACGCACGTGGCGCGGTCTGGATAATCCCGGCATCCGGCGTGGCTTCCATCAGGCGCACCAGGCTGGTCAGGCATTCGCCGCTCATCACGGAATCGGCGTCGAGAACGACCATGTACTTGTAGTCACCGCCCCAACGACGGCAGAAGTCGTCGAGGTTGCCGCTTTTACGCTTCACGCGACGGCGACGGCGGCGATAGAAGATCTTGCCGAAGCCACCCGCCTCACGGCAGACGTCGAGCCAGGCTTGCTGCTCGGCGATGCAGATGTCGGCTTCGTTACTGTCGCTGAGCACAAAGAAGTCGAAACGATCGAGATCACCGGTAGCGGCCACCGATTCGAACGTCGCGCGCAAACCGGCGAATACGCGCGGCACGTCTTCGTTGCAGATCGGCATGACCAGCGCGGTGCGCGCGTCTTTCGGGATCGGCTCATCGCCGGCACTTTTACCGGAAATCCGGTATTTATCGTGGCCGGTGAGCAGTTCGAGGAAGCCCATCAATGCGGTCCAGAAACCGGCCGAGACCCAGCAGAACAAGATCCCGAACATGATCAGGATGCTGGTTTGCAGGGCGTAAGGCAGCACCTGAGTGGCGGTTTGCAGCAGGGTCTGGCTGCGGATTTCGTCGAAGTCGACCAGCGACCAGCCTTGGTACGGCATGATGCCTTTCATGTACCAGCCGGCCACGATGGTCTGGCCGAGCATCAGCACCAGCAGAATGTAACGCCGAATCGAACCCACGGTACGCCAGCGGGCTGCCGGCAATACGCGCTCATCCTTCGGCGGCGCCGGCGGATTGCTGCGGCCGGTGATCCGACGCCAGCCGCGCACCAGGATATTGGTGCGCCAGGGTTCAGGCACCACGCGGGTACGCCGAATCGGCGGCGTGGCTTTGAGGCACACGCGGCCACTGGCGTCGAGCCCCAGCATTTCAGCGTCTTGCAGCTCTTCAGCCGTACTGAGGGTCAACCGGCGACCCACCGACGCCTGGGCGGCGTCGACAGGCGCATCAAACACTTTGGACGACAAGCGCTCATGCAACTCGGTGAAGGATGTGCAGCCCGCCAACTCGGCGCGCTGCTCAGCGGTCATCGGAAGATGCGCCAGGTACTCGGACAGAGTCTCTGGCTGGATTTGAGAATTACTCATCGGCAGGCAACTGATAGCTCCAGGTTTCGGTCAGGACTTGCTCGGTCTTGATCGGCTCCGGTGTGGCTGGGGCAGCTTCTGGCTGCTTGGCTTCCTTGTCTTTCGCGTCTTTCTTGGCCTGTTTCTCGTGTTGCTTGGCCAGGACCTTGTCGGCCTTGAGCACTTGAGTCGAAACCTTCTCGGGCTCGGGCTGCACGATGTCCTGCACCAGCGACGCACGCATCTCGGTAGGCTTGCTTGCGTCCTTGATCTTCAGGCGCAGGGTCAGGCGCCAGCCTTTGGTGTGCTCGTTGTAACGCACGCTGTTTTCTACCAGTTCAGCGTTGTCACCCACGCTCACCTGGCTGCGTACCGGGGCGTCCGGCAGCAGTTTTTTCAGGGCCGGGCCTTCGAAGTCCACCAGGTACGCGACGCTGCCATCCGGCTGACGGATCAGGTTGGATTGCTTCACGTCACCGGTGGAGCGCAGGGTCTGCTTGACCCAGGCGCTGTCCGGCGAGTGGAACGCGGCGTCGTCGAGGGTCCAGTGCAGGCGATAGGCTACGTCGAGGGGCTTGCCGACTTCCGGCAATTCGGCCGGGCTCCAGAATGCAACGATGTTGTCGTTGGTTTCGTCGGCAGTCGGAATCTCGACCAGGTCGATGGAACCCTTGCCCCAGTCGCCTTCAGGCTCGATCCACGCGCTTGGGCGCTTGTCGTAGTTGTCGTCGAGGTCTTCGTAGTGGCTGAAGTTGCGACCGCGTTGCAGCAGACCGAACCCACGCGGGTTTTCCACGGTGAAGTTGCTGACCGACAGGTGTTTAGGGTTGTTCAGAGGGCGCCAGATCCACTCGCCATTGCCGGCATGGATCGACAGGCCGCTGGAGTCATGCAGCTCGCGACGGTAATTGAGCACCTTGGACGGCTGGTTGGCACCAAACAGGAACATGCTGGTCAACGGGGCAACGCCCAGCTTGCTGACCTTGTCACGCAGGAACATCTGGGATTTCACATCGACAACCGTGTCGGTGCCCGGACGCAGGATCAGGCGATAGGCACCGGTGGCGCGTGGCGAATCCAGCAAGGCGAAGATCACCAAGTGCTTGTCACCCGGTTTTGGACGCTCGATCCAGAACTCGGTGAAGCGCGGGAATTCTTCACCCGACGGCAGCGCGGTATCGATCGCCATGCCACGGGCGGACAGGCCATAGACCTGATCCTTACCGACGACGCGGAAATAGCTGGCGCCGAGCATGGTCATGATTTCGTCTTGCTTGTCGCCCTTGTTGATCGGGTACAGCACACGGAAACCGGCATAACCCAGCTGTTCGGTGGCTTTAGGATCAAACTTCACGCCGCCGAAATCGAAGCGAGCCGGGTCGTATTTGATTTCCTGGACGCTGTCGGCGGTCACTTCGTTGATTTTCACCGGTGTATCGAAATGCATACCCTGGTGATAGAAGGACAACTTGAACGGGGTGTTTTGATCGGCCCATTCGGCTTTTTCGTTGCGGAAACGAATCTTTTGGTAGTCCGCGAACTTCATTTCGCGGAATTCGTTCGGCAGATTGCTGCGCGGAGCTTCGTATTTCTGCCCGGCCAGCTCTTTTGCCTTGGCCGACACATCGTCCAGACTGAATGCCCACAGTTGACCCGCGCCGAACAGGCAAAACAGGGCAGAGCCCGTCACCAGTGCGTTTCGTAACCGTTTGGCAGACAATTTTGGTGCATTACAGGGACTAACAATCACGAGCAACCCTCGCCGAAAACAGATCAAAAAACCAACGGCCAGCTATCTATATGCCAGGTTGGCGAGCATTGTTCCGACTCCCCTGGGGCAAAATGATTCCCCTGAGGCCGTCGGACAAGTCTCTACCTAAGTCAAAAATGGACCAAACAACGCTGATCCCCGTAGCGCGCGATTATCTAGTAGCCCGCGAAACAACGCATCAGGGACAACGAAGTATTTGTAGCGAAACCCTACGTTTTTAGGCATTAAAGTCGTTTTTAATACATTCATGTCTGTAAGAGAAAGGTCACAGGGCCATCATTGACCAAATGCACCTGCATATCTGCGCCAAAACGCCCCGAGGCCACCTTGCCATGCAATTGTTGCGCTTGTAACAGCAAGTGATCAAAAAGCGCCGCTCCCAGGGCCGGCGGCGCGGCGGTGGAGAAGCTTGGCCGCAGGCCGCTCTTGGTATCCGCTGCCAGGGTGAACTGCGACACCAGCAGCAATCCCCCATCGATATCCTTCAACGACAGGTTCATCTTGCCCTCGTCGTCGCTGAACACCCGGTAGTTAAGCAGCTTGTGCAGCAGTTTGTCGGCGCTCTCGGGCGTATCTGAAGGTTCGACGGCCACCAGCACCAGCAAACCCTGTTCGATCGCCCCGACAATTTCGCCCGCCACTTCGACCCGGGCGCCGCGCACCCGTTGCAGCAGGCCCTTCATGCTTCTTCTGGCGGTAGATCAAGCAGGCGCCGTGCCATTTCGCCGGTCGCGCGTACCAGTGCATCGGTAATACCAGGCTCGGACGCCGCATGGCCCGCTTCACGGATGACCTGCAGCTCGCTGTTCGGCCATGCCTGATGCAGCTCCCAGGCGTTATCCAGCGGGCAGATCATATCGTAGCGGCCATGGATGATTACGCCAGGCAGATGGGCGATCTTGTGCATATCGCGAATCAGCTGGTTGGGCTCCAGGAAGGAGTTGTTGGTGAAGTAGTGGCACTCGATACGCGCAATGGACAGCGCACGCTGAGGCTCGGAAAAACGCTCCACGTGCTGCGGGCTCGGGCACAGGCCCAGCATGCGCCCTTCCCAGCCGGACCAGGCCTTGGCGGCGTGCATCTGGGCGATCTGGTCGTTGCCGGTCAGGCGTTTGTGGTAGGCCGCGATCATGTCGTGACGCTCATCGGCAGGAATCGGCGCGATGTAGTCCTGCCAGTAATCCGGGAACAGGCGGCTGGCACCAGCCTGGTAGAACCATTCGATGTCCTGCGGGCGGGCGAGGAAAATACCGCGCACGATCAGGCCATGCACACGTTCAGGGTGGGTTTGCGCGTAGGCCAGGGCCAGGGTCGAGCCCCAGGAGCCGCCGAACAGCACCCATTTGTCGATGCCAAGATGTTCGCGGATGCGCTCAAGGTCGGCGACGAGGTCCCAGGTGGTGTTGTTTTCCAGGCTGGCGCGCGGGGTGGAACGGCCGCAGCCACGCTGGTCGAAGGTAACGATGCGGTACAGGTTGGGATCGAAATAGCAGCGGCTCTGGGCATCGCAACCGGCGCCAGGGCCACCGTGGATGAATACGACAGGCAAGCCTTCGGGGGAGCCACTTTCATCGACGTAGAGCGTGTGGGTGTCATCGACGGCCAGATCGTGCCGGGCGTAGGGTTTGATCTGCGGGTACCAAGTCTGCATTGCGCGCTCCGTAGGGGGTCGGGTTCATCCCTGGGGGGACGTCTTTTATTTTGCCGTCTGGCACTATAAACCCGAATTGTGCAATGAGCATGTCCTTGAGCGCTTAGACCTGTGTCAGCCCTTCACTCCTCAGGTAATTCAGCAGATAACCGTACAGCCGATCCACCTCCGGGGCCTGGCCGCGCGCGCGTAAACAGCCGTGGACCAGGCCTTTGCCCGGATACAACAGCGCAGGCACGCCAGCCTGTTGCAGGCGCTCGGCATACAGCACGCCGTCGTCGCGCAGCGGGTCGAATTGGGCCACGGCGATCAAGGCCTTGGGCAAACCACTGAAATCCTCGGCCAGCAGCGGCATGGCATAGGCTGACGCCGTGCCCGAACCACGCAGGTAAAGCGCGAGGTAGCCATCGGTGTCGGCACTGCTGAGCAACGGCGCGTCCCTGCAGTCACAGCGCGATGGCAAATCGGCCGGGCCGCCCAGTCCGGGGTAAATCAGGACCTGTACGCGCGGCATAGGCTGGCCATCATCGCGCAAGCCCAGGCACAACGCCGCCGCCAGGTTACCGCCCGCACTGTCACCCACCACCGCCAGGCGTTGCCGGTTGATGGCGTGCGGGCACTCCCCTGCCTGGATCGCCTGCCACACCGCGCGGCAATCGTCGTAGGCAGCCGGGAACGGGTGCTCGGGCGCCAGGCGGTAGTCGATGGCGATTACCAGCACCTGAAGGGCATTGGCCAGCTCGAAACAGATGAAGTCGTGGGAATCCAGGCCGCCGACCACCCAACCACCGCCATGTATATAGAGGAGGCATGGCCAGCCATCGGCGGGTGGCGGTGTTGAGGGCAGATAGCTGCGTGCGCCCACGCCGGCCAGGGTGAAGTTCGCAAGCTGCAAGCCTTGCGGTTTCGGCGGGGTGAATGCCTGGCACATGCGGTCGTAGCTTTGGCGCAGGCCCACCAGGGAAGAGTCGTCGCTGGTGAAGGACGCGGTTTTTTCGACGAAGGCGGCGAGTTGCGGGGATAGTGGGTACATACGCAATGATCTCTGGCACAGCAGGTTCAAGGCCTGCGGGGGCTTGCTTGCGATTGTGGTGGATCAGTCACCGGATAGGGTGTGAGGCATGGCGCTATCGGGGGCAAGCCCCCTCCCACCGTTGGGGCTGCATTTGGCTTAGGGTTTGAGGTAGGCCTGGAGCGACGCCAAGCCATCGCTGCCATCAAATGCTGTAACCCCGGCCAACCAGCGCTGCAAATCCTCGGGGTGGTCGCGCAGCCATTGCCTGGCCACGTCCTGTGGTGACTGGCGCTCCATGATCGGCACCATGAGCTGGCTTTCCTGGGCGGCGGTGAAGGTCAGGTTTTCCAGAAGCCGGTTCGCATTCGGACAACGCTCGGCAAAATCCGGTGCAGTGACGGTGGAGACCGTGGCGCGCCCTTCGTCAGGACCGAACACATCTTCGCTGCCCGTGAGATAGGCCATTTTCATGTTGATGTTCATCGGGTGCGGGGTCCAGCCGACAAACACCACGAACTCCTTGCGGTTCACCGCGCGTTGCACGGCGGCCAGCATGCCCGCTTCACCGGAGGCCACCAGCTTGAAGCCGCCCAGGCCGAAGTGGTTGGTGTCGATCATTTTCTGAATATCGGTATTGGCGCCGCTGCCGGGCTCGATGCCGTAGATCTTGCCGCCGAGCTTGTCCTTGAAGCGGGCAATATCGGCAAAGGTCTTCAGCCCGGCGTCGGCCACGTATTGCGGCACGGCCAGGGTGGCCTGGGCGTCGGCCAGGCTGGGCCTATCAAAGACCTTGACCTGCCTGGCGGCCAGGAACGGCGCGATGTTGTTGTCCATCGCCGGTTTCCAATAGCCGAGGAACACGTCCAGGCGTTTGTCGCGAATGCCGGCGAAGATGATCTGCTGCACAGCACTGGTCTGTTTGCTGTCATAGCCCAGGCCGTTGAGCAGCACGTCGGCCATGCCCGAGGTGGCGACCACATCGGTCCAGCTGACCACGCCCATGCGGATGGATTTGCAGGAGGCCGGCTCGGCGGCCAGGGCTTGGGCACTGAGCAGTGCCGCGCCGGTGAGGGTCAACAGGTAACGGTTGAACAGTCTTTTCATGAAAGAGGTCTCACTCGGCAGCTTTTATTGTGGGAAGTGGCGTCTGGTGCGCCGTACCCACAACCTTACCGAGCGAGACCTCTCTCAACACGACCTGTGGCGACTGTGAGTTGCACAGAGGCGACCGTTCGTCACCCGTAGCGCTTGCGCCCCCACGCCAGCAAGCCTTCCAGCAACTGCTTCAACACCACTTGCGTCGGCTCGGCCAGATCCGGGCGATAGCGGAACGGCTCGAACTCCTCCATATACGTGCTCTGGCATAACTCCAACTGCACGGCATGGATATCCTGCGCCGGGTTGCCGTAATGGCGGGTGATATGGCCGCCCTTGAAGCGCCCGTTCAAGACGTGGGTGTACTGAGGATGGGTGGCGCAGATGGCCTCGAGCTGGCTGGCCAGTTCCGGATCACAGGCGGCGCCGTTGAAGGTGCCCAGGTTGAAGTCCGGCAGTTTGCCGTCGAACAGGTGCGGGATCACCGAGCGGATCGAGTGCGCATCGAACAGCAGCGCATAACCGAACTCGGCCTTGAGCCGTGCCAGTTCTTCTTGCAACGTGCGGTGGTAAGGGCCCCATATTTTTTGCAGGTAGCTGGCGCGTTCGGTCTCGCTCGGCTCCAGCCCCTCGCGGAACAACGGCACGCCGTCGAACAACGTGGCCGGGTACAGACCGGTGGTGGCGCCTGCATACAATGGCTTGTCGTCGGACGGACGATTCAAGTCGATGACGAACCGCGAATACTCGGCCGACAAGGTGCTGGCGCCCAGTTCATCGGCGAAGTCATACAGCGTGGGGATGTGCCAATCGGTGTCCGGCAGGCTTTGCGCTTCGGGGATCAACCCGGCTTCCACCGCAGGCGTCAGGCGCAGCCCGGCGTGGGGCATGCTGATCAGCAGCGGCACACGGCCTTGTTTGAAGTTCAGAACCTTATCCACAGCAATGCTCCTTACACAGTGACGTCGACGCCGTGGCGCACGACGCGTTTATCCAGCTCGCCACCCAGCCAGTAGGCCAGGTCGGCGGGGCGATCAATCTGCCAGGCGACAAAATCGGCGACCTTGCCCACTTCCAGGGACCCATGGGTGTCGCCCATGCCAAGGGCGGTGGCCGCATGTTGCGTGGCACCGGCCAGGGCTTCTTCCGGGGTCATGCGGAACAGGGTGCAGGCCATGTTCAGCATCAGGCGCACCGACAACGCTGGCGAGGTGCCTGGGTTGAGGTCGCTGGCGATGGCGATCTTCACGCCGTGCTTGCGCAGGGCATCCATCGGCGGCAGCTGGGTTTCGCGCAGGAAGTAGAACGCGCCCGGCAGCAAAACGGCGACGGTGCCGGCAGCGGCCATGGCGATGGCGTCTTCTTCGGTCATGAATTCCAGGTGGTCCGCCGACAGCGCGTGGTAACGCGCCGCCAGGCTGGAGCCGTGCAGCGACGACAACTGCTCGGCATGCAGCTTCACCGGCAGGCCGAGTTGCTGGGCGACCTTGAACACGCGCTCGACCTGCTCGGTGGAAAACGCCAGGTATTCGCAGAACGCATCCACCGCGTCCACCAGCCCTTCCGCCGCCAAGGCCGGCAGCATCTCGGCGCAGATGTGCTCGATGTAATCGTCGGCGCGATCCTTGTACTCCGGCGGCAATGCATGGGCCGCCAGGCACGTGGCGCGCACGCTGACCGGCAGCGCGTCGCCAAGGCGCCGAGCCACCCGCAACATCTTGCGCTCGTTGGCCAGGTCCAGGCCGTAACCGGACTTGATCTCCACCGTGGTCACGCCGTCGCGCAGCAGGCTGCGCAAGCGCTTGTGGGCGCTGGCGAAGAGTTCATCCTCCGTCGCGGCACGGGTGGCGCGCACGGTGCTGGCAATACCGCCGCCCTTGGCCGCAATGTCGGCATAGCTCACGCCTTCGAGGCGCTGCTCGAATTCGCCGCTGCGATTGCCACCAAACACCGTGTGGGTGTGGCAGTCGATCAGCCCGGGAGTGACCCACGCGCCTTGCAGGTCATGCACCTGGGCGTAATCCGCCGTCGGTACTTCGCTGCGCGGGCCGATCCACTCGATGAGCGAACCTACGGTGACCATGGCCGCATCCTCGATGATCGAGTATTTGCCCTGGGCCATGGTTGCGACGTGGCAGTGCTGCCAAAGGGTTTTCATCCGACACTCCTAGGGTTACAGGCTCGGCAGCAACTTGGCCGGCACCAGCTCATTCAAGCAGCGGCTGGCGAGCAGCTCGCTGGCGGCGATGATGTCCGGGGCGAAGAAGCGGTCCTTGTCATAGAACGCCACTTTGGCGCGCAGGATGCCACGGGCTTTTTCCAGTTTCGGCGAGGTTTTCAGGCCTTCACGCAGGTCCAGGCCCTGGCACGCAGCCAGCCATTCCACCGCAAGGATGCCGCGCGTGTTCTCGGCCATTTCCCACAGGCGCTTGCCGGCTGCCGGGGCCATCGACACGTGGTCTTCCTGGTTGGCGGACGTCGGGATGCTGTCGACGCTATGGGGATGGGACAGTGCCTTGTTCTCGCTGGCGAGTGCTGCAGCGGTCACCTGGGCGATCATGAAGCCGGAGTTCACCCCACCATTGCCCACCAGGAACGGCGGCAGTTGCGACATGTGCTTGTCCATCATCAGCGAGATACGACGCTCGCTCAGGGAACCGATTTCAGCGATGGCGAGGGCCATGTTGTCAGCGGCCATGGCCACCGGTTCGGCGTGGAAGTTGCCACCGGAGATCACGTCCCCCTCAGCGGCAAATACCAACGGGTTGTCGGACACGGCGTTGGCTTCGACCACCAGCACCTCGGCCGCCTGGCGCAACTGAGTCAGGCAGGCGCCCATGACTTGTGGCTGGCAGCGCAGGGAGTACGGATCCTGCACCTTGTCGCAGTTCTGGTGCGACTGCGACACCTGGCTGCTCTCACCCAGCAGGTCACGGTAGGCCGCAGCCGAATCGATTTGCCCACGTTGACCGCGAGCCGCATGAATACGTGCGTCGAACGGCGAGCGCGAGCCCAGCACCGCTTCCACGGTAAGGCCGCCGCAGGCCAGGGCACCGGCGAACAGGTCTTCGCCTTCGAACAGGCCACGCAAGGCATAGGCGGTGGACACCTGGGTGCCGTTGAGCAGCGCCAGGCCTTCCTTGGCGGCGAGTGTCAGCGGCGTCAGGCCGGCGACTTTCAGCGCGTCGGTGGCCTCCAGCCATTCGCCCTTGTAGCGCGCCTTGCCTTCGCCCAGCAGCACCAGGGACATGTGGGCCAACGGCGCCAAGTCACCGGAAGCGCCCACCGAGCCTTTCAACGGAATATGCGGGTACACCTCGGCGTTGATCAGCGCGATCAGCGCGTCGATCACCTGCCGGCGAATCCCGGAGAACCCACGGCTGAGGCTGTTGACTTTGAGCACCATGACCAGCCGTACCAGCGCATCGCTGATCGGCTCACCGACGCCGGCGGCGTGGGACAACACCAGGGAACGCTGGAGGTTTTCCAGGTCTTCGCTGGCGATGCGGGTCGAGGCCAGCAGGCCGAAACCGGTGTTGATGCCATAGGCGGTGCGGTTCTCGGCGAGAATCTGCTCCACGCAGGCGACACTGGCTTCGATCTGGGCCGAGGCACTGTCATCCAGGCTGAGGGTTACCGGCTGCTGGTAGATGGCCCGCAGTTGGGCGAGGCTCAGTTGGCCTGGAATCAGGTTTAGCGCAGTCACATTCATACTCCTTGTGAATTATTCTTTTGAAATACGTGTTCAGTGCAGATTCGGTAATGCGGTGTCCTTGAGCACCTTGGCGGCAGCCGCAATATCCGGCGCCAGCCAACGGTCCTGCTCATAGGCGGGTACCACTTCACGCAGCAGGCGCCAGGCCCTGTCGGTGCCCGCCCCGAAGCGTTGGTCTTTCAGGAATTCGAAGGCCTGGGCCGCCAGCAGGTACTCGATGGCGAGGATCTGGGTGACGTTGGCCAATACCTGGTGCAGCTTGAGCGCGGCGTTGGTGCCCATGCTCAGGTGGTCTTCCTGCAGCCCCGAGGTGACGAAGTTGTCGAGCACCGCCGGTTGCGCCAACTGGCGGTTCTGTCCGCACAGTGAGGCGGCGACGTACTGCACGATCATCATCCCGGAATTGACCCCAGGGTTGCTCACCAGGAACGCCGGCAGGCCGCTGACGTGCGGGTTGATCAGGCGGTCGAGGCGGCGTTCGGCGACCGACCCGATTTCGGCCATGGCAATCGCCAGCATGTCGGCGGCCAGGGCGACGGACTGGCCGTGGGGGTTGGCCTGGGACACCACGCGGTAGTGGTCCGGTGTGCCGAGCACCAGCGGGTTGTCGGTGACGCTGTTGAGTTCGGTCTCGATCTGGCGAGTCGCGTGCTCCACCTGGTCGCGCACCGCGCCGTGGATCTGCGGGATCGAGCGCAGGCTCAGGGCGTCCTGGGTGCGGATACCTTTGCTGCTGGCGATCACTTCACTGCCATCGAGCAACGCACGCAGGTTGCTGCCGACATGCTGCATGCCCGGGTGCGGCTTGAGGGCGATGATTTCTTCGTCGAAGGCGTCGATCTGGCCGCGCTGGGCCTCAAAGCTCATGGCGCCGATCACGTCGGCCCATTGCAGCAAATGATGGGCGTCGGCCAGGGCCAGGCAGCTCAGGCCGGTCATGCACGGCGTGCCGTTGACCAGGCACAGGCCGTCCTTGGCGCCGAGCACCACCGGCTGCAAACCTTCTTCGTCCAGGGCCTGTTGCGCCTGGACGATCTGGCCGCGATAGCTCACATCACCGACACCCAGCAGCGCCACGCCGACATGGGCCATATGGGTCAGGTAACCCACCGAGCCCTGGGACGGTACTTGCGGCGTGATGCCGTGGTTGAGCAGTGCCAGCAGCGAATGCACCACCTGCGGATGCAGGCCGGATTTGCCGTGGCTGTAGTTGATGACCGCCGCGCAGATAATCGCGCGGGTCTGCTCGTCGCTGAGGACCGGGCCGACGCCGCAGGCGTGGCTCAACAGGGTATTGCGCGACAGCTGGCTCAGTTGCTCGCCTTTAAGCGACACGTTGCACAAGGCGCCCAGGCCGGTGTTCACGCCGTAGGCACGTTCGCCGCTGGTGACGATGCGCTGCACGATGGCCTGGGCATTGTCGATACGCGCCCAGGCCTGGCCCGAGAGTTCAAGCACCGCGCCGTGACGGGCCACGGCGACCACGTCCTGCCAGCGCAGGGGGGTGTCGGCGATGATGATTTTTGCTGCCTGGGACATTGTTGACCTCTTCATATTCTCTACAGCTTCGCCGGCCTCATCGGGGGCAAGCTCCCTCCCACTGGGGAATGCATTCAAAATGTGGGAGGGAGCTTGAGCCTCACCACAGAACCTGGGTCAGACCACCGCCGCGCGCCGCTGAACAAACCGATCCACATACTCATCCGCCGGCGAATGCAGGATCTCCCGCGGCGTGCCGACCTGGATCAGCCTGCCGTCCTTGAGGATCGCGATGCGGTTGCCGATGCGCACGGCCTCGTCGAGGTCGTGGGTGATGAACACGATGGTCTTGTGCAGGGTCTTTTGCAGCTCAAGCAACTGGTCTTGCATTTCGGCGCGGATCAGCGGGTCGAGGGCGCTGAACGCTTCGTCCATCAGGATGATGTCGGTGTCAGCGGCCAGGGCGCGGGCCAGGCCTACACGCTGGCGCATGCCGCCGGAGAGCTGGTGCGGGTACTTGTTTTCGTAGCCCTTGAGGCCCACGGTTTCGATCCAGTGCAGCGCGCGTTCAGCGCAGACCTGCTTGGTTTCGCCACGCACCTTGAGGCCGTAGGCGACGTTGTCGAGCACGCTCTTGTGGGGCAGCAGACCGAAGCTCTGGAACACCATGCTGATCTTGTGTCGACGGAATTGGCGCAGGGCGTCCATGTCCAGTTGCAGGATGTCTTCGCCGTCCACCAGGATCGCGCCGCTGGTGGGGTCGATCAGGCGGTTGAAGTGGCGCACCAGCGTGGATTTACCCGAGCCTGACAGGCCCATGATCACGAAGATCTCACCGGTGCCGATGCTCAGGGACAAATCGTTCACGCCGACCACGCAACCGGTCTCGGCTAGCACCTGGTCCTTGGTCTTGCCCTGGCCAACCATCGCCAGCGCCTCCTTGGAGCGGGCGCCAAATATCTTGAAGACGTTTTTAACTTCGATTTTGCTGACAGTAGTCA
This sequence comes from Pseudomonas sp. JAI120, assembly GCF_014207255.1. GTDB lineage: Bacteria > Pseudomonadota > Gammaproteobacteria > Pseudomonadales > Pseudomonadaceae > Aquipseudomonas. Next base: position 347,964 of record NZ_JACHCZ010000004.1, read on the forward strand.
TTTGCTCGCCTCATGCCGTGGACGACCATAGGCCTGGGTAATGCGGTCGATGACCACTGCGAGAATCACGATCGCCAGCCCGGCTTCGAGGCCACGGCCGACGTTGAGGGTCTGGATGCCGACAAGCACGTCTTCACCCAAGCCACGGGCGCCGATCATCGAGGCGATCACCACCATCGACAACGCCATCATGGTGGTCTGGTTGATACCGGCCATGATGCTCGGCAGCGCCAGCGGCAATTGCACGCCGAACAGCTGTTGCCAGCGGTTGGCACCGAAGGCGTTGATAGCCTCCATGACTTCGCCGTCGACCTGGCGAATCCCCAGGTCGGTGAGGCGAATCAGCGGCGGCGCGGCGTAGATCACCGTGGCGAAGATCGCCGGCACCTTGCCCAGGCCAAACAGCATCAGCACCGGGATCAGGTACACGAAGCTGGGCATGGTTTGCATGATGTCGAGCAACGGCATCAGCACCGAGCGCAGGCGATTACTGCGCGCCGACAGGATGCCCAGCGGGATGCCGATCAACACCGAGATCACCGTGGCGACCATCATCAGCGCCAGGGTCTGCATCAGCTTGTCCCACAGGCCAACCGCGCCCACCAGGAACAGCAGACCGACGATCACCGCCGTGGTCACCACCTTGCGAGTGGCATGCCAGGCAACACCGCCGACGATGGCCAGCATCAGCCACCAGGGGGCTGCACGCAGCAACCCTTCCAGGTTGACGATGGCCCACAGCAGGGTGTCGGAGATTTGCCGGAACACATCGCCGTAGTTGGTGACCAGTGAATCCACCCAACCGTTGACCCAGTCGGCGATGGAAAACGTAAAACTCTCAGGAAACATAGCGTGCTCTCGATCCAATGGGTTGTAGCCAGGCACCCGGCCACCCCTCAGGGTAGCCGTGCACACTTGACCTACAAGGCCGCGTCGATTTTCTTGGCTGCGTCTTCACTGACCCAGGCGTGCCAGACTTCAGGATGTTCCTTGAGGAAAATTTTCGCCAGTTTCGGCGACTCAATGCGTTCCTTGGCCATGCGCCCCAGGTTCTGGTTCAGCAGGTCGATGGGCAGGTTGACCTTTTCCAGCACGGCCACCAGTTCCGGGGCTTGTTCGTGGAAGGTCTTGGACAGGCCGACCTTGATGCTCACGGTCTTATCCACACCGGGTTTTTCTTCCAGCTTGACCAGGTCGACCTGGCCCATCAACGGGGTTGGCGACCAGTAGTAGAACAGGATCGGCTCGCCGCGCTTGTAGCTCGACAGCACTGCCGCATCCAGCGCCGGGCCGGTGCCTGGGCGGAAGTTGGTGTAGGTGCTTTCCAGGCCATAGCTCTTGAGCATTTCGCTGTTGTCCAGCTCGCAGGTCCAGCCGGCCGGGCAGTTGTAGAAACGGCCCTTGGACGGTTCTTCCTGGTCCTTGAACACCGAGGCGTACTTGGCCAGGTCGGCGATGTTTTTCAGGCCCGGCGCCTTGGGTTCAAGCTTGCGCTTGGCGTCGCCTTCGATCACGTAGCGCGGTACGTACCAGCCTTCGATAGCGCCCACCACAGGGGCACCGACACCGACGACTTTGCCGGCCTTCTCGGCCTTGTTCCAGACTTCGCTGCGGCCGACCCATTCTTCGGCAAACACTTGGATGTCGTTGCTGCTCAGGGCGTTTTCCATGGTGATGGAGTTGCCTGGCAGGCTGTCGGTTTTGCAGTCGTAGCCTTTTTCCAGCACGGTTTGCAGGATGTCGGTGAGCAACATGCCGCTTTCCCAGTTCAGGCCGGCGAATTTCACCGGTTTGCCGGATTCACACCAACCGGCCGCCTGGGCGCCAGCAGTGGCCAGCAAGCCCGCAGAGAATACGGTGGCCAACAGGGTCTTATGCATTTTCATTGTTGTGACGCTCCCAATCATGAAATGGATTACGGCAGTCAGTAGGCATCCTGCCCTGTCCACGTCCCCTCAGGCCTGTGCAACCAGCCCGTTTGTCGTCGTTGGTACAGCGCCCTGCTCTTTCGGCAGGATCAGGTGTTCAGGGTGTGCGGCGGGCCACTTTTTCGCAGCCCAGTAGTAAAGCGCGGCGGGGAGTACCAGGCCGATGATCCAGGAAATATCCACATCACCCAGGGCCGCCACCAGGGGACCGGTGTAGAACTTGGTGGAGATGAACGGCAATTGCACCAGCACACCGAAGACATACACGCTGATACCGAGCAGGTTCCAACGGCCATAGCGCCCGTTTGGATCGGCCAGCGCCGGTACGTCGTAGCGATCACGGGTGATGCAGTAGTAGTCAACCAGGTTGATCGCGCTCCATGGCGTAAAAAACGCCAGCAGGAACAGGATGAAGGACTTGAACGCCCCCAGGAACGAGTGCTGCCCGAGCAAGGCGATCAGAGTCGCCGTACCGACGATGACCAGCACGAAAAACAGCCGCTGCAAGCGCGTGACCTCCAGGCGACCGCGAAAGCCGCTGATGATGGTGGCAATGCACATGAAGCTGCCGTAGGAGTTCAGCGTGGAGATAGTGACTTTGCCGAACGCGATGCTGAAATACAGCAGCGCCGCAGTGGCCCCCGTACCACCCAGGCCCACGATGTAGGCCACTTCGTGGCCGGCAAATTGCCCGTTGGACATGGCCGCGGCAAACACGCCGAGGATCATCGCCACCTGTGCACCCACCACCGAACCTGCACCTGCGGCAAGAAAGGTTTTGACCGAGGACGTCGTGCTCGGCAGATAGCGTGAATAGTCCGCCACGTATGGGCCGAAGGCGATTTGCCAGGAGGCCGCGAGCGACACCGCCAGCAGGAAGCTGCTCCAACTGAAGTGACGGATTTGCAGGAGTGCGCCCACGTCGGCCTGGCTCATCAGACGGCTGAACAGGTAGACAAAGGCAATCACGCCAATGACGCTGGCAACACGGCCGATGAAGTGGATCACCCGGTAACCGAGCACCGTGACCAGCACGATGACACTGGCGAAGATCAGGATCCCGACGCTGTCGCTGACGCCAAACAACTGGCCCAGGGCCTGACCGGAAAGCACGGTGCCCGTTGCGGTGAAACCGAGGTACATCAAGCAGACCAGTACGATCGGGATCGCCGCGCCGTACACACCGAACTGCACCCGGCTGGAGATCATCTGCGGCAGGCCCAGCTTGGGCCCCTGCGCCGCATGCAACGCCATCACGCCGCCGCCCAGCAGTTGACCGATCAACAGACCGATCAACGACCAGAACACATCACCGCCCAGCACCACGGCCAGGGCCCCGGTGACGATCGCGGTGATCTGCAGGTTGGCACCCAGCCACAGGGTGAACTGGCTCAATAGACGACCGTGTCTTTCCGCTTCCGGGATGTAGTCGATCGAACGTTTCTCGATCAACGGGGTGGTGCTTGCACGCGCGTCACTTGCAGCCATGGGTGTTCAACCTCTGATGGATTGTTTTGGGGGTCGCCGCCGCTCAACTGTGGAAGGGGGCTTGCTCCCGATAGCAGTGGGTCAGTCACCAGACCTATTGGCTGATACACCGCCATCGGGAGCAAGCCCCCTCCCACATGGGTTACTTGATCATTGGAAGGTTGAGGCCCTGCTCTTTGGCGCAGTCGATGGCGATCTGATAACCGGCGTCTGCGTGGCGCATCACACCGGTGGCCGGGTCGTTATGCAGCACGCGGGCAATGCGCTCGGCCGCTTCGTCGGTACCGTCACAGACGATGACCATGCCGGAGTGCTGGGAGAAGCCCATGCCCACGCCGCCGCCGTGGTGCAGCGAAACCCAGGTCGCGCCGCTGGCGGTGTTGAGCAAGGCGTTGAGCAGTGGCCAGTCGGACACGGCGTCGGAGCCGTCCTGCATGGATTCGGTTTCGCGGTTGGGGCTGGCGACCGAGCCGGAGTCCAGGTGGTCGCGGCCGATCACTACCGGGGCCGACAACTCGCCGCTGCGCACCATCTCGTTGAACGCCAGGCCGAGCTTGGCGCGTTGGCCCAGGCCAACCCAGCAGATACGCGCCGGCAGGCCCTGGAAGCTGATGCGCTCGCGCGCCATGTCCAGCCAGTTGTGCAGGTGCGCGTCGTCGGGGATCAGTTCTTTGACTTTGGCGTCGGTCTTGTAGATGTCCTGCGGGTCACCCGACAGCGCAGCCCAACGGAACGGGCCGATGCCACGGCAGAACAGCGGGCGGATGTACGCCGGTACAAAGCCTGGGAAGTCGAACGCGTTTTCCACGCCCTCTTCCTGGGCCATCTGGCGGATGTTGTTGCCGTAGTCGAAGGTCGGGATGCCTTGTTTCTGGAATTCCAGCATGGCTTTGACGTGCACGGCCATGGACTGCTTGGCGGCCTTGATCACGGCAGCCGGTTCGGTCTTGGCGCGGGCGCGGTATTCGTCCCAGGTCCAGCCGGCCGGCAGGTAACCGTTGAGCGGGTCGTGGGCGCTGGTCTGGTCGGTGACCATGTCCGGGCGCACGCCACGCTTGACCAGTTCCGGCAGGATTTCAGCGGCGTTACCCAGCAGCGCGATGGAGATGGCCTTGCCTTCCTTTGTGTACTTGGCGATGCGGGCCAGGGCGTCGTCGAGGTCGGTGGCTTGCTCATCGACGTAGCGGCTGTTGAGGCGGAAATCGATGCTGACCTGCTGGCATTCAATGTTCAGCGAGCATGCGCCGGCGAGGGTTGCCGCCAGAGGCTGGGCACCGCCCATGCCGCCGAGGCCGGCGGTGAGGACCCAACGGCCCTTAAGGTTTGAATCGTAGTGCTGGCGACCGGCTTCAACGAAGGTTTCGTAGGTGCCCTGGACGATGCCTTGGCTGCCGATGTAGATCCAGCTGCCGGCGGTCATCTGGCCGTACATGGCCAGGCCCTTGGCATCCAGTTCATTGAAGTGCTCCCAGCTGGCCCAGTGCGGCACCAGGTTGGAGTTGGCGATCAGCACGCGCGGGGCATTGCTGTGGGTCTTGAACACGCCGACCGGCTTGCCGGATTGCACCAGCAGGGTTTCATCGTCATTCAGGTTGGTGAGGCTCTCGACGATCTGGTCGTAGCACTCCCAATTGCGCGCTGCACGGCCGATACCGCCGTACACCACCAGTTCTTTGGGGTTCTCGGCCACTTGGGGGTCGAGGTTGTTCATCAGCATGCGCAGCGGCGCTTCAGTCAGCCAGCTTTTGGCGGTGAGCTTGTTACCGCGGGCGGCGCGGATTTCGACGTCACGGTATTTTGTAGGCTTGGTCACAACAAGAACTCCTCGGCGATCGATGCGCGAACATTGATGGTGCGAAGGAGAGTCTTACGCACACATCTTTACTTGTACATACAAGCATATGCAATCAAGCGGCCAACTTTCTGGGCTAGGTGATTGGATTTTTTTGGAAAGCGTGTGCGAGCCTCGGAAATTAAGGCTTCGAGGCATGATGAAATTTCTTACGAAGGCGTTTTATAGCGAGGGAGGTTTGTCACGACAGCGCGGTTTTGCGCCACGCTGGGGCGTTCGGTAACAAATTGGTGCGAGAGCTGGAAACAGATCGCAAGAACAGTGAGAAACAAATGTGGGAGGGGGCTTGCTCCCGATTGCGGTGTGTCAGCCCAGGATATACCCACTGATCCACCGCTATCGGGAGCAAGCCCCCTCCCACATTTTTTAACCCTGCGGGGTCAGTTCGATGATGCAGCAGCGACCCGTGACGGAAATATCCAGCAGACCGCTGTTACCGTCCACTTGCAGGCAATCGTGATGGCCCAGTACCTCGTCCAGCACCTTCACTTCATCCGCCACGCTGAACACCAGCACCGTCTGCGCCGTGCTGAAAAACCGCTGCACACCATCCACCCACTGCAACCGCGCATGGTAACGCTGAGGCGAGTAGATCAGGTTGAAGTCGCGGATCGGCCCGGTAATCAGGCGGCATGACACCTGGCTGTCGCCCTTGAAGGCGAACGGTTGCAGAGGTAACAGTCCGCGCTGTTCCTCGCCATCCACGGTCAGCACCATGCCTGCGCCTTTGATCACGGTGATCACGCGCTGGTAGCCGGCGAAGGTGGAAAACCCGCCAGACTCACCGATATCGGCAATCGACAGGCGCCAGCCGAAACCTTCCAGGCCCTCGCCCGCATCGCGGGAGATTTCTTCGGTGCTGCCGCCGCCGTTTTTCCACGGCATGCGCACGTAATCGGCGGAGCGCCAGACTTTCACTGCACTCATTTACTGAACCGTCCTTCCAGGCTGTGGCGTGAACCGGGGTGGATCAAACGCGCGGCAGTCACCGGCTGACGGCCGGACCAGGTGCGCCGACGAATCAACAGGCACGGCTCGCTCGGCTCGATCTGCAGCAACTCGCACTCGGCAGCGTCGGCGAGAATCGCTTCGACCACGTGCTCGCCTTCGGTCAACGGCGCCACTTGGTTGAGATAGGCATAGGGGGTTTGCAGGGTGAAGTCCTGTTGCAGGTATTCCGGCGCGACCAGGGCGTTGACGAAACGGTCCTCAATTTGCACGGGAATATCGTTTTCGTAATGCACGATCAACGAGTGGAACACCCGCCCGCCTTCGCGCATTTCCAGGGCGACGGCGCGTTCGGAACCGGCGGCCTCTTCGCCCAGGTGGATGACGCGGCACGTATGCCGATGACCGCGGGAGGCGATCTCATCGGCAATGTTGTGCACTTCAAACAGCGCTGACTGGCTCTTGGGCTCGGCGACGAACGTGCCGACGCCTTGCATGCGCACCAGCAAACCTTCGGCGGTGAGCTCACGCAGGGCGCGATTGATGGTCATGCGGCTGAAGCCCAACTGGCTGACCAGTTCGCTTTCCGACGGTACGCGGTAATGGGGTGGCCAGTTGCCGTTGAGGATCTGCTGGCTGATCATCTGTTTGACACGGGCGTACAAGGGCGCCGGACTTTCGTCCATGTGGGCAGCCAGTGAAGACTTGGCGGGCGGAGTCGGCACAGGGAATCCTTGCAGGGGGAAAAGATGCATAGATTGCCGGAGTTTACCGAGCAGGCAAACGTCTGTATATGTATATACAAATAAACACACGACCGGGGTGCTCTAATCATGTCCGCTTTCTTTGCCGAACGCGCGCTGCTGCCTAATGGATGGGCCAACGATGTACGTCTTGAAGTCAGCGCCGATGGCCTGCTGACACAGGTTGAGGCCAACGCCAGCGCAGACGGTGCCGAACGGCTCAGGGGCCCGGTGCTGGCGGGCATGCCGAACCTGCACTCCCACGCTTTCCAGCGCGCGATGGCAGGGTTGGCCGAAGTGGCCGGCAACCCGAATGACAGTTTCTGGACCTGGCGCGACCTGATGTACCGCATGGTCGGCAAGATCAGCCCGGAGCAACTGCAGGTGATCGCCCACCAGCTGTACATCGAGATGCTCAAGGCCGGCTACACCTCGGTGGCCGAATTTCACTATGTGCATCATGACGTCAGCGGCCAGCCCTACGCCGACCGTACGGAACTGTCCCGGCAGATCAGCCAGGCGGCCGCCAGCAGCGGGATTGGCCTGACCTTGGTGCCCGTGCTCTACACCCACTCTGGTTTTGGTGGGCAGGCGCCGAACGAAGGCCAGCGACGGTTTATCAACAGCACCGAAAACTACCTGGACCTGCAGTCGCGCCTGCAACCGATCCTTGCGGCACAACCGGCGCAGCAACTGGGTTTGTGCTTCCACTCCCTGCGCGCTGTCACGCCACAACAAATCAATGAAGTACTGGCTGCCAGTGACAAGACTTGCCCGATGCATATCCACATTGCCGAACAGCAAAAGGAAGTCGACGACTGCCTGGCCTGGAGCGGAAAACGCCCATTGCAATGGCTGTATGACAATGTCGAGGTCGATGAGCGCTGGTGCCTGGTGCACGCCACCCATGCGGATTCTGAAGAAGTGACGCGCATGGCCAAGAGCCGCGCGATTGCCGGCTTGTGCCTGACCACCGAGGCGAACCTGGGCGACGGGATTTTCCCGGCCGTGGATTTCCTCGCCCAGGGCGGACGCCTGGGCATCGGTTCCGACAGCCATGTGTCACTGAGCGTGGTGGAAGAACTGCGCTGGCTGGAATACGGCCAACGCCTGCGCGATCAACGGCGCAACCGCTTGTATCGCAGCGACCAGCCGATGGTCGGCCGTACGTTGTTCGATGCGGCGCTGGACGGTGGCGCACAGGCGCTGGGACAGCCGATAGGTCGACTGGAAGTGGGCAAGCGTGCGGATTGGATCGTGCTGGACGGTAACGACCCTTACCTGGCGACAGCGACAGAAGACGGCATTCTCAATCGCTGGCTGTTTGCCGGCGGTGACCGGCAAGTGCGCGATGTGCTGGTCAACGGCAAATGGGTAGTGCGCGATGGGCGGCACGCCGGCGAAGAAGAAAGCAGCCGGGCGTTTACGCAGGTCTTAAGAGAGTTACTCGGTTAAAAAATGTGGGAGGGGGCTTGCCCCTCCCACAATTGGATTTATGGCGATCCAGAATTATTGCGAGGTCTTCGCCATCTGCTTATCCGACGTACGCCAGATCAAACGCGTGGTGTCATACCCTTGCTGCCGCGCCCTGCTCAACAGGTCTTCACGGGTGTCCGCACTGACCGTCGGCGTGCGTGACAGGATCCACATATAGCGCCGGCTCGGGCTGCCGACGATGGCGGTCTTGTAGTCGTCGCTGACATACAGCACCCAGTAGTCGCCCTTGGCGACGCCAGGCAGCAGTGACGTAAACCAGTTATTGAATTCCACCCAGAGCTTGTCGGTCTTGCCGGGTACTTGCGGCGTGGCCGTACCCTTGGCTTCTTCCCACTTCCACTCGGTGGTGAGGCAGCGGTTGAATACCGACATATCGCCATCAGGCAGCAATGTGTAGCGGGCTTCGGACTGCGCGCAGTTGCGCTGGAAGTACATCGGCAATCGAGCCAACTCATACCAGGTACCCTGGTAACGCTTGAGGTTGACGTTGCTCGCTGTCTTGGGTTGCAGATCATCGCCAGAATGGCTGGCGCAGCCCGCCAAAAACAGGCTGGCGCAAAGGAACAAAACAAAACGCATCATTCTTCTTCTCCCGCAGGCTCTCGCCCCGGTTTACTTCAGGCCTTGCCCGGAAAACATCAGAACTTTGTCACCGGCATATTGAACGCTGATAAAGCTGTTTTTATCGCCCCACGTGCAGCTGGACATGCCCAGTGCGCCTGAGCAATCGGTCGGCTTACCCAACAACGACTCGACTTCTGTCTTGGCCATGCCAGCCGACAATTTTTCGTAGTTTTCTTGATTGACCTTGCTGCAAGCGGCCAACAGCACGCAAAAAGCCAGCAAAGCGAGACGGCGTAACGACATGGAATAACTCCTGGAGGGACGAAGCAGCCTGGGTATCTGCCAGAAGCTTAGAAGGGAAAAGAGGTGTCTGGTTCCCGACGAACGAAAACAAAAAAGCCCCGAAAACGCTGAAACGTTTCGGGGCTTCTTTAAGGGTGAACCGGCTCACAACAATGCCGTTCACTTATCGCAGCAGGTTACTTCTTGTGGTAAGCGGTCACACGCTCAACTTCTTCCTTGGATCCCAGGAACACCGCCACACGCTGGTGCAAGCCGTCGGGCTGGATATCGAGAATGCGCTGGTGACCGTCGGTGGACGCACCGCCCGCCTGTTCTACCAGGAAGGACATCGGGTTGGCTTCGTACATCAGGCGCAGTTTGCCCGGCTTGGACGGCTCGCGGCTGTCGCGTGGGTACATGAACAGGCCGCCACGGGTCAGGATACGGTGCACGTCGGCCACCATCGCGGCGACCCAACGCATGTTGAAGTTCTTCTTCAACGGGCCTTCTTCGCCTTCCATCAACTCGTTCACGTAGCGCTTGACCGGTTCTTCCCAGTGACGCTGGTTGGACATGTTGATTGCGAATTCCTGGGTGGAAGCCGGGATGGTGATGTCTTCGTGGGTGAGGACGAAGCTGCCCATTTCACGGTCCAGGGTGAAGCCTTTGACGCCATCGCCCAAGGTCAGCACCAGCATGGTCTGTGGGCCGTAGATCGCGTAGCCGGCAGCGACCTGCTCGGTGCCTGGCTGCAGGAAGGCCTTTTCGTTCAGGGCTTCGTTCTGGCTCAGGTATTCGCTCGGGCAACGCAGTACCGAGAAGATGGTGCCAACCGGCGCGTTGATGTCGATGTTGGACGAACCGTCCAGTGGGTCGAACACCAGCAGGTAGGCGCCCTTCGGGTATTTGCCCGGGATCTGGTAGGCATTGTCCATTTCTTCGGACGCCATGCCGGCCAGGTGACCGCCCCATTCGTTGGCTTCGAGCAGGATCTCGTTGGAGATCACGTCGAGCTTCTTCTGGACTTCGCCCTGCACGTTTTCAGTGCCCATGCTGCCCAGGACACCACCCAATGCGCCTTTGGATACGGCGTGGCTGATTTCCTTGCAAGCACGCGCCACCACTTCGATAAGGAAGCGCAGATCGGCAGGCGTGTTGTTGCTGCGGGTCTGCTCAATCAAATAGCGACTCAAGGTAACGCGGGACATGGAAGGCTCCGATGAATGGGGGGGGCTAAAAACCCGCGCAGTTTAACGCGAGTCGGGGCGTATTTCCTCCTATCAGAGGATTAAAACCCAATAGAGTTCATGGACTTTATTTAACGTGCCACCGGCGGCTTGCGCAGCAAACTGTAGGCCATGGCTCCCAGTGCAGCCACGCCGAGCAGTAACACGGCCCAGAGTCCGAATGTTTTCCAGTTCGGCCCGCTGTCGACAGCCGCAGTGACCACCGGCGAAGTGACCGCGACGGCCCCGGCCACCTTGGCCTGCCCCAACGTATTCAGACGTGCGGCGTTGTAGTCAGGGATCAGCGTCGGCAAAGGCAGGTTCGCCGCCTTCACCGAGGCATTCCCCAGCGCCAGCGTGAACGGTGGCTCGCCCCGCGCCAGGAACACCAACTGCGTGGCGCGCACCGCGAAGTGCAGGGCCGGCGCTTCGACGCCCAGGCCGCCGCCGCGCTCGTCGACCTGCAACTTGAGTTCGGTGACCGTCTGGCCGGGCAGCTGCAATTCGTCCTGCACCACGTCCTGGCCATTCTGGGTCAGGCGATACAGCAAACCATTGCTCAACGGCTGCCAGGCCTGATTGCCATCGCGTCGCCCCGCCAAGGTCACCGGCGCCAGCGTATTCGGCTGCTTCAACTCGATACGCAAGCGCTCGACGCTCAGTCCTGCGGGTAACTTCCAGCTGTACTCGCCCGCCTTGAGCCGCGTGCCCGAGAGCGGCTGCGACCATACCAGCGGCATCGGCAGGCTGCTGCTGGTTGCACTGGCCAACTTGGCCGAGGTCAGCAACGGCGCCGCTTGCCCCTTCCATACCAGGCGCAGGTAACGCGCGGATTGCCCCGGCAAGCTGACGTCATGCTGCTCGACCCGCTCGTCGGCAAACGACAAACGCGCGACTTGCCCATCCCCCCAGGATTCCCAGTGCTGCAAGTCATCACTGGCTTCAATGCTGAAGCGCTGGAAGCCCTCTTGCTCGCGACTCCAGTCCAGGCTCAACTGCTGCAACGGCGCCTTGATCCTACTGGCGTCGAGCACCCAGCCGCGCAGCACCTGCTTGCCCGGCTTCGGTGCGGTGGACGGCTTGATTTCCACCAGGGTGCCTTCGGCCGTGGTTTTCATCACGACACCGGGCAAGGTTGCCTGGGTGTCGGCGGCGTACAGCGGGAACCACTTCACGTCGGTGACTTCACGATGCTCGGTGCGTTGCGACGCTTGACGCGACAGCGCGTAGGCCTGGGGTTCACCGGCAGCGTTAAACACGCGCACATCGCTGAGGTCAGCCTGGCGCGCGTTCAGTTGCACGGCCAACGGCAACTCAAGGCGATACCAGGGGCCGTTGCCGCTGACGCTCAGCGGCACCTGGCTGCTGAAGTCGGCCGGCGTTTCCTGCGCCCACACCGACAACGTCGTACACATGCCCAGCACGACCACGCTCAACTTACCGATCAAGAGGATGCTCCTTCAGTTTCCAACACAGGTTCGGCACGCTTGGGCGGCAGCGGCGCAAAGTAGCCCACCACCAGCAACAACCCACCCACGCCGATAAACGACACGATCCGCGCCAGGCCGCCACGGTTGCTCAACTCGACAAAGAACAGCTTGGCCACCACTACCGCGATCAACGCCGCACCGATCAGCCACACTTCGCGGCGATGGCGCAGGTGGCCGCCGATCATCAGGCCGAGGGCGATCAGCGTCCAGACAATCGACAGACCGGCTTGCACCAACATCGACTCCAGCAACGCATCCAGATGGAACGGCACGCCGCCCCAGTGGTGTGCGGTGCGCATCACCAGGGCCGTAAAGAACGCGAACAACGAGATACCCGCAATGCCTTGGGCGATCAATTCAGCGCGTGGCCCTCGCTGCGGCGCCACGCTGCGCGACCACAGGTACACGCCCAGCAGCGCAAACAGCAAGCCCAGATCCAGCGGGTTGAGCAACGGCACATAGGGCAACGGCTTTGCCGTGCCGTCGCTGAAGGTATTCGCCAGCCAGAACCAGCCCAGCATCAGTACCGCCAATGGGAGTGCCGCCAACACTCGATATTCCCGTGGATACGCCGACACCGGCCACGGCCAGTTGCGCGGTGCAGCAGCCAGCACCAGATACAGACTTGGCAGGATCGCCCAGCCCAACCAGCGCCAGGCGTTGTATTCGCTCGACAGCAACAACAGGCCGTAGCGCAGTTCCAGCGCCAATACGCCGATCAACATCCAGCAACCCAACACGTGAGCAACGCTCAGGACGTTGGCCGGCACCACCGTCGCCAAACGCCGCAGCGCGATGAAATGCACGCCAAATACCGCCAACCAGGCCAGCCAGCCGTACTGCGCCGCCGGGTGGTAATAGTGATGCGCGGACACCAGCAGCACCAGGCCCGCCGCCGGCATCAACAAGATGCACAACACGCCCAGCGATGCCCAGCGCAGCCGCGTAGCGAACAGCGCCCAGAGCGCCACGCTGACCGCCGCGATGCCCAGCAGAAACGAGCCTTGGAGCTCGTCGGGAATAAACCGCAGCACTTCAGCGATCAGCGCCAACGCCCACCACGCCGCGCCCCACACCAGCAGCAGGTCAGACAGGCGTTGCAGCTTGAGTACGGCAAACACCGGCGCATGGGGCTCACGTTGCAAGCGCCAAGCACCGATCAAGGCGGCCAGGCCCAACACCATCGGCGTCCAGAAACCACTATGCCCCAGCGGACGCAAACCCTCGCTGGTCAGAGGCCCGAGCAGCTCCGGCACCGCCAGCAGGAACGACGCGCCGCCGATCACTTGCAGCAGTAACCCGAACACGAAACTGACGCGCTGTTGCAGGTACAGGCTCAACCAGATGATCAACAACCCACTGGCCGCCCACACACCACTGGCGCTTTCCCATGGCAGTACAAACAACACGGCGAGATTGATCAGCACCAACCCGGCCAACAGCACCACGGACAGCCCGCGCAACAGGCGCACATCGCTGCGTACCATGTCGTCACGCGCCGCCAGCAGCATGCCGCCGATCAACGCCAGGCCGACCAACGACGCGGTGAGCAGGCCGTTCCAGCCGGCGTTGAATACCGCTGCCGAGTCGCCGCCTTGCAGGCGCAGCAGGAACAACGCCCCGCCCAGCAGTTGTACGGCAAACGCCGTGAACAGGAAGGTGCGCGAGCCAATCCGCAAGCCGATAAACAGTGTCGCCAGACCCGCGAGCGCCCAACTGATGGCAACGCCTTGAGTCAGCAACAGCAGCGGCGCGAGCAAGTACACACAGGTCAGGCCGAGGCTGGCCAGAACCGGCAGGCCCTTGCGCTCCCAGTCTGCCGCTTGTTCCATCGCGGCCTTGCGCAGTTGGTCAAAGCTGAACAGCAATGCCGCGCCCAGCAACAGCGCCCCCAAGGGCGCCCCATCCAGCAGCGTGTGTTCGCCGATGCGTAGTTCACTGAGAAACGCCAGCGCCGAGCCCAATTGCAGCAACAGGCCAAATGCCCGCGCCAACGGCCGCTGCTGACGCAAGCCGAGCCAGAAGATCCCGGCGCCCTCCACCGCCCAGGCGGCTGCGGTCCAGCGTGCATCGAGGCCCAGGGGAATCGCCAGGCTGACAAAGATCACCCCCAGGGCCAGACAGGTTTCCGCCAGCAGCAAAGCGCGCCCGCCACTGAGCACGCGGGCCAGGCCCATGTAGAGGATGCCCAGGCCCAGTGCGCTGAACGCAGCGGCGAACTCAAGGTGCTGCACCAGCGCGAACTGCAGGCCAAAACCCACCAGCGGCGGGCCGAACAGCATGCTGCCGTCGACGTAATCGCCTTTGGATGCCGACCAGCGCAACAACGCATCACGGCCTTCGGGTGCATCGCCCATCTCCCGCAACTTGCGCCGGGCGAACAACAGGCCGATAGCCAGGTACATCAGGAAAAACAGGATCAGGAACGGCTCGGTACTCCACAGCAGTTCCGGCGTATAGGAACGCATGCCCCAGGCAAAGACGATACCGAAGGTGCCGACAAAGCCGATCAGGTTGAGCAAGCGCCAGGCCTTGAACCACGCGATGGCAAGGATACCGGCGTTGAGCAGGGCAAAATAACTGAACAGCGCGACGTGGTTGCCGGCGCCGGTCGACGTCAGGATCGGCGCCGCGAAACCGCCGAGCGCTGCCGCACAGGCCAGTCCCAACGCATCCTGGGTAATCGCCAGGATCGCTGAGAAGACCGTGACCGCCACCAGCAGGCCCAGGGCCGCACTCGGGTCGATCAACGGGTGCAGGCGCATCGCGGCAAACACCGTCAGGTACAGCACCGCGATCCCGGTGCCTTGCAGCATCAAGCCGTAGTTGCTGTTGCGCAGCCGCAGCCACCAGCCAAGGCCCAGCAGGCCAAGGGCCGCTGCAGCAACCCCGGCGTAACGCAGCTCGATCGGCACCACCATGCCTTCGGTGGCGTAGCGCAGCAGGAAGGCCAGGCCGAGGAACAGCAGCACCACGCCGACACGCAGCACGGTGTTGCCACCAAACAGCCAATTGCGTGCGCCGCTGATGGCACGTTCGATCAGGTTGGGGCCACGGGGAGCGACAGGTTCTTGAGGCGGGCGTGGCGTCGGGGCAGGCGCCCAGACGTCATCCGGCAGTGGTTGGCTCGGTTCGGCGACCATCGCGACAGGCGCCAATTCAGCCGGCAACTCCCACACCAGTTCGGGCACCTTGGCGACAGGTGCCGGCTCAGAGACAGGTGTTTCGACAATGACAGGGCTCGTCGACGTGGGTACTTCCAGTTGCCGCAGGCGCTCACCCAGGGCGATCAGCGCCTTCTGCGTGGTTTCCAACTGAGCAGCCTGCTGCTGCGCCTGGGTCGCCAGCTTGGACAGGCGAATCGCCTGGCCAATGCCCAACCCCAACAGCGCACCGATACCCGCATCGTAGAACGACTCATCGAGCGTCCAGCCGAGCACCAGGCCAATCAGCATGAAAATCCATTGCATGGTCGATATTCCCTAAGCAAACCGGCGCTCAGTATATCGACGCGCAATCAATGTGGGAGGGGGCTTGCTCCCGATAGCGGTGTACCAGTCGACATATCTGCAAACTGACACTCTGCTATCGGGAGCAAGCCCCCTCCCACATTTGCTATCGCAGTGTTTAGTCCAAGGCTTTCCAGATCTCGGTTGCGTACTCGCGGATCGTCCGGTCCGACGAGAACCAGCCCATCCGTGCGGTATTGAGCACCGCCGAACGCCACCACGCCTTGGAATCATGCCAATGCGCTTCGACCCGCGCCTGGGCATCCCAGTAGGAATCGAAATCGGCACAGACCAGGAAACGGTCGTAGTCGATCAACCCGTCGATCAAGCCCACATAGCGGCCCGGATCATCCGGCGAAAACACCCCGCCCCGAATCGCTTGCAGCACGTCGTTCAGACGATGGGACGCAGCAATGTCGGGCCCGGCGTTGAATTCACCGGCATGTTTACGCGCCTCGACCTGCTGCGCGCTGAGGCCGAAGATAAACATGTGATCGGCCCCTACGCGCTCGTGCATTTCCACGTTGGCGCCGTCCATGGTGCCGATGGTCAGCGCGCCGTTGAGGCCGAACTTCATGTTACTGGTGCCCGATGCTTCAAAGCCGGCGGTGGATATCTGCTCCGACAAGTCCGCCGCCGGGATGATGCTTTCTGCCAGGCTGACGTTGTAGTTGGGCAGGAACACCACCTTGAGCAAGCCGCGCACGGTCGGGTCGTTGTTGACGGTGCGCGCGATGTCGTTGGTCAGCTTGATGATCAACTTGGCCTGGTGATAACTGGCCGCCGCCTTGCCCGCGAAGATCTTCACCCGTGGCACCCAGTCGGTGCCCGGCTCGGCACGGATCGCCTGGTACAGCGCCACGGTGTGCAGCAGGTTCAGGAGTTGGCGCTTGTATTCGTGGATACGCTTGACCTGCACGTCGAACATCGCCGCCGGGTTCACCGAAATGCCCAGGCGCTCATGGATGATCTCGGCCAGTGCACGCTTACTGTGCAGGCGCTGGTCGGCGAAGGCTTTGCGGAAGGCCTGTTTCTCGGCGAAGGTTTCCAACTCGCCCAGGCGGATTTCCATGTTGTCGAGAATGTCCGGGCCCAAGGCGTCCACCAGCATATCGGTGAGCTTGGGGTTCGCCTGGTACAGCCAGCGGCGGAAGGTAATGCCGTTGGTTTTGTTATTGATGCGCTCCGGGTAGAGCTTGTGCAGTTCGGAGAACACTGTGCTGCGCATCAGTTGGGTGTGCAGGCCGGACACGCCGTTGACGCTGTGGGAGCCGAGGAACGCCAGGTTACCCATGCGCACACGGCGGCCGTTGTCTTCTTCGATCAGGGAGACGGCGCGCAGTACGTCGAAGTCATGAATACCCTTGGCGCGCAGCGCATCGATGTGCTGCGCGTTGATCAGGTAGATGATCTGCATGTGCCGGGGCAGCATGCGTTCCATCAGACCGACCGGCCAGGTTTCCAGGGCTTCGGGCAACAGGGTGTGGTTGGTGTACGACAGGGTTTCGACGGTGACATCCCACGCGGCTTCCCACGGAATGTCGTGCAGGTCGACCAACTGGCGCATCAACTCGGCCACGGCGATCGAGGGGTGGGTGTCGTTGAGCTGGATCGCCGCGTGTTCACCCAGGCTCAGGACCGAGCCGTGCATGTTCTTGTGGCGACGCAACAGGTCCTGCAAGGAGGCGGCGACGAAAAAGTATTCCTGGCGCAGGCGCAGTTCCTGCCCCGCTTCGGTGCTGTCCGCCGGGTAAAGCACTCGGGAGATGCTCTCGGCGCGGGCCACTTCGGCGACGGCGCCCAAATGGTCACCGGCGTTGAAGCGCTCCAGGTGCAGGTCTTCCACCGCACGGGCACGCCACAGGCGCAAAGTATTGACGCTGGCGCCGCGCCAGCCGACCACCGGGGTGTCGTAGGCAACGGCGCGCACGGTTTCGTTGGGCGTCCACACCTGGATCTGCTTGCCGGAGGCATCCGGCAGGGTCTCGACGCTGCCGCCAAAGCCAATCGGGTAAATCACCTCGGCCCGTTCGAATTCCCACGGGTTGCCGAAATCCAGCCAGCGCTCGGTCTGCTCCTGCTGCCAGCCATCGACAATCGCCTGACGGAACAAACCGTGCTCATAACGAATGCCATAGCCGTGGCCGGCGATGCCCAAGGTCGACATGCTTTCCATAAAGCACGCCGCCAGACGGCCCAGGCCGCCGTTGCCGAGCGCCGCGTCGGGCTCCAGCAGGCGGATGCGCTCGAGGTCCACACCGAGTTCAGACAGCGCTTCGCGAGCGATCTCCAGCACGCCAAGGTTGCTCAGGCTGTCGTAGAGCAGGCGGCCGATAAGAAATTCCAGGGAGAGGTAATAAACCCGCTTCTGGCCTTTGCGGTAGATACGCCGCGTGTGGTCCATCCAGTGGTCGACCATCTGGTCGCGGGCGGCCAGGGCAATGGCTTCGAACCAGTCGTGGTCGAAGGCATGGTCCGGGTCTTTGCCCACCGCGTAGGTGAGTTTGGTCAAGACAGCATCGCGGAATGCGGCTACCTCTGCTTCTCGTGCAAGCGGTTCCTGAGACATCGGTGCGACCTCGGGCGAGATTGAAGGAGTTGCTAGAGCCTAGTCGGTCTGACAGACGGTAGACGCTCTGGTTCGGCAGTTTTTTAACTCATTCACCTTTACAGGCATTTGATGCAGGGGTCGTGCCCGATCTGCCCATGTCCAAGCCTTTGAGCTGAAATACGCAAAATATTGTTCAAAAAAACACCAATCCCGGTATTATCGCGCGCCCAGATACAGCCCCACCTTTTGGAACCCCGATGAAGCCTCAACTGATCGCCGCCGCGGAACTCGACCGTCTCGAGACTTGGCAGAAATATTCCGCCCACATGTGCGGCGGCTGCGTGTCCAGCTGCTGCACACTGCCGGTTGAGGTGAAGATCAAGGACCTGATCCGCATTGGCATCGTCGATGAGTTCGAGCGCGGCGACCCGCCGAAGAACATCGCCAAGCGGTTGCAGAAGGAAGGCATCGTCGAGCGCTACAACAACAAATCCGAGATTTTTACCCTGCAGCGCATGAGCAACAACGACTGCCTGTACCTGGATCGTAAGACGCGCTTCTGCACTATTTATGACAAGCGCCCGGATACCTGCCGCAACCACCCGAAAATCGGGCCGCGGCCGGGGTATTGCGCGTACAAGCCGAAGGAAGTGGTGCGCGAGACCAAATTCAAGACCCTCGATAAGTTCTGATTCGGGTTTTGCGGGGCTCTCAAGGGCCCCATCGGGGGCAAGCCCCCTCCCACATTGGAATGCATTTCAAATGTGGGAGGGGGCTTGCCCCCGATGAGGCCGGTAAAGCCACCACCAAAACTGCAGGCATAAAAAAACGCCCCCGGCCTTTCGACCGGGGGCGTTTTTCATTCAGCCTGAGTTAACTCAGTTCTTGGATTTCTTGGCAGCGCGGGTACGCTCGCCTTCGTCCAGGATCTTCTTACGCAGGCGGATCGACTTCGGCGTCACTTCGCACAGCTCGTCGTCCTGGATGAATTCCAGGGCCTGTTCCAGGGTGAAGCGAACAGGTGGAACCAGGGCGATGGTTTCGTCTTTACCCGAAGCACGCATGTTGTCGAGCTTCTTGCCTTTGGTTGGGTTGACGCCCATGTCGTTGTCACGGCTGTTCAGACCAACGATCTGACCGTTGTAGATCTCTTGACCGTGTTCAACGAACAGCTTGCCACGCGCCTGGAGGGTTTCCAGGGAGTAGGTCAGTGCCTTGCCGGTTTCTACCGAGACCAGAACACCGTTCTGACGGCCGGACATGTCGCCGGACTTCATGGTGTCGTAGCGATCGAAGATCGAGGTCAGGATGCCAGCACCGTTGGTCAGGGTCAGGAACTGGTTACGGAAACCGATCAGACCACGAGCAGGGATGTTGTATTCCAGACGCACACGGCCTTTGCCATCCGGCACCATGTTGGTCAGGTCGCCCTTACGCAGGCCCATCTCTTCCATGACCTTGCCCTGGGATTCTTCAGGGGTGTCGATGGTGACGTTTTCGAACGGTTCCTGCTTCACGCCGTCAACCTGACGGATGATCACTTCTGGACGACCAACGCCCATTTCGAAGCCTTCGCGACGCATGGTTTCGATCAGTACCGAGAGGTGCAGCTCACCACGGCCGGAAACCTTGAACTTGTCAGCCGAGTCGCCTTCTTCAACGCGCAGTGCAACGTTGTACAGCAGCTCTTTGTCCAGACGTTCCTTAATGTTACGGGAAGTCACGAACTTGCCTTCTTTACCGCAGAAAGGCGAGTCGTTTACCTGGAAGGTCATGGAAACGGTTGGCTCGTCAACGGTCAGAGGCTTCATCGCCTCGACAGTGTCCGGCTGGCACAGGGTGTCGGAGATGAACAGCGAGTCCATACCGCTGACGCACACGATGTCGCCGGCGAAGGCTTCTTCAACGTCGATACGGTGCAGGCCGTGGTGACCCATCAGCTTCAGGATACGACCGTTACGCTTCTTGCCGTCGGCGCCGATAGCGACAACCGGGGTGTTCGGCTTGACGCTACCACGGGCGATACGGCCAACGCCGATAACACCCAGGAAGCTGTTGTAGTCCAGTGCCGAGATTTGCATCTGGAACGGACCGTCACGGTCAACCTTCGGTGGTGGAACGTGGTCAACGATCGCCTGGTACAGCGGGGTCATGTCTTCCGCCATGGCGGTGTGTTCCAGACCGGCAATACCGTTCAGGGCCGATGCGTAGATCACTTGGAAATCAAGTTGCTCTTCGGTGGCGCCCAGGTTGTCGAACAGGTCGAAGATCTGGTCCAGAACCCAGTCCGGACGCGCGCCTGGACGGTCAACCTTGTTGATGCACACGATCGGACGCAGGCCGGCTTCGAAAGCCTTCTTGGTCACGAAACGGGTTTGCGGCATAGGGCCGTCTTGAGCGTCAACCAGCAGCAGAACGGAGTCAACCATCGACATTACGCGTTCTACTTCGCCGCCGAAGTCGGCGTGGCCCGGGGTGTCCACGATGTTGATGTGGTAGCCGTTCCAGTTGATAGCGGTGTTTTTAGCCAGGATGGTAATACCGCGCTCTTTTTCCTGGTCGTTGGAGTCCATCACGCGCTCGTCGTTGAGCTCGTTGCGCTCCAGGGTGCCGGATTGACGCAGGAGTTTGTCTACCAGGGTGGTTTTACCATGGTCAACGTGGGCAATGATGGCGATGTTACGTAGATTTTCGATCACTTGTGTATCTCGATCAGAGGATTCGGTGTGCTGACAGGTCGTGGCAGCGATTAACAGTAGAGTCAGGCCTTGCCGTTACAGCTTGACGGCAGAGTCGGGGGGCCGGTGACGCAGGCCACAGGCAAACAGCCCCGGGCTCTTAGCTCGGTCGATAAACGCGCACATTGGCATGCCCCTCACTGAGCAAATGGTGGGCATGCAGGCGACTCATCACGCCTTTGTCGCAATACAGCAGGTACTGACGGCTGTTATCCAGTTCCTTGAAACGCGCGTTCAATGCATAGAACGGCAGCGTTTGTACGTCGATGCCGGCGACTTCCAGCGGCTCATCTTCAGCGGCATCCGGGTGACGGATGTCGATGACGATCTGACCGGCCAGGGCTTCGCCAACTTCTTCGATCTGCACATCCTGGCCCAGCTCGTCGATAACACGATCGATCGGGACCAGCTTGGCGTTCTGGATCGCACGCTCCAGAACCGCCATATCAAACTGTTGTTCTTCGTACTCCACGCGGTTGCGCTTGGCGTGGGTCTTGGGGTTCACCGAAATGACCCCGCAGTATTCAGGCATGTGCTTGGCAAAGTCGGCGGTGCCGATTGCTTCTGCCAAGTCGATAATGTCCTGCTTGTGGCTGGCGATCAGCGGGCGCAGCACCAGCTTTTCAGTCACGCAGTCGATCAGCGACAGGTTCGGCAGCGTCTGGCTGGAAACCTGGGAAATCGCTTCACCGGTCACCAGCGCGTCGATCTGCAACTGATCGGCGATTCGGGACGCGGCGCGCAACATCATACGCTTCAAAACTACGCCCATATGACTGTTATCGACTTTACCGAGAATTTCGCCCAGCACTTCCTCGAACGGTACGCTCACAAATAGCACGCGTTGGGAGCTGCCGTACTTCTTCCAGATAAAGTGCGCAACTTCCATCACGCCCAATTCGTGTGCACGTCCGCCCAGGTTAAAGAAGCAGAAGTGGCTCATCAGGCCGCGGCGCATGATCTGGTAGGCCGCCACCGTGGAATCGAAACCGCCGGACATGAGGACCAGGGTCTGTTCCAGGGCGCCCAGCGGATAGCCGCCGATGCTGTCGTGCTGGCTGTGAATCACAAACAACCGTTGGTCGCGAATTTCCATGCGCACTTCAATTTGCGGCGCCTTGAGGGAAATTCCGGCGGCGCCGCACTCGCGACGCAGCTTGCTGCCGACGTATTTCTCGACGTCCATGGAGCTGAATGGGTGCTTGCCGGCACGCTTGCAGCGCACCGAAAAAATCTTGCCTTCAAGGCTGTCGCCGAAGTGCCGTTTGCATTTTTCGGTGATGTCGTCGAAGTCGCCCAGCGGGTACTCATCCACCTGCAGGAAATGCGCGATACCCGGCATGCAGCTCAGGCGCTCGGTCATGTCCTTCAAGGCTTTGGCGTCGGTCAGGCGGGTTTCCAGCTCGAGGTTGTCCCACACACCGTTCACCACCACAGCCGGGTCCAGATCGCGGAGCACGGCACGGATGTTCTTGGCCAACTGACGGATGAAACGCATCCGTACCGGTCGGCTCTTGATGGTGATCTCGGGGAAGACTTTAACGATTAATTTCATGGAAACAGCGCGCGCAGGGCCTGCCGAAAAAGGGGGGCGCGGATTATAGCGGAAATCGCTCAAGGTTTAACCAGTTAATATGCACAACACTCACCACGCACTAAAGAGGTGCATTTGCATCGCCAGACGCCACATTTCAGTGCTCGAATTTCGGGCTTTTGTCGCTATGTACCTTTTATAGGGCGTTTTTGGAGCAAAAAACCCATGTTGGCGCACTGGCATGCAATTTGCTCTCTTGTGAGGCAGGTTGCCATGGCGGACTATCCGCGCCGGCATCACCCACATTCTAAGGGCTAACTCCACTACCCCAGCCCGAAGCCACCCGGAGGACACTATGTCGAAGTCGGTTCAACTCATCAAAGATCATGACGTTAAATGGATTGATCTGCGCTTCACGGACACCAAAGGCACTCAGCACCACGTGACCATGCCGGCTCGCGACGCGCTGGATGATGCTTTCTTCGAAGAAGGCAAAATGTTCGACGGTTCCTCCATCGCTGGCTGGAAAGGCATCGAAGCCTCCGACATGATCCTGATGCCGGACGACAGCACTGCCGTCCTCGACCCGTTCACCGAAGACCCAACCCTGATCATCGTCTGCGACGTGATCGAGCCTTCGACCATGCAAGGCTACGACCGTGACCCACGTGCGATCGCCAAGCGTGCCGAGGAATACCTGAAGTCGACCGGTATCGGCGACACCGTATTCGTAGGCCCGGAACCAGAATTCTTCATCTTTGATTCGGTCAAGTTCAAGTCCGACATCTCCGGTTCCATGTTCAAGATTTTCTCCGAACAAGGTTCGTGGATGTCCGACCAGGACGTGGAAGGCGGCAACAAAGGCCACCGTCCAGGCATCAAAGGTGGCTACTTCCCAGTTCCGCCGTTCGACCACGACCACGAAATCCGTACCTCCATGTGCAACGCCATGGAAGAAATGGGCCTGGTCATCGAAGTTCACCACCACGAAGTGGCGACTGCCGGCCAGAACGAAATCGGTGTGAAATTCAACACCCTGGTTGCCAAGGCTGACGAAGTCCAGACCCTGAAGTACTGCGTACACAACGTGGCTGATGCCTACGGCCGTACCGCTACCTTCATGCCTAAGCCGCTGTACGGCGATAACGGTTCGGGTATGCACGTTCACCTGTCCATCGCCAAAGAAGGCAAGAACACCTTCGCTGGCGAAGGTTATGCCGGCCTGTCCGACACCGCCCTGTACTTCATCGGCGGCATCATCAAGCACGGTAAGGCCCTGAACGGCTTCACCAACCCGTCGACCAACTCCTACAAGCGTCTGGTCCCAGGTTTCGAAGCACCGGTAATGCTGGCCTACTCGGCTCGCAACCGTTCCGCCTC
Organism: Pseudomonas sp. JAI120; assembly: GCF_014207255.1. GTDB lineage: Bacteria > Pseudomonadota > Gammaproteobacteria > Pseudomonadales > Pseudomonadaceae > Aquipseudomonas. Next base: position 371,694 of record NZ_JACHCZ010000004.1, read on the forward strand.
GATCCGTATTCCTTACGTGTCCAGCCCGCGCGCTCGCCGTATCGAAGCCCGCTTCCCGGATCCGGCAGCCAACCCATACCTGGCCTTCGCTGCCCTGGTCATGGCCGGCCTGGACGGTATCCAGAACAAGATCCACCCTGGCGACGCAGCCGACAAAAACTTGTACGACCTGCCGCCTGAAGAGGCCAAAGAGATCCCACAAGTGTGCGGCAGCCTGAAAGAAGCCCTGGAAGAGCTGGACAAGGGCCGTGCGTTCCTGACCAAAGGCGGCGTATTCAGCGACGACTTCATCGATGCCTACATCGAGCTGAAAAGCGAAGAAGAAATCAAAGTACGCACCTTCGTACACCCACTGGAATACGAGCTGTACTACAGCTGCTGATCCGGTAGCGCTGCTTGACGCAGCGTGAAGAAAAAGGCCTCCTTCGGGAGGTCTTTTTTTGCCCGGGAATTAACCCGAATCCCCCCACTCCCTCCCACAAGGAGATCAGCATTGAAACGTCGACTTGCGTTCGCTTTAGTGTTTTTCAGCGCCAGCGCATTGGCTGCGCCACCCACTCTTGAGCCGCTGCTCAACAGCATCGCCGAACGCCTGGAGATCGCCGACCAGGTGGCCCTGAGCAAATGGGACAGCAAAAAACCTGTAGAGGATAAGAAGCGCGAACAAGAGGTGATCGCCAGTGTCGTCGCCCAGGCGCCGAGCTACAAACTGGCCCCCGCCGCCGCCGAGCAATTTTTCTCGGCACAGATCGAGGCAAACAAGCTGGTGCAGTACACCCACTTGTCCGATTGGCAGTTCCAGGGCAAGGCACCCGACGACCCGCGCCCGGACCTGGTGAAGCAGATTCGCCCGCAACTGGATCAATTGCAAAAACGCCTGCTGCAACAACTGGCGGACTTCACCCCACAACGTACCGACCCGCAGTGCCCTCAATGGCTGGCCGAAGCAGTGCATGAGCCGCCGAACGACCCACTGCGGCAACTGGCGATGATCCGCGCTACGGCCGAGCTGTGTACCTACAAAGACTAAAACTGTAAACCCGATCCAAAAATGTGGGAGGGGCAACCCCTCCCAGATTTGATTTGTGTGATTTCGGCACTTCCTGAACAACCTTCACAAAACCGCACTATATTGGTGCGACATCCTGCACCCTTCCCAACGACACACACCATTTTGGTTCGAAACTTCCCGATCAAGCTGGCAGAACGCCACAGTTTCGCGCCTTAAACCCCTATTTCAGGGGTTTAACGCTTCTTTTCGGAGCCTTGGTTTGGTTTTTGCATTTTCCTTGTATCAGCGTGTGCCTCAAGCCCGCGCCTTGCTCCAAAAGAGGTCCCGATGACCATCAGCGATGCACTGCACCGTTTGCTACTCGACAACCTGACCACCGCGACCATCCTGCTCAATGACGACCTGCGCCTTGAGTACATGAACCCGGCGGCGGAAATGCTCCTGGCCATCAGTGGCCAGCGCAGCCATGGGCAGTTCATCAGCGAATTGTTCACCGAGTCGGCCGAAGCCTTGAGTTCGTTGCGCCAAGCCGTGGAGCAGGCACATCCGTTCACCAAGCGTGAAGCGATGCTCACGGCACTGACCGGCCAGACGCTGACCGTCGACTACGCCGTGACCCCGATCCTGAGCAACGGCGCCACCCTGCTGCTGCTTGAAGTGCACCCCCGCGACCGCCTGCTGCGAATCACCAAGGAAGAAGCCCAGCTGTCCAAGCAGGAAACCAGCAAGATGCTGGTACGCGGCCTGGCCCATGAGATCAAAAACCCGCTGGGTGGCATTCGCGGCGCGGCGCAGTTGCTGGCCCGCGAGCTGCCGGACGAGCACCTCAAGGACTACACCAACGTCATCATCGAAGAGGCTGACCGCCTGCGTAACCTGGTGGACCGCATGCTCGGCTCCAACAAGCTGCCGTCGCTGGCGATGACCAACGTGCACGAAGTACTGGAGCGCGTCTGTCAGTTGGTCGAGGCCGAAAGCCAGGGCTGCATCACCTTGGTGCGCGACTACGACCCGAGCATTCCCGACGTATTGATCGACCGCGAGCAGATGATCCAGGCGGTGCTCAATATCGTACGCAATGCCATGCAGGCCATCAGCAGCCAGAACGAGTTGCGCCTGGGCCGCATCAGCCTGCGCACCCGCGCCCTGCGCCAGTTCACCATCGGCCACGTGCGCCATCGCCTGGTGACCAAGGTTGAGATCATCGACAACGGCCCAGGCATCCCTGCGGAACTTCAGGAAACCATCTTCTTTCCCATGGTCAGCGGCCGCCCGGACGGTACCGGGCTGGGCCTGGCCATTACCCAGAACATCATCAGCCAGCACCAGGGTCTGATCGAATGTGAGAGCCATCCCGGCCACACCACATTCTCGATCTTTCTGCCTCTGGAACAAGGAGCCTCATCGACATGAGCCGTAGTGAAACTGTGTGGATCGTCGATGACGACCGTTCTATCCGCTGGGTCCTCGAGAAAGCCTTGCAACAGGAAGGCATGACCACCCAGAGCTTCGACAGCGCCGACGGGGTGATGAGCCGCCTGGCGCGTCAGCAGCCCGACGTGATCATCTCCGACATCCGCATGCCCGGCGCCAGTGGCCTGGACCTGCTGGCGCGGATTCGCGAGCAGCACCCGCGCCTGCCGGTGATCATCATGACTGCGCACTCGGATCTGGACAGCGCTGTCGCGTCCTATCAGGGCGGTGCCTTCGAGTACCTGCCCAAGCCGTTTGACGTGGACGAGGCCGTGGCGCTGGTCAAGCGCGCCAACCAGCACGCCCAGGAACAACAGAACCAGGAAGCCCCACCGACCCTGACCCGCACCCCGGAAATCATCGGTGAAGCGCCGGCGATGCAGGAAGTGTTTCGCGCCATCGGTCGCTTGAGCCACTCCAACATTACCGTGCTGATCAACGGCGAGTCGGGTACCGGTAAAGAGTTGGTGGCCCACGCCCTGCACCGTCACAGCCCGCGCGCGGCCTCGCCGTTTATCGCGCTGAACATGGCGGCGATTCCCAAGGATCTGATGGAGTCCGAGCTGTTCGGCCATGAGAAAGGCGCGTTCACCGGCGCAGCCAACCTGCGTCGCGGGCGTTTCGAACAGGCGGACGGCGGCACGCTGTTCCTCGATGAAATCGGCGACATGCCGGCCGACACCCAGACCCGCTTGCTGCGCGTACTGGCGGACGGCGAGTTTTATCGCGTGGGCGGGCACACACCGGTCAAGGTCGATGTGCGCATCATCGCCGCGACTCACCAGAACCTGGAAACCCTGGTGCACGCAGGCAAGTTCCGTGAGGACTTGTTCCACCGTCTCAACGTGATCCGCATCCATATCCCACGGATGTCGGACCGCCGCGAAGATATTCCGACCCTCGCCCGCCACTTCCTCAGCCGCGCCGCCCAGGAGCTGGCCGTCGAGCCGAAGTTGCTGAAAAGCGAGACCGAGGAATACCTGAAAAACCTGCCGTGGCCCGGCAACGTGCGCCAGCTGGAGAACACCTGCCGCTGGATCACCGTGATGGCGTCCGGCCGCGAAGTGCACATCGGCGACCTGCCGCCGGAGCTGCTGAGCCTGCCGCAGGATTCGGCCCCTGTGACCAACTGGGAGCAGGCACTGCGCCAATGGGCCGACCAGGCCCTGGCACGCGGCCAGTCGAACTTGCTGGACAGCGCCGTGCCGGCGTTCGAGCGGATCATGATCGAAACGGCCCTGAAGCACACCGCCGGCCGCCGTCGCGATGCCGCCGTGTTGCTGGGTTGGGGTCGCAACACCCTGACGCGCAAGATCAAGGAGTTGGGCATGAAGGTCGATGGTGGTGATGACGATGAGGGCGACGACGCCTGATCTCTAATCTACCGAGGTCTAATGTGGGAGGGAGCAAGCCCCCTCCCACATTTGGACCTCCACACGGACTCAGAATCGTGCACCGCTTCAATGCACCCTGTTCTAGCATCGCGCACACGTTCCACGCCCGAAACTAACGTTTTGTTAAGAAAATGCTGAACCTCGAAAACACCAAAGCCCCGTATTCCGGGGCTTTGCGCTTTCTGGAGAAATTTTTTGCCACAACTTAGCCACTCTGGCACGCGCCCTGCAATAACCCCAGTACAACCCAGTTTCGGGGACCTTGGTACAGGCAGGCCGAGAATCCCCTCTTTACACCCGGGGTGCTTGATGCGAACCGCGTCGCGCTCTACACCGCTTTCGGGAACCTCGGTACAGGCAGGCCGAGGACTCCCTCTTTAACACCGAAGCCTCTGGCTTCACCCCGTTTTGGGAGCCCTGGTACAGGCAGGCCGGGAACTCCCTTCTTTACACCCGGGGCTTATGTGGCTCAGCGCCCATAGCTCCAGCCCGTTTTGGGAACCTTGGTACAGGCAGGCCGGGGATTCCCTCTTTTATTGCTCTTGGAGATGGATCTCCAGCCGCCAGCGGCCATCGGCCTTCTCCCCTTTCCACTCCCCGCGCAACGGCCGAGCCGCCACCAGGTTCAGCAGCAAGCCCGCATCGGTCTTGCGCACGCGCCAGTTCACATCCTTGTCGTTGACCTTGAGCTGCCCACTGGCGGCCTTGCCTTGCGCGTCGAACAACAGCGCCACGGTGCCGTCGATGTGCTCGCCGTGCAGCTTGGGTTCGCTGTTGAACCACACCACCACACCGTCCGCAGCCGTCTCTACCTGCTGCAACTCGACCGGGTCAGGAGTGGTCAGGCGGCCGATCATCAGGCCCACCATCAGGCCGACAATCGCCAATGAGCCCATGACCCTCGGCATTAGCTTCGGCCTTGGGTCTTCTTCAGGGGTAGAATGCAGCGCATCTTTGCCTTCGGAGCCGTGCATGTTTCACGTCATCCTTTTTCAACCAGAAATTCCGCCGAATACCGGCAACGTTATCAGGCTATGCGCCAACAGTGGCTGCCACCTGCATTTGATCGAGCCCCTGGGCTTCGACATGGACGACAAGCGTCTTCGTCGTGCCGGGCTGGACTACCACGAGTACGCCACCCTCCAGCGCCATGCCGACCTGGTCAGCTGCCTGGAAAGCCTCGGACACCCGCGCTTGTTCGCGTTCACCACCAAAGGCTCGCGGCCGTTTCATGATGCCAGCTTTGCCGAGGGCGACGCCTTCCTGTTCGGCCCGGAAAGCCGTGGCCTGCCAGCCGAGGTACTCGACGCCCTGCCCGACGGCCATCGCCTGCGCCTGCCGATGCGCGAAGGCTGCCGCAGCTTGAACCTGTCGAACACCGTCGCCGTTGCCGTCTACGAAGGCTGGCGCCAACTCGGCTTCAAATAGCACACATAACAAATGTGGGAGGGGGCTTGCTCCCGATGGCAGAGTGTCAGTCGACATCTAGGTGACTGATCCACCGCTATCGGGAGCAAGCCCCCTCCCACATTGGGTTCTGCGTCGGGTTCGAGATTACTGAACCGTCGGCGCGCCTTCCTGTTGCATGCGCTGCAGCTCTTGAGCGTACAGGGCATCGAAGTTCACCGGAGCCAGCATCAGCGCAGGGAACGAACCACGGGTGACCAGGCTGTCCAGGGTCTCGCGGGCATACGGGAACAGGATGTTCGGGCAGAACGCACCCAGGGTGTGGCTCATGGACGCTTCGTCCAGGCCCTGGATCAGGAAGATACCGGCCTGTTGCACTTCAGCGATGAAGGCCACTTCTTCGCCATTCTTGACGGTGACCGACAAGGTCAGAACGACTTCGTGGAAGTCGCCTTCCAGTGCCTTTTGACGGGTGTTCAGGTCCAGGGCAACGCTTGGAGTCCATTCCTGGCGGAAGATCGCCGGGCTTTTCGGCGCTTCGAACGACAGGTCACGCACATAGATACGCTGCAGCGAAAATTGTGGGCCTTGGGCTTCTGCTGCTTCGGTGTTCTGTTGGTCAGTCATCGCAGATCCTTCTTGATCTTGGGGTCTTTTAGGGGTTAGGAGTCAGACGAGCAGCAGCGCATCGAGTTTACCGGCGCGCTCCAGGGCAAACAGGTCGTCGCACCCACCGATGTGCCTGGCGCCGATCCAGATCTGCGGCACGGACGTGCGCCCCGCCTTCTGGGCCATTTCGGCACGCACCTGGGGCTTGCCATCGACCTTGATTTCTTCGAAGGCAACGCCCTTCTTCTCCAGCAGGGCCTTGGCCCGCATGCAGTAAGGGCACCAATCGCTGGAATATACGACGACCTGGCTCATATCACTTCACCAGCGGCAGGTTGTCGGCGCGCCAGCTGCTGATGCCACCGGACAGCTTGGCGGCGATGAAACCGGTCTTGAGCATTTCGCGGGCGTGGGTGCCGGCGTGCTGGCCCTGAGCGTCGACCAGGATGATGGTCTTGGCCTTGTGCTTTTCCAGCTCGGGCAGGCGCGCGATCAGCTTGTCCTGAGGGATGTTCAGGGCACCGACGATATGGCCCGTGGCAAAATCCTTGGCCGGGCGAATATCCACCACAATGGCCTCGTCCTTGTTAACCAGCGCGGTCAGCTCCGACGTGCTCAGGCTGCGGCCACCACGGCTCAATTCGTGAGCGATCAGCAGCGCCAGCAGGATGACGAAGGCACCCACGAGCAGATAGTGGGCAGTGGCAAATGCAATCAGGTGATCAACCATCAAGGAGGTTCCAGGGCGTTAAAATGGCGGTAAGTATACACAGCCGTCAGGGGGGGCCAACCCCCGTAAAGCGGTGACGTGGTCGGAACTTCGCTTTAAACTGCCACTCCCTTTTCAATTGCCTTCCTTTATTACCGCCGCGAGAGGATCTATGACTACCACGCCTAAACCTTTGGTCCTGATAATTCTCGATGGCTTCGGACACAGTGAAAGCCACCACGACAACGCGGTGTACGCGGCCAAGAAGCCGGTACTCGACCGTCTGACCGCGACGGTGCCCAACGGCCTGATCTCCGGCTCGGGCATGGACGTGGGCCTGCCGGACGGCCAAATGGGCAACTCGGAAGTCGGCCACATGAACCTCGGCGCCGGACGAGTGGTATATCAAGACTTCACTCGCGTGACCAAATCGATCCGCGATGGCGAGTTCTTCGAGAACCCGACTATCTGCGCAGCGGTAGATAAAGCAGTGGCCGCCGGCAAGGCCGTGCACTTCATGGGCCTGCTGTCCGACGGCGGCGTTCACAGTCACCAGGACCATCTGGTGGCGATGGCCGAGCTGGCCTTCAAGCGCGGCGCCGACAAGATCTACCTGCACGCCTTCCTCGATGGTCGCGACACCCCGCCAAAAAGCGCGCAATCCTCCATCGAGCTGCTGGACGCCACTTTCGCCGCCCTGGGCAAGGGCCGCATCGCCAGCCTGGTGGGCCGCTACTTCGCCATGGACCGCGACAACCGTTGGGACCGCGTATCCCAGGCCTACAACCTGATCGTCGACGGCCAGGCCGAATTCCACGCCGCCACCGCCCAGGAAGGCCTGGAAGCTGCCTACGCCCGTGGCGAGAGCGATGAATTCGTCAAGGCCACCACCATCGGCGAGCCGGTAAAGGTCGAAGACGGAGACGCCGTGGTGTTCATGAACTTCCGCGCCGACCGTGCCCGCGAGCTGAGCCGTGTGTTTGTCGAAGACGGTTTCAAGGAATTCGAGCGTGCGCGCCAGCCAAAAGTCCAATACGTCGGCCTGACCCAATACGCCGCCAGCATCCCGGCCCCCGCTGCCTTTGCTGCCGGCAGCCTGGACAACGTGCTGGGCGACTACCTGGCGAAGAACGGCAAGACCCAGCTGCGTATTGCCGAAACCGAGAAATACGCCCACGTGACCTTCTTCTTCTCCGGCGGGCGTGAAGAACCGTTCCCTGGCGAAGAGCGCATCCTGATCCCGTCGCCAAAAGTCGCCACCTACGACCTGCAGCCGGAAATGAGCGCGCCGGAAGTCACCGACAAGATCGTCGACGCCATCGACCACCAGCGCTACGACGTGATCGTGGTCAACTACGCCAACGGTGACATGGTGGGCCACAGCGGCAACCTGGAAGCTGCGACCAAGGCCGTGGAATGCCTGGACCTGTGCGTCGGCCGCATCGTCGACGCCCTGGAAAAAGTCGGCGGCGAGGCGCTGATCACCGCCGACCACGGCAACTGCGAGCAGATGTCCGACGAATCCACAGGCCAGGCCCACACCGCCCACACGACCGAGCCGGTGCCGTTCATCTACGTCGGCAAGCGCGACTTCAAAGTCCGTGATGGCGGCGTGCTGGCGGATGTGGCGCCGACCATGTTGATGCTGATGGGGTTGGAGAAGCCGAAAGAGATGACCGGGACCTCGATCCTGGTCTGATCCAAACAACAGTGTGGGAGGGGGCTTGCCCCCGATAGCAGTGGGTCAGCCAACACCTATTCAGCTGACACACCGCAATCGGGGCAAGCCCCCTCCCACATTAGCTTCGCGGTGTTTGGTAGATGTCTTTTTGCCATACCGCCACCACTCGGCACCTATCTTGCCTTCCAGTCCGAATTGGGCGTTTTTTTTGCGGCGCTTGGCGGGCATACTAGGCCGTCCCTTTCCCTGGTGTCGCCCGCCTCTATGCTTCGCGCCTTGATTACCCTTGCTCTTGTCTGCCTGCTCCAACCGGCGTTTGCCGACGAGCGTGCACAAACTCAACAACAGTTGGACGCTACGCGTCAGGACATTACCGAGCTGAAAAAACTGCTCGGCAAGCTCCAGGAAGAAAAATCCGGGGTGCAGAAAGACCTGCGCGGCACGGAAACCGAAATGGGCAAGCTGGAGAAGCAGGTCCAGGAGCTGCAAAAAGAACTAAAGAAGAGCGAGTCGGAACTGGAGCGACTCGACGCTGAGAAAAAAAAACTCCAGAGCGCACGCGTTGAACAGCAGCGTTTGATCGCAATCCAGGCCCGCGCCGCCTACCAGAGCGGCCGCCAGGAATACCTCAAACTGTTGCTCAACCAGCAGAACCCGGAAAAATTCGCGCGCACCCTGACCTACTACGACTACCTGAGCAAGGCCCGACTGGAGCAGTTGAAAAGCTTCAACGAGACCCTGCGCCAGTTGGTCAACGTCGAACAGGAAATCGCCAACCAGCAGTCGCAGTTGGAGGACCAGAAAGCCAGCCTCAACGCCCAGCGCGACGAGCTGGACAAGGTCCGCAAGGAGCGCCAGCTGGCCCTGGCCAAGCTCAATGACGACGTGAAGGCCCGCGACGCCAAGCTCCAGGCCCGCGAGCAAGACCAGGCCGACCTGGCCAAAGTGCTCAAGACCATTGAAGAAACCCTGGCACGCCAGGCACGTGAGGCCGAAGAAGCGCGACAGAAAGCGCTGATAGCCCAGCAGGAAGCCGAAAAAAAGCGCCAGCGTGAGGCCGAACTGGCAGCCACCACCGATGCCCCGGCGCCCCGCAAACCGGCGCATGCCGCTCCTGGCCCGCTGGTTTCCAGTGCTGGCGAGTCCTTCGGCGGGCCTTTTGCTTCAGCGCGCGGCAAACTTCCATGGCCAGTTGATGGTCGACTACTGGCACGCTTTGGGGAAACCCGTGGCGATGACACCCGCGCCAAGTGGGACGGGGTGATGATCAGCGCCTCTGCCGGCAGCCAGGTCCATGCCGTACACGGTGGGCGCGTGGTGTTTGCCGATTGGCTGAGGGGCGCCGGTTTGTTGGTGATTCTCGACCACGGTAATGGCTATTTAAGCCTTTATGGCCACAATCAGACGTTACTCAAGTCGGCAGGTGATGTTGTAAAAGCCGGTGAATCCATCTCCACTGTCGGTAACAGTGGCGGCCAGGACACCCCAGCGCTGTACTTCGCTATTCGTCAGCAGGGTCGCCCGAGCGATCCCGCACAATGGTGCCGGTCCCAAGGATAGGGTCGCATCTACATTAGGAGTTCGTTCGACATGCTGCATTTGTCCCGCCTCACTTCGCTGGCCCTGACGATCGCCCTGGTGATCGGCGCGCCTCTGGCTTTTGCCGACCAGGCCGCCCCGGCTGCACCCGCCGCCACGGCCGCGACCACCAAGGCGCCGTTGCCGCTGGACGAGCTGCGCACCTTTGCCGAGGTCATGGACCGGATCAAGGCAGCCTATGTCGAACCTGTAGACGACAAGACCCTGCTGGAAAATGCCATCAAGGGCATGCTCAGCAACCTCGATCCGCACTCCGCCTACCTCGGTCCGGAAGATTTCGCCGAGCTGCAGGAAAGCACCAGCGGCGAATTCGGGGGCCTGGGCATTGAAGTCGGCGCCGAAGACGGCAATATCAAGGTGGTCTCGCCAATCGATGACACCCCGGCGTCCAAGGCCGGCATCCAGGCCGGTGACTTTATCGTCAAGATCAACGGCCAGCCGACCCGTGGCCAGACCATGACCGAAGCCGTCGACAAGATGCGCGGCAAGATCGGCCAGAAAATCACCCTGACCCTGGTGCGCGACGGCGGCAACCCGTTTGACGTGACGCTCACCCGCGCAACCATCGTGGTCAAGAGCGTGAAGAGCCAGCTGCTGGAATCGGGCTACGGTTACATCCGCATCACCCAATTCCAGGTCAAGACCGGCGACGAAGTGGCCAAGGCCCTGGCCAAGCTGCGCAAGGACAACGGCAAGAAACTCAGCGGCATCGTGCTCGACCTGCGCAACAACCCAGGCGGCGTGCTGCAGTCGGCGGTGGAAGTGGTCGACCACTTCATCACCAAGGGCCTGATCGTCTACACCAAGGGTCGTATCGCCAACTCCGAGCTGCGCTTCTCGGCCACCGGCAACGACCTCAGCGAAAACGTACCCTTGGCTGTGCTGATCAACGGCGGCAGCGCCTCGGCGTCGGAAATCGTCGCCGGCGCCCTGCAAGACCAGAAACGCGGCGTGCTGATGGGCACCACCAGCTTCGGCAAAGGCTCGGTGCAGACCGTGTTGCCGCTGAACAACGAGCGTGCGCTGAAGATCACCACCGCGCTGTACTACACGCCGAACGGCCGCTCGATCCAGGCCCAGGGCATCGTGCCGGACATCGAAGTGCGCAAGGCCAAGATCACCAACGAAATCGACAGCGAGTACTACAAGGAAGCGGACCTGCAAGGTCACCTGGGCAATGGCAACGGCGGTGCCGACCAGCCAACCGGCAGCAGCAAGAAAGCCAAGCCGATGCCGCAGGACGATGATTACCAGCTGGCCCAGGCGCTGAGCCTGCTCAAGGGCTTGAGCATTACACGCAGTCGTTGATATGCGTGTTGCCCTGATCATCGCTGTGCTATGCAGCCTGGCAGGGGTCGCCTACGCGGCCCCTGCCAGCGAATCCCACAAAGCCTACCTGACCCTCATCATCGACGACCTGGGGCAAAACCTGACCCGGGATCGTCGCGTGCTTGCCCTGCCTGGGCCGGTGACCACGGCGATCATGCCCGACACGCCCCACGCCGCCGAATTCGCCCGCGAAGCGCACAAGGCCGGCAAGATCGTGATCCTGCACATGCCCATGGACCCCGCCACCGGCCCGTTCGCCTGGCACCCCGAGCTGTCTATCGAAGAGTTGGGCAAACGCCTGGACGCGGCCTTCAACGCCGTGCCCTATACCGCCGGTATCAACAACCACATGGGCAGCCGCATGACCGCGCAACCGGCCGCCATGGCCTGGCTGATGGCCGAGCTGCAACGGCGCAACAAGTTCTTCGTCGACAGCCGCACCAGCGCGCAGACCGTAGCCGCTGCCGAAGCGCAGAAGATTGGCCTGGCGCATGTTTCGCGGGATGTGTTTCTCGATGACGAACGCACCGAAGCGGCGATCACCACGCAACTGCAAACCGCGATCAAACTGGCGCACAAACAGGGTTCGGTGGTGATGATCGGCCACCCTTACCCACAAACCCTGGCAGTGCTGGAGCGCGAGTTACCCAAGCTCAAGGCCCAGGGCATCGACTGGATAGATATCAAGTTGATGATCAGTGTGCGCAGCAATCAAGCCATGGCTGGGCACGGCAAGAACGGCACCTACCGCTACAAATAGTTAGCCATGATCTGTTCCACCCGCCCTTCAGAGCGCAACTGATCCAACGCCGCCTGCAGCTTGGCTACCGTCTCATCCGGCACATCCCTGTTCAGCGCCAGGTACAACTGAGCACTGTTGAACCGCAGCACGGTCTTGAGCCCCGTCACACCGACCTGGCGCGCAAGATAACGCCCGGCCGGGTCGCCGGTGGCCCACAGGTCGATCTGGCCATCCATAAGCTTTTGCGCGTTGTCCTGGTCGCGCAACACCACCACCGGGTTAAGGCCCTGCTTCTCCAGGGTCTCGGCGATGGCGTCGCCTTTATAGGCGCCGATCCTGTAGCGCCGCGCGTGCTCCAGGTCATCGAGCTGGATCTTGCTGTCGGCTTTGGCCAGCAGCACCCAATCATCCGGGCCGATGGGGCCGACCCACTTGAACAGCGCTTCACGATCCGGCAGACGCGCCATCACGAACACGCCATAGCCGGGCTTCTCCAGGGCGAGTTTGTAGATTCGCTCCCAGGGAAAACGCAGGGTGAGATTGTAGGAAATGCCGGCACGCTTGAAGGTCTCGCGCACGATGTCCACGGCGATGCCTTCGATGTTCTCGTCCTTGGCGAAGTTCTTACCGTTCCTGGCCATGTTGTAGGGCGGGAAATTTTCCGTCAGCAACACCAGGGAGGCGTCAGACGGTTCCTCTGTGCAATGGGCCGAGCCGGCCAAGAGAATGGACGTGCTGGCGACAGCAAGAAGCAGTTGTTTGAACATGAAGGCTACCGGAATCCATGGCAAGCGCAGAGAGTGCCGCGCGCCTGCCATGGTGTCCAGCAACGTTTAGCGAACGACGATACCGCGCGCCGCCATGTAGGCCTTGGCCTCAGGAACGGTGTATTCGCCAAAGTGAAAAATACTCGCCGCCAGCACCGCGCTGGCATGGCCTTCGATCACGCCGTCGGCCAGGTGTTGCAGGTTACCGACACCGCCTGAGGCGATCACCGGAATACCCAGCGCATCGCTGATGGCGCGGGTCACCCCCAGGTCGAAGCCGTTCTTCATGCCGTCCTGGTCCATGCTGGTCAGCAGGATTTCCCCGGCGCCCAGGCCTTCCATCTTCATCGCCCACTCCACCGCGTCCAGGCCGGTCGGCTTGCGACCGCCGTGGGTGAAGATCTCCCAGCGCGGGGTTTCGCCCGGGCCGGAGACTTTCTTGGCGTCGATGGCTACCACGATGCATTGCGAGCCGAAGTGCTGCGCGGCTTCGCCGACGAACTCCGGGTTGAACACCGCAGCGGTATTGATCGAGACCTTGTCCGCACCGGCATTGAGCAGGTTGCGAATGTCTTGCACGGTGCGCACGCCACCGCCCACGGTCAGCGGGATAAACACCTGGCTGGCCATGCGCTCGACGGTATGCAGCGTGGTGTCGCGGCCGTCGACGCTGGCGGTGATGTCGAGAAAGGTAATCTCGTCGGCACCTTGCTCATCGTAGCGACGGGCGATTTCCACCGGGTCGCCGGCGTCACGGATGTTCTCGAACTTGACGCCCTTGACCACGCGACCGTTGTCGACGTCCAGGCAAGGGATGATGCGTTTGGCCAGCGCCATGGTCAGTCCTCAGCCGTTGTAGGCATCGCAGTAAGCCTGGGCTTCGGCGACGTCCAGGGTGCCTTCGTAGATCGCACGGCCGGTGATGGCGCCGATGATCCCTGGCGCCTTGGCGTCCAGCAGCGACTTGATGTCGCCCAGGTTGTGAATACCGCCGGAAGCGATCACCGGGATCCTGGTCGCAGCGGCCAGCGCAGCGGTGAACGGCACGTTGCAGCCCTGCATCATGCCGTCTTTGGCGATGTCGGTATAAACGATGGCGGACACGCCGTCGGCTTCGAACTGCTTGGCCAGGTCGATGACTTGCACGGTGCTGATTTCAGCCCAGCCGTCGGTGGCGACGAAACCGTCTTTAGCGTCCAGGCCCACGATCACTTTGCCCGGGAACGCGCGGCAGGCTTCGGCGACGAAGGCCGGGTCTTTCACGGCCTTGGTGCCGATGATCACGTAGCTCACGCCGGCCTTGACGTAATGCTCGATGGTTTCCAGGGAGCGGATACCGCCGCCGATCTGGATCGGCAGGTTCGGGTAGCGCCTGGCGATCGCGGTGACCACCTCGCCGTTGACCGGCTGGCCTTCGAAGGCGCCGTTCAAGTCCACCAGATGCAGACGACGGCAGCCCCCTTCCACCCATTTGGCAGCCATGCTCACCGGGTCATCGGAGAACACGGTGGAATCTTCCATACGGCCTTGGCGCAGACGTACGCAGGCGCCGTCCTTGAGATCGATAGCGGGGATAATCAGCATCTGGCAAACCTTATTCGATATTCAGCAATGCTTGGAAATCAGGGTTTCTCAAGCGACCACAGGTCGCTTTCGATGCTTTCGAACCTTTCTTTAAGGAGCGTCTGCGTATCGAAAATCGCCCTGTTGTAATAATGCGGAGCCACTTCGGTGGTGAACAGCTCAAGAATCTCGGCGACCTCGAACGAGCCCAGCTTGAGCTCGAAGCGGTCTTCCATGAAGCGCTTGATCTTGAGGGTAGCCTCACTCTCCTGTTCGGGCGTGAGGTTCAAGATTGGCAGCTTCGGCTTCCTGGCCATTTACCAGCGTCCATCCCAGGCGGCGAAGTTCTGCAGCAATTGCAGGCCATGGGTATGGCTCTTCTCCGGGTGGAACTGCACGGCAAACCGCGAACCTTCGGCCAACGCTGCGGCGAAGTCGACGCCGTAGTGCCCGCCCCCCACCACCTGGCCCGGTTTACCGGCGGCGATGTAGTAGCTGTGCACGAAGTAGAAACGCGCCATGTCCGGCACTTCGTGCCACAGCGGGTGATCCACGGTCTGGCGGACTTCGTTCCAGCCCATGTGCGGGACTTTCAGGTGTTCGCCGTCTTCATGCAGGTCTTTGCCGAAGAATTTCACTTTGCCCGGGAACAGGCCGATGCAGTCAACGCCGTCGTTCTCTTCACTGCTGTCGAGCAAGGCTTGCATGCCCACGCAGATGCCGAGGAACGGGCGATCCTGGCTGACTTCGCGCACCAGGCTGTCAAAGCCCAGGCGGCGAATTTCGGCCATGCAATCGCGAATTGCACCTACACCGGGGAACACCACGCGGTCGGCTTCGCGAATCACATTGGCATCGCTGGTGATCAGCACCTTGCCGGCCCCTACGTGCTCGAGGGCCTTGGCCACCGAGTGCAGGTTACCCATGCCGTAATCGATAACCGCGACCGTCTGCATTACAGGACGCCCTTGGTCGAGGGCATTTGCCCGGCCATGCGGTCATCCAGCTCCACGGCCATGCGCAGCGCGCGGCCGAAAGCCTTGAACACGGTTTCGATCTGGTGGTGGGTGTTGGTGCCGCGCAGGTTGTCGATGTGCAGGCTGACGAGTGCGTGGTTGACGAAGCCCTGGAAGAACTCCTGGAACAGGTCGACATCGAAGCCGCCCACGGTGGCGCGGGTGTACGGCACGTGCATCTGCAGGCCTGGGCGGCCGGAGAAGTCGATGACCACACGCGACAGCGCTTCGTCCAGCGGGACATAGGCGTGGCCGTAGCGACGGATGCCTTTTTTGTCGCCGATGGCCTTGGCAAACGCCTGGCCGAGGGTGATGCCTACGTCTTCCACCGTGTGGTGGTCGTCGATATGCAGGTCGCCCTTGCTGACGATATCCAGGTCGATCAGCCCGTGACGGGCGATCTGGTCCAGCATGTGCTCAAGAAAAGGTACACCGATATCAAATCGGGCCTTTCCGGTGCCATCCAGGTTGATCGAGGCTTTGATCTGGGTTTCCAGAGTGTCGCGCTCGACGGACGCCTTACGTTCGGCCATCACCAGCTCCGCAAAATCATTGGGCGAAAAAGGCAGCCATTATAGGGGCGCGGGCGCTAAACAGAAACATCGAAGGGGATAAGACTGACGAGTTGAAGCGGGGAGTGTCGGGGATAGACATGTGCATACAAGCGGGCGCTCCAGGATGGTGCGCCCGCTTGCAGTCAACTTAGTGGAACAGTACTGCCGTCTTCTGCAGGGTCACCCACACACCCCACGCCAACGGAATACCCACCACCAACCAGGCGGCGATCGCCAATGGCACGGTGCCGGACGCGGCTTTCCACTCCAGGGAAGTGGTGGCATCAGCCCCCTTGTCATGGCCCAGCGCTTGCTCTGCGGCAAGTTCTGCATCGGTCATGAAGTACTTGTCGGCCACCGGGCGGACCAGCATGTTGCAGATAAAGCCCAGCACCAGCAGACCCGCGAGGATATACAAGGTGATGTCATAGGCCGCAGCGCGTTCGACGCCGATGCTCAGTTGATATTCACGCAGGTAGTTCACCAGCACCGGGCCCAATACGCCCGCGGCTGCCCATGCGGTCAGCAGGCGACCGTGGATCGCGCCGACCATCTGGGTACCGAACAGGTCGGCCAGGTAGGCCGGGACGGTCGCAAAACCACCGCCGTACATCGACAGGATGATGCAGAACGCCGCGACGAACAGCGCCACGTTGCCCAGGTGCCCCAGGTTCGGGATCAGCGCATACAGGGCAAAGCCCAGGGCGAAGAACACGAAGTAGGTGTTTTTACGCCCCAGGTAGTCGGAGAACGACGCCCAGAAGAACCGGCCACCGATGTTGAACAGGCTCAACAAACCGGTAAAGCCCGCAGCGATGGCAGCAATCGACGCCAATTGCCCGGCGTCCAACTGGCCAAACGGCACATCAACACCCAGCAGCTTGCCACCGAACACTTCCTGCAGCAGCGGCGAAGCCATGCCGAGGATGCCGATACCGGCCGATACGTTCAGGCACAGCACCAGCCATACGAGGCGGAATTGCGGGGTTTTCCACGCCACATTCACGTGCACGTGACGGTGAGTGATCATCGCGTTACTGGCTTTTTTCGCCGGCGCGGTCCAGCCCTCAGGCTTCCAGCCGGTCGGTGGGACGCGGTAGGACAGCGCGCCGCCGATCATGAACACGAAGTAGATCGCGGCCATCACCAGGAAACTCTGCCATACGCCCACGCTGGTCGGCGAAGCGAAGTGACCCATCAACGCAGCAGCCAGCGGGGCGCCCACCATTGCGCCACCGCCGAAGCCCATGATCGCCATGCCGGTGGCCATGCCGCGCTTGTCCGGGAACCACTTGATCAGGGTCGATACGGGCGAGATATACCCCAGGCCCAGGCCGATACCGCCAATGACCCCGGAGCCGATCCACATCAGCCAGATCTGGTGGGTATAGATACCCAATGCCGAGATCAGCAGGCCGCCACACCAGCACAGCGCCGACACAACACCGGCCTTGCGTGGCCCGGCATGTTCCAGCCAGCCACCCCAGATCGCTGCCGAGCAGCCCAGGAAGATGAAGAACAGGGTGTAGATCCAGCCCAGCATGGAGATGGGCCAGTCGCATTGGGACGAGAAGACTTGGGCGATGAAGCTCATGTCCGGCGCACAGGCAACCGGCTTGGTGATACCCAGCGCCTTGGACAGCGGCAACCAGAACACCGAGAAGCCGTAGGCCATGCCGATGCACAGGTGGATGGCCAGGGCGGCCGGTGGAACCAGCCAGCGGTTGAACCCGGGCTTGGCGATAATGCGCTCCTTGGACAGGAACGCAGGCTGTGCGGCGGTAGTGCCGGCCACAGTGCTAGTGCTCATTGATGAATCCCCCAGTTATTAGTATGCGTTCGTCAGGCGCTCTCTCCCTCGGCCTTGCACGCAAAGCGTGGCCGTTTTTGTAGAGTGAAGCTCCATTTGGCGCGACGATAAGTCGCAGAAGGCGAACGAACGGCCGAAGATTAGCATTAGCGGATGACAGAAAAACCAAAATGACATCATCTTTTTGCGATTTTTCGGTTTTATTGACGTCAAAAACCCGCTTTCGCCGCCATGGATACAATGTAACGATCGGTGACCTGACGCAGGCCGTCGGGCGTTATACTCTGCGGCTAAATTTTGAAATCGACATACAAGGACTCGCCCATGAAAGCGTTCGGCAAAATCCTGGGTCTGGTACTTCTCGGGCTGTTGCTGATCATTGTGGCTCTGGGCTTTGCCCTGACCCACCTCTTCGATCCCAACGACTATAAAGACGAGATTCGCCAGATTGCCCGCGACAAGGCCCACATCGAGCTGACGCTCAATGGCGATATCGGTTGGAGCCTGTTCCCCTGGCTCGGCCTGGAACTGCACGAGGCCAGCGTGGCGACCCTGACCACGCCGACCCAACCCTTTGCCGACCTGCAAATGCTCGGCCTGTCGGTGCGCGTGCTGCCGCTGCTGCGTCGCGAAGTACAGATGAGCGATGTGCGTGTAGAAGGCCTGAACCTGCGCCTGAACCGCGACAAGCAGGGCCATGGCAACTGGGAAGACATCGGCAAGAACGCGCCGGTGGCAACTGCCGGAACCCCCGCGCCAGCGCAAGCGCCTGCTGAGCCCGAAGCGGAAAAACCGTCAAAGCCGATCCGCCTGGATATCGACAGCCTGACGATCAACAACGCCCGCATCGAATACAACGATGAACAGACCGGCAAGCAATTCAGCGCCGAAAGTATCCAGCTGAGCACCGGCGCCGTGCACGAAGGTGCGAGCATCCCGGTGAAACTCACCGCCTTCTTCGGCAGCAACCAGCCGGTGATGCGCGTCAAGACCGAACTCAACGGCAACCTGCGTATCGAGCGCGCGCTCAAGCGCTACCAGTTCGAAGACATGAAAGTTACCGGCGAAGCCACGGGCGAGCCGCTGCAAGGCAAGACCGTGACCTTCTCCACCCAGGGCCAATTGCTGGTGGACCAGGCGGCCAATATCGCCGAATGGACCAACCTGAAACTCTCGGCCAACCAACTGCGCGCCCTGGGCGAGCTGAAGGTCAACGACCTGGACAAGACCCCGCAGCTCAGCGGCGCGCTGTCCATCGCCCAGTTTGACCTGGCCAAGTTCCTCGACAGCGTCGGCAACCCGCTGCCGCCCATGGCCGAGGGCAGCCTGAGCAAGGTCGAGTTGGTCAGCCGCCTCAAGGGCACTCCGACCAGCCTGGCGCTGGAAGACCTGAACCTGAAACTCGATGGCAGCACCTTCACCGGCCGCGTCGCCGTGGACGACTTTGCCAAGCAAGCGCTACGCGTGCAGCTCAAGGGCGATACCTTCAACGCCGACAACTACCTGCCGGCCAAGTCCGAATCCGCCAAGGGCGCAACCGCCGCCCGCCAGGCCGAAGTGCAGAACAGCGAAGCCGGCGCCATGGCGGCCGGGGGCACCACTCCACTGCCGGAAGCACCGACCAAAGGCGCCTGGAGCACGGACAAACTGCTGCCACTGGCCCACCTGCGCAAGCTGGATGTCAATGCCGACCTTGCCTTCGGCCAACTGACCCTGAGTAAATTGCCGATCCAGAATGCCGTGCTGAAGGCGTCCGGCGTCGAC
Source organism: Pseudomonas sp. JAI120 (assembly GCF_014207255.1). Lineage (GTDB taxonomy): Bacteria > Pseudomonadota > Gammaproteobacteria > Pseudomonadales > Pseudomonadaceae > Aquipseudomonas. The sequence continues at coordinate 391,123 of NZ_JACHCZ010000004.1, forward strand.
GGCCAACTCAAGCTCGACACCCTGAGCGGCGGGCTCTACAACGGCACCTTCCAGGCCAACGGCAGCCTGGACGTACGCCAGGACATTCCGCTGCTGGCCCTGCAAAGCCGGATCAAGCAGGTACCGGTCGAACGCATCCTGCAGGCCCAGGGACAAACGCCACCGGTGAAAGGCCAGGTCACCCTCGACAGCAACCTCAGCGGCCGCGGCAACAGCCAGAAAGCCCTGATCGACAGCCTCAACGGTACCGCCAGCTTTGTGATCAACAACGGCGTGCTGCTCAATGCCAACCTCGAGCAGCAACTGTGCACCGGTATCGCCCTGCTCAACCGCAAGACCTTGAGCGGCGAACAACGCGGCAAGGACACACCGTTCCAGGAGTTGAAGGGCAACCTGACCTTCCGTAATGGCGTCGCCAACAACCCCGACCTGAAAGTGCGCATCCCAGGGCTGGCGGTCAACGGCAACGGTGACGTCGACCTGCGCGTACTGGGTATGGATTACCGCGTCGGCATCATCGTCGAAGGCGACCAGCGCGAAGTACCGGACCCGGCCTGCGAAGTCGGCGCCAACTTCCAGGGCATCGAAGTGCCACTGCGCTGCCGTGGCCCGCTGGAACTGGGCGCCAAAGCTTGCCGCCTGGACAAGGACGGCCTGAGCCAGGTCGCGATCAAGGCGGCCGGCAACAAGCTCAGCGAGAAGCTGGAAGAGAAGCTCGACAAGGTCAACCCGCAGCTCAAAGATGCTTTGAAAGGCCTGTTCAAACGATGAGAAACGAGCAGTTTTCAACGGCGGTGCTGGACTGGTACGACCGCCACGGCCGCCATGACCTGCCCTGGCAACAGGGCATCACGCCCTACCGGGTGTGGGTCTCGGAGATCATGCTGCAACAGACCCAGGTCAGCACCGTACTCAATTACTTCGACCGCTTCATGGCCTCGCTGCCAACGGTCGAAGCCCTCGCCGCCGCGCCGGAAGACGAGGTGCTGCACCTGTGGACCGGCCTGGGTTATTACACTCGAGCACGCAACCTGCAAAAGACCGCGAAGATCATCGTGGCCGAGTACGGCGGCGAGTTTCCCAGGGATGTCGAAAAGCTCACTGAGTTGCCCGGCATTGGCCTGTCTACCGCCGGCGCGATTGCCAGCCTGAGCATGGGCCTGCGCGCGCCGATCCTCGACGGCAACGTCAAGCGCGTGCTGGCACGCTTTACCGCGCAAGAAGGCTACCCAGGCGAACCGAAGGTGGCCAAGCAACTGTGGGCCACCGCAGAACGCTTCACGCCCCATGATCGCGTCAATGCCTATACCCAGGCGATGATGGATATGGGCGCCACCCTCTGCACGCGCAGCAAGCCCAGCTGCCTGCTGTGCCCGCTGGAAAAAAACTGCGAAGCCCATATGCTCGGCCTGGAGACCCGCTACCCGATCCCCAAGCCGCGCAAGACCATCCCGCAGAAGCGCACGCTGATGCCGCTGCTGGCCAATGCCGAAGGGGCGATTCTGCTTTACCGTCGCCCTTCCACGGGCCTGTGGGGCGGTTTGTGGAGCCTGCCCGAGCTGGACGACCTGCAAGACCTCGAACACCTGGCCAACCAGCACGCGCTCGAACTGGGCAAGCACCAGGCACTGCCAGGGCTGATCCACACTTTCAGTCATTTCCAACTGGCCATCGAACCCTGGCTGGTCCAGGTCGAGGAAACTGCCCATCACGTGGCCGAGGCCGACTGGCTCTGGTATAACCTCGCCACCCCGCCGCGCCTGGGCCTTGCCGCCCCGGTAAAGAAACTGCTGAAGCGCGCGTCCGATGTATTGAACGCAGGAGAGTCGTCATGACCCGCACCGTAATGTGCCGCAAGTACAACGAAGAATTGCCAGGCCTGGAACGCCCTCCGTACCCAGGTGCGAAGGGCCAGGACATTTTCGATCATATCTCCGCTCAGGCATGGGGCGACTGGCTGAAACACCAGACGCTGCTGATCAATGAAAAACGCCTGAACATGATGAACGCCGAAGACCGTAAATACCTGTCAGGCGAAATGGACAAGTTCTTTTCCGGCGAGGATTACGCCAAGGCCGACGGCTACGTGCCACCTGCTCAATAATTGATCAAAAACCGGGGTCGGCACGTAAGCGACGGTAATAATTAAATATTTTTTGAAAACTTGCTTGACGACCCCCTGAAAAACCCGTTTAATGCGCCCCGTTGCCCAGATAGCTCAGTCGGTAGAGCAGGGGATTGAAAATCCCCGTGTCGGCGGTTCGATTCCGTCTCTGGGCACCAAATACCGAAACCCCTGATTCCGTAAGGTCTCAGGGGTTTTTCACGTCTGGAGAACTGTAACCCGCCTCGATACTGGTACACATGGCGGGTACACACGTGGCAATCATGGCTCAACCCTGGAAGCACACCAACGGGACGTACTACCTTCGGGTTCGTATCCCTCAGGAACTTCAGCCCTTGCTCCGCAAAGGCACGCACCTGAAGAGCAGCCTGAAGACAAAAAACCTGGCCGAAGCCAAGCCCCTCTTCGCGGCCGAGTACGTGAAGGCTATGGACCTCTTCAAACAAGCCAAACTTCAGCTCAAGGAAGGGGTCAACTTCACCGCAGCTGACACAGTCCAAATTGCCACGCGCTGGGCGGAACATGAGCTGGCCGAGATGGCACGGACAGGTAACTTCAAGACGTGGCTAGTCCAAGTCGACGGCGACGTTGAGACCATTGGCGCTTTCTACGATGCCAAAGGCGCCCCGACTTATCTGCTTGGGCCGGATATCGGCTGTGCTGCCGCGATAGCCGTTCACGTGGATTACGAAATCGCCCGCCAGGGGCTTACGCCTGTGCCTCACGACTCCGACGCTTACCGAAATCTTGAAATAGCCTTCGCGGCCCAATTGCTCCACCTATCAGACGCTGCCCTAAGCCGCTACAACCACGACCACGTCACGCCAATGGCAACACCCAGGGCAGCGCCGCTGAGCTTTGAGAAAGCGCCTGAGCCAGCCTCCAAGCCCCTATCAGCCCTGACGCAAGAGTGGATGAAGCGTGAGTTGAAGCTGGGCAGCAACAGCCGCGACATCGTCAAGCGTACAGACGAGTACGCGGGCACCGTAAAAGTCTTCATTGAGCTCTACGGGGACGTTACCGTCCACGCCATCAGCAAGGCAACCGTTCATAACTTCAGCGACGACCTCCTACGAATGCCCACTGGTGGCAAAGGCCGTAGGGGCATGACCGCGCCACAACTGATAGCAAAAGCCGAAGCGGAGCAACTGCCGACGCTGAGTAAGCTGACCGCAAAAAACCGCTTGATGGCTTTGTCGTCGATTCTTTCTTACGCTGTCCAGGCGGGTCTATTGGCCGAGAACCCAGTCACGGCGTCAGGTGTCACTGGAGACCTGACAAGAGCAGCAGCCAAGGAAAATCGAACCCCCCGCCGCCGCCACTACACCAACGCCGAGCTGAAAAAAATATTTAGTAGCGAAGTCTTCAAACGCACTTACAACCCACCCCGCGCGAAGTTCGGAGAGGCGTGGTTCTGGTTGCCTTTGATACTGTGCTACACAGGTGCCCGCCGGGAAGAAATTGCTCAGCTCAAGGCCAACGAAATACGCCGCAGCGACGATGGGGTCTGGTTCGTGGACATCCTCACTACGCCCGACGAAGACGACGCTAAGGACACCAGGACGGTCAAGACAGCAGGGAGCCACCGCAAGGTGCCGCTACATCCCGACCTGATAGAACTAGGCCTAGCGCAGTACGCCGCAGACCTCCCACAAAACGGCCCTCTGTTCCCATCGCTGGAGGCCAATGCGAGTGGCTACTACGGGCACAACTTCGGCAAGCGCTGGGGCGTGTACTTGAAGAATGTCGCCATGGTTGAGGCCAAGGGCGTCAGCCCCCTCCACGGCTTCCGCCACACCTTCATTACCATGTGTCGAGAGGTCAGCGTCCCAGAGGAGCTACGTGACGCATTGACCGGCCACGACAACGGCAGCGTCAGCCGCAAATACGGGGAAAGGGCACTACTCCCGCAACTTCAAGACCAGCTATTGCGCCTGCCAAGCATTGCACGCGAAGTCGGACTCCTGCCCACTGGAACGCCCAAGCTTGATTAACCCCCTTCTTGATAGGGGCATATACGAAGCCGCCAGGTAGTACAGGACTGAAAGGGGCGCTACTATCCGCCACTTATGAAAAGGACTTCACCATGATTAAACACATTGCACTGCTTGCTCTGTTGGGCTCCGTACTGACCGGCTGCGTGTCCGCGCCCCCCACTAACTTTTCGGTGCCGGGTGTCCAGCGGTCTACGACTCAGCAACCAGTGGAGCTCAAGGCCGTATCGGTCTCTTATGGCCTTCCGAGTGAAATCAAAGGGGACATACCAACCTACGGTGAAGGGTTTCCAATCTTGTGGGAAAAGTCGTTGGTAGAGGCAATAGACAAGGCCGGTATCTTCAACGATGACGCCCCGGAAAAGGTCAATATCTTCGTCAAGGTGCTGGAGCTAGATCCTCCTGCGGGCGGCATTACGATGGTCACACCGTCACGGGCGCGTTACAGCGTTGTAAGCCGCCGCACAGGGAAGACCCTGTTTGAAAAGGAGGTCTACACCGAAGGCACTGTCCCACCGGGTTACGCCTTCTCCGGCCTGGTACGTCTCAAGGAGTCGCTCAATCGTTCGGTGCAGGCAAACATTGCTCAGTTTCTTGAGTCGTTATCAGCGGCTAAGCTTTAGCTGTATGGCCCTCTTTCTTCTGTGAGTCGGGCCGCACGCAAGCGCAATGGAGGTTGCCATGGACACAACCGAACATGAGAAACAGGCCGACGCTCACCGTGAAGCAATGGAGCGGCTGTGCCGTGAATACGGCGAAGCCCTGAAGACCCATGACATGGCGAAGGCGGCGGGGGATTTTGCATTAGCCGTCCAGTTAGAGCTGGTCGTGGTTGAAAAGTCCAACGTTATGCAGGCCTACATGGAGCGCCACTTAAAGGGCACCGGCGCCGCTCTGCACTGAAGCTCCAGCTAAAACGACAGGGGGGCGGGCCCGCAAGCCCACTCCCCCCGCCGGTGATTACACTGTTGCGTTAGCCCTCGTCAGTTCCGAAACGCACTCACCGCTAGCTCCCCGGCAGGCCAGAACGTCGGCACGTTCGTTACCTGGATCGCCGTTGTGACCTTTGACCCAATGGAAGCGAATGTCACGCTTCTGCATTTCTTGGTCAATAAGATTCCATAAGTCGGGGTGCTCAAGAGGCTTCTTGTTGGCTTTTCGCCAGCCTCTAGCCTTCCATCCAGGGAGCCACTCCATCGCCCCCTTAACGACGTATTCGCTGTCCGAAATGATCGTGATAGCCATCCCCGGCTTGCATCGGCTGAGGGCCATCAGTGGTGCCAGCAGTTCGGCTCGGCCGTTGGTCTGAGGTTGGTTAGCAGGTACCGGCCCGGATAACTCCAGCGTATCGCCCTGTGGGTTGGTAAGGTAGGCCCCCCAGCCAGCTTTGGCGTTGGGTTTACCGTTGTTCGGGCAGGCGCCGTCGACGTAAGCAATGTACGTGGTCATGGATTGATGTCCTTTTGTATTCGAGGTTGATTCGTTGGAGGTCGCGCCGCTACTGGGCTACGTCCCTTTTCTGTCGATAGGAGGTGTTCAAGTTGAACAGTTGAGGCTGAGAAGCCCGTTTGGCATGGGCTGGAGGGGACCGCGTTAGAAGTCGGCCATCCTGTTTTTCCAGTCAGCCAGTAGGTCATCACTGAGGGCTTTGAGGTAGACCCGTATGGTCTCGCGTGCCTCGGCGCAGACTGTTTCCTGGAAGGCTTCGCGGACAGCGTGAAGATGGTCGATAGCGGCCCTTGCGTCTCCTGGAGGTGGTGGTGGGCGGACGCCGTCGTCGCCCTTGGCCCTTCGATTTGCATCACCGTATTCGTTGAACAGCTTCTTGAAATCCTTCTCCATCCAGAGCCGGATGGTGGTGTGTGGTCGCCCTAAATCCTGGGCAATTTCCCGGTAGGACTTCAACCGCCCTCGGCCCTTCTTGTGACGGCCCGTGCGAATGTAGACCCTGAAGACCTGCCGCAGCTCACGCGTCTTGAGGGGGAGTCCGTGGGTTAGGTTGGCAGTGGCTGCCATCCATTGAGCTTCGTGCCTGGTGGTGTCGGTTATGACTGCCTCCGCTTCCACGTAGCCCAGGTATTCCAGGGCTTCAGCTCGGTGATAGCCGTCAACAAGACACGGGACGCCGTCAACCAAAGCAACTTGGAGCGGTGGTAGTTCCTGCCCCGCCTTGATAGCTGTTGCGTATCGTTGAACCGTGTGGGAGCAGAGCTTCGCCCGTACCTGGAAGTCCTTGGAGCGGCAGAGCTGGGCAATGATGACTTTTGCTGTGGTGGGGGTGGTGGCTGTCGTCGTGGATAAGTTTCCCATGTGCCCCCCCCTTACAGCTTGATAACGCGGGGGACGATGACGCTGCCCGGACGCCTTACGGGGCCTACCTGAAGCCAGTACGGGGCGGCGTTGTCGGGGATGGCCAAGTCCAGGAGGTCAGCGTCCTTCCAGTGAAGACCCGCTACCAGGGCAAGCTCGATGGCTTCGGCTAAGCGGACGTCGCGGCCCTTCTTCTTCACCAGGAGCTGGGCAAGTTGCGCCAGGCGTTGGACGTGGTCACGGCGTATATGCAGATTGAAGCGTACAAGGGTGGAGGGAATGTTGTGGTGCATGGATAAGTGTTCCTTGGGGAGCGTGATAGCAAACACAAACGCCCCGCCATGGTTTTCCAGACAGGGTTAATGGTTTGCAGGAGTGGGGTTTGAGGTGCAGCCGGACTGAATGTCGGTGTGGTTAGACAAGGAAGGGCCCTAATTCCACCGAGGTCGCTTAAAGGGGGCGACGGGTGCTTTCTACAAGGACTGGCACTAATTGCCGCTTTAATGGCTAAAACCCAGCAGGGCCGGTGGTTCCAGGCCAATTGAAAGTGGTAGCTGGTTGCTGCCTAAACTCCTTCGTGAACGCAGGCTCTACAGTCGTATGCGTCACATTCAGCAAAGCCTGTCGTCTACAACATCAGTGCCCCCTATTCAAGGCTTCACTCCCGCTCTAACCCGCTACCGACTCCTTATCCAACTTCTTTGCCCGGATGACGGTGGACGTGCTGGTCCCGGTTGTCTCGGCTGTTTCCCTGATGCTCATGCCCTTGCCTAGACACGCTAGGATGCGCCTGTGCTTGTCCTGGTCAATGGACTTACCCTGATAGCGCTTCTCCTCCTTGGCCTTCTCGATGCCCTGCCGCTGACGCCTGATGCGGTCTTCGTAGTCCTTCCGTGCTACAGCGGCAAGCATGTCCAGCAACATGGCGTTCACGGCCTCTATAACACGCCCTGTAAAGGCGTCTGCGGCGTTGTTCGTGTTAGCTGGGGCCATGGCCATGTGTGACGTCGGCAGGTCCAGAGACACGACCTTGACGCCCTTGGCCTTGATGATGGTCCGGAGCTGCTGCCAGTCCCCTTCCGTCAGGCGTGAAAGCCGGTCAACCTGCTCGACTAACAGTACGTCCCCGGGCTCGGCTACCTCCAGGAGACGGAACAGCTCCGGGCGCTGTAGCGATGCACCACTGACGTTTTCCATGTAGTACAGGACGCGGGAGTGGCCGTGTTGGGCGGCGAAGTCCTTCAGTTGCTGCTTGGCGCGGTTGGCGTCCTGGTCTGCTGTGCTGGCGCGGAGGTAGGCGTGGATAAGCATGGCGGGCAGCCCTTGTTGTCGTTGAAGTGGTATCACTATGCCTGTTGCCGTATACATGGTCAACACGATCTAAACGAAAACGACTTGACAGGCCTCCAGCCGTTGCCGCTGAAGCATACCCATACGACCACATAAACGTATTGCTTGAAGAACGGGGACGGCTGCCCGATGTGATGTGACCAACTCGCTGTCGAAAAAGCCCTGCAACGGTATGACGCTCAACGAATCAAAGGGGCGGAGCCTGGTAAGGGGGGAAACGATCCCATCTCAGTACTTACTAACGCTCCGCAGATTTTTGCCCCGTTTTAAGGCCTATCCGAAAACGCCTTGGGCCTTCATCTGATGAAGATAATTTCGTATCAGTTCGTTGACCTCAGATGTCCGGCACCCTATGGCAATGTCACGCAGCGACCCCACCGAAAGGGTATAGGGCGCTTCCTCATGAACGTCCCGATCTACAGCAAACCTATACTCCCGCTGATGGGAAAACTCACTCCGCTTTTTCAGTAAAGCTTGGGTATTGTCAAATGAACCGTGGAAGGTCGAAGGGTCGTAGTAGTCCACCAGGCCTGCCACGGCACGGAAGCCATTGGTTCGAATAACTTGAAGCACTCTTTGCTGGAAGGCGGCGGTGTCGAGCACCACAGCGGCATAGTCGCCCAAGCCATCCACCTCGGGCTTTAACATCTGCGCCTCAACGAACCGCTCGAAGTCGTCCTCAGACTCAAAGGTGCAGCCCCTTTCATGCACCGCATAGAGGCAGAGCACGTTCATAGTGTTGTGCGCGTCGTATTGGATAACCGACGGCCCCGCCAAGTCCTCTGCTGGGATTGTATATTCGCCGCCTGGCAGGAGCTCACTTGTGATCTTCATAGTGAACTGTCCCGGCTGCAACAACGAAACAGTTGCCTCGTGCCGGTCAGCGATGTTGGCTACCGCTCCTTCCTCATACTTTCGGAAAAACCCCAACGGATTCATGTGCAGGAAGCCGTCTAGAAAAGCTTCACGATGGGATTCCTTTCCACATACCTTTAAGTTGAAGAACACCCTGCTCATACCCATCCTCCCTTCGCACTAAACCAAGTCCGATCGAGTAATAGCACACTGCCCACCAGCCTAGCCAGTGGTACACAGGGGTAGTACACTTCGTTTGTGCGGATGGCCTCCAAGCCCCGCAATTCAAGGGGTTACGGTTTTAAGCTCAGTGTCGGCGGTTCGATTCCGTCTCTGGGCACCACTCATTAGTTTCAGGTGGTGCAAATGTCATCTGAAACACACAAAAAACCCGCCTAGTGCGGGTTTTTTGTTGCCTGCAATTTGAGCTATCCAAGTCGCAATTTTGAGATGAGGCGGCTGATTCATTCCAGCCGAAACACCATCAGTGGGTTGTCATTCAAACGCCCTTCAAAACTTGGCGCCTGATGCTCCAGAGGCGTGCCTTTGAGCAACGCGGTTTCCTTGCGCGCCACAATGACCCACGAAGGTCGCGGTAACGCGCTCAATCGTTCGATGTCTGCAGCGCTGATAAACGACGGCTGCTCGTCATGATCCAGATTCATCATGTAGCGCACCGCCCAGGTGTCCCTGCCGAGATTCAGGAACACCAGTGGCCCAGGCTGCGATACGCGAAGTGCTTCCACCTGACGGACGAATTGCCGAGTGTCGAACTGCAAATCCTTGGCGGGCTCCACCACCGTCACCAGCACCAGCCACTGTGCAGCCAGCGCGAATACGCTGAGCCACACCAGCCGCTCAATGCGTCGCCAGGCAATCAGCGCCGCCACTTGCAGCACCACCAGCGCGCTAATCAACAACGGCAACGAGACGTCAGGCCAGTAACCATGCTTCTGCCACCCATGTCGACAGACAAACACCGCAACCACGCACAACGCCGGCAGCGCCGCGACAAGCCCCTCGTAGCATCGACGCACCCCGGCGAGCCAGCCTTGCGCCTGGAGCAGCCCATAGGCAGCGACAGCGGCAAACATCGGCACCATGGGCAGAATGTAATAGGCGCGTTTGAAGTGCGGCACCGACAACCCGATCAAGATCATCAAGCCGCAGGCACCGAGCCGCATCACCAGTTGCACAGGGTCATCGAACCGTTCACTCCAGCGATGACGAAGCGCAACCAATGTGGCCAACGCCAACGGGACCACAGGGAAATAGCGGTACAAACTCAGCTGGAAATAGAAATATAACGGCTCGCCGGCTTCATCGAGGCGCCCGCCCACTTGCATCTTGAACACCTCATCTGCAAACGCATCGCCACCGCTGATACGCGCCAGCTTCACCAGCAGCCACCAACATGCCGCCAGCAACACCAGGCCCACGATTCCGTGAGCTAAAACCTGCTTGACCCGCTCGCCGGGACGACCCAGCACCCAATACACGCACACCACGCCACAGACCTCGATCAAGCCCAATGGCCCGCGTATCGCAAACCCCAGGATGAACAGCGGGAACACCGCGAGCTGGCGCCATCGCGAGCCGAGGCGCTCACCGCTGTGCAGCAGGTAGAAACTGCCCACACAAAGCAAAGCCACCATCTGGTCCAGACAGACCGAGCGCGACTTTTCCAGCAGTTGGGTGGTGAGCAACGTCAGCAGCACCGTGAGCAGCGCCCATGGGCGACTCGCCGGGACCAGCAAGCGATAGATCAAGGCCACGACCCCGGCGGATGCAAGGGCAGTGGGCAGCACATTGGCCAAGTGGTTGGGCGCACCGAACAGCCGGGCAAATACGTAACTGAAGAAGGTCGCGGTACCGGGGTAGTCCGCGTAAGGCTGCCCATAGGTGGTGGGGAAAAGACTCGCACCATGACGAAACATTTCCTGCAGGAACAGCGCCCAGCGCCCGTCAAACCCCTGAGGTTGCTGGTCCCAGATACCCAGCGTGAACAGCAACAGCGCAAACAGGAAAATGCCCAGAGACTCCAGGCGGAAGCGGTTGCTGTGATCCATGGGTTGGCCTGTCAGGTAGGGAGCGCCGACCTAGGGTGCCGAACGTATCCCTAATAGCGCCTGAACAAACCTGAACATTCACATTTCAACGACCTGCAGGCCACACCAGCCTCGGGATCAGGCGCACGTAGATCAACTCGCCCACCAATTCGACCAGGGTTTGCAGGATCACCGCCGTCGCCGCCAGCCCACGCACATCGTCGGGCAAGGCCAGCGCCAAGGGCAGCACCACCAGCGAATTCCGTGTCGACGCGCTGAACGTCACTGCCCGGGCCGTCACCGCCGGCAGCGCGAACAGCCGCGACGCCAGCGCCCCCATTAATGGCGCCAGCACCAGAAAGCCGATATACACCGGGATCACCGGCAGCAGCAGGCTGATGTCACGTACCACCGAAGTGATCTGCGAACCGATCACCACGAACAACACCCCCGCCATCGCCGGCACCGGCAACCATGCCCAGGCATTGTTCCAGGCATTGATAAGCGCCGATCTGCGCGCCAGGGATGCCGTGATCACCGCCAGCACCATCGGCACCACAATCAACAATACAAACGCCTCTATAAACGGCCCCACCGCTACCACCACCCCGGACTGCGCCCCCAGCATCAACCCCAGGTACACCGGCAACAGCAGCAACTGCAGCAACAACAGCACCGGCGTCGCCGCCAGCATCAAGCGTGAATCGCCTTTACCGATATGGGTAAACACCACCACGTAGTCGATACACGGCGTCAGCAACACCAGCAATGCGCCCACCAGCAACGCCGGGCGCTCCACCAGGCCACGGGTCAACACCCACACCAGCAACGGCACGAGGATGAAATTGGCCAACAGCAACGCCGACAGAAAGCGCTTGTGACTCAAGCTCTGGCGCAGATCCAGAAAGGGGATTTGCAGGAACATCGCATACATCAACACCGCAATGGCGGGCGTGACCAGCACGCCGAGGCCATGGGCCAACGAAGGCGCGAGCAGGCCGAAAGCGGCAGCCAGGAGGACAGCGGCGAAGTAGAGGGGGATCTGGTTGTGTTCGAGGGTGTCGCGGGTCATGAAAACGCTCTGGTGGATCGCAGAGGTGCAAGCCTATGCGTCTACTGGCACGAGGTCGAGTGAAGCGGACCGGTCGCCTCTGAAGGATATTCTTGGCGCGTATGCAATACGGTCAGGATCTCGGCCTGTTCCATAACGCGATAGACGACCAGATAGTTTGGATGAACGACCATTTCACGAGTGCCGGACAAGCGCCCTTGCCTGAATCCGTATGGCATTGACGACAAACCCTCAGTGGCCGCCACAATCGTATGGTGCAACGAAGCGGCGGAAGCGGCGTTGTACTGCTCGATGTAATCAATAATTTCGGTCAAGGCGACGATAGCCTCAGGTCGCCATTTAACGAGCAGCACGGCGAGCCTTGCGCCTCTCTTCCAGCATCCTCTCGACTTCGGCCATTGCCTCATCATGTGGAATACTTGGGCGAGGATCATCAATTGAAGCTTGTACCTTGGCACGAAACCAACGGTCGTAGCTGGCAGCCTGCTCTTCAGTTTCAAACTCTGAAACGATGGGAGAACGTGGGATGCTCATGGAGACCTCCGGAATGGGTGCCTGCCAGTCTAATCTGTCCATGGTTTGCTGTCGTTTCTCTCGGATGTATGGCTTTCGCCGAGGCTCTGCACGCTTTGCGAGCGCCGAAGCTTAATGAGCCAATCAAAGGGCAGACAAGTGCTGGCAAACTGGCTAACTGTTACTAAAAAATAATAATCCAGGCAGGGGCTTCGAAACGATGAATTTGAATGACGCCTCTTCAGTAGAACTTGCAACTACACCCAGAAATAGCCAAAGCGAATCCTTCAAAGAATCCGCCGCAGACGGCCACCCCCTCGGCGGCTTCACCTGGCGCCACCCGCGCACCGACCTTGGACGCCCGGTCGTCATCATCAATGCCGCCACCTCCGTGCGCTGCCGCCACTACTCACGGTTCGCCGATTACCTGTTCGCCAACGGCTTCGACGTGATCACCTACGACTATCGCGGCATCGGCGAGTCGCGCAGCGGTTCGTTGCGCGGTTTCAAGGCGTCGTGGTCGGATTGGGGCACGCTGGATTTCGAAGCGATCCTGCTGCGGGCACAGCGGGAGTTTCCAGGCCAACCGATTGATGTGGTCGGCCACAGTTTTGGCGGCTGTGCGGCGGGGCTGGGTGCATCCGGCGCGGTGATCCGGCGAATCGTGACCGTGGGCGCGCAGTTCGCCTACTGGCGCGATTACGCAGCCGCCGGGCGCTGGCAGATGTTTGCCAAATGGCATGTGGTAATGCCGTTGGTCACGGCACTCTGCGGGTATTTCCCCGGCAAGCGCCTGGGTTGGTTGGAGGATACGCCGGCAGGCGTGGTGCGTGACTGGAGCACGCCAACGCCCAGGTATGAGACGCGACCCAGCGGGCGTGCCCTGGCCGACGTGCCATTCAGTCGTGTGAAGGCGCAGGTGCTGGCGATCAGCATCACCGACGACCCGTTCGGCACCGTGGCGGCGATTGAGCGATTGCTGGGCTATTTCGCAAACAGCGAGCGCACCCATCTGCGCATCGCCCCGGAAGATATCGGCGAAAAACAGATCGGACATTTCGCGTTCTTTCGCAGCGAGTATCAGGATCGGTTGTGGCCGATTGCATTGACATGGCTTCAACACGGCCAATTAACGGCGGATACCCTTGGGATTTCCCTCAACCTGCGCTTCAATACCCCACCCAGATCCTGACCCAAGGACGTGAGCCCATGGCCTCGCCGAACAAACAGCAAAAACGTGCCCACCGGGCCAAGGCCAAGGCCAAGCAGAACCGCACCCAACGCGCCGTCGCGAGCAAGTCGGATGCGTTTGCCGGCGATGACGACCGGATTGACCTTGAGTCGGTGGATTTGACCGAGCTGTTCGTCGAGATGCGCACCGCCGGCGAGACCAGCCAGCAGGCCCTCTGCGCGGTATTCCTGGCCCACCCCCTGCTCGCGCTGGTGCTGGAGCAGGAAGGCGAAGAAGAAGCCACCGACTTTATCCTGGCGGCACTGATCGAGTATCGGCAGTGGGCCACGGACAGCGACGATGAAACCGCCGCACTGGCGTGGATTGAATCGCCGCAGTTCCAGGCCGATTACGTCGCCGCATCCCAGGCGCTCACCAACTCCCAAGACTGACGCAAAACAAAATGTGGGAGGGGGCTTGCCCGCGATAGCGTGGTATCAGTCAATTAGATGTCGACTGACGCACCGCTATCGGGGGCAAGCCCCCTCCCACATTTGAACTGCGGCGCAATCAAGCACCGCATTCCATCACATCAATTCAGCACCGCAGCGCCCACTCTCTGCGCCTTGCGACGGCTCGACACAAACAACCCCGCCGCCACCACCAGCAAGCTCAAGACCCCAGTCGCGATGATCTCGACCCGGTGCGCTTCCTGGAACAGCATGATGGTCAACGTGCCCACGATGAACACCATCACCGCGTAGGTCAGGCCTGGGAACAGCCACATCTTGAAGACAATTTTCTCGCCCGCAGCCATGCGTTTCTGACGCATGCGCAGTTGCGACACTGCAATCACCAGGTACACCAGCAGCGCGATGGCACCGGAGCTGGCCAGCAAAAATTCGAACACCGCAGCCGGTGCCACGTAGTTGGCAAATACCGCCAGGAACGCCGCGCCAGTGGACAGCAACACCGCCCAGTAAGGCGTGCCGCTCTTGTTGGTGCGCTTGGCCACGGCCGGTGCATCGCCGCGACGGCCCAGGGAGAACAGCATGCGCGAAGCGGTATACAGCGCCGAGTTCAGGCAGCTGGTCACGGCAACCAAGACCACCAGGTCGACGATCAGCTTGGCGTTCGGAATACCCATGCGTTCCAGCACGGTCTGGTAGGAACCTACGGCCGCGAGGGTCGGATCATTCCAAGGCACCAGGGACACGACGATGAAGATCGACAACAGGTAGAACAAGCCAATCCGCCAGATCACCGAGTTGGTGGCCTTGGTGATTTGCTGGCCCGGGTTCTTCGATTCGGCTGCAGCGATGGTGACGATCTCGGTGCCCATAAAGGAGAACATGGTGGTCAGGATCGCCGCTAATACCGCGCCCATGCCGTTGGGCATAAAGCCTTGGGTGTCGAAAAGGTGCGAAACGCCGCTGACCTGGCTGGTCGGCAGGAAGCCGAAAATCGCCGCCAGGCCGAGGATCACAAAGCCCACGATCGCCACGACCTTGATCAACGCAAACCAGAACTCGAACTCACCGTAGTTCTTCACGCTGAACAGATTGGTGGCCGTCAGCAGCAGGGTGATGATCAGTGTGAAGGCCCAGATGGCCACATCCGGGAACCAGGCGTGGAGAATGGTCGCGGCGGCGTTGGCTTCCAACGGAATCACCAGCACCCAGAACCACCAGTACAGCCAGCCGATAGTAAAACCGGCCCAGTGACCGATCGCACGGTCGGCATAGGTGGAGAACGAACCGGTGTCCGGCGACGCCACGGCCATTTCGGCCAGCATGCGCATCACCAATACCACCAGCGTACCCGCTGCGGCATACGCCAGCAGGACCGCAGGGCCGGCGGCAGCAATCGCGTGGCCGGAGCCGACAAACAAACCGGCACCAATGACGCCGGCAATCGACAGCATGGTGACGTGACGCGGTTTGAGCCCCTGTTCGAGGTCATTGGAGCTTTGCGTACTACTCATTGACACACCTTTGCGAGGAATTGCGAAAACGGTCCGCCCGGCCTGGGCTCTTCCTCGTGAAAAGAAACCAACAGGGCGTTCTTTATTTTTTACGCAAGATTTGCGCCAAAATGTTACAAGACCGCGATTGACGCGGCCTGTAGGACGATTCAACAGTCATCGCAAGTCATTGAGAACAATGGCATTTCGCTATAGCGTTACCGTGCGACTCACTTTCAACACGAACAAACGCACCAAAAGCACACACAAAAAGTACACCGCGCGCCATAAAAGGGCCGATAGGTACCGTTTGCCAGTTTAACCCTTCCAACACCCGGCCAAAGCTGGCACCATCGCGCCCTTTTTTACGCGAAGCCTGCGGGATTCACGGGTTCAAACGGTTGTTCGGTTGTTGATGGCGCGACACCCTGCTGTACCGATGCGACACCCTGCCGCACACCGCCCGTTTACCGCCCGCCGCGCTGTTGGCCGCCATCAAGACGCTATGCTAGCTTGGCGCCTCGCCAGGAAGGCGGCCCAACAGCGAAGATCGCAATGAACACAATGAGGACCCCACATGGCCGAGGCCACGCCCGCGCTTGAAATCCGCAACTTGCATAAACGCTATGGTGAGCTGGAGGTACTCAAAGGTATCTCGCTGACCGCTCGCGACGGCGATGTGATCTCGATCCTGGGTTCCTCCGGTTCCGGCAAGTCCACGTTCCTGCGCTGCATCAACCTGCTGGAAAACCCGCACCAGGGCCAGATCCTCGTGGCCGGCGAAGAACTCAAGCTCAAGGCCGCGAAAAACGGCGAGCTGATGGCCGCCGACGGCAAGCAGATCAACCGCCTGCGCAGCGAAATCGGTTTTGTGTTTCAAAACTTTAACCTGTGGCCACACATGAGCATCCTCGACAACATCATCGAGGCCCCTCGTCGCGTGCTCGGCCAAAGCAAGGCCGAGGCAATAGAAGTGGCCGAAGCCCTGCTGGACAAGGTCGGCATCGCCGACAAGCGCCACGCCTACCCCGCGCAATTGTCCGGCGGCCAGCAACAACGGGCCGCCATCGCGCGCACCCTGGCGATGCAGCCCAAGGTCATCCTGTTCGACGAGCCCACTTCAGCCCTTGACCCGGAAATGGTCCAGGAAGTACTTAATGTGATCCGCGCGCTGGCCGAAGAAGGCCGCACCATGCTGCTGGTCACCCACGAAATGGGCTTCGCCCGTCAGGTCTCCAGTGAAGTGGTGTTCCTCCACCAGGGCCTGATCGAAGAGCAAGGATCGCCACAGCAGGTGTTTGAAAACCCGCTTTCGGCGCGCTGCAAACAATTCATGTCCAGCAACCGCTAACGGAGCAACATGCATGCAGAACTATAAAAAATTCCTTCTGGCCGCGGCCGTCTCGATGGCGTTCAGCGCCACGGCCATGGCAGAAACCTTGACCATGGGGATCGAAGCGGCCTACCCGCCGTTCAACAATAAAGACGCCAGCGGCAACGTGGTCGGCTTCGACAAAGACATCGGCGACGCCCTGTGCGCGAAGATGAAAGTCGAGAAGTGCGACGTGTATGTGTCCGACTGGGACGGCATCATCCCGGCCCTGAATGCCAAGAAGTTCGACTTCCTGGTGTCCTCGCTGTCGATCACCGACGAGCGCAAGCAAGCCGTCGACTTCACCGACCCGTACTACTCCAACAAGCTGCAGTTCATCGCACCTAAAGCCACCGCAGACTTCAAGACTGACGCCGGCTACCTGAAGGGCAAGGTCATCGGCGCACAGCGCGCAACGCTGGCCGGCACGTACCTGGAAGACAAGCTGCCTGACACCGAAGCCAAGCTCTACGACACCCAGGAAAACGCCTACCTCGACCTGACGTCCGGCCGCCTCGACGGCATCCTCGCCGACAAGTACGTGCAGTACGAATGGCTCAAGAGCAAAGACGGGCAGGCCTACGAGTTCAAGGGCGACCCGGTTGTAGAGAGCGACAAGATCGGGATCGCCGTACGCAAGGGCGACCCCCTGCGCGAGCGCCTGAACAAAGCCCTGGCAGAGATCAAGGCAGACGGCACCTACAAGAAGATCAACGACAAGTACTTCCCGTTCAGCATCGAATGATCTGAACGGCCTGCCCGGCGCGCGCCTTTGAGCGCGCCGGCTTTCAGCAATGCCTGCCGCGATATGAAAACACCATGAATTTCGATCTCTACGGATTCGGCCCGGCGCTCGCTGCCGGCGCGCTGATGACCGTCAAACTGGCGCTCACGGCATTATGCCTGGGGCTGGTACTCGGCCTCGCCGGTGCCCTGGCCAAGACTTCCCCGTACAAGCCGTTGCAATGGCTGGGCGGTACTTACTCGACAATCGTTCGCGGTGTGCCGGAACTGCTGTGGGTGCTGCTGATTTACTTCGGCACGATCAACGCCATGCGATCACTGGGTGAGTTGCTCGACATTCCCGACCTGTCCCTCAGCGCCTTTGCCGCTGGCGTCATCGCGCTGGGCCTGTGTTTCGGCGCCTACGCCACGGAAGTGCTGCGTGGCGCGATCATCTCCATTCCCAAAGGCCACCGCGAAGCGGGTGTGGCGCTGGGCCTGTCGAAGTTTCGTATCTTTACCCGATTGATCATGCCGCAGATGTGGCGCATCGCCCTGCCGGGGCTGGGCAATCTGTTCCTGATCCTGATGAAAGATACCGCGCTGGTCACGGTCATCGGCCTCGAAGAAATCATGCGCCATGCGCAGATCGCCGTAACCGTCACTAAACAGCCTTTCACCTTCTATATGGTCGCCGCGTTCATCTACCTGGCCCTGACGTCGCTGTCGATGGTGGCTATGCACTTCCTGGAACAACGCGCCGCCCGCGGCTTCGTGAGGACGACGTAATGGAATGGGAAGTCATCATCAAGTGGCTGCCGAAGTTTATCCAGGGCGCCATCCTGACCCTGGAACTGGTGAGCATCGCTGTGATCCTCGGCCTGATCCTGGCCATCCCGCTGGGTATCGCGCGCTCGTCCAGGCACCTGTCTGTGCGCGCCCTGCCCTACGCCTACATCTTTTTCTTTCGCGGTACGCCGCTGCTGGTGCAATTGTTCCTGGTCTATTACGGCCTGGCTCAATTCGAAAGCATCCGCTCAAGCTTCATGTGGACGTACCTGCGCGACCCGTTCTGGTGTGCCACCGCCACCATGACGCTGCATACGGCGGCCTATATCGCCGAGATCCTGCGGGGCGCCATCCAGGCCATTCCGCCGGGGGAAATCGAAGCAGCCCGTGCGTTGGGCATGTCCAGGCCCAAGACGTTGTTCTACATCATCCTGCCCCGGGCCGCGCGCATCGGGCTGCCGGCCTACAGCAACGAAGTCATCCTGATGCTCAAGGCCAGCTCGCTGGCGAGCACCGTGACCCTGCTGGAGCTGACCGGCATGGCCAGGACGATCATCGCGCGCAACTACCTCACCGTGGAGATGTTCTTCACCGCCGGCGTGTTCTACCTGCTGATCTCCTTCCTGCTGGTGCGCGGCTTCAAACTGCTGGAACGCTGGCTGCGCGTCGATGCCTGCCAGGGACGTTGAAGCCCGCTTCAAGGCGCTGGATGCGTTTCTGATCGAGCACCAGGGGCTGTGGCGACCACGGCCCTTTATTCATCGGCAATTGCCTTGGGAAACCGAGCATCCGGAACTGGCCCGGTGGCTGCGTCAACGCTCGTTGTCCGACGCAGAAACCAGCCATAACCACCCCCACACACTGCCGGCGCCCGCACCGTTTCCCACACTGGCCCGCGAAGCCTTGCGTCTCAGTGCTGTGGATAAGTTACCGACGCAGCCCCTGCAACCCGCTGCGCACCGCCTGAATGTCGACGTACCGGGGCGCAAATGGCAGCAAATCGAAGCCTTCGGCGCCGCGCTGCAGTTTGCGCAAACACCCCGGCATTGGCTGGATTGGTGCGCCGGCAAGGGCCACCTCGGCCGCCGCCTGTTGCACACAGGCCAACAGCTGACCTGCCTGGAATACGACCCGGCGCTGATCGCGGCAGGCCAGGCCTTGAGCGACCAGCATGGATTGCCCGTCACCCATCGCCTGCAAGACGTGATGGCCGATGTGGCGCTCGGCCCCGAACACACGCCTGTCGCTCTGCACGCCTGCGGTGACCTGCACGTGCGTCTGCTGCAAGTAGCCAGTGCCGTCGGCTGCAAACAGCTGGCGCTGGCGCCCTGCTGCTATAACCGCATCAACGCGTCGACTTACCAGCCGCTTTCCAATGCGGGCCGTGCTTCACGTTTGCAACTATCGGTTGATGACCTTGGCCTGCCGCTGAGCGAAACCGTCACCGCGGGTAAACGCGTGCGCCGGCAACGGGACATGTCGATGGCCCGCCGCCTGGGTTTCGATCAGTTGCAACGCCAGTTACGCGGCTGCGACGACTACCTGCCCACACCGTCCCTGCCCGCCAGCTGGCTGGACAAACCCTTTGCTGATTACTGCCGGGAGCTGGCGGGTGTTAAAGGGTTATCCACAGATGAGCAGGATTGGCCGGTGTTGGAAGCCTATGGCTGGCAGCGCTTGGCCGAAGTCAGAAACCTGGAACTGGTGCGTGGTCTGTTTCGGCGCCCGCTGGAGTTATGGCTGGTGCTGGATCGGGCACTGTTTTTGGCCGAGCACGGCTACAGGGTAGAAGTTGGGATCTTCTGCGAAACGACACTGACACCGCGCAACTTGTTGGTGCTCGCCGAGCGCGATTAGGGGGCAAAATTGTCGCACCCCAACCTGTGGATAACTCTGTTGATGAATTTTGTACGGAGCCTGTATCCACCTACGCTACAGCCCAAATGCCATGCTGTTCATTTTTTACTCACAAAATAAAGTGCACGTAAAACAGGCAGTTGCGGCGAGTTGAGAACGGCTCCACAAAAAAGTTGTTTCATGACCCAGGCATTCAACCGATTGTGCATAAGCATGTGGCGCTAAGCCTTTAAACCGCCATTTACAGACATTTTTTGCGAGCAATCAGTAGTCGGCAAAGGTCGTTGATATCGTCCGCAGCCAAGCCCAATGCCTGGCTGTCCAATGGGTCGGTTCCGAATGCCAGCGCTTCACTGATCGATGTGTCGCGGTGCACCTCCAGCGGCTCTTTCGCGCCCAGACGCTGCTTGAACGCCTCGACCATATCCAGGCTGAAGGCATTGCCCTCGTCCAGTTGGTTGATCAAGAAGTGAACGTGCGGCGGGCGCTCACGCTCAAGGTGGGGCGCCAGCAGCCCATTAAGTTGGTCCAGAGTGCCCAGGGAAGCGGCGTCAGGCTGCGCAACCACCAACACCACATCGGCCACGCTGAGGGCTTGATGAAAGTAAACGTTATGACCGGCGGGGGTATCGATGATCACCGTATGCCGGGCACTCAAGCCCATGGTCGAGAGGTGCTGGGCCAGCCAGTCCGGCTCGTTTTTGAGCCAGCGCTGCAGGTCTTCCTGTTGCTGCATGTCGGTTTCACCAAAGGGGAGCACGCGACTGCCGAAAAAACCGGGCTGCTGGATGTTCTCCCACTGCCCATGTCGCAGACTGGTCAGGCCGATACCCGGCACGCAAGGGCTGACCCCGAAGTGCAAACGCAAGGCGTTCTGAGGGTCCAGGTCCACCGCTACCACCGACTCGCCATGGCGCTGTAAGCCACTGCTCAAGGCCGCCGCCAAGGTGCTTCGTCCGACCCCACCATTGACCGACACCAACGCAACCACACACGGATGCCGCGCAGCCTTATTCAACGGATGGGACTGCTCATTGACACCGGAAGTTGGTGGAGGAAACGGGGTGCCGTCATCCACGGGGACGCTGCCGAAAAAGTGCATTCGCGCATTCAGCCCTTGGGGATCGAGGCTGACGTCTTTGCCCAGCAGAACCAGAAGACCGTCGGTGAAGCTCATAGCGCAATCCTCATCACGGCGAAGCTTAAAGACGTGAAAAGGTCAGCTGATACGACTGCTTACCGCAGGTCTTTTTGTGGTCGCCCTTGTGCGAGCAGTCTGCTTCAAGCTCGCCAAGGTGTCATTATTTTGATCCTTTCGCTGTTTATTTTTTAGACAGACGGCAAGCCGTCAAATTACTGACCAAGCGTGATGATGTCATACGGCGTTTGCAGGTCGCGCTCTGGAATCTCCCAGATCAACAACTTAGGCGGGGTTTGCCGGAACGCTGGGCTGTCGAAGTACGCCTTGGCCGCGCCGGAAAATTCGCCGCCATCCTTGCTGAAATTGCCTACCGGCGCATTCAGAGCTTTTTGCAGGAAGCCCACAAAGTTCGAATTGCGCGAGAACGAGGTACCGATCAGCGCCACATTGGGCAGGCCGGCGTCGCCGAACAGGTCATCGGCACTGCTGGTGGCACCGCCGCTTTCGTGAGCGGAACTGGCCGCGACCGATTCCCCTGGCGGCTGCAACTTGGGTGGCAACCAGTCGAGACCGGCCAGGCGCACCAGGTCTCCCGGGCGCACGGCGAGCGGCGCCTGGGTAATCTCGAAGGCTTGCTCGGGCGTGGCCTGGATGCCACGTTGCCGGATGCGTTGTACCAGGGCCTTGGCCCCCGCGTTTGAGCCGATTTCGCTCCAGTGGGTGTCGGTACGCAGGTACGCTTCCGGGCCCAGCGGCTTAAGGGTGTCGGTCAGGTCGAGTGCTGATACGCCAGCCGCCTGCAACGTGGCGGTCCAAGCCTGGATGCGGCCATCAAGCGCCGCAGGACGGTACAGACCGCAACGTTGGGCGGCGGCGATACGGCTCTTGTCCGGCACCACCACCACTTGCAGGTCGATGCCCTTTTTGCCCAGTTGCTGCTGCAAGGCGATCACCGCCTGGGCCTTGGTCTGTGCATTGGCCTCGGCATGGCGGTTGATGCGCAGTTCATCGCTGATAAACAGCCAGCCTGGGCAACCCTGGCGCACACGCGGCCCGGTGTCGCCGAACGCCAGCCAACTGGTCCCACGCTCCAGGTTGGCAGCCTGGATCGCCATCGGCGCCTTGGCCAGTTCCTTGGCGAAACGGTGGGTCAACTCACCGTGCAGCAGCATGTCGCTGTCGATCTTGGCGGGCAAGAAGCTGATCGGCCCCTTCACCATCAGCCAGGCACAGGACAGCAGCCCCGCCGCCAGGAAGGGCACCAGCACCCAGGCCGCCAGGGGGCTGGTGCGAACGGCCAAATCGCTCGGAGGAGTCGGCGCGGTAGGAGCGGGCATGGTCGGGCGTCCTTAGAACTGAAAGTACAGAAACGGTACAGCGTCGCGGCTGGCGATCAGCGCGAACGACAACAAAAACCCGGCCACCGGCCACAACGAAGCAGCCACCACAAACCAGGGTTGGGTACCGAAACGCTGCTCGCAACGCACCTGCCAGATCGGCGCAATGATGCACACCAGGCCCAGCAACGCCGCCATGCCGTGGGCCGGGCGCATGGCCACGGCCATTGCGTCACCCAGGGCCACGCCATGCATACCGAACTGGCCGGCGTACATGGTCAGTGCCGAATGGAAGTCCGGCGCGCGGAACAAGGTCCAGGCCAGGCACACAAACAGCAGCGTCAGGATGTGCGACAGCACCGGCGGAATGCGCGGCAGGCTCGACCGCGACCAGGCGCGATCCACACACAGCGCGATACCATGTGCCGCCCCCCACAACAGGTAGTTCCAGCTGTCGCCGCCGTGCCACAACCCGGCGATCGCCATGGTCAGGAACAGGTTGCGATAGGTGCGCCACACGCCGTCGCGGTTACCGCCCAGGGCGATATACAGGTAGTCGCGCAACCAACTGGACAACGACAAGTGCCAACGACGCCAGAAGTCCTGGATGCTGCTGGCCAGGTACGGCCGGTTGAAGTTTTCCGGGAAGTGAAAGCCCAGCATCAGGCCCAGGCCGATAGCCATGGCGCTGTAGCCGGCGAAGTCGAAGAACAGTTGCAGCGAATAGGCCAGGCAACCGACCCATGCATCCACCAGACTCGGGTTTTCGAGGTGGAAGGCAATGTCCACCAACGGCGACAAGGTGTCAGCCACCAGCACTTTCATGCCCATGCCGATCATGAAACGACGCGCGCCCAGAGAGAAGTTCGGCCAGTTGAAATAACGCTGGTTCAGCTCGCGACGGACCCAGTCGTAACGAATGATCGGGCCTGCAATCGAGTGACCGAACATCGAAATGTACGTGGCGTAATTGATGAAGCTGCGCTCCACCGGCACCGTATGACGGTGCACGTCCACCAGGTAGGAAATCGCCTGCAACACGATGAACGACAGACCGGCCGGCAAGGCCACGCGCTGCCAATCCAGCGGCATGGCGCCGTACCAGGTGATCACCTCGCTCACGGTGCCGGCGACGATGTTGGCGTACTTGTACCAACACAGCACCGCCGTGTTGAACACGATCAACGCAATCAACAGGCGCACCCGGCCTTTGCCGTCCTCACGGGAGCGGTCCACCAGCAGGCCGCCGACCCATGCCACCACGGTCAACACCATGTGCAGGAACAGGAACAGCGGGCTCAGCCAGCCATAGAACAACCAGCTGCCGATCAACAGGATGACATTGCGCCAGCTCGGACGAGCCAGGGCATAAATCAACAGGAAGGCCGGCAGGAACAGCGTGAGAAATTCGAGTGAGGCAAAGACCATGGTGGTGTCGGGCCCGATCAGTTAGCGAGTGCGTCGGAGGCGAACAGCAACTTCGAACCTACAGCCGAAGGGACGGCCAGCACGCTATAGCGCTCACCCGCCTTGAGGGTGAACGTCAGCGGCTGGCCCACCGGAGCACCGGCGCACTTGAGCTGCACCGACAGCTCCACCGGGTTGATCATGCGGCGCTGCACCGCACCTTCAGCCACCTTCTTGAACAGCTCGGCTTTTTGCGCCACGGCTTCCAGGCTGGCGTCGGCGCACGCGGCGTCGGCGTTGATAAAGGCCAGGGAAGCTTTGAGCGCGTTGAAGTCGTCCGGTTGCTCACGCACCACCAACTGGCGCGTGGCGCCCTGGGCGTCGACCAACGCGACCACGGTGGCGAATTCGCCGGGGGCCACGGTCACCGACAGGTCGGCGTTTTTACCGTCGCGGCTCAACACGCCCTTGATCGGCTTGTCACCCCCCACCACCGGCAGGAAGTCCGACACGGCTTTATCCCCGCTCAACACCAGGCTGGCCTTGGAACCGTCCGCCACCAGCTTCAACTCGCCGGGAGCGCCATTGGCAAAACGCAGGAACGCTGCGTCTTGCTCCGGGCCGGTGGGGTACAACGGGATGTCGGCGCTGTAGGCGCTGACACTGGCGAGCAAAGTAGCCAGGCCCAGGGTCATTCGTTTCATTATTTGCTTCCTTTACCGTAGGCCGATGGCGGCAGGTCGCCCAGGGCTGTACCAATGGCCTTGGCCCATTTCTGGTAGCCGTCGATGGTGAAGTGCTGGCCGTCAGTGGTGATCCACTCGCCCGGCTTGGAGAAGGTCAGCGAATCGATGTAGGTGCACGGCGCCACGTTACTGGCCAGGAAAGCCGACATCAGCTTGGTGCGGGTGTCGTCCTTCTTGTACTGGGAACCGACCTTGCCCCACGGCGGACCGACCCACACGCACTTGGTGCCGGTGTCGGTGATCGCCTTGGTCAGCGAGGTCACGCTTTTCCAGGCCCAGGCCTTGGGGAATACCGGATTGGTGTACGAGCCCATGGTGTCACCGATGATCAGCACGACAACGTCGGGTTTGTCCTTGGCGATCAGTTCCTGGATCGGCGTGGTGCTCATGGCGTTCTTGCCGTAGATCACGGCTTTGCCGGTGGGCAGGCGCTCGCCGCCACACTCGACTTTTTTCGGTACGACCCAATCCGCCGCACCAGCACCACAGGCACCGATGGAGTGAACCACCGCGCCTTGCTTGGTCAGGTTGTCTTGCAGCGGGTTGAGCAACGAATCGGGAAAGCTCATATGACTTTCGCCCAGTACCAGCATGGTTAGGCCGGCAATCGCAGAAACAGGCATGAATAACTCCGATTTAATCAGTTGGAATAAGGAGAACGGTACGGGCTGACCGGCAAAGGCATAGGTCCGCTCAGGTCTTCGAACAAGTAGCGCAGATAAGCATTACCCGCGTACTGGCGGTAATCCTGGGCGTTATCGAGTCCGATTTCACCCCCCAGGTAGAACCGCGAGCTGAGACGGTATTCGGCAGCCGCGTTGAAGCTGTAGCCGACGCCGGTTTTGCTGGTGCTCTCGTACTTGGGATTATTCCTGGACGCTTGCAGCCTACTTTCGCCAGGGAAAAAATCCGCCCCATCTTGCGCGATATGCTGCAGGCCTACCGAACTTTTTACCTGGTAACTGAAGCGATCAAAGCTTTGCGCCCAACGAATCGGCACGCCCAGGGAGAAGAAGCGCTGCGGGCTGAAGTAACCGCCGTTGCCGTAGGTGTAGAAGTCCTGGTTTTCCTTGAAGGTCATCGCCGAGCCGCTGATACCCAGGGTCAACGTGTCCCGCTGGTTGTTGCGCAGGTACCAGTAGATGCCGCTGCCCAGTTCCAGACGGGTGTTGTCTTCGACGTTATTGCCCAGCAATTCATGCAGCGACGCGTAGCCGTAGACGCCCAGTTTCTGGTTGTCATAGCTCAGCTCACCACGGCCGCCGTTGGCGGTGACGCCGCCCCATTTGTTGCCATCGCCGTCTTCGGAACCTGCGAAGGAAGTGACACTGTCGGTGACCGGACGCCGGGAAATATTGGCGCCATATCGGAAGTTCGAATTGGCCTCGAACGGACGCGACACACTCACGCCACCCACCAGGGTGTTGTAGAGGAAGCCCAACGGGCTGACCCCGACGTCGGCCTTGAAGCCTTCATCCGGATTCTCGAACGCGACGGCCAAGCCAACACCGGTGTCGCTCTGGGAGCCCGCCGGGGTGGTGGTGCCTTTGCCAAAACGCGACAACGCATCGCTGCCCACGCTGCCCGCGCTCAAGTGCACCGGCGTGACGCGCAACGCTATGGTGTTATCGCCAACCGGCATGCGCGCCTCGAACGGCGCTTCCACATCGGTGATCTTGCTCAAGCCTTTCTCGCCGTTATTGCTGCGTACGCTCAAGCCCTGCACCACATACCCGGTACGGTCACGCAGGATGGTATCCAGCGCACGCCGTGCCGGGCTCAGCTCGGGGCTGTCGATGGAGGCGATGGTCGACGGCGGCACAAACGGGTCGCTCAGGTCGTTGGACGTCGCGCTGGCAAACGCGCTGGACGTAACGGTCTTGGTCGGTGCATCGATCGGCGGCGGCACGGCGCCGGCGACAGTCAGGTCGGTGACCTGGCGGCGCTGGCCCGGCAAGCCCACGAAGGGGTTATACGATTTGCCCTGAGGTTCGGCCTGGGCCACCTGGGTCCTGGCCTTCATCGCGGTTTCAATCGCCAGGGCCTTGCGCAGCAGTTCAGCGGCTTCGCTGTTCTTGCCCAGGCCCTGATAGATGCGTGCCGCCGAAGTAAGGATCTCCGGGTTGCCCGGTTCGAGCGCCAGGGCCTTGTCGCTGGCCGATTGTGCCAGGCTGCGGTCGTTGCCTTTCAGGGCGATGTCCGCCAGACCCAATTGCAGGCGCGCATTATTCGGGTTCTGCTGGATCAACGGCGTGTACAGCTCCATGGCCTTCTTGCCGTTGCCGCTGGCCGCGTACATGCGCGCCAGGGCACCGACACCCAATGCGTCGTTCGGGCGCTGGGCCAGGGCCGGGGAAAGCATGTCGTAGGCCGCCACCAGGTCGTTCTTCTCGCGCAGGGCGTCGGCCTGCTTGACCCGGTACAGGTAGATCAAATCGTCATAGCGCTGGCGACCGATCTCTGTCAACGGCTGGCCTTGCACTTCGCGCAGGATCTCGCCCGCCTCGCTGTACTTGTTGGCCTTGAGCAGCACGTTGGCGTACAGCAGTTTCTGGTCGACAGTCGGGTTGGGGTTGTTCTCCACCACCCTCTGCATCATGTCCAGGCCGAACTGCGGGGCGCCCACTTCAACATAAGCAGCAGCCAGCACAGCCACACGCTCAGGTTTTTGCCGGGCCAGCGACTCGGAACGACCAAGCAGCGCCAGGGCTTCCGGACGCTGGCCACGGCGCGCTGTTTCGATGGCGATGTCCGTCTGCTGATGCAGGGCGATATCGATCGCCAGCTCGTTCATGTCCGCCGTGCGCTGGGCGGTGGGGATACGCCCGAGGGTGGCCTCGGCTTGTTTCCACTCGCTCAGTTCAGCCGACATCAGGGTGCTCGTGTACAGCGCATCTGGTTGGTTGGGCTGGGTCTTGAGCAGGCCGTCGATCAGGGCACGCGCATTGCGGATCTGACCGTCGCGCAGGTACATGCGCGCCAAGGCAAAGCGGGTCCAGGGGTTTTCCGGGTCGGCGTCGAGGGCCTGGCGGTAGGCGGCTTGCGCGGCCTTCAGGTCACCGCGCTGCTCGGCCAGTTTGCCGACCTGGGTAGCGCGCAGTGCGTTGATTTTCACGCTCGGCGCAAACTTGGCGCGCTGGGCCGGCGACACCGAGTCGATCAGCTTCAGGGCTTCATCCGGCTGGCCGGATTGGGACAGCACGTTGATCAAACCGCTGAGCGCATCCGGGTCGCCAGGGTGACGGGCCAACACCTTGCGGTAGCCGGCTTCGGCAACGTCGAACTGGTTGTCCTGGGCCTGGAAACCGGCCAAGGCGATTGCCGCACCCGGTTGGCCCGGGCTCAGGCGCTCGGCCTGGGCCACCAGGTCACGGGCCTGGGCACCGCGGCCGGCGCGCTGGGCGTCACGGCTCTGGCTGATCAGGTTCCAGTAACGCACGTCGTTCAGGGCCGACTGCCACGCGGCGCCACCGGGCAAGCGCGTGGCCTGCACCAGGTAGTTTTCCGCATCGCTGAAACGCTCTTGCTGTTGACGCAACACGCCCATGCCACCAAGCGCATCGACGTCATTGGATTTTTGCGCAAGACGCGCCGTGAGCAGTGGCTCGGCGGTTTTCAAGTCGCCGTCGTCCAAGGCCTTGAACGCCTTGGTCATCTGCGGATCACGCTGCCAGGCACCGCCGCCCTTGCCTTGGGCGATGCCCTTGTCCATGAGCGCGCGGATCTCGGTGTCATCCGGGTGCACGGTGAGAAATTGCTGGAACAGCGACACCTGGTCCGGCTTCGGTGGGCCGAGCCAGACCAGCGCAAAGCGCCAGGTTTCATCGGCGTTGCCGCCCACGTCGTTGTTCGAGGCCAGCTTGGCCAACGCACGGATACCGTCCGGCCGGGTAGCCGGGTTGCGCGCCAGGTGCTTGGCCAGGAACAGCGCAACGATCGGATCGTTGGGCCGCTCACGGGTCAGGCGCTGCAGGCCGGCAATGGCCTCATTGGTGCCCTTGGCGGTAAAACCCAGGGTGTTGTAGTACTCACGGGCGATCAGGCCCTGGGGCTGGCGGCCCTGGAAAATCTGACGGTACAAGGCCACGGCCTTTTCGCGCTCGTCTTCGGGCTCACCCAATTCACGCGCCTGCTCCAACAGCTTGGCATTTTCCGGCATGTTGACGGTGATATCTTGCTCCAACTGCAACGCCTGGCGCGGCACCGGGCTCAGCGCTTGCAGTCGGGCCAGATACTTTTGCGCCTCGGCCGGGTGGTTCTGCTGCATCTGGATCAAGCCGACGCCATAAAGCGCGTCCGGCTGCTCGGGGCTCAGGTTAAGCAGTTTCTGCCAGGTCTCCAGCGCCCGCTCGGGGTTTTTCTTCGCCTGCCAGTAGTAGCCCTGCTCGATCAGCAGGGACTGCGGGTCGCTGGTTTCAGCGAAGCCGGCGGTCGAGGCCAGGGCGGCGAGAATCGCAATGGCTAGCGTGTGACGGCGCATGCTGCCTCCCAGGAAAGTTTGACCGTACCGTCTTGTTCAAAACGGTACTTCTGATCGGAAAAGCCTTGGCTGAACAGGCTGAGCATGTAGTCGTAGTAGATCGGCTGCGTGCTGTCCGGCGCCGAGGGCGCCAGGGCTTTGTTGAGCGCGTCGTCGACCTTGGCCTTTTGCAGTTGTGCCAGGGCGGTTTCGCCTCGGGCCTGGAAGAAGGCAATGGTCGACGCCGAGAAGCCGATCGGCGAATAGCCATTGTTCTTCTCGACTTCGCCGGTGGTGACGTGGATTTTCTCCGGCGGGAAGCCGGTGGCCGCCGCAGCCGTCGCCCGTGACATGCCCCCCAGGGACTTGAGCATGCCCGCCGCCAGTGGATCGGTCTTGGCGGTCATGCCGGCCCACATGTAGGTGCGGATCGCGTCGTAGCTGCCCAGGTCATCGGAGAACGGGTCGACCACAAACAGCCCAGTGTTGGTACTGGTCGCGCGGTAACCGACCCAGTTGGCCGCCAGACCATGGGGGTTGCTGGCGGTGTCGGCGAGCATCCGCGCGTTACTTTCGGCCACTTCGTTCCAGCCTGCATTGGGCCGCTCTTTATGGAAGCGACGTAGCTGCGCCAGCACCTGGTAGCTCGGGTTGAATCGCCACAGACCACCGGCATGGGCGTAACCCACCGGCCCGGGCAACAGCATCTTGCCCAGGCCCGGCACACGCACGATCAGGTTGCGTTCCACATTAGCCAGCACCAATTGCGCATCGGCGCGGTATTGCGGCGCATTCCACACGCGGGCCGCTTCGAGCAGGGCGTAGGCCATCCACAAATCCGCGTCGCTGGCGGAGTTGGGATCGATCACGCCCCAGGTGTCGTCAGGCTTTTTGCCCCACAACCAACCTGGCAGGTTCTGGCCGATATCGGCCCCCGACATGTTGGCCTTGGTCCAGGTCCACAGCTTGTCGAAGCTGCCACGGTCGTTGCCGACCAGGGCGAAGAACATCGCATAGGACTGCCCTTCCGAGCTGCTCTCGGTAGGTTTCATGGAGGAGTTGAGCACACGGCCGTCGTCCTGCACGAAGCGCTTGGCATAGTTCTGCCACAACGGCCAGTCACAGCTCTGCGCCTGCGCCACACCTGCACACATCAGCGAGCCCAGCGCTATCAGGGCCATGCTACGCAGCAGGCTCATGCCAACCGCCGTTTTGCACGGGCACGCAGCGACAGGTAGATCAGCGACGTGACCACCGCCAGACTGAGGAAGGTGATCAACAGCATCCACCCCAGGTTCTGGGACAGTTGCCACTGCATGAACTTGAAGTAGTTGAGCTTGCCGACGTAGTACTGCTCGTCCGCCACCAGCGAGCTGATTTGCGTGCCTTGCACCACCGCCAGGCTGCCCTGGATCGAATCTTTGTAGTCGTCACCGCCGATCAGGGCGGAGGTAGCTTCCAGCAGGCCTTGCGGCTGGTTGCTGGCGATCAGTACCACGCTGCGCCCGGACTTGAGCGGCGATTGGAAACCGGCCAGCCAGGTGCTGCTGCTCAAGCTGTTGAAGGTAATCCCGGTATTGGCCTTGTGGATATTGGCCGCCGGATCGGGGCTGACCCAGCTGCGTACATAACGCGGCAGGTCCGACAACAGGAACTGATGCTGCGCGCCATCGCTGGTCGCCGGCAGGTACTGCTGCCACTGCTTGAGCAGCGGTTGGTTGGCGGCGGTGGCGAGCACCAGCAGGTCCTTGTCGGCGACGCTTTGCACATCTTTGGCCTGTACCACTTTCACGGCAGTCGCCGGGTAACCGGTGGCTTCGCCGAAGCGGCCGAGCACGGTCAGGTAAGCGGTGATTTCATCGGTGCCGAAGTTGTCTGGCATGACCACGGCGGATTCCGACAGGTCGGCCAGGCGCGTGAACGGGAAACCGGAGTCGTTGAACACACCCAGGTTAGGCATGGCGATGTAGTGCTGGTAACCGGTGACATCGAGGGTAGAGTCTGGGTCGACGGAACCGCGCATGTTGTCGACGATAATGTCGCGGCATTCGCCTTCTTTGATGTAGTCGTACATAAAGCGCAGCTGCAGCTTGGACTTGGGCGATGCCGAGCTGATCGGCAACAGGGTCGTCACTTCACGGGGCAGGCTTTCGTCTTTCTTCAACTGGTCGAGCAGGGTTTGACCGCCGCCCAGGTTGGTCACCGACGGCAGCGCCACGGACTTCATGAACTGGTCATTCAGACCGATCAGCAGCGCGGAATTGGTCGACACCTGCTGTGGGGTGTAACGGTATTTGAGGTGCAGCGGCACACCTTCTTCACGCCAGTTGAACAGGTCAGGCGGCAGGCGCATGTCGACGCTGATGGCGCCGGGATTGTAGCCCGACACACTAAGCTTCTGCTGCTCGACCAACTCACCGAGGCGCACCGGGCGGTTGCTCGGCAGCCAGTTCGGGGCGTCATAGGGACGGCGCGGCGCGAGGGCTTCGAGCTTGGTGATGACCACGCTGTTGCCGGCCAATACCGGGCTACCCAGCACCACGGCGGTGGCGGCGCGCTTGAGCTCTTGCGCGTCACGGCCGGTGACGATCAGCAGCTTGCCATTGGCATCGGTGGGGTTGGCGATCAGGGTCAACGTCGGGCCTGTCGGCTTGGCGATGGCGACACCGTGCACATCCATGGCTTCGGCGGTTTGCACCAGCACGATGGCATTGCCCTTGGCCGGCAGCTCGCCGAGGGTGGTCGGGAAGGTCGCGCCACGGTAGCTGGCGAGGCCGCCGATCCAAGACGACAACGCACCGGCCGCTTCCAGGGCGGCACTGTCCGGCGCGGTGGCGAACACGAACGGCAGGCTCACCCGGCGCGCGTCACGCTTATCGAAGAATGGCAGCGGCAGCACGGCCAGGTCGTCCTTGAGGACGATCGGCTCGACCTGCACTTTCAGCTCACTGCTGTTGCTGATCTTGGCCCACAGGCTGCTGTGCAACGGGTCTTCGCAGGACATGGTGTAGTGACCGATGAACTGCAGACTCAAGCGGTTGAATTCGGTGATCAACTTCGGCGGGATCTGCACCAGTTGTTCTTGCTGGGTGCCGGCACCCTCTTTGGGCAACGCCAGGCTGGCGGCTACTTCGCCGTTGACCAGCACGTTGATCTGCGACAGGTCCGCCAGCAACGCCGGCGAGTAGCTGTACTTGAGCAACAGTTGCGCGCCCTTGACCACTTCGTCGGCACGAATGTCGAAGTTGACGCTGTCGGAAGACTCCACCCCTTGCAGGTTCATGGTGTCGCGACGCCCCAATTGCTTGAGGGTCAGGCTGTAGCCGTTGTCGGTGCTTTGCACGGGCACGGTGGTCACCGCCTGCTCGGCAGCTTGCGCCAGGGTGTTGAAACCCATCAGCGAGGCTATCATCAGCGCGAGTGCACGGCGCGGATGAGGGCGAGCGAAAATCTTCGAGGTCATGGCTTGTCCATCAGCGTATCAAGCGGTTTTTTGGGGGTGCGGCTCAAGGCCAGACGCAGTTCGTGTAGGGTGGCGTGGCCGAGGGTGAACAGGCCGCCAATGCCGATGGAGCTGACTTCGCGCAGGGCCGCCAGCGGCGTATCCGGTTGGCCGGCGCCCCAGCTTGCGGCCCAGGTGTCGGCGCGGGAGAAGGTCAGGCGTACCAATTCGCTTTGCTGGCGCAGGCTGAGGGGTTCGAACTGGGCGCCGATCTGCGCCCCTTTGCTGAACACCACGCGCGCATCGAACAGGCTGTCCTGGCCGTTGCGCGAGAGCACCAGTTGCACGCGCTCGCCCTGGGTGATCGAGTGACCATCGGTGAGCATCAGGCCGAAGCCGTTCTGCGAGAAATCCTGGGTAGTGCCATCCAGCACACGGCCGTCGGCACAGATAATGCTCACCGGTAGCTTGGCGCTGACGCGCGGCTCGGAACGCACCTGGCGCGCCTCCGAGGCCACGGCTACGGCGGCGCTGGTGATGATCAGGTTGTAGAGGGTCCAGGTCAGGTTGATCGCCACCGTCACGGCCGTGGACGCATCGCCCCAGATCAACTGATGGATACCAAAACCCAGGCCGACCAGGTTCACGGCTAACAGCACCAGGTAAGGGCGCGCCAGCTTCCAGTCGAAGAACTGCTTATCGATGATGCCGCCCTTGTCGGTGACGTTGAAGCCACCGGCCTTGGGGTTGACCAGCGCCACCAGCACCGGCGGCAGGATGTACCAGGCCAGTACGGTCTCGTATACCTCGTTCCAGAACGAGTGCCGGAAGCGGCCCTGGATGCGTGAGTTGGTCAGGCTTGAATGCACCAGGTGCGGCAGTACATAAGCGACGATCATCAGCGCCGAGGCATGGAAAATCTCCGCGCCAAAGACCAAATAGGCCAGCGGCGCGGTGAGGAACACCAAACGCGGCAAACCATAAAAGAAGTGCAACATAGCGTTGGCGTAGCAGATGCGCTGGCCCCACTTGAGGCCCTTGCCCAGCAGCGGGTTGTCGGTGCGGAAGATCTGCGCCATGCCCCGCGCCCAGCGAATCCGCTGGTTGATGTGGCGCGACAGGCTTTCCGTGGCCAGACCCGCGGCTTGCGGGATAGCCAGGTACGCCGTGTTGTAGCCCAGGCGGTTGAGCTTGAGCGCGGTGTGGGCGTCTTCGGTCACGGTCTCGACGGCCACCCCGCCGATTGCCAGCAGCGGATCACGGCGAATCACCGCACACGAGCCGCAGAAGAAGGTGGCGTTCCACAGGTCGTTGCCGTCCTGCACCAGGCCGTAGAACAGCTCGCCCTCGTTGGGCACGGCGCGGAAGGTATCGAGGTTCTTTTCGAACGGGTCCGGCGAGAAGAAGAAGTGCGGCGTTTGCAGCATCGCCAGCTTCGGATCCTTGAGGAACCAGCCCAGGCTGACTTGCAGGAAGGAGCGCGTCGGCACGTGGTCGGCGTCGAACAGCGCGATGTATTCGCCGTCGGTGACCTTCAATGCTTCGTTGAGGTTACCGGCCTTGGCGTGGAAGTTATTGTCGCGGCGGATGTAGTTCACGCCGATCTTGCGGCAAAAGTCGCGGAACTCGTCACGGCGACCGTCATCGAGCACGTGGACGCGCAGCTTGTCCTTGGGCCAGTCCATCGCCTGGGCGGCGAAGATGGTCAGTTTTACGATACTCAGCGCTTCGTTATAGGTGGGGATGAACACGTCCACCGTCGGCCATTCTTCCGGCTCGGCCTTGAGCCATACGGGCGTGCGGCGCAGCGGCCAGGCGGTTTGCACGTAGCCGAAGATCAGCACGATCAGGGCGTAGAACTCGGCGGCGACCAGGCCGTAGCCGAAGAACATGTCGAGCCAGGTTTCAAAACCCAGGGTGGAGGTGAGTCGCCAAAACATGTAGCGCAACGAGGCCACCAGCGACAACACCACCAGCGCGAGGATTGCCAGGCGCCCCGGGACCTTGCGCAGCACCAGCACCGCCATGAAGCACACGGCGGCAAACAGGCATTGGCTGTAGAGGTCCAGCGGCGCGCTGATAACGCCCATAAGCAGCAGGGCACCGAGCACGCAACTGGCAAATACCAGCACCGTACGCAGCGCCGCAGGCCAGCGATTGAAGCGCGCGATGGCGCCATTCAGGCGCTGTTCAGCGCGCCCTTCGACGAAGGGCGTGGAAGACGTATTGTCGGTCATGGGAGGTCCGAGTCGATGCGTTCGAGCAAGGTACGGCACAGGGCGTGGACGTCCTGGCAGCCGATACTGTTGACGGTAGGGTCGAGGGGGTCACGCCCGCAGGCCTGGGCTTCGCTGAACGCCAGGTCGCGGTGGACGATGCC
Source organism: Pseudomonas sp. JAI120 (assembly GCF_014207255.1). Classification (GTDB taxonomy): domain Bacteria; phylum Pseudomonadota; class Gammaproteobacteria; order Pseudomonadales; family Pseudomonadaceae; genus Aquipseudomonas. Next base: position 426,177 of record NZ_JACHCZ010000004.1, read on the forward strand.
CAGCAGGGCAGTACCGAGGCGCGTCTTGAACACCTCGGCCATGTCCAGGCTGAACCGGTGGGCGGCGTCCAACTGATTGATCACATAAAAGCGTCGTGGTGGTTTTGCGCGTTGCAGGTATGGCGCCAGCACGCTGTCCATCTGGTCCAGGGTGCTGAACGACGCCACATCCGACTGCACCACCACCAGCACCGCGTCGGCGACCGACATGGCTTGGCGGAGGTACACGGTGTTACCGGCCGGTACGTCGATGATGACCGTGTCCTGGCCGTTCAGTTTAAGGCTGGCCAAACGCTTACCAAGCCACTCGGAATCCTGGCCCAACCAGCGATTCAAGCTCTGCTGCTGCTCGTGGTCAGTGCCACCGAAGGCCACCAGGCGGCAACCGGCAAAGCCGCGCTCGGGCAGGGCTTCCCAGCCTTCGTTAAGCAAGCTGGTGGCGCCGACGCCAGGGATGTCGAGGCCCAGGCACAGGTGGTGACGCAGGGCGTTTTGCGGGTCCAGGTCGAGGGCAAGCGCCGGGTGACCCTGGCGCTGCAAGCCACTGGCAACCGCAGCAGCCAAGGTGCTACGGCCGACGCCGCCTTTGACCGAAACCACCACCACCACTTTCGGCGTGGACGGCTCCGAATACACCTCGCCTTGCGGCCCCTGTACCACTTCGGGCAGCGGCAGGTGGTCGGCGTCGCCATGGTTCAGCTCTTCGAGCAAACGCAACAACGGAGCCGATGGGGCTTCATCTAAAAGAGCTGCCAATGCAGGCAGGGGAGCAACAACCTCCGGGCTTTCCAGGACCTCTACTTCGTCCTCGATGAACTCATGGATAAAGTCGATTTCGCGGTAGCCATTCGGGTTGGCACCCAGCTTGTTGAATAGTTTTGAAATGTCATCTGCTCGACTCACTCACTGCCCCTCCCCACCTGGTTTGCCCTTTAAAGGCGATAAAAAGGTCAGCAATGGGCTGACCGTGTATTTTTATAGTTATGTGTTGGCCGAGGTATTCTGTGATATCACAATGATAGTGTCAGTATTTTGATGATTTTACCCGGGTATTATCCGACGAACGGCATGGCGCCATTTTTATGACTATTTCGCCGAGAAAAATGCATCCCTCGTAAGAACATGGACTTGCACTGATTTATCGTGATTTTTGTTGGCCTAGTGGTCAGAAACGGCACAAATCTGACATGCCCATAAACAGATAATCGATTGGCTCAAACCTGTCTCGAAAATTTGCCTACACGATTTTGCGATTAAACCTACTATTCATATCGCGCGACAGAATACGCAAACCGCGGCGGGATTCAAGGCAAAACCCGCCCGGCGGTCGCCCGTAAAGGCACGGCCGGTGTATGTCTGCGCAGCTCCTATGGATGCAGCTTCTATAGATAGAGGAGAGAGCCCACACCACCCGGTAGCTCCTCGGGGGTCGCCCCCTGAACGGGACTTCCTGATCACCGCCAGGCTTGTTAACGAACCCGCCGCTCGGTGAATTCGTAGCCATCCTGGCAATCGCTGGTAGGGTCCGCCGCTACACTCACGTAATGCACCGTGTCCGGATCCACCAGCTGATAGGTGTACACATCCGGCGAACGCACCCCATCGGTGCGCAACTCGTTCTTACCGTTGGCCGCCGACCACGAACCCTGCTCGGTCTGAATCACCTGCGTCTGCTGCGCATCGCGGAAAAAGGTAATGGTGAAACGGCCATCGGGCTTGAGGTTGTTGGTCCACGACAGAAACTGACATTTGCCGGTTTCCGTACGCAGGCCTTTCCAAGTGCCGACCAGCGCGGAGTCGTTGCCGGGCTTGGTAGTGGAGCACGCGCTGAGAGCAGCGGTGAGGAGGATGAAGCACAGGGAGAGAGTCCGTTTCACGTGGGGCTTCCTTAGATAGAGATGAATTCAAGATCGCGCCGGCCAGACCGCTCGGCGACGAGGGAAGAATCCTACCCGCGCTTGCCGGAAAAAGGGGCGTTGGTGGAAAAAGCTCGGTCTCTGCAAAAATAGTCAGAATTCAGGGGTTTACAGAACGTTGCCAATCGCTATAATCGTCGCCCTAACACGCCGGTATAGCTCAGTTGGTAGAGCAACTGACTTGTAATCAGTAGGTCCCGGGTTCGACTCCTGGTGCCGGCACCACATTAGGCTCCATTGCATTCCACAGAATGCTCTGGAAGCCCCGAAAACCCGCCCTTTGGCGGGTTTTTTCGTTCCAGGACCCTCTGTCGGGATCCAACAAAATCCCCCTTCCCCGAGGGTATGTTAGGGGTACTGCGATTTCCCGGTCAGGAACGCGTACCCCTATGCCACGTCTAGCGATCCCCCTCAGCGACCTGCAATGCCGCACGGCCAAAACCCGCGAACGCGCCTACAAACTGTTCGACGGCGGCGGCATGTACCTTTTCGTCAAACCCAATGGCGTGAAGACCTGGCGCTTGAAGTACACCAAGCCCAGCGGCAAGGAAGGTACGCTCATCATCGGCAATTACCCCATAGTTACCCTTTCAGTCGCACGGCGTAAGCGAGACGAAGCCAAGGCGTTGCTGCTCGACAACCTCGACCCAATGGAAGAAAAGAAGAAGGCCAAGATCGTAGCCCAACGGGCGGCACTGCTTTTCGAAACCGTTGCTCTGCAGTGGCACGCCGACATGTCCCGTCGCTGGACCGAAGGACACGCAAAAACCGTGATGAGCCGACTGCGTACCCACGTCTTCCCACTGATCGGCCAACGCCCCATCGCTGAACTCGATACCCACGACCTGCTAGAGATCACCCAGCGCATCAAGGAACGCGGCACCATGGATGTGGCGTTAAGGGTACAGAACTACTTATCCACCATCATGCGCGGGGCCAAAAGAGCCCGGCAGATCACCATGAATCCTGCACTAGATCTGGCAGGCTCGATTCACGCGCCGCGCACAATCCATCGCCCGGCCCTCTCCCTCAACCGCCTACCCGAACTGCTACACCGTATCGACAACTACAACGGCCGCGAACTGACGCGCCTCGCCGTCCTGCTGACGTTGCATGTATTCGTCCGCTCCAGCGAACTGCGCTTCGCGCGATGGAGTGAGTTCGACCTCCAACGCGCCATGTGGGAAATCCCCGATACACGCGCACCGATTGAAGGGGTACGCAACTCCACACGAGGGACCAAGATGAACGGCGATATTCAAATGGTTCCGCTATCGCCGCAGGTCATCGAGATACTGGAGCGCCTGCGCAGCCTCAGTCGCTTTTCAGAGTTAGTGTTACCGGGCGACCACAAGTACTGGAAGCCCATGTCCGAGAACACGGTGAACACCATGCTCCGCAACGTCGGCTATGACACCAGCAAGGACGTGTGCGGCCACGGCTTCAGGACCATGGCCTGTAGCGCCCTGCTGGAGTCCGGGTTATGGACCGACGCAGCCATTGAACGGCAAATGAGCCACAAGGAACGCAACCGCGTGCGCGCCGCGTATATCCACAAAGCTGAATTTCTGGAGCAGCGTCGGCTGATCATGGCGTGGTGGAGCAACTACATCGACGCCAACCGCAGCGGGCATGTAACGCCTCACGAGTTCGCTCACCCAGTCGGCGACAACATCACCGCCCTACAAAATAGCCGTGGCGCATCCAAACGTGGGTAAGCCTGTGAGATCACCGTTATCCGCCCTTCCACGCGGGTCCATCCAAGCGGGGCTGCAAAGCCGCCCTGCTTGGATGGACCTCATTTAAAAAATCTAAAGCCCACGCAATTGTCTGTGGAAAACCATAGATTTCCACCGGTGGATAATTTCATCCACAGCCGCAGAATTCCCGATAATTCGAGCCTTGACCCAAATTATCCACAGGCGTAGAAAAGATCGGGCAAAGCGCTGTCTTTGACAGCAACCCAGGTAGCCAGAACCTTTAAGGCTACGCCACACCGTGGTGGTTCTCCCAAAGTGCGATTAGCGTCCGGCGGCTCGCACGGTCACTCACCGAGTGATGGATGCCTACTTCAGATCGTTGCCATTGCGGCAAATACATCCCCCTATCCAGCTGCCCTGCAGCAACCTTTCCGCTTGGCCATTTCACTGCGCCAACCTGCGCCCGTCTCTTTCTCCCGGAAAGAGACGGGCGCTCCTACCGTTGCTGCAGCCCAACTCGTACAAGGCTTTTCGGCATTCCCCCTCGTGACAATCGGCGTGACAAACACCGAAGTCACCAGCAACAGCGATGCAGATGATGGTGCCGCAGCCCACGGAATGGACTGCACCTGACTGACAGTCAGGCCCCGGTCATCGCATAGCTGCCTTCACCCGACTCAGGATCTCGCGGCACTGGTTTCGTCAGCCAATGCAGCCTCCACCCGCCCACCTGTATCGGTGTTCAGGAGGCCAGATCATGAGATGCCCGAGCTCCCGGTCGTAAAGAGCCGTCAGTCCCGCGTTAGTGGACAACCCTCACAGGTCGCAGGGGCCTTGATCCCTGATAACACTCAGCATTCGTGGCGGGATGACGTGGGGAAAGTTTTAAAAGTTTTGGCTTCGAGAGGCGTTTGATCATGGCATTGGTCGGTAGACGAGATGGGCGCAATTTTGGCTATGGCCGGCAACTGAGCTACGCCGGGCCGCAAGCGCTAAAAGATCTGTTTGGCGGTGGGCATTACGGGACGGTCAAAGCGCACAGTGATCGGTGGCTGGCGTTTGTACGCTGGTGTCGGTCGGAGCATGGGCCAGGCTTCAACGATGCGCGACAGATTGATCAGCAGACCTTGCTGGACTACACCGGACATCTGCGCCAACAAGTTGAACAAGGTGAGCTGGCTATCGCCACTGCGCAAAACCGGTTGTCCAGTGTGAATCGAACCATGGCCGCGCTTCGCGGTGATCAGTATGTGAAAGTGCCGAGCCCGAGTAAGGCGCTGGGAATGCGGCGCACCACTGTTCGTCGTTCAGTGCCGCAAGGCCAAGACCGCGAACAGGTGAAGCGGATCGTAGAGGTACTTTGCGAAAACCAGCAGACGCGCGTCGCGGCCATCGCTCAGTTAGCGCGAGCCACCGGTATGCGTTTGCGTGAGGCGATTTTGGCCGACCTTCCTCGACTGCAACGGGAAGCCGAGCAGCTCGGGAGGATCAACATCCAGGACGGCACCAAAGGTGGCCGTTCAGGCGCATCAGCACCTCGTTGGATTACGGTAAATGATCATATTCGTGACGCACTAAGGTTTGCCGAACAGGTCTCGCCCGACCGTAGCCCCAACCTACTTGCACCGAACGAACGCTACCTTGATTTCTTGCAGGGAATCGTCCGCCCCGCACGGGACATCCTCCATAAGCACGACCTCAAAGGCTTCCACGAACTGCGGGCAGCCTATGCGTGCGAACGCTATGAGCAAATCATCCACCATCCCGCCCCCATCAACGGTGGCCATTGCTATCAATTCGACCGATGCCTAGATCAGGACGCCCGAGCAAAAATCAGCTATGAGCTGGGGCACAACCGTATCGTCGTGGTGGCCGCTTACATTGGTGGTCGAGTATGAGCAAGGTATTCGATATGGAACTATTCCTGTCAGGCGTCCTGACCGGATCGCACACCACGCGCCAACGCCACCTGCGTCAGGCGAAGGCCATCCAAGCAGCAATCACTGATCGCTGGCAACGGGACAATCCATGGACTTGGCAGAGAAAACACCTTGCGTGGTTTTTGAGTCGGCGCCTAAACCAGCACACTGAATCGACGCGCTATTACTATTTGCTAACCATGCAATTACTCACTCATCGCCTAGGAAAACCCTGGCAGTTCAACCGCTAAACGAAGGTCAGAAAACGGCCGATTCTGTTGAAAAAGTCTGACGCGGTTTTCACGACAGAAAAATATGCGCATGAGATTGAAATCTTGAATGACCGCACAGGTACTCGGACAAAGATTTCACGTAGCAGCGCGCAAAACGGGCTGCGGCATTGATCAGGTTCCTGGCAATTCGAGAAAACCGACTTTTTCAACAGAATCGGCCAAAAGCGGACAGTCTCACTGGGACTGGGCTGGTATCCCTGAGGCTCGAAAGCATCTATGAAACTCGGGGCGATTCAGTGTCCGGGAATTGTTGACCACTACAGTTGGCCTCGATACTCAAATTGCTCGCGTGTCTTAATCTCTGATCGATCTTCGAACCATGAGCGGGCTATTGCCGCAGTAGACGCCATTGAGTGGCGAAATACCTCTGCCGAGATTGGCATGATAAAAGCTCTAACGTTGAAATAAACGGCGTTGCGTAGCAACGTCCGGCGCCGAAGGCGCGAACTTGATTGGCATGTTATGCATTTTTGCTGCTCGACGTAAGCATTACAAGCTGGCCTGCATATGCTGCTTTTGAAACCTTTGAAATGAAGTTAGGGCCAACGCCCTCAGCAAGAAATTCTATTTCTTGAAATTCTTTGCTTACGACGGTGGCTCGCAATGATTCTGTGATTTCTGAAGAGAGCGCAAGCCAGCTTGTAGCGACATGCGATTGGCTGCAAGAGATGCAGCGCAAAAAATAACTGCCATGCTGAACGAATGCCCTTATATTTGAAGACGTGCAAAACTCACACTTTAATTCGATACGTCGCTCAGACATTGAAAGTCCCCTGTAATGCATGACGCGGAATTAAGGGGCGCGCTGAAAGCGCGTCCCGGCGAGCGTGCTTGAATGCCTTGCTATGCATTCCTTCGCCGAGTAACCGGGAAGACAAATGGCTTTTCTTGAGTTAAATTTATTTCGTTTAGTTTGTATTTAAACCTAATATCACTACAACTAAATTGTCGAATTAGATTTTTTACTTCAATATCACTTAGCTCGTAATTCCAAGGCTGAATTATAGAGCCACCCCTAACTTTATCGAAACCATACTTTTGCCCCAAGGCTACGGTGATAGTATTTTCAATATCTGTAACCCAGAAACAATCGCCAATTGATCTAAAAGCCGCATGTAAATGAGTTGCTTTTCTCTTTCCCGTGAGGCCGCTCTCCATATATTCGACAGCGCCCTTTTTCTTTAATGTAGAGTAAGGGCTTTTCTTACCATGGCTTCGCAGCCTTGATCTCAACCCCTTAGCTGTGCCTACGTACCATGAGTTCAGTTCAAGCTTCAAAATATAGATATACCAATTTCTAATTTCTTCACTCATTTTCCGGAATCAAATTGTGCATAACGATTAAGTTAATTCGTCTGAGACACTACTCGATTCGCACTGAGCGTGTCTATTGCAAGTGGGTTACGCCGCACGGCAGGAATAGCGTCTCATGCAGGTGTCTACCGGAGCGAGGGGTAGCCCAAAAACGTCCGCTCTTGGCCGATTACTGCCTGTCACGAAAGGCGGTAAACGACCCTGAGCTGCCCCCCCCCCCCGCGGAGATGTCGCCATATTGGCGCGCGCCAGTCCAATATGACGAGGCGTCCGGCCAAGCAGCCCGGAGCAATCAAATGCCTATCCGCCCGCGTGTTCGTCGCCGCCGTGCGCGGCGATGAACATGGCGACGGCCGACCGGCAATAGGATTCGATTTCGTTGTCGTCCTCTGCTCTCGCCTCATCGAAGCGCGCGATCATCAGGAGATCGGATCCTTTGAAAAGCGCGGCAAACAAGCGGGCGGACCCCAGGGGATCGGGCACGTTCAGAACCGCCTTCGCGTGCAACTGACGCAACAGGGCCTCGATCTGGGCGATGACATAGGCGGGGCCGGCTTCGTAATGGAGCTTGCTTAGCGACTTTTGATTGGTATTGGCGGCCACGATCATGGCTTCGACACTGCGCACATCCGGGCTCAACAACGTGTGAAGCAGGGATGTTCCCACCGCCATGAGCTGATCTGCCGCCGAACCGCCGACACCTTCAATAAGGGCCTGTGGCGCAAACTGATGGCAGTGGGCTGCGATGGCCGCGCTGAACAGCGCCTCCTTGTTCTCGAAGTGCCGATAGATGCTGAGCTTGGAGATCTTCGCCCGCTGGGCGACCTTGTCCATTGTCGTCGCTTGAAAACCCAGTTCCGCAAAAAGTTCGCCCGCGGCGTCGACTATCGTTTGGCCAAGCGCCTCGTTGGCGGGACGGCCGCGCCGGGTCTGGTTGTTTTCGGTCATAAAAAAATTCCAGTACTTGACAGTATTCTAATTCTTGAATTACGGTACTTCAAAGTATCTTAAAGATGCAAGCCAATCTTCCTTCATCCATACGCGGAGCCTATCACCATGAATGACGTTATTATCATCGGCGGCAGCTTTGCCGGGCTTGCCGCCGCCCTGCAGCTCGGCCGTGCCCGCCGTAAGGTCACCGTTCTCGATACCGGCCTGCCGCGCAATCGTTTCGCGGATCACTCGCATGGCCTGCTCGGTCACGACCACAAGCCACCGCTGGAGATCCTGGCCGAGGCGCGGCAGCAGTTGGCGCGCTATCCCACGGTCAGGCTGGTCACTGCCCGGGCCGAGAGCATCTCCGGCACCATCGACGATTTCTCTGTCCTCACTGGCGATGGCGAAAGCCTCAGGGCGCGCCGCCTGATCCTGAGCTATGGCGTCGCCGACCAGATGCCTGAAATTCCCGGCTTTGCCGAAGGCTGGGGCACCTCCATCGTGCCTTGTCCCTATTGCGACGGCTTTGAAGTTGCCGGCCGGCATTGGGGCCTCGTCTGGTCCGGCTCACCGTCGCACAACTATGTCAGGCTGTACCACGACTGGACCGACACATTGACGGTCTTCGCCAATGGTCACGACATTCCATCCGACATCCGGGCCGATCTGGCGCGCCGCGGCATCGCTGTCGTCGATGGCCGGATCACCGAAATCGACCATGACGAGAGCCATAACGCCACCGTCAGGCTCGACGCCGGCTCCTCTGTCGCGGTCGACATCCTGTTCGCGCATCCGCGTAACAAGCCGTCCGCACGCCTGCATGAATCGCTGGGCCTCGCCACGGTCGATACGCCCCAGGGCATCGCCCTAAAGGTCGACGAGCGCCGCGAAACCAGCATGCCCGGCATCTACGCCGCCGGCGATCTGGCCAATCCCCTCATGCCCTCGGTCACCACGGCATCGTGGCAAGGCGCGACGGCGGGTATCTCCGCCCAGCAGTCGATGTTGGTTTGAGAGCACAGATTCCCTTATCCGGTTGTTGCTGGTTTCTGAATGTTGCTTCGAAGCAACATCGATCACGCCAGTTTCAATTTCACAATAGACAGGAGCGCCACCATGACCGCCATAAAACCATTCAAACCCCTAGACGAGAATTTTCCGTTTGAGCGCCAACTCGATATCGCGGCCGCGCCTGTCGTGCTCATCAACCTCTTCATGGTCGATCCCGCCGACGAAGCGGGCTTCCTGGAGGTTTTCAAGGCGGCTGGCGAGATCATAACGAAGAAACCGGGCTTCATTTCCCTGCAACTGCATCGAGCGATCGGCGATAGCCCGACTTACCTGAACTATGTGGTGTGGGAATCCTCCGAGGCGGTCCGCGCCGCCTTCGCTGATCCCGAGTTCCTCGCGAAACTTCCAGCCTATCCGTCATCGGTCGTAGCCAGACCCCACCTGTTTCAGAAGGTCGCCGTCTCCGGCTTTTGCACGGCCTGAAGAACGAATCAAAACGAGGAGATGTCATGACAGAACAAAATGCCTATCAAGTCGCCGACTGGAATGGCCAAAGCGGAGAGTACTGGGCCGCCAACCAGGCCCGGCTCGACGCCATGTTTGCGGTGTTCGGCCAGGCCGCGATCGAAGCCGCCGCGCCCGCCACGGGCGAACGCGTGCTGGACGTCGGTTGCGGTGCGGGCGCGTCGAGTCGGGCTCTGGCCTCCCGCGTCGGCGCGGGCGGTCATGTGCTGGGCGTGGACATATCCGAACCGCTGATCGGCCGAGCGCGTGCGCTTGCGCCACAGGATACGCCGGCCCAGTTCCGGGTGGCCGACGCCAGCAGCGCCGAGCTGCCCGAGGGCGCGTTCGATATCCTGTTCTCGCGTTTCGGAGTGATGTTCTTCGATGATCCGACAGGAGCGTTCGCCCATATGCGACGCGCGCTCCGGCCGGGCGGGCGGGTCGCTTTCGTCTGCTGGCGCGGCGTGGCCGAGAACGATTGGGTACGCCTGCCGATGGGCGCGATCAAGGGCATCGTCCCGCCGACTGCATCGCCCGATCCCGAAGCGCCCGGTCCATTCTCGTTCGGCGACCGGGGGCGGGTGACACGCATCCTGACGGCGGCCGGATTCACCGATATCGCTATCACGCCCTTCGACGCTTCCATCCCGTTCGGCGAGGGCGGGACGCGGGACGCGGCGATCGACGACGCGGTGAAGATCGCGTTCGAGGGCGGCCCATTGTCGCTGGTGCTCGCTAATCAGCCCGACGACATCCGCGCCCGCGCCTGGGGCGCGGTTCGTGCCGCCTTCGCGGGCCTCGCTGGCGAGCGGTCGGTGATGATGAGCGGCGCGGCGTGGATCGTCATGGCACGCAATCCATCAGTTGGCAGCGATTAACAGGGACGCCGCCCCCCACGGTGGATCGAGGCGTCTTTGGCCGGTCAGATTGATGTCCCTTATGGCTTGGTCATCCGTCCCCGGCAAAAACGAGTACTCGCGAATGGCGGCTGCCTTGGGTCGAAAACCGCCACTCACGAATGGCTGCTTATGGTCGATTCTGTTGAAAAAGTCTGACGCGGTTTTCACGACAGAAAAATATGCGCATGAGATTGAAATCTTGAATGACCGCACAGGTACTCGGACAAAGATTTCACGTAGCAGCGCGCAAAACGGGCTGCGGCATTGATCAGGTTCCTGGCAATTCGAGAAAACCGACTTTTTCAACAGAATCGGTCGTCTGCTGCCTGTCACCACGGCAGCTTTTGGCGGATTCCTACCTATTCTCAACGGAGGGGATGATCAACAACGTTCGAATTCAGGAGGTTTACCATTCCGTATGCGGCTCTGAATTACTTGCAGACCGACAACGTGCTGACATCTAAAAAATCCGAGTTCGATTCCACCGAACGCCATAACTAGCTGATTTGTTTATAGTTACTAGTTGGGGTACGCCGAATTTTCCAGCGAACTCCAGGTGCCCGAAAAACCTACTCTCGCCGAAACATACCGTTCGTCTGGTGCCGCACCATACAAAACAAGGCCTCGCAGCGATGCGGGGCCTTGTTGTTTCTGGTACTTCCACTTTTTGTCCACACACACTGAAACCCGTGGGAGCGAGCCTGCTCGCGATGAGGCCGTCAAAACCAACGACGATCTACTGACCAAGACAAAGGGCTGCCTTTCTAAGGCAGCAAAAAAGAAGCAACCTCAACCAAACAGCACCCTTTGCCAATGATCCTCACCCACAATGGCAATCGAAGCTCCCGCCTCCCGCAACTCCACTGCCTTCATGATCTTCGTTCCATAAGTACTGTGGCGCCACTGCTCATTACCTACACTACCGACCACCAGGTAATGCACCTTCTTACTCACACCGCCCCCAATCAAACCACCTCGTTCTTCGACCAGCGCCTGACAATCCTTACGCGGCACAAAGGCCATGACACCCGTAAATACGAACATCCGGCCATCCCACACCAAATCAGGGGCCGGTAAATTGAAGGGAAGGTCCGTAGGAGCAACCGCAACAGCACCGCCGACCTTCGCTCCCTCAATGCCCACACCAGAAAAACCACGCAGGATGTTAAGCAGCTCCAGAGACTCATCCTTGTCTAGAGCATCGTCCTGAAGCATGCACGCCAAACGCGAATACAGCAGATTGATCACCGGATCATTCAGGTGCGCGAGATTGTTTTCCAACCATTGCTTTAGAAAAACCGCTTCTGTGATGTTCACAACACCGTCGGCCGTAATCCCAGCGGCCAACCCGACCAAGGCATCGGCGGCGCGTCGATCGATTCGGGCGCGGTTGAAGAATTTACTGTTCTCGAACTCGTGGTGTAGATCCATTAGAAAATAAATCCGTCCCTTTTTCTGTGCAGCGGTCGATAGCGCTGGAGCGCTAACATTCTCGGGTCCGAATAACCCGGTCAGGGTAATTCAAAGGCCTTCAGGAATAGTGGCGGAGAATTCCACCCCATCAAACAGGTGTAAACACTGTACAACCATTCGCCCGATCAATACGATGAGAAGCATTATCATTCACGCAGTGCGAGCCTCACATGCAGGATGCCAGCCCAACATCGTCTGTCGAACAGTTGTACGAGAATCATCACGGCTGGCTACAGGGCTGGCTGAACCGGCGATTGGGGCACAGTGCCGACGCCGAGGATCTGGCCCACGACACGTTCATCCGCGTGCTGCGCGCCCCTCAGCAGGTGCGCGAGTTGCGCCAGCCCATGGCGTTTCTCGCGGCGATTGCCAATGGACTGCTGGTCAATCGCTGGCGCCGCCAGGAGATTGAGCGGGCATATCTTGATGCGTTGGCTGCTCGGCCCGAAGGCGTGGAGTCGTCACCCGAGGACCGGTATCTGGTGATCGAAACCTTGTTGCAACTCGACTCCCTGCTGATTGGCCTCTCTGAGCGCATACGGCAGATTTTCTTCATGTCTCAGCTCGACGGCCTGACGTATCCGCAGATCGCTGCGCAGTTGGGGCTGACTGTGGCTCAGGTGCAACGGGCCATGGGCAAGGCATTCAGTGTTTGCTATGCGAGCCGTTTCGAATGAGGGCCGAGATTAATCCGCAGGTGCGCGATATCGCCATTGATTGGCTTGTCAGGATGCAGTCCGGGCTTATGAGTGCGCCTGATCTGGAGGCGCTGCAGTGTTGGCGCGAGGCGAGCGATGAGCATGAGCAGGCCTGGCAACGTGTCGCCAGCTTGCCGCTGTTGCAGCAGCCCGGCGCGAATCTTTTGCGCGATGCCACCGCGCGCAGGGCACTGGCGTCGGCTGGGCCGGACATGCAGAAACGTCGGCAGGTACTCAAGCGCCTGTTGGTCCTTGGTGCGGTTGGCGCAGTTGCCTGGCAAGGCGCGGGGTCCACGCCAGTGCGCGCCGCACTGGCGAACCACCGCACAGGAACGGGCGAGCGCCGCCAGTGGACGCTGGCTGACGGCACCTCGCTATGGCTGAACACGGCCAGTGCGGTGAACCTGGATTTTAATGACCAGGTGCGTCGCATTCAGATGATAGAGGGCGAGCTGGCCTTGAATGTGCGAGCAGAATCGCGCCCGCTGCAGTTGATCACGCCGGACGCGATACTGCAGAGCCGCGAAGCGCAGTTGCAAGTGCGCCATGACCGGCAGGGCACGCAGGTCACCGTAATAGGCGGCCAGGTGCAGGTGCACTCCCGCGGCCAACCCACGTCCTCTTCACTTGAGGCCGGATGGCAGGCACGCGTGGATCGCCTGGGTATCGGCGTACCGAGCCGCCCCGATCTGCTGGTCGCCCAGGCCTGGCTGCGCGGGATTCTGCCAGCGGATCGCCTGCGCCTGGATGCCTTGGTGGCGGAACTCTCGCGTTACCGTCCCGGTGTTTTACGTTGTCATGAGCAGGTGTCAGGGTTACGCCTCACAGGCAGTTTTTCGCTGGATGACACCGATGCAGCATTGACGCTGGTAGCGCGCACGCTGCCGGTGCGTATCGAGCGCATGACCCGCTATTGGGTCTCGATCGTACCCGTCTGAAATTATTTTTTTCGCTGTGCGATAGTTTTTTCAAACTCGCTTGGCCTATAGGGATCACCCACCCGCCAGAGGTGGGTCTTGACCCCTTAGGAGCCCCGTATGACTTCACCTTCCCGCGTCCTGCGTGCCCGTACGCTTGGGCTGTTGTTGCTCAGCGTGCAACCGCTTTGCGGCCTTCCAGTCTTTGCCGCGGGTAGTTCGCAGCATTACAGCATCGACGCAGGCCCTCTGGATTCTGCGCTGTCACGTTTCGGCGCACAGGCGGGAATTACCATGGCGGGCAGCTCAACACTGACGGCTGGCAAGAAAACCCAGGGGCTGCAAGGCGATTTCAGTACTGAGGCCGGCCTGACGCAGCTGTTGCTCGGCTCGGGGCTGACCTATGAGCGCCAGGACGACGGTAGCCTGCTGCTGGTACCGAGCAACAGCGACGTGCTGGAGTTGGCGCCGACCGCCATCAGTGGCACCGCGTACGACACCTCGTTGGGCCGCAACGATGGCCTGGTCGCCAGCCGAACCATGAGTGCCAACAAGACTGATACGTCGATCATGGAAACGCCTCAATCGATCAGCGTGGTCACCCGTAAGCAGATCGATGCTCAGCAGCCACAAAGCATCGGGCAGGTGCTGCGCTACACGGCGGGGGTCAATGGTGAAGCCAACGGCGTCGATACCCGGCGCGACACTATTAGTATTCGTGGCTTTGACGCGACGACTGGCGGTGGCATCTATCGCGACGGCCTGCGCCAGTACAGCTTTGCCAACCAGAGCCGTGCCGTGGGTGAAGTCTATGGACTGGAGCGAGTGGAAGTGCTGCGCGGGCCATCGTCGGTGCTCTATGGTCAAAGCTCACCGGGCGGCATGGTCAACGTGATCAGCAAGCGTCCCACCGATGAGCCGCTGCATGAGCTGGTGATGCAGGCAGGCAGCTTTGATCGCAAGCAGTTGGCTGCGGACTTCGGCGGGCCGCTTACGGATGATGGCGTCTTGACCTATCGCCTCACCGGGCTGTGGCGAGAGAGCGGTACGCAAATCGACTACGCCCGTGATGACCGTCAATTCATCGCCCCGGCAATCAGTTGGCGCCCCTCGGACGACACCTCGCTGACGGTTCTGGCGTCATTTCAAAAAGACCGCAATGTGCTGGGCTACTACGCCTTGCCACGGGTCGGCACCCTTGACAGCTCGCGTTACGGACGGATCGCCACGGATCGTTTTGTCGGCGACCCTGACTTCGACAAGTACGATGTAGAACAGTGGTCACTGGGGTATCAGTTTGAACATCACCTCAATGATATCTGGACATTCCGCCAAAACGCCCGTTACAGCGGTTCCTACCAGGAACAGCGCACGATTTACCAATACGGCCTGGGTGACGACCAGCGCACAGTGGGCCGCTTCGGTTATCTGGGCCACGAAAAGGTGAAGAATGCGCTGCTCGATAACCACTTCCAGGCCCAGTGGAACGCCGGCCGTTCCGAACATACAACGTTGGTCGGTATCGATTTGCAACACGCCAGTACCAACCAGTTGGGGGGTGGCAACGTGGTCGATCCCCTGGATATCTATGCGCCGGTCTATCACCAGGATTACAGCGACCTGGACGCCTTTTACGACATCAACCAGCGTCGTCAGCTTGACCAGGCGGGTGTGTATCTCTCGGAACAGCTCAAATTTGACGAGCACTGGGTCTTCAACCTGGGCGGTCGCCAAGACTGGGCACGCTCGAAAACGGTCCATTACGCCACCGATACGGCGGCAGACCTCAAGCAGCGCGATCACGCCTTCACGTGGCGGACCGGGGTGATGTACCTGGCAGACAACGGCTTGGCGCCCTACGCGAGCTATTCCGAGTCGTTTTTTCCTAACATCACGGCGGTAGCGCGTGACGGCAGTGCGTTCGAACCCGAAACCGGTCGCCAGTACGAAGTCGGGATCAAACTCCAGCCCAAGGGGAGTGACAGCTACGTGACCGTCTCGCTGTTCGACCTGACACGGCAAAACGTATTGACTGCCGATCCTGCCAACAATCGTTTCTCGGTGGCGACCGGAGAAATCCAGTCGCGCGGTATCGAACTGGAAAGCAAGGCGCAGTTGTCCGACGCTCTGGAGTTGATGGCCAACTACAGCTATTCACACCTTGAAATTACCCGCAGCAATACGGCCGATGAGAAAGGCAATCAACCTGGCAATACCCCTGAACAACTGGCCTCGCTGTGGTCGCAATACACCCTTCAGGGCGGTGCGCTATCGGGCTTGGCGATAGGGGGAGGAGTACGCTATGTCGGCAAGAGCTATATCGATTCGCAAAATAGCGAAGGCATTCCCCACTACACGCTGTTTGACGCCAGCCTGAGCTACGACCTGGGCAAGCTGTCTTCATCCTATGCAGGGGCGAAGCTGGCGCTCAATGCGTCCAACCTGACCGACGAAACGTATGTCTCTCAGTGTGGTTACACCGGCGACAGCTGCAAATACGGGTATCGCCGAAATGTGACCGGGTCGGTGAGTTACAACTGGTAAGCACCACCTTGGCGACCGGATCGGCACGTAGCGCAAATGCCAGACGAAACCGCTTTCGTACTCGATATTTCAACAGCGTCGGCCGATAGAGGGCGTTGACAGCGGACTGCTTTCGGCAGCCTGCTGCCTGCTGCCTGCTGCCTGCTGCCTGCTGCCACGGCAGCTTTTGGCGGATTCCTGCCTATTCTCTACGGAGGGGATGATCGACAACGTTCGAATTCAGGAGGTTTACCATATATTCATCCTCGATCATCCCCTCCACGCCTCACCTCCCCTCCTGTTGAATCACCTCTTTTCGCACCAAAACTCCAGATTTCATCCTTTATGCTAAATTATGTATTGGCAATAATTATGGCGTATCCATAAAAAGGGATAATTGCATGAGCAGCATATTTCAGCGCCCTGAACTGGCTGAATCGATGGCAAACCAGCTTCTCAATCCAGGCGTATTAGATGAAGGTCTACGCTCGGGTCTTTTTCTGTCTGGCCTGCGCCGTACAGGTAAAACGACCTTCCTGCGCAACGACCTTATCCCCGCCCTGGAAGCAGCAGGCGCCCTGGTGATTTACGTCGACCTCTGGAGCGACACGCTGGCCAACCCGGCAACGCTCGTGCACAACGCCATCCACAAGACCCTGAAAGAACTGCAAACGCCGGGCTCATCCATCCTGGAAACGCTCAAGCGCGTCAGCAATGTCGATCTAGGCGCAGCAGGATTCAAGTTCGGTTTCAAACTCGACAGCATTGGCAACGCCGACGGCCCCACCTTGGCGCAAGCACTCGCAGAGGTCGTCGACCAAGCGAAGACCGATCTCGTGCTGATCATCGACGAGGTGCAACATGCCATTTCCTCCGACGATGGAAACCAACTGCTCCTGGCACTCAAAGCTGCTCGTGATGCAATCAACCCGCGCCCGAATACGCCGGGCTACTTCCTCTTTATCGGCACGGGATCCCACAGGGCCCAGGTAAGCGAGATGACCGCCAAACGCAACCAAGCGTTTTCCGGCGCGACATCGGCCGCGTATCCGCTGCTAAAGGGGGATTACGTTGAATTCCTGCTCAACCGACTGGCAATGACGGTGAAGAAGGAAAAGCTCCCCTCACTTGAAGCCGCCGTCGAAGCCTTCAATACCCTGGGCAATCGACCTGAGGAAATGCTCAAGGCATTGCGTCAGCTACTGCAGCAGGACGGTGACCCTGATCTTTTCCTCCCCGTGATTGCCAGCACCTTACGCTCAGCGGCGGCAAGTATTGAGCTTGAAAAAGTCGAACAGCTGGGCGGCCTGGCTCAGGCGATTTTCAACAAGATCGCGGCTACGGAAGGCGATGCTCGGGGGATTTTCTCTACCGATGCAGCAGCGGAATATTCAAAGACGGTAGGTCGCGAAGTACGGGTTGAAGAGATTCAACCCGT
Organism: Pseudomonas sp. JAI120; assembly: GCF_014207255.1. GTDB lineage: Bacteria > Pseudomonadota > Gammaproteobacteria > Pseudomonadales > Pseudomonadaceae > Aquipseudomonas. The sequence continues at coordinate 443,718 of NZ_JACHCZ010000004.1, forward strand.
AGTGATTGCGCTGATGGCGGAGAACATCATCATGCGGCGCGGGCATGGGATTTATGCGATTACGGATCAGTTTGTTCAGGAGATTTGGTTGGAGGAGCGGGCGTTGATTGAGGGGCGGTAGGGACAAGAAATAAATTTTCCACGTTAGTCACATGCTTGGACTTTGTAGGTCCGCTCACGTTTCCGACTTGCTCCACGTTGCCAAGCTGCTCGCCGAAGATGCAGCGATGACCAAGGAGACGGACCGTCATGCCTGGGCGTCGCATTATTTGCAGGAGATGAGCAAGGCGGTGATTGATGATGTGGTGAAGGTGTTGGAGTCGCCTGGGAATACCGGGCTGTAAGTAGGGCTGTGAAGCGGCCCCAAAACCAGGCGCTTAGTTTTAACAGCAAAATCTCAGTGTCTTTATTGGGGCTGCTGCGCAGCCCGGCGCGGGGCAAGCCCGCTTACCACAGAGTTGTGTGCTCGCATTTAAGAGTGGTGTAGATACCCTGGGCCGCTCCAGCTCCCACAGAAGCGCGCCTCGGCCTGGGGCGTTTTTTTCGGTATAAACCTGCACACCCCCGCGTTGTGAACGGACTCCCATGAACGCTCTGAAACTGATCTGTCTGCTGGTGATTTTCCCGCTGCTGCTGGCCACCCTCGGCGGCTGGGAGCGTCAGCGTGGTGAGGACGCAACCACAGCGTTGGTCGATTACCACCTCAACCTTGATAAAGCCAAGCCCCCGTTGCAAGCGCTGGCAGCCAGACAGCCCGCGAGTAGTGTCGACCTGCCTGATGGCGTCATCAGCGTTGCGGAGGCCCTCTCGCGTCTGGAAAAAATCGAAACCGAACTGCCCATCGCCCACCGCGTGAACCGTGCGATGCGCGCCATCGCGCCGTGGGTGATGGGTTTGGGTCTGTTGGCGGCGTTGATTGGTGTGGCTGCGTTGGCGGGTACGTACTGGGCGGGGCGGCGGGCACGGCAGTCACGGGAGAGGTTATTGCAGGTGTTCTCCCTGGGCAGCCGCCTGTTGCCCTACGTGCTGGTGGGCCATGTGGTGGCGGTGGCGGCGGCCGTCGCGTTGGCGTTAAGTTTCGAAGGCTTGGCGATGTGGCATATCGGCCGGCTGGGCAGTGGCGAAGTCAAGCTGATGGCGGTGCTGGGGGTGGTCGCGGCGTTTTGTCTGTATTCGATCTGGTCGTTGCTTAGACAGCTACGCCCTATGCTGGGGATGTTCAAGCCTGAGCCGCTGGAGATGTTCGGCCAGCTGGTGACGCCCGCGCAGGCTCCAGGGTTGTGGCGCCATGTGGACGAGTTGGCGGGTAGGCTCGGCGCGCTGCCACCGGACCACATCGTGGTGAGCCTGGCCCAGGGCTTTTACGTGACGTCCAGCGCGGCCACTGTGCAACCGGCGAATACTTCGCTGCAGGGGCGCACCTTGCATGTGCCGCTGCTGTATCTGGGCCTGCTGAGCCGTGAAGAAATCAGCGCGGTGATCGGCCATGAGCTGGCGCACTTTGTGGGGCAGGACACGGAATACAGCCTGCGCTTTTTGCCAATCTACGATGGGGTTAATCGCAGCCTGGAAGCGCTGTTGAATACGATGCTGGCCAGCGATTTTATCCAGGGACGGCTGATGCGGCCGTCGTTCATGTTCGGTGTGTTTTTCATGCAGCGCTTTGATGACGCGGTGAACCACTGGAGCCGTGAGCGCGAATTGCTGGCGGACGCTGCCGGCGCGCAGTTGGCGTGCCCTGCTGCGGCGGCGTCAGCGTTGTTGCGGGTGTCGGTGTTGCAGACGCACGTTGAGGATGCCTTGTTAGCAGTGTGTGAAGCAGGCTCGGCTACAGACCTGCCCGACGCCGTGTTCGCGCGCTTGCGTGAGTGTGAATTGCAACCATCACCCGAAGCCCTGGAGATTCATCAACCGCATCCCACCGACTCCCACCCCTCCAATGGCGAACGTCTGCAGGCGCTCGACGTGCCACTGGACGATACCCTGCGCGGTGCCACCCGCGCGGTGGATCGCGACGTAGCGAATGCGCAGATGGACGCCTATTTCAGCGCACCCCAGGCACTGCGCGAGCAGCTGTCTCGCGACGTGATGGACGTGGCCGTGTCGGAGAACACCGCACACACCCATCTGCTGGAAACCTTGGCCGCTTCGGCCGAGGGTGAGCGTAGCTTGCATGAAGGCGGCCAGTGGCGCGGGGTACTGATGGCCGTGTCGAGCCTGCCCTTTGTGCTGGCTGCGCTGTTTATCCTGAGTCGAGTCTGGCTCGCCCCGGAGCGTTTGAAAGGTACACCGCTGTCGGCAGTCAGTGCAGGCGCGTGTCTCGGCATTATTGGGCTGGGCCTGCTATGGCTGGGCATCCGTCGATTCAAGCGTGCGCCGCAGACCGCGTTGCGCCTGACGCCGGAGCATTTTGTGTTCAATAACCTGGCGCAACCGCTGCCCATCGAACATATCGAGGAGATCACGTTGCAGTTTGTCCAGGGCATCTGGGTAACCGTCCAACTGACGCCCGAGGCGCCATTACCCGCAACGCGCAAGACGGCGTTCGGCGTACCCTGCGTGCGGATCAACAAGAAGAAACGCCAGGTGCTGCTGCTGATGGCACAGCTGTGTATCGACAATAAAAAGATCGAACCCTATGAGGGGTTGTCCTTGATGCTCGACTACAAGAATGCAGCGTTGGCGCGCAAGATTTTGCAGAGCCGCGAGGACTGATGCACACCCATAAAAAAACCCCGAACCAGTCGGGGTTTTTTATCGCCTGGAATCAGGCGCGACGTGCGATCAGTTAGAAAACGTTGATCGGGTAGTCGGCGAACAGACGGATTTCGTTACCGCCTACGTTGTACTTGTCGGCATTGCTGGAAACGCGCAACCAGGACGCACGCGCACGCAGGCTCAGGTCTTTGGCCGGGCCGCTCTGAACGACGTATTTGAACTGGTTGAAGATTTCACGCTCGGTGCCATTGCCACGGTTGGAACCGTCGTCAATGTTGGTACCGCGCACGTAGGCCACGTTGTAGGTCAGGCCAGGTACACCGAAGGTGCTGAAGTCCAGGCCGTAGCCGGCCTGCCAGGAGCGCTCGTCCTTGCCGTTGAAGTCGGACCAGTAGGAGTTGGCCAGCAGGATGGTGTTGCCGCCGTCGCCGATGCCGGTGTCCGCGGTATTGTCACGGTAGCCGCCATACAGGTAACCGGTATCGCCGGTACTGCGCTGATGGGCCAAGGTGAAGCTGTGCGCGCCAACAGCCCATGTAGCGCCCAGGCTCCAGATTTTGTTGTCGCGCGCGTCGCCATTACCGCGTTGCTCGGCGAAGCTCCTGTCCAGCTTGGTTTTGTAGCCGTTGAAGTCAAAGGTCAGCGACTGTTTCTCTGGCAGGGCCAGTACGTAGTTGACGTTGACGTATTGCTTCTTCAGCACGTCTTCCATGTCGGAAGCGTACAGCGCAGCCGACAGATTTTCGGTGAACTTGTAGCTGCCGCCCAGGTAGCTGATGTTCTTCAGGTTACCGCTGTCGGTGCCTTCAGCACCTTTTTGGGCTTCCTTGGTGAAGCGACCTGCATCCAGTTGCAGACCTTCGATCTCTTTGGAAACGATCGAGGTACCGGTGTAGGTTTCCGACAACAGACGAGAGTTGTCGTACTGCAGTACAGGAACGGCAGGCATTTGCTCGCCGTACTTGAGCACGGTGTTCGATACGCGGAACTTCACCGCCGCGCCGCCTTTGGCCAAGTCGTCAGCTGCTGCGCCGCTGTCACCTTGCTTGAAGAAGTTAATGCCGCCAGCACCGCTGCGACCTTTACCACCGTCCAGACGGATAGCATATTGGCCGATCACGTCCACACCCACACCGACGGTGCCTTGGGTGAAGCCGGACTCGAACTTGCCGATGAAGCCTTGGCCCCACTCGGCTTTGTCTTGCTTGCCGTTCTTATAGTCACGGCTGATATAGGCGTTACGGGCTGCGATGTTCAGGTGGCTGTCTTCAACGAAACCCTTGGATTGCTCCTGGTCGTTTGCCATTGCGGTCGATGCGCTCAAAATCCCCAGAGCGATCAGACTCATCCGTTGCTTCAACATTTTTTTGTATTCCTTATTACGGGTTGAGTACGCGCTATGACACCAGGCTCCATGTCGCTTTTCTGGCATCGACTTTTTCCGAAAAAAGAAGGCCCGCGGACGAGTGAACATGCCGCGGGCCTTTTCTTATTGGATGAGTCATGGCGGTTAGCCACAGGCGTTGGGCGCAATCCTAGTCGCGCGTTGAACTATGTGTCAATTTCGTGAATCGTCTGTATTTAGGCGAAATAATTCTAAGCAACGGCCTACGGCCTTTCTGAAAACGACCAAATTCTGTCTTCAGCGACCCCGAAAACACATCTAGTAACACATTTCAAAGTCGATACGTTTGGTAATAGATAACGCGCGCAAATGCAAAGCATTACCATTAGCGCGCTTTTCCTGCCAAACACTTTGGATGCATTTCACCATGCCTGCCCTTCGCCTGACGCCCATGACCCTTGGGCTTTCTGTTCTGCTGTCTGCCGGTTTTGCCTGTGCGGCCACCACCTTGCCCGAAACCTCGATCAGCGCCGAAGCTGACGAAGACGACCCGCGCGTCAAGGAAACCAGCACCGCTACTCGCACCGCTACCCCCGTGCGTTATGTGCCCCAGGCCATCGACTCGGTGAAGACCGAAAGCCTGCGCTCCTACGGCACCAACGACCTGGGCCAGGCCTTGAGCGGCATCCCCAATGTGAGCAGCGGTGCCGATACGCGCTTCGACAGTTTGCGCATCCGTGGCTTCGACGCGAGCAACGACTTCTACCTGGATGGCATTCGCGACGACAGCCAGTACGTACGCGACCTGCACAACATCGAGCGTATCGAAGTGCTCAAAGGCCCGGCAGCGGTGCTTTACGGGCGAGGCGGCCAGGGAGGGATCGTCAATCGCGTGAGCAAACTGCCAACGGCCGGGCATAAGTCGAGCATCGAAGCCCAGGGCGGCAGCAATGATTTGCGCAGTGTGTATGCCGACCTGAGCACCGACCCCAGCGATAACATCAGCCTGCGCCTGAACATGGGCAACCAGGACAACAACAGCTTCCGCGACGGCGTCAGTGGCAACCGCCAACTGTTCGCGCCGTCCATGAGCTGGCAGCTCACACCGGATCTGAACTGGCTGGTGCAATACGAATACAGCCGCTACAACCGCACGCCGGATCGCGGCATCCCCGGCGTCAACGGTCGCCCCGCCGACGTCAGTCGCAGCACCACCTACGGCGACAACCGCGATTACATCGACGACAAGTCCCAGTCCCTGCGCTCCAAGCTGGCCTACGAACTCAACGACAACTGGCAACTGCGCCAGACCTTGGGCGTGTTCAAGCTCGACAGCGATTTCGACAACACCTACCAGACCGCCTACGTTGCCTCGACCAATCGGGTGACGCGCCAACGCTGGCAGCAAGACCTGACTACCCTCAACGTCTTCAACAACGTCGAGTTGGAGGGAGGTTTCAGCACCTTCGGCCTCGAACACCGCCTGCTCACCGGCCTTGAGCTGGGCAGCCAGCGCCGCGATCCAAAGCTGTACACCGCCCCCGTCTCGGCCGTGCCAACCCTGGACCTCAACCAGCCCAACCGTAATCTGAGCCACACCGGGCGCATGAGCGTATCGAGTAACAACCACACCGAAGTCGAAAGCCGCGCCCTGTATGTGCAAGACCAACTGCGCCTGAACGATCAGTGGCAAGTGCTGGCCGGCTTGCGTTACGACCGTTTCGAAGTGGACACCAAAAACAAACTGCTCAATACCCGGCAAGACGTCAAAAGCCACAGCACCAGCCCGCGCTTTGGCCTGGTGTGGACGCCCCTGGAACACCACTCGTTCTATGCCTCGTGGAGCAAGACCTTCTCCCCGGCCGGTGGCGGCCTGATCGGTATTACCCCGAACGCCGCCGGCAGCGTCAACGACCTAAGCCCCGAACTGACCAAGCAAAAAGAAATCGGCGTGAAAAGCGACTGGCTCGACGACCGCCTGAGCACCACCCTGGCGGTGTACGAACTGGAACTCTACAACCGCCGCACAAGCGACCCGCTGGACCGCACCATCACCCTGCTCAGCGGCCTGCAGCGTTCACGCGGCGTGGAGCTGACGGCCACCGGTAAGATCGTCGGCAACTGGTATGTACGCGGCGGCATCGGCCTGCAGGATGCCAAGGTCGAGAAGGACAACAATGGCTTTGAAGGCAAGCGCGTCAGCGACGTGGCCAAGCGCAACGGCAGCCTGTTCCTCACCTGGAAACCGGAGATGGGCTGGTACGCGGAGACCGGTTTGACGTTGGTCGGCGACCGTTACGCCGACAGCCTCAACACCGTGGTGCTGCCGGGTTATGGCCGTTGGGACGCGTTGGTCGGGTTCCGGCAGAAAGAATGGGACGTACGCGCGGCGCTGAACAACATTGCCGACAAGAACTACTACGAATCGGCGACCAGCGTGGCGCAAATTCAGCCGGGCGAGCCGCGTAATCTGGTGGTGACGGGGACCTACAGTTTCTAACCCGATACAAAAACACCAATCCCGTAACAGCTGTCGAGCGCAAGCGAGGCAACTGCTACGGGGTCAACGATATTTTTTCAGTTACTCATCAACTCGCACAACGCGTGCATTTCATCCTCGCTGAACAACCCCACCGGGTAGCGCTCATTCATCACACTGCGCAAATCCGGCTGCTGCCTGACCTGTCGCGAGCCGTTTTCCTTCAACCAGAGCCCCAGCGAATGGATCGCGTCACTGTCGACCCGCGAAGGGTGGAAGGTGCGCGTGTACATCGGGTTGATATTGGCATTCATTTCAGCGCTCTCTCCTACTGCGTGAGCGGCTAACTTACTCAAGGTTTATGACAGAACTATGCGGTCATCACCCTGGGCCACTGGGGCAACACCGATACAAGAGCTATGCCAATGTCGCGTATTTATAGGTGGTCGGACACAAAAAAGCCCACGACCGTGTTGGGCCGTGGGCTCGCTGTAAATGCTCAGACTGAGTAGCGCCCGTTCGCAGAAAAGGCGTTGTTACAACTGCACTCAGTTTTTATGCGGAGCCGGCTGTTGTTGGGTCAGGCAGTGGATATTCCCGCCACCCAGTAACAGTTCACGGCCCGGCACCATCACCACTTCGTGCTGCGGGAACAGGTTCTGCAAGATGGCCTTGGCTTCAATGTCCAGCGGGTCGTCGAAACTTGGCGCGATGATGCCGCCGTTGACGATCAGGAAGTTGACGTAGGAACCCGCCAACCGCACGGTCGGATTACGTTCCTGTGTGCCGTCCACCGGGTCGACCCCGGCGCACTCTTCCTCAGTGGCATACAACGGCCCCGGGATCGGCATTTTATGCACTGTGAATGAGCGCCCCTGGGCGTCGGTGCTGCTTTGCAGGACGGCCATGGCGGCGTGGCAACGCGCGTAGTTCGGGTCTTGCGGGTCGTCGGTCCAGGCCAGTAACACTTCGCCCGGGCGCACGTAGCAGCAGAAGTTATCCACATGGCCGTCGGTTTCGTCGTTGAACAGGCCGTCTGGCAGCCAGATGATCTTATCCACAGCCAGGTTGGCGCTGAGTACCGCTTCGATCTCGGCACGGTCGAGGTGCGGATTACGGTTGCGGTTGAGCAGGCATTCCTCGGTGGTGATCAGGGTGCCTTCGCCGTCGACGTGGATCGAGCCGCCTTCCAGCACGAAGCCCTCTGTGCGGTAACGCGGCGCGCGCTCGATTTCGAGGATCTTGCCGCCCACCTGCGAGTCGCGGTTCCACGGCGAGTACAGGCCACCGTCAAAACCGCCCCACGCGTTGAAATCCCAGTTCACGCCGCGCACTTCGCCACGGTCGTTGATCACGAACGTCGGCCCGGTATCACGCACCCAGGCGTCATCGCTGGACATTTCCACCACCCGAATATTCGGCACGTCCAGACGGGCGCGGGCGTTTTCGTACTGGCCGGCAGAAACCGCCACGGTCACCGGCTCAAAACGTGCGATGGCCTTGGCCACGGCCACGTGAGCGGCCTGCGCAGGCTTGCCGCCCAGGCGCCAGTTGTCCGGGCGCTCGGGCCACACCATCCAGGTTTGGGTCTGTGGCGCCCATTCGGCGGGCATGTGGAAGCCATCGGCGCGGGGGGTGCTGTGCAGGGTGGTCATGGCGATCAGGACTCCGAATGGGGTAAAGGCCGACTTTATAACGGATAAAAATCGGCTTTAAAAGCGAACAAACAGGCTAACTGATAAATGTGACAGTCAATTGCCGATAACAATCGATTATTTACAATTGCTCATCCAGCACCTTCGACAGCATGTCGACAAAGAAGTCCACGCTGCGCCTGGACGTCACCATCGGCGGCTTGATCTTGAGGATGTTCAAATAATCGCCAGTCGGCTGCATGAAAATCCCCAATTCCCGCAATCGATCACACAACAGGGTGGTCTCTTCGGTGGCGGGCTCCAGGGTTTGCCGGTCACGCACCAACTCCAGGCCCAGATAGAAACCGGAACCGTGAACCGCGCCCACCAGAGGATGACGGTCGATCAGTGCTTCCAACCGCGCCTTGAAATGCCCGCCAACCACTTGGGCGTTTTCCCACAATTTTTCTTCTTCCATCACATCCAGCACCGCCATGCCGATCCGGCAACTCACCGGGCTGCCCCCCGACGATGAGAAGAAATACCCCTCGGCCTCCAATGCCTCGGCGATCTCGCGACGGGTGATCACCGCGCCGAGTGGCTGGCCGTTGCCCATGCCTTTGGCCATGGTGATGATGTCGGGCACCACGCCCTGCTCTTCGAAGCCCCAGAAGAAATGCCCCATGCGGCCGTAGCCGACCTGCACTTCATCGGCGATGCACACGCCGCCCTGGGCACGGACCAACCCGTACACCTGCTGCAAGTAACCCGGCGGCAGGGAGATGCCGCCGGCGTTGCCATACACCGGCTCACAGATAAACCCGGCCAATTGGCGCTTGCTCGCAGCGATTTTCGCCAGGTTATGTTCCACGCTTCGTACGTAGTCCGGGGCACTGTCCTGCCCGCGGAATTCACCGCGATAGGTGTTCGGCGCGGTGACCGGGTGGACCCACTCCGGGCGGCTGCTCAGGGCCTGGGGGTTGTCGGCAATCGAAGTGGACACCGCATCCGCCGCCACCGACCAGCCGTGATAGGCCTCCAGCACACTGAGCATGTCGCGCCCACCGCTGTAGGCCCAGGCCAGGCGGATGGCCAGGTCGTTGGCCTCGGTGCCGCTGTTGACCAGGAACACCCGATCCATACCCTCCGGCGCCAGCGCCAGCAAGCGCTCGGAAAACTCGGCAATGGCCGCATAGTGAAACCGCGAGTTGGTATTGAGCAGCGACCATTGCCGCGCCGCCACCGCCGCCATGCGCGGGTGGCCGTGACCCAGCACGGCGACATTATTGAGCATGTCCAGGTAGGAACGGCCCTGCATATCGATCAGGTGGTTGCGCCAGCCGCGCTCGATGCGTGGCGGGTCGACGTAATAGTGCTTCTGCGACCGCGCGAAACTGGCGTCACGCCGGGCCAGCAGAGCGTGGGGGTCTAGCTCCGGTTCGGCATCGCAGGCCAGTCCCAGTAATGCCGCAGGCGATGGACACAAGGCTTGCCAGGCCAAGGCACGGGACGGTGTACAAAACAGCGGCGGTTTGAGGTCGGCACGGCACAGTTGCACGGTCAGCGGCCCATGGACCTCACCGAGAACCTGCCCCTTCACCAGCAATGAACCGTGCTTCAACCGGGTGTTCACGCCCCACAGCCGCACGCTCAGCTCGACCCCTTGCACGCTCACAAGGCCATCGGCGTCCTGATGCAGCGTTCCGGCGAAAGGCGCCTCCAACACCGTGCCATGGGGCAAATGCAGCTCTACGTGGAGGGGAAAAGTGTGCGGTTCGGCGGCACTGTCCGGGCAGGTACGCGACAGCCGATATTGGCCATAACGACTTGCCGCCAGCCCATGCACGGTTGCCGCCTGATCCAGCAGATGCCGATCAATGCCGGGCAGTTCCCAGTTGCCGGCTTCGAAATGCGGGCTGAGCACGCCCAGGTCGATCAGCGCGAACTCACGCCCCACCAGGCCCGGCAGCAACGGTGCGAAGTCCTGGCTGGCAATCGACGGCAGCGTCTCACCGACACTGCTGAGAATCGCAGCCTCCATCAGTTCAAACGGCACCGACGTCGCCACATGGAAAATTTCCCACTCGTGCTCGGCGTTTTTCAATAGATAAGTGTTGTCCGGATCCAGGCGTTGCTGCTGTTCGCTGCTTAATACCAACACTGCCGCACGGGCGACGATCAGCGGCCACAATGCCTGCAATTCCTCGCGCTGCAGCGGGGTCACGGCGTGGCAGGCCTGGACCGCCGGCAGGATGGCAAAAGGGTCGCCCTCGGCATGGTGCAACAGGGCCGCGCAGGTCACCGACAAGTCGGCAACCCGCCAGGTGTTCACCAGGTCGCCGAAATCGATGACGCCTTGCAGTTGCCAGTGCCGTTGCGCATCGCGCTGCCAGACCACGTTGTCATCGGTGATGTCCATGTGCACCGCTTGCCTGGGCAGGCGGTCGGCCAGGGGGCGAATGCGCTGTTCAACCTGCTCGGCCACCTGTTCCAGTACGGCGCGGTGGGGCAGGTTTTCCAGGGTGGCCAACAGATGGGTGATCAGTCCCCGAGCATGGCGCGGGTCCCATTGCAGGGTACGGTCCAGTCCAGGGTGCGAGAAATCAGCCAGCGCGAGGCTCATGCGCCCGCACAGGTCGCCGAAACCTGCGATCACATCGCGCCCCAAATGCGGCAGATGGGTCAACGGCTGGCCGTCGATATAATCCAGCAGCCGCAGGTGCAGGGGCTGGCCATCGACCGTCACGCTCAACAGCTCTTCACCGCTCAGGGCCTTGATGACCTTGGGCACCCGCACAGCCTGCAGGGTGTTGAGGGCCGCGTGCTGGGCTTGCAGCTCAATCGCGGCGTAGTCGCCCCGGCAGATTTTCAGAACAAACCGGCCGCGGGTGCTGTCGACTTTGTAATTGAGGTCTTGCTGGCTGCCCAGTGACTGCAGGGTGCCCGTGAGGCCGTAGTGCTGCTCGAGCAATTGCGCTGCCTGGTCGGTGCCTACTTGCGGGCAGGGTAGATTGGCGCGATGGATCAACGTAGCAAGCAGCATGGGCGTGGCCTCGTTTTTTTCAGGGGTGTATATCGCCATTGTTCAGGTGAGTTAGGCAACCCCCCTACGCATACCGCGCTTGCGCCTATCTTCCGCACAACTCAAGCTATGCTTCATTCGCTTAATGTCCGTCTAAGGAAAAGGCCCTCCGACATGCGCATTCTCATCACCGGCGGTGCTGGATTTATCGGCTCCGCCCTGATCCGCCATCTGATCCAAAACACCGAACACGAAGTGCTTAATCTGGACAAACTTACGTATGCAGGCAATCTGGAATCACTGACCAGCATTGCGTCCAACAGCCGCTATGAGTTCGTACAGGCCGATATCATTGACCAGGCGAGCGTCAGCGCCGTGCTGAAGCGCTTCGAGCCACAGGCAATCATGCACTTGGCTGCAGAATCCCATGTCGATCGTTCGATTGACGGGCCGTCGGATTTTATCCAGACCAATATCGTGGGCACCTACAGCCTGCTGGAGGCCACTCGCGCGTACTGGCACACGCTGGCGGAGCCCTCCAAGAGCGCTTTCCGTTTCCATCACATCTCCACCGATGAGGTGTACGGCGACCTGCACGGCGTTGACGATCTTTTCACCGAAACCACGCCTTACGCGCCCAGCTCACCTTACTCCGCGAGCAAGGCGGCGTCCGACCACCTGGTGCGTGCCTGGCAGCGCACCTACGGCCTGCCGGTATTGCTGACCAATTGTTCAAACAACTACGGCCCTTTCCACTTCCCCGAGAAGTTGATCCCGCTGGTCATCCTCAACGCGCTCGCGGGCAAGCCATTACCGGTCTATGGTAATGGTTTGCAGGTGCGCGACTGGCTGTTCGTCGAGGACCATGCCCGCGCACTTCTGAAAGTGGTAACAGAAGGTGTGGTCGGCGAGACCTACAATATCGGCGGCCACAATGAGCAAAAAAACATCGACGTGGTACGAGGCGTCTGCGGCCTGCTGGAAGAATTGGCACCGCAACGTCCGGCCGGTGTGGAAAAATTTGCCGACCTGATCACGTTCGTCAAAGATCGACCAGGCCACGATCAGCGCTATGCAATCGACGCCAGCAAGATCGAACGCGAACTGGGCTGGGTCCCGGAAGAAACGTTCGAGACCGGCCTGCGCAAGACCGTACAGTGGTACCTCGACAACCTGGAATGGTGCCGCAGGGTACAGGACGGCAGTTATCAGGGCGAACGATTGGGCAACACCGACATGAAGGATCTGATTGCATGATGAAGGGAATCGTATTGGCAGGCGGCTCAGGCACTCGCTTGCACCCCATTACCCTGGGCGTGTCCAAGCAGCTGCTGCCAGTGTATGACAAGCCGATGATCTATTACCCGATCTCGGTGCTGATGCTGGCGGGAATCAAAGACATCCTCGTGATTTCCACGCCAGTGGACTTGCCGCAGTATCGTAACTTGCTGGGCGATGGCAGCCAGTTCGGCGTGCGCTTCACCTATGCCGAGCAGCCGTCGCCGGATGGCTTGGCCCAGGCATTTATCATTGGCGAAGAATTTATCGGTAATGACCCGGTATGCCTGATCCTGGGTGACAACATTTTCCACGGCCAATATTTCGGCGAACAGTTGCGGACTGCAGCCAGGCGTCCTTCCGGCGCGACGGTATTTGGTTATTGGGTGAAAGACCCAGAACGATTTGGCGTGATCGACTTCGACAAGGATGGTCGCGCCCTGTCGATTGAAGAGAAACCACTCAAGCCAAAGTCCCCCTATGCCGTAACCGGCCTTTATTTCTACGACAACGACGTGATCGAGATCGCCAAAGCCGTGAAACCTTCACATCGTGGCGAGCTTGAGATTACCGACGTCAACAACGCCTATCTCAAGCGCGGCGACCTGCATGTGGAACGTTTCGGGCGCGGCTTCGCTTGGCTCGATACAGGCACCCACGACAGCCTGTTGGAAGCTTCGCTCTACGTGCAGACCATCGAGCACCGCCAGGGCCTGAAAGTAGCCTGCCTGGAAGAAATTGCTTACCAGAACCGCTGGATTGACCGTGAATACTTGCTGGAGCGGGCCAGATATTTTGGCAAGACCGGCTACGGTCAATACTTGTTCACCCTCGCAGGGGATAATCCATATGAATGTATCCGCCACTGAGTTGCCCGGGGTATTGATCATCGAGCCAAAGGTTTTTGACGATGAACGCGGTTTTTTCTATGAGAGTTTCAATGCCCGGGACTTTGCGCAAGCAACCGGGCTGCAGCAAGAGTTTGTTCAGGACAACCACTCGCGCTCACAAAAAGGCGTATTGCGCGGCCTGCATTACCAAGTGGAACACGCTCAGGGCAAATTGGTGCGAGTGACCGCCGGTGAGGTGTTAGACGTCGCAGTGGATATACGTCAGAGTTCACCTGCATTTGGCAAATGGGCCAGCGTTCGGCTATCGACCGACAACAGTCGCCAACTGTGGATTCCTCCGGGGTTCGCCCATGGTTTTGTGGTACTCAGCGACTACGCCGAATTCCTCTACAAGACGACTGATTACTACACACCCTCTGCAGAGCGCTGCATCCGCTGGGACGATCCGGATCTCAATATCGATTGGCAATTGACGGGGCCTCCAACCTTGTCTTCCAAGGATCAGAGCGGCAAAAGCCTGAAAGACGCCGACCTGTTCCCATGAAAATCCTGATCACCGGCCAACACGGCCAAGTCTCCCAGGCGCTGCAAACGCAGCTTCAGGGCCTGGGCAAACTGATTGTGCTTGGCCGCGAACAACTCGATCTGGCCGACGCCGAGCGCATCCGCCAGCAGGTGCGCGCCCACCGCCCCGACCTGATCATCAACGCCGCCGCCCACACGGCTGTGGATCAAGCTGAAAGCGAAGCGGACCTCGCCTTCGCCCTCAACGCCATCGCCCCCGGTGTTCTCGCCGAGGAAGCCAAGGCCCTGGAAAGCCCGTTGATCCACTACTCCACCGACTACGTGTTCGACGGCAGCAAGCCGGCGCCCTACACCGAAGCTGACACGCCCAGCCCCTTGGGCGTCTACGGCCAGAGCAAACTGGCCGGTGAGCGGGCGATTGCCGCAGTGGGCGGCGCACACCTGATCCTGCGCACCAGCTGGGTCTACTCCAACCACGGCAAGAACTTCCTGCTGACCATGCAGCGCCTGCTGCAGGAGAAACCCCACCTGCGCATCGTCGCCGACCAGATCGGCGCGCCGACGTGGGCCGGGACCCTTGCCGCCAGTACGCGGGTCCTGATCGAACGCTGGCAAGCGGGCAAGGCCGGGGAATGGGGCATCTACCACCTGACTGCCGAGGGTGAAACCTCGTGGTTCGGCTTTGCCCAGGCGATCGGCGAGCACCTGCGCGCCAGCGGCCGTGCCTGTGCCGAACTGGAGGCGATCCCGTCCAGCGCCTACCCGACGCCCGCCCGGCGCCCGCTGAACTCACGCCTCGATTGCAGCCACCTGCGCCAGCAATGGCACGTCACTCAGCCGCTGTGGCAAGACGCACTGCGCGAGTGTCTTGCCGGGCAGCACTAGGCATAATGCGCCTGTACCCACAGGCGCACGACTCCCATGACCCCACCCCTTCCGCGAAGACCCCGCTGGCGCAGCCTCGCCCTGTTGGCCCTGTGCCTGGCACCGCTGCTGTGGCCGCTGGAGCATTTGGCCGAGCGCTACTATCGCAGCGAACTGGCCGGGCAAAACCGCCAGACCCTCGACCTGTACGTCGCCAACCTGCTGGGCACCCTGCATCGCTATGAAGTGCTGCCGCAGATTCTAGGCGACTTGCCGGCCTTGCGCACGGCGCTGGATGCACCACAGGTAAGCACCAATCTGGTCAACGCCAACCTGCTGCTCAAGGACGTCGCCGCCCAGGCCGGGGTGGAAGTGATGTATTTGATGGACACCACCGGCAAGACCCTCGCCGCGTCCAATTGGGACAAGCAGGACAGTTTCGTCGGGCGCAACTTCTCGTTCCGGCCCTATTTCAGCGAAGCCATGGCCGGGCGCCTGGGGCGGTTTTTCGGTCTGGGCACCACTTCGGCCAAGCGCGGCTATTTCTTCGCCGCCGCCGTGCGCGATGGCGACAAAATAATCGGCGTCCTGGTGGTCAAGGTCGACCTGGACCACACCGAAAGCCTGTGGGGCAACACGCCCGAGCAACTGCTGGTTACCGACCATAACGGCGTGGTGATCCTCACGTCGCGTCCACAATGGCGCTTCCGTGCCACGCGGCCGCTGACCGCCGAAGAGCGCCAGGCCATCATTGCCATCCAGCCCTACCCCACACGTGACCCGCAGCCGCTGACCCTGAGCAACAGCGCATGGCTGCGCCAATCCACCGCCATTGCCGAGACCGGCTGGAATGTGGAGATCCTTGCACCACAATCCTTGATCAGCCGCCCGGTGCGCACGGTGGTCGCCGTGGGCGGCGCCACATTGCTGGTGTTGATGCTGCTGCTGGGCCTGTTGATGCAACGCCGTCGCCACTACCTGGAGCGTATCGCCTTCGAAGCCAAGGCCCGCCGCGAGCTGGAAATGCGTGTGGTCGAACGTACCAGCGACCTGGAAGGCCTGAACCGACGCCTCAAACAGGAAGTGCTGGAGCGCGAACACGCCCAGC
The DNA here is from genome assembly GCF_014207255.1 of Pseudomonas sp. JAI120. Classification (GTDB taxonomy): domain Bacteria; phylum Pseudomonadota; class Gammaproteobacteria; order Pseudomonadales; family Pseudomonadaceae; genus Aquipseudomonas. The sequence continues at coordinate 459,542 of NZ_JACHCZ010000004.1, forward strand.
AGGAACTGGTGCGCGCCCAGGATGACCTGGTGCAGGCCGGCAAGCTGTCGGCGCTGGGCACCATGTCGGCGAGTATCAGCCACGAACTCAATCAACCCCTGGCGGCGATCCGCAGCTATGCGGAAAACGCCGAGATCCTGCTCGACCATGAGCGCACCAGCGATGCCCGGGGCAATCTCAAGCTGATCAGCGAACTGACCGGGCGCATGGCCTCGATCATCGCGCACCTGCGCGCCTTCGCCCGGCGCGACCGCCATGCCCCGGAAAGCGTGGCCCTGCAACCGGCGCTGGACGATGCGCTGGCGCTGCTGGCCAAGCGGCGGCGGTCGATGGAAGTCGAGTTGATCCGCGATTTACCGGAAGCGACCCTGTGGGTGCAGGCCGGCGAAACCCGCTTGCGCCAGGTGCTGGGCAACCTGCTGGCCAACGCCCTCGACGCCCTCACCGAAAAAGGCCCGCCGCGCAAACTGTGGCTGAGTGCCGAAACCACCGCCCAGGGCGTCAACCTGTACATTCGCGACAATGGCCCAGGCTTTTGCATGGAAGCGTTGGGCCGTGCCAGTGAACCGTTCTACACCACCAAGACGCGCACCCAAGGCTTGGGCCTGGGCCTGGCGATCTGTGAAACCCTGATGCGTGCCTTTGGTGGCGAACTGCTGTTTGCCAACCACAAGGAAGGCGGCGCGCTGTTAACCTTGAAATTGCGCGCCGGCTCGCCGGGCGTCAGTCTGCAACCGTCCGAGGACCGCAGTGTATGAGTATCGATAACCAGATTCAGGTGGTGTTGATCGACGACGATCCACACTTGCGTCAGGCCCTGTGCCAGACCCTGGACCTGGCCGGGCTGAAAGTCCTGACCCTGGGCGAAGCCACCGGCCTCACCGCGCGCCTGTCGCGGGATTGGCCGGGCGTGGTGGTCAGCGATATCCGCATGCCCGGCATGGACGGCCTGGAGCTGCTGGCCGATCTGCACGCCCAGGATCCGGACCTGCCGGTGCTGCTGATCACCGGCCACGGCGACGTGCCGTTGGCGGTGCAGGCCATGCGCGCGGGGGCCTATGACTTCCTCGAGAAACCCTTCTCCAGCGACGCCCTGCTCGACAGCGTGCGCCGCGCCCTGGCCCTGCGCCGATTGGTACTCGACAACCGCAGCCTGCGCCTGGCCCTCAGTGACCGCCAGCAGTTGAGCACGCGCCTTGTTGGGCACTCCCCGCAAATGCTGCGCCTGCGCGAGCAGATCGGCGCCCTGGCCGCGACCCGTGCCGATGTGCTGATCCTCGGTGAAACCGGCGCTGGCAAGGAAGTGGTGGCCCGCGCGCTGCACGACCTGTCGAGCCGGCGCACCGGGCCGTTTGTGGCGATCAATGCCGGGGCGTTGGCCGAATCGGTGGTGGAAAGTGAACTGTTCGGCCATGAGCCCGGCGCCTTTACCGGCGCGCAAAAACGCCGCATCGGCAAGTTCGAATTCGCCAATGGCGGCACGTTGTTCCTCGATGAAATCGAAAGCATGAGCCTGGACGTACAGGTCAAGCTGCTGCGCCTGTTACAGGAGCGTGTGGTGGAGCGCCTCGGCGGCAATCAGCTGATCCCGCTGGATATCCGCATCATCGCCGCCACCAAGGAAGACCTGCGCCAGGCCGCCGACCAGGGCCGCTTCCGTGCCGACTTGTATTACCGCCTCAACGTCGCGCCATTGCGCATTCCGCCACTGCGCGAGCGCGGTGAAGACGCGCTGATGCTGTTCCAGCACTTCGCCGACGAAGCCAGCAGCCGCCACGGCCTACCGTTGCACGAGTTGCAACCGGGCCAACGCGCGCTGCTGTTACGCCACAATTGGCCGGGCAATGTGCGCGAATTGCAGAACGCCGCCGAGCGCTTTGCCTTGGGCCTGGAGTTGGCGCTGGACAACACGCCGGACAGTCCCGCCAGCAGCGTGCTGACTTCCACGCCGGGCGGCTTGAGCGAGCAGGTCGAGCAGTTCGAAAAAAGCCTGATCGCCGCCGAACTGACCCGCCCCCACAGCTCCATGCGCAGCCTCGCCGAAGCACTCGGCGTACCGCGCAAGACCCTGCACGACAAACTGCGCAAACACGGCCTGAACTTCGCCAACCAAAGCGCTGACGACGAATGACCCTGCCCACCCATCAAGAGGCCCCCATGAGCCGCGACAGCCGTTACCTGGAATCCATCCTCCACCACGACATCCCCCTGACCCGCGAAATGGGCCTCAAGGTGCTCGACTGGCAAGACGGGCAACTGCGGCTGCACCTGCCCCTGCAAGCCAATATCAACCACAAGAGCACCATGTTCGGCGGCAGCCTCTATTGCGGTGCGGTGCTGGCGGGTTGGGGCTGGATGCACCTGCAACTGCGCGAGGAAGGGATTGAAGACGGGCATATCGTGATTCAGGAAGGGCAGATCAGCTATCCACTGCCGGTGACGCAAGATGCGACCGCCCTTTGCGCGGCGCCGGAGGAGAAGGTGTGGAAGCGCTTTTTAGCGACCTACAAGCGCTATGGCCGGGCGCGGCTGACGTTGGACACGTGGATCGTGAATGAGGGCAGTGAAGAGCGGGCCGTTACGTTCACCGGCCAATACGTCCTGCACCGCTAGAAGCCAATACACAAAAAAATTTGGGAGGGGGCAAGCCCGCTCCCACATTTTGATCGGCTGAGATATTAAGAGCGGGCCAGGGTCAGCAAGCGCTCACGCCACGCCGCCTTCGCCGGCAACGCCAGGAAAAACGGATTCAACAACGATGCCCGCGCCGGATAGCTGAACGGCTCGCCACTCAACTCCAGCACCTCGCCGCCCGCCCCTTCCAATACGCCCTGCGCCGCCGCCGTATCCCACTGCGAAGTCGGCGCCAGGCGCGGGTAGCAATCGGCACTGCCCTCAGCCAACAGGCAGAACTTCAACGAACTGCCGATATTCGCCAGCTTCAACTTACCCAATCCTTCGCTCAACCCGTCCAGCAAACGCTCTTGCTCGGGGCTGGTATGCCGGCGGCTGGCAACCACGGTAAACGCCTCACCCATTGCCGGCGCCTCGCGCACCTGGATCTGCCTGGGCGCTTCGTTCACATCGGAGCGCCACGCCCCCAGGCCGGCACCCCCGAAGTAGCAACGGCCACTGGTGGGCATGGATACCACACCGAACACCACGCGGCCCTGTTCGACCAGGGCAATATTGACGGTGAACTCTTCGCTGCCGGCGATAAATTCCTTGGTGCCATCCAGCGGGTCCACCAGCCACCAACGCTGCCAGCCGGCACGTACGCTCTGGTCGATGTCGGCGTCTTCTTCAGACAGCACCGGGATACTCGGGTCCAGTGCGGTAAGGCCTGCGAGAATCAGATGGTGGGCGGCCAGGTCGGCCGCCGTGACCGGCGAATCATCGGCCTTGGAGGTCACCGCCACATCGGCGCGCCAATACGGCAGGATCACTTCACCCGCCTGGCGAGCCAGCTCGATCACAGGGGCGATATACGGGTGGCCTAAAAACAGTTCGCTCATGGGGTAAACGCTCCACGCTGAATCAACAAATCTCGTACCAGGTACAGCGCGGCCAGGGCGCGGCCTTCGCTGAATTGCTCGTTTTGCGCAAGCTGCGACAGCTCGCGCAGGTTGACCCGCTCCACGCGCATCGGCTCGGGCTCATCGCCTTCCAGGCGTTCTTCATAGAGTTCGGTGGCGAGCACCACCTGGATTTTCTGGCTCATGTAGCCAGGGGACAACGACAGTTCGGTAATGTGCTCCAGCTGCCGTGCGCCGTAGCCGGCTTCTTCCTTGAGCTCACGGTCAGCCGCCGCCAGCACGTCTTCACCCGGCTCGATCAGGCCCTTGGGCAAGGACAGCTCATATTCATCAGTGCCGCCGCAGTACTCCTCAACCAGCAACGCATGATCCTCGTCGATCATCGCCACAATCATCACCGCGCCGTAACCGGCACCGCGGCCTACCAGGCGCTCGTAGGTCCGTTCAACGCCATTGGAAAAGCGCAATTGCACTTCCTCCACGCGAAACAAACGGCTACTGGCGACTATTTCGCGGGCGAGGACGGTGGGTTTCTGGCGCATAAGCGGCTCCTTGGCGTGATCGGGTTACTATACCGTGGCTTTTCCGATTGTCTGTGTCGGATATCTTTACTTACATGAGACCGCACCATGCCCTCTTTGCCCTGGCACGCCATCGACACTGTCCTGCTAGACATGGACGGCACCCTGCTCGACCTGCATTACGACAACCACTTCTGGATGGAGCACCTGCCCCAGCGTTACGCCGAGTTGCACGGGGTGAGCCGGGCCATGGCCGAGATGGAGTTGCAGCCTCTGTTCGAGCGTAACGCCGGACAGTTGCAATGGTATTGCCTGGACTTCTGGAGTGCGGAACTGAACATCCCGGTACGCGAACTCAAGCTGGAAACCGCCCACCTGATCGCCCTGCGCCCGGATGCCGACACCTTCCTGACGGCGATCAAACAGGCCGGCAAGCGCGTGATCCTGATCACCAACGCCCATCGTGATTCGCTGTCGTTGAAGTTGGAACGCATTGAACTGGCGCCGTATTTCGAGCGATTGATCAGCTCCCACGACTATGGTTTCGCCAAGGAAAACCCACAGTTCTGGGATGCCTTGCAAGCCGACATCCAGTTCGACCCGGCGCGCAGCCTGTTTATCGACGATACCTTGCCGATCCTGCGCAGTGCCCAGGCGTTTGGTGTGGGGCACTTGTTGGCGGTGAAAGAGCCGGACAGCAAAAAAGGGCCGAAGGACACGGGCGAGTTTGCAGCAGTTGGTGACTACCGCGATCTCATTGTCGGGCTCTGAGCAAATGTGGGAGGGGGCTTGCTCCCGATAGCGGTGCATCAGTCACCTTGATGTCGACTGACACTCCGCCATCGGGAGCAAGCCCCCTCCCACATTTTTACTTTGTGTATTACTCAGGAATACGCAACGTCTGCCCTGGGTAAATCTTGTCTGGATGGGACAACAGCGGCTTGTTGGCCTCGAAGATCTTGTTGTACAGGTTGGCGTTGCCATACACCGTCAGGGAAATTGCGCTGAGGGTGTCGCCCTTTTTCACCACGACGAAGCGGGCGGCGGCAACCGCCGGGCCGGATACGGTGATCTGGTCATCCACACTGGCCACACCGGCAATATTGCCCAGCGCCAGCAGAATCTTCTCTTTCTCTTCCTGGGTCGCGACTTCGCCGGTTACGGTCACTTTGTCGCCATCCACCGTGGTCTGCACATTCGGATTACCCAGACCCACCTTCGCCACGTGTTCCTTCAACTGCTCACTGGCGTTTGCATTACCCGGCGTCAACAGATCGATCAACTTCTCGCCGGCTTCCTTTACAAAGCTCAAAAGACTCATGGTGTGCTCTCCTTGATGTTTGATTTCCAGATGCCAAAGACTAGACCAACCCTAAACGCTTGGGTTCCAGCCCGACCAAAGACCCAAACGCGCTAGAATCCCCCCGCCATTGGAATAAGCCCTGGAGCGAAGATGGACATCAAGCAGCTGAAATTCCTCATCGCCCTCGACGAGACCCGTCACTTCGGCCAGGCCGCGGCGCGTTGCCACATCACCCAGCCCACCCTGTCGATGCGTCTGCGCAGCCTTGAAGAAGAGCTGGACTTGCCGCTGGTCAATCGCGGCCAGCGTTTCGAAGGTTTTACCGCCCCTGGCGAACGGGTACTGGCCTGGGCACGCACGGTGCTGGCGGCCTATGACGGTTTGCAGGCCGAAGCAGCCGCCTGTCGTGGCAACCTGGTGGGTACGTTGCGCCTGGGGGTGGTGCCGTTGTCGAGCTTTGATCCACTGGCGTTGATGCAACAACTGCACAAGGAGCATCCGAGCCTGCGCTTTGAGCTCTCGGCCCTCAGTTCCGAGCAGATCCTCGAACAGTTGGCGAGCAATCGCCTGGACCTGGGCGTGTCCTACCTCGACCGCCTGGACAACGAGCGCTTCGACTCCCTGGCCCTCGGCGAAACCCGCATGGGCCTGCTTTACGACCAGCGCTATTTCAGTTTTGGCGACAAGCCGCTGAGCTGGGAGGCATTGATCGAATTGCCCCTGGGCATGCTCACCAGTGGCATGCACTTCCGTCAGTCCATCGACCACAACTTCCACAGCCGGGGCCTGCACCCGCAGCCGCTGTTACAAACCGACGCCGTGCATCAGTTGTTACAAGCTGTGCATGGCGGGCTGTGCTGCGCAGTCATGCCGCTGGACGGCGGCCTGGACGCCCTCACCGAACATTTGCGCCTGCAACCTATCGAAGACGCCCACACCCTGGCGCGCCTGGGCCTGATCATGCGGCGCAGCGCGCCTCGCTCGGCGCTGGCGGAGGCGTGTTTCGCGCTGTTTCAGAAATCGCAAACAGAGTCTTGATCGACGTCATCTATCGGTAGATCAGTACTGGCAATTAGACGCGACGCTTTGTCGCGCCTAGTCTAAACACTGATCAATCCGCCGGTGGTACTGCCCCATGAACGCCAAGCGCCCAGCCTGCGCGGCGCCTGCTCCGGAAATGTCCGCGCCCGTCGCCAGCCAGAGCTACCAGTTTTGCAACCTTGAGCACACCGAAGTCGCCAGCACAGCCTTGGCGGAAGAAGTGGCGTTGGCGATTGCCTATAACGACATCAGCCAAGCGGTCATGCTGGTCACGCCGACGGACCTGGAAGACTTTATTGTCGGGTTCAGCATCGGCAGCGGCATTATCGCCGACGTCAGCGATATTTATGATCTGAAACTCAGCGGTTCGGGCTCGACCCAATACGCTCAGGTGCAGATCTCCAGCCGTGCGTTCTGGAACCTCAAGCAGCAGCGCCGCCAGCTGGCAGGCACCAGCGGCTGCGGCCTGTGTGGAGTGGAAGCAGTGGAACAGGCCCTGCCGGACCTTCAAGTGCTGCCCGGCGCGCCCTTGCCGCCTGCCGAGTGGCTCGACGGCCTGCGCCAGCGCATCAGTGCGTTCCAGCCCCTGGGCCAGTACAGCGGTGCGGTGCATGCGGCCGTGTTCATGAATAACCAGGGCGAATTGCTCATGGGCCGTGAAGACATCGGCCGGCACAACGCTCTCGACAAGTTGATCGGCGCACTGATCCGCCAACAGATCCCGACCGACGGCGGGCTGGCGATTGTCACCAGCCGTTGCAGCCTCGAATTGATCCAGAAAGTCCTGCGCGCGGGCATCCAGACCCTGGTCAGCCTGTCGTCGCCCACCGGCCTGGCCCTGCAATGGGCCCGCCGGCATAACCTCAATCTCATCCACCTGCCGCAGAAAAGTGCGCCGCGGGTCTACAGCCCTGCGATGGAGAAACAGCCGTGAGCAATCATCATCAAGCCGACCAAACCCCAACCCCGCGCTACAAGCCCTACAAGGGCCCGGCTGGCGGCTGGGGGGCGCTGATCAGCGTGGCACAGGCGTGGTTGACCAGCGACAACGCGCTGAAAAACCTGCGCATGATGCTCAAGACCAACCAGAACGGCGGCTTCGACTGCCCGGGCTGCGCCTGGGGCGACTCGCCGGAAAGCGGCATGGTCAAGTTCTGCGAAAACGGCGCCAAGGCGGTCAACTGGGAAGCCACCAAGCGCCGTGTCGATGCGGCATTCTTCGCCAAGCACAGCGTCACCGCCCTGCTGGAGCAAAGCGACTATTGGCTTGAGTACCAAGGCCGCCTGACCGAGCCAATGCGCTACGACGCTGAAACCGACCGCTATACCCCCATCAGCTGGGAAGCGGCCTTCGATCTGGTCGGCAAACACCTCAACGCCCTGCCCAGCCCGGACATGGCTGAGTTCTACACCTCGGGCCGTGCCAGTAACGAAGCGGCGTACCTGTACCAGTTGTTCGTGCGCGCCTACGGCACCAACAACTTCCCGGATTGCTCGAACATGTGTCACGAGGCCAGCGGCGTGGCCCTGGCACAGAGCGTGGGCGTCGGCAAAGGCACCGTGACCTTTGATGACTTCGAACATGCCGATGCGATTTTCGTCTGGGGCCAGAACCCCGGCACCAACCATCCTCGTATGCTTGAACCGCTGCGCGAAGCGGTGAAACGTGGCGCCCAGGTGGTGTGCATCAACCCCCTCAAGGAGCGCGGCCTGGAACGCTTCCAGCATCCGCAGCACCCGCTGGAAATGCTCACCAACGGCGACAAGCCGACCAACACCGCGTACTTCCGCCCAGCCCTGGGTGGCGACATGGCGATCCTGCGCGGCATGGCCAAGTTCCTGCTACTGTGGGAGCGCCAGGCTCAGGCCGAAGGCAAGGAAGCCGTGTTCGACCACGATTTCCTCAATGAACACACCGCCAACGTGCTCGATTACCTGGGCCAGATCGACGATACCTCCTGGGATGAAATCGTCGCGCAGTCGGGCCTGCCCCTGGTCGAGATCGAGCAAGCGGCGCGCATGTACGCCAAGGGCAAGAACGTGATCATGTGCTGGGCGATGGGTATCACCCAGCACCGCCACTCGGTGCCGACTATCCAGGAAATCGCCAACCTGATGCTGCTGCGCGGCAACATCGGCCGCCCCGGCGCTGGCCTATGCCCGGTGCGTGGCCACAGTAACGTGCAGGGCGACCGCACCATGGGTATCAACGAGCGCCCACCGGTGGCGTTCCTCGACGCTCTGGAGCGGCGCTTCCAGTTCCAGGTACCGCGCACCAACGGGCACAACGTGGTGGAAGCGATCCACGCCATGCTCGAAGGCCGCTCCAAGGTGTTTATCGGCCTGGGCGGCAACTTCGCCCAAGCCACGCCGGACAGCCCGCGCACCTTCGAAGCGCTGCGCAATTGCGACCTGACCGTGCAGATCAGCACCAAGCTCAACCGCAGCCACTTGATGCACGGCAAAGACGCGCTGATCCTGCCGTGCCTGGGCCGCACCGACATCGACATCCAGGCCGAAGGCCCGCAAGCCGTGACGGTGGAAGACTCGTTCAGCATGGTCCACGACTCCAACGGGCAACTGCAGCCGCTGTCGAAGTTGATGAAATCGGAACCGGCCATCCTCGCCGGCATCGCCGCCGCGACCTTGGGTAGCACACCGGTGGACTGGAACTGGTTGGTGGCCGATTACAGCCGCATTCGCGACCTGATCGCCGATACCATCCCAGGCTTCAAGGACTTCAACGAACGCCTCAAACACCCCGGTGGTTTCTACCTGGGCAACTCCGCCGGTGCACGGCGTTGGAACACCCCTTCGGGCCGTGCCAACTTCCGCCCGAACATCCTGCCCAAGGACCTGATCCACGAGCGTACCCACGCCACGGGCCGCGTACCGGACCTGATCATGCAGTCGATGCGCTCCCACGATCAGTACAACACCACCATTTATGGCCTGGACGACCGTTATCGCGGGGTCAAAGGCCAGCGTGACGTGCTGTTCGTCAACGAAGCCGACATCATCCGCCTGGGCTTCAAGCCGGGGCAGAAAGCCGACATCGTGTCGTTGTGGGAAGACGGTCGTGAACGTCGAGTGAAGGGCTTCACCTTGTTGGCGTTTGATATTCCGGCGGGGCAGGCTGCGGCTTACTACCCAGAAGTGAACCCGCTGGTGCCACTGGAAAGCACTGGGGATGGCAGCCATACACCGACGTCGAAGTTCGTGGCGATACGTTTGGAAGCTGCCAGTGACAATGGGCTGATCATGGCGCGTTCGGCCTGACTGATCATTTCGGGCACAAAAAAGGCCGCTTTTGCATAAAAGCGGCCGTTCCGAAGTAGCTAAAGACTCGCAAAAATCACTTAAGTTCCCGAGTTAAAACAGTAACTTAGAGAATTGTGTACAACTCGTGTTACTGGTCGGATTTCTATTGTAACCATGTCGATACAGCCTCAGGATCGCGCCGTCATCCTCTTGAGGTCTCTCTATGAAGTTCTCCTCGATTCTCTTGTTGTCCCTTGGCCTGGTCAGTGGCGCAGCCATGGCCGGTGGCACCACCGAAGCCGGTGTGGGCGGCGCATTGGGCGGGGTTCTTGGCTCGGTTGTCGGCCAGCAGTTGGGCGGCAACACCGGTTCGACCATCGGCGCGGCCCTGGGTGGCGCAGGCGGTAGCGCAGTCGGCGCCGATAAGCGCAGCCGCGGCGAAGCAGCCATTGGCGGCGCACTGGGCGCAGCCGGCGGCAACGTGGTGGGCCGCAGTGTCGGCGGCGGCACCGGTGCACTGATCGGTTCAGCGGCCGGCGGTGGCGCAGGCGGTGCGCTGGGCAACTACATGGGCAACAAGAGCGATGATGATGATCGTCGTAGTCGTGATAACCGCCGTTATGACCGCGATGACCATCGCGGCCGTGGCCATGCCTACGGGCATCGCAAGAACAAGCATCACTACCGTCACCGCTAAGCGCTAAAAAACAGCGCAAAACCAATGTGGGAGGGGGCTTGCTCCCGATAGCAGGGTGTCAGCCACCCGTGTACTGGCTGACCCACCGCTATCGGGAGCAAGCCCCCTCCCACATTGAGTTCCGTGGTGCCTGCAACGCCGAAGTCAGACCACCAACCGCTGCAACGCCTCGCGCAACATCTCCGGAATAGTCACCGGCTGGTTCGTCCCCCGACCCACGAACACATGCACAAAGCGCCCCGCCGCACAGGCCTCCTCTTCGCCTGCCTTGAATACCGCCAATTCGTACTGCACTGAGCTGTTGCCCAACTTGCCCACCCGCAGGCCGATTTCCAGGCGGTCGGGAAAGGCAATCGACGCGAAGTAATCGCACGCCGAACTCACCACAAACCCCACCACCTCACCGTCATGAATATCCAACCCACCCTGTTCGATCAGGTAAGTATTCACCGCCGTGTCGAAGAAGCTGTAATAGGTGACATTGTTCACATGGCCGTACACATCGTTGTCGTGCCAGCGCGTGATGATCGGCTGGAAGTGACGGTAATCGGCGCGTTGCGGCATTGAGTCAGGCATGGGCACGTCTCATGAAAGTAGGGTTACAGGTCATTCAAATGGACTTGGGCCCACTCACGCACATCGGCGTAGGGATAGTCCTCCAGCGCAGCAAAACCAGGAATGCCGCGCGCCTTCAACTTGGTAAACAACGGCACGCTGATACCGCCCAGAAAACGTGTCAGTCGCTCAGCGCCTGGCAGTTGGCCGGTGTGCTCATGATGCCTGTGGATAAAATCACCGCACAGCCCCATGAAGTTTTTATCCACAAGCGGCGGCAGGCTCGGCGGTGCCGGCAGATGCGCGACGTGGCCGTAGCATACGGAGCAGTGCCCGCAGCGCAGCGGTGCGTTTTCATCACCAAAGTAATGCGCCAGCCGCTGCCCCAGGCAATGTTCGGTGGCGAACAGATCAAGCATGGCGTGAATCCGCGCCACTTCCGTCACCTCGTGCTGCTTGAAGCCTGTGTATAACTCGAGGCTCAACACCTGTGGATCAAAGTCGGTATCCAGCAGGCTGTAGACTTCGGTCATCTGCTTGCTTTCCAACTCGATCAGGCCTTGTTCCTGGAAGTAATCCAGGGCCTTCACCACCCGGCTGCGCTCGGCATTGTGTTGCTGGTAAAGCGCGTCAAAATCCACGGTCGCCCAGGTTTTTGCGCGTTTGCACACCTGGATGATCGCCGCGACAAACTGCTGGCGCTCGCCGGAAAAACGCGCCAGCAGGGCCTCGGGCTCGACCAGGTACTTGAAGCGGTACTCGGCATAAAACGCGTAGCGCGGCGCGATAACGCCCTTGAGCTCCAGTTGCACCAGCAACGTCTTCAGCGGCAATTCGCGGATATTGCTGTGGTCCGACAGCGACCTCAGCAGGAACTCCCATTGCCCTTCACTGCGCGCTGCCTGCAACTCTTCCAGCACCCGCCGAATACCGTCCTGCTCCGGCGTATCGCCATACACGAAGTTTTCCAGCACATTGAGGCTGTCGCGGTTGGCCAGCACCAGGCAGTCCGAGGGCTGCCCATCCCGCCCCGCGCGGCCGATTTCCTGGCTGTAGTTCTCGATGGATTTGGGCAGGTCAAAATGCACGACATTGCGGATATCGCTCTTGTCGATCCCCATGCCAAACGCGATGGTAGCGACGATGCAATTGGAGCGCCCACCCATGAAGCGCTGCTGGATGCCCTCACGCCTGTCGTGGGGCAAGCCGGCGTGATACGCCTCGGCCTGGATGCCGTTGCGGTTCAGGTGCTCGGCAATCTGCTCGGCGGTTTTCTGCAAGGTGACGTAGACGATGCTGGGCTGGTTGGCCCGCGCGCTCATCCACTGCACCAGGCGACGACGTTTGTCCGCACCGGCGACCGGCTCCACCAACAGGTTGAGGTTGGGCCGGTAGAAGCCCGTGGTGACCACGTCGTCGGGCGCAATGGCGAACTTGGCCTGCATGTCGGCAATCACCTTGGGCGTGGCCGTCGCCGTCAGCAGCAGCGCTTGTGGGATCTTGAACTGGCGCTGGTAGTCCGGCAGCTTCAAATAATCCGGGCGGAAGTTGTGGCCCCACTCGGAAATACAGTGCGCCTCATCCACCACCAGCAGCGAGATCTGCACACTTTGCAGGAAGTGGCGAAAACGCTCGTTCTTCAAGCGCTCCACCGAGATCATCAGGATTTTCAGCTCGCCGGAACGTGCGCGGGCCATCACGTCATTGGCGTCCTCGCGGCTTTGCGCCGAATCGATACTGCCCGCCGAAATACCATGGCGTTGCAGGAAGCCCAACTGGTCCTGCATCAACGCCAGCAGCGGCGACACCACCAGTGTCAGGTGCGGCAGCAACACCGCCGACAGTTGGTAACACAGGGACTTGCCCGACCCCGTAGGAAAAATGGCCGCAGCCGAACGACCCGCCAGTACGGCGCTGACCGTTTCTTCCTGGCCCAAACGAAACTGTGGATAACCAAAGACCTGTTGGAGGGTGTCGTGCATAAGCTGTCACTCCATTGACCGCTGAAGGTGGCCTAAAAACGTAGCCCACTGAGCTCAGCGAATCGAGAAAGGTCGCATGGAAAAAAGAGACAGGATGATACACAGGGTGCAGCAATGGCCTTGGGCCAAATTCGACAAGTTCGACTGTGGCTGTAGGAACACCACAAACCAAATGTGGGAGGGGGATTGCCCCCCTCCCACATTTCAGAACTGCGCTACAGCTGAATCAGCGATTCTGTACCCGCTCAATCGCCGTGTCATACACCGGGTTGGCCTTCTGCTCCTTGGCCAACTGGTAGTGACGCAACGCATCCGGGAACTGCCCCGCCGCTTCGTAGATCCGCGCAATGTTGTAGTAGGCACCTGCACGCACGGTGGCAGCATTGGCGCCGGTGGCAAGGGCGATAGCCTTGCGGTTGGCCCAGATCGACTCGGCAGTGTTACCGGCTTTCTGATAAGCCAAGCCGAGGTTGCCATAGGCCTTGCCGAAGCCATTGTCCAACTCGATAGCCTGGCGGAACAGGTCGATGGCCTGGTCCAGCTTGCCGGCCTGGTAGGCCGCTTCACCCTGCAGGTTCAGACGCTTCGCATCTGTTTGTATGGAAGAGCTGACGGTGACTGCGGTGACCGCGACGCTGTCATCCAGCAGCGGCTTGACTTCGTTCAGCACATTGGCGGCATTCACTGTCACGCCACTGAAGGTGTTGATGTCCTGGAAGTCGCCGCTGCCGGTCATGCGGAACACCGTCCACAGGTTGCCGCTGCGGTTTTTAGGCACGTAGTAGGTACGCACCAGCGATTGACCCATGTACACGAACACCTTGGCTTCGCTGTCAGACAACTGGCGCGAGCCTGGGTTGCCGCCATTGCTGTAGTCGTGCACGGCATAGACGTAGCTTTCGCCGTAGTGTTTTTTCTGCAGGGTGATGGTTTCCGGGCCGTAGCTGTCGGTGTCATCCACATCCAACTCGGCGTCGGTCCCCTTCTGGTTCTCGAAATAGATGTTATTGCCGGGGAAAATCATGTGGGAGTCGAGGTCACTCGGCGTCTTGCCCCACGTCAGCACCACACGCAGGCCATCGAGGTTTTCCATCACCGGGCTGATGGCGTAGGTCATGCCCGCGCATGGGCACTTCACCACCAGGTTGGAGTAGCCGGGCTTCTTGATGATCAGCAGGTTGCTCGCATCATCGGCGGCCTCACTGGTCAGCGTCACTTGGCCCTGCGCGTTGGTGCGGCCCACCACATTCTGTGCGCCGTTACGTTGCAGCAGCACTTCGGCATCGGCGATTTTCTGGTCCTTGACCACCGCACTGAGCACTTCGATCGGCAACTGTCCGGCCTGGACCGAAAAAGCCACCGCACACAATGACACCGTCGAAGCAACACGAAGCAAACCCATGCTTAACTCCCTTTAAGTAGCGGGCGGAAATCGCCCTACAAGATTTTGCGGTGAAACATACGCTGAATTCCGGGTGTCGGCGGATTTTTTGTACAGAATGTGACGTGGTTTTTATCCCGCCTTCCCGTTGAAGCATTGCGCTACAATCAAACCTTGCTACCCAGGAGTGCGCTGCGATGAGCGAACTGACGTTTGAGCAAAAACAGGATCATTACCACAAGATCCGCCGTTCCAATTACCTGGCCAGCCTGCGCCTGGAAGGGTTCGACACCCAGCCGGCCGACGTCGACAAACCCCTGCCGACCCGCGAATCCGTGCTTGCCAAGTACCGCAATACCCCACGCTGATGCTCGACAAATACGGGGTGGGCCAGGATCCGTACTGCTATCCCGATAGCAGCGTCCTGCGCAACCGCCTCGATTTGCTCGACGAAGCCCGCCTGCACCAGGCCGAGCGGGAATTATCCGAAATCGCCGTAGGCAGCCTCCCGCTCTTCCCCCCGCCCTACGACCTCGACCGCCTGCAACACATCCACCGCACGCTGTTCGGTGACATCTACGACTGGGCCGGTGAGTTGCGCAGCGTGAACATCCAGAAAGGCGACACCCTGTTCTGCACCCCGGAGCGCATCCCTCCGGAAGCCGCGAAGATTATCCGGCAGATGGAAGAGGCAAACTGGTTTGTTGGTGCCAGCCAAACCGAGTTGATAAGCAAGATTGCCGAAGCCTATGGCGACCTCAACGTCATCCACCCCTTCCGCGAGGGCAACGGCCGGGCGCAGCGGATTTTGTTTGAACAGATCATCGTGAACGCGGGGTTTTCAGTGAACTGGTGGCTGGTGAAACACGCGGCATGGATACCGGCGAATATTGACGCGGTGGCGTGTGATTATCGGGGGTTGGAGGCGATTTTTGAGCGGTGTATCAGCAGGCCTGCAGGGCAGTGATCATTCCTCACGCCCTGCGTGGGAATGCTCTGAAATCTAAGCAACACCCTTTGTAGGAGCGAGCTTGCTCGCGAAAATCATCAACGACGACGCGGTAAACCAGAAGAAACGCGGCGTCCTTGAGTTTTTCGCGAACAAGTTCGCTCCTACAATTGACCAGCTTTGCTTGTTAAGTCACTGCCAAGCCACAAATGCCGGAAACGGCCGTAGGAAACCTCCAAATACCGCGACATCCCCTTCCCAAACTGCTCCAAACACCCGCTTGACCCTCTACAGAAGTTACCCGTAGCTGAATGAAAATAGCGCGGTCTCAACTTTCTCGGCAGAAACCTGTGAACATCGAAAGGGCTCAACACATCGGCCACTATGGCGTCATCTTCACAGTGAATCGCTTCACTGTTGTGCCTGACAATCGGCATGCTTTGGCCAATCTATGCCTGCTTGAAACAAAAACGGCAGCGCGACAAGTGCGCGATCAGATACGTAGGCTGTACGAAAAAATGCTGGCCAGAGACTTGCCATGCGAAATGGCGGTCGCGATTTCCCATCCTTTGAGACGGAATCAGGCCGATCGGTTAAACGATCAAAACGTGCTCATCAAACACATAATCTCCGGAGCGGTTAAAGCACCGGGGATTGCCATTTCAACCGTAACCGCGGGCTTCGTTGGAGATACGATTTCCGGCAAGCTTCGTAGATATCACGCTGGAGACATCATCATCGGTCTGGATGCCAGTGTGAGAGGAGGCATAGGGCCTCAGCGGTCAACACTCTCAATGCATGTCTACCCGGACGAGTCTTAGTGACATGGCCCCTTACCTTCAATCCGCTTCCTTTCTCATTATCTATTTGGTGCTGCACTACCAAATCACAGACCCAATGCTCAGAAAGCACTTCGCAGTCACATTTCTTACAACAGGCCTTATTTTGACGTTCCTACTACCCTATGTAGCGGTGATCCTCAGAATGCCCCTCCTACCTGTCTTTGTATTCTTGATAGGCTTGGCGCTCTTCATCACTCGAAACAAATACCGCTTCCAACGCAACCAGCCCCTTCATCCACTCCTGCGTGCCCCCACCATGAACCTCGCCCCCAACTTCCCCGAAGACCCCGTGATGCAGCAACTCCTGCAACTGCTGCACGAAGAAATCGGCCTGCCGAAACACAAGACCATCCGCCTGCAAACCTCACTCAATTTCGACCTGGGTTGTGACGGCAGTGAAGCCAAGCAACTGATGGAAGCGCTGGAGCAGGAATTCGCCCTCGACCTGGGCGACTACGACACTTATCGTTACTTCAACCCACCGGTCTTTGACGTGTTCCTTAAACGTCGGGCCAAGGGGCATGCCGACAAGGTCCCGCTGACCATCGGCATGCTCTACCTGGCCATCAAGACTCACAGCTGGGACACACAAACGCTGGAGAACCTCAGCTGAGCGAACACCGGCCCGAGGCACACCGCAGATCCCATGTGGGAGGGGGCTTGCTCCCGATAGCGGTGTATCAGCCAGCCGATCGATGACTGACACCCGGCTATAGCGAGCAAGCCCCTCCCACATTGGATCTGCGCTAACCTGGCAAGCCGCGCTCAAAACAACAAGGACCTTACATGGACGTAACAATGGGCCTGCTGGCCGCCCTGCTCTGGGGTGGTACGGATTTCCTCGTGGGTCTCAACGCCCGGGCCGTGGGCGTCAAGCGCGCGGTGTACTTCGGCCAGGCCCTCGGCTTCGTGATCATGACCCTGCTGCTGGCCATCTTCCCGGCCCTGCTGTTCAAGTCCCTTAACGCCTCGCTGAGCGTCTGGCTGCTGGGCATTGCCGCCGCACTGTTCACCGTCTCCGGCGCCCTTGCCCTGTCCAAGGCCTTCGCCCTGGGCAAAGCCGCCATCGTGGCGCCACTGGTGACGTCCTACGGCGTCGTCACCACCCTGCTGTCCTGGGCCAGCGGCGAACACATGAGCCTGATCCAACTCGGCTGCATCGCCCTGTGCGTCATCGGCGTGATCCTTTCCAGCCTCCACAAGGACAATGGCATCCCACACAACAGCTCAAACCGCTCGATCGCCTACGCGATGCTTGCCGCCTTGCTATACGGCACCAGTTTCTGGCTGCAAGGTCGCTACACGCTACCTGCGCTGGGGCCGATCACCATGCTCTGGCTCGGCTATCTGGTAGGGCTGTGCGTGCTGGTGTTGATGGTGCTGAGGATCAAGGACGGCCTGAAGATTCCGCCGCTGAAAAACTGCGCCACGCTGACAGGGGCAAGCCTGATGAACCTGGGTGGATTTTCGGCGTTTTCGTGGGGAGCGATGGCGGGGTCGGTGTCGGTGGTGACGGTGATCAGTACGTTATCAGGGGGGATTGCGGCGATTCTGGGGTTTGTGTTTTTCAAGGAACGGTTGTCGGCGGTGCAAGTGCTGGGAGTTGTGCTGGTGCTGGTCGGGGCGGTGCTCTTGCATATCGTCGACTAACCTTTCACGCACAAAAAAGCCGCCCACAAGGGGCGGCTTTTTAACAGCGACCGAATCTTACAACTTCGGACCCGCAGCCTTGATCGCATCACTCACTTCAAACTTCTTGAAGTTCTCGATGAACAGGCCAGCCAGCGCCTTCGCCGCTTCATCGTAAGCCGCCTTGTCAGCCCAGGTGTTACGTGGGTTCAACAGGCCGGTCTCAACGCCCGGTACGGCCAATGGCACGTCGAGGTTGATGGTGTCGAGGTGTTCGGTTTCAGCACCGATCAACGCGCCGCTCTGGATCGCTGCGATCACGCCGCGAGTGGTCGGGATGTTGAAGCGCTTGCCAACGCCGTAGCCGCCGCCGGTCCAGCCGGTGTTGACCAGGTAGACCTTGGAACCGAAGCCGCGGATGCGCTTGATCAGCAGCTCTGCGTATTCACCAGCCGGGCGTGGGAAGAACGGCGCGCCGAAGCAGGTGGAGAAGGTCGACTTGATGCCGCTGCCCGAACCCATTTCGGTCGAACCCACCAGTGCGGTGTAGCCGGACAGGAAGTGGTAGGCCGCTTGTTCTTCGCTGAGGATGGACACGGGCGGCAGTACGCCGGTCAAGTCGCAGGTCAGGAAGATCACCGCGTTTGGCTCGCCGCCCAGGTTCTTCTCGGAACGCTTGGCAACGTGCTCCAGCGGGTAGGCGGCGCGGCTGTTCTGGGTCAGGCTGACGTCGGCATAGTCGGCGTGCTTGGCGTCGTCGATCACGACGTTTTCCAGCACGGCGCCGTGCTTGATGGCTTTCCAGATAACCGGTTCGTTCTTCTCGGACAGGTCGATGCACTTGGCATAGCAACCGCCTTCGATGTTGAACACCACGCCTTCGCCCCAGCCGTGTTCGTCGTCACCGATCAGGTAACGGCTTTCGTCGGCGGACAGGGTGGTCTTGCCGGTGCCCGACAGACCGAAGAACAGGGTCACGTCGCCTGCTTCGCCAATGTTGGCGGCGCAGTGCATCGGCAGTACGTCGGAAGCCGGCAGCAGGTAGTTCTGCACCGAGAACATGGCTTTCTTCATTTCACCGGCGTAGCGCATGCCGGCGATCAGCACTTTTTTCTGCGCGAAGTTGAGGATCACGCAACCGTCGGAGTTGGTGCCGTCACGCTCCGGCACGCACTCGAAGTTGGCTACGTTGAGCACTTGCCACTCGTCACGACCGGCCGGGTTGTACTGGGCAGGGTTGATGAACAGGCAACGACCGAACAGGTTCTGCCAGGCAGTCTGGGTGGTCATTTTCACGGCCAGGTAGTGGTCTTCGGAAGCCCCTACGTGAACGTGGGAAACGAAATGCTCTTGCGCGTTATTGAACGCCTCGACGCGTGCCCACAGGGCATCGAACTTGTCGGCCGGGAACTTGCGGTTGATCGGGCCCCAGGCGATGGAATCCTGGGTGGAAGGCTCTTCAACGATGAAACGGTCGACTGGCGAACGGCCGGTACGGTGACCGGTTTCGACGACCAGCGCGCCGGTATCGGCAAGCACGCCTTCACCGCGCTGCAGGGCTTCTTTGACCAGATCGTCAACACTCAGATCGGTGTATACGGCGTTATTGGCTTGCGTCATGAGGTTCCCCGTCGGCCTGTGGCCGAGTGCTCCAAACGTTTTGTAGTAGAAAGTTGCGCACTACTACCGCGAAAAAAGTGGGCCGGATTATGCCAGAAAAGCCCAAAAAGAGTAGGGCCCTCCCGTCAGAACGCCTCTAATCCGGCATTTGACAGGTGATTTACCTGTGCTTAAACGTTTTAGTGGCGGGTGTCGGAAGGCGTGTCGATACCTGCGCCAGCGAATAATTGCGCTACATCGGCAGCGTCGAACAGGTAGCGCTCGTTGCAGAACTGGCAGTCGATCTCGATATTTCCACCGTGTTCCACCACCAGGTTCTGCGCATCTTCCAGGCCCAGGCTGACCAGGGCGTTCCCTGAACGCTCACGGGAGCAGCTGCAGTGGAAGTGCAGAGTCTGCGCGTCAAACAGGCGCACGGGGTCTTCGTGGTAAAGGCGGTGCAGGATGGTTTCGTTGTCCAGGCCCAGCAGTTCTTCGGCTTTCAGGGTATCGGCCAAGGCAATGCAGTGCCGCCAGCTTTCAGCGCGATCTTCGTCGTCCTTGATACGGTCGGCCGGCAGTTGTTGCAGCAACATGCCACGGGCGCGCTTGCCGTCGGCGTTGAGCCAGAACTTGGTACCCACTTGCTGGGACATCACGAAATAGTTGGTGAAGCATTCCGACAGCGTTTTGCCGTCGAGGTCGACGATGCCCTGGTAACGCTGGCCTACGGTCGGGTCGACGGTCAGCGCCAGGACGCCGTTAGGCATCAGCTCGGCCAGGGTGGCGTCCGGGGCAATCTGGTCGTCTTCATAACGGGCCAGGCCGCGGATTTCGCGCTCGCTTGAGCACTCGATCATCAACAGCGGAATCGGCCCTTCGGATCGGGCCTGCAGGATCAGCAAACCGTCGAACTTCATGGTGCCTACCAGCAACGCAGCAGCTGCCATCAGCTCACCGAGCAGTTGTGCGACCGGCTCCGGATAGGGGTGCTTGGCGAGGACTTCGGCGTAGCTGCGCTCCAACGAAACCATTTCGCCGCGGGCGTCGCTCTCGTCGAAGATGAAGCGTTGGGTGAAGTCGGTATCCGGTAGATCAGTCATAGGTCTGGGTATCTGAATTGATGACAAATTGGTTACAAGGTTTATAAAATTAAACGCTTTAGCACCATCTTGGTGCGGCTTTCTCCTGGAAACAGAGAGCTTATATAGAGCGAAGAGGGACAGTTTATGAACAATCCGGGTTTGTTCCAAGCCAAGTGGAACCTCCGGCGATGGGCTCTGTGCAATCTACTCGCTATCGGGCTGCTGTGTTTTTGGCTGTGGCCCACGGGACAGATGCTGTGTGTGATTTTCGACGAGTGGCTGTTTCACCTTCTCAACGACCCGCTGGCGAGCAACGCAACATGGCTGCACGTATGGGCCGTGGCCAGTTTGCGGCCGTTTGATGCAGTGGTCGGGGTGATCCTGCTGATGCTGCTGATTCGTGGCGACTGGGTGTTCGAGGCCGTGCAGGTCCGCCAGGCACTGTTAGGTTTTGTCGGCATTTTGTTGCTCCTGCTGTTTATCCGCATGCTGTTTTCCAAACTCGCGGCGCAGATGGGTTGGCAACACAGTAGCCCGTCGATGGTCATCGCCGGGGCTATCCAGATGAGTGACTATTTCCCGGGGTTGGAGAGGACCTGGGAACTGAAGGACCGCTCAAGCCAAAGCTTTCCGGGGGATCACGCCTCGGTGTTGCTGATCTGGGCAATGTTCATGACCGTGTTCGCCAAGCGCGTCGGCCAGGTGCTGGTGATCTGGGGCCTGGCGCTGTTGTTCATGATGCCGCGGCTGGTGGCGGGCGCACATTGGGGGCAGGACGATTACATCGGCGGTGTGTTGCTGGCGCTGTTGGCGTTGGGCTGGGGGTATTACACGCCGTTTGCGGCGAAGGTGTCGGGCGCTTTGTTACAAGTGACGATGCCGATCTTCGGGCTACTCGGCAAGCTGCCGGTGATCGGTGGATTGAGCGTCGTGCGCACATCCCCTTAACGCTGCAGGCCAAATGTTGGAGGGGGCTTGCCCCCTCCAACACTTGAATGGGCCGCTGCGCAATCAGTCATCATTGCCACTACCGCGAAACTTGAACAGGTCGCGGCGCTGTTTCTTGCTCGGCTTGCCATCGGTGGTCATCCCCGTGGCGCCCGCCTTGCGCATGGCTGCCGCATTTTCGCGCCTGGCAATGCTCGCTTCGGTTTCGGTGTACAGCGCCTGTGCTTCGGGGGCGCCACGGCGCACGATGGAAAGTGCCTGCACCACGACAGTCTTTTCGTCAAAACCTATCCGAATCTGCAACTCATCACCGACACGTGGCTCTTTGCCCGGTTTACAGCGCTCGCCTCGATGATGCACTTTGCCACTCTCAATCGCGGCCTTGGCCAAGGCACGGGTTTTAAAGAAACGCGCCGCCCACAGCCACTTGTCCAGACGGACCTTTTCTTCCTCTTCCTGCTTTTGAGCCACTTGAATTCCTCGCTCTGACAAATGTCGCAACTGTAACGTTGAAACCCTTCGACGCATAAACCTCAAGGCTCACCTAAGATACGCCAGGTAGCACCCTGTTTTCGCGAGGATACGCCGTGACCGACTTTCCCACTTCACTCACCTCGCCTGACCAGCGTTGCGCAGGCTGCCAGCAAAGCGAACCCCTGGGTTTCGATTTTGCTTTCGCCTACCAGCCTATCGTAGACCTTCGGGACCATTCGATTTATGCCCACGAAGCCTTGGTGCGCGGTACACAGGGCGAAGGGGCGATATCGGTGCTGGAGAAGGTCAATAACAGCAACCGCTACCGCTTCGACCAGCGCTGCCGCACCCAGGCGATCGCCGGTGCTGCAGCCTTGGGGATGCAAACCCGCCTATCCATCAACTTCATGCCCAATGCCGTGTACCGTCCGGAGTTGTGCATCCGAAGCACCCTTGAGGCGGCTCGCGCGCACAATTTTCCGCTGGACCAACTGATTTTCGAGACGCTGGAAAGCGAGCATGTAGATAACTATCGCCATTTGACGAATATTCTGCGTGAATACCGCGAGTTCGGCTTCAAGACCGCCATCGACGACTTCGGCGCGGGCTATTCGGGGCTGAATCTGCTGGCCGATTTCCAACCTGACCTGATCAAACTCGACATGGCACTGATCCGCGATGTCGACCAGGATCGTGTCCGTCAGGTGATCGTCCAGGGAATTGTCACAATCTGTGAGCAGTTGAACGTTACTGTCATCGCCGAAGGCATCGAAAGTGCCGGCGAGCGCGACTTTCTGTCTGACTGTGGAATATTTCTGATGCAAGGCTACTGGTTCGCCAAGCCTGCATTCAAAGCCCTGGCCGAGGTTTCACCGAAAGCCTGGGCGAATTGATCGGTTACCCATAATTGAAGACATTTGACCATTTGACCGTTGTAGGTCTGCGTGAGTGGGTGGCACTTCCCGACTTGGGAGTGGCGGGCCTGCGCGCCAAGATCGACACCGGTGCCAGCACCTCCAGCCTGCATGCCACCGATATCGAGCCTTTTGAGCGCAACGGTGAGAAATGGGTGCGCTTTACCGCGCACCTGGGCAGCGTTGTGCAACTGCGTCACCGCCGCTGCGAGGCGCCCCTGGTGACCATGAAAACCATCAAGAGCTCCAATGGCCATGCGCAGGTGCGCTACGTGATCAGCACCACCCTGGCGCTGGGTGATCGGGTATGGCGGGTGGAGTTCACCCTGGCCTGTCGCAAAGCCATGCGTTACCGCCTGTTACTGGGTTCCAAGGCGCTGATTGACGGCCATCTGGTGGTCAATCCCGGCGTCAAGTACGTTCAAGACAAGCCGGTGTTCCCGGTCTCTACTATTTCTGCCCCAGGTGCTGCATGAAGATTGCTGTGCTGTCGCGAAACCCGCGTCTGTATTCCACCCGCCGCCTGGTCGAGGCCGGCACCGAACGTGGCCATGAAATGGTAGTGATCGACACGTTGCGTGCCTATATGAACATTGCCAGCCACAAGCCGCAGATCCACTATCGCGGCAAGCCCCTCGAAGGGTTTGATGCGGTGATCCCGCGTATTGGCGCCTCGGTGACGTTCTATGGCTGCGCCGTGTTGCGCCAGTTCGAAATGATGGGGGTTTTCCCCCTCAATGAATCCGTGGCCATTGCACGTTCGCGGGATAAATTACGCTCGTTGCAACTGCTCTCGCGGCGGGGCATCGGGCTGCCGGTCACTGGCTTTGCACACTCCCCCGACGACATTCCCGACCTGATCGAAATGGTCAACGGCGCGCCGCTGGTGATCAAGGTGCTGGAAGGCACCCAGGGCATCGGTGTAGTACTGTGTGAAACCGCGACCGCAGCGGAATCCGTGATCGAGGCGTTCATGGGCCTCAAGCAGAACATCATGGTCCAGGAGTACATCAAGGAAGCCGGCGGTGCGGATATTCGCTGCTTCGTGGTGGGCGACAAGGTGATCGCAGCCATGAAGCGCCAGGCCAAGCCCGGAGAGTTCCGCTCCAACCTGCACCGCGGCGGCAGCGCCAGCCTGATCAAGATCACACCTGAAGAACGCATGACCGCGTTGCGAGCGGCCAAGGTCATGGGGTTGGCCGTGGCGGGTGTGGATATCCTGCGCTCCAATCACGGCCCGCTGGTGATGGAGGTCAACTCGTCGCCGGGGCTGGAAGGGATCGAGACCACCACAGGGAAGGATGTGGCGGGGATCATCATTCAGCATCTGGAGAAGAATGGTGGACCGAATATGACCAGGACCAAAGGCAAGGGTTAGAGACGCGGCGTTAGCTTCAAGCTATAAGCTGCAAGAAAGGGCAAAAGCTGTCTGCCTTTCTCTTGCGGCTTTAAGCTTGAAACTTGCAGCTGTTTCTATACCGCATCTCTTGGCAGCATCAGCCCAAGCGGCAAGCGCACCCGCGCTTCCAGGCCACCGTCTTCGCGGTTACGCAACTCGACATTTCCGCCGTGCATCGAAGCAATCCGCCGCACGATCGCCAGCCCCAGACCGGTCCCCTTGCCACCCCGGGCACGGTCGCCACGGGTGAAGGGGTTGAAGATACCCTCCAGCTCGTCCGGATCGATGCCCGCCCCCCGGTCCATTACACTCAGCACCACGTACGGCGCGGCACTGTCGCCGGACACATACGCAGCCACTTCCACATCCGAACCGGCATGGTGCAAAGCGTTGCCGATCAGATTGTTGAGAAGGCGCTTCATCGACACCCGACGCAACGCAAACGGCTGGATCGGTTCAAGGCGCATGCGCACTTGCTCGCCATTCTGGTTGTAGGGCGCGACAACCTCACGCACCAGGTCCGTGAGATCGACTTCCTCCACCACCTCGTCACGTCCATCGCGGATAAACGCCAGGAACTGGTCGAGAATCGCGTCCATGTCTTCGATGTCGCGAACCATGTCGTCGGTGAGGTCGCTATGGTTGCCCATCAGCTCCAGGGACAGGCGCAATCGCGTCAATGGCGTGCGCAAGTCATGGGACACCCCCGCCAGCATCAGCTCGCGTTCGCGCCCGGCCTGTTCGACATCCTCCGCCATCTGGTTGAAGGCGCCATACACCTCGGTCATTTCACTGGGCGTATCGCTGACCGGCAGGCGCACGCTGCGCCCCTGGCCCAGTTGGCGGGCGGCAAATACCAGGCGTTTAAGCGGTTGGTTAAGCTGACGAACGAAAATCCACGCGGACGCGGTGGAAAGCAAGCCGATAGCCAGGAACCAGCCCAACACGTTCCAGATCTTCTGCCCCCGCAAAGGATGCGGATACAGCGGAACCTTGATCCAAGCATCGCCAAGGCTCGGCGCCCTCACCCACAGCGCAGGTGAAACATGCATGCGCAAGCGCACCTCGGTGTCCTCGCCCAGCTCGGCCTGCATCTGGCGTTGGTAGATCTCGCTGTAGGGCCAATGCTGCTCACCCTCGGGCACACCCGCCCCGTCAACGCGGGTCAACGTCGACGCCTTGGCTACTTTTTCCCGGTTCTCAGGGTCTACAGCCCAGTAACCACGCAGCGTCAGGGCGACACCATGGCTGTACTGCCGGTCCACCAGCACGTCTTCGTTCATCAGCAGATAAACCAGTGTCAACGCCTTGGAAAACAGCACGACGATCAGCACCAGCCAAAGGGTGCGGGAGAAGAAACTTTGCGGGAACCACAGAGGGGTTTTCATAGAAGACAGCTGGACACCTTGCAGGAACGAGCGGCGCTCGCAGAATTGCAGACGCCGGGCATCCCGTCGACCCTCATGGAGTCAAACGCCAGGATGCCCGCCCTGCAAATCATCGGTCACTTCGTGGCGGTGCCATCCGGCACAAACACATAACCCACACCCCATACCGTCTGGATATACCGAGGCTTCGACGGGTCCGGCTCGATCATCCGGCGCAGACGGGAAATCTGCACGTCGATGGAGCGCTCCAGGGCGTCCCATTCGCGACCGCGGGCCAGGTTCATCAGTTTGTCGCGGGTCAGCGGCTGACGCGCGTTCATCACCAGGGCCTTGAGCACGGCGAATTCACCGGTGGTGAGCATGTGCACTTCGTCGCCACGCTTGAGTTCGCGGGTCGCCAGCGACAGTTCGTAGTCGCCAAAGGTAACGCTTTCGTCTTCGCTGCCTGGCGCGCCCGGTACCGGCGGTGCCTGACGACGCAACACGGCTTTGACCCGCGCCATCAACTCGTCAGGGTTGAAGGGCTTGGCCAGGTAGTCATCAGCGCCCAGCTCGAGGCCCTTGATGCGGCTCAGCTCATCGCCCTTGGCGGTAAGCATGATGATTGGAATCTGGTTGTTCGCGCCGCGCAGGCGCTTGCAGGCGGTTAGGCCGTCTTCGCCGGGCAGCATCAGGTCGAGTACGACCAGGTTGAATACTTCGCGCCCCAGGAGACGGTCCATCTGCTCGGTGTTCGGCACCGCGCGGGCACGATAGCCCTTGGAGTTGAAGAAACGCTCCAGCAGGCTGCTCAGCCCCGGATCGTCATCAACGATGAGAATTTTTTCGCCTTCAGCAGTTTGTGCAGTGCTGCTCATTGGATGCTCCTCTTATCTCGGCGCGCATTATGGCGTAGCTGCCGTTATACGCACCGTGTGCATTGTTAGCAGATTTTTCCTCTGCTGCCAGCGAACCCGCCCCTTCCAACCATTGGCGCAGTACCCCCCAAGGGCAGAACGCTGGTTATAATGCGGCGCCTTCGTGCAGGGCAACGTCAGATCGTTGCCGTTTAATACCGGGCTTTTTTCACCCGTTTGTCGTGATTTTTTCGATTTCGAGGGTCAATAGGCTGCCTCTTGACCCAGGTAGCGGCGCCAGTCGGGCCGCTCAACCAGCCGCGCAAGGCCTTGTTTTTTGGGCCAGCGGGCTGCTTTTCAGAATTTCAGGTGGTTTTATGGACAGCATCAACAGCCGCATCGCCGAAGAGCTCGGTGTACGCCCACAACAGGTCGAAGCGGCCGTCGCTCTACTGGATGAAGGCTCCACGGTGCCCTTCATCGCCCGTTACCGGAAAGAAGTGACCGGCAGCCTCGACGACATCCAACTGCGGCACCTGGAAGAACGCCTGCGCTACCTGCGAGAACTCGACGAACGGCGTATCAGCATCCTCGCCAGCATCGAGGAACAGGGCAAGTTGACCCCGCAGCTGGAACGCGACATCAAGCTCGCCGACACCAAGACCCGCCTCGAAGACCTTTACCTGCCGTACAAACAGAAGCGCCGCACCAAGGGCCAGATCGCCCTGGAAGCCGGCCTGGGCGAACTGGCCGACGGCCTGTTCAACGACCCGTCGCTGACCCCGGACACCGAAGCCGCACGCTTCGTCAACGCTGAAAAAGGCGTTGCCGACGTCAAGGCCGCCCTCGAAGGCGCCAAGTACATCCTGATGGAGCGCTTCGCCGAAGACGCCAACCTGCTGGAAAAACTGCGCAACTATCTGAAACAGGAAGCCACCCTCAGCGCCCGCGTCATCGTCGGCAAAGAGGAAGAAGGCGCCAAGTTCCGCGACTACTTCGAACACGACGAACCGCTGAAAAGCATGCCGTCCCACCGTGCGCTGGCGATTTTCCGCGGTCGCAACGAAGGCATCCTCAGCTCCGCACTCAAAGTCGGCGACGAACTGCCGGGCACCATGCACCCGTGCGAAGGCATGATCGGGCAACAATTCGGTATCCAGAATCAGAATCGTCCTGCGGACAAGTGGCTCGGTGAAGTCGTGCGCTGGACCTGGAAGGTCAAGCTCTACACCCACCTGGAAACCGACCTGCTCGGCGAGTTGCGCGACGGCGCCGAAACCGAAGCGATCAACGTATTTGCCCACAACCTGCACGACCTGCTTCTGGCCGCCCCGGCCGGCCCGCGCGCCACCCTGGGCCTCGACCCCGGCCTGCGCACCGGCTGCAAGGTCGCCGTGGTGGATGCCACCGGCAAGCTGCTGGACCACGCCACCGTGTACCCACACGTGCCGCACAACAAGTGGGACCAGACCCTCGCCATCCTGGCCGCCCTGTGCGCCAAGCATGCGGTGGACCTGATCGCCATCGGCAACGGCACCGCCAGCCGTGAAACCGACAAGTTGGCCGCCGAACTGATCAAAAAATACCCAGCCATGAAGATGACCAAGGTGATGGTCTCCGAAGCCGGTGCTTCGGTGTACTCGGCATCGGAACTGGCGTCCAAGGAATTCCCGGACCTCGACGTGTCGATCCGTGGCGCGGTGTCCATTGCCCGTCGCCTGCAGGACCCGCTGGCCGAACTGGTTAAAATCGATCCTAAATCCATTGGCGTCGGCCAGTACCAGCACGAC
This sequence comes from Pseudomonas sp. JAI120, assembly GCF_014207255.1. Lineage (GTDB taxonomy): Bacteria > Pseudomonadota > Gammaproteobacteria > Pseudomonadales > Pseudomonadaceae > Aquipseudomonas. The sequence goes on from NZ_JACHCZ010000004.1 coordinate 487,672, forward strand.
GTGTCGCAGCTGAAACTGGCGCGCGGCCTGGATGCGGTGGTGGAAGACTGCGTAAACGCCGTGGGCGTGGACGTGAACACTGCCTCCGTGGCGTTGCTGGCGCGCATCTCCGGCCTCAATGCCACCCTGGCGCAGAATATCGTCACTCATCGCGACGAAAACGGTGCTTTCAAAACCCGTGCCGCGCTGAAAAAAGTCGCACGCCTGGGTGAAAAAACCTTCGAGCAAGCCGCCGGCTTCCTACGCGTGATGAACGGCGACAACCCGCTGGATTCGTCAGCCGTTCACCCGGAAGCCTATCCGTTGGTGCAACGCATCGCCGCCGAAACCGGTCGCGACATTCGTTCGCTGATCGGCGACGCCGCGTTCCTCAAGCGCCTGGATCCGAAGAAGTACACTGACGAAACCTTCGGCGTACCGACCATCACCGACATCCTGCAAGAGCTGGAAAAACCTGGCCGCGATCCGCGTCCCGAGTTCAAGACCGCCGAGTTCCAGGACGGCGTGGAAGACCTCAAGGACCTGCAACTGGGCATGATCCTCGAAGGTGTGGTCACCAACGTGACCAACTTCGGCGCGTTTGTGGACATCGGCGTGCATCAGGACGGTTTGGTGCACATTTCTGCGCTTTCGGAGAAGTTCATCAAAGATCCGCGCGAAGCGGTGAAAGCCGGTGATGTGGTCAAGGTCAAGGTCATGGAAGTCGACATCCCGCGCAAACGCGTTGGCCTATCGATGCGCATGGGCGACACCCCAGGCGAAAAAATCGACGGCGCCCGTGGTGCACGTCCTGGCTCGGCACCGCGCCAGTCGCAGAACCGCTCTGAAAACAGTCAACCGCGCAAGGAAACCGCTACCGCAGCGCCAAGCAACAACGCCATGGCCTCGCTGTTCGCCAACGCCAAGCAGTTGAAGAAACGCTGATGGAAATACCCGCCGGCTTGACCCAGAGCGCGTTCAGCGAACTGATCGGCTGCCGCCTGCAACGCCTCGAAGAAGGCGTTGCCGAAGTGGCCCTGACCCTGGAGCCGCACCTGCGCAACCGCGCGGGCAAGCTTCATGGCGGGGCGATATTCAGCCTGGTGGACATCACCATGGGGCTGGCCTGTTCCAGCGCCCATGGGTTTGACCAGCAGAGCGCTACTATCGAATGCAAGATCAACTACATCCGCGCCGTGGAAGACGGTGACGTGCTGTGCACCAGCCGCGTGATTCACGCCGGTCGGCGCACGCTGGTGGTCGAAGCCGATGTGTATCAGGACGAAAGACTTGTCGCAAAAGCACAGGGCACGTTCGCTGTCCTATAGCTCCAAGCCCCCGATTTGAGTTAATTTCGGCGCTGCGATAACAGCGTCGGAATTTTCTTGCTGCGCTATAGCCCAATTCATGGAGTGAAGTAGGCTTTTTTAACGCGGGTCAAATCGACTCAAAACCAGGCGATCACGCCAGTTTCAACTTCACCCTTGTAGACCGTCCTGCCCACCCCCATATTGGGGCGACTGACGCGTGAAGGAATCCAACTTGAGCGAACTTCTCAACCGCCGCCTGGCCCTGCTCGGCAAGCGCGAACACCTCTCCCTGCTAGAACAGTGCTTGCACGGCATCGAGCGTGAATGCCTACGTGTCACCGGTGACGGTCGCCTGGCGCAAACGCCGCACCCCGAAGCCCTGGGCGCCGCGTTGACCCATGAACAGATCACCACCGACTACTCGGAATCGCTGCTGGAGTTCATTACTCCGGCCCTGCCCAACCCGGCCGATACCCTGAGCAGCCTGAACAAGATCCATCGCTTTGCCTACACCAAGCTCGGCAGTGAGTACCTGTGGAGCCCCTCGATGCCGTGCCCGTTGCCGGCCGAGGAAGACATTCCGATTGCCTACTACGGCACCTCCAATATCGGACAGCTCAAGTACGTGTACCGCAAGGGCCTGGCCCTGCGTTACGGCAAGACCATGCAGTGCATCGCCGGCATCCACTACAACTTTTCCCTGCCGGAACCGTTGTGGCCGCTGCTCAAGGAGACTGAAGGCTTCGTCGGCACCGACCGCGACTATCAGTCCACCGCCTATATCGCGCTGATCCGCAACTTCCGCCGCTACAGCTGGCTGCTGATGTACCTGTTCGGTGCCTCGCCGGCCCTGGACGCGGGTTTCCTGCGTGGTCGCTCGCACCAACTGGAAGTACTCGACGCCGACACCCTGTACCTTCCGTACGCCACCAGCCTGCGCATGAGCGACCTGGGTTACCAGAGCAACGCCCAGGCCGGCCTGACGCCGTGCTACAACGACCTGGCCAGCTACACCGACAGCCTGCGCGAAGCAGTGGCAACGCCCTACGCGCCCTATGTCGAAATCGGTACCCACAAGGACGGTGAGTGGGTACAGCTCAACACCAACATCCTGCAGATCGAAAACGAGTACTACTCCAACATCCGCCCCAAGCGCGTGACCTATACCGGCGAGCGGCCGATCCAGGCGCTGATGGCCCGTGGCATCCAGTACATCGAAGTGCGCTGCCTGGACATCAACCCGTTCCTGCCGATGGGCATCGACCTGCCAGAGTCGCGTTTCCTCGACGCATTCCTGCTGTACTGCGCGCTGAACGACAGCCCGCTGTTCGCCGACAACGAGTGCGGCAACGCCACGTCCAACTTCCTCAGCGTGGTCAAGGAAGGCCGGCGCCCGGGCCTGCAATTGCAGCGCAAGGGCCAGGCCGTGGACATGAAGGAATGGGCTACGGAGCTGCTGGAGAAGATTGCCCCGCTGGCTGCGCTGCTGGATGAAAGCCACGGCATCACCGAACACAGCCAGGCACTGGACGCCCAGTTGGCCAAGGTCAAGGACCCGTCCCTGACCCCTTCGGCGCAGGTATTGGCGGCGATGGCCGAGCGCAAAGAAAGTTTTGCGCAGTTCTCCCTGCACCAGAGCGAGGTGCATGCCGAGTATTTCCGCCGCGAGCCGTTGCCGGCTGAGGAACAAGCACGCTTTGAAGAGCTGGCGCGCACATCGCTGGCACAGCAGGCGGAGCTGGAGCAGAACGAAGTGGGCGACTTTGATGTGTTTGTCGGGTCGTACCAGGCGAGCATTCTGGCGATCAGTAACTAAGACCGAACTCGGTCCATTGTGGGAGGGGGCTTGCCCCCGATTGCACTGGGTCAGTCAACCCATCACTGACTGATCTACCGCCATCGGGGGCAAGCCCCCTCCCACATTTGCCCGCAATCAAGCTCAAGATTCGCTTCAACCTTCCGCCCATAAGCTAATTCGAAAATGTTATTTATTTTCGAATTCTTAGATCATTTAGTCTCCTCACACGCCGACCCTCGGCCGCCTGATTGAGGAGCTTCCCCTTGAAACTGTTAAACCCTCTGCGCCTCATGGCCGCGTTGTCCCTGGCCGGTGCCAGCCTGTTTGCCCAGGCGGCGGATGTGACCATCGCTTACCAGACCACCGTAGACCCGGCAAAAGTTGCCCAGGCCGACGGTGCGTACGAAAAAGCCACTAACGCCAAGATCGACTGGCGCAAATTCGACAATGGCGCCGACATCATCGCCGCCATTGCCTCCGGCGACGTGCAGATCGGCTACCTCGGTTCCAGCCCGCTGACCGCTGCGATCACCCGTAAAGTGCCGGTGGAAACCTTCCTGGTTGCCACTCAGATCGGCGGTGCCGAAGCCCTGGTGGCGCGCAACGGTTCCGGGATCAACGGCCCTCAGGACCTGATCGGCAAGAAGGTCGCCGTGCCCTTCGTTTCCACCGGCCACTACAGCCTGTTGGCCGCGCTGAAGCACTGGAACATTGACCCGTCGAAAGTGACCATCCTCAACCTCGCCCCGCCGGCGATCATCGCGGCCTGGAAGCGCGGTGACATCGACGCCACTTACGTATGGGACCCAGCACTGGGCGTGGCCAAGGAAAACGGCAAGGTGCTGATCACCTCCGGCGAGCTGGCCAAGTTCGGCGCGCCGACCTTCGATGCCTGGATCGTGCGCAAGGAATTCGCCGAGAAACACCCGGAAATCGTCACAGCCTTCGCCAAAGTCACTCTGGATGCCTACGCCGCGTACCGCAAAGACCCACAAGCCTGGCTCGCCGAAAAAGGCAACGTCGACAAACTGGTGAAGCTCTCCGGCGCCAAAGCCAGTGACATCCCGCTGCTGCTGCAAGGCAACGTCTACCCGCTGGCCGCTGACCAGGTGACCCTGCTGGGCGCACCGACCACCAAGGCCGTGACCGATACCGCTGCGTTCCTCAAGGAACAAGGCAAGGTCGACGCCGTGCTGCCGGACTACGCCCCTTACGTCAGCGCCAAGTTCATCACCAACTGATCCAGGAGTTCATCGCGATGGCCTTGCTACAACTGGAGCGCATCAGCGCACAGTACCCAGGCGCCACAGAACCGGTACTGTCCGACATTTCACTCGACCTGGGGCCCCAGCAATTGCTGGTAGCCCTCGGCCCGTCCGGCAGTGGCAAGACTTCGCTGTTGAACCTGATTGCCGGCTTTGTCGAACCTTCTGCCGGGCGCATCACCCTCGATGGCGTACCGGTCAAAGGTCCCAGCGCCGAACGCGGCGTGGTGTTCCAGGACGACGCGCTGCTGCCCTGGCAGGACGTGTTGGCCAATGTCGGCTTCGGCCTGGAACTGGCCGGCGTGCCCAAGGCGCAGCGTGAAGTGCGTGCCCGGGAAATGCTCGCGCTGGTGGACCTCGCCGGCTTCGACAATCGCCGCATCTGGCAACTCTCCGGCGGCCAGAAGCAACGCGTCGGCCTGGCTCGCGCCTTGGCCGCCGACCCGCGCGTGCTGCTGATGGACGAACCCTTCGGCGCCCTCGATGCCTTCACCCGCGAACAGATGCAGGAACTGTTGCTGCAAGTCTGGCGACGCACGGCCAAGCCGGTGTTCCTGATTACCCATGACATCGAAGAAGCGGTGTTCCTCGCCACCGACCTGATCCTGTTGGCGCCCAACCCGGGGCAGATCGTCGAGCGTCTGCACCTGGACTTCGGCCAGCGCTACGCGGCCGGCGAGTCGGCGCGGGCGATCAAGTCCGACCCGCGCTTTATCGAAACCCGTGAGCACGTGCTGGGCAAAGTGTTCTCGCAACGGCAGGTGTCCGCATGAGCAGCTACGAACTCCCCGCCACCGCTGCCAAGCCGGTGGCCCACGCGGTTATTCCTGTCCGTCGCAGCCTGAGCACGCGCTGGATCAGCCTGTTGACCCTGGTCACCTTGCTGGCCCTCTGGTGGGCCGTCACCACCACGGGCCTGATCGAACCGTTGTTCCTGCCACCGCCCTCCGCCGTGCTGCAAAAAGGCTGGCTGCTGGCGACTGCGGGCTATATGGATTCCACCTTGTGGCAGCACCTGGGCGCGAGCCTCAGCCGGATCGGCCTGGGCCTGGGCTTCGCGGTGCTGACCGCCGTGCCGGTGGGGATTGCCATCGGTTCCAACCGCATCGCCCGCGGCATTCTCGACCCGCTGATCGAGTTTTACCGGCCAATTCCGCCCCTGGCTTATCTGCCATTGATCGTGATCTGGTGCGGTATCGGCGAGCTGTCCAAGGTGCTGCTGATTTACCTCGCGATCTTTGCGCCCATCGCCATCGCGACCGCGACCGGCGTGCGCACCGTCGACCCGGCCAAGCTGCGTGCGGCGCAGTCGCTGGGCGCCACCCGTGCCCAACTGATTCGCCATGTGATCCTGCCGAGCGCCCTGCCCGACATCCTAACCGGTGTGCGCATCGGCCTGGGTGTAGGTTGGTCGACCCTGGTCGCCGCCGAACTGATCGCGGCCACCAGCGGCCTGGGTTTCATGGTGCAGTCGGCGGCGCAGTTCCTGGTCACCGATGTGGTGGTGCTGGGGATCCTGGTGATCGCCCTGATCGCCTTCGCCATGGAAATGGGCCTGCGCGCCCTGCAGCGTAAGTTAGTGCCTTGGCATGGCCAGGCACATTGAGTGAGAACCCCATGAGCAGCCTGACCGTTACCCCCTTGAGTACCGCCCTGGGCGCCCAGATCAGTGGCGTCGATATCACCCAGCCGCTGAGCGCCGAACACCGCGATGCCATCGAGCAGGCATTACTCACCCACTCGGTGCTGTTCTTCCGTGGCCAGCCGATCACACCGCAGCAGCAGGCGCGGTTCGCGGCGAACTTCGGCGACCTGCACATCCACCCGATCTACCCCAACGTGCCGGAACAGCCCGAAGTGCTGATCCTCGACACCGCCGTCACCGACGTACGCGACAACGCCGTATGGCACACCGACGTGACCTTCCTGCCCACCCCGGCCCTCGGCGCGGTACTCAGCGCCAAGCTGTTGCCGGCGTTTGGTGGCGATACGCTGTGGGCCAGTGGCATCGCGGCGTATGAGGCGTTGTCCGCGCCGTTGAAGCGGTTGCTCGATGGGCTGACGGCTACCCACGACTTCACCAAATCCTTTCCGCTGGAACGCTTTGGCAACACCGCCGAAGACCTGGCGCGCTGGGAAGAAACCCGCAGGAAAAACCCACCGCTGTCGCACCCGGTAGTGCGCACGCATCCGGTCAGCGGGCGTAAGTCGCTGTTTGTCAGTGATGGGTTCACCACCAGGATCAATGAGCTGGAGCCAGCGGAGAGCGAAGCGATCCTGAAGCTGCTGTTCGCCCACGCGACACGGCCGGAATTCACCCTCCGCTGGCGCTGGCAGGAGAACGACGTGGCCTTCTGGGATAACCGCGTGACCCAACATTACGCGGTGGATGACTACCGGCCGCAACGGCGCGTGATGCATCGGGCGACAATTCTTGGGGATGTGCCGTTCTAAACCACACTGCAAATCAAATGTGAGAGGGGGCTTGCCCCCTCTCACATTGACCCAGTGGTGTCAGGTTATTCAGCGCTGGATGGCTTTTCCCACAAGTTGATTCCACCTTCCTGCGCAAACCGATCGATCTCCGCCAGTTCTTCCGCATTGAAGCTCAAGTTCTTCAACGCGCCGACGTTCTCGATGATCTGCTCCGGCCGGCTGGCGCCGATCAGCGCGCTGGTCACCCGTGGGTCGCGCAAGGTCCAGGCGAGCGCCAATTGCGCCAGGCTCTGACCACGGCGCTGGGCGATTTCGTTCAGCGCACGTACGTGGGCGATGTTGGCTTCCGACAGGTGCTTGGCCTGCAACGAACCACCCCCCGGACGGTTAACCCGTGCGTCGGCCGGCACGCCGTTGAGGTACTTGTCGGTGAGCAAGCCCTGGGCCAGCGGCGTGAAGGCAATCACGCCGGCGCCGAGTTCTTCGGTGGTGTCCAGCAGGTCTTTTTCTACCCAGCGGTTAAGCAGGTTGTAGGCCGGTTGGTGGATCAGCAGCGGCACTTTCCACTCTTTGAGCAGCGCGGCGATTTCGCGGGTTTTCACCCCGGAATAAGACGAGATACCGATGTACAACGCCTTGCCTTGTTGCACGGCGGTGGCGAGGGCGCTGGCGGTTTCTTCCAGGGGCGTGTCGGCATCAAAACGGTGGGAGTAGAAAATATCCACGTAGTCGACGCCCAGGCGTTGCAGGCTCTGGTCCAGGCTTGCCAGCACATATTTGCGCGAGCCGCCGCCCTGGCCGTAAGGGCCCGGCCACATGTCCCAGCCGGCCTTGCTGGAGATGATCAGTTCGTCGCGGTAGTGCTTGAAGTCTTCGCGCAGCAGGCGACCGAAGTTGATCTCGGCGCTGCCGTAGGGTGGGCCGTAGTTGTTGGCCAGGTCGAAGTGGTTGATCCCCAGGTCGAACGCGGTACGCAGCAGGGCGCGCTGGGTGTCGATCGGGGTGCTGTCGCCAAAGTTGTGCCACAGCCCCAGGGACAGTGCCGGCAGCACCAATCCACTGCGGCCTACGCGGCGATACGGGATAGATTCATAGCGGTTTTCGGCAGCAATGTAAGTCATCGAATCCTCTCTTGGACGTAGGCAAATAAGGCCTGGGAATAACGATATTCCAAGGCCTTTTAACCAGCTGAATCGCTTAAGTCTGCCCTTCCGTTTTACAGCAATTTCCTACCAGAGTGGAACGACATAGCTGACATAGAAGCGGTTTTCATCCTGCACGGTGGCCCCGGTAATGTCCGGGCTGGCGTGGGCATTTTTCCAGGTCACGCCAAGGCCCTTGAGGGTACCAGTGGGCACTTGATACGCCACGGCCACGTTTCGCTCCCATTCGCTGGTGGTGCCCTGGGCGGTGCGGATGTCATCGCCGTGGGCGTAGGCAGCGGAGAACGTCAGGCCGTTGAGGCCGAGTTTGCCCAAATCATATTTGTACTGCGCCAGCCAGGTACGTTCGCCGGCATGCTGGAATTTGTTCAGCTGCATGTTGGTCAGTGCCGGGGTGTCGGCACCCGAGCCTGGGCCTTGTCGAGCGTCACCGCTGTTGAGGCCGGAATCCAGGTACGGGAAGTCGCTGTCGCCGCTGTTTTTCTGGAGGCCCAGGCCGACGGTATGGCCATCCAGGCTGTAGCTTTCCAGCAGGCTGACGGTGGACTGGTTGATGCGGCCCTTGTTTACGCCGTCGCCGTACAGGCCCGCGGCGGCAAAGTCCTTGTCGCCGTCGGCGTTGCCGCCCACACCCAGGCTGCGGAACACGCGTACGTCGGTATCGATCGCACCTACCGACAAGGCGTCATGGCGCTTGGCGCCGAGGAAGAACTGCTGGTAGTAATCCTCAAGGTTGGAGTACCACAGGCTGACAGTGGTGTTCTGTATGCCGGTGTAGTCCGCACCGCCAAACAGGAAGCGGTCACTTTCTTTGGTTCCACCGGCGGTGATCATGCCCTGGTCGCCGGTTTCGTTGCGGATCTTGGTCTTGAAAATATCACCGCCGGTGAAGGTGAAGTCGCTGAGGTCCTTGGACACCAGTTGCACACCGGTGTTGGTCTGCTGGTACAGGCGCCCGTCGGTGTTGGCCAGCACCGGGTTGTTGCCGTACAGCGTGCCGACGCGCAGCTCATCCTTGGCAAAGCGCATCTTGAAGGTCGGGCTGAGCACGCCGAACTGGTCGGCGGATTTGCCGTTATCAAGCGGGAACATGCTGCCGGGATAGCGGCCCTGGTGATCCTTGTCGTTGAGGTCGCCACCGGAATCCAGTTTCAAGCCGTAGAACGCCTGCAGGTCCAGACCGAAGCCCACCGGCCCCTCGGTGTAGCCGGACTTGAAGTTGAACTCGAAACCCTGGCCCCAATCCCGAACGCTATGGGCCTTGGCATTGCTGCCGACCACGTCACGTCCCTGCTGGTTGAGATAGCGGTTGAGCAGGGTCACGTCGGCGTGGCTGTCATCGATAAAATCCGCATGGGCGGACAGCATAAAGCTCGCCATGGCGGCTCCCACCACAGGGCTCAAAAACGTCTTCATGGGTACCGGTCTCCGTCACTGTTCTGAAATGAAAGCGTCAAACGCTTCACACAATTACGCAGTGACCAGATGACAGTTACGCGTCAAAACAGCGCCTTGACGGATGAAATTAAGTTTAAGAAAGCCCCGTAGAACGGGGCTTTTCGGGGAGTTGAGCGTCAGCGCACCAAGTGCAGGAACTGCAGGTGGCGCTCGTACTGGTCGAGGATGTCGTTGATGATCTGCTCCTTGGTGTAGCCCACCAGGTCGTAGTCCTGACTGCCCTCGCTCAAGTGCACTTCCGCGCGGTAGTAGCGACGATTGTTGAGCTGTTTGGAACCCATGCCGCCGCGTGCAAATGAGGGCGTGAAATAGCCGCGCATCTGCACCTGGTACACGAACGGATGCTCTTCGCCGTGACCGATTTCCAGGCTGACGCTGTCGTTGGACGGGTCGGGCTGGGTGACGACGTTGAGGCCTTTTTCAACAAACACCGCCGTCACTTCTTCAATCGCCGGACGCACCGTGGTCTCAAGGAACCGGTACACCTCATCCCGCGACGGGAAATGCACGGCCTGGCTCAAACGCTGGCGCCAACCGCCGGTGCCTTTGCGTGAGCCCGACACCGGCGCCAGCGAATGCAACTGGGCGATCTGCTTTTGCGACTCGAGGTAGAAGGCCTTGTGCAGCCCCCACATCATCAGCAACAGGATCAGCGAGAACGGCAGCGAGGTCAGCACCACCGCCGATTTCAGCGAATCGATGCTGCCGGCAAACAGCAGCGCACTGGTGACCAGTGCCGTCATCGCGCCCCAGAACACCCGCAGCCATTTCGGTCCGTCTTCGTCGGCGTTGCCGCCCTTGGACGACAGGGTAGAGAGCACCACGGTGCCGGAGTCGGCCGACGTGACGAAGAACACGAAGCTGATAAACACCGTGACCGCGATCACGGTTTTGCTCCACGGGTAGGTTTCCAGCAGCAGGTAAAGGCTCATCGATGGGTCATCGATGGCCGACTGACCGAGTGCGGTCATGCCGTGGTTGAGCACCTGGTCGATGGCGCTGTTGCCGAAAATCGACATCCACGCCAGGGTGAAGCCCAGCGGGATCAGCAGCACGCCGAACACGAATTCGCGGATGGTCCGGCCACGGGAAATGCGTGCGATAAACAGGCCCACGAACGGCGACCATGCGATCCACCAGGCCCAGTAGAACACCGTCCAGCCGCCCAGCCAGTCGCTCGGTTTGTCGTAGGCGTACACATCGAAACTCTTGGTCGGCAATGCGCCCAGGTAGTCACCGATGTTCTGGATCAGGGTGTTGAGCAAGTGCTGGGTGGGCCCGGCGAACAACACGAACAGCAGCAGCGCGCAGGCCAGCAGCATGTTGATGTCGGACATCACCCGCACGCCCTTGTCGACGCCGGCGACGGCGACCAGGATCGCCGCGCCCATCATCAAGGTGATCAAGCCGACCTGGATCCACTGGGTGTGGGCAATGCCGAACAGGTAGTCGAGGCCGGAATTGAGGTGCAGCACGCCGAAGCCCATGTCGGCACCGAGGCCGAACACCGTGGCAATGATGCCGAAGCCATCCACCGCATAGCCGATAGGGCCGTTGATGCGCTTGCCGATCAGCGGGTACAGCGCCGAGCGCAACGCCAGCGGCAGGTTATGCCGGTAGGCGAAATACGCCAGCGCCATGCCGACAAAGGCAAACACGCCCCAGCCGTGCAGGCCCCAGTGCAGGAACAGCACCTGCATGGCCTGGCGTGCAGCGTCGGCATTCATGGCCTCGCCCTGGGGCGGTTGCACCAGGTGCGTCAGCGGCTCGGACACGCAGAAGAAGAACAGCGTGATGCTGATCCCGGCGGCGAACAGCATGCCGGCCCAGGACAGGTAACTGAATTCGGGCTCGTCGTGGTCGGCACCGAGTTTTATCTTGCCGTAGCCCGATAGCGCGGTGACCACCACGAAGACCAGATACAGGGTCATCGCCAGCATGTAGTACCAGCCGACCGTGTTGGCCGCCCAGTTTTGCGCCGCCAGCAGCCAGGCACCGGCCTGTTGCGGGATGACGATGACAGTGATGCCGAACAGCAAAATGAAGGTAGCGGCAAAGTAGAAAACCGGCGCGTTCATGCGCACCAGGCCGCTGGATGGGGTGGACGATGCACTCATGAAAGGTGCACCCCGAGGGTGAGGGATGTGGCTGTATAAAACGGACTCAGCAAAGGTAAGCCTCCTGTTGTGAGCGGGCAGCGAACCACCGGGTTTAACTTGAACAAGCGTTCAAGTTAAACATAAATAGGCGGTTTGGGACTAATCGCAGGGCTGAGTGGTATGACGGGTGAGCAAAGGAAATCGTTCAGCGACTGCTGAATGAAATACGGCCTCCGCGTAGAATGCCGTCAAACTGTGGGAGGGGGCTTGCTCCCGATAGCGGTCTGTCAGTCACAGATGCACTGGCTGAACCACCGCCATCGGGAGCAAGCCCCCACCCACAGGTGACCGGTGCAGGTTGTCTACTTCTGCGCCCCATCATCATGCTGCAAATTCGCCTGCGTAATATTCGCCCCCGCCGGCACACTGCGCGTCAGCCATACATTGCCGCCAATGGTCGACCCCTTGCCGATGGTGATGCGCCCGAGAATCGTCGCCCCGGCATAGATCACCACGTCATCCTCGACAATCGGATGGCGCGCGTGGCCCTTCTGCAGTTGCCCATCCTCATCCGCCGGGAAGCGCTTGGCCCCCAACGTGACCGCCTGATAGATGCGCACCCGCTCGCCGATGATCGCGGTTTCGCCGATCACCACGCCCGTCCCGTGGTCGATAAAGAAGCTCGGCCCGATCTGCGCGCCGGGGTGGATATCGATACCGGTGGCCGAGTGGGCGATTTCTGCGCTGATCCGCGCCAGCAGCGGCAAGCCGGCGCGGTACAGGTGGTGGGCCAGGCGATGGTGAATCACCGCGAGAATCCCCGGGTAGCACAGCAGCACTTCATCCACACTGCGTGCGGCCGGGTCGCCGTGGTAGGCAGCGAGTACGTCGGTGTCCAGCAGGCTGCGCAAGGACGGCAAGGCCAGGGCGAAATCCTGGATCAGCCGGATGGCATGGGCGTCGATCTGGCTGTCATCCTGGCCGCCCTGGCGCGCGGCATAACGCAACTCCAGACGCGCCTGGGCCAGCAAGGCATTCAGCGCGACGTCTAGGGTATGGCCGACATAGAAATCTTCACTTTCTTCACGCAAGTCCGCCGGCCCCAGGCGCATCGGAAACAGCGCACCACACAGGGCTTCGAGAATCTGCGCAACGGCTTCACGGGACGGCAATTCACGGCCGCCATGCTCGCCGCTCAAACGGCCATTGCGCGTTCGCCACTGGTCACGGGCGTCGCGCAGTTGGCTGACGATGGTCTGTAATTGCCAATGGCTGGAACGCTCACTCACGGTATTCACTCCTGACGTAATGGCCATCACTTTACGGTATGCACCCTGACCGCCCTTAAGAACCAATGGTGTGATGCTAAGAACCATCGGGCATAAGCGATTGACGGTTGCCCGATGAAAAGTGCCTGCCTATAGTCCCTCCATCCCTTAGCCACCGTGCGTAGCCATGATCAAGCAACAGCTCGACCGTTTTAACCGCCTGGAACTGCTTGGCGGTGCCACCGCCCTGGAAAAACTCGAACGGCTGTCGACCTGGTTGGGACGCGACATCTACGTCAAGCGCGACGACACCACGCCACTGGCCATGGGCGGCAACAAGCTGCGCAAACTCGAATACCTGGCGGCCGATGCCATCGCTCAGGGCGCCGATACCCTGGTGACCGCCGGCGCGATCCAATCCAACCACGTACGCCAGACCGCCGCCCTCGCCGCCAGGCTCGGCCTGGGCTGCGTCGCCCTGCTGGAAAACCCCACCGACACCGAAGACCCCAACTACCTGGGCAACGGCAACCGCCTGCTGCTGGAGCTGTTCGACGCCAAGGTAGAGTTGGTGGAAAACCTCGACAACGTCGACGACCAACTCAACGCCCTCGCCGATCGCCTGCGCAGCAACGGCAAGAAGCCGTACCTTGTGCCCATCGGCGGCTCCAATGCCCTCGGCGCCCTCGGTTATGTGCGCGCCGGGCTGGAGCTGGCCGGGCAGATCGAAGACAGCGGCATCGAATTCGCCGCCGTGGTGCTGGCCTCCGGCAGCGCCGGTACCCACAGCGGCCTGGCCCTGGCCTTGAGTGAAGTACTGCCGCAACTGCCCGTGATCGGCATCACCGTATCGCGCACTGAAGAAGCGCAGTTTCCGAAAGTACAGGGCCTGGCCGAACGCACGGCCGAGTTGCTCGGCGTGAACATCCCCGAGGCGTTCAAGGTGATCCTGTGGGACGAATATTTCGGCCCCCGTTATGGCGAACCGAACGCCGGCACCCTTTCAGCGGTCAAGCTATTGGCGAGCCAGGAAGGCCTGCTGCTGGACCCGGTCTACACTGGCAAGGCCATGGCCGGCTTGCTCGACGGTATCGGCCGCCAGCGCTTTGAAGATGGCCCGATTATTTTCCTGCATACCGGTGGGGCACCGGCGTTGTTTGCCTATGACTCGGTTTTCAACTGAATAAACGCGGGCTAAATGTGGGAGGGGCTTGCCCCCGATAGCAGAGTGTCAGCCAGCTCACCTGTTACTGATACACCGCTATCGGGGGCAAGCCCCCTCCCACATTAGACTCAACACATATTCAAAAATAGAATATCAATTAAGATTTATATTGTTTTCAAGTCTTAAACCCCGGCTTTATCATCGCGCCGTAGACGAAGACGCGCTACGCGCTTTAAGGCAGGATACGACTACTGCGTCACCTGCTTCGCTCAACATAAAAAACACAGGGGCTCTTCATGACTATTTCTGTATTCCGTCGCACGTTGCTGGTTGGCACTTTGGGTCTGGCTCTCGGCGCCGGTTGGCTGGGCCAGGCGGTTGCCGGCGAGCAACTGGGCAACATCAAAAAGGCCGGCGAGATCAAAATCGGCCTGGAAGGCACCTACCCGCCGTTCAGCTTCGTCGATGAAAGCGGCAAGCTCAGCGGTTTCGAAGTCGAGCTGTCCGAAGCCCTGGCCAAAGAGCTGGGCGTGAAGGTCAAGCTCCAGGCCACACCATGGGACGGCATCCTCGCGGCCCTGGAATCCAAGCGCCTGGACGCGGTGGTCAACCAAGTCACCATCTCTGAAGAGCGCAAGAAGAAGTACGACTTCTCCACGCCCTACACCGTGTCCGGTATTCAGGCGCTGGTGCTGAAAAAGAACGTCGACACCATCAAGACCGCCGACGACCTGGCCGGCAAGAAAGTCGGGGTAGGCCTGGGCACCAACTACGAACAATGGCTCAAGGACAACCAACCCAAAGCCATTATCAAGACCTATAACGATGACCCGACCAAGTTCCAGGACCTGCGCATCGGCCGTATCGACGCCATCCTGATCGACCGCCTGGCTGCGCTGGAATACGCCAAGAAAGCCCCGGACACCGCCGCTGCCGGCGACGCCTTCTCCCGCCAGGAAGCCGGTATCGCCCTGCGCAAAGGCGAGCCCGAGCTGCTTGAAGCGGTGAACAAGGCCCTCGACAAGCTGCGCGCCGACGGCACCTTGAAGAAGCTGTCCGAGAAGTACTTCAACGCCGACGTCACTCAATAATGGAAGCAGGTTTCCAACTCGCGCTGGACTCCGCGCCCTTTTTGCTCAAGGGCGCGTATTACACGGTGATTCTCAGCCTTGGCGGGATGTTTTTCGGCTTGCTGCTGGGCTTCGGCCTGGCCTTGATGCGGCTGTCGCGCTTCAAGCTGCTGAGCTGGACAGCCCGCGTCTACGTGTCGTTCTTTCGCGGCACGCCCTTGCTGGTACAGCTGTTCCTGATCTACTACGGCTTGCCGCAAGTGGGCATCGAGCTGGATCCGATCCCGGCCGCCATGATCGGCTTTTCGCTGAACATGGCCGCCTACGCCTGTGAAATCCTGCGGGCCGCCATCGCTTCCATCGAGCGTGGCCAGTGGGAGGCCGCCGCCAGTATCGGCATGACCCGTGCGCAGACTCTACGCCGGGCCATCCTGCCGCAGGCGATGCGCACCGCCCTGCCACCTTTGGGCAACAGCTTTATTTCGCTGGTCAAGGACACCGCGCTGGCCGCCACCATCCAGGTGCCAGAGCTGTTCCGCCAGGCTCAACTGGTGTCTGCGCGCACCTTCGAAATTTTCACCATGTATCTGTCCGCCGCCCTGATCTACTGGGTACTGGCAAGCATCCTGGCGCATTTCCAAAACCGCCTGGAAGACCGGGTCAACCGGCATGACCTGGAGTCTTGAAGCATGATCGTGGTTGAAAAACTGACCAAGCAATTCAACGGTCAGGTGGTACTCAACGGCATCGACCTGGAGGTCAAGGAAGGCGAAGTCGTCGCCATCATCGGCCCCAGCGGTTCCGGCAAGACCACCTTCCTGCGCTGCCTGAATTTCCTCGAAGAGCCCACCAGCGGCCGTATCAAGGTGGGCGACATCCAGATCGACGGCAGCAAACCGCTCAACCAGCAACAAGGCCTGGTACGGCGCCTGCGCCAGCACGTGGGTTTTGTGTTCCAGAACTTCAACCTGTTCCCCCACCGCACGGCGCTGGAAAACGTCATCGAAGGGCCGACCGTGGTCAAGAAGATGCCGCGTGAAGAGGCTATCGCCTTGGGGCGCAAGTTGCTGGCCAGGGTCGGCCTGGCGGGCAAGGAAGACGCCTACCCACGGCGTCTTTCCGGCGGCCAGCAACAGCGCGTGGCGATTGCCCGCGCGCTGGCCATGGAGCCGGAGGTGATCCTCTTCGACGAACCCACCTCGGCGCTGGACCCGGAGCTGGTCGGCGAAGTACTGGCAACCATCCGCAGCCTCGCCGAAGAAAACCGCACCATGGTCATCGTCACCCACGAAATGAGCTTTGCCCGCGATGTCGCCAACCGGGTGATCTTCTTCGACAAGGGTGTGATCGTGGAGCAAGGCGAAGCCAAGGCGTTGTTCGCCAACCCCAAGGAGGAACGCACCCGGCAGTTCCTGAGCAAATTCCTGGCCCACTGAGATCCACCTGCAGGTGCTGGCTTACCAACGAAAATCGTCAACGATAACGTGTTTAGCCGAATTAACCGTGTCGTCTGGACGTTCTTCGCTGGCAAGCCAGCTCCTACAGGAACGCCTCGTTCCACCGAGTAAATCTCCCCACCACTCCCCCCTTAAAATCCCCCGCCCAGTCAGACCCTTCTGAATCTGCGCCAACCCGCCGTTTAGCCTTTTGCCTCCATTGACGCTCCTTGGCCAACCCTCTTATCTAGCGTCCAGAGGATTGGATCCTATCCCGGCTATTCACCGAATCGTTCTTTTCGGACCCAGCGCGCACCCGCGCCAAGGGCCCGGAACGGTTGCTGCTGGCTGCATCAAGGAGATTACTTATGACACGCCCCCTGCTCACCGCCCCGACGCTGCCCCAGGCCCTTCGAAATGGCATCAACGCCCTGGCGGCCGCACACCTGCAGATCGATATCGAGCCCTACCCCGGCATGGAAGAAGGCGATCTGATCGAGCTGTTCTGGAACAACTGCTTTGCGGCCTCACGGCGGGTGACCGCAGGCAAGGTCGGCCTGCCAACCCATCTGCGGGTGCCGGAAAGTTTTGTGCAGGATGGCCCCGCTGAAGTTCACTACCGGGTCATGCAAATCGGCCACACACCCGCCTGCTCGGCCAGGGCCCACGTGCGGGTAAAAACCAACTGTCCGGGAGGCCCGCCCTCCCCGCTTTGCAGCGACGAAAACCAGAACCTTGCCCCTGTAGGCCTGCCCGAGACCATCCGCCGCTACGGCGTCAACGATCGCCAGGTACGACGTGGTATTCCGCTGACCATCGCGCCTTACCTGAATATGGCCACGGGCGATGCCATCACCCTACGCTGGGGAGATGTACGCATGGACCTGCCCAAGATCCAGGCCAAAGGCGTCGGGGTGGTCGTGCAGGTGTGGGTGCCTTCGACGGTAATTGTCGAGGCAGGTGACGACAGCCGCCTGGAGGTGACGTACTGCATTCTCGATCGTGTCGGCAACAATTCGCGCTGGGCTCCGACCCGCACCTTACGCATTGCCGCCTGCGCGCCGAGCCAGCCGGTCGGGAGAGCGCGGATCTATCAACCGCGCCCCCTTGGCTGACCCTGCGAACCTGGGTAGCAGACCTTCTATGCATATTCCCAAAAGTTAGTTTATTTAAATATTTAACACGCTTAGGGTATATGCACCGGACCACCGGACATCTTTGATTTTTCTGTTTTCATTTCATTGAATGCGAGGTCGGTATGGTCAGAATTACCCCGGTGCATAACGCCAGGGCATTACGTGCAGCCAAGGAGCGGCACTGATGTCTAACTTGGCTCTAACACCCCCCCAGAATCATCTGGACGTTGCTCCCCTGCTGTTGCCGGCCACCGTGCTGCGCAACGATGCAGAGGCGCTGAAGGCTGCCCACGAGCTGGCCCAGGCCGCGCGCCTGCAAGCCGCCCAGCGTGACCAGCAACGTAAGCTGCCGTGGGCGCAGATCGAACAATTCACCCGCAGTGGGCTGGGCAGTATTTCCATTCCTCGCGAATACGGCGGCCCACAAGTCTCATTCGTGACCCTGGCCGAAGTCTTCGCGATCATCAGCGCGGCAGACCCGGCCCTCGGGCAGATCCCGCAGAACCATTTCGGCATCCTGCAGGTGTTGCAGGGCGCCGCCACCGGGCGCCAGAAAGAGCAGCTGTTCCAGAGCGTCCTCGACGGCTGGCGCATCGGCAATGGCGGCCCGGAGCGCGGCACCAAAAACACCCTGGAGCTCAAGGCGCGCATCACTGCCCAAGGCGACGGCTACGTGATCAGCGGCCAGAAGTTCTATTCAACCGGCGCGCTGTTTGCCCACTGGGTGGCGGTGAAGGCGCTGAACGACGACGGCAAGCAGGTCATGGCGTTTGTGCGCCGTGGCACCGAAGGGCTGCGCATCGTGGATGACTGGTCGGGCTTCGGCCAACGCACCACCGCCAGCGGCACCGTGCTGCTGGACCGCGTGCCAGTGGAGGCCGATCTGGTCGTTGAAAACTGGCGTATCGGCGAAAGCCCGACTATCCAGGGCGCCGTTTCGCAACTGATCCAGGCCGCCATTGACGCCGGCATCGCCCGTGGCGCGCTGGATGACACCATCGCCTTTGTGCGTGAGCGTTCGCGCCCGTGGATCGACGCCAAGGTCGAGCGGGCCAGCGATGACCTCTACGTGATCGCCGATATCGGCAAGCTGAAGATCGAACTGCACGCCGCCGAAGCGCTGTTGCGCAAGGCCGGGCAAGTGCTGGACCAGGTCAGCGCCGAGCCGATCACCGCACAGTCCGCCGCGCGTGCGTCAATCGCCGTGGCCGAGGCGAAGGTGCTCACCACTGAAGTGTCGTTGCTGGTCAGCGAAAAGCTCTTCGAACTGGCCGGCAGCCGCGCCACCCTCGCGGAGTTCAACCTCGACCGTCACTGGCGCAACGCCCGGGTGCACACCCTGCACGACCCGGTGCGCTGGAAGTATCACGCCGTCGGCGCCTATCGCTTGAACGGCACGTTGCCGGCTCGCCATTCCTGGATTTAACCGACCAGACCTCTGGAGAAACTCATGACCCTTTCTCACCGTGTCGCGGTTATCACCAGCGACGAACAAGCCCTTATTGTCGCCAGCGACCTGGCCGAAGACTTCCGTCGCGACAGCGCCCAGCGCGACCGCGAACGCCGCCTGCCGCTGCCCGAGCTGGACGTGTTCTCGCGCTCCGGCCTGTGGGGCATCAGCGTGCCCAAGGCATACGGCGGTGCCGGTGTGTCCAACGTCACCCTGGCCAAGGTCATTGCCCTCATCGCCCAGGCTGATGCCTCCCTGGGCCAGATTCCGCAAAACCATTTCTACGCCCTCGAAGTGCTGCGCGTGAATGGCAGCCCTGAACAGCAACAACGCCTGTATGCCGAAGTGCTCGCTGGCCAGCGTTTCGGCAACGCCCTGGCGGAACTGGGCACCAAGACCGCCCACGACCGTGTTACGTCCATCACCCGCGACGGCGACGGCTTCCGCATCACCGGCCGCAAGTTCTACGCCACCGGCGCGATCTATGCCCAGCGCATCCCCACCTCGGTGGTGGATGAACACGGCATCCAGCAACTGGCCTTCGTGCCCCGCGACAGCGAGGGGCTGACGGTTATCGACGACTGGAGCGGCTTTGGCCAGCGCACCACCGGCAGCGGCTCGGTGGTGTTCGATAACGTGTGGGTTGCGGCGCAAGACGTAATCCCGTTCCAGAGTGCGTTTGAGCGCCCGACCACCGTCGGCCCGCTGGCGCAGATTCTCCACGCCGCCATCGACACCGGCATCGCCCGCGCGGCCTTTGAAGATGCGCTGCACTTTGTGCGCACCAAGACCCGCCCGTGGATCGATTCCGGCAACGACAAAGCCACCGAAGACCCGCTGACCCTGAAGAGCTTCGGCCACCTGAGCATTCGCCTGCACGCCGCCGAGGCATTGCTGGAACGCGCAGGCGAACACCTCGACCGCGCCCAGGCCGACAGCAATGCCGACACCGTGGCGGCGGCGTCCATCGCCGTCGCTGAAGTCCGCGCCTTGAGCACCGAGATTTCCCTGGCCGCCGGCAGCACCCTGTTCGAACTGGCCGGCAGCCAGGCCACCCTGGCCGAGCACGGCCTCGACCGCCACTGGCGCAACGCCCGCGTGCACACCCTGCACGACCCGGTGCGCTGGAAGTACCACGCAGTAGGCAATTACTACCTCAACGCTGAAAACCCGCCACTGCGGGGGACCATTTGATGGCAAAGAAAAAGATCCTGCTCAATGCCTTCAACATGAACTGCATCGGGCATATCAACCACGGCATGTGGACCCATCCACGGGACACGTCCACCCAGTACAAAAGCATCGAGTACTGGACCGACCTGGCGCAAACCCTGGAGCGCGGGCTGTTCGACGGTTTGTTCATCGCCGACATCGTCGGCGTGTATGACGTGTACCAGAAATCCATCGATGTGCCGCTCAAGGAATCGATCCAACTGCCGGTCAACGACCCGCTGCTGCTGGTCTCGGCGATGGCCGCCGTGACCAGGAACCTCGGCTTCGGCCTGACCGCCAACCTCACCTATGAGCCGCCGTATCTGTTCGCCCGGCGCATGTCCACGCTCGACCACCTGAGCCGTGGCCGGGTGGGCTGGAACATCGTCACCGGCTACCTCGACAGCGCCGCCAAGGCCATGGGCCTCACCGAACAGGTCGAGCATGACCGGCGCTACGACCAGGCCGATGAATACCTGGAGGTGCTCTACAAACTCTGGGAAGGCAGCTGGGAAGACGACGCGGTGCTCAACGATCCGCAGGCGCGGGTCTACGCGCAGCCGGGCAAGGTGCACAAGGTCGAGCACCATGGCGAGTTCTATCAGGTGGAGGGTTATCACCTGTGCGAACCGTCGCCGCAGCGTACGCCGGTGCTGTTCCAGGCCGGCAGTTCGGACCGTGGCTTGCTGTTTGCCGGGCGCCATGCCGAGTGCGTGTTTATCAGCGGGCAGAACAAGGCCGCGACCAAGGTGCAGGTGGGCAAGGTACGCACCAGCGCGGTCGAGGCCGGACGCAACCCGCAAGACATCAAGGTGTTCATGGGCCTCAACGTGATCGTCGGCGCCACCGAAGAACTGGCCTGGGCCAAGCATGCCGAGTACCTGAGCTATGCCAGCGCGGAGGCCGGCGTGGCGCACTTTTCGGCGTCCACCGCGATTGATTTTTCCCAATACGAACTCGACGAACCGATCCAGTACGTGAAGAGCAACGCGATCCAGTCGGCCACCAAGAACCTGCAAAACAACGACTGGACCCGGCGCAAATTGCTCGAGCAGCACGCCCTCGGCGGACGCTATATCACCCTGGTCGGCTCGCCCGAACAGGTCGCTGACGAGCTGGAATCCTGGATCAGCGAAACCGGGCTGGATGGCTTCAACCTGACGCGCATTGTCACGCCGGAAAGCTATGTGGACTTTATCGACCTGGTGGTGCCGGAGTTGCAGAAGCGGGGGTCGTACAAGACCGAATATGAGAGCGGCACGCTACGGGAAAAAGTCTTCCACGCCAGTGCTCGCCTACCTGAACAACACACCGGCTCGACCTACCGCCACTGATTGAAAAATGTGGGAGGGGGCTTGCTCCCGATAGCGGTGTATCAGTCACCACATTTGCCAACTGAACCACTGCTATCGGGAGCAAGCCCCCTCCCACATTGGATCTGCATTGTTTGTCCTAATACCTTATGACTGGAAACCCACTATGAAAAAGACATTCCTCAATAACCCAGTCAAAGCACTGGCCCTGGCCTTCGGGCTGTTCAGCTCGGCGGTGTTCGCCGCCGATGCCCCGTTGAAAATCGGCACCACTGCCGCCTTCGCGATTCCCCTGGAAGCCGCAGTCGCCGAAGCCGGCAAGCAAGGCCTGAACGTCGAGCTGGTGGAGTTCACCGACTGGATCGCGCCCAACGTCAGCCTGGCCGCCGGCGATATTGACGTGAACTACTTCCAGCACATCCCGTTCCTGGAAAACGCCAAGGCCGCCGCCGGTTTTGACCTGGTGCCGTACGCGCCGGGCATCATCAACAACGTCGGCCTGTACTCGAAGAAATACAAAAGCATCAACGACCTGCCCCAAGGCGCCAGCGTGGCGATTGCCAACGACCCGATCAACAGCGGTCGCGGCTTGCAACTGCTGGCCAAGGCCGGCTTGATCACCCTCAAGCCGGGCGTGGGCTACAAGGCCACCGAAGAAGACATCGTCACCAACCCGAAAAACATCAAGATCCTGCAAGTCGAGGCCGTGCAGTTGGTGCGCGCCTATGACGATGCCGACCTGGTGCAGGGCTACCCGGCGTACATCCGCCTGTCCAAGACCTTCGATGCCGAGTCGGCGCTGCTGTTCGACGGCCTCGACCACCCGGAATACGTGATCCAGTTCGTGATCCAGCCCAAGAGCAAAACCGACCCGCGCGTGATCAAGTTCGTCGACATCTACCAGCACTCGCCAGTGGTGCGCGCGGCGTTGGATAAATCCCTCGGCAAGTTGTACCAAGTCGGTTGGGACGATAAAAAATGACCGCCGCCCACTTTCAACTACGCGACCTGGGTTCTCCACCCAGGGACGCCGAGCAGACAGAACTGCACCCGGACCTGAACCGCGCGCACGTGCGTTTTATAAACCTGGGCAAAACCTACGACGGCGGCGTGCATGCCTTGCAAGGCATCGACCTGGCGATCCAGCGCGGTGAAGTGTTCGGCATTATCGGCCGCAGCGGCGCCGGCAAATCGTCGCTGATCCGCACCATCAACCGCCTGGAACAACCCAGCAGCGGGCGCGTGTTGATCGATCAGGTCGACATCGGCGAGTTCGACGAAGACCACCTGGTAGCGCTGCGTCGGCGTATCGGCATGATCTTCCAGCACTTCAACCTGATGTCAGCCAAAACCGTGTGGCAGAACGTCGAATTGCCGCTGAAAGTCGCCGGCGTGCCCAAGCCCCAGCGTGAGCAAAAAGTGCGCGAGCTGCTGGAATTGGTCGGCTTGCAGGACAAGCACAAGGCCTACCCGGCGCAGCTGTCCGGCGGGCAGAAACAGCGCGTGGGCATTGCCCGTTCGCTGGTGCACGACCCGCAGATCCTGCTGTGCGACGAAGCCACCTCGGCCCTTGACCCGGAGACCACCCAATCGATCCTCGGCCTGCTGCGCGAGATCAACCGGCGCCTGGGCCTGACCATCGTCTTGATCACCCATGAGATGGCGGTGATCCGCGACATCTGCGACCGCGTGGTGGTGCTCGAACACGGGCGCATCGTCGAACAAGGCCCGGTGTGGCAAGTGTTCGGCAACCCGCAACATGAAGTCAGCAAGACCCTGCTGGCGCCGCTGCAACATGGGCTGCCGGAAGAACTGCAAAGCCGTTTGCACACCCAGCCTGAATCGCCAAACGCCGCCGCGGTGCTGCGCTTGCAGTTCACCGGCAGTGCCAGCGATGAACCCGACCTGGCCGCACTGTTCAGCGCCCTCGGCGGGCGCGTGCGTCTGCTGCAGGGCGGTGTCGAACGGATCCAGGGGCATGCCTTGGGGCAACTGCTGCTGGCGGTGAACGGCTCACCCCATAACACCGAAGAACTGCGCAACCGCGCCGCGAACTGGGCACAACAGGTGGAGGTGCTGGGCTATGTGGTTTGATCGTTTGGTGCAGGGTGCCATCGACACCTTGTTGATGGTCGGCGTGTCATCGTTGATCGCCTTGCTGGTGGGGATTCCGCTGGCGGTGTTTCTGGTGACCAGCGACAAGGGCGGCATCTACCAGGCACCGGCGCTGAACCGGGTGCTGGGGGCGTTCGTCAATCTGTTCCGCTCGATTCCGTTTTTGATCCTGATGGTGGCGCTGATCCCCTTCACGCGGCTGATCGTCGGCACCACCTACGGCGTGTGGGCGGCGGTTGTGCCGCTGACCATCGCCGCCACACCGTTCTTCGCGCGGATCGCCGAAGTGAGTCTGCGCGAGGTCGACCACGGTCTGATTGAAGCCGCCCAGGCCATGGGGTGCCGGCGCTGGCACATCATCTGGCATGTACTGCTGCCCGAAGCGCTGCCAGGGATTGTCGGCGGGTTCACCATCACGTTGGTGACCATGATCAACTCGTCGGCCATGGCCGGGGCCATTGGTGCGGGCGGCCTGGGCGACATTGCCTATCGCTACGGCTACCAGCGCTTTGATACGCAGATCATGCTCACGGTGATTGTGCTGCTGGTGATCCTGGTGGCGGTGATCCAGTTGGGTGGCGATCGGTTGGCGCGGGTGCTGAATAAGCGCTGAAAGCTGGGGCTGCTGCGCAGCCCAACGCGGGGCAAGCCCGCTCGCCACAAGGTATAGTCGGGTCATCTCAACACCCGGTATTGCCCACCATGCCCCTCAAGCCCGACGACCTCGACCAGATCACGTCCACCACCCTCGGCCACTACAACAAGGTGGCCGAGGACTTCCGTGAAGGCACCCGCGATCACGATGTGAGCCAGAATATCGACGCGCTGCTGCGGCATATCCAGGGCACACCCCCCTTTACCGTGCTGGACTTCGGCTGCGGGCCGGGGCGGGATTTGCAGACCTTTACGCGCATGGGGCATATCGCCGTCGGCCTGGATGGCTCCGAGCGGTTTGCGCAGATGGCGCGCGAAGACAGCGGCTGTGAGGTGTTGCAGCAGGACTTCCTCAAACTGGATTTACCGGCTGAACGCTTTGACGGGATCTTTGCCAATGCGGTGCTGTTTCATATCCCCAAGCAGGAACTGCCGCGTGTGCTCAAACAACTGCATGGGGCGTTGAAACCTGGGGGCGTGCTGTTCAGCTCCAACCCGCGGGGTGAGAACCAGGAAGGCTGGAATGGGCCGCGCTATGGGGCTTATCACGACCTGGAGGCGTGGCAGACACTGCTCACCGCCGCCGGGTTTGTGGAACTGGAGCATTACTACCGGCCGGCGGGATTGCCTCGAGAGCAGCAGCCTTGGTTGGCCAGTGTCTGGCGCAAACCTTAGAGGTAACGCATTCCAAATGTGGGAGGGGGCTTGCCCCCGATAGCAGTGGATCAGTTGGAGCATCTTTGACTGACCCACCGCCATCGGGAGCAAGCCCCCTCCCACATTTTTAACCGTGTTCTTCCTGTTGGGGTTCGCGGATCTTGTACCAGGCCACATACAGCGCCGGCAGGAACAACAGCGTCAGCAAGGTGGCGATGATGATGCCGCCAATCATCGCGTAGGCCATCGGCCCCCAGAACACTTCCCGAGCAATCGGGATCATGCCCAGGCTCGCCGCAGCCGCCGTGAGCAGGATCGGCCGACGCCGATGCTCGGTGGCTTCCACCACCGCGTCCCACGGCGTGTAGCCGGCCACTTCATATTCGTGGATCTGCGTCACCAGGATCACCGAGTTACGGATGATGATGCCGATCAACGCCAGGATACCGAGGATCGCCACAAAGCCCATGGGCGTCCCTGTGGGGATCAACGCCAGCACCACGCCAATCAGCCCCAGCGGCGCGACACTGGCCACCAGGAACATCTTCTGCACGCTGTGCAGTTGGATCATCAGGAAGGTCGCCATGAGGAACAGCATCAGCGGCACCACGCTGGCAATCGGGCCCTGAGCCTTGCCGCTTTCTTCCACGGTGCCGCCCGTGGCGACCTTGTAACCCACCGGCAGGCCGGCGCTGAATGCGTCGATCTCCGGCTTGAGCTGCTTGACCAGGTCGGTCGGCTGCATCTCATCGCGCACCGACGCTTTAATGGTGATAGTCGGCTTGCGGTCGCGACGCCACACCAGCGGCTGTTCCAGTTCATAGCGCACGGTGGCGAAGGCCAGCAGCGGGATCGAGGTGCCGTTGGGCGTGACGATCTGCAGGTTCTGCAAGGTTTCCGGCGTACCGCGCTCGGCGTCCTCGGCACGGCCGACCACGTTGATCAGGTAGATGTCGTCGTGCACCTGGGTTACCGACGCACCACTGACCACGCTGTTCATCAACTGCGCCACGTCTTCGGATGACAGCCCGAGCTGGCGCGCCTTGTCCTGGGCAATGTCGATGCGCAGCACTTTGCCCGGCTCGTTCCAGTCGTAGATGATCTCGCCCAGGTGGGTGTTTTTATCCAGCAGGGTCGCCAGTTCGATGGCGTGCTTGCGCACCTGGTCGGTGTCTTTACCGGACACGCGATACTGGATCGGACGCCCCACCGGCGGGCCCATTTCCAGCGGTTGCACAAAACTGCCGATGCCCACGAAGTCGTCACGCAGGCGCTTTTGCAGGCGCGCAATCAAGGCACCGCGCTCTTCCAGGCCTTTGCTGACGATCACCAACTGCGCGTAGTAGGGGTTTTCCAGTTGCTGGTCGAGGGGCAGGTAGAAACGGATCGCACCCTGGCCGATATAGGTGCTCCAGCGTGCAATGTCCGGGTCGTCCTTGATGATCGCTTCCAGACGGTCGACCGTCTTGCGCGTCTCGTTGATCGAGGCGTTTTGCGGCAGGTTGAGGTCGACGAGAATTTCCGGGCGGTCCGACGACGGGAAGAACTGGTTCTGCACAAACTGCATGGAGAACACCGACGCCACGAACAGGCCCACGGTGATGCCGATGGCCCACCAACGGTTGCGCATGGCCCACAGCATGCCGCCATTGAACGCGCGGCCGATGCGCCCCGGCTCGGCGCTGTGGGGTTTCACCTTGGCACTGAGGATATGCACGCCAATCACCGGCGCAAACAGCACCGCCACCACCCATGACACCAGCATCGCCACGGCAATCACCGCGAACAGGGTGAAGGTGTACTCCCCCGCCGAACTGGCGTTGAGGCCAATCGGCACGAAACCGGCGACGGTCACCAAGGTACCGGTGAGCATCGGGAATGCCGTGGAGGTGTAGGCATAGGTGGCCGCCTGCTCCTTGGTTTCGCCTTTTTCCAGACGTGTGATCATCATCTCCACGGTGATCATTGCGTCGTCCACCAACAGGCCGAGGGCGATGATCAACGCACCCAGCGACACGCGCTGCATGGTGATGCCGCTGTATTCCATGAACACGAACACCAGCGCCAGCACCAGTGGAATCGAGCACGCCACCACCAGCCCGGCGCGCATGCCGAGGCTGATAAAGCTCACCACCAGCACGATGATCACCGCTTCGAACAGCGCGCTGGTAAAGCCGCCGACCGCCTCTTCCACCACTTCGGCCTGGTCGGAGACCTTATGCACACCGACGCCCACCGGCAGGTCGGCGGTCAGTTCGTCCATGCGCGTGTGCAGTGCCTTGCCGAACGACTGGATGTTGCCGCCCTTCTGCATGGCGATGGCCAAGCCAATCGCCGGCTTGCCGTTGAAGCGGAACATCGGTCGCGCAGGGTCAACATAGCCACGGCTGATCTCGGCGATATCGGCCAGGCGATAGAAGCGGTCATTGAGGCGCAGGTTGACGTTGGCCAGGTCTTTTTCCGAGGCGAACTGCCCCGACGTACGCACCGAGATGCGCTCCGGCCCGGCCTCGATCACCCCGGCGGGGGTCACCGCGTTCTGCGATTGCAGGCTTTGCACCACCTGGCGCTGGTCAATGCCCAGGGCCGCCAGTTTGCGCGTGGAGAAATTCAGGTAAATCACTTCGTCCTGCTGGCCGATCATCTCGACCTTGCCCAGCCCCGGCACTGAGCGGATCTCGGCACGCACCTGCTCCACGTAGTCGCGCAACTGGCGCATCGACAGGCCGTCGCCGGTAAAGGCGTACACCGAGCCGAACACATCGCCGAATTCGTCGTTGAACGACGGCCCCTGCAAGCCCTGGGGGAAGGTGCCGCGAATGTCGTCGATCTTCTTGCGGACCTGGTACCAGATCTCCGGAATCGCCTTGGCGCTGGTGGTGTCCTTGAGGAACACGAACACCGTGGATTCACCCGGTCGCGTGTAGCTTTTCACGTAGTCGAGGGAGTCGAGTTCCTCGAGCTTTTTCTCGATGCGGTCGGTGACCTGCCTGAGGGTTTCTTCCTGGGTCGCGCCCGGCCAGCGGGTCTGGATCACCATGGTCTTGATGGTGAACGAGGGGTCTTCCTCGCGGCCCAGGTTCATGTAGGAGAACACGCCCATCAGCAGCGCGACGAACATCAGGTACCAGACGAAGGACTGATGCTTGAGGGCCCACTCGGATAAGTTGAAGCTGCCTTTCATCGCGGGCTGTCCTCGTCGATTTTGACTTTTTGCCCAGGCTTCAGGCTGTTCACGCCGGCAGTAACGATACGTTCGCCGGGTTTGACGCCGCCGTTGAGCAAGGCGCTTTCAGCGTCACGGCTAAGCACCGTGATGTCGCGCGGTTGTACGGTCTGGCTTTGGGTATCGAGCAACCAGATGCGGGTCTTGCCGTCGACTTCCTGCAAGGCGCTCAGGGGCAACTCGATGCGTGGGGCGATGGCCGAACTCAAGGTCACGCTGACCGCCGTGCCAAGGCGGAACGCGGGCGGCGTTTCGGCCAGGGTCAGGCGCGCGCGACGGGTGCGCGTGGCGCTTTGGGCCTGGGGTTCGATCTCGCGCACGGTGGCGGTGGTGTTGACGCTGGGGTCGAGTTGCCCGGCGACGAGGAACACCCCATCCGGCGGCAGGCGCTCGGCGAGGCCGGCGGGCAGGTCGATGACCGCCTCCTTGATGTCCGGGCGCGCCAGGGTCACCACTTGCTGACCGGCGCTGACCACCTGGCCGGCCTCGGCATTCCAGGCGGTGACGATGCCGGCGTGGTCGGTGCGCAGTTCGGCGTAGTTGAGCTGGTCTTTGGCTTGATTGACCGAAGCCCGGGCCTGGTCGAGGGAAGCCTGGGTGGTTTTCAGGTCGGTCTGGGCCACATCCAGTTGGGCCTGGGCCCCGACACCACGGTTGAACAGCTCCTGCTGGCGACGGGCATTGGCCTGGGCATTGATGAACTGCGCCTGCACGCGCGCCAAATCGCCTTGGGCGGCGCGCAACTGGTTTTGTTGGTCGGTAGGGTCGAGCACGGCGAGCACGGCGCCCTTCTCCACTTCGGCGCCCACATCCACGGCACGCCGGGCGATGCGACCGGGGACGCGGAAGCCCAAGTTGCTTTCGTAGCGCGCCTGGATGGTGCCGGCGAAGCGGCCGAGGGTCTCCTGGTCTTCGGACTTCACCTCCATGGACAGCACCGGGCGCACGGGCTCGGGCGCCGGTTCTTCCTTGGAGCAGGCCATCAGCAACAGGCTGGCGGCGAGTACAACCGTCAGGCGCTTCATGGCTGGGCTCCTGGCTGGGCGATCTCGACCAGCATGCCGGGGTGCAGTAGTTGCCCACCAGCCACCACGACTTTTTCGCCGCCCTTGAGGCCGTCGCCAATAATCACTTTGCCCGTGAGGTAACGCGCCACACTGACCTTGTGCAGTTGCGCCTTGCCCTCGCCGTCCACCAGCCATACGGCGGGCTCGCTGAGGTCTTTGGTCAACGCCGACCAGGGCAGCTCGATGCTCGATTTGGCCGGGCCATTGGCGGTGGCGCTGACCACCGAACCAAGCCGCATGCCTTCGGGCAACGATTGCAGGGCGATCTTCACTTGCACCGTGCCGGTATTGGCGGCCACGGCCGGTGTGACTTCACGCACTTTACCCACGGCCTTGATGCTCGGGTTATCCAGCAGGCTGACGGTGATCGGCGCATCGGGCGGCGGCTCAACCAGCAGTGACTCATAAACGTTGAACACCGCATCGCGCTCGCCATCGGTGGCCAGGCTGAAAATCGGCACGGTGGCCTGTACCACCTGACCGACTTCGGCCTGGCGCGCAGTGATCACTCCCGGCGCATCCGCAATCAGCGCGGTATAGCCGAGTTGTTCACGGGCGTTGGCCAACTGCGCCTGCGCGGCGGCCAGGGCACTTTGGCTGCTGCGCAGCGCGGCCTGGGCGGAATCGTATTCGCTGCGGCTGGTGTAGCCCTTGGGCAGGAGTTTTTCCTGGCGCACAAACGCGGCGGAGGTTTGCTTGACCCGCGCCTGTTCGGCCACGACCTGGGCCTGGGCGGAATCGACGTTGGTCTGCAAATCCTTGGGATCAAGCTTGGCCAGCACTTGCCTGGCGGTCACGCGGTCACCCACATCCACCATGCGCTGGATGATCTTGCCGCCGACGCGGAAGGACAAGTCGGTCTGCACGCGCGCCTGCACATCCCCGGTCAGTGTGACGGCCGCGGCGAAATCCGCGGGTTGCACGGTTTGCACAAATACTCGGGAATGCTGCTTGGGTTCGGCGTTTTCCTGGCCGCAAGCGCTCAGCAACACCACTAAACCCAAACCGACGATACAGGTGGAAATACGACCGCCCATGCGGACTCCTTGTGCGCGATGCGATGTGCCAGTGTGTATGCGACTGTGAGCTTAGATCAGGGTTCCTTATCGGCATGGGGAAGGCGTATTGAGGTGAGTTCATCGGCCTCATCGGGGGCAAGTCCTCTCGCACATGTTGACGTGTGAATACATTCAAATGTGGGAGGGAGCTTGCTCCCGATAGCGGCATAACAGTCAGCGCAGAACTAGCCCTGCCACTTCCCGCCTTCAACGATCACGCTCTCAGGCTTGGTGTCATCGCTCAGCTCCTTGCGCTCGGGCGTCACGGTCATGTTGGCGAGGATCAGGTCAACCTTGTCGCTTTGCAGGAACGGAATACGGCTGGCCAGCTCGACGGCGACAAATTCGACTTTGTTCTCATCGCCCAGCAGGTCCTTGGCGAATTGGCGGCCGATGTCGGTATCGAAACCGACATAGCGGCCCGCTTCGTTGACGAAGCCAAACGGCGGCTTGTCGGTAAACACACCGACGATCAGCACCGCATACCAGAAGCTGGGGATGCTCAGGCCAAAGAACAGCAGGTACAACCACACCAGCACCGGAATCGCCCGGAACAGCTCCAGGTAAACCCGCAGCACTGCGTTGATCAGCCTGCGCAGCACGCCATACAACACGCCGCCGACCGTACTGAAGGCGATGCTCAACAACGAAATCGACAACGTCTGCGCAGCGCCCTTGCCCAATTGCGGCAACGACACCCACAACAACTCAAGACCCGAACTGGCCATGCTGGAGCCTCCTTTCCAGGCGGCTGAGCAGCAGCGACAGCGGCAAGAACAACAGCACACAAATCAGCGTCAGCACGGCAGAGACCACAGTGGTCTCCTTGAGCAGGAAGATGAAATTGGCGAACAACGCCGGCAGGCTGAGGATGCCGGCCTGGGGCAGGATCACATGGCGCAGCAGTTGCCAGTCCGACAGGCCGATGGACTTGCCCAACTCGATCTGCGCCAGCGGCACCGCTTCCACACCGGCGCGCAGCACTTCGGTGAGGTAGGCAGCGCAGGGTAATGCGGCGAGCGCCGTCCGATCCGGCGTGGGTAACGCCGGGTAGCGCGAACTTTAAAAGTATAAAAAGTAAAATTTAAATACCGAAACAGCATATTGATATCACCCAAAAAGATAACCCCCGGATTAGCGGGTTGCGCAGGTGGCAGCTATGGTGTTTGGGTCGAAGGAAAACTGAAACGAAGGATGAGCAATGGATAAAGCGAAACCGATTGATCCGCAGGAACTGGTGAAGTGGTTGCTGGCGTTGCGCAGGGCAATAGATAGCCGAGCGCGTTGAAACGAGAGAAGCCTCGCTCGCAAAAGAGACTTCTCAACGACTTCAGCTTTGTTTAATTACGGCGGTGGGTTGCCACCACCTGCCATTGCTTTTGTGGCACTGTTTTGCTGCTCTTCCGTCTCAAAATTGACGTAGTTGTCTGGGAATTTGAAATGGGAATCCACGAGTTTCCAGTATTCCTCATTCTGTGGCGTTGGCTTGTCCCATATACGTTCGGCCAGTGAGCCGGCGTCGTTACGTATAAGATCCGGCCGCCCTTTGGCTTCCTGTATCACCCGGTCGACGTGCCCGCGCAAGGCATTGGGTCCCGTGGTTTCGATAGTGCTTTTATTTGGACGGCTAAAGTAACGGTCACCGGCGTACTCATTGCCTTTCATGGAACGGTATTTGTTCCCGATATCGTCAATCAGGCTGGACAGCATTGCACTCTGGGAATGGCTGGAAAACAAAGCGTTCGCGAAATATGGCGTGGAACTGCCCTTGGCGTCACTTTTGCCTTCAGCCATGCCGACCAGCATCAGGTCAGGGTGGGCGTTCAGCGCTTTATCAAGCGGGCGCATACTCTCCAGATCGATGTCTGTATAAGTGCCAGCGTATTGATTGACAATTTCATACCTGACAACGTCGGAGGCTGCCGCATACCCCCCATTGCGGCCCATTATTTCATGCTGGTAAACATCCTTATTTTGCAGGCTGATATCAGAAGGATTGCTCAAGTCACGTATCTGCACGTTTTTTAGATCACCAAATCGTGCCTTAACAGCGTCCAAGGCAGCCGTGTCCCGGGGAGGGTTGCTGGCATAGCGGTCCCATGACTTGGTGGTCTGGTCCAGGATAACGGCTTCTGCCTGGAAGAACTTATCGTCGGTACGTGAGGCATGACGTTCAAAGGCGTGGAGTACCTGCGGAGCGTTTTCGGGGGTGATTTTTTCTCCACTGGTTAACAGCGAAGCCTTCAGGGCCTTGTTAGCTGAAGAAGACAATTCCTTATTTAACTCCGTCAACACCTGTGTCTGTTCTGCCTTGTTGCGCGGGTGCAGTCCAGCACTATTAATTGTTGCTTTAAGTTGACTGAACAACCCTCGAATGGGTCGTTCAGCTTGATAACCAGGATAAATACTCTCCGCTTTTGCCTGAGCCGCTTTATTAGTGGCATAGGCATCGAACTGGGTAGAGTCTACCCACAGCATAACTTTATGATTGGGGTTTTTTGTTGCCCACTGGCGAAGATACTCGTCCTGTTTTTCACCTGGCTTAGAACCTACCCACACCATGTGGATATTATTGGGAATTTGCCTGAACTGACTTTTTGGATAGGTGCTCTCGAAACTCTTGGCGCCTTGAGGCTGCTCAGCGCCTTGAGTTGAAGCCAGGAAGGTAGTTGGCATGCGATTAGGGGAAATTGAACTTGGCATAATAATGCCGGCCTCCAAAATTTAATAATTCAGCTGACGCCTCCATGCAATGACTCCTACAGCGAACGCAATCTTGACCCTACAAATCCAACAAAACAAAATGTAAAATGTAAAATCGTTTTAATAACACTTAGATACAAGCTTCTCTTGAAAATCGTTGAACCAAAGCCCTCCTTCAAACCAATCAGCCACTTATATGCAGGTGCTACAGAACACACATAAAAAACGCCGACGCTGTAGTAGCCGTCGGCGTTGAAACCTTGAAGGGGGTTTTGGCTTACATCAGAACGCGGGCACGACTGCACCGTTGTACTTCTTCTCGATGAAGGCTTTGACTTCCGGGCTGGTCAGGGCCTTGGACAGTTTCTGGATAGCGTCGCTGTCCTTGTTGTCCGGACGAGCCACCAGGAAGTTCACGTACGGCGAGTCGGCACTTTCGATGATCAGCGCGTCCTTGGCCGGGTTCAGACCCGCTTCCAGCGCGTAGTTGGTGTTGATCAAGTCCAGGTCAACCTGGTCCAGCACACGTGGCAGCAGGGCCGACTCCAGCTCTTTGAACTTGAGGTTCTTCGGGTTGCTGGCGATGTCTTTCGGCGTGGCCAGGGCGTTGGTCGGGTCTTTCAGGGTAATCACACCGGCTTTCTGCAGCAGCAACAGGGCGCGGCCGCTGTTGGAGCCTTCGTTCGGGATGGCCACGGTGGCGCCATCCTTGAGCTCGGAAATATTCTTGATCTTTTTCGAGTAACCGCCGAAGGGTTCAACGTGCACGCCAACCACGGTGACCAGGTTGGTGCCCTTGCCCTTGTTGAAGTTTTCCAGGTACGGCAGGGTCTGGAAGTAATTGGCGTCCAGGCGCTTCTCGGCAACCTGTACGTTTGGCTGGACGTAGTCGGTGAAGACTTTGATTTCCAGGTCCACGCCTTCTTTTTTCAAGGCTGGCTTGACCAGTTCGAGGATCTCGGCGTGCGGGACCGGGGTCGCGGCAACCACCAGTTTCTCGTTGGCCTGGGCGAAGCTTGCAGTCAGGGCAGCCGCCAGTGCGGTAAACAACAGAACCTTTTTCATGCAGTGTCCTTATCGAAATTCCGGGGCGTCTCTGACGACCGTTTTTTATGTGGTGTGCCAGCGAAGTGCTATCGCGGCGTGGGAGGGACAATACCTATATTTTTTATTCCCGAACAATATCTTTTATTCACGTTGATATTCCATTTTGCTCATGTAGAGGCTTGTTCACGTAGAAAGCTGCGCAAGGTTTCCCGCTCAGCCAGGCTGGCATTGGCGAAGATGCGCTGTACTTGCTCCAAAGGCGACCCTGCCACTGGCAGGTTCAGATGCTCGGGCAGAATTTCGTCGCCGCTGCTCACCAGCAAGGCGAAGTGAATGACGTTCTCCAGCTCGCGGGTATTACCCGGCCAGCTGTGGTGTTCCAGTACGCGCTGGGCGGCGTCGCTGATCAACGGCACCGGCAGCTCCAGGCGCTGACTGTAGATACCCAGAAAGTATTCGGCCAACGACAGGATATCGCCCACCCGCTCACGCAACGCCGGCAGGTCCAACTGGCCCTCGCTGAGGTAATGGAACAGCCGCTCATGAAACTTGCCGGCGGCCACGGCCTGGGCCAGGTCGATGCTGGTGGCGGCCACCAGGCGCACGTCCACCGGGCTCGGCTGGTGGGCGCCAACGCGGGTGACTTCATGGTTTTCCAGGGCCGCCAGCAGTTTCACCTGGATCGGCAGCGGCAGGTCGCCGATCTCATCCAGGTACAAGGTGCCGCCATTCGCCGAGCCAAACCACCCGGCCCGGCTGCTGGCCGAGCCACTGTGGGCGCCGGCGGCATAGCCGAACAACTCGGCGTCGGCGTAGGTTGGGCTGATGGCGCCGCAATTGACCGAGACAAACAAACCGGAGCGGTCGCTGCCCCGGTGGATATGCCGTGCCAACAGTTCTTTACCGCTGCCGGTTTCGCCGCGTATCAACACCGGCAAAGCGCGGGGGGCGAGGCTTTCCAGGTCTTCGCGCAGCTTGCGCGAGCGAGGGTCGACAAACACCAGCGCCTTGGCACGAATGCTCAGCGGGCTTTTTTCGGCGTCGGGGAAGGTCAGCAGCGGCTGACCGAAGGTTTCATGCAGACTCATGGCAAGCTCCCGCCCCAAATCCACTCAGGGACGGGGCGTTGAAAAATATCAGGCGGTGCGCCGGGCGTGATGCTCGAGGCGGCTTTGCAGGCGATACAGGTAGGCGAACCCCTGCTCCCAGCGCTGGTGACCGGACTTCACATTGATATGCCCGGCCCCGGACAGGATGCCGGCTTCGGCGCCCCAGTGACGCGCCAGCTCCAAGGCCCGGGGGGCACTGACGGCGCTGTCGTTATCGGAACTGACCACCTGGCTGGGAAACGGCAACAGGTCGGTCGGGATCGGTGCGAAGTTGCGCAGGGCGGGCGAGCACGCCGGACGCTCGACGTCCGCCGGAGCTACCAGCAAAGCACCGCGCACCTGCCGCAGGAACTGCACGGGTGCGGTGGCAGCCCAATGGGCCACGGTGATGCAGCCCAGGCTATGGGCGATCAGAATCACCGGGGTGCTGTCGGCGGCGATCGCCTCGGCCAGCGCAGCCACCCAA
The DNA here is from genome assembly GCF_014207255.1 of Pseudomonas sp. JAI120. Classification (GTDB taxonomy): domain Bacteria; phylum Pseudomonadota; class Gammaproteobacteria; order Pseudomonadales; family Pseudomonadaceae; genus Aquipseudomonas. The sequence goes on from NZ_JACHCZ010000004.1 coordinate 523,332, forward strand.
TCTTCGCGGCGCGGCGTCAGCCAATCGGCCTGCTCCACGCGCGCGCTGTTGGGCAGGCTGTTCTGCCAATGAGTTTGCCAATGATCTTCTGGCGATCCTTGCCAGCCCGGCACGATCAGATAACGAATCGACTCGCTGTGCATGGGTGTGCCCTCCTGCAGCGTTTAACGTTGCAGGACAGTATAGGGACGAGGGTTATATTCGTTAAGGAATAAGAAGCTATTTATTAATAACCAAAAACTCAAACCTGCATGAGGTTCAAATGTGGGAGGGGGCTTGCTCCCGATGGCGGTGGGTCAGCTGACAAACAGGCCAACTGACACTCCGCCATCGGGAGCAAGCCCCCTCCCACATTCCACATTCCACATTCCACATTGGGAATTGGCGGCGTTGCTTGAATTCCAGGCAAAAAAAGGCCGCACCCTGCCAAGGAGACGGCCAAAAACTTGTCGAGGCTTTTGCCACTAACGTGCGGTAATCACCGACAGCTTGGTAATGCCCGCGCGCTCGATAGACGCCATGGCTCGCGCCACTTCGCCGTAGTTCACTCCATCGTCAGCTTGCAAAAGCGCTTCGGGGTTTGCTGCGTTCGCAATTGCCCCAACGGCGCGCGGTGCGGCCGCCCAAGGTCGACCAATTCACCACTCGGTGCTTGGCGCCGAGGTGGTTTTTTTTGATGCTTTTCAGGCATACAAAATATTCAGTTAAGGCATGGCTCAACGGAGCTGTTTGCGCACAAATCGAACAGTTCAGCCTGTAAGCACTGCCCTGCGGCACTCAGGCCATGACGGGCATACAACGCCAGACGCACGCCTTGCACCACGGGCAAACCACTGTCCGGCCCCAGTTCCACATGTCCTGGCTGCACTACCCGTCGCGGCAACAGACTCACACCCAATCCCGCCGCCACCGCCGAACACACGCTGGCCAGGCTCGCGCTGGAATACCCGATACGCCAGCGCCAGCCGTCCACTTCCAGGTGTTGCAGCATTTCATTGCGGTACAGGCCGCCCACCGGAAAGGCCACCAACGGCAACGGATCACGGCCCAGGCACGGCGTGTTGCGACTGTCGACCCAGCACAGTGGCTCGGGCCATGAAGCCAGGCAGTCGGCGCTGTCACCCATCTGCTTGACCAGCAACACATCGAACTCGCCGCTGCGGTATTGGCGCTGCAACTCGGGGCCGAGGCCGCTGGTGACCTCCAGCCGCACCCGTGGATACGCCAGCACATACGCCGACAGCAACGGCATCAGGCGCTCGGCGGCAAAGTCTTCCGGTACGCCGAGGCGCAACACGCCGTCGCTCTGTTGGTTGATCAACACATCGGCGGCTTCTTCATGCAGCGCGAGGATGCGCCGCGCATAGGCCAGTAAGCGCTCGCCCTCAGCGGTGGCGACCACGCGGCGCTGGTCGCGGTCCAGCAACTGGCACGCCACCGCCTCTTCCAGGCGGCGGATCTGCTGGCTCACGGTGGACTGGGTCAAGTGCAGGCGCTCGGCGGCGCGGGTGAAATTGCCGCAGTCCACCACAGCGACAAAACTGCGCAACAACACGGGATCGAACATGGGCGTCACCATTCCATTAGCCACTGATTGTCATGGTTATATTTAATTTCAGAATACCTTTGGCGCTGACCATACTCACGCCTCATTTACCGACTGCAAGAGCGTTGCATGACCCTGAATAAATCCCTCGCCGGCTGGGGCCTGCTGGTGGTGCTCGGCCTGAACCTGCGGCCGATCCTCAGTTCCATCAGCCCGTTGCTCGGCGAGATTCGCCAAGCCACCGGCCTGAGTTTCCAGAGCAGCGCCCTGCTGACCAGCCTGCCGGTGGTGTGCATGGGGTTGGTGGCGCTGGTGGGCGTGCGCGTGGAAGCCCGTCTGGGCGAGCGGCGCGGCGTCGCCCTGGGCTTGATGATGATCCTGCTGGCGTGCCTGGCACGCTGGTTGATGGGCCAGGCGTCGGCGCTGCTGGTCACGGCGCTGCTCGGCGGCGCGGGGGTGGCGCTGATCCAGGCCTTGGTGCCGGCGATGATCAAGCGCGAATTCCGTCATCGCGTGCCGGTGGCGATGGGTGTGTACTCAGCCTCGCTGATGGCCGGCGGCGGGCTGGCAGCGCTGCTCAGCCCGCTGGTGGCCACGCATTTCCAGGAGTGGCAGGCGGGGTTGGGGGTGTGGCTGCTGCCGGCGCTGGGCGCCTTGCTGCTGTGGGCCTGGCTGCCCCTGGGCGCGGCCAGAAATCCACAGGTGGTGCCGGCCTTCAAGGACCTGCGCAATCGCCGCGCCTGGTTGCTGGCGCTGTATTTCGGCCTGGTCAATTGCGGCTACATGAGCTTGGTGGCGTGGCTGCCGGCTTACTATCAGCAACTGGGCTGGGGTGTGTTGCCCAGTGGTTCGCTGCTGGCGTTCATGACTATTTTCCAGGTGATCGCCGCGCTGTTGATGCCGGTGCTGGCGCAACGCGGTATCGACCGTCGGCCGCTGCTGGGCATTGCCCTTCTGGCCCAGACCGTGGGTTACCTCGGCCTGATCGTCGCGCCGCAGGCGTCTGCGCACCTATGGGTGGCGTTGTGTGGCTTCGGCTTGGGCGCGTGTTTCGCCTTGAGCCTGCTGCTGACCCTCGACCACCACCGCGACCCACGCCAAGCAGGGCAACTGGCGGCCTTTGTGCAAGGCGTGGGTTTCTTGATCAACGCGGTGTCGCCGTGGATGACCGGCTGGCTGCGCGAGCTGACCGGCAACTTTGTCAGCGCCTGGGTGGTGCTGACGGTCACGGCGGTGGCGATGCTGGTGGTGACGCGAGTGTTCAGCCCGGCCACGTACCGGACTGCGCCTGCTCTATAGATATGCATTTAAGATCTACATAAACCAACAATGCTTCGTTGACGGAATAAGTAACCCTCTTAAAATCCCGGTTCTCCCACAGGATGCCGGGCACACCATGGACCTTCGCCAACTGCGCTACAACGAACACCGCAGCTTCGTGCGCGCGGCGGACGCCATCGGACTGGGGGCTGAAGAAGCCTTCGTCGAGGCATTCGCCCGGGGCGAGTTGCAGGTGCTGCACTGGCGCAACCTGCCCCACGCCCTCGACAGCTTGAACAACCGCTGTGGTGTGATCAGCCGCGCTGGGGTGCGCTTGTCGCCTGCGGCGAAAGCGTTGATCGAGACGCTGCTGGCGGTGGAAAGCCAAGCCGATTGGCCCGCGAAAACGTACCGAAATCATTGAAGCGCACGCCCATCTCGGCCATGACCTTATGCGCCACCTTGGCCGTCATCTGGCGGATGTAGAACGGCTCCTTCACCACAAAATGGTGAATCCCGTGGGTGCTGCCGAAGTTGAAGCAGAACGCCTGCAACGGCCATAGCCACCACGGATTCAGCACCTGGGTTTGCTGGATCACATTGCCCAGTTCCACATCGCCGTAGTAGTGCATGTTGGAGCTGACAAAGTGCAGGCAAAAGGTGCGCAGCACGTTGGGGCCGATGATCACCACGGCGGCGATGTCGATCACCTGCATCATCTGCAAGGTGCCGGTGGACCAGTCGATCGGCGTGCCCAGCAGGCTGGCGATGCCGTTGGCGGCATGGAAACCGAGGAAGATGTACCACGCGCCCCAATGCAGCAGCGCCAGCGGTGCGTAGACCAGCAGCGAGCGCTTGAGGATCTTGAGTTTGTGGCCCCAGGTCTTGGCGCGAAGCATGCGGATAAACGCCGACATCACGTTATCGCCCACCATCAGCAACCGCGCCAAGCCCCAGGGCTCGCCGTTGGTGATCGCACGTTCCTCCATATCGGTCTCGGTGCCGGAGACCTTGTGGTGATTGAGGTGCAGGTGGCGACGGATCCACGGGTTGATGGTGCTCGGTCGCGCCAGCCACACCAGGCCCATCATCAGGTTGTGCGGCACGCGCTTTTTGCGAAAGTACATGCTGTGGATCAGGTCGTGTTCCAGCTCGTGAGTCAGTGAGGCGAGGAACGCATTGAGCAGCAGGCAGGCCCACCAGGCCATGTGACCGCTGATATAGAGCGCCGCCGAGCCGATCATGCCCAGCAAGGCAAAGGCCAGGATGCCCGCGCCCAAGGCGTCCTGATGCTGCAACCACGGGTGCCGGCGACGCAAGCGCACGCCTTCGGCGAGCACCACCTCGCGGATATGCGCCGAACGCTGTTGCGCGTTCATCTGCTGGGGACTTGCAGAAGTACCGTCCATGCTCCCATCCTCTTATTCATTGATGGTTACATCCTGCACCAGGGCTTCTTGCAGGACGCTAGCCCCACACGCCAACCTGTTGACCGCAAGCGCCAATCGCCATGACCGAACCGACTTCCCTCGCCAGCTGGACCCGCGCCCTGCGCAAGCAGCTCGATGCCCTGGGCCTCGACAGCGCCGCGCTGTGCGCCCAGGCCGGGCTCGATCCGCAGCAGATGGACGACCCCAACGCGCGTTACCCGCTGTCGGCCACCACGCGTTTGTGGGAACTGGCGGTGCAGGCCAGCGGCGATCCGGCAATCGGGTTGCGGGTGTCGCGGTTTGTCAGCCCGACCACCTTTCATGCGTTGGGTTATGCGTTGGTGGCGAGCGGCAGCCTGCGCGAGGTGTTCGAGCGCATCGTGCGGTATCACCAGGTGGTCAGCGATGCCCTGACCCTGGAACTCAGCGGCGATGGCGAGCGCTACCGCTTTCGCCTGCTGCAACCGCCGGGCAGCCCGGCACCGGCGCTGGAAGCCATCGATGCGTTTGCCGCGATCTATGTGCGCACGTGCCGCAACCGCCTGGGCCGCGACTATGCGCCGTTGGCGGTTTACCTACGGCGCCCGCAACCTGCCGACCCCAAGCCCTGGCACACGGTGTTCCGCGCACCGGTGTTTTTTGGCGCCGAGGAAGACCGCCTTGAATTCGCCGCCAGCGATTTCGACAGCCACCTGGACGACGCCAACCCGGAACTGGCCGAACACAACGAAACCGTGCTCAAACGCACCCTGGCCCAACTGCAACCGCTGACCTGGGAACGCAAGGTGCGCGCGGCCATCGAGGCGCAACTGCCCGATGGCGAGCCGAGTGCCGAGCGGATTGCCCAGGCACTGCACTTGAGTTTGCGCAGTTTGCAGCGGCATCTGGCGGATGAGGGGTGTCGTTTTGATGCGCTGCTCAATGAGTGCCGGGAGAATCTGGCGTTGTTGCATCTGCGTGATCCACAGTGCTCGTTGGCGGAGATCAGTCACCTGTTGGGGTTTGCTGATACCAGCAGCTTTAACCGGGCGTTCAAGCGCTGGACGGGGATGACGCCGGGGCAGTTTCGGGATGGGTTGCGGTAGGGGGATTTGTGGGGAGGCTGAAGGCCTCATCGGGAGCAAGCCCCCTCCCACATTTGAAATGCGTTCTCCTGTGGGAGGGGGCTTGCTCCCGATGGCAATCTTTCAGGCACTACAGTGACGGGATCAATCAGCGACCCCGATCGCGCCGCAACAGTTTCTTCACCCGCATCACCAACCCCTTGGCCTCAAACGGCTTGAGCAGGTAATCATCCTCATGCAGCTCCAAGCCGCGCAGGCGATCCTCAATCCCGCCCGGCGTGGTCAGGAACAACACCGGCGTTTCGCCCTTCTGTCGGATCGCCTGCTGCAGCTTCCAGGCATTCAGGCCTGGCAGCATCACATCCAGGATCACCAGGTCGTACTCGGCGCTTTCGACAAAGCGCTGCGCCGCCATGCCGTTGGCCGCAACTTCCACGGTGTAACCGGCCTCGTTCAAGCCCTGGGCCATCCGCTGCGCCTCTTCGGATTCATGTTCCACTAACAGGACACGCATAACACACCTCGATTGATCAGGTTTGCAGGCTAACACCCTCAGGTGTGCGCCGCCTCTCGTAGCCGCTGTGCATCGAGGATTTCGATCTCGCCGTAGCCCAGGCGCACGATGCCCTGGGCTTGCAGGTCCTTGAGCAAGGCATTGGTGGTCTGGCGCGACAGGCTCAGCATCGCCGCCAGGTCTTCCTGGGGCAGTTGCAGCACGCGCTTTGACGGTTCCATGTCGCCGTAACCCTCAACGATCATCAACAGTCGATGGGCCAGGCGAACCGAGGCGGGCATCAGGCTGAGCTGTTCGAGGCCAATAAAACTCAGGCGCAGCTTCTGGCTCATCAGCAACGCCAGGTCGCGCCAGTACCGAGGGGATTCATCAAGAATCTTCAACAGCGCCTGCTGCGGCACCTGCACCAGCGTGCACGGCCCCGTGGCGCAGGCGTCATGGGTGCGCGGCAAGCCGTCGAACAGGCAGATCTCGCCGAACCAGTAGGGCGCCCCCACCAGGCTCAACAGCGCTTCCTTGCCGTGCTCATTCACCGCACTGACACGCAGGGTGCCGTCGAGCACCGCATACAAGCCACAGGGCGGGTCGCCGCGCTTGAACAGGTACTGTCCCGCCGTCAGCTGCCGCAGCCGCGCATGGGCCAGCAGACTATGCTGGAAAGGTACGGGCAGGTGACTGAACCAGTGACCGACGGCCAACCGGGAGTGCCATTGCGTCGCATCCATGAGAACTCCGAAGATTGTCGCCCAGCTGACAGTTAGTCCCAGGCTGACAGGGCATGATCAAACATCCTACAGGAGGAACAACAATGAAAAGCCTCGTCGACCACCTCAGTCAATACGCCGCCTACCACCGCGACCCGCGCAATATCGCCAGCCACTTCATTGGCATCCCGATGATTGTGGTCGCGGTGGCCGTGCTGCTGTCACGCCCCGAATGGGCGATGGGCGGACTGTGGCTTTCCCCGGCGGTGATCGTCGCGCTGTTTTCGGCGTGGTTTTACCTGCGGCTTGAACTGGCCCTGGGGGTGCTGATGACGGTGTTGATGGGCTTGTCGGTATGGGCCGGGCATGCGTTGGCGGCGCAGAGCACGATGGTGTGGCTCAGCAGCGGCGTCGGCCTGTTTGTGGTGGGTTGGGTGATTCAGTTTGTCGGGCATTACTACGAAGGCAAGAAGCCCGCGTTTGTGGATGACGTATCCGGGCTGATTGTGGGGCCGTTGTTTGTGGTGGCGGAAGTGGCGTTTTTGCTGGGGTTGCGCCAGGGCCTCAAGCAACAGATTGAGGAGCGCTCGGGACCGGTGGTTCGCCGCGATCTGAAGCCGAGACAGATCTGAATGTGGGAGGGGGCTTGCTCCCGATTGCAGTGGGTCAGCAGCAGATAAGCTGGCTGAAACACCGCTATCGGGAGCAAGCCCCCTCCCACATTGAACCTGTTTCACATTGGGATTTCTGTTTGGGGCTCAGGCTTTCTGCCAGACCTTGGGTTTGAAGAACAAGGTCTCGCCGCGAGCCAAACCGGTCAGGCTGTCGTGGTCTTTCACCACTTCGGCTTCGATCAGGTCTGTCTGGCCTTCGACCTTCAATGTTACCCGTGTGGTCGCGCCCAACGGGCGGATATCACGCACTTCAGCCGCGTGGTGGTCTTCCAGCTCATGGCGCGACAGCGACACTTCGTGGGGGCGGAACAGCACGTGCTTGTCTTCACCCAGGTGCAGGCGGTTGGAGTCGCCGAGGAAGTGGTAGACGAAATCGCTGGCCGGATTTTCGTAGACGTCGCCCGGTGAGCCGATCTGCTCGATCACGCCCTTGTTCATCACCACGATGCGGTCGGCGACTTCCATGGCCTCTTCCTGGTCGTGGGTCACGAACACCGACGTCAGGTTGATGTCTTCGTGCAGGCGCGCCAGCCAGCGGCGCAGTTCTTTACGCACCTTGGCGTCGAGGGCGCCGAAAGGTTCGTCCAGCAGCAGCACTTTCGGCTCCACCGCCAGGGCGCGGGCCAGGGCGATACGCTGGCGCTGGCCACCGGAGAGTTGTTCCGGGTAACGGTCGGCCAGCCAGTCCAGTTGCACCATGTTCAGCAGTTCGTGAACCTTGGCCGCAATCTGGCTTTCGCTCGGGCGCTGTTTTTTCGGTTTCATGCGCAGGCCGAAGGCGACGTTGTCGAACACGGTCATGTGGCGAAACAGCGCGTAGTGCTGGAACACAAAACCGACGTTGCGATCGCGCACGTCGTGGCCGGAGACGTCTTCACCGTGGAACACGATGCTGCCGTCATCCGGGGTTTCCAGGCCGGCGATGATGCGCAGCAAGGTGGTCTTGCCGCAGCCGGAAGGCCCAAGCAAGGCCACCAGCTCGCCACTCTGGATATCCAGGTTGATGCTGTCCAGGGCCTTGAAGGCGTTGAAGTTCTTGCTGACATTACGGACTTCGATCGACATGACTTATTCCTCAGCCGCAGCGGCGCGCAGGCGATTAATACGGTTCTCGCTCCACTGCTTGAGCAGCAGGATGAAGAGCGCCAGGATCAGCAGCAGACTCGCCACCGCAAAGGCGGCAACGTGGTTGTATTCGTTGTAGAGAATCTCGACGTGCAGCGGCAAGGTGTTGGTCACGCCGCGAATGTGGCCGGACACCACCGACACCGCGCCGAACTCACCCATGGCCCGTGCGGTACACAGCACCACGCCGTAGATCAGGCCCCATTTGATGTTCGGCACGGTGACATGCCAGAACATCTGCCAGCCATTGGCTCCGAGCAGGCGCGCGGCCTCTTCTTCCTGGGTGCCCTGCTCCTGCATCAGCGGGATCAGTTCACGGGCGACGAATGGCACGGTGACGAAGATGGTCGCCAACACGATGCCGGGCAGGGCGAACACGATCTGGATGTCGTGCTCCTGCAGCCATGGGCCGAACAAGCCCTGGGCGCCGAACATCAGCACGTAGACCAGGCCTGCGATCACCGGAGAGACCGAGAACGGCAGGTCGATCAGCGTCACCAGGATGCTCTTGCCACGGAACGAGTACTTGCTCACGCACCAGGCGGCGCTGACGCCGAACACCAGGTTGAGTGGCACCGAAATCAGCACGGCGATCACCGTGAGTTTCAGTGCGGACAACGCGTCCGGTTCAAGGATCGCGGTGAAAAACGTACCGAGGCCGTTCTTCAAGCCCTGAGACACCACGATAAACAGCGGCAGCAGCAGGAACAGGAAGAACACCAGCCACCCCAGGCTGATCAGAATGCGCCGGGAAACAGCGCTGCCACGGCGGGCTGCGTTGGCCGAGGATGCCGCGGAAATAGACGATTGGGACATGTTCCGCGCCTCCTTATGGACGTTCGATGCGCCGCTGCAACAAGTTGATCAGCAGCAGCAGGACAAAGGAAACCACCAGCATCAGCACGCCAATGGAGGTGGCGCCGCGGTAGTCGTACTGGTCGAGCTTGACCATGATCAGCAGCGGCAGGATCTCGGTTTTCATCGGCATGTTGCCGGCGATGAAAATCACCGAGCCGTACTCACCGACGCCACGGGCGAACGCCAGGGCGAAGCCGGTCAGCCAGGCGGGCAGCAGCGCGGGGACGAGGATGTAGCGGAACACCTGCAACGGCTTGGCGCCCAGGCAGGCGGCGGCTTCTTCGATTTCCCGGGGGATATCGGCGAGTACCGGCTGCACCGTGCGCACCACGAACGGCAGGGTCACGAAGGTCAGCGCCAGGGTGATGCCCAATGGGCTGTAGGCGATCTTGAAGCCCAGGTCAGCGGCGAACTGGCCCACCAGGCCGGTCGGCGTGTACAGCGCCGTCAGGGCAATACCGGCCACGGCGGTGGGCAGCGCGAACGGCAGGTCGATCATCGCATCGATGATCTTGCGGCCGGGGAAGGTGTAGCGCACCAGCACCCAGGCCAGCAGCGTGCCGATCACGCCATTGATCAGGGCGGCGTACAGCGCGGTGCTGAAGCTCAGTTTCAACGCCGCCAGCACACGGGGTGCGGAGATGATGTTCCAGAACTGATCCCAGGTGAGTTGAGCGGCGTGTACAAACATCGCCGCCAGCGGGATGAGTACCATCAGGCTGAGGTACACCACGGTGTAGCCCAGCGTCAGCCCGAAGCCGGGTATGACGGGGGAAATACGACGCGACATAAGAGTCCTTGGTTAAAGGTAGAAACCACTGTAGGAGCGAGCTTGCTCGCGAAGATCGTCAACGATGACGCGGGCATTCTGAATGAACGCGGTGCCCTTGAGTTCTTCGCGAGCAAGCTCGCTCCTACAGGTACTTTGGCTTACTGCGCCGTGTAGATCTGGTCGAACACGCCACCGTCGTTAAAGAATTTCGGTTGGGCAGTTTTCCAGCCGCCGAAGTCTTTGTCGATAGTCACCAGGTCCAGTTTCGGGAACTGTTGGGCGTATTTGGCGGCGACTTTTTCATCGCGTGGGCGGTAGAAGTTCTTCGCCGCAATCTCCTGGCCAGCCGGGCTGTACAGGTGCTTGAGGTATTCAGTGGCGATCTCGGTGTTGCCCTTTTTCTCGGCGTTCTTGTCGACCACGGCCACCGGCGGCTCCGCAAGGATCGACAGGGACGGTACGACGATGTCGAACTTGTCGGCGCCGCCGTCTTCTTTCAGGGCCAGGAAGGCTTCGTTTTCCCAGGCCAGCAACACGTCGCCCTGACCGTTGTTGACGAAGGTAATGGTCGAACCGCGCGCGCCGGTGTCGAGGATCGGCACGTGCTTGAACAGCTCTTTCACGTATTCCTGGGCCTTGGCTTCGCTGCCACCGGATTTCAGGCCGTAGGCCCAGGCGGCAAGGAAGTTCCAGCGCGCACCGCCGGAGGTTTTCGGGTTAGGCGTGATCACCGACACGTCTTTCTTGATCAGGTCGCCCCAATCCTTGATGCCTTTAGGGTTGCCCTTGCGCACCAGGAACACGATGGTCGAGGTGTATGGAGTGCTGGCGTCGGGCAGGCGGGTCTGCCAGTTCTCCGGCAGGGTCTTGCCCAGCTTGGCGATTTCGTCGATGTCACCGGCCAGGGCCAGGGTCACCACGTCGGCGCGCAGGCCGTCGATCACTGCCCGGCCTTGCTTGCCCGAACCACCGTGGGATTGCTGGATCTTGACGTTGTCGCCGGGGTGAGACTGTTTCCAGAAGTTGGTGAACTCAGCGTTGTAGTCCTGGTACAGCTCACGGGTAGGATCGTACGAAACGTTGAGCAACTCGTAGTCCTTGGCAACCGCGGAACCGGCAAACACGGCACTGGCCAGGGCGGCCAGGGCATAACGGCGAATCGACGACATAGAAGCTCCTGAAATTCTGGGGTGTTGGCTTTTTCTTATAGTTGCGGGTCTATCGCCGTTCTTGCTTAGCTCGGTTTGTTACCCGGGTTCTGCAAACGGAATTTTTCCTTGCGTTCGATCTGTACCACTTGGGCGTTGTGCACAGTGATTTCCACCGCGCCAAACCGCAGATCGCGCAAGGCGCTCTGGATCTCACGCAAAATGGCTGCTTCGTCCTGGCCGTCGACGCTACGTAGAGATGCGCTCATGGTCTCGCTCCTGAAATGAATAGTGCCTCGCAGTGGCGGCACTGCTTGCGGCGTAGGGCGATAGTAGATAAGCGCGGATATTCTTAAAAAGACTATTTGAGAATGTTTATATAACCAAAAAGAATTTTCTGGTAGGGCGTGGGGTTGCGAGAGGGTTTTGTGTCTGAGCGGAGAAATTAGGCCTTGTGAATATCCAAATGTGGGGGGGGGCACAAGCCCCCTCCCACATTTGAATGCATTTCAAGCCTGAATGGCGGGTGCGCGGTCCCAGTCAATTTCCAGCGCCGGCATCGGCCGTCCAAACCAGTACCCCTGGCCCATATCGCAGTTCTGCTCCAACAAGAACCGCGCCTGCTCCACCTGTTCGATCCCCTCGGCATGCACCTGCATGCCCATGCTTTTCGCCAGGGCGATCACCACCCGCACGATGGCGGCATCGTCTTCGTCCCACGGCAGCCCGGCGACGAAGCCCTGGTCGATCTTGAGCTTCTGCACCGGCAGGCGCTTGAGGCGCAGCAAGGAGGAATAGCCGGTGCCGAAGTCGTCAATGGCCAGGCGCAAGCCCAGTTCGCGCAAGCGGTGCAGCTGTTCCAGGGCCACTTCAGGGTCATCCATCACTGCGCTTTCGGTGACTTCCAGCTCAAGGAAAGCCGGGTCCAGGCCGGTATCGTGCAGCACCTGGGCGACCTGATCGTAAAGTTCGCGTCGGGCAAACAGGCGGCTCGACACATTGATGGCGATAAAGCTCAACGGCAAACCGTCGGCCAGCCATTGGCACATCTGTCGGCAGGCCTGGTCCATCACCCAGCCATCGATATCGGCAATCAGCCCGGTGCGTTCGGCGATGGGGATGAAATCGCCCGGCGGCACCAGGCCACGCTCGGGGTGTTGCCAGCGCACCAGCGCTTCGACGCCGATCAGGCGGCTGGTGTGCAAATCGTGCACAGGCTGGTAGTAGACGCGCAGTTCCTGCCGTTCGAGGGCGCGGCGCAGCTCGCTGGCGATTTCCACCCGGTTCTGCGCGTGGGCGGTGAGTTCTTCGGTGTACAAGGCGTAGCCTTCGCGGCCCACGCTTTTGGCCTTGAAGAGTGCAGAATCGGCGTTGCGCAGCAACTGCTCGGCGCTCAGGGCGTCATTGGGGAACAGGCTGATGCCGATGCTGGCGCTGATAAACAGTTGATGGCCGTCAAAGATAAACGGCTGTTTCATCTCATCCAGCATGCGCTGCGCCAACGCCGCCGCCTGCACCACCTGTGAGCAATTTTCCGCGAGCACCGCGAACTCATCCCCGCCCAGGCGCGCCAGGGTGACGCCGGGGCCGAACAGCGCGGAGAGCCGCTCACCCACCAGCTTGAGCAATTGGTCGCCGATGTTATGGCCGAGGCTGTCGTTGATGATCTTGAAGTGGTCCAGGTCCAGCAACAGCAGGGCGCAACCGCGTTTGTGCAGTTGCGCCGAGGCCAGCGCCTGCTCGGCGCGGTCGGTGAACAGCAGGCGGTTGGGCAGGTCGGTCAGCGGGTCGTGGTGGGCCAGGTGGGCCAACTCGTGCTCGGAATCCTTGATGGCGCTGATGTCGGAAAACACCGCAACGTAATGGCTGAGATGACCCAGGTCATCGTGAATCACGCGAATGGTTTGCCACTGTGGATAAATCTCACCGCTTTTGCGCCGATTCCAGATTTCACCGCTCCATTCACCGGTGTGTTCCAGGGTCTGGAACATCTGTTGATAGAAATTCGACGAATGGCGACCGGACTTGAACAGGCTCGGCTGCTGGCCCATGACGTCTTCGCGCTGGTAGCCGGTGATTTCCATGAAGGCCCGGTTCACATGCACGATCAAGCCCTTGGCGTCGGTGACCAACACCCCTTCGCGGGTGCAATCGAACACGGCAGCAGCCTGGCGCAGGCGCTCGCGGTTCTCTTTCAAGGGTTGCTGCTGCTGGTGGGCCTGAGCAGACCGGGCACAAATCAGGGAGATCAGCAGGGCGCTGAGCGCTACCCACAAATAGACGCGCATCTGCAACCACCGGTGCAGGTCGGTCGGATTATCGAGAAACTCGATCAATATCCGATGAGTGAGGCCTATCCAGAAGCTCGAAGCCAGCAGGTATACCAGCCCCGCACGCAGGGCTCCACGGTATGAAAACAGCATATGCCCAGTAATCCTTACTAAAAGCCCAGAATCATCCTACAAAGAATGGGGATTATAGGATATGTAACATCTGGTAAGTCTTATCTGAAAGGGCCGCTGGTTTTCTCTGTAGGCTTAGTGATAATGCGTGAGCTGTTCTTTTCTTTATCTGAGGGCCATACAGCCTATGTGGTACAACGGTTTTCTTGACTTGTCGGCCTGGCAACTGGTGGCAGTCACTCTGTTGATGACCCACGTGACCATCGTTGGGGTCACGGTCTATCTGCACCGCTATTCAGCCCATCGCTCCCTGGAGCTCAATGCTGGCCTGAAACACTTCTTCCGCTTCTGGCTGTGGCTGACCACGGCGCAGAACACCCGCGAGTGGACCGCCATCCACCGCAAGCACCACGCCAAATGCGAGACCGTCGACGACCCGCACAGCCCGGTGATCAAGGGCCTGTCCACCGTATTGCGCAAAGGCGCCGAGCTGTACCGTGCCGAGGCCGAAAACCCCGAGACCCTGCGCATCTACGGCAAGAACTGCCCGGACGACTGGATCGAGCGCAAGATCTACACCCCTTACCCGCTGCTGGGTGTGGCGATCATGGGCGTAATCGACCTGCTGCTGTTCGGCACCATCGGCATCACGATCTGGGCAATCCAGATGATGTGGATTCCGTTCTGGGCCGCCGGTGTGATCAATGGCCTGGGCCATGCCGTCGGCTATCGCAACTTCGAATGCCGTGATGCCGCCACCAACCTGGTGCCGTGGGGCATCATCGTCGGCGGCGAAGAGCTGCACAACAATCACCACACCTACCCCAACTCGGCCAAGCTGTCGGTGAAGAAGTGGGAGTTCGACCTGGGTTGGGCATGGATCAAAGTGTTCAGCTTCCTGCGCCTGGCCAAGGTGCAGCGTGTGGCACCGATTGCCCACCGCGTGGAAGGCAAGGGCCATCTGGACATGGACACCGCCATGGCGATCCTCAACAACCGCTTCCAGATCATGGCCCAGTACCGCAAGTTGGTGATTGGCCCGCTGGTCAAGCAGGAGCTGGAGAAGGTCGATCACTCGGTGCGCCACCAGTTCCACCGCGCCAAACGCCTGCTGTCGCGGGAAACCAGCCTGCTGGATGACCGCCACCACCTGCGTATCCAGAGCATGCTGGAACACAGCCAGGCGCTGAAAGTGATCTACGAAAAACGCCTGGCGCTGCAGCAGATCTGGCTCAAGACCAGCTCCAACGGCCACGATATGCTGGCGGCCATCAAGGAATGGGTACACGAGGCCGAGGCCAGCGGCATCCAGTCCCTGCGGGATTTTGCCCACCAATTGAAGACCTATTCGCTGCGACCTGCATCTGTATGACAACATGGCGGGAGGGCCTTCCCTCCCGCCCATCAGCTTTTTGGCGCCATTTCTCGGACACCGTCAATCGATACTATTGACGGAACTTCACTGCAATTCGCCTCTCTCAATGAACACTTCGCCATCATGGTGACCCCTTGTAGTGACCGCTGCTTGATCTTGCGGCGCGCCCAGAGAGAGTTGTGCCGATGGTTCTCGAAAAGCCCTTCACCACCGACAGCCCTACCGCTGACCCTCCGCGTCCGGCTGCGGCAGCAACCCTGCTGGCACTGGTACATGCCCAGGGCGAAGTCGAACGACTGAGCGAACGCGAACAATTACTGAGTTCGCTGCTGGTCAGTGTGAATGCCGTGCTCTGGGCCATCGATTGGCAAACCCGCCGCGTGCTCTACGTAAGCCCGGCATACGAACGGATTTTTGGACGTTCCGCCGGCCTGTTGCTGGCCGACCACCGCGAATGGCGCAACAGCATTCACCCCGAAGACCTCGATTACGCCGAACACAGCCTGGCGCGCGTGCTGGAGCAGGGTGCCGTGGAGGATCGCGAGTACCGCATCATCACCGCCGACGGGCAGATCCGCTGGCTGAGCGACAAGTGCTACATCAACCAGCAGGTCGAACCTGGCGAGCCGGTGATCGTGGTCGGCATAGCCGAAGACATCACTGATAAAAAACAGATGGAACTGGAGCTGCACCGTCTCGCCACCACCGACGTGCTGACTCAAAGCAGCAACCGCCGACACTTCTTCGAATGCGCCAACCAGGCCTTCGACAGCGCCTGCGCCCAAGGCGCGCCGCTGGCCTTCCTGCTGTTGGACATCGATGACTTCAAGGACGTCAACGACACCTACGGCCATCTGGAGGGCGACCAGGTGCTGCGGCGTATCGCCGAGAGCGGTCGCGGGGTACTGCGCCGTGGCGATCTGTTCGGGCGCATTGGCGGCGAAGAGTTCGCCGCAGTTCTGCCGGGTTGCGCGCCGGAGATGGCGCTGCAAGTGGCCGAGCGCCTGGGCAAAGAGATCCAGGAACTGAGTTTCAGCTATGAAGGCCATGCGTTCAGCGTGACCATCAGCCAGGGCCTGGCCAGCCTGACCGAGGAGGACTCCACCCTGGACAGCCTGTTCGCCCGCGCCGATGCCGCCATGTATGAGGCCAAGCGCCTGGGCAAGAATCGCGTCATCGCTGGCTGAATGCCGATCATTGTGGGAGGGGCGGTGCGACGAGGTCTGAAGGTGCTGCAAGCGCACAAAAAAACCCGCCGAAGCGGGTTTTTTCTGTCGATCAGGTCAGCTTCCGCTTACAGCTCGGAGAAGCACTCTTCGATGATCGCCAAGCCTTTGTCCAACTGCTCGTCCGGCGAGGTCAGCGGCACCAGTACGCGCAACACGTTGCCGTAGGTGCCGCAGGACAGCAGGATCAGGCCCTTGTCACGCGCCTTGGCCACTACAGCGGCAACGGCCGCAGCGTTTGGCTTGTGGCTGTCGCCGTCTTCGAACAACTCGACCGCGATCATCGCGCCCAGGGCACGCACGTCACCGATTACCGGGTACTTGGCTTGAATCGCCTTGAGGCCAGTCACCAGGCGCTCGCCGACAGCCTTGCAGCGGTCCAGCAGGTGCTCTTCTTCGAACACTTCCATCACTGCCAGCGCAGCGGCGCAAGCGATCGGGCTACCGGCGTAGGTGCCGCCCAGGCCACCTGGGGCAATGGCGTCCATGTATTCGGCCTTGCCGCACACACCGGCCAGCGGGAAGCCGCCTGCGATGGATTTGGCGAAGGTGGTCAGGTCGGCGGCAACGCCCATCTGTTCCATGGCGAAGAAGGTACCGGTACGGCCGGCACCGGTTTGCACTTCGTCGGCGATCAGCAGGATGCCGTGCTTGTCGCACAGTTCACGCAGGCGCTTCATGAACGGCTTCGGCGCGACGTAGAAACCGCCTTCGCCTTGTACCGGCTCGATGATGATGGCGGCAATATCACGCGGCTCGGCATCGTTCTTGAAGATGCGCTCGATGCTGGCGATGGAGTCGTCGTCGCTGACACCGTGCAGTTCGTTCGGGTACAGCGCGCGGAACACACCGCCTGGCATCAGGCCCATGCCGGCCGAGTAAGGCACGACTTTACCGGTGAGACCCAGGGTCATCATGGTGCGGCCGTGGTAGGCGCCGGTGAACGCGATCACGCCGGCACGGCCAGTCGCGGCACGGGCGATTTTCACGGCGTTTTCAACGGCTTCGGAACCGGTGGTGACCAACAGGGTTTTCTTGGCGAAATCGCCTGGAACCTTGGCGTTCACTTTTTCGCACACTTCGACGTACGGCTCGTAGGCCAGTACCTGGAAGCAGGTGTGGGTCAGCTTGTTCAGCTGTTCGGTCACGGCGGCGATGATTTTCGGGTGCACGTGGCCGGTGTTCAGCACGGCGATACCGCCGGCGAAGTCGATGAACTCGCGACCTTCAACGTCAGTCACGGTGGCGTTCTTCGCGGATTCGGCGAAGATCGGGTGAATCTGGCCAACACCGCGCGGTACAGCGGCTTCGCGGCGTTTCATCAGGGAAGCGTTGGTCTTGCTCATAAAGTCCTCATTCGCCACTCATCGGGTGGCGTTGCTCAAGGAATACGTGGCAGGGAGGCAACTACGGCAGCATGCGATGATCGACTGCCACAGCTTTCCCGGCCACTACGAATAACGGTGTGAAACACGCAAAGGGTCAGCGCTCTCGTGCCCTTTGCGTTTACTGCAATCCCTTCCCGGCTTAGATGCCCAGGCAGAGGTATTTGATTTCCAGGTAGTCCTCGATCCCGTACTTGGAGCCTTCACGGCCCAGGCCCGAAGCCTTGATGCCGCCGAACGGCGCGACTTCGTTGGAGATCAACCCGGTGTTGACCCCGACCATGCCGTATTCCAGGGCTTCGGCCACACGGAACACACGGCCCAGGTCGCGGGCATAGAAGTAGGAAGCCAGGCCGAACTCGGTGTCGTTGGACATCGCGATCACTTCGGCTTCGTCTTTGAAGCGGAACAGCGGCGCCAGCGGGCCGAAGGTTTCTTCCTTGGCAACGGCGGCGTTTTTCGGCACGTCGACCAGGATGGTCGGTTCAAAGAAGTTGCCTTCCATGACCTTGCCACCGGCCAACAGCTTGGCGCCTTTGCTCAGGGCGTCGGCGATGTGTTCCTGGACCTTGGCCACGGCTTTTTCGTCGATCAGCGGGCCGGTGGTGGTGCCTTCTTCCAGACCGTTGCCGATCTTCAATTTGGCCACCGCGACTTTCAGTTTTTCCGCAAACGCGTCGTACACCGAATCCTGGATGTACAGGCGGTTGGCGCAGACGCAGGTCTGGCCGTTGTTGCGGTACTTGGAGATGATCGCGCCTTCGACGGCCTTATCCAGGTCCGCGTCGTCGAACACGATAAACGGCGCGTTGCCGCCCAGCTCCAGGGAAACTTTCTTGATGTCCTTGGCGCATTCAGCCATCAACTGGCGACCGATTTCGGTCGAGCCGGTGAAGGACAATTTACGCACGATCGGGTTGCTGGTCAGCTCGCCGCCGATGTCGCCGGCGCTGCCGGTGACCACGCTCAGCACGCCTTTCGGGATACCGGCACGGTGCGCCAGCTCAACCAGGGCCAGGGCCGAGAACGGGGTTTGCGAAGCAGGCTTGATCACCATGGTGCAACCGGCGGCCAGGGCCGGGCCGGCTTTACGGGTGATCATCGCGGCCGGGAAGTTCCACGGGGTGATGGCGGCGGTCACGCCGATAGGCTGCTTGATCACGATCAGGCGCTTGTCGGGCTGGTGGCCGGGAATCACGTCACCATAGATGCGCTTGGCTTCTTCGGCGAACCACTCGATAAAGGACGCGGCATAGACGATTTCACCCTTGGCCTCAGCCAATGGCTTGCCTTGTTCCAGGGTCATCAGGCGACCGAGGTCGTCCTGGTTTTCGATCAGCAGCTCGAACCAACGGCGCAGCTTGTTGGCGCGCTCCTTGGCGGTCAGCGCACGCCAGGCCGGCAGCGCCTTGTCGGCAGCTTCGATGGCACGGCGGGTTTCCGCGGCGCCCATCTTTGGCACGGTACCGATAATCTCGCCCGTGGCAGGGTTGTTGACCTTGATGGTCTGACCGTTGTCCGCATCCACCCAAGCGCCATCGATAAAGGCCTGCTGGCGGAACAACTGGGAATCTTTGAGCTGCATGTCGGCTTTCCTTAACAGCACCGCGCGCACGCGGAGCGAATTAGAGTTGTTGAAAGGCGCCTTGTGGGCTGCCGTCAGGGAAATCAGCCCCCGCGCGCGCGATCAACGAATAGCGCACGAGAGACAGAGCGTTTGAAATCTCAAACGAATCCTAGGATCAATGGGGGTACAGGGCAATAGTCTGTTCGAAAAAAAGAACGAAAACGGCGCATTTGCCGGAACTTTCAGATCAGCGTGATTTGAGCGCGTTCCGCCGCATTGACCAACGGCGCCCGGCGCAGGGCCTTCCAGCGGCAAATTCCTACTGGGAAACGGCCAAAGACCGGCATGGACGCCCAAGGTCGACATGGGTATGATGTCGCCCGCACAAGCATCCGTAGCTCAGCTGGATAGAGTACTGCCCTCCGAAGGCAGGGGTCGTGGGTTCGAATCCCGCCGGGTGCACCATATAGCAGTCTCGGGCTGTCTCAGACAGTCTCCGAAACACCCCAAGAAGCCCGCCCCGTGCGGGCTTTCTTGTTTCTGGCTATCCATCCCTGTCTACCCCTATAACTTCCCGCCGTGTATGCCCACGTGTATGCTTTGAAATTCCTATAACTGGAGGCATACAAGAAGTGAAGCGCACTGAGATCAAACGCCGCCCCTTAGCAGACACCACACTTGCAGGCCTGGAGCCGGAGAACGCTACGTATCGTGAGCAGGACGGGAATGGCCTGTACTTCCGGGTGAAACCTAACGGGCAAAAATCGTGGGAGCTACGCTACAAAAAGCCAGACGGGAAATGGTCGTGGCTGGGTCTCGGCGGCTACCCGGATATCAGTGGCTCATTGGCGAGACAGAAAGCAGCTCAACTGCGGGAAGACGCATCGACCGGCAAAAATCCATTGGTGAGCAAGCAAGCTCGCAAGGTTGCCGACCAGGTTGCTGCCAACAATACGTTTGAAGCGTTAGGCCGTGAGTGGTTTGAAGCCAGACGCACAAGCTGGGAAGCAGGTACGTCCCGACGAGTGCTGGGAGCACTGGAGCTTCATGTGTTCCCTGTCTTCGGCAAGCGCGTGTACACAGAAATATTGCCCCTGGAATGGATGGAGTTTCTACGCGGCATGGAGCAGAAGGGAATCATTGAACAAATGGGCCGAGTCCGTGCCTTTTGCAAAGAGATCTATGACCTGGCCCGCGTAACAGGACGAGCCGTCCACAACCCCGTTGAAGGTCTCAGCAAATTCCTGCAATCACGTAGCGCTGAAAACTACGCACACGTTTCGATTGAAGAACTGCCTGCACTACTTCGAGCGATCAACTCCTATCCTCACGCAAAGGACGTTCGTATAGGGCTTCGCTTGCTTTCCTTATTAGCATCGCGCCCGAGCGAGATCCGAGAAGCACGCTGGTCAGAAATCGACCTCTCCAAAAAGCTATGGACGATCCCAGCCGAGCGAATGAAACGTCGTCGCGAACATGTGGTGCCTCTCTCTCGACAGGCAATTGAAGCGCTCACAGAGTTACGAACACTGACAGGTGCGTACCATCTCCTATTTCCAGGCAGGAAAGACAGGACAATCCCGCGTAGCAACACCGTCTTTCTAATGGCGCTCCGCAGACTGGGATATGCCGGTCGGCAAACAGGCCACGGCTTTCGTCACATCGCCAGCACCATACTTAATGAGCAGGGCTTCGACGAGAATCACATTGAGGCCCAGCTCTCTCATGCAAAGGAGGGGATTGCCGGGGTCTACAACAAAGCGGTGTACCTGCCTCAGCGTAGAGTGATGATGCAGTGGTACGCAGATCATCTGGATGAGCTAGTAGAAGGCAACATCATTCAGGGACAGTTTGGAAAGGCGGGCTGAGTACGCCAAACGCGTCGACGGCGGCAAGGAATACACCGCACCAAACCCGACGCGTACCGACAAGCGCGCAGGCTCACTCAAGGTCAATTTGAGCAAAGGCACCTGGGCGGATTTTGCCACCGGCGACAAGGGCGGAGACCTGATCGATTTGGTGCGCTACATCGACGGCGGCACGGACGTTGAAGCCTGCAAAAAACTGGCGGATCTGCTCAACGTCTCCGCTGGTTCCGCGACCACCAAAAGCGCACCGGCCAAAAGCGCAACGCCGGAGTGGATCGCGATTCAACCGATCCCAGCCGAGGCCATGAACAAGTGTCCAACCAAACACCGGCAACACGGTGTTCCGTCCAAAGTGTGGATCTATCGCGATGCTCAGGGCCAGCCGGTCATGGCGCTGTATCGCTTCGACCTGAGTCCCGATGAAGACGGCAAGTGGAGAGCATTCGGCTCGACCTGGCGCCCTTTGAAGCGGCGCTGGAAAGTCCCGAGGTTATCCAGCAAGGGCGTCAACGGGCCGTGCAGGATGAAATCAACGATCACCAAAGACGCATCGACTCGCGAAGTCTTGAGATCCGCAACCTGAATCAAAGGATTCATCGCCTTGAGACGTTGGAAAACCGTGAGAGCTTGGCTGTGGGATATCTCAGCGATATGGCGAACTGGAAAGCCGACGAGGTGGAACTTAACGAAAAGCGCAGCAGCATCGAGACCCGGTTGCAGCAGGTCCGCCAAAGCGATCAGGAAGATATGGCAAAAGCTCGACAAGCTGAGACGGACGCAGCCACGGCCTATGCACAGGCCGTGGCGTGGGGCGATGTAGACGGCGAGAAAGCCGCTAACGCGGAAGCTCAAAAAGCAGCAAAAAGCCTCACGGCTGCCGTTGAGCATCATCGTCGTCAAAAACTGCTGATCACGGCTTTGGAACAAGAGCTGGTGACGATCGATATGCACATCACCGAAGCGCAAAAAGAACATGCCAAAATTGAAAAAGAAGCAGCACATCTGGCAAACATGGTGCTGGAAGAAAAGTGGAACGAGACCGCGAAAGCGCTGCTGGAAACAGGTGGTAAATTATGGGCAGCACGCAATCTGATTAGTCGTGACCCGGTTGCACTGATGAAGCTGGATATCCCTGAACAGGGAGAGCACTTTGGAAGCTGGACCTGGCGCGAACTCCTGAAACGCTCACACCAACACAGCCTGCTGGACCTGTTGGCAGGTTAACTCAAACCTTACCCGAAGCAGCCTGAGAAACCCAGGTTGTTCCGGGCCTACCATCGGTCTCACCATGAATACACCACCACAAAACAGCGCTGAGATGCCTGATTACCTAAAAGCCCGGAAGCTGCATTTGAACGGGATAATTACCCTTATGGGCGATATGAAGCTCAACGCAAGAGCAAACAAAGACGCAAAAGTCGAGATGCTCACGATTGATGCAATCGCGGCAGAGCTAGATTTTATTGACCTTCAACTCAAAAGAAAGGACCGCTAATGAAGAAGCGGAAGCTTAAGCAGCTTCCGCTTTGCTATATCCCCCAACTACAAAAAAGCTTCAGATCTTTTCGGTTTGTGGTCTATGACGCTCTGGTCTTATGACTGCTTACGGCAGAGAGTTTGTAAAAACGTCTTCGAGCACGACAGGTACTCAAACCGGACTGGAAATCGCGCATCTGCGCGGGATCCACGCATGCGAAAGTGCCGATAAATTTCAGATTTAACGTAGATGCGCTCACTTCAATTTCGACGAGTCGCTCTTATCGATAAGTGTTCAGCCTAATAAATAACCCCTCTTCCTTAATGGATGAAATGATATCCCTTCTATCTAAAGACTCTGCAAATCGTCTATTTCTTTCAGTCCCCTCCAGCTTGGGCCTTTTTTTACGCTGTGATAAATCCGAATAAGGATAATCTAAGCCTGATAATGCGCCAAGAATCTCTTCAGGCGGTAATACATCAACAAAGTTATAAAGAATATCTTTGCGTTTAGATTTTTCTTTGACATGGGCGAGACAATGGGAGATTAATGAGCGCTCAAATGCTCTTCCATTAAGATCTTCTCGTCCAAGTACTTGCCCGGCGCACTGAACGAGCGAGTCGTCAGCATTAAGTTCACCCACGCTCAGATTTTTTAGCAAGTAACACTTATGCTCTAGCGGAAGCGCCGACGCTAGGAGTAGCCCTTTAATTTCGAGGCTTAAAGGATACTGTTCTTCTTCACCTTTATAAACTTCGAAATTCTTGATGACTAGCGCCTTTCTGAGTGCTGTTGAAGCCTCAGTCATCGCAAAGGATTTCTCATTAAGGCGAACGACTAGCAAGTCAATTAAGACCAACAACCGCTCTTCAGGAAAGTCACTTGGAAAACTCGCATAATGAAAAGGAATACTCTTACAAAGGCACTGATAACTCGTATCGCTCAGCTCTAAACTAGAGATTATGAACCAGCTTAAATTTTTGGTTTGCTCGGTACCATCACCTAATTGTGGAATCTTCTTTTCAGAAAGCTGATGAAAAACGTTTTCACGATTAAGAACCTCATTGAGCCTATCTTTGTCGACCCCCTCAGTCGAGTAGAAGCATAGAATATTAATCCACGTCATAGCAACGCGCTCGTGATATACAAGATCACCCCACAGATAGGTGGGCAAACCATCGAAGGCCAAAAAAACATGGTCTTGCTGCAATATGAACTTAATTGCTAGGCTTTCCTCTACCTGTGGGTGATTGACCAAGTTAAGTATCGCCTGAGGGGACTCTTGCGTATTACC
The DNA here is from genome assembly GCF_014207255.1 of Pseudomonas sp. JAI120. GTDB lineage: Bacteria > Pseudomonadota > Gammaproteobacteria > Pseudomonadales > Pseudomonadaceae > Aquipseudomonas. The sequence continues at coordinate 547,021 of NZ_JACHCZ010000004.1, forward strand.
TTCTATTGCGCATGCGACATCACGCAAATAATCATTAATATCCCTATCAACATAGGCTTTTAAGTAGTCACTTCCGAAAGTACTAATAGCAGTGTAATTTGACTTTTCAGGATCAAAGATATTACTGCTTTCTTTATAATCAGTAGATCGTAAAAAAGCTCGAGCCAGTAAAAACCTGACATTACCTACAGACAGTCGATAAAGATCTTTTTGATGAACATATTCAAAAAGTTCAGTAAGGCTCAAAATATCACTGAGCTGCTCAATTTTCACTTCTAGCAAAGCAAGCACTTCGAACCCTTGTTCGAAAACCAAGCTCTCAGAAAATATTACTGCAGCTTGCGCAGAGATGTAGTCGGCTATCGCCGAGTCAGCATTCATTTGGCTAGAAATATAAGACGGATCGATGTAGGCAACGATTCGAGCGATGTGCTGTGTCGCAAGGGTCGTTTCAATAGATGCTATTCCGTAACTCGGCCAATATTTAGCTATGGCCTGAGTCAACGACGACGAATACTTGCCGATGAGCCAGTATGCCTCGAAGAATTGGCTAGTTTCCGGCAGGTGCTTCGACAAGTAGTTGATGGTTAACTGAATTCTTGGCGAGTCTGGAGCGACGTCAAGTTGGTAATCAAGAAGATTGACGTTTAAAGTGGTTCCTGAGCCAAAGTCTTCCTCACGGAGCTCTTCTACAACTTCTGATGGATTATCGATCATCAGTGTCGGATCAGGAGTCCTGAAGTCGCGGATTGCCAGGATGAAATCCCAGTCATTACGAGACATCCGACCTTCGTGAAAAATAGATATGTAGAGATGATACGTTTCATCAAGATATCCATTTCGAATTAAGTAGTTAAGAAGTCGGCTATCTATAATCTGATGCAGTTCTGTCAGATCATTTATTTGAAAACCTACCAAACGCAGAAGATGATGTAGCGGCTGTCGAGCCAGAGAAGATTTCTCATCTTTCAGTCTCTCGATTTTTAAGTTGATTTCGATCCTGTTTTTGACAGCCTTGTTGATGATATTTTTGTATCGTTCAACAAAGGTAATGCCAGGCGCGATAGCTTCTTCAAGCGCTCTAAACGACAGCGAAAGATGTATTTTTTGTTCGTTACTGTAGTAACCGCCCCTAGCCTTACCGTGTACGGCTAAATTCGTCTCGTTGAAAAGCTGTTCAAAATTATTCCACTCCAGTATCTGTTGTGCGTTAAAGATAGTATCCCCCGCGTACACACTAACAATGTCATATTCAGTGAAAGCGCTGCACAAGTGACCCCAAAAAATCTTAATCAGCTCTACGACATCTTTGCAATTTTCTTCTTCAGATTCTGCAATAAGATTCCTCAAAGATCCAAGTTCACTATCTATTTCTTTTGCCAACTGCACTAGGATGCATGTTCGCTGCTGGACGATTTCGAACAGTGCACCGCTTCCATGGTGTAGGTTTTCGAAATCTTTAGGATAAGCATTTTTGTAAATGATCGCCGCTAGAAGCTTACTGAAATTTAGTTTGCTCGCTCCAACCTTATTCTCATATATAAAAAATTCGTTGCTTATATTTTTAATTAGACGCACATCATCCAGATACAGCGCAACCTCCCCTATAAATCTTTCGCTTACATCCTCTTTGTAACCAGCCGCATGAATGCATTTTTTTAGAATTTCACGAGAGTTAGAGTTGTTAATTACCGGAATAATTGGGACTATAAAGTCGAAAAACTTGGCTCTATCCTTATTGAGAAAAATATCGTCTTTGATTGCATAAAAAAACTTCAGCGATTGCCTTCTCTTGGAAGAAAAAAACAAGAATGAGCGTCGCGGCCGATCATTTATTATTTTATTTATTTCCCTTAGTTTTATAAAAATTTCTGGGTTCCCGAATCGATCCAGATCTTCAAAAACCACCAAGTCATAACTATTCTCCTCGAAGAAATATATGATCTCATCAAGATGCTTGTTAAGTATAGAACTCTCAGGTACACCGTCCAGCTCCACCGCGCCACTTTGCAGAGTCAGCTTCTTTACCGATATCGAGTGCGAAGCTCTTAAAGCTTTTGAAATCAATCTTGCCAGGTAGAATAAAGTATAGACAACTGTAAAAACCCAAGGCCAAGCCAACGTGCCAGAGGAGAAAGCTTTTAATAACTCATCATGATTCTTGTACAGCAAACCGGTAGCCACTGCCCAGCCTACGAACAGGATGGCGTTGAGTTCAACCCAGCGAGGCCTGGAGATTCTTTTGAATCGTGAGTACGGTAGTGTTCCCGCCCCAGCACCGTAAAGCATTTGTTGGAGAATGCTGCGTTCGACCCTTACAGTTACGTCCTTTTCGGGATCTTGTTCTGGAGCATTCAAAGCGTTGGGGTCACTGAACGTCGCGAGGGAAATATTCAGAAAACGGTATGAAGAGTTCTTTTCGAAAGTTTTAATTACGCTGGTCTTACCTGATCCATAAGGACCGGTGATGGCAACATTTCGCACCGCTGGATTGCGCATGGCAAACCGAAGCGCCGCTTGGTAGAGACCATCTTGATCAGCGGCATCGATGGGGGCCAAATCAAAAAATTTGTTGCGAAGAGGTCGCTCAGTCTGAAATCGACTTGCAAGAATTTTAAAAATCGAGTTGCTTTTTAGCAGTGTAAGTAGCAATTTCAATTGCTTCATTTCTACCTTCCTTGACCTCTATTGAACTGTCTTTCGGATGCCACCCAGCCATCTAAGCAGGTTCCTTAACTGGCAGTATGCCTCCTCAGTGCCAGGTAGCAATGTGCTTTCGAGCAGCCAGTGTCTGATCGACGAGCTGATTGGCATTCTCAAGCGAAGTCTCATCCTCTCCTTAAACTCAATGGGCCATTTGATGCGAAGGTGCGAGTGGCTGCTTCTGACCAAAATCGGCCAAAAGCGGTTCCTTGCCGTTACCCTTCAGATCAGATTTAGCTACATGGAGATATAGGCGGCAGTCGCTGCCGATGCACGCCTATACTGTTCGGCTCGGTATCAGTATTCCTAACGTCGGAAGCGTATTCGCCGCTCCGGAATGACAACCTTAAACAGCATTGATGAATTGAGCGTATGAGATTCCATCCCGATGGCCCTTCGATCCCAGATATCCTCCTGGAGCGCTGTGATTCTGGCCGCGTCGTATTCCTATGCGGTGCCGGGGTTTCGTTTCCATCGGGTATGCCTACTTTCGTCGGGCTTACTCGTCACGTCATTGAATTTTTTGACCCACCTGCCGATTCAGAAATTATGACCGCGTTTCGGCCATGGCTGGACGGTCAATCTGCAGCGAATGTCCCACTCGACCAAATCTTCAACCTCCTCCACCTTGAATACGGTAAGGATGAAGTGAACGCTCTGGTCACAGAGCGGCTAAGTGCTCCCCTACAAAGCAAAGATGTTGGACGTGAGCACGATCTGATCAAGCGGATTTCTTCGAGTCAGAGCGGCGTGCCACAAATTGTCACGACGAACTTCGACCGATTATTCGAGGCAGGGCAAGTAGGAGGGCATCTGGCCTGGCATGTGCCGCCTGCTTTTCCTGATCTGAACTTCGGATCGAAGATAGAGGGCATCACATATCTTCACGGACGACTGGTGGAAGCAGCCTCTGAAACTCATCCCTACGTACTGAGCAGCGCGGACTTCGGACGTGCATACCTCTCAGAAGGATGGGCCACCAACTTCATCAGGCACCTCCTCGAACGACATACCGTTGTTCTAGTCGGCTATCAGGCGGAAGACCCTCCCGTTAAATATCTTCTTCAGGGCCTCAACCATGACGGCCAGTATGATCGGTCCCGACTCTATGCCTTTGACCGTGGGCTTCCTGAGGACATCGAAGCTAAGTGGCGTGACCGAGGAGTTACAGCCATAGCCTATTCCGATCACTCGCACCTATGGATGAGCATGGAAGCTTGGGCCGAACGAGCCGATGATCCGCGCAGCTGGCGTGCATCCATAATCGCTCAAAGTCAGCAGGATCCGAAGGTCCTTGCCCCTCATGAGCGTGGCCAAGTGGCTCATGTCCTTCGCACAGTACAGGGAGCGAGATTGTTCTCGGAAGCTGATCCGACACCGCATCCTGAATGGGTATGTGTGATGGATGCGTATGTCCGATCTGCCCAGCCAAGTCGCGGCTATGGCGGCGATGCAGAGAGCTTTAACCCTATAGTCGCTTACGGGCTTGATGACGATCTGTGCGATATTTCTGAGGATGATCGCAAGCAGGGTGTAAGCAACGACAATCTATTAGTCTGGCGAGACGAAGACGACAATCCACATGAGTTTCATCGGCTGGGTGGTCGACAAGCAGGAGGTTTCGAGGCGACGCCAATAAGGCTTGGCCACCTTATCACCTGGGTCAGCAAGACCATCGAAAGCCCTGTGCTGGCCTGGTGGACCATTCGTCAGAACGGTCTGCATCCGCGACTTCTACAGCAACTTGAGTGGCAAGTGGAGCATTCAAAGGCTCTCAACGAACGAGCTCGTCATATCTGGAACCTCATCCTCGAACACCATCGAGACCCTCGCAATCGTCAGTGGAATGGCGAATGGTTTGACTTAAAGAAGCGGATTAATGCGGAGGGATGGACGGCTAGTGTCCTAAGAGAATTCCGGAGGGTTGCGACTCCGCGATTGGAGATCAAGCGACCTTTTGGCTTGGGGCAGTCCAAGCCTCCGTTGGCATCTTGGGGGGACATTCATCTCGGCGATCTTGGTCAGTACGAAGTCATGTTCCTTGATAAGCACAACGAAAATTTAGACATCCCCGAAGACGTATTACCACAGGTATTTGGCATCCTGCAGGAGCAACTTACTGTCGCCTCAGGGCTATTGGGGGATATCGAGACCATGTACTTCCGTATACCCACCTGCTATCCGGAACGTGAGGTTGACGGAAAAAAGTACATCACGAAAGCTGCGGAGACCGTGGCTTGGTTTATTCAACTTTTCGACCAAATGGCTGCTAAATGGCCAGAACTGGCGAAGGCACATGCAACGACTTGGCCCACAACGGAGCGGTTCTTCTTCCGAAAGCTAAAACTCTACGCATATAGCAAAGTAAACGTCTTCGAGGCCGACTGGGTTGCCGAGCAAGTCTTGTTCTTAGATCAGCAGGCATTCTGGGACATTGATGTGGCCAGAGAGCTTCTTTTCTTACTGGTTGACCGATGGAAAGAGTTCTCTCAGGTGAGTCGGAATCAGGTCATCGACCGTATCTTGACGGGCCCCGATAAGCGTATTCAATGGTCTGACGAAGAGTTCCATGACCTGCGGGATGAGTTCACTGCAAGATACGCTCGATATCTCGAACTACAGGGTTGTGAGCTTACAACCATTCGTAGTGACCGGCTTGCCAAGATGATCGGAGGTATTCATGGTTGGAGCGACGCTTGGGCGACTTCGACGGTCACTGAGCACGGCTCCCACACCGGCTGGGTCGGTACGGACGAAAAACCAGATGCGGTCTTGGATCTTCCCGTAAACGAGGTAGTTTCCAAGGCAAAGGAAGAGCTGAAACGTGACTTTGGCAGCTTCATCGAGAAGCGACCCTTTACTGGCTTGGTGAAAGTCAATCCGCGAAAGGCATTGTCTGCGCTAACGATTGCAGGTAGGGCTGGCGACTACCCAGAAGCGCTCTGGTCGTCCATGATCAATGAGTTTCCTGCAGACACCACAACCAGGCTGAGACGAGTATTCCTGAACCGAGTAGCACGGCTCCCGCATATAATTATCGTCAAACTGAACCATACTTTGGGCCGATGGCTCCAACAGCACCTGGTGGCAATCCTTGAATTTGATGCTGATCTCGGCTGGGCGGTCTACGATCATATCGTCGAAGGCATCCTAAGCGGGGGAGCCGATGCAGCGAAGAGTGGTCTTGGTGAAACCCACCAAGGTGGAAAAATTATTGAGCGGTCCTTGCGTACATATGGCCATGCAATCAACGGCCCCGTCGGCATGTGTACCGAGGCCCTTTTCCACGCAGTGCCCAGAGAGAAGCAGGAGGCCGCCTGCTCACTAATTCCAGACCACATCAAGTCTCGTGTCGAGCGCCTCTTAGCTGTACCTGGTGTGGGCTCAGATCATGCGGTATCAATAGCAAGTAGGAGGCTGAACTGGCTCATGTTCGTAGATCCCTCCTGGACCACGGAACGACTTGTTCCCATGTTGGCGTTCGAACATCCAGCTTCGGAGCCAGCGTGGAACGGATTTCTTTATAGTGACCAAGTGCCTCGACGGGCGTTGCGAGAAATCATCAAACCGCTCCTGCTTCACCTATTTCCGTGGGTCGAAGGATTTTCATGGGATCGTGACCTCTCAAGAGGAGCCGCCGAATGGCTAGGCTACATGTGCGTATTTCACCCGAATGAGCCTGGCGGTCTTTCACAAGGCGAAATGCGTTCGGTCTTTCGAGCAATGTCTGATGACACTCGGAACCGGTTCATCTCCTGGCTGGGCCAGGTTGGACAGAAAAACGAGGGCGGTTGGGCCAAACACGTCATCCCTTTAATCAACAAGGACTGGCCAAGAGAACGCCGATATAGGACCTCATCATCGATGAGGGCCTGGATAGGCATGCTTGATGACACCGGCGATAGTTTCCCCGCGGTCTATGAAGCGGTAAAGAAATTTTTGGTGGCAGTGGAGACAAATGATCATCCGTTCTACCGGTTCACTCGAGAGTTAAACGATGAAAAACCGATTACCGTTCTATTCCCTGAAACAACGTTGGATTTGATGAACAGAGTGACACCCCAGATTCTCACACACCCTCCATACGAGTTGCCAAAGGTGCTAGCTCTGATCGCGGAAACCCAGCCTGATCTGAAATCGGATTCACGTTATTTACGCCTTGTCGATCTTGTTGAGCGAAGCTAAACCTTGGTCTCCCAATTCCAAAACTCAACGAGTATTTTTGACCGCAGCAACTCTGGTTGAATGTCCGCCTTTTGGCGGTTGCGGCCTTTCTAATCGAAGGGCTCTGGTCGAATGTCAGTCACCCGAATCATCATAAGCCGCTCCTCGTAGAGCACTATTGATGTAACACCTATTTGCCATGTAACACGTCTATCGGCAAGCGAAGAGCAGCCGTGTAACACTACACAAACACTTTAAAATCAATCAGTTAGCATGTCACGTAACACGCGTAACACCCGTAACACGGTTTATTAGTGTATCCCCGGAGCCCCATTAGTATTGCTCCTCCAGCGAAGGGAGATCGATCATGCTCTTGGCTTTGGTTAGTTAGCGAGGGTCCCTGCGCATGTCGGTTTAGCACGGGGTAGGAAACCCGCGTGATCGTGTCAGCGGAAAGGAGCCCAGCTTAGTGAACAGGTGAACCGGGTGAACTGCTGTTCACCAGTGCATTTGCCCTATGAATCGGAAAGCCGATGGGGACCCTGGGCATTTCCGATAGACACGGGGCATAGAACCCGCGCGTTCGTGTTAGCGGCTGGATTTTTTAAGTTGGTTGACAGGTTGACGTGGTTGACACCCATTACCGTGGTTGACGCTATGCAGGTGTTCACTATCAGCAACAGATACAGCCACCTTTACCGAAGCGGTAACGATGGCTCTTTTTCTTCAAGATCCTTTCAATTTCAACGATTGAAATTTCAGTAACTTCCAATGCCTCCCACTAACTCGATCCCGCGGGTTTCATGCCCCGTACTGGAAGAAAAACCTCAGGGTCCCCAGCGGCTTTTCAGCCCCGCCCAACTTTTGCACGGACGCAATGGCACCGCCGAACGAAACACCGACTAGTATCAGAACAAAGAACGTCATCAATCAGGGGTAGGGAAAGCGCTATGGATATGGTTCGTGTCAACTCGACGGCGATCACAGCGGTCGGCTATGACCCAGCTACAGGCAGGATGAAAATCACGTTCAAGCAAGGGCGTACTTACGACTACTGCCGCGTCCCACCTAACATCCATCAAGGCCTAATGGGTGCCGGCTCGAAAGGTACGTATTTCGATAGGATGATCAAGGACCGTTACCAGTGCTAGACCTGGGCATACAGACGTATTTCAAGCCAGATGCACACCCAGCACCGGGGGGCGTGTATGCCCCTGTGTATGCCTAACCGAGACACCACCACAAGCCCCCTTATAAACAGGGCATCTTACCGACCAGTTCAAACGACGCCGGGCACCATATAGCAGTCTCGTGCTGTCTCAGACACTCTACAAAACACCCCAAAAAGCCCGCCCCGTGCGGGCTTTCTTGTGTCTAACGGTTTACCGCTGTCTTCCCCCCCCACGAATCCCCCCAGATACACTCTGGCATCCAACCAGACCGCTGACATACGATACCCCCCTCACCCCCGGAGACTCACGGATGAGCACCACCACCCCCCAATTGCTCTCCCTGTCATTGCGCTCTTACTCCGGCCAGGTTGAGCTTCACCAGCATGACTTTCATCAAGTCGTGCTCCCCCAATCCGGGTCGATGGAGATTGAGGTCGACGGACGAGGTGGCAAGGTCGATGCGAGTCAGGGGGTGGTGATTTCTGCCGGGGCCCGGCATACGTTTCTGGCCAACCCCCATAACCGTTTCCTGGTGCTGGACGTTTCGACCGACGGTGGCGAAGCGCAGCAGGGCACGATTGCGTCATTTGAGCCACTCAACGACAAGCGCTTTTTTGCGGTCAGGCCCGATATACGGCATTTGCTCGATTACGCCAGCTGCAACGGGCCACGGTTGGTCGGCTCGCTCGCGATGGCCGAGTCCTGGAGTCGGTTGCTGTTGTGTTCGTTATTGCAGCCCGAGGTTGCGCGGAGTGATCCCGGCCAGTTCATTCTTGCTCGCGCGTTGGCCTACATTGAGCAGCACTTGGGCAGCGCCCTGACGGTGCATGATATTGCGCGTTATGCGGGCACGAGTGAGCGGCGTTTGTATGTGCTGTTTGGGCAGCACCTGAACACGACGCCGTTCTCGCATATCGCGAACTTGCGCCTGAATCTGGCCATTGACCTGCTGCGCCAAACGTCTTTGTCGATCATTGATATTGCGCATCGCGCCGGGTACGCCGACCAGAGTGCGTTAACCCATGCCCTGAAGAAAGCCCGCCATCTGACGCCGGCCGTGGTGCGTAAACAAGGGCCCCTCCCCTGAAAAAACAGCAGTCCCGAACAATTCTTTGGCGGGCCTGATCAATACTCGCTCTCTCGACCTTTCTATTGTTCGCGCTTGAGGATTATCCGCAGACGGGGCTTGCATGAGCACTTCCAACCCATCCATCACCCTTGCCAAGGGCGCCGCCAGTGCGACGCTGATCGGGGTGATTGCCGTGTTTTTGTGGGCGTGCCTGGCGCTTCTGACCACCTTGACCGCCGGGATCCCGGCCTTTCAGTTGCTGGCGTCGAGCTTCGCGGTCGCGTTCGTGGCCAGCCTGTGCGTGCTGGGGCGGCGTGGCGCAGCAGGGTTCAGCAGTTGGCGCCAGCCCTGGTCTGTGTGGGCGACGGGATTTGCCGGCATCTTTGTCTATCACGCGTTGTATTTCTTTGCCCTGAAGGCCGCGCCTGCGGCTGAAGCCAGCCTGATTGCCTACCTGTGGCCGCTGCTGATCGTGCTGCTGTCGAGCTTTGCCACCGGCGAGTCGCTGCGCAAGCGCCAGCTGTTGGGCGCCTTGCTCGGCCTGGCGGGGACGGCCTTCATCATGCAGCTGCGGGCCCGGAGTGACGGTGCGTCGATGCCGGTTATCGGTTACGCCGCAGCCTTTGCGTGTGCCTGGGTCTGGGCGATTTATTCGGTGTTCAACCGGCGGTTCAGCCATGTTCCGAGCAGCATCATCGGGGGAATCTGCGGGCTGGTGGCAGTGGCCGGGGGGCTCTGCCACTTGGCTTTCGAAACCACGGTGCGGCCTGAGCCGGGCCAGTGGGCGGCGATCATTGCCCTGGGGCTGGGCCCGGTAGGCCTGGCTTTTTTCGCCTGGGACCACGCGACCAAGCACGGAAACCTATCGATGCTGGGCGCCCTGTCTTACCTGGCGCCGCTGTTCTCCACGCTGCTGCTGATTGCCGTGGGGCAAAGCGAGGCCAAGCCGATCCTGATGATCCCCGCGGTGTTGATCATTACGGGGGCGGTCATCGCCACTTCACGCTCACGCACGTCCTCACGGTGATCTCGACGGGCCGAGCTTTTCAGTCGAGCCCACACGCGCCCCACTCCCCTTCTCTGCTTGCTTGGGGAGTCAGGAGTGGGGCAAAGACTGCGGCGTTGAGCGTGCGCGTCAGACCCTGGCAGGCGACACAATGATCTTCACATTGTGTTCCTTGTTTTTAACCAGCTCCTCAAAGCCCTGCCCCACGATTTCCTCCAGCTGAATGCGCCCCGTCACCAGTGGCGAGATGTCCAGCCGCCCATCCGCGATAAAAGCGATCACGTCGGCGAACTCACCGTTATAGGCCAGCGCACCGAGTACCTGTTTCTCCGTGGCAACCAACTCGAAGAAGTTGAATTCACTGGGCTCTTCGAAGATGCCCACCAATACGCACTTGCCGGCCTTGCGGATCAGGTCGATGGCGAGTTTGGCGGTGTGTTTGTTGCCGATGCATTCGAAACTGACATCCGCGCCGAGCCCGCCGGTGAGGCGGCGTACTTCGGCCAGGGCATCGCATTCGTTGGGGTCGAGCACATGGGTCGCCCCCACTTCCCTGGCCTTGGCCTTGCGCGCGCCGGACATTTCCAGCGCGATCACCTGCGCCGCGCCCGCCGCCTTGGCGCACATGATGGTGCACAGGCCGATGGTGCCGGCACCGACCACCACGACGTTTTGCCCGAGCAGGCTTCCGGCTTTTTTCACCGCGTGCATGCCGACGGCCAGAGGCTCGATCAGTGCACCGGCTTCAGCGGGGAAGTTCGCCGGTAGCTTGTACAGCAGGTTGGCGGGCACGTTGACGAGTTCGGCGAAGGCACCGTTGTTCATCAGGCCGGTGAAGGCCAGGTTCTCGCAAATGTTGTAGAGCCCGTGGGTGCAGTAGTAGCACGTGCCGCAGTGTTGGCAGGCGTCGGCCGCCACCGGCTCGCCGACGCTGAAACCCTCCACGCCGGCACCGAGTTCGACGATCTCGCCACAAAACTCATGACCGAGAATGCACTGGCCCTTTATCCCGGTCAGCGGGTGCGGGGCGTCGACCGGAATGAACACCGGGCCGGCCACGTACTCATGCAGATCGGAGCCGCAAATGCCGCACCATTGCACGCGGATCTGCACCCAACCGGCAGGCGGCGAGACGGGCAGCGGCACGTCTTCGACGCGGATGTCGTTACGACCGTGCCAGACAGCGGCACGCATGCTGCGTTGCGAGTTGCTCGAAAGGTTCATAGCGAAGTCTCCTTGAAACGGTTGGCACTGGCGCGCCGGGTGGGTTGCAAGGGGCCAGAGCAAGGCCGGTGCCAGTTGCGCAAAAACGTCTGGACGCCCCTCTCCTAGAGCCACCGAATGCAAACCCAAGGGTGGCCGGCATCGAGGTCAAACGAGACGCGCCATGCCAGATCGCGCACGGTAGCGACGAGACCGTGAGACGTTGCGTCTCAGCGCAAGCCCTAATGTCAGTCAGTTAAGAAGTAGAAAGGGTAAACAGTAACCTGTGGCGAGCGGGCTTGCCCCGCGTTGGGGTGCGAAGCGCCCCTGATGAAGACGAATGCGGTGTATCAGGCACTCCTCTGCGCCTGGTCTTGGGGCTGCTGCGCAACCCAACGCGGGGCAAGCCCGCTCGCCACAGGTTGGTATGAGTGCAAGCGCCCTGTATGACGTTTTGTCAGCCGATCTGTATCTAACGCGCGCCTTTCTCCCGCCCTACCATCAGGCGCATTCAACCTGCGCAACGAAGCGCTCAACCTACAGGAGTTAACCCATGCCCGAACTGTCGAGCCTGCTGGCGTATGGTCTGATTTCGCTTGGGATGGTGCTGACGCCCGGCCCGAACATGATCTACCTGATTTCGCGGTCGATCTGCCAGGGGCCGCTGGCCGGGTTGATTTCCCTGGGCGGCGTGGCACTGGGTTTCGTCGTGTATATGCTGTGCGCGGCGCTGGGTATTACCGCGTTGCTGATGGCGGTGCCGTATGCGTATGACGCGCTCAGGCTCGGCGGTGCGCTCTACCTGTTGTACCTGGCCTGGCAAGCGGTCAAGCCCGGCGGGCGCTCGGCGTTTCATGTGCGCGACTTGCCCAGGGACGGTCCCCGCAAGCTGTTCATGATGGGTTTTGTGACCAACCTGTTGAACCCGAAAGTGGCGGTGATGTACCTGTCATTGCTGCCCCAATTCATCACCCCCACCGGCCACGGCAGCGTGCTGACGCAATCCATCGTGCTGGGCTTTACCCAAATCATGATCAGTGTGAGCGTCAATGCGGTGATCGCCATCATGGCCGGTTCCATCGCGACGTTTCTGGCGGCCAAGCCGGTATGGCAGCTGGTACAGCGCTGGCTGATGGGGACGGTGCTGGCAGGTCTGGCGGTGCGCATGGCTTTTGATGCGCGGCGTTGAACGCGGGGCCACCGGTAACCTGTGGCCCGTTCTGTCTTTTGTGGTCAATGCTTGCGCAACGCCTCCAGCCGCGCCGGCAGGTCTTCTTCGGGGAAACGCGCGTGCAACGCCAGCAGTTTTTCATCCGCGGCTTTGCTTTGACCCGCTTCACGCAAGCGCACTATCGCCTGTAACTCTTGCTCCAGCGACGGCAACGCTGACGGCGCGCGCTTGCTGAGTCTGGCGCTCGATTCATCAGCCATCGCACCTGCAATTTCAGCCTGAACCGGTGCACTTTCAGCCTTGGGCGCGGTGGCGATGCGCGCCATCGGCGCCGGTGCGGACAACGCTTGCGGCGCCGGGCGGGCGGCTTCCTCGTGCATAGCGGAGAAGGTCGCGGTGGAGATTTCGGGTTGCGGCACTGGCGAGCGCGTGACCACGCCGATCATCAGCGCCAAGCCGGCCACGGTGGCGAATGCCATTTGCCAGCGCGGACGTTGGCAGGCTTGCAGCCAGCGTTGCCACAGGCTCGGTGGCGGCGCCGGGGCTTCACGGCGGGCGGCGTTGAGGATGAAGGCATCGAGGGACGCGGGCGGCTCGCCGGTGCTGTGTTGACGGTAATGCTGGATCAGCACGTCGTCGGAGTCGGGAGTGTGTCGGGAGTCGGTCATGCGAGTATCTCCTCGGCCAGCAGGCGGCGCAGTTTCTGCTGGGCGTAACGCAGGCGGCTTTTTACGGTTTCCAGCGGGGCGCCGGTGAGGGCCGCGATTTGCGGCACTTCGAGGTCGCCGTGCAGGCGCAGCAGGAAGACTTCGCGCTGGTCTTCGGGCAAGTCTTGCAGGGCGGCGTCGAGGCGCGCCTGGTCGCGGCTCAGGCTCAGTTGTTGCTCAGGGCCGGCGCGGTCGTCGGCCTGGGCGTGCAGTTGCTCATCGTAGCTGTCGTGCAGCGGGTTGTGGATGCCGTGCTTGCGCCAATGGTCGATCAGGCGGTTGCGAGCAATCTGGAACAGCCATGTACGAAAGCTCGCCCGGCCCTGTGGCTGGGTGTTGCTGCGGATCAGGCTGAGCCAGGTCTCCTGGTAGATTTCCTCGGCCAGTTCAGCCTTGTTGCTCAGGGACACGAGGAAGCGGTAGAGGCCTTGGCGATGCCGCGCGTACAAGGCTTCGAACGCGGCGGCGTCACCGGTTCGGTAACGGGCCAGCAGCGATTCGTCGCTGGGTGGGTCATCTGGAACAGCCATGTAGGGGGCGAACTCCTTTTATAAATTTAACGCTGTTCATGTGTGGGAGGGGGCTTGCTCCCGATGGCGGTGTATCAGTAACAGATGTATTGACTGGCCCACTGCCATCGGGGGCAAGCCCCCTCCCACATTTGATCCGTGTCGTGGTCGAGATCAGGGTTTCAGGCTTTGGGCCAGTTCCACCAGTTGCACGAACTCGTTGCGCAGGCCGAACGGGTCATCGCCCCTGGCCGAGCGGGCCAGTGCGGCGGTGTCCTTCAAACTCATGCTGCCAGTGTAGCGGCCATCGCCCTTGAGCTGTTGGGCGAAGGCGGCCACCGCCGCCGAGAAGCGCAGGTCGTCGCTGGCCTGGGTGACTTCCTTGCTGATGGGCCGTTCGATCAAGCGGCTATCACCGCCCGTGGCAGGCTTGTAGCGCACACGTAACATCGCCAGCTCATTGGCACCGCCTTCAGCGGCGGGCACGCGGGTGTAGCGCAATGGTTCCAACCAGCCCTTCTCGCCCTTCGGCACAATTTCATACAGCGCGGTCACGGTATGCCCTGCGCCGATCTCACCGGCATCGACTTTGTCGTTGTTGAAATCCTCACGCTTGAGGGCGCGATTTTCATAGCCCAGCAGTCGATACTCGCTGACCTGTGCCGGATTGAATTCCACCTGCAACTTCACATCCCGCGCGACCACTGCCAGGGTTGAACTGAGCTGATCCACCAGCACCTTGCGGGCTTCGCGCAGGTTGTCGATATAGGCGTAATTGCCATCGCCGGCATCGGCCAGTTGTTCCATCAGGTGTTCGTTGTAGTTATCCACACCGAAGCCGAGGGTGGTCAGGGACACGCCGCTTTTACGCTGCCGGGCGGCCATTTGCTTGAGGCTGTCGAAGTCGCTGACGCCCACATTGAAGTCACCGTCGGTGGCCAGCAGGATGCGGTTGATGCCCTTGTCGATAAAGCCTTCGCGGGCCATCTGGTAGGCCAGTTCGATGCCGGATGCGCCTGCCGTGGACCCGCCGGCGGTGAGTTGATCAATGGCATTGCGGATCTTGGCCTTGTCGCGACCCGACGTAGGCTTGAGCACCACGCGGGACTCACCGGCATACACCACCAACGCAACCCGGTCCTGATCACGCAACTGGTCCACCAGCAATTTCAGGGTGCTTTGCACCAACGGCAAGCCTTCGCGGCGATCCATGGAGCCGGACACGTCCACCAGGAACACCAGGTTGGCCGGCGCCAGGTCCGCCACGGCGCGGTCGGACGCCTTGATGCCGATGCGCAGCAGTTGGGTGTGCGGGTTCCACTGTGTGGCGGCGACTTCGGTGGTCACGCCAAACGGTGAGCCGTCGGTGGGCAAGGCGTAGTGGTAGGGGAAGTAGTTGACCATTTCCTCCAGTCGCACAGCACCCTCGGGCGGCAGGCTGCCTTGGTTGAGGAAGCGTCTGACGTTGGCGTAGCTGCCCGTGTCGACATCCACACTGAAGGTGGACACCGGCGTTTCGGCCACCCGATGTACCGGGTTGTCCGGCAGGTTCGCGTATTGCTCGCGGGGTTCGCTGCGGTAGTCCATCGCCGCTGATTCCTGCATGCGCATTGGCGCGGGCATTGCCATGCGTTTGACCAAGGCGCCCTGGGGTGACGCGCGTTGCAACTCGGCGACGGGCTCGGCCGGTTTGGCCAACTCGGGGGACGAAGACAGCCCGCAACCGGCCAGCGCCACCACCATGGTGACGGCAAAGCCTTGGGCGGCAGGACGCAGGAAAAGCAGGGGACGGGACATGGGCTGAACCTCGTGAATGAATGATCCGTTCACAAGGTCAGACGCAGGGTGCGGGATGTTCGGGTTAACCCTGATTCAAATAACACGGACATTCAAATGTGGGAGGGGGCTTGCCCCCGATGGCGGTGGGTCAGTCAAACATGTACTGACTGATCTACCGCTATCGGGGGCAAGCCCCCTCCCACATTTGGACCGTGGTGTTCTCAGAACCCGGATATCAATCCGTGCCGTACTTCGGGTTACGCGGGCCGTACAGGATCCCCGCGCGTTGGCCCGGCGACAGCAGGCGTGCACTGGTGATGCCGGCAATCGGGTGCGCCGCATCGGTGGAGCTGTTGATCACTTGCTTGACCGCCGCCGTGATCAGCATGCCGATCAGGCCGCCGCTGTTGTTGTTACCTTCCTCGCTGGAGGCACGCGCCGAACCGGTCCACAGGGTGGTGCCGGTGCGCAGGTCCACCAGTTTGGCCGAGGCCGTCACTGCGGTGTCGCTGGAGATCAGCATGTACTTGGTGCCGTACTCGCTGACGGTGATGTACAGCGCCGCGTCCGCGCCGAAGATGTCATGCAGCTTGGCCGGTGGCACGCCCTGGATATCGTTGGCGGTGGTCAGGCCGTTCTGGCGGAAGGTTTCGTCCACCAGGGCAATCGGCAGCACGTAGTAGCCGGCTTCGGCCAGCGGGTAGGTCACTTGCGAGACCAGGCTGTACGAGGCCTGCACTTCCGGCGACTCGTTGATCGGCGGCAGTACCAGGATCGACTTGGGCCGCGCCTGCTTGTACGCCGTGTAATCAATGGTCTTGGGGGCTGCGCAACCGCCGAGCAAAGCCAGGGCCAGCAAGGCGCCGGTGAGTTTTAACAGGCTCATTTAGTGGCCACTCCGGTCTTGGCGTTTTTCAGCAGGAAGTCCATGTACGAAGCAGACTCGGGAAACAGCGCCTTCTCGGTGCGGAATTCCTGCACCATCTGGTCGTCCTTGCCCATGCTCAGGTACAGCATGCCCAGGTGCGCGTGGTAGCCCGGCGGCGCCTTGCGGCCGCTGGCGTTGATCTTTTGCAGATCACGCTCCAGCGCCTCGACCTGCGCTTCCTTGGGCTCGCCCTTGAAGTACTCGTAAACCTGCGGCTGGTAGCTTTCCCATTGATACAGGGGCTGAGGCGCCGTCTGGCACCCGGCGACCGCCGCGATTGCTGTCAGCATCAGCGCCGACTTCACTGCCTTGCTCATCCGTGTACTGCTCCTTGAGAGGTTGCTGATCAGTTGCGCGGGTTCCAGGCGCCGGCGTTGATGCCGTCGACCAAGCGGTTAATGGCTTCGCGCATGGCCAGGTCCAGGACCTTGCCATTGAGGGTGGAGTCGTAGCTGGCGGTGCCGCCGAAGCCGACCACTTCACGGTTGGACAGCGCGTATTCACCGGCACCCTGGGTGGAATACACCACTTCGGAGGTGCTGATGTTGACGATGTTCAGTGCGACTTTGGCGTAGGCCACCTGGGTTTTGCCACGGCCGAGGATGCCGAACAACTGGCGGTCGCCGGTCTCTTTGCGACCGAACTCGGTCACGTCGCCGGTCACCACGTAGTCAGCGCCCTTGAGCTTCTGCGCGGTGCCTTTGATCGCGGCTTCCTGGGAGATTTCACCCATGTTGTCGCGGTCCAGCACGCTGAAGCGGTTGGTCTGCTGCAGGTGGGTGATCAAGATGGTCTTGGCCTGGCCACCGAGGCGGTCGACGCCGTCGGAGAAGATGCCGCGCATGTAGCTGGAGCGGTTGTCGAACTTGCCCACGGCGATGGGCACACGCACGCCGGAATAGGCGACGTTGGCGCTGGCGACTTGTTCCACCGGCATGGCGCGGTTGCTCTCCGTGGCGCAACCGGCCACGGTCAACAGCGCTGCGGCGGTGAGGCCCGACAGCAGGATTTTGGACAGTGTGTTCACGTAGTGCTCCTGGGGGTGATAAATCGGTAGTGGGCAACGTTAGCGAGACGGGATATCGCGCAGATCATCGACGATGTCGCGGCTCAACACGCCGGTATAAAAACGCTCGACGCTCGAGTTACCGGAGTTGGTGATGATGCCGCCCATGGTCTTCCATTTTTGCGCTTCACCCATCACACCGGCAGGCACGAGGTTGTTACGCGTCTTGGCAAAATGCAGGACCTCGCCAGCCCCCTTCCTGACCTTGACCCGATAACTGAAATCGACAGCGGCCAGAATGGTGTTGTCATCAACGATCAACGTCGAGAGGCCGCCTTTGGAGTCCGGGATATGGCGCGTATAGACGATGCTGACATCCAGCAGGTAATCGGCCTTTTCCTTGCTGGTCGCATAGCGCTTGGCGCTGAGCAGGCGGTCGACCAGATCGACACCGAGTTGCTGGCGAACCTTGTCATCCGGCAAGAAACGCTCGTTCTTGCCCACCACCTCAACATCAAACGTGTCGAGCCAGTAAGTGGCTGTCTTGGGAATGGTGACCGGCGCCGGCGAGATGTAGTACTCCGGCTTGGAGGCGCAGCCCGCCAGTAGGCAGACGCAGAGGAATACGGCAAACGCGCGCATGTCTGAATTCATCCCTGAAAAGTATCGTGCTTTAAACAATCGCGGCATTTTACGGGGTTGAGGGCGCTTCTCAAGGTGTTTCGTCGGATGCCGTGCGGTGGCGCACATTCCCTCAAGTTATGGGCGAGCAGGACGTCACGCTCAAATTCAACATGACCGCCCTCCAGGGCCATCGCGCGCTGCACCCGGCGTACGTGCCTGGTGCAGATCGTGGGCATCCCGTTCCAGAGCGATACACGGGAAGTGGTCGAGGCGCTGACGCGCAGTACGCTGGATGAACCGGTGCAGCGCAAGTTGCTGTAACCCCGCCCCCTGTAGGAGCGAGCTTGCTCGCGAAAAACCAGAGAACACCGCAGGCATTGAGCATGCCCGCGGTATCCTTGCCGGCCTCAGTTCACTTGATCAGGTCAGGTCGAGTGGTCTTGAGCATCGCTGCACTCACCGCACCCTGAACCGAACAGGTGATCATGCCATTGCTGGCCTTGGCCAGGTCACCGGGTGCGGGCTCGACCATCAAGATGCGTTCGGCGGTATCGGTGACCAGCTTGCCCGCGTTGTCATCGCCGCCTTCCGGCACCCAGGCTGATTGCTTGTGCGACCAGATCTGCGCACGCGCGTAGATACCGTTGGCTTTCTCCAACGCCGTACCCGGTACTTTACTCAGTTGTGCGTAAAGCGCGTCGGGCGCCTGCTCGGTGTAGAAACCCCAGTTAATGATGCGCGAGCCCATCAGGTCCTGGTCTTCGGCGAAAAAGCCGGTCAAGGTCACACCGTCAAGCGTCAGTGGCGTATCGAACATCCAACGCTGGCCCATATCGGATTTTGTGCCGCCACTGAGCGTGATCTTGCCGTTCTCCAGCTTATGGGCAACACGTTCCTTGAGCCCTGGCTGGCTTACCACCGCCAGGGAGTTCTGGTCGCAGGCGAGAAAACTTTGCAGGGCAGGCGCCGCGGCGAAGCTGCTGGTGCAGGTCGCCACCGCAGCGAGCGAGATAAACAGACGATACAGTTTCATTGACAGCTTCCTTGGGTCTAAATAATTGCGGGCCGGAAGGGTCAGGCGCTTAGCGGGGGATTTGCGTCCATACGGTGCCACTCCGGCTTATGTCGTGGTCAGTCAACGAGGGTTGAAGAATCGCGTGTCAGCCCCTTATCAAGCTAAGTGTGCAGGGCGGATGAACAGCGACAACGGCCGAGCTCGGGGCCCGGCCGTCTTAAGTGTTTTTAGTTACTTGCTTTCTTTTGCCACGGTGCCCAAGGACGCATCCTTGACCAGATAGCGGCCTTCCAGATCGCTCAGTACTTTGAGACTGTTGCGCGCCACGGCGAAGCCCATTTCGACTTCCTGCTTGAGGTAAACCACCTGACCGGCCTTGACGTCGATTGGCATGTCCGCCCAGTTTTCAGCCTTGGAGCTGATCACATGCTTGCCCGGCGTCACGAAAAAATAGATGTATTGGTTACCGCGGTTGTAACCCATCTCCGAGTCGGCTTCCTTGTCATCCAGAAACACGTTGAACCGTACCAGCATCCCGACGTTGCTAGGGCGTACGACATACACCAAGCCTTTATCGGCCACAGCAGCCTTGGGCAGCGAATAGCTCGCCACGTCAGCCTGCATCTTCTCTACCGACGGCGTCGAAGAACAGCCAAACAGCGTGGCCAGGGACACAACGACAGCGGCTTTGCAGAACAACTTGATCATGTATTTCTTCCTTGTGGGTAGCGGTGGGGCGGTTTCGAAAACGCCGGCGAAGGCCGGTTCAGATTTTTGATGCGTCTGTGCATCGCCAGTGTGTCGGCAGCGGATGGCATTACATGAGGCATTGTGCCATCACCCTGATGCCTTGCGCGGTTTTGGGTGAGGGGCTTATAGTCCGGCCGTCGTCCAAATGGCGATCAGGTTTGGCGACCTGACAACAGAGTGCAAAAGCAATCCGCTTTCATGCAGGTGTTTTTGCACCCGCAAAGCCGTGCCTTTTATGGCGGCTGTGCGCGGGAGACCTCCGGGTCTGCCGGTTTACTCTGTTGCCGGTTCGCCAACCTGCGTACAGCTGCCACCCATTCGTTTGGCGACGATTGAGTGGTGGTCTCAACCACTTAACAGAGTGCCAATTATGAACCGTTACATGCCCCTGACCGGCCACGACTGCACCGTCCCCGCCCTGCTCATCGACACCCAAGCCCCCCTCGACGTCCTCCACGACGCCGCCGTGCATCGCATCCAAGCCGTCACCCAACTCTTGGAAAACCTGGCCTTCCGCGATCAGCTCAGCAGCGATGCCGTGGTGCTGCAGGACTTCGCCCATCTGCTGGCGATTCCGTTGCGTGACGGCTGTGATTTGTTGGACGTGATCAGTCGCAGGCTGAACGCCAACCCGTCCTGAGTTAAACCGGGCGGCCCGTCCAGGCCGCCCTGCTCAGGTATTGACGACGATCGTCTTGGCCAACATATCGCCCAAGCGACGACGCAGGCCGAACAGTACAAAAAGACCGTCTAGCACACTGAACAGCAGCTTCGGAAAATTGCGCAGGAACGATTGGAACAGCGTGCAGTTCGTGGGGTACGGGTAACCCACCACGGCCGTGCCGCATACCCGCTTGCCCAAGCTCTGGCCATTGGGCAAGGCATCGCAAAACAAGTAGTACCCGAAGGCTGAAAACAGCAGCACATAGTGGAGGGCATCAAACAATGCCGGGCCTCCTGCAGAGCCCAGATAGAAATAGGCGTAGTCCAGGTTTCGGTTCAAAAACAGCAGGAAAAGCACCACGGCCATATCGATGAAATAGCCGAGCAGGCGCTTGCCTGGGCTGGCGAAATTCCAGGTGCCTGCGGCCGATACTGATTCGCTCATACAGTCATTTATCCAAAAGTCGAAGAGATGTCATTGAGGCCGGCACACGTTGTACATGCCCGCTCGCGTCCATACCCGGTGGCTTTAACCTCATGGCGTTTGTGGCTGTTCTGAATGTGAACGGGCGCAGATTTGCTCCCACCCTTTCTCAATCGTGCCCGTGTACTTACCGCACGACGCGCCCTTTAACTGAGCGTCCATAAAGTCCTGCTCCGGCCCGACCCACAGCAGACCAACCAGATAGGCCACCCCGGCGGCAAACACCAGCAACGCCGATGTCCGAGTCAGCATGAATCGCAGCACGGCGGCGGCGGTTCGAGACCGTTCAAACACACACGCGAACAACAACCCGATCCCACCCCAGACGAAACCCGCCGCGGCCGTGCCCAACCAAGACGAATCACGATAGAGGTAGGCCCAGGCCAGGATGAACGCGATGGCGCTGACGCACATCAGCAGCAGGCACAGCCACTGGGCGATCCGACAGCCGATACTCGAAAAGCTCATGGAAACGTCGTCCCGATACGCGCTCGTTCATTCGAAAACCAGATGCCGGAGACCTTGCCCACCACATCCTCAAGCGCAACCTGGCCCATGAAGCGGCTGTCGTTGCTGACATCACGGTTGTCGCCCAACAGGTACACATGCCCCGGCGCTACCTGGAGTGGCGCCAACTCAAGGGAGTAGTCCTTTTTGACGCGCTCAGCCGGTGCGTGAAACAAACCCAGGTTCTCACCGTTGCGGATAACCTCGCCATTGACGATGGCCAGAGTGTCACCACCGATTCCCGCCACCCGTTTGACCGCCTCGGTGCCATTCCAGCGATACACCACGATATCCCCCACTTTGGGCACGCCAGCCCGCAGGTCCGACATGATGTAGTCGCCAATCGACAACGTCGGAACCATCGACCCCGATGGAATGTAATAGTTTTTGAAGCCCAACAACGGCACCCGAAAGACGTCCAGCGTCAGCACCAGGATCACCACCACGCCGACGTAAAGAGCGTGGAAGCGTTTACGCGGCACATTGGGCGGACCGCTGTAGCGACGGGCCAACACGGCGGACACGATGGCAGAGGTCAGTTTGACCGTGATGACGAAAGCGAAGAATGCATACAGCCCAAGGGGCGTAGTGACCAACCCCAAGGCGCCCATCAGCGCGACCCCGCCGAGCAACAACGCTGCGACCCGGATACCCCACTGCGTGCGGCCTACATACACCAAACCCCAGCCGGGGATGAGGCAGGCCATCAGGAAGGCCTGGAGGGAGAATTTTGCGGGTTTCATTGATCGTCCTTAATGCAAATGCTGGCGCCGCGCATATTACTGCTGGGCTCGCCAATCCACATAACCTTTAATCGCTGTTAACTGGCTAAGGATTGTGACGGTGGTCTGCCCCTGATTTCCCTTTCTCCATAATCATTAATCAACTGTAAGCCATTATTCTTTTTTCTAAGAAATCGATAAAATTTTTCGCGTACACACTAGAAGCTTGATTAGAAAGATCAAGCCTATAAACAGGATACTCCCCATCATTAAGACCATCGTCCGTGGCAAAATAAAATGATTCCCCTGTCCCCGGCGCTTCACAGATAAATAGCCTCTCCTTCCCACACAACCCATTTCGACCGTTAACGATTGACATATAAACGATATCACCACCATTTACACTGTCAAAATCCATTTCGCAAATACTATAAATCTCCTCCCCAGATATTTCCCCGCCAGAATAACACTTCAGCCACCATTTATAGCTATCAGGCAGTTTCAACCCAAGACGAGTTTCAGCTTTATAAATCCACTCATCAGCAATCCCGTCACCATAATCAGAAAACTCAACGAATTCCGACTCTCCAATAAGATTAATTATTCTCGAATAATCCACGCCTAATTACTCCCCGCTCCGAGCCCGCAACGTCCAACAATCCGACTGAGAAGAGTTAAATTCTTTGGCCTGCTTTGTCAAAGTTTTTGCATTCAAATCCGTAGGAACTGAAACAGGGGAAATAGGGCTCAGACCATCATTAAAGCGTGGTCTGATTCCGATTTCGGGACCCCAATTTCGTGCCAAAGGTAAATTAAAAGCCATGCGAATTAAACTTGTAAAACTATCCACTTCACCTCAAAATCAACTAACTGAGCCTGAAGACCTGCCTCACGCTCGAACCAATATTCAAACCCTTCAATATCACCTTTTTTCAAGTAAAGATAATACCCACCAGTATCGCCATCACGGTCGTCCGCAACAACAATTTCCCAGCCAGAATATTCGCCAGTGACAACAACACCCTTCCGAACGATAGACATATTCATATTTTAGTCTGCATAGGGAACATGATTGTTAGAAGCAGGGAAATAGAGGTCAAACCACCATTAATGTAACCGTGGTCTGCCCCCTATTTTCATTGACTAAATTCCAATACAAACCCCAACAAATAAATAACAAAAGACACGCACGCCAGTGATGCCCGCCCCACAGGGCTTGCATCTTTGCCTAAACCACCTGGACCTATAGAGATCCAGCCGCCTCTCAGATATGCAAACACAGCTTGCCCAAACCACAACTGAAGCATCAGAGCGCTGAAAAATGGCCTTGCATCGCCCCAAAAACGAAGAAAACAATTGAGTAACGCGGCGATCAACAACAATGCCCCCAATAGATACCGGTATTTGTACAAAGCCGACTTCATACTAATTTCCCTTGAAAGCACCAATATCCCTTTCGGCCAGTTCATCTCAGACTTTAGCAACACCCAGTGCATTGGATACTCTCGCAGCCTCACTGACAGGAATACCTTTACAGCGGCTGCGCCTCCCGTCGTGAATACTGCTATGCCACCCATGGCCGTTCCAACATCGGAGACTATCTTGGCATCGGCCGCTTTTATCCATTTCAACGTATTGGCATCAACCAGATCGATATTGGCACCCGATGAAATACACTCTGCCGTACCGCAGCAGAAATAGGGGGCAAACCGCCAATATACATTGGTGCACTAATCGTGGCCTGATCCCTATTCCAACATTAACCCCTTAAAATTTCAGAGACTTAAGCATAGCCGCATATAAAAATCACGAAAAATAATCCAAAAAAATGGATTTTTAAAGAGCATCAATAACTACAGTAATTACGCCCGCCACGCCACCAAGAAAATTTTCCCGCTTATTTGGAAACTTTATAAAAATGTGGTCTGCCCCCCGACTTCTGATTTCTCGACCTATCAACTAGAAAAAGACACCGACGGGCGACTTTCCGTTAGTAAAGTGCCTCATTCAACAGCTCAAGCCATAAAGCGGAAGCATCCGCCTTAATTCCAAGAGTCACTAAGCGCAAAGAAAACTCCTGCACGCCGGATTCTGGTTCTTCCTCATAATCCATTGAGACCTCATGCAAATTGCCCGCGACGATAATCAGTTGTTCAAAAGAGTCTGCCATTGGCCGCAAACTCAATTTATGACCAGAACTTATATCCAAGAAGTAGGCCCTGCTGTTATTACTGGAGTCTTTTCGCCCTAAACAAATAATATTGGCTTCCCAACGTGCAACCTCAACAATTTCGTTATCATTGTAAAATGTAAGCCATGGATTTTCAGGGCTTCTGTTTGCCTCTATCAGGACTGACGATAACTCGCGCCGCCCGTAAGGTACTGGCCATAAATTCAATTGGCCGATTGAAACGCCGAGCACTTGCACGCGCTCAAGCAACACCAGATAGTCATCAGGAAAATGTTGTCCATCCTCCCTCAGCGAGGACAAATAATTCTTTGAGTAACCAGGAGAACACAGCTTTATTTCTGAGGCAATGACGGAAAACCTGGCAGCCATTTTTTCGGAATATTTTATTAGTCCATCTAAATCATTAATCATCACGTGACCTATTGACCTGAATGTTCGGGATGCCAAATACCCCATCCCGGTTGCTTACTATGAACCGAGCTAGGGAGCGGAATCGCGTTTTTACCATAGTCCAAATGGTGGTGAATAATGGTTTCATCAAGAAAAGACTGATGTTCCGGAAATTTATCCACCCAATGCTGATCGACCACTGGAGACTGCTTTGCCTCAATACGGAGTAAGTTTTGTGGACTAAGGGTATCACCGTAGTTATTTTTCCACTCCGCCCAGAATTGTTTGGAGTTCCGAACGCCTCCATCCATCGTTTTTGGACCGGACGTAAATAAAGATGAGTCAATCGCCATCGGCCCTTGACCTTTAATGGGATCGATTCGAATGAAATAAGGGCTACCTACTACCTGAGGAGGAAGAAAAACACCTTCAGCACCAAGGCTACCCTTGGCGAAATTTGGGCCTGCTTGCAGAACGTTTCTATCAACCAGAATGCCGAGCTCTGCGTCGGGTATTGCCCCAACCACGCTCTCATTTTTGGGTATCGTCACCTTCGTGCTGCCAGCGACTGACTGTCCCTTAAACAAACTTGGCAACCCCGCAGCCGACGCGTTCAAAAGCCCAAGAAAAATGTTCTTGGTACCGTCACCCGCATCACCGTTGCTGGCCTGTACTCCACCATAAGTGATCTGCAATATCCCACTTTCAGCAGTCACCAACCGTATTGCCAAGCCTACCGACCCGCCCAATGCATACAAGGCAGGAGTGCCAACTGCAGCTTCTGCCTGATAGTTCTGTTCGAAGCGCCATATATGTTGCGCTTCGCGGTAAAGCTGTTCGTTTTCGCTAGGAGAGCGGTTCATCTGCGCCGACAGATCGCCGGGATAGAGCCGTTCCAGGGAAGCGTCTTTGATGGAATTCCCAGCTGCGTACGCCACATCGTTGCTTTGCCGCAGAGGACCGGGTCGCATAAGCGCGTAGATGCGACGAGCTGCCTCATCCTTCCCGTACGCCACAACGAGTGCGTTTGCGTAATCCGCGAGATACGCCTGCGCCGCGGCTTTATCGGCAGCCGACATCGAGTCTGGGTTGCGGCGCAGGCGCTCAACCAAAGCATCTGAAATCTGATCTTGTTGATCGAGCGCAATCAGCGTCTTTGCGTCCTCGGAGGTGTACTTGTTGCGTTTGATCGCATCGCGAGCCTTTTGAAGCAAAGATTCGTTGGCTGGACTCAAAAGGTTATTTTCAACCGCATTCTTCCCAACCTGCGCGGCTGCCACCGCATTCAGCGCGTCCTTGCCAACCAACGATCCGGAGAGCCCAGCCGCCAGGGTCGAGAGACTGGAAATTGTCTGCTTTTGCGCTTCGGACAGGTTTTCGTTACTGACTCCGCCATACAGACTTTCTTTGATCAGCTGTGCGGTTTTCTCCGCCACCACGGCCCCGGCTGCCCCTGCCAGCGCGGAGTTACCACCGGCCCGCGCCAACACCGCACCCAGCACGGCGTGAGCCATCAAGTTGGCGTTCGGGTCGCCCTCGGTCATCTGCTTGACCGTTTGCGCCAGATACGGCGCCGCCGCCCCTGCCAACGCACCACCAACGCTGCCCCCCATCGCCGCTTGCACCACGGCAGTCACCGCCTGGCTGGCCTTCTGGAAGCTGCTGCCAACGCCATAATCCTGCTGGGCTTGCTGGCTGATCTGAGCTGGCGTCGGGTTGGCAACCCCATTCGCCACGAGTTTCTCTCTCGCCGCCTTGCTGACTTCACTGTTGGGGTCGTTAGCCGCTTTGATTCTCGATGCAGCAATGGCGTCGCCAATCCCTTTGGTCAACTCCATCGAACTCTTGATCAGATCCATGCGTTCCTGCATGGCCTTTTCATCAGGCTTGTCGAGACGCTGGTTGGCGTTGGCCGTGTCGCGGTTCAAGCCGACCAGGTCATTGGCACCCTCGGGGTTACGCACCACGATCGTGCCTTCGCTGACGGCACTGCGCGTGTAGCTGTGGTCCGAATCGTTCAGCGACATACCATACAAGGCACCCGGCGTGAGGGTACTCGCGCCGCTACTGTAGGAACCGGAGACGCTGACGCCGGCCGATTGGCTCTTGATCTCGCTCTTATTCTTGATGTCGCTGACCAGCAGCCGATCGGTGAGCAGCAGGTTTTTGTCGGCCGTGGCTTCACTGGCAATCACCGCACCTTGCAGGGTGGTGTTTTTCGCCACATCGATGGTGTAGCCACCCTTACCGGCAAAGAAGCCGCTCTGGTCGGTAACCGCCTGGTAGTCGCTGTTCATCTTCGAAGCCGCCAGGTTCGCCGACGCGGTTACCGGGGAGCCATAACAGATCGGCGGAATGCAGATGCTCGCACCGAAGCCCGCGCTGTTCTGCTTGCTCTTGGACGTTTCGGTGTCTTGGCGCGACAGGATGTTGAGGTTGCCGCCGATGTTGGCATCGATACGCTCAGCGCGTACCTGCGCCCCGATCAGGCTGGTGTCCTGGCCGCTGCGCAGCACCAGCGAGCCGGTGTCCAACGTGGTGTTGACCTGGGTAACCGAGCCACCCGAGCCAAGGTTCTTGGCGGTTTGTGCACCGAGGTCGATGGTGAAACCGTTTTGCTCGCCTATGTTAAAGCTGGCACCGATAGCGGTCCTGTTGCGCGAGCCATCGTTTTTACGGTCAGTGGTGTTCTGTGCGCTTTGCATCAGGATGTTGTTTTTCGCGGACAGCAACGTGCTGTCGGCTTTCAACGTACTGCCGGTAATCGTCAAGTCACCCACAGTGCCCGGCGCATCGCCCGCAGCGATGATCGACAGTTTGCCCCCGGCGTTGAGGTTGCTCTGGTGAGCGGTCTGCGCCGTGTATTCGCTGCTGCTTTTGGTACGGGTGTTGGCCAGTTCGGTACCGATCTTGATCAGCGACCCGTTGCCAGCAGAGCCACCGGTCTTGTCCTTGAAGCCAGTACTTTGTTTAGCGAGATCGCCCGCCTGGTTATTCAGGTTGTACATCGACAGCGCCGCCTGGGCGATCTTCACGGCCTTGAGGCGCGGGTCGTCGGAGCTGCGCGCCGCCTCGGCTGCGTCGCGGATGCTGTTGGCGGTGTCGACCACGGTGCCCGCGATCACGCGCCCAACCGCCAAGCTCTTGGAACTGTCCTTACTGGTCTGACTGGCCGTCTCCATCCCCGAAGTAACGGTGACATCAGCCCCACTCAACTCCATGTTCTTGGTGCTCACCAGATCACTGGCCACCACCTTCAACTCACGCCCTGCCGTCAGCGACACATTACCCGCACTCGAACCAATCGTGCTGCCGGTCAAGGTCATTTCATTGGCTGTGCCGTTGTGCTTCGAGCTGTTGATGTACAGCTTCTGGTTGCCGGTCATGTCATCCAGACCGAGCTTGTTGCCGGTCAGCACGCCGGTGAGGTCGCGATTTTTTTCCTTGTGCATGTCGGTGCGAGCGAAGGTGTTTTGCGCCGCGTCGATGGTCAGGTCGCGGCCGGCCTGGACAGCGAGGTCGCCGGTGCTGACCAGGGACGAGCCGGTGACCGTGGCGTCGCGCTTGGCGGCGACCGTGACGGTTTCGCCGGAGACCATGCTGCCCAGGGCGGTGGTGCGTTTTTCGTCGACTTTGTCCTGGACTTTGCTCGACTTGAGGCCGCCCCAACTGCTTTTGCTTTCCTTGCGTTCGTGGCGGGCGCTGTCGGCGTTACTGACGGCGAGGATGTTCACGTCCTGGCCGGCCACCAGCTGCGTGGCGCCTTTTTCAGCAGTGACGGCACTCCCAGCCAGCAGCAGGTCTGCACCGGCGACGACTGTGCTGTTCGTCCCCGCGCTGACCAGGCTGCCAACGTTGCTCACGACGTCGGTTTCATCCAGGCGGAATTTTTTGCCCTGGGAGGTTTTCTTGGTCTTGCTGTAGAAGCTGTAGTCCTGGTTTTCGGCGGCTTTGAGCTCGAGGTTTTTACCGGATACCAGGTAGGCCTCGTTGCCGGCATTGACCTGACTGGCGACCAGTTGCAGGTTCTGCCCGGCGCTCAGGGTGGCGTCGCCGCCGGCCTTGATCACGCTGGACACTTGCTGCACGTGGTCTTCGATGCTCTTGACCTTTTTCGTGTTGCCCGTGGAGTGTTGCTCGTTGGCTGCCGCGATGGCGTTGAGGTCGCGGGTGGCAATCAGGTTGACGTCGCGCTTGGCTTCGACCTGGCTGGCGATGGCGCTGATATCGCGCCCGGCGATCACATGCAAGTCGCGGCCAGCGTCGACCACAGAGCCCTGTTGGGCGATGGTGGTGAAGCTGGAACGGTTGCCGATGGCGCCGCTGTCGAGGGTTTTCGAGGCGGTGATGTTGACGTCGCCCACGGCCTTGACCGTGGTGTCGGCACCGCTCTTGAGCACGCCGCCGACGTTGTTGACGTTGCCGCCAGCCTGCATGGCCAAATCGTTGGCCGATTCGATGCGCGCGGCGCTGTCGACGAAGTCGCTGCGTTCGGTGCGGTAGTTGCTGGCGCTTTCGTGGGTGGTGACGCTGCGTTCGTTGAGCAGGTCGGCGCCGGCGGCGAGGTTGACGTTGCCTGCGCTGATCACACCGCCTGCGCGGTTGGTCAGGTTGTTGCCGCTGAGGAGGTCGAGGCGCCCACCGGCTTCCATCAACCCACTGTTGGTGAGGTTGCCGCCGACGTTCGCCAGCAGGCTGCCGGTAGCGCGCAAGGTGCCGGCGTTGTTGAGGTTGCTGCCGGTGATCAGGTTGACGTCAGTGCCGGAAATCAACGCGCCGTTGGGTGCCAGGCGGTTGCTGGCCTGGGCGAGGTACAGCACCGGCACCAGCACTTGTTGGCCGGCGACGGTGGCGTTTTCCAGCCACACGATGTCGTGGGTCAGGGCGGCGACTTGTTCGGCGGTGAGGCTCACGCCTACGGACAAATTCAGCGCGCTTTTGCTGCTGATGGCGTTGTCCATCAGGTGCTTGAACAGGTCGGCGTCGCTGGTCTGGCCATCGATGAAACGCTGGCCGGTGCGGGCGAGTACGGCTTGCTGGATCAGGCGTTGTTCATAGAAGCCGTCGCCCAGGCGACGTTGCGCGGTGTCGGGGTCGTAGCCGAGCTTGGTCAGCATGTAGTCCGAGCTCATGAACTTGCGCATGTCGGTGAGCAGCGGGTTGGTTTCGATCAAGTACTTGTGCGGGTTGGCCGCGAACTGGCTGGTGGGCAGCCCGGTTGCGCCATCGCGGTCGTTGAGGTGGAACAGGCCGTTCTGGCCGGTGGGCAGGTCGAAGCCGGGCAGGCCCAGCGGGTTGACCTGTTGCTGGGCCACGTCCGGTGGCAGTTGCGGGTTGAGACTGACCAGGGTCGAGTAGCCCGGCGCATTGGTGTTGGCGCCGCTGCCGACGTAGGTGTAGCCACCTCGCACGACGCTGTTGTCGATGCCGGCCTGGGCTCTCACGTCCACACTGCCACCGGCCTGGATCACGGCGGCGTAGCTCTGGTCGGGCACCATCAGCTGGGTGGTTTTGCGCAGGTCGGTCTTTTCGCTCTCCATTTTGCCGATGAACGAGGCCAGGCCCGCTTCAACGCCGCCCATGTCCTGGCCGGCCGAATAGCGCTGGGTGAACGCAGCGGCTTCGCGGTACCAGCCTCCGGGCTTGCGCTCGCGGGCTGAGGTAAAGACGCGGTCATACTGGGTATCGTGGGTCACGACGCCGACGTTGGTGAGTTGGTTGACGATGGCCGTGAGGTTGCCGCCGGCGGCGATGCTACTGCTGCTGTTGAGCAGCTCGCCGCCGGTGAGCAGCATGTTGCCGCCCGAGGTAATGCTGGACGCTGCCGTGGCATCGCTGACGATGAAGTGATCACGCTGGGTAATCTGGAACGGCCGGTTCTGCTTGCCGCCTTCGCAGTCGCCACCGGTCACCCCGTCGATACAGGCGATGGGCGTGATGGAGGCGCTGTAGATGCCAGACTCGGTGGTGAGCACAGTACGGATGTTCTGGATCGTGCTGGCCGCCAGGATCAGGTTGCGCTCGCTCTCGATGGTGCCCGAGCTGTTGATGATGCTGGTGGCCAAGCCGCCCTGGCCGTCGCGGTCGACGCGCAGGTTGCCCATGGCGTAGATCGCGGCGCCGAGGTTTTTCAGGCGGTCGACCTTGAGGTTCAGGTCGCCGCCACTGAAGATCAGACCGTGGTCGTTGAGCAGGTTGCCCACCGAAAGATCCAGGCTGCCCTGGCTGGCGACGCTGCCGCCCACGGTCCAGTCCTTGCCGCTGCCGACCAGGGCGCGGGTGCCGAGCAGTTTGCCGGTGGCGGTCTGTTGCAGGTTATCCACGTTGACGGTCAGGCGCCCGGCCTGGATCGCGGTGCTGTTGGTCCAATTGACTTTGTCGAAGGTCAGGTCGCCGTTGGTGACCAGGCTGCCACCCACGTCATCGAGGCTGATGCCACTGAGGTCGAGCACCCCGGTGCCCACATGCAACACCGTGCCGCCGGTATTCTGGAAGGTGGTGGCGGCGAGGCTCAATTGGTCGTTGGCCGTCTCCAGACGGCCGCTGTTAGTGAGCAAACCACCGATGGCGTAGCGCGTTTTACCGCTGGGACCCAGGGCACGCATTTGCCCGCTGTTGGTGAGGCTGGCGGTCGCGACATCGAGCGTCGTGGCGCTTTCGATCAAGCCACGGTTGGTCAATGCGCCGTCCAGGCTGACGTCGATCCGGTTGCCGGCGATCTCGCCGCCGTTATCCACATTCTTACCGGTCAGGTGCACGCGATCCCGAGCAAACAGCGCGCCGCTGCCGTTGTTGAAATCCGTAGCGTCGATCTGCGCATCACCGGCTTTGGCGGCGATGCGGCCACCGTCGTTGTCGAGCGTACCGGCGGTGATGGTCACGCCAGAGTTTTCGCTATGGATCAGGCCGTTGCCGCTGTTTTGCAACAGGCCGCTGGTGGTCAGGGTCAGGCCATCGTTGGCGGCCAGGGTGCCGGTGTTACGGTTGTCGATGCTGTTGGCGAATACCGTCAGCAAGCCCTGGCTGGCGAGTTTGCCGCCCTGGTTATCGATGTGCGCGGCGCGCTGGATCAGCAGCGGCCCGGCGCTGGCCAGCTTGCCGTTACGGTTGATCAGGTCGCCGATCAAATCCAGGGTGATCGCCACGCCGGCGGTCAGGCTACCGGTGCTGTTATCCAGGGTATTGCCGTTGAGGGTGAACGCACCGGTGCTGTCGATGATACCGCCCTGGCTGTTGTCCAGCAGGCCGCTGACGTTGAGGGTTTGTGCACCGTCGCTGAGCAGTCGACCTGTATTGCGGTTATCGACGCTGCCGGCCGTGACGTTCAGCACCTGTTTGGCGTTCAAGGTACCGCCCTGGTTGTCCAGGGTATTGGCGGTGGCGCTGAGCTCGCGATTGGCGATCATCGTGCCGGTGTTGCTGATGTGCTGGGCCTCGAGCTTGACGTCGCCGACGGTGTTGCGCGTGTTGTCGGCGTTGACCCCGGCCTCGACGATGCCGCTGTTGGTCAACTGGCCATTGCTGGCCAGGGTGATGCTGTCACGCGCGGCGAGGGTCTTGCTGTTTTTCAGGGTGCCCTTGGTCTGTGCCTTGAGGGTGGTGCCCGCGTACACCGCGCCCTTGGTCTCCAGACTCGCGGCCTTGATGTCCACCGCACCGCTGGCGGCGGCCTGGGCCATGCTCAGGTGGCCGTTGGCGTCGAGCTGAATATCACCACCACTGGCCGCCAGGGTGCCGTCGAGCTTCACGCCCACACCGGCTTCGGTGCCCACCAGTTTGATCGCACCGGCATACATGCCGCCCAAGGCCGACGAGTCGATGGCCAGTTCCGGCTTGGCGCTGCCGTCGTCGGCGCGCGCGGTAGTTTTCAGGCTTTGGGCGTCGACGTCATTGCGCCCGGCAATCACGGTCAACTGGCGCGCGTTGATTTGCGCATTGATCTTGGCCGAGCGGGTGATGATCTCGAAGCGGTCGACGTTGCTGGCGTTCAGGCCCTGGCCGTCGATGGTCACGGCGCCGCCGTCGACCTGGTAGCTTTTCAGTTTCCCGGCCTGATCGATAATTGGCTTGCCGGTGGTCAGGGTGACGTTGGGGGTGTTGATAAAGCCGCAACCGTTGCAGCTGATGCCGTAAGGGTTGGCGACGATGACCTTGGCCGACTGGCCCGCCACTTCGGTGTAGCCGCGCAATTGGCTGGGGCTACCGCCTTTGACTTCGTTGAGGATGACATTCGCCGCGCCGCCCTTGAGGTTCGGGTTGCCGACAATGATCCCGCCCAGTTGCGTGCTTTGCACAATGCTGTTGGCGTTGTTGAGGATCACGCCGTTGGGGCCGACGTTGTAGTCCTTGAACTGGTTGTGGGACAGGCCGCTGCCATTAGGCGTGGCGATGTTCACCACCGGCACGCCGTTTCCCGCCTGGCCGACCGTGGTGCCCGGGCCACTGACCACGATCCCTTCGGCCTGGGCCAGCAGTGGCTGCCAGAACAGCGCGTTGGCCAGGATCAAGGCCAGGCCGCGTTGGCTCAGGGTTTTCAGGGCGGTAACGGGGCGAACGTCCATATTCAAAATCTCAAAGGCTGGGGGCGTTGAATTACAGGTAGAAATCCAGGCGGAAATAGATCGGCGCTTCGCGCTCGGTCATCACGCCAGGTCGCTCCAGGGAGTGGGCAAAGGTCACGCTGGTGCTGACGTTTTTGCCGCGAGCGAACAGCTCCAGGGAGTTACTCGACACCCTGCCGTGCTGGTCATCGTTGTAGCGATCGTTGCGAATCACGCCCTGGTCATAGCCGACGCTGGCGCCGTATTCGGCAAAGGCGGGGCGCATCCAGTCGAGGGTCACCGGGCGTGCCCAGCGCACTTCGTTGCGCCAGTAGCCGCCGCTGTCGCCGGTCAGTTGCTGGTCCTTGAACCCGCGCACCGAGTACGAGCCGCCGAGGCTCATGCGTTGCGCCGGATACAGCACGTCTTCACTGCGCTGTCCGGTGGCCAGGCTGGAAAAACTCAACGATTCGCCCCACAGCATGAAGGGTTGCAGGTAGCTCACTGTGGCGGTGTATTTGCGGTAGCGCGGGGTTGGGGTGAGGTTGCCGCGGATGCGTTCCTGGTCGTCCTTTTGGGCGTCAAAGGCACCGGTACCGTTCTGCATGCCGACATCCAGGTTGACGAAGGCGCTACCGATGCGGCGCCCGTGGTTGATGCCCACCTGGAACTCGCTGAGGCGGTTGCTGCTGACGTCCAGGCGCTCGTCGTTGAAGTAGTTGTTGGTGCGCAGATGGGTCAGGCCGACGTTGACCGAGGTCTTGCTCACGTCATCGCGATGCACCACGCGCTCGGCACGGAGCTGGTGGTTCTGGCTGTCGCCTGTTTGCTTGTACTTGTAGCCGTCAAGGTCGCCCGGCGTGCGGTACTCGCTCTCACTGTAGGTGTAACTGAAGTTCCACCAGCCCCACGGCACGTTGTAATACAGCATGCTGTTTTTCGAGGTTTTCTGGTGGTCGCTGATGGCGTCGTGGCCACCGCGCAGGATCAGTTGATCGGCCAGGCCCAGCGGGCTGTCCCACTCAAGGCCGGCGCCCCACTGCTGTTCGCCGGTGCTTTTCTGGCCGTCGTTGTTGCGCGACAGGCTGGCGCGCCAGGGTTTTTGCGGCTGGTTTTTGACCAGCACTTCGCTGCCGCCGATCTGCGTGCCGGGGGTCAACTCCATTTGCGCCTGTTTGGACGGCAGGCGGCTCAGTTGATCCACCAATTGTTCGACTTCGCGCAGGTTGAGCGCTTCACCGACCTTGCCGGGAAACGCCATGGCCAGTTCGCGGTCGGTGACCGTGCTGCCCTGGGCGCCCTTTATGCCTTCGAGTTTGCCTTCGACCACCAGCACTTGCAGATGGCCGCTGGACAGGTCCTGCTGCGGCAGGTAGGCGCGGCTGGTGACGTGGCCCTTGGCGATGTAGTAGTCGGTGATGACCTTGAGCAGTTCGTTGAGCTGGGTAACGCCCAGGCATTGGCCGATGTAGGGTTTGAGCAGGCGGGTACGGTCGGCGGCGGACAGGCTGTCGGCGCCCTTGAGTTCGATGTCCTGGATGGGGAAGCAACGGGTATCTGCCGGCGTGGCCGGGGCCTCGGGCTTGGCCGCTTTGCCGGGCAGATCCTGGAGTTCCTGCAGGCGCCGCTGTTGCTCTTCGAGCAGGCGATTCTGACGGTCGCGGATCAGGTCCTGGTCCCC
Source organism: Pseudomonas sp. JAI120 (assembly GCF_014207255.1). Classification (GTDB taxonomy): domain Bacteria; phylum Pseudomonadota; class Gammaproteobacteria; order Pseudomonadales; family Pseudomonadaceae; genus Aquipseudomonas. The sequence goes on from NZ_JACHCZ010000004.1 coordinate 582,005, forward strand.
GGGCGTAGGAGCGGCCATGGCACTGTTTGCGCTCATATAGGCGAGCAGCAACGTGCAGAGGAAATACCGAGTCCGTGGCAATAAAAAAAACATATTCGGTCCGTCGAAAATCAAGGGCCGCGAAACTAACATTGAACTTGCGCCAACCCAAGAAGCTGAGCCAGTTGCACATTCGCACTCGTTAATCTCACAACTATTTGATTACTAACAATAAATAATCATCAAAAATACAGGCGGCCTGAAACTCGAAGTACTATTCCGACAGGCGGCAGCTCTTTTGATAGCGATTTATCGAATGAACTTATAACTGCCAGTATTTGGCCACTAAGTTCTTCCGAGATAAGTTAGTACCGAAAAGAACCGAATAGTTCGCGGCGTTTTTGTGAATTGGGTCCCACTTGTCGACATTCATGTTCGAGGTCGAGTGGATAGACAATTGTGGGAGGGGGCTTGCCCCCCCGGTAGCGGTGTGTCAGCCAAGTATTCATTAGCTGAACCACCGCTATCGGGAGCAAGCCCCCTCCCACATTGGATTGGATTTACAGTCCTTAGCTGACGTCTTTTTTCTCGGGCACCAGGGTCAATCCTTGTTTTTCCACGTCGCGGGAGACGTGGGCTTTGACTTCCGCCACGCCGCCGTCTTCGTCGTTGTGAATCACCAGTACACCCGGTCGGCGCAGTTGCTCCAGGTCGCCCTCGGCCAGGCTGAAACTCTCGTTCAGGTTCTGATCGCTGAGCGCCTTGGCCTCGGCGCGCCGCTGGGCGAACTTGCGCCCCTTGCGTTGCTGGTAGCGTGCCCAGGTGACCAGGATCACGGCGTTGAACAGTGCGATCCACAGGTAGATCTGCAAGGTGTTCAGCGCCGCGAAAATCGGCGCCTCGATGCGTGGGCCGCCGTGGGTGTTCAGCATCGAGGTGATCCCGCGCGCCAGTAGCCAGACCAACCCGGCCCAGGCCATCAGGGTCAACAACACATCGATGAGCCACATCACGGTACTTTGGCGGGTTCTGACCAGTTTCATGATCACGCCTCCTCTTCAACAGGTTTGATACCGCGATCCGGGCTGACCCAGCGCGCGCGCTTCTGGTGCTGGTTGAACAGCACCTTGGGGAAACTGACCAGGGTGGTGAACAGGCTGACCAGCCAGAACACCATCGGGTACCACACGGTCCAGAACAGGGTTTTCCACAGGTCTTTCTCATAGCGGCGGTCGATCAGGATGCTCACCGCAAACTGCACCAGGCACACCATCGCCAGCACCAGGCCGGTAAAGGCCGGCGGGACCAGGGAGTCCACGGTGATCGCCGGTGGCAGCACGATGAATTTACCCAGGCCCCAGAAAATCACCGAGAGCAGGAAGGTGAAGGCCCAACCGGTGGACAGGCAGTATTCGAACATCAGCGGCCACAGGTAGCGATGGCGCCATTGCCAGATACCCCGGATGTTTTTGAACAACACTTCAGCACCACCCTGGGCCCAGCGCAGGCGCTGTTTCCACAGGCCGCCGACGGTCTCGGGCATCAAGATCCAGCACAGTGCACGCGGCTCGTAAAAAATGCTCCAGTGATCGAGCTGCAGCTTCCAACTGACATCGATGTCCTCGGTGATCATGTCAGTGCTCCAGTAGTCGATGCGGTCCAGCGCCTTTTTACGGAACGCCACCACCACACCCGAGACCGTGAAGATTCGCCCGAATACGCGCTGGGTGCGCTTGATCAAGCCGATGATCGAGGAGAACTCGCCCACCTGCACGCGGCCGATCAAGGTCGAGCGTGTGCGAATGCGCGGGTTGCCGGTGACCGCACCCAGGCGCGGGTTGTCGAGCATCGGCGCGACCATGTAGGCCGCCGCGTTTTTATCCAACAACGCATCGCCGTCGATGCACACCAGGTATTCGCTGCGCGAGGCCACCGCGCCCATGCGCAGGGCCACGGCCTTGCCCTGGTTCTGCGCCAAGTGCAGCACCCGCAGGCGTGGATGCTCCAGCGCCAGGGCATCGAGGACGGCGGCGGTGTTGTCCTTGGAACCGTCGTTGACCGCGATCACTTCGATATTCGGGTACAGCTGGCCCAGCGCCGCATGGATGGTGTCGGCGGCGTTATCCCCTTCGTTGTAGCAAGGGATGATGATCGAGATCAGCGGGTTGCCGGCCAGGGCAGGCGCCGGGGTGTCTTCTTCCCAGGGCCAGTGGCGCTCCCAGTGCAGCCAGAAGTACAGCCCGCCGGCGATCCACAGCGCCGACATGAACAGCGGATAGAAGAACACGAAGTCCATCAGGAACTGCCCGGTGACCAGAAAGATCAGGCCCAGGGGCACACCCAATACCAGCGCGAGTACGAATATAGCCAGGATTCTGTCGAACATGGTCAAGGGTTCCATTGATTGGAAAGGGCCGGACGCACTGTCTTCAAGTCCGGGGAGTTTTCCAGGAAGTTGTCCGGGTAGTAGCCAAAACTCGTGACACCCTGGCGCTTGAGCACATTCATCCATTCGGCCAATTGCGTACCGCTGATATCGGGTGCGGCCTTGGTGCGCCAGTCCTTGGCTTGCAGCTCAAATACGGTTTTCTCCAGTGCGCCGGGGCGCGCCTTGACCGTCGCCACCAGTTTTTCCAGCCAGGCATTGGAGTTCTCGAGTGTCTCGCCTTCCATCAGCGGCATCGCCATCGGCGCAGTCCAGTCGTAGGTCTGGAGGAAATCGTCGAGGTTCTGTGCGAACCAGGCTTCGCTGCCGGGGTTGAGCATCGGCTCGGCGAAGAGATTGCGCGCGGTTTGTATCTGCGGACCACGGATGGCGCGGAACTTGGCGGTCAATTCGTTGGTGAAGTCGATCAGGTAGCGACTCTTGAAACGGGTCCAGCGTTGCATGATGGCCGGGTCGGCGCGCAGCGCAGCGATGCTGTTGGGCAGGCCATTGGCGGCATAGGCCTTGAGCGCTGCGGGGCTGGCGTCTTCGAAATCGCTGAGCAGCGCGTCATCGTGGTACAGCACGCCATCGATGGCACTGTTGCCGGTGCTCGCCAGGTCTTGGTAAATCTCGCCGATCATCTGCCGCACTTTCGGATCGAACGGCGACAAGCGCTGGTATTGGTCGGGATCAGGGCCGACCTTGCCGGTTTCCGGATCCCAGCGTGTGACGCGTGGCAGTTTGGGATCAAGGTCGAAACTCAGTACTGGCATCCAGGCAAACACGCTGGCCCGGGCACGGGTGTGCAACTGCCAGGCGACACGGTTGAACAAGTCGGCCCGCATCGGCAGGTGCCGGTTGGGGAAGTACAGCGAACGTACCAGGCCGTCACCTTTGGGGTCGGCGTAGGCTTGCAGGAACACGGTCACGGAGCCCATATCCACCACACGCTGCACCAGCACGTCGAGGTTATGCGCCTGTTGCACCGGATCGGGGTCGTAGACGTGATCCAGATCCACATGCAGTACGCGCAGCGGGGCCTTGGTCTGCACCGAGACAATGCTGCTCGCGAAGTGCTCGCCGTCCGGGTCGGAATCCACCAGGAAGCGCGGGCTGTTCATCAGTTTTTTCGAGTCGTCGAGGCCGTCGTCCAGGGTCAGCGCCATCTCATAGCCGTGCTCACCCACCACCGCCAGCGAGGTGCCGTCGGCAGCGCCATACGGCCATACCCATACCCGAGGCGCCTTGCCGGTGACCGTACGGATTTTGTTGGAAATCGCGACCACGTCGGCACGCATCCGTGCCTGGAACTGTGCCTCGGTTTCGTAGCGATTGGTCGCCGGATCAAAGCGCCGTGTGGTGGCGGCGGGCTCCAGGTTGCCCTGGGGGTTGGCCAGGATGCCTTTGTGATTGGCATCGGTGTGGGCAGCGATTTCCACCAGGCCGGACTGGGACACTTCGCGAATCTGCTGCCAGGTCAGAAAGTCGCCACGGGGCCGGGGCGTACCGGCGAAATCCACCGGTTGGTTGAGCGGTGTATCGATCCAGCTACCCACTGGCGCCAGCAGCGCCGGCCAGTGATACGCCCGCAGAATCGGCATCACGCGGGTATAGAAGCTCGAATAACCGTCGTCGAAGCTCAGCATGACGGCTTTGGGCGGCAGTGTCGGCCCGCCCCGGCGAGCGGCAAGGACCTGGTCCACACTGACCGCCTGGTACCCATTCTCCCGTAGCCAGGCCAACTGCTCGATCAAGCGTTCGGTGCGCACGGCCACCACTGCCTGGTCGGGATCGTTGTCCTCGACATCGTGGTAGGCAATGCCCAAAAAGTGGTTCTTCGGCCACGGCGCTTCGGCGGCCAGGATCGGCCGCTCGGCGGGCGGGGTGAATGGCGCGGGTTGCTGGGCGCAGGCGGCGGCCAGCAATATACCCAGGACCAACAAGCAACGGCTGAGGAGGGTCATGGTCAGGCTCTTCTAGAAACGGTAAGTGAGGTCGACGAGCAGGCGCAGATCGCGTTCGCGCTCACCGTCATAAGGTCGGCTGACCAGGCTCAGGTTGGCGCCGGCTTCCAGCACGTCGTTCCAGCGAAAGCGTTGGCCATAGCCGATCAGGCCGACACCGCCGGTGGAATAATCTCGCTGGCTGTAGGTGCCCGCACCGACCTGGAACTGCTGACTCCACTGGGTCTCGTAGCGGTTATAGAGCACATGGTTGACGGTGACGGTGGGCAACACGCCGAAGTCCGACTTGGGGTTGAAGTACAACGTATCTTCCTTGCTGTTGCGGCTGGCGCTGACGTCCAGGCCTAACTCCACTTGCACCTTGGGCGAGCTGTAGACACCCTCGCGGCCGGTGAGCAAGGCTTCGACCCGGTCGTTGCCATCGCTGAAATGGGACGGGCTGACTGTGAGTTTCCACTCCCGGCTCTCATTGGCGCGCCAGCGGATAAAACCACTGCCGCCGTTGGCCGTGACGTCGGTATTAAGCGCCCGCAACGGAGTAGTGGCCGAGAGGTAATCCAGGCTGCCGCCGTATTGCCAGTGGTCGTTGATGTCCCGGGCAATCGACAGCCGCGCGCCTTGTTTGGAACCAAAGCCGTAGGAATGGTTGGAGACCTCGGCTTCGAGGGTCATGTCACGGGTACGCCGCTCCACGCCGACGCGTTGCCAACGATGATGACCAGTGCCTTCGGCAAAGTCGGCGGTGCCATAACCGACACCGGCGAACAGGCGCCAGTCTTCGTCGATGGGCGGGGTGTAGATCACGGTTTCAATGCCCCAGTCACGGCTGCCGGACACCGCACCGGCTTCCTGGTCGTTGCCGCCCCCGAAGCTTTTACCGGTGTAGGCCTCCACGCGGACTTCAGCCATGTCGTGCACATCGCGCAGGCGTTTGAGGCGCTGTACCTGGCGGTTTTCCGGCGCGCGGGCGACGACATCGTCGGTGAGCAGGTCGAGTTGGCGCCACTCCTGCAAATCCAACGCCGTGAAGCCTTGGGACATTTCCACGCCGATGTCGCGCGGGCTCTGGTTTTCGGTTTCCTTGAGTGAATCTTCGGCGCGCCTCGGCCAGTCACGGGCACGGTACATCTCGGCCTGGGCCAGACGTACGCCGATGCTGCCGGGGGCTTTATTGCCCAGGGCCTCCAGGCTTTCTTCGCTGGCGTTGAGGTCAGCGCCATACGTACCGGCCTGGGCTGCCAGCTGCTGGGCGTCCATCCATTCATCGTTAGGGTTGCCGATGGGCAGGCCCTTGAGTTCAACCCGGGGCTTCTCGGTGCTGGCCAGGTTATTGGCGACTGCCCGCGCCTCTTCCACCTGGTCGCTTTCCAACAAGGCGTAGAACAGGGCGCTGCTGTCTTTAACATGATCACCTACGTCTGCGTCCGGAGCGGTCACCGCCTGGCGATACAGCGGCGCAGCCTTTTCTGGCTGGCGCTGGTCGAGGTAGGCCGCTGCGACCCAACGCACGGCGTACGTCGGCAGCTGCACACCTTGGGCCGTGAGGGCTTCGTACTCGCTGATCACTTCGGCAGTGCGTGCCCGTGCCTTGAGCGCACCCAGGCGGTCGATGCGCCAGCGCACCACATCGTCATGGGCAGTGGCGTCCGGGGTCCAGCGGGCGAGCAGTTTGTCGTAGTCCGCCAGGGCGCGGTCGGCAATCACATAGCGTTCTTTTTCGCTGCGCGTGGCGAACTCGGCCATGCGCACCCGTTCGGCGGCGAGGTCACCTTCCAGGCGGCGCTGGGTCACCGCGTCCACCAGGCCCGGACGCTGGGCGGACAGGCGCAACGCCGCTTCCGGCAGACGAGCCTTTTGCAGGGCGACGATGTATTCGCGAGCGACTTCAGGCTTGTCGCCAGCGCGGATAAACGCCTGGTCGAATTCAAACAGCGCGTCGTAGTCCAAGCCGGCACGGGTCAGCGCGTACCCCAGGGCCATGCGCCGGTTAGGGTCATCGGGCTTGGCGGCGACCAATGCGCGGATGCGTTTTAGCGCTTCGTCAGCCTTGCCGCCGTCGGCCTGGGTCAGGGCCAGGCCCAATTGCAGGTCAACGTTATTCGGCTCACGCAGCAACGCCTGGCGATAGACCGCCTCGGCCAGGGACCATTGCTGCTGGTTGCGATAGGTACGCGCGACGGTGGCAAGCGCCTGGGTGCTGATGTTGCGATGTTTGCCCTGGGCCTCGTACACCTTCAACACTTCGGCATCCTGGCCGGCCCAACCGGCGATCACCACATGATCGCTGACCTGGCCTGGCGTCTGGCGTTCGGCAGACAACTGGCGCAATTGGGTCAGGGCGGGGGTGAAGTTGCCGTTGCGCGCCTGAATAATCAGCGCGTCATAGGCCGGATCGGCCATGGCGAAGGCAGGCATCAGTAATTGGCTGCATAAGGCTGCCCCGACGAGCAGTCGCAACCGGCCTGATGCACTGAGTGGTAGGTTTCGCAACATATCGTGAGCTTCCTTACACACGGAAAGCTGTAACGATAAGTGGTCCTGAGCGAGTTGCCGCAGGGTGCCGGCGTCTAATGACCCGGCCTAGCTTTCCTGTGCGAACTATCTCTCAGGAAAGTAGGAAGAAGACCAATTCAGAACAATTGTTCAGAATTGCGCGGCCCGCCTGAAATGTGAATGTGGGAGCGGACTTGCCTGCGATAACGGGGTGCCAGCCTTGTGGCGAGCGGGCTTGTCCCGCGTTGGGCTGCGCAGCAGCCCCAAAACCAGGCGAGGAGTGCTTGATATAGCGCATTCGCCTTCATCAGGGGCGCTTCGCACCCCAACGCGGGACAAGCCCGCTCGCCACAGAGACCCAGTTTGCTGTGCGACAGCGCTAGGTCGCAAAGGTAGTGGGGCCTCCCACATTATTTACTTCGGGGCGATGGCGAACTCTTTACTGAGCGCCGCTGACCGCGCCGACCTTGGCCATCACAAACCCAATGAATTGCTCGACGGTCATCTTCTGGCCGTTGAAGGTCACTTCATTGTTGGCGTAGTGCAGCTTGGACACTACGTCGCTGCCGACCAGAGTCGCCAACTGAGTGCCGACCGCCATGCCGCTGACCATCTCGGCGGCCATTTGGGACTGCTGTTCGATGGCTTTCGGGTCGCTCACGCCACCGAGTTGCGCTTGCAGGGCGGCGACGTCACCTATCATCGGCTTGGACAGGGTCAGGTTGGCGTCCAGCAATGCAATCATCTGCTTGCCCAGTTCAACCGGCGGCAGCTCCATGGACGCCGGCTTGGCCAGGTCCACCAGCAGGTTGAACTTGCTTTCGCCATGGGTGGTTTTCAGGGAAAGGTTTTCCACCGCCAGTTGCGGCTTGGCGGCCAGTACCTGGTTGACGTTCGCTTCGGCAAGGGCCTGCTCGGCTTCATTCAGTTGCAGCTCAGGTGCAGGCTCGCCCGCTGCGGCGGCGGCTTGCACCGGCTGCATCTTGTCCTGGTAAAGCTTGGTCAGCACCAGCATGGCAGGGATGTCGACATTCTTCATGCTCAGGGCCATGGCCGCCGAACCCACGGGTTTGCCTTGGTAACCGATCTCGTCGATCTTGTAGTCGACACGGCCGGCCAGGTTGTTGTCCTTGGTTTCGCTGGAGTCTTTCTGCTCGAAGCCTTTGACGGTCAACACGGCTTTCTGCGGGCCGAAGGTGAACTTGCTGTCGGTCAGCTCAACGGTGTTTTGCCCGGTGTAGAAGCCAAAGGTGGATTTTTCCAGGTTGCTGGCGATGGTCAGGCCAGACAATTCAGCTTCGAAGTGTTCGCCCTTGCCATCCAGCCCGGCGATCTTGAAGCTGTTCATGAAGCCGTCAGCCTTGACCTTCTGGCCTTCGGCGGTGCTGTCGAAATTCAGGTTGGCGCCAGAGAAGCTCGCCGAAGCTGCGGCGTCCTTGAACTCCAGGGGAAGCAATTCGATGTTGCCGTTGACCGAACGGCTATAGCCGATATTGGCCACGCCCTTGAGCGGCGATACGTCTTTGGCGGCGGCGAACCACTTCTCGGTGGTGGCGTTCTTTTCCAGTTCGTAGTGACTGGTGGCCATGACCGGCAGCCATTTGAGCGTCACCAGACGCGAGAACGGCAGCGGGCCGTGTTCGATATGGTCGACGAACAGCAGTTCCGGATTAGGGTTTTCTTCGCCGAAGACCGAACCCTGGCCTTTCAAGCGGTAATGGGCGGTGCTGCTGAATACGCCACGCTCCAGGGACACCAGCTCCAGGGCCACGGTGCCATCGACGCCGGCCATGGACGTCTGCAGTTCCTTGTTGGCGTTCTGGATCGCGGTTTGCAGCACCGGCTCCAGCTGTTTACCGGTGTACCAGGCGCCGCCTGCACTGACGACGCCTACGGCGACAACAAAACCCAAAAGAACGACTGCTGGCTTATTCATGAAGTGACCTGATCAAATCCTGTGAGAAGTGGGCTGTCTTCCTTGAACCCTGTTGGGGTTGGCTCAAGCCCGCCGAAAACGGGGAGAAGATTAGCACTGGCAGCCGCGAACGGCCCAGCTTTCTCAGAGGGGTCAGGCGTGCAGTTGGTTCACGAATACTCCAATTCGATCTCGTCGAGTTGGTGGTCGAAACTCTTCAGGCGTGCCGTCCAGGTGTATACCAGCACCTCAAACTCGCGGTGTATGACCGCATTGCCGGGGGTGTCGGACTTGGGGTCGCAGAAGTCCAGTTGGTAGCGCTCACGGGCCATCTGCGTGGCAACGTCGGACAATTCCCGCGCGTTATTCAGCCAATGCCGGCCCTCGGCGACCTGCCGATCCAGCAATACACACTGTTTTTTCAGGACTTCGAGGCTTTTTTCCAGAGGCGTGCCGGTGAGGTCGCCCATGACCTCCTGGAAGGTGCGCCCCGGCTGCCAGTAGCTGCCCCAGAAATAGCGGTCGAACACGGTTTCGACGCGGCGCAGCGCCACCTTGGTGTCCCAGATCGCTACGCGGGTCTTGCCTTGTTCCAGGAGTTTTTTCTTGACCCGTTGATTTTGGTAAGAGGCCCAGGCGACGACGCCGATGGACAGGGTGCCGATCACCAGGCAGGCGCTGTCGAGAAACACCATGGCCTTGTCGAGTTGATGGGCGAGCATGACGCCGTAGAAATACGCGGCCGATAACAACACCAGTGCGAAGAGCACGCACCAGAAAGCGGGAGCATAAGGGTTTTTCATTATTGGAATCCCCATGAGCAAACGCGAGCAGTGTCAGGGGAGCACCTGCCCGTCAAACCGCAGTGCGCTCCACCTGACAAAGCATAGTCATTCGCTCAGGGTTTGCCGGGCTGTAACGCTTGCGTTCGTCCGCTTTCCCAGCCGCCGCCCAGGGCCAGGAACAGATCGATCTGGCTCATGGCAACCTGAGTGTTTGCCGCCGCCAGCTGCGCACGCATCGCGGTGTAGGTGCGGGTGGCTTGCAGGTCGGCGAGAAACGATTCGCGGCCGGCCTGGAAGAACCGGTGGGTCTGGTCCGCAGCCTCTTGGGCCGAGTGCTCGGCGTCCGCCAGCGCCTCGCGCCGTTGCAACACGGCGGTGTATTGCGCCAGGCCGGTCTGGGTTTCGCGGATGGCGTTGAGGACCACGCCGTCGAAATGCGCCAGGGCGCCCTGGGTCGCGGCTTCGGCTTCGTGGATACGCGCACGGGCGCCGTTGGTCGGCACCGTCCAGCTGATCATCGGGCCGAAGCCCCAGCGGTTGGTCGCCGGCTGGCCGAGGTTGTCGAGCAGGCCCACGGTGCCCACCGTGGCGCCGATGGCGATGTCCGGGTACAAGGCGCCGGTGGCCACACCGATACGTGCGGTGGCGGCGGCCAGTTGGCGCTCGGCCTGGCGCACGTCGGGGCGACGCTTGAGCAGTGCCGCGCCGTCGCCCACCGGCAACAATTGGGCGATGTGCGGCAGCTCGGCGCAGGTGCCGGTGCCCGCCGGCAGTTGGTCCACTGGCTTGGCCAGCAGCATCGACAGGCGGAACAGCCCGGCCTGGCGCGCCGCTTCATAGCGCGGCATGTCGGCGCGCAAGGATTTGTATTGGGTTTGCGAGCGGGTGACCTGGGTTTCATCACCACGGCCCGCGTCACGCAGGCGTTGGGTCAGTTTGGTGCTCTGGGCTTGCAGGTCGAGGGACTCGTTGGCAATCGCCAGTTCTTCGTTGGCCGCGCACACCTGGGTGTAGGAGCGCACCACATCGGCCACCAGGGTGATGCGCGCGATATCGGCGGCGGCCTGGGCCGCATCGGCGCTGGCCTGGGCGCTTTCGATGCCACGTTGCAAGGTGCCGAACAGGTCGAATTGATACGAGGTGGTAATGCCCACGCTGCCGATGTTATCCACCGGCACTTTGTCCGCCTGCAAAAACGCTTCGCCGGATTCCTGCAGGCGCTGCACCTCGGCCTTGGCGCCGGCACTCCAGCCGCCGGCAGATTCAGCTTGTTGGGTCTGATAACGCGCGCGCTGCAAGTTGGCAGCGGCCACGCGCAGGTCGGTGTTGGAGGCCATGGCCTGGCGCACCAACTCGTCCAGGCGCGGGTCTTTGTAGAGCTTCCACCAGTCGGCCGGCACCGGCGCCGACACCACGTTGTTGCCCTCGTCCGCCAGTTGCCCTTGCAGGTCGCTGCGGTTGACGGCGGACGTTGGCGGCAGCTTGTAATCCGGCCCCACCACTTGGCAGGCCGACAGCAACAACCCCAGCGCAGCGGTTGCCCAAAGCTGCTTCATGGCTTGGCTCCCTCGTTGGGTTTGTCGCCAATGATCGACACGGTCGCCGTACGCCCGGCGATCATGCGGAAGTCCGCCGGCACATCGTCAAAGGCGATGCGCACCGGAATCCGCTGGGCCAGGCGCACCCAGCTGAACGCTGGGTTGACGTTGGGCAGCAGGTTCGAGCCGCTGCTGCGGTCGCGGTCTTCGATACCGGCGACGATGCTCTGCACATGGCCGTGCAGACGGGCGTTGTCGCCGATCACACGGATGTCGACGCCCATGCCGACGTGGATGCCGTCGAGTTTGGTCTCTTCGAAGTAGCCGTCGATATGGAAGGAATTGCTGTCCACCACCGACAGCACCGGCCGCCCGGCGGTGACGAATTCCTGGGTACGCGGCGCGCGGTCGTTGACGTAGCCGTCTACCGGGCTGCGGATGACGGAGCGATCGAGGTTGAGTTGGGCCGAATCCACCGTCACTTGCGCTTCGGCCAGGGCCGACTGGGCGCGGGCAACGCGGGACTGGCTTTCTTCCAGTTGCTCGCTGGGCACCAGGTTGCCGAGGCCACGGTTACGCTTGTACTCGCGCTGGGCCTGGGCCAGGGTTTCCTGGCGGTCGGCCACGGCGGCCTGGGCTTGGCGCAGGGCCAGCTTGAAGCGGTCCTGGTCCACGGCAAACAGTACCTGCCCCTTGGTCACCAGTTGGTTGTCGCGTACATCGACGCGCTGGATCAGCCCGGACACGTCGGGCGCGATCTGCACGATGTCGGCACGGATGTGGCCGTCACGGGTCCAGGGGGCAAACATGTAGTACATGACCATGCGCCACACAACGACGACCGCGAAGCTCACGATCAACAACGTCAGGACTACACGGCCGATGGTCAAAAAAGGTTTTTTCATGTCATCAGGTATCGACTGAGTGAGTCCACCGCGCCCAGCAACAGCGCGTAGAGCCCCACATTGAACAATGCCCGGTGCCAGACCAGGCGATAGAAGTGGACGCGGGTCAACAGCCCGTGAACCACCAGGAATAACACGTACGTAATGCCCATCAGCACCAGCAGCGTGGGCAGGAACACACCGCTGATGTCCAGGTCACCGATCATAAAGGCGCTCCATCGGGTAGCGGCGCTTCCATCTCCGTGCCGCCAATGAATTCCACACCCGGCAACAAGGCCAGGCGCAGGCCGGCCAGCGCGTGCAGCAGGTGCAGGCGGGTATCGTCTTCGTCTTGCAGGCCCTGGCCGTTGAGGGCGCGGCGCGTGCGGTCGAGGGTCATCAGCAGACCGCTGGGCGCGGGCAAGCGTTCACCCGCCTTGAGGCAGGCTTTGAAGTAACCGCCCACACCTTCCACCACTTGGTTGAGCAGCACCCGCGGTACGCCGAGGATGCGCGGCGAATAGGCCAGCAGGTCGAGCAGGTTGAATGCCACGCGCAAGTCGCGCAGGGCGCTGCCGGTGTCCTGGTTGATCAACGCCAGGCGCGGCAGATGCTGCATCAGGCGGTCGAGCATTTGTGCGGCCAGGTGCCGGTGTTCGTTCAGAGTAGCGGGCTCGGTCAGACCGACGATGTCGCGCCAGCTGAAACGGGTCAGGCGCTTGGCCGCCAGTTCGGCGCCGAAGGGCCGTGCGATCAACGTCCACACAAAGGCGAACAGCAGGCCCACGGGCCCGGCCAGGTTGACGTTGGCGAAGTTGAGGAAGTCTGCGTCGTAGGCGCCCTGGATGCTGATGAACGACGAGGTGTTCACCAGCGTCAGCAGCATGCCCAGGTAAAAACGTGGCTGCACGGTCAGCGTGCCGATGCAGATGAACGGCACCGCGAACGCCAGTACCAGCATCGGGAAATCATGCAGGTTGGGCAGGACCAGGAACAGATAGAGGCTGGCGAACAGCACCGACATGGCGGTCCAGAAAAAGAACCGATAGATCTGCGGTGCCGGGTCGTCCATCGAGGCGAAAAAGCTGCAGGCCACCGCTGCCAGGATCACCGCGCTGCCGCCGTCGGTCCAGCCCAGCAGAATCCACAGTACCGAAGCGACGATGATCGCGGTGACGGTGGAAAACGCCGAGTAGAACATCAGGCCACGGTCGAGGAACGGCGTGAGCCGGCCCAGGCGCCAGTGGCGGTACACGGCACGCCAGGTGTCCTGGCTTTCGCACTGGATGGCGGCTTGCAGGCTGCGACAGTCTTGCCACAGGTCGATCCACTCACCGAGGCGGTAGAGGGCGTTGGAGAACAGCAGCGTGTGGCGGTCATCCAAAGCTTCGCCGTGGGGTTGCTGGGCGTCGACCTGGTCACGCAGGGCGCGCCAGCGTTCCAGCGGTGCGCTTTCGGTGGTGTTTTCCAGCCACTGCCGGGTGGCATCCAGCAGCGGCGTCAGTTGCTCTAGAAACTGCGGCGCACGCTGTTCGACGGCATACAGCGCATCGTCGAGTTCCTCCACCAACGGCAGCAGGTGGATCATGCGCCCGCGCAATTCCTTGGTATTGCGCACCGTCTGCGGCCGCGCGCCTTCGTGGGGCAACTGGCCGATCATCAATTCAAGGGTATTGAAGGTGGCAACCATGCCGCCGCGCAGGGTGCTGACTTCTTCCGGCTGCACATTGCGGGTGAGAAAGCGCTGGCTGTAGACCTGGGCGTCGCTGAACCACTTGGCCACCGCGCCATCGAACACCGGCATCAGCCGCCGTGGCCAGAACATCGCGCCCACCACCGCTGCGACCGCAATGCCGAGGAAGATTTCTTCTGTGCGCGCCTCGGCCACATCCCACACCGCCAGCGGGTTATCCACCACCGGCAGGGCGATCAGCGGCAAGGTGTAGCCGGCGAGCATCAAGGCATAGTTGTTGGCGGTGCGCAGGTGCATGGAGAGGAACAGCAAGGTGCCCGTCCACAGTGCGATCACCACCACCAGGATGTACGGCGATTGCACAAACATCGGCACAAAAAACACCGCCGCCGCCGCCCCCATCAAGGTGCCGATGGCGCGGTACAACGCCTTGGAACTGGTAGGACCGACAAACGGGCTGGAGACGATATACACCGTAGCCATCGCCCAGTACGGACGCGGCATTTGCATCAGCATGGCGATGTACAACGCGATCATCGACGCGGCGAAGGTACGAACCCCATAGAACCAGTCACGGGCGGGCGGAAAACCGGTAAAAAATCCGTTCAAAGCGTCGCCGCCTCAAAGGCCCGCAGTACGCGCAGTGCGGCTTCCATATCGGCGGTCGGAAGGTCCGCCAGCACTTCGCGGCGCAGGCGCACCAATTGCACCTCCACCGCCTGCACCAACTCGCGCCCACGCTCGGTCAGGCTCAGGGCCTTGGCGCGGCGGTCGTGGATGTCTTCGGTACGGCACACATAGCCGTCATGGCACAGCCGGTCGAGCAGACGCACCAGCGACGGGCTTTCCATCCCCGACGCCTGGGCCACTTTGACCTGATGCACCCCGTCGCCCAGGCGGCCGATCATCAACAGCGGCACGGCGCAGGCTTCTGAGATGCCATAGCTCACCAGCGTGCTCTGGCAGATTTTGCGCCAGTTACGGGCGCCCACCACCATGCTGCTGCTGAGGTTCATCTGGAGTTGTTCGAGGGATTGAGGCACTGGATAGTTCGCATACAGTTAGTTTGCTAACTATCAATATGAAGAAAGGCGCTAGATGCGTCAAGTTTTGAAACAATTTAGCGATGGGTGGAGCGATTCAGTGGCAACACCGCTGGACGAATGTGGGAGGGGGCTTGCTCCCGATAGCGGAGTGTCAGTGAACAGATTCGTTAGATGATCCACCGCCATCGGGGGCAAGCCCCCTCCCACATTTACACCCCTCGCCCACCCCGCAACATCAGATTCAACTCATCCACCACTTCCGCCCAATCCGCATCGTCCAGAATTTCCTCGCGCAAAAACGCTTTCTGGCTCTCCGTCCAGAAAAACGCATCTGCCAATTTCAGATCCGGCTTGAGTGGCGAGTGGGCGGTCACAAACTGATCAATACTGACCGGGTCATCCGGCAGCCCAAGCTGTTTGAACAGTGACGGCAAACTGTGCACGGGCGATTGCATGGCGGGCTCCTAAGAAGATGAATGCCCAGAGTCTAGTTCAGGCGCCAACCAGGCCAACAACCGCTCGACGCCCTGCTGTGCCGACAGCACGCCGGTATCCAGTTCCAGCGACGCGTGGGGCGGTGGTTCGTACGGCGAACCAATGCCGGTAAACCCCGGTAGTTCGCCCCGGCGTGCGCGGGCGTAATGACCTTTGGGGTCGCGCCGCTCACAAACCGCCAGCGAAGCATTGCACCACACTTCGCGATAATCGGCGCCCAGGCGCTCGGCGAAGACCTCGCGCAATTGCACCAGGGGCGCAATCAGCGCCAGGATCACGATCTGCCCGTTGTCCACCAGCAACGCCGCGAGTTCGCTGGCGCGGCGGATGTTTTCCAGGCGGTCGCTCTCGGCAAAGCCCAGGTCTTTGTTGAGTCCCACGCGCAAGGCATCGCCGTCGAGCACGATGCTCTGGCGCCCTTGCTCGAAGAACGCGGCCTGCAGGCCCTGGGCCAGGGTCGACTTGCCCGAGGCGGGCAAGCCGGTGAGCAGGATCGCCACTGCACGATGGCCATTGCGCGCCTCGCGTTGACGGCGCGTGATGCTCGCCGTCGGCGCCACCAGGTTATTGGGCGACGGCACGCGGCACCGGTGCGGCGATGTTGCCGGCGGCCCAGGCCGATTCACGGCTGGCCAGGGCGGTGGCGATGCTTTGCACGCGGTCGGAGTCCAGTTGCTCCGGCAGCGGGTCGAGCCCGGCGCTGGCGAAGATCTGGCCGTAGGCGTTGCGCAGGTCGGCGTAGGCCAGGTCACGGCGCAGGTCGGCTTGCAGGGTGTTGAGCTCGCCCTGGATCAGGTCGAGTTCGCCCAGGCCCGCCGCCTGGTGGCGGTTGCGCAGCTGGGTGAGGATCTGCCCGTCGATATTGGCCAGTTGTTCGTTGGTCTTGAACTGGCGCACGGCATCCTGGAAGTTGGCGTTGGCCACGTAGACCTGGGCCAGTACCGCGATGGACATGGCCTGGCGCCTTGCAGTGGCGACTTCTTCACCGGCCTTGGCGACGTCGATGGCGGCCGGGGCGGAGATCACGTTGAACAGGTTCCAGGTGATCTTGGCGCCGTAGTCGGCCCAGCGGTTGTCCACCAGGAACGAGTTGCTGTCGTAGTGGCCACCGGCGGAAAACTCCAGGCCGGGCAGCAGGCGCAGCATGGCTTTGCGGGTTTCGGCAGCACTGATGCGGGTCTGGTAGTCCTGCTCGCGCAATTCCGGGCGATTGGCCAGGGCTTCCTGTTCCAGGCTCGCCAGGTTGACCTTGAGTTGGGGCACCACGTAATCGTCCGGCGTGGCCAGTTTCAGGTCAGTGCCCATGGGCAGGTTGATCAAGGTTGCCAGTTCGGTCTTGGCCAGGGACAAGGCGCGGCGCTGTTCCTGCAACTGGCGTGTGGCTTCGATCAATGAGCGCTGGTAGCCAAGGGCCTGGACCGGGTCGCCGATGCGCTGCTCGCTCATGCTCTGGCTGTCGGTCTGGGCCTGGTCGACCCGCGCCATCAGGCTGTCGATCTGGGTCAGCAGACGCTCGGCCGCCACCGCTCGCCAATAGGCCGAGCGCACGTCCTGGACGATGGTGTTGATGACCTTGCGGCGACGCTCCTGGATGATCAGGCGCTGGTCGCCCTGCTGTTTGGCACTGATGTAGCTGACGCCGAAGTCGAGGACGTTCCACACCATGGTCAAGTCTGCCACACGACGGTCGCGGTCCTGAGAGGTCGAGGGTTCCAGGGACTGGGTACCGGTGAGCACGCTCTGGCTGCTGGAGGCGTTAGTATTGTTGCGCCCGGCGTAGCCGGCGGACAGCGCCATACGCGGCAGCATGTCAAAGCTGGACAGGTCCGACTGGCGCTTGGCCAAGGCTTCTTCCATCACCTTCAAGCGGCCTTCGAGGTTGTATTTCACTGCGCGGGCCATGGCCTGGTGCAAGGTAAGCGGGCCGCTGAGGGGTTCCTGTCCCGTGTACATGCCTTGCAGATCATTGCGGGCGCGTTGCTCGCTGACACTGCGTTCAATCGGCTTACTGGTGACCGCGCAACCGCTGATCGCCAGCACCAGCAAGCTGGCGCCGAACACCTTATGACGTGTATTCATCCTTGTACTGCCCCTGTTCCTGCCTCGAAATTAGTTGTATTCAAGCCTGCATTTCGCTGATGCCGATCTGTTGCAGTGCGTGGGCCAGGTCGATTACCTGGCGATGTTGTTTGTCGTCGAGCTGTTGCAATTGCTGGCCAAGGGTCGGTGCACCAAAGACGCCGCGCAGGCCTTGGGCCGCCTCGCCGCCGCCCTTGATCGACTTGCTGTCGAACGCCTTGAAGCCGCTATCGTTGCCACCGGTGTCGCGGTTGAACAGGCCCGACAACGTGCTTGAGCCAAACACCCCGCCGTCGCCACCGCCGAAGCCGAGGAAACCACTGCCGCTGCCGCTGCCGCTGCCGTCGCCACTGCCATCGGTACTGAACACCTGGGCGATATAGCTGGGTGACGAGGCGCCGTCGTTGATGAAAATACGGCCGATCGGCGGCAGGCCTGCGCCCATTTCACGTTGTTCAAACAGCGGCGGGAAGCCGATGGGTGAACCCAGGTCGCCACTTGGGCGGCCGAAAATGATGGGCTGCAACGGCGGGTTCGGCGCGTCCTGGGGCGCAACCGGGTCGGTGACGCGAAACAGCGGGTCGCCGGTCAGTGCAAGGGTGTTGACCCCGAAGTTATCGGAGTTGGCAAAACCGCTGCCGGCGTTGCCAGCCAGGTCAGCCACCAGGCTGGTGTCGAGGGTGATGAAATTACTCGGGTCGTTGATATTCGCCGTCGGCGTCAGGGTCGCGGTCCAGGTCTTGCCGCCATCGCTGGTGGCCAGATTGGACAAGGTGCCGTTGGCGACGCTGAGGTCATCCAGGTCGAAACCGGTGACTTTCTCGCTGAAGGTGAAGGTCACGGTGGTGGTCTGGCCAACTGTCAGGCTGGGGTCAGCTAGGCTGATGGTCGCAGTAGGCCGCTCCCCATCAATCGCAAAGTTGTTGGAAATTACGATTCCGCTGCCGACGTTACCCGCTGCATCATTCACCAGACTGGTATCCATTACGATCAGGTTGGTGGCATCGCTGATGGCCGCCGTCGGCGTCAAGGTGGCGGTCCAGGTTTTACCGCCATCGCTGCTGGCCAGGTTGGACAACACAGCATTGGCCACGCTCAGGTCCGACAGATCAAAACCGCTGACCGCTTCACTGAAGCCGATGGTCACCGTGGTGGTCTGCCCGATGCCCAGGTTGTTGTCAGCCACGGAGATCGTCGCGGTTGGGCGCTGGGTGTCTATCGTGAAATTGTTGGAGTCGGTGGTGGCGACACCTGCGTTGCCGGAGACATTGCTCACGCCGGCATTGTCCAACGTGATCACGTTGCTGGCATCGGAAATACTCGCGCTCGGCGTGAACATGGCCGTCCAGGTGATGCCGCCGTCGGAGGACGACACGTTGCTCAGCGTGCCATTGCTGACGGCCAGGTCGCTGTTGTCGAAACCGCTCACCGCTTCGCTGAAGGTGATGGTTACCAGCGAGGCTTCACCGATGTTCAGCGATGTATCGGCGACCACGATGGTTGCCGTCGGCACCTGCGTATCGATGCTGTAGTTGGCGCCATCGGTGGTACCGGTTCCGGTATTGCCCGCCGCGTCACTCACGCCGGTGTTGTCCAGGGTAATCAGGTTGGTGGTGTCCCGCACACCGAGGGTCGGGGTGAAGACTGCGGTCCAGGTCACGCCGCCGTCGCTGCTGCTGACAGCGCTCAGGGTACCGTTGGCAACGCTGAGGTCATCGTTGCTGAAACCGCTCACGGCCTCGCTGAAGGTAATGGTCACCAACGAGGTTTCGCCGACACTCAGGTTGGAATCGGCCAGCACGATCGTTGCGGTTGGGCGCTGGGTATCCAGCGCGTAATTGTTGGAATCGGTGGTGCCAACGTTGGCGTTGCCGGCCAAGTCAACGACGCTTCCACTGTTAAGCGTAATGACGTTGCTGGTGTCGGTGACGCCATTGGTCGGCGTAAAGGCCGCCGTCCAGGTGATGCCGCCGTCACTGCTGCTCAGCCCCGAAACCACACCGTTGGCGACGGTCAGGTCAGCACTGGTGAACGCCGTCACGGCCTCGCTGAAGGTAATGGTCACCAGTGAGGTCTCGCCGACGGCAATGACGGTGTCGGCCACGACGATGGTCGCGGTCGGCCGCACCGTGTCGACGGCGTAGTTGTTCGAATCGGTGGTGCCCACGCCTGCGTTGCCTGCGCCGTTGACCAAGCCGGTATTGTCCAGGGTGATCACGTTGCTGGTGTCGGAAATACTGGAGCTCGGTGTGAACGTGGCGGTCCAGGTGACGCCGCCGTCGGTGCTGCTCATGGTGCCGAGTGTGCCGTTGCTGACGGTCAGGTCCGCATTGTCGAACCCGCTGACCGCCGAGTTGAAGGTCACCGTGACCAACGATGTCTCGCCAATACTTAGCGTGGTATCGGCGATGACGATGGTCGCCGTCGGCACGTTGGTGTCGACCTGGTAGTTGTTGGAGCTGGTGGTGCCGGTACCTGTGTTGCCCGCAGCATCATTGATGCCGGTATTGTTCAGGGTAATCACATTGGACGTGTCGCTGACACCGAGGGCCGGTGTGAAGGTGGCAGTCCAGGTGACACCACCATCACTGCTGCTGACCGCGCTCAACGTGCCGTTGGCCACGCTCAGGTCCGAATTGTCGAAACCGTTGACCGCCTCGGAGAACGTAATGGTCACCAGCGAGGTTTCGCCGACGCTCAACGCGTTGTCAGCCACCACGATGGTCGCGGTGGGGCGTTGGGTGTCGACGGCATAATTGTTGGAGTCGGTGGTGCCGCTGCCGACGTTGCCCGCCCCATCCACGACGCCGGTGTTACTGAGGGTGATCAGGTTAGTGGCATCGCTGGTGCCGACGCTTGGGGTGAAGGTCGCGGTGTAGGTGATGTTGTCGCTGGTGCTCAAGCCGCTGAGGCTGCCGTTGGCGACGGTCAGGTCGGCCAGGGTGAAACCGGTCACCGCCTCGTTGAAGGTGATAGTGACCAAGGACGTTTCGCCGATGCTCAGCGCGTTGTCGGCCACCACAATGGTCGCGGTCGGGCGCAGGGTATCAATGGCGTAGTTGTTGGAGTCGGTGGTGCCGCTGCCAGCGTTGCCCGCCGCGTCACTCACGCCAGTGTTGTCCAGGGTGATGAGGTTGCTGGCATCGCTGGTATTGGCGCTCGGCGTGAGCGTGCCGGTCCAGGTGATACCGCCGTCGCCGCTGCTCAGGCCGGTAAGCGTGCCGTTGGCGACCGTCAGGTCGGCGCTGGTAAAACCTGTCACCGCTTCGCTGAAGGTGATGGTCACCAGCGAGGTTTCGCCGACGCTCAAAGCGTTGTCGGCCACCACAATGGTAGCGCTGGGGCGCTGGGTGTCGACGGCGTAGTTGTTGGAGCTGGTGGTACCACTGCCAACATTTCCGGCCGCGTCCGCCACACCGGTATTGGCCAGGACGATCAGGTTGGTGGCATCGCTGGTGCTGACGCTTGGGGTGAGCGTCGCGGTCCAGGTGATGCCGCCATCGCTGCTGCTCAGCCCGCTCAATACGCCATTGGCAACGGTCAGGTCGGCCAGGGTGAAACCGGTCACCGCCTCACTGAAGGTAATCGTGACCAGGGACGTTTCGCCGATGCTCAAGGCGTTGTCGGCCACCACGATGGTGGCGGTCGGGCGCAGAGTATCGACGGCATAGTTATTGGAGTCGGTGGTGCCACTGCCGGTATTGCCCGCCAGGTCACTCAAGCCGGTGTTGTCCAGGGTGATCAGGTTGGTGATGTCGCTGGTGCTGGCGCTCGGGGTGAGCGTCGCGGTCCAGGTAATGCCGCCATCGCTGCTGCTCAGCCCACTCAACACGCCATTGGCAACGCTCAGGTCGGCGAGGGTGAAACCACTCACGGCCTCGGTGAAGGTGATGGTCACCCCGGAGGTTTCACCGATGCGCAGCGCGGTGTCGCTCACCACGACAGTGGCGGTGGGGCGTTGTGTGTCGATGGCGTAGTTGTTGGAGTTGGTGGTCCCCACGCCAGCGTTGCCATTGAGGTCCGACACACCCGTGTTATTGAGGACAACGAGATTCGTCGCATCGGTGATCACCGCGTCCGGCGTCAGCGTGGCCGTCCAGGTGATACCACCGTCACTGCTGCTCAGGCCCGTGAGAGAGCCATTGGCCACGGTCAGGTCGGCGGTGGTGAAACCGCTCACCGCTTCGCTGAAGGTAATGGTCACCAGGCTGGTTTCACCGATCCTGAGGGCCGTGTCGGCGATCACGATGGATGCGGTCGGCGCCACGGTATCGTTGACCACATAATTGTTCGAGTCGGTGGTGCCCACGCCGGCGTTACCGGCCAGGTCGGCCACGCCAGTGTTGTTCAGCGTGATGATATTGGTGGTGTCGGCGATATTGCTGGCCGCGGTCAACGTTCCCGTCCAAGTAATTCCGCCGTCGCCAGTGGTCAAGGTGCCGACGCTGCCGTTCTGCACCGTCAGGTCTGCCGCAGTGAGGCCGGTCACGGCTTCGGAGAAGGTGATGGTCACCAACGACGTACCGCCGGAGTTCAGGCTGGTATTGGCGACCACGACGGTCGCTGTGGGTGGCGTCTCGTCCGGCACATAGTTGGTGTCGAGGGTGCCGCCATCACTGTAGATGTTGGCCACCGACGCAGGCGAAACACCCGCAGTGCCCGCACTTGTGCCACCCACGCCACTGCCGCCGACGTTGCTGACGCTGCCGGCCAGGGCAGCGAAGTTGGCTGCGGTCATCAGGATCGAACCTTTGTTCCAGATGGCACCGACACCGACGCCGCCCGCTCCGCCCGCTTGCAAGTAGCCACCACCCGCGCCGCCACCGCCACCGCCGCCGCCCGCGCCGACGTTGTTGGAGATGACCGTGTTGCCGATGATCCGCAGGGTCGCGCCGGTGTCGT
This sequence comes from Pseudomonas sp. JAI120, assembly GCF_014207255.1. Classification (GTDB taxonomy): domain Bacteria; phylum Pseudomonadota; class Gammaproteobacteria; order Pseudomonadales; family Pseudomonadaceae; genus Aquipseudomonas. Next base: position 604,206 of record NZ_JACHCZ010000004.1, read on the forward strand.
TGTAGATCCCCCCCACCGCGCCGCCGCCAGCGCCGCCGATGTCGTTGTACCCGTCACCGCCGCCGCCGCCGCCAATGGACAATCCGCCACTGACCGCGCTACCGCCAGCCGAACCGGTGCTGTAGCCCGGATACGCCGCGCCGCCCGCACCACCGGTGGTGGAACCGCCACGCCCGCCGATGTTGAAGAAGCCACCGCCTGCACCGCCTTGCCCCGCCGAGCCGTTGGAGCCCGTGGAGTTGAGCGTATCGCCCCCCCTGCCACCGGTACCTCCGGTGATCGCGCCACCACCACCACCGCCGCCGCCGGCGTACTGCGGCGTTACACCCCCACCGCCGCCACCGCCCGAAGCGGCGTTGGCGGTCACCGTGACGTTTTTCAGGGTCAAGGTGCCGGCGTTGTAAATACCGCCGCCCTGGGACACCAGCGCACCATCACCGCCGTTACCGCCATCGCCCGCCTTCATCCCCCGGGTAATCACCAGGCCATCAAGCGTGGCCGTGGTGCCGGACGTCACGTTCATGATCTGGGTGCGGTACTGGCCGTCGAGGGTCACGTCAGCAACGTTGTCGTTATTGAGGTCACCGTCGATGGTGATGTTTTTATCGACCACCAGCACCGACGTCAGCCCGATGGTCATGCCGGCATTGAAGGTGACGATGTCGCCGTTCTGTGCAGACGCCAAGGCGGCGCGCAGGGAGCCCACGCCGCTATTGAAATTGTTGGTGGCGGTCCAAGTGGCCAGGCCCCATTGATACTCGCTCATGGCGCTGGCCGACAACACGTTGGCACTTTCGATATTGCCTGTGGCGATTTCCAGGTCCCAGTCGCCACCCAGGCCGGTGCGGTCGTTTGACCCCGCCACGTCGCGGCCGGTCAACTGCGCTAATGAATCGACCAGGCTCAAGCCACGCTCGCCTTCGGCGGTGTAGCAGCCATAGATCAGGATGTCGCCACCGACGTTCATGTCCTGGCCGATCTGCGCCAGTACCTCGCTGCGGGTCTGGACGTTATCCGCCGACAGGTAACTGTTGCCAAGCCACAAATCGCCGGCGTTACCGTGGGCGATGATCTGCACCGAGCTGACGCCCTGGTGGCTGTCCAGGTAATCGGCGATCTGCTGCAAACCGTCCTTGGTCGCATCCAGTTGTATCACCTGGGTACCGGGCGCCACGCCCTCGAGCAGGCTGGCGGAATCCTTGACTCGGGAGTCGACGAACAGCACGCTTTTGCCCGGCACCGCCGCGTGGGTCGCATCGACCTGGCCCTGGGGCGCGTGAGTGTCCGCCGGCTGATCCGCCGTGGGGGTCTTGACCGCCTCGGCCGTGGGCTGGGCATCCGGCTGCGCGGCATCGGCCACGGTTGCCGCCACCGCACCGTCGAACAGCATTCGCGGCTCCAGGAACATGATCATTGGCGATGCCAGGGCGTGTGCACCCTCGGTTACACGCGATTTGCCTTTGCTCCACCACATGACGATCACCTGAACTCGAACGCTTTGAACACGCAAAAAAAGAAAAGCCGCAATCAGTTGATCGCGGCGTCGGTTTTCATACGAATGACATTGGCCGCACTGGCAGACCCATCGCGCCAGAACGACAATGCGGCATACTTTTCAAACAGGTCCGGCGGTAACAGGGTTCGCCGGGCTTGTGGGGCGACCTTGGGCTTGACCTTGTGCAGGCCGGTAAGCCCCAGCGCCTGGTCAAAGGCCGGCGCGTCGTAGGTCAGGTGGTTGAAATCATGTTCGAACCACGCTTCACCGATGAACTCATACACCAGCCGCATCACGCGCTCCGGGGCCTGGCTCAACAAGTCGTAATCGACGATCAGCAACGACTCGGCGTTCTCGCCGTAATAAGCCTCTTTGAGCGCCGTCCAGGCAAAGCCCACCAAGCGATTGCGCTGGGCCAGGGTTTCGCAACGGCTGTAGACGGTGTTGCGCTCGTCATCGTCGTTGAACAGTTTGGTGTTCTCGAACGGATTGGCGCGGAACAGGCGTTCAAGGCTGTCCAAGACCCACGCCACGTTGCGCACACAGGCGATTACCTTGGCCTGGGGGAATAGGTCATGCAGTGCGGGCATCCGCGCACACCACTGGCGGTTGGTGTCGAACACCACCGGGGTGGAGGTTATATCCGCGTAATAAGCGTCGAACAAACCGCGCAACAAACGGCGGCGAGTGATGGCATCGATCACCGAGCCGAACTCGCTGCCAGCGCTGCATTGCGCCAGAACCCCGTTGAACAAAGGGCTCACCGGGCTGCTCATGCCGGCGTGGAAACGCGGGTTCTGCAGCAGGATCGCAGAAAGCAGGGTCGAGCCGGAACGCGGCAAACCCGAGATAAAGTGATACTGCATCCGTTCACCACTTTGTAGGACAACATCCATTTGTCGTCGAAGAGTAGCTGAGGATTGCACGCACCACTAGGACGCAGTTGCCACTATTTTGACATTCCTTTCATAACGAATGGGTATTAGCGGCAACCTTCCGGGCGCAAGGGCGCTGGCCCTCGGCATAGCACGTAGAGACGCGCCCTCGCCCCGCCGCCGTCTTGTTGGCTGATCAGTCGCCAATCCGCCGGCAGCGGCGCAAATTCGTCCGGTTGTTCGTTGCTGCTGATCAGCCAGACCCGCCGGGTATCGGCCGGCAAATCCGACAAGCGGTCGAGGTAGATGCGCCCACCGTCCTGGTCCACCAGGGTGCCAAAGCCGTAGGCATTCGGCCGGGTTGGCGTGCCATCGGCCTTGGGCGGGGTGTAGAGCTGCAACTGGGCGTCGGTCTGGTCGTAATACACGTAGCTGAGGTACCACAGCATGTCGCTGAGGACGATGCGGTCGTCTTCCTGGTAGTTGCGATTGACGAACTCCACTGGCCCGTTGAACTGGTCATGTTCATCCACCGTAAAGTTATTCTTCAACCCCAGCAGTTCCACACCGACCAACAGCACGAACAACGCCGCACCCGGCAAAGACAGGCGCGAGGGCAAGCGGTCGATGGCTATCGCCACCAGAATCGGCAACCCCAGGGCGTATACGGTGAGGTAACGCTCGATAAACACCGGGGAGATAAACGACACGCCGTAGACCAGTAACAGCGGCAACAGGAAGAACAGCGCCAACAGGCTGGCCGGACGATAACGCTCGCGATCACGCCAGGCCGTAACACCGACCACGCCCAGCAGCAGCAACGGGAACAGCCAGAACAGCGGCGCCCAAATGCCCAGGCCCTCATCCTGGAGCAGGAACTGCCAGATCATCGACGGCACGGAGAACAGGCTGACCGGTTCTTCCCAGCCTACATCGCCGCCCACCTTGAGTTCATCGACATGCTGCACCAGGCCCAGCAGGTTCGGCAGCCAAGGCAGGTACAACAGCACGATGGTCACGTTGGCCAGCCACCACTGCCGACGCAGAATCAAGCGCTCGCCAGGCCGCTGGGACGTGCACAGCACGCCCAGCCACGCCCAATGCACCAGCACGCACAACGCGGTGAAGTAGTGGGTGTAGAAACCGGCGGCCATCAGCAACACATAGGCCACCAGGCAGCGACTGCGTTCGGGCTGACGCACCCAATACACCAGCGCCAGCGTGGCGGCCAGCAGCCACACGCCAAGCAGCGAATACATCCGCACTTCCTGGCTGTAGCGCACCGCCGTGGGCATCAGCGCCAGCAGTACGCCGGCCAATACGGCGGCACGCTGGGTCGACAGCTGGCGTGTCAGCCAGACGCCAAGCCCCACAACCACCACGCCGGGCAGCGCACTCATGCTGCGTATGGACCAGATCCCGTCGCCAAACAGTTCGATCCAGCCACGCAGCATGAAAAAATACAGGGGTGGATGCACATCGTGCGCGGCGTGAAACCACAGGTCGCCCACGGCGTATTCGCTCAGCAGCAGGCTGGAGCCTTCGTCGCCCCAGATCGCCGCCGCCGTCAGGCCATAAAAACGCAGGGCCATGGCCAGCGCCAGAATCGGAAACCACCATAGCCGGCTCAGCCATCCGGCACCTGCCCAAGCGCCGTTGTAAGCGGCAACGGCCGCAACCTTTTCGTCTTGCTCTACCACAGACCGTCGCACCTCAATTCCCTTGCCATTGCTTGTTTCCAAGGCAAAACCCGTGCATGCACAAACAGTCGCCACTCTAGGTCAAAAGCCTCCGATTCGCTCGCTGTTTCGAAAGCAGCAGGCAGCGAACAAAAGCGGCGTCTACGCTCTGCGGTGACGCCCGGTCGATTGGCGTCACACCCCCGTAAAGCCCACACAAGGATGAACGATTCATGGAAGTATTCATCGGCACCATCCAACCCTTCGCGTTTAATTTCGCCCCACGAGACTGGGCCTTGTGCGCCGGTCAGACCCTTTCACTCAGCCAGTTCCAAACGCTGTTCGCCCTGATAGGCGTCACCTACGGCGGCGATGGCGTGCAAACGTTCAAGCTGCCTGACCTGCAAGGTCGGCTACCTATCGGCCAAGGCAACGGTACAGCGCTGTCGCCGCGGGTCATGGGCGAATTCGCCGGCACCGAAAGCATCACGGCCACCCTGGCCAACCTGCCCGCCCACACCCACGATGCAACGACCCTCGCCATCAGCACCTCGGTGCAACTGACCAGCGTCACCAGCAACCCAGTGAACGTGCCCACCGCCACCAACGCGTTTATCGGTGCTTCCGGCACAGGACCGGGCAGTGCCTCGATCTACTCCGACCAACAGGGTGTCAACCCGGTACCGCTCAAGGGCGTCGCCTCCACGGTGACGGGAACCATCGCGCCCACGGGCCAAGGCCTGCCCATGGGGTCGATGAATCCGTTCCTGGCGATCAACTTCAGCATTGCCCTGAACGGGATCTTTCCATCACGCAGCTGACACCTGCACGTGGCCGAGGCTTGCAGGCCTCGGCCCTTCTGACGCGGAGCTCCCTATGTTGAACCTGGTCACCCCTGAGCATTTTCGGCCGTTGCTGAATCGTACGAGCGTGCTGTACCTGCCCGATGGTTCGGCGCTGCCGATCCAGATCCAGCGCTTGGACGATGCGCCGCAAGCGAGCATGCCGGGCAGCCCTCGCGGGGCGTTCAGTGTGTTGCTCAACAGCCTGGAACCTACCGACTTCGTCGATGGCCTGTGCCGTTTGCCACTGACGGACACCTGCCTGGAACACGTGTTTGTGTCCCGCGAGCCCGCCATGGGCCGTGACGCGCAGCGCGGTTATTTCTGCATCGTGTTCAACTGAGACGGGTACCACACCAAGCGCTGAGCGGCAGGCGTCTCTTCCTCCACCCGGAACCCCAGCGCCAGGTAATGCTGGCGCGCGTGGGGGTTACTCGCCCAGACCACCGTGGCCACCGGGCAACACACCTGTTGTGCGGCTTGCTGCACGCCCTGCAGCACTGCCCGGCCAAAGCCCCGGCCTCGGGCGGCGGGGATAAACGCCAGGTACAACACGCGGATCTCATTAGGCCCGAAGTCGGCACTCAAGGCGCCGATGGGGGTATCGAGTTTATCGATCACGTAATGCAGCGCACCCGGAAAGTGCTCGCCCATACCGCGCTCCTGAACCTGAAACTGCTGGGCGATCACCTCTTCCACCAGGGCCTGCTCACCATCGATCCACTGCAAGTCCGCGCGTGCCGAGCGGTAAAGCCTGTGCAAAAACGGCTCGTCGGTACTGCGTGACGGGCGCACCGAGAGGCCCTGCGCCAAAGCGCCTTCCTTGTTTAACATCGCGTTCAACTCCTGTCAGAACCCGCTTTCCCTAACGCCCAGTGCTGCGGCCCGTCGCCAGGCCACACCCAGCACCGACTCGCTGCGCCCTTGCAACACCACCACACCGCGCAGCGGCTGATGGGGTGTCGGGATCGGTTGCACACTCTTCAAGCGAGCGCCGTATTGGGCCTGTACCGGCTCCGGGCGTTGGTTTTCGTCACGGCGCACAGCGATCGGCCCATGGTGGTCGGAGGTCAGCGCCTCTTGATCCAGGTACGCCACGCCATTGGCGTCGATGTCGGTCAATTCCACAGCGATGGCGGCGTGCATCGGATCATCGGCGATAAAACGCCCGGTCGCCCCCGGCGCCACGCGCCACAACTCGGCTTCGGCCACATAGCCGCGCAGGCGTGCGCCATCTTCCACCACCCGCGCCAGTGCATCCTTGGGGGACAGCCAGCGGCCCACGCTCAACTGCGGCAGCACATCGCGCACGATGCCCGCATGGGGCGCCCGCAACAGCAGGCGCTCACGCTGGGCGGCCAGGCCACGGTACTCGGCCAGCGCCTGGGACAGTCGCTGGTCGTTGATGCCTGCGTCCGCCGCCGTTTCGATGCGCCCTGCCTGGCGGCGCATCTGCAACTGCAGGATCTCCACTTCGCGGCGCACGATACTTTGCCGCGCATCGAGGTCGGGGGATTCCAGCTCAATCAGCACCTGGCCCTGGGTCACCGCTTGCCCATCGACGACCTTCAGCCCCTTGACCCGCGCCGCCACCGGCGCATGCAGCGCACTGGCGCGTCCCGCCTCGAGCATCGTCGGCAGTTCCACGGCGCTGCGCCATGGCACCACCAGCGCCAGCAGGATCAACAGTAACCCCAGGCCGGTCAGCAGCACCCGCGGTGCATAGGCCTGGCTGCGCCGGCTCCACCATTCGCGCCATTCCTTGAAGATCGGCAGGAAGATGAACCACACCAACTCCACCAGCATCAGGAAGATCCCGAGTAATTTGAAAAACAGGTGGTACACCGCCAAGGCGATCCCCAGGAACAACGCCGCTCGCCACAACCACGCCAGGTAGCCCCACCACAGCAGGCGTCGCTGCATCGTCGGCGACCAGGGCTCCGGCGCCGGCTCGCTGTAGCCGAACAGCCACTCACGTAGGCGCCAGCGGCACAGGGCGAAGGCGCGGCCTTGCAGGTTATCGACACCCCATAAGTCGCTGATCAAAAAGTAACCATCAAAGCGCATGAACGGGTTGAGGTTGATCGCCAAGGTGGTCAGCCATGTGGCACTGGCCAACATGAACGCCGCCGTACGGGCGGGACCGTCCGGCAACAGCGACCAGGCCAGCAGGGCAACACAGGCCAGCAACAACTCGGCCATCACCCCGCCCGCGCCGATCATCAGGCGAGAGCGGCGATCATTGACGCGCCAGGCGTCGCTCACATCGGTGTAGAACATCGGCAGCATCACCATGAACGCCACGCCCATGCTCTGTACCCGGCAGCCGGCGCGCTTGGCCATGAACGCATGGCCGAACTCATGGCACAGCTTGGCGAAAAACAACGCGGTGCCAAAGGCCAGGGCGCCCCCCAGGCTGAACAGGTGCGGGAAGGTCGCCAGGAACCGCTGCCAATCCCGCGCGACCAGAAACACGCCGAGCCCCAGGATGATCGGCAAACCATAGCGCAACAGACCCGGCCCGAAGCGCGCCAGCCACGGCCATGCCCGGTTGAGAAAAGCGTCCGGACGCCACAGCGGGATGCGGAAAAACAGGTATTGGTGCAGCAGGACTTTCCCCAGGCTTTTTTTCTGCGCGGCGGCTTTAGACAGGTAGCTGGCCCGTTGTTCGGGGTCGAGGGCGGCGATCAGGTCGTGGGCGCGCAGAAAACTCAGCAACTCATCCACCTCGCTGCCACCCAAGGGCAGGCCCGGCTCACAGTTGGCGGCTTGCAGGACTTTTTCCGGGTCGCCCAATGCCCAGTGGCGCAACAGGCGGATGGCGGTCGCGCCGAGCTTGAAATAGCGCCCGCGTACCGGGTCGGCCAGGGTCCAGCGCGGCGAACCATCCAGGGCGGCGCCGGCGCTGGACAGTTGCAGGTCCTCGCGCAGCTTGGGCAGGCTCGTCACAGGCCCACACTCTGGCGCAGGCCCGCCAGCGGTCGGCGCAACAGGTACAGGGCCAGCGGCGCACGTTCGCCAAAGATCTTCGCGGTACCGCGCAGGCCAATACGCGGCGGCGCTTCATCGAACTGCGCGTCCAGACGATAGGCCAGTTGCCCGCCCGGAGTGGGCTGGGCCTCGTAGGCGGCGCGTTGCAGGGTGGCGAGATGGCGCTGCAACGGGTCGCTGTCGAGGAACAGCGCGACCTCGGCGTTCGGCTCCAGCGCAATCGCATCGCCCACCGCCAGCTCAATGCGCAACTCAGCCTGGGCGGGGTCGGCGATCTGCAACAGGCGCTCGCCGGTCTGCACCGGTTTGCCGGTCCAGCGTTCGGCGTCGGCGAATACCGCGATACCGTCGCGTTCGGCGCGCACTTCGCTGCGCTTGAGCAACTCGCGGGCATAGTCACGTTCGGCACGTTTTTGCTCGACCCGCGCGGCCAGCAGGTCGATGCGCGAACTGGATTCGGGATCGGCAAAGGCACGTTGGGCATTGGCTTTGAGTTCCGCTTCGGCCACGCCCAGGGCGCGCGCCGCCACATCGGCCTGAGCCGTGAGGGTGGTGCTTTCAAAGCGCAGCAGTAGGTCGCCGGTCTTGACGACCTGGTTGGGTTTGACCAGGAATTCGGCAATCACCCCGTCCAATGGCGCTGCCACCACCTGCCCGGCCAGCGGCACCACTTCGGCCGGCGCCAATACCGATTGGCGCACCGGGATCAGCAGCGTGAGCAACAGCGCAACCCCGACCAGCACCTGGCGCTTGCGGATCAGGCGCAGCCGCCACGGCTGGCGCGGTTGCAGGGCGAGCCAGGCATGGCTGCAGGTATCGCCCCACTGCGCCAGCAACACCTGCTCGGCAGGGTTCCACGGGGTGTCCCGCGCCAGCCACAAACCACCGAACACACGGCCTTGCGGGTCAATCAAGGGCAGCCAGAACACATGGCCGGCGGAGAGGCTTTGCCAGTCGGCCTGCACCTGGGCGCTCAATTGCTCGGCCTGTACCACCCGTGCGGCCTGGCTCAGCGCCTGCTTGTGTAATTGCGCCACAGCCTGCTCGACAAAAGCCACAAACGGCGCGTTCGGGTCGACACTGCTCACCGCCGTCACCGCCCGCACTTTGCCGGCGATCAGCAGCGCCGCATGGCGATAGCCGAACAACGGCTGGCCGTCGTTGACCAGGCTGTAGGCCAACTGCTCGGTGGTTCGGGCGGCACGAGTCTGGTGCTCAAGCGCCAAAAACTGGGCGAATACCCGCTCGGTATTGCCCGGCATCGGGGCGTTCATTGCAGTTGCGCGAAGTGGGCAGTACCGCTCATGCCCGCCATCAATCCGGTGGCATTGGTCACACTGGCAACCAGCAAGAGCGTCTGGCTACCTTCATCGATGCGTGCGCCGAGACGTTTGACGGTGGCGTTGAATGCCTGGCCGGTTTCATCCGGGGTAAAGCTGAAGGTCTGGCCGGGCTTGAGCTTACCCATCCAGCGAGACGGCACCAGCAGGTGGATTTCCAGGCTGCGGTTATCGACGATTTCCAGCAGCGGCGCGCCGGCCGAAACGCTTTCATAACGCTGGACTTTGCGCTGCACCACCTGGCCGTCATACGGTGCCAATACGCTGCAGCGCTTGACCTGCACCTGGTAGACCTGAGACTGGGCCTGGGTTTCGGTGAGCTTGGCTTCGGCGCGGGCCACCTCGAAACGCCCGACGGAATTCAGTGCAGCCAATTGCTTGTTATGGGCCAGCTCTTCACCGGCACCGCGGCTGGCCGCCGATGCGGCGTTGAGCTGGGCCTGGTAGGCCGAACAATCGAAGCGCGCCAGGGTGTCACCCTTCTTGAATGACTCGCCTTCGCTGAACGGTAAGTCGACGATGCGTCCGGACAATTCGCTGGCCAGCATCGCCTGGTCGCGGGCTCGCAATACGCCACGGGCCTCGCCAGCGGTCCCAGCATCGACTGACGGCGGGGAATGGTCCAGCAACGGCTCCTCTGCCATAGCCATCTGCGCCACACCCAACAGACAGGAAAAACCCAACGCCCAGCTACGCAACTGCTCCATACATCACTACTCCCTGTGGTAGCCGGCAGTCTAGGTCAGTGCAGTTAAATTGCCACTCACCATAATCGGAGAATTCCGTTTTTTGTGTAGGCCTTCACCCCAGAACTTTTATCGTTCGAGCTATGATTGCCGCCCTCCAAGGACCCAGGATCAAGGACACGTCATGCGCATCGGTTTTCTCTCTCCCGTGGCACTGGCCCTGCTGGCCGGTATTTCCCAGCAGGCCCAGGCCAGTTCCGACGATTCGTGCTACCCCGACTGGCGTGTCTCGCGTGACAGCCTGGCCCCTTGCAACAACGTGCCGTTCCTGAGCCCAGGCAATGACAGCCGGGTCAACCTGCGCCTGTTGCTGGCCGACAAAAAGGCCGCGCCGTTGGCGCCCAAGGCGTTGAGCGAAGATGACCTGGCCCAGGGTTTCGGCCCGGTGCCGTTCCCGGTGTATCGCCTGGCCGCTGCCTCCAGCGCCCAGACTGAGCCCGACTCGGACGATTCGCCTACCGCCGAACTCGACACCCTGCTGACGCCCCTGGGCATCAAGCGCGAGGCGTACAAAACCGCCGGCGAAGCGTTCCTCAATGGCGAAGGCAGCCGCTGCCGCAGCAACGACGATGACAGCGCCACGGCGTTTATCCGCCAAGTGGTCAAGGCCGATATGCCGGCGGCCGAGCGCACGCTGCTGGCGAAGGCGCGGCTGCAACTGCTCACCACCTGCACCTGGGATGGCCCGGTGATCGCCGAGCCGCAGCAGATCCAGTCAGCTGACGGCCAACTGTTTCGCACCTACTTGCAAGCCGCCGCCGACTTCTACAGCGGCCGCTTCGCCGAGGCCGCGCAAGGCTTTGCTGGCGTCGGCAGTGCCCAGTCGCCGTGGCTGAAGGAAACTGCGCTGTACATGACCGCCCGCACAGCGCTCAACCAGGCCCAGGCCGACACCTATGACGAAGACGGCGTGCCGCACCTGGACCGTGTGGATAAGCCCGCATTGGCCACGGCCGAGCAGGGTTTCAAAGCCTACCTGAGCACTTATCCACAGGGCGAATACGCGGCCTCGGCCCACGGTCTGCTGCGCCGGGTGTACTGGCTGGCCGACGACAACACCCAGCTCGCCGACGCGTTCGCCTGGGCACTGACGGCCACCGACGAGCAGCGCAATGTGTCTGAGGATGAGCTGGTAGAAGAAGCTGACCTCAAGCTGTTGATGGTCAACAGCGATACCGTCAAGACCCCGATGATCCAGCTCGTCAGCGACCTGATGGTGATGCGCGGCGGCAACCAGCCGGCCATCAGCCGCGCAGACCTTGAGAAGCAAAAGGCCGTGTTCGCCAGCGAGCCAGAGCTCTATGAGTACTTGCTGGCCGTGTGCGCGCTGTATATCGAGCATCAACCGGACGCCGCCTTGAAGCAGTTGCCGCAGAGCGTGCCGTCGAACCTGAACTATTTTGCCTTCAGCCAACAGACCCTGCGCGCCCTGGCACTGGAAGCCAAGCAGGACTGGAAAGGCGCCGAGGCCCTGTGGCTGCAACTGTTGCCACTGGCAAAACTGCCGCTGCAACGCGACCAGTTGGAGTTGGCCCTGGCCATGAACTACGAGCGCAGCGGCCAGTTGGCCAAGGTGTTCGCCAGCGATTCGCCGATCAGCGCCAAACAAGTGCGCTACATCCTGCTGCGCAACGTCGCCGGGCCTGAACTGCTGCGCCAGCAGATCGCCCAGGCCAGCGATCCGTTGGAGCGCCAGACGGCGCAATTCGTGCTGCTCTACAAAGACCTGCTGCACGGCCAGTTCGCCACGTTCGCCGAGGACCTCAAGCAACTGCCGGCCCAGGCCCCCGAGGACAAGCTGGGCACCAGCCTGGGTTATGTCTACAGCGCCAGCCAGACGCTTAAGCTGTTCCAGTGGAACGGCGACAAGGCCGAATCCGGCTACGCCTGCCCGAGCATCGCGCAAACCGCCGCGACCTTGCAGACCGACGCGAAGAACCCCCAGGCCCTGAACTGCTTCGGCGAATTCATCCTGCGCAACGGCCTGGACGGCATGCCCCTGGAACAAGCCCGTGCCGCCGGCAGCCTGGGCAGCAGCGCATCGGACTTCAAGGGTGAAACCTTCTCGCGGCTCGACGGTTACAAGCAGGTCATCGCCAACGCCAAGGCGCCAAAAAACGACAAGGCCTACGCCTTGTTCCGCGCCATCAACTGCTACGCGCCGGCCGGCTACAACAGCTGCGGCGGCCAGGACGTCGAGCCCGCCGTGCGCAAAGCCTGGTTCCGCCAACTGAAAAGTGGTTTCGCCGACACCCAGTGGGGCAAATCGCTGCAGTACTACTGGTGAAACACCTGTGGCTGGGCGTGCTGTTGCTGGCAAGCCCGGCATTCGGTGCCGTCGATGCCCGCGACTATGACGCCTTCTGGCTGTGGAGCGGCGTCACTCCGCAGCCGGTACTCAAGCAGGCCAAGACCCTGTACATCCTCCAGGGCCAGATCAACGCCACCCGCCGCGCGCCCCAGCGCGGTGTGCAACTGATCGCCCAAGGCATCAGCGTGCCGCGCCTCACCCGAGGCGAGGTCTGGGTGGTCTACCGCGCCCACACCCTGCGCTGGCCCGAACAGGTCTACACCCAGCTGCTCGGCCAGGTACAACGCTGGCGCGACGCAGGCAACCCGGTGGTCGGCATCCAGATCGACTTCGACGCCCGCACCCAATACTTGCACGAATACGCCGACTTCCTGCGCGACCTGCGCCAGCGCCTGCCGGCCGATCTGAAACTGAGCATCACCGGCCTGATGGACTGGAGCAGCAACGCCGACCCCACCGCCATCGCCCAGCTCAAGGGCGTGGTGGATGAAGTGGTGGTACAGACGTATCAGGGCCGCCAGAGCATTCCGGATTACGCGGCGTATCTGCCACGGATGAACCGGATGGGGCTGCCGTTCAAGATCGGTTTGATTCAGGGCGGGGAGTGGGAGGAGCCGGGGTATTTGCAGGAGAGTGAGTGGTTTCGGGGGTATGTGGTGTTTTTGCAAAACCGTTGACATGAGTGTCAACCCTGTGCAAGAAAGTGTCCTCTGTCCGCGGACAGAGGACACTCGCTTTTGGAGCCCCATGAAAAGTCAAGACATCGTCATCCTGTTCAAACTGATCAGTCTGGAACTACAGGCCAAAGGGGAGCGCGTAAAAAAACGAGTGTTCTCTGTGGAAAAAGAGAGCGCGAGCCTCGGTTTTCAAAATCTTCCGGATTACATTCAAAACTTCGAAACTGTTCAACTTTCGTCAATTGATGACTGGCGGGGCTGGGATGGAGTAGACGAAGACTTTGAAGGACACAGCTCACAAACCTATTCTGTGAGAGCGCTGTCCTCAGCGTTGGGCCTAAGCAAAACAGAGGTTTCCTCATCCCTGAATCGTTGCAGGGAAATTGGCTTGATCTATACGAGCCACACCGACGGAATTCCTTTGGTAAGAAGCAAGGCACTGCTTGATTTGGTCACGTACGGCATCCGCTATATTTTCCCGGTTAAACCAGGCCCTATCGTTCGCGGTATTCCGACAGCCTTCGCCGCACCAGTCTTGGCGGGAAAAGTGATGAGCGGCGGCGACCTCATTCCCGTCTGGCCGGACGCATACGGAAAAAGCAAAGGTCAGGAAATCACACCGTTGTATAAAACGGTTCCTGGCGCGGTGAAGAAAGATGAGCTTCTTTATCATTTCCTGGCCCTCGTTGACGCCATCCGCATCGGGGGCCCTCGCGAAGCCAAAGTGGCCGATGCCATGCTGCGGGAGTGGATCCTGTGACGTCCAACAGAACAATGATGCTGCAAATGCTTGAGGAGGTTGCTGAGGCGTTGGGCGAAGAGTTGCGCACGCAAGTCGCCTTCGTCGGCGGTTGCACCACCGTTTTGCTTATCACCGATGAATACACCCTGGAATCGATTCGCGGCACGGATGATGTTGATTTGGTCATTCACCTGGCCGGCACCACTGACTGGTATCGCCTGGAAGAAACGCTGAAACACCGAGGCTTCAAAAATACCGGCCAAGACTCGGTAACCTGTCGTTTACGACTGGGCAATCTGAAAGTCGATTTTATGCCCACCGAGCAGAAGGTATTGGGCTTTGCCAATACTTGGTTCATCGGCGGATTGGAAAATGCCGTCGACTACACACTACCCAACGGAACGCTCATCAAGGTATTTGCCGCACCGTGGTTTCTCGCCGCAAAACTGCAGGCTTATCAGGGTCGCGGTCGTGGCGATGTGCTGATGTCCAACGACATAGAAGACATCATCGCGCTATTGGACGGCAGGGAAGAGCTCATTGAAGAGGTGAAGTGTGCACCCATCGACCTGCGGCAGTTCGTGAGCGAACAATTCACCGCATTACTGTCGCTATCCGCGTTTCACGACGTAATCCAAAGCACCGCTCAAGATCACGATCGTGAGGCGTTGATTTACGGACGCCTGAAGGCATTGATTAAGCTGGGAGTGGCCGCTTGATCCTGCACGCGAGCCTCAGTCGCAAAGGAACTCATAGAACAGAAAATCGCGATGCAAGCGGTTCCACACAGAACTCAGGTGCGTACCTCTACGTGATTGCCGACGGCACCTCAAAACCAGGTAGCGGGCAATTAGCGAGAGCCTTGAGCCACCATCTGCTTGAGTGCTTTTCCGGCGCGCAACCTTCTGTCGTGTCTTGTCCCGATCACGCCCTGAAACGGGTACTTACTTCACTGGACGAAGTGCACTCGAATATATGCCCAGACTTTCCATTTGCCTCCACCAGCTATCTCGTAATGCTGGTGGTTGGCCAAACGGCCATCTCCATTCACGCCGGTGACTGCTGTCTGGGTTACCTGGAGACAGATCAAAGCATGAACTGGCTGAGCCCACCTCATTGCGGCCCCAACTGGAAAGGTGATCTGAGCCATTCATTCATCGCCAGCAGCCCCGCGCGCAAAACGCTGCTCCACTGCATGAGCCACCGACGGGCCCATGAGCCTCATATTCAATCCATGCAGATCACCCAAGGTACAACATGGATCTTGGCTACCGATGGGTTCTGGGCCGAGCTTTCAGCCGCAGACCAGTTCAAGGCTATCGCAGGGCAAACCCTCGAAAATTGCTCAACGGAAGATGATGTTACCTTCATGCTATTGCAGTCTTAGAAGTAGCACTGGGTTTCTCTCGCTGCTTCACAGCGACTTCTGCTCCAATTTCAGCGCCGAACCTCTGCCAGCGGATACACCGACTCCCACCCTCCCCCCAACGCCTTGTACAGCCCCACCATCGCCAACGACACGCCGGTAGAACTCTCCACCCACTGCTCCTGCGTGGCCAGCAGCGCACTTTGCACGGTGAGCACGTTGACGAAATCCACCACGCCTTCGACGTACTGGTGCTGCGCGGTGGTCAGGGCGATCTGGTTCTGGCGCACGGCTTCGGCGAGGCTGTCGCGGCGCAGTTGGCTGGCGTTGTAGCGGGTCAATTGGTCGTCGATTTCATGCCAGGCGCGCAGCACAGTTTGCTGGTAGGCCAGGGCCGCTTCCTGTTGCTGAGCTTCGCGCAGGTCCAGCATGCCTTGCAGGCGGCCGCCATTGAACAGCGGCAGGCTCACTTGCGGGCCGAAGGCAAACGCGCGGGAGCCCCAGGAGCCGAAATCCGACAGTTGCATGGCCTGGGAGCCGAGGCTGCCGGACAAGGTGATGCGCGGGTAAAAGTCGCCCTTGGCCACGCCGATGCTGGCGGTGGCGGCGTGCAGGCGCGCTTCGGCCTGGCGGATGTCGGGGCGGCGCTCGGCGAGTTCCGACGGCAGGCCGATGGCGACCTGGCGTTGGGTCTGCGGCACGGCAGCATCCTTGGACAATTGCGCGTGCAGGGCTTGAGGTGGCTCGCCCATCAGCAGGCTGAGGGCGTTGATCAA
The DNA here is from genome assembly GCF_014207255.1 of Pseudomonas sp. JAI120. Taxonomy (GTDB): domain Bacteria; phylum Pseudomonadota; class Gammaproteobacteria; order Pseudomonadales; family Pseudomonadaceae; genus Aquipseudomonas. The sequence continues at coordinate 620,046 of NZ_JACHCZ010000004.1, forward strand.
CTGGTCCTGGCGTTGCTGCAGATCCGGCAGGCGCGCTTCGATGGCGGCGACCTGGGCGGCGGCTTCGGCGACGTCCAGGTCTGTGGCCACGCCGTCGGCCAGACGCAGTTGCGAGAGCTTGAGGCTGTGGCGGGCGACGTCGAGGTTTTGCTCGGTCACCGCGCGGGTATTTTGCACGCCGCGCAGTTGGATGTAGTCCTGGGCGGTCTCGGCCAGCACCGATAACAACACGGCGCGGCGGTCGTTTTCCGCCACTTGCAGGGTGGCATCGGCAGCTTCGGTTTCGCGTTTGACCCGGCCCCAGAAGTCCAGCTCCCAGGACGCCGAGAAGCCCGCGTCCCACTGGTTGAACGCGGAACGCCCATTTTCGCCGGAGGGGTCGTTCAAGCCTTTGCCGCTGTTGCGTTTGCGCTGGTAGGCACCCGTGGCGTCGACAGTGGGATAGCGCTCGGCGGTGGTCACCTGGTGCACGGCGCGGCTTTGTTGCAGGCGGCTGCTGGCCAGTTTCAGGTCGAGGTTATCGCTGAGCGCGCGGCGTGTGAGCGCCGACAGTTGCTCATCGTGGAACACGTCCCACCAGCGCTCTTGCAGCGGCTCGCTGACAGCGTGGCTGGCGGCTTGTCGACCCTGAGGTTCGCTCCATTGCGTGGCTTGCGAGGTGTGCGGGCGCTGAAAATCCGGGCCCACGGTGCAGGCGCTCAGGCTGATAACGCTCAGGGTGAGCCAGGCGAGGTGTTTCATTGCTGGGCCACTTCACGCTGCTGCGCGACCGGCTGGGTGTCGACGCTGGCCTCGACCGACATGCCGACCCGCAGGCGCTCGGTCAGCGGCTGGTTGGGTTCGAGGACAATCTTCACCGGGATACGCTGCACCACCTTGGTGAAGTTGCCGGTTGCGTTATCCGGCTTGACCGACGCGAAGGTCACACCCGTGGCGGGCGCAAGGCTCTCCAGGTGGCCGTTGAGCAGCTCCCCGTCGAGGCTGTCGACCCGCACCTGCACGGCCTGGCCGGCGTGCATATGGGACAGCTGGGTTTCCTGGAAATTGGCGACCACGTAGGCCTCGGCCAACGGCACCACCGCGAGGATCTTGCTGCCCGGCGTCACATAGGCCCCCACCCGCACCGCGCGCTCACCGACCATCCCATCCACCGGCGCGACGATGCGCGTATAGGACAGCTGATAGCTGGCCATTTCCAACGCGGCCTGGGCACGCTTGAGCCCACCTTCGGCGGCATCGCGCTGGGCCGTGAGGATTTCCACCTGCTTGCGCTCGGCCGCCAGCACCGCCGTGGCGTTAGCCAGGCGCGCGGTGGCCTGGTCGATGCGGGTCTTGGCTTGCTGGGCGTTCTGCACGGTGCCCGCGCCCACGCCGGCGAGGTGGTTGTAGCGGTTCAGTTCGTGTTCGGCGAAGGCCACTTCGGCGCGGTCTGCCGCCACGGTGGCCTGGGCCTGGGCAATCACCGAGCTTTGGCGCTCCAGGGTCGCGGTGGCGTTTTTCAGCTGGGCCTGGGCGACCAGGGTGTCGGCGTCGGCGGCCTGGGCGGCGGCGCGAAAATCGCGGTCGTCGATCAGCGCCAACAGTTGGCCGGCCTTGACGCGCTGGTTGTCTTCCACCAGCACTTCCTTGATAAAGCCCGCCACACGTGGCGCCACCAGGGTGAAATCGGCGGCGACGAAGGCGTCGTTGGTAGCCTGGCGCTTGTTGCCCAACAGGCCGGGCGCAACCAGGTACACCAGCACCCCGACGGCAAACACGGCGATAACGGAGACGGCGATTTTGTCTTTGCGTTTCATGGGAAGTCCTTGTGGCTAGGTTGGTGCGCGAGGCGGAAAAATCCGCGTGGGCATCCAGAAAATCAGCAGGATCAACGCTACCGCGACAGCGGCCATGACGTAATAGAGATCCGAAGAAGTCAGCACCACGGCCTGCTCGTGCAGGCGGTGGGCCAGGCCCGGCGCATCGCCGTCGGCCAGCGGCGAGTTACCCAGGCGGTCCACCAGCATGGTCGAGTGAAAGTGCAGGCGCTGGGTGGTCAGCGCATCCAGCACACCGGTGGCAATCACGGCGGCCAGGCCTTTGACGGTGTTGAACCAGGCCGAGGCGAACGGCCCATCCGCCGGTTGGATGCTGCCGGTGGAAAGCATCAGCAGCGGCAACACCGCCATGGGCTGCCCGAAGATTTGCAGCAGGTACAGGCCGTAGAAATCGTCGCGAATCCACGCCGAGGTCAGGTGCGCACTGCCCACGCAGCACAGCACCAACATCCCCAGCCCGATCCCCAGTACCCAGCGGCAATCGACCCAACGCAGGTTGCACAACGCAGCCACCAGAGGCAGCGCGATCAATTGCGGCAGCGCCATCAGCAGCATCACCGGCGCGGTTTGCAGGGGGCGATAACCCTGGACCTGAGCGAGGAAACTCGAGGGGATGATGATCACCGAGGTCAGCACCATCAGCACGCCTGCCAGCACGATCAGGGCAAAAGCCAGGTTACGCAGGCCGAGCATCTGCAACTTGAAAAACGGCATCGGGTGCGACCATTCATTGAACATGAACAGCACCAGCAGCACGCTGCCGCCGCACAGCAGGAAGGTGATCAGGCCCGACTCGAACCAGTCCAGGCGATTGCCCTGCAGAATGCCGATCACCAGCATGCAGATCGCCGGAAACCCCAGCAGCAGGCCGCGCCAGTTGAACTGCTTGAAGCGCTCCAGGCGCAGCGGGTCTTGCGGCAAGCCGTAAGCCACGGCGGCCATCGCCAGCAGACACGGCCCGACGATCTGCCAGAACGCCCACTGCCAGCCGACATATTCAGTCCACAGCGCCGCCAACGGCGTGCCGAGGCTCGGCCCGAACGTGGCGGTAAGCGCGTAGCCGGCCAGGCCATACAGCTTGACGTTGGCCGGCAGGAAGCGCAGCGCCACGGTCATCAGCATCGGCGGCAATGCGCCACCCGCCAGGCCTTGGACGGTACGCAGCAGCAGCAGGCTTTCGTAGTTGGGCGCAAACGGGCAAAGGATGCCAAGCACGGTGAACAGGCCGATGGCGCACAGGGTGAAGCGCCGCAGGGAAAACGTCACCGAACACCAGGGCGCAAAGGCCATGGCCGACACGGAGGTGGCCGTGTACGCAGCGACCAGCCAGGTGCCTTCGTCAAAACCGATGTACAGCGCACCGCGAATATCCGCGAGGGCCACCTTGGTGACCATCTCGTTGAGACCGGACACCAGTACCGCCAGCAACACGCCGACCAGGCCGATGATGATGCGCGAGCCAAATACAGGCGGGGTGATAGCGGTGGGTTTGGCTGCAGCCGCAAGGGTGGGGGCAGCGAGGAAAGTCATGAACAGGTAACTCGGAATTAGAAATACCCGAGCAGTTTAATCAGGCACATGCATGACAAAAAGTTACATGTTGGCAGGGTATAAGTGCGCCAGACACAATCCTGGATTCACTATAGAACCCTTGTGGGAGGGGGCTTGCTCCCGATTGCGGTGGATTAGATAGAAAATCTGGGTCTGGCACACAGCAATCGGGAGCAAGCCCCCTCCCACATTTTGACCGTGCATGGCTTGTAAATCAGGTCGGCTGTGCTTCCAGCCAGGTGGCGTGGCAGCTCTCACGCATCGTCTCGCGCAACCACCTATGAGCCGGGTCTTTGTCGAAGCGCGGGTGCCAGGATTGGGCCAATACCAACGTCGGCAGCGAGATCGGCAACGCAAACGCGCGCAGTGGCAGCTTCAGGCGATTGGCGCTGTAGAGCGCCTCTTTGGGCACCGGCAGAATCAGGTCGGAGTCGGGCAACATGAACATCGCACCGTGAAAGCCCGGGGCAATCATCGCCACGCGTCGCTCCAGGCCCTGGGCATTCAGTGCAGTGTCAATCGGGCCACGGGCGATGCCACGCCGCGAGATGCTGATATGGGAATAGCTGGCGAAGCGCGCTGCGGTGATCTCTTCGTCAAACAACGGATGGTCCTCGCGCGCGAGGCCCACGAAGGTGGTGGAAAACAGGTTCTGCACCTTCACTTCCGGGGTGACCGGCATAGTGTTGCTCACCCGTAGATCCAGCCGCCCCTCGCGCAGGGCTTCATCATCGGTGTCGCCTTCGGGTACGAAACACAGCTCGCACAACGGCGCCATGCGCTCCATGGTGTCGAACAGGCGTCCACCATACACGCCGATGAAAAAGTCATTGGCGCGCACGCTGAAGCGACGGCGCAGGGTGCTCAGGTCAACCTGATCCGCCGAGCGAAACAACAACGCCGCCTGCTCCACCACGTTGCGCACCTGGCTCTGCAACTGCAAGGCCTTGGGCGTGGGTACCAGCCCGCGACCGGCGCGTACCAGGATCGGATCGCCCACCGCTTCTCGAATACGTGTGAGGGTACGGCTCATGGCCGCCGGGCTGAGGTTCATCCGCCGCGCGGCGCCCACCACGCTGCCCTCGTCGAGCAGGGCGTCGAGGGCGACCAGCAGGTTCATGTCGGGTAGTTGCATGCCAAGCACTCATGATCAGTCGGGAGTGAGCTGGCCGCAATCGTAGCAGGATGGGTGTATCAGCGCTGCATGCCCCAACGCTTCACGGTGAGCCGCTCGAAGGTGTCGAACACCAGGTTCTCCACCAGCAGGCCGATCAGGATCACCACCGCCAACCCGGCGAATACCTTGTCGGTGTACAGCTCATTGCGGTTCTGGAAGATGTACCAGCCCAGACCGCCCTTGCCGCTGGTCGCACCGAATACCAGCTCGGCGGCGATCAGTGTGCGCCAGGCGAAGGCCCAGCCGATTTTCAGGCCGGCGAGGATCGACGGCAGTGCCGCCGGGATCAGGATGAACACCACGAAACGCATGCCGTTGAGGCCATAGTTGCGGCCGGCCATGCGCAGGGTTTCGGACACGCCGAGAAACCCCGAATACGTGTTGAGCGCCAGCGCCCACAACACCGAATGCACCAGCACGAAGATCAGGCTGTTCTGGCCCAGGCCAAACCACAGCAGCGCCAACGGCAATAAAGCGATGGCCGGCAGTGGGTTGAACATTGAGGTCAGGGTGCTCAGCAGGTCACGGCCCAGTTGCGTCGACACCGCGAGGGTGGTCAGGGCAAACGCCAGCACGATGCCGATCAGGTAGCCCTTGATCAGCACCACCAGCGAGATGCTCACCTTGCTCAGCAGTTCGCCACTGAGCAGGCCGTCGTAGAGCGCGTGAAAGGTCTGCAGGAAACTCGGCAGCAGCAGGTCGTTGTTCTGGTAGCGCGCGACGGCTTCCCAAAGGATCGCGAGCACGATCAGGATCAGACCCTTGCGCAGCCAGCCTTGTTGCCACAGGCGTTGGCGCAGGGGCAGTTCGCGTTCAACGGGGACGCTGAGCAGCGGCTCAAGGGCAATTTCGTATTCCTGGCGCATTGGGTTGTCCCCTTAGTAAGCGATGCGGATATCGGCGAAACCCAACTCACGTTCGGCCTCGGGCGCTTCATCGAACAGCAGGCGATGAATCCGCCGCGCCGACGCCTGGAACTCCACGCCACCGAGGCTGTGCAGGTCGTATTGATGGCTGTGGATTTCCGCGCGCACGCGCCCCGGGTGCGGCGACAGCAACAGGATGCGATTGCCCACCACCAGCGCTTCTTCGATGGAGTGGGTGACGAATAGCAGGGTGAAGCGCACCTCTTCCCAGAGCAGCAGCAATTCTTCCTGCATCTTGCGCCGGGTCAGCGCGTCGAGGGCGGCGAAGGGCTCATCCATCAGCAGGATTTTCGGCTGCATGGCCAGGGCGCGGGCGATGGCCACGCGGGCTTTCATACCGCCGGAAAGCGTGTGCGGGTAAGCGTCGGCAAAGGCGGTGAGACCGACTTTGTCGAGGTAGTGCAGCGCCCGCTCTTCGGCTTCGCGACGCGGTAAGGTTTTCGACGCCAGCAGCGGGAACATCACGTTCTGTTTGACGGTTTTCCACGGCGGCAACTGGTCGAACTCCTGGAACACCACGATGCGATCGGGGCCCGGCTGTTCGACCTTTTGCCCCAGCAGGCGGATCTCGCCTTCGCAAGGTTTGATAAACCCGGCAATGGACTTGAGCAGTGTGGATTTGCCGCAACCCGATGGGCCGAGCAACACGTAGCGATCCGCCGGGTCGATCTCGAAGCTGACTTGATGAGTGGCCCGCACCACGCGCTCCGGTGTGCGGTATTCCAGGCTGACGTTATCCACCGCCAGCAATGGCAAGCGGGTGTGCAGGTTGCTGGCCGTGTGGCCTTGCAAGGGCGCGTTCATCTCAACTTCCTTGCAGGGGCTTGGCGTCCTGGAAGAAGTAGTCCTTCCACGATTCAGGCTTGTTTTTGATGGCGCCGACGCGGTAGAGGAACTCCGCCAGCGGGTAGGTGTTTTTCGGCGTGACGCTGAATTCGAACTGCGGGTTGTCGATGATTTTCAGCAACTCGGCGCGGTCGATCCTGGCCTTGGTGACACGGATGTAAGTGTCGGCCGCAGCGCCTTTATCGTTCTGGGCGAACTGCGCGGCTTCGGTCAACGCCTCGACAAACGCCTTGTAGGTTTTCGGGTTGTCGTTGCGGAATCTTTCGGTGGCAAACAGTACCGTTGGCGAGTTCGGCCCCAGCAGGTCGTAGGTGTTCAGCACCACATGCACGTTAGGGTTGGCCAGGGCCTGGTCCTGGAATGGCGGGTTGGAAAAGTGCCCGGTCAGTTCGGTGCCACCAGCGATCAGGGCAGCGGTGGCATCCGGGTGCGGGACAGCGACGGTGTACTTGTCGAGGCGATTGAATTCCTTGTCGCCCCATTGCTTGGCGGCGGCATATTGCAGGAAGCGCGACTGTACCGACACGCCCACCGCCGGCACGGCGATACGGTCCTTGTCGGTGAAGTCGGCAATGGTCTTGACCTTGGGATTGTTACTCACCAGGTAGTAGGGGAAGTTGCCCAGGGAGGCCACGGCCTTGACGTTCTGCTTGCCGTGGGTGCGGTCCCAGATGGTCAGCAGCGGGCCGACGCCGGCACCGGCGATGTCGATAGAACCGGAGAGCAGTGCGTCGTTGACCGCGGCGCCGCCGGACAGCTGGGTCCAATCGACCTTGATGTCGAGGCCTTCCTGCTTGCCATATTTTTCGATCAGGTTCTGGTCGCGCACCACGTTAAGCAGCAGGTAGACGATGCCGAACTGTTCGGCGATGCGGATCTCGCCTTCGGCTTGCGCGGACGTCGGCGCGAGCAGGCTGCCGGCCAACAGGCTGACACTCAGGCCGACAGTCGCGGCCAGCCGTGCAAATGGAATGTTCCTGGACATGGTCATGCTCCGAATCAGAAAGGCGCGTCGCCCTGGATGGTGGTGCGAAAGAGCTTGCGGCGCAGATGGCTCGGGCAACCGGCGGCCAGGTGGATCAGCGAGCGGTTGTCCCAGAACACCAGGTCGTGGGGCTGCCATTGGTGGCGGTAGGTGTTCTGCGGCAGCACGCTGTGGGCGTAGAGCTGGGCCAGCAGGTCGCGGCTTTCGTCTTCCGGCAGGCCGACGATGCGGGTGGTGAAGCCTTCACTGACGAACAGCGCCTTGCGGCCGTTTTCCGGGTGGGTGCGCACGATGGGGTGAACCACTTCCGCGACTTGGGCAAGCTGCTCGGGCGTCAACGTCGGCCGCCAGTTGCCTTCGAATTTGGTTTCGCTGTAGCGCGCGGTATAAGAGTGCGCGGCACTGCGGCCTTCAACGGCTTTACGCAGGTGCTCGGGCAGTTGATCCCAGGCTTTGTGCATGTCGGCGAACAGGGTATCGCCGCCTTCGGACGGCAGCTCCTGGGCGTGGAGCATCGAGCCCAGGCTCGGCAGCTCTTTATAGGACAGGTCCGAGTGCCAGAATTTGCCTGCGTCACCCAGGCCGATGGATTGGCCGTTTTCGATGATATTGGAGACGATCAGGATTTCCGGGTGGTTGGCCAGCAGGAATTGTTTGAGCACGTGGATTTGCAGTACGCCAAAGCGGCGACTGAAGGCGATCTGTTGTTCGGGGGTGATGCGCTGGTCGCGGAACACTACGACGTGATGGTTCAGGTGCGCGCGGTGAATGCGGGCGAAATCCTGATCGTTGACCGGGCGGGACAAGTCCAGGCCGATGATCTCGGCACCCACGCTGCCAGGCAGTGGTCGAATCTCGAATGCTTGGGCGCAGAGGGCCGCTGTTGGAACAGTAGAGGTGGCGGACATGAGGTCACTCCCGATCAGTCAGGAGAGTGACTTTATAGATATAAGAACGGCAATTTAAATACCGTTAAAGAATATCGATATAGGGGAATGTCGCAACATGGCACTGGCGCGTCAGACCCCGCAAAGCCTGCATGTGGGCCGCCGGAATCACGCGTTGAAACGCTTACAAGCCGAAACTGTGCTGGTTTGACAAGCTTATGGGCAGCCTCTAGTGTGCATTGGATCCAATTAGCCACCACTATTTTAATAAGGACGATAGCGTAACCGTGACGCAGAAGCCGAATCCTTTGAACAGCATCAAGGTCAGCGGTCCTATTCCCGCCCATCTTGCTCGCTCCGTGATTGAAGAAACCTTGCGCAATGCCATCCTTGATGGCCGCTTGCCCTGCGGTACCGCCATGCGTCAGCAGGAGCTGGCCAGCCTGTTCGGGGTCAGCCGCATGCCGGTGCGTGAAGCCTTGCGCCAGTTGGAGGCCCAGTCGCTGCTGCACGTGGTCACCCACAAGGGCGCCGTGGTTGCACCGTTGATCGAAGACAATTCGGCTGAAACCTATGAGCTGCGAATGTTGCTGGAGTCTGAAGCCCTGCGCTTGTCGATTCCCTTGCTGACCGAAGCCGATATCGCCGAGGCAGACACGTTCATCTGTGCCCTGGAACAGGAAAAAGACTACACCGAGATTGGCCGTCTCAATCGCCTGTTTCACATGACCCTGTATAGCAAGGCTCCCAACCAGAGGTTGCTCAAGCTGGTGGAGCACGGGCTGAATGAGGAGGAGCGCTTCCTGCGCTTCAACCTTGAGGCGATGGGGCTGGGCGAGACATCTCAGGAAGACCACCGCGAACTGCTGAACCTTGTGGCACAAAAGAAAGTCCAGGAAAGTATCCTGACACTGCGTAATCACTTGATGCGCGGGATGGAAGTGATCACAACCTATCTCAATAACCTGGATGCCAGCGGAGCGAAGACTCTCTAATAAGGTGTCAGGTCTCTTATCTTGCCCGCCGAGCGCCGCGGGGTTCCCTACCTGACCGGTGGCGCCCCGCGCAGAAGAAACTTCCCACTCTTATAAAGTAAGTTGCCGACAGCTTATATTATTTAGAAAAACATCTAATGCATTCATATACTCGCCAATTTGTTTAGCCCGCTTATTATCTTTCCTTACTAGACCAGACACTCAAATCGACCGTGCAGCCCCACTTGCGTGAGCGCTCGTGCGCGCAAAGCCTGGTTTACATCTTTTTATCTTCTTGCCGCATACAAAAGTCCAATGCTGTTTTAGCGGCAGACGCAATAACTTATAGGCATCAACCATGTACCAACCTTTGCTGGAACAAAGAAAACGGCTGTTGTGCAGCCATCCGTTATTTCCGGAAATAACTTCGCTGGAAAAGTTACAACTATTCATGGAACACCATGTGTTCGCTGTTTGGGACTTCATGACACTCACCAAACGCCTGCAACAGGACCTGACTTGCACTCGCCTACCCTGGCTGCCACCGGCCGACCCGCAAGCTGCACGCCTGATCAATGAGATTGTGCTGGGCGAAGAATCAGACTCTCACCCCAGGCAAGGCCATTGCAGCCACTTCGAGTGGTACCTGGAAGCCATGGTCGAAGTCGGCGCCAGCACCTCGGCGATACACCGTTTCATTGCACTGCAGCACCAAGCCGTGGAAGCAAGCACTGCCCTGCGCATGGCCGATGTTCCTGCTGGCGCAGCGCGCTTCGTCAGTGACACGCTGCGCATGGCGCTGGAAGCCCCTACACATTGCGTAGCAGCCGCATTCCTTCATGGGCGTGAGCGCGTCATCCCAAGTATGTTCGAACACCTCCTGCAGCCCGACACGCTCATCCACCGCCAGGCATCCGCCTTGTGTGGTTACTTCGAGCGCCACATTGAGGTGGACACTGAGCATCATGGGCGAGCAGCAGAGCAGTTGCTCGAACGCCTGGTGGGTGCCAACCCGACTTATCCGCAGCAGGCCCACGACGCAGCCCTTGCCGCCGTAGAAAGCCGTATCACGTTCTGGGACGAGGTGCAGGCCGCACTGCAAGAGGTGCACCCATGAATACGGCTGGCTACACCACCATCGCCGACGACTGGGAACGCCGCGCAACCATCCGAACCCGCCCTCGCCGCTTGCTGGAAGACGATGACAAGCTGATCTACCCACTGTGTCGTCAGCCCTTGGTACTCAGCGAGACCTTCATGGAACATTGCCCGCAGTGGCGCGACTTCGTGCTGGTGCAGAGCTTCTACAAATTCATCCACGACGTGGTTATTTTCGAAACCGAAATCGTCGACAAGACCGCGCGCAGCATTGCCAAGAATCGCTTCTCGCTGCCCTTCCCCCTCGCCTGTCGCGTTGATGCGATGACGGTTGTGGTAGACGAGGACTACCACGCCTTGGTGGCCCTGGATTTCATGCAACAGACTGTCGCAATGACGGGCATACAACCGCTCGACCTCCCCGGGCATATCGAACTGAGTCGTGCGCTGCCGGCGGCGCAGGCGCAGGCTCCGGCACACCTGAGCGATGCAGTAGAGCTGATTGGCGTAGCCATCGCCGAAAACACCGTTACCCACGATGTAGCAGCGTTTTCCAAGGACCGCAGTGTCAAGGCCTCCATACGAGGTTTGATGGACGACCACCTGTTTGACGAAGGTCGCCACGCGCAGTTCTGGACGCGGCTGGTGCGCATCTACTGGAAAGCCGCGAGTTCGGACGACCGTGACAGCATCGCCCAGGTACTGCCAACATTCCTGGCGCACTATCTGACCAACGACCTGCAGAAAAACTTCGACCTGCACCTGATCGAACACCTCGACATCAGCGAGCGCCTGCGCGGTGTGCTGCGCGATGAAATATCAGCGCTGGCGTTCCCCATCACCCGCCAGCACCCGTTGATGAGCAATATCATGGGCTTCCTGCAACACAGCGGCTTGCTGCAAACGCCTAGTGTGGGGCAGGTGCTGAACGACTACCTGTCGGTGTCGCCATGAGGTGCCTGACCATCGGCTGGTGCGGCACAAGCAAGGCACTTGGCGAAATCAGGCTAATACTGGAACAGTACGGCCATGTGTCGGGGGATGAGGCCACCGACCTGTGGATTGAAGACGGTAGCCTGCCGTTGCCGGATGACCTGGGCGAAACCACCTGTATATGCCTGCGCCTGGGGATGGGCCCGTTAACCAGCAGCGGGTTACCCACGCTGCAATTGCGCGCCTATGACCATGACCGACGTTTGTTTGCCGCGCTGGGCATTGCCGAGGAGCCCAGTGGTAACGGCCAGCGTCTGCGTCAGCAGGCAACAACTGCGCTGGTGGATTGGGTCGCGCTACTCGTCAGTGGCTTCTCACGTGACCCCGAGTATCTCTCTAGGAGCGCGGATGCCACTGACTGGCCCGAGCACGATTTGCACGGGCTAGAGCCGTTGGCATTCATGCATCGATTCAATCGCACGGCAGACCCCGATCTGATCCGGGAAGCCCAGGTGCCGGTGATCGAGCGGGTGCAGGCCAGCCTTAATCTGTTCGCCGACCGGCCGGCGCTGAACATGGCGGGGCACACCGTGACCTACCGCCAACTACACCTGCGGGCCATGGCGATTCAGCAGCGATTGCGCCCGCTGCTGGAGGCGCTTGAGGCGCCACCGGTGATCGGTGTATGCCTGGAAAAATCCATGGAATTGTATGCCAGCATTCTTGCCGTACTGGGCAGTGGTGCGGTGTACCTGCCACTGGGACCTGATCAGCCCGCCCAACGCCACCGGGCCATGCTCGAAAACGCCGGGGCGAGCGTATTGCTGGATGCAGGCCAGCATCCATTAAGGGAGCGTTTCATTTCTCTGGATGTCAGCGCAGTCGAGCCGCTCAACGCCAACTCAGCATCCTCGTTGATGCACAATCGCCCCTGCGCGCATATACCGTGCATGGTGCTCTATACATCGGGTAGTACGGGCCAGCCCAAGGGTGTGCTGCTCAGCCAAGGCAACCTGGCACATTTCACGGCCTGGTTCGGGTCGTGCATAACGCTAGATGAACGGAGCCACGTCCTGCAATTTTCGCCCTTGGGTTTCGACTCGTCACTGATCGAAATCTTCCCCGCCCTGATTGCCGGCGCCGAGTTGATCGTACCCAGCGAGGAACAGCGACACGACCCTGGACAACTGGTGGAATTGCTCCGCCGACAGCGTGTCACTCATGCCTTCCTGCCGCCTGCGCTGCTCAATATCCTGCCGCTGGATCCCCCCCTGGGCGTGACGCATCTGCTCACCGGTGGCGATGCCTGCGAACCCCATGTAATCGAGCGTCTGGCAGGACAGTGTCAGTTGCACAACCTCTATGGCCCCACCGAAACCACAGTACTGATTACGCACCGGACGTTCGACCCCGATGACAATAATCGTAATGTCGGCCACCCCATCGCCAATAGCCAGGTGCTGATCCTCGATGACGATCTGCAACCGGTGGACGAGCGGGTGATGGGTGAGCTGTACATCGTCGGGCCCGGAGTGAGCCTGGGATATGTGAATGCGCCGCGGCAGGCTGACACCCCGTTCGTCGAACTGCTGGTGCCAGGCGGCCAAACGCTGCGGGCCTACCGCAGCGGCGACTTGGCGCAGTGGACCGCCGAAGGCATTGTGCTGGGTGGGCGTCGCGACGATCAGGTAAAGATCCGCGGCTTTCGGGTCGACCCTCGGGAGATTGAACAATGCCTGCGCAGCAGCAGGCTGTATCGTGAGCTGGCCGTGGTGATCGACCATGAAAGCAGGATCTGCGCCTTTGTCGCCCAGCCCGAACCCAACGCTACGCTGGTGGCCTTGCAGCAGCATGCGCGCCAGTGGCTACCGAACTACATGCAACCTGGTTTCTGGGTGGAACTGCCAGCCATGCCGCACAGCAACAACGGCAAAGTCGACCGCAAGGGGCTGCTGTCGCGCCCCTTCCACCCCATTTTGCAGGCCACTCCCCGCGCTGCGCACACGCCACTTCAAGCGCGATTGAGCGACCTTTGGGGTGAGCTGCTGAGCTTGCCCACCAGCCAGTTGCCCATCGATGAAAGCTTCTTCGCACTGGGCGGCCATTCGATTTTGCTGTCGACACTGTTGTTGCGTGTTCGCGAGCAATTTGGCCGTAGTTTCGCGTTGAGCCATTTCATTGAAGTACCGACTATCCGTACGCTCGCAACACTGATGGGGGATGGTGAACTGCCCGACGCATCCTCTGCCCAAGCGGTCATGGACGCTCAACGGGAGTGGATGATCAATCCGTTGCAAGGGGACCGCGCCGGCAATCCGCACAAGGTGATCGTGACGGGGGCCAACAGTTTCGTCGGCGTCCATATTGTCGAGGCGTTGTTGAACGCCGGTGCCACCGAGGTCGCGTGCCTGGTGCGTGACTTGCCGGGGAATCTTGCGATGGCTCGTTTTACCCAGGCGTTGCGTGACTACCAACTGGAACATCTGGACTTGAGCCGGGTACGAGTATTTGCCGCCGATATCAGCCGGCCGCGATTGGGTTTGGCCTGTGACGCGTATGACGCACTCGCCGCTGACTTTGGCGCGCTGGTGCATAACGCAGCAAGGGTCAACCACGTAATGGACTACGCCTCACTGGCCAGAGACAACGTCGACCCCATATTCGAATGCCTGCGCCTGTGCGAAACCCGCTGCAAAAAAGTCTTCAACTTTGTCTCGACGTTGTCGGCCGCCAGCAGCATCGGCACGATGGGGCATGTGCTCGAAGCTCCGGCGGCAGACACCCTGCCCCTGTACATCCGAAATGGCTACAACCTCTCCAAGTGGGTAGCCGAGCGGGTCCTGGGACGTGCAGTTGAGCAAGGAGCTTGGGTGAACATCCATCGCCCTGGAAATATCAGCTTCAACAGCCATAACGGAGTCTGCCAGCCACAGAAGAATCGCCTGATGTTGATGCTCAAGGGGTCGCTGCAGTTGGGCATGCTGCCGAGGCTGGATCTGAATTTCGACCTGATGCCCGTGGACTTTCTGGCTCGCTTCATTGCGTTCCACTGCAATCGCTTTCAAGCCGATAGAAGCGTATTCAACCTGCACAACCCACAACCACTGAGCTGGGAGCACTACCTGGATGCATTCAACCGGGCGGGCCACAGGTTCGAGCGGGTCAGTACTGCGTATTGGCAGCAGACGCTGCGAACGGTGAGCCAGGACAATGCGATGTTTGGTGTACTCGGGTTTTACCTTGATCGACTGGATGAAGACATCGGTGATACCTCGATGATCCTCCATGACAACGCGCAACGCGGCGTTCAGCAGATGGGTGAGCAATACCCCGAAAAAGACCCGGCACTGCTGAGTAAAGGCTGCAACTATCTCAAGGCCATCGGCTTTCTTTGAACCGATTCAGGACAACTTCATGAAACCGCTGCAACCCGATACGTTAATTCATAACCCGAACGGCCAGCCGATAGTGTCCTCTGTGGTGATCGACTGCCATGCTTCCCGCCTGTGGAACCTAGTGGGGCAGTTTGCAGGCTTCGATGCGTTCATCCCTTCCTTGACGCATATCGAAATGACCGGCAACGGAGTGGGCGCTTTACGCACGAAATTTTTCCGCGATGGCAACCGCGTCGTAGAACAGCTCAATAGCCGGGAAGAGCACGCGATGCACATGACCTGGACCATGATCTACAACACCCTGGGCGTGGCCAGGTTGTGGGCGTCGATCAAAGTAGAAGCGCTTGGAGCGCACTGCTCCAGAGCAACCTGGACCATCATTGCCGACCCCCTGGACACGGCACAGGTAGGATTTGAACAGTTTGTGCAGGGCTTCGCCGACAGCGCGCTGGACAATGTTCGCCGCTTGCTGGGTAAGCGGTAGGAGCGAAACGGCTCGCTCCTACTCGTACACTCAGCGGGTCAGATCTTGAAGCTGTCGACCAGCTGCTTCAACCGATTGGCCTGTTGCGACAACGCATCGCAGTCTTTCAGGGTTTCGTTGAGGTTGGTCACGCCCTGCTGGTTCAGCAGGTTGATCTGGTTGATGTCGACGTTGAGGGTTTCCACCACGGCAGTTTGTTCCTCGGTGGCCGCAGCGACGGATTGGTTCATGCCGTCGATCTCGACAATTCGCTGCGTTACGCTGACCAGGCGCTCACCGGCCTGGTTGGCAACCTGGACACTTTCCTCGCTGGAGGTCTGGCTGGCATTCATGGTGGTCACTGCCTCACGCGAACCCACTTGCAGCGAAGTGATCATTTTATGAATCTCCTCAGCCGACTCCTGGGTACGGTGAGCCAGGTTACGCACCTCGTCGGCGACCACGGCAAACCCGCGTCCGGCTTCCCCGGCACGTGCTGCTTCGATCGCAGCGTTCAGTGCCAGCAAGTTGGTTTGCTGGGAGATACCTTTGATCACATCAAGGATGTGGCCGATATTGTCGGTGCTGGCGTTCAGGGTTTCGATCTGAGTGCAGGACAGGCTGATCTTCTGCGACAGCTCCGACATTGCCAGGATGGTTTGCTCGACCACTTTACGCCCATCATCGGCCTGCTCGCTGGCACCGCTGGCGTGCTGTGAAGCATCGGCGGCGTTACGCGCGATTTCCTGGGTGGCAGCCCCCAGTTCGTTGATTGCGGCGGCCACGCTGTTGGTGCGTGCGCTTTGCTCATCAGAGCCGATGATCGAGGCGTTGGATGATGCCATCACACGCTGAGACAGGTCATGCACCTGACGTGTTGCAGAAGACACTTCGGAAATCGAGGCGTGGATACGCTCCACGAACCGGTTGAACGCGCTGCCCACTTCACCGAACTCGTCTTTACTGGTGACCGTCAAGCGGCGAGTCAGGTCGCCCTCACCCTGGGCAATGTCCTGCATGGCAATGCCCATGGTAGTCAAGGGCCGCAGTAACACTTGAATCAGCAGGCTCAACAGCACGGCAATCGCGACTACGGCGATCAGCATGGCGATCAATGCAGACGTACGGAATTTACCCAGCGGTGCGTAGGCTTTGTCTTTATCAATCGACAGGCCGATATACCAATCTGCACCGGGCAAGCCACTGATAGGCGTGAACGACAGAATGCGATCCTGGCCCTTGAGAACTACGTCCTGATTAACTTTCTCAATACGGACGTTAGTGCCTGGGTAGATGTCCTTGAGGTTTTTCATCACTTGGTCTTCGTCAGGACTTACGATGACTTGGCCGTCTCCGCTGACCAGAAACGCATGGCCGATGCCGCCGAAGTCCACCGAATTGATGATTTTCACCAGAGTTTGTAGGCTCAGGTCTCCGCCGACCACACCGAGCAACTCACCGTTCTTTTTCACAGGCATAGCGATAGTTACGATCTGCCCACCTACGGCGGCCATATAGGGCGGCGTGAGCATGGGTTTATCGGCAGCCACGGCTTGCTTGTACCAGGGACGCTGACGAGGGTCGTAGCCGTTAGGCATTTTTGCGTCCGGGCGCTGGGTGAACACACCGTTGGTTTGACCAACGTAGGTGAACTGGAAGTTCGAAGTGAACGCCGGTTGATCGACCAGCCCCGGGAGATCAGCAGCGCTACCCTGATGGGCAACGTTTTGCGTCAGACTTTCGAGCACCAGTATTCGACCACTAAGCCAGTTCTGCACACTACTGGCGGTGAGTTCGCCGGATTGCTGGATAGACGACTCCAGATTCTGTTTGATTGTGCTGCGCTGCAGATAATCGTTGTAAAGGGTGAATAACGCGAAGGCCAGAACCACAACGCCTGACGCGGCCAACAGAATTTTATGACTGAACTTGAGATTCATTTCATCGACTTCTTTTTGCCAAAGGGGGTGAGCGTGCCGAGAGGAACATTCCATGTAACGGTATAGGCGGCGTCTTGGGCCGCTCTATTTCGGTGCACTCATGGCTCATCAGGCTGTCGGCCAAGCAGGAGGAAAACTTAGGGAATTGTGGGACGAATCGTCTTTTTACGTAGGAAGCCGACCAAAGGTTGTCGTACAAGATGTAGGTGTAAGGACTTCATCCCTTCAAACGGTGCGACAAATTTTCATTAATACCTGTGTCGCGCTTTTAAAAAATAGACTGGCGCCATGAACCTGATGTTTGGAGCTGGGTAGGCGTATCTGCTCGCTTACAAAGTTTATAAACCCTCTAAACGACAAAACCCCTGTCTGCATGAGCAGACAGGGGTTCTGGAATTTAATCTTGACGATGACCTACTCTCACATGGGGAAACCCCACACTACCATCGGCGATGCATCGTTTCACTACTGAGTTCGGGATGGGATCAGGTGGTTCCAATGCTCTATGGTCGTCAAGAAATTCTGTGTATCGGAGCGTTGCTTTAGCAACGTACCGATGAAATTCATGGACTTCTACATAAACGAAACCCCTGTCTGCGTTAGCAAACAGGGGTTTCGGAATTTAATCTTGACGATGACCTACTCTCACATGGGGAAACCCCACACTACCATCGGCGATGCATCGTTTCACTGCTGAGTTCGGG
>NZ_JACHCZ010000005.1:0-420730 GCF_014207255.1 Pseudomonas sp. JAI120
TCAGGCCGCTGGTCCTGTTGGAAGGCTTCGGCCCAAAAGACACCAAGCCCTACCACTACCAACTCGACCACCTCGGCACGCCGCAGGAACTGACCCACCCCGACGGCGAAATCGTCTGGTCCGCGCACTACCGCGCCTACGGCCAGATCAGCCGTCTCGACAAAGGCAAAATCGACAACCCGCTGCGTTTTCAGGGCCAGTACTTTGATCAGGAAAGCGGACTGCACTACAACCGTCATCGCTACTACAATCCGGATGTCGGTCGCTACCTGACGCCTGATCCGGTGAAGTTGGCAGGTGGGATCAACACGTACCAGTACGTGCCCAATCCGACGGGGTGGGTGGATCCGTTAGGGTTAAGCTGTAAGATTGGAAATTGCCCGGATTCAAAAAACGATTTAACAAAAAAAGCACCTCCTGGAGTATTAACTACTCACGAGAAGGCTGGAGGACACCTGATTGAAAAACATGTCGGTCGAACAGACGAACAGTTAGCGGCAAGATTTGAATCTGAACCGCACATCCCAGCCTCATCCACCTTCAAAACTCTAGAAGAGGCTGAGGCTATAGTGTCCAAAAGCTTGACTGCACACCAGCAAGAAATAACTACATTTTTAAGTGGAAACAAGGAAAAACTCCTAATTAAAGACAGCTCAAGTCAACCCGTAGGGGTAAGCATTCTAAATGGAGCAACAAAATCCGTACCTGTTTATAAGTTCCTATTAGTCATAAAACGAGATCCTAAAATGCCAGATGGCTATCTATTGCTAACAGGATACCCAGAAAAATGAATGAACCATTAACAGAGCTACAACAATTTTTTGGTGCTTACTTTAATCAGGATTGGGCGGAAGATCATTCATCGGCCGATGATGTCATCGATACATTTCTACTAGACTCGCCTAGAGAAATAATCATGACAGTAAAACAGGAAATTTTAGAGCTGATAAGTTCGTATACCAACGAGCCAGACCTTCAAGAAAATTTACTGCATATACAGCATTGCTATTACTACTATCCATACCAATGGGCCTCAGGCCCGTTATGGCTAAATCACATAGTTCGAAAGTTTGATGAACACCTACAAAAAAACCCATATTCAACTTAAAAATCAGCCGTATAACGATCTTTGCTATTAATATTTTGGCCTGCTGCGCAGTCCACGCAGGGCAAGCCTGCTCACCACAAGGAATGAAGGCTCAGCCAAGTTGAATGGGTGAGCCTCCCAGGCTGATCAGCGTTTACTCAGCTCCATAATCATCCGACTCAGCAAGTAGATCCGTGGCGCCACGCTCTCCACCTCCGCATACTCCTGCGCCGTATGAATATTCCCCCCCACTATCCCAAACCCATCCAACGTCGGCGTGCCCACCCCGGCTGACAAACTGGCATCCGCCGCGCCGCCGCTGCCTTCAATGGTTAACTTTTTACCCAGCTCCCCATAAATGCCCTGGGCAATCGCCACCAGCTTGTCCGACTCCGGCGTCTGCGGCATGGGCGGCAGGCCGCGTTTGAGGGTGGTGGTCACTTCGGTTTCCGGGATCAATTTGTTGGCGGAGACCCGCACCAAGTCCTTCTCGATCCGATCGAACTCTTCCGGCAACGCTGCACGCACGTCGGCTTTGGCGGTGGCTTGGTCGGGGATGACATTGGTGCGGTCGCCCGCGTTGATCACGGTGAAGTTAATCGTGGTTTTCTTTTCTTCATCGCCGAGTTTGCCCAGTTGCAGAATCTGGTGCGCGGCTTCCATGGCGGCGTTGCGCCCCAGCTCCGGGGCGACGCCGGCGTGGGCGGCTTTGCCTTTGACTTCGACCACGGCGGTGGCACTGCCTTTGCGCCACACCACCAGGCCGTCGGCGGGGCGGCCGGGTTCGAGGTTCAGGGTGACGTCGTGGGCCTTGGCGGTGTTGCGGATCAAGTCAGAGGCGATGTCCGTGCCGGTTTCTTCGCTGGCATCGAGCAGGAAGGTAATCTGTGCGTAATCCTTGAACCCTTGGTTCTTCAGGACTTTGAGCGCGTAGATCCCGGCGACGATGCCACCTTTGTCATCCATCACGCCGGGACCATAGGCGCGGCCATCCTTGATGTGAAACGGACGTTCGGCAGCCGAGCCTTCCTTGAAGACCGTGTCCATGTGGGCCATCAGCAATATCTTGGCCTTGCCGCTCCCCTTGAGGGTGGCGATCACATGGCTGCTGTTGGCGGCGGCATCCGGCACCCGTTCAATCGTGAAGCCCAGCTGCTTGAGTTCATCGACGGCGATGTCACTCACCTGGGTCAGGCCTGGCCCGTAGCCGGAACCCGAGTCGATATTCACCAGGCGCTCCAGCAGTTTCAGGGCCGGGGCCTTGTACTGCTCGGCGTCCGCCTGGATCTGCTTGTGGGGTTCGGCGCTGTAGGCCGGGAGTGCGAAGGACAAGGCCAGCGTGGCGGCCAGGAGGGAACGCGGGAAGGTGAAGAGCATGAACCGATCCTTGTTGTTTGTTGGGGTGCGGCCTCACCCTACCCCACTGAACCGATCGCAACCAAGTGCCTTGCACCGAACTGACCCGGTTGGGCCCGCTGCTCTTGGCTTCATACAGCGCCAGGTCTGCATCGTTGAGCCAACGGGTGGAATCGGCGTGTCCCGGTTGATACGGCGCCAAGCCGATGCTCAAGCTGGAAAGCCCCGGGCCAGCATCCACGCCACCCCCAGCAACAGCACCGCCATGACCCGCTGCAACAACACGCGGCGCCTGGGGTTTTCCAGCACTTGCTTGATGCGCTGGCCGAAGTAGCAATACAGGCAACCGCTGGCAAATTGCAGCACCAGGAAGGTCGCCCCGAGGATGGTGATATCCGCCGCCGAACTGTGCTCCCCTGCCCCGGTGAACTGTGGGAAAACGGCGCTGAACATGATGAGGGTCTTGGGATTGGAAAACCCGGTGAGCAGCCCTTTGCCGAACAGGCTCCGTGTGCCCTCCACGGCAGCCGCCTTGCCGATCGACGCGCCGCTGCTGGTCCACTGCTTGTAGGCCAGGTAAAGGATGTAGGCCACGCCGACACACTGAATGGCCTGGGTAATGGCGAGATTGCCCTTGATCAGTTCCGAAAAACCCACGGCAAAGATCAGGATCGAAATCAGGTACGACACACTGGCACCGAGTTGCGCCGGAATCGAACTGCGCAAGCCGCTCTTCAAGCCCAGGCTCAACAACAGAAGGGTCATGGGGCCGGGGCTGAAGGTCATGGTGGCGCAAAACAGCAGGAAGTAGAGAAACGAAGAGTGCGTCAATGCGCTGGTCATGGCCTTGGACCCGGGGTGAGAAGGCCTGCAGTGTAGGCAAGCGACGTTGCACAAGGCAGGTAAAGTAATGCCTAATCCGGCCGAACTTCACCGGTAAAATCACCGGCAAACACAAGGAAGATTCATGCTTGTATCCGCCATCGCCTTTGTAGACGGCACGCCCAAGGTGCAGCAGATCGTCGAGGCGTTCAGCCAGTTCATCGAGAGCGGCGAATGGGCACCCGGCAGCAAGTTGCCGTCGGTGCGGGAGTTGACCCAGACCCTGGGCGTCAGCAAGTTCACCCTCAACGAAGCCCTCGACCGCCTGCGCGGGCGCAACCTGCTCACCTCCAGCCAGGGGCGTGGCTACTTCGTGGCGATGGACAGCGCGCGCCCGGCCTCGGTGGCGTGGGTCGACCTGCTGCCCCAGGACCTGCTCAGCGTCTTGCGTCGCCCGCTGGTCACCGTCGGCGGCGAGTTGTGCCCCGGCGGCGGCCACCTGCCGGAAGCATGGCTGAGCACCGAGGCCATCCGCCAAGCCATGCGCAGCGTGGTGCGCGCGCCGTCGTTACGCATCGCCGGGCTCGGCACGCCAGCTGGCTTATTGCCGCTGCGCCAGGCCTTGCAACAAAAGCTGCACGGCGAAGGCCTGTCGGTGCCGGTGGAACAGATCATCACCACGCCCAACACCGTGCAAGGCCTGGACATGCTGATGCGCCTGCTCGCACGCCCCGGCGACACCGTGCTGCTCGACGCTCCGTGCTATTTCAACTTCCACGCCAACCTGGCGCTGCACGGCGTCAAGGCGGTGACCATCCAACGCCGCCCCGACGGTTTCGATTTCGCCGCCCTCGAACAGCTGCTGGCCGAACACCGCCCCAGCCTGTACCTGACCACCAGCGTGCTGCATAACCCCACCGGCCATTCCTTCAGCCCCAGCCAAGCGTTTCGCCTGTTGCAACTGACCCAGCAGTACCACTGCCATATCGTCGAGGACGATCTTTACGGCGACCTGCACCCCAACCCGCCGCCGCGCCTGGCCGCTGTCGCCGGCCTGGACCAGGTTACCTACCTGTCGGGCTTCTCGAAGATCCTCAGCGCCAACACCCGGGTCAGCTTCGTGGTGGCCGCGCCGCAACTGGCCGCCAACCTGACCAATATGAAGTTGATGAGCGGTGGCGTGACCTCGGAGCTGTTCGAGCAGATCGTCTATCGCATGCTCAGCGAAGGCAGCTATACCAAGCACCGCAAGCGCATGGTCCAACGCCTGATGGAGGCCGGCGGGCGCGTGGAGCAATGGCTCCGACGCTGCGGGTGCGATTTGACGATGGCCTACGAAGGCGGCATGTTCATCTGGGCACGCCTGCCACCGGGTGTGAACGGCGAGTGGTTGGCCCAGGAAGCGTTGAAACACAGCATGGTATTGGCGCCGGGCACGCTCTTCGGCTACGACCCGGCCCATCGCGATTCGATGCGTTTCAACGTGGCCCACAGTGATGAGCCACGGGTGCAGCAGGTGTTTGAAGCGCTGTTACTGAAGGCCGTGCGCGGGTCCTGAACGGCAGCGGCGGTTCTGCCGCCCCTGCGACGTTCGATCCATTCTTGTTCGTTGACCCGTTCGGTTACACACCATATAGTGTGCCCACAAACAGAACAGACCACTACATAGTGTGCAGTATCGGTATTGACCGACCACACTCTGCGCAGTATTTCAATGCCTGGCAGCCTGCAAATCAGATTTTTTTGGACGGGTTCACACGCCGTCAAAACAGAACAGAACAGAAGGGAGTATTTCAATGCTGAGTTGGGATGAAGTCGACAACGAGGACACCGGTGCAGCTGTAATCAAGGGCGCCAACGCCGGCCACGCCAGCGAAGCCAACATGGACCGTCTCGACGGTGCCGGCGCCGCCGCCGCCCTGGAAGCACGCAACGTGACCGCCAACGACTCCGCCGCGATCATCCGTGCCAAGGCTGCCCTGGACAAACTCGACGTCGCCGAAGGCCTCGCCGAACTCGAAGGCGCCTCCGCCCGCGTCGCTGTTGACGAAAAGCGCATGATCAACTGCCGCGCCGACCTCAACCAACTCGTGCCCTTCAAGTACGACTGGGCCTGGCAGAAATACCTCGACGGCTGCGCCAACCACTGGATGCCGCAAGAGGTCAACATGACCGCCGACATCGCCCTGTGGAAAAACCCCGAAGGCCTGACCGACGACGAACGCCGCATCGTCATGCGCAACCTCGGCTTCTTCTCCACTGCGGATTCGTTGGTCGCGAACAACCTGGTGCTGGCCGTGTACCGCCTGATCACCAACCCGGAGTGCCGCCAGTACATCCTGCGCCAGGCCTTCGAAGAAGCGATCCACACCCACGCCTACCAATACTGCATCGAATCGTTGGCCATGGACGAAGGCGAGATCTTCAACATGTACCACGAGATTCCATCGGTCGCCAAAAAGGCAGCCTGGGGCCTGAAATACACCCGCTCGATCTCCGATCCGAAGTTCGAAACCGGCACCGTCGACACCGACAAGGAACTGCTGCGCAACCTGGTCGCCTACTACTGCGTGCTGGAAGGCATCTTCTTCTACTGCGGCTTCACCCAGATCCTCTCCATGGGCCGCCGCAACAAAATGACCGGCGTGGCGGAACAGTTCCAGTACATCCTGCGCGATGAGTCGATGCACCTGAACTTCGGCATCGACGTGATCAACCAGATCAAAATCGAAAACCCACACCTGTGGGATGCCGAGATGAAGGAAGAAGCGACCCAGATGATCCTGCAGGGGACTCAGCTGGAGATTGAATATGCGCGGGATACCATGCCGCGTGGGGTGCTGGGCATGAACGCGGCGATGATGGAGGATTACCTCAAGTTCATCGCTAACCGTCGTCTGTCGCAGATCGGCTTGAAGGAAGAGTATCCAGGCACGACTAACCCGTTCCCTTGGATGAGTGAAATCATGGACTTGAAGAAAGAGAAGAATTTCTTTGAGACCCGTGTGATCGAGTATCAGACCGGCGGTGCGCTGAGCTGGGATTGATTAAAAACGGCCCCTTTCTGGGGCCGTGTTGTTTCACTTGTCGATGTTTTTTATGCCCAATCAAACCATCAAGACGCCCTGCATAGGCCTGTGTTCCACCGTTTACGGGGACCTGGTCTGCCGGGGTTGCAAGCGTTATCACCATGAAGTGATCCAGTGGAATGGCTACAACGCCGAGGAAAAGCAGGCGGTATGGCTGCGCCTTGAGCAGTTGCTGGTGCAGGTGATGGCCAGCAAGCTGGAAGTGTTCGACCCACAGCGCCTGCGCCAGCAACTGGAGGACCGCAAGATCCGCTTTATGCCGCACCAGTCGCCGTATTGCTGGGCATATCAGCTGATTGCCCGGGGCGCGCGGGTGATTTCCAGGCTGGATGCGTATGGGTTGGCGTTGTTGCCGGAGTTTCGCGAGCGCAGCCTGGCGGATTTGCGCGATGCAATTGACCGGGAGTTTTTCCTGCTGTCCGAGGCGCATTACGAACGGTATATCGCGCCGGGGTTTATCAGGGACGCCTTCGGACCTGCCCTGATCGCCACGCTTTAAAACTCAGCGCAACACTAAAATGTGGGAGGTCACACTGCCTCTTCAACGTAGCGCTGTCGCGCAGCAAACTGGAACTTCTGTGGCGAGCGGTCGCCCGACATTGTTCAGGCAAGACTCAAGACTTCAGGGTGAAATTTTAACCTCTTAAAATCAGTCAGTTATTTTAAGGTTGATAAGAGGGAGCTTGCCCCCTCCCACATTCAGACCCAGGAAGCTGCGCGATCCACCTGCACGCCATACCGTTCAATTGCCTGCTGGCATACGTGCCGTTCAAGACTGCCCTGCTCTACCAACGCGGTAAGCGCCGCCAACACGATGTGATGCCGATCCACCTCAAAGAAATCCCGCAGCGCCGCCCGTGTATCACTGCGACCAAACCCGTCGGTGCCGAGCACGGTGTAGCTTGAGTCCAGATAGGACGCAATCATCTGCGGGACCGCGCGTACGTAGTCGGACACGGCAACCACCGGCGCACCCGCCGGTAAGCAATCATGCAGATGACTGACGCGCTTGCCGGCCTGTGGATGCAAGCGGTTCCAGCGCTCCACTTCCCGTGCCTCCCGTGCCAGTTCGCTGAAACTGGTGACGCTGTACACCTCGCTCGCCACGTGCCAATCCTCAGCCAGTAACCGCGCGGCAGCCTGGGCTTCACGCAGCAAGGTCCCCGAACCGAGCAGGCGTACCTTAGCCTCAGCGGCGCGCTCCAGGCGATACATACCCTTGATAATCGCCGCCTCCACGCCTTCGGGCAGGCTCGGCTGCGGGTAGTTTTCGTTCATCAGGGTCACGTAGTAGAACTCGTCCACGTCATGCTCCAGCATCTGGCGCATGCCGTGGTCGAGAATCACCGAAAACTCCCCTGCAAACGCCGGATCGTAGGCGCGGCAGTTGGGCACGGTGGCGGCGGTGAGATGGCTGCTGCCGTCCTGGTGCTGCAAGCCCTCGCCGCCGAGGGTGGTGCGCCCGGCAGTGGCGCCGAGCAGGAAACCACGGGCACGCTGGTCGGCGGCGGCCCAGATCAGGTCGCCGACGCGCTGGAAGCCGAACATCGAGTAGTAGATGTAGAACGGCAACATACGCAGGCCATGCACCGAGTAGCTGGTGGCCGCCGCCACCCAGGAACTGATGGCACTGGCTTCACTGATGCCTTCTTCAAGAATCTGCCCGTCGGTGGCCTCGCGGTAGCTGAGGATCGAGCCGATGTCTTCCGGCTCATAGCGCTGGCCGACGCTGGAATAGATGCCGATCTGCTTGAACAGGTTGGCCATGCCGAAAGTACGCGCCTCATCCGCCACGATGGGCACGATGCGTGGCCCGAGCGCCTTGTCCTTGAGCAGGTTGGTCAGCATGCGCACGAAGGCCATGGTGGTGGACATTTCCTTGCCGTCGGCCGCCGTGGCGAAGCCGGCGTAACCGCTCACGGGCGGTACGTTCACCGGTGCTGCGGCCTGGCTACGGCTGGGCACATAACCGCCCAGGGCCGTGCGCCGCTGATGCAGGTAGCGCAACTCGAGGCTGTCATCCGTGGGTTTGAAGAAGCTCAGCGATTCGGCCTGCTCATCGCTCAGCGGCAACTGGAAGCGGTTGCGGAACGCGAGCAACGCCTCGCGATCAAGCTTCTTCTGCTGATGAGTGGTCATCTTGCCCTGCCCGGCCTCGCCCATGCCGAAGCCTTTTTTGGTCTGGGCCAGGATCACCGTAGGCTTGCCCTTGACCCGGCGCGCCGCATGATAGGCGGCGTGGATCTTGACCATGTCGTGGCCGCCACGCTTGAGGCGGTCGATTTGCTCATCGCTCATACCCTCGACCAGCTTGGCCAGCGCCTCGCTCTGGCCGAAGAAGTGTTCGCGGTTGTAGGCCCCGTCCTTGGCGGCGAAGGTCTGGAATTGGCCGTCCACGGTGTTCGACAACGTGTTGACCAGTAAACCGTCGGCGTCCTTGGCGAGCAAGGCGTCCCAGTCCGAACCCCAGACCAGCTTGATCACGTTCCAGCCAGCGCCTGCGAACAACGCCTCCAGTTCATCGATGATCCGCCCATTGCCACGCACCGGGCCGTCGAGGCGTTGCAGGTTGCAGTTGACCACCCAGGTCAGGTTGTCGAGGCCTTCACGGGCGGCCAGGGTCAGGGCCGACATGCTTTCCGGCTCGTCCATCTCGCCGTCGCCGAAGACACCCCACACGTGGCGCTCAGCAGTGTCCTGCAGGCCGCGATGCTGCAGATAGCGCATGAAGCGCGCCTGGAAAATCGAACTGATGGGGCCAATGCCCATGGAACCGGTGGGAAACTGCCAGAAGTCCGGCATCAAGCACGGGTGCGGGTAGCTGGACAGCCCGCGGGCGCCGGCCTTGGCGCCGCCGAGTTCCTGGCGATAGTGGGCCAGGTCGTCCGCGCTCAAGCGCCCCTCAAGGAAGGCGCGCGCATAAATGCCGGGGGCCGAATGCGGCTGGTAGAACACCAGGTCGCCGCCAAAGTCGTGGTTGCGAGCGCGGAAAAAGTGGTTGAAGCCCACCTCGAACAAATCCGCAGCACTGGCGTAGCTGGCAATGTGGCCACCGAGTTCGCCATAGGCCTGGTTGGCCCCCACCACCATGGCCAGGGCGTTCCAGCGCACCAGTGAGGCCAGGCGCTCTTCGGTAGCCAGGTCGCCGGGAAACGCCGGCTGCTGCTCGACGCTGATGCTATTGATGTAGGGCGTGCCGTGGCGGGGCTTCCAGTCGATGTGCGGAGCGCTGGCGTCGCGAGCCAGCAGGTCCAGGATCTGGCGTGCGCGCTCAGGGCCCGCATTGGCTACCAGCGAAGCCAACGCGTCACGCCATTCGTCGAGCTCTTGTTGATCCTGGGCTGTGTGATTCACTGCAGTCGCGATACCGTTCATGGGCACCTCCGGGCTTTTTTCCAGTTTATGTCGGTGCCTGAGGATTTTTTGCCTGTTATCAGGCGCAGCTTGCAGCATTTTGAGCATGAATCACTGCCCACAGGCGTTTTTCCAGCACGTTGTGCTCAATCAACCCGAAACCTCACCATTGTGTTTAAAATGCCGCCCGCTCAACGAACGACGCTCAACGATGAACCCAGACGCACTCGCCAACCTGCACGCCCACCTGCTCACCGCCCTGGCCAGCGCCCCGGCTGAAACCCGGCGCCTGTTCCACGGCCGTGGTCGCTGCTGGCCGGGCCTTGAGCAGTTGACCGTAGACTGGCTGCAAGGCGTGGTGCTGGTCGCGCTGTTCAAGGCGCCCGAAGCGACACACCTGGATGCGTTGAAACAACTGTTGATCGACTTCGACTGGGCCCCATTCGGCGCCCACACCGTCGCCCTGCAACACCGCTACCTGCCACAAAGCACCACCGAATGGCTGGTGGGCGCAGCCATCGACGAGTTGACCATCACCGAAGGCGGCCTGCGTTACCTGATCGACCTGGGCAAAAAGCAGAACAGCGGGCTGTTCCTCGATATGCGTTACGGGCGCAACTGGGTGCGCGAACAGGCCAAGGGCCAGCGCGTGCTCAACCTGTTTGCCTACACCTGCGGGTTCTCGGTTGCGGCCATCGAGGGCGGCGCCAGCCACGTGGTGAACCTGGACATGGCCCGTGGCGCCCTGAGCCGGGGCCGCGATAACCACCGCCTCAACGGTCATGACCTGAGCAAGGTCACCTTCCTGGGCCACGACCTGTTCAAATCCTGGGCCAAGGTCACCCACAGCGGCCCCTACGACCTGGTGATCATCGACCCGCCGTCCTTCCAGAAAGGCAGCTTCCTGCTGACCAAGGACTACCAGCGCGTGTTGCGCCGCCTGCCGGATTTGCTCACGGCCCAGGGCACTGTCCTGGCGTGCATGAACGATCCGGCCTTTGGCGAAGACTTCCTGATCGACGGCGTCACCCGCGAAGCACCGGGCCTGCGCTTTGTTGAACGGCTGCAAAACCCGCCGGAATTTCCGGATATCGACGCCCAAAGCGGCCTCAAGGCACTGGTGTTTCGCCAAGGCTGATGCTGAAACTTCCTACGCTTGCTACGCTATGTGATGCGCCGGGTGGTGAACCTTATGCCCCCCTTCCCGGTCGATACCTGCATTCCCCGGCCAGACTCGACAGCGTCACGTTGTCGGCTGCCCCGTTTCACCTTTTGGAGAACCGCCCGTGATATCGACCCTGCATGTAGCCAGAATCAAAGCCTGGGGCGCCCACGGCTTCACCGCCACCGGTGTGGTATTGGCCTTCCTGGCCACCCTGGCGCTGCTGGAAAACTCACCCAAGGCCTGCCTGCTCTGGCTGGGCCTGGCCTTGGTAGTAGACGGCGTCGATGGTTCCCTGGCGCGGCGGGTGAATGTCAGCACGGTATTGCCCAGCTTTGACGGCTCGGTACTGGACCTGGTGATCGATTACCTCACCTATGTGTTTATCCCGGCACTGTTTATCTACCGCTATATCGACCTGCCGGACTTTACCCACCTGTTCACGGTGTCGGTGATCCTGGTGTCATCGCTGTTCTGCTTCTGCAACGTGAACA
This sequence comes from Pseudomonas sp. JAI120, assembly GCF_014207255.1. Lineage (GTDB taxonomy): Bacteria > Pseudomonadota > Gammaproteobacteria > Pseudomonadales > Pseudomonadaceae > Aquipseudomonas. The sequence goes on from NZ_JACHCZ010000005.1 coordinate 11,365, forward strand.
TGAAGAGCAAGGACAACTACTTCGTCGGTTTCCCCGCCGCCTGGAACGTAGTGGCCTTGTGCGTGTACATCATCCAGCCGGCCGCCTGGGTCACCTTGCTGACGGTGATCGGCCTGGCCCTGCTGACCGTGACGCCGATGAAGTTCTTGCACCCATTTCGGGTCAAGCGCTTCATGCCGATCAATATCGCAGTGACCACCATCTGGTTGCTGTGCAGCTTTTTGATGGTGGTGGATTATCCCAACACCAACCCGTGGACGTTTGGGTTGTGGTCAGTGATGTCGGCGTATTTCCTCGGGATTTGCGTGTGGCGCACGGCGCTGGAGTGGATGGGAACCCACAAATAGCCAGATGAACACAGTTCAACTGTGGGAGGGGGCTTGCTTCCGATTGCGGTGTGTCAGTCAGCTTATCTGTCACTGATACACCGCAATCGGGGGCAAGCCACCTCCCACATTTGGTTCTGCGTACATCAGGCAGGTAAGATGGCAGCCCTTCGCACAGCGCTTTGCTGCGCACTGCCAACCATAAGCCCTGCCCAATGCCCTTCGAACTCAGCGTAGACCTCACCACCCTCGCCATTCTCGCCGTCGTGGCCTTTATTGCCGGCTTTATCGATGCCATCGCCGGCGGCGGCGGCCTGCTTACCACCCCGGCGCTGCTCACCGCCGGGATGCCGCCCCATCTGGTACTGGGCACCAACAAGCTCAGCTCCACCTTCGGCTCGGCCACGGCCAGCTTCACCTTCTATCGCCGCAAGCTGTTCCACCCGCGCCAGTGGGTGCATGCGATCGTCGGCACGCTGATCGGTGCGTTGGCCGGTGCGGTGGTTGCCCACTACCTGCCCGCCGAAACCCTGAACAAGATGCTGCCGGTGATCGTATTCGGTTGCGGCGTGTATTTGCTGTTCGGTGGCACGCCCAAGGCGCCGCTGGACGCCGACGCGCCGATCAAGAAGAAATGGCAAGGCGCCCAGGGTTTTGGCCTGGGCTTCTACGACGGCGTGGCCGGCCCCGGTACCGGTGCGTTCTGGACCGTGAGCACGATGCTGCTGCACCCCATCGACCTGGTGAAGGCCAGCGGCGTGGCGCGCAGCATGAACTTCGTCAGCAACGCGGCGGCGCTGTCGGTGTTTATCATCAACGGCTCGGTGGATTGGATTGTCGGCCTGGCAATGGGGATTTCGGTGATGTGTGGCGCATTCTTTGGCGCCCGCAGCGCGATCAGCGGCGGCGCCAAGTTCATTCGCCCGGTGTTCATCACCGTGGTCCTCGGCCTGACCGTGCGCCTAGCCTGGCAGCACTGGTTCAGCGTGGCCTAGGCGACGGGCCAGGTAGAGGTCGATCAGGTAACGCGCAATCGAGCGTGATGCCGGCAACGGCGGCAGGTCGTGGATGCTGAACCACTGCGCGTCCTCGATCTCGTCAGCCTGGGGCACGATGTCGCCACCGGCGTACTCGGCATGGAAGCCCAGCATCATCGAATGGGGGAACGGCCAGCACTGGCTGCCCATGTACTGGATGTTCTTGACCTCCACCTGCACTTCTTCGCGCACCTCGCGGATCAGGCAGTCTTCGGCCGACTCACCCGGCTCGGCAAAGCCGGCCAAGGTACTGTAGACCCCGGTGACAAAACGCGGCGAGCGCGCCAGCAGGATCTCGTCGCCACGGGTCACCAGCACGATCATGCTCGGCGAAATCCGTGGGTAGCTGCGCAGGTCGCAGGCCTGGCAGTACATCGCCCGCTCCCGCGGCACCTGGACCATCGCCTGGCCGCAACTGCCGCAGAACCGATGCTCGCGCGCCCAGGTGCCGATCTGCGCGGCGTAGCCCAGCACTTTGTACAGGGTGTGATCACCTTGCAGCATGAAGCCGCGCAGGCCCTGCCAACTGCAACCTTGCACCTCGCCCGCCGAGTCGAGTTCCAGCAGGTACACCGGCTCACCGTCGAGGTGGCCGATGCCGTGCTCGGCAAACACCGAAAGGTCCTGGCGCTTGAGCCATTCCCGAGGGAACAGCGGGCCATTGGCGTCATGCAAAAAGCCGTCGCGGCTGCGGGCGACAGCCCAGCCGCCGGGGGCGTCGTTGTCCAGCAGCGTTGTGGTAATCCAGCCTGGGGTCATGTCAGTCAATCCACGAATTCGGGTTTCTGCTTACTCATATGGGCCGCGATGGCCACGCGCAGGTCGTTGGATTGCAACATAGCCGAGTTCCAGGTGGCAACGTATTCCAGACCGTCATTGACCGTATGGTCACGCATGTAGCTGATCATGGCTTTGGTGCCGGTGACCGCAATCGGCGACTTGGCGGCGATTTCATGAGCGATTTCAAACACGCCGGCCAACAGGCTTTCCTGGTCGGCATACACACGATTGACCAGGCCGATGCTGCGCGCTTCCTCGGCACCGAACTGGCGACCGGTGTAGGCCAGCTCACGCAGCATGCCATCGCCGATGATGCGTGGCAGGCGTTGCAGGGTGCCGACGTCGGCGGCCATGCCGATGTCGATTTCCTTGATCGAGAATTGCGCGTCTTCAGCGGCGTAGCGCATGTCGCAGGCGCTGATCAGGTCGATGGCGCCACCGATGCAGTACCCCTGGATCGCCGCCAGTACCGGCTTGCGGCAGTTGTCGACGGCATTGAACGAGGCTTGCAGCTCGAGGATCTTGCGGCGCAGCAAGCGTGCATTGCGGCCCACGTCCTTGCCGAAGTCATTGGCCACCGAGGCCAGCATCATCAGGTCGATGCCGGAGGAAAAATGCTTGCCGGCACCGCTGAGCACCACGGCGCGTACGGCATCGGTGTCTTCGACCCATTGGAAGATGTCGATGATCTCGGTCCAGAACGCGGCGTTCATCGCGTTGATCTTTTCCGGGCGGTTGATCTGCACATGGGCAACGTTGCCGGTGAGTTCGACGACGAAAGCTTGGTATTCGGACATGGCAGTGATCCCTGGCTGGCGAGTGATAAGGCCCGAACTATAACAAGGCTACGTGACGGCGCATCGGCCAAAAGCGGGACTGGCAACGGCGATGGAAAAGACGCTGGATAAAAGCCCCGGCACACGCCATCCTTCGCGCTTTGAGCCGCCCCATCAGCGGCGTTCGACGTTTAAAGGATATGCCCATGCACGCCCAACCCCTCGCCCCCGCCGATTTCGATTTCATCGAAGAAACCCTGTTGAAGTACGGCGACGACCATTCGGTGCTGAACCTGGCCGAGCTCGACGGCTACTTCACCGCATTGGTGTCCAGCCCCGCGCAGGTGGATATTGCAGAGTGGTTCCCGGCGATCTGGGGTGGGCAGAACCCGGAATGGGAAAGCGCCGAAGAGGCCAAGCAGTTCCTGGACCTGTGCGTGCGTCATATCAACCTGCTCGCCGGGCAACTGGCGACTGACGCCGGGGGCTTCAAGGCGCGCTTCGATGAAACCGAACATCAGGGCCAGGACGTGACCCTCGCCGAAGAATGGTGCTTTGGCTATATCCGTGGCGCGGCGATCGGCAACTGGCCGGAACTGCCGGCCGAGCAGGCCGCACAGCTGGAGAAAATCTCCTGGTGCGCCGAGCAGGACAACTTCGAGTTGCCCGCCGACCTGGATGTGAAGCTGCATCAGCAACGGGTCAGCGCTATCGAACCGGCGGCACGGGCACTGCACGATTACTGGTTGAGCAAGCGCTAGACCTCGACAAGCACCGCACCTTTGGCCGATTATTCGGGTCCGCCCGTCGGCCACTCCGTACCACCTTGCCTTGATCAGGAGCCTTGTACCTTGAGTTCGCAGAAAACCGTGACCGTTACACCGCCCAACTTCCCCCTGAATGGCAAGGTCGCGCCCCCCGGCTCCAAATCCATTACCAACCGCGCCCTGCTGCTGGCCGCCCTGGCCAAGGGCACCAGCCGCCTGAGCGGCGCCTTGAAGAGCGATGACACCCGGCATATGTCGGTGGCCCTGCGCCAGATGGGCGTGACCATCGACGAGCCGGACGACACCACCTTCGTGGTCACGGGCACCGGCAAGCTGCAATTGCCGGCGCAGCCGTTGTTCCTCGGCAATGCCGGCACCGCGATGCGCTTCCTGACAGCCGCCGTGGCTACCGTGCAAGGTACCGTGGTATTGGACGGCGACGACTATATGCAAAAACGCCCGATCGGCCCGCTGCTGGCCACCCTCGGCCAGAACGGTATCCAGGTCGACAGTCCGACCGGTTGCCCACCGGTGACGGTGCACGGCGTGGGCAAGGTCCAGGCCAAGCGCTTTGAGATCGACGGTGGCTTGTCCAGCCAGTATGTCTCGGCCCTGTTGATGCTGGCCGCGTGCGGCGAAGCGCCGATTGAAGTGGCCCTGACCGGCAAGGACATCGGCGCCCGTGGCTACGTGGACCTGACCCTGGACTGCATGCGTGCCTTCGGCGCCCAGGTCGATGTGGTCGACGACACCACCTGGCGCGTGGCTCCCACCGGCTACACCGCCCATGATTACCTGATCGAACCCGACGCTTCCGCCGCCACCTACTTGTGGGCTGCCGAAGTGTTGACCGGTGGCCGCATCGACATCGGCGTCGCCGCGCAGGCCTTCACCCAACCGGACGCCAAGGCGCAGGCCGTGATCGCCCAGTTCCCGAACATGCAGGCCACCGTGGTGGGTTCGCAGATGCAGGACGCGATCCCGACCCTCGCCGTGCTGGCCGCGTTCAACAACACCCCGGTGCGTTTTACCGAACTGGCCAACCTGCGGGTCAAGGAATGTGATCGCGTACAGGCACTGCATGACGGTCTCAATGAGATCCGTCCGGGCCTCGCCAGCATTGAAGGCGATGATCTGCTGGTCGCGGCCGACCCTGCGCTGGCCGGCACGTCGTGCAACGCCCTGATCGATACCCACGCCGACCACCGCATCGCCATGTGCTTTGCACTGGCGGGCTTGAAAGTCGCGGGGATCCGCATTCAGGACCCCGACTGCGTGGCCAAGACCTATCCTGGGTACTGGAAGGCCTTGGGCAGCCTCGGGGTCGCGTTGAGCTACTGACTCACCGGCGTCGGAATGGGGAGGTAAGGATCATGATAATTCGCCAACCCTGCCCACCCGGCGCCTGCGTCTGCGAGCGTGAACAACTGCTGGATGCCCCCGGGGCCGACCTGCGTATCCTCAGCCTGACGCGTCAGGAAGAGAAACGCCTGATCGAGCGCCTGGAAAACCTGCAAAGCCTGCAAGACCTGGAGCGCATGCAACAGCGGATGCATGAGCTATTGGGCATTCGCGTGCATGTCGCACCGGGGCACACCGAGGTCAAAAGCATGCGCGGCATCCAGATCGTCATCGACGAACTGCCGGGCATGTGCCGCAAGACCCGGCAAGCGATCCCGGCGGCGATTCGTCGGGGCCTGGAAAAAAACCCGGAAATTGCCTATCGCCTGCTGGACGCCCACGACCTGTTTCGCGAAGGTTGAATCAACCGGCGACCGTCTCGGCCTCGAACAGTCTCTGGCCTACCGCCCTGGCCGTCTTCAGATGCGCCGGGGCTGCGCCGCCTTCAGAGTCCAGCAACAACTCGGACGTGACCACCTTCGCCCCGCAGTAATCGAAGATGCCGTAGTCGATCTGCGTGCGCATCGCCTTGGCATAGCCATGACGGTCAAATGCACTGTCATCCGCACCGCCGAGGGCCAGCACGTGCACCTGCAAGTGCCGCAGTTTTTTCACCACGGGCGTGTCCGGGCCGTAATCGATCGCCCAGCCGTTGACGAACACGCGGTCGACCCAGCCCTTGAGCAGGCCTGGCAGCGACCACCAGTAGATCGGGAACGCCAGCACCAGGGCATCGGCGCGATCCAGCCGCGCCTGTTCGGCCAGCACGTCGGCTGGGGGCGCGGCGTGGGCGCGGTGTACCCGATGGTCGGCGGCGGTGTAGCGCGGGTCGAAGCCCTCGGCGGCGAGGTCGGCGATTTCGAAAGTGTGGCCCGCAGCCGTAAGGCCGGCAGCCACCTGCGTGGCCACGGCGTGGGTGAGAGATTGTGGGTCGTGATGGGCAACGACGATGAGTGCGTGCATGACTTTGACTCCCTTTGAGATTAAGCTACGTTTAGTAAGTTACGCCCATTAAGTTACTTTTGGTATATAAGCATGTCAAGCAGTGAGTCCCCTGCCCCGCGTCGGCGCTTGTCCCGTGAAGACCGACTGCGTCAATTACTCGATGCGGCCTGGCAACTGGTACGTGATGAGGGCACCGAAGCCCTGACCCTCGGCCGCCTGGCGGAACTGGCCGGTGTCACCAAGCCGGTGGTCTATGACCATTTCGTCACCCGTGCCGGGTTGCTCGCCGCGCTGTATGAAGACTTCGACGGACGTCAGAACCAGGTGTTTGCCGAGGCCCTCGACGCCAGCAGCGCGACGCTGGAAGAGCGCGCAGGCGTGATCGCCTCGTGCTATGTCGATTGCGTGTTATTGCAGGGCCGGGAAATTCCGGGCGTGATAGCGGCACTGAGCAGCTCGCCGGAACTGGAAACGCTCAAGCGCAAGTACGAGGCGATCTTCCTCGACAAATGCCGCGACGCATTGGCGCCCTTTGGCCAGGTATCACAGGCAGGATTAAGGGCGATGCTGGGTGCAGCGGAAGCGTTGTCCTACGCCGCAGCCAGTGACGAGATCAGCCGTGAAGAGGCGCAAGAGGAACTATTGGCAACCATCCTGGCAATGGTCAACCGCGCACGGCGCTGAAGACTGAAGACTGAAGAAGCTTCTGTGGCGAGCGGGCTTGCCCCGCGTTGGAGTGCGCAGCGCTCCCGTTTTTTTTGGGGCCGCTACGCAGCCCAACGCGGGGCAAGCCCGCTCACCACAAAAAACCCACCTACCAGGCCCAGGCTAACGCCCTGCCACGAACAGCTGCACCTTGCGCGCCAGTTGATCGAGGTGCCGGTCCCGCTGTTTCTCGGCATCCACCATCGCCCGCTTGCCGTGCTTTTGCAGCAGGTAGGTGTGGATCTGGCGTACCTCCAGCGAGCTGTAGATCGCCGCCACGTCCAACACCCCCATCAAGCCGTCGGTACCGTAGTCCCGCGTATTCATCAGCACTTGGGTGCCCCGCGCACCCCGCACTTGAAAGCCCATGGCCTCGAAGGCCGGTACCTTCTCCACGGCACACGCCAACTCGGCATGGGGATAGCGCGCCAGCACGTCCGCCATCATCCCGCGCGCCACGCCCTGGAGCCTGAAGCCGGCCTGCACCGCCATAAAAGCGATGCCACAGGCTTCGGGATCATCTTTCACCGGCAGATACAGGCAAAAGCCAATCACCTGTTCCTCAACCATCGCCACGATCAGCTCAACGGCAATCCCCTTCGACCCGCCCACCGCCTCCAGGTACAGGTGCACCTCAAAACCGACGGCGTATTGGTAGATGTTGTAGAGCAAGTTGCTCGGCGGCAGCGCGACGCTGCTGATGTCGGTGAGGTTATCCACCACCATCTGCAGGATCTGGGCATTGATGGGCTCGGGGCACGGTGTGGTGTAGCGGGTAAGGCTGAACATGCAGATTCCTGGGGTTTCGCGTCAAGGCAGTGGCGATTGTACCTGTTGCAGGCCGTTCAGTGCCCGCACACCTCACGCACACACCCGCGCAACCAGCGGTGGGCCAGGTCGGCATCCAGCCGCGGATGCCAGAGCATCGCCACGGTGAACGGTGCCAACGTCAACGGCAACGCAAAACTGTGCAGGCCTTCGCGCTGATGGGTGGCGTAGCGTTCGGGCACGCTGGCAATCAGGTCGGTGTCGCGGGCCAAGGCGATGGCCGTGGCGAATCCGGCGACGATAGTGCTGATCTGCCGGGTGAGGCCCAACGCTTGCAAGGCATCGTCGACCTGGCCGCGCGCCTGTCCACGGCGGGACACGTAGACGTGCCGACCTTCGGCGAATCGCTGGGCACTGACCTCGCCCTGGTTGAGCGGATGGCCGCTGCGCACCACACCCACCAGGCGGTCACGGAACAGCGCCTGGGTCAGCACTTCGGGGCTGGCGGTGGGATCAACCACGCCGGTTTCCAGGTCGACGCTGCCTTCGCGCAGCAACGTGCTGTCCTTGTCGGTCTTGCTGACGAAACGCAGGCGTACACCGGGAGCCTCCCGTGCGATGCGCGCCAGCAACGCGGGACCGAAGTTTTCGACGAACTCTTCGCTGGTGCGCAAGGTGAAGGTGCGCTCCACCTGGGCCAGGTCCAGGGATTGTGCCGGGCGCAGCACCGCGTGGGCGTCCTGCACCAGGCGGCTGACCTGCTCACGCAACGCCAGCGCCCGCGGCGTCGGCACCAGCCCGCGCCCCGCGCGCACCAACAGCGGGTCGCCGGTGGTTTCGCGCAGGCGCGCCAGCGCACGGCTCATGGCCGAGGGGCTCAACTGCAAGCGTTTGGCCGCTCGGGCGACACTGCCTTCGGCCAGCAAGACATCCAGGGTGATCAGCAAATTGAGATCGGGCATCGGCGCTCCTCATCAGGCGTTTGACGCACGTATTAACTGCAAACCCTGCGTCTTCCGCCATGTTAGGCGACGTCGTAGATTTGTGACAGTTGCGTCCACTCAAGGAGTCTCCCATGCACACCTCTTCACGCGGCGGCCTTGCCAGCCTGTCGCTGTCCATGTTGCTCGCCTCCCTTGGCACCAGCATTGCGAATGTCGGCCTGCCCAGCCTGGTCCAGGCGTTCGATGCGTCGTTTCACGCAGTGCAGTGGGTGGTGCTCGCTTACCTGATGGCGATCACGGCGGTGATTGTCATGGCGGGCCGACTGGGGGATCGCCTGGGCCGTCGCCGGCTGCTGCTCGGCGGGCTGCTGTTGTTTGCGCTGGGCAGTGGGTTGTGTGCGGGCGCGCCCTCGCTGGGCTGGCTGATTGCTGCACGCCTCCTGCAGGGCTTGGGTGCGGCGAGCATGATGGCGATGGCGCTGGGGATGGTCGGCGATACGGTGCCCAAGGAGCGCACCGGCCGGGTGATGGGTCTGCTGGGCACGATGTCAGCCGTCGGTACCGCCATGGGCCCCGCCGCTGGCGGGTTATTGCTCAGTGTGTGGGGCTGGCGCGCGCTGTTTCTGGTGGGCATGCCCTTGGGGGTACTCACGGCCTGCCTCGCGTGGCGCTATTTGCCGGTTGATCGTCGCCCAGTGGGATTACCTTCCAGCTTCTGGTTGCCCTTGAAGGACGCGCCATTGCGCACGGGGCTGGCGATGAGTGCCTTGGTGGCGGCGGTGATCATGGCGACCTTTGTGGTCGGCCCGTTCTACCTGTCCCAGGGGCTGGGGCTTGACCCGCAATGGATGGGCCTGGCCATGGCCGTCGGGCCTTGTGTGGCGGCGCTCAGCGGTGTACCGGCGGGTCGCCTCACCGACCGCCAGGGCTGGCGACCGATGACGTTCGCCGGGTTGGGCATCCTGTTTTGCGGTGCCTTGCTGTTGTCGGTGGCCTCGGGGTTGATCGCCTACCTGGCGGGGCTGGTGATTCTGACGACGGGCTATAGCCTGTTCCAGGCCGCCAACAACACGGCGGTGATGTGCGACGTAGACAGTGCGCGCCGAGGCACGGTCGCAGGCTTGCTCAACCTGTCACGCAATATCGGGCTGATCTTCGGTACCTCGGCCCTGGGGGCGGTGTTTGCCTGGGCAACCCCGGATGTCACCCACGCCACCGCGCAATCCGTGGCGGGCGGCCTGCATGCAACGTTCGCCGTCGCCGTGGGCCTGATCCTGCTGGCTATCGCGATGGCAACGGGCCGCATCCGCGCCTGGAATGCCCCGCAGAATACCCGTTGAGGCAAAAAAACAAAAAAGGCGTTGCGCCAGACGGGGTTACATCGCGCATCATGGGCACTTTCAAGCTCAAGGGTAACGTCCATGCGCGTTCTGTCATTGATGATGGGCCTCACGACGCTGGCCGCCAGTACGGTGTTCTGCGCCAGCGCGATGGCGAATGAAGAAAGTCAGTTGGTGCAACAGATCAACGAGTACCGCAGCCAGGTGCAGCGCTGCGGCGACCAGGGTTCCCAGGAACTGCCACCGTTGGCCAGCGATACACGGCTGGTGCTGCCGGCCAATAACGTCGGCGACCTGCAGCAGGCGCTGGCCCGCGCGGCCTACCCGATGGTCAACGTGCAGGCCATCAGTCTGTCCGGCCCCAAGGACGCCCAGGCGGCCATGAAAGCCGTGCGCGAGAGTTTCTGCCGCGTGGTGCTGGACCCGCAGTTCGTCGACATCGGTGTAAGCAACAACGGCCAGGACTGGCGCATCGTGCTTGCTCGCCCGTTGCTGTCCAGCGGCCTGGGCGATTGGCAAACCGAGGGCCGCAAACTGCTCGACCTGATCAATGCTGCCCGTACCCAACCGCGCCAGTGCGGTACCCAGGCGTTTACCGCAACCACGCCATTGTCGTGGAACGAGGAGCTGGCCGGAGCCGCCAACAGCCACACGCGCAACATGGCCAACGGCAATTTCTTCGACCATCTGGACCACGACGGCCGCACGCCTGGCGACCGCGCCGAACTGGCCGGGTATATCGCGAAGAACATCGGCGAAAATATCGCCGCCGGCCTGGACACCCCGCGCAAGGTGGTCGACGGCTGGCTCGCGAGCCCAGGCCATTGTGCGAACCTGATGAACCCGCAGTTTCGCGAATTGGGCGCGGCTTATGCCATGGACCCGAAGAGTGATGCGGGCATTTACTGGACCGGTTTATTCGGCACGCAATAGGGATTGGGCCACCGGCCAATGGCGCTGAATTCTACCGCTTCAAACGAATGAAGCATCAAATTGCCATCTAGCCGATAATTACGCTGAACTGGCAGCGTTCAACCGGGTCTGTAGCTCTGCGCCACACACTGGAATACGCGCTGAGACTCTGGAAAACAAGGTGTTCCCTCAATGATGAATTGGCTGCAAAGCAGCAGCGACATGGCTGAACGGGTGCGCCAGCATCACTGGGCCGATACACCTCTCGGTCCGTTGGAGCAGTGGCCGGACGTTTTGAAGACCACGGTCGCGCTGTGTTTCGCCTCAAGCTTTCCCCAAGCCATTGTCTGGGGGCCGCAGTTGATCACGATCTACAACGACGCGTTCATTCCGATCCTGGGCAATAAGCCCTATGCCCTCGGACGCCCCTTCAGCGACATATGGAGCGAAGTGTGGCCCCAGGTCAGCCCCATCGCCGACGCGGCTTTCCAAGGGCACGCCACCTATATCGAAAACTTCCCCCTGGTGATTGAACGCGGCCAGGCACGGGAACAGGCGTACTTCACCTTCTGCTACAGCCCGATTCGCGACCCCCAAGGCAAGGTGGTCGGTATGCTCGACACCGTCACCGAGACTACCGCGACGGTGTTCCTGGCACGCCGCCTGGCGGTGCTGGACACCATCGGCAACGCGGTGGTCAACGCCGCCGATGCCGAAGCCGTCATGACCGGCACCACCCGGTTGCTGGCCGAGCACCTGCAGGTGAGCAATTGCGCCTACGCCGACATGGACGCCGATGAAGACGGCTTTACCATCCGCGACAATTGGACCGCACCCGGTTCTCCCAGCATCATCGGCCGCTACAGCCTGGCGGCGTTCGGAGCGATGGCCGTCAAATGCCTGCGGGCCGGCGAGCCCCTGGTAATTCATGACAATGTGCGTGAGCTGCCGCCAGAAGAATCCGCCACCTTCCAGGCCCTGGGGGTGACGGCGACGATCTGCATGCCACTGATCAAGAACGGTCGCCTGACCGCCCTGATGGCCGTACATGACAAAAATCCACGCACCTGGTCACCCTACGACCTGGCCCTGTTGCGGGAAGTCACCGAGCGCTCCTGGGCGCATATCGAACGCGTGCGTGCCGATGCCGATGTGCGCAAGGGGCTGGCGGCCTATGCCGAACTGAACACCACCCTGGAACAGCGCGTTGAAGAACGCACCCTGGCGCTGGCCAAGGCCGAAGCCGCGCTGCGCCAGTCGCAGAAACTCGAAGCCATCGGCCAACTGACCGGCGGCGTGGCCCATGACTTCAACAACCTGCTGACGATCATTCGCTCATCGGTGGACTTCTTGCGTCAGCCAGACCTGTCGGAACAACGTCGCCAGCGCTATATGGGCGCGGTGGCGGATACCGTAGAGCGTGCCAGCAAGTTGACCAGCCAATTGCTCGCCTTTGCCCGTCGCCAACCGCTGAACCCGGAAGTCTTCGACGTGGGCCAGCGGGTACAGAACATCGGCGAGATGCTGGAGAGCGTGACAGGCGCGCGCATTCATGTGCGCGTCGAGATGCCTTCGCAGCCGTGTTTTGCGCGCATCGATGCCAGCCAGTTTGAAACCGCGCTGATCAACATCGCCCTCAATGCACGGGACGCAATGGATGGACAGGGCACTCTGATCCTGAGGGTCATCGGGGAACAGCCGTTGCCCCGCATTCGCGGCGACGCCGGGTCGGGTAAGGCGTATGTCGCCATCTCGCTCGCCGATACCGGCCCCGGCATTCCCGAAGAGACCGTCGAACGCATTTTCGAGCCGTTCTTCACGACCAAGGCAGTGGGTAAAGGCACCGGCCTGGGCCTGTCGCAAGTCTTCGGCTTCGCCAAGCAGTCGGGGGGCAATATCGATGTGACCAGCAAGCCTGGCCAAGGCAGCGTATTCACCTTGTATCTGCCCCAGGTCGAAGCCGAAGCAGCGCTGCCACCCCCCTGCGAGGAAACGCTGGCTTCGTCCCACGACACATCAAAATGCAGGGTGCTGATTGTGGAGGACAACCTGGAGGTCGGGCGGTTTGCCAGCCAGATTCTTCAAGACCTGGGCTACCAGGCCACCTGGGTAACCGATGCCGAACAGGCGCTGACCCTTGCGGGGCACGATGGGAGGGCCTTCGATGTGATCTTCTCCGACGTGGTCATGCCCGGTATCACCGGCGTTGCCATGGCCAAGCTGCTGCGCCAGCGCCGGGCGGACCTGCCCGTGGTACTGACCTCGGGCTACAGCGAAGAGCTGGCAGACAGCGGCTATGACGGTTTCGAGTTCCTGCCCAAGCCTTACTCTGCCGAGCAGGTTTCGCGGGTATTGATCAAGGCCATGCACAAGGATTGAGCCTCGCCCTACTCCGCCACGGCCACCTGGTTGCGGCCCAGCGCCTTGGCCCGGTAAAGCGCCTTGTCCGCGGTATTCATCAGGGTGTGCAGGTCCTCATCCACGGCATGGGTGAACGCCACTCCAAGGCTGGCTGAAAGTCCTTTGACCGGCTCGGCGGCCAAACCAGCTATAGCCTTGATCAGATCCTCGGCAATATTCCGAGCGGTTTCCAACGACGTATTGGGCAACAACACGGCAAACTCTTCGCCGCCCAAGCGCCCATACACATCGGCCTTACGGAACGACGCACTGATCACCCCGCCAATCTGGCGCAATACCTGATCGCCGGCCTGATGGCCGTAGGTGTCATTGATTTGCTTGAAGTGGTCCATGTCCATCATCAGCACGCACAGCGGCTGCTGGTTGTGACGGCATTGCGTGTACAGCAATTGGGCATGTTCGAAAAACGCCCGGCGGTTCATCAGGCCGGTCAGCTCATCGGTCTGTGCGACACGGGTCGAGATATTGTGGGCGAGTTCCATTTGCCGGGTCAGGCGAAAGGCCTTTTCCAGAGCACCGGACAACTTGCGCGTGGCGCTGGCCACATACGTGGAAAACACCAGGACCGCGATGGCAATGCCCACTTGCATCGATGACGGCTGGAACAGCAGCCACAGCGTGCACGGCAGCAACACCAGGCCCATGGAAACCAGGGTCATGTAGCGATAGGCCGAATAACACGACACGGCACTGACCGACATCCCCACGGTGAACAGCATCACGAGCGCCTGGGACAGCCGATCATCGGTGGGCATCAGCGCGAACGCCCCAGCCCCCCAAATGCTCGCGGACAGCACCAGCGTGATCCAGTAACGGCGCTCCCAGCGGTCCGGCGTGCGTTCGCTGTGGGGGCAGCGGAACCAGTCCAGGAACATCTTGACCCGCAGCAGCGACGAGGCGCCCAGCAGCACCAGCCATACCAGCATAAACGTGTGATCGAAGCGCTCCCAGCACAGCCAGCAGAGCATGGCGGCTGCCATGTAGCTGCCGAAAATGGCTGCAAATGACTGGCGAAACAACTGGTGCAAACGGTCGGTTCGCACCTGTGCCTCTATAAAACAATCCTGGTCCTGCCCATGCCCAAGGCCATTCATGAAATTCGCCTGATTCGACTGCCATGACAAAGGCGCCATTGTGGCACCCTGCCACTAGCGTGGACAACTGAATCCAGCAAGGTAGAGCCTTTAACTTGCTTCAGGCCGCAAAATCAGCACCCCCAACGGCGGCAGATTCAACGACAGCGACACCGGTTGCCCATGGCGTGGCTCATCCTCGGTGAACACGCCACCGCCATTGCCATAATTGGAACCCGCGTAGGTATCGGCGTCACTGTTGATCACCTCGCTCCAACGCCCGCCGAACGGTACCCCCACCTTGTAGGCCTCACGGGGCACCGGGGTGAAATTGGCCACCACCAGCACCGGCTTGCCGTCCTTGCTCCAGCGCAGCCAGGCGTAGACGCTGTTGATCGCGTCGTCGCCGATCAGCCACTGGAAACCCTGGGGCGCATCGTCCTGCTCGTGCAGGGCCGGTTCTTCGCGATACAGGCGGTTCAAGTCACCCACCAGCTTTTGCACGCCTTTGTGCTCGGCGTACTGCAGCAAGTACCAGTCCAGTTGCTGGTCGTGGTTCCACTCGCGCCACTGACCGAATTCGCAGCCCATGAACAGCAGTTTCTTACCCGGATGCATCCACATGAACGCCAGGTAGGCGCGCAGGTTGGCGAACTTCTGCCAGCGGTCGCCGGGCATCTTGTCGATCAGCGAGTGCTTGCCGTGCACCACTTCATCGTGGGAAATCGGCAGGATGAACCGCTCGGACCACGCATACACCAGGCCGAAGCTCAGCTCGTTATGGTGGTGGGCGCGGTACACCGGATCCTGCTGGATGTAATGCAGCGAATCGTGCATCCAGCCCATGTTCCATTTGTAGTTGAAGCCCAGGCCGCCCTGTTGGGTGGGTTGGCTGACGCCGGGCCAGGCGGTGGACTCTTCGGCGATCACCAGCGCGCCGGGGGCTTCCATCGCCACCACGTCGTTCAAGTGGCGCAGGAAGTCGATGGCTTCCAGGTTCTCGCGCCCGCCATGGCGGTTCGGCACCCACTCGCCGGCCTTGCGCGAATAGTCGCGGTACAGCATCGACGCCACGGCATCTACGCGCAGACCGTCAATGTGGAAGTGTTTGAGCCAATGCAGCGCCGAGGCCAGCATGAAACCGTGGACTTCAGTACGGCCCAGGTTGTAGATCAGCGTGTCCCAATCCTGATGGAAGCCTTCCAGCGGGTTGGCATATTCGTACAGCGCGGTGCCGTCGAATTGCGCCAGGCCGTGGGTATCGGTAGGAAAATGCGCCGGCACCCAGTCGAGGATCACGCCGATATCGGCCTGGTGAAGTGCGTTGATGAAGTAGGCGAAATCTTCCGGCGAGCCAAAGCGCGCGGTCGGGGCGAACTGTGACAGCGCCTGGTAACCCCACGAACCGCCGAACGGGTGTTCCATGATCGGCATCAGTTCAACGTGGGTGAAGCCCAGTTGCTGCACATAGGGCACCAGTCGCTCCGCCAGCTCGCGCCAGTTGTATTGGCGCGCCACTTCGCCCGCCTCGTCCAGCTCGCACTGCCAGGAGCCCACATGCAACTCGTAGATCGACAGCGGCGCCGTGGCCTTCTGCCGCTCGACTCGCGATTGCATCCACTCGTGGTCCTGCCAGTCCACCTGCAATGGCGCGGCGACTTTCGAGGCGGTGTCGGGCGGCAACTGGGTCGCGAGCGCCATCGGGTCGGCCTTGAGCGGCAGAATGCCGTTGGCGCCGAGAATTTCATACTTGTAGGCGGCGCCAGGTTGCAGGCGTGGAATGAAGATTTCCCACACGCCCGACGGATGCCGCAGGCGCATCGGATGGCGGCGGCCGTCCCAGATATTGAAGTCACCCACCACCGAGACCCGCCGCGCATTCGGCGCCCACACGGCAAAGCGCACGCCGTCGACGCCATCGACACTGGTCACCTGGGCACCCAGGCAGCTGCTGAGGTCACGGTGATTGCCTTCGGCAAACAGGTACAGGTCCATCTCACCCAGCAACAATTGCTGGAAGCTGTAAGGGTCTTCGGTGATCTGCTCACCGCCAGCCCACTGGATTTTCAGCACGTACGCCTGGCGAGTGTTGAACTGCCCGACGAACAGACCCGGCACCTGGGTCGCATCCAGACTGCCGATCTGTTCGCCGCCATCGCGGCTCAGCACCTGGACGCTCAAGGCTTCCGGCAGGAACGCGCGGATAAATTGCCCGCCCTGCTCGTCATCGTGTGGCCCGAGAATGGAAAACGGGTCGTGGTGCTCGGCGCGCACCAGCGCTTCGACGTCCTTGGACGCCGGCATGGCTGTCAACTTCGGTTGCAGCGGTTCTTTATTCGTAAAGCTCATGACGTCTCCCCACCGCGTGCAGTGTTCGATTTAGATGTAAGCCCGCTCAACAACCCGTGCAAGCCCTGTAGAGGCACCGGCAACCAGGTCGGGCGGTTTTCCGCTTCGTAAGCCACTTCATACGCGGCCTTCTCCAGGCTGAACAACGTCAGCGCGGCGTCCTGGCCCTTGGCATCCTGCCAGTCATGCGCCAGTGTAGACGCAGCGGCCTGATAAGCCTGGATAAATGCCTGGCGGGCCTCTTTCAGGTAGCGATCCGTTACGCGTCTGCGCGCCAGGTCCGCTTCGGGCGAGTGGTCCACCCCTTGTACGTTCAAGGCCATGGCCGCCGCGTAATCAAAGGAGCGCAGCACACCACTCACATCTTTATACGGGCTGTGCTTGCCGCGCCGTTCATGCAGCGGCCGCGCCGGTTCGCCTTCAAAGTCGATCAGGTAGGCATCACCTTTGACCACCAGCACCTGGCCCAGGTGCAAGTCACCATGGACACGAATGCGCAACCCGCCCAACGTGGCTTTCGCCAGGGCCTGGACATGCGCGCCGATGGCTTTTTTCTGGCCCAGCAATTCACTGACCAATGCCTGATCGGCAGGGTTCAATTGGCTTTGATGAAGCTTGAGCAATTGCAGGGCACGGTCGATCTGTGCCCCAACGTCCTTGGCCCAGGCCTGGGTGTCCTTGGCCGTGGTGAGCTCGGGTTTGAAGTCTTTGTTGGTGGTTTTGGCCCCCAGCACCCCGTGCATTTCACCCAGGCGCTGGCCGAGCAACCCGGCGAAGTCCGCCAGCTCGCCCAGGGCGTTGTAATGCTGTTCCTGTTCGGAGATGGCCTCGGCCAGCTCATCGCGAATGGCACGCTCCAAGTTGTTCTGGGTCCACGCCCAGGCGTCGCCCTGGTTGCTCAGGTAGCCCTGGGCAATCATCAGCAGGTTGTCCTGGCCTGCGGCATCATGGCGAATCACCGAGCCCATCAGCGGCGAGATATTCGGGTAACCCGCCTCCGTCAGGTAGGCGCTCATTTCCAGCTCCGGGTGCACCCCGGCGCTGACTTTGCGGATCAGCTTGAGCACCAGGCTCTCGCCCACCACCACCGAGCTGTTGGACTGCTCGGCAGACAAGTAGCGCACGGGCGACTCATCCGTCAGTTGCAGCTTGGCCAGGTGCGCCGTCGCTTCAAAACCCAGGTCGCCGTCCTGGCTGTTCAATACGGTACCGGCCTGCAAGCCCTGGATAACCGCGCGAATAAAGTGCTCGAGGCTGAAGGCATCGGTCACCAACCCCACCTGACGCACGCGTCGCACGCGGGCCATGGCCAATTGCTGCGGCAAGGCACTGGTGAACTGGTCCTCGCCAAGGAAACCGAACGGCAACTGATAACGGCTCACCTGGCCACCGGCGGTGACCTCAAGTTCGCTGAGCAATACCGGGTGCTGCGGGTCGCCAAAGCGCACGCCGTAAGCGATGCGCACACTGTCGATGGCCGTGTCCTTGCCGGCAAACCAACGCCGCTTGGGCAGCCAGGCCGGGAGCGAAGTCTGCTCCAGGGTGCTGCGACATGGCTCATCGAGCAGCTCTTCCATGCGTTTCTTCAGGACCAGGGTGGTGAAGTCCGGCATGCTTTGCGCCGGTTCCACGTGCCAGCTGGGCATTTGGTTTTCCGCCGCCAGCACGAACCAATAGAAGCCATACGGCGCCAGGGTCAGCAGGAAATTCAGCTGGCCGATGGGCGGGAACGCATTGCCGCCGAGCATTTCGACCGGGACCATGCCGGCAAAGGCCGACAGGTCCAGCTCGGCGGCCTGGGCGCTGCGCGAGACGTTGGCCACGCACAGGATGATCTCGGTACGCCCGTCTTCACCGGTGAATTCGCGGGTATACGCCAGGATGCGACGGTTGCTCGGCGAGAGCATCTTCAGGCTGCCACGCCCAAACGCCTTGGACTGTTTGCGCACCGCCAGCATGCGGCGGGTCCAGTTCAGCAGCGAGTGCGGGTCCTGGGCCTGGGTTTCGACGTTGACCGACAGGTAGCCATATTGCGGGTCCATGATCGGTGGCAGCACCAGGCTGGCCGGGTCGGCGCGGGAGAAACCGCCGTTGCGGTCGATGGACCACTGCATCGGCGTGCGCACCCCATCGCGGTCGCCGAGGTAGATGTTGTCGCCCATGCCGATTTCGTCGCCGTAATACAGGGTCGGCGTGCCGGGCATCGACAGCAGCAGGCTGTTGAGCAACTCGACCCGGCGGCGGTCACGCTCCATCAAGGGCGCCAGGCGCCGGCGAATACCCAGGTTGATGCGTGCACGGCGGTCAGCGGCGTAGTAGTTCCACAGGTAGTCACGCTCTTTGTCGGTGACCATTTCCAGGGTCAATTCATCGTGGTTGCGCAGGAAGATCGCCCATTGGCAATTGGCGGGGATTTCCGGGGTCTGGCGCAGGATATCGGTGATGGGGAAGCGATCCTCCTGGGCCAGCGCCATGTACATGCGCGGCATCAGCGGGAAGTGGAACGCCATGTGGCATTCGTCACCGTCATCGCCCTTGCGGTCACCGAAATACAGCTGCGTGTCTTCCGGCCATTGGTTGGCCTCGGCGAGCAGCATGCGGTCGGGGTAATGGGCGTCGATCTCGGCGCGGATCTGTTTGAGGACGTCGTGGGTCTCCGGCAGGTTTTCGTTGTTGGTGCCATCGCGCTCGATCAGGTACGGGATGGCGTCCAGGCGCAGGCCGTCGATGCCCATGTCCAGCCAATAGCGCATCACCGACAGCACGGCTTTCATTACCTGCGGGTTGTCGAAGTTGAGGTCCGGCTGGTGGGAATAGAAGCGGTGCCAGAAGTACTGGCCGGCGACCGGGTCCCAGGTCCAGTTGGACTTTTCGGTGTCGAGGAAAATGATGCGGGTACCGTCGTATTTCTGGTCGTCATCGGACCACACGTAGAAGTCCCGCGCCGCCGAGCCCGGCTTGGCCTTGCGCGCGCGCTGAAACCAGGGGTGCTGGTCGGAGGTGTGGTTGATCACCAACTCAGTGATGACCCGCAGCCCGCGCTTGTGGGCTTCGGCGATAAAGCGCCGGGCATCGGCCATGGTCCCGTAGTCGCTGTGCACGCCACGGTATTCGGCGATGTCGTAGCCGTCATCGCGGCGTGGCGAAGGGTAGAACGGCAACAGCCAGATGGTGTTCACGCCCAGGTCGGCGATGTAGTCAAGCTTGGCGATCAGGCCGGGAAAGTCACCGATACCGTCGTTGTTGGAGTCGAAATAGGATTTGACATGAACCTGGTAGATCACCGCGTCCTTGTACCAGAGCGGGTCTTTGATAAAGGTGGCAGCCTTGGGTTTCTTCGCCATTGGAGGCTCCTGAAATACTCGAAAAAGCTTGCAGACTGAACCGGGTCAATGTGGGAGGGGGCAAGCCCCCTCCCACATGTTGATCTTCACCAGGCTCAGGAGGTGCTGATGCGCCAGATCCCGAACGGCATCTGCGGCTCCAGCCGCGTCCACTGGGTCTTGCCATACCAAGTCCAGCGATGACCGTTCATCAGGTCTTCGCCCTGGGTTTGCGCATCGTCCGGCAGGCCCAGTTCCCACAATGGCAACTCGAAGTTGGCTTCCTGGGCATTGAACGGGTCGAGATTGACCGCCACCAGGATGAAGTTGCTGCCATCCTCGCTGCGCTTGCCGAAGTAGAGGATGTTGTCGTTCCAGGCGTTATAGAGTTTCAGGCCCAGGTGTGTCTGCAACGCCGGGTTCTGGCGGCGGATGCGGTTGAGCTGGGCGATTTCGGCGATGATGTTGCCGGGCGCGGTGAAGTCCCGAGGGCGGATCTCGTATTTCTCCGAGTCCAGGTATTCTTCCTTGCCGGGCACAGGTGCCGCTTCGCACAGTTCAAAGCCCGAATACATGCCCCACAGGCCTGAGCCCATGGTGGCCAGCGCCGCGCGGATCAAGAAACCCGGGCGGCCGGATTGGTGCAGGAAGCCTGGGTTGATATCCGGTGTATTGACGAAAAAATTCGGCCGGTAGCATTCGCGCCACGGCGACTCGTTCAATTGCGTCAGGTACTCACCCAACTCGGCCTTGCTGTTGCGCCAGGTGAAATAGGTATAGCTCTGGGAGTAACCGACCTTGCCCAGGCGCGCCATCATCGCCGGGGTGGTGAATGCTTCGGCGAGGAAGATCACCTCGGGATGCTTTGCCCGTACATCGGCGATCAGCCACTGCCAAAAGGGCAGTGGCTTGGTGTGGGGGTTGTCGACGCGAAAGGTCTTCACGCCCTCTTCCACCCAGCCGACCACGATGTCGCGCAGTTCAGTCCACAGGCCCGGGATCGCATCCGCCGCATAGAAGTCGACGTTGACGATGTCCTGATACTTCTTCGGTGGGTTCTCGGCGTATTTGATCGTGCCGTCCGGGCGCCAGTTGAACCAGCCCGGGTGCTCTTTGAGCCACGGGTGGTCCTGGGAGCACTGGATGGCAAAATCCAGGGCGATCTCCAGGCCATGCTCGGCGGCGGCCTTGACCAGGCGACGGAAGTCCTCGCGGCTGCCCAACTGCGGATGAATGGCTTCGTGGCCGCCCTCCTCGCTGCCGATGGCATACGGGCTGCCCGGATCATCGGGGCCTGCGGTCAGGGAATTGTTCTTGCCCTTGCGGTGGCTGCGGCCGATCGGGTGGATCGGCGGGAAGTACAGCACGTCGAAACCCATGTCATGAATCATCGGCAACCGCGCGTGCACGTCATTAAACGTACCGTGACGTGCAGGATCGTCGGTGATCGAGCGGGGAAACAGCTCGTACCAACTGGCAAACTGCGCCGCCTCGCGCTCCACATCAATCGGGTAGACGGTACTGATGCTCAAGTAGGCGCGGTGGTCGGCCTGGGTCATCAAGTGTGCACTGTCTTCGTGCAAAAACAGCGCGACCTGCTCGGTTTCCAGCAGGCCTGAGAGTTCGTGATGCAACAGCATCAGGCGGTCGCGCAGTTCGTTGTCGCTGCGTTCGGCGGCCTGCAGCACCAGGCTGCGGCCTTCCTGCAATTCCAGGCTGACCGGCACGCTGGCTTCATGCTTTTTACGCAGTTCGTAGCAGAAGCTGGCGAAGGTATCGATCCAGGCCTCGATGCAGTATTCGTGAGGGCCTTGGACGGTGACGGTAAACCCACCTTCCCAGCCATTGTTGCCCACGTCGTTCATGACCACGCTGTGCCAGCTTTCTTCATGCAGGGGGCGCCAGCGGATCAATACGGCCAGCTTGTCGTGGCCGTCGGCGAATACCTTGCTGGTGACGTTGACCCGCTGGCCCACTACCGCCTTGACGGCAAATTCGCCGCCGTCGATCACGGGTGAGGTGCTTTCGATCGCGATCCTGGGCAGCAACAGCGCCTGGGACAGCGGCAATATGGAGTCTTCTGTAGCCAGTGTTTCAGCAGTCATCGAGCATCTTCCCCTTACGCCCTGTGGACGCTCTTTGCTTGATCCAAATTCTGATACGGCAGCGCTCTCCCTGAGCAGGGCCGCTATAGGTCCGAGCTTGGGCCGAGGTTAAAAGTTCAGCTGGATGTGACTCCATCGGGCGGGGGAATCAATTGGCCCCTGCGAATGTCCACCGCTAGAGCAAAGCACAAAGGAGGCCACACCGATGAATATCCCGATCCCCGCGGAAACCCCAGACCCGAATATCGACAACCCGACCCTGCCGCCTACCGAGCCGCAACCGATTCCCGAGAAAGAACCGCCGGAAAATGAGCCGCCGCCGGTGGAGGAACCGCCGACAACCATGCCGCCGGTGATCGTCAGTCCTTTTCAAACTGCTTGACGATTTTTGGCATCACACTGAACACCGCCAACGCCAGCAAGGTACTCAGCACCGCTGTCGATTCCCGACCCAATCCGGCCGAGACCCCAATCGCAGCGGTCATCCACAAACCGGCGGCCGTAGTCAGGCCCTTCACATGCCCCTCGTCATCATCCTTGCCCTTGATGATGGTGCCGGCGCCCAGGAAACCAATCCCGGCAATCACGCCCTGCACCACGCGGCTCATGGCATCTGCCTGATTGCCGGACATCTGCGGCACCAGCACAAATAATGCGGCGCCCATTGCGACCAGCATATGGGTGCGCACACCGGCAGCCTTGCCCTTGTGCTCGCGCTCAAACCCGAGGATGCCCCCCAACAGCGCCGCGATCAGCAGGCGAACGGTAATTTGAGTGAGCTGTTTTGCGTCGCCCAGGTCGGCGAATTCGGCCTGCAGGGTTTGCCACACTTCATGCCACCAAGCGTCCATGAACACTGTCCTTTGTCTTTATTGATAAAGAATGGACAGCCGCGACCGCCAGTCAGTTGCCTTGAACCCACGCACATTGCCGACCCCTAACCTTCATAGCCCAAGAAAAAGGAGATCGGCATGCCCCTACGTATCGAAAACCAACTGTGCTACTTCATGCTTGATGACAACGGCCAGGAACAGAGTGTGCCGGCGACAAGGGTCAATATCGTTACCGACACCGACAAATCCATGTCTTACGTGGAACTGGCAGCTGAGCGGATCTATATCACCGAAGCCGAGGCCGACGCCCTGACGGTGGCAGGTGCCCACGATGGCCGCCAACATGTAAAGGCTGAAGAACCTGGTTCGCTGATTTAATTGATCTGTATCAGTACTGCTTCGACAGGGCTGCACCCCTTCAGCCACGGGGTGCAGCACATTGACGCAGGCGCCTGCACAAAACCCATCTGATCCGCTTTTTATCGACACACCTGAGTCTGTTATGCAAACAGACCGGCGCCCATAGTTCATCGGCCTGATGGAGGCTGATGAGCGAACGACCATGAGCGAACGAATCCCAACCGTGGAAACCTTTGAGCCGATGCACCCAAAGAAGGTGAAGGCCAAATCCAGCGACAACCTGATCCATACCCGCAGTTTCACCGGCCTGTTCCGCACCTTGCGCGTGGGCGGCGCGGGCTTTCTGTTCCTGGCGTTCTTCGGCACCGTGTGGCTGAACTGGGGTGGAAGGCAAGCCGTGCTGTGGGACTTGGCCGAAAGCAAATTTCATATTTTTGGCGCCACCTTCTGGCCCCAGGACTTCATCCTGTTATCGGCTTTGCTGATCATCTGCGCCTTCGGCCTGTTTGCGATCACGGTGTTCGCCGGTCGCGTGTGGTGTGGCTACACCTGCCCGCAAAGCTCGTTTACCTGGCTGTTCATGTGGTGCGAAAAGGTCACCGAGGGCGAGCGCAACCAGCGCATCAAGCTGCAAGCGGCGCCCTGGAACCTGAACAAGCTCGCGCGGCGCTCGGCCAAACACACGTTGTGGCTGAGCATCAGCGTGCTCACCGGGCTGACCTTTGTCGGCTACTTCACGCCGATCCGCCCACTGACCGCCGAACTGCTGACCTGGCAAATGGGTGGCGTGAGTCTGTTCTGGGTGCTGTTTTTCACCGGTGCTACCTACATCAACGCCGGTTGGCTGCGCGAAGCGGTGTGCATGCACATGTGTCCGTATGCGCGATTCCAGAGCGTGATGTTCGATAAAGACACGCTGACTATTTCCTATGACAGCGCCCGTGGCGAGCATCGCGGCCCGCGTAAACGCGAGGTCACGCCGGCCGATGTCGGCCTCGGCGACTGCATTGATTGCCAGCTGTGCGTGCAGGTCTGCCCCACCGGCATCGACATTCGCGACGGCCTGCAAATGGAATGTATCGGCTGTGCGGCGTGCATCGACGCCTGTGATTCGATCATGGACAAGATGGGCTATGCCCGTGGTCTGGTGAGCTACACCAGCGAGCATCAATTGCAAGGCGGCAAGACCCATCTGCTCAGGCCACGCCTGATCGGCTACAGTGCCGTGTTGCTGGTGATGATTGCCGCGCTGGTGGTGGCACTGGTGGAGCGGCCGATGGTCTCGCTGGACGTGACCAAGGACCGTGGCATGTTCCGCGAGAACGCCCAGGGTCAGATCGAAAACATCTACAGCCTCAAGGTCATTAACAAGACCCAGCAGCGCCAGGAATACCGCCTGGAACTGGTGGATGCCGAAGACTTCCAGTTGCAGGGCAAGACCGAGATCAGCCTGGCGCCTGGTGAAATCAGTGACGTTCCGGTCTCGGTGGCGTTGCTGGCCGACAAGCCGGCGAGCAGTTCGCAGACGTTGCGGTTCAAGGTGACAGACGTGGATGCACCGAGCATTTACAGCCTTGCCGATAGCCGATTCGTGGCGCCGCTCAACCGCTGAGACCTCGGTATCGAAAAATGATGAAGGTCACATGTGGGAGAGGCAAGCCCCCTCCCACAGTGGGATCTCCACTCATACAAAACATCTGTTTAAGGCCAAAATGAAACGCTACGAAAAATTCGCCGACGACATCGCAGAACTGATCCGCTCCGGCGTGCTCGGCCCCGGCCAGCGTGTGCCCTCGGTGCGCTATGCCAGCCAGACCTATGGCGTCAGCCCGTCCACGGTGTTCCAGGCCTACTACCTGTTGGAGCGGCGCGGGTTGATCCGTGCACGGCCGCGCTCCGGCTATTTCGTCAACACCCATGCCCCCAGCCCGTTCTCCGAGCCGGTGGTGAGCGAGCAGGTGCATGAGTCCACCGAAGTCGATGTCAGCGAGTTGGTGTTCTCAGTACTCGACTCAATCAAAGACCCCAATACCGTGCCCTTCGGCTCGGCCTTCCCCAGCCCCATGTTGTTCCCGTTGCCACGCCTGGCCCGTTCCCTGGCCAGTGCCAGCCGCGAAATGGACCCGCGCCTGGTGGTCACCGACATGTCGCCGGGCAACCCGCAACTGCGTAGGCAGATTGCCCTGCGTTATATGGTCGGCGGCCTGATGCTGCCCATGGAAGAACTGCTGATTACCAACGGCGCCCTGGAAGCGTTGAACCTGTGCCTGCAAGCGGTCACCGAACCGGGCGACCTGGTGGCTATCGAGGCCCCGGCGTTCTACGCCTGCCTGCAAGTGCTGGAACGCCTGAAGCTCAAGGCGGTGGAAATCCCCGTACACCCGCGCGACGGCATTGACCTGGGTGCCCTGGCGCAAACCCTGGAGCGCTACCCGATCAAGGCCTGCTGGACCATGACCAGTTTCCAGAACCCCATGGGCGCGACACTGCCGGAAGCGAAAAAACAGGCGCTGGTGGAACTGCTGCGTAGCCACCAGGTGCCGCTGATCGAGGACGATGTGTACGCCGAGTTGTACTACGGGCAGCAGGCCCCCAAACCGGCCAAAGCCTTCGACACTGAAGGCCTGGTGATGCACTGCGGTTCCTTCGCCAAGAGCCTCGCGCCGGGCTATCGCGTCGGCTGGGTGGCCGCTGGGCGCTATGCGCAGAAAGTCGAGCGCTTGAAGTTGATGACCTCGCTGTGCCCCTCGATGCCGGCACAAGCGGCGATTGCCGACTACCTGCAGCACGGCGGTTATGACCGGCATCTACGCAAGCTGCGTTATGCCCTGGAAGAACAGCAAAGCGCCATGCTGGCCGCCATCGCCCGCTACTTCCCGGCCCAGACGCGGGTGAGCCAACCGGCCGGCGGGTATTTCCTGTGGCTGGAATTGCCGGAGCAGACCGATTCGTTGAAGTTGTTCCAGATGGCGCTGGCGCAAGGCATCAGCATTGCACCCGGGCCGATTTTCTCGGCGACGCAACGCTTCAGAAACTGTATTCGCCTGAACTACGGCAGCCCATGGACCGAGGCCTCGGAGAAGGCGATGGAGACGTTGGGGCGGATTGTGCGGTCGTTTTAAGTTGTGGCGTTGCGCTTTCTGACGCTATCGGGGGCTTGCCCCCGATGGCGCCGGTGCAGGCACTGCGTCACTAGCGACCGCCACCCAAATCCAAAAAAGTCCCCGTGGCATACGACGCCTTGTCCGACAGCAACCAGATAATCGCTTCCGCCACTTCATCCGGCCGACCGCCACGCGCCATGGGAATCCCGGACTCCAGCTTGCTGACCCGGTCCGGGTCGCCGCTCAGGGCGTGGAAGTCGGTGAAGATGTAGCCGGGGCGCACCGCGTTGACGCGAATGCCCTCGCCGGCCACTTCTTTGGACAGGCCCAGGGTGAAGGTGTCGAGCGCACCCTTGGATGCGGCGTAGTCGACGTATTCACCCGGCGAACCCAGGCGCGCGGCCACCGAAGACACGTTGACGATACTGCCGCCCTGCCCGCCATGCTTGGGCGACATGCGCAGCACTGCGTGCTTGGCACACAGGATCGGGCCGAGCACATTGGTCTTGAGGATATTCAGGATGCGGAACTCGGACATCTCGTCCACCCGCGACTTGTGCCCCACGGTGCCGGCGTTGTTCACCAATGCCGTGACGCGGCCCAGCTCGGCGTCGACACGGTGGAACAATGCAATCACTTCATCTTCGATGCTGACATCCGCGCGCACCGCAATGGCCTGGGCACCCAGGCCGCGCACCTGTTCCAGGACGCTATGGGCGGCTTTTTCGTCGGAGTGGTAGTTGATGCAGATGCGATAGCCCTCGCGCGCCGCCAGCAAGGCCGTTTCGGCGCCAATGCCGCGACTGCCCCCAGTGATGATGACAACTTTGTCCATGCGTGCGGTCTCCTGATCGAAGCGGGTGTACGGGGTGGATCCAATACTAACCGTCACGCAAGGCTTTTGTCAGGCATCGCTGCGTCTTCGGCGCGCTGGATATCGGCCATGAAGCTGTCCGCCGGCAGCGGGTGGCCGAGCAGGTAACCTTGCAGGGAGTTGCAGCCCAGCCGCGTGAGGAAGCTCTGCTGCACATTCGTCTCCACCCCTTCAGCGACAATCCGCAGCCCCAGGGCCTGGCCGAGGGCAACGATGGCCGAGACGATGGCCGCGTCGTCGCTGTCGTGCTCCAGGTCACGCACAAACCCACGGTCGATCTTCAGCTCGTTGGCGGGCAGGCGCTTGAGGTACATCAGGCTCGAATAGCCGGTACCGAAGTCGTCGATGGACAGGTCCACGCCCATGTCCGACAGCTGCTGCAACACCGTCATGCTTGCATCAGCATCGCTCATGGCCGTGGTCTCGGTAATTTCCAGGGTCAGGCTGTTAGCCGGCAACCGGTGCCGGGCAAGTGCGCCGGCGACGCTGTTGACCAACCCGGCGTGGCAGAACTGCAACGCCGACAAGTTCACCGCGATACGCCAGTGCTCATAACCCTGGGCGTACCATACGCTCATTTGGCGACAGGCCTCATTGAGCACCCATTCGCCGATGGGGATGATCAAGCCGGTTTTTTCCGCCAACTCGATAAAAGTGGCCGGCAACAACAGGCCTTGTTGCGGATGCTCCCAGCGCACCAGCGCTTCAGCCCCCACCGGGATGCCACTGAGCGCATCAAACTTGGGCTGGTAGTACAGACGAAATTGCTCTTGCTCAAGGGCATTGCGCAGGTCTTGCAGCAACTGCAATTGCTTGCGCGCATTGGTGTTCATCGACACATCAAAAAAGCTGTAGCCGTTCTTGCCCATGCCCTTAGCGTGGTACATGGCGGCGTCGGCGTTCATCAACAGCTCCTGGGGGTTGTTACCGTTGCCCGGGAACATCGCGATGCCGAGGCTGGCGGAAATTTTCAACTCATGCTCGGCCACCTGGAACGCGCGGTTGATCAGCATCACCTGGCGTTCGGCGAGGCCAAGGGCATCGTCGGACTGCGTCAACTGCACCAGCAAGACAAACTCGTCACCACCGATACGCGCCAGGGTGTCATGGCTGCGCAGGTCTTCGCGCAGGCGCAGGCCGACTTCGCGCAACAACTGGTCACCCATGTGATGACCAAAAGCATCGTTGACCGGCTTGAAGCCGTCCAGGTCGATAAACATCAGGGCGAAGCAACCGCCCTGCTCTTTTACCGCTTCAATGGCCTGTTGAATGCGATCCGCCAACAACGTGCGGTTGGGCAGGCCTGTGAGCATGTCGTGCAGGGCCAAGTGAGTCAGTTCCTGGTTGGCCAGGGACAACGAGTCGGCGAGCACGGCGGTGCGTGCTTCCAGACGGGCATCGAGCAACGAGGTGAGCAATGCAATCGCCAGCACCGCCAGTGTCGTGACCAATACCAGGTTATCCAGGCCCTTGCCGCTCAAGCCGTCCAATGCCGCACCGCAGAAGCTTTCATCGGCAAAACGTGCCGCCGCCATACCGGTGTAATGCATGCCGACAATGGCGAACCCCATCACCATCGACGCCCCGCCTCGGGCCAGGCGCACAAACGGGGTATTACGGCGCAGGTTAAATGCGATCCACAATGCGGCACCGGAAGCCGCCACCGCGATCAGTAACGAAGCGCCGAACAACGTGGGGTCGTAATCGATACCCGGGGTCATGCGCATCGCGGCCATGCCGGTGTAGTGCATGCTGGCAATACCGCTGCCCATGACCAGCGCGCCGAACGCCAGTTGCCAGGCGGGCAAACGGGCTTGGCTGACCAGCCATAACGCAAAGCCGCTGGACAGTACAGCGATCAACAACGACAGGCCGGTGATACCCACGTCAAAGCCCAGCGCGAACGGCAAGCGCAACGCCAGCATGCCAATGAAGTGCATGGACCACACCCCCACGCCCATCGCCAGGGCACCGCCGGCTATCCATAAATAAACAGCGCGCCCTTTGGCCGTCGCGATGCGGCCGCTGAGGTCCAGCGCGGTGTAGGAAGCCAAGATCGCGACAAACAGGGAGATCACGACCAACGAGGGTGAATAACTACCGATGAGCATGGGACTTCTCGTGGGCATCGGACCTGAAACGCCCGTGCCAAGTGGCAAAGCGCGCGATTGTAGCGAGAATAATTATTGGATAGTTGATTAATTATCAGAAGGCCATTAATGGCAATTTGACGCCAATCTACTGGCTCGAAGACCCACATGATTTAGGGCCATGGCTCGAAGGCACGTGCGTTTTCAGGTACGCCCAAGCGCTATCCCACTTCGGATAACTGAGCAAAAAGAAGCGAACCATGCGCCTTTAGCAGGCCTTCATCTTTGCTACAACCGGGAAGAGTATGAGGTGTGCGGGGAGAATAGATGGCTTTGAAAACAAGGTCGTAACCTATCGTTCTCGAGCCGGAAAAGAGTACGAAATTAAAGACTCGGACACTCGATTTTTAAAATTCAGAGTCTCCGGTGAGATAGGAGAAATTCTAAAATACGTCCCTTTGAAATCTAATCTTCTTATATATGCCAATACAACCGCCCTTCCTCCGGGAGGGGAGCTAGTAGCATTTGATAGCAGCAGAGGTACGGATTTAGGTCGGCGGCCTGTATTGGGGAGCTGCTATATAAGCAAGCTCCCCGCCAAGGAACCCCCGTCCTCCTCAAGATCAATCCTTCTCGGCAATCGGCGTCTGCCCATCCCAGCCACCGCCCAGTGCGGCGATCAGTTGCACGCTGGCCACCAGGCGGCTCTGCAGCAGGGTCAGCACGGTACGCTCGTTGCTCAGCGCAGTGGCCTGGACAGTCACCACGTCGAGGTAGGCAATCAACCCGGCCTTGTACTGGTTCTGGGTCAAGCGCAGCGATTCTCGGGCGGCCTCAAGCGCTTCGTTGCTGACTACCGCCTCGTCTTCCAGCACCTTGAGCTGCACCATGTAGTTTTCCACTTCACGGAAGCCGTCGAGCACGGTCTGGCGGTACTTGGCCACGGTCTCGTCGTAGGACGCCACGGTGCGGTCGACTTCCGCCGAGCGCTGGCCGCCGTCGAACAGGGTCATGGCGAGTTTCGGCCCTACCGACCAGAAGCGGTTCGGCAGGCTGATCCAGTCGGCATAGGTGCTGCTGGAATACCCACCGGCCAGGCTCAGCGTCAGGTCCGGGTAATAGGCGGCCTTGGCCACGCCGATATTGGCGTTGGCAGCGATCACCGAGCGTTCGGCCGAAGCAATGTCCGGGCGACGTTCAAGCAACTGCGACGGCAGGCTGACCGGAATCTGCGGCAGCGCCGGAATGTCCTTGCTCACCGCCAGGTTGAAGTTGGCCGGTGCCTCGCCAATCAATACGGCGATGGCGTTTTCCAGTTGGGCGCGCTGCCAGATCAGGTCGATCAGGCTGGCCTGGGTGGTCTTGAGCTGGGTTTGCGCCTGGGCCACCGCGTCCTTGCCGGAGACGCCGGCACGGTATTGGTTTTCGGTCATTTGCAGGGAGCGCTGGTAGGTCTCCAGGGTCGCTTGCAGCAGGCGTGTCTGCTCGTCCATGACCCGCAGTTGCAGGTAGCTTTGCACCAGTTCCGACTGTTGGCTCAGGCGCATCGCGGCCAAGTCCGCCGAGCTGGCTTCGGCGCTGGCCTCGTTGGCCTCCAGGCCACGGCGCAATTTGCCCCAGATGTCCGCTTCCCAGCTCACGCCCAACTGTGCGTTGAGCGTGTCGCGAATCCCGCTGCTGGAACTGCTGAGGCTGGCGCTGCTGCTGCCGGTGCCCTGGCTGGCACGGGTTTTACCGGCGCTCAGGTCGACGCTCGGGTAAAACGCCCCGCGTGAACTGCGCACCAGCGCCTGGGCCTGGCGAAAGCGCGCTTCGGCCTGGGCCACGGTCTGGTTGGAATTATTCAGGCGCAGCACCAGGTCGTTGAGCTGGCGATCACCATACAGCTCCCACCAGGCGCCACGGGCCAGCGAGTCGCTGGGGGTGGCCTGGCGCCAGCCCTGGGCTTCCTTGAATTGCGCGGGCTCGACGACTTCCGGACGCTTGTAATCCGGGCCGACGGCGCAGGCGCTGAGCAGTGCGCCGCAAAGCACCAGACTCGCAACACGGGAACCACGGATCATGGCCAATTTGGCAAAGGTTGAATCGGTCATAGCGCAGTGTCCAGGGCAGCATCGGTACGCACGCCGCGCCAGGCGTTGAAGCGGTGGCGCGCGCGGTCGAGATAGAGGTAGACCACCGGGGTGGTGTAGAGGGTCAGGACCTGACTGAAGATCAGGCCACCGATAATGGTCAGGCCCAAAGGACGACGCATTTCCGCGCCATCGCCAGCGCCGAGCAGCAACGGCAAGGCACCGAGGATGGCCGCCAGGGTGGTCATCAGGATCGGCCGCAAACGCAGCAGGCAAGCACTGCGGATCGACTCCAGCGGGCCCATGCCGTCGTTACGCTCCAGTTGCAGGGCCAGGTCGATCATCAGGATCGCGTTCTTCTTCACCACGCCGATCAGCAGGAACAGACCCAGCAACGAGATCAGGCTGAACTCGCCGCCCGTCAGGTAGATCGCGAGCATGGCGCCGACACCGGCCGACGGCAGGGTCGAGAGGATCGTCAGCGGATGAATGTAGCTCTCATACAGAATGCCCAGCACCAGGTACACCGCCACCAAAGCGCCGAGGATCATGAACGGCTGGCCCTTCTGCGTGGCGGCAAATGCATCGGCGGTGCCGGCCATCTTGGCGATCACGTCTTCCGGCAGGCCGACCTTGGCAATCGCCCGCTCGATCGCGGCCGTGCCCTGCTCCACCGTAACCCCTGGCGCCATGTCGAAGGCGATGTTTTCCGAGGCGAACTGGCCTTCGTGGCTGACGCGGTCGTTCGCCAGGCTGTTCTCGTAATGGGCAATGGTCGACAACGGCACCCGCGCGCCGCTGGAGGTAATCACCTGCATCTGGTTGAGGGTGATCGGGTCCTGGGCGTATTTGGGGTTGACCTCCATCACCACCTGGTACTGGTTGAGGCTGTCATAGATGGTGGAAATCTGCCGCTGGCTGTAGGCGTTGTTGAGCACTGCCGTGACCATGTCCATGTCGATGCCCAGGCGCTTGGCCTGGTCGCGGTCGACAATCAGCGTGACCTGGGCCGCGCCGCGCCCTTCACGGGCGTCAATGGCCGTCAGTTCCGGCAGCTCACGCAAGGCGGCCACGACTTTCGGGTACCACAGGCGCAGCGCTGCGAGATCACCGCTTTGCAGGATGTAGGAATACTGCGCGCTGGTCTGGTCACGGCTGCCGCCAAATTGCAGGTCCTGGTCGGCCATCAGGAACAGACGCCCGCCCGGTACCAGCGGTACGTCCTTGCGCAGCCGCTCGATCACCGCCTGGGCAGAAATCCTGCGTTCGCTGATGGGCTTGAGGCGCACCAGCATCACCGCATTGTTGGTGCCGTTGTTGCCACCGATAAAGCCGGCCACGCTGAGCACCGCCGGGTCCTTGAGCACCGCCTTGCGGAAGATTTCCATCTTCGGCTGCATGACGCTGAACGACAGGCCGTCATCGCCGCGCACAAAGCCGATCAATTGGCCGGTGTCCTGTTGCGGCATAAAGGTCTTCGGCACCACCACGTAGAGCGCCACGTTCAAACCAATGGTCAGCAACAGGCTGAGCAGGGTCAGGCGGCGGTGGCGCAGCACCCAGTCCAGGGTGGTGGCGTAGCCGGCGACCATGCGGTCGTTGATCTTCTGGCTCCAGCGCTGCAGGCCGGTCATCTGCCCTTTCACGTGGGGCTTGAGCCAACGGGCGCAGAGCATCGGCGTCAACGTCAGCGAGACGATCAGCGACACGATGATCGCCGCCGACAAGGTGATGGAAAACTCGCGGAACAGGTTGGTGACGATCCCGCCCATGAATAGGATGGAGAGGAACACCGCCACCAGCGACACGTTCATCGACAGCAGGGTAAAGCCGACTTCCTCGGCGCCCAGGTAGGCGGCTTTCATCGGCGGCACACCCGCGTCGATGTGCCGGGAAATGTTCTCCAGCACCACGATGGCATCGTCCACCACCAGGCCGGTGGCCAGGATCAGCGCCATCAGCGAGAAGTTGTTCAGCGAGAAACCGTACAGGTACATGATCGCGAACGTGCCCACCAGCGACACCGGCACCGCCAGGGTTGGAATCAGCGAGGCGCGGAAGTTGCCGAGGAACAGGTACACCACCAGGATCACCAGCCCCACCGCAATCAGCAGGGTCATCTCGGCTTCATGCAGGGTCGCGGTGATCACCGGCGAGCGGTCCATGGCCAGGCTGAGCTTGACGCTGGACGGCAGCACCGCCTGCAACGCCGGCAGTTGTGCCTTGATCTGCCTGACGGTTTCGATGATGTTGGCACCGGACTGGCGGTTGATCACCAGCAGCACCGCCGCATCATTGTTGAAGAAGCCACTGTTGTAGCGGTCTTCCACGCCGTCGCTGATCTTTGCCACGTCCTTCAGGCGCAAGGCAGCGCCGTCCTGGTAGCGAATCAGCAGCGGCTCGTAGTCCTTAGCCTTTTCCAACTGGTCGTTGGCCTGGATCTGCCAGTTGCGCTCACTGTCTTCCAGGGAACCCTTGGGCCGGCGCTGGTTGGCGTTGGCGATGGTGTTGCGCACGTCGTCCAGGGCCACGCCGTACTGGTCGAGGGCCTTGGGTTCCAGCTCGATACGCACCGCCGGCAGGGAGCTGCCGCCGATCTGCACTTCGCCCACGCCCGGCACCTGGGACAGGCTTTGGGAGAGGATGGTCGAGGCCAGGTCGTACAACTGGCCCTTCTGCAACACGTCCGAGGTCAGCGACAGCACCATGATCGGTGCCTGGGACGGGTTGATCTTCTTGTAGGTGGGCATGCTGCGCATGCCGCTGGGCAGCAGGTTGCGCGAGGCATTGATGGCTGCCTGCACTTCCCGCGCGGCACCGTTGATATCACGGTCGGAGTCGAACGCCAGGATCACCCGGGTGGAGCCCTGGCTCGACGAACTGCTCATGGTGGTGATGCCGGCAATCGCGCCGAAGGAGCGCTCCAGCGGCGTCGCCACGGTGGACGCCATCACCTCGGGGCTGGCGCCGGGCAAGCTGGCCGAGACCACGATCACCGGGAAATCGATCTGTGGCAGCGGCGACACCGGCAGCAGGTTGAAGCTGACACCGCCCAGCAACATGATCGCCAGGCTCAGCAGCATGGTGGCCACCGGTCGGCGGATGAAAGGTCCGGACAGGTTCATGACTCAACCGGCTCCAGGCTTTGCGGCTCTTTACGCCAGCGGCGGCCGAGGCGATCGAAGTACAGGTAGATCACCGGCGTGGTGAACAGCGTCAACACCTGGCTCACCAGCAAGCCGCCGACCATCACCAGGCCGAGGGGCTGGCGCAATTCAGCGCCGGAGCCGGTGGCCAGCATCAACGGCACTGCACCGAACAGCGC
The DNA here is from genome assembly GCF_014207255.1 of Pseudomonas sp. JAI120. Classification (GTDB taxonomy): domain Bacteria; phylum Pseudomonadota; class Gammaproteobacteria; order Pseudomonadales; family Pseudomonadaceae; genus Aquipseudomonas. The sequence continues at coordinate 45,995 of NZ_JACHCZ010000005.1, forward strand.
AGCCAGGGTGGTCATCAGGATCGGCCGGAAACGCAGCAGCGCCGCCTGGTAGATCGCGGTCTGCGGGTCCAGGCCCTGATTGCGTTCGGCGTCGAGGGCGAAGTCGATCATCATGATCGCGTTCTTTTTCACGATACCGATCAGCAGGATGATGCCGATGATCGCGATCATGCCCAGGTCGTTGCCACTGAGCAGCAAGGCCAGTAAGGCCCCTACCGCTGCCGACGGCAAGGTCGAGAGAATGGTGATCGGGTGAATGTAGCTCTCGTAGAGCACACCGAGCACGATGTACATGGTGACCACCGCCGCCAGGATCAGCAGCAAGGTGCTCGACAGCGACGCTTCGAAAGCCTGTGCCGCGCCCTGGAACTGGGTCTGCACGCCCACCGGCATGCCGATGTCCTTCTGCGCCTGGTTGATCAGCTCCACGCCCTTGCCCAGCGCAACGCCGGGGGCCAGGTTGAACGACATCATCACCGCCGGGAACTGGCCGATATGCGCAATTGCCAACTGCGCCTGGCGCTGTTCCACATGGGCCAGGCTGGACAAGCGCACCTGACCGCCGTCGGTGGTTTTCACGTGGATCTGGTTCAGCGCCGCCGGGCCCAGGGTTTCTCCCGACTGGGCCTGCAAGACCACGCGGTACTGGCTGGCCTGGGTGTAGATGGTGGAAATCTGCCGCTGGCCGAACGCGTCATACAGGGCATCGGTGATGGTCGACACACTGACGCCCAGGCGCGAGGCCGCATCGCGGTCGATCACCAGGTACACCTGCAGGCCTTTGTCCTGCAGGTCGCTGGCGACGTCGGTGAGTTCCGGCATCTGGCTCAGCGCATGCACCAGCTTGCCGCTCCACAGGGCCAACAGGTCGGCGTCCGGCGAGGACATGCTGAATTGGTACTGGGTGCGGCTGACACGGTCTTCGATGGTCAGGTCCTGCACCGGCTGCATGAACAGGCGGATGCCCACCAGCTTGTCGATCTGCGGTTGCAGGCGGGTAATCACCTGGGCCGCGCTCAAGTCGCGCTGGCCGTGGGGCTTGAGGTTGATCAGCAAACGGCCGCTGTTGAGGGTGGCGTTGTCACCATCCACACCGATATAGGACGACAGGCTTTCCACCGCCGGGTCGGTGAGGATGATTTTCGCCAGTTCCTGCTGGCGCTGGCTCATGGCGGCGAATGAAATCGACTGCGGCGCCTCGGAGATCCCCTGGATCACCCCGGTGTCCTGCACCGGGAAAAAGCCCTTGGGCACCACCAGGTACAGCACCACCGTAAGGCCCAAGGTCGCGATGGCCACCAACAGGGTCAGCGGCTGGTGCTTGAGCACCCATTGCAACTTGCGCCCATAGGCTTCGATCAGCCAGTCGATCCAGGCGCCGCTGGCCTTGTAGAAACGGCTCTGCTCTTCTTCCTTGGGCTCGCGCTTGAGCAAACGCGCGCACATCATCGGCGTGAGCGTCAGGGACACCACCAGGGAAATCAGGATCGCCACCGCCAGGGTGATGGCAAACTCGCGGAACAGCCGCCCGACCACGTCAGCCATGAACAGCAGCGGGATCAATACGGCGATCAGTGACAGGGTCAGGGAAATCAGGGTGAAGCCGATCTGCTTGGCGCCCTTGAGCGCGGCGGCCAGCGGCGTCTCGCCTTCCTCGATATAGCGCGAGATGTTCTCCAGCATCACGATGGCATCGTCCACCACAAACCCCGTGGCGATGGTCAGGGCCATCAGCGTCAGGTTGTTGATGGAGAACCCGGCCAGATACATCACGCCAAAGGTGCCCACCAGCGACAGCGGCACGGCAATCGACGGAATGATCGTCGCGCTGACCCGGCGCAGGAACAGGAACGTCACCATCACCACCAGGGCGATGGCGATCAGCAATTCGTGCTGCACATCGGTGACCGAGGCGCGGATGGTCTGGGTGCGGTCGGTGAGGACGGTCACGTCGAGGCCGGCCGGCAGGTTGTCGGTGATGCTCGGCAGCAGCGCCTTGATGCGGTCGACCACCTCGATCACGTTGGCACCCGGCTGGCGCTGGATATTAAGGAGCACGGCCTGGTTTTCGTTGGCCCAGGCGGCGAGGCGTTCGTTTTCCGCGCCGTCGACGATCTGTGCCACATCTTTAAGGCGCAGAGGCGCGCCATTGTTGTAGGCCAGGATCAGTTCGGCGTATTGCTGCGGCGACACCAACTGGTCGTTGGCATCGAGCATCGACACCCGCGTGGGGCCGTCAAAGTTGCCCTTGGGCTGGTTGACGTTGGACGCGGCGATCAGGGTGCGCACGTCGGACAGGTTCAAGCCGTTGGCCGCCAGGGCTTCGGGATTGACCTTGATGCGCACGGCCTGGCGCTGGCCACCGGCGATGCTGACCATGCCGACGCCGCTGATCTGCGCGATCTTTTGCGCCATGCGCGTATCGACCAGGTCATTGAGCTTGGGCAACAGCATGGTCTTGGAGGTAATGGCCAGGGTCAGCACCGGGGTATCCGCCGGGTTGACCTTGTTGTACACCGGCGGCGCCGGCAAATCCTTGGGCAGCAGGTTGGTGGCGGCGTTGATCGCAGCCTGCACCTGTTGCTCGGCGACATCCATATTGACATCGAGGTTGAAACGCAGGGTCAGCACCGACGCACCGCCGGAACTGGTGGACGCCATCTGGGTCAGGCCGGGCATCTGCCCGAACTGGCGCTCAAGCGGCGCGGTGACCGCGCTGGTCATCACATCGGGGCTGGCGCCGGGGTACAGGGTCATCACCCGGATTGTCGGGTAATCCACCTGGGGCAGCGCCGAGACCGGCAACAAGCGGTAGGAAATAATGCCGGCCAAAACAATCGCCAGCATGCTCAGCGTGGTGGCGACCGGGCGAAGGATAAACAGCCGCGACAGGTTCATGAACCGACCTTTTGCGCCTTGCCGGCGGTGGTGCCGGTCTCCCCTTTAGCCGCTGGCTTGCCTTGCAGGTGTTCGGTTGGCGTCGTCGGCACTTCGCTGCTGTCATTGACCACTTCGATCTCGCTGCCATCCTTGAGGCGGTCGGTGCCTTCAAGCACCACGCGGTCGCCGGCGACCAGGCCTTCCTTGATCACGGTGTTGTCGCCATCGGTGTCACCCACCACCAGCGGCTGGACCTTGACCTTCTTGTCGCCATCGAGCTTGTAGACAAAGGTGCCGGTGTTGCCGAACTGAATCGCGGCGGACGGCGCCAGCACCACGTTGTGCAAGGTATCGGCAAGCAAATGCACGTTGACGAACTGGTTGGGAAACAGCGCCTGGTCCTTGTTATCGAAACGCGCCTTGAATTTCAGGGTGCCGGTGGTGACGTCGATCTGGTTGTCCAGGCTCTGCAGCACGCCGGTGGCCTGCTGTTTCACGTCGCCACGGTCCCAGGCTTCCACGGGCAGCTTGTTGCCGGCGCGATAACGGGCGAGCACGGTTTCGAGGGTGTTTTCCGGCAGGGTGAAGGCCACGCTGATCGGTTGGGTCTGGGTGATCACGGCCAGGAAGGTGGTGTCGTTGGCCGCCACCAGGTTACCCACGTCGACCTGGCGCAAGCCGACGCGACCGCTGATAGGCGCGCGGATCCTGGTGAACTCGAGGTTGAGCTTGGCGTCGTCCACCGCGCCCTGGTTGGTCTTGACAGTGCCCTGGTATTGCAGGACCAGCGCTTCGGCGGTGTCCAGGGTTTGCTTGGCGATACTGTCCTGGGCATATAGGCCACGATAACGCTCGACATCGACCTGGGCGTTTTTCAGCAGGGCCTGGTTCTGCATCAGCGTGCCCTGGGCCTGGAGCAAGGCGTTCTGGTAGCTGCGCGGGTCTATCTCGGCCAGCAGGTCGCCGGCCTTGACCATCTGCCCTTCTTCAAAAGCGATCTTGACCAGCTCGCCGCCCACCCGACTGCGCACATTGATGGTATTGAGCGCGGTGACCGTGCCCAAGGCCTTGTAGTACACCGGGAACTCCCCCAGCACCGCCGGCGCCACACGCACCGGCACCGGGCCGGTGGACCCGCCGAAGCCCGGGCGCGCCATGCCGGTTTTGCCGGTGTGCCCGGCCGGTGCGTCTTTGTGGGCGGCGCCGCTGGGCCAGAATTTCCAGCACAGGCCGGCGATAACCAGCAGCACGAGCAGGCCGAACAGCCAGCGGCGGGAGTTGCGGGGGGAGGATTGCATGGAGTGATCAACCATTGGGCGCGAGAGCTTCTTCTTCGGGAGGCTGAAAGATAAGCACTGGAGCGCTTTAAGAAAAGCGCCTTTACCGGCTATTTACCTTGGGCTTACAACTTTTAACTTCTGCGGCTTAGTCCGACAGCTATTTCGCTAAGCGCCTGACATGCAAATAAAAACGGCCTGGACTAGGCCAGGCCGCAATCATGTATCGAACGTGTTACTGCAAAACGACAGTAATGCGCCGAAACAGTTACTTCAAAACAGCCAGGGCCGCTTCGTAGTTCGGCTCTTGGCCGATTTCCGAAACCAGTTCGCTGTGCAGCACATTGTTGTTTTCGTCCAGTACCACGACAGCACGGGCGGTCAGGCCTTTGAGTGGGCCATCAGTAATTGCCACGCCGTAATCGACTGCGAAACCAGGGTCACGGAAGTCCGACAGGCTCTTCACGTTTTCCAGGCCTTCGGCGCCGCAGAAACGCGCCTGGGCGAATGGCAGGTCAGTGGAGATGCACAGCACAACGGCGTTGTTCAGCTCGTTGGCCTGGGCGTTGAACTTGCGTACCGAAGTCGCGCAGGTCGGGGTGTCGACGCTTGGGAAGATATTCAGCACTTTGCGCTTGCCGGCAAAGGTCGCCAGGGTTGCATCCGACAGATCGCCGGCGGTCAGGGTGAAGTCTGCAGCTTCAGAGCCGACTTTCGGCAATTCGCCTTCAACCTGGACAGGGTTCCCACGAAGGGTGACTTGAGCCATGAACAGAATCCTTATGCTGGGTTTTGGTTAAACGAATTCGAGAGGCGGAAGTTAACCACAAAGTGCCGTGGCTACCTACCGCCAGACACAAATTGTCATGCCACGCGGTTGTGGTTTAATTGCGTGCTTTGCGCCTGCCCTCCAAGGAAACCGTTGTTGATGAATCAGCCCGCCACCAAAGTCCTGGTCATTGGTTATGTCTGGCCGGAGCCGCGTTCCTCGGCCGCGGGCGGGCACATGATGCAGATCCTCGAAATGTTTCTTACGCAAGGTTGGGACATTACCTTCAGCAGCCCCGCAGCGCTGGGCGAGCACAAGGCCGACCTGCTTGCGCTGGGCATCGCCGAATGCGCGATTGAGCTCAATAACAGCAGTTTCGACGATTTTATCCGCGAACTAGCCCCGGACATCGTGCTGTTCGACCGTTTCATGATGGAAGAGCAGTTTGGCTGGCGCGTGGAGAAATGCTGCCCCGACGCCCTGCGCGTGCTGGAAACCGCCGACCTGCAAAGCCTGCGCGACGCCCGTCACCAGCGTCTCAAGGCGCACCTCAAGGCCCATCCGGGCAGCGACGACTTCACTGCGCTGTTTTCCCCGGCCCTGGAGGAAGAATTCCAACTGATGGCCGACACCGACCTGGCCAAACGCGAAATCGCCGCGATCTACCGCTGCGACATCAGCCTGATGATCTCCGACGTGGAAATCCGCCTGCTCACCGAACAGTTCAAGGTACCGGCCGCCCTGCTCCACTGGTGCCCGTTGATGATGACGCCGCCAACCGACGCCTTCGTACCGTTCGAGGAGCGTGCGCACTTCCTCAGCATCGGCAACTTCCGCCACGCGCCGAACTGGGACGCCGTGCTGTGGATGAAGAACAGCCTCTGGCCGCTGATTCGCCAGCAACTGCCGGGCGCCCAACTGCATATCTATGGTGCCTACACCCCGCCCAAGGCCACCGCACTGCACAACCCGGCGCAAGGCTTTCACGTGATGAACTGGGCCGAGGATGCCCTGCAAGTGATGACCGCTGCGCGTATCTGCCTGGCGCCCTTGCGCTTTGGCGCGGGCATCAAGGGCAAGTTGGCCGATGCGATGCTGTGCGGCACACCCAACATCACCACGCCGGTGGGTGCCGAGGCCATGGGCGATGAACAGCCCTGGCCTGGCGTGATCGAACCGAGCGCCGCCGCCCTGGCCGCCGCCGCGGTGAGTTTGTACCAGGACCGCGAGCGTTGGACCCAGGCCCAGGAGCACGGCCGCCAGCTGCTGGCGCGCCGCTATGACCAAAACGTGCATGGTCCCGCGTTGGTGGAGAGCCTGGAACGCTGCCGCAGCCATCTCGCCGCCCACCGTCGGGACAACTTCACGGGCAGCATGCTGCGCCACCACGCCCATAAAAGTACGCAGTACATGTCCCAATGGATCGAGGCAAAAAACCGGACCGTGTAAACGCCGGTGCTGGCGAGGTCGTGCGCGAGGGGGCATTATCCTACGCAGCAACCACAATAAAGCGACGGCAGCATGACCCGAGCAACGCGAATCACCGACCCTTCCTACGAGCTGATGGACGATCACAACGGTCTGTCCATCATCTATCGCCAGCATGGTTTCCCCTGCCCGCTGGTGCGCTGGCATTTCCACAAGGAATACGAACTGCACCTGATCGTCGCCAGCTCGGGCAAGGTGTTTATCGGCGACTACATCGGCAACTTCTACCCCGAAAGCCTGTTTCTTACCGGCCCCAACCTGCCCCACAACTGGATCAGCCAGGTGGAGGAAGACGAAGTGGTGCCCAAGCGCGACATGCTGGTGAACTTCACCGATGAGCTGTTCGAGCAGGGCAGCCACATTTTTACCGAACTGAAAATGCTGGCACCGTTGCTGGAGCGCGCTCAATACGGCATCGAGTTCCGCTGCAAAAAAACCATCGCCCAGGCCATGACCCTGATGCAACGTATCGAAGACGCCCAGGGCATGGCGCGCCTGGGGCACTTCTTTATCTTGCTGGAAGTGCTGAGTAGCTGTGAGGACTACCACCTGCTGTCCGGTGTGACCACGCCGCAACTGGCCGATGAACACAGTATCGACCGCACCAACCGCGCGGTGGACTACATTTTCGCCCACTACGCGCGCGAGTTGCCCCTGGAGGAAGTGGCGGAACACCTGGGGATGAAGCCGACGTACTTTTCCCGGGTGTTCAAGCAGGCGACCGGGCGCACATTTATCGAGTTTGTAAACCGGCTGCGCATCAGCAAGTCGTGCGAGCTGCTGGCCGATGGCGACAAGGCCGTGACGGATGTGTGTTTTGAATCGGGCTTCAACAACATCTCCAATTTCAACCGGCGATTTCAGCAGCTCAAGGGCATGACACCCTCTCACTACCGCCGCCTGGCGGTACAGCGCTTGACCGAGCAGAACCTGGCCTAATGGTGATCGCGCCCACGTAGTGGACACGATCCTCAAGTGCAAAAAAGTATCAGTCCAAGTGTTCCCAAGGATTTGTCACAGCCCCGTTTGAAGGCTGTAATCAACGCACACTCTTCCTGACTGCTCGTAGGAAGACACAACAACAATAACTGTCCTTCTGTAGCCTCTGGGCGCGGAAATGGAGTGCGCGATGAAGTTCACAGCAAAAGCTCTGCTTGCCTGTACCTGTATGACCCTCAGCGCCGTCAGCCTTGGCGCGCAAACCCTGACCATTGCCACCGTCAACAACAGCGACATGATCCGCATGCAGAAGCTCTCGAAAACCTTCGAGGCCGAGCATCCGGAGATCAAGCTGAACTGGGTGGTGCTCGAAGAAAACGTACTGCGCCAGCGCCTGACCACCGACATCGCCACCCAGGGCGGGCAGTTCGATGTGTTGACCATCGGCATGTACGAAGCCGCACTCTGGGGCGCCAAGGGTTGGCTCGAACCGATGAAGGACTTGCCGGCGTCCTACGACCTCGACGACGTATTCCCTTCCGTGCGTGACGGTTTGTCCGTCAAGGGCTCGCTGTACGCCCTGCCGTTCTACGCTGAAAGCTCGATCACCTATTACCGCACCGACCTGTTCAAGAACGCCGGGCTGAGCATGCCCGAGCACCCGACCTGGAGCCAGATCGGCGAATTCGCGGCCAAACTCACCGACAAGAGCAAAGAGCAATACGGCCTGTGCCTGCGTGGCAAAGCCGGTTGGGGTGAAAACATGGCGCTGATCACCACCCTGGCCAACGGCTACGGCGCGCGCTGGTTCGATGAGAAATGGCAGCCGGAATTCAACGGCCCAGAGTGGAAGGACGCGCTGAACTTCTACGTCGACAACATGAAGAAATCCGGCCCGCCCGGCGCTTCCAGCAACGGTTTCAACGAGAACCTGGCGCTGTTCAACAGCGGCAAGTGCGCGATCTGGGTCGATGCCAGCGTCGCCGGCTCGTTCGTCACCGACAAGACCCAAAGCAAAGTGGCTGACCATGTCGGTTTCACCTTTGCCCCGCACGAAAAAACCGACAAAGGCACGTCGTGGCTGTACTCCTGGAGCCTGGCGATCCCGACCAGTTCCAAGGCCAAGGACGCCGCCAAGGTGTTCACCAGTTGGGCCACCTCCAAGGAATATGGCGCATTGGTCGCCAAGACCGACGGCGTTGCCAACGTGCCGCCAGGTACGCGCAAGTCGACCTACAGCGACGAGTACATGAAGGCTGCACCGTTCGCCAAGGTGACCCTGGAATCGCTGAAAGTCGCCGACCCGACCAAACCGACCCTCAAGCCGGTGCCGTATATCGGTATCCAGCTGGTGACCATTCCTGAGTTCCAGGCGATCGGGACCCAGGTCGGCAAGTTCTTCTCCGGCGCGCTGACCGGCCAGCAAACGGTCGATGCTGCACTGACCGCCGCGCAGACCACCACCGAGCGTGAAATGAAGCGGGCCGGTTACCCCAAGTAACCGGGGCCTCACCACAGTTCAGTGTGGGAGGGGGCTTGCCCCCGATAGCAATCTACCAGTTGATGATTTTGTGACTGATACACCGCTATCGGGGGCACGCCCCCCCCTCCCACACTGACCGCACTCCGATCCTTGCTCCGCACTGGTCTTGATTATCATGAATACACCACCCAAAAACCGCCTGGCCAACCCCGGCTGGTTCCTCGTCACGCCCTCGGTTGCCATGCTGCTGCTGTGGATGATCGTGCCGCTGGGCATGACCCTGTACTTTTCACTGATCCGCTACAACCTGCTCTACCCCGGCGAAAACCAATTCGTCGGGCTGGAGAACTTCACTTACTTCATCACCGACTCGGGTTTCCTGCCCGGCGCCACCAATACGTTGTTGCTGGTGGGCAGCGTGCTGCTGATCAGCGTGGTATTCGGCGTGTTGATCAGTGCCCTGCTGGAGGCCAGTGAGTTCCTCGGGCGGGGCATCGTCCGGGTGCTGTTGATTTCGCCCTTCTTCATCATGCCCACCGTCGGTGCGCTGATCTGGAAGAACCTGATTTTCCACCCGGTGTCGGGGATTCTCGCCGCCGTGTGGAAGTTCTTCGGCGCCGAGCCGGTGGACTGGCTGGCGCACTACCCGCTGCTGTCGATCATCATCATTGTGTCGTGGCAATGGCTGCCGTTCGCCATCCTGTTGCTGATGACCGCCATGCAGTCCCTCGACCAGGAACAAAAGGAAGCTGCGCGCCTGGACGGTGCCGGCGCCATCGCGATTTTCTGGCACCTGACCCTGCCCCACCTGGCCCGCCCGATTGCCGTGGTGGTGATGATCGAAACGATCTTCCTGCTCTCGGTCTTCGCCGAAATCTTCACCACCACCAACGGTGGCCCCGGCTACGCCTCGACCAACCTCGCCTACCTGATCTACAACCAGGCATTGGTGCAGTTCGACGTGGGCATGGCCTCGGCCGGCGGCTTGATTGCCGTGGTCATCGCCAATATCGCGGCGATCATCCTGGTGCGGATGATCGGCAAAAACCTGACTGACAAGCCTTGAGGGCCGCGCCATGACGCTTCAACAATCCCGCCGCCTGCAAAGCCTGTTGCTCGGCACCCTGGCCTGGGCCATCGCGATCCTGATCTTCTTCCCGATCTTCTGGATGGTGCTGACCAGCTTCAAGACCGAAATCGACGCGTTCGCCACGCCGCCGCAGTTCATCTTCACGCCGACGCTGGAGAACTACCTGCACATCAACGAGCGCAGCAACTACTTCAGCTATGCCTGGAATTCGGTGCTGATTTCATTCAGCGCCACCGCCCTGTGCCTGCTGATTTCGGTGCCGGCGGCCTACTCCATGGCGTTCTACGAAACCAAGCGCACCAAGGGCACGCTGCTGTGGATGCTGTCCACCAAGATGCTGCCACCGGTGGGCGTGCTGATGCCGATCTACCTGCTGGCCAAGAGCTTTGGCCTGCTGGACACGCGCATTGCGCTGATCATCATCTACACCCTGATCAACCTGCCGATCGTGGTCTGGATGGTTTACACCTACTTCAAGGACATCCCCAAGGACATCCTCGAAGCCGCACGCCTGGACGGCGCCACGCTGTGGCAGGAAATGGTCCGGGTGCTGCTGCCGATCGCCAAGGGCGGCCTGGCTTCCACGGTGTTGCTGTCACTGATCCTGTGCTGGAACGAGGCCTTCTGGTCGTTGAACCTGACCTCGTCCAACGCCGCGCCCTTGACCGCACTGATCGCCTCCTACTCCAGCCCCGAAGGCTTGTTCTGGGCCAAATTGTCTGCCGTCTCGACCCTGGCCTGTGCGCCGATCCTGATCTTTGGCTGGATCAGCCAGAAACAGCTGGTGCGCGGTTTGTCCTTCGGCGCCGTGAAATAACGGTTTCCTATAAAAATTCAAAAGGAGGCCCATCCCATGGCCAACCTGAAAATCAAGAATCTGCAAAAAGGCTTCGAAGGCTTCTCGATCATCAAGGGCATCGACCTGGAAGTGAATGACAAGGAATTCGTCGTGTTCGTCGGCCCGTCGGGCTGCGGTAAATCTACCCTGCTGCGCCTGATTGCCGGCCTCGAAGAGGTGAGCGAAGGCACCATCGAACTGGATGGCCGCGACATCACCGAAGTCACGCCGGCCAAGCGCGACCTGGCCATGGTGTTCCAGACCTACGCCCTGTACCCGCACATGAGCGTGCGCAAGAACATGTCGTTTGCCCTGGACCTGGCCGGCGTCGACAAGAAGCTGGTGGAAAGCAAGGTCAACGAAGCCGCACGTATTCTCGAACTGGGCCCGCTGCTGGAGCGCAAGCCCAAGCAACTCTCCGGTGGCCAGCGCCAGCGCGTGGCGATCGGCCGGGCGATTGTGCGCAACCCGAAGATCTTCCTGTTCGACGAACCGCTGTCCAACCTCGACGCAGCCCTGCGCGTACAGATGCGCCTGGAACTGGCGCGCCTGCACAAAGAGCTGCAAGCGACCATGATCTACGTGACCCACGACCAGGTTGAAGCCATGACCCTGGCCGACAAGGTAGTGGTGCTCAACAGCGGTCGCATCGAGCAGGTCGGCTCGCCGCTGGAGCTGTACCACCAGCCGGCCAACCTGTTTGTGGCGGGTTTTCTCGGCACGCCGAAAATGGGCTTCCTCAAGGGCAAGGTCACCCGCGTCGAAGGCCAGGGCTGTGAGGTGCAGCTGGACGCCGGCACCCTGATCAGCCTGCCGCTGAGCGGCGCCAGCTTGAGCGTGGGCAGCGCGGTGACCCTGGGCATTCGTCCGGAGCACCTGGAAATCGCGTCGCCTGGGCAAACCACCCTGACCGTCACCGCCGACGTCGGCGAGCGCCTGGGCAGCGACACCTTCTGCCACGTCATCACCTCGAACGGCGAGCCGCTGACCATGCGGATTCGCGGCGACATGGCCAGCCAGTATGGCGAAACGCTGCACCTGCACCTGGACCCGGCGCACTGCCATCTGTTCGACACCGACGGTGTTGCCGTGGCCCGTCCACTGCGCGCCGCCGCCTGATTTGCGAGATTTGTGATGAAACTGAATAGACAGAACCTCACCCAGCTGGCGCCGGAAGTCAAACTGCCGGCCTACGCCATTGCGAGTACCTCCCAGGGCATCGCCCATATCGGCGTCGGCGGCTTCCACCGCGCGCACCAGGCGTATTACACCGATGCGCTGATGAATACCGGCGAGGGCCTGGACTGGAGCATCTGCGGCGTTGGCCTGCGCGCCGAGGACCGCAAGGCCCGCGACGACCTGGCCGGCCAGGACTACTTGTTCACCCTGTACGAACTGGGCGACACCGACGACACCGAAGTGCGCGTGATCGGCTCGATCAGCGACATGCTGCTGGCCGAAGACAGCGCCCAGGCATTGATCGATAAACTGGCCAGCCCCGAGATTCGCATCGTCTCGCTGACCATCACCGAAGGCGGCTACTGCATCGACGACAGCAACGGCGAGTTCATGGCCCACCTGCCGCAGATCCAGCATGACCTGGCGCACCCCAGCTCGCCGAAAACCGTGTTTGGCTTTATCTGTGCGGCATTGACCCAGCGCCGCGCGGCCGGCCTCCCGGCGTTTACCGTGATGTCCTGCGATAACCTGCCGCACAACGGCGCCGTCACGCGCAAGGCACTGCTGGCCTTCGCCGCCCTGCACAATGCCGAGCTGCATGACTGGATCAAGGCCAATGTGAGCTTCCCGAACGCCATGGTCGACCGCATCACGCCGATGACCAGCACTGCCCACCGCCTGCAACTGCACGATGAACACGGCATCGACGATGCCTGGCCAGTTGTTTGCGAACCCTTTGTGCAATGGGTGCTGGAAGACAAGTTCGTCAACGGCCGCCCGGCATGGGAAAAGGTCGGCGTGCAGTTCACCGACGATGTGACACCCTATGAAGAAATGAAGATCGGCTTGCTCAACGGCAGCCACCTCGCCCTGACCTACCTGGGGTTTCTCAAGGGCTATCGGTTTGTGCACGAGACCATGAACGACCCGCTGTTCGTGGCTTACATGCGCGCCTACATGGACCTCGACGTCACGCCAAACCTCGCGCCGGTACCGGGTATCGACCTGACCGACTACAAGCAGACCCTGGTGGACCGCTTCTCCAACCAGGCGATTGCCGACCAGTTAGAACGGGTGTGTTCGGATGGCTCGTCGAAGTTTCCCAAGTTCACCGTGCCGACCATCAATCGCCTGATTGCCGATGGGCGCGAGACCGAGCGCGCGGCGCTGGTCGTCGCGGCCTGGGCCTTGTATTTGAAGGGCGTGGATGAGAATGGCGTGAGCTACACGATCCCCGATCCGCGCGCGGCGTTCTGCCAGGGGCTGGTGAGCGATGATGCACTGATCAGCCAGCGATTGCTGGCAGTGGAAGAGATTTTCGGTACGGCTATTCCCAACTCGCCTGAGTTTGTGGCAGCGTTCGAGCGTTGCTATGTGAGCTTGCGTGATAACGGCGTCACCGAAACCCTACAGAACCTCCTGAAGAAACCGGCTTAAATGTGGGAGGGGGCTTGCCCCGATGAGGGTGTGTCAGGCAAATATCCTTCACTGACCCACTGCCATCGGGGGCAAGCCCCCTCCCACACTGGACCGGGTTGCCAATCCAAAAAAATAACACCGCTGAGCACACTCTCATGACCCAGCAAAACCTGTTCCTCGGCATCGACTGCGGCACCCAAGGCACCAAGGCCATCGTCCTCGACGCGTCCAGCGGCAAGGTGCTGGGCCTCGGCGCCGCCGCGCACACCCTGATCAGCGGCGCCAATGGCCGGCGCGAGCAGCACACCCAGGAATGGCTGGATGCCTTTACCGAAGCCACCCACCGCGCCTTGCAACAGGCCGGCGTGGACGGCCAGGACATCTTCGGCATCGGCGTGTCCGGCCAGCAGCACGGCCTGGTGTTGCTGGATGACAGCGGCCAGGTGCTGCGCCCGGCCAAGCTGTGGTGCGACACCGAAACCGCGCCGGAGAACGAGCGCCTGCTGGCCTACCTGGGCGGCGAGAGCGGTTCGCTGGAACGCCTGGGCGTGGCGATTGCGCCAGGCTACACCGTGTCGAAACTGCTGTGGACCCTTGAGCAGCACCCGGACATCTTCGCGCGCATCGCCCATGTCCTGCTGCCCCACGACTACCTCAACTACTGGCTTACCGGCCGCGCCGTCGCCGAATACGGCGATGCCTCGGGCACCGGCTACTTCAACGTGCGCACTCGCGCCTGGGATGTGGCGCTGCTCAAGCACATCGATCCCAGCGGCCGCCTCGAAGCGGCGTTGCCGGCGTTGATCGAAGCCGATCAAACCGTGGGCAGCATCCTGCCGGCCATCGCCGAACGCCTGGGCATTAACCCCAAGGCCATCGTGTCCAGCGGCGGCGGCGACAACATGATGGGCGCCATCGGCACCGGCAATATCGCCCCCGGCGTGATCACCATGAGCCTGGGCTCGTCCGGCACCGTGTATGCCTTCGCTGACCAACCCAACGTCAGCCCGCAGGCGTCGGTCGCCACGTTCTGCTCGTCCAGCGGCGGCTGGTTGCCGTTGATCTGCACGATGAACCTGACCAACGCCACCGGGGTGATTCGCGAGCTGTTTGAATTGGACCTCAACGCCTTCAACGCGCTGGTCGAGCAAGCCCCGATTGGCGCCGATGGCGTGAGCATGCTGCCGTTCCTCAACGGCGAACGCGTGCCCGCCCTGCCCCACGCCACCGGCAGCCTGCATGGGCTGACCATGACCAACCTGACCCGTGCCAACCTGTGCCGGGCCGTAGTCGAAGGCACCACCTTCGGCCTGCGCTACGGCCTCGACCTGCTGCGCCAGACCGGCCTGCAAAGCCAGAGCATCCGCCTGATCGGCGGCGGCTCGAAAAGCCCGGTGTGGCGGCAGATGGTCGCCGATATCATGAACACCGAAGTGATCTGCACCGAACAAAGCGAAGCCGCCGCCCTGGGCGCGGCGATCCAGGCGGCGTGGAGCCAGTCCGGCGAATCCCTGGCCAGCCTGTGCGACAAATGCGTGAGCGTCGACCCGACCAGCCGTACCCTGCCGGTGGCGGCCAGTGTCAGCGCCTATCAACTGGCTTACGAACGCTATCAACAGCACGTGGCAACCCTTTAAGAGCGAACGACTATGTATTTGGTGTGTGGTGAAGCGCTGTTTGATTTTTTCAGCGAGGAAGATGCCAGCGGGCAGGCCTCCAAGGTCAATTACAAGGCGATTGCCGGCGGCTCACCGTTCAACGTCGCGGTAGGTTTGCGCCGCCTGGGCATCGAGGCCGGGTTGTTCGGCGGCCTGTCCACCGACTTCCTCGGCCGGCGCTTGTTGCAGGTGCTGAAAGATGAAGGCGTCAGCGAGCAGTTCCTGGTGGAGTTCGCCGCGCCGACTACGCTGTCGATGGTCGCCGTGGGCGCCGATGGTTCACCGCAGTACAACTTCCGGGGTGAAGGCTGCGCCGACCGACTGCTGGAAGTCGCCCACCTGCCGGAACTGGGGTCTGATATTCGCGGCCTGCATATCGGCTCGTTTTCGCTGGTGGTGCAACCGATCGGCGACACCTTGCTGAACCTGGTCAAGCGCGAAAGCGGCAAGCGCCTGATCAGCCTCGACCCCAACGTGCGCCTTAATCCGCAGCCGGATATCCAGCTGTGGCGCGACCGTGTCGCCGAGTTGGCCAAGCATGCCGACCTGATCAAGGTCAGCGATGAGGACCTGCACCTGCTCTACCCCGGCCAGTCGCCGGAAAGCGTGCTGCAAGGCTGGCTGCAGCACCGTTGCCAACTGGTGTTCCTCACCCGTGGCGGCGATGGCGCCAGTGTGTTCAGCCGTCAGCATGGCACCTGGTCGCAACCGGCACAGAGCGTGGTAATGGCGGATACCGTGGGTGCCGGGGATACCTTCCAGGCCGCGTTGATTGCCTGGCTGACCGAGCAACAGCTGGACTCGGTGGAAGGCCTGCAACAACTGAGCCGCGTGCAGATCGACGCCATGCTCGGTTTTGCCATCCGCGCTGCGGCACTGACGTGCGGCAAGACCGGGCCGGACCTGCCGTATCGCCAGCAGCTTGGATGAAGGTTTTGTCAGCCAGGGAAAATTAATCGATGGTTAATCCCGCAAGTCGAGAGTGAAGTTCTACTCACTTGCGGAGCACCACCATGAAACTGCACACCTTAATGCTCGGCAGCGCCCTGGCGCTGGCAGCGGTGTCGGGCCTGGCCCAGGCTGATGATCAAACACAGGCGAACAAACCCGTGCCTTATCATTACGGCATGCCGATGAACATTGCCAAGGTCCTGGCCATGAACGAACCCCCAACCAACGACTGCAAAGTCATCAAGGCGGATATCAAGTTCCTGGACAAGGCGGGCAAAGTGGAAGACGTGAGCTACCGGAAAATGTCCGAAGCCTGCGATTTCCAGAATTGATGGGCAAACATACACAGCATTGGGCCTGGCATTTACCAGGCCCACCGTTCATAACCAACGATCAGTAATAACCGCGCCCTCCAGCCCTTTGCTGGGCAGGTGCATGGCTGTGCTTGAGGTCTTCACGCAACCCGGTGATGAGGTTGCAAATAGCTCGACTGCTGTCGAGTTTGTCAGCATTTATACCTTTGACCTCCAAATCCACCCGGTCACGGTCGCGGTCGTCATAGACCTTGATCGTCAGCGAAGCATCTTCGGCTTTGGTGCATTCGCACCGTTTAGGCAGGAAACTTCCTTCAATAATGCTGCGAAGTTCTAATTCCGAAAGCATGGCCAACCTCTCCTTTTTTGAGACTTGCCAATCGATTGTTATAGGTCTGCAGGCGCATGCCTGCCACGTCTTGCCAGCCCTGGAAGACGCTTACCCTTACCAGCCTACTCGGCAAATTCCGTTTTTGTTGTAACTTTTCCTCATAAGCAGTGTAGGAATTTACATAGCTTAGGTTACCCCAGTTAAATCATCGTCGAACCGCTTCGATTAATCGTTTAACCCCACGCTTCGAATTAAACCGCAGCTTGTGCCGCCACTCTTTCAGCAACATATCGCAAACTATCAAAGTTGATATTGGCGCCTGAATTAACTGCGACCAAGGTCTGCGCACTCACCCCACGATTGGCCACGTACTTGCGAACCCCCGCCACCGCCAACGCACCGGAAGGCTCGGTGATGGAACGTGTATCGTCGTAGATCAACTTCATCGCGCTGCACAGTTCGTCATTGCTGACGGTGATCACTTCGTCGACCCAATCGCGGCAGATCTCAAAGCCATAGGCGCCGATTTGCGCGACCGCGGTGCCATCGGCGAACCCGTCGACACTTGGCAACACCACCCGCTCCCCGGCCTGCAGTGCGGCGAGCAGGCAACTGGAGCCTTCGGGCTCGACCCCGATGATGCGCACCTCGGGCCGCAGGTATTTGACGTAGGCGGCAATGCCGGCGATCAGGCCACCGCCGCCCACCGGCACGAAGATCGCGTCCAACGGGCCCTGTTGCTGGCGCAGGATTTCCATGGCCACCGTGCCTTGGCCAGCGATCACATCCGGGTCATCGAAAGGCGATACGAACGTGCACCCGGATGTCTCGGCCAACTGCAGCGCATGGGCCAGGGCAAACGGGAAGCTCTCGCCGTGCAGCACCGCTTCGGCGCCTCGGGAGCGCACGCCCAGCACCTTCAACTCGGGAGTGCGGCACGGCATGACGATCCGCGCCTGGATCCCCAACTCCTTCGCCGCCAGTGCCACGCCTTGCGCATGGTTACCCGCCGACGCCGTCACCACACCACGCGCCTTTTGCTCGGCGGTGAGCTGCACCAACTTGTTGTAGGCGCCGCGAATCTTGAAGGAAAAGGTCGGTTGCAGGTCTTCGCGCTTGAGCAGCACCTGGCTGCCCAGCAATGCCGACAACGCCGGCGCGGCTTGCAGGGGCGTACGCACCGCCAGGTCATAAACCGGCGCGGCGAGGATCTTCTTCACATAGTGTTCAAGCAATGCCGTATCAGCGGTGTGGGGGACGGGGCACGTGCTCATGGGTGTCTCCTGGTTTTTAAGGGCCTTGGAGACGGAAAAACAAAACCCGCCTCTAAGGCGGGTTTGGGTGCAGCCGTGTGCTATCCCGCCAGATGAGGAATGGCGGTAATAATGCTTGGCTGGCTGCGGAAGGTTTGAAATGTCATGTCACGAAACTAACCGGCGTTGAGCAGGCAAGTCAATGGCCATGCGCCATTTAGCCTCGGGGGGTTTACGATCGATATACGAAACATATACGCTTTGTATATCCATCCTTCACAGAGAACACCATGGGCATCGTCAAGATCAGCGACCAACTGCACGAACAACTCCGTCTGGCCAGCGCGGCCATGGACCGTTCCATCAACGCCCAGGCCGAGTTCTGGATCAAGGTCGGCCTGCTCGCCGAACTGAACCCCAGCCTGCCCTACCACGAGCTGATCAACAAACTGTTGCTGGACAAGCCCGACCTGATCCGGGGGCGCAGCTGATGATCAAGACCGCCGCCCAACTGACTGTGATGCGCGAATCCGGGCGCCTGCTGGCCCAAGTGTTCGACATGCTCGACGGATTTGTCGCCGCCGGCCGTTCCACCCTGGAGCTGGACAGCGCCGTCGAAGCCTTCATCCGTAACGAGCTCAAAGCCCGCCCCGCCAGCCTCGGGCAGTACGACTACCCGTTCTCCATCAACACCTCGATCAACGAGGTGGTGTGCCATGGCATGCCCAGCGCGAAGGAGATCCTCAAGGACGGCGACATCATCAACATCGACATCACCCTGGAAAAAGGCGGCTTTATCGCCGACTCCAGCAAGATGTACATGATCGGCACCGTCGCCCCCAAGGCACGCCGCCTGGTGGAGAAGACCTTTGAGGCGATGTGGGCCGGGATCCGCCAGGTCAAGCCCGGCGCACGCCTGGGTGACATTGGCCATGCGATCCAGAGCCATGCACAGGCCAATGGCTACAGCGTGGTGCGCGAATACTGCGGCCATGGCATCGGCAAACAGATGCATGAAGAGCCGCAAATCCTCCACTTCGGCCGGCCCGGTACCGGGCTGGAACTGCGCGAAGGCATGGTGTTTACCATCGAACCGATGCTTAACCAAGGCAGTTCGAAGGTGCGCAGCCTGAAAGATGGCTGGACGGTGGTGACCAAGGACAACAGCCTGTCGGCGCAGTGGGAACATACCGTGGCGGTGACGGCGGATGGCTTTGAAGTGCTGACCCTGCAAACACAGCCAGGCGAATAACCTGTGGCGAGCGGGCTTGTCCCGCGTTGGGCTGCGCAGCAGCCCCAAACCAGGCGCAGAGGCGTGCCTGATGCATTGCCACCTTTACATCGTCGCGCCCGCCATCCGCTTGAGCACTAGCACCATCAAGCCTGCCCCCAACCCCATCGCAGCCAGAAACAACGGGTACGACACCCACCACGGCGTACCCGCCGTCATCATGCTGAACTCCGACATACCGCCAATGCTGGCGATCAGGTTGAGCGGCAGGAACACCACGTTGATCAGCGTGAGCTTGCGCAACAGGTTGTTCATGCTGTTGTTCATCAGGTTGCCGCGCGCATCGATCAGCCCGGAAAACACGTTGGAATAGATCTCCGCCTGTTTGTAGCACTGATGGTTCTCGATGATCAGGTCGTCGATCAGGCCGAGGATCTCGGCACTGAAGTGCTCCTTTTCCCCATGGTTGCGCAGCCGCGACAGCACGGCGCCGTTGCTGTGCAGCGCGTTGATGTAATAGATCAGGCTTTCGCTGAGGCTGAACATCTGCATCAGGTGATGGTTGCTCATGGACGCGTTGAACTGCTGCTGCAACTCCCGTGCAACCAGCTTGATCACCTTGAGGTGGCCCAGGTAGTGGTGGATGTTGTTGAGCAGCAGGTCGAGCAATACGTCCAGCGGCGTGTGCAACGGCCGGCGCTGGCCCAGGCCACTCAGTGGGGTTTCATCGGTGGCGATCACCAGCAGGCGGCCGGGTGAAAACAGCAGGCCGCACGACGCCACTTCGAACACCAGGTTGCCGCCACCGGAATAGTTCTCCGGGCGCTTCCAGATCAGGAACAGGTTGTCGGGATGAAATTCGATGCGTGAGACTTCGTCCGGGTCGAGCGCCGACGCCAACGCGTGCTCGTCGAGCTTGTGGTGATCGCGCAGCCATTCGCGCTCGGCCAGGTCGGGGTTGTTGAACAACAGGATCGGGGCCGCATCGTTATCCCCGCTGCGCAGCTTTCCATCGGTCAGTTCAAAGCGCTGAATCATCGCGCGTCACCAGACCTGGCCCTGGCGTTTCAACTCCAGGCGCCGCACGAACTCTTCCAGCACCAGGCTGTACAGGTCGTCCTGCAAGTAGGCATCTTCGATGCCGGCATCGAGGTTGGGGTTGTCGTTGACCTCGATCACTACCACCTTGTCGCCGGACTGCTTGAGGTCCACACCGTACAGGCCGTCGCCGATCAGGTTGGCGGTTTTCACCGCCAGTTCCACCACCGCCTTGGGCGCTTCATGGACGGCCAGGGTGCGGCATTCGCCGTTGATGGCCTGGCCGATGGCCTTGTGGTTATAGATCTGCCAGTGGCCCTTGGACATGAAGTACTGGCAAGCGAAGATCGGTTTGCGGTTGAGTACGCCGATGCGCCAGTCGTACTCGGTGTAGAAGAATTCCTGGGCCAGCAGCAGCACCGAATGCTCGAACAACTCGGCGGTGGCCTTGAGCAAGGCTTCCTGGCTTTCGACCTTGATCACGCCACGGGAGAAACACCCGTCGGGAATCTTCAACACCAGCGGAAACCCGAGGCGCTCGCCGACCCGTTCGAAATCTTCCGGTCGCTCCTTGTAGAGAATCTCGGTGGCGGGCATGCCCAGGTGATGGCTGTTGAGCAGGTCGGTGAGGTAAACCTTGTTGGTGCAGCGCAGGATCGAGGCAGGGTCGTCCATCACCACCAGGCCTTCGCTTTCGGCTTTTTTCGCGAAGCGGTAAGTATGGTTGTCGACGCTGGTGGTCTCGCGGATCAGCAAGGCGTCGTATTCGGCCAAGCGCGCGTAGTCCTTGCGCTCGATCAGCTCCACATCAATGCCCAGGCCCTTGCCCACGCGGATGAAGTTCTCCAAGGCACGGGCGTTGGACGGTGGCAGTTGCTCCTGTGGATCGTGCAGGATCGCCAGGTCATAACGGGCCAGGCGACGTGAACGGGGTTGGCGCCAGATCTTGCGGCTGAAGTTATCGAGGGCATGGGCGAATTGATCTTCCTGGTCGTCGCGCAACTTGTGCAGTACGCCGGACTTCACCCCTTCGATATGCCAACCGTTGTTCTTTCTGAATTCAACTAAGAGAATCGGACTTGGAAATGTTTCAAACAACTGACGGGCCAATTCCTGCAACGGTTCTATATTGGTCCTGCCGAAGTAGAGAGTCAGGGTAAACCCTTCGGTATTACTGTAGAGGTGATGACTCAAGGCTTTATCAAGGGTTTTATCCAAGTCATCCAGCGCCAGGCCGTACAGCGACTTCTTAGTCAGTTCGCTGATGGTGCGCACCGAGGGAATCACCTTGTGTCCGCGCGCTTCGGCCAGCAACGAGCAGTAGTAGCCGTGCCCCAGGTACTTGTAGCTGCGGCACAGATTAATCACCTGCACACGCTTGCCTGTGTCGTTCTGCCAGGTTTGCTCCAGGTATTCCTGGGCGGTGACGATGTCTTCGCTGGGAAAGTAGGAGGCCCAATCCTCCTTGCGCTCAACAATGATCAGCACTTGACTGTTACTTCGAGGCGGCGCAGAAAAAAAGCCCTTCGATGTTATTGTCGCCGAGACGATTTGCTCGGATACTTCACGCCAATGACCTTGTACCGCCGACATAATATTTGATCCGCTTTAGAGAACTCGACCTTTTCTATTAAGCACGATCTCTTAGGGAAGTCCCGTTTCGTTACGCAACTTTTACGGCGGTTATATGGCTCTTTTCTCTCGCGTTGCATTACCCAACGATGTACCGGCATTAGTCGCATTGGAGCACCAGTGTTTCACCACCGACCGGCTTTCATCGCGCAGTTTTCACTGGATGATCAGCCGCGCCCATGGCCAGTTGCTGGTGGCAGAACAGGACGGGCAGTTGCTCGGTTATGCGCTGGTGCTGTTTCGTCGTCGCAGCGCGTTCGCGCGCCTGTATTCCATCGCCATTGCCGAGCACGCGCGTGGCCTCGGGCTGGGCAAGCAGTTGCTCAGCCATGTCGAGGCCTGCGGGGTGACGCACGGGTGCGCGCACCTGCGCCTGGAGGTGCGCACCGACAACCCCGGCGCCTTGGCGCTGTATGAACGCAACGGCTACCGGCGCTTCGCCCAGGTCAACGACTACTACGCAGACCACACCCCTGCCCTGCGCCTGGAAAAAACCTTGGTCAGGCCACCTGCCTGATCCCGGCCTTGGCTTCCAGCTCGCGCACCAGCGGCAACACGCGCTTGCCGAAGTACTCCACTTCTTCCTGGAAGTGCAGGAAGCCTGCCAGTACCAGGTCCACCCCCACCGCCTTGAGTACGACGATGCGCTCGGCAATTTGCTGCGGGGTGCCGATCAGGTTGGTCTTGAAGCCATCGTTGTACTGCACCAGGTCTTCAAAGCTGGACTTGGCCCAGTTGCCCTCGCCTTCGGGGGACGCCTTGCCTGCCTGCTTGGCCGCGTCGCCAAAGGCATTCACGGCTTCCGGGTCGGCCTTGTCGATGATCTCTGCGAGTACGGCGCGGGCTTCTTCCTCGGTGTCGCGGGCGATGATGAATGCATTCACGCCGACTTTGACCGCATGGTTGTTGGCGGCAGCCTTGGTGCGAATGTCATCGACCTGGGCCTTGATGCCTTCCGCGGTGTTGCCGTTGGTGAAATACCAGTCCGACACGCGCGCCGCCATGTCCCGCGCGGCCCGTGAACTGCCGCCCTGGAACACTTCCGGCTGGCCCAGCGGCTTGGGTTTGAGGGTGTAGTTGTTGAAACGGTAGAAGTCACCCTTGAAGGTAAAGTCGTCCTGGGTCCAGATGCCTTTGAGGGCGCGGATGAATTCCTCGGAACGGCGATAGCGCTCGTCGTGCTCCAGCCAGTGTTCACCGATGGCCTGGAACTCACCCTTGAACCAGCCACTGACGATATTCACCGCAATGCGGCCGTTGGTGAGCTGGTCGATGGTCGCCAGTTGCTTGGCCGCCAACGCCGGTTGCCACGGGCCGGGCAGGATCGCCGCGATGACTTTGAGCTTGGTGGTCGCGGCCAGCAACGCATGGCTGAATGCCACGGATTCATGCTGGTTCTCGGCGCCATAGCCGGCGGTGAAGCGGATCTGGGTCAGGCCATACTCGAAGCCGGCTTCTTCGGCCAATTGCGCCAGTTTGCGGTTGTAGTCGATGCCCCAGTGGGTGCGTTGTTCGATCTTGCTGACCACCAGCCCACCGCTGACGTTGGGCACCCAATAGGCAAATTTCACGGCTTGCTGACTCATCGAACGGTACCTCGCACAAAGGAATGTACTGAGGGGTTGAGCAGCAAGCGTGCCAGGCGCGGGCAAACGCCCGCGCCACAAGGGTTGCGACGCGAATTCGGGCCTGGGAGGCTTGGAATGCCAATGTCAGGGATTGCAACGGTTTGTCGGTTTGCTGTTGCTGGAGCAACAGCAAACAGCGTGCATCCTCCCCTAAACATTGGCCCTGGCACCCGGCACGGACTGTGCAATCACTCCCGGTACCGATCACTGCCCCGGAGCCTTGCTCATGACCGAACACCACGTTATCAACCCGCTGTCTGTCGGCGTCGACTACCCCACGTTGGCTGCACGCTTTCGTCCGATTTTCCAGCGCATCGCCGATGGCGCGGTGGCACGCGAACAAACCCGCGCCCTGCCCCATGAGCCGATCCAATGGCTCAAGGAGGCCGGCTTCGGCGCGGTGCGGGTGCCGGTGGAATACGGCGGTGGCGGTGCTTCGCTGCCGCAACTGTTCGAACTGCTTATCGAACTGGCCGAGGCCGACTCCAACGTGCCCCAGGCCCTGCGCGGGCATTTCGCCTTTGCCGAAGACCGCCTGAATGCGCCGCCCAATGCCGGCCGCGACCTGTGGTTCAAGCGCTTTGTGGACGGCGATATCGTCGGCTGCGCCTGGACTGAAATCGGCGCAGTGGCCATCGGTGACGTTGTCACCCAGGTCAGCCCGGACGGCGATCAGTGGAAACTCAACGGTGAAAAGTTCTACAGCACCGGCAGCATTTTCTCTGACTGGATCGACGTGTACGCCCAGCGCAGCGACACCGGCGGCGATGTGATCGCCGCCACCCGCGCGCGCCAACCCGGCGTGGAACACAGCGATGACTGGGACGGTTTTGGCCAGCGCACCACGGGCAGCGGCACCTCGCGCTTTACCGATGCAGTGGTGGAGGCGGAAAACGTCATAGACTTTGCGACCCGCTTCAAATACCAGACCGCGTTCTACCAGCTCGTACTGTTAGCGAGCCTCGCCGGTATCGGCCGTGCCGCGTTGCGCGATGTGGCCCACCAGGTGCGCAGCCGCAAGCGCATCTACAGCCATGGCAATGCCCAGCATGTCAGCCAGGACGCCCAGATCCAGCAGGTGGTGGGCGAAGTCGCAGCCTTGGTCTACGCCGCCGAAGCCAGCGCGTTGAAGGCCGCAGTGCCGGCACAACGGGCGTACCTGGCGCGTTTCGGGGGGGATGAGGGTGTCGAGCGCGAAGCCAACGTAGCGGCCGAAATCGAGTCGGCCACAGCGCAGGTGGTGGTGTCGGAGCTGATCCAGCGCGCCACCAGTGAGTTGTTCAACGCACTGGGGGCGTCGGATGTGCGCCAGGGCAAGTCCCTCGACCGCCATTGGCGCAATGCGCGGACCGTGTCGTCGCACAACCCGGTGATCTACAAGGCGCGGATCGTGGGGGACTGGGTGATCAATGGCACCGAGCCGCCGTTTGTGTGGCAGATCGGCAATGGTCCGGCGAAAGCCTGAGGCTGAGCGGGGTCAAAACTGTGGCGGCCCTGGCCCAGGACGGCTAACCCGGCGTCCTGCCGGGTTACCCACGGATTCAAGCCTGCGTTCGGCCAGTGTGTTTAATGGGGCGCCTAGGATCAAGATCAAAAGCCAGAGCAAAAACAGACCGAGGCCTACCTGCGGGATAAAGATCCAAATGTGGGAGGGGGCTTGCCCCCTCCCACATTTGGCCCTTGTATATTTGAATCCTGTGTACGCCTCAAAAGGCCAATTTGTAGCCGATGGTCATCAACATGATCGCCAGGCACGGGCGCAATACGCCGTCCGGGACTTTGCCGGTCATGTGGCTGCCGAAATAAATGCCCGGCAGCGAACCCATCAGCAGAAAGCCCAGCAGGTGCCAGTCCATATTGCCCATGCCGGCATGGCCCAGGCCCGCCACCAGGGTCAGGGGTACGGCGTGGGCGATCTCGGTGCCGACCAGGCGGCGCGTGGCCAGGAACGGATAGAGGATAAATAACGCGACCGTGCCGAGGGCGCCGGCGCCGATGGAGGTCAGTGCAACCATGGTACCCAGCACCGCACCGGTCACCACGGTCAACGCATTCAGGTTGCGCGGGTTCATATGGTAGTGATCGCCCGCATGGCGCTGGGCGAACGCCAACAGGCGCTGCTTGAACAGGATCGCCAGGGCGGTCAGCAGCAGCACCACGCCGAGGGCCTGCTTGATCACCGCGTTCATGGCGCTGGGGTCGGTGTGCAGGCTGGCGAGGAACCACAGGGTCAGCAACACCGCAGGCACACTGCCCAGGGTCAGCCAGCCGGTGATGGTCCAGTCGATGTTCTTGTTCTTGCTGTGTACCAGCACGCCACCGGACTTGGTGATGGCCGCGTACAGCAGGTCAGTGCCCACGGCCGTGGCCGGGTTGATGCCGAACCACAAGAGGATCGGGGTCATCAACGAGCCCCCGCCTACACCGGTCATGCCGACGATAAAACCAACAATCAGGCCCGCGATTACAAAACCAAAGTTACCCACTTCCATCAAAGCTACCTGCGGCCTTATAAAATTCTGGCCGCAGGATAGCGATTTTTCTTATAACGACTTATATCAATATGATCTGACTTTATGCCTTTTATGGCAGTCGGCGGCAGACATACGCCTGGGTTTGATAGGGAAACGCCACTGTGTCACGGCCTTTCAATGCCGGATGGGTGGCGATCAAGCCACGCAACTGCTCGGTCACGAGGGCTTTTTCAGCCTCGGGCAACGCGGCAATAAAGCTCACGGAGAGGAAGCGATCCATGATCACTTCCTGTGGGCTGCCTACATGGCTATACGGGAAACACGTCATTTCGGGGTCGGAAAAGTACTCGCCGTTGAACGCTTCGCGCCAGCGCCCGGAGTGAAAGCGCGGGGTGTCACCTTCGTAGGGGGTAATGATCGCGGTGATGGCCGCCACCCAATCCACCGATTCATCGCGCACATTCCACACCAGCCCAAGGCGCCCTGCGGGCTTGAGTACGCGATGGATTTCCGCCAGCGCGGCCTGGGTGGAGAACCAGTGGAAGGCCTGCGCGCAGACCACCGCGTCGGCGCTGGCAGTCTCCAGGGGGATGGCTTCGGCGGTGCCATTGACCAGGCGCACGTCCGGCAGCAGACGGGTCAACTGCGCACCCATGGCCTGCACCGGCTCCACGGCGATCAACGTAGGCGCCAGGGTACTGAGCAGGCGCGTGAACTTGCCGGTGCCGGCGCCCAGGTCGACGACTAATGAATGTGCATCAACGCCGAGTACATCCGTGAGCCAGCCGGTGAGCTGCCGGGGATAATTTGGCCGGCCTTGGGCGTAGGTGACGGCCTGGGTAGAGAAACCTTGTTGAGCAGACGCGTGAACACCAGTCATTGCCAATCTCTCCTCGGGTAAAGCGGGGGCACAGTGTGCGCCTTCCCCAGTTTATTTTCTAATCGCTGCATCCAATCGTATGCGTCATGGGTAGTCCTCCCAGTAACCCCGCTGTTTGACTGAATGGAGAAACACCCATGAAAGCTAAAGCACTGCTCTGCCTCACTGGTTTACTCATTGCCACCCCAGCGGCCTTTGCCCAGACCGGCTTGCCCGACAGCATCAAGGTGCCGGATGGCCACAAGGTGGCACTGGAAACCACCGGCATCGGCGAAATCACCTACGAGTGCCGCGACAAGGACAATGCCGCCGGCCAGACCGAATGGACCTTCGTCGGCCCCAAGGCCGTGCTGAATGACCGCAGCGGCAAGCAAGTGGGCAGCTACTTCGGCCCACCGGCTACCTGGCAGGCCAAGGACGGCTCGAAAATCACCGGCACCCAGCTCGCCGTAGCCCCCTCGGGTGCGGGTAACCTGCCCTACCAATTGGTCAAGGCCAACCCGGCCGAGGGCAAGGGCGCGATGAGCGGCGTGAGTTACATCCAGCGGGTCGCGCTCAAAGGTGGCGTGGCACCGAGCACCGAGTGCACCACTGCCAACAAGGGCAAGCAGGAAGTGGTGAAGTACCAGGCCGACTACATTTTCTGGGCGGCCAACTGAGCAAACTGCGCTACGCTGCCCCTGTAGGAGCCGGCTCCTACAGGGGGGTGGTTATCGTTATTACAGCGGTGGAAGTACGTGGCCTTGCCTGACACCCATTTTGATTATGAAGCCTGCCTATTGGCCTGTGCCCGTGGCGAGCAACGTGCCCTGCGTCAACTGTATGAGCAGGACAGCAGCCGTTTGCTCGGCGTGGCGTTGCGCATCGTCCGGGACAAAGCCCTGGCCGAAGACGTTGTGCATGACGCATTTATGAAGATCTGGCACGGCGCCGGCAGTTTCGACCCCGAACGCGGTTCGGCACGGGGTTGGGTGTTCAGTGTGACCCGTCACCTAGCCCTCAACTACGTGCGCAACCACCATCGCGAGGTGGCACTGGGCGAGGAACATGAACAGCTCGCCGCGCCTCACGACACCTTTGAATTCCCCGCACGCGCAGGCTTGATGCACACCTGCCTGCAACAACTCGACCCGGCCCGTCGCACCTGCATCCTGCATGCCTATGTCGACGGTTATTCCCACAGCGAAATCGCTTCAAGACTGGGCACCCCGCTGGGGACCGTCAAGGCCTGGATAAAACGTAGCCTCGCCGCGCTGCGGGAGTGCATGGCATGAACGAAACACTCGACGAACTGGCCAGCGAATACGTACTGGGCACCCTGCCGGCCGAACAACGCGCCGAGGTGGAACAACGCCTCCCGCACGATGCGCAATTGCGTGCGGCGGTGGACGCCTGGGAGCAGCGCCTGTTGCCCCTGACCGCGCTGGCAGAACCGGTGTCGCCCTCCGCTGAACTGTGGCGGCGTATCCAGCGCAACATCGCCCCTGCGCAAACCCGCGCAGGGTGGTGGAACCTGCTGGCGTTGTGGCGGAGCCTGGCGGGTGCGGGGCTGGTGACGACGCTGGTGCTCGCGGCCTTGTTGCTGACGCGCCCTCCTGCGCTGTCCCCCAGCTTTGTGGTGGTACTGGTGGCGCCGCAAAGCCAGGCACCGGGCTGGGTGATCCAGGCCAGCAATAATCAGCAGATCCAGTTGATTCCGTTGGGCGTGATGGAAGTGCCGGCGGACAAGGCCTTGCAGTTCTGGACCAAGGGCGATGGCTGGCAAGGCCCGGTGTCCCTGGGGCTGGTCAAGCCGGGGCAAACCCTGTCGGTGCCGCTGGACAAACTGCCGCCGCTGGCGCCCAACCAGTTGTTCGAACTGACCCTGGAAGACCCGCGTGGCTCGCCCACCGGTAAACCCACAGGACCGATCCAGGCAATCGGCCGTGCGGTCAAGGTGCTCTGATCAGGCGACATTGGGCAGCCACACCCGAAAGCGTGCGCCACCCAACGGCGAGGCCAATGCGGTCAGGGTGCCGCCCTGGGCTTCCATGGCGCGCCGGCTGATCGCCAGGCCCAGGCCAAAGCCGCCGGTGGAACGGTCGCGGCTGCGGTCGAGGCGGTAAAAGGGCTCGAAGATACGCTCGCGCTGGTCCAGCGGAATGCCGATGCCGTCGTCATCCACCCAGATTTCACAGCCTTTGGGGCAGACCTTGACGCCCACCTGAATGCGCTTGTCGCAGTAACGCGTGGCATTGCGCAGCAGGTTCTGCAAGGCGCGGGCGGTGAGGCGTGGGTCGAGGCTGAAGCCTTCCACGGTGC
Source organism: Pseudomonas sp. JAI120 (assembly GCF_014207255.1). Taxonomy (GTDB): domain Bacteria; phylum Pseudomonadota; class Gammaproteobacteria; order Pseudomonadales; family Pseudomonadaceae; genus Aquipseudomonas. The sequence continues at coordinate 75,048 of NZ_JACHCZ010000005.1, forward strand.
AATCGAGGGCCACATCGATGACGATCTCGGGGTTTTCCAGTTCGTCATCGACGCTGCCCAGCACACTGTCGATAAATTCATCGAGCACCACCTCAACCCGCTCCGGCAGTTGCGCCGGGTTTTGCAGGCGGCTGTAGGACAGCAACTCCAGCACCAGTTCATCCAACTCACGAATATGCGCCACCAGGCCATGCAGGCGTGCGCGACTGGCCTCTGGTAAATCCTCCGACAGCGCCAGGGCCAGGCCGAAATCCAGGCGTGTGAGCGGTGTGCGCAGTTCATGGGAGACCGCGTTGAGCAGGTCGCGCTGCTGGTTAAGCAGGTGTTCGATGTCGTCGGCCATGGTATCGAACACCGCCGCCAGGCTGCCGATGTTGGAGCTGGGCGGGATGTGTGTGCGCTCGGCCAGGTTGCCTTTGCCCAGTTGCGTGGCGGTGCTTTTCAGGCGTTCGAGGTCGCGCCAGTGCGGGCGCAGCCAGAACAGCAGGCAGGCCAGCAACGCCGCACCGATCAGCACGTTCATCGACCAGTACAACAGGTTCATGTCCAGCGGGTCCGGCGGGACGGTGAGCTTGACCACGAACTGCTCGTTGAGCGGCGAACTGATGTCCTCCATCCAGCCCCACTCCCCCAGGTGAATCACGGGTTTGCCCTGCTCCAGCAGTTTCGCTTCCTGCGCGGTGTAGCGGGCGTCCTGGCGTAACAGCAACTGCACTTTGAGTGGCGCGAAGTCACGGCCCAGTTGCTCGGTCACCTGGGACCAGCGCTCCACCGGCGCGCGCAGGTACTGCTTGACGATCAGCTTCTGCATGCCCCGGGATTGCTCGACGTTGTAGTCCAGGTAGCGGTGTTCGAAGAGTTGGATCACCAGCTTGGGAATCAGGAAGATCGCCGCGCTGTAGGTGATGATGGTGATCAGGTAGAGGCGTACCAGTACACGAAACATCGGTCAGCATTCCCACTCGGAACGGCTGAACAGGTAGCCCTTGCCCCACACGGTCTTGATCTTGCGCGCTTCACCGGCGTGGTCGTCGAACTTGCGGCGCAGCTTGGAAATGGCCACGTCCACCGAACGGTCGGTGCCGTTGAACTCGATACCGCGCAGGCGTTGCAGGATCTGGTCGCGGCTGAGCACTTCGCCGGCGTGCCGGGCCAGCACCACCAGCAGGTTGTATTCGCCACTGGACAACTCCACCGCCTGCTCGCGCCAGGTCACGGTGCGTTCCGACAGGTCGATGCACAGGTTGCCCATCAGGATCTGGTCGCTGGCTACCTGGGGCTCGGACAGACTGCTGCGCCGCAGCAAGGTGCGCACCCGCGCCAGCAGCACCCGCGGCTCGCAGGGTTTGGTGACATAGTCGTCGGCGCCCATTTCCAGGCCCAGCACCTGGTCGTGGCTGTCGTCGCGGGCGGTGAGCATCAGGATCGGCAGGCCCGCCGAATCGGCGCGCAACAGGCGGCACACTTGCAAGCCATCGAGGCCGGGCAGCATCAGGTCGAGGATCACCAGGTCCGGCGGGTTGAGGCGCGCGCGTTCGCGGACGTGGTCGCCCCGACTGAGCACGCTGACGTGGTAGCCATTGCGTTCCAGGTAGCTGGCAATCAGCTCGGAGAGTGCGGCGTCGTCTTCCACCAGGAGGATGTTGGGCATGGTGTTTCCAAATAATGCGGTTTGTTGGTGTGTTGCAGGATTGTGCAAGGATATACGCCCTCGACGCCCCGCGCGCCGCACCTTACATTTCTTCACAGACGACCTACACAGCTTCACAGCACCACGGCGCAGGTGACCTTAGGATGCGCCAGTCAATATTGGGATAAGAGCATGTCGAAGAATCTGTTTGCGCCATTTTGCCTGTTGGCCCTGACGCTGGCCCTGAGTGCCTGTGACAAATCGGCCGCCGAAGCGCCAGAAATGCCCCTGGCCAAAGTGCGCATCGAAACCCTTGAGGCCAAGCCCCTCTCCATCACCAGCGAGTTGAGCGGCCGCATCGCCGCGCCGCGCATCGCCGAAGTGCGCGCACGGGTCGCTGGCGTGGTGATGCAACGGGTCTTCAAGGAAGGCCATGACGTCAAACAGGGCGACGTGCTGTTTCGCATCGACCCGGCACCGTTCAAGGCTGACCTGGACAGCGCCCAGGCCAACCTGAGCAAGGCCGAGGCCAATGCGTTCCAGGCACGCTTGCAAGAGCAGCGCTACAGCCAATTGGTGGAAGGTAACGCCATCAGCGGCCAGGACTACGACAACGCCCGCGCCGCCGTGCGCCAGACCAACGCCGAAGTCGCCGCCAACAAGGCCGCCGTCGAGCGCGCCAAGTTGAACCTGGGCTACGCCACGGTGACCGCGCCGATTTCCGGGCGCATCGGCCGTGCCCTGGTGACCGAAGGCGCACTGGTGGGTCAGAACGAAGCCACGCCCCTCGCGATCATCCAGCAACTGGACCCGATCCACGCCGACCTTACCCAGTCCACCCGCGAGCTGAACGACCTGCGTCGCGCCTTCCGCGCCGGCAGCTTGAAGCAGGTGGGCCAGGACCAGGCCAAGGCCACATTGATCCAGGACGACGGCAGCCTCTACCCGCTGCCGGGCAAGTTGCTGTTCGCCGAGATCAGCGTCGACCCGGGCACCGGGCAGATCATCCTGCGCAGCGAGTTTCCCAACCCGGACCTCGACCTGCTGCCCGGCAGCTTCGTGCGGGTACGCCTGGAGCAAGCCGTCGACAAACAAGGCATCAGCGTGCCGCAACGCGCCATCACCCGCGACAGCGCCGGCATCCCCATGGTGCTGCTGCTCGACGCCGAGCAGACCGTCAGCCAGCAGCCGGTAGAACTGGGTGCGGTGATCGATGACCGCTGGGTGGTCAGCCACGGCCTCAAGCCCGGCGACCGTATCGTCGTCGAAGGCCTGCAGCACGCGCGCCCCGGTGAAAAAGTCCAGGTCGATGACAGCACCACACCCGTTGCCCAGGCTTCCGGCCAATAAGGATCATTGACAATGCCGCAGTTCTTTATTGACCGCCCGATCTTCGCCTGGGTGGTCGCCCTTTTTATCCTGCTGGCCGGCTTGCTGGCCATCCCGCAATTGCCGGTGGCCCAGTACCCCAACGTCGCGCCGCCGAAGGTGGAAATCTACGCAGTGTACCCGGGCGCCTCGGCCCAGACCCTGGATGAAAGCGTGGTCAGCCTGATCGAGCAGGAGCTCAACGGCGCCGATCACCTGCTGTATTTCGAATCCCAGAGCAGTCTCGGCTCGGCGACGATTACCGCCACGTTCCAGCCCGGCACCAACCCGGAAATGGCCCAGGTGGATGTGCAAAACCGCCTCAAGGCGGTGGAGCCGCGCCTGCCCCAGGCCGTGACCCAGCAGGGTTTGCAGGTGGAGAAAGTCTCCGCCGGCTTCCTGCTGCTGGTCACCCTTACCTCCAGCGACGGCAAGCTCGACGACGTGGCGCTCAGCGATTACCTGGCCCGCAACGTGATGAACGAGCTCAAGCGCCTGGACGGGGTGGGCAAGGCGCAGTTGTATGGCGCCGAACGCGCCATGCGCATCTGGATCGACCCGCAGAAGCTGATCGGCTTCAACCTCACACCGGCCGACGTGAACGCCGCGATCAGTGCGCAGAACGCCCAGGTGTCGGCCGGCAGCATCGGCGACTTGCCGGGCACCAGGACCCAGGAAATTACCGCCGCGATCCTGGTCAAGGGCCAGTTGTCCACGCCGGCGGAATTCGCCGATATCGTACTCAAGGCCAACCCGGACGGCTCCACCGTGCGCATCGGCGATGTGGCGCGGGTAGAAGTGGGCAGCCAGGAATACCAGTTTTCCACGCGCCTGAACGGTAAACCGTCCACCGCCGTCAGCGTGCAACTGGCGCCGGGGGCCAATGCGCTCAACACCGCGACCCTGGTGCGGGCGAAGATGGACGAGCTGTCGCGCTATTTCCCGGCCAATGTGGAATACAAGATCCCGTACGACACCTCGCCGTTCGTCAAGGTCTCGATCACCAAGGTGGTCTACACCCTGCTCGAAGCGATGGCGCTGGTGTTTGCGGTGATGTTCCTGTTCCTGCAGAACGTGCGCTACACGCTGATCCCGACGCTGGTGGTGCCGATCGCGCTGATGGGCACCTTCGCCACCATGCTGTTGCTGGGCTTCTCGATCAACGTGCTGACCATGTTCGGCATGGTGCTGGCCATCGGCATCCTGGTGGACGATGCAATTGTGGTGGTGGAGAACGTCGAGCGGATCATGGTCACCGAGGGCCTGTCGCCCAAGGACGCGACGAAAAAAGCCATGGGCCAGATCACCGGCGCCATCGTCGGCATTACCCTGGTGCTGGTCGCGGTGTTCCTGCCGATGGCGTTCATGGCCGGGTCGGTGGGGGTGATCTACCAGCAGTTCTCGCTGTCGATGGCCACCTCGATCCTGTTCTCGGCGTTCCTTGCCCTGACCTTGACCCCGGCCCTGTGCGCCACCCTGCTCAAGCCGATTGCCAAGGGGGAGCACCATGCCAAGGGCGGGTTCTTCGGCTGGTTCAACAAGCGCTTCGAGCAGCTCACCGAGCGTTACGAAGGCTGGGTCGCCTATGCGCTCAAGCGCAGCGGCCGTTACCTGCTGATCTACCTGCTATTGCTGGTGGGCCTGGGGCTGATGTTCAGCCGCCTGCCCGCCTCGTTCCTGCCGGTGGAAGACCAGGGCTACACCATCACCGACATCCAGCTGCCGCCGGGTGCGAGCAAGAACCGCACGGTGCAGGTGGCCGAGCAGATCGAAGCGCACAACGCCGGTGAGCCTGGGGTGGGTGACACCACCATGATCATGGGTTTCAGCTTCTCCGGCTCCGGGCAAAACGCCGCGCTGGCGTTTACTACGCTCAAGGACTGGTCGGAACGCGGCAGCGATGACTCCGCCGCCTCGATTGCCGACCGCGCCAACATGGCCTTCAGCGAGCTCAAGGACGCGATCGCCTATACGGTCCTGCCGCCTCCCGTGGATGGCCTGGGCACCTCCAGCGGTTTCGAGTTCCGCCTGCAGGACCGCGGCGGTGTTGGCCATGCCGCGCTGATGGCGGCACGTACCGAATTGCTCGCCGCTGCCGAGAAAAGCCCGATCCTGACCAACGTGCGCGAAAGTGCCCTGGCCGAGGCGCCGCAAGTGCAGCTTGAGGTCGACCGCAAGCAGGCCAACGCGCTGGGTGTCTCGTTTGCGGATGTGGGCAATGTGCTGTCTTCCGCCATCGGCTCGGCCTATGTCAACGACTTCCCTAACCAGGGCCGCATGCAGCGGGTGGTGGTGCAGGCCGAAGGTGACCAGCGCAGCCAGGTGGCGGATTTGATGAAGATCCACGTGCGCAACAAGGCCGGGGAGATGGTGCCGCTGTCGGCATTCGTTGTCGCCAAATGGACCCAGGGCCCGGCACAACTGACGCGCTACAACGGCTACCCCGCCATCGCCATTTCCGGCGAGGCGGCACCGGGGCATAGCACCGGTGAGGCGATGGAAGAAATCCAGCGCCTGGTCAGCCAACTGCCTGCAGGCCTGGGCCAGGAGTGGACGGGATTGTCATTGCAGGAACGTCTGTCCGGCTCACAGGCGCCAATACTGCTGGGCCTGTCGCTGCTGATCGTGTTCCTGTGCCTGGCGGCGCTGTATGAAAGCTGGTCGATCCCGACGTCGGTGCTGCTGGTGGTGCCGCTGGGCGTGCTCGGCGCGGTGCTGGCGGTGACTTTGCGGGGCATGCCCAACGATGTGTTTTTCAAGGTCGGCCTGATCACCATCATCGGTTTGTCGGCGAAGAACGCGATCCTGATCATCGAGTTCGCCAAGGACCTGTACGACCAGGGCGAAGACCTGATCGACGCCACCCTGAAAGCCGCACGACTCCGGTTGCGGCCGATCATCATGACCTCGCTGGCGTTTATTCTCGGCGTGGTGCCATTGGCGATTGCCACCGGTGCCAGTTCGGCGAGCCAGCAGGCGATTGGTACCGGGGTGATCGGCGGGATGATCACCGCAACCTTGGCGGTGGTGTTTGTGCCGGTGTTCTTTGTAGTGGTGATGAAGTTGACAAAGCGTAAGGTTGCGATCAACAAGTCCTGAATCACTTATATCTTTTAGGTCTGAAGAAGCACATTTCAAGACTGTCATATTTGACAGTTTTGAAATGTTCAACATTGCTCTAAGCTGCTCTGGCGCGTAATAACCCAGTGCCATGCGGGTCCAGTTACGTCACTCATTCAAAACCAAGTAGAGGGTTTTAAAATGACGACTGACAACAATCAATATAAGGGCAGTATTACCGCCGATACCACGCTAACTAAAAATTTCAGCGCGACGGAAGTCATGATGTCGCGGTACTCATCAACCGATGGTGCTGTGTTGGCGGTGAGGGGCGATGACGCTGACTGGGATGGAAATTTTCTCGTCCTTTTAATACCAGTCCAAAATCAGACTTCAGGATCACTTGAGGTATCCGAATCTTATGAGCGCAACAAAGCTCGCATTCACTTTAATCGTTTTTTGGGTGGAGAAGAACCTGTCCGTGGATATGCGCAGAGCGGGAAAATCACATTTGAATATGATCAGCAAGGCAATACCGTGAACGGCACTGGCCACTTCAAGGTTCGATCTGATGACTTGGGCCACGAGTACACATTTGAAAAGCTGGAGTTCTCAGTTCAGCCCGTCAAATAACCGCTTCGGTGCGTCACCTGCCACAATCACACACTATCATGGAGTTCCCTCTGTTTTTGTGTGAATACGCTATAGTGGCTCCCCTGTCTTTCGGGGAGCCTCTATGCCTTTCCTTGCCCGCACCCACCCTCGCCTCTCCGCCGCCGCCGTGCTCGGCCTTGTCATAGGCATCCTGGCACCCGCCGACACCCTCGCCAGCAAAATCCTCATTGGCTGGAACGCCGGAGTCTGGACTTACCTGGTGCTGATGCTGTGGCTGACCAGCCGTGCCAGGGCCGACGATGTAAAGCGCATCGCCGAAATCGAGGACGAGAACGCCGGGCTGGTGCTGTTCACCGTGTGCATCGCCGCCATCGCGAGCCTCGCCACCATCACCTTCGAACTGGTGGGCAGCAAAGACCTGGCCACTTCCGAGCGCCTGCTGCACTACGGGTTCACCGGGTTGACGGTGATCGGTTCCTGGCTGTTGATCGGGGTGATTTTCAGCGTGCATTACGCCCGCCTGTATTACACCTGGAACGGCAAGGAACCGGCGCTGCGTTTCGCCGAAGGGCTGTTGACGCCGAACTACTGGGACTTCCTGTATTTCTCCTTCACCATCGGCGTGGCGGTGCAAACCTCTGACGTCGGCGTCGCCACGCGCGGCATGCGCAAGGTGGTGCTGGGGCAGTCACTGATCGGCTTTTTGTTCAATACAGCGATCCTGGGGTTCTCGATCAACATCGCCGCCGGGCTGTTCAGCTAGGCTGCACAAACCTTCTAGACGCAATGGCGCCGGCAGACGCTAATACCCTTACACATAGCATGCTGGTGTTTTATGGCCGCGCACAATTGGATCGACTTGTCCCAGGACGCCGACACCGGCATCGAGACCCTGCGCGCGCATTTCGAGGGTCACGCCTACGACCCCCACTGGCATGACAGCTATCTGGTCGGCGTCACCGAACAAGGGGTGCAGCAATTCAACTGCCGCCGCACCCGGCACAACAGCGTACCGGGCCAGGTGTTCCTGGTAGAGCCTGGCGAACTGCATGACGGCGACGCGCCCACTGCGGACGGCTTTACCTACCACATGCTGTACCTCGACCCGCAGTGGCTGGCGCGGGAAGTGAGTGCGGTATTCGAAGAGGCGCCCCTCAACAGTCAACTGGGGTTTGCCAGCACCGTGACCAGCGACCCGCGCCTGGCCCTGGCCACCAGCCGTGCGTTCCAGACCCTGCACAGCGGCGAACTGCGCATCGTGCGCCAGCGCGCCATGGACCAATTGCTGGAGCGCCTTACCGCCCAACTCCAATGGCGCACCCGCTACCGTGAAGACCCGAGCTTGCCGCTGGTGGCCTATAAGGCGCGGGACTACCTGCATGCCCACCTGCAGCAAGACGTGGGCATGGACGAACTGGCCTTGACGTGCGGCGTCGACCGCTTTCGCCTGACCCGCGCCTTCAAGAGCGCCTTCGGCCTGCCGCCCCATGCCTACCTGGTGCAACTGCGCCTGGCCCGCGCCCGGCATTTACTGGCTAAGGGTGAACAACCGGCAGACGTGGCGATTGCCCTGGGCTTTGCCGACCAGAGCCATCTGGGCCGCTGGTTCATCCGCGCTTACGGCCTCACGCCCGCCGCGTACCGCAAGCGCTGCTCAAATCTTCCAGACAGGTAAGGCGCCGGCTTGTGAAGATCGACTCCATCGATTGGTTTACCGGAGTCCCCCGCCATGCTGTCCACCTTGCTGCCGTTCATGCTGTTCGCCTTCGTCGCCTCCATCACACCCGGCCCCACTAACATTCTGGTGCTGAGCAACAGCGCCCGCTACGGGTTCAAAGCCGCCCTGCCAATCATCCTCGGAGCCTGCACCGGGGCGGCCGGGCTCGTGCTCCTGGTGGGGGCCGGGTTTGGCCAGTCGCTGGTACACCTGCCCAAGGTGCAAAGCGCCATGCAGTGGGCCGGCGTCGCCTGGTTGAGTTACCTGGCCTGGCAGATCTTCCGTGCCCCCCCTCAGGTCATCGAAGTGGATGCAGGCCAAAAGCCTCTGGGGCTGATCGGCGCTGCCAGCCTGCAATTGATCAACCCCAAGACGTGGATGATGGCGTTGGCGGTGGTCAGCGTATTTGCCGGTAATGGTGAGCAGCGCCAAAGCCAGGTGGTGTACCTGTCCCTGGTGTTTTTCCTGATATCGATGCCCTGCCTGGGCACCTGGGCGCTGTTGGGGGTGGGGTCTGCGCGGGTGTTTCGTTCGCCCAAGGCCATGCAGCGTGTTAACCGAAGCATGGCCCTGCTGCTGTTGGCGGCGGCGTGGTTGGGCATGCTCGTCTGAGCACACCGATCATCTATCTTTGTCCTACAGCTTCTTGACGACTTTCCTACTTTAGTGGTTTCCTGAAACCGGTTTCAGTCATTCCAATAAAAATAGAAGGTCGATGACCGTGAACAACTTTTCTGCCGCCCAGCGCAGCCGCGTGACCATGCTCGACGTCGCCGAGCACGCCGGCGTATCCAAGGCCAGCGTGTCGCGCTTTATCGGCGAAGACCGCGCCCTGCTCTCCGATGCCATCGCCCTGCGCATCGAACAAGCCATCGAACAACTCGGCTACCGCCCCAACCAGATGGCCCGCGGGTTGAAACGTGGCCGCACGCGCTTGATCGGCATGCTGGTGGCCGATATCCGCAACCCCTACTCCATTGCCGTGATGCACGGCGTCGAAACCGCCTGCCGCCGGCACGGCTACAGCCTGGTGGTCTGCAACACCGACCGCGATGACGAACAGGAGCGCCAACACCTGGCGGCGCTGCGCTCCTACAACATCGAAGGGCTGATCGTGAACACCCTCGGCCATCACCTCGACCAATTGCTGGAACTGCAACGGGAAATGCCTCTGGTGCTGGTGGACCGCAAGGTCGAGCCGCTGCACAGCGACCTGGTGGGGCTGGATAACCCGGCGGCGGTGCGCATGGCGGTGGAGCACCTGGAACAGCAGGGTTACCGCGAGGTGTTGCTGGTGAGTGAGGCCTGCGATGGCACCAGTTCACGGCAGGAACGCCTGGACAGCTTCAAGGGCGAAATTGCCCGGCACCCGGCGCTGACCGGCGCGGTGCTGGAGCTCGATGATGCGCTGGAACAACGCCTGCAAGCCTTTCTCGCCAAACCCGGCCCCAAGGCCCTGTTCTGCGCCAACGGCATCGCCGCGCTGGCCTGCACCCGTGCGCTCAAGGCGCTGGACTGCAACCTGTTCGACGACGTGGGGTTGATCGCCCTGGATGACCTGGACTGGTACCCGCTGGTGGGCAACGGCATTACCGCCCTCGCCCAACCCACCGAAGCGATTGGCGCCAGTGCGTTCGATTGCCTGCTCAAGCGGTTGCGCGGTGACACCGAACCGACCCGCACCCTGGATTTTTTGCCCCAGTTGATCATCCGAGGCTCAACCCAGCGCCCCTACACGTAGCCGCTGTCGAGCCTTGGCGAGGCTGCGGTTACGGCAGAGTCGACTGGACATTCAACGTCAAAAAATGAAACCGGTTTCAGAGGTAAACAACAATGCACAAATACCCCGTTTCCATCAGCCTTTCCAGCTACGGCGCCGACCTGGTCCGCCAGCAAGGCCAATTGAGTTTTGTCGAATTGCTGGCCGCCGCCGGTGCCCAGCGCATCGAGTGGCGCGAAGAACTGCTGACCGTTGAGCAACCCGCCGAATTGGCCCAGGCCGCCGCCGCACAGGGCCTGGAGTGCGTATTTTCATCGCCGCTTGAATTGTGGATCGCCGGCCGCGCCCAGCCGAATGCCGAACTGAACGCCACCCTCGACCGTGCCCAGGCCTTTGGTGCGCGCTGGCTGAAAGTCTCCCTCGGTTATTTCACCGACACCAATGACCTGGAAAGCCTGCACGCCCTGCTCGCTCGCCACCCGGTCAAGCTCTTGGTGGAAAACGACCAGACCCTGCACGGCGGGCGCATTGAGCCGATGCAGCGTTTCTTCACTGAAGTCGAGCGCCTGGGCCTGCCGGTGAAGATGACCTTCGATATCGGCAACTGGCAGTGGCAGGACCAATCCGCGTTGACCGCCGCACGCCTGCTGGGCCGACACGTCGACTACCTGCACTGCAAGGCTGTGGCGCGCCGCGCAGACGGCAAGCTGGTAGCGCTGCCGCCCGGCGCCACCGACCTGCATCTGTGGGAACAACTGCTCAAGCACATGACTCAAGGCATTACACGGGCGGTGGAATTTCCGCTGCAGGGCGATGACCTGGTCGACGTCACTGCGCAACAAGTGGCGGCCCTCGCCCTCCTTGGCCAACCTCGTGGGGAGAATGCCCATGTCTGAGATCGATATTCTGTCGTTTGGCGAAACCATGGCGATGTTTGTCGCCGAGCAGACCGGCGACCTGGCCCAGGTGGCGCAGTTTCACAAACGCATTGCCGGCGCCGACAGTAATGTCGCCATCGGCCTGTCGCGCCTGGGCTTCAACGTCGCCTGGCTGAGCCGGGTGGGCGATGATTCCCTCGGGCGCTTTGTGGTCGACACGCTGAAAAAAGAAGGCCTGGATTGCCGGCATGTGGCGGTCGATCCGCTGCACCCCACCGGTTTTCAACTCAAGTCCCGCGAAGAAGCCGGCGATGACCCGCAGGTGGAGTACTTCCGCAAGGGCTCGGCCGCCAGCCAGTTGTCCGTGGCCGCCATCAGCCCTGCGCTGCTGCAGGCCCGCCATCTGCATGCCACCGGTATTCCGCCGGCCTTGTCCGAGGCCACCCGCGAGTTGTCCCGCGAGTTGATGACACAGATGCGCAAAGCCGGGCGCAGCGTGTCGTTCGACCCTAACCTGCGTCCGTCGCTATGGACCAGCCAGGCGCAGATGATCGACGAAATCAACGCCCTCGCCAGCCTCGCCGACTGGGTCTTGCCGGGCCTGGGCGAAGGCCGTCTGCTCACCGGTTTCGACGACCCGGCGGATATTGCCGCGTTCTACCTCGACCAGGGCGCCGAAGCCGTGGCGATCAAGCTCGGCCCTGACGGCGCCTACTTCCGCACCCAGCTGAACCAGGGCTTTGTCGCTGCCGTGCCCGTGGACAAGGTGGTGGACACCGTTGGCGCCGGCGATGGCTTTGCCGTGGGCATGATCAGCGCCCTACTGGAAAACCTCAGCTTCCCCGAGGCGGTGCAACGCGGCAACTGGATCGGCAGCCGCGCCGTGCAAAGTCGCGGCGACATGGAAGGTTTGCCCACCCGCTCTGAATTACCCACCCGATCCGTCGCTTGACCCACACCCTGTTGCCACAACTACAACAAGCTCAGGAGCAACCTTATGGAAACCGTGAAACTCGCCACCCGCCGTTGGTGGTACATCATGCCCATCGTCTTTATCACCTACAGCCTGGCCTACCTGGACCGCGCCAACTACGGCTTCGCCGCCGCCTCCGGGATGGCCGAAGACCTGATGATCACCCCCGGCATGTCGTCATTGCTGGGTGCACTGTTTTTCCTTGGCTACTTCTTCTTCCAGGTGCCGGGCGCCATCTATGCGCAAAAGCGCAGCGTCAAGAAGCTGATTTTCGTCAGCCTGATCCTCTGGGGTGGGTTGGCTACCCTGACCGGCGTGGTGTCCAACGCCTACATGCTGATCGTCATTCGCTTCATGCTCGGCGTGGTCGAGGCCGCCGTGATGCCGGCCATGCTGGTGTACCTGTGCCACTGGTTCACCCGTGCCGAGCGCTCGCGGGCCAATACCTTCCTGATCCTCGGCAACCCGGTGACCATGCTGTGGATGTCGGTGGTGTCCGGCTACCTCGTGCAGCATTTCAGCTGGCGCTGGATGTTTATCATCGAAGGCCTGCCGGCGGTGTTCTGGGCGTTTATCTGGTGGAAGCTGGCGGATGAAAAACCTGCAGACGCCAAATGGCTGAGCGAACAGCACAAAAAAGACCTGGAAAGCGCGCTGGCCGCCGAACAGGTCGGTATCAAGGCGGTGAAGAACTACGCCGAAGCGTTCCGTTCGCCCAAGGTGATCATCCTGGCGCTGCAGTTTTTCTGCTGGAGCATCGGCGTGTACGGCTTCGTCTTGTGGCTGCCGTCAATCCTCAAGAAAGGCCTGCAGATGGACATGGTCGAAGCCGGCTGGCTCTCGGCCCTGCCCTATCTCGCCGCCGTGATCGCCATGCTGGCGGTGTCCTGGGGCTCGGACAAACTGCAAAAGCGCAAGCGCTTCGTGTGGCCGCCACTGCTGATTGCTTCCATCGCCTTCTACGCCTCCTACGTGTTGGGCGCCGAACACTTCTGGTGGTCCTACACCCTGCTGGTGATTGCCGGGGCTTGCATGTATGCGCCGTACGGGCCGTTTTTTGCCATCGTCCCGGAAATCCTCCCCGCCAACGTCGCCGGTGGCGCCATGGCGCTGATCAACAGCATGGGCGCCCTCGGCTCGTTCGGCGGCTCGTATCTGGTGGGTTACCTCAATAGCAGCACCGGCTCGCCCGGCGCCTCGTACCTGCTGATGAGCGGCGCGCTGATGCTGTCGGTGGTGCTGACGATTTTCCTCAAGCCCGGCGCCAGTGACCGTGAGCGCGCGCCGCTGCCTACCCTCGAATTGAAGGTAAAAACTCAATGAAAAAATCTGTGGTTTTATACAAGAAACTCTCCGCACCGCTTATGGCGCGCCTGCATGAACACGCCGAGGTCACGCTGATCGAAGCGCTGGACGAGACCGGCCTGGCCAAGCTGCGCCACGCCCTGCCCACCGCCCACGGCCTGCTCGGTGCCAGCCTGCGCCTGGATGCCAGGCTGCTGGATCTCGCGCCGCAACTTGAAGCCGTGGCCAGCGTGTCCGTGGGGGTCGACAACTACGATATCGACTACCTGACCCAACGCGGCATCCTGCTCAGCAACACCCCGGACGTGCTCACCGAAACCACCGCCGACACCGGCTTCGCGCTGATCCTGGCCACTGCCCGGCGTGTGGTGGAGCTGGCGGACATGGTGCGTGCAGGCCAGTGGAACAAGAATATCGGCCCGTCACACTTCGGCAGCGACGTGCATGGCAAGACCCTGGGCATCATCGGCATGGGCCGCATCGGCGAAGCCTTGGCCCAGCGCGGGCATTTCGGCTTTGGCATGCCGGTGCTCTACCACAGCCACTCGCCCAAGCCGGCGGTGGAACAGCGCTTTGGTGCGCAGTACCGCAGCCTTAACGACTTGCTGCAACAGGCCGATTTTGTCTGCCTGACCCTTCCGCTGACCGCCGAAACCGAGAAGCTGATCGGCGCCGAGCAGTTTGCGCTGATGGGCCCGGAGACGATCTTTATCAATATCTCGCGGGGCAAAGTGGTGGACGAGGCGGCGCTGGTCGACGCCTTGCAACAACGTACGATTCGGGCGGCGGGGTTGGACGTGTTCGAAAAGGAACCGCTTGATCACGGCTCACCGTTGCTGCGTCTGAACAACGTGGTGGCGACCCCACATATCGGCTCCGCGACCCATGAGACGCGGGAGGCGATGGCCAAGTGCGCGGTGGATAATCTGTTGCAGGCATTGGCGGGTGAAAAACCGAAGAACCTGGTCAACCCAGGCGCTTGGAAGCAATAAACACATGTGGGAGGGGGCAAGCCCCTTCCACATTTTTGCCAGTATTCCAAATACTTAGATAACGAACCTCGCCACCATCCCATTCAAATCCACCGCCAGGCGCGACAGTTCATGGCTGGCTGCAGTGGTCTGGTTGGCGCCCGCCGCCGACTGAGTCGCCAGGTCGCGGATGTTGACCAGGTTGCGGTCCACTTCGCGGGAGACCTGGGCCTGTTCTTCCGACGCGCTGGCAATCACCAGGTTGCGTTCGTTGATCAGGCTGATGGACTGGGTGATCTGCTCCAGGGCCACACCGGCGGCACGGGCCAATTCCAGGGTGTTTTGGGTGCGCTGGTTGCTCTGTTGCATCGACTGCACGGCTTCACCGGTACCGTTCTGGATGCCGGCAACCATTTTCTCGATTTCCTGGGTCGACTGCGCCGTGCGATGGGCCAGGGCCCGCACTTCGTCAGCCACCACCGCGAACCCGCGACCGGCTTCACCGGCGCGCGCCGCTTCGATGGCGGCGTTGAGCGCCAACAGGTTGGTTTGTTCGGCAATCGCGCGGATCACGTCCAGCACCTTGCCGATGTCACGGCCCTGGGTGGCCAGGCCTTCGATCATCGCTGCGGTGTTTTGGACGTCCTGGGTCATGGTCTGGATCGCCCCGACGGTTTCCACCACCCGGTCGCGGCCTTCGCGCGCGGCCTGGTTGGACTGGTTGGAAGCCTCGGAGGTGGACACCGCGTTGCGCGCCACTTCTTCCACCGCAGCGGTCATCTCGTTGACCGCCGTGGCGGCCTGGTCGATTTCATTGTTCTGCTGTTGCAGGCCCCGGGACGCTTCCTCGGTCACGTTGCTCAACTCTTCAGCCGCCGAGGCCAGCTGCGTGGCCGAACCGGCAATGTGCTGGATGGTCTGGCGCAGGTTGGTTTGCATGCTCGACAAGGCGTTGATCAGGCGCGCGGGTTCATCGTTGCCATTATCTTCAATGACGCTGGTCAGGTTGCCACCTGCGATGGTTTCAGCCACCTGAACAGCTTTACGCAAAGGCGTGACAATGCTGCGGGTCAGCAACCAGGCCAGCAGCACCGTGAGCAGCGCAGCGGTGACCGACACCACGATAATCCCGGTGATGGCGCTGGTGTAGCTCTGCCCTGCGTGGTCGTCGGCTTGCTTGGCGTTGGCGGCATTGATCGCGATCAGCTTGTTCAACTGCTCGCCCATCTGGTCAGTACCGTCCTTGACACGGGTATTGATCAGGGCGCGCATCTCCTCGACGTTGCCTTGCTTGGACAACGTCAGCATGTCTGCCTGGGCCTTGAAGTAGTTATCCAGGGTGCTGACAAACGTCTTGTACAACGCCGCTTCCTCGGTACCGGCGGGTAATGCCGCGTAGCCGGCCTGGGCCTTCTTCACCTTGTCGACCAGCACGCCGATGCGCGTTTCGGCTTCCTGCAGGGCGGCGGGCTCGCGGTTGACCAGTACTCTAAATGACAGAATACGCATGCGCAGGACGTTCTCCGTCATCTGGCCCAGGTACGTCACGCTGGGCAGTTGGTTCGCGCTCATGTCCACCGAGGCTTGGCGCATCAACGTCATGCGGTTGGCCGCGAAGCCGCCCAACACCACCACTAACAGGGCGATGAAAGCGAAGCCGAGAGAAGCTCGAGGGGCGATGTTCAAGTGACGGAGTGACATAGGGGGGATCTCGAAATGGAGTGGCGGCTCGCGCCCATGCCACAAAACGACCAGCCAGCGTCAACGCACTGTCTGACCTCGGCCATCACTGTTGTTTTTGATAGGTGGGCCTATAAGCAGTATCGGCAGGAATCGAGGTTTTATGCAGGGTCTTTATAAATATTTTTTTACACTTCTGACGCTGAGCAGTTTCTGGCATCCTGCGCCTCCCTTTTCTGACCCGAGCCATCATTTTGTCTGACGCTCATGCCCCCCGCCCCCGCTATAAATCCGACCTGATCTACGGCCTGGAAGATCGCCCGCATTTCAGCGCGGCGATCTTCGCCGCGTTGCAGCATGTGCTGGCCAGTTTTGTTGGCATCATCACCCCCACCCTGATCGTCGGTGGCGTGCTCGGCCTGGAAAGCGAAGTGCCCTACCTGGTGAGCATGGCGCTGTTTGTGTCGGGGCTCGGCACCTTCGTCCAGGCACGCACGTTCGGCCCCATTGGTTCGGGGCTGCTGTGCCTGCAAGGCACCAGTTTCTCGTTTATCAGCGTGATTCTCAGCGCGGGGTTCATGGTCAAGGCCCGGGGCGGCGGCACCGATGAGATCCTCTCGACGATCTTTGGCATCTGCTTTTTTGCAGCGTTTATCGAAGTGGTGTTCAGCCAGTTCATCGGCAAGCTGCGCAAGCTGATCACCCCGGTGGTGACCGGCACCATCATTACCCTGATGGGCCTGTCACTGATCAAAGTGGCCGTCACCGACATGGCCGGCGGCTTTGGCGCCAGCGACCTGGGCGCGGCGAGCAACATGGGCCTGGCAGCCCTGGTGCTGCTGACCATCGTGGTGCTTAACCGCTTCAATAACCCGTTCCTGCGCCTGGGTTCGATCGTGATCGGCCTGGCCTTGGGTTTTGTGGTGGCCTGGTGCCTGGGCCGCGTCGATATGGCGGCATTGCCCCAGGTGCCGCTGATCAGCGTGCCGGTGCCGTTCAAGTACGGTTTCTCGTTCGACTGGGTGGCGTTTATCCCGGTGGCGGTGATCTTCCTGATTTCGCCCCTGGAAGCGGCCGGTGACCTGACGGCCAACTCGATGATTTCCCAACAGCCGGTCAAGGGCCCGCTGTACATCAAGCGCATCAAGTCGGGCCTGTTGGCCGACGGCCTCAACTCGGCGATGGCCGCGACCTTCAACAGCCTGCCGATGGTGACATTCGCCCAGAACAACGGCGTGATCCAGTTGACCGGCGTGGCCAGCCGCTACGTGGCGTACTTCATTGCCGGCCTGCTGGTGCTGCTGGGGCTGTTCCCGATGATCGGCGCGGTGCTGCAACTGATGCCCAAGCCGGTGCTGGGCGGCGCGACCCTGATCATGTTCGGCACCGTCGCCGTAGCCGGCATCAAGATCCTCGCCGAAGCCGGGCTGCATCGCCGCAATGTGCTGATCGTGGCGATCTCCCTTGGCATGGGCCTGGGCGTGGCCGCCGTGCCGGAAGTGTTGCGCGACCTGCCCAAGGCGCTGCACAACATCTTCGAATCGCCGATCACCGTGGGCGCGTTCTGTGCAATCCTGCTGAACATTTTCCTGCCGGAAGCGTTCATAGAGCTGGAAGAAGATGAATTTGAGCCGGAGTCCTCTACCCTCAAAGTGATGCAGGACCCGGACGTCACGCAATAGGAGCACCCTTTGTATGCGCAAGCTCATGGTTCTATCGCTGTTGCTGCTGAGCTTGAGCGCCTGCGCGCTGTTCCCCAACCGCGACCCGGTGAATATCAATGTGGTGGGCATCGAGCCGCTGCAAAGCCAGGACCTGGAAGTGCGCTTCGCCGTGAAGCTGCGGGTGCAGAACCCCAATGAAACGGCGATCGACTACAACGGCGTGGCCCTGGACCTGGAGGTCAACGACCGGCCGCTGGCGTCGGGAGTGAGTGACCAGAGCGGAAGCATCCCACGTTTTTCCGAGACCGTGCTGGTGGTGCCGGTGAGTGTTTCGGCGTTTTCAGTGCTGCGCCAGACCTTGGGCCTGAGCCAGACCCAGAGCTTGAACAACCTGCCCTATGTGCTGCGGGGCAAACTGGCGGGTGGGCTGTTCGGCACCATGCGCTTTGTGGACCGCGGCACGCTGGACTTGCCGAATACCGCGACCTGGTAATGACACCGTGCAACCGACACTCTTTACCGAACGCCTGATCCTGCGCCCGCTGACCCTGGACGATGCCGAAGGGATCCAGCAGCAATTTCCGCACTGGGACGTGGTGCGTTACCTCAACGCCCTGGTGCCATGGCCCTACCCGGCCGACGGCGCGCGCACCTACCTGGAGCACATCGCCCTACCCGCCATGGCCCGTGGCGAGGAATGGCATTGGTCGCTGCGCCTTAAAAGCGCACCTGAACAGTTGATTGGTAACGTCAGCTTGATGGACGAGCAGGATAACAACCGCGGGTTCTGGCTAGGGCCGCAATGGCAGGGGCAAGGTTTGATGTCCGAAGCCAGCGCGGCGGTGACCGACTACTGGTTCGGCGTGCTCAAGCGCCCCGTGCTGCGAGTGCCCAAGGCCGCACCCAACCTGGGCTCACGGCGGATTTCCGAGCGTACGGGCATGCGTTTGATCAGGACGGATGAAGGTGAGTTTGTGGCAGGGACTTTCCTGCGGGATATCTGGGAAATGACCCGCGAGGAATGGCTGGAAACCCAATCGCCCAAACGCTGAGGGCCACCTCCCACAGTTCGATCGTGGTTCAGTCGGTGATATAGCGCACGCCTGGCTTGGCGCGCTCATCCACCACCAGTTCGAACACATCCGGCCGGGCGTAATGCCCCACCACGTCATAGTCGTACCGCGCGCGCACCAGGTCATCGGTGTTGATCTGCGCGGTCAACAACCCCACCTCACCCAGCAACGGCCCAGCCAGGATGTCGCCCATGGGGCCGACAATCACGCTGCCGCCGGCGATCAACGGGCGTTCCGAAGGCCAGTTGGCGACCTCGATGCCCAGCGCCTGAGGCGAGGCCTGCACCTGGCAGGCACTGACCACAAAGCAGCGCCCCTCATGCGCCACATGGCGCATGCTCACCTGCCACATCTCGCGCTCATCCACCGTCGGCGCGCACCACACCTCGACGCCCTTGGCGTACATCGCAGTGCGCAGCAGCGGCATCATGTTTTCCCAGCACACCGCGCCGCCGATACGCCCTACCGCCGCGTCGATCACCGGCAAGGTCGAGCCGTCACCCTTGCCCCAGATCAGCCGTTCGGTGCCGGTGGGCATCAGTTTGCGGTGCTTGGCCACCAGGCCGCCCGACGGTTCGAAATACAGCACGGTGCAATACAGGCTGCTGCCACTGCGCTCGATCACGCCCAGCACCAGGCTGGCGCCGGTACGTGCCGACAAGCCGGCCAGGGCCTCGGTCTCGGCGCCCGGCACATCGATGGCGTTGGCAAAATAGCGGGCAAAGGCTTCGCGGCCTTCGGGCAGGCGATAGCCCAATTGGGTGCCAAAACCTTCACCCTTGGGATAGCCGCCTAGCAGCGCTTCGGGCATCACCACCAATTGCGCGCCGCTGCGCAGGATCTCGTGTTCATAGGCGAGAATTTTCGCCAGGGTGTCGGCCTTGCCGCCAGGCAGGGAACCGATTTGCAGGGCCGCCACAGTGGAAACTGGCATCACGATCACTCCAAATAAAGGGGGTTGCCCATTCTCTCGCCAGGCTCGATCATGAATAAAGCCCACCTCAGTGCTGAATGATATGAGCCAAAGGAATATCGCCCAGGTTGACCTGAACCTGCTGAAAACCTTCGAAGCCCTGCACGATGAGTCCAGCGCCAGCCGCGCGGCGTTGCGCCTGGGTGTTACACAGTCGGCCATCAGTGCAGGCTTGCGCCGTTTACGCGACGTCTATGGCGACCAACTGTTTGTGCGCACCGGCCGTGGCCTGGCGCCCACGCTGCGGGCCAACCAGTTGAAACCGGTGATCAGCGAGGCGCTGGAGCGCTGTCGGCAAAGCCTGGCGATGGTCAATCCAGACAACCCGAACTATCAAGGCCGCTCGGTGGTGGTGGGCCTATCCGACGACTTCGAGATTGCCTATGGCCGCCGACTGATGGACGCCATCGCACAACGTCTGCCGAAGCTGCGGGTGATTTTCCGCCAGACCCACAGCCAGATCGTTGCCGGCGCTCTGCTCGACCGCACCCTGGACCTGGCGATTACGGCGGGCGGTTTTGCGCAAAGCCGGTTGAGTCGGCAGGTATTGGGAGAGGGGGATTATCGCTGCGTCGTGGACCCTCGCAGCTTGGCGTCGGGCCAGGAAAGCCTCAGCCTGGATGAATTTGTCACCCGCGAGCATGTGCTGGTGTCGTCGGGCGGTTTTATCGGCATTACAGACGAAGGGTTGGCGGCGCAGGGGCTGAGCCGGCAGGTGTGCGCCTCGACCAGTCATTTTGCCGCGCTGCCGTTTCTGCTCAAGGGCAGCCAGGCGGTGGCGACCATTCCCGGGCATGCGGCGCAGGCCATCGCCGAGATGACCGGACTGCGGGTACTGCCCTCCCCGCTGGCGCTGCCGCGCTACCCCGTGGAGCTGGGTTGGCGAACCCAGGCCCAGCTCGACCCGATGTTACTTAAAGTCCGCGAGGCGATTGCCGCCAGCTTTACTTCGCCGCCGCCATCAGTTTGTTGACTTCACTGCGCACCATGTTGGAAAACTCCGGTGGCGACATGCCGTCGAGTTCGGCGCGGACCCATTCGGACCACTTGCCCTTGCGCTTGGCGCGCTCACCGAACAAACGCGCGGCTTCGCCCTTGGCCTTACCCAGGTTGGTTTGCCACAGGTCGTAGAGGCGGGACTTTTCATCTTCCAGCTCGGCGCGTTCGGCGAGGGTCTTGTTGGCGAGATTGAAGCTCATGTCAAAATTCCTGCTGCACAAATAAACGACATCTTACACTGTAGGTCGAATTTTCCAGATTTGGATTTCGCTCGCCAGTGCTGACCCGACAAAAAACTGCAACTTTTGCCGCCGCCCGGCACTCCATTGTTCACTGTCACATTCACCTGCAAGGAGTCACACCCATGGCCCGCAAAACTGCCGCCCAAGCTGTTGAAGATCAAATCAAGGATCAAGCATTCAGTGAACTGACGGCCCTGATCGAAGAATCGGACAAGCTGCTCAAAAGCAGCGCTGCCCTGGTGGGCGAAGAAGGCGAAACCCTGCGCGAACAGGTCGCCATCAAACTCAAGCAGGCATTGGATTCGGTATCCAACGTGCGCGAGCGCAGCAAGCCGGTGGTCGATGCCACCGAAACTTACATCGGCGGCCATCCATGGCAGACCGTGGCTATCTCCGCGGGCTTTGGCCTGGTGGTTGGCCTGCTGCTGGGTCGCCGTAACTGACACCTTCCGTATAGCTCCATGCGTACGCAGCTGCCGAGTGCAAGCGAGGCAGCTGCGTATTTGCGCGGAGCGGGATAAGACAGCATCTACGTAGCCCAGTCTCGCAGCTGGTTCAATGCTTCCAGATCCACCTCCACCCCCTCCTCCAACGACTTCGCCCGCGTGCGATGACGTCGATCCCCCGGCAAGCGCCGCAACCCTGCCGCATGCATCTGCCGCACCAACTCCTGGCTGCGCTCG
The DNA here is from genome assembly GCF_014207255.1 of Pseudomonas sp. JAI120. GTDB lineage: Bacteria > Pseudomonadota > Gammaproteobacteria > Pseudomonadales > Pseudomonadaceae > Aquipseudomonas. The sequence goes on from NZ_JACHCZ010000005.1 coordinate 96,599, forward strand.
GCGAAGCTTTGCCCGGCGGTTTTGCTCGGGTCGATCACAATCAGCAGTTGGCCGGTCCAGGGCGTGCGCGCGCCAGGATGGTCGGCCCAGTTGAACTCGAAAGAGAAGTTGCCGCCGGTCAAGGCCGCCGCCAGCAACTCGACCATCATCGACAACGCCGAGCCCTTGTGCCCGCCAAACGGCAGCAGCGCACCGCCCTCCAGCACGGCCTTGGGGTCGGTGGTGGGTTGGCCGAGGCTGTCGACACCCATGCCCGGCGGCAGGCGCTCGCCTTTGCGCGCAGCGATTTGCACGTCTCCGTGGGCAATGGCGCTGGTGGCCAGGTCGAAAACAATAGGGGCGCCATCGGCACGCGGCGCCGCGAAGGCAATGGGGTTGGTACCGAACAACGGGCGGTCGGCGCCATGGGGCACGACGCAGGTCATGCTATTGACCACGCTCAGCGCCACCAACCCCTCCTCGGCGAAAGGTTCGACATCGGGCCACAACGCGGCGAAGTGATGGGAATTGTGGATCGCCAGCAGCGCGATGCCGGCACTGCGTGCCTTGGCCACCAGCAACGGACGCGCGGCCTCAAGGGCCGGCTGGGCGAAGCCATTGCCGGCATCCACCCGCACGAAACCCGACGCGACATCCGTGACCACCGGTGTAGCCTTGCCGTCGACCCAGCCACTGGCCAGTGTGCTGAGGTAACCGGGGATACGAAAAATGCCATGGCTATGGGCACCGTCGCGCTCTGCACTGGCGCAATTGCGTGCCAGGATCGCGGCAACTTCCGGCGACGTGCCGTGCTTCACAAACACGGCGTGGAGCAAGCCCACCAGGTCGTTGAAACCGATGAGCGCTGTAGCGTTTTCAACTATCGGGGACTGGGCAGACATCTGTAGCTCCGATTTTATAATTGGAAGAGACAACAAGAATCCAGACCGTTGATTAAACAACGGCCCATGTGCCTGCTGTCAACGGACGCTTGAAGCCGGGTCCAGTTATCTACCGCCACACACGCCGCGGCGCCGCCTACCCTGGTCTCCATTCCCCTTTGTTGAACGGAGAGCACACCTTGGCGACCATCACCCCGCCGTATTTTTTCGATGAGTTCCTACTGCCAACCCGACGCAAGCAACCCACGCCACGGGAACATGCACTGGGGTTCACAGTCAAGGACCTCGATTGGCTGCATACGCTGTACTACGCCACTCATACGGCACGTACGGACCTGACCCTACAGCGCTACCCGATGCGGGTGGAAAGACTGTTGATCAACGCACCGGGCCAAGCCGCCCTCCCGATGGGCGGCGCCTTCATGATGAGCCCGACCCCGGACGACAACAAAGCCGTGCTGTACACCCCGTATGGCGGGCTGGAGTTATTCGAGAGCCGCACCGACCTGCTAAGTGAAGTGCAGGAGCGTTTGAAGCAACCGAGCTCGCGCACCGACCTGCTGCAATTTCTGTCGATTGCCGAGCGTGACGCATTGCCGGTGACGGTGCACCTGACGGTGACGGCGAGCGTCATCGAAGGCGCCGTGATGGAAGACCAGAAGAACACCGTCCTGGCCTGTCAGCAAAAAAATGCAGTGGCCCTGCTTGATGAGCTGCGCAAATTTCCCAGCCTCAATGGGATGCTCGACACCTTGCTCAGCATCATGGCCCGCACCTATTTCCCCGGCCTGAACCAGGCCGACACTCGGGTGAACTTCTTCAGCCGCGCGTCCGTGGGAGCACACAGCCGCTGGGTCGACTCGCTACCGTTGCGCGACGCGCTGTTACGGTTTTACGTCTCCCATGCCTGGCCCGCGGGCCAGACTCACTCCTTTTTCAACATCGGCCATGACACCCGCGCCTTTACCCAGGCGCAACTGGCCGACGACCTGCAACGCTGGGACAGCGTGGTCGAGCAAACCAGCGGGATTCTTTCAACGCTGTTGAACAGCCTGTTGCAGACCTACTGGAATGAAGACTTCAACGCAGGGCAGTCACGTCGGCAGTTTTGCGCCCGGGTCATGAGTGACAAGTGCCGCACCGACCTGCTGCTCAAGCACCAGGACAGGGTTCTGTCCACCGATGAAAGTCAAAAACTGCGGGCGTTGTTCCTTCCGGACCACGCTTCGCGTATGGCCTTCGCCGGCCCGTTGAATATAGAAAAAGTGCGGGTTCACGCACCTTTTCAACACTACGTCGAACTGGGCGGCACCCTGATGATCAGCAATGCCCAGGCGTATCTGTATACCCAATCGCGTGGCTTGCAGGTGCTCGAGAACCTGAATGACCTCAAGGACATCCTACTGACCATGCTCAAAACCGCCGGGCATGAAGATGAGCTGCTCAATTTCCTGTCGCTGGACGAGCGCAGTGTGTTTATCGGCATGGATCACATTGAGGTGACCGGGAACCCTGTCGCTGGCGATCTATTTCTCGAAATGGTTGAGGACATTCTCGCCAAGCAGTTCGACAACCTGGAGTACGCGCTGGGGCTTTTTCGGCGCAGCGCGGGGGAGATCGACCTGGACGCGCTGCTCGACAGTGCCCTGGACGTACGCACCATGCTCGACAGCCGCTTGATGGCGTTGGAAACGGGCGGCCGCTGGAGCGTCCACCCCATTACCCTTGGCAATGGCCGCCCGTCCACGGTGCATGCCGAAAAGGCCAAGGCACACCTGCAGCGCCTGCAAGCCGTCGAGGCGGCCATGGCGCTGGAACGCAGCAAACAGCCGACCTTGCGCGACCTGGCGGCCCATGCGCTGGACGCCGAACTGGCCAAGCACCGGCTGGACCTGAACGCCGACGATGTCTATATCAATACCTATGCCACACACGCCAGCGATCGCGAAGAGCGCTTGCCCCAACGGTCTTCCAGCATGGTCGAGCACTTTATTGCGCGCCTGGCCAAGCAAGCCATTGCGCTGACGGACTCGTCCCTGAGCGGGTTTTATGGCAGGCGCAGCGCGGGCGTCGCCAACAAGCTGCAAAACCTGACAACTGCTGGCTTCAATGCGGTTATCGAGCAGGTCCTGACCACCTTTGCAGAACGCGACTTGCGTGGGCTGCCACATCTGTTTCTGGACAATAACCGGGCCCACCTCAGCGATGGGATGCTGCAGGGGCTGAGCGGCGAAGCGCGACTGAGGCGGCTGGACAAAAGCTTGTCGCACCCCGGTCTCGCACTGCTGGACAGCGTCCTGCATGCCGACAGCCTGACCCGCCTGACCCGCCGAGGCCTCAACGGCTTCATCCCGGATGCGTTTGGCCTGACCCTCAAGATCGGCACTGACACCACCCCCCAGGCCCTGGCCAACTGCTTTGTGCTGACTGAACGCGGCGGCACAGACCCGGACCATTCAGGGGCGGCACTGTTGTGGACACCCCGTTGCGGCTATGAGGCATTTGCGTCGATCAAGGTGCTGTGCGAAGCCCTGAAACAACGTTTACACGACCCCTTCAGGCGGTTGCCCCTGATGGAGAATTTGCCGGTTTCCAGGCGCGCGCCCCATCAGGCCTGTCAGCTCGGCCCGCTGCGACGGATCGACGACCACCTGCTGCACAACCGCCAACAGTCCTACAGCGACTTCATGCGTGACGCGATTGACCATCTACTTTCGATGAAGTTGAGCGCCCGGCGCTTTCAGGACTGCATGGACAGCTTTATCCGTCGGTCACCACCGACCAACCTGCCCAGGGCCATTGCCATTGCGCGCGCCATGGTCCAGCAGCAAGCACTGCCTGTGTGGCTGGGCATGGCACTGCCCCATGAACAGATCCTGCAGGCCGAATTGCTCGAGCAGTATCGCGTCAACAGCGCAGACGAGCGTGACTACCTGCACGGCATCACGCCCATGCGCGAACTGGCCAAACGCACCCTTTCGACCCTGCTCGATGCGCGTTTTGCCGGGCAAATCGTCAACCCGGACACCGTTCTGATTCCCGGCCGTATCGACCTGGAGGGGCACGCTGAAACCCTGACGGATTTCGCCCTGCGACACCTGCCTGATCTACGCGCCGAAGACATCCGGCCACAATCGCGCACAGCGACGCCTTTGCCTGCCGCACTGGACGGCAATGCGGTGGTGCAACTGGTTCGCCAACTGGACTTGAAAAGCCTTTACCAGACACGGCTGACCACGCGCCTCAAAGGTCAGACCGAAGACGCCCGTGAGCGCCGCCAATTGTTCTGCCGGCAGTTGCCCTGGCAATTGCTGCAATACGCTCATGAACAAACACTGCAGGAGCGGCTATCCGCATCAGCCTGGAGCTTCGTCCAGCAAGTATTCGACATGCCAGATGCCGTGGCGCGTGCCGCCGTGGCTGGCGCGACGGCGATCATACGACCCCTTGAACTGATCGCCACTGCGGGCGCAGCCCAGGTCAAGGCACTGGGCTGCTACCTGATCGGTCCCAAAGCGGGCGCGTCCGGCCCCCTGATCCTGTATGCGCCCTACAGTCCCAAGCATTTATTAAAGGAGTACGCCAATGAGGCGGCGCTACTCAATGAGTTCACCACCGCCGGTGCGCTGCAGGACTGGGTAATCGGCCGGATGCCAGCCCCTCATCAGGCCACTTACCGCAATTTGCTGGGCCAACGCTGGAGCCAGGGGCACTCGGAAATCCAACTCGGCGCCTCGCCCATTACCGGCAACCTGTTGAGCCAGCTGTTTGAGGACAACCTCGAGATGCTGCTTCAGATGTTGGCCAGTCAGTTCTCTCCGTCGGGCAAGGTGCAGTGGAACGCAGCCACCAGCCTGTTCACCGAAGATATCCCTAAAGGATTGCAGTTCATGGCCGGCAAACTGGCGTACCCGCTGGCCGTGTGGCGCAGCCACAAACTGTTCCTGGCCTCGGCTGAAGACCTGCAGCGACACCGCTGGCAACACGCGCTCAAAACCTTTATCGGCGGTGTGGCCGAGCTGGCCTCCTTGCGCAAGGAGCTGGACAAACTCCTGCCGCAGACCGCCTCAACCGAGGAGCAAGTCCCGCTGGAGCAATGGCTGAAAGCCCCTGCGCCGGCCGCCGCCACACTGGCCGACCTGGACCTGACCGCCCCTGCCCGCACCCAATTGCAAGCCTTTGAAAACCACGCAATTGCCTTGAAGGATCTGGAGCAAGACACGCAGAGCGGCCTGTACAGCGACAAGACTGGCAGCGGTCATTTCGTGCCGTTGGCAGGCAAGGTGTACCCGGTGAAAAAAGCCGGTGAACACTGGCGCGTGAGCAATGACGAACTGCATGGCCCTTATGTGCAACGCAATGCCCAAGGCGCATGGACGCTGGACCTCGGCCGGCACCACCCGCGCTACGGCAAAACCTTGAGTCGCTACGCAGGCAGGGCCAAAACCCGGGCAGCCGAACGGGACACCATCAATATCGAAGCCGTAGGCATGCGGGAAATTGCCGCGTTATCCAGTTGGAAAGCCCAGTGCATTGATGAAGCACTCAATGTTGCGACGTACTATGCGGTCACCTGCAAGCGCAACCTCCTGTACTTTGCCACACACCTGAAGCCCAACAGCCGGCCGGGGCGGTTTTTCAGTGAGTTGTTCGGGGTTGTCACACTTACGTCCGATCAGGTGCAACGAGTCGAGCGGCGCGTCGACGAGGTGCTCGATGAATTGACCAATCACACCCTGATCAGCCCGGACTCCCGGCGGTTTGTCAGCGGCACGCGCCGCTACAGCCAACAGGATACATTTGCCTTTGTGCTGCCCGATGATGTGGAGCAGAAGATCTACTTGCTGGACCGCTTTTTCGACCCGCACATGGATATCTACCAAAACCGATTGAACACCCCATTCAACCTCTCGGCCCATGCACGGGCAACGGTGTTGATTCATGAAATCACGCACATCAAGTCCTTGACCGAAGACCTGGCGTATCTGGACACCATGCGACCGTTCCATGACCTGATTAACGCAAAGATTCGCGGCGCCCAGCTGATGCAGACCGACCTTGGCAACTTGCGTGATACCGCACTGTCGACCCTGACGCCCGCCACCCTGTTGTTCAAGACATGGGACGAGTTCACCCAGGAATGGGAGGACTTCGGCAGCAGCCGCGTGACGTCGGATCTGAAGGATAAAGTCCTCAGCACCACCGGCTGCCGGACCCTCGATGACGCACGGTCAATGTTCATGAGCAACGCCGACAAGCGTATCGACACGATTCTGGCCAATGCCGATTCCGTCACTTACCTGATCAGTCAACTCGGCCGGGAACTGGATGCGGGAGCCTGAACAGGCTCCCGGCGGGTCTATCAGTCTTTCTGGTCACGCAGGATATTGCCCGAAGCCCCATCGATGCGCGCTTCATACACGGTGCCGTCGGACTTGCGGCCTTTGACTTCCCAATAGCCGTTGTCATCGGCTTCGGCTGCATAGACTTCGATGTAGCCGGCCTTGGTCTTCGCCACTTCAATCGCCTTTTCAATGGTGATCCAGCCCGCACCGGGCTTATCGGCCAGAGCGGCGCCTGCACTGAGCAGCGCGGTGGTTGCACACAGGGCGACTAAGGTTTTCTTCAGCATATTCGTACTCCATTGTGGGAATGTCCTGAATTTTTTAGGTCGCGCCAAACAAGAATAAGTTCCAATTGATGTGCAATCGCCATGACGCCTGTTCTCGCGGTCCACCTCAGGAGGTTAGAATGTGCGAAATCAGGATGAGTTAATGAGCGAAAAGTCCCTTTCAGAAGCCGAATATGACGCCATCACCGACGCCGCCGCGCATTGGTGCATGCGCCTGCACGCAAGTGATTGCACCCCAGGTGAGCGTCAGGCTTTTGCGCAATGGCATGATTCCCACCCGCTGCACGCCTTTGAATACGCAGCGATGCTGGAAATCTGGGACGTCGCCGACCACCTGCCCCGCCACGAAACCCCGGCGTTGGTGGGGCCCTTCAAACCGCGCAGCCGGTTGCGCAGCTACGCAGTCGCGGCGGCGATCTGCCTGACCGCCTTGCCCCTGGTCGCGTTTACAGGCTGGGAAGCCGGCTGGTTGCCGAGTTCCTATGAGCGTTTCCAGGCTGCCAATGGCTTGCGCCAGGTCACCCTGGGCGACGGCAGCGAGGTGGAGCTCAACCTGGGCACCGAGCTGGTCTACAGCAACTACAAGGATCAGCGCCGGGTCACGTTGAAAAAGGGCGAGGCCTTCTTCAAGGTCAGCCATGACAGCGCGCATCCGTTTATCGTGCACGCAGGCTCAGGCCAGGTGCGCGTCACGGGCACCCGGTTCAACGTCTGGAAGTATGAAGACCAGGTGCGAGTGATGTTGCTCGAAGGCTCGGTGCAGATTGCCAGCGACCAGGTACACGGCAGCGTGCCCCTGACGCCGGGCATGCAGGCCAGCTATCAACAAGGCGATGCAACGCCGCGCGTACGCGCAATGAGCCCCAATGACACCGCCCTGGCCTGGCGCCAGGGCAAGTTGGTGCTCGACAACCTGGCCTTGGTCGACGCGTTGCCGTTGATCAACCGCTACCTGAGCAAACCGGTCATGCTGGCCGACGCCAACACCGGGACGATTCGTATCGGCGGCATCTACAACATCACCGAGGTCAACAACCTCATCCCCTCGTTGCCCAAGGTTCTGCCGGTCTACCTGACCCAAAACCAGGATGGCAACCCCGTCATCAATTCCATCCCGCGTAAATCCCCCAAAGGCTGAACGCTGGCCACAAGCCTGGGCGCGTTTGCGCCCGAAGTGTCCATTTTTGAAACACTCGACTCCTCTGGACCGCCCGCACTGGGCGGAGTCATCGTTTTGTCATGCACAGTGTTACAGCGCTGATACAGCGGGGTGAATCGTTTGTGGTATGGCGGTGTGCACATGGCCGAACACAAGCTGTATCAGCGGTGAAACAGCACTGACATCACTTTGCCCAAAAATAATTCCAACTCATTGAATAACAATAAAAAATAAAAAGCGGCACGGCTTCTGCTCTATCCCTTACAGCGCTGTTTAGGGTCAGCGCGAAGAACAGGGAATGCCACCGTGATTACACTCACTCAAGGTCCAATGAACGTACTGCTGATCAGCTGTGTACTCAGCGTCGGCATCAGTGTTCCAAGCTTTGCAGGTGACGGCGTGATCGTGACGGGGCGCAACGTACAGGCTCATATGTACGGCCGCGCCGCCTTCGGTAAAGACCCCTACCCCTCTACTGCCAACGCCAATCCCAGCCGAGAAATCATCGGTGCCACTGGCGAGCTCAGTGATAGTGATATCGGCGGCGTCAGCAGCGGCTCAAGCATCGTCCGCGCTGTTCAGACCAATGGCACCTTGACCGGCCTGCACACCACACAAAGCAGCATGTCCACCCTGGGGGCCAGCTCTGCCGCCGGCCACGGTGCGGGCAGCAGCATGGGCGGGCAGATCAGCGACTCGGTCCAGCGCGGCATGGCACCGTTGAACAACATCGGCAGCATGCTGGGGGGCAAGTAATGAATCGTTCCCTGCTCGTTCTCGCCCTGTTGGCCAGCGCCCCGGCATTCGCCGACGACACGGCAGTGATCAACAACAGCGGCCAACAATACGAGGGTGTCGTGTCGATCAACCAGGCGGCCGGCAACCAGCAACAAATGTCCAACAGCCGCGCCATCGCGCTCGGTGGCCAGGCCACCAACGTCAACATCCAGCGCCTCGATGGCAGTGTCGACCCGTCCCTGAACGCCAAGGCGGCGATCCAGGGCAGCTCTTTTACCAATGGCAACGGTGTGCTGGGCATCAACCAGTCGGCCGGCGCCAATAACCAAACAATCAATGCCGTGCGGATCAGCATCAACCCTGGCCCGCAAAGCATTGATGACAGCGTCCTGTTGCAACAGAACACCACGACGCTGGCAACCGACTCAGGGCTCACCCCCACCACTGGCAGCCGCCTTGTCGTTACAAGCGACCAGGCCTTCACAGGCAGCCGAGGAGTGATTCAGGTGAACCAGAGTGCAGGGGTGGGGAACCGAGTGGCTAACACCCTGGGCATCACTATCAAGTAAACGCTTGGTAGCACTAGTTAGACCGTACCAACACTTAACCAACTAATTAGAAGCAAGGAGAAACACCATGAAACCTCAAATGGCTCTGAAACCACTGGTTTTCGCTCTGGCTGCACTCATGGCTGCTGCTGCTCAAGCAAATGGTGGTGGCTGGCACCCTGCGCCTCAACCAACCGGGGTTGTTGCCTCTGTCGTGACCGATGTACAAAACAGCGTCGGCAACAAGTTTGACGACACCAAGACCGAAAACAATGCCTCTGCCGATGACTCGGTAAACGGCAACAGCGGCAACACCGGTGTTAACGTCCAGTCGGGCAGCGGTAACCAGGCAGACAACTCCGGCGCCATCTCCAGTGCCAAAGGTGACTTTGCAACCGTATTCGCTGTCGTCGATGTCAATCAAAACAGCGGGCTGAACAACTTCGTCAACAAAGGCACCCAAAACAACGCCTCGTTGGATGGCTCGGCTAACGGTAACTCCGGCAACCTGGGTTACAACGGCCAGGCCGGTCAAGGCAACCAGGGTAAAAACAACCTGGCAATCACCACGGCTGATGGCAAAAACATCGCAGCGGCCGCCAACACCGAGCAAAACTCGCTCGCCAACAGCTACCTGAACGCTGCCGCTACCAGCTACGGGTATGGTCATGGCAGCAAAGCCCAATACGTGTCCAACAACTCCAGCCTCGACAACTCGGTTAACCGCAACTCCGGCAACGTAGGTGTGAACCTGCAGTCCGGCTCGGGCAACCAAGGCAGCAACAGCCTGTCGATCGGTCAAGGTTGCAGCGTCTGCGCCAGCGGCGTGCGCTTCTGATCCAACGGGGCCTTGGCAACAAGGCCCTTTTTTATTCCAGTGTCCAGCAGGTCACATGATCATGCGCCTCGCGACCCTCACCCTCCTGATGCTGCTCACCGGCCCGACCTGGGCAGGCACCATGGCGATCTCCGCCCTGCCCGGCGGTACAGTAATCTACAAGAAGGTCGAGAGTATTCGTGAGCGCCGGTTCGCCAACCTGGTGGAACAGAAAACCGATTTCAGCTGCGGTGCTGCGGCACTCGCCACCATCCTGCGCCAGGGTTATTGGCTGGACGTAGACGAAGATCACGTCATCAAAGGCATGCTGGTCAATGCAGACCAGGACCTGGTACGTACCCAGGGGTTTTCCATGCTGGACATGAAGCGCTACCTCGAAAGCATCGGCATGCGTGCCCGGGGCTACAAAATCGCGCCAGAAACACTGGTCACCGTAAAGATCCCCGTGGTGGTCCTGCTGGAAATTCGTGGCTACAAGCACTTCGTGGTGATGCAGCGCGCCGACAAGGACTGGGTCTATATCGGCGACCCTGTACTGGGCCATAAGCGCTATTCGCATGACGACTTCGTCAAGGGCTGGAACGGCATCGTCTTCGCCGTGCTGGGTGAAGGTTATGACAAGGCCAATGCCCTGCTCGACCCGCCCACACCGCTGACCGCCAAAAACCAGATGAATGAATTCAGGCCCGTAGGCGATGCCGAGCTGATGGATTTCGGTTTTATCCAGAGCGACTTCTTCTAAGAAGCGCAATAAGGGGCAGGACGCTCCAGGAGCAGCAGATGAACACTTCCCGTTGGCTGACGGTCTTGTGTCTGGCAGCCTCAATGCCCGCTTATGCTTCGTCGGGGTTCAAACCCATCGAACTCAAGGACTCGGAAATGGCCGACCTGCGCGGCCGTTACGTGATGCCCGGGCGAATCATCAGCTTCGGCATTGTCATGAGCAGCACCTGGACCAATGCCGTGGGTGACAGCATTACCGGCAAGGCCAGTATGCAGGTCGACTCGTCGACCATTACCCCGCAATTCTACGTACAAACCACTGGCTCGACCGGCAACGGCACGAACCCGAACACCGGCACCGGCACGGTAACCGGTGGCGCCGGCCTGGGCAGCGGCCAGGGCGTGACGCAGAGCGTGCGTACCGCCGGCGATGGCAACACCGCCTACAACAATGTGGGCATCACCGTCGAAAACGGTTTTGCACCCTCCAACATCGTGCAATCGGGGCAAGTGCTGGTCGCCGGAGGTACGGTGACCGGTGACAGCGCGGCAGGCCGCGTGAGCGTGTCGGCCAACAACGGTGGCTTGCAGATGGCGATCCAGGCCAACCACAACCAAGGCAACAGCCTGCAGCAGATCGGTGGCGGGAATGTGCTGCAAGGCACGGTCCTGACCGGCAACACTAACTTCGTCAACAACATGACCCAACTCAACGTAGTGATGAACAACAACGGTTTGAACAACGGCGCCTTAAATTGCAACTTGGATCAACTAAAAGCCCTACGCACGCTTGGTTATTGAACTACGCTGACCGTCGACACTTACGCATTAGAAAAGGACGGCTTATTTCATGCATCGATCGTTATCGCTCCGTGCTGTGATCTGTTTAAGTACGCTCTTGCCCGCATCCGTTCTGTATGCAGCGCCAGATAGCGACATCGAAACCCTCAAACAGGAACTTCTGGAACTCAAGCAGCGATACGAAGTGCAGCAAAAGGCGCTGGCCGTCCTGGAGCAGCGCGTGCGTCAGGTCGAAGACCAACCCGCCACCCCGGCCCCCAGGCGCCTGGCCAAATCCCCGGCAGACTTTCAAAAAGCCAGCGGCACCACCGTCGCTGGCACGGGTGCCGCAGCAGCATCCGGTGGCGCGGGCGGTGGCGGCGGCAGTTCCTACGGCCAATCCCTCAAGGACGACTCCGCCCCGGCACAAAGTGTCAGCAACCTTTATAACGAAGCCAGCGGCTTTTTCGGCAATGGCAAGTTCAGCTTCGAAACCGGCGTCACCTATGCCCGTTACGACGCCCGCCAGTTGACCCTCAACGGGTTCCTGGCGCTGGACTCGATTTTCCTCGGCAATATCAACCTGGACCGGATCAAGTCCGATAACTGGACCCTGGACCTGACCGGGCGCTACAACGTCGATAACCGCTGGCAGTTCGACGTGAACGTGCCGGTTGTGTACCGCGAATCGACTTACCAGTCTGCCGGTGCCGGCAACAACGGTACCGCGACGTCGGAACAGTCGGTCACCCGCGATCCGACCATCGGCGACGTCAACTTCGGCGTAGCCTACAAGTTCCTCGACGAAACCCCCACCCTGCCGGATGCCGTGGTATCGGTGCGGGTCAAGGCCCCTACGGGTAAAGAACCGTTTGGTATCAAGCTGATCAATACACCCGGCAACGACAACCTGTTCGTGCCGGAAAGCCTGCCTACGGGCAATGGGGTCTGGTCGATCACGCCGGGGATCTCCCTGGTCAAGACCTTCGACCCTGCCGTGTTGTTTGGTTCGCTGTCCTACACCCATAACTTCGAAGAATCGTTCGATGACATCAGCAGTGACGTCAACCAGAAGGTCGGCGGCAAGGTCAGCCTGGGCGACAGTTTCCAGTTCGGTGTCGGCGTGGCCTTCGCCCTCAACGAGAAGATGAGTATGTCGTTCTCGGTGTCCGACCTGGTGCAGCGCAAGAGCAGGCTCAAGCCCAACGGCGGCGACTGGCAATCGGTGGTGTCCAGCGATGCCAACGCCGGCTATTTCAACGTGGGGATGACCATTGCGGCGTCGGATAACCTGACGATCGTGCCGAACCTTGCAATCGGCATGACGGATGATGCGCCGGACTTTACGTTCAGCCTGAAATTCCCGTATTACTTCTGATTAACTTGACGCAACATCCATAAGGAAAAGCCCCGCAACGATAAGGGTCGTTGCGGGGCTTTTCGGTTTACCCGCCCTAGCGGATCTGGTGCTTGTGCAACAACCGGTAGAACGTCGGCCGGGAAATGCCCAGCACGCGGGCCGCGACACTCAGGTTGTCGCTGTGCCGGTTAAGCACATCGCACAGCGCCTGGCGTTCGGCGCGGTGCTTGTAGTCTTCCAGTGTAGCCATGGGGGGCGAAATTGCCTGTTCGCCCACCAATCCCAGATCGGCGGCTTCGATCTGGCGCCCTTCGGCGAGTACCAGGCCGCGGCGCACGCGGTTGGCCAACTCGCGGACATTGCCCGGCCACAGGTGCTGCCCCATGGCCACCAAGGCGTCTTCGCTGAAACTGCGGGGGCGTCGACCGGTTTCCTGGCTGTAGAAGCGCGAAAAGTGGTTGGCCAACATCGCCACATCACCATGGCGATCGCGCAAAGGCGCGGTGACCACCTGCAGCACATTGAGCCGGTAGTACAAGTCTTCACGAAAAGAGCCCTTGGCGACAGCCGCTTCGAGGTCGACGTGGGTGGCCGCCAGCACTCGCACATCGACCGGAATGGGCTGGCTGCCGCCGACCCGCTCGACCTGCTTTTCCTGGAGAAAGCGCAGCAGGTTGGCCTGCAGCTCCATGGGCAAATCGCCGATTTCATCGAGGAACAGAGTGCCGCCATGGGCCGCTTCAATGCGCCCGACCTTGCGCTGATGGGCACCGGTAAACGCGCCCTTCTCATGGCCGAACAGCTCGGATTGGATCAGGTGTTCGGGAATGGCGCCGCAGTTGATCGCGACAAAGGGCTTGGCATGGCGCTGGGACTGGCGGTGCAGGGTCTTGGCCACCAACTCCTTACCGGTGCCGCTGTCGCCACGGATCAACACCGGGGACTCCGTGGGCGCCAGCTTCGACAATAATTTGCGCAGCTCACGAATGGGTCGGCTGTCACCCAGCAGTTCATGCCCTTCATCAACCGGCGTGTGACCCTTGCCGCGCAGGCGCGCCATGCCAAACGCGCGGCCCAGAGTCACCTGCACCCGCGCGACGTCAAATGGCAAGGTATGGAAGTCGAAAAACCACTCGCAGACGAAGTCGCCCACATTTTGCAGGCGCAGCACATCCTGGCTGAGTACGGCGATCCACTCGGTGCCACTGCGGCTGATCAGTTCCTTGACGGCTTCGGGCCGCTCCAGGTGATAGGGCTGCAGGCGCAACAGGCCGACATCGCAGGAGCGCTCTCCCACCGATTGCAGTGCACAGCTGTCCACATCCCACCCCGCCGTACGCAAACCGGGCAGCAAGCCGTGACAGTCGTCACAGGGGTCAACCACGAGCAAACGACGTTGGACGAGGGGCACACCCATGACTGATCCTTGGCGTCAATATTATTAAAGTTATTTAGAAACAATAGTTTGTATTGGCTGTCGATAACCCTAGCAAGATCTTGACGCCCGCTTGTATCGTTTTGCTATAAGAGCGGGCAAAAAGCCAGTGCTCGGGTTAGAGGGCAGAAAGTTGCGCCATCGCAAAGCTTTCAATCCGCTTTCAAAACAGCCGCTTACATGACGTTAGTCAGGAAAAGTTGAAAATTGTTGCTCTAACATGTGACCCGTACCCCGCCATCGCGCATCAGTACAAGTAACCCGCCGCACGGTCAGCCCAACCGCCGGCACTCACTTGAATGGGCATTTAGAGAGAGACCCACATGAACGCCCCGCTCCGCATCAACGAAGCTCTTTTGATCGCAGACCGTGCTTTCCAGCCCTTTCAATGCGTGGCCTGGCACGATGGCAACGGCGCCCTGAGCCTGAGTGTCATCGACCGCACCAATACCCGTATCGGCAGCAAACAACTGTCGTCGAACACTTATAGCGACCCGGCGCAATTGGAAGACTTGCTGTTGCAGGCCCGCGCCGAGCTCGACAAGGATGGCTACCAGTTGCAGTCCTGGGCCATGCCGAAGTAAATCGCGACCAACTTGCGATCACTGCAAAACAGTGATCGCAAGTTGCGCAATACAACTTAAGACGCTTATCGCGCCGCGAGAATAAACCGTTCGATTGCTTCGGCAGCGCCATCCTCGACATTGCTGCCGGTAACGACACTGGCCTGGCGCTTGACGACCTCTTCCGCCTGCCCCATGGCAATCGACAACCCGGCCACCTGAAACATCGCCGGATCATTGCCCCCGTCACCGATGGCCGCCGTCTGTTCCAGCTGCACCCCAAGGTGCGCCGCCAGCGTCTTCAACGCCTCGCCCTTGTTGGCCAACATGGCCGTCACATCCAGATAAATCGGCTGCGAACGCGACACTTGGGCCAAGCCCTGGACCTTGGGCTGCAATTGCGCTTCCAACGCCACCAGCAATTGGGTGTTGTTGCTCGCTGCAACGATCTTGTCGATACGATCCAGGTAGGGCTCGAAACTCTCCACCACCACCGGTCCATATCCCAGGCCATGGGCTTCGCGCGGTTCCACCGGCCCTGGCGGGCCGCGGCGCAGCCAGTCACCGTCGGCAAACACCCACGCCTCCACATCCGGCTCGGCCGAGAATAGCGCCAGGGTCACCAGCGCCGCCTCCGCCGGCAGGTGGTGGGCAACCAGGATGCTGCCATCCGGGTTGATCAAGGTGCCGCCGTTGAAGCCCGCCACCGGCATATCGATCCCGAATGTCTCGATCAGATGCAGCATGGCCTTCGGCGGTCGCCCGCTGGCCAGGCTGAAAAACACCCCGGCCTCGCGCAGGGCGCTCACCGCATCGGCGGTGCGCTGGCTCAGGCTGTGATCCGGATGCAGCAAGGTGCCGTCCACGTCGCTGAGGATAAAACGGATGGGATGAATCGCTGCATCACTCATCCTAGCGAGTGCCAGGTGCGGCCATCGCGCGCCAGCAACACATCAGCCGCTGCCGGCCCGTCTTCACCGGCCTTATAGGTCTGGATCCCGTCGTCCTCCTTCCACGCATCCAGAAACGGTTGCACTGCACGCCAGCCGTTCTCGATGTTGTCGGCACGCTGGAACAAGGTCTGGTCACCGGTCATGCAGTCGTAGATCAGGGTTTCGTACCCGGTCGACGGTTGCATCTCGAAGAAGTCCTTGTAGGCAAAACCCAGCTGGATGCTAGCCATGTCGAGGGTTGGCCCGGGCTTTTTCGCCAGCAGGTCGAACCACATGCCTTCATTGGGCTGGATCTGGATTTTCAGGTAGGTGGGCTTGACTTCATCCACCTCGGTGTCGCGGAACTGCGCATAGGGCGCCGGCTTGAAGCAGATCACGATCTCGGTGTCGCGCACGCTCATGCGCTTGCCGGTGCGCAGGTAGAACGGCACCCCGACCCAGCGCCAGTTGTCGATCATCACCTTGAGGGCGACGAAGGTCTCGGTGCTGCTGTCGGGAGCGACGTTGGCTTCTTCGCGGTAGCCGGGCAGTGACTTGCCGGCGATTTCGCCAGCGGTGTATTGCCCGCGCACCGAGTTGGCCCGCGCGTCTTCCAGGGACCACGGGCGTACCGCACCGATGACCTTGGCCTTTTCACCGCGCACCGCATCGGCACCAAAGGCGGCCGGGGGCTCCATGGCCACCATCGCCAGCAGCTGGAACAGGTGGTTGGGCACCATGTCGCGCAGGGTGCCGGTTTTTTCGAAGAAATTGCCCCGCGTCTCCACGCCGACGGTTTCGGCGGCGGTGATTTGCACGTGGTCGATGTAATGGTTGTTCCAGAACGCTTCGAACAGCACGTTGGAGAAACGGCTGATGAGGATGTTCTGCACCGTTTCCTTCCCCAGGTAATGGTCGATGCGATAGATCTGCTTCTCGCTCATCACCTTGAGCAGGCTGGCGTTCAACGCTTCGGCGGTGGCCAGGTCGGAGCCGAAGGGCTTCTCGATCACCACGCGACGGAAACTGTCATCGGTTTCCGTCAGCAGGCCGGCACTGCCCAGGCGCTGCACCACGTCACTGAAGAAGCGCGGTGCGGTGGCCAGGTAGAACACCGCGTTGCCGGTGCCGCTGTCAGCGATCTTCTTGCCGATGTCGGCGTAGGTGCTGTCATCGAGGAAATCGCCCTCGACGTAGCTGATGCCTTTGGCCAGTTGCGCCCACAATGTCGGATCGAGGGCGTTATCCGCATTGCCCTTGATCTTGCTCGCCGCCTCGGTGCGGATAAAGTCCTCGAGTTTCTTGGCGAAGTCGGCATCACTGATGGCGTTGTGATCAACGCCAACGATGCGCAAGCCATCCCCCAGCAAGCCATCACGACGGAGGTTGTACAGCGCCGGCATGAGCAGACGTTTGACCAGGTCGCCATGGGCGCCAAACAGAAACAGGGTGGTGGGTGGAGCAGGTTCGGCCTTGAGTTTCTTGCCGTTGGCGGTCATTTTTTGGAAGTCTCCACGTGGCCGCCAAAGCCAAAGCGCATGGCAGACAGCATCTTGTCACCGTAGGTGCTCTGCTGGCGCGAGCGGAACCGCGCGAACAACGAAGTGGACAATACCGGCACCGGCACGGCTTGTTCCATGGCGGCTTCGATGGTCCAGCGGCCTTCGCCACTGTCGGCCACGGAACCGGAGTAACCGTCCAGCTTGGGATCGGTGGCCAGGGCGTCGGCGGTCAGGTCCAGCAACCAGGACGAGACCACGCTGCCACGGCGCCAGACTTCGGCGATATCGGCAACGTTGAGATCGAAGCGCTGGTCTTCGGGCAGGTTTTCCGAGTTCTTGGTCTTGAGGATGTCAAAACCTTCGGCAAACGCCTGCATCATTCCGTACTCGATGCCGTTGTGGATCATCTTGACGAAATGCCCGGAGCCCGCCGGGCCGGCGTGGATGTAGCCCTGCTCGGCACGTTTGTCAGCCGCAGCGGAACGGTCCTTGGTGCGCGGGATATTGCCCAGGCCCGGTGCCAGGCTGGCGAAGATCGGGTCGAGGCGCTGCACAGTCTCGGTGTCGCCGCCGATCATCATGCAGTAGCCACGTTCCAGGCCCCAGACGCCGCCGGAGGTACCGACATCGACATAGTGCAGGCCTTTTTGCGCCAGGGCCTTGCCGCGACGCACGTCATCCTTATAGTTGGTGTTGCCGCCGTCGATGATCACGTCACCGTCTTCCAGCAGCTCACTGAGTTCATTGATGGTGTTTTCGGTGGGGTCGCCTGCCGGCAACATCACCCAGACAGCACGCGGTTTCTGCAGCCCGGCCACCAGGGCCTTCAGGTCGGCAACGCCGGTGGCGCCCTCTTCGCTCAAAACTTTGACAAATGCTTCGTTACGGTCGTAAACAACGGTGGTATGCCCGTTGAGCATCAGGCGCCGTGCAATATTCCCGCCCATGCGGCCTAGTCCGATAATCCCCAGTTGCATGTGCTGATGCTCCTAACTGCTAAAAAATGTGTGACATAGTTTATAGCGCAATGAGGCTAATGAGGGTTAGTCCAGGGCAGAACCGTGTAGTTTCATGGGAAAAAATTGCCATCGTTTCACCATCACACCCCCGAAAGTCACACGACCACCAAAAATAAAAAAGTTCCATTGAAGTGAAAAAGAATTCAGAATTGCTTTCGACTGTTGCCGAGAACCTCGACTCAAGCGTTCTGGCACACCGCGACACACCGGCTATTTGCGAGGTAAGCAATGAGCACAGCACAGATGACCCGTCCTCCACAGACCCTCTACGTCACACTCCGTCGTGATGAGTTGCGCCAGCTGAAAGACGAACGCGAACAGCTGCAGCAGGAAGTCATGCGCCTGCGTGCTCATATCATTCAAGCCCAGCTTGATCAGCCTTCCGGTGTGCAGCCTGCACTCTGCTGAGCCCGTTATTAATTTGTAAGATTACGGCTACATAAATCTCACAAAGTTTTCACATGCCCTTCCCGATACTCCCGCCCCCAAGGGCCACCCCATGCAAGGGTGGCCTCTGTTGCGCGCAGCCCTGCGCGCCAACTGAAAAATTACCGGGTTGGAGCACTGGATGGCGATGTTCGAACGCAGCACCACGTCTGCGAAAGGCTTTGATTGGGCCGGCCTTGGCTGGTTATTCCTGTTTTTCTGGTACTTCTCCGGCATTACCCAACTGCTGATCCAACTCAGCGGCACTTCCGGCTTCAGTGGTTTTCGCCAAGCCTTCTTCATGAGCGCGATATGGCTCGCGCCACTGCTGGTATTCCCCCGGCGTACGCGCTTGCTTGCCGCCCTGATCGGTGTGGTGCTATGGGCCTGTTCCATGGCCAGCCTGGGTTATTTCTTCATCTACCAGCAGGAATTTTCCCAAAGCGTCATCTTCATCATGTTCGAGTCGAACATCTCTGAAGCCGGCGAGTACGCCACCCAATACTTCGCCTGGTGGATCGTGCTGGCGTTCATTGCCCACACCGCCGTGGCTATTTTCCTGTGGACCCGGGTACGCCCGGTGTATTTGCCGCGCGGCCAGGCCCTGGTGGCGGCAACGGCGATCCTGGTGGCCATTATCGGTTACCCGCTGGTCAAGCAGATTGCCCGCAGCGACACCCTGGACGACGCCATCGACCGCTTCGAATCGCGCATCGAACCGGCTGTGCCCTGGCAGATGATCGTTGCCTACCGCCGCTACACCGAACAGCTGGACAACATGCAAGGCATGCTCGACAGCGCCAGCCAGATCCCACCCTTGACCAACCTCAAGGACACCATGGCCGGCCAGCCTTCGACCCTGGTGCTGGTGATCGGTGAGTCCACCAACCGTCAGCGCATGAGCCTCTACGGCTATCCGCGCAACACCACGCCGGAGCTGGACAAGCTGCGCGACCAACTGGCGGTGTTCGACAACGTCATCACCCCGCGCCCCTATACCATCGAAGCCCTGCAACAGGTACTGACGTTCGCCGACGAGGAGAACCCCGATCTTTACCTCAAGACACCGTCGATCGTCAGCGTGATGAAACAAGCCGGGTACAAGACCTACTGGATTACCAACCAGCAGACCATGACCAAGCGCAACACCATGCTCACGACCTTTTCCGAACAGGCCGACGAGCAGGTGTACCTGAACAACAACCGCAACCAGAACGCACGCCAATACGACGGCGACGTCCTTGCACCGTTCTCCAAGGCCCTGGCCGATCCGGCCGAGCGCAAGTTCATCGTGGTGCACCTGCTCGGTACCCACATGAGCTACCAGTACCGCTACCCGCCGACCTTCGACAAATTCACCGACCGCCAGGGTGTACCTGCCGGGATCAGTGACGATCAACTGCCCACCTACAACAGCTACGACAATGCGGTGCTGTACAACGATTTCGTGGTGTCTAGCCTGATCAAGGACTACGCCAAGACCGATCCCAACGGCTTCCTGCTATACCTGTCTGACCACGGTGAAGATGTATTCGACTCGGCTGGCCACGCCACCCTGGGACGTAACGAAGGCAAGCCGACGGCGCCGATGTACACCATTCCGTTCATGGCCTATGCCTCGCCGAAATGGCGCGAAACCCACGACTGGAAGTTTGCAGGCGACTTGCAACGCCCTTACAGCAGCTCGCAATTGATCCATACCTGGGCCGACCTCGCCGGGCTGAGTTTCAACGAACTGGACCGCAGCAAGAGCGTCGTGAGCGACAGCTTCACGTCGCGCCCGCTGATGATCGGCAACCCCTACATGCGCCCGCAAAAGGCCTTGATTGACTTCAGCCTGATCAAGCCAAAAAAGGTTAATCCGGCCGATGTGGTCCTTCAGTAAAAATAGGCTTTGCACCAGATAGATAACAATCATTCTCGTTTAAGCCTAAAGTTTCCCCGCTCCTTTCGTCTTTGAGCCAAGGCCTTCCCTTTCCGGGGTGGCCACAAAGACGACAAGGAGTCTTCCGCGATGTTCGCGCCTTTTACCCGTTCCATGACCCTCACACTCGGCCTGTGCGGCGCCGCGTTAAGCCCGGACCTGCTGGCTGAAACCGACCCCGAACATGCCCCGCTCGAACTTGGCGCGACCAACATCTCTGCCGAAGGCCTGGGTGCCACCACCGAACACACCGGCGCCTACACCACGGGCTCGATGAGTACCGCCACCCGCCTGAACCTGTCGGTCAAGGAAACCCCACAATCGATCTCGGTGATCACTCGCCAGCAGATGGATGACTTCAATCTCAATACATTGACCGACGTGCTGCGCCAGACCACCGGGATCAACGTCCAGCATAACGACTCCGACCGCGTGTCCTATTCCTCCCGCGGCTACGGCATCACCAACTTCCAGATTGACGGGATGCTCAATACCTTCGGCTACATGAAGTCCGACGCCGACACCATCATCTATGACCACATCGAGGTGGTACGCGGTGCCACGGGATTGACCACCGGCGCCGGCGACCCCTCGGCCACCATCAATATGGTGCGCAAGCGCCCGACTGCCCAATGGCAGGCGAAAACCGGCGTCAGCGCCGGCAGCCATGACAACTACTACAGCTACCTGGACGTGGGCGGCCCGCTGGCGTTGGACGGCAAGCTGCGCGGGCGCACAGTGCTGGCCTACCGAGACAGCCAATCGTTCCGCGACAACTATGGCCTGCAGCGGGCGGTCGGCTACGGCATTCTGGAAGGTGATCTTTCAGACGATACCGTGCTGGCCGTAGGTTTCGATTACCAGAACAAGCAGGTCCAAGGCACCTCATGGGGCACCGTGCCGTATTGGAACAGCCAGGGCGGCAAGGCCGGGCTGTCGCGCTCCACCAATATGGCGGCGCACTGGAGTTCCTGGCCGCTGACGGACAAGACCACCTTCGCGACCCTCGACCATAGGCTGGGCGGCGACTGGCACGTGAAGGCCGCCTACACCCATCGCCAGAGCGACACGGATGGCAAGGTGTACTACGGCGGCGCGGGCTTCCCCAACGATGATCGCAGCGGCATGACCGCTTGGGCGAGCCATATGCGCGGCACCTCCAGAATGGAGGCCCTCGACCTCAACCTCGCCGGCAGCTATGCGCTGCTGGGCCGCGAACATGCATTGATGATGGGCTATGGCGAGGCCACGCAGCGGGATGTCTCCCCCGTGATGCGCAGCAACATACCTGCCGGCTACTACACCATCGAAGACTGGAAATACATGGGCGGGATCGCCAAGTTCGGCGACACCGTCACCGACCTCAAGGGCGAACACAGCAGCAAGCAACAAAAGGCCGGCTACCTGGCCACGCGCCTGAGCCTTACCGAGCGCTTGCATGCGGTGCTGGGCAGCCGCTATGGCAGTTGGGAACTGAAAAGCGCGGCCCCACAATACGATGCCAACGACCAGCTTACTGCAGCCGGCAAAACCAGCCAGACCCACAATGATATGTGGACGCCCTACGCCGGCCTCCTCTACGACCTGACGCCGGAGTACACCGTCTACGCGAGCTACACCGACATCTTCAAGCCACAAAGCCTCAAGGATGCCAGCAAGAAGTACCTGGAACCCGTGGTGGGCAGCAACTATGAGGTCGGCCTTAAAGGGAGCGTACTGGGCGAACGCTTGAACCTGGCGGCTGCGTACTTCTGGAGCACCCAGGACAACGTCGCAGAGCGGGACGACTCGGTAGCGCGGAACCCGACCACTGGCGAGGAGTACTACAAGTCCGGCGGCAAAGGTAACAAGGTCAACGGCTTCGAATTGGAAGCTGCCGGGGAAATCATGCCCGATTGGAACCTGACGGCCGGCTACACCTACACCCATTCGGTCAACGGCTCAGGCAAACGCAACAACACCGGGCAGCCGCTGAACCTGCTGAAGGTCTCCAGCGCCTACCGATTGCCGGGGGCGTGGCGCAACCTCACGGTCGGCGGCGCGGTGAACTGGCAGAGCGACATTTACGATTGGAGCGATCGACCCACAGGGGCTCTCGTCGGCAACACACGGGTGACCGAACGGGCGAAGATCACGCAACAGGCCTACACCGTGGTCAACCTGATGTCCCGCTATCAATTCGACGAGCATCTTTCGGCGTCGCTTAACATTAATAATCTATTTGATAAAAAATATTACGAACGCGTCGGCTTTTATAACGGCGTGTATTGGGGTGACCCACGGGCCGTCACGCTTGCGCTGGACTGGAGACTATAAACAGCGTCTGCAAAGTTAACGAAATCGTTAACTTTCGATCAGCGTCATGTTAACTCCCACTTAATAAGATATCGCCATAGTCGCTCCATGATTCTGATCAAGGAGCGACCGGATACCGATCATTCTTAATGGGAACACTGCGATGAAACTTGCTACCTTGATGCTTGCCAGCCTGATGACCCTGACCTCCGCTGCCGCGTTTGCAGAAGGCGGCTCGGAGCGTTCGAAGCAGTTCTACAAAGATTTCACCTTCACGCAGCAGACACTTCACGGCACGACTGAACAAACGGCGTCCGCCGACGGCAAGACACCGAAAACCAATACTGCCGAACAGGAACAACCCAAGAGTTAATTTAATCTTTGGCTAATCCGCACTACCCGGGGCCACTCCGCTCCGTTGGCAAACGGTTTATTGGGCGCCCTCTAAAGGCGCCCTTTTTTTCGCCCGCTATTTATTAAAGCGGTTTGTTCCAGAACAACATGCGCCCATGGGCCGGATCAAACTTCGAGTCATCAAAACCAAACTTTCGATACGCCGACTGGGCGACGGCATTACCTTCCAGCACCTCCAGGGTGATCTTGCAGCAACCACGCTGGCGGGCAATTTCCTCGACCTTCAGCAGCATTTTCTGGCTCAGCCCCAAGCCGCGAAACTCATTCATCACCACCACGTCGTGAATGTTGACCAAAGGTCGGCTTGCAAAGGTGGAGAACCCCTCAAAGCAATTCACCAGACCGGCCGGCTCACCGCCGACAAACGCCAATACACTGAAGGCGTGGGGGCGCTTGGCCAGCTCAGCCGGCAGTTGCTCCAGTAGATCGGCGGGCAGGCTGTGGCCGCCACCCATCGGGTCTTCTGCGTAATGGTTAAGCACGCGGCGAATGGCTTCGGCATGCACAGGATTGGTGTAGCTGGCTTGCAGCACCAGGATATCTGGGGTGTCCATTTCCGTCCTCGATCACGACTACAAGGGAATCTGCTCCCTTTGAGGGGCACGATTGTAAGCGTGGAGTCAGCACCAGATGAAGGAGATTAACTACAAATGTGCGCCCGAAAGCGCGAAGGCTTTAGCGCTAAAAAAGCACAAAGTGCTAATTCAGGGCTTTTTTCGTACAGGTCTCAGCCGAAGCGCTGCAGCTGCATTTCTTGCAACCGGCTCAGGGTGCGACGGAAAGGAAACCCCAGGTAACCATCGGTATACAGGCGCTCCAGCGGCACCTGGGCTTCGATAAACAACGGCACCTTGCGGTCGTAGCACTCGTCCACCAAGGCGATGAACCGACGCACACTGTCGTCGTGCACCGACAACTGCGGCAGCTCGCGATCACCGGCTACCACACGCTCGGCCCCATCCTCGGTGCCACGGGCAATCCGGCCTGGACGCTGTTGCGCACTCAGGTTGGGCACCTCCCCCAGCAGGATCACCTTGAAGCGATCGCACAGCAACATGAAATCCATCGCCGCCAGGGGTTGTTCGCAGAGGTCGGCATAGCGGCACCAAAGCACGCTGTCACTGGCCTGCACGCAAACGATGGAACGATGGCCAACGGTGACCGGGCCACGACTTACCGCTTGCCCTTCAGCCAATTGTTCGAACACATTCGCCAGCGCGTCGGGTCGGTTCACCCAATAGCGCTGCAGGCCAATACCGGGATGCAAGCGATGATCCTCACCACCGTCTACCGCCACCACTTGCATATGCCGCTCGATCGCCGCAATGCCCGGCAGGAAGCGCTCCCGATTGAAGCCATCGGCATACAGCTGGGCCGGCGGTTGATTGGAGGTGCAGACCATCACCACACCGTCCTCGAACATGACCTGGAACAGCCGGCCGAGGATGATCGCGTCACCGATGTCATTGACGAACAGCTCGTCGAAACACAACACCCGCACCTCCCGGCTCAATTCCCGCGCCAGCGCCTGCAACGGGTCATGGGTGCCGGTGAGCTGGAACAGACGCTGGTGCACCCAGCCCATGAAGTGGTGAAAATGCTGACGCCGTGCGGGCACCCGCAGGCTTTGGTAGAACTGATCCATCAACCAGGTCTTGCCACGGCCCACTGGCCCCCACAGGTAAACGCCAGTCACGGGCGAATGGCCTTGATGCAAGGCCGCATGGCAGGCTTGCAGGGCGTCCACCGCCCGGCGCTGGGCGTCGTCGACGACGAAACCCTGTTGGGCGATGGCGTGTTGGTAGGCAGCGAGGGGCGAGTCGAAAGTCATGCCCGCGATTATGACCTACAGGGAGATGTCCAGTCGTGAAATCTTGCCCTGCGCGTTCAGGCGAAAGGTGTAGCGCAACTCCAGCGGGCTGCCGGGGAAATTACCGGAAACCGCGTTGCTGACCAGCACCTTGCCGGTGCGGTGCTGCACCTTGAGCACCTCGACACGCGGCTGGTAACGGCGCCCGGTGTCTTCCATCCAGCGCGCAATGGCGGCGGTGCCCACCTGGTGCTGGCCTTCATCGAACACATTGGCATCGTCGGCAAAACAGTGGGCAATGACCGAGGTGTCGCGGGCATTGGTCGCCGCGATATAAGCCGCGATGGCTGGGGCCAGTTCAGGCTGGGACATGGCAAAGCTCCTTCTTAGGTGGTTGTGGCACCATGCTAAGCCAGGGATGTGTCAGTTCTTGTCAGGAGTAAACGGCCCGGTTTCATTCTGCTCCATCAGCTTGCGCCAGGCCCGCAGCCAGTCGCTGCGCCGCCCCGGATAACGTTCACCGAGGGCCTTGGCACTCGCCACGCGGTCGGTGCGAAAGGTGCGATAGGCGCCGCGTAGCTCACACCAGGCCACGACCACCCGCACTTCATTGAGAAACCCCAGGGCCAGGGGCCAGATCAGGCGTTGGCTCTGGGTCTGGCTGGCATCGGCGTAGTCGATATGCAACTTGGCCTGATTGCGGATGGCCTCGCGGAACACATTGAGGGGCACGCGGTTTTCCGGGTAGCCGAACCCTGGCGGGCCGGGCAATAACGTCGGGTTGCGCAAGGCTTCCTGGGCGGCAGGGTCAAGTACATCGGCAATCTTGGCCAACGCGTTGGCGGCGGCTCGACTCAACACCTCATCCCCGCGCTGATCGACATAACGCAAGCCCAGCACCACGGCTTCGGTTTCCTCGGCGTTGAGCATCAACGGCGGTAGAAACAGCCCGCTGCGCAGCACATACCCTACCCCGGCCTCGCCGAAAATCGGCGCGCCCAGGGCGGTCAGCTCGGCAATGTCGCGGTACAGCGTGCGCTCCGACACCTCCAACTGCGCCGCCAGCACGGCGGCGGTCACCGGGCGTTTCTTGCCCCGCAGGGCCTGCAACAAAGTGAGTAGACGAGTGGTACGCGACACGTTGATCCCACCGAATAAGGAAAAGTGCCGCAGCTTAGCAGAGCCTTCTGCCAGGAAACGTCAGCAGCAAAAAAGCGCTCCTTGAACGAAGCTCCGGGGCAAAAAAAACGGCCTGAACAGGCCGTTTTTTTTACCGAAGCGGTTTATTTAAGCAAGACTCTTGCTCACCACCTCGAACACATCGCTGGACAACTCACCCGACCCACGAATGCGCTCCAGCTCCGCCGTCATCAACGCCTGGCGCGCGCTGTCGTATTTACGCCAGCGGGTCAGCGGCGCCAACTGGCGCGAAGCGATCTGAGGGTTGAAAGCATTCAACTGGATCACCAGGTCCGCCAGGAAGCGGTAGCCCGAACCGTCGGCGGCGTGGAAGTTGATCAGGTTCTGCCCGGCAAACGCGCCGATCAGTGCACGCACTTTGTTCGGGTTCTTGATAGTGAATGCCGGGTGCTCCATCAACGCCTTGACCCGCGCCAGCCCGCCCGGCAACGTGCTGCCGGCCTGCACGCTGAACCACTGGTCCATGACCAAGGGGTTGTCCTTGAAGTTCTCGGCAAATACCGCCAGCGCCTGGGTCTTCTCCGCTTCGAACGGCGAGTTCACCAGCACCGCCAGCGCGGTCAGGCGCTCGGTCATGTTGTCGCTGGTGTCGAACTGCTCAAGCGTCGCCGCCAGCACTTCGGGCTTGCCGCTGAGCATCAGGTACGACAGCGCGATGTTCTGCAAGGCACGCCGGGCGAAGTGCTCGGCGGCGGCTACATAAGGCGTCTGCTTGGACAGCTCGCGATTGGCCTGGTAACGCAACCACAGCGGTTCATGCAGGTTGTCAGCCAGTTGCTTGCGCGCAAACTCACGCGCGGCGTGGATGGCATCCACATCCGCCACGTCACTGATTTCCGTCAGGTACGCTTCGCCCGGCAACGACAGCATTTCCGCAACCATGGCCTGGTCCAGGCTTTCGTCGCTCAACACACTGCGCAATGCCGTGATCAGGCGCTGGTCCATCTGCAACGCCTTGCCCTGTTGATGCTGACCGATCAGTTCCTGCAACACCTGCACCGACAGCTGCTGCCCCGCATCCCAGCGATTGAAGCCGTCGCTGTCATGCTGCATCAGGAACATCAGTTGGTCGCGGTTGTACGGGAAGCTCAGTTTCACCGGTGCCGAGAAACCACGCAGCAACGACGGCAATGGCTGTTCGGCGATGTCGACGAAGGTGAAGGTTTGCTCGGCTTCGGTCACCGAAATCACGCGGGACGTGCCGCCGGCTGTCGCTTCACCGACAAGGCGCAAGGCAATGCCCGCGCCCTTCCCGTCCAGCAGGCCCAGCTCGACCGGAATTACGAACGGCAGTTTCTCGACCTTGTCCGGGGTTTCCGGGCAGCTCTGGCGGAAGGTCAGGCTGTAGGTCTTGGCCGCAGCGTCGTAGGACTCGCTCACCGCCAGGCGTGGCGTACCGGCCTGGCTGTACCAGCGCTTGAACTGGCTGAGGTCGGCGCCGTTGGCGTCTTCCATGGCCTTGATGAAGTCGTCGCAGGTCACGGCCTGGCCGTCATGGCGTTCGAAGTACAGGTCGCTGCCTTTACGGAAGCCTTCGGCGCCGAGCAAGGTATGGATCATGCCGACCACTTCCGAGCCTTTTTCGTACACGGTCAAGGTGTAGAAGTTGGATATCTCGATAAAGCTGTCCGGGCGCACCGCATGGGCCATGGGGCCGGCGTCTTCGGCGAACTGGTGGGTACGCAGGTAAGCCACGTCCTGGATGCGCTTGACCGTGGCGGAGTTCATGTCGGCGGAGAAGCCCGAATCACGGAACACGGTGAAACCTTCTTTCAGCGACAGCTGGAACCAGTCGCGGCAGGTCACACGGTTGCCCGACCAGTTGTGGAAGTATTCGTGGGCGACGATGGCCTCGACCCGTTGGTGCGCGGCGTCGGTGGCGGTTTCGGCCCGGGCCAGCACGGCGCTGGAGTTGAAGATATTGAGGCCCTTGTTCTCCATAGCGCCCATGTTGAAGTCGTTGACCGCGACGATCATGAAGATGTCGAGGTCGTACTCACGGCCGTAGGTTTCTTCGTCCCAGCGCATGGATTTTTTCAGGCTGGTCATGGCGTGCTGGCACTTGTCGATGTTTTCCGGCTCGACGTAGATGCGCAGCGCCACTTCACGGTTAGTCATGGTGGTGAAGCTGTCTTCGACACACCACAAATCACCGGCCACCAGTGCGAACAGGTAGGCGGGTTTCTTGAACGGGTCTTCCCAGGTTGCCCAGTGGCGGCCGTCTTCGCCAGGGCCGCTGGCAATCGGGTTGCCGTTGGAGAGCAGCACCGGGTAACGGTGTTGCTCGGCGATAACCGTGGTGGTGAAGGCACTCATCACGTCCGGGCGGTCGAGGTAATAGGTGATCTTGCGGAAACCTTCGGCCTCGCACTGGGTGCAGAACATACTGCCGGATTTGTACAAGCCTTCCAGGGCAGTATTGCTTTCCGGGTGGATGCGCACGCTGGTATCGACCGTGAAGGTCTCGCGGGTCGGATGCAGGGTCAGGTGGCTGTCCGTCAGCTGGTAGTCAGCCTCGCTCAGTTCCTGGTCGCCGAGGTTGACCGTCAGCAACTCCAGCTGCTGGCCGTCGAGTACCAGCGGCGGCAGGCCGGCGCCACGCTCGGGGTTACGGCGCATTACCAGCTGCGCGTAGACCAGGCTGTGGTCCTCGAACAACTCGAAGGTCAGGTGCGTCTCTTCGATCAGGTAGTCCGGCGCCTGATAGTCCTTCAGGTAAATCATCTTCGGTTGTTCGGTGCGCATGGGTGGCATCCTTCTACTGATGCACGGCGAGCTGGTAGGCCGTGTACTTACGAATATTGATCACGCCGGTGTCGAAGATCAGGTATTGGCCCTTGATCCCCAGCAGCGTGCCTTCGGCAATCGGGTTCTTGTCCAGGTTGAAGCTGACGATCTTGGCCGGATACTGCTCCACCGGGTAACGGATTTCCAACGGTTCGAGGTCGGTTACCGGTTGGATGGCCTGCAGGCCGAAGCGTTCCTGTAATTGCAGCAGGCCGTCGGCACAGGAGGCGAACAACTCGTCGCGCACCTGCTTGAGGTCCACCGCCGCCGCGTCGCCCTTGAGCAACGCACGCCAATTGGTCTTGTCCGCCACCTGGCTGCGCAGCACATCCTCGACAAACCCGGATTGCTGGCGTGTAGCCACGCGCATGATCGGCAACGCCTGGCTGGCGCCCTGGTCCAGCCAACGCGTCGGCAATTGCGTGGCACGGGTAATGCCGACCTTGATCCCCGACGAATTGGCCAGGTACACCACGTGGTCGGTCATGCAGAATGTCTCGCCCCAGCCAGGATCGCGGCAGGTGCCGGCGTCGTAATGGCAACGCTCCGGGCTCATGATGCACAAGTCACACTGGGCCAGCTTGGTCATGCACGGGTAGCAGTAGCCCTGGCTGAAGCTGGTCTTGGTCTTGCGGCCGCAATGGCTGCAATGGATGGCACCGAGGTATTCCAGGCGTACATGGGTGCCGATCAGGGGGTTGACCGGCACTTCGGTATCGCCCAAACGAAACGCGTATTGAACGGTCGGCTCACCCAGTTGCGCCGACATTTTGCTGACTGCACCGCGACCAATTTCAATCAATGGATCGCATCCGACTTGAACAGGATGTTCGGCACGGTGGTCGACTTCGACTGGCATTCCTGCGGGCCCATGTAGCCGGTGCGCTGGTCTTCCGGCAGGTTCTGGATCTCCCAGGCGATCATGGCCTGCAGGGACAGTTCGCGCTGCTCGGCACTGAGCTTGCGGCCATCGGACCACTTGCCGATTTCCACGGCGAGCTTGAGGCTCTCGTAGATGTCCGGGGTGATGTTTTCGATCATTTCAGCAAAAGAGGACATAAGGCTCTTCCTTATCAAAGAGAGGATTTGCGACGGTTATACAAACCGCCCAGCAAACCGGTAAGGCAACCGATGGCCAGGCCGCCGACGTGGGCAGCGTTGGCAATTTCGCCGAAACCGATCATCGAGACCAGCCCTGACAGGCAGAGCACCAGCCACACCAGCATCATCACCAGCACCCCACGGGGCAAGCGATAGGCCGGGTTGGGCGAGAGTAGTTGAAAGATCCAGCAATGCCCGAGCAGGCCATACAGCACGCCGGACAAGCCACCGAACAGACCCGGGCCACCGTAGGCATATTGCGCGTAGTTGGAGACCAGGCTGAACAACAGGGTCAGGCCAAGCAGGTTGATGCTGCCCTGGCGCACTTCGATACGCCGGCCCAGCTCCCAGTACCACATGCCATTCATGGCCAGGTGCAGGATGCCGAAATGGATCAGCATCGGCGTGACCAGCCGCCACCACTGACCGGAGGCCAACATCTCGGCGAACGGCGTGAACTGGATGTACTCGCCCATCACCCGGAACGGCAGGAAGGTCAGCCAGCTCATGGCCTGCAGGTTTTCACCCAGCAAGGTCACGGCGCCGACAATGATGCTCGCCAGCAGCACCAGCGCCGTTACCGGGCTATGGCGCACTTGCTGGGCAAAGCCGGGACGCGTTACCGGCGCCTGCTCGGGAATATCCAGCGTCTGGTCCGGATCACCGGCGGGAAAACGCTGGTACAGCACGCGCACGTCGTCGCTGATGGTCTCGGGCACCCACAACACCTGCTCGCCGGCTTCCTCGCTGACGCGATGGGGCACTTGCATGCGTTGCAGCAATTTCACGAAACCGCCCAGGTCGACGCTCAACGGCAAGCGCAATACGGGCACGGCACTCATACAATCACCTCGGGTCGCTCAACGTCGACCCATACGAATTTATGCGGATCCAGTCGGGTTTCCTGGTCCAGCCGATACGCCACCAGCTTGCCGTACAGCACCGCGCTGTAGTCCAGGCACGCCAGGTTCGGGCGGATCGGCGCCGGTTTGCCGCTGCGCCAGTAATGGCCGACGAACAGCAACGGTTCGTCGGCGCCGTAGCGCAGCAGGGAATTTTTTTCATGGGGCGACAAGGGCGTGCGCGCCACCGGCTCAGGCAAGGCGTCGGGCTGGAACACGATGTCGCCGTAGGTTTTCGGGTCGTCTTCCCAGAACTTGGTGCGGAAGAACGAGCGCGTCAGGCCATCGCCACCGGTCAGCGTCAGGCCGTCCGGCAGGCGCATATCGGTGCCGCGCAACAGGCGGTCGAAGGCGTTGCAGGCAAAACTGCCGGGCACGGCGGCGGCCTGCAGGAAGTGCTGGTCGATGCAGCCATCCGGGAACGTCGCGCGCAGTGGCTGGATAAAGCCGTCGTCCCAGCACGCATGCACCACGCGGAAACGCCCGGCATCGACAAACAGCGGCATGTCGTAGAACCAGCCGAGGAAGTCGTGCCAGTCGGCCGGGTGGTGCTCGAACTGGGTAAGGGTCTCGTGGATCAGCCGTTCATGCCGTGGGGTGTGCTCACGCACGAACTGCTTGCCACTGCCCGGCGGCGCCGGTGTGGCCCAGCCCAGGGCATTGAACTCGTGGTTACCCATGATGCACAGCGCCTGGCCGGCCTCGGCCATGTCGTGGACGATATGCAGCGCCTCGCGAATGCGAGGGCCACGGTCGATGATATCGCCCAGGAACACCGCCATGCGCGACGGATGGCGCCAGGTGCCAGCCTGCTTGTGGTAGCCCAACTGCTCGAGCAAGTGCTCAAGGGTATGAGCGCAACCGTGCACGTCACCAATCAGGTCGTAGCTACGCGCGGGATCGAGCATCAGTCGCCTCCACCCCCCAAGCGGCTGCCCCAGCCCAACTTGGTGCGGCACACTTCGTAGTAGTTGTGATCCAGCGGGTGGATCAACCGCAACTTCTGTGCCTTCTTGCTCACGGTGATGGTGTCACCGGGGGCGCAGGTGAAATGGTTCTGCCCGTCACAGGAGACTTGCGGGTAGATCTGCATGTCTTTGGACACCACGATTTTCAGCTCACTGTTGCCATCGACCACAATTGGCCGACTGGACAACATATGGGGGTACATCGGCACGATCACAATGGCATCGAGCTTGGGATGCATGATCGGGCCACCGGCCGACAGCGCGTAGGCGGTGGAGCCGGTCGGGGTGGCGACGATCAGGCCGTCGGCCTTCTGGCTGCACACGAACTGGCCGTCGATATACAGCTCGAATTCGATCATCCGCGTGGATTTGCCCGGGTGCAGCACCACGTCATTGAGCGCATCGCCCTGGCCGATGGCTTCGCCGTGACGGCGCACTTCGGCCTGCAGCAGGAAGCGGTTTTCCACCAGGTAGTGGCCGTCGAGCACCTTGGCCACTTCGACTTCCAGCTCGTCGGGGCGAATATCGGTGAGAAACCCCAGGCTGCCGCGGTTGATCCCCAGCACCGGCACGTTATGCCGCGCCAGGGCCCGGGCCGCGCCGAGCAGGCTGCCATCGCCGCCGACCACGATGACCATGTCGCAGACTTCGCCGAGCATCTTGCGCGAGGAGGTTTGCAGGCCATGGCCGGGGAGGATTTCGGCGATGGTGTCTTCGAGGATCACATGCAGGTGGCGTTCCAGCAGGAATTTTTTCAGCCGGCGGACGGTGTCCAACACCTGGGTACTGCCCAGGCGACCGATAATGCCGATATTGCGAAAGTGCTCCATGGGGCTCCTGCGGGATTGGGGGTGTGGCAAAAAAGAAACGATTATGGGCGAAAGGCCGCCTCAGGCAAAATCCTTTGTCGCCGTGAAGCCTTGATGACAACGGTTCTCGCCCACCTGCGCAACGGTTAAAGGGCTATGCTCGGACCATGACTGTGTTCCCGGATTTGCACAACCTGCCCCGCCAGCTGCGCCACCCCGAGGTGCGCGACCTGGCGTGGGTGATGCTTGCCCCGCCGATGCTCGCGCAAACACCTTGGCCGCAGCGCCACCCGCTGGCGGGCAGCGACTGGGTGCAGGCGCCCGAGCGTCTTGAACACTGGCTACGCGCACTCGACCAGGACAGCCGCGCCTTGCAGCATTGGCTGAGCCTGTCGCGCACCCGGCGCCTGGGTCTGTACTACGAACGCCTGTGGCAGTTCGCCGTGCAGCACGCGCCGGGGGTGGAATTGCTCGCCGCCAACCTGCCGATCCGCCGTGCCGGGCACACCCTGGGCGAGCTGGACATGCTGCTGCGCGACCGCGATGGCGTGCACCACCTAGAACTGGCGATCAAGCTCTATCTCGGCCCGCAGCAAGGCAACGGCCGGGACACCGCGCAGTGGCTGGGCCCGGGCTGTCACGATCGGCTGGACCGCAAGCTGGCGCACCTGGCTCAGCATCAATTACCGATTTCGGCGCGAGCGGAGAGCCGTGAGGTGTTGGCGGCCCTGGATATTCAGCAGTTTGACGCGCACCTGTGGCTCGGCGGGTATTTGCTCTATCCATGGCCGGGCCAGGCCGAATCGCCCAACGGCGCCCATCCGCAGCATTTGCGCGGGCGCTGGTTGCATCAACGTGATTGGCGGGATTTTGTCAGCGCGAGCGCGCCAGGTCGCTGGCAACCGTTGCCCCGGCATGCGTGGCTGGCGCCGGCGCACTACCCGGCGGATGAAGTGTGGAGTGAAGGACAGATGCAGGCCTGGCTGGCAGACCTTGATCCGATGGCGCCCGCACAGTTGCTCGTGCGCATGGTGCAGAACGGCGAGGATTGGGAGGAAGCCGAGCGGTTGTTCCTGGTGGCGGATCTTTGGCCGAATGTGCCGGGGGCTGGCTGATGGAGGGTGTGGTGTATTGAGGGCCTCATCGGGGGCAAGCCCCCTCCCACACTGACCGCATTCCAAAGGGTGTACTCGATCAAATGTGGGAGGTGGGCTTGCCCCCGATGGCGACGGTACCGGCACTACAACTCATCGATATGCCGATAATCCAACTGCAACCCCGCCGCCAACGCCTGGGCCCGCCCCAGCCTGATCGGCCCGCGCTCGATATCCACCAGCAACCCCGCACACGCCAATAACGGCAACCCGTCGATGTCCTTGAGTCGCCCATCCGTAATCACCAGCACGCGCTGCTGCTCCGCGGGATAACGCTTGCGCCGCGCCAGCAGCCAATGCCCGGCCTCGGTCAGCGCCGCCAGCAATGGCGTACCACCGCCTGCACCCAACTGATCCAGCCAGCCCGCCAGGCCTTTCGCTGCTTTCAACCCCTGTACCTGCCACTTCGGCGCCTGGCCGCTGGCGGTCAACAACGCCATGCGTGCGCGTTGCCGGTAGGCGTCGTCAAACAGCTGGGCGAGCAATCCCTTCGCGTCGGTTAATGCACGATGCCGCCGGGTGGACGCCGACGCATCCACGATCACCAGCCACAACTCATGGGGCGAGCGGCTGCGCAGGTGGTAGCGCAGGTCTTCACGGGAGTGCGGCCGACCGCCGAGCAAGGTGCCCGGCCAGTTGATCGAACCCTGCTGCGCACTGCGTGCCTTGCCCTGCCTGCCGTTGTCCAGTCGCCCCGCCTTGGGGCGGGCATCCGCCCCCGCGTCAGGTCGGGGGCGAATGCCTAGGGCTTTTTTGGCCAGGTGGGCACGTCTCGGCGTGTGCCGGTGGGCAGGGCCGGCGCGGGCATGTTGCCCCATTGGCCTTGCCCGGGCGACGTGTCCGAGGGTGTCGGCGACTGCCCTTGATTGGGTGGGCTGGCCGGTGGGGATTGCTCCTGGCGACGGTGGCGCAAGGCAAATTCCGCAACCGCTTCGATGTCTTCTTCGGCAATTTTATCCGCGCCCCGCCACGCCGCGTGGGCCCGGGCGCCGCGCAGCCAGACCAGGTCAGCACGCAAGCCGTCGACACCTGCGGCAAAGCAACGCTCGGTGATCTGCGCCAAGGCCTGATCATCCAGATCGATACTGTCCAGCCGCGCCCGCGCCTGGGTGCAGCGCTCGCGCAACGCTGCCTGCTGCTCGGTCCACTGCGCGCAGAAAGCGGCGGGGTCGCTGTCGAAATCCAGGCGACGCCGGATGATCTGCCCGCGCTCGGAAGGCACCGTCTGCCCGCTCAGCGCTACGTTGAAACCGAAGCGGTCCAGCAACTGCGGGCGCAACTCGCCCTCCTCCGGGTTCATCGTGCCAATCAGTACAAAGCGCGCCGAATGCCGATGGGAGATGCCGTCGCGTTCGATCAGGTTGGTGCCGCTGGCGGCGACGTCGAGCAACAGGTCCACCAGGTGATCAGGCAACAAGTTGACTTCATCCACATACAACACGCCGCCGTCCGCCTTGGCCAGCACGCCAGGGGAAAACTGCGCACGGCCTTCGCCCAGCGCGGCGTCGAGGTCCAGGGTCCCGACCAGACGCTCTTCGGTGGCGCCCAGCGGCAAGGTGACAAATTGCCCGCTGGCCAGCAGATCCGCCAGGCCACGGGCCAGGGTTGATTTGGCCATGCCGCGTGGGCCTTCAATCAGCACGCCACCGATCTTCGGGTCGATGGCGGTCAGGCACAGCGCCAGTTTCAGGTCGTCGGCGCCGACCACGGCGGACAGCGGGAAATGGGGAATATTGGTCATCAGCTGTCTTCTTCTATATCCAGCAACAGGTTTTCCAACGCCTCGCGGTACGCCCCCGGTTCCTGCCACAAACCGCGCTGCTGAGCTTCGAGCATGCGCTCGGTCATATCACGCAGCGCTGCGGGGTTGTGCTGCTGCACAAAGGCTCGGGTGTCAGGGTCGAGCAGGTAGGCGTCGGCGAGCAATGCATATTGATGATCGTCAATCAGCTCAGTGGTGGCGTCGAAGGCGAACAGATTGTCCACGGTCGCGGCCATTTCGAACGCACCTTTATAGCCGTGGCGCTTCACCCCGTCGATCCACTTGGGGTTGGCGGCGCGGGAACGGATCACCCGGTTCAGCTCTTCCTTCAAGGTGCGAATCCTGGGCAGGTCCGGCTGGCTGTGGTCGCCATGGTAGCTGACGGCCTTGTCGCCGCTCAGGGTTTCCACGGCAGCGAGCATGCCGCCCTGGAACTGGTAGTAGTCGTTGGAGTCGAGCAGGTCGTGCTCGCGGTTATCCTGGTTCTGCAACACCGCCTGCACCTGGCTCAGGCGCTGGGCGAACTGCTCGCGAGCGGCGGTGCCTTCATCGGAACCGCCATAGGCGTAGCCGCCCCAGTTCAGGTAGACCTCGGCCAAGTCCTCGCGGCTTTGCCACAGACGCCCGTCAATGGCGCCCTGCACGCCCGCGCCATAGGCACCGGGCTTGGCCCCGAAGATACGCCAGCCGGCCTGTTTCGCCGCCACCTCGTCATCCAGGCCGGACGCCAGCAACGCCGCGCGCTCACTGCGCACCTTGGCGGCCAGTGGGTTCATGTCGTCCGGCTCATCCAGGGCCGCCACCGCTTGCACCGCCGCGTCGAACAGGCGGATCAGGTTGGCGAACGCATCGCGGAAAAACCCGGACACGCGCAGCGTGACGTCCACGCGCGGGCGGTCCAGCAGGCTGATCGGCAGGATTTCAAAGTCATCCACCCGTTGACTGCCCGTGGCCCACACCGGCCGTACGCCCATCAGCGCCATGGCCTGGGCGATGTCGTCGCCACCGGTGCGCATGGTGGCCGTGCCCCACACCGACAGGCCGAGCTGGCGCAGGTGGTCGCCGTGGTCCTGCAGGTGCCGCTCAAGCATCAGGTTGGCCGACTGGAAACCGATGCGCCATGCCGTGGTCGTGGGCAGGTTACGCACATCCACGGTAAAGAAATTGCGCCCGGTCGGCAGCACATCCAGGCGCCCACGGCTCGGCGCGCCGCTTGGCCCAGCCGGCACAAAACGCCCGCCGAGGGCATCCAGCAAGCCGTGCATTTCCGCAGGGCCGCAGGCATCCAGGCGTGGCGCGACCACAATGCGCAGGCTTTCGATCACCGCCTTCACATCCTCCCAGCCGGGCTCTTCCAGCTGCTCCACCGGCCCTTCCAATGCCTGCTCGATCAGTCGCGCGGCGTACAGTTCCAGGCGCTCGCGGGTATCACCAGCGGTACGCCACAACTGCGTATCGATCGTCTGCAACACCGCCGGGCGTCGTCCGGTCCAGGGCTCAGCCAGGGCGCAGTCCAGCGGGTCGAAGCCCAACTCGAAGGCTTTGGCCAACACGCGCAGCAGGCTCGATTGCGGGCCACGGCCATCGCCACGCGGGATGCGCAGCAAAGCCAGCAGGGTGTCAATCCGCAAGCGACCCTGCGGGGACTCGCCAAAGATATGCAGGCCGTCACGGATCTGCGATTCCTTCAAGTCACACAGGTAGGTGTCCAGGCGCGGCAGCCAAATCGCAGCATCGGCGTCGCCATCCAGTTCAAGCTCCTGGTCGATACGGGTTTCGCGAACCAGTTGGAGGATGTCTTTTTGCAGTTCGCGGGCACGGCGCGGGTCGAGCAGTTGGGCTTCGTAGTATTCGTCCGCCAATAGCTCCAGATTACGCAACGGCCCGTAGGTTTCGGCGCGGGTCAGCGGCGGCATCAGGTGGTCGATGATCACCGCCTGGGTGCGCCGCTTGGCCTGGGCGCCCTCGCCCGGGTCGTTGACGATAAACGGGTAGATGTTCGGCAGCGGCCCCAGCAGCGCATCCGGCCAGCAGTTCTCCGAGAGCCCCACGCCCTTGCCCGGCAGCCATTCCAGGTTGCCGTGCTTGCCCACATGGATCACGCCATGGGCGCCGTAGGTGTGGCGCAACCAGAAGTAGAACGCCAGGTAGCCGTGGGGCGGCACCAGGTCCGGGTCGTGGTACACCGCGCTGGCATCCACCTGGTAACCCCGGGCCGGCTGGATGCCGATGAAGGTCAGGCCCAGGCGCAGGCCGGCGATCATCAGGCGGCCGTCGCGGAACATCGGATCGTTGTGCGGAGCGCCCCAACGCTCCAGCACCGCCTGGCGATTGGACTCAGGCAAGCGCTGGAACATCGCCTCGTAGTCGTCCAGGCCCAGGCTTTGATGGCAGGGGCGCAGGTCGAGGCTGTCGAGATCGTTGGTGACGCCGCCGAGCAGATCATGGATCAGCGCAGTGCCGCTTTCGGGCAATTGATCCGGCACCGGATAACCTTCGGTTTGCAGGGCGCGCAGGATATTCAGCGCGGCGGCCGGGGTGTCCAGGCCCACGCCATTGCCGATGCGACCGTCGCGGGTCGGGTAGTTGGCGAGGATCAGCGCAATGCGTTTATCCGCATTCGGCAGCCGTGCCAGTTCGACCCAACGGCGCGCCAATTCAGCGACGAAATCCATGCGCTCGGGCGCTGCGCGGTAGCACACCACGTCCGACTGGCTGCGCTCGCTGCGCCAGGCCAGATC
Source organism: Pseudomonas sp. JAI120 (assembly GCF_014207255.1). Classification (GTDB taxonomy): domain Bacteria; phylum Pseudomonadota; class Gammaproteobacteria; order Pseudomonadales; family Pseudomonadaceae; genus Aquipseudomonas. The sequence goes on from NZ_JACHCZ010000005.1 coordinate 135,002, forward strand.
CTTGAAGCTGATCGGCCGGCTGATAATCCGCCCATCCAGCTCGGGCAAGGCAATGTGCATCGCCAGGTCGCGAGGGCCAAGGCCTTGCTCGCTGGCCTGCCAGCCCGGCTGGTTATCCTGGGCGCAAATCGCCTGGATTACCGGGATATTGCGACGAAACGGCCGCAGATGCGGGGCTTCGGGGCTGGATTGGGCAAAACCGGTGGTGTTCAGGATTACCGCCGCGCCGACCTCATCCAGCAGGTCCTCGACCACCGTCAGGCAGCCGGGCTCTTTCAAACTGGCCACCGCCATCGGCAACGGGTTAAGGCCCGCCGCCTGCAAGCGCTGGCAGAACACATCAATAAAACCGGTATTGGCCGCCTGCAGGTGCGAGCGGTAGAACAGCACCGCCGCCACGGGCCAATCCGCGTGCCAATCGGTCTGCCAGTCATTGAGACGAGGGTTGGCTTTATGCGGGTGATAAATCGCCGTGCGCGGCAGGGTTTGCGGCTCGGCCCAGGCATAGTCGCGTTCGAGGTAGCCGCTGGCCAGGCAGCGATAGAAGTCCAGGGCATTGCCCAAACCACCCTGACGAAGGAAGTGCCACAGGCGGTCGCGCTGTTCGGCACTCACCGTGCTCAGGCCGCTGAGTTCCGGGTCCGGGCGATCATCCCCCGGCACCAGGATCAGGGTGACGCCGCGCGCGGCCAGCTCCACAAGACGCTCGATGCCGTAGCGCCAGTAACCGATGCCGCCATGCAGCGAAATCAGGATGACCTTGGCGTGGCGCAGCACTTCGTCTACATACAGGTCGACCGAGGCATGGTTCTGCACCTGCATCGGGTTGGCCAGGCGCAGGCTGGGGTAATCCTCGGGCAACTGCTGGGCCGCTTCGGCCAGCAGCGCCAGGCTGGAATCGCCGCTGCACAGAATCACCAGTTCAGCGGGGGTTTGGCCAAGGTCGGCAATATTGTCGTCCGCGACGAAACCACCGGGCTGAGTCCTGAGCAGGTGCATGGGTTAAACGCTGAGGGCAGCGCGCAGCTGCGCTTCGAGGCCCGCCGCGTCCAGCTCCTGGCCGATCAGCACCAGCCGTGTGATGCGCGCTTCGTCGGCGCCCCAGGCACGGTCGAAGTGCTTGTCGAAACGCGTGCCCACGCCCTGGATCAGCAGGCGCATCGGTTTGTTCGGGATGGCGGCGAAGCCTTTGACGCGCAGGATGCCGTGCTGAACCACCAATTGGGTCAGGGCGTCGAGCAGCAGCGCCTCGTCGGCTTGGGGCAGGTCGATGGAGATGGAATCGAAGGCATCGTGATCATGATCGTCTTCACCATCGTGGTGATGATCGTGGTGGCTATGGCGACCGTCGATATGTTCTTCGGAACCCGCGCCGAGACCGATCAATACATCCAACGGCAGGCGACCGCTGCTGGCTTCGATGACCTTCACAGCCGGCGGCAGTTCTTCGGCGACTTCCAGGCGTACACGGGCCAGGTCTTCGGCGCTGATCAGGTCGGATTTGTTGAGGATCACCAGGTCGGCGCTGGCCAGTTGGTCGGCAAACAGCTCGTGCAGCGGCGATTCGTGGTCCAGGTTCGGGTCAAGTTTGCGCTGGGCATCGACCTGGTCCGGGAACGCGGCAAAGGTGCCGGCGGCCACGGCCGGGCTGTCGACCACGGTGATGACCGCATCAACCGTGCAGGCGCTGCGGATTTCCGGCCACTGGAAGGCCTGTACCAACGGTTTTGGCAGGGCCAGGCCCGAGGTTTCGATAAGGATATGGTCGAGGTCGCCGCGACGGGCGACCAGTTCGCGCATCACCGGGAAGAACTCTTCCTGCACCGTGCAGCACAGGCAGCCGTTGGCCAGCTCGTACACGCGGCCGTTGGCCTCTTCTTCGGTGCAACCGATGGAGCACTGCTTGAGGATTTCACCGTCGATGCCCAGCTCGCCGAACTCGTTGACGATCACCGCAATGCGACGGCCCTGGGCGTTGTCGAGCATATGGCGCAGCAAGGTGGTTTTGCCCGAGCCGAGGAAGCCGGTAACGATGGTGACGGGGAGTTTGGCCAGTGTTTTCATCGGATGCCCTTTGGGGCGGGCATACGGGACGATAGGCCCTGCGGCGGCGCGCAGACGCGGATTTCGTCACCGGATCACCCCGCCCGGTTGAATTGGAAAATCGGTTACGAGGCAGGTCTCCTGGCTTGGGGCTTGCGGGTCTTGCGACCGGCGCCGACTGCGCCTTCCCGCCGTAATGGCAGTGGCGTGGCAGTCAGATAAACCCTTCACAGTTGCGGGGGCAGCCGCGGCTTGGACCGCGTTCCCTTCTTAGCTTCGACCTGGGCCGAAGAACCTCGAAGGTGCAAGGCTACAGGGGCTCGCCGCATTTGACTACCGTCCCCGGCCCATGCTCTCCTACACATCTTGTTTCGGGTGCCCTTCACAGGGTGAAACGGGAAACCGGTGAGTCATAGCGTTATGACGAGTCCGGTGCTGCCCCCGCAACGGTAAGCGAGTGAAGCGTCAGATCCACTGTGCCTGTACGGCATGGGAAGGCGACGCTTTATAGACCCAGTGTCCCTCGCAAGCCCGGAGACCGGCCCGAATAACATCGAATAACAAACCCGCGGTGGGCGGGCGCTGTTAAAACCCTGCGTGCCTGGCTCGCGGGGTTTGCATGCGCTCGTTTCACCCTGACACCTGAAAGGGACGCGCCATGTCGATCATCAGCAGCACCTCGCACACCGCCAGCAGCTCCGCCACCCTCAGCCAACGCCTGACCGCCGCCATCGGTGCGTCGATCCTTGGTGCATGTCTGGTGTATTTTGCCGGCTTCTCGCATATCGAGGCGGTGCACAACGCGGCCCACGATACCCGTCACAGCGCCGCGTTCCCGTGCCACTGAGGCCTGCCGATATGATCAAGCGTATTGCGCAAACCGCAGGGTTCACCGGCTTGCTCGCTGCCCTGTTGCTGACCCTGTTGCAAAGCTTCTGGGTCGCGCCGCTGATTCTGCAGGCGGAAACCTTTGAAAAGGCCCCGGCCGCGACTGAAGTCGTGCATGAGCACGCCGCCGGCGCCGCAGCACACACCCACGACGCCGAAGCCTGGGAACCGGAAGACGGCTGGCAGCGCGTGCTGTCGACCACCGGCGGCAACCTCGTGGTCGCCGTCGGCTTCGCCCTGATGCTCGCCGGCCTCTATACCCTGCGCGCCCCTACCCGTACGGCCCAAGGCTTGCTGTGGGGCTTGGCCGGTTACGCCACCTTTGTGCTGGCGCCCACTCTGGGCCTGCCACCGGAGCTGCCGGGCACTGCCGCCGCTGACCTGGCGCAACGACAAATCTGGTGGATCGGCACCGCTGCCTCGACGGCGGCCGGTATTGCCCTGATCGTGTTTGGGCGCAACTGGCTGCTGAAAGTCTTGGGCGTGGCGATCCTGGTGGTGCCACATGTGATCGGCGCGCCGCAGCCGGAAACCCATTCCATGCTGGCGCCGGAAGCCCTCGAAGCGCAGTTCAAGATCGCTTCGCAGTTGACCAACGTGGCGTTCTGGCTGGCGCTCGGCCTGATCAGTGCCTGGCTGTTCCGCCGCAACCGCGACGACCAATACTCGGCATGACCCTGGTGGTCGGCCTGGGTTGCCAGCGGGGTTGTGATGTAGACACCCTGCTGGGCCTGTTTGACAGCGCCCTCGCCAATGGCGGGATTGAGCGCCAGCGTGTCACGGCACTGGCCAGCATCGACCGTAAACAGGACGAGCCTGGGTTGCTCGCCCTGGCCCGCTTGCTCAATCTGCCGTTGCAGTGCTTCAGCGCCGCGCAACTGGCGGCGTATGAAGACCGGCTGAGCCACAAATCCACCGTGGCGTTTGCCCATACCGGCTGTTATGGCATCGCCGAAAGCGCTGCCCTGGCCCTGGCCGAACAGCTCTGCGGCGGTCCTGCCCGCTTGTTGATCACTCGCCAGAAAACCGCCCAGGCCACCTTTGCATTGGCCTGCGCCGGCTAAAATCCCGATAATCGCCCTTCCCGATCATGAGCAATCTTCATGCTCGCCCGCTTTTGCACAGGAATTCTCCATGACCGTCTACTTCATCGGCGCCGGCCCCGGCGATCCGGAATTGATCACCGTCAAAGGCCAACGCCTGATCCGCAGTTGCCCGGTGATCATCTATGCCGGCTCGCTGGTGCCGGCGGCGGTGCTGGAAGGACATCAGGCGCAACAGGTGGTCAACAGCGCCGAACTGCACCTGGAACAGATCATCGAACTGATCAAGACTGCCCACGCCAACGGCCAGGATGTGGCCCGCGTGCACTCCGGCGACCCGAGCCTGTATGGCGCGATTGGCGAGCAGATCCGTTACTTGCGTGAGTTGGGCATCCCTTTCCAGATCATTCCCGGAGTAACGGCGGTGGCAGCCTGCGCCGCGTTGCTGGAAACGGAACTGACCCTGCCGGACATCGCCCAAAGCGTGATCCTGACCCGCTACGCCGATAAAACCAGCATGCCGGCCGGGGAAGACTTCGACAGCCTGGCCCGGCATGGCACGACCATGGCGATTCACCTGGGGGTCAATCATCTGGAAAAGATCGTCGCCGAACTGCTGCCACACTATGGCGCGGACTGCCCGATGGCGGTGGTACACCGGGCGACATGGCCGGATCAGGATTGGGTGGTCGGCACGCTCAGCGATATTGCCGACAAAGTCGCCGCCAAGGGCTTTCGGCGTACGGCGCTGATCGTGGTGGGCCGGGTGCTGGCCAGTGACAATTTCAGTGAGTCGTCACTGTATCGGGCCGGGCATGCGCACCTTTATCGACCTTGATTTTTTACTTCATAAAATCACACCAACACACTGATTTAACTTAAAAAATACAAATAACAATGTGGGAGGGGGCTTGCCCCCGATGGCAATTTTTCAGCCTATTCCTGAGGCGACTGACACACCGCTATCGGGGGCAAGCCCCCTCCCACATTTGACCTTCCTTGTCAGGGAGATAGAGTCAACATTCGAATTTGATTTTTTAATTCACAAATCATCAACAACACGCTGATTTAACTGAATAAATGCAAAAAAATGTGGGAGGGGGCTTGCTCCCGATAGCGGTGTGTCAGCTTCCTCATGAGACGACTGAGGCACCGCTATCGGGAGCAAGCCCCCTCCCACACCTGATCTTTATTGTTAGATAGATGGTGTAAGAGCTTGAATTAAAAGAATAAAAAAACGGCGCTCACGGACGCCGTTTTTTATGTTCGCAGTGAACGCCTTACTCAGTAGTAGGCGTTTTCTTTCTGCGTGTGGTCTGTCACGTCACGGACGCCCTTGAGCTCCGGAATGCGCTCCAGCAAAGTGCGCTCAATGCCTTCACGCAGGGTCACATCCGCCTGGCCGCAACCCTGGCAGCCGCCGCCGAACTTCAATACGGCGATGCCGTCATCGACGACGTCGATCAAGCTGACCTGACCGCCGTGGCTGGCCAGCCCCGGGTTGATCTCGGTTTGCAGGTAGTAGTTGATGCGCTCGTTGACCGGGCTGTCGGCGTTGACGTTCGGCACCTTGGCGTTGGGCGCCTTGATGGTCAACTGGCCGCCCATACGGTCGGTGGCGTAGTCGACCACGGCATCGTCCAGGAAGGCTTCGCTGAAGTTGTCGATATACGCGGTGAAGCTTTTCAGCCCCAGGGCGGTGTCTTCAGGCTTCTCTTCACCGGGCTTGCAGTAGGCAATGCACGTCTCGGCGTACTGGGTGCCAGGCTGGGTGATAAAGACGCGGATGCCGATACCCGGGGTGTTCTGCTTGGACAGCAGGTCAGCCAGGTAATCGTGGGCGGCGTCGGTAATGGTTATGGCAGTCATGGAAACTCCTCACAGGCTTGCCGGCAGTTTACGCCAAAATATTACGCAGGTACAAAGTCCTAGTAATTTTGTCGGAAAAGACTCTCGCCCCAGTCAGAGGTTTTCATAACGGTTCATATCCAGCACCCCCTCTTCCACTGGCGTGGTTTCGCGGATGTACTGGGACAAATCGTGGAAATACTGCCAGAACAACGGATGGCTGCGGCGCACGCCCCAGCGATCGACGATTTTTTCAAAGCGCTTGGTGTCCTTGGCCCGCTCCATTTCAGCCACGAACTCCGGCACTTCCTGCGCAGGAATATTGAACATGAAGTTCGGGTAGCTGCTGAGCACGCCCGGATAGAGGGTCAGCGTGTCGAGGCCTGGCTGATAACGGTAGGCCTCACCGAGCAGGAAGGCCACGTTACTGTGAGCGCGGTTGCGCAGCAGGCTGTAGACCACACGCCGGCCGCTGGCGGTTTCGATGCGCAGCATCGTGGCTTCGGGCAACTGATCGATCACCTTGAGCCCCGCCGCCGGACGCGAGGTCAGGCGGCTGAGCGCCTGCTCCGCATCCTGCAACGCCGGGTCGATGCCATCACGCGAGCAGTACGCCCCGGCGCAACGGTTGATCGGGTCCGGGCTGGCGTTCAGGTAGCCGTAGCGGGTAAGCAATTGGTTGGCAAAGTCACGCTTCGGGTCTTTTTCATCCAGATGCAGGCCAGTGGGCTTATCGTCATCGATCGCCTCATAGTCCAGCCACAGCTTGATCTTGCCGCTGTTCTGGTACCAATCATCCATAAAGGCGTCGCGGCTATCGGCGGGCATCAGGCGCAGGAAGTTCTGCTCGGCGCCGTTGCGGATCAGGTCGAAGTACAGCCGGGTCTGGGCCTGGTGCGATACGTTGCCGAACACGTCGAAGTTGACCACCAACTGGTAATAGGTGCGCTCGATCAATGGAAAGTCGAACAACCACATCGTCTGCGGGACTTCACCGATCAGGCCTTTATTGACCGAGGCACTGTCAAAGTGGCGAAAGATGCTTAACAGCGCGTTGTCGTTGCCGGCCCATAGCGTCGACCAACTGGGCGCCGGCAGCTCGGCATAGCTGTCTCGCCGCAACGCTTCGTACTGGTTGCGCTTATCACGGTACTCGAGCCACAGGCTGAGCACGCTGCCCACGTCGTCATTTTGCCCTGGCATCGCCAGCAACGGCGTGGCCTGGCCGCGATAGCGAGCATCGGTGATGTACAGGTCGTGGTCGGGCGCCTGGAACAACGCCCAGAAATTGTCGCGGATCACATCCGTGGCAATTTGCCCGCGACACACCGGCCCGCGAATAAACGTGCGCACGAAGTACTCGGCGTTATCCAGCATGAACTGGTAGCGCGCCTGGGCGGGAATCGCCTCGAATGTCTCGAAAGGATTGGCACGACGGCCGGGGCCATAGCCCGGCAAGGCGCTGGCCTGCCAGTCACCGCTGTAGAACAAGGCTTTGATCCGCGCCATTTTTTCTGCGCTGAGGGGGTATGTGATGTGAGTCTTGTGGACGATCACCCCTTGTACGGGCCACAGGCGGTAGTACACGCGGGTGCCGGGATCGTCATTGGGACGACGGGTGTTGATCAGGTCAATCGGCTGGCCGCTGGGGGTACGCGAGCGCACCCACTGGAAAAAATGCCCCGGCTCACCGCCTTCGAAATAGAGGTGCGCAATAAACAAATGCTCGAACAGCCAACGGGCCACCAGGCTTTCCCGGGCGCCGGGGGCGTTGAACAGGTTTTCCCATTGCAGCACCTGCGCGGCTTCCTGGGCACTGGGGGCCACACCTTGCTCGTCAATCGGTGCACCGGAGGCCAGCCAGCGTTGCAGCGTCTGGTATTGCTGGTCGCTCAAGCCAGTTACGGCCAGAGGCATGCCTTCATTGGGGTGAGCACCGGCGTAAGCGTCGAACTCTCCCGGCAACGGGCACATATTCTGGCGGTTAAGGCCCAGCACAATATCAGCGGGCAACTTGGCGTTGGGTTGTAACGGCGCGCCGCGATGACCGAGTTCGAGCATGCGCGCCATCAGCGCAGCTTGGCTGCCTTGGGCGTCGAGTACTGAGCTGAAGCCTTCGCGCTGCCATGCAGCTTTGCCGAACGCGTCATAGAACAGGCGGGTCGGCTTGGTCGCCTGGCTACGTTCGCCATCGTAGACCGGCATCTTACTGGCGCCCCGCGTCGCGCCCTCGGCACTGCCTAGGTTCAATTGGCAGGCCGAGTCGTAGCACGCATGGCAAGCCACGCACTTCTCGGTGAAGATTGGTTGGATGTCGCGGGTATAAGAGATCGCCGAAGAGGGACCTTCCGCCAGAGCGGTACTGGCTATTAGTGCCAGGACGGCGCTGACGATAAGACGAAGTGACATGTATCCGGTCCCGATTCAATACGTGCGATTTATAAGTCGCGGTGATTCTACCGGGCCACGCCCCCTCTCAACATGAGCGATATTCATGCAAAACCTGGGCATGCCGCAAATCCGCACAGGTTTGTTATGATCCACGCCCTCCGTAATGCCTGACCAGAGTAGTCCCATGTCCGATCGTAGCGCTCGTCTGCAAGCCCTTCACCACGCCCTCAAGGAACGCATCCTGATCCTCGACGGCGGCATGGGCACGATGATCCAGAGCTATAAACTGGAAGAACATGACTACCGCGGCAAGCGCTTCGCCGACTGGCCGAGCGACGTCAAGGGCAACAACGACCTGCTGGTGCTCACCCGCCCGGACGTGATCGGCGGGATCGAGAAGGCCTACCTGGACGCCGGTGCCGACATCCTCGAGACCAACACCTTCAACGCCACCCGTATCTCCATGGCCGACTACGGCATGGAAGAGCTGGCCTATGAACTGAACGTCGAAGGCGCACGCCTGGCACGCAAGATCGCCGATGCCAAGACCGCCGAGAACCCGGCCAAGCCGCGCTTCGTTGCCGGCGTCCTCGGACCGACCAGCCGCACCTGCTCGCTGTCGCCCGATGTGAACAACCCCGGCTACCGCAACGTCACCTTCGATGAACTGGTGGAGAACTACACCGAGGCCACCAAAGGCCTGATCGAGGGCGGCGCCGACCTGATCCTGATCGAGACCATCTTCGACACCCTCAACGCCAAGGCCGCGATCTTCGCCGTGCAGGGTGTGTTCGAAGCGCTCGGTATCGAATTGCCGATCATGATCTCCGGCACCATCACCGACGCCTCCGGCCGTACCTTGTCGGGCCAGACCACTGAAGCCTTCTGGAACTCGGTCGCCCACGCCAAGCCCATTTCCGTGGGCCTGAACTGCGCCCTCGGCGCCAGCGAGCTGCGCCCGTACCTGGAAGAGTTGTCCAACAAAGCCAACACCCACGTGTCTGCGCACCCGAACGCCGGCTTGCCCAACGAGTTCGGCGAATACGACGAACTGCCGTCGGAAACCGCCAAGGTCATCGAAGAGTTCGCCCAGAGCGGCTTCCTCAATATCGTCGGCGGCTGCTGCGGCACCACTCCGGGCCATATTGAAGCCATCGCCAAGGCCGTGGCCGGCTACGCGCCGCGCCCGATCCCGGACATCCCCAAGGCTTGCCGCCTGTCGGGCCTGGAGCCATTCACGATTGATCGCAGTTCGTTGTTCGTCAACGTCGGCGAGCGCACCAACATCACCGGTTCTGCGCGTTTCGCCCGCCTGATCCGTGAAGACAACTACACCGAAGCCCTGGAAGTCGCCCTGCAACAGGTGGAAGCCGGCGCCCAGGTGATCGACATCAACATGGACGAGGGCATGCTCGATTCGAAGAAGGCTATGGTGACCTTCCTCAATCTGATTGCCGGCGAGCCGGACATCTCCCGCGTACCGATCATGATCGACTCCTCCAAGTGGGAAGTGATCGAAGCCGGTCTCAAGTGCATTCAGGGCAAGGGCATCGTCAACTCCATCAGCATGAAGGAAGGCGTCGAGCAGTTCATTCACCACGCCAAGCTGTGCAAGCGCTACGGCGCCGCCGTAGTGGTGATGGCCTTCGACGAAGCCGGCCAGGCCGACACCGAAGCGCGCAAGAAGGAAATCTGCAAACGTTCCTACGACATCCTGGTGAATGAAGTCGGCTTCCCGCCGGAAGACATCATCTTCGACCCGAACATCTTCGCGGTCGCCACCGGTATCGAGGAGCACAACAACTACGCCGTCGACTTCATCAACGCCTGCGCCTATATCCGCGACGAGCTGCCGTACGCGCTGACCTCCGGCGGGGTGTCCAACGTGTCGTTCTCGTTCCGCGGCAATAACCCGGTGCGTGAGGCGATCCACTCGGTGTTCCTGCTGTACGCGATCCGCAACGGCCTGACCATGGGTATCGTCAACGCCGGCCAGCTGGAGATCTACGACCAGATCCCGGCCGAGCTGCGCGATGCCGTGGAAGATGTAGTCCTCAACCGCACCCCGGAAGGCACCGACGCCCTCCTCGCCATCGCCGACAAGTACAAGGGCGACGGCAGCGTAAAAGAGGCCGAGACCGAAGAATGGCGCGGCTGGCCGGTCAACAAGCGCCTGGAACACGCGCTGGTCAAGGGCATCACCACCCATATCGTCGAAGACACCGAAGAATCGCGGCAGTCGTTCGCGCGTCCGATCGAAGTGATCGAAGGCCCGTTGATGTCCGGCATGAACATCGTCGGCGACCTGTTCGGCGCCGGCAAAATGTTCCTGCCCCAGGTGGTGAAATCCGCCCGCGTGATGAAGCAGGCCGTGGCCCACTTGATCCCGTTCATCGAGCTGGAAAAAGGCGACAAGCCGGAAGCCAAGGGCAAGATCCTGATGGCCACGGTGAAAGGCGACGTGCATGACATCGGCAAGAACATCGTCGGCGTGGTGCTCGGTTGCAACGGCTATGACATCGTCGACCTCGGCGTGATGGTGCCGGCCGAGAAGATCCTGCAGGTGGCCAAGGAGCAGAAGTGCGACATTATCGGGCTGTCCGGCCTGATCACGCCGTCCCTGGACGAGATGGTGCATGTAGCCCGCGAGATGCAGCGCCAGGACTTCCACCTGCCGCTGATGATCGGCGGCGCGACCACCTCCAAGGCGCACACGGCGGTGAAGATCGAGCCCAAGTACAGCAACGATGCAGTGATCTACGTCACCGACGCCTCCCGCGCGGTGGGCGTGGCCACGCAGCTGCTGTCCAAGGAATTGAAGGCCGGCTTCGTCGAGAAGACCCGCCTGGAATACATCGACGTGCGTGAGCGCACCTCCAACCGCAGCGCGCGCACCGAACGCCTGAGCTACCCGGCGGCCATCGCCAAGAAGCCGCAGTTCGACTGGAGCACCTACGCGCCGGTCAAGCCCACCTTCACCGGTTCCCGGGTACTGGACAATATCGACCTCAACGTCCTGGCCGAGTACATCGACTGGACCCCGTTCTTTATATCCTGGGACCTGGCCGGCAAGTTCCCGCGCATCCTTACCGATGAAGTGGTGGGTGAAGCCGCCACCGCGCTGTACGCCGACGCCCAGGAAATGCTCAGGAAGCTGATCGACGAAAAACTCATCAGCGCCCGTGCGGTGTTCGGTTTCTGGCCGACCAACCAGGTGCAGGACGATGACCTGGAAGTCTACGGTGAAGACGGCCAGCCGATTGCCAAACTGCATCACCTGCGCCAGCAGATCATCAAGACCGACGGCAAGCCGAACTTCTCCCTGGCCGACTTCGTGGCACCAAAAGACAGCGGCGTGACCGACTACATCGGTGGCTTCATCACCACCGCTGGCATCGGCGCCGAAGAAGTGGCCAAGGCTTATCAGGACGCCGGCGACGACTACAACTCGATCATGGTCAAGGCCCTGGCCGACCGCCTGGCCGAGGCCTGTGCCGAGTGGCTGCACCAGCAGGTGCGTAAGGAACACTGGGGCTACGCCAAGGACGAGCAACTGGATAATGAGGCGCTGATCAAGGAGCAATACAGCGGCATCCGCCCTGCCCCCGGTTACCCGGCGTGTCCGGATCACACCGAGAAAGCCCAGTTGTTCCAACTGCTCGACCCCGAGGCCCGCGAAATGCACGCCGGGCGCAGCGGAGTGTTCCTCACCGAGCATTACGCGATGTTCCCGGCGGCGGCGGTCAGCGGCTGGTACTTCGCCCACCCGCAGGCGCAGTACTTTGCGGTGGGCAAGGTCGACAAGGACCAGGTAACCAGCTACACCGCGCGCAAGGGCCAGGACCTGGCCGTGACCGAGCGCTGGCTGGCGCCGAACCTGGGTTACGACAACTAAGCCGGCCTGGATTGTCTATGCTGTCCGTCACACACCTTTTGTCGAGGGATGTATGGACGATCCAGTCAACAACAAACCGCCGACCTTCTGGCAGATGCTCCACAGCGTCATGGCCGCCGCCTTTGGCGTGCAGAGCGGCAAAAATCGCGCGCGGGACTTCACCCACGGCAAGCCCAGCCACTTCGTGATCCTGGGCATTCTGTTTACGGCGGTGTTTGCCTTGACCTTGTTTGGAATCGTCAAGTTGGTGCTGCACCTGGCCGGCGTCTAGCGCAGTAACAGGTGCAGGCTGAACGGGTAACGATAGGACGCCGGCTTACCCTGGGCGGACAGCGCGCGAAAATTCACCGACGGTGTCGGCCCCAACAAGCGCCGCGCCTGGCCGGCATCGATCAATTGGAACAAGGCCAACTGACGGTCGCGCCCGCCGTATGCGCCAATGTCCAGGCCCTTGGCATCATCATGAACCAATACCATGGCCCAGCCACCGACGGTGAAATGCCCGGCGACCAAGGATGATAAGCGTCCGTCCAATCGCGCCTGCAAGATCTCCGGCGAACTGTTGAGTGCGCTGAACAGCACATCCTTACCCGGCAACCGTCCACTGGCCTGCAACGCTTGCATGGCACCCAGTGCCATCTGATCGTTGGCCGACCACACCAGCGCCGTCTGCGGGTAGCGCTTGAACAGTTGCGTCGCTTGCTCGAAGGCGCGTTCGCGGCTCCACTCACCGTAGACCAACTGACGCAGGCGCACCTCGGGATGCTCGGCCAGCGCCCGCCGCATGCCTCGCTCACGCAGTTGCGCGACCGGCGTGGTCTTGACGCCGGAAAAGGCCAGCAGATCGAGGGATTGGCCGGGGCCAACCGGGCCGTGCTGGCTCAACAGGTCACGGAGCATCAGGTAACCAGCCTGTTCATCGTCAGCGACCAGGCTGCCGATCAAACGGATGCCACGGCGGGCTCCCAGCAATTGCTCCTGATCGGGGGTCAGCGCACTGTTCACGAGCAGCAGCTTGACGCCACTGCCCTCGGCCATGCGCAGGATCTGCGGCGCAACGTACTGCTCATTCACCAGTATCAGGTAATCAGGCCGCTGGCTGCCTTGCAGCACCTCACGCGCCTGGAGCAGCGTGTTGTCGGTACTACGCTCGCCATAACGCACACGCAAATCCAGGCCGAGGTCCTTGGCGGCGGCCTGCATGAATTGCGTGTAGCTGACCCAGAAGGTTTCCGTCGACATGCCCGGATTGAGAAACACCACCGACGTTGCATGAGCCATCACCCCATACGTCGATCCCAGCAACCAGAAATACGTAATCAACACCTTCAACATGGATGCTTGAGCCTCGAAAATAGGCCGCCATGATAGTGGCAATGCCTGAACCAATCGAGGCTCAATCAACGTCCTTTATTGGTGGCTGACCCAGAATACGGCCGTTCCCACCACCAGAATGATCAAGAACAGAATGGCCCAGGCATCGACGGTACTGTCAGGTTTACGGGCTTTTGTCGGATTGCTCATTGCATCGCCTCTTGTCGGTTTTATAGGTGATTGCACTCAAACACGCTCACAGTAAAGTTCACGATTGCCCGCATGACAAATGTGGGTATCACGATAACCCTTCTCATTAGTCATTTTGGTTATGTGCATATACTCAAACATCACTTTTGCGCATAAACGCAAACTGGTATCGTGCGCCGGCTCCGTTGGGAGTGCGCGGCCGTGCGCGCAGATTTGCCGAGAACAGGACCTATATGTACGTATACGACGAATACGATCAGCGCATCATCGAGGACCGCGTCAAGCAGTTCCGTGATCAGACCCGACGCTACCTAGCAGGTGAACTGAGCGAAGAAGAGTTCCGCCCTCTGCGCCTGCAAAATGGCCTTTATGTTCAGCGCTTTGCGCCGATGCTGCGGGTGGCCGTGCCTTATGGACAACTGACTTCGCGCCAGACCCGCATGATGGCCAAGATTGCCCGCGACTTCGACAAAGGCTATGCCCACATCAGTACCCGCCAGAACGTGCAGTTCAACTGGCCGGCCCTGGAAGATGTGCCGGATATCCTGGCTGAACTGGCCACCGTGCAGATGCACGCCATTCAGACCAGCGGTAACTGCCTGCGCAACGTGACCACCGACCAATTCGCCGGAGTTGCCGCCGACGAGCTGATCGACCCACGCCCGTGGTGTGAAATCGTCCGTCAATGGACCACCTTCCACCCCGAGTTCGCCTACCTGCCCCGCAAGTTCAAGATCGCCATCAATGGCTCGAGCTCGGACCGTGCAGCCATCGAAGTACACGATATCGGCCTGGAGCCGGTGTACAACGCGGCCGGCGAGCTGGGTTTCCGTGTCCTGGTGGGTGGCGGCCTGGGCCGTACTCCGGTGGTCGGTGCTTTTATCAACGAGTTCCTGCCATGGCAGGACCTGTTGAGCTACCTCGACGCCATCCTGCGGGTCTACAACCGCTACGGCCGTCGTGACAACAAGTACAAGGCGCGGATCAAGATCCTCGTCAAGGCGCTGACCCCTGAGGTGTTCGCCCAGAAAGTCGATGCCGAGATGGAGCACCTGCGCGGCGGCCAGACCACCCTGACCGAAGCCGAAGTGCACCGTGTGGCCAAGCACTTCGTCGACCCTGAGTACAAGGCCCTGAGCAATCAGGACGCCGAGCTCGCAGCGCTCGACCAGCAGCACCCAGGCTTTGCCCGCTGGCGCACCCGCAACACCCTGGCGCACAAAAAGCCGGGCTATGTGGCGGTGACCCTGTCGCTGAAACCGACCGGTGTTGCACCGGGCGACATCACCGACAAGCAGCTGGACGCCGTCGCCGACCTGGCCGAGCGCTACAGCTTTGGCCAGCTGCGCACCTCCCACGAGCAGAACATCATTCTCGCGGACGTTGAGCAGGGCCAACTGTTCACCCTGTGGGGCGAGCTGCGCGAAGGCGGTTTCGCCACGCCGAACATCGGCCTGCTGACCGACATCATCTGCTGCCCGGGCGGCGACTTCTGCTCCCTGGCCAACGCCAAGTCGATCCCGATTGCCGAATCGATCCAGCGCCGTTTCGACGACCTGGACTACCTGTTCGACATCGGCGAGCTGGACCTGAACATCTCCGGTTGCATGAACGCCTGTGGTCACCACCACGTCGGCCACATCGGCATCCTGGGCGTGGACAAGAAAGGCGAAGAATTCTACCAAGTGTCCCTGGGTGGCAGCGCCAGCCGCGATGCGAGCCTGGGCAAGATCCTTGGCCCATCCTTCGCCCAGGAAGCCATGCCCGAGGTGATCGGCAAGCTGATCGACGTGTACATCGAACAGCGCACCGAAGATGAGCGTTTCATCGACACCTACCAGCGCATCGGCATTGACCTGTTCAAGGAGCGCGTCTATGCAGCGAATCATTAAGAACAACGAAGTCCTCGACGAAACCTGGCACCTGCTGCCCAAGGACGCGAGCTTCGACGGCATTTCCAACTGCGACGACCTGATCGTGCCGCTGGCCCTGTGGCGCGAACATGGCCACGCCCTCAAGGCTCGCGACGGCGGCCTGGGTGTTTGGCTGGACGCCGATGAAGAAGCCGAGGAGATCGGCGCAGACGTGGAACACTTCCAGGTCATCGCCCTGAACTTCCCGGCCTTCACCGACGGTCGCAACTACTCCAACGCACGATTGCTGCGTGACCGCTATGGTTACAAAGGCGAGCTGCGGGCGATTGGCGACGTGTTGCGCGACCAACTGTTCTACCTGCGCCGTTGCGGGTTCGATGCCTTCGCCTTGCGCGCCGACAAAGACCCGTACGAAGCGCTGGAAAGCCTCAAGGACTTCTCGGTGACGTACCAGGCTGCAACGGACGAACCGCTGCCGCTGTTCCGTCGGCGCTGAGCATCAAATGTGGGAGGGGGGGTTGCTCCCGTGACGGCTCTGGAGCTGACAACTCTGTAACTGATGCCCCGCGCTAAATGTGGGAGGGGCGGTGCGACGATTCGACTTGCTCCCGAAGGCGGCCTCTGGGCCGCCCATGTGCTTGGGTTGGAATGAGTACATATCCATTGCTGCGGTAACGGCTACTTATGGTTTCGCTCTTACAGCGAATCACTTTTGGAGAGGCCCAAAAGTAAGCCAATGTATGGTCAGCCCACCCCCTGGCCGCCTGAGATCAAGATCTAAAGCAAGATCAAGGGCGGCTCGCTTCGCATCGTGGTTAGCGTTGGCTGCTACGTTGTGTCGATACCTATACTCATCGAAGCTTGTTCAGGCACCGATCTTAATCGACGCCAGCACCTGCTTCTGCCCCATGGAGCACGGCACGCCTTCCGGCTGCGCCCGGACCGCGTCGATCACGCCCAGCAACTGCGCCTTGCTATGAGCCAACTGCGCCTGCATCGCCTCGATCTGCGTCACCTTGCGCTCCAGCGCCTCGATCAACTCCTCGCGCTTGTGCTCCCCCGGCGCGGGCATTAGCGCCTTGAGTTCCTGCAAGGTAAACCCGGCCTGCTGTGCGCTCTGGATCAGTTGCAGCGTTTGCAGGGCATCGGGCGCATAGCGTCGATACCCGTTGGCCTGGCGCCCCACCTGGCTGATCAACCCTTCGGACTCATAGAAGCGGATACGCGACGCCGCCAACCCACTCTGCTTTGCCAGCTCACCAATATTCATCAAAACGCCCGCTTGACATTAAAGTTAACTTTAAGCTTAGCCTGAGGCCTCCCAAGCTCCGGAGTCAACTCATGTCACCCTTCGACCCCTTGCAACTGCCCAATGGCCAGGTCCTCGCCAATCGCATCGCCAAGGCAGCGATGGAAGAGAATATGGCGGACGCCGATCAAGCGCCTTCCCGTGAATTGAAGCAGCTGTACACCGCCTGGGCCAACGGCGAGCCCGGCCTGCTGTTGACTGGCAATGTGATGATCGACCGCCGTGCCATGACCGGTCCCGGCGGCGTTGCCCTCGAAGACGAACAGCATCTGGACAGCTTTCGCGAATGGGCCGATGTGGCCCGCGACAAGGGTGTGCACTTTTGGGTACAGCTCAGTCATCCGGGACGCCAGACCATGGCCAACCTCGGCCAGCAAGCCCTGGCGCCCTCCGCGATTGCACTGGACCTCGGCAGCTTTTCGAAGATGTTTGCCAAGCCCAGGGCCATGACCGAGGACGACATTCAAGACGTGATCAAACGCTTCGCCACCAGCGCACGCCTGGCCGAGAAAGCCGGGTTCACCGGGGTGCAGATCCACGGCGCGCACGGTTACCTGCTCAGCCAGTTTCTCTCGCCGTTGAGCAACCACCGAACTGACCGCTGGGGGGGCTCGCTGGAGAACCGTGCGCGCCTGCTGCTGGAGGTGATCCACGCGGTTCGCGCCAGCGTCAGCCCGTCCTTTTGCGTCGCGGTAAAGCTCAACTCAGCGGATTTCCAGCGCGGCGGATTCGCAGAGGCCGATGCGCGTGCAGTGGTGGAGATGCTCAACCCCTTGCCCATCGACCTGCTGGAATTGTCCGGAGGCAGCTACGAAGCACCGGCCATGCAAGGCGATGCGCGGGACGGTCGCACCTTGGCCCGTGAAGCGTACTTCCTGGAGTTTGCCAAGGAACTGGCGACTATCGCCCGGATGCCGTTGATGGTCACCGGCGGCATTCGCCGCCTGCCCATCGTGCAGCAGGTGCTGGACAGCGGTATTGCCATGGCCGGCATTGCTACCGCCCTGACGCTGGAGCCGCAACTGATCAAACACTGGCACGAGGGGCGCGACCTCAACCCGCAACTCAAACCGATCAGTTGGCAGCGCAAACCCTTGGCCGCCCTCGCCACCCTGGCCGTAGTGCGTGACCAGATGCGCCGCTTGAGCCGCGGCCGCTTGCCCAATGCCAAGGTCGCGCCGTGGCTGGCATTGGTGCGCGACCAATGGTTTATCGCCCGGCGCACCCGGCAATACCGCGCGGCCATGACGCAATCTTCACATTAAAGGCGGAGCATTCGCCGTGATCGAACTGTCCCCTATTGATCAGCCGCTTTTAACCTCACTGACGATTGGAGTTCTTCATGGCGAAAATCAACCTGGCCCAGCAATTGGCGACCACCCTTGAACAGGCGGGCATCAAGCGTATCTGGGGCCTGACCGGCGACAGCCTCAACGGCCTCACCGATGCCCTGCGCACCATGGACAGCATCGAGTGGATGCACGTGCGCCACGAAGAAGTCGCCGCATTCGCTGCCGGTGCCGAAGCGGCGGCCACGGGTGAACTGACCGTATGCGCCGGCAGTTGCGGACCGGGCAATCTGCACTTGATCAATGGCCTGTTCGACTGCCACCGCAATCATGTCCCTGTACTGGCGATTGCCGCACAAATTCCCTCCTCCGAGATCGGCCTGAACTACTTCCAGGAGACCCATCCCCAGGAACTGTTCAAAGAATGCAGCCACTTTATCGAGCTGGTCACCAACCCCGAGCAGATGCCCCACGTGCTGCACCGTGCCATGCGTTCGGCGATCCTCAATCGCGGCGTGGCGGTGGTGGTGATTCCGGGGGACGTGTCGTTGCTGGAGGTGGAAGACAAGCTCAAGCCCTGGCCGGCCCTGCACGCACCGCGCACCCTGCCGGCGGAACAGGACCTGCTGCGCCTGACCGAGATCCTTGAAAGCAGCGAGAAAGTCACCCTGCTCTGCGGCAGTGGCTGCGCCGGTGCCCACGATCAAGTGGTGGCCCTGGCCGACACGCTGGGGGCGCCGGTGGTGCACGCCCTGCGCGGCAAGGAGCATGTGGAGTGGGATAACCCGTTCGACGTGGGCATGACCGGCCTGATCGGCTTCAGCTCCGGTTACCACGCCATGCTCGACTGCGACACGCTGATCATGCTCGGCACTGACTTTCCGTACCGCCAGTTCTACCCCACCGACGCAAAAATCATCCAGGTCGATCGCAACCCGCAGGCCCTGGGGCGGCGCGCCACGCTGGACCTGGGAATCGCTGCCGATGTGAGCGAGACCCTCGGCGCGCTGCTGCCGCGCCTGACCCGCAAGACCGACCGCAGCTTCCTCGATACCTCGCTTAAGCACTACGAAAAAGCCCGCCAGGGCCTGGACGACCTGGCGCAACCGTCAAAGGCCAACCGGCCGATCCACCCGCAATACGTGGCGCGTCTGCTCAGCGAACTGGCGGACGACAATGCAATCTTCACCGCCGACGTGGGCTCGCCGACCGTGTGGGCCGCGCGCTACCTGAAAATGAATGGCAAGCGTCGCCTGATCGGCTCGTTCAACCACGGCTCCATGGCCAATGCCATGCCCCAGGCGATTGGCGCGCAGGCGGCCTTCCCTGGGCGCCAGGTGATCTCGATGTCCGGTGACGGCGGCTTTGCCATGCTGATGGGGGATTTCATTTCACTGGCGCAGCTGAAATTGCCCGTGAAAGTGATCGTGTTCGATAACTCGTCGCTGGGCTTTGTCGCCATGGAAATGAAGGCTGCGGGTTATCTGGATGCCGGCACCGAGCTGAAAAACCCGGACTTCGCCGCCATGTCCAACGCCATGGGCATCCTCGGCATTCGCGTGGAGCAATCCGAAGACCTGGAACCGGCCCTGCGCCGCGCCCTGGCCCATGATGGCCCGGTGCTGGTGGATGTGGTGACGGCCACCCAGGAACTGGTGATGCCGCCGAGCATCAAGCTGGAACAGGCCAAGGGCTTCAGCCTGTACATGCTTAAGGCGGTGATGAGTGGGCGCGGCGATGAGGTGATCGAGTTGGCGCGGACTAACTGGTTGCGCTGATCCAATACTGTGGGAGGGGCTTGTCCCCCGATTATGGTGTGTCAGCCAATGAATCCGGTGGCTGACAGAGAGCAATCGGGGGCAAGCCCCCTCCCACATTGGATAATGGGTGCCGATTCAAGCGCTCTGTTTTTCTACCCATTTGCCGTAGGCATCAATAAATGCCTGCAGGAAAGGCCTGGTCTTTTCCGACACCTTGCCGGACTCGTCAAACACGCTGCCCGCACCGCCCAGGTAGGCTTCCGGCTGCTGCATGCACGGCACATCAAGGAACACCAGGGATTGACGCAGATGGTGGTTGGCACCAAAACCGCCAACGGCGCCCGGCGATACGCTGATGATCGCCCCCGGCTTGCCGCTCCAGGCGCTTTGGCCATAAGGGCGGGAGCCTACATCAATCGCATTCTTCAACGGTGCGGGTACGGAGCGGTTGTACTCCGGTGTCACAAACAACACCGCGTCGGATGAACGTACTTGCTGACGGAAAGTACTGTAGGCTGCGGGCGGTGATGCCCCGTCGATGTCCTCGTTGTAGAGCGGCAAATCGCCAATTTCCACAATGTTCAACTTCAGGTTGGCGGGGGCCAGTTCGGCCAGTGCCAGGGCGACCTTGCGGTTGATCGAGTCTTTTCTCAAGCTGCCAACCAGAACGGCAATTGTGTAGACCTTGCTCATTGGGGTTTCCCGACGTGTGACTAAAGGAGCTTGTAGTTATAGAGGCTTAGCGGCGGGTGCACCAGAAGGTTTTGATAATCCTCCAGACGTTTGTCGCGCCAGTCGATGCGTAGGAACCGTCTGAAAACATCAGCGAATAGTATTTTTTTTTCAATAGGTAAACTCCCTCTCTTTATGACGGTCTACACAACCGCATATCGAGTGTTTATCTCCAGAGGTTCTAAACAGATGGCAGCAGTATTAGTCGGACAGTTTCATGCCAGAGACGCAGAAGGACGTGTGTATTCGGTGCATGAATTCCAGGAATCCAACCCGGCGCAAGGCGACCTGGCTGGCTCGGCACCCACCACCACCTACAAGCTGGCCATTGGCGACCGTGTAGAAAAACTGGAAGGCGATGAGTTCAAACTGATCCAGTCGGGGACCATTATCGTCCGCGAATCGCAAACCGTCCTCGCCTCATAAGATTGATCGCCCAGGCGTGCCTGCTCAGTCCTGGCCATTGACGGCATTGACTGGGTCGGGCGATCACGGGCTGCGAATCTCCGTCAATTCAGGTCCCTGCCCGCCGTCCACCTGCTTGAGCGTCACCATCAACCTGCCCCGCTCGCCTTCCACCTCGTACATCAAGCGTTTATAACCCGGTGCATTGTAGCCAGGGTACGCCACCACCTGCTTGACCAGCGTCATACCCAGCACCGTGCCGATGTGCTCGACTACCTGTTCCTGGGAAAGGATGAACGCTTCGAGTTCGAGGTTTTCCGGGGTTGATTCATCGTGATTGCTGAAGAGATAAGCAGCCACGCAGCCTACGGTCACCAGGACCAGCAGTTGCTTGACCGTTACCCCGAGAAATGTCGAGGGTAGAGGCATATGAGACCAGACCTGTTTTTGTTGTATGTGCCGGTAACCGGCATTGGTCGTTGATGATCAGACGAGCCATTCTAGTGAGGTCCTGGCTGAACGCCAGCGACATACACGACCCACACCGTCTTTTTTGCGCACGATGGCCTGCGCCATTGAATCCCCTCCGCGCTGCACATAGACTCCGGCCATGCGTTTACGTCATCTCGAAGTGATTCAAGCCATCCTGCAGACCGGACACCTCGGCACCGCCGCCGAATGGTTGCAGCTACCCGTGGGCGATGTAGACGCGGCACTCAAGGATGCCGAGCAGCAATTGGGTTTCATGCTGTTTGCCAGTGTGCGCGGGCGTTTGCAGGCGACACGGGAAACCCTGGAGCTGCAGGCAGAAATTGCCCACGTGTACGAAGCCCTGGAACCGGTGCAACGCCTGGCCAGCCGCCTGAAACACCATCACGCCCCCACCTTGCGCGCCTTGTGCACGCCGCCACTGGCCAATCAACTGCTGCCCCAGAGCATTGCGCTGCTGCGCCGACGCTTTCAGGACACACCGTGCAACCTGTCGAGCCAGCCGACCCGGGAAATCGTCCGCAGCCTGCTGCTGCACGAAGCCGACGTCGGCTTGAGCCTGTACGACCCGGAACACCCGCAAATCCATAGCACGGTGCTGGCCCAAGGCAAATTGCAACTGCTGGCACCCCACGGCTGGCTCAAGCCCAAGCAGAAGTACATTGCGCTGCAAGACCTGGCCGGACAGTCGATGATCGGGCTCGAAGGACACGACCCGCTCAGCCGCCTGCTGGACGCCAAGCTCCAGGCCCTGCGCCCGCTGCCGGTGGTGCAGACGCGGGTGCAGACCTACCAGATGATGCGCAGCATGGTGGAAGCCGGCGAAGGCCTGGCGATTGTTGACCCGTTCACTGCGTTTGGCGCGCGCGAAGCGGGTCTGGATGCGTGCCCGGTGTCACCGCCGATCATGGTCAGCCTGTATGCGCTGACACTCAAGGATGGCGTGACCTCACCTGCGCTGAATGCGCTGCTGGAGATTGTCACGCAAAAGGCCCAAGGCCTGCTGGCGAGTTAAAACCGCTCGGCGTCGGTCTTGAACAACCGATACCAGAAAATCGCCACCTCGCGTGTTTGCGGGTCAATGCCGCGATAGCGCAGGTGGTCGATCCCGCCCATCACGTAGCCGCAACGCTCATACAGACGGCAGGCGCCCAGGTTGTTGTTCTGGGTTTCCAGCATCATGCCCGGCAGGTTTTTCTTGCGGCTCCAGAACTGCGCCACATCCAGCAGCGACTTGGCCACCCCATGCCGCCGGGCAGGCAAGGCCACCGCCAGTTCATCAACGTGGGCAAAGCCATTCCAATTGGTACTGACCACGATATGCCCGACCGCACGATCATCCAGGTAGGCCATGAAGATCGCACTGTCCGGCGCATCGCGGAAACTGGCGAACTCTTCCGGGTCGATGCCATAACACTTGCGGTACGGCACGATGCGTTCTACAGGCCATTGATCGACCCGCCTGCCCATCTCCGGCACACCATAGGCGTTGACCTCAAAGCTGAAATCATTGCCCCACACGTAGGCATCAAAGCCTTCATCGGCGACCCGCACACTGAGCCCTGGATACTTCGGGTTCATTACAGCTTGCATAAACATCCTTAACCCTTGATGCAATCGACGGTGTAACAACGACCACTGCCGTCATCTTCGTGTTGTAACCCATGAACATCGGCAACAAAACCGGGAAAACTGCTATCGAACGTCCGGGCAAACGCCAGGTAGTCAATGATCGACCGGGTCGACTCGGTAAAGCGCTCGCCCGGCATGATCAACGGAATGCCCGGCGGATAAGGCACCAGCATCACGGCTGCAATGCGTCCTGGCAAGGCATCAATGGAGACTGCCTCCACTTCGCCCCTTACCAATTGGTCATAGGCGTCGGCCGGTTTCATCGCGATTTCCGGCAACACCGTGTACATGCGCTTGAGGTGCTTGGCGGTGGCGTTGCTGCGGTAACAGCTGTGCAATTGGTCGCACAAGTCGCGCAAACCCAAGCCCTGATAACGGGCCGGGCCCTGGGCAAACACCGATGGCAAACAACTGGCGAGGCTGACATTCGCGTCGTAACTGCGCTTGAACTCCAGCAACTCGGTGAGCAAGGTACTCCATTTGCCCTTGGTGATGCCCATGGAAAACAACACGAGGAACGAATACAGCCCGGTCTTTTCCACCACCAGCCCGCGCTCCCAGAGGAATTTACTGACCACCGCGGCGGGAATACCGCACTCGCTCAAGGCGCCACCGGCAGTGAGGCCGGGCATTACCAGGGTTACTTTGATCGGGTCCAGCAGCACGTAGTCTTCGGCAACATCACCGAAGCCGTGCCAGTCATCCTGCGGCTGCAGCAGCCAATCCGCCGTGGCGACTCGGTCGATGCCCGCCACCGACGGCGGCTGCCAGATGGAGAACCACCAGTCTTCGGCGGCGATGTGTTGGCGCAGGTTGGCCAGGGCGCGGCGAAAACTCAGGGCCTCGTCGAACATTTCCTGCAGCAGCGAGCGCCCGGCCGGGCCTTCCATCATCGCCGAGGCCACGTCCAGCGAGGCGATGATGCTGTATTGCGGCGAGGTGGAGATATGCATCATGAAGGCTTCATTGAAACGGTCGCGGTCCAGTTGGCGCGCGCCACCGTCCTGCACATGGATCATCGAGGCCTGGCTGAACGCCGCCAGCAGCTTGTGGGTAGAGTGAGTGGTGAACACCAGTGGGCTGTCCGGGGTGCGCGAGGTGCCCATGCCGTAGCGCCCGGTAAAGAACTCGTGGAAGGCCGCGTAGGCGTACCAGGCTTCGTCGAAGTGCAGCACCTCGACACTGTTGCCCAATTGCTGCTTGATCAGCTCGGCGTTGTAGCACAGGCCGTCGTAGGTGGAGTTGGTGACCACGGCCAGCTTTACCTTGGGTAGCCGGCCACGGGTCAAGGGGCTGGCGTCGATCTTGGCGCGGATCGATTCGGGGCTGAATTCGCTCAAGGGAATCGGACCGATGATGCCCAGCTCATTGCGTTCCGGGCACAGGTACAGCGGGATGGCACCGGTCATGATGATCGAGTGCAACACCGACTTGTGGCAGTTGCGGTCCACCAGCACCAGGTCATCGCGCCCGACCATGGAATGCCAGACGATCTTGTTGGCGGTGGACGTGCCATTGATCACGAAGAAGGTATGGTCAGCCCCGAAGTTACGCGCCGCACGGGCCTCGGCTTCAGCCAGGGGCCCGGTGTGATCGAGCAGCGAACCCAGTTCGGGCACCGAGACCGACAAGTCCGAGCGCAGGGTGTTTTCTCCGAAGAACTGATGAAACGCCTGCCCTACCGGGCTTTTGCGATAAGCCACGCCACCGCCATGGCCGGGGGTGTGCCAGGAATAGTTGGAGTCTGCCGTGTGTTGCACGAGGGCCTTGAAGAATGGCGGCAGCAGGCCATCCAGGTAAGTTCGGGCAGCACGGGCCACTTGGCGGGCGAGAAACGGCACGGTGTCTTCGAACAGGTAGAGAATGCCGCGCAACTGATTGAGCTCGCTCATGGCATCGGCCGGCGCGTTCTCCAGTGTGACTTGCTCGCCCAGAGCAAAAATCGGCAGGTTCGGCGCCCGCAGGCGCGCCAGGCGGATCAGCTCGACCATGTTTTGCAGCAGGTGGGTATTTTCACCGGCGCCTTCGGCCGCGATCAGCATGCACGCCAGGCCGTGATGGGTCGACGCCACCAGCCGGCCTTCGGCGTAGTCCACGGCAGAAAAGATACTGAAGCCCTCTTGTTCCAACTCTCGGGCGATGCCGCGAACCCGGTCACCGGCAACGGTGTCGGCCTTGATGTCGCGGTGCACGATAAGCACGGGAAACTTCAGGTCTTTGTACATGAGTGCTTGTCGTCCTGAGGGCTATGCACTCAAGGGTAGAAGCTCGGGGACGATGACGCGAATGAAGATTCTGAAAGCAATGGAGATCAACTGTGGGTCAGTTGGGTCCACAACGCCGGCGCACCCGCCGACTTGGCAATAGCCTCCAACCGCGCCGCATGCTCGGCCAGATCCTGCTCGCTGGCACGGATAATGGTGGAGGGCTTGCGATCCGCCGGCAGGCGACGGATTTCCGAAGGGCGGTTGCCTGAGCCTTCTGCCGAGCCGGCACCATCGGAGGCGTTTCCCGCCAGGGACAAGCTGGTCTGCCCGCCGGTCATGGTCAGGTAAACGTCGGCGAGAATCTCGGAGTCGAGCAAGGCGCCGTGGAGTTCACGGCCGGAGTTGTCGACGCCATAACGCTTGCACAAGGCATCGAGGCTGTTGCGCTGGCCCGGGTGACGCTCACGGGCCATCATCAAGGTGTCGAGGATCGAGCAGTGCTGGGAAATGTCCGCGCGATCCATCTGCCCCATCAGGGCAAATTCGTTATTGATGAAGCCGACGTCGAACGCCGCGTTATGGATGATCAACTGGGCGCCGTTGATGAATTCGAAGAACTCATCGGCCACTTCGGCGAAACGCGGCTTGCCCTTGAGGAACTCGTCGGTGATGCCGTGGACGCCGATGGCGCCTTCGTCACTGTCACGGTCCGGTTGCAGGTAGACGTGGAAGTGACGACCGGTGAGGCGCCGACCCATGAGTTCGACACAGCCGATTTCAATGATCCGGTGGCCGTCGGTCACCGGCATGCCGGTGGTTTCGGTATCGAGTACAACAGATCGGATGGCCATCAGGGTTCAGCTCTCAACGGTTTGGTGTGCAGTGTGGTGTGAGTCAAGGGGCGCGATGTTAACACGTCAGCCAACATCAGCTCTGCTTGTAGCCCCGCACTTCGTCCACACCTCTATTGGCAAGCTGGTCGGCGCGCTCGTTACCCGGATGGCCGATGTGCCCGCGCACCCATTTCCAGGTGATGTCATGGCGGTTGCATTGCTCATCGAGCAATTGCCATAGGTCGGCATTCTTGACCGGTTCCTTCGCCGCGGTCTTCCAGCCGCGCTTCTTCCAGTTGACCATCCACTCGTTGATGCCTTTCATCACGTATTGCGAGTCGGTGACCAGCAGCACGTTGCAGCGGCGCTTGAGTTCTTCCAGGCCGCGAATGGCGCCCATCAGTTCCATGCGGTTGTTGGTGGTGTTGGCTTCGCCGCCCCACAACTCCTTCTCTACGCCCTTGCACACCAGCAAGGCGCCCCAGCCGCCGGGGCCGGGGTTGCCCTTGCAGGCGCCATCGGTGAAGAGTTCTACGCTATCGGTCATCGGTTACATCCATCAAAACAGGCAGGTCTGAAATCAAAAAAGTTCTACGGTTCGCTTTGGTTGCGGTTGACCTTGGCCATCGGCATCGGCACCAGTTTGCCCATGGGCTGGCGCAGCACCTGGCGCACCGGCCGCAGGCCGACCACGATCTTGCGCGCCACCAATAAATAGAAGCCGCCCCCCGACAGCTGCCACGCCCCTGCGCGGCGTTCCCAGCCGGCCAGGCGGCCTTGCCACTTGGCCGAGGCAAGCGGCGGACGATAGCACCCGAAGCGGCGTTTCTCCAGTGCGAAGCCCAGCAGGTTCAGCCAGTCCCCGACCCGTGAGGGCGAGATGCAGCGCGCCTGGCGCAGGCCATCATGGGCGAACACATGCCGCAGCCCCCAACTGCTCCAAGGGTTGATGCCGACAATCAGCAAATGGCCACCAGGGCGCACACTGCTCGCCGCTTCACGCAACAGACCGTGGGGCGACAGGCAGAAATCCAGGCCATGCTGCAACACCACCACATCGGCGGCGTGCTCGCTCAACGGCCAGGCCTGCTCCTCGCACACAATCTCCACCCCCGGCAACGGCGCGCCCAGGCGCACATTGCGTTGCACCTGGGGCGCGGCGGGCGGGGTCTGGGCCGAAGGGCCGTAATGCACCAGGTAGCCGCCAAAGAAACGGCCCAACTCGTCTTCGAGCATGCGCCGTTCTTCATCCAGCAGAAATTGCCCGATGGGCCCGGACAGCCATTCACGGGCTGCGCCGATCAGGGCCAGCCACTCAGGATCGGCCTGGGCGAACGCTTTATCAGTCATTGCATTCTCCAACTCGCCTAGACGTTCTAAGATGCACCAATGTGTTCAGCTTGGCGAATCGAAGAATGATACAGATCAGTGCCCTGCCCGCCTTCACCGACAACTACATCTGGTTGTTGCAGGACCAGCAAACCCAACGTTGCGCCGTGGTCGATCCCGGCGATGCCACGCCGGTACTGGCCTGGCTCAAGCAAAACCCGACGTGGACCCTCAGCGACATCCTGATTACCCACCATCACCACGATCATGTCGGGGGTGTCGAGCAACTCAAGCGTGTGACTGACGCCAAGGTGTACGGTCCGGCCAACGAGCCGATCCCGGCGCGGGACACCGCCCTGCAGGATAACGACCGCATCAGCGTGCTGGGCTGGGACTTCGACGTCTATGCCGTGCCCGGCCACACCCTGGGCCATATCGCCTTCTACCACCAGGGCGTGCTGTTCTGTGGCGACACCCTGTTCGCCGCCGGCTGTGGCCGCCTGTTCGAGGGCACGCCGGAGCAGATGCACACCTCCCTCGAGCGCCTGGCCGCCCTGCCCGCCGACACCCTGGTGTACTGCACCCACGAATACACACAAAGTAACCTCAAGTTTGCCCAAGCGGTGGAACCGCAGAATGCCGACATCTCCGAACGGGTGGAAAACGTCCGTCAACTGCGGGCCCGCGGCGAGATAACGCTGCCTTCCAACCTGGCCCTGGAAAAGCGTACCAACCCCTTCCTGCGTACCTCTGAAACATCTGTTAAACAAAAAGCGGACGAACGGAATGGCCGTGACAACCGCTCTGGGGCCGAGGTATTTGCTAGCTTGAGGGCATGGAAAGATAAGTTCTAAAGGGATGCAATCTGATACGTAATTTCTGAACGGTTGACCGGAACCCCAGTGCTTTCTAGAATCGCCCGACATTTTTGCCCGGAACTTACTTCCAGCCAATGTCGTCATCTATTCGTAAATCCAACCATTCAGACGCATTGACCCGCCTGGCTCAAGCTGTGGCGGTGGCTGTGTCCGCCACGCTGGCGGGCTGCCAATCGACCAATTTCGCCGCACAATCCACCGTGCAACCCAAGCCCAACCTTGCCGCCAAGATCAAACAGAAACCCGTCATCTGGCTTTCAGAGAAACCTGCTCCAGAAGTGCCCCAGGACGTCTGGGAACGCATGCGCCGGGGCTTTCAATTGCAGGACAACGTGGGCGTCAACCCGCGTATCGAGCAACAGCGCCTGTGGTTCGCCAGCAACCCGTCCTTCCTGGAGAACGCCGGTGAACGCGGCAGCCTCTACATTCATTACATCGTCGAGCGCCTTGAAGAACGCAACATGCCCCTGGAGCTGGCGCTGCTGCCAGTGATCGAAAGTGCCTACAACCCGATGGCCTATTCGCGCAGCGATGCCGTCGGCCTGTGGCAGTTCATCCCCTCCACCGGGCGCTACTTCAACCTGCGCCAGACCCGCGCCTACGACGGCCGCCGCGACATCACCGCCTCCACCACCGCCGCCCTGGACTATCTGACCCGTCTGCACGATATGTTCAACGGCGACTGGTTGCTGGCCCTGGCCGCCTATAACGCCGGCGAAGGCACGGTAAGCCGGGCCATCGAGCGCAACGAGAAGCTCGGCCTGCCCACCGACTACTGGAACCTGCCCCTGCCCCAGGAAACCAAAGACTACGTGCCCAAGTTCCTGGCGCTGTCCCAGGTGGTGCTGGCACCCGAAGCTTATGGCGTCAACCTGAACCCGATTGCCAACACGCCGTACTTCGAAGTGGTTGAAGTCAAGCAAAGCATGGACCTGTCGCGGGTTGCCGCTCTGGCCGAGATCGACGAAGACGAACTGTTCCAGCTCAACCCCGCCCTCAAGCAACGCACCACCCTGGATGGCCCGCAGCATCTGCTGGTCCCCAGTTCCAAAGCGCAATTGCTCACCAGCACTCTTTCGACGATGAAGCCGGAAGAATTGCTGGCGATGCGCCCGAAAAAACAGGTGTTCGACGAAGTTGAGACCGCACGGGTGGCCGGGCGTACTCGCAGCTACAAGGTGCGCAATGGCGACAATCTCACGCTGATCGCCAAGGCGAACAAGGTCGATGTGCACGACCTGCAGCGCTGGAACAAGCTCAACGGCCAGGCCCTCAAGGTCGGCCAGACCCTGGTGATGCAGGACACCCGCAAGCTGGTGGCCAAGGCCCACAGCAAGAAGCCGGTGCAGTACAAGGTCAAGAAGGGCGATTCGCTGTACATCGTCGCCAAGCGCTTCAACGTCGAGATGCAGCATCTCAAGCGTTGGAACCCGCGTACTGGCCAGGCGCTGAAGCCGGGGCAGATGCTGGTGGTTTCCGGGCCGCGCTAAGGTTTCAAGAACACTGTAGATCCAATGTGGGAGGGGGCAAGCCCCCTCCCACATTGGATCTACAGTGTTCCCAACCGGCTTTTTCCAACCGGAACAAGCTGTTACTGTACCGATCATAAAGCCCAAGCCGCCTGGATCGGATCCCTGACTTGAAGCGTCCCCTCCTTCTACTAATAAGTCTGGCCTTGAGCTTTGGTGCGAACGCGACGATAACCGAGAGCCACGGTTATACGCAGTTCGGCACGCTCAAGTACCCGGCCAAATTCACCCACTTCGATTGGGTAAACCCTGCAGCGCCGAAAGGCGGGACCTTGCGGGTCATGGCATTTGGCACCTTCGATACCCTCAACCCCTATACGTTCAAGGGCTCAAGCCCGGTTTCCACCCCCAACTTCCTGCAATACGGCGTCAATGAGCTGAACGAGCCGTTGATGGTCGGCACCGGTCAGTACGCGCCGTCCGGCGATGAACCGACCTCCAGCTATGGGCTGATTGCCCAGTCGGTGGAATACAGCGAGGACCGCAGTTGGGTGGTGTTCAACCTGCGCCCGGAAGCGCGCTTTCACGATGGCAAGCCGATCACCGCGTATGACGTAGCGTTTTCCTATCGCACCCTGCTGACCGAAGGCCACCCGCAGTACCGCACCAATCTGCAGGAAGTGGCGCGGGTGGACATCCTCAACCGTCATCGCATCCGCTTTGTGTTCAAGCGCGCCGGCAACCCGTTGCTGATCCTGCGCCTGGGCGAGTTGCCGGTATTGCCCCAACACTATTGGAAGAACCGCGACTTCAAGGCGACCACCTTCGAACCGCCCCTGGGCAGCGGGCCGTACCGCATCAGCAAGGTCACCCCTGGACGCCAGTTGGTGTTTGAACGGGTCAAGGATTACTGGGGCAAAGACTTGCCGGTCAACCAGGGCTTCTATAACTACGACAAGGTCGAAGTGGAGTTCTATCGCGACAGCGACGTAGCCTTCGAAGCGTTCAAGGCCGGCGAGTTCGACATTTACATCGAGCACCAGGCCAAGAACTGGGCCAATGGCTACAACTTCCCAGCGATCAACCGTGGCGAGGTGATCAAGGCGCAGATCGCCCACCAGATCCCGACCCAGAGCCAGGGCCTGTTCATGAACACCCGGCGACCGACCTTCAGCCAGACCAAGGTGCGCGAAGCCCTGGGGCTGATGTTCGACTTCGAGTGGACCAACCGCACCCTCTTCAGCAGCGCCTACAAACGCACGCTCAGCTACTACCCCAACAGCGAGTTCGCCGCTACCGGTGTTCCAACCGGCCATGAATGGCTGATGCTCTCCCCGTACCGCGAACAGCTGCCGCCCAACCTGTTTACCCAAGCCTTCAGCCTGCCCCAGACCGATGGGCGCGGCATCCCCCGTGAAACCCTGCGCCGTGCCCTGGCGCTGCTGGGCGAAGCCGGGTGGAAGTTGTCGGGCCAACGCCTGCTCAACAAGGACGGGCAACCGCTGCGCTTCGAGATACTGCTGGTCAACCCGAACCTGGAGCGCATCCTGCAGCCCTATGTCGAGAACCTGATCAGCATCGGCATCGACGCACGCCTACGCACCGTCGACCGCGCCCAGTACAAGCAACGCCTGGATCAATTCGACTTCGACATGATCCTGATCACCCTCAACCAGACCTTGAGCCCCGGCCTGGAGCAGTGGCAGTACTTCCACTCCAGTCAGGCCGCGATCAAGGGCAGCAAGAACTATGCGGGCATCGCCAACCCCATTGTCGATCACCTGCTGGAACAACTCCTGGCGGCCCAGACCCGCGAAGAACAACTGGCTGCCGGCCGCGCCCTGGACCGGGTGCTGCTGTGGCAGCACTACAGCATTCCCAACTGGTACCTCAACTATCATCGCCTGGCGTACCGCAACCGGTTCGCCTTCGTCGCCACGCCGCCCTACAGCCTGGGCCTGAGCGCGTGGTGGCTGAAAGCTTCGGAGAAAGCCCAATGATGTATTTGCGCAACGTACTGCTCGGCAGCCTGTTGCTGTGCACCACGGCCCACGCCGCCCCGCAACACGCACTGACGCTGTACAACGAGCCGCCGAAATACCCCGCCGACTTCAAGCACTTCGACTACGTCAACCCGGATGCGCCCAAGGGCGGCACTTTCCGCGAGTCGAGCATGGGCGGCTTCGACAGCCTCAACCCGTTTATCAGCAAGGGCGTGCCCGCCGACAACGTCAGCCTGATCTACGACACCCTGGCCATGCAGAGCCTGGACGAACCCATCACCGAGTATGGCCTGGTCGCCGGCAAGATCGAAAAAGCCCCGGACAACAGCTGGGTGCGTTTCTACCTGCGCCCCGAGGCGCGTTTCCACGACGGCCACCCGATCCGTGCCGAAGACGTGGTGTTCACCTTCCAGGAACTGATCAAGGAAGGCTCGCCGATCTACCGCACCTACTACGCCGATGTCGATGAAGTGATCGCCGAAGACCCCCTGCGGGTGCTGTTCAAGTTCAAGCGCACCAACAACCGCGAATTGCCACTGATCCTCGGGCAACTGCCGGTGCTGCCCAAGCATTGGTGGGCCACGCGGGACTTTGCCAAGGGCAACCTGGAAGTGCCCCTGGGCAGCGGGCCGTACAAGGTGGCCGAGGTCAAGGCCGGGCGCATGATCCGCTACGAGCGGGTCAAGGACTACTGGGCCAAGGACCTGCCGATCACCAAGGGTTTCTACAATTTCGATAACCGCATCACCGACTACTACCGCGACAGCACCGTGTCCCTGGAAGCCTTGAAGGCCGGGCAGTTCGACTACTGGCTGGAATTCAGCGCCAAGAACTGGGCCAACGCCTACAACATTCCGGCCGTAACCGAGGGCCGGTTGATCAAGGAAGAAATTCCCAACGGCAACCCCACCGGCATGCAAGGTTTTGTGTTCAATACACGCAAGCCGATGTTCCAGGACGTGCGCGTGCGCAAGGCCATCAGCCTGTTGCTGGACTTCGAATGGAGCAACAAACAGCTGTTCAACGGCGCCTACACCCGCACCCGCAGTTACTTCGAAAACTCCGAAATGGCCGCCACCGGCCTGCCCGGCCCGGATGAGCTGAAAATCCTCGAACCCCTGCGCGACAAAATCCCGGCCGAAGTCTTCACCCAGGCCTTCGAGCCGGCCAAAACCGACGGCAGCGGCATGATCCGCGCCCAGCAACGCGAGGCCTACCAACTGCTGCAGGAGGCCGGCTGGCGCATCGTTGACGACAAGATGGTCGACACCACAGGCAAACCGGTGACCATCGAGTTCCTGCTGGCCCAGACCGAGTTCGAGCGCATCCTGCTGCCCTTCAAGCGCAATCTGGCGGACCTGGGCATCGACCTGGTGATCCGCCGGGTGGACGTCTCGCAGTTCGTCAACCGTGTGCGTTCCCGGGACTTCGACATGATGGTGGGCAGCTTCCCGCAGTCCACTTCGCCGGGTAACGAACAACGGGAGTTCTGGAAGTCTTCCAGCGCCGACAAACCTGGCAGCCGCAACTACATGGGCCTCAAGGACCCGGCAGTCGACCAACTGGTGGAAGAACTGATCGACGCCGACTCGCGCAAAAGCCTGATCGCCCATGCCAGGGCCCTGGACCGTGTGCTGCAGTTCGGCTACTACGTGATCCCCAATTGGCACATCAAGACCTTCCGCGTGGCGTACTGGGACCACCTCGGCCATCCGAAAACCCCGCCGCGCTATGACGTGGGCACCGCCACCTGGTGGGCAAAACCCAACGTAAAATCTGCCGTCACCTCAGACGCGAACACAAACACCAGCGCCGATGCGGCGAGCGGAGGCGATTAAATGCTGGCCTATATTGTTCGCCGCCTGTTGCTGATCATCCCGACGCTGTTCGGGATCCTGCTGATCAACTTCATCATCATCCAGGCCGCCCCCGGTGGCCCGGTGGAGCAGATGATCGCCAAGCTCGAAGGCTTTGAAGGCGCCACCAGCCGCATTGCCGGCGGCGGTGCCGAAGTCTCGGTGGCCGGTTCCAGCAGCTATCGCGGCGCCCAGGGCCTGGACCCGGCACTGATCAAGGAAATCGAAAAGATGTACGGCTTCGACAAATCGGCGCCGGAACGCTTGTGGATCATGGTCAAGAACTACGCCCGGCTGGATTTCGGCGACAGTTTCTTCCGTGACGCCAAGGTCATCGACCTGATCAAGGAAAAGATGCCGGTATCGATCTCCCTGGGGTTATGGAGCACGCTGATCATGTACCTGGTGTCGATCCCACTGGGGATCGCCAAGGCCACCCGACATGGCAGCCATTTCGATGTGTGGACCAGTTCGGCAATCATCGTCGGTTATGCGATCCCGGCGTTCCTGTTTGCGATCCTGCTGATCGTGGTGTTTGCCGGCGGCAGTTATTTTGACTGGTTCCCCTTGCGCGGGCTCACGTCCAACAACTTCGATGAGTTGAGCTGGGGCGGCAAGGTGCTCGATTACTTCTGGCACCTGGCGTTGCCCATCACCGCGCTGGTGATCGGCAACTTCGCGACCATGACGCTGCTGACAAAGAACAGCTTTCTCGACGAGATCAACAAGCAATACGTGATCACCGCCAAGGCCAAGGGCCTGACCAACCACCGCGTGCTCTACGGCCATGTGTTCCGTAACGCGATGCTGCTGGTGATCGCCGGGTTCCCGTCGGCGTTCATCGGGATTTTCTTCACCGGCTCGTTGCTGGTGGAAGTGATCTTCTCCCTCGACGGCCTGGGCCTGATGAGCTTTGAAGCGGCGATCAACCGCGACTACCCGGTGGTGTTCGGCACACTGTTCATTTTCACCCTGCTGGGGCTGGTGGTGAAACTGATCGGCGACCTCACCTACACCCTGGTCGATCCGCGTATCGACTTCGCCAGCCGGGAGCATTGAGATGAACCTGTCCCCCCTCAATCGCCGCCGGTTCGAGCGGTTCAAGGCCAACAAGCGTGGCTGGTGGTCGCTGTGGCTGTTCCTGATCCTGTTCGGGCTGAGCCTGGGCGCGGAGCTGATCGCCAACGACAAGCCACTGGCGGTGCACTACGACGGCGACTGGTATTTCCCGGCCCTCAAGCGCTACCCGGAAACCACCTTCGGCGGCGAGTTCCCGCTGGAAGCCAACTACAAGAGCCCGTATATCCAGGAACTGCTCAAGGCCAAGGACGCCTGGACCTTGTGGGCGCCGATCCCGTTCAGCTACCAGAGCATCAACTACGACCTGAAGGTACCGGCCCCCGCGCCGCCTTCGAGCGTCAACCTGCTGGGCACTGACGACCAGGGCCGCGATGTGCTGGCGCGGGTGATCTACGGCTTCCGAGTGTCGGTGCTGTTTGCCCTGACGTTGACCGTGCTCAGCTCGATCATCGGCGTGATCGCCGGGGCCTTGCAGGGCTTCTATGGCGGTTGGGTCGACCTGGCCGGACAGCGCTTCCTGGAAATCTGGTCCGGCTTGCCGGTGCTGTACCTGCTGATCATCCTCGCCAGCTTCGTGCAACCGAACTTCTGGTGGCTGCTGGGGATCATGCTGCTGTTTTCCTGGATGAGCCTGGTGGACGTGGTGCGCGCCGAGTTCCTGCGCGGGCGGAACCTCGAATACGTGCGCGCGGCCCGGGCACTGGGGATGCAAAACGGCGCGATCATGTTCCGCCACATCCTGCCCAATGCCATGGTCTCGACCATGACCTTCATGCCGTTCATCCTCACCGGCGCCATCGGCACCCTGACCGCCCTGGATTTCCTCGGCTTTGGCCTGCCGGCCGGTTCGCCCTCGCTGGGGGAGCTGGTGGCCCAGGGCAAATCCAACCTGCAGGCACCATGGCTGGGCATGAGCGCGTTTGCCGTGCTGGCGATCATGTTGAGCTTGCTGGTGTTTATCGGCGAGTCCGCTCGCGATGCCTTTGACCCGAGGAAATGAGATGAATCAGGACAATCTGATCGAAATCCGCGACCTCTCCGTCGAGTTCGTCACGGGCGAGCATCACCACCGCGTGGTCAACAACGTCAGCTTCGATATCAAGCGCGGCGAAACCCTGGCCCTGGTCGGCGAAAGCGGCTCCGGCAAATCGGTGACCGCCCACTCGATCCTGCGCCTGCTGCCCTACCCGCTGGCCCGACACCCGTCCGGCACCATCACCTATTCCGGGCAAGACCTGCTGACCCTCAAGGAAAAGACCCTGCGGCATATTCGCGGCAACCGCATCGCGATGATCTTCCAGGAGCCAATGACGTCGTTGAACCCGCTGCACTGCATCGAGAAACAGATCAACGAAGTGCTGGGCCTGCACAAGGGCCTGACCGGCAAGGTCGCGACCCGGCGCACCTTGGAGTTGCTGGAGCTGGTGGGCATCCCCGAGCCGCACAAACGGCTCAAGGCTCTGCCCCACGAACTGTCGGGCGGCCAGCGCCAGCGGGTGATGATCGCCATGGCCCTGGCCAATGAGCCAGAGCTGTTGATCGCGGATGAGCCGACCACGGCCCTCGACGTCACCGTGCAGTTGAAGATCCTGGAGTTGCTCAAGGAGTTGCAGGCACGCCTGGGCATGGCCTTGCTGCTGATCAGCCACGACTTGAACCTGGTGCGACGCATTGCTCACCGCGTCTGCGTGATGCAACGAGGTTGCATCGTCGAACAGGCCGAGTGCGAGACGCTGTTCCAGTCGCCCCAGCATCCATACACCCAGGAACTGCTGGCCGCGGAACCCAGTGGTGGACCGGCCACCAACGAAGTCGGGCCGCCGCTGCTGGAAGTGGACGATTTGAAAGTCTGGTTCCCGATCAAGAAAGGCTTCTTGCGCAACACCGTCGATTACGTCAAAGCGGTGGATGGGATCAACTTCAGCCTGCCCCAGGGCCAGACCCTGGGCATCGTCGGCGAAAGCGGCTCGGGCAAATCCACCCTGGGCCTGGCGATCCTGCGCTTGATTGCCAGCAAGGGCGGGATTCGTTTCGAAGGCCAGCAGTTGGACACGCTGACCCAGCAACAGGTGCGCCCGTTGCGCCGGGAAATGCAGGTGGTGTTCCAGGACCCGTTCGGCAGCCTGAGCCCACGCATGTGCGTCAGCGAGATCGTCGGCGAAGGCCTGCGCATTCACAAGATGGGCACGCCAGCCGAGCAGGAAGCAGCGATTATCGCAGCGCTCAAGGAGGTCGGCCTGGACCCTGAATCACGCCATCGCTACCCCCACGAATTCTCCGGCGGCCAACGCCAACGTATCGCCATCGCCCGTGCGTTGGTGCTCAAGCCACGCCTGATCTTGCTGGACGAACCGACCTCGGCGCTGGACCGCACGGTACAACGTCAGGTCGTGGAATTGCTGCGCAGCCTGCAGGCCAAGTACAACCTGACCTACCTGTTTATCAGCCATGACCTGGCGGTGGTGAAGGCGCTGAGTCACCAACTGATGGTGGTCAAGCAGGGGCAGGTGGTGGAGCAAGGCGATGCGCGAGCGATTTTCGCTGATCCGCAGCATGGGTATACGCGTCAACTGCTGGAAGCGGCCTTTCTGGTGCCCTGCCCGGAGCGCTTCTGAGCGATGAGCACGCCCACCTCCTGCGTGGGCGTGCCTCGCCATCGGATCACCGTGGCTGCCTACTCGACCTACAGCAACTCCGGATGGCGCAGGCTATCAAGCGCAGGTAAAAACCCTCGACCATGAAGCTCCGCTCAAGAGCGTTTTCTTGGGCAACCTTGAAACGGAACTTCATTCATGTACGAATTTGCCCCGCTGATTGCCGCTGCGGCGACCGAGCCACTGCCTGCCAGCCCCGTCTTGTTTGTCACCCAGGATGATCTGAAGCTGATCAGCAATCTGGTTGCACTGCTGTCACCCGCCTTACCGCACAATTGGACGCTGCTGGGGCCTCCCGCGTTGATCGCGGTCGACCGCAACTCCAGGCTTGGCCAATGGATGGTGCTGTTCGGCAAGGCTATCAACCAGAGCGTGTTCCTGGCATGGGCCGACGCGCAGCACCTGGAGTATCGAAGCATCAAGGTCATGGGAAGCGCCCTGCACGCCAATGTCATTCACGAGGACCAAATGACACCCAGGGCCTTTCATCTTCATGACGACCCAGGCTGGCTGGAAGTTTCCGTGCCGATCCTGGGCATCTCCGAGATCATTGATCCCAACCAGCTGGGCGTGCCCTATATCGACTTGCCAAACGGCCACAGTACGTTTGAATTGCCACTCGAGTTGACGCTGGCGTTCTACGGCTACACGTTGCCCAAAAACCAGATCCAGGCGCGGATGGTTGTCGATGAGCTGCAGGCCTACCATGCCTTTCCAACGATGGGTGACAATGGCCGCGCGCAGTCGGCGACACGCCATGAAATGCACGCCCAGCACCTGGATTTGCTGCAATTGGCCGATCACCTCGAGCAATGCATGGCCAGCGCAGCAGCCACGGATGAACCCCATGACAGCTACCTCGCTTACCGCCAGCGCCTCACACTGAGGTCTGACTCTTTCGTAGCACACACCTTGAAAGAAGCCGCGCAATTACTGCAGAGCGTGATCAATTCGATCGAGTTCACGCAAACATTCCCAACTGCGCTGGGTCCCGATGAATACTTTATTTATTCCGGCGAGGATCATTCCCTGCGGGCCTCATCCGCGCAGATCCAGGGGACCAGCATCAGCCTGCGTACACACCTGGGCGGTGCGCCAGTGGCGGGTCGGCTGATTCGCCTGGCGCAATATGCGTCGTTGCTGGGAGAACAGGTGGCCTCCAATAACAGCCTGAGCCTGGCGCAGCTCATGCACTTCTACGCCATCGAGGTCCCCCTCCAGGCCAGCGAGGTGCACGCCCTGATCGCGCGCCTGCGCCAGTCATCCGTGCCTGAGCAGCCGTACTGCAGTGAAGCGGCCCAGGATGCGCAATGGCTCAAGCGCAAACAAAACAGCCTGAGCGCCCTGAATAACTTCAATCGGCTGCAGACAGAGCTGGAGCGAGTCAGCGCTGGCAAACAACCCGATGAAAAGGTTGAGCTCGACGATACGGTCGAGCTGGACACTGACTCGATGTTCTACCAGTTGCTGGAGGAGAGCGCCGAAAAACTGCTGATGATGATCAAGCACAGATCATTTGTCGCCATTTGCGTAAAACGCGGTATCGACGACGAAAAGGCGCTGGTACTGCTGACTGAAGAGGGGTACGTAGGCGCGGACGACAGGGACGGCAGGCGCAGAAACCTCACGGACGATATCGTCTCCAGTCCAGCGCTCAAGCGCTGTCTCACGCCCTTGCAGGAGCTGGCCAAACAATTGGGTGGCGAGCTGCGCAGTGATATGAAGGCCACCCTCAAGCAGTTGATGAAGTTCCTGCGCATGCCCGAAGTGAAGACAGCGGAGCAGGCCCGGCAGGCGGCGCACTACCTGAGGGCCGTCAGGGCTGCGACACCACGGCTGGGCAACTACTGGCAGGGCCTGGGCCAGCCGCAGCCGTCATTGCTGACCTTATCCAGCACACAACGCCGACAGGTATACGAAGCGCAACAGGCGTTTGCACAGGCGCATGGAGCCCCCCTGTTCAAGTGGCTCGGCGAACCTTGTTGGGTGGGCAGGAGCGCCCCCAGGATCCGCGCCGAAGCGGACATGCTGCTGAACCAGATGGTGCAGAGCCCGCGCAGCCAGCTATTGGTCGAGCGCCTGAACACTCTCGTCATCTGGTCCGATACAGCACTGCATGGCACAACGCCGCAACAGCGCCGGCAGACGCTGCTGCTCAGCGCGCTGATTCTGAGCCTGGACGAACAGGCCGGCACACAACGCAACCTGGTCGGCGGGCTGGCCATCGACACCGATTACTACTGGGGTGACAACTGCGCACTGGTGCGCAGCAATCTTGAAGCCCTCCTGCGCCAGACGCTGCTGGAGGGTGCGCCATTGGCCGCGCATTTGCTGCTCAGTGGCAGCGCGCCACAATTGCTGGTGCGCAACATCCCCGAAACCCTGCCTTACCTGTGTAACCAGAACTGGGTCGTGTTCAAGCAGTTCGTCGATTTCATCGAGCTGAAAACCCCTGGCGCCAGCCGGTACATGACACTTGAGAACATCATGACCCTGGTCCATAACCCTGCCACGACGCTCAACCGGGAATTCTGGGCGCTGCCTCCTACGGTCGATCCCGTCCTCGACTGGGCGCGTGCCAATGGCGTGGTGGATACGACGGACACGGACCTGCCCTTTAAAGGCGAGCTCGCCGTGCGCACCTATGAGAAACAGAAGCGCACCCTCAACGATGCCTTCGGCTCGCTGCACACTCCCTATCCGGATCAGAAGGAGGCGGCATTGAGGTACCTGCGTGAGGTCTATCCGGATAACGCTCACCTGGACAAAACCGTGTTCATGCCGGCGCCCTTCCTTCCACCCGGTATTCGCTATCCGCAAGTCAGCACCCAGGATATTTCCTTTTCCCTGGCCGAACTGTATCTGGCCGGTGAGTTAAAGCACATGGAACGCTGGAGGGCGATTCAGCCACAGGTACGTGTCAACAGGTTTTCGCCACCCTTGAGAACGCTCAAGGACCACAACGCTGATGAAAACTTCCACGCCGCGCTCGAATCCATCCGTGAGAGCTATATCGTGTACATTGCCTACCTGCTGTCCTGCCTGCCGCTGCCCAGGCGCGTCAGCCTGGAGCAGGGAAACATCGCACTGTACCTGCTGCGCAAACCATCTCCCTCTGCCCGGGACACGATGATCACCGCACATTTTGGATGCCTGTTGCGTGTTCGCTACCAGCGGGATCGCTACCTGCTGCAACTGCTTCCCAGGCAGATGCTGATCACGCAGCTGGCCAACCCGCCATCCGGCTTGCTGAATGACCCGGTCGCCCCAGGCCCTGTTCAGTTGCAGATCGATTGGAGCGCTTATCTCACCGGTTCCGAACCCGTGGCGGGCGCCCGTTCGCAGGTCCTGCTCCACCCCCTGGACGCCACCCTCATAACGGATACCCAGGGTGACCCCGCCCCCATACCGAAGTCCTGGCAATCGGCACGACTCGAAGCGATTGCCAGGATGGTCGTTGACCAATGCCTGCTCAGTAACCACCGGGATCTGAGTGAGTCCACGCAGAACCTCAACAATGTGGAAAAGGTCCTGCTGATCAACAAACGCCGAAACGAGCGTTTGCACAATCTGAAACCCTATTAAGTCATCGGCTACCCAAACGCCAGGGTCTGTGCAACGATCCGTTCCTGATCTTGACTGCCCTGGAGTCGCGCCCATGACACCGCCCGCCCCTTTCCCCGCCGCACCGCGCTTCTGGCGCGACGAGCGCCTGCCGTTCATCGAAGCGCGCACCATCGCCGACGGGCGCAAGGTCACTTACACCCGTCACGCCCATGAGCATTTCTCCATCGGCGCGATCACCACCGGGCGCAGCTATTACCATTACGGCGCCGATACATTCCAGATCAGCGCCGGCACCGTGGTGTTGATGAACCCCGGCGATGTGCATGCCTGCAACCCTATCCACGACCAGCCCTGGTCCTATCATATGCTGTACCTCGACACGCCCTGGCTGACCGAGCTGCAGTACCAATTGGGCTTCAGCACCGACCAGGGTTATCGCCCGTTCAATACGCCGCATACCCGTGACCCGCTGTTGTACGGCGGCTTGCTGGCGTTGTACCGGATGCTGGTGAACGAGCAGGCCGAATTGCTGCAAAAGCAGAGTGCGCTGGTGAGTTACTTCAGCGAAGTCCAGCAGCGCCTGAACCCTTCACCCACACCGATGCGCGAGGTCAACCACAAGCTGGAGCGGGCCGCCGAGTACATCCGTGTGCACTGCACCGAGGCGTTGAAACTCGAAGACATCTGCTTGGCGGCCGAACTGTCGCCGTCGTATCTGATCCGCGCCTTCAAGCAGTACTACGGGCTGACGCCCCATGCGTTCCTGGTCAACCAGCGCATCCAGTTTGCCCGCACCCAGCTGCGCAAGGGCGAGTTGATCGCCGACGTGGCACTTGCTGCGGGCTTTGCCGACCAGGCGCACTTCCAGCGCACCTTCAAGCAACATTTCGCCGCCACCCCCGGGCAATACCGCGAGGTGCTCAAGCCATCAGCAAATAACCCACACTGGCCACCAGCAACGCGGCCATCGAGCGGTTGAACAGGCGCACGCCGCGGGGATTGTCCAGGTAACGGCGTAAAAAGGTCCCGGCATAGGCCCAGCACGCCACCGACAGGTAGCAGATCACCAGGTAGAGGCTGGCAAACAACCAGACCTGCGCCGCGTCGCCGTCGGCCACAAACAAGCCCATCCCCGCCACGCAGGCCAGCCAGGCCTTGGGGTTGAGCCACTGCATGATCGCGCCGTAGAGCATCGACGGCGCGGTCGCGCCGCCCTCCGCGTCAAGCCGACCGTCATCCACCGCCAGTTTCCAGGCCATGTACAGCAGGAAAGCCACCCCGCCCCACTGGATCAGTTGGGTCAGGACGGGCCAGCGCAGCAGCACCTCGTGCAAACCCAGGCCGATCAGTACCAACAGCAAGGTAAAGCCAACGGCGGCACCGAACACATGCTTCTGGCTGGCGACAAAACCGAAGCGCGCGCCTGAACTCAGGGCGACCACATTGACCGGTCCCGGCGTGATGGACGTGGCCAGGGCGAAGGCGGCCATGGAAATGATCAAGCTCATTGCGGTTCCCTTTTTATGATGAGGCGTAAACAGGGCTCCACGGTATAAGGCCCGCGCGCAGCGGTATTGAACAAAATGCCCCTGCGGCGGCAATGGCTTCACGCGTTGATCAACGAGAAATGTGCGCCCACCCCGGCGCGTACGCCCTCGCCCACAGCCAGCGCCACGGACCCGGCGGCGAGGGATGCATCACCACAGGCAAACACGCCGGGCACCGAGGTCTGGCGAGTGTCGTTGGTGTGCAGGTAAGGCCCGGTGGGGCCGTCGGCCAATTCACAGCCCAGTTGTTCGGCCAACGGACCGATTCGCGTGCGGGACATGGTGAAGATCCCGTCGAGGTTGAACACCCTGCCATCGTGCAATTCCAGGTCGGCACGCTCGCCGCTGATACGCCGCACGCCAGCTTTTTCCACCCTGACCCCACGTCGATCCAACTGCGCCTGTTGCTCGGCATCCGGGGTAAACACACCATTGGTGAACAAGGTGGTGGTGCCCCAGTCCGGCAGCATCAGCGCGTGGTGCATCGCCAGGGGTGAGGTTGCCAGGACGCCGATACGGCCTTGGCCAAGTTCATAGCCATGGCAGTAGGGGCAATGGAACACTCGCGTCCCCCAGCGCTCTTTCAAGCCTTCGATCGCCGGCAGTTCATCCACCACTCCGGTGGCGAGGATCAGGCGTCTGGCGTGAAACGTACCGCTATGTTCGGTGCGTACACTGAAACCCTCAGCCTGTGGGTTGACCTTAACCGCACTGCCCTGCACCCAGGTGACCGTCGGATACTCCATCAACTGACTGCGCCCTTCGGCCGCAATGACCTCCGGCGCCTGGCCGTCCTGGCCGAGAAACCCATGGGAGGTGGCGGCAAACCGGTTGCGCCGCTGCCCCGCATCGATCACCAGCACCTGGCGCCGCGCCCTTGCCAATTGCAGGCCCGCAGACAGGCCGGCATAGCTGCCGCCCACGATAATCACGTCGTACATCATGAAAGTGACTCCATGTTGTGTGCACGGGGTTATCCGCGCACTTTCACGACACACCATAAGTTACATAAAAATAGACCGTCAAGTGTCTCGCAACTTTTCGGGTTACGAACGATACTTTCGACTGACCCAACCTGAGGCTGATCGATGAGAAACGACACGCGCCTGTCGCGCATGCTCCACGTGCTGATCCATATGGGCCGCCATGAAGAACGCGCCACCTCGGAGACCATCGCGCAGATGCTGGGCACCAACCCGGTGGTGGTGCGGCGCACCCTGGGGCTGCTCAAGGAGAAAGGGTATGTGCGTTCGGAAAAGGGCCATCAGGGCGGCTGGAGCCTGGGCAAACCACTGAGTGAAATCACTCTGCTGGACATTCACAACGCCCTGAGCACGCCCTCGATATTCGCCATCGGCCTGTCCACCGATCACCCCGAGTGCCTGGTGGAGCAGGCAGTGAATGCAGCGCTCACGGATGCCTTCGAACAAGCCCAGGCACTGCTGTTGAAACGACTGGGCAAGGTCACCCTGGCGCAGTTGGCCGAAGACTTTGACGAGCGCTACCGCGTGGCAATG
This sequence comes from Pseudomonas sp. JAI120, assembly GCF_014207255.1. Lineage (GTDB taxonomy): Bacteria > Pseudomonadota > Gammaproteobacteria > Pseudomonadales > Pseudomonadaceae > Aquipseudomonas. Next base: position 179,064 of record NZ_JACHCZ010000005.1, read on the forward strand.
CTGCCTTAGCGCTGCATGGGGATGCGAATTTCGCCATCACGGCATTGAGTTTTCACATTGCGCGGGCAGCCGGCGAAGGCCAAGTCTTTAGTCAGGCACACACGCACCTCCGACAGCACCTTGCCTTTGCAGATCACCGCCAGCCCATGGTTGCCCATGCGCGGGTTGCTCTCGCGAAACAGCGCCTCGATCTCGCGGGCCGGCAACGACGCCGGCGTGTTGAACGGTTGCAGTTGTTGCGGAATGGTAACCACGCCCAACGCCGTATCGGTTTTCTCCAAGTACGCCAGCGGCTCCAGCCCGCTGCAGGTGCCGTGCTTGGCCCATTCGTGCTTGAGCAGCGAGCGCGTCGGGAACAGCGCCGCGCCCTTGTCCATCTCTTCGCGGCTCAACCGTGATTGCGGCGCGCAAGAGGCCGGCCACCCTCCGCGCGCGTATTGCGGCCACAAACCGTGCAGCACAAAGCCGTAGCCCTTGCCCGAACACTGTTCGTTGTCCGGGTGCGTCAGGCAGAAGGTCGGCGACCATGACAACGACAACACATAAAAATCAAATTCCCCAGGCGTCCCTTGGTTACGCGGGGCTGCCATTGCCGTTGTGGCAAGTGCCAGCCACAGGACCATCCAGTATTTCATTCAGCGATTCCTTGAAACATCATCCAGGCAGATTGGGATTACGTTGCAGCACCTTGTCCAGGATCCGATCGGTCTTCAATGCCTCGATCGCCAGCGACGGGTGCTCGGCTTCGCCGCGAATATGCGCGTTCATGGCAAGTACGTGGTGCCATTGGATATGTGCGTGGCACGGGACTTCCAGCACCTCATGCGTTTCGCCCTCCAGGCGCAGCGGTTGGTCTTCGAACACCGAGAACTGAATACGTCCCCGGCTGCCGATCAACTCCACTCGATCCTCCCGGCGATCAGCGACAAAGTTCCAGCAGCCCATGCCCAGTGCGCCAGAACTGAATGTCCAGCAGGCCGTCACGGCGTCCTCGGCCGCATAGTGCCCGGCCTGTCGCGCAGTAAAGCCCGAGACCTCGACGATGTCCCCGGCCAGGTATTGGAACAGGTCAAAACCGTGGCTGGCCAGGTCGGCAAAGTAGCCGCCACCGGCAATGGCCGGGTCGGTGCGCCAGTTGGCGGCGCTGGCATCTTCGGCGGCCGGCGGCTTGCACAGGGTCCAGGTCAGGTGGCGTAACGTGCCGATGCGCCCTTCCTGCAGCCACGCGCGCACTTGCTGGAAGCGCGGCAGCGAGCGCCGGTAGTAGGAAACAAACAGGTGCAGCCCGGCACGTTCGAAGGTGCGCTGCATCAGCGCGCTCTGTTCGGCGTTCAGCGACATCGGCTTCTCGACGCAGCAATGCTTGCCGGCCGCCGCCACCATCAGGCTGTATTCCAGGTGGCTGTCGGGCGGCGTGGCAATGTACACCGCGTCCACTTCGGGGTCGTTGATCAACGCCTGGGCGTTGGTGTAGTAACGGGCAATTCCATGACGTGACGCATAATCGCGCACAGCGTCCTCGCGCCGCCCCATCACGGCCACCAGCGCCGAGCCTGGCGCTTTGTAGAAAGCGGGTCCACTCTTCAACTCAGTGACACTGCCACACCCGATCATGCCCCAACGTACGCTGCTCATCTGTTTTCCTCGTCCGTTTTCATCAATCGAGCAGTATCCACATCCCCATCGCGGCGCGCCATAACCACTTAGCATGACAATTGCATTACACTTTTATGACACTCATCCCGCTGCGGGGCACAGACGATGAAAATACGCGCAACGGTCATTTGCGAACACGAAGGGCGTATCCTCTTCGTGCGCAAGGCCAGATCAAAATGGGCCTTGCCGGGTGGCAAGGTCGAACGCGACGAGCGCCCGGTCGGTGCGGCCGAACGGGAGCTGGAAGAGGAAACCGGGTTGAACGTGGACGGGTTGCTGTACTTGCAGGAGCTTAAAGCCCGCGACACCGTGCACCATGTGTTTGAAGCCTCGGTGGTGAATATCGCGGATGCACGGCCTTTGAACGAGATTGTCGATTGCCAGTGGCACCCTTATGGCGCCGTGGACGATATAGACACTACCGACGCCACACGTCATATCGTCAAATCCTTTCTACGCCGCCTGTAAATACGCACTCGACCTGCTGTCGATTAATCCTTGTTTACCAAGCCCACTTTGCAGTCTTTTCAAACCAGGCGCTGGGGGCGCTTCGCACCCCAACGGGAGCAAGCTCCCTCGCCACGGGGACAGTGCTCGTCCTTAACCGAACGACTTCAGGTCTCGCAGCTCACGACCGAGGTTTGCTGCCTGCCGACTTTGCCTGCCCGCGCATGTACAAGGCCTCTACCAGCTTCTGCCGTTCATCCTGGGGCAAGGTATTGGCGAACTGCGCCAGGGTGCTGTCCACCAGCGCCCGAAGGGCCATATCGGCCTCCCGTGCCTTGGCCAGCTCTGCAACCAGTGCTTCACGGTCCAGGCTCGGCGCTTCCAATTGCTTGATCACCCCCAACCGCGCTTCACGCCCGGCCATGATCAGCGGCTGGCTGTCGTCGCGATTGTGACGCAGCAGTTGGCGCAGCTCCCTGCGTCGCTCCGGTGGCAACTTGACCATCGCCTGACGCAGGCCGTGCGGGTTGACCACCACTTCGGCGGGCGGGGTGTTGGCCATCCAATGGTAGAGGCCACCACCGACGCCGCCGATCAAAAACACGTTGAGCAGTACCGAAACGAGCAACCACGGCTTGAGGGATCTGGCGGTCATTGTTCGGTTTCCTCGGCGTTGACGCTGAAGACGACTTCCGCGTCGCCTTGATCGAAGACGCTGGGCAGCACTTCGGAAGACAACATCGGCAGCGGCACGCTCATGGACGCCACCAGCATTCCGGTGACGATGCCGGCAATGCCCACGCCGACAAGGCCAGCAGGCGATAACCAGTTGGCATAGCGTGACCAGAATGAGCGTGGGGCGGATTGGCGTATCTGCCGGACCAGCGCCGGGTCGGGTAATGCAAGTTGATGGCTGTCCAACTGGCTGTCGAGCCAACGTGCCTGCTGCAAGGCTTTACGCGCGTTCACATTGCCGCTGCGGAGCAACGCCTGGGCCGTTTCCCGTTCAGCCTCGGGCCAGCGACGCAGGTCCGCCCCATAGACGTCGGCCAGATAAACAAAGCGTTCGGGTGTCATGATTTTCCCCTTCCTGGGCGGGCAAGCCCGGGTGTGTCGGCAAGTTGGCTGCGCAACTGGCGTCGGGCCCGCGACAGCAGGCTCTCCAGTGCCTCGACGCTGATATTCATCAGGGCCGCGGCGTCGATGTTCGACAGCTCCTGGTAGTACTGCAACACGATGGCTTCGCGCTGGCGTTCGGGCAAGGCCGCCAATGCGGCGGCCATGCGTGCACTGCGGTCCTGGGTCTCCAGTTGCTCTTCAGGCGATGGCGAGCTGTCTGCCACTTCCAGCGCCTGCGCGTCGCTTAACGGGCGCTCCTTGCGCCGCCGCAAGCGGTCGTGGCACAGGTTCAGCGCGACCCGGTGCAGCCAGGTGTCGAAACGCGCCTCGCCACTGCGCCAGTGGGCGGCCTGGCGCCAGATGCGCAGGAAGCTTTCCTGGGCCACGTCCTTGGCCTCGTCGGCGTCTCCCAGGAGACGACCGGCGAGCGCCAGCAAACGCGGGAGTTTGCGCGTCACCATTTCGTTGACGGCGGCAGGTTCGTTATTGCCGATACGCGCCAGCAGCTCGACGTCCGGATCAGGGTCTTTCAATCGGGCGGTTCTCAGGGCCAAGGGTCAGGGTTCAGCGGATCCAATGCCCTTCGCGCCAGTACCAGTTCGGGCCATGGGCTTCCCAATGACCAGGCTCCCAGCGCGCGTGACGCATCACGGGCTGCCAGTGGCCCGGCACCCAGCCATAAGCGCGCCCTTCCCAACGCCAGTGGCCAGGATCCCAGGCATAACCGGGGCGCTGGGCCGGGATCATTTCCACGCGCTGCGGCGGCGGCGCCTGCTGGATGATGATTTCGGTCTGGGCAAAAGTCGGGGTGCTGACAAACGCGGCGAGGGCCAGCGGAGCAAGCAAGGCAAAACGCAATGTGGCCAGGGGTCTCATGGCAACTCCTTCATGCAACACGCGAAAGTGCAGGTTGCTGATGGGTTGAACGACGCGTGCGCAAAAAATCCGTCGCGGGCTGCGCAGATTTATTTTCGGGCAGTGTTCGAAGGCAGTATTGCCCAGAGGATGACGGGGCTTGATGAAATATCTGAAAGCTTCGCGACGGATTCAGGCAGGCCGCAACGTTGAAGGATTAACCCAGGTCAATCCAAGAGGAAACACCATGTACCGTCGACTTACCCTGCTGGTTGCCGCTTTGCTGATCGTCTGCCTCAGCGGCTGCGTGATCGTGCCGGAGCACCGTCATTGCTGCTGGCGTTACTACGGCGCACTGGATACACCAAGCCATGCTGTCAATAGCTAGCGGGCCGCCACAATGCCCGCCCCTCGACCTCTCGTCTGCTGCCTCGGCAAGCGCTTGACTCCCACCGTCGATCACACGACGCTCTGGGCACTTAGCCATCATTCGAGCCGTCCACCATGAGCATTGCCCCTCCGAGCCAGCCCGACAGCGATGTATACCGGACACTGCTGGAGTCGACCAAGGCCATACCCTGGCGTATCGACTGGCAGAGCATGACCTTCAGCTATATCGGCCCGCAGATCGAAGCGCTGCTGGGCTGGACCCCGCAAAGCTGGGTCAGCGTTGACGACTGGGTCTCGCGCATGCACCCGGACGACCGCGAATACGTGGTGAATTTCTGCGTGTCGCAATCCCGTGCCGGGGTGGACCATGAAGCGGATTACCGGGCGCTGACGGTGAACGGCGACTATGTCTGGATTCGCGACGTGGTGCACGTGGTGCGCAAGGACGGCGAAGTCGAGGCGCTGATTGGCTTTATGTTCGACATCAGTGAACGCAAGAAGACCGAAGAACACCTGGTGCGCCTGCAAAAACAACTCGAGGAATATTCCTATCAGGACGGCCTCACCGGCATCGCCAACCGGCGCATGTTCGACACCATGCTCGAGCGCGAATGGGCCAGCGCCCAGCGGAGCCAGTTGCCGCTGTCGTTGATCATCCTGGATATCGATTTTTTCAAGCAGTACAACGACCACTATGGCCACATCAAGGGCGACGAGTGCCTGCGCCAGGTCGCGCGTACCCTGTCACTGGCCGCCAACCGGCCCCGGGACTTCATCGCACGTATCGGTGGTGAGGAGTTTGTGTGGTTGCTGCCGGAAACCGATGCGGCGTCGGCCAGACAGGTGGCACAGCGCTGCCTGCACCTGATCTGCCAGCAACAGATCGAACATGGCTGTTCAGCGGTATCGAACCTGCTGACTCTGAGCCTGGGCGTGGGTACGCACGTCGTCAAACCCGACAGCTCGATGCTGGGTTTTGTCGAAGACGTCGACAAGCTGCTTTACCAGGCCAAACGCAATGGGCGGATGCGTGCGGAGTATGCAGAAGGTGAAGTTTGACGCCGGGGGTTAAATCCCAGGCAAAAAAAATCCCAAGTAGCTGATGGAAACTTGGGATTTAAAAATGCATAAACCGTGGGAGGTGAACGCCCGGCTATAGTAACGAGTGTAAAAAGCTGTAACAAGAAAATTTTATATCCTTTCGTCGGATTAAAAGCGGTGTAAGTCCTTCAATAACCACATGTTTTTTAAGGTAGTGACGTATATGAGTGCCACTTTTTGGTGCAACTACCGTCGATATTTCCACTTATAAAAAAGGGTTATTAGTTAAGGCGGCATAACACTCTTCGACCCGTTCGCTCTCAATTGCTTGCAGGTATCGCGAAGTTCGAGGCCACCGGATGTGGCCACACTGGCGACTCGCTCAATCTGCTGGCAAAGTGCCAAACGCTCGGCCGCTTCTTCGCGCTGGCGATCCGCCTTGGCGTTGAGTTGCACGAAATAGCCCCCCAGCACCACCGCGACGAGCAGCACGCCGACCGCGAGGAAGCGCAAGCTGGCGGGCGATGGGTGTTCTGCCGGGCTCATCGGCTTACCCTGCCCTGCTCTTCTGATAGCGAACGTCGTCAGCCTCGACCCGCTCCACCACCGACCAGCCCAAGCGCCGGTAGAACCCGTTGGCGCGGATTTCGTCGCGCCCGTCTGTGATCAGAAACAGCGTGTCGTGGTGTTCAAACAATGCGGCCTCTGCCACCGCCATCAGCTTCCGGCCCAGGCCCAGATTTTCATGAGAGGGCAATACGAACATCGCAAATACCTCGCCCTCGGCCAGATCGACCATGGCAAAGGCTGCACGCACACCGTCCACTTCGGCGACCCACGCGCAGGGTGCTTCACGGATGCTGTCGGCCAGCATCTGGGGCGTAATGCCCAGGTCCGCCATCTGCGCGACACTCAAATGGTTTTGCACCACCGAAGTGCGGATGGCAAACAACGCGTCGATATCGTCCAGCCTCGCAAGGCGAATAACCGTGTGCATACAAGCCTCCTCTATCAGGAGCGCAATTGTATGCAAATGGAAACACGCGTTTGTCGTGGATTTGTAAGCCGGCGCCGGCGAGTAGGGTGTTACTTGCGTGCCACTTTGTAACGCACGCAATCCTGGTAGAAACTCTGGCGAATCGCTTCGGGCTTGAGCCGTGAACGACTGTCATATGTCTGCTCGGTGATGCCCATGGCCATCATGCGCATCCAGGATTTATTGAACTTGATGGTCTGGATCTTCTGCCGCGCAGCGTACAGCGACACCCCCGACAGCTTGAGCTCCTGGGCCCTGGCGGCCGTGCCGGCGCCCCAACTGCACATGTACTTGTCACCCTCGCGCAGCTCCCGTGCCTGCACGGCAGCCGCGCCGCCGGCCAGGGAGCAGGCGATCAGCATGATTCCAACAGTGCGCATTTGCTTCCCCACCTAACCACCTGAAAATAAAAGCGATTCTGGCGAGAATTTTGTTACAAAGGGGCCATTAAATTGCCTTATCGGCGTGCCATCACCACTGGTAGGTCGCGCTGAAGCCGTGTGGCGCGGTACCGCGTAGGTGGTGATGCCCTCAGCGTTAATGGCCGGGTCTACGCCGATATCGTTGATGGGCGCATAACGCACGGTGTTATTCGACTTGCTGATGCGGTTATCCAGGTAAGCATAGGCCGCCGTGTTGTCGTTGAGACTGGCCTTGCCTTCCAGCTCAAAACCACGGGATTGCACTTCGCCGTCCTGGCTCTGGCAGCGGCCGGCACCGAACCGTAGAACGCGCCCTTGGGGTCCTTCTGGAAATGCCCGAGCAAGGTCAGCGAGGTGCCTTCGTCGGCCGCCAGGTGAACGCGCTGGACAACGACTGGCGACGGGTTTCGGTGTGTTCGACCTGGCCATCGGCATCGTCGAAAAGCCCCGCCACCCGGTAGGAATACACGCCTTAATGGTCAATTGGTCGAGACGCGAAGCCGTGGCGCCGCGGGTTTCCGGGAGGACTGCGGCGCTGTAGCGCAGGTCTGGTTGAGGCTCTCGGCATTCTGCGCACGCATCTGTTCATTGGTGCCGATGGAGATCATTAATTTTTTATCAGCTACCGCCCTTATTATATTTAAGAAGGCAAAAATCATTATATGCAACTAACATTAGATTTTTCCGACAACTAATATATCGGAAAAGTTGAATCATTCGAACTATTGGCCGAGTGACCGAAAACATAGGGAAGTGTTATGCCTATCTACTTTACGGAGCGTTGCGTGAGGACAACTTTCTTTTCTTGCATCCCGACTCAATACTATTTAATCAGGACGTAACCCCCTCACCCCCACGCCACCACCAACAGCCCCACCCCCAACACCAAACACAACGGCGAATAAAACCACGTATCCAACCGCGCAAACCGTGACCCGCCGACCTTCTTGAAAAACCCCACCAACTCCGAATCCCCAATCGCCCTGGCAAACATCAGCAGGGCAATCGCGCTGATGCCCCATTGCAACGCCGCATGGGATACCGCCGAAAAGTACAGCCCGGCCCGCAGGCACACCAGCAGCGCAATGCCTACCAAGCCCATCGCCACCAGAAAGGTACCCAGCGCCGAGGGCTTGAACGCAGGGCGAGGCCCGCTGGCGAATTCGCCGGGCAGTTGGGGGATGGCGGCGAGGCTGCCGAGTTTGCCGCCGGCAGCCCAATACAGGTGCACCATGCTGATGCAAGTAAAAACGCCGACGATCCATCGTGCGATGACAAAACTCATGGCGGGTTCTCCCTGAAAGGTGCGAAACAGGATAGTCGCCCTGAGATTTTTTGCAGGTATTTCGTCGGCGGCTGATAGTAAAGTGCCGCCCCATAAAACTCGCCCGTGCCGACCGCTCGCTCATTGCCTGGATGCTCTATTGCTGCGTCCTGTTCAATGTGTTCGCCTGCGGTATCGGCCACGGGCAGAGGGTTCGCTTGAGCTGGCGGTGCAAACCAGATGCTAAAGCGGCAATGCAAAAAAAATGTGGAAGGAGCACCGCCCCTCCCACATTTCTGGATCTCCGCTCGGTAAGTAAGCTTCGTGCTTACTTCAAGCTCGCCTCAACCTTCTGCGCCACATCCTCGGTCAACCACGCCTTCCACACCTCTGGATGTTCCTTGAGAAACGCCTGAGCCATCTCCCGAGGCGCGGTGTGGTTCTCGCTCATGGTCGCCAAGGCTTTATTCAGCGGCTCAATCGGCAACTCAACCTTCTCGAAAAACTTGGCAATCTGCGGATACTCCTTCTGGAACGGCGTGGACACGCCAATACTCAGCTTGGATGCCAACGACCGCGTTGGCTTCGGATCAGGGTTATCCGCATCCGTCAGAGTCTTCCAAGCCTCGGCATCGAACGGTGGTTCTTCCAGCTGGATCAACTTGTAGCGTCCCATCAACGGCGTCGGTGACCAGTAGTAGAACAACACCGGTTTGCCGCGACGGATCGACGAGGCGATTTCGGCATCCAGTGCAGCTCCCGAACCGCTGCGGAAGTTCACGTAGCTGTCATCCAGGCCGTAGGCCTTGAGCTTCTGTTTGTTGACCACTTCCGAGGTCCAGCCGATGGGGCTGTTGAGGAAACGCCCCTTGCCTGGGGATTCCGGGTCCTTGAACACGTCCTTGTAACGCGCCAGGTCCTTCACGCTCTTGAGGTCCGGCGCCAGGGGTTTGATACCTTTGGCCGGGTCGCCCTTGACCACATACTCCGGCACCCACCAACCCTCGGTGGCGCCTTTGACCGTATCGCCCAGGCCCACCACCTTGCCTTCGGCCTCGGCCTTGACCCACACCGGGCTGCGGCCGGCCCACTCTTCACCAATGACCTGGATGTCGTTCTTGGCCAGGGCGGTTTCCAGGGTGATGGTGGTACCGGGCAAGGTGTCGGTGGGCAAGTCGTAGCCCTTCTCGACGATGACCCGCAGTATTTCGGTGATCAGGCTGCCGCTTTCCCAGTTCAGATCGGCAAAGTGCACCGGCGCCTGCGCGGCCGAAGCTGGCAGCGAAGTCACGGATAAACTCAGGGTCGTCAGCGATGCAGCCAACAGCGTTCTCAATCCTTTCATGCCCTTGCACCTCGCGATGTCGCAGCAAACAACGAACGGCTTTGCTGTCTATGCGCGAAGCCTCTGAATAGTTAAGTCAACTCAACTGTAGTAGAGGTTCCGGGAGATAGGAGATGTTCGCAGTATTTACCGATTATTCACTGGCCTTGAACGTCACCAGCTCACCCTTGCGCCATTTGGCGGCCTTGCCGGTCACGGCCTTGAGGGTTTTGGTCAAGCCTTCCTGCAGTTGTTCATTGGCGGCAAACACCAGCATCACACTGTGGCCTTCCTTGAAGACGATGCCCTGACCCTCGGTAGAAGACACAAAGGCGTAGTCGCCCAAGCCATACACCGTCAACTTGATATCGCGGAACTTGAGTTCGAACTTGCCACCTTCGCGACTGGGCAATACCGCAGCACGGAAATGGTCACCCACTTTGAGCTCCAGACGGGGCTTGTCATCCACCACCATGGCCGCTTCGGTATCGATTTCGGCGATGTAGATGCCTTCCGGCGTCTGCTCAGTGATGTAAACAAAACGGGATTGAAACTGCTTGACCAACTTTGCGCGCAAATCACCCAGCACGAACAACGCGTGCATATCCAGATTACTGACTGCCAAGGAAACGCCCCCATATAGAAAAAAGCACTGTCCGCCAGAGCGGGCAGCACAAAGAAACGGCCATCTCGGCACGATCACACAACACATTCATTGAAAAACTGAAGAAGACCCCGTTGCTGCGCCCAAAGCCCCGGACGGGCATGCACGATGGGCCTAGCGCAGGGACATCAGGCATCGCAGGAGATCACAGGTTCAATAACCAGAGAATACCGGTCGACCCGCTTCAGAGAATAACACTATTAAAAACGCAGTTTCCGACAGCTCATACAAACAAAAACATCTCGGCGCGGAACCAGGTGCGGGCTGCCGACGACAATACTAAAACAGCAACACGGGTCAACACCACCTGTAACGCTGCTGGTAGGTCAACAAGATCGACAGGAGCTGACCATGCAACGACGCCCATACGACGCTACGTCTTCCCGCACTCGCTCATCATGTCAGGACGAACGACAATACTACTGCTTGCGCACTCCCAACGGGTACCCCAATTCCGTTCTTTACCAAGTTGTACCCGCCGGAAGAAACTTCTTCCATATCCGCGAAGTTACCAGTGGCAGAATCAAAGGCTTTCGCAGCGACCACATCGAGGCCTGTGAACTGGCCAAGCGGCTGGAAGCCTCACTGCACGACGGGATCGTTTCGTCACCCGGATGACTTTACTGCGCCGCAGCCCTTCAACAACTGCCATACTGGCCTGTCCATTGGAATTTGCCCCCGCACGGGCCAGGTTTCATCAGTGCAGTTGGTTACCTCGAAGGGAAGGCTTACGTGACGGAATTTGATATTGGCGAATTTTTCATCCATGGCGACGCAAGGGAAGTAGACGGTGAGTTTCAAGCAGTGATCGTGATGCGCGCCAAGCCACCGTTGACTACCGTCACGACGCACCAGGTCGAAAAAGACCGTTGGTTCAAGACCCTCGATACCGCCGCCAGCGCCGGAAAAGAATCCGCGCAGGCACTCAAGGCTGCAGTGGATTCAGGGGCACTGACCTCCTGACAATCCGATCGAACTCTACCGCGCCACAAGCCTCCCATGCATAACGATCCTGAAACCCGCACGGAGACTGACATGGATGCGCCAATACCTACACTCGAATCGTTATTTGAACAACTGGGCCTGGACTCAACACCCGAAGCGATCGATGCCTTCATCGTCGCGCACCCGCTGAGTGACGACGTGAAGTTGATCGACGCGCCCTTCTGGACGCCGCAACAGGCTCAGTTCCTCAAGGAAGAACTGCGTGAAGACGCCGATTGGGCCATGGCGGTGGATGAGCTGAACCAGCGCCTGCATCAACCGCAGTAATCCACCCAATGCCGGCTGCCTGACCGCAACGGGCGCAATAGCGCTTGCCAGGCAGCCTGTATTACCCGCTGCTTCCCGACTGGCGAAGCACAGACAGCAACAATCCCTAGCGCACAGCCTTCGCCCCCTCCGGCTTATACCCCAGGCGCAAGCCACCCCAATGCCGCCCCCGGACCATGATCGGCACCGACAAGTCGTGCATCAACTCGCCGGTATCGCGGGTGTAGGTCTGCAATAACACCGCTTGCTGGTGGCTGCCGCAGCGGATCCCGGTGCGGTCATCGAACTTGCGCTTGGTGCGGTTCTGCACCGCGTCGACCTGGGCATCACCGGTCAGCGCCTGGGAAAACGCCTTGTTGTGCGTCGGCACATACCCCTGGGGCGTGCAGGCAATGGCAAACACCAAGCCTTCATGGCGTGGCAACAGCGCTTCCTGGATGGCCGGCAGCACCTGATCGGTGTAGCCATCGAACCGGCTGTGGTACTTGCTCGGGCTGGTGTTGGGGATCAAGGTGTAGCTGCGGTCGAACAAATCATCCAGGCTGATGCGATTCTGCTGTACATCGGCTTCGAATTGCGCGGCAATCCGGCTCGCGCCTTCGCACGCCAGGTCGTAGATGCGCTGGTGATAGTCATCCAGCCCGACTTCCGCCAGGCGCTCACTGATCGTTTCGGCCTGCCCTTCCATCTGCACAGCGGCCTCGGCCAACTGGCGGGTTTGCTGGTCACTGACGATAAGGTCGCTGCGCATTTGCTCCACGGCGTGGAAGAGGCTGTCGAGTTGAACGCGGTTGTCGTCGGTGCCCTGGGCGATTTCATTGACCTGGCCTTCCACACCCGCCGCCAGGCCGGCAATGTTCTCCAGGTGCTCGCCGGCGTGCTCCACCTGCTCGACACCGGTGTGCAAGTCTGCCGAGAGCTGGCGAATCTGCTCAACCACCTGGGCAGTGCGTTGCTGGATATCCGCCACCATCACCCCGACTTCATCGGTGGCCGTGGCAGTGCGGCCCGCCAGCCCACGCACTTCATCCGCCACCACGGCGAACCCGCGACCGTGTTCACCGGCCCGCGCCGCTTCAATCGCGGCGTTGAGCGCCAGCAGGTTGGTCTGGCTGGCGATGGACTGAATCACCAAGGTCACCCGCTGGATTTCTTCACTGCGTTGGCTCAGGGCTTCAATCAACTCTCGACTGGCATTGGCGCGCTGGCTGAGTTGATGCATACGAATGATCGACTGGGCCAGCACTTCACGGCCTTCAGTGCTGCGTTGATGGGCCTGGCTGGCCGCCTGCAGGGCCTCGCGACTGAGTTGAGAGGTGACCTTTTCGGTACTGATCATCACCTCGGCACTGCTGACGATCTGCTTGGCCGCGCCCAATTGCGATTGCACACGAGCCGCCAGTTGCTTGACCGAGTAGGCTACGCCGGCAGCGGAAAGTGCGTTATGGCTGGTGGTATAGGACAGATCACGGGTCAGCTCGCCAATAGCATCGGTAGTGTCGGGCGGTGCCGTGCGGGATGTGCGGTTCATAAGGCTTGGCAGCCAGATCACCAGCAAGGCAATGGGCAGGCAGAGATATATCGGCAGGCTGGCAAACGCCAGGCCCAGCAGTACCAGCACCATTGCGGCGCTCTGCAAGAGCGGCATCAACCAGCCGGGCAACCCACGCACCACCGGTTGCGGTAGCACTGCTGCGCCCATCAGAGATCCGTCTCCAGCCATCTTCGTCACCCCACCGCTTGTCATTATTGTCCCTGCATTAAACGCCACTATCGAGCCATTATCCATGGGCCTTTAGTGGGGTAGCTTGCAGCAGATCAATAGACGAGGGCGTAACGGTCTTTCTCCGGGGGACCGCGCAGGCGACCCCCCAGCTTCAGCGCATCAGGCTTGGCGCTGGTGCTTGTCGATCTGCTCGTGACGCTCTTGCGCTTCGATGCAGTATTTGGTGGTAGGACTGATCAGCAGGCGCTTGAGGCCAATAGGTTCACCGCTGTCATCGCACCAGCCGAAGGAGTCTTCCTTGATGCGTTCCAGTGCACGCTCAAGCTGCGGCAGCATGCGCTGATCGCGGTCGATGGCGTTGACCAGCCAGGTGCGCTCTTCTTCAACGGAAGCGGCGTCGGCCGGGTCGGCCGGGGTGTCCAGGCTTTCAATGGCGATGCGGTTCTGCTCAATGCGCTCGTGGTGCTCCACCTTCATGTCTTGCAGCAACTTCTCGAAAAAAGCGTGCTGTTCGGCATTCATGTAGTCATCCGCCGGCATGGCCAGCAACTTTTCCTTTGTCATTGATTTCTCTATAAAAAATACGTGCATTAAGGCGAATAAGGGAGCGTTCCGGTCGACCTCTGCAGGTCTCGGAAAGGCGCCATCCATTCCAAGCGCCACCCGGCACTCAATTTACGAGGGGCGGCAGTCTAAGGCCGACTTGAGGGCACAGCAACTGAAATGACAGGCATTTTTACCGATATAACCCCCAAAGGCACCAGGACGGGCTTGGCGAATGGTCATCGGAGTGCGTTTATAGCAAGAAATTCAGTGTTGTGGAGCTATATAGAAGACAAACGGTTGAAACAGGCTGTTGATGATTAAATGTGGGAGGGGCGGTGCGACGATTCGACTTGCCCCCTCCCACATTTTGTACTGCGTCAGCGTTTAAGCTTGCGCTTGTTGCGATATTGGTCGATCACCACCGCCACCACGATGATCAGGCCCTTGATGATGTCCTGGATATACGCATCCACGCCGACAAAGGTGAACCCGCTGGCCATCACCCCGAGGATCAGCGCGCCGATCACAGTGCCGGTGATACGCCCTACCCCGCCCGCCAGGCTGGTGCCGCCGATCACCGCGGCGGCAATCGCATCCAGCTCATACGACATGCCCATGCCCGCCTGGCCGGTGGCAGCGCGTGCCGAGGCCACCACACCCGCCAGACCTGCCAGGAGGCCGGCAATGCTGTAGACGATGATCAGGTGCCGCTTGACGTTGATCCCCGACGTCCGCGCCGCCTGCATATTGCCGCCGATGGCGTAGGTGTACTTGCCGTACTTGGTGTAGCGCAGGGCGATATGGAAAATCACCGCTACCACCAGGAAGATGATCACCGGCATCGCGCCATGGCCGATAGCCGTGTACGAATCCGAGAGCATGCTCACCGGCTGGCCTTCGGTGTAGTAGCGCGCCAGGCCACGGGCCGAGACCATCATGCCCAGGGTGGCGATAAACGGCGGAATACCCGTGACGGCGATAATGCTGCCGTTGATCGCCCCCGCCAGCAGCCCCACACCCAACCCCATCGCCACCGGAATCCACACCGGCAAGTCCGTCAGCGAAGGAAACACCGCTCGGGAAAAGTCGGAGGTTTGCGCCAAACTGGCGGCGATCATCGCCGACAGCGCCAACACCGAACCCGACGACAGATCAATCCCCGTGGTGATGATCACCTGGGTCACCCCGATCGCCAGCAGGCCGATGATCGACACTTGCAGGATCATCAGCACCAGGCGCTGGGAGTTCATCAGGAAGCTCTGGTCCCGCACGATCCAGCCAAACAGCTCAAACACCAGGCCGATGCCGATCAGCACCAGGAAGATGCTCAGCTCGGTGGGCAAGCGCCGACGATGCTTGACCGGTGCCGTGGCAGGCTTGTTGTCTGTTATTGCGTTCATAGCCAATCACCTTCTTATTCTATGGCACGGACCAACCGCAGGCCCGCGCGGCTGTTCGTCAGTGGACCGCGGTCATACCGGAGGCCAACTGCATGACTTTTTCCTGGGTCGCATCCGCACGGTCCAAGGTGCCCATCAGTTCGCCTTCGTGCATCACCATCACCCGGTCGCTCATGCCCAGCACTTCAGGCAGCTCGGAGGAAATCATGATCACCGCCATGCCTTCGCCGGCGAGGAAGGAGATCAAGCGATAGATCTCGGCCTTGGCCCCCACGTCGATACCCCGGGTCGGCTCATCGAGGATCAGCAAGCGTGGGTTGGTCATCAGCCAGCGCGCCAGCAAGGCTTTCTGCTGGTTGCCGCCGGACAAGGTGTCGATGCACTGCTCCAGGGACGGCGTCTTCACCCGCAGTTTCTTGCACATGTCCTCGCACAGGGCGCGCAGGGCTTTCTGCTGGATAAAACCGTTGCCCGAATAGTGCGGCAGCACAGCCATTTCCATGTTTTCCAGCACCGACAGGCAGGGGAACAGGCCACTGAGCTTGCGGTCCTCGGTCAACAGCGCAAAGCCTTTTTCGATGGACATGTGCGGGTCGCTGATGCGCACCGCCTCGCCATCCAGGGTGATCTGCCCACCGCTGCAGGGGGTGATGCCGAAAATGGTTTCCGCCACATTGGTGCGCCCCGAGCCCATCAAGCCGGCGATGCCGAGGATCTCACCGGCATGCAGGTCGAACGACACGCCCTGGAACACCCCGTCCAGGCGCAGGTCGCGCACCGACAGCAGCAGTTCGCCGATGGGCGTCTCGCGCACCGGGAACAACTGGCTCAGCTCACGCCCCACCATCATCGAGATCAGGCTGTCGCTGTTCATGCTGTCGGCGCGTTGCAGGCCGATGTACTGGCCGTCGCGGAACACCGCCACTTCATCGGCAATGGCGAACACTTCGTTCATTTTGTGCGTGATGTAGACGATGCCTTTGCCCTGGGCCTTGAGGTCGGCAATGATCGAAAACAGGTGGGCCACTTCCTTGTCGGTAATGGCCGAAGTCGGTTCATCCATGATCAGGATGTCGGAGTCGTAGGACACGGCCTTGGCAATCTCGACCATCTGCCGTTCGGCGATGCTCAGGTTGCCCACGTGTTCCTCGGGGTCCAGGTTGATGCGCAGGCGCGCCAGCAACTCGGCGGTGCAGCGGTGCATTTCGCGGTGGTTGACCATGTGCAGGCTGTTGAGCTGCTCACGGCCGATCCAGATATTCTCGGCGATGCTCATGTGCGGCATCAGGTTGAGTTCCTGGTGGATCATCGCGATCCCGGCCTTCTGCGCCGCGAGCGGCGTGTCAAACACGATGGGCTTGCCGCGCAGGCGGATTTCACCGGCGTCGGGCTGGTAGATGCCGGCGATGATTTTCATCAAGGTCGACTTGCCCGCACCGTTCTCGCCCATCAGTGCCAGCACCGTGCCGGGGCGCACACGCAGTTGTACATCGGCCAGGGCCACGACGCCGGGAAAGCCTTTGCTGATGTTGACGATTTCCAACAGGTAAGGTTCGTCCAGCGGCAACGGCTGGATACCGGGAGTCTGCGAGACAGCGGCTTGAGCGAGCATAAGACGGTACTCCATCAGCAGGGCGTGCACGACCGCCCTGCCGGTTCATTGTTGTTATGTCAGGGCTACTTGAACTTGGCGACGTTTTCCGGGGTGATCAGCTGGAACGGGATGATCACGTTCTGCTCGACCGGCTCGTTCCTGGCCATCTTGCGCGCCGCTTCCACCGAGCCCACTGCCTGGCCCTTGGCATCCTGGAACGCGGAGGCGGCCATGTCACCCTTGGTGATCGCATTCAAGCCATCCGGCGTACCGTCGACCCCCGCGATCAGCACACTGCCCTTTTCCTTGCCGGCCGATTTCAGTGCCATGGACGCGCCGATCGCCATCTCATCGTTGTTGGCCAACACCGCATTGAACTCGCGGCCTTGGGTCAGCCAATCGTTGACCAGGGTCATGCCCTTGTCCCGCAGCCAGATACCGGTCTGTTCCTGTTCGATCTTGATGTCCGGGTACTTGGCCAACACTTCCTTCACGCCCTTGGTGCGGTTGGTGGTGGAGTTGTTCGCCAGGTCGCCCAGCAGGATCACGATCTTGCCCTTGCCGCCGAGTTTCTCAGCGATGTACTGCATTTGCAGTTTGCCGGCCTCGACGTCATCGGAGGTCACGGCCACGACGTCCTTGGGCAAGTCCTTCTGGTCGGGACGGCGGTTGACGAACACCAGCGGGATGCCCGCCTTGGTCGCGGCATTGATGATGTTCTTGGTGGAAGCAGTGTCGACCGGGTTGACGATGATGGCGTCGACGTTCTGGCTGATAAAGTTCTCGACCTGGCTCAGTTGCTTGACCACATCGGCGCGGGCGTCTTCGAACTGCAGCTGCACGCCGTCGCCCTTGGGATAGGACTTGGCCTGCTTGTCCATGTCTTCGCGCAGGTAAGTGAGGAAGGTGTCATCGAACGCGGACATGCTCACGCCGACCTTGATGTCGGCAGCGCTGGCAAAACCGCTGGCCAGCATCATGGATAAAGCCAGCGCGGTAAAACGGATCGGGGTCTTCATGAACGGTCTGTCTCCACTTTCTTGTTGGTTTTTTGGACGTTGCGTTTATCAGAGCTCGGCGGGCAGTCGTACGACCGGTGCGCCTGGAATGCAGCAGACCAGCGCGCCTTGGTTTTCGACGCACAGCATATTAAGGAAGGAGAAGTAGAACGGCCGGGCGCGCGGCAGGCCGCGGGGCGTGTGGGCAGGGCGTAAAACTCGCAGTACAGCGTTGAAGATTTTCATCTGACGGTACCTGGTTGTTTTTGATCTTGTTTTTGTTGAGTCGCCCGAATCGAGTCCGAACGTACTTTATGCAACCTGGAAAAGACTTTATTGGAAAATAATTTCCATATCAACCTGTTTTAGAATTTTATTCTATTTTTGTTGAAACCACCTGCTGGCGCTCGGCGCTGAGGCGTGCAGCGTCCAATATACGGGTGGTTTCCAGCGCGTCATACGCATCCACGGGCAACGGGCCCTGCCCTTGCACCGCCGCTTGCAACTGGCGATAGAACTGGGTCCAGCAGCCCTTCTCCGACGGCACTCGCTCACGTTCCGGCCCCTGTTCGAACCAGCCCCAGCGTCGATGTTCTTCTGCGCCCCAGTGTTCGCCTTCGGTTTTCGGCGACTTGCCGGCCATCAGCGCTTCTTCCTGGCCATCCAGCCCGTCCACGGTGTAGCAACCCAAGGTGCCACTGACGCGAAAACGCGGAGCCTGGCTGTTCTGCAGGGCGTTGCCCCACAAATGGGAAACCACCCCGTTGGCATGGGTCAGGGAGACGAAAAAGCCATGGTCGAGGTTCGGGTATTCAGGGGTGAACTGTAACTGCGCAAAGACTCGGTCCACCGGGCCGAACAGTTGCAGCGCCTGGTCCACCAGGTGGCTGCCCAGGTCCCGCAACCAGCCGCCGCCGCTGGCATTGCCCACGGCTTGCGGGCTGTAGCGCTCGACGCGGGATTCAAAGCGGGTGATCTCACCCAAGACGCCGGCGTCGATCAATTTGCGCAGGGTCAGGTAGTCCGAGTCCCAGCGCCGGTTCTGGTAGACGCTGAGTAACACCTCATGACGCTCGGCGGCAGTGATCAGCGCCTGGGCCTGTTCGGCGTTGGCGGCAAAGGGTTTGTCGCTCACCACCGCCACACCGTGTTCGATGGCTTCCAGCACCAGCGCCGGGCGGCCCTTGAGGGTGGTGGAAATGACCAGGGCATCGACACCGGCTTCGACGATCTGGCCGATGCTGTCAAAGGCCTGGACGCCGGGGTGGTCGGTTGCCAGTTGCTGGCGACGTTCGGGTGATCGGGTGACGACACCGACAAACGTTGCGCCGGGCAGGGTTGCAATCAGCGGCGCATGAAAGAAGCGCCCTCCGTGGCCATAGCCGACAAGTCCGATTCGCATGATCAACTCCTGAATTGAATTGGAAACCAATCAACTGTGGGAGGGGGCTTGCCCCCGATAGCGGTGGGTCAGATAACAACTGGTTGACTGACACACTGCCATCGGGGGCAAGCCCCCTCCCACATTTTTTAACAGAGTTCCTTCAGTGATTTAGCCGTAGAAGTGCGGACGATCCGGCAAGCTCACCTTCACAATCTGCTCACTGCCCTGCGCTTCAATACACGCATCCGCCGCCACCGCAGCCGCAAACCCATCCCAAGCCGACGGCCCACCGACCTGCCCGGCGCGCACGCTATCAATGAAAGCCTGCAACTCCACGTCATAGGCGCCGATAAACCGATCCTTCCAATCCATCAGGATCGCATTCGACAGCTTGGCCCCACTGCGCAACTGCACCTGGGACGGTTCCGGCAATTTGGCGATGCCGGTCTCCCCCACCACTTCGCACTGGATGTCGTAGCCGTACTGGCAGTTCACAAACACTTCCACATCGATACGGGTGCCCTTGGCGGTTTCCAGCAGCACGATCTGCGGGTCACGCAGATGGGCCAGGGCCTTGCTGGTCTTGCGCGGGAACACCACCTGCACCGACACGTAGTCGTCGTTGAGCAGCCAGCGCAGGACATCCAGCTCGTGGATCAGGGTGTCGGTGATCGCCATGTCGGTCTTGTAGTTCTCGCCTACCGTCGGGTTGCGGTGCGCGCAGTGCAGCATCAACGGCTCGCCGATCTGGCCGCTGTCGATCACCGCCTTGAGGGCGCGATATCCTTCGTCATACGGGCGCATAAAGCCGACTTGCACCAGGCGCTTGCCGTAGGCCACTTCGGCGTCGACGATCTTGCGGCAGCCTTCGGCCGTCACCGCCAGAGGCTTCTCACAGAACACCGGTTTGCCGGCGGCGATGGCGGCGAGCACGAATTCCTCGTGGCTCGGGCCCCAGGACGTGACCAGAACCGCCTCGACCTGCGGCGAGTGGATCAGCGCATGGCCGTCCGGGTACACCTCGGCGTCCAGCTTCAACTCCGCGACCACCTTGGCGGCCTGCTCAAGGTTGATGTCGGTTACGGCCACCACCTGGCTGTTGAGCAGGGTCTGGCTGCAACGACGAATATGATCGCGGCCGATGGCGCCGGTACCGATTACACCAAGCTTCAAAGACATACAAACGCTCCTCTTGTTATTAGTACTGCCGGGCCTTGGCCAGGTGTTCATTGAGTTTTTTCGCGGCGGCGTTGGTGCGCTCGCTGGTGGACACCTGCGCCACCCCCACCCGCCACCACGAGAGGTAGCCGTGGACCATGGTCTTGGGCAGGACCTTGATGTCGATCAGGGTCGAGACGCTTTGCGTGCGCGCATCGGCCAGGGCCGCCTCGAGTTGTTCCACACTGCTGACCTTGTAGGTCTTGCAGCCGTAAGCCGCGGCGCTCATGGCGAAATCCACCGGCACCAGGCCACCGTCGAGCTTGCCGCTCTCGGGGTTGCGGTAACGGAACTCGGTGCCGAAGCTGTCCATGCCATTGCCGATCTGCAAATTGTTGATGCAGCCGAAGGCCATGTTGTCGAGCAGCACCACGTTGATCTTGCGGCGCTCCTGGATCGAGGTGGCCAGCTCCGAGTGCAGCATCATGTAGGAACCATCGCCAACCAGGGCATAGACCTCCTTGGTCGGCTCGGCGAGCTTCACGCCGAGGGCGGCGTTGATCTCATAGCCCATGCACGAATAGCCGTACTCGACGTGGTAGGTGTTGACGCCCTTGCTGCGCCAGGCACGCTGCAAGTCGCCGGGCAGGCTGCCGGCCGCAGCGACGATGATCGCGTCGTCGGCCAGGCGCTCGTTGAGCACGCCGAGCACCCGGCTCTGGGTCAGGCACGAACCGGTCAGTTCGATAAATTCACGCAGCACGGCGCGGTCGAGGTGGTCGTCGACTTCCGGCACAAAATCATCGCCGTGGTATTCGACCTGATGGACACGGTCCACTTCGGCGTCCAGTTGCGCCTTGGCGTCGGCGATCTGCTCGCCCCAGCCGGAACGGTAATCACCGAGGGCATCGGCCAACGCGTCGAGGGCGACCCTGGCGTCGGCCAGTACCTGCACGCCGTCGAGTTTCAAGGCATCGCAGGGGCTGATATTGAGGTTGAGAAACTTCACCTCGGCATGCTTGAACAGCGATTTCGACGAGGTGGTGAAGTCGGTATAGCGGGTACCGATGCCAATGATCAGGTCGGCCTCGGGCGCCAGCAGGTTGGCGGCCAGGCAGCCGGTTTCACCGATGCCGCCCACATTCAGTGGATGGCTGGAGACCACGGCACTCTTGCCTGCCTGGGTTTCGGCAAAGGGAATATCAAAACGCTCGGCAAAGGCTTGCAGCGCGGCATTCGCACCGGAGTACTTCACGCCACCACCGCAGATGATCAGCGGTTTGCGCTTGCCTCGGAAAGCCGCCAACGCATCGCCGATCATCGCGGCGGTGGCCGGGCGGCGGTCGATACGGTGCACACGTTTTTGCAGGAAATAGTCCGGGTAATCCCAAGCCTCGCCCTGCACATCCTGTGGCAGCGCCAGGGTCACCGCGCCGGTTTCGGCAGGGTCGGTGAGCACGCGCATGGCGTGAATCGCCGCCGTCATCAGCTGCTCAGGGCGGTTGATACGGTCCCAGTATTTGCTCACGGAACGGAAGGCATCGTTGGTGCTGATGCTCAGGTCGTGGAACTGCTCGATCTGTTGCAGCACAGGGTCGGGCTGGCGGCTGGCGTAGACATCGCCGGGCAGCAACAGCAACGGGATACGGTTGGCGGTGGCGGTCGCCGCCGCGGTGAGCATATTCGCAGCACCTGGGCCGACGGAGGCGGTGCAGGCGTAGATCTTGCGGCGCAGGTGCTGCTTGGCAAAACCGATGGCGGCATGGGCCATGCCCTGCTCGTTACGGCCCTGATGCACCACGAGGTCGCCGCTGTCCTGTTCCAGGGCCTGGCCCAGACCCAGCACATTGCCGTGGCCGAAAATGGTGAACACGCCGGCGACGAACTTGCTCTGCACGCCATCGACTTCGATGTACTGGTTATCCAAAAACTTCACCAGGGCCTGGGCCATGGTCAATCGGGTAGTGGTCATGTCGCGCCCCTTATCGTTTCTGCAGGTGGGCGATGCTTGCCCCCAAGGCCTGCTGGATATCCGCCAGCTCGTGCACGCTTGTCGCAAACGGTTCGAACGACAGGTAGCCGCTGTAACCGCTGCTGAGCAAGGTGTCGATCTGCGCGGCATTGCCGAGGATATCGCCCTCGCCCACCAGCACGCGGTGGCCGTCGCGGATCGAATTGAGCGGCGCCTGGACATCTTCCACGCCGGAGATATGCACCAGCCCGGTCAGTTCCGGGAAGAACTCATGCTCGCTGGCCAGGTGGTGATGGAAGGTGTCGTGTACCAGGCGGAACACATCCAGGCCGCCGATGGACTGGATCGCGTTCACCGCCACGCGCTTGCGGCGCATGGCGCACTCTTCGAAGCCCAGGGGCTCGATAAACCCGAGAATCCCGTACTCGCGCAGGATCGGCGCCAGCTCGCTCAACGCGGTGCGCAAACCGGCGGCGCGCTGGGCTTCGTTGCGGGTGTCGCCGGGTTCATTGAACGGGCACATAACCAAGCCTTGCGCACCGCATTCGCGGGCATAGGTGGCGAGCGCTATCGCCTGGGCGCGGCGCTCGTCGTTCCACACATCGAAGGGGTACAGCGCGTTGATCGACAGCACCGTGATGCCCTGGGCGGCGCACAATTCACGCACGCGGCTGGCCGGGGTGCCGTATTCGATCTGACGATCCTTGAGGTCGTTGCGAATCTCGATGGCATCGCATTTCAAGGCCACGGCCAGTTGGATGAAATCCGGCAGGGACAGGTTGGGCGCGACCATACGGTTAAGGGCAAAGCGTAGAGGCGACTTCATTGTTGTTGTTCTCCGTCCAACACCGTTTACAGGTCCAGCAGCCAGCTGTGCTGCGGGTCGTTGTGGAAATGCCAGGCACGCTTGGGGCCGGCCATCACGTTCAGGTAGTAAGACTCGTAGCCATACGGCACGCTGACCGGGTGATACCCCTTTGGCACCACTACCAGGTCGCTGTTTTCCACGGCCATGGCCTGGTCGATGCTGCGGTCGTCGGTGTACACGCGCTGGAACACAAAGCCCTGGGGCGGGTTGATCTGGTGGTAGTAGGTCTCTTCAAGAAAGCTCTGGTGCGGCAGGTCGTCGGTGTCGTGCCTGTGCGGCGGGTAGCTCGACGAATGCCCGGATGGTGTGCGCACTTCCACCACCAGCAGCGAATGGGCCGGATCGGTGTCCGGCAGGATGTCGCACACGTAGCGGGTGTTGGCGCCTTTGCCGCGTACGCTGCGCTTGCAGTGCTCGGGGCGAATCAGGCGTGGCTCGAAACCCGGCGCACCGGGCGCCGCGCACACGGCAATCTGTACGTCGCTCAACGCGGTGACCTGGGCATCGGTACCCGGCGGCAGATAGGCGGCGAACGGCGACTTGTCCTCGAACACCGACTGGCGATCACCGAGGTTCTGCCAGTTGAAGCCCTCGCCTTCGATAGTCACCCGGCCGCTGAGCAGCACCAGGCACAGCTCTTTATCGCCGGCAGTCACCGGCAATGTTTCGCCAAGGCTCAGGCGGTAGGCGGCAAAGCCTACGTATTCCAGGCGGCCCTCTTCCAGGGCGACCATGGTTTGCCCGCGTTTACTGCTCTTTACCAGCAAGCTCATGGTTTGGTCCTCTCGTTGAGAAGCGCACGCAACGTGTCATAACCCTTTTTTGCATAGACATAGCTGGGCGCCACGGCCGGATCCTGCTCGGCTTCCACCACCAGCCAGCCCGCGTATTTCGCGGCCAGCAGCACATCGAGCAACTCGGCAAAATCGATATCGCCGTCACCAGGCACGGTGAAAGTGCCGTTAACGATGCAATCGGGGAAGCTCCACATCTGGTTGCGCGCCAGTTGCACCACGGCTTTGCGCACGTCCTTGAAATGCACATGGCAGACGCGGTCGATATGCTTGCGCAGCACCTCGATGGGTTCGCCGCCGCCCATGTAGCAGTGGCCCGAATCGAACAGCAGGCCGACTTCCGGCCCGGTACGGCGCATCAACTCGTCGATGTCCTGCGGGGATTCGACGTACGCGCCCATATGGTGGTGGTACGCCAGGCGCACGCCCTGGGACAGGGTGAAACGCGCCAGCTCGGTGAGTTTGTCGGCGTAGTCCTGCCAGGCCTGTTCACTGTGGAAACGCGGGCGTTCGATCAGGCGAATGCGCGAGCCCTGGATTGAATCGGCCACTTCGCCGTACACCAACACCGTGGCGCCGTTTTGTTTCAACAGTTCGACGTGGCCGGCGATGGCCTCGATTTCTTCAGCCACCGAGCGACGGGCCAGGCGGCTGGAGTACCAGCCGGAAACCAGCGCCAGGTCATAGGGGCGCAGGACGTCGCCGACGCCCTTGGCGTCCTTGGGGAATTTGCCATTGAGTTCAAAACCTTCGTAGCCGATTTCCTTGCCTTCGCTCAGGGCGGTGCTCAGCGGAGTTTCACCGCCGAGGGCCGGAAGGTCGTCGTTGCTCCAGGAGATCGGGTTGATGCCAATTCGGATTGCGGGCATGGCTGCACCTTTATTATTTTCAGGTATCACTGAGATCTGCTTTCTGCTTTATGTGGGAGGGGGCTTGCTCCCGATAGCGGAGTGTCAGGCAACACTTCTGTAACTGCACCACCGCCATCGGGGGCAAGTCGAATCGTCGCACCGCCCCTCACACATTGGATTGCATTTCAAATTAAGAACTGGGTTTAGCCTCGGGCACTGCGCCAGGCGTTGATCAACTGCTCAAAGGTCGCCTGGACCTGCTGGATCAACGTCTCATCATCAATCTCCCCCGCCATCCACAAACGGCTCGGTTCCTGGAAGATCGTACGGCCCACGGCAAACCCACGGCAGGTGCTGCTCTGGCTGGCCTGCTGGAAGCCGGCGGCCAGGCATTCGGCCGACGCGTTCAGGCCCAGCAACACCACGCCACGGCAGTACGGGTCGCGTTCCTGGATCAGTTCGTCGAGCTTTGTCCAGTCCTCGGCCGACTGTGCCTCGATTTTCCACCACGCCGGGTAGATACCCAGGTTGTACAGGCGCTTGAGGCTGCGATAGAGCACGTCCGGGTAAGTGGACGGATGGTCCTTGGGCGGGATGACTTCCAGCAGCAGCTCATGGCCGCTGGTCACCGAAGCCTCGTACACCGCCTTGAGCTGCGCTTCCTGTTCCAGGCGCAGCATGGGCTCATCGTCGGGGTGGTATTGCACCAGGCACTTGATGATCTGCTCCTGGGGCCAGGCAATCAGGTTGCTGCCGATCGAGCGACCATGTTCGAACGCCAGTGGCCGCGAGTTCTGCACTTCCACCGGGCGGGCGATCCACCAGCCACGACCGCTGGCGGCATTGAGCGCGTCCTGGCCGAAGCGCTGGTCGGCCAACAGGCCCACATCGGCCTCGACGCCCTGCTCGGCGAGCTTTTTCTCCACGCGTTGGATGGCCTGGATAAACAGCTGCTTGATCTCGCTGATGCGGGTCAGGTCCTGGCCGCCGCGTTGCGCCAGGTCCACCAGTTGCCAGCGGTGATCGAAGGCAAAGATGAACAGCTGTTTCCAGGCCTTGCGCGGCACGGTGACGCGGTGCAGGCGTTGCAGGGTCGCGTCCTGGTCGGGCCGGGTGATCGGCACCGGGCTGCTGAACAGGTAATCCAGCTCGGCCGGCGTCGGCATGGCCGGCGCACAGGCGTGGCGCGAGACGACGAGACCGCCACAGGCATTGGCCAACTGGCTGCAACGCTCATCGCTGGCGTCATTGATCCAGCCGCTGAGGAACCCCGACATAAAGGCATCGCCTGCGCCCAGCACGTTGAGCACTTCAACCCGCACGCCCGGGTAGATGGCGCCATCTTCCAGCCGTGCCGGAATCGCACCGTGGATCACCGTGCAGCCTTGCGGGCCGAGCTTGACCACCAGGGTCGCCGGGGTCAGTTCACGCACGGTGCGCAAGGCGGTGAGCAGATCTTCGCTGCCGCCGGCGATCAGGAATTCTTCTTCGGTGCCGACGATCAGGTCGAAACGCGGCAGGATTTTCTGCACATGCTGGCTGACATTCTGGTCGGCGACAAAACGGGTTTCGCCGTCAGCCTTACCCGCCAGGCCCCACAACACCGGGCGGTAGTCGATATCCAGCACGCGCTTGACGTTGTGCTTGGCCGCATAGTCCAGGGCCTGGATGCTGGCCTTGTACACGCCGTCGGTGGAGAAATGCGTGCCGGTGATCAGCAAGGCTTTGCTCGAGGCAATAAAGGCCTCGTTGACGTCCTCGGCGCGCAGGGCCATGTCGGCGCAGTTTTCGCGGTAGAACACCAGCGGGAAGGTTTCGCGGTCCTTGAGGCCCAGCAGCACCATGGCGGTGAGGCGTTCCGAATCGACCTTGATGCCACTGACATCGCAGCCTTCGCGGGCCAGGGATTCCACCAGGAAACGCCCCATATGGTCGTCCCCCACCCGGCTCAACATCGCCGACTTGAGCCCCAGCCTGGCAGTGCCGAAAGCGATATTGGCGGAGGAACCGCCGAGGTATTTGGCGAAGCTGGACACGTCCTCAAGCCGCGCACCTACTTGCTGTGCGTAGAGGTCGACGCCCAGGCGCCCGAGGCAAATCAGATCCAATTGACGCCCACTGGCAAAACGAGTCTGGCCCATGCTGGCTCCTGTTATTTTTATCAGCCTGCGTTGTGCCGCCGTGGCGACGGCAAACGCTCTTGGTGGGAGCAGACTAGAACGTCCGGCGGCGGCAATCAATATTTATTCCATAATTATTTTTAGTGGAATATTTTTTCCAATACGTCAGCATAGGGGCACGCCAGCCGCCGTGCATCGTTTCAGCAGGCCACGCGGGCCGTGATGCCGGGGTATTTTTTTGCGCCTACCCTGTAGACTTGCGCCACCCATCAGCGCACCAGAAGAACACGCCAGAAGGATTGCCCATGTCCCGCACCGATCCCGAGACCACCCTGGAAGACACTATCGCCAGCCCTCCGATCAATGCCGAACGCCTGTTGCAGCTGATCACCGACGAATACGAAAGCCTGCCGCGCCAGCTCAAGCGCATCGCCAGCTACATGAGCCAGCAGAGCGACCGGATCATGGTCGACCGCATCAGCGACATCGCCCGCGAATGCGAAGTGCACCCCTCGGCGATCGTGCGGTTTTCCCAGCGATTCGGGTTCAGTGGGTTCAGTGAGATGCAGGCGCTGTTTCGCGAGGCCTACACCCACAAGACCACGCCGGTGCAGAACTACCAGCAGCGCATTCGCAGCATGATCGCCAACAAGTCGCAGAAAGCCAGCGGCGGCGACCTGGCCCGCGAGTGCGTCAACGCGACCCTGTCGGGTATCGAGCGCCTGGGGCTGGAGCTGGATGATGTGGCGTTTGAAAAAGCCGTCGACCTGGTGGTCAACGCCGACAATATCTACGTGGTCGGCGTGCGCCGTTCGTTCGCGGTGGCCGACTACCTGGTCTACAACCTGCAGCACACCAATAAGCGCATCCACCTGATCTCAGGCCTGGGCGGCAGCTATCGCGAGCAGATGCGCAGCGTGCGTGCCAATGACCTGGTGATCGCCATCAGCTTCACGCCCTACGGCAAAGAGACCCAGCACTGCCTGCGGATCGCCCAGCACCATCAGGCCAAGACCCTGATCATCACCGACAGCAACCTGTCGCCCCTGGCCAAGCGGGCCAACGCGGTGCTGTTGGTGAATGAAGGCTCGTCGTTTGCCTTCCGCTCATTGAGCGCCACCTTGTGCCTGTGCCAGGCGCTGTTTATTGCGGTGGCGTATCGGTTGGAGTTGAAGGTGGACGAGATTCACGAGCAGGTCGGGTTTGATGACTGACCGGCAGTAATTGGGCTAGCGCACGCCCGTGAAAGCGGATCTGCGCCAGGGTCAACGCGGTGTAGCCGATGATGACCGCCGGCGGCAGGATCGCCTCGACGCAGAACTTGCCCAGTGGCTGCAACGTCAGCCCGGCTTGCGCGGCACGCGCACAGAATTCGCCTTCCTCGACACCGGTCGGTAACCACAACACAAAATGCAATCCGGCCTGCTGCCCGCTGATCGTACAGTGGGGTCCAAGGCACTCGAGCAACACATCGCGCCGCGCCTGATACGCCTGGCGCGAAGCCCGCAAGTGGCGCACGAAAGCGCCGCTGCCGAGAAACTCCAGCAACCCCAATTGATCACTGGCCCCCACCGAATGCCCGGTGAGTTGCAGGGTGCGCAACAACGCCGGGCGCAGCGCCTTGGGCACCACCATGAAGCCGACGCGCAAACCGGGGAACAGGTTTTTGTTGAAGCTGCCGCAGTAGATCACCCGGTCATTGGCATCCAGGGATTTGAGCGCCGCCAGCGGTGCGCTGTGGTAGTTGTATTCGCTGTCATAGTCGTCTTCCACCACCCAGGCCTCGGCGCGGGCAGCCCAGTCCAGCAGCGCCAGGCGTCGCGACACCGACAGGGTCATGCCCAACGGTGCCTGGTGGGCCGGGGTGACGTAGGCCAGGCGCGCCGTGTCGGGGAGTTGAGCGGTATCGAGCCCCTCGGCCGTGACCGCAATCGCCTGGACCTCTGCACCCGCCAGCCCGAACAAGCGTCGTGCCGGTGGATAGCCAGGGTCTTCGACGCAGGCCGTGTCACCGGGCTTGAGCAGCGTACGCGCGATCAGGTCAAGGGCGTGGCGAATGCCGGTGGTGACGATCACTTCATCCGCCTCACAGTGCATGCCGCGATAGCTGCGCAGGTAGTCGGCGATCTGTGCGCGCAGTTCCGGCAGCCCGGCGGGATGGCCTGCTTCGAGCGCACCCGGCCCCGCCGATAGCAGTCCCCGGGAAATACAGCGTGCCCAGGCCTTCATGTCAAACAGGCTGGCGTCAGGTCGCCGAGCGACAAAAGGCACATGGCTCTGCACCCCGGACTCGGGGCGATCAACCGCCACTTCGCGACGAGGCATCGCGCGGGGTGCAGGTGCCGCAATGAATTGCTCGGGGATCACCGCACACACCCGCGTACCGGAACCGGCCACGCGCTGTACATAGCCTTCGCTGTGCAGGCGGTCGAACGCCGCCTCCAGCGTGCCACGGGATACCCGCCAGCGTTCGGCGAGGCTGCGGGTGGACGGCAAACGGCTGCCCGCCGGCACCTGTCGGTTCAGGATCGCTGCGCGCAAGGCCTCGTAAGCACCCTGCTGCTTTCCCACCTCCAGGCTGTCGGGACGCGGCAGGTCCAGGGCGGATGGGGTTTTTCCTCGGCTCATAGTGGTCCAATCATGTTCGTCATAAGCGGCCCTGAGGATTAAACCACAATGCCGCTAGAGTGCGGGCTCTCCTCCTCGTGAAGACACCGCCCATGACTCAACGCGCCCTCTCCCCGTGGTTCTGGCTGATACTGCTGACCGTGCTGATCGGCCTGCCACGCATCACCCTGGACATGCACCTGCCCGCCCTGCCCGCCATGGCCGATTACTTCCAGACCAGCGACAGCCAGTTGCAGTTGACCCTCACGCTGTACACCTTCGGTTCGGCGATCTCCCTGCTGATTAGCGGCCCGCTGACCGACCGTTTCGGCCGCCGTCCCGTATTGCTGGCGGGACTGTTTCTGTACGTGCTGGCTACCGTGGCCTGCGCCCTGGCCGACAGCATCGGTGTGCTGATCATCGCCCGCCTGTTCCAGGCCCTGGGCGGGTGCTGCACCACGGTGATCGGTCGGGTGATCGTGCGCGACTATTTCGACCGGGATGAACAGGCGCGCCTGCTGGGCCTGATTTCCATGGCCATGGCCGTGTCACCGATGGCCGCTCCGGTGCTTGGCAGCCTGATGCTGCCCTTCATCGACTGGCGCGGCCTGTTTGTGCTGCTCGGCGTGATCGGCGCAGTGCTCTACCTGGTGGTGTATCGCCGCCTGCCCGAAACCCGCCCGGCCGATGTCGCCGCCGCGCCGCCGAGCAACCTGCTACGCCTCTACGGTCAGTTACTGCGCGACCGCTATTTCCTGCGCTATTCCCTGGCGATCGGCTGCGTGTACAGCACCTATTTCCCGTTTATCAGTGAGTCTTCGGCGCTGCTGCAGCGGGGCTTCCACCTGTCTGCCACGGCGTATGCGCTGGTGTTCGCGGCGACCATCAGCGGCTACATGCTCGGCGCGAACCTGTTCCGCAGGCTGGTGCGGCGCTTCGAGCCGGACCGGTTGATCAATGCAGCCATCGGCTTGAACGTGCTGGGCAGCGTGATCCTCGCGGTTGCCACCACCGCTATGCCGGGGGAATGGCTGGCGATCGTGCTGCCGATGCTGGTGATCATGGTGTCGGTGGGGATGGTGATTCCGGCGTGCCAACTGTCGGTGTTGCAGCCGTACGGCGCGATTGCAGGAACCGCGTCGGGGTTGTTCTTCTTTACCCAGATGTTCCTCACTGCCGTGAGCAGTTGGGCCACCGGGCTGCTGTCCGACGGTACCTCGCAGCCGCTGGTGATCATGACCGCCGTTGCCAGCGCACTGTTGGTAGCAACCTGGCTGACACTCTACAAACCCAAATGTGGGAGGGAACTTGTCCCCTCCCACATCGGGCCGAGCTGAGCCCGGGATCAGTGCATGAAAATTGCAATCAGGATGATGACCGGGATCGGCACGCCGAGGAACCACAGAAGTAATGAGCGCATGGTGTTCTCCTTGAATTAACGAACGTAGGTTTCGGTTTCGACGTACACCACGGCATCGCGGCGACGGCCACCAAAGGTCGCAGCGAAGCTGGCAAAGAAAGCGCCGATCAACAGTGCGACAAAGGTCCACAGCGAGGTATAGGCAGCAACTTTCGCGGCCGTATCAGCGGCTTGCTTGGCTTTGAGCTTGGCGTCTTCGACGGCTTTACGGGCATCGCCGTAGACTTTGTCGATACGCGCTTCGGCATCGGCCTGGCTGAGGTTGGTGCGCTGGCTGATCAACTGGGCCAGGTAGGCACGGTCTTCAGCGGCGAGTTGGCCGTCGTTGCTCAGGGTGCGGGTGAAGATGCGTGCAACCACGCCATGGGCAGCGTCATCACTGACGGCGACCGGGCGATCATCACGAAACAGGCTGTCGACGTAGTAGTCAAAGTCGCCGCCGTTGACGCCTTTGGCTGCACTGCCTGCGGCTTGTGTGACACCGCTGGCCGCGCCCGCTGCCACGCTGGCACCGGCTTTCACACCGCCGCTCACGACACTGCTGACCGAACCGACCACCAGCACTGCGGTGATCAGCGTGGCAACCGCCCAGGCCAGGAAACCATGGGCGGTGTCGCGAAAGTACACCTCATCGCCATGCATATTGGCCCACTTCACCCGCAACCGGCCGGCGATATAACCGCCCAGGCCCGAGGCAACGATCTGGGTAAACGCCAGCCAGATAATCGTGGAAATGCCAAGCCCCTTGGCGCTGATACCGCTGTCGGCCCACGGCGACACCGCCGAAAAACCCAGGCCGAAGCCCAGCAATACCAGAATCAGGGATAACGCAGCCGCCGCAGCGGCCCCGGCAAAGATAGCCCCCCAGGAAACCCCGGAGCGCGCGCTCGACTCTTGCAGCATGGATGACGATGTGATCATTGTTGTTGTGCTCCCGGCAGGAAAAATAGTGTTACAAGTCTCAAAAGGGACAGTGCAGGCAGCATGCCAGTCGCGCCAAAAATTAAACTACTTATATTTCAACACGTTAAGTAAATTGAACTTGCCTGAACCATGCAACTTGCAAGAAATGGCTGTGGCAGGCGGGCGTAATGCATTCCCTGTGGGAGACGGATTGTCCCCGGCCGGTACCCGCCATGAAACTTGTGTCAGTTTTGCCAACATGAAGTTTTATTTAGGAAGCGTTCAGCCATTTCTTGGCAAAATGCCCCCACTTCTAGTGTGAATCGCTCACCAGGTAATCCTATGACCCGCATTTTGACCATCGAGGATGATGCCGTAACGGCCCGCGAGATCGTCGCCGAGCTGAGTAGCCATGGACTGGACGTAGATTGGGTGGACAACGGCCGCGAAGGCCTGGTCCGCGCCGTGAGTGGTGATTACGATCTGATCACCCTCGACCGCATGCTGCCGGAACTCGATGGCCTGGCCATCGTCACCACCCTGCGCACCATCGGGGTATCGACGCCGATCCTGATGATCAGCGCCCTCTCCGACGTCGACGAGCGCGTGCGCGGCCTGCGCGCCGGGGGTGATGACTACCTGACCAAGCCCTTCGCCTCGGACGAAATGGCCGCCCGCGTCGAGGTGCTGCTGCGCCGCAAAAGCACGGTCAAGGAATTCGAGACTGCCCTGCGCGTGGCCGACCTGGAATTGAACCTGATCAGCCGCGAAGCCAGCCGCGCCGAACAGCCGCTGAGCCTGCTGCCCACCGAATACAAACTGCTGGAATTCCTGATGCGCAACACCGGGCAGATCCTGTCGCGGATGATGATCTTCGAGGAAGTCTGGGGCTATCACTTCGACCCGGGCACCAACCTGATCGACGTGCACATCGGCCGCCTGCGCAAGAAAATCGATCCACCGGGCCTCCCGCCGCTGATCCGCACGGTACGAGGTTCCGGTTATGTCATTGCTGAACCCCTCTAAAGGCTGGCGTTCTTCCAGCAGCCGCCTGCTGGCGCTGTACAGTTCGTTGTTCGTGGCCTGGAGCTGCATCCTCATGGGGGTGCTGTATTACGAGGTGTCAGGTTACCTGGGCGACCTGTCGCGCCATTCCCTGATGCAACGCCAGCACCTGTTCCAACGCTTCGACGGCGAAGAACTGTTGGAAGCGTTGACCACCAGCATGACCTTCGACATGAAGGGCGTGGACGCCTACGGCCTGTTCGATGAGCAGTTCCGTCCCTTGAGCGGACCGATCCGCGCGATTCCGCCCGACCTGCCGCTGGACGGCAAGATCCACGCCCTGGCCAACTGCGTCGACTCCGACGACCCCAAACTGCCCAAGGACAGCTGCGACGCCGTCGCCAGCCACACCGACGACGGCCGCTGGCTGGTGCTGGTGCGCGCCAATGGCTCGCTGTTCGGTGTGACGCGGATCATCTGGCATGCCCTGCTGTGGGCGCTGTCCCTGACGATTATCCCCGGCGCCGCCGGCTGGCATCTGTTGCGCCGCCGCCCGCTGCGCCGGATCCGCGGGATCCAGGCCAGCGCTGAAGCCATCGTCGCCGGCGACCTCACCCACCGTTTGCCGCTGTCCAACCGGCGTGACGAACTGGACATGCTCGCCGCCATCGTCAACGCCATGCTCGACCGCATCGAAAAGCTGATGAACGAGGTCAAGGGCGTCTGCGACAACATCGCCCACGACCTGCGCACCCCGCTGACCCGCCTGCGTGCGCAGCTCTACCGCATCCGGCAGGAGGCCGAGCAGGACTCAGGCTACGCGGTGAAACTGGACGACGCCATCGCCGAGACCGACACCTTGATGGCGCGCTTTCGCGGGCTGCTGCGTATCTCCGAGCTGGAAGACCACCAGCGCCGTTCCGGCTTCCTGGTCATGGACCCGCTGCCGCTGCTGCGCGAGTTGCATGATTTCTACCTGCCCCTGGCGGAGGAAGGCGAATTGCAGCTGCGCCTGGAAACCCCGGAGTCCCTGCCATGGATCACCGGCGACCGCGCCCTGTTGTTCGAAGCCCTGGCCAACCTGCTGAGCAATTCCATCAAGTTCTCCCCACCGGGCGGCGAAGTGATCCTGCGCGGGCTCAACGATGCCGGCAGCACGCGCATTGAAGTGCACGACTCCGGGCCGGGCATACCGGCAGCCGAGCGCGATGCGGTGTTCCAGCGCTTTTATCGGGTGGATGAAAGCGACCAGCAAGGCGGGTTCGGGTTGGGTTTGTCGATTGTGGCGGCGATCATCAACTTGCATGGGTTCAAGTTGGAAGTCGGCACCAGCGAGCAAGGCGGTGCGCGCCTGATCCTGGAGTGCCGCCAGCAACTGATGCCCGAAGCCTGATCCATCAGCCAGTTAGGTCAAACGGTGGGAGGCGGCAAGTCGAATCGTCGCACCGCCCCTCCCACATTAGTCTTGCATTGCCTGGTAGATCGGATCAGGCCGGGAAGTTCGCGCGCAACGCTTCCAGGCCGCCGCTGTATACACCGGCAAAGAGCTCTTCCACCGCCGCCTCCGTCGTACCCGCCGCCGGGGTAAACACACCAGACCACGTCACCTTCGCCGACGACTCAGTCAACGCCTCAACCCGCAACGTTGCCAGGTACGCGCTCACCGGAAACGGCGACACTTCAATGGTGTAGCTGTAAGTACGCCCGACGTTATCGAAGGTCTGCAAACGCTCGACGATCACACCACCGTCGGCGGTCGTCAGATGGCGCACGCGGCCACCTTCACCGGGCTCGCTCTTGACGATAAACGCAAGCCAATCCGGCAGGCTGTTGAAGCCGCCGACCAATTGCCAGACCTGATCGGCCGATACAGGGATTTCAATTACGCAAGAGGCAGTTGCCACGATAAATACTCCACACAATAAAAAAGAATTCAGATCGCCATGCTGTCGACGACACCGCCATCGACCCGCAACGCGGCACCGGTGGTGGCCGAAGACAAGGGTGAAGCAATGTACGCCACCAGGTTCGCCACTTCATCCACATTCGCCGCACGCTGGATGATCGACGTGGGCCGCGCATTGCGTACAAACACATCGGCCTCGTCCCGCGCACTGCGTCCGGACTGGGCCGTGGCGTCCTTGAGCATCTGCTCCAGGCCGTCGGTAAACGTCGGGCCTGGCAGCACAGCGTTCACCGTCACCCCCGTACCCGCGAGGCGCTTGGCCAGGCCATGGGACACCGCCAGGTTGGCGCTTTTGGTCACGCCGTAGTTGATCATGTCCGCCGGTGTCGCCACGCCGGATTCCGATGACAGGAAAATCACTCGCCCCCAACCCTGCCCGACCATGCCCGGCACGTAATGCCGCGCCAGGCGCACGCCGGAGATCACGTTGACCTCATAGAAGCGCGTCCACTCGCTGTCCGGGGCGTCGAAGAAATCCACAGCGTTGAAGATGCCCAGGTTGTTGACCAGGATGTCGGCACGAGGTTCGGCAGCGAACAGCTTTTCGGCGCCTTCGGCCGTGCCAAGATCCGCCACCAGCCCGCGCAGGTCCGCGCCCGGCACCGCCTGGCGAATGCTCGCCAGCGCATCGTCGACCTTGCCGACTTCACGCCCGATCACCACCACGGTGGCGCCGGACTGCGCGAGGGCATGGCTGATGCCCAGGCCGATACCGGCGGTGCTGCCGGTGACGATGGCTACTTTTCCACTTACATCGATTTTCATCATGAACTCCTGAATTCAACGTGGCAGTGGTGCACGGTCCGAAATCAAGCGGGCATCGCGCAGGGCCTGCCAGAAGGCAGTGGGGATTTTTTCTGACAATGCCGCGACGTCTTCGGCAATCCGCCCCGGGCGACTGGCTCCCGGAATTACAGCAGCCACGGCGGGATGTGCCAGGGAAAATTGCAGTGCTGCCGCTTTTACGCTCACGCCGAATGCCTGGGCAATCGTCTTGATCTGCTCGACCTTGCTGATGATCGCCGGGCTGGCTTGCTGGTATTCGAAGTGCGCGCCACCGGCCAGGATGCCCGAACTGTAAGGGCCACCGACGACGATCTCGACGTTCTGCGCCTGGGCTGCGTCCATCAGCCGTTGCAAGGCGCGCTCATGGTCCAGCAAGGTGTAGCGGCCGGCCAGCAGGAAACCATCGGGTTGGGCTTCGCTCAGGTCCAGGGTCAGCTCACATGGCTCGACGCGGTTCACACCCAGGCCCCAGGCCTTGATCACACCCTCTTCACGCAGGCGGGTGAGCACTTTGAACGCGCCGGTACGCGCCTGGTTGAAGTATTCCAGCCACTGGTCGCCGTAGAAGTCCTGGGCAATGTCGTGAATCCACACGATGTCCAGGCGATCGGTTTGCAGACGGTTCAGGCTGTCTTCAATCGAGCGCAGGGTGGCGTCGGCGCTGTAGTCGTTGAGCATCTTGTTCGGCCGACCGTGTTCGAACACGCCGCTTTTCTCGCCAAGGTCGCGGGCGCTGTCTTCAACTTCGTCGAGGATCAGCCGGCCGACCTTGGTGCTCAACACGTAGTCATCGCGGTTATAGGTCGACAGGGCCTGGCCCAGGCGAATTTCCGCGAGACCCGAGCCGTAGAACGGCGCGGTGTCGAAGTAACGCACCCCGTGGTTCCAGGCAGCCGCTACGGTGGCCTGGGCTTCCTCCTCGGGAATGGCGCGGAACATATTGCCCAGCGGTGCGGTGCCAAAGCCCAGTTGGCCGGGCAGTTTGTCTTTCAGGCTCATGATGGATCCTCAATCGGGTTCAGGGTCGCTGTGACCGTTGAGCAGATCCTAGATTGCATAGATCAGACCGTCCAAGACATACTGCGACGAACTTGAGTCCTTGAAGGTCTTACATGATCGATCTACGCCAACTGCGCTACTTCGAAGTGGTCGCCGAAGAAGAACACGTCGGCCGCGCCGCCGAGCGCCTGCACATTTCCCAGTCGCCCCTGAGCCGGCAAATCGCCCAGCTCGAAGAGCGCCTGGGCCTGACCCTGTTCGAGCGCAGCCAGCAACGCATCCGCCTGACCCGCGACGGCCAGACCTTTCTCGCCGAAACCAAGGCCCTGCTGACCCACGCCAATCGCCTGGAATCCCTGGGCAAACGCCTGGGTCGGGGTGAAGAAGGCGGCCTGTGCATCGGTTACATCGAGAACGCCATGCATGCCGGCGTATTGCCCAATGCCCTGCGCGTCCTGCGCGATGACCGGCCCGGCGTGCACATCAAGCTCTACAACCTGCCGTCCCTGGAACAGCTCGAAGGGTTGCGCCAACGCAGCCTTGACGTCGCCCTGGTCGGTGAGCCGCCCGCTGTCGATGACCCGGACCTGACCGCGCGGCAAGTCTTGGACGATCCGATGCTGCTGGCCTTGCCCGAGCATCATCCTCTGGCGCATCAACACGAACTGCTGCCCGCCCATCTCGCCGAGCAGCAATGGATCGGCGTGCAACGCAAACCCGGCGCCGGCCCGGCCGATGACTTCGTTGCCGCGTGCATCCGTGCCGGGTTCACCCCGCAGATCCCCATGGAAGCCAGCGAGCCGTTTACCGCACTGGGCCTGGTCGCCTCCGGGCTGGGGGTGGCGATGGTGCAAAAAGGCCTGAGCCGCAATGCACCGCCCGGCGTGGTCCTGCGCGAACTGCCGTGGCTGACCTACACCACACCGCTGTGGGCGGCATGGCACCGGATCAACCTGCGGCCGTTGGTGGAAACCTTCCGCAAGGTACTCACCGAACCCCAAGAATGATGACTGCCACCTGATGCCGGTCGGCTAGACCCATTCCCTCAGGCGGTACCACAACATCCCCAACGCCAGCAGCGGCGAGCGCAACGCCTTGCCGCCAGGAAAGGTCATGTGCGGCACCTGGCTGAACACATCCAGGCCCTGGCTGTGGCCCGCGTGTATGCCTTCGGCCAACAGCCGCGCGCACCAGTGCGTCACGTTAAGCCCATGCCCGGAATAGCCCTGGGCGTAGAACACGTTCGGGTACTGCTGCAGCCGCCCGACCTGCGGGAAGCGATTGGCGGTGATACCGATCTTGCCGCCCCACTGGAACGCGATGGCGGTGTCGGCCAGTTGCGGAAACACCTTGAGCATCTTCGGTTGCATATAGGCGGCGATGTCCCGCGGATCGCGCCCGGAGTAATGACAGGCACCGCCGAACAACAGGCGGCGGTCGGCGGAAAGCCGGTAGTAATCCAGGCCGACTTTCTGGTCACACAGGGCCAGGTTTTGCGGGATCAATGCGTGGGCGACGTCTTCAGGCAACGGCTCGGTGGCGATGATGTAACTGCCCGCCGGTAGCACCTTGCCGCTCAGGCGCGGTTCCAATTCTTCCAGATGGGCATTGCAGGCCAGTACCAGACTGGCGGCGCTTACCGTGCCGCCAGCGCAACGTACCTGCACCGTGTCGCCGTGAACCAGCGCCAGCACTTCGGTGTGTTCAAAGATCCGCACCCCCAGGGACTCGGCCACCTGAGCCTCGCCGAGCACCAGGTTCAACGGGTGCAAGTGCCCGGAGCCCATGTCCACCAAAGCGCCGGCATACTGCGTCGAATCCACCACTTCGCGGATAGCCTGCGGGCCCGCCAGACGGATCTCATGGGCATACCCCAGGCGCGCCAGGCTGTCCTGCTCGTCCTTGAAGGCGGCGAACTGCGCCGGGGTATTGGCCAGCTCGGCAAACCCCCAGCGCAAGTCGCAGTCGATTCCGTGCTCGCGAATGCGCTCGCCCACCAGCGCCACCGAGTCGATACCGGCGCGCTCCAGGTAACGCACACCCTCCTCGCCCACGTACTTGGCGAACCCCGACACATCGTGGCCGATGCCGCGAATCAACTGCCCACCGTTGCGCCCACTGGCGCCCCAGCCGATACGCCGGGCCTCCAGCAGGATCACCGAGAGCCCGCGCTGGGCCAGTTCGATAGCGGTATTGACGCCGGTAAAACCACCGCCGATCACACAGACATCGGCGCTCAGGTCGGCGCCCAGTGACGGGCGCTCCGGCATGGCATTCGCGGACGCAAGGTAGTAGGAACGCGCGTGGTCACTGGCTTGAATCATTTGTTGGTCTTCACTTTGCTCCAGGCGCGCGTCATCAGGCGCATGGTCGCCGGGGTCGGCGTGGTGGAAATATAGAGTTTGTCGAGCACGGCCTGGGACGGGTACACCTCAGGGTTGTTCACCAGTTCCGGGTCCATGAACGCCTTGGCCGCCGGATTGGCGTTGGCGTAACCGACCGAGGCGCTGACCTTGGCGATCACTTCAGGGTCGAGCAGGTAATTGATAAAGGCATGGGCCTCTTTCGGGTTACTCGCATCGGCCGGGATGGCCAGCAGGTCGAACCACAGGTTGGAGCCTTCCTTGGGAATCGAGTAAGCGATATTCACGCCGTTCTTGGCTTCCTTGGCGCGGTTGGCCGCTTGGAATACGTCACCTGAATAGCCGAACGCCACGCAGATATCACCGTTGGCCAGGTCTGAAATGTACTTGGAGGAATGGAAGTAGGTGATGTACGGCCGCAGCGTCAACAGCTTGGCCTCGGCCTGCTTGTAGTCCTCGGCATTCTCGCTGCGCGGGTCCTTGCCCATGTAGTTGAGGATCGCCGGGAACAGCTCATCCGCCGAGTCGAGGAAGGCCACGCCGCACTGGTTGAGCTTCTTGATGTTCTCCGGTTCGAACAGCACCGCCCATGAATCGATATGGTCGATGCCCAACACCTGCTTGACCTTGTCGACGTTATAACCGATGCCGTTGGTACCCCACAGGTACGGCACCGAGTGCGCATTGCCCGGGTCGTTTTTCTCCAGCAGCTTGAGCAGCTTGGGATCAACGTTCTTGAAGTTGGGCAACTGCGAACGGTCGAGCTTGAGGAACGCGCCGGCCTTTACCTGGCGCGCCAGGAAGTGATTGGACGGCACCACCACGTCATAGCCGGTGCGACCGGCGAGCAACTTGCCCTCCAGGGTTTCGTTGGAGTCGAATACGTCGTAGATCACCTTGATCCCGGTCTTGGCCTGGAAATCCGCCAAGGTGGTCTCACCGATGTAGTCGGTCCAGTTGTAGACGCTCACCGTCGGCGCGGCCTGGCCGGCACTGCTGAACGCGGCCACCAGGGCCAGCGGAAGAAGCTTGTTCACAAGACGCATATCGACACCCCTTTGGTTTTTTTTAGACGCTCAACAGCAGGAACTCACGCTCCCAGGAACTGATCACACGCTTGAAATTCTCGTGCTCGGCGCGCTTGACCGCGACGTAGCCGCGCACGAACTTGTCGCCCAGGTATTGCTTGACCGTGTCGCAGTCTTCCATCCGCGCCAGGGCATCTTCGAGGGTGAACGGCAGGCGCAGGTTGCGGCGCTCATACGCGCGGCCTTCTACCGGGGCGCTGGGTTCGATCTGTTCGATCATCCCCAGGTAGCCACACAGCAGACTAGCGGCAATTGCCAGGTAGGGATTGGCATCGGCACCCGGCAGGCGGTTTTCCACGCGCATCGCGTCCGGGCTTGAGGTGGGCACACGCAGGCCGACCGTGCGGTTTTCTTCACCCCACTCCACGTTGACCGGCGCCGAGGTGTCCGGCAGGAAGCGGCGGAACGAATTCACGTTGGGCGCGAACATCGGCAACAGCTTGGGGATGTACTTCTGCAAGCCGCCGATATGGTGCAGGAACAGCGGGCTCATCTTGCCATCGGCGTCGACGAACACCGGTTTGCCCGTGGCGATCTCCACCACGCTCTGGTGCAGGTGCATGGCGCTGCCGGGCTCGTCGGCCACCGGCTTGGCCATGAAGGTGGCGGCCACGTTGTGCTTGAGCGCGGCTTCGCGCAGGGTGCGCTTGAACACGGTGATCTGGTCGGCCAGGTCGAGGGCATCGCCGTGGCGGAAGTTGATTTCCATCTGCGCCGGGCCGTCTTCATGGATCAGCGTATCGAGGTCCAGGCCCTGGGCTTCGCACCAGTCGTAGACGTCTTCGAACAGCGGGTCGAACTCGTTGGCGGCATCGATGGAAAACGACTGGCGCCCGGTTTCGGCACGCCCGGAGCGGCCAATCGGAGTTTTCAGCGGCAGGTCGGGGTCTTCGCAGCGCTGGGTCAGGTAGAACTCCATTTCCGGCGCGACAATCGGCTGCCAGCCCTGGTCGGTGTAGAGCTGCAGGACTTTCTTCAGCACGTTGCGCGGCGACAGTTCGATGGGGTTGCCGTGCTTGTCGAAGGTGTCGTGGATCACAATCGCGGTGGGCTCGATGGCCCACGGCACCACGTAGGTCGCGTTAGATACCGGGCGGCAAATCATGTCGATATCGGCCGGGTCCAGCAGGTCGTAGTAGAGCTCATCGTCGACAAAGTCCCCGGTTACCGTTTGCAGCAACACACTTTCCGGCAGGCGCATGCCTCGCTCATGCAGGAACTTGTTGGTGGGCGCAATCTTGCCGCGTGCGATGCCAGTCAAATCACTGATCACGCATTCGACTTCGGTAATCTTGTGTTCTTTCAGCCAGGCGGACAGCTGATCGAAGGGGGCGTTCATAAGGACCTCGTCATGGGGTGGGTGCTGCGCCGGCTTGTACTCGCGGCGCATTGAGGTCTATCTTGAGCCAGCCTTCACGGGCCATCTATCCACTTTGCACGCAGCACAACGCACCAATAGAGTGCGCACGGATCACCCATGACACAGGCAACCGCTTTGCGCGTACAGGCCTTCACCACCGGTGACGTGGCCGCCCAATGCAGTGCGACACCCGGTTGGGTGCAGCAGTACCAGCAGATGTCCCCCGGGCATTTTGCCGGGCGCATCCGCTACCTCGACCTGCAAGGTGTCGAGGTCTACGAAGAGAGCATGAACACCCGCGTGGAGCAGCACTTCAACGCACCACCGGGCGCGTTGGCGTTCTGTTTCGATGGCAGCGACAACGCGCTGTACCTGCTCAATGGCGAAAGCCGCAACACCTGGATCACCCCGGAAAACTACCGCGAAGTGGCGGTAGTGTTCGGCCCGCAATTCGTGCAGCGCCACGGCCTGGATATGGAGACGCTGGAAGGCCTGTTCATGGCGCCGCTGACCTGTCAGCAAAACGCGCTGTTCAGCCGCTGGCTGAGTGGCACGCTGACGCGCTTGTCCACCTTGACCGACCCGATCAGCCGCGACGCCCTCACCCAGCAATTGCTCGACGACTGCCTGTTCATCCTCGACAACGCCTGCGTGTGCCTGGACCGCAGTTCATTGCAGCGGCGCAGCGAAGAGCGCCAGTTGATGGCACGCATAGGCGAGTGGGCGGCGGATGCGCCGGACGAAACCGTCAATCTGTTGGAACTGGCTCGGATCGCCGGCGTGCCGCTGCGCCAGTTGCAGCAAGGGTTCAAGACCTACACCGGGATGAGCCCGGCGCAGTGGTTGCGCTTGCGCCGGTTGAATGGGGCACGGAGGGAGTTGCTGAGCAGTACCGGAACAACCGTGGCCGAGGTGGCGATGAACTGGTCGTTCTGGCATTTGGGGCGGTTCTCTAACAGCTATCGAGCATTGTTCAAGGAACTACCCAGCGAAACTCTAAAGCACTCACTTTGAAATGCATCTGAAAATGTGGGAGGGGCTTGTCCCCTCCCACATTGGATTGCATTTCAAGGCTGGGATTTTAGGAAGGTTGAGATTAGCTGGTTAACCCGCTCCGCCGCTTCCAACTGCACCATATGCCCCTGCCCCGGCAATATCTCCACCTGGGCCTCCAACCCCTGGGCATGGCCGGCCGGGATGATTGCATCGTCACTGCCCCAGATCACCAGGCTCGGTTGCTGCCCCACTACGCTGCGCAAATCCAGGCGCTGGCGCCCACCCTCAAACAACTGGGTATTGAGCTGACGAAGCGCCTGGTCCACCCCTTCCAAGCGCTTGAACTTGAGCATGTCCTCCAGCATCTGCCGCGTCACCAGCGTCGGGTCGCTGAACAGTTGCACCAGTTGCGGCTTGAGCGCGTTCCGGTTATTGGCCTCGGTGAACCCTTGCAGGTAATCGCCATTGATGTCCGCCCCCAGCCCGGCGCTGGCGATCAGGGTCAGCGAGGCAACGCGCGCCGGAGCCTGACGGGCGACCGTCAGGCTGACCAACCCGCCCATGGAGTGCCCGGCCAGGTGCACGCGGTCGAGCTTGAGGTGATCGAGCAAGGCCAGCACGGCCTGGCTCAGCTCCTCGGCGTCACCCGCTTGCAGATGCTTGCCCGACTCGCCATGCCCTGGCAGGTCCAGGGCGATCACCCGGCGCTCGGCGGCCAGGGCCGGTTGGTTGAACAGCCAGTTGTTCAAGTCGCCGCCAAAGCCATGCACCAGCACCAGCGGCGTACCGCCCTCACCCAGGTCGAGATAGCGCAACAAGCGCCCGCCCACCTCGATCTTCTGCGCACTCGGCCCGGTTGCTTCGGCTTCGGCGCTGCTTGAGACGAACCCGGCGTTGAAGCTTTCGATCACCGCATCGATCTCGGCCTCACTGGCCTCACCTTCCACCACGACCCCCAGCAGCGCGCCCACCGGCAAGGTCTCGTCGCTCAGCGCCAGCACGCGGCGCAACACACCGCTGAACGGCGCCTCGACACTGCTGGAGATCTTGTCGGTCTCGACGTCCAGCACTTCTTCGCCCTTTTCCACCCGGTCGCCGGGCTGCTTGAGCCAGACATCGATGCGACCTTCGGTCATCGACAGCCCCCACTTGGGCATGGTCAAGGTATGGATCATGCGGCATTCCTCTTGTCGGCGATCTTCAGCACGGCGGCCTCGATCTTCGCGGCGTTGGGGATGTACAGGTCTTCCAGCGCATCGGAAAACGGCACCGGGGTGTGCGGCGCGGTGACCATCTCGATCGGCGCGCGCAGGAACGAGAAGCCCTGCTGGGCCACCAACGCACTGATGTCGGTAGCGATGGAACAACGCGGGTTGGACTCGTCGATCACCACCAGGCGCCCGGTTTTCTCCACGCTCTCAAGGATGCTGTCTTCGTCCAGCGGGCTGGTGGTGCGCAGGTCCAGCACCTCACAGTCGATGCCCTGGCGCGCCAGGTTAGCGGCGGCTTCCAGGGCGACATGCACCATGCGCCCGTAGGTCACCAGGGTCACGTCGCGGCCTTCGCGCACAAAGTTGGCTTCGCCGAACGGCACGGTGTACAGCTCTTCCGGCACCTCACCCTGCAGGCTGTAGAGCATCTTGTGTTCGAGGAAGATCACCGGGTCGTTGTCGCGGATCGCCTGGATCAACATGCCCTTGGCGTCATACGGCGTGGCCGGGCACACCACCTTGAGGCCGGGAATGTGCGTCCACATCGACGTCAGCATCTGCGAATGCTGGGCGGCGGCGCGCAGGCCGGCGCCATACATGGCGCGCACCACCAGCGGCGTGGTGGTCTTGCCGCCGAACATGTAGCGAAACTTGGCGGCCTGGTTGAGCAACTGGTCGAGGCAGCAGCCGATAAAGTCGACGAACATCAATTCGCACACCGGACGCATGCCGCGGGTGGCGGCGCCGACGGCCATGCCGACGTAGCCGACTTCAGACAACGGCGCATCGAGTACCCGGTCTGGAAACTCCGGGTACAGGCCCTTGGTCACGCCGAGCACAC
This sequence comes from Pseudomonas sp. JAI120, assembly GCF_014207255.1. Classification (GTDB taxonomy): domain Bacteria; phylum Pseudomonadota; class Gammaproteobacteria; order Pseudomonadales; family Pseudomonadaceae; genus Aquipseudomonas. Next base: position 223,510 of record NZ_JACHCZ010000005.1, read on the forward strand.
CGCCCCAGGCGTCCTGCTCGCCGGGGGAGCCGGTGCCGCCGGAGACGTCCTGGCCAATGATGAACACACTCTGGTCCCGGCGCATTTCCTGGGCCAGGGCTTCGTTGATTGCCTGCTGATAGCTGATTTTGCGAGCCATGAGATTCTCTCCGAGTCTTGTTGTTATTAGCGGTAGGCGACGTAGACATCGCTGAGCAGGTCGGCGGCCTGGGGCTTGGGATCGGACTTGGCCAGGCGCACGGCGTCGTCGATCAACTGCGCGACCTCGCCGTCGATACGTTCGAACTGAGCCGCGTCAAGCCAGCCTTCGGCACTGCAGCGCTGGCGGAACAGTGCGAGGCAGTCGTGGGATTCGCGCAGGTTCTTCACTTCATCCGGGCCACGATAGGTTTGTGCATCGCCTTCAAAGTGGCCGTAGAAGCGACTCAGCTTGACCTCCACCAAGGTCGGCCCCTCGCCTTTGCGCGCACGCTCCACGGCCACGCCCAGCGCCGCGTGCACGGCGAAGAAGTCATTGCCATCGACAATCACCCCCGGCATGCCAAAGCCCACCGCCCGTTCGGCAATGTCCTTGCACGCCACCGACCAGCCGGAACCGGTGGCCTCGGCATAGCCGTTGTTCTCGGCGACGAACAGGCACGGCAGTTTCATGATCGACGCCAGGTTCATCGCCTCGAACACCGCGCCCTCGTTGGAACCGCCGTCGCCGAAGAACGCCACGGCCACACCCTGGCTGCCCTTGAGCTTGGAGGCCAGGGCAGCGCCTGCCGCCAACGGCGCACCGGCACCGACAATGCCGTTGGCGCCGAGCATGCCCTTCTCCTGGTCGGCGATGTGCATGGAGCCCCCCTTGCCGCCGCACACGCCGGTTTTCTTGCCGTAGATCTCGGCCATCATGCCGAACACATCCACGCCCTTGGCGATGCAATGGCCGTGGCCACGGTGGTTGGAGGCGATGCAATCTTCATCGTTGAGGTGCGCCATGACCCCCGCGGCGCTGGCTTCCTGGCCGGCATACAGGTGCACGAAACCGGGGATCTCACCGGTGGCGAATTCCACATGCAGGCGCTCTTCGAAATCCCGGATGGTGCGCATCACGGTGTAGGCATGCAGCAATTGATCGGTGGACAGGTGAGTGGACATCTTGTTGTTCTCCAGGTTGTCTCGACACACAAAAGGCTGGCTGCGGCCAGCTGTAAGCGGTTCAGCACAGGCTGTGCCAAGGCGTACAAAAACCTGGCAAAGCCTTGACCCAGAGCAGTTCCGCACGGTTGTGCCGCTGCGCGATGCCAGCGCAGAATGAGACCCGGCATTGCAACGTGCAGGCAGCGTCTCAGGCGAATTGAGACGCTGCGTCTCAGCCTCGGCAGTTGGTCAGGCCAGCCTTGTCCGTCGACGCCCATAAGCGCTTAATGGCGGGCATAACAACAAAGATCGAGAACCGGAGGCCTTATGTTCGCCGCGAACTCCAGGGAACACGTCGACTGTGTCAGTCGCGTGGTCCGCAATGCCGATCGCCTGCCCCAGGCGCCGGTGCCGTCGCTGATTTTCGATTCATGGCGGCGCTCCATGGAGCAACACCACCTCGACCCCGGCTCGCTGCAGGGGCCCCGCATCCTCACCGAACCCTTGCTCAAAGAATGCCGCGAGCGCGCGGAACTGTTCATGCGCATCGCCAGCGAAGAAGTCGGGCAACTGCACCATCGGGTGCGCCACGCCGACTACTGCGTGATGCTGACCGACGCCCAGGGCCAGACCATCGACCACCGCGTCGACACTGCCATCCGCAGCGACTGCCGCAAAGCCGGCCTGTACCTCGGCACCTGCTGGTCGGAAGCCGAGGAAGGCACATGCGGCGTGGCCACGGTGCTGACCAGCAAGGCCGCAGTGACCGTGCACAAGCGCGACCACTTCCGTGCCGCCTTTATCAGCCTGACCTGCTCCGCCGCGCCGATCTTCGACCCCCAGGGCAACCTGCTGGGCGTGATGGACGCCTCGGCGCTCAAATCCCCGGATGACCGACGCAGCCAGCATTTGGTGCGGCAGATGGTGGCGCAGAGTGCCCAAGCCATCGAGAACGCCTTCTTCATGCACAGCGCCCGCGAGCACTGGGTGCTCCAGGCCCACAGCACACCGGGCTATGTGGACAGCCAGCCCGACCTGCTGCTGGCCTGGGACCAGGATGGACGCCTGCAGGCGCTGAACAGCAAGGCGCGCCAGGCACTGCGCCGGCGTTTCGGCCAGGTGCCGGAGCATATCGGCGAAGTGTTCGACCTGGATGCGTTGCGCTCGGCCACCGATCAATCAACCCAACACCTGCAATGGCTGGGCGAGCCTGGCGTCTTGCACGTGCGGGTCAACACCCCGCGACGCAAACCGGCACGGCCCGTTGCGCACACTCAGGTCGACCCACGGGTGGAAGAACACCTGCGCCTGGCCGTGCGCGTCAAGGACCGCAACCTGCCGGTACTGGTGCAGGGTGAAACCGGTGCAGGCAAGGAAGTTTTCGCCCGCCAACTGCACGAACGCAGCGCCCGGCGAACAGGGCCCTTTGTCGCGGTGAACTGCGCGGCGATCCCCGAGAACCTGATTGAAAGCGAGCTGTTCGGCTACGTGGCCGGGGCCTTTACCGGTGCGTCCAGCAAAGGCATGCCGGGGCTGTTGGTGCAGGCCGATGGCGGCACGTTGTTCCTCGATGAAATCGGCGATATGCCGCTGGCCTTACAGACGCGCCTATTGCGGGTGATGGCCGAGGGTGAAGTCGCGCCCCTGGGCGGGGCCAAAACCCGCACGGTGGACATCCAGGTGATCTGCGCCAGCCACCGCGACCTGGCCGTGCTGGTCAACGAAGGACGCTTTCGCGAAGACCTGTACTTCCGCCTCGGCTGCGCCCGCTTCTGCCTGCCACCGCTGCGCGAGCGCAGTGACAAACTGGCATTGATCAACCGGCTGGTGGAGCAGCAAGCGCGCGGCAGCGGCGTCTCGGTGGGCATCGGCCAGGCCGCGCTGGAACGACTGCTGGGCTACGCCTGGCCGGGCAATGTGCGCCAACTGCACCATGCGCTGGCGTATGCCTGTGCGGTGTGTGAAGGCGGGACCATCCAGTTGGCGGACTTGCCGGTGGAAGTGCGCGGCGAACAGGTCGAGGCGCTGACCGAGCACAGCGTCAGCCCGGAACGCCAAGTGGTACTGGACGCGTTGATCCGGCATCGCTGGAAGCCGTTGCCGACGGCGCAGGCGTTGGGCATTTCCCGAGCCACCCTGTACCGCCGAGTCAACCAGTTGGGCATCGACATGCCCGGCAAGCACTGACACAACGGGGTCAACCATGTGGGAGGGGGGCTTGCCCCCTCCCACATTTAACACCGCAGGCCTTGGAAGATCAGCGATAAACCAGCCCGCCATCGATCAACGGCGCCTGCCCGGTCATGTAATCCGCATCCGGCCCGGCCAGGTAGGCCACCAACCCCGCCACATCCTCCGGCGTTTCCGCACGGCCCAAGGCAATCCCATCCACATACTTCTTGTAGGTCGCGCCCACTTCAGCCCCGGTAATCTCGGCCATACGCTTGTCGATCTCCACCCACATGTCGGTGCCCACCACCCCAGGGCAGTAGGCATTGACCGTGATCCCGGCGCTCGCCAGTTCCTTGGCCGCCGCCTGGGTCAAGGCCCGCACGGCAAACTTGGTGGCCGAGTACACACCCAGCAACGCAAAGCCTTCGTGGCCGGCGATGGAGCAGGCATTGATGATCTTGCCCTTCTGCTTGAGCGCCTTGAATTTCTTGCCGGCAGCCTGGATGCCCCACAATACGCCCTGCACATTGATGCCCAGGGTACGCTCGACCTGTTCCGGGCTGACGTCCAGCAGCGAATCGATCTGCGCGACCCCGGCGTTGTTGACGATGATGTCGAAGCCACCAAGGGTCTGGTGCGCATGCTCGACCGCCGCCACCACCTGATCGCGCTTGGACACGTCGGCGATAAACACCGAGGCCTTGCGCCCCAACGCCACGACTTCGGCGGCCACGGCTTCGAGCTTGGCGCCATTGATGTCGACCAGGGCGATGTCGGCACCGTCCTGTGCCAGGCGAAGGGCGATGGCCCGGCCAATGCCCTGCCCGGCGCCGGTCACCAGCGCAACTTTTCCAGCGATACTCATGACAATCTCCTGCAACGATGAGAGAGCGTTGTCTATCGCAGGTGCGCGCACGGGCTGTCGAGGCGCAAAGGGTTTGGCGTTGGCGTTGAGACGCACTGTCTCAGCGCACGCGCCGGTACCGAACGCTTGTAAAACCTGGCCGTTATGCCTAGTTTATGCGCCCCCCGCCCTGCGCTTTAAGGCCCTGCCCCCATGGTTTTGCGTTTTCGTCCCGTCGTCAGTACACGTTTCGCTCTCGGCCTGCTGCTCAGCGGCGGTATCGGCAATAGTTGGGCGGCGCAGATCGAACTGCCGGCGGTGCAGGTCCAGGGCGAGGACGCGTCCGGCTATCGCGCAGACACCGCCTCGGTCGGCGGCTTCAATGAGGCGCCGCTGCTGGACACCCCGGCCTCGATCACGGTGATCAATGCCGCGTTGATCAAGGACCAGCAAGCACGCCTGCTCAGTGAAGTGCTGCGCAACGATGCCTCGGTGGGCGACAGCTACGCCCCCATCGGCTACTACGAAAATTTCGTGGTGCGCGGTTTCTCGCTGAATGCGGCGAGCAGCTACAAGATCAACGGGCGCACCATCACCGGCGAGCAGAACGTTGCCCTGGAAAACAAGCAGCAGGTAGAAGTGCTCAAGGGCCTGGCCGGTTTGCAGAGCGGGATTTCCGAACCCAGCGGCGTGATCAACTACGTGACCAAGCGCCCGGAGGATGTGCGCTCGGTGACGGTGTCCACCGATGACCGTGGCAGTGGCTATATCGCCACCGACGTCGGCGGCTGGTTTGGCAGCGAGCAGCAATTCGGCCTGCGCGCCAACATCGCCCATGAAGACCTCAATTCCTATGTGGAGCACGCCAACGGCCAGCGCGATTTCGTATCCCTGGCCTTCGACTGGAACATCAGCCCCGACGCCGTGCTGCAACTCGACGCGGAATACCAGAACAAGCAACAACGCTCGGTGCCGGGCTACCAGTTGCTGGGCGGCAACGAGGTGCCCCACGATGCCTCGCCGAAAAAACTGCTGGGCCACCAGAGCGGTTCCAGGCAGGTCGGCATCGACGCGTTGAACCTCAACGGCACGTTCGAGTACAGCTTCAGCGACCAATGGAAAGGCAGCGTCAGCGCCGCGCGCAGCAAGGTGGTGATTGATGACTACAGTTCGTTTGCCTGGGGCTGCTATGGCTCGACCAGTTGCACCTCCAGCGTGCCGAACTACTTCAGCCCCGAAGGCAACTACGACGTCTACGACTACCGCAGCCCCGACGATACCCGCCGTGACGATGAAGTCCAGGCGGCGATGACCGGCCTGTTCGACACCGCAGGCATCGGCCATGAACTGACCTTCGGCACCAGCGCGTTTCGCCGGGTGATCGACAAGCGCAAGTCCGTCAACGAGTACATCGGCACGACCAATATCGACGATGATGCACCGACGTTCACGCCCACCGACAAGCCTTTGAACGACAGCCATCGCACCCTCGACAGCCGCCAGTACGGCCTGTTCGTCACCGACCGCATCCGCTTCAACGAGCAATGGCAAACCATCCTCGGCGGCCGCGAAGTGCGCCTGGATGAAAAAGCCTTCGACGGCGTGACGGGCGACCAAGCCCGCCATACCCAGCAATACGTGTTTCTGCCCCAGGCGGCATTGATCTACAAACCCATAGAAAATATCTCGCTGTACACCAGTTACAGCAAAGGCCTGTCCCTGGGCGGCACTGCGCCGTGGTTTGCCAACAACGCCGATGAAACCCTGGCCCCGACCACCTCGCGGCAAATCGAAGCCGGGGTGAAATACGACTGGCGCCGCATCAGCTTCGCCGCCGCCGTGTTCCAGACGCGCCAAGCCTACCAGTACGCCAAGCCGGAGGGCGCCGGTACCTTTACCTATGTGCAACAGGGCGAGCAGAAGAACACCGGCGTGGAACTGTCGGCCAACGGCTGGGCCACCGAGCGCCTGCAGATTTCCACCAGCGTGGCGGCGATTCGTGCCCGGGTGAACGGCAGCGGCACGCCGGAATACGAAGAGCACCAGGCGATCAACGTGCCCAAGCTGCGCGCCAGTGTGTACGCCGATTATGCCTTGCCGTGGGTCAATGGCCTGGCGGTGCTCGGCGGCGTGCAATACAGCGCCAAGAAGTACGCCAACCGCAACGGCAATGTGGAGGTGGGGGATTATGCGGTGGTCAACGTCGGCAGCCGCTACACCACCAAGGTCGACGGCTACGAGACGGTGCTGCGCCTGAGCGTCGACAACCTGTTCGACAAGCGCTACTGGCGCGACGCGGGCGAGTACATGGGCGATGACTATCTGTTCATGGGCGCACCACTGACGGCGCGCCTGAGTGCTTCGGTAAACTTCTGACACTTACCCCTGTGGCGAGCGGGCTTGCCCCGCGTTGGGCTGCGCAGCAGCCCCAATAAGAGCGCTGCAGTGCGCCAGGCAGCTCCGGGGCTGTGTTTTGGGGCTGCTCCGCAGCCCAACGCGGGGCAAGCCCGCTCGCCACAAAAGAGCCCTTCTCAACCACCTTTACTTGGGCATCTTGCGAAACCCTACCGCGAGTCGATTCCAGCTGTTGATGGTGGCGATGGCCACGCTCAGGTCGACTTGCTCCTGGGGGGTGAACTCAGCGGCAAGCGCAGTGAAGTCTGCGTCCGGGGCGTGAGTCTGGCTCAGCAGTGTCAGGCTCTCGGCCCAGGCCAACGCCGCGCGTTCACGCGGGGTGAAGAACGGCGTTTCGCGCCAGGCCGACAGGGTGTACAGGCGACGCTCGGTCTCGCCACCCTTGCGGGCATCGGCGGTGTGCATGTCGAGGCAGAACGCGCAGCCGTTGATCTGTGATACACGCAGGCGTATCAGTTCCAGCAATGGCAGCTCGATGGACAGTTTGCCGACGGCGGCTTCCAGGGCGAGCATGGCTTTCATGGCGTCTGGGGAAGCGGTGTAGAAATCGGTACGGGCTTGCATGAGGAACTCCAGAACGGTGGGAAGTGGTGGCTAGGTTAGCCACCGGGCCGTACGGGAGAAATAGCCAATTGCGGGGAAGAACAGGTGACCAATGGGGCGGTGTGTGATCAACCCGGCAATGGAATCACCCGCAACGGCCTCACCGATTTATAGGAAAAACTCGAATAGATCTCCTTGACGCAAGGCAGCGTCTGCAACACCTCCCGCGCAAACTCGCCGAACGACTCCAGGTCCTTCGCCACCACCTCCAGCAAAAAGTCATAGCGCCCCGACACGTTATGACAGGCCACAATTTCCGGAATATCCAACAAGCGCTGCTCAAACGCGCGGGCAATTTCCTGGGTGTGGCTCTCCATCATGATGCTGACAAACGCCGTCACCCCATACCCCAGCGCCTTGGGCGAGAGGATCGCCTGGTAGCCACTGATCACCCCGCTCTCCTCCAGGTTCCTGACCCGCCGCCAGCACGGTGAAGTGGTCAGGGACACGCGCTCGGCCAGCTCGGCCACGGTTAGACGGGCGTTGCCTTGCAGGGCGTTTAATAGTGCTTTGTCGGTGCGATCCAGCGTGACGGGCATGATGTGCCTCTGTTTATTGTTTTTAGCGATTTTTCATCCCAGGACAGGGGACTTGTCGGCAATATTTGGAAAATACAGCCGTGGTTATGAGCATAGCATTGTAGGAAATAAGGAGCGTCCGACATGAACAATAAACACAACGCATTCGGCTTTTCCACCCGTGCCATCCACCACGGCTACGACCCCAAGGACCACCACGGCGCACTCGTGCCGCCGATCTACCTGTCGGCCACGTTTGCCTTTCCCACCGCCGAATACGGCGCCGCCTGTTTTGCCGGTGAGGCCAGCGGCCATTTCTATACACGCATTTCCAACCCGACCCTGGCGCTGCTGGAGTCCCGCATGGCCACCCTGGAAAACGGCGAGGCAGCGGTGGCGTTCAGTTCCGGCATGGGCGCAATTGCCGCAACATTCTGGACCCTGCTGCGCCCAGGCGATGAGGTGATCGTCAGCCAGACACTCTACGGCTGCACCTTCGCCCTGCTGCATCACGGTATCGGCGAGTTCGGCATCAAGGTGCGCCACGTCGACCTCACCGACCTGGCCGCCCTGCAAGCGGCGCTGAGCCCCGCCACGCGCATGATCTACTGCGAGACCCCGGCCAATCCCACCCTGCGACTGGTGGACATCGCCGCCGTGGCCGCCCTCGCCCATCAACAGCCGAATGTGACCGTGGTGGTCGATAACACCTACTGCACGCCGTACCTGCAACGGCCCCTGGAACTGGGCGCCGACGTGGTTGTGCACTCCGCCACCAAATACCTAAGCGGCCATGGCGACATCACCGCCGGTATTGCCGTCAGCAACCAAGCCCTGGCCCAGCGCATTCGCCTGCAAGGCCTCAAGGACTTGACCGGCGCGGTGATGTCGCCCCAGGACGCTTCGCTGTTGATGCGCGGCCTCAAGACGTTGGCCCTGCGCATGGACCGCCATTGCAGCAACGCCCAGGCCGTGGCCGAAGCCTTGCAGGCGCATCCCGCCGTGGAGTGGGTGACGTATCCGGGGCTGCGCAGCTTCGCGCAATACGCATTGGCGGCGCGGCAGATGAGCCAGGCCGGCGGCATGATCGCCTTCGAACTCAAGGGCGGGATCGACACCGGTCGACGCTTCATGAATGCCCTCAAGCTGTTCACCCGCGCGGTCAGCCTGGGCGACGCCGAGTCACTGGCCCAGCACCCGGCGAGCATGACCCATAGCACCTACACCCCTGAAGAGCGCGCGCATCACGGTATCAGCGAAGGCCTGGTGCGTTTATCAGTGGGGCTTGAGGACGTTGCCGACCTGTTGGCGGACGTGCAGCAGGCGCTGGCCAAGTGCAGCCGCGCCGTGCCGCGCCAAACGCTCAAGCCTCCCGCACCTTCACCTTCAAATGCCGCGCATACCAAGGCCGCTGCGGCACGCGCTTGAACAGGCCCTGCAACAGGTTCTCGTCCTCGCCAAAGGTAATGCGCAATGCGAGCTTCATGGTTTCCGGGTCCATCTCCATCGACTTGCCCATCTGCAACCCCGGTGTGGTGCTGCAGCCATGAGTGTCCGGGCCCAGCCACGGGTCGCCGACTTCGACCCAGCGCCCCGGCGCGAACCAAGCCACGCCATTGACGTCCAGGCGCCTGACCTCGCCGGGGTTGAAGCGTTCGTGGGCGCGGTACCAGTCTTCTATGCGGTCGTCGATCCAGCCGTGAAAGTGCCAGAACACCGGGTTTACGTGGGATGAAAACGGGTCGCCGAGGAAGTCGTTTTCTGCCGCGTACCAGCGCGCGGCAAAGTCTGCCGGGTCGCGGGCCAGGGGTACCGGGGCGCCGTTGGACGGGTCGCGGGGCACCGAGGCCCAGCGCATGTGCAGCCAGTCGTGCAGGCCCAGTTCCATTTCGGAGCCGAGTTGACCAAGGGTGCGTTTGGCCAGGTAGCGCGGGTCGCGGTATTGGGATTCCCAGACCTGGAAGTTGCTGTGGTAAGTCTCGGCGGCCTTGATGTCGGCGACCCACTGGGTGTACTCGCTGTCATCCGGCTCCGACCAGGTGGGCGGCAGCGCGAAGCCGTCGTGGTTGTCGAAGTAACGCAGGAAACCAAGGCGATCACGCTCCAGCGCCGGTTGCGGTTCGGGGAATGCGGGCCACGAGGGCAAGTCCTGCATGGAACGCGCGGTGCCGAGCATATGGCGGTGCATGAAGAAGAAGTCGATGCCCGAGCCGTTGCGGTCTTTGAGCTTGCCGCGGGCGTCGCGCTCTTTACCGCGCGGGCCGGGTTGCCAGCCGATGCCGCGCAGGGCGTCGCGTTTTGCTTCGGAGAGTTTGTGCCACTGGTCACGGGTGGCGTGCCATAGCTGGTGAAACAGGCGGTGCTCGGGGGCGATCAGCCAGGCCAACAGGGTCGGATTGAGGCCGATGCGTTGGCGGGCTTCGGGAAACAGCTGTTTGTGGGCGATAAAGCGGTTGTCGTGCTCGGTCAGGGCAAGCGGCCGATCCAGGTCGAGGATTTGCCCACTGAGGGTGCCGCTGCCGGCATTGCCGAAGTCGGCCCAGACCTCATCGAGGGTCATCTTGAACTCATAGGCGGGCCTGCCGTCGAGGGCATCGCGGTCGATCAGGCGCCAGTAGAGCAACGCGCCCTCGCCCGTCAGCAGGTCACCGAGCACGCGGTAGCGCGGTTCGCCTTCGCTGCGCAGGTTGGCGGCGGTGTCCAGGTAGCCGCGCAGGCCACGGCCACGGGGAGCGATGTCGAGCAGCAGTTCCAGGCCTTGCAGCGGCAAGCCCTTGAGGCCGGCGTCGCGGCCTTCCAGGCGCAGGCTCCACACCCCGCGCAAGGTGTTGGCCAAGTGCTGCCCGGCGGTGTCGGCCAGGTCAACGGTGGCTTCGCCGGGAGTGATGGGGAATTCTTCTTCGCGCGTCAACTCGCGATGGGCATAGAAGGCGGCCGGCACAGCCGCGCCGGTCAGCGCCAGGCCTGCGATGAACCCACGTCGAGAGATGGTCATTGTCTACCTTAGGAAACGGCTTTATCAGAGCTAGAACGTTTGCAGGCCAGGGAAATTTACCGCCCTGCCCGCGCCGCCTAAATTTCCCAGCGCATCACTCGTTCCTCCCTGATAGCGAAGGCCTCAACTGACTGAGATGGCAATGACAAAACCACGTTCGAAAAAGGCGCTGTACATCGGCTTGCCGCTGGCATTGGCCATCGGTGCCGGCGCAGGCTTCCTGGCCTGGGATCATTGGTTCAAGGGCAATGCCGGCTACCCGCTCGCAGTGATCAAGCAGGCCAATGAAATGCAGGACCGCTTGCTGTCGTTCGACAGCCATATCACCGTCCCCATGGACTTCGGCACCGCCGGCAACGAGGTGGACAAGGACGGCAGCGGCCAGTTCGACCTGGTCAAGGCGGCACGCGGGCGCTTGTCCGGCGCTGCCCTGACGATTTTCGGCTGGCCGGAAATCTGGAATGGCCCCAACGCGCCGCACAGGCCCACTGACGGCTTTGTCGAGGAAGCCCGCCACGAGCAGGAGGTGCGCTACAAGATCATCTCCGGCATGGTGCGTGATTTTCCCAATCAAGTCGGCATCGCCTATACCCCGGACGACTTTCGACGCCTGCATGGCGAAGGCAAGTTTGCGATCTTTATCAGCATGCTCAACGCCTACCCGCTGGGCAATGACCTGAACCAACTGGACCTGTGGGCGGCACGTGGCATGCGCATGTTCGGCTTCAGCTATGTGGGCAATAACGCCTGGTCGGACTCATCGCGCCCGCTGCCGTTTTTCAACGACTCGGTGGATGCGCTCGACGGCCTGTCGGACATCGGCAAACAAGCGGTGCAGCGCCTCAATGACCTGGGGGTGATCATCGATGTGTCACAGATGTCGACCAAGGCCCTGGAGCAGGTGGCGCAGTTGAGCCGCACGCCGATGGTGGCGTCGCACTCGGCGCCGCGCGCAGCGGTGGACATCCCGCGCAACCTCAGCGACAAGGAACTGCAACTGATCAAGCGCAGCGGCGGCGTGGTGCAAATCGTGGGCTTCTCGGCCTACCTGCGCCCGCTGAGCCAACCGACCCAGGACAAGCTCAACACCCTGCGCGTCCGCTTCGACCTGCCCCCCCTGCCCAACCTGGCCGTAGCCTTGATGCCGGGTGACGCGATCATCGCCGCCTGGCCCGAGCACAGGTTCGGCGAGTACGCCAGCGCGTTGTACGCGATCCTCGATGAGGAACCCAAGGCCACGCTCAAGGACCTGGGCGACGCCATCGACTACACCGTGCGCAAGATCGGTATCGATCACGTCGGTATCGCTTCGGACTTCAATGACGGCGGCGGCCTCGACGGCTGGAACAACGTCGGCGAAATCCGCAACGTCACCGCCGAGCTGATCCAGCGCGGTTACTCCGAAGCCGACATCGCCAAACTGTGGGGAGGCAACTTCCTGCGGGTGTGGGACCAGGTACAAAAAGCCGCCAAGCCCTTGGCCAATCGTTAATCACCTAGAAGCAAGTCCATGACTGACCGCCGTACGTTTCTCAAGTTGGCCGGGGTAGTTGCCGCCAGCCTGCCATTGGGCGCTGCACGCCTCCCGCAAGCACTGGCTGCCAACACAACAGATGACCCATGGACGGGGTTCAAGCAGTTGTTCAACCAGGATCCGGATTACCTGCACTTCTCCAATTTCCTGGTGGCCTCGCACCCCAGGCCGGTACGCGAAGCCATTGAGCGCTACCGCGCACAGATCGACCGTAACCCGGGGCTCGCCATGGACTGGGACCTGGAGGAAACCTGGAAACGCGAAGGCCAGGTGCGCGAATGGGCCGGCCGCTACCTCAAGGCCGCCCCGCCGCAGATCGCCCTCACCGGCAGCACCTCCGAAGGCCTGGCGATGATCTATGGCGGCATCAAGGTGCGCCCGGACCAGGAAATCCTCACCACCGTGCATGAGCATTACGCCACCCAGAACGTGCTGGATTTTCGCGTGCTCAAGGAAGGCACCCAGGTACGCCGGATCACACTGTTCGAGCGCGCCAGCCAGGTCTCTGCCGACGAAGTAGTGGGAAACATCCAGCGCAATATCCGCCCCAACACCCGCGTGCTGGGAATGACCTGGGTACAGTCCGGCAGCGGCGTGAAACTGCCCATCGGTGAGATCGGCAAGCTGGTGGATGAGCACAACCGCAACCGCGATGACAGCGACCGCATCCTCTATGTGGTGGACGGCGTGCATGGTTTCGGCGTGGAAAACCTCGACTTCCCCGACATGCACTGCGACTTCTTTATCGCCGGCACCCATAAATGGATGTTCGGCCCCCGCGGCACCGGCCTGGTCTGCGCCCGCAACCCTGAAAACAAGTACGTCACGCCCATGGTGCCGACCTTCTCCGAGGACAAGGACTTCGCCACCATCATGACCCCCGGCGGTTATCACGCCTTCGAGCATCGCTGGGCGGCGGATGAGGCCTTCAAGCTGCACCTGCAACTGGGCAAGGCGCCGGTGCAGGCGCGCATTCATGGGCTGAACGCCGAACTCAAGGAGCAATTGCTGGCGCACCCGCAGATCGAATTGGTCACGCCGCGCAGCCCCGAGCTGTCCGCCGGTTTCACCTTCTTCCGGGTCAAAGGCCAGGACAGTGGTGCGGTGGCGGCCCACATGCTGAAAAACCGCGTGGTGATCGATGCGGTGGACCGCGACGTCGGCCCGGTGATCCGCACGGCGCCCGGCCTGCTCAACAATTCCGAAGAAATCCAGCGCTTCATGACCCTGCTCAGCCAGCGGTTGTGACACCCCTTTCCCCTTTGAACGAGAGGTCCACATGACGCCATTGCGACTCAAACCCCTGACGGCCCTGGCGCTGACCGCCCTGTGCGGCGCGCTGCTGCCAGGCCTGGCCCTGGCCGCCACACCGCAACCGGGCAAAGTGTTCAAGGACTGCAAGGACTGCCCGGAAATGGTGGTACTCCCTGCGGGCACCTTCACCATGGGCACACCGGAAGACGAAGTCGGCCGCGAGCCGGACGAAGGCCCGATGCATGACGTGACCTTTGCCAAGCCGTTCGCCATGAGCCGCTTCCACATCACCGCCGCTGAATGGGACAGCTATATCCGCCAGACCGGTGTGAAGATCGCCGACGGCGACACCCGCCCCGGCCGCGAATGCATCGCCAGCAAGCCGCGCTACCCCCAGGGCCCGCGCCAGCCGGCGGTGTGCATGGACATGGACGACATCAAGCACTATGTGGCCTGGCTGTCGAAAAAGACCGGCCAGCAGTACCACATGGTCAGCGAAGCCCAGCGCGAATACGCCGCGCGCGCCGGTTCCACCGGGCCATTCCCCTTCCCGTTCGACGAGGGCAAGGGCTACAGCATCGCCCAGCATGCCAACACCTACGGGCCGGCGGACGGGTACAGCTATTCTTCGCCGGTAGGCAGCTACCCGGCGAATGCGTTTGGCATGTACGACATGCATGGCAATGTCTATGAGCGGGTGGCCGACTGCGAGCACCCCAACTATGTCGGCGCGCCGACGGATGGCAGCGCCTGGATGGAGCCGAACTGCGAGGGCTACATGATTCGCGGCAATGACTGGGGCGAAGCGCCGGTGTTCTCGCGTTCGGGCAACCGCAACACCATCTATCCGCAGACGCGGGGGGATTGGATTGGCTTCAGGGTAGTGCGCGATCTCTGAAGCTGACGGGATTTAATGTGGGGGGCTTGCTCCCGATGGGGTGCGGCAGTCGACATCGCCATTGACTGATACTCCGCCATCGGGCGCAAGCCCCCTCCCACAGTCAAATCGTGCGTGACTTAGACCCCTTCTGCGCCAACAACTCCAGGCCTTCATGCAGCGCCGGGAACAGGCTGTTGTTGAAGTTGTTCCAGCGCAGCTCGAGGATGGTGTCGTCCGGCGAGATCTCGGTCTTGAGCACGTCGTGGAACACTTCGCCGGAGTCGATGCCGTTGTCCACGTAGTGGAACGATGCGCCAGTGAGGTACAGCGGTTCACACGGCTGCGTCTGCTTGGTCGCCCAATCCACCACGGCTTGTCCACGGGCACCGTACAAGGCATTCCAGGTGGCGTAGGCACCCCGGCGCTCATAGGGCGATTCGATACGGGTGATACCGGGGTGAATGTTCATGATGCGACGGGCAAACGGCGCACCGGGGCGCACCAGTTCGTCCAGGATCACCAGCAGGCCGTCCAGCACCACGATATCGGCCTTCAATTCCACCAGCGTGTCATGCAGGCGGCGTTCGAAGTCCTGCTTGCCGGCGATATGCTCGGCGCTGCCCCGTGGCAGGCGGCGATAGGTGGACGGCACGCTCAGCAGCAGGTCGTTGACCAGGTTGCCCTGTACCTGCAAATCCGCCGGATAGAGCCACTGGCGCCCCGGTTTATAGGCAAACCCATAGTCAGCCACCAACTGCTGGTCGCGCGGGTTCTGCTCATCGTCGTCATACACCACGCCCACCAGGTTGTAGGCCTCGCCCAGCGACGTGTCGTTGAGCGACCCCACCAGAAACTCCAGCACCGACTTCATGTAACGCTCGTGGTCCTTGTAGGCCACCGGCTGCCCGGCCTTGTCGGCGGCGGCATTGCGCAGGGACCACACGTACACCAGATTCTTTTTCGTCATTGTTTCGCTCTCGCTGGATAGATCAGGCACGCGCCCATACGCGTGCGCCTACACCACAAGAACGAACCAGCCGCCGGGCAATTTATCCACCCACCACTCCGCTGGGCATGCCGAGGTAAATAGTCGCGCCAATCCTTCGTTTGTCATGGGTAAGGGTCTGTGTGCCCAGCCCCCTCTTTTTCACTTTCCGGGAAGTACTTATGACCGACCCCAAGCGCGGCGCCTTCAAAGGTTTGCTTGCATTGCTCAGGCCGTTTCGCACCATCGTGACGGTCTCCATCGCCCTGGGCATGGCCGGCGGCCTGGCCATCACGCTGTTGCTGGCGACCATCAACAACGCGCTGCACTCTTCGACCGGTATGACCCAAGGCGTGATCCTGAGCTTTGCTGCGCTGTGCGTGCTGGCGCTGACCAGTTCGATCGTCTCCGATATCGGCACCAACTACGTGGGCCAGCGGATCATTGCCGCCCTGCGCAAGGATCTCGGCGAAAAGGTGCTGTCGGCGCCCATCGAGCAGATCGAACAGTATCGCTCCCACCGCCTGATTCCGGTGCTGACCCATGACGTCGACACCATCAGCGACTTTTCCTTCGCCTTCACCCCACTGGCCATCGCCACCACGGTGACCCTGGGCTGCCTGGGCTACCTGGCGTACCTGTCGGTGCCAATGTTCCTGATGATGGTGGTGGCGATCATCATCGGCAGCAGCGTGCAATTCATTGCCGGCGCCAAGGGCATTCGCGGCTTCGACGAGGCCCGCGACCAGGAAGATGAGCTGCAACGCTACTATTCGGCGATCGCCTCCGGCGCCAAGGAGCTGCGTATCCACCGGCCACGGCGCTACCGCATGAACACCCACCGCATCCAGGAAACCGCCGACCGCATCAGCGATATCCAGGTGCGCTCGGTGAACATCTATATCGTCGCCAAGACCTTCGGCTCGATGCTGTTCTTCGTGGTCATCGGCCTGGCGCTGGCGATGCAGGCCTATAACCCGAACCCTGACCCGGCGGTGATCACCGGTTTCGTGCTGGTGCTGCTGTACATGAAAGGCCCGCTGGAACACGTGGTGGGTTACCTGCCGATCATCGGCAAGGCGCGCATTGCGTTTGCGCGCATCACCGAACTGTCCGAACGCTTCTCCTCGCCTGAACCGCACTTGCTGATGGACGGCAGCGAAGCGCCGACACCAGTAGTGCACAGCCTGGAGTTGCGCGGCGTGAGCTACAGCCCGCCGCCGGTGGAAGGCAGCCAGCCGTTCCACCTGGGGCCGATCAACCTGAGCATCAAGCAGGGCGATATCGTGTTTATCGTTGGCGAGAACGGCTGCGGCAAGACCACCCTGATCAAGCTGCTGCTGGGCCTGTATCAACCCCATACCGGGGAAATCCGCCTCAACGGCGAAACCGTGACCGACCCGGCGCGCGACGACTATCGACAGTTGTTCACCACGGTATTCGCCGACTACTACCTGTTCGACGACCTGGTCCAGGGCAGCGCCACTCAGTCGTTGGACAGCGCTGCCAAGTACCTGGAGCGCCTGGAAATCGCGCACAAGGTCAGCGTCAAGGACGGCGTATTCAGCACCACCGACCTCTCCACCGGCCAGCGCAAGCGCCTGGCACTGGTCAACGCCTGGCTGGAAGAACGCCCGGTGCTGGTGTTCGACGAATGGGCCGCCGACCAGGACCCGGCCTTTCGCCGCGTGTTCTACACCGAGCTGCTGCCGGACCTCAAGCGCTTGGGCAAGACGATCATTGTGATCAGCCATGACGACCGCTACTTCGATATCGCCGACCAGCTGGTGCGCTTGAGTGCAGGGAAAGTCGTTGCGGAGTTGGAGCCCGCATAATTTTTTCCGGTTTATGCGAGTGCGAACGTCTCATATGCAGCAATGAGAATTAACCGCATTAAGTACCCATCTGCCAACACTTAAAAAGAGAAACAACACCATGCCAGTACGGCTTGCCCTCAGCCCATTGAGCACCGCACTTTCCATGCGGCGGGCCCTGAAATTCAACGCTCTGCCCAATAGCCTGGCCCTGGCGGCCAGCCTGTCGATGGCGGGTTATGTGCAGGCGCAAGAGTTCGAATTGAACATCCCCGCGCAGCCGTTGAGTACTGCGCTGCAGGTATTTGGCCAACAGACCAACCTGCAAATCCTGTACAGCCCGGAGACCGTGCAGAACAAGCACAGCACGGCAGTCAGCGGCAAGATGGACCCGGTACGGGCGATCGAGCAAATGCTGGGAGGGACCGGCGTCAGCTACAGCCTGCAAGGCAGCTCGATGATCATCAACGCGCCCGGCTCCGGTAGCGGCGCCCTCGAGCTTGGCGCCACCCAGATCAACGCCAACCAACTGGGTACCATCACCGAAGGTTCCGGTTCCTACACGCCAGGCACCATCGCCACCGCCACCAAGATGGTGCTGACACCGCGCGAGACGCCGCAGTCGATTTCCGTGGTCACCCGCCAGACCATGGACGACTTCGGCCTGAACGGCATCGACGACGTGATGCGCCACACACCGGGCATCACCGTCTCGACCTTCGACAGCGAGCGCACCAACTATTATTCCCGGGGCTTCCCGATCCAGAATTTCCAGTACGACGGCGTGCCGACCACCCGCAACGAAGGTTACTCGGCCGGCCAGACCCTGAGCGACATGGCGATCTACGACCGTGTCGAAATCCTCAAGGGCACCACCGGCCTGATGACCGGCGCCGGCGGCCCGGGCGGCACCATCAACCTGGTGCGCAAGAAGCCGACCGCCGAGTTCCAGGGGCATGTGGGCCTGGGCGCCGGCTCGTGGGACAACTACCGCTCGGAGCTGGACGTGAGCGGCCCGCTGACCGAAAGCGGCAACGTGCGCGGGCGTGCCGTGGCGGTGTACCAGGACAAGCATTCGTTCATCGACCACTATGAACGCAAGACCAATGTCTACTACGGCATCCTCGAATTCGACCTGTCGCCGGACACCCTGCTGACCGTCGGTGCCGACTATCAGGACACCGATCCCAAGGGTTCGAGCTGGTCCGGCAGCCGCTCGTTGTTCGATGGTGCAGGTAACGAGATCAGCTTTGACCGTGGCTACAACAATGGCCCGAAGTGGAGCAGCTGGGGGCAATACAGCCGCAGCGTTTTCGCTACCCTGGAGCACGCGCTGGATAACGGCTGGATCGCCAAGGCCAACTACAGCAACCAGCTCAATGGCTACAACGCGCCACTGGGTTACGCTTCTCCAATAGACAAATCCACCGACAGAGCCTCGGTCTATGGTTCCAAGTTCACCGGCAAGACCATCAGCAACAACGGCGACTTCTACCTCTCCGGGCCATTCAGCCTGGGCGGTCGCGAGCATCAACTGGTCGTCGGTTCTTCGGTTTCGCGCTCGCACTGGGAAGGCAACGACTATTACGGTTACGAAGCGACCTACAAGGACAGCAATAACTTCCCGCTCTATGAGTGGAACGGCGACAGCCTCGAACCGCAATGGGGCCCGGCCCACGAAAAAGACGACATCACCCGCCAGGCAGCGGTCTACTTCTCGACACGCCTGAGCCTCACTGACGACCTGTCCCTGTTGCTCGGTTCGCGCCTGACCGACTACCGCCTGACCGGCACCAACGACTCGCGCGAGACCGGCAAACTCATCCCGTATGCGGGCGTGGTGTACGACCTGAATAAAAACTTCTCGGTGTACGGCAGCTATACCTCGATCTTCATGCCGCAGCAGCTGCGGCCCGACCGCAACAACAAGATGGTCGAGCCTGACGAAGGCGAGAACTATGAACTGGGTGTGAAGGGTGAGTTCTATGACGGCCGCCTGAATGCCAGCCTCGCCTACTTCGAGATTCATGAGTCCAATCGCGCCGAGGAAGACACCGAGTACAACAACAATATGCCGGCCAACTCGCCTGTCGAGTGGGCCTACATGGGCGTCCAGGCCAAGACCAAGGGCTATGAAGCCGAGATTTCCGGTGAGCTGCTGCCAGGCTGGCAGGTGCAGGCGGGCTACACCCACAAGGTGATCCGCGATGACGATGGCAAGAAGTTCTCCACCTGGGAACCTCAGGACCAGCTCAATTTCTACACCAGCTACAAGCTGACCGGCGCCCTCGACAAGCTCACCCTCGGCGGCGGTGCGCGCTGGCAAGGTGAGGCGTGGCAGGATGTCTACAACCGCGGCAAGAGTGTCACCCAGCGGTTCTCCCAAGACCCGTACTGGCTGGTCGACGCCATGGCGCGCTACCAGATCAGCAAGAACCTCTCCGCCTCGATCAACGTCAACAACGTGTTCGACAAGCGCTACTACACCAACATCGGCTTCTACACGTCGTCCTACTCGGGCGACCCGCGCAACGTGATGCTGTCGACCCGCTGGGACTTCTGATCTAACCCCGGCAACCTCCAGACACCCTGCGCAGCCCGCCTGCCCAGGGTGTTTTTTATGGGCGATGCTTCGCCGCCCCTCCCCCCACAGCCCACCCACAAAAAAGCCCCGGCTCACACCACATGAGCCGGGGCTTTCTGTCCAAGCGACGGTTACGCCATGGCTGTCACCAGGCTGCGTACAAATTCGGCGTTGTCGATGATGCGCTCATGGTCCACCTCAATCACCACCGACCGCACCACACAGCCCTCGCCAATCACCCGCTGCATACTGGCCTCGATCATCGCCCGGTGCTGACCGGCCCGGCTCATGGCGGCCCACCAGCAACTGACAGGCGCCTTGAGTGGCTTGAAGTCAGCCTGCTCCATGCGCTTGACCAACGTACGGTCGACGTCCCAGGACACCTGCGCTTCGTTGCCCTCCAACAGCGCTTGCCTGATGTCGAGGAAGGCGTCACCCAAGGTGGCCTCGGCCCATTCGACGAAGCGTGCCCATTGCGTGTCTTCATCGGCGTGGGTGGCCTGCACGTCCTGCCAGGTGGCATGGACAGCCTCTGCAAACGCCGGGAACATCACTCCGAGCAAGTCCACGCGCCGTTCGTTGTCGGATATCTCGCTGTCGTCAGTCACGATTGCCGCTTCCCAGTACGGGGTGAGCCAGCGCGGCGGCGACGAATCGATCCAGCCGACAAACTCCACCTGTCGGCCCGCCTGTTCCAGGTGATAGGCAACCTCTACCGCCAGGTTGCCGCCCAACGACCAGCCCGCCAGGCGGAAGGACCCTTCGGGCTGGGCCTCCAGCAATTGCGCGGTGTAGTCCTCGACCATGCCGGACCAGGCCGGCACTTCGGCGCCCTCCTCGGCCAACGCACGACAGATCACCCCGACCACCGGCCGCTGTTCACGCAACGCCAGGGCGATGGCCTTGTAGCAATGCACCGAACCGTAGCTGGGGTGGAACAGGTAGAGCGGCGTGCCTTCGGTGCGGCTGTTGAGCGGCACCAGCAGCGAGCGGCGAGTGGTGCCTTCGAGGCAGCCGACCTGCGCGCGCACGGTCGGGTTGAGCATCAACTGGCTGACCGAAAGGCCGATACCGCTGGCCTTGCGAATCCGTTCCTTGAGCATCAGCACCAACAGCGAGTGGCCGCCCAATTCAAAGAAGTTGTCATTCATCCCGACGTGTTCCACACCGAGCACATCGGCCCAGATCGCGGCGACGCTCTGTTCAAGCTCGGTCCGTGGCGCTTCAAACCGCTGGGTCGACTGCGTGTTCGGCTTCGGCAATGCCTTGCGGTCCAGCTTGCCGTTGGGGCTGAGGGGCATCTGTTCCAGCAGCAACCATTGCGTCGGGACCATGTAATCCGGCAACTGCACAGCCAAGTGTGCACTGAGGGTTTCACGCCAGCCCTCGCCCTGCTCCTGCAAGACCAGGTAACCCACCAGGTGCTTGCCGTCCACCGCCAGCACCGCCGCCTCGCGCACCGATTCGTGCTCCAGCAGGCGTGCTTCGATTTCACCCAGCTCGATACGCAAGCCGCGCAGTTTGACCTGATGGTCGATACGCCCGGCGTATTCGATCACACCGTCAGGGCGGTAGCGCGCCAGGTCACCGGTACGGTAGAGGCGCTCGCCCTTGATGAATGGATGCGCGATAAAGCGCTCGGCGGTCAAGCCCGGACGCCGGTGATAACCGCGCGCCAGGCCCACGCCGCCCAGGAACAGTTCACCCAGCACGCCGGCCGGTACCGGCTCGAAATGGCTGTCCAGGACATAGCAGCCCAGGTTGGCAATCGGCTTGCCGATCGGCACCGCGTCGCGGCCTTCATCCACGCACGTCCAGTGGGTCACGTCGATGGCCGCTTCGGTCGGGCCATACAGGTTGTAAAGCGCGGCATGCGGCAGCTTGGCAAACACTTGCTGTTGCGCGTCCACCGGCAACGCCTCGCCACTGCACACAATGCGCTGCAGGCTGGCGCAGGAAGACACGTTCGAATCCTGCAGGAACGCTTGCAGCATCGACGGCACAAAATGCAGCGTGGTGACCTGTTCACGCGTGATCAGGCCGACCAGTTTGTCCGGGTCGCGATGGTCCCCCGGTGCGGCGACCACCAGGCGTGCGCCGGTCATCAGCGGCCAGAAGAACTCCCACACCGAGACGTCGAAACTGAACGGGGTTTTCTGCAACACGGTGTCGCGGGCATCCAGCGCGTAGGCCTCCTGCATCCAGCACAGGCGGTTGGTCAGTGCGCAATGGCGGTTGCCCGCGCCTTTGGGTTGCCCGGTGGAACCCGAGGTGTAGATCACGTAGGCGAGGTTTTCACCGTCCAGGGCGAGCCCTGGGTTCGCGTCGCTGTAGCCTTCGCACCCGGCGTCGCCCAGCACCAGGGTTTCCAGGCCTTGGGGAATCGGTAATTGCTCAAGCAAATGGGCTTGGGTCAGCAGCAGTTTCACGCCGCTGTCGTCCAGCATGTAGGCCAGGCGCTCACGCGGGTATTCGGGGTCCAGCGGCACATAGGCACCACCGGCCTTGAGCACCGCGAGCAGGCCGACGACCATTTCGATGGAACGCTCCACCGCCAGGCCTACCAGCACGTCCGGGCCTACGCCGGCTTCGATCAGGCGATGCGCCAGGCGGTTGGCGCGGCGGTTCAACTCGGCGTAGTTCAGGCGCTGCGCGCCAAATACCAGGGCGGGAGCCTGCGGCGTCAGGGCGACCTGATCTTCGATCAATTGGTGCACACCGCGTGGCAGCGGGTACTCGCGCGCCGTCGCATTCCAGTCCTCGACGATCACCTTGCGCTGTGCCTGCGGCAGGGATGGCAGGTCCGCCAGGCGCTCCACCTGCGGCAGAGTGAGTGCCTGCAATACCTGCTCGAAGTGCTCGGCCAGATGGACGATGTCCTGCTCGCCGAACGCAGCCGGGTCGTAGTTGAACTCCACGGCCAGGCGTTCACCCATGGCCAGCAATACGGTCAAGGGATAGTGCGTCTGTTCCAGGCTGTCCATCGCGCCGAAACGCAGGCCCGCCGGGGCGCCCTGCTCCAGCGCCGCCGACACCGGGTAGTTCTCGAACACCAGGATGCTGTCGAACAGCGCTTCGCCACCGAGCCCGGCCCAACGCTGAATGTCGAACAACGGCGTGTGCTCCTGCTCGCGCAGGCGCAGGTTTTGCCCCTGCACCTGCTGCAGCCAGGCGTCCACGCTCAACTGCGGGCTCGGCGTCGCCACCACTGGCAAGGTGTTGATAAACAAACCGACCTGCTGCTCGATGCCCGGCAACTCGGCCGGACGTCCCGCCACCGTCGCACCGAACGCGACGGTGTCCAGGCCGGTATGCCGTTGCAACAGCAGGAGCCAGGCACTTTGCACCAGGGTATTGAGGGTAACCTTGCGCCGCTGGGCAAAGGCCTTGAGCTGCTCGGTGGCCGACTGCTCCAGCACCAGCCGGTGAATGCCGTTGACCTGGGAAACACCCTGCTCGCGCCTGGCACCGCGCGACAGCCGGGTCGGTTCCTGCATCCCCGCCAGCTGCGCCTTCCAGAAGGTTTCGCTGGTGACCGGGTCCTGTGCCTGCAGCCAGGCGATGTAGTCACGGTAACGCCCGTTCGGCGCGCGCAACACCTCGCCGGCGTACTGCTGCAGCACCTCGCCGAACAGCTGCGATGAACTCCAGCCATCCATCAGGATGTGGTGGTTGGTGTAAATCAGATGATGGCTGTCGGCACCGGTACGCACCACCACCAGGCTCAACAATGGGGCCTGCTCAAGCACAAAGCCTTCGGCCCGGGCGGCTTCGGCCAGTGCGTCGAGTGCTTCGGCGCGGTCCGCGCGGTGCTGCCAATCGTGTTCGAGCAAAGGCACCCGCACCGTCTTGTAGACCACTTGCAACGGCTGCTCCAGCTCGGTCTGCCAGAGGAACGCCGTGCGCAGGATATCGTGGTGTTCCACGGCAACCTGCCAGGCCGCCTGGAACCTGCTTACATCCAGCCCTTGCACATCGACGCGCATCTGGTTGATGTAGTCGCCGGAACCCTGTCCATACAAGGATTGGAACAGCATGCCCTGTTGCATCGGTGACAACGGGTAGATGTCCTCGACCCGGTTCAACGGCAACGACAGGCCATCCAACTGTGCCTGGCTCAAGCGCGCCAATGGGAAGTCCGACGGCGTGGCACCGGTGTTTTCAGGCTGGCAGCAATGCGCGATCAGTGCCTTGAGTTCCTGGGCATAGTCATCGGCCAATTGCTGGATGCTGGCCGGGTCGAACATCTGTTGGCTGAAGCTCCAGGTCAGGTTCAATTCGCCGCCATACACCTGGCCGTTGATTTCCAGCCAGTTGCCCAAGGACGCCTCAGGGCTTTGATCAGCCCCGGCAGCGTCACCGGAAGGCGCAAACAGGCCCTGCTCCTCGCTGTCATCAAAACTGGCATCGAACTGGCCCAGGTAGTTGAACGTAATGCGAGGCTGCGGCAAGCCCGCCAGGGCTTCACGAACCTGCGGTTGCCCCAGGTAACGCAAGGCACCAAAGCCGATGCCTTTGTCGGGAATGGCGCGCAGTTGCTCCTTGATCCCCTTCAACGAGTCCGTCAGGGTCAGGGCCGGCGTCAGTTTGACCGGGTAGAGACTGGTGAACCAGCCGACGGTGCGCGTCAGGTCGATATCGTCGAACAGGTCTTCGCGGCCATGTCCCTCCAAACGGATCAGGGTCGACGCGTGCCCGGTCCAGCGCCCGATCACTCGGGCCAGGGCGGTCAGCAACACATCGTTGATCTGGGTGCGATAGGCCGCCGGTGCGTCCTGCAACAGGCGTCGGGTGTGGGAGACATCCAGATGCGTGGTCGCACTGCCAGCATGCCGGTTGCTCAAGCTGGCGCCCGGCCTGGCAGCTGGCAGGTCGACCTCGGCGCCGTGCAACTGCGCTTGCCACCATGCCAGTTCGCCGGTCAGCGCATCGCCCTGGGCGTACTGCTGCAGTCGGTGTGCCCAGTCACGGGTGGAGCTGGTCTTGGCCGGTAATGCCACGGCAACGCCACGGGCGAGCTGCCGGTAAGCCGTTTGCAGGTCCTCCAGCAGGATCCGCCACGACACACCATCCACCACCAGGTGGTGGATCACCAACAGCAAGCGCTGTGCACCACCGTCCAACTCGACCAGCACCGCCCGTATCAGCGGGCCGTAGCCCAGGTCCAGGCTGCGTTGTGCCTCTTCACCCAAGGCCGCGAGTTCGTCGATGTCCTGCAGCGTGCGGTGCCACAGAACGGCATTGGCCTGGTGCTGTTCGGCACCGCGATAGACGCCCTGCCAGCCATCCGCACCGTCAACGAACTGCGAACGCAACGCATCGTGATGCACGATCAACGCCTGCAAGGCCTGGGTCAGCGTCGTGGCGTCGAGGTGTTCATGGGGTTGCAATACCACCGATTGGTTCCAGTGATGACGCTCGGCGATCTCATCGGCGAAGAACGCTTGCTGGATAGGCAGCAGCAAGGTTTCGCCACTGAGCGCGGCCTGGCTGATCGTCACGCCTTCGACGCCTTGGCGCGCGACACCGGCCAGGCTTTGTACGGTCTGGTGCTGGAACAGGTCCTTGGGCGTGAACCGAATACCCGCCTGGCGAGCACGGCTTACTACCTGGATCGAGATGATCGAATCACCACCCAGCTCAAAGAAGTTGTCGTTCAGGCCCACTTGCGGCAGGCGCAATACCTCGGCCCAGATCGCGGCAATCTGCTGCTCCAACTCGCTCTGCGGAGCCACATAGGCTTGTTGCAACAGGCTGGCGTCGGGTTGCGGCAGGCCCTTGCGGTCGAGCTTGCCGTTGGGGGTCAGCGGCATTTGCGCGAGGAACATGAAGTACGTCGGCACCATGTAATCCGGCAGGCGGGTTTTCAGGGCACGGCGCAGGTGGTCGCGGAACTCGGCTTCGTTGACCAGGCTGGCGTCAGCCGGCACCACGTAGGCCACCAGCTGTTTGCCGGTCGGGCCTTCCTGCGCCACCACCACGGTTTCGCCGACGTTGTCCTGCTCACGCAGGCGCGCTTCGATCTCGCCCAGCTCGATACGGAAGCCACGGATTTTCACCTGGTGGTCGACGCGACCGAGGTAATCCACCACGCCATCCGGGCGCCCACGGGTCAGGTCGCCGCTGCGATACACACGACTGCCGGGCTTGCCGAAAGGGTCCGGCACGAAGCGCTCGGCGGTCAGCGCCGGACGTTCCAGGTAACCGCGGGCCACGCCCTCGCCGCCCAGGTACAGCTCACCGGCGACGCCGATGGGTTGCAGGTTGAGTTGCGCGTCCAGCACGTAGCCGCTGCGGTTGCCCAGCAACGTGCCGATTGGCGCGTAGACGGCGCCGCAGGGATCGCCTTTACGTGCTTTCCACAGCAACGGTGTGACCACGGTTTCCGTCGGGCCGTAACCGTTGAACAGGTAGGTCGGCTTGAGCGCGCGCCAGGCCAGGTCATAGCTGGCCTGGGCCACTGCGTCGCCGCCAAAGCAGTACACACGCACCTTCGGTGGATTACCGTCACGCTCGGCATGCTCGGCCAGCTGTTGCAGGTACACCGGCGGGAACACCGCCATGGTCACGTTGTGACGGTGCATCTGTTCGTAGGTGTACTCGGGCAGCCATAGGCTGTCGTCACGGATCAGCACGCTGGCGCCATTGATCAGCGGGTGCATCCAGCCTTCGTGGGAGCCGTCGAAGGCGAAGGACATGAAGTGCAGTTCGCAATCGGCCGGGGACGTTTCATAACGCTCGCCAGTGGCAATGATATGCGCCACCAACGGCCCATGAGAGACCGCCACGCCTTTGGGCATGCCGGTGGATCCCGAGGTGTAGATCACGTAGGCGAGGTTGTCGCCGTCCAGGTTCACGTTTGGCGCGGTGTCACTGTAATCGGCCCATTGCTCGGTGCGATCAATCGCCAGGCTGTCCAGGCCTTCGGGAATCGGCAGTTGCTGCAAGGCACTGGTGTGGGTCAGCAGCAACTTCGCACGGCTGTCCTGCATCATGTACAGCAGGCGATCACGCGGGTATTCGATGTCCAGCGGCACGTAGACGCCGCCGGCTTTCATCACCGCCAGGAACGCCACCATGATTTCGGCGCTGCGCGGCATGGCAATCGCCACGCGCACTTCCGGGCCGACGCCACGGGCGATCAGAGCGTGGGCCAGGCGGTTGGCCTGGCGGTCAAGCTCGCCGTAGCTCAGGGTTTGCGCGTCGAATTTCACCGCGACTGCATCCGGTTTTTCCCGGGCACGGTCGGCGACCAGTTCGTGCACCAGGCGCTCGGCTGAGAAGCCGGCAGCGGTTTGATCCCACAATTGCAGGATCTGCTGGCGTTCGGCCGGGTCCAGCAGGTTCAACTCGCCGATGCTGTGCTGTGGGTGCGCAACCATGCCCTGCAACAGGTTCTGCCAGTGGCGCGCCATGCGCTCGATGGTCGAGGCGTTGAACAGGTCGGTGGCGTAACCCAAGGTGGCCCAGATGTTGTCGGTGCCTTCATGCACATCCAGGTCCAGGTCGAAATGGGCGGTCTGGCTCTCCCATTCCAGGCCTTCGACGCGCAGTGCGGACAGCGCGTGTTCGGCGCCGCCCAGGCGCGCTTCGGTCTGGTGGTTGAACATCACTTGGAACAACGGGTTGAGGCTCAAGCTGCGCTCGGGTTGCAGCGCCTCCACCAGTTGCTCGAACGGCAGGTCCTGATGGTCCTGGGCCTCCAGCGCACGCTGGCGGACCTGCTGCAACAGTTGCGTGACCGAAGTCTGCTCATCGATATCGGCCTTGAGCACCTGGGTGTTGACGAAGAAGCCGATCAGCCGCTCGGTCTCGACCCGGTTGCGGTTGGCAATCGGCACCCCGACGCGCACGTCTTCCTGGCCGCTGTAACGGTGCATCAGCGCCTGGAACGAGGCCAGTAACAGCATGAACAGGGTCACGCCTTCGCGTTGCGCCAGGCCCTTGAGGTCGGCAACCAGCGCGGGCGGCAGCTCGACATACAGGCGCGCACCACGATGGCTTTGCTCGGCCGGGCGCTGGTGGTCGAAAGGCAACTCCAGCACCGGTTGCTCGCCGCCCAGCAAACCTTGCCAGTACGCCAGCTGCCGGGCTTTTTCGCCCGCGTCCATCCACTCGCGCTGCCAGCGGGCATAGTCGGCGTACTGGATCGGCAAGGCCGGCAGTTGCAGATCCAGGCCCTGGCTGTAGGCGCTGTACAACTGCACCAGCTCATCGACCATGATTTGCATCGACCAGCCGTCGGAGACGATATGGTGCAGCACCAGCACCAGTACATGCTCGTCCTCGCCCTGGCGCAACAACGTGGCCCTGAGCAATGGCCCGGCCTGCAGGTCGAACGGGCGGGCGATCTCGGCTTGGACCTGGGCCTTGAGCCGGGTCGGGTCGCTCTCGACCAGAACGATGTCGACCGTGGCCTGCGCCGCAATCACCTGCACGGTCTGCTCATCACCCTGATGCAAATGGGTGCGCAGGCTTTCGTGGCGCGCTACCAGCGTGTCGAAGCTGCGTTGCAGCGCGTTCAGGTCCAACCGGCCCTTGAGGCGCAACGCGCTGGGCACATGGTAGGCGGCGCTGTCGGGCTCCAGCAGCCAGAGGAACCACTGGCGCTCCTGGGCATACGACAACACCAACGGCACATCGCGGGAAGACGGCACCAATGCCGGCGCCGTCGAACCGCCCCGCTTGCCCTCGGTATGCACGGCCGCGACAAAGCCGTCGAGGCGCGGTTGTTCGAACAGCACGCGCAGCGGCAACTCGATCCCCAGGTTATGCCGCAGGCGCGACGCCACTTGCATGGCCAGCAAGGAATGGCCGCCCAGCTCAAAGAAATGATCGGTCAGGCCAATACGTTCGGCACCGAGGATATCCGCCCAGATCGCGGCAACCTGCTGCTCCAGCACACTGACCGGCGCCACCCAACTGTGCAGCGCCTGGCTCGCATCCGGGCGTGGCAAGGCATGGCGATCCAGCTTGCCATTGGGGCTCAATGGCAGTGCCTTCAGGAACATGAAGTGCGCCGGCACCATGTAGTCCGGCAGCTCATCGCGCAAGGCCGCGCGAAGCTGCTCACGCAGTGCGTCCTGCTCGGACTCGGCCGTGGAGGTGACGAGGTAGGCGATCAGTTGCTGGTCGGCAGCAATCACCAGCGCTTCGCGGACCGCATCCTGGGCCAGCAGGCGCGATTCGATTTCACCCAGTTCGATACGGAAGCCACGTACCTTGACCTGATGGTCGATACGCCCGATGTACTCGATCACGCCATCGGCGCGGTAGCGCGCCAGGTCGCCGGTGCGGTACAGGCGACCGCCGCCAGCGGGGTCAAAAGGGTCGGGAATAAAGCGTTCGGCGGTCAACGCCGCGCGGTTGAAGTACCCCCGCGCCAGCAATGGCCCGCCGATCACCAGTTCGCCGGCCACGCCCACGGGCACCGGGTTGAGGCTGGCATCCAGCAGGTAGAT
This sequence comes from Pseudomonas sp. JAI120, assembly GCF_014207255.1. Lineage (GTDB taxonomy): Bacteria > Pseudomonadota > Gammaproteobacteria > Pseudomonadales > Pseudomonadaceae > Aquipseudomonas. The sequence continues at coordinate 252,694 of NZ_JACHCZ010000005.1, forward strand.
GGCACGGCCGTCCAGTACGCGACCAATCGGCATCATTTGCGTGACGGCTTCGCTGCCATCGACATAACCCGCACAATCGAGGGCCGTGACCGTGACGGTCGCCTCGGTGGGACCGTAGGTGTTGAGCAGACGCACATGGCCCAGCCCGGCATCGCGCCAGGAGGCCAAACCTTCCGGCGGCATGGCTTCGCCGCCCGCATGCACCTGGCGCAACCGCCCATAGTCCCGCACACCGCGCTCGGCAAAGTCCCGGGCGATCAGGTGCCAGTAGGCGGTGGTGAGGTCGACCACCGAAATCTCATGTTCGATCAGTTGGGTGTAGAAGGTGTCGCTGTCCCACAGCTCGCCGCCACGCACCACCACCGCAGCCCCGCAGCAGAGTGCCGGGTAGAGTTGCTCGACGAAACCGTCGAAGTTGAACGTACCGAATTGCAGCACGCAGTCTTCGGCGGTCAGCGCAAACACCTCGATAAACACCTCGACGTGGCGTGCCAACGACGCCTGGTCGATGCCCACGCCCTTGGGCCGCCCGGTCGAACCCGAGGTGAACATCAGGTAGGCCAGGTTGGCCGGGAACGCGCGCACCTCGGGGTTGCTCGACGGGTACTCGGCCAACCACTGCGGATCGCACTCCAGGCAGATCAACGCCAGGTCGGCACTGATCGGCAGGCGCTCCAGCAACGGCTGCTGGGTCAGCAACAGCTGCAAACCGCTGTCTTCGATCATGCATTGCAGGCGGTCGCGGGGGTATTGCGGGTCCAGCGGCACATAGGCGCCGCCGGCCTTGAGCACGGCCAGCAGGGCCACGATCATTTCCAGCGAACGGTCCACGGCCACGCCGACCAGGCTGTCGGCGCCCACGCCCTGCTCGATCAAGGCGTGGGCCAGGCGGTTGGCGCGCTGGTTGAGGTCGGCGTAACTCATGCGCCGCTGATCCATGATCAGGGCGACGGCGCCGGGCCGGCTCGCCACCTGCTGCTCGAATTTAACCAGCACGCTGCTTTGGGCGGCACGCGCCGGCTGCGGCGGATTCCAACCATAGAGCATCTGCGCTTGCTCATCGCGGCCCAACATCGGCAGGTCGGCGATACACTGCCGGGCCGTACCCACCACGCTCTTCAGCAGGTTTTGCCAATGCGCGGCGAAGCGCTGCAGGGTACTGGCGTCGAACAGTGCGGTCGCGTAGGTCAACGAAGCGTGCAGGCCCTCGGCAGACTCCTGAGTATCCAGGCTCAGGTCGAAATGCGCCGTATGGCTGTCCCACTCCAGCCCCTGCACCTGCAGCCCCGGCAATTGCTGGCTGCTACGGTTGGCATGGGCGTCGGACTGGTGATTGAACATCACTTGGAACAGCGGGTTGTGGCTCAGGCTGCGCTCGGGTTGCAGGGCCTCGACCAACTGTTCGAAAGGCAGGTCCTGATGGGCCTGCGCACCCAACGCGTGCTCCTTGACCTGCTGCAACAGCTGGGCAAAGGTCATGTGCCCGTCGATCTCGGCCTTGAGCACCTGGGTATTGACGAAGAAGCCGATCAGTTGCTCGGTTTCCAGGCGGTTACGGTTGGCGATAGGCACGCCGACACGGATGTCCGACTGGCCGGTGTAGCGGTACAGCATCGACTGGAAGGACGCGAGCAGCAGCATGAACAGGGTCACGCCTTCGCGCTGCGCCAGGGCGCGCAAGCCTTCGACCACGACGGGCTCAACCAGCACATCCAGGCGTGCGCCTTCGTAACGTTGCATCGCCGGGCGCGGGCGGTCCAGTGGCAGCTCCAGTACCGGCTGCACATCACCCAGGCGCGCCCGCCAGTAGGCCAATTGCCGGGCTTTTTCGCCCGCCTCCATCCAGCCACGCTGCCACTGGGCGTAGTCCGCGTATTGAATCGGCAGCGGCGGCAGCATTGGCTCCAGCCCCTGGCTGTAACCGGCATACAAACTCACCAGTTCATCGACCATGACCTGCATCGACCAGGCATCCGACACGATGTGGTGCTGGACCAGTATCAGCACATGCTCGTGCTCGCTCAGTTGCAGCAGCTTGATGCGCAGTAACGGGCCGGCCTGCAGATCGAATGGCCGGGCGATTTCGCGCTCCACCCACCCCTGCAATTCGCCGGAGGTGGCTGCGCCCACGACCTGGTGTTCAATCACCGGCGCAGCCTGTTCGAGCACGCGCTGAACGGTCTGGCTCACGTCGGAAAAAAACACCGTGCGCAAGGTTTCATGGCGCTGCACCAGGGTGTCGAACGCACGTTGCAGGGCCACACGGTCAAGCGCACCCAACAGGCGTAGCGCGGCAGGAATGTGATAGGCCGCGCTGTCGGGTTCCAACTGCCAGAGGAACCACTGGCGCTCCTGGGCATACGACAGGGCCAACGGCTGTTCGCGATCCGCGCGGGTGATCTGCGCGACCTCGGCGCGTGCATCCCCCAGTGCCGCCACGAAGGCGCCCAGCACCGGTTGTTCAAACAGGCTTTTGAGCGCCACCTCGATACCCAGTGCCTGGCGCACACGCGACACCATGCGGGTCGCCAGCAGCGAATGACCGCCGAGTTCGAAGAAATGGTCTTCCAGGCCCACCTGCGGCACGCCCAGCACCTCGGCCCAGATCGCGGCCACCTGCCGGGCTTTCTCACCGACCGGCGCCACATAGCGTTTTTGCAGCAGGCTGGCGTCTGGCTTGGGCAGCGCCTTGCGATCCAGCTTACCGTTCGGTGTCAGCGGCAGGCGTGCCAGGAACAGCATGTGCGCCGGCACCATATAATCCGGCAGCACCTCGCGCAGCGCGGCCTTGAGCGTTTCGCGCAAGGCGCCCTGATCGGCTTCCGGCGTCGAGTTGTCGGTCACCAGATAGGCCAGCAACTGGTCGTGCTCGGCCACCACCACGGCTTCGCGGATCGCATGCTGCTCACGCAGGCACGCCTCAATCTCTCCCAGTTCTATACGGAACCCACGCACCTTGACCTGATGGTCGACGCGGCCGATGTACTCGACCACGCCATCCGCGCGATAGCGCGCCAGGTCGCCGGTGCGGTACAGGCGTTCGCCGTTAGTAGCGAACGGGTTAGGCACGAAACGTTCGGCAGTCATCGCTGCGCGGCCGTGGTAACCACGGGCCAGGCCGACACCGCCGATCAGCAGCTCACCGCTGGTGCCTACCGGGCTCGGGGTGAGCTCGGCATTGAGGATAAACAACGAGGTGTTGGCGATTGGCCGACCGACAAACGGCAACGGTTCAACCAGTAGATGGGCCGCCGACCAAATAGTGGTTTCGGTCGGGCCATACAGGTTCCACACCGTGCCCTGCTGGGCCAGCATGCGCTGGGCCAGGTCGGCCGGCAACGCCTCGCCACCGCACAGGCACTTGACCCCGCGCAGCAAGGCGCGGCGTTCGCTGTCCAGGAGCATGCGCCAGCTCGAGGGCGTGGCTTGCACCACACTGATCGCTTCGCGCTGTACCAGATCCAGAATCGCCTCGGGGTCCAGGGACACGTGCTTGTCGGCCAGTACCACCGTCGCACCTGTCGCCAGCGGTACGTAGAGTTCCAGGGCAAAGATATCGAACGAGAACGTCGTCAACGACAACAGCCGCGCGTCAGCGCCAATGGACAGGGTGCTGGCCATGCCATGGGTGAAGCTGCTCAGTGCGCCATGACGCACCATTACGCCCTTGGGCTTGCCGGTGGAGCCGGAGGTGTAGATCACATAGGCGAGGTGTTCGCCCGTCAGTTCGATGTCGGGGTTGGCGCTGCTGTAGCGCGCATCTTCCTGTGGGTCCATGAGCAGCAATTGCTGGTCAGCCGCCAGTGGCAGGCGTTCGTGCAGGTCGCCGGCAGTCAGTAATACGCGTGCGCGGCTGTCTTCGAGCATGAACGCCAGCCGATCCGCCGGGAACTGCGGATCGAGCGGCACATAGGCACCACCGGCCTTCAGGGTTGCCAGCAAGGCCAGCACCATGTCCACCGAACGGTCCAGGGCAATGGACACCAGCACGTCCGGGCCAACACCGGCGGCACGCAGGCGATGGGCCAGGCGATTGGCACGGCGGTTCAGTTCTGCGTAGCTCAGCGCCTGGCCATTGCAGACCAGCGCGATCGCGTCCGGACGGGCCTGGGCCTGGGTTTCCAGCAAATGGTGTACACCCACATCCTGCGGGAACGCCTGGTGCGTGTCATTCCAGGTATGCACCAGTTGCTGCCACTGCGTATCGTCCAGCAACGGCAACTCGCCGACCCGGCCGTTACAATCCTGGACCACCAGGTGCAACAAACGGTGCCAGTGGCCGAGGAAACGTTCCAGGCCCGGCGCATCAAACACGTCGGTGGCATAGGTCAGGGACGCCTGGATACCATCAGCCGATTCCTGGGTGTCGAGGTTGAGGTCAAACTGCGACGTCTTGCTTTCCCACTCCAGCCCTTGTACTTGCAGGCCCGTGACGCTGCCACCGCCGCGTTGGGTGTCGGTCTGGTGGTTGAACATCACTTGGAACAACGGGTTGTAGCTCAGGCTGCGCTCGGGCTGCAGCGCTTCCACCAGCTGCTCGAACGGCAAGTCTTGATGGGCCTGGGCCTCGACCGCACGTTGGCGGGTTTGCTGCAGCAATTCACGGAAGGTCATTTGGCCGTCGATATCGGCCTTGAGGATTTGCGTGTTGACGAAAAAGCCGATCAGGCGCTCGGTCTCCACCCGATTACGGTTGGCCACCGGCACGCCGATGCGGATGTCACCCTGGCCACTGTAGCGGTGCAACACGGCCTGGAACGACGCCAGCAACAGCATGAAGACCGTCACACCTTCGCGCTGTGCCAAGGTCTTGAGGGCCGCCACCAGCGAGGTTTCCAGGGTCAGGTCCAGCCTTGCCCCGCGGTAGCTCTGTACCGCTGGCCGCGGGCGGTCCATGGGCATTTCGAGGACCGGCTGCTCGCCGCCGAGCATGCCTTTCCAGTAACCCAACTGGCGCTCACGCTCGCCCGCCTCCATCCAGCTGCGTTGCCACAGCGCGTAGTCGGCGTACTGGATCGGCAAGGCCGGCAGTTGCAGGTCCTGGCCCTTCACATAGGCGGCGTACAGCTGCACCAGCTCGTCGACCATCACCTGCATCGACCAGCCATCGGAAACGATGTGATGCTGCACCAGCACCAGCACGTGCTCCTGGGGCGCCAGGCGCAGCAGCTTGACCCGCAACAGTGGACCTTGCTGCAAATCGAACGGCTGGGCGATCTCGGCTTCCACCAGCGCCTTGAGTTCGGATTCCTCGGCGTCGACCAGGGCGATCTCCACCCGGACCTGATCGGCAATCACCTGCAGGGCGCTGTCGCCGTCCTCCTGCAAATGCGTGCGCAGGCTTTCATGGCGCATCACCAGTGTGTCAAAGCTGCGCTGCAACGCAGTCACGTCCAGCTGACCGGTCAGGCGCAGGGCCCTTGGCACGTGATAGGCAGTGCTCTGCGGCTCCAACTGCCACAGGAACCACTGCCGTTCCTGGGCATAAGAGAGTCGAAGGGGCTCACCTTCCTGGCGCTTGAAAACCGGGGCAATCTCAAACAGGTTGATGCCTTGCTGCTTGAGCATTACCGCCAACGCTTTCTTTTGTTGCGCTGAAAGTGACCCTACCGACTCGATTAATGCTTGCACGCCACGCCCCTCAGGAAATCAATTTATCCAAATCTTCTGCTGATAGACGTTTGAGAGCCTCCAAGGATTTAGCCAATGCGTCCTGCACCGGCGAATTATTTGTCTGCTGGCCAGCCACATAGGCGCTGAAGTCGGCCAGGGTCGGGGTGGTGAAGATCGATTTGACGTCGAATTCGGCGTGCAGCTGCTCACGCAGGCGCACCACCACCTGGGTCGCCAGCAGCGAGTGCCCGCCCAGTTCGAAGAAGTTGTCGTTCAAACCCACGCGCGGTACCTCCAGGACCTCGGCCCAGATCGCGGCGATCTGCTGTTCCAGCTCGCTCTGCGGCGCGACATACTCCCGCGCTTGCAAACTGGCGTCCGCCTTGGGCAAGGCCTTGCGATCCAGTTTGCCGTTGGGGCTCAGGGGCATCTGCTCCAGCAGCACCCATTGGGCGGGCACCATGTAGTCCGGCAACTGCTGGGCGAGATGGGCGCCGAACACATCGCGCCAATCGTCCCCGGCGTTTTGCAGCACCAGGTAGCCCACCAGGTATTTGCCGTCGACCGCCAGCACGGCAGTCTCACGGACCCATTCGTGCTCCAGCAGGCGCGCCTCGATTTCCCCCAGTTCGATGCGCAGGCCGCGTAGCTTGACTTGATGATCGATGCGCCCGGCGTATTCGATCACGCCGTCTGCGCGGTAGCGTGCGAGGTCGCCGGTACGGTACAGGCGCTCGCCCTGGATGAACGGGTGGGCGACAAAACGTTCGGCGGTGAGTGCCGGGCGGCGGTGGTAACCACGGGCCAGGCCCACGCCACCCAGGTACAGCTCGCCGAGGACGCCGACCGGTACGGGTTCGAAGTGGCTGTCGAGGATGTAGCAACCGAGGTTGGCGATCGGGCGGCCAATCGGCACCGCGTCGCGGCCTTCGTCCACGCAGGTCCAGTGGGTCACGTCGATGGCGGCTTCGGTCGGGCCGTACAGGTTGTAGAGCCCGGCCTGCGGCAGCTTGGCGAAGACTTGCTGCTGGGCGTCCACCGGCAAGGCCTCGCCGCTGCACACGATGCGGTGCAGGCTTTGGCAGGTCGACACCGCCGGATCCTGCAGGAACGCCTGCAACATCGATGGCACGAAGTGCAGCGTAGTGACCCGCTGTTGATTGATCAGGTTGATCAGCCTGGCCGGATCGCGATGATCCCCCGGCGCGGCGACCACCAGGCGCGAACCGGTCATCAACGGCCAGAAGAACTCCCATACCGACACGTCGAAGCTGAACGGGGTCTTTTGCAGCACTGTGTCGCTGGCATCCAGGCCATAGGCTTCCTGCATCCATTGCAGGCGGTTCAGCAATGCCGAATGACGGTTGCCGGCGCCTTTGGGTTGACCGGTGGAGCCCGAGGTGTAGATCACGTAGGCAAGGTTCTCGCCGTCCAGGGCGATCCCTGGGTTGGCGTCGCTGTAGCCCTCGAAGGCAGATTCGCCCAGCACCAGGGTTTCCAGGCCCTGGGGAATCGGCAACTGCTCACGCAAATGCGCCTGGGTCAGCAGCAGTTTCACCCCACTGTCGTCCAGCATGTAGGCCAGGCGTTCGCGGGGGTATTCCGGGTCCAGCGGCACATAGGCACCACCGGCCTTGAGCACCGCGAGCAGGCCGACGACCATTTCGATGGAACGCTCCACCGCCAGGCCCACCAGCACGTCCGGCCCCACGCCGGCTTCGATCAGGCGATGCGCCAGGCGGTTGGCGCGGCGGTTGAGTTCGGCGTAGCTCAAGCGCTGCTCGGCAAACACCAGGGCCGCAGCGTCCGGCGTACGCCCCACCTGCTGTTCAATCAGTTGATGCACGCAGTGCTGCAATGGGTAGTCCCGCGCCGTGGCGTTCCATTCCTGCACCACCTGCTGACGTTCAGCCACATCGAGCATAGCCAGGTCACCCAGACGTTGCTGGCCGCCCTCGAGCATGGCTTGCAGCAGATTGAGCAGATGGCGGCCGTAGGTTTGCACCGTGCCCAGGTCAAAATGCGCACGCGCGAAACTGAACTGCACCGATAGCGTGTCACCCACGTCCACCAGCACCGTCAGCGGGAAGCTGGTTTGCTCGCGGGAATCCGGCAGGCCAAAACGGATACCGCTGCCGCCACTCTGCTCCAGGGCCTTGGACACCGGGTAGTTTTCGAACACCAGGATGTTATCGAACAAGGCTTCACCGCCCTGCCCGGCCCAGCGCTGGATATCGTACAGCCCGGTATGTTCATGCTCGCGCAAAGCCAGGTTCTGCGCCTGCACCGCCTGCAACCAGTCGGCCACGGTTTGCTGGCCATCCACTGCGCAGATCACCGGCAAGGTGTTGATGAACAGGCCGATCTGCTGCTCCACCCCCACGAGGTCTGCCGGGCGCCCGGCCACGGTGGCGCCGAACGACACCACCGCCTGCCCGCTATGGCGCTGCAACAGGACCAGCCATGCCGCCTGGATCAGGGTATTGAGCGTGACCTTATTGCTGCGCGCAAAAGCCTCGAGGCGACCCGTCAGCGGGCGATCCAGGCTCAGTTGGTGTTCGCCATGCCCATTCGCCGCGCTTGGCTGGCTGCTGCCCAGGCGGGTCGGCGCTTGCAATGCACTCAACTGCTCGCGCCAGAAGGTTTCGGTCGCACCGGCATCCCGCTGCTGCAACCAGCCGATGTAATCGCGATAGCGACCCGCCGCTTCAGGCACCGCCACACCGGCGTAACGTTGCAGCACTTCACCGAACAGTCGCGAATTGCTCCAACCGTCCATCAGGATGTGATGGTTGGTGTAGATCAGCTCATGGCGTTGCTCGTCGGTGCGCACCAGCACCAGACGGACAAGGGGTGCCTTGGCCAGGTCAAAGCCCTGGCGACGCTGGGCTTGCTGCAGGTTTTGCAACGCCAGCTCACGCTCCGGCATGGCGCGCCAGTCGAGGTGTTCGATCGGCAACCGGGCCTCGCGATACACCACCTGGCACGGCCATTCCAGCTGGCCTTCCCAGTAGAACCCACTGCGCAACACATCATGGGCCTGCACCGTGACATCCCAGGCCTGCTGGAACCGCGCTACATCCAGGCCCTCGACCGTCACGCGGATTTGGTTGATGTAGTCGCCGGCGGCCTGTTCGTACAGGGTGTGGAACAGCATGCCCTGCTGCATGGGCGACAAGGTGTAGATGTCTTCAATCCCATCAGCGGCCAGCGGCAAGGATTCAAGCTGCTGCTGGTTCAGGCGGGACAACGGGAAGTCCGAGGCCGTCACGCCGTGGTTGCCGGGGGTACAGCAATGTTCCACCAACGCCGTCAGTTCACGGCTGAAGGCCTGGCTCAAGGCGTCGATCTGCGACACCTCGAACATCAGCGGGCTGAAGGTCCAACCCAGGTGCAGCTCACCGCCGAGCACCTGACCGTTGAGTGTCAACCAGTTGCCCAGCGGCGCCTCCGGGCTCTGCTCGGCACCGGCACTTTCTGCGGCCAGCGCGAACAAGCCGTCCGGCTGGTCAAAGCTGCCGTCGATCTGGCCCAGGTAATTGAAGGTGATACGCGGCACCGGCAATGCGCTGAACGCCTGGCGCGTGGCCTCGTCGCCGAGGTAGCGCAGCGCGCCGAAGCCCAGGCCCTTGTCCGGCACGGCGCGCAGTTGCTCCTTGATCTGCTTGATAGAAGCGCCAAGGGATTCGGCCGGGGTCAGGCGCACCGGGAACAGGCTGGTGAACCAACCCAGGGTGCGGGTCAGGTCGATATCGTCGAACAGGTCTTCGCGGCCGTGGCCTTCCAGCTGGATCAAGCTTGAAGCCTGCCCCGTCCACTGGCAGATGACGCGCGCCAGGGCGGTCAGCAGCAGATCGTTGATCTGGGTGCGATAGGCCGCAGGCGCCTGTTGCAGTAATTGCCGGGTGTGCTCGGCGTCCAGCTGGCTGACCACGGTCTGCGCCAGGCGGACAGGACGCGCGCCTTGCGGATCACGGCATGGCAGATCGGCAGGCACGCCCTGGAGTTGTTGCAGCCAGAAGTGTTTCTGCGGCTGTACCGCTTCGCTGCGGGCATGGGCCTGCAAACGCTCGGCCCAGGCCTTGAACGACGAGGTCTTGGCGGGTAACGGCTGTTGGCGGTACAGGCGTTGCAGGTCCTCAAGGAACACCCGCCAGGACACGCCATCCACCACCAGGTGGTGCATCACCAGCAACAGGCGCTGGGAACCGTCGGCCAGTTCGGCAAGGACCGCACGCAGCAAGGGCCCCTGTTGCAGGTCGAGGCTGCGCTGGGCTTTTTCGCACAGCGCGGCCAGTTCGTCGGCATCCTTCACCGTGGCTTGCCACAGCACCTCAGGGGTGGCGGCTGCATGCTCGGCCTGCCACCCTTCGGCGTGCTGGCTGAAACTCAGGCGCAGCACATCGTGGTGCTGGACGATGGCGTGCAAAGCCGCTTGCAGTCGACCTGCCCGGACCGGCTCGCGTGGCACCAGCAGCAAGGACTGGTTCCAGTGGTGGCGGTCCGGCAGGTCCATCTCGAAGAACAACTGCTGGAACGGCAGCAAAGGCGTCTGGCCCTGCACCGGGCCTTGGTCGATCACCTGCGCTGTCTGCAACTGCGCCGCCCGGGCGAGGCTGCGCACGGTCTGATGCTGGAACAGCGCCTTGGCGGTGAAATGAATACCGGCGGCACGGGCGCGGCTGACCACTTGAATGGAGATGATCGAGTCACCGCCGCGCTCGAAGAAGTTGTCATTCAAACCCACCTGTTCGACGCCCAGCACCTCGGCCCAGATCGCCGCGATCTGCTGCTCCAGCACACTGTGCGGAGCTTCGTAGGGGTGGGTGGCTTCGGGTTTGGGCAGCGCCTTGCGGTCGAGTTTGCCGTTGGGACTCAGGGGCATCTGTTCCAGCAGCATCCACTGTGCCGGGACCATGTAGTCGGGCAGGTGTTGAGCCAGTTGGGCACTGAGCACATCGCGCCAATCGTCCCCGGCGTTTTGCAACACCAGGTAGCCCACCAGGTATTTGCCGTCGACCGCCAGCACGGCGGTCTCACGGACCCACTCGTGCTCCAACAGGCGTGCTTCGATTTCACCCAGTTCGATGCGCAGGCCGCGCAGCTTGACCTGATGGTCGATACGCCCGGCATACTCGATCACGCCGTCTGCGCGGTAGCGTGCGAGGTCGCCGGTACGGTACAGGCGCTCGCCCTGGATGAATGGGTGGGCGATAAAACGTTCGGCGGTGAGTGCCGGACGGCGGTGGTAACCACGGGCCAGGCCGATACCGCCCAAGTACAACTCGCCGAGGACGCCGACCGGTACGGGTTCGAAGTGGCTGTCGAGGATGTAGCAACCCAGGTTGGCAATCGGGCGGCCAATCGGTACCGCGTCGCGACCTTCATCCACGCAGGTCCAGTGGGTTACGTCGATGGCGGCTTCGGTCGGGCCGTACAGGTTGTAGAGCCCGGCCTGCGGCAGCTTGGCGAAGACCTGCTGCTGGGCGTCCACCGGCAAGGCCTCGCCGCTGCACACGATGCGGTGCAGGCTTTGGCAGGTCGACACCGCCGGATCCTGCAGGAACGCCTGCAACATCGATGGCACGAAGTGCAGCGTAGTGACCCGCTGTTGATTGATCAGGTTGATCAGCCTGGCCGGATCACGATGATCACCGGGTGCTGCAACCACCAGGCGCGCACCAGTCATCAACGGCCAGAAGAACTCCCACACCGACACGTCGAAGCTGAACGGGGTCTTTTGCAGCACTGTGTCGCTGACGTCCAGGCCATAGGCTTCCTGCATCCATTGCAGGCGGTTCAGCAATGCCGAATGACGGTTGCCGGCGCCTTTGGGTTGGCCGGTGGAGCCCGAGGTGTAGATCACGTAGGCGAGGTTTTCGCCGTCCAGGGCGATCCCTGGGTTAGCGTCGCTGTAGCCCTCGAAGGCAAACTCGCCCAGCACCAGGGTTTCCAGGCCTTGGGGAATCGGCAACTGCTCACGCAAATGCGCCTGGGTCAGCAGCAGTTTCACGCCGCTGTCGTCCAGCATGTAGGCCAGGCGTTCGCGCGGGTATTCCGGGTCCAGCGGCACATAGGCACCACCGGCCTTGAGCACCGCCAACAGGCCGACGACCATTTCGATGGAACGCTCCACCGCCAGGCCCACCAGCACGTCCGGCCCCACGCCGGCTTCGATCAGGCCATGCGCCAGGCGGTTGGCGCGGCGGTTCAGTTCGGCGTAGCTCAGGGACAGGTCGTTGAAGCGCAACGCCGGTGCATCCGGCTGTGCCAGCGCCTGGGCTTCGATCAACTGATGCACCCACTGCCCTTGCGGGTAGTCGCGCGCGGTGGCGTTCCATTGCGAGAGGATTTGCTCGCGCTCCTCGGCATTGAGTGTCGCCATATCCTGCAAGGCCAAGGCAGGGTTCGCCACGCCCGCACGCAACAGACTCAGCCAATGTTCGGCCATGCGCGCGACGGTGGCGGCGCCGAACAGGTCGGTGGCGTAGGTCAGGGACGCCCAGATCGCATCGCCGCTTTCCTGGGTGTCCAGGCTCAGGTCGAACTGGGCACTCTGGCTGTCCCATTCGAGGTTGGCCACGCGCAGGCCCGGCAGTTGCTGCGCGGCGACGGGGGAATTGGCCTGGTGGTTGAACATCACCTGGAACAGCGGGTTATGGCTCAGGCTGCGCTCCGGTTGCAGCGCTTCCACCAACTGCTCGAACGGCAAGTCCTGATGGGCCTGGGCTTCCAGCGCGCGGCGCTTGGTCTGCTGCAGTAACTGGGCGAAGCTCATCTGACCATCGAGGTCAGCCTTGAGCACTTGCGTATTGACGAAGAAGCCGATCAGCGATTCGGTCTCGACGCGGTTGCGGTTGGCAATCGGCACGCCCACGCGAATATCCTGCTGGCCGCTGTAGCGGTACAGAAATGCCTGGAAGGAGGCCAGCAGCAACATGAACATCGTCACGCCTTCGCGCTGGGCCAGGGCTTTCAACCCTGCAACCAGTGCCGGTTCCAGCGCGATGTCCAGACGCGCGCCACGGTAGCTCTGTTGCGCCGGGCGCGGCTGGTCGAATGGCAGCTCCAGCACCGGCTGCGTGCCGCTGAGCAGTTCACGCCAGTAGTCCAGTTGGCGGGCCTTCTCCCCCGCTTCCATCCAGCTGCGTTGCCACAGTGCGTAGTCGGCGTACTGGATCGGCAAAGGCGCCAGCACGCAGTCCTGGCCCTGGCTGTAGGCAGCGTAGAGCTGCATCAGCTCCTGCACCATCACGCCCATCGACCAACCATCGGAGACGATATGGTGCTGCACCAGCACCAGCACGTGCTCGTCTTCACCGAGGGTAAGCAGGCTGACGCGCAGTAGCGGGCCTTGCTGCAAGTCGAACGGGCGGGCGATTTCGGCTTCGACGCGGGCCTTGAGCTGCGCCTCGTCGACCGAGCTTTCAGCGATCTCGATCACGCCGTGGGCCAGCACTTCCTGGGAGCGCTGTTCATCATCCAGGTGCAGGCGCGTGCGCAGGCTTTCATGGCGCACCGCGAGGGTGTCGAAGCTCTTTTGCAGCGCAACCTTGTCCAGGCGCCCGCTCAGGCGCAGGGCGCCCGGCACGTGATAGGCGGCGCTGTCCGGGTCCAGTTGCCAGAGAAACCACTGCCGTTCCTGGGCGTAGGACAACGGCAGCATCTGGCCGTCCTCACGGATCGAGGCAATCGGCAGCTGGGCGAAGCTCATGCCCCGGCTTTGCAGGCGCTGGTAAAACTGCTGGCGTTGTTCCAGAGGCAGGCGAAGAAAGCGCGAAACCAGATCGATATTAGGGTTGGAAAGCATGGGTCAAATCGCCTCTAGTTCGCTCAAAAAGTCACGAAGGTCATCAAAATCTTCCGCAGTGCCTGCACGGAAGGTGGCAGCGGCCTGCACATAGGCGCGCAGCGTTTCGGTCTGGAACACTTCCACCAACGGCACTTCCAGGCCCAGCTCGGCCTGGACCCGCGAGGTGATCTGGATCGCCAGCAACGAGTGGCCGCCGACTTCGAAGAAGTTGTCGTTCAGGCCCACCTGCGGCAGGCGCAATACCTCGGCCCAGATCGCGGCAATCTTCTGTTCAAGCTCGGTTTCGGGGGCCACATAGGCCTGTTGCAGCAGGCTCGCATCCGGCTCGGGCAAGCCCTTGCGGTCGAGCTTGCCGTTGGGGGTCAGCGGCATTTGCGCCAGGAACATGAAGTACGTCGGCACCATGTAATCCGGCAGGCGGGTTTTCAGGGCACGGCGCAGGTGGTCGCGGAACTCGGCTTCGTTGACCAGGCTGGCGTCGGCCGGCACCACGTAGGCCACCAGCTGTTTGCCGGTCGGGCCTTCCTGGGCCACCACCACGGTTTCGCCAACGTTGTCCTGCTCACGCAGGCGCGCTTCGATCTCGCCCAGCTCGATACGGAAGCCACGGATTTTCACCTGGTGGTCGACGCGACCGAGGTAATCCACCACGCCATCCGGGCGCCCACGGGTCAGGTCGCCGCTGCGATACACACGACTGCCGGGTTTGCCGAACGGGTCCGGCACGAAGCGCTCGGCGGTCAGCGCCGGACGTTCCAGGTAACCGCGGGCCACGCCCTCGCCACCCAGGTACAGCTCACCGGCGACGCCGATGGGTTGCAGGTTGAGTTGCGCGTCCAGCACGTAGCCGCTGCGGTTGCCCAGCAACGTGCCGATTGGCGCGTAGACGGCGCCGCAAGGATCGCCTCGACGGGCTTTCCACAGCAGCGGCGTGACCACGGTTTCCGTCGGGCCGTAACCGTTGAACAGGTAGGTCGGCTTGAGCGCGCGCCAGGCCAGGTCGTAGCTGGCCTGTGCCACTGCGTCACCGCCGAAGCAGTAGACCCGCACCTTCGGCGGGTTGCCGTCACGCTCGGCATGTTCGGCCAACTGCTGCAGGTACACCGGAGGGAACACCGCCATGGTCACGTTGTGACGGTGCATCTGTTCGTAGGTGTACTCGGGCAGCCATAGGCTGTCGTCACGGATCAGCACGCTGGCGCCATTGATCAGCGGGTGCATCCAGCCTTCGTGGGAGCCGTCGAAGGCGAAGGACATGAAGTGCAGTTCGCAATCGGCCGGGGACGTTTCATAACGCTCGCCAGTGGCAATGATATGCGCCACCAACGGCCCATGAGAGACCGCCACGCCTTTGGGCATGCCGGTCGAGCCGGAGGTGTAGATCACGTAGGCCAGGTTGTCGCCGTCCAGTTTCACCTGCGGTGCCGTGTCGCTGAAGCCTGCCCATTGCTCGGTGCGATCAATCGCCAGGCTGTCCAGGCCTTCGGGAATCGGCAGTTGCTGCAAGGCACTGGTGTGGGTCAGCAGCAACTTCGCACGGCTGTCCTGCATCATGTACAGCAGGCGATCACGCGGGTACTCGATATCCAGCGGCACGTAGACGCCGCCGGCCTTCATCACCGCCAGGAACGCCACCATGCTCTCGGCGCTGCGCGGCATGGCAATCGCCACCCGCACTTCGGGACCGACGCCACGGGCGATCAGGGCGTGGGCCAGGCGGTTGGCCTGGCGGTCAAGCTCGCCGTAGCTCAGGGTTTGCGCGTCGAATTTCACCGCGACTGCATCCGGTTTTTCCCGGGCGCGGTCGGCGACCAGTTCGTGCACCAGGCGCTTGGCCGAAAAGCCGGCGTCGGTCTGGTCCCACAGTTGAAGAATGTGTTGTTGCTCGTCCTGGCCCAGCAGGTTGAGTTGGCTGATGGCTTGCTGTTGGTCGGCAACCATCGCCTGCAACAGGTTTTGCCAGTGGCCGGCCATGCGCTCAATAGTGGCTGGGGCAAACAGATCGGTGGCGTAGCTCAGGGAGGCTCGCAGGGTCGCCTGGCTTTCCTCCACATCCAGTGCCAGGTCGAACTGGGCCACGCCTTCATCCCAGCTCAGCACCTCGACATCCAGTTCGGTGAGGCGCTGCAGGTGATTGGCTGCCGAGGTCACGCGATGGTTGAACATCACTTGGAACAGTGGGCTCAGGCTCATGCTGCGCTCGGGTTGCAGCGCTTCGACCAGCTGTTCGAACGGCAGGTCCTGGTGGGCCTGGGCTTCGAGGGAACGTTGGCGTACCTGGTGCAGCAGTTGCACAACGCTCATCTGCCCGTGGATATCGGCCTTGAGCACTTGGGTATTGACGAAGAAGCCGATCAGCCCCTCGGTTTCCAGGCGATTGCGGTTGGCAATCGGCACCCCGACACGCACGTCTTCCTGGCCGCTGTAGCGGTGCAGCAACGCCTGGTAGGACGCCAGCAGCACCATCGGCAACGTCACTCCGGCGCCCTGCGCCAGACGACGCAAACCGGCCAGCAGCTGCGGTTGCAACTCGATGCCCAGGCGTGCGCCACGATGGCTTTTCACGGCCGGACGCAGGTAGTCGAAAGGCAATTCCAGCACCGGCTGCACGCCACCCAACTGTTCATGCCAGTAGGACAGTTGACGGGCCTTCTCTCCCGCCTCCATCCATTGGCGCTGCCACACGGCATAGTCGGCGTACTGGATCGGCAAGGCCGGCAGGGTTGGCGTCTGCCCGTGGCTGAAGGCGGCGTACAGTTGCACCAGCTCCTCGACCATCAGTTGCATCGACCAGCCATCGGAGACGATGTGGTGCTGCACCAGCACCAGCACATGTTCGTCCTCGGCCAGGCGCAGCAACCGGGCCCGCAGCAACGGCCCGCGCAGCAGGTCGAATGGCTGCGCAACGACGTCAGCCACCCGTGTCTTGAGGCCGGCTTCATCGGTGTCGGCCAGATCGATTTCAATCAGGCCCAAGTCTTCAATCACTTGGACCGTGCCGGCGGCGTCCTGGCGCAAATGGGTGCGCAGGCTTTCATGGCGTGCCAGCAAAGTGTCGAAGCTGCGTTGCAGCGCTGCCAGGTCCAGCGGGCCTGTCAAACGCAAGGCGCTGGGGATGTGGTACGCGGCGCTTTCGGGGTCGAGTTGCCAGAGGAACCATTGGCGTTCCTGGGCATACGACAGCGGCAACGGCTGGCTGCGATCGGCCTTGAGCAGCGCCGGCGCGACCACGCCCTCCTCACCCAGGGCCACCACGAAGTCACCCAGCAACGGGTGTTCGAACAGGGTCTTGAGCGCCACTTCCAGCGCCAGAGCCTGGCGTACCCGCGATACCACCCGCGTGGCCAGCAGCGAATGCCCGCCCAGCTCGAAGAAGTGGTCGTCGAGGCCGACCTGGGGTACGCCCAGCACCTCGGACCAGATCGCCGCGACCTGTTGTTCGCGCGGGGTGACGGCGGCCACATGGCTTTTCAGCAACAGGCGGGTATCGACCTTGGGCAAGGCCTTGCGGTCGAGCTTGCCGTTGGGGGTCAAGGGCAGGCTGTCGAGGAACATCACGTGCGCCGGCACCATGTAGTCCGGCAGGCGCTCACGCAAGGCCGCTGTGTAGGCGTGCGGCGGCTGTGCCGCAGACGTCACCAGGTAGGCGATCAAGCGGTCGTTGTCGGCGAGCACCACGGCTTCGCGAACGCCTTCATGCTCGCGCAGGCAGGCTTCGATCTCGCCCAGTTCGATACGGAAACCGCGCACCTTGACCTGATGGTCGACCCGGCCGATGTACTCCACCACGCCGTCGGCACGGTAGCGTGCCAGGTCACCGCTGCGGTACAGGCGCTCGCCCGGCGCGCCATACGGGTTGGGCACGAAACGTTCGGCGGTGAGGGCTGGCCGCGCGTGGTAGCCGCGCGCCAGGCCGACGCCGCCGATCAGCAGTTCACCGGCCGCGCCCACCGGGCATGGGCTGAGCCCGGCATTGAGGATGAACAACGCGGTGTTGGCGATCGGTCGCCCGACCAGAGGTTGCGCCTCCAGCAGGCGATGGGCCGCCGACCAAATGGTGGTTTCGGTGGGACCGTAGAGGTTCCACACCGGGCCTTGCAGGTCGAGCATGCGCTGGGCCAGGTCGGCCGGCAGCGCTTCGCCGCCGCACAGGCACTTGATGCCGCGCAGCACGTCGGCACGCGGGCTTTCCAGCAGCATGCGCCAAGTGGACGGCGTGGCTTGCAGCACGTTGGCGGATTGGGCGGTGACCAGGTCGATTATCGCCTCCGGGTCGAGCGCCAGTTCCTGGCCACTCAGCAGCACCGTGGCGCCGACTGTCAGCGGCACGTACAGCTCCAGGGCAAAGATGTCGAACGAGAACGTCGTCAGCGACAGCACCCGCGCCTGCGCGCCGATGTCCAGGGTGCCGGCCATGCCGCAGGTAAAGCTGCACAGCGCCTGGTGCGGCACCATCACGCCCTTGGGCTTGCCGGTGGAGCCAGAGGTGTAGATCACATAGGCCAGGTGGTGTGGCGTGACGCTGACCTGCGGGTTGTGTTCGTCACCGCCGGCGTCCTCGACCAACAGCACCTGCAGGCCTTGCGGTTGCACCAGGCGCCCGATCAGCGGCGACTGAGTCAGCAGCACCTGGGCGCGGCTGTCTTCGAGCATGAACGCCAGGCGATCGGCCGGGAATTGCGGGTCCAGCGGCACGTAGGCGCCACCGGCCTTGAGGGTCGCAAGCAGGCCGACCACCATGGGCAGGGAACGCTCCACATGCACCGCCACCCGCACGTCCGGGCCGACGCCCGCCGCGATCAGGCGATGGGCCAGGCGGTTGGCGCGGCGGTTGAGTTCGCTGTAGCTCACGGCCTCGCCGTTGAATTGCAGCGCGATGGCGTGCGGCTGCGCCAGGGCTTGCGCTTCGAACAACTGGTGGACACAGCGCTCGCGTGGGTAGTCGACGGTCGTGCGGTTCCAGTCTTCGACCATCTGCTGCCATTGCGATGGGTTGAGCATCGCCAGCTCGTCCAGAGCCTGGGAGGCATCGTTGACCACTGCGCGCAGCAGGTTCTGCCAGTGCACAGCCAGGCGCTCCAGGGTGGCGGCGTCGAACAGGTCGGTGGCGTAGGTCAGGGATGCCCAAAGGCCGTCGACGGACTCCTCGGTTTCCAGGTTGAGGTCGAACTGGGTCGTGTGACCGGTCCAATCCACCGGCTGCAGATCCAGGCCAGGCAGTTGCACCGGGCCGGCGCGCAGGTTGTCCTGGTGATTGAACATCACCTGGAACAACGGATTATGGCTGAGGCTGCGTTCCGGTTGCAGCGCCTCTACCAGTTGTTCGAACGGCAAGTCCTGATGGGCCTGGGCCTCCAGGGCACGTTGCTTGACCTGGGCCAGCAACTGCTCGAAGGCCATCTGCCCGTGCAGGTCGGCCTTGAGCACCTGGGTGTTGACGAAGAAGCCAACCAGACGCTCGGTTTCCAGGCGATTGCGGTTGGCGATCGGTACCCCGACACGAATCTCGGCCTGGCCGCTATAGCGGTGCAGCAAGGTCTGGAACGACGCCAGCAGGAGCATGAACAGGGTTACGTCCTGGCGTTGGGCGAGTGCCTTGAGTTCGGCCACCAGGGCGTTGTCCAGGTGTACCCGCCGACGCGCACCGCGATGGCTTTGCACCGCCGGGCGCGGGTGGTCCAGGGGCAGTTCCAGCACCGCGTGTTCGGTACCCAGGCGTGCACGCCAGTAATCAAGTTGGCGTTGTTTCTCCCCGGCCGCCATCCAATCGCGCTGCCACACGGCATAGTCGGCGTACTGGATCGGTAAGGCCGGCAACAGCGCCTGGCCTTGATACAGCGCCAGCAGTTCGTCGACCATCACTTGCATCGACCAGCCGTCGGAGATGATGTGGTGCTGGGTGATCACCAGCACATGGTGCGCGGCCGTGATCTCCAGCAGCATGACGCGCATCAGCGGGCCGTTGAGCAGGTCGAACGGGCGTTGGATTTCTTGCGCGACCGCCTGCTCGATGGCCGAGTCTTGCACCTGCTGGCGTTGGATCACCACCGCCAGGTTTGGCTGGATGACCTGCCAGGTGTGCTCAGCCTCTTCCACGAAGGTGGTACGCAACGGTTCATGGCGTTGCACCAGGGCCTGGAATGCGTGTTCCAGTGCCGGGACATCCAGCTCACCGCGCAGGTGCAATGCGGTCGGTACGTGGTAGGCGGCGCTGCCGGGGTCCAGTTGCCAAAGGAACCATTGGCGTTCCTGGGCGAAGGACAGTGCCAACGGTCGGTCGCGCCCCAGGGCCACCATCGGGCTGGCAGTGCCGGCCTGCAACCCTGCGCAGGCCACCGCGAACGCTTCCAGCGTGGGCTGTTCGAACAACGCTCGCAACGGCACTTCCAGCTTGAGCTCGTGACGCACGCGGGAGATCACCTGAGTGGCCAGCAGCGAATGGCCGCCGCGTTCGAAGAAATGGTCATCGAGCCCCACCTGCTCGACGTGCAACACCGCTTGCCAGATCGCCGCCAACTGCATGTGCAGCGGGCTTTGCGGAGCGCGGTAGGCCTGCCGCGCCTGGCTCAGGTCCGCCAGCGGCAGTGCGCGGCGGTCAAGCTTACCGTTGTTGTTCAACGGCAAGGCATCGAGCACCAGCCAATGCCCCGGCACCATGTAGTCCGGCAAGGACTGGCGCAAGACCGCCGCCAGCGCCTGGGTATCCAGTGGCTGGCCGTGGGCCGCGACCACGTACGCCACCAACTGCGTGCCGGTGGCACTCGGCTGCGCAACGACGGCAGCTTCGCGCACCCCCGGCAGGGCTTGCAGGCTGGCCTCGATTTCGCCCATTTCGATACGGAACCCGCGGATCTTCACCTGATGGTCGATACGCCCCACGTACTCCAAGGCGCCCGCCTCGTTGTAACGGGCCAGGTCGCCACTGCGGTAGAGCCGCGCACCGGGCACCGCCGAAAACGGGTCCGGGAGGAAACGCTCGGCGGTCAACGCCGGGCGGTCGAAGTAACGCTGGGCCAGGCCGAACTCGGCGCCGATGCACAGCTCGCCAACGCCATCGGTGGCCAACAGTTCGAAACCGCTGTCGAGTACGTACAGCGAGCGGCCAGCGATCGCCCGGCCAATCGGCACGCCGAACGCATCACTGGCATCCGCCAGTTGGCACTCATGCACGCTGGACACCACGGTGGCCTCGGTCGGCCCGTAGGTGTTGACCAGGCGCACGCCGCCCAGGCCGGCCGCGTGCCAGGCGCGCAGCCCTTCCACCGACATGGCCTCGCCGCCCACATGCACCTGGCGCAGGTTACCCAGGGCACGACCATCGGCCGCGCACTCTTTGGCCAGCAGATACCAGTAGGCCGCCGGCAAGTCAGCCAGGGTCACGCCCTGTTCGACGATTTCCCGTGCCAGTTGCCCGGCATCCCACAGTTCATCGCCACGCATGATCAACGCGGCGCCCACACACAGCGGCGGATAGCACTGTTCGACAAAGCCGTCGAAACTGAAGGTCGCGAACTGCAGCACGCGGTCCTCTGCACACAGTTGGCTGTAGACCTCGGCGCTGTCGCAGAATTGGCCGAGGGCCGCATGGTCGATGGCCACGCCCTTGGGTTGGCCGGTGGAACCCGAGGTGTAGATTACGTACGCCAGATCGGCAGCGGCAGCGTGGGTGAGTGGGTTGCTGGCAGGGTAGCCGGCCAGCTCGGTACCGGAGACGGTGAAGTCCAGGCGGGCCAGCCCTTGCGGCAGCGGCAGGTCGGCCAGTAACCCGGTTTCGCTGAGCAGCAGGTCCAGACGGCTGTCCGCCAGCATGTAGGCCAGGCGGTCGGCGGGATAGTTCGGGTCCAGGGGCACATAGGCCGCGCCGCTTTTGAGCACGGCCAGCAGGCTGACGATCAGTTGCGGGCCGCGCCGCGACGCCAGGCCCACGCGCTGGCCCGGGCCCACGCCCAGCGCCAGCAGACGATGGGCAAGCCGATTGGCACTTTCATTGAGCTGGGCATAGCTCAAGCGTGCTTCGCCAGCCTGCACCGCCAGCGCGTGCGGTGTGGCAGCGGCCTGGGCCGCGATGCGTTCGTGCACGCGCGAATGGCGCTGGGCCGCGCCCGGTGATTGGCTGAGGGCAAGCACGTCGCGTTGTGCGGTGGCGTCAAGCAATTGCAGGTTGCCAAGGGGCGCCTTGGCATCGGTGAGCAACTGCACCAGCAGGTGCTGCAGGTTGGCGCTCAAGCGGGCGACCTGCTCAGCGCTGAAGCGGGCCCGGTCGTAACTGAACTCCAGGCGCAGGCTGGCTCCCAACTCAATGCCCAGGGTCAGCGGGTAATGGGTGCGTTCATGGTTGTGCATACGGCCAAACGTAAGGCCTGCGGGCGCGCCCTGCTTCAGGGCCTCGGCCACCGGGAAGTTTTCAAACACCAGCAAGGTGTCGAACAATGCGCCCTGCTGGCCGGCCCAGCCTTGTATGTCGTACAGCGGCACATGCTCGTGGTCACGCAGGCTGAGGTTCAGGGCTTGCAACTCGTTGAGCCATTGGGCGACCGGCTGGGCTGGCGACGGCGCGCTGACAATGGGCAGCGTGTTGATGAACAGGCCCAGTTGCTGCTCGATCCCCGGCAGCGGTGCCGAACGCCCGGCGACGGTGGCGCCGAAGGCCACGCAATCCTGGCCGGTGTAGCGCTGCAGCAACAGGCTCCACGCCCCTTGCAGCACGGTATTGAGGGTGATTTTCTGACGACGGGCGAACTCGCCGAGGGCCTGTGTGAACTCGCCCTCGAGGATCAATTGATGCTCAGCCGTGCCCAGGCCATCGACCGGCGCGCGCAGCGCTTGCGCG
This sequence comes from Pseudomonas sp. JAI120, assembly GCF_014207255.1. Classification (GTDB taxonomy): domain Bacteria; phylum Pseudomonadota; class Gammaproteobacteria; order Pseudomonadales; family Pseudomonadaceae; genus Aquipseudomonas. The sequence goes on from NZ_JACHCZ010000005.1 coordinate 274,950, forward strand.
AGCAAGGTAGGTGTTTGCAACGGCGCCAGGGCGGCTTTCCAGAACGTCTCACCCGAGGCTTGCTGTTGCAGCCAGCCGAGGTAATCGCGGAACTGCCCCAGCGGCGCGGGCAAGGCCTGGCCGGCATAGTGAGCGATGACTTCACCCAGCAACTGGGCGTTACTCCAGCCGTCCATGAGGATGTGGTGGCTGGTGAAGATCAGGTGCCAGGCGTTACCGGCGCCCCGCACCAGCATCAGGCGAAACAGCGGCGCGGCATTGAGCGCGAAGCCCTTCTCGCGTTCAGCCTCGGCAAGCGCATCGAAGTCGGCATCGATGTCTTCGATCACATGCAACTGCATGTCGACCTGACGCAGGATCACTTGATGCGCACTGTCCAGTCCCAGCCAGTGGAAGCTGCTGCGCAGAATGTCATGGCGGTCCAGTGCCGCCTGCCAGGCGCGGCCGAAAGCCAACAGGTCGAGGCCGTCGATATCCAGGCGCAACTGGTTGATGTACGCCTGGGCTTCTGGTTCGTAGAGGGTATGGAACAACATGCCCTGCTGCATCGGCGACAGCGGATAAAGGTCGGCAATCGCCGGCCCCGCCACCGGCAACGCGTCCAGTTGCTGTTGGCTCAAGCGTGCCAGTGGGAAGTCCGAAGGGGTAACCTGCCCTGCCGGGGTGGCTCGGCAATGCTCGATCAAGGCCTTGAGCTCTGCCGCGTAGTCATCCGCCAACTGCTGCACCGTTGACGCCTCGAACATCTCGCGGCTGAAGCCCCATTGCAGGGCCAGTTCACCGCCGTACACCTGCCCTTCGACCGTCAGCCAGTTGGCCAGCGGTGCCTCGGCATCCTGGGCCTGGCCGCTGCCCTGGGTGGCCGGAATAAACAGCGCGGATTCGTTGAACTGGCGGTCGAACTGGCCCAGGTAGTTGAAGGTGATGCGTGGCACGGCCAGGTTCGCCAAGGCTTCGCGGGCCGCAGGCGGGCCGAGGTAGCGCAGCAGACCATAGCCGATGCCTTTGGCGGGCACGGCACGCAGCTGCTCCTTGACCGACTTGATCGCGGCCGACAGCTCACCGTCGGCTTGCAGGCGTACCGGGAACAGGCTGGTGAACCAGCCGACGGTGCGGGTCAGGTCGACGCTGTCGAACAGGTCTTCGCGGCCATGGCCTTCCAGTTGGATCATTGCGGCGTTCTGGCCGCTCCAGCGGCTGACCACCCGCGCCAGGGCCGTGAGCAACAAATCGTTGACCTGGGTACGGTAAGCCGCTGGCGCGTCCTGGAGCAGTTGACGGGTGTGTTCGGCATCAAGGCGGATTTCGAGCTTGCTGCCCAAGCGGTTTTGCAGGCCGCCCTTGGGGTTGTCGCACGGCAAGTCCGCGTCCACCGACTGCGCCTGCCAGTACGGCAGTTGGTCGTCCAGCGTGCGGGCATGGGCTTGCAACTGTTCGGCCCACAGCTGGTAGGCGCTGGTTTTGGCCGGTAGCGATGCCTTGCGGTAAGCCTGTTGCAGGTCTTCCAGGACGATACGCCAGGACACACCATCGACCGCCAGGTGATGGATCACCAGCAGCAGGCGCTGGCTGCCATCGGCCATGCGCACCAACGCGGCACGCAGCAGCGGGCCTTTCGCCAGGTCGAGGCTGCGCTGGGCCTCATCGCACAGCGCCGCCAGCTCATCGTCGCTGCCGGCGTGGGTTTGCCACAGGCCCGACTCGGTGACTGGCGCGGCATAGGCTTGCTGCCAAGCGTCAGCCTGTTGCACGAAACGCAGGCGCAGGGCGTCGTGATGGTTGATCACCTGAGTCAGGGCGGCTTCCAGGCGTGCCGGTTCCAACAGCTCGCGCGGGGTCAACAACAACGATTGGTTCCAATGCTGACGCACGGGGATCGCCTGGGCGAAAAAGCCTTGCTGCACCGGGGTCAGGATTACCTCGCCGCTGGCAGGCCCCTGGTCGATTACAGTGGTTTGCTCGAAGCTTGCCACCAATGCCAGGCTGCGCACGCTCTGGTACTGAAACAGGTCGCGTGGGCTGAGGCGAATCCCCGCCTGGCGCGCGCGGCTGACCACCTGGATGGAGATGATCGAATCGCCGCCCAGCTCGAAAAAGTTGTCATCCAGACCGACTTGCTCGACACCGAGCACATCGCTCCAGATCGCCGCCAGGGCTTTTTGCAGGGTGTTTTCCGCAGCGACATACGCCTGTTGCGGCGCAGTATCGGGCACCGGCAGGGCTTTGCGGTCGAGCTTGCCGTTGGCGGTCACCGGCAGCTTGGCCAGGTGCACCAGGTGGGTCGGCACCATGTATTCCGGCAGGCTGCCGAGCAGCCAGGCCTTGAGGTCGGTGGGCGCCTCGCCCTCCAGCACCAGGTACGCCACCAGTTGCTTGCCGCCGTGTACCAGCACCACCGCCTCACGCACCGCCGGGTGTTGCATCAGGCGCGTCTCGATTTCGCCGAGTTCTATTCGCAGCCCGCGCAGCTTGACCTGGTGGTCGAGGCGGCCAAGGTATTCGATCACACCGTCGTCACGCTGGCGCACACGGTCGCCGGTACGGTACAGGCGCGCGCCGTCACCGAAGGGGCTGGGCACAAAACGTTCGGCGGTCAGTGCCGGACGGCGATGGTAACTGCGGGCCAGGCCGGTGCCGCCCAGATACAGCTCGCCGGACACGCCGGCAGGCACCGGGTTGAGCTGAGCATCGAGCATGTAGGTGCCAAGGTTGGCAATCGGACGGCCGATGGGCACGGCGTCACGGCCTTCGTCGATGCAGGTCCAGTGGGTCACGTCGATGGCCGCTTCGGTCGGGCCGTAGAGGTTGAACAAGCCGGCCTGGGGCAGCTTGACGAACACCTGCAATTGCGCGTCCAGGGGCAAGGCTTCGCCACTGCACACGATGCGTTTGAGGCTTATGCAGGCCTGCACGCCTGGTTCATGGATAAACGCCTGGAGCATGGACGGCACGAAGTGCACGGTGGTGATCGCGTGCTCGCTGATGGTCTCGATCAGCCGCGCCGGCTCGCGGTGTTCGCCAGGGGCTGCGACTACCAGGCGGGCGCCGGTCATCAGTGGCCAGAAGAACTCCCATACCGACACGTCAAAGCTGAACGGGGTTTTCTGCAGCACCGCGTCACTGGCATCGAGGCCGTAGGCCTGTTGCATCCAGCACAGCCGGTTGACCAGTGCGCGATGGCTGTTGCCGGCGCCCTTGGGCTTGCCGGTGGAACCGGAGGTGTAGATCACATAAGCGAGGTTCAGCGCGTGGATGTCGACGGCGGGCGCTGCGACGCTGTAACCGTCGAGCCAGCCTGGCGCCTGGTCGAGGAGCATCACCCGAATACCTTCGCCAGGCAGCAGCGGCAACAGGCTGTGCTGGCTGAGCAGCAGCTGGATGCCGCTGTCTTCGATCATATAGGCCAGGCGTTCCTGGGGATATTCGGGGTCGAGCGGGACGTAGGCGCCGCCGGCCTTGAGAATGGCCAGCAGGCCGATGACCATCTCAAGGGAGCGCTCAACGCAGATACCCACCAGGGCGTCAGGGCCGACCCCCTGCTCGCCCAAGGCATGGGCCAATTGGTTGGCGCGGGCGTCGAGTTGCGCGTAGGTCAGCGTGGTCGCGCCGAACACCAGCGCCGGCGCATCCGGTGTGCGCTGCACCTGGTCTTCGATCAGGTGATGAATACCGCGCTCGGTCGGATACGCTTGCGCGGTCTGGTTCCAGGCGTGCACCAGCATGTGTTGCTCATCGGCGGCCAGCATCGGCAGTTCACCAATGCGCTGCTCGCCATCGGCGACCATGGCCTGCAACAGGCTGATCCAGTGGCGCGCCATACGCGCGATGGACGGCGCGTCAAACAAGTCATTGGCGTAGGTCAGCGCAGCGTGCAGGGTGCCGGATTTTTCATAGGTGTCGAGGGTCAGGTCGAACTGGGTGGTGCGGCCTTGCCACTCCACCAGGGCCAGTTCCAGGCCGGAGGCGGTGCTGACCGAGGCGATATCGGCCACCACCGGCTGATGGTTGTACATCACCTGGAACAGCGGCGTATGGCTGAGGCTGCGCTCGACATTCAGGGCTTCCACCAGGCGCTCGAACGGCAGCTCCTGATGGGCCTGGGCGCCGAGGGCATGCTCCTTGATCCCTTGCAGCAACTCGGTGACCCGGGTTTGCCCGCTCAGCTCAGTGCGCAAGACTTGCGTGTTGACGAAGAAGCCGATCAGCCCCTCGACTTCCGTACGGTTACGGTTGGCGATCGGCACGCCGACGCGGATATCGCCCTGGCCGGTGTAGCGATGCAGCAGCACATTGAAGGCGCCGAGCAGCAGCATGAACAGGGTGACGTTGTGCTGTTGCGCGCAGGCGCGCAACAGCGCGGCCAGCGTCGGGTCAATCGCGAAGGTGTGGCGGGTGCCCTGATAGCTGGGCATGGCCGGGCGCGGGTGGTCGGTGGGCAGTTCCAGCACCGGATGCTCATCACCCAGGCGCGCCTGCCAGTATTCCAATTGACGGGCCTGCTCCCCCGCTTCCAGCCAGCGCCGCTGCCACAAGGCGTAGTCGCTGTACTGGATCGGCAGCGCCGGCAATTGCGGCGCTTCGTTGCGCTCGTGGGCGTCGTAAAAACGGATGAACTCGTCGATCAGCACGTTCATCGACCAGCCATCGGAGACGATATGGTGCAGGGTCAGCAGCAGCACGTGCTCCTGGGCATCGAGCTTGAGCAGTTGCACGCGCAGCAGTGGGCCGTGCTCCAGGTCGAACGGCAGCAGCGATTGGCGGGTGGCCGCGTCGTTGACGGCGTGTTCGCGTTCGGCCGGGGCCAACGCCGTTAGATCGAGCTGTTCAATGGCCAACGACGGCGCTACGGCCACCTGCATCAAGCGTTCATCGGCCTGGCGCTGGAACACCGTGCGCAGGGTTTCGTGCCGGGCCACAAGGCTGGCGAACGCCTGCTCCATGGCGCCAAGGTTCAGCGCACCCTTGAGGCGCACCGCACCCGGCAGGTTGTAGGCGCCGCTGCTCGGGTCCAGTTGCCAGAGAAACCACATGCGCTGTTGCGCGTAGGACAGCGCCTGGCGGTCCTCTGCCTCCACGCCGGCCGGAATCGGAAACCGCGAAAAATCCACCCCTTCTTTCTGCAGTGCCTGCAGGAACAGCTGGCGTTTTTCCAGGGGCAACCCGATAAACCGGCGAGCAAGTTTCAAGGAGTCTTCAGCATTCATTTGTTGGAGTCCGGAGCAATAGGCAGGAAGCACAAAGGCACGTCGTCCCTATAAAACGAACCGGACAGGGAAAAATTAGCGGGGGATGGGCGGCGTAGAGCGAGCTGTCATCAGGGGTTACATCAATCCCCGGGAAAGACACACGAACCCCAGCTAGCATTGACGAACACCACTTTTTTGCAACTACATCTAGTTACACGCAGGGAGCGCCGTGTCCAAAAATGAAAAGCTGCTCGCCAAATGGCTCAACGAGCAGATGGCATTTACCTGGCCAGAGCTCGTCACGCTGCTGCGTCGTCTTGGCTACACACAGATTGAGGGGCTGGAAGCCGCGTCAAGTTCGACCTCGGCGATCCGGGTGCAATGAGCACCTTGCACAAGCCTCATCCCGGCAACGAACTGAAACACTACATTCGGCGCCAGATCATCGAACAATTGAAATCAGGAGAACTGATTCAGTGAACAACCAACTGAAACACAATGGCTACATCGGCTCTATCGAAGCCAGCCTCGAAGACAACTGCCTGTTCGGCAAGATCCTGTTCATCAAGGCACTGGTGAGCTACGAAGGCAAAACCGTCGCCGAACTGGACGCTGCATTTCGCGAAGCTGTGGACGACTACCTCACTACCTGCCAGGCCCTTGGGCAAACACCGGAGAAGCCGTGCAAAGGCTCTTTTAACGTGCGGGTCGGCCACGATCTTCATCTTGCCGCCGCCCTTGAAGCGACACGTAAAAAGGTGACCCTGAACGACCTGACGCGCCAGGCGCTGAACGAATTCCTGCAACATCACCGAGCGGACTCCGGCCCCGTGATTGGCTGACGTTTCGACGTTTCATTGTGGGTTATGACGCTCAACCCAACCGCCGATACCCCAGCACCGCTGACCCCATCACCACCGCCCCCGCCGCCAGCGCCACCCAGAATCCGCTGGCGGCGCCAAAATGGTCGATCATCCAGCCGGAGCTGGCGGCACCGATGGCCACGCCGATGCTCAGGCCGGTGATCAGCCAGGTCATGCCTTCGGTCAGGCGGCTCGCGGGCACGATCTTTTCCACCAGGGCCATGGACACGATCAGGGTCGGGGCGAAGAACAGTCCGGAAATGAAGATGGCCACCGCCAGGCCCGGAATGTGGGTGACCAGCAGCAACGGCAAGGTGGTCAGCGCCGTGGCCACGCCGCAGAACAGGAACTGCCGGGGCAATGGCGTCTTGAGCTTGAGGGTGCCAAAAGCCAACCCCGCCAGGCACGAACCGATGGCGTACACCGAGAGCACGATGCTTGCCGCCGCCGGCTGGCCCTGGTGCTGGGCAAAGGCCACGCTGACCACATCCACCACGCCAACGATCACCCCCATGGCCAGCAGCAGGATCATCAGGATCAGCACCGACGGTGACGCGATCAGCCAGCCCCGATGATGAGCGTGGTGCTCATGCACCGGGGGTTCGGTCGCACGTTGCATCACAAAGGTGGTAACGCCAACCGCCAGCAGCAGCGCGGCCACCAGAGGGCCGGCTTCGGGGAACAGCACCACGCTCAAGCCCACCGAAATCGGTGGGCCGATGATGAAGCACACCTCATCCAGCACCGATTCCAGGGCGAATGCGGTCTGCAGCTTAGGCTGGCCCCGGTACAGCTCGGTCCAGCGCGCCCGCACCATGGCTGACATATTCGGCATGCAACCTGCCAGGGCAGCAAACAGGAACAACGTCCAGGTCGGCGCCTGCAACCGCGTGCACAGCAACAGCATCAGCAGCGCCCCGCCGCCGATCAAGGCGGCAATCGGCAGCACCCGGCCTTGGCTGTACCGATCCACCAACCGTGACACCTGCGGCGCGCAAAACGCCGTGGCCAGGGCGAACACCGCCGCCACCGATCCGGCCAGGCCATAGCCGCCGTGCACCTGGGAGAGCATGGTGATCAGGCCAATACCGGCCATGGACACCGGCATGCGCGCCAGCATGCCGGCCAACACGAAGGCCCGGGCGCCGGGGACCTGGAACAACTCGGCGTAAGGGTTTGCCATGATTTAAACGTCTTCTGTCCTTAAATTGCGCATCCTTTTATCACACCAACCGCTTGATCTGCTTATGCCGCCACACCAACCGGTAATACGCGATCTGCAACCCCAGCATCGCCAGGTACGTCACCGGGAACGCCATCCACACGCCTTCCAGGCCGAAGTGCGCATTCAGCAGGTATGCCATCGGCAGCTCGACACACAGCACGCAGAAGATCGAAATCGCCACTGGCATCAGCACCACGCCGCTGGCGCGCATGATCCCACCGATCACGGCCTGGAAGCCGAATACGAGGATGCTCCACAACATGATGTGCAGCAGGTGTTCGGCGTTGATCCGCGCGGCATCGTCGGTGATGAACAGGCCCAGCAACCAGTGGGACAACCCATAACCCAGCACGATCAGGCCACCTGTCAGGCACGTATTGATCAACAGCCCGGTGCGCAGAATCGGCCCGATACGCTCCAGGCGCCCGGCCCCAATCGCCTGGGCCCCGAGGATCGAGGCGGTGATGGCGATCGACAGCGCCGGGAATTGCACGTAGTTGACGATCTGCGTCACCGCCCCATAGGCCGCCGTGGCCTGGGACCCGTGGCCGTTGACCAAAGCCAGGATGACCAGCTCCGACAGCGACAACACCACCATCTGCAAGCCTGTAGGCAAGCCGATGCGCAGGACTTTGCCGAGGATGACGCGGTCCAGGCGCAAGGCCGCGAGCAGTTCGCGATCCGGCGCCATCACATGGTTTTTATGGCGCAGGCGCAGGACCAGAAACAGCATTGCCGAGGCATTCCCCACCAGGCCTGCGTACACCGCGCTCTGGATACCCAGGGGCGGCAGGCCGATCCAGCCGCGAATCAGCGCCGGGGTCAGCAGCAGGCCGACCAGGGTCGAGACCATCAGCGCCAGCAGCGGCGAGATCGTGTCGCTGACACCGCGCAACAGTTGGGTGTAGAGGATAAACACCAGCAGCAGCGGCATGATCAACATCATCATCTGGGCATAGCCCACTGCATCATCGAGTACATCAATCGGTGTGCCCAATGCCTGCAACGCCGGGCGCGCAAACAGGCTGCCCAGCACCGCTGCGATCAGACCCACCAGTGCGCCGAGGGTCAGGGTGGCGCCGGTAATCGCCTTGACCATCCCGGTTTCCTGGGCACCCCACGCCTGGCCAATCAGCACCGAGGCGCCCGCCCCCAGGCCGATCACCAGGGCAATAAAGAAAAACACGATGGGAAACATCCCCGACACTGCCGCCAACGCCTGGGTGCCGAGCATTTGCCCGACATAAATGCCGTTGAGGGTGCCGGAAAAGCTTTGCAGGAAGTTGGACAGCACCATCGGTGCCAGAAAGATCAGGTAGATCTGCCACAGCGGGCGTTGCACAGGGCTTTGCATGAAAAACGGGGCCTCGGAGAACTAAAGCGTCCGAGGGTTATACCGTAATTGGATCCGATCTTCCTGTGCTTTGTCCTTGTACCGCGTCCACCACCAGGCAGGCATTGCGTACCGTGGCATTCAGGCGCAGGGCATTGCCCTCCAAGATACATTCGGCAATCGCCGGCTCCAGCTCCACCCGCAAACGCCGGCCCAGCGCACGTGCGCCGAACCGCGCATCGTGGTGACGGCACAGCCAGGCCCGCGCGTGTTCATCCAGCACCAACGAGCACTGTTGCGCCGCCAAGCGCTGATTGAGTTTGCCCAGCTCCACCTCCAGCAGTGCTTCCAGCCACTGAGCGTCGATGGGTTCGAACATCAGGATGCGGTCGATACGATTAAGGAACTCCGGTTCAAAATGACCATGCAGCGCCTCTTCCAATACAGCCGCCTCATCCCGGACAAATACCCGCAGCAACCGACGCCAACCTTGGGCGAACCGCTGACGATGACGACGCGCCTGCCGCGCGCCGATATTGCTGGTCATGAAGATCAGGCAGTTGCGAAAGTCCAGGGTGCGAGTGCCTGCGGCCAACGTCAGTTGGCCATTTTCCAGAATGCCCAGCAGGCTGCGCAGCACTTCCTGGCTGGCCTTTTCCAGTTCGTCGAACAGCACGATGCCAGGTCGGCTGTAGGTACCCTGGATCAACTCGCTGTTGAACAGGCTGATACCCTCCTTGCTGCCCACATAGCCGGGGGGCGCGCCAGTGAGCGCAGCGGTGTAATGTTCCTGGGCCAGGGTGTGCATGTCGATGCGGCAAAAGCCGTCGGCGCGGCCGTGCAGCGCCTGGGCCAGCAGGCGCACGACCTCGGTCTTGCCCACACCGGTCGGGCCCATGAACAGATTGACGCTTAGCGGTCGATCACGCTCACCGATATCCGCCTTGACCACCTTGAGCAAGCCTTCCACCTGAGCCAGTGCAGCGTCCTGGCCGACGATCCGGCTGCGCAACAACGCCATCACCTGCGCCGGTTCAAAGGTAAAGCGCATGCGCTACTCCAGCGTCTTTTCTTTACCGCCATGGGGCAATTGCCCCACCGGGCACTCGGCCACGCCCACCGTGCTGCGGGTGATTTTCTCCACATTCTCCTGCGCCTTTTGCGCATCCAGCACCCAGGTACGGTAGAACTCGAACGGACAGTCGGCCACGCCCTTGTCGCCATCGCCCGAGGCATGCATACCGGTGTAGCCGCGGTGCAGCAGCTTGAACAGATGGTTCTGCGACTGGTCATTGGCTCGCGCATCGCGAATCTGCGACACCGACAATTGCGCGTACTGGATGCCCATCTCCTCCTCACCGCACTCGCCCAACGTGCGCCCGTCAAAGCCGATGATCGCCGAGTGACCGAAGTACGAATACACCCCATCGAACCCAGACGCGTTGGCCACCGCCACGTAGCAGTTATTCGCCCAGGCCATGCTCTTGGACATCTGCACCTGCTGCTCCTTGGCCGGGTACATATAGCCCTGGCAGCGCACGATCAGCTCCGCGCCCTTCATCGCGCAATCGCGCCAGATCTCCGGGTAGTTGCCGTCATCACAGATGATCAGGCTGATCTTCATGCCTTTGGGTCCGTCGCACACGTAGGTGCGATCACCCGGGTACCACCCCTCGATGGGGCACCAGGGGATGCACTTGCGATAGCGCTGCACAATTTCGCCGCAGTTATTGATCAATACCAACGTGTTATAGGGCGCCTTGTGCGGATGCTCCTCATGGCGCTCGCCAGTGAGGGAAAACACGCCCCAGGTATTGGCCTGGCGGCAGGCGGCCGAGAAGATCGCCGTCTCGTCGCCAGGAATACTCGCAGCGGTCGCCATCATCTCGTCGTGGTCGTACATGATGCCCATGGTGCTGTATTCAGGGAACACCACCAAGTCCATGCCGGGCAGGCCCTGTTTCATGCCGAGGATAATGTCGGCAATCTTCTTCGCGTTGTCGATGACCTCGGCCTTGCTGTGCAGACGCGGCATCTTGTAGTTCACCACCGCGACACCGACGGTGTCCGGGCTGCTGGAAATATCGCCATGACGCATTGCAGTGCTCCTGCTCTAGTGACTGATCATCCACGGCCGCGGGCCGGTCCTGGTCTTGAGGCCCAACGGGTTGGCCTTGCTCGGCAGCTCCTTTTTGCGGGTGCCACAGCAACTGCATCCGGTCGGGTGTCGACGGCTTTCCTGATACTCACCGACGGTTTGCGGCGCGTTGGCGCTGCGCTCGTTGCCGGCGATGGCCTTGCGCTGGTTGGCCGACAGCGTTTGCAGCGCCGGGGCCGACACCAATAGCTGCCCGCCGGGCCCGGCGCAGTAAGGGCACTGGTTGGGCTCGTGGCGCTGGGCGATAGGCCGCAACATCGTGAACGTGCCGCAGGTGTCGCAGGCGTATTCGTAGGTCGGCATGGCTACAGGTCCGGAGCGATGGGCAAGTCGATACTGCCGTCGAGAAATAGGGTCGGCCCGTTGGCGTTGGGGTTGATATCGAACTCGAAGATTTCCGTGGGCAACCACAAGGTCGCGCAGGCATTCGGTATATCCACCACGCCACTGATGTGCCCCTGCACCGGTGCCGAGCCGAGCAACGCGTAACCCTGGGCTGGCGAATAGCCGAACTTGGTCAAATAGTTGATCGCATTCAGGCATGCCTGGCGGTAGGCGACGTTGACGTCCAGGTAGTGCTGCTGGCCCTGCTCGTCCACCGAGATGCCTTCGAAGATCAGGTAGTTCTTGTAGTGCGGCGTGATCGGGCTCGGCTTGAACACTGGGTTCTTGATCCCGTATTTGGCCATGCCGCCTTTGATCAGCTCGACTTTCATATGCACCCAGCCAGCCATTTCAATGGCGCCGCAAAAGGTGATTTCACCGTCGCCCTGACTGAAGTGCAGGTCGCCCACCGACAGCCCGGCGCCGTTGACGTAGACCGGGAAGAAGATCTTCGAACCCCGGGACAAATCCTTGATGTCGCAGTTACCGCCATGTTCACGCGGCGGCACGGTGCGCGCGCCGGTGGCGGCGGCATCGTCGCGGGCCTGCCCCTTGAGCTTGCCCATATGCGCGGTGGCGGCCAGCGGTGCGTTGGCCAGTGGCGGTACACGGGTTGGGTTGGTGTCGATCAGCTCCTGTTCACGGCGGTTCCAGTCGGCGAGCATCACCGGATCGGGCAAGCAGCCAATCAGACCAGGGTGGATCAGGCCGGCGAAATTCACCCCCGGAATATGCCGCGAGCGGGTGAACATGCCCTTGAAATCCCAGATGGCTTTTTGTGCGCTGGGGAAGTGATCAGTGAGAAAACCACCGCCATTCTGCCGGGAGAAAAACCCGTTGAAACCCCACTGTGAATCGGCCTTGGCACCGATATCGAGCAAGTCCACCACCAGCAGGTCTCCCGGCTCGGCGCCGTGCACACCCACCGGGCCCGACAGGTAATGCACGGTGGACAGGTCCACATCGCGCACATCGCTGGCGTCGTCGTTGTTCTTGATTGCGCCGGCGGTCCAGTCGTAGGTTTCCAGGATGAAGTCGTCGCCCGGCTTCACCCAGCACGCCATCGGGATATCCGGGTGCCAGCGGTTATGGATTTGCTCGTTCTCGGTAACAGGCTGGTTGAGGTCGACTTTGATCAGCGTTTCGGTCATGGACTGGCTCCTGGACGGATGACGTAGGGCGTTCGATCCAGTCTCGGGGAGCCAGGTAAATCGGGGAATACGTTGGATGACGTATGAGGTCAGACCTTGTCGCGTTTCATCTGCATGGTCAGGGTGAAACGATCGGTGGGGTAGACCGATTCCGACACGGCGATCAGCCCACCGGGCTCATCGCGATATTGACGAATGATGGCCAGGCCCAGTGCGCCACTTTGCGCTTTGAAGCAGTGCATCACCGGCGCTGGCGTCGACCTTGATGCTCGACACACAGAAGTAATGCCCCCCGGTTCCAGCCCCAGTCGCCGGGCCAACGCACTATCGAGTACGTTCGAGTTGAATGTGGCCAAGCCGGTGCTGATCCACAACGTAGAGCATTCACTGTTTATGACCACAGCACTCAACCCCGTACTGGGCTATGAACGCGTCGCTACGAAGCGAGGTGCCACCGAGACGGTCGGCGGCACCCTCGGTTCATCCAGCGGCAGTTGCACGCTTTTTATCGATCACGTGATCCAGGTTCGCCAGATCAAACCGCCCGTCCTTGTACCCAGGGCCGCCTTTGTCATTAACGCCAACATCCGTATCTTCCAGAAGCTGTTTGCGCTTGAGAAGTTCTGCCGCCGCTTGGCGCGCTTCCGGACTGTAGGCTTTATCCGAAGGCAACAACCCTGCTGCTTGTTTCAACTCCTTGAAGTTGACATAGTCATCACCATCACCGTACTCGACAAAGTTCGCTTTAATTGTTCTAAGCAGCTCTTCATCACTCATGCCTTTAAATCTATTGGAGGTATTACCGAGGTCGTCCCGGGTAAAACTCCCATCCAGCGTGCCTGTTTTACCTTCATCAAGTTCCTTGAACAAACTCCCCCGCGCCAGCAGTTCCTTGGCAATATTTATCTCATCCTGAGTGGCAGGTGTACCGTCCAGACGGTACCCCGAGGCCACTGCATTCAGCGACCTGTCGGTTATGGCGCCAGGGGTATTCGGGTCTTCCAGGGAACTGAAATGGGAGAGTACCTGATTGGAAAAGTCTTCCTTGCTGAGGTGGGTATAGGACTTACTCTCGGCATCAGGCATGCGCAAGACCTGGCCCCCACCGTAGTAGGGTTGCTGCGCGGCGAAGTTTGAATTGTCATACCTCGGCGATTGCCCGAAGTGCGGCTGGGGAAACTGCTGGTTGACCCTTTGCTGCTGCATGGCGCCGTTATAAGGCCCCGAGCGCGGCGACTGCTTGAAGGGTGCCTCCTGCGCTTCATAATGGTCAACGACGGCGGATACGTCCCCATGGCTGATAACGCCATCCTCCTGGCCTCCGTGGTTGATTGCGTCAAGCAGGTGTTCCATTTTCGGATTGTTGAGAATCGCGCGGGCCAACAGGGTCATCTGATCATGATAGGGGTTTCCCGTCGGAGGACGACCGGCAGCGTGCTGAAGCGAATCACGCGACACAAAAGCCGTTCCCGGGGTTCTGAAGTAATCAAAATTACCTGAAAAGTCTCGCGCGATTCTAGAGCTCTGAGCGCCCTCATAACCGCTATAACCATGACCCCTTCCAGCGCCATCAGTGACTGGATTAAAGCCAGTGCCGGCAACTGGCTGACAGTGGGGTTGTTGACGACAATACAGTTCCATAGCTACACCTCAGTGTTATGGGGGTCGATAAATGCCAATCCAATAAAACTGCTTGCTGGATCAACGCCCCTCTCTGTGGTGACTGATAATAAGCCGGTTCCAAAAAACCAATTAAATGTACAACTAAGCGCGGGAAAACTACTTGGACATACTCTGCATGCGCCCCGAGCAGCAATACGATAAAACCTGCCATGGCTGTCGGAGAGCGCCTGGAATAAACTTGTATCCTCGCAGCCTTTGCCGCCCTGCTCACACCGACAAGTACCGACTGATCGTCGCCTCATCCACCCGATCCCGGGTCTCTTCAATCACGAACCGCCCCTTCTCGATCACCAGGAAGCGGTCGGCGATCTCCAAGGTAAACGACAACACCTGCTCCGACACCACAATGGTCAGATCCCGCAGGTTGCGAATCTCCTTCAACGTGCGCGCGATGTCCTTGATGATCGACGGCTGAATACCCTCTGTCGGCTCATCCAGCAGCAGCACCTTGGGGTTGGTTGCCAACGCCCGGGCAATCGCCAGTTGCTGTTGCTGGCCGCCGGACAGGTTGCCACCCTTGCGCGATTGCATGTCGTAGAGCACCGGGAACAGTGCATACAAATCCTCCGGCACTTTCCCCCGCGCGGACGCCGACAGGCCGGTCTGGATATTTTCCAGCACGCTCATGCTCGGGAAAATCATGCGGCCCTGGGGCACATAGGCAATCCCGCGCGCTACCCGTTCATGGGTTTCCAGCGCCGACACATCCTGCCCGTCAACGCTGACCTGGCCCTTCCACTGCGGCAGGATGCCCATCAGGCTCTTGAACAAGGTGGTCTTGCCCATGCCATTGCGGCCCATCACCGCGACAATCTCGCGCTTGGCCACGCTCAGGTCCAGGTCGTGGAGGATCTGGCTCTGCCCGTAGCCGCAGGACAACTGGTCGATCTTGAACATGCGCGGTTCCTCAGTGGCCCAAATACACTTCGATGACTTTCGGATTGCTTTGCACCGACTCCATGCTGCCCTCGGCCAGCACCTTGCCCTGGTGCAGCACCGTGACTTTGTGGGCGATGCTTTTGACAAACTCCATGTCGTGCTCGATCACCAGCACCGAACGGCCCTGGCTGATGCGGTTGAGCAGCTCGGCGGTTTGCGCGCGTTCGTTGACGCTCATGCCGGCCACCGGTTCGTCGAGCATCAGCAGCTCGGGGTCTTGCATCAGCAGCATGCCGATCTCAAGCCACTGCTTTTGCCCGTGGGACAGCAGGTCGGCCTGTTGCTGCAGCAAATCGCCAAGGAAGATCTCCCGCGCCACCTCTTCCACCCGTGCAATCACCTGGGGGTTACGCTTGAAAAACAGCGCCCCCCACACCTTGCGACCTGCCGGATAAGACATCTCCAGGTTCTCGAACACCGTGAGGTTTTCGTAGATGGACGGGTTCTGGAACTTGCGTCCCACCCCTGCGCGCACGATGTTGTACTCGCGCATCTTGGTCAGTTCCTGGCCGTCGAACTGGATACTGCCGCTGGTGGCGCGGGTCTTGCCGCAGATCAGGTCGAGCACCGTGGTCTTGCCGGCGCCGTTGGGGCCGATCACCACGCGCACTTCGTTGCGGTCGATATACAGGTTGAGGTTGTCGACGGCTTTGAAGCCGTCGAACGAGACAGTGAGGCCTTCGATGGCCAGCACCGGTTTATTCATTTCAAAGCCGACGGCGGTCATGGCTGGGTCTCCAGGATCTTGGTGTTGGCCTTGGCTTTAACCGGGGTGTTCGCCACAGGTGTGCGCCGCAGCAGTTTCGCCAACGCCTGGCGCCCATGACTGTCCCACAAGCCGGCCAAACCGTTGGGGAAGTACATGACCACGGCGATAAACAGCCCGCCCATCAGGTAAAGCCACAGTTCGGGGAAGGATTCGGAAAAGTAGGTCTTGCCGTAGTTCACCAGCAGCGCGCCATACACCGCGCCGAGCAACGACATGCGCCCGCCCACCGCCGCAAAAATAACCATCTCGATCGACGGCACAATGCCCACGAACGACGGCGACATAAAGCCCACCTGCAAGGCGAACATCGCCCCGCCAATCGCCGAAAACGCGGCGGCCACGCAGAACACGAAGATCTTGAAGCTGGCCACGTCATACCCGGAAAAGCGCACGCGTTCTTCCTTGTCGCGCATGGCCATCAACAGCCGGCCGAGCTTGGACGCGAGGATGAAACGGCCGATAAAGATGCAGCCGAACAACAAGCCGGCGTTGATGAAGTACAACATCATCTTCGCGCTGTCGGTACGCAGGTCCCAGCCGAGCAGCGTCTTGAGGTCGGTGACGCCATTGACGCCACCCGTCAGGCCTTGCTGGCCGACGATCAGCACCGTGAGGATCAGCGCAATCGCCTGGGTGACGATGGAAAAATACACATCGCCTACGCGCCGCTTGAACAGCGCCATGCCGATGACAAACGCCAGCAGCACCGGCACGGCGATCACCGCCGCCAGGGTAAAGCTGAAACTGTGGAACGGCTGCCACAGCCAGGGCAACTCAGTGATCTGGTTCCAGTCCATGAAGTCAGGGATACCCGGTGTGGATTGGATCCTGGTGCTCTGCGGGTCCGATGCCTCAAGCTTGAGAAACATCGCCATGCAGTAGCCGCCAACCCCAAAAAACACGCCCTGCCCCAAACTGAGGATGCCGCCATACCCCCAGCACAGCACCAGGCCCACGGCGACAAACGCGTAGGTCAGGTACTTGCCGACCATATTCAGGCGAAAAGCGTCCAGGGTCAGGGGGAATATCACCAGGATCAGCAGCGCCAACAGCACGAGGCCGATCATGTTTTGCTGGCCGCCCAGCAGCTTGTCTAAAGCCTTCATCTGCTCGCCTCTACTTGCGCACTTTGATGGAGAACAGCCCTTGCGGGCGCAGCATCAGGATCAGAATCACCGAGGACAACGTAAGTACCTTGGCCATCGAACCACTGAGGAAAAACTCCGACAGCGATTGGGTCTGCGCGATCACGAACGCCGAGGCAATGGTGCCAAACAGACTTTGCGCACCACCGAACACCACCACCAGGAAGGTGTCGACAATGTACTGCGAACCTGCCGTGGGTCCCGTGGAGCCGATGGTGGTGAACGCCGCACCCGCCACGCCCGCCACGCCGCAGCCGAGGGCAAAGGTCATGCGGTCGACCTTGCGCGTATTGATGCCCACCGCGCGGCTCATCAGGCGGTTCTGTACGGTAGCGCGCACTTGCAAGCCCCAGCGCGAGCGGTACAGCATCAGGAAGATCACAGCGGTCAGCAGCAGGGTCAGGGCCATCATGAACAGGCCGTTGCGCGGGATTTCGATGGCGTCGGTGAAGTTTACCGAGCCCATCAGCCAGGTCGGCGGTTCGGCGCTGACTTCGCGGGCACCGAATACCGAGCGGAAGGTTTGCTGCATCATCAGCGACAAGCCCCACGTGGCGAGCAAGGTGTCCAGCGGGCGCTTGTACAAACGACTGATCATCGCCCACTCCACCAGCCAGCCAACGGCACCGGCCACCAGGAATGACAGGGCGATGGCGAAGAAGAAGTAATAGGGTTGGAAGCTCGGCGCAAAGTGCGCGGTAAGGCTGGAACATACGTAGGTGGTGTAGGCGCCGATGGTCAGGAACTCACCGTGGGCCATATTGATCACGCCCATCTGGCCGAAGATGATCGCCAGCCCCAAGGCCATCAGCAACAGCACGCAGAATACGGACAAGCCGTTGAACCCCTGCATCGCCGCGATGGCTCCAAATTCCGATAGCCATTCCATGATGATGGTCTCCTACAAAGAGATAAAATGCAGTCTGCTTTGGCTTTGCTGTATGCGGGAGGGGGCTTGCCCTCCCACATGTGGATCTGGGTTCGCCTGTTACTTATTGGTAGCCTTTGGGGAACGGGTTCGGCTCGATCAGATCCGACTCGTAGATCACCTTGAACTGGCCGTTGGGCAGTACTTCACCGATGCGCGACTTGCTCCACAGATGGTGGTTCTCGTGGATTTTCACGTAGCCTTCCGGCGCGGTTTTCAGCTCGATGCCTGGAGACGCGGCGACGACTTTATCCACGTCGAAACTGCCGGCCTTCTCCACCGCCGCTTTCCACAACCATGGCCCGAGGTAGGCCGCCTGGGTCACATCGCCGATCACCGAATCCTTGCCGTACTTGGCCTTGAACGCATCGACGAAGGCTTTGTTGTTGGGGTTGTCCAGGCTCTGGAAGTACTTCATCGAGGCGTAGAAGCCGGCCATGTTTTCGCCGCCGATGCCGAGCAGTTCGTCTTCGGTCACCGAGAGCGTCAACAGCGTCTGCTTGGACGCATTCACACCTGCCGCATTGAGCTGTTTATAGAACGCCACGTTGGAACCGCCGACCACTGCGGCGAACACCACGTCCGGCTTCTTCAGCTTGACCTTGTTGATCAGCGACCCGAACTGAGTGTTGCCCAGTGGGTAGTAGTCTTCGCCCACCACGGTGCCGTGCAGCACGTTTTCAATGTGCTTGCGCGCGATCTTCATCGACGTGCGCGGCCAGATGTAGTCGGAGCCGACCAGATAGAAGGTCTTGGCGCCTTTGGTCTTGGCGATCCAATCGAGGCTGGCGAGGATCTGCTGGGTCGCTTCCTGCCCTGTGTAGATGACGTTTTTCGACTGTTCCAGACCTTCGTAGAAGGTTGGGTAGTAGAGCAGGCCATTTTCTTTCTCGAAAATCGGCAGTACGGCTTTGCGCGAGGCCGAGGTCCAGCAGCCGAACACGGCGGCGACTTTGTCGTTGACCAGCAGCTTCTTGGCTTTTTCGGCGAAGGTCGGCCAGTCGGAGGCGCCGTCTTCCTGGATCACCTTGATCTGCCGTCCCAGAATCCCGCCCGAGGCGTTGATCTGCTCGATGGCCAGGCGCTCGGCCTGGATCGAGCCGGTCTCGGAGATCGCCATGGTGCCGGTGGCCGAGTGCAACTGGCCGACGGTGACTTCGGTGGGGGTCACAGCCAGGCCTTCGTTATCGGCCAGCACGCCCTGACTGAACAAAGCGGCCGCCAGTAATGACAGGGCCAACAGCGGTTTGGAGCGAATCAATCGTGATGCCATGGGGCGACTCCTCTGCAATGAGGAGGTCAGCATGGCGGCAGCCGGCCAGAGCGGGTATACGCAGCCTGACGTAACGGCATACGTCATTTGACGTATGCCGTTGCGCACGGTTTCAAGGCAGGTTGTGGCGAGCGACTTCACATGTGGGTCCTCAGCGTCTGCTGAGGCATAGAACTTGCTCAGTAATCACGCCAACTTCCCGGAGCCTACCCACCGTGCAATCCCCTCCCGGCACCCAGCGCATCGTCAAGATCCGCCGCGACTACAACACCTGGGTCGCCGACGAGACGATGGAAGACTACGCCCTGCGCTACACCCCCAAGTCCTTTCGCAAATGGTCGGAGTGGCGTATCGCGAACACCGCCTTGGGCGCGGTGTCGTTCCTGGCGCTGGAAGCCATCGGTGGCGTACTGGCCTTGAGTTACGGCTTCACCAACACCTTCTGGGCGATTCTGACCATCAGCCTGGTGATCTTCCTCACCGGCCTGCCCATCAGTTATTACGCCGCGCGCTACGGCGTGGACATGGACCTGCTCACCCGTGGCGCCGGCTTCGGCTATATCGGTTCCACCATCACCTCGCTGATCTACGCCAGCTTCACTTTCCTGTTTTTCGCCCTGGAAGCGGCGATCATGGCCTTGGCACTGGAGCTGTATTTCCATATCCCTCTGGGCATCGCCTATGTGATCTGCTCACTGCTGGTGATCCCGCTGGTGGCGTACGGTGTGACCCTGATCAGCCGCTTGCAACTGTGGACGCAACCCATCTGGCTGCTGTTGCTGGTGTTGCCCTACGGCTTTGTGGGGTGGAAAAACCCCGACGCCTTCAGCGACTGGACCAGCTTCGTCGGGCGCACTGGCGATGGTGGCGGCTTTAACCTGTTGGCGTTCAGCGCCGCCTGTACCGTGGCCCTGTCACTGGTCACGCAGATCGGCGAGCAAGTCGATTACCTGCGCTTCCTGCCGGAAAAAACCGCCGCCAACCGCACACGCTGGTGGGCCGCCCTGCTCTGTGCCGGCCCCGGCTGGATCATCCCCGGGGCGTTGAAAATGTTTGCCGGCGCGTTCCTCGCGTTTCTGGCCCTGCAACACGAAATCCCCATGGAGCGCGCCGCCGAGCCGACCCAGATGTACCTCGTCGCATTCCGCTACGTGTTCAGCTCACCGGAATGGGCACTCGGCGCCATGGTGCTGTTTGTGTTCATCTCGCAGATGAAGATCAACCTGACCAACGCCTACGCCGGTTCCCTGGCCTGGTCGAACTTCTTCGCCCGCGTGACTCACAGCCATCCCGGGCGCGTGGTATGGCTGGTGTTCAACGTGGCGATCGCGCTGATGCTGATGGAGCTGGGCGTATTCGATGTGATCGACCAGGTGCTGGGGCTGTACGCGAATATCGCGATTGCCTGGATCGGCACGCTGGTGGCCGACCTGGTGATCAACAAGCCCCTGGGGTTGTCGCCCAGGCATATAGAGTTCAAGCGCGCGCACCTTTACGATATCAACCCGGTGGGGGTCGGCTCGATGCTGATTGCCTCATTGCTGTCGATCCTCGCCCACTTCGGCCTGTTCGGCGCCCTTGCCCAGGCCGCGCCGCCCTTCGTTGCGCTGGGCACGGCACTGATCATGGCGCCGCTGTTGGCGTGGCTGACCCAGGGCAAGTACTACATCGCGCGCACCAGCGAAGTGCACTTGATTCATCCGGTGGCGCCCGCGACCCACGCGGTCTGCGGGCTGTGCAGCAACCCGTTCGAGACCGCCGACATGGCGTTCTGCCCAGCCTACAGCACGCCGATCTGTTCGTTGTGTTGCTCGCTGGATGCGCGCTGCGGCGACCGTTGCAAACCCCACGGGCGACTGGTAAGCCAATTCGAAGGCGTGTTGCGCTGGTTGCTGCCCAACACCTTGATGCCGCGCTTGCACACGCGCCTGGCGCATTACCTGGGTTTATTGCTCGCACTGGTGCTGATGCTTGCGGGGGCATTGGCGTTGATCTATGTCCAGGCTGCCCAAGGCTTGCCCCATTCGGAAACCCTCTACCAGGCGTTCTTCAAGGCTTTTCTCACCCTCTCGGTATTGGCCGCCGTGCTCGCGTGGTGGGTGGTGCTGACGCGCGAAAGCCGCCGCGTCGCCCAGGAAGAGTCCGACCGCCAGACCCTGCTGCTGATGCAGGAAATCGATGCCCACAGCCTCACCGACCAAGCCCTGCAACAGGCCAAGGAAGCCTCCGAAGCCGCCAACGCCGCCAAGAGCCGCTATGTCACCGGGTTGTCCCATGAACTGCGCACGCCGCTCAACAGCATTCTCGGCTTCACCCAGATTCTGCAGCGCGACAGCGCCATGCCCGAGCAGCATCAGGACGCACTGGCGACCATACTGCGCAGTGGCTCGCACCTGCTGTCGCTGATCGACGGCCTGCTCGACGTGGCCAAGATCGAGGCCGGCAAGCTGCGCCTGGAACTCACCGAAATCCCCTTTCCCGAGCTGATCCATGACCTGGAGCAAATGTTCACGCCCCAGGCCCGTGACAAGGGCCTGCGCTTTCGCCTGGACTGCGTGGGCAAGATCCCGGCAGTGGTGCGCGGCGATGAAAAACGCGTGCGCCAGATCCTGATCAACCTGCTCGGCAATGCGGTGAATTTCACCGACAGCGGCGAGGTGTGCCTGCGGGTCAGTTATCGGCGCGAGACCGCCAATTTTGAAATCATCGACACCGGTATCGGCATCGATCCGGGACAGTTGGAGCGGATTTTCCAGCCATTCGAACGTGGTGACCTGATGCGCCAGGACAAGGGCGTGGGCCTGGGCCTGACCATCACGCGCATGCTCACCTCGTTGATGGGTGGCGAGTTGCGTGTGACCAGTGAGCTGGACAAGGGCACGTGCTTCCAGGTGCGTTTGTTCCTGTCCCAAGTACGCGCGCCGCAAGCCGTGGTGCATGTGGAGCACGACATCATCGGTTATCACGGAGTACGCCGACGCATCCTGGTGGTGGATGACCATGTGGACCATCGCAAAGTGCTCAGCGGCATGCTGACGCCGCTGGGGTTTGAAGTGATCCAGGCCAGCAATGGCCAGGATGCGATCCGCCAGGTGGCGTTGCTGGCGCCGGACCTGATCCTGATGGACCTGTCGATGCCGACCCTGGATGGCTGGGAAACCAGCCGCCTGATCCGCCGCAATGCGCTGTCGAACGCGCCGATCATCGTGATCTCCGCCAACGCCTTTACCGACGACCGCGAACGCTGCATCGCCGCCGCCTGCAACGACTACCTGGCCAAGCCGGTGCGCACCCCGGAACTGCTCGGACGCCTGCAACAGCATCTGGATCTGCACTGGCTGCGGCGCACCAGAAGCTTGACACCGCCGACGCGACCCAGTGTGTTGCCCAGCCCTGACGACCTTGCCGCACTTGCCGAACTCAGCGCCATCGGCTATGTGCGCGGCCTGCACGAAAAGCTCGACACGATCCTTGAACAGCGCCCCGATACCAAACCCTTTATTACCAAGGTTCGCGGGCTGCTCAAGGGTTTCCGCCTGGATGAACTCAACCGAACCCTCAAGGAGGCCGAAGATGAATGCACTCACCCGCAGCACTGAACCCGGCGTGGTGCTGATCGTCGACGATACGCCCGACAACCTGGCGATGCTCTCCGATGCCCTCGACGACGCCGGCTACATGGTGCTGGTGGCCCTCGACGGCCTGAGCGCCCTGAACCGCGTGCAACGCCGGCGTCCGGACCTGATCCTGCTGGACGCGATGATGCCCGGCCTGGACGGTTTCGAGACCTGCCGCCGGCTCAAGGCCCAACCGGCCAGCGCGGATATCCCGGTGGTGTTCATGACCGGGCTGACCGACAGCAAACACGTGGTACGCGGTTTTGAGGTGGGCGGCAGTGATTACGTGACCAAGCCGATCCAGACCGACGAAGTCTTGGCGCGGGTGGCGGCGCATTTGCGCACGTCACGGATTTTGTTGTCGGCGCGAAAGGCGCAGCAGTCGAACGTGTTGACACTGGAAGATGAGCCGGCGCAAAAACTGCTATCGGCCAGGTTTCAACTGACCGAGCGCGAGGTGGAGGTGCTGCGCTGGGTGGCGTGCGGGAAAACCAATCGGGATATTGGCGATATTCTGGGGTTGAGTCCGCGCACGGTGAACAAGCACCTGGAGCATGTGTACGTGAAGTTGGGTGTGGAGACTCGGACAGCGGCCACATCAGTGGCCCTGGCAGCGATCTGAATGTGTGTGAGGCCCCAGGCGATCACTGATGGTCGCTACGCTCAACGCTGCCACCGCATGCCCATCGCGATTGAGGATCGGCACCGCCAAGCCCGCCATGCCTTCCAGCACCCACGCTGTACCTGGGCATGAACGGCGGCACCATGGTTTCCTGATGTTCAACCGCCTGCAGGGCGGCGACGAAACCAACGTGGAGCCCGGCTTCAAGGCCTGGCCAAAAACCGTCGGCCCCAACGTGCTGGAATACATCGCCAGCTCGGCGAAGATCTCCGAGGGGGGTGCAAGCCGACGAAGCCGCACTCTTGCCCCTCACCCCGACCCAGGTCGCTACCCAGAAACTGCTCGGCGTGCCGATGGAATATGCGCGGCCCAAGGAAGGCGCTGTGGAGTCGGTCGATTGAGCGTTGAGCATGGGAACGATCATGGAACGATGGGTTGCGCGCGTTTGTGGGCGGTCTTCAGGTAGGCGCGTTCCACGATGTCCCGCACCCGCTCACTCACCGGCTCGCCCATCAGGTACGCATCGATCTCTTCGTACGTGCAGCCATAGGCCTGTTCATCCAGCTTGCCCGGCGCCAGTTCCTCGAGGTCGGCCGTGGGTTGCTTGTGCACCAGGTTCGCCGGCGCGCCAAGGGCACTGGCCAACAGGCGCACCTGGGTCTTGGTCAGGCCCGACAGCGGTGCCAGGTCGCAGGCGCCGTCGCCGAATTTGGTGAAAAAACCCATCAGTGCTTCGGCGCCATGGTCGGTGCCGACCACCAGGCCATTGTGCAGGTTGGCCACGGCGTACTGGGCGATCATGCGGGTGCGGGCCTTGACGTTGCCTTTGATGAAGTCGACCTGGGCGGCGCTGGCGGCGGTGGCGGTCAGGCTGGCCATCAGGCCGTCGACGCTGGCGCCGATGTTCAGGGTGTCGATGTGGTCCGGGGTGATGAAATCCAGCGAGGCCTGGGCGTCGCTCTCATCGGCCTGGGTCTTGTAGGGCAGGCGCATGGCGATAAAGCGCGCGGCGTAGTCCTCGGTACGCAATTGCTCCACCGCCAGCTGGCACAGGCGGCCGGCGGTGAGGGAATCGACGCCGCCGCTGATCCCCAGTACCAGGGCCTTGCAGCCTGAATGGCGCAAGGTGGTCTTGATGAAGTCAATGCGCCGCTGGATTTCCTGGGATTCACCGCCCTTCACCAATGTGCGATCGATATTGAGTTCCTGCGCGATACGTTCCTGCATGTCACACCTCCACGTTGCCGACATTGAATACCTTCGCTGCGTACTGCAAAAACGAGGGGTCTTCGCAGACGTTCTTCACCGGGTCATCGGAGAACTTCACCACCGGTTCGCCGTGCACGCGCACCAGCTTCATGACGATGCTCAGCGGCTCCACGCCCTCCACATCACAGGCCAGGCTGGTGCCCATGCCGAAACCGAACTTGGCCTTGCCACGGATGTGCCGCAGGATCGGCAGGCACTTTTCGAAGTTCAGGCCGTCGGAGAACATCAGGTCCTTGGTCATCGGGTCGATGCCCAGCTGTTTGTAGCGGGCCAGCACCTTGTCGGCCCAGGCGATGGGATCACCGGAGTCCTGGCGCAGGCCGTCGTAGAGCTTGGCGAAGTACAGGTCGAAATCCTTGAGGAAAAAATCGGTGCTGATGGTGTCGGTCAAGGCAATGCCCAGGCGACCGCGGTATTCACGCACCCAGTTTTCCAGGCCGGCGTTCTGGCTTTCGCGCAACCGCCCCAGTTGCTGGTGCACCATCATCCACTGGTGCGCCATGGTGCCGATCAGCGGCAGGTCGAATTCGTAAGCCAGGTGCGCATTGCTGGTACCGACGAACTGGCCGGGGAAGTCGCGGCGCATGATGTCCACTACTTCGCGCTGGGCCTTGAACGACAGGCGCCGGCGCGTGGAGAAGTCGGAGACGCGCAGGTCGGCCAACTCGTCGCGGCTGAGGTTTTTCTCCAGCCAGTCGAACTTCTGGTAGAGCTTGCGGGTGACGTCTTCCAGGGTCACGTCGGGGTATTTGGCGCGGTTGCGCAGCTCGCTGACCAGTGCCAGTACCGGTTGCTCGAACATGATGCAGTGCAGCATCGGCCCGACCACACGGATGTTCAGTTGGCCGTCGACTTCGCTGACGTGGATATAGCGCAGGTTGAAGCGGAACAGGCCGAGGAAGCGTTCGTAGTCGGGGGTCAGGTATTCGCGAAAGCGTGGGTTGAACAGAAAGCGCAACTCGCCCTCACGCATCTGCAGGCCGGCCATGTTCTCAAGCTCGGCGCGCAGTTCGGGGATCAGGTGGCCGAGGTTTTCCTTGGAGCGCACGATGAAGTTGTATTCCACATCGACATTCGGGTGCTGGTGCAACACCGCCTGCATCATGGTGAAGGTGTAGTAGTCGGTGTCGAGCAAACCCTGGATAACCGGGGCTTCGTAGTCGTAGGCACTTTCCATGGTGTATCTCCTTAACGCGTGGCCATCGCGGCCAGTTCTTCGCGGGTGCTGCTGATGACAGCACCGGCCTTGAGCAACTCATTGACGGCCTGTACGCCGCCCTCCTCGCTGATCCCCCGGCACGCCGGCAGGTGCAGGACCACCTCCAGGCCGGCCTTGAGCAGTTGCAAGGCGGTGGTCTTGACGCAGTAGTCCAGGGCCAGGCCGCCGACGATCACGCGGCTGACGCCCTGGGCCTTGAGGTACTCGATCACGCCGGTGGAGAGTTTGTCGTGCAGGTCGTGGTAGCAGGCGCCATAGGGGTGCAGGTCGGGTTCGACGCCCTTCCAGATGAAGTAGTCGTAGTCATAGGGCGTGGGCAACTCGTCGAGCAAGGTAAAGCCTTCGGTGCCCGGTACGCAGTGGCTGACCCAGGTTACATCGGCATGGGCCAGGCCGGTGGGCTGGAGCATCTCGCTGTGCTGCGCGACCACCCAGGGTGCGTGCGGGGTGTGGGCGTCCTTGCTGCCGACGCGGTGGCCGGCGAGGCTGGCCATGTAGTTGAGTTCGGCACCGATCTGGTCACCGCCGGCCACCGGCAACTCGTTGGGGCACAGCGGCGTGAAGCTCTTCTGGGCATCGACGTCGAATGAAGCAATGGCAGTTTTCGCAAGGGTCATGGCGGTTCTCCTGTGGCCCGAAAACAAAAGTACACGTCATGTACTTTCATTGCAAGAAACATTTGGTTATCTACCCTGGAGCCAGTACATGACATATCTGTTCGATCCGTTAGACTGTGCCCCACCGCTGTTCAGAAGGACGTCACATGCCCCTTAGCCCCTACCTCCATACCGTCGACCTGTGCGTGCTGTGCTACTGCCGCGCCGCCGGGGAACTCAAGTTGTTGCTGAACAAGCGCGAAGCCGAGCCCTTCGCCGGGCATTGGGCGCTGCCGGGCGTGGTGGTGAATGGCGGCGTGCAAGATCTGAGCCTCCAGGATGCGGTGGAACGCTTGCGCGCCAGCAGCAAGGTCGGCCTGGAGCTGGCCTGGAGCGAGCAAGTGGGCACGGTGGGCGATGCGTTTCGCGATCCGCGTTGCTGGTCGTCGTCAACCTACTACCTGGCGATCATCGCGGATGAGGTGGCGCCGAGTGAGCATCAAGGCTGGTTCCCGCTGAAGGCGGTGGCCGATGGCAGTATCAAGTTACCGTTCGACCACAACAGCATCGTCGCGGCGGTGCAGGACCGGCTGTTTTCCAAGTCGCTGTACAGCAGCTTGCCGCTGATGTTCCTGGGCAATGAGTTCAGCGCGCCGGAGGCGACCACGATCTTTTCCCTGGTGCTGGAGCGACCGGTGCTCAAGACCAGTATTCGCCAGCGCTTGTTGAAGCTGACGGAGGCGGGATATTTGCGCGAGACGGGGCGCAAGAAGCAGGGTGAAGGCGGCAGGCCTCAGGCGACGGTGGAGAATCTGAAGCCTGGGGCGGTTTACTTCTTTGATCGCAGTTTTGCCGACTAAGCCGCCTTTTCAAGAACGATGACGTTCAAATGTGGGAGGGGGCTTGCTCCCGATAGCAGTGTGACAGTCAGCAAATAAAGTGACTGATCCACCGCTATCGGGAGCAAGCCCCCTCCCCCAGTTTTGATTGGGGAATTGCTTTAGCTCATCCAGTTGCCGCCGTCGACGTTATAGGTCTGGGCCACCACATAATCCGCCTCCTTCGACGCCAGGAAGATCGCCATTCCGGTGAGGTCTTCAGCCGTACCCATCCGCCCGAACGGCACCTCTGCCCCCACGCGCCGCTTCTTCTCGCCAGGCGCCAGGCCTTCATGCCTGGCAAACAGCGCATCCACCCCATCCCAATGCTCACCATCGACCACACCGGGGGCGATGGCGTTGACATTGATCCCTTGCTTGATCAGGTTCAGCCCCGCCGATTGCGTGAGGCTGATCACCGCCGCCTTGGTCGCGCAATACACCGCCACCAACGCCTCACCGCGTCGCCCGGCCTGGCTGGCCATGTTGATGATCTTGCCGCCGTGCCCCTGGCTGATCATCTGCCGGGCAGCGGCTTGCAGGGTGAACAGCGTGCCGGCGACGTTGATCGAGAACAGCCGATCAAAGCTGTCGCGGCTGATGTCGACGATGGGTGCCAGGTCGAACAGCGCCGCGTTGTTGATCAGGATGTCGAGCTTGCCGGCCTGGGCAACCACGGCGGTAATCGCGCTGTCGATGGAAGCCTGGTCGGTGACGTCCATCGCTACCGCGTAGGCTTGTGGGCCAAGCTCGGCGGCGGTGGCCTGGGCCCGCTGCAGGTTGATATCGGCGATGGCGACGGTCGCGCCTTCATGGATATAGGCCTGGGCAAACGCGCGGCCAATCCCGCGTGCCGATCCGGTGATCAGCGCGCTCTTACCTTCGAGTCGTTTCATAAGGCATCTGTCCTTTGAACATTATTTGGGATAGCCGGCGCGTTTCATTTCGCGCTCGGTGGTGGACTGCGCCTGGAGCAACGCCTGCTCAACCGACATGCCCCCCGTCAGCGCCGCCGAGAACAGCTTGCCGACGGACGTGCCGATGGCCTGGAACTCCGGGATGGTCACGTACTGGATACCCACGTACGGCACGGGTTTGGCCGACGGGTGCGCGGGGTCGGCGTGCTGCATCATCTCCAGGGTCACCTGGGCAAACGGTGCGGCCTTGAGGTACGCCGCGTTGTAGGTGGACTGGCGGGTACCGGGCGGTACGTTGGTGATGCCTTCTTTATCGGCGACCAGCTGGATGTAGTCCTTGGACGTGGCCCAGGCGATAAAGGCCTTGGCGGCGTCCTTGTGCTGGGAAGTGGCCGGGATCGCCAGCGACCAGGCGTACAGCCAGGAGGAGCCTTTGTCGGTGACTTCGGTGGGGGCCGCGGCGAAGCCTACGCTGTCGGCGACTTTGCTTTGACTCTTGTCGGTGGTGAAGGAGCCGGCGACGCTGGCATCGACCCAGATCGCGCACTTGCCGCTGTTGAACAGCGCCAGGGTTTCGTTGAAACCGTTGCTGGACACGCCGGGCGGCCCATATTGCTTGAGGGTGTTGACGTAGAAGTTGGCGGCGGCGGTCCACTCGGGGCTGGTCAACTCAGGCTTCCACTGCTCATCGAACCAGCGCGCACCAAAAGCGTTGGCCATGGTGCTCAGCAGCGCGATGTTCTCGCCCCAACCGGCCTTGCCGCGCAGGCACATGCCGTACTGGCCTTTGTCCTTGGCGGTGAGCTGGGCGGCGAATTCACCGAGCTGCGTCCAGGTCGGGTGCGCCGGCATGCTCAGGCCGGCTTGCTTGAACAGGTCGGTGCGGTAGTAGGTGACGGTGCTTTCCCCGTAGAACGGCAAGGCATACAAGGTGCCGTTGACCGACAGGCCCTGGCGCACCGAGGGGAAGATATCGTCGGCGTCGTAATCGGCTGGCAGTTGGGTCAGCGGTTCCAGCCAGTGCTTGGCGCCCCACAGCGGGGTTTCGTAGGTGCCGATGGTGAGCACATCGAACTGGCCGCCCTGGGTGGCGATATCGGTGGTGAGGCGCTGGCGCAGCACGTTTTCTTCGAGCACCACCCAGTTGAGCTGGATGTCCGGGTGCTGCTGCTCGAACACCTTGGACAGACGCTGCATGCGGATCATGTCGCTGTTATTGACGGTAGCGATGGTCACAGTGTCGGCAGCATGGCTGGGCATGGCCAAGGCCAGGCCGGAAAGCAGGAACAACGCTTGCGGGAGCTTGAACATAGCGGTTTCCACCTGTTGTTTTTGTTGTTGAGGGCCGATTACAGCAGCTTGGGCCGGGCCCTCACAAACGCCTGACGCATGCCTGGCTGATACTTTTTTAACCGCTGCATAGGGCGCAAAAAAGTATCAGTGCCAGGCGAAACCGGGGGTAGCGAAGGTAGCGCCAACCCGCGTATTTTGAGGCGACTGCACCCATAGAAGAGGCATCACCATGCCCGTCAGTCGCGCCACGCTGTTCGAACACCGCCCCGCCGAGCTTGAGGTGATCCTGCCCGAGCCGCAGCACTGCTTTCGCTGGTTCGAACACGACTACCCTTACGATCTGGCGCGCTGGAACCACCACCCTGAATTCGAAATCCACCTGATTCGCCAGGGCAGCGGCAAGTTGGTGGCGGGCGACTATATCGGTGCGTTCAGTGCCGGGCATGTGGCCCTGATCGGCCCCGACCTGCCCCATGACTGGATCGGCGAACTGGCCCCCGGCGAACATTTGAGCGGTCGCGACGTGGTGCTGCAATTCGACGGCGCCGCCCTGCTTGCCCTGCGCCAGACCCTGCCCGAACTCGGCGACTTGCAGCCGTTGTTCGAACAGGCCCGGCGCGGCCTGGAATTCAGTGGCGACACCGCCGTGCAGGCCGCACGGTTGATGGAAGCCATCGGCAGCGCCCACGGCCTGCAACGGCTGACCCTGTTCCTGCAACTGCTCGACTACCTGAAAAACGCCCCGGCGCAGCAGGTAAAGGCCCTGGCCAGCCCCTGTTACGCTCCGACCCTGGACGCCCGCAGCGCCGAGCGCATCAACAAGGCCTTCGACTACCTGATGCGCGAACTCACCGGCGACGTGCGCCTGTCAGTGATCGCCCAACAGTTGGACATGAGCGAACCTGGCTTCTCACGCTTCTTCAAGCGCAACACGGGCCATGGATTTATCGACCTGATGCGCAAATTCCGCGTGCAACGCGCCTGCCGGTTGTTGCTGCAAAGCGAGATGTCGGTGGCGGATATTTGTTTTGAAGTGGGCTACGCCAACCTGTCCAACTTCAACCGGCACTTTCGAATCGAGATGCACCAGACGCCCAGTGAATACCGCCGTGAAACGGCGATGCACCTGTTCAACCCCATCGAGAAAATGACACCCAGTCATTTCTGATCAAAAGGTCGAGTAATTCTGCTTTTTTCCATGGCATTCAAGCCATTAAGTAAAGTTGGTACAGCCTGTGCAACCGTTTGCGGTACGAACTTGACCGCCAAGTTCCCCACGACCCGATGAATCGGGTTCAAACCGCGTACGAATAGGGACTTTCAATGCACCCAACCTCAAGGCCCCGTGCCTGCTTTGGTGTTTCCTTGCTACTGGCCGCCGTAACGGGAGTACTCAGCGCGCCCATTTTGGCGCAGGAAAAACCCGTCGATGACTCAGCACAGGGCGAAACCCTGAGCCCTGAGGCCAGCCCGGCGAAAAAAGGCGTCTATCTGTCGGAATGGTTCAACCAGGACCTGACGCTGATCGGCAGCAAAGACATCAGCTTCGGCCCCAAGCCCCAGGATGATGTCTACCTGGAATACGAGTACTTCGGCCGCAAGGGGCCCTTCGAGTTGTACGGCTACATCGACGTGCCGAAGATCCTCGGCATCGGCAACAGTAACGACAAAGGCGCGTGGGACCATGGCTCGCCGGTCTTCATGGAGCACGAGCCGCGTATCTCCATCGACTACCTGGCCGGACGCAGCCTGGCCATCGGCCCGTTCAAGGAATGGTATGTGGCGTTCGACTGGATCTACGACCACGGCAGCAATAAGGCCAACCGAGCCAACACCCTGTACAGCGGCCTCGGCACCGACATCGACACCCACTCGCGTGTCAACCTGTCGGCGAACTTCTACGGGCGTTACCAATGGGAAAACTACGGCGCCAGCAATGAGTATTCCTGGGACGGCTACCGCGCGCAGATGAAATACATCGTGCCCATCGGCAAGTTCGACAACGGCGCCTCGCTGACCTACATCGGTTTCACCAACTACGATTTCGGCTCGGACCTGCACAAGGACAACCCGGCGCGCACCGCCAACGCCCTGGTGGCGACCAACGTGCTGCTGTATTCGTTCACCCACCTGCGCTTTACCCTGGTCGGTCGTTATTTTCATAACGGCGGCAACTGGGAAGACGGCAGTGAGTTGAACTTCGGCGAGGGTAACTTTCGCGCCCGCTCCGACGGCTGGGGTTATTACGCCGGCGTGGGCTACCAATTCTGATCAAGGAGTATTAGATGAATACGTTTACCCGTCTTTCGCTGGCCGTCGGCCTGGCGCTGCTGCCCCACGTGGTGCTGGCTGATTCTGCTGCCCCCATCAAGCCCAAGGTGATGCTGATCACCATGTTCGCCCCCGAGGCGCAAACCTGGATCGACCGCCTGGAACTCAAGCAGGAAGTGCGCGTGCCGGGCCTGTCCGCCGAATACCCGGTGATCCGCTGCAACACCCGGGACGTGTGCCTGCTGGTGACCGGCATGGGCCAGACCAACGCTGCCGCGTCCACCCTGGCCCTGGCCTTGTCGCCCAAGTTCGACCTGCGCCAGAGCTATTTCCTGATCGCCGGGATTGCCGGCATCAGCCCGAAACACGGCACCATCGGCACCGCCGCCTGGGCCCACTACCTGGTGGAATTCGGCACCCAGTGGGAACTGGATTCGCGGGATGCACCCAAGGATTGGCCGACCGGCTACCTTGGCATCAACACCAAGGGCCCCAACGAAAAGCCGCCACTGGACTACAAGACCGAAGTGTTTGAGCTGAACCCCAAACTGCAGGCCAAAGCGTTCGCCCTGTCGCACACAGTCGAACTTACGGAAAGCAAAGAGTCCGCCGCCTGGCGCAAACACTACCCCGCCGCACCCGCCAACCAGCCGCCGCAAGTCACCCGCTGCGACACCCTGGCGGGCAATACCTGGTTCTCCGGCACGCGCCTGAGCGAACGCGCCGAGGTGTGGACCAAATTGCTCACGGATAACAAAGGCGAATACTGCACCACCCAACAGGAGGACAACTCCACCTATGAAGCCCTGCTACGCGCCAGCCGTGAAGGGTTAGTGGACATCCAGCGCCTGGCCGTCGTACGTGCCGGATCGGACTTCGACCGCCCGTACCCTGGCTACAGCGAAGTGGACAACCTGCTCAAATACGCCGACCAGGGTGGGTTCGTACCGGCGTTGGAAAACCTCTACCGCACGGGTAACCCGCTGGTACAGGCGATCCTCAAGAACTGGTCGGCATGGGAAAAAGGCGTCCCAGAAGCCTAGTGCACATCAGAATGTGTCAAGGCAGCAAAATGATCTTGTCCGCACTGCCTTGACTCACGTCCTCATAGCACTGCACGCCATCGGCCAGCGCCACTTCGCGCAGGCCGGTCGGCAGCGGCAGCAGGCCGTCATCGAAGAAACGCCCGAACTGCTCCAGCATCACCGCGCACTGTTCACAGTTGTAGAGCAGTGAATTGATCCCCACCACCGAGCCGCCCTTGCGATACAGGCCCAGGGCCGGCAGTTGTACGTGGCCGTCCACCGGCGCGGCAATGATCGCGATGCGACCGAACGGCGCCAGGCCCGCCACGGCCGCCGGCAGCCAGAAACCGGTGGTGTCGAAGATCACATCGGCGCCACCCTTGAATACCGCATTGACCTGCGCGCCCAGCGCTTCGGGCTTGCCCAACGCAATCGCGTCGACCCCTTGCGCCTGCAACACCTCGACCTGGTCAGCCTTGCGTACCGCTGCCAACACCTGCGCACCAAGTACCCTCGCCAAGGCCAATGCCGCACTGCCCACCGCCCCATTAGCGCCGATCACCAGCAACCGCGTGTCTTTGCCCACGCCACTGCGCGCCAGCGCATCCCAGGCGGTGGTGTACGGCACCCCCAGGCTGGCGGCCTGGGCAAAACTCAGGTGGGCGGGTTTATGCGCCACGCCTTTGGCCGAGACGGTGAGGTACTGGGCGTGGGAACCGTCGGCGAAAAAGCCCAGGTCGCGACCGGTGCCCCAGACCTCCTGCCCCACCAGCGCCTGCGGACCTTGCACAACCACGCCGGCAAAGTCGCGGCCCGGTATGCGTGGCACGCTGGTGTAGGGGAAACGCCCGAGTACGTTCTTCACATCGCTGGGATTGAGGCCGGCGGCCTTGATCTGTACCAGCACTTCATCGGCGGCCGGCACCGGCGTGGCGACGTCGACGAAGCTCAGGGCGGTGAGGTCGCCAGTGGCGGAAAATTGCAGTGCTTTCATTGCCAGTATCCATCGAAGGGAGAAAAGGAATCAGGACAACCAACCGCTGACCAACTGCCGGCCCATGGGCCAGAGTTTTTCGCCGAGCAGCATGCCCATCAGGCCCACCAGCGCAATGGCGGGTGGTGCGGGCGAGCGGAAGTCCAGTGCGCCGTAGATCACGCCGACAAAGAGGCCAATGACAAGGGAGATCAGGTAACTCATGGGGGCAGCGCCTGGTGATTTGATGGGCTTAGTGTAGGAAGCCCATCCCGGCAGCATCGGCCAAACGCTTCAGGATTTCGGCCAACTCACATACTGAGAAGGCGCCATCCCCAGTTCTCGCCGGAACATGTCGCTGAAACTGCTCGGCGAATAGCCCAGGGACCGCGCAATAGCGCTGACCGACTGGCCCTGGATCAACTCGGCCACCGCCGTGGCCAATTGCACCTGGCGACGCCATTCGGCAAAGCCCATGCCCAGGTGGTGCTGGAACAACCGCGCCAAGGTGCGCACGCTGGCACCTGCCGCCTCAGCATGCTGCTCGAAAGGTATCTCCAGGGACGGCGCCGCCATGACCGCCTGGCACGCGCTGATCAGCCGGCGATCGGCCTCCACCGGCATGGCGATACGGATCTGCGAGCGGCGTGCCCGGCGCAACTCCAGCAGGGCCAGGCCGACCACCGCGTCGTAATACCCCGCGTCACCGCTGTCGCCCTGCTCCACCAGCGTGACGACCAATTCGCGCAGCAGCCCACCGACTTCAATCACCTGCACCTGGCTGTCCAATGTCGCCGCCAAGGCCGGGCGCAAGTAGATATTGCGCATCTGCAAATCCGACACCACCCGGATGCCGTGCTCAACCCCCGGCGGCAGCCAGACCGCACGCTGGGGCGGCACCACCAGGGCTTCACGAGGCGTCTCGACCCACATCACGCCGCTCATGGCATAGAGCAATTGGCCCCAGTCGTGCCGATGGGGCTCCACATACAAGCCACGCGGGTACGTGCGTGCCAGGGGTTGCACGGGGACAGCGTGATCACTGAGGTCGGGGGGCGCGGCCAGGGCCATGAGGTGCACGTCTATCGATGGGTAAGCCGTCATGGTAATGACCACCGCTCGACAATCCGAGTGAATTTTTGCCGCCTGGGGCGATCACTTGTTTACACCACCAGGGTTGATGGGCCAATGAATAACGCAAAACTGTTTGTGATCGACTACACCCTCCATGGCGAAGCCAAGTCATTCATTATCCGTCTGGAAAAGCTGGATACCTTGGAGGCCTGGCATTGGGCAAGCTGTGACGCTGGCGTGGGCCGTATCGGCCGTTTCGCCCGCGAGCAGGTGAAGAAGACCAGCCAGGAACAGGCCGAGAAATTTGGCATAAAAAACGTGCAATGGCGCCGCTCGGATGTGCGCGCCCAGGCTTGATCAAGGAGAAATGAGCATGGATTCAATCAACGGCAAAGCGCGCATCGATTACACCCGGGACACGTTGTTCGGGCCATTGGCCAAGCATGTCGAGTGCCAGGTGAGCGTGCAGCACAAACCCGGCTGGCTGGTGCTGAAGGTGTTCCAGCCGTTGCCGGACGATTTGCATGATGCGCAAACCCTGGTGCTGGCACTCGAAGGTCGACGAACAAGCGGCGTGGTAAAAGACAGCCGGCATTTGTCCGACCACAGCCTGCGCCTGGAGCTGGAACCCCAATAATCGATACGCAGGGAGCCCACTATTTCAGGCTCCCTGCGAACGTATTCAGCCTTTGGCCGACTTGGCACACTCGCACCCCGTTGCAGCCGAACAAGGCTCGCCATGGGCATGGTGCTCGGCACAGCCCTGGCAGCAATAGCCCTTACCGTCCTTCATTACCGCATCGACGCCCAGCACACACTTGCAATGTGGGCAGGCACAGGTTTGATCAGGCATGGCCAGACTCCTTCTTCATGGTCGTCCGGTGCGGCGGTTGCCAGCACCTTAAGCAGTGACTGCCCGCCGTCGGCGATGGTTCAAACCATCAGTCGGTACGCGTATTGCTGCGGTACATGAACACCAAGGCCAGCGCCAGACACACCATCGCCAGGATGCGGCTGCTCGACAGTTCGACAGCCGGGTTGCCCAGCCACCCGAAGTTATCGATCAGCATGCCCATGCCCAATTGCCCGGTGATCACGGCCACGGTTGCCACCGCAGTACCGACCACCGGCACCGCCCCGACCATCACCATCATGTACACCACGCCGAACAATGCGCCGGTCAGTTGCCATTTGGGGACGTCCAGCAGGCTGAAGGTCTGGGCCGGTTCGAAGAAGAAAATCAGCAGTGCGGTGGTGAGCGCGCCCACCGCAAACGTCAGCAGACTGCTGCGCAACACGCCTACCGACTGGCCGAGGCGCCCATTGATCGCCGCCTGCACACTCAGCACCGCACCTGCAGCAATCACCAGCACCAATAACAGAATCAGATTCATCGCCTTACCCTCGTGCTATCAGAACAAGTGCCGCCACAATCAACGCCAGGGCTATCCAGCGCTCGCCATTGACCCGTTTGCGTGCGGTGCCGAACCAACCGAAATGATCGATCAGCACGCTCTTGCCCACCTGGCCGGACAAAATCGCGATCATGGTCATGGCAATACCGATGTGCGGCGTGGCCAGGGTCAGCACCACCACATACATCGGCCCCAGGAACCCACCGATCAATTGCCAGCGCGGCAGCTCGGACAGCGCCGGCCCCTTCTGCGGGCCGCTGAACAGCAGCAGCAAAAACAGAATCGCCGAGCCCACGCCGAAGATGCTCAAGGTTGCCCACAGGTGCCCCACTTGCACGCCGAGCGGCCCGAGCAATCCTGCCTCGACCGACAAGCCCATGCCGGCCAGGATCACCAGCGGCAACAGCAGCAGCCGTAGGAGGTTTTTCTTCGGCGTGGCTTGCGCCACAGCCTCGATGGAACTTGCTTGCATACATCACCTGCACGTCAACAAAGGATTGGATGACGCGCATTATCCGGTGGTCGTTCTGTGCGATAAATGGGAGTATGCGGACAACACCTTTGCGCAGAACGCACAGCACGGAGCCACGATGCAGGGTTTGAATGAATTGAGTTTCAAGGCGCTGCGCCTGTTCGTCGCCGTGCTGGATCACGGTAGTTTTTCTGAAGTAGCCCGCCGTGAAGGCTTGGCGCCCTCCTCGATTTCCCGGCAGATCCAACTGATGGAACAAGCCCTCGGCCAGCAGTTGCTCTATCGTCACACCCGCGCGGTAAGCCCCACCGAGGCCGGGCGCCTGCTGGGGCGGCACGCGCGCGTGATGCTCGAACAACTGGAAGCCGCCGGCCAGGCCCTGCAGGAGCAGGAAAGCGAACC
This sequence comes from Pseudomonas sp. JAI120, assembly GCF_014207255.1. GTDB lineage: Bacteria > Pseudomonadota > Gammaproteobacteria > Pseudomonadales > Pseudomonadaceae > Aquipseudomonas. The sequence continues at coordinate 312,030 of NZ_JACHCZ010000005.1, forward strand.
CAGCGGCCTGGTACGCATCAACGCACCGATGGTGTTCGGCCAGCGTCACCTGTCACCGTGGCTGGGTGAGTTATGCCGGCGCTACCCGAAACTGCAACTGGACATCCAGCAAACCGACACCTTCGTCGACCCGCTGCAAGACGGCACCGACCTGCTGTTTCGTATCGGCGTGCTCAACGATTCCAGCATGCAGGCACGCATCTTCGCACCCCAGCGCTTTCGCCTCGCGGCCAGCCCCGCCTACCTGGCCCGGCATGGCATGCCCCGACACCCTGAAGAACTGATCCACCACCAGTGCCTGGCCTACAAGGGCATCACCGGCCAGCAACGCTGGTTTTTCCGCAAGGGCCAGGACGACTGGACACCCTATAGCGTTAAGGGCCCGATCACCGGCAACCATGCCGACACCCTCACCCACGCCGCCGAACAAGGCCTGGGGCTGGTGGTGTTTCCGTCCTGGCTGATCGGCGAAGGCCTGCGCGCCGGCACCTTGCAGGCGGTGCTGACGGACTACGATGTGGCGACAACCCTCGAGCCCCAGCAGATTGCGGCGTTGTGGCCGGGGAGCCGGCGCCTGTCGCTGAAAGTGCGCACGGTGATTGATTACTTTGTGGAGTGTTTTGGGACGGTGCCGTATTGGGATCGATGAGCGGTTGAGGAATTTTCCGAGTAGTAAAAGTAGGCTCGGTCTGATTTAACGAGCCACTATATTTTGGACTGGGTGCATTGCGGCAGACTTTGGCGATGTCTTTTTTGGAGAGATGCCATGGTTTTCATGTACCCAAAGCCATCGCGCGATGAACGCGCGGCGGCAACCAGCGGTCGGCCCGTCTTGGATAGCTCGCCCAGTTTTGGCTATATTTGGCCAAAATACGCGGAGCACCTCATGATTACCGTACCCTTGGGCGAAGCAAAAAATAACCTGTCAAAACTGGTGGATGACGCCGCCGCCGGCAAAATTATCACCATTGCCAAGCATGGACGTGCGATGGCGCAACTCGTCCCCGTGGGGAAATCCAAAGGTCAGCGAATTGGCGTGATGAAAGGAAAGCTGGTTGTCCCCGAGGATTTTGAAGCGCCCCTGCCAGATGACCTGCTGGATACGTTTGCAGGCAGCCATCCATGAGGGTGCTGCTGGATACCCATGTTCTGCTCTGGGCACTGAGTGATGACCCGAAGCTATCCAGCAAAGCCCGACGACTGATCGAGAATGCCGCAGAGATTTACGTCAGCGCGGCAACCTTCTGGGAAATGGCGATCAAGGTCGGCCTTGGAAAACTCGATGCCGACCTGGACGAAATCCGGGAATATTGCCTTGAAAGCGGTTTCGTCGAACTGCCCATCACCTCAGAACACGCGATTGCCGTAAAGGATCTTGAGCATCATCACAAAGACCCTTTTGATCGGCTCATCGTAGCGACAGCCATCAGTGAACCGATGAGGCTAATGACCGCCGACGCGCAGATTGCCCAATACACATCCCTGGCCATTCTGGTGTAGTCCACACCCACTGCCCGGAACTCAGAACACCCACTGTCCAATCAACCACGCATTGGCCCCACTGATGACCGCAAACAGAAACCACGCCAACACGCGGGTATGCAGGCGATTGACGAACGGCCCCATCAGTTGCTTGTCGCCGGTCATGCGGATCAAGGGGTACAACGCGAACGGCAACTGCAGGCTGAGCACCACCTGGCTGAGGATCAGCAGCTTGCCAATGGCCTGGTCACCCATCAACCACACCCCGAGAAACGCCGGGATCAGCGCCAGCCCACGGGTGATCAGGCGGCGTTGCCAGCAGGGAATGCGCAGGTTGAGGTAGCCCTCCATGATCACTTGCCCGGCGATGGTGCCGGTAAAGGTCGAGCTTTGCCCGGACGCCAGCAAGGCGATGCCGAACAGGATGCTGGCAAAGGCGCCGCCCACCAGCGGGTCGAGCAAGCGGTAGGCGTCCTGGATCTCGACCACCTCAGTGTGCCCCGTCTTGTAGAAGGCGGAGGCGGCGAGTATCAGGATGGCGGCGTTGACCAGCAGTGCCAGGGCCAGGGAGCCAATGGTGTCGATCCGGGCCAGCTTGACCGCGTCCTGTTTGCTCGCGAGGTCTTTGCCGATCAGGCGGGTTTGCACGATCGAGCTGTGCAGGTAGAGGTTATGGGGCATCACCGTGGCGCCGAGAATACCGATAGCCAGGTACAACGGCGCGGCATCGCTGATGGCCGAAAGGGATGGGGTGAAACCACTGAACACATCCGGCCAATAAGGTTTGATCAGCACCAGCTCAATAAAGAAACACACGCCGATGGTCGCCACCAGCGCCAGCATGATCGCTTCCAGGCGGCGAAAACCACGGTTTTGCAGGGCCAGGACCAACAGCGTATCGAAGGCGGTGATGACAATGCCGGTGGTCAGGGAAACGCCCAGCAGCAGGTGAAACGCCAGGGCGCAGCCGAGCACTTCGGCAAGGTCCGTGGCGATAATGGAGATTTCCGCCAACACCCACTGGGTGCGTGCGGAGCGTTTGCTGTAGCGCTCACGGCACAGTTGTGCGAGGTCCTTGCCGGTAGCGATGCCAAGGCGTGAGCACAGGCACTGCACCGCCATCCCCGCCAGACTGGCGAGCAACACCACGAACAACAGGCTGTAGCCGTAGCGCGACCCGGCTTCGATGGCCGTGGCCCAGTTGCCCGGGTCCATGTAGCCGATGGAGATCAGCAGGCCGGGGCCGGCAAACATAAGAATGCGTTTGAAGAACGACGCCGTGGGGTCAACGGCGACGGAGCCCGCCACTTCCGGCGGGCAGAATGGAGCGGTAGCGATTTTCGGCAGGCTGAATTTCACGCGGTATCCCAGGCAAACACACTCGACAGGGGCTCAGCTTATCAGTCAGACGCAACGGTGCGCATCACCGTCTCCCGAGGCAGGTCAAACGCCTCCACCACCTGCACCACCAGGTCCATCTCCTGGTTCAAGGCTTCACGCTCCATGCGCTGGCGAATCACCCCGACCACCAACACCGCCAGGGTGGTAATCGAATAGGCCGGGCCGGAAAACGCCCGTACACCGCTCACCAGCAGCATCGCCGCCGCCAGCGCCTGGCCCACCACCGGGATCGCCGTGGCCGCACCACGACGCAGGATAAACCCGGTCAACCCGGCCAGCGCCGTGCCACTCAATGCCGTAGTGGCCGAGCGGCCGACATCGAAACGGCTGAACAGCCCCTGCTCTTTCTGTGCAGCCGCCTTGAGCTCTGCGTCGAATACCTGGCGGTCGGCGTTGCTGAGTTTGTCCTTGTACTGCTCAATCAGTTTTTCCGCGACCAGGGCTTCAAGGTCAGCCAGCGCAACGGTTGCGACGGGCTCGGAAAACTTGATCCCCAGCCGCTGCGCCACATCTTCGGCAATCTGGCGATAGTTCACGCCGTGGCCACGGGCCAGGTTCATAAAACTATCGCCGCCCATGCGCTGCAACTCGATGGCCAGCTTGAGCGGCTCGCGCACCGTGGCGTCGATCGATGCACTGCGCTTTTGCGCCATCAATTCGGCGAGAAACTTCAGCTCTTCCGGCCGCGCCTGCACCAGGGCCGGAAACAAGTCGACGTCCTCTTCGGCAAAGCGTACCTCGCTGCTGCGCTGGTCGGAACGAATCAGGCCGCGCCGCTCCTGCAACAGGTCGGTGTACTGCACCACGGTCTGCAACTGCGGCCAGTAGGCGGCGTGATCGAAGGTGGCCAAGTGCACATTGGTGACCTTGGCCTTGAGCGCCGGCGTCACCGGGATCGCGTACCGGCCGATGCACCGCTCGGTGTCCGGCTTCATCGCCAGGGCCCAGTCCTTGCTGGAATGGCAATTGATCACCCGCCCCTTGAGCGGCGCGCACACCTCTTCCCAAGGGCTAGACGTACAGATCGCGCCGCCCATCAACAGCAGGTTGTCCAATGGCAGCTCGCGCGCGGTGTCCGGGCTGGCCAGCAGGCTCTTGACCAGAATCCGCGCCCCCAGGGAATGACCGATCAGGTTGATACGCCGCACCTCCAGCGACTCGCCATGCAGGTAGCTGGCCAGCTCCGGCAGCAAGCTCCTGGCCACTTCGTCCACCCGCGCCTCGACGCTTTTATAGTGGTCGAGAAAATACGCAATCGCCTTGCCCACGCCTACGGTCGCAGCACCGATGCCACCACCACCCAGCATCGCGGCGATCACATCCTTGAAGGGCGCAAACAGGTTTTCCAGGAAATGCCCCGCCGGCCAGAACAGCATCAGGTTGGTCGACCCTTCGATACCCGCGAGCTGCGCCTTGAAATTGCCCAGTTGTTGCCGGTTGAAGAACGCCGAGTAACCGTGCACATAGAGATTGAGCACATCCCCCTGAGGCTCGCCGCACAATACGAACGTGGGCTTGCGGGTGCGGTGCATTTCATCCCACTGGTGCTGCATGGGCCGGTGACTCCTGGTGACGAGGGACGGCGATAATACCAAAGGGAGGCTTGTAGGACGGTGAATCCTGACCGGCGTGGCGGTCGCGAAGGATCAGAACTGCGCCGCAGCCTTTGATTTGGCCAGGTAGCGCGCCGGCGAATCCCCCAGGTTGCGCCGGAACACGGAGGTGAATGCACTGGAACTGCTGAACCCCAATTCGAGCGCTACCTCGGTGATGGACGCGCCGTGGCTTAGCCGTGCGGTGGCTTCCAATAGGCACACCTGCTGGCGCCAGGACACGAACGTCATCCCCGTGCCCTCGTAGAAATGGCGGGTGAAGGTGCGCCGGCTCATGTTCGACCAATCAGCCATCTCATCAAGGGTGATTTTCTGCGTGGGCGCATCCAGGAAGCGCTGACAGGCTCGCGCCAGCCGCGACTCGCACGGCAATGGCGCGCTGAGTGGCAGCTCGGGCATGGCTCCGATTTCATCAATCAACAGCGTCAGCACGCAGTGATGCCTCACGCTGGGTAATGTCGAGGAGTCGATAGCCAACGCCGCCTCAAGCAAATGCCTGAGCAGGGGCGACACTTCAAACACTTGGCAGCGCTCCTGCAACCCCGCCCGCTCAGCCGCCTCGGCGTTCAAGTAGGTATTGAGCATCACCACATCCCCGCGCATATGCATAGCGTGGGGCACACCACTCGGCACCCAGATCGCCCGCTGCGGCGGTACCACCCAGTTGCCGAGATCGGTGAACATTTTCAGCGCGCCGGTGGAGGCATAGGCGAACTGCCCACGTGAATGCGTGTGCCGCTCAAAGACGGTGCCGCAAGGGTATTCGCGCAGTGTTACCACGGCTTCAGGGCTGGCGGGGTCAAAGGTCGGAATCATGGCCTGATTCTGTCAAAATATGACCTTACATAGCAAGCGGGCCAGCCAACCACCCCCTAACATCCACGCCCTTGGATAACTGTAATGACCAAGGGAACATTCCATGCTGAAAAAACATCTGGCGCTCGCCGTGCTCGTCACCTTGGTATGGGGGGTGAATTTCCCCATTACCAAACTGGGCCTGCGCTCGGTCGACCCCTTCGTCCTCACGGGCATCCGCTTTGCCCTCGCCGCCCTGCCACTGGTGTTCTTCATCAAGCGCCCCGCTGTCAAATTCAGCTACGTGGCCGCCTACGGCGTCATCTTCGGGTTGGGCATGTGGGGCGTGATCAACTATGGCATCGAAAGGGGTGTGAGCCCCGGCATCGCGTCATTGATCATTCAACTCAGCGTATTTTTCACCATGGGCTGGGGTTGCGTGTTGTTCAGGGAAAAACTCCGCGGGACGCAAATGGCAGGTGCATTTCTAGCCCTGATCGGCCTGGCAGCTATCATCTCCACCCGGGAAGGCAGCCACGCAGTGCTGGGCGTGATGCTGATCGTATTCAGCGCGCTGGCCTGGAGCGTGGGCAACGTCATCATCAAGAAGTCGGGGGTCACTGAGGTCTTCTCGTTCATGGTGTGGGCCAGCCTGTTTCCGCCGATCCCGTTATTTCTTATGGCCTGGCTGATGCATGGCAGCGCGCCGTTCGAAGGCTTGCAGTCGAGCCTCGACATCATGGCGATCCTGTCCATTCTGTTTCAGGTGTACCTGGCGACGCACTTTGCCTACTGGGGCTGGAACTCGCTGCTCAAGCTGTACCCGGTGTCCACGGTGGCGCCACTGTCGTTGTTGATTCCGGTGTTCGGGATCAGCAGTTCGATGCTGCTGATTGGCGAGCGTGTTTCCACGCCGGACCTGATCTCGATTGCGATCATCATCGTCGGCCTGGCCGTGGGTTTGTACCGCAAGCCGGCGTGAACCGCCCGCCGCCAAACACGCACTGGCGTGTTGTCCCTTCAAACGCAGCAAAAACACAATTTTCGAAAGATAAAAAGCGCTCTAATACCCTCCTGTCGATTGGTTTTAAAGATCCTGGAGTTCGAAATGCCCCATGAAGGCAACCTGTTACAAGCAGCCGTGGTGTTCCTGCTCGCGGCCGTGCTGACCGTGCCCCTGGCCAAGCGCCTGCAATTGGGCGCGGTGTTGGGCTATCTGTTTGCCGGTGTGATCATCGGTCCGTCGGTGTTGGGCCTGATCGGCAACCCGCAAAGCGTGGCGCAGTTCTCCGAATTAGGCGTGGTGTTGCTGCTGTTTATCATCGGCCTGGAGCTGTCGCCCAAGCGTTTATGGGTGATGCGCAAGGCGGTATTTGGCGTCGGCCTGGCCCAGGTACTGCTCACTGGCCTGGTCATGGGCGTGGTGGCGTTGTGGCTGTTTGGCCAGTCGTGGAACAGCGCAATCGTGCTCGGCCTTGGCCTGGCGCTGTCGTCCACCGCATTTGGCCTGCAAAGCCTGGCCGAGCGCAAGGAGCTGAACCAGCCCCACGGACGCCTGGCGTTTGCGATCCTGCTGTTCCAGGACATCGCCGCGATCCCGTTGATTGCCATGGTGCCGCTGCTGGCCGGCAGCGATCATCCGACCACCGAAGCCCAAGGCCTGCAACACGTCCTGCAGATCCTCGGCAGTATTGCCGTGGTGATCATCGGCGGGCGCTACCTGCTGCGGCCGGTGTTTCGCATCGTCGCCAAGACCGGCCTGCGCGAAGTGTCCACCGCCACCGCCTTGCTGGTGGTCATCGGCACCGCCTGGTTGATGGAACTGGTGGGCGTGTCCATGGCCCTCGGTGCCTTCCTCGCCGGCCTGCTGCTGGCGGACTCGGAGTACCGCCACGAACTGGAATCCCAGATCGAGCCGTTCAAGGGCCTGCTGCTGGGGCTGTTCTTTATCAGCGTGGGCATGGGCGCCAACCTCAGCCTGCTGCTCAGCTCGCCGCTGGTTGTGATCGGCCTGACCCTGCTGTTGATCGGTTTGAAGCTGCCGCTGCTGTACGCCGTGGGGCGTATGGTGGGTGATCTCAACCGCGAAAGCGCCCTGCGCCTGGGTGTGGTGCTGGCCGCGGGCGGTGAGTTCGCCTTTGTGGTGTTCAAGATCGGCCGCGACCAGGGCCTGTTCGAACCGCACCTCTACGACGTGCTGGTGCTGACCATCACCCTGTCCATGGCCGTCACGCCGCTGTTGCTGCTGGTGTGCCCGAAGCTGTTCAAGCCCAAGGTCAAGCCGGTGGAAGTACCGGAGGAATACCGCACCATCGAAAGCGATGCGCCGCGGGTGGTGATCGCCGGCATGGGCCGTATGGGCCAGATCGTCGCGCGGATCCTGCGTGCACAGAACATCTCCTTCATCGCCCTCGACACCTCGGTGGAAACCATCGAGCTGACCCGCAGTTTCGGCGGCATGCCGGTGTTCTACGGTGACCCACAACGCCCCGAGATTCTCCACGCGGCCAAGGTCGACCAGGCGGAATTCTTCGTGATCGCCATGGACGACCCGGAGATCAACATCAAGACCGCCGAACTGGTGCGCAATCTCTACCCGCACATGAAGATCATCGCCCGCGCCCGTAACCGCCAGCACGTGCACCGCCTGGTGGACCTCGACGCGTCACCGGTTCGCGAGACCTTCTACTCCAGCCTGGAAATGAGCCGCCGTACCCTGGTGGGCCTGGGGTTGAGCCAGGCCCAGGCCGATGCCCGCATCACCCGCTTCAAGAACCACGACCTGCAAGTGCTCGCCGCCCAGCATGCGGTGTACGACGATGCGGCCAAGGTGATGCAAACCGCCCAGGAAGCCCGCGCCGAACTGGCGCGACTGTTTGAGATGGATCGACTTGAGGAAGAGTCCGACAAGGTGTGAGGCTAAGGATGAACGATATTGCGAATTTTCTGACAGAATACGCCGCAATTTCGTTCATCCTTGGAGCGCTTCATGGTCAATTTCACCAAGACCGCAGTCCTGTTGGCCCTCGCGCTTACCGCCGGCAGCGTGTTCGCCGCCGCCAAGCCGGCCACGCAAACCATCTCCACTCTGGGCGGTAAGTTCAACTTCAACCTGCCCAAGGCTTACGCCGCCGACGCCCTGCCAGCCGGCAAGGCCGAGGACGGCACCGCCGATACCCAAGGCACGATGTACGCCAACCAGACCACGAAAAGCGTGGTGATCGTCGCCGAAACCGTGCGTAACGACGGTGTAACCATCAAGGACAACGACCCGCAGTTCCTCGACGGCGCCGTGGCCGGTTTCGTCAAGGACCAGAGCGCCGCCCTGCCCGACTTCAAGAAGCTGAGCGAAAAGAAACTGACCTTCAAGGGCCTGGGCCTGCGCCAGGTGGACAGCACCGCCACCCAGGGCGGTGGCAAGACCTTGAACTCCACGTTCCTCGGCGGCTCCGGCAACCACTTGCTGGTAATCCAGGCGATCTCGCGGGCCGATGATGCGAAGGGGCATGCAGAGCTGGTGAAGCAGATTACCGGCGGCAAATAACAAATAGTCCTGACAACACCCATCAAATGTGGGAGGGGGCTTGCCCCCGATGGCGGTGGATCAGCTAATGAATCTGTTCACTGTCACTGCGCTATCGGGAGCAAGCCCCCTCCCACCTTTGTTCAGCGCGCTCACTTCAAACTCGTTTCCAGCCACGCTTTCAAGTCCTGCACTTCCGCCTCACTGACCGTGTGGTTCATCCCCGGATAGCCATGAAACTCCGGCTTCAACCCAAGCCCCACCAACACCTCATTGGCCCGCGTCGCCGACGCATACGGCAGTGCCTGGTCCAGGGTGCCGTGGCCAATAAAGATCGCCAGTTTGTTCAAGCGTTCGTCCGGCTTGAGCTCAGCCTTGAGCACCGGCAGCACGCTGCCACTCAACGCCGCAATGCCGCGCACCAGCTGCGGGTCACGTAGAGCCACCTCATACGACATGATCGCACCCTGGCTGAACCCCACCAGGAACACCCGGTCAGGCTGGGTGTGATACTTGGCGGTGGCTTTGCCGACAAAGTCCTTGATCAGCTTGGCGCTGCTGTGCAAATCAGCGGTCACACCATCGTAATCGCCGTCACCCGGTGTGTTGGTAAACCAGCGAAAGCCATTCGGCTGCACCGGCGTCGGCGCGCGGGCCGACAGGTAGGTCCAGGTGGGCGGCAGCGCGTCCTTGATGCCGAACAGGTCTTGCTCATTGCTACCGAACCCGTGCAGGAAAATCACCAGCGGCTCGTTGCGCGCATCGGCCTGGGTCTGTTCCAGGTACGCCAGCGGCAAATCGGTGTGCAACTCGGAATCAGCGTGGGCAACGCTGGCCATCAGGGTCAGCGCGAGGGCAAGCAGTTTGAACATGGGACGTTACCTCAGGGTTTGCGTAACAAGTAAGTGTCCATGATCCAGCCATTCTCAAGGCGCGCCGCCTTGCGCACCCGTTCGATCTGTTCTGCCACTTCACCGACCTTGCCGCTGATCAGGATTTCATCCGGTGTGCCCAGGTAGGCACCCCAGTAAATATCCAGGTCCTGATCGGCCACCGTACGATAGGAATCTTCCGCGTCGAGCATGACCACCAGGGTATCGGCATCGCTGGCCTGCCCCGCCGCCAATCGACGCCCGGTGGTGATCTCGATGGACTTGCCGATACGGTTCAACGCCACCTTATGCTGGGCCGCCAGGGCTTGCACGCTGGTGATGCCGGGAATCACCTCGAATTCAAAGGCGCAGCGGCCACTGGCCAGGATCGCCTGCAGGATGCGAATGGTGCTGTCGTACAGCGCCGGGTCGCCCCAGGCCAGGAAAGCGCCCACTTCACCATCGGCCATTTCCTCGTTGATCATGCGCTCGAAGGTGGCCTGCTTGTCGCGGTTGAGGTCCTGTACGGCGGTGGTGTAGTCGATCTCACCGCGTATGCGCTCGGGGCAGTCGGCCTCGACAAAGCGGTAACCGGGTTCGGTGATATAGGTCTCGCAGATCTCGCGGCGCAGGTCGATCAGCTTGTCCTTGCTCTGGCCCTTGTCCATCAGAAAAAACACGTCGGTGCGGTTCAGCGCTTTCACGGCCTGCATCGTGATGTAGTCAGGGTTGCCGGCGCCAATGCCGATGATGAGGATGCGTTTCATGGGTTGCTCTCATTGCGGGGCGTGGATTTTGCCATGTTCACGCACTCAGGCGTGAGTTTCCAGGCGCAGGCGCCACACCGTGTTGAAGCGCAGCTCGGTAGCGGACAGGGGCTCGACGTCGATCTGGTAGAACATCGAGACCGGACACTGCATGACATACAGCATCGCCGCGCGAATAACAAAGGGATGGGTGATGGCCACTACGTGCCCGGGTTGGGCCTCCAGGGTTTTCATCCACGCTGCGACCCGCGCGCAAATTTGCTCAACCGACTCGCCACCGTGGGGCGCACTGGCGCTGTGGGTCATCCAGTCCAGCAACGCATCGCTGTCCAACTCGCTGATGGCTCGGCCCCTCCAGTCGCCAACGTCGCCATCGCGCAAGGCGTCTTCAATCACTGCTTGACCGCCGAACAACCCTGCCGTCTGCCAGGCACGTGCCTCGGGCGCGCACACCAGACGCAGGTTTTTCTTATAGCGCCCGGCCAGAGATAGCGCTGCGGCTTGCCAATCCATCATCACGGACTCGTTATCGGGAAAACGCCCGTACTTTTGAGCGGGTGTGGCGGCATGGCAAATGAGGGTCAAGCGGGTGGCCTGCATCACTGCTCACTCTGCATCGGGATAGCGCTCTGTATACACCTGATACACATGTGCGGAACCGCCGAGTTTAAACACACCACTCCCTACAAGCCACACGGTACACGCATCAAAGCGCGATCACGGTGTCGCCTTTTCCCTCATTATTACGAGAAAGCCTTATGAAAATCGCGCCCCAGACGTTTGCCGTACAGCCGCATCCGGTCGCGCAGCAGTCCGGTCAGAACAGTGAAGCGCCAGAACATTCGAGAGCCAAACGATCACTGACTCAGACAATCACACAGCGGCCTGTGAATCCGCTACAGCCCTCCCCTACGGATGCACGTTTTCAACGCATTCAGGAACAAAGCAAACACCTTGTGCAGAAAAGCGACAGTGAAATGGCAAGCCAGTATTGCGCTGCATTGATGTTGCTGGATCGTCACAAGACGTCAGTGAGAAAAAACGCTGATCAACCTCCAACGGTCACTGACATACCAGCGTTTTCCACCTTCGGCCAGGCGTGGGCACTCTTCACGCAGGCGCTCAAACAAGAGCCATTTGCACGCTATGCCAAAGACAACAACATCGATATCTCAAGCCTGAGGTGGTTCCCTTCTGCGGATTCAATAGAGTGCAGCATCAACGGCAAAATTCAACTCTTCTCGCGCAATACGCCCGGTTGGAAAGAAGCCTCCGCTGCTGTTGCGGCTGCGGCAAAAGAAGTGGCCGCCGGTCGACTTGAATCGTTCCAGTACACCGGCGAACACAACGCGCCCATTGACGTGGTGGGTAACTTCTATGGCGAAGATCCCGTGAACCATCGAGGCGAACTGCTCAGTTCGATCAGCGACTTACAGCACAGCGATAAATTCAAATCCCTGATGCCCTTCAACGGCCCACTTACGCCGCAAATCACGCGCGTCAGGGCGGCACAAGCCGAAGTAGAAAACGCCATCGCCACGGCAACCTATAGCCATACCAGGGGGATAGCGGACGCTAACCGCACGCCGACACCTTCGGAACGTGTCGAGGAAGCCGACCGCGAAGTTGCTCGCCTGGTCAGCAGAATAGTGACACACAAAGCCATAAACCCCGGCACCAGCGCTAGTGGGGGCATCATCGGCACGCCTGAAGACTCATCCTATGGACAGGCAGTGCAAGCCTATAAAGAGGCCCTCTCCGGCGACGCGTTTAAGCGCTTCATGCACGCACAAAATCTAGATCCCCGAAGCGTACATATCAATTTGGATGGAAGTCTGTTGGCCTTGGGACCAGACTCAGACGGCAGCCTCAAATGGCTCACATTCCCCGCTGAATATGCACCGTGGGCAGCCGTTCAACCTGACATCTTGAAAGCGGCCCGCGAGATAGGAGGTAGCGGGCCGATGGGCTTACCGAACTACAACTTCGTAGAGGATCGCTACCCGATGGCGGGCATCATGGAGTTTTACGGAGTCCGCGAGCATTACGGCTCACCGCAGTGGCTCGAACAAAACGCGGGGCTCATTCGCGACGGTTTCCCCGCCCTGCTCAAAAACAATCCTCCGAACGACGCCCCCTCCCTTGCGGTTCGCGAACGCCAACAGACAGCCAAGCAGCGCCTGGCGCGCCTCCAAGGCCTGCCATCTCCAAGCGTCCAGACGCCCACGCCACCGTTCAGACGCAACCTGGTCGACGCGGCTATACCCACGCCACCGCCCGTTGGGTCCGTGGACATCATCGGCCAGCGTCTGTTTGAAGGGGAACCGAACAGGCAAACAGTGGTAGCCGGATTGCTCAAAGACGCCATCAGCAAGGCATTGCCCGCACTGAATGTGGATGTCCAGCAGTTGGCCTTCGCCGTCCCCAACCCGGCAAATCCCGGTCAATTCCTGGAAACACCGCTGATGGAGTTGGCCATTAACCACGTAGAAGGCGCTGATGCTCCGGTGTTCAGCAGTGACGGCAAGTTTGTCGACACCCGCGCGGACGTACAAGCACGTACCGGCGACCCTGCGGGCACCGCGCTCGACATCGATAAAGCGGCTGTCCAACAGGCTATCAGCCAGTTGCCAGGTAAACTGAACGAAGCACTTCAGACAGCCAGGCTCGATTATTGGGGCAGGCCACCGTTCAATGACCCCATTCCTGGTTCAGGCACCGACACGTCAGTGAGTGTCACGCCCATTTTCGCCGGAGACCGCCGGTTGATGCTCAGTGACCTGGTACGTAACAACCTGCGCCTGGCCAGCATCAAGCAACCGGGGCTGGATGACGAGCAACGCGAAACCCTGGACATGCTCGTGAGGTATCCCCAGGGCTCGACACGCCCCAAACTGGCGGATGATTCTGAAGTAGCCGTGCACATGCTGGCCAGCACCGAGAATAACCATTCAGGCACCCCGGAGTTTCAAACCCCCAACCTGGTTATCGAACGCAAGGTCGCAGGGCGCACGATCGTATTGGTCTGCGAACCGAGCGGCAAGGTAACCCCTTATGCCTCCCTGGCTGCCGTCAAAGATAAATGGGACCAACACCTCGAACAGGCAAGACCACACGAAACATTCAGCACCCACTTGACCAAGGTAGACGTCGATGCGTTCTATATCCAAGCGAACATCATTATCAACGGGCATGAAGCAAAAGCAGTGGCCACCGAGCCAACACTGCTCGACACGCAGCGACCGGATCGCTCTCAGCACAAGGTGTCCGATTGGATAAAAAATACCTCCGATGCCAACCGCTTCATCTTGCACGACCTCGTCCTGGAACTGGCGGGTTATATGTACCGCCACAAAGAGCAAACCTATAACAGCGGTATCCCGGACATCCGTACTTTTATCCAGAGCCAATTAAACGCACTCTCACCGCCTCCCGTCCCCTATGACATCAATGATGTGGAAGTGGTATTCCACACGCCGTATGCCGTGCCTGTCAGCGGCTTCGGAGCCATCCAAACCACCAGGATGCCCCTCAGCGACGCCTTCATTCAAAACCTTGCAGGACTACCGGGCGGTCGCATAGAGGTTCGTCACAAACCAACCGGGGCATTGATACCTGCCTTGGGGCAAGAGGGTGCTCTCAAAGAACTGATTCAAAAAATAGATGCCGGCAAAAACTATCCCGAGCTGCTTAAACGCGAGTTGCTCAACGACCCCGCCAAAAAGACAGAACGTCAATTACGCTTTGCGCAACAAGTGCCAATCGAGTTGAAGATGAAAGCCTTGGAGCTGACCAGTAAAGGCGCTGAGGGTTTTGATAACGCCATGGGTTACCGGTACCTCCAGGCAATACTTGACCCCATGCCAGGGAAAAAGTATGCCAATGGCAACGAGATCACGATGCGTCCCTTGGCGTTCGAACGCGAGCCGGGCGCCACACCCGATGTCGTCGAAAACATGTTCCTGATCGAACCCAAGGACAGCTCGGTAGGCCCGCATATTCTCTATCGCCCCTTGATAGCAGAAGAGCCCTTGCTACAGTTTCCTTCGCGCCAGGCGCTAATGGAGGCACTGCGTAAAACAAAGTCGCTCCAAGATGACGCAGTTGCCTGGCTACCTGATGAAGCGACCCGCTCCATTTATGATCACGGTGGTTTCAGCGAGCCCCATCTACCGAGAAACAGAGTGTTTATCGATGAATTCACGTTACCGCGCAGGCCTGCCGCCCCAACGTTGGCGACCAACGGCGATGCCATCGACAAACTTGCAGAGAAGGTGCAATCCGGGCAACTGATGGACTACCTCTACGATGCCAACGCCAACGCCCTGGCAACATTGGCCGAGCGCCAATCGGTGTCCAATTCGCAAAGCCGTTGGGCGACCTTCAAAGAAGGCGGCTTCCTGCTGCTCAACGCAATACTGCCGGCCCTTCGCGGGCCGGCGGCCGTTGTGGGCCTGGCACTGCAGACCCAGGGCATCCTCGGCGATCTTAAAACCTTGGCCAGTGAAAAGGAGGGCAACAAGGACGCGGCCATGGCGGATCTGTTGGCCAACCTGGCATCGTTGGTGCTTCATTCCAGTGTGCGGCGACAATCCAAACCGGCAAGCGTTGCCCCACCGAGGCAAGTGCCGCCCAAACCACCCATAACGGTCGTTGAAAACAATCATTTGCCCACCACCGAAGTAACAACCTCGACTGCAACAGATGGAACACAATATCGCCCCATCATTGAAGCCTTCCAAAAAGACGGATTACTGATCAGAACCCTTCAGCTCAGGAATGCGCATCTGGAGTTTCATAACACCGGTGAGAACCTTGACAGCATTCGTGCGCAGGGCGAGGCCAATAGAGGACACGGCGGGCTGCGCAAATGGAGCCTGGCTCAAGCAGACTTGTTGCCCAACTACTACAAAATGGGTGACAACGCTGGAGCCCTGCCGCGAAACATGGCCATCCTGGCGCTGCCGGAAAAACTCCAGGACAACATCACGGCCATACATGAAAAAGACGCCTTCTCTGGGAACATCCAGGCCGACACGCGATACCTGGGGCGGGAGAAGGCCCGTGAAGGCATGCAAGGCTTATTGAATGACCTGAAGAACCAACAAGGCGAGCACCCCGGCAGCGCGCTTGAAAACAGCGAAATACAGACGGTAGGCGTGCCACCCGATGCACTGGTCGGCCTGGTTTTCTATGGCTCAAACGGTCAGACCTGGGAGGCCGCCAAGCCACAGTTTCAGAAAGCCATTAACCGAGCCGGCCCTGAGTTCGATGGGAAGTCATACCCTGTCTTTACCTACAAGGTAGAGGGCGGAAAAACCAAGCTGGAATACCTCGAAACACTGAAGGTTGATACCAAGACCGGCTAGCAACACCCTTTGCCGGCCAACGCGCGTTAATCAAACCACTCCCGCCGCCCCTCGAACGTACTCACGATCAGCTCGACGATCATCTGCACCGCTTCGGGGTGGCGCACCTGCGCGTTCACCGCCAGCCACACCTGACGCTGCATGCGCTCGGCCAACAGCCCTGGTAACGCCACCAGCCCCCGGTCGAAGCTGCTCATATAATGGGGCAGCAAACCGATGCAGGCGCCGCAGCGGATCATCTCCAGCATCAGCGAATAGGCATGCACCTGCACCACCGCCGCCAGGCGCTGTTGCACCACCTGGTTCCACGGCTGCAGAGCCTCGACCTGGGCGTCCGGCTGCCATTGCACCAGCATGTAGTCGGCCAGGTCTTCCACGCTATCCGGGCGCGTGATCAGCCGTGAATAGCGCTTGGCGATATGCGGCAGGTACTGCAATCGCGCCAGCGCCCGCGGCGGTTCGGTGACAAAGCTCGGGCCCGGCTGCGGGCCATCGGTGTCCGCCAGCCACAGCACCACGTCCACGTCCACCGCTTGCAGTGACAAGTGGCTGTCGAGGGAGATGATCTCCAGGCGCACGCTGGCATTGCGGCGCAGCAAGGCGATCAGGTCGCGGCCGAGGATGTCGTGCAGGATCGGCTCGGCCACCGCCAGGCGAATCAGCGGCTGCTCCAGCACCGGCAGGCGCCGCTCATGGGCCAGGGCGATGAGTTGTGCCTGCAATTGCTGGCCGTCACGGCTGAGCACCAGGCCGTTGCCCTGGTAGCTGAACAGCGCATGGCGCAGGTGTTCCTCCAGCTGGGCCAGGCGCTTGCGCAACAGGGTTGCCTTGATATTCAGGCTGCGCGCGGCCTGCATGAAACAGCCGCAGCGCGCACTCACCAGAAAGTAGCGTGCCACCTCCGGATCGATCTCACTGGCCAGGGCCAACCAGGCACTGCGTGGCTCGGAGGGTGCGCGATAAGCAGTGGGCCCCTGTGGGGCAGACGGTTCGAGAAATGCCATGGGAGACTCCCTGTCTGGTTGGTCTGTGCATCCAATGCGGGTTGAGGCGTGTTACTCCAGCACTTTGTTCAACTCGGCGCCGTCGATACTCAAGGTCGCGGTGTTGAGCATGCCTTCCAGGTAGGCCTTGGCGATCTGTTCCTGGCGCTGGGCGCGCAGGGCCTGGGTCAGGCGTTCACGCAGCTCGTCCAGGGTGGCGGTACGCGCCGGCTGCTGGCCGATGAGCTTGAGCACATGGAACCCGGCAGGACTTTGCACCACGTCCGAGACCGCACCGACCTTGAGCCGCGCCACCGCGCCGCGCACTTCCGGCACCAGTTGCTGCAACGGCTGCATCCCCGAGTCACCACCGCGCGCGGCGCTGTCGGGGTCCTGGGAAAACTGCGTGGCCAGGGCGGCAAAATCAGCCGGCGCGGCCTGGGCCTTGCGGCTCAGTTCCTGGGCCTGGCGCCGTACGGCATCGAGGTTTTGCGGGTCATTCACCGCGAGGAAAATCTGGCTCACCCGGTACAACGGCGGCGTCACCCACTGCGCCTTGCCACTGTCGTAGGCCTGTTGCAGTTCGGCGGCGCTGGGGTAGTCCGCCGGCACCTGGCTGACCGAGAGCATGTAGTCGCGAAACACGATCTGCTCGGTAGCGGCGCGGGTCTGCTGCTCCACCTCCGGGCGCTGGCGCCAGCCCTGGGCATCGGCCTGTTCGAGCACAGCCTTTTGCGCCAGACGCGAGCGAATCCAGGTTTCCAGGGCGCCACGGTTGCCGCGCAGTTGCTCGCGGGACTCGGCCGGCAGGCTGGCCAGCACGCTTTTCAGCTCCGGCAGGTCGATCTGCTGATTGCCCAGGCGCGCCACCGCCGGCCCACTCGCTGCCGGATTGATCACCGGCGCCGGTTGCTGCGCCGCCACCGGGTCTTTGCCCGGTCGCAGGCTCAAGCCCACCGCCACCACCAGCAAGGCCAGCGCACCCGCGCCGACCATCAGGGTCGGCTTTTTCACAGGACCGCCGCCCCTTCACCCACCGCGGCGGCCTGCAACTGCGCGGCCTGCTGGCTGTACTCACGCAGGTAGACGATAAATTCCTGCAACAGGCGGTCCCACAATTCCAGCTGGCTGCGCAGGTGCGTGGCGCCAACGCCAGCCACCACCACGTCCATTTCCATCAGCAGGAACTCACCCTGCACCGACAAACGCGCAAAGCGCCGCGAGGCGTTCCATACCGGGGCCAGGCCTTCGGGCAACTCACCCTGCACCCGCAGCGCGCAACTGTAGGTGAAATCCACATAGCTGCCCTGCTCCGCCGCCGGGTTACCAAAGCGCACGGCAAAGCCAATGCCCTGGCTGGCGCTGAGCAATTGCACGATGCCGTTCTGTTCGCTCTGGTTAACCCGGTAGCCGGCGTCCTGCAACAGTTCGGTAAGGCTCTGGACGGTGACGCTGGTGATCAATTCGCTCATGGTGATTTCTTCCTTGTCTATCAGTGATTGGCAGTTGCCTGGGGCGCATCAAAACGGCTCTTGTACAGATCATCGCCAAAACCCTGGGCCAGTTCCTCGAACTTCACCCGGGCGCTGCCGGCGAACGGCTGGCGAATGCTCATCACCTCGGCCACATCGATTTTTTCGTAGGCCGCGAGCAGTTGCTGGGCCACGCCGTACATCTGTTGATTCTTGACTGAACATTGCTGCACTTGTGTGTCACGTTCGCTTAAGGCCGCCTGCAAGCGCGCGCGCTCGGCTTCCTTGCCCTTGGCCAGCACCAGCAGTTCGTCATAGGCCTTCTTGAACTTGCCGATCTGCTCGTTGCTCGCCGCCACCTGGGCCTGCGCCTGGCTGTGCAGGCTCTGTTGCTGGCCGGCCAGTTGCTCAGCCGTGCCACGGGCCTTTTCCAGCTCGGCCGTCAGTTGCTTGATTTGCGCCTGGGCCTGCTTGGCCTGGTTTTCGGCGGCCAGCCGTGCGGCACTGGCCTGGGCCTGTTCGCTTTGCAGCGCCTGCAATTGCTGGGTGGTGCTGCGCAATTGCGTCCGCAGGCGTTCCTCCATGCCTTCGGCCGAAGCGCCAGTGGTGACCAGCAGCAGTAACAGCGCGCAGATTCGCGTGTTCATGTGGCATCTCCCTGCGCATCAAAAGCGCGTGTTGAGTTCCAGTTGCATCACATCGACTTCGAACGGCTGGCCGTACACTTCGGAGGCGCTCAACCAACGCGCACTGGCGTAGATGTTCTTGTCGATACCGTAGTTGCCGCCGATGAAATAACCCTTGGCGTTGGTGCCGCCCAGGTGGAACGACGAGTCGTTGAAGCCGTCGGGCAAGGCGTCGGGCTGGATGTACTTGTAGCCGGCCAACACGTTCCAGTCGCCGCGCTTGCGCATCTCCAGGGCGCTGCCGAGGGTGAACGAGACCATCAACGCATTGCCGCCACTTTCAAACTGGCCATTGCTGTTGAGGTTGTTGACGATCTCGCCTTCGCTGCGCTTGAGCATCTCGCCCTTGTCGTAGGCCAGGTTGTGGATGAAGTTCGCCTGGCTGCGCAGCTTGAAGTCGCTGGGCAGTTCGCTGTCCCAGACCAGGTTGAGGTCCAGCACATCGAACTTGGACGCCAGGCCTACGTATTGCGGGTCGGGCGTGCGGACAGGATCAGCCGGGTTGGTGGTGTTGTTGCGCAGGTTGAACACGGTGTTGCCTTTTTGCATGAAGGCCACACGTGTGCCGTCGGTGTCGCAACCTGCCGCGCCCTGCCAGGTGGAGCAAGGACTGGAGCGCTCGCCTTCGATGTCCTGGAACTGGTAGTAGGCAGCGGCGAGCTTGAGACGGTTACTGCGGTTGATCTTCCAGTCAGCGCCAATCTGCCCGCCAAACAGCCATTTGGTCTCGCTGTCTTCCTTGTCGATGCCATTGCTGCTGGCGGTGTCGGAGGTGTATTCGACCGGGAAGGCGCCGAGGGTACCGAACAGGCCCCACTCGCTGTTGAGGCTGTGGTTGAAGATCGCGGCCACACCGTCAAAGTTGAGGTCGTTGGAATACATCATGTCGGTGGCGTAGAACGGGTTGCCAATGCGCCCGGCGGTCAACGTCATGTAGTCGGTGGTTTTCCAGCTCAGGTAACCCTGGTCGAGCCAGATGTCCTTTTTGCCAAAGCCGCCGCCCAGGGTCTGGGTGGTGGACACCGGGTTATTGTCGGAGCCGGTGGCGATACGAATGCCGGCGGTCCATTCGGGCGAGATCACCGCTTTCATGCCCAGGCGTGCCCGCAGGCGGAACAGGTTTTCGCGGTCCTCGCGGGTGTTGATCAGCGGGGGGAACTTGGTGTTGGAGTTTTTGTTGACGTCGTAGGGGCCGGTGTCGTTCAGCTTGGCGTAGTCGGTGATGGTGTTGTCGTTGCGGCCGGAGAAATAGCGCGACTCGTCGCGCAGACGAATATCGCCATCGAAGCTGATGCGCGAGATCCAGTCGGGGAAGGTATTAGGCTGCGCCCAATTTTCCTTCTTGGCGGTGGACATGACTTCGGCTTTGACCTGGTCGCGGATCTGGTCGCGCACCGCCTGCGGCACGTACTGCACACGCACATCGCCAGGCGCGGTCGCCGGGCCGCTGGCGACCACCGGCGCGGCATTGGCCTGGCGGGCCTGCTGGGCTTCTTTTTCGGCCTGGGCGATCAGCCCATTGGCGGTGTCCTGGGTCAGCACACCTTGCTGCACCAGCAGGCGGATCAGGTTGATGGTGACGTTTTCCGAAGGCGCAACCGGGGCTGCCGCCGCTTGCCCGACCAGGGTCGCGATGACCATGCCAACCGCCAGGGTCAGTCGATTCACGGGGGAAATCATGTGTACGCAACTCCTGTAAAAACCGTAGATAAGAGGTTTCGTGCAATCAATCCGGGCGCCGGCCCTTGAGGGACAGGCGCATGGGCAGCGTCAGCGACGCCGGAGGTTTCTGTGTGGCACGCGGCGCTCGGATCAACGCGAGCATCTGCGCGTCGGTCTCGGCATCCCCGCTGGACTTGGCCACCACGGCCTTCGTCACCTGGCCATCGGCGCCCAACCACAGGTCTATCTGTATCGAGAACGCCTTCTTGCGCAGCTCAGGGTCTTCGCGCATCAGGCGCTGATACGTACCGGCCAGGTACTGCTTGTACGTGCCGGTCCCCAGCCCACCGCCGCCACTGCCGGCCATGCCGCCGCCCTTGCCGGCGCCGATGTTGAAGCCGTCGTTGCCGGACTGCGCATCGCCGTCGATCTGCATCGGGTTGGCCAGGTCTTCATTCGGTGAAGGCGGTGCTTCCTCGGCCGGCTTGACCT
Organism: Pseudomonas sp. JAI120; assembly: GCF_014207255.1. GTDB lineage: Bacteria > Pseudomonadota > Gammaproteobacteria > Pseudomonadales > Pseudomonadaceae > Aquipseudomonas. Next base: position 333,147 of record NZ_JACHCZ010000005.1, read on the forward strand.
CTTCGGGCTCGGGGCTCGGCACCGGCTCCGGGACTTTCTCTTCAACCTGGGGCTCGGGCTCCTTGGGCTTCTCCGGGGGCGGCGGCGGCAGTGGCGGCAACGGGATAATCGTCGGCACCTTCGGCGCTTCACGGCGTACGCCACTCATGTCATTGGCCCACTGCCAGAGAAACCAGGCCGCCACGGCGCCCAGCAACAGGCCGGCGCCCCACTTCAATGGGCGCAACGGCGGTTTGTTCTTCACCGGCAATGGCGCGATCGGGATCTGTGCGGTCATGACTCAGCCCTGGCTCGGTTTGCCGGTGACCAGCCCGACCTGGGACAGCTCCAGCCGACGCAGCAGGTCGAGCACCTCGATGACCTTCTGGTACTGCACCATCGCATCGCCGCGCACGATCACCGGGAAGTCCGGGTTCAGCGCTTTCTCGACGCGCAGGCGTTCCTCGAGTTCGCCGAGGGTCACCGGGTAAGCGTCGAGGAACACCTGGCCGCCGTCGTTCACGGAAATGGCCTTGGTCTTGGCCTCCGACAGCGACACCGAGGCGCTGGCCTTGGGCAGGTGAATCTGGATCCCCGAAACCTGGGCGGTGGCGGTGAGGATAAACATCACCAGCACCACCATCAGCACGTCCACCAGGGGCGTGATGTTGATGCTGTCAACGGCGGCATCATCGTCATCGTCGTGGGAGGCATTTACGGAAGCCATGGCGATTCTCCTCAGGCCGGAACCGATGCGTGATGGTCGCGACGGTGCGCGGTTTCACTGTGCTGGCTCTCGCCGTGCATCTCCGCCAGGCGGGTGATGAACTCGTCGACGAATACCCGCATGTCGGCGCTGACTTCCTTGTTACGCGTGATCAGGCGGTTGTAGCCAAACAACGCGGGGATCGCGACGAACAGGCCCATGGCCGTGGCCAGCAAGGCCGCCGCCATGCCTGGGGCGATGGCGTTGATGTTCACGTCGCCGGCCATGGCCGTGCCGAGGAACACCACCATGATCCCCAGCACCGTACCGAGCAGGCCGATGTACGGGCCGCCGGCGATGGCGTTGGACAGGGTCGACAACTTGGAACTCAGGGCCTGGTTCTCACGGGTACGCACGCCGTCCATGGAGCAGCGGATCGCTTCGATGGTCGCCGCCGACACCGACGAGGTATCGGCGCCCTGGGCACGGCGGGTGCGGATCTCCTTGACCGCCACCAGGTACAGGCGCCACAGCGAAGAATGGCTCAGGCGCTCAGCCAACTGCGCGTCGTCGGCATACATCTCCAGGCGCGTGCCGATCTGGGCGAAGTGCTCGCGGAACACTTCGTTGGCACTGCTCAAACGGCTGACCTGGCGGTTCTTGCGCAACATGATCACCCACGACTGGAACATCATCGCCACCAGCACCAGGATGATCACCCAGGCGTCCACCGGCACGGCGTTGAGCAAAAAGCCCAGGCTGCCGAAACCGAAACCGGACTGTTCTTCATCCACGCCGTAGGCCACCAGTTTCGACTCGGCGCCCTGGGCACTCGCGTCAGCCAGCAACAGCACGGCCGGGCGTGCCACCTTGGACAGGCGCAGCTCATCCATGGCCCCGGCGAACGGCAGGTACGTGCTGCCGGCTTCCGGCAGGTCGGCGCCGATCGCCAGCTGCGTATTGAACGCGGGCATGGCCACGGCGAGGTTGGCGGTTTCACGGCCATTCACGTACAGCGTGACCTTGTCGCCCTCGGCGGTGAACGCCAGGTGCTGCCATTGGCCAGGGTTCAGCGGTTGGGTCGACACCGCGCGCTGGCCGTCGATCTCCACAAACGGCGAGCCCTGGTTCAGGCCCAGCAACAGGCTGTGGGGGCCGTCACGCCGGGCCAGCACGATTTGCTCGCCACTGGCCTGGTCCAGGCGCAGCCAGGCGCTGAAGGTGAAGGCAGCGCCGGCGGCGTGTTGCAGCGACGGGCTGGCCGGCAACAGCAGCGGCTGGCCGGCGAACTGCAAGGCACGGCCGATCACGCCGTCGATGCTCGCGCCGGTGGCGTTCAACGCGGTGTTGGCGTAGGCCGTGGTGTCCCGTGGCGGCGTCGCGTTGGCGCCATCGAAGTGATAGAGCGCGGTGTAATTCGGGTCGAAAGTCAGTTGGCCGTTAGCGGTGGCCGGGGCCTTCTGGTTGCCGTAGTACATCCAGATGTCCTGGCGCTGGCCGCCCTCGACCTTGGGCACATCGACCCAGATCAACGCCATGCCCATCAATGGGTCGAAGCTTTCGATCTGGTGATTGAATACGGTCTTGTCATCGGCACTCACAAAGCGCAGGTCGGCGCCGTCGTCCTTGACCCCGTCAAAGGTGAAGTTGCCGGTGTGCAGGCGCACCAGCAACGCGGTGCGGCCCAGGGCCTGATTGATCGCGGCGCCTTGGGCGGTGGTGTCCACCGAAATCTGTTTGCGGTAGTGCCAATCGTCCTGCCACCAGGCATGGGCGGTGGCCGGGAGCGCGAAGCCCAGGCAGATCAACAGGCTCAGGAATAGGCGTTGCATGGGTGAAGTCTCCGGAAGAAAAAGTCAGAAAGTCGCCTGCACACTGAAGTGCAGTCGCGAGTCCTGTTTCTGGGTGTTCGGTCCATCGAGCAGCGGGTAACCCCAATCCAGGCTGCCGGACAACCACTTGCTCAAACTGGCGCGGGTGCCAAGGCCGACACTGGCCAGGCTGTATTCGTCTTCTTGCTCGGGCAGCGGGTCGTGCAGGCGCATGCGCGCGCCTTCGGCGAACGCATAGAAGCGCCACTCCTGCACGTAGCTGCCGAGGAACTTGGCCAGGGACGGCGTGCGCAGTTCCTGGGAAAGCAAATACCCCTCGTCCCCGGTACGCTCGGCCGCCAGGTAGCCGCGCACCGAGGTGGCGCCGCCGGCGGAATACTGCTCGTTGGACACCAGCGGCCCGGAGGCCAACTGGAAAGCGCCCTTGGAGGCCGACTGCCAATCGTTGGCGAAGGTGTAGGTGTAATTCAGGTCACCCTTGAGCACGGCAAAACTGGCACTGGCCTTGTAGCGCTTGTAATCAAACTCTTCGGCGTCGCTGCCGTAGCCAAAGAATGCGCGGGTGCCGACCACCAGGTTCAAGCCCAGCCCCAACTGGGATTGCTCGGTGTAGCGATAGCCGTTGTAGCCCAGGGTGAACGGTGCGTACTTGAGCGGCACCTGGTCGCTGCTGGAACCGAACTTCAACTGCTCGTCAAAATCCTTGAAGTCGATGCCGAACGAAAACGAATTGGCCCAATTGCCCGCCGCCGGCAAGCTGTAAATGGCGGACACGCCATAGGAGTGGCCCTTGCCCAACACGTTGCTGCCGCCGATGGTGGCGATGTTGCTGTCGGACTGGTAACCGGAGAACTGCAAGGTCCAGCGTTCGTTCAACGGCGCACTGTAGGAGCCCGACCAGACCTTGGCATTCTCGGTGTCCTGAGGCGCGGTGAAGTAGGTCAGGGAAATGCTGTGGCCCAGTTGCCAGAGGTTGTCGTAGCCCAGGGTGGCGACCGAGCGCAGCTTTTCGGTGTCGGCGCTGTAGTCGTTGTTCAAGCCGATACTGGCGTGCCAGGGGTTCTGGTCTTCGACCTGCAGATCCACGTCCATGGTGCCGGGGCGCTGGCCTTCGCGTACCAGTGGCGTGACCTGCCGACCGGCACTGCGGTTGAGCCCGGCCAGTTGGGTTTGCACCGTGGTGAAATCCGGTACCGCACCTTCCTTGAGCCCCGGCACTTCGTCGCGGATCTCCACCGGCGAGTAGTGCTTGGCGCCGACCACACGCACGCGGCCCACCTTGGTCTCGCTGACCTGCAGATAGACGATGCCGTCATCGACCTTCTGCTCCGGCAGCTCGACAAACACCGACTGATAGCCACGCGCCTGGTAGATCTTCTGCAACGCATCGCGCGCGCCTTCGATATCGTCCAGGGTCTTTTGCGGGCCGAGAAACGGGTACACCGCCTCCTCGATCGTCGCCGCATCGAGCACGGTATTGCCGCGCACGAAGTACTCGTTGACGTCCACCTTGCGCGCCGGGGCCTCATCGCCCTCCTCGGCCCACACCGGTTGCGCCAGGACGCCCAGCGTCAGGCAGCACAACGCCAGCGTTGATTTGAACAGATGCTCCACACCGCCCCCTAACTGTCTAAGATTTTTCGCCGTCGCCGATTGCACGGCGTCTGGCCTGCTCAATTACTGCTGGTCGAAAGATGGCTGTGCCGCGCCAGCCAGGTGTGCAGCAAGGCGAAGTTCAGGGAGAACTCCGGCATGTGCAGCAAGGCGCCGCAGAACACTTCACCGATGATGGTCTGGATCAACTGCACCGCCTGCGGGTTGTTCAACAGGCTGGCGATGTCGCGCTGCAGGACGTGGATGCTCCACACCTTCTGGTTCAGCTCCAGGCCGACGAACCAGCGGAACAGCAGGTTGTAGTTCAGTTGCTCGTGCAGCTGCTGTTCGCTGGGCACCGAATACAGCAGTTGCAGCAGCAGGATCTGCACCACGGTCTGCGGCGCGATCAACATGCCCGGCTCGGCCTGGAGCAGGTCGCGATGCTGCTCGAGCACCTCGTCGATCTGCGGGCGCAACAACACCAGCGAATGCCCTGCCGGGATGTAGCTGGACACTTCCTTCAACGCGCCCTGCCAGTCGTCCTGAGAGACGATCCACACCCACGGCGCGCCGTAGCGGTACACCGAAACCGGCTTCTTGCGCGCGGCCTCGACGATCTTCGACAGGCGCTGGTCGAGCTCCTGCATGCCGACTTTCGAGTAACGTTCCATAGTTCCCATTGCCCCACTCCTGGCGTCCCGCTGACGGCTGGGGAGGCGGCTCGTGGCGGCCTCCAGCGCGTTACATAGGCAAGACGGAAGTGGCGATGAGCTACCGAACTTTTGTCATGAAAGCTTCATTTGGGATTGTGAGGGGGGCAATTTTTCGGGGGGCTGCATTGGCGGCCCTAGAGCTGAGCGGAGTTGTGCCCGGTGTACTCGGTTGGAAATGTGGGAGGGGCGGTGCGACGATTCGACTTGCCCCCGATGGCGGCCTCTAGGCCGACCATTTTTTTTGGATTGGACCGGGTACATATCCGTTGCTGCGGTAACGGCCACCTAGGGTTCCGCTTTTACAGCGGGTCACTTTGGAAAAGCCCCAAAGTAACCAAAGGGCTCTTGCCCCACCACTCGGTACCTCGCCTAGGCTCGGTATGCCCGAACGCAGGCTTTGGAGCGTGGGTAACCCGGCAGGACGCCGGGTTAGCCGCGCTGGGCCATGGATGGCCCATCGCGGCGGCCCACGCTCCAAAGCCGGAGTGAGGGCACACCGAGCCTCGGCGAGGTGCCGAGTGTTGGGGCGAAGCGTTTTTGGTTACTTTTGGCGCTCTTCCAAAAGTGACCCGCTGTAAGAGCGGAACCCTAAGCAGCCGTTACCGCAGCAACGGATATGTACGCATTCCACGCCAACATTCTGATCGGCCCCAAGGCCGCCATCGGGAGCAAGCCCCCTCCCACATTTCACTCCCAGGGCACCCGTTAGAGAGTCGTCGGCTCCCGAGCCTCCACAGGGCAAGTCGAATCGTCGCCCCCACAGTTTTAACCGACTCCCCCCAATACCGCTCGGCTATAAGCTCGCCACCCTTCTGCTTCCCAAAAAAAATGGGGCGATCACTGATCGCCCCGAACGGTACATCGAGAGGTCCTTATGAAACTCTACAAACTGATCTGCTTACGCTCCTCATCCGTCAACCGCGCCCGCGCCTGTTCACTCAGCGGCCCCGCGCCCAGCACCTGCACCGGGCTGTTGGGGTTGTAGCTGGAGTTTTTCTGCTGCGGCTCCGCATCGCGCGGCAACGGCTCGCTGCCCAGGCTCAACACCTCCACGGTCATGATTGACGGCCGGCCCTGTTTGGACGCCGCCTGCTGGCTGCGCGCCGCGTCTTCTGCGGCCTGGGACGCCGCCGCCCCCGCCGCGCTGGCCGAGCTCATGGCGCCCGTGTTGACCGTGGCCGACACCGGCACCCCGGACGACTTGCCCTGGGTCTGGATGTTCGCCGCGTTCACCACCCGCAAGGCGGCGATGTTGACGTTACCCGACACCCGAATCCCCGCCTCCCCCGCATCGATGGTGCCCAACGGTGCGATCAGGTCGATGTCCCCCGCCGGCACTTCCGGGATCGGGTTGAGCGTGGCGATCCCCGCGCCTGTGCTCGGCACCGACGGCGACAGGCTCACGTTGCCCCAGTTGTCATAGACGCGCTTGGGCGGCGTGTACACCACGGTGGTCTTGGAGCCACGCCCGGCGTTGATGTCGCCCGCGCTGGTCCAGGCCATGATCGAGCCGCCGAAGGTGGTCATGATGCGGCTCTGCCCGAGCAGGATGCTGCCCAGGGAGTACAGCTGGATATCTCCCGCGCCCTGGGTGATCACCCCAGCCGTGGACGGCGGTGCGGCGCCTTCGATGCCGAACGTCTGGCGGCCACCCGGCGTGAGCATCTGGATCGAGCCACCGAAGTTGGTGTGCACGCCCGCGCCGCCGAACATCGTGATGTCGCCTTTGTAGGTGATCGGGTTACCGGCCACGTCGGTCTCGGGGAACAACCGGGCAATCGCAGCACGACCACGCACATAGCTGCCCTGGCGCACACTGCCGTCCTGGTTGTACTCACGGCCGGCGGCCTTGAGTTCGGCGAAGTACACGTCGCGGGCGAAGATCCGTTGTTGTTCGGCGGGCAGTGCGGCGTAGTAGGTACGGGCTTGTTCGCTGTCGCCAGCAAAGCCGAAGCGTTCGGTGAGCCAGGTAACCAGCTCGTTTTCGTAAGTCTTGGCCACCTTGGCGCCTTGCAGGGATTCCCCCGGTTGCGCCAGGTTGGCGGGGTTCAGGTAGGCCTCGACGAAGCGGCGGTAATCCGGACCATTGGGGCCCATGCCGGCTTGCATGACGATGCTTGCGCCAGGGCGGCTGTCGCCGGCCGCGACAGCGCCAAGGCTGTTCACCGCAACTTTGTCTTCCATCTGAATATTGCGCCCCGCCGTCAGCTCCAGGGTGCCGGGGCCGGCAACGTTGAAGCTGCTGTAGAGGATGTCGCGGCCGGCGCTGGCGATGGAGATATCGGTGGGGCTGTTGTGTACGAACAGGTTGCCGATGAAGGTGTATTGCCCCGTGTCCGTGACACCACCGCTGGCACCACTCAAGCGCGTGCCGCTGCCGACAATATCGCGCCCGGCCTGCATCCACACCGGGCCTGCGCCTTCGTAAAAGGTTTGCCCGAGCCGAGCGTCACTTGCCCCCGTGATCGTGAGGGCACGCCCACTGTTGACGCCCAGCAGGTCCCCGCTCAGCGCATAGAAACGCGCGGGCTCCAGGGCATCACCCCAAGCCATGCTGGCGGTGTTGGGGCCAAAGGCAAACAGTGGAGACACCGTCAAGGTGGCAAGGTTGCCATCGCTGGAAAGATTGCCACTGCCCACTATTGCCGTTTTTTGATCAGTCAGGAAACCGGCGAAGGCCGGACGCAGAATAGTCGCCAGGCTATCGGGTGCTGCACTGGAGCGGCTGATCGTCAGATCGCCGCCGGAGATCGAATCACCGGCCAGCAATTCCAGTTGCCCATTGGACGAAGGTGCGAGTACCAACGCCCTGAGCGGCTGCACGTCGCCAGGATTACTGGTCGAGGCGCTGCCGTAATAGAGACTGCCGTTAGCGGCAACCGCGCGCAATGTCGCGGGATAGACCGCCGCCATATCGGTTTCCAGGGTCTGGGTCAGGGGCGTGAGGTTGCCCCCGGCAGAGAACAGGTCCACTGCTGTGCGGTCGGTCCACAGGCTGAACCAGCTTTGCCCAATCCCGTTGACCCCCTTATTGACGAAGCTCAAGGCGTTCATCTGCGGCGCGCGCCCAGGGTCGGCGACATCCTGCAACACCAGGTCGCCACGGGTGGACAGGCTGAAAGTGGCGTCGCCCGGCAACAGGCTCAAACCTCCCGCAGCAAAGGCCGAAGTGGCGCGCAACGGATCGTAGGCGCGTACCTCACTGGGACTCTGGTTTTTGAGTTGATTGCCATACCGCAGCGTCAGACTGCCCAGGGCGCCGCCGGTCAATTGCACGTGCCCACGCAGGTTCACCAGCGCACCATTGAGGTGCTCTGCAAAGGTCTGGCTGGCGGGGTTAACCGCTCCGCCGACCCGCAGGTTCAGATCACCGCCACCCGTCAGTTGTACACTGCCATCGGCCCCGACCCGACCGGTGCTGCCGACTGCCAGTACCAGGCCTTGGCTGCGGCGATTGACGTTCAGAGCTGCTGACGAGACAGGGCTGATAAGTCCTGCATCGCCCCCCACATCAACATTCAGGTTGCCGCCTCCCAGGGTGCCAAACCCGGTGAACCCGACCATCTGGTCCGAACGGTCGGTGGCGACGTAGGAACCAAAATTGATCCACCAGGCGGTGGCTTGCGCCTGGCTCCCACTGAGCCCATTGCCCTGACGCCACAGCCAGTTGCCGACGTTGGCTGAATCCTGGCCCTGGTCGCTGGGTACCGGACGACCAACGCCATTCTGCGCCGGGCTGGTGATATTGCCCGTCAGGTCGCCGCCCACTTTAAGTAGCAAGTTGCCGCCCGTATCCGGGTACCAGGCACGGTACAGGCTGCCGGTGTCTGCGTTGACCAGCTTTTCGTTGCCCCCGGCGTTAGCCAATACCTTGCCATTGCTGCCCAGGGCTCGCTTGAGGTTATACGGATCGTTGGGCGAGGTGCCGGTGGACGAGCTGCCTGCCGTGTATACGCCGAACAGCGACTCCATGCTCAGGTTGCCGGCGGCCAGCAGGTCAAGGTCTGCAGCGCCGGTGCGGATTACGCTGAAGCGAGTGCTGCCGCCCACCAGCAGCGTGTAGGCCTCACCACTGATAACGCAGTATTCCGGGAGGTCGTCACATACGCCTGGGTATTGTATTGCATCGAAATCAACCGGTTGGCCTACCATGCTGTCATCGCCGAACCACCCCATGGAGCCCTCCTCGGTCCAGACCTGGGCTCCTTTCCCGAACGTCCCATAGTGACTGTCCGCCAAGCGCAGATTGCCGCTTACCGGATGCGGTTGCAGCAGGCGACTGTCGGCTGCCTCAGTGTCGGCCCCCGCAACCAGGCGAATCGACCACGACTGCGCACCCTCCTCCAGCATGGGAGCAATTGCCCAGTTTTTGCCCGGATGGCCGGCGTCACGCAACGTCACCGACTCCACGCCGCCCGGCAGCTTCACGTCTGTCCCCGACGGCAACAGGGCGCCCCGGGGCAGCACTTGGCTGGCGGCCAGGGTCACCTTGGTGGCCAATGGCACGCCCTTGGGCCAGATCAAGCCGTCGACACTGGCTGACGTGCTCAACAGGCTGCCGGCATCCAGGACACTGCCGATGGCGAGGGTCTGGCTCTGAGTCAGCAACGTGCCCGCCGCGAACAGCACATTGCCCGAGGCATCCCGAACAGCCGCCGCCAACACCGTACCCGCCGGGAGTACCAACGGTTGTTTGAGCGTAGCCGCGACGGGCAATCGGGTGCCCGGCAGCAGAAACAGGGGGTTGGTCAGTACATCGAAATTAAGCGCAGCGCCCGCAGGGAACACAGTGCCCACCTCCAGGGTCACGCCGCTGCCCGGTACCACCACGGTGCCGCCGGTGTAGTCGATACCGGCGCGCAGCACCCAGCCATTGTCATCGTCGGTGGCCGGTGGCGCGGCAAAGCCGTCGTTGATGCTGCCATAGATATTCAGGTCGCCACCGGCGCGCAGGGTCAGGCTGCCGGACTCGGTCTTGGCCGTTGATTTGAGGCTGGCGTAACGATAGCTGGAGAGGTCCAGATCGCCCTGCACCACCAGGTCGCCATCCGGGGTTTTGCTGATGATCTCTACGCCGGGGCGCAGGTGGAACACATCGCCGTACGTGGCGTTGTTCAAGCCGGCGAGCTTCTGCAGCAAGTTGCTGTTAACACGCGCGGCGTTGATGAAATTCGTATTTGCTGGATCGACGACTTTCGTGAGGTAGTCCTGATCAATCACTTGGTACGGGCGCCCATTGGGCGTTTCATCGGTGTTGGTCGGGGCATCGTCGTAGGTTCTCATGCCGTTGAGCGCAATCGAACGCGCGCCTTGGATAGTCAACTGCCCACTGGCGTCAATGGCGATGTCATTGCCGCCCACGCGCGGCGCGTTGAGTTCCAGCGTGCCACGGCTGCGCCCGTCATTGCCGGTCGCGGCCTCGGTGCCATGGCGCAGGTCGATGCGCGCGCCGTTGGCCAGGGTCAACTGGCCCTGGCCTGAGCTGAGGACCACGATGGCGCGGTTAGGCGAATCGATGATCTTGCCGTAGCTGTCCACGCGCAATTGTGTGCCATGGGCGTCCAGCACGGCGCTGCCGTCGAGGGTCAGGCCCTGCTTGGCGGCCAGGTTTATGCTGCCCACGCGCTCGCCGCTGGCATCCACCAGGCCGGTCACGCGCAGGCTGCCATTGTCGATCGAGACGTTGACGCTGTTGGCCTTGACGTCATTGCCGATGGTCAGGTCGCCCTGCTTGAGCTGGAAGCTACGCGCACCGTAAACCTGGCCTTGGTTGAGGCGTTGGTTGAGCGCTGCGAACTGGTCGCTGAGCGTACCGCTGCCGCCCAGGCGCTGGGCCTGGATCTCCACCGCACCCGCGAGGTATGGCACCCGCGTGCCACCGGCATCGTAGTCACCGCTGCTGCCGGCGATGATCTTGCCTGCCAGGTCGACGATCCCTGCAGCGCCGTCCACCGCCACCGCGCGCAACTTGCCCGCCTGGTTGTGCTGCGCCGACAGGTCGATGGTCGAACCGGCGGCCTGCTGCACATTGCCGGCACGGCTCTCCAGCAAAACCTCGCCGCCTGCGCTGTATTTGGTCAAGTCATTGAAGGCAATGGCCCGGCCGGACACATCAATCGAGGCGGCATCGGTCAATACCACGTCGCCCCGCGCGCCCAAGGTGACCTTGCCGCTGGGCAGTACCACGGCAGTGGCCAGGCGAAGGCTATCGCCTTGCAATGACAATTCGCCGCCGATGCCGTCCACCTTGCCTACTGCGCCAGCCGAGGCGCTGACATCAATCGCGCCACCGGCGGTAATACGGTTGACCGAACCGGCCTCACCGGTCATCAGCGGCGTGAGGATATTCAGGTTGCCGCCGCTGTAGGCAAAGCCCTTGATCGCATCAAACGCGCCCTGGCTCTGGTACACCGAGAGGCTACCCTTGTGGTTGGCGGTGATGCGCTCACTGGCATTGAGGTTGACGTTGGCAAAGCCCAGGGCGAGGCGGTCGAAGGTCTTGGTCGTGCTCGGCTGGGCAAAATCCCCATAGCCGAATTCGATACGCTCGGCATTGATATCCAGGCGCCCGCTGCCGCTGCCGGCACCGCCGGTCACCGCCGCCACAGGCGGCGCGACGGCACCTTGCCAGATCAGGTTGGCGGTGTGGATAGTCGCCACGTCGTTCAAGCCGCCAGAGCCGTAGATCGCCGGCGTGGACAGCATCAGGTTGCTCAGCAACGACTTGCCGGTCACGGCGTCGTAAGTGTCCAGGGTGGTGGTGCCGTAGAAGTTAAAGCTGTCACGCGCCGACAGTTGCAGGGTTTCCAGCGCCGGGGCGCCGAATTGGGTGTCACCGCGCAGCAGGCGTTCCAGCACTTGCTGGTTGAGGGTCATGCCCACCGGCAGGCGATTGTTGGCGGCTGCATCGGCCAGGGCTTCGGGGCTGCCGACGTTGATGCTGGACACACCCAGGTTCAGGTGGCGGGTGCCATAGCGCACATCATCGCCCATCTGCAGGGAGCTGTCGGTCAAGGTAACGATGCTGCCTTCGGAATACAGGGCTGTCTGGCCGCTGCAGGGCGCGCTGTTGCACACGCCTAACTGGATGCCCCCACTGATGACTTCGCCCAATGACGGCGCGGCGACTACGTTGAGCAAACCGTTGGACACCGCCAGCACATTGCTCAGGTTGTAGATAAAACCGTCACGTGCGTCGTAGCTGGCCTTGCCCTGGCCTATCGTGTTGATCGAGGCGCCTTGTTCGAGCGTAATTTTTCCGGTGGAGGTCAACAGTAATACCTCCGGTGCCGCCAGTTTCGCGCCGTCGCGCAGGATCATGGAACTGGTGATACTGCTGGGGAGGTTGATGTAGTTGCCACCCTGGCCGTACGTGACATAGGTCACTCCACCGATCAGCAGGCGAGCCGCGCCCATTGCATTCAGGCTGTCCGCATCCACCGTAATGCCTTTGAAATTGGCGGTAGCCGCGTTGCCTGCCGCGACAATTTCGATGTCCATTCCCAAGCTGCCCTTTTCTTCGTTTATCAGCGATACGGTACCGCCGTAACCGCCATCAGCGGCCTCGAAGCGGCCGATCCCCTGGAACGAAAAGGCATCCGCACCTGCGCCTGGCCGCAGGGCCAGTTGCAGGGTCTTGGCATCCACCGGCAGCAGTGCCCGAGGTACACCAAGCCTGGTGGCGTCGGCCACGGCGAACTGTGCGTAGCCGGTTTCGTTGTATTGGGAGTAACGACGCAACATATCGGCCGACGTGAGAATCACCTGACTGGCCGTACTGTTGCTGATACCGGTATTGGCGATGGACAAGCGCCCTGCCGTGGCCCATGAGCCATTACGCAACGCCTGGGTCGCACCGTCGGCGCCCATCCCGGCCAGGCCGTTGATCTCGAGCCGGAAAGCCCCAGGCATCAACGCATAGGTGGACGGCATCAGGGTATAGGTGCCGGCCGACAGGCCCGGCACGCCGGCGCCGATTGTGATCTGCTGGCCGATCAACGGATCGACCGCGCCACCTTCCGGCGCCACCGGTGCATAGCCCGGTTGCACGCCCGGCACAATCGCATAGATCGGGTTGGTGCTCAGACCCGGCAGTACAAACCCGCCGTTCGCACCGAACTGTACCAGTGGGTTGTAACGTGCATCGGTAGAGCCCCCGCGCCCGGAAGTAAATCCGGCGCCGAGCAGTTCGCCACCGCCGGACAGATCCACCGTCGCCTGCGGCAGCACCGTCAACTGCTGGCCACCGAGAATCACCCCAACGTTCAGGCTGCCCGCACTGTTGCCGCCACCCTGGCCGATAAACGTCACTGTCTTGCCGTTGTACTTGTAGATCTGGCCATCCACGGTACCGCCGTAAGGCAATACCAAGCCCTTGCCACTCACCGAAGTGATGCTGCCCGGCAGCAGTTGCACGTTGGTAGAGCCCAGGTTGCCAATCTCGATCAGCCCCAGGGGCGCACGCACCACGCCGCCCTGCTTGATGGTGGGCCCGCCCAATTGCAGACGACCAAAGGCCGAGTAAGGCATGGCGGCATTGCTGTCACCGGTGCGTGCGATGGTCAGGGTGCGTGTCGGATCGTAATTGAAGCCTGTGCCATTGCTGGCAGCATTATTCACATAGCCCGCCAGTACCCGGGCGCCGACTTCAGTCGCCGGGTACAACTGCGCCGCACGCAGGGTCATGTCACCACTGGTCACTAATTGCGTGCTGATGCCCTGGGCAATCACATCTGCCCCCGCCCCCGCCAGGAAGCGCAAGTCGCCCTGGCTGGTCAGTTGCACATCATCAAACCCACGCCGTTCAAGACTGGCCTGGCTGTTGTCGGGCCGCAACAGATAGCTCTTGTTGCCGAACACCACATTGCCACGCACGTCGATCAGGTTGGCGTTGGCGTTGAACTGCGCCGTGGTGGCCAGCACCGATGGATTGGGCAAAACCGGCACTGCACGGGTATAGGCCTCCTTGCCGGTTTCTGCGGGTGCGAGCAGGCCGGCCAACAACAGGTATGGCGCCGACAGGTTGACCCGCGAACTGGCCGCCGCGTTTTCACTGAGGTTATAGCTGCCACCGTACAGGCGCAGGCTCTGGCCCATGCTCAACGACACATCACCGTCAAAACTCAGCAAGCCGTTGCTGAGCAGCGCAAGATTGTCAAAGCCGCCGGCGGTGACCTGGTCCACCCCGAGATGGCCATGGCCGTATTCCAGGCTGGCGTTCGGGCTGGTTTGATGGGTCTGGCTGAGCACCAGTTCACGCACTTTGAGCACACTGTCGTTGACGCCGGCCTTGAGGTAATACGGGCTTTCCAGCGCAAGGGCCAAGCTGCCGCCCGCCGCCCCCGCCCCGCCCGCACGGGCAACGAAGCTGCCGTCCAGGTACAGGCCGTTGTTCGACGCAAAGCTGATACTGCCGCCATTGCTGGACACCGGCACACGGCCCTGACCGGGCACGTCGAGCATCGCCTGGGCACCGGACGCGTCCAGGCGCGCGCCCTCACGGACCACCACAAACACATCGCCGGCACTGGCAATCCCGGTGGTCAGGTTGATATCGCCGCCAATGCTGATCTTGCCGCCATTGAGGACCTGACCGTACACGTTGCCCCGATTGCTCACCGCCGTGACCGCTCGCGATGCAACGTCGATCAACGCATCTTCGCCCACCCAGATCGAGCGGTCATGGCCAGCGGCGATCGGCTGTTCCCAGGCCTTTGGTGACACACTCAGTCCGCCCAGGCTGACACTGCCGCCCCAGGCATTGAGGCTGCCATTGAGGGTCAATTGGCCGACGCTGCGCAGGTTGATGCCCTGGCCGGGGTCGACGTTGATCACCGCACCCCGGCCCACAGTCAAGGCGGTGGTCGCCAGTTGTGCGGCGGTGGAATCCTTGGAGCCGGCCGTCAACGTGAGGCTGGCACCGCGACGCTGGGTCAGAACGCCTTGGGTCGGGTTTTCTTGGTAGAGCGCCGGCGTCCAGCGCTCCAAGGCCGTGGCGGGGTCGCTGCCACTCGGCGCGGCCAGCGTCTGCTCGCCCAAACGGTAGACCGGTGTAGTGACATCCACCTGAGTGCCATTCGTGACGAGCAGCCCTTCGTTGCCGGTAATGTCATAGGCCGAGAAGCCCTTGTTGAAGAAATCGCCCGACAGTTGCACGGTACCGACGTCGGGCGCGGTGGCGCTCTCGCCGATCTGTACCTTGCGCGCCTGCAACGCCAGGGTGCCGCCGCCATTGACGCCATAGCCGCGAATCTCGCCGTCCAGCACCAAGGAGCCGAGCGCGCCCAAGGTCACGTCGCCGCCCTTGCCGCCGGTGAGCTTGCCATCCACGCCGAGGGTGGCCCCGGAAGACGCATCCACCACGCTGTCGGCCGCCAGGTTCACGTTGCCGGTGCCGCGCAGCGATACCTTGCCGCCGTTCACATACGCCACGCCTTCGCGGTTGTTCGGGTCCAGCATCAGGTTGTTCCAACGCCCGGTGGCGTCCAGCTTGACGCCTTCGGCCACATCGACCCGCCCGCTGCCCGCGAGGATCACATCGTCGAGCGCATTGCCGGAATTGAGATTGACCTGATTGAGGATGTTACCCGAGTTGATGGTGCCGCCATGGGCCGTGAGGTTGGCGTTGATGTTGACCACAGGCCCGAACAGGGTGATCTCGCCGCCGTCCGCCACATTGAGCGCACCCTTGACGGTGATCTGTTGCGTGACACCGACTTTGATCTGATTCGTCACACCGACTTTGATCGCCCCCAGTTGATAGCCATTGAGCTGATCACTGTCGAGCACCATCTTGCCCTGGCGATCCGCCGGCAATGCGGTGGTGAGGTCCAGGCCGTCGGCGATTTTCTGCGTGTTGCGGTCAATCAACACTTCATCGGCAGTGCCGGTCAGCGCATAACGCAGGGTGCCGGTGGTCTTGTTGTAGACGGGCGTGTACCCGCCAATGATCAACTGCGCGCGCTGGGCCATGGCCTTCTGGGATTGCTGGTAACCGTCGAGGTTGATGTTCGGCACCTGGGTCTGGCGATCGCCCTGGAAAACATCGCTGACCACCTGGCCTTCCAGCACCGCGCTGGTGGTGCCGACCACCAGCTTGCCCGCATCGCGGCCCACCGTGTAACCGCTCTCGAAACGGCGTTGCTTGGCGATCATCGGGTTGTAGTAGTAATCGGTCTGGCCCCAGCGCTTGCTGGTGTCTTCGTAGCCCTTGTAGAACCCGGAATAGAGAATATCCCCCGGCGCGTTGGACAGCTCATACAGGCGCCCGTCCGGGCCCTTGAGCCAGGTCTGCTGGATATACCCGGCCTGCACGTCCACGGTGCCGCCCGAGAGGTTGATCTGCGCGCCCTTTTGAGTCACCACATCCTTGCCGGTAAACGTCACGGTGCCGCCCTGGGCCATCCACTCACCCACCGAGTGGCCCTGGGTGCCAAGGTAACCACCGACTTCCAGCAGGCCGCCGGCGGTGTACCAGCGATCCGTTGCATAGCCGTTGGTGCCTGCGGGCACAAACACCAGATCGCGCAGGTCGACCCACACATCGTTGTTGATCAGCTTCCCGTCTTCACGGTTGACCGGCGCGTCACGCTGCTCGTTGCCCTGTACGTTGATCTTGATGTTGTTGGACTCCATCGACACCTTGACGCCGACAGCCCCGGATACATCAATCATCGCCCCATCGCGCACCAGACTACGCCCGGCGGCACTGACCGCGACCTGCCCACCGGTGGCCAGGGTGATCGAGCCTTTCTGGAAATCCACGGTGCCGCCGCTGACGATCTCGATGCGCGACTGGTCGGTACGGTCGGCCACCGCACTGAGGTTGTTGAACTGCCCGGTGATCAAGTTGGCGGGCATGCCGTCGAGCTTGATCAGGCCATTGCTTTGCTGGCTGTTCAGCGCAGTGCTGCCACTGCTGTCCAACAGGATCGAAGTGGTACTGCCCTCGCCCAGGGTCACACTGCCGGTGGTGTCGGTGGCGGAATTGAGCAAGTGGATCGTGCCACGGGTGTCCACCGACGTGCTGGCCAGGGCCACGCCATTTTGCTGCACCTGGTGCCCGGTCAGGGTGATGTCCCCGGTGGACGCCATGATCAGACCGTTGTTGCTGACCTTGCCGGCGCTGCTGCCAGCCTTGAGGCTGGTGGCGACTTCATTGCCGCGCGTGGTGGAGCGGTCGTTGCCAGTGGTACCGACACCCTTGCGGATGTAGAAGCTGTCGCCGGCAGCCAGGGTGGTCTGGCCCTTCGCGGTGCTGATAGTACCGGCGTTGTCCACTTCCGAACCCAGCAGCAAGGCATAGCCGCCCGCATCCGTCGAAGTGGCCGGGTTGTGGGTCTGGATCAGCGCACCGCGCTGCACCTCGACCTTGCCTGCCGCGTCGGTGAAGGTCGGCTGGGTGCCGTTACCATCCACGTAAATACCGCTCTGGGTGAACTGCTGGTCGGTGATGTTCGCAGCGGCAGCAACGAGGTTGCGTACGTTGACCTGGCTGGTGCCACTGAAGACCACGCCGTTGCGGTTCACGATCATCACCGTGCCGGCGCCATTGATCTGGCCCTGGATCTCACTGGGCCGTGCATTCGGGTCGTTGACGCGGTTGAGCACCGCCCAACTGGACTGCTGCTGGAAATCCACCGTGGTGTTGCGCCCGACGTTAAACGTCTCCCAGTTGAGAATCGCCTTGTCGGCGGTCTGCTCGATACTCACCGTGGTCTTGCCACCGGACTGGGTTTGGGTCGGGCCCTTGGCGTTGGTCCAGCCCTGGGTCAGGCTGTTATCCACCTGCAGGCCGCCTTTGCCGAGGCCATCGGGAATCGTCGAGACCTGGCCGAACGCCGCCTGACGCCCCGCCGCTTGTGCTGCCTGCTGCGCCGCAATCGCCGCGACGCTGGTGTTCAAGGTGCTGATGGAACGCGCCAACTGCTGGTTGACCCGCGCCTGCTGGTTCAGAGAAGGAACCCCCGGCACCTGCCCGGCACTGATCCGCGCCGCCGTCGTCGCCTGGCTCGCACCTTTCTCGGCAAACCAGCTGGAACTGAACGCCGTGGCCGCATGGGCATTGCCCGCCACCATCAACAAGGCAATGGCCTGGGCCAGGGGCTTGAGGCGCAGGACAGTTTCTTGGGCTTTCAGGTTTACCGGTGATTTGCAGCGGACCATCGGGGATCTTCCTTCTTTGTTATCACGCAGGGAGCAAGACAGGCTCACGTATGAGGGTTAGGCGGTTGGCGAGGGGCGGGACTGAACTTCTGTCATGCAAAGTTCATATAGGGCTGTTAACGGGTCGAAAAACCGCACAAACGCAAAAATCAGCAACGGCACAGGCCGTTGCTGATCAGATGGTGCAGGTCGTTGAAAGCGTGGGTTACAGCGGACGACCGATACCGTTGCAGACGTTGGTGTTGCCGATGCTCAGGGCGTTGCTCGCGGTCAGGAAGCTGGCGCGAACGGTGGCTTTCCAAGCGGTTGGCAGCGGAACGAAAGCGTTGGCGGTGATGGCTGCATCGTTGTTGTTGGAGGCGCCGTAGTGCTTGGTGAAGAAATCACGCACTTGGCTGGTCTGGGTGGCATCGGCGTAGCACTGGCTGAAGATCAGGTTGGTAAAGCCCAGGATCGGGTAGCCTGTGGTTGGGTAAGGTTGCACACCGGCGGTGTTGTCTGGGCCGAAGACTGGAACCCAGGCGTCCGGGTTGGAACGATCAGCGGCAGCCGGTACCGGTACTGCGCCGATGGCGGCAGACACGTTGGCGGCGGCTGGCGAAACGCCCTGGGTGTTGGTGGCGACGTTTTTGCCCACGCGAGCCACTTTGGTAGCGTCGTCCAGGCCGGCCAATGTCGGGGCAGCGAAATCCGGGCTCATGTAGGTGATGCGGCCATCGCCGGCGGCCAGGGCAGTCATTACACCTTGGCTGCCAGTAGCAGCAACGGCGCCGGCAGGCAAGCCACCGGAGAAGCTGGTGCCGAAGGTGGTGGTGACGGCGAAGTTGCCTGTTTCTGCGTTGCACTTGGCATTCAGGAAACGGGTGAACAGCTCAGTGGTGCCGCTGCTTTCGCTGCGATAAACCACAACGATCGGACCGGTACGGCCAGAACCGGAAATCCCGTCCCAGGTCTTGATACGTCCCGAGAACACGCCGCACAACTCTTGAACGCTCAGGTCTACAGCGGCGGAACCGCTTTTATTGAAAGGAATGGCAACCGAAGTCCCCACCGATGGCACCTGGATCAACTTACCCCAGGTCGGTTGCTTGGCAGACGCGTAGGTCGACAACTCAGTGGCGCTCAGCTTGGAGTCGCTGCCCGCCCAGTGCACGTTCTTGTTCGTCACGCCAGCCTGGAACTTGGTGTAGTCATTGTTCAGGAAGGCTGCCTTGCCGTTACCGCTGCCGACACCGATGTACTGGGCGAAACCGGTGGTGAGTACGCCGGAGGTCTGGTACAGCGCTTGTGGCAGGGTGGCACCACCGCCGTTGATGTCAGCCATTGCAGCCTGTGCCGAGCACAGTGCAG
This sequence comes from Pseudomonas sp. JAI120, assembly GCF_014207255.1. Classification (GTDB taxonomy): domain Bacteria; phylum Pseudomonadota; class Gammaproteobacteria; order Pseudomonadales; family Pseudomonadaceae; genus Aquipseudomonas. Next base: position 352,487 of record NZ_JACHCZ010000005.1, read on the forward strand.
CGAGGGTCATGGATACCGCGAGAACGTTGCGCTTAAACATGAAGAATCTCCTTTCGTCGTGTTTGTACGTTTGGGGTAGATGGCTCTTGCATGACGCCATGGCTTCGGTCCCAAGCCATGTTGCGGGGGTGGCCGGGGGTGAAAACCATGGAGAGAAAGTCGCAGTTTCCGATGACGGTTATAGGAAAAAACCTCGGGAGGAAGGGCTTGATTTTAAAAAGATTCTCGGGTGTTTTGGTCACGGTTTTGAGCGGTTTGGCGGCAGGTGACAGCGAGGTTTCAGCGTGGGTTTCGTCAAGGCGGCGCGGGCTGTGACGCGGGGCCTGGATGTGACGGAATGAGGAACCCGAGGTTGGGGTCTGGCGATACCGGCCCGCCCCAACATCAACTGAACAGACAGGGTCCAATGTGGGAGGGGGCAAGCCCCCTCCCACATTGGTTTTTTGGTGTGTTCAGGTCACCAGTTGGTTGATCTCGATGATCGGCAACAGCACCGCCATTACGATCACCAGCACCACCGCGCCCATCACCACGATCATCAGCGGCTCCAGCAACGCCGTCATGCCCATGGCCCGCCGTTCGATATCCCGCGACAGGGTCTGCGCCGCCCGCTCCAGCATCGGGGGCAGCGAGCCGGTTTTTTCGCCGCTGGCGATCAGGTGGATCAGCACCGGCGGGAAGACTTTTTCCACCGCCAGCGCCGGGGCCAGGTTGACGCCTTCGCGCACCTTGGCCGTGGCATCGTTGACGCACTGGCTCAGGCGCTCGTTGGACAGGGTTTGCCGCGCCGCTTCCAGCGCCCGCAACAGCGGCACGCCGGCACCGCCGAGAATCGCCAGGGTCGAGGCAAATCGTGCGGTATTCAGGCCCAGCACAAAGCGCCCGATCAGCGGCAAGCGCAGCACGCGGCTGTGCCAGTTCAGGCGTGCCACGGGGTTGCGCAGGTACAGGCGCCAACCCCAAAACCCACCGACAATCCCGCCGAAACACAACCAGCCCCAGGCACGGATAAAGTCGCTGGCATTGAGCATCGCCAATGTCAGCCCGGGGAGATCCTGGCGCGCCTGGGAAAACGCGCTGACCACCTGGGGCACCACGTAGCTGAGCAAAAAAATCACGATGCCGATCGACACCAGCCCGACCACGCCGGGGTAGATAAACGCGGTGAGGATCTTGCCGCGCAGGTTGTTGCGTTCCTCGATGTAGTCGGCCAGGCGTTCCATCACCTGGGCCAGGTCACCGGACTCCTCCCCCGCCGCGATCAGTGCGCGGTAGATCGACGGAAAGTCCCGAGGCCGTGCCGCCAACGCATCCGCCAAACGCATGCCGCCGCGTACATCGGCGCGCACGGCAGACAGGGTCTGGGCGATGTGTTTTTTCTCCGCCTGCTCCACCGTGGCGCTTAATGCCGCCTCCAAGGGCAGGCTGGCGCCGAGCAGGCTCGCCAGTTGCCGCGTGGCCCAGGCCAGGTCGTTGTCCGACAGTTTGGCGCTGAACAGGCTGCTGCCGGCGGCGCTTTGCTGACCGCCCTCGACCTGCACCAGCAGCGCGGTCAAACCACGGCTGCGCAGCACCGCAAACGCTCCGCTCTGGCTGTCGGCCTCCAGGTGCCCGGCCTCGACTTTGCCGCTGGCATCGGCGGCTTCATAGCGGTAGCGATTCATCAGGCGTCCCGTGTCACGCGCAGGATTTCTTCGGGCGCGGTGGCGCCGCTGCGTACCCAGCGCTCGCCGTCCTCACGCATGCTGAACATCCCCGCCCGACGCGCCGCCACGCGCAGATCCTGCTCGCCGGCGCCCTGGTGGATCAAGCTGCGTACCTCGTCGTCGACGCAAAACAATTCATGGATACCGGTCCGCCCGCTGTAGCCAATCTGGTTGCACTGCGCGCAGCCCACCGGACGCCAAGTACCGGGCGCGGCCGGGTCTTCCTGTTTGCAATGCGGGCACAGGCGGCGGACCAGGCGTTGCGCCAGGACGCCCAGCAGTGACGAGGCCAACAGGAACGGTTCGACGCCCATGTCGATCAGGCGGTTGACCGCCGATACCGCATCGTTGGTGTGCAGGGTCGCCAGCACCAGGTGCCCGGTGAGCGAGGCCTGCACCGCGATTTGCGCGGTCTCCAGGTCGCGGATTTCACCGATCATGATGATGTCCGGGTCCTGGCGCAGGATCGCTCGCAGGGCCAGGCCAAAGGTCATGTCGATCTTGGCGTTGACCTGGATCTGGCTGATGCCCGGCAGGTCGTATTCCACCGGGTCTTCCACGGTGAGGATATTGCTGGTGCTCGCATCCAGCCGTGCCAACGCCGCGTACAGGCTGGTGGTCTTGCCGCTGCCCGTGGGCCCGGTGACCAGCACGATGCCGTGGGGCTGGCGAATCAAGGTGTCGAGGCGCGCCAGCAACTGCGGCTCCATGCCCAGGGTCTCCAGCTGCAAACGCCCGGCCTGTTTGTCGAGCAAGCGCATTACCACGCGCTCGCCGTGCCCGGTGGGTACCGTCGACACACGAATATCAATCGGCCGCCCGGCCACGCGCAGCGCGATACGACCATCCTGGGGCAGGCGTTTTTCGGCGATGTCGAGCTGGGCCATGATCTTGATCCGCGACACCAGCGCGCCATGCAACGCCTTGCGCGGCGACACCACATCGCGCAGGGTGCCGTCGACGCGGTAGCGCACCACCGAATGGGTTTCATACGGCTCGATGTGAATATCACTGGCCTCGTCCCGCGCCGCCTGAGTGAGCAAGGCGTTGATCATGCGGATCACCGGCGCGCCGTCCTGGGTGTCGAGCAGGTCGGTGATCTCGGGCATGTCCTGCATCAGGCGGTCGAGGTCGACCTCGTTTTCCGCCGCGCCCACCACAGCGGCGGCGCTGCCGGTGTCGGCGTAGGCGCTGGCGAGGAGGCCGTCGAGTTCGTCGTCGCGTACCTGCTCAACCCGCGACTGGCCGAACTGGCGCTGCACTTCGCTGATCGACCAGCCGGGGGTGGAGGGGCAGACGGTGAGCAGCATGCCGTCCTCGCCGGGGCGCAGGAGGATGCGTTGGGATTTGGCCCAGGCGTAGGGCAGCAGGCTCATACCCCTCTCCCACAGGAATATACAGTGCAAATGTGGGAGGGGCGGTGCGACGATTCGACTTGCCCCCGATGAGGGTGTGTCAGCCACAGGTGTACAAACTGACCCACCGCTATCGGGGGCAAGTCGAATCGTCGCACCGCCCCTCCCACATTTGGCCCAGCGAACAGCAGGCTCATGGCCGTGCGCCTACCGGTACGGCGCGGATGACTGCCCTCGGCCCTTGCTGCTGCCCTCCCGGAATCGCCTTCTCCACCGACGGCAATTGCGGCGCCTGCACATCCGGCATCGCCCAACTGTGTTCCGGTTGCAACCCACTCTGCGCCCGGCGCATAAACTCATAGCGGTTCAAGGTAATGCTACGCCCCGCGCCACTGTCGCGAATGATGTAAGGCCGCAAAAACACCATCAGGTTGGTCTTGCTCACACTGCGCTTCTCATTGCGAAACAACGCCCCCAACCCCGGAATATCCGACAGCCACGGCACCGCGTCATTGCTCTGGGTATAGCCGTCCTGCAACAGCCCGCCGAGCACCATGATCTGCCCGTCGTCGAGCAGGATGCTGGTATCGATCGCGCGCTTGTTGGTCACCGTGCCCGCTGCCACCGAGGCCCGGGAATCCACGCTGCTGACCTCCTGGTAAATATCCAGCTTCACCGTGCCGCCTTCGGAGATCTGCGGGCGCACGTTCAGCTTGAGCCCCACTTCTTCGCGCTGCACGGTCTGGAACGGGTTGTTGCTGGTGCCGCCGCCACCGGTCACATAGCTGCCGGTGACAAACGGAATGGTCTGCCCGACAAAAATGCTCGCCGCTTCGTTGTCCAGGGTCAGCAGGTTCGGCGTCGACAGCACGTTGGTGCCGCCCTTGCTCTTCAAGGCACGGGCCAGCACCTTGAGGTCGAGCACCTTGCCGATCCCCGGAATATCCACGGTGCCATTGACCACGCCGATATTCAGGCCCTTGGGCAGCACATCAATACTGGTGGGACTGGTCGGCGTGCCCACGACACCGCTGCCCCCCAGGTTCACCCCGCCGAAGCCGCCTCTGCCCGCCAGGTTGCCGGCCTGCCATTGCACGCCGAACTCGGTGGCATCGTCCTCGCCCACTTCCACGATCAGGCTTTCGATCACCACCTGGGCGCGGCGCTGGTCGAGCATGTCGATCACTTCGCGCAGGTTGCGGTACAGCGGGTCCGGCGCGGAGATCAGCAAGGTGTTGGTGGTGGCGTCGGCCTGGATGGTCACGCCGCCGGCGCTGAACGCGGTGTCCTGCTCGTTGGCGGTATTGCCGGTACTGGTGCTGGTGCTGGAACCGGTGGTTTGCCCATAGCCCGACTGCACGCCACTGCCGGTGGGCGTGCCGCTGCTGTTCTGGGCAGTGCTCGTGCCCTGGCCGTTATTGCCATTGCCGCCCATGGCGCTGAGCTTGCCACGCGCGTCGTCGCTCACGCCGGAATCGCTCTCACCGGTGAGCAGCCCGCGCAGCGACTGGGCCAGCTTGGCGGCCTGGGCGTTGCGCAGGTACACCACGTGCATATTGCTGGGGTTGCTCTGGGCATTGTCGAGCTTGTAGATGAGGTTGCGCGCCAATTCGGTACGCTCGGGGCTGCCGGAACGGATGATGATCGAGTTGGAGCGCGGGTCACCGACCACGTTGATCTTCTGGGTCTGGTCGGCGCCCTGGGTTTCCAGCAGTTCGGCGACCATGGCCGCGATGTCCACGGCGATGCCGTTTTGAATCTGCACCACATCGGTATCGATGGCGCTGGGAGTGTCGATGCCACTGATGATCTGGGCGACCCGCGCGAGGTTTTCCGCATAGTCGGTGATGACGATGCTGTTGTTGCCGGGGTAGGCGTTGATCGGGTTGTTCGGCGACACGATGGGACGCAACACCGGAATCAGGTTCACCGCATTTTCGTATTGCAGGCGGAAGGTGCGCGTCTGCATGCCGCTACTGCCCGCGCTGTAGATCGGCCCGCCGAGCAACTTGGCATCGGCCTCCGGCACCACCTGGGCCACGCCGCCCACATCCACCACGCTGAAGCCCTGCATGCGCAGCACCGCCAGCAGCATGTCGTAGGCCTGGTGCGCCGGTACCTGACCTTCGCTGACCAGGGTGAGGTTGCCTTTTACCCGCGGGTCCACCAGGAACTGCTGGCCGGTGGCACGGGACAGCGCGCGCACCACCGCCTGGATATCGGCATCGACGAAGTTGAGCTGCACCGGCTGGTCACCCAGCGGGTTACGCGCCTTGACGGGCGCAGGGGCCTGGCCTCGGACGCTGTTGGTGACCCGGTGTTGTACGGCAGGCTTGGGGGCCGGCTCGCGTTGGCGATCCAGTACGGTGTCGCCGCTGCGACGGGTGTCGGCCAGGGGTTGGCCAAGTTCACTGTCCACCAGTAACGGCGTAGTTGACGGGCTGCTGCACGCACTCAGGGCCAGCAACAGCAACGGCGCGGCCTTGCGAAAAGGGAGGACTGACCACTTCATGAAGCTTCCTTAGCGCCAAGCGCCTGATCCATGCGAACGGTCCCGGACACAGTGCCGGCCGAGTTATCGACGGCATCCGCAGCACGTTGCAAACGCGCCTCGGACACCTCCAGGGAAAATGAACGGGGATTGCCCAGCAGCCAGCCCACCACAGCGTCGGCCGGGGCATTGTCGAAGGTCAGGCGCCAACCGCCGGCGTCCAGCACCTGCAACTGGTAATGCCCTTGCAGCCCGGCAGTGTCCAGGGCCTGGCGCAACGCGGTTTCGTCGGCCTGGCGCGGCGCGGCGACATCCTGCAACAGCACCCGCAAGGCTTCGGCCTGGGCGCGCAGCCTGGGGGTTTCGGCCTGCCAGTAGTCGATCTTTTTCAACGCCGGCTGCACCAGCACCAGCCAGGTCAACAGGCTCGCCAACACCAGCCCGGCGCCGATCAGCAGGCGTTTCTCGCGCAGGGCCAGGCCGCTCCAGAACACCTGGGCCTGGTTGCGCAGGCGCAGCCACCTATTCATCGCCGGCCTCCGGTTTTTCCGTGGCCGGCGCCGGGCCGATGCTCCAGCCCTGCTCATCGCGCGTGGCGGCAAAACCGGCCTGGGCCAACGCGGCCTGCCACTCGCCCTCGGCCGCCGGGTTACGGCTGTCGGCGAGCAACGCCAGGTGCAAGGTGCCCTGCTCAAAGTTCAGGTTATCGACGCTGCCCACCATAAAGGGCAAGTTGCTGCCCGCCAGTTGCAGCAGGCTGCTGAAGCGTTGGCCCGAATCGGCAGCCGCACCGCTCTGGCGCGCGGCCAACTGTTGACGGGCCTGCTGCAAGGGGTTGAGCACCACGGGTAATTCAGGAAACGCCTGGCGCACCTGTTGGTTCATCAACGCCTTGAGCCGTTGGCCTTCGTCGACCTGGCGTGCGGCGTAGAGGTTGAGGCCGACGGTCCAGATGGCAGCGGCCAGCGCCACACAGGCCAGCGCCCTGCCCCATCCGGCGCCAGACGCTTGGCTGACGCGCGCGTGCAACCCCCAGGCCGGCACCGCGCCGCTCCAACGCTGCGCCTCTGCCACCAGCGGCACATCAAGCGCCTGCAACCCCAGCGGGTGCACAGCGCCTTGTTGCAGGCTGTCGCGGGTCAACAGGTAGCCGTCGTCCAACGCCGCCGCCCCCACCGGCAAGGCATAGGGCGCCGGGTACAGGCCGCGTAGCTTGAGCTGTCCCTGTGCCAAGACCTGGCCCAGCCGTTCCAGCCCGGCCTTGGGCACCCAGCCCACCTGCACGCGCCCATCGCTTTCACGCGGGCCGTGGGCCACGTGCATCTGTTCCACCGGGCCGAGGATCAGCGCCTGCGCCGCACAGGCCACCGCCGCCTGGTTTTTTGCTGCGGGCAATGGCGGCAGCTCAAGGCTGGTGAGCAGGCTGTCACGCGGGTGCAGAAAACACTCCACCGCCTGCCGGCGCTTGCCCAATTGCGTCAGGCTTTCATGCCCTTCGGACACCACCACGCCACGCTCGAGCCAGGCAAATTTAACCTGGCTTTCGGCGCCAAGCTGATCGAGCGGCGGCAAGGCAATGCGCAAGCGTTTCATACGCCCACCCGCGACCAGATCACCTTGGGCTCACGGTCTTCGGGGCGGTGCAGCAGCGCATCAATCGTCACCCACCGGCGCTCGCGCCGCGCCTGGCCCTGCAAGCGAAACCACTCGCTGGTGATGCCCACCTGCACCGATTCCAACTCGACCTGGGGCAAGTGCAGGCGGTTTACAAAATCCCCACGGTTGATAAACCAATGGCCATTGTCGCGCTCGGCCACCAACCCATGGGCCTGGGACAGGCTGAGCTGCGGCACCACCGCGCTGAGCACTTCGGCGCTGGCGGTGTTGCCGTTGACCCAGGTATTGCCGGGCAGCACGCTGATGTACGCCTGCAGGCGCTGCAACATCTCAGGGGTCAGGCCTTCAAGACCACTCAGGTCGTCGAGGCTGCGCAACATCGGGTATTTGGCGGGCAACCCCTTCTGTTCATAGGACGCGATCACCCGTTGGCTGATGCGCCGGCTCACGGCCGGGGCCACGCCCAGGGTGCGGCACAGGCGCTCGAAGCTCTGCAATTGCTCGGCATCGGGCTGCTGGCGGTTAACCAGGTTGCGCAGGTTGAACTTGCCCTGTTCATCGTCAATCCGCCCCTCGAACACGCCGGCCTGGGCTCGCGCCCAAGGTTGGTCAAGGCGGGTCAGCACGTCCTTTTGGCGTGCCTCCCAGAGCATCTGCCGGCTGCGTTCAAGGCCACCGAGCAACAGCCATTGGCCCTGCACGCGCGACTGTTCGGCTTCCAGGCTGCGGGTGAATACGGTCTGGCGCGTGAGCATGCCGCCGGCGATCACCGCCACCACCGCCGCGATCAGCAAGGCGCTGATAATCGCCATGCCGCGCTGCTTCGCCGCTGGGGGCGAATACCGTTTCATGGCGCGCCTTACAACTGCCAGGAGCCGATATCGGCATTGACGCCATCGCCATCCGGTTGGCCATCGGCGCCCAGGGAGAACACATCGACCTCACCGTTGGCGCCCGGGTTGAGGTAGTGATAAGGATGGCCCCAGGGGTCGTTGGGCAAGCGCTCGAGGTAGGCGCGCCAGGTGCTGTTCTTGGCATCCGCCGGGCGTTCCACCAGCACTTTCAGGCCCTGGTTCATGCTCGGGTAGGTGCCGTGATCGAGGCGATACAGCTTCAACGCCTGCATCAACCCACCGATGTCCTGCTTCGCGGCGGTGGCCCGTGCCTGGTCCGGGCGATCGAGGACCTTGGGGACCACCATCGCGGCGAGGATCCCGAGGATGACCACCACCACCATGATCTCGATCAAGGTGAAGCCACGCTGGCCGCGAGGGCCTGGCAATGGGGATGTTAGGCGCGCGATATCCATCTCGACATTCCTTGGCTTGGGTACATTTCGTGGCGCAGTGTTGCAAGAACACATGTCAGTCGTATTGAAAATCCTCGGGAGTTTCGGTCGCCAATCGGTCAACTGCCGGCGCTAGTCTGCGGGCCTGTTTCCCGGCTTTGAGAACGCCATGTACGGCCGTCGCAAGGAGCAAGGTTTTACCCTGATCGAGGTGTTGGTGGCGCTGGCGATCATCGCTGTGGCGATGGCCGCTGCCATCCGCGTGGCCGGGTTGATGACCCAAAGCAACGGCCTGCTGCGGGACAAATCCATGGCATTGCTGGCGGCACAGAGTCGCCTGGCGGAGTTGCGCCTGGAGGGGCATTTGCGCGACGGCACAAAGACCTTCAGCTGTGACCAGGGGCGCTTGAAACTGCGATGTGAGCAAACCATCAGTCGCGATGGCCGCTTGTTTCAAGTCAACGTGCAGGTGCTCGACGCCAGCCGCGAGGCGCCGCCGCTGGCCCGCGTGGAGACACAGGTCAGGGCCGAGTGAGCCGCGGCAAGGCCGGCCCATCGGGCAATTTGTCGAGGTTGACGCGCAGCTTCTCGCCGCCGCGCTCGATCTCGACCCCGTCGCCTTCGATGGCCGTGAGCCGTACACCTGGGCTGAGGCGCTCGCCCAGCAGGAAACTGCGCGGCGGGCCGTCGTTGAGACTGAGGATCGCCACCGCACCGCGCGCCCCGGCCAGCACCCCAGAGACTTTGACCTGCAACGCCGCCGGCACATTGGAAAACCATTGCAGCGCCGGGTTATCGCTGCGCGCCGCCAGCACCTGGGGCGTGGCCTGGGGCGTATGGGACTCGGCGGACGTCAGCAACAGCGGCGTCCAGACCGCCACACCGGCCAACGCCGCCAGCAACGCCACGATTTGCACACCGTGGGCAGGTGAAAAACGCAGGGTAAATGCCATGGGAAGGACCTCCTGTTTGTCCATGGCACCAGCCTACAGGCCAATTCGCACGTTTTTATTTCACAAGCTCACCAGCTTTCGAGGGGCCTAACGATGAAACAGCAAGGCTTCACCCTGATCGAGTTGATGGTGGTGCTGGTGATCATCGGCATCGCCAGCGCCGCCATCAGCCTGACCATCAAGCCCGACCCGCTGCACCTGTTGCGCAAAGACGCCGAGCGCCTGAGCCAACTGCTGCAAGTGGCCCAGGCCGAAGCCCGCGCGGACGGCCGTCCGATCACCTGGCGCGCCGACGCCAAGGGCTTTCGCTTCAACCGCCGCACCGACGATGGCAGCGGCGTCGAGGCCTTCCAGGACGACACCCAACTGCGCCCGCGCCTGTGGGAAAGCACGCCGATGCAGATCAATATCGAACCCCGGCAAACCCTGGTGCTCGACGCCGAATGGATCAACCCACCCGTGCGCATCGTGCTGTCCGACGGCCAACACAGCCTCAGCCTGCAACGCGACACCGCCGGTTTGATGCGCGTGGTGAGCCAGCCATGAACCGATCCGAACAAGGCTTCACCCTGATCGAAGTGATGGTCGCAATCATGCTCATGGCCGTGGTCAGCGTGATCGCCTGGCGCGGACTGGACAGCGTCACCCGCGCCGACCAGCACCTGCAAGCGAGCAGCGAACAGACCGAAGTGCTGCTGCGCGCACTGAACCAGATGCAGCGCGACATCAGCCTGCGCGCCAGCGTCGAACTGAACGCCCCGGGTCCCTCAAAGAACAGTGCAGAAAAGGTCGATGGACTGGCGGCGGTCACCGTGCGCAGTTCCGACAGCAAAGGCTTTCGGCTGGACATCATTCGCAGCGCGCCCGTCGCCGGCGATGGCCTGCAACGGGTACGCTGGTGGCTCAAGGGCGACAGTTTGTATCGCGCCGCGGCCCCCGCGCGAGACCGCTATCCGCTGCCGGCGGCGAAGGATGGCGTGGTGGTGTTGAGCGGGGTCCGTGATTTGCAGGTGCGGGTGTGGGAGGCGGATAAGGGCTGGCGGCAGTTGAGCGGGAATCGGCGTGAGGATCCGTTGGGGCTGGAGATCAGTTTGGTGCGGGAGACGCCGCAGGGGGTGGAGAAGTATCGGCAGGTGGTGGGGCCACTGAGATAGCCGTCCCAAACACGCCCCCCCGTAGATACCGTGTTATCAGATTGAAAATAGGCAGGTACTTCTAACTCAACAACACCACCCCACCCGGCAACTCCGTACACTTGGCCCCGTACGCATCCCGAATCAACAACGCCACCCCCGCCAGTTGCTGCAGGCTGAAGCGCGCCTGTACGCGCCGTTGGCCGAGTTCCTTGTTGAGCAGCACCAACATCCCCGGCCGGTAGCGGTTGATCTCGTCTACCACCGTGGCCAGGGTAGCGTTGTTGAAGACCAGCACCTGTTCGCGCCAGGCCACGACCGCCTGGGTGTCCACCACCACCGGTTCGCCCATGCCGGCCGCGTCGTAGCTCAATTGCCGGCCGCTCTCCAGGCGCACGCTGCGCCCGGCAACGTCCACCGACAGCCACCCTTCGATACAGGTCACGCACACCGTGCGGTCGGTGTTGCGCAGGTTGAAACGTGCCTGCGCCGCGCTCACCCAGCCTTCGCCCGCCAGCACCTTGAGCGGCTGTGCGGAATGGGCGATCACTTCGACTTCGCCTTCAAGCAATTCAAGGCCCTGCCCCACTTGGCTCACGCGCGTTTGGGTATTGAGTTCCAGGCTGACCCCGTTACTCAACAGCACTTGGCGTTGTTCGCCGACGTCGGTGCGATAGTCCGCCGTGAGGCCGGCAAAACCACCGGGGGAGCCGACCTGCACCATCACCACAGCGGCCGATGCGGCAATCGCGCCGCCCAGGAATGCACGGCGCCCGAAACTGCGCGGTTGCGATACCTGCTCAAGCGCCGGTGCCAACTGCTGCCACATCGCCTTGGCCTGCTCGAACGCCTGGGCGTGCTCGGGGCTTTGCGCACACCAGGCTTTGAGCGCCTTGGCATCGGCCACGGTGGCGCGGCCCGAGGTCAGCAGGACCAGCCAGTCGCGGGCTTCATCGTGCAGGGGGCTGGCGGCGGAGTGCCGGGCGGCGGAGAGGCTAAAAATGTTCAAGCGCGCAAATACTCACGGTTTTATCAGGGACTCAACTCTAAGACGGTTTTCCGGCCCCGGGACCGAACCGCTGGATCACTTTTCTTTCCAAACGCTTGGCGCAGTGGCCCAGGGCGGCCTTGATTTCCTTCTCGACCATGCGCGTGGAAATGCCGAAACGCTGGGAGATTTCCAGGTGTGGCGCCTCTTCCAGGCGTGCGGCGATGAGGATCTTGCGGCGGCGTGCCGGCAGTTCGTAGAGCGCCTTGACCAGGGACTGGATTTCTTTCTGGCCGCCCACCACCCGTGACGGGTCCTGGGCTTCGTCGGCGCTTTGCAGCAGTTCTTCGACCTCGCTGCCAGTGAGCAGGCGCGCGTCGGCCTGGCGGCGGTCGGCGGCGATGTTCAAGGCCATGCGGTACAGGTAGGCATTGGGTTGCGCCAGGTTAGGCGGCACTTCCATGCGGTCGACCCGCAGGTAAGTTTCGTGCAGGACATCGTTGGCCAGGTCCTCCGAGCCCAGGCGCTTGCGCAAACGCACCTTGAAGTCATCGTAGGAGGCCAGGAACAAGCCGACCATCGTACTGTGCCCGGTATTTTTCATCCGCCCCAGGCTCCGTTTGCTGCTGTGCATTCCATGCGCGTTCCTGTTGTGTCAGGCATCAAAAGTAAAGTCACCGGTTGGCGCAGGGAACTTGGTGCCGGGCGTTCGACCCGCGCGGTGCCAAGGCTGCGTACCAGTGCTTCATCGCGTTGTTCATCGCCGGTGGAGCTGACCAACCGACTGTGTTCGATCAGCCCTTGGGGGTTGACCCACACCTGCACCAGCGCCCGAAAACTGCCGGGCCGGGTCAGCGGCGAGCGGCACAGGCTAATCTCAATGGCCTGCTGCAAGGCCGTGGCGTAGCTGTTGTTGATCCGCGCGGCGTTGCGTGCCGCCGCACCACGGGTTGCAGGCGGCTGGCTGACCTCGGGCAACTGCAAGGTGAACGCATCATCGCGTGCATAACGCGCCATCAGGCCACTCCCCGTCAGCAACATCGCCAGAGCCTCCTGCGCCGTAAAATGCCCGCGCACACTGATGGAACGCCGGCCCCGCGTCAGTTCGCGGTCGACCAGCACCGCCATTCCGGTGGCGCGGCTGTAGGCTTGCAGTGCATGTTCCAGGTCTTGCGCCGGCAGGTTCAACAGCAGCAGCGGTGACTCTGCCTGCGCGACGCGACCACCGGCCAGCAGCAACAGCAAGACCAGGGCGCATACGGCGCGCCTCCAGCCCCCCTGTTCACCCCCTGTTCTGCATCGCTGCACGGCCGACGCGCCCTAGAAAACCGTCATCCTGAGGCCAGTGTATGAACCTGATGTTACGGTGATAGCAAAAAAAACATCACGGTGACGAGAGGCCCGCTGCACTAGACTTGCACACCTGCCGGCCCACTCCTTCGGGCCCGCCAGGAGGCCGTGATGAAACGCTTACCGATCCTCGCCAGCCTGTTGCTGTGCGCGGCCCTGCCCTTGCACGCCCATGCCGGCAACTGCGCCGAAGTCTCGGTGGATGGCTACAAGGCGCCCGACTATGGCTGCCTGAGCCAGCAGATGGGCAACGACACGAATGCGGCCAAAGCCGCGAAGAAAAACCGCGAGGCGCAAGGCATTGCCGTGGACAAGCGCCAGCCCAACAAGGTCGGCCTGGCCACCCCGGCGGCGACCAGCGTGCGTATGGGCAACACGTTCGGCAGCTCGGTAAAGCCGCAGCGGCCTTGAGCGCCTTTTGACAAAATTTTCATCTCTGCCCCCCTATGATCGCCCACCTCGTTGGGGAGTAACCGGCTTCTGACCCTGTTGGAAGCGTTCGTATCAACATATTCGGCAACCTGCCGTGGTGCGAACACCGTCTTTTCGGTTGGTGAGACCAGCGACACATCCATGCCTAAAGTCGGGCGTGTGGCTGTGTCGTTGTGTCCCATAGCCCGACTGGAAGCCTGACCGTGAACCCCATTTCCCTGATTCTCCTCGCCCTGGCCATGTCCACGGACGCCTTTGCGGCGGCCATCGGTAAAGGCTCCAGCCTGCACAAACCGCGTTTGACCGAAGCCTTGCGTGCCGGTGTGATTTTTGGTGTGATCGAAGCCATCACCCCGATGATCGGCTGGGCGATCGGCCATGTGGCCACTCGTTGGGTGGAAAGCTGGGATCACTGGATCGCCTTCACCCTGCTGGTCGGGTTGGGCCTGCATATGATCTACAACGGGCTCAAGGCCGATGATGAGGAAGCCGAAAAGCCGACCCAGCACTCGTTCATGATCCTCGCCGTCACGGCGTTCGCCACCAGCATCGATGCGATGGCGGTGGGCGTGGGCCTGGCGTTCGTCGACGTGAATATCCTGGTGGCCTCCGCCGCGATTGGCCTGGCGACCATGACCATGGTGACCATCGGCATGATGCTCGGCCGCGTGCTGGGCACGGTGGTGGGCAAGCGTGCCGAGATGGTCGGTGGCGTGGTGTTGATGCTGGTGGGTGCGACGATTCTTTACGAGCATCTCTCGGTCTGACGTGCACACATGACAAATGTGGGAGGGGGCTTGCCCCCGATGGCGGTGGGTCAGTCAATGATGCTCTGACTGTACTACCGTTATCGGGGGCAAGCCCCCTCCCACAGGGGTTCTCCAGTGGTTTGGAGATCGGGTTTTCAAGCCGCGTGACTTTCCCTTTTCAAGCTGTCCATATCAATCACGAACCTATACTTCACATCGCCCTTGAGCATGCGCTCATACGCTTCGTTGATGCCCTGGATGTCGATCATTTCCACGTCCGAGACAATCCCGTGCTTGGCGCAGAAGTCGAGCATGTCCTGGGTCTCCTGGATGCCGCCGATCAGCGAGCCGGCCAGGCTGCGGCGCTTGAAGATCAGGTTGAACACGGTCGGCGACGGGTGCGGGCTGTCGGGGGCGCCGACCAGGGTCATGGTGCCGTCGCGCTTGAGCAGGTTGAGGAATGCATCGAGGTTATGCGGTGCGGCGACGGTGTTGAGGATGAAGTCCAGGCTGTTGGCGACCTTGGCCATTTCGTCCGGGTTCTTCGACACCACCACTTGATCGGCGCCCAGGCGCAGGCCATCTTCGCGCTTGTTGGGTGAGGTGGTGAACAGCGTGACATGGGCGCCCATGGCGTGGGCGATCTTCACCGCCATGTGCCCCAGGCCGCCCAGGCCCACCACACCGACCTTCTTGCCGGGCCCGACCTTCCAGTGGTGCAGCGGCGAATAGGTGGTGATGCCCGCACACAGCAACGGCGCGACGGCGGCCAGGTTGGAATCGTCGTGGGAGATGCGCAGCACGAACTTCTCCTTGACCACGATGCTGTCCGAGTAACCACCAAAGGTATTTTCACCGCCGAACACCGGGCCGTTGTAGGTGCCGGTAAAACCGCTCTCGCAGTATTGCTCCTCGCCCTCGGCGCACGAGGCGCAGTGCTGGCAGCTGTCGACCATGCAGCCGACACCGGCGAGGTCGCCGACCTTGAATTTGCTCACATTGCCCCCCACCGCCGTCACGCGGCCGACGATTTCGTGGCCGGGTACCGACGGGTACAGGGTGTTGTTCCACTCGTTGCGCGCGGTGTGCAGGTCGGAGTGGCACACGCCGCATTAGAGAATGTCGAACTGTACGTCGTCCGCCCCCGGCGCGCGGCGCTCGAAGGTAAAGGGCTTGAGGGCATCCTTGGCGTTCTGGGCGGCGTAGCTGTAAGTCTTGGCCATTTCGTTCACCTGTGTGATCTGACGGTAGAGGTCAGTGGACCAGCATAGACGCTGAACCGTTCAACCGAGCACGTCTGTACAATTTCCATCGCGTCCCTGCCCCTAACCTCACGGCTTCAATCGCGTAGAAGTGTTGGAGAGTGGGCATGCGTAGCAAAGCAATCAAGGTATCTGTGGCATTGACGCTGCTGGCGAGCGCAATGATGGGCAATGCCTTTGCGGCAACCCCAAGCGTGGCGGTGGCGCCGCAATACGACACCAGCCACGTGTATGTGGCCCCGGCGGATGTGGACCGTTTCGCCCAGAGTTTCCTCGCCACCTTTGGCGGCAAGAGCACGCCCCAGGTGGTGGTGAACGTGCTGCCGGTGCCGAGCAGCACCACCTCGCAACTGCTGCAGACGCCGGCGGGCACGGTGTCGCTGTTCGGTTTCACCACGCCCATCCCGCACCCGTTCGGGCAGGAACGCAACGGCTACCTGGTCAAGGACATGGACGCGGCGCTCACAGCCGCGCGAGAAAACGGCGCCGCCGTTATCGTCAGCGACTTCCCGGACCCGATCGGGCGTGACGCCGTGGTGCAATGGCCGGGTGGCGTGAACATGCAGCTCTACTGGCACACCAAGACCCCGGACTACGCGGCGTTCCAGACCGTGCCGGAAAACCGCGCGTACCTGTCCACCGATCGCGCTGACGCCTTTATCAAAGCGTTCCTGGGCTTCTCCCACGGCAAAGTCCTGGCCGATGACAAGCACGCGCCCGGCGTCGATGTGGGTCAAGCCACTGGCACGTACCGTCGCGTCGATATCGAGTCACCGTTCGGACGCATGGCGGTGCTGGTCACCAACGGCCAACTGCCCTACCCCTTCGGCCACGAGACCACCGGTTATCAAGTGCCTGACCTGACGGCCACGCTGGGCAAGGCCACGGGCTCCGGCGCCAAGGTCTTGGTGCCGGCCTTTGACAGCAAGGGCCGTCGCAGCGCCGTGGTTGAATTCCCCGGCGGCTACGTCGCGGAAATTCACCAGCTCCACGCCGCAAAATGATTCGCCGTACAGGCTGGGGCCTGGCCGTGCTGTGGCCGTTGCTCACCGGCGGCGTGCATGCCGACGAGCAACCGACACGCCCGGCCATCAAGGCCAACCGCTGGCAGGAGGACTGGTCGGTGCTCAAGGATCCGGCGCTGCGCACGCAGCCGCTGGACAGCTTGAAGTACATCCCGCTGTCCAGCGCCAACCCGTTCACCTATTTGTCATTGGGGGCGACGCTGCGTGAGCGCTTCGAGATGAACGATGCCAGTGGTTTTGGCGTGAAGGACGTGAAGCGAGATCGCTACCTGATCCAGCGCTTCCAGGTGCACGCCGACCTGCACTTGAATGAAAACTGGCGGCTCTTCACCCAACTCGAAGATGTACGCGCCTACGACAAGACCACGGTCGGCGGCGCCGATCAGAACCGCGTCGATTTGCGCCTGGCCTTGGCCGAATACGTCAACGCGTTCAGCGGCGGCACGCTCAAGGCGCGTGTCGGGCGCCAGGACTTCGCCTTCGATTTGCAGCGTTTCATCTCATCGCGGGACGGCCCGAATGTGCGGCAATCCTTCGATGCGCTGTGGGCCGATTGGGAGACGTCCAACTGGCGCTTTATCGGGATTGCCAGCCAGCCGGTGCAGTATCAGGACGGGCGGCATTTCGACGACAAATCCAACCGTGACGCGCGCTTCCACATGCTGCGGGTCGAGCGGCTGGTGGGCGGCAAGAATGAGCTGTCGGCCTACTACGGCGTATACGAGCGCAGCGCTGCGCACTATCTGGATGCGGACGGCGATGAAACCCGCCATCTGTTCGACGCGCGCCTGGGCGGTGCGGCCCAGGGATTCGACTGGGACATCGAAGCCATGCTGCAAAGCGGCTCGGTGGGCAGCAAGGATATTCGCGCCTGGGCCGGCGGCAGCCGCACCGGCTACACCTTCGACAGCCTGGCGTGGAAACCGCGCATAGGCCTGCAGCTGGACATTGCCTCGGGCGACCGCAAAACCGGGGACGGCACCGTCGGCACGTTCAACCCGCTGTTCCCCAACGGCTACTATTTTTCCCTGGCCGGCTATACGGGCTACAGCAACCTGATTCACGTCAAACCGTCGATCACCGTCAAACCCATCGACAAACTCAGCGTGCAGACCGCCGTCGGCCTGCTGTGGCGCCAGACCACCAGCGACGCGGTGTACACCCAGCCGAACCTGCCCGTCGCCGGCACCGCAGGCCAAGGTGAACGCTGGACCGGTGCCTATGGTCAGCTGCGTACCGACTATGTGTTTACGCCGAACCTCACCGGCGCGGTGGAAGCGGTGCATTACGCCGTGGGCCGGACCTTGCGCGACGCCGGCGGCGATGACAGCAATTACCTGGGGGTCGAGCTCAAGTTCAGTTGGTGACCCCAGGCAAGCACACCCGTACAAGCCCCTTGCCCGGTTTAGGGCAATAGTGAGGCTGGTTTTTCAGTCCCTCAAATCAAGGAGTTTTCCATGAGCACATTCGTTGCCAAAGACGGTACCCAGATCTACTTCAAGGACTGGGGCAGCGGTAAACCCGTGCTGTTCAGCCACGGCTGGCCGCTGGATGCCGACATGTGGGAATACCAGATGGAATACCTCAGCAGCCGTGGCTTTCGCACCATCGCGTTCGACCGCCGTGGCTTTGGTCGCTCGGACCAGCCGTGGACCGGCAACGACTACGACACCTTCGCCGATGACATCGCGCAGCTGATCGAACACCTGGACCTCAAGGACGTGACCCTGGTGGGCTTCTCCATGGGCGGCGGCGACGTGGCCCGCTACATCGCACGCCACGGCAGTGCACGCGTGGCCGGCCTGGTGCTGTTGGGCGCAGTCACGCCGATCTTCGGCCAGAAGCCCGATTACCCCCAGGGCGTGCCGACCGAAGTGTTTGACGGCATCAAGGCCGGGTTGCTGAAAGACCGTGCGCAGTTCATCGCTGACTTCAACACGCCGTTCTTCGGCATCAACAAGGGCCAGGTGGTTTCTGAAGGTACGCTGACCCAGACCCTGCAGATCGCCATGCTGGCGTCCCTCAAGTCGACCGTGGATTGCGTCACCGCCTTCTCCGAGACCGACTTCCGCCCGGACATGGCCAGGATCGACGTGCCGACCCTGGTGATCCACGGTGACGGCGACCAGATCGTGCCGTTCGAGACCACCGGCAAGGTAGCAGCCGAGATGATCAAGGGAGCCGAGCTGAAGGTGTACAAGGATGCGCCGCACGGTTTTGCCGTTACCCACGCTCAGGCCCTGAACGAGGACCTGCTGGCGTTCCTCAATCGCTGAAACACCCGCTCCTTTGGCCGGGCTCGCCCGGCCTTTTTTGGCTCAGGAGAAACGCTGGCTCAGCACCAGGCGCCCCGGCCCGCTGATCAGCAGGGTGGTGAAAATGATCAACAGCAGCCAGCCGAATTGCCCTTCCAACAACGTCCATTCCGGATGCACCACCACCATCGCAATCAACAGCACCGCCAGTATCGGCAGGCACGCCAGGCGCACCAGCACCCCGGCGATGATCAGCAGCGGGCACAGCACTTCGGCGAAAATCGCCAGCAGCAAGGTGATATGGGCGCCGAGGTGAAACGGGTCTTCGATCAGCTTCAACTGCTCGCTGTAGTTGAGCAACTTGGGCAAGCCATGCACCCACAGCAGGAACAACGCCCCGCTGCCCCGCAGGAACAACAGCCCCAGGTCCTGGTGTCTTGATTCGTTCATATGCGCTCCGATTGGTTGACACGTTATCGACGTCGATTGTGTCCACAGAGCGGTACGCACGCTTGCAACCGTGTGCTGACCTCACTCCCCGGTGCCGGCAAACCCCGCGACGATTTCATCGATCACCGCCCGTACCCGCGCGGTGTGGCGCAGGTCGGCGTGGGTCACCAGCCAGACATCGTAGGGCAACGGCCGCGTGCGCGCAGGCCATAGGCGCACCAGCCCGTCGCGCTCGCCGGTGAGGATGGGGATTTCGCCGATGCCGATCCCGGCGGCGATGGCGCGGCGCACCAGCAGGCTGGAACTCAGGGCGGCGACGATGCGCCCACGGCCCAGGGGTTCAGAGACCAGGGTCATGTCCTTCTGGGTTTGCAGGTACGGTTGATAGACCACGAGGTCATGCCCTTCAAACAGGCTGCCCGGCTCCGGCGCGCCCTGGCGATCGATATACGCCTGGGACGCAAACAACCCCACCGGCCAGCGCGCGAGACGCCGGGCAATCAGGTCAGGACTGTCCGGGCGCGTGTTGCGCACGGCGATGTCGGTTTCGCGTTTGGCCAGGCTCAGGAACTGGGTCGACGCGTCCAGTTGCACGCGCACATCCGGGTGCTGGGCGTGCAGGCGCGCAATCGCAGGAATCAGGAAGTCGATGGCCAGGGAGTCGGTGGTGCTGACCCGTACGGTGCCGGTCAGGCGGTCATCCAGGCCCTGGATCTGACGCTCCAGGTCGAGCGCCGAGCGTTCCATTTTTTCCACCGAGAGCAACGCGGCCTCGCCGACGGCGGTCAGTGCGTAGCCTTCGGAGGTGCGCAGGAACAGCGTTGCACTCAGGGACTTTTCCAGGGCATTGACCCGCCGGCCCACGGTGGCCTGGTCGACACCCAATGCACGTGCGGCACCGCGCAGCGTCGACTCGCGGCAGACCGCCAGGAACACCCGTGCATCATCCCAATTCATGCTGACTCCTTGCGCTGCATATATGCATCGCCATGACGTGTAATCGCTGCATTATTGCATCGATAAACCTGGATATGCTGGGCACCAGAGAAAAATACCCAGGACCGCCATCATGCTCGACACTCATGCCCCACCCCGCCACTCCGTATGGCTGCCGATCTTCGCCGGCCTGTGCGCCAGCCTGGTCAGCATCGGCCTGGCGCGCTTTGCCTACACGCCGTTGATTCCGTCGCTGATCCAGGCCCACTGGTTCAGCGCCAATGACGTGGTGTACCTCGGTGCCGCCAACCTGGTGGGTTACCTGATCGGCGCGCTGATCGGGCGGCCCATCGCCCAGCGCACCTCGAACAGAACCGCGCTGCGCATCATGATGGTGGCGGTGACCCTGGCGTTCTTCGCCTGTGGCTTCCCGCTGTCGGTGGTGTGGTTCTTCGCTTGGCGCCTGCTGTCGGGGATTGCCGGTGGCGCAATCATGGTGCTGGTGGCGGCGACCGTGTTGCCCCATGTACCGGCCGCACGCCGGGGCCTGGCCAGTGGCGCGATCTTCCTCGGCATCGGCCTGGGCATCGCCGGCTCCGGCACGCTGGTGCCGCCGCTGCTGAGCCTGGGCTTGCAGCAGACCTGGTTCGGCCTGGGCCTGCTGGCCGTGGTGTTGACCGCCACCAGCTGGTTCGCCTGGCCTTCGGGCACGCTGCATGAGGACACGCCGCCATCCGACACGGCCGCAGCGACGCCTTCCGGCGTGTACCTGCTGTTCGCCCAATACGCCTTTATGGCCGCGGGGCTGGTACCGGCGATGGTGTTCCTGGTGGATTACGTCGCCCGTGGCCTGGGGGCCGGGGCGCATATCGGCGCGATGATCTGGGTGATGTACGGCCTGGGGTCGATTGTCGGGCCGGTCACCTACGGGTTCCTGGCAGACAAACTGGGGGCGCGCTTGAGCATCCGCGTGGTGCTGGTGGTGCAGGCGCTTGCCGTCGGGGCGTTGCCGTTTGCCGGCTCGTTGACTGGCCTGGCGGTCCTCGCGGTGATCCTCGGTTCGTTCCCGCCGGGCATCGTGCCGTTGGCGCTGGCGCGGGTGCACGAACTGCTCCCCAACCATCATCAGCAGCAGGTCGCGTGGAGCCGTGCCACGGTCTCCTTTGCGACTTTCCAGGCGCTCTCGGGGTTTGCCTATTCCGCCCTGTTCAACGTCAGCGGTGGTCAGCATGCGCTGTTGTTCATGATCGCTGCCGGGGCGATAGTGGTCGCCCTGGCACTGGAACCGGGCATGCGCCTGCTGAACCGTCGACCGTCCGACGCGGTCCCAACCCATACGCTCATCGCTGCAGGTAATCTGAAATGACGCTTCCTAAAGAAATGACCCTGATCGAAATCACCACCCCCGGTGGCCCCGAGGTGCTGCAGCCGCGCCGCGCGGAGGTACCGGTGGCGGGCCCCGGCGAGATCCTGATTCGCGTGCACGCGGCCGGGGTCAATCGCCCCGACGCCCTGCAACGCGCCGGCAAGTACCCGATGAAACCCGACATGAACCCGCTGCCTGGCCTGGAAGTGGCGGGCGAAGTCGCCGCACTGGGCGACGGCGTGACCGAGTACGCCGTGGGCGATAAGGTCTGCGCCCTGACCAATGGCGGCGGCTATGCGCAGTTCTGCACGGTGCCCGCCAGCCAGGCGCTGCCGATCCCCGAAGGCATGGACTGGATTCAAGCCGCTGCCGTACCGGAAACCTTCTTCACCGTATGGGCCAACCTGTTCGGCCTCGGCGATGCGCACACCGGCCAGCGCGTGCTGATCCACGGCGGCACCAGCGGCATCGGTACGACCGCGCTGATGCTGTGCCGCGAGTTCGGCATCCAGGCCTTCGCCACCGCCGGCAGCGCCGACAAATGCGCGGCCATCGCCCAGTTGGGCGGCGAGCCGATCAATTATCGCGAGCAGGATTTTGCCGAGATCATCGCGCAACAGACCGACGGCCAGGGCGTGGATGTGATCCTCGACATCATGGGCGGCTCGTATCTGAACAACAACCTCAAGGCCCTGGCAATGGACGGCCACCTGGTGATGCTGGGGTTCCTCGGCGGCGCCAAGGCCAACGACGTCGACCTGCTGACCATCCTCGGCAAACGCGCGGTGATCACCGGCTCGCTGTTGCGTGCGCGCAGCAAGGCTGAAAAAGCCGCGATTGCCGAGCAGCTGCGCGAGTATGTGTGGCCAGTGCTGGAGGCCGGGCGTTGCCTGCCGATCATCGACAAGGTTTACGAATACACCGACGCCGCCCAGGCCCATGCGCGGATGGAAGGTGGGGACCATATCGGCAAGATTGTGTTGCGGGTGGAGTAAGCAGCAGGCACTACAAAGCCAATGTGGGAGGGGCAGTGCGACGATTCGACTTGCTCCCGTGGCGGCCTTCGGGCCGACCATGTCGTTGGATTTGATTGAGTACATATCCGTTGCTGCGGTAACGGCTGCTTAGGGTTCCGCTCTTACAGCGGGTCACTTTGGAAAAGCCCCAAAGTAACCAAAGGGCTCTTGCCCCACCACTCGGTACCTCGCCTAGGCTCGGTATGCCCTCACTCCGGCTTGAATCCGTGGGCCGCCGTCATGGGCCATCCCTGGCCCAGGACGGCTAACCCGGCGTCCTGCCGGGTTACCCACGGATTCAAGCCTGCGTTCGGCCAGCGTGGTTAACGGGGCGCCTAGGATCAAGATCAAAAGCCAGAGCAAAAGCAGAGCAAAAGCAGAGCAAAAGCAGAGCAAAAGCAGAGCAAAAGCAGAGCAAAAGCAGGCTGAGGTCTACCTGCTGGATGGAGATCCAAATGTGGGAGGGGGCAAGCCCCCTCCCACATTTTTAACCCAGTAAACCAGACCCAACTCCGGTCGGCTCTAAGGCCGCCGCGCTTTGGCTTTTGATCTCAAATCGCCCCGTCAAACACGCTGGCCGAACGCAGGCTTTGGAGCGTGGGTAACCCGGCAGGACGCCGGGTTAGCCGCGCTCCAAAGCCGGAGTGAGGGCACACCGAGCCTAGGCGAGGTGCCGAGTGTTGGGGAAGCGTTTTTGGTTACTTTTGGCGCTCTTCCAAAAGTGACCCGCTGTAAGAGCGGAACCCTAAGTGGCCGTGACCGCAGCAACGGATATGTACTCGCTAAAAATCCAAAAAAACGGTCGGCCCGAAGGCCGCCACGGAAACAAGCCCCCTCCCACATTGACCGCGTTCTTACTCGGAGTAAGTGGGGTAGTCGATGTAGCCAACCTCACCCCCACCATACATCCCCTCTTCCCGCAGCGGGTTCAACGGCCAGCCCTTGAATAGCCGCTTCGGCAGGTCCGGGTTGGCAATGAACGGCCGTCCGAATGCAATCAAATCCGCCAACCCGGCTTCCACCAGTTTCGCGCCGCGTTCAGCGGTATAACGACCGGCATAGATAATGCGGCCGCTGAAGGTGCTGCGCACGGCTTCACGGAAGCTGTCGGGCAGCACGGGGGCGTTGTCCCAGTCGGCTTCGGCGATGGACACGTAGGCGATGCCCGATTCCTCCAACACCTTGATCGCTTCGATGTAGGTGTGGTGCGGATCTTCTTCCACCAGGCCGATGTACACACGGTCCTGGTCGGTGCCGCTGAACAGCGGCGAGAACCGCACACCCAGGCGCTCCGGCCCGACTACCTTGCTGACGGCTTCGACGATCTCGCGCAAAAAGCGCAGGCGATTATGCAGCGAGCCGCCGTATTCATCGTCGCGCTGGTTGGAATGGGCCGAGATGAACTGGTTGACCAGGTAACCGTTGGCCGAGTGAATTTCCACGCCGTCGAACCCGGCGTCCAGGGCATTGCGTGCGGCCTGGGCGTAGTGCCCGACCAATTCTTCAATCTCGAGCACGCTCAAGGCGCGAGGCACCGGCGGTTGCTTCAATTCACCCTCGCCAGGCCCGGTTTCGATAAAGGCCTTGGCTTGCTGGGCTTGAATGGCCGACGGTGCCACCGGTGCGGCGCCTTCAGGCTGCAAGGCGTTATGGGACACACGGCCCACATGCCACAGTTGGGCAAAGATCACCCCGCCTTCGGCATGCACCGCGTCGGTGACCTTGCGCCAGCCGTCGATCTGCGCCGGGGTGTAGATGCCCGGCGTCCAGGCATAGCCCTGGCCACGCGGTTCGATCTGCGTGCCTTCGCTGACCATGAAACCGGCCGTAGCGCGCTGGCGGTAATACTCGGCCATCAGGTCGGTGGCGATATCGCCGGGCTGCGCGCTGCGCTGGCGCGTCAACGGTGGCAGCACAACACGGTTGTTCAAGGTGTGATGACCCAGTTTTACCGGGGTACTTAAAACGCTGTTAGTCATTGGGGTAATCCAAATTCGGGACGAACAAAAGCATTGGCGACTGTTGCAAGTCGCCAATGATTAGAAGGGTTAATTAACTTATGCGGTGAGTTTGAGCAGCGCCTTGGCCACGTCACTGGAACTGGCAGGGTTCTGTCCAGTGATCAGCAAACCATCTTCGAGCACGAAGGATTGCCAGTCGGCGCCCTTCTGATAGTTGCCGCCCAGTGCTTTGAAATCATTTTCAATCAGGAACGGCACCACCTCGGTCAGGCCCACCGCCGCTTCTTCCGAGTTGGAGAAGCCGGTGACGCGACGGCCCTTGACCAGCGGCTCGCCATTGACGGCCTTGACGTGACGCAAGGCGCCCGGTGCGTGGCAGACAAAACCAATGGGCTTGCCGGCCCGTTCAAAGGACTCGATCAGGGCGATGGACACCGGCGACTCTGCCAGGTCCCACAGCGGGCCGTGGCCACCCGGGTAGAACACGGTGTCGAAGTCGTCCGCGTTGACCGTGTCCAGCTTGACGGTATTGGCCAGGGCCTGTTGCGCGGCAGGGTCGGCGGCAAAGCGGCGGGTCTGCTCGGTTTGCGCGTCGGGCGCGTCACTCACCGGGTCCAGCGGCGGCTGGCCACCGGCCGGGGAAGCCAGTACCAGTTCGGCGCCGGCGTCCTTGAACACGTAATAGGGTGCAGCAAATTCTTCGAGCCAGAAGCCGGTCTTGCGGCCGGTGTCGCCAAGCTGGTCGTGAGAGGTCAGTACCATTAATACTTTCATTTTCCAGTGCCTCGATCAGTGAATGTCAGTGTGTCCAGGGCAACCCAACAGCTGTCGGGTCAGCAGCAACGCCTCATCAAAAGGCGCGGATGTACGGGTGATCTTGCTCATGACGCTGGTCCCCAGCCACAGCGCGTACAGGCGCCGGGCCAGGCTTGCAGGGGCTTGATCGACGTTCAGGGAACCGTCCTCAAGGCCGCGCTGTATGGCGATGGCGAGTAAATCGATAGTGCGCGACGTGCCACGTTCCAGCGCCAGGCGCATGGGCTCTGAAAGGTCTGACACCTCAGCACCCAGTTTGACGGCAAGGCATTTGCCCGCATCGGTGCAGCCGGTCTGGTTGTCGATCCAGGCTTGCCAATAACGCATCAACTTGGCGTGCTGGGATAAGCCGGGCTGGTCGAACAGCTGCTGCATGCCGTGCAGGTAGTTGTCGAAGTAGGTATCGAGCAACACGACACCGAAACCATCCTTGGAGTTGAAGTAGTGATAGAACGAACCTTTAGGCACCTGGGCGGCTTGAAGTATTTCGTTCAAGCCCACCGCAGAGAATCCTTTACGGCCAACAATCAACTGCGCCGTGTCGAGAATGGTCTGCCGTGCACTTTTAGTTTCGCTGTTCATGCTTCACTCCGTCCGATTAGACCAGTCGTCTAGTTCGTTGAGGGAATGTTAGGGGCGGCGCCAAACCCTCACAATGTCATATGCGCAAGGATTCCGGACATGACCCGAAGTGGGTTGCCGTTTACCGGGCACGCGCCGACAATCCACCCTCCCACGCCCCTGGAGACATGCGATGCACAGCGTTGCGCTGATGGTTTACCCGAACTTCCAATCCCTGAGCCTCAGCCTCGGCTCGGTATTCGAGTGCGCGAACCTGCTGCGCGGTGAACCTGCCTATGAGTTTCACCTGGTGTCGGAAAGCGGCGGCGCAGTGATGACGTCGCAGGGGTTTTCGGTGAACACCTCGCCTCTGCGGCCACAAGGCTATGACACGCTGATTGTCAGCGGTTACCTGGAGTTTCGCCTGCCGGAGGCCAACCTGCTGGAACTGGTCAAGGCCGCCTCGGCCCAATCGCGGCGCGTCGCCTCGTTGTGCATGGGCATCTTCGTGCTGGCCGAAGCCGGCTTGCTCGACGGCAAGCGCACCACCACCCACTGGATCCACGCGCCGGCCTTTCGCAAGCGCTACCCGGACATCCGCCTGGAAGAAGACAAGCTGTTTATCGTCGACGGCCAGGTATGGACCGGCGCCGGCATGAGTGCCGGGGTAGACATGGCGCTGGCCATGGTGGAGAACGACCTGGGCAGCGACCTCGCCCGGCGCATCGCGCGCAAGCTGGTGATCGCCCAGCGTCGGGGCAGTGAGCAGTCGCAATTGTCGGCACTGTTGGAGCTGGACCCCAAGTCCGACCGCGTGCAACTGGCCCTGGCCTACGCCCGTGAAAACCTCACACACGACCTGTCGGTGGACGCCTTGGCCGACGTGGCCCGGCTGAGCCCGCGCCAGTTCAGCCGGGTATTCCGCGAAGAAACCGGGCAAACCCCGGCCAAGGCCATCGAATCCCTGCGGGTGGAAGCTGCGCGGGCGATGATGGAAACCAGCCGGCACCCGGTGGAAGTGGTGGCCCGCGAAACCGGCTTCGGTGATCGCGAGCGCATGCGCCAGGCGTTTTTAAGGGCGTTCGGGCAGCCGCCGCAGGCGATGCAGCAAACCTTTAATGCAACACCGCCCGCGTAACCAGGTAACTCATCAACTGCGGATCATCCGCCAGTTCAAGGGCCTGCACCGGGCGCGGCAGGTTATCCAGCACCGAGCGCCAGAACGCCTGGGACACTTCGTCCTGATCATAAAACCGCACCAGCCAATCCGCCTCGCCGCTGCACAGCACCTGGGTGGCGATGGCGCGGCCGATGCCTTTGCGGCGATAGCGCTTGAGGATAAACAGGTCGGCCAGTTCCAAGGCGTCGATGCCCGGCAACTCGCTGCCTTCGATCAGCAGGAAGCCGGCGATATAACCATCGACCAGCAACAGGTTGGCGCTCCACTGCGGGTCTTGCCAGTAGCGCGTCAGGTGTTCGTCATGAATGTAGAAACGGCCGTCCGCCTCGACATCTTCCTGCTCCCAGTCCGACGACTCATAGGCGTAGTACTGGTAGAGATTGCGGATCAACTCGGATTCTTCAGGGCCGGTCTGGATCAGTTCCACGGTAGTTTCAGGCATTGGGCTCTCGGTCAAAAAACGCAGGGCGCCATTGTTCACAAAACCTCGGCGCAGTCCAATAGCGCCACGAACCTTTCTACTTGCTGAACCGATTGCAAATAGCGGCGGCCCCTGCCAAAGCTCTGAAACATTTCGAATAGAATTCGCCGATCTCTACCTTTCCTCAAGGACACGTATTTTGACGAACGTCTGTTCCGCCGGCCTGGATGTGGGCTTCGCCTCCCTGGACTACTTGCAGATCTTCATCCTGGGCGTGATCCAGGGCATTACCGAACTGTTGCCGGTCTCCTCCACCGCCCATATGCGCGTAGTGCCCGCCCTGCTCGGCTGGCAAGACCCCGGCTCGGCGTTTTCGGCGGCCATGCAGTTGGCGGCACTGGCGGCGGTGGTCAGTTACTTCTGGCGCGATGTGCGCCAAGTGACCACGGGCAGCATCAGCGCGGTGCGCCGGGGCGACTACAACGATCAATGGTTCAAGCTGGCCGTGGCGATTGTGTTGGCGACTATCCCGATAGGGATTGCCGGGCTGGTCTTGTCATCGACCCTGAACGCCTGCAATTCGCCGCTGCGCGGGCTGATGGTGATCGGGATTTCCTGCGTGGTGATGGCGGTGTTGCTGGCGGCGGCCGAGCTGCGTGCACGGCATACCCGCGAGGTCAGCCAGATGCGCCTGCGCGATGCGCTGATCGTCGGGGTCGCGCAGATCGGCGCGTTGATTCCGGGCGTATCGCGTTCGGGTTCGACCCTCACCGCCGCCCTGTTCCTTAACTTCAAACGCGAAGAAGCCGCACGCTTTTCCTTCCTGCTGGGCCTGCCCGCCATCGCCCTCGCCGGCTTGAAGGAGCTGTGGGTGCTGCTGCATGCCGATATGCCCGCCCATGCCTGGCCGCATTTGCTGTTCGGGCTGTTGGTGGCCAGCGTCTCGGCGTTCTTCGCGATCTGGGGCCTGATGAAGTTCCTGGAGCGGTTCTCCACCTGGCCGTTTGTGATCTATCGCGCGCTGCTGGGGGTGTTCCTGATTGTGGCGGTAAGTACCGGGCTGCTGAGTTGATACAACCCCCCGTCTCAACCCAGCATAAATCTCATGTGGGAGGGGGCTTGCCCCCTTCCCACATTTGAACTGCTTTGCCTTACAGCCCGCCCGTACGCTCCGCCAGTGCTTCGAGCAGGTCGGCCGACGGCACGAAAAACAACCCGCCGGTGACCGCCGTGCTGAAATCGAGCAAGCGGTCGTAGTTGCCTGCCGGGCGACCGACGAACATGTTTTCCAGCATCAATTCCAGCGGCTCCGGCGAGCGTGCGTAGCCGATGAAGTAGGTGCCGAACTCCCCGGCACCCGGGCGGCCGAAGGGCATGTTGTCGCGCAGGATTTTCACTTCTTCGCCGTCTTCGTCGGTGATCACGGTCAGCGCGCTGTGGGAATTGCTCGGCTTGGCCGCATCATCCAACTCGATATCCGACAACTTGGTGCGCCCGATCACCTTCTCCTGGGCTTCCACCGTCAGGCCATTCCAGGCGGTCATGTTGTGCAGGTACTTCTGCACCAGCACGTAGCTGCCGCCTTCGAATCCAGGGTCTTCGTCGCCAACGATGGTGAAGCCCACGGCCTTGCGCCCCACCGGGTTCTCGGTGCCGTCGACAAAGCCGATGATGCTGCGCATGTCGAAGTAGCGGAAGCCCTGGACTTCATCCACCACCCTCACGCTATCGCCCAGCGCTGTCATCAGTTGGGTGGCGAGTTCAAAGCACAGGTCCATCTGCTCGGCGCGGATATGCAGCAGGATGTCGCCCGGCGTCGACACCGCCATGCGCCCTTCTACACCGAACTCCCGAAACGGGTGCAACGCCGCCGGGCGCGGCGCGCCGAACAAGCGGTCCCAGGCCTGCGAGCCAAAGCCGCAAACGCAGGTCAGGTTGCCCGCCGGCACGCGTTTGCCCACCGAACGCACCAGCCCGGCGATGTCTGCGCACCAGGCGCGCACGCCGTCCTCACTGCCGGGGGCGATGGTGGCGACCATAAAGATCGCGCTACTGGTGATCGGGTGGCAGACGGACTGCGGTTCAAGAGGCGGCTGAACAGAGGAAGTCGGCATGGGGCAAATCCAGGCGAAGGACGAGAGTGAACCCGCGCAGATTAGCAGATCATTTCCGGCACGCCTGCCACACGCCGCGAATCAATGCCTTGAGCTGCAATGCTTCGGCCCAGCGATCACTGATTTCACGCCCGTCGGCGCCAGTGATGGCATAGGGCGGCGGGCCCAGTTCGCAGGTGAAGGACAGGCTGTGCGGGGTGTCGGGGCGGGCCAACCAGTCTTCGATCCCGTAGCGCCACCACGCGGTAAAGCGCTGCACCCAGGCCTGGTGCTGGGGGAAGTCCAGCGACACCTGCACCTGTTCACTGCTGGCCACACGACCATGAAAGCCCCAGCTGTGGCGCAGGATCGTGCGGATCTGTTCATCGTCTTCAACGACGCCGGGCTCGGGTAACTCGCGCCCGACCACGTAATGAGAAAGGTCCGCCAGCAGCTTCAAATCGGGCATCTGCGCCAGCAGGTCGAGGGTGAACAGCAGGTCGTTGGTCAGGCGATAGCGGTGGGTTTCCAGCAGCACCGGAAAGTCCACCTGCTCGGCCAGGCGCTGCCAGCCTTCGATCAAACGGGCGGCTTCGGTTTGGGTGCGCGGGCGTACATCGGCTTGCAGGGTGAGGTGGTGGCAGCCATGGCGGCTGATCACATCCAGTGCCGCCGCCAGGTCGTCGACGCTTTGCGGGAACAACTGGCCCTCGATCTGCAAGCCCCGCGCCGTGGCGGCGGCGTGCAGGCGCGCGACATCGGCGGCTTGCCAGTAGTGATCGGTAATGCCGTCGAAACCGGCGGCTTTGATGCGGTCGAGTTGGGCCTCCATAGGGCCGGGCTCGGTGCGCATCGCCCAGAGGGATTGAAATACCAGGAATTGGCGCATATCAGCCTCGCAGCAGGTGTTTGAGGGACACGTCGGGGTCGGCCAGGCTGGCCGCGTTCAGGGCGATGCGCGCGCTGATCAGCCGTTCGCACAGCTTGATATCCTTGGCCACGCTATTGCCGAGGCCCCAGCCGCAGGCGCCTTGCAGGCGATGGCCCGCGTCGAGGTAGAACAGCAACAGACCCGCGTCCGGCAATGCACGGCTGACGGTCAGCGGCGTGATCACACCCACGGTCTGCAAGCCCCAGTCGTACTGGTCGGACCAGAAGCCGGGGAGCGCTTCGAACACCAGCTCGCGCCCGAGCATGTTCAGTGCGGCATGCCGCCCTTGTGCTTCGGCATTGCGCCAGGTTTCCTGGCGCTGGTACTCGCCGCCGAGGCGAAACTCGCACACGTCACCTGCCGCGTAGATGTCCGGCGCGCTGGTGCGCAGGTGCGCGTCGACACGAATGCCCTGCCCCACCTCCAGCCCTGCCGCCACGGCCAGTTCGATATTCGGTTGCATGCCGATGCCGACCACCACCCGATCGCAGGGCAGCCACTGCCCGTCCACCAGTTGCACCGCCTCTGCATGGATCGACTCCAGCGCCACATTCAAGCGCACGTCGACACCGTGTTGACGATGCACCTGCAGCAGCGCTTCGGAGATGACCGGCGCCAGCACCCTGCCCGCCAATCGTGGCCCGGCTTCGAGCACCGTCACCTCACAGCCCAGGCCACGGGCGGTCGCCGCGACTTCCAGGCCGATAAAACCGCCGCCAACAATCACCAACCGCGCTCCGGGCCGCAACGCGGACTTCAGCGCCAGCGCTTCATCATGGGTGCGCAGGTACAGCACGTTGGCCTGCTCCTGGGGCAAACGCCGCGCCCTGCCCCCGGTGGCCAGCAACAGGCCGGCGTAGGACAGCCACTGGCCGTCGGCGAGTTGCAGGCGGTGCTGCGACGGGTCCAATTGGCTGACCGGGTTACCGGCGATATGTTCGATGCCCAACTCGGAGAGCCGGACGCTGTCGCACAGGCTGCAGCCGGCCAGGTCCATGCTGCCCTGCAACAACCCCTTGGACAGGGGCGGTCGCTCGTAGGGCACGTGCGGCTCGTCGCCGATCAGGATCAGGCGCCCGCTGTAGCCTTCTTCACGCAGGGTCAATGCCGCGCGGCCACCGGCATGGCCGGCGCCGACGATGATCAGGGCGGCGTTCATCATCAAGCCGTGACGGCGAGCAACACCCGCCCCGCTTCGACCCGCACCGGGTAGGTTTTGAGATTGACGCACACCGGCGCGCCGAGGGCCTTGCCGGAGCGGTAATCGAAGCGCCCGTTGTGCTTGGGGCACTCGATCACATGGTCCATCACCAGGCCGTCGGCGAGGTGGATTTTCTCGTGGGTGCACAGGCCGGCGGTGGCGAAAAACTCATTGTCCGCCGAGCGGAACACTGCGTAAGTGTGCGGCCCGTGGTCGAAGCGCAGCACGTCTTCTGCGTCTATTTCGCCCACGGCGCAGACGTCGATCCATTGATCGTTCATGGCGTTTTCTCTTGTTCTTGGGTGGGATTCAGCCGACGGTGGCTTCTGCATGCATTGGTGCACTGGCGGCCGTTTCAGCACGGGGATTGATAGGGCGTTGAACGAAGTAAGTCGGATCGCTGCGCTGCTTCCAGATCGTCGGAAGGATTTCCTTGTACGCCTCAAACAGGTTGGCGTACGGCGGCGGGCAGTCGCTGCGGATCTCTTCGTGCAATTGCTGGAGTGCGTGGTACGGCACCATCGGGTACATGTGGTGTTCGAGGTGGTAGTTCATGTCCATGTAGATAAAGCGCAGCACGCGGTTCATGTAGATGGTGCGGCAGTTGCTGCGGTGGTCGAGCACATCTTCAGCCAGGCCCACATGCTGGGTGAGGCCGAACACGTAGCCGAGCCAGGCGCCGTAAATACTTGGCAGCCCAACCAGCATCAGCGGCAACCAGCTGTGCAGGTACAACGCGGTGCCGATCACCAGCGCATAAATGCCAACCCAGATACGCGCGGCGCGGAACACCTTGGGCCATTCCGATTCGGGGATAAAGTCCGCCTCCTGGGCACTCATCTGGCCGATTGCATGGCGCGCCACACCGCTGAAGGTCTTCCAGGCCAGGGGCAGGTTGAACAGGCTGAGAAACATCATCGGCAGGCTCGGCGGGCGAGGCTCGACGATCTCCGGGTCACGGCCGACGACGATGGTGTCGGTGTGGTGCCGGGCATGGCTCCAGCGCCACACGTGGGGTTCGAAGATGCACATGAAGCTTGCGACCTGGTACAGCACGTCATTCATCCAGCGGGTCTTGAACGCGCTGCCGTGGCCGGTTTCGTGCCAGCGCGGGTTGGACGCGGTGCCGTACAGCACGCCATAGACGAGGAAGAACGGCACGCACGCCCACGTGCCCCAGAACCAGTAGCCGCCGAAGCCGGTGGCGAACAGCGCACTCACCCAAATAGCGGTGTCGAGCAAGGCCGGGCCGTCGCGGCGTTGCATCAGTTCTTTCAGGCGTTTACGGGAAATCGGCGATTGGTACCAACTGGCCGAGACCAGGCCTTTTTCCGCCGCGCGGGCGGCTTCGGGGCCGGTGAGGCTGTAGTCGCGCCGAGCGGTACGAGCGGTGTGTTCAGGCATTGTTATTGTTCTCCGCAAGCGAGAGGTTTCAGGTGCTTTGCGAAACCAACGATAGAGTGCGGCTAAATCACCCTCAAGGCCTTGAATCCATTCCCTATCAAGCTATCATCCAGGCCCAGCGGGGCTTGATAGTTTTCTATCAAGACGCTCAAGGGGGCTGTCATGAACAACAATAAACGCCCGACCATCGCCACCGTGGCCGCCCATGCGGGCCTCAGCGTGGCCACCGTCGACCGCGTGCTGAATGCGCGTGCGCCAGTCAATCCGCAGACGGCCGAGCAGGTGTTCCAGGCCGCCGAAGCCGTGGGCTATTTTGCGGCGCGGCTGATCGGCCAACGCATACGCGAACGCCGGCCGACTTATCGCTTCGGCATTCTGTTGCTGGGCACCGCCCAAGCGTTCTATGCCCACCTGGCGCAGTCGATTGCCGATGCCGCCCAGCATCACGCCACCGCAAACCTGACCTGTCAATTCGACTACATCAACGACCGCACACCCAGCGCCATCGTCGCGCAGATCGAACAACTGGCCGTGCAGTGCGATGCCCTCGCCGTGGTCAGCTTCGCCCACCCGCTGATCAACGCGTGCCTGGCACAGATCCGCGAGGCCGGCGTGCCGGTGGTGGCCCTGCTTTCGGATATTCACGAGCAAGCCCTTGAACCTTATGTGGGCCAGGACAACCACGTGGTCGGCCGCACCATGGGCTGGCTGCTCGCCCGCACCTGTGGCGCACGCAAAGGCAGCGTGGGGATCCTGCTCGGCGGCCATCGCTTTCTGGGTCACCAGGCACGGGTCGAAGGCCTGCACAGCTACCTCACCGAACACGCCCCCGGTCTCAAACCGCTGGAGCCGCTGATCAACCTGGACAACTGCGACATCACCGAAGAAGCCACTCTCGACCTGCTCACCCGCCACACCGACCTGCGTGGCCTGTGCGTGGTGGGCGGTGGCGGCGACGGCATCATCAGCGCCCTCGCGCAACTGCCCAAGCGCCCGGCGTTGTGCTGCATTTTGCAGGAGTCCACGCAGCTGTCACGCCAGGCGCTGAGCCAGGGGTTGATCGATGTGGTGATGGATTCACAGCCCAGGCAGACAGCGAACGCGCTGGTGCAGTTGCTGGTGGAATTGCAGAGTGCCGAGGGGTTTGATCCGGGGCGGCATCGGGTGTATATCGCGCCGCAGATTGTCACCTCGGAGAACATGTGTGCCTGATACATGGAGATCAAAATGTGGGAGGGGGCTTGCCCCCGATAGCGGTGGGTCAGTTAAGTAGATGTCAACTGACACTCAGCTATCGGGGGCAAGTCGAATCGTCGCACCGCCCCTCCCACATCGACCGCGTTCCATTGCTGGCTTGGTGGCGTTTTGTCATGGTTTGTAAAGGGCCAGCAAGGCCGGTCCCTTTTAATTGCAGGACGTTTCCTAGACAATCCTGGCCGCCTTGTGCCTGCTGGAATCGGTGGCTAGTCTGCGGTCCGTCACTGCTCATCAGTGATCGGGTTTAGCAGCCTGACGTCAATAGGCACACGGTTCACATCTGCGTTTATGGTGGCTGTGCGCGGGGCACCTTCGGGTGCGCTGGTTTTCCTATTGACCGGTCTGCTAACCCGCGTACAGCTGCCACCCTCGTTTAGCAGCGTTGGCGGTAGCTCCTTTACTCAATAGGAGTTGCACAATGAATAAAGTCGTCCCAGACCCACCCCACGATCCCGCCAAAGACCGCGCCGCCTTCAACCGCGCCATCGATCACTATCTCCCCACCCAAGGCTTTCACTCCGTCAACGAAGACCTGAGCTTTGAAGATGCCCTGCTCTACACCGCCAGTTTGCTCGACAGTGCGTCGGCGACTGCGCTGGATTGCGGGGAA
This sequence comes from Pseudomonas sp. JAI120, assembly GCF_014207255.1. Classification (GTDB taxonomy): domain Bacteria; phylum Pseudomonadota; class Gammaproteobacteria; order Pseudomonadales; family Pseudomonadaceae; genus Aquipseudomonas. The sequence continues at coordinate 387,294 of NZ_JACHCZ010000005.1, forward strand.
CAGCTGGAAAGCCCGGAGCGGGCGAAGATCTTGGCGGTGTGGCATTTGCTGGAAATTGCCAAAACCACTGTGGATCGCTCCATCAACTGCCTGAAACGCGGTTAGACATGTGGGAGGGGGCTTGCACCCCGATGGCGGTGGGTCAGTTAAGTGGATGTCAACTGACACTCCGCTATCGGGGCAAGGGTATCTACACAACTTTTCAGCCCCTGACAAATCTCCCTGTGGCGAGCGGGCTTGTCCCGCGTTGGGCTGCGTAGCAGCCCCAGTCAAGAAGATCGCGGTGTATCAGATACTCTGTAGAGGCTGGTTTTGGGGCTGCTGCGCAGCCCAACGCGGGACAAGCCCGCTCGCCACACCCGCCCTATCTGCCGCGCTTTCAGCGTTGAGCCAACGTTGTGTAGATACCTATGGTTATCGGGGGCAAGCCCCTCCCACATTTTGACCTTACGCTCCGCGAAAATCCCCGGCACTCAGCCCGAATCGACTCATCTTGTTGTACAGCCCACCGCGCGATACGTTCAGTTGCCGGGCGGCCAGGCGGATGTTGCCGCCGGTGCTTTTGAGTGCGGCGACGATGGCGTGCATTTCGTGGCTGCTCAAGTCTTGGGCAGGCTGGGGTTCGTAGTGGCGCAGCGTGGCGCGCGGTCTGGTTTCCAGGGGTAAGTCGGCCGCCTGGATCAGTTCGCCCGTCGCCAGGTTGGTGGCGCGCTCGATGCTGTTTTCCAGCTCTCGCACATTGCCCGGCCAGCCGTAGGCCGACAGCAGTTCCAGCGCGTCCGGGGAAAAACCCTGTACCGATTTGCGCAGCGAACGGGCGCAGCGCGTGAGGAAGTGCCGTGCCAGCAGCGGAATATCTTCACGGCGCATACGCAGCGGCGGCACGGTCAGGTTCAGTACGTTGAGGCGGTAGTAGAGGTCTTCACGGAACGCGCCTTCGGCCACCGCCTGGCTGAGGTTGCGGTGGGTGGCTGCAATGATCCGTACGTCCACTGGCCGTGAATTTTTCGCGCCGACGCGGGTGATCTCGCCTTCCTGCAACACCCGCAACAGGCTGACCTGAGCGTCGAAGGACATATCCCCAATCTCATCCAAAAAGATGGTGCCGCCATCGGCCAGTTCAAACTTGCCCGCCGACCCGCCCCGGGCCGAGCCGGTGAATGCGCCTTCGACATGCCCGAATAGCTCGCTTTGCACCAGATCGCGCGGGATCGCGCCGCAGTTGACCGCCACGAACGGGCCGTTGGCGCGGTCGCTGGCGTTGTGGATGGCCTGGGCGAACAGCTCCTTGCCGGTGCCGCTTTCGCCGAGGATCAGGGTGGTGGATTCACTGCGACTGGCGATGCGCCCCAGGTGCAGCGCGTCCTGGATCGCCCGCGACGTGCCCTGGATGGTGTCAAAGGTGTAGCGGGCCTGGGTGCTGATGATGCGCCGGGTGATTTCACGGATGCGGCGGTTCTCGCGCAACGACACGATCACCCCGCCCTGCTCCAGCGGGCACACCGAGACCAGGCAAGCGAGCTGGCTGCGGTCGTGCAGGTGGAAGGTGCAATCGAGGTCACGCACCGGCTCACCGCCGCGTAAAAGAATGGCGTCACTCAACTCACTGCGGCCCAGGTGCTGGAAGGAGCTGCCGATCAGTTCCAGGCCCACCCCGAACAGTTGCCGGGCGTAACGGTTGAGCGCCTTGATGCAGCCATGCTCATCGAGCACCACCAGGCCTTCGTTAAGGACTTCGAGCACGGTTTGCTGCTCTGCCAACAGCGCCTGCAGGGCCATTTGGCGGGAGACCGCTTCGGCAGCCGCTTGCACGGTGCCGAGGGTGTGAAAGTGAAACCAGCCGGGTTCGGCGGTGAGGGTCAGCATCGCCAGGGTTTGGCCCTGGGCATTCCTGATCGGCGCGGCGGCGCAGTGCATGCGGCGTTGGCGCAGGCCGCTGCCGAAGTTCTCTTCGGCCAGCACGTACACCAGGCGGTCCTCGGCCAGGGCCAGGCCGGTGCAGTTGGTGCCCTGGACCGATTCGAGCAGGCGACTGCCGACGGGGGTGATGTCCAGCCCGCAGAAATACAGGGTGATGCCATCGGCGTCGGTGAGGTTGATATGGCCCCGAGGGTTGTAGGCCAACAAGCCGTGCATGACTTGCGCGGCGGCGGCGATCAGCACGCGATGGCTGGCCAGGGTGGCCGCCAGCGTGTCGGCGGCGGCGAAGCGGTATTGGCTGTCCTGCGGGTCGATAGCGGCTTCGACGCTGCGCCGCCACGAGTCCCAGATTACCTGCCGCACCTCGGCCGGGCGCTGCACCTGCCCGGCCAGGCACGCGCGCCACGCCTGTTCCAACGCAGCAACGGGGCCGTCGTTCAACGCCGCAGGCCCCAGGGCCGTCAGGTAGTCGAGGTCTTGTACGCTGAACGCCATGCTCATCGGGAGGTATCCATGTTCATGTTTTTGACATGTCAGTATAGGCATGTCATAAAAATGAACACATTTTGTTTATTGTATTTTATAAATCCTTAATTATCAGAGACTTATAAATTGGCATAACCTTTGCTCCTGCCCCTTTGCCAGTCAGGACTGTCCTGCGGCCAACAATAAAAAGGGGTCATTTCATGAGTACACAGAACATCCGCCTGGGTTTGATCGGTGCTGGTCGCATGGGCAGTTTCCACGGCCTGACCGCCGCGCGACACATCCCCGGCGCGACCCTCGCCGCCATCGCCGACCCCACTCCCGGTCAAGCCGCACGCCTGGCAGCCGAACTGGGCGTGGACAAGGTCTACACCGACCCGCAGCAGCTGCTCGACGACCCGGACATCGACGGCGTCATCATCGCCGCCCCCGCCCGCAGCCACGCCGAACTGGTGATCAGCGCCGCCCGCGCCGGCAAGGGGATCTTCTGCGAAAAACCCATGGCCATCACCCTCGACGAAGCCGACCGCGCCATTGCCGCCGCGGCCGATGCGCGCGTGCCGCTGCAGGTCGGCTTCAATCGACGTTTCGCCAAGAGTTTTCGCACTGCCCACCTCGATGTGGCGGCCGGCCGCATCGGCACGCCGCAATTGTTGCGTTCGCTGACCCGCGACCCGGCACTCAACAACCCGGCCAATTCGCCGCAATGGGTGATCTTCCTGGAAACCCTGATCCACGACTTCGACACCCTGCGCTACCTCAACCCCGGTGCCGAAGCGGTGCAGGTGTATGTGATGGCCGACGCACTGATCGCGCCGGAATACAAAAGCAAAGGTTTCCTCGACACCGCCGTGGTCGCGATCCGCTTCGACAACGGTGCCATCGCCACCGCCGAGGCCAACTTCCAGGCGGTGTACGGCTACGACGTACGCGGCGAAGTGTTCGGCAGCGCCGGCATGCTGAGCATGGGCAGCCTCAACGACTCCGACCTGGTGCGCTACCTGGCCCAGGGCATCCAGGCCGACACCCAGCGTATGGACACCGACCTGCTGCGCGACGCCTACATCGCCGAACTCAACCACTTTGTCGACTGCCTGCGCAGCGGCGCCAAGCCCATGGCCAGTGGTGAAGACGCGCGTGCCGCCCTGGCGATCGCCCGCGCCTGTATCGAGTCGTTCGAAACCGGCAAGGCCGTGGCCGTGCAGGGAGCCCGTTGATGAGCCCGTTCAAACTGGCGATCAGTGCCGAGATGGTGTTTCTCGACCTGCCCTTCATCGAGCGCGTGAAGCGCATCCATGCACTGGGTTTCAGCGCGGAGATCTGGAATTGGACCAATAAAGACATCAGCGCCCTGGCCGCCACCGGCGCCGATTTCACCTCGATGACCGGCTATATCAGCGGTACCCTCACCGACCCCGACGGCATCCGCCAACTGCTCGACAGCGCGCGCGAATCCATCGGCGTCGCCGAGCGCCTGAACTGCCCCAGCCTCAACCTGCACGGCACCGGCCTGGGGGACGGCGGCCTGCCGGTGCAGCCCGTGAGCCAGACCACCGGACGCATGTGGCTGAGCGCGTGCAAGGCGCTGGAAAAAATCGCGCGCCTGGGCGAAGACGCCGGTCGCGTGTTCCTGCTGGAAAACCTCAACACCGAGGTCGACCACCCCGGCACCCCGTTCGCCCGCGCCGACGACACCCTGGCGCTGATCGAAGCCGTGGGCAGCCCGCACCTGAAAATGAACCTGGACCTGTACCACGCGCAGATCGGCGAAGGAAACCTGATCGAGCTGATCCAGCGCGCAGGCAGCGCCATCGGTGAAATCCAGGTGGCCGACGTGCCCGGACGCAAGGAGCCCGGCACCGGCGAAATCCACTACCCGGCCATTGCCAGGGCCCTGCACGCCATGGGATACAACGGCGTGGTCGGCCTCGAAGGCTGGGCCAGCGGCGACAGCGAGTTGGCCCTGGAGCGTTTCCGTCAAGCGTTCACCCTATAACAATAAAAGGAACACCCTCATGCATCGCTATTCATTGCTTGTTGCTGCGTTTTTACTGCTGTTCAGCCAATGGACCTTCGCCGCGTATCGCATCGGCGTGAGCATCGCGCGGGTCGACGATAACTTCATGACCTACGTGCGCACCGGCCTGGAAAATGCCGCTAAACAACAGGACGTGCAGATCCAGTTCGAAGACGCCCAGGGCGACGTGGTGCGCCAGCTCAACCAGGTCGAAGGCTTTCTCAACCAGAAAGTCGACGCCGTGATCGTGCTGCCGGTGGACACCGCCGCCACCGCCAACATGACCCGCGCCGCCGTGGCAGCCAAGACGCCGCTGGTGTACGTCAACCGCCACCCGGATGAGCGCACCTTGCCCAAGGGCGTGGTCACCGTGGCGTCCAACGATATCGAAGCCGGGCAATTGCAGATGCGCTACCTCGCGGAAAAACTCGGCGGCAAAGGCAATGTGGCGATCATCATGGGCGACCTCGCGCAGAACGCCACCCATGACCGCACCGAAGGCGCCAAGCAGGTGCTCAAGGACTTTCCCGGCATCAAGGTGGTCGAGCAGCAAAGCGCCGAATGGCAACGCAGCAAGGGCATGGACCTGACCAGCAACTGGCTGCTGGCGGGCACGCAGTTTGATGCCATCGTCGCCAACAACGATGAAATGGCGATTGGCGCGGCCATGGCCTTGCAACAGTCGGGCAAGGCCAAGGGTGAGATCGCGATTATTGGCATCGACGGCTTGCCCGACGGTTTGGCGGCGATCAAGCGAGGCATGCTCACCGCCTCGGTGTTCCAGGACCCCAAGGCCCAGGCCACGCAAGCGGTGCAGTCGGCGATCAAGATGATCAAGGGCGAGCCGATCGAGTCGGAGGTGTGGGTGCCGTTCGAGCTCATTAAGCCGGAACAGGTGGCGGTGTTCGAACAGCGCTACAAGTAAATCGAAGATAAGGACATCCAAATGTGGGAGGGGCTTGCCCCTTCCCACATTTTTTACAGTGCAGGCCTTCAGTCCAGGTCACTTGCGTCATGCCGCTCGGGCAACTGTTCCTCGCCCGACACCCGATTCACCCGCCGCCCACGCTGCACCGCAGGCCGCGCATCAATCGCGTCGGCCCAGCGCTGTACGTGCTTGTACTCGTGCACCGACAGAAACTCCGCCGCCCCATACAAGCGGCCTTTGACCAGCCCGCCGTACCACGGCCAGATGGCAATGTCGGCGATGGTGTATTCATCCCCGGCAATGTATTCGCTCACGGCCAGGCGCTGGTCCAGTACATCCAACTGGCGCTTGGTTTCCATGGCAAAGCGGTTGATCGGGTATTCCATCTTGCTCGGCGCATAGGCATAGAAATGCCCGAAGCCACCGCCCAGGTACGGCGCGCTGCCCATCTGCCAGAACAACCACGACAGGCACTCCGCGCGGGCAGCAGGCTCGGTGGGGAAGAAGGCGCCGAACTTCTCGGCCAGGTACTGCAGGATCGCGCCGGATTCAAACACACGAATCGGCTGGGCGCCGCTGTGGTCCATCAAGGCCGGGATCTTGGAGTTCGGGTTGACCGCGACAAAGCCGCTGCCGAACTGGTCGCCGTCGCCGATCTTGATCAGCCAGGCGTCGTACTCCGCGCCGCTGTGCCCCAGGGCCAGCAGCTCTTCAAGGAGGATGGTGACCTTCTGCCCGTTGGGCGTGGCCAGGGAGTACAGCTGCAGCGGATGCTTGCCGACCGGCAATTCCTTTTCATGGGTGGCACCGGCGATGGGGCGATTGATGCTGGCGAAGGTGCCGCCGCTTTCGGCGTCCCAGGTCCAGACTTTCGGGGGTACATATTCGGTCATGCTTACGGCTCCAGAAGCGTTTGCGATCAGCGAAGCGCTTGAGACTAAACCAAAGACGGGTGGTGCGTCACACTCCCCGCCGCAGCGTGCCGGGGCACCTGCACTCGCAGCGCGATCAACAAGGCCGCCAGCAGCATCAAGCAACCCGCGCCCAGAAACACCCCGTCGATGCCGGTGGCACTGAACATCGCGCCCCCGCCCGCCGCACCCGCCGCGATGGCCGATTGCACCGAAGCGACCACCATGCCGCCGGCACTTTCGGCCTGATCCGGCACCGCACGCGCCACCCAGTTCGACCACGCCACCGGCACCCCGCCGAAGGCCATGCCCCACAGCGCCAGGAGCAATGCCTGACCCGGCAGTGACGCAGGCAGCAACACCAGGGCCAACGCAGCGACGCCCACCAGGACCGGCATCAACACCAGGGTGCCCCGGGGGTTGCGCACCAGCAACCACCCGGCCAGCAGCGTGCCGACAAAATTCGCCGCGCCGAACCCCAGCAGCATCAACGCCAGCCCCTGGGTGCCGACCCCGGTGGCGCTTTCCAGAAACGGGCGAATGTAGGTAAACAGCGCGAAGTGCCCGGTGTGCACCAGCACGCAGCCGAACATGCCGATGGCAATGCCGGGGCGCAGCAGTACATCAAGCACGGTGCGCAGGCGCGCGGTGCCGCTGGGTGCCAGGCGCGGCAGCGTGAACAGCTGGAAGGCCAGGGTCACCACGCCGACGGCGGCCGCAGCCACAAATGCACTGCGCCAGCCATACAGGTCCCCCAGGTAGCTGCCCAATGGCACCGCGACCACGGTACCCACCGCAATGCCGCTGAAGATGATCGACAAGGCACGCGGCAGCAATGCCGCCGGTACCAGGCGCATCGCAACGGCCGCCGCCATGCTCCAGAAACCGCCGAGGGCAATGCCCAGCAGGATACGCATCAACAACAGCACCAGGAGGCTGGACGAGAACGCCACCAGCAGGTTGGACGCAATCATCAGCGTGGAGAAACCCAACAGCACCAGGCGCCGGTCGATGCCGCGCGTCAGGCCAGGCACCAGCAAACCGGCGAACAACGCCACCACCGCCGTAACCGTGACCGCTTGCCCGGCCAACGCTTCCGACACGCCCAGGTCCAAGGCCATCGGCGTCAGCAGGCTGGCCGGCAGGTACTCCGCCGTGAGCAGGCCGAACACGCCCATCGCCAGAGAAAACACCGCCATCCAGGCCGGCGTGGTCGGTTCTGCCCTGCCATCGACAGGGGCATGGGACACACAATCATTCATCACAGGACATCCTCAGGCATTTACGTGATGGCCAGTCTAGGTTTGCCCTTCAGGATGATCTATGATTCAAACCCTTGAGTTCTTGACCGAAACCCCGAACATGCCAGCCGACAACGCATTCACCCTGTCCTCCGAGCTGATCAATGAGCTGCTGCGCAGCATGCGCCTGCGCGGCGTGCAGTACCGGCGCATCCAGGCCGGGCCGGTGTTCGGCATCAGCTTTGCGGCCAAGCCAGGCCATGCGTATTTCCATTTTCTGGCCGCCGGCTGCGCGACCCTGCGCCTGCACGACGGCAGCCTCTTTGAGTTGTCGGCCGGCAATGCGGTGTTTATCGCCCACGGTGGCGCCCATGCGCTGCTGTCCAACCCGGATGATCCCGTGCAGGACATCGCCAGCTTCGACGCTGCACCGCTGGGCGATACCGTGTGCGCGGTGAATGCCTCGCCCTTTGCTCCCTCCAGCACCCTGCTGTTCAGCGCCTGCATGGAGTTCGAGCTCGACAGCATCCAAGGCCTCGGCAACCTGATGCCGGCCTTGATGCTGATCGACGCCGGGGGCCAGCGTTACCCCGGCTTGATGCCGATCCTGGCGGTGATGGAACGCGAAGTCTCCAGCGCCCGCGTCGGTTATGCCGGCATCCTTGCGCGCCTGGCCGATGTGGTGGCGGCGATGATCGTGCGGGGCTGGGTCGAGTGCGCCTGCGCTAATGCGTCGGGCCTCGCGGCCGCGTTGCGCGACACCCGCCTGGCCGGCGCCCTGCTCGCCCTGCACCAGCAACCGGGACGCGACTGGAGCGTGGCCGAACTGGCGGCGCACTGTCATACCTCACGCTCGGTGTTCGCGGATCGTTTCCAGGCGACCCTGGGGGTACCGCCGCTGCGTTACGTGACCGAGCTGCGCATGCGCCTCGCCAGCCAGTGGCTGACCCTTGAGCGACTGCCCATCGAAGAAGTGGCGTACCGCCTCGGCTATACCTCCCAGGCGGCCTTCAGTCGCGCCTACAAACGCATCACCGGGCAACCGCCGGGCGCCAGCCGCCAAGGCTTCAGGAGCCCGGCATGAGGACATCCTTGCCGACCGATTGGGCAGTGGGTGGAGACGTAACGGCCATTGCGCAGGATGACCGAGTAACCTTAATCTCTTGAGCCCATCACCCTGATAGCAGTGGAGGCTTCATGAAACTGGTCGGCATGCTGGACTCGCCTTACGTACGCCGCGTGGCAATTTCCCTGGACCTGTACGGGGTGGATTTCGTGCATGAACCCTTGTCCGTGTTCCGCACCTTCAACGAATTTGCGCAGATCAACCCGGTGGTCAAGGCCCCTACCCTGGTGCTGGACGATGGCACGGTATTGATGGACTCCAGCCTGATCCTGGAGTACCTCGAAGCCCTGGCCCCGGCTGACAGGAAGCTGCTGCCCCAACAACTGGCGGCACTGGCCAAGGACTTGCACGTTCTGGGACTGGCGCTGGCAGCCTGTGAGAAGAGCGTGCAGATCGTCTATGAACACAACCTGCGCCCGGCCGAGAAACTGCATGCACCGTGGCTTGAGCGCGTGACCGGCCAATTGCTCGCGGCCTATGGGTTGCTGGACAAGCAACTGGGCGACAGCGAAGCACTGACCCAGGCGTCGATTACGGCGGCGGTGGCGTGGTCGTTCAGCCAGTTCACCGTGGCGTCGGTGGTCAAGGCGGATGCGTTTCCCAACCTGCAACGGCATACCGAAAGGCTGGAGCAGCATCCGGCGTTCAAGCGTTACCCCATCGAATAAGCGACACAGCTTCAAATGTGGGAGGGGGCTTGCTCCCGATGGCGGTGTGTCAGTCAGCAGATGTATTACTGAAAGACTGCTATCGGGGCAAGCCCCCTCCCACATTGGTCTGTGTTGTCTGAGAGAGGGTGTTCGGCTCAGACCCAGCCGCCATCCACAATAAAGTTCTGCGCCGAACACATCGCCGACGCATCGGAAGCAAGAAACAGCGCCATATTGGCGATGTGTTCCGGCAGTACGCTGCCGGGCAGGCACTGGCTGCGGCTGATCAGTTCCTTGGCGGCGTCATCCACCCACATGGCCAGCTGTTTTTCGGTCATCACCCAGCCCGGCACCAGCGTGTTCACACGGATACGGTTGGGCCCCAGCTCGCGTGCCAGCGCGCGGGTCATGCCGTGGGCGGCGGCCTTGCTGGCGGCGTACACCGGGTAGCCGGCGGAGGCCATCATCCAGCCGACGGAGCCGAGGTTGATGATCGAGCCGCTGCCGGCACGTTTCATCATCGGCACCACGGCCTTGGCGGCAAAGAAGGCGTGCTTCAGGTTGACCGAGATCAGCTTGTCGAAGGTTTCCGAATCGACTTCTTCCAGGGTGTGGCGCACGTCATTGGCGGCGTTGTTCACCAGCACGGTGATCGGCCCCAGGGAATGCTCGAAGCGCCCTATCGCCGCCTTGTAGGCGATTTCATCGGTGATGTCGCAACACACGAACTCCACGGCATGCCCCTGGGAACTCAACAGCGCCGCCAGGCGTTCACCCTGGCTTTGCGCGCGGTCCACAAACCCGACCTTGGCACCCTGCACGGCGAAGGCCCGCACCATGAATTCGCCGATCCCCGAGGCGCCCCCGGAAATCAATACGGTCTTGCCCTTGAGGTCGGGATAAACGGCGTGTTCAGTACTCATAAAAGGATGCCTCGATCAATTAGTCTTATTTTATTTTACGAAACCGGGGTAAAAGGCTATAAATTCGCTGTCACAACGACAAAATATCGCTATTAGTAGAACTATTCCACTCAAAACAACAAAAGGAAGTTCGACCATGAAGCACCCTCGATACCTGCTGTCCGGCCTGGCGCTGTCCATGATGATCGCCAGCGGCGGCGCCCAGGCGGCCGGTCTGAGCAGCGAGCAAAAACCTTTCGGTAAAACCAACGACGGCACTGCCGTCGAACAATACATCTTGCGCAACAGTCACGGCATGCAAGCCACGGTGATCACCTACGGCGGCGTGTTGCAATCGCTGAAAGTGCCGGACAAAAACGGCAAGGTCGACGATGTGGTGCTGGGCTTTGACGACGTGCAAGGCTATCAAAGCGGTACGGCGTTTTTCGGCGCAACCATCGGCCGCTTCGGCAATCGTCTGGCCGGCGGCGCCTTTGAACTCGACGGCAAGCGCTTCCAGGTGCCGCTCAACGACGGCCCCAACTCACTGCATGGCGGCGCCCAGGGCTTCGACAAGCAGGTGTGGAAGGCCGAGTCGGTCAAGGACAAGGACTCGGTCGGCGTGAAGCTGAGCTACCTGTCCAAGGACGGTGAGATGGGTTTTCCCGGTAACTTGAAAACCGAAGTCACCTACCGCCTCAACGACAAGAACGAACTGCACATCGACTACAAAGCCACCACCGACAAACCGACGGTGCTCAACCTCACCAACCACAGCTACTTCAACCTGGCCGGTGCGGGTAACGGCGACATCCTCAAGCAAGTCGCGACCTTGCATGCCAGCCATTACACCCCGGTGAACGCCACCTTGATTCCGACCGGCGAACTCGCACCGGTCAAGGGCACGCCGATGGACTTCCTCAAGCCCACCCCGATTGGGCAGCACATCAAGGAGGATCATCCGCAGCTCAAGTTTGCCGAGCCAAAACAGGGTGGGTTTGACTTCAACTGGGCGCTGGACACCAAAGGCGACGTCAAGCAACTGGCCGCCGAGGTGCATGACCCGGCGTCAGGCCGGCGCTTGCAGCTCTACACCAGCGAGCCGGGCGTGCAGTTCTATACCAGCAACTTCCTGGATGGTTCGGTGAAGGGCAAAGGTGGCAAGACCTACCTGCACTGGAGTGGTTTCACCTTGGAGACCCAGCACTATCCGGATGCGCCTAACCAACCGACGTTTGCCTCGACCCGTTTGAATCCAGGACAGACGTATACCCAGAACACCGTCTTCAAGTTCTCCGCTGATTAAAACCGCTTTACTGTGGGAGGGGGCTTGCCCCCGATTGCGGAGTGTCAGTCTGCATATTTGCTTCTGATACACCGCCATCGGGGGCAAGCCCCCTCCCACATTTTGAGCCTCACATGAAAAGAAGTTCAGCGTTGTTTCATGCGGTCGATGACCACCGCCAGCAGCAGGATCGAACCGCGGATCACGTACTGGTAGAAGGTGTCGATGTTCTTCAGGTTCATCGCGTTCTCAATGATCGCCAAAATCAACACCCCGGCGATCACGTGGCGAATCATGCCGATGCCGCCACTCAGCGACACCCCGCCCAGCACGCAGGCAGAAATCACCGTCAGCTCGAAACCCTGGCCGATCATCGGTTGGCCCGAGGTCATGCGTGAGGCGAGGATCACCCCGGCCAATGCGCCGATCAGACCGTGCACGGCGAAGATCAGGATCTTGGTGCGGTCGACGTTCACCCCCGCCAGCAGCGCCGCTTCCGGGTTGCCGCCGATGGCCATGGTGTTGCGCCCGTAGGTGGTGTAGTTGAGCAGCCAGCCGAAAAACAGGAAGCACACGATGGTGATCAGGATCGGCACCGGCACGCCGAACAACTGGCCATTGCCAAAGATAAAGAACTGGTCCTGGGACACACCCACCGCCTTGCCGTCGGCAAAGATATAGGCCAGGCCGCGCACGATCTGCATGGTCGCCAAGGTGGTGATCAACGCATTGACCCTCAGCTTGGCGATCACGATGCCGTTGATCAGCCCCACGACCAGGCCCATCAGCAGCGCCGCGCCGATGCCCAGCATGACGCTGTCGGTATCGCGCATCACAATCGCCGCCACCACGCCGGCGCAGGCAATCACCGAGCCTACCGACAAGTCGAAGTGCCCCGACGCCAGGCAGAACAGCATGGTGCAGGCGGCGATGCCCACCGTGGAAATCGCCAGGCCCAGCCCGCGCATGTTCAACGGCGAGAGGAAGTTATCGATGAGCAAGGCGCACAGGACAAAGATGCCCACCGCAGCCAACAGCATCGCCCAGTTGTCGAGCAGTGCGCGCATATCGAGGGGTTTGCGTGCCGTCGGCAGCGCGTTGTTTTGAGTCGTCATGGTCTTCTCTCAGTTCGCCAGGCCGCGCGGCAGGGCCAGTTGCAGCAGGTTGGATTCAGTCGCGTGTTCACGGGTTTGTTCGCCGCGCATCGCACCTTCGCACAGCACCAGGATGCGGTCGGAGATGCCCATCACTTCCATGAGGTCGCTGGACACCACGATCACCGCAATGCCCTGGGCCGCGAGGTTATGGATAATCTGGTAGATCTCGGCCTTGGCGCCGATGTCGATGCCACGCGTCGGCTCATCCAGCAGCAGCACCTTCATGGGCATCGACAGCCAGCGGCCAAGAATGGCTTTCTGCTGGTTGCCGCCGGACAGGTACATGATCTTTTGCGCGGCGGTCGGGGTTTTGACTTTCATTGCCTTGATCTGCTGGTCGGCATTGCCCTTCTCCCAGCCATCGCGCAGCAGCCAGCCGAACGAAGAGTGGGCTCCACGCGCGCTGATATTGATGTTCTCGGCGACGCTGGACAGCGGAATAATGCCTTCCTTTTTGCGGTCTTCCGGGCACAGCAGCACACCGGCGGCGATGGCGTCGCGGGGTGAGCGCAGTTGCAGGGCCTCCCCGCATAACTCCAGGCTGCCGGCACTGGCGCGCTCCAAACCGCTGAGCAAACGGAACAACTCCGTGCGCCCTGCCCCCACCAAACCGAACAGGCCAAGGATTTCGCCTTTGCGCACCTCAAAACTGATCGGTTCACGCAAACCCGGGCCCAACAAACCGTCCACCTTGAGCGCCACCTCGCCGTGCTCACGCGGGCGGTAGTCGTAGATGTCCTGGATGTCGCGACCGACCATGCAGGTCACCAATTGGTCGTGGGTCAACGCACTCATGTCGTCAAAGGTACGCACGTAGCGGCCGTCCTTGAACACCGTGACCGCGTTGCAGATGCGGAACACCTCTTCCATGCGGTGCGAGACGTAGAGCACCACTTTGCCCTCGTCCCGCAGGCGCGTGATGATCGCCATCAGCCGGTCGATCTCCCGCGCCGACAGGCTGCTGGTCGGTTCGTCGAAGGCGATCACATGGGCGCCACGGGACAGCGCCTTGGCGATTTCCACCAGTTGGCGCTGGCCCAGGGACAGGCGGCCGAGTTTTTCCTCGGGGTCGATTTCATCCGCCAGGCCCTTGAGACAAGCCAGGGCCTGCTTGCGCAGCAGGCCCCGGTTGACCACGCCGAAGCGCGATGGCAAATGCCCGAGGAACAGGTTTTCGGCGACGGTCATTTCCGGCACCAGATGCAGCTCCTGGTGAATCACCGCCACGCCGCTGGCGATGCTGTCGGCGGCGCATTTGAACGCCATGGTCTGCGCGCCGATCTGCACGCTGCCGCTGCTGGGGATATAGGCACCGCCCAATATCTTCAGCAGCGTCGACTTGCCCGCACCGTTCTCGCCCATCAGGGCGTGCACCTGCCCCGGGTGGGCGGTGAAGCTGATGCCGTCCAGCGCCTTGACCCCGGGAAAGGTCTTGCCGATCCCCTCGAAACTCAGGGCCGCAGCGGTCATTTCCACAGCCCGATCTTGGTCAGTTCGTCCTGGAAGTTGGCGCGGGTGATCAGGGTCACTTCATCCATGGCCGTGTATTTAGGCGGCTCAGTGCCCTTGGTGACCCACTCGTACATCATCAGCGCGGTGTTGTAGCCCTCGATGTGCGGGCTTGGCAGCATCGAGCCGAAGAAGCCGCTGTTGGCTTTCTTCAATTCGCCGATGGCGTCGGTGCCATTGATGCCGATACCGATCACATTGGCCGCCGCGAAGCCGGCGCTTTCGGTGGCGCGCACGCCGCCGAGCACGGTGTTGTCGTTCATGCCGCCGATGATCAGGTTTTTCGCGCCGCTGGGCAGCTTGACCAGGGCCGAGTTGGTGGCGTCCATGCTGCCGGGAACGTCGAGGGTTTTCAGCGCGGCGGTGAGGATATGGTCCTTGGGAATGCCGGCTTCTTCGAGGGATTTGATCGAGCCATCGGTGCGTTTCTTGCCGGTGTCGAGTTCATTGAAGGTGTTGATCACCGCGTAGGTGTCCTTCCAGTCCCAACCGCGTTTTTTCGCTTCGGCAGCCATGGCCGCGCCTTGTTTCTGGCCCACTTCAAACGCGGCCATGCCCAGGTACGGCACGTCCTCCATGAAGTTGCCCTTGGCGTCGACAAAGCGGTCATCCACGGCAATCACTTTCAAGCCGTTGGCCTTGGCCTTGGCGACAATGGCCGGGCCCAGGGACACGTCCGGCGGGCAGATCACAAAGCCCTTGGCGCCGTTGGCGGCCAGGCTGTCGATGGCCGAGAGGGTTTTCTCGCCATCGGGCACGGCGATCTTGATCACGGTAAAGCCATGTTCCTTGCCGGCTTTTTCGGCAAAGGCCCATTCGGTCTGGAACCACGGTTCCTCGGCCTGCTTGACCAGGAAACCGATTTTCACTTCTTCAGCGGCCAGCAACAGCCCGCTCAAGCTCATGGCCGAGACCGCCACAGCGGCGCAGCACAGGGAACGGATACCACGACGACGATTCATACGGGTGACTCCTTGTTGTTGTTTTTAGGCATTAACCGGCAAAGCGATGGCAAGGCATGCCGGGTACATCGACTTCGATGGCCAGCACCGCGCCGTCCAAAGGGTGATCCAATGGACTGGCGGCGCTGGTGATATACAAGGTGGTGAGGTGGGGGCCACCGAATACGCAACTGGTGGGGCGACTCACGGGCAACTCGATAATGCGGTCCACCTCCCCCTCGGGCGTCAGGCGCAGCAGGCAACTGCCGTCCCAACGGGCGTTCCAGAGGTAGCCTTGGCTGTCCATGGCCGAGCCATCCGGCCCGCCGCGCGCGTGCGGGCCGAACCACACGCTTGGCGGCTGGAGTTGACCGTCGGCCTGGATCGAATACTGGTAGAGCGTGGCGTCCAGGCTGTCACCGAAATGCACCTGGCGGCCGTCCTCGCTCCACAGCAAGGTGTTGGGAATGCCCAGGCCGTGGAGCAACGGCGTGACCTGTGCATCCGCATCGATGCGAAACAGGCCGCCGGAGCGCCGCGTGATCGGCAGGTCTTCGCCATGTTCGCCGATGTTGTTCTGCATGGTGCCCAGCCACAGGCGGCCCTGGGCATCGCAGCGTGCTTCATTGCCACGGTTGCCCGGCTGCGGGTCGGCCACGCAGAGCAGGGTGAGGGCTTCGGTGGCCAGGTCCAGGCGGTAGACACCGCTGCTCAAGGTCACCAGCGCATCACCGCTTTCACACGGGATAAACGCCGAAACGTGCTCGGGCAACTGCCAGATCTGCAACTGCCCGCCCATCAGGCGCAGGGCCTGTTTGCCGGCGATATTGACCCAGTACAGCGCCTGGGTCGGCACATCCCAGAACGGGCCTTCCCCCAGTTGCGCACGGTGCTCAGTGACAGCGGTACACGACATGACGCCTCCTGATGAGTGTTTACAGCGAGTCGCGGGATGGCGTGCCATCCACCAGGCGCTGGATGCGCAACGGGTTGGCGTTTTTCAACGCGTCAGGCAGCAGGCTGTCAGGGTAGTTCTGGAAGCACACCGGACGCAGGAAACGGTCGATGGCCAAGGTGCCGACCGAGGTGCCACGGGCATCCGACGTCGCCGGATACGGACCGCCATGCACCATCGAGTCGCAGACTTCGACGCCGGTCGGGTAGCCGTTGAGCAGGATGCGCCCGACTTTCTGTTCCAGCAGCGGCGTAAGTTCGGCGAACTCTTGAAAGTCTGCCGGTTCGCCAATGATCGTCGCGGTGAGCTGGCCGTGCAGGCCTTGCAAGGCGGCGCTGAGTTGGGCTTGATCAGCAACTTCGACAAACACCGTGGTAGGGCCGAAGACTTCTTCCTGCAGCACTTCATCGCCCTCGATCAGCAAGCGTACATCCGCCTTGAACAGCTGCGGTTGCGCCTGATTACCCGCCTGGGTGCTACCGGCCAAATGTTGAATGCCAGGGTGCGCCAGGAGTTTTTCCAGGCCTTTACCGTAGCTGCTCAGGGTGCCGGCATTGAGCATGGTTTGCGCCGGTTGCTCGCCGATCAGTTGGGCGACCTGTTGGGTAAACGCGGTGAACTGCGGCGACGCGATACCGATCACCAGGCCAGGGTTGGTGCAGAACTGGCCGCAGCCTTGCACCACCGACGCGGTCAGATCCCGTGCGACGGTTTCCGCTCGCGCTTGCAGGGCCTGGGACAGCACGATCACCGGGTTGATGCTCGACATCTCGGCAAACACCGGGATCGGCTGCGGGCGTGCCGCGGCCATGTCGCACAAGGCGCGACCGCCCTTGAGCGAGCCGGTAAAGCCCACCGCCTGGATCGCCGGGTGCTTGACCAGCGCCTCGCCGACGCCGCCACCAAAGATCATATTGAACACACCCGCCGGCATCTCGGTCGCTTCTGCCGCGCGAATGATTGCACTGGCCACCTGTTCAGCGGTGGCCATATGCCCGCTGTGGGCCTTGAACACCACCGGGCAACCGGCCGCCAGCGCCGCTGCGGTATCGCCGCCTGCGGTGGAAAACGCCAGGGGGAAGTTGCTCGCGCCGAACACGGCCACCGGGCCCAGGCCGATGCGGTATTGGCGCAGGTCCGGGCGTGGCAGCGGCTGGCGATCGGGTAACGCCTTGTCGATGCGCGCGCCGTAGAAATCACCGCGACGCAGCACCGTGGCGAACAGGCGCATCTGGCCGCTGGTACGCCCACGCTCGCCTTTGATACGTGCGGCGGGCAGCGCGGTTTCACGGCAGACCAGCTCGATGAAGTTATCGCTCAGGGCATCCAGCTCGTCGGCTATCGCGTCCAGGAACTGCGCACGGCGCGCGGCACTCAACGCACGGTAAGCCGGATACGCCGCGGCGGCGGCCTTGGCGGCGGCATCGACCTCTTCCGGCGTGGCCTGGTAGAAATCCTGCGGCAAGGTCTCGCCCGTGCTGGCATCGACGCTCTGCAGCTTGATGCTGCCGTTGGCGCTGCGCTGGCCGCCGATGTAGTTGTGGCCGAGGAACTGGGTCATGTTGATCTCCTTAAAGGGGGGTGACTTGGCCGGGTTCAAATGCCGCATCGCTGCTGCCGACGCCATTGACCAACGGCGCGCCGAACTCGGCCTGGCTGATCTCGAACACATCGCCCGGTTGGGTACGTATACCATCGGCGAATGACAGCGTGGCGGTGCCGAAGAAGTGAATGTGCACATCGCCCGGCTTGAGGAACTGGCGGTATTTGAAGTGGTGGTACTCGAGGTTTTCCAGGCTGTGGCACATATTGGCCTCGCCACTGAGGAATTCGTTCCGCCAGATTTCCTCGCCGTTACGCAGGATGCGGCTGGTGCCGGCCAGGTGCTGGGGCAACTCGCCCACGCGCAGCTCGGGACCGTAGCTGCAACTGCGCAGCTTGGAATGGGCCAGGTACAGGTAGTTCTTGCGCTCCATGATGTGGTCGGAGAACTCGTTGCCCACTGCAAAACCCAGGCGATAGGGCTTGCTGTCCGGACCGATCACATACAGGCCGCCGATTTCCGGTTCTTCACCGGCGTCTTCGGCAAACGGTGGCACCGGGAAGGCTTCGCCTGGGCGCACGACGATGCTGCCGTCGCCCTTGTAGAACCATTCCGGTTGCACGCCGGCCTGGCCGGCAGCGGGCTTGCCGCCCTCCACGCCCCATTTGAAGATGCGCATGGTGTCGGTCAAGGTGCTTTCATCGCCGGCCTGCTGGTGCATTTTGTCGCGCGCCGAGGCGCTGCCCAGGTGGGTCAGGCCGGTACCGCTGATGAGCATATGGGCCGGGTCCGGGTGATCCAACGGCGGCAAAATCTTCAGGTCGGCCAGCAACGCGGCGTAGTCATGGCTGTCGCCCAGGCCCAGGCTCTCGACCTGCTGCTGCAACTTGACGCCCGCCTCGATGGCAGCCAGCGCCAGTTCGCGCACGCTGCGCGCGGTAAGCACTTCGCGCACTGTGGCGCCTTCTACAACGCCGACCCGGCGTTCACCGTTGCTTGACTCGAACTGAACTAAACGCATGAAACTTCTCCCAGATTAAGTACGTGTGGCGCCACGGGCGCTGGCGGCGAATTGATCGGCGGGCAGTACGTGCTTGCGCTCCAGCACGCGGTAGACCACGCCGGTCAAGACCAGCCCGAACACCATGACCGCGGACAGGAAGTACAAGCCCGAGGCGAGGTTGCCGGTGTATTCCTTGAGCGCACCGATCACGAACGGACCGATATAGCCGCCGAGGTTGCCCACCGAGTTGATCAAGGCAATGCCCGCCGCCGCACTGGCGCCGGCAAAGAAGCGCCCCGGCAAGGTCCAGAACACTGCGGTGCAGGAAAACAGCGCAAACGCCGCCAGGCACAGCGCGGCCATTTGCAGCACCGGCACACTCAGCCAGGCACTGAAGAACAGGCCGATGGCGCCCAGCACATAAAGCACGGCGAGGTGGCCGTAGCGATCATTCAGGCGGTCGGAACTGCGCGGGATGATCAGCAGGCCGATGATGCCGAAGATGTACGGCACCGCGGAGATAAAGCCGGTGACCAGGTCGGTGCCGCCGAACTGCTTGATCAGGGTCGGCAACCACAGGCCCAGGCCATAGATGCTCAGGGTCACCGGCAGGTAGAACAGCGCCAGCAGTAACACGCGTTTGTCCTTGAGGGCATGCAGCGGGTTGCCGTGGCGGGTCTGGCCGTAGGCCTGCAGGTCTTTGTCCAGCTCACCGGTGAGCCAGGCCTTTTCGTCGTCGCTCATCCATTTGACCTGCTTGGGGCCATCCGGCAGGTAGCGCAGCACCGGCCAGGTCAGCAGGATCGCCGGGGTGCCGATCACGATGAACAGCCACTGCCAGCCATGCAGGCCGAGAATGCCGTCCATGCCCAGCAGGCCGCCGGACACGGGGCCGGTGATCATCATCGCAATCGGTTGGGAGAGGATGAACAGCCCGAGGATCTTGCCGCGATGGCGCACCGGGAACCATTGGGTGATGTAGTACAGGACGCCGGGAAAGAATCCGGCTTCGGCCGCGCCGAGCAGGAAGCGCATCACATAGAAGCTGTGCGGCCCTTGCACGAAGGCCATGCCGATGGTGATCGCGCCCCAGGTGATCATGATCCGCGCGAACCAACGCCGTGCGCCGAAGCGGTCGAGCATCAGGTTGCTGGGGATCTCGAAGAGGAAGTAGCCAATGAAGAACAATCCCGCGCCCAGGCCATAGGCCGCATCGCCGATACCGACGTCGGCGCCCATGTGCAGCTTGGCAAAACCCACGGCGGAACGGTCCACGTAGGCGATCAGGTACAGCAGGATCAGGAAGGGAATCAGTTTCAGCGTGATGCGCCGAATAAGCCGCAGTTCCTGGCTCATGGGGGTCGATCTCCGATTGTTGTTCTTATAGAAGCTCGGGGGACGCCTCTCGCGAAAATCCGCCAGGGTCATACCTCAGTTAAGCCAGACTATATAGTAGGACTATTTACAAAACAACTCTTCCAAAGCATCGATTTTGCGCTTATGTTTAAGCACGCATAGAACATATAGTCATACAATAAGAGAATCGATCATGTCTGATAAAAAGCCCGGCCTACGCTCCGCCCAGTGGTTTGGTACCGCCGACAAAAACGGCTTTATGTACCGCAGCTGGATGAAGAACCAGGGCATTGCCGACCATCAGTTTCATGGCAAGCCGATCATCGGTATCTGCAATACCTGGTCGGAGCTGACCCCGTGCAACGCGCATTTCCGCCAGATCGCCGAGCACGTCAAACGTGGCGTGATCGAGGCCGGCGGCTTCCCGGTGGAATTCCCGGTGTTCTCCAACGGCGAATCCAACCTACGCCCCACCGCCATGCTCACCCGCAACCTGGCGAGCATGGACGTGGAGGAAGCCATTCGCGGCAACCCGATTGACGGTGTGGTGCTGCTGACCGGCTGCGACAAGACCACCCCGGCCCTGCTGATGGGCGCCGCCAGTTGCGACGTACCGGCCATCGTGGTCACCGGCGGGCCGATGCTCAACGGCAAGCACAAGGGCCAGGACATCGGCTCGGGCACCGTGGTGTGGCAGCTCAGTGAACAGGTCAAGGCCGGCACCATTACCCTGGATGATTTCCTCGCGGCCGAAGGCGGCATGTCGCGTTCGGCGGGCACCTGCAACACCATGGGCACCGCGTCGACCATGGCCTGCATGGCCGAGGCACTGGGCACTTCCCTGCCCCACAACGCGGCGATCCCGGCAGTGGATGCGCGCCGTTATGTGTTGGCCCATATGTCCGGCATGCGTGCGGTGGAGATGGTGCGCGAAGACTTGAAGCTGTCGAAGATCCTCACCAAGGAAGCGTTTGAAAACGCCATCCGCGTGAACGCCGCCATCGGTGGTTCGACCAACGCCGTGATCCACTTGAAAGCCATCGCCGGGCGCATCGGCGTCGAGCTCGACCTGGACGACTGGACCCGCATCGGTCGCGGCATGCCGACCATCGTCGACCTGCAACCGTCCGGGCGCTTCCTGATGGAAGAGTTCTACTACGCCGGTGGCCTGCCCGCCGTGCTGCGTCGCCTCGGTGAAGCCAACCTGATCCCGCACCCGAATGCCCTGACCGTCAACGGCAAGACCCTGGGCGAAAACACCGAGGACTCGCCGATCTACGGCCAGGACGAAGTGATCCGCACCCTCGACAACCCGATCCGCGCCGACGGTGGCATCTGCGTGCTGCGCGGCAACCTGGCGCCATTGGGCGCGGTGCTCAAGCCTTCGGCGGCCAGCGCCGAGCTGATGCAGCATCGCGGCCGTGCGGTGGTGTTCGAGAACTTCGACATGTACAAGGCGCGCATCAACGACCCGGAACTGGACGTGGACGCCAACTCGATCCTGGTCATGAAAAACTGCGGCCCCAAGGGTTACCCAGGCATGGCCGAAGTCGGCAACATGGGCTTGCCGGCCAAACTGCTGGCCCAGGGCGTGACCGATATGGTGCGGATCTCCGATGCGCGCATGAGCGGCACCGCCTACGGCACGGTTGTGTTGCATGTGGCGCCGGAAGCCGCGGCCGGCGGACCGTTGGCCACGGTGAAGGAAGGTGACTGGATCGAACTCGACTGCGCCAACGGCCGCCTGCACCTGGACATCCCCGACGCAGAGCTGGCGGCGCGCATGGCCGACCTGAAGCCGCCGCAGAACCTGATCGTCGGCGGCTACCGCCAGTTGTACATCGACCATGTGCTGCAGGCCGACCAGGGTTGCGACTTTGACTTCCTGGTGGGTTGCCGTGGGGCTGAAGTCCCCCGGCATTCCCACTAATTGGGATGCTATGATGCCGCGAATTTAAGTCAGAGCATCCCTGTCGTTATGGATCACCAGCCGCCCAAGCCGCGCAAGAGCATGCATGCCCAGATCGTTCAGGACTTGGGCATGCACATCGTTTCAGGTCGCTTCAAGCCCGAAGAACGGCTGCCCATGGAGGCCACGCTCTGCGAGGAGTACAAGGTCAGTCGTTCGGTGTTGCGCGAGGCGACCCGGGTGCTCAGCGCCAAGGGCCTGGTGTATTCCAAGCCACGGGTGGGCGCGGTGGTACGGCCGCGCTTGAAATGGCACCTGCTCGACCCGGACGTGTTGTCCTGGTTGATGCAGTCCACGCCCCACAGTGAATTTTTCAATACCCTGGCCGGTGTGCGGCGCATCCTCGAGCCGGAGATTGCCGCCATGGCCGCGACCACCGCCACCGATGAAGACATCGCCACCATCGAAAAAGCCTACCAGGGCATGGAAACCGCGCAGACCCACGAACAGCTGTTGCAGGCCGACCTGGACTTCCACCGCGCCATCGCCGACGCCACCCGCAACGACCTGCTCGCCTATATGTGCAACATGCTGTCGTTGCCGCTGCGCGAGTCGATCAACATCACCAACCGCCGCCCGGACATCCAGGGCCTGAGCCTGCCCCGGCACAAGGCGATCCTCACCGCAATCCAGAACCGCGACGCCCTTGGCGCCCGGCATGCGTCGCTGGTGCAGTTGGATGACACGCGGGTGGCGTTGGATACGGTGATGAATGTGCTCACGCCGTTGTAATGTAAACGCAATTAAATGTGGGAGGGGGCAAGCCCCCTCCCACATTGAAACTGTGCAGGCCGTTAGAGGGTGTAGGCGATGCCTACCTGCACCGTGCGTGGTTCGCCTGGGTAGGCGTATACGTTGCCAAACGCACCTTCTTCATAGTCGCGATTGAACAGGTTCTTCACATCCAGGTTCAGCCGCACCTTGTCGTTGACCTTGTAGTAGCTGAGCAGGTCGACCACGGTGTAGGCGTCCATCGAGAAGGCATTGTTGGAGGTCTGCCCGGCCCGCTCATCCACATACTTGCCACCCGCGCCCAGGCCCAGGCCCTTGAGGGCGCCGTCCTGGAATTCGTAGACGTTGAGCAGGCTGAAGCTATTTCGCGGGATGTTCAGCAAACGCGTGCCGGTGCGCAGGGTGTTGTCCTTGGTCACTTCGGCGTCCACGTAGGCATAGCCGCCGATCACACGCCACTCGGGGGTGAGGTTGCCCGCCACGTTCAAGTCGAAACCACGGCTGCGAACCTGGCCGGCGGCGACGCTGAAGGTTGAGTCGAGAGGGTCGGTGGTGAGCACGTTTTTCTTCTCGATCTGGTAGATCGCGGCGTCGACGCTGAGTTGACGGTCCAGGGCTTCCCACTTGATGCCCATCTCGTAGGATTTGCCTTTCTCCGGTTCAAAACCACCGCCCTGGCGACTGGCGCCGGTGTTGGGCTTGAACGAACGCGCGGCGTCAGCGTAGACCGCGACGGTGTCGGTGAGGTCGTAGATCACGCCGACGCGTGGGGTGACGGCGTTGTCGCTGGCTTCCCAGCTTTTACCGCCCTGCACGTAGGTGTGGTAGTCGTGTTCAAAGCGCTCGAAGCGTGCGCCGGCAAGGACTTTCAAACGCTCGGTCAGGGCCACCTGGTCCTGGACAAAAGCAGCGTAGGTCTTGAGGTTTTCCTTGTCGTGGGTCGGCGTGCGCGTGAGGTTCGGGCGCGCCTGGCCGTAGACCGGGTTGAAGATGTCGATGGGATAGCTACCCGCCAAACCGCTGGAACGCTGGATAATCGACTTGTAGTCGTAGTCTTCGAACTCGACGCCGGTAAGCAAGGTGTGGTCGAAACCGCCGGTGGAGAAATGCCCGGTGAGGTTGAGCTGGGTGTCTTTATCGGTCCACTCCAGTTTGCGGTAGTTGAAGTTGCGGCTCAGGGTACGACCGTCGGCGCCCAGGCTGTTGGCTTCAATGGCATTGCCCTGCAAGGTGCCGTCCAGCCACTGGAAACCACCGCCCAGGGTCCAGCTGTCATTGAGCAGGTGCTCGAAACGCAGCTGGGCCATGCTGTTGTCGTTGTGCAGTTTGCCGACGTCTTTTTCACCCCAGAACGTATCGCGCGAGGCGGTGCCTTTTTGATTGGGGTAGCGCGTCAGGCCACGGTCCAGCGGGTGGTTGTTGCGCATGAAATCGCCTTCGAAGATCACCTTGGTGTCATCGCTGGCCTGCCAGGTGATCACCGGCGTCACGCCGTAGCGTTCGGTCTCGACATGATCACGGAAGGTGTCACCGCCCTCGCCCACCACGTTCAGGCGATAGGCCAGGCGACCCTGTTCGTCCAGCGGGCCGGAGGCGTCAAGGGTGGCGCGTTGCATGCCTTGGTCATCCAGTTGGCTGCCGAGGGTCACGGTCGGCTCGGCCAGCGGTTGCTTGGACACCACGTTGAAGGTGCCGCCGGGATCGCCACGGCCATACAGCATGGTTGCCGGGCCGCGCAGCACTTCGAGGCGTTCGATGGTGTTGGCATCCGGCATGTTCGGGTAGCCACGGTTGATCGGGAAACCGTTGCGGTAGAACTCGCCGGTGGTGAAGCCACGTACGGTGAAGGTGGTGAGCCCCTGCCCACCGAAATTGTTGGCGCGGCCCACGCCGCCGGCGTAGTCCAGTGCGTCCTGCAAGCGGGTGGCGCCGATATCTTCGACCACATCCTTGGACACGACGCTGATGGACTGCGGGGTTTCATGAATCGAGGTGTCGGTGCGCGTCGCACTCGCCGAACGTGTGGCGTGGTAGCCCTTGACCGGCCCTTGCGCCGTCTCGTAGTCCGCCTCGCCCGTGACATTGGTGGCCTGCAGCTCAAGACTGGCCTTGTCGGCAGGGACAACCTCTGCCCAGGTAAAAGGCGAAAACGCCTGAAGCACACAGAGGGAAATCAAGGTACGACGCATGGATGTTGAACCTAGTGAAAGAGCCAGAAGGGGCGGCAAACCTGCCAAGAATTCGCGGCGCATGATATATCAATGAATTCTCGTTTGATATCTATTCTCATTCGTTGTTTTTTGAGTATCCGTTTTGTATCAATACCGAGACGAAAAAAAGCCACTCAATTGAGTGGCCTATAGACTGCCTGGCTTACCTTAGCGATAGCGCTCCAGCCAATGGGCGTAAGGCGCCGGCAAGGTCCAGGAGGATTTCTCCACGCCCAGCTCCTTGGCAGCGAAGTACGCCCAATGCGGGTCCGCAAGGTGCGCACGACCGACCGAGACCAGGTCCAGGTGCCCAGACTGCAACGCGCCTTCTGCCAGTTGCGGCGTGCCAAAGCCCCAGGCCGAGGTCACCGGGATGCCCGCTTCGCGGCGCACGCGCTCGGCGATCGGGCCCATGAAGGCCGGGCCCCACGGGATATTGGTGTCGGGGATGGTAAAACCGACGCTGACGCTCAGCAGGTCCAGGCCGCCAGCCTTGAAGTTGCGGGCCAGTTCGATGGATTCGGTGAGGGTCTGCTCGTCACGGCCGTCGTATTCGATCACGCCAAAACGCGCGGTCAGCGGCAGGTTCTCTGGCCAGACTTCGCGCACGGCGGCCAGGGTTTCCAGGAGGAAACGGCTGCGGTTGTCGAAGCTGCCACCGTAGGCGTCGGTGCGCTGGTTGGAATGCTCGGAGAAGAAGCTCTGGCCCAGGTAGCCATGGGCGAAGTGCAGTTCGATCCACTCGAAACCGGCGTCGCGGGCACGGCGGGCGGCGTCGACGAAGTCCTGCTTGACCCGAGCGATGTCGTCCAGGGTCATGGCGCGTGGCACTTGCGGCAGGTTGGCACCGAAGGCGATGGCCGACGGCGCGATGGTTTCCCAGCTGCGCGCATCGGAGGCAGGCATATGGTCGTCCCCTTCCCACGGGCGGTTGGCGCTGGCTTTGCGACCGGCGTGACCGATCTGGATGCCTGGCACCGAGCCGGCGGCCTTGATGGCCTTGACCATGGGCACGAACGCTGCGGCGTGGGCGTCGCTCCAGATACCGGCGCAACCTGGGGTGATGCGCCCCTCAGGCGCTACAGCGGTGGCTTCGACCACCAGCAAACCGGCGCCGCCACGCGCCATACCGGCCAGGTGCACGAGGTGCCAGTCGTTGACGATGCCGTCCTCGGCCATGTATTGGCACATGGGCGGGATGGCGATGCGATTGCGCAGGGTGACGTCTTTGAGTTTGAACGGTTCGAACAAAGCGGACATTGAGAACTCCGGGAGCGAGTGATTTGATTCGATAGTTCGATGGTAATCGAACTATGGTATTCGATGATACCCCCCTGTTATGATTCGTTTCATGCGAGCCTTTAAACACCCTCCCCTTGAAGACCTGACCCTCGAGCGTCTGCTGTACGCCCTGAGTGACCCGGTGCGCCTGGAAATCGTGCGCTGCCTGGCCGGTGTGCCCGAAGCCACCTGCGGCGAACTGGACGGCGGGCGCCCCAAGTCCAGTATGTCTCACCACTTCCGGGTCCTGCGCGATGCCGGCCTGGTACACACCCGCAGCGTGGGCACCACCCATATGAATTCATTGCGCGGCGATGTGCTTGAGGAACGGTTTCCGGGGTTGTTGCAGAGCATCCTGGCGCAACAATAAAACCCGGATCAGTCCAGCAGCGCGATCAGCCGCGACTCGATCGTCATCTCCCGCACCTCCAGCACCGCCAACGTCACCGGCAACGTGAAGCGCCGCCGCCCTGCACTGCCGGGGTTCACATACAGCGTTGCGCCCCGCCACTCGATCAGGGGCTTGTGCGAATGGCCGGTGATCACCAGCCGCGTAGGCGTATCGAGTAATGCAGGTACGTCGGCGATGTCATGCACCACCAGCGTCCGCCATCCACCCACATCCAGCATCAGATAGTCGGGCATCTGCCGTGCCCACGGCGCGTCCTGGTCGTTGTTGCCGCGCACCACGTGCAGGGGCGCGATCTGCGCTAATTGCTGAAGAATCTCAGGGCTGCCGATATCACCGGCATGGATGATCTGTTCACATCCCTGCAACGCCGCCACGGCTTCAGGCCGCAGCAGGCCATGGGTATCGGAAATCACGCCAACTTTCATAGGGCCTCCGGGGTGGACATCGAACCGTGGGACACCGGCGCGCCATCCAGATACACGCGGTCCTTGCCGTTGCCCTTGGCGGTGTAGAGGTTGCGGTCGGCACGCTTGAGGACCGCTGACATATCGGCCCCGACCGTGAAATGCGTCATGCCCGCACTGCAGGTGTAGTCATGGGGTGGCGCGACACTGCTGCGGATCGCTTGCAGCAGGCGCAGCGCGTAATCGGTGGCGAGACCAAGGTCATCGCCCACCAGCAGCACCCCGAATTCTTCGCCGCCAATCCTGCCGAAACTGTGGCTGCCCGGGGTGGATTTAAGGCACGCGGCCATGGCGCAGAGAATCCTGTCGCCGACGTCATGGCCGAACTGGTCATTCTTCAATTTGAAACTGTCGATATCCAGCATCATGAAGTAGCCGGTATCACCGGCCGCAATCAGTTTGGCGAAGCTCTCCATAAAGGCCCGCCGATTCAGGATGGAGGTCAAGTAATCGGTCTCGGCCAACTCCCGAAACTCACTCTCCACCAGTAACACGGAACGCAGGTTCTTCAGGTAGTAGACATTCAAGATAAAGCCGATCGCCACCGACGAGGCGCAAAAGATAAACACGTAGATATCGACGCCTTCGTAAAGGCTCATCTGAATGCTGGGCCACGTCAGTAACCAGACCAAGGCGGCGCAGACCAGAAAGTCCTGAACCACGATAAACAGGATTGCGCTGCTCATCACCAAGGTCACGGCCAGCGGCAAGGCGAATACCTGCAGCTCGGGACGGGTGTGAACCACATAGGCAAAACCCGCGGACAGCAGCACCATGTAGGCCACGCCCAGTGCCCGCCACAGCACATACTGAGTCACCGCCCGGTGAACCCTATAGACCACGCACAGCCCCATCGTGACCAGCACGACCGGCCAGCCGAACCTCCCCCCGCGATCAACCAGCAACACCGCCAGCCAGGCGAAAATCCCGATCAGTTCGGCCTGGGCAATGGCGGGCGACAACAGCCTTTGCATTCGTGGCCTGAGTTTCACATTAGCCGGCATCCCGTCACTCCCTGTGTATGAGTGGCCGCTTTGTTATCGGCATGACTTAGTTGAAGACTGTGCAGACAGGTCGCAAACGAATACGCCATGAAGCGTCTTACCAACACCATAAAAGGTGGCAGGACTTCAAGCAGTGTCTTGGAGTGAATCTTGAAATAGCCCCGGTCGGCCCCCTCTTGCACCAAGCGAATAACGTGGGTCTTGGACACCGAGAGTTGCTCTGCGATGGAAAGGTAGGACGAAGTCCTGAAGCTTGCCCCCTGGTTATCCAGCGCACACGCATCGTTATAGATCGCCAGCATCAACATATGCCCGGCATCGCGCTTTACCAGCCAATAACAATCAGGCATCAACAGGTCAATGGTCACGTTATGGGACAGAAGGACCGAAAACCCTTTGAAATAACGTGCCAGGTAAGCCCGATCATCCAACCCGTTCATTGAGCTGCAAACCGCGGTTTGCGGGCACATCACGCCCAGCGGCTCGACCACCGACGTGAGCATCAGCCGGATCTCCTCGCAGGCTTGGGATGACGGGCTGAATACCCGCAAACGGCTGTCATCCGCATGCCTCGACACCGTCATGAACCCCAACGCCCTGAACAGCAGGAAGATCGACTCCAGGCTGTTCCTGGAACAAAACCCACGCGCCATACAAAACTCTTTCACCTCGGACAGTAATGGCACCGGCTTGGAGAAATACGTGCTCAATAACGTAAAGGACACCATCAAGCGACTGAACTTCAGTGCGGTCTTATAGAAAAACGGTCTTTTTGAATAGGACTCCAACAAAATCGAATAATGGGTACGAATACACGCTTCAAAATCCACATGGCGCTCAAACGCCCGCGCCGACTGTTCCATCGCCAACTTCAACGAACCACTGCACATGAGAAAGAGCCCTGATCAACCAACTTGGATTCACTGATCTCAATTGCAGCACCGATAATGGCGTTTCGCCTTGAGCGCAATCTATCGTGATTAGTTCAGGGGACATCGTCGCTACCAAAATTGTTCCAGAAAACTCAGGCGGCTTAACCGTTTCAGTCAGCGCTGCGAACCTTCCCTGCAAGCCGACGTCCGAGCTAAGGCACTGTTGCTTACCGCTCGCCGCGAGGTTGTCGTTTGAAAGCCGCCATCATCAAAAAGTACCGCCTGATCATCAAGACCATGGGCTATGTGGGCTGGTCGCTGTTCTGGCTGTTGCTGTGGGACGTCGCCGTCACCGTAGACTTCATGCTGTTCCTCACTGCCAAGATCAACTTGCCGCTGATGCCCCTTACCCTGCTGGGCTCGGCACTGATCGTGCTCATCAGTTTTCGCAACAGCAGCGCCTATAACCGCTGGTGGGAGGCACGCACGCTGTGGGGGGCGATGGTCAACAATTCTCGCAGCTTTGCCCGGCAGGTATTAACCCTGCTGGACGATCCCGACGGCGAAGTGAACCCGGTCAAGGCCACCCTGCTGCGCCGCCATGTGGCGTATGTGAATTGCCTGGCCGCGCACCTCAAGGGCGAACCGTGCCCTGATGAAGTACGCGCCTTTATCCCCTCCGAGGAATTCGCCCGCAACGGCGCCACCAATAACTTTGCCAATGACATCCTCACCGGCTCGGCGGCGTTGCTGGCCAAGGAATACAAGACCGGGCACCTGGACAGCATTCGCCTGGCGCGGATGGAGTCGACCCTGGTGGATTTGTCCAACGCCCAGGGCGGCATGGAGCGGATCGCCAACACGCCACTGCCCTACCCTTACGTGTATTTCCCACGCCTGTTTATCTCGCTCTTCTGCCTGATCGTGCCCGTGGGCCTGGTGGAATCCCTGGGCTGGTTCACCCCGCTGGCGTCCACCGTTGTGGGCTTTATGCTGCTGGCCATCGAGCGTATCGGCACCGACCTGCAAAGTCCGTTCCGCTCCAGCGAACACCAGATCCAGATGGAAGCCATCTGCGAAACCATCGAGAAAAACCTGCAGTCGATGCAGCGTGATGCGCTGGGTGGCGAGCGCATCGGATAAACATGCCCTTCGGCCTAAAGTGCGTGCTCCCGCAGTCGATACAAAGGGAGTACGCATGGGCTACATCCCCTCAAAACAACACATGCGACGCTCGACGCCACTGTTTTCTCCTTGCCAAAAATATAAATACCCGCGGGTGAAGTCATGAATATCAAGCAAAAGTTGACCTGGGCGTTTGCCGCTATCGCGTGCCTGCCAGTCATCCTGGTGGCCGTTATGGTTGTGCTGAACTTGCGCGAGGGGGCCCTGGCCAATTTCCTCGACAGCAGCGGTCGCGAGATCCGTCAGATCGACAACGGCATGAAGCAGTTTTTCGATGGCATCAGCCAGAACGTCGACTTCGTGGCCAAGGACCCGCGCGTTGTCGCGGCCAAGGACCTCAAGAGCTACGCCGGCGCCGACGCCGCGCAAATCCCCCTGACCCAGACCAACAAAGACCTGCTGGCGATTTTCGATCAGTTCGCCAAAAGCCACCCGAGCACCGCCTACTTGTCTTTGGGCCTCGCCGACGGCGGTTATGCCAGCTGGCCTGACGACACCAAACTGAACAACTACGACCCGCGCGTACGCCCCTGGTACAAGGCCGCCATCGCCGCGCCGGGCGCCACCGTGCGCACGGGCGCTTATTACTGGGCACCGGACGACGTGGTGCTGATCGGCACCGTGCACACCGTCGCCGACGCTACCGGCAACATCCTCGGCGTGGTCGGCCTGGACGTGTCGCTCAAGCAGCTCACCGAGCTGGTGCGCAACATCAAGCTGGGCGACAGCGGCTACCTGATGCTGGTGGAAGCCAACGGCAACGTGCTGGTGGACCCCAGCGACGCCCAGCACAACTTCAAGCCGATGGCCGACCTGGGCCCCAACTACGCCGAACTGGCCAAGCGCGGCGACGGCGTGACCCAGATCGACATCGACGGCGTGGCCTACATGGCCAACGTGGTCAGCTCCAAGGATCTGGGCTGGCGCTTTATCGGCCTGATCAAGCGCGATGAAGTCATGGCCGGCGCCACCCGCCTCACCTGGTTGATCGCCGCGATTGCCGCCGCCCTGGCCGTGGTGTTCGCGATTGTCGGCGCCAGCTTTGCCAGCATGATCGTGCGCCCGATTCGCGGGGTGGCCGACGGCCTGCAAGAAATTGCTGAAGGCGAAGGCGACCTGACGCGCCAACTCAAGGTGCAAGGCAAGGACGAAACCGCCAGCCTGGCCGGCTGGTTCAACCAGTTCCTGAGCATGATCGCGCAACTGGTGCAGCGCATCGGCAATGCCTCTTCCGACCTGCAAACCGCCGCCGCCGACACCAGCGAAGTCGCCAACAACATGAACCAGGCCGCCGGTCGCCAGCGTGAAGCCGTGGAGCTGGTGAGCACCGCGTTCAACGAAATGGTGGCCACCGCCAACGAAGTCGCGCGCTCCTGCAGCGCCGCCGCCGCGAGTGCCGACGAAGGCTACCGCGACGTGCACAATGGCCAGCAGCATATCGGCGAAGCCACCGGCAGCGTGCTCAAGCTCAGCGAAGACCTGCAAAAGTCGACCCAGACCATGCAGTTGCTGGAGCAGGACAGCCAAAACATCAACACCATCCTCGACACCATCCGCTCGATCGCCGAACAGACCAACCTGCTGGCGCTCAACGCGGCGATTGAAGCCGCGCGCGCCGGTGACCAGGGCCGCGGTTTTGCCGTGGTCGCCGACGAAGTCCGCGCCCTGGCGCGCCGCACTGCCGACTCCACCGGTGAAATCGACAGCCTGCTGGGCAACCTCGCCCGCCGCACCCAGGAAGTCACCCAGCAGATGCAGGGCAGCCTGCTGGTGTCCCACACCAGCGTGGAACGCATCCAGCAGGCCCGCGACAGCTTCGACAAGATCCAAGGCTCGGTGGACTCGATCCGCGACCAGAACACCCAGATCGCCACGGCCGCTGAAGAACAGCACCAGGTGGCCGAGGAGATCAACCGCCACATCGCGCAGATCCATGCCGATGCGCAACTGGTCGAAGGCTTTGCCCACTCGGCGCAGACCGGATCAGGTCGGTTGACGGATATTTCCGGTCAGCTCAAGGGGTTGGTGGGCCGCTTCAAGTTCTGACCGTTGTTACACCGGGGTCGCTTGCGGGGGCGTGTATTGGCTACTATAGCCACGCACTCCCCGCATCTTACCTAACCATCCCGGAGCCTTAATGCCCAACCCCAAGGACACGGCCGCCGACAGCAGCACCCCGATGATTCCCGAGCAGCGTCGCGAACAAATCCTGCGGCAATTGCGCAAGCATCAAGTGATGAGCGTGCACCAGTTGATGGAGATGTTCGACTGCTCGCACATGACCGTGCGCCGCGATATTGCACTGCTGGAGCAGGAAGGCCGGGCGTACTCCGTCACCGGGGGGGTCCGGATCGCCAGCCAGTTGCACAGCGAACCCAGCCATCAATCCAAAGCCGTGGTGGAGTTGCCGCAAAAACAGGCGATGGCGCGACTGGCGGCGCGATTGCTGCACGCGGACATGACGGTGTACCTGGATGCCGGCACCAGCACCCTGGAGATTGTCCCTTATATCAAGGCGCTGTCGGGCATGACGGTGGTCACCAACGACTTCGGGATCGTGCAGGCCCTTATGGATGCGACGCAGGTCACGGTGATCCACACCGGCGGCCAACTGGACCATGACAACCATTCTTCCGTCGGCGGGCTGGCCGTGGCGACCCTGCGCCAGGTGGTGACGGACATCGCCTTTGTGTCAACCAGCTCCTGGGATTTGCACCGAGGTATCACCACCCCCTCGGCGCTGAAAGTCGAGGTCAAGCAAGTGGCGATGCAATCGGCGTCCCAGGTCGTGCTGGTGGCGAGCAGTTCCAAATACGGCACCTTCAGCATGTACCGCATCGCCGGGCTCGAACCGTTCGACGTGATCATCAGCGACGACGCCCTGGCCCCGGCGGCGGCAGATGGCATCCGCAAGCGCGGGATTGAATTGATGCTGCCGGGTGATCCGTTGCCGGCGTGATGCCCTTCCTGTGTGGGAGAGGTCGAGCTTTAGCTAGGCTTCGGTGGCGGCGGCACTGGTGACAGGTGTCTTGGCTGACACACCGCAATCGGGGGCAAGCCCCCTCCCACATTTGAGCTCGATTGGCAGGTGGGAAGTTGCTCGGCTATAGATCTCGTGGGCACCGCTGATCCCTGTGGGAGATGTCGAGCTTTAGCGAGGCTTCGATGGCGGTGGCATGGTTGGTAGAGGTGTTGGCTGACATACCGCTATCGGGGGCAAGCCCCCTCCCACATTTGAGCTCGATTGGCAGGTGAGAAGTTGCTCGGCTATAGATCTCGTGAGCACCGCTGATCCCTGTGGGAGATGTCGAGCTTTAGCGAGGCTTCGATGGCGGTGGCATGGTTGGTAGAGGTGTTGGCTGACATACCGCTATCGGG
>NZ_JACHCZ010000005.1:420829-421158 GCF_014207255.1 Pseudomonas sp. JAI120
GGGCGAGCCCCCTCCCACATTTGAGCTCGGTTGGCAGGTGGAAAGTTGCTCGGCTATAGATCTCGTGGGCACCGCTGATCCCTGTGGGAGATGTCGAGCTTTAGCGAGGCTTCGATGGCGGCGGCACTGGTGACAGGTGTCTTGGCTGACACACCGCAATCGGGGGCAAGCCCCCTCCCACATTTGAGCTCGGTTGGCAGGTGGGAAGTTGCTCGGCTATAGATCTCGTGGGCGCCGCTGATCCCTGTGGGAGATGTCGAGCTTTAGCGAGGCTTCGATGGCGGCGGCACTGGTGACAGGTGTCTTGGCTGACACACCGCAATCGGGGG
>NZ_JACHCZ010000005.1:421258-472735 GCF_014207255.1 Pseudomonas sp. JAI120
CAAGCCCCCTCCCACATTTGAGCTCGGTTGGCAGGTGGGAAGTTGCTCGGCTATAGATCTCGTGAGCACCGCTGATCCCTGTGGGTGATGTCGAGCTTTAGCGAGGCTTCGATGGCGGTGGCATGGTTGGTAGAGGTGTTGGCTGACACACAGCTATCGGGGGCAAGACGAATCGTCGCACCGCCCCTCCCACATTTGAACCGAACCGACACAGAGGCTCGTCGACTACCGAGCCGCTTTCCAGTCCCGCAACCATTGCAGGCCCGCCGAGGTGTCGCCCTTTGGCCGGTATTCGCAGCCGACCCAGCCGTCGTAGCCCAACTGGTCCATCAGTTCGAACAGGAAGCCGTAGTTCAGCTCGCCCAGGTCAGGCTCGTGACGGTCCGGTACTCCGGCAATCTGGATATGGCCAATGCCATCGATGTCGCGGCGCAGCTTGGTGGCCAAGTCACCTTCGACGATCTGGCAGTGGTAGCAGTCAAACTGCACCTTGAGGTTGCGCGCACCGACCTCCCGGCAGATGGCGTGGGCCTGGTCCTGGCGGTTGAGGAAAAACCCCGGCATGTCGCGGGTGTTGATCGGCTCCAGCAACACGGTGACGCCAACCTCAGCCGCCGCGGCGCTGGCGTAGGCGAGGTTTTCCAGGTACACGGCCTGATGGCGCTGGCGCAGGTTTTCCGAGGGCAGCAAGCCGGCCATAACGTGCACGCGGTCGTTGCCGAGCACGGCGGCGTATTCCAACGCGCGCTCGAAGCCACTGCGAAACTCGGCCTCACGCCCCGGCAGGCTCGCGATGCCCCGCTCCCCCGCCGCCCAGTCACCGGGCGGCGCGTTGAACAACGCCTGCACCAGGCCGTTGTCACTCAGGCGTTGCTTGAGTGCCTCGGCGCTGTAGTCGTAGGGGAACAGGTATTCCACCGCGTCAAAACCATCGGCCTTCGCAGCCGCGAAGCGCTCGAGAAAATCATGTTGCGGGTACAGCATGCTCAGGTTGGCAGCAAAACGAGGCATAAAAGCTCCCAAGAGTCAGACAAAAGGCCAGATCAGCAGGGTAATCAAGAAACCCAAGGTGCCGAGCAAGGTGGTGATCACCGTCCACGTGCGCAAACCGTCGGCCACGTTGAGCCCGGCAAGCTTGGTGAAGATCCAGTAGCCGGCATCGTTGATATGCGACATCGCCAGCCCGCCACCGCCCATGGCCAGGCACAGCAGCGCCAGGTGGTTGGGGGTGAGGTTGAGGGTCACGATCAGCGGGCTGATGATCCCCGCCGTGGTGACCAGGGCCACTGTGGTCGAACCCTGCACCGCGCGCAGCAACATGGTCAGCAAAAAGCCCAGGGCCAGCACCGGCAGGCCGGTGGTGCGCAGCATGTCGGAGACTACCGCGCCGATGCCGGTGTCCACCAGCACCTTGCCGAACACGCCACCGGCGCCGGCGATCAGGATAACCATCGCCACGCCCGGCAACGCCGAGCCGATCACGTCGGAGACCTGGCTGCGGCTCCAGCCACGGCGCGAGCCGAGCAGCCAGGCACACAGCAAGGTGTCGATCAGCAGCGCCACCAGCGGCGCCCCGAGCACGGTCATCACCCCGCGCAGGGTCGAGTCGACCGGCAGCAGCGAAGTGGCCAGGGTGCCCAGCAAAATCAGCACAATCGGCAGCAGGATCAGGCTGACAATCAGGCCGAAACCGGGTGCAGGCGCCGCCGGTAGCTTGGCGGCGATGGCGCTGGTGGACTCTTCAAGGCCCATATGGGACTCGGCCACAGCGCTCTGTTGCACCGCCTGGTGATTGCCGTTGGTCCAGGCCCGCAGGTCTTCATTGGTCACGTGGGGGCCATAGACTTCGGCACGGATATCGTCGGTCATCGGATAGAAGCGTCGGGTCATGCGCCCCGCCACGCGGTAACCGATGTAGCACAACAATGCGGTGATCGGCAGACCGAACATCAGCACCCGGCCCAGGTCAGCACCGAGTTGGCTGGCGGCGGCAACGGCACCCGGATGGGGCGGCAGGAACGCATGCACGGTGAGCAGCGCCGCACACATCGGCAAGGCGAACACCAGCAGCGGCTTGCGTGCCCGACGTGCCACGCCATACGCCAGCGGCATCAGGATGATCACCCCGACTTCAAAGAACACCGGCACGCCGATGATGAACCCGGCGATGGTCAGCGCCAGCGGCGTGCGGCTGTTGCCAAACCGCTCGATCAACGACCTGGCCAAGGCTTCGGCACCGCCTGACAGCTCGATGATCCGCCCGATCATCGCGCCCAGAGCAATGATGATCGCGATATGGCCAAGGGTCTTGCCCATGCCACCTTCGATGGTCGCCACCAGGTCAGCCGGTTTTACCCCGGCCACCAGCGCCACCACGATACTCACCAGCATCAACGCGACAAACGGCTGGAATTTGTACTTGAGGACCAGAAACAGCAGCAGCGCGATACCCGCGCCAGCGGTCAACATCAAAATCAGTGGGCTCATTCGAGAATGTCCTGTTGTTATTGTTTTTTTGGCGCAAGCCGCTCCCGTCACGATCCGCAGGCGGGTCTCGCGGGGGGCTTGCAGTGTCGGTCTACGGCTTACCAGTGCGCGCCGAACGTCTCGCGCAGTTCATCCAAGGCGGCCTGGCTCAGCGGCTCGGGCCGGGGATTGCTCATCAGCCAGAGCCGGGCGGTTTCTTCCAACTCTTCCAAGGCGTAGCTGGCCTTGGCCACCGAGCTTTCCCAGACCACCGGCCCCAGGCGTTCGAGCATCACCCCACGCACGCTGTTGGCCAGCTGCGCGACTTGCTCGGCGACGTTGGGCGAGCCCGGACGCTGGTAGCCGATCAAAGGAATGTGCCCGACCTTCATCACCTGATAGGGCGTGAGCGGCGGCAGAATATCGTCCGCCCGCCATACCCCGGCCAGGGTCAACGCCACCAGGTGGGTGGAATGGGTGTGCACCACACCGCCCACCGAGGGGTTGCGGTCGTACACCTGACGGTGCAGGGCCAGGGTCTTCGAGGGTTTGTCCCCGGACACCCACTCGCCTTGCAGGTTGACCTTGGCAATCGCCCCAGGCGCCAAGCGACCCAGGCAGACGTCGGTGGGAGTAATCAACCAACCATCGTCGAGGCGCGCACTGATATTGCCGGCGCTGCCAACGGTGTAGCCACGTTGATACAGGCTGTGGCCGACGTCGCAGATCTCTTCGCGCAGGGCCTGTTCGTCGATGCCAGTCATTGGGCACCTCCGGCCAGGTGCGCAAGGGCCTTGGCAAAGAACTCACGGCCACCGAAGTTGCCGGATTTGAGCGCCAGCGCCAGCGGCTCGGTGGAACTGCTGACTGTGGCCGGCACGCCGGGGTCGATCTGCGCGCCGATCTGCAGCAGGTTGACGCCGAGCGCCTTGACTACCGCCCCGGAGGTTTCCCCGCCGGCGATCACGAAACGCCGCACGCCTTGCTCGCGCAAGCCCGCAGCGATCTCGCCCAAGGCGTTCTCCACCAGGGCACCCGCGCGTTCGACGCCGAGTTGCTCTTGCACGGCCTTGACCTCGGCGGGGGTGCTGGTGGTGTAGATCAATACGGTGTGTGCACTGTCGCGGGCAAACGCCAGCGCCTGCGCCACCACCGGTTCACCGGCAGCCAGGGCGATGGGATCAATGCGCAACGCCGGGCGGCCCGCCTCGCACCAGGCCGCAACCTGGCCGAGGGTCGCCACCGAGGCACTGCCGGCGAGCACCACCTCGCCACCGCTGATAGTCGGCAGCGTCGCCGCATCGAAGTCGCGCAGCTTACCGGCACGGCGGAAATTGCCTGGCAAACCCAAGGCCAGGCCCGAGCCACCCGTGAGCAAAGGCAAGTCGGCGCAGGCGCTGCCGAGGGTGTAGAGGTCTTGATCGGACAGCGCATCGGCGATGGCAATACCCACACCTTGCTCGCGCAGTTCGGCGATTTTTTTACGGGTCGCCTCGACGCCCGCGGCGATGCTGTCGTACCGCAGCAACCCGACCGGCAGTTGCGTCTGGCTCTGCAGCACGCGCACCAGGTTCGCGTCGCCCATGGGCGTCAGCGGGTGATGTTGCATGCCCGACTCATTGAGCAGCTGGTCCTGCACAAACAGGTGGCCACGGAAAATCGTCCGGCCGTTTTCGGGGAACGCCGGGCAGGCCAGGGTAAAATCACCGCCCAACGCCTTGAGCAAGGCCTCGCTGACCTGGCCGATATTGCCGGCGGCGGTGGAGTCAAAGGTCGAGCAATACTTGAAGAAAATCTGTTCGCAGCCCTGCTCGCGCAGCCAGTCCAGCGCGGCCAGGGATTCCTCCACAGCCTCTGCGACCGGCGTGGTACGCGACTTGAGGGCGATGACGATGGCGTCCGCATCCAGCCCGTCCGCGACTTCGCGGCTGGGGATGCCAATGCTCTGCACCGTGCGCATACCGCCGCGCACCAGCATGTTGGCCAGGTCGGTGGCGCCGGTGAAATCGTCGGCGATGCAGCCCAGCAACGGGCGCGTGGTGTGGTTAGTCATAAAGTGTTCCTTACACCGGCTCGGGCTTGGCCGTCGGCAGGTCGATGCCAGGGAAAATCTTGATCACCGCCGAGTCGTCCTCGCGGCCAAAACCGGCGCTTGAAGCCTGCATGAACATCTGGTGCGCAGTGGCCGACAACGGCAGCGGAAACTTGCTCGCACGCGCGGTATCCAGCACCAGGCCGAGGTCCTTGACGAAAATATCCACCGCCGACAGTGCCGTGTAGTCGGCCTTGAGAATGTGCGGCACGCGGTTTTCGAACATCCAGGAATTGCCGGCGCTGTGGGTGATCACCTCGTACAAGGCATCGG
This sequence comes from Pseudomonas sp. JAI120, assembly GCF_014207255.1. Lineage (GTDB taxonomy): Bacteria > Pseudomonadota > Gammaproteobacteria > Pseudomonadales > Pseudomonadaceae > Aquipseudomonas. Next base: position 426,090 of record NZ_JACHCZ010000005.1, read on the forward strand.
CGTCCACCCCTTCGCGCAGGCCCAGGGCCATGGCTTCGGCGGAGGCGGCGATATGCACGCCGGCGAGCAACTGGTTGATAATCTTGACCTTGGAACCCAGGCCATGGACGTCGCCCAGGCGATACACCTTGCCGGCCATGCCCGCCAGCACCGCATCGGCCTTGGCATAGGCGGCCTGCGGGCCGGACGTCATCATGGTCATCTCACCGGCGGCGGCCTTGGCCGCACCGCCGGAAATCGGCGCATCCAGGTACAGCAGGCCGTGTTCGCCCAGGCGCTGGCCGAGGTCCACGGCGTAGGTCGGGGCCACGGTGGCACAGCCGATCACCAGGCTCGCAGGGCGCAATGCAGCCACGGCACCGCCTTCGCCGAACAATACGGTCTCAGTCTGTTCGGCGTTAACCACCACCGTGATGATCACATCACAGGCCTCGGCCATCTGCGCCGGTGACGCGCACGCCACCCCGCCTTCGCCGGCGAACTGCTGGGTGACCGCCTCACGCACATCACAGGCATGCACATTGAAGCCTGCGCGCAACAGCGAGCGGGCAATACCAAGCCCCATCGCGCCCAAACCGATCACACCGACATTCTTATTATTCATGGGGTACTCCAGGGGAAAACGGCGGCTGACACCACACCGGCGAGCCGCGTTGGAATTGGGATCGATCATCCACCAATGAACGGATTATGTGAAGTATTTTTTCTATCTAACATTTTTTAACATCGATCCGAGAAAATCTCAGCCTCACCCTTTAACGCCTTACCCCACGCAAACTCATTTGCGACGCTTGTGCTTTGCGTATTATGGTATACCATCATACGCAACCCACTCCCCCACACCTGATGGAGCCGCTCATGAGTTTCGAAATCCGCAAAATCGTCAGCTACGTAGAAGAAACCTTCATCGAAGGCGGCAAGGCCGCAGACACCCCGGTGAAAATGGTCGGCCTCGCCGTGGTGCTGAAGAATCCATGGCTGGGTCGTGGCTTCGTCGAAGACCTCAAGCCGGAAATCCGGGCCAATTGCTCCGACCTCGGCGCGCTGATGGTCGAGCGCCTGGTGGGCATTATTGGCGGCGCTGAAAACATCGAGGCGTATGGCAAGGCCGCCGTGGTCGGTGCCGATGGCGAGATCGAACACGCGAGCGCGATCATCCACACCCTGCGCTTCGGCAATCACTACCGTGAAGCGGTCAAGGCCAAAAGCTACTTGAGCTTCACCAACAAGCGCGGCGGTCCGGGCACCTCGATCCAGATCCCGATGATGCACAAGGACGACGAAGGCCTGCGTTCGCACTACATCACCCTGGAAATGCAGATCGAAGATGCGCCGCGTGCCGATGAAATCGTCGTGGTATTGGGCTGCGCCGATGGCGGCCGCCTGCACCCTCGTATCGGCAACCGCTATATCGACCTGGAAGAGCTGGCCGCTGAAAACGCCCAGTAAGCAACACCGGCCAAAACAAAAAGCATGCAGGAGCGCTCCATGATTCGGCTCACCGCTGAACGCACCCCGGCTGGCACCAGTTATCTGGCGACCGGCCAAGGCCAGCCTGTGGTTTTGATCCACGGCGTGGGCCTGAATAAAGAAATGTGGGGCGGGCAAGTCGTTGGCCTGGCCACGAATTACCGCGTGATCAGCTATGACATGCTCGGTCATGGCGCCAGTCCGCGCCCGGCCGCCGGCACGCCGCTGCTGGGGTATGCCGACCAGTTGCTGGAGCTGCTCGACCACCTGCAACTGCCCCAGGCCACGGTGATCGGTTTTTCCATGGGCGGCCTGGTCGCCCGGGCGTTTGCCCTGCACTACCCCGAGCGCCTCAAATCCCTGGTAGTGCTCAACAGTGTGTTCAACCGCAGCCCCGAACAGCGTGCCGGCGTGATCGCACGCACCGCCCAGGCTGCGGAACACGGCCCGGATGCGAATGCCGAAGCCGCGTTGTCGCGCTGGTTCAGCCGTGAATACCAGGCGGCCAACCCGGCGCAGATCGCCGCCCTGCGTGAAACCCTGGCGGGCAACGACCCCCAGGGCTACCTGACCACCTACGAACTGTTTGCGACCCAGGACATGTACCGCGCCGACGACCTCAAGGGCCTGCGCGTACCGACCCTGGTCGCCACCGGCGAACTCGACCCCGGTTCAACCCCGGAAATGGCCCGGCAACTGGCCGATCGTATTCCCGGCGCCACCGTTGCGGTGCTGGCCGAGCAACGGCATATGATGCCGGTAGAATCGCCACGCCTGGTCAACCAGCTGCTGCTGGGCTTCCTCGACACGGTGTACGCCCAAAACAATCCAATCAAGGGGATCGTTGCATGACACTCGCACGCTTCCAGATGTGCATCGGCGGTGAATGGGTCGATGCCCTGTCCGGCAAGACTTTCGACAGCCTCAACCCGGCGCTGGCCGAACCCTGGGCGCAACTGCCCGACGCCGATGAGGCCGATGTAGAGCGCGCCGTGCAGGCCGCGCAACGCGCGTTCGACAGCCCGGCCTGGCGTGGCCTCACCGCCACAGCACGGGGCAAATTGCTGCGCCGCCTGGGCGACCTGATCGCCGAGAACAAGGAACAACTGGCCCAACTGGAAAGCCGCGACAACGGCAAGCTGATCCGCGAAACCCGTGGCCAGGTCAGCTACCTGCCGGAGTTTTTCCACTACACCGCCGGCCTGGCCGACAAGCTCGAAGGCGGCACCCTGCCGCTGGACAAGCCCGACCTGTTCGCCTACACCGTGCACGAAGCCATGGGCGTGGTCGCCGCGATCATTCCGTGGAACAGCCCGCTGTACCTGACCGCGATCAAACTCGCACCGGCCCTGGCGGCGGGCAATACCATCGTGATCAAGCCGTCGGAGCACGCCTCGGCGACCATCCTCGAACTCGCGCGCCTGGCCCTCGAAGCCGGGATCCCGCCGGGCGTGGTCAACGTGGTCACCGGCTACGGCCCCAGCACCGGCGCCGCCCTCACCCGCCACCCACTGGTGCGCAAGATCGCCTTCACCGGCGGCGCGGCCACGGCCCGCCATGTGGTGCGCAGCAGCGCGGAGAACTTCGCCAAGCTGTCCCTGGAACTGGGCGGCAAATCGCCGAATATCATCTTTGCCGACGCCGACCTCGACAGTGCCATCAACGGTGCGATTGCCGGGATCTATGCAGCGTCCGGGCAGAGCTGCGTGTCCGGCTCGCGCCTGCTGGTGCAGGATGAAATCTACGACGAATTCGTCGAGCGCCTGGTGGCGCGCGCCGAGCGCATCCGCATCGGCAACCCCCAGGACGACGCCAGCGAAATGGGCCCCATGGCCACCGCGCAGCAACTGGCCGTGGTCGAACGCCTGGTGGCGGACGCCATCGCCGAAGGCGCGCGCCTGCGCACCGGCGGCAAGCGCCCGCAGAACCTCGGTGAAGGCTGGTTCTATGAGCCGACCTTGTTCGAGTGCGACAGCAATTCGATGAAGATCATGCAGGAAGAAGTGTTCGGCCCGGTGGCCTCGGTCATCCGTTTCAAGGACGAAGCCGAAGCGCTGGCCATCGCCAACGACTCGCAATTCGGCCTCGCCGCCGGCATCTGGACCCGCGACCTCGGCCGCGCCCACCGCCTGGCGCGGGACGTGCGCTCGGGGATCATCTGGGTCAACACCTACCGGGCCGTGTCGGCGATGGCGCCTATCGGCGGCTTCAAGAACAGCGGCTACGGACGTGAAAGCGGCATCGATTCGGTGCTCGCCTACACCGAGCTGAAGACGGTGTGGATCAACCTCTCCCAGGCGCCTATGCCTGATCCTTTCGTGATGCGTTAAGAGACCCCGACCATGATCGAACCCGGCATTTACAAAGACGTCATGAGCTCATTCCCCTCCGGGGTCACGGTGGTCACCACCCTCGACCCGGACGGCGGCATCGTCGGCATTACCGCCAGTGCGTTCAGCGCACTGTCGATCGACCCGGCGCTGGTGCTGTTCTGCCCTAACTATGCGTCGGACACCTACCCGATCCTGCGCGACAGCAAGCGCTTCGCGATCCACTTGCTGTCCGCCGACCAGACCGCCGAGGCCTATGCTTTCGCCAGCAAGGGCAAGGAAAAGGCCAAGGGCATCGAGTGGCACCTGAGCGAGTTGGGCAACCCGCTGCTGGCCAAGGCCACGGCGATCATCGAGTGCGAGCTGTGGCGCGAATACGACGGCGGCGATCACGCAATCATCGTCGGTGCGGTAAAGAACCTGATCCTGCCCAAGGAGCCGGTCACGCCGATGATCTACCACAAGGGCAAGCTGGGCCCGCTGCCGGCGCTGGCCTGAGGCGCGCGGGGGCCGTGAGGGTTTGTCGCTTAAGGAACGCAGCATGATAAACTTGGGCACGATTTTCGGCCCTCAATCGGCCCCGGCCGGCCGAGGCCTCCAGTTAACCGCTAAATTCAGAGCAGACCCCATGAAACGCGCGCCCCTCGACGACAGCTTCAAGGTCAATCACAACCCGGTCACCCTGCGCGAAATCGTGCTGGAAAAACTGCGCAGCGCCATCATGAACTTCCAACTGCTGCCCGGTGACCGCCTGGTGGAGCGCGACCTGTGCGACCGCCTCGGCGTCAGCCGCACCTCGGTACGCGAAGCCTTGCGTCACCTGGAGTCCGAAGGCCTGGTGGAATTCGCCGATGCCAAAGGCCCGCAGGTGGCGATCATTACCCTGGCCGACGCCGTCGACATCTATGAACTGCGCTGCGTGCTCGAAGGCTTGATCGTGCAATTGTTCACCCTGCGCGCCAAGGCCAAGGACATCAAGGCCCTGGAAAAAGCCCTGGAAGAAAACCGCAAGGCCCTCAAGGACGGCGAGCTGCAACAGGTCATCGACTCGGTCCAAGGCTTCTACGACGTGCTGCTCGAAGGTTCGGGCAACCATGTGGCGGCCACCCAGTTGCGCCAGTTGCAGGCGCGCATCAGCTACCTGCGCGCCACCTCGGTGTCCCAGGAAAACCGTCGCGGCACCAGTAACCAGGAAATGGAACGCATGGTCCAGGCGATCAAGAGCGGCGACCCGCTGGCGGCCCACCAGGCCTGCGTCGATCACGTGCGTGCTGCGGCCGCCGTGGCCCTGGACTACCTCAAGCGCAAACAGGAAGAAACCGGCAAGATCCCGGAAATCACCCTGCCCATCGCGCTGAAAGAACCGCGCATAGGTCACTGACCTTGGCCAGCCCCAGCTTTTGCCCGACATGCGGCGGCAGTGACCTCGGTCACCAGCTGCCACCGGGCGATACCCATGAGCGCCTGATGTGCCGGGGCTGCGGCTATATCCACTACATCAATCCCAAGATCATCGCCGGCTGCATCATCGAGCAGGACGGCAAATACCTGCTGTGCCAACGGGCGATCCCGCCCCGCCCGGGCACCTGGACCTTGCCTGCCGGCTTTATGGAAGGTGGCGAAACCACTGAGCAGGCGGCGTTGCGTGAAGTCTGGGAAGAAAGCGGAGTACGTGCCGAGATCCTCTCGCCCTACTCGATCTTCAGCGTGCCGAAAATCAGCGAGGTGTACATCATCTTCCGCGCCATCGCGCTGGAGATCACCGGCCAGTTCGGCCCGGAGACCCTCGACTACAAGTTCTTCGCGCCCGAGGACATTCCCTGGGACAGCATCTACTACCCGGCGATCCGGCAGATCCTCGAACGGTATATCGAGGAACGCCAGGCTGGGGTGTATGGCATCTACATCGGCAATGACGACAGCGGCAAGATCCACTTCATCCGCTGACCTTCAGGTAAACCAGGTCCAAATGTGGGAGGGGGCTTGCTCCCGATGGCGGTAGTTCAGTCACTTCATGTATTGACTGACATACTGCTATCGGGAGCAAGCCCCCTCCCACATTTGGCCCATGTTCGGCCTGATGACCTAGGGCGCCAACCCTTCCACGATGATGATCTGCGCCACCCCCGCCCCTTCACGGTGCGCCTTCGCCTCCTGATATTCAGCGGACTCATAACACGCCACCGCCTGCTCATAGCTCTCAAACTCAATCACCACATTACGCTGCCGTGCCGGCCCGCCTTCCATCGCTTCACTGCGCCCGCCCCTGGCCAGGAACCGTCCGCCAAACTTTGCGAACGCCGCCGGCGCGCGCTGGGTGTACTGCGTGTATTGCTCTGCATCGGACACATCCACATGGGCAATCCAGTAGGCCTTCATCGTGACATCCTCTTGTTGAGTTTTTGTGGTATACCATAATACATACAACCAACAAATCGAGCACTCTCCATGTCCTTCAACAGCATCGCAGACATCATCGAAGACTACCGCCAAGGCAAGATGGTGCTCCTGGTGGACGACGAAGACCGGGAAAACGAAGGCGACCTGTTGCTGCCTGCGGCCTGCTGCACCGCCGAGACTATCAGTTTCATGGCCCGCGAAGCCCGTGGCCTGATCTGCCTGACCCTCACCGACGAACACTGCCAGCGCCTGGGCCTGGAACAGATGGTGCCGAGCAATGGCAGCGTGTTCAGCACCGCGTTTACCGTGTCCATCGAAGCCGCCAGCGGCGTGACTACCGGCATCTCCGCCGCCGACCGCGCACGCACTGTGGCAGCGGCCGTCGACAGCAATGCCGGACCGGCCGATATCGTGCAGCCGGGGCATATCTTCCCGTTGCGCGCCAAGGATGGCGGCGTGTTGACGCGCGCCGGCCACACCGAAGCCGGCTGCGACCTGGCGCGCCTGGCCGGGCACACCCCGGCCTCGGTGATCGTCGAAGTGATGAACGACGACGGCACCATGGCCCGCCGCCCCGACCTGGAAATCTTCGCGCGCAGGCACGGCATCAAGATCGGCACCATCGCCGACCTAATCCACTACCGCCTCAGCACCGAACGCACCGTGGTGCGCATCGGTGAACGCGACCTGCCCACGGTGCACGGCACATTCCGCCTGATCACCTTTGAAGACCGCATCGACGGCGGCGTGCACATGGCCATGGTGATGGGCCAGTTGCACCGCGATACCCCGGCGCTGGTGCGCGTGCATGTGATCGACCCGCTGCGCGACCTGGTCGGTGCCGACTACAGCGGCCCGTCCAACTGGACGCTGTGGGCGGCCTTGCAACGTGTCGCTGCTGAAGGCAGTGGCGTAGTGGTGGTACTGGCCAACCATGAATCGTCCCAGGCCCTGCTGGAACGCGTGCCGCAACTGACGCAGGCGCCGCGCCAGTTCAACCGTTCGCAGTCGCGCATCTATTCCGAAGTGGGCACCGGGGCGCAGATCTTGCAGGACCTCGGCGTCGGCAAGCTGCGTCACCTCGGCCCGCCCCTCAAATACGCAGGGCTGACCGGCTACGACCTGGAGGTGGTCGAGAGCATTCCCTTCACCGAATGACGGATAACCGGTAAGGCAAAATGCTTGCACAAAGTTTGGAATACCATAATATGATATTCCATAGACCGAACGTTTCTGCCAAGTGCGCCCGCCAGGGAGAGCACCAATAACAGCCCTTGGCACGGTCGCCTTTTGGGGTCTCGATTAGAGGCCCCCGATGGACCTACTGCTCCCGATAGGCGGGCATTACCAAGCCCGCTCAATAACAAAACAAATGAGGGCGTGAAAATGGTGTTGAACAAACGTGCAACCGCGGTGCTGTTCGCGGGCTTATTGGCCACGGCCACTCACGCGGCCATGGCGGCCGAAAGCGTCAATTTCGTGAGCTGGGGCGGTAGCACCCAGGATGCGCAGAAGCAGGCCTGGGCCGACCCGTTCAGCAAGGCCAGCGGCATTACCGTGGTCCAGGATGGGCCCACCGACTACGGCAAACTCAAGGCCATGGTCGAAAGCGGCAACGTGCAGTGGGACGTGGTGGATGTCGAGGCCGACTTCGCCTTGCGCGCCGCCGCCGAAGGACTGCTCGAACCCCTCGACTTCTCGGTGATCCAGCGCGACAAGATCGACCCGCGCTTCGTCTCCGACCATGGCGTGGGCTCGTTCTTCTTCTCCTTCGTGCTCGGCTACAACGAAGGCAAGCTCGGCGCCGGCAAGCCCCAGGACTGGACCGCGCTGTTCGACACCAAGACCTACCCCGGCAAACGCGCCCTCTACAAATGGCCAAGCCCCGGCGTGCTCGAACTGGCGCTGTTGGCCGACGGCGTCCCGGCCGACAAGCTCTACCCCCTGGACCTGGACCGCGCCTTCAAGAAACTCGACACCATCAAAAAAGACATCGTCTGGTGGGGCGGCGGTGCGCAGTCGCAACAGTTGCTGGCGTCCGGCGAAGTCAGCATGGGCCAGTTCTGGAACGGTCGCATCCATGCCCTGCAGGAAGACGGCGCGCCCGTGGGCGTGAGCTGGAAGCAGAACCTGGTGATGGCCGACATCCTCGTCGTGCCTAAAGGTTCGAAAAACAAAGCGGCTGCGATGAAGTTCCTCGCCAACGCCAGCAGCGCCAAGGGCCAGGCGGATTTCTCTAATCTGACCGCCTATGCACCGGTGAACATCGACAGCGTGCAGCGCCTGGATTCGGTGCTCGCGCCGAACCTGCCGACCGCCTACGTCAAGGACCAGATCACCCTCGATTTCGCCTACTGGGCCAAGAACGGTCCGGCAATTGCGACACGGTGGAATGAATGGCTAGTCAAATGAAAATGACGGCAACCACACCGACCGGGAGCGCCCTCGGCGCTGCCGGCGCGGTTTCGCCCAAGGCCGGGGCGCCGTCCCTGGCGCAGCGCTGGCGGGGCTCGAGCAACCTGATCCCGGCCCTGCTGTTCCTCGGCCTGTTCTTCCTGGCGCCGCTGATCGGCCTGTTGCTGCGCGGCGTGCTGGAGCCGGTGCCGGGCCTGGGCAACTATGAACAGCTGTTCGCCAACTCGGCCTATGCACGGGTGCTGCTCAACACCTTTTCGGTGGCGGGCCTGGTGACCCTGTTCAGCCTGCTGCTGGGCTTTCCGCTGGCCTGGGCGATCACCTTGGTGCCGCGCGGTTGGGGGCGCTGGATCCTGAATATTGTGCTGCTGTCGATGTGGACCAGCCTGCTCGCCCGCACCTATTCCTGGCTGGTCTTGCTGCAAGCCTCCGGGGTGATCAACAAGGCGCTGATGGCCATGGGCATCATCGATGTGCCCCTGGAGATGGTGCATAACCTCACCGGCGTGGTGATCGGCATGAGCTACATCATGATCCCGTTCATCGTGCTGCCGTTGCAGGCGACCATGCAGGCCATCGACCCGATGATCCTGCAGGCCGGCTCCATCTGCGGCGCGAGCCCGTGGACCAACTTCTTCCGCGTGTTCCTGCCGCTGTGCCGGCCGGGGTTGTTCTCCGGCGGCCTGATGGTGTTCGTGATGTCCCTCGGTTACTACGTCACCCCGGCGCTGCTCGGCGGTGCGCAGAACATGATGTTGCCCGAGTTCATCATCCAGCAGGTGCAATCGTTCCTTAATTGGGGCCTGGCCAGTGCCGGCGCCGCGTTGCTGATCTTCATCACGCTGGTGCTGTTCTACTTCTACCTGAAGCTTCAGCCGGAATCCCCGGTTGGCGCCAGCAACGCGAGGTAAGCCGTCATGCTCCTGACCCCCAATGCCATGAGCCGCAGGATGCGCTTGGGCCTCTACACCACCACCGGGTTGATTGGCCTGTTCCTGCTGCTGCCGATCGTGTTTATCGTGCTGCTGTCGTTCGGCTCGTCGCAATGGCTGGTGTTCCCGCCGCCGGGCTGGACGTTGAAATGGTACGGCCAGTTCTTCTCCAACGCTGACTGGATGAACGCAGCCATGGCCAGTCTCAAGGTGGCCGTGCTGACCACCGTGTTCGCCGTCGCCCTGGGCCTGCCCACCGCCTTTGCCCTGGTGCGTGGGCGCTTCCCCGGCCGCGAATTGCTCTATGGCCTGTTCACCCTGCCGATGATCGTGCCGCTGGTGATCATCGCCGTGGCGGTGTACGCGCTGTTCCTCAAGCTTGGCTACACCGGCACGATGTTCGCCTTTGTGGTCAGCCATGTGATCGTGGCGCTGCCGTTCACCATCATCTCGATCATCAATTCGCTGAAGCTGTTCGACCAGTCGATCGAAGACGCGGCGGTGATCTGCGGCGCCTCGCGGTTGCAGGCGGTGTTCAAGGTGACCTTTCCGGCGATTCGTCCGGGGATGGTCGCCGGTGCGTTGTTCGCCTTCCTGGTCTCGTGGGACGAAGTGGTGCTCAGCGTGATGATGGCCAGCCCGACCCTGCAAACCCTTCCCGTAAAAATGTGGACCACCCTGCGCCAGGACCTGACGCCTGTGATCGCCGTCGCGTCGACGCTGCTGATCGGCCTGTCGGTACTGGTCATGGTGATTGCCGCCGCCGTTCGCCGGCGTACCGAAACCCGCGCTTGAGCGCCGAGGAGAAGAACATGAGTGCAGTGATCAACGATGTCGCGCAGAGCCATGGCCAACCCCTGGTCAGCCTGCGCAACCTGAATAAGCACTACGGCGAATTCGCTGCCGTGGACAACATCTCGCTGGACATCCAGGACGGCGAATTCCTCACCTTCCTCGGCTCCAGCGGCTCGGGCAAAAGCACCACACTGTCGATGCTTGCCGGCTTCGAAACGCCAAGCAGCGGCGAGATCCTGGTCAGCGGCCAATCACTGGTCAATGTACCGCCGCACAAGCGCGACATCGGCATGGTGTTCCAGCGTTACTCACTGTTCCCGCATTTGTCGGTGCGCGACAACATCGCCTTCCCCCTGGCGATTCGCAAACTGGCCAGCGCCGAACGCGAAAAGCGCGTGGACGCCATGCTCAAGCTGGTGCAACTGGAACAGTTCGCCCATCGCCGCCCTTCGCAACTGTCCGGCGGCCAACAGCAACGGGTCGCCATCGCCCGCGCGCTGGTGTACGAGCCACGCATCCTGCTGATGGACGAACCCCTCGGCGCCCTCGACAAGAAGTTGCGCGAAGACCTGCAGGACGAACTGCGCCAGCTGCACCGGCGCCTGGGCATCACCATCGTCTACGTGACCCACGACCAGGAAGAAGCCATGCGCCTGTCCCTGCGCATCGCGATTTTCAGCCACGGCAAGATCGTCGGCCTGGGCACCGGCTTCGACCTCTACCAGAACCCGCCGAACGCGTTCGTGGCGTCGTTCCTCGGCAACTCCAACTTCCTCAAGCTCAAGGCCCAGGGCAACGCGGCGGCAGCGTTCGAAGGCCAATCCCTGTCGATCCGCCTGACCAGCGGGCTGCGCACCGAGCAGGATGTGCTGCTGATGGTGCGCCCGGAAAAAGCCCTGGCGCTGAGTGTCGAACAGGCCGCTGAACAACCGTTGGCGGCGGGCTGGAATGAAGTGTCGGCGATTGTGAGTGAGGTGCTGTTCCTCGGCGAAAGCCAGACCTGCACAGTGAAAACCCTCGGCGGCACGTCAATGACGGTCAAGGCGCTGTCCGCTGCGGGCATGCCACTCAAGGCCGGCGACCCGGTGCGTGTGCGCTGGGCGACGGCGGATGCGTGTGTGTATACGGAGTGGGCCGAGAGTGATCTGAACAAGGCCGCAGGCGCGCATTGAGTCACCCATGTGGGAGGGAGGCCCCACTACCGCTTCGAAGTAGGGCTGCTGCGCAGCCCAACGCGGGACAAGCCCGCTCGCCACAAGAATGCTGTCGACTGAAATTGCTTATGCAAAATTCAAGACTTTAGGGTGAAATTTTAACTTTTAAAATCAGTAAGTTATTTTAAGTTTGAGAAGAGCATGGCTATCTACACAACGTTCTAGTCGCCAACGGCAACCACGATGCGAAGAGAGCCGCCCTTGATCTTGCTTTGGATCTTGATCTTGATCTCAGGCGCCCCGTTAACCACGCTGGCCGGAATCCGATAGTGATTGGGGGAGGTAAACCGGCAGGGATGCCGGTTTAGCCGCCCCGCGCCATGGATGGCGCGTGGCGGCGGCCCCCCAAATCACTGTCGGATTACGGGCACACCGAGCCTAAGCGAGGTGCCGAGTGGTGGGGCAAGAGCCCTTTTGGTTACTTTTGGGGCTCTTTTCCAAAGTGACCCGCTGTAAGAGCGGAACCCTAAGTGGCCGTTACCGCAGCAACGGATATGTACTCGGCCTGACATCCTGGTCGGCTGTCAGGCCGCCATCGGGGGCAAGTCGAATCGTCGCACCGCCCCTCCCACATTTGAGCTGCATTTACCCGTTAAAGCTGGCGCTCGAAAATAGCCCCCTCGATCCCCAACACCTCACGGGTATCCGCATAAATCCCCACGCCCTTCTCCCACACGTGCTTGATCGACCGGTCGGCGCAGCGAATCCGGTAATTGAGCTCGAACGGCTCCTGCCGTGACAACGCATATTGCACCTCGCGCCACACATAGTCGGCATCCTGCGCCAGGATCAGGCTGTTGTAGGTGAACTCATGGTTGTCCACCAGGCGCTCGGCGGGGTAGCCGGTCAGCTCCAGGCAGCCGGCGCTGACGAATTCCATGGTCCAGTCGCGGTTGTTGCGGCCGCGATAGATCAGGCCCGGCATGCTGTCGAGCAAGCTCATGCTACTGCGCTGGCTGGCCTGCCAGGCGATTTCGCGGCGCTTGTGCGTGGTGACATCGCCGGCCACCAGGTAAAAACCTTGGGGGCCGCGCTTGAGGCTGATCTCGAACCAGCGCAATTCGCCGTTGGGGTGCACAAAGCGCAGGCGCTGGTTGAATGAGGTGTCGGGGCGGCGGCGCAGTTCATTCAGGGCCTGGCGCCATAGCGGGCGGTCTTCCTGATGCACGTAGTCCATCAGGTTGCGCTCCGCGCCGGGCGGGCCCATCAACTCGGCCCAGGCCAGGTTGAAATGGGCGATCTGACCGTTGTCGCGCAGTTGCAATAAGGCGGCGGGAAAGCAATCCATCAAGTCCATTGGCGGCGGCGCAAACGCTTCGGGGCTGTCCCTCATCTAGTGGCGCTCCTCGTGTTTCATCAAGGCGCCGCTGTGCACCCAGGCCGCCAGCTCCAGGCGCGAATGCAGGCCGAGCTTCTGCAACAGGCTGCGCACGTAGATTTTCACCGTGCCGTCGCTGATCCCCAGCTCCCGGCCGATCTGTTTGTTGCTCATGCCGGCGGCGATCAGCGCCAGGGTCTGGCCTTCGCGCTCGGTAAGGTTTTCGCTGCCCGCTGCCTCACACGCTTGCGTGGGCTCGGCCTGGTCGGCGAGCAAGGCAATCAGGGTCGAGTCCAGCACGATCGCGCCCTTGTGACAGTTGCGCATATACGCCAATAGCGCATCCGGCTCGGTTTCCTTGAGCACATAACCGCTGGCGCCCAGGCGCAAGGCCGTGAGCAACTCGGCGCGGTCCATGGAGGCGGTGAGCACCACCACCTGGCAATCCAGGCGCAACTGGCGCAGTTCATCCAGCACCTGTAATCCGCTGAGGCCCGGCATGTGCAAATCCAGCAGCACCTGTTGCGGCGTCAGGCTCACGGCCAGGTTGATGCCCTCGCGGCCGCTGGCCGCCTGCCCCACCACTTCGAAGTCGCCGCTGGCATCGAACAACTGCGCCAGGCCCTTGCGAAACAACGGGTGATCATCGATCAGTAATAAGGTCGTGCAGTCCATCGAGACTCCCCTGTGGCAGATCGTGGTGGCGACGCAGGCCAAGGTGCACACGCACCCCGTGCGGGCGGATCGCTTCTATGCTCAGCCGTGCGCCGATGCTGGCGGCGCGCTCGCGGATAATCGCCAGGCCGAAATGGTTGTGCTCGTCGCAGGCCGGGATCAAGCCGATGCCATCGTCTTCCACCGACACCGAGGCGTCGCCATCCTGGGTCTGGCGCAGTTCGATGCGCACGTGGCGCGCGTGGGAGTGCCGCACGGCATTGGCCAGGGCCTCGCGAATGATCTGCAGGATCTGCAATTCGGTTTCAGGGCTCAGGGCGTCGTCGGCCAGGCGGTTGTCGAGTTCGAAGACAATGATGCAGCGCCGCGAGAACTCCGCGACCGAGTCGGCCAGGGCCTGGCGCAGCGAGCGCCCGTCCATGGTCAGGCGCGCACTGGTGATCAGCTCGCGCACCTGGCGTTGCAGTTGGCTCAGGCCGGTGCACAGGTCCTGCAGTGCCGGCTCGCCCAGCTGCGACTGTAAGCCATGGGCCTGGAACGACAGGTAGCCCAACTGCTGCGCCACCGAATCATGCAGCTCACGGGCCAGGGCGCCGTGGCGGGAGGTCGCCTGTTTGCGCTGCTGCTCACGGTTATGGCTGCGCAGGCGTACGGTCACGCCTACCGCCTGCGCCGCCTCTTCCAGTAACTGGCGCCAACTGGCACCGGCGCGCCGGGGGGTGTCGAGCAGCAATGCGCCCTTTTCACCCTCGGGCAACGCGCACACCAGACGGTGCACGCCCCGTTGCCGGCACGGTCCGCAGGCTTGAGGGGCGTCCGTCACGCTCGCGTCGCGCCAGGGGCAACGCGCGACCTCCTGGCAGCCGTCGACCCACCCTCGCCGCGTCGGGCCCAGGTCTTCGCCGCCGAGGATCAGGTTAAGCCTGGCAGGCGGCAGCAGTGCGTCGAAACGGTCCAGGAAACCCGACAAGGCACCGTCAGCGTGCAGGGGTAACTCGGCCAACAACCTGCGCACGCTGCGCGCCTGTTCGCGGCGTATAGGCCCCAACCAGAGCGGCCAGCCTTTTGGTCGTGTCAGCACTCTTTGATAACTCCCCGTCCGGTTGCTCTGCATGGTCGAAAGGCCCAGCAACTTCCATGCCCCGAATGGCCGGCGCACAAGGCTTATCTCCAAAGGCATAGCCCTTTTTCCAGATTGAGAAGATTTTCCCCATAGGAAAGTATCTCTCCCAACAGGAAACAAACACACACCGTGGAGAGCCCGCATGACGCCTACCCGCAGCCGCCCCATCGTGGTGATGCAATCAGCCGCCGCCAGCGCAGCGTTCATCAGCGAACTGCACATGCCCGTGCTGTTGAACGGCGAACACCCCGACTTTGCGCGGCGCCTGCAACAGGCGCTGGCCAGCGCCACCGTGGGCTGCCGGCTCTACCTGCTGGGCGACGAAGCCTTTATCTGGCGTGTGCACGGCGAGGCCCGCGCCGCTGGCCTGGAAGACGACGAGATCGACATGACCTGCACCACGCCGGGCCTGCGCCAGGTGTATTGCGCACACTGCGGCCTGACCCAGGCGGCCGGGCCGGAGCCGCTGTTGAACTGCATCGGCTGCCACGTCGGGCTGGAGGTCCGCACGCATTTTTCCCGGCGCCTGGGGGCGTATCTCGGCGTGTGCATCAACCCCGACCAGCCCTACGCGGGGTTCCAGCCATGAGCGCGGCCCTCAATGTCCAGGTCAGCGCAGCACGCATGCTCACGCCGGTGGTGCGCGAATTCACCCTGACACCCGCCACGGGCAGCCTGCCCGGCTTCTCGCCCGGCAGCCATGTGCAGGTGCACCTGCCGCTGGCCGAAGGCACGGTGCGCAACGCCTATTCACTCACCAGCGACCCGGCGCACCCCCAGCACTACCGCATCGCCGTGCGCCTGCAAGACGCCTCGCGCGGTGGCTCGCAGTACCTGCACAGGCAGGTGCAGGTCGGCGACACCTTGCAGATTTCACCACCGGCCAATCTGTTCGCCCCCCATGGCACCGCGCGCCTGCATATCCTCATCGCCGCCGGGATCGGGATCACGCCGTTCATGGCCTATATCGCCGCGATGGAACAACAGCAGGCCGACTTCGAACTGCATTACCTGTTCCGTCCGGGCCTCAGCGACGCCTATCTCGACGAGTTACAAGAGCGCCTCGGCCCGCGCCTGCACACCTACGATCGGCGCCCGGACCTAGACCGGATCCTCGGCAATCGACCGCTGGGCAGCCACGTCTACACCTGCGGTCCGCAGCCCTTGCTCGAGGCGGTTGAGCAACACGCCGCACGCCTCGGCTGGCCGCTCAAGCGTGTGCATTCGGAAGCCTTCAAGGGCGCACAACCCGGCCAGCCATTCGACCTGCACCTGCTGCGCAGTGGCCGACGCCTGCGGGTCGAGGCCGAGCAAAGCCTGCTCGAAGCCCTGGAACACGCAGGATTACAGGTGCCCAACCTGTGCCGTGGCGGGGTCTGCGGCCAGTGCATCACGCGCCACCAGGGCGGCGCCATCGAACACCGCGACAGCTTCCTCAGCCCGGCCGAGCAGGCCGACTTTCTGATGCCCTGCGTCTCGCGCGGCAGCGGCCCCTGCGTTTCGCTGGACCTATAGGAGTGAGTGCCATGCCCCTGCAAACGAGCCCCGTGCTGAGCTATCGCGACGATTTCAGTTTTCGCAACAGCCCGGCAGCGATCCGGCGTTTCCCCTTTCCCTTTATCGAGGACAGCTACCTGTACTCGGTGAACATCGAACCGGCCATCTCCCGCGACCCCGGCTCGATCTATGAGCACGCCTTCGACATCGACGAGCACTACCGCTCGGAAATGGCCGAGCGCGCCCTGGTGCTGGACAAGGACCCGCGCCGCTACCTGGTGATGCCGCACATGCAAGTGGCGGCCTGGGATGCGCTGCAGATGATCATGGAACACCTGGCCGCCGACTACCCGCAGTCGTTCAGCCTGACGCAAAACGGCGAGCGCTGGCAGTGGCGCAACCACCTCCTGGACATCGACCAGCACTTCATCTTCGGCGATGCCACCAGCCTGCCCTGCGCGCCGCTGGAGTACATCGGCCGTCAGGTGCAGGGGGATTTCGCCCTGCTCGACCAGCGCGACGGCGACCTGTACATGGACGCCGGCCTGGTCACCAGCCCGGCCGACTGGTCGCTGGCGTTCGACGCCGGCATGAGTTTCAAGCAGTGGCACGCACCGGTGCCCATGGCCCATCAGATGGGCGTGTTCGAACGGGCGCTGAAGTACCTGCTCAACCTGCAGGTCGGCCAGCCGGTACGGCGCTTGAACTGGACACTGACCATCAATCCGCGCCTGGATTCGTCGCCGGAAACCTTCCATGAATGGGGCGCCGATCGCGGCCAGATCACCGCGCAGAACGTCGGGCAACAGGTGCACCTGCGGGTCGAGCTGCAAGTGATGGCGCGCCTGCCGCGCAGCCACGCGGTGATGTTCAGCATCCGCACCTACCTGATCAGCCTGGACGAGCTGGTCACGCAACCCGGCTGGGGCTGTCGCCTGCACCGCGTGCTGCGCGACCTGCCCGACCCCATCGCCGACTACAAGGGCATGACCCGCTACCGCCACACGCTGGTCGAGTGGCTGAGCCAGTTCGACCCACAGGCCTGACGCCCCTTCTTCTACGACAAGGAACCTCACATGACCCACTCATGGCGTATTTCTGCATTGGCCGAACGGCACCGCGCCCTCGGCTCCCACCTCGAAGACTGGAACGGCATGGGCACTGCCTGGACCTACAGCAGTGACCTCGCCGACCACCACCAGGCGATCCGCACCCGCGCCGGCCTGATGGACGTGTCCGGCCTGAAAAAAGTCCATTACGTGGGCCCCCACGCCGAGAGCCTGTTGCAGTGGGCCACCACCCGCGACATCGCCAAGCTCTACCCCGGCAAATCGGTGTATGCCTCGATGCTCGATGAGGACGGCAAGTTCGTCGATGACTGCATCGTCTACCGCACCGGCCCCAACGCGTTCATGGTGGTGCATGGCGCCGGCACCGGGCATGAAATGCTCGTGCGCTCGGCCCAGGGCCGGCAAGTGGCGGTGCTGTTCGATGACGACCTGCACGACCTGTCGCTGCAAGGCCCGCTGGCGGTGGATTTCCTCGCCGAACACGTGCCCGGCATCCGCCAGCTGGCGTACTTCCACCACCTGCAAACCCGCCTGTTCGACCGCCCGGTGATGATCTCGCGCACCGGCTACACCGGCGAACGTGGCTATGAGATTTTCTGCAAGGCCGCCGATGCGCCGTTCCTGTGGGACAGCATCCTCGAACAAGGCGCGAGCCTGGGGATCATCCCCTGCGCCTTCACCGCCCTGGACTGGTTGCGGGTGGAAAGCTCGCTGATGTTTTTCCCCTACGACAACTCGCAGATGTACCCCTTCGCCGACCAGAAGGCCGGCGACACCCTCTGGGAAATGGGCCTGGATTTCACTGTTTCACCTGGCAAGAACGCCTTCCGTGGCGCCGAAGAACACCTGCGCCTGCGCGGCCAGGAGCGCTTCAAGATCACCGGTGTGCTGCTTGAGGGCGTCCGCGCCGCCGAGGCCGGCGACACCGTGTGGCAGGGCAACCAGCAAGTCGGCGTGATCACCTGCGGCATGTATTCGCGCCTGAGCAAACGCTCGATGGCCATCGCGCGCATGAGCGTCGCCTGTTCCGAACCCGGTATTGCCTTGCAGGTTCGCGGCAGCCTTGAGGCCAGCGCCAGCACCCACGCCCTGCCCTTCGACGACCCGCAAAAAACCAAGCGCACGGCCAAGGGCTGAACCTTCCTTCACGCAATTCAGGAGCCTTCGATGGACGCCTCCAGCGAACATTACATCCTCAAGATCACCTGCCCGGCGGCGTCCGGGATTGTCGCCGCGATCAGCGTGTGCCTGGCCCAACAGCAGTGCTACATCAGCGAGCTGGCACAGTTCGACGATGAGTTCACCGGGCAGTTTTTCATGCGCGCGGTGTTCCGTTTCAACACCGGCGTGAGCGGCGACATCGACGCCCTGCGCAAAGGCCTCGGCGACCTTGCCGGTGGCTTCGACATGCACTGGCAGTTGTTCAGCTCACGCCAACCGACCCGCGTGCTGCTGATGGTCAGCAAGTTCGACCACTGCCTCACCGACCTGCTCTACCGCCACCGCAAGGGCGAGATGGACATGCACATCACTGCCGTGGTCTCCAACCACCTGGACCTGCGGGCGATGGCCGAACGCGAAGGCATCCGCTTCATCTACCTGCCGATCACCAAGGACACCAAGGCCGGCCAGGAAGCCGAGCTGATGCGCATCGTCGAAGACACCCAGACCGACCTGGTGGTGCTCGCGCGCTACATGCAGATCCTGTCAGACGGGCTGTGCCAGCAACTGTCGGGCCGGGCGATCAATATCCACCACTCGTTCCTGCCCGGTTTCAAGGGCGCCAAGCCCTACCACCAGGCCTATGACCGTGGCGTCAAGCTGATCGGCGCCACCGCCCACTACGTCACCAGCGACCTGGATGAAGGCCCGATCATCGAGCAGGAAATCCAGCGCGTCGACCATACCCACCTGCCCGATTCGCTGGTCGCCATCGGCCGTGACACCGAAACCGTGGCCCTTTCCAAAGCCCTGAAATACCACCTGGAACACCGGGTGTTCATCAACCAGGACAAGACAGTGATCTTTCGCTGAAACCTTCAGGAGGCACGCTCATGACCCTACGTGTAGCAATCATCGGTGCCGGCCCATGCGGCCTGGCGCAACTTCGCGCGTTCCAGTCGGCCCGCGACAAAGGCGCCGCCATCCCTGAGCTGGTGTGCTTCGAAAAACAGCAGGACTGGGGCGGCATGTGGAACTACACCTGGCGCACCGGCCTCGACGAGAACGGCGAGCCGGTGCACGGCAGCATGTACCGCTACCTGTGGTCCAACGGTCCCAAGGAATGCCTGGAGTTCGCCGACTACACCTTCGAAGAGCATTTCGGCCGGCCCATCGCCTCCTACCCGCCGCGCGAAGTGCTGTGGGACTACATCAAGGGCCGCGTGGAAAAGGCCGGCGTGCGCGACTACATCCGCTTCAACAATGTGGTGCGGCAAGTCACCTTCGACGAACAGAGCCAGCGCTTCACCCTCTACGCCCACGACTACACCAGCGACACCTTGACCTGCGAGGAATTCGACTACGTGATCAACGCCTGCGGCCACTTTTCCACGCCCAAGGTGCCGTACTTCGAAGGCTTCGAACAGTTCGCCGGGCGTATCCTGCATGCCCACGATTTTCGCGAGGCCCTGGAGTTCAAGGACAAGGACCTGCTGATCGTCGGCAGCAGCTATTCGGCCGAGGACATCGGCTCGCAATGCTACAAATACGGCGCGCGCAGCATCACCAGTTGCTACCGCAGCGCGCCCATGGGCTATGCCTGGCCGGATAACTGGGAAGAAAAACCGCTGCTCCAGCGCCTGGAAAACAACCGCGCGTACTTTATCGATGGCAGCAGCAAGCACATCGACGCGGTGATCCTGTGCACCGGCTACAAGCACCACTTCCCGTTCCTGCCCGATGAACTGAGCCTCAAGACCGACAACCGCCTGTGGCCGATGAACCTCTACAAGGGCGTGTTCTGGGAACCCAACCCACGCCTGATCTACCTCGGCATGCAGGACCAGTGGTACTCCTTCAACATGTTCGACGCCCAGGCCTGGTATGCCCGCGATGTGATCCTCGGGCGCATTCAACTGCCCGGCCACGCCGACATGGTCGCCGACAGCCAAGCGTGGCACGCACGGGAACAGACCCTGGAAACCAACCAGCAGATGTTCGAGTACCAGGGCGCCTATATCCAGCAACTGGTGGACGCCACCGACTACCCGAATTTCGACATCGCCGCCGTCAACGAAACCTTTCTGCACTGGAAGCACGACAAGGCGGAAAACATCATGGGCTATCGCGACAAGTCCTATCGCTCGCTGATGACCGGCACTCAGTCACCGCCCCACCACACGCCGTGGTTGCAGGCCCTGGATGACTCGATGGCGGCGTACCTGGGCGAGCCCGCGACGCCCATCAAGTCGGTCGGATGATGATGAATGCACCGCGTGTTTCCCATCCCCGTGAACCCGGGCTGTTTGCCCGCGCGCCGAACCTGGAACGCTACCGCGTGGCCGTCGGTGG
The DNA here is from genome assembly GCF_014207255.1 of Pseudomonas sp. JAI120. Classification (GTDB taxonomy): domain Bacteria; phylum Pseudomonadota; class Gammaproteobacteria; order Pseudomonadales; family Pseudomonadaceae; genus Aquipseudomonas. Next base: position 446,842 of record NZ_JACHCZ010000005.1, read on the forward strand.
CGTGACCCTGGTCGACTTGCAGCCTGGCGACGGCCTGCACGTGATCGACGTCGAAGGCCGGCAAACCTGCGCACTGCTGGCCCTCGACGCCGGCGGCCGCAGCGCCCTGGCGAGCTGGGGTCTGAGCGGGTCAACGGCGTGCAGCGTGCCTGGGCGTATCGGCCAGGCGCTCCAGCGGCGCGGCATCGACACACAGGCATTGCCGCTGGCTGCCTCGCTGTGGGACGCCGACAGCCCGCCCGGCCACAGCCGACAGTTTGTCGCCGAGGACGCGCTGCTGGTAATCGTCGCCGCCCCCGCCGAGGCCACCGCCGTCGACCGGCAATACCGGCCCAGCGAGCTGCGCCTGCTGGTGACGCGGGCCAACCCCTCGCCGCTGCTGGTACCGGCCCTGCCCGAACCGTTGGGCGATGTACTCGACGAATTCACCCTGCGCGCGGGCACGGCCCACAGCTACACCGTCGCCAGAGGGCAGTACATCCAGGTGCTGGACGTCGCAGGCCGCCAGTGTTCGGACTTCGTCGCTCTCGACCGGCGAGCCCTGGATCGCGGCGTCGAACTGGACCTGGACCAGACCGTCACGCGCACGCTGAACGGCAGCGCCTACCCGGCACCGGGGCTGTTCTCGAAGTTTTTCGACCGCCATATGCAACCGATGCTGGAGGTGGTGCAAGACACCGTCGGGCGCCACGATTCATTCGCCCTGGCCTGCGCGGCGCGCTACTACGAAACCCATGGCTATTTCGGGCACGACAACTGCAGCGACAACCTCAGCCGCGTCCTCGCCTCCCATGGCGTGCAGGCGCGCAACGGCTGGCCGGCGATCAATTTCTTCTTCAACACCGGTATCGATGCGCACCAGCAGATGACCCTGGATGAACCCTGGTCACGGCCCGGCGATTACGTGCTGCTGCGGGCCATGACCGACCTGCTGTGTGGCAGTACCTCGTGCCCGGATGACATTGACCCGGCCAATGGCTGGAACCCGACCGACATCCATGTCCGCATCTACAGCGAGAAGGAGCGTTTTTCCATCGCCATGAGCACTCGAACCACGGCGGATGCCGACCCGATCCTCACCCGTGAGTCCGCGTTTCACTCACGTACCCGCGCCCTCACCGGCAGCTTCACCGACTACCGCAACTGGTGGCTGCCGCTGCGCTACGACGGTTACGGCGTCACCGAGGAATACCTCGGTTGCCGCGAACGGGTGGCGGTGATGGACCTGACCGCCCTGCGCAAATTCGAAATCATCGGCCCCGACGCCGAAGCCCTGTTGCAGTACTGCCTGACCCGCGACGTACGGCGCCTCGCGGTGGGCCAAGTGGTGTATTCGGCGATGTGCCATGCCCACGGCGGCATGCTCGACGACGGCACCCTGCTGCGCCTGGGCCCGGACAACTTCCGCTGGATCTGCGGCGAAGACTACGCCGGCGTGTGGTTGCGCGAACAGGCACAGAAACTGGGCATGAAGGTGTGGGTCAAGTCCGCCAGCGCGCAGATTCACAACCTGGCAGTGCAAGGGCCGCTGAGCCGCGAACTGCTCAAGCAGATGGTCTGGACTCCGCCCACGCAACCGAGTGTGGAAACCCTCGGCTGGTTTCGCTTCCTGGTCGGTCGGCTGGACGGTTTCGACGGCTGCCCGTTGATGATTTCGCGCACCGGCTACACCGGCGAACTGGGCTTTGAGGTGTGGTGCCAGCCCGAAGACGCCGAACGGGTCTGGGACCGCATCTGGCAACTCGGCCAACCCTTGGGCCTGGTGCCCCTGGGCCTGGAAGCCCTGGACCTGCTGCGCATCGAAGCCGGGCTGATTTTCGCCGGCTACGAGTTCAGCGACCAGACCGATCCGTTCGAGGCCGGTATCGGTTTCAGCGTGCCGCTCAAGAGCAAGACCGATGACTTTATCGGTCGCGACGCCCTGCTGCGGCGCAGCGCCCATCCCAGCCACAAGCTGGTCGGCCTGCACCTGAGCGGCAACGAGACCGCCCACCATGGCGACCCGGTGTACCAGGGCCGGGCCCAGGTCGGGGTGATCACCAGTGCCTGCCGCTCACCGCTGCTGGCCAGCAATATCGCGCTGTGCCGGGTCGACGTGAGCTGCGCCGAGCCCGGCACTGAACTTGAGATTGGCAAAGTCGATGGCCTGCAGAAGCGCATCAGCGCCACGGTCAGCGCAGCGATTTTCTACGACCCGGACAAAAGCCGGGTGCGTAGCTGATCGTCCCGAAACGGGTGTGCCACCCCATTTTGACTGCCCCAACCTAACCGCTATTCAGACATGGGAATACGAAGATGGAAGCGACGACGTTCGAGGCTGTACCGCAGGCTGCCGGCTCGGTGGGCAGCCTGCACCGCAAGATCGATTGGCGCGGGGCATTCTGGGTCGCCAGTGGTGTGCCCGCGCTGGTGTTGTTCTCCATCGGTGCGATTGCCGCCACGGTGGGCAAACCGGCGTGGATCGTGTGGATCGTGTCGATCCTGTTCGGGTTTATCCAGGCCTTCACCTACGCCGAGATCGCCGGGCTGTTCCCGCACAAATCCGGCGGCGCCTCGGTGTACGGCGCGGTGGCCTGGGTGCGCTACAGCAAGCTGATCGCACCGGTGTCGGTGTGGTGCAACTGGCTGGCCTGGTCGCCGGTGCTGTCCATCGGTTCGGGGCTGGCGGCGGGGTATATCCTCACGGCGCTGTTTCCCGCCGATGCGCTGATCAACACCTGGCAACTGACCCTGCTGGACCTGGGCTGGGTGAAAAGCGGTCTGTCGTTGCGCATCAACGCGACGTTCGCCATTGGTTTGTTGATTTTGCTCACGGTGTTTGCCGTGCAGCACGGCGGCATCCTGCGGTCGGCGCGCCTGACCCTGGTGCTCGGCGTCACCTCGTTGATTCCGCTGCTGCTGGTGGGCGTGGTGCCGTTGTTCACCGGGGATGCGACCCAGGCCAACTTCCTGCCGCTGTACCCCCTGGCCCATGACGCGGCCGGGCAAGTCATCGATGGACCGTGGGATATATCCGGCTGGTCACTGATGGCCGGTGGGCTGTTCATGGCGGCGTGGTCCACCTACGGCTTTGAAACGGCGGTGTGCTACACCCGTGAGTTCAAGGACCCCAAGCGCGACACCTTCAAGGCGATCTTCTACGCCGGCCTGCTGTGCATCCTGGTGTTCACCCTGGTGCCGCTGGCATTTCAAGGCAGCCTCGGGCTGGGCCAACTGGTGACGCCGGCGGTGCTCGACGCCAGTGGCGCAACCGTGACGCCCGCGGTGTACAGCGGCCTGCTCTCGCCGGCGATCTACAGCGGCATGGGCGTTGGCCAGGTGCTGGCCGACAGCATCGGCGGCGGCAAGGTGGTGGCCAATATCGTATTGATCATGCTGGTGCTGGCGACGTTGCTGGCGATCATGACCTCGATGTCCGGTTCGTCGCGCACCCTGTATCAGGCTTCGGTGGATGGCTGGCTGCCCAAGTACCTGGGGCGCACCAACGAACATGGCGCGCCGACGGCGGCGATGTGGACCGACCTGTCGTTCAACCTGCTGCTGTTGCTGATGTCGGACTACGTGTTCGTGCTTGCGGCGTCCAACGTCAGCTACATCATCTTCAACTTCCTCAACCTCAATGCCGGCTGGATCCACCGCCTGGACCGCCCCGACTGGGTGCGCCCGTACAAAGCCCCCACCGTGCTGCTGGCGGCCGGCGGCGTGCTGAGTTTCGTCAACCTGGCCTGCATGGGCCTGGGCGCGGACATCTGGGGCGCAGGCACGCTGGTCACCGGCTTGCTGTTGGCGCTGCTGATCCTGCCGGTGTTCTGCTACCGCCACTATGTTCAGGACAAGGGCCGCTTCCCCGCCGCCATGCTCACTGACCTGTATATCCAGGCCGATGACGGCCAACGCCGCGCCGGCTGGCTGCCCTATGCCACGCTGGTCGCCGGTGTGCTGGTGGTGTATGCCTGCCATCAACTGGTAGCCTGAGCCTTCTGGCCTGCCTATGGCTGAGGGATTCCTATCCCTCAGCGCCTTATTTCCCCAGACAACGGTGACGCTTTTGACCAGCTCTCTCCCCACGCTTGCCCGCGATATCGACGGCAAGGCCATCTCTGCCCAGGTGCTCGACGAGGTTCGCGAAGAGGTCCTGCTGCTTGCCTCGCAGCAAATCTACCCGGCCCTGGCGGTATTGCTGGTGGGCGATGACCCGGCCAGCCACGTCTACGTGCGCAATAAACTGCTGCGGGCGAAGGAAGTCGGGATTCGCTCCCTGGAATACCGGCTGCCGGAGGATGCCAGCCAGACGCAAGTGCTCGACCTGCTTGCCCAGTTGAATGCCGATGCGACGGTCAACGGCATCCTGGTGCAGTTGCCGCTGCCGGCGCATATCGACGAAGCGGCGGTGATCCACGCGATCGACCCGATCAAGGATGTCGATGGCTTCCACCGCGAAAACGTCGGCGGCCTGGTGCAAGGCATCGAAGTGCTCACGCCGTGCACGCCCAGTGGCTGCATGCGCCTGCTGCACGAAACCTGCGGCGACTTGAGCGGCTTGCACGCGGTGGTGATCGGGCGTTCGAACATTGTCGGCAAACCCATGGCAACCCTGCTGCTGCAGGCCAACTGCTCGGTCAGCGTGGTGCACTCGCGCAGCATCGATGCACCGGCGCTGTGCCGTTTGGCCGACATCGTCGTCGCCGCCGTAGGCCGGCCGCAGTTGATCGATGCCAGTTGGCTCAAGCCCGGCGCAGTGGTGATTGATGTGGGGATCAACCGCATCACCACCGAGACCGGCACGCGGTTGGTGGGGGATGTGGATTACGCCAGCGCACGCACCATTGCCAGCGCAATCACGCCAGTGCCCGGCGGTGTGGGACCGATGACGATTGCCTACCTGCTGAAGAACACCCTGGTGGCGAGCCAGCTGCAACGCAGCAAGGCAAATGCGGAAGGGGACTTGCCCCCGATGGCGGTGGCTCAGCTACAACCAAGCTGACTGACAGACCGCTGTAGGCGCATAGGTATCCACAACGGTAACCACGATGCGAAGCGAGCCGCTCTTGATCTTGCTGTAGATCTTGATCTTGATCTTGCTGTAGATCTTGATCTCAGGCGCCCCGTTAACCACGCTGGCCGGAATCCGATAGTGATTTGGGGGGTAAACCGGCAGGGATGCCGGTTTAGCCGCCCCGCGCCATGGATGGCGCGTGGCGGCGGCCCCCCGAATCACTGTCGGATTACGGGCACACCGAGCCTGGGCGAGGTGCCGAGTGGTGGGGCAAGAGCCCTTTTGGTTACTTTTGGGGCTCTTTTCCAAAAGTGACCCGCTGTAAGAGCGGAACCCTAAGTGGCCGTTACCGCAGCAACGGATATGTACTCGGCCTGACATTCTGGTCGGCTGTCAGGCCGCCATCGGGGGCAAGTCGAATCGTCGCACCGCCCCTCCCACATTTTAGTCGCAGGGCATCAGTTGGATAACCGTCGGCTCCTGATCCGTCACGGGAGCAAGCTCCCTCACCACAGGTACAGCGCTCGCCCTTAACTGACTGGCAAACAGTTTGAGCCGCGTTTACTTCAGTGGTTGTAGGCCCGCTCATTATGCTCGGCCAGGTCCAACCCCATCTCCTCCACCGACTCATGGGCACGCAAGCCAACCAGGGCATTGACCACCTTGAGGATGACCCAACTGATCACAAAGCAGTACACCGTGGTCAGCAGCACACCCTTGAGCTGGGCAACTACCTGAGCGCCCATGGTCACACCTTCCACCAGGCCACCCATGGACGGTACACAGAACACGCCAGTCAACACCGCGCCGATCATCCCACCGATGCCGTGCAGGCCGAACACGTCGAGGCTGTCGTCGTAGCCGAAGCGGCGCTTCAACACCGTCACGCTCAAATAACAGAACACCCCGCACAGCAAGCCGATGGCCAACGCACCGCCGACGCCCACGTAGGCACACGCCGGGGTGATCCCCACCAGACCGGCCAACGCGCCGCTGGCCAGGCCAAGGGCACTGGGCTTGCCGACCTTGAACCACTCGGTGAACATCCAGCCCAGAATCCCGGCGCAGGCGCCCAACTGAGTGTTGAGCATGACGATGCCCGAGGTGCCGCTGAGGCCGCCACCGGAGCCGATATTGAAGCCGAACCAGCCGACCCAGAGCATCGCCGCGCCGGCCATGGTCAGGCTGAGGTTATGCGCCGGCATCGGCGTGTTCTGGTAGCCCTTGCGCTTGCCGAGGATCAGGCACGCAGCGAGCGCAGCCACACCGGCATTGATGTGCACGGCGGTGCCGCCGGCAAAATCGAGCACGCCCCAGTTATGCATCAAGGCCCCCGAACCGCCCCAGACCATATGCGCCACCGGGGCATAGACCAGGGTGAACCAGAGGGCCATGAACAGCAGCGCCGCCGAGAATTTCATGCGTTCGGCAAAGGCGCCGGCGATCAGCGCCGGGGTGATGATGGCGAAGGTCATCTGGAAGGTCACGAACACCCCTTCCGGAATATCCCCCACCAGGCTCTCCGGGGTCATGCCCGCCAGAAAGGCGCGGCTCAGGCCGCCGACAAAACTGTTGAAGGTCACCTGCCCTTCGACCATGCCGGTGGTGTCGACCACCATGCTGTAGCCGTAGATCACCCACAGCACGCCCACCAACCCGGCAATGCCGAAGCATTGGGTGAACAACGAGAGCATGTTTTTCGCACGGACCAGGCCGCCGTAGAACAACGCAAGCCCCGGCAAGCACATGAACAGCACCAGCACGGCGGCGGTGACCATCCAGGCGGTGCTGCCGGTGTTCAAGGTGGGGGCGTCGGCGGCCTGGGCCAAGGGTGCAAAGGCACTGGCCACCAATAAACCGGAGAGGGATTTGCCGAGAAGACGATTGACCATGTTCAAAGCTCCTGCAAAAGAAATGGGAAGTGTCGGGCAGCGAGCAGTTGTTGTTTGGAGAGCCTCTAGGCGGGCTCCTTGATTTGCCTATCTATTGTGGCGAGGGAGCTTGCTCCCGCTGGGGTGCGAAGCAGCCCTAAAAAGCCGGCTCCAGCTGCGCTGTCGAACGGGAGCAAGCTCCCTCGCCACAGGTTCTTCTCCCGCCTCAGTAACCGCTACCCGAACCCGGCACCCAACTGGTCCCCGCCAGCGGCACCCGCGCCATGGCGGCCGATTCCACTGTCAGCGCCACCAGGTCCTCGGGGTCGAGGTTGTGCAGGTGCGATTTGCCGCACGCACGGGCCATGGTCTGCGCCTCCAGCACCATCACCCGCAGGTAGTTGGCCAACCGCCGCCCGCCTTCCACCGGGTCGAGGCGCTTGGACAGCTCCGGGTCTTGCGTGGTGATGCCGGCCGGGTCGCGGCCGTTCTGCCAGTCGTCGTAGAAGCCGGCGGCCGAGCCGATCTTTTTCAGTTCCGCGTCCAGCCGTGGGTGGTTATCGCCCAGGGCAATCAGCGCCGCCGTGCCGATGGCGACCGCATCCGCGCCCATCGCCATGGCCTTGGCCACATCGGCACCGTTGCGAATCCCGCCCGACACGATCAACTGGACCTTGCGGTGCATGCCCATCTCTTGCAAAGCCTGTACCGCTTGCGGGATGGCCGACAAAATCGGGATGCCCACATGCTCGATAAACACTTCCTGGGTCGCGGCAGTCCCGCCTTGCATGCCGTCGAGCACGATCACATCGGCACCGGCCTTGACCGCCAGCTTCACGTCGTAATACGGCCGGCTCGCGCCGATTTTCACGTAGATCGGTTTTTCCCAATCGGTGATTTCGCGCAGCTCGGCAATCTTGATCGCCAGGTCATCCGGGCCGGTCCAGTCCGGGTGGCGACAGGCGCTACGCTGGTCCACGCCGATCGGCAAGGTGCGCATGCCGGCCACACGCTCGGTGACTTTCATGCCGAGCAACATGCCGCCACCCCCGGGCTTGGCGCCCTGGCCGAGGACGATCTCGATGGCATCGGCCTTGCGCAAGTCATCCGGGTTCATGCCGTAGCGTGATGGCAGGTACTGATACACCAGGTGCTGGGACTGGCCGCGCTCTTCCGGGGTCATGCCGCCGTCACCGGTGGTGGTGCTGGTGCCGGCGATGGTCGCGCCACGGCCCAGGGCCTCCTTGGCGTTGGCCGACAACGCACCGAAACTCATGCCGGCGATGGTCACCGGGATCTTCAGGTGGATCGGCTTCTTGGCGAAACGGTTGCCGAGGATCACATCGGTGCCGCACTTCTCGCGATAGCCTTCCAGCGGGTAGCGCGACACGCTGGCGCCGAGCAGCAGCAAGTCATCGAAGTGCGGCAGCTTGCGCTTGGTGCCGCCACCGCGAATGTCGTAGATGCCGGTTTCGGCGGCACGCTGGATTTCCTGGATGGTCAGGCGGTCGAAGGTGGCCGACTCGCGCAGGACCGGAGGGGTTTGTTCAGTCATGGTGAAGCTCCTGATCAGTACGCGGAGGCGTTATCGACTTTGAAGTTGTAGAGTTGACGGGCCGAGCCGTAGCGCTTGAAATCCGCCGCCTGGTGGGCGAAACCGGCGCGGTCGAGCAGTTCCTGCAACTCTTGCAGGTGCTCGCTGCGCATCTCTTTTTCGACGCAGTCCGAGCCCAGGGACTCCACCGTGCCTTTCACGTAGATGTGGGTTTCGTAGAGCGAATCGCCCAGCGCATCGCCGGCGTCGCCGCACACCACCAGGCGCCCGGCCTGGCCCATGAAGCAGCTCATATGGCCGATGCTGCCGCCGACGACGATGTCGATGCCCTTCATGGAGATCCCGCAACGCGCGCCCGCGTCGCCCTCGATCACCAGCAAACCGCCATGGGCCGTGGCCCCGGCCGCCTGGGACGCGCTGCCTTTGACGCGCACCGAGCCGGACATCATGTTCTCGGCGCAGCCCACGCCGACATTGCCGTGCACGGTGATCGAGGCCTGCTGGTTCATGCCCGCGCAGTAGTAGCCGGCGTGGCCCTCGATATCGATGGACACGGCCTGGTTCACCCCCACCGCGAGGTTGTGCTTGCCGTTGGAATGGGTCACGCGCCACTCGTTGTCGATGGCCTGGGCGTGCAGCGCCTGGTTGAGGTCACGCACGGTGGCGGTGGAAAGATCGATGGTTTTCATGTGTGCGCTCCTTAAGCTGACTGGCGTTCCCAGATGTACAACGTGGCCGGTGCCGGCTCCCAGATCCGCGCGTTCTCGATGCCCGGCAGGCTCGACAGCGCCTGGTATTCGGAGGCCATGGCGACGTAGTCGTCGGTCTCGGCGAGGATCGCCGGCTTGCACGCAATCGGGTCGCGGATCACCGCAAAGCCGTTGCGCGTGCCGATGGCGAAGGTGAAGAAACCGTCGAGGTCTTCCAGGGAATGGTCCAGCGCCTCTTTGAGCGAGTCGCCCTGTTGCAGGCGCCAGGTCAGGTAGCCGGCGGCGACTTCGGTGTCGTTGTCGGTTTCGAAGTGGATGCCTTCGCGCTTGAGTTCCTGGCGCAGGCGGAAGTGGTTGGACAGCGAGCCGTTGTGTACCAGGCACAGGTCGGCGCCGGTGGAAAACGGGTGGCTGCCCTCCATGGTCACCGCGCTTTCCGTGGCCATGCGGGTGTGGCCGATGATGTGGCTGCCCTGCATGTTTGCCAGGCCGAAGCGCTGGGAAATCTCCTGGGGCAGGCCCATGCCCTTGAGGATCTCGATGCTCTGCCCGGCGCTCATGATGCGCACGCTCGGCGCCAGTTCGGCCAGGGCCAGGCGCACCGGAGCTTCGTCGGCGTGGATCTTCAATACGGCGGCGCTGGCGTTCTGGAACCAGTCCAGGGAACAGCCGAGGCGCCCTTCCAGCTCGCCCATCAAGCCTTTCCAATCGAAGGCTTCGGTGGTGGCTTGCAGGGTCAGCTTGACCCAGCCATCGGCGACTTCATCGCCGTAGATGGCGAAACCGGCGCTGTCCGGGCCACGGTCGGTCATGGCTTGCAGCATGGGTTCAAACAGCTTGCCGAGCTGGGGTTCCAGCTGCGGATTCTTCAGGTACAGGCCTACGATTCCACACATAACAAGTCTCCGTCACACGGTGTCAGAAAAATTCGGTATAGCGCTGGATTTCCCAGTCGCTCACATGGCGGCTGTACTCCACCCACTCCATGCGCTTGAGCTTGATGAACTCGCCCACGATCTGCGGGCCGAGCATTTCGGCGAACAGCGCGTCGGCTTCCAGCGCGTCGCAGGCTTCCTTGAGGGATTGCGGCAGGGTCTTGATGCCGCGCTCGGCGATCTGCTCGAGGCTCAGGCTGTAGAGGTTTTCGTTGCAGACGTGGTCGATTTCCAACTGGCGATCAATACCGTCCAGGCCCGCGGCGATGATCGCAGCGCTGACCAGATAGGGATTGCAGCCGGCATCCGGCAGGCGGAACTCCAGGCGGCCATACGGCACGCGCACCATGGCCGAGCGGTTGTTGGCGCCAAACGCAATAAAGGCCGGGGCCCAGGTGGCGCCGGACAACGAGTTGCCGACCACCAGGCGCTTGTAGGAGTTGACCGTGGGCGCGGCGAACGCACACAGCGCCGGGCCATGGGCGAGCAAGCCGGCGGCGAAGTGATAGGCGAGTTTCGACAGGCCCATGCCGCTCGGGTCGCTGGCGTCATGGAACAGGTTTTTGTTCTCGGCGCTGCTGATCGACAGGTGAAAGTGCATGCCATTACCGGCGCGTTTCGGGTCGGGCTTGGGCATGAAGGAGCAGATCATGCCCAGGTCATTGGCGATCTCGCCGGCGGCCATGCGGAAGAAGGTGAAACGGTCGGCGGAGGTCAAAGCGTCGCTGTAGGTGTAATTGATCTCGAACTGGCCGTTCGCGTCTTCATGGTCGATTTGATAGACCTCGAAATCCACCGCCTGCAAGGCTTCGGTCAGGCGCTCGAGAAACACCCGCGAACGCGACAGGCCCTTGTAGTCGTAGCAAGGCTTGTCGAGGTTGTCGCTGGGGTCTACCAATTGCAACTTGCCCTGCTCGTCGCGGCGCATCAGGTTGAACTCGGGCTCCAGGCCGGTGTTAAGCGTCCAGCCCTTGTCCTGCAGGCGCTGCACTTGTTGCTGCAACACGTAGCGGCTGTCGTAGGGATGAGGCTTGCCGTCGACATGCCCGACGCACACCACGCGCCCATAACCTGGCTGCCAGGGTACCGGGGTCAAGGTCGACAGATCGCCACGCGCCATGAAGTCCGGGCCGTGGGGCTCCATACCCATGCCACTGATGGCAAACCCGGCAAACCCCGCGCCCTCTTCGGCCACGGTCTTGAGCCCGCAGATGGGCACCGACTTGGTCTTGGCCGCACCGTGTATATCCACAAACTGCGCAAGCACGTACTTGATCCCGTGCTTGTCGATGAGGCGCTGGGTTTCTGCTGGCAACATTGCGTGTCACTCCTCGCGAAAGGCAAAACCGTGTGGGTGGGTCTAGGCTGTCTTTTTATTCCTAAAAAGAAAGTTAGTTTCCCTACAGGAATGCAATACCCTTGCCAGATTCGTGGTCGACACATCGAAGTGGGTGGAGCTGCGCTTTTGTGCTGTATATATGGGAAAATTCTTTTCCCCGCAGGAATACGTACAGCGGGGTGGCCTTCAAGCGCCAGACCTTGCACTTTCCCAGTGCGAAAATAATATTACTGAACGGAAACCGTGCAGGAGCCGATGATCATGTCCACCGAAACCGCCCCGCGCCTCAAGCTCGAGCAATACCTGGGGCTGCAGATCAAACGCCAGCGCCAGGCCCAGGACCTTAAGCTGTCCGACGTGGCGAAGATTGCCGATATCAGCCAGGGCATGTTGAGCAAGATCGAGAACGCCCAGGTCTCCACCAGCCTCGATACCTTGAGCCGCCTGTGCGACGTGCTCGGGCTGCCGTTATCGAAGTTATTCAGCGAATACGACCAGCAGGATGGCAGCGCCTTGCTGGTCAAGGCCGACCAGGGCATGGAAGTGGTGCGCCGGGGGACCGAGAAAGGGCATACCTATCACCTGCTCAACCACACGCGCGGACCGAAGAAGAGCTTCGAGGCGTACATGGTCAGCATGGATGACGCCAGTGAGGAGTTTCCGACCTTTGCCCATCCAGGGACGGAGTTTTTGCATTTGCTGGAGGGGGAGTTGATTTATCGGCATGGCAACCAGCTGTATCGGATGGAGGCCGGGGACAGCTTGACGTTTGAGGGCGAGATTCCGCACGGGCCGGAGCAGTTGGTGCGGGTGCCGATTCGGTTGTTGTCGATCATGAACTACGGCAACGACAAGGAGTAATCCGAACTCGCGATACACCTGAAGCACAGAGATTCAACTGTGGGAGGGGGCTTGCTCCCGATAAGGGAATGTCAGTGAATGCATTTGTCATTGACCCACCCTTATCGGGAGCAAGCCCCCTCCCACATTTTTGACTGGATTCGATGCCGTCCTGTCCGCTAAAAATTCCCCTCAGTTAAAAAACTTTCCCAAAACCCCTAGACGCCCTGCCCCCATTCCCCTATAAAGCCAATTCAGGAATATTTTATTCCTCACAAGAAAATGCGCTCAAGGAATGAGCCTGCTGTCCTCAGACATTTTTTCGCTATGCGATGAGCTGCCGCCATCATCCCGAGGACGTGTCATGCAACACGAAAAAAACCATTTCATCATCAAGGTGACGTGCCCCGCCGTGTCCGGCATCGTCGCTGCCGTCACCACTTACCTGGCGGACAAGGCGTGCTACATCGGGGAAATGGCGCAGTTCGACGATGACTTCAGCGGCCGCTTCTTCATGCGCGCCGTGTTCCGCTTCAACGATGGGCACACAGGGGACCTGCAAGAGATCAGAGACGGTTTCGCCGATGTCGCCCAGGCCTTCGACATGCAGTGGGAGCTGTACGACACCCGCGAGCCGATGCGCGTGATGCTGATGGTGAGCAAGTTCGACCACTGCCTCACCGACCTGCTCTACCGCTACCACAAGGGCGAGATGGACATGACCATCACCGCCATCGTCTCCAACCACCTCGACCTGCGGCCGATGGCCGAGCGCGAGGGCATTCGCTTTATCTACCTGCCGGTGTCCAAGGACAACAAGGCCGCGCAGGAAGCCGAGTTGATGAAGATCGTCGATGACACCCGCACCGAGCTGGTGGTGTTGGCGCGCTACATGCAGATCCTCTCCGACGACCTGTGCCGGCAACTGTCGGGGCGGGCGATCAATATCCACCATTCGTTCCTGCCCGGTTTCAAGGGTGCCAAGCCCTATCACCAGGCGTATCAACGCGGTGTGAAGTTGATCGGCGCCACCGCGCACTATGTGACCAGCGACCTGGATGAGGGCCCAATCATCGAGCAGGAAGTGCAGCGCGTCGACCACGTGTACAAGCCCGACGACCTCGTCGCCATCGGCCGCGACACCGAAACCGTGGCCCTATCCAAGGCGGTCAAGTACCACCTGGAGCACCGGGTCTTCCTCAATCAGGACAGAACGGTGGTGTTCCGGTGAACGCGCATAAACTGATCGACGGCAAAGCCGCCGCCGCGCGAGTGCTGCTGCAAGTGCGCGAGGACGTGGCGCGGCTGCATGGGCAGGATATTCAACCGGCGCTGGCGGTGATCCTGGTGGGCAGCGACCCGGCCAGCCAGGTTTATGTGCGCAACAAGATCCTGCGCGCCGAAGAGGTGGGCATCCGCTCCGTGGAGCATCGCCTGCCCGGCGATACCAGCACCGAACAATTATTGATTCTGATCGGCCAATTGAATGCCGACCCGGCGATCCACGGCATCCTCCTGCAATTGCCGTTGCCGGCGCAGATGGACGAACTGCGCGCCCTGGAAGCCATCGCGCCGGAGAAGGACGTCGACGGGTTTCACAGCCAGAACGTCGGCGGCCTCAGCCAGGGCCGCGCGGTGCTCACGCCATGCACCCCGAGCGGTTGCCTGTATCTGTTGGAGCAAACCTGCGGCGACCTGCGTGGCAAACACGCGGTGGTGATCGGCCGTTCGAACATCGTCGGCAAGCCCATGGCCGCGCTGCTGCTCAAGGCGGATTGCTCGGTGACCGTGCTGCATTCACGCAGCCACGATGCCCAGGCCCTGTGTCGCCAGGCCGATATCGTGATCGCCGCCGTGGGCCGCGCCCGCTTGATTGACGCGAGCTGGTTGAAGCCCGGCGCGGTGGTGATTGATGTCGGTATTAACCGCATCGACGACGACGGCCGCAGCCGCCTGGTGGGTGATGTCGACTTCGACAGCGCCCTGCCCCATGTCGCCGCCATCACCCCGGTGCCCGGCGGTGTCGGGCCGATGACCATTGCCTTCCTGATGAAAAACACCGTGGCCGCCGCTCTGGCGCAACACCACGCCCTACGCAGCCAATCGGAGGCCGTATGCCATTCAATCTATTGAAATACGGGCTGAGTTCGGAGTACCCGGTGGAGGTGGACCTGCCACCGCCCAAGGAACTCAAGTCGAGTTACGACGTGGTGATCATCGGCGCCGGTGGCCATGGCCTGGCGACGGCCTACTACCTGGCCAAGTACCACGGGATCACCAATATAGCGGTGCTGGAAAAGGCCTACCTGGGCGGCGGCAATACCGCGCGCAATACGGCGGTGATCCGCTCCAACTACCTCACCAGCGAAGGCGTTCGTTTCTACGCCGAGTCGGTGAAGATGTTCCTGTCGCTGTCCAACGAGTTCGATTTCAACATCATGTACTCCGAGCGCGGCCAACTGACCCTGGCCCACACCGACGCCACCGTGCGTTCGTTCCGCCAGCGCGCCGAGGTCAACAAGCACTTCGGCGGGCGTACCGAGATGATCGACCGCCAGCAGATCCGCGAACTGGTGCCCAGCCTCAACCTCGACCCCGGCCACTTGCCGGTGCTCGCCGGGCTCTGGCATATCGACGGCGCCACCGCACGCCACGATGCCGTGGCCTGGGGCTACGCCAAGCAGGCGGCCAAGCGCGGGGTGGAAATCCACCAGCTCACCGAAGTGCAGGACCTGGTGATCGAAAACGGCACCATCACCGCGGTGAAAACCAATCGCGGCACCATCCGTTGCGGCTGCGCGGTGCAGGCGATTGCCGGGCACAGTTCGCTGCTGATGGCCAAGGCCGGTATCCGTTCGCCGATCCAGACCTTCCCGTTGCAGGCCATGGTCACCCAACCGTTCAAGCCGTTCCTCGACCCGTTGGTGAGTTCCTCGGCCCTGCACTGCTACGTGCAGCAAACCAGCCGTGGCGAAGTGGTGTTCGGTGGCGGTTCCGACCCGTACCCGCTGTTCAACACGCGCTCGACCCTGGACCTCAAGGAAAGCCTGTTGGCCCATGCCATCGAGATGTTCCCGTTCCTGGCCAACGCCAAGTTGATGCGCCAGTGGGCCGGGATCACCGACATGACCCCCGACTACAGCCCGATCATGGGCCTGTCGCCGGTAAAGAATTACTACCTCGACGCCGGCTGGGGCACCTGGGGCTTCAAGGCCACGCCGATCTGCGGCAAAACCATGGCCGAGCTGGTCGCCAGCGGCGGCAAGGTGCCGGACTTGATCAAGCCCTTCGGCCTCGAGCGCTTTTCGACCTTCCAGCAAGTCAACGAAATGGGCGCCACAGCGGCCAGCCACTGACGGAGAGCAGACGATGAAAATCATGATTTGCCCGCTCAACGGGCCGCGCAATATCAGCGAGTTCACCTACGGCGGTGAATTCAAACCGATGCCCGACCCGGTGACCTGCAGCGATGCCGAATGGGCCGACTACGTGTTCAACACCGACAACCTCGCCGGTGTGGTGCGCGAATGGTGGATGCACACGCCGTCCAGCTACTGGTTCCTCGCCGAGCGCCATACGGTCACCGACGAGATCGTGCGCACCTTCGATCCGCGCGAAGTGTTCACCACCCGCGTCGATTTCACCACCGCCAAGGAGATCGCCGGATGAACCGCCTCCCCGCCCCCATGGGCTTGCTGATCCAGCGTGACCAGCCACTCGATTTCAGTTTCGACGGCCTGCCCTACCAAGGTTTGCAGGGCGACAGCATCGCCAGCGCGCTGCTCGCCAACGGGCGCTTCCTGATGTCGCGTTCGTTCAAGTACCACCGCCCACGCGGCCCATTGACCATGGCCGGCCATGACGCCAACAGCCTGGTGCAACTGCCCCGCGAACCCAACGTATTGGCCGATGCCCATGCGCTGTCCGCCGGCTTGGCGGTGACGGCGCAGAACGTCAACGGCTCGCTGGACAACGACAAGGACGCCTACCTGGGCAAGTTCTCCAAGTTCATGCCGGTGGGTTTTTACTACCGTTCGTTCTACAAGCCCAAGGGCATGTGGAAAGTCTGGGAGCCGATCATCCGCAAAAAGGCCGGCCTGGGCGTGCTCGACCTGACGTTCCAACCCGAGTACTACGACAAGGCCTACCTGTTCACCGACCTCGCCGTGATCGGCGCCGGCCCCGCTGGCTTGCAGGCCGCGCTGACCGCCGCGAATGCCGGCGCCAAGGTGTTGCTGATTGAGCAGCAGCCGATCCTCGGCGGGTCGCTGACCTACGCGCGCTTCGATATTGCCGGCACCCGCGCCGACACCTTGCGCCGCGAGTTGCTCGGCGCGGTGCAGCAACACGCGAATATCCAGGTGCTCACCGACGCCACCTGCAATGCCTGGTTCACCGACAACTACCTGCCGGTGATCCAGGGCAAGCGCCTGTACAAAGTGCGCGCGCAACAGTGCCTGGTGTGCAGCGGTTCGTTCGACCAACCGGTGGTCTTCCGCAACAACGACCTGCCGGGGGTGATGCTCACCAGCGCCGCGCAACGCCTGATGAAGCTGTATGCAGTCAAGCCCGGCAAGCGCGCAGTGGTACTCACCGGCAACGATGACGGCTACCTCGCCGCCCTCGACCTGCATGACCAGGGCGTGGACGTGGCCGCCGTGATCGACCTGCGTCACGCCCCGGCGGACAAAGCCCTGCCGGGCGCCCTGGCCCAGCGCAAGATCCCGTGCCTGAGCAACAGCACCGTGTTCGAAGCCCTGCATGAAAAAGGCCTGCGCCATGTGAAAGGCGTCGACGTGCGCCAGATCACCGGCCAGGGCCAGGTCAGCGCCAGCGGGCAAGTGATCGACTGCGACCTGTTGTGCATGTCGGCCGGTTATATGCCGGTCTATCAGCTGCTATGCCAGGCCGGTGGCAAGCTGGCCTATGACGACTCGCGGGCGGAGTTCAGCCTCAGTGGCCTGCCGCGTAACCTGGGCGTGGCCGGTTCCGTACAGGGGCGCCATCAACTGGACAATGTGCTGGCGGATGCGACCAACGCCGCCGCCGACAGCCTGCTCGCCCTCGGTTTGAACAGCGCCGGCTCGCCTGCAGCGCTGCGCAGCGAAGCTCAGGTCAACTTCCACTGGCCGATCTTCCCGCACCCCAAAGGCAAGGATTTTGTGGATTTTGACGAAGACCTGCAGGTGGCGGACATCGTCAACGCCACCCGCATCGGCTACCGCGATGTGCAGTTGGTCAAGCGTTACTCCACGGTCGGCATGGGCCCGTCCCAGGGGCGTCACTCGGCGCTGCCGACCGCACGGCTGGTGGCCTGGGCGACCCAGCGCACTATCAGCGAAACCGGGGTCACCACCGCACGGCCGCCGTTCGTGGCGGAGAAACTCGCGCATGTCGCCGGGCGCGCCTTCGACCCTTACCGCCAAACGCCGATGCACGCACGCCATGTGCAAGCCGGAGCGAAGATGATGCCCGCCGGTATCTGGCAGCGCCCGGCCTATTACGGCAAGGCCGAGGACCGCGAAGCATGCATGCAGGCCGAAGCGCTGCACGTGCGCAACAAGGTCGGGCTGATCGATGTGTCCACACTCGGCGGCCTCGACGTGCGCGGCCCGGACGCCGCCGAATTGCTCAACCGCATGTACACCTTTGCGTTCCTCAAGCAGCCGGTGGGCCGTTCGCGTTATGCGCTGATGACCAACGAACACGGCGTGGTGATCGACGATGGCGTGTGCGCGCGGCTGGCCGACAACCATTTCTACGTCACCGCCACCACCAGCGGCGTCGACCGCATCTACCAGCAGATGCTCAAGTGGAACGCGCAGTGGCGCCTGGACGTGGACGTGACCAACGTCACTGCGGCGATCTGTGCGGTGAACGTCGCCGGGCCGGATTCGCGCAAGGTGCTGGAGCAGGTGTGCAGCGACATCGACCTCAGTGCCGAAGGCTTCCCCTACCTGGGCGTGCGCCAGGGTACGGTGGCCGGGATCAAGGCACGCTTGCTGCGGGTGGGGTTCGTCGGCGAATTGGGCTATGAAATCCACGTACCGGCACGCCACGGCCTGGCGTTGTGGGACGCGTTGATGACGGCCGGCAAGGCCTTTGACATTCGCCCCTTCGGCGTCGAAACCCAACGCCTGCTGCGCCTGGAAAAAGGCCACGTGATCATCAGCCAGGACACTGACGGCATGACTCACCCGGCAGAAATCGACATGGGCTGGGCGGTCAACCGCAACAAGCCATTCTTCGTCGGCCGCCGCTCGGTGGACATCCTCGAAGCCCAGCCGCTGAAACGCAAACTGGTGGGCTTCAGCCTGCCCAAGGGCAGTGTGCAACCGCTGGAAGGCCACCTGGTGCTCAACGGCGCGGACATCAGCGGCAACGTCACCTCCTGCGAATACTCCACCAGCCTGGGCCGCATCATCGGCCTGGCCTACGCCGGGATCGACCAGAGCACACCGGGGCAGCGCATTCCGATTCGCGTCGAAGGCGGCATCGTCGTCCAGGCCGAGGTGGTGCAACTGCCGTTCTTCGACCCCACCAACCAACGCCAGGAGGGTTAAGCCATGACCAGTCTGAAAGCCCACGAATTGTTCACGCCGCCCTGCCAGCTGCAGGACCAGACCGACCTGCCCCGGGTCGGCTTTCGCGGCACACAAAGCGCCGAGTACCTCACGGCGCGCGGCTTCACGTTGCCGGGCGCGCCCAACCAAGCCAGCGCGCAAGCGGACGGCAGTTGGGTGGCGCGCCTGTCCCAGAACGAATACCTGCTACTGGGCAGCCCGCAGGATCAGGGGCAGCGGAT
This sequence comes from Pseudomonas sp. JAI120, assembly GCF_014207255.1. GTDB lineage: Bacteria > Pseudomonadota > Gammaproteobacteria > Pseudomonadales > Pseudomonadaceae > Aquipseudomonas. Next base: position 465,893 of record NZ_JACHCZ010000005.1, read on the forward strand.
TGCCGATGAAGAAGCGCGTTGGGAACTGGACCACCGCGCCAATTACCTGCTGCCGCGCCAGGACAGCCATGCCTGCGTGCTGCTCAGCGGTGGCGTGATTGCGCAGGTGATGGCCAAGCTGTGCGGGGTGGATCTGAGTTTCCCGGCCTTTAAGCCGGGGACGGTGGCGCAGACGTCGGTGGCGCGGGTCAATGCGATTGTCATCCACACAGGGAGTGTGGAGCTGCCGGCGTTTCATATCCTCTGGGATCGCGCCTCGAAGGCATACTTCGAGGGCGCGTTGCGGGATGCGTTGGAGGAGTTCGGCGGGGTGGGTCAGTCGGTGTAGCCCAACCGCGCCGCCCTGACCTTTTGGGTGTGTTGACGTGTCGCCAGGCAGTAATACAACGGGCACGTCACCACCAATCCCACCAGCCACGACAAGTCCGCGCCTTCCACCAGGTTGGCCCACGGCCCCACATACAGCGAGGTATTGGCAAACGGCAGTTGCACGATGATGCCGATGAAGTACGCCACGATCGCATGCAGGTTGAAACGCCCATACACCCCGCCATCCGCCCGGAAAATCGAGGCAATGTCATAGACCCCGCGCTTGATGATGTAGAAGTCGATCAGGTTGATTGACGCCCACGGCACCAGCACCAGCAACAGCGCGAGGATCAGGCCGATAAATTGCGAGATGAAGTCCGCCGAGGCGCCCAAGGCGACTACGCAGCAACCGGTGAGGATCACGCCTGAGAGCGCCACGCGCACCTTGATGCTCGGGGTCCAGTGACTGGCGAAGGTCTGGATCGAGGTGACGATCGACAGCACCGCACCGTACAGATTCAGGGCGTTGTGGCTGATGATATTGAGCAGGAACAGCACCATCAGGATTGGCCCCAGCCAGCCGGTGGCTTGCTTGACCGCGACCATGGCTTCGGTGCCTTCTGGCGTGGCCAGTGCGGCAACCAGGCCAAAGGCAAAGGACAGGATGGTGCCGAGGGTGGCGCCCAGGTAGGTCGCAATGAACGGCCGGGTGATGCCGATATCCGCCGGCAGGTAGCGCGAGTAGTCGCTGGTGTAGGGCGAAAAGCTGATCTGCCAGATCACCCCCAGCGACACGGTGGCCAACCAGCCAGCGGCGTTGAAGCCACCACGGGTAAGGAAGTCTGCCGGCAGGTCATGGGCAAAGATGTAGATAAAACCGGCCAGCAACGCGCTGCCCATCACCCAGGTGCCGATGCGGTTGAGGGTATGGATAAAGCGGTAGCCGATCACGCCGATGGCGGTGGCGCTGAGGGCGCCGATCAGGATGCTCGCCGGCACCGGCACCGACGGTGCGATGCCGACGATGGACTTGCCGGCCAGGACGATATTGGAGATGAAAAAGCCGATGTAGATCAGTGCGGCGAAGAACACGATCAGCAGCGCGCCGTAACGGCCGAACTGGCCACGACTCTGCACCATCTGCGGGATGCCCATGCGCGGGCCCTGGGCCGATGCGAGGGCAATCACGATGCCGCCGAGCAGATGCCCGAGGGCAATCGCCAGCAGCCCCCACGCCAGATTGAGATGGAACACCTGGGCGACCATGGCACCGGTGACGATCGGCAGCGGTGCGATGTTGGTGCTGAACCATAAGGTGAACAGGTCGCGGGCCTTTCCATGGCGCTCTGCGAGGGGGACGTAATCGACCGTGTGATGCTCGATCAGGGGGTCTTGCCGGGACATCTGGGGCATGGAAATGAACTCGCGTTTGTCTGATCTTATAGTTGTTTGACGCCAAACCGGGGGAGCTCTCTGGCCGCCCCTCAGATGAACACCATATTATGGTATTCCAACATTTTCACAAGACTGATCCGTAGTTTCAGCACGCATCTGATCCGCAAGTGTGCCACAGGGCACCCTGTTATTTCCTACCATGGCTCCCGTATTTATTGGCTATAAGCCCCAGGATTGACGTTCATCGGGCGACTGAAAAAGCGGTTGCATCAACTGTATTACGGTATACCATCAGACCTACAAACTCATAAAAACCGCTTTACCCGCAGAGGACCGCCCCATGATCGATGCCGCTATCTACAAACAAGTGATGGGTTCGTTTCCGTCCGGGGTCACCGTGATCACCACGCTCGATGACGACGGGCAAATCGTCGGGCTGACCGCCAGTGCCTTCAGCTCACTGTCCATGGACCCGGCCCTGGTGCTGTTCTGCCCCAACTACAGCTCCGACTCGTACCCGGTGTTGATCAAGAACAAACGCTTTGCCATTCATGTGCTTTCCGGTGGGCAGCAAACCGAAGCCTATGCCTTTGCGCGCAAGGGCAAGGACAAGGCCCAGGGCATCGAATGGACGCTCAGTGAGTTGGGCAACCCGATCCTGGCCAATGCCACGGCGGTGATCGAGTGCGAGTTGTGGCGAGAATATGAAGGCGGCGATCACGCGATCATGGTCGGCGCAGTGAAAAACCTGATCGTGCCCCGACAGAACGCCGGGCCACTGGTGTATTGCCACGGCAAGATGGGCGCGTTGCCGATGCCGGCCTGAGCAACACCTATCATTCTGTGAGAGGGGGCTTGCGCCCCCGATGGCGGTGAAACAGCCAGCTTATTCGTTGTAAAAGGCTGTTTTTAATCGTTCGTTGCTATCCCTAAACAACTTTTCCAGTTCATCCAGGGTTTCTTCTGGCAATAACTGCGCCCCGTCAGCGTGAAGCCTGGCCTTGGCCATATTTTCTAATACACCTGCCCGCCGCGCGAGTGCTACGGCACCGAGTGTATCTGCTACGCCCCTGATCGCATGGCATGCCTTGGCAATGTCATCAGCACTGCCGTCCATAGAAAGCTTCTTGAGATTACCCAGCAATCTCTCCCCCTCCAGACTGAAGCTATCCAAAGCCGCTCGGTAGACTTCGCGAAGCCCTCCCAGGCGCTGGAGAACCTTCACCATGGGCTCGGTAATCTCGTGTCGGTCGAGCTCATTTGTCTCAACAGGGCGATCCGAACCGCTCTCTTGCTTCGCGGTGAGCCTGAGTAGCAACGGCACAACCTGCGTCATATCAATTGGCTTACCCAGATGCTCATTCATACCGGACGCCAGGCACTCGCCTCGGTCTGAGTCTGATGCATTGGCGGTCATGGCAAGAACGGGAAGTGAGGTGAATCGACTGTCTGATCGAATACGGCGTGTCGCTTCCATCCCATCTATATCTGGCATTTGCACATCCATGATAACCGCATCAAACTCGCCGACCGACCTGGTAGCCAGCTCCACACCCTCCAAGCCACACACCGCCATGGTCACTCTTGCCCCTTCGGCTGTGAGCAAGTCATTTATGATTTGTCGATTTAACTCATTGTCCTCCACCACCAACAAACGCAAACCCAATAACGGAAAAGCTGCCGGTTCCTCTTCAACCCTACTGCGTGGCGCAGGTGCATTACCGAGCACTTTTTGAATCGCACTGAAAAGCTGCTGTGGCGTCACCGGCTTAGTGAGGAAGTCTTCGAACGGAGCGTCTTTTTGAGCGATCACATTCTCCAATTCTTCACGACCGTAGGCCGTGACCATCACAATAACGGGAGGCTTTTGAGTACAGGGCGCATTTTTAATTGCTTTTGTCGTAGCCAATCCATCCAGATCGGACATTCGCCAGTCCATGATCACTGCGTCGAAAGGTTCGTTCTTTGACTGAGTCAACCGTTCGACGAGGGTCCTCGCATCCGCGACATACACCGCTTCCCATCCAAGCGCTTCAATAGTTTGAGCCAGGAGCCTGCCTGATAAAATATTGTCGTGAGCCACTAAGATGCGGCGTTTTCGCCTTGAAAGTTTCTGCACCGCGATAAGAGGCGTCTCGTCAGCCATGGTGAGGGTGAGATCGAACCAAAACGTGCTGCCCTTTCCTGGCTCGCTCTCGATGTTCAATTTTCCGCCCATCAGTTCGACAAGATGCTTGCAGATTGGCAACCCGAGTCCGGTGCCACCGAAACGACGTGTTATGGACGCTTCGGCTTGTGTGAACCCTTCGAAAATATGCGTAAGGTGGTCAGGGCTTATACCAATACCTGTATCGTTGATAGAAATGCGCAGGGTGATCTGGTTCTGGTCACGCGCGAGTTCGGTCAACTTCACTAACACATAACCTTCTCGCGTGAACTTCATCGCGTTACCCGCTAGATTAATCAGAATCTGCTGCAGGCGAAGTTGATCCCCGATCAAGACACCAGGTAATTGAGGTGAAACTTCATACAACAATTCAACTTCGTTGTTTTTGAGGTTGCCGGAAAGGACAACGGCGAGATCGCGCATTAGTTTTTCCAGGCTGAACGGATGCAGGTCGAGTTCAAGTTTTCCGGCTTCGATCTTAGAAAAGTCCAGTATGTCATTCAACAATGCGAGCAAAGCGCGAGCAGCCGTCTGGGCTTTACTCGCATAATCATCCTGTTGTGTATCCAGACCTGCTTTACGAAGCAGTTGCAGCATCCCCAGAACAGCATTCATCGGGGTGCGGATTTCATGACTCATATTGGCGACGAACTGGCTTTTGATGGAACTTGCCTGCTCTGCTTGCTGCTTGGCGTTAAGCAATTGAGACTCGAATTCCTTGCGTTCAGTAATATCGAAGTTGACCCCGGTTATTCGAGTCGCTTTTCCCTCAGAATTACGTTCAACGTAAGCCCCGGCTTGTACATAACGAATAGAGCCATCAGGCCGAAGTACTCTAAACACAGGTTTATATTTGCTGTTTCCATTTATAGCGGCTTCGAGGCTTGCCTCAGTCGTTAAAATATCATCCGGATGTATACGCGACCGCCAGTGACCATACAGCTCACCGCTGTGGTTCAGACTATCAGGCAGGTCATAGAGGCTGAACATCCGATCGTTCCAGTCCACTACATCGTCACCCAGCAACCAACTCCAGATCCCCAGCTTCGCCGCTTCGGCGGCGAGGACAAGTTGATCGCGCGCCGCAGCAAGGTCGCGCCGCTGAATCTGCTGTTCGGTAATATCCGTGGCGATTCCCACATACCCCAAAATTTTCCCCGTCCAATCGCGTATGGTGGTGACGATCAGGGAAACGGTCAGGTGGGTGCCGTCCTTTCTGACATAGGTCCATTCACGTGTTTCAGAACCCACAGCCTCTGGTACGCTGACAAAAACTCGAAACCCACTGACGGGTTGATTCATTTGCGCACTCAGAACGCATGCGCGATCAGCCACCTCCTTTGCCTGATGAAACAGTTGAGGTGTCGCCACACCCACCACCTCATCCTCTTCATATCCCAGCATCTGCTGAGCCCCTGTATTAAATAGCGTAATGACGCCCTCTCCGTCCGTTGCGATGATTGAGACTTCAGAGGCTGCTCGCAGAACATTGCTTAATAATAAATGAAGTCTGGACACTTCCTCATCAGCGGCCCGGCGAGAGGTGATATCGATACGTAGCGCGATGTAGCGTTCTATTGCACCCGATGAGTTAAAGCTGGGTGCGACGAAAGTATCAAACCAATGCAGACTTCCATCACGCGCGCGATTGCAAATGTCACCACGCCAGGCGATGCCTCTGTTTAAGTCAGCCCACATCTCTTGCCAAAACGTCTTCGGGTGCACCCCCGAGTCGAGCACCTGGTGATCCTGCCCCAATAGTTCTGCTCGCGTAAATCCATGCGTTGAACAAAAGTGCTCATTGACGTCATTAATCAAACCTGTGGCGTCAGTGGCTGAGTAGAGTAACTGCTCGTTGATGGTACGTAGCAACAACTCGTTTTCACGCAGCGCTCCTGCCAACTTGATCTGGCTCTCGTGGAGTTCTGAGATGTCATGAACTATCACGAAAAACCCTTTAACCTCACCTTGTGAGATATCAGGCAGATAGTGAGCCAGCGAGTGGCGAATTCTTCCGTCTGGTCCGGGAATCTCTCTTTCGAACGTCTGAGGTTCACCGAGTAGTACACCCTCAATATAGCAACGGTTAGCCTGAAATAACTTTTCTCCCAAAACGTCCTGCATTGACCGACCGGGCAATGTCAACGGATCAATACCAAACCAAATAAAATAAGCATGGTTGGCAACGCGGTTTATCAGTTGAGCATCCCAGTAACTGATCATAGACGGTACGCCATCCAGAACCGTGCGCATAGCACGCTGTGCCGTCTCCAACTGCAACGTTCTTTCGTTGACCTGGTATTCCAGTCTGGCATTGGCCTCCAATACCTGAGCCTTAGCCGCCGTCTCCAAAGAAATATCTCTTACCGTCGTGGATGCCCCAACGATACACCCGAAAGAGTCGTAGACCGGAGATACCGATATGGAGACCTGGATGACTTGACCATCCTTGCGATGACGCGAGGTATGAAAGTTCTCAATTCGTTGCCCGTTGGCAATCCGCGTCAGAAATTCTGCGTCTTCATGATGAAACTCTGGCGGTGTTATTAATGAAGAAAGAGAGCGCCCCAACGTGTCACAAACGGTATACCCAAAAAGTTGTTCAGCGCCCCTGTTCCAACTAATGACGATGCCGCTTACATCATTAAAAATAATACAGTCATGGGAGCTTTCAACAACGGCAGCCAGCCACAGTCTCTCCTCTAGAAACTCACGGCGTCGTTGCTGGCTCATATTCCAGAAGAATGCCAGGATTGCCAGGATTGCACTCATTAACACGCCAACGATGGCGAGTGCGCTGACAGGTACCAAAGGAAGTCGGTCCGAGAAGTGAGGATATATGCTAAAGGTTAACTTCCAGACTCTCCCATTAAAGGTATGAATCGCCCCGGGTTTCGTAGACACCTCCATGCCTTAAACTGAGGCCAATCAGGAGGTGCCATGAGCAACCCACGTTATCCCGAAGAGTTCAA
>NZ_JACHCZ010000006.1 GCF_014207255.1 Pseudomonas sp. JAI120
TCCATTTCTGCCGGGACCAAGGGGGTGAAGGTGTTCGACGAGCTGAAACCGCTGACGTTCTTTACGCCTGAGTCTCTTGCGCGACAGTCTCAGCGCTGAAGGGCTGTAGGTGGTCAACTAGGCGCACCTGTTCGAAGGCAAGTATTGCCAGATAAGTCGAAATGGCAAGCCGCACATCTTTGATTTGAAATACAACGAGAGTACATCTCTATGCCCAAGATTAGCTTTATCGAACATAATGGCACAGTTCACACTGTCGATGCTCAAGTTGGGCAATCCTTAATGCAGGCTGCAATCGACAACCTGATACCGGGTATCCTGGGCGATTGCGGGGGATATGCAAACTGCGCGACCTGCCATTGCTACGTCGCGACACCCTGGGACGAACAATTATTAGGTCCGGACGCCACAGAAGAAGGGATGTTGGCGTGCGCAATTGACCCCAAGCCGAACAGCCGACTGAGCTGTCAGATAATCATGACCGAAGAATTAGTGGGACTCACTGTCGAGTTACCTGCTTCCCAGCTGTAAATTCTGCATGAAAGGCCAGTTGCATTTTGGAGGTAAGATTCAACCAGCCTTTCATTCTTTATAAGTTGCATGCAGAGATGCAAGCATTGTGCGCATGTTGGAAACTGCACGCTGGCGCTGTATCCCAACTGACGCTGTTGCGGAAGGCGTTGGTTGAGAATTCGTAACCAAGCGTTGTCCCGGAGCAATTCGAACAGCCCAGCCCATATACGCCTGATAACCGCCGATGGATGAGATGTTGATGATATGACTGCTACGCTGAGGACACATGTGCGGCGGAGCGGCTTGAATGACGCTCAGTATGCTGAACACATTGATAGCAAAGAGGTGCTCTGTTTCCCATGCGCTAGTTTCTTCTACCGCACTCAACAAGCCCCCCACACAACATTAATTCGACAGAAGCGCTTGATACCTTCCGCAACAGCTCGGTACGCCTCCTCTTCGCTGCTAACGTCCGACCGAACGGCCAGCAAGTTGGGGTGTTCACTCAGGCGAGTAATGATGTCTCGCGGTTTACGTGCGGATTGAATCGCACAAGGCGGGAGGAGTCATTACATTGCAATCAAGCCTATTACAATGCAATTGACCTGATCAGTTATTTTTTTTGAGACTTCGATTGGCCACGGCAAATTTTTCATCCAGCGTACGCTTGCTCAGGCCGGGCACATCTTTGTGACGGGCGACAATGGCGTCAACGATGGCTGCTTGATTCGTGAATACCGAAAGAGGTTTTCTGGCGGGCGAATGGTCCAAGAGAAGGCTGACCAATGCCCCAATGATGTTGTGATAGGTCACTTCGCTACGCTCGCTGAGTTGACCATTCGTTTTGGCCAAGGCTTTGAGATCATCTCTTTCAAGTCCAATCGACTGGAGCTCACCCAAGATTTCTTGAATGTGTTGCTGTTGCGCTTTCAACGCCCTCGATAACTCGTCTCGATCTGCTTTCAATGAAAGAAAAGTTCCGAGACTGACCTTTGCAGGAGCTGCATCCTCACCGGACTCGAATAAAAAGCTGGGCTTATGGTCGGGGTAATGAATCTCCATCCAGCGGCGTAAGTCCGAATGGCGGATGGTTAGCTGAAAGGGCTCTACATAGCTTCCGAAAGGAACCGAAACCCCGAGGCAGCCATACGGCAGCTCACCATTGCGTATGGCGTCTAAAATCCTTTCTATAGCGATATGGAGATTGGGCCATTGGGGAAATAGAACTGCAAGGTTCTCGGGACGAGACCAATCCGCCTGGACTATTTGGGCTTCGTAACGAGTAAGACTGCACCAGCGTAATGCTGCATCTATAGGGCGATAGAAGGTTTTGCTATGCGGATTGAACACATAAACAGTCATGACGTGATGGGCCTCCATTCCTAATGGATGGGCCTCTCACCGATTATCTGTAAATTTAAACTGGCTAATCACTCTAGTTGTTCCCCCGGTCGAAAAATTCTGTGAGGTCATTCCATTTCCAGTTAAACGAGTTTTTTATTCGATTTTAAAGTTCATCTTTTCGAACATCCTGGCTCTTCATTGAAGGATATTTGTATTCATTTATAGATGTAGAAACCACGACCACTTTTACGACCTAGATAACCTGCGGCAACCATTTCCTTGAGTAACTGCGGCGGGCGATATTTAGGGTCGTCGAAGCCTTGGTGGAGACTTTCCATGATTGCCAGCATGGTATCCAGACCTATCAAATCAGCAAGAGCCAGTGGACCGATAGGATGGTTACAGCCCAATTGCATACCCGTATCTATGTCCTTGGCGCATGCCAACCCTTCCTGCAAGACGAAGATCGCTTCATTAATCATCGGGCACAGGACTCGGTTGACGACGAAGCCTGGACTGTTGCGCACCATCACTGCACTTTTGCCAATTTGTTCAGCAAGTTTGATCGCCAGGGCATGGGTTACATCCGAGGTTTGTATACCGCGTATGACTTCAACCAATGCCATCAGGGGAACTGGATTAAAAAAGTGCAGGCCTATAAAGCGGCTCGGCTGGGTAACGACTGCCGCTAATTCGGTAATCGACAGCGAAGATGTGTTGGTTGCGATAATGCAGTGATCACTCACGACGCTATCAATCTGTTTGAGAATGCGTTTCTTCAGTTCTAGATTCTCGGTGGCGGCCTCAATCACCAGATCGGCAGCGCTTAATACGGCATAGTCGGTGCCTGGTGATATCCGGGCGAGGGCATCCTGTTTGTCTTTGGGACTAATGCTTTCCTTGCGAACCTGACGCTCCAGGTTTGCAGTGAGAGTTGCCACGCCTTTTTCCAGCGCCTCGTCGCTGACATCAAGCAGAGCGACATTGATGCCTGCCAGCGCACAGATTTGCGCGATTGCGTTACCCATCGTGCCCGCGCCAATCACTGCGATATGTTGAATGCTCACGAATATTTCCTCATACATGCTCAAAAATAGCCGCGATACCTTGGCCGCCGCCGATACACATGGTGACTAAGGCATAACGACCGCCAATACGATGCAGCTCATGAATGGCTTTGGTGGCAATGATCGCTCCGGTTGCCCCTACCGGATGGCCAAGGGAAATCCCTGAACCATTAGGGTTGACCTTCGCCGGGTCCAACTGCAGTTCCTGATTAACCGCGCAGGCTTGGGCGGCGAACGCGATGTTGGCTTCGATAACGTCTAGATCTGCAATCGTCAGGCCGGCACGCTTCAATGCCAGACGTGTAGCCGGAATGGGGCCTAATCCCATCAGCTCTGGTTCTACTCCCGCGTGGGCGTAGGTAACCAGACGGGCGAGAGGACGCAGATTATTAGCCCGTACCGCTGCGCCGGTGGCCATTACCAGTGCTGCGGCGCCATCGTTAAGTCCTGAGGCGTTACCAGCAGTGACCGAACCGTCCTTCTTGAACGCCGGCTTCATCTGCGCCAGTTGTTCTGTAGAGGTGAGCCTAGGGTATTCGTCGACGTCGAACACTTGAGTGCCTTTTCGAGTACGTATTTCAACGGCAGCGATTTGTTCGATGAACCTACCTTCCTCGATCGCGCGAAACGCACGCGTCTGATCTTCCATGGCCAACGCATCTTGCATTTCGCGACTGATGTTATTGCGCACCGCGATGTTCTCGGCAGTGATGCCCATGTGGATGCCATGAAAGGGGTCATGCAGGATGCCGAGCATGTAGTCGACAGTCTGGATGTTGCCCATTCGTGCGCCCCAGCGAGCGGCGGGCAAGATGTAGGGGCCTCGGCTCATGGACTCGACCCCCGCGCCGATGGCGATTTCGGCGTCACCCAGTAAGAGTGTGTGTGCCGCCGAGATGATGGCTTGCAGTCCTGAACCGCATAGACGGTTAACGTTAAACGCGGGTGTTTCTTTCGGGATGCCGGCGTTCATCGCGGCAACTCTGGAAATGTAAGCGTCCTGTGGTTCTGTAGGAATAACATTGCCCATCACCACATGTTCGACCTGGGCTGGATCGACGCCGCTTCGTTGCAGGGCTGCTTTAACGGCCGTGGTGGCTAAATCTGCCATCGGCACGTCTTTGAGTGATCCGCCAAAAGTGCCGATGGCGGTCCGTGAAGCGCTGACGATAAATACTTCAGTGGAACTCATTCTCGATCCTTGTTCTTATGGCAACTGCTCATGGGGTCATGGCGCGGTGATCAAGTGGCATCAATCAGCAAAATCAGGTGCGTTCAAAAATCGCCGCCAGCCCCTGACCTCCACCGATGCACATGGTCTCCAGCCCATACCGACCTTTGCGGCGCTCCAGTTCATGGAGCAGAGTACTTAGCATGCGCACACCGGTCGCACCGATTGGATGGCCCAGTGAAATGCCCGAGCCGTTCACGTTGACGCGATCCACATCATTCCAACCCCACCCCTTGAGCACCGAGAGTGCCTGGCAGGCGAAAGCTTCGTTGAGCTCAATCAGATCCATTTGATCCAGGGTCAGTCCAGTCTTGGCCATCAACTTTTGCACCGCGGGCACTGGGCCGATCCCCATCATTGCGGGATGGCAACCGCTGGCCGCCCAGCCCGCTAGAAAGCCCATCGGCTTGAGACCTAACTCTTCAAGCTTGTCTTCCGCTACGATCAAGCACGCTGCGGCAGCATCGTTTTGTTGACTTGAATTGCCTGCGGTAACTGTTCCGTCCTTGATCAGAGGGCGTAATTTTCCCAGTGAAATCAGGCTTGAGTCAGCACGAAAACCTTCATCTCGGTCGAACAAAATCGGATCGCCTTTGCGTTGCGGCACGCTGATAGGCACGACCTCGTCATTGAAACGTCCATCGGCCCATGCCTGGGCTGCGCGCTGATGACTGCGCAAGGCAAAAGCATCTGATTCTTCCCGGCTGATATGGTATTCCCGAGCAAGGTTTTCGGCCGTTTCGATCATTCCCGAAATCTGGCCAAAGCGTTCCTCTGGTTGCGAGCGTTCACGTCCACGCTCAAGCCGATCATGCATCGTCACACTGCCAGCGCGTGAGCCCCAGCGCATATCGGTCGAGTAATATTCAATGTTGCTCATGCTTTCTACGCCGCCGGCCAGTACGACATCGGCGGCCCCCGTTTGAACCATCATGGCGGCAGTAATGACCGCTTGCAGGCCACCTCCGCAGCGACGATCGAGTTGCATGCCGGGAACTTCGATGGGCAGTCCTGCCTGCAACCCAATCCAACGTCCAATGCATGGCGTTTCACTGCTGGCGTAGGACTGAGCAAAGACGATGTCCTCGATACGGGCTGGATCCAGACCTGTCCGCTCCAGGATCGCCTTGACGACATGAGCGCCCAGTACTTCGACGGACACTGGCCGTAGAGTGCCGCCAAAGGTTCCAACAGGGGTGCGTAGGGGCGCAACGATCGCGGCACGTCTCATCACTTATTTCTCCAGGTAAGGCAGGCCTTCAGAGGCCGGCGGCTTGTTCCAGTTGTTCGCGGAAATCGGGGTGGGCAATGTCCAGCATCTTTAACCGACGCTGGCTGATACTCAGGCCGCGCAGATCAGCTACGCCGTATTCGGTGACGATCAGGCCCGCATCGCTGCGCGGGGTACTGACAGGACCGTTGATGCGCGAGACGATGCGGCTGTGGATCCCGGAAACGGAGGGCAAGGCAATAATGGGTAAACCACCACGGGACCGCCGCGCTCCACGGAGGAAATCGAGTGCGCCGCCGACCGCGCCAATATAGCTACCACCGGCTGTTTCAGCGTTGATCTGGCCGCTCAGGTCGACTTCGATGGCCGAATTCAGCGCCACGAAACGCTCCAGGCTGCCCAGCACCTGCAGGTCATGCGTGTAAGCCGTCGAGCGCATCTGGATGGCTGCATTGCAATGGGCGAAACGGTTCAGACGGTGACTGCCCATGAGCACGCCAGTGATCGTGGCACCGCGATCTATGGTTTTGTTCGTGTTGTTAATGACACCTTTTTCCATCAGGTCGACGACGCCATCACCGATTGCGCCGGAATGCACACCCAGATTGCGATGGTTTCCGAGGGCGCTAAGGATCGCTTCGGGAATGACCCCTAGCCCGAACTGCAAAGTGGAACCGTCCTCGATCAAGCCGGCGACCCGATTGGCAATTGCCTGTTCGACCTGACCGGGCTTCGACGCATGGCTCTCAAGTGGAGCGCGCGAAGTCTCCACCATGCAATCAATGTCTTCTTCGTACAAATAGCGCTCACCGAAGGTCCAGGGCGCTTGTTGATTAACTTCCGCGATCACCAGGCGAGCATGCTCAAGCGCTGGCAACAGGTATTCATGGGCCAGACTCAGGCTGTAACGGCCGTGCTCATCGGGAGGCGCAAGTTGCAGCAACAACACATCGATCTTTAACGAACCGTCCCGAATCATTTCGGGAAACTGCGAGTAATGGCAGGGCAGGATATCCAGCACACCGGCCTTGGCCAGTGCGCGATTCGCTCCACCGCCACAGTAGGAAAGAAAGCTGACGTGGTCCGCATGTTCCGGCCGACAGGTGTCGCTGTTGCTAATGCCGAGCATGACTCGGAACTGGCCTATTGCAGCCCGTTGCTCCATCAATGCTTGCGTCAGGGGAAGAGGCTCGGCATTAGCCTGACCCCAGAGGACGGTATCACCGGGCTGGATCCAACGGGACAGGTCGATGCGTTCGACGGAAGTATGCAGAGTCATGACGTCATTCGTTATTATGAACTGCGTTCAGAATAACATGGTGTTGAGGAAAAGCCGCAAGTGCTTTTTCCGCGCCAACAAAAAAGCCCTCACACAGTGAGGGCTTTTTTTGCCAGCTAATTTCAGCTCATGGCGATGAAGTGCTTGCCGTTTTCATACATGATTTTGCGTTGTTCTTCGACGCTGCAGTTGGTCAATGCTTCACCAATGAAGTCGGCCGGGGTCGGTACGCCTTCGGCGTGAGGATAGTCTGAACCGGTGATGATCCAATCGGCGCTGCCGGTTTGATCGATCAGGCTGCGAATGTTGTCTTCCGGGTAGGCGACAACACCGACGTGGCGTTTGAAAATTGCGCTTGGACGCTCTTTCAATTGCCCCGCTGGCCATAGACCCATCTTCGCCATGCCGCGGACCTTGTCCATTTTCACCAGCATGTTTGGCACCCACTCTGCACCGTTTTCGGCTGAAAGCAGCTTGATGTTCGGGAAGCGTTCGAAGAAGTTCCAGAAGATGAAGTTCGAGATGGTCTCGATCACCGGGCGTTCACTGTAGCCGTGCATCCAGACGAAGGCGGACTGGCGCATCCGCGATTGCTGCATCAACTCGCCCCAGACCGCCATATGGTGTTTGAGGTAGATGGCTTCCGAAACGTGATAGACAACCCGAACATGCGCTTCATTGAGAATTGACCAGAAGCGGTCGTAGTAAGGATCGGCGGGAGAGCGACCGATTTCGTTCGGGCCCATTGGCATCAGCACCAGACGGGCGCCGTTCTTGACCACGAACTCGGCTTCTTTAATTGCCGAATCAATGTCGGCCAGGGAAATCAGGGGGGCCGAGTAGATCCGATCGGAGTGATTGAATTTCCACTCGTCGAGCATCCAGCGGTTATAGGCATGCAACACCCCGGCCGCAGGCTTGGGGTCGTCGAGGTAGCTGACCGCTGCGACCATGTTGCCGCAGTACATGAAGCAGCCTTCCACGCCAAACTCGTCCATTTTTTTCAGACGGTCTGCGGCGTTGTACATATCCGGCGTCATGTCGACGCGCATTTCTACTTCACCATGACCGTCTTTCATGGCGCGCAACCATTCATGCAGCTTGCCAGGCGGCGGTACCTTACCGTCGGCGGTGAAGTAACCGGCGCTGACTTCCACTTTCTTCTGACCTACATAAAGCGCGTACTCGCCGTCGGCGCCGACACGCCACTGAAAGCTCCAATCCTTTTCCAATTCCTTGGGCAGGTAACGACTCCAGGAGTCGGGTTGCTCGTAGATATGCGTATCGCCGTCGAAAATCGCGCCTTTGTACGTGCTCATAACTCATCTCCGGTTACTTTTTTATGAACGGTGTTCACACTTGTGTGCGTTGGGTCATTCTTATAGAAAGGTCCGGTATGTGCAAACGCAATATCGTATTTCGAACGATTGATATCATATCGATATTGATCCCGCAGAAAATTTTCGCCTGAAGGGCCCATGCTTCAACCGATGTACACATAAACCAGACTGACGAGACCTGGTTTATGTTGGAGTGGCTGACACAATCTCAGGGAGGCCCTGTAGCGCTGAAGACCATGCGTGTGTTTATATTTGTGCGCGGCGTTCATTTTATTGTCTTTTGGCCGCTGCCGTATCTGCTCACTGCATCCCATGAGGTTTACATGGCACATCTGCCCGATTTTCCAACTGTCGCAAAGGTGATGGTCACGCTTTTCATCGAAGGAACGCCTGAGCTCATCGACGATTTTCTGGTGATCTGCGTCCCTTCGCCGACCATCCGTCCTGAGGAAATGACAACGGCCGAACTGCATTTCGACACCTTGCTCGCCAAACTAGGTTCTTTGGCACGCGCCAGTCGTGAGGTTTCAAGCCACCAGCAGGCATGGCAGAACGGAGAAACCCGCTCCCAAAATAGTCGCGTAAAAGCGTTGATAAAGGACACGAGTGCTCCGACCAGCAAGCGCCGCCAGTTGGAAATAGATTTCAGAATGGACGCTGAACTTCAGCCTGCCACGGTAAAGGCGGCTGAGTTGTTCCTGATTCGCTTGCTCAAACATCATTTTCCCAATGGCAGCATTGCAGCCAGTTGGCGGGCCGACCTTAGCGATGGGGCGATCTGGTATGGGGACACGCAATTCGCCTATAACTTGCTCCAGCCGGGAGTTGCCGGTCTGCACCCTGATGTTCACGCCGGTCTGGTCGAGCACTTTTCAGCCCCGCGTTGGAGCGCAATCTGATTTCCACCCACCCCCTATGAGCAGGTATCGATGATGGAACTGCGGCAGCTCAGACACTTCATCGTGGTGGCCGAAGAGCTGCATTTTGGTCGAGCGGCCACGCAGCTTGGAATGGCGCAACCCCCCCTTAGCCAATCCATTCAACGGTTGGAGGAGTCACTGGATGCACGCTTGCTGGACCGCACCAGCCGCCAAGTCAGCCTGACGCCTGCAGGCAAAGTCCTGCAGCGAGAGGCCATGGCCATCATTGCTCAGGTTGATTTTGCCGAGCAGGCAGTGCGCCGCCAGGCGCGGGGAGAATTGAGCCGAATGCGAATCGCGTTCTCACCTATGAGCGCGATGCGGATCTTGCCGGCGGCGGTCAAGGTGTTCAATGAGCGCTGGCCCAATATCGAAGTCCAGCTCGATGAACAGCTCAGCACCCAACAGGTCGAGGGGTTACGTAACGGTAACCTGGACATCGGCATTCTCAACCGCAACATGGTGAATACCGACGGCCTGGATGTCAGAGTCATTGAGTATTCCCGCGTCATTGTGGCGGTACCCGCCAAGTGGAAACTGGGTGATGAGAATGGAACCTTGCGGCTGGCAGAACTCGCCGGTCATTCGTTTGTGCTGTCGCCGCAGCATCTGACGCCTCACTTTCACACGGCACTTGAGTCCGCGTGCCGCAAAGCCGGGTTTTCACCCAAGCGCATTCAACAAGTTGCGCAGCCGTACAGCATGTTCAATCTGGTCGCCAATGAGCTGGGGATCGGTTTCGTGCAGGACACTGCACGACACCTGCCGATAGACGGTGTGCGATTCGTCACGGTGCGAGACCTGCCTGATTCGATGCATGGTGAAGCAGCGGTCGCTTGGGTGCCTCGTGCATTGACCCCGGCCCTGCGGGCGATGATCAGCCTGATCGAACGCATTGCCGAGCGCGAGCGTGCAGCACCAGACGAACGGCCAGCCGATCATTCAGTGTGAATGGATGACCCCCGCGCGGCGCAATGCGGCAATCTCTTGTTCACGGTAACCCAGCGCCGACAATATCGTTGCATTGTCCTCCCCCAAACGCGGCACGCGCAGGTTCGGTATGCCAGGCTCTTCCTGGAATTTGAGTGCAGTGCCAATGTGCTCACGGCCTTGACTATCGACAAGGAGCATCTGTCGTGCTTGGGTCTGGGGATGCTTGAGGGCATCCCGCACATCAAGCACTGGCGCGGCACTGATGCCACGCGTCTCCAGCCATGGCAGCCAATAGGCCCGCGACTGTTTGCTGAAAACCTCTGCAAGGAAGGCATGCACGGGCCCTTGGTCACCGCTCGTCGCTCCTGTGGCGACTTCGATCAGGTCAGCTCGACCCAGAGGCCTCAGCAGGTTTTCGCAGAAGACGCGCTCCCGGCCACCCAGGCAAAGCCACAGGTCGTCAGAGGTACGGTAAGCGCTGCACATTGCCAGGCCCTGATCCTCCTCAGGGTGGTCCGTACGGGAACGGAAGGGTTGCGCCGGCAAGAGGCAGTCTCGCATGGCTATATCGATGCGTTCGCCGCGACCGTTGCCGCGGGCGCTGAGCAATGCCATCAGAATCGCGACTAACCCGTTCAGTGCGCCGGCCAGCGCCGCAGTGGGCAGGCAATCGGTCACCGGCGTTGCGTCATTGGCCAAGGGTAGGGAGCCACCATACGCCTGAACAACACTGTCATGGGCCGGGGTGTCGCGCAAGGGGCCGGTTTGGCCAAAGGCGCTCAACGAGCAGTAGATCAACCGGGGGTTGCGCTGGCGCAGGGTCTCGTAATCCATACCAAGACGCTCGGCCACGCCCGGGCGAAATGACTCGACCAGCACATCGGCGTCTTCGACCAGACGGTAGAGGATCTCCTTGGCGGCGAAGCGCTTAAGGTCCAGGGACAGGCTATATTTGCCCCGGTTGCAACGGGCAAAGAATCCCACGGTTGCAGCAGCGAGATCAGGATCGTCGCGGTGTTCATGCTGGCGGGTCGGATCGCCGCCAGGGGATTCGATTTTGATCACCTCGGCGCCATGGTCGGCCATCATCCCTGTCAGGACGGAACCGGGCATGAACTGTGTCAGGTCCAAGACTTTTACGCCGTTGAGTTTCATCGCAGCTCCAGAGTAAGGCGGTTGTTTCAGGGCGTTTTCCATGTCGTGCCACCCTTTAGCTTGCTGGCCGCCAGCGCTTTCTTTTCCAGTTGTTGGGCATTGGCCAGCGAGCTGCGCGCGCCATCATCCAGTACACGTTTGACCGTGCCCACCAGTTGAACGTCGTGGCTTGCGATGCATTCTGCAAGGTCCTGCACGTAAGCGAGTAAGGTCTCTGGTGCATGCAATTCGTTGACAAGCCCGATGCGCAGGGCTGTTTCGGCGTCGATCGGCTGGCCGGTCAGGCTCAGCTGTTTGCCCCACCGCACGCCAACAGCGAAAGGCAAGCGCGATGTCGCACCGCTTCCGGACAGCGCGCCGATTTTGGTATGGGTGTCGGCAAATCGAGCCAGTGTCGAGGCAATGATGAAATCGCAGCCCAAGGCCAGTTCCAGCCCACCGGTCATGGCCGCTCCGTTGACGGCGGCGATAATCGGCTTGCTCAGGTTGGGCACCAAGTCGAGCAGTGCCGCGACTTCATGGCGAGGTGCATCGGGTGTTGAAAAGTCTTTGAGGTCGAGTCCGGCGCAAAATGCTGGGTTACTCCCGGTCAAGGTGGCCACGCGCAACTCGGGATCATTCTCGAAAGCCGTCAGCGCCAGGGTCAGCGCCCGGGCCAGTTCCAGATTGAGCGCATTCCGCGCTGCCGGGCGATTAAGGGTCAGTGCCAGCACACCTTTACTTCGGGATTGGATCAGAACGTCAGTCGTCATACCGAGTGCCCGCCGACCCGTGCCAATTCGTTGAGACGCCCCATGGCTAGCATTGCATCGTCGAGCATTTCATCGAAGATGAGTTCGACCGGTTTGATGGCATCGGCAAAAATCACCGCTGGCCCATAGTCCAGCATGCCCTTACTGCTGTCTCCCGAGGCGTAGGCCTGGGTGGCAAGAGCGCCGATCACATGCGGACGGTATTGTTCGAAGTCGGTTACCTTGGCTTCATCCAGCTCGATCACGGCCCGAGCACTATCGTTGTGCAATACCCGGTGATGGTCGCGGATGGCTTTCTTGACCACGACACTTTCGCTGCCATCCCCCCTCACTACCAGCTGTTTGTAGTGCTCATGAATGTTCAATTCTTCAGCCACCAACATGCGCGAGCCCATGATCACTGCATCGGCCCCCATGGCAAGGGTTGCCGCAACTTGCCTGCCGGTGCCAATACCGCCGCCGATGATCACCGGCAGATCAATGACGGCGGGGCCATGTGCCCCCTGGACCATGCTGCTGATGCCGAATAGGCCGGGGTGTCCTCCGCAGTCATTCCCGACAATGATCACGGCATCGACGCCGAAACGGGCAGCCGTATGAGCGTATTTCACGGCGGGCACTTTGTGCAGAATCTTGATTCCGGCTTCTTTAAGGCGCGCAACGATGGGCTCCGGACTGGCCCCGGCGGTCTCCACGCACATCACTTCTTCGTCGATAAGAATTTGCAATTGACGGTCCAGGCGCTCGGCACCGCCGGCTTGGCGGGAAATGTAGAGATTTACGCCAAAAGGCATTCCACCGGTCAATGCTTTGCAGGTTCGCAGTTGGTCACGAAATTCGTCGGGGTCCGGAAAACCGGCGGCGACGATAAAACCCATGCCGCCAGCCTTGACGACGGCGGCCACGTAACGCGAGTCAGACACTTTGGGGCCCATGCCGCCGCACAGAATGGGGTGGCGGATACCGAGCATTTCGGTAATACGCGTCTTGAAAAGAGCTTTACGCATTGAGCGTCTCCCAGTTATCGAGGCTCAAAGCCTTTGGTTGGGTGTACCAACCTGTCAGCCACTTCGGGCAGGACAGTCTGGGTGTTGTAAAATTGCCCGCGTCCGCTGGCGAGCAATTGCCCCGCCGCATTGCTGATGTGCGCTTCGGCACAGTTCAGACGATTACCGCGGTGCACAATGCTCCCTACAACCTGCAACTCGCCCAGGTTGGCTGAATGGTGGAAGTCTGTGAGCAGTGATACGGTGGAAACGCCGAAACCGGTACGGGCCATGACCGTATAACCGCATGCGATATCGACCAGACTGCTGAGAATGCCTCCGTGCACTCGCTGCAAGATCGCTGTGCCGATGAATTCAGGACGTCCACCAACCCGCAGCACTATCGACGTTGGATCAACATTCAACACCTGCACACCCAGCCAGACATTGAATGGATTACGGTCGCTTACGGCTTGCAGCTCGGGCACGGTCATTTGGAAATCCA
The DNA here is from genome assembly GCF_014207255.1 of Pseudomonas sp. JAI120. GTDB lineage: Bacteria > Pseudomonadota > Gammaproteobacteria > Pseudomonadales > Pseudomonadaceae > Aquipseudomonas. Next base: position 13,257 of record NZ_JACHCZ010000006.1, read on the forward strand.
ACGCGTCAGACATCGTTCATATCCCGAGTACTAGGTTCAGATATCGCCGTTGAGCGGCTTGTTCATGTACTTGAATATGCCGCTGGCGGTGGCAATCAATTGGCCCTCACGGTCATACACATCGCCTTCGCAAAATGCCAGGGAGCGAGTCCCGTGGCGCAAGCGGCCGCTGGCACGCAAGGTTGCACCAACCGCGCCACCGGGGCGGATAAAGTTGCATTTCATCTCCACGGTGACACTGGAGCGATCGAGTTCATCGCCATGCCGGGCGGCGCTGGCCATCGCCATGTCGAGCAACGTCATGATCAAGCCCCCATGAGCCTGCATGCCGCCGTTCATGTGCTTTCTATCGAGATTAACCACCATGGTTGCGCCTTTATCCTGGCGTTCGACCATAACGCTCAAGTGATCGAGAAACGGTACTTCCATGCGGTATTCGGAATAGGGCATCAGCGTTGCGCTATCTTCTTTTATGGTCATGACCCCGCCCTCAGCGATGTTTGAACACGGCAGCGCGTTTTTCGCTGAAGGCTGCCATCCCTTCTTTCTGATCCTCAGTACCGAAAGTGACGTAGGACATGCGGCGCTCATACATCACACCTTCTGTCAGGGAGCTTTCGAACGCTCGGTTGACGCACTCCTTGGCAATCATCGAGACCGGCAGCGAGAAGTTGGCAATTTTCTTCGCCAGCAACAAGGCTTGATCCAGCAGCTCGGCGACGGGTAGCACCTGACTGACCAACCCACAGCGTTCGGCCTCTTCAGCAAACATGGAGCGCCCGCTCAGGATCATTTCCATAGCCTTGGATTTGCCAATGGCGCGGGTCAACCGCTGCGTACCGCCGGCACCGGGAATCGTGGCCAGGGTGATTTCCGGCAGGGCGAAGCGTGCGTTGTCGGCAGCGAGGATGATGTCGCACATCATCGCCAGCTCGCAGCCGCCACCCAATGCCAAACCGGCGACTGCCGCCACTACCGGTTTGCGACAGCGCGTTGCGCGCTCCCAATTGGCAGTGATGAACTGGCGCTTGAAGACGTTCATCATGTCCCACTCGCGCATCATCTTGATGTCTGCCCCGGCGGCGAACGCTTTGTCACTGCCGGTGATGATAATGGCGCCGATAGCATCGTCAGCTTCGAAGGCATCGAGTGCCAGCGTCAGTTCATTCATCAATTGATCGTTGAGGGCGTTGTAAGCTTCGGGTCGGTTCAAGCGGATCAGGCCGACCCGGTCATGCACCTCAAGGATCAGCGTGTGCGGGGTCAAGTGTTGATAGCTCATGTCTGGCTCCAGGTTGCTGGACGTCGTAAGGACGGTCTTCGGTGGTTTACATATTGGGATAGTTGGGACCACCGGCCCCTTCAGGCACCCACCAGATGATGTTCTGCGAGGGGTCTTTGATGTCGCAGGTTTTGCAGTGCACGCAGTTCTGCGCATTGATCTGGAAGCGCTTCTCACCATCTTCCTTGACGATCACTTCGTACACGCCGGCCGGGCAGTAACGCTGCGCCGGTTCGTCATACAGCGGCAGGTTGGTGTGTAGTGGGATGAGGGGATCTTGAAGTTTCAGGTGGCACGGCTGTTCTTCTTCATGGTTAGTACTGGAGAGGAACACCGAGCTGAGTTTGTCGAAGCTGAGTTTGCCGTCCGGTTTCGGGTAGTTGAGCTTCGCCGAGTCGGCCGCGAGCTTCATGCAGGCGTAATCCGGTTTTGTGTCGCGCAGGGTCAGCGGAATCTTGCCGCCAAACAGGTTCTGGTCGACAAAGTTGAACGCACCGCCGAGGAGCGGGCCGAACTTGTGCAGTGCAGCGCCGAAGTTACGGCTGGCGAACAGCTCGTCATACAGCCAGCTCGACTTGAACGCGTCGACGTAGGTGTGCAGCTCATCGCCACCTTCCTTACCAGCGAACAGCGCGTCGGCCACGGCCTCAGCGGCTAACATGCCGGACTTCATCGCGGTGTGGCTGCCCTTGATCTTGGCGAAGTTCAGCGTGCCGAGGTCGCAGCCTATCAACGCGCCGCCCGGGAAGACCATTTTCGGCAGCGAGTTCAGGCCGCCTTTGCAGATGGCGCGGGCGCCGTAGCTGATGCGTTTGCCACCTTCCAGGTACTGGCTGATCACCGGGTGATGCTTGAGGCGCTGGAACTCGTCGAAGGGCGACAGGTACGCATTGCCGTAGGACAGGTCAACGATCAACCCTACGACTACCTGATTGTTGTCCAGGTGATAAAGGAAGGAACCGCCGGTGTTCTCGGTGCCCATCACGTCCAGCGGCCAGCCGGCGGTGTGCACCACCAGGCCTTGCTCGTGTTTGGCCGGGTCGATTTCCCAGATTTCCTTCAGGCCGATGCCGTAGTGCTGGGCGTCGGCGTCGCTGTCCAGGTTGAAGCGCTGGATCAGTTGCTTGCCGATGTGGCCACGGCAGCCTTCGGCGAACAGGGTGTACTTGCCACGCAGCTCCATGCCGGGGGTATAAAGGCCTTCTTTCGGGTTGCCTTCACGGTCGACACCGAGGTCGCCGGTGATGATCCCGCGTACCACGCCGTTTTCATCGAACAGCGCTTCCTGGGCGGCGAAGCCTGGGTAGATTTCCACGCCCAGGTTCTCGGCCTGCTGGGCCAGCCAGCGGCACAGGTTGCCCAGGGAGATGATGTAGTTGCCTTCGTTGTGCATGGTCTTGGGCACAAAGAAGTCGGGCACCTTGGTCGAGGTGTCGGCGCTGCGCAGCACATAGATGTCATCGCGCACCACGGGGGTGTTGAGCGGGGCACCGAGTGCCTTCCAGTCCGGGAACAGTTCGTTCAGGGCGCGGGGTTCGAACACGGCGCCCGAGAGGATGTGAGCGCCGACTTCGGAACCTTTTTCCACCACGCAGACGCTGATTTCCTTGCCGGCTTCAGCCGCTTTTTGCTTCAGTCGGCAGGCGGCGGCAAGGCCAGCGGGGCCGGCACCGACGATGACCACGTCGAATTCCATGTATTCACGATCAGACAAAACTCTTTCCTCCAGGGGGCGGTGTACCGGCGGCTACGATGGCCTCGGTTGTTTTTTGGATAGCGGTATCTGCCGCAGCGTCGGGATAGGGCGCGACGATATACAGCGACATCACCGCACTTGAACCGGGCTTGAAGAACTGACGCAGTGCTTGTTCCTGCTCTCGGTCGGCCAGCGTCGAGCGTCCGCGCTGGCGTTGATGTTCCCCCCAGGAGGCAATGATAAAGCGCTCGCTGAAATGCCCCGGGTCAGCGACATCGCGGTACAGCAGCCAATGGCTGGCCCCGTCACGACGACGAACCTTGCCCAACTGATAAATGCTTTGGGTGAACGCGAAACGGTTTTCGTACGGGATGTGATAGTCGACTTGCACCGCTACCGGGCCATCATCGGGTCCCAGGTGGCCCACAATCGTTGGTTCTGCCCAGTGTTGCGACAATGTGACGTCGTCATCGTGGCCCATGCGAACTGGCAACCTGCGGGTCAGTAACAGGCTCAGACCAATCAGGCAGGCTGCCAGTGTCAGGGTCTGGGCGACGCTCAGATGGCTGGCAATGCTGCCCCAAAACACTCCTCCCAGCGCCATGGAACCCTGAAAGGTCAGCATGAAAATGGCCAATGCCCGCGCCCTGACCCAGGCAGGAAGGCTGGTCTGATAGGCTGCACTGATGGTTGAGTTGAAACTGATCCAACTCGCGCCACCCATGATCAGCGCAGGGCAAATCACCCAAAGTGAAGTCGACCAGGCAGCAATTAATATGGCGCCGGCAAACGCAACGTTCGACACCATCACCAACTGCTGCAGGTTGCTGAGGCGATTGCGAAAGCGTTGTAGCAATAAACCGCCCGCCACCGCACCCGCGCCCAGGCTGCCTAGCAACAGCCCATAGACGCTGGAACCGCCCGTCTCGATATTTTTTGCCACCAGCGGCAGTAGCGCCCATAAACCGCTAGCGCAGCCGATAAAGGCGAAAGTGCGAATGATGTGCCCATGTAAAGGTTTGGCGTGTCGGACGTAGCGCAGTCCTCCGCGCATGGCAGGAAACAGTCGCTCTGTCGTCAGCAGTGGGGCAACGTTGGGGCGGTACGCGAAGATGAAGAGCGACAGCACAATCAGGAACAAAACGATGTTGATGGTGAAGACCATTTTGGCCCCCGCTGCTGCAATGACCAGTCCGGCGAGGGCCGGTCCGACAGCGCGAGCGGCGTTATAGGCAATGCCGTTGAGGTTGATGGCCGCCCGCAGGGCTATGCGAGGTACAGCGTCCGAGGTGGAGGCCTGCCAGGCGGGGATGCTTGCGGCACTGCCACTGCCCAGCAAAAAGGTCAGGAGCAAGAGGCTCCATGGGGTAATGGCATCGAGCTGCAATAGGAGGCACAACAGTCCCGTGGCGATCAACATCCAGGTATGGGTCAGCAGCAACAACTTGCGTTTTTCGACCAGGTCGGCCATGACCCCCGCAGGCAAGCCGAACATAAAGGCAGGCAACGTAATCGCGGTCTGAATCAGCGCGACCATCAGTGGTGAGTCACTGATGGACGTCATCAACCAGGCCGCCGCGACGTTCTGCATCCATACGCCGATATTGGCAGCGAGCGTGGCAACCCAAACTGCGCGAAACAGCGGGTAGTGCAGCGGCGACAAGGAGACGCTGGAGGTTTCAGGTTCACACTGCGGCATGTGTCCATCCGGTGTCAGAACGGTCATTGAGCGGGACTGATGCTATTGTCAATATTGTGAACAGTGTTTATCATTCTGAACACAGCTTTGGTGGCTGTCAATGCGCTTGCGTGGGTTTATGGCGGGTTGAGCAGGGTACCGATGTCACGATGCAAGGCAGGCAACCAGGGGGTAGGCGCATGACCGACACACGCGATCCAGACGGGCAAGTAACGGCCCGGCAACAGGGCAATATTTTGCTGATCGGCATCGACCGGCCAGAAAAGCGCAACGGCTTCACACCCAAAATGTTCGAAGAACTGGCGAGGGCGTTTACCCGACTGGAAGAGTCGCCGGAATTGTTTTGCGGATTGTTGTACGCCGAAGGTGATCACTTCACCGCCGGTTTGGATATGCCAAAGATCGCGCCGCTGCGAAAGGAAGGCAAAGCGCTGTTTCCGGCCAGTGAGGCAGACCCTTTCAACCTGCGTGAACCGTTACGCAAAAAACCGGTGGTCATCGCCCTCAAGGGTATTTGCTTTACGGTTGCGGTCGAGTTGATGCTGGCCAGCGACATTGCGGTCGCTGCGAGCAATTGCAGGTTTTCTCAGTTGGAGGTCAAGCGCGGGATCATGGCCGGCTGCGGCGCTACGATCAGGATGGTCGAGCGTACAGGCTGGGGCAATGCGATGAAGGTGCTTCTGACCGGGGATGAGTTCAGTGCCCAGGATGCCTATCGCATGAACTTCGTGCAGGATGTGGTTGAGCCCGGCGAAGAGTTTGCAAAAGCCCTTGAATACGCGGAAAAAATCGCGGCTCAAGCGCCACTGGCGGTTCAGGCTACACGTGAGAATGCGCGTATTTCCCTCGGGCAAGGCTGGCTGACGGCGTATTCGAAGATTCAATCGACGCAGAAGTTTCTCTACAACACTGAAGACGCCAAAGAGGGCGTACAGTCGTTTGTCGAAAAGCGGACTGCGCGTTTTATCGGACGTTAAAAAGGACATAACAAAATGGCTAAAGGCCCGCTTTCTCGTATCCGCGTGCTGGATATGAGCCGAATTCTCGCCGGCCCCTGGGCAGCACAGATGCTTGCCGACCTCGGCGCCGAAGTGATCAAAATTGAGCGTCCAGGCAAGGGCGATGATTCACGCCAGTTCGGCCCACCCTTCCTCAAGGATGCCGAGGGTAATAACACGCGCGAATCATCGTTTTACATCAGCACCAACCGCAACAAGAAATCCCTCAGCTGTGATATCGCGAAACCGGAGGGGCAGGCGTTGATCCGCGCACTGGTCGCCAAGTGCGACGTGCTGCTGGAAAACTATAAGGTCGGTGATCTGAAGCGCTATGGGCTTGATTATGAAAGCCTGAAACAGGTCAACCCTAACCTGATTTATTGTTCATTGACCGGCTTTGGCCAGACCGGACCCTACGCGCCTCGTCCGGGTTACGACTCGATCTTCCAGGCCATGGGGGGGTTGATGAGCATCACCGGTCTGCCGGACGATGTTCCGGGCGGTGGACCGATGAAAACCGGGCCTAGCCTGGCCGACATCCTGGCAGGTCAATACGCGGCCTATGCGATTCAGGCGGCCCTCTATGCTCGGGACCTGAACGGCGAGCCGGGGCAGCACATCGACGTCGCCTTGCTGGACTCGTTGATCGCCGCGACCTCGCATTACGCCAGTCAGTACCTGGTCTCCGGCGACATACCGGTGCGGCGGGGGACCGAGGGCAATGGCGGCATGCCGTCACGCATGTTCCATTGTGCAGACGGCGACATCATGGTGGTCGCCGGTAATAACGAGCAATACGCACGCCTGTGCGCCGTGCTCGGTCATCCGGAGTTGACCACCGACGAGCGTTTCTCGGAAATTGCCTTGCGCGTGGTCAATCGTCGCGCGTTGGGAGAAGTGTTTGAACCGCTGGTGGCCACATGGCAATTAAACGATTTGCTGACTGCGCTGGATGAGGCCGGAGTGCCTGCTGGTCCCATCAATACCCTGGACAAGGTGTTTGCCGACCCTCATGTTCAGTCGCGCACTATGTGTGTTGAGGCCAAGCATGCCTTGTCGGCCAGCGGCACGGTAAAGCTGGTGGCTAACCCTGTGAAGTTCTCCGGGACGCCGATCACCGAGTACACGGCGCCGCCGATCCAGGGAGAACACACGGACGAAATTCTCAAGGGATTACTGGGTTTGGATGATTCTGCGGTCCAGGACTTGCGAAAAAAACGTATTGTCTGAGCGCCAGTAGAAAGAGGAGGGCGCCAGCGGGCGCCTTCACTCGAACAGCAGCAGGTCCTGCGGCCGCTCGCTGAAGTCGCGCACGGTGCCCAATACGGGCAGGGCGCGGTCAATGACGTTGGCCTGAAACGCATGGCAAGCACCCAGCAGTGCTTTAACAGGCTGGTTCCGACCAGCGCGCATCGCCTCCACATCCAGCTGGCGGGCGCGTGCGACCATCACTGCGATCTGCAGCACATAGGCCGCTTCCAGCCGGTCACCGCAATAGTCCTGCGCAGCCCAGTGTGAAAAGCCATTGCGCAAGGGTTTCCCCACCTGTTGGGCAGGCCCCAGCAAGGCGTCGAGATCAGTCTCCCAGGCCAGGATTTCCCGGCCATTGAGTTGAACATTGACCCGAGTCATACCCTCGCGCACGTCCGGTACTTCAATGTCGTAGAGGCGCGTGTCCTCGCACCGGCCAGCGTGTGCCATCGCCAACCACAGCAAATCATGTAAATGCGTGCAATGCAGACGAGGCGCCGTGTCTTTGCGAAACTGCATACGATCCGGAGTCAGAGGATGCCCCACCAACGCGTGCAACAAGGCCGGTGCTTCCAGGCAGGCGGTGGTCGGAATGCGCAGGCTCTGGGCGGTAATGTGGGTCAAGCACTGCTCGTCATGCTCCAGCGCCAGGCGAAAACCGTGATAGTCGTCTTCCAGCTCGGCGACTACGGTGCGGCCATTGCGTTGCAGCAATATCCGTCGTCGATAACAGCCCTGACCGTAAAGGGCGTTGAGCGGAATCAAGTCATCTTGCATAACGTTTCCCGTGGCTCATCCGATTCAGACCCGGAACTGGCCGGCCGTGGCCTGTAGCGAGCGCGCGAGGGTATTGAGTTGGCTGGAGATTTCCGACGTCTGACTCGCCGATTGGCTGTTTTCTTCACTCATGCGCGCCACCAATTCGACCCTGCGAGCGATGTCTTGTGTGGCGGTGTTCTGTTGATCGATGGCGCTGGCTATCAAGTCAATGGCGTCGCCTACCTGACTGGCGCTGACACGAATCGTCTGCATGCGATCGGCCACCTGGTCCGACAGCTGTTTGCCGGCAACCACGCGATCAGTGACGCTGAGCATTCGGGTCATGGCCTCGCGCGCGGACGCTTGGATCGTTGTCACCACCTGCGCGATTTCATCCGATGACACGGAGGTACGCCCAGCGAGCTTGCGAACTTCGTCCGCGACCACGGCAAATCCCCGTCCTTGTTCGCCGGCGCGTGCAGCTTCAATCGCGGCATTAAGGGCCAGCAGGTTCGTTTGCTCTGCGACGTCGCGAATGACCTGCATGACCAGGGATATTTTGTCTGACTGCTGCCCTAAATCAGTAATCGTAATACCGGTATCACTGACCGTGGCGGCGATCAGATCCATTTCCAGTGTATTGCGCGTGATAATGGCGCTGCCCTGACTTGCTGTTTCGCCAGCTTGCTGAGCGCGCAGCAGCGCGTCCTGCGTGCTTTCACTGACCTGACCAATGCTGACCGACATCTGTTCGACCGCCGCGGCGATCAGGGTCGCCGCCTCGCTCTGACTGGTAGAGGAGGCTGACACGTGGCGCGATGCGTTATACGCGCTGTCGGACACTTGGGAGAGTTGGTCGGCGTTGTTCAGCACTTCGCGCAACGACAGCTGGAGCTTGTCGAGCAATTGGTTAAAGGCGCGGGCGGTCTGGCTGGTCTCATCGCGTCCGCGAATCTGAGCGCGCAAGGTGAAATCATTGCTTTGGGCGACTTCGACGATGGTGCTGCGCATCGTGGTCAGGGCACCGACAATGTTGCGGGCGACCAGAAAGGTGATCAAACCCAGGCCGAGCACGGCTGCGCCAGACATGGCCAGGATCCATTGCAGTGCGCGTTGTCGGGCATGTTCGCCGTCAAGTTTTGCCTGGTTGGCATAACCTTTGTTGAGCTGGATCAGTTTATCCAAGGCCACGGCCAGGTTGTTGACCGCGCTTTGGGCTACCTGATCCAGACCGGTTACCTCGCTCATGTTCTGCCGTAATGCGCCCCAGGATGTGGCGGTACGCAACTGTTCGAGCAGCCGACGGATTGAGTCATTGCTGTCCTTGAAATTCGTCCATTCGCTCTGAACGGATTTCCATGCCTCGATTTCTTCCGGGTTTTTAGGCAGTTTTGCGTAGCTATCATAGGCTTGAGCGGCCATGAGTTCTGCCGACTCTTTGTCCTGTGCCACGCTGCTATAGAAGGCGTGGGCCTCTTCAATGATCAGGGTTTTATCGTCGATGGCATCGAACTGGTCCAGACTCCAGCCGATCATTTCCCGGGTCGAGTTGACCGTGCCAAGTTGCCCTAGGCGCAGGGTCAGCAGATGACTCACCGCAGGATCTGTTTCATTGCTGATGTGGTCCAGCGCGGCGCTTAATTGGCGTATGCCATTCCAGCCGCTGAGGCCGACCAGCATCAGCATCAACGTTGCAAACCCGGCCATGAACGCCAGTTTGGATTTGATCGAGAAGTTGCCCATGGGCGCGTGCCTTTATTATTGTTAGGGGCGGGCTTCGTCAGCGATGCGACCGCCTCCATGAGGCGGCTGCTATCGGTAGCGTTTTACTTGCGGAAATTGCGATTGATGATGTCGAATTCGTCGGACAATGAGCCAGGGATATTATAGCTGCGGGTATCGGTAATTTGCTCGAAGTTGGCCGCCACCTCTTCAACTGTGGCAGGTTCAAGACGAGGACCGTTCCAGCCATCGGCGATACCGATGAACGCGCGGGCGTAGCGGCCTACCGAAGCCGAATAGATGGCGTGAGTACTCTGGCAGGTTTGGCTGGCAAGATAGACGACCAGTGGGGTGACAAATGCCGGCTCATAGGATTGCCCCAAATGTTCACCGAAGGCAGCGTACTGAGCACCGAAGGCTTCGAGCTGTTTTGGGTCCATGGCCTCGGCCATGCGGCTGTTGGCGGTTGGCAACAAAGCGTTGCACAGCACACCATGCTCCTGGCCCTCAAGCGACAAAACGTTCATCAAGCCGATAAGCCCTGCTTTTGCGGTCCCATAGGCAGCTTGCTGTGCGTTACCGAAAACACCTGCGGCCGAAGAGGCAAATACCACTCTGCCGTATCCTTGTTTTTTCATGATTTTGTAGGCAGGTTGGGTGACGTAGATCGCGCCTTTGAGATGCACATCAATGATCGAGTCCAGGTCTTCGTCATTCAGGTCTTCAAACCGTGCATTGCGCAGATGGCCTGCGTTATTGATAACAATGTCGACTTTGCCAAAGGCATCCAGCGCAGCCTGAACGATGGCCTCGCCTCCGGTACGGGTGGCCACTGAATCATAGTTGGCCACCGCCTTGCCGCCGGCAGCGCGGATTTCCTCGACCACCTGGTCGGCCATCCGATGAGAACCACCTTTGCCGTCAAAACTGCCACCCAAATCATTGATCACCACTGAGGCGCCACGTGCGGCGAGCTCCATCGCGTAGGTCCGGCCAAGGCCGCCTCCTGAACCCGTGACGATGGCGACGCGTCCGCTGAAATCGACCTTGCTCATAAAACGACCCTCTGTTTGTTGTTGGTGTTGTAAGGTGGTTATTGAACGTTATTCATATATGTGTCCGACGTCAATGCCGGATCCTCGATCTGAGGTCTTGATAAGTGAAGGAGTCGATTCAACAGCCGGTCGAGCTGTCGTTTGTCGCCGGAGTGCATACGGATGGTCGCAAGAGCGAATCGTTACTGGGTTGGGATTGACAACCTGTCGCTCATGTACAATTATCTGAACGATGTTCATTAAAAATGAGCGATAGGCACCCTTTCGCGAAACCCGGCGAGGGGAGATAAAAATAAAAAACGGGAGCGGTTGCCGGTATCCGGCGCCTCCTATGGGCACCTAGCGGGTGTGGCATCAGAGATGGAGAACAATAATAATGAATCTTCGCTTCGCACAACCTCAGCATAGGCTTTACCGGCGTCATCTCCTGCAGGTGTCAGTGTTGGCATTGGCGGTGGCCGGTGTGATCAACGACGCCAACGCAGTCAGTCTTGATTTTGGCAATCCGGACATTCAGAGCCGTCTGGACACCACGGTTCGCTACAACCTGGGTATCCGCGGGGAAGGCACGGATTCGCGGTTGAAGCTAGGGCCTAATGGAACGGCTGATGCCAACAACAACGCGGTCGCGTTGGGTAATAATCGATTCAAGAAGGGCGATGTGATTCTGAATCGCCTCGACGTGCTGTCCGAATTCGATTTGATCATCAAGGGGAGCTACGGCCTGCGTGTCAGCGCGGCGGGCTGGTACGACTCAACCTACGGCGGTGGTGTGGATGACCCCACAACGAATAACTTTCTTTCCAATGAGTTCTTCAAAAACGGCAAGTATTCGGACTACACCCGCAACTACACGAGCGGGCCATATGCTGAAGTGCTTGACGCGTTTGTGTTCAATACCTTTGACCTTGGTCAAACCACAACATCGGTAAAATTCGGTAGACACAACATCTATTGGGGGAACTCGCTCTTCCCTCAATCGAAGCAGTCGTCGATTGCCTATGGCCAAGCGGCGATGGATCTACAGAAAGCGGCACTCAGTCCTGGCCTGGAAGCCAAGGAGCTATTTCTGCCGCAGAATCAATTTACCGGTACTACGCAGCTCACGCCTGAGTTCTCGCTTGCCTGGCAGTACTCACTGGAGTGGCGTCGCGATCGTTATCCAGAGGGCGGTACTTATTTTGAAGCCGCATCGCCGGCTTTCTATGGGGCTGACGGCCCCCTGATCGGCTCCACTCACAATAAACCGGGCAGCGGAGACCACGACTGGGGGGTTATGGCCAAGTGGCAACCCGATTTCCTGGATGGCGGCAACATGAGCCTGGTTTACCGCGAGTTCTATGAGAAAACCCCGAATCCGTTTGCGACCGCGCCTGATGGCACGCTGGACCGTTTTTACAACCCGAAAAAGAACCAGCTCTTTGGTTTTGCGATGGAGCAAAACATCGAAGGGGTTAACTTCGGGATGGAAGCCACCTATCGGCGCAATGCGCAGTTGTTTACGCCGGTAACGGGGCGGCTTGCTCAAGTTGCCCCGGGCGTGATCGCTGGGTTCGACTCCGAAAATGCTCCCCGCGGAAACGTCTATGGTCTGGTACTGAACGCGGTAAAGCTGCTGCCTGAAACCAGGTTTTGGGACGCTGGTGAAGTTGCCGCCGAACTGGCGCTTCAACACCTTGACGAAGTCACCTATAACCCGGCATTTGGCATCAGTGCAGGTGGCGTGTTCACGCCTCTGGGTGGTAATAATTACCCGCTGAAAGGGTCCGACTCGCCACTGTGTGCCAACCGTAGCGGTCGCGCGGGTTCAGGCGATGAAACCTACGGGTGTGCGACTCGCAATTCGACGGTGTTCTCCACCAACTTCACGCCACGCTGGTTGCAGGTTTTCCCGGGCGTCGATATCAGCTCGCCGGTGTTTGTCAGCTATGGTCTTCAAGGTAACGCGGCCACCGGAGGCATGACCGGCGCGGAAGGACAGGTCACTTATTCGTTTGGCGTACAAGCGGATATTTACCAGACACACGTTATAAAGTTGGCATGGAACGATTCCTGGTCGCCTAATCATACGACCCATCCAGCGACCGGAGGAGAAGGCATGACCGGGGCCGGGAGTTGGTCGCAGAACGATCATGGTTGGCTGTCGTTGAGCTTGAAAACTTCTTTCTGAGTTTTTTCAACAGTGCGGAACGGACGGGTGAAAAACATGAACTACAAGAAATACCTTCTTTCCATCGCAGTCTCCTATGCCATGGCGGCCCAAGGCTTCGGTGCTCCTGGTGCCGACGAGATCAAGCAGATCGGCACCACCTTGACTGAGTTTGGCGCGACCATCGCGGGTAACAGTGATGGCAGCATTCCTGCCTATGATCCTGCCAAGGCATTGACCACGCCACCGGCAGGATACAAACCTATCAACGCTGCCGGTGGTTTCCCTTACATCGACCCCTATGCCAATGAAAAACCGTTATTTTCCATTACCGGCAAAAACATGGCGCAGTATGCCGATAAAATCGATGATGGTAACAAGGCGCTGTTGTCTCGCTACCCTGACTATCGTATCGATGTTTACCCCACACATCGAAGTGCACCACCGCTGCCAAAATTTGCTCATGACAATACCATCAACAATATCACCAAGCCTCATACTGAGGGCGATAACACTGGCCTGGCTGATGCTCATGCACAGATCGCATTTCCAATTCCCAAAACGGGTTATGAGGCCATGTGGAACTTCACCACACGGTTTTTCCGGCCCTACGAAGTGGGCAATTTTGCGACCTACCTGATCGACAGTGCGGGTGAAAAAACGCTGATTACCGACGCTAACGTGCATTACGAGCACGAATACTGGGATGGTTCCAAAACCAGTTCTGAGTACAGTAACCGCTTGCTCAACGCCAACAATGCCCCCGCGTCCAAGTCGGGCTCCAAGGATATGCGCTACTCGCCGCTACGACTGGATATCAAAGCTGACAGTGCCTGGTCCTATTCTCCAGGCCAGCGCCGGGTACGACTCGCGCCGGAGTTCAAGTACGACACCGTTTCTGCGCAGTACGGCGGCCTGATTACCTTCGACGAGATCAGCGGTTTTGACGGAAAGATGGATCGTTTCGACTTCAAACTACTCGGCAAGAAGGAGATGTACGTCCCGTACAATACGTACCGCACGGCTTCGGCAAAGGTGGATGAACTGGTCAAGAAAGGCTTTGCCAACCCGGACAAAGTCCGCTGGGAACTGCATCGGGTTTGGGTCGTGGAAGCGACGCTGAAACCGGGTCAACGTCACGTCAACTCCAAGAAGGTGTTTTACCTCGACGAAGACAGCTGGAACATGACGATGTACGACGCCTATGACGCCGCGGGTAAGTTGTACCGCTCGCAGAACTTCTTGTTGTTTGTCGCTTATGAAGGCACACCGATGATTCGAAGTGAAGGGGTGTTGATGTACGACCATACCAAAGGTGCCTATGGCTTGGCATCACTGCCTTTTGACACCCGCACGGGTTGGTACACGTCGGAACCGTTCTCACCCAACTTACTGTCACCTGCCGCTATGGCCGGGGCCGGTATTCGCTGAGGATATTCTGGGTGAGCGGCCATTACCTGCTGCGCGCAGATCCAGCCATTAACACAGGGCGGGGTGGTGATTGCTACCCCCTGTTTTGAACGTTTTGGAGGTGCTCTTGACGGGTTACCGCAAACTGCTCTTCGGAGTGTTGTCGCTAGGGTTGCTGCCTTATGCCGCGCTGCACGCACAACCCTATGAAGATCCATTGAATGCGCCCGCGCAGATCAATCGGCTCGCGAGTACGTCGCAATTGACGGCGGCGACGCTGGCCGGCCAACGCCTTGTGGCGGTCGGCGCAAGAGGCTTGGTGTTGTTATCCGACGATCAGGGCAAAAGCTGGCTACAAGCCAAGGTACCGGCGAGTTCCGATCTGGTATCCGTGCAATTTGTCACTGACCGGCAGGGCTGGGCGGTGGGCCACGATGGGATCGTCTTGCACAGTGGGGATGGTGCAAGCTCCTGGGAGAAACAGCTCGACGGCAACAGCCTGCAGAAACTGTTGGTCGACCATTTTGAAAGCCTGTCCAGCCAGGGCGATGAAAAAGCCGGCCAGTACCTGGACTTGATCAAGCTGAACTTTGCCAACGGACCGGAACAGCCGATGCTGGGCGTCTGGTTCAGTGATCCGTTAAACGGGTTCGCCGTTGGCGCCTTCGGCACTATCGTGGGGACCCATGACGGCGGTAAAACCTGGGAATCCTGGGTGGAGAAGGTCGATAACCCGCAGATGTTCCATTACAACGCGATTACCGGGATAAATGGGCGCCTTTATATCGCCAGCGAGCAAGGCACGGTCTTTGTGCTCGACGCTGACCAGCAACGCTTCATCAAGCTGTCCACAGGCTACCCCGGCAGCTTTTTCGGGGTTCTGGGTAACGAGCACTATCTGATTGCCTACGGATTGCGCGGCAACGCTTACAAGTCCAGCGACCAGGGCAGCACATGGGAACGCATGGAAACCGGCGGCAGTGCAGGGCTTGTCGACGGTGCTATCGATGATAAGGGGCGCATTCTGCTGGCCAGTCAAGCCGGCGCAATCCTTGTCAGCAGCGATCAGGGCAAAAGCTTTGCCCCATTGCCAGACGTTCACCCTGCATTATTTGCTGGGCTGGCACTGCTCAAAGGGCAGGTCGCCATCGTTGGCTTGTCAGGTGTGCAAGTGGTCAGTAACCGGTGAAAGCCGGGGATTGATCAGGGCGGCTATCGTGTTATGGCCAGTCTTACTGAACAATAATAATCGAGAAGACATTTATGGCTATTCCTGCCGGCAATCAGGGTGACATGCAAGTCATCCGCGATCCCAAGGATTTTGATCGAAACAGCGGCATCTGGTTCGAACGGTTTATCTTCAACCATCGTCTGCCGATCCTGCTGATTTGTCTGCTGGCGACTGTGTTCTGGGGTTGGCAGGCTTCGAAACTGCCGGTCAATGCCAGTTTCGAAAAAATGATCCCCCAGTCCCATCCCTACATTCAGAACTACTTTCAGAACAAGGATGCGCTGCGCGGGATGGGTAACTCCGTACGCGTGGTGGTGGAGAATACCCAAGGCAGCATCTTTGACAAAGACTTCCTTGAGACCGTGCAAAAAGCCAGCGACACCTTGTTCCTGATGCCGGGTGTCGATCGGTCGGCGTTGCGCAGCCTATGGACATCGAGCTTGCGCTGGACCGAGGTGACGGAGGAGGGCTATCGCGGTGGCCCGGTCATGCCGGATCCTTTCGACGGGTCCGCTGCGGCGATGGATGCTTTGCGTGGCAACATCCTGCAGTCGGGGATTGTCGGCAACTATGTGGCGTCCGATTTCCGGTCGAGCCTGATCATCGTGCCGTTGATGGACAAGAATCAGGACACTAATCTGCCCCTGGACTACAACGACTTTTCACATCAATTGGAAAGCAAAGTCCGGGTGCTGGAAACCGACAAGATAAAAATTCACATCATAGGTTTTGCCAAACTGGTGGGAGACCTTATCGATGGATTATGGCAGGTCAGCGAATTTTTTGCCTTTGCCGCCGCTATCGCTGCGTTATTTGTTTTCCTCTACACGCGCTGCATTCGCAGCACCCTATTACTGGTCTTTTACGCCACGCTGGGCGTGTGTTGGCTGCTGGGTATTCTCAGTGTCATCGGCTATGTGCTGGATCCGTATCTTATTCTGGTGCCCTTTCTGATCTTTGCCATTGGCTTGTCCCATGGTGCGCAGAAAATGAACGGGATCATGCAGGATATCGGGCGCGGTACGCACAAATATGTCGCCGCACGTTATACCTTTCGCCGTTTGTTCCGCGCCGGGCTGACCGCATTGCTGGCGAATGTGGTGGGCTTTGCTGTGTTGATCATCATCGACATTCCGGTGATCAAAGAACTGGCTATCAGTATGTCCATTGGTGTCGGCATTCTGATCTTCACTATCCTGGTTCTGGTTCCTGTGTCGCTGTCTTATGTCGGGGTAAGCAAAAGCGCCGCCGAGCGCAGCATTCGCCAGGAGCGTGGAGAAGGAACCAGTAGATTTTGGGAGTTTTTCGCCAGTTTCACACAGCGTGGACGGGCGATAAAAGCCGTATCGGTTGCGGTCTTGCTGGCCATCGGCGGGTTCGTGGTCGGTACCCAACTCAAGATCGGCGACCTGGACGCCGGCGCTCCGGAACTGCGTCCTGACTCGCGCTACAACAAAGATGTGCGTTATTTGACCCAGCACTACGCGCTGTCCAGCGATATGTTCGTGATCATGATGAAAACCCCGGAAGGTGGCTGCCAGCAATACTCATCACTGGTAGAGGCCGACCGCATGAGCAACATGCTGCGGCAGGTCCCCGGGGTGCAGATGACGATGTCAGCGGCTGACTCGGTACGAATGGTGTTTTCCGGTCAGAATGAGGGCAGCCCCAAATGGCTGAGCATTCCGCGCAATCCCAGCAACCTCAATGGCGCGATTGAGCAGGTTCAGGTGGATAAGCCCGAGCTGGTAGACCGGCGGTGTTCGGTAACCCCGATCGTGGCTTATCTTCAAGACCATAAGGCCGACACGTTGGAGCGTGTGGTCAAGGCGTCGGAAGCCTTCGCCAAACAACATGACACCGAAGATCGCCAATTCCAGTTGGCCGCAGGCAGCGCCGGGATAGAAGCGGTGACCAACATTGTGGTCGAACGCGCCAATGTGAAGATGTTGCTTGCACTGTATGCGACGGTGTCCTTGCTGTGTCTGATCGCCTTTCGTAACTGGAAAGCCGCCGTTATTGCCGTGGTACCGCTGTTCATCAGCACCCTCTTGTGCGAGGCGCTGATGGTGGGGTTGGGAATTGGCATGAAAGTCGCGACTTTGCCCGCGATTACGCTGGGCGTGGGGATTGGCGTGGATTACGCGTTGTATCTGCTCAGTGTCCAGTTGCAACAACAGCGCGCCGGCCGAAGTCTGATCGAAGCCTATCGCCATGCCTTGCAATTTACCGGACGTGTCGTGGCCTTGGTGGGCCTGACCCTCGCTGCGGGCGTGGTGACCTGGGTATGGTCGCCGATCAAATTCCAGGCCGACATGGGCATCCTGCTGACCTTCCTGTTCATCGGGAACATGGTCGGAGCATTGATTCTGATACCTGCGATGTCCTATTTCCTGCTGCGAGGCCCGGCGGACTTTCGGTCCGACGATGTCAGCACATCAGACGCGGACGAGTTGGCCGCGGGTGAGGGCGAGTCAAAACCCATTTCCAAGGTGCCCAACGCCAGCGTCTATTGAGTTGCGGTGTTCATGCGCGAGTGCGCCGATGTTTTCTGTTTAAGGCGCTGCAACGATTGAGGTAGCAGCATGCGGCTTCCCCTGACGATCGAAGGCATAACCGCACAATGGTTGAGCGAGGCGCTGGCGTTGAGTTGGCCCGGGGTAGAGGTGCGCGAGGCCAGGGTTGTCGATGTCCTGTTAGGCACCTCGACCAAGATCCGGGTTGAATTGCGCTATAACGCGGTGGGCGAGCTGGCCGGTTTGCCGCGGCGCATGATTGTTAAAGGTGGGTTCGAAGCCCATAGCGCGTCCATGGGATTCATGTATGCCAAGGAAACACGGACTTACCGTGAGGTACTGCCTCGGGTCGCCATGAACACGCCCCGGTGTTTCTTCGCCCAGAGCGACGAGGACCCCGCGAGTTACCAGTCCATCATATTGATGGAGGATCTGAATCTGGCCGGCGTACGATTTTGCAATGCGCTACAGCCACAATGTCCCGACCAGGTCAAAAGACGTCTGCAGGCGATGGCCCGCTATCATGCTCAATGGTGGGATCACTCGGATTTCCAGGCGGGCGCGCCGATGGCATGGGTCGAACCACGCATGACCGGCGATACACTGATGTATGCCGACCGTTATTTGCAGCCCGAGGTCTGGCGTGGCTACATTGAGTCGCCTCGTGGCGCCGCCGTGTCGACGCGCTTGCATGATCTGGAGTGGATGCGCCATGCCTTTGGTGAGCTTGCACGACTGCACCAGGCTCATCCGCCGACCCTCAGTCACGGGGATACTCATCTGGGTAATCTGTACGAAGATCCCCTGGGTACGCCGGGTTTTCTCGACATGCAAATCAACAGGGCGCCGTGGTTTGCTGATGTGACTTACCACCTGATCTGCGCGTTGGACATCGTCGATCGCCGCGAGTGGGAGCAACCATTGCTGGCGCACTACCTGAAATGCCTGACCGAGGAAGGGGTCACTGCACCGGGTTTTGAAGAGGCGCTGGAGTGCTATCGCCGAGAGATTGCGTGGGGGTTGTTTGTGTTCCTGATCAACGAAACCCGCTTTCAAAGCGAGTCGGTCAATACCGCCTATGCCGCGCGTTTTGGCGATGCTGCACTGACTCATGGCACGTTGGCGTTGTTGCGCTGACGTGCCGCTGAAGCTCATGACGTAGTGACCCTTGCGTCGGCTGGTCAGGCGAAGGCGGTGGCGACAGAGGTGCTTTCCCAGCTGTCGATCTCGGCGCGGACCTGGCCTAACTTTCCGCGGATCGCTGCCACCGCATCGGCGCCCAACACCAGCCGTAGCGGCGCCTTGGGTGCGTCAAGCATGTCCAGAATCGCCTGCATGCCTTTGACGGGGTCACCTGGCTCATGGCCGGCGTAGCCGCTGATGTGTTTTCGTGTCTGCCCGGCCGGTGTCGCGTCATAGGCCGCAATGGGGTTGGCCACAATCGCCAGAGAGCTGCTGGCGAAGTTGGTACGAAAGCCTCCCGGCTCGATCAGCGTGACCTCGATGCCGAACGGCGCGAGCTCTTTCGCCAGCGACTCGCTCATGCCTTCAAGCGCAAACTTCGCCGAGCAATAGAGGCCGACGCCAGGCATGCCAATCATCCCCGCGAGCGAGGAGAAGTTAATGATGTGCCCCTGTTTACGGGCGCGCATATGGGGCAGGACGGCTTGAATCAGGCGCAGCGGGCCGGTGAAGTTGGTGTCCATCACCTGTTGCAGCTCTTGAGCCGTGGCTTCCTCGATGGCGCCGAACAGGCCATAGCCGGCATTGTTGACCAGGATGTCGATATGCCCCAGTGCCGCGATGGATTTGGTAACCGCGGGGTCGATGCACTCAGCGTCGGTGACATCGAGTTGGACGCCATGGGCACGGCCTGGCGCCAGGGCTTCGAATTCGCTGATCTGCGACGTGCGCCGCAGGGTTCCGACCACGGAATCGCCACGCGCCAGAGCGGCTTGAGCGAGTATCCGGCCGAAGCCACTGGAAACGCCAGTGATCAGCCAATGAGTCGTTTGACGTGAAGCCATTGTGCTCTCCTTGTTATTATTTTTTGAGGAATCAGACATAACCAATATATAGGGCCCTTGATAGCTGACGTCATGTGATCGGCCGCTCGTAAAACCAAGGTGTCTAGAGCAAAAATTCGCTAAAAACGCGGCTTTATGGGGGCCTCTCGCCAAGCTGTGTCAGGTTGCCAGGACGCAGATGAGCGCACATATCGAATGCGCCGAGGCTATTAGCCCAGCATGTTTTTCAAACGCTCACCGACGCTGCTGCGGGCTTCATTGATAATTCGCTGGATAAGTTCGGCGCAACTGGGAATATCCTCGATCAGGCCAACCCCCATGCCTGCGGCGAAGGCGCCGTCGTCTGGGTTGCCGGCAAGCGCTGCTTGAACCCAACGGTGACTGCTGGCCAGACCGAGCAGTTCCTCATGAGTGATCTCACCCTTTTCGAGCTCAAGGATTTTCGCCGTCAGTTCGTTCTTAAGCACGCGTGTCGAATCACCGATAGAGCGGCAAATCAATGTTGTGTCGCGCTCCGTCGCCTGTAAATAACGCTGTTTGACCGCCTCGTGCATAGGCGACTCGCGGGTCATCATGAAGCGGGTGCCCATGCTGATACCCTCGGCCCCCAGTGCCAGTGCCGCCACCAGACCCTGACCGTTGACGAAACCACCGGCAGCCACCACTGGAATTTCCAATTTGGCCACTGTCGCAGGGATCAGCACTAAACTTGGCACATAGTCTTCGCCAGGATGCCCGGCAGCTTCAAATCCTGTAATGCTCACCGCATCGGCGCCCAACTGCTGGGCCTTCAGGGCAAAGCGTACGGAGGTGCATTTATGCAGCACCTTGACGCCGGCTTCATTGAATGCGGCGATGAAGCGAGCCGGGTTGCCGCCAGCGGTTTCCACGGCCGTTACACCACAGTCGACGATCACTCGGGCGTAGTCGTCAGGCTCGACGCCCAGACCCGGCAGAATGGTGAGATTGACGCCAAAGGGCTTGTCAGTGAGCGCGCGAACCTTGGCAATTTCCTCGCGCAGTGCCTCGGCTGAAGGCAAGGTATGTGCAGAAAGGAAACCAAGTCCGCCAGCGTTGGCGACAGCAGCGACAATCTCCGCGCGACTGACGTGACGCATGCCGCCCATGATCAGGGGGTAATCGATGCCGAATAGTTGTGTTATGCGCGTGTTGATCATGTCAAGCTCCTCGTTGTGACCGTCGTAATCGAACCGACAAGCAGAGTCGATAGGACACCTTTTATTACAGCAATAACAAAGTGGAGCCCTGTGTGTGGCGCGCCTCTAAGTCCTGATGAGCGCGGCCAACCTCGCTTAGAGGGTAGGTCTGGCCGATATGAATCTTTACCTGACCGCTACTGACCATGTCGAAAAGCTCGTGAGCCATCGTGCGCATCAGTGGCAGATCCTCAATGAACGTCTGCAGGCTGGCAACGGTGATACTGAGTGAGCCAAGCGCCGCAAGCTCATGCACGTCGAAGGGGGGGACTGGGCCAGAGGCTTGGCCAAAGATGATCAGATGGCCCAAGGGTTTCAGCGATTTGAGCGAGCCACGAAAGGTGTCTGAGCCAACACCGTCGTACACCACACTCACGCCTTTACCTTCGGTAATTCGGGCCACGGCGTGGGCGACATCCTCTTCACAATAATTGATGACGTCATGGCACCCGTGAGAGAGAGCAAGCTGTGCCTTCCCCGCGCTTGAGACGGTGCCAATCACCCGTGCGCCCAGGGCTGCGGCCCATTGGCATAGAATCAATCCGACGCTGCCAGCAGCCGCCTGTACGAGTACGGTCTCTCCCGGCTGGACAGGGCTCAATTGCCGCAGCAGATACTGGGCCGTCATCCCGGCCAGCATCATCCCAGCGGCCGTTCGATCATCTATATTGGCGGGTAGTCGAATGAGTTTGTCAGCGGAAATCAGACGCTGCTCACAGTAGCTGCCTGTGAACGGGGCATAGGCAATACGGTCGCCGATCTGGAATTCGGTGACGCCTGCGCCCACGGCTTCGATAATGCCTGCCGCTTCATTCCCAAGAATGGCGGGTAATCGCATAGGGTATCGGCCCCGACGGTTATAGACGTCGACAAAGTTAAGCCCTATTGCGGTATGCCTCACGCGTACTTTCCCTGCGCCGGGATCGCCTACGTCAATCGACTCCCACCGGAAAACATGGGGTCCGCCAAATTCATGGATACGGGCTGCGTAGGGCATGTTGTCCTCTGCGCATCGGATAGGCTACCGAGCAGTTTGCGGAAGTGGCTGATCGGACGCCGCATCCAGTGCGTCGTCATTGTATTGGGTCTAAAAGGGCCGCCAGTCGTGGAACAGGCGGCCGGAGGTCACCCTGAATGGGTGAACGTCACGCTCTTCTTATACCGGTTCATTGCTGAGCCGGCTTGGCATGTCAGGGAGTCAAACAGCGCGACAAAATAAAAATGCACCTATGTAAGTCAAATCTTCACTTCACGTATTTACGGAATTCAGGCTTACGTTTTTCGCGAAACGCGTTACCGCCTTCTTTGGATTCTTCGGTGTCGTAGTACAGGGCCAGCGCTTGCATGGCGAAAGCGCCTATGCCACGAATGTTTTCGTTGTCCATGTTGAACGAGCGCTTGGCCAAGGCGATGGCGGTAGGGCTCATCATCAGGATTTCGTCGCACCATTTCTTCACTTCAGCGTCTAGCTGGTCTAGCGGCACGACGGCGTTGACCAGGCCCCAGTCCAGCGCCTGCTTGGCGGAGTAACGGCGGCACAGGTACCAGATCTCGCGGGCTCGCTTGTCACCGGCCAGTCGGGCGAGCAGGGCGGTGCCAAAGCCTGGATCGACCGAGCCGACTTTAGGCCCGACTTGACCCAGTTGCGCGCTTTCGGCCGCGATGGCCAGGTCACAGAGCGTGACCAGGACGTTACCACCGCCGATGGCATAGCCATTGACGCGGGCGATGACCGGTTTAGGGATGTCCCGAATGATGCTTTGCAGCTCTTCGATGGGCAGGCCGACCACGCCGCGCCCCGCATGACGACCACCGGATTGATCACTGCCGGTGCAGAACGCCTTGTCACCGGCGCCGGTCAACACGACCACGCCAGTGTCTTTGCTGTATCCGGCCTTGCTGAACGCCTGGATCAATTCCTCACAGGTGTTGGCGGTAAAGGCGTTGTACACCTGCGGACGGTTGATCGTGATAGTCGCGATACCGTTATCTTCGGTGTAGAGAATGTCTTTGAATTCCATGGGCAGTTCCTGAATGAAATGAGTGGGCTTAGCCGACCATCGTCAAGCCACCAGACACACTGATGACCTGGCCGGTGATAAAGGCGGCATCGTCGCTGGACAGAAACAGGACCATGCCTGCCACGTCGTCCGGCTGACCCATGCGACCGAATGGAACGGCCCTGACCAGACCGGCTTTGATTTTTTCGCCTTTTTCGCCTTGGGCCAGGTTGTCCAGCAGCGCGGTTTCGGTCGGGCCTGGGCACACGACATTGACGGGAATCTGCTGGCGCGACATTTCACGGGCCATGGTTTTGCTGAACGCGATCAGGCCGCCTTTGCAGAACGAGTAGACCGCCTCCATCGACGACCCGACCCGACCGGCGTCCGAGGAAATATTCACCACGCGACCGGTACCGCGTGCGCTCATGCGCTTGAGTACGGCGTGGTGCATGTTCAGTGGACCGTAAAGGTTGATCGCAACGACTTTGTCCCAAAAAGGCTTTTCGGTTTGCAGGAAAAATGCGCCGATATCCCAGCCGGCGTTATTAACCAATACGTCGATAGGGCCCAGTTCGTCTTCGACTTGAGTGACGGCGGCGTTCACGGCGTCATGATCGGTAATATCGACCTTGTAGCCACGAGCACGGACACCCAGGGCTTCGAGGTCATTGGCCAGTTTTTGTGTGGCTTCGCTGTTGAGGTCGAACACCGCTACGGTGGAGCCTGCTTCAGCGAAGCGACGGCAGATGGCACTGCCAATACCGCCGGCGCCACCCGTGACCAGTACGACCTTGTCTTTCAATCCTTTCATGTTCAATACCTTCTTCTAGCAGTCGATTCGCGGACTGGCCGCACAGGCGTTCATTGTTTTGGCGACTCAGCCGCAGCTGCAAAGGGCATGGGCTTGGCGACAGGACTGCTCGCCGTGGCGCGTTTCTTTGCATGGCTTTGGGATAGCCGGGCCGCCGTGTCAGCGCTGTAGCCAACCTCGGCGAGAATTTCCAGGCTGTGCTCGCCCAGATTCGGGGGGAGATAACGGACGTTGCCGGGAGACGCCGAGAACTGAACCGGGATTGAGGTCATCACCAACTCGCCCTCGGTGGGGTGCTCCACATGCTGGAAGAACCCGGTTTCCTTGAGGTATTCGTCCTTCATCAAATCGTTCAGCTCGCGCACCTGACCATGGGGAACATCCGCTTCAGCGAAGATGTTTTCCCATTCGGCCGAGCTTTTGCAGGCAATGGCAGCCCCCAGAATTCCATACAGCTCGTTGATATTGAGCATGCGTTCGCTCATGCGGCAGAAACGCGGGTCTTCCAATAGCTCGGGCCTGCCGATGGCCTTGAGCACCCGTCGCCATTGCTCGTCGTTGACCGCCAGCAGACAGATGTGCCCGTCCAGGGTGGCGTAGGGCTTGCGATGGGTTGAAAACATCCGCGTATAGCCCAGCCCTTCACCGTTGGATGAGCCCAAGGCACCTTCCCACAGGTGCTCGAACAGATTGAACTGCAGCATGGTTTCGAGCATGGGCACCAGCACCTGCTGACCTTCTCCGGTACGCTCGCGGTGCAGCAATGCCATGCTGATTGAGGACGCCAGGACGTAACCGCAGAACTTGTCGACGATGACCGTCGGGAAGTAGCGAGGTTGCCCATCGAGCCCACGGTTGATCGCGGCCAGACCGCTTTCGCCTTGAATGACATCGTCGAATGCCGGCATGTCCTTGTACGGACCGTCGCCTCGATAACCCGGAGCGAAGGCGTAGATAATCTTCGGGTTTCGCTCGCGGATCTTTTCATAGCAAATACCCAAGCGCTTGGCAGCGCTGGGACGCATGCTGTGCACCACCACATCGGCGGTTTCTACCAGCTTGAGCAGTGCTTCCATGCACTCGGCCTGCTTGAGGTCGAGCACCACGCTGCGCTTGTTGCGGTTCATGATCAGGTAAAACACCGCCATGTCCGGGTTTTTGCCTGGGCCGTTCTGACGGTTCTGGTCGCCGGAGGGCGGTTCGATCTTGATAATGTCAGCGCCCATATCGCCGAGGATCTGGGTCGCTACCGGGCCGAGGACATTGATCGACAAATCAATGACCCGCAGACCGGCGAGTGGGCCGGTCGGTTTCTCCAATTCCTGCTGGGCCATGGTCAATTACCCTTATAGTCTTTGCCTTTGACCAGGCGCAGCGGGGTGTAGACCTGCACCAGCGTGCCATCTTGCTTGATGATCCGGTTACGCGTGCGCACCAGACCGAGCCCCGGGCGATTGGCGCTTTCGCGGCACTCGATGACCTCGCATTCGACGTGAATGGTATCGCCGACGAACACCGGTGCCTTGATGTCCAGTTCCATGTTCAGGAACGCAAAGCCAACCCCTTGCATGGTCGCTTGAGTCAGCAGACCCTCCGCGAAGGTAAAGACCAGTGCGCCAGGGGCAACACGACCTTTGATCGCAGATTGCTCCTTGAGAAATTCAATGTTGGTGAACAACACTTCGAGCATGCCTGTCACGGAAACGAAGTTGACGACATCGGTTTCCGTCACGGTGCGCCCGACGGTCTGGAATTTCCTCCCTACAGACAGATCTTCCCAATGGATGCCCAGGCCTACGGTCTCAATCTGCTCCATGGTTTTGTCCTTTCTCGTTCTTGTTGGTGAGTGCGGGTGATAGGTCACTGCGCGCTGAAGTCATGAGGCGTCGCGCCGGGCCACTCGGCCCAATACGCTGTCGGCGATAATGTTTCGCTGGATCTGGTTGGTGCCCTCAATGATCTGGATCACCTTGGCATCACGGAAATAGCGGTTGATCGGGTACTCATTGGAAATGCCGGCGGCTCCGAACAGCTGGACGGCATCGGTCGCGACTTTCATGGCTACGTCCGAGGCGAACATTTTTGCCATGGCCGCCATAGGGGCGAGCGCCCGCCCGCTGATACCGGCGTCAACCATAGAGGCGGTGCGGTACACCAGCTGGCGTGCGGCTTCGGTCTGGGCCACCATGTCGGCGACCATCCAGCGAATACCTTGGAAGTCACTGATTTTCTGTTTGAACGCCATTCGATTCTGGATGTAGTCAATGGCATGATCGATGGCGCCTTGCGCCAAACCTACCGCCCTGGCTGCAATCAAGGGGCGGCTGGTGTTCAGCGCCTCCATAGCGACTTTGAATCCTTCGCCGCCTTCGGGGCCGAGGCGGTTGTCATCGGTGATGAAGGCATCGTCGAAAAACAGTGCGCAGGCGGGAATGCCGCGTGCCCCCATCTTGTGTTCGGGAGCGCCAATGGTCAGGCCAGGTGTCGTCCGGTCGACAATGAACAGGTTGATCCCCAGCGGGGTGCCGTCTTCGGCCACGGTTTTGGCCGCCACGAGGATGAAATCGGCGATGTGCGAGTTGGTGCACCAGATTTTTGCACCATTGAGCACATAGCCGCCTTCGGTTCTACGCGCCGTGGTCTTGATTCCGGACACGTCAGAACCACTCTGCGGCTCGGTCAACGACAGCGCGCCGCGTAAATCACCCGACGCCAAGCCCGGCAACAATCGCTGCTTCTGTTCTTCAGTTCCGCCGCCCAGGATCGCGCCGAACGGTGTCCACTGAACCACCAACAGATAGCCGGTGTTGTAGCAAACCCGGCCCAGCTCTTCGACCGCTATACAGGCAGACAACAAACTGTTGGTGCCGCCGTATTCCTCAGGGAACGGCAGGGCAAACAAGCCAAGCTCTTTGAGAAGGGCGAACATATCGTGAGGATATTCACCAGTGCGGTCGATAGCGTCGGCACGTGGGGCGACCTTGTCCCTGGCTACTCGGCGGACCAGATCCTGAATTTCACGCTGATCATCGGTCAGTTCGTACGTCACGGTTATGCTCACTCCCCAAACACACTGGTTACGGCGGCGGCTCGAACCTACCAACGGGTTCGGCCAATGCAACGCTGTCAGAAGCCGGCGTCCATGTTTCTGAACGTCGTTCGTAAAAGTAAACGTCGTTCAGGTTTTGTGTCAAGCGCATTTAAGCTGAATGCAGGGGATGGACCCTCGCAGAGGGCTGAGAACCCTGTATATCCGAGATTTTACGGGTGGCTGGCGCGTCTTGGAGGCTTTCAAAAAATCTGCAGGGGAGATATTTGAGGAGGGATCAGGCAAAAAATATGAAAATACCGTTCGGTATTATGTATATCTTGTGAGTACGCAATAGATGCAGCATGCTTGACGTTGCAGAAGAACGGCGTTTACTATTCGGAATGACGTTCATAAAAACAACTTATTTTCTGCGAATATACGAAGGTAAAACCCATGGATGCCTTGCTCCCTGAGTCTGATTACCAGTGCCATCTCTCCGAGGGGCGATTCATGCTGCAGCGCAGTCGGCAGAGCGGTGCTTTCGTCTTCTATCCGCGTGTTGCCGAGCCGGGATCCGGGCGCACTGACCTTGAATGGGTCCCGGCCAGCGGCCGTGGCGTGGTGTATTCCACCACCGTCGTTCGTCAGCGCCCTCCGACACCTCATTACAACGTAGCCCTGATCGACCTCGCTGAAGGCGTGCGCATGATGAGCCGCGTCGAAGGGATCGAGCCTGAGGCCGTGCAGATCGGGCAAAACGTTCAGGCCCGTATCGTGCGTGACGCCAGTGATGTGGCGGTGCTGATTTTCGAACCGGTTTGACGAGCATCGCTTCAAAGAGCCAGTGTCTTTCTATTTACCTGCAGCCATAACAACAAGGCAGGACCCTATGGATTACAACTTGCGTGGGCGTACGGCAATTGTTGCCGCTGCCACTTACGGTATCGGTGAAGCCCCCGGCCTTTCTTCCATGGACCTTGCCGCCAGCGCGAGCGTCAAGGCGCTGGCCCAGGTGGGATTAACCCCGGCTGACGTCGATGGGCTGTTTGTGTGTGTGCCGGATGACATGTTGTCTGGACTGACCTTTGCCGAATACCTGGGTATTCACCCGACGTTTACCGACAACAACCGTACCGGCGGTTCTGCGTTCCAGATTTATGCTCATACAGCGGCGATGGCCCTGGCGACCGGGCAGATTGACGTCGCGTTGATCGCCTATGGCAGTAACCAGAAAAGCGCCTCCGGAAAACTGATCCAGTCCTCGCGGCCCTCGCCGTGGGAGACGCCTTACCGACCGATGAATCCGGTGTCGTCTTATGCCCTGGCAGCCGCTCGCCATATGCACCAGTACGGCACCACCCGCGAGCATTTAGCTGAGGTGGCAGTGGCGGCCCGCAAATGGGCGCAGCTCAACCCCGAGGCCTACATGCGTGATGACCTGAGCATTGACGATGTGCTTGGCGCCCGGATGGTGTCCGACCCACTGAGCGTGCGCGATTGCTGCCTGGTGACCGATGGTGCCGCCGCCGTGGTCATGGTGCGGGCCGATCGTGCACGGGATTTAGCCAGCAAGCCGGCCTACCTGTTGGGCGCGGGTTCGGCCACCAGCCACCGCGAAATCGCTTCCATGGCCGACCTCACCGTGACGGCGGCGCGCGAGTCTGGAAAGCGCGCCTACACCATGGCCGGCGTAGGGCCTGCTGATGTCGATGTGGTGATGTTGTACGACGCGTTCACCATCAACCCGATCCTGTTTCTCGAAGACCTGGGTTTTTGTCCGAAGGGCGAGGGCGGCAACTTTGTCGCCAATGGAGGCATAGCCCCCGGTGGCCATCTGGCAGTCAACACCAATGGCGGCGGTCTTTCCTGTGTGCACCCCGGGATGTACGGGCTATTCACCATGGTCGAAGCCACGCAGCAGTTGATGGGGCTGTGCGATGCGAGGCAGGTCCCGCAGGCGAAACTGGCGATTGCCCATGGTAACGGCGGCGTTCTGTCCAGCCAGGCGACCCTCATTCTTGGTACGGCGGACACACTATGAGCAGTTCTGAACACGTGGCTTCGGATGACATCGTTTACATTGAACATCAAGGCGCGGTGGCTATCGTTACC
The DNA here is from genome assembly GCF_014207255.1 of Pseudomonas sp. JAI120. Taxonomy (GTDB): domain Bacteria; phylum Pseudomonadota; class Gammaproteobacteria; order Pseudomonadales; family Pseudomonadaceae; genus Aquipseudomonas. Next base: position 42,226 of record NZ_JACHCZ010000006.1, read on the forward strand.
CTCAACTACCCCAAGCGTCGCAACGCATTCTCGTTGAGGATGCGCCAAGCCCTGCTTAAACGTCTGAATCAACTGATGCACCGCGATCCGTGCCGGGCCATTGTTCTAACAGGTGCCGCCGGTACTTTCTGCGCAGGTGGCGATATTTCCGAGATGCAGGCGCGCACCGTTCTGGAATACCGCGAACGTAACCAGTTGCCTCTGGACATTTTCAAGCTAATGGTCGAAGGCCCCAAAGCCATAGTCGCTGCCGTCGAAGGCGTTGCCATGGGCGCTGGGGTGTCACTGGCAGCGGCCAGCGACTATGTGGTCTGCGCATCCAATGCCCGCTTCGCCTGCGCATTCCTCAAGGTGGGGCTGATGCCGGATACGGGTTTGTTCTGGTCACTGAGCCAGCGTGTGGGCGCCGGCAAGGCCCGGGAATTAATGCTTACCACCCAGGAGTTCAATGGAAAAGAGGCTGCCCGCATCGGCTTTGCCAATCAACAGGTCGAGCCGGGGACGGCGTTGGCCGCCGCGCTGAAGGTTGCGCATGAGTATGCGCTGATGCCGCCGCTGGCTATTGCGCACCTGAAGACTGCATTAGCCAACGGTATCGATTCACTGGATGAAGGGATCGAAACCGAAGTCAATCTGCAACCGCTTTTGCGTCGCAGCCAGGACCACGTCGAGGCGACCAAAGCCTTCATGGAAAAACGCCCTGCGGTTTTCGTCGGCAACTAAGGAGCAGCAGACATGAATGCTTTCAACCTGAAACATGCGGACGAGCGTATCCAGGTCACTCGCGAGGGTGAAATCGCGATCGTGACCATTGCTAACCCGCAGCGACGCAATGCGCTGGGCCGGCAGATGCGCTTGACCCTGCGCGACACCCTCCATCACCTGTTGGTGGCCGATCCGGATTCGCGGGCCATCGTACTGACGGGCGCCGACGGCCAGTTCAGCGCGGGTGCCGATATTTCCGAAATGGTCCAGCGCACCGTGTTGCAAAGCCGGGAAATACTCGATGAATCCTGCCAGGTCGTGCGCGACATGCTGGGTGGCCCGAAACCGGTGATTTGTGCGGTAGAGGGCATTGCGTTCGGCGCTGGCCTGTCGTTGGCCGTGGCAACCGACTACATCGTGGCGTCTTCTTCGGCGCGTTTCTGCGCGGCATTCCTGCGCATCGGGTTGATTCCCGACACTGGCATTCTTTGGACGCTGCCGAAAAAAATCGGTATGAGCAAAGCACGTGAACTGCTGTCCCTGGCGCGAGAAATCGATGGCGTCGAAGCGGCGCGTATTGGCTTGGTCAATCAGTTGGTTGAGCCTGGGCAAGCCTTGGCGGCAGCCGTTGCCTATGCCAGGGAGCTGGCCAAACAACCGCCTTTAGGCATGGCGTTGCTCAAGGCCGCGCTCACCTTCGGTGCCGATGATATGGACGCCTCATTGCGTGCCGAAATCGACTTTCAGCCGTTGCTGCGCCAATCCAAAGACCATCTGGAGGCCGCCAGCGCCTTTATCGAGAAACGCGCGCCTGTCTTCACCGGCCAGTAGGGAGATACCGATGAGCGAACACAACGACATCGTCCAGGTGCACCGCGAAGGCGCGGTGGCTGTGGTCACGATGAACTACCCGGAACGCAGGAATGCGTTCTCGATGAAGATGCGTCTGGCGTTACTGGACACCTTCCATATGTTGTTTAACGAAGACAGCGAGAGTCGAGCCATCGTGCTGACGGGCGCTGGTGGTCATTTCTGTGCGGGGGGAGACCTGTCCGAGATGACCTCTGTAGATTCTTCGCTGCTCGCCATGCGTGAACGGATCGCCATCGGCACGCGCCTGTTTCGCTTGATCTTTACAGGAAGCAAACCTGTGGTTGCCGCCGTCGAAGGCAACTGCATGGGCGCCGGGGTCTCGCTGGCGGCAGCCTGCGATTTGGCCATCGGCAGTGCTGCTTCGAAGCTTTCGTGTGCCTTCGTCAAGGTCGGGTTACTCCCGGACACCGGTGTGCTGTGGACCCTGCCGCAAAAAGTGGGCGGTGGTAAAGCGCGGGAATTGATGCTCAGTGGCGCCTCCTTTGATGGCGTTGAGGCAGGGCGTATCGGGCTGTTCAACCAAGTTGCGGAGCCCGGTGAGGCGTTGGCCCTGGCGTTGTCGCGCGCCTCGCGGCTGGCACAACTTCCGCCCGTGACCCTCGCGCTGCTCAAGGCAAGCCTGGTCAACGGCAATAACACCATCAGCGCCGCCTGGCGCCGGGAAGTCGATCTTAACCCCTTGACCCGCCAGACCCAGGATCACCTGGAGGCCGTTGCGGCCTTTATGGAAAAACGCCCACCGACCTTTAGCGGGAATTGATGCCATGTATGCAAGTGATTTGTTGGCCGGAAAGAAAATCCTGATCACGGGTGGCGGTACAGGGCTGGGTAAAAGCATCGGCAGGCGTTACCTGGAACTGGGTGCCGAACTGGTGATCGCCGGGCGTCGCCTGGAGGTCCTGAACGCGACGCTGGCCGAGTTCCGCGAGGCCATGCCAGGGGTTCGCGTCAGCGCGGTGCAGGTCGATGTACGCGACGCCGAATCGGTCGAAACGATGATGGAAACTATCTGGCGGGACGGCCCCCTGGACGTATTGTTGTGCAACGCAGCGGCTAATTTTATCGCGCGCACCGAAACCCTTTCGTCTCGTGCGGTCGATGCGGTGCTGGATATCGTGCTGCATGGCAGCTTCTATTGCGCGATCGCCGCCGGGAAGCGCTGGATCGCTGAAGGCCGTCCGGGCAATGTAATCAGTACTGTGTCAACGCCGACCATGACCGGTTCGGCATTCACAGCCCCCAGCGCGGCGGCCAAGGCCGGAGTGTTGGCGATGACCCGTAGTCTGGCGGTGGAGTGGGGCCCTAAAGGCATTCGCTTGAACTGTGTGGCGCCTGGGTTGTTTCCGACCCCGGGTGCCTGGGAGCAGCTCTATCCGCAAGGCTCTCAAGTGGAACCGCAAGACCTGAGTGTGCCGCTGCGGCGTTTTGGTGAGCATCAGGAATTGGCTGATCTGTACAGCTACCTTGCCTGTGATGGCTCTGGCTACATCACCGGTGAAATGATCGTGATCGATGGTGGACGCTGGATGCAGGGCGTTGGCGGCCCGACTGCCCGTGCCATGCAGGGCTGGTCGGAAGATCAATGGGAAGCGATGCGCAACAAGGGGCGGAAATAATCATGGCCGGTCCGCTCACCGGCTTCAAAGTGGTCGAACTGGCCGGCATCGGCCCCGGACCGATGTGCGCGATGCTGTTGGCCGACCTGGGCGCGACCGTGATTCGGGTGGATCGCAAGGAACCGGTCACGTTGGGAATCGAGCGCCCACTGCAATACAACACGTTATTGCGCAATCGCTATGCGATTGCCCTGGATCTCAAAGACCCGATGGGCGTAGAGACGGTGCTTAAGCTGGTCGAACAAGCCGACGCGCTGATCGAAGGTTTCCGTCCCGGTGTCACCGAGCGTCTGGGACTGGGGCCCGATGACTGCCTGGCGCGTAACCCTCAGCTGATTTACGGGCGCATGACGGGTTGGGGCCAGACCGGGCCGATGGCAGCGTATGCCGGTCATGACCTCAACTACCTGGCACTGACAGGGGTGCTCGATGCCATTGGTCGTGAAGGTCAACCACCCACCATTCCTCTTAATCTACTGGGTGATTATGCGGGCGGTTCGCTGTACCTGGCCCTGGGTATTCTCGCGGGTGTCCTGGAAGCCCGGCAGTCCGGCAAAGGCCAGGTGGTCGATGCGGCCATCGTCGATGGTGCAGCGCACTTGGCAACCACCTTTTTCGGCATGCTCGCCGCCGGCATATGGAAAGAAGGGCGCGGCACCAACATCACGGACAGCGGTTCACCGTTCTATGACTGCTATGCCTGCAAGGACGGAAAATTCATCAGCGTCGGACCGATCGAAAGCAAGTTTTACGATCAGCTGCTGAGCCTGATGGATATTGATCCCGTCAGCTTGGGGGCACAGATGGATCGTAGCGCCTGGCCTAAAGCCAAACAGATTATCGCCGAGCGCTTCCTCAGTCGCAGCCGTGAGGAGTGGGTCAGCCTGCTGGAGGCCAGCGACGCCTGCGCGGCCGGCGTACTGAGCTTTACCGAAGCGACCGAGCATCCACATCTTAAAGCGCGCGGAACCTTCGTGAAGGTCGATGGCGTAGTGCAGCCAGCCCCGGCACCGCGTTTTTCCCGCAGCGAGCCTTCGACCCCGACGGCGCCAAAACCGGTTACCCCTGAGAACACCAATGCCGCGCTCGCCGCGTGGTTCAGTGCCAGCGAAATTGCCGCGTTGCGTGGCGACGGCATCATCGACTGAGAAGGAATGTCTCCATGGATCTACGCTTTACGGCTGAGGAAGTCGCCTTTCGCGATGAAGTGCGAGCGTTCCTTAAAAGTGCGCTGCCGGTGGCAGTTCGGCGCAAGGTGGAGTCTGGCCAGCGCATCTCCAAAGATGAGATGGTCGACTGGGTGCGCATTCTGAACGCCAAGGGTTGGGCAGCCCCTGCCTGGTCCCCGCAATGGGGGGGGCAGGGCTGGACCGCAACCCAGCAATACATCTTCAAGGAAGAGCTGCACATGGCTCCGGCGCCAGAACCGATCTCGTTCAATATGAACATGATCGGTCCGGTGTTGATTGCCTTTGGTACCGAGGCGCAGAAACGCGAATTCTTGCCGCGTGTCGCCAACATGGACTACTGGTTCTGCCAGGGCTTTTCGGAGCCGGGTGCAGGGTCGGACCTGGCCTCCTTGCGTACCAGCGCGGTACGTGACGGTGACGAGTACGTGATCAACGGCCAGAAAATGTGGACTTCGACCGCGCACCATGCCGACTGGTGTTTCATGCTGGTGCGTACCGATGCCACGGCGAAAAAACAACAGGGCATCACGTTTTTGCTGATGGACATGCGCACGCCGGGTATCACGGTCCGTCCGATCATCACCCTGGACGGGCATCACGAAACCAACGAAATGTTCCTCGACAACGTGCGCGTGCCGGTCGCCAATGTCATTGGAGAAGTGAACAAGGGGTGGGATGTCGCCAAATTCCTGCTGGGCAGTGAGCGCGGAGGGATTGCTCGGGTGGGCCTGTCGAAGTTTCGCGTAAGGCGCGCCAAGCAACTGGCGCGCAGCGTGAGCATCGGTGATGGTTGCCTGGCGGACGAGCCGCGCTTTCGCGAGCGCGTAGCGTCCATTGAAGTGGAACTCAAAGCGCTTGAAATGACCCAGATGCGCGTTATCGCGGACAGCGAAAAATATGGTCACGTCCCGGATCCGCGCAGCTCGATCCTCAAGATGAAAGGCTCCGAACTGCAACAGGTGGCCACTGAATTGTTGATGGAGGTCGCTGGCTACAACGCACTGGAGTTCGATCTGTCGTTTGTCACCGGCGAAAATACGGCGTCCGGAGAGCATGACTGGGCCCTGACCATCGCGCCGAATTACTACTGGGTTCGCCACGTCTCCATTGTGGGTGGCTCCAATGAAGTTCAGCACAACATTCTCGCCAAGACGTTGCTGGGGCTTTAAGCATGAATTTCGATCTTAACGAAGAACAACGCATGCTCAAAGACGCGGTCGAGCGTCTGGTGGCCGATCAATACAGCTTTGATCAGAGGGGGCGTTACCTGGTGCAGCCAGACGGCTGGAGCCGGCGATTGTGGGCGCAGTTTGCCGAACTGGGGCTGCTCGGGTTGCCGTTTTCGGAAGAGGACGGCGGCTTCGACGGTGGATCGGTGGAGACCATGATTGTGATGGAGGCCATGGGGCACTCCCTGCTGCTTGAGCCTTACCTGGCGACGGTGGTGCTGGCGGGTGGGCTGCTACGCGCATCGGCCAGCCCCGCACAACGTGCAGATTTGCTGCCGGGGTTGATCGGCGGAGAACTGCTGCTAGCCTTTGCCCACAGTGAAGACCAGTCCCGCTATGACCTGGCTGACGTGGCGACCACCGCCCGGCAAGACGGCGATGAGTGGATTCTCGATGGCGCCAAGCGCTTCGTGCTGCATGGCGACTGCGCCGACAAGCTGCTGGTCTCGGCCCGTGTCAGCGGTGACCGACGTGAGCGTGACGGCATCGCTTTATTTGTGGTCGATGCGCAGGCCGAAGGCGTTTCACGTCGTGGCTACAGGATGCAGGACCAACTGCGCGCTGCCGACATCCGTTTGTCCCAGGTCAGGGTCGGCCCGGCGGCCCTGTTGGGTGAAGCCGGCAAGGCCCTTGAATCAATCGAGCAGACGGTCGATGCCGCCATTGCGGCGCTGTGCGCTGAAGCCGTGGGTGCTATGGAACAAGCGCAGACGATGACTGTGGAGTACCTCAAAGTGCGCAAACAGTTTGGGGTGGCCATCGGCTCTTTCCAGAGTCTGCAGCACAAGGCGGTAGACATGCTGGTGATGACCGAGCAGGCCCGCAGCATGGCGCTTTACGCCAGCATGATGAGCAATGACCCGGATCCTCTGGAACGCCGCCGGGCGATCTGCGCCGCCAAAGTGCAAATCGGTCGTTCGGCACGTTTCGTCTCGCAAACAGCCGTGCAGTTGCATGGCGGCATCGGTGTCACCGAAGAGTGTCAGGTCGGCCACTACATGCGTCGCCTGTCGATGCTCGAATTCATGTTCGGTGATACCGACCATCACTTGGCGCAGTTGGCCCGCGATGGCGGCCTGATCGCAGAGAACGCCTGATTTTTCCGGAGAAGAACACGATGAAACACGCCAACAACGATCCGTACCGTGACCTGCGCGACTCCTTGCGCGATCTGTGTGCCGAATACCCGAACGAGTACTGGCGCAAGATCGACCATGAACGGTCTTACCCGGAAGCCTTTGTCGATGCGTTGACCCATGCCGGCTGGATGGCCGCGCTGATCCCCGAACAGTACGGTGGCTCGGGTCTGGGACTCACCGAAGCGTCGGTGATCATGGAAGAGATCAATCGCAATGGCGGCAACTCTGGGTTCTGTCACGGCCAGATGTACAACATGAATACCCTGCTGCGTAATGGCTCAGAAGCACAAAAGCAGCTGTACCTGCCGAAAATCGCCAGTGGTGAACTGCGCTTGCAGTCCATGGCGGTCACCGAGCCTTCGACGGGTACCGACACCACCAAAATGAAAACCATGGCCGTCAAAAAAGACGGTCGTTACGTGGTCAACGGGCAGAAGGTCTGGATCTCGCGGGTACAGCATTCGGACCTGATGATTCTGCTGGCGCGTACCACGCCGCTGGCTGATGTAAAGAAAAAGTCCGAGGGCTTGTCGTGCTTTTTGGTCGACCTGCACAGCGCCATTGGCAACGGCCTGACCGTGCAGCCGATTCCGAACATGGTCAACCACGAGACCAACGAGCTGTTTTTCGACAACCTGGAGATTCCGGAAGAAAACCTGATCGGCGAAGAGGGCATGGGGTTCAAGTACATCCTCGATGGCCTGAATGCGGAACGTGCATTGATTGCTGCTGAGTGCATCGGTGATGGTTACTGGTTCGTTGATCGCGCCACTCAGTATGCCAATGACCGCATCGTGTTCGACCGGCCGATCGGCAAGAACCAGGGCATTCAATTTCCGATTGCTGAAGCTTATATGGACATCCGGGCCGCTGACCTGATGCGGTACCAGGCCTGCTCGTTGTTTGACAGCCACCAACCGTGCGGCGCCGAAGCCAACATGGCCAAGCACCTTGCGGCGACCTCGTCCTGGAAGGCCGCCAATGCCTGTCTGCAAACCCATGGCGGCTTTGGTTTCGCGTGTGAATATGACGTCGAGCGCAAGTTCAGAGAGACGCGTCTGTATCAGGTTGCGCCCATCTCCACCAACTTGATCCTTTCCTACGTGGCCGAGCACATTCTCGGGCTGCCACGTTCTTTCTGACAGGAGTCACCCATGAGCGTTGAAGCTCCTCGCTATGAAACGATTCTGTATGAGGTCAAGGATCGCATTGCGACCATTACCCTCAACCGACCCGATCAGCTCAACACCTGGAACGACGCGGTCGCTACCGACGTCTACGACGCGATGCAAAAGGCCGGCGCGGACAAAGGCGTGCGGGTCATCGTCTTCACCGGCGCGGGCAAGGCCTTCTGTGCCGGCGGCGACATCAACAGTTTTGGCGGCGATCCGAACCGCTTGATGACCAAGCTGCCGCGCCCGTTCGACATGCGCCAGCGTCCGGATTGGCAGACGCGCTGTTCCTATTACCCGGCCATTCCGAAGCCGGTGATTGCCATGCTCAATGGCGCTACGGTCGGAATCGGGCTGATTCACGCGCTGTTCTGTGACATCCGGTTTGTGGCCGAGGACGCCACCATCACCACCGCATTCGCTCGTCGCGGGTTGACGGCTGAATATGGCATGGCGTGGATTCTTGAGCGCCACGTCGGCCATGCCCATGCCCTGGACCTGTTGTTGTCGGGCCGCAAGATCAAAGGTCGTGAGGCCGAGCGCATGGGGATGGTCAACCGGGCTATCCCGGCAGATCGGTTGGTTGAAGAGACTTACGCCTATGCCCGGGATCTGGTTGAAAACTGTTCTCCACGTTCAATGCGAGTGATGAAGCAGCAACTCTGGGAAGTGCCATTCCAGACCTGTCATGAAGCGGTGATGAGCGCCGGGTTGGACATGCCGATTGCCAATCAGGGCCCCGACTACAAAGAAGGCATCGCCAGTTTCATGGAAAAACGCAAACCCGAATTCCCGGACGACCTGTAAGCATCACCCGTGGGCTACAGGCCAGACGAAAGCTATCGATAGCGTGGCGGGAACTGCTCCCGGCGCTCAAATAATGACTAGAGGACGCAGACATGAGTGCAATGCTGGAAGGTAAGGTTGTAGTCGTCAGTGGCGCCGGCAACGGCATCGGTCGTGCCATCGCCCTGGAAATGGCGGCTGAAGGCGCCCGTGTGGTGGTGAATGATCTCGGTTCTTCAGTACACGGCGAGGGCCAGGATGCAGGACCTGCGCAGCAAGTGGTCAACGAGATCAAAGCGCTGGGGGGCGATGCCGTAGCCAGTACCGACAGCGTCGCGGGCTGGGATTCTGCGCACCGTATCGTGCAGACCGCCATGGACACCTTTGGGCGTATTGATGTGGTGGTTAACAATGCCGGCATTCTGCGTGACCGGATGTTCCACAAGATGGACGAGCAAGAATGGCTGGCAGTGCTTAACGTCCATCTCAACGGTTCGTTTTTCCTGGCGCGGGCTGCCGCACCGCACTTTCGCCAGCAAAACGGCGGCTCTTACATTCACATGACCTCCAACACCGGCCTGGTGGGTAACGTCGGCCAGGTCAATTATGCGGCCGCCAAGCTGGGTATCGTGGGCATGTCCAAGGCGATAGCGCTGGACATGGCGGCTTTTGGCGTACGTTCCAACTGCATCTCGCCGGCCGCCTGGAGCCGCATGATCGGCGCGGTCCCCACCGACACCCCGGAGAAAAAGCTGCAAGCCGAACGCATGGAAAAAATGATGCACCCCTCCAAGCAGGCACCCTTGGCGGTGTTCCTGGCGAGCGATGCGGCCAAGGATGTTTCGGGTCAGATTTTCTATGTGCGCTCCAACGAAATCATGCTGGTCAGCCAGCCACGGGTGGTTCGCTCAGTACACCGCGACGCCGGCTGGACCGCGCAATCGGTCGCCGAACACGCCATTCCGGCGTTGCGCGCCAGTTTCCTGCCGTTGCAACAGACTCATGAAGTCTACAGCTGGGACCCGATCTGAACCGTCGGTCAACCCATCACTGCGCCTGGAAACCCTGAGGACCCGAACATGCTGAACTACGACAAAGTCAAACACTGGCCCATAGAAGACGTCACCCAGACCTGGACTGAGCGCGACAGCATCATTTACGCATTGGGCCTGGGCGTGGGTGGCGACCCTATGGATGCCAACCAGTTGCGGTTCACCTACGAAAAAGATCTGCAAGCTGTGCCGACCCTGGCGGCAGCAATTGCTTGGCCAAAATCGTGGATGCGCAATCCTGAGACCGGAATCGACTACCTCAAACTGGTTCACGGTGAGCAAGACACCTGCTTGTTCAAACCGATGCCAGCCAGTGGCACTGTGACCAGCCGTACCCGGGTCAGCCGGATCTGCGACAAGGGTGTTGGTAAGGGCGCGATTGTAGAGCTGCTGCGCGACATCATCGATACCGAAAGCGGTGAACGGATTGCCGAAACCCGGCAGATCTCGTTTCTACGTGGCGACGGTGGTTTCAGTGAAGTGTCAGGCGTGTCCGACGAGCCGCCTGTGGGCTTACCGGGTGTGCCTGAGCGCGCACCGGATGCAGAGTTCGAATTGGCTTCGCCGGCCCAGGCGGCCTTGATCTATCGTTTGTCGGGGGATTCCAATCCGCTGCACGCGGACCCGCAGATCGCGGCCAAAGCCGGTTTCAGCAAACCGATCCTGCACGGCCTGGCGACTTATGGCATGGCGGCGTTCGCGGCGATCAGTTGCCTCGCGGGGGGCGATGCCAGTCGACTCAAGCGTGTCGCTGCGCGGTTTACCGCACCGGTCTATCCCGGCGAGACCCTGCGCTTTCAGTTCTGGAAAGGTGACAACGGTCAATGGCACCTGCGTGCGCGGATCGAGGCGCGTGACGTTGTAGTGCTCAATAACGGCCTGATCGTACTGATTTGAGATAAGCCTATGAACCTAAGTGAAAGCGCAGAAGACAAAGCCTTCCGTCAGCACGTGCGTGAATTCGTTGCCACCCAACTTCCGGCTGACATCCGCGACCGTGTGCTCAATTTCAAGCATCCGGTGCGCGAAGACTACGTTCGTTGGCAGCGCATTCTTGCGGCCCAGGGCTGGGGCGCGCCAGCGTGGCCACAGTCCTTCGGGGGTGCCGGCTGGAACTCAGCCCAGCGCAATATATTCGACGAGGAATGTTTCTGTGCCGGCGCGCCCAGACAAATGCCGTTCGGGCTATCGATGGTCGCGCCGGTGCTGCAGAAGTTTGGCACCACGGCTCAGCAAGAGCGCTTTCTGCCGCGCATTCTCAGCATGGAGGACTGGTGGTGTCAGGGCTATTCGGAACCCGGAGCCGGTTCGGACCTGTCGTCACTGAGCTGCCGGGCCGAACGCGAGGGTGACTTTTATCGCGTCACTGGTCAAAAAATCTGGACTTCGTTTGCCCAATGGGCCAATTGGATTTTTTGTCTGGTGCGTACCGATGCGTCGGGACGCCAGCAGGAAGGTATTTCGTTTCTATTGATCGAAATGAACACCCCCGGCATCCAGGTGCGCCCGATCAAGACCCTGGACGGCGGCCATGATGTCAACGAAGTGTTCTTCGATAACGTCAAGGTCCCGGTCGAGAATCTGGTGGGCGAAGAACACCGAGGCTGGAATATCGCCAAGTATTTGCTGGGGCATGAACGAACCAACATTGCCGGACTGGGTAACTGCAAGCGCTTCATGCGGCGCTTGAAGGAAATTGCCGCCAGCGTCGGCAAACACGGAAAACCACTGATCGAAGATGCGCGCTTTCGCGACAAAGTCGTGCGTATAGAAATGGAGTTACTGGCCCATGAGTGGTCTCTACTGCGGTTGATCGACCAAGAGCAAAAGCAACAAAGCACGGGCATCGAAGCGTCACTGCTGAAGGTGCGCGGATCGGAAATCCAGCAGACCCTGACCGAGCTCATCATGGAATGTGCCGGCCCTTACGCTGTGCCGTTCACCAGCGAGGCAATGGAGGCCGATGCGCAGGTCGACACGGCCAATGGCGAGTTGCTCAACGCCTTGGCGGCGCACTACCTCGATTGGCGCAAGATTTCGATCTATGGCGGCTCCAACGAGGTGCAGAAGAACATTATCGCCAAGTTGACGCTTGGTCTCTGACTGTCGACGGATCGGCCCATTCACGTGCGCGACGCTGGGGCGACGAGCCGGTGGATGGGTTGGCCATGAGGGTACTGCCATGGATTTTTCGCTGAACGAAGAACAAAGAATGCTGACCGACCTGGTCAACCGCTTCATTGAGCGCGAGTACGCATTTGAAAACCGCCGCAAGCTGGCGCAGACCGCACAAGGTTGGTCGACGGAAAACTGGGCCGCTCTGGCCGACACCGGGTTGTTGGCGTTGAACGTTGCCGAAGTTTATGGAGGGCTGGCGGCCGGCCCGGCAGAAACCATGATGGTCATGGAGGCGTTTGGCCGGGGGTTGTTGCTTGAGCCGTATCTGCCCACCGCCGTGGTCGGTGCAGCGCTGATCGGTAAATCGGCCACTGACGCACTCAAGAGCGATTTGCTGGGCGAATTGGCGGCCGGCTCGTTGCGCGTAGCGCTGGCGGCGCTGGAGCCACAGGCTCGTTTCGATTTGGATGATGTGTTGACCGACGCCAAGCGTTCGAATAATGGATATGTGCTCAACGGGCAAAAAGCCGTGGTGGCCCACGGTGATTCAGCCGATTGGCTCATCGTTTCTGCGCGCACCTCTGGCCGGCAGCGCGACCAGCAGGGTATCAGTCTGTTCCTGGTGCCCGCCACGGCCGCCGGTGTTGAAATCAAAGGCTTTTCCGGGCTCGATGGTCAACGTGTCGCCGAGATCAGACTGATCGATGTTCATGTCAACGCTGAAGCCTTGCTGGGCCGTGTTGATCTGGGGTTCGACGACCTGGATTGGGCGGTTGATCGTGGTCTCTTTGCCCTGTGTGCCGAGGCTGTGGGCTGCATGGCCAGACTCACCGAGCTGACCGTCGACTACCTGCAGACCCGCAAGCAGTTTGGCAAGGCGATTGGCAGCTTTCAGTCACTTCAGCACCGCCTTGCCGACATGCTGGGCTGTGTCGAACAGTCCCGCTCAATCACCCTGTATGCGGCGTCCTGCCTAGACGGGCCGGCCGTAGAACGGTGCAAGGCGGTGTCGGCTGCCAAAGCCTTGATCGGGCGGGCAGGTCGCCTCATCGGGCAACAGGCGGTGCAATTGCACGGAGGGATGGGCATGACCGATGAACTGGCGGTGGGTTGGTATTTCAAGCGACTGACCTGCATCGACATGACCTGGGGAGACGCTGATCACCATGTCGAACGCTACAGTGAACTGCTGTGATATGACGACCTTCAATGAGCAAACACCGGCCTGGTTCGACCAGGCTATCGGGTGTCCCGCACGCTCTCATTTCGCTACGAGCGAGGGCGTCGCGGTGCATTACCTGGCCTGGAACGAAGAGGAGCGGCACAAACCGGCGTTGCTGTTCGCCCATGGCTACCGTGGACATGCGCACTGGTGGGACTTTATCGCGCCGTTTTTTCGCGAAAACTATCGGGTGTTTGCCCTGGACTTCAGCGGCATGGGCGACAGCGCCTGGCGGACGCAGTACAGCGCTGAAGTGTTCGTCGAAGACTTACGAGCGGTGATCGAACACGCCGACATGGGCACCGCTACCCTGGTGGGCCACAGCTACGGCGGTACCCGTGTACTTCGGGCGTGTTCGGTCTGCCCCGAGTTGATTCATCGCGCCGTGGTGGTCGACAGCTATGTCGCGTTTATCGACACCGACACACCACCTGTGCAGCGTCAATACGGCGGCAATGTCTATCCGGATGCCGCCACCGCAATGCAGCGCTTTCGTCTGATGCCTGAGCAGCCGGCCCATCAATGGGCGCGTGAATACATCGCACGGCATTCGTTGCGTGAGACCGAACAGGGATGGACCTGGAAGTTCGATCCCGACCTGCCGTTTGCACTATTTGAACGCGACGGTGAGTCTGTCTTGCAACAGATCACGGTGCCGCTGGATTTTGTCTGTGGTGAGCTTAGCCAGGTGGTCAGTAGCGCCCGTGCGGAACGTATTGGCGCAGTCCTGGCGAGACTGCCCAATGCCAGAGGACCGGTAGTCATGCCGCAGGGGCATCACCATTTGATGCTGGATCAGCCATTGGGCTTGATCAGTACTTTAAGGGCGTTGTTGTCCTAAGGGGAATCCCGGCGCTGGATATCGCTGGGCAGTCGAATACTCGCTCGCAGCAATGGCTGCGAGCGAGCACAGATGAGCCCAGATGCCAGCCGACGCCTCAACGCAGCGAGGCAAAGCTCACGGAGGGTGTCACGCACTGAAGGGGATTCATCTTGCAATTATTGATTGCCGCCTGAGGATTCGCGATGCGAATTTCATTCACTGCGGCAGCGAACACCATGATCGAAAGTAACAAAACAGACGTGCTTATTATTGTTTTCATGTCTTTACCTGCCTGTTAGCAGTGTCTTGGAAAGTCCAGCACCTGTTCCAACCGCAACCTGCGCTGGTGTCGATAAGGCCTCGAACGCACTCATCCTCCCACACTATTCAGTTATTGTGAACGGTGTTTACAAATATAAATCGCATGCCGTAAGTTCCTCACAGGGGAGTGCCGACGTATGGCGCGAGTCTACGTGCTCTCCCCATCCTTGATGCTCACAACAAAAACGAGAGTGATCTATGAGTGCTTCCTCTATCAGCAAACGCTTGGACATGCACGTCGATGTCAGTGCGGTGATTCCCCTGCCAGGCCCGCATCGGGTGGCGATGACGGTGTATTTGCCGGATGTCGACCGCTTGACCCAGCCGCCGGTCGCTATCTTCGCCTCGCCGGGTGGCGGCTACACGCGTCACTATTACGACATGTCATTTGCCGGCCACGCAGGCTACAGCGAAGCCGAATATCACTGCGCGCAGGGGCTGATTTTCATTGCCTACGATCATCTGGGTGTTGGCGACAGCTCCACGGAGCACCTCGGCGCCTATACCGTCGAGCACCTGGCTGCGGCGAATGACAGCGCGGTGCGTCAAGTGATCGAGCTATTGCGCAGCGGCACGTTGACCGAGGGCTACGCCGCGTTGCCAATGCTGCGCAAGGTGGGTATCGGTCAATCGATGGGCGGCTGCATCACGCTGATCATGCAAGGGCGGCACGCGACCTTTGATGCGGTGGCGGCGTTGGGCTACAGCGCATTGCATACGGTATTGCCACAGCGTAATCCCGAGGATGTAAAGCGCGGTATCGACGCCCATAACCAAGGACGCGAGGCTGCTCCAGCCGAGCTGTCTGTGCAGCAATCAAGCCTGCAAATCGTGGATTTCGTCTATCCCTTTCACTGGGAAGACGTTCCTCAGGACATCCTTGAGGCTGATATGGCGGGGGGCTACCCCATCCGACTCACGGCCCCTGCGTTTGGCAGCTTGACCGTTCCGCCCTGCGCGGTGGCGATGATGTCTGAAGGATTTATTCGTGAAGAGGCGAACCTGATCACGGTCCCCGTGCTGATGGCCATGGGGGAGCGAGATGTCAGTCAGCATCCGCAATTGGAGCCCAGTGCGTTTGCCCAGGCCCGCGACGTGTCGGTGTTTGTCGTACCCTCGATGGCGCATATGCATAACTTCGCCTCAAGCCGACTCACCCTATGGGCCAGGATCAACCGCTGGGCCATGATGGTCATCACTGACGTGTGAGCGGAACGCTTTCAGGATTGACAGATAACCTGAGCGGAGTTCAGTATACTGAACATCATTCAGGTTATCGGGCAGGTCCGTTATGAAAGTGCTGGTCGCCGTCAAGAGGGTTATCGATTACAACGCCAAACCGCGCGTCAAACCTGATGGCTCGGGTGTTGATCTGAGCAACGTAAAAATGTCAATGAACCCTTTCGATGAAATTGCCGTGGAAGAAGCGGTCGCGCTCAAGGAAGCCGGTATCGCCAGCGAAGTGGTGCTGGTCTCCATCGGCACCCAGGCTTGTCAGGACGTGCTGCGGACCGGTTTGGCCCTGGGAGCGGACCGGGCGATTCTGGTGCAAACCGACATTCAGGTGCAGCCACTGGGCGTCGCCAAGGCGCTGAAGGCGATCTGTGAACGTGAGCAGCCAAGTCTGTTGATTCTTGGCAAGCAGGCCATCGACGATGACGCCTGCCAGACCGGCCAGGCGGTCGCCGCGCTGTTGGGCTGGCCACAAGCGACATTTGCTTCAAACGTCGAGCTGTCGGCAGACACTGTCGTGGTTACCCGAGAGGTGGATGGCGGTTTGGAGACCCGGGCGTTGTCCCTGCCTTCGGTCATCACCACGGACCTGCGCCTCAACACCCCGCGTTATGCCTCACTGCCCAACATCATGAAAGCCAAGAAAAAGCCGCTTGAAACCCTCAGTGCGACAGAGCTTTCAGTGGATCTCGCACCTCGTCTTAAAACAGTCAGCGTGCGTGAGCCAATGGCGCGCGAAGGCGGGGTGCTGGTCGCTGATGTGAAGGCGCTGATTGATAAACTTCGTTTGGAAGCAAAGGTGATTTGATATGGCTGTCCTGGTAATTGCGGAACACGACAACCGTTCGCTCAAGAGCGCGACGTTCAATACGGTGACAGCGGCCTTGCAGATGGGCAGCGACGTACACGTGCTGGTCGCCGGACACCAATGTTCAGGCCCAGCCAAAGAGGCTGCGGGCATCGTCGGTGTGAGTCGCGTGTTGCACGCCGATGGTATCGAGCACGCCTATGCACAGGCGGAAAACCTTGCGACCCAGGTGCTTGAGCGCGCGCGTGACTACAGTCACATCGTCACGGCGGCCAGCGCGGTAGGCAAAAGCTTTATGCCGCGTGTCGCGGCTCTGCTCGATAGCTCCCAGGTGTCGGATGTAATGGCGGTCGTGGCGAGCGACACCTTCGTTCAACCGATTTATGCCGGTAACGCCCTGGCCACTGTCCAGACCTGCGACCCGATCACCGTGGTGACCATTCGCACCACGGGGTTTGATCCCGCCTTGACGGGTGGGCAGGCCGTTATCGAAGAAATTCCGGTGGTGGCGACCTTTGCGTTGTCGCGTTTTATCAGTCAGCAACTGACCCGCTCGGATCGCCCGGACCTGACGGCTGCTTCTATCGTAGTTTCCGGTGGTCGCGGTATGGGCAGCGCGGACAATTTCAAACTCCTGGAAAACCTGGCCGACAACTTGGGAGGCGCGGTCGGTGCCTCGCGCGCGGCCGTGGACGCAGGTTTCATGCCCAACGACTATCAGGTTGGGCAGACCGGCAAGATCGTGGCCCCTGAACTTTATATTGCTGTGGGTATTTCAGGCGCCATTCAGCATCTGGCGGGTATGAAGGATTCCAAGGTCATCGTTGCTATCAACAAAGACCCTGACGCACCCATTTTTCAGGTCGCGGATTACGGGCTGGTGGCGGATTTGTTCGAGGCAGTACCCGAACTGGCCGAAGCACTCGGTTAGTTTCAAACGCTTGTGCCTGGAAAGCGGCTGCGGTGTGTTGCCAAACGCCGATGGTATAGCAGACTCTTGACTCATAACTATAAAAGGCAGGTTTCCTATGTTTGCCAACGTGCGTGACCTGAGGGTGAAACGGATGCTCATGTTGGGGGAGCTATTTTGAAGACGCTTGCAGAACTGCTGGAGCGCAACGCTCGCCTGTTTCCCGAGCAGGAAGCCGTGGTGTATCAGGATCGTCGTATCGCCTATGGCCAGTTGCTGGAGCGCGCTTTGCGCCTGGCGTCGAGCCTGCATCGCATGGGCATGCGGCATCAGGATCGCGTGGCGGTCCTGGCGATGAACTGTAACGAGTATTTTGATGTGTTTGCCGCCTGCCAGATGACCGGGTTTATTTGTGCCACGGTCAACTTTCGACTGGCGGCCCCAGAGCTGCAGTACATCCTGAGCGACAGCGCACCGTCGGTGTTGATCTTCGAAGCGCAGTACGCTGAATTGGTTAATTCGTTGCGCCCCGGTTTGCCCGCCATTGAGCACTACCTGTGCATCGGCGAATGCCCTACCTGGGCACAACCCTACGAGCTGAGCCTGGCCACGGGGGATCCGGCGGGTCCAGGGCTGCGCGCGCTGCCGGAGGATATCGTCCATCTGATATACACCAGCGGCACCACGGGCCGGCCCAAAGGCGCGGCACGTTCGCAACAGGGCGACCTTGCGCTGGCTCAGAACCAGTCCGCAACCATGGATATCCGCACCAACGGCCGCATGCTGGTGATGATGCCCATGTTTCACGCCGGTGGTATCTCGATGATGCTGTCGGAGTTCTGGCATGCCGGCTGTGTGGTCCTGCATCGCAAGTTCGAGCCCGAGGAAGTGCTGCGTACCATCGAGCGCGAGCGTATCGAAACAGTCCATATGGCGCCCACCATCGTTCAGCAAGTTCTCGACTTGCCGAACATCGGTGATTTCGACCTGTCGAGTCTGGAAACCATCCTCTACGCCGCAGCCCCCATGCCGGTGGCTGTGCTCAAGCGTGGCGTCGAGCTGCTCGGACAAATATTCGTCAACTCCTGGGGCATGACCGAAACCAGCGGGACCGTGTTGCCGCGCCATCTGCACAAGCTCGAAGGCAGTGCCGAAGAGGTGCGTCGCCTGGGCTCGATCGGCCAGGCCATGACCTATTGCGACATCCGCGTGGTTGATGAGCAGGACCAGGACTGCGCCTGCGGTACGCCGGGTGAAATTTGGATCCGTTCGCCTGCCAACATGGCGTATTACTGGAACAACAGCGTAGCCACCATCGAGACGTTGCGTGACGGTTGGCTGCGCACCGGTGATATGGCGTGGATAGATGAAGCTGGCTTCCTGTTCCTGGTGGATCGCAAGAAAGACATGATTATTTCCGGTGGCGAGAACATCTACTGCCAGGAGGTTGAGCAGGCCCTGATGCATCATCCTGGCGTGGCCGACGTCGCGGTCATTGGTGTCGCCCATGAGAAATGGGGAGAGGCGGTGAAGGCGGTGGCTGTACGCACCCCCGGCATGTCTGTCACCGAAGCTGAATTGATCGAGTTCTGTACCACCCGTATCGCCCGTTACAAGAAGCCTGCGAGTGTCGACTGGGTAGACGAACTGCCGAGGCTGCCGAGTGGAAAGGTGAATAAGGTGGTTCTGCGCGAGCGCTATCGCACGGCGTCCAGCTGAGGGTACCAAGCCAGGCGAATGCGCCAATGATTAGCTAGCGAAGTACATTGACACCCATTTACTTGCCGTTTATATTTTTGAACATCGTTCATTAAAGGTGTCTGCACAGTTCGATGTGGTTCAAATAGATAGTCCTGTACCGAAAACAATAAAAGGCAGTGCGCTGCCAGATACCGGAGGATTTCTGATGACTGTTCATGAAGCGGCTCCTCAGCCGATTCGAGAAGACTTCGTCCCGCGTGACGGGTACATCTCTCCCAAGTTCCTGCAACTTGAAAACGAACGGATGTGGCCGAAAGTCTGGCAAGTCGCCTGCCGGCTTGAGGAAATCCCTAATGTCGGCGATTACGTGACCTTTGATGTCATCGGTGACTCAATCATCATCACTCGTTTGACCGGCGACAAAATCAAGGCGTACTACAACGTGTGCCAGCACCGGGGCCGGCGTTTGACCACGGGCTGCGGCCATGCCACCAAGTTCCACTGCAACTACCACGGCTGGCAATGGAACCTGGATGGCAGCGTGCTGCGCATTCTTGACGAGAGCGATTGGGCCGGCTGTCCCAGCATGAACAGGGAAGACCTTGCACTCAAGGAGGTGCTGGTCGACACCTGGGGCGGCTTCGTGTTTATCAATATGGACCCGCAGGCTGAGCCGTTGGCCCAGTACCTGGCGCCGGTCCCGGAAATCACCGATTGCTACGAATTCGAGAAAATGCGCTACCGCTGGTACAAGTCGGTGAAGCTGCCGTGCAACTGGAAAGTCGCCCAGGAAGCATTCAGCGAGGGCTACCACGTGGCTGCCACGCACCCGCAGATCCTCGATACCCAGGGTGACGACGTGACCCGCAGCTTCGCCTTCGGCAAGCATGGCATGTTCGGCTATTCGACTGCAGTCCGTATGCCGGGGACACCTTCCTCGCGTACGGGCAAGCCGATTCCAGAAGACATTCGCCCGGGCATGGTCAAGTTTTACCAACTGATGGAAGATCAGTTGAAGGCCATCTTTACTGACCGTGACAACGAGGCCACCAAGCGCCTGATGACGGAGCTTGAGCCGACTCAGGACCAGTTTCTGGTGCTTTCCAAAGCCATGGAGTTTCAGCGGGAAGCGGCCATTGCCGATGGTGCCGGTTGGCCGGACATTTCCTTCGAGCAAATGGGGCGCGCTGGCACGGATTGGCACGTATTTCCAAACCTGGTGTTCCTGCTGTACCCGGATGGCGCATTGTTCTACCGCTCCCGCCCGGACGGCGATAACCCGGACTCGTGCCTCTTTGATATCTGGTCGCTCAAACGTTATGCGCCGGGCAAGGAGCCCAAACTCAACCGTGAGTTTTATCACGGCGTGGATGACTGGAAAGTCGACACGGCGGAAAACTTTGGCGTGATCCTCAGCCAGGATTTCATGAACATGGGGCAAGTGCAGCAAGGCATGAAGTCCCGTGGTTTTGCCGGTGCGCGCACCAACCCGCTGCAGGAAACTGCTATCTCCAACTTCCATCGCGAGCTCTCCGAGTACATCAATGGCAAGGAGACCACTCGATGAGCGATTGGCAGGAGAGTTATGACCTGGTGATCATTGGCAGTGGCGGCGGCTCGATGTGCGCTGCGCTCATGGCGCAGCAACTGGGCAAGAAAGCCCTGATCATCGAGAAGCAAGACAAGGTCGGCGGTTCGACCGGGTATTCCGGGGGCGTGTGGTGGGTACCCAACAATCCCGTGATGAAACGGCACGGCGTCCAGGATTCCTATGAGCGCGCTCGGCAATACATGGACAGCACGGTCACCTATGACGGCCCGTCGACGTCGCCGATCCGCCGTGAGGCGTTCCTCAAGACGGGTCCGATCATGGTCGATTTCCTTGAGCGTAAAGGCATGGCGTTCGAGTACGCCGATGGTTGGTCAGACTATTACGACGAGCTTCCAGGCGGCGAACCTCGCGGTCGCTCGTTGATCGCCAAGCTATTCAATATCAATGAATTGGGACCATGGACCCAGAAGCTCTCGCGCTACCGCGGAGCCGGTATTCCAGCCACGACCAACGAATACCCGACGTTGTTTCTGATGAAGCGCACCTGGGCCGGTAAACGCATGGCGATGAAACTGGGCCTGCGCATCCTCAAACAGAAGTTGCTGAAACAGGAGTTGCTCGGCGGCGGGGCTGCGATTCAAGGGCGCATGTTACAAATCGCCTTGAGGAACAAATTGCCGATCTGGACCGAAACCCCGGTCACTGATCTTGTCGTCGAAGACGGTCGTGTCGTCGGCGTGCTGGCGCAGCGTGAGGGTAAACCCGTTCGCATTCAAGCGCGTGAGGGTGTGCTGATCAATGTGGGTGGCTTCTCGCGTAATGCAGCCATGCGCAAGCAGTACCAGCCACAGCCGTCGTCGGCCGACTGGACCAATGCCAACCTGGGCGACACCGGCGAGATTATTCAGGCCGCGATGAAGCTGGGTGCTGCCGTGGATTGCATGGACGAATCCTGGTGGGTCGTGACGTCCCTGGGACCCAACGAAAGCTTCCCAGAAGGCGCGCTGACGCCGGAAGGCAAGCCGTTGCCTTTCATGCATCACCTGGATTTGTCGCTGCCGTACTCGATCATGGTCGATCAGGACGGCCAGCGTTTCTGTGATGAAGCGGGTGCCTATATGGAAATCGGTCAGCGCATGTACAAACGTCAGGCCGAGACCGGCAAGGCTGTGCCAGCGTGGGTCGTCATGGACAGTCGTCAGCGCAAGTTCTATCCCTGGGGCACTGCTATGCCTGGGCAGATCCCCCAGCAGTGGCTGGACAGCGGGTACATGATCAAGGCCGACAGCCTCGACGAGCTGGCGCGCAAATGCAGCATTGATCGCGAGGGATTGGCTGCGACGGTGGCGCGCTTCAACGGCTTCTGCCAAAGCGGAGTCGATGAGGATTTCGGTCGCGGTTCCCGCGCTTTCGACCGCTGCCACGGCGACCCGACTGTCAAGCCGAATCCAAACATGGGCAGCATTGAAGAAGGGCCGTTTTACGCCGTGCGTATGTACCCGGGCGACGTGGGCACCGCCGGTGGTTTGGTCACCGACGAGTATGCCCGAGTCCTTAAAGAGGACGGCAGCCCCCTCGAAGGACTCTATGCCACCGGCAACTCGACGGCCGGTGTCACCGGGCGGTGCTATCCAGGTGCGGGCACCAGCATTGCGGCCTCGTTCATTTTCGCCTACATCGCCGCGCAGCACTCGGCCGGTGTGGAAAAGATCTGGTAACCCCTCGAATCCATTCGTGACGGCTTTAACGGAGATTCACCTCATGGCAGGCACACTTCCAGACAGCAGCACGCTGGTCGATATCTACCAACGCATGACCCGTATCAAACAGAACGACGAGCGCTTTCGTGCCGTGATCAAGTCCGGCCAGTTAGTCATGCCGTACTACTCGCCTTGTGGACAGGAAGTCATTCCGTCAGCGGTGTCGGCGAATCTGACCAACGACGATTACATCTGCACGATCTACCGTGGCGTACATGACATGATCGCCAAGGGCATTCCGCTCAAAGAGCTGTGGGCGGAGTTCGGTGGCCGTGCCACCGGTACTTGCAAAGGCAAGGGCGGCCCGATGCACGTGACACACCCGGCCACAGGCGTGATGGTCACCACGGGCATCGTCGGCAGTTCCATGCCGATTGCCAACGGCCTGGCCCTGGCGGCGCAGATTCGCGGCGAGAAACGTGTGGCGATTGCCTACTTCGGTGATGGCGCCAGCAACATCGGCGCGTTCCACGAATCGTTGAACCTGGCGTCGGTCTGGAAGCTGCCGGTGGTGTTCGTGTGCCAAAACAACGGTTATGGCGAACACACCAAATACGCCTACAGCACGTCGGTGGCGAACATTTCGATGCGGGCTGCCGGGTATGGCATGCCCGGTATCACGGTCGACGGCAATGACCCGATTGCCATGTACAACACCGCCAAGGACGCCATTGAACGCGCTCGCAATGGCGCTGGCCCAACACTGATCGAAGCCAAGACCTTCCGTTTTCATGGTCACGTGTTCGGCGATGTGGATGCGTACATGGATAAGGGTGAAAAGGACGCCTGGATCGCCAAAGACCCGGTGCCGCTGTTTCGCACTTGGTTGATCTCGACCGGCAACGCCAGCGAAGACCAACTGGCCGCCCTTGAAGCCAGCATCGAGCGCGATATCGATGAGGCCGTCGAATTCACACTTTCCAGCCCATATCCGGATCTCGCCGAACTTGATCGCGATATCTACAAGGATCAGGTGAGCGCATGAACCATAAAGTAGAGACCAAGCTCAATACGATCCAAGCCGTCAACCTGGCTCTGGATGACGCCATGGCTGCGGACGAGAACGTGATTATTCTCGGCGAAGACGTCGGCGATAAAGAGGAGGGCGGCATCGTGGGCGTCACCCGTGGTTTGTCGACCAAATATGGCGACTCCCGGGTGCGCTCGACGCCTATTTCCGAGCAGGCAATCATTGGTGCGGCGATTGGCGCGGCGATTGTCGGCATGCGGCCGGTGGCCGAAATCATGCTGATGAACTTCACCACCGTGGCCATGGACATGATCGTCAACCATGCGGCCAAACTGCGCTTCATGTCCGGTGGCCAGACCCATGTACCGATGGTTATTCGAACCATGACCGGTGCGGGTTTTGGTACGGGCGGCCAACACGCTGATTATCTGGAAGCCTGGTTCGCTCATACCGCCGGTATCAAGGTAGTGGCTCCTTCCAGCCCTGCGGATGCGTACGGGCTGATGCTCTCGGCCATCGAGGACGATGATCCCGTGTTGTTCATTGAAAACATGCCGACGTACTGGGCGCCCGGCGCGGCCCCTGAGCGCGGCAAAAAAATCCCGCTGGGCAAGGCCAATATTCTGTGCGAAGGCAAGGACGTGACGCTGATCACCTACAGCCGTCGTGTACTCGAAGCCAGCGCTGTGGTTCATAAACTGGCCAAGGAAGGTATCTCGGTCGAGCTGATTGATTTGCGCACCATCGCGCCGATGGACACCGACACCATTCTGGCCTCGGTGGCCAAGACGGGCCGCGCGGTGATCGTGCACGAGGCAGTAAAGCCTTTCGGGGTCGGTGCCGAGATTGCCTCGCGCATCTACGAATCACTGTTTGCTCAACTCAAGGCGCCCGTGCAACGTGTGGGCTCGCATTTCTCGCCCGTGCCGTTCTCCAAACCGCTCGAAGACGCCTATGTCCCGGGTCTGGACCAAATCGAGGCGGCGATTCGCGCCACGCTGAAGTGATCAACCGAAGGAATACATTGCGATGACGACACAAGTACTTATGCCCAAGCTGGGTTTCTCGATGAATGAAGGGACCATCAGTGAGTGGCTGATTGACGACGGTGCAACGGTCACTGAAGGGCAAGCGCTGTACGCGCTTGAAAGCGACAAGTCAGTTCAGGAAATCGAGGCACCGGCCAGCGGTACGCTGAAAATTCTGGCCCAGGTAGGCGAAGTCTACGAAGTCGGCGCCGTGCTGGCGGAGATCGTTTAAGCCGTTATCGGCACGCAAGGGGGAGACTGATGAGCGCTGAAACAGTGATAGATGTCCCGAAGCCCGCAGCCTTTGGCAGTGATTTACCGCTTTGGCCTCAGGTTGACTTCAGCGAGTTTGGTGAAGTCGAGAGCAAGCCGCTATCGCGGGTGCAAAAGCTGACCGCGCAATACATGTCGCGTAACTGGGTGATGATTCCGCATGTGACCCACAACGACGAGGCCGACATCACGGCTCTGGAGTTGCAACGCAAGGCGCGTAATGCGGCCGGCGAAGCGATCAAACTGACCTTGCTGCCCTACCTGATCAAGGCCGTCGTTGCCGCGCTCAAGGCGTTTCCGCAGTTCAATGCATCACTGGACGGCAGTGGTAAAAATCTGGTGTTGAAGAAGTATTTTCATATCGGCGTGGCGGTCGATACGCGCTTCGGTTTATTGGTCCCGGTACTGCGTGATTGCGACAAGAAAAGCCTCGCGCAGATTGCGGCCGAGCTGCACAGCATCTCCACCCAGGCACGGGACAAGGGCCTGAGCATGGCGCAAATGTCGGGTGGCTGTTTCACCATCAGTTCACTGGGAAGCTTCGGGGGCACCTCATTCACCCCGATTGTCAATGCACCGGAAGTCGCCATCTTGGGCGTGACTCGCGCCGACGATAAGCCTCGACGGGGCGCCAATGACGCCATCGATTGGCGGCTTACGTTGCCGCTTTCGTTGAGCTATGACCATCGGGTCATCAATGGTGCCGATGCCGCGCGCTTTACGGCAAAACTGGCTCAATTACTCGCTGACGTCGCTGCACTGGAGTCCTGAACACGGCACGCTATCAATACCTGTACCGACCGGAAACACTCGACTAAAAGAGACTGTCTCCCGTTGCGGCGTTTCGAACCGTTCAACAACATAATAAAGACGGGATTTCGATGAAAACACTGGGTGAGATGATCGAGCGGAATGCTCGGTATTTTCCTGATAAGGAAGCCTTCATTTCGGCTTCTCGCAGGATCACTAACCACCAGCTCGCGGAACGTGCCAAGCGCCTGTCCAGTCATCTGTATAACCACGGGCTGCGGCGACAGGATCGGGTGGCCATTCTGTCGATGAACAATCTTGAGTACTTTGAAACGTATCGTGCTTGCGAATGGGCGGGCTTCATTGCCTCGACGGTGAACTTTCGCCTGGCGCCACGGGAAATCCTCTACATCCTGCAGGATGCCTCACCCAAGGCGCTGGTGTTTGAAGCCCAATACACCGAGGTGGTGGGAGAGCTGAGACTGGATTTGCCGGGCATCGAGCATTTCATTTGTATTGGGGATGGGCCTGCGTGGGCGCAGTCCTTTGAAAGTGCGATGGACCAAGGCTTGGTGCAAGGCCCGCCCGTCCGCTCCAACCCCGAAGATTACGCCTATTTGATGTACACCAGCGGAACGACAGGTCGACCCAAAGGTGTGGTCCGCACTCATCATGCGATGTGCGTCACGGCAGACAGCTGTGCCTTGATGACCGAATTCAAAGGTTCAACGCGGGTGCTGCAAACCACGCCGGCGTTCCATATCGGCGGTATCGGATTCGTCAATGCGGCTGCATGGCTGGGTGGGACGACCATTGTCCAACAAGGGTTTGACCCTCGCGCAGTGGTGCTGGCCGTCCAGGAGGAGGGCGTGACCTTCACCTTCATGGTCGCTGCGATGTTGCAAGCGTTGCTGGATCTACCGGGTGTCGCCGATTTCAACCTGCGCTCGCTTGAACATGTGGTCACGGCTGCTGCGCCGATTCCTGTACCGCTGCTCAAACGGGCGATGGACCTTCTGGGACCAATCTTCTCTATCCAGTACGGCATGACTGAAAGCAATGCCTGTGTCATGCAACGCCATGAAGTGGTCGCCGAGGGCACGCCGGAACAACTTCACCGACTGGAGTCGGTCGGCCATGCATGTCCAGGTATCGAGCTGAGAATCGTCGACGAGCAGAGTCAGGATTGCCCTGTAGGCACGCCCGGCGAAGTGCTGCTGCGCTCCGACACACAACTGAGCGGCTACTGGAACAATTCGGTCGCGACTGTCGAGGCCTTGCGCAACGGTTGGTATCACACCGGCGACATGGGTTATCAGGACGCGCAAGGCTATGTGTTCCTGGTTGATCGCAAGAAAGACATGATCATTTCGGGTGGCGAAAATATTTACAGCCGTGAAGTTGAAGTCGCGCTGGAACTGCACCCGCTGGTGGTCGAGTCCGCCGTCATTGGCGTGGCCGATCCGCGCTGGGGTGAGTCGGTAAAAGCTCTCGTGGTCTTGAGTCCCGGCGCAGGCCTCGGCGAACAAGAGCTGATCGCACATTGCAAGGCGGTGCTCGCCAGTTACAAGTGCCCAAAAACCGTGGAGTTCATTGATGAGCTGCCGCGTATGGCCACGGGCAAGATCAATAAAGTCGTTCTGCGTGAGCGTCAACGCAGCGTCTAAACGCATTGAGCGGAGAACTACACATGGCTAAGTGGCTGCAATCGAGTGAATGCGTGACCTTTGAAGTGGCTGATCGCGTTGCTCGGATCACGCTCAACCGACCGGAAAAACGCAACGCCATTAACAACGTGCTGTTACGTGAATTGAAACAGGCGCTGCTTGAAGCGGATGACCTCAAATCGGTCAACGTCATTGTGCTCCAGGGCGCGGGCAAGGACTTTTGCGCGGGTTATGACCTGGTCACCACCTATGGCGACCTTGCTGAAGTCAACCCGACGGATTATCGCGGTACGCAGAAAAACTTCGATGACGATTGCTGGTCGATGGAGCGGCAGAACGAAACCATCAACCTGTTCGCCGAGATCCACAAACCGATCATCGCTCGGGTGCATGGCAATTGTTTGGCCGGAGGGACTGACCTGGCGCTGGCCTGTGACATGGTATTGGCTGCCGACAATGCCAGGATCGGTTTTCC
Source organism: Pseudomonas sp. JAI120 (assembly GCF_014207255.1). GTDB lineage: Bacteria > Pseudomonadota > Gammaproteobacteria > Pseudomonadales > Pseudomonadaceae > Aquipseudomonas. Next base: position 69,599 of record NZ_JACHCZ010000006.1, read on the forward strand.
GGCTACCCGGGCCAATGGGTCGCCGCCGGCGCATATGTGGTTCTACCACCTGGGGCCGCAGTGGGCCAAACGCATGCTGCTGACGGGTGACTCACTATGGGGGCGTGATGCCGCCAAGCTGGGTCTGGTGCTGGATGCTGTGCCGCCCGAGCAGCTTGACGAGGCGGTCGATGAGTTGGCACGGCGTTTATCGTTCGTCGACGCCGATCTTCTGTCGGCCAACAAACGCATCGTCAACTTGGCGCTTGAGTTGTCAGGCTCGAAAACCTTGCAACGGCTGGCGGTGGAGAACGACTCCCGAGCCCATCAATGCCAGGGCCCCCGTCGCACCCAGTTCAAGGAAGACATGCAGAACCTGGGCTTGAAAGATGCCCTCAAACGCCGCGACGAACCGTTCGGTGACGGAATGATCAAGCTCTACGCCCGTGGCGAAGAGTGAATTGGAGAGCGCATTAATGGATGTTGAACTGACAGTCAACGGTTCGGTAGCAACGCTTATCCTGAATCGCCCGGACAGCCTGAACGCACTGACGCCACAGATGCTGGAATTGATTATCGAGCACCTGGACCGCGTGGAAAGCGACCCGCAAATACGGGCCTTGATTTTTACCGGGGCCGGTCGCGCATTCTGCGCGGGTGCTGACGTCAAGGGTTCGGGCTCGGCCCCGGTGCGCATGAGCGTCAGCCATGCTCGGCGCTCGTTGGTGCCTTATCAGCAAGTGGCACTGAAACTCTACAACCTGAATAAACCCGTGGTCGCGGCGGTTCGTGGCGCGACGGTGGGCATTGCCTGGTCGTTCGCGATGTGCGCCGATCAACTGGTTGCCTCGGAAACCACCAAGTTTATTCCGGCGTTTCTGGCCCGGGCCACTGTGCCGGAGGGCGGCATGCTGCACCTGTTGGCACGCCATTGCGGTGAGTTTCGGGCCAAGGAAATCATGTACCTGAACCGCACACTCAGTGGACGTGAGGCCTTTGATATCGGTCTGGCGAGCAAGGTGGTGACGGACGATCAATTGATGGTGACCGCACAAGCACTCGCCCAAGAACTGGCCGAGGCGCCGACCTTCTCCATTGGGTTGACCAAACAACTGTTTCGCGCAACGTCCGGAAATTTCGAGGCGTACCTGGCGCTTGAGTTGAATGCCGTGGCGTTGGCGGTCAATTCCGCCGACGCGTCAGAAGGCCGTCAAGCTTTTCGCGACAAACGCAAACCCGAATTCCAAGGGCAATAGGCCCGACGTCCTGGACGTTTTACCCGACAGAGGTCAGACCATGCATTTCGAATTCAGCCCCGAAGATGAAGCGTTTCGCCAGGAAGTCCGGCAGTTCTTCAAGGAAAACGTAGGCTCCGAGGTCGCGCGTTATAGTTTTGAGGGCTGCCACCCGCCGCCCCGTGAGGTGTTGCGTCAGTGGCAAAAAATCCTGCATGCCCGTGGTTGGGGCGCGCCGCACTGGCCTGAGGCGTTTGGCGGTACCGATTGGTCGCCGCTGCGCAAGCACATCTTTCTTGAGGAACTGGTGAATGCCGACGGCCTGGACTACGGCTGGCAAGGCACGCACATGATGGCGCCGGTGGTGATCGCCTTTGGTAATGCCTGGCAGCAAGAGACATTTCTGCCCCCCTTGTTGGCGGGCGACACGTTCTGGTGCCAGGGCTTCTCTGAACCGAATGCCGGTTCCGACCTGGCCAGCCTGCGCACACGGGCCGAGCTGGACGAGGCGGGCACCCATTACGTTGTTAATGGCCAGAAGATCTGGACCAGTGACGCGAAGATTGCGGATTGGGGGTTTTTCCTGGTGCGCACCGATGCGACCGTCAAGCCTCAGCGTGGTATTTCGTTTCTGCTGATCGATATGAAAAGTCCAGGCATCACCGTGCGGCCAATCATCTCCATTGATGGTGGCGACGGGCTCGCCGAAGTGTTTTTGGAGAATGTGCGGGTACCCAAGGAACACTTGGTCGGTGAGCCGGGGATGGGGTGGACCTATGCCAAATACCTGCTGGAAAAGGAACGCACATCCAGTGCCTTCATCTACTTCAACAAGCGTGAATTAGAGAAAGCCAAAGCCATCGCTCGTCTCGAAAAAATTGACGGGGTTCCGTTGATCGATACACCGGCCTTCAGTCGCCGGCTCGCGGCGATTGAGGTGGATATTCTTGGGTTGGAGTGGTCGGTGCTGCGTATCTTGAGCAAGGAGACCTTGCGCGACAACATCGATGCGGTCGTCTCGACCCTGAAGGTCCGGGGGTCGGAATTGCAGCAGCAGGTCACCGAGCTGCAGGTCGACGCATTGGGACCTCGGGCACTGCGATTCTACGACCATGGACCCAATCGCAAAGCCCATGAACCGACCGCCTCCGACGAGCTCTGGCCTGCCTATGTGCCAGGGCGCAGCAATATGTACTTTTTCCAGCGCGCCTCGACCATTTATGGCGGAGCCCGCGAAGTGCAGAAAAACATTATCGCCAAGCTGGCCTTCGGACTCTGAGGACGTACCATGGATTTCAATCTATCTGAAGAGCAGACGATGCTGCGCGATGGCGTAGAGCGTTATATCAAAGATGCTTACGGATTTGAGGAGCGCCGTCACCAGGCCGTGAGCGCCGAAGGTTTCAGTCGCGCACATTGGCAGCAATTTGCCGACCTTGGCTGGCTGGCCCTAAACCTGCCGGAGGACGTGGGCGGCCTGGACTGCTCATTCGCTGAAACAGCTATTGTTCTAGAGTCCTTTGGGCGTGGCATGGTGCTTGAGCCTTATATCACCAGCGCGGTGTTATGCGCGCGGATCATTGACCAATCCGGTAACGACCACCATCGACATGACTTGCTCCCGGCGCTGATCGAAGGGCGTTTGTTGCTGAGCCTGGCCGACAGTGAAAACGGCTCGCGGTTTGCGGTCGGTTGCTGCGCCGAGACGTTTGCGGTGAAAACTGCCCAGGGTTACACCCTCAGCGGCCTCAAAACCCTGGTTATGGCTGCCGCTTCGGCGGACAAACTGCTGGTGACCGCCAGCCTGGACGACTTCAGCGATCCAGCGGTGTTTGTGATTGACCGCAATGCGCCGGGCGTCACCCTCGATCATTACACGTTGATCGATGGTACTCGGGCAGCCGACGTGTGGTTTGACGCTGTTCAGTTACCGGCATCTGCCTTATTGCTGGAGCCATCGGCCAGTCAGAAGGTGCTGGAGGAGGCGCATGATCGAGGGGCACTGGCGGTAGTCGCACAGATCCTGGGGGTGATGCACGGTGTCATGGACTTGACGGCTGAATACATCAAGACCCGCGTGCAATTCGGCCAGCCCATTGGCAAGTTTCAGGCCCTGCAACACCGGATGTCCGAAATGTTCGTTGAAGCCACCCATACACGGTCGATACTGTTCCGGGGGATGGCGTACCTGGAGAAGTCGCCGCCAGAGCGCCGAAAGGCTATCTCGGCCGCTAAAGCCGCCGCGAGCAAATCCGGTCGGTTCGTCTGTGCTCAGGGGGTGCAGTTGCACGGTGGTATCGGTCTGACCGAGGAGTATCAGGTGGGCCATTATTTCCGCTTGATGACCCTGCTGGAAAAGCAGTTCGGCGATATCGACTACCACCTGGCCCGCTTTGCCGCCACACGTTGACGACTGTCACTCGGGGCTGTCCGCAGACCCGAGAGCCTCCCAATAATAAAAAAAGGAAGTCTTGCTCATGAACGTCACCGAAGAACTGCTGGCCAATGTTCGGCTGTTGCTTGATCGCCAAGCCATTTCAGACTGCGTCACCCGTTATTGCCGGGCAGTAGACCGATTTGACCGGGACCTGCTGCGCACGGTTTATCACGAGGACGCCACTGACGATCATGGTGCATTTTGCGGGGGGCGCGAAGCCTTCATCGACTGGGCTTTCGCCTACCACAATGAATACCAGATATCACACCATCACATCATCACTAACCACACGGCCGAGATCGAGGGTGATACCGCACACGCCGAAACCTACTGGCTGTTCTTCGGTGAAAATCGCACCAAGCCCGACACGGTCGCGGTGGGGCGCTACGTTGATCGTTTCGAAAAGCGTGACGGACATTGGGCCATTGCGGCACGGGTGTGCGTCACGGAAAGCATCAACGAACTGACTCCCGCCGAGATACCAGAGGTGTTTCGACAGTTGCAGATGGGTAACGCCACCAGCGCCCGGTCGAAAGACGACGTGTCCTGGATGCGCCCGCTGAACGTACGCCAACCCGTCTGATTCTGTTCGTCCATCAAGCTTCTGGAGGCAACCATGCGTTCCTATGTCATTTCGCACTATGGCGGAGTCGATGGCTTACGCCTTCGTGAAACCGACGCGGCGCCAGCGCCGGCACCGGGTCAGGTGCTGGTGCGGCTGCGGGCCGCTTCGCTGAATTTTCGTGACCTCATCATCCTCGCTGGCGGATACCAACAGCTGTGCAAACCGGATCTCGTGCCTTGCTCTGATGGCGCGGGAGAAGTGGTCGCGGTAGGTGAGGGGGTGCAGCGGGTGTGTGTCGGTGATCATGTTGCGCTGACGTTTCATCCACACTGGATTGCCGGTGAGAGGCCTCTGGGGCGGGCTATTCTAGGGCGTGGGGGGGCTGTGGACGGCACCTTGTCTGAATATGCCTGTGTGTCCGAAGAGGAGCTGGTCAAGGTGCCTGCGCATCTATCCTTCGAGGAGGCCGCCACCTTGCCTTGTGCCGCACTCACCGCCTGGTCGGCGCTCTGCGCGCAAGGTGTGCTGCTCCCCGGACAGCGCGTGTTGGTGCAGGGCAGTGGCGGGGTTTCGGTGTTCGCGCTGCAACTGGCCATGCTATTTGGGGCTGAGGTCGTCGCGTTGTCATCTAGCGCCGAGAGGCTTGAACATTTACGGTTATTGGGCGCCGACCACCTGATCGATTATCGCGTCCATGAGGATTGGCATCGGCAGGTCCTGGACTGCACCGAAGGGGAGGGAGTGGACGTTACGGTGGAAGTCGGTGGTGGCGAAACCATCGAGCGTTCGGTGCAATCGACGCGTATTGGCGGGCGTATCAGTGTCGTCGGGTTGTTATCCGGGAGCCCCGCACTCAGTGAGGGATTCTTCTACCGAGGATTGAGCGTCAATACCATCGGCGTCGGAAGTCGCGAGCAGTTCGAGCAGATGAATCGCGCCATTGCCTTGCACCGACTCAAGCCGGTTATCGACCGGGTGTTCAGTTTTGAACAAGTCCCTGAAGCGTTTACCCATCTGAAACAACGCAAGCACGTTGGAAAGGTAGTGGTTCGTATCGATTGATTGCCCGCAGAGGTACTTGCCCTGGCGCGCATGGCTTTAAAGGGGCTCGGCGGCGCCAAGCATGGCGCCGCGGGCCCTTCCTCTATTCAGCCAACGCAAGCTCCACTTGTTCCTTTGCCGGCCTCTTGGGCAAGGTAAACGCCACCGCCAGCCCTGCCAGTGTCATTACCAGCACATAGCCAAACACCCGCATGTAAGCCAGGTCGCTCGGTAAGCTCAGCGCATTGGCCATGGGGGGGGCGTGGTCGGATGCCAGCAGCGTGAAAATCATTTGCGCGCCGAGGGCGAAGGCGCAGGCGAAGAACACATAGGTGACGCCTGTGGTTTCCGAGGTCCGTTCGGCAGGCGTGGCTTCAATGATCAGGTTGTAGACGGCTGGGTGAGCGAACGCGAATCCGATGGTCGAGAGGACTGCGCACGCCAGCGTGGCAGCTAGCGTCGCATGCAAGAACAACATCGCGGCCCATGCCGCTGAGGCTATCGACAGACCAATGATGGCCGCAGAACGAGCACCTCTGCGGGCAGCAATACGGCCACTGAGCGGTCCCCCAATGAGTGAAAACAGGTTGATGCACAACATGGAAAGGCCAGCACCCGTGGCACTCAAGCCAAAGCTGCCCAGCGTGCCGCCAGGTTGCTGCAAATAAAGCGACATGACTTGGCCGATCTGAACGCAGCCCATGCCAATACAAACCATGCAGAGGTTGGCGCGAATGACTTGTCGGTTAGCCAATAGGCGCAAATCGATTAAGGGTGCCGGTTGTTGCCACTGTTGGCGCCCCCAAACCAGCAGAACGCCCACGCCAGCCGCCAACAAGCCCCAGGTATAGGCATCCCAGCCCCATGCAGCGCCCTTTTGCACCACCACCAGCAACGCAGCCAGACCCGGCGCGAACAATAGACCGGAAAATAGAGAGACTCGTTGTCCGGCCTTGGGCTCGGAGTGATGCACTGCGAGGTAGACGGCCAGCATCGCCGCCAAGGCGAGTATCAGTTTGAACCAGAAGCCGCCCTGCCATGAGTAGTGATCAATGACAACGCCGGCCGACAAATAGATCACGCCAGCACTGATCATTCCCACCGCGCTCAACAGACCTACTGCAAACGGTATGGATTTGGCGTCCAGGTTTTCGCGCAGAATGCCAAAGGCCAGCGGGGTCAGTGCACTCGCCAGACCCTGTATGGCGCAACCGACGATCATCCACTCAAGGCTTGCGGCCAAGGCCGCAATCAGCGCACCGGCCATGCACAACCCCAAGACCCAAAGCGTTATTTTGCGTCGGCCCATCAGGTCGCCAAGTCGCCCGCATAGCGCGGCGGCGATGGCCGATACCAGCCAGTAAATGGTCACCACCCAACCGATGGCGGAGGCGTCCGGGAAGTGCCGGTACAGCACTGACAGCATGCTGTAGATCACCGTGATCCCTGCCGAGGACACGATGCTTAATAGCGTCAGTGCAGTGTAGAGCCCAATTCGGTTGCGGCGTTGTGCGGACTGCATCGGTTTCCCTCCAATTATTATTTTTATGAGTGGGCACTGTTGTGCACAACAGACCCTTGGCTTGACAGCAAATATGAACGCTGTTTACATAGATGAATATATAGAGCTCTCCGTCATACCTACAAGCCTTAAGATCGCGACTCCGAAAAACAACAAAAACGGGAGTGTGTGCATGACCGTCAACCCAATGTCCGGAGCGCTGCGATGCGCCAAGGATAAAAAAATTATTGTCATCGCCATGGGCTTCGGTGCCGCAGACAGCCTGGTACAGGGGCTGATCGCACAGGGCGCCAGCGTTGGCCTGGTCACCGATGCAGTGCAAGCGAGCACCTTAAATGCGTTGTGCGACAGCGAGTTCAGCTCCCAATCTGGGTTGGCATTGGCGCTGCGGCAGGCCGTTCAGCAATTGGGCGAAGTTGATGCCGTTGTTATGGCCTTGACCCCGGCGGCCTCGCTGGTTGCCCGTCCCATCACTTCAATGTCTTTCGAGGATTGGCAAAGCGCTTGCCTGGCGCCGTTGCGTTTGGCGCGCCAATGTTTGCAGGAGGCATTCGCGCTGTTTGCCGGACGGCCCGGCAGTGTGGTGCTGCTGGGGGCAAATCTTTCACTGACTGGCAGCGCTGGCCTGACCGCGTTTTGCGCCTTCAGCGAAGGGCAGCGTGCGCTGATGAAGTCTGCCGCCAGGCAGTGGGGCAGCAGAGGTGTCCGTGTGAACTGGGTGGGCGTCGACGCGGTGACCTTCGTGCCATCGCTTCAGGAGGTGCCCATCCCTTTAAGCCCGGAAATGGGGCCACCGCCTCCTGCCTTGGGCTACATCCCGACGCTGGACAAGGGGGTGGCTGAATCGATCGCGATGCTGGTCGGTGCGAGTGCATTGACCGGGATTTCGCTTCCCGTGGACGGTGGTTTGTGGATGGTCCCATGAGTAATCAAATGACGCGCATGCTCGACGGTGAAACCGTGCTGGTAACCGGTGCAGGAGGCGGGCTTGGCCGAGGCATCGCGCTGGCGATGGCTGAAGTCGGTGCCCGGGTGGTGATCGCCGCGCGCCGGGGCAGTACCGGTGAAGAAACGGCACAACTGATCCGCGAGGAGGGAGGCGAGGCTTTGGCCGTCGAAACCGACGTCACCTCACTGGAAGGCATGCGCCAGGCAGTTACCGCTGCCGTCAGCCATTTTGGCGGCCTGGATATTCTGGTGCACAACGCCACTCATGGCGCCTCAGGCCACCCGAAAAACCTGGAGGATTTTGCAGATGACGATTGGGATAGCCAACTGGCGGTGGATCTGGTCGGTGCCCACAACTGCGCCGTCGCCGCGTTCGATGCGTTGCATGCCACGGGGTGTGGCCGACTGATTCTGCTGTGTTCGGCGTTCGGTTTGCACGGCGCGGCGCTTAATCCGGGTTATGCGGCCAGCAAGGGCGCCATTCGCGGCCTGACCAAGTCCCTGGCGCGGGAATGGGGCCCGTTCGGCATTACCGTCAATGCGGTTTCCCCTGCGGCACTGACCCCGGCGGCTGAGGCTTTTTTCGCCATGAATCCGGTTCTGCGCGATCAGTACATCGCCAACTTCCCGTTGGGATACATGGGCCGTGAGCGGGAGGATGTGGGGCGTGCCATTACGGCCTTGTGCAACCCCAACCTGAGTTATGTGACAGGACAAATCATCCAGGTCGACGGCGGCCTCTATACCGCGGTTTAACGTTCAGGAGTGCTATCAATGAACCGACTACAAGGCAAAGTCGCCATCGTTACGGGGGCGGCGTCAGGCATCGGCCTGGGTGCTGCCAGGCGTTTTGCGCAAGAGGGCGCGCGGGTGGTGTTGGCCGACCTGAATGGCGAAGGGGCGCGCCGAGAAGCGGAGCGCCTGTGTGCGGACGGGATGCGGGCGGTTGCCGTCACCGTAGACTTGGGCGATGAAACATCGATCCGCGCCATGATCGATTTTACCCTCAAGACCTTTGGCGGTCTGGACGTGCTGTTCAACAACGCGGCTGCGACCCATTTGTCCCAGTTCAAGGACTCTCCCGTCGAGCAGATGGACACTCAGGTCTGGGATGACACCCTGCGCATCAACCTGCGCGGCTGCATGCTCGCCAGCCGGATGGCGATTGCGCCGATGCGCCAGGGGGGCAGTGGTTCGATCATTAACACCAGTTCCGACTCCGCCCAGGCCGGCGCACTCGGGTATAGCGCCTACGCAGTGTCCAAGGCCGGGATCGAAGCCCTGACTCGGTACATCGCGACCCAGCACGACAAAGAAGGCATTCGTTGCAATGCCATCTCACCCGGCTTGATCGTGACCCCCGCCACCGAGCAGGGCTATGCCGGCGCTGCAGGCCAAATGATGCTTGAACATCACCTGACGCCACGCCTGGGTTCGGTGGAAGACATCGCCAGCGCAGCCCTCTATCTGGCCTCAGACGAAGCGGCATTCGTAACCGGTCAAGTGATCAACGTGGACGGCGGGCTTCTGGCGCATCAACCCTATTACGCCGATGAGCGCCGCGCCATGGCCACTGCTCAGGAGTAACCCTTCGATGAGTCAACTTCAAACCCTCGAACAGCGCCTTGAAAGGGTTGAGGCGCAACTGGCTATTCAACAACTTCCATCGCGGTATGCCCTGAGTGTCGACGGTCGTGACCTCGATGCGCTGGTCGCGCTGTTTACCGACGATGTGGACTGTGGCCGCAGGGGCAAGGGGCGTGCGGCGCTCAAGGACTTTTACGCTTCGGAATCGATTCTCCAGGCGTTCTACCGCAGCGTGCACCAGATCTGCGGGCACACCATCGACTTGCTGGATGCCGACCATGCGACCGGCACTGTGTATTGCCGCGCCGAGCATGAAGACGGTGAACACTGGGTGGTCATGGCTATCTGTTATTTCGACAGCTATGTACGGCGTGACGGGGAATGGTTTTTTGAACGCCGTGACGAACGTCATTGGTACTCCACCGACTGGCAGCAACGCCCAGGGGTTCCGCAATGGCAGTGCTGGCCGGGCAAATACACTGAGCCGCGATTTGAACCGCGTTTGCCGAGCAGCTTCCCCCACTGGGACACCTTTTGGTCGCGCAGCTCCAGTGAGTTACGCCAACGCCTGACGAAGCAGCCATGACTGCCTGCGAGGAGCACTCCATGTCCAACCTTGTCGCACCTTTATTTGAACCCTTGCAGCTCGGATCGCTGCGCTTGAACAACCGTATCGTGATGGCGCCCATGACCCGGAACTTCTCCCCTGGTGGCGTGCCAGGTGAAGACGTCGCGGGCTACTACAGTCGCAGGGCACAAGGTGAAACCGGTCTGATCATTACCGAAGGTGTTGGCGTCGATCATCCCTCGGCTTTGGGCGAGGCTGGCATCGGCGAAAGCGACCTGCCGCACCTTTACGGCGAAGCGGCGCTAGCCGGCTGGCGTCGGGTGGTTGAGCAGGTGCATGCCGTGGGTGGGCGTATTTTTCCGCAACTGTGGCACCAGGGGGGTATGCGCTTACAAGGCACCGGCCCTAACCCGCACATACCGTCCTCGCGTCCTTCCGGGATATGGGGGCCACCTGCTGGGCTAACCTCATCGCCCGCCGACTACGTAGCGGCACAGTTGGTGCCGACCACGGCGATGAGCGAAGAAGACATCGCCGATGTCATCGCAGGCTATACGCGCAGTGCCGCCTATGCCAAGGCGCTCGGTTTTGATGGGATCGCGGTCCACGGCGCCCACGGTTATTTGATCGATACCTTCTTGTGGCGCGTGACCAACCTGCGCACCGACGCCTGGGGCGGTGACCGCAAGGCGCGCAGCCGCTTTGCCGTCGAGGTGATCAAGGCCATTCGTGCGGCGGTCGGTCCAGAGCTGCCGATCCTGTTCCGCTTTTCACAATGGAAGCAGCAGGACTTCAAGGCTCGGCTGGCGGCGACGCCCCAAGAATTGCAGGACATTCTGCTGCCGATCGCCGAGGCCGGAGTCGATGTGTTCGATGCCAGCGTGCGCTATTTCAATCGCGCCGAGTTTCCGGACATCAGCGGAAGCGATGGTGAGTTGAATCTGGCGGGTTGGGCCAAAAAAGTCACCGGCTGCATGAGCATGACGGTCGGCGGTGTTGGGTTGGAAAACGGTATGTACGACAGCAACAAACAGGGCGGGGCCCACTCCAGTAATAACCTGCAATTGCTCATGGCGCGTTATGAGCGGGGTGAGTTCGACCTGGTCGGTGTTGGCCGGTCCCTGTTGCAGGACCCCAATTGGGCAAGCAAGGCCCGCCAGGGCCAGGTTTTCGAACCCTTTAGCAATGAGTCCCTGAGCGTATTGACCTGATCGCACAAAGCATTGGGTTCCCGATATGTCTCCGTACAGCATGCAGAAGAGTGATGTGATGACGGTCAAAAAACAGTTTCAACTCCAGGCACGGCCCACCCGTGACGAAGCCGAAGCGGCAGTACGTACCCTGATTCGTTGGGCCGGCGACGATCCCGATCGTGAAGGCTTGCTCGATACGCCACGACGGGTCGTCAAATCGTATGACGAATTCTTCGCGGGTTATCTTGAGGAACCACGAGAAATTCTGTCGCGCACTTTCGAAGAAGTCGAAGGCTATGACGAGATGATCGTGCTGACCGACATCCGTTTCGAAAGTCACTGCGAACACCACATGGTGCCGATCATTGGCAAAGTCCACGTGGCCTATCTGCCGGACAAGCGAGTGGTGGGGATTTCCAAGCTTGCGAGGTTGGTCGAGGTCTATGCCAAGCGTTTGCAGATTCAGGAAAAGATGACCGTGCAGATCGCCGACACGCTCAGTGACGTGCTGCAACCACTGGGTGTGGCCGTGGTCATCGAGGCCTCTCACCAGTGCATGACCACCCGCGGCGTGCACAAGGCCGGCGTATCGATGGTCACCAGCCGGATGGTCGGCGCGTTCCGCGATCATGGCGAAACCCGCCGCGAACTGCTGGCGATCATCGGCCTTGCCGCTCACCCACGATTCGCCAATAGCTGAATAAGGAGATGCGCAATGTCCAATTCGTCCCTCCACGGCAAGGCGATTCTGGTCACGGGCGGCGCGAAGCGCGTCGGTGCAGCCATTGTCAGAGCCCTGCACGATGCAGGCGCCTCGATCATTCTGCATTACCGCCGTAGTGCCGGGGACGCCAACGAACTGGCCGAACGGCTGAACTGGGAGCGGCCGGGTTCTGTCACCTTATTGCAAGCCGACTTGCTGGACACGCAGGCGCTCGCAGGATTGGTCGAGTGTGCGGTTGAAAGCTTTGGCCGTCTTGATGGGCTGATCAACAACGCCTCCAGTTTCTACCCGACCCCTTTGGGCAGTATTGACGAACAGGCCTGGACCGACCTGATCGGCAGTAACTTCAAGGCACCGCTATTTCTGTCCCAAGCGGCATGGCCACACCTGAAGGACACCGGTGGCACCATCATCAATATCGTCGACATCAATGCGGAGAGACCAATCGAAGGGTTTTCGACCTACTGCGCAGCTAAGGCCGGGCTACTGGGGCTGACCAAAGCGCTGGCCATCGAAATGGGGCCACACGTACGGGTTAATGGCGTTTCACCGGGCGCCATCGCATGGCCTTCGGACGGCTTATTCGACGCGGCAACGCGGCAGACGATGATCGACTCAACATTGCTCAAGCGCACGGGCGAACCCCATGACATCGCTCGCACCGTGTTGTTTCTACTGGCGGACGCACCTTATATCAGCGGCCAAATTCTTGCGGTGGATGGCGGTCGGTCAGCCCACCTTTGACATTATCCGTTGACGTGGCTGCGGTATCTCGCTTGATTGATCAATAAAACTGAAGGGTGTTTTGGTGGTAAGGCGGATTATCCGGCATCGCCTTCTCGGTAGTATCAGTCCAGTGCCGGTGTACTGATGCGGGTACCCCCAGCGCGACAACGACAACAAGAAAGGGCTGCAGTTGATGAATATTTCTTCGCCTATATCAAACCAACCGCCGATGCGAGAGTTGAACGTTTCCAACGCCTTGCTCGATGACCGCCAGGCACTGAACGCAGCCTGGGAACGCGATGGCTATTGGTTCTTCCGTGATGTCCTTGACCAAGGATCGGTGTCGCGTTTGCGTGGCGTCTACATGGATTTACTGGATGAGCTTGGGGTTACCCAAAAAGACGACGCGCAGGCGCTCTACAGCGGTAAAAGTCTCGACGGATTCCCGTTCCGCATGGAGCCTTTGGTCGAACGTGAAATCTGGCGCCCCTTTGTCCAGGAACCGCCGATCAACGCGTTCTTCCAGCGTTTGCTGGATGACCAACCGTTCTGGATTCCAACCGTGGAGTACCGCGCCACGCCGCCCACCGCAGAGCGCAAGCCCAGCCGTCTGGATTACTTGCATCAGGATGGTTTCTACAACGTCGGTATTCCGTTCCTGATTTGCTGGATTCCGTTGTCAGTGATCAGCGATGAGGTGGGTGGCCTGGTCTTGGCCGAGGGCATGCACAAAGGGCCGTATTTGCACGATGTGAACACGCCGCCATTGTTTCCGATCCCCAATGGTTCAGTCCCTGATCACGCCTGGCGTCGAACCACCTACCGTCCCGGCGATGTGCTGCTGATGCATATCAACACCCCGCACAGCGGGCTTGCCAACTACTCGGACCGTTTTCGTTTGTCGATGGACATTCGCATCATGGGCGCCTCGGGGCACACCCCGATTATCGGCACCTTGAGCGCGTTATCCAGCAGTTCGGTCAGCGTGGTCGGCGACGATGGGCGCACGGGGACGTTCGTCGTCGATACGCAAACCTATTGCCGGGGTATTGACGGCAAGAAGGTCCCCCTGGAGGAAATTCCCCAGCGCATGAAGGCCGGTGATCCTGCGATTGTTGCTTTCAGCGACGGCCACGCCACCCTTATTCGTCCGCCGCACTGAGGAGCCTTCGATGCCATTACCCACTGTTTTTAATACACGGCTGGCCGGCAAAGTGGCCATCGTTACTGGCGCGGGCTCCCAGGGCAAAGGCGTGGGCACCGGAAAGGCCATCGCTTACCAGTTTGCACGGGAAGGGGCCAGGGTCTGCCTGGTAGATCAACACCCCGAGCGCGCGGAAGAAACCCTGGCGATGATTCTCGAGGCGGGCGGCGATGCGTTTGTTTGCGCCGGTGATGTCACGTCCGATGAGGACTGCCAGCGCTTCGTGAGCGACACGGTCGCGCGTTACGGGGCGCTGCACATCTTGGTCAATAACGTCGGCATCGCCACCGGCCCGCAGCGTTTTGAACAGCACCCCCTCGAACTGTGGCAGCGAGTGATGGAGGTTAACCTCAAAAGTGCTTTTTTGATGAGTCGGCACGCCTTGCCTCACCTCTTAGCAAAGCCCGGTTCGGCCGTGCTCAATATCGCCTCGACCGCCGGTTTGCAAGGCCACGGCTCGGTCGCCTATGGGCCATCCAAAGCGGCGATGGTGCAAATGACCCGTGAGCTGGCGGTGATGTATGGCCGTCAGGGGCTGCGCGCCAACACCGTTGCGCCCGGGCACATCTTTACGCCGTTGGTGGACGGTCTGCTTAACGACAGCATGCGTACCCTGCGCCGCGGCATCGCCCCCCTGAACATTGAGGGTGACGCCTGGGATGTCGCCGCTGCATGCCTGTTTTTGGCCAGCGACGAAGCACGGTTCATTACCGGGATCTGCTTGCCTGTGGATGGCGGTGTGACGCAGGTTGCACCGCTGACTGCCTATGGTCAGGTTCAATCTGAAATCTGACCCCTTCTTCACGACGAGAACAATAACAATGAACGAGAACTGGCAAGCAGGGCATGAGTTGATGGTCCAGATGATGGGGCCTGAGTTCGCCAAGGCGATAGAGGCGGGGGCAACCTCAGGTGGTTTTGCCGCCGATGTCGCGCGCATGGCCATCGAGCATGCGTTTGGCAGCGTGTGGTCACGTCCCGGATTGGAACTCAAGTACCGAAGCGCGGTGGTCATTGGCGCGCTGATTGCTCAACACCAGCCGGCCGAACTGAAGAACCATCTGCGCTTCGGCCTGAACAATGGTCTGACGGTGTTGGAGCTGCAGGAAATCATCATTCAGACACTGCCGTACGTGGGCTTTCCGGCTATTTCCAGTGCGTTGACGGTGACGATTGAAGTGTTGCGCGAGCGCGGGTTGGACGGTGGGGTGAAAAAGGCCGACGAAAGCGGCTTGTTGTAGTTCCACAATCGCCCGTCGCACAGTGAGATGCGACGGGCTGCTGGGGCGCTCAGGTCTGCGACACGGGCAGGCGGATAATCAAGCCATCGAGTTCGGGGGTCATGTTGATCTGGCAAGTCAGTCGGCTTCTGTCATCCACGTCCATGGCGCAACTGAGCATGTCGACTTCATAGGAAGCGGCTTCTGGCATGTGTGCGGCCCATTCAGGTTCGACATAGCCATGGCAGGTTGCGCAGCTGCAACTCCCACCACAGTCTCCGAGAATCCCTGGAATTTGATTATTTACGGCAAGCTGCATCACCGATTGACCGACTTCGGCCTGCACGGTTTGTTCCGTGCCATCGTGCTGGATAAACGTAAGTTTTGGCATCGTTGTTATTCTCAGGCCAGGGAAATCAAGGGGGCGGTAACAGGCTTTTCAGGGGTATGCTGTCGTCTGCCAACTGTTCAGGGTCCACTCGCAGGCGCTCGGCGATGATACGTTTGGCGAGCATGAATTCGGGCGGACGATTGACGGTATCGGCCGCCAGCACCAGGCCGTCCTTGAGATAAAAGGCGCTGAACGAATCGCTGTCCGGCGAACCGCGCACCACCAACTGATCGTAGCCTTGGGACAAACCGACCATTTTCAGCTTCAGATCGTATTGATCAGACCAGAACCAGGGGATGACGTTATAGGGCTTTTGCTTGCCGCAGATCGCCGCCGCTGCGGTACGGGCCTGCTCCAGAGCGTTGGGGACCGACTCCAGGCGCAAGCGCCGCCCCAGCGATGCATTGGGATGATTGGTGCAGTCGCCGGCGGCGTAGATATCTGGATCACTGGTTTGTGCGTGCTCATCGACCAGAATGCCATTGTCGACGGTGAGGCCTGCCTCCTGCGCCAGCTCGGTATTGGGGATCAGGCCGATACCGACCACCACCAGGTCCGCCGGTACTCGAGTGCCATCGGCGCAGAGCACTGCTGATACCGCGTCGCCCGAACGGTCCATCTCTACGTCACTGACCTGCACGCCCGTGCGAATCTCCACGCCGGCTTCGCGGTGTTTGCGCTCATAGAAGGCTGAAAGTTCCGGCGCGGTGACCCTGGCCAGTACGCGAGGAAAGGCTTCCAGCACGGTGACCTTGAGGCCCAGCTTGACGGCCACGGCCGCCACTTCCAGACCGACGTAGCCACCCCCCACGATGACCAGTCGCATGCCGGGTTCAAACTGACGACGCATGGCATCAACGTCACCCAGGGTGCGTAAGTAATGAAAATTGCCCGATTGTTCCGCGAGGCTCGATTTCGGTACCGACAGCGGGCGAGGGCGGCCACCGGTGGTCAGTACGAGCTTGTCGTAGCCAATCCATTCGCCATTCGCCAATTCGACAGATTTGCGTTGTCGATCGATGCGCAAGACCCGCGTGTTATTGATGATCTCGACGTTGGCTTTCATATAGGTGGCAGGGGATTTGATCAGCAGGCTTTCTGCTGTGGCCGCACCGGACAAGTAGGCCTTGGAAAGAGGCGGGCGGTGATAGGGCAAATGGGGTTCGTCACCGATCAGGACAATCCGACCACTCCAACCGTTGTCACGCAAGCTGGTGGCCAACTCCCCGGCGGCATGCCCGGCGCCAACGATCACAGCCGTGCGATGGGTGTTTTCAGTCATTGTTCACCTAGCCTGTTATGAGGGCTTTGAGCGCAGCCGTTATGATTGTTGTTATGGGTTTATTATGAACGTCGTTTCGAATAGTGAACGATCTGTGTGGTGGCTGTCAAACCACTTCATGCGAGAGATGGTGGGCGTAACCAGGGCTGGCCTGATCTTCACTGGCTGCGGGCGGGCGCTATCATTTCCTGCGCCGCGGGATAATGCTCAATAAGAAAATCGACAAATGCGTGGACCTTGCGCGACTCCCTGCGGCCTCGCGGATAAAGTACTTCCAGCGTGGGCGCCATCGAAACCCAGTCAGGCAACACCTGTTGCAAGTGCCCCGACGCCAATGAACCTTTCAAGTGAAAAGCCATTCCCTGGACAATGCCCAGGCCATTCAAGGCGGCTTCGATTCGCGTGTTGCCCTGGCTGATCGACAATCCTCCCAGGGTTTGCAGCTCGATCGGCTGCCCACCGTGCTGGAAGGACCACGGAAGTAAACGGCCGGTACGCTCTATCAGATAGTTGATGCACTCATGCCCATGCAGGTCGTCAGGTGTCAGCGGAATTCCGCGCTGGGCCAGGTAATGCGGTGAGGCAACCGTCAGCAGGGCTGAATGGCCAAGCGGTCTGGCGATCATTCCAGAGTCCCGGAGCAGGCCCAGCCGTATCATCACGTCGTACTGGTTTTCCACGGTTTCGAGGATCTGCTCCGAGTCGGAAAAATCCAGGTGTATAGCCGGATAACGCCGTCGAAACTCCGGGAGCAGGGGCATGATCAGGTGCTGGGCGATGGTGCTGGGGATGTCCAGACGCAGCCGCCCACGTGGTGTGCCGCCTTTGCCCGCCAGCTCGGCTTCGACCCCGCTGATTTGATCGAGAATCTGTTGGCAGTGTACATGATAGGTCACGCCTTCATCCGTCAGGCTCAAGCTCCGTGTGGTGCGATTGAGCAGCCTGACGCCGAGGTCTGATTCCAGGTTGCTCAGGTGAGTCGACACCATCGACGGAGACAGCCCCAGGCTCGCCGCCGCTGCACTCAGGGTGCCGCGGTCGACCACGGCAAGAAAGACTTCCATACAGCGCAACTTGTCCATGGGCCATGCCGATTCTTCAAGATAATTGAAAGATTAATACGGTTTATGCAGGTTTATCTAGCGGGTAAAGACCCCAATAAATTAATTCGGTTGAACAGCGTTCAGCTGAGGTCCTTTTGGGTCAGCGAACGCGAGAGCGAAGCCATCCGTGCTAGCCCTGCAGCCGCTGTGCCGTAGGGCGCGCGGGTCAATAACAATAATTCAGCCAAGGATGCCCCCCTTGAGTAACGACACAAACTGTGTTTCGCCTGGACGACAAGACTCCCGTTGTTACCGGCGTGGGTTCAGGCATTGGCCAAAGCATTGCCGAGTTGTTTGCCCACGTGGGGGCGCAGGTCATTGTTGCCGACGTTAACCTTGAGGCCGCGTGCGCTGTCGCCCAACGTATCGAAGCTGTGGGGGCAGGGCGACTGCGTTGAAAGTGGATGTTTGTGTGATGAAGTGCGCCACTTTGGCGCGGATCAACTTTATTCGAGGAGCTGCTTGCTGCCTTGAAACTTCGTGATTATAGTGAACGAGGTTCGCATATATGAACAATGTTCGTGTGTGCTGGAGATGCGCCTTCTGAAGCGGCTTCAGATCGCCTTTGATGATGTTGTGGCCAGCGCGTACCGATACCCGACGCGATGCGGAGATAATAATAATGGGTGCAAAACTGAATATTGAAGACTTCGACGATCCTTCCTTTGACCCGTTCCTGGAAGACGCGTTGATGTTTGGCGATCACCTTGATCCCTACGCCAAAATTGCCGAAATGCGTCATCAGGGTTCGTTGCACAAAGGCGAATATCGGACGTTGATGGGCTTGTACGCAGACATCACCAAGCCAGCGGATGCGCAGTATTACAGCGTCTTCGGCTATGACGAGGTGGCTCAGGTATTGGGCGACCCGGCCACCTACGGCAATCATGCCTACGACTACAACATCGGCATCAGCTTCGGCCAGAGCATCTCGACCATGGATGCTCCGGAGCATCCACGGTTTCGCCGGATTTTCCAGAAAGCCTTTTTGCCGCAAACAGTCGCCGCCTGGGGTGAAACGCTGGTCGACCCGGTGTTAAGGGGCTTGATGAGCACGTTCGAAGGCCGAGGCGAAGCGGATCTGGTGCAGGAGTTCACCCTGCACTATCCCTTCCACATCATCTATCGCCAATTGGCGTTGCCGCCTGAAGACGCGAAGATTTTCCATAAGCTGGCGATTGCCCAGACCGTGGTATCGGTGGACATCGAACACGGCACGGAAGCGTCGCGCAAGCTGGGCGACTACTTCATCAAGCTGGTGGCCGAACGCCGCGCCAATCCGGGCGATGACCTGGTCAGTTCTCTGGCATTGGCGGAAGTCGACGGCGAATACCTTCCGGAAAATGTGCTGATTTCGTTCTTGCGGCAACTGGTCAACGCTGCGGGCGATACCACCTATCGCGGGACCAGTGTGTTGCTGACGGGACTGTTGAGCAATCCAGAACAACTGGAAGCTATTCGCAACGATCGCTCGCTGATTCCCCAGGCAATCGAAGAGGCATTGCGTTGGGATGGGCCGGTCTTGATGCAGAGTCGCTACGCTCGTGCTGATGCTGTCTTGGGAGGGGTCAATATCCCGGCGGGTACCTTTATCGATGTGGTGGCGGGATCGGCCAACCGTGATGAAAGCAAATTCCCCGACCCAGATACCTTCAATATTTTCCGCAAGCCTCAGCACCGGCATTTTGCGTTTTCCTTTGGCCCTCATGTCTGTATCGGTCAACACTTGGCTCGGGTTGAAATGACCCGTGCGTTGACGGCAATTATCGATGGCCTGCCCAACCTGCGCCTTGATCCGGACAAGCCTGCTCCCCAAGTGCGTGGAACGATGATGCGGGTGCCGCATTCGATTCACGTGAAGTTTGGTTAACAGCCTCCATGCACAGGCTCCAGCTCTGTCATGGTCAATGCGGCCATCACGGGCTTTTGAAGAGTTAAGCTCAATGAAAGAGTTCGATTACATCATCGTCGGTGCGGGTTCGGCCGGCTGCGTATTGGCCAACCGGCTTTCTGAATCTGTGCACAACAGAGTCCTGCTGATCGAAGCCGGGCCTGAAGACCGTAACCCGCTGATCCACATGCCCAAGGGGTTCGGCAAATTGCTGTCGGACCCGAAACACGCCTGGTTTCTTCCGGTGACCACAGACCCAGGCACCGGTCGCACCACCGAGATTTGGGCTCGCGGCAAGATGCTGGGCGGCTCCAGCGCCATCAACGGCATGGTCTACATGCGCGGCCACCCACAGGATTACGATGATTGGGAGGCCAACGGGGCCACCGGCTGGGGGTGGAAGACCATGGCCAAGGCATTCCGCAGTATCGAAAACCATGCGCTGGGTGAAAGTGAGCTGCGCGGCGGTAAAGGCCCTTTGAAGCTGTCCAACTACAGCGACCGTAATGCGCTGGGGGATGCAGTGATCAATGCCTGCAAGGGCCTGGGGTTGAAGCTGCGGGACGATATCAACGGACTCGATCATGAAGGTGTGGCCTATCTGACTTACACCATCAGCGGTGGTGTCCGGCAGAGTGCGGCGAAAGCGTTTCTTGGCCCGGTCCGTCAGCGAAAGAATCTCACCATCGTCACTGCTACCCAAGTGCAGCGGGTGCTATTCGAAGGTACGCGCGCTATAGGTGTCGAGTGCATAAAGGGTGGGACATTGGTGTCTTACACGGCGCGTTGTGAGGTCATACTCAGTGCGGGGGCCCTGGAAACTCCACGTCTCCTGCAATTGTCCGGCGTCGGCGACAGGGCACACCTGACGGCGTTGGGAATCCCCGTGGTTGCGCATAATCCGAACGTCGGCCGTAACATGCGTGAACACCTGCTGTATTTCCTGCAGGTGCGCCTGCGGCATTGGCGTGACAGCCAAAACCGCGAGTTCAGCGGTATACGGCTGATCAAAAACGCCTTGCGTTATGCGCTGACGAAAACCGGCATAATGGCAATGGGCTCTTATCAAGTCGGTGGCTTTTTCAAAAGCCGCCCCGAGCTCGATCGCCCCGACGCGCAATTGATGATGGCCCCCTATTCGCTGGACTTTTCCTCGCCATCCTATGGGTTTGAACCCTTTCCGGGTATGCAGTTATTTGCCTACCCCTTGCGTCCGCGCAGTCTGGGGAGCGTACAGATCACCTCGGCGGACCCGGCTCAGCCTGCACAAATCATCACCAATTACCTGACCGATCCTTACGACCGTGAGGTATCGGTGGCCGCGTTTCGTTTCATGCGCAAAGTCGTCAACAGTGCGTCGATGAATCACATGGTCCTGGAAGAAACGCATCCGGGACCGAAAGTGCAGACCGACGAGGAAATTCTTGCCGAGTTTCGACAGCGTGGGCAGTCGGGATTTCATGCCTGTTCGACCTGCGCCATGGGCTCGGATGACGATGCCGTCCTAGATCCGAGGCTGCGGGTCAGAGGCGTTGAGGGACTGCGCGTGATGGACTTGTCGGTAATACCCACGATGGTGTCAGGCAACACTAACGGGCCAATGATGGCTATGGCATGGCATGCCGCCGATTTGATTCTGGAGGACGCGTCATGAGTCGATTCGAGGACTACGCACAGCGCTTCGCAAACATTCACTTGGAGCGCAAGGACGGCATTGTGCAATTGTCGGTGCATAGCGAAGGCGGTTCGCTGAAATGGGGGGCGTTGGAGGGCAGCATCCACACCCAATTGGGTGATTGCTTTCGTGAGATCGCCCGAGACCCTGAAGTCCGCGTGTTGATCATTACCGGCACCGGTGATGCGTTTTGTGCTGCGATGAACATGACCGAAATGCCGAGTGAGCCGATGTCTCAGGGATGGCACCGCTTGCAGCGTGAAGGAAAGG
The DNA here is from genome assembly GCF_014207255.1 of Pseudomonas sp. JAI120. Lineage (GTDB taxonomy): Bacteria > Pseudomonadota > Gammaproteobacteria > Pseudomonadales > Pseudomonadaceae > Aquipseudomonas. The sequence goes on from NZ_JACHCZ010000006.1 coordinate 91,160, forward strand.
ATTTGCTGATGAACCTGCTGGATATTGAAGTCCCGGTCATTGGTGCCATCAATGGTCCGGCGTACATCCATGCCGAAATCCCGGTGCTGTCGGACATCGTACTGGCGAGCGAAACCACGGAGCTGGCCGATCTGGCGCACTTCGTCCACGGCGTCGTCCCTGGCGATGGCGTACAGGTGGTGTGGCCGATGCTGCTGGGCGCCAATCGAGGGCGTTACTTCTTGCTGACCGGTCAGCGCCTGGGGGCCGCTCAAGCGCTGGCATTGGGCGTCGTCGCCGAAGTCTTGCCTGCGGACAAACTGCTGGCTCGGGCCTGGGAACTGGCTGGGCAATTGGCAAGCAAGCCCCTGCATACCTTGCGCTATACACGTGTCGCCTTCACTCAACCGATCAAGCGCCGGCTTTTGGAGGAGTTGGGCTACGGCCTGGCAATGGAAGGTCTGGCCACCATCGCCATGACTCAATAACGGTCACAAGAGGCTTTTTCAATGAGTCACGTTTTAGATGCCCACGCTCAGGCTGTTGTACAAAAAGCACTGGATCTGGCCACCACCCAAGGCGGTGAAGTCGGCGTTCAGGTGGCGGCTTACCTTAATGGCAAGCTGGTGATCGACGCCTGGAGTGGTTACACGGACGAAGCGCGAACACACGCGGTCGATGGCGATACGCTGTTTAATGTCTACTCGGTGACCAAGGCCGTTGCGGCTACCGCCCTGCATATTCTTGCTGACCGGGGCCAGATCGATTACGACTCGCCGGTCAGCCGTTACTGGCCCGAATACGCTGCCAATGGCAAGGCATTGACCACCGTTCGTGATGTGCTGACGCATCGCGCCTGTGTACCGCAAATGCCCGAGGGTGTGACCCCGGAGCGGATGTGCGACTGGGACTGGATGACTCAGGCCATCGCAGATCTGGAGCCGTTGGCTACGCCTGGCACTAAGACTCTGTACCTGTCGATGACCTTCGGCTGGATCATCGGCGAACTGGTCCGCAGGGTTGATAGCAAACATCGCTCCTTTGGCCGTTTTGTGCGTGAGGAAATCGCCGAGCCACTAGGCATTACCGACCTGTGGATCGGCATTACCGATGACGTCGAGCCGCGTGTCGCCAGGCAAATCAATGCGATGGTATCGGTGCCTGCCGAGTACCTGCCACCGCTGTTCAGCGCCTCGATGCCCGACGCGGTTGCGCTGGCTCCCGAAGTCTTTGAGCGGGCCGACGTGCGGCGTGCAGAGGTCGCGGGGGTAGGGGGCATATTCAACGCCCGCTCCGAGGCGCGGTTCTGGGCGTTTCTCGCCAACGGTGGCGAACTCGACGGGGTACGCCTGCTTTCCAGGGAACTGGTCGCAGCCCTGAACACCCCTCGGGCCAACAGTGAAGAGCCTGACCCGGTAATGTTCGGCTTTCCGATTCCGATCACCATCGGCGGTTTCTGGTTCGGCGGCAACTACCCTCCCGTGACGTGCGTGCAGAACCCCCGCGCGATCTGCCACCCAGGTCAAGGCAACTCGATCGGCTGGGCGGACCCGGACGTCAATCTGGCGGTTGCGATTTGCCATAACAAGCTGTTCAACCCGACCAGTCCTGAAGAGGACCCGTTGCTGCCCATTGCCCAGGCAGTACGTGAGGCATTGGGTATTTGAATGAGCATTGACATCGAACATTTGAAATCCTGGATCGGTCGGCAAGAACATCAGAGCGATCAGCTCACGCGGGTGCCCATGACGGCGTTGGCCGCGACGCTGGAGCATGAGCCGGTCTGTGTTGGGCTGGAGCATGCGCTGCCGGAGCTATGGCACTGGTTGTACTTTTTGCCGCTTGCACAACAGTCGGCTATCGGTGATGACGGTCATCCACGACGTGGCGGATTTCTGCCGCCCATCGAACTGCCTCGCAGAATGTGGGCAGGTGGGCGGCTGGAGTTTCTGCGCAGTCCTTTGGTGGGCAGTTCGGTCGAGCGGACTTCGACGATTCTTAATGTCAGCCACAAAAGCGGTCGTAGCGGTGAGCTGGTATTCGTCACGTTGGAGCACCAAATCGCAGATTCCGGCGGCGTGCTGATCCGCGAAGAGCAAGATCTGGTTTACCGTGATCATCCGCAGCCAGGGGCCCCCTTAAAGGCTACCGAGCTGACGCTGCGTAAGCCGTTATGGACCCGGGAAATCACCCCGGACCCCGTGCTGCTGTTTCGGTATTCGGCACTGACGTTCAATGGACACCGTATTCATTACGACCGACCTTACGCACAGACGGTAGAGGGGTATCCGGGGTTGGTGGTGCACGGCCCGCTGATTGCAACCTTGCTGATGGATTTACTCCATCGGCAGAGGCCGGGTGTCAGGCTCAAACACTTCAGTTTCCGCGCTATGCGGCCGTTGTTCGATACCGCACCGATCACCCTGTGTGCCTTACCTGCTGACAAGGGGGGAACGGTGCTGCTGTGGGCCCAAGGCCCTGACGGGGAAATTGGCATGGAAGCAACCGCCACGCTGGCTTGATTCCACGCCGCGATTCAGTGACTTAGCGTCAAGGAGAACCCATGCGTTCCTATTTGTTTGTTCCCGGTAATCGACCCGAGCGTTTTGCTAAAGCACAGGCATCGGGCGCCGACGTCGTGATCATTGATCTGGAGGACGCGGTGGCCGATGCCGATAAACCTCTGGCACGTGAGCATGTGCGCACAGCCGTGGAGGGGGGCGCTCGTGTCTGCCTGCGGATTAACGCCTACGGTTCGCCTTGGTTCACTGAAGATCTGGCACTGTTGGCTTCAATGAACGTCGAGAGTGTGATGCTGCCGAAGGCCGAGACCCTGGAGCCATTCCTGGCCCTGCGCAGGGTGACTCAGGCGCCGATTATCGCGTTGGTGGAAACCGCGCTGGGTATCCAACAAGTGCTGGTCGTGGCGCAAGCCCCTGGGGTCCAGCGCATCGCTTTTGGTTCAGTGGATTATCAATTGGACGTGGGCTGTGATGGCAGTGATGACGCCTTGTTGTACGCGCGCTCGCAAATTGTCGTCGCCTCGCGGGTCGCACGTATTGACGGGCCGATCGATGGGGTCTGTGTCAGCATTGATAATCAGGACGCCATAAGGCATGAGGCCGCACACGGCAAGGCGCTTGGCTTCGCCGGCAAGATGTGTATCCATCCGCGGCAGGTGCCTTTGGTCAATCAGGTGTTCAGCCCGTCCGAGCGTGAAATGGCCTGGGCCAAAGAGGTCATCCAGGCCTTCGCGCTCTCGAATGACGGCGCGGTGAAGGTGCAGGGTGAAATGATCGATCTGCCGGTGCTGCTCAAAGCGCGAAAAATCATCGCTCAAGGCGAGTCCGACTAGGTTGTGTAGTGCGACACCCAATTCGGACGGAGTCGAATCAGGTGTTTCAGCGCTTGTTCATGCGTGACCGAGCAGACCGGACGCTGCGGTGCCTACCGAGATCAGCAACTCGCGCAGCTCATTGAGTTTGTGCTGCATGCGTTCGGCAGGTGCTGCGATCACCAACGCTGCCGCTACTGTACCGTCGGTGTTGTGGACCGGTACTGCAATCCCGGCGGCGCCTTCGCTGAGCTCGCTGATGCTGATGGAGACGCCGGTTTCACGAATCTCTTTCAGCTGCTTTTTCAACGTGCTGCGATCTGTGATGGTGCGCCAAGTCATGGCCTTCAGCTTCGCGGACTTGAGGTAGGCATCCTGGGTACGTTCATCCTGATAGGCCAATAAAAGACGACCAGGCGCAGTACAGTGGAGGGGACGTGGAGCGCCCAGCGGCGAAACGTAACGCACCGGGTTCTGTGAGTCGATACCGTCGATGTGGGTCACCATCTGTGACTCCATATCGATCACGGACAGGTACACGCTTTCGCCAGACTTGACGGCCAACTCTTCGAGATAGGGGCGCATCAGCTTGGGGAAGTTGCGGGTGGCCAGGATGTCTCCCGCCAGCCGGTATATAAACGGACCAAGCCGGTAACGATTGCTGCCATGGCTGAGATAGCCTTCAGCGACCAGCGGACGCAGCAGCGTTAACAGACTGCTTTTCGGGGATTCCAGCGTCACGCTCAATTCGGCAAGAGAAAGGCCGTCAACGGCCTTTGCCAGGGTTTCGAACAGGCCCAGGATCCGCGTTACAGAGCGTGGGCCCATGGATACTTGAGATTCAGCACTATCCACGTGTATTACCTTTTCATGATTGATCAAATCGTTGTGTTGATGTCTAGCCCATCGAATGCAACGGTACTGCTTGAAGTAGGTGTGCATCATACCAAATACCGTTTAACAATTCCCTTTGATCTTGAACGCCTTGTAAACGCTGCGCTGTAGCCAGGTTTTGATGGCCCTATGGCTTATTTATAGAAGGCATTTACCCGACGCGCCGTTTTTTTTGAGGTTTTCTGAACGGCTTATTTGTTTGCATATGTGAATATCGTTCAGTATTCTGTTGTGAGTGATCACCTCGAATTGCGGCTATCCGCTCGCTGCTGTGAGCCTGTCCGGGATTATGGGTGATGCGTATTCACGATCGAGGGATCAGGCATGACGGATATGGTTAAGGGCAAGGTGGTGGTCGTCACGGGCTCCGGTGGCGGCATTGGGCGAGACATTGCGTTGCTCATGGCGAAATACGGTGCCAAGGTGGTGGTCAACGATGTCGGGGCCTCTGTCAGTGGTGAGGGGCTGGATGTCGGGCCCGCGCAAAAAGTTGCGGATGAGATCAGGGCCGCCGGCGGCGACGCCGTGGCCAATACCGACAGTGTTTCTGACCCGGCGGCGGCGGCCAGGTTGATCGAGCAGGCGGTGCAAACCTATGGGCGGATTGACGTCGTGGTCAACAACGCCGGCATCCTGCGTGACCGTTTTTTTCACAAAATGACAGCCGAAGAGTTTGACGCGGTACTCAAGGTCCATCTCTACGGCACCTTCTACGTCAGCCGCGCTGCCGCCAACTATTTCAAGGAGCAGGAATCGGGGTGCTTCGTGCACATGACTTCTACCTCTGGCCTGATCGGCAACCTCGGTCAAGCCAACTACAACGCCGCGAAGCTGGGCATCATGGCGTTATCCAAGTCCATCGCCCTGGACATGCAAAAATTCAATGTTCGGTCGAACTGTATCGCGCCTTTCGCGTTCAGTCGCATGATTGGTGCCATACCCACCGATACGCCAGAGCAGCAGGCCCGCGTCGAAAAAATCAAACAGATGACGCCGGCAAAAATCGCCCCCATTTGCGTGTATCTGGCCAGTGACCAGGCAGCTGAAGTCAACGCTCAGGTGTTTGCGGTGCGTAATAACGAGATATTTTTGATGAGCCAGCCGCGACCGATCCGATCGGTACAGCGCTCGGAAGGCTGGACCCCTGAAACCTTGGCTGAGCACGGTATGCCTGCGCTGAAAGGCTCCTTCATTCCCATGGATCGCTCCGGCGATGTCTTTACCTGGGATCCTGTTTAAAGCTTGCAGTAGCGGTAATTGGAATCGAGTTCGTAGCTTACGACGTGAATAAAAACAACAATAAAAGCCGCTTTTTTGACCAGAGGCGGCAGAGGAGGGAAGTAACGTGACTTACCCTGATAGCTGGACAGTGCCTGCACATGTCCCCCCCCATCTGGTGATTGATTTCGACTGCCTTCATCCGGCAGGCGCCGAGACGGACGTGCACCTCGCCTGGAAGGTGCTGCATGACGGCCCCGACATTGTCTGGTCGCCTTATAACGGCGGGCACTGGATCGCCACCCGCGCAGAGGACATTGAAGTCATCCAGAAAGATGGCGCTCGTTTCTCTCATCGCCTCATAAATATCCCGCCTACGCCACAAATCACTCTGGTTCCGCTGGAGTTGGACGTGCCGGAACATACGGCTTATCGAGCGTTGATCACACCGTCTTTCCTGCCGCAGGCCATTGCCTCGATGGAAGATGATATCAGGGCGCTGACGATCGAGTTGATCGAAGGTTTTCAGGCGAACGGTCAGTGTGAGTTCGTCAACGACTTCGCCAAAATGTTGCCAATCCTGATTTTTTTACGTCTGGTGGACCTGCCCAGCAGTGATCGCCTTGAGTTGCTGACTATGGCGGAGATGGCCGTGCGCGGCACGTTGGAAGAGCGCATCGAGTCGCAGGTTTTACTGCAGCGTTACCTTGGAAATTGGATTCAGGATCGGACGCTCAACCCAGGCACCGATGTCATCAGCCTGATTGTCAATGCGCAGATCGACGGCGTCCCTATCCGGCCCGAACGCATGTTTGGCATGCTGATTGTGGTGCTGTTCGGTGGCCTGGACACCGTTGCTTCAATGATGAGTTTTATCTGTCGCTTCCTCGCCGAACACCCAACCAAACGGCAACAACTGGTTGACGCTCCCCAATTGATTAATACCGCGGTCGACGAATTGATTCGGCGTCACGGGGTCACCAATACCGCGCGGGTCGTGACCGGCGATTTCGACTTCAAAGGTGTGCCGCTCAAAGACGGCGATCAGATTCAGGTTCCGAATGCGCTGTTCGGTCTGGATGAACGCCGCTTTACCGATCCCATGGATGTTGACTTGACCCGCAAGCCAGTGATCCACGCAGCCTTCGGCAATGGTCCGCACCGCTGCCCCGGGTCGTTTCTGGCCCGCACCGAAATCAAGGTATTCCTGCAGGAATGGCTCAAGCGCATTCCAGACTTTCGCGTGAAACCGGGTGAGCAACCGCGTACGGCGTCAGGGGCGGTGAATGGAGTGCTTCATTTGCCGCTGGTCTGGGACGTTAACTAAGGAGTCGACATGAAACAGTGGCAATGCATTTTCTGCGGTTTTTTTTATGACGAAGCCTTAGGTCTGCCCGAAGAGGGCATTGCGCCCGGGACACGCTGGGCAGATATTCCCGAAGACTGGATGTGCCCTGAATGTGGTGCCGCCAAAGTTGATTTCACCATGGTCGAAGTCTGATTGTCCTGCACCTTACAGCGATAGACGTCCAGGGCGTCAACCTACTGCCAAAAGGATACCTGAATGGATTTTTCAAGTTATAAAGCGCTCAAGCTGGAACGCGATGAGAACGGTATTTTGACGATCACCTTCAATCGCCCAGACTCACTCAATGCCGTTGATGCGGGCATGGATGAAGAATTGGGCAGAGTGTTCACCGAAGCGGGATACGACGAACAGACCCGCGTGGTGATCCTGACCGGTGCCGGCCGTGCTTTCAGCGCGGGCGGCGACCTTGAAGAAATGCAACTGGTCATTGATGAACCCCAGCGATTCATCGACGGCATGCGCCGTGGCAAGCAACTGCTCTTTTCGATGCTTGATTGCCCTAAACCGATTATTGCCAAAATCAACGGTCATGCCATCGGCCTGGGCGCCACCCTGGCACTCTTCTGTGACCTGACCTATGCCACGTTAACCGCCAAAATCGGTGATCCTCATGTCAGCGTGGGCTTTGTCGCGGGTGATGGCGGCGCGGCCATCTGGCCGCAACTGATCGGTTATGCGAAGGCCAAGGAGTATCTGCTGACGGGCGAGGCATTGACCGGCGAAGAGGCTGCCCGTATCGGTTTGATCAACCATGCCGTCACGGCCGAAGAGCTTGACGAAACCGTCCAGGCGATGGCGCTCAAGCTGGCCCAGGGCGCCTCGAAAGCCATCCAGTGGACCAAGCTTGCGGTCAACATCAGCCTCAAGCAGATCGTCAGCTCGGTGATTGATGCCTCGTTCGCGTATGAGGCCTTGTCCAACCAAACCGAAGATCATCAGGAAGCGGTCAATGCGTTCCGGGAAAAACGTAAACCGGTATTCAAAGGTCGCTGACACTCACTGTGTTGAAAAAGGGCATCTGACATGAGTAGGACGGTGGTGATTACGGGCGGCTTCGGCAGCCTGGGTGTTGCAGTAGGCCGATCATTTGCACAGGCAGGCTGGCAGGTATCGCTGGTAGATCGGGCCGCGCAGGCTCTGCCGGCGATCAGCGCCGAGTTCAGCGGGCAGTTGTTGCTGGGCGATGTGGACCTGACGGATCTGGCAGCGGCAAACAGTGCCTTGGCCAAGGTCCAGGCGCACTTTGGCAGTGTGGATGCGCTGATTAACGTAGCGGGCGGATTTCGCTGGGAAACTCTGGAGGAGGGCGATCTGGCGACGTGGGATCTGCTGTACCAGATGAACCTGCGTACGGCCGCGACGGCCTGCAAAGCCTCACTCGCGCATCTTAAGGCGAGTGGAGCAGGGCGCATCGTCAATATTGCAGCCGGTGCTGCCAGCAAGGCAGCCTTGGGCATGGGGGCTTATGCGGCGTCCAAGGCCGGGGTGATGCGACTGACCGAGGCGGTGGCTGAAGAGCTCAAAGATCACGGGGTCACCGTCAACGCGATTTTGCCCTCGATTATCGATACGCCGCAGAACAGAGCAGACATGGCAGATGCTGACTTCACGCGATGGGTCCAACCGGCACAGATCGCGCAGGTGATTCTGTTTTTGGCGTCTGACGCAGCGTCGGCAATCACTGGCGCGTCGATTGCAGTCAACGGCAGAGTCTGATTTTCCGCATCCAACGCGCCGGTCAGAACTTGCAGCTCGGCGAAAGTAAGGGGGGCCTGGCTTCTCGACTATCACGGCCTGTTCACTGATGCTTTTACGCCAGACACGAATGCTAACTTTCAGGGCACGGGCGAATGCCAGGACAAACGGCACCCGATGCCCGACCTCACCAAAGGTATAGGTGAACACCGCTCAGGAAAGGCCTGTATTTTATTAGTCGACAACCAAAATCGGCACATCTGTAAGGATTGCTGAACGAGTTAGAAGACGAGAAATCAGCCCGTTGGTGATCCCCGGCAGAAAGCCAGTTGGTTAGCCTAGAAATGATCAAGGCTCCTTCTGTGTACGTCTTTGCTGGGCAATGAAGGCCGTCGCGAGGCTGTGGTGTTCTTCACTCAAGGTGGCCGCCAACTGCCGCCCCAAGGTCGTGTCAAGCACTTGGGCAGCGCTACGATGCAGGTAGCTGTTCATGATTTTTTTGGTTTCACGCAGTGCCTGGCTGGGTTGTTTGAGCAGCTTTTCAGCCAATGCGCGGGCTTCTTCCATGAGTTTTTCCGGCGCTACTACGCGGTTGGCCAGCCCGTAGTCCACGGCCTGCTGTGGGGTGATGCGATCGCCCGTGAAGATCAATTCCTTGGCTCTCAATAAACTGGTGTAAAGCGGCCAGGCCACCGAAATACCGTCGCCCACGACCAAGCCGATATTGATGTGCGGCTCGGCCATGAACGATTTTTCCGACATCAGCACGATGTCGCACAGGGTGGCCATGGTCGCGCCCCATCCTACTGCCGGTCCATTCACTGCGGCGATAATCGGAATGGGCAGATCAATGAAGCTGAGGAGGGTGCGACGGGCATTTTCCTGCACCGACCGCGCAAAGTCCGAATCTTCCAGCGTCTTGACGAAGTGCTGAAAATCACCACCGGCACTGAAGGCTCGGCCGGCACCGGTCAGGATGGCGACACGTGCTTCCCTGTCTTCGGCCAGAGCGCGAAACAGTTTTGGATAGGCGAATAACATAGCGGTAGAGGATGCGTTGAGGTCATCAGGTCGATTGAGGGTGATCAGGCGCAAGCCGCCTTCGGCAGTCACCTGAATTTCTGGTGGCAAGTCATAAAGATTTGGCATGTCTGGCTCCTTGAGAGTATGGGTGGGCACCGATAGGCGCCTGTACCATCAGCCTGGAAACTCACTGATATGGTTTTTTACCCACTGCTCCAGCAGTGTAAGTGGCACTTCGTAGGCTGCCAACGCGTTAATGTCAGCGCGATAACCCACTTCGTTTGTCCACTCCTGCGAACGCACCCAACCTGGAAATAGGCCCGCCGCGATAGCCTCGCCAGGGGAGACCGATTCACTGATGATGTTTCTGTGAAGCACACGGCTCAGCAGTGCTGCAACCTCATCCATCGACAACGCCTCATTGGCCAGATCGATGCTTTTGCCGTTGTATCGTTCAGGGTGTTCTAACGCTGCTCGCGCAAAGGCGCCGACGTCATCGGCCGTGGTCAATTGCAGGTGGGTATTAGGATCGAGGGCGGTGATGATTTTTCCGTCAACCAGGTGTGGAAACATGTACCGGGCTTTGGGCAGGGTGAAGTTGTCCAGCATGAAGGCCGGCTTGAGCACCGTCCAGGATGGGAATCCAGCGTGGCGAACGCGCTCCTCGATGTCCCACTTATCGGTCCAGTACTTCTGCCACCAATAGCCACTGCCCCAGCGTGCAAAGCTCGTGTGTTTGCCGGCCTCGCACACCGAGGTATGCACGAAGTGTTGAACGCCGGCCTGGTAGGCAGCCTCCACCAGCGCGAAGCCCTGCTTACGCTCGCTGTCTGTGTTGGAACTGTCCGGGATCTGTACCGAAAATACCCCATAAATACCTTGCAGTGCATTAACCAGAGACGCGGGATCGTCCATGTCGCCCGCAACAACAGTTGCCCCTTGTTTGACCAGCGCCTGTGCAGCAGGCGAGTCAGGAGAACGCGTTAAAACTCGCACGGGATATCCAGCCGCCAGCAGCGCCCGCGCGGTAGCCCCCCCTTGGGCACCCGTACCTCCAGTGACGAGGATCGGTGAATTACGGTTGTTCATTTCAAGACTCCTGAGTCGATACATGCGGGATCAGTTGGAAACGAGAGACAGTTTTTTCGCCAGTTCAACCAGTTCGGAGCCGATGGCCAGCAGCTTTTTACGGGGCCAATCCAAGGCCAGGCCAGAGGCAGACAAACCGTATATTTTTCCGGTGTCCCGGGTGCGAATGGGTACAGCCACGGCGTTGAATTGAGGGTGCATGACGCCAATGCTGAGGATGAATCCATACGTCTGATAGTCCGCAATCGCCCGTCGGATGTTGGCTTGGGTCGTGGGCCAATCACTGGGATGTGCTGCTTTCAGGCCCTTTATGACGTCCTCACGTTCCTCGGCCTCATACGCCGCCAGGCACGCCCAGCCAGTAGGTGCGGTTGCCAATGGGCGGCGCGCACCGACCGGATCGTTGAAGTAAACGAAGTCACCGTGAGTGCGTTGGAGATAGAGCATGTCCAGGCCGTCGCGAACCGACAACGAAGCACCCATCCGATAGCGCTCGGTTAACGACTGCATATAAGGCTGGGCGACCTTGGGCAGTTCGGCACGCACCAGCGCCGCATAACCGAGCGCAAGTGCCGGTAGGCCCAAAGCTATCTTGCTGTTCTCACCCGCGCAGACCAAAAAACCTTCGCGTTCAAGCGTGTAGCACAGGCGCCAGACCGTGGGTTGTGGCAGCCCCGTCATGGCCACCAATTCACGCGCGGTCAGTTCAGGCCTGTCGTAGGTAAAACACCGTAGAATTTGTAGACCACGCGCCAGGGCGGTGACGTACTGACGGTCTTTATCGGGTTTATCCATTTCGACATCACTCTGAACGATGTTCGGCATTGTAAACGACGTTCGAATAAATTACATTCATTCGCACAGCAGATTCAACATTCGCTGTGCGAATAAATTCAGAGGATAAAAATAAGATGACCTCCAGTCTGTTCGATCTCCACGGTAAAGTTGCCGTCATTACCGGCTCAAGCCGCGGCCTTGGATTTGCCAGTGCCAAAGGCATGGCAGAGCAGGGCGCTAAGGTGGTGATTTCTGGTCGTAAAGCGGACGCCTGTGAAAAGGCGGCTCAATCGATTCGCGACGCCGGAGGCGAGGCCATCGCCGTACCGTGCAACATTGGCCGCAAAGATGAACTGCAAAATCTGGTGGACACCACCCTTGCAACCTGGGGCAGGATTGACATCGTGATGGCCAATGCCGCCATCCATCCCTGGGGCGGCTCGGTCCTGGATCTACAGGACGAAACCTTCAACAAATTCATGCAGGTCAATGTGCAGAGCAGCATCTGGCTGACACAGATGACTCTGCCGGCCATGCTGGAGCGGGGTTATGGACGTTTTATCGTCGTGGCCTCGATCGTTGGTCTGCTGGGTGACCCGGTCAGTGGCACCTACGGGCTGACCAAGGCTGCGGACATGCAGATGGTGCGCAACATGGCCAATGAATTTGCCAGCCGGGGCGTGACGGCCAACTGCATCGCTCCCGGTACTTTCAAGACCGAAATGGCGCGTTCCCAGTGGGAGGATCCTGCCATGGTCGAGTGGTACAACGGGCGCAATCCCTCCAAGCGCTTTGGGGAGGCTGACGAAATCGCCGGACTTGCCGTGATGCTGGCTTCGCCGTCGGGTGGTTACATCAACGGTCAGACCATCGCAGTGGACGGCGGTCACACTGTCTCCTTTCGCTAGAGCCCTGGAACTTCGTTCTGGTGCGCAGTCCACAAGCTAGGTGTCGTCTTGGTCAACTCGCTCGCACGGGACTAGATCAGGTGCTTCAATTCTTACGGCCTGGGTCTTTGTCACCACTACCGGCTTTGCCGCGCATGCCGTCAGGCAGAGGCTTTGCAGCCCAACCACGAACAGGCTTGTGTACGCCATAGAGGAAGCCATAGAGCTTGGGCCTTGCATCTACCTCACGATCTATCCTGTTGTTGGTCTATACGAACACCTTCTTGGCTTTGTCTTCTGGGTTGGCCAGCCCTTTCAGCTGCCTCATCCCTCACACGCTGACGGTTAGCCACCACGAGCTTCTAATACTCTGTTGGCGCTGATTGAAAACTGCCCCCCATCAACAGCAGCGCATTTATCTGCACACCAAAAACAGCAATGCCCATGCGCGCTTCCAACTACTCGTCAATTTGGATCCGGCACAGCGTGTCGAATCAGTGGTAACCAAGCATCGCCAGCGGTTGTCCTCGGTCACCGGAACATTATCAATGTTTCTGGCCTAGCCCATGAATACTGACGGTTCGACAACTTGTGCTGTCGACCAATGATCGCACGAGCCTCTTCAACATCTTGACGAGCCTGGGTCGAGGCCAGGTTTTCACCGATAGCTTTGCGGGCCAAGCGGTTCAACTGACCGAGTACATCCTTAGGTTTGACTACCTGGGTCAGTCTCACCACCGTGTCTTCGGGTATTTGTGAGCCAGTGCTGTCAGGACCTGACATATCTGTTTAAGGTGCGGCCATTAGTCAGGTGTTACTTTTTGCAAGCATCACTTTTCATGACTGTCATTCAAGCCATTTGACGTGGAAGCTGTAGCGCCCGAGGCGCAGAGCCAGTTCCTCGCGTTGTTGTGCGCAGCGAATCTGTGCGACGAGACCCCGCCGTGGGTCCTGCACAACCTCCACATGCACATCGCTCAGACCGCAACTCAGACTTTCCTGGCGGACCACCTCAGCAATTTCTCTCTGTTGCAACGCCGGTTTGAAAATCTTGCCCACCGCCGTCACCGGCAAGGCGTCAACCAGCACAATGCGCTTGGGGATCGCCGCACGCTCGGTGATGTGCCGGGCGGCAAACGCAGCCAGTTGCTCGGTGGTGCAGGGCGACCCCGGGGTGAGCTGCACATACGCGACCGGTACTTCGCCGGCGTGGGCATCAGGGCAACCGATGACGGCAACCAGCGCGACATCCGGATGGCCTTGCAGGACGTCCTCGATCTGCCTGGGGTCAAGGTTGTGCCCGCCGCGAATGATCAATTCCTTTTTACGCCCGGTCAGCCAGAAATATCCATCCTCGTCCTCGCGCCCAAGATCGCCCGTGTTGAGCCAGCGTTGCCCGTCGATGTCGAGCCACAGGCCTTTGTTGTGCGCCGCGTCCAGATAGCCGGCAAAGACATTCGGCCCGCGGATGGCGATCGCGCCCACCTCATTGGGCCTGGCCTGGCGCTGGTACAGGCCATTTTCATCAAGCATCACCGCGCGCATGTGCTGGTAGGGCAGGCGTAGACCGATGGAGCCGATGCGCCGTTCGCCATCGGGCGGGTTGCTGGAAGAAACGCAGGCGCCTTCGGTCAGGCCGTAGCCTTCGAGTACCGGTACGGCGGTTTTTTCCTCGAACGCCTTGAACAGCTCGACCGGCATGGGCGCAGCGCCACACAGGCCGGCTTTGAGGCTGGAGATATCCTGGCCCTGTAACGGTTGCTGCAGCAACGCTGAGTAAAGGGTCGGCACGCCCGAGAAAAAATTGATCCGGAAGTGCTCCACCAGGCTCCAGAAACCGGTCACTACACCGGCACCGCGATAGCCCTGTGGCGTGCCGAGGATCACCTGGTCTCCATGGATCCAGGGCATCAGGCCGGTGACCAGTTGGCCGTTCACGTGAAACAGGGGCAAACCACAGAAAATGACCTGTCCGGGCGGACGCGGGTGCATGCATAAGGTCATCGACCAGGCGTTGAATACCTCCGAACCGTGGGTACGCATCGCAATCTTTGGCAGGCCGGTAGTGCCGCCGGTGCAAAAATAAGACGAGATATCCTCAGCGCGGATTTGTCGACCGCTCTTCAACTGGTTGCCGGGCTGGCGCCTGATCAGGCTGCGCAGGTCAGCGATCTTCACGCCGGGGGTCGCAGTCCTGGCTCGCCATGCCAGCCAGCGCAGTGCCAGGCCTTTGAGCACACCCACGTAGGGCGACAGGCTCACCCACAGCACCTGTCGCACCCCGGGCAGGTCGGGCAACTGGCTGGCAAGCTTGGGCCACAGGTCCGTACCGGGCGTAGGAGCGAGGGTCACGACCACACTGGCGTTGGCCGCGCGCAGCAGCTCGCCGATGTGTGCCGCCTCCAGCAGCGGGTTGATGGCCATGACGATGCCGCAGGCTTCGCCGCCCCAGATGACAAAATGGGTTTCCGGCAGATTGGGCAGGATGAACGCCACCACCTCGTCGCTGCCCACGCCGAGCTCATGCAGCGCGTTGGCGGTGCGGGTGATGTCGGCGAACAGCGCGGCGTAACTCCAGTCGTGGGTATGCTTGAACGTCCTGGCATCGAGGAAAAAGCGCAGGGCGGTGGCATCCGGTGTGCGTTGCGCCTGGGCCTGAAGGGCGGCATAGGTGCTGGCGGGCACTGGCTGTCGGTCCAGCGCGGTGTGTTCGATGGCCAGGATATCGGCGAGGGAGGCGACCGCCATCAGGCTTCCCCCACCACGTGGTTGCGCTGCACGCCGAGGTCGATCACGCCGTCGCTGCTGCGGATACTGGCCTCCACGACATCGCCCACCCTGAGGTACTGGCTGCGGGCTGCCTGGGCCTTTAAGAAGATTTTCCATTTCAGCGCTTCCGGCAATAGCGCGCCGATGCGCTGTTTACCCGGCGAAGGCACCGCCAGCGCGCAGCCGGCCGGCGTACCGGTGGCGATCAGGTCGCCCGCGGCGAAGTCCTGCACGCCGGACAGTTCGCTCAAGGTTTCGGCCGGTCCATGCACAAGGTTGGCGGTGCTATCGCTCTGGCGCACCTGGCCATTGACCGTCAGGCGCAGGTGCAGGTCCTTGAGGTAGCGGGTTTCGTCCGGTGCCAGCAGACACAGGTACGGCCCGACCGGGCCGAAGGTGCGAAAGCTCTTGCCCTTGTAGAATTGCATTTGTGGAATCTGGATATCGCGGGCCGAATAATCGTTGACGATGACCACGCCGGCCACGAACTCGTGCAGGTTGGCCTCGTTGACGGTAACCCTGGTCGTGATCTCACGCTTGAGCACCAGCCCCAATTCGACCTCGTAATCGAGAAAGCGCACCGTGCGCGGCTTGATCAGATCGCTGTCGGCGGCAACGATGCAACTGGTCGCCTTGGTGAATATCATATTGAAATGCTTGGCGTCCGGGTTCATGCCGGATTCGATCATATGCTGGCGGTAATTGGCGCCCTGGCATACGAACTGTTGATCGCGAGTGACCGGGCTGAGCAGCCTGACCTGTTCCAGTCGCAGGGGGTCGCCCTGGACGGCCGCGAGCATGGCCAGGCTCTGCGTGCGCACGAAATCGCCCGTACTGGCGAACGTGCCGGGAACCGGGGTGATCGACTGCCCACGCAGCACGCCCCACTGAATGGTGTTCTGGTAAGCAAAACGCACGACATGCACGGCCATGTGAGGCTCCTGGGCAACGAGGTAAAGGATGGGGTCAGTTCAACGCTCAGCCGAACAGCCTTGCCAGGGTGATCAGCTTGCGCACCGTCAGATCCGGGCTGCGGCGCAGGTGATGGAACATGGCGCGGATGACCGCCAGACGCATCCTGGGGCGGGTAAAGCTCCTGGGCATGCGCTGGCCCCATTGCGCCATGGCCTGCGCGCTGATCCTGTGTAACCCGGTGGGGTGATCGGCGGTAAACAGGTCGCCATCGCAATAGTGCTCATGTTTGTCGCCCCACGGATCCTGCCAGTAATCGAAAATCTGACTGCCCAGAATGTGCCGGCCAATGCCCCAGGCGTGGACCCAGCCGCGCTCGCGCAATACCCGCTGGCCCATGCCCACGGCATCTGCATCCACCACCTCGTAGGCGCTGTGGCTGTAGGCCGGCATCATGCCCTGGGCCAGGGCCAGGGTATGGTGGTCGGCCGGCCTGTCGCCCAGGTCCAGGCGCAGAAAAGCCACCGCCGGCGAGCCATCGGCAAATACCTGCACATCGCTGGGAATCAGACCGAAATGCCCGGTGTACCAGGCGCACGTCGCCTGATAGTCAGCGACTTCAAGTACCACATGGCCCAGGCGAATCACTTCAGGTGGTGCAGCGGGGGGCCGCTGGGTGTTGTTGATCCGGGGCGTCTTGTCCGGTTGATTGACGACCAGGGCAGGGCGGTGTGGCCATTGATCGGCGGGGGTCTGGCCGTAAACGGCTTCCACGCAAAACCCTGAAGGATCGATCAGGCGCACGCGTTGGCCGGCGCCGGGGCCCTGGGCGGGTTCAATGCCGCTGGCGCCGGGCAGGCGCGCGAGCTTGTGCAGGTCGTCAAGGCTGTTCAGGGTCAGCCCGAAGCCGACGAAGCGCTGTTTTGCGGCCCGGTGGACGCGGTAGCAATAAGGGGCCGCGCCTGTGCCGCGCAGGTAGAGGATGTCGCCATCGCACTGGCTGGCGTGCAGGCCGAAATCCTCCAGGTATCGCGCGGCTTTTTTCAGGTCCGGCCGTTCGAAAATCAAATAGGCCAGGCTGCTGGCTTTTACCGTCGGTGAAGGATGACGCGCGGGCTGTTCCGTGAGCAGGCGCGGCGCGATAGTGGTCTCTGGGCGCATCTGTTGGTACTCCTTCCCGTCGATTCGCCGGGTTGATGGGCAGCCTGTGCGTGTCCGGCCGTCAGGACTGGACAGGATGCGGCAGGGGGCTGCCGGCCAGTTTTTTGGCTTTGGCCGGGGTCGCCCCCAGGGCCTTCAACACCATTTCGGCGACCTTCACGTCATGCTCATCGACCGCGCGACCTTCGACCGCGCTGCGCATGCCGCCCAGGGCGCAGGAAAGCACCACATCCAATGCCACGCCTTCGTCTGTGAATTTCAGCGTGCCTTGCGCGGCACCGACGCGAATGTCTTGCAACACATACATCGCCAGTTTCGATTGCAGGCCCTGGTCGAAGTGCACGATGCGCACCAGGGCCCTGGCCCAGTCCGGGTCGGTCATGGCGCGCAGAATGAACATGCGCACCCCGATGGCAATCCGCTGGGCGCCGTTATCGATGCCCTGGCTCAAGCGCGTGATGATCTCGGAGAACTCGCAGGCCAAGGCAATGCCGACGGCTTCGATCACGTCCTCGCGGGTACGGAAATAGTTGTAGATGGTGCCGGTGGAGACTTCGGCCTCTTCGGCCAGGTCGACCAGGCCGGTTTCGAATACATCCTTGCGTGCATACACGCGCAGCGCGGCTTTGAGCAACCCCTGCCGGGTGCGTTCGCGTTTTTTATGACCCCGCGTCAGCGGTGCGTCTGCGTCGATAGGGGAAGCGGCGGTGGGTTTGATCATGGTTTCTGGTACTGCGTCGTGGAAAGTGACAGGCCTCTCAATCAGGCCTGCGTCAATTTTAAATGTTCTTTCAACCTTGCATCAGCGCCATGCAGGCATTCAGCAGCCCTGCCGCCTGAGTGGCGGGCGCGCTGTGCATAATGACGCGGTCCGGGCGCACCGCTAGCAATGATTGTGCCGGCATGCGCTTGAGCAGCTCGCCACTCAAGTCCTCGACCCACGGCGTCTGCGCGCTGCCGTGCTGGCCGCGTTGGACTATCTGCAAAAAATTACCGCCGTGGGCTTGCCAGCGCTCACGGCTGGTCGCGTCAAGGTGCTGGAGAGGGTCACAGCCAAAGCCGATCAGGGTCAGTTGAACACCGAGCGCATCATCACTGAGCACGATGTTGCGGGCGGGATCACGCACCAGGCCTTGAGGCAACAGGCTTCCGCCGGCCAGTACGCCGCGCGGGGCTTTCTGCGTAAAGAGGCCCTGCTTGAACTGGTTGCCGGGTTTGATTTCCAGCTCCTCGAACAGGCGCCGTGCCGGCGGGAACAGGGTCATGGTCTTCAGCACACCGTGGATTAAAACGGCCAGCAGTGCATTGCGCGGCATCACGGCACGCCCCATCAGTTTGGCCAGGTTGATCATCTGTTTGGCGTGGGGCCTGCGCTCCTGATCGTAACTGTCGAGGATCGCGGGCGCGGCCCGGTGGTTGAGCACCCAGGCAAGCTTCCAACCCAGGTTGCACACATCGCGAAGGCCGGCCACCAGGCCTTGGCCGACGAAGGGCGGAGTGATGTGCGCCGCGTCGCCCACCAGAAATATCCGACCGTTCTGAAAACGCGTGCAGCAACGCGCATGAAAGCGGTAAACCGCCGTGCGCTCGATGCTCAGCTCGTCGGCCTTCACCCATGGGGCCAGGAGTTCGGCGATGCGCTGCGGGTGTTCCATGGTCTCGCGAGTTTCGCCGGGCATCAGCATGAACTCCCACCGTTCCCGCCCGCCGGGCGCCGGCATGTGCGGGGTAGGGCGGCGGTGATCGCAGAGGAATTCCACATGATCGATGGCCAGGTTTTCACGGCGATTGGCGTCAATGATCAACCAGTCTTCGGCAAAGGTCTTTCCCGTAAACGCCTGGCCAATCAAGGTGCGAACCCGTGAGCCGGCACCGTCGGCTCCCACCAGGTAACGGGCCTCTACGGTGAGTGGCTGCCCCTGCTCATCGGCGAGAAACGCCTGCACATGGTCGGCATGTTGCCGCACATCCAGCAATTGATAGCCCGTGCGGACGGTCACGCTGGGGTGTTCGCACAAGCGCGTGCGCAAGGCATTTTCCAGGTCCGGTTGATAGAACGTCACCAATTTGGGATGACCGTCGAGGCTGCCGCTGGTATTGGCGCGACTGAACTGACCCAGCACGGGGCAGTGCATTTTCACCTCGGGAATCACCACTTTGTCGAAGGCATCTTCGGCCAGGCCGATCAGTTGCAACAGGCGCAATGCTTCGTTATCCAACGCGATGGCGCGCGGCATGCGCAGGATGTCATGGCGCATATCGACCACCAGCGCATTGACATGATAACGACCGAGCAAGGTCGCCAGGGCTGCGCCCACCGGGCCGAACCCGACGATCAGCACGTCGACCCTGGCGGGCATCTCGGTCCTGTTCTTGTTGTGCATGGCGACCCCGATTGATAGGTGTTGTTTGCCGCGGCTGGACGGCACCTTGATCGAATGCGGTGGAGTGCATTCAATATTGTGAAATTATTCAATATTGGATAAGTTGTCAAAAAAACAATCGCCATCGATAGCAAACCGTATGGCAGTGAGCGCCCGTGATCCGGCGCCAAGGAGCTAGCATGAGCTTCCCCGTGTTCCCCGCCCGCGTGCTGACCGATGAAGAAATTCGTCAATTCCAGGATGACGGCGTGATCATGATCAAGAACGCCATCGCGCCCAACTGGATGGCTTTGATCGAAAGCGGCCTGGAGGAGGCGCGTCAGGATAGTTCGTTGCTGGGCAAGTTCATGTCGCGCAAGGTAAAGGGCTACCAGATGGATATCTTCCTCTGGAAACGGGTGGATGCCTTGCGCGACCTGGTCTATTACGGGCCTTTTGCGCGCTGGGCCCAACAACTGATGCAAAGCGAGCAAGTGCGTTTTTTCTACGATCAGATGTTCATCAAGGAGCCCGGTACGGACGCTCCAACGCCATGGCATCAGGACCTGAGCTTCTGGCCTGTTCGAGGAGAACAGATTTGCTCTTTCTGGATTCCCTGTGACCCGGTCAATCGCGCCAACAGCGGCCTGCTCTACGTCAAGGGTTCGCATAACTGGCCGCAACGCTTCAAAGCCATTTCACCGGATTACGTGGCAGCAATCATCGACGAAGCGATGGACGACGTCCCTGACATCAATGCCAACCTCGACCAATACGAATTGCTTGAATGGGATATGCAGCCAGGCGATATGCTCGTCTTTCATCCATTGACTCTGCATGGCTCCTACGGCAACTCATCGCGCACCCTGCGCCGCCGCGCGCTGGCGTTGCGCTGGATGGGCGACGATGTGCGCTATCACCCCTCGAGCAAACGCATGCCGGTGCATTACGCGCACACCTCCAAACCCGGTGGCCCGCTGGAAGGCGCGGCCTTTCCAATAATCCTGCCCAGCATGGACCCTGCCGAGCGCAGCGTGCGACGTCAGCCTGAACGACCGGCGCTGGGAAAATTACTCGCGTCCCTGGCCACCAATGTACGCGCGGCTGCGCGCTTGCAACTCAAGAGCAACAAAGGCAAACCAAAAGTCCAGACCTGGAAAAGATAACGCAGACGTTCGGGAGAAATGTGATGCACGCAAACGCGCGTTGGCACAAGCGAGTTGTTTTAATCACCGGCGGGACCGCCGGCATAGGCCTGGCGCTGGCCGAGGCGTTCCTGCGGGAAGGCGCGCAGGTGGCGGTTTGCGGCAGGTCCTCAGAGGCCCTGGAGGCATTTACTCGTCTGCATCCCGCCGCCCTTGCGGTCAAAGCCGACGTGACGGTCGTGGCTGAACAGGCAATGCTCTTGGACGCTGTCACGCAGCGGTTTGGCAAGCTCGACATCCTCGTCAGTAATGCGGGCCTGCTCATCGAGCGGGATTTTACCGCGGGCCTGTCCGACATGACCGATCTCTCCGATGAGATCACCCTCAACCTGACTGCGCCGATCCAATTGACCGCAGCCACGCTGGCGCGCTGGCCGGCCCTGGAGGCGCTTGTCATCGTGAGTTCCGGCTTCGCCCTGGTGTCGCCTGCGCGAGCTCCGACCTACGGCGCCGCCAAGGCGGGCCTGCATGGATTTGCCGAGGGCCTGCGCCGGCAGCTCGAGGGAAGGGGAACGCACGTATTGGAGGTTTTGCCTCCCAGTGTTGACACTCGTGCAACAAAAGATAAGCAAGGCAAGAAGATTTCGCCCTCAGAGGTCGCCAAGCAAACCCAAAAAGCACTGGCAAGCAAACGTTCAATGGTGTTGCCAGGTCAGGCGAGATTTTTACCTGTGTTATTGCGCCTCGTACCTGTAATGGCCGGTCGTATAATAGGAAGAGGTTAGTGCCCTTTGATGCCATCAGTTTAATGAACGCTTGTCCGGCTGGATACGAAAGAAGCTCAATCGCTTGGTTTGGGACCCTCCTATTGCCTTTTGATATGCGGTGAAAACAAGTCCAGAATTAAGTTCATTTCTATTTTTTTAATCACAGAAACCCCTTGGATTTCAATGGGCGGACGCCAGATGCGAATCTCGTTTCCCGCTCCAAGACTCATAAAAAAGCCACTCAGACGAGTGGCTTTTTTTGCCTAAGTGTCTGTACTCATGTTGGCGAGCTACTTTCGGCTGATTGTATTGAAAAAGTCGGTTTTCCCAAGACGCTCAAATATTAATGGATGAAAACACCTCTGTTGCACGCTGCTACGTGAAATCCGAGTCCGAACCTTCTGCCAAAAATTCAGATTTCAATCTCAGGCGCGTACTTTTCGGGCGTGGACTTCGCAGCCGACTTTTTCAACAGCATTGGCTAAAAGCTGACGCTGGATAGCGCAGGCAGAATGTCTCCGATATCGCAGTCTCCACCCGTGGCAATCAATAGCATTTTCCCCGAGTACGAAAAGCCGAAAGCTCTTACATCGCTCTCGATTGTCAGCTTGTAAAAAGTCGAGGGCTTATTGTAATCCGCGCCTTACAGCCATGAGTCGGGCTCAACGAGCAATAGAGGGTGTTCGGGCCACTCACGGTCTTTGCCACCCATCGTGGGTGATTGAAGGAAGCCCGCCGCCGTAGATATGAAGACACGAGCAAAAGTTCGGATTCACGATAAAAAACCACATCAAAAAGATTGGCCACTGTGAACTCGCCGGCAATCTCTCAAGTGGGGGAGGACCGCGCTGTCAAATTAGTGTATCGCTGGAGCGCCGACACCATCACGAAGCCATCACTCACGCCGAGCGAGCCGGAAAGCCTGCCCGCTACAATGCCAGAAACGGTGAGCGCCTATTCGCGCGGTACAGTCTGGTTAAATTTTCCGCGATTTGCGTCCAATAGACGAAGAGGTGGTTTGGATGTAACGAGTGTCTTCGACTTCGTAGATGGAGGCAGCGGTCGTTGAAATGCTCGAAACGCAACATACGTCGGCACGAAGGCAAGCATGTCACAGCGAGCAGTACCGTAGTCTGGAATAAACGAGGTATCGCCGACGCGCGCGTACCGCCACCTGTATTGAACGGCGTGCCGAACACCTCATGCACCGTCTAAATCTGACTGCTGATCCCTATCTCTTCGCCATACAAATGAAAGCCCCTGAAATCGATGGTTTCAGGGGCTTTTTGTTTTTTGGTTGTACGTAGAGTTTGTACGTAAAAAAACCGCAGATTCCCCTCCCGTTGTACCAAAAATCACGTACCTGACGGCATGTCCTGTTGCCGCTGACCGAAAACTGACCCAGGTGTTCAACTGCTTCTGCTCACTTTTTGAGCAGGAGAACACAAGGTGATCAGCATGGAAATGTTGGGGAAAATCCGCCGGATGTACTTCCGCGACAAGCTCTCGCTGCATCAGATAGCCAAGTGTACCGGGCTTTCTAGAAACACCATCCGAAAATGGGTCAGAGCGCCCGAAGCCACTCAGCCGGCGTACCAACGGTGCGCAACCTTCAACAAACTCAGCCCTTTCCACGAGACGCTGGAACAGGCGCTCAAGGCCGATTCGTTCCGGCCAAAACACAACCGCAGGAGCCTCAAAGCGCTTTTCGAGCAGATCAAGGCCGAGGTTATGACGGCGGCTACAGCCAGCTCACGGCGTTTGTGCGCTCTTGGCGAGGTGAGCAAGGCAAGTCTTTACGCGCTTTTGTACCGCTGACGTTTGCGCTCGGCGAGGCGTTTCAATTTGACTGGAGCGAAGAGAGTCTGCTGATCGGTGGCCTGTTTCGACGCATCCAGGTCTCCCACATGAAGCTGTGCGCCATTCGCGCATTCTGGTTGGTTGCGTACCCCAGCCAAGGCCACGAGATGCTGTTTGATGCCCATACCCGTTCGTTTGGAGCGTTGGGTGGCGTGCCACGTCGCGACATCTACGACAACATGAAAATGGCTGTCGACAAGGTCAACAAAGGCAAAGGCCGCACGGTCAACGCCCGGTTTTCCGTGATGTGCGCACACTGTCTGTTCGATCCGGACTTCTGCAACGTGGCCTCTGGCTGGGAGAAAGGCATCGTCGAAAAGAACGTGCAGGACAGCCGGAGACGAATCTGGCTCGATGCTCAAAACTGCATGTTCCATACCTTCGAGGAGCTGAACGTCTGGCTCGGCCAATGCTGTCGTACACTCTATGCCGAACTTGTACATCCGCAGTACAGCGGTTTGACGGTGGCAGAAGTCCTGGAGCTGGAGCCGGCTGAAATGATGCCGATGCCGACGGGCTTTGATGGCTACGTGGAACGCACTGTCCGCGTCTCTAGTACCTGCCTGATCAGCGTGGCGCGCAATCGTTATTCGGTGCCTTGCGAGCGTGATGGTCAGGGGGTCAGCAGCCGTTTGTACCCTTCGCGGATCGTGGTCATTGCCGACGAAACGGTGATCGCCAGCCATGAGCGCATCTTTGATCGAGATCAGGTCAGTTTTGACTGGCAGCACTACATCCCGCTCATCGAACGCAAGCCTGGTGCACTGCGCAATGGCGCGCCATTTGCTGATCTGCCAAAACCGTTACGGCTTCTCAAACGGGGACTGAGGCGCCACACCAACGGTGATCGAATCATGATGCAGGTACTGGCTGCTGTGCCAATTGCGGGTCTCGAACCTGTGCTGGTGGCGGTGGAACTGGTACTTGAATCGGGAAGTCTGAGCGCCGATCACATCCTCAATGTCCTTGCCCGCCTGACCTCCACCGCACCACCTCCCTGTGTAGAAACCAGCCAGCAACTCAAGGTCGCGCCTGTTGCCAATACGGCGCGCTACGACCGGCTCCGTACGACCGATGAGGAGAATCGCAATGCGTGACTTGATGACTGAACTCAAAGAACTGCGCCTGCACGGCATGGCCAGTGCTTGGGAAGAACTGGTATCTCAAGGAACAGCGTCGACGGCTTCATCGAAATGGCTGCTGGAACATCTGCTTCAGCAGGAACATGCGGATCGCACGGTGCGCTCGGTGAATCATCAGATGAACATGGCAAAACTCCTCATGCACCGTGACTTAGCTGGCTTTGACTTCAGCGCTTCCAGCGCTGATGCCCGGCTGGTCAGCGATCTATCCAGCTTAGCGTTCACTGAAACCGCGCAGAATGTCGTGTTCATCGGCGGCCCTAGAACCGGGAAAACACACCTGGCCAGTGCCTTGGCTGTATCCGGCATTACGGCCCACAACAAACGCGTGCTCTTTTTCTCCACGGTGGATCTGGTCAATCTGCTGGAGCGTGAAAAGTACGATGGTAAGGCAGGCCGAATCGCCCAGGTACTGCTACGAACAGACCTGGTGATACTCGATGAGCTGGGGTATTTGCCCTTCAGTCAAAGCGGTGGCGCCCTGTTATTTCACCTGCTGTCCAAACTGTACGAACACACCAGCGTGGTTATCACCACCAACCTGAGCTTCTCGGAATGGTCGAGTGTGTTTGGCGACGCCAAAATTACTACGGCTCTGCTGGATCGGCTGACACACCACTGCCATATCGTTGAAACAGGCAACGAGTTTTACCGCCTTCAACACAGCACCTTGGCCGCCCAGACAAAGATCAAGTCACGGGAACGAAAGCGCAAGGACGGAGATGATATCGAGGACGATGAGCCATTTTGATCCGCACCATAAATGCCCTGCTGCATGCGGTGGGGCTTGATGCGTCTTTAATCGGAACACTGCTGCTAAGCTTATCCACAATTGCTGGGACAGAAATCAGCAATCCGTCCTGGGTCAATTTTCATTCGGCAGGGTGGGTCAGTTTTCAATCAGCGCCAACATTTAGAAGAGAGAGGGTTTCGGAAAGTGGATCCATAAGGTGTGCAGGACGATCTCGACAGATAATTGGACTTTGTTGCATTCACAGTCCCAAGTCTAGTCTAGACAATGGTGGCCATGGGTTTTGCCCCTATTCCATGTCAGATTCACAAGGACACGCCATGACCAGCAAACAGTCTCCTCCACTCGGGTTGCGGAGCGGTAACCACCGCAGCAGAGGTACTTGAAGGGTGCGATCTATCCAACACCACCGCCATTGTCACCGGGGGGCATCCGGCCTGGGCCTGGAGACGACAAGAGCACTGGCCAATGCGGGCGCGCGTGTCGTTGTTGCAGCACGTGATGTTGAAGCTGCTCGCGCAAAGACTAACAGAATCCTCAATGTGGAAATCGAGCGACTTGATCTTTCCGACCTGGCCAGCGTGCATGACTTCGCACTGCGTTTCTTGGCAAGCGACCGACACGTCGACATCCTGATCGCCAGCGCGGGAATCATGGCTTGCCCGGAAATCCGTGTAGGGGCGGGTTGGGAGGCACAGTTCGCCACCAATCATCTGGGGCACTACGCCCTCGTGAATTTGCTATGGCCTGCGCTCAAGGGTCGAGCAAGGGTGGTAGTAGTGTCATCGGCGGGGCATCACCAATCGGGTATCCGCTGGAACGATGTGCAATTTACGCAGGGCTACGACAAGTGGTTGGCATATGGGCAGTCGAAGACTGCCAATGCATTGTTTGCTGTCCACCTTGATCGGCTTGGTCAACACGAGGGTTTCCGGGCTTTCTCCCTTCACCCCGGCAAGATTCTCACCCCGCTCCAGCGTCATCTGGCGCAGGATGAAATGATTGCCGCCGGCTGGCTAGACGTCAACGGCCACCTTGCCGATCCGACTTTCAAGACGACGCAGCAAGGTGCGGCAACCCAAGTTTGGGCCGCAACAGCTCCACAGTTGAATGGCATGGGAGGCTTATATTGTGAGGACTGTGAGATCGCTTCGCTGGATGCAAGCGAACCACCATCCTTTGTCGGTGTTCGGCCTTATGCCGCCGACCCTGACCAAGCCGAACGCCTATGAGCACTATCCGCTCAACTTACAGGGATTGACGCTTTTGAAAGGAAATGAGTGATCGGTACAGAACGTCCATACCTATGTTGCTCTCTGTCCGAGGCTGAAGAACTTCTTTGGCTGCGCAACCGAGAAACTGCCCATCGAGTCGCCGCCGCCGTCGCGCACGACGGAAAAACTGGGCAAAGACCCTGGGCGAACAGTTGTTCATCCGCACTGGCCGGGATAGGGAAGGCGACTTCGCTGGATGGTTACTTTCGAAGCGCGTAATGATACGGCGATTTTCCTTCAGTCAAGGGCCGAAACGCTCCGGCATGTCACGCCAGTCTGCGCCCGAGCAAAGCACCCAAAGGACACCGTTGAGCATCAGGCGATCATCCGCTCGCGGGCTTCCGCTGCAGCGGGTTTCAGTGAAGATATCGGCGGCTGCATCAGGGAGTTTATACCGCTTTGCCATCGTGGCCTCCTGGCGTTTATGGCGGCTGATTTTATCGGAGTCGATATTTCAAAGGATTTCATACAGAGCCCAAGTCCAAGGCAGGATAGGGGCGACCAGGCAGCGTAATTACCTGGCCGAAGGATGGCATCAATAGGCGATTTTACCGAATGGGCGCGCTGTAGAACCGAGATAAAATGACAGGATCGCCAATATTTGTGCAGCCGCTGCGGCGGTCACAAGGGCGATGATTGCATCGCCCGGATCTGAAAAGTTTGAGCGTATGAGGCCGAAGGACGCCGGAGCAAACGCATAGGTGGCTTGACTGATCGCCACCATTAACGCGATTACCTTGGCGGTTTGTTCGCGGCTGAACTCGGTCTGTGCGATCAGCGGTGGCAAGGAGGTGGCATTTCCGATGCCTGAACCGATCAGCAGCACCGCCATCCACGCCACTGCCGGGTGACTGTCCAGGCCAAGCAGCATAAGCGTCCCGAGCGTCTGGATGGCGTAGCCCAGGCAAGCCAGTTGACGACGGTCGATGCCCTGGGTCATCAGCCGTACGGCGAGGTAACGACCGCCCATTGCGCTGGCGGTGGCAAGGCCCATGGCGAATGAGGCGTTATGGGCGCCCATGCGTCCCACCAGGATCGAATACAGGTGCGCGATCAAGCCGATCTGCGCGAACAGCCCCAACGACATACCGGCGGCCAGGGTACGGAACTTCGCTGACTTGAGGGTCTGTGCGGCAGTCCAGGGCGCCACGCTGGCGCTGGTTGCGATGGGTTCGGGCAGTGCTGCGTTGTCGGGATGCTGGCCCAGGCTTTGCGGGCTTTTGTTGAAGACCAGAAAGGCAAAGCTGCCCATCAGTGCCACTGCGGTGATAGTGATCACCAGCGCCGCCGTGCCAAAGCCAAAACGCTCAATCAAAAACACCCACAAGGGCGAGAAGATTACCCCGCCCAGGCTGGCACCGTTGTATGCCTTGCCCAGGGCCTTGGGCCGCTCTTTGACATACCAAGGGGCGATCAATGTATTGACGGCGGCGGCACCCAGCGTGACCCAGCCGATGCCCGAGCAGATGGCGCCGGCATACAACACCCATAGCTGGTTGGCCTGGGCCCAGATATTCACCCCGACTCCCAATACGATGCTGCCGAGCAACGTAATGGCAGGCACGCCGAAGCGGGCATAAATCCGCGGCAGGTTGGCAATGACCAGTGTGCCGCTGAGAAAGTGCAGGGTGACGGCTGCCGATACCTGGGCGATCGGCCAGCCAGTACGCTCCATGACGGCCTGCATGTAAATGGGCGGCCCATAAAAACCTACGCCCCAGCCGACCACTGCCAGGATGAACGTGCAGGTCAGTACGGTTTGTCCAAAAAAACGGGTGTTCTTCATCGCCATCTCCTCCATGTTGGCTCATAGGTTATGCTTGCGATGACGGTTTCACTTCGAGGAGCATCGAACAATGGATGTTGAGCAATCGGAATTGCGCCTGGCCAATGTCGCTTCGGCGATTGCCGATCCTGCCAGGGCGCGCATGTTGTGCTGCTTGCTGGATGGCCGGGCTCGTACGGCCACCGAGTTGGCTGTGGTCGCGCAGAAGAGTCCTTCCACGGCGTCCAGCCATTTTAAGAAACTGCTGGACCAAGGGCTGGTGACGTTGGTTTCCCAAGGGAAGCATCGCTACTTCCAGCTCGCAAGTGCCGATGTCGCCAAGGCACTGGAAGGGCTGTTGTCCATTACCTCATTTGAGGTGCCGGCGTTCAAGCCTTCCACGCCTTGCCATCTGCGCCATGCCCGCACCTGCTACGACCATCTGGCCGGGGAAGTGGGTGTCATGCTGCACGATGCCTTGCTGGTGGGCGAGTGGATGTGCCAAGAGCAGGGCGACTATGAACTGACCCCCAAGGGCATTGAGCACCTGACCCGAATCGGCATGGACCTCACTTCCGACACCCGGGCGCGGCGCCGGTTTGCCTTCCCCTGTCTGGACTGGAGCCAGCGCTGCGCCCATGTAGGTGGCACCCTAGGCGCGGCGTTGCTGGGCCATATAGTGCGGGACAAGTGGCTCGTACATACCCTGGATTCGCGTGCATTGATAGTCACTGGCAAAGGCCGCAAGCGTCTGGCGAGCGAGTTTGATATCCAGTTGGTGGTGTGACTAGGTTTAGTTTTTGTCACTCGTAGGTTTAACTCAAATCGATTTGGTAGGTGACTTTGCCGGACGGTTAGTGCGCCAGTTAAAGCTGGCGGAGGATAGTCGATGAAAGTTCGATACTGGTAAGAAATGGCAAATCAACCAGACCCCGAGTCATGCATGTTGCACCGTGAGGTGCAGCGTGAAGCGTTGACAGGGGAAACCGATGGGCCAGCCATTGAGCCGCGTAATCAGGAATTCGGGATGCCGATGCTGTTAAGCGAAGCAGAAGGCAATACGGAGCATGGCGTTATACGCCAGTCATGCTCTGATCCCGCGCGGTCGGAGACCCTGTGCACGTCGGGAAGTCCTTCGCACAGAAACAGGGAGATCTCAGCACTGCCCGGTGCGCAAGCACCGGGCGGAGCAGGAAAGGCCAAAAACCGTAGCCCTGCTGTCCACGGCGCTGAGAAGTCGGATACGTCCGTAGTACCTGAGAAGCCATTGAACAAAGGGCTAAGCCCTGCGGAGATAGTGGAGGAAAGGGACGTAGCCAAGGGAAACATCAACGGGCCTCCCGCGCCCCGGACACTGAGCCGGATCAGTTGCGCGTCGATGGGACTTGAAGGTGTACGTGAAGCAGCCCGAAGGAACAAGGGCACGCAGTTCACGGCATTGCTGCACCACGTCACACCGCAGTTACTGGCGCAGAGCTTTTATGCCCTGCGCCGCGATGCCGAAGTGGGCGTGGACGGCATGTCGTGGCGAGAATATGAGGAAGGTCTTCTCCAGCGGGTGAGCGATTTGCACACAAGGCTTCACAGTGGAGCCTATCGGGCAACGCCGTCGCGGCGGGTCTATATCCCCAAAGCCGACGGCAGGCAGCGTCCGCTGGGCATTGCCTCTCTGGAGGATAAGATCGTACAGCAGGCGGTCGTTACCGTTATGAATGCGATTATGAAGAAGACTTTCTAGGATTCTCGTATGGGTTTCGGTCGGGACGTAGCCAGCACGATGCGCTGGATGCGTTGACGGTCGCGCTCAAGGGCCAGAAGGTGAACTGGATATTGGATGCGGATATCACTTCGTTCTTTGATGAGATCGACCATGAATGGATGCTGATGTTTCTAGGGCACCGGATTGCAGACCGGCGCCTGCTCGGGCTTATCTGCAAATGGCTTCAGCCGGGTGTTATGGAAGATGGCCGTAGGGTGGCTGCGACCAAGGGGACGCCCCAAGGCGCAGTGATATCGCCATTGCTGGCGAATATCTATCTTCACTACGTGCTGGATTTATGGGCAAGGCAGTGGCGCGAGCGACATGCCCGTGGTGATGTGATCGTTGTGCGCTACGCGGACGACAGCGTCGTGGGGTTCAGGACGCAATGGCAGGCTCAACAGTTCTGATGCAGTTGCAGGAACGCTTGGCCAGGTTCGGTTTATCCCTAAACGCCTCGAAGACAGGGGTGATTGAGTTTGCTCGTTTTGCTGCGAGAAATCGTAGGAAGCGAGGGTTAGGTAAACCGGAGACGTTTGACTTCCTGGGCTTCACGCACTGTTGCAGTACCAACAGAAGCGGTGGTTTTCAAATACTGCGACTGAAGGTCAAGAAGCGAATGCGTGCGACGCTGCTGGCTATTCGGGATGAGCTGAAGCGCCGACGTCATGAGCCCATCCGGGCTCAAGGGCAATGGCTTACTCGGGTGGTGAGTGGTTACTTCAACTACCACGCGGTGCCGGGAAATCTGATACGTCTGGGTGGTTTTCGTCTGGCGGTATGCCGTCTATGGCGGCAAGCCCTCAAACGTCGCAGCCAGCGTAATCGGCTTCAATGGTTACGCTACGGACGCCTTGCTGACCTCTACATACCTAGGCCCAGAAATGCACATCCTTACCCTGAGCATCGCTTCGCGTCACACACCCGAAGCAGGAGCCGTATGCGGTAGTTCCGCACGTACGGATCTGTGCGGGGGGTGGTAGGTAACTGCCATCCCTACCGCGACCCGATGGACTTGCGTAGATTGCCAATGCCGGTTGTACCAAACCTGCTTGAAAAGCCGGTGTTCGGCCTTCAATAGTTCGGATAGTTTGCGCGGCTCCTGATTGAATTCGCGCTCAAACTTCACCTTTTCCAATAGGTCTTCGACGAACTCACCTAACAACGGCCCAAGGTTCGTCGCGTATCGGGAATTGCTGGTGTTGAATACTTTGGTCAAGTCCGGATGCGACAAGCGTGTATAACCCCACGATCACTGAAATCGTGAGTATTGTGGGTCACAAAGCCGTACACGGCGTCGGCGCTGGAATTGGCGGCAAGCACATCAATGTATGTCTCAATGATGATCGCGTCGTCTAGCATCGGCACCTTCACCGCAGAGAAAGGCGGCTTCACCGGCCAGTTCCGCACCCTGACTTTGAACGTCAAGGCCAAACTGATTCCCAACGACAAGGGCGACACCGAGAACGTCCCCGACTTCCGCCTTCAGGCGGCCGGCCACGACATCGGCGCGGCGAGGAAGAAGATCAGCGAAGCCGAGCGGCCCTACGTGTCCGTATCCCTCGACGATCCTTCGTTCCCGGCGATGGTCTATGATCGACTGATCGAGAACGGCACGCACGACCTGATCTGGTCGCGCAACAAGCCCAAGGCGGCCTGACGGCCGTCCACCGCGCCCCGCACATTGCGGCGGAGCGCCGTGCCTACAGCGTGACGCGCTCCTTTAACACCACCTCAAGCTCCTGACGCAGCTGCGCCAGAAGCTGCTCGGCCTTGCGCGAGTCGCCGGCATAGGCCAGCGTCAGCAACGTGAGCGGATGCACGTCCATGACCTCCCACAGCTCGGTCAGATTGTGCATAGTCGGGCTTTTCAGGTCGCGCTCCAGCGAACTCATGTAGGTATGGTTGGACACGTCGGAGAACGCTTCCTGGCTCAAACCGCGCGCTTTTCTGGCCGTCCGTACTGCAGTCGCCAATGAGTGTTTCGCTGTCACCAACTTGGTTTCCCGGAGAAACCAAGATGACAGCCCAATGCACCCAATAGGGCTACAATCTAAAGTGTTCACTCCTGCTTGGCCGAACCGCTTCCGTGCTTTTACGGAAATCCGCATGGGCGGATTCTGACAGAATGGGGGAACCGCATCCGTGTCTTGCCTGGCCTGCGTAAATCCGCTTCGCTGGTTCCGCGCTCGGTGCAAACGTATCCGTGCATCCTCGAATGCGTGGGAATTCGGGCTAGGACCCAGCCGCTCGTCACCGCTGAACAGCAGGCGCAACTGCTTGCCGGCGGTGCGACTATTCACCCCGGCGCGTACGCAACCTGACTGCTGGCCGCGCTCTACCCGGCCGATGGCGAGACGGCATGGGGGCTGATCGACCTGGAAATAGGCATGCCCAGCCTGGAGCCATGTGAAGCTGTCCGATCTGGCGTCCATCGTCGGGCCGCGCAATCAGCCGGTGATGCGCGATCGCTACTTCCAGCCCGTGCGGCTGCTGTCGGAGTACCAACGATTGGCCGAGGAAAACGGCTCGATCCTGGCTGAGCAGTCCCAGCCAACAACGGC
The DNA here is from genome assembly GCF_014207255.1 of Pseudomonas sp. JAI120. Lineage (GTDB taxonomy): Bacteria > Pseudomonadota > Gammaproteobacteria > Pseudomonadales > Pseudomonadaceae > Aquipseudomonas. The sequence continues at coordinate 123,657 of NZ_JACHCZ010000006.1, forward strand.
GCATTCTGACTATTTCAGTCTTACCCAAGACCTGATTGGCTAAATCCACACTCTTGCACCGGGTGCGCATCTGTTGCAAACAGTCATGCTCTTTGACGCGGGCTGCTGCACGGTGCTCAATGCTGCGCACCATTCTTGTGGCGGCGCAGCCGTCGCATTCAGGCGATTTCCGCAATGCCTTGGAGCGAATCAGTGTTGACACCAGCAGTTACAGCCTACCCCGATTTCGATGACGACTTAATGGCGACTCGATAGCTCTTCCTGCACGCTGGAATCCGTGGCGAAGTTCCTGCTGAATGACAGGAGGCCGCATCATGCGCTGACCCGAGCGCCGAACACTGGTATCCGATCACTGCGTATCTCTACACGCTGCACCTCGACGGCCCCGTGCTGGCGTGGGAATCTCTGCGCCGTCACCCCGACTACCACCGCGACTGGCTGCGCAGGCGCCGCTGGCCAGAGTCCGCCGCGCGCTGGGTATTGCGCCTGCTGGAAGATCCCGCGCTGGATGCGCGCGACGCGCATCCGGTTTGGTTCCCCGATCACGATGCGGTGGTGTAGCTCTACCCGGATGCCGACTCGCCGACCGCCGCGGTGGCTTTCGCGTTCTGGCGCCTCCCCGGCCACAAGCATCTGGTCCACGATGGTAGGCGCCTGGTGCTGCTGACACGCTGGCCGGGTTGCTGCCTGCGGCTGATGATCGCTCCCGGCCTGGCCGATGGCATGGCCTACGCCTATGCCACCCGCGTCTGCGCGCGCTATCAGGCGCTGGCGTGCGAGTTGGACAAGCTGGCCACCGTTGGGGATGCCGTGCCTGGGGGAACGGCACTGCCACGGCCTACATCTGCCGCGCAGTTGGAACTGCACACGTTCCAGTCGCTCGATGCGACCTTGGTGGGCGCGTTCTTGCGCGACGCGGCCGGAGGGGGGCGGAGCCAATGCCGTCGCGGATGACTGGTATCCCGACAGCGCTTTTCGCGCTCGCGTTCGTCGGCTGGTAAGCCGGGGACATGCACTGATGCCCGACGGCTATCGCCGCCTGGCACAGCTTCCACCGTTGCCATTGCGCTAGGGCCGATCGAACGGTTTTCTATCCAGCAAACAGTCGATGAATGCACCGAGGAGGGCTGGTCTATGCTGACTGCTCGGGTAGTAGAGAAACAACCCCGGACGCGAAATTGACCAGTCCGGCAGGATCTGGACCAGCCGTCCCTGTGCCAAAAGCTCGCCCACGCCATCTCGCTCAAAGTGATAGGCAATGCCGAGCCCGTTCAGCGCAGCAGCAATGCCGATGTCGGGATGATTGGTGACGACGGGGCCGTCCACCACCACTTCTAGTCGTTGCCCTCGCTTCTTGAACTCCCAACGATATTGCCTACCATCCATCTGGAGCCGCCAATTGATGCAAGCATGGTCATGCAGCTCGGCAGGTGACTTGGGTGTTCCTCGACGCGCGAGATAGTCTGGGGACGCCACGGCAACCATATTCATGTCCGGCGTGAGGCGGACGGCAACCATGTCTTTTTCGAGCTGTCCGCCCACACGGATGCCCGCATCAAAGCGGCCAACGACAATATCCGCCAACGCGTCGTCCACCACGATGTCGAGCACCACGTCAGGGTGTGCTTGGTGGAAGCGTGAAAGCCGGGGCGCGATGATGGTTCGCGCTGCAATTCCCAGCGTGTTGATGCGAAGCGTGCCGCTCATCTGTCCTGTCGCTTCGCTGGCTTCAACGACTGCAGCAGCCAGCTCTCGAAACAACGGCGCGATGCGCCTGTAAAGCAGTTCGCCACTTGCCGATGGGGCGACGCTTCGAGTCGTGCGATTCAAGAGGCGAGCGCCGATGCGGCGTTCGAGCTTTCGGATCGTCTGGCTGAGCGCCGAAGGCGACAGACCCAGATGCTCTGCAGCTCGGGAAAAGCTCTGGCGCTCCACCACGGCTACGAAGGCTTTCAGCTCAGCGAAGTCAGATCCACGCATTCTGTATCGTTTCCTAAATAACCCATCAAGATTCTAGGGTATTCACTCACTAGACGTCGACGCGCATTCTGAGGCCTTCGTTGAATCCACGGAGCCTGAAAGATGAGCGACTTGAACCTCCCTGAGCCAATTGCCGCGTATTTTGCGGCCGGACACAACCCGGACGCCTTGGCGCGTTGCTTCACCGCGCAAGCCGTCATGAAGGACGACGGTCATACCTACACGGGCATCGACGCCATCAAGGCTTTTATGGCCGAGGCATCGGCCAGGTACAGCGCGACGAGTGTGCCGTTCGCCCTCGACCCGGAGGGCGACTTCCAGTGCGTCCGTGCCGATGTCACCGGCAACTTCCCTGGCAGTCCGGTCGTTCTGTCCTATCGCTTTCGCCTTGAACGCGGCCTGATCGCATCGCTGGAGATCACGGCATGAGCTTCGACCTTCATCTGAACGGCCTGCGGGCGTTGGTCACCGGCGGTACGCTGGGGCTTGGCGCTGCTGTGGTGGAAACCCTTGCGGAGGCCGGCGCTCGGGTGACGGCATCTGCCCGCAGCGTGCCCACGGAGCCGGTGACGGGCGTCAACTACTTGGCTGCCGATCTGTCGACGGCGGAAGGTGCGACTCACCTTGCTCAGACAGTCCTGCGGGACTGGGGCGGCGTCGATATTCTGATCAATGTGCTTGGTGGTTCGAAGACGCCCGGTGGCGGTTTCGCTGCGATCAGTGATGAGCACTGGTTCGCCGAGCTGAACCTAAACTTGATGCCTGCCGTACGCCTGGATCGTGCGTTGCTGCCGGCGATGCTGGCTCAGGGCTCCGGCGTCATCATCCACGTCAGCTCCATCCAACGTATATTGCCTCTGCCCGAGTCCACCACCGCCTACGCCGCAGCCAAAGGGGCGCTCACGACCTACAGCAAGTCGCTGGCGAGAGAGGTGACTCCGAAGGGAGTTCGCGTCCTGAGCGTTGCGCCGGGCTGGATCGAGACCGAGGCTTCCGTAGCGTTTGCGCAGCGGATGGCTGCAGAGGCCGGGACGGATTACGATGGCGGCAAGAAAATTATCATGGATTGGTTGGGAGGAATTCCAGTTGGCCGACCGGCTACACCACAAGAGGTGGCCGATTTGATCGCTTTCCTCGCATCCCCGCGGTCTGCTTCGATCGCAGGGGCCGAGTATCGAATCGACGGCGGCACTGTTCCTACCCTGTAGCCTGTAGCCGCGCTCCAGGCTAATGGGGGCCGGCAGTGTTAACTGGCCCCTGGGGGATGTTTTGCGTCCTTTGCAGATCGTCCCTTAGCAAGGAGCCTCGCACTCTTGAAAGTGCCTCTATCCGGCCGCGTGGTGTGGCCGGGCTTGATGGAGGTATATCCCATGCGACACGCTCCCTTGCGGCCTTCCGCCGATGCCGCCGCTGCGCCCGTGCAGCCCCAACGCTACCTGACAAACGACGGAGCAGCCGAGTATCTGCGCCTGTACCGCGCACGCTGGAGAAACAGCGCGTGATCGGTGGCGGCCAGAAGTTCCGCAAGTTCGGCGACCGCGTCATGTACGCGGTGGCCGACCTCGATGCCTGGGCCGACCAGCGCAGCTACGAGACCACGTCCGACCCGGAATACGCCGAGCGCCATGCAGGCGACTATCGCGATGGCTGCTGATCGTCGGTTCGCCGGCGGCCATCGTCATGTCCTGCCCATCGCGGCCTTCGGGGCAGCGATCGCAGCAGGGGGAACAGCTCAACCTGTTCCGCGCGCTGTCGGGCGACAGCCAGGATTTGATAGTTTTTCCTTTCTTCTCGCTGGCGACGTCGCGACGCACGGCGCCGATCAACTTCCGCAGCGGGAACATCACCATCCGCGTGGAAGGCACCGCCGAGCAAGGCATTGCCACGATATGGGATGCTGACGTTTTGATATGAGCCGTTTCCCAGATCGTGGAGGCGCACGACGCGGGCTTGATACGCACCACGCCCTACGAGATCCTGCGCTTCGTCGGGCTCGGCAAGTCCCTCAAAGACCACCAGCTCCTGAAAGCCGCGCTCGACCGCCTGCAATCGACCAGCGTGGCGACTTCCATCCGCGAAGCGACCGGGCGACGCCTGCACCGCTTTTCGTGGGTGAACGAATGGTGCGAGCAGGCCGACGCCAACGGCACGCCGCTGGGCATCGAACTGATCCTGCCGGACTGGTTCGATGCCGGCGTGCTCGACGCCTCCCTGGTGCTGACCATCGACCCGGCCTATTTCCGCTTGAAGGGCGGTATCGAACGCTGGCTGTACCGCCTGGTGCGCAAGTGCGGCGGGCGGCAGAAACACGGCTGGCAATTCGACTACCGGCACCTGCACCGCAAGTCCGGCAGCGCGGCGCGCCTCTCGGACTTCGCTTACGACCTACGCGTGCTGGTCGCGCGTCAGTCGCTGCCTGGCTACATCCTGGGCATCGAGCCGACGCCGGGCGAACGGCTGGAACTGCTGACCTTCCGGCCCGTGCCTTGCACCGCACGAGTATAACTGCGGGAAAAGGTGTGGACGGCCTCGTACTATCAGGAGTACGGGGTATCGTGCTATCGGGAGTACGCCTATAGTGCTATTAGGAGTACGAAAACGCCAAAAAGCCAGTAACGGCGCGGGTTTGCGTCCATTCTAACTTACCTAACTATAAATCTCTAACTTTTAGTAGAAGCACGCCGTTACGGTGGACAACCACGAAACGGTACGGCCAGGCCGGCTTTCCTGCAGAGAGGGCCGCGCCATGATCTTCGCGTTTCTCAATTAGACAGGTGGCGTCGGCAAGATCACGCTCGCCACCCACATCGCGGGCGAGCTGGCGATGCGCAGTTTGCTCGTCATCCTGCGGGATGCCGATTCGCAGGGTTTCTCGCTGGACTGGACGCAACGCAGAGGCCAGCAGGGCTTGCCACTACTGTTTAGTGCTTTGGGCCTCGCCCGCGAAACGCTGCATCAGGAAGCGCCGGAGCTGGCCCGGACCCGCCGCGCATCGCCGCCCTGGTGCGTTCCGCGCTCCTGGCGGCCGAGCGCGTGCTGATTCCTGTGCAGCCCAGCCTGTATGACCTGTGGGCCAGCGCTGAGATGGTGGAGTTGATCCGTGAGGTGCAGGTGTTACGGCCTGCTCTGCGCGCGGCCTTCGTCATCAACCGGCGCGTCGGTACCACCATCATCGGCAGGGAAGCACTGCAATCGCTGGCCGAACAGCCGCTGCCGGCGCTGCGCAGCGAAGTGCGCCAACGCATCGTCTTCGTCGACAGCGCCGCCGCACGCGAGATTGCCGTTCTCACAGATGAACTGCTGCGTTGGCCGAGATGAGTCAGCGCAACGGCAAGCGTATCGCCATCGGCGCGCGTCCGCCTGAGAATCCGCTCACCGATGCGTGGGTTCGCCAGGGCGAGACCGACGGCATTCAGAAAGGTGACCTCTACACCGCGCGCCTGACCCTCGACATCACGCCCTCGATGCGGGTGCGCATCAAGGTGTCGGCATTCACGCAGGGCGTGACCGTCTCGGAACTGTTGCGCGGTTTGCTGGAGCGAGAGTTTCCAGAACAGCGGATGGAAAACACACCATGACCGCATCCGATTCTCCTGCCGCTGGCGCGGCCACGGCTGCGCTGTCGCTGCATCCCGCAGCACTCGCCCGCTAAGCCGGCAACGTGCCGCTGACCCACGTATCGCTCGCCTACATCGAACCGCGCTTCAAGCTCTATCTGCGTTTCGGCGAACCTGCGCGCACGCTGCGGCTCGACTACTGGCGGCCCTGCGCGGTAATCCTGCCGGGCGCGATGTTCTGCCGCATCCGCTGGCAGGCCAACGACTACGGCACCGTGCGCTGGCAGCTCATGGTGATGCAGGCCGGCACGCCGCATCCTCGGCGTAGGTCTCGGCGTACGCCTGCTGCTGCACGTCGCAGGCGAAAACGCGGTGCGTGCCGTGCTGGAACGCATCGACGGCATCGAGGCGCAGGGCATCGCCGCCATCGACGTGTCGCCCGCGTACTGGCGCACGCTGGGCAACCGTCTGGCGGCCCGCCTGGCGTTGCCCGAATACACCGCCGAGCGGCCCGCCGCCTGGCTGGCCGGGAGGGCGCTGCCATGACCGCTGATTCCACCATCGCACGCGCACCCGAAATCGCGCCGCGTCCTCGCTCGCGCCTTCACTATCGCATCGTGCTGGCGCGCTTCGCCGCCGTCTGCCTGGATGCGCTGGCCTGGGCGGCTTTCGCGCAGCCTCTGTCGCGCCTGATTTACAACCCGTCCGACAGCATTCCGGTCGGCTGATATCGCGTGCAGCCGCTTGACCATCGGGCCGCCTCGCTGCCACATCCTTTGTCCGTGGGCAGCATAGTCCTGACCCGATTGCCCGCCGACGCTGCCCCGCAGAGCGGCTACCTGCCGGCAAACGTTCCACTACTTAAACTTGTGGGCGCGGTCGCGCCGAAACAAGTTTGCATCGTCGCCCGTCAGGTTAGCATCGACGGCGCGCCTGCGGCCGCCGCGCTCGATCGGCTGGACCGGCCGCTGCCATCCTTGCCGCATTGCAGTCTGCTGGCCGAGGGCGAGTTATTACTGTTGAGTGTGACCAATTCGGCGTCGTTCGACAGCCGCTATTTCGGCCCAGTCAGCGCATCCGCCGTGATCGGCGTCGCGCATCCGGTCTAGCTGGAGACATGTTCATGATGGCCGCCGATTCGCTGCACGTTGCCGTGCATCTCATTGAGCCATCGGGCATGCCGTTACGACTGCTGCCGCCGTGTCGTCGCGTGTGCAGCGCGGGCGCATCCGCGCCGCGCTTCGCGCAACGTCCGGCGCAGCCGTCACACGTGCATGCGTTTTGCCTCGAACGCGCCCGGCCCGCGGCCATTGGCGCGTTCGCCGGCGCGCTGGCTGCAAGCAGCGCCGCCGGGCCGCCGACGCCCGGAGCGACAGCGAAGGGCAAAGGCGAAAGGCAAGATAAAAGGTCGCGGCACATGGCGGCTTGAAAACCTTGTCTGCCCATGGGGGGGAGCGGCACGCGCCACGGGGCGTCGGCGTGCCGCGAAGGTGCGCAATGCCGCGTCCGCATGGGCGAAGCCGCGTGCTTCGTTCGCTGGACTGCTACGACCTTGGACGGAGCCGTGCCATGAGCCAGCGCGATGACGACCTGTTCCGCATGCGTCCTGGTGCGCCCAAGCAGCGCGGCGATGCCTTCGTCAACAAGGTGCTGCATCAGACCAACAAGGCCGGCGCGAAGCTCGGCAAGGCGGCGGACAAGGTCGGCCAGCGTCCCGCTTGGGCTGCGGCCAAGTTGCCGCGCGCTTCGCGGGCCGAGGACTTGGGGCCAACGTCCGGCGCGTCACGAGCAACGCAAAGCTGGTCAATCTGGCGCAGGCCGGGCCGGGCTCGACCGCCGCGCACCTGCGCTACATCGAGCGCGAAGGCGTTGATCGCCAAGGCGGCCCGGGCCATGCCTACTGGCCGACGACTGACGATGCCGACCTCGAAGCGTTCGAGGAACGCGGCGCCGGCGACTGGCACCAGTTCAGGTTCATCGTCTCGCTGGAGGATGCCGAACAGCTCGACGATCTGCGCACCTACACCCGTCACATGATGGCACGCATGGAAGCCGACTTGAGCACTCGGTTGGAATGGGGCGCGGTCGATCACTGGAACACCGACAACCCGTACACGCACATCGTCCTGCGCGGTAAGGACGACACCGGCAAAGACCTCATCATTTCCCGCGACTACATCATCGCCGAGGGGATGCGACGCCGAGCGTCGGAACTGACGACGGAATGGCTGGGGCCACGCACTGAACTGGAAATGCGGCGTGCCATGCAACGTGAAGTCGAACAAGAGAGGTGGACAGGGCTGAATTGCACCTTGCAGCGCGAAGCCGGCGATGATCGCCTGGTGCATGTTGAACGCTTCGCTGAACCACGGCTGCAACATCTGCGGCAAGCGCTGACCGGGCACCTGCAACACTTGCAGCGCATGGGGCTGGCGACCGAACAGCAGCCCGGCGAGTGGGCGGTCCACGCCGAGGCGAGCCGACCCTGCGAGTAACTGGCGAGCACGGTAACATCATCCTCACCATGCCGCGTGCCATGAGCGGCAAGCAACGCGAGCTGACGATGTTCCAGCCTGGCGAGGATGGCCGCTTCATCGTAGGACGCGTCGTCGGTAAGGGACTGGCCGACGAACTGTACTACAAGGGCTATATGATCCTCGATTGCACGGACGGCAAGGCGCACTACGTCGCGCTGCCGCTGCGGTCCGAACTGGAGCGGTACCTGACTCGCGCCGTGGTGGAAGTCAAAGGCGCAGCGGACGTGCGCACCGGCGATCGGAACATCGTCGCGCTGGCTGTCGATGGGGTGGACCGCAAAGATCATCACCTAGCCGTGGCGCAGGGACAGGCCACGCCCGGCCGCGACCCGCACGAGGCGTCGCCACGCATGTGCGCCGACTCGAGGCATTGAGCCGCGCCGGTATCGTAGAGCGTGAGACCGAAGGCGCCTGGCGCGTCCCCGGGGACCTTGCAGAACGAGGCCGCCAATACGACGCGCAACGGCTCGGAGGAGGCCTCACCTGCCCATCGAGCGGCAGGCGCGTGTGATCGCTGCCGCCTTGCTCGACCAGCAGTTGATCTGCGGCGGTAAGGGGCTGGGCAACCTGAGCTTTAGGGCTGAGGACAAGGATGCGCTACGCCAACGCGCGGACTTTCTGGCCGAATAAGGGCTGGCCGAGCATCGCGGGCAGCGTGTCGTCCTCGCGTGCAATCTGCTAGCGATGCTGCGCGGGCGCGAGCTGCGAAGGACATTGTCGGGGAAACGGTATGGAGCATCGGCCATTGGCCGACGGACAGCGCGTGGCCGGCATCTACCGGCGTAGCGTCATGCTCGCCAGCGGTCGCTACGCGATGCTTGATGACGGCATGGGCTTCTCGCTGTGCCGTGGAAACCAATGATCGAACAGCGGTTCGGTCAGCAGGTAGCCGCCACGGTTAGCGGGGCACGCGTGTCTTGGAAATTGCACAACAGCGAGACATATCACATTGAGACCGTCTGCGCCGATGCAATCGATACTTGTCTATTGCTTTCTATCAGTCTCACAAAGCCGACGATTGCTTCTCTCGTGAGTCGTCTTCGCTCAACAGCAGTGCATCGTACTTGAGCGACCATTCCAGCATTTTTTGGAATATAGGTATTAAGTCGATTCCGGCTTGGGAGAGTTCATATTCGACTCTCGGAGGAATTTCGGCGTAAGCACGACGTATCACTATTCCGTTGGAAGCAAGCTCCTTGAGTTGCTCCGTAAGCATGTGCTGCGTTACGCCGGGAAGTGATCGCCTCAGTACGCCGAATCTCATTGGCCCTTCGATCAGCATGCAGACGATTTCGATTTTCCACTTGCCTGTGATGGCACGGATGGCTCTCTGAAACCGAAGGATGTCAACGTCGCTCGGGCCGGCGCAGCCGTCGCAGTCCTTGTTGTCGTAGGTTCTTGGGTGAATTGGCTGGATCTTCATTTTTTCCTCGGTCTGAATTTTCTTACTAGGTAAGAAAATCCATCCTACTTGTAAAAACTGCTGTTAGTCACCAACATCATGCCATAGCGGAGAATCAACGATGAATAGAGTTCTTGTTACAGGTGGCTCCGGTTTTCTAGGCAGCCATTGCGCTCTCAAGCTGCTGCATGCCGGGTACAGCGTCAGGGCAACGGTTCGATCTCAGGCGAAGGCGGATGAGGTCAGGAAGATGCTCGTTTCTGCTGGCGCTTCGTCTGTCGGCGAGGTCGAGTTCGTTCAAGCCGATCTCACGCGCGACGACGGCTGGCAAGCAGCGATGGCAGGCTGCGAGTACGTGTTGCACGTGGCTTCGCCATTCCCGTCCGGGGTTCCAAAGGATGACAATGAAATCATCCTTCCTGCCAGAGACGGCACGTTGCGCGTGCTGCGCGCGGCGCGAGACTCGGGTGTAAAGCGCGTGGTGGTGACCTCGTCGTTTGCTGCCGTAGGCTACGGCGGCAAACCGAAGAATGGCACTACCTATACAGAATTGGATTGGACTGATCCGACGGTACCTAACTCACCCTACATCCGCTCCAAGGCGATCGCAGAACGCGCGGCATGGGATTTCGTTAGCTCGGAAGGCGGCAACTTGGAATTGGCTGTCGTCAATCCAGTCGGAATTTTCGGGCCCGTGCTGGGCGCGGACTACTCTGCCTCCATCGCCATCGTGAAGGGCATGCTTGAGGGCGCCATGCCCGGCCTGCCAGATGTCTACTTCGGTGTCGTGGACGTCCGCGACGTAGCCGACCTACATTTGAAGGCGATGGTGAGTCCCGATGCGAAGGGGGAACGCTTCATTGCTGTCGCAGGCCCGCTGATGTCTATGGCGGGCATCGCTTCCATCTTGCGGAGTCGCCTGGGCGAAGCTGCCGCGAATGTTGCGAAGAAGCGACTGCCTAGCTGGCAAATCCGACTGGCCGCGTGTTTCAGCCAGAACGCTCGTCAGATGGTTCCCAACTTGGGCAAGAGGCGTGACTCTACGAGCGAGAAGGCGCGTCGGGTACTGGAGTGGAGTCCGAGGCCGAATGATGAAGTCATCGTATCGACGGCGGAGAGCTTGATACGTCTTGGCCTTGTGGCCCGCTGAGAGGCGCAGCGTCATGTCTCGCGCTCCTCGAAAAACCATCCTGATTACCGGTGCAAGTTCGGGTATCGGGTTTGAGATGGCCCGCCAGTTCGTAGGGAAAGGACATGATCTGGCTTTTTGCGCCCGCCGAATGGACAAACTTGAACAGCTTAAAGCCGGATTTCTGCACAGCGGCGGGCGCGTCGAAGTACGGGAACTCGAAGTAAACAACCACCATCAGGTGGCATCGGTCTTTTCCGAGCTTGCCGACAAGTTCGGCGGTCTGGATCGAATCATCGTCAACGCAGGCATTGCTGGTGGTAGCAGGATTGGCACGGGCGAGTTCGACAAGAACCGACTTGTGCTCGAAACCAACCTCATATCCGCACTCGCACAGATCAAGGCGGTCCTCACGCTGTTTCGTGCTCGTGCTCACGGCTACCTTGCACTGATTTCCTCTCTGAGCGGCCGTAACTGCATTTCCAGGCTTATGGCTACCTACAGCGCAAGAAAAGCAGGTTTGAGTTATTGGGAAAGCCCCTGAACAGGGAATTGGCAGGAACTTTAATCAGTGTTTCAACTATTTTCCCTGGCTGTATCCGCACCCCGCTTAATACGCACAAAAAACACCTGCCTTTCGAGGTAGATGTTGAGTCTGGAGAAGCAGCAATAGTCCGTGCTGTCGAGCACGAGCCACGGGCCGTATATGTCCTGTCTTAGCCGTGGGAGATTTTGGGGCGGGTGCTACCATTGATCCCGACGGCCTTTATTTCGGGTAAAAGGCCGCATAGGGAGTTAGCGAGGCCAACTCCAACAGCATATCTACATGGGAGATGAGACGCGATGAGTCTTCCAATCAAGATATCTGCTTATTCCTTGCTTGCCGCAGTGATTGTTTATTTGGTCTTGGTCGGCACATTCTATTTGTCGCTCAACGACACTAAAGCCGCGAGCGTACCTAAATACATCGGGCTCATCATCGACGATGATTCCCCGTTCGACCATTCGAGCATGGCGTCGGATGTGGTTAAAGGAGTCAACTTGACCGCGAAAATCGTAGTCATCACTGGAAGCCACAGCGGAACGGGTCGAGAGGAAGTTAAAGCGCTTGCTTCGTCTGGCGCGCACGTTATTTCTCTGGCGCGAGATGTTGATCGGGCCAAGAAGAGTTTAAGCGGAATCGACAATGCCGAAGTTGAATATGTTGACCTGCTCAAGCCCGATTCCATTGATGAGTTTGCAAAAAAATCCTGTTGTCCGGTCGCCCCGTCCATATTCTCATTAATAGCTCAGGCATCATGGTGACACCCATGTAACGGGATAGTCGCGGGTACGAACGGCAATTTGCGACGAATGTATTGGGACATTACGAACTAGCGGTGACGCTAGCTCCGGCTTTGGAGCGGGCAAATGGATCACGCATCATCAATATCGCGTCGCGAGGCCATCGCGCCGCCGGCGTGCAGTTTGAAGACATAAATTTCAAGCACTCCGAATACACGGACATGCGAGCTTATGCGCAAACAAAGACGGCTTTCATCCTGCTGTTAATCAAAGAAGATGAACTGTTAAAGGACAAGAACATCAGGGCATTTGCCGTACACCCGGGGCCGTTCCGTCTACGGAACTTTTCGCCGCAGGGTCCGTTGGATACGGCGGTGACATTCAAAATGTGGCTTGGCATCCCTGGCCGCCTTGGTGCGTGCAACGCGCGTTACGGAAACTCTCAACTTCCTGCGGCGCCCCGCCAATGTGGGCGATATTTATAAAACCGTCCAACAAGGCGGTGCAACGGCTATCTGGGTGGTAACCAACAACCAACTCAACGGCCAGGGTGGACTTTATTTGGAAGACAACAACATTGCCGTAGTAGTGCCCAATGGAAGCGATGCTCCTTTCTATAGATAAAGCAACCGCAGATCGTATTTGGAACATCTGCGAACAGATGACTGGAGTGCGGCTGGAGAACTGAGAAATCAGAAAGTCATTTACTCGGCGTTCTACTCCTGGCCAGAAGTTAGATCTCGGAATATGCAGTCGTTTGACACCACGGTTTCGCAGCTTTTTGTTTTGGATAAGCATATGACTATTGAAACCATCCGGGCTCTCGTGGTGGATTCACCTGATGCCCCCTCCATTGGGCCGACCTACCCCTGCCGCTGGCGAGGTCGGGGGAAGTTGTTGTTCGCATATATGCCAGCGGAGTGAATCCGCTCGATACGAAGATTCGAACGGGTGCTGCTGCGCATCCTCGGCATCCGCTGCCGGCTGTCCTCGGGATGGACTTGGCAGGCGTCGTCGAGCACGTTGGCCCCGGCGTGACGAATTTCTTTCTTGGCGACGAGGTTTGGGCTACGGCTGGAGGCGTCGTCTGGGTGCAAGGCTCGATAGCTGAATTCGCCGCAGTCGATGTCCGTCTCCTGGCGAAGACACCGACCAATCTCTCCATGCGGCAGGCGGCTGCGCTGCCCTTGGTCGTTATCACAGCTTGGGAAGGCTTGGTGAACATTACGAACGTCGGGCCGGATGACAAGGTACTCGTGATCGGTGGCGCTGGTGGCTTAGGACACGTGGCACTACAGATCGCGCGCGCCCACGGGGCTGAAGCCTTTGGCGTCGCAGGTAGCGATGCGGCCGAATGCTTGCAGTCGATCGGTGCCATAGCAATTGACCGAACTACTCCCGTGGAAGTTTATGTAAAGGATTTCATGGAAGGTTTGGGCTTCGACATCGTCTACGACTATGTTGGTGCGCTTGATGTCGCCTTCCAAGCAATACGGAAATTCGGAAAAGTCACTAGCGCTCTTGGTTGGGGACCTATTCGCTTGCTCCGTTGTCTTTTCGCTCAGCAAGCTATGCAGGCGTGTTCACTCTCCGTCCGCTTCTCTCGGGAGGGCTACGTCAATACAATCCAAGTGTGGCCGTACAGCGACGGCGCGTTGTATCAGGTCTATGCGTCACTTGGGCGCGTCACCGTGGTTTCGCTCCAGCCCGGCGAGGAACTGGTCACCGTCGCCTCTGGCGATACTGTGCGCTGGATCGTCGGCGATATTTCCAGCGGCAGCGGCGAGGCGCTGCGCGTCAGTGTGCTGGTCAAACCCACTCGCTCAGGCCTCAAAACTAATCTGGTCATCACCACCAGCTGTCGGACAACTGCTGGAACTGACCTCGACCGAAACGACATGGATGGCCTAGCTACCAAGAAGAAGCTGTTGTGCCTCAGGACGAAGAGGAGAATGAAGAGCCAGTTGAAGTCGAATTCGAAGTCGAAGCGGAAAAGAAAAAGCTCAAGCGTGTTGAGGTATACGGGACGTTTATGCTTTTTCAATTTTAAGGAAAGGATTATCGGTAGGTATCGGTCCAGCTTCGAATAAGATTGCTGGATTTTTTAACAAATAGCCTTTGAGGGTTCCTTTTTTCCGTAGACCTTCCACCTGACAGATCCAGATGTTCAAACCATCATCGCGCTTTTGGTGGATTTTCAGTTTTTCGAATTGCTTCTGCACCCATCGCCATTCCTCACCTGCGGAATCGGTCCCCAATGAGATGGCCGGAAATTCCTGAACGTAGCGATGAAAAAGGCCAGGTGTGACCAGGAACACAGTACCTCCGACTGTATGGATTTTAGCCTTGCTGTCATTGATAATCAGCTTGTGGCTCAGAATGCCTTCCTTGACCCAATTCAGGAATGCTTGGCCTGGGTTGTCCGATTGAAGCGTTGAAGTATCGTCAGCACTTTCTGACGGTGCATCGTTCGCCCCATGCTCACCCAACTCGAACATGTCCAGCAGCGTGCTGAGATAATCGGCATCCTCTAGCGCCATGAGATCCGGCTGCGATGATGGGTTTTGAGTTGATTTTGTATTGACAGCCTTAGGAGTTACTGGTGATACCGGAGCGTTGGGCTGATTTTCATCTACTGCGATGCTAACCGTTCCGTTGAAAGCCTCTGGCCGGTCTTTGTTCCCCCAGATCAACGCCGGTTGAAAGCGCAGAAAGGTAAAGGTCTGCTCCCAGTTTCCCTGTGCGACAAGGGCGGTCCAGATGGCTTTGCCTTCCGGCGTAGACTCGACCAGACCATGCGACTGCAGTTCGTCGAACACGGCGATGTTGGATGAAGGAATGCCTTCTATGGCTTGCGACAGCAGATAGGCCCGAAGCTTGTCCGTGACCGTCTTGCTGACCAGCCAGAGCGCGTCCTGGGTCAGCCATCCCGCGGCACCCGGCTGGTTAAGTTTCAGCTCGTGCTGAACAAGGTGACGCAGTCCGCTGATCAAGTGATGTTGCAGCGAATGAATCGGCGCTTGCAGCGCCTTGTTCGGGTTGCCACCGATGTTCTGTGCGGTAGAGACTCGGTCTGCTTGAATCACCAATTCGCCCAGCACGCCGGCGCGTTCGTACTGACCCGCCAGCACATACAGCAGGCTCGCCCATAGCAGCGGAAAACCACTGAGCCAGTCCAGGATAGGTCGGTCAAGAATGTGGGTGTAGAGCAAGCCTGCGGCAGCGCCGTGCAGGTGGTAGTCGCGACCTTTGACATAGCGAAAGCGGTAGGGCTGATCCAGTGGGCCCTGCCAGGGATGCCAAGGACGGCCATCCTGACGTTCGACCTGCAGGTCCACGGCGATCTTGCCAATGTCATGCAGCAGGGCGCCATAGGCGATGCCGGCCGACCAGGCATCGGTCTGGGCGGCTTGGTCTTCGGGCGCGGCGCCGGAGGGAAGCAGATATGACTGACGCAGTTTCAAACTGCAGGCGACCAGTTCCAGCCCATGGTCGAGCATGCCTCCGAGATAGGCGTGGTGGTGCGTCTCGCTGGCTGGGAGTTGCTGGACCTGCTCGGCGTAGCGATGGATCGGATTTAAATAGAGCTGGATGAACTGCGCGTGGGAGAGGGCGGTGTACTGCCAGATGCGATCGAGCAGCTGGCGGCGGTGCTCAGCGGCTAACAAGCTGTGAGCCGACTCGATGGGCAAGTAACCTTCGGCGACGTTGACGGTCGGTGGCGGAGGTGGCCTCCGCTTTTTGTGGCGAAACAGACTGAGCATCTTGACCCCCGGAAGGTGGCTGGGGCAGTGGCCTTTTAGCCTTTTCGGATAGAGCTCTTACCCTTGAGTCCCCATTCCCTTCCAACCCTTATCCGTCCTTTTTGGCTCGTGTCCCTTTGCGCGGCAATCGGGATATCGATACTGCTACACATCGTTTTATTGGGGCTGGTACGAAAACGAAAAGAGTCGGTACACTACGGTGCCTATTTTTTGGGTCTTGCCATGAACCTTACTGACGCCACGCTGGTGCTGCTGCTCGCGGCACGTATCCATGGGACCGACGAAGCCGTCAGGGCTTCAGCGAAGAGCGTGGTCAAGAAGTTGCCGCGCAGTAAACGCGATCTGATCTACAAGGTTATCGACAGCCGGAGTCCGCTCGATCTGGTGGATTTTCTGGCGCAGAACCTGGATGCGGAATGACAGGCTGCGGGGGGATGTGCCCCTCCCTGACTCTTTGCATTAGAGCCACGCGGCATGGGGTTTTCTGGACGCAGAAAAAAGGCCCAACTCGCGCTGGGCCCTTTGATGCGATTGCGGCGGTGAGGTGATGGTCAAACTCCATCGTTCATGCATCGTGAGTCATCCATAACCATCTGCTTCCGTTGCTGCTTCAGGTTGAGCACAAACTCCGAAGCGCTTCGGGCCTGACCACTGGCGCGAAAGATCGCGCGTTTGTCAGCCTTTAGCAGGCCGAGCCAGGAGTCGATGTAGCCCTCGTGCCGCAGCTCCCCCTGTATACCGGCGTAGGCACATAAAAAAGCAGCGCCCATCTCGGCGATCAATTCCTCAAACGCGTAGCCTGGCGAGCCGAACGGACAGGCTGACCTCACGCCTTCGCGCTGCAACCGAGTGTGATGCCCGGTCCAGTGCGTCAGCTCATGAAGTGCAGTGGCGTAGTACCCGCCTTCATCGTGAAATTGTGCTTTTGTCGGCAGTTGGATGAGATCCCTGATCGGGTGGTAAAAGGCTTCGTCAGCAGGCCGATGAACGATGCGTGCACCTGAACTTAACAGCAGATCTTCCGCGGCGCTGTTGGGCTGGAAGGGATCACTCTGTTCCGTCTCGAGCAAGGTGTCATTGAGCATTTCGAGCCCCTCCGTTTGCTCGATGTTGAACAGAAAATGCGTCCTGAGAATGCCGAAGTGAGCGATCTTAGGTTGACCGTTTTCATCGAGTACGGGTTGGCCTGACTCGGTTTGTTCCTCGCGCTCCATCGGCTTGTAGAGCACCGCCAGAGTGCTGTGCTCACCCTTACGAATGTGCCCGCCAGCTTTTTTGGCTTGATTGAAAGTCAGCCAACGATCTTGAGTGAACCCCTGCAACCTGGCCTCGGCCCAGAGCAGCGGTAAATTGATGCCCGAATACGGACGTCGCGTGATGGCGTTGACGGGGTAGGGTTGATGACCGGTACAAGCGGAGTCAATTGAGGACCAGGGTTTAATCCAGGGTGCAACGCCTTGGTCTAACGCAGTAACGAGCTTGTCTGTCACGTCTTGGTAGATATCGCGCATGGCAATTTCCTCGAGAGAAAAACGGAGGAACGCCGTGCCCGTGGGGGAGGGTTCCCCCGGCTGGGTGATGGGTTGGATTGATGCAGGTCTTGCATGCCGTCCGAATGTGGCGTTGTGCGCCGCTAATTGCGCTTAGCGCTGGTGTTCTCCTGCAAGCGCTATCAGCAATGCGCCAGGCTGATCCGGTTCTTGGAGTAAGCTCAGACTCAATTGCAGCAACGGGTCGTGGCCTAATTGATCGGCTGGTTCAATATGCATTACCTCGAACAGCACGTAGGGTTTGTATGGATATGCCAGGTGGGCCTCGAAGGCTGCGCGCAATACGTGGCTCAACCGATCGACCTGCAGCTTCTCAGCGTAATCGGATTGATCGAGCAGTACTGCGCGTTGCCACGCGCCAGGAGTGAACACGACGGGCAGCCGAAGGGTGTTTATTGTTTCCGGTGTAAGTGAGTCAGGCATGGAATGTCTCCGTTGAAAGCGCGAAGAAACCTGTCCCGTGCGGAGAAAGATTTCCCCGCAGTGGGTTGAAGAAAATCAAGAGGGCTTACCTCACGAGCGAAGCTCGAAAGGCGCTCATAAGAGCAGTAGGCGTTCATTACCGTAGAAACGGTCACCGTGCGAGCCACCGAACGCTAATCGCACTTGGGGGGGAACCATCATCGAAGTGACGTAGCC
Source organism: Pseudomonas sp. JAI120 (assembly GCF_014207255.1). Classification (GTDB taxonomy): domain Bacteria; phylum Pseudomonadota; class Gammaproteobacteria; order Pseudomonadales; family Pseudomonadaceae; genus Aquipseudomonas. Next base: position 141,499 of record NZ_JACHCZ010000006.1, read on the forward strand.
TTGAAGGTTCTGGCTACCTGGGAAAGTGCTGTCGATAACAGCGATCCGCACCTTGTATTTAGCCGGACGATTTATCTGGGTCAATTGCTGTAGAGACGATGTTTCGCGGAGCTTGTCTTCTAGCTTCCAATGAGGATTTTTCGACCGGGGAAACTGATAAACGGTCAGGCATGGGCCGCTTTCGGTAGTAGGCTATTCCTCCAGGCTCAACCATGAAAACGCTCAGAAGAGGGCGAGACCATGCCGACTCAGCAACCTGTTCAGAATTCACGAGCCCACTGCTGGGCGTATGCCTGTGGTCTTTCGGTGAAGCGTGGTTACCGTAGGTTGAAAACTTTTGAATCCCATGTGGTTGAGCGTGCCGAGACCGCAGGTGTGCCCGCAGGTAAATTACTTGTTCGCGGGAGTTTTCTGATTGCCAAACTGGCATTGATCGGAGGATTGCTGTTTGTCAGTGTTTGGCTGGTTACTTTTATTGTGATGATGCTGGCTGTTATCACTTTGCTATGGCTCAGGACTTTTATTGGTGCCGATCGTGAAGATAAAAATCCAGGGCCAGACTACCTAGGTGCTGATCTCTACATCGGCGACTTCGACGACAATGGGCATTATATAGGCGACAGCAAGTCATCTAATTGAGCGCTTAGCAGCACCCAATATTTGATCCGTACCTTTGCTCGCTGAATCACTTGCAGCTTTGCTACCGTTCGCCAACATGCCTTGAATCCCGCTGCCGACTGAATATCCTGCCCAGCCCATGACGCCTAGAAACAGCATCGGTAGTACGATGAACATCGCCCCCATTACATACTCAATCACCTGCGCCGTGACGGTTCCATCCATGAGGCCTGATGTGGGCAGCGACAGCAGCACCTGATTTGACGCTGACACCTGGCTGTACAACGTATCGAGCATGCTGGAGTCGACCCAGCGCGCCAGTTCCCACCAGAAGCTCAGCATATGCAGTGTGAACAGTGCGAACGTCACCGTCATGACGGTCTTTAGCTGGTAGGTACTGACCAGCAGGATCAGCGGCAAGCTGATGATGACGCCCATGATCAGGAACGCCTGTACCATCGGCAAGGCTGCGCGTAGTGCATTCATTGCCGGGAAGTTGCTGAAGGAACCGAGGGCCAACCCGGTATTGGTGGCCAGGTTATTGAGTCCCTGATTGATCGAACCGCCACGAGCGCTGGAGCCGTAGTCCTGGTACACCTGTCCGGGCGACATGGACATCGATTGCTGGCGCGGACTGACCAGTTCGCGCAGGGTGGCATCCTCGATCTCGTTGCTCGACCGGCCAGTCAGCCAACCTTTCAGCTGAGTCAGCAGAGAGGGATCAACCTGCTGTATCAACCGCTCGCGCAAGCCAACACCGCTGTCGCTCCACCACTGCTTGCAGGTGGGGTAGCCTGCGCCATTCTCCAGCCGTGGCAAGGAAACATCGCGGCTTTCGTCATACGGCCAGCTGACTCTCGGTGTACGTGAGCGATCCGTATCGTAGTAGCCGGGCGTGTCGAGAAAATAGCTTGAACCGATCCACGCTGCGTCGTGACTTTGTGCTTTGTCCAACTGCGGACGGTTGGTGAACAGCCGAGAACGGGAATAGCTGTAGCAGTCGCGAGTGAAGTCGGCGACTTCCTGCAGCAGGACCTGACTGTCGATGCGCGAGCTGTCGATCTCCATGCGCATTTGTCGGATATCCGGAGCGCAAGGGATGGAGGCGGTGGCCGCCGCAGTCACGCCTTTGCTCAAGGCATGCACCAGAAACCACCAGATCGGCACATTGGCAGAGCGTTCGCCAATGGTATTGAAGGTTGTCCCCCAGGCGGTTTCTGCTGGTTTGGCCACACTCACGCCGCAGCGCTGGCTCGCCACATCATCGAACGTCATTGACGAGAGGCTCAACGGAAAGACCGGCGCGCAGCCGAACAACACGACGATGTAGGCCAGCCATAACCGATTCTCGATCCGCGGCACCGAGAGCAGTCCCCTGTTGCCCTCATCCGCACCTTGCTGACGGGCAGACAACCATTCCTGCAAGATGATTGCACCAAAGGGCGCGGCGAATAGCCCGGTGTCGGAAAGAACACTCCAAAGGCCGTTGTTGATGATCCAGGCGAGCAGAGAGAGGTAAAACTCCAGGTAGCTGTTTGTGCTCATGAGCATGGTGGTGACCTCACAGGCGGGTGAGTTCGACGCAGGTAAAGAGCACGAGCCCTAATGTCCCTATGCGTTTCACGCGCAGTCGATCCTGTGGTCGATGTCGGTAGCGCCGAAGCAGGTCCCACCAGAGCGCAAATAGGGCGGCGTAGAGCAGGGCGCGCCACCACTGCAGGTAAGGTCGTGCGGATTCGAATGCCTGCTGCCAGACTTCGAAACTACCCAGCGCAGCGCGGCCGATCCAGGCGACCAGTGCGGCGGTCAGGATCATCACTGTGGCAATCCCCAGACCTGAAAGCAGAGTGAATAGCGGTGAGCGTTTCATGGTTCACTTGCGCCTGGCGTCAGCATCATTAAGTCGACCTGGCTCAGGGTCGCCTTGCTCGACGATGCGCGAAGCGTCGGCGCCACCAGCATGCCGGTCGAGCACCAAGCTGGCGGTATTGGTTGTCAGCATCTGCCTGACCTGCATCTCGGTCTGCAGCAGGCGTATTTCGCGCTCCAAAGCGTCGATGTTTTTCGTCAAGGCGGTCTGGGCAGGCTCGGCGGAGGCGATGTTGGGTTCGTGACTGCCTGCCAGTAGTGTGCGCAGTAGCAGCAGTGCCTTGTCCAGGACGCTGGACAGGGCCGTTTCACTAGCCAGACGTCGTGCCAGCAGATCCTGATCGGGATCGTCGCGCAGGGCTTCGATCACACCACGGCTCACCGGCAGCATCGGGCTGGAGGCTTTCGACAGGTTGTCAGCGGTAGGCGGCAGAGAGCCCGACAGCAACCCTCGCAAGGCTTTCATTCGCTCGCTGTAGGCCTCCTGGATCAACGGCGTCAATCCGCCACCCGCGGTCGCGCGCAGGGTTTCGCAGCTGTCACAGGTCGCGACTTCGCTCTCGCCCAGTACGCGGACGGCCCATTCGGCTTCCTCTTGGGGCGAAGCCCAGGTCTGACAAATAGTCCCACCTAAGCAGTCGCTGCTATTGATGGAGGTGCTGTCATCTACTGACCGGTTATGCAGCAGGTTATAGCCCGCGCGCACCACGTCGGAAGTCACACGAATGGGAGTTTGCCCATCACCTCCGGCCTTTGAACCGCCGACCCAGGCCACTCCATTGTTGCCGTTATGGGCCTCGGTGTTTTTCACCGCGGCCACCGCATCACCGCCGGTTTGCTCTAAGTTGCCTTGCATTTCTTGGTTCTTGGCCAGTGCACCCCAACCGGCTTGACCAACCTTGTCCGCCATCTTTTCGGCCATGGCCTGGCAGGTCAGTTTGGAGCGGTCGAAGTCGATACGACCTTGCATCACTCCGTTGCTGAGCAACTCATAGAGTCCGGGATTGGCGCGCTGGATGATCAACGCCGGCAGCGACATCACCGCTTGGGTCGCGTTCTGCACGATGCTGCCCATGATCTGCTGGAAACCTTCGGTGACGCCGTTCAGTTGGTTTTGCAGTGTGTTGGTGAGGCTCATGTTTCCGCACATCATGTTCGCTCGCCAAGACCCTCCGACACCGAGACCACTGGGTCGGTAGAGTGAACTCGGTGAGCCGACTGCCGAGCCGCCACCAATGGTGTACATCACGCGGTCATCGAGCACTTCGCCTTGAGTGCCCAGGCGGTAATCGCCTTCGGCGGCGTGGGCATGCGTCGCCACAGTAAGCAGTCCACAGAACAACAGACTCAGCGCGCCCAACCATGGTCGTGCGAGAAGCCGACTCATGAAGCACCTCCTTCGAAGTCGATACTGAACAGAAAGATCTGCCCCTCACGTTTGCAGCAGCTATAGGGACGCCAAAGTGACCAGGCGTAGCCGCCATCCGCGCTCTGTACTGGATTGCTGGGGAAGACGGCGCACGTGGGCTGAGTTTGGGGGGAGAGCAATTGCCATTTGTGGGTCGAAGCGTCGTTTTCCACGATCGGGCCAGGTGGCCAGTAGCCGTCGCGTTTGGCTGGTGTGAGTGGTAAGTACACATGCGGCTGCCAGTTTCGGGTAACTACATCACCGGCCCGTTGTGCCATGACTGCGGCTGCCTTGAAATCGTCGGGCTGTACCAGAAAACCCTGCCGGGGATAAATATTACCCCACATGTTTCCTAAGACTTGACTACCGACTTCGCGGACCCCAGGCACAAGTGACTCGGGGTAGAAATTTTCCGGGATGCCATGGCGCCAGGCCAGTGAGTCCAGGGTACTCAGGTAGTAAGGTATGAATGCTGTTGCACCGCTGGCGCAGGCATAGCCGGATTGCGAAGCCAGTTGCGTTGCGATCCAGCCCCCGGGGTGGCCGATGCCATCGACGTTCTTGAAGCGGGTCAGGTTGTCGCGGTGGGTGTTAGGGGTGATCAGGTTGCCGCCACCTTCCGAACCGCTGATGGGAGAGGAGAGGGTGGCCATCTCGGTCCATGGGTTATTGCCCGTGGTGCTGTAGCTTGAGACCACCAGTTCAGGAATGAAATGACGCACCTTGGTCGAGGTTTTTACTGTGCAGCCGAACGGCGTGCAGAGCAGCCAGAAACAAATGCCGACAACCCTGTATTCCAGGCAGCTTGGAGAAAGCACGGAGGATGTGATACTGCCTGTGTTCAGCGCAATGCTTGGCGCGCACATCACCAGGACGCTCAGTGCCAAGGGTCTTAGATTTTCAGGCGATATTGACGAGCAGATGGCAGTCATAATCCAGGCTCAATGTGTATGGCCTGGGCAGGTTCGGGGATGGGCTAAAGATTATCAGCGGAAATTGTGAAGGCCGAGCTATCGGCTTTGTGATGCGTAAGACTATTATTTGACGTGAAGGGAGCTACGCAGTACCTCAGGTTCCACAAGTAACTGATCTGCGGTAATTTCGAAAACGGTTGCGAGCTTAAAAAGAACTAATAACGACGGATTGCCCGTGCATCGTTCAATTTGACTGACGTAGGTGCGATCAACCTCGGCCATGAGCGCGAGCTGCTCTTGGGAAAGGTTTTTCACGCGTCGCATCAAGCGGATATTTTCCGCCAGTTGCAGACGCAGCTGTTCGTAGTCGTGAGTCATGCGCGCAAATTGCGCCTTGAGGGACTCTCAATCCACGGGATATAGTCTGCATTAGGGCTGATCTATGCCATTTGAAGGCTTATGGCTGTTAGCGAGAGCTTAAAAGTTTTTGAAGCTGGACTTGCGTCTGAAAATAAATCAGAAATTTAGGTGTGTATGGACGAAAACTACGTTTCAATTCCTCCGGCGGATGGTTATCCAAGTCTTCAGACACCGTGGGGTAGCGAATTTTCCTCGATGATTGAGCGTGGCGTGCAATGCGCCCAGGCTTGGCTTGATGCCCCTGGCGAAATTCCGCTGTGGTGGGAGCTGGCGCAAACCCGCAAAACCTTTCCTGTCGGTGACTGCCAGGATGCTTTTGAGGCCGGATTTCTGTTGAGGATTCAGCAGCGGTTACTACGTACGTACGTTGATCCTTTGCCTGCTGCAGTATCGCCCGATTAAGAAGCCTCGGTGTCAAGTGGTCTGACACTTCGAATGGCAATAGCGTGATGCGACCCTCCTGACGACTCAAGGGAGCGACACCGTTCTGTATGTACACGCCATTCTTTCGAGATGTGACCACTAACAGCATTAGTAAATGCGTCAGGATGTATGCACCAAGCAAATCAAAATTCTGATTGAACCTTTCTTGAAAATCGCCTGAACGTACCCCTCTAAAACCCCCTCCTCAAATCTTTCCTCGCTGGAAAACAACTGCCAGCCGACGGATGGTCATGCGCGGAATTGAGCTTTGCGCTGCCCTTAAGACCGGTAGGTCGGACTCTCGGCCAACAGATTGAAATCAAGACGATTTTGCCACTGAACACGTATTCATCTGGTAGAAGATGTTAACTGACTGTGTAGCTGTATTTACATTTTATCCCATTTTTGCCTGTCTATCTCGTTTGTATTGGTAGTTTAGTTTAACTATGTGCGTTCTTGAGCGTAGACATCCTCAAGTCTCCGAGCGTATGGTTTTGATCGTTGGATTCGAAAGATTCCTGCTACATACCTATGCCGCATCAGGCCCCGCTTCATAAGGAGATGAACATGCGCGAAAGGTATTCATCAGGCTCCAGTTGGGAGGAGGTGTTCGGGTTTTCCCGGGCGGTTCAAGTGGATGACACCCTGTACGTATCCAAAACGGGCGCGTTGGGGCCCGACGGAACAATCGTTGCGACCGACGTCGCCGGCCAGACCCGCGTCATCCTGGAGAAAATCACCCGGGTACTGGAGGAGGCCGGATTCGCCTTGGCGGACGTGGTGCAAAGCCGCATGTACTTGACGCAACTGACGCACTGGCGCCAGGCGGCTGAGGTCCATGGCGCGTTTTTCGGCGATATCCGCCCGGCGTTCACGCTGTTGCATGTGCTGCCTTTCGCCGAGCCGCAAATGCTGGTGGGAATCGAAGTGGTTGCCTGCCGGAATCGTTGACGGAGACCATCGAAATGAGCCTGTCTGACACACGATTCGTCACCGGTTTTGTGGCTGGCGCCGCAGGGCTATCCATCGCTAACAACTACTTGCTGCAGCCCGTGCTGCCGGCCATCGCGACGTCCTTGAACATCCCGCTGTCCGCTACCGGGCTGATTGCCGGCAGTACCCAGGTCGGTTACATGCTCGGGATAATGCTGCTGGTGCCTTTGGGGGATTCGCGTAACAAGCGCAGCGTGGTCAGCATTCAGTTCCTGATACTGGGCCTGGCACTACTGCTGGCGGCGTGCGGCACGCACCTGCTGTACATGATCAGCCTCGGCGCTGTAATCGGCGCCATGGCCACCAATGCTGTCCAGCTCAATGCCTTGGGCTTTCAGATTGACCCGAAGGGCAGTACGGTCGGCCTGGTGGGGGCCGGTATCGCGGCCGGTATTCTGCTGGCGCGGTTCATGGGGGGAGTGCTGGCTGATCAATTTGGCTGGCGCGGGATGCTGGTGGCAGTGGGGCTATTGATGCTGCTGCTGGCATTGGCCAGCCGAGCCGTGTTGCCCTTTATCGAAACCCGGCGCAGTGCCAGTTACCGGCAACTGCTGCGAGGCCTGGCGCCTCTATTCATGCGGCACGCGGCGTTACGCAGGGCGACGTTGCTGGGAGGCTGCTGGTTTTTCATCTTCAGCCTGTTGTGGGTTGCATTGATGTTGCACGTCAGTAGCGCGCCCTTGCAGTTGAGCCCTTCGCAGGCAGGCATGCTGGGCCTTGCAGGGCTGGCGGGGTTATTGATGGCACGGCCGGCCGGGAAATGGGCCGACAAGTGGGGAAGTCGGCAAGTGATTGGCGCCGGTTTTGGTATGACCGGGCTGGGCGTGCTCATATTGTTGGTGTTTCCTTATTCCCTGGTTGCGATTGTCGCGGGCGTGGTGCTGTTTGACCTCGGTTGTTTCAGTGCCCAAGTCGCCAACCAGACGACGGTGTTGAAGATTGATCCGCTACAGCGCAACAGCGTGTTTGCCCTCTATATGTTTTTTTATTATGGCTGCGGCGCAGTGGGTTCAATAGTTGCGCCGGTCATTCATGCCTATTTCGGTTGGGCTGGTATTTGCTGGACGAGTCTTCTACTGGCCGTGACGGGTGGGGCGGCCAACTACTTAATGAGTTCGCGTGCGCTGTGCGTAGGAGTTGAACTGTCGGTCGCCGATATCATTGACAAGTAGTTCACGGGTAACTCACTCAGTTTTTTGATAAACGTGTTGTTGTCCTGCCACTGACTGCCAGTCGGGTTTAAATCGTGCCTGGAGGCCGAAGGTATGCCTGTTTTTCGGCTTCTTAGTGTCTCTTTCAATTGTTTGTACTGCAGGGATACTTGATTATGTTTTTCATACAATTGGCCGTTATATTACTTGCGTGTCACCTGTTTGGCTGGCTGGCCGAACGCCTCGGGCAATGTCGCGTAGTGGGCGAGATCACGGCGGGCATCGTGCTTGGGCCGACAGTGTTCGGGCGCCTGGAATCATTCCTTGGCCAATCCGCGGGCCTGTTTGAAACCCAGCACATCGGCTGGCTGGCGCATGTTGCCGATCTGGGCCTGATCTTTCTGATGTTTCAGGTGGGCGTACACATCAATCAACGCCACCCCGAGGCATCGCCACAGGGGCGGTTCGCCGCGCTGTCGATCGCACTGCTTGGGCTAGTCGTCCCCTTTGCCCTGGGCGTCGGCGTAGCACTGGTTGCCCATGAGCACCTGGCGCCGACCTATTCGAAGTGGGGGTTTGCGTGGTTTTGCGGTGTCGCGCTGGCGGTATCGGCGGTGCCCGTGATGACCCGGATCGTCCAGAGCCTCGCCTTGCAGGACACGCTGGTGGCACACGTCACTCTGCGCGCGGCGGTGATCACGGATGTGGTGGGCTGGGTGATATTGGGCGCGATAGTGTTTTGTTCCCGAGTCGATGGCGACCCCCTCGACGCCCGCTATTTCGCTGCGCAACTGCTGGTGGCCTTCGCTGGTTTCTACGGCGTGACACGCTGCCTAGTCATCCCCTGGATCCGGCGCTGCCAGGCTCGAGGTGAGCCTGCGGCGATCATGCCCGTGGTGATCAGCTACGTATTGCTGTGTGCCTGGGTCACCGACTGGCTGGGGCTGCACTGTGCGATCGGGGCGTTGCTCGCCGGGTTGATGATGAAACAGGTGCCCGAGTTCACGGATTATTGGCGCAGCCAGGTGGAGGGGTTTCTGAACTTCGTCCTGTTGCCGGTATTTTTCGCCTGTGCCGGAATCAAAACCTCGTTCGACAGCCTTGGCAGCAACGAAAACCTGTTCTGGCTGGCTGTGTTCCTGGTGTGTGCGTTCGCGGGCAAGTTCGGCGGTGCCTACCTGGGCGCACGGGTCAGCGGTCTACAACGGACCGATTCGGCTATCGTCGGTGCCTTGATGAATACCCGAGGTCTGATGGAGCTGATCATTTTGGCCATTGGCCTGGAACTCAAACTGATCTCGATTGATGCCTACACCGTCCTCGTGTTCATGGCATTGATCATTACCGTCACTACCACGCCTTTAGTCCGGCGCCTGTTACGCCCGGACCCACATGTTTTTCTCTCAAAGGAAATGCTGCAAACCAGAAGTTCTCATTGATCTGTAACACCCGTTGTTTCCTTTCATTCAAAAGTGAGGTTTCCATGAGCGTACATACCCAGCAGGAAGTGATCGCGATTCTCAAGGATATTGTTGCAAATCGATTGGACCTGGATATACCGCAAGCGCAAATAAAAGAGGACGCCGGGTTCTCTTCGCAAGTGGGGGTGGATTCAATTGGATTTATTGAACTGCGGTATCAGTGTGAAGAGGAATTCAAAATACAAGTGAGCGAGGAGGAGTTTGGTCCTGACAACTTCTTTAGTTGCAAGACGCTGTCCGAATTTATTGTTAATAAGCTTGAGGCCCGTTGAAATGAATAACGTCGTGTCAATCGAACGAAGCAGGGTATTTTTTCCTGCCGATAAACTGTTGAATATTTCTGCCACCTCATCCGTAGGCGATCATTGCACAGCGACTGACACTTACACTGAGTACCTGCGGTTCTGGCAAAGCAGTTCGCTGCAACCCGGACATGTCGTGGTCATCGCCTTGCCGAATACGATCGATGTACTGCATATGTTCTTTGCCGTGCTTAACAGTGGCCTGGTACCGGCGCTGATCGCGCCGACTACACCGGCTGAGCGGCTTGGGCAGATCATCGAGGATTTCCAGGCGGCGGCGTTGGTGAAGTCGGCGCTGGGCTATGACGCTATTGCCCGTGGGCCCGGCGCACGTACGCAGCTGATCGGTCGTTGGAGTGCGCTGATTTTCGATGCGCCTCGGCTGCCGTCAACCCGGCCGGGTGAGGTGATCATCACCACGTCAGGCACGTCGGCGTCGTTCAGCAGTGGCTGCGTACACCGGTTCGAATCGTTGCACACCAACGCCTTGCGGCATGCCCATAGCATCGGGCTGCGCAAGGAGGATCGTGTGCTGGTGAACCTGCCGTTGTATTACTCGACGGCGTTGGTGGCACAAGCCATCGCGACCCTGGCGCTGGACGCCCAATTGGTCATCAGCGGCCCACCCTTTTTGCTAACGCAATACACCCGCGATATTGCGGCGCATGGCATCACGGTCAGTTCATTGACCCCGGTGCTGTTGCGGCAGATCAATGCCTGCGAACCGTCAGGCTTGCCTCCAGGTTTGCGGGTGCTGAGTGTGGGCGGCGACCATGTCCCGCCGGAGCAGGTGCAACGTTGCCTGCACGCCAACCCGCAATTGGAGTTGTACCTGACGTACGGCATCACCGAGGCCGGGCCTCGTGTATCGACATTGGCTGCCCACCGCGTCGAACCGGCCCGGCATGACTCGGTGGGGCTGCCGTTGGAGGGCACCGAGGTGATGCTCGACGCCTTACCCGAGAGCCCTTGGCAGGGGGAGTTGCTGGTGGCGTCCAGCACGTTGATGCTCAACAAGATCGGGCGCAGCGCGAAATCACCCTTGGTTGACATCAACGGTAAGACGTGGCTGCGCACCGGCGACATTTTTACCCTCGATGCCCAGGGGTATCTGTTCTTCAAGGGGCGCAAATCGGACTTCCTGGTGATCAACGATGAGAAGGTCAACCTCGGTGCGATCAAGCATATCTGCCGCACGCTGCCCGGGGTCATCAGTTGTCGCACGCTGGTCAAGCCAACGCAGCAGGCGCTGGCGGGGTTCGAGCTGGAAGTGACCCTCGACCGGTCCATCGTGCCGTCCTGCGACGGCCCTTCGTTCAAGCAACGCATCCTGAAACTGCTCAAGCGCTACGAGCGCCCCGGCCACATTGACCTGGTCTTTCAGGACGCCGGCTCCATCGTCAATTACAAATAGGTGACTGCTATGAATGAACAGATTACGGCTGCGGTCCGCCACGTGATCGCCCGCTACGCGCTGTCCTCGCTGGAGGATGTCATGGCCTTGATTCCTCGCTACATGTGCCATGTGCTGCAAGAGTCCGAACAGTTCGAGACCTACCCGCCCAATGTCGTCAAGTTGAAGTTCGACGCTGAACAATGGGACGTCTACATCCAGCGCTACGAGCACTACCGGGATGAGGTGATTCCCGGGATCAGCCCGTTGGACTACCTCAACGCCATGCTGGATGAAGGCCCGCGGTTGCCGTGTTTCTGCTCGGAAATGGCCAACGTCGCTGGCGTGCTCGTCAGCCAGTTGCTCGGCCAGAAGGTCTACGCGGTGAGGAATATCTTCGTCAACTATTTGTACCTGCCGCAACGCTGGCACTGCATCAACGCGTTGATACAGGACAACCGCATCCGCTACTTCGATGCCTCGGCCTACGCCCAGGTACTGGACAAGAAGCGTCGCAAGATCGTCGAGCCCTCGCAGTTGCCTGGCTTCAATGCGGCCGATATTGACGAGGTCTTCATCCACAGCGACCGCTGGCTGCAAAACGAACCGTTTGCCCGGCGCATCGAGCTGGTCTCGGGCCAGTTGCTCGACAACTACTACCCCTCGCCAGTGCGCGACAAGCCGGTTGACGAATTTCAACGGGTATTCGGCTGAGGCGCTCCCCCCGACTTTTCTACTGGAGGCACTATGAACAAGGTTGTGGTGACAGGTCTTGGATGGACCACTGCATTGGGGCATCAATTGCAGGACGTATGGGACCGACTTTTACTGGGCGACACCGGTATACGTGATCTGCCCGCCGAGTATCCGCTCAAGAACACCCTGGCAGGAAGCCTGCCGGACAGCGACACGACCGAGCCCAAGGCGCGCTTGCTGGGGATGACGCAACGCACGGTCAAGGCGGCACTGGAGGACGCGCACGTGGCCGTCAGAGGGCAAAACCCGCGGCAGTTTTTGATCGCCGGCACCAGCCTTGGGTATCGCCTGGACAGCTTGGCGTTTCATGAAGACCCGCTGGACGAATGGGTGGTGAGCACGGCGCAGCAACTCGGTTTGCAGCCGTTGGCGCTGTCCACCGCGTGCTCATCGGGCTCGGATGCACTGATGTTGGGCGCCTACCTGATTCGTGCCGGGTTGGCCGACACCTGCGTCTGCGGTGGCGCCGATATCCTCGGACGTTCAAAACGCCTGGCCCATACCGCGTTGGGCACGATGTCGGCGACGCGACTACGTGCGTTCGACCAGCGCCACGACGGCACCTTGCTGGGGGAGGGCGCAGGCTTCTTGGTGCTTGAGCGTCAAGGGCAAGAGGCGCGCAAACCCTATGCCTACCTGCTGGGTTGTGGCTCGGCCAACGATGCTGCCGGCCTCACCGCGCCAGATGAGCAAGGCACCGGCATCCGTCTGGCATTGGACCGATCGCTGGAAGAGGCGGGTATCCACCGCAACCAGATCGGCCTGGTCAATGCCCATGGCTCCGGAACCCTGACCAATGACCGCGTGGAAAGCGCGACCTATGCCGATTATTTCAGCGGTTACCAGCCCATCGTCTTTGCCACCAAAGGCGCGTTTGGCCACACGTTGGGCGCCACGGGGGCGCTGGAAGCGATTGCCTTGGTCAAGAGCCTGCAGACCGGCGTCGTGCCACCCATTCATGGGCTCGGGACGCCAATGGCAGACCTTGATTTGCGCTTGCCCGTCGGCACGGCCTTGCATGCCCAGGCAGAGATCGGCCTGAGCCTCACCATCGGCTTTGGCGGGTTCAACACCAGCCTTGTGTTCCAGCGCTACAGCTAAGTCACTTTCAAGGAGGGCCTTATGAAAATCCTGGATCGCGCTCACGCCAGCAACTTTACCTACAACGACCTTGATGAGGGCTTGCGCAAGGGCCTCAAAAGCGCTGACCCCTCGGTCTACAGCGTGCTGTCCAGCGTCAGCAAGTTGTACCTCAAGTATCACCAGCGCCTCGACCCGGTGCGTGGCCAGGTCGGCTTGATCTACTACGGCAACGCTTACCCCAAGACCATCACCGGCAGGATCGTCGAAGGCCTGGCCAGCAAGGACCGTGTTTCGCCCTCGGACTTTATCAACGCCAATGCCGGGGCGGCGACATCCATCTGCTGCACACGCTATGGCTTTCAGGGGCCGACGCTGGTCCTAACCATGCCAGGGCACAACGTTCAAGCCATTGCCCGGGGCTTGGCCGACTACTGGCTGACAACGGGCCAGGCCGACTATCTGTTTCTGGTCGAGGCCCAGACCGACAGCGCTGAAGTGCTGCACGTCAGTACCGAACTGCTACAGCGTGCAAGCGCGCAATTTCACTGAATCAATACCCACCGATCGAGGTTGTCATGGAAAACACTTACGACGTAGCCATCATTGGCAGTGGCATTGCTGGAACCATGTTGGGCGCTATCCTGGCCAAGGAGGGCGTGAAAGTTGCCATCATCGACGCCGGGACCCATCCGCGTTTTGCGGTGGGCGAGTCGATGGTGCCCGAGAGTGCCGTGCTGCTCAAAATCCTGGCCAACCGCTATGCCATTCCCGAGCTGGCTTACCCTGGCGAACTCAACTCGCTGATCAAGCATGTGGGCTCTTCGTCGGCAGGCATCAAGTTGGCGTTCAGTTTCGCCTGGAACGGCAAGCATCAGGAACACAACCCGCTGGACGTGGTGTCCACTCCGGTCATCGCCCCCGAGGCCCATCTGTTCCGCCAGGATGTGGACGCCTATTACTTGGCCTTGGCCGCCAGGCTCGGCGCGACCATCAAGCAGCAAGCACGTATTCAGGACATTGAAGAGACCGCCGATGGCCTGATCCTGAACCTGGGCCGCGAACAGCTCAGCGCACGCTACGTGGTGGACGCGGCGGGCTACCGTTCACCCATCGCCGACAAGTACCAACTGCGCCAGGGCGCGCGGGAAATGCAGGCGCGTACCCGTTCGATCTTCACGCACATGACCGGGGTCAAGCTCTACGAAGATGTCATCGCGTCGACCCAGGCCTCCGGCTCGCCCACGCCGCTGGCGCAAAGCACCTTGCACCATATGTTCAAGGGCGGGTGGTTGTGGATCATCCCGTTCAACAATCATCCTCACTCTACCAACCCCTTGTGCAGCATCGGGTTGCAACTGGATATCGACGAGCATGGTCCCGCCGGCGATCCGGAGGTGGAGTTCAAGCAGTTTCTCGACGATCACCCGTCCGTTGCCCGGCATTTCGAGGGCGCGGCCAGGGTGCGAGAGTGGACGGTAGCCCCTCGGCTCAACTACACCAGCCGCGAAAGCGTGGGTGACCGTTACTGTTTGCTCGGCCATGCGGTGGGGTTTGTCGACCCCTTGTTTTCTCGTGGCTTGGTCAACACCTTTGAGTCGATTGCGCGGGTGGCGCCGAAGATTCTCAAGGCGGTCAAGACGGATGTCTGGCGCAAGGAGGACTTCTACTCCTATCAGGACTACAGCCTGGAAGTGGTGAAGGTGAACGACCGCCTGGTGGCCAATTCCTTCACGGCCTTCGACAGCTTCCCCCTCTGGAACGCGTGGTTCAGGGTGTGGATCAGTGGCAGCTACATCGGCGTGCTGCGGTTTCGCAAGATCCTCTCGGACTACCTCAAGACCGGCGATAACGAGGCCCTTGAACAGGCGTTCGAGACCGCAACGTATGCCGGGCACTTGTCGATCGAGAGTCCGTATTACGAAGTGCTGTTCGAAGCCGCCTGCACCGCTATGGAAGCCTACGCTGCCGGCCAGCAAAGCGAAGCGCAGACCATCGAGGTGCTGCAACGCCTGTTCGAAGAGCAGCGCGAGCATTTGCCGATCGATTTTGCCGATTTCTCCAACCGCTTCATTTCCCGGGCCAGCCAGGAGTTTGCCGACTCACTGCTCAAGTGGGCCAATGATGCGCCGGGCGGGCTCAAGGCACGGTTTGATCGCGGGGATGCGCCGGTCAAGTTTGACTTCCTCGACAGCTACCGTTATGGCGACCGCTTGCAATTGGCGGCCGAGGCGGACGCTGCGTTGCACGCCTATCGGGCGCGCTGAGTTTTCCCATTGCATGCGGCTCCGGTGAAGGCTGGAGCCGTTTCGACGGTTGGCTACGAGAGGGCAATGGTATGCAAGATAAAACCCAGGCATTGGCGCAGCGACGTACTCAGGCAGTCGCCCGGGGCGTCAACCAGGCCCATGCCGTGTACGTGCAGCGTGCCGAAAATGCCTTGCTGTGGGATGTCGAAGGACGGCGCTACGTGGATTTCTGCGGCGGGATTGCAGCGCTCAACACGGGCCACCTGCACCCGCGGGTGGTCGACGCGGTGCAGGCGCAATTGCAGCGGTTTACCCATACCTGTTTTGCCGCGTTGCCCTATGAGGGCTACATCGCCGTGTGTGAAGCGATCAACGCCAGGGTGCCGGGGGATTTTGCCAAAAAGGCGCTGCTGTTGACCACGGGCTCCGAGGCCGTGGAAAGCGCGTTGAAGATCGCGCGGGTACACACGCGTCGCACCGGCGTCATCGTGTTCACCGGTGCCTATCACGGCCGAACTCTGATGACCCTGGCGATGACCGCCAAGGTCAACCCCTACGCCCAAGGTATGGGGTTGATGCCCGGTGGTGTCTACCGGGCACTGTTCCCGGATGCAGACGCCGGGGTCTCGGTGGTCGAGGCGATGAACAGCATTCACCGGATCTTCAGCAGCGACGCCGCACCGGAAGATATCGCCGCCATCGTGATCGAGCCCGTCCAGGGGGAAGGGGGCTTTGTCGTTGCCCCTGTGGCATTCATGGTTGCGCTGCGCGCCTTGTGCGACCAGCACGGCATTGTGCTGATCGCGGACGAAATACAGTGTGGCGCCGGGCGTACCGGCAGTTTTTTTGCCATGGAACAGATGGGTGTGCACGCCGATTTGATCGTGTTCGGCAAGTCGATTGCCGGCGGTTTGCCGTTAGCCGGCGTGACCGGCAAGGCTGCAATCATGGATGCGCCCGTGCCCGGCGGCCTCGGCGGGACCTATGCCGGCAACCCGCTGGCCTGTGCGGCTGCCTTGGCAGTCCTGCGGGTGTTTGATGAGCAAGGCTTGCTCGATATCGCCCGGGAACTGGGCGAGGAGTTGCGCGACAACCTCAAGGAAATCACCGGCGCCCTTGGCATTCACTGCCGCATCCGCGGGTTGGGGGCAATGGTTGCCCTGGAGCTGTTCGACGATGCTGCACGTCGCATCCCTTCCGCGCGCCTGACCCGGCAGTTGATCCAAGACGCGCGCGCGCGAGGCTTGCTGCTGCTGGCGTGCGGGCAGTACGGCAATATCATCCGTTTTCTCATGCCCCTGACCATTCCCCGGCCGGTATTGCTTGAAGGCCTGGAAATACTGGCGGCGTGCTTGACAGCAATCGACAACCATACCGTGGTTGGCCAACTCTGAAAAAGGTGGACAGGCAAATGCAGACGCTTGAAAAACAGTTGGATAAACGCGCATTGCGCAATGCCTACGGCAAGTACGCCACGGGTGTCACCGTCGTCACGACCCTGGATGACAACGGCGCGCCCGCCGGGCTGACGGTCAGTAGTTTCAATTCGGTTTCACTGGAGCCGGCGCTGGTGCTGTGGAGCCTGCGCAAGGAGTCCTATACCGCCCCCGCGTTCCAGGCGGCGCGGGGCTTTGCGATCAATGTATTGGCGCATGAGCAACAACTGCTGAGCGACCGTTTTGCAACGCCGACCGCGGATAAGTTCAGCCAGGTGCCTTATGCAATCAGCCAAAACCAACTGCCATTGATCGACGGCGCGATTGCACAGTTCGAATGCATCAAACGCAATGAATTCGATGGCGGCGACCATTGGATTTTCATCGGTGAGGTCATCAATTTCACCCTGAATGAAGGCAGCCCGTTGATCTTCCACGGGGGCAAATACGCGACGGCGGTCTAGCCGACAGCGCGGCGCTCGAGGCTGCCGGCAATCGCCTGTAGCTTGTCGACGTCGCCGTGCGCACGCTCGTGATACGGCGCGCCTGCGGCATAGGCGCGCCGAACGTCGTCCCGTTGGGCCATGCGTTGCAGGTACTGCGCAACGTTCGGCAACGCCTCAAGGCTGACGTGCAGCAGTTTGTGCAGCCGCAGCCAGGGATAAATCGCCATGTCGGCAATGGAAAAGTCGCCGCAAATGAACGGTTGCCCGGCGATTGCCTGCTCGAACACCTCAAACAACGTTTGAGTCTGGTTCAGGTAGCGCGCAGCCGAGTACGTGTCGGCTTGGGGCGCCTGATGATGGAAGTGGTAATTCTGCCCGGCCATCGGTCCCAGGCTGCTGACTTGCCAGATCAACCATTGCACCACCTGCCAGCGTTGCTCGGGCGATGTGCCGCGAAAACGTGCGTGTTTTTCCCCCAGGTACAGCAGCACCGCCGCAGACTCCACCACCACTTGCTGGTTGTGATTGTCCAGCAGCACCGGAATTTTGGCGTGCGGGTTAACCTGCAGGTACGCGGGAAGGTGTTGCTCATCGCTGGCGAGGTGAATATGGCAGATGTCATAACTGACCGCGAGGGCCTCCAGCATCAGCAGGATTTTATAGCCATTGGCGGTGGGCGAGAAAAAGACGGTGTACATAGAGGCCGTTCATGTGAGCGCAGAGCGAAGAGCCGGCGGGTGCCGGCTCTCGGTACGTTGCAGGTGACTTATTCGATGGAGTATCGCTTGAAGGCCGGGTGTTCCTCGAGTCGCCTGGCGTGGCGCTGCAGGTGCGGGAAGGCCTTGGCGTTAACCACTGAGGCGACTGTGAACTGGCTGAAAGACCAGGCCACTGCAGCGCTGATGGCACCTTGGGTCAGGGCGCCATCCGGCTCATGGGCCAGGCGTTTTTCCAGGGCCGAGTAGGCTGCCAGCAACTGGCCGGTTACGCGGTCGAGCCAGGGCTCGTGGAGTTTTTCGGCGGGGCGCAGGTTATGTTCGTACACGATCTGCACGGTTTTTTCACAGGCGGCCAGGGCGAGGCCAATCAACTGCAGGTCCTGGGCGCGCGCGCCGGCTTGCTGTGGCAACAGCTTTCTATCAGCCGGGGCCAACGCTTCGAAGTAATCGAGAATCAGGCTTGAGTCCATCAACACAGTTGAATCATCCAGCACCAGGCTGGGCGCCTTTACCACCGGGTTGATCTTGGCAAATTGTTCGTAGGTGCTGAATACCGAAAGTGGCTGATGCTCAAAGTCGACGCCGTAAAGATTCAGGGAAATTGCTACGCGGCGCACATAGGGCGAGTCCAGCATGCCGACCAGTTTCATGAAGCCTCCATTTACGTCAGGGTAATTTTCAAAGTGCAGTTGGGATGCTTGAGGTACTTGTACAGGTTAAGCAGCAGCCCGCAGGCGCGTGGGCTGGCCTCATTGCCGGCCAGGTACAGCGCAATTTCCCCTTCGCCCTCCAGCAGGATCAGGCCCGGCGCAAGGCAGGTAAAATACCCTTGTTCCAGGCAGACATCAGTGCCTTGGGACGTCATCCAATGGCGCCCCTTCAGCGCGATCACATAGGCCTGCTGCTCCAGCCAGAAAGAGAGTAGTTGATCCTTGGTCACCAGCCATTTCAGGGTATGGCGACCCAGGCCCATTTTCGTCAGCAATACCTGCGGGGCCTGGTTGAGGCGGGCTGTCGAGAGGCTCTGTTCCAAGATCGTGGTTTTCATCGAAGACGCTCCGCAGTTCGCGAGGTGACGGTGCAACGGGAAGACGCCTGTGGCTGGCAGGATTGTTAATTTGAGGTTACTTTAACGTGAGTGCCGTCCTCAAAATATCGATAAATTTTACCACGACAGGTTAGTTGAGCTTACATGAGTGCATTTCCTCCGTTGACCTGCCTGCGCAGTTTCGAAGCCACTTCCAGGTTGGGAAGCGTCACCCTTGCCGCCAAGGAATTGCACGTCACGCATTCAGCTATCAGCCAGCAGATCAAGGTACTGGAGGAGATTGTGGGGTTGACGCTATTCGTGCGCGAAGGGCGGGGCTTGCGTGTCAGCGAGGATGGGCGCCTGTATGCGCTGCAGATTCGCAAAGCCCTGGGCGACATCGCCGAGGCCACACGATTGATCCAGGCACAGCCCAAGATGGGGGAGTTGGTGGTGGCGGTTCTGCCCTCGTTCGGCCGGTCCTGGCTGTTACCGCGCCTACCGGGTTTCCAGCAGCTTTACCCGCATATCAGCATTCGCCTGCAAGCCAGCCTGACAATTTCCAACCTGCATCAGGAGTCGGTGGATATCGGCATCCGCATGGGCAAGGGGGACTGGGAGGGCGTCGAACAAAAGCTGTTGTTTCATGATGAAGTCGTGGTGGTTGCCGCTCCTCATTTCAATGGCGGGCGCCTGCCGCAGACGCCGCAAGAGGTCATCGACAGCACGATCATCTACAACACTGAATCCTGGTTGCCCTGGTGCGAGGCAGCCGGTGTCGAGTTGGGAAACGAGCGCAAGGGGTTGTGCAGCAATGACTCCAACCTGGTGTTGGAAGCCGTTCGCCTGGGGCAAGGCATCACGCTGGAGCGGCGCAGCCTGGTGCATGATGCTATCGAGCGGGGCGAGCTGGTCCAGCTGTGTGAGGTCAGTGCGCCGTATGCCTACCCCTATTGGCTGGTGTGGCCACCCCGGGAAAGTTCGGAAGACAAACAGCGCGAGTTCTCCCATTGGTTGTCCGGGGAAGTGGAGCGTTACCTCGCGCAACTGAAAAAAAACGCCTGACGAGGTACTGCCCGAATGGAGCTGTCTCTGCAAGAACGCTTGGTAGTGGTCGCGGGCGGCAGCTCGGGAATTGGCCTGGCGTGCGCCCAGGCATTCGCCTGTGAAGGCGCCCGAGTGGCGATTGTATCGAGGTCGCACGCGCGGCTGGAACAGGCGCAACGCGAGTGTGAGCAAGCGGGTCTGCAGGTGCATGCCTTTGCCTCCGACCTGACAGACGCCGACCAGGCACAGGCGGTCATTGACGCCATCATCGCGCGGCATGGCGCTATCAACGTCTTGGTCAACAGCGCAGGTGCCGCCACCAGGCATCCGGTCGGCCAACTCACCCCGACGCATTACCTGGACGCAATCAATGCCAAGTTCTGCCCATGCATCAACGCCCAGCATGCGGTGCTCGCCCACTTCCTGGGGCAGCCGCAGCCATCGCTGCGAGCGGTGGTCAATATCGTCGGCATCGGCGGCAGAGTGGCAATGCCTGAGCACATCGCCGGCGGCGCGGCCAATGCGGCGCTGATCCTGACGTCACAGGGGCTGGCGCAGGCTTATGGCCGCGAAGGCATCCGTATCAATGTGATCAACCCCGGCTTCACGCTGACCCCGCGCACCCAGGCGACCCTTGAACGTATGGCTCAGCGCAGTGGCGAGAGCCTTGAGCAAGTCCTGGCGCAACAACAGGCACTGATTCCGATGGGCCGGTTTGCTCGTGCTCAGGAAGTGGCCGACCTGGCGCTGTTCCTGGCCAGCCCCAGGGCGTCCTATTTGTCGGGGGCGGTCATCAACATGGACGGCGGAGCCTACCCCGGTGCTTAAGCTGCGGCGCCCGGGAATGCCGGCGGCTGCCCTGCGGCGCGCAGCAAACCGTTGATGAGGTGCTGCTGGTCGCGCGACTGGTGCGCCGATTGCGTCCAGACCAGCCGGTATTCGTAAGGCGAGGTGAGTTGATGGCGCTCGCCGAACACGGCGACCAGGCGTCCGTCGGCCAGTTCGTCCTGCAGCAGCGCAGAGCTGCCGATCATCACTCCGCCATTCTGCGCCACTTCATGCATGGCATAGCCCACGCCGCTGAACGATAACGCGGCGGTCGTCTGCGTAGGGTGCTTGGCAATGGCCGTGAACCAGTCGTCCCAGGTCGCGTTGCCCAAACGATCCTGGTGGTACCAGGGCGACTGGACCAACCGCGCGCCCACCAGGTCCATCGGTTCGTCGACAGGCCCAAGGCTGCTCAGGTAGGCAGGGCTGCAGACTGGAAAATAGCGGTCCTGCAGCAACAGCGCCGAATGGCTCAGTGCAAGCTGGCGAGGGCTGTAGCGAATCGCCAGGTCGGCATCGCCATTATCGAGGTTGCGCACTTCTGAACTCGGGTCGATCGCCAACGCAACGGCGCCGCCGACACAGGCAGTGATATCCGGCAGGCGTTTGCTCAGCCAATGGCTGGTGATGGAAACCGTACAGGTCAACACGATGTTGGTGCCGGCTTGCGGACGCACGTCCTGGGTAGCCTTGAGCAGCAGCGAAAAGGCCTTGGACACATCACGGGCCAGGCGCTGGCCGGGCTCATTGAGGCTCACGCCGTTGGCGGTGCGATGAAACAGGCTGAGCCCCAGGTCGTCTTCCAATTGACGGATCTGCCGGCTTACCGCGCCCACGGTCACGCATAACTCCTGCGCGGCTTCAGTGAGCGTGCGGCAGCGAGACGCGGCTTCAAAAGCACGCAACGCGCTGAGAGAGGGAAGGCGGCGAGGTTTTTCCAGGTTAAGTTTCATGCAAGCACCTTAGCAAAAAATCGATTACTTGCCAGAGGTGATGCGCATAGCCTTGAACCCATGTTTTTCACTGCCGTGGCTCAAGGTCAATGATTATGCTCGATACACGCAAATCCCTCGACGTCTTTTCCGTGTCCACGATGATGGTCCTGTGCCTGTTATGGGGCGGGCAGCAGGTGTTGATCAAGCTTGCCGCGCCGCAGCTCGACCCACTGATGCAACTGACCATTCGATACGCCATTTCTGCGCTGATCCTGGGCGGTTACCTGTGGTATCGCCAGGGCGCGGGGCTGTTCGGCGACAATACCGTTAGTGCGGGCATTGTGGTTGGAGTCCTGGTGGCCCTGGAATCGATCTTCATTGCTGAAGGCCTGCGATACAGCAGCGCCAGCCATATCACCGTGTTTTTGTATACCGGCCCATTGTTTGCGAGTTTCGGCCTGCATTTCCTGCGCGACGAAGAGCGACTCAGTGGCAGCCAATGGTGTTTCGTGGTGCTGGCGTTCCTGGGCATCGTCATTACCTTCATGGGCCGAGGTGACGCGGCTCAGGGCAACACGTTGCTCGGGGACGGGCTCGGGCTGCTGTCGGGCGCCGCATGGGGCGCCACCACCATCGCGGTACGTACGTCGGCGCTGGCCAGCGCGCGGCCGGAGAAAACTTTGTTCTACCAGGTGAGTATCGCAACGCTGCTGATATTCCCGTTGACCTTTTTCATGGGGCACTCCACCTTTGAAATCGACGGCGCAGTGGTCGCAAACCTGACATTCCAGACCCTGGTCCTGGTGCTGGGGACGTTCCTGGGCTGGTACTGGTTGTTGACCAAATACCTGGCGTCGCGCCTGTCCGTGCTGCAGCTGTTGACGCCGGTGGCGGGTGTAGCCCTGGGAGTGGTGGTGCTCAATGACGCGCTGGACCTATGGTTTGTTTGCGGGGCCTTGCTGGTACTGATCGGCATTCTCGGCGTCAGCGTGCTGGAGGTCCTGACCTTGCGCCGCGCAGGCGTGACCTCGCACCTGGCGTCCGAGGCGTGATGCCGTTTTCTCTTACCGCCAAGGGGCAAGCCGCCATGGATATGAATGACAGCAATACGCGCGCCCAGGTGCAGTCCACCCGCATCGGCATCGTCGGCTCCGGTCACCTGGGGATCGCCCTGGCCCAAGGCCTGATTGCCGCGGGCTTGCCCAGGACCAACCTGTTGCTCGGCAATCGGCATTCGAGCGCGGCCCAGGCCAGGCTCGAAAAGGCCGGGCTTGGAGACCGATATGCCGCCAACCAGCGAATCGCCGATGAGTCGCAGTTGATCCTGCTGACGGTACGGCCCCAGGACTACCGGGCGTTGAGCGGGCTGGCTCTGAAACCTGGCACGGTGCTGGTTTCGTTTATTGCCGGTTTGCCGGTTGAGCGCATCAAGTCGCTGTTCCAACCGCCACCCCAGGTCATCCGCGTAATGGTCAGTGCCCCGGACACGATCGCCGACGCCTGCGCCATCGGCGCGCGTTACGGCGCAGATTCAGGCTTGGTTGATGCGCTGCTGCGTCAACTGGGGATTGAGCTGATCAAGCTGCCGTCCGAGGCCGAATTCGACGCTTTTACCGTCTATGGACCCTGCTTGCCCATCGTATTGACCTACTGCGAAAGCCTGGCCGTGAGCGTGTCTCAGGAGGCCATCGCCAGCGGCGCCACCGCCTGCAACCTGCCGGCATGGGGCAAAGTGATTGCCTGGGCCAATGCCGTCAGGCCACGGGGGTTGGACGACCGCGCCCGGCGCGATTATCTGCTCAGCGCCACGACGCCAGGAGGCGTCACGGAAGCATTGCTGGAGGCCGTAGGAGAAGGCTTGGCGCTATCAGACTGCTTCCGGGCCGGCATTGCGCGCAGCCAACGGCTGGCGAGCTGAAACGACAACTACCCAGGCGACATCTATCGAGGAACGACAATGAAACATACGGCAACGGAAAGTGCATTGGTGACCGCTTCTCACCAGCTCAATGGTGACAAGGAAGTACTGCGCAGCTTCTACGATGAGTGGGCGCAAGGCTACGTGGAGACCGCCTTTGGTGAGGACTATGTCGGCCATTGGGTTTGCGCAAAGCTAGTGGATGGGGTTGCCCATGCGTTGGTCAAGTCGGGCAGACCGCACAGTGCGCGCATTCTGGATGCCGGGTGTGGTACTGGATTGGTGGGGGAGCAGTTGGCCGGGATCGGATACGGCGATATCGATGGGGTCGACCTGTCTGCCGGCATGATAGAACAGGCACGCAAGACTAACGCGTACGGACGGCTCATCGCCGATGTCGACTTGAACGTGAGCAATCACGCCATTGCCGACGCCGACTATGACTTGGTGGTCTGCTGCGGGGTGTTCATCGACGGGCATGTGGCCGTCACCGCACTCGATGAATTGCTGCGTGTTACGCGCAGCCCAGGCTACTTGATCGTCAGTACGCGCCAGAGCTACCTGGACCATGAACCTTTTGTCGCGCATGTCGAGCGCCTGTTAGCAGACGGCAAGGTGCGCGTGGTCATGCGTATTGAGCGGGGCAACTACATCAACGTCGACACCGCCGACTATTGGGTGATTGAAAAAACACGCTGATCGATGACATGCTTCTATGAGCTCAACGGGCGGCTTCCTCGACGGCGGCTTGGTAATACAATTTAACCTGCTCTTGAATGTTGCCTTGGGGAGATATAGCACAGACGCGGTGCAGCTTTTTTGATGGGCAGGTTTTCTAGGATCTGGTATTAGCTGGCGAACCGAATTTACAGTTCGGCCACGTGACATCGCGGCGATATGCCAAGGGCGGGCAGGAACGTATTGGCAGACCCGCGCTTGATGCATGGCACTGCGTCGTCAGGTTGGCTGCGCTCTAGTCGGATAACTTTTGTTCATGGTACTGAAGAGGGCGCGGATTGGTTTGGTGTAATCCAGCTAACAGGCCAATGCACAGCAGCAAGATCATCGCTGCCGCTATACCGGTGGGGTGCTTGAGTACGCCTGCGAGAAATGCCAGGAGCGTTTTTTGCCTTGGGTGCGCGTGCTGCCAGTGTCAATCATCTATTGATGATTGCAAAGATGTTTTGACGCTGGTTTTGGGGGCTCCATATACCGCTTTCCAACTCTATGCAGATGTAACGCTATTTGATCTTAAGTAGCGATTCCACGGGCCTTGTCAATGCGCTCTGCTACCTGGTAAGCCGCTTCCAACTCCGAGAAGCCGTTTTCCTGCATCAGCGTCCAGCGCTCGGCTTTTTCCTCGGGCTCCGTCATGGCCAGGGCGAGATAGAGGCTGGGCGGTACGGCCCGAAACAGTGTTTCAAGTTTTTTCGACAGCACGACTCCCTCAGTGTACTTCCCCGGCTCCTTACTGGCAGAGAGCAGCAAGGCTTTCTGCGCGGGCGTTAGCTTTTTAAATCGTGCGATTTCCTCAATCTCCGCGGGTGGCATATTCAAACAAATCCACCATTCGATCATGTTGAGCATGGTCTGCGCAGCCGTGGGAAAATCGGCAAGGTTTTGCGTGGCGAGCCAGAACCAAGCGCCGAGCTTGCGCCACATCTTGGTCCCCTTGACCACGAATGGCGCCAGCAGCGGGTTCTTGGTGATGATATGGCCCTCGTCGGTGACCATGATGATCGGTCGGCCTAGGTACTGGTCGCGCTCGGCAAGGTTGTTCACGGTGTTCATCAGGCTGATGTAGCTGATGGACATCTGTGCCTCGTAGCCTTCGCGAGCGTAAGTGGCGAGATCGACAATGGTCACATCGCTCTCGGGCCAAGGCGTGCCCTCGCGATCGAACAGTTCACCCTCGAAACCCTGGCAAAACAGGTCGATGGACTCGCCCATTTCCTGTGCACGCTCGCGACGCTTCTCCGGCAAGTGCGGGTCGGAGGCGACGCGCAGCAAGGCGTGGCGCACGTCGCGGGTCAGCACTTGACGGCCCGCGGTGACGCAGGTTTGCGCCGCATCGAGAATACACTCGCGAATCAAGCTACGATCAGCTCGACTCAGTCGCGCCTCTTCCTTGGCCTCGCCGCCGGTGATCATCAGGCGAGCGGTGATTTCCAACTCGCCGAGAACATCGCGCTGGTCTTCGCGACTGGCTACTGCTTCATCATCCCACTTATCAATGGAAAGACTCGCCACCTGATCTGGTTGTTCGACCAAGCGCCAGGCATCGCCGAATGGGGCGAGACTGACCGGGGCGCCAGGTTTCAATTGGACCTTGTTGATCGACAAGCCCTGTGTGGCGAAGTAGTCGCCCTGCAGGCCGAACGAGTTGCCAGCCTCTACGATAAATAGGCGAGGGCGGTATATAGCCATGATCTGCATCAACAAGGTGACTAGGGTCGCTGACTTGCCGGCGCCGGTGGGGCCGAATAACAGCAGATGGCCGTTCATAGCCCGGTCTAAACGTGACAACGGATCAAAGCTCAAAGGCGAACCACCACGATTAAACAGCGTGATACCCGGGTGGCCGGTGCCAGTGCTGCGGCCCCAGACTGGAACGAGGTTTGCCAGGTGTTGGGCGAACATCAGGCGTGTGTACCAGTTACGTGTGTCGCAGGCTGGGTTGTAAGCCATCGGTAACCAACGCAGGTAGCTGTTGCAGGCGGCGACTTCATCGCCCTCACGCACCGGTTGTAGCCCTGCACCCAGCAGCGCGTTCGTCAGGCCGACTGAGCGTTGGTGCAACTGCTGTTCATCGTGACCGCGCACATAAAATGCCAGGGTGCCGCGGTACAGCTTGTGCTGTCGGCCAATGATCGCACGAGCCTCTTCAACATCCTGACGGGCCTGAGTCGAAGCCAAGTTTTCACCAATGGCTTTGCGTGCCAAGCGGTTTAACTGATCCTCGAGTACATCCTGTGGTTTGACCACCAGGGTCAGGCTCATCACTGTGCCTTCGGGTAATTGATCGAACAGCGCATTCACCGCGTCTCCCTTGCGGATTTCGCCAGTGAGTTGACCAATCAATGGCGCCCGGCGCAGTTTATCTACCACCATGACCCGGTGGGGCTGATCATCAAAAAGCCAGAGTCCATGCTGCACGTCCGAACGCGGTTCGTTGAAGAACAACCGTTCGGCAAAGTCGTGATCGAAGGGCAGTTCCAGCGACTCGCCTTCGCCGGACTCTGGATAGGCCACGCGGCTGTAGAAATCTTCGGGCGATTCATCTGTGAGCTTGGGGGCTGGATTGAACCAGGGCAATAACCAAGCATACAAACCTCGGCCATCGACTCGCGTCGATTGCACCCCGCACGCCTGCAACGAAACAGCGATACGTTCGCAAGTTTGTTGCAGCGATTGCACTGGGTTGAGTCCCGCCTCCTCACCGTCAGACTCAAGCCAGCGATAGATCACCAATCGCACCCGACGGTTATTTCCTCGCCAGGGCAGGCGCGTGACTGCCTTATCCTCGAACAGGCCGCCGGGCTTGGAGATGGCTTTCAGATGTCGGCGAATAAGTTCCAGGTACGCTTCGGTGAAAACCGTGCCTCGGGCGCTGTCATGAATATAGTCGGTGAGCCGGGTCAGGTAGGGGGTGAAGTCGTTGTCGTCCTGGCAGAAAAACTGCGCCACCCAAGGCGCTTGATCCAGCTCATCAAAGCTATCCTGCAGGGCATCTTCGAGGGCATCGCGGGCTGCCATTAGCCAATCGGGTTCGCGCCCTTCGGTGCCTATGGGCAGTAGCTCGAAAACCGCACCCACAGAGCGATTGTCATCTAGTAGAAAACACTGCTCGGTGTCGAGGTATTCGACCCACGGTAGGTGGTCGGTGAAGCTGGGATTGTGCGCATAGAGCGCAGCTTCATCGGCCAGTGTGGCGCGGGGGCGCAATGGGGTGCGCCAGGCTTTCCAGGCATAAGTGCGGTTCCCCGCATCGTTGCTACACATTACAGATCTTCCTGACGTTCACCCGGCAGTGCGTACTGCACCCGTTGGTAGAATGGAAAGACGGTGGAGTACCCCGGTACTGGTGCCTGCTCGGTACCACTCAGATGCGGATACACGTACATCACCAAATCAGGATTGGGCAGGCGAGGGAACAGGTTGCGAATTTCATTCGCTGCTGTACGCGTATACGGTTCCTGGAGCGCAGCGGAGAGATCTGTTTGAGCCAACGGGCGACGCAACTGTTGCCGAGCATCCAACAGTTGCTGCTGAGTACCCTGTGAGCCGGCGCCGTTCCAGATGTCCAGCATGGTTTGCTCGCCATGCGGCAAAAGTGTGTCCTTGTCGGTGGAACACCCCGTCAGGACCCAGCAGAGCAAGCTAATCCAGATCAGATAGAGACGTAGGATCTTTTTCATGGCGAACGCTCCGGCCCTTAGGCTCGTAGTCGATGGTGATCTCATGGTCGAGGTGAAGGGCGACTTCTGCTGCCGGTGGTACGTACACGGCAGCAAAGGCTTCGCCATACAGTCTGTTGACCCACTCTCGAATGTCGCTGGCCCCACCACTGAGAATTGAGGTCAGTGCGCTATTACCACTGTTGTTAGTGACCCCGAAGGCACTGCCGCCCGAGCTGATCACGCTGCTGTTGTTTTGCTCATTCCCGAGCAGGGCGGCGACGCCAGCGCCGGCAGCAGTGATCAGGCTCTGACTACCGAGGTACTGTTGGGCGTTCGAGCGGCGGTCGCCGGCGATGCAGGGAATACCATACGGATCGGACAGGTAACCAAGTCCACCGCGGATCTTGTCGGTGTTTGAGCTCTGGGTGGTGGAGGCATTGCGGCTGGATACCGCTTTCGGCTGAGGCACCGTGCGGATGGTGCCATCGGTAAACACAAAAGTGATCGACTCGACCTGTCCGCGTACGCAGGACAGCGTCCAATCACCGGATGCCGTGCCGCTCATTACGGCACCTGCGATCTCTGGCAGGTCGATGCCGTTGGCCGTCAGGTTCTCCGGACCGACCAGCACCTTGAATGGATAGGGATCGTTCACGGTGCCATCCACCGGGAGTCGGCCAATCAGCGCGGTCATGGCGACCGAGCCCATCAATGTCGCATTTTCGGGAATGGTATAGACGGGCTTCGCACCTTCGGTACGATCACCGGATCGCGTCAGGTCACGCTCACCCTTGGTGACCTCGCGTAACTGCTTCTGGCTGCGGTCGATGGCATTGTCCTTCAAACCCTCCAGCGAGTTGAAGGCAGTAGGCAGGCTCGATGTGGAGGAGGTCTTGGTTTCGCCTCGGGCTTCGGTGGGGGGAGCATCCGAGGGCTCAATCCACTGCAGCGCATCATTGGCAGAATGCTGTCCTTCGAACTGAGCGCTGTCGCCCGGCTCAAGCCCCAATCCGACCGGCATGTCCTTGCCTTTGCCGGCCAGCCCCGACAACTGCTCTTGTAATTGCGTCAGCAGACCGCGAGCCTGACGACTGTCTTGTTCCGCTTTGAGGCGTGCTTCATTGGCTTGTCGGCGGCCTTCGTCTACCTGCTGGGTCACACTGCCAAGTGCCGTCTGAATACGCGAGTCGACGCTGTTTTCCCGCTCACGTAGACGGTTGTTTTCCGTTTGCAGTGAATCATTGTGTTTCTTCAAACCGAGCATGTCGCTGCGCATGGCCTTCACTTGGCCTACCAAGGTGGCGACCGTGTCGCGTGGGGTATCGCCCGCAATACCGAGCGACTTGGCTTGCTCGGCAGATAATTGAATATCGCCCTGATCAACTGGGTGCTCTGGAGAAGGCGTGCTGCCTCCCGCGACCCAGCTTTTCATGATGATCAGTACCACGCCCAGCAGCGCAGCCGGTACCAGCCATTTGAGCAAGGCGTTAGCCTTCATCGTCAGCACCTCGCGCAACGGGCGGAAGCATCAGGGCGTGTTCGAGGCCGGCACCGCGAGTGATGAGGTAGGCAATCGTGGTGTCTTCCGCACTGCCGACCGGCCCGAGGAAAGCATGCTGGAAGGTCCCGGAGAACAGTTTTGCCTGAAGCTGACGCGGATCTAGTTGCACCGTCGCTGTACCTCGATTGCGCAACTTCACGGCCGTCACCCAATAGTCACCGAGCCGCCAGGCGGCGATGGGTGTGCTGGAAATGTTTTCGCTCGGTAGCAGGGTCGGCAGTTCGGTGCGCAGCTTGAGCGGCACGCGCCGTACGCCGGGCAGGGATTCGACGGTGCGCAGCGGGCCGTACAGGCTTTGCGCGGCGTAGCGCGTCAAAGCGGCCGGGATCGGCGTACGTTCTGGAACAGGGACGGTGCTCGATTCAGACTCGATAGCTTGCATCGGAGCATTCTTGAGAATACGCACGGGCTCCAGGGGTTGATCGCCAGGCGTGGCCGCGATATCCAAGAGGATGATCTCGCCCGTCTTGACCGATTGCAGTTGCAGTCGTGTCGGTGCAATGGCTTCCGACGCGCGCAGGTACAGTGTGCCTCCGGTTGATTGCACACGCAGTTTATCCTTCAGGGTGGAAGGCACGCCGACACGAACAGCTTCGTCGACAAAGACCACTCGTTCCTGATTGATCACCAGTGGGACCGCGAGCGGTAGGCGCTCCCAGTGCATCAGTTCGACGGCCTGCGCTGCAGCGCCCGATAGCATTAGTGTGAGGGTGAGTCCCAGGGTAGAAATCTGCTTCATGGCTCACCTCCAGGCAGGAAGATTTTTTGCGGCGTACCCTGATAGCAATCCAGTGCAAGGCCCCACTTATTGCGTTCGGGGTCCAGATCGAAACGCACCACCCGTAACGGATAGCGCACGACCACCCGTTTCACCGGTTCGGCGGCGTAATACTCATCAGCGTTGAGGTCGAGTGTGACCAACCAACTGTCGCGATCGAGTTGCTTGACCCGCAGTTCCGGATCTTCACTGTAGCCTCGGCCTAGAATTTCGTAGACGCCACGCACCCGTTGACGCAGTTCGCCGGCGGCCTTGCGATACTCGTAGTCGCCGTCGAGGAAGGCCTTGCAGGCAGGTGTCAGGTAGGACTGCAAGCCATAGATGGCGCGGCGATAATCCTGCTCGCCATCCGAGGGCCAGCGGTTGAGTTGGCCAAAGATGTACAGGGCAAAGGCATACACATTCTCTGGGGGAACATCCCACCACTTGCGCGTGCTGCCCGAGCGCAGATCAGGGGGTACATGCACGGTCAGATCGGTCGGTGCTGAGCGCCAGCCATACCATAGTCCGGCGCTGAGCAGGGCGAGCATCACTATCGCCAGACGCAGGCTGCAGATATGAGCCTGTTGGGCATCGACCTTGTTTCGAAATCGACTCATGGCTGCCACCGGGACAGGGCAGGGCGCAGTCGACGCGAACGGCGAACTGTCCAGGCACCGGAGTGGAGAATCAAACTTCCACGCCCCAGGCGCCAACGGCTGGCGAGTATCCATTCGAGCTTGCGGTACAACCAGGTCTCCGGACGAGCCCGTTTGGCCCGACGCAGTAGTGTGCCCCCGATCAATAAAACCACTGTCATGCCTGCGATCATGCTGGTCGGTGCCACGGCAATCGAGGCGGTGACGATCGCCAGAGGAATGCCCACCAGTAAGCCAATGACGGCGCCGGTGCCTAGGGCTACCCACATTTCATCATTGGTTAAACCGCGCAATACAGCTGGATCACGATTGAGTCGCTCTGGCAGAAAGACCAAAGTGCCGTCGGCAAGACGTTCGATAGTGTCGTTCATGCCAACCTCACAGAATCGCGGCAGCCTTGGTGAGAAACCAGATGATGATCACCACCAACAGGGCGCCGATACCGACTACCGCGCCGAGGTCTTTCCAGGTCTTGCGCTGGTTTTGGACATCGGCGAATACAGTCAGGGAATGCCAAGCCACGCCGAGAAACGCGAGCAGGGCAATCAGCAGGCCTAGTAGAATGCCGGCGTCGTAGGCGTAGTTTTTGATCGTCTCGATCAATCCGGAACCTTCGCCTCGGGAAGGCGCCTCCATGGTCGGTAGCTCGGCAAAAGCTAGGCCTGGACCAAGGACTAGCAGCAGACCTATTAAGCGTTGGCTTGCACGATCACGCAGGTTGTTTTTAAGGGGGACAAGGCACTTGAGCATGATGGCGATCTCCGATGTTAGGACAGGGTGAAGAACATCAAAATCAGCAAGGTAAGCAGTACGCGCGCAGCGCTTCCGCCGAAGGCTCCAAAACGCACATTGCCGGTGGCCCAACCTCGGTAAGCGGTCCACATCACCCAGGCACACCACAGCAAAGCCAGGACGAGAACCAAGGACAGCCACAGTGTCAAGCTGCTCTGTGCCGAGAAGCCGGAAGCGTTTTGAAAGGCGGCGGTCTGGGCGTCAGTCATGCTCATGGCGAGGACTCTGCGTATGGTGTGTCGAGACGGTATTCTCCGACCAGCTCAGTGGCGTCGCGGGGTTGAGCGCGGGAGGGGGAGAGATAGTCCTGCACACCCTGGCGGATGCGCTGGATGTCTTCTGTTAGGCGGGGATAGTCAAAGCGGTAACGCTCCACTGATCCAGTCGAACTAGCTATCTGGGCTCGTATTGCAAGATGTTCGATCGCATCAAATTGCTGCAAAATCAGACTCAACTGATCCTGTTCATGAGCAGATGCGGCATAGCTGCCACTATTGAACGTGGTCAGTAGGAGCAGACAGCAGATTCGGCAAAATACAGTTGGCATGTGGGTAGCCCATTTGGTAATTGGGGCTAGCATCCAACTGACGGCTAGGGCTCAGCAGTAAAAAACACGAAACACGCTGCGTCATTTTATTTCGTTACAGGCGCCGATCATGTAGCGAGCTTGGTCATAGCGTTTAAGCTCGTCTCCATGCTTAAGTGCTTCCAGCTACTTGGCGGTGGCGCTACGCGCAGTCCGCGAAAGTAAGACTGCGCGTAGTACGTTTCAACATCCGTGTGGGCGGCCGCAGATGGGTTCTGGTCACGGCAATGCATGGTTGTAAAGGAGGAGGACAGGCCATAGTCGGGCCAGATCACGGTGCATGATCGGCCCTCTCACCACTACAGCTGAAACTTGCTCACTTCCTGCTGAAGGCTGGTAGCGAGCTTCTTCAAGCCACCGCTGGTCTTGAGCAGTTCTTGCACTGATACGTTGTTCATTTCCGCCATTTGCGCGGTGCGCTCAACATTGCGGGCAACGTCCTGGCTGGCCGCAGTTTGCTCACGCAGCGCGAAGGAAATCTGATCGACGACCTGCAGCACTTTTCCCGAGCTGTCACGGATCTCGACGATAGCGGCGCCGGCGGTACTTGCCGTTTCCACGCCCTGATTCACTTCCAGTACACCACCGCGCATGCTTTCGACGGTATCGCGCACGCCAGCCTGGATTTTCTCGATCATGACCGCGATCTCTTGCGTCGACTTACCCGTATTCTGTGCAAGCAGGCGCACCTCATCGGCCACCACGGCAAATCCGCGACCTTGCTCGCCCGCCCTAGCCGCCTCGATGGCGGCGTTAAGCGCCAGCAGGTTGGTTTGGTCGGCAATGCCTTGAATCACGCTGATGATTGAGGAAATCTGCTCGGAATGCTGGCCCAACCCCGCCACCTGGGTGGAGGAGTGCTGCACGGTCCTGGCAATGCCGTTCATGCTGGACAGTGTATTCTCGATGACTCGCGCACCGTTTTGGGATTGCTGGCCCGAACGGCTAGCAAGTTGGTGGGCCTCATCGGCGTTTTCGGACACGTGATGGATGCTGACGGTCAATTCTTCAATGGTGGCAGCCATCATCGACGCCGACGTCGACTGTTCCTGAATCGCGCTAGAGAGTTGCTCTGACGCTCCTGAAATTTGTTGCACGGAAACCATCAGTTCATTCGCGGCCTGGCTGATCTGTTGAATCATTTCCCGTAGGCGTTTCTGCATGCGGTCGAAGGCTTTGGGCAGCTCGTCATGGCTGCTGGTGTCGATCACTGTATCCAGTTTTCCGTTGGCAATCGCGGTAGCAGCATCAATCGCCAATTGCAACCGCCGGGTGGTACTGCGCCCCAGCGTAGCCGCTAGAATCAACGATAGGATTGCCGTCGAAGCCCCGCCCAGTATCAGAATCGTGAGGGCGAGACGTTTGGCATCGAGCATTTCCTGGCTTCTCGTCGCCAGCAATGTGTTCTCGGCGGCGGTGATTTCGGCCAGCGTCTCGCGCATGCCGTCCATCTTGGCTTTATCTGCACCGGAGGTGATGCGAGTGTCTAGCTCGTCGTCAGGCATATTGCGCGCCGTCAGGCTTCTGCGCAGAGCTATAATTGGATCGATGTTTTCAGCGAGCCAACGCTTTTGTGTGTCGCCCAAAGAAGCCAACCGCTGCTGCTGTGCCGGATTATCCGCCGTCAAACGTTTGAGCAGGTCCAATTGCTCTGAAAAGCGCTTTCCGCCCTCCACTAACGGCTCTAAAAAGGTATCTTTTGAAGTTATGACGAAACCCCGCATACCGGTTTCGATATTGATCAATTGTTCGAGCGCCGATTGGGCAGCGCTGATGACTTGATAGGTATGAAGGTTACTATTTGTAGCATCCTCCACTGCTTCGAAGCCTTTATAAGCACTCGCCACCAGCATACCGATCAGTATAACTACTGTTGTGAAGCTTAAATAAAGTTTTTGCGAGATGCTCAGTTTTTCGAACATTTTGTTCTTTCCTGAAACGCCTATCCGTGGCTCGTATGAGGGATTTTGTTCTGGACGTGAGAAAAGGGTGTGCGAACATTAGATATCGACCATCATAGTTTTAACTTTAGACATGACCTGGAAATATCTCGATGAATCGCCTCAAGCTTTTTGGACAGGCAGACGTTCGTTCAGATCCAGATCAACGTCTTTAGGAGACACCAGTGGTGTAGCTCGACGCAGAATGGGCTTTGACCGGCGTTAACGTAAACCAGGTCGGCCTAATCAATTGTTATCAACAATGAATGCCGCCATTTCCTTCCAGTGATTGGTTGCAGCAGCCATGAGTATTGTCGCCGTATTGCCTAGATTGACCGGAATGGTTTAACACTCCAACAGTGAGCTCTATCAAAGATATTTTTTGAACGTTGCCGCGGTGATAGCAGTTGCTATTCCGAGCATCACCACGCAAGGCAAAAAAATCACCATGGGGTTGAGCGAAAACGGTAGGGATAGGTAAATAACCCAGGGCACGATCAGCATTGGTAACACTGCTCGCTTAGCGCGGTGGTAGACAAAGCTGCTTTCTAGTCCCGAGCCAAATTTGCGCAGGTCACGACGCATTAACCCATCAACAAGGCCAGTGATCATGCCTAGCAAGAACAGTGGCATGGCTAAGACCAGAATGGTCAGGCGCACCACAAAAGTGAAGGTGATGTAGACCGAAGCCAGCACGAAATCCTCAATAGTCACGTAGAGCTTATTGGTCCATCCCCAGAACCCGTTGCCCTGGCTCGATACCCTGGCTTGCCGGGCAAAGTCCGCAAATCCAGTCTTGACCAACAGCCACTGATTGAGGAAGTCCAGTACCTGAAGGATCATCTGCCCAGGTTGTTTGAGAATGAGTGACGATTTGAAATGGTCGCTAAGCCAGCCCAGTTCATTGACCAGCATGACTTGGCTATGTCTCCAGCCTTGTTCCCCCCAAAATAAGAGCAGACCTGCCCACTCGATCAAGATCGAGAACAGTAATGAGGCAATCAACAAACCGATGATGCGCAGGACCAAGCCGATCGCCGAAATAATCAACCCAGGACGCTGGCTCGATTGTGGCGGCGTGTTCTGGACGGAAGTCGCCATTGATAACTCCATTGCGTGTTGCCGCGTTGATGTGGGCACGACTCTATCTGAACCATCTGCTGTTAAATCGAACAACTAGGTTGGGCTATCCGACCTGATCCAGATTGAAGTTTGTAGTTGGTCCACCGCCACCCGCACTCCACCATTGACCCGCCTGCTCGTTGTAAGCCGCTCGCATCATCTGGGTGAGCTCCTGCAAGTCCTTGGGCATGGCATCGTCGTTAGAGTGTTTTGGCAACGGCATGCGGACTTTCCAAAGCTGACCACCAGCCTGGAAGGAGAACATTTGCCCCTTGGGCAAACTGACGATGTGAGCCGGCTCGATCAGCGGCACACTGGTGCTGCTAACACGGTCCTGTGAGGATGAGGTGAAATCCGTGTTGGCCTCGGGATCGGAGGTGTCGGTGGCACCCGACACCAGCGTCCTGGTCAGCACGTTTACCTTGGGCAACTGTTGGGTGAGTAGTTCAGCGGTTGCTGTTTCGCGTACCCGCAGCATCTGCAGGGTGTTGAAGTTACCAATCACCTGGCCCGCCTTGGCGCGGTTGCCGATACGTGCTTCGATATCGCTGAGGGTTTGGGTGTAGGCCGTCACCTGGATACCTGCACCGCCGCCCTTGTTTATCAGTGGGATAAACTCATCGCCCATCAACTCGTTAAACTCATCAGCATGCAGGTTGATTGGCAGTTTTCCACCAGCGTTGCCAGATCTAGGCAGCCCATGGTCAATGCCATGTTTGTAGATATGTCCCGCGACCGAGACCAAGTCGGCGAACATTGAATTGCCCACGGCGGCGGCCACTTCGGCATCAGTCAGCGCATCCAGGCCAACGTAGACGATGCCGCGTTTTCGGATGATCTGCATCCAGTCGAAGATCGGCCGCGGGTCATCCAGGTCGGTGTAGTTGGGAGCCAGTAACTGAGCGGTCTTGCCGGTGGTGAGTTTCTCCAGCAGCGGCAGTAGCGAGGCCACGATTTTGTCGAAGTAAGTGCGGTCGTAGCGCACCGCTGAACGCAGTCCGTCCATTACCGGATCAAATACACGCTTCACCGCCAGGTATTGCTCGATGGCCACAACCCGCTTTTCGCGTCCTATCATATGCCGCGGAATGTTCTTCTCGGTGAGCTTGCCTTCGAGCTGGACGATCACTTCCCACGCCTTCGGGTCGGTCTTGGCGAAAAACTGCTGGGCGTATTCGATGAACAGCGCATCGATGTTGACCACATGCCGTTGGATCTGCAGGTAGTCCGGACGCCGGCCCAGTTCGATCAAAGCCCGGGCAATAATGTTGACGAAACGCCATGCGAACTCACGGAAGGCTGCGGAGTTACCTTCACCACTGAGCTGCCCAGCAATGCGAGATGCCACCTCAGAAATACGTCCGAAACGTCCCACCGCGTTGTAGCGGGCGGAGATTTCTGGCCAGCCCAGATGGAAGACATAAAACTCTTTCTCCCGACCGGCGCGTTTGGCTTCGACGTACATTCGCTTGAGCAAGTCGGCGTCGCCCTTCGGGTCGAAGACAATTACTACCTCATGTTCAATGCGGTGAATGTCCTGGGTGATGTACACCTCGGCGAGTCGCGTCTTACCGACGCGGGTCGTGCCCAGCACCAGCGTGTGACCGACCCGTTCGCCCAGTGGCAGACTGACTTCCGTTTCATCGGGCTCGACCCCATGCAGCAAGGGCGAGCCTCCTACCGGTGCTAAAGGGCGCAACGGATTGAAGGCGCTGTCCCAGGCGGTGACACGGGACAATATCGAGAGCGGAAACGGTGCATGCTCAAGGGACCGTTCGAGACCACGGGCTAGGCGATAACGGGCCGGTTGGTCGACATAATGGGCGACCGCTGGATCCTGAGCCTCGACCAAGCGCTGGGTATGCAGGCGGCTCCAGCGAAACCCTCGCCCCATGAACAGACGCTTACAACTGACCGGAATCTGCCGACTGGTCAGCTCGTAGCGGGATAGCCGACGGATATTACTCCGATAGCGCAACACCTCCCAGGCTTGTCGCAGGCGGATCAGGCCGAATAGGGTATAGGCCAGCGCTGCAACCAGCCCGATCTCGGGTGACAGGGCCACAGCCCAGGGCGAGTACACGCACAACACCGCGGCGGCGATGCAGATCGCTACGTTGTACAACTCCACCGCCGGCCGGAGCTTTGACTCCATCGCATGCTCTGCCATGACCTGGACTCACTGTTCCAGTGAGGTGTCGGTGATCAAGACGGGGTAGTGCTCGATCTGCAAGCGGGTGGCGATGTCGTTACCGTTGACCGGCAGGATGCTGATGCCCGGGGCGGCGGCTCGAATCCGGGCCAAAGCTTCGGTATCGGTTACTTCAACCGCTAGACCGGCTGCGCCCATTTCCTGCAGTTCAGGCGCGCGTTGACGCAACCAAGCCAGTGAGTGGGTATCCTCACCCACCAGGAAAAATGGCCGTAAGCCCGGCATGTTTAGGGCGCGAGACTTGATTTGGCCGGGACTCAAGTGAGAGCTGCGAACGGGTAATATCCAGGTTTCATCGGCAAACCTGGACAAGTCCGCATGCATGGCGCGACCAGGCTGGAGATTGTTGTTTATGGGCGCCATGGCAACTTGAAGATGGGGACGGGTGAAGCCGCCAAACTGGTCCTCTGCAACGGATTCTTTCGACTGGGCGAAAGCAGCCAAGAGAAGGGAGAAGTAATAGGCAGTAGGAATTCGTTTCATGGTGGTGTGCCTTGTTCAGCGGACGCCTGTAGTCGTGCGAGTTGCCGGGAGAATCCATCGCGGTAACGCGCGGCGGGTAAACCTCCCGCAGGGCGGTGATAACGCCCTGCGGCTGAAACCCAATCGCCGGTGACGGCGTGATGCTCTTGCAGCAGGGCGGCAGTCACAGCCAGATTGCGGTAGGGTTCGAGAGTTTCGCAGGGACCGGAAAAACGTTGTCCGTGATAACCCAGGTTGGTTTGCCCAAGTCCGGCGTCGACCCGTTTAGCGTCATATTGTGTGAGCGCCTGGAGCAAGGCGTGACATGCGGCCTGGCGAGTGGCGAAACGGTAGGGTGTTCCGGCGATATTCAGGGTCCAAGGCCACGGCAGCAGTCGATCACGGACGCGAATACCGCTCTCCTGTAAGGCAATCGCGAACAACACCGTAGAAGGAATGTTGGCGTCATGCGCCGCCAGTTGATAAGCCGGAGGGGGAAGTTCGTTAGCCCGAACCGCGTGCACCGTCAGCAGGAGGGCAATAGCAATCAATCGAGACGTTGCCATTGTCCATTCACCTGTTGAAATGTGACGGGTAATGGTCTTGGGGCGCCCAGGCTGAACCAGCGACCACGGTCATGGTTCAGGGTGATCTGTCGGCGTTGAACCTTGACTGGATCGATGTCCGCTTGCCGAGCCCAGCTGCGGACGCGTTCATCCTCGCCTTGGCTGCCCACCAGGTAGATATCGAACGCCGTATCACTGCTTTGCAGACGCTGTGCTTCGGCGGTGCACGCAGAGCAGTGGTCTTCGACAAACAGAGCTCGGCGCGGCTCTACCGGTGAGCTAGCAGAGGGCGGGGATGCCATACCCTGAACCGGCAACCGCCCCGGAAACAGCTTGGCCCAGGCCGCTGTGTAAGCGTTTTGGTAGGCCAATTCACGCTCGGCGCGCTTGGCTTCCAGTGCTACCTGTAATTCGGCATATCGCTGGCGCTCTTGGTCGGTCTGGGCCTCAACCCCTAGGGCGGTCAAGGGGTCGAGGTTCGGGCTCCAGAAACCGCGTGGGCCGGCTTGGATCTGTTCGAAACGTGTCCATTCCTGCTCGGTCACGCCCCAACTCGCCGCCTGTTCAGAGTCAGAGCGCCCCAAGGGCGCGACCTGCGTGTCCTGGTTCCTTGACGGTGTCGTGACGGGGTTGCCCATCGCAGCGCCTATGGCCAGTAGCGAAGCGAGACAGACGATGGGGAGTAGTGGGGCTCTGTTCATGATCGCTTCTCAAGGGAGTTGCACTGTCTGGTCTGGCTGAGCAGCCACTGCGAAGATGGCCGCCTTCGGCTCCAGCACTTTCAGTCGCCATGTGCCAAGCTGCTCGCCGTTGTGCAGCAACCGGATATCGTTGAGCGAGCGACTATCAGGAGGCGCGACCGCCAGAAAGCGCTCGCCACCACGGGACTCGACACTCAACACTGAGAATGGCGGCGGGAGCAGGGCAGACTTGGGGCGAGAGGTTTTCGTCGGTTTGGCCGGGGAAGATGTCGGTGGAGGAAGTGTTGGCTGTGGCTTGAGGTCCAGGAGTTGCTGCTCGACGTGCTCAAGTCGTGCGCGTAGCGCGTTCATGTCGGCTGTGGTGGCTCGGTCTGCCAGACCGTCGCGTAGCTCCTGTATCTCTTGTGCCCATTGATCCAACATCGGGTCGAGTGTGTTGGCCTGTTGTTCACCGGAATCCACCATCTGCTTCAGGTCCTTCAGTGCATGCTGCAGCTTCTCCTGCGCGTCTTTGAGATCGCTCGAATCACGTTGCAAGGTTTGCAGGATCTGTAGGTGTTGGGCGTTCGCATTTCCCAGCTCGGTCACGCGTTGATACTGGTTATACAAACCACCACTCAGTCCGGAAACCGCCAGGCAAAGTAAGCCAACAATGATGGTTTGAAACGTCGAGGCTTTCATGGCCGTGCCTCCGTCTGATGGGACGAGTCTGGTTTAGCCGGCACGATGCCGACATCAGCTTTCTGCTGTTCGAAGCAGACCGAACGGCTGACCTCATCGGTCGTGAGTTGCCAGGCGGAGCCAGCCAATACCTGTAGTGCGCTGCGTAACGGGACCGGGCCGAGCCGGTAATGGGCTGCAGGCAGAGGTTGAGTGAAAAGTGTCTTTACTGGTTCGGTGGCAGGGCAGAGCGAATAACCCGAGCGCTGCAGCACGTAGTGCATCGCCTCCTGTACCGAGGGATTAAAGTTGGACGGTATGTTCACATCAATGATTTGAGCGAGAAGATCACGTTGCTCCGTGGTGGGCTCGGTGCTCACCAGCGTATAGCGACCATAACGGATTTCCGCCGGATGGCTTGCTTCGGCTGGGCTCCTTGATAACTGGGTCCGATTGGAACCACTGTCGATCTTTGGATCAGTCGGCAATGGGGTGGGGATTTGCGCGCTGCAGGCACTCAAAAAAACCAGCAGGCAGACAGGCGTAAAAAAACGCTCCATGAAAAAAACCTCATGTCAGATTCAGTGCAGAACCTGACATGAGGTGAAGGAGCGATTCAGTGAGAAAGTCGATTCAAGGCGGGTCGTCTTAACGCTGAACGCGTTGCTATTCATCAAAAATGGCGAGCGTGTCCAAGACGGCAGCGTCGGGGTCGAAAATCAACAAGCACACATCCGCCAATGCCGCCAGATACAGCACGTTGACCAAGGCTGCCGGCGTACCGGCATCGAGTTGCTCTTGCCTCAGCGATGAGTAAGAACAGCCCTCGATTTTGATCAGGTTATTGTCGGTCCAGGGCGTGCCGATCAGCTTACACCCGACGC
Organism: Pseudomonas sp. JAI120; assembly: GCF_014207255.1. GTDB lineage: Bacteria > Pseudomonadota > Gammaproteobacteria > Pseudomonadales > Pseudomonadaceae > Aquipseudomonas. The sequence goes on from NZ_JACHCZ010000006.1 coordinate 182,214, forward strand.
CATTGCAGTCCTTCAGGGCAAAGGGTTCGAACAGCAGACCGGATGGTCTGTAGTCGAAATTGCCAGCCCGGCGCTCCAAGTAACGCAATGCTTCTTCAGTGAGGTGTGTGGTACTGATCTCCCAGATTCGACTGTAGTGTCCTGTCTCGAAGCTCAAGCGACGGATCACGGCTTCGGCATCTTCCAAGGAGTACAGATCGCCGACATGATGCCGCTCGTTGAGCATTTCGCCCATCACGGCATAGATCACTTGGCGCACCAGCCCAGTGGACTGACAGCGTTCATCCAACTCATCCGGAATGGATTGACCTTCGCTGATCAAGGCGAAATCTTCATTGAAGATGCAGGGGAACAGCTGCAGTTCATCGTCGGGCAAATGGACCTGTGAGTAGTGCAGGGGGCGAAAGCAGGGAGGGTAGTTGTTTTCGTAGGTGATCAGTAGCAGCCGTTCGATATGCAAGTTGTCGTAACCGCGAGCAAACGGGTTTGAAGCTGGGAGCAGGGCTAGGGTTTGGTTCATGAGGGGTCTCCAGAATTGAAATGAACAAGGCGCCCGTAGGCGCCTGTGAGGGTTAAAGCCAGCCGTATTCGGCAAGGGAGAGCGGGCGACCTTCACCCACTATGAAGTGATCCAGTACGCACACGTCGATCAAGGCCAAGGCCTCTTTCAACCGTGCGGTCAAAACACGGTCCGCCTGGCTGGGCTCCGTGCACCTTGAGGGATGGTTGTGAACAAAAATGACGGCTGCAGCGTTATGCGCGAGGGAGCGCTTAACGACTTGGCGGGGGTAAACGCTGGCGCCATCAATGCTGCCGTGAAAGAGGATTTCGAACGCCAGCACCCGGTGCTGGGCGTCAAAAAAAACCACACCAAAGACTTCATGTTCTTGTTGTGTAAGCTGCAGTTTTAGGTATGAGGTCACGGCGTCAGGTGACGTCAGTTTAGGACCACGGTTGAACAACCGACGGTCTAGAATATGCAGCGCTTCGTCGATCAGCAGGTTTTCTTGGACAATGCGATCAGCCTCGAAATCCGAGGTCTCAATCAGTGTGAGTTGGGGGCTCATGGCGCTACCTCCGAAGGGAATAATCAGGGGGTACACGCCCATGGGGAGTGGTATCCCCAGGGTGGGTGTGGAGTTGCAGGCGTTTGCAGGTGATGTAGGGTTTACAGCCGAGTGTATCGGTGACGTTGACCGTGTAGAGGTGAACCACAACTGTCGCAAGGCAACGTAGAAAAGGCTCTTATTCCCCAGCCGGTTTCGGGGTCGAAGTCGGCACTGATGGGCATTAAGCGAACCAGCCCACGATGTATCGCGGCGATGCGTTGTGCGATCTCATTCGGCGAGTGATACAGCGATAACGTGCTGTAGTCCTCGTAAGCCGCACCGAACAGGCAGTCGTCGCAAAGCCAGAAGGATTCCATGTTGGTTCTCCTGTGCTGATTGAAGAAAAGGCGCTCGAGGGAGCGCCTTGATGTAAAACATCATGGATTGTTCAGGCGGACTGAACAGCACGTGTGGCGACACGGCGGGCCGTGCGGGGAGTGGTGGCAGATACAGGTTTAGTCCTGAGCTCTGTTGATTTACCGATATTCTCAGCTTCGACATCAGCCGACGCTGGGGATGACTCACTGTTTGGCGCTTGCTCAGCAGATGCTGTTCCTTCCTGCCTGGCGGGCGCTTTGTATTCGAACTTGCCATTGACCTTGATCCAGTCGATGAACAGCAAACGACCTTTCAGGCTGGCGCCAGGTTGGCCTTGTTTATCGCCTTTCTCATAGAGAAATGGGTCGATCCACAGGTCACCAATACGGAACGACAGCAAGACCTTTTTCTCGGCTTTGACGGCGTCCATATAGAGGCGAATCAAGCGGTCAGCTTCGCCACCAGCGACTTTGCAATCAAAGCGGGTGTACTCCACTGCATCGGAGGCACCATGCAAGGCTGCGATATCGCAGGCCATGAATGGCTGACCGCGGCGGACCTGTACTTCACGAACACGGTTGAGGTAGCCGATACCGGCGGTGTGCAGGTTGAAGTAAGAGGTCGCTTCTTGGGATTGGTTGGCGTAGGCCATGGTGGTTCTCCTGTTTCAAGGGAAAACGGCGACGCACAGCCCCTGACGGGAAAGTGAGCCCCCGTCAGGGTGGGTAAGATGAAGTCGAGCGATGAACGACTCGCCACCGGCAAGCCGATGACCATCAGAATGAAGCTTCTGGGTGAGTAGCTGTGCAGCAGAGGAGAGTCTGCAGTGGTAACCCGCAGGCATGGAGTAGTCGGCATTCATCACCGCTTAAGCGGCAACCGCGCGAGCTTCCGAACGCTGATCGCACTTGGGTAAACCACCACGAACGTGGCGTAGCCTTGAAGGTTTTGGCTACCTGGGCTGGGCTGTCAACGACAGCGAACCACGCCCTTTGTATAAGCCTGTCACCGGGGAGCGTCAAGACGCTACAACCCGATTTTTTAAGGCCGGAATACGGTGGTAGTCACTGGAATTAAGAAAATGAAAAAAAGAAGAGTGGGCCTGGTGGTGTGCCAGGCGAGGAATAGAAAAAACCACCTTTGACGGTCTTACGCAGTCGACAAGCTCCTCGCAAAACTTGGTTGAACTGCGCAATGATTCGCCAACCGACCCTTGTCGTGGCCTGGGTCGGAAGCTACTGGCACGCATCCGCGCACAAAGGGTGCCCAGTGTTTCCCCGGCGGGCTCCGGGGCTGAATACGATCGCCGAAGCGGATGACCGCTGTTGTCTGGCAGAGGCAACAGTGGTCATCCGCCACCACGATCAGGTCGAGCACAAAGCGGGAATGAAATTCCGCAGAAGAGAAGGCTCCGAACTCAGGGAGTCCGACCGAACTACCCGGAGCGAATCGGTCTTGGGTCGCCGTAAGCGATGATCCTGAGGCACTACAGCAGAGCGGGTGTGACGACGTCAAGCCAATGGGCGAAGAGATTATTTGCTACTGAGATGAGCGGCCAGCTGTTCGACGGTCGTCAGGATAAAGGCCCGGTCGCTTTCTTGAAGGCCGCTCAGCAGGCCCGCGATCATCTGGCCCTGGTCGTTGGGGCGATTGCTCGACGCCGTCAGCAGTTCATCCATCCGGCAGCCGAAGATGTCCGCCAGTTGCATCAGCTTGACCACGGAAAGCTCCACCACCCCCCGCTCAGGGCGCGAAATGGCTTCGCTGCCGATCCCCAGGCGTTCAGCCACCTCTTCCTGGGTCAGATTACGCTGAGTGCGGTGTTTCGCGATCATGCGTCCAATTTGGGCTTGGGTTGGATGTTTATGTGCCAAGTGATGAGCTCTCCAATTCAACCCGGATGGTTGAGCAAAGACCCATTGACATTAACATCCTTAACGGTTGAGTGTCGTCTTAAAGGGTTGTTATATTGACTTAAATAGCTGTTTGTCGCGACGTGGCTTCTATTCCTCCAGGAATCAGAGTCCGAGGTGGTCAGTGAGAAATGAGCGGTCTGAAAGGGCCAAGCTGAGGAACGGTTGAGCATGGAAGAGAAGAGCGAGAACGTCATGGATCAGATCTGGGATCGAACACTGGAGCTGTTCATCAAGATCCATGATTGCCCGGATAACCCCGAACACTTCGACAGCCTTGTTCATTGGCTCAACGAAAATCCTGATCACCTGAAAGCGTTCAACGAACTGGGGCAGATATGGATTTCGACAGGCATCGCCCTGGCCCGTGAAATCGGACAACCCTTAATCGACTTAGAGAGGGATCAGTCACCGTTGATGATGCACTGACCATTACATTGACCCCAATGCTTATGTTGATCTCCAATGGCGCGTTATGGGCGAGGCGTATCTTTTTTGAACGGGGCAGTGCCCTTGCAGTCTGGGTAGTGGGAGCATGACCAGAACGGCCCTGATTTCCCCTTTCGCTTGAGCATTGAGGCGTTGCAAATGGGGCAGGCCGGGCTGGCTTCGACAGGCATGGCTAAAGTCAGTGAACCGCAGTGTGCGACCAGTTGCGCTATCCAGTTTGCCTGTTTGGCGACGAATGCATCCAGGGTCAGACGTCCCGCTTCGATTTCGTCCAGAGCCTGTTCCCAGACTGCGGTCATACCCGGATCTGCAACCGCTGTTGGTACCGCTTCGATCAGGGTATGGGCCGCCGCCGAGGCCATTAAGGCGCGTTTTTTCTTCAGCAAATAACCGCGATCAATTAACCCTTTGATAATGCCGGCTCGTGTGGCTTCGGTTCCGATACCGGTGGTGTCCCGAAGTTTCTGTTTCAGGCGTGGGTCGTTGACAAGCTTGGCGACGTTTTTCATCGCCTTGATCAGATCACCCTCGGTGAGAGGTTTAGGAGCGGCAGTTCGCATGGATTTGAGTTCAACATTGTCCACGGCGCACTGCGTGCCCTGTTGCAAGATGGGTAAGACTTGGGATTTTTGAATGGGCTCATCCTCCTCGGTGTTTTCGGAGAGCGAGCTTTTCCAGCCCTGGACCAAGATCAGTTTGCCCACAGCGGTCAATCGTTCTTCGCCACACGCCAGTTCGACCTGGGTCCGATCAAACTCATGATGCGGAAGAAACTGCGCTAGGTAGTGGCTACGGATCAGTTCGTAGACATGGCGTTCTTGTTCGGACATCCGCACCAGGTTTGCCGGTTCGGTGGTGGGGATGATGCCGTGGTGCGCAGTGATCTTGGCATTGTTCCATGCGCGAGAGCGCAATGATTGATCGAGGTCCTCGAATGCAGGTCTGAGTGCAGGATCCGTTTTGAGCAGAGCGTCGAGTACCGCGGGAGCCTCGTTGAACATATTCTCTGGTAGATAGCGGCAATCGCTGCGCGGGTAGGTGGTGGCTTTGTGGGTTTCATACAGGGCTTGGGCGATGTTCAGGGTTTCCTGGACGCCGAGCCCCAGCTTACGCGAGCAGACTTCCTGCAATGTGCTCAGGTCGAAGGGCAGGGGCGGCGGTTCTCGGAAATGCTCAGTATGTAACGAGATTACCGTGGCAGACTTCTCGTCGGTGATTGTTTGGACCGCGTGATGGGCAAGCACTTGTTGTAGGCAACGCCCCGACTCGTCCCGTCCTGAGCCTGGCGGTAACCACGACGCGATGAGTCGCTGGCCCATCGACGATAGGTGTACCTCAACGTTCCAGTAAGGCACCGGGACAAAGCCGGCAATCGCACGATCCCGATCGACCACCAGACGTAAGGTGGGTGTCTGGACGCGCCCCACTGACAAAACGCCGTCGTAGCCTGCCCGCCGACCAAGAAGGGTAAACAAACGACTGAGGTTCATGCCGATCAGCCAGTCGGCACGGCTGCGGGCGAGGGCCGAGTGATAGAGCGGGAAGGTCTCCTGACCAGACTTCAGCGAGGTCAGTGCCCTGCGAATCGATGCTTCGTTGAGTGCGGACAGCCAGAGGCGCTGAACAGAGCCTTGGTACTGGCAGAGCTCCAATAATTCGCGGGCAATCATCTCACCTTCGCGGTCGGCGTCGGTTGCGATGACAACGGTGGTGGCTTCGCTGAGCAGGCGTTTGATGACTTCGAACTGCGCGGCAGTCGTGGGTTTGACCTCCACTTGCCACTGCGCCGGAATGATCGGTAGATGATCCAACGACCAGTTCTTGTACTGAGTGCCGTAGGCTTCAGGCGGGGCCGTCTCCAGTAGGTGGCCTATACACCATGTGACAGTTGTCTCGGGGCCGATCAGGCAACCATCGCCACGCCGAGTGGCTCCGAGAACCTTGGCGATGTCACGACCCTGGGAAGGTTTTTCGCAGAGGAAGAGGCGCATATCACTACTCCGGATTGAGTTCGGAGCAGCGTTGTTCGAAGTAGCAGGGGCGAGATATGAGAAACCTGAATGGCAGGTTCCTCATATTAGTCGGTGAGGGCGGCCTTGAATGGGCTGAAGCTGCTACTTTATTGGAGCGTTCGTAACTGGGTGGGGGGCTTCACGAGCAGCGAGCAATGACAGGCCAAGAACTTCGCGCAAAGGCGCAATTTTTATGCCTGAAGTCGTTCAGGCCTTAGGTGATTGTCCTTTGTGTTTCTTGGATTTCGACGTCGGTGAACTGGCCTGTTCTGTATTTTGAGAGGCCGCCGTTTCACTGGAGCGTTCCCGCATGACCACACTGTGTACCCGGTGAGGCAGGATGCCGACTCGACGGGCCTCGATCTTGAAGGTCACCCGTGCATTGTCTTCGCTGTCCTCCCACTCATCGCGCACCGTACGACCTTCGACCAGCACGCGCATGCCTTTCTGGTACAGCGTGCTCCAGTGTTCAGCCTCACGGTGCCAGAGCTCAACCGGCGCCCAATAGCCGCCCCGATCTTCATAGCTGCCCTCACGTGGGATGGGGTTGTCGAAGTATACATTCAGCCGTAGCAAACGCCGTGGCTCGTCATTGCCTGAGGCGAACTCCTGGAACTCTGGCGCACTGCCGATATTGCCTTCGCCGACGAAAAAAGTACTCATCGTGTTTTCTCCACTGCGGGTGTGAACTGGCGCAGCAACTGTTCGGCACTGGCCATTTTGATCGCGCAGGTCGTAGCCTGGCGGTAGAGCGAATGCACCACACTCATCTGAAGGTTTAGTGCGATACGCGCGCATTCGAAACGGTGCAATTCCTCTCGTACGATCTGCGGCAATGCTTTGTTGGAGATCTGACGCTCCCAAACCGCCACACCCATGCGAGAAAAATCACGGGTGCGCCAACGCAAAAAGGTGCTGCCCGCACTGGTCTTCTGCAGCACCAATCGTATCTTCAATAGCGAGTACGGCGGCTCCCCGGATTGCTGCACGACAGCCTCCATCAGGCGACATAACTGCGCCTCGATTTCCCTCGCCACCTGCGCCAGGTGCTCCAACTCCCCCTTACCCTTAAAAGGTTTTAAAAGGCCTTTTAGGGAGGCAGCGTGTTCGAGCTGCCGATAGGCATCCGGTGTCAACGCTTTGAAGGGCATTGGTTGAATCGGGGTCATGGGATTCATGCGTCAGCCTCCGGCTCATTAACGGTTACAGACGGACCGTCCACGTCCTCTGCCAACGCATCAGCGTCATCCACTGCTACAGCACCACGGCGAATGATCGGCGGCGCAAACTGAGAACGGCGATGACCCTCAAGGATGTCCATCGGGGGCAATCCATACTTCTCCACGGCCGCCAGTGCGCGGGCATTATTTGCGGCCATATCATCGCGTGTAACGCCGGCATGTCGATAACGTTGCGCCTGACCGAACAGGCTGCGTAACAGGTGGGCACCGTCGTCGATCCAGGCTTCCATGTCTCTTCGGCCGATCAAAGCCGTGTGATGGGCCAAGAGGGTATGGCGGACCAGCGTGTCGTAGTCGGTTAGCAGGTAAACCGCCAGAAAACCCAGCTGACTGCCAATGTACAATGGCAAAGTGACGGGGTGGATGTTGAGGTTGTCCCCCATGTCGATCTGAGTCGGCAAGTCCTGTCTGATCCGGTCCAGCTGTTGGGTCAGTTCTCCCATCCCAGCCTTTGCCTGCATCAGTTTTTCTTCGAGCTGCACGATGGCCCAATCGGCATAGGGATCGTCCTGGGCCGCGGCTTGTTTGATCAGGTTGGTGACACTGATGTAGCCGGCCATGCCCATGATCGAGTGGACGCCTTCACGTGCGGCCCGACCCTGCCATATGCGGGCTGCATGGTGGGTATGCAGGGTTAAGGTGATGCTGCTGCGCAATGAACCCAGATTGAGTTGATAGTGATCGGCCATGGTGTTGTCCTCGCATAGGGTTGGACGGGACGTTGCGACAGATGAGGGGCAAGGGCAGCCAAAAAGCTGAACGCGGTTTGTTCGGTTTGGTGAGAAAGAGAAAATACATAACGTCTACGTTTAGTTGAGGACGTCCCTGTGTTCCTCTAAAAGCTCCATGGCTCGGTCCGACATTTTCGTAGACTGGAGCTCTATGGATTTGATGCCACTGGCATCAAATCTATTGAGTTCCACCGCGTCCACGCAGTTGGCGCAGCTCATTCAGACACGCTTGGGCGAGGGCTGATGCGGGTTCGCCCTTTTTCCGAGTCGGCCGCGAGGGAGCGGGTGGGGGCGGCTCTGCGACGGGTGACGGTTCGACCTGACTTGCCCAAGGACGAAAGTCGCCTTTCAGCGCACGCTGGATCAGGCCCATCAGATAGGCCGCTGGCTTGCGGATACCGCCGGCCTTACAGCGTGCCCCCGCCTCGTTGAGCACAGCCTGCTGATCCGCTGGGTTAAGCTTGATCAGCGCCACCGCGACGGCCTGACGTTCGCTGGGACTCAGGTGTAGCGCAGTGGGCCAGCGCAGGTTATCCACAGTAGTGGTCGCGCGCGGTACTGTACATTTACTTTCTTTTAACACAGTACAGGCAGCGTCCAGATTCCGAACGGTGCTGGAAACGTTAGGGTTCGAGCCTGATTCGGAATCCGAACGAGGGCCTGCACGATTCCGAACGTGGTGATCTTCCCCACGTTCGGAATTGTGGAATGCATCATCGGACGGCTGATCCAAGCCTTGCTGCGTCCACTGTTCGCCCCAGCTGTCGAGCCGCGTCGGTAACCGACCCTGATCGATATTCGTGTCCTGTCGGACCTCTTCCACAATGTGTTGAGCGACAATCCGCACGGCCTTCGTCGCATGACCGAGGGCATGTCCGACCAGTTCTAGATAATCTTGATCCAGCTCCATGGCTTCGGCGGGGGTTAACGGCTCATCGTGCAGAACGTACAAAGAACCTTGTAGCCGCCCGCTGATTTGATCGCGACCGCGGCTCACCAAACTGAGCCAGCGAGTGAGCCTAAGCATCGTCAACACGCGTGCAATGGTTTCACGCGAGGCTGACGCACCGTAAGGCACGCTCGAGAGGTAAGGTTGCAAATCCTCATAGCGCGGCGTGACCACGCCCTGGCCTTGCAGCATGAGCCGAAATACCTGCCATGCATTTCGCTCCAATGGCGTCAGCCGATTATCCAACAGCAACCGACGTGGCACGACTTCGTGTGATTGGCCACTAAACAGAAAACCAGCCTGTAGAGCCTGGTTGGAGGGCTGTTCAGTGGTAGGGCGTGCTGGCCAGCGCTCATGCAGCTGCTGTGTGCATTGCTGCAGGACACGTTGCCAGCGACTGGCAAGAACAGCATTCATGTTTTGTTGCTGTACTGGTCGATTTGCTGCCAAACGATGGTCAAGCTGATCTGTTGTTCTTCGGCAAGCATCATCATGGCGTCGAGTTTATCCTCGGTGCCGTCCTCTGTTCGTATTTGGCACCAACGTTGCCACAACGCATGCTCCTGCGCTTCGCTTAAATGTTGGGGGCGGCCTTTACGTGTTTCTATTTTGAGTAGACGCCGGCGCATGGCTGTTTCCGAATGCGCCAAGCCAAAGCACTGGTACATGATGGTGCTGCTGGCGCCGAGCTTGAGCGCTCGGTTGATCAAGCGTTCGTTCTGTTCGTCCCGTTCGGCTTGCTCGATCAACCGATGCAGCACCGGCGAGTCAATCTTGACCTCAAGCCAAGGGACAGTGGCATGAGCCAGGCGCGATAGCGTGGTTGGTGGTAAGGATTGCAGCACTAAGATGTCATCCTCACTCAGTCCAAGTGCCTTGCAGCGTTGCAGATTACCCAGGCGCAGTTCGTGCAGTACCTGGGTTAGCATGGCTTGATTGAGCATATTGAAGGACAGGTTCATCTCAGCTCCTTCGGTGAGTTTTTGTCTTCAGCGGTGAGCGTTAAGTCGATTAGACGCCGGGCCAGGCGGATCAGGCGAAACAGCTTGATTAACAGACTGTCAGGCAGTCGCTCCAGCCCCACGTCCGTGACTGGTCGATCTGGCAGATAGAGTTGATAGACCCCTAACAACAGCTGCCCGAACAATGCGGAAGGTATTTGCTTGCGATCTTCCCAGTTCACCTCGTCTTGAGCACGTAGCAGGGCCAGGAGCATTAGGTGAACGCCGGTCGAGCGAGGCGCTGAAAGATCGAGTCGCTTAATGTCCAACGCGAAGCCCAAGCCAAGCTTTTGATCAATGATGCACTTGGCATCTCCGGCATAGGCCGCCATATCCCGAGCCAGTCCTGCAATGCTTAAACGCAGTTGTTCGGGCGTATCCAGCGTTGGTGCGATGGTCCAGAGGTCGTCGATTGTGCAGGTTTCGAATGAAGACTCCGCTTCGGCAATGATCTCGCGATCGATTTGCTCACGAATCTGTTGAACGCGTGATACGTGGCTGACCGCAGGTAAAGTATTTGTTTCGGGTTCGTTGAGCCGTTCCTCTGAAATTGCCTCTATCTTGCTCTTGGCATCAGTTGATTCGGGTTTAGTATCGGAGGAGGGCAACTCTGCCGCAGTTTCATGCACGCTTGGCCGATGGCTGCTTTCTGAGGGCGTGGTGGGGACAGCCCCAGGCGTGGAGGCGACCCGTTGGGTATCGCTCAGCTCCAGGGCCAGCATACGGTAGGACTGTCCCAGCAAGTGGCTCATGCGTTCGAGCAATTCGTCCTGGATCTGCTCAAGATCAAAGGATTCAGGATCGCTATCGAAGTAGCCCATGGTCTCCAGCCAGAACTCTGCAAACGCGACTGTGGCGGTTGGATAGCGGTTCCAGGTTCGCTCAGCCTGACTACGTAGACCGATCAGACGTTCTATCTGAGGCTTACCCAAGCCGGCATACAGAGTTTGTGGAATGGCGGGTAATAAGTGTTCGAGGGTGTCCAGCATCCGGCTGATATGCGACTGCGAAACCGGATAGCCTCCAGCGGCAAGACGTCGAGCCAGCTCCCGTTGTGAGAGCTCTGGGCCATCCGACTCAAGCATGGTTTTGAGTTTGGCTACTGCTAGGGCCCTTTCGATGAACGTGAGTTGGCCGTGCAGGTCGCTTTCCGCCAGATGGCCGAGTAGGGTGTTGGTTTCATTGCTCCAAGGTCGGAACAGGCAGTGAATCCGAAAGAAACGCTCGTCGCGAGTTTCCTGCCACAGCTCGCCGAGAATTGCTAAGCGAGTATTACCGCCGTTGCGGATGATGAAAGAGGTTTCACCCGGGCGGCGGGTAATCGGTGGCGGTTGATCCAGCCCGCGTTCACGGATCGACGCCTTGATATCGTCATAAAGCGGATTACGGATGAAGCGTGGGTTGTGCTCGTAGGGGCGTAACTGTTCCAGGGTGACCAGCATGGGAGTGTCGATGACTGGATCGGACAGTCGCTCCAGTCCAGGACCTTGAGTGAAGTGGTCCTGGTGCAGCTTGTCGGTGATTTCCTCCTGACTGAGCTTCTTCATCTGAACCGCCTCGGCTAACGCCGGCTACGCAAATGGTCACCGACCTCGAATTTCACGATTTCGGCAGTCCCTGAGCCTTCGAAATGTTCGGAGAGTTCTGCGAGGAACCACACCATGGCCGAGCGCCCCCCTTGCAAACGAAAAACCACGGTGCAGTACTCCTCGCAAGCCGCGTCGCGTGGTCGAATGGAAGGCTGAACAACGATAGGAAACTGATCCAACATTAGAAAACTCCTTACCAAGCTCTATTTGCTTCAAGGTCGATCAAACAAAAAAATCGGTGAAATGCTGATTGGGTGATTTTTTATCGAGGCTCCGCACACCTCATTACCGAAGAGATCGCTTCACGCCATTCAGGGAATAATTCGATGGCCAGCGCCTGCATGACTTCTAGCGCAGACTGCGAGCGTCGGCGTTTACTCGACGGGCGAGCGTCTATTCGGTGGACCGGTAAGCCGAGGGAGGCGGCATTGAGATACGCCACCCTATCCGGGATTACAGTGTCTAGAACCGAGATATTGGTAGCCTCTGCGAAAGTCGCGCGCAGGCTCCGGATGATCATCTGGGTGTCCAGTCGATTGACGTTCACCTGGTTCAGTAAGAGCCGTAAGGGCGGCGGGTCGATGCCTAGGTGGCGAAACGGTTCGAGCTCACTCAGTAGCTTCAAGGTGCCACGGCGCATTTCGCGGGCAGCGAGCATTTCTGGCGTGATGGGAGAGAGGGCGAGATCGGAGGCCAGGATGGCCATTTCCAGCAGTACACTGCGTGCTCCCTGAGTATCGATCAAAAGCAGGTCATAATTGAGACACAACTCGTTGAGCAAATTGTGCAGGCGTAGTCGTCCGTCAGGGGCATGCAGCAACAATGTGCTCAGTCGACCTTGATCGTCGTTGGAGAAAATCAGGTCGAGACCGACGACTGCAGTCCTAGAAATTATTCGTTCAGGTATTGTTAGATTGAGTGCAATGAGCTCGTACGCACCTGCATGAGCTTTCCGGCTCAGTGAATAATAACTGGAGAGGGTGGGTTGGCTATCTAGATCCAAGAGCAGAACACGCAGACCAGCATCGGCCAATAGGCCACCGAGGTTCGCCGCTACTGTAGTTTTGCCTACGCCACCCTTGGTGGACACCACCGAGACCACGTGCATCGCCTCACTCCTGTCGCGAAAGGCGTTCTGCAATCCAGTGCTCGATTTCCAGTGAGTCCCAGCCCACTGCGCGCAGTCCGATGCGCTTTGCTCGCGGAAACGTGCCTTGCTTCATCAGGTTGTAAATGTGCGCACGTTTGAAGCCGGTTTTTTGCTCGACCTCCTCACGTCGCATGATGTAGCGCGCTAGTTGAGATGTTTCAACGGCGGGTTCAGATTGGCTGGACATGCTAGTCACTCCTGGCGCCGATTGGCGCGTGGTGGGAAGTGACATGGATTGAATCGCATCAGGGCGGACGAGTCATTGCGTTGCAATCAGGCCTATTGCAACGCAATTGACTCGATCAGTTATTTTTTTTGAGGCTACGATTGGCCACGGCAAACTTTTCATCCAGCGTGCGCTTACTGAGGCCAGGCACATTTGTGTGACGGGCGACAATGGCATCAACGATGGCTGCTTGATTCGTGAATACCGAAAGAGGTTTTCCGGCGGGCGAATGGCCCAAGAGAAGGCTCACCAATGCACCAATGATGTTGTGATAGGTCAGTTCGCTACGTTCGCTGATTTGACCATTCGTTTTGGCCAAGGCTTTGAGATCATCTCTTTCAAGTCCAATCGACTGGAGCTCTCCCAAGATTTCTTGAATGCGATGCTGTTGCGCTTTGAACGCTCTCGATAACTCATCTCGATCTGCTTTCAAGGAGAGAAAAGTTCCTAGACTGACCTTTGCAGGCGCATCTTCACCAGACTCGAATAAGAAACTGGGCTTGTGGTCGGGGTAGTGAATCTCCATCCAACGGCGCAAGTCCGAATGGCGGATGGTCAGCTGATAGGGCTCTACATAGCTTCCCAAAGGAACAGAAATGCCGAGGCAGCCATACGGCAGCTCACCATTGCGTATGGCGTCTAAAATCCTTTCGACAGCGATGTGAAGATTGGGCCATTGGGGAAAGAGGGTTGCAAGGTTTTCAGGACGAGACCAATCCGCCTGGATAATTTGGGCTTCGTGGCGAGTAAGATTGCACCAACGCAATGCCGCATCTATAGGGCGATAGAAGGTTTTCGTATTCTGGTTGAAAATATAACCGCTCATCTACGGTGGACCTCCATTCCTTAAAGGTAGGTCTCTCACCGACTATCTATAAATCAAGAATAGCTATTGACGCTAGCTCTTTCCTCGGTTGAACAAATCGGAGAGGTCATTCCATTTTGTGGACTGGTCGAAGTCGATCTGAGAGTAATGATCGATTTACGCAGTCTTTAATACTCAGGAGAATAAGGAAGAGTCAATGCCGAATTCAATTCGGTCAATAGACAATTGTTCGTCTAGTGCCCAGTGCTCCTGAGTGCTCAGCTGTAATGTTTGCGCTGTGCCTGGATTGACCCAGTTGCCGACGCAAGACTGCCCGATGTCCAAGCCTGAAAAAATCCAGCACAGACAATGAGTTACAACGATTCAGGCTGGGTCAGTGAAATCTCGGCAACTCGGCATTGGCGCCAACAAAGAGTGTAAAGCTCGGTATTCTCGTAAAGGGCTACTCTGGCTTACTTCACGACGCCGTACAGTTTGCTAGTAGTGCAGCCAGAAGCCCGGCGTCGAACTTCGTCCCCTAGAACCCAGAACCTACTGCGGCACGCCCGCAAATATCGTCAATACTAATTTAAATTAATCAAACGGCAGGACAAACTGAACATAAAAACGATCGCCTACAGGTCGATTTTCCCCCGCAAACTCATGCAGCCACTTTGCAGTAACGCCACCTTTGGAATCCCCATAAGTGATATGAGGCCCTGCCGCCATAATCTGCTGGCGAAATCCATCGCCGACCGTCTCGCCCTCAAGTTTGTCGTCAGAAATTTGTTTGGTCGCATAACCACCAAGGCCGATAGATAACTTTGGCATTGAGTCAAAAGCATAATAACTCACTCCATACTCGATGAATCCGACTGTTCCAGAATCGTAGTTTGTATCTCTATTTTTTGTGTGAAATTCGACTCCTAAGCCGCCCGAGATCTCGACTTTCGGTGTAGGGAACCAAGTCACCATTGAGAGAGGAACAAAACTATAGTAGTTATTTGAAACATCACTACCCGTAGGAACATATACTGCAACGCCGGTATATCCAGAAATACTATGGTCCGCCGACCCCCATGTCAGGTTAATAGGTTCAATATCTACGTTCGCAACTCCCGTATTCCTTGCACTCCCGAAATCGGTACCGATACTGGTGTGAACGATCGGAATGGTCACCACGCTAGAAACACCAAACATTCCTATATCAATGTTCCAGCTATGGTTGAATCGCATCGCATCCGCAACGATATCAGCCTTAAAACCTGGTACAGAATTACGCCCGTTACCATCAGCGAAAGTGTTGGATCTATAAACCTGGGTATAATTCATGAGCCAGGTTTCGCCAGGCTTTGGATACAGTCCACCCAATACCGTACTCACCCCTAGTGGGTAGGAGAGATTACCTTGCTCTGTCGCATTAACATCAAGACTCGGCAAGCAAACGACACAGCCCATCACCAGCGATTTTACATAAAGGCTAATTAGTTTCATCGGTATTCTCCATTTATTATTATTAATATTGAGTGCTCTACCACTTTTGCCCAAACACCTGCATCAACCGCAACGGATACATTGAGTTCTTTATGCCGGCCCGCGCCTCTTAATATACAGTTGTAAAATTGAAATTTTGGCAAGCAAATTGACGCTCAAAATCATTGAGCGCAAGTGCTTCTCCATAGATCAGTTTTCCAGAAAAAATAATGCGATAAATAAGCCCACCTTAAAAACCACCCAACTAGCCCTTCAAATCAATAACTAATCACATGTGCCAATTTAACGCAAAAGTCTAACTTGCTTGAGTAAACTTACTCCAGCGAGAACCAATCCCTGCGAGAGCACCACTGTTGATTGATATCTTCGAAAAACTCAGAACTAGATGTCCAGCACCAACTCGTCGCTGAGTGCGCGTGACACGCATACACACATCACATTGCTGAGCTTTTTTTCATCGTCTGTCAGATAGTCGTCGCGGTGATCAGGAACACCTTCCAGCACGGCAGTCAAGCAGGTGCCGCAGACACCTTGTTCGCAACTGGTGGGTACCTCGACACCGAGTGCGGCGAGGCTGGTGATAATGCTTTCGCCGGGGCCGACAACGGTGCTGCGGCCGCTGCGCGCGAGACGCAGGCGAAATTCTCGGCCGCCGGCAAGCTGAGTTGGGTCGGCCCCAAAATATTCGCGGTGCACTGCGTCGGCTGGCCAATTCGCGGCGGCCACGGATTGCACCAGGTCCATGAACGGACGCGGACCGCAAATATACAGATCTGCGTCTTGGGCGCGCGCTCCAAGTAGAGTGCTCAGAAGCTGTCGCAGCCGCTCAGGATCATTTTCATGATGGAGGTGGCAAATATCATTAAAGTCCGGCCCGGACAGTCGATCATAAAACGCGGCATGGGCCGGTGAACGGGTGAAGTAGTGCAGCACACATGGCCGCCCCGCATCGCGCAGGGCATGCGCCATCGACAGCAATGGTGTGATTCCAATGCCGCCGGCGAGAAGCAACACGGGGCCGTCCCCACGGACGATTTCAAAGTTGTTGCGTGGAGCACCAATCTGAAGCGTGTCGCCGGCCCGGACATTGTCGTGCATGGCTGACGAGCCACCGCGAGATTGCAGTTCCCGCTTCACTGCAATGCGGTACACATCACGTTCCGTAGGGGAATTCCACAGCGAATATTGACGGATAAGGCCCGACGCAAGATGCACGTCAATGTGGGCACCGGCAGTGAACGGCGGCAAAGCCTCCGGTCCTGCGCTTCTCAGTTCGAACGAACGTACATCGATCGCTTCGTCCCTGATCGCGGTTACTCTTGTTGTTATCAAGCTCATGGCAAACCTCATAATTCACGGACGATACCTGTGGGCACGTTCGGCAATAGCCGCTTGCGCCAGCGAACTCGTGGCGCGCTTCACCGAAAGGCGCAGGATTACTTCGCCGAGACCTCGGTCAGACGGTCCGCCCAGCGCTCCACGTCCTGGTCCAGTATCTCTGGCCGTGTTTCTTCGCGCGTGTCGGGAACACGACCAGACAATGCCTGTTGTGAATGGGCTACGTCTTTGACCAACTTGTTCATGTCCACGTCAACCAGCACCCCGCCACGCTTGCGGATTTTGCCGTCGATAAACACCGTGTCTACGTTAGCGGCATGTCCCGCAAGGACCAACGAAGTGACCGGATCAGTCACCGGCATCAAGTTCAAGTGCGTGGCATTGACCAAGACCACGTCAGCCCGCTTACCTGGCACTAGACTGCCGACAAGGTGGTCGATGCCCATGGCTTTCGCACCGTTGATTGTGGCCCAGCGAAAAATGTCGCGGGAGCTGACTTGCTGTTCGGTAATCGCGGTCATCGCTCCAGCAGTGGCTCCATTGACTTGATGCCGAGCAAAAACCAAGGCCATTCGCATGATCGCGAACATGTCACCCGTCATGCATGACACCGTATCGGTGCCCAGGGAGATGTTGACGCCAGAGGTAACAGCATCGAGGTAGTTGACAGGTTTGTTGATCCCCATATAGAGCTCGGTATCGGGCGAACTCGCGAAATGCGCACCAGCCTCCTGCATCATCATGAAGTCGCTGTAACCGAACTCATTGCAATGCGAGAGGATCGCGCGTGAATCAATCAACCCTTTCCCAAACAGCTTCTGCGCGCCGCGGCTGATCGGCGCCGTACCGATGCCGCAGGCGGTGTGGCCGGTCCACTTGAGGTTCATGTCCAGTGCCGATCGGATCTCAGCCTCGGTTTGCTCAAACGGCAGCATGCCCTGTTCAGTAATGGCGATGCCCATGCGCAGCAGGCCGTCGTTGGCGCCGAAATGCTGATCGAGAACGCGCCGTGCATCGCTCAATCGACTGGAGTGCGTCGCGAAGCCGTCGCTTTCATAGACAGGGCAATAGCCATAACCCCATATCCCGCGAATACCTGCTGCCTTGACGCCTTCCACCGTGGCATCCGCATGCTCGGGAGTAATGATGCAATGGGAGTGATCGAACACCGAAGTCACGCCACCGCTGATCATTTCCACGGCCGAGGCGTAGGAGCCCAGACGTGTGTCTTCCGGTTGGTAGACGGCCAGGAACTTCTGCCTGACCATGTGCAAATAACCGAGCAGGGTCATGTCACCGCAGATGCCGCGCAGCGCCCCTTGCCACAGGTGCTTGTGCATATCGATCAGGCCGGGGATGACAATCATCCCGGTGCCGTCGATGACCTCGCAATCGGGAGGTGCAACGATGTCGCCGCCGACCGCGGTGATCAAAGTACCTTCGATCAGCAAGGATCCGTCTTTGATATCGCCCAGGTGAGCATCGTTAGTCACTATCCAGGCGTTTTTGATCAGTGTGCTAGTAGCCATGAGTTATTCTCACATTGTTATTTTTTTACAGGCTGTTGGTGATTAAGCGTCCAAACCCGGTATCGGTGCCGCATCGATCAGTACAAACGCGACCCGGCAAGGTTGCTCTGAGCGGTTTTCCCAAGCATGGTTGGTCCCACGCTGTACCATCACGTCGCCAGCCCGCATCACGACCTCGCCTTCGTCAAGAACACAGTGAATCTCGCCCGCGATAACCACCACGAAGTCGACCGATTTGGTCCGATGCAACATCGGGTTGCTCGACTGATTGCTGTCACCGGTGTCGATCAGTTTCTGGCCGGCACGCAGCGCTCCCTTCCAGTCCCGATCAGGCGGGAATTCGACAACACGAAATACCGAGCCGCCTGCCGGAGGCGCGATACGGTGGGGCAGTCTTACCGGATCGCCAAGCGCTACGTTGTCTGCGGGAACCTGGGTCGTCCACAGCTCTGTGGTAGCCAACGTAGCGATACCCAAGAGAACGTCAACATGGGGCGACGCCTCATCGCTGACGACGACGGCGCGACCTTGAGCGTTATGTCCGGTAATGATGCGTCGCACGGCGGCAACCCGCGGAACGATAGAAGATGTTTCAGTGTGGTTCATGTTGATCTTTCCTAAGGTGGATGGCTCGAACCTGATGAGCAGATGCGTCCGTGGGTTAAATGGAAGTAACCGGTATGGGGTGTGCTTCCCTTTCCTTCAGCAACAAACCGTCGAGCACCCGCCGGGCACGCACAGCTGCCGCATCGCCAACTAACAGCACTGGTTTGAGTGACCAGAAGTCAGCATCTCCGATGACTTGCTGCTGCGCTTCGAGCATTGGCGCATCTTCAGTGAGGAACGGGGTCAGCAGCCCTTCCAGGTGGCGTTGCGCACGATCGGCGCCATCTGGGTAGGTGCGTTTCTCAAAGCACGAGGCAAAAAAGTAATGCGTGGTGCTCTCGCTTTCCGGGGTGAACACGTGCGGAATCCGTATGGTGCGTCCTGTATCACGCGGATGTCCGGCCTGGGCGACAGTGACCGTCAGCAGCATTGATGCAGGCGGATCCCAGCGAACATCCATCCAGCGGTCAGCGAGTTGACCTTGCGCCAATTGGAAATGCATACGCACGAAGGGCATTGGATCTTCAGACTGGACCCTACGGACGCAATGCACCGTTTCGCCCTCCTGACTGACCTCAGCTTTCGCAGCACTAACTGCGCCGCTGCCCAGCGTGCCTGGATGCAGAAACTGCACATGACTCAGATCGAGGATGTTGTCCGATTCCAGCACATAGTTGGCCTTCACATGCTGGTGGCCACGGCTTACATGACAGAGCTCTTCATCAATACAGCTGTAGTCGGGTAGTGCCTGCAAATCGGCCAGTTCCGGGCTCCCCGGCCAGAACCAGACCATGCCGTGGCGTTCTTGAACAGGGAACGAACGCACTACCGCCGCCGCTGGAATACGCCCATCGCCATGCGGGTTATGGACGCAGCGACCGGTGCCGTCGAATTCCAGGCCATGGTAGGCGCACTGCACACGGCCGGCCCCAGCAAGGGTACCGAGGTGCAAGGGTGCGAAGCGATGCGGGCAACGGTCATGCAGTGCACACACTTCGCCCTCCTCGTTTCGGAACAGAACCAGAGGCCAGCCAACTAAAGTGCGCGCTATCAACGTCTTGGAGCTGAACTCGTCGCTCCATCCTGCCATGTACCAACGATTCTGTAGAAATGCCATGTTATTTCTCCAACATTAATGAAGCTGCGTCGCGCTGCCGTGAACGTCGTGCTATTGCCCAGTGAACGATCGACACCGCCGAGCTGAAGGCTTCGATCAACGCGACTGCATCTGCTTCAGCCGCTCACGCACGCTGTACTTGCAGCTATAACATGACCTGCTCTGGCCCCTTCAAACCGAGCATCGCACGCGCCTCGTCAGGCGTAGCCACTTCCAGCGACAATTCGGCAAGGATGCGTTTGATCTTGTGCACTTGCTCGGCGTTGGAGGTCGCCAGTTGGCCTTTGCCAAGGAATAGACTGTCCTCCAATCCAACCCGGACATTCGCGCCCATGATGGCGCCGACTGTCAGCAGCGGCATCTGATGACGTCCGGCACCCAAAATGGACCAGTGGTAGTTTTCGCGTCCGAACAGACGGTCGGCAGTGTTGCGCACCATTGCCAGATTCTCCGGGTGCGGGCCCATGCCGCCCAGAATTCCAAAGATCGACTGGATGAACAGCGGCGGCTTTACCAACCCTTGCTCAACAAAATGCGCCAAGTTGTAGAGATGGCCGATGTCATAGCACTCGAATTCGAAACGAGTGCCGCATCCCTCGCCCAGCTCCAGCAAAATGCGTTTGATGTCGCGAAAGGTGTTGCGGAAGATGATGTCTTCAGTGCCCTCGACATAGGGCCGCTCCCATTCGTAGCGCCAGTGTTTGATTTTCGTGGCGGCCGGATGAATAGAGAAGTTCATCGACCCCATATTGAGCGACACCATTTCGGGCTTGACCAGCAGCGGGAAGGCAAGTCGTTCTTCCAGCGTCATGTTGGTACTGCCGCCGGTCGTAATGTTCACCACTGCGTTCGTCCGGGCCATGATCTCCGGCACGAATTGCCGGAAAATCGCCGGGGCCGCCGAGGGGCGTCCATCACGAGGATCCCGCGCATGCAGATGCAAGATAGCCGCCCCGGCTTCTGCCGCCGCCACCGATTGGGCGATGATCTGTTCGGGCGTGATCGGCAGGTATTCGGACATCGTTGGCGTATGGATCGCGCCAGTAACCGCGCAGCTGATAATGACTTTGTTCGACATGAGGATTCCTCTAAGCGATGGCCCGATGCGACTCATCGGCACGCAACCGGCTAACGATTTCATCAAAGAGTGCCGGCAGACGTTCGCCGTCCTGAACAACACCGAAGACGTAGTGGTCCGGCCGTACCAAGGCAGCAACGCATTGGTGTCGGGCGAACCACGCGCCTACCACGCCATCGCGTTCGATGAAACAGCACTCTTGTTCCACTGACGGCACATCTGACGGCACATCTGACGGCACAGCATTACCGACACGATTTGCCACGCGCACGATACGTAGATTGATGTGCGCAGCCGACGCCCGAACGGCTATCAATTGCGCGGCCGATACTGATTGCGAGACAAATAGGCGAAAGCCCGTGCCAGCGACATCATCGAGTAAAGCGCCATCACCGGTTTGGCGCGGCTGTGGAAATAGCGTGCCGCGCGCCGAATGAGGCGACACAGACAAAAAACCTTGCTCCAGTGGCGGCATCAGATCCTGGCGTAACGTCGTACGTAACGTGCCGCCCATCTCGCTGATGAGTTTTTCGTCTCGGTCCAAAGCCTTCTGCTCGTCGCGTTCGCAGATAAAGCGGCCCAGTGATTTGATGATTTGGGTCAGACGTTGCACATGAGCACTGCGCTCGAGCTGATAAGTGTCGAGCAAATCAGACGCGGCGCCACCTTGCAGTACCTGGACCAGCTTCCACACCACATTCACGACGTCACGAACACCTTGGCACATACCTTGACCCAAGAACGGGGGTTGCTGATGAGCTGCGTCACCCGCCAGGAACACTCGATCCTGGCGCCAGGTCTGTGCCACCAAGGCATGGAAACGGTATGCAGAACTACGCCACAACGTCGCCTGTCCTGGCTTAATCCAGCGTTCGAGGAGTTTCCACACATTAGCATCCTGAACCATCAATGCCGGGTCCTCGTCCTCATGCAGCATGATCTCCCAGCGTCGGTGGTTACCGGGTCCGACGACGTACGTGGCTGGGCGATTTGGTTCGCAATATTGCACGTTTACGTCGGGGAGCTCGGCCAGTGCTGCCGGCTCCACCTTGAAATCGACAACCAGCCAGGGCTCGTCAAAGTCGAGGTCGTCCAACAGCATTCCGCAGAGCCGCCGCACGGTGCTGTTAGCGCCATCACAACCCAGTACAAAGCGAGCTTGTTCTATACCGCTACCGTCCTTGCTGCGGACGTCGAGCGATACATGCTGCGCGTGTTGCGAGATTGCAGTGACCTCACACCCCAGCCGAACGGTCACACTGTCATGCCGAAAGGCCTTAGCTCGCAGCGCTTCTTCCACGGGGGGCTGGGTGAACGATAGGTTGGGTGGCCAACCCATCACGAACGGCGGCGGTGCTGCGTCGAGCCTCTTGATGATAGGCCCGCGCACGCCTCGATATTCAGACGCCGGATAGGGAGCCACGTGCGGCAGGACCGCTTCCACCACACCAATTTCCTGGAATACGCGCATGATCTCGTGGTCAAGGGCGATAGCTCGCGGCTTGTCGTAAACCGTATCGAGCCGATCCAGAACCAGTGTCTTCAGTCCGGCACGGCCAAGCAAATTGGCCGCCACTGCGCCCGATGGTCCGAAACCCACAATAGCGACGTCATACATGATGTGCATCCGCCTGCGCGGCACTCGCTAACCGACTGCGCATGCCTTCACGCCACTGTTCCTGAGTGGCAAAGCCTGGGAGTGAGCGGCACAGTGCTTCAGTTTTCGCCAGAATCTCCTCATTGGTCTGCATCAAGTCGAGCTCACCGCGGCAAGGCTGCGGGGTGTACCAAGGGCTATCGACGAACAATTCCAACGGATTTCCCTCGGGGTCCTTGAGGTAGAGAGACCAAGCATTGCCGTGGTCAATCTGCAGCATGTCCTCTATGCCGGATTCGCTAAGCCGACGAAAACACAGGCGCAAGTCATCCAGGCTTTGAACACCGAAGGAAATCTGGTTGATCGGGTTGTAGATGGCATCAGCGGGCCGTCCTTCAATGAGGACAAACTGGTGATGATCTTCGCCACTTTTAGTCAGGAATACGATTTTTTGACCGTTGAATCGAACACCGCGATCACTGGGCAGGAACCCGAAAAAGCTGACGTAGAAGGCCTCCAGTTTCTCGATGTCAATCGCATTGACGCCAAAGTGTTCAAATCTGGTTGGGGGGAGAATGGGCATAGTAGTGCCTCTTATGCAGGGTTTAGGGAGCAACGCTCATATGTGTTCGAGGGGCTTGGTGTCACTCGACGCGGTTTCATCTATCACCGGATTGATCAGCGTGCCGATCCCCGGAATGTCGATTTCCACTAAATCTCCGTCGCGTAGAAAATACGGTGGATTGCGGAACAATCCGACACCCGAGGCCGTGCCGGTCACGAGCACGTCACCGGGCATCCAGTCGATAGCACGAGAGACATACGCGATCAGTTGCGGGATGGTGAAGATCATGTCGCTGAGTGAAAAAGATTGAACTTGCTCGCCATTGACCCGGGTGTGGACATGCAGCGCAGACGGGTCGGCGATCTCGTCTCGGGTCACAAGCCACGGGCCAAATGCGCCGCTGGACCGAAAATTCTTGCCCATGCCATAAAGGTGCGAATGCTTCTGCCAATCCCTCACACTAGCCTCGTTGAAACACGCATAGCCCGCTACGTGGTCCATCGCCTGATCTTCCGCAATGTGCCCCCCGCCCTTGCCAATAACGACGGCCAGTTCACCTTCGTAATCGAATTGCTCGGAGACCAGGGGGCGCAACAAGGGACGACCATGGGCATTTAGCGTTTGCGCGTGACGGTGGAAGATCACCGGCTGCGCTGGCATCGGCTTGCCCACTTCTTCCGCATGGGCTTTAAAATTCAAGCCAAGGCAAATAATTTTGCCGGCGTCGGGTATGACCGGCAGCAGTGTGCATTCGGCAATAGCAAAATCCGCCTTCCCCGCTTGTACGAGGCGGGAAGCCTCAGCCAAGCCATCGACTGCCAACAACTCGCGCAGAGTAAGGGCACTGCCTACCTTGCCGGTCAGGTCGTAGACCCGTTCGCCGACGACAGCGCCAAATCCTGTCCTGCCGTTGTGCTCAAAACTGATGAGTTTCATGTAATCCCCTCTGACGTGGTCCAAACGTATGTGTTTCGGGGAATGACACAAAGATAGTAAAATCGCCGTCCTGATTACCAATGGTTATCACGTCGACTAATTCTCGGGTTGGGAACTCCTATGAAACTGCATCAGCTTCGCGATTTCGTTTCCGTAGCGCATTCAGGTGGTATTCGCGCGGCTTCGCGTGAATTGCAGCTAACCCAACCCGCGCTATCCAAGAGCATCCAGGGTCTTGAGGAGGAGTTAGGCACACCGCTCTTTGAACGCACGGCCCGCGGCTCGACGCTGAATGCTTACGGGGTCGCATTTCTTGCTCGGGCGGAGGCGGCAATGAGGGAGTTGGAACGCGGCCGAGAAGAACTGGATCAATTGCGCGGCGCTACGGGAGGCAGCGTGACCATGGCCGCGTCCAGTGTTGCGTCACTAATGTTTTTAAGTGCGGCGCTGGACCACTTCCGCAAGCAATTTCCAGATGCAGTTGTAAAAGTGATGGAAGGTACCTTTCCCATCATCCAACGCGGTATTCGTGATGGCACGCTCGACTTCGCCGTGGGGCCGATGCCCGCATCATTTGCGCCTGACGAGTTTGCCGTGGAACAGTTATTCGCGAATACGCGTTGTGTCGTCGCGCGGCGCAATCATCCACTTAGAAGCTCGCAGTCACTGCGCGAACTGCTCGATGCAAAATGGATCGTGACGGGCGCGGTAGGTCCACGCGACGCAGAATTCAGTGAAATCTTCGCGCAATACGGTCTACGTGTTCCCGCAATTTCAGTGCGCTGTGAATCGCTGATTGCACTGCTCTGCCTGTTGGCCAGCAGCGATGCGATTGCCTTCCTGCCAACACAGTGGGTGGAATCGCCTCTGACGCAGCAGATCTTAATGCGGTTGCAAATAAATGAGCCTGTAGAGGGGCCACCGACGTGCATTATTCGGCGTCCAGGCATGCCTCTCACCCCGGCTGCAGAGGCGCTCGCGATGGCGTTTCGGCGAGAAGCCGAATTTTATTCAAGGGAAAGAGTTTGGCAGGGCGCGCCATTACGCTGACTTTCTGGTCGTGCTTCAATTGAAGCTGGCACGACAGCCAAGTCTGGTATTCGAGCGTGCCTGACTGAGCCCCTGAACAGCATTATTGAGGGATGAGTCCCCTTCGAAGAATTTTGATAGCGCGAGCTCTTTGCGTAGATCATCGGAGTTCATGACCTTCTCCTCACTATTCACGTTACCTGGGCTTCATCGAACCAGCTGCGAACCGTCTGGGTAAAAAATAAATGCACGGTATCCCACCAACGTCGCCACCAATGACCTTGCTCTGCGTCCACTAGGACCACCAATGGGCGACTCCCCAGCTTATGCTCGGCGTCGAACAGGTCGAGTCTTCCGACGACCGTGCCTACCGTGATAGGGGCTTCGATGGGGCCATCAAACGCCAGGCGCATCTCGACGTCACGATTTTTATTCTTGGGCAGCGTGAGGGTCATGTCTTCAAGCAAGCCCACATTCACGTAGGGTTGTATGCCTTTCCAGAGCGCCACCTGCGAGAGTACTTCGCCACCTTTCTTATAGGTTTGGGTGGCGTAGAAGCGGAAGCCGTAACCCATCAGTTTCTCTGTTTCTGCCGTACGCTTATGGGCGCTACTGGCGCCCAGAACTGCGCTGATCAAACGTTGCCCATCCCGCTGTGAGGAGGCGACCAAGCAGTAGCCCGCCGCCTCTGTGTGCCCGGTCTTCAAGCCGTCATAGGTGGAGTTACGCCATAAAAGCGCGTTGCGGTTGGATTGCTGAATGCCGTTCCAGATGAAGGTTTTCTTGGCGTAAAGAGGGTAGTAGGTGGTCCCTTCGTTGATGACTTTTCGAGCCAGGGTCGCCATGTCACGTGCGGAAGAATAGTGCTCCGGGTCCGGTAGGCCGGTGGAGTTCATAAAGTGGGTGTTGAGCATTCCCAGTGTTGAAGCGGTTGAGTTCATCATCCCGACAAACCCGGCTTCGCTTCCAGCGATATGTTCGGCCAGCGCAACGCTCGCGTCATTGCCTGAGTCGATGATCACGCCGCTTAGCAAATCGTGAACCGAAGCAGAGCTGCCGGGCTTGAGAAACATCCGTGAGCCACCTGTACGCCAGGCATTTTCGCTCACGACGACCTCATCATTTGCGCTTATCAGGCCAGACTTAAGCTCATGCGTCGTGATATACGCAGTCATTAACTTGGTCAGGCTGGCCGGTGGTAGGCGTGCATCACTGTTGTGGCTGGTAATGACCCTGTTCGTTTTCGCGTCTATGAGTATCCAGGCTTCGGCTCCCAGCTTCGGCGCAGCGGGGATCATTGTCCCCATGGTCGCGTTGGCAGCCAGAGCGGCATTCGCCCAAAGAAGCGGTGGTGTTACACAGAGCACGGTTAAGACACGCAGGCACAACAGATATCTCACAAGCAAAAGGCCTTGGGTCAGCAATATGTGCTACCAAACTAGGCCTGGGCGCCGAGGCGCTCAAATTAACCAGTATTAAGTAAAATTTAATGTTCAGGTACAGATCGATCCGTGGCTTGACCGCTGAACATCGGGCAGTGAATCAATACGCGTGTTCCCCTGCCCGAGGCACCGGGGTGGATATCCAGTGTGTATCCGTGCAATTTCACTATGGCGGCGACTAACGACAGGCCTAGGCCGTGGCCTGGGTTTATCTGGCTTCCCTCGCCGCGATAGAGACGGCGAATGACATGCGTACGGTCCGCTTCAGGGATGCCGGTACCATCGTCCATTACTTCAATAATGACAGCTAAGTCCTTGATGCTCGCCCGTAATTCGATATGGCCGCCCTCCGGGGTAAATTTAATGGCGTTATCGAGCAGATTGACCAGCGCTTCGAACAGTAACGATGAGTCGCCATACACCTGGGGACAACCGCTGGGAATGTCCAGCGAAAGCGTTTGGGCGCGGTCCAGTGCCATCGGCTCGTAAAACTCATGCGCCTGTTTCAACAACGTCATGATCGGGAAGGGCGCAAAGGCAGAGCGGCGACGAATATCCTCAAGCTCAGCGACCCGCAGCAGTCCTTGAAAGCGAACCATGATCGACTCGCTCTCCTCAAACGCCTGATTCAAGGTCTGCTTATGTTCTATGGCCAGCGGCAACTTCTGGAGCTGATAGAGCCGTGCGCGTAAGCGTGTCAAGGGTGTGCGCAAATCATGGGCAATACCGTCGCAGACGCTTTTCACCTCATGCATCAACTGCTCTATGTGATCAAGCATCGTATTGACGGCGTTGGCCAGCATATCCAGTTCATCGCGGCGTGCTGACAACGGCAAACGCTCAGCCAAGTTGCCCGAAACGATACTTTTGGTACACAGCTGCAGGCGTTTGACACGACGCAATGGGCGACGTCGCAGTAAGCGCCAGCCAATCAAACCGGGGATAAGTGTTAATGACAACCCCCACATCAGGGCCTGCTCAATAATGCCACCCACGGCGGAAATCGACCCGCCGTCACGTGCCAAAATCAGGGTGTGTCCGTCAGGGCGCCGTGCCAGCAAGGCATAGCTGCTTCGGGTTTCGGTGCTGGGTAACGCAATGCTCAGGCCGCGCTCAAGGTAGTGAACCTGGCCGTCGTCGGGTAGATTGGAGCGCAGTTTCAGCAGGTCGCCGGCGACATGGGTGCCATCGGGTGCAAATAAACCGTAGGCGTCGATCCCGGGGGTCGAGTAAGCCTCACTCGCCGCCAACTCAGCAAGCAGGTTCGAGTCGTCGACCTTTTGATAATAGTGGGCGCGTTGCAACAACGTACGCTCGGCAACCGTGCCCAGATAGTGGGAGATTTCCCAGTACAGTACACCGGTAAAGAGTGCTCCCCACGCCACGAAGAACACCGCGTAAAACCCGATCAATCGACTGCCGGACGAGCGCCATTCCTCATTTTTTGGTAGCGAGGACATAGCCGGCACCGCGTATTGTATGGATCACAGGTGAATCTTTGTCGCTTTCCAGCTTTTTACGCAGTCGTCCGATGTGCACATCAATGATGTTTGTCCCGGGATCGAAGTGATAGCCCCAGACGCCTTCAAACAGCATGGTACGAGTGACCAGTTGGCCGGCGCTGCGCATCAGGCAGTTGAGCAGTTTGAACTCGGTGGGCAGCAACTGGATGTCTTCGTCATTGCGCGTCAGCTTGTGCTCCACCAAGTCCAGTCGCAGGTTGCCGCACCTGAGGTGTGGGTTACTGGGGTCTGCGGCGGTGCGTCTGAGCAATGCGTCAAGGCGCGCGACCATCTCGACGGCCGAAAATGGCTTGGTCAGGTAGTCATCGCCGCCCGCACGAAGTCCCAGGACGCGCTCATCCACATCTGACAGAGCACTGATCATCAGGACCGGCGTCTGAATCCCGAGACTGCGCAAGGTGCTGACAATCGTCAGCCCGTCAAAGTCCGGCAACATGCGATCCAGCGTAATCGCGTCGTAACCGCCTGCAATCGCCAAGGCCAGTCCGTCGCGTCCAGTGGCAGCCCACTTTGAGCTGAAACCGTGGCGTTGGAGTTCAGCGACAATGATTTCGGCCGTCACCTGATCATCTTCAATGACCAACGCATTACTCATAATTTCCTCCATTCGTGCGTGTTTTTCAGTGCTCCCGACTCAATGCCGACATCCAGTGCAAGCGAACCTTATTGCTCCAAGTTGCGCGCGAATACTAACTATTTCTTAACCCACCTTAACCCGGCCATCTCGCCTGCACGGATATATTCGTAATAACAGCCGAACGCGCTCACGGACATGAGGGCAAATAATGACAACCTATCTGGCTTTCCTCTTGCTGACATTCGCCTTGGTATGCGCCCACGCAAATTGGCTTACTCACAAAACAAAATCGACGTGGTGGGGCTCCTGAGCCGGGAGTGAATAGCTATAGTTATCTGGTCACTGCCGGTTGGACGTGACCGTTTAACCCGTTAATCTTGTTTTTGCATGTTATTGAACCTCAACAACGGGAATCCGCTCGGGTGATCAAACCGATATTGCTGATACGTCGTCGCTTTGCCTCGATCCGATGGCGTACTCGGGTGACACTCTGGGTCGCTGCTACCCTCGCAGGGTTGCTGGTAGTGATGTTCGCCCGGTTGGCTGACCTGGCGCTGATGCAGTTCGCCCAACAGGCCGTCGCCCGGCCGTGGCTGCCGTTTATCTACACGCCGCTGATCGGCATGTTTGTGGTGTGGATGACCTCGCGTTTTTTTACAGGGGCTCAAGGTAGCGGTATTCCCCAGGTGATCGCGGCTACGCGGTTGGCCCACCAGGGCAAGCCCGTGAATAAGTTGGTATCGTTGCGTCTGGCCTTCGCCAAGATAGGGCTCGGTACCCTGGCCCTGACCGGTGGTTTTTCAGCGGGGCGTGAAGGCCCTTCGGTGCAAGTCGCCGCCTCGATCATGCATTTCTTTCACCGTTACCTGCCCAACGCACGCATCATTCGCCCTGAAGACCTCATCCTGGCCGGTGGCGCGGCGGGTATTGCTGCTGCCTTCAACACGCCCTTGGCCGGTGTGGCCTTTGCAGTGGAGGAGCTTGGGCGCAAGTTGGAAACCCGCACCAGCGGGGTGTTGCTCAGCACGATCATTTTGTCGGGTATGGTCGCGATAGCCTTGCAGGGCAACTACAACTATTTCGGACACTTCGACGTACAAGAGGCCAATCTCGATATCGTTCTTCCGATACTGGCGATTGGTATTGGCTGTGGTGTTATGGGGGGATTGTTCAGTCGGATGCTCCTATGGCCACAGCGGTATCGCAGTTTTGTCGTCTGGGAGTGGCGCCGCCTGCATCCAGTCTGGTTCGCAGGTGGCTGCGGCATGATCGTGGCGATTCTCGGTTGGCTCAGCGGTGGGATGTCCTTTGGCAGCGGTTACGGGATCACCTCCCAGATCATCGTGTCAGATGTTGGTTTGCCGTGGCACGCGCCGATTACGCGTTTTCTTGCGACCGTTGTGACTTATTTTTCCGGCATACCGGGCGGTATTTTTGCCCCCTCTTTGGCGGTAGGCGCCGCTGTCGGTGCCAATGTCGCTGAATACTTCGCCTTGGCGGCACAGCCCATCATTGCACTGTGCATGGTGGGGTTTCTGGCAGCAGTCACGCAATCGCCGATCACCTCTGCAATCATCGTTATGGAGATGATCGACAGCCATGGCATGGTCATTAGTCTGATGGCTGTTGCACTGATTGCCAAAGCAGTCAGTGCCAGGATGGGCCCCGAGCTCTATCAGCAGTTGGCGCGTGGCTTTCTGCAACCGGACGGCAGTGGCGCCGCCGCGCAAAAAGCCAACACGTAGATTGGGTCAGTGCAGCACCGGTCGCGCCGCTGCTCTGAGCTTGTGCCGGTCCTCTTCGAGTACAAGCGCAATATTCGCGTGCTTGAGCAGCAGTTCTGCGTGCCGGGTACATGCCCCCCTGAACATCGCCGGGTTTATCTGTGCCAGGCTTACAAGGGCCTTCATCATGCGCAGGTCGACTTCCACTAAACCCGCGCCATCTCTGGCAATCGGTGCGAAGAAGTCATCGAACATGTCATCCACGGTCAAACCGCGCAGGTAAACGTGCTGGCAGTCAGCGTCGATTTTCGCGGCGGGTTCTTTAGGTGTACCCCAACATGTCAGGCTTCTGACGCCACGCCCAATGACGTCAATGGCGGTGCCGGGGTCATTGACGGCCGGCGACAAGGCGCGGGAGGCGATCTCCGACAACACTGACAAGCCGAACCGGGGGTCGTGTTCGAACGTTCGACGCACGCCGATAGCCAGGGTAGCGATGATTTTTTCGTTGCTCGACGCCAGTTCCTCCCCGCGTACCTTGCTCAAGCTAACGGTTCGTGCGAGCGGCATGCCGACATGCACAAAGCTTCCCGGCAGGACGTCCATAAATATCTGTATCTCGTCTGCTTTGCCTATCGCGCCTAACGCCTGAACGTCAATGTGCTGGACGTACCCCGTGTGGAGGCTTGTGATGATCAGCGCAGAACTGGGGATCACTGACTCGCAAGGGTAGGCGGCCGCTCCCAAATGCGGCCATTGGACTCGATTGTTAATGGCATCAATGGCTGCCTGCTCGACACGGTCAATCGTTTCTCCCACCCGCCCAAGCTTGGACAAATGATCGATCCAGCGCAGCAGCGTGTAGACAATCAGAATGACCACGACAATGGTTACCGCGAATAGCAAAACTCTCCCTTGTTTACCGTAGGCGCCGGTACTCAGCGCAATGATCCCAACTAGGCTGAACAGGAAGGAGCCGATAAAGGTGGCCAGGGCATTTTGTGTCGTGGTGTCTTCCATCACCAGGGTGGTGGCACGGGGCGTCACACCGCTGCTCGCCGCACCGTAGGCGCTGACCATGGTGCTTAACGAAAAGGTCGTCACCGCGAGCATGCTTGAGGCAATGATGCCTAATATCTTATCGACGGCGTCGGCACCAATGCGGGCGGGCAACGACTCGGGAATGTAGTCCTTGAAGAAAACGGCGAGTAACGCGGTCGCAATACCCAGCAAGGAAAACAGGCTCGCCCTGAACCACAGCCGTTTGGTCATTTGGTGTAGCACCCAGCGCCAGCGTGCGAGCATTTTTTATACCTTCTGCAAATAACACGATGGGACCCACCGCAAGGATTCAGGGAAACGAAGGCGGTGAGTTGATTATCCTTAATGGAGTGTTTTGTCGAGCCGAGGGTTCATCCCTCGTCTTTGGCTGCTGCACACGGAATGACTCGCTTGACCAATTTACCGATCGACATGCCTTGGATCAGGATAGAAAAAACGACCACCAGGTACGTCAGGGAAACCACGATATCGCGAGCCGCCCCTGAGGGCAGCGACAACGCCAATGCTACCGATATCCCGCCACGCAGGCCGCCCCAGGTCATCACACTCCAGGCACCTTCCGGTAGGCGGAAGCGTTTACCCAATACCGCGATGGGAACCCCTACAGTCAACAATCGTGATAACAAGGTCAGCAATATGACCAGCAGGCCCGTGGTGAGCAATGGGTTGGAGAACTGGATCAGAACGACTTCCAAGCCGATCAATACAAACAGCACCGCATTGAGTATTTCATCGATCAGTTCCCAGAACATGTCCAGGTTTTTTTCAGTCTGCTCGGACATCGCATGGGAACGCCCTTGGTTACCGACAATCAGTCCCATCACCACCATCGCCAATGGGCCGGAAACATGGAACTGAGTGGCGATTGCATAGGCGCCGAGAACCGCGGCCAGGGTGATGAGCACTTCCTCCTGATAGCTATCGATACTCTTGAGCATTCTGTAAGTGATATAGCCCACGCAGGCGCCTAACAGAGCACCGCCTCCGGCTTCCTTGAGTAACAGATGCGATGCACCGATAACCGACGGTGTCTCTCCGCTGGCGATCATTGCGACGATCAGCGAAAACAGCACGACACTCACGCCGTCGTTGAACAGTGACTCACCGGAAATGACCAGTTCCACGCTATGGGGCGCGCCGGCAGATTTCAGAATACCCATCACGGCGATGGGGTCGGTGGGGGAGATCAGCGCGCCAAACACCAGGCAATAAGACAACGGTAGCTGCAGTTCTGTGAGGGACAACAACGCCCAGAGCCCGAAGCCGATGAACAATGTTGAGAGCGTTGTCCCTACTACCGCCAAGGATGCAACCTGCCATTTGTAGGCCCGCAGCTCCGATAGGTCCACATGCAACGCCCCAGCAAAGAGCAGCAGTGACAACATGCCTTGCATCAGCAGTTCGGAAAAGTCGATGGACTCCACCAGCGACTGCTCAAGGGTATGCAAGGCATGAAAGCCCAGCGCATCGAATGCCATATTCAATAGTGACAGGCCCAAGGCAATGCCCATCACACCGATGGCGGATGGC
Organism: Pseudomonas sp. JAI120; assembly: GCF_014207255.1. GTDB lineage: Bacteria > Pseudomonadota > Gammaproteobacteria > Pseudomonadales > Pseudomonadaceae > Aquipseudomonas. The sequence continues at coordinate 214,855 of NZ_JACHCZ010000006.1, forward strand.
AGGCCGACGTAGCGCCGATTGAGATAGGCAAGTACTGCCGTGATGCAAAGGAAGATCGCAATAATGTCCAGCATTGACCCGCTCCAATAAAACAGGATGAGGAAAGCACCCTCGGCAATGCAGATCGCAAATGCTTCTGACCGTTCAGAAATAACCGCCGTCAGCGCTGTGCATCCAGTGAATGCCGCGCCTGCCGGGATTATAAATATGACGGCCCGCCGTTACGCAGCAGTTGTTGCCACTCACAGCGTAGATCAGACGTGGCGCTTGATCCTCGTATCGGGATGTGATGTGGTGGGCGACACAGAAAGGCCACTGCCCTTTGCGATGTAGGGCGCTCGTAACTTTAATTCTTTTCAGCATTTCGAGGTTTCATGCAAATCGAGTTACAGGAGATCAGCGACCACCTCTATCGTTTTGCTCCATTTGATACGCTGCCAAAAGAATCGGTAGACGCCATCGCTCGGCGGGTAGAAGTGAGTTATTTCAAGGCCGGCAGCGACATCCTTGAAGCGGGCGCGATCATTCATGACTTGCACTATGTGCGTAGCGGTGCGGTGGAGATTTACCGGCGCAATGGCGAGCTCTACAACCGACTTGTCGAAGGTGACCTCTTCGGTCAGGCCGGTTTGTTGCGCAGTAACAAGGTGCGTTTTCCCGCCCGGGCCTTGGAAGATAGCCTGATCTATTACATACCCGCCGACGTGTTCGCTGACCTTTGCGCGCAGCATGATGCTTTCGCCGACTTCGTTGAAGCTGAGGGGCACTCCAGGCTCAAGACTGCCGTTGAGGCGCAGGGGCGTGCCAGTGAGCTTATTCAGCTCAAATGCCGAGGTCTTATCTCTCGGCCCTTGGTGTGGGTCACGTCGGATACCTGCGTCGGCGACGCGGCAAAAATCATGACAGAACAAAGCGTTTCTTGCGTTCTAGTGATGTCATCAGCGGGCTTGCAGGCGGCTGAAATCCAAGGGATCGTGACGGATCGGGACCTTCGCACACGTGTTGTCGCGGCCGGCCGAAACGCTGACGAAACGGCTGCCCGAGACATCATGACGGCCGAGCCGGTAACGATAGGCGCAGACGACTCAGTGTTTGAAGCGATGCTGGTGATGTTGCGCCGTAATATTCACCATCTGCCGGTGGTCCATCATGGCCATCCGATTGGGCTGATCAACCTGTCGGATATCATCCGCTACGAGTCACACAGCAGTTTGTATCTGGTAAACAGAATTTCTAACCAGACTTCGGTCGACGGCCTTAAATCGCTTTTGCGTGACCTGCGCGGAACCTACATCCGCATGGTGCGTGACGGCGCGACGGCGCACATGATTGGTAGCGCGATTTCCGGTATTGGCCGGGCCTTTACCCAGCGTTTGCTGGAGCTCGCAGAGAAAAAACTGGGGCCGCCTCCGGTGCCTTACTGCTTTATGGTGTTGGGTTCCATGGCGCGTGATGAGCAGTTGTTGGTGACGGACCAGGACAATGCCCTGGTGCTCGACGACCGCTTCGATCCAATCCAGCACGATGTTTACTTCCGAGCGTTGGCGACGTTTGTGAGTGATGGCCTGGCCGCATGCGGCTACAGCTATTGCAAAGGCGGAATCATGGCGACAAACGATCAGTGGCGTCAGCCGTTGAAGGTATGGCGAAGTTATTTTGATCAGTGGATCGAAAAGCCAAATCCCAAGACGTTGCTCAATAGTTGTATTTTTTTCGATCTGGATGGTGTGTTTGGCGAGCTCGAGCTTGTGCAGGAACTGAAAGTTCTGTGTGCTCGAAAATCCAGCGCACATCCTGTTTTTCTAAGTGCCATGGCTCGAATTGCCCTTAACCGGACGCCGCCATTAGGCTTTTTCCGGACCTTTGTGGTTGAGACAGACGGACAGCACAAACGGATCATCAACCTGAAGGGGCGAGGTACCGCACCGCTGACAGACCTGATCCGCATCCACGCGCTCGCGTGTGGCAGTACCGCGCAGAATTCATTTGATCGTATGGGCGCCATCGCGAACAGCAACATCATTCCGCCTGAAGCATTAAAGCGACTCCGATACGCGCTGGAGTTTCTGTCAATGGTGCGAATTCGACATCAGGTTGACGCACTGGAGCAGGGAGCGGCGCTCAATAATTATGTTGAACCGGAACGCTTTTCCAACAGTGAACGACATAATCTCAAAGAGGCGTTTCAGGTCTTGAGTAATGGCCAGAATTTCTTGCGCTTCCGTTATCCGTCAAAGGGTCGCCTGTCGTCATGAAACACGTGAAAGCGCAGCCCAATCACAAAGTGCTGGAGTGGTCTTCCAGGTTCGAGACCCTGGCAGACAATGCCGTTAACAGCCGCTTGCGACAGTTCTATCAAGCCGGCGCGGTCTCGGCACAGACCTCCATTGATAGCTTGCAACTGCTGGCCATGGACGTGGAAACCACCGGCCTTGATGCACAGGCTGACAGTATTGTGAGCATCGGGGTAATGCCGTTCACGCTGCAGCGCATTTACTGTGGGAGTTCGCTTTACTGGGTGATAAAACCTGCGTCCGAGCTGAATGAAAAGTCGGTGACGTTTCATCACATAACCCATGCTGAAATTTCAGATGCTCCCACCTTTGAGCAGGTGCTGGCCCCATTGCTGGAGGCCATGGCAGGCAAGGTGATGGTCGTCCATTATCGGAATATTGAGCGAGCCTTTTTGGATCAGGCAGTGCGTAGGCATTTAGGGGAGGGGCTTGAGTTCCCGGTCATTGATACGATGCAACTGGAAGCCCGACTACATCGGCAAAAACGTGGATGGTTCGCCCGATTTATGGGGCGCTCACAACCGTCCATAAGGCTGGCGGATAGCCGGGCGCGCCTCGCTCTTCCGGCTTATCACGCTCACCATGCATTAACCGATGCCCTGGCAACCGCAGAACTGTTGCAGGCGCAGGTAGCGACTTATTACTCAGCGTCAAAGCCTGTTGGCGAGTTATGGAACTGAGTCACCGCTTGATAGTGAAACGTTAGCGCCTGTCCGACCGATATTCCTGTGGGCATTGACTCACTAGCGTAACCGTCCGGCCAAGTCACCTACCGAACTCCAGCTTTAAGGGCGATGGTGTCCGCGTATTCTGATCTGACCCCGAAATGTTGGACATCAACATTGGGGGCGCAGCGGCCAGAAACACGATTTCCGTCCAGGGTTGCCGATTATGAACTGGTGATGCATTGACCTAACCATTCAGCCAATATCTCGTTCTGATCCCAACGCTGGGGGCGTTGGTGTGTGCTTCATTGAGGTTTGGATTCAGGAGGGTGTGTTGGCCGGGCGCTTACCGCTTACCTGCGGGCGCTCATTGTCAAAGGCAGGGACTTGCGCTTTAATTCCAATTTTCCACCCTCCCAATCGGCGATCTTAATGCCTCATCCGTCTGACTTTTCAAACGATATCAGCACGGTTGCCAAGATTGATGCCGTGCCACTTATTCTCAACATGGTCAAGCACACAACCGGCATGCGCTTTGCCGCAATTGCTCGGGTTACCGAGACCAAATGGGTGGCTTGCGCCGTAGACGACTCCATAAATTTTGGGCTCGTGCCAGGCGGCGAGTTGATACTGGAAACGACAATCTGTCACGAAATCCGTCAGCATCGAAAGCCAGTCATATTCAAGCATGCCAGTGAGCACCCGGTTTATTCGAATCACCACACCCCCGAGAAATACTGTCTGGAAAGCTATGTCTCCATTCCAATCATCAGGTCAAACGGGGATTTTTTCGGAACGCTCTGCGCTATAGATCAAGTGCCGGCTCAGTTTGATGAGGAAGCGGTTTGTAACACGCTGACGCTGTTCGCCCAGTTAATCGCCGTTCAACTGGACGTTCAGGCGGATCTTGAGGCCAAGACAATTGAGTTGGCCAATGCCACCGAGGCAGGCATCATTCGGGATCAGTTCATTGCCGTCCTCGGTCACGACCTCCGCTCACCGCTGAGCGCTATCCGCATGAGCGCCGACATGCTTGAAGCTAAGCTTCCTATTGGCCGAGAGCAAAAACTTGCGACTGCCATCCGACAAAGCTCGCAGCGGATGAGTAACCTGATTGAAGATGTCCTGGATTTTTCTCGTGGAAAGCTGGGGGGAGGCATTCCGGTCAAACGCATCTTGGTAGACAGCCTTGGCGACATTTTTATAGCCGTCATAAACGAAATCATTGCGAGCCATCCCCACGTCAAAATCACTCGAGAAGTAGTCATCTCACCAGGGATCTTTTGTGATGCTGGGAGGATGGGACAGTTGTTGTCGAACCTTTTGGGCAATGCGGTAACTCACGGGTCGCGTGATCACCCGATAGAGGTGCTCGCAAGCATGCAAGAAAATCACATCGTTCTGTCAGTGCTGAACCAAGGCCCAGAAATACCAGATACGCTATTGCCACTACTGTTCCAGCCGTTTACGAGGTCGGCGGGCGGTGGTCGGGGAGAAGGATTAGGCCTGGGTTTGTATATCGCCTCTCAGATCGTAACGGGTCATAACGGGACGCTATCCGTAACCTCTACACCAGGGGCTGGCACACGGTTTGTCGCGCGCTTCCCAGGCACCCTAGAGTGGACGCAAGGAAACTAGCATTTTATGTCACGGCGATAGGTGACTTCGCCGGACGCTTACTCACTAGCGGTCAGTATGGTGAATGCTTGTGACACCCTGGCTCAGGCATCGGCCGTAACCGGATCGATGTGCGGGAGGAATAGCCCGCAAGCGCGGGCTGCCATTACCTCGGCCATTAAGCTTGCAAAAGACTTCCAGTCAAGCACTCAGCGTGTCTCATGATCCGTTTGAGAGCCCTCATCGCGTCAGGCACACATCGAGTATCCTGCTTCATTTTTTCAAACAACGAAGCGATTCACCATCTTATTAAGATCAACCGCCAGCTTAGACATTTCCCCGCATGCGCTGGCTGTTTGACTGGCGCCTGCAGAACTTTGCACGGCAAGCTCTCGAATGCTGACGAGATTACGATCAACTTCTCGGGCAACATGAGCCTGTTCTTCAGACGCAGTTGCGATCAACATATTTCGCTCATTAATCTGGGTAATGGCCTTGGCGATCTGATCCAGTGAACTGCTGGCCTCCTGTGCCACATCGAGGGATTGGGTTGCTAGCTCCTTGCTTTTACTCATGGCTTCCACTGCTTCAGCTGAATCGCTCTGCATTGCGGAGATCATCTGTTCGATCTCTTGAGTGGAAGACTGCGTTCTGTGCGCCAACGCCCTTACTTCGTCAGCAACGACTGCAAAGCCGCGGCCTTGCTCACCAGCCCTGGCAGCTTCAATCGCTGCGTTCAACGCCAGAAGGTTAGTTTGCTCTGCGATTGCACGAATCACTTCGACGACTTTGTTGATGCTTTGAGCCCGCTGTGACAAAACCTGAATCTTGTCACTCGTGGCTTCAACATTGCCGCTGAGTTTTTGAATCGACTTCAACGTTTGAGAGACCCGCTCTAAACCGGTCTCAGTAAAGTCCTGGGTGCGACGCGACTCTTCCGAGGCCGACTCCGCATTACGGGCCACTTCATCAACCGCCGCACTCATCTCAGTTACCGCAGTGGCAGCTTGGTTGACCTCATCATTTTGAGAGATGAGGCCTCGACTGGATTCCTCAGTGACCGCTGTCATTTCTTCCGCAGCTGAGGTCAGCTGTGTAGATGAGTCTCCGATTTGCATGATGGTTCTGCGAAGGTTCTCTTGCATTTGGGCCAGCGCTTTTAACAGGCGTCCGGCTTCATCCTTCCCGCTGACGTGCACTTCTTTGGAGAGATCACTGCCGGCGATGCGTTCTGCCACAGACAACGCTGCACCGATTGGGGCCGTAATGCTCTTGGTCAGAAGTGTTGCCAACGCCACAGTTAGGACTACGACAACTGAAATAAGGCCAATGATTACCCAGATACCGTCGGAGTAAGTATTGGTTGCGTATTGCCCAGCCGCTGTTGCGCCATCGTTGTTGAAGTCAGTCAGGGCTTTGATCTCACCCTCCATCCTATTCGTCAACGGCCTGATACCTGTACTCACCAGGTTGACAGCGGCAGGTATGTCACCGCTCGCCATTAATGGTTCAAGCATATCCAACTGTTTGGCGTATGCATCAGCGGACGCTTTCACCACTAGATAACGTGTGCGCTCGTCGTTGCTAGCGATCAGCGGTTCATAATTCAGCACCGCATCCGCGAAAGCTTTACGGTAGCCTGCGAAAGACGCAACCGTCGATTGAAGTGCTTTAGGGTCAGCAAGCGCACGCTGAGTTTCAAGCCTGAGTCGCATTACTCCAACATTCATCAACGCCGTTTGTCGGATGCTTGGAAGCCAATTGGTTTCGACGTCTTTTTCGGCGTCACGCAGCTTGCCCATCTGCAGAGCGGCAACTGCGCCGAGCACAAAGACCAACAAAATGATTGACGCGAAAAACAAGGACGCTCGTGGAGCTACGTTGAGGTTTCTAAAGTGCATGCAAGCTTCCTGACTGCGAGGGTGTGATCTAGGTATCTAGACTATCGACCTGACGTTAATAAACTTAATCAGGCCTCTCGCTTTTAAGTGCTCACCTAAGTCGCTTGCGCGCACCCGGCGATGCACTCGCTGATATCAGTGCGACAGTGCTGCTCTACGTTGGAGTTTTTAGTAGGGAGTTCTGCTGCCAACGTTACGCCATCGCCCCAGGCGATGGCGTAACGGGTATGTTTGCTGCGCGCTGACAGCTAAAGCCCTATTTGCTAACGAGGCTCAGACATCAGTCCTTTCACTAGGGATATGCATCCCAGCATTAAAACGATTGCGAAAGGTAAACCTGTGGATACTGCCATTGCCTGCAGTGCAACCAGCCCCCCACCCAACAGAAGGGCAATCGCAATTACGCCCTCGATGACAGCCCAGAACACTCGTTGAGGCACAGGCGCATCCACCTTGCCGCCGGCGGTGATCGTGTCGATTACCAAGGAGCCTGAGTCCGAGGAGGTAATAAAAAATACAATGACCAGAACGATGCCCAGGAAGGAGGTGATCTCTTTAAGAGGCAACTCTCCCAGCATGGCGAACAACTTCAGCTCCAGCACAGCGTCCTTGACGCCCACTAGGCCCTGTAAGGTCGTTTGGTCAATGGCCGTTCCGCCGAACGTTGTCATCCATAGCACAGACACCACTGAGGGAACGAGCAAGACCGAGATCAGAAACTCTCTGACCGTTCGACCACGACTGACGCGCGCGATAAACATGCCTACAAATGGCGACCAACTGATCCACCACGCCCAGTAGAAGGCCGTCCAGCCTTGGGTGAATTGGGTGTCAGTGCGGCCGAATGGATTTGACAGTGCTGGCAGGTATTCAACATACGTCACCAGGTTCTTGAAGAACCCTGTGAAGATGGCCAAGGTCGGTCCCACTACGATGATAAACACCAGTAAGAGCAATGCGAGTCCCATATTGATCTGGGAAAGCATTTTGACGCCCTTGTCCAAACCGGAAAGGACTGACCACAGCGCGATCAAGGTAATGCCAACGATCAGCACGACTTTACTGAGATTCGTCGATTGTATCCCGAAGAGATATTCAATCCCCGCGGCAGCCTGTTCTGCACCAATGCCCAGAGAGGTTGCCAACCCGAATAGCGTGGCGAATACCGCCAGGATATCGATGATATGCCCCGGCCAGCCCCAAACGCGCTCACCCAACAGTGGATAGAAAATCGAGCGTATCGAAAGCGGTAAGCCCTTGTTGTAAGAAAACAACGCCAGGGACAACGCCACAATCGCATAGATCGCCCAGGGATGAAGTCCCCAGTGAAAGATCGTAGCGGCCATTGCCAAGTCGGCGGATGCTTTCATATCGCCTGCTGCACCACCCAACGGCGCCCAGTCCGTACGCACGCCGCTCGCATCGACTGTCACGCCTCCCATGGACGCCGCGTAATGCGACATGGGTTCGGCGACGCCATAAAACATCAAGCCAATGCCCATGCCCGCGGCAAACAGCATTGAAAACCATCCGACGTAGGAGTGGTCTGGTTTGGCATCTCTGCCGCCCAAACGCACCTTTCCCAACGGGGAGAAAATCAGCGCAATGCACAGCACCACAAAGACGTTCGCAATGCTCATGAAGAGCCAGGCGAGGTGACTAGTCAACCAGTTCCGGATGGCGCTGAAGAGGGGTTCTACTTCATTCTGCAGTGCCAATGTCAAAATCACGAACAGTAAAATTGTGGCGGCTGAAATGATAAATACTTTGCCGTGGATATCGAGCGAGAACGAAAACTCTCCTTTGATATTGTCTTGACCGATGACGTAGTCAGTGTCGATCAGGTTGGCAGCTCCACTAGGAGCAGGAATACCGTCCTCACTAGGGACGTGAGGGGTGTTAGGCCGATCATCCGTAGGCTTTTCAACCATGAGAATCTCCTTGTTGTTGGCGCGTTTTAACGCGCAGTTGTCATTATCCCCGCTGTTCCTATGGTAAAACGAGATGTAAGCGCCTTTATCCTAACAAGCTTTGAGAACAAACCCGGCAAAACCTGCCGGTTGCATAGCCCTTCGATCGAATATGTCACCGTCACATGACGTCTTTTTGGGCTGCAATCTATTCGATTGAGTGCAATGAACAGGTTTGCGCGGGCCAGATTAATGCCCCATCAACTTACTTATGCCATCGGGTTTGTCGTGAACGCCAAAGCGATCCACGATCGTGGACGTAGCTTGGTTCATCCCGATCACATCTACGTGAACCCCTTCTCGGCGCAGCTTTAGTACTACCTTGTCGAGCGCAGCGACTGAAGTTATATCCCAAAAGTGGGCCTCTCGAAGATCGATGGTCAGGGTCTCCAGTCGTTCCTTAAGATCGAACGAATCAGTGAACCTGTCGGCTGAGCCAAAAAACACCTGGCCTGTGACGTAGTAAGTGCGATGGGCATGTGCGGGGTCATGCTGAGAAGTGACCTCCAGGTAATGTCCGATCTTGTTGGCGAAGAACATGGCGGCCAGCAAGGTGCCTGCGACAACGCCGTAGGCCAGGTTATGGGTCGCGACGACCACGACCACCGTGACCAACATCACGATGTTCGTTGAGAGCGGATAGTCTTTGAGATTGCGGATGGAGTCCCAACTGAAGGTGCTGATGGAGACCATGATCATCACGGCGACCAACGCGGCCATCGGTATGCGGGCGAGCCAGTCGCCCATGAAGATCATCATGATCAGCAGTGAAAAGCCTGCACTCAGCGTAGACAAGCGGGTTCGTCCGCCAGATTTAACGTTGATCATCGACTGTCCGATCATCGCGCAGCCTGCCATGCCGCCAATGAGGCTGCTGGTGATGTTGGCGATGCCCTGGCCTTTGCATTCACGATTCTTGTCGCTGCTCGTGTCTGTCAGGTCGTCGACGATGGTTGCCGTCATCATCGACTCCAGCAAACCGACCACTGCCAGCGCGGCAGAGTACGGCAGTACGATCATCAGTGTTTCAAGGTTTAGTGGCACGCTTGGCCACAAGAATATCGGCAGACTATCAGGCAGCGAGCCCATGTCGCCCACCGTATGTATATTCAGGCCCATGTAGATCGAAATCGCAGTCAGCACGATGATGCATACGAGCGGCGAGGGGAGCAGTTTTCCTACGCCCGGCAGCCTTGGGAACAGGTAAATAATCGCCAGTCCGCCAGCAGTCATGGCGTAAACGGGCCAGGTTACCCCGGTGAGTTCTGGCAGCTGCGCCATGAAAATCAGGATCGCCAAGGCGTTAACGAATCCTGTGACGACTGATCGCGATACGAAGCGCATCAGCTCGCCCAGCCGCAGATAGCCCGCGATTATTTGAAGTACGCCGCACGTCAGCGAGGCGGCGAGGAGGTACTGGAGGCCATGATCCTTGACCAGGTTGACCATGAGCAATGCCATGGCGCCGGTGGCCGCCGAGATCATCGCCGCACGCCCTCCAACAAACGAGATCACAGTGCAGATACAGAAAGAGGCATAAAGGCCAACCTTGGGGTCGACGCCGGCAATAATAGAAAAGGCAATAGCCTCTGGAATAAGCGCCAGTGCAACAACGAGGCCCGCAAGGACATCGGCTCGGATATTTGACAGCCAAGCAAGTTTGATCTTTTCAAACATTTATTCACCCATGGCAGGCACCACATCCCGCGCAGCTGTTAGCACTGAGCTGTGTGTGCTTGTGTCTTCAATTGAGTTGTGGAATGGCCGCGGCCAAAAAAGCAGGCGCAGCAAAATACGACCGCAGCTAGGAGGCGGTCAGGGGCGTGCGAGGGGGCGGAGCGCTATGGCGGCGTAGGCAGCCAGTTCGAGCGTGGCAAGGTAAGTCCTTCGGCGTACGTAGACAGACCACGGGATATTAACCCGCCGTAGCGCACTCGTACAACCGATAGGCGGTCTTGCAGGAACCTATCATGTAGAATATCCCGCGGGTGTCACCGCAAAACGCGGGAGGGCAGGTTTAATTCAGCGCAGGTCGGGCCGCCGCGCGGAGTGACTGTGCCTATGAGCTTGAAATCCTCACGTCCGGATAAAACCCACGGCCATCGTGAATCTCCCGCCACGCGTGCTTTTTTCTCCCGTTTCTTGGCCGCGGAATCAGCGGGTGGCCTGATACTCATGGCCGCTGCTTTGATAGCACTCTTCGTTGCTAACTCTCCGTTGGCAGACATTTACTTCTCGTCACTGCATGTAAAAGTCGTTGGCCTCTCGATTGAGCACTGGATCAATGATGGACTGATGGCGGTCTTTTTCATGCTGGTGGGGTTGGAGATCAAGCGCGAAATGTTGGTCGGCCAGTTATCGAGCTGGAGCCAGCGCGCTCTTCCAGGATTCGCCGCGTTAGGCGGCATGCTTGTACCTGCTTTGATATATATTGCGGTCAACTGGGGTAACGCCGAAACCTTGGGAGGGTGGGCTATTCCGGCTGCGACCGATATTGCGTTTGCCTTGGGCGTACTGTCGCTGCTATGTAAACGTGTGCCCATCTCGTTGAAAATCTTTCTGTCTGCGCTTGCGATTCTTGATGACCTAGGTGCTGTGCTCATCATCGCTCTGTTTTACACCAGCGGCTTGTCGATCAGTATGTTGCTGGCCTCACTGGGCGTTATTGTGTTCCTGGTGATGCTCAACCGATTCGGTGTGACCAGGCTCTGGCCTTACCTGATAGCGGGCGGTCTGCTGTGGTTCTTTATGCTTCAGTCGGGTATCCACGCGACCTTGGCCGGTGTCATTCTCGCACTGTGCATTCCGATGCGGGCGGCGAGCAGCGAGCGCAAATCACCGCTCATCCACCTGGAAGGAAAGCTGCATCCGTGGGTCGCTTTCGCTGTTGTGCCCATTTTCGGTTTTGCCAATGCTGGAGTGTCTCTTGCCGGTATATCTCCCAATAACCTGATCGACCAGGTACCTCTGGGGGTAACGCTTGGGCTATTGCTAGGCAAGCAAATTGGTGTGTTTGGTTTGGCTGCGCTAGCGATTCGCGCAGGGCTGGCCAAGCTGCCTGAGCAATGTAATTGGTCTCAGCTGTACGGTGTAGCGCTGCTGTGCGGCATTGGTTTCACAATGAGCCTCTTCATCGGGGCGCTGGCCTTCCCGGTTAACCCCCATTTGGTCGATGAGGTGAAGGTTGGAGTGCTTATGGGCTCTATTCTTTCCGTTGTCCTCGGTGTTGCTGTTCTTTTGAAGGTTAAAGGTTAATCCTGAGCATATCTGTCCGTTGATAGCTGCATGGGGGATGAGCATCCAGTCGCGCCGACGGGCTCAAGCATAATGAATGCTGCTGTTCGATCAATTTTTTGGTCTTGAGATGCTCCTAAAATAAGTCCAGAATTGAGTACTTTCCTGCTTCGGCAAGAAAAGAAACCCCTTATATTTCAATGGGGCGGACGCCAGATGCGAGTCTCGTTTCCCGCTCCAAATATTGCGCTACAGAGTTCCACTGAATTCTGTAAGTGATTGAAATCAGGGCCTTTAGGCCCTTTTTTCGTTCCAGCGGGAACCACTGAAATCCAGCTCCATCCAGTGCTTTTAAGTCCCGATTTAAGTCCCGAATGAGAATCTTGAATTTGGATGTGCACTGAATCGGTTTTTTGCTGGAGCAGCTTGGATAGCGAGACGAGCATCTGGCCCTGACTCTGTTCAGGAGCTCGCTATGGCACTCTCGGGTACGACCGTTCGGCAAGCCCGAATCACCGGCAATGACTATACGATAGGCGACACGGATGGGCTTGCGCTCAACGTGACCGCACGCGGCGGGAAAATCTGGCGTTTCAGATATTACTGGGCGGGCGTGCAGAAACGCATGTCTCTTGGTAGTTATCCGCAAATCAGCCTTAAGGAAGCCCGTGCCCGGCGTGACGAGGCGCGCGCCTTGGTCGCCCAAGGCATCAATCCCTATGAGCACCGTAAGCAACAGCGTCGTGCTGTTCGTTTTGCGGCGGAGCATACCTTCGAGGCCGTGTTCAATCAGTGGGTAGAGTTCCGCAGGCTAAGTCTGAAGGAAGGGCGCCAGAGCACGCTCTCGCAGATCTTGAGAATCTTCAGTAAAGACGTCCTGCCCCTGCTGGGTGGGCGTTCTATCTACGATGTCAATCGTCACGATCTATTGGATTTACTGAGCAGGATCGAACAGCGCAAGGCCTTAACGACTGCCGAAAAATGCCGGACCTGGTTCAACCAATTGTTCCGCTATGCGCTGGTGAAGATTGAGGGCTGGAACACAACCCAGCTTCAGACCTTGATGTAGTTGCACTCCCCAAACCTCCGGTTACGCATAATCCATTTCTTCGTATGGACGAGCTCCCGGCATTGATGGCTGCTCTTCGAAACTACGGTGGCGCCAATCAAACTCGGCTTGGCCTTCGGTTGTTGCTGCTGACCGGTGTCCGCACGGGCGAGCTGCGGTTGGCGACGCCCGACCAGTTCGATCTGGAGAAGCGTTTGTGGGTCATACCGGCGGAGGTGGTGAAGCAGCTCCAGTTAGCGATGCGAAAGCCAGGTAAGCAGACCCAAAATGTACCGCCTTATATCGTGCCGCTGTCGGTTCAGTCGCTGGAGATCGTGCGTCATTTGTTGGACCAGGTTGTTCCCGCGCAGCGCTACTTGTTTGCGCATCGAAGCGACCTGAGCAAACGCATCAGCGAGAACACGCTGAATGGCGCGTTACGTCGGATGGGATACGCCGATCAACTCACCGGTCACGGCATGAGGGCAACGATCTCGACGGCGCTGAACGAGATCGGATACCCGAAGGTGTGGGTGGATGCTCAGCTTTCTCATGCCGATCCGGACAAGGTGAGTGCGGCCTACAATCACGCGGACTACGTGGAGCAGCGTCGGACGATGATGCAGGATTGGGCGAACCGCCTGGATCTGTGGGGGCAGGGCCAGCTGAAAGCGGCAAGCTCTCCGCTTACTATTCGTTTAGAGGGCGCAGCTTCGTTACCTTCGTTGGAAAGCGCGAACACAAACGCCATTCTGTACAGCAGTGGCTTCCCAGCGACGACGGTCTCAGCATCTAAAAAAAAGTCCATCAGCAACGAACCGCTCCTTAACGCGGATCAGTATTCACCTGTCCTATCTGCTTCAACGCAGACTGAACAGCTGCGCGAACCCCAAGTATCTGAGATACAACGTCAGCGCGCCGAGATGCTAGCCGCCTATGAAGCTTCGAATAATTTGCCGCTGCTTGTCTTCGCCAAACTGGCAGGCAAATCCCGAGATCAGATCAACCGCGATATCAAAGCTCGGCGCCTGTTGTCCCTGAGCCTTGGGAATCGCGGTCAGCGCATTCCTGATTGGCAGCTTGATCCACTGCGGCACAAGTTGGTACTTGCTGCATTGGCGCGGTTTCCGGATGTCGATGCGTGGAGGCTCTATCGGACGGTCTGTGAGCCCCATAAGCGACTGAAGGGTCGTTCGCCAATCGATGGGCTCACTACGGATAATTTCGAGTTTACCGAGCGGATTGTCTGCGAGGCCCTGAGTCCGAGATAACGTACCATCTTCGGAGGAAGTGGCGGGGCTTGCCACTGAATTTACTGCTGCCGGTGAACTCCCTTCATCACTCGGGTGTTCGTTGGAGGCGCGCGCGAAGGTCGATGGTCCCCTGAAGGTTAAAGTGTCCAAAAAACATTTTGACTGGGCTCTAGGGCGGTAGTTACAGACTGAAAAAAAACGAATTATGCCCCCAGTTATGCCCCCATTCACACCGGGTGTACAGGCGATCGCGAACGGCGATTTCTGACGCCGATCTGGGTGGTCGTGGCTGGTATTCAATGTGACCCGTATACCTGAATGGCAAGGATCGATCCCTCGGGCGGCCAGCACCATTGCAACATCGCGAAGAGCATGAGCATCTCGTGATGCCAATTACAATACATGTCCTGAAAGACATCCCGGACAACTCCGGTTAAGGATATCGACTCATCGAACGACCAATTTGCCAGATTCAGGTTTGTATCCATCCGCAGTAGGAGCGTAATACCAGGTGCCTAGACACACAATCGGTGTTGAAAGTGACGGGCAGAGTTGAGCATCGTGTTTGTGGTCGTAGATCTCGATAGTCCAATCGGGCCTAGAGTCTCGTGCTTCAATTAGCCGTCGAGTCGGCGGGAAGCGTGGGGGGAGGTTGAGATCTAAAGGGAGCGTATCACCTTCGTTGTTCGTGGCCAGTCATGTCTGTTTCTTGGATCGCTGATTAGTCATTAGGCAAGTGCAACTGCACCTCCATGGCGTCATGAAGAAGTCGGACAACCTCGATCAGGTCGTCGTTTACCATACGATAGAAGACGATATGGCGTGGGCTTTTGACCGCTCCATGGAGATGTTTGGCCTGCTGGCGTGAATAGGTGAAGTGATAGCTTCGAAGGCCCGGTGCGAGCTCATCGCGGTCGTGGCTGCCAATGCAATAAGGCGTGCTGGCAAGAGCTTGCAGCGCCGTGAGTATCAGCGTCTGGTAGCGCTGGCGTGCTTGATCGCCGAACTGCGTTTGGGAGAGCATGAGGATGTCGACAATGTCGGCGCGCGCCACGTTTGAAATCCGATACTGCGGCATGCTCAGTGTTTCTCGCTCGCGAGAGCGGTGGCCTCCAGGCTCAAGCCCTCTAGGTAAAGCTCCAGATGCCCTTCGTTCAATTGAGTAAAGCGCCCGTGTTCAAGATCCGTGATGCCTATCGAGGTCGCCAGACGCAGCGCCTCAATTTTGGCAGTGTCTTCGGCGACGCGCTGCTCCAGTAAACGCAAACCTTCTCGCATCACTTCGCTGGCATTTTGATAACGGCCGGACTGGACCAGGTCCTGGATGACCTGTTCTTGGTGAGGGGTGAGCACAACGTTTCGCGTCGCCATCATTAGCTCCAACTCTGGGCAAACATATTGTTTCGATCGTTGGCATATTATGCCATTTTACATAAAAGCAGGGAGTTTGGGATTTGTATCTTACGAACTGTAAGGTGTGGGGTCATCCTTTGCGCCGAACAGATGGCCCGGACTGTATGCGCACAAAGTCCAAGCAAGGCTGTCGCATGTGGGACGTCGTGGACAGCTTAATTAGTGTGGGCCTCGGGCCTTCAGTTTTGCCAAGCCTTGTTTGATGTGTCCGGCGTTCTCTCCAATCGTTTGTAGCGCGCCGCGGATATTGTCGCCTGTGTCCGTCGTCCCCTTGCGCTCAATCCACAACGTCAACTCCATCACCGCCGCCTCTAAGGCGAGCTGGTTTTGGTACAGACGCTCAAGGACATCAGGCAGTGAATATTCAGTGGGCATTGTTTCGACTCCAATGAAGGAGCCGAAAGCGTAGCAGCGGGGGAGGCGGATGTCCTTAGCCACCCGTGATTTAAGTGCATGAAACGGTTTAGAGTGAGGGTCAGCATTCGCCAAAAACTGCCGTTTCGACAGGCAGCAGACGGCCGATTGTGTTGAAAAAGTCGGCCCTGGTTCTTTGCGCATCAAAAAAGTACGCGTCCGAGATTGAGATCTTTACTTTTGGCAGAGGCTTCCGGACTTGGATTTCACGTAGCAGCGTGCAAAAAAGGCATTTTCACCGGTAAATGATCAGGCAGTTTGGGCAGACCGACTTTTTCAACACAATCGGCCATTAGCAGACGCTCGCTCTGCGTCCGCTTCCGCCCTACCGAGAGGATCACCAGCATTTTCCTACGAGTATCAGAAAAGAGTACCTTTGTTTCTAGGCGATTAATCGTGTGCTTACATACACGCCATGCGGTGGCCGCGTAGGTCAAGGAGGCAATAATGAGAACTTTGGTAGTCGGGGCAAGCAAGGGGTTGGGCAGAGCTCTAATTGACGGATTGGGCGAGCATGGGGACACCTTGATAGGTGTCTCTCGCACCCGCCCCACAAACCTTGCACATAACGCCGGTGTCGTCGTGCGTTGGGTAGAAGCAGACCTTGGTGAACCCGTAAAGGCTGCTCAAATAATCGAGCAGGCCGTGGTGGATGATGGGCTTGATACGCTGATCTACAACTTAGGAATATGGGAAGAGTTTGCCTTCAATCCCGCATACAACTTCTTGGCCGACAACGACGACCAAGTGGAAGCTATTGTCAGTTGTAATATCACTTCGACCATTATGCTGATAAAGCGGCTGCTCCCAGTTCTGCTCAGAAGCGCTAACCCAAGGATCATATTGACTGGTTCAACTTCTGGCTTGCCGCAAAGTGGTAGACCAGAAGTCACTTTTGGAGCCTCGAAGTTTGCATTGCGTGGTATCGCCGATGCATTGCGCGAAGGTTACAGACAGCAACGCCTGGGCGTGACCTGTTTGAACTTAGGCGATCTAAATACCGAAGACCTAATGAGTACTCCGAGGGGGGTTGCCGAGCAACGTGGTGAAGGCTACTTGATTCCTGTACATGACGTCGTACAGGTAGTTCGCATGACCTTAAGCCTATCTTCAGCAAGCTTCGTCAAGGAGCTCACCTTGCCCGCGATATTCAATGAGCGCTTCTGATGATCGGCCAGTCCCTCAGCCATATGATGCAAAAAAACTAAGCTCGGCTTACGTTTCTATTGAAGCTTACACTGTCACGCCAAACTTTAAACAAACTATTGGCAGAGCGGTGTTTGGATAAGTTTGGACGTCATCAATGATCTAGATGCGTTCAAACAGTAACTAGTGGGCAGCAGCCTTCGACCCAGAGCAGCCACACATTAATTTAAATCGTAAGCCAGCCTAAGGTTTATCAGCAAGCCATAATGTCCAACGGTCCATTTCTTTGATCGGCTTATTAGTATCGACACGGGCACCAATGAATGAGATCAAGTGGGTCAACTCTTCATCATCAAGTTCGTGCAAGATAGATCGGCCGGTACGATTGCGCAGGTCAGATTCCAAGTCTTCAAAATTCTCGTAGATCTTTCTGATTTCCCAGAGCTGGATAGCCTGTGGGTTTTCAAACCCGACCTTCAATAAGGCGCTTACAACTCGATCATCAGTAGGCCTTCGGCTGGCTTCAATTTCCTGTAGTCGAGGAAAGCATTCAAAAAAATACCCGCGAATGTGCACTGGCGACCCAGCACCGTGCGCGTCATCAGGCGTGCGATCCTGAATGAGCAGCTTCCCGCCAGCGGCAAGCACGCGAAAAGCTTCGGAAAAACAAGCGTCGTAGTCTTTGAGGTGGTGAATAAGTGCACGCTCGAAAACAATATCCATGCTTTCATTCGCCAAGTGCGTGTTCTCAGCGGAGCCCACTTGGAAGGAGACTCCAGGCTGCCCTGCTGATTTTTCCCGAGCGGCGGCGACCATCTCGGCGGAAAAATCGACGCCAGTAACCTCGCTAGCTCCCAGCTTGCTCCATGCGATGGAGTAGATCCCGCCTCCGCATCCGATATCCGCCACGCGTTTACCTGATGGGGCGAGCATGGAATTAATAGCCGTTGCCCATCCGCTGTCGGCGTCTCGGGCGGCGTAGGTATACCTGTTGTTACTGGAATGGAAGTCGATACTCATAACCAGACCCTGCAAATGATTGCGACTACAAGATGGTATGGGGGCTCATGTTCAATGTAAAATATATCAAAAATATCATAAGCATATATAAAAGTTATTGTTGTCATGGAGCTTCGTCATTTGCGCTACTTCGTTGTGGTCGCCGAAGAAGAACATATGACTCGTGCAGCGCAGCGACTCAATATTCAGCAGCCGCCACTCAGCTCACAAATTCGGGATTTGGAGCGCGAAATGGAGGTGCAACTGTTCGACCGCACTCCTCGCAGCATTCGTCTCAATGCAGCGGGCCATGTGTTCTTAAAGGAAGCTCGAGAGCTGCTGACCAACGTAGATCGGGCGGTCATGCGGGCACAGCAGGCTGCTCGCGGTGAGTATGGACGGATCGCCGTTGGATATACGAGCTCCGCATCCTTGCACCCAAAAGTTCCTCAGCTGATACGGGCATTTCACACGAGATATCCAACAGTCGCGCTTGATACTCACGAAGATACAACGCGGGATTTACTTGACGCGATGTTGGAGGAGTCGCTGGATGCTGTGTTTGTAAGATCAACAACTCTGCGATATCCCATGCTGAAATCGGTTGTACTGTGTCAAGAGCCCATGGTTGTCGCGTTGCCGATCGGACATCATCTGGCGCAGGAATCCGGTCCCATTGCTTTGTCAGCTTTGAGAGCAGAAGGCATTGTTCTTTATCGGCGGGCTAGTGGACCAGGCATCCAAGACGTGCTTTTTGCTGCCTTTTTAGAGGCCGGGTTCACGCCGCGCATCGTAGCCGATGTACCGAGATTGCTTTCCGCAGTCACGCTGGTTGCAGCGGGCAAGGGGATCACTATCGTGCCTGAGACCTTGAGATCGTTGCATCGAGAAAGTGTGAAATATCGAGATATTGATACTCAATCCAGCTACACGGTTCCTCTCACACTGGTATATCGACATGCGCCAGAAGACTCACCGCTATATCGGTTTGTCCAGATGGCTCACGAGGATGGCGACCAGTAATCTGGCTTTCAATGAACCGCCCCTGATTTTGTAGAGAATTGAACGACTGCTTCTGGCCGATTGTGTTGAAAAAGTCGGCCCTGGTTTGCGCATCAAAAAAGTACGCGTCCGAGATTGAGATCTTTACTTTTGGCAGAGGCTTCCGGACTCGGATTTCACGTAGCAGTGTGCAAAAAAGGCATTTTCACCGGTAAATGATCAGGCAGTTTGGGCAGACCGACTTTTTCAACAGAATCGGCCGAGAGCTGTCAGTCATAGCTGCTCCATGTTGACAGAGCTTCCAAAAAACATTTTGACTAGCCTCTAGGACGGTATTTTCAGGCAGAAAAATTTCAAATATGCCCCCAATGTTTCCCCCACTTGAACCGGGTGTGCGAGCGATCGCGACTGGCGGTTTTCTGACAGAGATCCAGTTGGATTCGGATGGCTATTAGTGGATCTCCATATTACGTTGGATTGTTTGGCCTCGGTTTTGTCCCGCATCGGCACGTGAGGTTCGATGTCCTTTTCCTCCACCATCCAGGCCTACATCGGCGCTGTACCGTACTCGGTATCGTCGATGAGGCGTTGCGGCTTGATGTCGAACTGCGCTTCAACCCAATCGATCATCGTCTTGGTGCTCTCGATGTTGGCGCTGATGCGATTTTGACCCAAGCCGCCGGAAGTCATTAACCCATTCGAATACTCAGCAATCATGACCTTGCTTGGGATTCCAGAGGCTGCACATGGGGCAGATAAATCAGTAACCTGGGTCAAAACCGCATCAGCGCCAACAGCTTTGCGTCACATACCCGAGGCAGGAGCCGTATGCGGTAGTTCCGCATGTACGGATCTGTGCGTGGGCGGCAGATAACTGCTGTTCCTACCTCGACCTGTATAAAAGCAGATTAGATATTTGAGCCGTCTTCATTCGGTGCCGCATGCCATACAGTCCTTGCGTTAGTCTAAGTGCTTAAATTCTTTGACGATAAAATCGATGAATGCGCGCGTTTTCGCAGGCAAATGCTGCCGCGATGTATAAACAAGATTGATGGCTAGTCTGGGTAGGCTCCAGTCGGCTAATACTGGAACCAATCGACCCGCAACAATATCATTGTGTATAACATACGTGGGCTGAGCAAGTATCCCTAACCCTTGCAGTGCTGCTGCCCGCAAGAGCTGACCATCGTTGGACTCAAGAGATGCTTTTGTCGTGATCGTGATGGATTCCTCCTCGCGCCGGAAAACCATTTCGTAAGGGGCGGTGGCGTAGGTGTAAAGCAAAAGTTGATGATTCACTAATGCCTTCGGGTGCTCGGGACAGCCGCGACGTTGCAAATAATCAGGCGATGCGGCTAACGTGCGCCGTGTCTCAGTCAAGCGCCGAATCACCAGGCTGGTGTCAGGCTCACTTTCACGTGTCCGAAGCGCTACATCAATGTTATCGTCAATGATGTCGTAATAACGGTTTTCAGCAACAATGTCCAAGCGAACATCTGGGTACTGCTGATTGAAGTTAGGCAGCAGTGGCAATATATGCTGTAAGCACAGCGATAAAGAGGCGGTAACACGCAATACACCCATTGGGTGGCTTTTGGCCGCGGAGACGGCGTCGGTGGCGCCTTGCATGGCCAGCAGAGCGGCTTTGGAATTGTTATAGAAGTCCTTTCCAATCTCAGTCACAAATAATCGACGGGTACTGCGCTCTATCAATCTCGCGCCGAGACGGTTTTCGAGCGCCGCTAGGTGGCGGCTTGCAGCAGCATTGGATAGGCCCAGCGCCTCAGCTGCCTTGTTCAAGCTACCCAGCTCTGTGACCTTTACAAACAGTTCATATTCGGTCCAGCGATCCATAAGCATTGTTCCATTGAGCGAAAATGTCATTTCCAGTTATAGGCTTTTCCAGTTTAATTGCTACCGTTAATCTATTTCTATCCCTTGCAGCAAAGATTTTCTGAGCTGGAGGAAATTCGATAGGAATTTAAATTGAGTAATAATCTAGAATTAGTAAAAAGCTATTTTAAATTCTGCGTTGATGGGAAAGATGTGGATCGTGTCAGCGAGTTTTTTGCGAATGATGTCATTGTTCACCGACCTGACTGTGTTACCCCTATCGTGGGGGTGAAGCTTTTTAAAGAAGCTTTGAAGCTGAATGTAACTGATCGATATGAGTCTATATGTACGACTTTCCAAAAAGAAGTTGTGGCTGGCGATGTAGTAGTGGTGGCGTTAATGCATCAGGCAAAGGGCTCTAATACTTGGCACGGATTTGATGTCACAGGAAAAGACCTTTCATGGACGGCACTAACCTATTTTCGATTCAATGCAAATGGAATGATTGTCGAGGAGATTGTTGAGCGAAATGAGTTGTTTATGGCGAAGCAGCTCGGTATTATTGAGTACGCTTAAGTAGATTGTGTTGTCTGGTTTTTTAAAAAGCCAGACAGTACATTAATTGCTTGTGTTTTCCAAGTTAGGTTTCGTGGAATCTATTCGTTGTTATATCGAAACCCAGGTTATGAGTTTGACCGGTCTGTCTCTTGGCAAAATCGCTCTGAAAAATCACCAAGGGTGATCCAGGTCTTTTCGGACTGAATTCGATCTGCTGGCAGGTGCATGGGGACTACAGCAGCATGCTGATCGGTCGCATTAGCTCCCTAATGTTGCAAGCATTAACCCGCTTGCATTGGCAGGTATATGGTATCACTCAACTTTTCGTGAAGATATGATTGGCCGATTGCGGCGGACCGGATTGTTTGTTTCTGGAACCACCTTTGGCTCACGACAGGATGCTGAGTGTCTGATCGAAAAAGTGCGTTGCATTCATTTGCAAATTACTGGAACTGCTGTTGATGGGGGGCGTTACGCCGCTAGGATTTGTCTGAAAAGTCTCTTTGGCTAAAATGATGCCCTCTGATTGCCAAGAGGGCCGTCATGACAGGCCGCTATGAAATTTCATCTGAGCGTTGGGCGATCGAAGCCATCGTTTCTCCTCCTCAACACATGGGGCGGCCAAGGTGCGATGACCGCCAGATGCTTAACGGAATCTTCTGGATTTTGTGCTCTGGTGCCAAATGGCGAGATCTTCCAGAGCGCTTTGGGTCTTGGAAGACCGTTTATTAGCGTTTCCGACAATGGCGTGACAACGGCACTTTTGAGCAGGTTCTGCGCCATTTACACCTTCGTTTGCGCGAAGACGGCTTTATCGATCTGGATACCTGGATGGTCGATTCGACATCGATTCGAACTACCCGAGCGGCCAGCGGTGCTGGAAAAAAAGGGGCCCGCAAGAACCGCAACACCACTGCCTAGGCCGTAGCCGAGGCGGATTGACCACCAAAATACATCTCGCTTGCGACAGCCATGGCTTCCCGCTGGCTGTTATGCTGTCGCCCGGTCAAGAAGCCGACTCGCGCTATTTCATGCCGCTACTGGAACAGATCAGCCTGCCAGGTAGCAAGGGTCGTCCGCGTAAGCGTTGCCGATGTGTACTGGCGGACAAGGGCTATGACAGCCAGATACTGCGTCAGTACTGTGACCGCTACGGCATGCAGCCGATCATTCCCTTGCGCAAGATGCATCGCAAGCCTCGACTGTTCGACAGGCCACAGTATAAAAAGCGCAACGTGATCGAACGGCTGTTCAGTTGGCTGAAAGAAAAACGTCGGCTCTGTACGCGATACGAAAAACTGGCGAGCAGCTTCAAAGCCATGGTTACACTGGTCTGTATCGAGAAATGCTTGCGGGCTGACTTTTCAGACAACCCCTAGGTAGAACGTAACTGCGCCTGATTTTTGAAATCAGCCCTCAATTGCTTTTTATCTAACTTTCCAATGCTGGTTTTTGCTAAGTTATCAACGAATAAGTAACAGTCCGGCACCGCAAATGAGGGAAGTTCACCTAGTTCTACGAAGACACGCAAGTGAGCCTTCAATTTGTCAATGGTCATACCTTCCAGTTCGTTCGGTACAATCAGTGCGACCGGGCGCTCGCCCCATTTCGGGTCTTCTATTCCTATGACCGCTACTTCCCGCACACTTGGGTGCTGGCTGATGAGGTCTTCGAGTTGGATTGAGGAAATCCATTCACCTCCACTCTTGATTACATCCTTTTGACGGTCGACGAGATGGAGATAGCCGTGAGCGTCGAATCGACCGATATCTCCAGTGTGCAGCCAGCCCCCCCTCCACAACTCAGCAGAAGCCTCTGGATTGTTATGATATCCCGCAGTCAGGTACGGGGTGCGTACCACCACTTCGCCGATGGCCACCCCATCGGCGGGTACTGTGTTCATATCCTGATCGACAATACGAACTTGGGCCATGAGTATCGGCATACCTTGGGTCAAACGCAGGTCGAGTTCCTTCTCACGCGGATTTTCAGCCTGAGCCAATGTGTCGGTCTTTACCTGGGCCAATGTGAGCAGTGGGCAGCTTTCGGACATCCCATAGCCGCAATAGACATCGATATTCCGATCCAGCGCTTTTTGAGCAAGAACACGTGGCATTCCGCTCCCGCCAATAAGTATTTTCCAGTGGTTGAAATCAACGCCCTGCGCTTCGCGGGAGTTGAGCACCATATCCAGAACGGTCGGGACGCAGTGAGAGAAGGTCACTCCTTCAGTCATGGCCTGCCGTACAGCATTGCCTGCGTCGAATTTTCCTGGATAGACCTGTTTCCAACCACAGAGCGTTGCTATGTAAGGATAGCCCCAGGCATGTGCATGGAACATGGGGGTCAGAGGCATGTACACATCATTACGGGAGTGTCTTCCGTTTTCGCCCGCTTGCGAGACGCTGGCCAGTACTGTGAGGCAGTGCAGCACGAGTTGGCGGTGACTAAAATACACGCCCTTCGGGACGCCAGTTGTGCCGCTGGTGTAATAAAGCGTTGCACGAGTATTTTCGTCAAAGTCTGGAAACTCATGTTGAGCATTGCCCTTACCCAACAAGGACTCATACTCACCGTCCCAATCAAAACCATCAGTCGTTTGCCCATCATCCTTTAAACAAATAATGTGCTTCACATGGGCAAGACTCGCTCGAATTTCTTGAAGGAGCGGTACAAAATCCACATGGACCAATAAAGTGTCGGCTCCTGAATGGTTGAGCGTATAAGCAATTTGGTCATGGGGGAGTCGAACGTTGGATTTCATCAGTGTCGCCCCAAGCATAGGAACGGCAAAATAGCACTCAAGGTACCGATGGCTGTCCCAATCCAGTACAGCTACGGTACTGCCAATTTTTACACCCAATGTCGATAGCGCACTGCCTAGTCGCGCAATGCGCTCCAGCAGTTGGGGGTAACTGAACCGGACCTGATCGCGATATACAATTTCTTGATTGGAGCGTTGCGCGATTGGCGACACAAGCAACTGCTTGATAATTAGGGGATACGAATAGGGAGTCATTATTTTTATCTTCTCAGATTCAACGGTCTGCTTGAGGTCGGCAATTTATTGCTGCTCTTCGGATACGTTAGCCACTCGATAGAAAGGAGATGCTTCGAGGGAGCGCTCGCGTAGCCATGGCGAAGGGCGAAACCGCTCCCCATACTTGTCCGCCAACCGATCGCATTCGAAAACAAACCGCGTTGCACCAACGGTTTCAATCAACGACAGTGTCCCGCCCGTCCAGCTGGGAAAACCCAAGGCCAGAACAGCACCCAGATCGGCGTCTGCGGCCTCCAACACGACCTGTTCTTCGATGCAGCGTGCCGACTCAAGTGCCTGGATATACAGAAGGCGATGTTTAACCTCGGTGACGTCAGGCTGCGCCGCCAGCACGTTAAACAACGCTGATAATCCGCCCCACAATTGCTTCGGTTGTCCAGGAATGAAATCGTAGAATCCGCCCCCGGTTTTACGACCGAGCCTCCCAATGGAAACCATTGCGTCCACCACAGGCTGGGCATGTATTCGCAAAAATCGCTCAGGTAGTTCGTCCGCGCGCGCCTGTTTGATAACTTTATTCTGCAGATCCAGCGAGACTTCGTCGGTGACAGCCAAAGGACTCGTCGCGAAGCCGGCTTGGCGAGCAGCGTTTTCAATCAAGGCAGGGCTTACGCCTTCGGCCAGCATGGACATGCCTTCGTCGATGTAGGCACAAAAAATTCGGCTGGTATAGAAACCAGGGCTGTCACATACAACAATCGGAATTTTGCGTAACTGGGCGACAAGATCCATGGCACGAGCGAGTGTTTGCTGCGACGTGTGTTTGCCCAGGATGATTTCCACAAGGGACATACGCTCAACTGGCGAAAAGAAATGCAAGCCAATGAAGTCTTCAGGTTTGCACCATAAATCAGCTAGACCAGTGACAGGCAGCGTCGAGGTGTTTGACGCTATGACGAACTGCGCAGGAAATGATTTGACTGCTTTCTGCGTACGCTGGAAAGCCTCAGCTTTGATACCTCGATCCTCGAACACCGCTTCAATCACAAAGTCGCAACCGATCAGGTCGCCATAATCGGCCGTAGGACGAATACGCTTCAGCTGTGAATTAGCCTCTTCTTGCGTAGAGCGCGCAACTTTGACATCTCGCGCATAGCCTGCGGCAACCTTTGCCTTACCTGCCTCAGCGGCATCCTGCGACATGTCAATCAGAACTACGTCAATGCCGGCAGCGGCAGCTACCTGAGCAATTCCGGCCCCCATCATGCCCGCTCCAATAACGCCAAGGCGGCGCACGGGCATTTTCTCAATCGCAGGTGGTCGTCGCGCCAGCTTTCGGGCCGCATTACGATTAATGAACATTGTGCGCATCAAGTTCCGCGCCACGGGGCCTGCCAAAAGCTGACCAAAATACCCTTGCTCTATGCTCAGCCCTTTATCGATCGGTACCTGTGTCCCTTCGTATACCGCTGACATGATAGCGGTCGGGGCTGGATAGTTGTCCTGAGTATCACGTCGGACTTTAGCAAGGCCCAGGCTGAAATTTTCCATGGCATTTGGTGCCATCGCTCCCGCTCCTCCAGGAACTACAAATCCTTTACGGTCCCATGGGGCCTGCCAGCTGGGGTTCGCAAGTACCCAGCGCTTTGCTGCTTCGACAATCTGCGTCGCAGGAAGAAGGCGATCAACAACTCCGAGTTTCAGCGCTTCTGCTCCACTGATGTGACGTCCAGAAATAAGCAAAGGTAAAGCATTGGAGATACCGATCAGGCGGGGAAGTCTTTGCGTACCTCCGCCGCCGGGGAGCAAGCCGACCGTTACTTCAGGCAGGCCGACAACGGCGTTGGGATCATCAGCTAAAACGCGATAGTGGCATGCAAGGCATAGCTCCAGACCTCCCCCAAGCGCCAAGCCATTGATGGCTACAGCAATAGGCTTGCCACAGCGTTCCATCTCGCGCAGGGCCTTTGCAACAGGTGCAACCAGAGCGATTGCCTGTTGAGTTGTCAGACCGCGATCGTACGCGGTGACGAAATCCAGCAGATCCGCACCTGCCATAAAGCCATTTTTCTTTCCCGACGTGATCACTGCGCCGACGACTTCCAATCGACTCTTGAGTTCGGCCACGACCGCTTGCAGGTCCTCTGCCAATTGAGGCGTAAAAATGTTCATGCTGCGATCAGTCACATTGAGCGTAATCAGAGCCACGCCATCATTGTCGACTTCCAGATTGATATTCTTAGTCATAAGTACGTCTCACACACGCTCGATGATTACAGCTGTGGCCTGGCCGGCCGCCGCACACAAGGTCACAAGTGCGCGCCCCAGGCCACGTCGTTCCAGTTCGTCCAATACCGTCCCAAACAGGATGGAGCCCGTTGCGCCGAGTGGATGCCCCAATGCAATCGCGCCGCCATTCACATTCATGCTTGCGTGTGAAATTCCAAAGTGGCGCATGATTCGCAGGGGGACAACGGCGAAGGCCTCGTTAACCTCGAAAAGATCGATGTCTTGGATGGTCAAACCTGCACGTGCAAGGACCTTGTCGATGGCCGGGACCGGCCCCGCCAGACTCAACAGTGGCTCGGAGGCACATGTGGCTGTCGCCACAATCCGTGCCCGGGGACGCAAGCCACACCGCTCGCCATATTGTTTGCTGCCCAAAAGTACAGCGCAGGCACCATCCACGACGCCACTGGAGGAACCGCCCGTATGCATATGTTTGACCGACTCAAGGTGGGGGTACCGACGTAGTACGATATCGTCGAAGCCTGCCTCACCAATCCCGGAAAATGCAGGCTTGAGTTTGGCTAAGTCTTCCAGCGTGGTCGCGGGGCGCAGGGCTTCGTCACGTTCCAGAAGCACATGACCAAATTTATCGGCCACCGCGACAGTTGATTGGTCAAAGTAGCCGCTATCCCGTGCGATTGCCGCCCGGCGCTGGCTCTCTACCGAATATGCGTCAAGGTCCGTGCGGGTAAGGCCATCAAGGGTGGCCATCAAGTCTGCGCACACCCCGTTGGGTATGTACGGAAATTGCAGTCCAAGCTGTGGGTCCGTGTAGGAAGCCCCCCCGTCGGACGCCATTGGCACTCGGGACATTGACTCCACCCCCCCACCTATCACTGCATCGGCTTGGCCTGATGCGATGAGTCCGAACCCAAATTTCACTGTGTCCAGGCCGGAGGTGCAGAAACGATTGATTTGATAGCCGGATACCGAATCGCCATAGCCTGCGGATAACAATGCCGAGCGAGTGATATCCGCGCCTTGCTCACCCACCGGCATGACCACGCCGAAACCGACATCTTCGATATCTTCCGGAATGATACCGTTGCGTTCCTTGAGGGCCTTTAACACCGTTGCCGCCAGCTTTACGGGAGTTACCATATGGAGTGCGCCGTCCACTCGTCCTTTGCCGCGGGGGGTCCGAACATGGTCGTACACGAAGACATCGTTCATTTTTTCTCTCTTATCATCGTCGCTGAATATGACCTGCCGACTCAACCAGGCGTGGCGTCTACACGTAATCGTTAACAGCCCGTCCACCGGGGAGGTCGCTTTTCGACAAAGGCGCGGGGACCTTCTTGGTAGTCTTCACTGTCAGCCACACGGTCTCGGCATCGCCGAGTCAGTTCACGTAATGCGTCTGTATCGAGGTCCGGTACCTGCCGCATGACGTGCAAGCTCTCGCGCACGGCAATTGGTGCATTACGGGTAATTCGCGCTGCGAGCTTAAGTGCTTCTTCCACCAGCACGGGGTGTGGAACCATTCTGTTTACCAGCCCCAGTTCGACGCCTCGGGTCGCATCAATACTGTCGCCGGTGAGCGCCATTTCTATTGCAATGTTGCGCGGAAGCGCCCGAGGCAAACGAAACAAGCCGCCCGCTGCGGCAAGCACACCACGCGAGACTTCAGGGAGCGCAAATGACGCATTTTGCGCGGCAATCACCAGATCACACGCGAGTGCAATCTCGCACCCACCGGCCAATGCTTTGCCATTGACTGCCGCAATCCAGGGCTTTCTTCTTTCTGCATCGACGAACCCTGCAAAGCCATTTCTCGTGAAAAGCCCGGCCGCTCTGCCTGCCGCGACTTCCTTGAGGTCTGCCCCCGCGCAAAAAACATCGCTTCCGGTTCCCGTTAGCACAATGACCCAAACGTCTTGATCCGCCTCTGTCCGAGAAACTATCGCTTCCAGGGCAACTGCCATTTCTTCATTGATGGCGTTACGCGCGAGAGGCCGATTTAGAGTAACCAAGGCAATATGGTCCTCGAGTACTTCCAGAGTGACTAAGTCCGATGCGAAAGCAGCTTCTGCGAAAATACTCATGAACTGACGCTCCAAATTTGCAACCCATCAGTGTTTAAGGTGACGTCGCCGAAGCATCCAATAGGTGATCGCTGCGCATTGGTTAGAGCTGAAATGCTGCGTTCGTCTCGGGCTTCCACGCCAGCCAATAAGCGCGCGCCTTCTGGCGTACGCGCGATAACTACACCGCGCACGACGCTACCGTCCCTCGCATAGAGAACCGTAAACGTTTCAATAGCAGCCCGACCGGTGAACGCCAGGGCAAGGGGGGGAGTAGGGCCCCGGGATGCATCCGCCATCGACTGAACACTGTAATCGTCGGTCAAGCGACAGCGTTGAGGGGCAAGGGACCCCAGAACAATTGCGTGATGTTTTGTGAGATAACCGCCTTGTCCGTACAGAAGCCCCAACGATTTCGGCTGACCTCTTAGTTTCCGTACCATGGTGGCAGTCGCATGGGTCATGTAGTTGTTCAAAGGGGCGCCGAAGAAACTGAGGCCTCCTGTACACGTCACTGTTGAGTCAGGTGCCAAGGCCAAGATACGACGTGCCATTTTCGGCACAATGGGGAAGCAGCTATATAGTTCGAGTACACCGAAGCGTCCCGCATCTCCAACCAGCCCAAGAATTCCGTTGAGAACTGCATCCTGGGCAGCTGCTCGCGTATATTGGTCACGATCCAGATAGTCAGCAGGCTCTTGAGCTGCGGCGCCACACCAGATATGGACCAGACGGTCCGACGGTATGCCGAGCTGTCGAGCACGTCCCAAACTCGTCAACAGAATGGCCGCACCCTGATTGACTTGAGGGTTGGCGACCATCCGTTTGGTATAGGGCCAAGCGACTAATCGATTATCCATCGCCGGCGTCACGATTTCTTCGGCTGAAAACGACTGTTGGTTCCAGGCGTAAGGATTGTCCCGCGCGACCACAGAATTGCGCGCCCACAGTTCGCTCGATTCCTGCGCCGCGGCGGCGGGCGTTTGCCCCCATGCCGCTAGCGCCGCATTCTCGTAAAAGGGATATACGTGTGCAGGCGATGCGACTCCCAACGTCACTGCGACCGGGTTGAGGTAGTTAGTTCCGCGTATCAACCTGGCATCTGGATCGATGGGGGACCAAGGTAAATCAAAGCCGTTTTTTGTGGCGGCGGTCACCGCATATTGAGCCTCGGCCCCCACCACTGCGGCGACCTCACAATCGCCGCGCAATATCCGAAGGGCCGCCTCATGAATGAACTTCACAGGCGTCTCGCCCCCCACTGGGCCATAGTGGCGATGAGTGGGATTTATTCTCAACAGTTCAGCTAACTGACCTGGTGCATCGACGTATGGCCAGGAAAACTCCTGAATGACTTCCAGTGAATCGAGCAGTCCTAGTACGTTTGCGCCGGCATCCTTATCCGCAGCGCGAAGGGCTGCTTCCATCAGCTTCAATGGCTCCTTCGCTTGCGCTGGATCCTTGGTTCGCTGGGTAATTTCGCCGACGCCAACGATGACGGGAGTTCTATCAAGGTATGTATTCATATCCGTTATCCTAGGGGACGAACGCCACATTCAGATCGTCGCTTCCGACGATCAAGGCAAAGACAATCCACGGAATACGATGCAATTATCGACTCTATCGAATGGCACCCGACGAGAACGCCATGCGCCAGGTATCAACGAAAATCGTCTGATCCGGAATGACAGCTGAGTCGGCGTGGCCTGGTCGAAACCAGTTCATTGGGCATAAGAATGAGTTTGCTCATGAAGGTCGCGCAGCTAATACATTTGGATTGCTTTCGTTCAATCGCCGTTGAGAGGTAGATCGCAAAAGGCTTATCAGCGCTGCTCTGTTCCGTTGGCCGGGATCGCCGCCGCCGCTTCTGATGATTCGAGCAACTTGACGAAGACCATCGTTCAGGGAGCATGCCTGGTCGTCCAGTAAGGTTCGTATATGTAAGAGCTCCTCGAGTTCCGGTGCGCTCCCGTAGTGCAGTTGGCGCTGAGCGATCGAAATAGCGTTCAGTACCATGCGTAGTGCATGTTTGCGATCATCAGGCAGTGCGGGCAGAATTTCATCGCGCAGTACGTAGCGAGCGCAGATAAGTAAATCTTCTCCGGCGGGTTGCTGGCGCATCAGTCATTCTCCGTCAGGTTGAGGAGCTCCCACTCCAGTTCCGGGACTATATGTCCTGTCAGGGCAAGCAGCAGTGAGTGTTCCTCGCCCGAGCAATGCCGTTGCGCTTGCTGAATTGCGATAATCGCCCAGTTCACATGAGCCATTACCTCCCAGTAATGCACCGCCTTATGGTCAAGGCGACGACCCGATTCCGCCTCATAGCCGCGGTAAAAGTCGGTTCGAGCTCCGATGCCACCTGCCTCTGCGGTTACCTTGCCGAAGCGCCAGCATTTTGCACAAAACCAACCAATATCCTCGAGCGGATCACCCCAGCCCGCGAACTCCCAATCGAGAATTCCTGTCAGTCCGCTCTCATCGACCATGTAATTTCCCGTGCGATAGTCGCCGTGGGTTAATGTGACGATAGTGCGCGGTGGAGCATGGCGCTCCAGCCATCGCAGCGCCCACTCAAGAGCGGGATATGCGCAGTAGTGCGCGTCGAGAAATGCTCGATGCTGAACAATTCGGTGGATGGCAGGGGCCTCATCATAAGAAATAAGGAAGTCGAGCTCGGCATGGGGGGGCGTCACAGAATGGATCTTGGCCAACTCACGCCCAAGTTGGTCGGCTAACTGGATACGATCAGGGGCAAAACCTGGATTTTTAACCAAGATGTGGCCGGCCGCAGTGCCGCCGATTCGTCGCATCAGGAAAAAGGGGCGGCCGATGACAGAACGGTCCTCGCACAACCATAAAGGCTCCGGCACTTTGACGCCGGCGACAAAGACCGTCTTTAACAATTGAAACTCTTGAGCGCGTCCATGACTGATCGCCACTCCAGCCGTCGGGGAGTCGCAACGCAACACACATTCCAGCCGCCCATCCCAGAATCCGTCATGAATCAAAAGGGTGACTAACCAATTTTCCTGGATTGCGCCACCGGAAAGTGGCTTAGCGTCGAGGATTGATACGTAAGAAGCCTCGGCAGCTCGCAATATAAAATGCTCTATCGCCTCGCGTTGAGTGACATCCATGATAGGCCTCACAACGAGCTTACAAGATGGGCATGATCCACTGCCAGGCAACTGCCGGACATGGCGACTCCCGCATCGGACGCTAATAAAAGAAGAGGTCCGTCGAGATCGGATAGTTTTCCAAAGCGACGACCAGGAATGCCCCTGCGTAGTTTCTCGCCAGCTTCACTAGTGAGGAAATCATGATTGAGATCGGTAACTACATAACCAGGCATCAGCGCATTAACTCGGATTTTATGTCGCGCCAATTCAAGCGCCATCGCTTTTGTCGCCTGCAATACGCCGGCTTTTGAAATGGCGTAGGGTGCTACGCCGCCGGCAACACGCTCGCCGAGGATAGAGGCAATGTTTACGATGCTGCCTGGTTTGCCTGCGGCCACCATGTGTCTGGCGGCTTCGGAGGCGACTAGCCAGGCACCCTTTAAATTGGTGTCCAGCACCGTATCCCAGTCAGCTTCCGAATGCTCCAATAGCGGCTTTGTGATTGCCTGGCCGGCGTTGTTGATAATGATGTCAGGCACTCCCGCAAGGAGGGTTGCCTGGTCGAAGCAGGCTGCTACGGACGCGGCGTTTGTCACGTCAACACCGATTGCGTGCATTTGATCATCGGATAGATCCATTTCCTCAATGAGTTCCTGAAGCTTGTCACTTCGCCGCGCCGTAATGATCACTTCGGCTCCAGCGCGAGCCAGTACGGCAGCAAAATGCCGACCCAACCCACTGGATGCGCCAGTGACGAGCGCAATCTTGCCGCTGAGATCGAATAGCTCGTACAGGTATTTGTTATTCATCAGCGAGCCCCATCCTTCCCATCATTTTGCTGGTCCGACCTGGCGAGGATTTTCTTACCCAGGCTGAAGCGGTGCACCTCGCTGGGACCGTCATAAATACGGAAGGCGCGCATGTCGGCAATAATACGAGGGACGATGGTTTCATGGGTGACTCCCTGACCGCCGAGAATCTGAACGCTGCGATCAACCACGCGCCATTGCGCTTCGGAGCAGACGACTTTGGAGATGCTTGATTCGAAGTTGCAACGTTCGCCCTGGTCTAGCATCCATGCTGTGCGCCAGATATGTAGCCGCGACGTCAATAGGTCCATTTCATTGTCAGCGAGCATAAAACTCACACCTTCATGCTCACCCAGTGTTCGCCCAAAGGATCGGCGTCGTCGAGCATGCTCAAGGGCCGTGTCGTGGGCGCGTTGCGCCTGACCAAGCCACCGCATGCAATGTGTAAGACGCGCTGGCGCGAGTCGAATTTGCGCGTAACGAAATCCTTTACCGACTTCTCCTAACACATCGTTTTTGGAGATGCGCAAGTTGTTGAAGCGAAGAACACCATGTCCTCCGGTAAAACAGGTATCGAGTGCATCCATCGTACGGACATGCTCGATTTCGGCCCTATTCATGTCTGATAAAAACATGGTGGCGGTCCCGTCTTCCATCTTTGCCATGATGATGACGAAGGCCGCGCCCTCGGCACCTGTTATGAACCACTTGGTACCGTTAATGAGGTAGTCGTCGCCATCGCGATTCGCCGTCGTCATCAACATGGATGGATCGGCCCCTGCACCTGGCGCGGGTTCGGTCATCGCAAAGCAGGATCGGGTTCGCCCCTCCACAAGAGGCTTGAGCCATTGTTCTTTTTGCGCCGTTGAGGCGACGATGGACATCAAGTGGATGTTGCCTTCGTCGGGGGCATGGATGTTTAAGGCCGTCGGCCCGAGG
This sequence comes from Pseudomonas sp. JAI120, assembly GCF_014207255.1. Lineage (GTDB taxonomy): Bacteria > Pseudomonadota > Gammaproteobacteria > Pseudomonadales > Pseudomonadaceae > Aquipseudomonas. Next base: position 248,383 of record NZ_JACHCZ010000006.1, read on the forward strand.
GTCGAATAGCCTGCTTCCTCGAAGACAATGGCTTTTTCTACGTGTGATAGCCCCAGGCCGCCCATCTCCTTATCTGCATGTGGGGTCAAAAGGCCCGCGGCCTTTGCCTTTGCAACCAGTTCCGTACGTAAGTCTTCACTGGGACCATGCGCTGTTTGCCGCAGGTCCTTCTCGAACGGTAAAACCTGTTCTCTGATGAAGTGCCGAACGCGCAACTGCAGTGCCTGAAGATCGGGAGAAAGACGAAAGTCCATAGCTGTGCCTCGTAGTCGGTTCAGGACATTCAAGTCACATTGCAGTCTGGGCGAATCGTCATTTCCGACGATTTTCAGCCACGCCGAGGGTGGCGCCAGCATTGGCCAGGAGCGCCATATGATTTTCAACCTTGCTCTGTTCGAAGCCTGGGGCGCAGAATCATCGGAAATAACAAGAGTTTCTGAGAGTAGAAAATGTCCGGTTCCCTTACGAAACCTTCACATAAATCCATGGTGCCAACGGCAAAAATAGTGCCGCCCACCGGACCGACAATTGAAGTCCAGCGTAGCGCTCTTCACGATCGCTATACCGTTACGCGCAACCCTAGCCTGGTCCTTGTTCACGCGCCTGCAGGGTTCGGTAAGACGACCGTGATGCTCCAGCTAAACAGGCATCTTCAACTGCAAAATATCGACACGGCGTGGCTGACGCTGGACCGTGCGGACAACGACGTTTCAAGGTTTATTGCCTGCTTGGAAGCATCCGTTTCGGGCTGGCTTACGCGTTCGGCGAACAGTCTGTCTTCGATGGATATTTCGGAGTTTCTGTCCTCGCGACCCGCACCGTTTGCGGTGTTTCTGGATGATTTCGAGATCATTCATGCGCCAGCCGTTCTTGCCATTGTACGGTCACTCATTGAAGCGCTGCCCTTGGGAGGGCAGATCATCGTGGGGTCTCGTATTCAACCCGATATTGGCGTCGCACGATTACGTGCACGCGGCCGCCTGTTGGAGTTGGGCCCGAATGCGCTGCGTTTCAATTTGGATGAAACGGGTGAGTATTTTCAGTTGCGTCAGCAAACGGCGCTGCCAAAAGAATCGCTAAAACGGTTACACGGCAAGACCGAGGGATGGATTGCAGCACTCTGGCTGGCCTCGCTCTCTATGGAACGCTCGGGGGTGAACAGTGATTTTGTCGAGCGATTCTCGATTACGGACCAGGCCATAGCGGATTTTCTGGCGGATGATGTGCTGGCGCACCAGCCGAGCGCCGTTCGCGAGTTTCTACTCAGAACCAGCATATTGCGGTATCTCGAACCTTCCCTATGCGACATCTTGGTCCCCGGCTCGAATTCGGAAAGTCTGCTCAAGACGCTGGAAAGCCAGAATATCTTTCTGAGTTCTATCGCTAACAAAGAGCACTCCTATAGGTATCACAGCCTATTCTCCTCTTTTCTACGCACGCGCCTGCGGGCGGAGCACGCTGGCGATGTTCAGCAACTGCATCTAAAGGCGGCCCACTGGTATGAGCAAAATAGTCGTTTCGCATCAGCCATCGATCACGCAATCAAAGGTAATGACGCCGGGTACGCATTACGCCTGTTGAATGAGTACGCGCAGAATTTTCTCGAGGAAGGGCGTATGCGCCTGCTCGCGCGATGGTTCAACGCCATACCGGAAAACGCCTTATCAACGTATCCGGTGCTGCAGGCGACGGCTGTGTGGGCCGTGCTGTTTACCAGTGGCCCAGTTGCGGCGCACGCCATGCTGACACACTCCGGGTGTGGTGGCAGCGACGATCCGATGGTCTTGGCGCATGTCAATGCGCAACTGCCGTTGTTTCTGGCAATGGAAGATCGGTATGGCGAGGCGCTCGCCGTCGGACGAGAAAGCCTTGCAAGACTACCGAGTTGCAGTCGATTTGCCGACAGCGTACTGCGCAACGCGATGGCAAATGTGTTCACCGTCAGTGGAGACAGTGCCGAGGCGCGCCGATTGATCGACAGCGCCAGGCGCATAGATGGCGAGAGCATGTTTACGCGTATGTATGCTGAGTCTCAGGAAGGCCTGCTCAACTTGATGGCGGGTAGGCTCCAGCAAGCAACCGCATGCTTTCGGATGGCATTAAGTGCCACTGGCACAATGACCTCTAACCTGACAAGCGGGAACGCCTGGGCAGGCCTGTTGTACGCCTGTGCGCTCTACGAATCGAACGATTTTGACGGAGCAGAGCAGTTGGTGAACGTCTACTTGCCTTCTGCCTGCGATGTCGGACTACCCGATCACATGTACCTTGGACATATGATTCGAGCGCGCATCGCGTTCAGCAGGGGGGATGTGAGTACCGCGTTTGGATCGCTGACTGAATTGGAGTATCTCGGCCATTATCGCCACCTGCCAAGGATTGTCTCAAGCGCCAAACTCGAACGTGGTCGGCTATTGCTCCTGCAAGGGAACGCTCAAGCGTCAAAAGAGGAACTGGATCGGGCCATAGATTCGCCGGTAGGTGGATGTTTGAGCCACCAAAGGTTGCTGGCGAACGAAATTAACGCTCTCTCGCTCGCACGCATACGCTGGGATATCCATTTTGGCGATGCTTTCGCTGCCCTGTCACGTCTGGATCATGAACTTATTGAAGCATCGAGGGAGGGCAGACACCTTCGCGTCATTAAGCTGCGGGTCCTTAAAAGCCTGGCTCTTCAACGTACCGGCGACGCGGCGGAAGCGGTCAAGGCCATTGCGGAGCTGATTCGGACTATTGCTGCTGAAGGGATTATTCAGGTTATAGCAGAGGAGGGCGAACAGATGTACCGGATCGTACACCGGTACAAGGTTGTGCTCGAAGAAATGCCGATGAAATCCAGTGATCAACGCTTGTTGAGTTATTTACAAGTGTTGATCAGTGCCTTTGGCTCATCGTCTCTTCCATCTGAGCAACCTACCTCTTTGGATGCCTTGATGGAGCCGTTGACTCGCAAGGAGCTTCACGTGCTGCAATTGACCGCCGATGGGTGCTCAAATGCAACGATGGCCGACAAGTTGAATCTTTCCGATAGCACCGTCAGGACCCATCTGCGCAATATCAGCTCCAAGCTTAATGCCCATAGTCGAGCTGAGGCCGTGGCGACCGCTAGACGCCTATCGTTAATTCGTTGAAACCACCTGCTGTCCAGTTCTGACCCGGAGCGCGATCCCGTTAGTCATGGACGGGCTGGAGGAGTGATGTAAGCAATGAGATGGACGCCCCCGCCCATAATCGTATTGCTGCGCCAGAGTGGATGGGGATCGTCTGGCCAAGTCATCTTCCGACGCACCTCCAGCCGTTCGGCCAGCACCTTTGAAAGACCAATTTCTTATTTTGACTACAGCGTTGCCTTCATTGCCCGGTGATGGGTGACCGTGGGCGCCAGCCTGGCGGGCATAGAGGGGTAGACACATCGGTGTATCCGACGAAATCAAAGGACTCAGTTCGTAACTCGTCGCTTTCGACGATTCGACCGCCGAGGGATTTCCGCATGCTCGATCTCACGTCTAAAGCCAATTGGAAAGGTGTCTCCAACATGAAGATCGTTGCCGCCGTTATGCGCTCGTCCAATGCACGCTTCGAACTGGAGTCGATCGAGTTGGATGCGCCTCGCGCCGACGAAGTCCTTGTACGCATTGTCGGTGCGGGTGTGTGCCATACCGATCTGGTTGCCCAGGAGGGATATTTTCCATTGCCTATGCCGGCCGTTTTCGGGCACGAAGGGGCGGGTATCGTTGAGCAGGTCGGATCAGCTGTGACCAAGGTCCGGCCGGGAGATCGCGTCGCGTTGACCTTCAATTCCTGCGGCCAGTGTTCGTGCTGTCTCGCCGAATCATCGCCTTACTGCAAGTTGTTTACGCCGCTCAATTACTCCGGTGCGCGCATGGACGGTTCGAAGACCCTGCGTGGAAAAGACGGTGCCATCTCTGGCAGTTTTTTCGGACAGTCGTCATTTGCGTCTTATTCGATTGCCAGCGAACGTAACGTCGTCAAGGTGCTGGATGGGGTACAGCTTGAGTTCGCGAGTGTCCTGGGCTGCGGAGTCCAGACCGGGGCCGGCGCGGTGATGCGTTCGATGGTATGCCGGCCACGCAGCTCGTTGATGGTGCTGGGAGGCGGTGCCGTAGGGTTGAGTGCCGTTTTAGGTGGGGTAGTCCAGGGTTGCAGCACGATCATTGTCGTCGAACCGCTGCAGGGCCGCCGAGAGCTGGCGCTCAGTCTCGGTGCAACCCATGTCATTGACCCGGCAGCCTGTGACGATCTATCCAGCGCGGCACGTTCGATTTGCCCTGACGGCGTTGATTATGTACTCGATACGAGCGGGCGCCATTCCGTCGTGTCGGCAGTACCGCGGATCCTCGCAGCACGCGGTACTTTCGGGTTTGTCGGAGTGCCCCCTGCAAACGAACGCGAGCTGTCGTTGCCCGGTACGCTGCTGCAACTGATGCGTGGAGGTTTTACCTACCGAGGCATCATCGAAGGCGACAGCGAACCGGACGTATTTTTACCGCAACTGATGGAGCTCTATCTGGCGGGACGTTTTCCGTTCGACCGGATGATCAAAACGTATCCACTTGCGCACATCAACGAAGCGATTGCCGATCAACATCGCGGCCTTTGCACGAAAGTCGTTTTGCTTCCCTGAACGCCTCGCCTAACGGCGAGGCGCCAGTTCAGCGATTGTTTCAATATTACTAAGGGCTTCATTTATGGACACTCGGCACGCGTTTCACATGTTGATTGATGGCGCACTGGTAGACGGGGATTCGCAGTTTGGAATCGTTGATCCTGCAATTGAACAAGTATTCGCTCAGGCGCCGGATTGCAGTCGTATCCAACTGGATCATGCGGTCGCAAGTGCGCGGCGTGCCTTTCCTGGCTGGCGTGCCATTGATATCGAGCAGCGGCGGGCGCTGCTGGAACAAATGGCACCGAAGATTGAGGCGGCCCGAGATGAACTGGCGAGGTTGTTGACGCGAGAACAAGGTAAACCCCTGTTGTCTGCACAACGTGAGCTGGAGAGTCTTGTTCGATTCATGCGTGGTCAGTGCAAGCTCACCTTGATGAAGGACGTTGTTAACGAGGATGGGCCAGAGCGTCGTAGCATTACCCGACGTGTTCCAATTGGCGTTGTAGCAGCATTAGCGCCATGGAACTTTCCAGTATTGCTGGCCTGGTGGAAGGTAATTCCGGCGCTTCTGGCAGGAAACACCCTGGTGTTGAAACCATCGCCGCTGACGCCTCTCACTGCTTTGCGCATCGCTGAATTGTTGGCTGACGTCCTTCCCCCCGGTGTGCTCAATGTTGTGAGTGGTGGTGATGACCTGGGACCATGGCTAAGTACGCATGTGGGGATCGACAAAGTCAGCTTTACCGGGTCCACCGAAACCGGTAGGCGTTTAATGGCAGGCGCGGCCCCCACATTAAAACGCTTGACGCTTGAGTTGGGCGGTAATGATGCCGCTATCGTGTTGCCTGATGCCGATATTGAACAGCTGATCCCTTCCTTGTTTTGGGGCGCATTCGCGAATAGCGGCCAGGTGTGTGTGGCGGCCAAACGCTTGTATGTGCATCGCAGCTGCTACGATGCCGTCCGTGATGGACTCATGGCTTATGCGAAAAGCGTTGTAGTCGGCAGTGGGTTGGACCCCCTTAGCCAACTAGGCCCCATTCAGAATGAGCGACAGTATCGTCGGGTCCTGGACTTAATCGATGATGCTCGCCGCACCGGTCTTGACATTTGTTTTCAAGGCGCCATTCCCTCGGGCCCTGGATACTTCGTACCGGTTACATTGATCGATAATCCCCCTGATGACGCACGAGTGGTGACGGAAGAAGCCTTCGGACCGGTGCTCCCTCTGCTGCGTTACGACAGCATCGATGAAGTCATTGACCGCGTTAACGATAGCCCGTTCGGCCTTGCAAGTTCGATCTGGGGACGCGACGAAGCACTCGCACTCCACATTGCCGGGCGTATCAATTGCGGAACGGTATGGATCAACGAGTCGATGTATCTATCACCTGATGCACCCTTTTCAGGGCATCGCCAATCGGGTGTGGGAGTAGAGCATGGTGTGGAGGGGCTGCTGGCCTGCACGCAGCCTCAAGTGATCACACTCAAGCGTCGCTAGTTAGTTGCTCTCACTACTCCCACCAACGCAGAGCGTCGATTGAAGTGTTGTGCGCCGCGCGGAGGCTGGGTGTTTCACACGTTAACTTTCATTAACGGGAAAACAGTCATCATGAATTCTACGAATTATGAATTGCCTGCCGACTTGGCCAGCCAGTTGGTTGACGCACGAACCTATGCAAACGTGGACCATCTACATGCACTTTATGCAACGGCGCGCGCCGAATACCCGGTCGCACGTGCAAATGTGGAAGGATATGAGCCGTTCTGGGTAATCAGCAAATACGCTGATGTCGCGGCCATCTCACGAGATAGCAAGCTGTTTCATAACGGTGATTACTCTGTTGTTTGCCGTCCGAAATCGGCCCTTGAACACGTTATTGCGACTACAGGAACTCCGCATTTTGTGCGAGCGTTGACACACATGGACGGCGACGAGCACAAGAATCTCCGCGCGCTGACACAATCATGGTTCATGCCTAACAGTATCCTCAAGCTGGATGGGCGAATCCGGAAGCTGGCAAGCGAAATCGTCGAGAAGATTCGGCAGCAGGAGGGTCAGCGGATTGATTTTTCGACTGATTATGCACTGCACTATCCATTGCACGTGATCATGGACATTCTCGGCGTTCCGCAAGAGGACGCTCCTCGAATGTTGATGCTGACCCAGGAGTTTTTCGGGAGCGAAGATTCCGACCTCAAGCGCAAGAGCCCAGGTGAGAGTGACTCGAGCGGCGCCGCGATGGGGAAAGCCATGATGGCTGTTGTCGAAGACTTCAAGGTTTATTTCGAACAGTTGACCGAAGATCGCCGGAAGAATCCACGTAACGATATCGCAACGTTGCTAGCGAATGCGCAGGTGGATGGTCAGCCGATCGACGAGGTTGCTCGTCTCGGCTACTACTTCATTATCGCTACGGCCGGCCATGATACGACTTCATCCTCGACCTCTGTGGCAATGTGGGCATTGAGCCGGTTCCCTGAGTTGTTGCCACGCCTGCAGGCTGATCTATCGCTCATTCCGCAATTCATCGACGAGGCGCTGCGCTTCGCATCCCCTGTGCGGCATTTTATGCGGACGGCCACTGCTGATACCGAGATTCGAGGACGTGTCATCCGCAAGGATGATTGGCTCATGCTCTGCTATGGCTCTGCAAACCGTGATGAAGAAGTCTTTCCGGAGCCTTTTAAATTCAACATGGATCGTAAACCGAACCGACACCTGGCGTTCGGAATCGGTAACCACGTGTGTCTCGGCCAGCATCTGGCGAAGATGGAAATGCGCATTTTATTCGAGGAACTTATCCCCAAGCTCCGGCAGGTCGAACCAGCTGGAGAAATGGACTTTGTAGCGTCCAACTTCGTTGGCGGCCCCAAGCATCTTCCAGTGCGTTGTCTGATGCGATAACGCTCATAACCCGTAATAGCCGAAAAGACCAATAAAAAAGAGGAATGCTGTCGTGAATACAGATAGCACTATGTTTGTGAAGGTTGCTCGTCGGGTCCAAGAGACTCCGGATATCATTAGCATCGAGTTGTGTGCTGAGGATGGAGGAACGCTGCCAGCCTTCGAAGCAGGGGCGCACATTGATGTTCACGTTTCAGCGGGCGTTGTTCGGCAATACTCACTCTGCAATGCTCCCTCGGAGCAGCACCGTTATGTGATTGGCGTGTTGCGCGACCCAGCATCACGAGGGGGATCCATCGCCATTCATGAAGGGTTTACCGAAGGTTACCGGGTGGAGATTGGCATGCCGCGCAATCATTTTGCGTTACTTCCAGGCCGCAGCAGTATTCTCATTGCCGGCGGCATTGGCGTCACCCCCATCCTCTGCATGGCAGAGGCGCTTCACGCTCAGGGGCGCAACTTTGTGATGCATTATTGCGCTAGAAGTAAACAACAGGCCGCGTTTCTTGAGCGCATACAGCATTCGTCATTTGCATCCCGTATCGCGGTCCACTTCGATGATGAAGCACCGCTACAAAAACTCGATCTCGACGAGTTGATTGCGCAGGCTCGCGAGGATGACGATTTCTATGTCTGTGGTCCGAGCGGGTTTATTGATTGGGTTTGCGCTTCAGCCGAAAAAGCCGGAATTGCGAAACATCGCATCCGGTTTGAATACTTCAATGCAAAGTCCGTTGATACATCACATGATCAACCATTCCAAGTACAAGTCGCCAGCACAGGGGAAGTGTTCGATATTCCAGCCGACCGCTCGATAACCTCCGTGCTATCTGAGGCGGGGGTCGATATCTATACGTCTTGTGAGGAAGGAACTTGCGGTACCTGTGTGACGCGCATCATCAAAGGTGTGCCGGACCACCGTGATGTATTTTTGACCGATGATGAGCATTCCGCGGGAGATGTGTTAACCCCGTGCTGCTCTCGCTCTAAATCAGAAATGTTGATACTGGATCTTTAACGGTAGGCGCATCGCCCGTGGAGTGTTGTGAATCTTTACGCAGGTCCGTCGGATGGCGTGTGGTCCGTGAACGGCAGGACAGCGCCATACCTTTTCAGGCATCACGCAGAGAGGAGTGGGAATATATGACGATGCGTGCTGATGCGTGGGAGGCTGACTGGCAGCCAATGATCACTGCCATCGGGCGAGATTTCGATGATCTCCCGGTCGTTTTTGTGGCAGATCGAATTGAGCGTAGTGCCGTACGCCGATGGCTTGAGCCGCTGGAGTTTGACTGCGCACTTCACTTCGACACCGATGTGGCCCGGATGCATGGCTATAAAGATCTCCTGGTACCTAACGCTGCTCTTTCGACCTTTGCCCTGGCCCCTATGTGGCGGCCGGGAGAGGTTCTCTTCACGGATGATGCGCGCGATGCCCAACCATCGAAAACGCCTTTGTCGGGAGTCATGTGTGACCTTGAGCCAATAACCACTGCTCTTTTTGTCACGGATCTTGAAATTGATTACTTGCTGCCAGTGACGGTGGGCGACCGTCTGCTCAAGCGAGGGGCCAGGCTGATCGCTTGTATTCCAAAGGAAACCAAGGTAGGACGAGGCGCCTTTATCACCTGGCAATCAGAACTGTTCAATGACCATCTCGAAGTGGTTGCTCGCAGTCGCACTACTTATTTTCGTTATAACCCACATCCGAGATCATGATGATGGAACAACGATATTGGGAAGAAGTCATTGAAGGAGAAGAACTCGCCAGCCTGTCGTTTCCACTCACTGTCTATCGATTGGTGATGGCTGCCGGTGCTAGCCGGGATTTTAATTCTATCCACCACAACAGCGAATTTGCGAAATCCACCGGGGCGCCAGAGATGTATGCGAACAACTACTTGCTACAAGGTATGTGGGAGCGAGCGGTGCGGCAATACATTGGCAATGGGGGGGTAATCCGGCAGCTACGTGGGTTCCGTATGCGCAATTTCAATACGGTAGGCGACACTGTTGTCGTCAAGGGCCGCGTTGTACGCAAGTGGTTGGAGGGTGTCGGGTTAGTAGAACTTGAGATCTGGTCGGAAAATACTGGCGGCGTCTCTGTCGGGCCAGGGCGAATAATCGCCATGCTGCCCACAGAGCGACAGCATAGAGCTGACTCGCTGGCGGGTCGCCGGCCAAGCTTTTCTGAAACGTCACCGCATCCAGTACCTGATTAGGTATTTACCTATTTACGTCGGCCGCAGGGTCGCAGAACGCCTCAATGGGGCGTTTTTTTTCGCCACGCAAGCGACAGGCGTATAAGCGCTGTTACCTATGTTGATCCTGTGCCTGATGCCGGCGAACGGTTGAAAGCCAAACCGCAGATTGTCGACGCAGAGTTTGTTCTGAGCTCGTCGGAAGCGACGATTCGACGTGAAGCATCAGGCGCCATGCTGGCCACCGATGAGTCATAGGTATCAACGAACGGTGTGGCGCCGATTGCGATGGCAATGATGTCAGGGGAACCTTCAGGGAGTGATTTCGCGTTCATTCTCTTAGTGCATCGGAGTGCTGCTCTATCGTGCTCCTGACCGGTTTTTTGGAGAAACTTTATGAAACCTTCCCTTTTGAACGATCTGCGGGTAGTTGATATGACGACCGTTATTTTCGGTCCGTATTGCACGCAGATTCTGGCTGACTTGGGTGCTGACGTCGTCAAAGTAGAGCCAGATAAAATAGGTGATGCTTCGCGCAACATAGGTAAGTCCGCTAAAACCGCTTACATGGGGCCCCTTCATCTGCGACTTAACCGGGGGAAACGTTCGGTAGTCTGGGATTTGAAGAGTTCACGCGGCCGCGAAGCGTTTGAACGCTTGCTTGCCAAGAGCGATATCTTTATTCACAACATTAGGCCGGATGCTGTCGGGCGCGCCAATCTAGACTACGAAACGGTGCGTAAATTACGTCCTGATATTATCTACGTGCACTGCACAGGGTTCGACACAGTAGGCCCGTACAGCGGGAGGCCGGCTTATGACGATATTATTCAAGCGGCGTCCGGTGCCGCATCGTTACTGCCGCGCGTTGACGGTAATCCCGCTCCGCGCTTCATACCGATGGCGTTCGCAGACAAAGTGTCAGGGCTGCACGCCGTTTATGCAGTAATGGCGGCCGTCATTCACCGTATCAGGACCGGAGAAGGGCAGTACGTGGAAGTCCCCATGCTCGAGTCGATTGCCAGCTTCAATCTGCTGGAGCATCTCTATGAGCGTACCTTCGATCCAGCCATTGGCAGTACGGGTTACGCCCGCCAGCTTGATCCTTCTCGTCAGCCAATGCGGACGAAGGATGGGTACATCGTTATTGCGCCTTACCAGGATGGACGTTGGCTCAAATTCCTCGAGCTCAGTGGTTTGTCCCATGTCCTTGAAGAGCCAGGCTTGACGACGCTCATGGAGCGTCGTACCAACGCTGATCGACTGTATCGCTACATGGCACAGGTTCTTCCAGAGAAGACCACCGCCGACTGGTTGGCCTTGCTATCGGAACACCAGATCCCTGCAAGTAACGTCAACACGATCGATGATTTACTCGACGATCCGCAGCTTAAGGCGTCCGGCCTTTTTACGCTTCGCGAACATCCGACCGAGGGGCGTTATACAGAAGTAGGTCAGCCAGTGCGTTTTTCCGCGGTTGAAAGAGTTGCGCTAAGGGATGCCCCAACAATCGGACAACACACTGAGGAAATAAGTCGGGAACTGGGCCTTGATTGGCAATGATTTGGTTATTGGTTAATCCGTTTGACGTTAAAAATGGTCTCTGAAGTCGATCGCTGCGGGATGGTTAATCTTGCGAAGTTAAGGCTTCGCCAAGGTGAGTGTCTGCACTTTTAGTCGCCATTGATTGCAATAAAAAAAACTGGTGTCGCTAAGCACTTGGTTGTCACCGGTGAATACCGGAGGGCAGAGCATAGGGTTTCTCAAGAAAATAAGTATAAGAGGAGAGACGTTCATGATGGTGAATCATTCAAAAATTAATAGTAGTTTTGGTGCGGTCTTCGTATATTTGGCATTCAGCCAAAATTGCATGGCCGTGCAGTTTGATTTGAGCGAGACGTGGCGTGCTCAGATAGACAGTAGCGTTAGCGTAGGATCGGCCTGGCGTACCCAGTCGCCGAGTAAACTCTTGTATACACGACTCAATGGGGAACGCGTCGGGAGGTCAGGTGGGTTGGCGACCGTCAATGTGGACGGTGGTGACTTGAACTATTCTCGCGGTGATCGTTTTTCCACTCCCTATAAATTATTGTCGGATATTCAGATCACCAATGGACAATATGGCGGACTGCTTCGTATAAAAGCGTGGTATGACGACGCATTAGAAAATAGTGGTGTCCATTCGGGTAGCCAGGCGAATGGTTACAAAAAAGGGGGGAATTTGGATGATAGTGGCGCAGCGAGACTTGCCCGCTATAAAGGTATTGAAGCGCTCGACTCTTATGTGTGGGGAAAATTTGCCACCGGAGGGGGAGAAACTGAAGTACGCGCAGGCCGGCAGTCGATACCTTGGGGCGGGAGCCTGTTCTTTCAAGGAATAAACCAGGTTAATCCAGTCAATTTCTCTGCCTTGCGCAAACCGGGCGCGGACTTGCAGAAGGAAATGTATATTCCTATATGGTCTCTCTATACGAAATTTACCTTTGCAGGAGGGGGGGCTGTTGATGCATTTTATCAACTGAAATGGCAGCCCAGTGTTTTTGATACCTGTGGACCTTACTGGGTATCCTTTGAAATGGGACTTTCTACCAAGGCCGGCGGTACTTGCCAAGGCGCTGCACTTCTGCCGGGCAATACCTCGGAAGCTCAATACAGAGATGGAAACTACTTACCGCTTGGAGACGGTCGAGAGGGCAGTGACAGTGGTCAGTTCGGCATTGCCTATCATTATCCGCTTGAGTTGATTAATACAGAGATTGGTCTTTACGCCATGCAACTGAACTCTCGGATGCCCATTATCAGTGCGCGCACCGGCGATGATCCCCCTGGTGCGCTGTTGAATGGTCCTAAATCGGTAGAAAATATTGGCTTGCGACCGGCAGAGGGCTTTTGGGAGTATCCGGATAATATCCGCATCTTTGGTATCACTACAAAATCAAAGGTTCGCGGTTGGGCGCTGGGAAGCGAGTTAAGCTACACCCCTAATCAGCCCGTCCAGAGGAATGCAAATGATATTGTAATGGCGCTTTTTCAAGGGACTGGCCCCCTTGGGCAACAATCAATAATTGCTCGAGATTCGGGTGTTGGCGTGGATGTTGGCGGTTACGACAGATTGAAAAAAGCTCAGTTTACAGTCAATGCCGCGACTGCACTTCCGGCCATGTTATATGCGCAAAAAGGAACGTTCGCCAGCGAGGTCGCCGTTCAATATGTTGATGTGGGTGACAGCTTTACAGGCATTCGCTATGGGCGTGGATTTATTTATGGCAGTGGTGCACATGAGAGCTTAGGTGGAGGCCACTGCTTGACTGGTAATACACAGCCCGATGGGTGCCGAGACGATGGGTATGTGACGAAATACTCATGGGGGTATCGGTTGAAAGGGCAGCTTGATTACTCTGTAAGTTATATTGCAGGACTTTGGGTTTCCCCAAATGTATATTTCGCCCATGACGTTAGTGGTTTTTCAAGTGATGGTCAGATGGTTGAGGGGCGTAAACAGCTTGGTCTTGGTGTTAAGTTTGCTTATCAGTCGCTAACGATGGATGTGAGTTATGTGAATTTTTCTGATAGTGCTAAGTACGACACCTTTAGGGATCATGATTACGCAAATGCAGCACTGACCTATAAATTTTAAGTGGTTCGGAAAATTAACCTTTTAGCATAGGGTTATGAGATGGGGCGATTCAGAACGCTTGTCCGGCTGGATACGAAAGAAGCTCAATCGCTTGGTTTGGGACTGTAGTGGTCTAATGAAACCGGACACCCATTTAGGCGAGAATGCTCGCCAGAACGAGGTGTAAGATGACCAAACAACGCCTTACCTTTTCCCCTGAATTCAAGCGCGAGGCTGCCGACCTCGTTCTCAAGCAGGATTACAGCTTCATTGAGGCCAGCCGCTCGCTTGGTATCGGCGAGTCGGCTTTGCGCCGATGGGTCGACCAAGTGCAGCAAGAACGCACGGGCGTCACCCCGCAGAGCAAAGCGCTGACCCCGGAGCAGCAGAAAATCCAAGAGCTGGAAGCCCGAATTGCTCGCCTTGAGCGGGAAAAATCAATCTTAAAAAAGGCTACCGCGCTCTTGATGTCGGAAGATCTCGAGCGTTCGCGCTGATTGACCAGTTGAGCATCCACGAGCCGGTTGATTGGCTGTGCAAGGTGTTTGAAGTGACCCGCTCCTGACCACGTCTGGTGTGGCGGTATCACTTATATCTGGGCTCAAGGGAAATGGCAGTATCTGGCGGTTGTGCTAGATCTTTTTGCCCGCCGTGTTGTGGGTTGGGCGTTGTCGGGAAAGCCGGATGCCGACTTGGTCATCAAGGCCTTGGACATGGCTTACGAGCAGCGAGGGAAGCCTCAAGGTTTGCTGTTCCACTCCGACCAGGGCTCGCAATATGGAAGCCGGAGTTTTCGCCAGCGCCTTTGGCGATATCGCATGCATCACCGAGGCAGCCATACGGCAGCTCACCATTGCGTATGGCGTCTAAAATCCTTTCGACAGCGATGTGAAGATTGGGCCATTGGGGAAAGAGGGTTGCAAGGTTTTCAGGACGAGACCAATCCGCCTGGATAATTTGGGCTTCGTAACGAGTGAGATTGCACCAGCGCAATGCTGCATCTATAGGACGATAGAAGGTTTTCGTATTCGCATTGAAAACATAGACGCTCATCTGCAGCGGACCTCCATTCCTAATGGATAGGTCTCTCACCGACTATTAATAAATAACTAGCCAATCACGCTAGCCGTTTCCTCGGCAGACCAATTCGGCGAGGTCATTCCATTTCCGGTCAAGCAAGTTATTTTTGTAGGCTTGCTAGCTAATCCAAGATTCTGCTGACGGCAGCGCGTTCTGGTACCAGCTTCGTAAGCTGCCTTCCATGACCGGAACGGTCGATGAGCAAATATATCCTCCTTGGTCGCCAGCATTTTCGTACGCGCATCACGCTCGTAATCGTCTGGATTTTGCCAATTATAACCAGCCAAATAAGTGAAGCGATATCAAACCTTTGGTGGACGACAGGAGCGCTAGCATCGCTGATGATCAATTGAAGCACTGGCTCTATCGCCGGTTCCGGGCTGTAAAAAAACGCCAGCGCGCCCGCCGACGCTGTGCGCTAAAAATAATTTAAAGCTGCTGAGGATAGGTCATGACTGATTTTGACGTAATTGTCTTGGGTGCAGGGACTTGGGGAAGCGCAGCGAGCTGGCAGTTGGCCTCACGTGGTCATAAGGTTCTGGCATTGGACGAGTTTCATCCGCCTCACATGATGGGGTCACACGGCGGAGCGACTCGTTTGGCTCGCCAGTCAAATAGCTCAGGGCCCGCCTACATCAAGTTAACTGAATCTGCTTGGTCCCTATGGGCTGAAATTTCGAAGGCGGCAGCCGAAGATATCCTAGTTACAACAGGTTCTGCGTTCATCGGGGAGCCTGGTTCCGAATGGTTTGATAAGACGCTCTCTAACTTGAAATTGAGTACTTTCGAATACGAAGTGTTGGATCAGAGCGAGTCTAAGAGCCGCTTCCCTTGGGTCAAAACGCGCCCTAACGAATTGACCGTTTGGGAGCCCAACGGTGCAATTATCTTAGTAGAGCCAGCGATCCGTTCTTTGCAAAAGCTGGCTTCGGAAAAAGGCGCTAAATTTAATTTCAATGAAAAAGTCATTGAGTGGAAGTCGACTGAGAACGGCGTCGTAGTAACTACCACTGCAGGTGTCTACCGAGCCAAGAAACTGGTCATCACCGCAGGCGCGCGCTCTAGCAAGGTGCTGGGTACTGAGCTTCCAGTCGATGTGGAACGCCAAGTCCTAGTCAATTTTAAAGTGCCTAAAGGGCACGCCGCATTGCCTGCCCTTTTCTTTGCAGCGCCCGCAGGCGACTCTGCGCTTCCCGCTTATGGGTGCCCGGAGCCTGATGGCACCTATAAATTCAGCTTCGCGACAAGAGCCGACATCATTGATCCTGACACTATCTCTCAAAAAGTTAGTGAAGGCGATTTCGCTAGGGTAAGGGATATCTTGAGCGAGCGCCTCCCTCAACTCGACGGTGAGCCAGCCAGCTACGCAGTCTGTATGTGGAGCGAAAGCAAGGATGGCCATTGGATACTGGGAAATCATCCAAAAGAGCCAAATGTCGTTATCGGCGCTGGTTGCACGGGCCGCGGTTTTCGCTATGCGCCCGTTATTGGTAAGGCACTGGCTGACTTCGTTGAGGGCATCCCGCGGGATGATTTGGACACCTTTGCTATTGGACGTATTCCATTCCATGCCTCGGAGAAGTAACCATGAGCCAAGATACCGTAGTGCTGGATGAAGTATTGATTGAACGCGCGCGAAAAGTAATAGGGAGCATTGCTGGTTGGGAGCACGATCACATTCAACTTGAATGGATGCCGGGTGGAGGCGCGCATAAAAATCTTAAAGGCACTGCAGATGATAAACAGTGCATGATTAAGTTATGGAACACTGACTGGCAGGGCATGTCGGTCATGCCGCCGTCCGGTGTGGTCATGGAAAATACTCGTTTGGCCGGCTGCGCAGGATTTGGCGCTTCAGTGCTTGGAATATCTACTAATCCACTTGCGATGGTCATTGAATTTATTCCTGGTCGTCTGCTTGATGTAAGCGAGAGGTCTGGCATGAAGCGGCTTCTTGACGCTGCACGTCGACTGCACCAGAGTGAAATCGTCTTCGCTCGTGACTTGAACCCATTCGCTGATGCCCGAGCAATGTTCGCCTGCGCTAGGCAGCGTTCTCTAGACGCCCCCGCTGTCCTTGATGAAATTTGCCCGGTCATGGCAATGGTCGAAAATGTGATGGATCTGCGTCGGAATGAGTTCTTACCATGCCACAATGACCTATATGGTGCGAACGTATTGGAGTCAAGTGAAGGCCAAGTTCGGTTGGTTGACTACGACTTAGCGGGTAACGGGGATGTGTGTTATGAACTGGGCTTCATAACAACTTATAGTGATTTGAATTACGATCAAACACAGCAGCTTTGCGAAGATTATTTCGGTGAAAGAGATGCTAGGATGTCGGCTCGCGTACAATTAATGGCATTGGCTGCTGACTATAACAGTTTGGCTCTATGGACAGTTGCAAAGGGCGCAGAAAATAAAAACAGCGATTATGATTATGCGGGCGAGTTTGAACGAAGCCTTAAAAAAGTGTTAAGCAGAATAGACGATCCTTTGTTTGGGGCGCTAATTAAGGCTGCAAAACGGTAATGTAATACAGCCCCGGCAAATGCCGGGGCTTTAGTTTTTGAAGAATCTGCGATGGTCGGGAGTCAGAATGGAAACTTGTGCGCGAAGAAGGATTTACATTGTAAGGCATGGTGAGGTCGATTACTTTGCGGCCAGTTCGTTGCCTGTAGATCCAGTATTAACGCCTAAAGGCATCCAGCAATCATTATCTACGGCACGATTTATAGCGGCTCAGGAAGTGAAGATTGATCGAGTCGTAACGTCCAGCTATGTGCGCGCGAAAAAGACGGCCGAAATTATTGTTGGAGAGCTAAAACAGACCCTGTCTCCAGTGATTGAGTCATCGTTCCGAGAGATTAGTGCTGGGGATGTTACGGCGCTCTCGGCAGCGGCCTTGAGGGCGTCATGTTTTGTGGGAATGCATCAGGTGCCTCTGTCAAGTAAGTTTATGAACGGTGAGCGGATAGAGGATTTCACCGTCCGCGTGAACAACGCTATGGATAATTTATTAGCAGATCAGTCATGGAATAATCTTTTAATTGTAGCTCATGGAGGCGTTAATACAGCTCTCTTGTCGCGTGCTTTGTCAGGTGCTGATAGTTCATATATTGCTACTATTGAGCAGGATTACGCTTGTTTGAATATTTTAGAGGTTGGAAGTGGCGGCAAGGGGTGGGTGGTGCGGTTAGTTAATTACACCCATGAGCGGTCTTTGTCCAAAAGTCCCGGACAGACCACCATGGAGCGTTTTCTTCAAGGATATGAGACTAAACATATAAAAAATCAGTAATTTATTTTGGCTATAAGTTCGGCGCGACTGTTTACCCCGGCTTTATCGAAAACCCTCACTAAGTGAGTTTTAACAGTTGCAACCGTAATGGAAAGATCCGACGCAATTCGTTTGTTGCACTTGCCTTCGGCGACCAGGCGCGTGACTTCGATTTCTCGGTTGGATAAGCCGATGTCATAAGTGAGCCAGTCACTTACACGCACCGCCGCTGGTCGTCCCTGAAGAGTGCCGACACTGAATTCTAAATATGGTTGAGCAATTTTACAGCGTTGAAATAGTTCGGTGCGTTTGATCGGGTCATTCCAATGGTCCGTAATCAAAATGCTGATTCCCGCAACCAACGTACCCTCAGGTTTGAAGAACACCTCAAGCGTATCAACGAAACCATGGGCGGTTAGAAATGCAGCAAATTCTTTATCACGTTCAGTTTGTCCCAAATGGTTGCTTACCAACGCCATTGCGCCTGGATAATTAGCTGCTCTAGGTGTTGCAAAGGGGTCAATGTCCTTGCCGTACGAATTATAGTCTTTGAAAAAGCGCGACGGGACGTTGAAAAGTTCAAACTCTGCCGAATCCGTCCCGGGCTCCACGGTGTAAAAAGCCATAGTATCGATACCAACCAACTGAGACAAAAACGACAAGGTATGGTTGGCAAACTGATTCATGGTACGAGTGTTAGAGGTCATGGTAACTCCGGATCCGCTCGGGCTCTGATCTCTATAAAGCATTTAACATGCCAGCACGAACTGGGGGCGGGGTGAGTCGCGAGTCCATGCTCTCTCGTGAGACGACGCGTCTAGACAAGACTCCTCAGCGCATAAAGGGGGGGGGTACCCCCGATGAATGCTGTGTAGCTTGAAGGGATTTTTTAAGTCGTGTTACCGAGATACACATAATTTAATAATTTATGTGTCGCTTTGTGGCACCCTAACCATAGGGTGTTCATTTTTGGTGCGCTGTGCTGAGCTTGCTGTTTCCTGCTCAGATCCTGGTGGTGTTTGTCGCATCATGGATCGCGAGGATCAGTGAGCGTCGGCTCAAGCTTATATGGGTCTGGAGGCTATCGAATGGCTTCACGATTGTCTGACGTCGTGAATTCAAATTTTTGCTCTGCTTACCGCATAACCTCGCCGAAAAACACATTCTGATGCACCCACTCGACTCGCTCGGCTGTTCTGAAGGTGGTCAGAAGAGATATCCAGAATCACGGTATCTAAGTGACAGCAAGAGCTTGTGTCTGATGCTCAGTAGCTTGGATTGATAGCAGTTTTTCCTGTATTTCATGATTTCTGTGTCGTATCACAATTGAGATGCCAGGTAAGGCTCAGATGGCTCTCGGACAGCTCATCCAAAAGGTTGATTTTTGAGTTCGAAATCGAACGTAGGGCAAATGGTACAACCTTTGGTTGATTGACGATAAGTCGGTGAACGTAGACATTGGACTGGCGAAATGTGTTGCGATCTGTATCAGAAAAAAAAGAAAAGAAAAGAATAAAAAACCTTAATTTCGGCTGCTTCCTCTAGGGAGACACCTACCATGACAACGCTAAGTCAGCAGTCTCAACCTCAATTGCAAAAAAACGCGCTTGGGTTGTTTTCAATAGTCGCAGCAGTGATAGCGACAAACGGACCGTTAACGGCTCTTGTGGGAGCCGTCCCCGCTACGCTTGCAATCGGTAATGGTATTGGGCTTCCGTCGGTTTATCTAATTGTTGGATTTGTATACCTTATTTTCAGCGTAGGCTTTGTGGCCATGAGCAGGTATACAAAAAACGCAGGTGCATTTTATTCATATATTGCAAAGGGACTCGGTCGACCTTGGGCTGTGAGTGCCGCATTTTTAGCGATTATCGCGTACAACGCGATGCAGTTGGCAATTTACGCCATGCTGGGCTATTTCCTTTCTGATGCCCTGAAATCGTGGCTAGGTATTGACGTCAGTTGGTGGGTATGCTGTTTCGTTGCGTTAGGAGTAATATTGATCGCGAGCATCTCAAATATCAAGATTAGCGGAAAGTTGTTGCTGTTCCTTCTCCTTCTTGAGTTGTCGATTATTGTAATTTTTGATGTTGCAGCGTTCGCTCACGGTGGACCTACTGGTTATACGCTTCAGCCATTCACTCCTGGGGCGACATTCACTGCCGGATTTGGCGTAGCAATCGTGTTCGTCGTTGGTTCGTATATGGGGTTTGAAACCACGGCGATCTATGCAGAGGAGGCGAAGGACCCTAAAAGAAATATCCCTCTGGCAACCTATATCGCAATTACGACTATCATGGTGATTTACGCAGTATCGGTTTGGGCTTTGATTATTGTTTGGGGCGCGAATGATGTCGTTGCACAAGCGACTCAAAGCCCCGCCGAGTTGTGGTATGGCATGGCAGAAAGACTATCTGGTAAACTAGTTTCTCAAGCAATGTCAGTTTTGATGCTTACAAGTTTATTTGCTGCATTATTGAGTTTTCATAATACAACCTCGCGCTACATTTTTTCGCTTGCCCGAGAGTCAGTATTTCCCACGTTCCTGGCAGCAGTTCATCCTAGGCAAATGACGCCCTACGCGGCATGTACCGCCCAGGCAATAGGGGTAGTGTTGGTAATGAGTATCTTTGTGTACTTTGATGCTGACCCAATGGGAGTTGTTTTACCTTATACCGCCGCACACTCAACAATTGGACTTTTAACTGTTCAAGCAATGACTTCACTTGCCGTTATCTGTTTTTTCTGGCGTGACCACAGGGGGCTCTCTGCCTGGACTCGGTTATATGCGCCTGCAATAAGCGGTTTGTGCTTGGCTGGGTTTGTGGTGATGGAGGTAGCGCATCTCGAACTGCTAACAGGGAGCACATCTAATTGGATTGTTATGTTCCCGTTGAGTATTGCAATGGTCGGAGTTGGCGGCATCGTATATGCCTACTGGCTGAAGTCGCGGCAGCCGGAAAAATACCAAGGGCTGGGTCATTTTCTTGCTGAGACGTAAGTTTTTTAGCTTGGCTCTAAGCTGGTTAAGTATGTTGCAATGCAGGCTAGTGTCCGCATAAGGCAACATGCTTAAGCTTTCAGTTAATGTTTGGATGTTAAAGGATTTATATATGAAATGTCGGGCGGCAGTGGCTTTTGAAGCTAACTCACCACTAAGAATTGTTGAGATTGATGTCGCACCTCCACGTCACGGTGAAGTCTTAGTAAGGATGATCGCCAGTGGTGTATGTCATACGGACGCGTACACGCTGTCTGGTGACGATTCAGAAGGTGTGTTTCCGGTAGTATTAGGGCATGAAGGTGGCGGAATAGTAGAGGCCTTGGGGGAGGGGGTCACTTCCTTGGAAGTAGGTGACCATGTTATCCCTTTATATACTGCCGAATGTCGCGAATGTAAGTTTTGTTTGTCTGGGAAAACTAATCTTTGCCAAGCTGTTAGGGCGACGCAGGGTAAGGGGCTTATGCCAGATGGAACTAGTCGATTCTCCTATCAAGGGAAACCGATTTTTCATTACATGGGGACCTCGACTTTTTCCGAATATACGGTTGTGCCGGAAATTTCGCTTGCCAAAGTACCTAAGGATGCGCCGCTTGAAAAGGTGTGTCTACTTGGGTGTGGTGTAACTACTGGTATAGGTGCAGTGCTGAACACCGCAAAGGTGAAGGCAGAAAGCACAGTCGCAGTCTTCGGGCTTGGCGGAATTGGACTTGCTGCCGTCATTGGTGCAAAGATGGCTGGCGCAAAAAAAATTATAGCGATCGACATTAATCCGTCAAAGTTTGAAATGGCGGTCGAATTTGGTGCTACTAATTGCATAAATCCCCGCGACTACGACAAGCCAATTCAAGAGGTAGTCGTGGATCTCACGGATGGCGGAGTGGATTACTCTTTCGAATGTATCGGTAATGTTGAATTGATGCGCGCAGCTCTAGAGTGCTGCCATAAAGGATGGGGAGAGTCGGTAATCATTGGCGTTGCACCTGCGGGAAAGGAAATCTCTACTCGTCCATTTCAGCTGGTTACTGGGCGCGTGTGGCGTGGCAGCGCTTTCGGGGGGGTTAAAGGTCGTACTGAGCTTCCCAGTTACGTTGAAAAAGCGATGTCCGGTGAGATTCCGCTTGATAAGTTCATTACTCATACAATGGGCTTGAACGAAATAAACGATGCTTTTGACCTCATGCGAGAGGGGAAAAGTATTCGCTCGGTCATTCATTTCTAATTTGTTAACCTAAACCTGGAGTTATAATAAATGTCTGTTTTTACACATGTTACTGTCGGCACTAATGACCTTGTAAAGTCACGAGCGTTCTACGATCAAGTATTGGCAAGTGTGGGGCTGAAGCGTTTAGCTGATCTTGGCGAGAATGGTTCAATTTGGGGGCAAGACAAACCTTCTTTTTTTGTTCTTAAACCGGCCGACGGCAATCCCGCAACTGTTGGTAATGGTGTAACCATTAGTTTCGAGGCTCCCAATCGTGCTGCCGTGAAGAGCTTTCATGAAGCGGCCTTGAAGTTGGGTGCTAAGGATGAGGGCGCGGTTGGCGACCGAGGTTGGGCTCCGAATGCTTATGCCGCGTACGTGCGCGATCTTGATGGGAATAAATTGGCAGTTTATTGCTTTGCCGCAGAGTAGTTAGCTGTTGTATTTGTGCCCTGTTATAACTTGGACGTTCCTAGTTCGTTCCAGAAGTGACAGGGTGCAAAGTAATGTTAAAGCGAGGCCGACTTAAGGTTCTGCTCAATTAGAAATGCCAGAAAACAGAGGTGCAAATAGTGAAGCCTATGTCACCAGATAATGAGAAGTTGCTTGAGCGCCGCTTCAAGTTGATTGGAAAAAATGCACCTCTCTTCTATGAGGAGCCGCTTCATTTGGTCAGGGGCGAAGATGTTTGGGTTTACGACAATGACGGAAAGCGTTATTTAGATGTCTATAACAACGTTCCGCACGTTGGTCACTGTCACCCAAGAGTTGTGGCTGCGCTTACAGAGCAGGCTAGGACCCTTAATACGCATACTCGTTATTTGCATAGTAATATCATTGATTACGGCGAGCGTCTTGTGTCGACGTTTGACCCCTCGCTAAGTATGGCAATGTTTACATGCACAGGTAGCGAAGCGAACGATCTTGCCCTTAGAATGGCCCGCTATTTTACAGGTGGGCAGGGGATTATAGTTACAGACTTCGCTTATCACGGAAACAGCGAAGCTGTATCGGAGATTGGAACTGGGTTTATGCGAGAGGCCAAAAATACTCGCCGTGTGAAGTCTTTCCCAATACCCGACACCTACTGGGGGTACCCAGGGTTCTCAAAAGATAAACTTGCTGATGCTTATGTTGCTCAAGTTCAACAAGCCATCGATGCGTTTGCCGCTGACGGCATAAAATTAGCTGGCATTTTATTTTGTCCAGACTTTGCCAATGAAGGACTGTTAAACGTTCCACAAGGATTTATCGAACGTGCTGTCCAATTAGTCAGGAAGAATGGTGGTTTGTACATTGCCGATGAGGTTCAGGCTGGCTTTGGAAGAACTGGAAAACATTGGTGGGCTCACCAATCCTACGACGTGGTGCCGGATATTGTGACCATGGGTAAGCCTATGGGTAACGGTCACCCCCTCGCCGGACTCGTGGGACGTGCCGAAGTGCTTGAACACTTCTCTGAATCATCAATGTACTTCAATACATTTGGCGGCAGTCCAGTTTCCTGTGCCGTAGGCATGGCCGTTATGGATGTGCTCGAAGACCAACACCTGCTTGAAAATGCGATTGTGACTGGCCGTTACGTTAGTGACGCTTTGAAATCTCTGCAACCTTCACACGAGGCGATAGGGGAGGTGAGAGATCTAGGAATGTTCTTTGGAGTTGAGTTGGTGAGGGACGACCTTCCTGCTCCAGTTCTTGCCAAGCGAGTCGTGAACTATATGCGTGATAATGGTGTCCTCATCAGCACTATCGGTAAAAATAATAGCATTTTGAAGCTCAGGCCTGCGATGACCTTCCAGTCTGAACATGCCGATCAGCTTTGTGAGACCCTTGACCGTGCTCTTGCCTATGCAGCAAACATGAAGATTTGAATGGGATTGTCTCCATAGACATTCTTCATGCCTTAGAACAATCCATCAGCAGGCTGACAGCACCAAACTTATGCTGATGGTTTTGGTGTGATAAGTCACGTTCCGTGAACGAAGGGACTTTGCATCTTGAGCGGCTTCGAGGCAGTTACACTGTCTTGGCTGTCGCTCTTTATTGCGTCTTCCATAAGACCTTGCATAGTTCGGATAACCTACCACCTTTTCCACCTTATAACGACCCCAATGTAGCGAGCCAGACCATGCGTCCAGGCATCAGCTTGACAATCTATATCTATCCCTGAAAGTACCGCCCAAATAACTATTATTACCCATTTGTCGATCGGCAGTTACACTGCCGAGGCTTCTCAGTGGACGCCAGTCCAGCATAGGCATATGCCCGTCCGTGACGTGGGGGTGTTCGATGGACGGGGGGCGCGGTAATTGATGCATTGATGGGTAAATCAGAGCTTAATACTTGTCGGTATTGGTCGGGGCGTGGTTTTGTTCTCGGCGGTGTCAAACACCTACGCAGCTGACGGGGAGGCGCCTCTCCACCGTAAGATTTCGTCGTTCTTGAGCGGACCCATTTTTCAAATCCAGCCCAATATACTGCTAGGTCCAGTCCGCTTCACCAAGAATGTGAGTGAAGGTAGCCATTCAAGGCGAAGCTTCGGGGGGAGGGTTTTCTAGCCAGAGTTGGTCTATGCGGTAGGTAACGATTCTGAGTGGAATAGCCGGTTGGCTTCATCGGATCAGCAAGCGTAGCAAAGATTCAGTTCGAAGCCCGCAAAATAAATTTAAAGTATGAACATAATTATAACGAGTATTAGGTGAGCTATGGCTATAGGTAGATATGGACGTGAAACCAGTGCTTTGGATGCAGGGCAGCCTGGGACGTGCGATAGCTTTCTTAAGTATGTTGAGAATTTGTTTGGGGATGTGTGGCTAAAATCTAATGATGCTCATAGATTACAAGACCTATGGCAGCGAAAGGACCACTTGGCAACTTGCGAGCTTTTTGCGTTAGGTAGAGCCATTAGTGTGCTCGATAAGTTACATGGGGACTGGTTGCGAACGACATCTAATAAAATAAAAAGCAGCCTATAAATGCTCATGGATTTATCTCGGAGATTTTGGTTTGTGCGTCAATTAGGGCTCCCGGTGGTAATGTAGTTCCTGCCCCTGGAAATAGAGCAGGCTACGATACAGAGGTTAAGTATAGCGATGGCGTTAATCATGTGGTATCTATCAAGAGTCATGACATCACGATGCATGAAGCGAATTTTCAGCGCCATTGCAAAAAACTAAAGAGTGTGTTTGTAGCAAAGGTCAAAGAAATTAGGGTGCACGGCGGCCTGAGGGGGGGGCGAATGTTTATTTGGACGAGGGGTTATTTGATGCATTAATAAGTTTTGTTGGTAATGAATTGCTTGAGTTTGGAACCTATCAGCTGGGTAACGCTGTTGCGGTGGTGTTTTGTGATATCAGTGATGAGTGCAGTGCAAGTTCAACTTACTCAAGTGAGTTGGTTGTGGTTTCGCCTTATCATCGAAACGAGATGCTTAATCAAGAAGATAAGTTGATGAAAGCTGCCAAAAATCTCAAAAAGCACATGCCGCGATCTACGAGCTATTTCCGGTGGGTCTGGATGCGTGTGCACGCCTCTATTAATGCCGATGCGTTGTGTGTGGCTGCTAGGGTTTGTCTGAAAAGTCGCTTTGGCTAAGATGACGTGCTCTGGTTGCTGGGAGGGCCGTTATGGCAGGCCGATATGAAATCTCATCTGCACGTTGGGCGATGATCGAATCCATCGTTCCCCTCCTCAACGCATGGGACGCCCAAGGCGCGATGACCGTCAGATGCTTAACGGTATCTTCTGGATATTGTGCTCGGGCGCCAAATGGCGGGATCTTCCAGAGCGCTTTGGGCCTTGGAAGACTGTTTGTGACCGCTGATGACGGATTGCCCCTGTTGCGGACGGGACGCTTACCCGGTCAGCTCGCGAATTACCCAGAGCCAATGATCGTTTACGTCACAACAGCCCGGGTCAGCTAAATATCAGCAACTGGATCAATCTCGCTCCAGCGCCAACAATGGTCTTTCAGCATGGCCACGCCTACCGACACTTGGCCAATCGGTCACCATTATTCAGAGCATATTGCGATCAAGCTTTACGGCCCCGTCCGATACCCTGAAGCATTCAAACACCCAACCATAGAATGCTACCTACATTTAGGCCCACTACTCCTAAGCGACAAGTCGGCTCCTCGCTGCATCGACTCTATGCAGGCGACTGGCAAACGGCTCATTGCATATATCGCCGTTGACCTATAAAAGCAGATTGAACGATTATGCGGGATTTTTCCAATAGGCTTGGAGTACTCACGGCATGAACTAGAGTTCGTTAGCGCAATTTATATCGCCGTCAGCCCAGCGCTTGATATCACTTATCTTCGGCGATCTAGCACCGACACTCAAGATGTTCTTTGTTGTGTACAACCTGACCTGTGCTTTGTTCGCATCATGTCTTTCTATTTCAATTAGGGCGTTGTTGATCAACAGTCCTTCCGAAAGGAGCTTTTGATTGATCTCACCTTCACTGCGCTCATCGCTAAACTCGCTTAATACGATGACCGGCTTTCCTGTATATGTCTCATGTTCCAGGCATTGTCTTGCCATTAGTCTTAAGTTTCGATAAGTATCGGAGGGCGTCTTCTCGCTAGTGAAGCTGCCGTCATAAGATGAATGACTACTTTTTAATTCGCTGACGGTTATAGCGCACCCGCTGATTGAGATAGAAAAGAATAGTATAGGCAAGGATAAATATTTCAATTTCAACTCCATTGTTCTGGTATGGGCCCTCCGCCGGGCAGGCATCAAATCATGCTTTTTCAGTCGGAATTGTGTTTTGGAAAATCAACAGTCGCCAGGAGTCCACCCTCTGCAGATGTACTTAGCCATACGTTGCTGTTGTGCTGCAGTGCAACCGCTTTGACTATTGCGAGCCCCAGTCCGCTGCCGCTTTGCATTTGATTGGGCTCGCGAAAAAACCTATCGAAGACTCGCGCCCTTAATTCAAATGGAATGCCAGCGCCTGCATCTGAGACACGTAGCTGAGTAGATTTATCAAGTGATCGCACATCTACCTCAACGCGTCCGCCCTCAGGGCTGTACTTCACGGCATTTTCAATTAAGTTATCAATCAGCGACATAAGGCGTTCCCTGATGCCATTGATCCAGCTTTCACCATCAGAGTAGAATTCAAGTTCAATCCTACGCTCAGCCGCTAGGGGGGCCAGCGCAGCCATTTGCTCTTGTATGAGGGTCGTCAGCGGCACAGCCTCCATAACAGTGTCGATGCTTGCTTCGCTATGCATCAGCAGCAATAACTGATTGACGAGACGCGCAGCACGGCTATTGCTGCGAATAATCCCTGCAAGCAGCTCCTGTTGATTAGTGCTGCTTACATAGGACTGCAAAGCCTCAACATTGATTCGCATTGCAGCCAGGGGAGTACGCAGCTCATGAGCGGCATCTGCAATGAAAACCCGTTCCCTCTCAGAACTTGCTCGCACTCTGGCAAGAAATAGATTGGTCGCGTCCACCATTTGGCGAAGCTCTATCTGCTTTGGTCCTTCTTTTAAGGGGGAGAGATCTTCTAAAGTTCGCAAAGAAATACCATTTATCACCTTGCTCCAAGGGCGCATTGCAATACGGACTGATAGCCATGCGGGAAAAAAAAGAAAAGGAATGCACACCAGCAGCGGCAATATGTAGTATCCACGAGAGTTCAGGTATATGAAGAAATTCCAGCCTCCGGCAGGGGTAATAAGTGTTACCTCCGCGTCGGAGTTCCCTGATTTGAGAGTACGGCTATTCCAGCTGCGCCCCTCACTCTGAATGCTCTGAATTTCTCCATACCTGCTATTTGTTACTCCTGTCGGAGCACCATCAGATGAATAAATTATCTTTCTATTCTTACGAACAATGAGGCTGATTGACAGTTTGGGATCTTCACCTCCGCCATAACCTTCCTGCAATGCTTCGCTGAACTTTTCCAGCACAGTAGTGAGGTCCTGCGGGCGATCATCCATGCGCTTAACTAATGTAAGAATGGTTTCGTAAGTATTGCTACCCGTGAGCATAGAGGGGCTTCGCAAGTTCTCCCACAAAATGTAGGTCAGAAAAAGACACCAAAGCAGTGTAAGTAGTAGCATCTGGGCGAGTATAATTCGTCTTACAAGCGTTGGAGTTTTCAAGTTGAGCCAAAAATTTCGCATCAACCAATCCCTTTCTGAATTGTAGCGGTATCAATGACATACCCCACACCCCGCACCGTTCGCACATAGCCTTCGCCGATTTTGCGACGCAAATTTCCCATATGCACATCCAACGGATTACTCATATTTTCTTTCGCGCCGAATAGCCTTTCCTCCAGAAAACGTCGTGTAAGCACGCGGTCAGCGCGCATCATTAAAATTTCAAGCAGGACGTATTCACTTGCCGTTAAATCAACATTACGTCCACTAACTGTCACGCGACGAGTCGGCATATGAAGAAATAATCCTCGAATTTCTATCACCTCATTTTGAAAACCGTAACTGCGTCGGGCCAGTGCTCTCACCCTAGCCAACAACTCGGCGAGAACAAATGGTTTTACCAGATAGTCGTCTGCACCCGCATCGAGCCCACACAGGCGATCTTGCAGAGTGCCTCTTGCAGTCAGGATGATGACGGGGATCCCCCTGAACTGCTGACGTAAGCATACTACCAGGCTCATGCCGTCACCGTCGGGCAGTCCGAGGTCGAGTAGCACAAGTTCTGGCACGCAGACATCGAGCTGATGCAACGCATCTACTTTTCGGCGAACCCATATGACATCTAACCCTTGATCTGCAAGTGCGATACGAACGCCATTGCCGAGATCCAGGTCGTCTTCGATTAGGAGAATTTTCATAATAGTTACGTTATCAAAAGTGAATGAAGAACGTCTGAAGAAAAAATATATTAGGAAATCTATTAGGATTTGTCTGAAAAGTCTCTTTGGCTAAAATGATGCCCTCTGATTGCCAAGAGGGCCGTTATGACAGGCCGCTATGAAATTTCATCTGAGCGTTGGGCGATGATCGAAGCCATCGTTTCTCCTCCTCAACACATGGGGCGGCCAAGGCGCGATGACCGCCAGATGCTTAACGGAATCTTCTGGATTTTGTGCTCTGGTGCCAAATGGCGAGATCTTCCAGAGCGCTTTGGGCCTTGGAAGACCGTTTACCAGCGTTTCCGACAATGGCGTGACAACGGCACTTTTGAGCAGGTTCTGCGCCATTTACACCTTCGTTTGTGCGAAGATGGCTTTATCGATCTGAATACCTGGATGGTCGATTCGACATCGATTCGAGCTACCCGAGCGGCCAGCGGTGCTGGAAAAAAAGGGGCCCGCAAGAACCGCAACACCACTGCCTAGGCCGTAGCCGAGGCGGATTGACCACCAAAATACATCTCGCCTGCGACAGCCATGGCTTCCCGCTGGCTGTCATGTTGTCGCCCGGTCAAGAAGCCGACTCGCGCTATTTCATGCCGCTACTGGAACAGATCAGCCTGCCAGGCAGCAAGGGTCGTCCGCGTAAGCGTTGCCGATGTGTACTGGCGGACAAGGGCTATGACAGCCAGATACTGCGTCAGTACTGTGACCGCTACGGCATGCAGCCGATCATTCCCTTGCGCAAGATGCATCGCAAGCCTCGACCAGGCCTGCCTCGACTGTTCGACAGGCCACAATATAAAAAGCGCAACGTGATCGAACGGCTGTTCAGTTGGCTCAAAGAAAAACGTCGGCTCTGTACGCGATACGAAAAACTGGCGAGCAGCTTCAAAGCCATGGTTACACTGGCCTGTATCGAGAAATGCTTGCGGGCTGACTTTTCAGACAAACCCTAGGAAAATGCTTGCGCTGTGTCTTGATGCTGGTTTTGACGGCATTATTATTTGTCAGCCTGCCGTCGTTCGCACGCAAAGGCTAAGCGTCATTCACTCATCCATTGTGCTCATCCGTGATGAGGCTCATTGGGAAAATACTGGATTTAATGAGGGGAAAGATTTGGCGTTAGAGCTTTTGGTAGGGGGGGGGGGCGGAGTTTTCAAAGTTTTATATGGCCAATGGTACTGCCGAGCCTCAAGCGTATCCTGTCAATCATTATTTGTATCAAGATTCGGATTATTATGTAAAAATGAAGCTGGACGACTCGGGCGGATACAGTCGCGAAATAAGAGCGCCAGCATCTGGCGCGAGATTTCATTTAGTCTATGAATGCGAGCAAGGAAGCTTTGCATTTGGCTCTAAATTAACTCCTTATCATGAAGGGTTGCTCATATTTTGAGCGTCGATCTATATTCTAGTAAGTGAAGTAATAATGGAAGGGTGGCTTAAAAGACACCCGAAGGTGCCTTTAAGTCTTTACTGACCAAGGGAAGCTAGCGAGTTAGGGGCTTGATCGCTAGGTCCTAAACTGACTCATTATTTTCTGCTGGTAACTAGCAAGCTCGTTAAGTCGTCGGCTGACTTGCGCCGACTCTTCAGCCTGTCCAGATATTGATTCGGTGACATCGCGGATTGCCATGACATTACGGTTTATCTCTTCTGAAACCCCGCTTTGCTCTTCGGCTGCGCTGGCAATTTGTAAATTCATATCAGTAATGAGATTTACCGCTACATTTATGCGCTCCAGTGCGGCGACCGCCTGGCCAACAAGTGTCACATTTTTCTGAGCTTGTTCGTGGCTGCCGTTTATAGCTTCGCCAATGTTGCGAGTACCTTCTTGCAAGGTAGTGATCACGAGCCGGATTTCTTCAACCGAATCTTGTGTGTGGCGAGCCAGGCTCCTGACTTCGTCGGCAACTACTGCAAATCCTCGACCGGCTTCGCCAGCTCTGGCTGCCTCAATAGCCGCGTTCAAAGCCAGGAGATTCGTCTGTCCGGCGATAGATAAAATGACCTCAAGCACCGAACCAATTTGCTCACTGCTCGCCGCCAATGTCTGCAATTGACACACGGCTTGGCTCATGTCTGCCGCTTGGGCTTGGATAGCCTGGGTTGTCAACTCGATTACCGTCAGTCCATCGCGGCTGGCTGCTTCCGCATTGCGAGCGGCTTCCGCCGCGTGGCCTGCGCTTTCGGCTGACGTATTGGCAGTAGCAGTCATTTCGTGCAAGGCTGTCGCGACTTGATCTATTTCTCGAAATTGCTGCTGCATACCCTCGCTTGTCTGCTGCGCAATTGACGCGGACCTGTCAGCCGTATCGCGAGCCCCTTGGGCAGACTCCTGCACCTTGCCAATGACAGGCTGGAGCTTGTCCAGAAAACGATTGAATGCCAGTGCCAGTCGTCCTAGTTCATCACGGCGCTCATAGGGCAGACGTCGAGTCAGGTCCCCCTCTCCTTGGGCGATATCTTCTAACATTGCTGCGAGTCCCAGTAACGGGCGTGTCACGCCCCGGGCCGCAAGCCAGATAAGTACAACTCCGACCAGAGCTGCTATAAGGCCTAGCATCAGTTCCATTACGGAAATTTTTGCTTGTTCGTCGTTCATCTGCGATTTCATAGCTTCGGCTGGGGCCAGTAGTACTTTATCCGGAACTGCTAGTAAAACGCCCCAGGTCTTCGCACCGGCAACGGGTATTAGAGGCTGGATTACACTAATGCTGCCCTGCGAAGAAAAAGTGCGCGCTTGATTAGCGGCGAGCAGTCCAAGGACTTCATCTGCTTGGAGAGGGAGGGCATCTCTCATGGGCTTGCCCAATTTACTCGCATCTGGGCTGTGCCCGGCCACTATTCCGGAAGCGCTCATAACAGTTACGGCGCCATTCCCCTCGTACAGCTCTCGGCTAGTATTCACCGCATCCTGCTGCAAACTATCAAGGCTGATATCCATTCCGATGACTGCCAGCACCTTGCCGTTTTCGAGTAATGGAAATGTAACGCTTGTTACGAGCCGACCAGTGCCAGATGACTCGTCGAAGAAAGGCTCCAGCACACACAGCTGGCCACTTTCGCGTGGGCAAGAAAAAAACGAGTTGAGTGGGGCACCGCTTGGGCCTGGGGAAATATCGGTTAAAAGCTTCTCATCCCCTATGACGGCTTGAAGTTCTCCAGGCTTGGCCTGGATCCAATAAGTGGAGTAACGACCGGTATCGTTACTACCGAGATCTGCTCGATTAAGATAACGCTCGTCTTGTCCATCCAACGCGTTGGGTTCGAAGATGAGGTACAGTCCTAGCAATTCGGGCCGCTCTTTTGTAGCTTGCCGCAAACTTGCAGTAATCTCTTCGCGCAATTGCTTCGAGCCCGCTTCAGTTTTCGTTGCGTGATCACGAAGGTACAGGAAGTGACGGGCGAGGCCGAGACCGTACTCATGCGTACGAGCGAACTCTTGCTGAATGCGCAACGCTTGCAGCTTCCCCTGGGTCAGCAAATTCGCTCGTGCTGCTTCTGCCAGCATCTCAGCATTGGCACTCTTGACTCGCTCTGTATTCGAACGGGTTTGATACACGGATAGACCCACCAGTAGCCCTACTACCAGAACCAGGCACAAACTCGCCAGCAAGGTAATTTTGTTTTGGATGCTTAGGTTGCGATTGAGCATCTCGACCACTCCAGGATTATAATTATAGTTTGGCAGCGGCATCTTCATGTCAGCTTGACTGACGCGCTCTCTAGCATCGACTTTATATGATTGCATGGGGATTTTATTGATGGCGCCTGCCATCTTTTAGAGTTTGCTTGCCACCTGAATCGATGACGGCGTGCTTATTGAGTTTCGCGATTTCGATATGCGTGCTCGATCGTTGATTGGCACGGATCTTCAGGTATTTGGCAGGAGGGCTAAAATCTGATTGGGCAACCTTCGCTACCTTGACAGCATTCAGTCTAGCGAGGTCATTCGTCATGGATAATAATAAAACTTCTCTTCTTCCAAGCGTACAGAGTTTTCTTCAGCGTCAGCATGGCCTGTACATTGACGGTGAGTGGCGTGAGTCTTCCTCTGATTTGCGTCTGACGGTGTACGACCCCTCGTCCGGTAAACCGATTGCCTCTACATCTGACGCTTCTGTCCAGGACGTTGATTTAGCTGTGCGCTCGGCGCATAAGGCACTGCGTAACGGTATATGGTCTGGCCTTGCGTCGGTACAACGAGAACAAATTTTGCTGCGTTTTGCTGATTTGCTCGAATCAAATGCCGAGGAGTTGGCGCAACTCGAAACGCTGGAGCAGGGAAAGTCGATTAACATTTCTCGCGCTTTCGAAGTGGTATGCACGGTTAACTGGATGCGGTATGCCGCTGGGCTCTCAACGAAAATTACGGGGCGGACTTTAGACGTATCAATCCCTCTGCCACCTGGTGCTCGCTACAATGCGTATACACGTAAAGAGCCTGTCGGAGTAGTTGCCGGGATCGTACCGTGGAATTTTCCACTTATGATCGGCATGTGGAAGGTCATGCCGGCGCTGGCGGCAGGTTGCACCATTGTTATAAAACCCTCTGAAAACACCCCGCTTACTCTGCTGCGTATGGCTGAGCTTGCCACGGAAGCGGGTGTTCCTGCTGGCGTATTCAACGTCGTTACAGGTAGCGGTGCCACATGCGGGCAGGCGCTGACTTCACATTCGTTGATCAGTAAGGTCAGTTTTACAGGCTCCACTTCGACGGGAAAGGCAATTGCACGTCAGGCAGCAGATCGGTTGTTGAGGACCAGTCTGGAGTTGGGGGGCAAAAATCCGGCGATCGTATTGAATGACGCTGACCCTGCTCAGGTTGTTGAAGGACTGATGTTAGGCAGCTTTCTCAATCAGGGGCAGGTGTGTGCGGCAAGTTCTCGCATCTATGTCGAGAGCGGCCTATATGATCAGTTGGTTTCGCAATTCGAGGGTGCGGTTAAAAGTATGTCGATGGGGCCGGGCCTAGATACGTCCGCTCAGATTAATCCAGTATCTTCGTTAGCTCATCAGCAAAAAATTCAGGGGTTTTTGGCGGATGCTCGTAGTCAAGGTGCAGAGCTGATCACTGGGCAACGGGCACCAGATCCTCACGGATATTATATATCTCCAACGTTGGTACTGAACCCGGACGCTAAGTTGCAACTGACGCATGAAGAAGTTTTTGGGCCAGTCCTGAGTCTGACTCGCGTCAAAAGTGCAGAAGAGGCTCTGTCGCTGGCCAACAATTCGCCTTATGGACTCACGGCCAGCTTATGGACGCAAAGCCTCAGTGCAGCCATGAACCTGATACCCCAAATCGAAGCAGGCACTGTGTGGGTCAATAGTCATACCTTGATAGACGCCAATATGCCGTTTGGTGGATACAAGCAGTCCGGCATCGGTCGTGATTTTGGCGTCGATTGGCTCGACGCATATCTCGAAACTAAATCGGTATGTATCCGTTATTAACTAGCTGTTGCATGGTGTCGAGTCAGCGCTCGGTATCAAGATCGTTACGCATTAATGTGAAGGCGATTGCCTTCATATTAATGCGTATGAAGCCGACGGTATTCACCAGGTGTCATGCCAAATCGTGTTTTGAAAACAGTAGAGAAATAGCTTGAGTCGCTGAAGCCATAGTCATACCCCAGGGCAGAGAGCTTTTGCTCAGGACCGCCCTCACGTAGCAGGCGGGCACAATGATGCAGTCGTCGATTGCGAATGAACTGAGCTACCACTAAACCATTACGTGCAAAAACCCGGTACAGTCCTCGGACTGAAACGCCGATTTCTTTTGCTATGAGTTCGGGGCAAAGGGCTGCGTTGCTCAAATTTTCCTCTATAAACGCGGACGCTTTTGCGAACAGGCGCTTACTGGCATCAGGTATAGCATCACCTGCATTTAGGGGGGGGCGTAAAAGGGCCGCTACGGCATCAAGTGCTGCTTCGCTAGCTAATTGATCCCAACCTTGCTGATTCATAGCCTGTCCTACAAGACTAAAGGCAAGCTCGGTGAGTGGCTGTCCTGCGGGAATGAAGGGAAGAGGGGTGCAGCGAATGCCAGACGTTCCTCCTTGTTCAAGATAATGGCGCGGCAGAATGAGTGATAACTGTCGTGACTCAGCAGAGTAGTCAAGGGAGCATGGAGTGCTCGCATCGATTAACGTGATATCCCCTTTTTTTAAGGTGATTTTGGCTTCACCTTGGGCAATATTCGAGAAACCCTCGAGCTGAAATACGGTGTAGAAATGACTTTTATCGTCATTGCTCACCTCGCGATGGCCTCTGACAAGGCGGACTGCGGCAAGATCAACAACGCTCATGCGTATTGCGCCCTGTTCAAACGGAGTGAGCTTCCCACGAAACCCGTCGCCGAGAGCGCAAGCGTCAAATCTGCCGCATGTTTGGTTTAACTGTTCAAGCCAAGCTTCGAATAGAGTATTGCCTTCTGAAGTATAGTTCATGGCTGTGCCTCCTATCGCTTCTCTTGTTATTTTCTGCGTAGTGAGTTGTGTTATAGCGGATCTAGCCCACCGAATCGACGATAAAATCCTTCTGATAAACTGGGAACTGGGCCATCCGCCGTTTCGAGGATGCTATTCAGCCATTGCTCGGCTGGAGGGGTCAGTTCACGGTAGAGGTTGGTGCATAGTTGACGAGCTGCACGACCCTCCCACCCACCTGGCAACAATTCGTCTGGCAACTGCGGATCACGCAATGTAAGTTTGCGGTAATCGTGAATGAGCAGCAGGCGTGCGAGGAAACCATCTTGAGGTTCTATGACATTGGCCTTCTGCACCGCCGTCCATAATGGGCGAAACCTCTGCAGCATCTCATTGTATTGGCGGCCCAACTCCTCAAGGTTCCAGCTTTCTCTCACCTGGGCACGCAGTGCTTTATTAGCAAGTAACTCACTAGGTTGAGTTTGAAAGACGATCGTCGAATCCTCGACGCCTAGGTCTCGAAGCGTCGCCAGAACGTCGACGCGTTCTGCTCGTGGGCAGGCCATTAGTCCTGTCGCTAATGAGCCAAATCCTTGCCACTCGAGCTCCTCACGTACCTGTTTTCTTTTCTCTGATGTTGCTTGAGGCAACATGACGAGACTCCAAGTACCGTCCCAGGCTTGAGTGGGCTGTTGATAGACCCGCCGAAATGCTGTTTCGAAGCGGCGGCGACCTGCTCCGGTGAGGCTGTAGTAGCTGCGACGTCCCACTTTGTCAGCAGATAGCCAATCTTCTTTATTTAGCCGAAATACAGAGGTGCGCACCAGGCGCTCGTTGATGCCTATAGGTTCTAGTAAAGAGACAATACTGCCCAGCCACGCGGTCCCACCATGTGGTTCTATGGCGTCACCGTAAAGAGTGGTGATGAGGGAAGTTGTGCGAATGGGAGTTTGTTCTTGGAAACGCTGGATCAGTGTAGACAAGGGGGCAAGGCTGCTCATGGGGCGCTTTTGCTCGGTAAAAGCGCGAACTATAGCAGGGGTTGGCGCGGCGCTGGTCATTGTTGCCGTTCCCCTTTAGGTCTAAATCCAGAGTCACTTAGACGCTCTCGCTCGGGTTCCTCTGCGCATAACGGTAAACACTCCACCATGCTTTCAAGGCATTTTTGAGCCAGCATTTGATATTGCTCCGTCCCTTTTTTTTTCCACTCCAGTTCTTGATCAGTCACCGTCCGTTTCACGCTTGCTGGAGCACCCATCACCATGCTTTGGGCTTCGCACTTGAATCCGGACTTTACGAATGCCGAGGCTGCGACAATACAGCGCGGAGCGATCACGGCGTTGTCCATTACCACCGCGTTCATGCCTATCAAAGAGTCTGCGCCAATAAGGCAGCCGTGTAGGACGGCGCCATGGCCAATATGGCCATTCTCCTCGACGACTGTTTCACTGGCTGGAAAGCCATGAATGACACAGGTGTCCTGCACGTTGCTTCCAGCCTTCATGACTATTCGGCCAAAGTCGCCTCGCAATGATGCAAGCGGACCCACATAGCATCCGGCACCGATGATGACATCCCCAATCAACACCGCAGTTGGGTGGACGTATGCGCTGGGATGTACAACAGGTGTGAGACCGTTGAAGCGGTAGCAGGGCATGAAGCCTCCAATCGTTAAGGGGTACTTTCCTACCCGTCTGGTACGATACGATTATGAATAAAATTAGCATAGGATGTATCGCATAAGGAATTTTTTCTCGGCGATGCAGTGGATGGCACGTTCCAGTGCGCTAAATATTCTGACGCCCCAGTATGTGGCAGCTTTTGAGTGTGATTGGCCTGCAGGAAGAGCGCTGCTTGAGCGTGTGTCATGTTTAGGTCTTTGCTCGGTCTGGCAGAAAAATCGACAAATTAGACACACAAACAAAATAACGATATTGAGATTGTGTATCTTATTACCTATAGTCAGGGCATCGAAGGCGCCCAGTTAGCGCCTCTAATAACGATAAGAACGATTGCCTGGAGGTCGACGTGCCCGAGTACGTTAGCTACACCGTTCACGGGGAGGGAGTGTGCTTGCTCACTCTGAAGCGTCCTGAGGCGCTGAACGCGCTGAATACGGCGTTATTGGACGAACTGGCCACATGTCTCGAACGGGTTGCTCATGACCCGGGTATTCGTGCAGTTGTGGTAACTGGTAGTCGCCGAGCCTTTGCTGCTGGCGCTGATATCAACGAGATGGCTGAGCGAGATTTAGTTGGCATTCTCGATGATCCGCGCGTCAAGCACTGGCAGCGGATTGCCTCATTCCCCAAACCCATCATCGCTGCTGTGAATGGATTCGCGCTGGGTGCCGGGTGCGAGCTGGCGATGCACGCCGACATTCTGATCGCTGGTGAGGATGCCCGTTTCGGCCAGCCTGAAATTAACCTTGGCATCATTCCGGGTGCCGGCGGTACTCAGCGTTTACTTCGCGCAGTCGGTAAGTCCATGGCCATGCAAATGGTGCTCACCGGAGAAAGTATCGACGCTCGCCACGCGCTTCGTGTGGGCCTCATTAGCGAGGTCACTTTGCCTGAATTGACTGTTGAGCGTGCCTTACAGATTGCTTCTACGATCGCGAGTAAAGCGCCACTTGCCGTTCGGTTGGGTAAGGAAGCTCTGTTAAAGGCTCAGGATACCGACCTCGCTACCGGTCTTCGCTTCGAGCGTCATGCTTTTACCGTCCTTGCCGGAACAGTTGATCGCAATGAAGGCATTAAGGCCTTTCAGGAAAAACGTTCCCCTAAATATATCGGTCGCTGAGCCACTATAAAGGTTGCTGTCATGAGCTACGAACACATCATTTTTAATGTCGACGCAGGCGTTGCATTGCTTTCGTTGAACCGTCCTGACCAGTTAAACGCTTTCAATACCAAGATGCATGAAGAGGTTAGGGAGGCGTTGAAAGCAGTCAGGTCCGATAAGCATGTGCGTGTTTTGCTGCTAACTGGTGAGGGGCGCGGTTTCTGTGCAGGCCAAGACCTAAGTGACCGCAACGTAGCACCCGGTGTAGAACGTCCCGACCTGGGCGTTTCAATTGAGCGCTTCTACAACCCGCTTTTGTGTGCGTTACGTGATCTGCCACTGCCTGTGATCTGTGCAGTTAATGGAGTAGCCGCTGGCGCGGGGGCCAATATCCCTTTGGTCTGCGATATTGTCCTAGCGGCCAGATCGGCCAGTTTTATTCAAGCATTCTGCAAAATCGGACTTATACCTGATTCCGGTGGGACTTGGTCTCTTCCCCGCCTTGTCGGCATGGCTCGTGCTAAGGCCCTGGCCATGTTGGGTAATAAACTCAGCGCTGAACAGGCACAGCAGTGGGGTTTAATTCACCAGGTTGTTGATGATGCGGATCTGCGATATGAGGCTTTGAAGCTTGCTCGAATGCTAGCGACACAGCCGACTGCTGGGTTGGCATTAACCAAGCGAGCGTTGAACGCCAGCTTCGACAATACGTTTGAGCAACAGCTCACCCTTGAGCGCGATTTGCAGAGACTGGCCGGCCATACCGACGACTATCGTGAGGGTGTTAGCGCGTTTATGGAAAAAAGGCCCGCTGACTTCAAGGGGCGCTGAGATGAAAGAGTCTTTGCCCTTGGGCAGTATTGTTTCAGTGGTAGGGGCCGGAGCCATGGGAGCCGGAATTGCGCAAGTAGCAGCTCAGGCGGGTCATCCGGTCCGGATTTACGATATGCGCGAAGGCGCGGCTGTAAAAGCCATAGAAGGTATCAGTGCACAGCTTCAGTCTCGCGTGCAGAAAGGCAAGCTGACTTCAGAAGAGCACTCTGCAATTTTAGGTCGTATAGGCGCAGCCGAAACCCTTCAGGCGCTTGCTGATTCTTCTTTGATAATTGAGGCAATTGTTGAGCAGCGCCAAGCAAAACAAGCACTTTTCTCCGAATTAGAGGCGTTATGCCCAGCTACCACGGTACTGGCGAGCAATACCTCATCTATATCAATTACAGCGCTGGCGGCGGGTATGAAATACCCGGCTCGCGTCATAGGTCTGCATTTTTTCAATCCAGCCCCGCTTATGGCTTTGGTGGAGGTCGTATCGGGATTAGCTACCGATACCAAGCTCATCGACTGCATGGTGGCAACCGTAACGGCGTGGGGGAAAACACCAGTAGTTTGTCGATCGACCCCCGGCTTTATTGTTAACCGGGTGGCCCGTCCATTTTATGCTGAAAGCATGCGTTTGTTGCAGGAGGGAGCGTCGGACTGTGCGACATTGGATGCGCTCCTGCGTGAAGCTGGTAGCTTCCGGATGGGGGCATTTGAGCTAACGGATTTGATTGGTCACGACGTGAATTACGCAGTAACTCGTTCGGTATTCGATGCGTTCTATGGCGACTTCCGGTTTCAGCCTTCTCTCATCCAGCATGAGTTGGTGGAAGCAGGGTTCTTCGGTCGAAAAAGCGGTCGCGGGTTCTACGATTACAGCTCAACTGTAGAAAAGCCCCAGCCTCGTCAGCTTGTAGCTGTAGGCAGCCCGTTAACTTGCATCGTAGAGGGCGACCTTGGGCCTGCTAAGTCTTTGCTAATTCGTTTCCGTCAGGCAGGAATCAGCATCGTGGAGCGGCCTGGGGAAGGTGTACTACGGGTCGGGAGCGCTGTATTGGCACTAAGCGATGGCCGTCTCGCATCACAGCGTGCGCGAGATCATCATTTTTCCAGTCTTGCACTTTTTGATCTGGCTCATGACTACTCAACAGTGACTTCTCTGGGGGTCGCTTTTAGTGCGTCAACTCCAAATGAAGCTAAGCAAGCGGTAGTTGATTTATTGGTAGGTGCTGGGATCAAAGTCCGGCCATTGGCTGATGTGCCGGGTTTGGTGGTCTTGCGGACTGTCGTCATGCTGGCCAATGAGGCCGCTGATACGTTGCTGCAACAAGTCGCTAATGCTCGAGATATTGATTTAGCCATGTGCGCAGGTGTGAATTACCCGAGTGGCCCGCTAGCTTGGGCTGACCGTCTAGGCGCGGATTGGGTGGTCAATGTTTTGAAATGCTTGCAATCCGTCTACGGCGAAGATCGATATCGCCCCTCAATGTTGCTGAGCCGTATTGCAACTGAAGGAGCGCTATTCCATGCCGACTGAGAATGCGCAAACCTTGGCCATTAAGTGCGCAGAGGCGATGTTCGAACGAGATATCGCCACACGCTCATTGGGCGTTGATTTGCAGTGGGTCAAGCCAGGTGCGGCTTGCTTAGCCATGACGGTGAAAGAGCACATGATCCAGGGGCATGGCACCTGCCATGGCGGTTATTTATTCACCCTGGCCGACTCCGCATTTGCCTTTGCTTGCAATAGCCACGACAGAGCGACGGTAGCTCAAGGCTGCAGCATTGACTACGTCTCCCCTGCTGGTTTGGGAGATCGTCTCGTTGCTACGGCTAATGAGGTTAGCCGTGGTGGACGAACAGGTAACTATCACGTGCGTATCGAAACCGATAACGGTCGTTTGGTCGCTCTGTTTCATGGGCGCTCGTATGAGCTGCGTGGCGCCGTTATTCAACAGGAGAATCCTCATGGCTGATGCCACTCTTAGCGACGCCTTTATTATTGACGCAATTCGAACGCCGGTAGGACGCTATGGCGGTGCACTGTCCTCGGTACGAGCTGATGATCTTGCTGCGATTCCCATCGAGGCTCTTAAGCAGCGTAATCCGAATGTTGACTGGTCGAAACTTGACGATGTGTTGCTCGGATGTGCGAACCAGGCGGGTGAAGACAATCGCAATGTGGCGCGTATGGCTGTGCTGCTCGCAGGCCTTCCAATCGAGGTCTCGGGTACGACTATTAACCGATTGTGTGGCTCGGGTATGGATGCAATTGGTTACGCCGCTCGAGCACTACGCAGTCGTGAAGCGCATCTAATTATCGCTGGTGGTGTTGAGTCAATGTCGAGGGCTCCACTCGTTATGCCGAAGGCGGAGCAGGCTTTTTCGCGGCAGGCCGAGATTTTTGACACCACCATTGGTTGGCGCTTCGTTAACCCGTTAATGAAGGAGCAATACGGGATCGACTCCATGCCAGAGACAGCGGAGAACGTCGCTGCTCAATTTGAGATTAGTCGTGAGGACCAAGATAACTTTGCTTTTCGCAGTCAGCGAAAGGCGGGTGCTGCTCAAGAGCGAGGGCGATTCGAGCGCGAAATCGTTCCAGTCCAGATCCCGCAGCGCAAGGGGCCACCAAAGGTTGTTGAACATGACGAGCACCCTCGTGCTGATACGACCTTGGATCAATTGGCTAAGTTGCCTACCCCATTCCGAAAGGGCGGCAGTGTCACCGCTGGCAATGCATCGGGTGTAAACGATGGTGCTTGTGCGCTCTTGTTGGCGAGCTCGGAAGCCGTTTTGGAATACGGCCTTAAGCCCCGGGCGAGAGTGGTGGGTATGGCTACGGCTGGCGTGAGCCCCGACATCATGGGAGTTGGTCCTGTACCGGCAACTCGCAAAGTCCTGAAGATGACCGGTTTGACTCTGTCGGATATGGATGTGATTGAGCTCAACGAAGCTTTCGCTGCTCAAGGCTTGGCGGTGTTGCGCCAGTTGGAACTGAGTGATGACGATCCGCGGGTCAACCCCAATGGTGGCGGGATTGCATTAGGTCACCCGCTCGGTATGAGCGGTGCTCGTCTGGTCATGACGGCTCTGCACGAATTGGAAGAGCGTCGAGGGCGTTATGCGCTATGCACCATGTGCATAGGAGTAGGTCAAGGAATCGCACTAATTATTGAACGAATTTAAGCCTTAGAAATATTGGGCGTACCTGCATTAACAAGAACAATCGGGTGGACCATGAATATGTACCAGAATGCCGACCGTGCTTTGCTTGACCCACTGGAGACCGCCAGTGTAGATGAATTGCGCCAGCATCAATTTGATCGTCTGCGTTGGTCGCTGAGCCATGCTTACGAAAATGTCCCGCTCTATCGCCAGCGATTTGATGCTGCTGGCATTCATCCAACTGATTTGAAGGCGCTGGAAGATCTGGCCAACTTTCCGTTCACAGGTAAAAGTGACCTGCGGGATAACTATCCCTATGGGATGTTCGCAGTTCCGCATGACCAAGTCGTGCGTCTACATGCCTCCAGCGGTACCACCGGCAAACCTACAGTCGTTGGCTACACCCAGAATGATATCGATACATGGGCGAACGTCGTTGCTCGTTCAATTCGTGCAGCCGGGGGGCGAAAAGGCGACAAGGTCCATATCGCCTATGGTTATGGTCTATTCACTGGTGGGCTTGGCGCCCACTATGGTGCAGAACGCTTGGGTTGCACTGTTATTCCGATGTCAGGGGGGCAGACAGAAAAACAAGTTCAACTGATTCGTGATTTACAGCCCGACATTATCATGGTTACCCCGTCTTATATGCTCAACCTGGCTGATGAAATCGAGCGGCAGGGTATTGACCCTCATAAGTTGAAGTTGCGACTGGGCATTTTTGGGGCGGAGCCTTGGACCGCAGAGTTGCGCCGCAAAGTGGAAGAGCGCTTGGGCATTACCGCGCTGGATATCTATGGTTTGTCGGAGATCATGGGGCCGGGCGTAGCAATGGAATGTATGGAAACCAAAGATGGACCGACCGTTTGGGAGGATCATTTTTATCCTGAAATTATCGATCCTGTATCTGGAAAGGTTCTACCGGATGGTGAATACGGCGAGTTGGTATTCACTTCGTTGAGTAAAGAAGCCCTCCCGATGATTCGATATCGAACGCGCGACCTGACCCGGTTACTGCCAGGTACTGCCCGCCCTATGCGACGCATCGACAAAATTACTGGCCGCAGCGACGACATGCTGATCATTCGAGGGGTCAATGTGTTTCCCACTCAGATTGAGGAGCTGGTTCTAAAAACAAAACAACTATCAGAGCATTATGAGATGCATTTGTATCGCAATGGAAACCTGGACAGTGTTGAGGTCCATGTTGAAATTCGTCCAGATCATCAGCACCTCGATAGTGAGAGCCAGCAACAGGCGGGGCAACATCTCGCCCAGCAAATTAAGACCTACGTCGGCATCAGCGCTAAGGTTTTGGTTCGGCCAATCTATAGCCTCAAGCGTTCGGAAGGCAAAGCCTGTCACGTGTTTGATAAGCGACCGGGCTGAAAGCGATACAAAAAATACAAATAAAACACTATTTTTGTGTTGAAGAAAATTTCTGTATCGCTTAAAACGTAGATAAGGCTGGTGACCGTACCGGTTTGCCCCTAACGAATGCCAGGAGGAGTCTCCCCATGTATGCCCAATTGGTGGAAACCGGCGTCAAACGCTTGAAAACGCTGGACGAGATGGCGCCCGAAGAGCGGGCTTTTCAAGAAAAAATCGATGCTGAGATCAAAATCGAAGCGAAAAATTGGATGCCCGAAGCCTATCGGCAAACGCTGGTTCGGCAAATCTCCCAACACGCTCACTCGGAAATCGTCGGAATGCTGCCCGAGGGGAATTGGGTGACTCGCGCGCCGACGCTCAAGCGCAAGTTGCAACTGATGGCCAAAGTCCAGGATGAGGCAGGGCATGGTTTGTACTTGTACAGCGCTATGGAAACGCTGGGGGCTGATCGTGACGTCGAGATCGGAAAAATGCTTGCTGGCAAAGCGAAATATTCGAGCATTTTCAACTATCCCACATTGACCTGGGCTGATATGGGAGCGGTTGGCTGGCTAGTTGATGGCGCAGCTATCGTTAACCAAGTGGTGCTGCAGCGGACCTCTTATGGTCCTTATTCGCGCGCGATGGTCCGTATTTGCAAGGAGGAGAGTTTTCATCAGCGGCAGGGGTACGAGATGCTTCTGACAATGATGCGCTATGGGACTCCAGCGCAAAAAGAGATGGTGCAGGACGCAATCAACCGCTTTTGGTGGCCATCATTGATGATGTTCGGTCCAAGCGACGCAGACTCTCCCAACAGCGCGCAGTCTATGGCGTGGAAGATAAAACGTCAGGGTAATGACGAGCTTCGTCAGCGCTTCATTGACCAGACCATTCCACAATTGGAGCTGCTCGGATGCACTGTTCCCGATCCAGACCTGAAATGGAACGAGGAAACTGGTCATTACGACTTTGGTGAAATCCAGTGGGAAGAATTTTATCAAGTGCTGAAGGGCAATGGCCCTTGCAACCGTGAGCGCCTCGAAGCTCGCTGCAAGGCAACCAAAGAAGGCGCTTGGGTTCGTGAAGCGGCGGTTGCCTATGCAAAAAAACAACAAGCTAAACGTAGCGCTGCCTGAGCGTTTGAGGAGTAATCAACATGGCCGAGTGGACCTTATTCGAAGTTTTCGTGCGTAGTAAGCATGGACTTAATCATAAGCACGTA
The DNA here is from genome assembly GCF_014207255.1 of Pseudomonas sp. JAI120. Classification (GTDB taxonomy): domain Bacteria; phylum Pseudomonadota; class Gammaproteobacteria; order Pseudomonadales; family Pseudomonadaceae; genus Aquipseudomonas. The sequence goes on from NZ_JACHCZ010000006.1 coordinate 292,956, forward strand.
GGCAGCGTGCACGCTGCCGACTCACGCATGGCGTTGGAAAATGCTCGTGAGCTTTATACCCGCCGTAGTGAGGGCGTGAGCCTTTGGGTTGTGCAGTCGAACCAAATCATTGCCTCTTCCCCAGATGAAAGAGATCCGTTGTTTGATCCTTCGGATGACAAGGTCTATCGCCATGCCAGCTTTTATGAGCTGCCACCAGAAGTCGGGCACATGTGAGGAAAGATCATGGCGAACCATGATGATTTGATTCAACTACTTCTGCGTCTGGCAGACAACGGCATGATCAACGGCCAACGTATGTGCGAATGGTGTGGGAAGGCACCTGAACTGGAAGAAGAACTCGCGCTGATGAACGTGGGTTTGGACCTGATCGGTCAGGCTCGTAATTGGTACGAATATGCTGCTGAGTTGCTGAACGACGGACGCTCGGCTGATGATTTGGCATTCCGTCGCAATGAGCGTGAGTACCGTAATCTGCTGCTCCTTGAACAGCCCAATGGTGATTTTGCTATCACCATTACTCGCCAATTTCTTTTCGACGCTTGGCATCGAGCTACGTTAAAAGCATTGAGCACCAGCCTCGACGAGCGTGTGCGTGGTATTGCCGCAAAGGGACTTAAGGAAGTCACTTACCACTTCACTCGGTCTAGTGAATGGATGCAGCGGCTGGGGGATGGAACGCAAGTGAGTCACGATCGCATGGTGGCTGCGGTCGATTCCTTGTGGCGTTTTACCGTAGAGCTTACTGAATGTAGCAGCATCGATAAGCGGTTGTTTGAGGCAGGAATCGGCCCCGACCCGGAATTCCGAGCCAAAGAGTGGTGGGATGCCGTCAATGACGTCTTTGAGGCCGCAACTCTAAGTGTTCCGGAACCTGCCGCAGCGTTCTACTTGAGCGGCACGCAAGGACTGCATACTGAGCATCTAGGTCTCTTGCTGGCTGAGATGCAGCATTTACAACGGGCATACCCCGATGCCACATGGTGAGCTGATTGCCAGCGACAACGGCGCGCGGAAGCCTACTGTTGAGGATATTCCTAAGGCTTGGAAAGTGCTTTCGGAGGTGATGGATCCTGAGGTGCCGGTCATTAGCGTAGTGGACCTGGGGATTGTCAGGACTGTTAGCTGGGAAGATGGCCACCTGCAGGTTGAAATTACACCAACTTATTCAGGGTGTCCTGCGACAGAGGTCATCGAGCATGACATTCGCTGCGCATTGGAGGGGGCGGGTTACCGGGCCCCTCGATTATCTCAACGATTGACACCGGCCTGGACAACTGACTGGATCACTGACGCTGGGCGGGAGGCTTTGCGGCAATACGGGATCGCGCCGCCTAGCGGTAGTTCCAGCAAGCGCAGTCTGCTTGGAGAGCCGTTGCAGATCACATGCCCTATTTGCGGTAGCGAACACACCGAACGACTCAGTCAATTCGGCTCCACTGCCTGTAAGTCCTTGTACCGCTGTATCGAATGCCGAGAGCCATTCGATTATTTCAAATGCATCTAGGCAACATACCGCCGGAGAACGCCGATGAGCAAATTCCATAGCCTACGGATTCGTGAAGTCCGTCCGGAGACGCGTGAAGCCGTTTCCATCGCATTCGATATTCCTGCGGAGCTCACAGAGCAATTCCGCTTTAACCAGGGCCAGCATTTAGTCGTTCGCGCCCAGATTGATGGTGAGGAAGTCCGCCGGTCGTATTCGATCTGCAGCGCCGTCAATGATGGAGAGCTGCGTGTTGCGGTCAAGCGCGTTGGTGGAGGCGTTTTTTCCGCGTATGCAAATGACGTGTTGAAGGCGGGGCAAAGCCTTGAGGTCATGCCACCTTCCGGCCGTTTTGGTATAGAGCTGAACCCAGCGAGACATGGGAAATACTTGGCAGTGGCAGCGGGTAGTGGCATCACGCCCATTCTGTCGATTGTAAAGTCGCTGCTGCAAGCTGAAGCTCATAGCTCCGTCACAGTCGTTTATGGTAATCGCTCCAGTGGTTCGGCCATGTTCCGTGATGCTTTGGAGGCGCTCAAAAACCAATATTTGGGGCGTTTGAATCTCATTTTCGTGTTTAGTCGCGAACAGCAAGATGTCGATCTTTATAACGGTCGTATTGATGCCGACAAATGTGGGCAACTCTTTCAGCGTTGGATTGACGTCAAGACGCTAGATGCTGCTTTCATTTGTGGTCCGCAGTTGATGACGGAAACCGTGCAAGAGCAGCTTAAGGCCAATGGCATGCCCAGCGAACGAATTCACTTCGAATTGTTCGCGGTCGCTGGCGGCGCCGAACGGCGCCACAGGGAGGCGAGTGCGGACGCAGGTGTTGATCAAGCCGTTAGTCAAATCACGGTGATCAGTGATGGTCGGCAACTGGCATTTGGCCTTCCCCGCAATACAGTCAGTATTCTTGATGCAGGCAATGAACAGGGTGCAGAGCTGCCTTATTCATGCAGGGCAGGTGTGTGTTCCACCTGTAAGTGCAAGGTACTTGAGGGTGAGGTGGAAATGGACAGTAACCATGCACTTGAAGATTACGAGGTGGCTGCTGGTTACGTACTTTCGTGTCAGTCCTATCCCCTGACCGACAAAGTCGTGCTGGATTTCGACCAGCTCTGAATTCATGCCAGATACACACTATCAATTGGAGTGGGACACATGGTTAGTCCAAACATTTTGCAGAGCTTTATCGCCGGCCAATGGATCGGTAGTCAGCCAGCTCAACTGCTGCGCAGCGCAATTAACGGTAGTCCTGTAGCGCACGCACACGCAGATAGCCTGGACTTCGAACACGCTCTTAAATTTGCGCGCAGCACGGGCAATGATCGGTTGCTGGACCTGGACTTTCAACAACGCGCCGCTCGCCTTAAGGCTATCGCGTTGTATATGAATGAGCACAAAGAAGAGCTTTACGCAATCTCTAGCCACAGTGGCGCCACCCGTGCCGACAGTTGGATTGACATTGAAGGGGGCACCGCCACGCTGTTCAGTTATGCTGGCATTGGCGCTCGTGAATTGCCTTCTGGGAATGTGTTTCACGAAGGACCTGCGGTTCCGTTGGGTAAGCAGAATCGTTTCGCCGGTACCCATATTCTGGTTCCGCGTGGCGGAGTTGCGGTACACATAAATGCGTTCAACTTCCCGATTTGGGGAATGCTCGAAAAATTTGCCCCAACGTTCCTCGCCGGCATGCCATGTATCGTAAAGCCTGCGACCGCCACCAGTTACGTTACTGAAGCAGCAGTACGGTTGATGCAAGCGAGTGGTGCCCTGCCTGAGGGTGCACTTCAGTTAGTCATTGGCTCTACTGGGGATCTTCTGGATCGTTTGGACGGCCAGGACCTGGTCACTTTTACGGGGTCTGCGGAGACCGCAGCAAAGTTGCGAGTAAACCCCAATTTGGTCCGGAACTCTGTTCCTTTCAACGCTGAAGCGGATTCCCTAAATTGCGCAATTTTGGCTCCGGATGTGACGCCCGACGACGAAGCATTCGATTTGTTTGTCAAAGAAGTTGCGAGGGAAATGACGGTCAAAGCCGGACAGAAATGCACTGCCATTCGCCGTGCTATTGTCCCTCGGCGTTATTTGGACGCGGTCGCAGAGAAGCTAATCGCGCGATTGTCCAAAGTAACTTTTGGTGACCCTGCTGTTGAGGGCGTAAAAATGGGACCGCTTGCATCGCACGCTCAGGTGGAAGACGTAGCCGGTCGAGTAGCGCAGCTGCTTGAAACTAGTGAACGGGTCTTTGGAGGTAAAGGCACCACGCATGCGTTGGGTAACGGAGTTGCGGAAGGTGCTTTCTTCGAACCAACGTTATTGATCAGTCGTGATCCGCATGCTGAGGGTGGCGCACATGACATTGAGGCTTTCGGCCCTGTCAGTACGCTCATGAGCTATGACGATATCGATGAAGCTGTTGTTTTGGCTGCCAGAGGCAAAGGCAGTCTCGTAGCAACACTGGTCACTGAAGATCCGGTGATCGCTGCAAAAGTAGTGCCTTTAGCTGCTCGATTGCACGGGCGCCTACATATTTTAAACAGCGAGGCTGCAAAAGAGTCTACGGGGCATGGCTCGCCATTGCCGGTCCTTAAGCATGGCGGCCCAGGTCGCGCAGGTGGCGGTGAGGAGTTGGGCGGGCTGCGTGCTGTTAAGCACTATCTGCAGCGCACGGCTGTCCAAGGCACACCGACTATGTTGGCGGCCGTCACAGGCGAATATGTACGTGGCGCTACAGTCTATGAAACGGAGGTACACCCGTTCCGTCGTCACTTTGACGATCTGAGAATTGGCGAGTCTCTTTTAACTCATCGACGAACTGTCACTGAGGCCGACATTGTCAACTTTGGTTGTCTGTCGGGAGACCATTTCTATATGCATTTCGATGAGATTGCTGCTCGCGACTCACAGTTTGGTCAACGTATCGCTCACGGTTACTTTGTTCTATCCGCTGCAGCTGGCCTATTCGTTTCGCCAGGACCAGGTCCAGTTTTAGCGAATTACGGACTTGACACATTACGTTTCGTCAAGCCTGTTCCAGTAGGCGATACGCTGCAAGCCCGCCTGACATGCAAGCGTAAAATTGACCAAGGGAAGGCTAGTCCTCAAGGTGAGCCTCAGGGTGTGGTTGCTTGGGACGTAGAAGTTACAAACCAGCATGGTGAGCTGGTAGCCAGCTACGATATTTTGACACTTGTGAAAAAACGCGCCTGTTAAGATCCTATTTTCGGTATTAATATTTACCTCAGCCGGCTTTCCAGCCGGCTTTTTTTCGCCCGCCTAAAGAATGGCATGGTAAGGCAATGAATTGGCAGGTATCCACAATGCTCATGGATTACTTTGCCACTACGATCAAGACGCTTCAAAGACTTTAACAATAACTATGCTTGAGGCCTGTCATGACGCGCAATAAATCCTTAAAACCACTTCTCCTTGCAGCAATCGTCGGCGGTACTGGACAGGCTCAAGCCTATGCCCTCTATGAGACGACAGATACTCACCTTAACTTCGATCTGTCCGCTATGTATGGCTTGTTCCACAGTCAAGAGAACTACAATGTAGCTGGCGTTAAGGACAGGGGAACATCTAAATGGACTGAGGGTGTGCTGAAGTATGGATTCAGCGGCGATCATAAGTTGGGCGAAAACGGTTCGGTTTATGGTGCATTCTCGCTAGCAAGTTCTGCGACATGGGGTAGTGATGGTGACGCCGCTGGATGGACTAACGGCACCGAGCGCACAACCAAAATTGAGGATGCCAAGTTGGGGTGGCGATCCGGAAGTCTATTTCCCGTATTGGGTGAGGATGGTATCGATATTTCAACAGGGAGACAAAATATTGTCATTGGCGATGGTTTTTTGGTTGCTGGGGACGCTTTGAATTTAGGTAAAAGTATTTCAGATGGACTATACAATCGAGGCGGGGCTTACTACCTAACTCCTCGCCGCAATTTTGACGAGACATTAGTTTTACGAATAGGCGGAAAGGAAGGGTGGCGTGGAGACTTGATGAAAATCAAGTCCGACAATCGCTCTCAGGGGATGCCAGAGTTTTACGCTGCTACTCTTGAGCACGTTACAGCACCTGCAACTTTCGGTTTGACGTACCTGGATGTTACCGATATCGACGAGGCGTATGCGAGCTCGGCACAGCTTGATCGTAAGGACATGAAAGTCTGGAGTGTCAGGGGGCAGGGCAACGCGGGTGTTGAAAACCTGTTCCTTTCCGCTGAATATGCTTGGCAGGAAAAACGTAGTAGCCGCGACGAGAATGCTTGGTATGCCGAGGCTGGTTGGAAATTTTCAGAAGTGCCTTTTCAACCATATGTAAGCTACCGATTCAGTCGTTTCTCGGAAGGGTATGACCCTCTTTTTTATGGCAACACCCGCGGCTACGGTACATGGTTTCAGGGCGAGGTAGCATCAAACTACGCCGGTCCGTTCAGTACCAATACGCGAATACACAATATTGGGGCTAAGATCACTCCATCGAAAAGCTTAGAGGTTGGTCTGCAGTGGTTCGACTTCCAAACTCTGGATAAGAGCCGTGGTGATCTAAACGCCCGCGAGCTTGACTTGTACCTCAACTGGACGGTTACACCTAATCTGAGTGTAATGCCCCTTGTGGGGTTATACACTCCGGATAAGAGTGCCCAGGATGGGGGGACTCAATTGGGTAGTAATGATAGTAATCTCTACAGTCAATTGATTTTCGCCTTCACTTATTAATTAGTACCCCGGCAGCATGACATGTTGAGTGCTCTCGGTGTCTGTAAGAATTTCTCGGCCAAATGTACTCAATATTTGTGTTGTCTGGGCTGTGGTTTATTGAATGTGTTTTAATTTTTTGTAAATAAAAAAACGAGGCGAATATGAAAATAATAAATACACTAATTGCATTGTTTGTGTTGGGCTTGACTAGTATCTCTGTTCATGCGGATACACTATCCATCGCCTTGAAAGAGCGTTTAAGTTTTATCGAGAATGCTTGGAATAAAGGTCAGGCAGATAAGCTTGTCAAAGAGATTTATTTGCCGCAAACCCAAATAGCCGGGGAGGGTAGTGATGACCTATATGAAGGGGGGCGCGTTTCAAATTTGGTGAGTGAGTTAGTAAAAGACAACAAGATGGTGAAACTTCAGTTGATTGATGTTCAAACTCTCGCGAATGACGCTGCGCTTTCATGGGTGCAATGGCATGTAACACCTACCAACGGGTCTACACCTGCGTTCGATATGAAGAGTCTGTTCGTTTGGAAACGTAGCCATGGTCAGTGGCGTATTGTTGCTGATATGTACACTAGCGGCAAATTGCCGAAAAATAACTGAGATACTTCAGATGTAGTTGGAGCTTTGTCCAAATGGCCAACAAAAATAAGAAACAATTGCCACAAGCTTCCGGCGCTTTTAAGAAAGCAGTTGAGGGTGTGACTGTTCAAGGGTCGAGTAAAGTTAGCAGTAAACGTGCTGACGATAATTACGATGTTGTGATAATTGGCGCAGGTTTTGCTGGTGCTATAGCCGCCCGTGAATTGTCCAAAGCCGGTATGAGAACCTTAATTCTCGAAGCGCGAGAACGACCCGGCGGTCGTACTTTCAATGCTGACTTCAATGGTGCACGCCTCGAAATGGGCGGGACTTGGATTCATTGGGGGCAACCGCATATCTGGGCAGAAATGCGACGTTATGGTTTAGATGTCAAAGAGTCGATTGGGGCGACGCCAGAAAAAACCAACTGGGTTGTTAATGATAAGCTCATTGAAGGAACCTCTGAGAGAAACTTCGAAATTTTAGGCAACGCATATAAAAAATTTGTCGATGTAGACGGTCAAATGGGACGTACAATTTTCCCTCAGCCGTTTAGTCCACTGCTGAACAATAACTATAAAAAATTTGATTCGCTCTCCCTGACAGAGAGAATGAAGGAGATTGATCTTAGCGATGAAGAGCGAGATGTACTGAGCTCGCTTACCGCCATGTGTTGCCATGGTGATCCTGATAAGGCGGGATTCCTTGACATGCTCAAATGGAACGCTAATGCCTATTACGATGTAGGTGTTATGTGGGACATGTGCGCCCGCTACAAGATCAAGACTGGTACCGAGTCGCTCATTCAAGCTATCTTGGAAGACGGTAGCGCTGATCTTAAATTGTCCACGCCTGTTTCGGAGGTGCGTCAAGATATCAATGGGGTTCAAGTCACTACTGCTTTGGGTTCAACATATAAGGCCAATACCGTCGTCGTTACCTTGCCATTAAATATTATCAAGGACGTCAGCTTCTTTCCTGCCTTGGCACCACCAAAATTGGCATCTTCAACACTTGGGCACACGGGTAAAGGGACTAAATTTTTTGTGCTAATTAAGCAAAAAGTCGGTCGCTGGTCTGCCTCTGCGCCCTATCCACGTCGTATTGTTGCGGCTTGGAGTGACTATGAAAATGAACAAGGTACAACCATCGTATGCTTCGGGCCGCAAGGTCTGGTGGATATCACGGATCGTAATGATGTTCAATCTGCGCTCAGGGAGATATTGCCTGGGGCGGAAGTACTGGATGTTACCGGGCACGATTGGGCAACTGACCCATACGCTAAAGGGACATGGTGCTGGTATAATTCAAATCAGTTCACTGACTCTCTGGCTGCATTACAAGGTGCCGAAGGTCGCTTGCATTTTGCTTCAGCTGATAGTGCGAATGGTTGGCGCGGATTCATCGACGGCGCAATCGAGTCTGGGTTGCGTGCAAGTCAAGAAATCAAGGCGAAATATGTTGTAGAGAATAGTTAATATACAACACGCCCTATTACTCCCGATCCTTGATGAATATTTTATTGCTCCTTTGCCCGGATTTCATTATTCGGGCTTTTTTATGGTGTTGTATTTCATAGGCCGTTATAAATATACATAGACGCAATGGCAGAGAGAAAGCAGCCTGTAGCGGCATGGATTTCTGCATGACAACTCGAACCCATCTGTGAACGAAGCTCGCGCAGAGTCTGTGAATTAGCGCAACGCCGTCAATTGAAGAAGCGGGCTACGCGTTCATCATGGGCGACCTGCCTTTAGTGGTTTGGAGTACGAGTGGAGCTGTGACTGGATAAAAAACCATTTAGCATCCCAGTCAGGTATTGACCCAACTTAGATACGTTCATTCCTTTTCGAGGGCGTTTTTATTAGGGGATTGTTCTACGGTGCATAATGTCACGCTTGGATCGAAGACGTACCAAGTAACATTGTCGATGGCAGGGGGTGGCGTTGTCGCTAGGCGAACGTTATCCAGTTTGGAACCCCCTAGCTAGTAATAGCTTACTGAATCGCCGGAATGCTTGGCCGTGGCACGTCGGAAAGCAGGTTGCCGATCCGGTTTCTCCTGCAGGCTTGGCCGTCCCGGCCCATTCGAACTCCATTGGTTCAAAAATCAAGGCGAGCTTTTCAATCTGAGACATTTGCATCATGAGCGTTTGAACCCGGCGATTTGGAGTTCGCTAAATCGCTTCAAGCTTCATGTAGGTACTCAGGCGTTCAGTGATCTGCCAAAGTAAGCGTCCGGCCAATAAATCTTCCTTGCCCTCTCGCTTAGGGCGATAGTGGACATTTTTAAGCAGACGCGATCACACTTATCGCCAGGATTTCAATGCGCCAACTAAGCTCTTATCCCGAACCGTTCAAGGCCCAGGTCGTTCAGGAATGCCTGCAACCTGGCGCAATCGTGTCCAGTGTCGCCATGAGCCATGGCATTAACGCCGCCTTCATACGTAAATGGATGCCGCTCTGAACAAATCGGTGCGCAGAGCACGCCTTGCGAAAAATCCTTTTTGCGGCCGTATCGCGGAATCGAAACCTGTTTGCGTCATACGCGGAACTGATCCATCAGCTTCATTTGTTGATTGGCTCGTGCATTGAGCTGACTACTGACCTGCGCCGACTCAGCCGCTTGTTCAGTCAGCGCTTCGGTCACGCCGCGGATGGTTGAGACATTGCGATTGACCTCTTCGGCCACAGAGCTTTGTTCCTCCGCCGCACTTGCAATCTGCAGGTTCATATCGCTGATCACTGTCACCGCATCGCTGATTTTGCCTAATGCCTGCACTGCTTGTTGGATCTGCTCGGCGTTCTCCTGGGCCAGCGTCTGGCTTGAATGCATGGTTGCCACCACGCCACGCGTGCCAGTCTGGATACGCTCGATGACCAGTCGGATTTGTTCGACGGAGTCCTGGGTTCTTTTGGCAAGATTGCGCACTTCATCGGCGACTACCGCAAAACCACGACCGCTTTCCCCGGCCCTTGCCGCCTCAATCGCAGCGTTGAGGGCCAACAGGTTGGTTTGTTCGGCAATGCTGCGGATGACTTCGAGTACCGAGCCGATTTGCTCGCTGTTGACCGCCAAAGCTTCGACTTCCGCGACGGCCTTGCTGACCTCGCTAGCCAAGGCGTTGATGTCGCGAGTGCTTCTTTCGATGATGGTAATGCCTTCTCTTGACGCTTCGTCGGCACCTCGCGCAGCCTTGGCGGCGCTCGAAGCGCTGTGTGCGACTTCATGTGCCGTCGCGCTCATTTCGTTAGAGGCTGTTGCCAGCTGATCGATTTCGCGAAATTGCACCTGCATCCCTTCACTGGTCTGCCTCGAGATTTCCGAGGACTGGTCGGCAGTGCCGCGAGCGTCAGTAATGCTCTGCTTGATCTGTGCGATGGTAGGTTGCAGTTTGTCGAGGAAACGGTTGAACCAGTTCGCCAACTCGCCCAGTTCGTCTTTCTTGCTGTAGTTCAGTCGCTGTGTCAGGTCGCCGTCGCCGCTGGCAATTGCCTTGAGCATCTGAGCGACCCTGTTGATGGGGCGCGTTACGCCAGAGGCGGTGAACCAGATGAGCAGCAGGCCCAGCAGTCCAGCGCCTGTTGCGACCAGCAGCGACTTCAGGGTGTCGCGGGTTTGCGCCTGGTCAAGCAATGTTTGAAGTTCCAATGAGTCGGCCAGCAGTACGTCCCTGGGCAGGTCAATCACCACCCCCCACGCCGCGGCGCCAGGGATGGGCGCAACTGGGTAGACCGCGCGGATCAATTCGTCCTGACTCAGCACCACCGGCTTTTTGAGTTGCAATGCACTGAGCACTGCCTTGCTTTCATCTCCCAAAGGGACGCTGATGTGTTTGCCGATCTGACCGGCATCCTTGCTGTAGGCGGCGAGGACACCGCTGTCCGAAACAATCAGCATACGGCCCGAGCCGTTGAACAGCGTCTGCTGGGCATCACTGGCTGCCGCTTGCAAAGCCCCGAGTGCGAGGTCCACGCCAATGACGCCGATGACCTTGCCATCGGCAATCAAGGGCATGGAGAGGGTGGTCATCAGTTGTGCCATTCCCGCCTGGGTATCGATAAAGGGTGCCATCAGGCAGGTGTGTCGAGTGTCTCGCGGACAGGTGTACCAACTGTTATAGGGGACGCCGCTGATACTCAGCTCGGTCTTTTGCAAATCGTCTTCGGGAATCACGATATTGACCGACTGACCGGCGCCCCGATTCCAGCCGCTGGTAAAACGCCCTTTTTCATTGGAGGCACGCGCGGCGTCGTTGATGAACTCACTGTCTTTACCTTCCAGCGCATTGGGCTCGTAAAGCACCCAAAGCCCCAATATCTGCGGATTGTGATCAAAGGTGGTCTTGAGGCTCTGGGTCAGCTCTTCACGCAGCGTGGCGGCAGCCAAGCCTTGCCGGGCTGCTATAGTGCGCAAGTTGGAGGCTTGGTCGGAAAGAACGGTGAGCATCAGCAGACTATCGCCGAAGGCCCTTTGCAGCTTACTCGCCTGCTCTGCGGCCTTGGCCTGCAGCAGGTCGTCCCCGCTTTCCGTCAGCATCTTGCTGCTCGACGTACTGATCAACAGGTTGTTCTGACTGCTTTGGTAGAGATTCAGGCTGACGATCAGGCCAATCACGCCCAAGAGGCACAATCCGGAGAGAAGGGTGATCTTTAAGCGGATGGAGAGAGTGTCGAGCATTGGGTTATCTCGCTTGGGAGCAATGTGGGGGTTGACCATCAGCTGGCCTGATCCACTGACTTCTTATTGTGTATGTACCTTCATCGGCAGAGATGCAATTTTAATAAGCCAGATATGTAACGAGTTTTTGTATGCGTACCAACATCGACTGCCCGGTCAATTAACCTCGATCAGGCAGCAGTGCTGCGCTTCATGATCGCTCTTTCCGCCAGAATGTCTCTTTGGCATTATCTGGTGCTTCGTGTTCCAAACCCATACACAAATAAAAAGGTTTATCATTCTCATCGTGACGCGCCGACTGAAATGTTTCTTTATGCATTTAAGCGTCTAAGCCTCACCACCTCACTGAGTCAGATAGAGCCAAGCGCCATGAGAAGGATCGTTCTATTTATGTTATGCCAGCGAATACACCTTGTAGCGATTGGCAGGCATCCACTGATGCGGTAGGTGAATTGTCCGGACGCTTACCTGCCAGATAACCTTACGGTCTTATCGGCATCATGGTCACTGGGGTGAACGAAGCGACGTTCTGTCTGAACTTGAGCCTCTCACGGATACCTGTCATGTAGCCTGATAGAGCTGTTTACAGCAATTACTATTGAGTACATAATTGAGGCCATAGATGAAACGCAACGTCATGAATGTAGTAAGATTTCAAAGACTTGGAAGGTGAGTTATGATCCCGTCCGCTGCGCCATATTTGCTTCCGCCAAGGCCCATTGAGCGCCTGGAAGCCACGGAAATAGCGGCCTTGTGCCGCTATTTTTCGTTTCTGGATTCCACTGGAATCCACCTCCAGCCACTTGAAAATTGACCCAAGGCGGATTGCTGATTGTTGTCCCAGCAATTGTGGATAAGCACAGCAGCAGTGTCTTGGTGAAGGCTCATCTGGCCCCACCGCATGCAGGCGTTGCAATCTGAACGCAAGCCGGCGTCTCGGTTAAATCTTGAATTGCCTCAACAGGCCTTCCAGGCGATGACCGATGGCGTACAGCTCATCGACCGTGTGTACGCCGCTTTGCGTCTGGTCTGCGACGTTTTCAATCGCGCGGGCTATCTGATGGACGCTGCGATTGATTTCTTCGGCGACCGACGTCTGCTCTTGCGCGGCGCTGGCGATGTGCGCGTTCATCGTATTGATGGTGACGATCAACTCGACCGCTTTGCCCAGCGATTGCCCGGCTTGTTCCGCGTGCTGGCTGGCACCATGACCTGCTGCGCCGGAATGACTCATCGCTGTGACGACCTTCGTGGTGGCCTGGTTAAGGCGCTCGATCATCGCTTGAATTTCCTGGGTGCTGAGTTGCGTCCGGCTTGCCAGCGCACGTACTTCGTCGGCAACCACGGCAAATCCGCGACCCGCGTCCCCGGCTCGTGCCGCTTCGATCGCGGCATTGAGTGCCAGGAGGTTGGTTTGCTCGGCGATCGAGCGGATGACATCCAGCACTGTGACAATGCCTTCTACATCGCCTTGCAGGCTTTTCAACGAGACACCTCCCGCGGACAGGTCCTCGGTCAGGGTGCCCAACCGGCCGATGCTTTCATTGACGACCTGCCTGGCGTGCTGGGCCTGCAAGTCGGTTTCGCCAGCTGCATCCGAAGCGCTTTGGGCGCTGATGGCTACCTCTTGCGCCGCGGATGACATCTGATTAATTGCTGCGGCGACCTGATCGGTTTCCTGGCGTTGCTGTTCCATGACCTGATCGATGCATTTGCTCTGTTCGGCCACCTGGGTGACCGATGTATTCAGCTCTCGGGCCATGCCGACGATCTGGCTGACCAGCCCGTGAATCTTATCGACGAAGGCATTGAACGACACGGCCACCTGGCCGAACTCGTCGCGGCTGATGGGTAAGCGCCGCGTCAGATCGCCTTCGCCCGCTGCGATTTCATCAAGGTGCTCGCGAATCCGCGACAGCGGACGCAGGCTGCTTTTAACCAATAACAATGCGAGCACGCCGGTGATCCCGAGCGCAATCAGGGCAATGACGGTTATCCCATAGACGAGGCTGCGCACACGCTGATGGATTTCTCCACGCACCTGGGCAACCTGGCTTTCGATACTGTCGAGGTTAATCGCGGTGACCACCACCATGTCCCAGGCGGGCAGGTAAAAGCTGTAGGCCAGCTTGGGAACGACTTTATCCGTATTGATCAGGGCTCCCGAATAGTTGACGAAGTGGGTGTCGTTCTTCGCTGCGGCAACCATTTCCCGGTTCAGGTAAATTCCGTTCTTGTCTTTGCGGTCGCTCATGTCAGTGCCGACGCCTTCGCGGCTGTCGCCCCGAAACAGGCGCACGACCTGACTGTCGTAACCGATAAAATAGCCGTCGTCCCCATACTTCATTTGCGACAGTCGCGCGATCGCCAGCGCACGCGTTGCTTTGTCCCCCGTCTCTGCCTGCACATACAGGTCCGCTACTGAGGTTCGGGCAAGGTTGGCGTAGTCTTTCAAGCGCTCCCGGCTTTCATCAAGCAGGCGTTCCCGAGTCACCGTGACTTCCTGCTCGGCGCTCGACAGCAAGGTGGTGCTCGTTGTCAGCGCCAGCACCGTGGATAACAGCACCACCGGGGCCAGCACCAGCATCAGTACTCTATTTTTAAACAGCATGCTTGGGGTTCCTCACCTGAATCTGTATGAACGCGGCCGCTAGGGCCGCGATCGTCGACTTACCAAAGGGCGATGTCATAGGTGAGGTAGAGGCGGTTGCTGTCGCGGCCTCGGGAAAATTCAGAGCGGTAGACATAGTTGCGCATGCGCACACCCAGCCCCTTGAACGTGCCGGCCTGCACAACGTAGGCCAGCTCGGCATCACGCTCCCATTCCTTGACCGTGGTCGTGGACTTGCCGTCATTGCCGCTCAGGTAGCGCGCACTGAAGGTGAGGCCGGGCACGCCGACGGCGGCGAAGTTGTAACCGTAGTTGAGCATCCAGGTCTTTTCGTCTTCTTCGATGAACTTGCCGATGCCGGCGTTGCTGAACGAGTACACGGTTGCGCCGCTGATGTAGGGCAGGCCGGCGTCACCGCGCAGGGTCTGATAGCCCCCGCCGACGGTATGCCCGGCGATGGCGTAGGACAGTTGGCCGCTGAGCATGTCATTGTCGATTTTGCCGGCGTAGGCCGAGCCGCTGTCAACGCTGTTGAAGTAGCGCAGGTCGCTGGTCAGCACGCCACCGGCCAACGGCAGGTCGTGCTGGATACCGGCGAAGTTCTGTCGGTAAAAGTTCTCCAGCTCCCCGTAGAAATAGCTCAGGCGAACATTCTTGCCCCATTTGTACTCGGCCCCGGCGTAATTGAAATCGCCCGACTTTTCCCCGCTGTAGCCGTCAGGCACGATCGGCACGCTGTCGGTGGAGTCGCGCAGTTTGAAACGGTCCAGATGCCCGCCGGTGACGGTCAGGTTCTCAATGTCGCTGCTGCTGACCTGGGTGCCCTGGTAGGTCTGGGGCAATAAGCGTGCATCGTTGTAAATCAGCACCGGCGTCTTGGGCAGCAAGGTGCCGTACTTGACGGTGGTTTTGGCGAACCTGGCTTTTGCGGTAGCGCCGGCGCTGGCAAACTCGTCGGCCGCTCTCCCGTCATCATGCAGCGGCATGAGCCCGGTGCCGCTGCGACCACGGCCGGAGTCGAGCTTTACGCCATACAGCCCCAGGGCATCCACGCCGAAGCCGAGGGTGCCGGCGGTAAATCCGGACTGATAGTCCAGCAGAAATCCCTGGGCCCATTCGGTGCGTTCACTTTTTGCGGTGCGCGCAGCCCGTGCGCTCAAGCCGTGCTCGTCGCGAAAGTTCTCGTTGAAATACACGTTACGCAGTTGCAGCTTGAGTTTGCTGTCATCAATAAAACCTTCGGCGTTGGCCCCTGCGACGGGTACCAGGCCTAACGCGCAAAACAAAGCCCGACGGGTATACACATGGTTCATGGCAAATGACTCGTTGTTGTTATTTGGGGTACAGGGCGATACGCGCCTCGTGAGTGAGGCGCGTTGGAAGGCAGCAGAGGTTATGGGTGAATCAGGTGAACAGGCTGATGGCCCCGGTCAACAAGGCCAGCGCGGTGACGACCAGAGAGGTCAGTACGGCCCATTTGACGGTGGCTTTCTGGAAGTCGCCGATATCGCGATCGACCATGCCCACCAGCAACAGGGTTGAGGCCACCAGCGGACTCATGAGGTGCACGGGCTGCCCCAGGATCGAGGCGCGCGCGATTTCCACCGGGTCGATGCCATAAGCGGCGGCGGCATTGGCAAGGATCGGCACCACACCGAAGTAGTAGGCGTCGTTGGACAGCACGAAGGTCAGCGGCATGCTGGTGATCGCAACCACCAGTGGGAACAGATGACCCCAGGACGGCGGGATCCAGTCGACCAGGGTCTGCGCCAGGGCGTCGACCATCTTGGTGCCGGAAAAAATCCCGGCAAAGATCCCGGCGGCGAATACCAGCAATACCACGGTCATGGCATTGCCCGAGTGCGCCAGGATGCGTTCTTTCTGAATGTCCAATTGGGGGTAGTTGATCATCAGCGCGAGTACAAAACCGATCAGGAACAGGATCGCGGAATGCATCAGCCCCATCACCAGGGCCGCCATCACCGCAATCACCAGCACCAGATTGACGTAGGCCAGCTTCGGACGTTTGTGGGGTGTGTCCTCGAGAATCGCGTTGATGTAGCAATCGCCGCCGCCGCTCTGCAGTTGCACGTTACCGATACGTTTGCGCTCTGCGCGCCCCAGGATGAAGGCGGTGAAGACCACCCACGCGGCTCCGCCGATCATGGTCGGCAGCAGCGGCACGAAGTATTCGCCGGCATCCAGGCCCAGCGCGGCAATAGCGCGCGTCGCGGGGCCGCCCCAGGGCGTCATGCCGCTCATGATGCTCAAGGACAGCATGGAGATGGTCGCCAGGATCATCGGGTTCATGCCGATACGTTTATACAGCGGCAGCATCGCTGCGCAGGTAATCATGTAGGTCGTTGTCCCGTCGCCGTCGAGTGCGACCAGCAGCGACAGCAGGGCGGTGCCCACCGCGATCTTCATCGGGTCGCCATTGACCCGCTTGAGAATTTTGCGGATCAGTGGGTCGAACAGGCCCGCGTCGATCATCAGGCCAAAGAACAGGATCGCAAACAGCAGCAGCGCGGCAGACGGAGCGACCATTTTCAGGCCGTCGAGCATCATCTTGCCGGTGGTGCCGCCAAAGCCGCCAATCACCGCGAAGACGATGGGGACTACGGTGAGCGCGACGATCGGCGATAAGCGCTTCGTCATGATGAGGAAGGTGAATACGACCACCATGGCCAAGCCAAGGAAAGCGAGCATAGGACGATTCTCTTGTTGTTATCGTAATAATGGCTGGCGCCGAGGCGCACGAGCCCTGACCCGCCGGGCGGCAAGCGGCGCCGAGCGGGGAGGGGGTTCAGTCAGGGGTAAGCGTTATCCGGTTGTTGCTAGACGTGTTTGGTGACCGTCAGGTCTTGCCAGGCTTTCTCCGGTGCCGCGCAAGATTTGCCATCGAGCACCCGGTTCAGCGTTTCGCGGTGGCAGGCGTTTTCAGACATCGAAATAACCACCGTCGCGACCGCGTTGCTGGCCAGGCTGGTCAGCGCGCGCGCTTCAGACATGAAGCGGTCAACGCCGATCAGCAGTGCCAGGCCGGCCAATGGGATGTCGTGAATGACCGTCAGGGTCGAGGCCAGTGCCACGAAACCGCTGCCGGTCACACCGGCGGCGCCCTTGGAGGACAGCAGCATGATCGCCAGCATGGTGATGATTTGCGTCAGGCTCAGGTCAATGTTGCAGGCCTGGGCAATGAAAATCGCTGCCAAAGACAGGTAGATCGCCGTACCGTCCAAGTTGAACGAGTAGCCGGTAGGCAGTACCAGGCCGACGATGCCTTTTTTGCAACCCAGCGCTTCGAGTTTCTCCAACATGCGCGGCATCACCGGTTCCGTGGAGGAGGTACCGAGTACCACCAGGAATTCTTCGCGCAAGTAGCGCAGCAGCTTCCACAGGCTGAAGCCATTGGCGCGGCAAATGCTGCCCAGTACCACGAACACGAAAAAGCCGCAGGCGATATACAAGGTCATGATCAGCTTGGCCAGCGAGCCCAGCGACGTGATGCCGTACTGACCGACGGTGAACGCCAGGGCCCCGAATGCACCGATCGGCGCAAAACGCATCAGGTAAGCGAAGATCTTGAAGACCATTTGCGAGGCGGACTCGAGTACATCGAGTACCGGCTTGCCACGTTCGCCCAGTGACGACAAGGCAAAGCCGGACAGCACGGCAATAAACAGGACCGGCAGCACTTCGCCTTTACTGAAGGCACCGATAAAGGTCTCGGGAATGATGTGCATGAAAAACTCCACAACCCCAAGCTTTGCGGCCGACTCTGTGTACTGGCTCAAGCCTTTGGTGCTCAATTGGCTGGGATCGATGTTCATGCCGGCGCCCGGCTGGAATACATACACCGCCACCAGGCCAATCACCAGGCTGATCACCGTCAGGCCGAAGAACAGCAGCATGGTCTTGCTGAGCAGGCGCCCAAGCGAGCGTTTGTCACTCATCCCGGCAATGCCGGTGACGATGGTGCAGAACACCACGGGGGCAATCATCATCTTGATCAGCTTGATGAACGCATCGCCCAGCGGCTTGAGTGCAATGGCCTGCTGGGCCCAGAAATGCCCGACCACGACACCGAGCACCACGGCGCAGAGGATCTGGAAGTAGAGCGATTTAACAACTTTCATGGCATCACCCATTTTTAGAATTGTGTGGATGCAAAAAATGCCAACGACCGCCGTGATTATCCGGCGAGGCGCTGAGAGTCCGAGGCGTAGACGTAACCTGAAAAAAGCCTGCGTGCGGTGCGTACGACAGACGCCTGAATTGTCTCACTGTTGCCGCCGGTGTAGGACAATACGACATCAATCCCGCCGCTCGGGTGTTCGATACGCACCGCTTCAAGGCGCGGTGTACTAACCCCGCCGAGCATCTGCGCAACGATACTGCCGTCGATGACGCACGCGGTGGCCAACCCAATCGAGCCAGTGATGGCCAGCGCGCGGTGGCAGTTTTGCGGCATGAAATAGCGAACCTGGATCGTGCCGCCAGCTTTCGCGGGGGAGACCAGCACCGGCTTGGGAATCACTTTGTCGCTGACATCGCCCAGGCCCATGGCCAGGCCTGCCTGAAGCCGCAATGACTCAAGGCGCCGCAGGAAGTCTTTATCGGCGTCCAATTCCGCCGGGCTTTCATCGCCACGCTTGCCCAGTTGACTGGCTTCGACGAGCACCATGGGCATCGCCATGTCGATGCAGGTCACGGCAATGCCGTCGATCACGTCGTGTGTATTGCCGGTGGGGAAGAGTTTGCCAGTCTTGCTGCCGGCTGCATCGAGGAAGGTCAGTTGCACGGGCGCCGCGGTACCGGGCACGCCATCGATGGCGGTATCGCCCTCATAACTGACTTTGCCATCGGGTGTGTAGACGTCGGAATGGATGAAGGTGCCGGTGTTTACGTTGCGAATGCGGACGCGGGTGTGTCCCGGGGAGCCTTTGACCAGGCCCTGCTCAATGGCGAACGGGCCGACGGCACACAGCATGTTGCCGCAGTTGGGGGCACTGTCCACCCGACGCTGCGAGACCATCACCTGGACGAACAGGTAATCGACGTCCGCGTCAGGGTGCAGGGAAGGGCTGACAATCGCGACCTTGCTGGTTTGCGGGCTGCCACCGCCGATACCATCGATCTCCAGTTCATGGCCGGAGCCCATTACGTTGAGCAGCAGCTCGTCACGTTCCTCGATGGCGGCCGGCAAGTCCCAATCCAGAAATACCGGACCCTTGGAGGTACCACCGCGCATCAGCACACAGGGAATTCTTTGCATGACACTGACTCTTGTTGATCAATCGATGTAATTGATGTTCTGGGGGCAAGAGTCTCAAGCTTTAAAAAATGTTTCAAATGCAAAAATTGAAGAGATTGTTGCGTTTTACGAATGATAAATTTACGCTGAATTTCCTTTCGACGCCTTCTTCTGATGAGATAAGACATGGAATATGAGCTGAACGACATTCGATCCTTCGTGAAAATTGCCGAACTTGGCAGCTTCCATGAAGCAGCCGATGCGTTGCACCTGTCTCAGCCTGCCCTCAGTCGCCGAATAAAAAAACTGGAAGAGGGGTTGGGCACCTCTTTGCTTGATCGCACCACGCGGAAGGTCAGCCTCACGAGCGTGGGTCGGGACTTTCTTCCAAAGGCGCGTCGGTTGCTGGACGACTTCGATGAGTCGATTCTCAATATCCGTGAACTGGCCGAACGCCAGATTGGCCGGGTGACCCTGGCGTGTATCCCGACTGCGGCTTTCTATTTCTTGCCTTCAGTCATTCGCCTGTATAACGAGCGCTACCCGAAAATTCGGATCCGCCTGCTGGATTTGAGTGCCAATGAGGGGCTTGAGGCGGTGCTGCGGGGGGAAGCCGACTTCGGTATCAACATGATGAGTGGGCAGCATCCGGACATTGAGTTCGTGCCCTTGGTCAGCGAACCTTTTGTATTAGCGTGTCGGCGAGATCATGAACTGGCTGGGCGCAGTTCGGTCACCTGGTCTGAATTGAGCGATTACCGCCTTATCGGGGTAGGGCGCCTGAGCGGGAACCGCATGCTGCTCGATCACGCGTTGTCGGGCTTGAGTTGGCGGCCTCAATGGTTCTACGAAGTCCAGCACCTCTCTACTTCGCTGGGCCTGGTGGAGGCCGGCCTGGGGGTTTCGGCGATGCCGAGCCTGGCCATGCCGGCTCAAGATCATCCAACCTTGGTCAGCGTTCCGTTGATCGAACCGGTAGTGAACCGCTCCTTGGGCTTGGTCTACCGTCGGGGATCATCGCTTTCGCCAGCGGCGGAAAAATTTGTTTCGATACTGCTTGAGCAGTGGCCGCAATGAGCCATACGGCTGGTTTTTTCTCAAACACGACGCGGCTCGCCCTCGACAATCTTGCGCATCAGGCTCAGGTAGCGACTCGCTGCCAGCCCCAGGGGGCGGTTCTTTACCCAGATGATATCGACCCATAGCCGCATCTGACTCGGCATGTTGTCAAACACCACCTCCGTCAATGCGCCCGAAGTGATGAGAGGTTGTACCAGCGGTTGCGGAAGATAAGCCCAGCCCAATCCTTGCTGCACCAGATCCAGCGTTGCCAGATAATTGTCGCTGTGCCAAATCCGCCGTGACAGCACAACACGTGGATCAGAGTCTGTAGGTCCTCCAGTAGCCACGATGATCTGCCGAACGTTGACCAGTTGCTCTTCACTTAAGGGGCTTTTCTTGCCGGCGGCCGCAGGATGATCAGGAGAGGCAACGGCGACTAACAATTGGCTCCCTGCTTCAAGAAACGTTTCCCGCTCGTCAAGCCCTGGTCGTTCAAATCCAAGTGCCAATTGCACACGCCCTTCATGGAGCATGCGCATCGCCTCCGGATGGGACGCGGAGCGAATCTCGATTTCAAGCGTGGGAAACTCCCTGGCGATAATGGCCAGCGGACGATTCCATACGCCTGTTTGCAACTCCGGCGCCATCGCAAGGACCAGGCGCTCCTCCAACCCTTGATGAAGCTGGAGCGCATGGGCGTCCAGCAGGTTTAACTGGCTGGCGACCTGTCGTGCCTGAGGCTCAAGTGCTTTGGCGGCGGCCGTAGGAATGGCTTTGCGGGTTGATCGGTCAAAAAGCAATAAATCCAGCTCCGCTTCCAGCTGCGACACCGCCATGTTGATGGCGGAGGGTACCCGGCCCAATTTGCGTGCGGCGGCAGAAAAGGAGCCGCTGTCGACAACCGCAAGGAAAATTTTGAGTGACTCACTGGTGAACGCCATAACGGTTGTCAGATTTCCTGATGATGATTGTCTTTATTTATCAGATTTATTAGCCTAATTTCCACTTCTATTACAAATTAAGTACGTGGGGAACACCATGTTAAATACTAATTTGAGGGGGCAAGTGGCACTTATCAGTGGTGCCGGAAGTGAAGCGGGTATTGGTATGGCGATCGCACGCAGGCTGGGTGCAGCGGGCGCGAGATTGATCATCACCGCTAGCAGCAAGCGCATCGAGGATCGAGTTAAAGAGCTACTCGCAGAAGGGTTTGAAGTTGAAGGCCGGGCAACTGACCTCACCAATGAAAGTCAGGTGCGCGAGTTCGGCCTATGGGCAGAGTCAGTCTGGGGGCGGGTCGATATTCTGGTGAATAATGCCGGTATGGCCATGCAAGGAAGCCCTGAGGTTTTCTCGGAATTGGCGAGTATGGAACTGCATGAGTGGAATCTTTCACTGGCCAGAAACTTAACCACCGCTTTTCTTCTGACGCGGGCTGTTTTACCCGGTATGAGGGCGCGAGGTTACGGACGCATTGTCAATATCAGTTCTACCACGGGCACCCGCGGGAGCAATCCGGGGGAAGCCGCTTATAGCGCCGCAAAGGCAGCGATGGTGGGCATGAACATGGGGCTTGCGCTTGAAGTCGCCAAGCAGGGGATTACCGTCAACAGCGTGGCCCCCGGCTGGATCACCACGGGCTCAACCACGCCCTTTGAAGCCGAGGCGGGGCGCTTCACCCCCATTGGGCGCGCCGGCAGCCCCCGCGAAGTGGCGGCGGCGGTTGCATTTCTGGCATCGCCTGACGCCAGTTACATCACTGGGGAAGTCCTCGTGGTGGATGGCGGGAACTGTCTGGTCGAGAACAAAGCCCCTCACGGCGATTATTAAGTTTGAATACGCTCCAGCGCGCTCAATCCACGATATTGGGCGGGGGCTATAACCGAGATTTATAAAAGCGCGATGTATCAAAGAACAGTTGAGTTCTTTGAGCTGTATCCGGCTGTCATTCAGCAACGGACTTTTAATTAATTTGATAATTAACATAGGGTATTGATCATGTCGAAAAGTGGAATTAGTGAATCAGCGATTGCTGCTTTTACCGCCTCCGAGCGTGCCCGGTTTATAGAAAACAACCCAACTTCACTGGCGCTGGCCGAGCGCGCCAAGGCGAATCTGTTCAACGGTGTGCCCATGCACTGGATGAGCGATTGGTCGATGCCTTCGCCGCTCTTCGTCCAGCGTGCAAAAGGGGCGCGCTTCACCGACGTTGACGGGCATGAATACATAGACTTTTGCCTTGGCGACACCGGCACGATGTTTGGCCATTCACCTGATCCTATTGTCCGCGCCATAACCGAGCAGGCGAATAATGGCTTGACCACGATGCTGCCGGGCGAAGACGCGGTGGTCTGCGGCGAGTTGCTGGCTCGGCGATTCGAGCTGCCTTACTGGCAAGTGACCGCCAATGCGACTGACGCAAACCGGTATGTGCTGCGCTGGGCGCGCGCTATCACCCAGCGCAACGTCTTGCTGGTGTTCGATGGCTGCTACCACGGCACTGTGGATGACGTGATGGTGCGCTACCGCGACGGCAAAACAGTGCACCGTTCAGGTCTTGTGGGCCAAGCCTACGACTTGAGCCAATACAGTCGATCCATCCCCTTCAACGATGTCGCCGCACTGGAGGCGGCATTAGCCCAGGGCGATGTGTGCGCGCTGATGTGCGAACCGGCGATGACGAACATTGGCATGGTCCTGCCGGATCCGGGGTTCATGCAAAAGTGCCGAGAGCTGACCCTTAAATATGGCAGCCTGTTGGTCATTGATGAGACCCACACTATTTCCACCGGCCTCGGTGGATGCACTCGCCAGTGGGATTTGAAACCCGACTTTTTCGTGGTGGGTAAACCCATTGCAGGTGGCGTGCCTTGCGCGGTGTTTGGCGTTAGCGAGCCAGTCGCCTCGGCCATGCGCGACGTCCAGAAGACCATCAGCGAGGAGAGCGGCGGGCATGGCCACAGTGGCATGGGAACGACGCTGTCCGCCAATGCCCTGGCGATGCGTTGCATGCGCGTCAGTCTCGAAGAGGTCATGACAGAGTCTGCATACGAGCACATGTTGCCCCTGGCCTCAAGGCTGGCCCAGGGATTTCGAGGGTTGTTCAAGCGGCACCAACTGAACTGGTCTGTCACAGAGTTGGGCGCGCGTTGTGAGTTTCAATTCTGTGCTACCTCGCCAAGAACAGGCGCGCAAGCCGAGGCGGCTTTTCATGACAGCCTTCAAATGGCGCTGCATCTTTATCTCATCAACCGCGGAATCCTGATCACGCCTTTTCACAACATGACCCTGTGCTGTCCGCAAACAAGTGATGCGGATATCGATAGGCTGATCGCTGAGTTGGATAACGCGCTGACCACCCTGCTTGCCCAACCTGGCGCGCGGGTTATCGCTTCATAACTGCACGTCTGAAAACGCCATTGTTCTTAAATACTGCCAGTCGCTTGAATAAGCGCTAAGAGGTTTGACATGCAATTTGCGGATAAAAAAGAGGCCGTAGATTATCTGGCCGCCCACCCTGAAGTGCTGAGCATCGAGTTGTTCCTTATCGACGCGAATGGCGTTCCACGGGGCAAACTGTTACATCGCGACGAACTGCTGGCGATCTACGAAAATGGTCGGCCACTGCCAAGTTCCATTCTCGCCTTGACCGTGCAGGGTGAAGACGTAGAAGACACAGGCTTGGTCTGGGATGTTGCTGACGCCGATTGTTGGACATACCCCTTGGCGGGAAGCCTGACCTTGCAACCCTGGCGCACCAACCCCACCGGTCAAGTGCAGGTGAGCATGCACCCGACCCAAGGAATTCCCGCCGCACCGGCGGACCCGCGCCACGTACTGGTGAACACCATCGAGCGGCTGAAAGCCGATGGATTCCACCCGGTCATGGCCGTTGAGTTGGAGTTCTACCTGCTGGACCGACAACGCGACGTCAACGGTCGGCCGCAGCCGGCGTTGCAGACCAATGGCGTACGCCCTGTTGCTCCACAGGTCTATGGCGTATACGAGCTGGAGCAGCTTCAACCGTTTCTTGATGACCTCTACGCGGCGTGCGCGCTGCAGGGGTTGCCGGTACGTACGGCGATATCCGAGTACGCGCCAGGCCAGCTCGAGTTGACGCTGGAGCATCGTTTCGACGCACTCCAGGCCATTGATGAAGGCGTACGTTACAAACGCCTGGTCAAGGGGGTGGCCAACAAACATGGGCTGCAAGCGTGCTTCATGGCCAAGCCATTCAGCGATCAGGCCGGCAGCGGTATGCACCTGCACGTCAGCCTGGCCGACGAGCACGGGAATAACCTGTATGCGAGCGAAGACCCACAGGGTACGCCATTGTTGCGGCACTCCATCGGCGGGATGATGGAGACCTTGTTTGACTCGCTGGCGATATTTTGCCCCCATGCCAATTCATATCGACGCTTCCAGACCGGTAGTTACGCGCCGCTGGCTAAAAGTTGGGGCGTCAACAACCGTACGGTGTCGTTCCGCGTGCCCGGCGGCCCCGCCATCAGTCGGCACATCGAACACCGCATTTGCGGTGCCGATGCCAACCCCTATCTCGCCGCTGCCGCGTTACTGGCGGGCATTCACCACGGCATCACTCATCAAAGCGATCCCGGCGCGGCGATTGTGGGGAATGGCTATGAACAGGCGACCGATTTTCTACCCACCGACTGGCTGACAGCGTTGCAGGCACTGCAACGCTCAACCTGGGCACGTGAGGCGCTGGGCGCTGAATTCCTGAAGGTGTTCCTGGCGATCAAGTGGCGCGAGTTCCGTCAATTCAATGCTGAAGTCGGAGAGCAGGACTGGCGCTGGTACCTCACTCACGCATGAGTGTCGACCCGTCAGGACTCCTTGAAACGGACCGCTGAGGCTACCTGACCTTTTTCTTGCGTGGCTGGCGCGTGGCCAAGTGCTCGAAGCAAAAAGAAGCGGTGCCGAACACGGCGATTATGGTCAGGACGATCATGCCTAGGGTTGAGCTTTCCACGATGGGCTTCCTACGTGATGGAGTAGGCGTCCACGGTAGAGTTACGGCGTAAGCGCCTCAATAGACCCGACGCAATCCTTACGACGCCGGGTCCATTGTTACGCAGTCTTTACGGGGAGTTGCGGCTGTGGCGGTAATCGCTGACGGCCTCGTACACCGCCTTGCGCAAGCGATTGATACCGCCGATGGGGCGATGCTCGGCTACGCCGAACCACGGGTTGAACGACTGGTTGTCGCACGCCAGGTTTTGTTCCGGCGTATCGAAGTCTTGAGCCGGGATCCGCACCTTGGCCACGCTCTCGTAGGGCGCATCGCTTTCCTTCCATTCGATGCTGGTGTCTTCGATCGGCATGAATTTCTGCGGGTTCTGCCGCTGGATCTGCAACACGAAACACGCCGGCACGCGGTCGGTGGACAACTGCTGGCTCAAGGCGCTGCGCAAGAAGTTCGGCAGGTCCTGGTTCTGTTTGGGCAGGACGTATTCCGGGCAGCTCTGCGGGTCTGGCGCCACGCGGAACTTGGCATTGGCCGCGCCGAACTTGTAGGGCGATACCGAAAAATAGGTGGTCTGCGTCGGGCTCGCCGGTGCGGGTGCCAGGGTTGCCAGGGCGATAAATAGATGGCGCACCTGCCAGCTGCGCGGGTCGGCCTTGGGAAAGAACGCCAACACTTTCTTGCCATCC
The DNA here is from genome assembly GCF_014207255.1 of Pseudomonas sp. JAI120. Classification (GTDB taxonomy): domain Bacteria; phylum Pseudomonadota; class Gammaproteobacteria; order Pseudomonadales; family Pseudomonadaceae; genus Aquipseudomonas. The sequence goes on from NZ_JACHCZ010000006.1 coordinate 319,036, forward strand.
GCCTGGGCGCCGATGTTCTGCGCGTACTCCGCCACATCGCTGACAAAGAAATTCGGGTGGCTGAACATCACGAAGTCCTGTTCCGTGCGTGTCTGCTGGTCGGCCAGCAGTTGTTTGCCCGGCACGTCCAACAGCTTGAGCGCCATGCCCCGGGCATCGCGGATGCTGTCGAACTGTGGGTAGGCGTTGCCGTTGGACAGCCGCATCATCGCCTGCCAGGTTTTACCCGGTTCGGCGAACACACCCTGGCGCAACGCCGGGTCGAGATCGGGCAGCACACTGACCTCGGCTTTCACACAACCATGGGCCTTGGCATGGGCATCACGCAGGTAGCGCGTGCCTTCGCGATGCTGATCAACGATGCGCACTGCGGTCTGGATGATGCCCTGGGTCATGGCCGCTTCACCCGCAGGGATCTGCTCGTCCGGCGACACCGGCCCGCTGTGCTGCCAGGCAAACCACGCCGTGCTCGCCAGCCAGCCAAGCAGGCCCAGGCCCACCATCCACAGCAGGGTCTTGCCGAGAAACGCGCCGATGCGAAGCCACAGGCGGGCGAGCAGGGAAGGTTGGTCGTATCGAGATCGGATCATCATGGCAGTTGTTGCTCCAGGGGGCCGCCCAGCACTTTGAGGTATTCCAGCAGCGCCCAGCGTTCCTGCGGCAGCAAGCCACGGCCGATGACGCCATTGCCACGTTGGCCAGCACGGAATTCGTGGCCGCTGTTGTGGTTGCCGGTGAGTTTGGTATCGAACAGGAAGGCATTTTTGAACGCCTCGGTCTCAAAGCCGAGGTGACGCGGGTCGTAGTTGAAGGTGCCTTTATAGAAGGTGGTGCTGCGCTCGTCCTGGGGCGACAGCAACTGGTAGATCGTCGACACCGAGCCGTTGTGCAGGAACGGCGGGGTAGCCCACACACCGGCCAGCGGGCGGGCCTTGTAGGCGCGCAACTCGCGCACACCAATGGGCAGGCCGTAGCCATCCAGGCGCGGGCGCTCGGCCGGGGTGACGCCGGCGGCGCGGTAGGCATGGTCTTCGACGAAGGCGGTGACGTAGGCCAGGCCCTTGGCCACGGACATTTTTTTCAGGTCCAGCGGCTCGGAGGGAGTGGGGTGCAACTCGACATTGAGCTTGGCCAGCTCCGCCGGGTCCCACTGCAGGGCGCTGAGGTCATAACGCTGGTCGGCAATGTTGCTGGCGGTGCCGGGGTCGGTGCCGATGTACGCCACCGGCAGCATTTTCAGCTGCTGCACAGGGCGGCCATTTTCCTCGGTGACGGTCGGCACATGGCAGCCGGCGCAGTTCTCGGCGAACAGCGCACGGCCCTGGGCGGCGAGGGGCTTGTCGATGGTGCCGAACAAATCCTCGGGCCAGGTTGGTGGTTTGAGGCGTTGCAGGGTTTCTTCGATCAGGTTGAGGTCACGCACCCGCACGCTCGACGGGTAGCGCGCATCGCCCTGAAGCGGTTGGCCAGCGGCGTCGAAAAAGGTCAGCGTCGCGCCTACACCGAGGGCTTCACCGATATTACGCGCCATGGGTTGCTGGGCCGAGCCGTTCCATTGCACCCAGTCGAAGGTCCAGATGTCCCACAGCTGCGGGTAGTCCACAGGTGCATTGGCGACGTGGTAGTTGTCCGGCGAAATGGCATCGCCAAAGCTGGCATTGGCGATTCGGCCAAAGGCGTCGGTGCGGCCCGGGCCTTCTTCGGTGGGGTAGAGGCCGCGGTGGGTGTCGTTCCAGGCGACCTTGAGGAACTTGTTCAGCGACTGTTTGAAGTCCTCGCGCAACTGGCTGTGCTCGGCGTCGTAGCGGTCACCCAGTACCTGGCGAGCGAACCGCTCGAATTTCCACGGGTTGTAATAGGTCGCGGCAAGGCTGGCGACCAGCGCCTGGCCGAAGCTGCCACCACGCAAGGTTGGCACGCTGGAAGGCAGTACGTGCTGGGCCGAGCCGCCGTCGATGCGCAGGGCCTGGCCCTTGAAGTGCAATTCACCGGTATGGCAGGCGGCGCAGGTGATATCCAGGTACTCGACGTTGCTACCGGCGTTTTTATGCCGGGCGAACCCCACGGGCAGGTTGCCGGGGTTTTGTGCGGTGGGTACCTGTTTGGGGTCGACCAGGAAACCAAAGCGCGCCAGGTACTCCGGCGTGGCAAAACGTCGCTGGGAGAATGGCAGCTCCAGGGCGGTGAACCAGTTGTAGTGCAGGCCTTTTACTTGGGTGCCCTGGGGCGTGAAGTAATAGGTCTGGCGGTCGGCGGCACTCCATTGGTCCTGGTAGCGCACCTGCTCCACCGGCACGTAGTCGGGCAGCTTGGGGTTGACGGTGTAGTACAGCACCACGGCCAGGATCAGGCCCAGCACGGTGAGTATCAGCAGTAAAACACGGGAAAAAATGCGCAAGATGGCTATCCTTGTCTCGGCCTTGTCGAGGGGTCGCGTTGTTATGCCACTACGCCACAGGTGGGGCAAGTGGCCATGAGCCTGGTAACAGGTGGTCCCACGATCCTTCGCGGCGGCCCATCATGAATGAAAATGCTTTTAAACACGTGAACTTATCAGAAGTTTCCTGCTCAGATGCCGGTAGCCATTGGTCGTGGCCGCCTGATAAGCTCGCGACTTTATTCGAATGCCCTTTTGGCGCATGAACAAGGAAATAGCATGAAACAGCATCGGTTGGCGGCGGCGGTGGCCCTGGTTAGCCTGGTACTTGCGGGTTGTGATTCGCAGACCAGCGTAGAGCTGAAAACCCCGGCGCAGAAAGCTTCCTACGGCATCGGCCTGAACATGGGCAAAAGCCTTGCTCAGGAAGGCATGGATGACCTGGACTCCAAAGCGGTAGCCCAGGGCATCGAAGATGCCGTCGGCAAGAAAGAGCAGAAGCTCAAAGACGACGAACTGGTTGAAGCGTTTGCCGCACTGCAGAAGCGTGCTGAAGAACGCATGACCAAAATGAGCGAAGAGTCGGCAGCCGCCGGCAAGAAATTCCTCGAAGACAACGCCAAGAAAGACGGTGTAGTCACCACCGCTTCCGGCCTGCAGTACAAGATCACCAAGAAAGCCGACGGCCCACAGCCTAAGCCGACTGACGTGGTGACTGTTCACTACACCGGTAAGCTCACCAACGGCACCACCTTTGACAGCTCCGTGGATCGCGGTAGCCCGATTGACCTGCCGGTCAGCGGCGTGATTCCTGGTTGGGTCGAAGGCCTGCAACTGATGCACGTAGGCGAGAAGGTCGAGTTGTACATCCCGTCCGACCTGGCTTACGGCGCCCAGAGCCCGAGCCCGGCGATTCCAGCCAACTCCGTGCTGGTATTCGATCTGGAACTGCTGGGCATCAAGGACCCAGCCAAGGCTGAAGCCCCTGCTGCACCGGCCGCCAAAAAGTAATCGGCGCCTGAACACACAACGCCCCGTCTCGACGGGGCGTTGTTGTTTCCACGGCTTTCAAAATCAGCACCTGTGTACATCCGATCGAACGCTCGAACGCTGTAACAGTCTGATATAAGACTCGAGTACGGGTACCGGCACATCTGCGCCAAGTCAATGAATTCTTGGGTTTTTTTGATGTGCGCAAAAAACGCCCGATCTGACTGAAAGCCTTGTAGACCGTGGCTTTCAGCCGGTAAAACAGGCTCTGTTCACAAGGTTATCCACAATTTGTGTGGATAACCTTTCTGTTTGATGGAACTGGAGTGACAGATGAAACCACCCTTCAATTTCACCCGTTTCCTGCCCATGGCTACACGCTTGCTGGGCCGTGGGCGGTTGCCGACCTTGCTGTTCGCCGTCGCCGCCAAGGGCTCGAGCCAAGGCAACCGCCTGGGCACCCTCAAGGATGATCTCAAGTTGCTTCAATCCCTGTGCCTGGCTTACTGGCGGGGCGAGTATCGGTCCATCAGTCCCAAGGCGCTGATCTCTGTGGTGGCGGGGCTGATGTACTTTCTTAGCCCGATTGATGCAATCCCGGACTTTATCCCGATGTTCGGCATGCTCGACGACATCGCTGTACTGGCGTGGGTCATGAAGACCCTGAACGGTGAGCTGAGCGCTTTCCGCACCTGGCGTGACGCGCAGCGTCCGGAAAAACTCGCGGTGGTCGAGCGCCTGCCTGCCACGCCTGCCTTGCTGGCCAAGGAAAACCCGCAAAAAAACGGATGACGTGGCTATCCCCCTGCGACCTTTGTGGCTGTTAGGATTACACTCCTAAGGAAAGAGCTTACTCAGTAAGTGCAGTTATCCTACGGGGCGGTCATGGATATTCAGATAATTTCACGCAATGGCGAACCCGAGTACGCGGTTTTGCCATGGGATCAGTACCAGGCGCTGCTAAAAGCTGCCGGTCATCAACAGCCTTCACTGGCACCTTCTCCTACTGTCCAAGCCGCGCCTGACCAAGATTTGCGCCCGCTCGCAGACCTGCGCGGCTTGCGTGAAGCCAAGGGCCTGGCGATTGAGACCCTGGCCCGCACCGTGGGCATCAGCCCCTCGTATCTAGGATTGATCGAAAGTGGTGAACGTCAGCCGGATGCCGCAATCCGCCGCAGCCTGGCCTGGGAATTAGGCGTTGCAGGTTGGAGGGATGAGTCTTGAGCCTACGTATCAGTCGTCAACATTGGGATGGGTTACTTAACGAACTGGACCAGGCGCGCCGCCAGCGCCATCTGCTGACCTACCGAGCACTGTTGGAGCGTCTGCAATTTCCGACGCCGGCGATGCAAACCCTGGCAGCTGCCCTGGAGCACCTGGCGGCGCTGGATGCCAAGGCCGAGCAACCGTTGCGCAGCTCCCTGGTGATCAGCCAGGGCGCCAGCCGCCTGCCGCGTACCGGGTTCTTTGAGTGCGTGGAGCGCCTGGGGCGTTTCAGCGGACCGTCCGATGGTGTCGCCGCCGCCTCCTGGCATGCCTCGGAAGTGGTGCGGGTGTTCGAATACGAGTATCCGGAGTCTGCCGAGGCTTAAAGTGCCTGGGGCAACATGTCCATGCTGTCGATCACATGGATGCTGTAGCCGGCCATATCCTTGGCGTGGTGCTTGGCCTGCGAGGCCAGTTCCGCCAACTGGCTGGCATCGAGTTGTCCACAGGCCTGTGGATACAAATGCACCACCCCAATCGACAGTGACAGCAACGCAAACTCCTGGCGTACGCCCTGGCGGTTCAGTGCCACGAAGCGGCCGGCGTCGAGGTGTTCGGCGCGGTAGAAGCGCCGGCACTGGGTGTGGAAATCGTCCAGCAGTTGGTTGAGCCGCTTGCGCCAATCCTGTGGCCCCAATACCAGCAAAAAGTCATCGCCACCGATATGCCCGACAAAGTCGCGGCTGGGGTCGACCCGGTCGTTAAGGCACTGCGCCAGGCACAGCAACACCTCATCCCCACGTCCGTAGCCGTAGATGTCGTTGAATGGCTTGAAGCTGTCGATATCCACGTAGCAGATCACCGATTCCCGCTGTTGTTGTAACAGTCGCGTCAGGCACTGCTGGATCGGCACGTTGCCAGGCAGCAGGGTCAGGGGATTGGCATAGCGCGCCTGCTGGATTTTCAGTTCGGTGATCAGTTTGAGTACATCGATCACCCGGCCCAGGCCCAGGTAGTCGCCATTGAGTGTGATGATGAAGTCTTCTTCGATGCGTTGCCGTGCGCGGCTGGTCAGCAGGCGGCTGACCTGTTGCAGCGACTGGCTCAACTCCACCGCCAGAAAATCCGTACTCATCAGCCGGCTGATGGGCTTGCGCGCAAACAGGTCGGTGGCAAACGGCTTGAGCAGCGCATCCGACAGCGAATGCCGGTGCACGATACCCACCGGGTGGCCGCGTCCATCCAGAACCGCCAGGGAGTTAAGGTTGGCCTGGCGGCGGAACGCCTCCAACACCTGAGCGGTCGCGGTGTCCTGATCGACCGCCGGTTGCTCGTTGATCAGGGCGCTGAGGTCGCCGGCTTCTTCGTTGAGCGCCACGTTGGCCTGATCGGGCTTGGGCAGCATCTGGCGCGCTTCCTGTGGCGGTTGCTCCTGTGGACGGCAGAGCAGGTAACCCTGGACCAGGTCGACGCCCATTTCGGTCAATACCGCCAGCTCTTCCGGCAATTCGATGCCCTCGGCAATCACCTGGGCCCGTGAGGCCCTGGCGATTTGCAGGATGGAGCCGACAAACTCACGCTTGAGCGCATCCTGATGGATGCCGTCGATAAAGTGCCGGTCGATCTTCACGTAATCCGGGCGCAGTTCCGACCACAGTCGCAGGCTGGAATAGCCGGCGCCCAGGTCATCAAGCGCGATGGCGAAGCCCATATCACGGTAATGGTGCAGGGCGGTTTGCAGCAGGTCGAAATCGTCGGTGGGTGTTTGCTCGGTGAGCTCGATCACCACTTGGCTGGGTGGAATCCCGAAGTCGCGTAGCAATTGCAGCGTGCGCCCCGGCTGGTGAGCCGTGTCCATCAAGGATTCCGGCGATACATTCAGGAACAGCTTGCCCGGCAGCTTTTGCTCGCTGAAGCGTCGGCATGCGCTTTCGCGGCAGGTCATTTCCAGTTCGCTGAGGCGCCCGGCGTGGCGCGCCACCGAGAACAGGGCGATGGGCGAGTGCAGCGGGCTGTTCGACGGGCCGCGGCTGAGGGCTTCGTAGCCAAGGATGCGCCGTTCTGACAGGCAGATGATCGGTTGGAACAGGCTGTGCAAACTGCCTTGAGCCAGGATAGAGCCCAATGCACTCAGCTGTTCGGTCATAGTCATGGCGATCTCGATCGAAAAAAAAGGACCGCAGGCGTTACGCCTGCGGTCCTTCATTTCACGACAGAATGATGTCTATATGATGACACTCCGAGGAGCGATCACGTTAAATCGCCACCATTTACTGCTTGGCCACCTGTTTGGAGATTTTCAGGTAGTCCAGCAGGATCCGGCCGCTCTCGGCCAGGTAAGCGTCGTCTTCCGGCTTGGTTTTATCCGCCTCGGTCGGCAGCGCATCTTCGTCTTCTTTCTTCAGCTCCTTGAGTGGTTCTTCACCCTTAGCCTTGCGGCGGATGTTTTCCAATACGAGTTGCTTGTTTTCGATGTCGGAGTGCTGTGCACGACGGTCCACTTCATTGAGGCTGACGGTTTTTTCTTCCATCAGCTTCTTGGCCAGGGCCAGCTTGTCGCGGATGAACACAAACTCGGCATCCTTGGCGGAGCGGGTATCGTGATCAGCCTTCAATTGCGCCAGGAACGGCTTGAACGGGTCCGAGGCCGGCTTGATCGCAGGGCGGATGGTGTCCCACGGCATGGCTTCCGGCAGAGCGCTTTCGCCGATTTCCTTGGTGTCGATGATCGACGGAAAATCGATGTCCGGCAGGACGCCCTGATGCTGGGTGCTCTGCCCGGAAACCCGGTAGAACTTGGCCAGCGTCAGCTTGAGCTCGCCATGGTTCAGCGGCTGGATGGTCTGCACGGTGCCTTTGCCGAAGGTCTGGCCGCCGATGATCAACGCGCGGTGATAGTCCTGCATGGCGCCAGCGAAAATCTCCGAAGCCGAGGCTGACAGGCGGTTGACCAGCAACGCCATCGGGCCTTTGTAGAAGGCGCCCGGGTTCTCGTCTTCGAGCACGTCGACACGGCCGTCAGCATTGCGTACCAACACGGTCGGACCCTTGTCGATAAACAGGCTGGTCAGCTCGGTGGCTTCCTGCAGGGAACCGCCGCCGTTGTTGCGCAGGTCGATGACCACGCCGTCGACTTTTTCCTTCTGCAACTCGGTAAGGATTTTCTTCACGTCGCGGGTGGTGGACTTGTAGTCCGGGTCGCCGGCACGGAAGGCCTTGAAGTCCAGGTAGAAGGCCGGGATTTCAATCACGCCCAGCTTGTAGTCCTTACCATCCTGCTTGAGGTTGAGGACTTTCTTTTGCACCGCCTGGTCTTCGAGCTTCACCGCTTCACGGGTGATGGACACGATCTTGCTGGTCTGGTCGTTCGGGGCATTGGTGTGCGGAATCACTTCCAGGCGCACCACGCTGCCTTTCGGCCCACGGATCAGCTTGACCACTTCGTCCAGGCGCCAGCCGACCACATCGACCATCTCTTTGTCGGCCTGGGCCACACCGATGATCTTGTCGGCAGGCGCAACCTGCTTGGTCTTGTCTGCCGGACCGGCCGGCACCAGACGCACGATCTTCACTTGGTCGTTATCGCTTTGCAGGACGGCACCGATGCCTTCCAGCGACAGACTCATGTTGATATCGAAGTTTTCCGCGTTATCTGGCGACAGATAATTGGTGTGCGGATCGTAGGACATCGCGAAGGTGTTGATGTAGGCCTGGAAGATATCTTCGGCACGGGTCTGGTCCAGACGCGCCAGCTGATTCTTGTAGCGCTTGGTCAACAACTCCTGGATGGCCTTGGGCTCTTTGCCGGCGATCTTCAGGCGCAGCACTTCGTCCTTGACGCGTTTGCGCCACAGGTCGTCGAGGGCGGCGGTGCTGGTCAGCCAAGGCGCGTCTTTGCGATCCACCAGAAGGGTTTCCTTCTGGGTGAAATCGAGTTTGTCGACGCCCTTGTTCAGCTCAGCCAAGGCGAAGTCCAGACGCGCTTTGACGCGATCCAGGTAGCGCTTGTAGATGGTGAAGCCGGGCTGCAGGTCGCCGCTCTTGAGGAAGTCGTCGAACTGGGTCTTCCACTTGTCGAACTCAGCGATATCGCTGGCCAGGAAGTAGCTGCGCGACGGATCCAGCAGCTTGAGGTAGCTGTCGTAGATGATCACCGAGCGCGCGTCGTCCAACGGCGGCTTGCTGTAGTGATGACGCTTGAGCAACTCGACGACGTTAAGGCTGGCAATCACCTCATCGCGGTCCGGCTGAAGGTTGTCCCAGCTGTTGGCTGCGAACGTATTGGTCGACATCGACGCGAAGCCGATACCAATGAAAAGAGCGAGGGCGGTGCTGGGGAACAGATGCTTCATGCTGATTCGACGCGGGGGCAATTGATAACGCATATTAGGCCGTCTTTGAAGTTGCCGGTTCCATAGGGGCCGGTCGCATAATGCAAAAAGCCCGACGCTACTGCTACGGGCTCAGTCCAGACTCACTATGGAGGCACTGTGAAAGCATTGCAAGGCGTTGAAGGTCATGTGGAGTGGTTGGACGAACCAAGTCCTACATGTGATGTAGGCCAGGTGCGCATTCGCGTGGCAGCTGCTGGCCTTAATCGTGCCGATTTATTGCAGCGTGCCGGGCTCTATCCGCCACCGCCTGGCGCCAGCCCTGTGCTCGGCCTTGAGTGCTCCGGGGTAATCAGTGAAGTGGGCGCAGGCGCGTCCTGGCAAGTGGGCGATCGCGTCTGTGCGCTGCTGGCCGGTGGCGGCATGGCCGAAGAAGTGGTGGTGGATGCACGGCACGTGTTGCCGGTACCGGAAGGTGTGTCGCTGGTCGAAGCGGCGGCGTTGCCTGAGGTGTACAGCACGGCGTGGCTCAATCTGTTCCAGTTGGCGGGCCTCAAGCCCGGTGAGAAGGTGTTGCTGCATGCCGGTGCCAGTGGCGTGGGCTCGGCGGCGATCCAGTTGTGTAAAACATTTGGCAGCCCGTGCTGGGTCAGTGTCGGCTCGGCGCAGCGCCTGGCCTACTGTGAAGACTTGGGCGCCCAGGGCGGCGTAGTACGTACTGACGGTATCGAAGGGCTGCGGGATTTCGGGCCATTCGATGTGATCCTCGATCCGGTCGGCGGCGACTACGCCGCGCTGGACCTCAAGCTGCTGGCGCTGGACGGTCGCTGGGTATTGATTGGCTTGATGGGCGGCCGCGAGGCGCAGTTGGACCTGGCCCAGGTGCTGGGCAAGCGTATTCAGTTGTTGGGCTCGACCCTGCGCAGCCGTGACGATCAGTTCAAGGCCGACCTGTTCAGCGACCTGAGCCAGCATGTATGGCCGTTGTTTGCCGAAGGGCGTCTGAGCCCGCAATTGGCCAAGACGTTCCCGATCAATGATGCCGAGGCGGCGTTTGCCGAGTTGGCGACCAATCAGATTGCCGGGAAGCTGGTGTTGGTAATTGACGAAAGCCTCACCTGATCCCGGATTGGAATAGGGTCGATGTGGGAGGGGGCAACCCCCACCCACATTTGATTGGATTTCAAGTCTGGATAGGCGGTGTCAGACCCAGTGGTGGATTGGCCAGCCGGCCTTCTCGGCATGCTCGCGAAGCACCGGATCCGGGTTCACCACCTGCGGGTGATCCACCTTCAACAGCAACGGCAAGTCATTGCGCGAATCCGAATAGAAGTACGCGCCGTCCAGCGTCTCGCCTTCCTGCTCCAACCATTCCAGCAAGCGTGTGATCTTGCCTTCGCGGTAGGTGAGTACACCCACGGTACGGCCGCTGTACACGCCATGACTGATCTCCAGCTCAATTCCCAGCACTTCATCGATACCGATGCGCGCGGCGATCGGTTTCACCAGGTGAGTCCCCGATGCGGAGATCACCAGGATCCGGTCGCCGTTCGCGCGGTGGCGGGCGATGGTCCTGGTGGCGTCGCTGTAGATCAGCGGCTCAATCACATCCTCGACCCAGGGCTCCACCAAGTGGTCGATTTCCTCCGGGGTGCGGCCGATCATCGGCTCCAGGCTGAAGTCCATGAAGTCTTCCATGGCCAGTTCGCCCCGGCTGTAGGCGTCCATCAGCTCGTTGTTCCTACGCATGAACGACTCCGGGTCGACCCAGCCCAGGCGACCCATCTGTTCGCTCCAGAGGGTGGCGCAGTCGCCATGGATCAGGGTGTCGTCCAAATCAAAAATTACCAATGCCATCCGTTACGCTCTCTCAAAATTCACTGCTGCTCAGGCTACTTCACACAGCGCACTGGGGTCGATGGAAAGTGCCAGGCGCTGGCCGTCCGGGTGCAGATCGTCCGCCGAGCGGTTGAGCACGTCCACCACCAATTCCACGCCACGGGCTTCGATGCGGTAGCGAATCACGTTGCCCAGCAGGCTGTGGCTGCGCACCAGCGCGTCGAGTTCGCCGTTGTGGCTCAGTTCGATGGCCTCCGGGCGAATCGCGATGCGCCCGCTGATCGGGCGTTGCAGCAGTTGGCTGGCCTTGTCGGCGTCCAGCAGGTTGTAGTTGCCGATAAAACCGGCAGCGAATACATCCACCGGTGCGGTGTAGAGGGTCTCTGCATCGCCGCTTTGCACGATCTTGCCCTGGTTCATCAGGAAGATCCGGTCCGACATGGTCAGGGCTTCTTCCTGGTCATGGGTTACGAAGATCGTGGTCAACCCCAGTTCGCGCTGGATCTGGCGGATCTGTTCGCGCAGGTGCTTGCGAATCCGTGCATCCAGCGCCGACAACGGTTCATCCAGCAGCAACAGGCGCGGGCGAGTGACCAGTGAGCGGGCCAGGGCCACACGTTGGCACTGGCCACCGGACATCTGGTGCGGGTAGCGGCCGGCCAGGTCCTTGAGTTCCACCAGTTGCAGCACTTCCTGCACGCGCTTGTGGCTGTCATCGGCGTTGACCTTTTGCATGCGCAGGCCGAAGGCGACGTTCTGTTCCACAGTCATGTTGGGGAACAGCGCGTAGCTCTGGAACACCATGCCGATGTTGCGTTTTTGCGGACTCAGCGGAACGATGTCCTGGCCGTCCAGCAGGATTTTCCCACTGTCCACTGACGTCAGGCCGGCGATGCAGCGCAGCAGGGTGGACTTGCCACAACCGGATGGGCCGAGCAGGGTGACGAACTCGCCCTTGGCGACTTCGCAGTTGATGTCACTGAACACCGGGGTGCCGGCGTAGCTTTTTTGCAGGTGTTGGACGCTGACGAAGCTCATTGGCTTTTGTCCTTGTTCAAGATATTGGCGGCCCAGGTCAGCACCAGCACAAAGAAGAAATAGGAAATCACGACGGCGCTGGTGAAGTGGCCGCTGCTGTTGCGCATGTTGTTCAGGTACACCTGCAGGGTTTCGTAGCGAGTGCCCACGAGGATATTGGCGAACACGAACTCACCGAACAGGAACGAGAACGACAGCAGCAGCGCCACCATCAGGCCTTTGCGCAGGTTGGGCAGCACCACGAAGATCGCGGCTTGCCAGGTGCTGGCGCCAAGCAGTTGCGAGGCGTCCATCAGGTCGCGCAGGTTGATGGCTTGCAGGTTGTTGGTGATCGCCCGGTACATGAACGGCAGCGCCACGGTGAAGTAGCAGCCGATCAGGATCCACGGCGTGCCCACCATCGCCAACGGCCCGGAACCGTACAGCTGCAGGAGGCCCACCGACGACACCACCGGCGGCACCGCAAACGGCAGCAGGATCAGGATGTTCATCAAGGCGTCGAGCTTGGGAAAGTGGTAATGCACCACGAACAGCAGCGGCAGGATCAACACCACCGACAGGATCAGCGCACCCACGCACACCAGCAAGGATTGCCCGAAGGCCATCAGGAAGCGTGGGTCGCTCCACAGTTGCACATACCATTTCACCGTGAAGCCAGCCGGCAGAATGGTCGCCGACCAACTGCTGGCAATGGAGTAGACAAAGGTGCCGATCAGCGGCAGCACCAGGATCGCGAACAACAGGTACACCACCACGCGGTGGTAAAGGGAGGCCGGGCCGGCTTCAGCGCGAGACATGGTAGCTCCTCTTGAGCAGCAGTTGATGGACCACGGTGACCACGGTCATCAGCGCCACCAGCACCACGGCCAGGGCGCTGGCCATGTTCGGATCGAGGGATACATCCCCCGACACCAGGCCGGCGATACGAATCGGCAGCACGTTGAAGTTACCGGTGGTCAAGGCGTAGACCGTCGCGTAGGCACCCAGGGCATTGGCCAGCAGGATCACGAACGTGCCCAGTAGCGCCGGGGTGAGCACCGGCAAGCCGATATGTCGCCAGAACTGCCAGCCATTGGCGCCGAGCAGGGCCGCCGACTCACGCCAGTCTTCGCGCAGTGCGTCAAAGGCCGGATAGAGCAGCAGCACGCCGAGCGGAATCTGGAAGTAGGTATAGAGGATGATCAAGCCGGTCTTGGAGTACAGGTTGAAGTCCTGAATGATCCCGGCTTGCTTGAGCATGATGGTGATGCTGCCGTTGAACCCCAGCAAAATGATGAACGCGAAGGCCAGGGGCACGCCGGCAAAGTTGCTGGTCATGTTGGCGAAGGCGGTGACGAAGTTGCGCAGCGGCGAATCCACCCGGCGGAGGGAGTAACTGCCCAGCGTGGCGATGATGATGCCGAAGATGCTCGAGTAGAAGCTGATCTCCAGGCTGAACTGGATGGCCTGCAGGTAGAACTTCGAACTGAAGATGCGCGTGAAGTTGTCCACGCCCCACCCGGTTTCTTCGGTTTGCAGACTATTGATCAGCACCCATACCAGCGGGGCAATCTCGAACACGATAAAAAACAGCGCGAAAGGCACCAGGCACAGCAGGGCCAGCCATTTGCCGCGGGATATTGAACTCACTTCAGTAACTCCCGGCACACAGGTTTGTCGTGGGGTACGCCCAGCAGTTCGCAGACGGTGCCGCACAGGTCGGTCTGTTTCGGTGTGGCCCCGGCGTCCAGGCTGAAGGCATCGCCGAGGACGAACAGCGGCACTTCCCGTTCTTCCGGCAGCAGGCCGTTGTGGGAGCGGTCGTTGTTCATGCCGTGGTCGGCGGTCACCAGCACCTGGTAACCGGCATCGAGCCAGGTTTGCAGGTAGTCGGCCAGGATGATGTCGGCCGAGCGTGCACTGTTGCGGTACTGCGGTGTGTCGAGGCCGTGCTTGTGGCCGGCGTCGTCGATGTTCATCGGGTGCACCACCATAAAGTCCGGCGCGTGCTTGAGCCGCAGGCTTTCGGCGTCGGCGAACAGGTGGGAATCCGGGTAGTGGTCATTCCAGTAGAAATGCCCGTGCTGGATCGCCAGCGCCTTGTCGTCGGTATGACGATCCCTTGCGGCGAGAAAGGGCGTGCGGTTATACAACTCGCTGACCCAATGGTAAGCCGCCGCGGCAGTGGTAAGACCCGCGTCGGTGGCGTAATGGAAAATGCTGCGCTGGTTGGACAGGCGCGAGACCTGGTTGTGCACGATACCGCTGTGGATCGGTGGCACACCGGTGAGGATGCATTCATACAGCGGGCGGGACAGGGCGGGCAGTTCACATTCCAGCGTGTAGAGGGCTGCGCGTCCTGCGCCGACATAGGCCTGCAAGTGCCCCATTGTGTGCCGGGCAACCTCGAAGTTCAGGCCGTCGAGCACGACAAGGATGACTGGGTGCTTCATGGGGGGCGACGCTCCGCAATGATTGACTTGGCTCAATTCCTCTGGAGGAACGGGGTCAAAAATGTGGGAGGGGGCAAGCCCCCTCCCACATTGGATCTCCACTGGAGCTCCAATGTGGGATAAACCCTTACTTCATCTCTACGATGACCTGCTCGTTCCACAGCTGAGGCAGCTTTTTGGACGTCGCTTCCCAGGCATCGGCATCCTTGATCGGCTGCGGGTTGGCCTTGGTGTATTGCTCGCCCGGGATCAGGTTCTTGGCAATGTCGGCCGGCAGTTTCAGGTCGGTTTCAGCACGGATCGGACGTGCGTTGCCACGCGCCAGGTTGAGTTGGCCGGCGTCGCTGAAGATGTATTCGCGGGTCAGCTTGGCGGCGTTCGGGTGCTTGGCGTATTTGTTGATGATGGTGGTGTAGCCGGATTTCACCGAGCCGTCCGATGGGATCAACACCACGTAGTCATCCGGGTTGGCCATCTTGGCTTTGTAGCTCAGGCCGTTGAAGTCCCAGACGATCCCCACTTCGACTTCGCCTTTTTCCATGGTGGCGATGGTCGGGTTGGACAGGCCGAGGCGACCTTGCTGGGCGATCTTGGTGAAGAATTGCAGGCCGGGGGCGATGTTCTTTTCATCGCCTTTATTGGCGATGGCGGCGGCGAGTACGGCGTTGGAGGCCTGGGCCGCAGTGCTCACGTCACCCACCGAGACTTTGTATTTGCCGGTTTGCAGGTCAGCCCAGCTGGTAGGGACTTCGGAGCCGTGCAGCAGCTTCTTGTTGACGATGAACGCGATGGTGCCGGTGTAGGCCAGGGCCCAGTGACCGTCCTTGTCTTTCGCCCAATCCGGCACCGAAGCCCAGGTAGAAGGTTTATACGGCTGGGTGACTTCCTGCTTCACCGCGATCGGGCCGAAGGCGGCGCCTACGTCGCCGATGTCAGCGCTGGCGTTGTCTTTTTCGGCTTTGAACTTGGCGATTTCCTGGGCCGAGCTCATGTCGGTGTCGATGTGCTTGAGGCCGTAGGTCTTGGCCAGGTCTTCCCACGTGCCTTTCCAGTTGGCCCAGTCATCGGGCATGCCGACGCTGTTGACGGCACCTTCCGCTTTCGCGGCGGCTTCCAGAGTTTTTAAATCGGTATCAGCGGCCATGGCGGCGGTGCACATGGCAATGGTCGAGCCTAACAGTGATGCCAGGAAAAGCTGTTTCATCCGAAGCTCCTTTGGGCGTTTTCAACGCGGCGGTGTTTTCTACGGTGTTGTTGGTCTAGGTCAGAGCAATACCTGAGCCAATCTAGACGCGATGGATGACAGTTTCATGTCGATGTCGTTTTTAAAGCCTTGATGTCGTTCGGCGCAGACTTAGCGTAGACCATGCTCAAATGCCCGCAGGGACTGGACTTGGCCGGCGTATTGCAGGGTGTGGTGCAGGGACGGGACAGGGACTGTCATCTGTCGGTCATCAGGAGTGCCTAGGCTGGCAGGCAGTCGTGCAAGCCCATTTATGCAGCGGTTTGTGCACCTGAACAGTGCTGGTCTAGTCCAGATAGGTAACGTTGATGCGTGATGAGGCAATCAAGGCGGTGACATCCATTGGCCTGGCGCTGCAAGAGCAGATCGACCACGGCCTGTTGCCGCCCGCAAGCAAGCTGCCCGCCGAGCGCAAGCTCAGCGAGTTGTTTGGTACCACTCGAATTACGGTGCGGGAAGCCTTGTTACAACTGGAGGCTCAAGGGCAGATTTATCGCGAGGAGCGTCGTGGCTGGTTTGTCTCGCCGCCTCGGCTGGCCTACAACCTGATGCAGCGCAGTCACTTTCACGCCATGGTCAACGACCAGGGGCGGGTGGCGTCCACCGAAGTCATCAGTGCGCGGCTGCAACCGGCCTCGGCGGCGGTGTGTGCGTGGCTGCAGTTGCCAGCGTTGTCCCGCGTGATCCAGATCTGCCGGGGGCGGCGGATTGACGGGCGGCTGGTGTTATACGTGGAGCACTACCTGAACCCGCAGTATTTCCCGGGGATTCTTGAGTGCGACCTGAATCAGTCGATGACCGAGTTGTATGCGCGCAAGTACGACTTGCACTACGGGCGGGTGCGCTTCGAGATCGTGCCGACCTCATTGCCGGTGGAGGCTGCGGCCGCATTGCGCATGTCGGTGGGCAGCCCGGGCTTGCGGATCGCCCGGGTCAATTACGACCAGCACCAGCGGTTGATCGACTGCGACCTGGAATTCTGGCGGCATGATGCGATTCATGTTGGCGTCGATGTGGTGTGATCGGGGTGCTCGCTCCTACAGTGAGTGCACCGTGAGTTCCTTGATCACCTGATCCACATTGCCCTCCAGCTCCGATACCGGGTCCGCGCCGTCTACGTTCAACACCAGCAGCGTTGAGCCGCCTGCCGTGATAGCGGCTTTCACTGCGTCACTCGGCTGGCGATGATGCAGCACTACGGCCACGTCGTTGTCCTTCAGCGCTGCACTGAGTTTCTGTAATGCCCCAGGCGTCCAATCGGCGTCGGGCCGGGCATCGGTGCTGAGCAGTTCCAGATTCAAACTGCTGATTAGATACGCAAAGTGATCGCTCAAACTGACCACACTCAGGTTGTCCGCCTTGGCCAGTCGCGCCTCGCTGTCGGCGCTGAGCTTGAGCAGGCGTTGCTTGAGGGCGGCCAGGTTGGCGTCGATCTTCGCCTTGGCGCCGGGGGCCAGGCGGCTCAGGTCGGCGGCCAGGACATCGGCCATGCGCCCCAGGTTGTTGCTCGATTGCCACGGCTGGCTGTTCAAGCCGTCGGTGACGCCAGGTTGCACGGCGATCCCCGGCAAGCCGCCATCCACGGGGCGTGCGGCATCGATTTCGACAATGCCGATATTGCTGCGCCGTGCCACGGGGTAGAGCGGGTCATCGGCCCACAGCGAGCGCAGGCCGATGGCGGCGTCGGCGTCCTGGGCCAGTGTGTTCAGTGCCGGCGCGCCACGGCCGGTGAAGTACGACACCTGTCGCGAGCCCGGCAGGTTGGCGGGGGCCGCGCGCTCAAGCTGCACGTCGGAGCCCTTGAGCAACACCTCGGCCAAGCCGTAGGTGATCGGCAGCGAGGCCAGGACTTTGACCGGTTTGGCCGCGTGAGCAGCAGGTTTGCCCACGTCGGCCGCCATCAGTGGCGTGGTGATCAAGCAAGCGATGGCCAGGGCCAGAGGCTGAAGAACGGAGCGCATTATCCAAGGTTCCCTTTAAGGCTGGGCACGGTGCCGCGCGCGATGGCGGCAAAGGCAAAGGCGATACCGGCCATCAGGATGATCGCGGCACCGGAGGGGATGGGCAGGTCGAAGATGATCGGCAACAGGATCCCGCACAGGGTGCTGACGGTGGCGATCACCACCGAGATCCAGAAGAAGCCTTTGAGCGACTGGCTCAGCAAGCGTGCCGCCGCGGCCGGAATCACCAGCAGCGCGCCCACCAGGATGGCGCCAATGACCTTGACTGCCGCCACGGTGATCAGCGTCACCAGGATCACGAACAGGTAGTCCAGGGTCTTCACCGCCACGCCACGCACCGCCGCCAATTGCGGGTTGAAGCTGGCGAGCATGATGCGGTTGTACAGCGGCAGCGCCAGCGCCATCACCAGGGCGCCGACAATCGCCAGTACCAGCAAGTCGTTGCCGTTGACCGTCAGCACCGAACCGAACAGCACGTTTTCGAGGATGTGCACGTTGATCTTGCCCGCCAGGATCAGCAGCAGGCTGGCGCCCAGTGCCAGGGACACCGACAGGAACACGCCGATCAAGGTGTCTGGCGCCAGGCCGGTGCGGTTGCGCAGGTAGTTGAGCAGGATGCCGAACAAAAGGCAGTAACCGAACAGGCTGCCATAGGGGCCGGTGTAGGGCTCGCCCAGCAGAATGCCCACGGCCACGCCGGTCAGCGCGGCATGACCGACCGCTTCGGAGAAAAACGCAAAGCGCTTGACCACCACCAGCGTGCCCAGGCCGCCCAGCACCGGGCCGATCAGCAGGCCGGCGAGCAGGGCGTTGACGACAAAACCATAGGCCAACGCTTCCGGCAGGTAACCGGACGATGCCCAGCCCTGGACCATCAGGCGAAACGCTTCATAACTCATTGCGCCGTGCTCCGAGGATGGGTAGAGAACAGTGTCAGCAAGCGGTCCGGCGTCAGCGCCTCTTTCGGCGTGGCGTCGAACAGCAGGCGGCGGTTCAGGCCGGTGACGCGGTCGGCCAGGCGGCCCACGGCTTCCAGGTCGTGCTCGATCCATAGCACAGTGATCCCGGCCAGGCGCCAGTTACTGAGCAAGCGTTCGAACACCTGGATGCCGGCCTCATCGAGGGCCGACATCGGTTCATCGAGGACCAGCAGTTGCGGCGCGGGAATCAACCCCTGGGCCAACAACACGCGCTGGCGCTCGCCGCCAGACAGTGCGCCCATGCGGCGCTTGCGCTTGTCCTGCATGCCGACCCGTTCCAGCGCCTCGCCAATCGCGGCGGCGTACTGTTTGGACAACCCCAGAAACGCCGGACGGCGCTGGCACATGGCGGCCATGAAATCGTCGACGGTCATCGGCAAACCACGGTCGAACTCCAGCGCCTGGGGCACATAACCGATGGTGCCGGGCGTGGACGGCCACTGCAGGCTTAACCGACCCTGGTGCGGCGTTTGTCCCAGCAGGGTCTTTATCAGCGAGCTCTTACCGCCGCCGTTGGGGCCCACCAGCGCATGAATACTGCCCGGCTGCACCTGGAAGCTCACGCCGTCGAGGATCACGGTGCGGCCCAGGGTCAGGGACACCTTGTCGAAGTCGAGGGTCGGACCGACGCAGGCGACGTTAAGTTGTTCCGCTGCGGTCATGCCCCCGACTCCTGAATCGCCCGCACCACGGTGTTGAGGTTGCCGGTCATTTCCACTTCGTATTTTTCAGCGCTGTATTCGCCGTAGGAAATATGTGACAGCGGGTACAGCTTGACCCCGGATTCGCGCTGGATGGTGTCGACGTAAGTGGACGGGAAATCCATCTCCGAGAAGATCACCTTCACGTCCAGGGCGCGCAGTTCATCGATGGTTTTCTTCAACTGGCTGGGGCTCGGCTCGATACCGTGGGCCGGCTCGACCACGGCCGTGACTTCCAGGCCGAACTCGCGCAGCAGGTAATCGTAGGCCGCGTGCACGGTGGCGACGCGCAGGTCCGGGTTGGGCGCGCCGGTCAACTTGGCCAGGGCATCGGCACGCATCTGCCGCAGGCGTTTGCCATAGGCGCGGGCGTTCTGGGTGTAGGTCTTGGCGTTGTCCGGGTCGAGCTTGCCCAGTTCCCGGGCGATGTTGTTGACCTGGGCAATCGACGCACTGATCGACAGGAACGTGTGCGGGTTGACCACCTTGCCGGCACCACGCGCGGCGTTGCCGGTAGCCGCCAGCAGCGGCACATTGGCGTTGGCTTCGATCACCGGGATGTCCGGGCGCTCGCTGGTGGCGATCATGCGGTCGGCGAAGTCGTCATGGCCGACGCCGTTGAGCACGATCACATCCAGGGTGCCGATGCGCTTGATGTCTTCGGCGCGTGGCTCGTAGGCGTGGGGGTTGAAGCCGGCCGGGATCAGCGGCACCACTTCTGCCTTGTCGCCGACGATATTGGCCACGTAGCTGTAATACGGGTGCAGGGTGATACCGATACGCAGGCGTTTGGCCGCCTCGGCATTCGCGAGGGGAGCGAGTATCAGGCTGAACAGGCCAACCAGAAATACGCGCAACAGGGGAGATGAAATAGACATGGGCAATCGGTCTTCTCGTTCAGTGGCGGTGCTGGCGGGTGACGCCGGCATCGAATTGCGCGATCACCTGCTGCCAGCCGGCTGCGATCAGCGCCTGGTCAGTGAGGTCGGCGGGGGTGGCCAGGTCTTTGCTGCGGTTGAGCCAGATGTCCGGCTCGTCACCTTGCACGCGCATGAGCAGCGAGCCACTGGTGGTCGGTGCCTGGCTCAGTCCCAGATAGGCCGAATTCGCCAGCAACTGCCAGCGGTGGTCGCCACGACTGACCGAACTGGCGTCGTGGGCAAACGGCGCAAAGCCTTCTGCGGCCAGTTGCTCGGGGGTGGGCAGGGCGCTTTGCTCTTGCTGCAGCACGTGGATTTCATCCAGCGTTACCCGCAGGTCGGCGTAGATGCCTTGTTCGGCGGCGCTCAGGTCGCGGCGGGCGTCCAGTTGATGACTGGGCACCGCCGCGACCTCCTGGGTTTCACCTTGCAGCGCCACCACCGTTCCCGCCACCGCCAGGATGATCAGGCACAGCAGCAGCACGTAGAGGGTCTCGTGGCCGGCACCGGCGGGGCGTACAACCTGTGTGGTACTCATTGAGCCTGGATATCCGCTTGGTCGATTTCCACCACGTGACCGGGGCCGGCATCAAACAGCACGTAGAACTCGGACGCGGGCTTTTTGAAGGTCAGTGTGGAGTCCTGGCCGAGCTTGCCGGGCACCAGGATGGTTTCGTCGTAGCCGATCACATCCAGGGTCACGCCGGGGGCGCCGCTGCCGTCGGAGAAACCGCCTTTGCACTGGATCTGCTCGCCGGGGATTTCCTTGCATTCGCACATCGGGTTGTGGGCAAAGGCTGTGGTACTGAAACCGGCGCACAGCAACAGCGCGGCGCGGGACAGGCGCTTGAACGTCATGGTTTAACTCCTTGCTTGTTCAGCCAGGCAATGGTGGCAGGCGAGGCCTGGCTCAACGGGATGGAACCCTGGTGCATGGTGCCGTCCCAGCCTTCCATGGTGACCCACAGTTCGGCGTCGACGGGGGTGCGTTCCGGCACGGGCAGGCCGGCACCCATGCGGTACGGGGTGCCGAAGAAAATCACCCCGGCGGCACGCAGGCTGCGCGGTTTGCCGATGCGCAGGTACGTGGCCTTGACCTGGTCGGCGCAGGTGTCACACAGGGCGGCATTGAAGAACTTCATCGGGCCGGCCGGGTCGGGGCGCGGGCCTTCATTGCGGAATTCGGCCAGCGTGAGGCTCCAGGGTCCGACCTGCACATCGCCGGCCACACGCTCGCCGATGCCGGTATCACCGCGAAACAGCGCGGCATCGGCGAAGTATTTGGGCATGAAGCCCAGCGGTACCAGCAACAACAGGACATTGATGTGGAAACGCCATTTCAGCCAAAAGGACCGCAACGGTGAAGGCGGGGTAGCGTTAGCGGACTTGCTCATGAGTTGGCCTCCGAGGTTTCAGCCTGCATGGCCGGGATGGACGCCGGCGCACGTTGCGTCTTGGCTTCGCGCTTGAGAGCGTTGAGGGTGGCCAGGGCAGTGCGTTTGGTCCAGATCAGCAAGCCGCTCAGGACCATCATGCTCAGCACGAGGCCGAAGAACGCCCAGATCAGCTTGATCCAGAGGCCACCGAAGTCGCCGGTGTGCAGGGGCCGCATGGATTCGGTGACGAACTCCAGCTTGGTGCGGTCGGACAGCAGGTGCGACGAGGCGATTTCACCGTCATACGGGTTGATCTGCGCGGTCTGGAACATCAGCGGGTACCAGCCTCGCCCGCCGATTTGCAGGTGGCTGTAGGCATTGAGCGGCAGGCTCACGAAACTCGCCTCCAGCCCCGGGATACGTTGGGTGGCGATCGCGATCGCCTCATCCACGGGAATCATCGGTGCCGGCACGCCTGGGGCTGAGGTTGGGACTTTTTCACGGGCGATCACCGGGACGATGGGCTCGCTGGAGATAGAGATCTGGTTGTCACCCAGGATTGCCTGGATCAGGAACCAGGTGCCGGTGATGGAAATCACCGCAATAAACCAGATCGACCAGATACCGCTCAGACGGTGGAAGTCGCCCCAGAAAATTCGCGCGCCGTGGCGGATACGCAGGGTCGGCTTGAAAAAGCCTTTCCAGAAGCGCTTGTACACCACCAGCCCGGTGACCAGTGAGGCCAGTAACGGCAAACCGAGCAGCGACACCAGGTACCAGCCCCAGCTGAAGCCATTGGTAAACGGCACCAGCCACCAACCATGCAGGGCGCGGGTGAACTGACGGAAGTCGAACGATGGGCTGATGCCCTGGATCGCCCCGGTGTACGGGTTGACGTAGACCTCTACCGAGCGACCGTCGGGGTAGCTGAGGTCGACACTCAGGGCAAAGTGCGATTCGTCCGGACGACTGAGAGACTGCACGATTACCTGGGGTTCGGCCCGCTTGATGGCGCTGATCACCTGGTCGTAGCTCAGCGGCTCGGCATCATCCGACGGCTTGCTCGCACGGATGTCCGGGTTGGCCAGCCACACGATTTCCTGGCTGACCACCGCCAGGGTGCCGGTGACGCAGACGATCAGTACAAAGAACCAGATGGGCAAGGCCAGCCAGCTATGTACGAGAAACCAGAGTTTTGAGCGTGACTTCTTGGACATGTGAATGAGGGTCTTGATCAGAGGGGGGCGAAAGAGGCCCGAAAAAGGCCAGTCGTAGCTTTTGCTGACGCGACGGGCTGTATCTAAATTAAGACGGATGAGAATGAGAAATCCCCAAGGCCGATATGAAAGAAAATGTTTCAGGTTCACATTCAGTGGGTTTAAGGCGTGCAGGGGTTGATCATGAGGTGGGGAGGAGCCGGCGAACCGGCCCCGATGCTCAGTCTTGCTGGAACATCTCCATGGCGCGTTGACGGATCTGTTCTTCGCTGAGGTCTTCCTTGCGGGTGGCGAGGTACCAGAGGTGACCGTAGGGATCCTTCACGCTGCCCGAGCGATCGCCATAGAAGCGGTCCTCTGGTTCGGACACCACGCTGGCGCCGGCTGCGACGGCTTGTTTGAACTGCGCGTCCACGTCGTTCACATACAGATGCAAGGCCACACTCGTGCTTTCAGTCGGATTGTCCAGGGACATCTGATCGCAGGGCGTGCCCAGCATGATCGCCGAATCACCAATGCGCAGCTCGGCATGGCCAACCCTGCCATCGGGCATGTCCAGGCGCATGATCTGGGTGGCGCCGAAGGCTTTTTTGTAAAACTCGATAGCCTCTGAGGCTTTGTCGATGCCCATATAGGGCGTGACGCTGTGATAACCCTCCGGAATAGGTTTAACGCTCATATCGTTCTCCTTGACTGGGGTGGTGGTGAACCGGCCTTTTCACTATAGGCCACGCCAATCAAGGGCTCTGTCGGTCCCGACCAGGGGATGCTCAACTGGGTTCCAGCAACTGAGCCCCCGGCCCGCGCTCAGCGAGCTGGTCGTCCTGGTTACGCAGCGGGCACGCGTCCATCGACAGGCACCCGCAACCAATGCAGCCATTGAGCTTGTCGCGCAGCAGCATCAGCTTATTGATGCGCTCATCCAGGTCTTCCCGCCACCGCGCGGACAATCGCTCCCAGTCTTGAGCGTTGGGCGTGCGTCCATTCGGCAGCGTCTGCAAGGCCTCGCCAATCGTCGCCAACGGAATTCCCAGGCGCTGGGCGATCTTGATCACCACCACCCGGCGCAGTACATCCCGGGGATAGCGCCGTTGATTGCCGGCAGTGCGATGACTCTTGATCAGCCCCTTGTTTTCATAGAAGTGCAGGGCCGTGACGGCCACGCCGCTGCGGGCTGCCAGTTGGCCCACGGTGAGTTCCTTGGTAATCATGAAAACTCCGATTAAGCGCTTGACCTTGACTTAACTAGAGGTTTTACCCTGCGTGACATTGAATCGCAAGATTCTGCCTACAGAGAAAGGGGAGTTTTCATGCGGGTATCTGAGAAGAATCGCAGCTTCACTCAGTTGATCGAATTTCACATCGAACCCCAGCAACAAGTGGCGCTGGTAGCCGCCTTGTCCACCCAAAGCGAGCGCCTGGCCCAGGGCCATGGCGGTTTTATCAATGCGAGTGTGCAGGTCAGCGAAGACGGGCGGCGGGTGCTCAATTACCTGCAGTGGCGTTCCCGCGAGGACGGTGAAGCGGCGTTCCAGTGCTTTGAGCATGGCGAGGAAGATTTCTGGACGCTGATTCGCGCGCACCAGGCCACGGCCGTGACCTTCGGTTCGTTCCAGGTGCTGCGCAGTTTCGAGCGCAGCCATGACAACGCGTTGCACTGCCGGCTAAATGGATAGATGCAGCATCCGTTCGCCTTGCACATTTTCCCCGGGGCGGCGCTTGTTTACCGCCAACTCGCCGATCTTGATCAGGCGCGTGCGGGTGACGTTGCGGCTCAGCCCCAGCAGGTTGGCGGTGTGCACCTGGTTGTAATGGCTGAAGCGGTAGGCGGCGCGCAATAGCGCATCTTCGACCTTTTCGTGCAGGGCGCCGGCCTGTTCTTCGAAGAGCTTTTGAAACGCGCGCTCCAGCAAGGCCTCAGCGCTGTTGTCGGGGCCGTGCTGGCTGTCGTCCTGGCGCTCGATGCGCATGTTCGACAGGCGCAGGTCGTCGCGTTCGATCACGCCGTTACGGCAGATCAGCAGGGTGTGGTGAATCACGTTTTCCAGCTCGCGGATATTGCCCGGCCAGCTGTAGCTCTTTAGCTTGTGTTCGGCTTCGCGGCTGATGGTGATCGGGCCGTAGCCCAGGCGCTGGCTGTAGGCTTCGATAAAATGCCGGGTCAGCGGCAGGATATCGCCGGGGCGCTCGCGCAGCGGGCTGAGCTCGAGGCTGACGACGTCGAGGCGGTAGTAGAGGTCTTCGCGAAAATGTCCGGCGTTGATGGCCTTTTCCAGTTGTACGTTGGTGGCGGCCAGTACGCGCACATCGATCGCAATGCTCTTACGCGAACCCAGGCGCACCACTTCACGCTCCTGCAGCACCCGCAGCAACTTGACCTGGATGGGCATCGGCAAATCGCCGATTTCATCGAGGAACAAGGTGCCACCATCTGCCTCTTCGAACCAGCCGGCCTTGGCACTCAGGGCGCCGGTAAACGCGCCTTTTTCATGGCCGAACAGCTCGGCTTCCACCAGGGATTCAGAGAACGCGCCGCAGTTCACCGCTACGAACGGCCGGTTGCGCCGCGCGCTGAGGTTGTGGATATGGCGCGCCACCAGCTCTTTACCGGTTCCGGTCTCGCCGATGATCAGCACGCTGGCTTCGCTGGGCGCCACTTGCTGGATGTGGTCGAGCAGCGCCTTGGATTTCGGGTCTTCGAAGACCTGGGCCGTGGCGCGGATCGACGTCGCGAGGGCGGGCGAGGGCGGTAAGGTTAGAAGCTGCATGGGCACCTCTTTTTTATGAGTAGAACGTCGGAATCGGCAGGGATTGGTTCAACGCCCAGTCCCCCAGTTCGTGGAGTTTGTAGTCGACCGGGTCGTGCAGGGTTTGTGTGCGCAGGTTGCGCCAATGGCGGTCCAGACGCAGTGAAGCGTGGGTGGAGCGTGCGCCGGTGACTTCAAACAGGCGGCTGCACAGGTCCAGGCCTTGGCGGGTGGCGGCGACCTTGGCGGTCGCAATGGCAATCGCCAGTTGGCCGCGTTCGTGTTCGCTGAGGTGGGGGCCTTTGGCCCAGGCGTGGTCGAGCAATTCGGCGGCACGCTCCACCAATAGACGCACGCCTTCCAGCGCCACCCAGAATTCGCCGTAGTGATGCAACACGTAAGGGTCCTGGCGCACGTCTTCGGTCGAGGACTTGTGCCAGGAACGGGTCTCGGTGAGCGTGTAGTTGCGTGCTTCTTCAAATGCACCTTCGGCGATGCCGAGGAACATATGGGTGAAGGTCAACTGGGCGATCAGCGGGCGCAGGCAGGCAAAAGGCGTGCTCAGCGGGCCCGGGTCGAGCAGCAATTCCGACTCCTCGACGCGCACCCGTTCGAAGCTGGCGCTACCGCTGTCGGTCTGGCGTTGGCCGATGTTGTTCCAGTCGTTGTGCAGGGTGATGCCACTGCGTCCGCTGGGGATGGCGGCGATCAGCAGCTTGCCGCCGGCGCTTTCATCCACCGCCGAGGCAATCAGCATTTCCGAGTCGCTGGCGCCGGAGCAGAAGCTCTTTTTGCCGGAGAACTCACGCCAGCCGCCGAAGTCCTTGACCACCGTGCGTGTGTCCAATGGGTTGAGGGCGTTGCCCCAGAACCAGTTTTTGCGCGCGGTCTGTTCGAACCACGGTTGCCACTGGTCCGGCCGCGAGAACAGGCGCACGGTGGCGAGCATCAGGTGGTGGAAGCCGAAGACGTGGGCAATGGAGCTGTCCACCTTGGCGAACTCGCGCACGATGGCCAGGGTGTCACTCCAGCGGGCGCCGAGGCCACCGTATTGGGTGGGAATGCTCAGGGCCAGCAGGCTGCTTTGGCGCAGGGCATCACGTTCGGTCTTGGGAGTGCCACCGCGCTCGTCGCGTTCGACGGCGGTGAGGGCGAATTCGGCGGCCAGCAATCTGGCGGTCTGCAACGGTGATGGCAGGACGCTGTGGGGTTTGGCTGTCACGGGGTTTCCTCTTTATAAGCGGGAACGACCAATGCCGCTCCCGCCGCTGCGCCGATCAGGCCTTGGCTGGCAGAACATCGTTGGCAATCATTTCGCCGAACGGGCCAGTGAGGTTGGTGATGCCGCGTCCGGCCAGGCTGGCATAGGGTTCCGGCAGCAGCGGGAACACCAGCTCGGCAAAGCGATAGGCTTCTTCCAGGTGCGGGTAGCCGGAGAAGATGAAGCTCTCGATGCCCAGGTCGGCGTATTCCTTGATGCGTTCGGCCACTTGCTGCGGGTTGCCCACCAGCGCGGTACCGGCACCGCCGCGCACCAGGCCGACACCGGCCCACAGGTTGGGGGCGATTTCCAGGTTGTCGCGGCGCCCGTCGTGCAGGGCGGCCATACGGCGTTGGCCTTCGGAATCAAAGCGCGAGAAGGATTTTTGCGCAGCGGCGATGGTGTCGTCGCTGATGTGCTCGATCAGCTTGTCGGCAGCTTTCCACGCGTCCTCTTCGGTCTCGCGCACGATCACGTGCAGGCGAATGCCGAACTTCACCGTACGCCCGTGGCGTGCAGCGCGCTCACGCACATCCGCGAGTTTTTCGGCGACAGCGGCGGGCGGCTCGCCCCAGGTCAGGTACACATCCACCTGTTCGGCGGCGAGGTCGTGGGCGGCATCGGAGGAGCCGCCGAAATACAGCGGTGGATAAGGCTTCTGCACCGTTGGGTAAAGGGCCTTGGCGTTCTGCACGCGCAGGTGTTTGCCTTCGAAATCTACTGACTCGCCCTGCAACACGCGGCGCCAGATCTGTAGGAATTCGTCGGAGACTTCGTAGCGTTCGCTGTGGTCGAGGAAGCTGCCGTCGCCGCGGTTCTCATCGGGATCGCCGCCGGTGACCACATTGATCAGCAAGCGGCCGTTGGACAGGCGATCCAGGGTCGCCGCCATGCGGGCAGAAACGGTCGGCGAGATGATGCCCGGGCGAATCGCCACCAGGTAACGCAGGTGTTCGGTCAGCGGCACCAGCGCCGAGGCGATGACCCAGGAGTCTTCGCATGAGCGGCCGGTAGGAATCAGCACGCCGTGGTAACCCAGGCTGTCAGCCGCCTGCGCGACTTGCTTCAGATAATTGAGGGTGACCGGCCGTGCACCTTGGGTGGTACCCAGGTAATGACCGTCGCCATGTGTCGGCAGAAACCAGAAAACATCCATGACCAATCCTTAAGCGATTTTCAGCAGAGAGGGGGAGTGCGCAGCAAACAACGGCGCTGCGCGTTCTGCCGCAAGGCGTATCCGGCCCTTCAAGGGCTCACTGGTTATTTGGTAGTCGGTGAAGTCGGCCTCTGTGGCGTACACGCCGATCGGTAGGGTGAGGGCCTGGAAGAAGCTGAACAGCGGACGCAGTTGATGATCGAGGACCAGCGCGTGGCGTTCACTGCCGCCGGTGGCGGCGAGCAGTACCGGTGTGTTGATCAGGGCGTTGAGGCCAATCAGGTCAAACAGGTGCTTGAGCAGGCCAGGGTAGGAACCGCGATAGACCGGTGCAGCGACGATCAGCAGGTCGGCCTGTTCGATGGCCACCAGTTGGGCTTCGACCTCGGCGGGCAATTCATCGCGTGACAGCGCACCACCCAGGGGCCGGGCAATGTCGCCCAATTCGATCAGGGTGGTCTGGATCGGCAGTAAGGTCGCCAGCTCAGCCAGTACGGCTTGGGTCAGCACGAGGGTACGGGACGGACGCCAGGTTCCGCCGGAGAGGGCGACGACATTCAGGGGACGGGTCATGAACAGTTCCTTTATCAACAGTGGTTCATAGCAGGTGGGGTGCAACGTGTTCAGCAAGAGCTGTACCAACGGCTGCAGGCCTTGATCGGCGTGGGTTGCAGGTTCACTGCTGAAAAATGCTGCTGTTGTCTGACTGGTGATTTGTTGAATGGCTGTTGCCTGGCAAACAGTTGCGTGGCGAACAGTGCGGGTTCGGTGTGAGCCATTTATAGAAGGTTGCAGTTATTCCGTAAATGAACGTATTTCCATATTTATAGATCATAAGGAAATATGTCGTTTCCTATCGAGGGTGCCTAGGTGGTCGATAGCGACTATCACGGCCGGTGATTTTTCACCGCGCAACGGCGGGAGTAGCCTGTGTTCATTGACTCGAAACCTTCTTTGCAGGGCTACCGCCATGAACCGATTTCTCGCTGTTTCCTTATTAATTGTCACTTCCGTCCTCGCCGGCTGTGCGACCCATCCTTCGCCCGAATTACGGCCCTACTCAGCGGAAGAAACCAAGCAGTTGGCCTTGGAAGCACTGAGCCGTCGTGGGTTGTCGTTTGATGAGTACCAGCAGCAGCGCGCCGCACTGACCGGCCAGCCACAGAAACCCTTTGGCTTTGATCGCCAGGGCGAAATGAACGCCGAACGCAGCGTGACCTTGCATGGTCGTCCCAGTTGAGCCTGCGCCGAATGGAAAAAAGCCCGAGGATTCCCTTAAGGAACCTCGGGCTTTTTGTTTGCCATGGCGTGACTTCAGCCTGTTAAGCTGAATTTCAGGAGCGTTCCTACGCACATTTACTTAAAGTTGTCCTTCTTTAATGGCATTCGATCCGGTAAACCTGACGACCTCTGTTCCGGCCGATGCCCCTGAGACGCTGCTCTCGGGGACCTGCTTTGCGAGTCTTAACTGTCATGAATAAACGTCCGCTGTATTTCGACTACGCCGCCACCACCCCGGTGGACGAGCGCGTCATCCAGGTGATGGTCGAGTGTCTGGGCTTCAACGCCAACTTCGGTAACCCCGCGTCCAGTTCTCATGCGTTCGGCCAAGCGGCCCGGCAAACGGTTGAACAGGCGCGTCGCCAGGTGGCCGAGTTGGTGGGCGCACAGCCTGAACAGATCGTCTGGACCTCAGGCGCCACTGAATCCAACAACCTCGCGATCAAGGGCGTTGCCCAGGCGCGGGGGGTGGCGGGCGGGCATATCATCACCAGCCAGATCGAACACAAGGCCACGCTGGATACCGCGCGGCAGTTGCAGGAAGCCGGTGTGGCCGTGACTTACCTGGTGCCGGACGCCGACGGGTTGATCAGCGCCGAGGCAGTCAGCGAGGCATTGCGTGAAGACACCTTTCTGGTATCGCTGATGCTGGTGAATAACGAACTGGGCACCCTCAATGACGTCCCGGCCATCGGCGCGCGCGTGCGTGAGCATGGCGCGTTATTGCATGTCGACGCGGCGCAAGGGGCGGGCAAGGTGACGATCGATTTGGCGCAGTGGCCGGTGGACCTGATGTCGTTTTCCGCGCACAAGCTGTATGGCCCCAAGGGGATTGGTGCGTTGTATGTCGGCCCCCGGGCGCAACAGAAAGTGTTGGCACAGATTCATGGTGGCGGTCACGAAGGTGGCCTGCGCTCTGGTACCCTGGCCACCCATCAGATTGCGGGCATGGGCGCGGCGTTCGCCCTGGCGGCGGCGTCTTTTGCTGAGGAGAAGGCCGTGATTGTGGCCTTGCGTCAGCGCCTGCTGGACCAGTTGGAGACCATCGGTGGCGTGCGCCTCAACGGCAGTCCTGCGCAGCGCATTCCTCACACCCTCAGCCTTACCTTCAGCGAAGGTGAGTTTGACGCTGCGGCATTGAGTGCCGGCATCGCCTTTTCTGCGACCTCTGCGTGCAATTCAGCCAGCAATGCGCCTTCCCACGTGCTGCTTGCGTTGGGCCATGACGTGCGTTCTGCCAGCCGTACCATACGTTTGAGCCTTGGCCGGTTTACCACCGAGCAGGATATCGACCAGGCTGTGCAATTGATCAAGGCCGCACTGGCCAGCGCCCCGGCGTTCTGGGCCGTCTGATTTTTTCATAACAATTATTAGTGGTTAGCAGGAGACACAATGAGTACGCAGCCCTTGACCTATGGAACGGTTCCCCAGCGCCTGGCGCACATCCGCGAACTGATGAGTCACGAGGGCATCCATGCCCTGCTGGTGCCGTCGGCTGACCCGCATCTGTCCGAGTACTTGCCGGGTTACTGGCAGGGGCGTCAATGGTTGTCGGGCTTCCATGGTTCGGTAGGCACGCTGATTGTCACTGCGGATTTCGCCGGTGTCTGGGCCGACAGCCGTTACTGGGAACAGGCCACCAAGGAGCTCAAGGGCAGCGGCATTGAATTGGTCAAGCTGCAACCGGGCCAACCCGGGCCGCTGGAATGGCTGGCCGAGCAGACGCCGGAAGGCGGCGTGGTGGCAGTGGACGGCGCGGTGATGGCTGTCGCTTCTGCGCGCACGTTGGGCGCCAAGTTGGCAGAACGTGGCGCTCGCCTGCGTACCGATATCGACATACTCGATGCCGTTTGGAAAGACCGTCCGAGCCTGCCGAACCAGCCGATCTATGAGCATCTGCCGCCTCAGGCGACCGTCAGCCGTGGCGATAAACTTGCCGCACTGCGCGCCAGTTTGAAAGAGAAGGGCGCTGACTGGCACTTCATCGCGACCCTGGATGACATCGCCTGGCTGTTCAACCTGCGCGGAGGCGATGTTTCGTTTAATCCGGTGTTTGTTTCGTTTGCCTTGATCAATCAACAACAGGCCACGTTGTTTGTGGCGCTGAGTAAAGTTGATTCAGACTTGCGCGCGGTGCTTGCGCAGGATGGCGTGACGTTGCGCGATTACAGCGAAGTGGCGGATGCCCTGCGTGCAGTGCCATCGGGTGCCAGCTTGCAAGTTGACCCCGCCCGCGTGACTGCCGGTTTGCTGGAAAACCTGGATGCCGGCGTCAAGCTGATTGAAGGCCTGAACCCGACCACACTGGCCAAATCCCGCAAAAGCCTGGCGGACGCGGAACACATTCGCCGGGCCATGGAGCAGGACGGCGCGGCCCTTTGCGAATTCTTCGCCTGGCTGGAGAGTGCGCTGGGTCGTGAGCGCATCACTGAGCTGACCATCGATGAGCACCTGACGGCTGCTCGCAGCCGTCGCCCCGATTATGTGTCGCTGAGCTTCAATACCATCGCCGCATTCAATGCCAACGGTGCGATGCCGCATTACCACGCGACCGAAGATGAGCATGCGGTGATCGAAGGCGATGGATTGCTGCTGATCGACTCAGGTGGCCAGTACCTGGGTGGCACCACGGACATCACTCGGATGGTGCCTATTGGCACGCCGAGCAACGAACAGAAACGTGACTGCACCCGTGTACTAAAGGGCGTTATTGCATTGTCCCGTGCACATTTCCCCAAGGGGATTTTGTCACCGCTGCTGGATTCCATTGCCCGCGCGCCGATTTGGGCTGAAGGCGTGGACTACGGCCACGGTACCGGGCATGGCGTAGGCTATTTCCTCAATGTGCATGAAGGCCCACAAGTGATCGCCTATCAGGCGGCCCCTGCGCCGCAAACCGCGATGCAGCCAGGGATGATCACCTCCATCGAGCCGGGCACCTACCGCCCTGGACGCTGGGGCGTGCGTATCGAGAACCTGGTATTGAACTGCGAAGCAGGCAAGACCGAATTTGGTGAGTTCCTCTCGTTTGAAACCCTGACCTTGTGCCCGA
This sequence comes from Pseudomonas sp. JAI120, assembly GCF_014207255.1. Classification (GTDB taxonomy): domain Bacteria; phylum Pseudomonadota; class Gammaproteobacteria; order Pseudomonadales; family Pseudomonadaceae; genus Aquipseudomonas. The sequence continues at coordinate 351,144 of NZ_JACHCZ010000006.1, forward strand.
TCGACACCCGTTGCCTGGAGCCGTCGCTGCTCACTGCGGATGAACGCGAGTGGTTCAACGCGTATCACGCCCAGGTGCGTGAACGCCTGAGCCCGCTGCTCAGCGGTGCTGCGTTGGAGTGGCTGCAGATGCGCACGATGGCCATTTAACCTGTTGCAAAATCAGGAGCTGCAATAATTTAGTTGCAGCGCCGCGAAGGGACGGGGTTGTATCAGGCATTTATATGAGCAGTCGATGGTGACTGCTCGGAGGAGATCACTTGCAGATGACGATCATGCTGCGGCTGGTATAGCCGGCAGGGTTGATGCCGAAGGGGTAGTCCCCTGGCTCCTCGGAATTGTCACCGGACTTGGCGATAACCCGGTAGCCCTTGGCGCCGCAAGAGTTGGTTGCACTGGTGTAGCACTGGTCCCAGGAAGAAGACAGGCCGGAACAGTTGATATGCAGCCCTTTTTTGCCGCGTTTTACTTCTGTCTTGGTAGTCGCGGCACAGCCAGCAATGGCCAGGACCATTAACAGTATCAAAATTCGCTTCATTCCTATCCTTAATAGCCACTTCGCAATGCTCGAAGTCGGCTCTACTCGCTCTCGAGTGTAGCGTTCGTGCTGTCCTTGTCGAAAAACTCCATGAATGACATTCGTTTGCAGTTTAAACATGGCCTAAATACGCAGCAAATACCAGAGCAACTTTCAAAGATGATTCAATCTGCCGGAACCAGCGGCTTTGAGTCATTGCGCATTGTCAGTGTCGCGCCTACCGAGGCCAGGATAATGCAGCTTATGGCCAGCCATTGCGGTAGGGAGAGGTGTTCCTGTAGGAAGAAAAGTCCCGAGAGCGCGCCGAAAGCAGGCTCAATGCTCATAAGCGTTCCGAAGGTGCGGGCGGGGAGGCGTGTCAGCGCTACCATCTCCAGGGTGTAGGGAAGTGCAGTGGACAGAATCGCGACACCGATGGCGACCGGGATCAATGCAGGGGTCAGTAGCGCGGTACCGGCATGGACAATGCCGATGGGCGCAACAAACAGGGCAGCGATCATCACACCCAGGGCGGCGGTTTGGACGCCGTTGTCGTTACCCGCTTTCTGTCCGAACAGAATGTAGAGTGCCCAGCACACACCCGCACCCAATGCATAGGCCGCGCCGACCAGGTCGATTCCGCTGCTGGCTTCTCCCGAGGGAATTAACAGGAGCAGGCCGACGATCGCGAGGGCGATCCACAGGAAGTCTATCGCTCGGCGCGATGCGTAGATTGCGACGGCGAGCGGTCCGGTGAATTCAAGGGCTACGGCAATTCCTAAGGGAACGCTGCGCAAGGACATATAGAAGAGGAAGTTCATGCCACCCAGGGCCATCCCGTAGACGACCACGGTACGCAGGGATTTTGCGGTCAGCCTGGCGCGCCATGGTCGCAATATCAGCAGCATGATTACGCTGGCGAAGATCAGGCGCAGGGTTGTGGTGCCTTGTGCTCCCACAATCGGGAACATGCTTTTCGCCAGTGATGCTCCGGACTGGATGGAGGCCATAGCGATCAACAGTAGGCCGACCGGAAACAATGCCGAGGCCAAACTGCGGTGGGAGGTGGTCATTGGGGTGTTCGTCCAAGGTCATATTTGAGAAGCCGGGGCCGCTATGATGCTTAACTGTTGTATGTTGAGCAATATATTGCTCAAATTTACAGCGGTGGCCTGCTATATATAGAGGGATTTTAAGGTTGGTAGGTGCTTTGATAGGAAAACCAAATTAAGTGTTGACGGCAGATTCTGGAAGTCTATAATTCGCCCCACTTCCGGCGCAGTCGAAACGTAAAACTCCTTGGTA
>NZ_JACHCZ010000007.1 GCF_014207255.1 Pseudomonas sp. JAI120
TTCCCCATGTGAGAGTAGGTCATCGTCAAGATTAAATTCCGAAACCCCATTTGCGAAAGCAGATGGGGTTTTGTTTTGCGCGGTCGAAAAGTGCGAAGAGGCGCCTCGGGGTGCCCTTCAGTGCTAAAGTCCCGCCTTTCTATGCAATGACCCTGCGCATGGCTATCATGCGTGCCTCATTGTGAGGCGATACTTGCATGCTGACGTTGTTAAAACTTCTAAAAGATGGTCGATTCCATTCCGGAGAGGCACTTGGCGCTGCCCTGGGTGTTAGCCGCAGTGCTGTCTGGAAGCAACTCCAGCATCTTGAGGCTGAATTGAATCTGCCTGTCCATAAGGTTCGTGGGAGGGGGTATCAATTAGCTTCGCCACTGGTTTTCTTGAGTTCCGAGCAGATTGCACTACGTGCGTCTTCCCTGGCATGGCCTATCCATATCTACGACTCCATTGACTCGACAAATGCCGAGGCTCTGCGCCTTGTTGAGGTTGAGTGTACGACGCCGTACATGGTGCTTGCGGAGCAGCAAACGGCTGGAAGGGGGCGGCGTGGTCGAAAGTGGGTCAGTCCATTCGCTCAGAATGTGTATTACAGCCTCTTATTGCGTATTGAGGATGGTCCGCGACAGCTGGAAGGTCTGAGCCTTGTGGTTGGCTTGGCGGTCATGCAGGCGCTGCGTGAGTCTGGAGTCCAGGGGGCGGCCTTGAAGTGGCCAAACGACGTCTTGGTGGGGCAGAAGAAGATTGCCGGGATTTTGCTGGAACTCGTAGGGAATCCCGCGGATATCTGCCACGTTGTCCTCGGCATCGGTATTAACGTGAATATGCAGAAGGCTGATGAGGTTGATCAGCAATGGACATCAGTGCAGTTGGAGACGGGGTCTCCTGTTGATCGCAACTCTTTGGTGGCGTGCCTGTGCTTGCAGTTGCAAAGCTACTTGGGGCGGCACAGGGCACTAGGTTTTGCGTCGCTTCAGGATGAGTGGGAGAAAGGTCACGCCTGGCAGGGAAAGGCGGTATCACTCATCGCTGGGGCCAGCCGTGTTGATGGGGTGGTGCTGGGTATCGACGGTCAGGGTGCATTGCGTTTAAGTGTCGGTGGTGTTGAGAAAATATACAGTGGTGGTGAGTTAAGCCTGAGGTTGCGTGATGATTCTTGAACTCGACTGTGGGAATAGCTTTATCAAGTGGCGTGTACTTGATTCGGATCGGGCGATCGCATCTGCAGAGGGTGTCGCTAGTTCGGATGTTGCATTGATTGAAAGTCTGTCAGTGCTGTCTGGTGTCTCATTGACGCGTTGCCGGTTGGTGAGTGTTCGTGCTCTGGACGAAACAAACAATCTGGTTGAGGCGCTGGTGGCGGCTTTTGGTGTTGCTGTTTCCTGCGCTGTTTCTGCGCGAGAAATGGCTGGGGTGCGCAACGGCTACGAAGATTTCGAGCGTCTCGGCCTTGATCGCTGGTTGGCAATGCTGGGCGGTTTCAAGTTGGCGTCGGGGGCATGCCTGGTGCTCGATTTTGGTACGGCTGCGACTGCAGATTTTATTGCTGGAGACGGTGAGCATTTAGGTGGTTTCATCTGTCCTGGTATGCCTCTCATGCGTAATCAGTTGCGTACACATACACGTAAGATACGTTACGACGATGCTGCTGCCGAAAGAGCCTTGGGGTGCCTGTCACCAGGGCGTACGACCGTAGAGGCTGTAGAGCGTGGCTGTACGTTGATGCTCAGAGGGTTTGTACTGACGCAGCTTGAGCTGGCCCGAAGTTATTGGGGTGATAACTTTACTGTATTCCTGACAGGTGGCGATGCTGATTTGGTGAGGGATGCCGTGCCTCAGGCTCGACTCGTGCCTGATTTGATTTTCGTAGGTCTGGCGATGGCGTGCCCTTTATCTTGAGGTGTTTATGCGTTGGCTGTTTTTGCTTTTATTGATCCTCAACGCCTTCTACTACATATGGCATCAGCAAGAAGCGCCGTTGCGCGCTAAAGATGTTACCCCTTTGAGTCTCTATCGGAATACTCAGCAGGATATTCGTCTGCTGAGTGAGTCCTCCGATGCTGTGGTCCGCAGGGATCGAGCTAAGGCATCTGATGCGCAAAGTACTTGCTTGTACATTGGTGGCTTTGCCGACCAGCGACAGGCGCAATTCGTTGAGCAGCGTCTCACTAGCCTGGATATAAAGGTTAAGGTTCAGTTGCTGAGCACTCCTGATGCGCAGGGTTACTGGCTCCGGGTTGCCCCAGAAAGCCGACGTCTGGCTGATGATCTGCCCTTTGAAAACCTTGCTAAGGAATTCAATGAGTTAAAACATAAAATAATGCTGTGCGAAGGCATTGCAACTCTCGAATAGTTTGCATAGAATGGCGCCCGCTTCGCAGTGAAGACCTTTAAAGTGTACGGTGCGAAGCTAAGGTCAATGCAGCTAACCTCATATTTTTAATGAGAAAATGCTTGACAGAAGGCTGGCATGATGTAGAATGCCGGCTCGCTTAGGAGGGGTTCCCGAGCGGCCAAAGGGATCAGACTGTAAATCTGACGTCTACGACTTCGAAGGTTCGAATCCTTCCCCCTCCACCATTTTAGCGTGAGCTGCAAGCTCCGCGGGTATAGTTTAGTGGTAGAACCTCAGCCTTCCAAGCTGATGATGCGGGTTCGATTCCCGCTACCCGCTCCAAGTTTGCAGGTTGTGCATAGTGTTTCGCTCTTGTAGCTCAGTTGGTAGAGCACACCCTTGGTAAGGGTGAGGTCAGCGGTTCAAATCCGCTCAAGAGCTCCATATAACAAGGCAGATATGAAAATATCTGCCTTTGTTTTAACGGTTGACTCGGCTTGATGGTGTTTCAGATCGCTTGTGGTTGAGTGATTTCAAGTCTCTGGGGGTTGGCTGTTGTAAAGTCTTTTTCAGGTCTGCATAATGGTCGGCCTGATTTTGTTTTAGGTCAGTAGCTCAATTGGCAGAGCGACGGTCTCCAAAACCGTAGGTTGGGGGTTCGATTCCCTCCTGACCTGCCAGATTCACGTGGTGTATCTGGCTTTCTTTTCACAGGATCTTCATAGATGACTCCTAAGGCTGAAGCTCAAAGCTCTCGTTTCGATCTGGTCAAGTGGCTCGCTGTAGTCGCTTTGGTGGTCGTAGGCGTTGTTGGCAATCAGTACTACTCTGCTTCGCCGATCCTGTACCGCGTTCTCGTTTTGCTGGCCCTTGCTGCTGTAGCTACCTTTGTAGGTCTGCAGACTGCCAAAGGCAAGTCTTTCGCGGTCCTGGTGAAGGAAGCTCGCACCGAAATTCGTAAAGTCGTTTGGCCGACTCGCCAAGAAACCACGCAGACCACATTGATTGTCGTGGCTGTTGTTCTGGTTATGGCGTTGCTGTTGTGGGGGCTCGATTCCCTGCTCGGCTGGCTTGTTTCCTTGATTGTTGGCTAAGGGTGTCCCGTGGCTAAGCGTTGGTACGTTGTGCATGCTTACTCGGGTTACGAGAAGCATGTTATGCGCTCTTTGCTGGAGCGCGTAAAGCTGGCAGGCATGGAAGATGGCTTCGGCGAAATTCTGGTTCCCACTGAAGAAGTGGTTGAAATGCGGAATGGTCAGAAGCGCAAGAGTGAACGCAAGTTCTTCCCTGGCTATGTGCTGGTGCAGATGGACATGAACGAAGGTACTTGGCACTTGGTCAAGGATACTCCTCGTGTTATGGGTTTCATCGGTGGTACTGCTGATAAGCCTGCTCCGATCACTGACAAAGAGGCAGAAGCAATTCTGCGTCGTGTCGCCGACGGTAGCGACAAGCCTAAGCCGAAGACGTTGTTCGAGCCGGGTGAGGTTGTTCGTGTCACTGATGGTCCGTTTGCTGATTTCAACGGTACCGTCGAAGAGGTTAACTACGAGAAGAGCCGGATCCAGGTCGCGGTGCTCATTTTCGGTCGCTCTACTCCGGTAGAGTTGGAATTCAGCCAGGTCGAGAAGGTCTAGCTGAGTAAGCATCCCAACCCCGCAGCCTTAGGCTGTGGGGTTTTGTCGTCACTGGGATAAACGCGCAAGTAACCGGGGAGCCTTTCGAGGCGCTTGAACCCGTAATTGGAGTGCCTCATGGCCAAGAAGATTACCGCTTACATCAAGCTGCAAGTGAAGGCCGCTCAGGCCAACCCAAGCCCACCTGTTGGTCCAGCTCTGGGTCAGCACGGCGTGAACATTATGGAGTTCTGCAAGGCCTTCAACGCCCGTACTCAGGGTCTTGAGCCAGGTCTGCCGACTCCAGTGATCATCACTGTATACAGCGACCGTAGCTTCACTTTCGAAACCAAGTCGACCCCGGCTTCGGTTCTGCTGAAGAAAGCTGCTGGTCTGACTAGCGGTTCCGCTCGTCCTAACACCGTTAAGGTTGGCACCGTAACTCGTGCTCAGCTGGAAGAGATCGCGAAAACCAAAAACGCGGATCTGACTGCAGCTGATATGGATGCAGCCGTGCGTACCATCGCCGGTTCTGCTCGTAGCATGGGCCTTAACGTGGAGGGTGTGTAATGGCTAAGCTGACCAAGCGCCAAAAGGCTATCGCCGGCAAAATCGAAGCGGGCAAGTCCTACAGCTTTGTAGACGCTGCTGCTCTGCTGACCGAGCTGTCGACTGTCAAGTTCAGCGAGTCCGTTGACGTTGCTGTAAACCTGGGTGTTGACCCACGTAAATCTGACCAGGTCGTTCGTAGCGCTACTGTGCTGCCACACGGTACTGGTAAGACTGTTCGTGTAGCTGTCTTCACTCAAGGCCCGGCAGCTGAAGCTGCTCTGGCCGCTGGCGCCGACCGCGTTGGTATGGACGACCTGGCTGCCGAAATGAAAGGCGGCGACCTGAACTACGACGTAGTTATTGCTTCCCCGGATGCAATGCGTGTTGTAGGTCAATTGGGTCAGATCCTGGGCCCGCGAGGCCTGATGCCTAACCCTAAAGTCGGCACCGTAACACCCGACGTAGCTACCGCGGTTAAAAACGCCAAGGCTGGTCAGGTTCGTTATCGCACCGACAAAAATGGCATCATTCACACCTCCGTTGGCAAAGTCGGCTTTGACGCCGTCAAGCTGAAGGAAAACGTTGAAGCCCTGATCGCTGATCTGAAGCGTATCAAGCCAGCTTCCTCGAAAGGTATCTACGTCAAGCGCGTTACCCTGAGCACCACTATGGGCCCAGGTCTGGTCATCGACCAAGGCTCGCTGGACGTATAAGACACAGATTGGCGCAAGCAATTGCGCCAATTGGAAAAATTGGGGTCCCTGCCTGGCGGGGGCTATCCAAGACCGTAGGCGGCGCAAGTCTTAAACCACAAGCCTACGCAGATGGTGCTCCCGGTTCCTTACCGAATCAGACACCAAAACGACATCCGGCCTCGGCCAGATGAAACGGTAACAAGCAGGAGTTAAACCCGTGGCAATTAATCTCGAAGACAAGAAGGCCATCGTCGCTGAAGTCAACGAGGCTGCCAAAGCTGCTCTGTCCGCTGTCGTGGCTGATGCCCGTGGTGTGACAGTAGGCGCTATGACCGGACTCCGTAAAGAGGCTCGTGAAGCTGGCGTGTACGTACGTGTTGTACGTAACACCCTGCTCAAGCGCGCTGTTGCTGACACTGAATACAGTGTCCTCAACGACGTGTTCACCGGCCCGACTCTGATTGCTTTCTCCAAGGATCATCCAGGCGCTGCTGCCCGTTTGTTCAAAGAGTTCGCTAAGAGTCAGGATAAGTTCGAGATCAAGGCAGCTGCGTTCGAGGGCAAGTTCCTCGCAGCTAACCAAATCGACGTACTGGCAACACTGCCGACCCGTAACGAAGCCATTTCGCAGCTGATGAGCGTGATTCAAGGCGCTACCAGCAAGCTGGCTCGTACTCTGGCTGCAGTTCGCGAGCAAAAAGAAGCTGCCGCAGCCTAAGGCTGAGCAACTTCTCTCGCGTATTTTTGTTTATTTCGATGGCCGCGTAGGCCGTCCCCCAATTCAGGAAATACAGCAATGTCTATCTCCCAAGACGATATCCTCAACGCCGTAGCTGAAATGTCGGTTCTGCAGGTTGTTGAGCTGATCAAAGCTTTCGAAGAAAAATTCGGCGTTTCCGCTGCCGCTGCTTCCGCTGGCCCAGCTGCTGCTGCTGCCGTTGTTGAAGAGCAAACCGAATTCAACGTCATGCTGCTGGAAGCTGGCGAGAAGAAAGTTAACGTGATCAAGGCAGTACGTGAACTGACCGGTCTGGGCCTGAAAGAAGCCAAGGCTGTAGTTGACGGCGCTCCTGCTATGGTTCTGGAAGCAGTGACCAAAGATGCAGGCGACAAAGCCAAAGCAACTCTGGAAGAAGCAGGCGCTAAAGTCGAGCTGAAGTAAGCATCGACCTTGCGTCTCCAGCCCAAGCGTTAAGCTGAAGGCTGATGGCTGGTGGCTCTTGCCACCGGCCTTTTTCCGTTCTTGGCTGTCGACTCGGTCGCCGCCATTAACGCGCTGTAGCCACCCGATGCGGTGGTGCAAACCATGGGGTTTGCAAGATTTTCTGGCTGCTCCCGTCGGGAGGGCCAAACAAGCAGGTGACCAAGCTGGGGAACGCTGATGGCTTACTCATATACTGAGAAAAAACGTATCCGCAAGGACTTTAGCAAGTTGCCGGACGTCATGGATGTCCCGTACCTTCTGGCTATCCAGCTGGATTCGTATCGTGAATTCTTGCAGGCGGGAGCGACCAAAGATCAGTTCCGCGACGTGGGCCTGCATGCGGCCTTCAAATCCGTTTTCCCGATCATCAGCTACTCCGGCAATGCTGCGCTGGAGTACGTCGGTTATCGCCTGGGCGAACCGGCATTTGATGTCAAAGAATGCGTGTTGCGCGGTGTTACGTACGCCGTACCTTTGCGGGTAAAAGTCCGTCTGATCATTTTCGACAAAGAGTCGTCGAACAAAGCGATCAAGGACATCAAAGAGCAAGAAGTCTACATGGGCGAAATCCCATTGATGACTGAGAACGGTACCTTCGTTATCAACGGTACCGAGCGTGTTATCGTTTCCCAGCTGCACCGTTCCCCGGGCGTGTTCTTCGACCACGACCGCGGTAAGACGCACAGCTCCGGCAAGCTCCTGTACTCCGCGCGGATCATTCCGTACCGCGGTTCGTGGTTGGACTTCGAGTTCGATCCGAAAGACTGCGTGTTCGTGCGTATCGACCGTCGTCGTAAGCTGCCGGCCTCGGTATTGCTGCGCGCGCTCGGCTACACCACTGAGCAAGTCCTGGATGCGTTCTACACCACCAACGTATTCAGCCTGAAGGATGAAACCCTCAGCCTGGAACTGATTGCATCTCGCCTGCGTGGTGAAATTGCCGTCTTGGACATCCAGGATGAAAAGGGCAAGGTCATTGTTGAGGCGGGTCGTCGTATTACTGCGCGCCACATCAACCAGATCGAAAAAGCAGGTATCAAGTCGCTGGACGTGCCTTTGGACTACGTCCTGGGTCGCACGACCGCCAAGGTCATTGTTCACCCGGCTACAGGCGAAATCCTGGCTGAGTGCAACACCGAGCTGAACACCGAGATCCTGGCGAAAATCGCTAAGGCTCAAGTTGTTCGTATCGAGACCCTGTACACCAACGATATCGACTGTGGTCCATTCGTCTCCGACACCCTGAAGATCGACTCCACCAGCAACCAATTGGAAGCGCTGGTAGAAATCTATCGCATGATGCGTCCTGGCGAGCCACCAACCAAAGACGCTGCAGAAACCCTGTTCAACAACCTGTTCTTCAGCCCTGAGCGCTACGACCTGTCCGCGGTCGGTCGGATGAAGTTCAACCGTCGTATCGGTCGCACCGAGATCGAAGGTTCGGGCGTGCTGTGCAAGGAAGACATCGTTGCGGTCCTGAAGACTCTGGTCGACATCCGTAACGGCAAAGGCATCGTCGATGACATCGACCACCTGGGTAACCGTCGTGTTCGCTGCGTAGGCGAAATGGCCGAGAACCAGTTCCGCGTTGGCCTGGTGCGTGTTGAGCGTGCGGTCAAAGAGCGTCTGTCGATGGCTGAAAGCGAAGGCCTGATGCCACAGGACCTGATCAACGCCAAGCCAGTGGCTGCAGCGGTGAAAGAGTTCTTCGGTTCCAGCCAGCTCTCGCAGTTCATGGACCAGAACAACCCGCTCTCAGAGATCACCCACAAGCGCCGTGTTTCCGCACTGGGCCCGGGCGGTCTGACCCGTGAGCGTGCAGGCTTTGAAGTGCGTGACGTACACCCGACGCACTACGGTCGTGTTTGCCCGATCGAAACGCCGGAAGGCCCGAACATCGGTCTGATCAACTCCCTGGCCGCCTATGCGCGCACCAACCAGTACGGCTTCCTCGAGAGCCCGTACCGTGTGGTGAAAGACGCTCTGGTCACCGATGAGATCGTGTTCCTGTCCGCCATCGAAGAAGCTGATCACGTGATCGCTCAGGCTTCGGCCACGATGAACGACAAGAAAGTCCTGATCGACGAGCTGGTAGCTGTTCGTCACCTGAACGAGTTCACCGTCAAGGCGCCGGAAGACGTTACCTTGATGGACGTGTCGCCGAAGCAGGTAGTTTCGGTTGCTGCGTCGCTGATCCCGTTCCTGGAACACGATGACGCCAACCGTGCGTTGATGGGTTCCAACATGCAGCGTCAAGCTGTACCGACCCTGCGTGCTGACAAGCCGCTGGTAGGTACCGGCATGGAGCGCAACGTAGCCCGTGACTCCGGCGTTTGCGTCGTGGCTCGTCGTGGCGGCGTGATCGACTCCGTTGATGCCAGCCGTATCGTGGTTCGTGTTGCTGATGATGAAGTTGAAACGGGTGAAGCCGGTGTCGACATCTACAACCTGACCAAATACACCCGCTCGAACCAGAACACTTGCATCAACCAGCGTCCGCTGGTGCGTAAGGGTGATCGCGTTCAGCGCAGCGACATCATGGCTGACGGTCCGTCCACCGATATGGGTGAACTGGCTTTGGGTCAGAACATGCGCATCGCGTTCATGGCATGGAACGGCTTCAACTTCGAAGACTCCATCTGCCTGTCCGAGCGTGTGGTTCAAGAAGATCGCTTCACCACGATCCACATTCAGGAACTGACCTGTGTGGCACGTGACACCAAGCTTGGGCCAGAGGAAATCACTGCAGACATCCCGAACGTGGGTGAGGCTGCACTGAACAAGCTGGACGAAGCCGGTATCGTTTATGTAGGTGCTGAAGTTGGTGCAGGCGACATTCTGGTTGGTAAGGTCACTCCGAAAGGCGAGACCCAACTCACTCCAGAAGAGAAGCTGTTGCGTGCCATCTTCGGTGAAAAAGCCAGCGACGTTAAAGATACTTCCCTGCGTGTACCTACCGGTACCAAGGGTACTGTCATCGACGTACAGGTCTTCACCCGTGACGGCGTCGAGCGTGATGCTCGTGCACTGTCCATCGAGAAGACCCAGCTCGACGAGATCCGCAAGGACCTGAACGAAGAGTTCCGTATCGTTGAAGGCGCGACCTTCGAACGTCTGCGCTCCGCTCTGGTAGGCCACAAGGCTGAAGGCGGCGCAGGTCTGAAGAAAGGTCAGGACATCACCGACGAAGTCCTCGATGGTCTTGAACATGGTCAGTGGTTCAAACTGCGCATGGCTGAAGATGCTCTGAACGAGCAACTTGAGAAGGCCCAGGCCTACATCGTTGATCGCCGCCGTCTGCTGGACGACAAGTTCGAAGACAAGAAGCGCAAACTGCAGCAGGGCGATGACCTGGCTCCAGGCGTGCTGAAAATCGTCAAGGTTTACCTGGCAATCCGTCGTCGCATCCAACCGGGCGACAAGATGGCCGGTCGTCACGGTAACAAAGGTGTGGTCTCCGTGATCATGCCGGTTGAAGACATGCCGCACGATGCCAATGGCACCCCGGTCGACGTCGTCCTCAACCCGTTGGGCGTACCTTCGCGTATGAACGTTGGTCAGATCCTTGAAACCCACCTGGGCCTCGCGGCTAAAGGTCTGGGCGAGAAGATCAATCGTATGATCGAAGAGCAGCGCAAGGTTGCTGACCTGCGCAAGTTCCTGCACGAGATCTACAACGAGATCGGCGGTCGTAAGGAAGAGCTGGATACCTTCTCCGACCAGGAAATCCTGGATCTGGCGAAGAACCTGCGCGGCGGCGTTCCAATGGCTACCCCGGTGTTCGACGGTGCCAAGGAAAGCGAAATCAAGGCCATGCTGAAACTGGCAGACCTGCCAGAAAGCGGCCAGATGCAGCTGTTCGATGGCCGTACCGGTAACAAGTTCGAGCGCCCGGTTACTGTTGGCTACATGTACATGCTGAAGCTGAACCACTTGGTAGACGACAAGATGCACGCTCGTTCTACCGGTTCGTACAGCCTGGTTACCCAGCAGCCGCTGGGTGGTAAGGCTCAGTTCGGTGGTCAGCGTTTCGGGGAGATGGAGGTTTGGGCACTGGAAGCATACGGTGCTGCATACACTCTGCAAGAAATGCTCACAGTGAAGTCGGACGATGTGAACGGTCGTACCAAGATGTACAAAAACATCGTGGATGGCGATCACCGTATGGAGCCGGGCATGCCCGAGTCCTTCAACGTGTTGATCAAAGAAATTCGTTCCCTCGGCATCGATATCGATCTGGAAACCGAATAACACGTGACGCGAATCGAGAGCGGGGCTGTTTGGCCCGCTCTCTGCTCCGCCAGGAGGAAAGGCCTTGAAAGACCTACTGAATTTGCTGAAAAACCAGGGTCAAGTCGAAGAGTTCGACGCCATCCGCATTGGATTGGCATCGCCTGAGATGATCCGTTCGTGGTCGTTCGGTGAAGTTAAAAAGCCGGAAACCATCAACTACCGTACGTTCAAACCTGAGCGTGACGGCCTGTTCTGCGCCAAGATCTTTGGCCCGGTAAAGGATTACGAGTGCCTGTGCGGTAAGTACAAGCGCTTGAAGCACCGTGGTGTTATCTGCGAGAAGTGTGGCGTTGAAGTTGCACTCGCCAAGGTTCGTCGTGAGCGCATGGCGCACATCGAGCTGGCTTCGCCGGTTGCCCACATCTGGTTCCTGAAATCGTTGCCGTCCCGTATCGGCTTGCTGATGGACATGACCCTGCGTGATATCGAACGCGTTCTCTACTTCGAGAGCTATGTCGTTATCGACCCAGGCATGACCACCCTTGAAAAAGGTCAGCTGCTGAACGACGAGCAGTACTTCGAGGCGTTGGAAGAGTTCGGTGATGATTTCGATGCCCGCATGGGTGCCGAAGCTGTCCGCGAACTGCTGCACGCTATCGACCTGGAGCACGAGATTGGCCGTCTGCGCGAAGAAATTCCGCAAACCAACTCCGAAACCAAGATCAAGAAGCTGTCCAAGCGTCTGAAGTTGATGGAAGCCTTCCAGGGTTCCGGCAACCTGCCAGAGTGGATGGTGCTGACCGTTCTGCCGGTTCTGCCGCCAGATCTGCGTCCGCTGGTACCGTTGGATGGTGGTCGTTTCGCGACCTCCGACCTCAACGACCTGTACCGCCGTGTGATCAACCGTAACAACCGCTTGAAGCGCCTGCTCGATCTGTCCGCACCGGACATCATCGTGCGCAACGAAAAGCGTATGTTGCAGGAAGCTGTCGATGCCCTGCTCGACAACGGTCGTCGTGGCCGCGCTATTACCGGTTCCAACAAGCGTCCTCTGAAATCCTTGGCTGACATGATCAAGGGTAAGCAAGGTCGTTTCCGTCAGAACTTGCTCGGTAAGCGTGTTGACTACTCTGGTCGTTCGGTAATTACCGTAGGCCCGACCCTGCGTCTGCACCAGTGCGGTCTGCCTAAGAAGATGGCACTTGAGCTGTTCAAGCCATTCATCTTCGGCAAGCTGGAAATGCGCGGTCTCGCGACCACCATCAAAGCGGCCAAGAAAATGGTCGAGCGCGAGCTGCCAGAGGTTTGGGACGTTCTCGCTGAAGTGATTCGCGAACACCCGGTTCTCCTCAACCGTGCACCGACCCTTCACCGTCTGGGTATCCAGGCGTTTGAACCGGTACTGATCGAAGGTAAGGCTATCCAGCTGCACCCTCTGGTCTGTGCTGCGTACAACGCCGACTTCGACGGCGACCAAATGGCCGTGCACGTACCGCTGACACTGGAAGCCCAGTTGGAAGCGCGTGCGTTGATGATGTCGACCAACAACATTCTGTCGCCAGCCAACGGTGAGCCAATCATCGTTCCGTCGCAGGACGTTGTATTGGGTCTGTACTACATGACCCGTGAGGCGATCAACGCCAAAGGCGAAGGTCGTGTGTTCGCTGATCTGCAGGAAGTTGACCGTGTGTTCCGTGCCGGCGAAGCCGCACTGCACGCCAAGGTCAAGGTGCGCATCAACGAAACGGTCAACGACCGTGACGGCGGCAGCGTGAGCGGCACTCGTATTGTAGACACCACCGTTGGCCGTGCGCTGTTGTACCAGGTTGTGCCAAAAGGCCTGTCGTACGACGTCGTCAACCTGCCGATGAAGAAAAAGGCGATCTCCAAGCTGATCAACCAATGCTATCGCGTGGTTGGTCTGAAAGAGACCGTGATCTTCGCTGACCAGTTGATGTACACCGGTTTTGCCTATTCGACTATTTCCGGCGTTTCCATTGGCGTTAACGACTTCGTTATCCCTGATGAAAAAGCCCGCATCATTAGTGCTGCTACTGATGAAGTGAAAGAGATCGAAAGCCAGTACGCCTCGGGCCTGGTAACACAGGGCGAGAAGTACAACAAAGTGATCGACCTTTGGTCCAAGGCCAACGATGAAGTATCCAAGGCGATGATGGCCAACCTCTCGAAAGAGAAAGTCATCGACCGTCATGGCGTCGAAGTCGACCAGGAGTCTTTCAACTCGATGTACATGATGGCCGACTCGGGCGCACGGGGTTCTGCTGCGCAGATTCGTCAGCTCGCCGGTATGCGTGGCCTGATGGCCAAGCCGGACGGTTCCATCATTGAAACGCCGATTACTGCGAACTTCCGTGAAGGGTTGAGCGTACTCCAGTACTTCATCTCCACTCACGGTGCTCGTAAAGGTCTGGCGGATACCGCGTTGAAAACCGCTAACTCCGGTTACCTGACTCGTCGTCTGGTAGACGTTGCGCAAGATCTGGTTGTAACCGAGATCGATTGCGGCACCGAGCACGGCTTGCTGATGACTCCGCACATTGAAGGCGGTGACGTTGTAGAGCCACTGGGTGAGCGCGTATTGGGTCGTGTTATTGCCCGTGACGTATTCAAGCCAGGTACCGAGGAAATTATCGTTCCTGCCGGCACACTGGTTGACGAGAAGTGGGTCGAGTTCATCGAGCTCAACAGCATCGACGAAGTGATCGTTCGCTCGCCTATCAGCTGCGAAACCCGCTACGGCATTTGCGCCAAGTGCTACGGCCGTGACTTGGCTCGTGGTCACCAGGTGAACATCGGTGAAGCGGTCGGCGTTATTGCTGCCCAGTCCATCGGTGAGCCGGGTACCCAGCTGACCATGCGTACGTTCCACATTGGTGGTGCGGCAAGCCGGACCTCCGCAGCCGACAGCGTTCAGGTGAAGAATGGCGGTACTGTTCGCCTGCACAACCTGAAGCACGTTGAGCGAGTGGATGGTCACCTGGTGGCTGTGTCCCGTTCCGGTGAGCTGGCAATCGCTGATGACTACGGTCGTGAGCGTGAGCGCTACAAGCTGCCGTACGGTGCTGTGATTTCGGTTAAAGAGGGTGACAAGGTCGACGCTGGCGCAATCGTGGCCAAGTGGGATCCGCACACTCACCCAATCGTTACCGAAATGAAAGGTACCGTGACCTACGTGGGCATGGAAGAAGGCATCACGATCAAGCGTCAGACTGACGAATTGACCGGTATGACCAACATTGAAGTACTCGACGCGAAAGATCGTCCAGCTGCCGGTAAAGACATCCGTCCTGCCGTGAAGATGGTCGATGACAACGGCAAGGATCTGTTGCTGCCAGGCACTGACGTAATCGCTCAGTACTTCCTGCCAGCCAACGCCCTGGTCGGTGTAGCGGACGGTGCGAAGATCGCGATCGGTGATGTTATCGCGCGTATCCCGCAAGAAACTTCGAAGACCCGTGACATCACCGGTGGTTTGCCGCGTGTTGCTGACTTGTTCGAAGCACGTCGTCCGAAAGAAGCGTCGATTCTGGCAGAAGTCAGCGGCACCATCGCGTTCGGTAAAGAAACCAAGGGCAAGCGCCGTCTGGTCATTACCCCGAACGACGGTACCGATCCGTACGAAGAGCTGATTCCAAAGTGGCGTCACCTGAACGTGTTCGAAGGCGAACAGGTAAACCGCGGCGAAGTTATCTCCGACGGCCCGAGCGATCCACACGACATCCTGCGTCTGCTGGGTGTGAGTGCGCTGGCCAAGTACATCGTTAACGAGATCCAGGACGTTTACCGCCTGCAAGGCGTGAAGATCAACGATAAGCACATCGAGACCATCCTGCGTCAGATGCTGCGTAAAGTTGAGATCGCTGAATCCGGCGATTCCAGTTTCATCAAGGGCGACCAGATGGAACTGACTCACGTGCTGGTGGAAAACGAGCGTCTGGCTGGCGACGAGAAATTCGTTTCCAAGTTCACTCGCGTATTGCTGGGTATTACCAAGGCGTCGTTGTCCACTGAGTCGTTCATCTCGGCGGCCTCCTTCCAGGAGACCACTCGCGTACTGACCGAAGCAGCGGTAACCGGCAAGCGCGATTACCTGCGCGGCCTGAAAGAGAACGTGGTCGTGGGTCGTCTGATCCCGGCTGGTACCGGTTTGGCTTACCACAGCGAGCGTAAGCGTCGCCGTGATGCTGACAAGCCGTTGCGCGTAAGCGCCAGTGAAGTGGAAGCTGCACTGACCGAAGCGCTGAACTCAAGCGGTAACTGAGTTCTGCGATAGATAAGTCTGGGCCCTGGCAGCCCCATTCGTCGGATCAAGGCAATTTTGCCCGGGTTCGACGAGAGGGGAGGTCGGGGCCTTGCCTTGACTGGGGGCAAGATCCTCTTTAGACTCTTGTACCCCTAAATTTGGCGGGAATTCGTTCCTGCCATTTTGCTTTTCTTGCAAGACAATAGCGTCGCAAGACAACAGTGGAGCTAGTAGATGGCAACTATCAACCAGCTGGTACGTCAGCCGCGTAAGCGTATCGTCGAGAAATCCGACGTGCCTGCGCTGCAGAACTGCCCGCAACGTCGTGGCGTATGCACTCGTGTGTATACCACCACGCCGAAAAAACCTAACTCGGCACTGCGTAAAGTATGCCGTGTGCGCCTGACCAACGGTTTCGAGGTTTCCTCGTACATCGGTGGTGAAGGCCACAACCTGCAAGAGCACAGCGTGGTACTGATCCGCGGCGGTCGTGTAAAAGACTTGCCAGGTGTTCGTTATCACACCGTACGCGGCTCCTTGGATACTTCCGGCGTTAAAGGTCGTAACCAGGGTCGTTCGAAGTACGGTACCAAGAAGCCTAAGTAGTAGCGGCTTTTTGTAAAACTGAATCATCTTATTTTCTGAGTCGATAAGAGTAAGGTCGGAGGCGTCCCGAAAGGGCACCGATTCCGAGCGAACCTGAAGACCGTTTGAGGGCTTATCCATGCCAAGAAGACGCGTAGCAGCCAAGCGCGAAGTGCTTGACGATCCAAAATACGGAAGCCAAATTCTGGCCAAGTTCATGAACCACGTGATGGAAAGCGGCAAGAAAGCCGTTGCCGAGCGTATCGTTTATGGCGCGCTGGAAAAGGTTAAAGAGCGCAAGAACAGCGACCCCCTGGAAATCTTCGAGAAAGCTCTCGACGCCATCGCTCCGCTGGTCGAAGTGAAGTCGCGCCGTGTAGGCGGTGCTACTTACCAGGTTCCGGTCGAAGTTCGTCCGTCCCGTCGTAACGCTCTGGCAATGCGCTGGTTGGTAGACTTCGCCCGTAAGCGCGGCGAGAAGTCTATGGCTCTGCGTTTGGCCGGCGAACTGTTGGACGCTGCTGAAGGTAAAGGTGCTGCTGTTAAGAAGCGTGAAGACGTGCACCGTATGGCTGAAGCTAACAAAGCTTTCTCGCACTACCGCTTCTAATCTTAGCTTCACTAATTTTGCGAGGGCTTTATGGCTCGTACTACTCCGATTAGCCGCTACCGTAACATCGGTATCGTTGCTCACGTGGATGCTGGTAAAACCACCACCACTGAGCGCGTACTGTTTTACACCGGCAAAAGTCACAAAATGGGCGAGGTGCATGACGGCGCCGCGACCACAGACTGGATGGTTCAGGAGCAGGAGCGTGGTATTACCATTACTTCTGCTGCTATTACCGCCTTCTGGAAAGGTTCCGAGAAGCAGTACAAAGATGAGCACCGCTTCAACGTTATCGATACCCCAGGCCACGTAGACTTCACTATTGAAGTTGAGCGTTCCCTGCGCGTACTCGACGGCGCTGTCGTTGTGTTCTGCGGTACCTCGGGCGTCGAGCCTCAGTCGGAAACCGTATGGCGTCAAGCCAACAAGTACGGCGTTCCACGTCTTGTTTACGTAAACAAGATGGACCGTGCTGGTGCCAACTTCCTGCGCGTGATCGGTCAGATCAAGCAGCGTCTGGGTCATACTCCGGTGCCAATCCAATTGGCTATCGGTTCCGAAGACAACTTCCAGGGTCAGATCGATCTGGTCAACATGGAAGCGGTCTACTGGAATGACGCTGACAAAGGTATGGTTCCTGTTCGCAAGCCTATCCCTGCAGAGTTGCAGGAACTGGCTGACGAGTGGCGCAACAACATGGTTGAGGCTGCCGCCGAAGCCAGCGAAGAGCTGATGAACAAGTACCTCGAAGGTGAAGAACTCACCAACGCGGAAATCAAGGCCGCTCTGCGTCAGCGTACTATCGCTGGTGAGATCGTCTTGGCTGTTTGCGGTTCTTCCTTCAAGAACAAGGGTGTTCCCCTGGTTCTCGACGCCGTGATCGACTACTTGCCTGCTCCAACCGACATTCCTGCTATCAAGGGTACCAACCCTGATAACGAGGAAGAAGAGATGGAGCGTCATGCCGACGACAGCGAGCCGTTTTCGGCTCTGGCGTTCAAGATCGCTACCGACCCATTCGTGGGTACTCTGACCTTCGTCCGCGTTTACTCGGGCGTGTTGGCCTCCGGCGACGGCGTGATCAACTCGGTCAAAGGCAAGAAAGAGCGTGTGGGTCGTATGGTGCAAATGCACGCAAACGCCCGTGAAGAGATCAAGGAAGTGCGCGCTGGTGACATCGCGGCCTTGATCGGCATGAAGGACGTCACTACTGGTGAGACTTTGTGCGACGCTGCCAAGCCCATCATCCTGGTTCGCATGGACTTCCCGGAGCCGGTTATTTCGGTTGCCGTAGAGCCTAAGACCAAGGATGACCAGGAAAAAATGGGTATCGCTCTGGGCAAGCTTGCTCAGGAAGATCCATCTTTCCGCGTCAAAACTGATGAAGAGACTGGTCAAACGATCATCTCTGGCATGGGCGAGTTGCACCTGGACATCCTGGTTGACCGGATGCGCCGTGAGTTCAACGTCGAAGCCAACATCGGTAAGCCTCAGGTTTCCTATCGTGAGCGCATCACGAAGAACTGTGAAATCGAAGGCAAGTTCGTTCGTCAGTCCGGCGGTCGTGGTCAGTTCGGTCACTGCTGGATCCGTTTTGCCCCTGCTGACGAAGGTCAGGAAGGTCTGCAATTCGTGAACGAAGTAGTAGGTGGTGTTGTTCCTAAGGAATACATCCCTGCTATCCAGAAGGGTATCGAAGAGCAGATGAAGAACGGTGTTGTTGCCGGCTATCCGCTGATCGGCCTGAAAGCAACCGTTTTTGACGGTTCTTACCACGACGTCGACTCCAACGAGATGGCGTTTAAGGTGGCTGCTTCCATGGCAACCAAGCAACTGGCCCAGAAGGGCGGTGGTGAGTTGCTTGAGCCAATCATGGCGGTAGAAGTTGTTACACCTGAAGACTATATGGGTGATGTCATGGGCGACCTTAACCGTCGTCGCGGCATGATCTTGGGTATGGAAGACACGGTTTCCGGCAAAGTGATTCGCGCCGAGGTTCCGTTGGGTGAGATGTTCGGTTATGCGACCGACGTTCGCTCCATGTCCCAGGGTCGCGCAAGCTACTCTATGGAATTCAAAAAATACAACACAGCTCCGGCGCACATCGCTGAAACTGTATCCAAAAAACAAGGCTGATTCAGTCCTTTAGGCAAGGAGTTAATTGTCGTGGCTAAAGAAAAATTTGATCGTTCCCTACCGCACGTCAACGTTGGCACTATCGGTCACGTTGACCACGGTAAAACCACTCTGACCGCAGCTCTGACTCGCGTCTGCTCCGAGGTTTTCGGTTCTGCAGTCGTTGATTTCGATAAAATCGACAGCGCTCCAGAAGAAAAAGCTCGTGGTATCACCATCAACACCGCGCACGTCGAGTACAACTCGAAGATCCGTCACTACGCTCACGTTGACTGCCCAGGTCACGCTGACTATGTGAAGAACATGATCACCGGTGCTGCTCAGATGGACGGCGCGATCCTGGTTTGCTCGGCCGCTGATGGTCCGATGCCACAAACCCGTGAGCACATCCTGCTGTCCCGTCAGGTAGGCGTTCCGTACATCGTGGTTTTCCTGAACAAGGCTGACCTGGTAGACGACGCTGAGCTGCTGGAACTGGTTGAGATGGAAGTGCGCGATCTGCTGAGCACTTACGACTTCCCAGGTGACGACACTCCGATCATCATCGGTTCTGCTCGTATGGCGCTGGAAGGCAAAGACGATAACGAAATGGGCACCACTGCCGTTCGTAAACTGGTTGAAACTCTGGACAGCTACATCCCAGAACCAGTTCGTCTGACCGACAAGCCGTTCCTGATGCCAATCGAAGACGTATTCTCGATCTCCGGTCGTGGTACTGTTGTTACTGGTCGTATCGAGCGCGGTATCGTTCGCGTTCAAGATGCACTGGAAATCGTTGGTCTGCGTGACACCACCAACACCGTCTGCACTGGTGTTGAAATGTTCCGCAAGCTGCTCGACGAAGGTCGTGCTGGCGAGAACTGCGGCGTTCTGCTGCGTGGTACCAAGCGTGACGACGTTGAGCGTGGCCAGGTTCTGGTTAAGCCGGGTTCGGTTAAGCCGCACACCAAGTTCACCGCAGAAGTTTACGTTCTGAGCAAGGAAGAAGGCGGTCGTCACACTCCGTTCTTCAAAGGCTACCGTCCACAGTTCTACTTCCGTACTACTGACGTGACTGGTAACTGCCAGCTGCCAGAAGGCGTTGAAATGGTAATGCCAGGCGATAACATCCAAATGGAAGTTACCCTGATCAAGACCATCGCAATGGAAGACGGTCTGCGCTTCGCTATCCGTGAAGGCGGCCGTACCGTTGGTGCTGGTGTTGTAGCTAAAATCATCGAGTAAGCGTCTCTTTTGAGATAGCTTCGATGCTTTGAAAAGCCCCCGCTCAGCGGGGGCTTTTTTATTGGGTTGACACCTATCTAGGGCGTCTATAGAATTGCGCCTCCTTTTAACGGGCGTATTGCGCTCGCTGGGAATAGCAGCCGGAGTCTGAAATCCAATGCAAAATCAGCAAATCCGTATCAGGTTGAAGGCTTTTGACCATCGCCTGATCGACCAATCCACCCAGGAAATCGTGGAAACCGCGAAACGTACTGGTGCTCAAGTGCGTGGTCCAATTCCACTGCCTACCCGTAAAGAGCGGTTCACCGTTCTGGTCTCCCCGCACGTCAACAAAGACGCGCGTGACCAGTACGAGATCCGTACTCATAAGCGCGTACTGGACATCGTCCAGCCAACGGATAAAACCGTTGATGCACTTATGAAGCTTGATCTGGCGGCCGGTGTGGAAGTACAGATCAGCCTCGGCTAAGACTTGGGTCTTAGTCGTGTAACGCTCTGAAATGGGCGGCCATAGCGGGTGAAAGCCCCGTACACTCATGAGGTTTACAACATGACTATTGGTGTAGTCGGTCGTAAATGCGGTATGACCCGTATTTTCACCGAAGAAGGTGTCTCCATTCCGGTTACGGTCATTGAGATCGAGCCGAATCGCGTCACCCAGTTCAAAACTGAAGAAACCGATGGCTATCGTGCAGTGCAAGTCACTGTCGGCGAGCGTCGTGCTTCGCGTGTGACTGCTGCTCAAGCAGGCCACTTCGCTAAAGCAAACGTTGCAGCTGGTCGTACTGTTATGGAGTTCCGTCTTGAAGAAGGCGACTACCAGGCTGGCGATCTGATCAACGCTGAAATCTTCGCCGCTGGTCAACTGGTTGATGTAACCGGTCAGTCCAAGGGTAAAGGCTTCCAGGGTACGATCAAGCGTTGGAATTTCCGTGGTCAAGACAACACTCACGGTAACTCCGTCTCCCACCGCGTCCCGGGCTCTATTGGCCAGTGCCAGACTCCTGGTCGTGTATTCAAGGGCAAAAAAATGTCCGGTCATATGGGCGCTGAGCGCGTGACCGTGCAGTCCCTCGAAGTAGTGCGCGTCGACGCTGAACGCAATCTGTTGTTGGTCAAGGGTGCTGTTCCTGGCGCTACTGGCGGCAACCTGGTTGTACGTCCAGCGGCCAAGGCTCGCGGTTAAGGGGAAGCTGACATGCAATTAAATGTAAATGACGCTCAAGCGATCGAAGTTTCCGAACTGACATTTGGCGGCGAATTCAACGAGACGCTGGTTCACCAAGCAGTCGTGGCCTACATGGCCGGCGGCCGTCAAGGTAGCAAGCAGCAAAAGACCCGTTCCGACGTTCGTGGTGGCGGTAAGCGCCCGTGGCGTCAGAAAGGTACTGGCCGTGCTCGTGCCGGTACTATCCGTAGCCCAATCTGGCGCGGCGGCGGTACCACTTTTGCAGCTCGTCCGCAGGATCACTCTCAGAAGCTCAACAAGAAGATGTATCGCGCAGCACTGCGCTCCATCCTTGCTGAACTCGTGCGTACTGATCGCCTGGTCGTGGTTCAGGACTTCGCTGTTGAAAGTCCAAAAACCAAAGATCTGCTGGGCAAACTGAACAACATGAGCCTGACCGACGTTTTGATCGTGTCTGAAGCTGTTGATCAGAACCTGTACCTGGCTGCTCGTAACCTGCCACACGTTGATGTACGTGACGTGCAGGGTTCCGATCCAGTTAGTCTGATCGCATACGACAAGGTGTTGATCACCGTGTCGGCCGTGAAGAAATTCGAGGAGCTGCTGGGATGAACCAGGAACGCGTATTTAAAGTTCTGCTTGGCCCGCACGTTTCCGAAAAGGCTACGGTTCTGGCTGACAAGAAAGGCCAGTTCGTTTTCAAGGTTGCAACTGACGCAACCAAGCTGGAAATCAAGAAGGCCGTCGAAAGCCTGTTCAGCGTGAAAGTTGAGCGTGTTACTACCCTGAATGTTCTGGGTAAGAGCAAGCGCACTGCTCGCGGTCTGGGCAAGCGTAATGACTGGAAGAAGGCAGTTATCTCCCTTCAGCCAGGCCAAGATCTCGATTTCAGCAGCAGTGCTGAGTAAGGAAGGGGTGCATCATGGCAATCGTTAAATGCAAACCGACTTCCCCTGGCCGCCGTTTTGTGGTCAAGGTGGTCAACCAGGAGCTGCATAAAGGCGCTCCTCACGCACCGCTGCTCGAGAAGAAATCGAAGACTGGTGGTCGTAACAACAATGGTCGTATTACCACTCGTCATATTGGTGGTGGCCATAAGCAGCATTATCGTCTGGTCGATTTCCGTCGCAACGACAAAGATGGCATCGCTGCCACTGTCGAGCGTATCGAATACGATCCAAACCGTACTGCTCACATCGCTCTGCTGCTGTACGCAGATGGCGAGCGTCGCTACATCATCGCGCCTAAAGGCGTGAGTGCTGGCGACCAGCTGATCGCAGGTGCCTTGGCGCCGATCAAGCCGGGCAACGCTCTTCAACTGCGTAACATTCCAGTTGGTAGCACCGTACACGGCATCGAATTGAAGCCAGGTAAAGGCGCGCAAATCGCTCGTTCCGCTGGTGCTTCGGCTCAGCTGATCGCTCGTGAAGGTGTCTACGTGACCCTGCGTCTGCGTTCTGGTGAGATGCGTAAAGTGCTGGCTGAATGCCGCGCGACCCTGGGTGAAGTCTCGAACTCCGAGCACAGCCTGCGTTCGCTGGGTAAAGCTGGTGCCAAACGCTGGCGTGGCGTTCGCCCAACCGTTCGTGGTGTTGCCATGAACCCGGTTGACCACCCACACGGTGGTGGTGAAGGTCGTACCTCTGGTGGTCGTCATCCGGTATCGCCATGGGGCTTCCCGACTAAGGGCGCGAAGACTCGTGGTAATAAGCGTACCGACAAAATGATCGTCCGTCGTCGCAAGTAAATAGAGGGATACGACAGTGCCACGTTCTCTGAAAAAAGGTCCTTTTATTGATCTTCACCTACTGAAGAAGATCGAAGTGGCGGCGGAAAAGAATGATCGCAAACCAGTTAAGACCTGGTCGCGTCGTTCGATGATCCTGCCACAAATGGTCGGTCTGACCATCGCTGTACACAACGGTCGTCTGCACGTCCCAGTTCTCGTTAACGAAGACATGGTCGGCCACAAACTAGGCGAGTTTGCCGGTACCCGCACTTATCGTGGGCACGTGGCAGACAAGAAAGCCAAGCGTTAAGGGGTAAGGAAATGGAAGTAGCCGCTAAGTTGTCGGGCGCTCGAATCTCCGCCCAGAAAGCCCGCTTGGTCGCCGACCAGATCCGCGGGAAGAAGGTGGGCGAAGCGCTCAACCTGTTGGCTTTCAGCAGTAAGAAAGCCGCCGAGATCATGAAGAAAGTGCTGGAGTCGGCCGTAGCCAACGCCGAGCATAACGAAGGCGCAGACGTTGATGACCTGAAGGTCAGCACCGTTTTCGTCAACGAAGGGCGTTCGCTGAAGCGCATCATGCCGCGTGCCAAAGGCCGTGCTGATCGCATCGTCAAGCGGTCTTGCCATATCACTGTCAAGGTTGCTGACAAGTAACGGAGTCGAAGAGATGGGTCAGAAAGTACATCCCATTGGCATTCGCCTGGGAATCGTCAAGGAGCACACCTCCGTCTGGTACGCAGACGGTCGGACTTATGCGGACTATTTGTTCGCTGATCTGAAGGTGCGTGAGTATCTCCAAGACAAACTAAAAAGCGCGTCCGTAAGCCGTATCGATATCCATCGTCCGGCGCAAACTGCACGTATCACCATCCATACCGCTCGTCCAGGTATCGTTATCGGGAAGAAAGGTGAAGATGTTGAGAAACTGCGTCAGGACCTGACCAAGCAAATGGGTGTGCCTGTGCACATCAATATCGAAGAGATCCGCAAGCCGGAGCTCGACGGTATGCTGGTTGCGCAGAGCGTAGCTCAGCAGCTGGAGCGTCGCGTAATGTTCCGTCGCGCTATGAAGCGCGCCGTACAGAACGCCATGCGCATTGGTGCCAAAGGCATCAAAATCCAAGTGAGCGGTCGTCTCGGCGGTGCTGAAATCGCACGTACTGAATGGTATCGCGAAGGTCGTGTGCCACTGCACACCCTGCGTGCCGACATCGACTATGCCAACTACGAAGCTCACACCACTTACGGTGTGATCGGTGTAAAGGTTTGGATCTTCAAAGGCGAAGTAATTGGTGGTCGCCAAGAAGAACTGAAACCACAAGCACCAGCGCCTCGTAAAAAAGCTGCTAAGTAAGGGGTACGCCAAATGTTGCAACCAAAGCGTACGAAGTTCCGCAAGCAGATGACAGGCCACAATCGTGGTCTGGCTCAGCGCGGTAGCAAAGTCAGCTTCGGCGAGTTCGCGCTGAAGTCTGTAGCTCGTGGTCGTCTCACCGCTCGTCAGATCGAGTCAGCGCGTCGTGCACTGACCCGTCACGTAAAACGTGGCGGCAAGATCTGGATCCGTGTATTCCCGGACAAGCCGATCTCCAAAAAACCTCTCGAGGTTCGGATGGGTAAAGGTAAGGGTAACGTGGAATACTGGGTAGCCCAGATTCAGCCAGGCAAAGTCCTGTATGAAATCGAGGGTGTAACTGAAGAGCTGGCGCGTGAGGCTTTTGCCCTGGCTGCTGCAAAGCTGCCGCTCGCCACCGCCTTTGTTAAACGGACGGTGATGTGATGAAAGCGAATGAACTTCGTGAAAAATCCGCACAGCAGCTGAACGAGCAACTGCTCGGCCTGCTGCGCGACCAGTTCAATCTGCGTATGCAGAAAGCAACTGGCCAGTTGGGGCAGTCTCATCTGCTCTCGCAAGTTAAGCGTGACATTGCTCGCGTGAAGACTGTGCTCAACCAGCAGGCAGGTAAGTGATCATGGCTGAAGCCGAAAAGACTGTCCGTACGCTGACTGGCCGTGTTGTCAGCGACAAGATGGACAAAACCATCACCGTTTTGATCGAGCGTCGCGTTAAGCACCCGATCTACGGTAAATATGTTAAGCGTTCGACTAAGCTGCACGCGCACGACGAAACCAACCAGTGCCACATCGGCGACAAAGTCACTATTCGTGAAACTCGTCCGCTGGCCAAGACTAAGTCTTGGGCATTGGTTGATGTTCTCGAACGCGCTGTGGAAGTCTAAGGACTAGGGGTCGGAGAAATTATATGATTCAGACTCAATCCATGCTCGATGTGGCCGATAACAGCGGCGCTCGCCGTGTTATGTGCATCAAGGTGCTGGGTGGCTCCCATCGTCGTTACGCTGGTATCGGTGACATCATCAAAGTTACCGTGAAGGAAGCAATTCCTCGCGGTAAGGTGAAAAAAGGCCAAGTGATGACTGCTGTTGTAGTCCGCACTCGTCACGGCGTACGCCGTGCAGATGGCTCCATTATCCGCTTTGATGGCAACGCTGCTGTTCTTCTGAACAACAAGCAAGAGCCGATCGGCACCCGTATCTTTGGGCCAGTGACCCGTGAACTTCGTACTGAGAAGTTCATGAAGATCGTCTCGCTCGCCCCAGAAGTGCTGTAAGGAGATCCGACATGCAAAAGATTCGTCGTGACGACGAGATCATCGTGATCGCCGGCAAAGACAAAGGTAAGCGCGGTAAGGTGCTGAAGGTTCTCGCTGACGACCGTCTGGTTGTTGGTGGTCTGAACCTGGTCAAGCGTCATACCAAGCCTAACCCGATGTCGGGCGTACAAGGCGGTATCGTCGAGAAAGAAGCGCCACTGCACGCTTCTAACGTCGCCATCTTCAATGGCGAAACCAACAAGGCTGACCGCGTTGGTTTCAAAGTAGAAGACGGTAAGAAAATTCGTGTCTTCAAGTCGACCCAAAAAGCGGTTGATGCTTGAACACTGCTAGGTAGATAAGACCATGGCACGACTACAAGAGATTTACCGGAAGGAAATCGCCCCCAAGCTTAAGGAAGAACTTAAGCTCGGGAACGTGATGGAAGTTCCGCGCGTTACCAAAATCACCCTGAACATGGGTCTGGGCGAAGCGATCGGCGACAAAAAAGTCATCGAGCACGCTGTTGCTGACCTGGAAAAGATCACCGGTCAAAAAGTCGTTGTGACTTACGCTCGGAAATCCATCGCTGGCTTTAAAGTCCGTGAAGGTTGGCCGATCGGCGTCAAAGTGACTCTGCGCCGTGAGCGTATGTACGAATTCCTGGATCGTCTGCTGTCGATCTCCCTGCCTCGGGTTCGCGACTTCCGCGGCCTGAATGCCAAGTCCTTCGATGGTCGTGGTAACTACAGCATGGGCGTGAAAGAGCAGATCATCTTCCCGGAAATCGACTACGACAAGATCGATGCTCTCCGCGGTCTGGACATCACCCTGACCACCACTGCCAAGAACGATGATGAAGGTCGCGCCCTGTTGCGTGCTTTCAAATTCCCGTTCCGCAACTGATTGGAGTAGGACCATGGCCAAGATGAGCATGAAAAACCGCGAGCTGAAGCGTCAGCTCACGGTTGCCAAGTACGCCAAGAAGCGTGCAGCACTGAAAGCAATCATCGTTGATCTGAACGCAAGTCCAGAAGCGCGTTGGGAAGCTACAGTTGCCCTGCAGAAGCAGCCACGTGACGCAAGCGCTTCGCGCATGCGTAACCGCTGCCGCCTGACCGGTCGTCCACACGGCGTTTACCGCAAGTTCGGCCTCGGCCGTAACAAATTGCGTGAAGCGGCAATGCGTGGTGACGTACCAGGTTTGGTTAAAGCCAGCTGGTAAGTACTTTCAGCGTCCAGGTGGTCTGAATCGAAAGATACTGACCGCCGGTGACCCTGAATCTGGAACAAGCCCCTTTTGGGGCTTGTTTCATTTCCGGAGTGTGTCTAAAATACGCGGCTCGCCTGAGCCCGTGTTTTTTACCCGGAGATTCTCAGCGACATATGTAGCCGCAAGGCTAATTTTTTTGTATTAGGAGCGTCTAGCCCATGAGTATGCAGGACCCGTTAGCGGACATGCTAACTCGTATCCGTAATGCCCAGATGGCTGAAAAGTCCGTCGTAAGCATGCCATCTTCCAAGTTGAAGGTTGCTGTTGCCAAAGTCCTGAAAGACGAAGGCTACATTGCGGGTTATCAGATCAGCAGCGAAATCAAACCACTGCTGTCCATCGAGCTGAAGTACTTCGAAGGCCGTTCGGTCATCGAGGAAGTGAAGCGCGTTAGCCGTCCAGGCCTGCGTCAGTACAAGTCCGCTGAAGATCTGCCGAAAGTTCGTGGCGGTCTGGGCGTGTCTATCGTCTCCACCAACAAAGGTGTGATGACGGATCGTGCTGCGCGCGCTGCCGGTGTCGGCGGCGAAGTTCTTTGCACTGTGTTCTAAGGGGGGATAAGCATGTCTCGCGTCGCTAAGAACCCCGTTAAGCTGCCAGCCGGTGTCGAAGTCAAATTCGCAGGCCAACAGCTTTCGGTGAAGGGTGCCAAGGGCACTCTTGAACTGAATATCCATTCGTCCGTTGAGATCGTTGAAGAAGCTGGTGAGCTGCGTTTCGCTGCTCGCAATGGCGATCAACAAACTCGCGCAATGGCTGGTACCACGCGTGCGTTGGTAAACAACATGGTCCAAGGCGTAAGCCAAGGCTTCGAGCGTAAGCTCCAGCTGGTCGGTGTTGGTTACAAAGCGCAAGCAAAAGGCACGGTTTTGAACCTGGCCCTTGGCTTCTCGCACCCAGTGGATTACGAACTGCCGGAAGGCATCACCGCTGAGACTCCTAGCCAGACCGATATCCTGATCAAGGGCATCGATAAGCAACTGGTAGGTCAAGTGGCTGCTGAGATCCGCGACTTCCGTCCACCAGAGCCGTACAAAGGCAAAGGTGTGCGCTACGCGGACGAAGTCGTCCGTCGTAAAGAAGCCAAGAAGAAGTAGGGCATAGCAAATGACCGACAAAAAAGTTACTCGACTGCGTCGCGCTCGCAAAGCACGCCTGAAAATGCACGAACTCGAAGTCGTGCGTCTCTGCGTGTTCCGCTCGTCGCAGCACATCTACGCCCAGGTCATCTCGGCCGACGGCAACAAAGTCTTGGCCAGCGCCTCGACTTTGGATAAAGAACTGCGTGATGGTGCCACTGGCAACATCGACGCGGCCACAAAGGTTGGCCAGCTGGTCGCTACGCGTGCTAAGGCCGCCGGCGTCTCGCAAGTGGCTTTCGACCGCTCTGGCTTCAAGTACCACGGCCGCGTTAAAGCGCTGGCTGATGCTGCTCGTGAAGCTGGGCTGGAGTTCTAAGTTATGTCAAATAACGACCAAAAGCGCGACGAAGGCTACATTGAGAAGCTGGTTCAAGTTAACCGCGTAGCCAAAACCGTTAAAGGCGGCCGTATCTTCACTTTCACCGCGTTGACCGTGGTTGGTGATGGTAAAGGGCGCGTTGGCTTCGGCCGTGGCAAGTCACGTGAAGTGCCTGCTGCGATCCAGAAGGCAATGGAAGCTGCTCGTCGCAACATGATCCAAGTTGATCTGAACGGCACCACGCTGCAGTACGCAATGAAGTCCGCTCACGGCGCTTCGAAGGTGTACATGCAGCCTGCTTCTGAAGGTACCGGTATCATCGCTGGCGGCGCTATGCGTGCTGTCCTCGAGGTTGCTGGTGTTCAGAACGTTCTGGCCAAGTGCTATGGCTCGACTAACCCGGTAAACGTGGTTCACGCCACTTTCAAAGGTTTGAAAGCTATGCAATCTCCTGAATCCATTGCCGCCAAGCGTGGCAAAAGCGTCAAGGAGATCTTCTGATCATGGCTACCGTTAAAGTAACGCTGATCAAAAGCATGACCGGCCGCATCCCTAACCACAAATTGTGCGTTAAGGGTTTGGGTCTGCGTCGCATCGGTCACACTGTAGAAGTCCAGGATACTCCCGAGAATCGCGGGATGATCAACAAGGCTTACTACATGCTGCGTGTCGAGGGTTAATCGATGAAACTCAATGATCTGAGTCCAGCGCCGGGTTCCCGTCGCGAAAAGCATCGTCCGGGCCGTGGTATCGGTAGCGGTTTGGGTAAGACTGGTGGCCGTGGCCACAAAGGTCAAACCTCCCGCTCCGGTGGCACCATTGCTCCAGGCTTTGAAGGCGGTCAACAGCCGCTGCATCGTCGCCTGCCTAAGTTCGGTTTCGTTTCCCTGAAGGCCATGGACCGCGCAGAAGTGCGTCTGTCCGAGCTGGCTAAAGTGGAAGGCGACATCGTTACTGTGCAGACCCTGAAAGATGCCAACGTGATCAACGTCAACGTACAGCGTGTGAAAATCATGCTGTCCGGTGAAGTGACTCGCGCTGTCACTATCGGCAAGGGAATCGGCGCCACCAAAGGTGCGCGTTCGGCTATCGAAGCAGCTGGCGGCAAGTTCGAGGAATAAATGGCTAAGCAAGGTGCTCTCTCAGCGCTCGGCAAAGGCGGTATGTCTGAACTTTGGGCTCGTCTGCGTTTTCTGTTCCTGGCGATTATCGTCTACCGAATAGGCGCACACATCCCGGTTCCAGGTATCAACCCGGACCGACTCGCAGACCTGTTTCGACAGAATGAGGGGACCATTCTTAGCTTGTTCAACATGTTTTCTGGCGGCGCGCTGGAACGGATGAGCATTTTTGCACTGGGGATCATGCCGTACATCTCGGCATCGATCATCATGCAACTGATGACCGCCGTCAGCCCGCAGCTGGAGCAGTTGAAGAAGGAAGGTGAAGCTGGCCGTCGCAAGATTAGCCAGTACACCCGCTACGGCACTGTCATCCTCGCCCTGGTTCAAGCTATCGGCATGTCCGTTGGCTTGGCGGGGCAGGGTGTTGCGTTCACTGGTGACTTTGGCTTCCATTTCGTCGCGGTATCCACTTTTGTGGCTGGTGCGATGTTCATGATGTGGCTGGGTGAGCAGATTACTGAGCGTGGTGTTGGTAACGGTATCTCGATGTTGATTTTCGCAGGTATCGTCGCCGGTCTTCCGAGAGCAATCGGGCAGTCTTTCGAGTCTGCGCGTCAGGGTGATATCAATATCTTTGCCCTGGTTGCCATCGGTTTGCTGGCAGTAGCGATTATCGGTTTTGTGGTGTTCATTGAGCGTGGCCAGCGTCGTATTGCTGTTCACTACGCCAAGCGTCAGCAGGGCCGTAAGGTTTTTGCTGCGCAGACCAGCCACTTGCCGCTGAAAGTGAATATGGCCGGTGTTATTCCGGCAATTTTCGCGAGCAGCATTTTGCTGTTTCCGGCTTCGTTGGGTACCTGGTTTGGTCAGTCTGAAAATATGGGCTGGCTGCAGGACCTCTCTCAGTCGATCGCTCCTGGTCAGCCGTTGAATATTCTGCTGTTTAGTGCAGGGATTATTTTCTTCTGCTTCTTCTATACGGCGTTGATGTTCAATCCGAAAGACGTAGCGGAAAACCTGAAGAAGTCCGGTGCCTTTATTCCGGGTATTCGTCCAGGTGAGCAGTCTGCACGCTACATTGATGGCGTTCTGACTCGTTTGACCCTGTTCGGTGCTCTATATATGACGGCCGTGTGCTTGTTGCCCCAGTTCCTGGTGGTTGCAGCAAACGTTCCGTTCTACCTTGGCGGGACCTCGTTGCTGATCGTGGTCGTGGTTGTGATGGACTTCATGTCCCAAGTACAATCGCACCTCGTTTCGCACCAGTACGAATCCCTGATGAAGAAAGCCAACCTGAAGGGTTACGGCAGCGGCATGTTGCGCTGAGTACCCATAAGGTTCGAGGAGTTGGTGATGAAAGTTCGTGCATCGGTGAAAAAGCTGTGCCGTAACTGCAAGATTATTCGCCGCGAAGGTGTTGTTCGAGTAATTTGCAGCGCGGAACCGCGTCACAAACAGCGCCAAGGCTGAGTGTGATCCGCTTGAAGCCCGGCAGCTAGTGCGCTGCCGGGTTGATTATTTGTTATTACAGCGATATTATCTCGCGCCCTATTTCTTGGCTTCCGGGGCGTAGGTAGCTGTCAATTGGAGTCCCACTGAATGGCCCGTATTGCAGGCGTTAACATTCCAGATAACAAGCACACTGTTATCTCGCTGACCTACATCTATGGTGTTGGTCGCACTACTGCGCAGAAGATTTGCGCGGTTGCTGGGGTAAACCCAGCCGCTAAGATCAAGGATCTGAGCGACGAGCAGATTGAATTGCTGCGTGGCGAAGTGGCGAAGTTCACCACTGAAGGTGACCTGCGTCGCGAAATCAACATGAAAATCAAGCGTTTGATGGACCTCGGTTGCTATCGCGGTCTGCGTCATCGTCGTGGTCTTCCAGTACGCGGTCAGCGTACCAAGACTAACGCGCGTACCCGTAAAGGTCCGCGTAAGCCGATCCGCAAGTAATCGCCCCAGCGAATCGACAGGAAAATTATCATGGCAAAACCTGCTGCTCGTCCTCGTAAAAAAGTTAAAAAGACAGTGGTTGATGGCATCGCCCACATCCATGCATCTTTTAACAACACCATCGTGACCATCACCGACCGTCAAGGTAACGCGCTTTCTTGGGCTACCTCCGGTGGTTCGGGTTTCCGCGGTTCCCGCAAGTCCACCCCGTTTGCTGCTCAAGTAGCTGCTGAACGTGCTGGTCAAGCTGCGCTGGAATATGGCCTGAAAAACCTCGACGTTAACGTCAAGGGTCCAGGTCCAGGTCGTGAGTCTGCTGTCCGTGCTTTGAACGGCTGTGGCTATAAGATCGCCAGCATCACCGACGTGACGCCAATCCCGCACAACGGGTGCCGTCCGCCGAAGAAGCGCCGCGTGTAATCCAGGAGATTGTAAAGAATGGCTCGTTACATTGGTCCAAAATGCAAACTCGCTCGTCGCGAAGGCACCGATCTCTTCCTGAAGAGCGGCGTGCGCGCGATCGAATCGAAGTGCAACATTGAAGCAGCACCTGGTATCCACGGCCAACGCCGCGGTCGCCAGTCCGATTACGGCACCCAACTGCGTGAAAAGCAGAAGGTCCGTCGTATCTACGGCGTTCTCGAGCGTCAGTTCAGCGGCTACTACAAAGAAGCTGCTGGCAAGAAAGGTGCAACCGGTGAAAACCTGCTGCAACTGCTCGAATGCCGTCTGGACAACGTTGTATACCGTATGGGCTTTGGTTCGACTCGTGCCGAATCCCGTCAGCTGGTATCGCACAAGTCGATCAGCGTTAACGGTCAGACCGTAAACGTTCCGTCCTACCAGGTTCGTGCTGGTGACGTGGTCGCAGTTCGCGAGAAAGCAAAAAACCAACTTCGCATTGTCCAAGCTCTCGATCTGTGTGCCCAACGTGGCCGCGTAGAATGGGTAGAAGTAGACACTGAGAAGAAGTCGGGCGTTTTCAAGAACGTTCCTGCTCGCAGTGATCTGTCCGCCGACATCAACGAAAGCCTGATTGTCGAGCTCTACTCCAAGTAAGGGCTAGAAAATAGGTGCATCCATGCAGATTTCGGTAAATGAGTTCCTGACACCCCGCCACATTGATGTGCAGGTTGTCAGTCCAACCCGCGCCAAGATCACTCTCGAGCCTCTCGAGCGTGGTTTTGGCCACACCCTGGGCAACGCGCTGCGCCGCATCCTGTTGTCCTCAATGCCCGGCTGTGCAGTAGTCGAGGCCGAGATTGACGGTGTGCTCCACGAGTACAGCGCCATCGAAGGTGTACAGGAAGACGTAATTGAAATCCTGTTGAACCTTAAAGGTCTGGCTATCAAGCTGCACGGCCGTGACGAAGTTACGCTGACCTTGTCGAAGAAGGGTTCGGGGGTGGTTACCGCTGCCGATATTCAGCTGGATCATGATGTCGAGATCGTTAACCCCGATCACGTAATCGCTAACCTGGCGTCTAACGGCGCCCTGAACATGAAGCTCACCGTAGCTCGTGGTCGTGGTTATGAACCGGCCGACTCGCGTCAGAGCGATGAAGACGAAAGCCGCAGCATTGGTCGCTTGCAGCTTGACTCTTCGTTCAGCCCGGTTCGCCGTATCGCATACGTGGTGGAAAACGCCCGTGTCGAGCAGCGTACTAACCTGGACAAGCTGGTTATTGATCTGGAAACCAACGGTACTCTGGATCCTGAAGAGGCTATCCGCCGCGCTGCAACCATTCTGCAACAGCAGTTGGCTGCGTTCGTCGACCTCAAAGGTGACAGCGAACCAGTGGTAATCGAGCAGGAAGACGAGATCGATCCGATCCTGCTTCGCCCGGTTGACGATCTGGAACTGACTGTACGTTCGGCTAACTGCCTTAAGGCGGAAAACATTTACTACATCGGCGACCTGATTCAGCGTACCGAAGTAGAACTGTTGAAGACTCCGAACCTGGGCAAGAAATCCTTGACTGAAATCAAGGACGTTCTGGCCTCCCGCGGTCTGTCCCTCGGCATGCGCCTCGACAACTGGCCGCCTGCAAGTCTTAAGAAGGACGACAAGGCGACTGCCTGATCGTCGTAATCACCGAACGTGAGTTTGGTAAGGAATGAACCATGCGTCATCGTAAAAGTGGTCGTCACCTGAGCCGTACCAGCTCGCACCGCAAGGCCATGTTTCAAAACATGGCGGTGTCGCTGTTCGAGCACGAGCTGATCAAAACTACACTGCCGAAAGCTAAAGAACTGCGTCGCGTTGCTGAGCCGCTGATCACTTTGGCCAAGACAGACAGCCTGGCTAACCGCCGTCTGGCTTTCGACCGTACTCGTTCGAAAGCTATCGTTGGTAAGCTCTTCAACGACCTGGGCAAGCGTTACGCTACCCGTGAGGGTGGCTACCTGCGCATCCTCAAGTGCGGTTTCCGCGCTGGCGACAACGCGCCTATGGCGTACGTCGAGTTGGTTGATCGTGCTACTGCTGGCGAAGCTGTAAGCGCCGAGTAAGACGACAAGCTGTAACTAAGAACCGGGCCCAGTGCCCGGTTTTTTGTGGGTGTAGCAAAAGCGATCTATATTTTTCAGGTCGCTGCCGACTTTCCTAAGCTCCCAATTTTGTACTGGTGGTTGGTTAGTTATTCTCTATCAAAGACCATGATTTAATAAATTTGATGGTGTCATCTTGATCGGCAATACTTCCTCCAGGCCGATTAGCCGGCAGTTCCAAGTCCGACCTGAGGAAAATTGAGCATGAGCCAGAATAAAATCCTTACCACCGCCAGCGGCGCTCCCGTTGCGGACAACCAGAATTCCCGTTCAGCCGGCCCGCGCGGCCCGCTGCTTCTTGACGATTTTCACCTGATCGAGAAGCTTGCCCATTTCAACCGCGAAAACATCCCTGAGCGTCGCGTGCACGCCAAGGGGTCGGGTGCCTACGGTACCTTCACGGTCACCCGAGACATTACCCAGTACACCAGCGCCAAATTGTTCGAGTCCGTTGGTAAGCAAACTCCAACGTTCCTGCGTTTCTCCACTGTGGGTGGTGAGCGTGGTTCGGCAGACACTGAGCGCGATCCCCGTGGTTTTGCCTTGAAGTTCTACACCGAAGAAGGCAATTGGGACATCGTGGGTAACAACACGCCGGTGTTCTTCATACGCGATCCGCTGAAATTCCCAGATTTCATCCATACTCAGAAGCGCTTGCCGCAAAGTAACCTGAAAAGCGCGCAAATGATGTGGGACTTCTGGTCGCACTCTCCCGAAGCGCTGCATCAGGTCACCATTCTGTTTTCGGACCGTGGCATTCCCGATGGCTACCGTCATATGCACGGCTTTGGTAGCCACACCTACAGCTTGATTAACGCCAACGGCGAGCGGCACTGGGTGAAGTGGCACTACAAGACCAAGCAAGGTATCAAGAACCTGGCGCCGGCTGAGGCTGCACGCTTGGCCGGTATCGATCCTGATTATGCCCAGCGTGATCTGTTTGGTGCGATCGAGCGTGGTGACTTCCCGAAATGGCGGGTTTGCATCCAGATCATGACCGAAGCCCAAGCTAATGCTCATTACGAGAATCCGTTTGATGTGACCAAAACCTGGTCGCAGAAAGAGTTTCCGTTGATTGAAGTGGGCGAGTTGGAGCTTAACCGTAACCCGCAGAACTACTTCGCTGAAGTGGAGCAGGCAGCATTCGGTCCAAGCAACATGGTTCCAGGTGTTGGCTTATCGCCAGACCGCATGCTGCAAGGCCGCGTATTCGCTTACGCAGATGCTCACCGCTACCGAGTGGGTACCAACCACCAGCAACTGCCGGTGAACGCTGCACGCAGCCCGGTGAACAGCTACCAGCGTGATGGCTCGATGGCATTTGGCAGCAATGGTGGTGCGACTCCGAACTACGAACCGAACAGCTACGCCGAAGCACCAAAGCAAGCGCCTCAGTACGCCGAGCCAGCGTTGGCTTTGAGCGGTGCAGCTGATCGTTACGATCACCGTGAAGACACCGACTACTACAGCCATGCCGGTGCGCTGTTCCGCCTGATGAGCGATGAGCAGAAGACATTGCTCACCAGCAACATCGCGGGGGCAATGGGCGGAGTTTCCAGTGATGTGGTCCAGCGTCAATTGCAGCACTTCTATAAGGCAGATCCTGCTTATGGAGAAGCAATCGCAAAGGCACTGGGTGTATCGCTTAACTGACTCTAAACGATAAGCAGAACCGCCCTCATTTGGGCGGTTTTTGCGTTATTTCAGCTACTTTTCTCCGGAAATCTTCACTTTTCTGCCGTTAGTCCAGTGACCTCCGAGTCATCATGGTTCAAACTACAGACTTTCAAGCAGGGAGATGTAGAGCGATGCAAGGTCACCCCGACGTAATCGATTACCTCAACACGTTGCTGACGGGCGAACTGGCCGCTCGTGACCAATATTTCATCCATTCGCGTATGTACGAAGACTGGGGTTTTACCGAACTCTACGAGCGTATCAACCACGAAATGGAAGAAGAGGCACAGCACGCCGATGCACTGATGCGCCGTATCCTGATGCTCGAAGGCACGCCACGTATGCGTCCCGACGACCTGGACGTGGGCACCAGCGTACCTGATATGCTCGCAGCCGATCTTCGCCTTGAATACAAAGTGCGTGCCGCGCTCTGCAAGGGCATCGAACTCTGCGAGCAGCACAGCGACTTCGTCACGCGGGAAATCCTGCGCGTGCAGTTGAACGATACCGAAGAAGATCACACCTACTGGCTGGAAAAGCAGCTGGGCCTGATCAAGTTGGTGGGGCTGGAGAATTACCTGCAATCGCAGTTCTGATTTCCGGCTACAAAAAAGCCCCTGTCACCTCAGCAGTGACAGGGGCTTTTTATTGAGCCTTGATATCAGGCCCGGTCGCGCGCCAGCAATGGTTTCAAGTAATAACCAGTATGCGATTGCGGCATCTCGGAGACCTGCTCCGGGGTACCTACGGCAATGATCTGGCCACCCTTGGATCCGCCTTCCGGCCCTAGATCAACCAGCCAGTCGGCGGTTTTGATCACATCGAGGTTATGCTCGATCACCACCACGGTGTTGCCGTGGTCTCGCAAGCGGTGCAACACGTCCAGCAGCTGCTGAATATCCGCGAAGTGCAGGCCGGTTGTTGGTTCATCCAGGATATACAAGGTCTTGCCCGTATCGCGTTTGGACAGCTCGCGAGACAGCTTCACCCGTTGCGCCTCACCACCGGACAACGTAGTCGCCGACTGTCCCAGCTTGATATACGACAGACCCACATCCATCAATGTCTGCAGCTTGCGCGCCAACGCCGGGACTGCGTCGAAGAACACTCGAGCTTCCTCGATGGTCATCTCAAGGGTTTCATGGATACTCTTGCCCTTGTACTTGATCTCCAGGGTTTCGCGGTTATAACGCTTGCTCTTGCACACATCGCACGGTACGTAGATGTCCGGGAGGAAGTGCATCTCCACCTTGATCAAGCCGTCGCCCTGGCACGCTTCGCAACGCCCGCCCTTGACGTTGAAAGAGAACCGGCCAGGACCGTAGCCCCGAGAACGGGATTCCGGCACGCCAGCGAACAGTTCCCTAATTGGCGTGAACAGCCCGGTATAGGTAGCCGGGTTGGAGCGCGGTGTGCGGCCAATCGGGCTCTGGTCAATATCGACCACCTTGTCCAGGTGTTCCAGGCCCTTAATGCTGTCGTGCGCGGCTGCTTCCAGGGTAGTGGCGCCGTTCAAGGCGGTGGCACTCAGGGGGAACAATGTGTTGTTGATCAGCGTCGACTTGCCTGAGCCGGAAACACCGGTCACGCAGGTCAGCAGGCCCAGGGGAATTTCCAAGTCTACATTGCGCAAATTGTTGCCGCGCGCGCCCTTGAGGTGCAATGCCATCTTCTTGTTGCGCGGTGTGCGCTTGGCTGGCACTGCGATTTTCACGCGGCCAGACAGGTACTTGCCGGTCAACGAGTCGGGGTGTGCCATTACCTCGGCAGGCGTGCCTTCGGCGACAATATGCCCACCATGCACCCCGGCGCCTGGGCCAATGTCGACCACGTAGTCCGCCAGGCGAATCGCGTCTTCATCGTGCTCGACCACGATCACCGTGTTGCCGATGTCCCGCAGGTGTTTCAACGTGCCCAGAAGGCGATCGTTATCGCGCTGGTGCAAACCAATCGATGGTTCATCGAGGATGTACAACACCCCCACCAGGCCGGCACCAATCTGGCTGGCCAGGCGAATCCGCTGCGCTTCACCGCCGGACAAGGTGTCGGCACTGCGGTCCAGGGATAGATAATCCAGGCCGACGTTAACCAGGAACTGCAAGCGCTCGCGAATTTCCTTGAGGATCTTGTCGGCAATTTCCCCTCGTCGTCCGGTCAGCTTCAGTACACCAAAGTATTCGCAGGCATCGCCGATCGGCAGGTTGGTCACCGCGGGCAAGGTTTTTTCGCCGACCCACACATGCCGCGCTTCACGACGCAGGCGAGTGCCCCGGCAATCCGGGCAAGGTTGAGTGCTGAGGAATTTCGCCAGCTCTTCGCGCACGCTCGCCGATTCAGTCTCACGGTAGCGCCGCTCCAAGTTCGGCACGATACCTTCGAACGGATGGGAGCGCTTGACGATGTCGCCACGGTCGTTCAGGTACTTGAAGTCGACGTTCTGCGAGCCACTGCCATTGAGGATGACCTTCTGCTGATCTGCCGGCAGTTGGTTGAATGGCACTTCAAGGCTGAACTTGTAGTGAGACGCCAACGATCCCAGCATCTGGAAATAGTAGACGTTACGCCTGTCCCAGCCGCGTATCGCTCCCTCCGCCAACGTCAGGTCGCCGTTGACCAGGCGCTTGATGTCGAAGAATTGCTTCACGCCCAGGCCATCGCAGGTCGGACAGGCGCCGGCCGGGTTGTTGAAGGAGAACAGCTTGGGTTCCAGCTCGCTGATGGCGTGGCCACAGATCGGGCAGGCAAAGCGTGCGGAGAAGATGATCTCCTCGCCCGGCTCGTCATCCATCGGCGCCACCAGGGCTATACCGTCTGCCAGCTTCAACGCGGTCTCGAACGATTCCGCCAGACGCTGCTGCAGGTCGGCCCGTACCTTGAAGCGATCGACCACTACATCAATCGAGTGCTTCTTCTGCTTGTCGAGTTTCGGCGCTTCGTCCAGCTCATACAGCTTGCCGTTGATGCGCGCACGTACAAAGCCCTGTGCACGCAGCTCTTCGAATACAGAGAGATGTTCGCCCTTACGCTCGCGAATCACCGGCGCCAGCAGCATCAGCTTGGCGCCTTCCGGCTGGGCCAGCACCAGGTCGACCATCTGGCTGACGGTCTGGGCCTCCAGCGGAATGTCGTGGTCCGGGCAACGGGGGATACCCACCCGCGCGTACAGCAGGCGCAGGTAGTCGTAGATTTCGGTGATGGTGCCCACGGTAGAACGCGGGTTATGGGAGGTCGACTTCTGTTCGATGGAAATCGCCGGCGACAGGCCTTCAATGGTGTCGACGTCTGGCTTTTCCATCATCGACAGGAACTGACGGGCATAGGCCGACAGCGATTCCACATAACGACGCTGACCTTCGGCATACAGCGTATCGAACGCCAGGGACGATTTGCCGGAGCCGGACAAGCCGGTGATGACGATCAGTTTGTCCCGGGGCAGGGTCAGGTCGATGTTCTTCAGGTTGTGGGTTCTAGCCCCACGAATCAGGATCTTGTCCAAGATGGCCTCGCACGGCGGGCGTAAATAATGCCGGAGTATACGGCTAAAGACTGGATGAATATACACTGTCAAAAGGCCGCTTGCAGCCTTACATGAAAGCTGCGCGGCAAAGCGCCGCATATACCCTCTCAATCGATGGGACTGGTAGAATCGCCGCCGGTTCACACGAGGTTTTTCCATGCACGATCCCCACAGCGAACGCATGAGTAGCGGCGAGACCCGAGCAGCAAGCGGTCTGGCCCTGGTGTTCGCGTTCCGTATGCTTGGCATGTTCATGGTGTTGCCGGTACTGGCGACCTATGGAATGGATCTGGCAGGCGCGACTCCCGCGCTGATCGGCTTGGCCATTGGCGCCTATGGCCTGACCCAGGCGATTTTTCAGATTCCGTTCGGAATCATTTCCGACCGCATTGGCCGGCGCCCGGTGATTTACCTCGGGCTGATCGTCTTCGCCCTCGGCAGCGTGCTCGCGGCACAATCCGATTCGATCTGGGGCGTAATTGCCGGACGCATCCTGCAAGGTGCAGGGGCGATTTCCGCTGCCGTCATGGCGCTGCTGTCCGACCTGACCCGTGAGCAACACCGCACCAAGGCCATGGCCATGATCGGCATGACCATCGGCCTGTCGTTCGCCGTGGCCATGGTCGTCGGCCCGTTGCTGACACGTGCCTTTGGCTTGCACGGCTTGTTCCTTGCCACCGGCGGCATGGCATTGTTCGGGATCGTGATCGTGGCCTTCATGGTGCCGCGCTCCACCGGCACGTTGCAGCACCGTGAGTCGGGCGTTGCACGCAAGGCACTATTGCCGACGCTCAAGCACCCGGACCTGTTGCGCCTGGACTTAGGTATCTTCGTATTACACGCAATGCTGATGTGCAGCTTCGTCGCCTTGCCCCTGGCGCTGGTGGAAAAAGCCGGGCTGCCCAAGGAACAGCACTGGTGGGTCTACCTCACCGCACTGCTGATTTCGTTCTTCGCCATGATCCCGTTCATCATCTATGGCGAGAAGAAACGCAAAATGAAACGAGTTTTGCTGGGCGCCGTCACGACATTAATGCTCACTGAACTATTCTTCTGGCAGTTCGGCGACAGCCTACGGGCGCTGGTTATCGGCACGGTGGTGTTCTTCACCGCGTTCAACCTACTGGAGGCTTCATTGCCTTCGCTGATCAGTAAGGTTTCACCGGCCGGTGGCAAGGGCACGGCGATGGGCGTGTATTCCACCAGCCAGTTCCTTGGCTCGGCGTTGGGCGGCATCATGGGCGGCTGGATGTTCCAGCATGGCGGTCTGTCGGTTGTGTTCCTCGGATGCGCCGGGCTGGCTGCACTTTGGTTGGCCTTTGCTGTTACCATGCGCGAACCTCCCTACGTCACAAGTCTGCGTTTGCCGCTATCGCCTGAGGCGATCCGTGAAAGCGGTCTGGTAGAGCGCCTGAAGGCCGTCGTAGGGGTAACGGATGCCGTCGTGGTCGCGGAAGAGGCGGCCATTTACATCAAATTGGACACCGAATTATTGGATCGCGCGACGCTCGAGCAACTGGTCAACCCAGTGCCGACAGCGCGCCCAGCATAGGAGAACGTTATGGCCCGTGGGGTTAACAAAGTCATATTGGTCGGTACATGCGGCCAGGATCCCGAAGTTCGCTACTTGCCTAACGGTAACGCCGTGACCAACCTGAGTCTGGCGACCAGCGAACAGTGGACCGACAAGCAAACCGGCCAGAAGGTCGAGAAAACCGAGTGGCACCGTGTGTCGATGTTCGGCAAGGTGGCAGAGATCGCCGGTGAGTACCTGCGCAAAGGTTCGCAGGTCTACATCGAAGGCAAGCTGCAAACCCGCGAGTGGGAAAAAGACGGCATCAAACGTTACACCACTGAAATTGTGGTCGACATGCAAGGCACCATGCAACTGCTGGGCGGCCGTCCACAGGGCGACCAACAAGGCCAGGGTGGCATGTCCAACTCGGCACCGCGCCCACAGCAATCGCGTCCACAGCCAAGCCAGCAGCCACAGCGTGAGTCGCGCCCAGCGCCACAACAGGCCGCGCCGCAGCCAGCTCCAGATTTCGACAGCTTTGATGACGATATCCCGTTCTAGAGTCGTACCAAAGCTATTCGCTGCAAGCTGAAAAAAACCGCGCTGCCGACAAGGCCGCGCGGTTTTTTTGTATTGACGGCGCCTAACGCAGGGCGAAGGCCAGCATATCTGCGTTGACCCGCTGCTTGTGAGTGTCCGTCAAACCATGAGGCGCGCGCGAGTAGATCAGCAGTTCGGAGTGCGGGATCAAGAAGTTAGTCTGCAACGCAGAAGCCTGTATCGGCACGATTTGATCGTCGCTGCCGTGGATGATGAGCGTGGGCATATTGAAGTGCTTCAAGTCCTCTCGGAAGTCGGTTTCCGAAAACGCTTTGATGCTATCAAAAGTATTTTTATGCCCGCCCATGACACCCTGCATCCAGAATGAATTGATCAAGCCCTGAGAGGATTCGACGCCCTCCCGGTTGAATCCGAAAAATGGGCCGCTGGCCAGATCAAGGTAGAGCTGCGAGCGGTTGGCTATGGAGTCGGCTCGCATGGCGTCGAAAACTTCAATGGGTGTCCCTTGGGGGTTGCTGACGGTTTTGAGCATCAGTGGCGTAACGGCGCAAATCAAACCCGCCTTGGCCACGCGCGCAGTGCCATGGCGAGCGATATACCGCGCGACTTCGCCGCCTCCGGTAGAAAACCCGAAAAGGATCACATCTGTCAGATCCAAGTGTTCGATCAGCTCCGCCAAATCATCTGCGTAATGGTCCATGTCATTGCCATCCCAGGGCTGGCTTGAACGGCCATGCCCACGGCGATCATGCGCAATGGCGCGAAAACCGTTATTGGCGAAATGCAGCATCTGCGACTCCCAGCTGTCGCTGCTCAGTGGCCACCCGTGACAGAACACAACGGGCTGACCGCTGCCCCAGTCCTTGTAATAAAGATCATTGCCTTCGCGAGTTTTCAGATAAGACATGGCATAGCTCCATGGATATGTGGATGAATTTGGCTGGTAAGGGCCAGAAAAATCGTCCATGGACACTACGCTGGCATTTTCACTAACGCCCCCTTGATGCCGAGTCTGCACGGGGCAAAAATCAGTTTAGCTCGGTTTTTCGAGCGACACTGCGGGAAAAAACCGTCTTCGGATGGTCGCCCTGCAACAGTTAAACGCCACTGAGGGGCATAGTGGTCGACGCCATGGCAGGTTTCTCATGCCCCACACTTTCCAGGCAGGGAAGGCCAGCAATCCCGGAATTTGTTCTCATGACTACCAAGATTTAGGCTGTGGCCAACCTCTCAAAAGAAGGAAGTTCGTGATGACCTGGTCCGCCAAGCAGTACACGATGTTTGAACAACAGCGCACGCGCCCTGTCCGTGACCTGGTCGCGGCCATTCCCAATATGGTTGTGCGCACTGCGGTCGATCTGGGGTGTGGCCCCGGCAATTCCACGCAAGTATTGGCCGAGCGTTTCCCATTGGCGCAGGTCACCGGCATGGACAGTTCCGACGACATGTTGGACGACGCCCGCAAACGCCTTCCCGCGCTGAACTTTGAGCTGGCGGACATCGGTGCCTGGAGCCCGTCGCAGACATTCGACGTGATCCTCGCCAACGCCTCGCTGCAATGGCTGCCAAACCACGCCACGCTCTATCCGCATCTGGTCGACCAGTTGTCGCCTGGTGGCACGCTCGCCGTACAAACCCCAGACAACCTTAATGAACCCGCCCACCGGCTGGCGCGCGAAGTGGCAGCAGATGGCCCATGGGCGGCAAAGAACGGCGCGTTCCAACACAATGAGCGCCACTCGGCGAGCTACTACTACGAGTTGCTGAGCAAACACTGCAGCACCGTGGACGTATGGCGCACTACTTACCAGCACCCGTTGGCGGATCACGCGGCGGTGGTGGAGTGGTTCAAGGGCTCGGGCTTGCGACCCTTCCTCGCGC
Source organism: Pseudomonas sp. JAI120 (assembly GCF_014207255.1). Taxonomy (GTDB): domain Bacteria; phylum Pseudomonadota; class Gammaproteobacteria; order Pseudomonadales; family Pseudomonadaceae; genus Aquipseudomonas. The sequence continues at coordinate 42,500 of NZ_JACHCZ010000007.1, forward strand.
CACTGAACGATAGCGAAAAAGCCGCCTTCCTACAGGAATACCAGGCGCGGATTACACAGGCTTATCCAGCTCTAGAGGATGGCACCGTATTACTGCCCTTCCCGCGCCTGTTTATCATCGCGACCCGCTGACGGCACAGAAGCAAGCAGCGCTTACGCCGCTGCTGCTTGCGCCTTCAAATACTCATCCGCCGACACTACGCCCGCGTAGCCAAACGCCAACGACGCCATATACGCGCCATGCACCTGCGTCGCCGGAATCACCTGACCATTGAATTCCAGGTCGCGGGTGGCACACGCGTCATGAATCACCGTGACCTTGTAGCCAAGGTCCGCTGCCGCCCGCACCACCGCATCGACGCACATATGGCTCATGCTGCCGACTATCACCAGCTCGGTGATGCTGCGCTGCTCCAGCAGGGCGCGTAGATGGGTTTCGCGGAACGCATTCACGAAGTGTTTAAGCACCACCGGCTCGCTGCCCTCGTTCAGCACCTTGGGGTGCAAATAGGCGCCCTCAGAGTTCGGCGTGAAAAACGGTGCATCCTCGGAGGTGAACTCATGGCGCACATGAATCACCGCATCCCCGTTCTGGCGAAACGCCTGGAGCACCTGCGCAGCCTTGTCCGCTGCGGCTTCCACGCCATCGAGCGGCCACTTGCCTTGAGGGAAGTAGTCGTTCTGGATATCGATTAGGATGAGCGCTTGCTTGGCCATGGGGATTGCCTCGTGATGGGTGATGGGGTCCATTATCTTAGCTGGCGCCGGGGCGGGGGATTGGCTGCACCGACAATAACAGGGGGAAAACTGACAATGGCCGTGGTTGAACTGGGCGTGTTGATTTATCAGGGGGCGCAACTGGCTGCCGTGCATGGTTTGACCGACCTGTTCGGCGTCGCCAACCGGATCGCCGCTGAGCATAAGTCTGCGCAGTTGCCGTTGTTGCGGGTCAGCCATTGGCAGGTGGACGCCAGTGGCAAGCCGACAAGGGGATTCGCCAGCCACTCCGGCCCTGACCAACCGATGATGGCCGTGCTGGTGCCACCGTCGATTGGCGAATTCACCGAAGAACAGGCACCCCCTGCGTTGCTGGAGTGGATTCGCCAGCAACACGCGGCGGGCACCGTACTCGGCGGCGTGTGCATTGGCTCGATCCTGCTGGCGCGCAGTGGGTTGCTGGATGGGCGCAGCGCCACCACCCATTGGTCTTCCGCAAAGTCCTTTGCCGCGCGTTACCCGGCCGTGCGCCTGGAAGCGGATAAACCCATCGTCGATGACGGCGATCTGATCACGACGGCCGGGCTAATGGCCTGGTCCGAGCTGGGCCTGCGCCTGGTCGACCGCCTGATGGGCCCGAGCGTCGCCGCCGATACCGCGCGTTTCCTGGTGATCGAACACAGCGACAGCGCCAGCCAATGCGGCAGTAACTTCGCGCCGATCCTCAGCCATGGCGACGCGGCCATCCTCAAGGTTCAGCATGGGTTACAAGCCAGTGGTGCGGTGGACGTGTCCGTCGCCAGCATGGCGCAAGAGGCGGGGCTGGAGGAGCGCACCTTCCTGCGACGCTTCCGCAATGCTACCGGCTTGAAACCCACTGAATACTGCCAGCACCTGCGCGTGGGCAAGGCGCGGCAGATGCTGGAGTTTACCAACGGCACCATCGACCATATTGCCTGGACCGTGGGCTACCAGGACCCCAGCGCTTTTCGCGCCATTTTCAAAAAAATTACCGGATTGGCCCCCAGTGACTACCGCAGCCGTTTTGGCGTGTGAATCGTGCAGAACACCGTACGTTCAAGGTGTCGTCGTGCAGAATCAGGCAGGCCAACTGCCATCGCTTTTTCGACAACGGCTTGATTTTAAAAGCATCTTCTTTGAAACAACCTTGGCGTGATACCTGCAGCCTTCCCCCCACACACATGGCAGGATGGCCAAGGGGGATGCATGACCCCGATTCAACGCAAAAAATGGATCGTCGCTCACTCCACGCGAGCGGGCGCGCCCCAGCATGAAGTCGAAACCAACCGCGCGTTGGCCCGATGGCTGGCGCAGATACTGGGGCTCAAATTCGGCGGCAGTTATGACCCACAAAAGCATGCCGGCTGTGAACTTTACCTGCTGCCCACGCAGACTCTGGTAGGTCCTGCCCAGGCACGCGAACTTCACGTCAGCGGTCCGGCGGACCTGTGGGGCGGTTATGTCGATCACGACTTTATCTGCACCAAGGCCATCAGCCATGGGCTGCTATGCCCCGAAGCGAAAGCCCCCGAAGGCTGGTCGCCGTTATTCTGCGAGCGTGTACGCGATGTTGTGCTGGCGGGTCTCAGCGTATTTGCCTTGGAGGATGCACGACCTGCCGCCGAACGCCTGCTGTACAACGGGCCGATCCGCCTGAAACCGGTGCATGCCTGCGCCGGGCGCGGCCAGGAAGTTATCCACAGCCTGGATGAGTTCGAGGCTGTGCTGGCGCGCCCCGAAGCGGTCCGAATGTTCAGCGAAGGCGTCGTGCTGGAACAAGACCTGCACGATGTGGTCACCCATAGTGTGGGCCAGAGTTTTATCGGCGATCACGTCATCAGCTACTGCGGCGAGCAATACCTGACCCAGGACGGACAGGGCGAGGAGGTCTACGGTGGCTCCAACCTGCTGGTGGTGCCTGGCGGTTATGACGATTTGCTCAAGCTCGAGCTGCCCGGCGACGTGCGCCAAGCCATCGAGCAAGCCCAGGTCTTCGACGCGGCCGCCGATGAGGCCTACCCGGGTTTCTACGCGTCTCGGCGCAACTACGACATCGCCCAGGGCCTGGACAGCGACGGCCAGCGCCGCAGCGGCGTGCTCGAGCAATCCTGGCGCATGGGCGGCGCCAGCAGCGCGGAAGTCGCGGCGCTGCAGAGTTTTATCAACCACCCGGGCCTGAAAGCGATTCATGTGTCCTCGGTAGAAACCTACGTGGACCAGGCGTTGCCCGCGGATGCCATCGAGGTGTACCGAGGCCCGGCCGAAAACAGCGACTTTCTTCTCAAGTATGTGACGGTTGAATCTTATGACGGCTAGAAGCGAAAGCATTGCAATCGACATCGACGACGAACAGATGAGCGGCACGTTCCTGAGTCCGAAATCCAAAGTGCCAGGTGTGTTGTTTGTGCACGGCTGGGGCGGTAGCCAGGAGCGTGACCTGGAACGCGCCAAAGGTATCGCCGGCCTGGGATGTGTGTGCCTGACGTTCGATCTGCGTGGCCACGCCGGCACGGGTATCCCGCTGTCCCGCGTCACCCGTGAAGACAACCTGCGCGATCTGCTCGCGGCCTACGACCGACTGCTCTCGCACCCGGCCATCGACACCTCGGCGGTGGCGGTGGTGGGCACCAGCTACGGGGGTTACCTGGCGGCGATCCTGACATCGTTGCGCCCTGTGCGCTGGCTGGCACTGCGTGTGCCGGCGCTGTACCGCGACGATGAATGGCTCAAGCCCAAGCGTGACTTGGACAAAATGGACTTGATGGACTATCGCAGCACGCTGGTGCGCGCCGAGACCAATCGCGCCTTGCACGCCTGCTCGGCATTCACTGGCGATGTGCTGATCGTCGAATCGGAAACCGACGACCATGTGCCCCACGCCACCATCATGAGCTACCGCGCGGCCTGCCAGCAGACCCATTCCCTGACTCACCGCATCATCGACGGTGCCGACCATTCCCTTAGCGACCCCGTGTCCCAGCAGGCTTACACCTCGATCCTGGTGGACTGGATCACCGAGATGGTGGTGGGCGAGCGGTTGAGCATCATCCAATCTCAGTAACGCGATCATGCCGGTGTTTTCTTCACCCGTAACGCCTTGGCTTTGGCCTCGACACCGAGGTACATCACCAGGGCGATCAGCAGCGGCAGGATAAAGTAGATGGCCCTATAGGCGATCAGCCCGGCCAGCAAACTGCCGCGCGACGCCTCATGTTGCAGCAGGGCGATAAACACCGCTTCCAGTACCCCGAGCCCGGCCGGGATATGGGTGATAACACCGGCGATCGCGCTGATCAGCAGCACGCCCAGCACCAGCGGGTAGTCCAGTTTGGCGGGCAACAATGTGAAAATCACCGCAGCCATCAGCGACCAGTTCAACGCGCCCAATGCCAACTGCAGGCACGCCATGCGCAGTGACGGCAGATTGATCTCGATCCCCCGAATCGACCACGCACGCTTTTTCGAGAACTGGCACGCCGCCAGGTAACCAAGGCTGGCCAGGACCAACAACACGCCAACTCCCTGCAAGGCGCCGCTGCTCAGTTTCCAGCCTGGCGGCATGGTCACCAGGCCGCTGCTGAACACCACCCCGGCCAAGGCCATATAGCCAAACCAATTGGTGGCCAGGCTCAGGCCGAGGATCTTGGCGATATTGCCGGTGCTCACCCCCAGCCGCGAATACAGCCGATAGCGCATGGCGATCCCGCCGACCCAGGCACTCAGGTTCAGATTGAACGCATAGCTGATGATCCCGACCGGCAGAATCTGCTTCCAGCGCAGCGGTTGGCGAATGTAGGTGCGGCCGATCAAGTCGAAGCAGGCGTAGACGATAAAGCTGCACAACGTCAGCGTGCCCGCGATCAGCAGGGTGCGCAGCTTGAAATCGCCCAGGGTCTGGAATACTTCGCTCCAGTCGATACGCCTTGCAAGCAGGGTGAACAGCACGATCAGCAGCAGGAAGAACGCCACGGTCAGCGGTTTCTTCCAGCGCTTGAAGCGTGAACCGTTAGCTTCAGATGTCATGGGTTCGAGCCTCAAAGGGTTTCAACCGTGGCTTGTGCGCCGGCAACCAGCCCGTCAGCGCGGGGAAGTGGCGCATCACATGGAACACCAGGAAACCGACGGTCAATCGCCATAGCCACAGGCGCGGCTTGCGGTTTTCCGGCATGGTCTGGCAATGCTCCTTGGCGAGTACGTCCAGACGTTCGTACAGCTGCTGATTGAACGCCCGGTCACGAATCAGCACGTTGGCCTCCAGGTTCAGCGACAGGCTCAACGGGTCGAGGTTGCTCGAACCCACGGTGCTCCACTCGTCATCCACCAGCGCGACCTTGCCGTGCAGCGGGCGCTGGCAATATTCATGAATCACCACGCCATCCTTGAGCAGGTAGTCGTAGAGCATGCGCGCGGCCAGCTTGGCCAGCAGCACATCGGGCTGGCCCTGCATGATCAATTGCACCTTTACGCCACGGCGCGCCGCGTTGCGAATCTCGCGCAGCAGGCGGTAACCGGGGAAAAAGTAGGCATTGGCAATCACCGCGCGTTGTTGGGCTTTGCTCAGGGCATGGATATACGCCTCTTCAATGTCGTCGCGGTGTTGCAGATTGTCGCGGTAAATCAGGCGCACCAGGCCGTCGCCTGTATCGGTCGGCCAAGGCGATGGCCGTTGCTGGCGCCGTCGCCAACCGCGCCGCGTGCGCACCTGGCGCCCGCTTTGGGCGAGGGCAAAATGATGCAGGTCGGCCACCGCCGGGCCTATCACCTGCACCGCGTAATCCTGTTTGGCTTCTGGGCCAAAATCCCCCAAATGGTCGGCAGAAAAATTGATTCCGCCGATAAACGCCACCTTGGCGTCCACCACCACGATCTTGCGGTGCAGGCGCCGAAACCAGTTGGTACGAATCCCCAGAGTCTTTGACGCGGGATCAAACATTTGCACCATGACGCCGGCGTCAGCCAGTTCGCTCAGGAACAACGGGCTCAGCTCGCCGCAACCAAAACCGTCGAGGCTGACCACTACCTTCACGCCACGTTGCGCAGCCTCGATCAGGATGCCTTGCAGCTCATGGCCGACCTTGTCCTCGAAAAGGATAAAGGTCTCCAACAGGATCTCGCGCTGGGCCTGGCGCAGGGCCTCGAACACTTGGGGGAAATAGGCTTCGCCGTTCTCCAGCAATTCGATCTGGTTGCCGCTCTGCCAGCCGTAATCGAGGTCACGAGCCTTGGCATCATCCGGCGGCTGGTCGGTGGAAATATGCTCGACCGCAACGTTCATAGCTCAATCTCCACCGACAGCGGCACATGGTCTGACAAATGGGACCAGGGGCGGGAGGTCAGCACCCGCGGGTTATGAATCTTCAAGTTGCGCACATAAATGCGGTCCAGCGGCAACAGCGGCAGGCGGGCCGGGAAGGTGCGCGCGGGTTTGCCGTGGGCGTGCACGGAGACTTCCTGCAGGCCGCTTTGGCTCAGGTCGGCGCGTTGGCGCCAGTCATTGAAATCACCGGCAACCACCAACGGCGCATCCGCCGGGATCTCGCTGATACGTTGCTCCAACAAGCGCAATTGTTGCTGGCGATGCACCTCGCGCAAGCCCAGATGGATACAGATCGCATGCACCTCCTGCCCGGTACCGGGCAGGCGCAGCACACAATGCAGCAGGCCGCGGTTTTCATGGCCGCTTTGGGAAATGTCGAGGTTGTCGTAACTCACGATCTGGAATTTCGACAGCAACGCATTGCCGTGGTCGCCATGGGGGTAGACCGCGTTGCGCCCGTAGGCGAACTGCGGCCAGATGCTGTCGGCGAGGAACTCGTACTGCGGCATGTTCGGCCAGTCACTGTAACGCTGGGGATGGCGCTCGTGGGTGCCATGGATTTCCTGCAGAAACACCATATCAGCGCCCACACTGCGCACCGCTTCGCGCAGCTCGGGCAGGATGAAACGCCGGTTCAAGGCGGTGAAGCCCTTGTGGATATTGACCGTCAGCACCGTGAAGCGAGTGATGGCGACGCTAGGGGTAATGGGCACCCAGTCGGGGATCGCAGCCATGATTGCTCCTGTGAAAGGGTGGGGGCTTTACCCCCGTTTATGGCTGACTGCGATTTTTGGCCGAAAGTTTCCATCGTCCTACAGGCGGCATAAACCCATTTGGATCAGTACCCGCCAATCAAGCAGGGGAACGATCAAGGCTCAAACCCGTCAGTTCCTTACAGACCCTTCTGAAGGAGCCCGGTGTTTTGCTGAATTTCAAGACTGCATTACTGCTCGGCGCGCTGCTTTTCTGCGGCAGCGACGCACTGCAAGCCGCGGCCACCGCGCCGGAAGCCGAAGCGCCGGCCAAACCCGAGTTGCTGGTGGAGGGCGGACTGCTGGGTGCCATCAGTTCCAGCATCGATGATGTGCAGAACAAGCTCGACCTCAATCAGAACCTCGTTGATGCCTGGCGCCTGCGCGCGGACCGCGCGGCAGATGAGGTCGGCCGGTTGGTTGACCAGACGTCGGAGCGTTCGCCGTGGAGCGTGGCCGGCGACTTCCTGCTGCTGTCCGGGGTGTGGGTCGGTGCCTTCGTGGGGTTGACGCTGCTGGGGCGGTTTATCGTGCTGCGCCTGAGTCGCCGTCCTTTCATCGAACGACGGGGGCGCCTGCAAGGCGTGCTGGGTTATGTGGTGCCCTACACGATCCCGGCGCTGATCTGCCTGCCGTTGACACTCTACGTCAGCCACTTTTTACCCACCTCGATAGGCCGTGCGCTGGCGCTGTGTTTTGCCTACGCCACCAGCAGCGGCATCTTTTCCACCTCCATGCTGCTGTGCGTCATCGTCATGTTCAATGTCGGCCACAAGCGGCCGGCGGTGCAGATCATTCGCGACTACTGCCCCAAGCCGCTGTTCCTGATCGGCTTCCTCGCGGCCCTCAGCGACGCCCTGACCAGCCCGCAGATTGCGCGTCAGCTCGGCGGTAATATCACCAGCAGTATCGCGGTGTTTACCGGCCTGTTCGCCGCGGTGATCTTTGGCGTGCTGGTGGTGCGCCTGCGCCGTCCGGTGGCTCACCTGATCCGCAATCGACCGCTGGCCCAGCGCCTGAAACACCCGGCCTTGCAGCAGTCGCTGCGAATATTTTCCGGGCTGTGGTACTGGCCGATCTTATTGATGGTGCTGGTCTCGGCGATCAACCTGATCGGCGCCGGCGACGACAACCAGAAAGCCCTGCGCTGCGCGCTGTTCACCACGATCCTGTTGATCGGCACGGTGTTTCTCAGCACGGTGCTGCAACACTTGTTCAAGTCCCGCAGTCAGGTGGCGATCCAACGCAGCAGTGCTTACAAGGAGCGCTTTCTCAGCCTGTTGCACGCGATCTTGCGCATCGTCATGGCCATCGCCTTTATCGAAATCCTCGGGCGGATCTGGGGCGTGTCGCTGTTCGAATTTGCCCAGCGCAACTCGGTGGGCCGTGCGATCAGCGACTCCCTCAGCAGCATCGGCCTGATCCTGCTGATGACCTGGTTGTTCTGGGTGGTGCTGGACACGGCGATCCAGGAAGCGCTGAAACCGCCGGTGAACAAACGCTCCAGCCGCCAGCCCAGCACCCGGGTGAAAACTATCCTGCCGCTGCTGCGCAATGCGGTGAAAATCATCCTGGTGGTGATCTGCGCAATCACTACCATGGCCAATCTCGGCATCAACGTCGCGCCGCTGCTGGCGGGTGCCGGTGTGGTCGGCCTGGCGATTGGTTTCGGTTCCCAGCAACTGGTGCAGGACGTGATCACCGGCCTGTTCATCATCATCGAGGACACGCTGTCCATCGGCGACTGGGTGGTGCTCGACTCTGGCCACGCCGGCACCGTCGAAGGCCTGACCATCCGCACCCTGCGCCTGCGTGACGGCAAAGGCTTTGTGCATTCGGTGCCGTTCGGGCAGATCAAGGCGGTCACCAACCAGTCGCGGCAATTTGCCTATGCGTTCTTCTCGGTGCAGTTCACCTACGACACTGATGTGGACAAGGCCGTGGAGCTGATCCGCGAGGCCGGGCAGTCGATTCGCGACGATGTGTTCCTCAAGTACAACCTGCAAGGGCCGCTGGAGGTGTTTGGCGTCGACAAGATGGACCTCAATGGCGTGGTGCTCACGGCGCAGTTCCGTACCGTGTCCGGCGGGCAATATGCGGTGAGCCGTGCGTTTAACCAGCGTTTGAAAAAGCTTGTGGATAACTGTGATGAAGTGCACTTCGCGCAGACTTATCCACAGCAGGTTTTGCTGCCAAAGCGCACAACCCAGGTGGATGAGCCGGAGGAAGAGATGCCGGCGTCGGTGGTGTTGACGGAGCAGCCCAGGCCTCAATGAGGCCTTCAAATTCAGTGCCTGATCAACTTCTCCTGCACCGCCTGCTGATCCACATCCAGCAGTATCTGCTGCTTGCCGGCGACCATCACCGCCGCCGGCAACCCATCCCGATACACAATTCGATTCCCACTCACCGCCGGCACCTTGCTGCCCGGCAACAGTGTGCCCACCAGGTTCAGCGGGTCAGCCCCGCACACGGCAATCAAACTCCCGTCATGAGGCCTGCGCCGCACTTCGCGCAGCAACGGGATCGCTTCGGGCAAGGCAAACTGCTCACCCGCCAGCCCGCTGACAAACCGCCCGCCACGAATCTCACCCCGCGCCTCCAGCCGATGGAACGTACGCAGCAATTCGCGCCAACTCGGCAACCAATCCGCCTCGCGCTCCAGCAAGCGCCAGAACACCACGCCATAACGGCGCAGCAAGGTCATCGCCACATGTTCCAGGGTTTCGGCCGAGTGCGGGCCGGCGGCGGTTGATGGGCGGCGAATCAGCGCCCAGCGCCCGGCATCGTCCATGCCGCCGATAAACGCCCCACGCCCGCGCCGACTGCTGCGCGCCTGGCGCTTGCTGGCCGGGGTGGTCAGGGCACGCAACCCGGCAAAGCTGTCGGCATTCACCAGGCCGGCGCCGACCAGTTCCTGCAAGGCGGTTTCCAGTTCGCTGCGCAGCAGATGGGCTTCGTGCACGAGCTCATCGAAAAACAGCGCGCCGTGTTCACGCAGGGCCAGGTGGACCTTTTGCGCCTTGAGCGACAGGGTCGTGCTGTCGGTGGGGTCGGTCAGCCCGCTCCACAATGCCACCTGGCTGCGCGGCAGCAGCACCACCGGCGTGCTGCGCAGGGCAATGGCGCCAGCCTTGTTGCTCAAGCGCGTCCATACCAGCTTGCCGCTGCGGCACAGGTCGTCGAGCCAGGTTGATGAGTAATCCTTGATCCGTGCACTGAGCAGGTCACTGTCCCAGGCCGACGTGGCGGCGGCATACCCTTCGAACTGGCCGACAATCTGCGGCAACACGGCGCTGCCCTGGCCGCGCGTGCTCTCGGACAGGTGCTGCCAATCGAACAGGAAGCGCATGAAATCCTGCAGCGCCACCGGCTCGATTTCCCGGCGCAGGCGCTTGACCGTGTAGCGATGAATGCGCGCGAGCAGATGCCGTTCGCACCATTGTTCCTCAAGTGCGCCGGGGCTGAAGCGACCGCGCAGCACGTAGCCTTCCTGCTCCAGGCGGGCCAGCGCCTGGGTGATATCGCCCAGCGGCAAGGCCAGTGGCGCAGCGATCTCGATCAGGCGCTGGGGGCCGAAGCCACCGAGGCGCGCGCGCAGCAGTTCCACCAGCGCGTCGTCAAAGCTCCAGGGCTCATCGAAGCCGGGGAGCAGTGGCAAATTGTGGGGATAGATCGCCTGCAAACACCCCAGGCGTTCCACTGCGACCCACAGGCCGTTGGGCAATTGATAGGCGCGGCCACCTTTAGCCAGGGCCTGCAACCACTCGGCCCATTGCGGGGTGACCTCGTTGCTGGCGATGCACGCCAGGCTCATCAATGCCTCATGCATTTCATCCACGCCATGGGGCGCCGGCCAGGCCTCTTCGCACACGCCGGCGATGGCGTCCGCGTCCAGTGCGCCGAGGTCGTCGGTGCTCTGAGGGTCGCTCCAACGGCGGTTGAGCACGGCCTGGGTGCGGCGTTCTTCCAGCGGTGCATCGTCGAGAAAGGTGTAGGGGCGCGCGCTGAGGATTTCGGCAGCCATGGGCGAGGGCGCCGGCAGGTCGCGGCTGATCAACCGCACTTCGCCGCGCTCCATGCGCCGCAGCAAGGCAAGCCAGGCGTCGCTGTCCATGGCTTCGTGCAGGCAGTCGTCGAGGGTTTGCTCCACCAGCGGGTGCTCGGGCACTTCGCGTTCGCCGGCGAGGTTTTCCAGGCAGGCGATCTGGTCGGGGAACACGCTGGCGATCAGGTCTTCGCTCTTCATGCGCTGGATCTGCGGCGCCACTTTGCGCCCGGCGGTAAAGCGCGGCAGCGCCAGTGCCACGCCGGCGTTCCAGCGCCAGCGCACACCGAACAGCGGTGCATCCAGTACGGCCTGGATCAGCAGGTGTTCGGCACTGTTGCTGTTGAGGTAACGCCATACCTCATCGAGCTCGAAACTGTGGCTGGTGGACAGCGACAGCACGATCGCATTTTCACTGGCCGCCGCTTGCAGCTCAAAGTTGAAGGTGCGGCAAAAACGCTTGCGCAAGGCCAGGCCCCAGGCCCGGTTGACGCGGCTGCCGAACGGCGTGTGGATGATCAGTTGGGTACCGCCGGACTCGTCGAAAAACCGCTCCATGATCAACGTGTCCTGGGACGGCAACGCGCCGAGTGCCAGGCGCGCGCGGGCCAGGTAATCGAGGAGCTGTTCGGCGCTGGCGCGGTTCAGGCCGAGGGTGCCGGTAAGCCAGTCATGCGCCGGGTGCAGGTCGCCGGGGCTGGCGCTGAGCAGGCTGTCGAGTTGCCCCTGCAAACGTGCGACCGCGGCGGATAACTCATTGCTGCGCCCCGGCGCTTCACCGAGCCAGAACGGAATGGTCGGCGGTTGGCCGTGAGCGTCTTCGACCCGCACTTTGCCGGCTTCGACCCGCAAAATCCTGTAGGACGTATTACCGAGCTGGAAGATATCCCCGGCGATACTTTCCACTGCGAAATCTTCGTTGACGCTGCCGATATTCAGGCCCTGGGGCTCCAGCAACACGCTGTAGTCGGCGTTGTCGGGGATGGTGCCGCCGCTGGTTACGGCGGTCAGCTTGGCGCCACGGCGACCGCGCAGGGTGCGGGTCAGTGCGTCGCGGTGCAGGTACGCGCTGCGGATGCCCTGGCGGCCGTTGTAACCGTCGGCGAGCATCTGCAGCAGCGCCTGGTAGTGGCGTTCATCCAGGGTGGCATAGGGCGCGGCGCGGTGGATCAGGTCGAGCAGGGCCTGTTCCGGCCACTCCTGGGCACTGACCTCGGCGATGATCTGCTGGGCCAGCACGTCCAGCGGCGCCACCGGGACCTGCAAGGTGTCCAACTCGCCCCGGCGTACACAATCGAGCAGGGCGGCGCATTCGATCAGGTCGTCGCGGGTCGTGGCAAACAGGCGTCCCTTGGGCGTGCCGCCGACCTGGTGCCCGGAGCGGCCCACCCGCTGCAGAAAACCGTTGATGGAGCCCGGCGACGCGATCTGGCACACCAGGTCGACATCGCCGATATCAATCCCCAGCTCCAGGGACGCGGTGGCGATCAGCACTTGCAGCTCGCCCGCCTTGAGGCGTTGCTCGGCGTCCAGGCGCATCTCCTTGGCCAGGCTGCCGTGGTGGGCAGCGACGGCGCTCTTGCCCAGGCGCTCGCTCAAATGCCGGGCCAGGCGTTCGGCCAGGCGCCGAGTGTTGACGAAGATCAGCGTGGTGCGATGCTCACGGGCAAGGGCGGCGAGACGGTCGTAGACCAACTCCCAGACATCGTTGGCCATCACCGCCGACAGCGGCACCGGGGGCACTTCGATATCCAGGTCGCGGGCACGGGCATGGCCGATGTCGACGATGTCGCACGCCCGGTCGGTACCTACCAGAAAGCGCGACACCGCCTCGACAGGTTTTTGCGTGGCCGACAAACCGATGCGGGTCAACGGCTCGGCACACAAGCCTTGCAGGCGTTCCAGGCTCAGGGCCAGGTGGCTGCCGCGTTTGCTGGCGGCGATGGCGTGGATTTCATCGACGATGACCGTGCGCGTGCTGCCCAGCATTTGCCGACCGGAGTCCGAGCCCAGCAGCACGTAGAGCGATTCCGGCGTGGTCACCAGGATGTGCGGCGGGCGCTTGCGCATCTGTGCGCGGTCTTTCTGCGGGGTGTCGCCGGTGCGTACGGCGGTGCGAATCACCAGCGGCGGCAGGCCCAGGCGCTGCAAATGCTCGGTGATCCCGGCCAGCGGGGTTTGCAGGTTGATCTGGATGTCGTTGGACAGCGCCTTGAGCGGCGACACATACACCACCAGCGTCTCGTCCGGCAGTTGCCCGCCGTTGGCCAGGCCCTGGTGAACCAGGTCATCCAGCACCGCGAGGAACGCCGTCAGCGTCTTGCCGGAGCCGGTGGGCGCCGCGATCAGCGTTGAACGGCGTTGGCGGATCAACGGCCACGCCTGGGCCTGGGCGCTGGTCACCGAGGGGAAGGTGTGGCGGAACCAGGTGCTGACGGCGGGGTGAAAGCCGTTCAATACCGTGTCGGTTGATTCAGGAAGGTTCATGCCTAAGTTATGCAGCCCACTCCAACAAGTTGCAACCCCGCACTTTATCCGTGACGGTTGCGCTACAAACCCGCAAAATGCAACGATTCTGGAATAACCCTACGGCATGCCTCACCCGCCTGCCGACAATAACCATCGTTCCAAACAGACCGGGCCTGCTCAATCTATGCGAATGCGCCTTATGTTACTGGGCGGCGGGAATGCCCTCGGGCAGGCGCTGATTCGCCTCGGTGCAGAGGAAGACATCGGTTTCCTCGCCCCCAAACCGCCCAAAGACGGCTGGGATGCCGCGAGCCTCACCCAATTGCTCGACGACACCCGTCCCGATGCGTTGATCAACCTCGCCTACTACTTCGACTGGTTCCAGGCCGAAGCCGTCAGCGAGACCCGCCTGGCCGCCCAGGAATTCGCCATCGAACGCCTGGCCGAACTGTGTCAGCACCACAACATTACCTTGCTGCAACCGTCCAGCTACCGCGTATTCGATGGCTCCCGCGCCACCGCCTACAGCGAAAAGGACGAGCCGGTGCCCCTGGGCCTGCGTGGCCAGGCGTTGTGGCGTATCGAGCAAAGCGTGCGCGCCACTTGCCCGCAGCATGTGCTGCTACGTTTTGGCTGGCTTCTGGATGACAGCGTCGACGGCACCCTCGGGCGCTTCCTGGCCCGGGCGGAAAAACCGGATGAATTGTTGATGGCGGACGATCGTCGCGGCAACCCGACGCCGGTGGACGATGCGGCGCGGGTGATTATCTCGGTGCTCAAGCAACTTGATTGCGCGGCGCCGCTGTGGGGCACTTACCACTATGCCGGGCATGAGGCGACCACGCCGCTGGCGCTGGGCCAGGCGATCCTCACCGAGGCGCGCACCTTTCACCCGCTGGCCATTGAAGCCCCTACCGCCCAGGCCCACGCGGCACGGCCGGATGCGGCAGACGAACCGCAGCATGCGGTGCTGGCCTGCAAGAAAATCCTCCACACCTTCGGCATCAAGCCTCGGGCGTGGCGCGCAGGGCTACCGGCGTTGCTTGACCGGTTCTATCGCCACGGCTGACACAACACAAAGTAAATGTGGGAGGGGGCTTGCTCCCGATAGCTGCGTGTCAGTCAACAGGTTCATGACTGATCCACCGCTATCGGGAGCAAGCCCCCTCCCACATTGGTTATGCAGTGTTGCTTAGAACTTGTAACCGATACCCACCATGTAAACCATCGGGTCCACGTCCACATTGACCTTGGCACGGGTGCCCGGCGCTACGGCATTGTTTTCCACGGTAGCCTTGGTGCTGATGTCGATGTAGCGCGCCTGGGCGTTGATCATCCACTTGTCGTTGATCATGTAGTCCGCGCCGATCTGCGCAGCCCAGCCCCAGGAGTTCTCGGCCTTGAAGTTGCTGAAACCGGCTTCGGAGGCGCGGCTGCCGACGTGTTCGTCGTAGATCCAGGTGTAGTTGATACCGGCGCCTACGTACGGTTGGAACGGGGATTTGTTGTCCAGTGGGTAGTACACGACGCTCAGGGTTGGCGGCAGGTGTTTCAGCGTACCGAGCTTGCCGTTGGCGGCGCCGAGGGCGGTGCCCTTGATCTTCACGTCATGCTCGAACGGTGTGGCAGCCAGCAGTTCGATACCGACGTGATTGGTCAGCATGTAGGCGAAGTTCAGACCCAGCTGGGTGTCGCTGCTCATGGTCGCCTTGCCGCCCAGGTTGGCACCGGCCAATGGGCCTTGGTCAACTTTGACGGTGCTGCTGTCTGCCTTCGGGTTCACGGTGATTGCACCGGCACGAATCAGAATGTCACCCGCTTCGTGAGCGTGGACGGCAGGGGCGGCGAGGGCGAGCGCGAAGAGGGACGCGCCGAGCAGAGACTTGTTCATAGGAGCTCCAGAGGGTGTATTAAAAGAGATACATCCAATGGTAAAGATCGTTCCGGTTGGGCCGTTGACTCAGCTCAATGAAACGGTAATAACCCGCTACTCCTGCAGCTCATATACGTAAATCTTCTGCGCATCCATTTGATAACCGGCATCTGCAAGCTCACTGGATGACGGTTTGACCTGCATCGTGCCTTCGATCCAGTACGGCTGATACAGCTCATCGAGCTTCACGCCGACCTCGCTCTTTACATGCACGATCTGGTTCGACGGCGGCGGCGGCACATGGATGCACGCGCCGAAATACGGCACCAGCAAAAACTCGGTGGTGCGGCCTTCTTCGCTGACTTCCAGCGGCACGATATACCCCGGCAGGCGAATATGCTGGCCATCAAGGCTCTGCACTACCGGCGCGTTGGGCAGGTCTTGCTTGGCCGCCGGCGCCGCTTCGACGGACAAGGCATCGGCCATGTTCGACAGGTTGTGCAGCGGTTTCATGTTGGGGATTTCCGGCGGCGCGTCCGGCGGGATCATCTCCTGCCAGGACAGGTCCTTGGGCTGGTCCTCCGCCCAGGCGGGCACGGTCACCAGCAGCAATAACGCAAACAGAGCGCGACGCATCGAAGCCTTCCTCATAAACGTATGGACAGGCCATCGGCCAGGGATTGTCGGTAGGCGCGCCAGGCGGGCACGCTGCCCATCAACAGCGCTGCCGCCAGGATACCGGCGAGCAAGGTCCATTCATATTCGCTGGGCCACGACATCGGCAGGTCCAGGCCGTAATTGGCCTGCAAATACCCGCGCGATGCGGCGATGCACACGTACAGCAAGCCCACGCCTGCGATCACGCCAGACAGGGCCAGGGCGAAGGCTTCGAAGATCAGCAGCGTCGCGATATGCCACGGCCGCGCACCCACCGAACGCAGGATCGCCATTTCGCGACGGCGTTCGTTGAGGCTGGTGAGGATTGCGGTGAGCATGCCGATCAAGCCGGTCAGCACCACGAACAGCGAGATCACGAACAGGGCCTTTTCGGCGGTGCCCATCATGCTCCATAGCTCTTGCAGCGCCACACCGGGCAGGATCGCCAGCATCGGCTCGCCACGGAACTCGTTGATCTCCCGCTGCAGGGCGAAGGTGGAGATCTTGTTGTTCAGGCCGAGCATAAAGGCCGTGATGGCTTGCGGGGTGAGGTCCATGTTGCGCGCCTGGTCGGCACTGATGCGGCCTTTGCCCTGGGCCGGTACGCCGTTGTGCCAGTCGATATGAATCGCCTCCATGCCGCCGAGGCTGATATGCAGCGTGCGGTCCACCGGCGTGCCGGTGCGCTTGAGGATGCCGACCACGGTGAATGGTTTGTCATCGTGCTTGACCAGGCTGACCACCGCCACGCCGTGGGCCAGTACCAGCTTGTCGCCGAGCTTGTAGTGCAGGGCATCGGCGACTTCGGCGCCGAGTACCACTTCGAACGGGTCGGTGGCGAAGGCGCGGCCGCTGGCCAGTTCCAGGTTCTGTTTGCGCCCGTACTGGTAGTGCTCGAAGTACGATTCGTTGGTGCCCATTACGCGGTAGCCGCGATGGGAGTCGCCGAGGGAAATCGGGATCGCCCATTTCACCTGGGGGCTGGCGGCGAAGTGCTCGTAGCTGTCCCAACGAATGTTGTTGGTGGCGTTGCCGATGCGAAACACCGAGTACAGCAGCAGGTTGACCGACCCTGAGCGCGCGCCGACGATCAGGTCGGTGCCGCTGATGGTGCTGGCGAAACTGTTGCGCGCCTCAACGCGCACGCGCTCCACCGCCAGCAGGAGGCACACCGACAAGGCGATGGCGAAGGCGGTGAGGATCGCGGTAAAGCGGCGGTTAGCCAGGCTGGCCATGGCTAGACGAAACAGATACATCTCAAACCTCTGCGGGCGTGGCGGCGCGATTGAGTTCGGCCAGCGACAGGTTGCGGTCGAACAGCGGCGCCAGGCTTTGGTCATGGCTGACAAACAACAGGCTGGCGCCGGCTTCGCGGCATTCGGCGAACAGCAGTTGAATGAAGGCTTCGCGGGCGTCGTAGTCCAGGGCCGAGGTGGGCTCGTCGGCGATCACCAACTCCGGTTGGCCGATCAGCGCACGGGCGGCGGCCACCCGTTGCTGTTGGCCGATGGACAACGAATCGGCACGGCGCTCCAGCAGGTCTTTGTCCTTCAAGCCCAAGTGTGCCAGCAAGGTCGCGGCGGCCTGGTCGACGCTGCCGTGGCGTTGGATTGCCCGTTGCGCGCGCAGCTTGGAAAAGTGACAGGGCAGCTCGACGTTCTCGCGCACCGACAGGAACGGCAGCAGGTTGAACTGCTGGAAGATATAGCCGGTGTGGTCAACGCGAAAGCGGTCCCGCGCACCGGCCGAGAGTTCGGTCAGCTCCTGGCCGAGCAGGCGGATGCTGCCGCGGCTGGGCTTCTGTACGCCGCCGAGCAGGCCGAGCAAGGTGGTTTTGCCACTGCCGCTCGGCCCCTTGAGAAACAGGGTTTCCCCCGCTTCCAGGCGGAACGCGGGGATGTCCAGTAACTGTGGGTGACCGGGCCAGTTAAAGCCCAGGTCAGACAGTTCGATCAATGCGTGGGTCATGGGGGCTCAGAACTTCAGGGTGGCTGCTGTGGCCGTCGCTTCAACGCCTTGCTGGCCGCTCGGACCGATCAGTTGTACCTGAATTTTCTGGGTCGCGGGGAAGGTCTTGAACACCTGGGTCAGGTCCAGGTTGCTCAGGGCGGCCGGCGTAGCACAGGTGAATTGGAAGTGGGCGTGGATTTCACTGTGATCGTGATGATGCTCGTGGGCGCCGTCTTTGGCGTCGTCATCATGATCATCGTCGTCGTGGTCGGCTTCCGGTTTGTCGCCGAACAGCGGGCTGTTGAGTTCCTGGGTGCTGATCACGCAACCGGCGGCCTTGGGCAGGTTGAACAGGGCCAGCGGGTTCTCCAGCTGTTTGCGTGCGGCGGCGACCTTGGCTTTGTCGGCAGCGCTGGTGGCGACGTGTTCGAAGCCCACCAGGTTCATCGCCGGGCTGTCCAGTTCAAGCTCCAGGGCCTGGCCGTCGAGCACCGCGTTGAGGCGACCGACGCCGTGTTCGTGTGCGCCGAGGCTACCGTGTTCGTGATCGTGGTCATGCTCGTCGGCGGCGTGAGCGATGGCGAGTGGCAACAGGGCAAACGGCAAAGCAAGCAGCAGACGGCGCATGAGAAGGCTCCAGAAAATGAAATTTATGTTATGTGATCTTATAACAATAGTGCTGAGAGTTTGACCGCCTGCTTGGCGTTGCGCAAGCCACATGGGAGCATGCTTGTCAGAAAAATGCAGGAGTAAGGACGATGTTGCGAATTCGTGGAACCGTTGGCGACCTGCCGGTGGACTTGACCCTGGAACTGGATGACGGCGATTGGGCGCGACTCGGCGCACAGTTGCAGGTAACGCCAACGACAAACGCGGCCGCCGCGCCGGCGGCACCGGTCAAGCACAATGATGACCTGTGGCAAAGCGCCCAGGACCTGTTGCGCAACGCCGGGCAGCTCAGCGGCCTGGAATTGCTTGATCGACTGGAAGGTTTGGCGGGGGGTGCCGCGGCGGGCAAGCGCCTGTTGGTGCGCCTGCGCCATAGCGCCAAGGTGAAAGTGGCCAGCGGCGGGGATACGCCGCTGTACAGTTGGATCGGCGATTAGTACAGCGCGGCGAACAACTTGCGGCGGTACACGGTCACCAGCGGGTGATCATTGCCCAGCAGTTCGAACACCTGCAGCAAGGTCTTGTGCGGCAGGCCTTCGCTGTAGCCGCGGTTGCGGATAAACAACTTGAGCAGGCCTTCCAGCGCGGCGTCGTACTGCTGGCGCGCCAGTTGCTGGATGGCCAGTTGATAGGCGGCTTCGTCGTCCTGCGGGTTTTGTGCCAGGCGGCTTTTCAACTCGGCGGCGTCCGGCAGGTCGGCGGCCTGGCGCAGGAAGGTGATTTGCGCCTTGGCGCCGGCGAGGGCGGCTTTGTGGTCGTCGCTTTTCACTGCGTCGAGCACGGTTTGGGCTTCACCCAACTCACCGCGTTCGGCCAGGCAACGCGCGTACAGAATCAACGCGGCGGCGTTGGTGTTGTCTTCACCCAGCAGCGCTACCAGCACGGCCTCGGCGTCGCTGATGCGGCCATCGGCAAACAGCGCCTTGGCCTGCTCCAGCGGGTCAGCCGCCGCCGGTGGTGGCATCTGCACATGCGGCTCCAGCATCGCCCGCACCGCCGACTCCGGCTGCGCCCCGGCAAATCCATCCACCGGCTGGCCATCCTTGAACAGCACCACCGTCGGCAGGCTTTGAATGCCAAAGCGCGCGACGATGTCCTGCTCGGCCTCGCAATCGACCTTGGCCAGCAGCAGCTCGCCCTGATAACTCTGGGCAATCTGCGCCAGCATCGGCATCAACGCCTTGCACGGCGCGCACCACTCGGCCCAAAAATCCACGAGCACGGGTTTTTCGAAGGAGTTCTGGATCACGGCCTGGTCGAAGTTGGCGCTGGTGACGTCGAAGATGTACGGCGTGGGCTCACTCATGGGGCGTCTCGAATAAAGCGGGAATGGGGCAACTATAAGGGCTGGCGCCGCGAATGGTACAGGCTCACCTTGCGAAACTCCCAAGGCTCGGCCAAGTCCGGCAATGTCAGCGCATCGAGTATCTCCAGCCGCCGATAAGCCGGGTGCTGGAAGTCCCGCACGCGCGAGTCCGCCACCAGCGCTTCGCGGCCTCGGCTGAGGAAGTGGTCGAGCAACGGCAGGTTGGCCCGGTCGTAGAGCACATCGGCGACCAGGATCAGGTCGAAGCGGTCGGCTTCGGCGAAAAAGTCCGCTGAATAGCTCAGCGCCACGCCGTTGAGTTCGGCATTCGCCCGGCAGGACGCTAACGCCAGCGGGTCGAGGTCGCAGGCAACCACTTCCAACGCGCCGGCTTTAACCGCCGCAATTCCGGCCACACCGGAGCCGGCGCCGAAATCCAGCACGCGCTTGCCTTTCACCCATTGCGGGTTCGCCGCCAGATACCGCGCCAGCGCCAAACCACTGGCCCAGCAAAAACTCCAGTAGGGCGGTTCATGCAGGATGCGTCGGGTTTCCTCGGGACTGAAGGCGCGGTCCATGTTGTCCGCATCCAGCAGCCACAATGAAAGCTCGGTGCCCGGCAGCGGGCAGGGCACCAGTTGGGCGTCGCCGATCAGCGCGCTCAGGGCGCGCTGCAAGTCCAACGGTGGCGTCATGGTGCCTTGACGAGTTCCAGGGGGCCGGTGGTCTGGGTGATGGCCTGGGTGATGCGTACGGCGGGCAGGTGCAGGATCAACTGGCCGGATTGGCTGGCACGGCCACGCAATTCAACCCGCGCACCGGCTGGGAACGCCTCTGGGTTGTAGCGCAGGCGGAAGGCCAGGGGCTTGCCGTTGCCGGTCAGTACGCTGCTCGCCAGCAGTTGTTGCGGGCGCGAACGGTCATCGATCACCAGCAGCGCCATCTCGACTTCGGCACCGGCCGGCACGTTGGTGAGGCTGCCGCTGATTTCGCGTTGATAGGCGGGCAGGGGGCCGAGGTCTTCAATGCCGGGGACTTTTTTCTCTTGTGCGGGCGTCGGTTGAGGTGCGGCCGGCTTGGGGGCTTCGCTGCTGCAGGCGACCAGGACACTGAACACGGTGAGCAAAACAAGTGGTCGTAACTGCATGTACGGCTCCAGAAAAGGACAAAATCCGTGGCTTGAAATATAAGAAACATATAGGCCTGCCTATATACCGTAAAGGCTATGGCTTGTCTTGCCACAGGGATGCGCTACCATGGCCCTCCCTTTTTTTGTTGCCTGCCACCATGCACTGTCCCTTCTGCGGTGCCAACGACACCAAGGTCATTGACTCGCGTCTGGTCGCCGAGGGCGATCAAGTGCGTCGCCGGCGCGAATGCCTGGCCTCTGGCTGCGGTGAACGTTTCACCACCTTCGAAACCGCCGAACTGGTATTGCCGCGTCTGATCAAGTCCGACGGCAGCCGCCAGCCT
The DNA here is from genome assembly GCF_014207255.1 of Pseudomonas sp. JAI120. GTDB lineage: Bacteria > Pseudomonadota > Gammaproteobacteria > Pseudomonadales > Pseudomonadaceae > Aquipseudomonas. The sequence goes on from NZ_JACHCZ010000007.1 coordinate 63,751, forward strand.
TTCGACGAAGAAAAACTGCGCGCCGGTATGCAGCGCGCCCTGGAAAAACGCCCGGTGAGTGTCGAGCGGCTGGAGGCGGCGCTGGCGCATATCAAGCACAAGCTGCGCGCCACCGGCGAGCGCGAGGTCAAGAGCCTGGTGGTTGGAGAGCTGGTGATGGGCGAGCTGCAAAAGCTCGACGAAGTCGCCTATATCCGTTTCGCTTCGGTGTATCGACGCTTCCAGGACCTCAACGAGTTCCGCGAAGAGATCGACCGCCTGGCCCGTGAGCCTGCCAAAGAATGACCCCGCCTTCTGCTGAACAGACTGTCCTCGACGCCCATTACATGGCCCGCGCCCTCGAACTGGCGCGCAACGGCCTGTACACCACCCACCCCAACCCGCGCGTGGGCTGCGTGATTGTCCGCGATGGGCAGATTGTCGGCGAAGGCTGGCACGTGCGCACCGGCGAACCCCATGCCGAAGTGCATGCCTTGCGGGCTGCCGGTGACAAGGCCCGAGGTGCCACGGCGTACGTAACCCTCGAGCCCTGCAGCCATTACGGCCACACCCCGCCGTGCGCCGATGCGCTGGTGAGTGCCGGGCTGGCGCGGGTGGTCGCGGCGATGCAGGACCCCAACCCGGAAGTCGCCGGGCGCGGCATGCAGCGCTTGGCCCAGGTTGGGATCGAGGTGCACAGCGGCGTGCTCGAAGGTGAAGCGCGGGCCCTGAATAAGGGCTTCCTCAAGCGTATGGAGCATGGCCTGCCGTTTGTGCGGGTCAAGCTGGCGATGAGCCTGGACGGCCGCACCGCCATGGCCAGCGGCGAAAGCCAATGGATCACCGGCCCCGCCGCCCGCGCCGCCGTGCAGCGCCTGCGCGCCGAGGCCAGCGTAGTGCTGACCGGCGCCGACACCGTATTGGCCGACGGCGCACGCCTGACCGTTCGCGCCGCCGAACTTGGCCTGGACGAAGCCACCACCGCCCTGGCCATGTCGCGTCCGCCGCTGCGCGTGCTGATCGACGGCCGTTTGCGCGTGCCGCTCAACGCACCGTTCTTCAAGGCTGGCCCGGCGCTGGTCATCACCTGCGTCACCGCGGAAAACCAGTTCCCCCGTGGCCCTGAATGCCTGGTGGTACCGGGCGTGGACGGCCAGGTCGACCTGCGCTCGGCGCTGGTGGCGCTGGCCGCCCGTGGCGTCAACGACGTATTGGTGGAAGCCGGCCCAAGCCTGGCAGGTGCATTTGCCCAGCAAGGCCTGGTGGACGAATACGTGATTTTCGTCGCCGGCAAGTTCCTCGGCTCCGCCGCCCGGCCTTTACTCGACTGGCCGCTTGAGAAACTGGCAGACGCCCCCCAACTCAAGATCACTGAAATGCGCGCTGTAGGCGACGACTGGCGAGTCACTGCCATCCCTGTGCCAGCAGCGAGCGTATAATTCTGACCGGGCGCTCAAGTGCCCGCCCCGTTTTCCAGGAGAAGGCCATGTTCACCGGCATTATCGAATCCATCGGCAGCATCCGCGCCATGACCCCCAAGGGTGGCGACGTGCGCCTGCTGGTTGAAACCGGCAAGCTCGACCTCGGCGACGTCAAGCTGGGCGACAGCATCGCCGTAAGCGGCGTGTGCCTGACCGTCATCGAACTGCCGGGCAACGGCTTTGCCGCCGACGTCAGCCGGGAAACCCTGGACTGCACAGCGATGAACGACCTCAAGGCCGGCAGCCCGGTCAACCTGGAAAAAGCCCTCACCCCGACCACCCGCCTGGGCGGCCACCTGGTCAGCGGCCACGTCGACGGTGTCGGCGAAGTGGTTGCCCGCAGCGAAAATGCGCGTGCCGTGGAGTTCCGCATCCGCGCGCCTAAAGAGCTGGCCAAGTACATCGCCCACAAAGGCTCGATCACCGTCGATGGCACCAGCCTGACCGTGAACGCCGTGAACGGCGCCGAATTTGAACTGACCATTATTCCCCACACCCTGAGCGAGACCATCATGGCGTCGTACCAGCCTGGTCGCCGGGTGAACCTGGAAGTCGACTTGCTTGCCCGTTACCTGGAGCGCCTGCTTATGGGCGATAAGGCCGCAGAGCCTGCAACTGGGAACATCACTGAGAGTTTTTTGGCCGCTAACGGCTACCTGAAATCCTGACCAAGGGGGTGCCCTGTGGCGCTCAATAGCATCGAAGAGCTGGTTGAAGACATCCGCCAAGGCAAGATGGTCATCCTGATGGATGACGAAGACCGCGAAAACGAAGGCGACATCATCATGGCCGCCGAGGCCTGCAAGCCTGAGCACATCAACTTCATGGCCAAGCACGCCCGTGGGCTGATCTGCATGCCCATGAGCCGAGAGCGCTGCGAGTTGCTCAAGCTGCCGTTGATGGCGCCGCGCAATGGTTCGGGATTCGGCACCAAGTTCACCGTATCGATTGAAGCGACCACCGGTGTCACCACCGGCATTTCCGCCGCCGACCGTGCCCGCACCGTGCAAGCCGCTGCCGCCAAGGACGCCAAGGCCGAAGACATCGTCAGCCCCGGCCACATCTTCCCGTTGATGGCTCAACCGGGCGGCACCCTCGCTCGCGCCGGCCACACCGAAGCCGCCTGCGACCTGGCGCGCATGGCCGGTTTCGAGCCGAGCGGCGTGATCTGCGAAGTGATGAACGACGACGGCACCATGGCCCGTCGCGCCGAACTCGAAGCCTTTGCTGCCGAACACAACATCAAGGTCGGCACCATTGCCGACCTGATTCACTACCGGATGATCCACGAACGTACCGTTCAGCGGATTGCCGAGCAGCCACTGGACAGCGAACTGGGCCAATTCAATTTGGTGACCTACCGTGATTCGGTGGAAGGTGACGTGCACATGGCCTTGACCCTGGGCAGCATCTGCGCCGACGAGCCGACCCTGGTGCGCGTACACAACATGGACCCGCTGCGCGACCTGCTGATGGTCAAGCAACCGGGCCGCTGGAGCCTGCGCGCCGCCATGGCCGCGGTGTCCGAGGCGGGCAGCGGTGTGGTGCTGCTGCTGGGTAACCCGGTGGATGGCGACGTGTTACTCGCGCATATTCGCGAAACCGCCGAGCAAACCCAGGTGAAAACGCCGACCACCTACAGCATCGTCGGTGCTGGTTCGCAGATCCTGCGTGACCTCGGTGTGCGCAAAATGCGCTTGATGAGCGCACCGATGAAATTTAATGCGATATCCGGATTCGATCTGGAAGTTGTAGAATACGTGCCCTCCGAATAAAGGCCGGCGCTTTTTGCCCCTTGTTTGCGGTTAAATCATCACTGAGGGACGCACTTTTCGCGTCCCGGCTCTTTAAGAGATTTGTCGAATGACCCTGAAGACCATCGAAGGTACCTTCATCGCCCCCAAAGGCCGCTATGCCCTGGTGGTTGGCCGCTTCAACAGCTTCGTGGTTGAAAGCCTGGTAAGCGGTGCCGTGGATGCCCTGGTTCGCCACGGTGTGAGCGAGAGCGACATCACTATCATCCGCGCCCCTGGCGCCTTCGAAATTCCACTGGTTGCGCAAAAAGTTGCTCAACAGGGTGAATACGCGGCGATCATCGCCCTGGGCGCGGTCATTCGTGGCGGTACGCCGCACTTCGAATACGTGGCCGGCGAATGCACCAAGGGCCTGGCCCAGGTGTCCATGGAGTTCGGCGTGCCAGTCGCTTTCGGCGTACTGACTGTTGATTCCATCGAACAAGCCATCGAGCGTTCCGGCACCAAGGCCGGCAACAAAGGCGCTGAAGCTGCCCTGTCCGCGCTGGAAATGGTCAGCCTGCTGTCGCAGTTGGAGGCCAAGTGATTTCCGACGAGAGCGATCGTTTCAACCCACGTGACGAGCGTCCAGCGGACGCCGGCAAACCGTCGAAAAGCGAAAAGCGCCGTGCTGCCCGTCAGCTCGCGACCCAGGCGCTGTACCAGCGTCATATGGCCGGCACTTCGCTGAACGAGATCGAAGCGCAATTTCGCGTCGATAACGACTTCACGTTTGCCGACCAGAGCTACTTCCACGACATCCTGCACGGTGTGCCGGCCAACCTGGACGAGATCGATGCTGCGTTGTCGCCGTGCCTGGACCTGACCCTCGAAGAGCTGGACCCGGTTGAACTGGCCGTACTGCGCCTGTCCACCTGGGAGCTGCTCAAGCGCGTCGACGTGCCGTACCGCGTGGTGATCAACGAAGGCATCGAACTGGCGAAAGTCTACGGTTCGACCGACGGTCACAAGTTCGTCAACGGCGTGCTCGACAAGCTGGCCCCGCGCCTGCGTGAAGCCGAAGTGAAGGCGTACAAGCGCTAACCTGCGCTTGAGTCCTGAATGGGCGAGTTCGAGCTGATCCACAAGTATTTCGCCGCCGCGCCGTGTGCGCAGGGCGGCGAGGGCATTGCCTTGGGGATCGGCGACGACTGCGCCTTGCTGGCGCTCCCCGCCGGGGAGCAGCTGGCAATTTCCACCGATACCTTGGTGGCCGGCGTGCACTTTGCCGACCCCTGTGACCCGTTCCTGCTCGGCCAGCGCTCGCTGGCCGTGGCGGTCAGCGACCTGGCCGCCATGGGCGCCCACCCCCTCGCGTTTACCCTCGCACTCACCACGCCGACCGTCGATGCCGATTGGCTGCAACGCTATGCCCAGGGTTTGAACGCCATGGCGCAAAGTTGCGGTGTGGGCCTGGTGGGCGGCGACACCACACGCGGCCCGCTGAGCCTGACCCTGACCGTGTTCGGGCGGGTACCGGCAGGCCAGGCGCTGACGCGCAGCGGTGCGCAGCCGGGTGACCTGCTGTGTGTGGGCGGCGAGTTGGGCAACGCCGCCGGTGCCTTGCCGCTGGTATTGGGGCAGCGCAGCGCCGACGCAACGATTGCCGAACCACTGCTGGCCCATTACTGGTCGCCCCAGCCCCAGTTGGCCTTGGGGCTGGCGCTGCGGGGCAGGGCGACGTCTGCGATGGATATCTCCGACGGGCTTCTGGCTGATTGCGGGCATATCGCCAAGGCCTCGGCTGTCAGCCTGTTGATCGAGCGCCAGGCGCTGCCATTGTCCAAGGCCTTGCTGGCGTTTGTCGGGGATGACGCGGCGCGGGTGGCCGCACTCAGCGGTGGCGACGACTACGTACTGGCGTTCACCCTGCCGCCCCTGGAACTTGCGCCATTGCTGGCCGGCGGCTGGCCGATCCACGTGATTGGCCGAGTCGAGGCGGGGAAGGGTGTCACGTTGCTCGACACCAACGGGCAGGACATCACCCCGGCCGTACGTGGCTATCAGCACTTTCGCGAGACGCCCTGAATAGGCTGCCGCGCTCCTACATAGAATCAACACAAAGGCCAATCAAACCGATTGATCTTTATCAGCGATAATTCAGCTTAAGCGTCTGCAGGAACGTGCTGTTACAATGGCCACCTTTGTAAAAACTGAAATCAGGAGCACACGGTGCCCGTCGTTTTCGTCGCTGCTTCCAAGCTGCCTACCCCTTTTGCCACGTTCACCATGAGCGGCTTTCTCGAAGAAGCCACCGGGCGCGAACACGTTGTGCTCAGCCTGGGCGACATCGCCGATGGCGCACCGGTTCTCGGTCGTGTGCATTCCGAGTGCCTGACCGGCGACGCGCTGTTCAGCCAGCGCTGTGACTGCGGCTCGCAACTGGAAGCCGCGATGCGCGCCATCGCCCGTGAAGGCCGTGGTGTGCTGCTGTATTTGCGTCAGGAAGGCCGTGGTATTGGCCTGTTGAATAAGATCCGCGCCTACGAGCTGCAAGACGGCGGTGCCGATACCGTCGAGGCCAATGAGCGCCTGGGTTTCGCTGCCGACCAGCGTGACTACGCGATCTGCCTGCCGATGCTGGAGCACCTGGGTGTGAAATCCCTGCGTCTGATGACCAATAACCCGCGCAAGGTCAAAGCCTTGACCGAGATGGGCATCACCGTGGCCGAGCGTGTGCCGCTGCACACCGGGCATAACCCGCACAACAAACTCTACCTGGCGACCAAGGCCAGCAAGCTCGACCACATGATGGGCAACGAGCATCAGGGCGAGGTCGACCGCGCGTGACCCGGGGCCAGGTGAAGCGGCGACTGTCCTTCAGTTGGTGGCAGTACCTGGCCCTGGCGCTGCTCCCGCTGTTCGTGATCAACCTTGTATTTGGCCAGGCCGAGCCCATGCTGCCGGTGCTGGCCATGCCGTTCTTTATCGCCGGCGTGGCGTCGATGTTCCTCAGCCTGCGCTACTTCCATGGCTATAAACACGCCCTGATCGCCACCTCCAAAGCCCTTGATACTGCGGAAGAACCGGCTGCCTGGATCACCCTGGCGGCTCGTCGGCGTACGGCCTTGATGGTGGCTGCCGTACCGGCGTGGGTGGGCGCACTGGCGGTGTTCGTTGGCCTGGAAGCGGTGCCGCTTTTCCTGCTGGCGCTGTCGACGATGGTGTTGTTTTACCTCTACCGCATCCCGCGTCAGTTGGGATGATGCGCCGCTGGCTGGCGATTCTGCTGCTGGCATTCAGTGCCCAGGGCCTGGCGGTCGAACGTGTCGTCAGTCTGGCGCCTTCACTTTCTGAAATCGTGGCTGAACTGGGTGCTGCCGACCTGCTGGTGGGCGTGCTCGATGGCGGTGAGCGGCCAGCGGCGCTGGCGAACGTGCCGTCGGTTGGGCGTTATGGGCAACTGGACATGGAGCGCCTGCTCAGCCTCAGGCCCGACCTGATCCTGCTCTGGCCCGGCAGCGTCGGCCCCGCCCAGCGCGAGCAGCTGCAGCGCCTGAATATCCCGGTGTACGTCGCCGAACCCCATAGCCTCGAACAACTCACCACCCAGGTCCAGGCCATCGCCGAGCAACTGGGTCGTGCCGACGCCGGCCGGCAATTGGCTGCGCAACTGCGCCAGCGCCTGGCGCAGTTGCGTCAGCGTTATCAACGTGCTGAACCGTTGCGGGTGTTCTATCAGGTGTGGAATCAGCCGCTGTACACCGTGGGCGGTGGCCAGATCATCAGCGATGCGCTGAGCGTGTGCGGTGCGCGCAACGTGTTTGACGACCTGAAGCTACCCGCGCCACAGGTCAGCATCGAGTCGGTATTGCAACGTAATCCCGAGATGATTCTGGTAGGCGATCAGGCGCAGAAGGAAGCCTGGAGGGCCTGGCCAAGCATGGCGGAGCGGGTGCGGCTGGTTCCGGACAAAGGCCTGGAACGGCCCAGCGGGCAGATGCTGGAAGCGCTGGCGCGGCTGTGTCAGGTGATTGCTCCCAGCCGTTGAGACCAGCCCAGGCGACAATCAGATTTCAGGTGTCCAGGTCACGCCAAACATCCACACGCGGCCTTCTTCACGGTAATCGTGATTGTTGACGAATGCCGGATCGTCGTAGCTGTAGCGCGCCCGTGCATAGGACTTGTCCAGCAGGTTATCGACCTTCAGCGACAACGCTACTTCCCGCGTCACCGCCCAACTGCCACGCAGCCCGAGCAACCCATAGCCGCCCAGGCGGTGGGTGTTGTCTTCATCGTCATAGCTGTGGCTGATCGCCTGCCAACTGGCGCCCACGCCCACCTGATCGAATTGCCGGTCCAGGTCCAGGCTCAACGTGCGCCGCGCCCGGCGGGCCAGGGTGTGACCACTGTCGCGGTCGCGCGGGTCGATGAGCGACAGCCCGAGGTTTCCTTGCCAGCCGAACAGCTCCTGCTTGAGCGCCGCCTCAAAACCGTTGATGCGTGCCGACGCCACATTCTGTGGCTTGCCGGTTTGGTCGAGAATGATCGCATCGCTCAAATCGGTGCGGTACAGCGAGGCCTCCAGGCGCGTGCTGTCACTCAACTGGCTGCGCCACTGCAGTTCGTAGCTCTTTGAGGTTTCGGGCTGCAGGTTGGGGTTGCTGTACTTCGTGTCCGGGTAATAGAGGTCGTTGAAGGTTGGCGCGCGGAAGCCTTCGCTGTAGCTCAGCAGCAGGTCATTGTCGGGGTTGACCGGCAAGGTCAGGGTGCCGCTCCAGCTGTTCTGGCTGCCGAACTGCTGATTCTGGTCGTGACGCAGGCCCAGTTCGGTGGAAAACCACTCGCTGTGAAAGCGATGCTGCACAAAGGCGGCGCGGTTCCAGCGGCTGTTTTCGGTAAACGTGGTGGAACCGTGAAAGCGGTCTTCGTACCAGTCGCCGCCCAGGATCAGGCTGTTCTGGTCATCCAGGGTCAGATCGTTCTGCCAGTTGACCGAGTCACGGTAGGTGTTGAATACGCTGAAATCATCGCTGAGGGTGTCGCGCTTGGTATCGAGGTTCTCGCTGTGGCCCAGCTCCAGGCGCGATTGCCAGTGCTCATTGAGCATGGCGTCGACATAGCCGCTGGCGCTACTCACGGCGTAGTCGGTGTAGGGCTTCTGGCCGACGGTTTGCCTGCTGACGGGGTCGTAGCGGCCGAAGCTGTTGTCATACTCCGACTTGCCGCGGTTATCCAACAGATTGAAGCCCACCTCCAGCTCATCGCTGAGGGAATGGCTGAGGTTCAGGCTCACGGACTGGTTGCGATAAGCATCATGGTCGCCGTCGCTGGGGAACGACTGGTGGGTTGAGTTGATGCCGGCGGTTTCATCCAGGCTCGCGCCCAGGTTGAAGCGTGTCTGTTCGTCACCACCCGAAAGGCCGAGGCTGCGCTGCCAGGTGTTATGGCTGCCGAAGCCCAGTTTCACCCGCGGTTGCACGCCCTGCTCGGCATTGCGCCGGGTGAATACCTGGATCACCCCGCCGATCGCGTCACTGCCGTAGATCACCGAGCGCGAGCCGCGCAGTACTTCCACGCGCTCAATCTGGTCGACGTTGAGGTATTGCAGGCCGCTGTCGCCGGACGTCGTATTGGCGATGCGCTGGCCGTCTACCAGCACCAGGCTTTGGGCGGACTTGGTGCCCCGCAGGTAGATGCCCGGCAAACTGCCACGGCCACCGGAGGGGGCGACTTGTACACCGGGCACACGGCTGAGCAGTTCGGTAAGGCTGGTGGGTTGCAGGCGGTCGATGTCGTCGCGGGTGAACACGGTGTTGGCGGCGCTGCTGTCGTTGCGTGCCTGGACCTGGCGGTTGGCGCTGATGACCACGTCGGGGAGTTTCAGGGCGTTGTCGCGGGTGTCGGCGAGCAATTCAGGGGAGGGCAGAAGCAGCAGGGCAAGGTACAGGTGTTTCATGGGCTGTCCATAGCGCTTGAGGATGACGCAAATCAAATGTGGGAGGGGGCTTGCCCCCTCCCACATTGGGTCCCGGTTTCTACAGGCCCAGCAGCGTTAGGCGCTCGCGCACCGAAGCCTCGATCCCTGCTTCATCCAGCCCGCACTCAGCCAGCATCTGCGCCGGTTTGGCGTGTTCGACGTACGCATCCGGCAAGCCCAGGTGCAGCACTGACTTGAGGATGTTTTCCCGCGCCAGGAACTCACTGACTGCCGCACCGGCACCGCCCATGATGGCGTTTTCTTCGACGGTCACCAGCAGCTCATGACTGGCGGCGATTTCGCGGACCAGGGCTTCATCCAGCGGCTTGACGAAGCGCATGTCGACCACGGTGGCGTCGATCTTCTCGGCCACCTTGAGCGCTTCAGCCAATTGCACGCCAAACACCAGGAATGCAGCCTTGCTGCCCTGGCGACGCACAATGCCCTTGCCGATTTCTATAGGCTCCAGGTCCTTCTCGATCCGCGCATTCGGGCCGTTGCCCCGTGGATAACGCACGGCGGCCGGGCCGTTATACAGGTGGCCGGTGCTGAGCATTTTGCGCAGTTCGTTTTCGTCGCTCGGCGTCATCACCAGCATGCCGGGGATGCAACGCAAGTAGGACAAGTCGAAGCTGCCCGCGTGAGTCGGGCCGTCTTCGCCGACTAAACCGGCGCGGTCGATGGCAAACAGCACGTCGAGGTTCTGCACCGCGACGTCATGCACCAACTGGTCATAACCGCGCTGCAGGAACGTGGAGTAGATCGCCACGACCGGCTTGGCGCCTTCGCAGGCCATGCCGGCGGCGAAGGTCACCGCGTGCTGCTCGGCAATGGCCACGTCGAAATAGCGCAGCGGGAAACGCTCGCTGAACGCCACCAGGTCGGAGCCTTCCTTCATCGCCGGGGTAATGCCCACCAGGCGCGGGTCGGCGGTGGCCATGTCGCACAGCCATTCGCCGAACACGCCGGAGTACTTCGGCCCGCTGGCTTTTTTCGGCGCTGCGGCGGGAGCGTCCACCGGTTCGAGCTTTGTGATTGCGTGGTAGCCGATCGGGTCGACTTCCGCCGGCGCGAAGCCTTTGCCTTTCTTGGTGACGATATGCAGGAACTGCGGGCCCTTGAGGTCGCGCATGTTACGCAGCGTGGCAATCAGGGTCGGCAGGTCATGGCCGTCGATGGGGCCGATGTAGTTCCAGCCCAGTTCTTCGAACAGGGTGCCGGGGACCAGCATGCCTTTGGCATATTCTTCGGTACGCCGGGCAATTTCCCACGCGCCGGGCAGACGCGAGAGCACTTTCTTGCTGCCTTCGCGCATGCTGGCATAGGTGCGGCTGGAGAGAATCTTGGCCAGGTAATTGGACAGACCACCGACATTGCGCGAGATCGACATGTCGTTGTCGTTGAGGATCACCAACATGTTGGCGTCCACTTCCGGGGCATGGTTCAGTGCTTCGAAGGCCATGCCGGCGGTCAGCGCGCCATCACCGATCACGGCAATCGCCTTGCGGTCGCTGCCTTGCAGGCGGGCGGCAATTGCCATGCCCAGCGCTGCGCTGATCGAGGTGCTGGAGTGGCCGACGCCAAAGGTGTCGTACTCGCTTTCGGAGCGGCGCGGGAAGGCGGCAACACCGTCCTTCTGGCGCAGAGTCGCCATGCGCTCGCGGCGGCCCGTGAGGATCTTGTGCGGATACGCCTGATGGCCCACGTCCCAAACCAGCCGGTCATCCGGGGTGTCGAACACGTAGTGCAACGCGATGGTCAGCTCGATGACGCCCAGGCCGGCACCGAAATGCCCACCGGTCTGGCCGACCGTGTAGAGCAATTCCAGGCGCAACTCATCGGCCAGGGTTTCCAGCTCGGCTTCACCCAGACGACGCAGGCCGTCCGGCGTGACAGCACGGTCGAGCAGGGGCGTGGACGGGCGCTTGCGGGGAATCTCTTGAAACGTCGTGGGCATCAGGCGAATCGTTATAGGTATAGAAGAGGCGGCAGTTTACCTCAAGCATCGCAAACTGCCCACGCAGAGCGCCGAACTTGGCCGATATGCGGCTGCAATGGCCGCCGTAATCAGTGGCGGCGTTCGACGATATACCGCGCCAGGTCACGCAGCGGCTCGGCCGCCGCGTCGAAAGGTCGCAGGGCGTCCAGCGCCTGGTCGCGTAGTTCCAGGGCGTAGGCCTTGGCGGCTTGCAGCCCGAGCAGCGCAGGATAAGTCGGTTTGTCCCGTGCGATATCGGCGCCTTGGCGTTTGCCCAGGGTGGCGGTATCGCTTTCCACGTCGAGAATGTCGTCCTGCACCTGGAACGCCAGGCCAATGGCCCGGGAATAGGTCTGCAGCGCCGCCAACTGCGCGGCTTCGGCATGTCCGCTGGCCAGGGCGCCCAAGTGAACGGCGGCTTCGATCAGCGCGCCGGTCTTGTGGCGGTGCATGTGCTCAAGGGCTTTTTGATCCAGCTTGACGCTGACCGAACCCATGTCGATTGCCTGCCCGCCAACCATGCCCGCAGGGCCGGCAGCCAGGGCCAGGGCCGTGACCATGCGCAAGCGGATCTCGGCGTTGACGCTGCTCAAGCGTGGGTCCAGCAACGCGCTGAACGCCAGGCTCTGCAAGCCATCACCGGCGAGGATCGCATAGGCTTCATCAAAGGCTTTATGGGTGGTGGGCTGGCCGCGACGCAGATCGTCGTCGTCCATCGCCGGCAAATCGTCGTGTACCAGGGAATACGCGTGAATCAGCTCGACCGCACAGGCTGCACCGTTGGCCTGCTCGGCCGGCGCGCCCAGTGCTTCACAGGCCGCATATGCCAGCAGCGGGCGCACACGCTTGCCGCCATTCATCACGCTGTAGCGCATGGCTTCATAGAGGCGCTTCATTTCCGGGCTTGGCGCAACAAACAAGGGCTCCAGCGCCGTATTTACCCGGGCTTGGCTACTGGCCTGATACGCGTCGATCATTCCGGCTGTTCCGCATCGAAAGGTTCTTCGGCCAACTCCCCGTCACGCTCCAGCAACACCTGCACCTTCTGCTCCGCCTGCGCCAGCGCGCTCTGGCAGTCACGGGTCAGGCCGATGCCTTGCTCAAACGCCGTCAGCGAGTCCTCCAGCGACAACTCGCCGTTCTCCAGACGCTCGACCAATGTTTGCAGGTCGGCGAGGGATTGTTCGAAATCGAGTGCAACTTTTTTGCGGGCCATGGCGGCTATTCCGGTAGACGGTAAACCGGCGCGACACTAGCAGACATGGGGGATGGGGGCAAATGAGTGGGGCATTACTCGCCTGCTGTATTGACCTGATAACGCGTGCTGCGGCCGCCTCCGGGAAGACGAACCAAGCAGTTTTTTTTCAGCAGGTCAGCCAGGTGTCGCGTCGCTGTCGCCTTGGATACCTTTGCCTCCGCTTGGTACTGCGCTGCGCTGATGCCGTGTTCGAAGCCCTTCTCACCACCGTCGAGCAGGCGATTGAGGACCTTGATCTGTTCAGCAGACAAAGGGAGGTCGCGGTGTTGCTGCCAGAACCGACTCTTTCCCAGCACTCGGTCAATCCGCGCCATGGCCTGCTGCACGCTGCGTAACAGGGTTTTAAGGAACCACTCCAGCCAGTCAGTGATATCCAGTGAGGCCTTCTGGCTGGATTCCAGTGCGTTGTAGTAGCCGGTGCGATCTTCGAGGATGCTGGCTGACATGGCATAGAAACGGATGGCCTGGTGTTCACCCTGGGCCAGTGCCAAATCGGTGATAGCGCGTGTCAGGCGACCATTGCCGTCATCGAAGGGATGCAGTGTGACAAACCAGAAGTGCGCGACGCCGGCGCGTACCAGCGGGTCCAGTTCCGGCTGATCGCGGCTGGTTTCGAACCACTCCAGAAAATCCGCCAGTGCCTGCTCCAGTCCCAGACGTGGCGGGGCCTCGAAATGCACGGTCGGCCGATCAAGCTGGCCCGACACCACCTGCATCGGCTCATCCCCCCTCAATGACCCGATATTGAGCGCGCTGGCGGCATAGCCTGCTTCCGGGGCCGGGAACAATAAGTGATGCCAGTTCAATAAGCGGGCGAGGGTAAACGGCCGTGTGAATTGTTGAGTTGCATCCATCATCAACTCGGCGAGGCCTTCGCTGCGGCGGCTTACCTGACCGTCTGTCATCGCTTCCAGGCCCATCCGCCTTGCCAGGGACGAGCGCCCCGAGCCGACATTCAACTGCTCGCCTTCAATCGCCGAGGACGTCAGGATATTTTGCAGCAGCGCATCCAGTTCATTCTGTGCGCTGACTGCCTGGCTGACGGAGCCGAGCATGCCCAACAGCTTGCCCTGGGCGTGCCCGCACTCGCGCAGCAACGCCGCGAGGCGACCGGGTTGCCAATGGAAGTGCGGCCAGTCGGCGTGTTGCCAGATCCAGTGCGGATGAGCCATGGTGGAATGCCTGGGGTGCGTGAGCCGAATAAAGAGGTTATTCGGCTCATTTGGTGAGCCGATTGCGCTGGCTATTCGGCTCACCGTCTAGGGCTTAAGGTGCTCTTATATGACATGGGTAGTACGGGCTGAATGGTGAGCCCTACCTCTGGGTTACCACTGCCTTGGCGCAGAATACTGCCTGTGCTTTTTGCAATCGCTTAAACGCGCTCTAGAAATAGAGAAGTACACAACAGCCGCCTTAACAATTTGTGCGCCATACCTGGCCAGCCGCAGGCTCAAATACGCCACAGCTGCCGCCGGCAATGCGATGGTCAGCACCGCACCAATCACCAGGTCAATCAGCAACGACACCACAAAACCAGCAGCCACTTGCGCAATCTCACTGGGCGGCAATGCGTCCAACCAGATCATCGCCGTGCGCACCAGCAGGAACAGCGCCGCTTCATCACTGGCGAGCAACATCGCCTGTTCCATGACCTTGGGGGCGTTGGCGGCCAAATCCGCCAACTTGGCCGCTTCGGCGCCAAGCTGTTCGACGTATTTCAGAGGATCTTCAAGAATTGCCTGTACCAGTTGGATGCTGTCCCACGCCTCGCGAATCGCCGCCCAACTGCCCGCCAGCACGCCGCTGCCAATCGCACTGGCCGTCGACTGTTGCCAATGCGGCTTGAACCCTTCCCACTGCGACCGCAGCCATTGCTCCAGGTCTGCGGTCAGCCCGGCGTAGGACACAAACAACGCGTCCACCTGTTGTGCCGACACGCCGCCCTGCACCCGCACTTGGTAGCGCCCGCCCGCCACGCAAGGGTGCGAGCCTTTGCCCTGTTCATCGAGCATGACCACGGTCGAACTGCCGTCATCCAGCCCGATCACCTCAACCGGGATATCGCCAATCGGCACGTCATACACCGACTCGAACTTGCTTTCGATCTGCAACACACCGCCCGCCGGGCAACGGGCCACGGTGGAGAAGTCGGCATCGGAAAGACTCACGGAGCGTTGCGAATTCCCCGCTCGCAACACCCGATCCATCCCCAGCAGCGACGGTAAATCAGCGGCGTGGCTCACCGAGTCCAGCGCGCGCGAATACCAGGCCCTCAGCTGCTGGCGATACGTCACCAGGCTCTGATGGAAGCCATCTAGCTCATGTTCGATATGGGCAATGTGGGAAGCGTTGGTCATCCGTGACGTCTCGGCAGCAGGCAAGGCGTCGGAGTCTGCCGCAGCGAAAAGTGGCTGGATGAGCGGTTTGGAAAATCAGAATGGGCTTACGCGGGCAGCGAAAAAAACGCGTCAGTTCACCTTCAAAGGCTACTTCAAATAGCGATGCTACTCATTGACGAACAGTGTCCATGTACCTCTTTCAGCTGGCTCTCAAACTCAAGCAAGCCGGCCTGCACTCTCTGTAACTCGGCGATTTGTGCGGCCAGCTCGCGTTTCTTGCTGGCGATGGCCTGGTCTGCCCGCTCCCAAGGCAACGCATTGCCTTGGTGGCCGTGCAAAATTTCCTGCAACTCCTTGAGCTTGAAACCCAACTGCTGCGCACACTTGATAAACATCAGCAGCTCAACGCTCTGCTCCGAATAGACCCGGTATTGGCCCTGGCGCTGCGGCGTCGGCAGCAGGCCAATCGCTTCATAGTGCCGAATCGCCTTGATGGTTGTGCCCGACAATTGCGCGGCTTTGCCGATGTACATGAAAACTCCCTTTTCCCGCTAGTGCACTGGCTCGTGTCAGCCACCTGGCCCGCTGCCCCGGCGTAGAACCCAGTACTGCCCCCAGCAGTAACGTCTTGAGCGGCTTGATCCCGCAAAACGCCAAGGTGGTGCTGCGCATCTGATGCACGCCCGGCATGCGATAGAACCAGCGGTAATACCACGGCAGCGTATCCAGGGTCACTAGCAAGTGTGCGGTGCGGCCGTGCAGCAGCTTGTCAGGAAACAGCTTGCCCTCACGGTATTTGAAGGCAAAACCGGGTAGGAAAATGCGGTCGATAAAGCCCTTTAACAGCGCCGGGATGCCACCCCACCAAATCGGAAAGACGAACGTCAGATGAGTGGCCCAGAGGATGTCGGATTGGGCGCTGAGCAGGTCAGGTTCCAAAGGCTGGATTTCGCTGTAGCCGTTGTGAAGGATCGGGTCGAAAGCCAGATCGCCCAGGCGTAGGACGCGCACCTCATGGCCGGCGATTTTTGCCGAGTGGCTGTAGGTGTCTGCCAGGGCCGAACAGAAGCTGGTGGTGGACGGGTGGCCAAGGATGACCAGAATGCGTTGAGCCATGGGGCGTGACCTGAAAGTGAGGGCTTTCAGGGTAGGGTGTGCTGTATAGGGGAGAGTCAAGGGGGGACGCGCGTAGCCGCTGGCATAAAACAGCGAAAGCCTGCTTTTCAGGGCAGGCTTATCGCCGAATCTCGGCTGGCTTACTTCTGATGAGCCGTCAGCGCCGCATAACCATTCATCAAGTTGCGATAGTTGGGAATGCGCTGGGACAACAGGTTGCCCAGGCCTTCGATATCGTTGCGCCAGTCGCGGTGCAGCTCACACGCCACCGAGAACCAGTTCATCAACTGCGCACCGGCCTGGGTCATCCGGCTCCACGCCGCCTGCTGCACGGTGGTGTTGAACGTGCCGGACGCATCGGTCACCACAAACACCTCAAACCCTTCCGCCAGCGCCGACAGGGTCGGGAACGCTACGCACACATCCGTGACCACGCCGGCAATGATGATCTGCTTGCGGCCTGTGGCCTTGATCGCCTTGACGAAGTCTTCGTTGTCCCAGGCATTGATCTGGCCTGGGCGGGCGATGTAGGGCGCGTCCGGGAACATCTCTTTCAACTCAGGTACCAGCGGGCCGTTGGGGCCTTGTTCGAAGCTGGTGGTGAGGATGGTCGGCAGGTTGAAGAATTTCGCCAGGTCGGCCAGGGCCAGCACGTTGTTCTTGAACTCGTTGGGCGAGAAGTCCTGGACCAGGGAGATGAGGCCCGTCTGGTGGTCGACCAGCAGAACTACGGCGTCGTCTTTGTTCAAGCGGTTGTAGGTTGGAGTGCTCATGGTTGAATCCTTTTTTGTTTAGGTTGGTTGGGCGTTGCGTTCAACATGGGCGCAGATTAATGGGTGGGTGCTGGGGGATAAATCGGCTGGAATGGGTAATACCGTCAACTCAAAGGCGACAATTCATGAATTGTCAGTAGGACTGATCTTTTTAGCGGTCGGGAAAGTAAGTCAAAAAATCTCACGCGTGAGCTATTGAGTGTGGCAAAAAATGCCTGTAGATTTTCTCACGCGTGAGTTTTTCACAGCGAGGTCAGTACCATGGAAAGCAGCTCTCCATCGAGTTCGCCTAAAGGGCCCGATACCGATTCAGCAAGCCTCAAGGGAGAGCGCTTGAAGCCGTCCGCCAAAAAGCCATCGAGCTTTTACATGAAGCAGATGCGTGCAGGCCTGGCGGCCGCCGGCTACGTGAAACACGAGACTTGGGTGCTTCCCGAAAACCGAAGCCTGCTCAAGCAGATGGAGAAACAGCTTCGCCAGCCGATTCTGGCTGGCTCATTCATGTCGGAGAATTTCATGAGCGCAGGTACCAACTGGAATATCGATCGCCTCTTCACCGCTCTTCAGGCCCTGGACGACGTGGTGTCCCAGGACATTACGCTTTCTCTCGTTCAAGGCTCCGAGTCCAGCATCAAGCTGGAAATGAACGACTTCGGTGGCTTGCCGATTTACATCGCGGTGGTGGGCGAGCAGATCATCGTTGACACCGTCCTGGTCGATGTCGAGTCCATCAACGATGTCGCTAAATTCAATGACGCGGTGTTGCGCAGCCGGGAAATGTTCCCGCTGTCCTCCATCGGTATCGAGTCCATGCCTAACGGGCAAGTTGTCTACAACATGTTCGGTGCGTTGAGCTCCGACTCCAGCCTGACCAATATCGTCACCGAGGTGAAAACCCTGGTCGACAACGTGCAGCGCGCCAGCGAAGCCTTCGAACGTTTCTTCAATTAAGTATTCGGGAGTATCCAATGACTCAGTCCATCTGGAGCAAATTGTTCACCGCGCTGCGTGGCGGTGCCAACGAAGTCGGCGAATCGATCGTCGACCAACAAGCCCTGCGCATCCTCGATCAGGAAATTCGCGATGCCGACACCGCGCTGGCCAACGCCAAGCGTGAACTGGTCAGCATCATGGCCAAGCACAAATTGGCGACTGATCGCGTCAACGAGTACGACGCCAAGATCAAGGACCTGGAGTCCAAGGCAGTGGCTGCCCTGCAGGCCAATCGTGAAGACCTCGCCCTGGAAGTGGCCGAAGCCATTTCGAGCCTGACCAACGAGCGGGATGTCGAGCATAAGCAAGCCACCGAGTTCGGTGGCTATGCGGAAAGCATGCGCAAGGACATCACCAAGGCCGAAAGCCGGATCAAAAGCCTGCGCCAGCAAGTGGATATGGCCAAGGCGCGCGACAGCGTACAGAAGGCCCAGGTCAGCGCCTCCATCGCCAGCGGCGGTGCCAACGGCAAGCTGGAAACCGCCGTCGGTACGCTGAATCGTTTGCAGGCCAAGCAGCAGCAACGCGCTGCTGAACTGCAAGCCCAGGATGAGCTGGTTGAGGCGTCCACGGGGACCGACCTGGAGCGCAAGCTGCGTGACGCCGGCATCACGCCGAACGAAGGCAGCGCCAATGCGATTCTGGAGCGTCTGAAGCAAAAGTCGGCGGAGTAAGCAACGTCGCCGCAGGAAGGGCAGTGTCTGCCCTTCTTTTTTTACGTCGAGGTCAGGATGGATGCCCTGAAGGGTTTCAAGACAATCGCAGGCTTGGCCTTCTTCATGGTCGTGCTGCAACTGCTCAATGTGGCGACCGGTTACAGCCTCATGGCGTTCGGCCTGATCCCGAGAACGCTGCAGGGGCTGCCGGGCATCCTCACCTCACCGTTTTTGCACGGCTCGTTCGCCCACCTGAGCGCGAACCTGGTTGCCTTTTTGATCCTGGGCACCCTGGTGATTATCGAAGGGCTCAATCGCTTCGTTACCGTCAGTGCGATCATTATCCTGCTGGGCGGTTCGCTGGTCTGGCTGTTCGGTTTTGCGGGCATACACGTGGGGGCCAGCGGCTGGGTATTCGGGTTATGGGCCTATTTGTTGTCTCGCGCCTGGTTCCACAGGAGCTGGAGCAACCTGATAACGGCCGCTGTCGTAGCGGTACTGTATGGCGGCCTGATCCTTGGCTTCCTGCCTCGTCAGGGTGTTTCCTTCGAGGGGCATCTGTTTGGTGCATTCGCTGGATTTATTGCAGCCAAGGTACTTCTCTCCAAGCCACGCAGCAGGTTTAATGCCGGCTGAACGCACTTGAGCATCCACACGTCGAGGCGATGGCGTCATCGGGAATCAAGTACCCAGGGAGTCAGGGACGGAATGTCGATTTTTCTTTTGCTGCGCATGTACGCCTCCTCCCTCTTTCACCGTTTCGGCTGGGCAGGCCTGGTCGTTGCCTTGGGTGTACACCTGAGCACGGCTTATCTGGGCCTGGTGGTTCTGGGCGAACAACACCTCACCGCGCCCGCCACGTTCGTTTACTTCTATCTCACCACTACGCTGACCGTCGGCTATGGCGACCTTGCGCCACAGACCTCGGCGGGGCGCGTGTTCGTGGCAACCTGGGTCATGCTCGGGGGCATTGCGCTGCTCACGGCAGCCATCGGCAAAACCACCAGCACTGTCATCGATGCATGGAGAAAAGGCATGAAGGGCAAAGGCGATTTCACCGGCAAGGTCGGTCATACCGTGCTCATTGGCTGGGAGGGCGCGTCCAGTGAGCGGGTCATCGAGTTGTTGCTTCAAGACGAAACCTCGAACGACAACCTGATCGTCATCTGCGATTGCACCCTCGAAGAAAACCCGATGCCGGGCAAAGCGGCGTTCATCCGTGGTGAAAGCCTGTCTTCCACAGCGTTATTGCTGCGTGCCGGTGTGCCCGGCGCCGAGCGTGTACTGGTGCGAACCCCCTCCGACGATCTGACGCTGGCCACCGTGCTGGCGGTGAATCAATTGAGTCCGGTTGGGCATGTCGTCGCCCACTTCAATGAAAGTGAAATTGCCGCACTGGCCAGCTCCTACGCGCCCAGCCTGGAGTGCACGTCAAGCATGGCCATCGAGATGTTGGTGCGCGCCTCTCAGGATCCGGGCTCGTCGGTGGTCATTAATGAGCTGCTGTGCGTGGGGCAGGGTGCCACCCAATACCTGATGAAATTGCCCGAGGCCTTTGAGGCCACGTTCGGCGATCTGTACACCCAAATGAAAGAGCGCCACAACGCCACCCTCATCGGCTATCGCGCCAAGGGTGCGTCGCAACCGTCGATCAACCCGCCCAGCGCCACGCGCGTTGAAGGCGGCGAACTCTTCTACATCGCCTCCACCCGCCTCAAGGAAATCTCCAATGGGATGGTTTAAACAGTTGATGGGGCTTGAGGCCCCGCAAGCGAATACACACTCGAAAGGCGCCGCCGCCGAACCCCTGCCGACCACCGGGCCGCTGGGCCTGGCACCGGGCAAAGGCGTGATATTCGACGCGACCCTGAAGTTGTTGCTCGACGGGAAAACCACGGTGGTTATCCCCGGCTCCCAGGAAGTCTGGAGTAACGGCACCGTTGACCTCGGGCAGTCGACCTGGCTGTCGCGCTATTACATGAATGACGAAGATTACTGGCTGCAGGTGCACACCACGGGCGATATCGCCGGGCAGGTCGAGTCTGTGATCCTGTTCAACTACCTCAGTTACGTCACCCTCAGCAGCGAAGCTGAACTGCGTCGGCTGGCGGGGCCGCAGAGTCCGATCGGGTTGCCGACTTATACCCACAATGGCGTTGAATACGCGCGCGTGTGGGGCAGCGAGGAAGGCCAGACAGAATTGGTGGCCATGAGCGAGCACGTGATAAACCCCGAGGATTCCTACAACGTCGAGCACCGTTCGATGCTATATGCCCGTGACACAGGCCTGACCGATCGACGCGAGTTTCTGCTGTTCTCTGTCGAAGAAGACGCTGAAGGCACCGTCAGCCTGAGCACGTCGCTGGGCATTTCGCTGTACACAACCGACTTGAATGCGCTCTAAAAAAGGAAGAAGTCCATGCTAGAAGCTCTCTCCATCTCCCTGAACAAAGCCGCCGTAGTCGGGTTTGTCACCTACATTCTAGGGGCGGCGGTGCTGTTTGCGCTGTTCCAGTTCATCTACACCCGCGTCACCCCGCACAAGGAGTTCGAGCTGATCCGGGCGGGCAACGTTTCCGCGGCAGTCGCCCTGGGCGGCGCCATCGTCGGTTTCGCCATTCCGGCCAGCAACGTGATTGCCTACTCGATCAGCATCCTCGACTTCGTCGTCTGGGCGGTGATCGCAGCCGTCGTCCAACTGTTGGCGTTTCTGCTGACCAGCCTCGTGCTTAAAGGCACTTCCGAGCGCATCAAGAGAGGCGAGCTCGCAGCGGGCATCTACGTGGCCGCCGTAGCCATCAGCGTCGGCATGTTGAATGCCGCCTGCATGACGCCTACCCAGAACTGATTGCGCACGGAGCTCCCGATGAAACGAAGCAAGTACGTCCAGCTTTCGCTGGCAGCGTCGGTCGCCATGGCGATATCCGGCTGTGGGCCGACGGAAAAAACCTACGATTTGCAGAAGAAGTACAACTTCCAGTCGGTGCAGCAATGTGCCGATGAAAAGCTTCCGGTGGACGTCTGTTCGGACGCCTACATGACCGCCATGGCCGAGCATCGCCGCATCGCCCCGGTATACGCCAGCCAGGCCGATTGCGATGCCGACTTTGTCGCCGGCTGGTGCCAGCTGGACTCCAATGGCCAGTTCATTCCTAAGCTGGGCGGTTTTGAACTGACCGCCGAAGGCCAGGTGACACAATCCCAGGTAGACGCTGCCAACGCTCAGGCGGGTAACGCTCAGGCAAGCGGCGGCTCAGGTTTTTCCACCAGCAGCCTGCTGACCGGTCTGCTGATCGGCAACATGCTGAGCAGCAATCGCAACAGCTACCGCTCTGAGCCCGTATACCGCTACCGCGATGATCGCGGCAACTACGGCAACTCGACGCTCAATCAGCGTGTCTCCAATGGCGCGACGTTTGGCCGCTCGAATCAGGCCCGTTACGGCAGCAGCAATTACACCAACACGCTGCGCTCCTCCAGCCAGTCGAGCTCCGTGGCGTCGGCCACCTCCCGTGGCGGCTTCGGCAGCAAGGCCAGCGCACGCAGCGGCTGGGGCGGCGGCGGGTCGAGCAGTTAAGGAAACCGGGCCATGAAGAAAATCCATTGCGCAGAGCGTGATGACTGGAAACAGACGGCTGAAAACCTTGGCTTTCTGTTCCATACCATCGACAACGAACCCTACTGGGACGAGAGCGCGTATTACCAGTTCACGCTCAAGCAAATCGAGCACGACCTCGAAGACCCGACCACCGAGATCCACGACATGTGCATGGACCTCGTCGCCCGCGTGGTCCAGAGCGAAGAGCTGCTCGAACGCCTGAGCATTCCCGCGCCCTTCTTCGACATGATCAAGACCTCTTGGCTCGAAGGCCACCCGCACCTGTACGGGCGCATGGACTTCTCCTACAACGGCACCGGCCCCGCCAAACTGCTGGAACTCAACTACGACACACCGACCAGCCTCTACGAGGCGGCGGCGTTTCAGTGGGGCTGGCTGGAGCAATGCATCGAACGCGGCTTGCTGCCCAAGCATGCCGACCAGTTCAACAGCATCGACACCAAACTGCACCAGGCTTTCGCCCAACTGCAGGTCAACCAGCCGTTCTACTTCGCCTCAATGAAAGACTCGGTCGAAGACAAAGGCACCACCGACTACCTGCGCCTCGTCGCGGAAAAAGTCGGCATCGAATCACGCCACATCGACATCGAAGACATCGGCCTGACCGGCGAAGGCCGCTTCGTCGACCTCCAGGACCGCTGGATTCCCCACCTGTTCAAACTGCACGCCTGGGAATTCATCTTCCACGAACCCTTCGGCGCCGCGATTGCCGAGAGCGACACACAGTTTTTCGAGCCTGCGTGGAAATCCATCATTTCCAATAAAGGCATCCTGCCGCTGCTGTGGGAATTCAACAAAGGCCACCCGAATTTGCTCGCGGCCCACCTAGATACCGAACCGGGTAAAGCTGTGCCGAAGGGCTGGGTGCGCAAGCCGTTTTTCTCGCGGGAAGGGGCGAATATCGAGCTGCAAACGGCTGATGGGCTGATAGTGAAGGAGGACGGTCCCTACACGGATGCGCCGTTTATTCTTCAGGAGTTTGCGCCGTTGCCGCGGTTTGGGGACAGCTATACGTTGATTGGGTCTTGGGTGATTGGGGACCAGGCGGCGGGGATTGGAGTGCGGGAGGATAATAGTTTGATTACCAAGGATTCGAGCCGGTTTTTGCCGCATTTGATATTGGATTGAAACAGCCTGCTGGGCTTCTCAGTCAGTACTGGCACGACACGGCTCAACCGATTGGCTAAATGCCCGCGTCAGCGGGCAAATTTCTGATTCTCAGCAGGTAGCCATCTGAGCATTTGAGTGGTTATGCGTAAGTCGTTTGAGTGCGATCTCAAGCGCTTGGTCGTCGAACAGTTTGTTCTTGCGAGCCCCAGCACCGGCTCCGCCCTCCCATTGCTTCAATGCCTCGCGCATAGCAGGGACGCTAGGGGAGATATTTTTCTGGCTCAGCAACCAATCGACTGTCGCCAGCAACTCCATACCAAACGGTGACTCAAAGCCGTCAATCAATTCGGCAGTGCACTCCAGGGCTTCGGAATATTCCTTGGCTTCTGTTTTAAGATAGGTTTGTAGAAAGGCTTTGCGGTCTTGGTCGAACCAGATTACATCACTGTTTTCCGCATCACCGATGCGCTTATCGCAGTGCAGATAACTACCGTCCAGGTTGTTAAGCAGATGTTCCAACCGATTGGCGTACGGCCCGTACTTATGAGCAACGAACTTAAGGTCCAGCGGGTTCTTGAGGTCTGGCCGCTTCTCAATAGCACGCTCCAGGAACCAGGCCAGCTTTTGAATCTCAAGCAGGCTGCATTCCATTCCTAACACCCAGTATCGCCGAACCAGTTCCGCAATAAGTGCGCGGGCTGGTGTGAGCTTCTCCACGCCGCTCCGTTTGGCGACATTCAGGTACTGATTGGAAGGCTCAAACACAAGTACATCAACATCCAGATCACTCAAGACATCAACGATCTGTTCGCGAACGTCTGGCCATTTCAGGCCGCCGTTACCTGCACCTAAGGGGGGGACCGCCACAGACTTCACATGGTTTTCGATCAAAAAACGACGTAGATCGTGTAGACCCTCTGTTATCCATGCCATCTGTGATGGTGATCGCCAGTGACGTTTGGTCGGGAAGTTAACGATCCAGCGAGGACCGTCCAATTCGTTGACCGCAGTCACGTGAACTTTTCCGGTCTCTACCTCGCCAGCCTTACAGGCTGCCGCGTACAAGCGATAGTTTTCTGCAAAGCGCTCTTTGAACATCAGCGCGATGCCCTTGCCCATCACGCCCACAGTATTCACCGTGTTGACGAGGGCTTCGGTGTTGGCTTCCAGAAGGTTGCCTTGGGTGAATCTGATCATTGGAAATACCATCCCGGACGCGCATGTACAGACAACGTCAGGCCTCTGGCGGCAACGTCCTGCTCTATGCGTTCTTTCATCGCATCGGTGTAACACATGATGCCAAGGAGTCCTGTAATCGGTAGGTGGTGGTAAATCAGCGCTTCAGCCTGATAACGCTCCATTTTGCGAGGGTCATCGGGGTCACGTTTGAAGTCACGCCGTTGAAGGATAGACCAATCGATCTCGTGGAGATTCGTCAGATCGCTGTAATAGTCTGTCCAATCCGGGTACGCATGTGCGTTTGTGAAGACGAACGGTAGGCCAAGCTCGGCGACGCGTGGCAGGCTGGAGACCAGAATCACAATCTCGTCATTGCTGCGCTGCTGAACGCTCCATCCCGACTGGATGTTTTTCATCATTACAGAGAAAGGCGTGAAGTAGAAGGGCACGTAGTCGGCCAACACGCCTGCAGGTGCGATAGGAACGCAGCGAGTGCGGCGTTTGTCGATTAAGTCAGCATTGCCGATGTTCACGTACTGCGGTGCCTGCACCTCGGAGCTGGCGCAGTGCAGGCCGTTGTCCAGAATCCAGGGCAGATTGTCGCGATGAACGATCCGCCAGATCAGAGCCTTTTCTGGATTCAGGTTGCTATAAATCATCTAAGAAACATGCCTCGATTCACTCCGATTTGTACATTAACGCCTGCCTCGCGCATTTTAGACTCGCAGAGGGCTTCTACTTCTGCATTAGAAACAAAAACCTTGAAGAAATCGTTAGGGGAAACTACATCGGGCGATAGGCATTCAGCCATGCAGATGCTCTTGCATTGTGGGTCATGGTAGTCCCTGGCATTCATGAGCTCCCAATTGATCGCCTCGAAGCCCTCAGCATAATCGAGCAACTGAATGGCATCGTTAGCCAATGGATGGTGGGGAATGACTTTCCATTGCTTTCTAATTGCCAGGTTTCGATGAACCGTAATCACGACAAATTGAGCGTCAGGCCTTCTGCGTTGAACGCTTCCATCGAACGGGTTTGCGGCAAACCAGTGGAAAGGTACGTACTGCTCTAGTGCGAGACCTTGTCGTTTTTTCAGAATCTCGGCATCAGCCACATCTTCGAACGCCTTGAGCTGCGCTCGCGGTTTAAGTCCGCTCTGAAAAATACTGCTCAGGTTTTCCAGTGAAGTGAGGTGATAGAGGAGTTTTTGTTCCTTGATATCCGGCATATCGGTCTCCTTGACCTGTGTATGAGCTGAAGTCGTTTCATTCCTGCTCGCTCATCAGTTGGCAGGATGAGATAAGCGATTCTATTGTGGCATCACTTTGACATGTAATGGCCGTACGTATCATGGAGGACTGCTGAAAAATCATAGGAGTCAGCAGTCCCACAGCGTTCTCGAATTCGTTGTGCCAGCAGGTTAGATCCCTTTCATTTGCGGGACATTTCCTAGAAAATCCCAGCCGCTTGCGCTAGCGAAAATGCACGACTAGGCTGCGAATCGTCGCTGCACATTCAGCGATCGGGTTTAGTCGCCCGGATTCGATTGGCGCATAAGCAACTCATGAGTCAGGCCCCTTCGCCTGCATCTTATGGTGGCTGTGCGCAGGGCACCTCCGGGTGCGCCGGGTTTCCAATCGACCGGTCGACTAACCTGCGTACAGCTGCCACCTTTCGTTTAGTCGCGGTTAGTGGCAGCTCCAAATTATCGATTGGAGGTTTGCTATGGATAACGTTGTTGCGGATTCGCCGTCATCGGGTGCGACCTACCCTTTTGTTGTCAATGAAGAATTGAGCTTTGAGGATGCCTGGGTGCGTGTGGCTGAGTTGCTGCAGTGTGCGGTGGCTACATCGCAAGTGCTCGGTGAGCCATTGGGTGCGCCGCAGAGAGCGGTGATGCATTTGGTGGAGATGGCAAAGATGGTAGCGGAACGGGCTGTGGAGTGTATGCAGCCCGCGTAAGGCGACTGAGAGAAGGGCAGGGTATAGCAACCCGCTTTTGATTACTCAATTGTCCAATAGCTGTTGGACAATTGAGTAACGATACTTATCAGGCATTAAAAAGCCGGCTTGTGGCCGGCTTCTCTGTGACCGCCTCAGCTTGTTTTTGACAAACCTCAGCAGCCTTCAAATCGCTCAGCCCACATTGCGTCGGGCTGAATAGTAGGGGCATCCGCGGGAAATCCTCCGCATCGCCGAGCAGGGTGGTTAGCGCAACGCAACCCCCTGCCAAATGTGCGGCGCATGATACCCACATTCACCTCAGTTGCCCACCTCCGGTTCCGATTTAGAGCCTTCCCAGCCCAAAAGATGCTCATCCAGCGGCACGGGTGGGCGGCGGTTGTTGAGGGTGGACCACCAGAACACCCAGCCCACGATCTGGAAGTTCTGTTCGAACCGTTGCTCGTGCGTCAGGTATTCATCCGGGTGTTCGCCGGCGTTGTGGCTGCGCATGCGCAAACCACCCCCTGGGCGGTTGTAGAGGTATTTGATGCGTAGCATTCCATCGTGTTCGACGGCGTAGATTTCGCCGTCGATGATTTGGGTGCGGCCTTTGTCTATGGCGAGGGTGGCGCCTTGTTGGATGATGTCGATCATGCTGTTGTCGACCATGTACGCGCCCAGCGCGCGGTCGGGGTTGACGTTGAGGGTTTCGAGGGTGTGCAGGGAGACGCGGATGCGTTCGGTTGAGGTGAAGGTGGGGTGGAGGGGGATCTCCACGTCGATTTTTTCCGGGCTGCAGGCGGGGCCTGTGAGGTATTTGCCACTTTCTTCGCGGGTGGGGAGTCCTTTCCTGATGCTCGGGCCTTCCAGCAGGAAGTTGGCCGGTGGGTGTTTGGGGCCTTCGCCGGTGCGTAGCCAACGGCTGGAGATACACAGCAGTTCTGCGATCTCGTTGAGTCGGCCCATGGGTACACCGCGTTTGAACCAGTTGTTCACGTGTTGAGGCGTGACACCACGGTTTTTGGCGAAGTCGGAGGCGGAAAGATGAACTTCCCTTAATAGCGCTTTTAAGCGATCACCTGATGTATTCATAAACGCAGAGTTTACTGGCCGAGAAAACACATCAAATAAACCATGCGTTGAGTTAGGCCTGTAGGTTTTTGCTTAGTTGTAGCTTGTTACTTCGGATTTGAGCGGTGGTTAAACTAAGCTTATAAAGCATTGAACTTGTCGTTTAATTTTTCCCACAAAAAAAGCCCCGAATAATCGGGGCTTTTTCAATTGCCGAGGCAATGAGTAGCGGGTATCAGCCTTTGTAGGCTGCGACCGACTTCATGATCTCGGCGCGGGCGGCGTCTGCGTTGCCCCAACCGTCGATCTTCACCCATTTGCCTTTTTCGAGGTCTTTGTAGTTCTCGAAGAAGTGCTTGATCTGTTCCAGCAGCAGTGGCGGCAGGTCGGTGTATTCCTTCACGTCCACGTACAGCTGGGACAGCTTGTCGTGTGGCACTGCGATCACTTTGGCATCACCGCCGCCGTCGTCGGTCATGTTCAGGATGCCGACTGGGCGAGCGCGGATGACCGAGCCTGGGGTAACCGGGTAAGGGGTTACGACCAGCACGTCGAGGGGGTCACCGTCGTCGGCCAGGGTGTTAGGGATAAAACCGTAGTTGGCCGGGTAGAACATCGGGGTGGCCATGAAACGGTCAACGAACAGGCAGTCGCTGTCTTTGTCGATTTCGTATTTGATCGGCGCGTGGTTGGCCGGAATCTCGATGGCGACGTAGATGTCGTTCGGCAGGTCTTTGCCAGCCGGAATCTTGCTGTAGCTCATTGGGCGTTGCCCCCGTAGTTGGCCATATGACATGGCCGGATTGGCCTAAAAGTGGCGGCGATTATAGGCATATTCTGACGGCGATGCCATGCGCCAGACGTCGTACGGTCATTCGCCTTGTGGCTGATAACGCGGGTCGTGCGCTTGCAGTTGGGTCAGGCGGGCCAAGGGATCCTGGCGGTAAAAGCGGCTGAGTTGGGCGTACACCTGTGGATAACGGTTGACGAGTAAATCCGGGGCGCTGAAAAAATATTCGCTGGTGACCGCAAAGAACTCCGCCGGGTTTTCCGCCGCGTAGGGGTCTATCTCCGTCTCGGCGTCGGGGTTGGCGTCCAGTTGGCGATTGAGATCGTCATAAGCGCTCTGCATCACGCTGGCCCATTCCTGCACGCGCATGTCGTGGTGCAGCGGCGGCAGGCCGTTGGCGTCGCCGTTGAGCATGTCGAGCTTGTGGGCCAGTTCGTGGATCACCAGGTTGTAGCCTTCCCACTGACCGCTGGCCAGTACGCCCGGCCAGGCGAGGATCACCGGGCCTTGCTGCCAGGCTTCGCCGCTGTGTTCGCCGTCCCACTCGTGTTCGATGCCGCTGCTGTCGCGATGGCGCTGGGGGCTGAGGAAGTCGTCGGGGTACAGCACGATTTCATGGAAACCCTGGTACCAGTCGAGGTCACCCAGGTTCATCAGCGGCAATTGCGCCTGGGCGGCGAGCAGCAGGCGTTGTTCCTGGTGCAGCTCGACGCCGGGCAGGGCGGTGAGGTGTTTTTCGGCGAGGAACACCACGCAGGCTTCGCGCAGCCACTGGTCCTGCTCGGCGCTGATGCCGTCGAGGAAGGTCAGGTGGTGGCGCACCCGCTGCCAGGTGTCATCGGCAATCGGGTGCTTGGCCAGCAGGCGCCGGCGACGCCAGGCGCTGAGGGACCACATGCCAGGTTACTGCGACTTGGCTTCTGAAGACGTGCGGCCAAAGCGGCTGCGGAACACGCCAATGATCATCGGCACCAGCGACAGCAGGATGATGAACACCACCAGCAGCGAGAGGTTTTTCTTGATAAATGGCACGTTGCCGAAGAAGTAGCCCAGGGTCACCAGGCCGCCGACCCAGAGGATGGTGCCCAGCACGCTGAAGCCGAAGAAGCGTGGGTAAGGCATTTTTGCGATACCGGCAACGAACGGCGCAAAGGTCCGCAGGATCGGCAGGAAGCGCGCCAGGGTCACGGTTTTGCCGCCGTGCTTGTCGTAGAAATCGTGGGTCTTTTGCAGGTAGTCGCGGCGGAAGATTTTCGAGTTCGGGTTGCTGAACAGGCGTTCTCCCGCCGTTCGCCCGATCACATAATTGGTACTGTCGCCGAGAATCGCCGCCAACATCAACAGCCCGCCCAACAAGACCGGGTCCATGCCGCCGCCCGCAGCGACGGCGCCGGCGATAAACAGCAGCGAATCACCTGGCAGGAACGGCATGACCACCAGGCCGGTTTCGCAAAAGATGACCAGGAACAGAATGGCGTATATCCACGGACCATAGTTGGTTACCAGCATGTCGAGGTACACGTCGAGATGCAGGATAAGGTCGAGCGGGTTGAAATCCATGGATGGCACCTGTGTGAACGGCCCGACTCGGCAGGCCTGTGCGGAAGCTCGGGTAATAAGGCTACACGTGTATGTAGTGTTTCTTACAACCCTGAAAGGTCCGCATTATACGGATTGAGAGGTGAAAAGCGTGTTGGTTTTGTAGCGGGGGATGTCGCAGTACACGGTGCGCTGGGCGCCACATAACCCGCTGTGCGAGGGGCTTGCTACCGATGAGGCCGTGTCAGTTATAAATAGTCTGACTGAAAAGCCGCTATCGGTGGCAGACCCCTCCCACAGGGTGTCTACGTGTAAGGGAATCAGTCTTCGCTGATCGGCAACGTGTAGTTCTTGAACTCGGTGTCTTCACGAAACCCGATTGACTCGTACGTCTTTTGCGCCACTTGGTTATTACTGCTGGTCGACACCCGCAGCCGGACCGCATGGGTCTCCTTGGCCATCTTCTTTGCTGTGCGTATCAAATTGTCCGCCACCAGTTGTCGGCGCGCGTCTTCGGCCACATAGATGTCGTTGAGGATCCACACACGTTTAAGCGACAGCGAGGAAAAGCTCGGGTAAAGCTGGCAAAACCCGAGCACGCGTTTGTCATCGTCATCGGCCAGGGCCAGGTAGATCACCGACTCCTTGCGGCGCAGGCGCTTTTCCAGGAAGGCCCGTGACGAATCCGGAAAGGGCAGGGCCCCATAGAACTCGCGGTACTTGACGAACAATGGGGTCAACAGGTCCAGGTGTTCCAGGGTCGCTTGAGTAATCCGCATGCCAGGCCTCAACTTCCAAATGGGGTATGACCACACGAGCGGCCGTGACTTGATGCTGCCTAAAGACGCGAAAAAGCGCAATCGTGCCGGGATCAGTCGGTGGGTGGGCTGAGCAGGAAATTGCCCTTCATCAGGTCCGGGTCGTCGGATTCGATCGTCTGAAGCTGGGCCTCGTCCTTCAGGTTGACCCCCGACAGCTGCCGGCGACACGCCTCTCGCATCAAGTACAGCAGGCGATGGGCCGCCATGCCATAGCTCAAGCCTTCCAGGCGTACATTGGAGATGCAGTTGCGATAGGCATCGGTGAGGCCGACCTTGGGGTTGTAGGTGAAATACAGCCCCAAACTGTCCGGCGAACTGAGCCCCGGCCGTTCACCGATGAGGATCACCACCATCTTGGCGCCGAGCAGTTGCCCGATTTCGTCGGCCACCGCCACGCGGCCCTGTTCCACCAGGATCACCGGCGACAAGGACCACCCTTCGGCGTGGGTCTGTTCTTCCATGCGCGTAAGAAACGGCAACGTATGTTTATGCACCGCCAGCGCCGACAAACCATCAGCCACCACGACCGCCAGGTCCATGCCGCCCGGATGCGCAGCCGCGTAATCCCGCAGGCTCTGGGCCGATTCATCACTCAAGCGCCGCCCCAAATCCGGACGTTGCAGGTAGCTATGCCGGTCGGTTGCGGCACTGTGCAGCAACAGACTGTCACGCCCACGTTCGGCTAACTGACTGCTCAGGCCGGCATGGTCAAAGGGCAGGTGCACCGCGTCCCGCGCCTGGGCGTGGGCGAACTGAAAATCAAGCTGTGCGTTGGTGGGAATGCTGGTGCCGGTGCGGCCCAGCGCAATCCGCGCCGGGGTCAGGCGGCGCAGTTCCAGCCACGGGTTTTCAGGCAGGTCGAGTTGCACAGGCGGCTCCTTCATCCCAATTGCGCCAAGGCGTGGCGAAACGCCGGTGGCAGGCTGTTGCCGAAGCGCACCTTGCCGTCGGCTTGCGTAAAGATGCCCATTTTGGCCAGCCACTGTTCAAACTCCGGCGCCGGCTTTAAACCCAATGTTTGGCGAGCGTACAGGGCGTCGTGGAACGAGGTGGTCTGGTAGTTGAGCATGATGTCGTCGGAGCCGGGGATACCCATGATGAAGTTAATCCCGGCGACGCCCAGCAGGGTCAGCAGGGTGTCCATGTCGTCCTGGTCGGCTTCGGCATGGTTGGTGTAGCAGATGTCGCACCCCATGGGCACGCCGAGCAGCTTGCCGCAGAAGTGGTCTTCAAGGCCCGCGCGAATGATCTGCTTGCCGTTGTACAGGTACTCGGGGCCGATAAAACCGACCACGGTATTCACCAGGAACGGCTTGAAATGCCGGGCCACCGCATAGGCGCGGGTTTCGCAGGTTTGCTGGTCGACGCCAAAATGCGCGTTGGCCGACAAGGCGCTGCCCTGGCCGGTTTCGAAATACATCAGGTTCTGGCCCAAGGTGCCCCGGTTCAGGCTCAAGCCCGCCTCGTAACCTTCCTGCAGCACGCTCAGGCTGATGCCGAAACTGGCATTGGCCGCTTCGGTGCCGGCAATCGACTGGAACACCAGGTCCAGCGGCACGCCGCGGTTGATGGCTTCGATGGAGGTGGTGACGTGGGTCAGCACGCAGGCCTGGGTGGGGATTTCGTAGCGTTGGATGATGGCGTCGAGCATCTCCAGCATGGCGCAGATCGAGGCGATGCTGTCGGTGGCCGGATTGATGCCAATCATGGCGTCGCCGTTACCGTAGAGCAGGCCGTCGAGGATGCTCGCGGCGATGCCCGCCGGCTCGTCGGTCGGGTGGTTGGGTTGCAGGCGGGTCGACAGGCGCCCCCGCAGGCCCATGGTGCCGCGAAACTGAGTGACCACCCGGATCTTCTGCGCCACCAGTACCAGGTCCTGCACGCGCATGATCTTCGACACGGCCGCTGCCATTTCCGGTGTCAGCCCCGGCGCCAATGCGCGTAGGGATTGTTCATCGGCGGCGTCGCTCAGCAGCCAGTCGCGCAGGCCGCCGACGGTCAGGTGGCTGACCACGGCGAAAGCCTGCTTGTCGTGGGTGTCGATGATCAGCCGGGTGACTTCATCGCTTTCATAGGGGATCAGCGCTTCTTCGAGGAAGTGTTTCAGCGGGATATTGGCCAGCGCCATTTGCGCCGCCACCCGCTCACCATCGTTCTGCGCGGCGACGCCGGCGAGAAAGTCCCCGGAACGCGCGGGGCTGGCCTTGGCCATCACGTCCTTGAGGCTGTCGAAGCGGTAGGTCTGTGCACCCACCGCGTGGGAAAAGCTTGCCATACAGTGTCTCCTTGACGACGCGGGCAGGAGAGGAACCCGCGTCGAGGTTTACGGCAGTTAGTGCAAGGCGGCCTCTGCGGCCTGGATCGCGGCGAATTCTTCTTCGGGCGTGCCTGCTACCAAGTGATGCCGGCTGTAGAAAGCAAAGTAAGCAATTAATACTCCATAGATGATTGCGGCGCCAATCACCACCCGTGGATCCACCAAAAAGCCCGCAACGACGGCCACGCAGGCCAGTACCAGGGCTACACCGGACGTGAAGATGCCGCCCGGCGTGCGATAAGGACGGTCCATTTTGGGGCGACGGATGCGTAGGGTGATGTGCGCGGCCATCATCAGCACGTAGGAAATGGTCGCGCCAAACACCGCCACCAGAATCAGCAAATCCCCCTGGCCGGTCAGCGACAGGCCGAAACCGATAATGCCGGGGATCACCAGGGCCAGTACCGGTGCCTTGCTCTTGTTGGTCTGGGACAGTTTGCGCGGCAGGTAGCCGGCACGGGACAAGGCAAAGATCTGCCGTGAATAGGCGTAGATAATCGAGAAAAAGCTGGCGATCAAGCCGGCCAGACCGACCAGGTTGACGAAGCTGCCCATCCAGGTCGAACCGCCATAGGACAGCGCCAGCGCTTCCACCAGCGGGTTACCGGATTTGATCAGCGCGTAGGTGCCCGCGCCGCCCGGTGCGATCACCAGGATCAACAGGGCAAAACTGGTCAGCACCACAATGGCGCCGATCAAGCCCCGGGGCAGGTCGCGCTTGGGGTTCTTGGTTTCTTCGGCGGCGAGCGGCACGCCTTCTACGGCAAGGAAAAACCAGATCGCATAGGGGATCGCCGCCCACACGCCGACATAGCCGAATGGCAGGAAGGTGCTGGCGCCCTTGGCTTCGCTTACCGGGATATCCAGCAAGTTGGCGACATTGAAGTGCGGCACCATCGACACCAGGAATACGCCCAGTGCAATCGCGGCGATGGCGGTGATCACGAACATCAGCTTCAAGGCTTCACCGACGCCGAAGATATGGATGCCGATAAAGATGATGTAGAACGCCAGGTAGATCATCCAGCCGCCGATACCGAACAGCGACTCGCAATAGGCACCGATAAACACCGCGATGGCGGCGGGGGCGATGGCGTATTCGATCAGGATGGCGGTGCCCGTCAGGAACCCGCCCCAAGGCCCGAAGGCACTGCGGGCAAAGCCGTAGCCACCGCCGGCGGTGGGGATCATGGAAGACAGTTCGGCCAGGGAAAAGCACATGCACAGGTACATGGTGGCCATCAGCAATGTGGCGAGGAACATACCGCCCCAGCCACCCTGGGCCAGGCCGAAGTTCCAGCCGGCGTAGTCGCCGGAGATGACGTAGGCAACGCCAAGGCCGACCAGCAGCACCCAGCCGGCGGCACCTTTTTTAAGTTCGCGTTGTTGGAAGTATTGGGAGTCGACTTTTTCGAAGTCGACAGAAGATCCAGTCGGTTCGCTAGGCATGAAGAAGTACCTTTCATTGTTATTGTTTTTAACTCGGCCTCTGTGTGCCGAATGCAATTCGTAAGTACTTGTGGAGAGCTAAGTGTGGGAGAGGGCAAACCCCTCCCACATTTGAGTACATTTCAACTGTGGGAGGGGAGGGGTTAGTTAGAAGAAGCCCAGCGGATTAATGTCGTAGCTCACCAGCAAGTTCTTGGTCTGCTGGTAGTGATCCAACATCATCTTGTGCGTCTCACGGCCCACTCCGGACTTCTTGTAACCGCCAAACGCGGCGTGCGCCGGGTACAGGTGGTAGCAGTTGGTCCACACGCGGCCAGCTTTAATCGCACGGCCCATGCGGTAGGCGCGGTTGATGTCGCGGGTCCACACGCCGGCGCCCAGGCCGAACTCGGTGTCGTTGGCAATCGCCAGGGCTTCGGCTTCGTCCTTGAAGGTGGTGATGCTCACCACCGGGCCGAAGATTTCCTCCTGGAACACGCGCATTTCATTGGTGCCCTTGAGCAGGGTCGGCTGGATGTAATAGCCGCCGGCCATGTCGCCAGTGAGCTGCTCGACCTTGCCGCCAGTCAGCAGTTGCGCACCTTCGCCCTTGGCAATTTCCAGGTAGGACAGGATCTTGTCGAACTGCTGCTCGGACGCCTGGGCGCCGACCATGGTGTCGGTGTCCAGCGGGTCGCCGCGTTTGATCTGCTCGACTTTCTTCATCACTACTTTCATGAACTCGTCGTAGATCGACTCTTCCACCAGCGCACGGGATGGGCAGGTGCACACTTCGCCCTGGTTAAAGAACGCCAGCACCAGGCCTTCAGCGGCTTTCTCGATAAACGACGGTTCGGCTTTCATGATGTCGGCGAAGAAGATGTTCGGCGACTTGCCGCCCAGCTCAACAGTGGACGGGATAATGTTCTCGGCCGCCGCGTGCATGATGTGCGAGCCCACCGGCGTGGAGCCCGTGAAGGCGATCTTGGCGATACGCTTGCTGGTGGCCAGGGCTTCGCCGGCTTCGCGGCCGAAACCGTGCACCACGTTCAGCACGCCCGGTGGCAGCAGGTCGCCGATCACTTCCATCAGCACGTTGATGCCCAGCGGCGTTTGCTCGGCGGGCTTGAGTACCACGCAGTTGCCGGCGGCCAGGGCCGGGGCGAGTTTCCAGGCGGCCATCAGCAGCGGGAAGTTCCACGGGATGATCTGGCCGACCACGCCCAGCGGCTCGTGGAAGTGGTAGGACGCGGTGTGTTCGTTGATCTCGGCGCTGGTGCCTTCCTGGGCGCGGATGCAGCCTGCGAAGTAGCGGAAGTGGTCAGCCGCCAGCGGGATGTCGGCGTTGAGGGTTTCACGCACGGCCTTGCCGTTGTCCCAGGTTTCGGTGATGGCCAGCAGTTCGAGGTTCTGTTCGATGCGGTCGGCGATTTTCAGCAGCACCAGCGAGCGGTCCTGGGCCGAGGTCTTGCCCCAGGCGTCAGCGGCAGCGTGGGCGGCGTCCAGCGCCTTGTCGATGTCTTTGGCAGTGGAGCGCGGGAATTCGGCGATAGGCTTGCCGTTGACCGGCGAGGTGTTGGTGAAATAGTTGCCATCGACCGGGGCAACGAATTCGCCACCAATGTAGTTGCCGTACTTGGCCTTGAACGAAACGATCGCGCCTTCAGTACCGGGGTGTGCGTAACGCATGGTGGGTATCTCCTGGCTTTTATGTTTATTGGAGTGCAGCGCGCAAGCGCTTGGTAAAGCGTAGAGCAAAGGTTGGGCCACTGCTTTGCAGGCCAGGGAAATCAAGGGGTTGGGGTTTGTTGCAAAGCTTTGCTGTGACACAGGTGGTACAGGCGCTGTGACAGTTTGTGCCATAAACGGTACACGCTGTGACCGGCGGGTCGGTCCGGGATTGCATTGGCTGGGTGCCTGGGGGATGCTGGTTGCTCTCACGCAGGGAGAATAATAAGAACATGCATAACGATCATTTCAGTCGCCATGCCCAGCAAGTCCTCACCGTGGCGCGCGGGCGCGATCCGTCCAGCGACCCGTCCATCGCCCGTTCCTGGCTGCGCTGCCTGGAGGACTACCACCTCGACCCTGCGCAAACCATCGCCCCTACGGTGCTTGAGCATGGCCGCCTGCTGGAAAGCCGTGAGCGCCTGCAACAGGTGCTGCATATCGCTGGCAGCGAGATGAACAGCCTGCACCAGCAGCTGTCGGGCGCTGGCCATGCGGTGCTGCTGACCGATGCGCGTGGGGTGATCCTCAACTGTGTCACGGCGCCGTCCGAGCGCAAGATTTTCGAACGCGCCGGGTTGTGGCTCGGTGCGGATTGGAGCGAAGCGTGCGAGGGCACCAACGGCATCGGCACCTGCCTGGTGGAACGCCAGTCGTTGACCATTCATCGCGACGAACATTTTCGTGGGCGCCACACTGGACTGACCTGTTCGGCGAGCCCGGTATTCGACCCCCATGGCGACCTGCTGGCGGTGCTGGACGTGTCGTCGGCCCGTGAGGAGGTGTCGCGCCAGAGCCAATTCCACACCATGGCGCTGGTCAACCTGTCGGCGAAGATGATCGAGAGTTGCTACTTCCTGCGTCACTTCGAAAACCATTGGCTGCTGCGCTTTCATCTGCAGGCCGAGTCGGTGGGCCTGTTCAGTGAAGGGCTGCTGGCGTTTGACGGCGAGGGCCGGATTTGTGCCGTCAACCAGAGCGCACTCAACCTGCTGGGGCAGGTTCGGGGTGGCTTGACGGGGCAACCGGTGGAGGCGTTTTTCGAGTGTTCCCTGGACCAACTGCTCGGTCGCGCCAGTGCCAATGCCACCGCCAGTTGGCCATTGCGCACGCGGGATGGCCGGCACTTGTTCGCGGCTTTGCGCGGTCAATCGCGCAGTGTGCCTGCGCCCATCGTCAAGCCTGAGCCCGTGCGCCTGGCCGGTATCTGCCTGGGCGACCCGACACTGCAGAGTGACTTCCGGAAGGCGCTGCGGGTATTCGAGCGTGATGTGCCCTTGCTGATCAACGGCGAAACCGGCTCCGGCAAAGAGGCCTTCGCCAAGGCGGTGCATCACGCCAGCCAGCGCGCCGACAAGGCTTTCGTTGCCCTCAACTGTGCCGCCATCCCGGAAAGTCTGATCGAAAGCGAACTGTTCGGCTATCGCGGCGGCAGCTTTACCGGCGCGCGCAAGGACGGCATGCAGGGCAAGTTGCAACAGGCCGACGGCGGCACGCTGTTCCTCGATGAAATCGGCGATATGCCGTTGGCGCTGCAGACGCGCCTGTTAAGGGTGCTGGAGGACCGCATGGTGGTGCCCATCGGCGGTGAGCCCCAGGCGGTTGATGTCAGAATTATCAGCGCGACTCACCGGAATTTGCTGGAGCGCGTGCAGGACGGAAGTTTTCGGGAAGACTTGTACTACCGGCTCAACGGCCTGGAAGTCGGTTTGCCAGCGTTGCGTGAACGCAGCGATAAGCATCAGTTGCTGGATTTCCTGCTGGCGCAGGAGGCGGGTGGGCAGAGCGTACAACTCGACCCGGCAGCACGCTCGGCGCTGCTGACCTACCCCTGGCCGGGCAACGTCCGGCAACTGCGCACGGTGTTGCGTACGCTGGCAGCGCTGTGTGACGACGGGCGGGTCGGTCTTGAGGATTTGCCAGCGTTGATCCGCCAGGCTCGGCCACAGCCGGTCGCCGAGGCCAGGCTTGCAGAGTCGCCCCTGGGGGACGCCGAACGACTCGCCCTGCTCACGGCCCTGGAGCAACAACGCTGGCACATGACCCACACGGCGGAGCAGTTGGGTGTCAGCCGTAACACGCTGTATAGAAAGCTGCGCCGGCACGGTATTGCACGGGCGGCTCCATAGATTGGTCCTACAGCTAAAGAGTGCGATTTTCGCCCCCCTGCGCTAACCTGCCTCGATGTTTACGAGGTCGACTATGCACATTCATATTCTTGGTATCTGCGGCACTTTCATGGGTTCGATGGCGGTTCTGGCCAAAGAGCTGGGCCATCATGTAACGGGCTCCGATGCCAATGTTTACCCGCCCATGAGCACGCAACTGGAGGCTCAGGGCATTGAGTTGACCCAGGGTTACGACCCGGCGCAATTCGACCCGGTGCCGGACCTGGTGGTGATCGGCAATGCCATGTCCCGTGGCAATCCTGCTGTCGAATACGTACTCAACAAAGGTTTGCCTTACGTGTCCGGCCCGCAATGGCTGGCCGACCATGTGCTGCAAGGTCGCTGGGTCTTGGCCGTTGCCGGCACCCATGGCAAGACCACCACCAGCAGCATGCTGGCCTGGGTGCTGGAGCACGCGGGCATGAGCCCGGGCTTCCTGATCGGCGGCGTGCCACAGAACTTCTCGGTCTCCGCGCGTCTGGGCGATACGCCTTTCTTCGTGATTGAAGCCGACGAATACGACAGCGCCTTTTTCGACAAGCGCTCCAAGTTCGTCCACTACCGTCCGCGCACGGCGATCCTCAACAACCTCGAGTTCGATCACGCCGATATCTTTCCAGATTTGGCGGCCATCGAGCGACAGTTCCACCATTTGGTGCGCACCATTCCCAGCGAAGGCCTGGTCATCCACCCGACCACCGAGCCAGCTTTGCAGCGTGTGATCGAGATGGGTTGCTGGACCCCGGTGCAAACCACCGGGGCGGGTGGGCAATGGCAGGTCAAGTTGCTCAGTGAAGACGGTTCCAGGTTTGAAGTGCTGTTTGAAGGCGAGGCCCAAGGCATTGTCGATTGGGACATGACCGGCCAGCACAACGTTGCCAACGCCCTGGTCACCCTGGCCGCCGCGCGCCATGTGGGCGTGGTGCCGTCCATGGGCATCGCGGCGCTGAGTGCATTCAAGAGTGTGAAGCGACGCATGGAGAAAGTCGCCGAGGTGAATGGGATTACCATCTACGACGACTTTGCCCACCACCCGACTGCGATTGCTACCACGCTGGACGGCCTGCGCAAGCGTGTCGGTGATGCCCAGGTAATCGCGATCGTCGAGCCGCGCTCCAACTCCATGAAGCTCGGCGCCCACCGCGACGGCCTGCCGGAAAGCGTTAACGATGCCGACCAGGCGGTGTGGTACGCACCGGCCAATCTTGGCTGGGACCTGCCGGCGATTGCGGCGCAGTGCACGGTGCCGTCGAAAGTCTGTGATTCCATCGAGGGCATCATTGAGTTCGTCAAGCACCAGGCCAAGCCTGGCGCCCATGTGGTGGTCATGAGCAACGGCGGCTTCGGCGGCTTGCACGGCAAACTGGCCGAGGCGCTGAAATGAGTGGCCCGGAACGCGTCACCCTGGCGATGACCGGCGCATCCGGCGCGCCGTATGGCTTGCGCCTGCTGGATTGCCTGGTGCGTGAGGATCGTGAGGTGCACTTCCTGATCTCCAAGGCCGCGCAGTTGGTGATGGCCACCGAGACTGATGTCGCGCTGCCCCCCAAGGTGCAGATGATGCAAGCCTTTCTCACCGAGTACACCGGTGCGGCGGCGGGGCAGATCAAGGTCTATGGCAAGGAAGACTGGATGTCGCCGGTGGCATCGGGTTCTGGCGCGCCGGCGGCAATGGTGGTGGTGCCGTGCTCCACGGGGACGTTGTCGGCGATTGCCACGGGCGCTTGCAACAACCTGATTGAACGCGCCGCCGACGTGACGCTGAAGGAGCGCCGCCAGTTGATCCTGGTGCCGCGTGAGGCGCCGTACTCGAGCATTCATCTGGAACACATGCTCAAGCTGTCGAACCTGGGGGTGACTATCCTGCCAGCGTCGCCCGGCTTCTATCACCAGCCGCAGACCATCGATGACCTGGTGGATTTCGTGGTGGCGCGCATTCTCAACCTGTTGAATATCCCTCAGGACATGCTGCCGCGTTGGGGCGAACATCATTTGAGCAGCGATGAATAAGGCACTGTTGGTGATACTGGCGCTGCAACTGGCCGGCTGCGCCACCGCACGTACCCTGGACGCCGCGCAGCCCGGCGCGCCGGTGGTGTATGCCGGCACGCGGTTGGATTTGTATGCAATGAACGGAGGTTGCTGCGCCAAGGACCGGTTCGGTGCCGAGGCGCCCAGCTATCCCGGCGTCGACCTGCCAGCCAGCGC
The DNA here is from genome assembly GCF_014207255.1 of Pseudomonas sp. JAI120. GTDB lineage: Bacteria > Pseudomonadota > Gammaproteobacteria > Pseudomonadales > Pseudomonadaceae > Aquipseudomonas. The sequence goes on from NZ_JACHCZ010000007.1 coordinate 103,959, forward strand.
GTTGCTCGACACGCTGTTATTGCCGCTGTCAGTGTTGACGGTGCTGGGGGTAGGGTTTAACGCGACTGGCGGGCTCTAGCCCGGATTTTAAACGCATCACAAAACCAATGTGGGAGGGGCTTGCCCCCTCCCACATTTTTGCTTTGTGTTCGGCCTTATTTACCGAGCTTGCGCAGTTCGTCCGACTCCACCACCCGCACCCCGTCCTGCTCTTCCAGCGCCAGGCGCCACATGGCCCGTGCCAGTTCGCAGACTTCAATGCCGTGGTATTTGCCTGGGATCAGGCGTGACAGCGGCCCGGCCAATTGCTCGGCCAAGCGCGGCTCCAGCCGTTCCCCCAACAGCAACGAAGGCCGCACGATGGTCAGCTGCGGCCAGTCCTGGGCCTTGAGCGCCTGTTCCATTTCGCCTTTGACCCGGTTGTAGAACACCGAGGATTTCGGGTCGGCGCCAATTGCACTGATTACGATCAGGTGCCGCGCGCCCATCTCCCGCGCTCGCTTGGCAAAGGCTACGACCATATCCAGGTCGACGGCACGAAAAGCCTCTTCGGAACCGGCTTTCTTGATGGTGGTGCCCAGGCAGCAGAAGGCAATATCCACCTGGCCGCTCAGTTGCGGCAGGAACACCGCTGGGTCGCCCACCGGGTTTTCCAGGTGCGGGTGCTCGGCCAGCGGTTTGCGGGTGGGTGCAAGTACACGGGTCACGGTGGGTTCGTTGAGCAGGCGATCAAGCAGGTGTTCGCCGGTGAGGCCAGAGGCGCCGGCGAGCAGGATATGCTGAGGTGTCAGGTACATGGTGTTTCCCCCTTGTTACACGTTACAGCTTAGTTGCCTTTGGCTTCCTTGCTATTCATTGAGACGCTTTCCAGCGCCTTTCGTGCCTGCTGCTTGCGTAATAATTGCCAATGGGCGATCACGCCTTTGGGGGCCCAGATCTGCGGTTCGGACGCTTCGAAGTTGTCTGCCTGTTCGCGTTCGCTCACATGCAACTGCGCCAGCTTGAAGGCTTGCTGCAAATCGTCGGTCTGGTTGAAGGCTTGGGCGAAGAGGGCGTCGCCGAAGTAGGTGAAGTCGGCTTCTTCGGAACAACCGAAGGACACGCGGTCGGCGCGCGAGGCGGTCATGATCAGGGTGCGTTCGTCTTTGAGCACGGGGATGAAGCCGCCGGAGTAGCAAGCTGAAATCACGACGATCTTGTCGCGGTTTTTCAGCGGCGCGAGCACGGCGGCCAGCTCATCGGCGGGCAGATCGGCCAGTTCCATGCGTGGTTGGTCCAGCACCAGCTCGTGTTCGTGGGTGCCGTGGCTGGTCAGGTAGATAAACACCAGGTCTTCCGGGCCGGTGCGCTCGGCCAGGGTTTGCACGGCACGGCGCAGGCTTTCGCGGGTGGCCAGTGGCCGGTCGGCGATATGGTCGCGGTGGTTGACCAGGCGGATCTGCCCACGTGCGCCGAAGCGGGTGGCGAGCATATTGCTGACGTAATCGGCTTCGCGCAGGAACACGCTCTGTTTGCCGTCGCCGGCCACGGCCAGGGTGTACAGCTCCACTGCTGGGGTGGATGCAGGCACGGCGGCGAGGGCGGCGTCGAGCAAGCGGCCCTGGGCCAGTACGCCGATTTCCAGCGGATCGGGCAACAGTTTGCCGTCGGCATCACGCACGCGCATGCCGTTGACCCACGTGCCGGCTTGTACGGTGCCATCGGTGAGTACCAGGGTGCCGCGGCCTTGATAGTTGTCGCTGTCGAAGCCACCAATGTAGAAGCTGCCGTCGGTCAGGTTCAGGCGGCCTTCGCCGGTAAAGCGCCAATCGCTGAACTGGCCGACGTAATGGCTGCCGTCGACGCCGATCAACTCGCCCTTGCCGCTGAGTGCGCCTTCCTTGAACTGGCCGATCCACACGTCGCCATCGGCGTTTTCATAACGGCCCTTGCCGTTGAGTTGGTTCTGTTTGAACTGGCCGACATAGATGTCGCCGTCCGCGCTGTTGAAGGTACCGTTGCCCTCCAACTGGCCGTCGACGAAGTGGCCACTGAACTGGTTGCCGCTGTCGTCATTGCGCTGGCCTTCGCCGTTCGGCTTGCCGTGGGCGAACTGGCCCTGATACTGGCTGCCGTCGGCCAGTTCCAGGCGGCCGAGGCCGGAATACTGGTCGTCCTTGAATTCGCCGCGATAGGTCATCTGCCCTTCTTTGAGGGTGCCTTCGCCGTTGCGCCGACCGTTCTTGAACCCGCCCACATAGTGGCTGCCGGCTGTGGTCAGGCTGCCCTGGCCGTCGAACAGGCCTTGCTGGAACTGGCCTTTATAGATTTCGCCGTTGCTGCCATGCCATTCGCCCTGGCCGTGCCACTGGCCTTTGTCGAGCTGCCCGGCGTACCAGCTGCCGTTGGGGTAATCCACGCGCCCCTGGCCTTGCAGCAAACCATTGACCACATCGCCCCGGTAACGGCCGCCATCGGGCAGGCGCGCATCGGGCGGCAACAGCGATTCGCCGTCTCCGCAAGCGGTGAGCAACAGGGCAAGGGCAAGGGGGGCGAGTGGGCGCATAGCGGGATCCGGATATTTGAGCGCCGAGTATGCCGCAGCTGCGAGTTTCATACATAAATTTACATACCCTGTGGCGAGTTTCAGTGGCTCGCCACAGGGATGGGCTTACACGAAGTAGAGCGACAACGACTCGGCAACGTAAGCGGGTTTTTCCTGGCCATCGATTTCCAGGGTGGCGGTGGCCTTGAGCAACCACTGGCCGGGCTTTTTCTCGGTGACATCGGTGAGGGTCACGTTCAGGCGCACCTTGGAGTTGACCTTCACCGGCTGGATGAAACGCACGCTGTCCAGGCCGTAGTTGACCGCCATCTTCAGGCCTTCGGGCACGATCAGGATGTCTTCCATCAGCTTGGGCATCAGTGACAGCGACAGGAAACCGTGGGCGATGGTGCTGCCGAACGGGGTTTGCGCGGCCTTGACCGGGTCGACGTGGATGAACTGATGATCGCCGGTGGCTTCGGCGAACAGGTTGATGCGCGCCTGGTCGATGGTGAGCCATTCGGAACGTCCCAGTTCCTTGCCGACATAGTCTTTGAGCTGCGCTACGGGTACATAGGGCATTGCGTCTCTCCTTGGTTCATCGGTTCTGTTTTTTGGGGTTACAGAGAACCAATGTAGATCATCATGGGCATCCAGCCCGGTCAACCCACCATGCTTTTGGCGAATGCCGGGGCATAGGGCGGGCATGCTTATAATGCGGGTGGGTCTTGAGGGGGAGAGAACGGATGCTGTTACGCGGTCTGACATGGCTGGTGCTGTTTCAATTGATCGGCACGGCGATCAATCATTTGCTGGTGCCGGTACTGCCGGGGCCGATCATCGGTCTGCTGTTGATGCTCGGTTTCCTGATCTGGCGTGGCGAAGTCGGCGAGCCCCTGAGCCTGGCGGCCAGTAGCTTGTTGCGTTACTTGCCGTTGCTGCTGGTACCGCCGGCGGTGGGGGTGATGGTGTATGCCAAGGATATTGCCGCTGATTTCTGGGCCATCGTCGGTGCACTGGTGTTGTCGCTGGTGATCGCCATGGGCTTTGTCGGGTTGTTGATGGAACGCATGGTCAAGCGCAAGGAGAAGGATCAATGATCTTCGACTGGCACGGCGCGTGGACGGCTGTGATTCATCACCCGCTGTTCGGTATCGGTATCACCCTGGGTGCCTATCAGCTGGTGCTGGCGGGTTTTGAGAAAACCCGCTGGATTTTCCTGCAACCGGTGCTGGTCTCCATGCTGCTGGTGATCGGCGTGTTGCTCACGTGCGGCCTGAGCTACGCCGAGTACCGCAAGAGCACGGAGATCATGGGGATCCTGCTGGGCCCGGCGACGGTGGCCCTGGCGGTGCCGCTCTATCTGAACCTGCGGCGGATTCGTCAATTGTTCTGGCCGATTTTTACTACGCTGGTGATAGGCGGCGTGCTGGCCACCGGCCTGTGCGTACTGCTGGGTTGGTGGTTTGGCGCCGAACACAGGATGTTGATGACCATGGCACCGAAGTCGGTGACATCGCCGATTGCCATGCTGGTGGCCGAGCAGATCGGCGGTGTGGCAGCCTTGGCGGCAGTGTTTGTGCTGATCACCGGGGTGGTGGGCGCAATGGTTGGCCCGGCGTTACTCTCGCGTCTTGGGGTGTACAGTCCCGAGGCGCGCGGCATGGCGCTGGGCATGACTGCCCACGCCGTCGGCACCTCGGTGGCCCTGCAGGAAAGCGAAGAGTGTGGCGCCTTTGCGGCGCTGGCCATGAGTCTGATGGGCGTAGCCACAGCGGTATTCCTGCCGCTGGCCGTGTCAGTGATTGTTTAAACCGGGTTTAAGGAAGCCTTTATGAGTCTGGCGCTGTTCCCCCTCAATACCGTGCTGTTCCCTGGCTGCACCCTCGACCTGCAACTGTTCGAGGCGCGCTACCTGGACATGATCAGCCGCTGCATGAAAAAGGGCGAAAGCTTCGGCGTGGTGTGCATCCTCGATGGCAAGGAGGTGGGCATGGCCCCGGATGGCTATGCGCTGATCGGCTGCGAAGCGTTGATTCGCGACTTCAAGCAGCAGGACAACGGCCTGCTGGGGATTCGCGTCGAAGGCGGGCGGCGCTTCCGCGTGCGTGACGCCGGGGTGCAGAAGGACCAGTTGCTGGTAGCCGAGGTGCAATGGCTGGAAGAACTGCCGGACCAGGCGCTGGAAGAAGAGGATGCCGACCTGCTGGCTTTGCTCCAGGCCCTGGCCGAACATCCGATGGTCGCGTCGCTGGACATGGGCACCCATGCCGATGGCCAGCAAGCCTTGGGCAATCAACTGGCTTATCTGTTGCCGTTCACCGAGGCCGACAAGATCGACCTGCTGCAACTCGACGACCCGCAGCAGCGGCTGGATGCGATCCAGATGCTGCTCGATGAACTTCAGGGTGAGTTGTTCACCTGAGTTTCGGATCAGTCCTGCACCACTTTCAGATGTTTCTTCGTTGCTCCCGGTGCGTGGGCTGAAATAGTCGCCGATCACTCAACAATGATCGGGGATGAACATGATTCGGCTAGTGCAATCGGAGCAGGCAGCCTGGGACGCTTTTTTTGGCAGTATTGCCGCGCAATTGCTGCGGTTGGACGCCAAGCGCGGTCCGGAATACATCGCTGAACGCGCCGCGGAAATAGCTGATGAGATGTTGCTGGAGCGACGCGAGCGGTGTATTGAACGCCGCGCCGCGCCAGTTGATTGGCTCGGCCCGGCCCAGGATCAGTAGGCGTACCTGAGCAGCGCGTGGGGGGTGCCGGTAAAGGCAATGAAACCGAGCACCGCCACCACGGCGGGTAATACCAGCCACCAGGCCTTCTGCGGCATCGGCGGCAATGGGCTGCGGTACTGGCAGACGGTGAGGCTGAATGCACAGACGGTCATTGCCAGCAGCGTGCCAGCCAGGATGTCGGTGGGCCAATGGGCGCCGAGGTAGACCCGTGACAGCGCGATGAAGGCCGCAGGAATACAGCCCAGCAGCATCCAGGTCAGGCGCAGGCGCGTGGGTTGTCCGCGACCGGCCAGCACCGCCAACGCCAGAAAAAACGCAAACGCACCAGAGGCGTGGCCGCTGGGCATGCTGAAGCTGGTCAATGGGTCGGTGAGGATCTCCGGGCGGCCGCGGGCGAAAAACAGTTTGGTCCCGGTATTGATCACCGCCGCCCCGGCCAGAGTTGCACCGACAAACACGGCATGACGCCATTGCCGCGCCAGTAGCAGCAGACCCGTGAATACGGCGCTGGCGAAGAACATTTTCTTGAACTCGCCCAACTGGGTCACCATCACCATGGTCTGGTCCAGCCAGGGGCTGCGATGCTCCTGCACCAGCGCACTCAGGCCGTGGTCGAAGTCGTCCAGGTGGGTATAGCCGATAAACAGGGCGATCAACAACGTCAGGCTGGCGCAACCTATCCACAAGGTCGCGCGACGATGGCCGCGCACGCTGGTGTTCAGACTCAGCCCCAGCATGACCGCCAGGCAGGCTGTAACAACCCCCGCCTCAGGCCAGAACCCTTCCGGCAATGGCAAGCGGAACGCAGCGCCGGTCGCCCAGCCCGGCAGCAGGTAGGCGACTGACCAACCCGCTGCTGCCAGCAGGCTGACCAGGGCGAAACGCGGGAACGGCATGTCGCACATCCCGGCGACCATCGGCAGCATCGGCCGCAATGGCCCGATGAAGCGGCCCACCAGCAGGCTGGCGATGCCGTATTTGTGGAAGTAGGTTTCCGCGCCGTTCATCCATTCCGGGTGGTGGCGCAGGCCGGGCAGGCGGCGGATGTTCTGATGGAAGTGTCGCCCCAGGAAGTAGGAAACCCCGTCGCCCAACAAGCCTCCCAAGAACCCCATCAGCAGGGTTTCACTCAGGGACAAGGCGCCGCTGCCAGCCAGTGCCGCAATGGCAAACAGCAACACCGTGCCCGGCACGATCAGCCCGGCAATGGCCAGGCATTCCACGCACGCGACGATAAACACCGCCGCCGCCAGCCATTGCGGGTTGAGGGTCAGCCAGCCGGTAATGCTATCGAGCCACTGGCCCATAAATCTTCACTCCAACGCCACAGATTCAAATCAAAAAGTAGTCGCGGCCTTCGACCTGGCCCCGGCGCAGTGGGTTCCGCGTGCAATAGGGCGCATAGCCAGCATCGACGAAGCGGTACATCAAGTGCTCGTCACGGCCGCTGGGGATGCCCAATCGGGTGGTCTGGATGATGTGCGTCGGTGTCTGGCCGACGTCTTCCACATAGAGCAATTCTTGATCAAAGCGCTTGGCATCCCACATCGGCACCTTCAGGCCCAGCGCCTTGCACAGCAACGTCTGGCCGGCACACAGCTTTTGCGACGCGCGCGGGCTGCCATCGGCATTCGGGTTGTTCAGTAGCATCTGCGCCAGGCTGGCGGGCCCGGAGGTTTCATCGACCCATGGATAGGCCGATTTGATCAGCACGGCATTGCCCGGCCCCTGAGCGCTGAAGTTCAGCGAATCCCCGCCACGGGCGTAGTACATATAGATATGCCCACCATCCAGAAACAAAGCCTTACGTTTTTCTGTGTAGCCAAGTGAGGCGTGGCTGCCTTTTTCGGCCACGTAATAGGCTTCGGTTTCAATAATTCGTGCCGAAAGCCAGATATCGCCGACACGATGGCGTATGACTTTTCCGAGCAAATCTCGCGCGAGTATTTGCGCATCACGGTCGAAGAAGCTGTCGGGCAGGGCGCTGGCGGGGAGTTGGGGCGAAGAACTGGGCATGGTGGTCTGGGGTTAATACGGCTAAATGTGACGGAATAATAACAACTCCCACCTTAATTACGGCTGAACCCCAGGTTTTTACAGTTCATTTCGACCTTCCGCCCCTCACCGCTGTCAGTCGGGCGGCGTCACAGCTATAATCTGCCGCTTTCCTCTTTGCCAAGACTCCCTGACCATGACTGAGTCCGTTCTTGACTACATGACCCGCCTGGGTCGCGCTGCCCGTCAGGCCTCGCGGTTGATCGCCCGTGCGAGCACCGCGCAGAAGAACCGTGCCCTGCTGGCCGCCGCCGATGCTCTGGACGCTTCGCGCTCCGAGCTGACTGCGGCCAACGAACTGGACCTGGCCAACGGCCGCGCCAATGGCCTCGAGCCCGCCCTGCTGGACCGCCTGGCGCTGACCCCGGCACGCATCGACGACATGATCGAAGGTTTGCGTCAGGTGGCCAAGCTGCCTGACCCCATCGGTGAAATCCGCGATATGCGTTACCTGCCGTCCGGTATCCAGGTCGGCAAGATGCGCGTGCCCCTGGGCGTGATCGGCATCATCTATGAGTCGCGCCCGAACGTGACCATCGACGCCGCGAGCCTGTGCCTCAAGTCGGGTAACGCCACCATCCTGCGTGGCGGTTCCGAGGCGATCAATTCCAACCGCGCCATTGCCGCCTGCATCCAGCAGGGCCTGGCCGTGGCCGAGTTGCCGGCCGACGTGGTGCAAGTGGTCGAAACCACCGACCGTGCCGCTGTCGGCGCGCTGATCACCCTGCCGGAATTCGTCGACGTGATCGTACCGCGCGGTGGCAAGAGCCTGATCGAGCGCGTCAGCCGCGATGCCAAGGTGCCCGTAATCAAGCACCTGGACGGCGTCTGCCACGTGTACATCGACATCGCCGCCGACATCGACAAGGCGATCCGCATCGCCGACAACGCCAAGACCCACCGCTACGCGCCGTGCAACACCATGGAAACCCTGCTGGTGCACGTCGGCATTGCCGAGCGCGTGCTGCCGCCGTTGGCTGCCATCTACCGTGACAAGGGTGTGGAACTGCGCGGTTGCGAACGCACCCGCGCCCTGTTGGGCGCGGACGTGATCGAAGCCACCGAAGAGGATTGGTACACCGAGTACACGGCGCCGATCCTGTCGATCCGCATCGTCGACGACCTGGACCAGGCCATCGAACACATCAACAAGTACGGCTCCAAGCACACCGACGCCATTGTTTCCGAGCATTTCAGCGACGCCCGGCGTTTCCTCACAGAAGTGGATTCCGCTTCGGTGATGATCAACGCCTCGACGCGCTTTGCCGACGGCTTCGAGTATGGCCTGGGGGCGGAGATCGGCATCTCCACCGACAAGCTCCACGCACGCGGCCCGGTTGGCCTGGAAGGCCTGACCAGCGAGAAGTACGTGGTGTTCGGCGACGGTCATGTGCGCACTTGATGGCTAAACGCATCGGGCTGCTCGGCGGTACCTTCGACCCCGTGCACATCGGCCATTTGCGCAGTGCCCTGGAAGTCGCGGATGCCTTGGCGTTGGATGAGCTGCGCCTGATCCCTAATTTCCGGCCGCCCCATCGCGATACCCCGCAGGTGTCGCCGCAGCAGCGCCTGGAAATGGTACGCCTGGCCGTAGAGGGCATACCGCCGCTGGTGGTGGACGATCGTGAGCTCAAGCGCGATAAACCGTCCTACACTGTCGACACCCTGGAGCTGATGCGCGCCGAGTTGGCCGCGGATGACCAGTTGTTTCTGCTTTTGGGCTGGGACGCATTTTGCGGCCTGCCCTCTTGGCATCGCTGGGAGGAACTCCTCCAGCACTGCCACATCCTGGTTTTGCAACGCCCGGATGCCGACAGCGAACCGCCGGATGCCTTGCGCAACCTGCTGGCCGCGCGGTCGGTAAGTGACCCCTTGGCCCTGACCGGGCCAAACGGGAATATTGCATTCGTCTGGCAGACCCCGCTTGCGGTGTCTGCCACCCAGATCCGTCAACTGCTGGCCAGCGGGAAGTCGGTACGTTTCCTGGTGCCTGACGCGGTCCTGGCCTACATCGATGCGCACGGGCTTTACCGTGCGTCGAACTGAAAAGGCGCGCTTGAACGCACGAACAGTCGTGCAGCGAGCGCCCGAACATACGAGCAAAACGAGTTTTTTATGACGAACAAAGACGTAAGCAAAGTAAAACGCAAAGGCACGTTCAAAAGCGCCCCGCTGCCGGTTGAAGCCCACGTTGGCCCTGAACTGGCTGGCGAAGAGCTGGTAAAAGTCGCCGTTGCCGCCCTGGAAGACGTGAAGGCCCAGGACATCCAGGTCCTGGACGTGCGTGACAAGCAGAGCATCACCGACTTCATGATCATCGCCACCGGTACCTCCAACCGCCAGATCGGCGCGATGCTGGACAAGGTTCGCGAAGCCGTCAAAGCCCAAGGCGTGAAGCCGCTGGGTGAAGAAGGCAAGGGCGACAGCGACTGGGTGCTGCTGGACATGGACGACGTAATCGTTCACATGATGACTTCCAACGCCCGTCAGTTCTACGACCTGGAGCGTCTGTGGAAAGGCGCCGAGCAGAGCCGTGCCGCCGATGGCAAGCACCACAGCCCGGAAGTGGGCCACGCGCACTTCGACAAGCTCAACAAAGACCAGGAATAAGGAACGGCTGTGCGCCTGCGTCTGATTGCTGTCGGTTCACGCATGCCCAAGTGGGTGGAAGAAGGCTGGCACGAGTATGCCAAGCGTCTGCCCGCCGAGCTGTCGCTGGAACTGGTAGAGATACCGCTCAACACCCGGGGCAAGAATGCCGACGTGGCGCGCTTTATCCGTCAGGAAGGCGAAGCCATGCTGGCCAAGGTCGGTCCCAACGAGCGCATCGTCACCCTCGAAGTGCACGGCAAGCCCTGGAGCACCGAGCAGCTGGCGGTGGAACTGGATCGCTGGCGCCTGGACTCGCGCACCGTCAACTTCATGGTCGGCGGCCCCGAAGGGCTGGCGCCGGAAGTCTGCGCGCGGGCGGACCAGCGCTGGTCGCTGTCGGCGCTGACGCTGCCGCACCCGTTGGTAAGGATCCTGATCGGTGAACAGCTGTATCGCGCCTGGACAGTTCTGTCCGGGCACCCTTACCACAAATAATCTGCGCCCCTCCCGATGACCCAGCCGATCCGCATCAAGGACCACGAGAAAGACGCACGTCTAGTACGCGCGCGTGTGGTGTTTGGCGCTTTTATGGTGGTGGGTTTGATCGGGGTGCTGATTGCGCGCCTGTATTTCCTGCAGGTGATCCAGTACGACTATCACTCCACGCTGTCGGAGAACAACCGGGTGCATGTGCAGCCGATTCCGCCTACCCGTGGGCTGATCTTCGACCGCAATGGCGTGGTGGTGGCGGATAACCGGCCCAGCTTCAGCCTGAGCATGACCCGCGAACGTTCCGGTGATTGGCAGCAGGTCCTCGATGTGATCGTCGAGGTGTTGCAACTGACCCCGGAAGACCGGGTGATCTTCGAGAAACGCATGAAGCAGGGGCGTCGGCCATTCGAGCCGGTGCCGATCCTGTTCGAGCTGACCGAAGAGCAGATCGCGCGGATAGCGGTGAACCAGTTCCGCCTGCCGGGAGTGGAAGTAGTGGCACAGTTGGTGCGCCACTATCCCCAAGGGCCGCACTTTGCCCACTCCGTCGGCTACATGGGACGGATCAACGAGAAAGAGCTGAAAAGCCTCGATCCCGTCAATTACAGCGGCACCCACCATATCGGCAAGACCGGCATCGAGCGTTTCTACGAGCCCGAGCTGCACGGCCAGGTGGGTTACGAAGAAGTCGAGACCAATGCTCGCGGCCGCGTGCTGCGGGTGCTCAAGCGTACCGACCCGGTGCCGGGCAAGGACATTGTGCTGAGCCTGGACATCAAGCTGCAGGAAGCGGCCGAGATGGCACTGGGCGGCCGGCGTGGCGCGGTGGTGGCGCTGGACCCGAAGACCGGCGAAGTGCTGGCGATGGTCAGTCAGCCGAGTTTCGATCCCAACCTGTTCGTCACCGGGATCAGCTTCAAGGCCTACGCCGAGCTGCGTGATTCCATCGACCGGCCGCTGTTCAACCGCGTACTGCGCGGCCTGTACCCGCCGGGTTCGACCATCAAGCCAGCGGTGGCGATTGCCGGCCTGGACGCCGGAGTGGTGACTGCATCGAGCCGGGTCTACGACCCTGGTTACTACATGCTGCCCAACTACGATCACAAATACCGTAACTGGAACCGCACCGGTGACGGCTATGTCGACCTGGATACGGCGATCATGCGTTCCAACGACACCTATTTTTACGACCTGGCCCACAAGCTGGGGATCGACCGCTTGTCCGCCTACATGGGCAAGTTCGGCCTCGGTCAGAAAGTCTCCCTGGATATGTTCGAAGAATCCCCTGGCCTGATGCCATCGCGGGAGTGGAAGCGTGCGACTCGCCGCCAGGCGTGGTTCCCGGGCGAAACCCTGATCCTCGGCATCGGCCAGGGCTATATGCAGGCCACGCCTTTGCAGCTGGCCCAGGCCACGGCGCTGGTGGCCAACAAAGGCATCTGGAACCGCCCGCACCTGGCCCGTACCATCGAAGGCGAAAAGCCTTTGGATGAAAACCCCATCCCCGACATCGTGCTGCGCGACCCGTCCGATTGGACCAAGGTCAACCACGGCATGCAGCAGGTTATGCATGGCGCACGCGGTACCGCGCGCAAGGCGGCGATCGGTGCGCAATACCGTATCGCCGGCAAAAGTGGTACCGCCCAGGTGGTCGCGATCAAGCAGGGCGAGAAATACGACCGCTCCAAGGTCCAGGAACGCCACCGCGACCACGCCTTGTTTGTGGGTTTTGCCCCGGCCGACGACCCGAAAATCGTGGTGGCGGTGATGGTCGAGAACGGCGAGTCCGGCTCCGGTGTGGCGGCGCCTGTGGTGCGCCAGGTGATGGACGCCTGGTTGCTGGCCGACGACGGCAGGCTCAAGCCCGAATATGGCGGCCCCCCTTCAACCCCAGAGGTTACGGCCAGTGAAGAGTAATTTTGACCGCATCCTCTCCAGCGAGGATGTGATGCGTCGTCGCGCCACGCTGCTGCAGCGCATGCACATTGATGGTCCGTTGCTGATCCTGCTGCTGACCCTGGCGGCCGGCAGCCTGTTCGTGCTGTATTCGGCCAGCGGCAAGAACTGGGACTTGCTGATCAAGCAGGCGTCGTCGTTCGGCCTGGGCCTGTTATCCATGGTCGTGATCGCCCAGCTGGAGCCGCGTTTCATGGCGCGCTGGGTGCCGCTCGGCTATGTCGCCGGCGTATTGCTGCTGGTGGTGGTGGACGTCATGGGCCACAACGCCATGGGCGCGACCCGCTGGATCAACATTCCGGGGGTGATTCGCTTCCAGCCGTCGGAATTCATGAAGATCCTGATGCCGGCGACTATCGCCTGGTACCTGTCCAAGCGCACCTTACCGCCGCAGCTCAAGCATGTGGGGATCAGCCTGATCCTGATCGGGGTGCCGTTCATTCTGATCGTGCGCCAGCCTGACCTCGGCACCTCGCTGCTGATCCTGGCCGGCGGTGCGTTCGTGCTGTTCATGGGCGGCTTGCGCTGGCGCTGGATCCTCAGCGTGCTGGCGGCGGCAGTACCGGTGGCCGTGGCCATGTGGTTCTTCTTTATGCACGACTACCAGAAGCAGCGAATCCTGACTTTCCTCGATCCCGAAAGCGACCCGCTTGGCACCGGTTGGAACATTATCCAGTCGAAGGCCGCCATCGGTTCCGGCGGTGTATTTGGCAAGGGCTGGCTGCTGGGCACCCAGTCGCATTTGGACTTTTTGCCCGAGAGCCACACCGACTTCATTATTGCGGTGATGGGCGAAGAGTTCGGCCTGGTAGGCATTTGCGCGTTGTTGCTGATCTATTTGTTATTGATTGGTCGTGGCCTAGTGATTACCGCGCAGGCGCAGACGCTGTTCGGCAAATTGCTCGCCGGCAGCCTGACCATGACTTTTTTTGTTTACGTTTTCGTCAACATCGGTATGGTCAGTGGCCTGCTGCCGGTGGTTGGGGTGCCGTTGCCGTTCATTAGCTACGGCGGAACTTCGCTGGTGACATTGCTGTCAGCGTTTGGGGTTTTGATGTCGATTCATACGCATCGCAAGTGGATCGCACAGGTTTGAATAAGGTGAAGATGTCAATGCAAGTAATGCGCGGCTGGGCGACTCGGCATGCGTCCTGGATGGGCCTGATTGGGCTGCTGGGCGCAACGCAGGAGGCGCAGGCCGGTGACTACGATGGCTCACCCCAGGTCGCCGAGTTCGTTGGTGAAATGACCCGCGACTACGGTTTCGCCGGTGAACAGCTGATGGGCGTGTTTCGCGAAGCGCAGCGCAAGCAGGCGATCCTCGATGCTATCTCTCGCCCCGCTGAGCGCGTGAAACAGTGGAGCGAATATCGCCCTATGTTCCTCACCGACGCCCGCGTGGCCAGGGGTGTGGACTTCTGGCGCCAGCACGAGGCCGTGTTGGCCCGCGCCGAGCAGGAATACGGCGTGCCGGCCCAGGTCATCGTTGCGATCATTGGCATTGAAACCTTCTACGGGCGCAATACCGGCAGTTACCGGGTGATCGACGCCCTGTCGACCCTGGGCTTCGATTACCCGCCGCGCGCCGACTTTTTCCGCAAGGAACTGCGTGAGTTCCTGCTGTTGGCCCGTGAAGAGCAGGTCGACCCGCTGACCCTCAAAGGCTCCTACGCCGGTGCGATGGGCTTGCCGCAGTTCATGCCGAGCAGCTTTCGCGCCTACGCGGTGGATTTCGACGGCGACGGGCACATCAATATCTGGAGCAACCCGGACGATGCCATCGGCAGTGTGGCCAGCTACTTCAAGCGCCATGGCTGGGTCGGTGGCGAGCCGGTGGTGATCCGCGCCGATGTCACCGGGGAGCACGCCGATGAAGGCCTGACCCAGGGCATCGAGCCGGCCAAGACGGTTGGGGAGTTGCGGGCGCTGGGCTGGTCGAGTCAGAATGCGCCACGCGACGATATGCCGGTGACGGCGTTCCGCCTCGAAGGTGAAAACGGCCCTGAATACTGGATGGGCCTGAAGAATTTCTACGCAATCACGCGTTATAACCGCAGTGTGATGTACGCCATGGCCGTGCATCAGCTGTCAGACATGCTGGTCCAAGCACGGGGCAACAAGTAATGCGGGCATCGCCGTTCAATCAACCGCTCAAGCTGGTGGCGTTCGCCGCGTTGTCCCTGCTCGTCGTCAGTTGTTCCACCAGCCGTGGCCCGGTACAGAAGTCCGGCGGCACGGCTGTGCGTTCCCAGCCAGGACTGGACATCAACCGCGCGCACAAAGACGGCGCGCCGTGGTGGGATGTCGACGTGTCGAAGATCCCGGATGCCACGCCGACCCTGCACACCGGTCCATACAAGGCCAACCCCTATACGGTGCTGGGCAAGTCCTACTTCCCGTTGCAGGACTCCAAGACCTACGTGCAATCGGGCACGGCGTCCTGGTATGGCACCAAGTTCCACGGTCAGAACACCGCTAACGGCGAGGTCTACGACCTGTACGGCATGAGCGCGGCCCACAAGACCCTGCCGCTGCCCAGCTATGTCCGCGTGACCAACCTGGACAACAACCGCACGGTAATCCTGCGGGTCAACGACCGTGGACCGTTCTATTCGGATCGCATCATCGACTTGTCCTACGCCGCCGCCAAAAAACTCGGCTATGCCGAAATCGGTACCGCGCGGGTCAAGGTCGAAGGCATCGATCCGGCGCAGTACTGGGCCCAGCGTGGCAAACCCGCGCCGTTGATGCTCAACGAGCCCCAGAGTGCGCAGCCGCAAGTGACGGCATCAACCGGCAAGATCGAACAGTGGACGCCGCCACCGCAGCAGCACGCACCGGATACCGTGGTCGTGCCCCATGCGGCGCCAGGCGCCGCGGTCGCGGGCGGGCAATACCTGCAAGTGGGCGCTTTCGCCAACCCGGATGCGGCAGAACTGTTAAGGTCCAAGCTCAGCAGCATGGTCAGCGCGCCAGTGTTTATCAGCTCCATCGTGCGTAACCAGCAAACGTTGCACCGTGTGCGTATGGGCCCGATCGGTTCGCCGAGCGAGGTTGCACAAGTGCAGAACAGCGTGCGTCTGGCCAACCTGGGGCAACCCAGCGTGGTCACCGCTGAATAAAAAAGGATTGATGGCTCAGGTCCGTGCGCGGGTGTGAGCCGTGGTTGTTGGCTCGTTGAACAATAAAAACCCAGGGGCAAGGGGTGAGCGTGCAACCGAACACGTGACAGTCTGGTAGCGGGCTGTCTGAATAAGTTTTGCCCGCGAGGGCAAGTTTCCATAAGCAATTTCGAGAGACGGATGAACATCACCACCTTAGCCAAACGCACGTGCCTGCTTATCTCGCTGATCATCACCCCGGCCGCCTGGGCGGTTGAAATGGTGCCGGCTTCACCGCAACTGGCTGCCAAGTCCTGGGTCCTCATGGATGCCGCCAGTGGCAACGTGCTGGTCGAGAGCAACGGTGACCAGCGCCTGCCACCGGCCAGCCTGACCAAGCTGATGACCGCCTACATCGCGACCCTGGAAATCCGTCGCGGCCAGATCGGCGAAAACGACCCAGTGACCGTCAGCGAAAACGCCTGGCGTACCGGCGGTTCGCGGATGTTCATCAAGGTGGGCTCGCAAGTCACCGTCAGCGACCTGCTGCACGGCATCATCATCCAGTCCGGTAACGACGCCAGCGTCGCCCTGGCCGAGCACATCGCCGGCAGCGAAGACGCATTCGCCGACATGATGAACAAAACCGTGGCCGACCTGGGCATGACCAACAGCCACTTCATGAACCCCACCGGCCTGCCAAACCCTGAGCACTATTCGTCGGCTCACGACATGGCGATCCTGGCGCGCGCGATCATTCGTATCGACCCGGTTCACTATGCGATCTACTCCCAGAAGGAGTTCTTCTGGAACAACATCAAGCAGCCTAACCGCAACCTGTTGCTGTGGCGCGACAAGACCGTCGACGGCCTGAAAACCGGCCACACCGAAGAAGCCGGCTACTGCATGGTGTCGTCTGCGGTACGTGATGGCCAGCGCCTGATCGCCGTAGTCTTCGGCACCAATAGCGAGCAGGCCCGTGCGGCCGAGACGCAAAAACTGCTGACCTACGGTTTCCGCTTCTTCGAAACCCAGACCTTCTACCAGAAGGGTGCTGAACTGGCGACCGCGCCGGTGTGGAAAGGCGCGACTTCGCAAGTCAAGGCCGGCCTGGCTGAAGACCTGACCCTGACCATGCCTAAAGGCCAGCTGAAAAAGCTCGCTGCCAGCATGACCATGAACCCGCAATTGGTTGCACCCATCGCCAAGGGCGACGTGATCGGTAAAGTCGAAGTGAAGCTGGACGACAAGGTGGTACACAGCGCCGACCTGATCGCGCTGGACGCCGTCGACGAAGGTGGTATCTTCCGCCGCGTGTGGGATAGCATCCGTCTATTCTTCTACGGCTTGTTCAACTGATTGTGTGCACCTGCAAAGCCCCGCGTTGATCCGACGCGGGGCTTTGCCGTCGCCACGGCTTACCGCTTACGAGGCCGTTCTGCCATGACCGATAAAGAAGTAAAGGCGCCAAAGATCGAATTCCCGGTGACGGATTATCCCGTCAAGGTGATCAGCGATACCGGTGTAGGCAACAAAGACAAGATTCTGGATATCGTGCGTAAACACGCGACGATCAATGACAACCGGGTGGACGAGCGTTCGAGCACCAACGGTAAGTACACCACGATCCAGTTGCACATCGTTGCGACCGGTCAAGACCAGCTCTACGACATCAATAGCGAACTGCGGGCCACCGGCTTCGTGCACATGGTGCTGTGATGTCACAGGTCCTGGGCTTTCGCGAGCTCGGCCGGATGGACTACGAGCCCGTCTGGCATGCCATGCAGCGGTTCACGAATGAACGCGGCACTTCGGCACCCGATGAAATCTGGCTGGTGGAGCACCCGCCGGTGTTCACCCAGGGCCAGGCCGGCAAAGCCGAACATCTGCTGCTGCCGGGGGATATTCCGGTGGTGCAGGTCGACCGAGGTGGCCAAGTGACTTACCATGGGCCCGGTCAACTGGTGGCGTACCTGCTGCTGGACGTGCGCAAGCTGGGTTTTGGCGTGCGCGACCTGGTGAGCCGTATGGAGGCTTGCCTGATCGAGCTGTTGGCCAGTTACGGCGTGAGCGCCGCGGCCAAGCCCGATGCACCCGGTGTGTATGTGGATGGCGCGAAAATCGCGTCCCTCGGTTTGCGCATTCGCCACGGTTGTTCCTTTCATGGCCTGGCCCTGAACGTGGACATGGACCTGGCACCGTTCCGGCGAATCAACCCGTGCGGTTATGCCGGGCTGGCGATGACCCAACTGAGCGACCACGCCACACCGATTAAATTTGCCGAGGTAAATGCCCGGCTGCGTGCGCAGCTCGTCAAACACCTCGACTATGCTGAGCAGACGACCCTCACGGGCGGAATCGACTGATTATGACTACTGATGCAGTGCAAACCATGATCCCGACGCTGGACATCACCGAGCGTCCGGCCCCGGCCCCGCGTGCCAAGGTGGAAGCCGGCGTCAAGCTGCGCGGCGCCGAGAAGGTTGCACGCATCCCGGTCAAGATCATCCCGACCACCGAGTTGCCGAAAAAGCCCGACTGGATCCGCGTGCGCATCCCGGTTTCGCCGGAAGTCGACCGTATCAAGGCCTTGCTGCGCAAACACAAGCTGCACAGCGTGTGCGAAGAAGCGTCCTGCCCGAACCTGGGCGAATGCTTCTCCGGCGGCACCGCCACCTTCATGATCATGGGTGACATCTGCACCCGTCGTTGCCCGTTCTGCGACGTCGGCCATGGCCGGCCCAAGCCACTGGACGTCAACGAACCGGAAAGCCTGGCCATCGCCATCGCCGACCTGAAACTCAAATACGTGGTGATCACCTCGGTAGACCGTGACGACCTGCGCGACGGCGGTGCCCAGCACTTTGCCGACTGCATCCGCGAAATCCGCAAATTGTCGCCGAACGTGATGCTCGAGACCCTGGTGCCGGACTACCGTGGCCGTATGGACGTCGCGCTGGAAATCACCGCTGCCGAGCCGCCGGATGTGTTCAACCATAACCTGGAAACCGTGCCACGCCTGTACAAGGCCGCGCGTCCAGGTTCGGACTACCAGTGGTCGCTGACCCTGCTGCAGAAATTCAAGCAGATGATGCCGCACATCCCGACCAAATCCGGCTTGATGCTGGGCCTGGGCGAGACCGATGAAGAAGTGATCGAAGTCATGAAGCGCATGCGCGAACACGACATCGACATGCTGACCCTGGGCCAGTACCTGCAACCGTCGCGCAGCCACTTGCCGGTGCAGCGTTTTGTGCATCCGGACACCTTCGCCTGGTTCGCCGAAGAAGGTTACAAGATGGGCTTCAAGAACGTCGCCTCGGGCCCGTTGGTACGCTCTTCGTACCACGCCGACGAGCAGGCCAAGCTGGTCAAGGCTAGCCTGGTTTCCTGATAGGGGTTTAGATCCAGTGTGGGAGGGGGCTTGCCCCCGATTGCGGTATGTCAGTCGCTACATGTGCTGGCTGATCCACCGCTATCGGGGGCAAGCCCCCTCCCACATTTCGTTCTGCGTTAGTTAGGGAGAGTTGTGTATGACTGCAGCCGTTCCAGCCCTTCGTTCTGAAGGCACCATCGCCCTGATCGCCCCCGCCGGCCCCGCCGTGCTGGACGTTGAAAAGGCCGGCCAATGGATGCGTACGCGCGGCTACGATCTGCGAATTTTCCCCGGAGTCTATGAACGCGACGGCTACCTCGCCGGCAGCGATGCAGTGCGCCTGCGTGACCTGCACGCGGCTTTTGCCGATCCGCACATCGACGCTATCTTCTGTCTGCGCGGTGGTTACGGCACACCACGGCTGCTCGACGCGCTGGATTTCGACCTGCTGCGTGCCAATCCCAAGCCGTTCGTCGGCTATAGCGACATCACCGCCCTGCACCTGGCAATCAACCGTTACGCCGGTTTCGTGACCTTCCACGGGCCGATGCTCAATGCCGACCTGCTCGGCGGCAAACAACAACCTACCGAGTCATCATTGTTCGGCCTTTTGCGCGGCCAGCTGGGCGCCGGCAGTGTGCTGGCGCACCCAGTGGCGTACCCGCTGACCACGATTGAGCCTGGCATTGCCTGTGGGCGCTTGCTGGGGGGTAACCTGTCGATGATTGCGGCGGTCATGGGGACGCCTTACGAAATCGACGCTGAAGGCATCATCCTGTTTATTGAAGACGTCAACGAGCCGATCTACCGCATTGACCGTCTGCTGACCCACTTGCGTCTGGCGGGCAAGTTGGCGCAGGTCGCGGGTGTGCTGGCAGGGGATGTGGCGGGTGTGGATAACGTTGCGCTGGAGCGCCTGCTGAAGCAGACGTTCGAGCCGTTGCACATACCGGTACTGGCCGGCTGGCGCAGCGGGCATTGCGATCCGAACCTGACGCTGCCGATGGGCGCATTGGTACGGTTGGATGCGGGGGAGCAGCGGGTGGTGTTGGAGCAGGATGTGGTGCTCAGGTCCTGAGTCTGTTGGCGTTTGAGACACCGCAATCGGGGGCAAGCACCCGATTGCGGTAGTCGCCATACGCGGATCTATCGGTTTTGCAGCGACTCCAGCAATTTCACCGTCGGATACCCATCCGCCGGCCAGCCCAGCGCCTGCTGCGCCGCCCGAATCGCCTTGCGCGTGTTTGCGCCAATAATCCCATCCGGGTTGCCGGCGTCGTAGCCATTGGCGCTCAGCGCCGTCTGCAGGTCAATGCGCTGGGAACGGCTCAGTGGCAGTTCATCCTTCGGCCAATCGCCACGAATCACACCGCCGCCGCCAAAGCGCTCCGACAACAGACCCACTGCCAGTGCATAGGACGACGAGTTGTTGTACTTGAGGATCGCGCGGAAGTTATCCAGCACCAGGAACGCCGGGCCACGGTAGCCTGCCGGTAGCAGCAGGGCGGCGGACAGTTGGTCGACGTTCGGCGGCATGCTCGCGCCCGGTGGCATCTGAATGCCCAGTTTCATCCAATCGGCAATGCTCTTGCGCACGCCGCCGTCAGCCAGGGTGTAGTCGAAGTTCGCCGGCAATTGCTTGACTTCAAAGCCCCACGGCTGGCCTTTCTGCCAACCGGAGCTTTGCAGGTAGTGCGCGGTGGACGCGAGGGCGTCGGCCGGGCTGTTCCAGATGTCGCGGCGACCGTCGCCATCGAAGTCCACCGCGTGGGTGTTGTAAGTGGTCGGAATGAACTGGGTCTGGCCCATGGCCCCGGCCCAGGAGCCCTTCATCTGGTCGTCGGCGATGTCGCCGTGCTGGATGATCTGCAACGCCGCGAGCAATTGCGCCTGGGCAAAGGCCGGGCGGCGGCCTTCATAGGCCAGGGTCGCCAGGGAGCGGATCACCGAGTTGTTGCCCTGGAACTGGCCGAAGTTACTCTCCATGCCCCACACCGAGACCAGCGCCTGGCGGTCGACACCATAACGCTGCTCGATGCTTTGCAGGATGTCGGCGTACTTGACCAGCAACGCCTGGCCATTACGTACGCGCAGCGGCGACAGGGCGCCGTCGAGGTATTCCCACACCGGTCGGGAAAACTCCGGCTGGCTGCGGTCGGCGCGGATCACCGCCATATCGGGGGTGACATTGGCGAATGCAGTGTCGAAAACGTCGGCCGTGATGCCGGCCTGCAGGGCTTGCGCGCGAAAGCCAGCCTGCCATTCAGCAAAGGTCTGGGTCGGTTGGATGTCGAGATTGTCCACGGCCAGGGGGGCCACGACGGCAGGTGCTACCACGGGTGCGGTCTGGAGCTTCGGCAAGGGTTGGGCATCGGCGGCGGTGGGTTTTTCCGCGCAGGCGACAAGCAGAATGAGGCTGGAGGCAGCGATCAATTGGCGAAGGTGCCAACGACGGGAAAGACAAGAGGGCATGCACAGGTCCAGGAATTACAAATCAGGCACAGACCTTATCATGCCAGAGGGGCGCTTGCCTTCAGGCAGCCAGAAAGTAAGAAGCCTCCCAGCTATTAGACTGGAAGGCTTCGCGGCGGTAGCTGCCTTTGCCCTTGCCGGCGCGTTCCTGACGGCTGCGGAACAGTGGCTGGGCGATGGTGGATTTGGCCTTGTTGGGGCCATGCTTGGATGGCTTTTTGCTCATGGTCGATGCTCTTGATGGGGGGGATGCGGCGCAAATAATCTGCCGAAGTCAGGCCGCTGTAAAGCCCATGAATTGTAAACGCAATCAAAAGTGTGGAAGGGGGCTTGCCCCCGATGATGGTGTTTCAGTCAATACATGTGTCGACTTCAGCGCCGCCATCGGGAGCAAGCCCCCTCCCACATTGGTTCTGTGGTGTGTGGAAACTAGGGTTATTCCGCTGGTAATGTCAGGCGCTGACCGGCCATCAACAGCGACAAACGGCTGAGGCTCATCCACGGTGAACCCGCCGCCTGGCCCTTGATCTGTGCATCAATGCGCTGCGCCTCCAGCAACAGCTGCGCCCAGCGTTGCGCCGAGTGCCGTTGCAGGGCTTTGCTCATAAGGGGTTTGCGCTTGTCCCACACCGGTGGCCGAGCCTGGCTGAAGCACTTGTCCAGCGGCGTGCCCTGGCTGTATTGCAGGGCAATATTGGCCAATACCCGTAGCTCCCGGGCCAGGGCCCAGAGAATCACCGGTGGCTCCACCCCTTCGCCGCGCAGGCCTTCGAGCATGCGCAGGGCATGGGCGGGCTCGCCGTTGAGGATCGCATCCACCAGCCCGAACACGTCAAAACGTGCACTGTCTGCTACTGCGCCTTGGACGGTCTCGACGGTAATCTGCCCGTCTTCGGCCATCAGCTTGAGCTTTTCGATCTCCTGGGCGGCGGCAAGCAAGTTGCCTTCGACCCGCGCGGCGATCAGCTCCACTGCATCCTGTGTCGCGGACAGCCCCGCCTGGGACAGGCGCTGGCGAATCCATTGCGGCAACTGATTGCTGTCCACTGGCCAGATCTGGATGAACTGGGTCTGCGCCCCCTCCACCAGGGCCTTGCCCCACTTGGTCTTCTGCGCGCTGCCGTCGAGCTTGGGCAAGCTGATCAGCAACACCGTGTCTTCGGCGGGCCGCGAGCAGTATTCCATCAGTGCCGCCGCGCCCTTATCGCCGGGCTTGCCCGAAGGCAGGCGCAGCTCCAGCAGGCGTTTTTCGGCGAACAGCGACATGCTTGCACCGGCTTGCAGCAGCGTGCCCCAGTCGAAACTGGCGTCGGCGCTGAATACCTGGCGTTCATCGAAGCCCTGCTGGCGTGCGGCGGTACGGATGGCGTCGGCGGCTTCCTGGCACAGCAGCGGGTCATCACCGCTGACGATGTAGACAGGCGCGAGGCCACCTTGCAGGTGTTTGGCGAGTTGGGCGGGGGCGAGTTTCATAGGCAGGGTGAACGGGGCGCCTGGGGCGCCCCGTCTGGCTTACTCGACAGGTACTTCAACAGGCGATTGTTTCGGCGTGTTGTCTTCGTACTCTTTCGCTGCTTTCAGCGCGTCGGCATCGGCCTTGGCCTTGTCGTCAGCGCGTTGCTGCAAGGTTTCGAGTTGTTGCGGAGTCAGCAGCGACAGGCGCAGGACCATGCGTTGCACCAGCTCGCGACGCATCTCCTTGCGCACCTGGATGATTTCGGAGTCCGAACCCACCAGGTTGTTACCATCGTGGCTGACAATCTTCTGCACCTGAATGTCGTCGTTCATCAAGGGCAGGCGATCGCGGCCCTGGACTTCAAAACTGAGCACGGTGCTCAGTTCTATATCGGACGCGCGCCCGGCGCTGGCGTAGCTCAGGTTGCGCTGGGTTTCTTTCTCGTTAGCCAGGAACAGCTTGTAGGTCGCGCCGGTGTAGACGTGCACGCCGCTGTTTTCAAGGACCTGGCGCAGCTGGGTCACTGTTTCGCTGTAGGCGTCGCGAGCGCTGACGTCCAGTTCCTTGATCGTCAGGTCATTGGTGCCGGTGCCGCGCAGCTGGAAGCCGCAAGCGCTCAGCAGTACGGCAAGGCCCATAACCAGCAGATTGCGTTTGATCATTTTGTTGCTCCCCTTGAAACCATGTGGGCCTTATCGAGGCCCTGAAGGCTTTGTTCGGCGCAGGGCTTGAGCCCCACGCCCGATCCGATTAGCTAGCGACGATATTGACCAGTTTGCCAGGCACCACGATCACTTTGCGGATCGTCAGGCCTTCGGTAAAACGCAGCACGTTCTCGTTGACCCGTGCGGCCGCTTCGACTTCTTCACGGCTGGCACTGGCCGGCATGTCGATCTGGCCGCGCAGTTTACCGTTGACCTGGATGACCAGTTGCAGCGTGTCCTGTACCAGGGCGCTGTCATCCTGCACCGGCCAGCGTGCATCGATGACCGCGTCGCTATGGCCCAGGCGGCTCCACAGTTCGTGGCTGATGTGCGGCGTGATCGGCGCCAGCAGCAGGGTGACCGTTTCCAGGCCTTCCTGCACCAGTGCGCGATCCTGTTCGGTCGCTTGCGGGGCTTTTTCCAGCACGTTCATCAGCGTCATCACCTGGGCGATGGCGGTGTTGAACTTGTGGTTCTGGCCCACGTCCTGGCTGGCTTGCTTGATGGCCAGGTGAGTGCTGCGGCGAATGAGTTTCTGCTCGTCGCTCAACGACGCTACGTCGAGCTTGGCCGGCAGGCCCTGGCTGACATGGGCGTGCGCCAGGCGCCAGACGCGCTTGAGGAAACGGTGCGAACCTTCGACGCCGGAGTCGGACCATTCGGCGCTCATGTCAGGCGGCGAAGCGAACATCATGAACAGGCGGCAGGTATCGGCGCCGAACTGATCAATCATTGACTGAGGGTCGACGCCGTTGTTCTTCGACTTGGCCATCTTCTCGGTGCCGCCGATTTCCACCGGCAGGCCGTCAGCGATCAGTTTGGCGCTGATGACCTTGGCTTTACTGTCGCGCTCAAGCTCGACGTCCGCTGGGTTGAACCAGGTGTAGGCGCCATTGGCTTCGCGACGATAGTAGGTCTCGGCGATCACCATGCCCTGGGTCAGCAGGTTCTTGAACGGTTCGTTGGAGCTCACCAGGCCTTCGTCGCGCATCAGCTTGTGGAAGAAGCGCGCGTACAGCAGGTGCAGAATGGCGTGTTCGATACCACCGATGTACTGGTCTACCGGCAACCAGTGGTCGGCTGCAGATTTTTCCACCAGGCCGCCTTCGTAATGAGGCGACGCGTAGCGAGCGTAGTACCACGAGGACTCGACGAAGGTGTCCATGGTGTCGGTTTCACGCTTGGCCGGCTGGCCGCATTTCGGGCAGTTGCACTCGTAGAACTCAGGCATGCGTGCCAATGGCGAACCGGCGCCGTCCGGCACCACGTCTTCCGGCAGGACGACCGGCAGTTGGTCTTCCGGCACCGGCACGTCACCGCAGGTTTCGCAGTGGATGATCGGGATCGGGCAGCCCCAGTAGCGCTGGCGGCTGATGCCCCAGTCGCGCAGGCGGAACTGGGTGCGCGAGGCACCGAGGTTCTTCTTGATCAGTGCAACTTCGATGGCGTCGAAGGCACCGGCGAAGTCCAGGCCGTCGAACTCACCGGAGTTGATCAGCGTACCGTGCTCGCCGTAGGCGTCCTGCCACGGCGCCGGGTTGGTGTCGCCCGAACTGGTGCGCACCACCGATTTGATCGGCAGGTTGTACTTGGTGGCGAATTCGAAATCGCGCTCGTCGTGGGCCGGCACAGCCATTACTGCGCCATCACCGTAGTGCATCAACACGTAGTTGGCGACCCATACCGGCAACTTCTCGCCGGTCAGCGGGTGCTCGACGAACAGGCCGGTCGGCAGGCCTTTTTTCTCCTGGGTGGCGACGTCGGCTTCAGCCACGCTGCCGCCTTTGCATTCGGCGATGAACGCCTGCAGCTCGGGGTTGTTCTGTGCGGCCTGGGTGGCCAGCGGGTGCTCGGCGGCCACGGCGACGTAGGTCGCGCCCATCAGGGTGTCGGGACGGGTGGTGAAGACTTTGAGTGCGCCCGCTTCGCCGATGGAGTCGACGTTGTACGGGAATTGCACTTCCATGCCCTTGGACTTGCCGATCCAGTTGCGCTGCATGGTCTTGACCTGTTCAGGCCAGCCCGGCAAATCGTCGAGGCTCGACAAGAGTTCATCCGCGTAGGCGGTGATCTTGAAGTAGTACATCGGGATTTCGCGCTTTTCGATCAGCGCGCCGGAGCGCCAGCCGCGACCGTCGATCACCTGTTCGTTGGCCAGGACGGTCTGGTCGACAGGGTCCCAGTTCACGGTGCCGCTTTTTTTGTAGATCACGCCTTTTTCGAACAGGCGGGTGAACAGCCATTGTTCCCAGCGGTAGTAGTCCGGCTTGCAGGTGGTGACTTCGCGGGACCAGTCCACCGCCAGGCCCAGGCTGCGCAGCTGGGTCTTCATGTAGGCGATGTTTTCGTAGGTCCACTTGGCGGGGGCCACGTTGTTTTTCATCGCGGCGTTTTCCGCCGGCATGCCGAAGGCGTCCCAACCCATGGGCTGCAGGACGTTCTTGCCTTGCATGCGCTGGTAGCGGGAGATCACGTCGCCGATGGTGTAGTTACGCACATGCCCCATGTGTAGCTTGCCGCTGGGGTAAGGGAACATCGATAGGCAATAGAAAGTCTCCTTGCCTGGCTGTTCACTGACTTCAAAGGACTTTTGCTCGTCCCAGAAGGTTTGGGCGGCATTTTCTATTTCACGGGGCTGATATTGTTCGTGCATGGCTACTTTTGAACTGAATAGGGGTGGCCTAATCCTCTTCGGTGCAACGTTCAGGTTGTTCGACACCAAAAAGCGGCGCGTCCGTGCCCAAACCCTGCGGGAAGTGGAGTTACAGGAAGCGCCGTAGCATACATGACCCCACTCTATCGAGGGAAACCCTGATTGCGCGGCGAGGGCCGTCTGTCGCGGCGCCGGGCAGGCGCAGCCACGGGGACTACGCTGTTTATTGGGGAGCAAGTCTTTCTTCAATGAGGTGAGGGGATGGTCGAATCGCAGCGAATCGCAACGAAACCGGAAATCTACGAAGGACTGATCGACCGATTGGGTCGTGCATTGGATGCAGCGAGGACCGCGGGCCGATTGCGTGATGAACGGCCCGTCGAGTTGGAACTGCGCGGTTTGAGCCGTGCGGAGCTGGAACTGATCAAAGCTTACCTGGAACGTAACAAGCGCAGTGCGCCTCCTTGGGTGGCAACCCCGCCAGCCAAAGAGCCTACGCACTCAGCCAAGGTGGTGTGGCTCAAGGACTTGTCGGCCGGTCGTGGCCCGGAAAGGCTCCGGTCCGCCCGCTTCAAGTAGTTCACTCGCCTGAATCACGTCATCGTGCCATGTCACTGTAAAGATTGTCGCTGAACCCCGTTACACCTTAGGCTTCGGGCATCTTTGGAGATGCCCGATGCCTATTCGTTATTTCATCAAACAACTGCTCCTGCCACCCGGCATCCTCTTGCTGCTGCTGGCTCTTGCCTGGTGGTTTCGTCGCAGTCGCCCACGTTTGGCCGGCTGTTGCTTTGCCCTGGGGTTTGGCGGCATGTGGTTGATCAGCATGCCGGTGACGGTGGAGTGGGGCGCGCGTGCCCTGGAGGCCGAACCGCCGTTGGCCCGTGAAGACTGGTCGACCCTGGCCCAGCGCGCCGACGCCATTGTGGTGTTGGGCTCGGGACGCGAGCGCGGCGACCCGGCATGGGGTTCTGATCAGCCGACCGGTATCGGCCTGGAGCGCCAACGGTATGCCGCGCGATTGGCCAAGGCCTCCGGGCTGCCGGTGTTGACGACCGGCGGCCTGCATTACGGCAGGCCGCCCAGCGAGGCGCAATTGATGGCGGTGTCGATGCAGGATGACTTCGGCGTTGCTGTGCGCTGGAGGGAAGAGCGCAGCCGAACCACCTGGGAAAACGCGCAGATGAGTGCCGAGATTCTATTGCCTGAGGGCATCAAGCGTGTGGTGGTCGTGACCCAGGCCTGGCACATGCCGCGTTCGGTGTGGAGTTTTGAACAGGCCGGCTTCACCGTGGTGCCGGCGCCGGTGGGGTTCCTGGGCGTGGACAACGCCCGGCCGCTGGGCGGCTGGCTGCCGGAGTTCAAGTCGGTGTGGCAGAGCGGGCAATTGATCAACGAGGCGGTGGGGCAGGTGGGGTATCGGTTGTTCTATCGATAACACCGCCCCCTCCCACATTGGTTGTGCATTGTCTGTTAGACGGTTTTTGACATCCGGCCTGCCAGCAACGCCCAACCAAACAACCCCAGGCACACGATGATCAGCGGCCACGAGCGCCATTGCAGGTACGGCGTCAGGTTGTGCATTGGCACCACTTCGCCGTAGAGAATGCCGCGTTCGAACTGCGGGATCTGCACGGTGATCTGCCCAAACGGGTTGATCAACCCGGTCACGCCATTATTGGTGGCGCGGATCATCCAACGGCCAGCCTCCAGTGCACGCATCTGCGCCATTTGCAGGTGCTGCAAGGGGCCGATGGAGCGGCCGAACCAGGTGTCATTGCTGATGGTCAGCAGCAGGTCGCTCTGGGCTGAAAGGCCGGCTGCGAATTCCGGGTACACCACTTCGTAGCAAATGAACGGCGCAATCTGATAGCCCTTGGCTTGCAGCATCGGCTGGTCGGCAGGGCCGCGGGCGAAGTCCGACATGGGCAGGTCGAAGAAGGCAATCAGGCCGCGCAACATATCCTGCAGCGGCACGTACTCGCCAAACGGCACCAGCTTCTGCTTGAGGTAGGTGCCGTCACCTTCACCCACCACGGTGATGCCGTTGAAGTAGCGCTTCTGGTGATGCACTTCCTGGCGTATCGGCACGCCGGTGATCAACGCGGTGTGCCGGTCGGCCGCAAACTTGCCCATCATCCCCAGGTAGCCCTCGACGGACTCCTTGAGCACCGGCACCGCCGTTTCCGGCCACACCAACAGGTCGACCGGCTTGGAGCTGAAGCTCATGTCGCGGTACAGCGCGAGCTGCGCATTGAGCTGCTCAGGGTCCCACTTCATGCTTTGTTCGACGTTGCCCTGGATCGCAGCGACGGTCAGCGGCGCGCCGGAAGGCGTGGTCCAGGCATGATGCTTGAGCGCCAGGCCGATGGCCCAGGGCGCTACCAGCAACACCAGGCCAGCGCCGATAAATGCATTGCGCTTGGCCGCCAGCAGGCGCGGCAGGTTGCACAACAGGGCCGCCGTCAGTGCCAGGGCAAACGAAATCAGCCACATGCCGCCCACTGGCGCCAGGCCGGTGAGTGGGCCGTCGAGCTGGCTGTAACCGGAGTACAGCCACGGGAATCCGGTGAGGAACCAGCCGCGAAAGGCTTCCTGGCCGACCCACAATGCGGCAAACGTGAGCGCATCTGCCAACGGTGCTTCATTGCGACGCAACCAGCGCGCCCATAGCCAGGCGGGCAGGGCGAAGAACCAGGCAATGGCGGCGGTGAACAACAGCATCAGGAACCCCGCCAGCAGCACCGAAGCGCCGCCGAAGTGGTGGATGCTGTAATAGATCCAGCTGGTACCGGCGCCAAACAGCCCGAAACCGAAGCACCAACCACGGCCCAAGGCCTGACGCGGCGTCAGTTCCCGCAGTCCGATATAGAACAATCCGACCGCGACCAGTGCAAATGGCCACAGGTCGAACGGCGCCAGCGCCAGGGTGGTGATGGCGCCGGCCACCACGGCCAGCAAATTACCGGGCCAGCCGGGGCGGGTCAGACGGCGCATATCAATCCTTAGCGGGCAATAGGTGTCAGGCGAATCAAGTGGATGCGGCGGCTGTCGGCATTCAGGATGCGGAAGCGATAGGCGCCGATCTCGGTGGTTTCGTTACGCTTGGGCAGATGCCCGAACGCACTCATCACCAGGCCACCGACGGTGTCGAACTCATCGTCGGAGAATTCGCTGTCGAAGAACTCGTTGAAGTTCTCGATCGGCGTCAGCGCCTTGACCAGGAAGTCACCACTGGGCAGTGGCTTGATGTAGCTGTCTTCTTCGACGTCGTGCTCATCTTCGATGTCGCCGACGATCTGTTCCAGCACGTCTTCGATGGTCACCAGGCCCGCCACGCCGCCGTATTCGTCGATCACAATGGCCATGTGATTGTGGTTGGCGCGAAATTCGCGCAGCAGCACATTCAGGCGCTTGGACTCGGGCACGAAGGTGGCCGGACGCAGCAGGTCCTTGATGTTGAAGCTGTCACCGTTCTCCTTGAGGATCAGCGGCAGCAGGTCCTTGGCCAGCAGGACACCCATGACGTCGTCATGGCTTTCACCGATCACCGGGTAGCGCGAGTGCGCCGAGTCGATCACGGCCGGGAGGAATTCCCGTGGGGTCTGGGTCGCCTTGATGCTGATCATCTGCGAACGCGGGACCATGATGTCCCGAACCTGCAGGTCAGCCACCTGGATGGCGCCTTCGACGATGGCCAGCGCTTCGCTGTCCAGCAACTTGTTCTGATGGGCCTCACGCAGCAGCTCCAGCAGCTCCTGGCGGTTTTTCGGCTCGTGGGCAAAAGCCTGGGTCAGTTTACCCAGCCATGACTTTTGCCCGTTGCTCGATCGGTCTTCGCTCATAGCGATTACTCTAAATCCTTTGATGTGACAGTTGAGTGTTGATCAGTTTTCGTCGTCTGCATACGGATCAGGGTGACCCAATTCTGCAAGCAACGTTCGTTCCAGCGCTTCCATTTCCTCGGCTTCTTCATCGTCCATATGGTCGTAACCCAAGAGATGCAAGCAGCCGTGGATGACTAGATGGGCCCAGTGAGCCTCGAGTTCCTTGCCTTGTTCCTTTGCTTCACGCTCGACCACCTCGACGCAGATCACCAGGTCGCCCAGCAAGGGGATGTCCAGTAACTCATCGGGTACGTCAGCGGGAAACGACAGCACGTTGGTCGCGTAGTCCTTCTGGCGCCAGGTGTGATTCAGTTCGCGACCCTCGGGCTCGTCCACCAGGCGGATGGTCAGTTCCGAGTCGGCGGTGCGCTGGCGCAGGGCCAGGGCGCACCATTGCCGGAACTGTTCTTCACTGGGGGCGGGCGCTTCGGTGGCCAGCTGCAGGTCAAGCTCAAGCATCGCGGCGAACGTCCTTGGCCGGTGCGTCATCGCGGTGGTCGAAGCGCTCATAGGCTTCGACAATGCGCTGCACCAGCGGGTGGCGGACCACGTCCTTGGGCATGAAGTGCGTGAAGCTGATACCCGGCACATCCTTGAGCACCTCGATCACCTGGGCCAGGCCGGACTTGGTGCCTTTGGGCAGGTCGACCTGGGTGACGTCACCGGTGATCACGGCGGTGGAGCCGAAACCGATCCGGGTGAGGAACATCTTCATCTGCTCGACGGTGGTGTTCTGGCTTTCGTCGAGGATGATGAAGCTGTTGTTCAAGGTGCGGCCGCGCATGTAGGCCAGCGGAGCGATCTCGATCACCTGGCGCTCGATCAGCTTGGCCACGTATTCAAAGCCGAGCATCTCGTACAGCGCGTCGTAGAGCGGGCGCAGGTACGGGTCGATCTTCTGGGCCAGGTCGCCGGGCAGGAAGCCGAGTTTTTCACCGGCCTCCACCGCTGGGCGCACCAGCAGGATACGGCGTACTTGCTCGCGCTCGAGGGCGTCGACCGCACAGGCCACGGCCAGGTAGGTCTTGCCGGTACCGGCGGGTCCGATGCCGAAGTTGATGTCGTTGCCGAGGATTTCCTTGACGTAGCGCTGCTGATTCAAGCCGCGAGGGCGAATCATGCCTTTTTTGGTACGCAAGGCAACGCTGGCTTCGGCCACCGGGTTGTTGGCCAGGTCTTCCACGGCTGACTCCTGCAGGTACAGGTGCACCGTTTCCGGCGACAGTTCACTGCCCTTGGTCTCGCGATAGAGGCGACGCAGCAGGTTTTCTGCAGACGTGGTGTGTTGGGGGTCGCCAATAAGCTCGAACTGATTGCCGCGATTGCGGATCTCGATGCTCAGGCGTTGTTCGATCAGGCGCAGGTGCTCGTCGAACTGTCCGCACAGGTTGGCGAAACGGCGAGCCTCAAAGGGCTCGAGGAGAAAACGATGGGGTTCTGCTATGGGTGCGTTCAAGGTTGCTTTTAGCCGCCCTTTGGCTGTTTAAGTGAAAGAGAGGATAACGCCAGTGACGCGGGTACGAAAGCACTTACGTCATTGGAATGTTGCACGGTTCCAATGTGGGAGGGGGCTTGCCCCCGATAGCGGTGTGCCGGCAATCAATGAGTGCTCTGATTCGCCGCCATCGAGGGCAAGCCCCCTCCCACGCTTATTGCACCAGCGACCCACGCAACGAGTGCGGTTGCGCCGCATCGATGTGCACATCGGCAAATTGGCCAATCAGGGTTGGATTATCGCAACGGAAGTTGACGATTCGATTGTTCTCGGTGCGGCCCTGCAACTCGCCAGGGTCTTTTTTCGAGTAGTCGGTGACCAGGATGCGCTGGATCGAACCGACCATTTGTCGGCTGATCTCGAAACCCTGCTGGTTAAGGCGATGTTGCAGCGCGTTCAAGCGCTCTTTTTTCAGCGCTTCCGGCGTTTCGTCCAACAGGTCCGCCGCCGGGGTGCCTGGGCGCTGGCTGTAGACGAACGAGTAGGAGAAGTCGAAACCGACGTCTTCGATCAGCTTCATGGTCTGCTGGAAGTCTTTCTCGGTTTCGCCGGGGAAGCCGACGATAAAGTCCGAGCTGATGCAGATGCCTGGCACCGCTGCGCGCAATTTGCGCAGTTTGGATTTGTATTCCAGGGCGGTGTGGTTGCGCTTCATCGCCGAGAGGATGCGGTCCGAGCCCGACTGCACCGGCAAGTGCAGGTGCTTGACCAGTTCCGGCACTTCGGCATGGGCCTGGATCAGGCTGTCGGAGAATTCCAGCGGGTGCGAGGTGGTGTAGCGAATGCGCTCGATGCCATCCACCGCAGCGACCACGCGGATCAACTCCGCCAGGTCAGCCAGGCGCCCGTCGTGGGTCAGGCCGCGATAGCCGTTGACGTTCTGGCCCAGCAGGGTCACTTCGCGCACGCCGTTTTCGGCCAGGTGGATGATTTCTGCGAGCACGTCGTCAAACGGCCGGCTGACTTCTTCACCACGGGTGTAGGGCACCACACAGAAGGTGCAGTACTTGCTGCAGCCTTCCATCACCGACACGTAGGCGCTCGGCCCGTCGATGCGCGGCTCGGGCAGGTGGTCGAATTTTTCGATTTCCGGGAACGAGACGTCGACCTGGGGCAGCTTGGTGATGCGTGCGGCGTCGATCATTTCCGGCAGGCGGTGCAGGGTCTGTGGGCCGAAGACCACGTCGACATACGGCGCACGGTCGCGGATCGCGGCGCCTTCCTGGCTGGCCACGCAACCGCCGACGGCGATCACCATGTCGGGGTTGGCCAGTTTCAATTCGCGCCAGCGGCCCAGCTGCGAGTACACACGGTCCTGGGCTCGCTCACGGATCGAGCAGGTATTGAGCAGGATCACGTCGGCATCTTCGGCGCGGGCGGTGACTTCCAGGGCCTGGTGTTCACCCAGCAGGTCGACCATGCGCGAGCTGTCGTACTCGTTCATCTGGCAACCGTGGGTTTCGATATAAAGCTTCTTGGCCATGGGAATCGTCAACTGGTGGTAAAGAACCGCGCATTATAGGGGTCATGCCCATCGGTTCCTAGCGCTGTGCATCGGGTGCCATGCTATAGTTCGCGCCCTCTTTTATATCCCCCATGTGTTCCTCACCCACCATGACCAAACGTGAAGCTCCAATCTATAAGGTGATTTTCCTCAACCAGGGCCAGGTGTTCGAAATGTACGCCAAGCAGATCTATCAAAGTGATCTGTGGGGCTTCCTGGAAGTGGAAGAGTTCGTCTTTGGCGAGCGCACGCAGCTGGTCGTCGATCCGGGCGAGGAAAAACTCAAGGCCCAGTTCGAAGGTGTGGTGCGCAGTTTTGTGCCGATGCATTCGATTGTGCGCATCGACGAAGTCGAGCGCCTGGGCACGCCGAAAATCAGCGAAGCCCGGGGCGTGAGCAATGTCATGCCGTTTCCGATGCCGATGCCTGAAAAGTGAATTTCAACTATTTTGTAGGGCGTTTCTGATTTTGCTCTCTCGTGCATAGACATTTTGTTTGAAAAATAGCAGATTTTGTTTATGCAGAGAGGGCGTCATGAATATACCAATAAGAAAGTGCCTCGACGTTTCCCCTGTTTCAGTGGCGTTTTAGTTTCGCTTGTTAATTAATGAGCCGTCAAAAAAGTTTGCTTTTGAAGCGCGTGGGCATTAGCGCACTGTTGCACTATTACGCCACGCTATTAGTTAACGCCGAGTTTCTTTTCACGCAGTCATCAACGGACTTATCTGTTCGGGAGTAGCCTTGTGCGCGATCCTCGTTATGACATTCTGTTTGAACCGGTACAAATAGGCCCGGTTCGCACCCGCAACCGTTTTTATCAAGTTCCCCACTGTAATGGCATGGGTCATGTGCATCCGTCGGCCATGGCCCGTATGCGCGGCGTAAAAGCCGAGGGAGGGTGGGGCGTGGTCTGTACCGAAGAATGTGAGATCAGCCCGCTGAGCGAGTTCTCTCCGTATATAGAGGCGCGTTTGTGGGATGAACGCGACATTCCGGCACTCGCTCGGATGTGTGAGGCGGTCCACGAGCACGGTTCACTGGCCGGCGTCGAGTTGGCGTTCAATGGTTACTCCGCGCCCAACCGCTACAGCCGTGAAATCCCCTGGGCGCCCTCCAATACGCCAGTGCGTGGTTATGACCCCGTGCAGGCGCGGGCCATGAGTCGTGCCGATATCCAGCAGTTACGCGCCATGCACCGCGCAGCCGCCCTGCGGGCGCGGGACGCGGGT
Source organism: Pseudomonas sp. JAI120 (assembly GCF_014207255.1). Taxonomy (GTDB): domain Bacteria; phylum Pseudomonadota; class Gammaproteobacteria; order Pseudomonadales; family Pseudomonadaceae; genus Aquipseudomonas. Next base: position 138,199 of record NZ_JACHCZ010000007.1, read on the forward strand.
TTTGACATCATTTATGTCTATGCCGGGCATGACCTGAGCGTGCCATTCCATTTCCTCACGCCGCGTAATAACCGGCGCACCGATGAGTACGGCGGCCTACTGGAAAACCGCGTGCGCCTGTTGCGCGAATTGATTGAAGACACCCGCGATGCGGTCGGTGATCGGTGCGCCGTGGCGGTGCGCCTGGCGGTGGATGAGCAGATGGCCGGCGGTCTGTGTCGCGAGGGCGAAGGTACTGAAATTTTCTCGATGCTGGCGAACTTGCCGGACCTGTGGGATGTAAATGTCGCCGATTGGGCCAACGACAGCGTCACCGCGCGCTTTGCCTCGGAAGGTTATCAAGAGGCCTTCCTGCTGGGGCTCAAGGCGTTGACTTGCAAGCCGGTAGTCGGCGTCGGGCGGTTCACCTCGCCGGACACTATGGTCTCCATGGTCCGCCGTGGCGTTCTCGACCTCATTGGCGCGGCCCGCCCTTCGATTGCCGATCCTTTCCTGCCAAAAAAGATTGAAGAGGGGCGCGCTGAAGAGATCCGTGAATGCATTGGCTGCAATGTGTGTGTCAGTGGCGATCACACCAGCACGCCTTTGCGTTGTACTCAGAATCCAACCATGGGCGAGGAGTGGCGGCGCGGCTGGCACCCCGAGTCGGTGAAGCGTACGTATGAGCCTGGGCGCGCCCTGGTGGTCGGCGCCGGCCCTGCAGGGCTTGAGTGCGCGCGGATACTGGGCGCGCGAGGGATGGACGTTGCGCTTGTAGACAGCCAGCGCACGCTGGGCGGACGCGTAGCCCTGGAGGCCCGGCTTCCGGGGCTGGCGAGTTGGGCGCGAGTCATCGACTATCGACTGGATGCCTTGAGCCGCCTGGCATCGGTCGAGATATATCGGGAAAGCCCATTGCAGGCCCAGGACATCCTCGACTTTGCTGCCGAACATGTGTTTATCGCCACCGGCTCTCGCTGGCGGCGGGACGGGCTGGGGCGCGCCCTGCGGTGCACCTTACCGGGTCTGGAATGCCTGCCCGTGCTGACGCCGGACGATCTGATGGCGGGTGTACTGCCGCCTTCACCGGTGCTGCTGTTCGACGACGATCACTATTACATGGGCAGTGTATTGGCCGAGCACTTGGTGGCGCGGGGCGTGGACGTGGTATTCGTCACCCCGGCGGCGGATGTGGCGGCGTGGACCCACAACACCCTGGAGCAGCATCGCATCCAGCGTCGGCTGCTGGAGTTGAATGTCACGATCATCCCGTCCCACACACTGGTCAGCGGTATGCCGGAAGGTGTGCTGGCCGGGTGCGTCTACACCGAGCGAACTCGCTTTATTCCAGCAGCGTCCCTGTTGTTGGTCACGTCCCGCGAACCCGAGCAGACGCTGTTTCACGCGTTGAATAACGCGCCCGAGCACCTGCGTGCGGCCGGCATCAGCACGCTGTCGTTGATCGGCGACTGCATGGCACCCGGCACGATAGCCGCTGCGGTCTATTCGGGGCATCGAATGGCACGAGAGTTCGATGCGCCTGCTGATTCTTTATTTGTACGTCGAGAAATTCCGTTGATCGAGGTGTAGCGGTTACTGCTGTTTCATTAATAACGAGGAATACAATAATGAAAAAAATAATCCTGATGTTATTTGCCCTGTTCTTTATAAACGCGCCACTCGTTGCCGACGAATATACGGTAATTCGTTTCGGTGTCGATCCCAACTATGCTCCGTTTGCCTATAAGGACCGGACGGGAACTTTGACTGGTTTCGAAGTTGATATAGGCAATGCTGTTTGCGCACATTTGAATATTCGCTGCCAGTGGGTCGAGAGCGACTTCGACGGAATGGTCCCGAGCCTGAACGCCGGCAAGATCGACGCGATCCTGGCTTCAATGACGGTCACCGAAGCACGGCAAAAGGTGATCGATTTTTCCTCAGAGGTGTTTTCCAGCCCTACTGCCATGGTATTCCGCCCCGGCACTGAGCTGGCCAAGGGTACGGCCGTGGGCTATTTGCAGGGCAGTACTCAAGAAACTTACGCCCGCCAAGTGCTCGTTAAACGGGGCATGAAGGTCGTGGCGTACGCCGATCAGGAGCAGGTCTACGCCGATCTGGTAGCGGGACGTTTGCAGGCTTCGCTGCAGGATGCCCAGCAGGCGCAAAGCGGATTTTTGCGCCTGCCCCAAGGCGCGGGGTTCGTGCTGGGGCCGTTGATTGAAAGCGAACTGATGCCCTCCCAAAGTGCTATCGGTATCGCCAAGGGCAACCACGTGTTGAAAGCCTTGCTAGACAACGGGTTGGCCGCCCTGCACGTCGATGGCACCTATGCCCGGCTGCAAGAACAGTACTTTCCGGGTGTGGATATGTTCAGCGGTCAATGATCGGCGAGGACCCAACCATGCTACCGACCTTCACGCAATTCGCTGCAACCTTGGACGATTTCGCGCCGCTGTTGTTGCACGGTGTCTGGATCACACTGCAACTGGCGTTGTTATCACTGCTGTTGGGGCTGGTATTCGGCCTGCTGGGTGCAGGCGCCAAGCTGTCCGGGTGCAGGGCTTGGCGCTTCTGCGCACAGCTCTACACCACCCTGATCCGTGGGGTGCCGGACCTGCTTTTGATGTTGTTGATTTTCTACGGGGCACAAACCGGCTTGAGTCGTCTGACACAGGAACTGGGCTGGGCCTACATCGAAATCGACCCTTTCAGCGCAGGAGTGCTCACCTTGGGGTTTATCTACGGCGCCTATTTCACCGAAACCTTTCGCGGCGCCTTGCTGGCCGTGCCTCGCGGTCAGTTCCAGGCCGCCAAGGCCTTGGGCATGACCTTCAGCCAAGCTTTCGTGCACGTGATATTCCCGCAAATGATGCGGTTCGCCCTGCCAGGGCTGGGCAATAACTGGATGGTTTTGCTCAAGGCCACTGCGCTGGTATCGATCATCGGCCTGGCGGATTTGATCAAAGTGGCCCAGGTAGCGGGCAAGAGCAGCCAACAGGTGTTGGCCTTTTTGCTGATGGCGGCATCGGTCTACCTGTTGCTCAGCAGCGTTTCAAGCCTCGCGTTGCGCTGGTTGGCGCGTCGTTACTGCGGCGGTGTGCAGGAGTCATCACGATGATCGAGTTGATCCAGGAGTACTGGCAGCCGTTGCTCTATTCCGACGGTCAACAACTGACAGGCCTGGCCATGACCCTGTGGCTGACCAGTGCCTCGCTGTGTTTCGGCCTGCTGCTTGCACTGCCACTGTCCATTGCCAGGGCGTCCTCGCGGCGCCGGTGGCGTTGGCCGGTGCAAAGCTTCACCTATCTGTTTCGCGGCACGCCGCTGTATATCCAGTTGCTCATCTTCTACACCGGTATCTACAGCATTGCTGCGGTTCGTGAGCAACCACTGCTGGATGGGTTTTTCCGCGAGGCACTGAACTGCACGCTGTTGGCGTTCGCCCTGAATACCGCGGCCTACACCACGGAAATACTGGCAGGTGAGATTCGAGCGATGCCGCGCGGTGAAATCGAGGCTGCGCGGTCCTTGGGGTTCGATGGTTGGAAGCTGTATGTCCACTTGATCATGCCTTCGGCCCTGCGCCGCGCATTGCCCTACTACAGCAATGAAGTGATTTTCATGCTGCATTCCACCACCTTGGCGTTTACGGCCACCGTGCCGGACATCCTCAAAGTGGCCCGGGATGCCAACGCTGCCACCTTCCTGACCTTCCAATCCTTCGGCCTCGCCGCAGTCCTTTACCTGTGCATCACCTTTGCCTTGGTCGGTCTGTTTCGCCTGGCAGAACGGCGTTGGCTGCGCTTTCTTGATCCAGGCCGATAGGAGGCCGATATGCAGGCTCACATACACGAGTTACTGGCGGCTGTGCCGGGTACGGCACGACAGATCCATAGCTTTCATTACGGTCCAGACAATGCGCCTGGCAAGGTCTACCTCCAGGCCTCGCTGCATGCCGATGAGTTGCCGGGGATGCTGGTCCTATGGCATCTGAAGCAACGGTTGGCGCAGCTGGAGGCGGCCGGATTGTTGCGTTGGTCGGTTGTGCTGGTGCCGTTGGCCAATCCGCTGGGGTTGGAACAGGTGCTGATGGACGTGCCTCAGGGGCGCTTCGATAACGATAGCCGGGAGAACTTCAACCGTTTCTTCCTTGATGTGAGCCAGCAGGTCGGTGATTGCGTGCAAGACCTGTTGACCGATGATCCTGCCAACAATCTGCAACTGATCCGTTCCAGCCTGCGGCAAACGCTTGCCTGCCAAGTACCGGCGACGCAGTTGCAATCGATGCGCTTGGTCCTGCAAACGCTGGCCTGTGACGCTGATATCGTACTGGACCTGCATTGTGATTTCGAAGCCGTGCAGCACTTGTACCTGTCACCGGATTTCTGGTCACAGGTGGAGCCCTTGGCTCGCTACCTGGGCGCCAGGGCATGCTTTCTCACCAAGGAGGCAGGAGGGCAGTCGTTCGATGAGTGCTTTACGTTGTTCTGGGCGCAGATGCAGGCGCGGTTTACCGGGCGCTTTACAGCGCCGGGGTTCGCGGTGACGGTGGAATTGCGAGGTGTTGCCGATGTGGACCACGGCCTGGCGCGGCAGGATTGCCAGGCACTGATTAACTACCTGATTCAGCGCGGAGCCATTGATGGCCATGCGCCGCCCCCGCCGCCATTACTCCACGCGCCGACGCCGTTGGCCGGGGTAGAGCCCGTGATCAGTCCGGTGGGAGGTTTGATTGTGTTTTGCGCGCAGGTGGGCGATTCCCTGGAGGCGGGGCAAGTCCTGGCCGAAATCATTGATCCGATCACCGACCACGTAACTCCGGTCATTTGTACGCGCGGGGGGCTTTTGTATGTTCGGTCACTACGGCGAATGGCTACCGCTGGTATGACGATTGCTCATGTCGCAGGCCCGAAGGCATATCGACAGGGTTATCTGTTATCGCCTTGATCAGGGCAGGGGTGAGAAGGGCGAGCGCCCATCGGCACTCTGCAGCTCCAGCAGGTAGTTGCGGAAAATCTGCCCCAGGACCTGGGTGGCCACTTCCAATTCATCGCGTTGCATGTGCTCGGCGACTTCGTCGGCGGTGTCCAGCGCGTCTTCAGCGCCGTTGACCGCGGCCATTTTCAGCACGATATAGGCCTGGACGTTATTGGCGGGCACGCCTTCGCCTTTGAAGAACATGGTACCCAATTGGAATTGCGCCTGGGCGTGGCCTTGCAACGAGGCTTTCTCGAAGTAGCTCAAGGCTTTGTTGAGGTCACGGGCCGGGTTCTTGCTGTCGTGGTAGTACTCGCCCAACTCGTATTGCGCCTGCGCATCCCCGCCGTCGGCCTGTTTCTGACACGCGCTCAGGGCTTCGGCCTGGCTGTCTGGCTGGGTATTGAGGGTGCAACGACCCATCGCTGGAATTAACAACGAGTTGCCGCCTGCCTGGGCATGTGCCAGCAGCGGCTGAAGGAGCAACAGGCAGCCCAGTACCAGGGCGCGGCCGGTGCGTTTCATGGGAATCGACTTACCTCTGACGGGGCGCGCGGATCCTCTCGGGATCCAATAAGCGCGCATTATGAAATAAGCAGGCCTCTGCTTACAAAGTCTTTACTCGTTTTTCTGCTGCTTGGGCAAGTTATCTGCCGGATTGCAGGTAAATTCTCGGAAAAATAAGGAAATGCCTGTCAGCAAAGTAGCAAATCTGACGCCGCCTACAGCAACGCCAGATTTTTCCAGCGGCTATTTCAGTGCGGCAAACGCGCGCTCGGCGGCATCCAGGGTCAGTTTCAGCTCGGCATCGCCATGGGCGATCGAGGTAAAACCGGCTTCGAAGGCACTCGGCGCCAGGTACACGCCGCCCTCCAGCATCAGGTGGAAGAAGCGCTTGAACAGGTCGGCATCGCTGCCCATCACATCATCAAAGGTGACGATGTCATCGGCGCCGCTGAAGTACAGGCCAAACATGCCGCCCGCTTGCGTGGTCACGAACGGGATACCGGCGGCATCGGCGCGCTGTTGCAGGCCGTCCAGCAGGCGGGTGGTGTAGTCGGTCAGCTCGGCGTGGAAGCCCGGGCGGCTGATCAGGCGCAGGGTGGTCAGGCCGGCCGCCATGGCCAGCGGGTTACCCGAGAGTGTGCCGGCCTGGTACACCGGGCCCAGCGGCGCGATGTGCTGCATGATTTCGCGTTTGCCGCCGAAGCAGCCCACGGGCATGCCGCCACCGATGATCTTGCCGAACGTGCTCAGGTCCGGCGTGACGCCGTAGTGCGCCTGGGCACCGCCGAGGGCAACGCGGAAGCCGGTCATCACTTCGTCGAAAATCAGCACCACGCCGTGCTTGTCGCACTGTTCGCGCAGGCCTTGCAGAAAGCCAGGGGCGGGCGGCACGCAGTTCATGTTGCCGGCCACCGGCTCGACGATGATGCACGCCACGTCCTGGCCGACTTCACTGAGCATCTGCTCGACGGCACCGATGTCGTTGAACGGCAGGGTCAGGGTGTGTTTGGCGAACGCTGCCGGTACGCCGGCCGAGCTGGGTACGCCTTGGGTCAGCGCGCCGGAACCGGCTTTGACCAGCAGGCTGTCGGAATGGCCGTGGTAGCAGCCTTCGAACTTGATGATGCTGTCGCGGCCGGTGAAACCTCGGGCCAGGCGGATCGCGCTCATGGTGGCTTCGGTGCCGGAGCTGACCATGCGCACCATCTCCATCGACGGCACGATGCTGCAGACCAGATCGGCCATCTCGGTTTCCATGGCGGTCGGCGCGCCGTAGGACAAGCCGTGTTCCAGTTGCTTGCGCACGGCGTCCAGCACGTCCGGGTGGCTATGGCCGAGGATCATCGGCCCCCAGGAACCGACGTAATCCACGTAGCGCTTGTCATCTTCGTCGGTGACGTAGGCGCCTTCGGCATGCTTGAAGAACAACGGCGTGCCGCCCACGCTCTTGAACGCACGCACGGGGGAGTTCACACCGCCGGGGATGTGTTTCTGGGCATTGGCAAACAGGGTTTCGGAACGAGACATGGTGAGGGCTCTCTGAATTCAGGATTTTATGAGTTCGTTGAAGGCGCGGGCGCGGCGCGTGACTTCCTGGGTGCTGTCGGCACCGAACAGGCCGTGGACCACGGCCAGCAGGTCGGCACCATGAGCCACCAGCGGTCCGGCGTTCTCCAGGGTGATGCCGCCGATCACGCAGATCGGCACATGCAGGCGCTTGCGGGCCTCGGCGAGCATTTCAACGGTGGCGGCCGGAGCGCCCGGCTTGGTGTTGGAATTGAAGAAGCGGCCGAAGGCGACATAACTGGCGCCTTCTTTTGCCGCCTGTTCGGCCAGTTCGATCTGGCCGTGGCAGGTGGCGCCGATGATCGCCTTGGAACCGAGCAGCGCACGGGCCGGCGTCAGTGGGCCGTCGGTCTGGCCCAGGTGCACGCCGACGCCCAGGCGCGCGGCCAAGTCAAAGTCATCATTGATAATAAGCTGGGTCTTGTAGCGCGAGCACAGCTCCCGCAGTTTTTCGGCTTCGCGCAGGCGCCGGGCTTCGTCGCTGCTTTTGTCGCGGTACTGCAGCAGGGTCACGCCACCGTCCAATGCCGCTTCGACGTAGGCGAGGAACTTGCCGGCCAACAGTTGGCTGTCGGTAATGGCGTAAAGGCCACGTAGTTTCATCGGGCAGGCCTCTTGCTTTTAAGAGCAGAAAGTTACGAACAGAAATCCAGCGGCAGACGGCGCGGTACAAACTGGCCCTGGCCGAGTTGTTCGGCGTCACGCAGGGTGCGCCAAGTGTAGTTAAGTGCCGACTGCACCGCACTCACCAGCCCTTCGCCTTGGGCGATCCGTCCGGCCAGGGCGCTGGCCAGGGTGCAGCCCGAACCGTGATAGCTGCCGGGCAGGCGCTGGCAGGTAAAGGTCTGGCGCGTGCCATCACGGCTGTAGAGGCGGTTGTGCACTTCGTGCTCATCGCCATGGCCGCCGGTGATCAACAGATGCTTGATAAACGGCAACAGCTTCTCGGCACATTCGTCGGCGGTGCCCTCGGGCAGCTCGGCGAGGATACGGGCTTCAGGCAGGTTCGGCGTGGCGATCAGCGACAGCGGCAGCAGCCGCTCGCGCATGGCATAGCCGACTTCGTCCTTGCCCAGGCTGCCGCCGCCGCCGGCACGCAGCACCGGGTCGCACACGACCGGCAGGTGCGGGTGCGCCTGCAGCAGTTCGACCACGGTGTCGACCATTGCGGTAGAGCCGAGCATGCCCAGCTTGACCGCCGCCACTTCGGAGTCGCCGAGCACGGCATTGGCCTGGGCCAGTACCCACTCACGGTCGAGCACGCGGAAATCGCTGACATTGACGGTGTTCTGCACAGTCAGGGCAGTGACGGCCGGAGCCGCGTGGCAGCCTTGGGCGAGCAGGGCTTCGATATCTGCCTGCAAGCCGGCGCCACCACTGGGATCATGGCCGGAGAGACAGAGGACAACAGGGCGAGAGCTGTAGATATTCATGGTGCGCGAGCTTACCACCAAACGCTTTTGGCGGGGCCTTCGGGCGATGGTTGAATTTTGTCCAAAGAATGACGATTTTTTGGCGCTTTTCTTCTCGCAAAAAGCGCTGAAAGCCTTGTTCTAGAGCCTTAAGGAAAATTATTTCAATGGTGTCCAATGGCCTTTGGCGGCTATGCTAAAGTGGATCCAAACAACTTACTGTACCGCCGGTGTACGTCTTCTCAAAAGGATGGGGGGCTTTTGACATAACCGGACAGGCCACGCTGGGGCTCTATGCGCTATTTGCTGATCTTATTGTTGTGCGGGCTGCCGATGCTCGCCAGCGCCATCGAGTTCAATCAGGACACCCGAAGCCTGCCGCTGGGCCGAGCCATGCAAGTGCTCGAAGACCCGACCGATGCCCTCACCATCGCCGAAGTAAGCTCTCCCGCCTACGCTGCTCAATTCAAGCACCATGACAAAGCCACCCTCAACGCCGGCTATTCGCGCTCGGTGTTCTGGCTCAAGGTCGACCTGCATTACATGGCCAAGGACCCCCGTGCCCCCCGCACCTGGTTCCTGGAGTTGGCTTATCCACCGCTCAATCATCTGGACCTGTACCAGAACGATGGCACCGGCAATTATCGGCTGGCCAGCCGCACCGGCAGTGCGCTGCCTTTTTCCAGTCGTGACGTCAGCCAGAGCAACTATCTGTTCAAGCTCAACTTTGTGCCCAACCAGCAACAGACGCTCTACCTGCGCCTGCAAAGTGAAGGCTCGATCCAGGCGCCGCTGACGCTCTGGTCCGGCACCGCTTACCTGGAGCAACAACCGCTGCGCCTGTCTGTGCTTGGCGTGATCTACGGCGTATTGCTGGGGATGCTGGTCTACAACCTGTTCATCTACCTGAGCGTGCGCGACACCAGCTACCTGTATTACATCCTCTATATCGCCTCGTTTGGCCTGTACCAACTGTCGGTCAATGGCGTGGCCGTGCAGTACTTCTGGCCGAACAACCCGTGGTGGGCGAATGCAGCGGTACCGCTGCTGATCGGTTCGGCGGCGCTGTTCGGCAGCCTGTTCGCCCGTAGCTTCCTGCATACCGCGCAGCACAGCCGCTGGCTCAACCGGGTCTTGCTGACACTGGCGGTATGCGGCGCCGTAGTGATGGCGCTGGCGCTGCTGACCAGCTACGCCTTGGCCTTGCGCCTGGCGACCGGTTTGGCGCTGGTATTCACCGTGACCATCTTCGTCGCCGCCATCAAGGCCTGGTACTGCGGCCAGCGGGTGGCGCGGTATTTCATCATCGCCTGGTCGGCGTTCCTGTTGGGTGGGGTGGTGAATACGCTGATGGTGCTGGGCTACCTGCCCAATGTGTTCCTCACCATGTACGCCAGCCAGATCGGCTCAGCGATTGAAGTGGCGCTGTTATCCCTGGCCCTTGCCGACCGCATCAACGCCATGCGTGAACAACAGGCGCAGATCCTGTTCGATGCCAGCCAGAAGCTCGAAGTGCTCAACCAGCAACTGGCCCGCAGCAACCGTCTTAAGGATGAATTCCTCGCAACCCTGACCCATGAACTGCGCACGCCCATGAACGGTGTGATCGGCTCCCTTGAACTGATGCAAACGGTACCGTTGGACGACGACCTGACGCAGTACCAGCAAACTGCCGCCGGTTCGGCACGGGACATGATGCGCATGGTCGATGGCATCCTCACACTTACCGAATTGCAGGCCGGCCGCCTGAGTGCCCAGCCTCGGGTGTTCAGCCTGCGCGGCGTGCTCGACACCCTGCGCCAGCAATTCAACGCCAGCGCCCAAGGTAAAGGCCTGGCATTTTCCATCGATGTGGCCGAGGAACTGCCGGACCGTGTGGTGGGTGACGTCGACAAACTGATCCAGTGCCTGGATTGCTTGCTGGACAACGCTTTCAAGTTCACCCGCGAAGGCTCCGTGCGCCTGCGAGTGGTGGGTGTACCTCACAGTGATGGCGGCGTACGCCTGAGCTTTATTGTTACCGACACCGGTATTGGCTTCGCCTTCCTCGACGAGGCGACCTTGTACCAGCGCTTTTTCCAGCTCGATGGCTCCATGACCCGCGAATACGGCGGCCTGGGTATCGGCCTGGCCATCTGCCGGCAATTGATCGAGCTGTTGGGCGGACGCCTTACCCATCATTCCGAGCCGCACAAGGGCAGCCGCTTCCAGCTGGACGTGAAAGTCAGCCCGGTGCCGCCCGAGGCAAAACCGGCGCCCGACCGGCAACGCGCGCCCCAGGATTGCGCGGTATTGCTGGTGGATGACCACAGCGTCGGCCAGTTGGTGGTGCGCGGCATGTTGCTTAAGTTGGGCTACCGGGTGAAAACCGTGGAGAGCGGTCCGGCGGCGTTGGCGGCCTTGCAGGGGCAAAACTTCGACGCCGTCTTGTTGGATATACCTGAAGGCGGTTTCTCGTTGTGCTGTCAGATTCGTGCACTGCCGGGCTGTGGTGAATTGCCGGTGATCGCCTTGAGTACGTCGCTGAATACGTCTGAGCGCGAGCGCTGCCATGGCATCGGCATCACCGACCGCCTGGCCAAGCCGGTGCGCTTCGAGGCGTTGCAGGCGGTACTGGAACGCCACTTGTTGAGCGCGCTAGAGGGCGAAGGCGCCGGGCATTCGGCGCGTATGCCACTTTTTTAACCCGGATGACGGTGCTTAACTGAAAAAACCGGCCTCAATCGATCTGCGCCTTCATGGGTAGGTGTGCATTCGACAGGGCCTTTTTCCAGGAGGCCCGTCATGAACCTGCACCAGTTCGCCGAAACCCACGACGTCATCAACCAGCCGCCCTCCCTGGACGGCACCAACCTGTACCGCATCGACATGCCCCTGCAAGAATGGTCGCGGCGCTTTGGCGCCGGCTGGGCGCAGGCGCGCATCGATGCATACGGAGCGTTGGCCGGCGGGCCGCTGATGGCGGCCGGGTTCCTGGCCAACCAGAACAAACCGCTGTTCAGCAGCCATGACCGGTATGGGCATCGTATCGATCTGGTGGAGTTTCACCCGGCCTACCACGAGCTGATGCGCACGGCAGTCGAGCATGGCCTGCCGTCGCTGCCGTGGGCCCATCCACAGTCTGGCGCCCATGTGGCGCGCGCAGCCATGACCTACCTGCACAGCCAGGCGGAGGCCGGCACCGGCTGCCCACTGACCATGACCTTCGCCTGTGTCCCGGCCCTGCGCTTGCAACCCGACCTGGCGCAGACCTGGCTGCCGAAAATCCTCAGCACCCAATACGACCCGCGCAATGTCGGCATTGCCCACAAGGCCGGTGTAACCATCGGCATGGCGATGACCGAGAAACAGGGCGGCACCGACGTGCGCGCCAACACCACCCGCGCCTATCCAGTGGGCGCGGGCGGGCCCGGGCAAGCCTATGAGCTGGTGGGCCACAAGTGGTTCTGCTCGGCGCCGATGTGCGATGCCTTCCTGACCCTGGCCCAGACCGACAAAGGCCTGACCTGTTTCCTGCTACCCCGGCACCGCCCGGATGACACCCGCAACGAGTTCTACATCCAGCGCCTGAAAAACAAATTGGGTAACTGCTCCAACGCCTCCAGTGAAGTGGAGTTTCGCGGCGCCCTGGCCTGGATGATCGGCGAAGAGGGGCGTGGCGTGCCGACCATCATCGAGATGGTTGCCATGACGCGTTTCGATTGCATGGTCGGCTCCAGCGCCTTGATGCGCCAGGCGCTGACCCAGGCCAGTCATCATTGCGCCCATCGTCTGGTCGGTGGCCGCGTACTCAGCGAGCAACCTTTGATGCAAAACGTGCTGGCCGACCTGGCCCTGGAAAGCGAAGCCGCGCTGGCCTTGAGCATGCGCATGGGCTGCGCCCTGGACAACCTGGGCGATGAGCGCGAAGCCAAGTTCGCTCGGCTGGTGACGGCGGTGGGCAAGTATTGGATCTGCAAGCGCGCCCCGGCGATGATCAACGAAGCCGCCGAATGCATGGGCGGCGCGGGCTACGTGGAGGACAGCATCCTGCCGCGCTTGTACCGTGAGGCACCGGTGAATTCGACGTGGGAAGGTTCCGGCAATGTGCAATGCCTGGATGTGCTGCGCGCACTGTCCAAGGAGCCCGGCGTGCTGGAAGCGCTGTTTGTCGAACTCGGTGACGGGCATGGTGATAAGCAACTGGCGCGGCATATCGAACATCTGAAGTCGGCGTTCATGGACACCCAGGACATCCAGTACCGCGCGCGGCAGTTGACCGAGGATATTGCCGTGGCGCTGCAGGCCAAGTTGCTGCTGGAGGCCGGTCATGGGACGGTTAGCGATGGTTTTATTACCAGCCGTTTGGGCCAGTCGTCTGGCCGCGTCTACGGCACCTTGCCGCGTGGCGTCGATGTCGGGGCCATCGTCGCGCGCTCAAGCCCCAATGTATCTGAATAAACACGGTCCAAATGTGGGAGGGGGCTTGCTCCCGATGGCTGAGTGTCAGTCAGCCTATCTATAAACTGACCCACCGCTATTGGGAGCAAGCCCCCTCCCACAGGGATTGCAGCCATCTTGCGAGGGCACTCCAATTCAAGGTTTGCGTCTGACAGGGATACAGGCAAGATAAAGGCCTGCAAGTCAGAACACAGGATGCTTACCGTGACCGAAGCTTTTGTTGTCGTTCAAACCGCCGAAGAAGCCGTGGATCGGCTGGCGGCCCTGCATGAGCGGGCTACCGGCGCGCTCAATCAAGCCCTCAAGCAGTACCTCAAGGACCGCGTCGAACCCGACGCCGAACAACGCGCGCTGTTTCGCTATCCGGAACTGCGCCTGACTTACCACTGCCACGGTGAAGTCCCACAGACTACCCGGGCGTATGCCAAGGTCCAGTTACCGGGGACCTACAGCGTTACCGTTACTCATCCGGCGGCGTTTCGTAAGTATTTGCTGGAACAACTGGTGCCGCTGATGCACGACTTCACCGTGACGGTGGAAGTGGGCGTCAGCCAGCAGAACATTCCGTACCCGTACGTGGTGGAGCAGGGCGACGAACTGGCCGGCTCCGGTGTGACCGCCGCGACCTTGGCGCGCGTGTTCCCCAGCACCGACCTGTCGGCCGCCACCGACGGCATCGCCGATGGCCTGTACGACTGGGAAAACACCGATCCGCTGCCCCTGGCGCTATTCGATGCAGCGCGCGTGGACTTTTCCCTGCGTCGGCTGGTGCATTACACCGGCAGCGACTGGCGCCATGTGCAGCCGTGGATCCTGCTGACCAACTATCACCGCTATGTCGACCAGTTCATCCTGCATGGCCTGGAACAATTGCGCAGCGACCCGCGTTTTATCCGCATGGTGCTGCCGGGCAATGTGATCATCGACAAGAGCATGGACCACGGTGAAGCGTCGGCGATTGCCGCGGGCGTGGTGTGGCACCGCTACCAAATGCCGGCCTATCACCTGCAGGCCAGCGATGGCCACGGTGTGACCCTGGTGAACATCGGTGTCGGCCCGTCCAACGCCAAGAACATCACCGATCACCTGGCGGTGCTGCGTCCACACTGCTGGCTGATGATTGGCCACTGTGGCGGGCTGCGCCAATCCCAGACCATCGGCGACTACGTACTGGCCCACGCCTATATGCGCCGCGACGGGATTCTCGACCGCGTGGTACCGCCGAACATCCCGATCCCGGCCCTGGCTGAAGTGCAGATGGCCTTGCAGCAGGCGGCGGCGAATGTCACCGGTGAGAAAGGCGAAGAGCTGAAAAAACGCCTGCGTACCGGCACCGTGCTGACCTACGACGACCGCAACTGGGAGCTGCGCTGGGCCCAGGAACGGCCGTTGATCAACCTGTCCCGCGCCGTGGCGGTGGACATGGAAAGCGGCACCATCGCCGCCCAGGGCTATCGCTTGCGCGTACCGTACGGCACGTTGTTGTGTGTGTCGGACAAGCCGCTGCACAGCGAGATCAAGCTGCCGGGGTCGGCCAACGCGTTCTACGAACGTGCGGTCAGCCAGCACTTGAAGATCGGCATCGAGGCGGTGGACCTGTTGCGCACCGAACTCAACTCGCTGCACTCGCGCAAGCTGCGCAGCTTCGACGAGCCGCCGTTCCGCTAAGCGGTTGGGATGGTCATTTAGCGGTCAGGCCACTAGCATTGTCGGTCCTGACCGTTAGATGTTCCTTTGCCATGTCCCGTCCCACCCGTCCCGATTCGCGCCGCCCCGGTGTGAAACCTCCGTATTCTGCTGCGCGCCGTGTTGCCAAGGCGCCGCCGGCCGAGCCGAAGTTGATCCTGTTCAATAAACCTTTCGATGTGCTGACCCAGTTCAGCGACGAGGGCGGGCGGGCGACGCTCAAGGACTTTATCGATATCCCCGGCATTTACCCGGCCGGTCGCCTGGACCGTGACAGCGAAGGCCTGTTGCTGCTGACCAACGATGGCCAGTTGCAGGCGCGTATTGCCGACCCCAAGCACAAGCTGGCGAAAACCTACTGGGTGCAGGTGGAAGGCGAACCCACCGAAGCATTGCTGCAACGCCTGCGCGACGGGGTAGAACTCAACGATGGCAAAACCTTGCCCGCCGAGGCCCGGCGTTTGGATGAGCCCGAGTTATGGCCGCGCAACCCGCCGGTGCGCTTTCGCAAAAACCTACCGACGTACTGGCTTGAACTGGTGATTCGAGAGGGGCGTAACCGCCAGGTGCGGCGCATGACCGCCGCCGTGGGCCTGCCGACCTTGCGTCTGGTGCGGGTGCGCATTGGCGATTGGACAATCGACGGCCTGGACCAAGGCCAATGGAAGGAAGTACCTGCGCGTTTATAAAGCGCCGGACTCGATGAGGCCGATCACCACGCTCTTGATGATGAACGCGGCCACGCCCAGGCCCAGCACGAAAAACAGGATGAACGAACCAAAGCGCCCGGCCTTGGATTTCTTCGCCAGGTCCCAGACGATAAAGCCCATGAAAATGATCAGGATAGTGACCAGGCCGGTCATCATCCATTCTTCGAACAGGGCGGGGTCGATGTTGTTCATGGGCTCTTCCAACGGGGCAGGCGGCAAGTATACGGCAGCGTCACAGGTGCAACATTGACCTGGATCGAAGTGCGTTCCAAATGTGGAAGGGGGCTTGCTCCCGATGGCGGTGTGTCAGTCAGCTAATCTGTGGCTGACACACCGTCATCGAGAGCAAGCCCCCTCCCACAGTTGACCTTCACCGATCTTAAGTGCGCAGGTGGGTCAGTGGCAGCTCGGTGCTGTTCAATACCTGGTTCAGCACAAAGCTCGAGCGCACGCTGGTCACGCCTTCGATCCGAGTGAGGTGGCCCAGCAGCAGTTTCTGATAGTGGTCCATGTCCGGCACCACCACTTTCAACTGATAGTCCGCATCCATCCCGGTGACCAGGCTGCATTCCAGCACCTGGGGCAGGGTGCGGATGGCCGCTTCGAAGTTCTCGAAACGCTCGGGGGTGTGGCGGTCCATGCCGATCAGCACATAGGCGGTGAGGCTCAGGCCGAGCATCTTGCGGTCGAGCAGGGCGACCTGGCGCGAGATGTAGCCGTCGTCTTCCAACTGCTTGACCCGGCGCGAGCAGGGCGAAGGCGACAGGCCGATGCGCTCGGCCAACTCCTGGTTGGAGATCCTCGCGTCGCGCTGCAATTCCGCCAAAATACTCAGGTCGTATCGGTCAAGCTTGCTCATCGGGTTGGCCTTTGTCGTAACTATTGCGGTGAATTATCCATGAAGGGTTAAAAATTGCGCAAGCACTGTTTATTGACGCAATCTTCGCAATCATCTGTCGGGCGCGGGCCTGTATCTTTATCAACAGAATCACCGCCTGGACAACAGTCCACAGCAGCTCGCCCAATCAGGCGCGCTGCGGCCGCCACCCCAGCAGGGTTGAGCCGGCCTCCAGGCTGCACACTGTCCACAAGGCGGCGTGAGGTGAGCCAACGTCAAAAGCGTTGAGCATGGACGAAGTTCTCAAGGGGTGGCCGACGGGTCACCCCTTTTCTTTTGCCTTAAGAAAATTGTTCTTGTGACTGATAACCTGTCTCAGAACCGGGCGAGGCTTTTCCAGTCTCATCTATGAGGCCGGACCTTCCAGGCCCTATCCGCAGTGAGGAATAGCATGAAGCGCATCTGGCGTATGGCAGGTGTAGGTTTGCTGATGGTCACCGTCGGCACGCAAGTGATGGCCGAAGACCCACGCCCTGAAGGGGGCGGCCAGCATGAAAGAGGGCCGGAGGGCGGTCGGCAAGGTCAAGGTAACGAACAACCGCGCCCGCAAAATAACCAACCGCGCCCGCAGCCGCAGAACAATCAATCACGGCCGGAAAACAATCAGCCGCGTCCACAGAACCCGCATTTTGATCGCGCCGAGCAACAACACGGTGGCGGGCAGTGGCAAGGTCGCCCGCAAGGTGCCGAACAGCCTCGGCCAGCCCCGCAGCCTGCGAATAACCTGCCGATCCAGGGTCGCCCCGATACCGTGCGCCAGACCCAGGAGCCGCGTCAGGGTTACTACCGTGACATTCCTCGACGCAACGACGACAACCGGAATTGGGAGGCCGGTGGCCCAGGTTCGCGGCCGGGCTACAACGGGCATCCCAACGACAACCGCTGGCCAGGTCGCCCCGATGGGCATGGCAACGGCTGGGGCCCTGGCCCGCAGTATCGGCCCGGTTATACCGTCGACCGCTTCCCCGACCGCAATTACCGCGTGCCGTACCGTGGCCAGGATTACTTCTTCTCCGGCGGCTACTGGTACCGCCCCCAAGGCCCGCGCTATGTGGTCGTGGCGCCGCCGTATGGCATCCGCGTGCATTACCTGCCGGACTATGCGCGCGAAGTGTGGGTAGGTGGCTCGCTGTTGTTCCTGGCCGCCGGCGCCTACTACGCCTACGAACAAAACACCCAGCAATACGTGGTGGTGCAACCGCCGACGCAAGTGCCGGCGCCGCAGCCAGCACCGCAAGGCAATGGCTATGACGTGGTGGCCTATCCCACCAACGGGCAGTCACCGGCGCAAGTGCAGCAGGACGGTTACGACTGTTATCGCTGGGCGGTGCAACAAAGCGGCTTCGACCCGCAGGCGGTCACCTACGCCCCTGACCCGGCGGTGGTGCAAACCTACCGCCAGGCCCAGGGCAACTGCCTGAGCAGTCGCGGGTATCAGGTGCAGTACTAGGCCTTGGCGCCCGTGACCACTTCTCG
This sequence comes from Pseudomonas sp. JAI120, assembly GCF_014207255.1. Taxonomy (GTDB): domain Bacteria; phylum Pseudomonadota; class Gammaproteobacteria; order Pseudomonadales; family Pseudomonadaceae; genus Aquipseudomonas. Next base: position 155,853 of record NZ_JACHCZ010000007.1, read on the forward strand.
CGGGTCGGCGTGCACCAGCACTTCGGCGCGCGGGTAGGCTGCGTGAATGGCATCGGCGGCCTGGTCGCTGATGCCGTGGGCCACTGACAACGTCAACTCCCCCGGCAACTCCAGGTGCAACTGCACAAACCAGTGGTTGCCCGAGATGCGCGTGCGCAAGTCATGGGCACCCAGCACCCCCGGCACGCCTCGCGCCAGTTCCAGCATGTGCTGGCTGACGTCCGGCGGCAGTTCCTCGTCCATCAACACCGCAAAGCTTTCCTTGGCGATGTGGATCGCGCTCCACAAAATGTAGGCAGCGATGCCCAGGCCGAACCAGGCGTCGACCTGATGAAAGCCCATGCCCGCCAGCACCAGCGCCACCAGGATGCTGCCGTTGAGCAGCAAGTCTGAGCGATAGTGCAACGAGTCCGCCCGCACGGCATTGGAGCCGGTTTCGCGCACAACCCGGTGTTGCAGCATCAGCAGCGCCACGGTCAGCACCAGGGAAAACACGATCACCCCAATGCTCAGCCACGGCGCGCCGACCGGTTCCGGATGCTGCATACGCTCGTACGCCTGCAAGGCGATCAACACCGCGCTGCCACCAATGAACAACGCCTGGGCCATGCCCGCCAGTGACTCTGCCTTGCCATGGCCGTAACGGTGATCGTCATCGGCCGGGCGCAGGGCGTAATGCACTGCCAGCAGGTTCAGCAGCGAGGTCACGCCATCGAGCAGTGAGTCGGTCAACCCGGCGAGCATGCTCACCGAGCCGCTGAGCCACCAGGCGATGGCCTTTGTAACGATCAGCGCACAGGCCACGCCCACCGAGGCGCGGGTGGCCAGGCGTAACAGCCGGGCGTGTTCGGGACTGCTGGTCATAAACGTTCCTTAGCCGGCGGGTTGCAGGCCCAGGGACGCCAGTTGTTGCACGCTGCCCTTGAACTGGATCATGCGCGGGTCGTCCAGCGGCAGGGTGCGGCCGGTTTCCTTCTGGATGATGCTTTGCAGCTTGGCGTTGTCGACCTTGCCGTCGGCGCCGATGGCTTCGTGGAGTTTTTCCGGGGCGACCTGGGCAGTCTTGCCGGGTTCGAAATAGATCGCGCCCGTGGCGAAGTCGACGCCGAACGCGATCAAGCCAGGGATCACGTAGAACAACAGGCCTACGGCATCGAGCACGGCAATGGTCGGGTCGATCTTGCCGTCGATCTGGCCACGGCGGTCCGGGTAGAAAATCGAACCGCAGGCCGTCAGTTGGCTCAGCAGGGTGATGGCGAGGACACCGCCGATGACACGGGAAGCGATACGCATGGAGACTCTCCTGAACACGGTTGATACGGGACTATATAGCACTGCCATTGAGACCAGCGTCGGCATCCGGCAGTTCGCCGTTATACTCGCCGCTCTGCTTTGGAGCCAGTATGAATTCGTTGCCGATCGATGATGTTTTACCCGCCCTGCGTGACGCCTTGGCGAATCGCCATGAAGCCGTGCTGGAAGCGCCGCCCGGCGCCGGTAAAACCACCCGCGTACCCTTGGCCTTGTTGAATGAGCCTTGGCTGGCCGGGCAGACCATCCTGATGCTCGAACCCCGGCGTTTGGCCGCTCGCGCCGCCGCGGAACGCTTGGCCAGCGAACTGGGGGAGAAAGTCGGTGAGACCGTCGGCTATCGCATCCGCCTCGACAGCAAAGTCGGGCCCACTACGCGTATCGAAGTGGTCACCGAAGGCATCCTCACCCGCCGCCTGCAGGACGACCCGGCACTGGACGGTGTGGGCCTGCTGATCTTCGACGAATTCCACGAGCGCAGCCTCGACGCCGACCTGGCACTGGCCCTGAGCCTGAACGGCCGCGATGTGTTTCGCGACGAGCAACCGCTGAAAATCCTGCTGATGTCCGCCACCCTCGAAGGCGAGCGCCTGGCCCGCCTATTGGACGACGCGCCGATCCTGCGCAGCGAGGGGCGCATGTTCCCGGTGCAGATGCGCTGGGGGCGGCCGTACCAGCCGGGTGAATTCATCGAGCCGCGCGTGGTGCAAACCATTCTGGAAGCCCTGCACGATGAAACCGGCAGCGTGCTGGTGTTCCTGCCGGGCCAGGCGGAAATTCGCCGGGTCAACCAGCAACTGGCCGACGCCCTGGGGAATAGCCCTGACGTGTTGCTCTGCCCGCTGCATGGCGAACTGGACCTCAACGCCCAGCGCGCAGCCATCGATCCTGCCCCTGCCGGTAAACGCAAAGTGGTGCTCGCCACCAACATTGCCGAGACCAGCCTGACCATCAACGGCGTGCGCGTGGTGATCGATGCCGGGTTGGCGCGGGTGCCGCGTTTCGACCCCGGCAGCGGCATGACCCGCCTCGACACCCAGCGCATCTCCCGCGCCAGCGCCACCCAGCGCGCGGGCCGGGCCGGGCGATTGGAGCCGGGGGTGTGTTATCGGTTGTGGTCCGAAGACCAGCATGAAGGGCTGGCCGCGTATGGCAGTGCGGAAATCCTTGCGGCCGACCTGGCAGGGTTGGCCTTGCAGCTGGCGCGCTGGGGCGTCACGCCCACGCAGCTCGTGTGGCTCGACGTACCACCGACCGCTGCGTATGCCCAGGCCCAGGACTTGCTGGTGCGCCTCGGGGCTTTGAATGAAGAAAGACTCACGGCTCATGGCCAGAAGATGGCCGAGTTGCCGGCCCATCCACGCATCGCCCATTTACTGCTGCGCGGCCAGGACCTGGGGCTTGCGGCCACCGCCTGTGATGTCGCTGCACTGTTGGGCGAGCGCGATATTTTGCGCGGTGGCGGCGCGGATCTGCACAGCCGCCTGGCGCTGATGTCCGGCGAAGAGCGTGCGCGCGGTACTCAAGGTGGCGTGCAGCGCGCCAAGCAACTGGCGCGGCAATACCGTGGCTATTTGAGAGGCCAGGCGACCCGGCCGGTGGCCGACCCCGACCACCCGCGCTGGCTCGGTGCGTTGCTGGCGCTGGCCTACCCGGACCGTGTCGCCCAGCAACGCCGCCCCGGTGGTGCCGAATACCGTTTGGCCAACGGCCGCGCCGCGCTGTTCGCCGAGGCCGACAGCCTGATGAAACAACCTTGGCTGGTGATCGCCGACCTCGGCAGCCGCCAGGGCCAGCGCGAAGAACGCATCTACCTCGCGGCAGATTTTGACCCGACGCTGTTCGACACGGTCCTCGCCGAGCAAGTGCGCAACGTCGACCAACTGGACTGGGACGAGCGCGAAGGCGTGCTGCGCGCCGAACGCCAGCGCAAAGTCGGCGAGCTGGTGCTCAGCCGCGAACCGCTCACCGGTCTCGACGAATCCGCACGCAGCCAGGCGCTGGTCAACCTGGTGCGGCGCAAAGGTCTGGAGCTGCTGCCCTGGACCCCTGAACTGCGCCAATGGCAATCCCGCGTCCTGCTGCTGCGCCAGTTGGACGCCGGCAAAACCAGCGAATGGCCCGATGTCAGCGACAGCGCCTTGCTCGCCGGCCTGGAGCACTGGCTGATGCCCTACCTTGGCAAAGTCTCGCGCCTGAGCCATTTCGCCAACCTGGATATTTCCAACTACCTGCACAACCTGTTGCCCTGGCCGCTGCCCCAACGCCTGGACGAGCTGGCGCCGCAGCATGTGAAAGTGCCGTCTGGCTCATCGGTGCGTTTGGACTACAGCGAACATCCGCCGATCCTGGCGGTGCGCTTGCAGGAACTGTTTGGCCTGGCCGACACCCCGCGCATTGCCGGCGGGCGCCAGGTGGTGAAGTTGCACCTATTGTCGCCGGCGCGGCGGCCGGTGCAGGTGACGCAGGATCTGGCGAACTTCTGGCGCAGTACCTATGCCGAAGTGAAGAAGGATCTGAAGGGCAGGTATCCCAAGCATTACTGGCCGGATGATCCGCTGATAGCCGAGCCGACCGCGCGGATCAAACCCCGAAAGTCGTAACGCTAAGGATCCAAATGTGGGAGGGGGCTTGCTCCCGATGGCGGTGGATCCGTTACAGATGAGCTGACTGACACACCGCCATCGGGAGCAAGTCGAATCGTCGCACCGCCCCTCCCACATTAATCTTGTTGTGTGGGTTATTGCGCGGCGGGCAGCAGGAACCGTGCAATCACCGGCAAATGGTTGGAAATACGCAACGTATCCTCCTGCCTAACCTTGGCCTCCACCCGCTTGATTCGCGGGCTGTAGAACAGGTAATCCAGGGTGCGATCCGGGCCATCGATGCTCGGATCGTTGGGGAAATGCGTCAGCCATTTCTCACGATCAATCCCGCTGGATTGGCTGTTGCTCGGGATCATCGGGTACTTGTCCCACAGTAAGTGCAGCTCACTGTCCGGCGAATACTGCCCACGCTTGTCTGCATCCAAACGCAGGAATTGCCCCAGTGGCAGCAGATTGAAATCACCGCCGATCAGCCAGGGCGTGCCACGGCCTTCGAATTTATCCAGCAACTTCACTGTCGTTTGCACCTGCTCCTGCACCGCACTGCGCCCTGGTGCATCACCGTCCAGGCGGGTGTTGAGCACGGCCAGTTGGCCGCCGTCGCTCAGCGGCAGGTAGGTCAGCAGTAAGGCCGGTTTGGGTTGGAACTGGCGGCTGATGATATTGGCCTCGGGCGCCGGTAATTGCAGGCGCTCGGCGTGTTCGATCTGATAGCGGCTCAGGGTCGCCAGCTTGCGGCCCACGCTGCCGAAGATATGCCGGTCGGGTACGAAGTCGGCTTTCCAGTCGAACGCCTGGGCGCTGCACGGGTAGAGGTCGACCAGGCGCTCCTGCAAAAGCGCTAGCTGGTCCTGGTAGTGGGAAGGCTTGGCGTTTTCGTCGAGTTCCTGCAACAGCAGGATGTCGGGCTGTTCGTCACGAATCACCCGCGCCACTTCGTCGAGGCTGACGGCCATGTCTTCGACGGTAGGTCGTTCGTCCGGGCCGCTGCCGTCGGCGGTGTCGTACCAGAACACGTAGTTCTTGCCCGCCAGGTATTGCACGTTCCAGGTCATGACCTTGAGTGCCTGCCCTGGCAACAGGGTCGGCGCACGGGGCGCGACGCAACTGACGGGCAGGGTTTCCTTGGCGGCGGGGCGCCAGGTGAGGCTGTAGATCAGGGCCGTCAGCAGGCCCGCAACGATCAGCAGGCCCAGCAGGGTGATGCGCAATAAACGGGTCATCGGCTCGGCTTATAGCGTTTCAGGAGTGGCGTGGAGCATATCACCGCGCGTCGGCATCGCCACCGATCAGCATGAATAAACGGAACAGGACTACGCTGGTAAACAGTTGCAGGAAGCTGTGGGCGCTGTCCATCAGCAGCCCCAGCAACGGCGCGGGGTTGGGATAGGCCGCGACGCTGGCGCCTTTGAGCAACCACAGCGGTGTCATCACACACAACAGGCACACCAGGATTCGCCAGAAATGCCCACGGGTCAGGCGCAGACTTTCCTTCATCGCCTCCAGCGCCGACATGCCGCGCAGCACCAACAGGTACTCGGCGAACGCCAGCACCACCATCAGCCACAGGCCCGGCAGGAAATACAGCGACAGGCCCAGCAAAATCAGCAAGGTACTCATGGCGGTCAGCAGGGCGAAGCGCGGCCACAGGGTCAGGGCCATGGCCCAGATGTCCTTGGTGCGCGGCGACTCGCCACGGGTGCGGGCGTCGAGAAACAGGATCAAGGCACCGGTGTACAGCGGGTACACCAGCAAGCCCACCACCACGCTGTAGCCGGGGAACGCATCCGCGCCGAGCGTGTGGTCGAGCAACTGCTGCAGCAGGGCTTCGAGGATCACCAATGGCAGGCACAGTTGGACGATTGCGCCCAGGTTGCCTCGGGTAAAACGGAAGGAGTCGCGCAATACGTCTAACGGATTCATCGGGGTCATCGCAGGCCTGAAAGCAAGGGCAACACTTTAACCGATCATGGCCAGCGGTAAGCAAACGTAAACCTTGAGTAAAGACCATTGAAACAACTCGTAACACCCCCATAACTAGAACGCACCTGGCCTAATCACAGGCAGGACCACGATTTTTACCGGCAATCTAACGAGGTCGCCATGAACAGCGAAGAGCAAACCCTGATCGATGGACTGTTTTCACGGTTGCAACAAGCCGAAACGGACTCAGCGCCCCGCGACGCCCAGGCAGAAGCGCGGATCAAGGAGCACATGACTCGCCAACCGGCCGCCGGGTACTACATGACCCAGTCGATCCTGGTGCAGGAACACGCGCTCAAGAGTCTCGACGCGCAGAACAAGCAACAGGCGCAGCAGATCCAGCAATTGCAGGATGAGTTGCAGCGGGCCAAGTCCGCACAAGCGGCCCCGGCGAGCAGCGGTGGTTTCCTGTCGAGCATCTTTGGCGGCGGTTCCCGTGACCCGCAACCGGCCCAGAGCGCTCCGGCCTCGTCGGGCGGTGGCTGGCGTGAACCGGCGCGGCCGTCCTTTGGCCAGCCAGCGCCGCAACAGAACTATCAACAGCCACAACAACCTGCCGCCGCCCCCATTGGCAGCGGGTTCCTCGGTGGCGCGATGAAAACCGCCGCGGGCGTGGCCGGTGGTGTGTTGCTGGCCGAAGGCATCAGCAGCCTGTTCAGCCACAACTCGCAACAGCCGCAGGTCGTGGAAGAAATCATCCGTGAAGAGCCGGCGCCCGCCAGTGACAACGGCAACTGGGGCAACGATGACCAGAAGTTCGCCGGCAATGACAGCTGGGGCAGCGACAACGCCTCGGACAGCTTTGCCGATAGCGACTATTCCGACGATTCTTCCTCCTTCGGCGACGACGATTCCTTCGTCTGACACTCCCGGTCCGGGGCGCTGAGCCGCCCCGGTCTGATTTTTCCCGGAAACGTTCTCGCGGCTGGCATACTGGCACCCTTTCCGGGCCCTGGCGCCTGGCTGTCATGAGGAAGTGCGGTGAAGAAAATTGCAGTGTTCGCCGATGTACAAAACCTCTACTACACCGTCCGCCAGGCCTATGGCTGCCATTTCAACTATGCCGCCCTGTGGGCTGATATCAGTTCGCGTGGGCAGATCGTCGAGGCCTATGCGTATGCCATCGACCGCGGTGACAGCAAGCAGCAGCAGTTCCAGCAGATCCTGCGCAACCTTGGGTTCACGGTAAAGCTCAAGCCGTATATCCAGCGCAGCGACGGCTCGGCCAAGGGCGACTGGGACGTGGGCATCACCATCGACATCATGGACGCCGCCGACCACGTCGACGAAATTGTGCTGGCCTCGGGTGACGGCGACTTCGACATGCTGCTCGACCGCATCATCCACAAGCACGGCGTCGAAGCCGTGGCCTACGGCGTACCGGGGCTGACGGCCAACTCACTGATACGTGCCGCCAGCCGCTACGTGCCGATCGAAGGCGCGTTGCTGCTCAAATAAGCACGGCGGCTTAATAAATAAAGGGTTAGACGGAGTTGGAACAGGTTTGGAACGTATAGCGGTCATCGACTTTGAAACCACCGGCATCACCCCGAGCAGCCATTGCCGGGCCACGGAAATCGCGGTGGTTATCCTCGAACGCGGCCAGATCGTGGACCGCTACCAGAGCCTGATGAACGCAGGCGTGCGCGTGCCGGGCTTTATCGAGCAACTCACCGGCATCAGCAACGCCATGCTGCGCAGCGCCCCGCCGGCCGAGCGGGTGATGAACGAAGTCAATGAATTCGTCGGCACCACGCCGCTGATGGCGCACAACGCCGCGTTCGACCAGAAATTCTGGGATTTCGAACTCGGCCTGATCCGCCGCACCCGCCTGCAAAAATTCGCCTGCTCCCTGCTGCTGGCCCGCCGCCTGATGCCGGCTGCGCCCAACCACAAGCTCGGCACCCTCAACACCTACGCCCAACTGCCCCACACCGGCCAGGCTCACCGAGCGCTGGCGGATGCGGAAATGGCCGCCAACCTCACGGCGCACCTGGCCCAGGAACTGCGGCGTACCCATGGCTTGCGCGAACTGTCCCACGACCTGCTGTGCACCCTGCAGAAGGTGCCGGCGGCGAAGATCAATGAGCATCTGAAGAAGCATCGCGGGTTCTGATAGAACAACGCCGTTCAAAAAAATGTGGGAGGGGGCTTGCTCCCGATTGCGGCGGGTCAGCCACACATAAGCTGACTGATCCACTGCTATCGGGAGCAAGTCGAATCGTCGCACCGCCCCTCCCACATTGGTTATCTGTCGTTCATCGAGGCTGCACACACTCCAACGCCCGATCCACCACCCCCTTCGCCATCTCGCTGGGCATCTTGAGGGCGTTTATCTGCTTTCTGAATAGTCAGTAGGCTTAGCCTTGCTGTCCTGTCGGACCTTTCTGGATTTTCCCTTCTCCCGTCTATAGCCCTTCGCTGCGACCTAAGATCCCGGCTGTCATTTACGTACAGGGACTACGTCATGCAGGAAAGCGATCCTCACACAGCAATCAGGCGAAGCCAGTTTGAGCTCCAAGGCAACGGCATCGATTTCGGCTCAACTTCAAGCATGGCGTTTCATTTGGGAAACACGATGACAAGTTGCCCAGCAGTCATGGTTTTACCTAATTCGCCAGGCTGGACCCACGGCGCCAGTTACCAGTTACTCAAGCCCGTTCATGCTGACTCCTCGGTGCCGAGCACCACGTTTGACGAACTCTGGAAATGTACACAGCAACACTATGGCTTGACGGCCGCAACGGTTCTCACTGGCGCCGCGGGCATACCTATAAACAAAATTGCCGTGGGCACTTGGGTTCATGTTGGCTCCAGCAAAACGACGAACTTGGCGAGTCTCATTGGAATGCGCTTTTTCCCTCGTACATTGATCAGGCAACCCACGGTGGCCAGAATGGCGAAAGCAACGTTTGGCACCGTCCGGGTATTTGGCATTATTGGACGGGGCATTCCTTTCGTTGCTGCGGGGTTGGCTGTCTTTGATCTAATCAGTATTGGTAAGTGCGCCTATGAGGCAAGAAATGGAAGGTAGCCCGACTAGAGCCGAGATCAGCGAAAAGGTGATTCAGCTATTCGTCGATATCATCGGTTTCATCGACCGAAGCCAGGTCACGGAGCAAACGGACTTCATCCATGACTTCAAGATTATTGATGATGATTTGACCTGCTTTGTCATGCAGATCAAGTGGCAATTCAACTTGCAAGCGACCCAGGAAGATTGGGATCACATCACTACCATCCAGCAGATAGTTGACTTGATCGTTGAACGCTCGAATTTGCAGTGCGGCCACTGACGCCATCGGGAGCAAGCCCCCTCCCACATTTTGAATGTATTCACAAATCAAACTGTGGGAGGGGGCTTGCCCCCGATGGCGGTAGATCAGCCACCATTTTTGCCATTGGTTTCCAACTGCCCCAACGGCACCCGCCGCTCTATCGCGCTCGACAAAATAATCGAGGTCTTGCTGAACCCGAACTTCGCCAGCCGATTGATCAAACTCTCCAACTCCGGCATCGAGCCCACCGCCGCTTGCATGATCACGCACGGATCGCCCGTCACCCGGTGGCATTCGGTCAGTTCCGGGATTTCGGCCAGTGCGTCATACACCTTCTGGCTGCCGTGGTTGGTCAGCCGCAGTTCAATCACGCACTGAATCGGCAAGCCCACCTTCGAAAAATCCACCTTGGCCTGGTACCCGGTGATCACACCGCTGGCTTCCAGCTTGGCCACGCGTTCGGCCACGGCGGGGGCGGAGAGGTTTACCGTGCGGGCCAGTTGCGCGTAGGAGGCGCGGCCGTCTTCGAGCAGGGCGCTGAGGAGCATGCGGTCGTATTTGTCCATATAAGGCTCCAGTTGCGCGTGGCTTTCGAAAGCACGGGTTATAGCCCTGATAACCATGCTTTGAAAAGTGTATGGGCGGTTTAAACAGGTTTTGTAACTTATGTTTAACAACCTGCCTTTTTAGAATAAGCCTCTCTTATATCTGCCTTAGAGCTGCCCAATGCCTGGCCCACGTCGCTTTCCTTTACCGTTGATCGCCGCCTTTTTTGCGCTGTATGTCATCTGGGGGTCTACCTACCTGGTGATTCGCATCGGCGTTGAATACTGGCCGCCGCTGATGCTGGGCGGGATTCGTTTTTTGCTGGCCGGTGCGGCGATGTATGGCTTTTTGCGTTGGCGCGGGGCGCCGGCGCCGACCTGGGAGCAGTGGAAGGCCGCTGCCAAGATCGGCATTTTGCTGCTGACCTTCGGTAATGGCGCAGTGAGTGTGGCCGAGCACACCGGGGTGTCGTCCGGCGTGGCGGCGCTGGCGGTGGCGACCGTGCCGTTGTTCACCTTGCTGTGTGGTTATTTCTGGGGCGCGCGCAATACCCGGCTGGAATGGGCCGGGGTGATTCTGGGCATGATCGGTATCGCCATGCTCAACATGGGCAGCACATTGCAGTCGAGCCCCATGGGCGCGGCCTTATTGCTGTTTGCGGCGGCGTCGTGGGCATTTGGTTCGGTGTGGAGTCGGCGCCTGCCGTTGCCGCCGGGCGCCATGGCCAGTGCTGCAGAAATGCTGGTGGCCGGGGTGACGCTGTTGATCGCCAGCGTGCTCACCGGTGAACACCTGAAGGCCGTGCCGCCGTTGGAAGGCTGGCTGGCTTTGGCATACCTGGCTGTGTTCGGCTCTATCATCGCCTTCAACGCCTATATGTACCTGCTCAAGCACGTACGCCCGGCGGCCGCGACCAGCTATGCCTACGTCAACCCAGCTGTTGCAGTGTTACTGGGGATTGTGTTCATCGGCGAGACCATCGGTTTGGAAGAGGCCCTGGCCATGCTGGTGATTATCAGCGCCGTGCTGTTGATCAGTCTGCCCCAGTGGCGAAAGCCCAAGCCGGAAATAAGGTAAACTGCCGCGCATTACGCCCTTGCGCTGAATTTTTCCTACGGTAAACACATGACTTTCGCCACACTTGGCCTGATCGAACCCTTGCTGCGCGCCCTTGAGATGCTTGGCTACCAGACCCCGACGCCGGTGCAGGCGCAAGCCATTCCGGCGGTGCTGGCCGGTCGCGACCTGATGGCCGCGGCTCAGACCGGTACCGGTAAAACCGCCGGTTTTGCCGTGCCCTTGCTGCAACTGCTGACCATGGAAGGGCCGAAAGTGGCCGCCAACTCGGCGCGCGCGCTGATCTTGTGCCCGACCCGCGAGCTGGCCGAGCAGGTTCACGCCAGCGTTGCCGAATACGCCCAAAACCTGCCGCTCACCACCTACGCGGTGTACGGCGGCGTGAGCATCAACCCGCAGATGATGAAGCTGCGCAAGGGTGTCGACATACTGGTCGCTACGCCGGGCCGCCTGATCGACCTGTTCCGCCAGAACGCGCTGAAACTCAACCAGCTGCAAACCCTGGTGCTGGATGAAGCCGACCGCATGCTCGACCTGGGCTTCTCCGAAGAACTGGCGAACATCTACCGCATGCTGCCGAAAAAGCGCCAGACCCTGCTGTTCTCCGCGACCTTCTCCGATGACATCCGCCAGCTGGCCGGGCAGATGCTCAACGACCCGCTGACCATCGAAGTCAGCCCGCGCAACGTCGCCGCCAACACCGTCAAGCAATGGGTGGTGCCGGTGGACAAGAAGCGCAAGGCGGAGCTGTTTGTGCACCTGATGCGCAAAGGCCGCTGGAAGCAGGTGCTGGTGTTCGCCAAGACCCGTAACGGCGTGGATGCGCTGGTGGATAAGTTGCAGGGCCTGGGCATCAACGCCGATGGCATCCATGGCGACAAGCCGCAAGCCACGCGCCAGCGTGCGCTGGACCGTTTCAAATCGAGCGAAGTGCAGATCCTGGTCGCCACCGACGTCGCTGCCCGCGGCCTGGACATTGAAGACCTGCCGCTGGTGGTCAACTTCGACCTGCCGATCGTGGCCGAGGACTACATCCACCGCATCGGCCGGACCGGTCGCGCGGGCAACACCGGTGAGGCGATTTCCCTGGTGTGCGCCGATGAAGTCAACATGCTCTCGGCCATCGAGATGCTGACCCGCCAGACCTTGACCCGCAAGATGGAACAGGACTTCGAGCCGGAGCACCGCGTGCCGGATACCGATGCCAGCGGTCAGGTGGTGAAGAAGCCGAAAAAACCGAAGAAGCCCAAGGCGTCCGGTGGTGGCGGTGGTAAGCGCAACCTCGGTAAGTGGGTGGACAGTGGTGACGTGGCGCCGTCGGAGCCTTCGATCAAGCCGGTGCGTAAGGTGCCTGTTTTTAATACTGGGCCGCGTAAGAAGAAGTAAGTTTTGAGGTGCTGCTAAGGGCCTCATCGGGGGCAAGTCGAATCGTCGCACCGCCCCTCCCACAGTTTGAATGTATTCACAGATCAAAAATGTGGGAGGGGCGGTGCGACGATTCGACTTGCCCCCGATGGCGGCTTTGAATTCACCGCAGATCTCAGCGGTTGAGCCACTCCAACATCCCCCGCCCAGCCGCTCTGCCACTGGCAAAACACCCCGTCAGCAAATACCCGCCGGTCGGCGCTTCCCAATCCAGCATCTCCCCCGCACAAAACACCCCAGGCAATTGCTTGAGCATCAAGCGCTCATCCAACGCTTCAAACGGCACGCCGCCTGCGGTGCTGATGGCTTCATCCATCGGACGTGTCTTCACCAACGTCAACGGAAGCGCCTTGATATCCACTGCCAATTTCGCCGGATCGATGAAGTGTTCGGCGGGCGCCAACTCGCGCAACAGCGCCGCCTTGACCCCATCGAGGCCCAATTGACTGTGCAAATGTTTGCTCATCGAGCGTGAGCCACGCGGCTTGGCCAGCGCCACCTGAACCTTGTCCAACGGTTTGCTGGGCAGCAAGTCGATATGCACCGTGGCCGAACCGTCGCGATTGATGGCCTCACGAATCGGCGCCGACAGCGCGTAGATCAAACTGCCCTCGATACCGGTGGCGGTGATCACGCATTCGCCGAGTCGCGGCTTGTCATTCCCCAGGCCGATGGCGACGTTTTTCAGCGGCGCGCCAGCGAATTTGCTGACCATCAATTCGCTCCAGGCCGACACCTCGAAGCCGCAGTTGCTGGGTTGCAATGCAACGTAAGGCACGCCTTTATCCTCCAGCAGCTTGAGCCACGCGCCGTCGGAGCCCAGCCGCGACCAACTGCCACCGCCGAGGGCCAGGAGTACCGCATCGCTGTGGACGGTTTTCTCGCCTTCAGGGCTGTGGATAAGTAGATCACCGTCGGCGCTCCACCCCAACCAACGGTGTCGGGTGTGGATAACCACACCCTGATCGCGCAGGCGCTTGAGCCAGGCGCGCAGCAGCGGGGCGGCTTTCATATCCGTAGGAAACACGCGGCCGGAGGTGCCGATAAAGGTCTGGATACCCAGGCCATGAATCCACTCGCACAACGCCTCGGCACCAAACCCCCGCAGCAACGGTGCGATGTTCGGTGCGCGCTCGGCGTAGCGCGACAGGAACGCCGGGTACGCTTCGGAGTGGGTGATGTTCATGCCGCCCACGCCAGCCAGCAGGAATTTGCGCCCCACCGACGGCATGCCGTCGTACAAGTCAACCTGCACCCCGGCCAGGCTCAAGACTTCGGCGGCCATCAGCCCGGCTGGGCCGCCGCCGATGATGGTGACGTGTCGTGAGGAAATGTCGGGCATGGGCAGGGCTACGATCGCGGAAAATAAGCCGAGCATTCTACCCGAGGAGCGCGGCGCTGCCTGATCAAAAAACGTACAGCTTCCTACAGGCTTTACGGATACAGGCTCTCAGACGCTTACGCTCAAGTTATCCACAGGCCGTTCCACAGGCATTGTGGGTAACGCCCACCTTTCAATGACAACCTGATGACGTCCACACCCGCTGGGCGCTGTGGTGCAGGATGCCGTGGCGGCGTGCCAGGGCGGGGCGATCCTTGCTGTAGCCGCCGCCAATCACGCCCATCACCGGAATGTCGCGGCCCAGGCAATGGCGCATCACGCTTTCATCGCGAGCGGCTACGCCTGCGTCTGTCAGCTTGAGGTAACCGAGGGCGTCATCCTTGTGAACATCGACGCCGGCGTCGTACAGCACCAGGTCCGGCTGGTAGAGCGGCAGCAGGTAGTTGAGGGCATCGTCCACCACCTGGAGGTACTCGGCATCGCCCATGCCCATGGGCAGCGGGATGTCCCAATCGCTCTGGGCCTTGCGGGCGGGGAAGTTCTTTTCGCAGTGCAGGGACACGGTGATTGCATCCGGCGTGTCGTGGAGGATGCGCGCGGTGCCATCGCCCTGGTGCACGTCGCAGTCGAAGATCAGCACGCGGTTGACCCGGCCGCTATCCAGCAGGTAACGGCTGATCACTGCCAGGTCATTGAAGATGCAAAAGCCCGCTGGGTAGTCGTAGTGGGCGTGGTGGGTGCCGCCCGCGAGGTGGCAGGCCAGGCCGTGTTCCAGGGCTTGCTCCGCCGCCAGGATCGAGCCACCGACCGCACGCACGGTACGCCGGGCCAGGGCTTCGCTCCAGGGCAGGCCAAGGCGCCGTTGGTCTTCACGGGACAACTCGCCGCTCATGTAGCGTTCGATATACCCAGGTTCATGGGCGAGGGCCAGAATCTCCGGCGGGCACAACGGCGGGCGCAGCAATTGGCTGTCTTCGGTCAGGCCGCTGGCTACCAGGTGGTCACGCAGCAGGCGGAACTTGTCCATGGGGAACCGGTGGTCTGCCGGGAACTCAGGGCTGTAGTCATCGTGGTAGATCAATGGCAAAGGCATGGGATTTTCTGACGGGGATCTGCGAAGGATCTTAACAGCGCTGTACACTCACGCACATGGCAAGGGGAGGGGACCCATGGAGGCGATATTGCAACTGGAAAGCGCGCGCCTGGTTATGCGCCAGTGGCGCGATGCCGACTTGACGGAATTTGCGCGCATGTGCGCCGACCCGCAGGTGATGCGCTATTTCCCGGCCAAATTGAGCCACCTGGAAAGTGCCGCCTTGATCGGCCGGATTCGCGGCCACTTCGCCGAATATGGCTTTGGCCTGTGGGCCTTGCAACGCAAGGACACCGGTGAGTTTATCGGCCTGACCGGGTTGCAGAACGTCAGCTTCGAAGCGGGCTTTACCCCGGCGGTGGAAATCGGCTGGCGCCTGGCCCGTGAGCATTGGGGCCTGGGTTATGCCAGTGAGGCGGCCTGGACCGCGCTGCGCTGTGGTTTCGACCGTTTGCAGTTGGACGAAATTGTCGCCTTCACCACTCAAGCCAATCTGCCATCACAAAAAGTCATGCAGGCCATCGGTATGCATTACGATCCCCAGGCAGATTTTGAACACCCCAAGGTCGCAGCCGATGACCCGCTGCGCCCCCACGTTTTGTACCGCATCACCCGCGCCCAATGGTTGGACACGCTGCACGGATAAGCAGCCCGGAATGCCCTATCGATTGTTGTAGGAGTTGCTCTATGAGCCAAGTATTGGAAGATCTGGTGGACTTGCTGACCCTGGAGCCGATCGAGGAAAACCTCTTTCGCGGCCGCAGCCAGGACCTGGGTTTTCGCCAACTGTTCGGTGGCCAGGTGCTCGGCCAGTCGCTGTCGGCCGCGAGCCAGACCGTCGAAGAAGCGCGGCACGTGCATTCCTTGCACGGTTATTTCCTGCGCCCCGGCGATGCGAAGTTGCCGGTGGTGTATTCGGTCGACCGCGTACGCGATGGCGGCAGTTTCAGCACGCGCCGCGTGACGGCGATCCAGAAGGGCCACCCGATTTTCACCTGCAGCGCTTCGTTCCAGTACGACGAGGCCGGCTTCGAGCACCAGACCACCATGCCTGTGGTGGTCGGCCCGGAAAACCTGCCGTCGGAGCTGGAACTGACCCAACAGCGCGCGCACCTGATCCCCGAGCATATGCGCGACAAGCTGCTGTGCCCCAAGCCGATCGAAGTGCGCCCGGTCACCGAAAAAGACCCGTTCAACCCGCAGCCGTCCGACCCGGTCAAATACGTGTGGTTTCGGGCCGATGGTGCCCTGGCGGATACGCCGGCGCTGCACAAATACCTGCTGGCCTACGCCTCCGACTTCGGCCTGCTGACCACCTCGTTGCTACCCCACGGCAAGACCGTGTGGCAGAAAGACATGCAGGTCGCCAGCCTCGACCACGCGCTGTGGTTCCACGCCGACCTGCGTGCCGATGACTGGTTGCTGTATGCCATGGACAGCCCATGGGCCGGCAATTCCCGTGGGTTCTCCCGCGGTAGCGTGTACAACCGCGCCGGGCAACTGGTGGCGTCGGTGACCCAGGAAGGCTTGATCCGCCATCGCAAGGATTGGGCATGAGCCTGACGGACGTTAGGCACTGGGTGTTCGACATGGACGGCACCCTGACGGTAGCGGTGCATGACTTTGCGGCGATTCGCGTGGCCCTGGACATTCCCCCCGAGGACGACATCCTCACCCACCTCGCCGCCTTGCCGGCGGACATCGCAGCGGCCAAGCACGCCTGGCTGCTCGAACATGAGCGCGAGCTGGCGCTGGGTTCGGTCGCGGCGGACGGTGCGGTGGAGCTGGTGCGCGAGCTGGCCGGGCGCGGTTATCGCCTGGGTATCCTGACCCGCAACGCGCGGGAGTTGGCGCATATCACCCTGGAGGCGATTGGCCTGGCGGACTGCTTTGCCGTGGACGATGTGCTGGGTCGCGACGATGCGCCGCCCAAGCCCGATCCGGGTGGGTTGTTGAAATTGGCGGCGGCGTGGGATGTATCGCCGAGCGAGATGGTGATGGTCGGCGATTACCGTTTTGACCTGGACTGCGGCCGGGCGGCGGGGGCCAGGACGGTGTTGGTCAACCTGCCGGAGAACCCGTGGCCGGAGCTGGCGGATTGGCATGCTGCAGATTGTGCTGCATTGCGCCGGATGATCTAACCCAAGCAATAGAGATCAAATGTGGGAGGAAGCTTGCCCCCTCCCACATGTTGAGACTGTTTCTTCAGGTATTACTGAGTGAACAGTACCTTCTGCCCTTCGGGCGAAGTAAACATCCCATCCCCGTCATGCCCCACCCCCGGCACTTCCACCAGCGTCTGGCTCAACTGCGGATGGCGCTGCTTGAGGTAGTCAAAGTAGTTGTGCCCGCGAATCAGCCGATACGCGCCCTGGGTCTCGGCTTCGCAGCTTTTATCCAGTGCCGGGTGGTTCGGGTCGGTGTCCTGTTGGCCCAGCAGGTAAGTGATGGGGCGTGATACGTAGGCTTGCTCCAGCTGCTCGGCGTTTTGGCCCTTGGCGTAGGCCGGTAGGTGCTGCATGCCGTACTTCCAGTCGTTGAAGCCTGGGCAGCTGGCGGTCTCGAACCTTACCGGCCGCTGTGGGCTGAAGTAGGCATAGGACGAGGGGTTGGCCACCACATAACGCAGGCGGATGCCCTCGGTTTGCAGGGTAGGGTGGGCGTGGCCGGTGAGGGCGAAGCGCTGCACCACCTGGCCACCGCCGGAGTGACCGGCGACCACGATTTCCTTGAGCTCCGGGAACAGCGTGCGGTTGCCCAGGTGCTTGATGAGCTGGTCGAGGGCGCCGAAAGAGCTGATCTGGCCCGGGCCGGTCGAGGTTTCGCCGGCCATCCAGTCATTGCCCTTCCAGCGCAGCACTTGGCTGTCCAGATGGTTGCGCTGCATGTCGGACCCGTTCAGAAACTGCGGCGCGATCACCAGGGTGGTGGCGGCAACCCCGGCGTGTTCGGCGGCATCGATTCCGCTTTTCAGATAGGTCTGCGCATTACGCAGGCGCCCGTGCACGATGATCAAGGCGCGGGTGACGTTGGGCAGTGGCTGGCGCCAGTCCTGGCTCACGCCGAGGCTGAGGTCACCAGCGTCGAGGTGAAAACGATCGGGACTGACCACCTTGACGCCATGCTCGGCGGCCCAGGCGGATGATGAGATGAGCAACAGGCCCAACAGCAGTCCCAATCGTTGATTCATTTATAGGCTCTTGGCAGCGAACGTGTCGCATTGAGTGATCTGGCCCTGGGCGAAGCCGGTCTTGAACCAGCGCACCCGCTGTGCCGAGGTGCCGTGGGTAAACGAGTCCGGCACCACGCGCCCCTGGCCCTGTTGCTGCAAGCGGTCATCGCCGATGGCGTTGGCCGCATTCAGCGCTTCTTCAATATCGCCAGGCTCCAGCCAGTTCAGGCGCTTTTGCGCACGGTTGGCCCACACACCGGCGAAGCAGTCGGCTTGCAGCTCCTGGCGCACCAGCAGGCCACCGTCGCCTTGCATCTGCCGGCCTTGCTGGCGTGCGGCCTGGATCTTCGACGAAATGCCCAGCAATGTTTGGACGTGGTGCCCGACTTCGTGGGCGATCACGTAGGCCTGGGCGAAATCGCCAGCCGCCTGGAAGCGTTGCGACATTTCCCGGAAGAAATCCAGGTCCAGATAAACCTGCTGATCCGCCGGGCAATAGAACGGGCCGCTGGCGGAGGTGGCGCCACCACAGGCGGAATTGACCCGGCCACGGAACAGAATCAGTTTGGGGTTCTTGTAGGCTAGGCCGTTTTCCTGGAACACCTGGCCCCAGGTGTCTTCGGTATCGCCCAGCACCGCCCGTACGAAGTCGGCTTGCTCATCGTTGGCCGGCGGCGCCTGGCGCGACTGCGTGCTCACCGAGGGCGCCTGCTCCATCTGGCCGGTCAACTGGCCGAGGATCTGCAACGGGTCCTGGCCGGTCAGCCAGCCGATGCCGACGATCAGCACAATTGCGGTCAGGCTCAGGCCCTTGCCGCCACCAAAACGCATCCCGCCACCGCCGCCGCCACTGTCATCGCGGGCATCCACCACGTTGTCGCTGCGTCGGCCTTTTTTCCATAGCATGGGGCAATCCTCTGTGTGCTAACCGTGATTGAGTATGGTCGGTATTAACGGCAATAGCCTTCGCCGGTGGCGACGATCAGGCAGTCTTTTTTATCCGCCAGCCATTTCAGCCCGGTCGCTTCGCCATCGCCGGCGCGCAGCAATTGCGGGCCGTCCGGGCGGGTGAAGGCGATGCCGTCTTCGGCCGCTTCACCCTTGAAAGTGCCCGAGTCGTCGGCGTCGAGGCCGTATTGCATGGTGAGGATGTAGTGACCACGGCCGATGCTGTCGTCCTTGGCGATGGTCAGGTGCAGGCCTTCGACACCGATCCATTTGCCGACCCATTTATCGGTGGGCGGGGTTTCGGGTACCAGGGTGGCCTGCACGGAAGGCGGTGCGGGTTTGGGCGCTTGCTTGGCCTCCTGGTCGCAGGCGGTCAGCAGGGCAAGGGCAGAAAGAACAAAGAGGATTTTTTTCATAGCGGCGAGGCCTTGGTTAAAAAGTATGCAATGCGGGGGCTAAGGTGCTGCGTTGGACTCGAATGCGGTGATTTAGTGCGCTGTTCGCCCGGTGTTTGGTTATGCTCTTGGGGCAGACTCCAGCCCGGCTGCTAGATTACCGGGTTGAGCGCTACTTCGTTCAGTGCTCAGCGTTTCGCTCGCCACGCAAGAGAATTCCATGACTGTCAGCACCCCCCTTTCCGGCGTCAACCATCCCTTCAAAGGCATTTTGCTGATTGTGTTGGCGACATTCCTGTTCTCCAGCCACGATGCCTTGTCCAAATACCTGGCCGGGTTCTACCCGATCGTGATGGTGGTGTGGGTGCGCTACGTGGTGCACACCTTGCTGATGGCCGGGATTTTCCTGCCGCAATCGGGGCTACGCGTGCTGCGCAGTAAACGCCCGGGAATGCAGGTGGTGCGGGCCTTGTGCCTGTTGGGCACCAGCCTGTTTTTCACCACGGCGTTGCATTACATCCCGTTGGCGGAAGCCACGGCGGTGAACTTCCTCGCCCCGATCCTGGTGACGGCACTGTCGGTGCCGCTGCTTGGCGAGCACGTGACACGCGGCCAATGGCTGGCGGTGATCTGCGGCTTTGTCGGCGTGCTGGTGATCATTCACCCAGGCGGTGAGTTGTTTACGCCTGCGGTGTTACTGCCGCTGTGCTCGGCGCTGTTCTTCTGCTTCTACCAACTGCTCACGCGCATCCTCAGCCAATACGACACGCCCACCACCAGCAACTTCTTCGCCGGGCTGTGCAATACCTTGGTGATGAGTGCGATGGTGCCGTTCTTCTGGCAGGTTCCCACGCTGTGGCATGGCGTGTTGATGCTGGCGCTGGGCACCTGTGGGATGACCGCACACTTGATGCTGACCCAGGCGTTCCGCTTCGCGGCACCGGCCTTGCTGGCGCCGTTCGGCTATTGCCAGATCGTCTTCGCGGGGTTGTTGGGCTGGCTGGTGTTCAGCCATACCCCCGATGTGACCACGGTGGTCGGCATCGGGGTGATCTGCATGAGCGGGTTGGCCGCTGCCTGGCAGCAGCGGCGTCGGTAAATCAGGCGTCGACGGTAGGAATCTTGCGCGGCGCCATGAAGTACATCCAGGTCAGCGCAATGAAGTACATCGCCGGGATCAGGGTGAACAACACGGTGTAGTTGTTGTTGGTGACGGTGAGGATATGGCCGACGATCTGGGTCATAAACATGCCGCCGATGGCTGCGCACATGCCGCCGAAACCGAACACCGTGCTCATCATGTGCTTGGGCGTGTAGTCCATCACCAGGCTCCAGATGTTGGCGGTCCAGGCCTGGTGCGCGCCGATGGCCAGGGAGATGGCAAATACCGCGACCCATAGTTGGCTGGAGCCGGCCGCCATGATCACGCCGACGATGCAGCAGGCAAACAGCAGCATCGACAACAACCGCGCCTTGATCGAGTTCATCCCACGGCCGATCAGGAACGACGACAGAATCCCCCCACCCACACTGCCGAAGTCGGCGGTCAGATAGATGATGATCAGCGGGATACCCATCTGCGTCACGTTGATGCCCAGGTTGTACTGCTGGTTCAGGAACGGCGGCAGCCAATACAGGTAGAACCAGAACACTGGTGCGGTGAGTGCATAGGCGATGGCAAAGGCCCAGGTGCCGCGCATGCGCAGGATGCGGCTGAACGGTACGCCAGGTTGTTCCGGCTCGACTTCCCGCTGCACGTAGTCCAGTTCGGATTGTTTGACGCTCGGGTGGTCTTCCGGGTTGTAGTACTTCAAACCCCAGAACACCAGCCAGATCGCGCCCAGCGACGCCATGCACAGGAACGCAGCCTGCCAGCCCCACACATGCAGGATCAGCGGCAGCAGCATCGGCGTCATCATTGCGCCGACGTTGGTACCGGCGTTGAAGATACCGGTGGCCACCGCACGCTCGCCAGCGGGGAACCACAGGCGCGTGGTCTTCACGCAGGCCGGGTAGTTGGCGGCTTCGGTCAGCCCGAGGATAAAGCGGCAGACCATAAAGCCGACGGCCGAAGTGGCCAGGCCATGGGCACCGGTGGCCAGGCTCCACAGCAGTACCGCGCAGAAGAACACGCGTTTGACGCCCACGCGGTCGATCAGCCGACCTTGCAGCACAAAACCGATGGCGTAGCCGACCTGGAACCAGAAGTTGATGTTGGCGTAGTCCATCGCCGTCCAGCTCATTTCCTTGGCCAGGATCGGTTGCATCACGCCCAGTGCGGCGCGGTCGATGTAGTTGAGGGTGGTGGCAAAGAACACCAGGGCCAGCATGCCCCAGCGGGTTTTACCCACGGCAAGGGCGCCGCGGATCTTGTCGCCGATGCCGGCGTGCGGGGTGCCCGGGCGCGCGGCCAGGGCGGAGTTTTGCGAAGGCATGTGGTTGTACCCGTTTTTTGAAATTTTTATGAGGTGTTGTGGGTCTTCTTTTGGGTGTCGCTGCGTGATTGATGGTGCGCAGTGGCTAAAAAATCGTCAATTCGCCAAAGAGGCTTAGTGTTCGATAATCGCACCAAAAACTAACCGGTTCGTACATTTTAATTGCTGCGGGTAGTCTGGGGGCGAATAATTTGCCACAAACAACAATTGCCGGGAGTCTTCCATGCAACGTTCCATCGCCACCGTGTCCTTGAGCGGTACCCTGCCGGAAAAGCTCGAAGCCATTGCCGCCGCCGGGTTCGATGGGGTCGAGATCTTCGAAAACGACTTGTTGTATTACGACGGCAGCCCCCGGGAAGTCAGGCAGATGTGTGCTGACCTGGGCATCGCCATCACCTTGTTCCAACCCTTTCGCGACTTTGAAGGCTGCCGCCGCGATCGTCTTGCGCGCAACCTGGAGCGCGCTGAGCGCAAGTTCGACCTGATGCAGGAACTGGGCACCGACCTGGTGCTGGTGTGCAGTAACGCCTCGGCCGATTGCGTCGGGGATGAACGCATCCTGCTGGACGACCTCAGCCTGTTGGCCGAACACGCGGGCCGTCGCGGCCTGCGCATTGGTTATGAGGCGTTGGCCTGGGGCAAGCATGTTAATACCTGGCAGCAGGTGTGGAACCTGGTGCGCCAGGTCGATCACCCGAGCCTTGGGGTGTTGCTCGACAGCTTCCACACGCTTTCGCTCAAGGGCGACCCGAGTGCCATCGCGCAGATCCCCGGCGACAAGATCTTCTTTGTGCAAATGGCCGACGCGCCGATCCTGGCCATGGATGTGCTGGAGTGGAGCCGGCATTTTCGCTGCTTCCCCGGCCAGGGCGAATTCGACCTGGCGGGGTTCCTCGCGCCGATCATCAAGAGCGGCTACACCGGGCCGTTGTCCCTGGAAATTTTCAACGATGGCTTCCGCGCCGCGCCGACCCGCGCGAATGCGGCAGATGGCCTGCGTTCCTTGCTGTACCTGGAAGAGAAAACCCGCGAGCGCTTGCAACAGGAGGCGCCCGCGCAACCTGTCGAGATTCTGTTTGATACCCCAGCGGCCAGCGAGTACGACGGTATCGAGTTCCTCGAGTTCGCCGTGGATGAAAACCTCGGCGCCAAGCTTACCCATTGGCTGGAACGCCTGGGTTTCGTCAAGGCCGGCCAGCACCGCTCCAAGAGCGTGAGCCTGCTGCGCCAGGGGGATATCAACCTGATCCTCAACTGCGAACCCTATTCCTTCGCGCATAACTTTTTCGAGGCCCATGGGCCGTCGTTGTGCGCCACGGCGATTCGAGTCAAGGACAGCGCCAAGGCGCTGGAACGGGCGGTGGCTTACAAGGGCCAGCCCTATCGCGGCCTGGTCGGGCCCAACGAGCTGGAGCTGGCGGCAGTACGTGCGCCGGACGGCAGCCTGATTTACTTGGTGGATCAGGGTGAGGGGGGGATCTACGACACCGATTTCAATCTGCAGCCGGCCAATGCTGCGGGCGGTGGCTTGCTGCGCATCGACCATATGGCCATGGCCTTGCCGGCCGACAGCCTCGACAGCTGGGTGCTGTTCTACAAGAGCCTGCTGGATTTTGAAGCCGATGACGAAGTGGTGCTGCCCGACCCCTACGGCCTGGTGAAAAGCCGTGCGCTGCGCAGCCGTTGCAGCTCGATTCGCTTGCCGCTGAATATTTCCGAGAACCGCAACACCGCGATTTCCCACGCGTTGTCGAGCTATCGCGGCTCGGGTGTGCATCACATTGCCTTCGATTGCGCGGATATTTTCGCCGAAGTGCGTCGCGCCAAGGAGGCCGGGGTACCGCTGCTGGATATCCCTCTCAACTACTACGATGACCTGGCAGCACGCTTTGATTTCGATGATGAGTTCCTCAGCGAACTGGCGTACTACAACGTGTTGTACGACCGTGACGCCCAGGGCGGTGAGTTGTTTCATGTGTACACCGAACCCTTCGAGGGACGGTTTTTCTTCGAGATCATCCAGCGCAAGAACGGTTATGCCGGCTACGGCGCGGCCAACGTGGCGGTGCGCCTGGCGGCGATGGCCAAATCCCGTAGCGGCGCAGTGCGCCAGGCGCGTTTATAACGGTGGGCCAAGTGCTTCCTTCGTAGGACGCCTCGGCCCATAATCGCGGCCTGCACAATAAAAATGGCCGTGAGCGCACCATGACCTCAAGTCCCGAACTCCCCGCGGTGTCAGACGCACCGCGCAAGAGTCGTAAGAACAACCCGGAAAAGACCCGGGAGAACATTCTCCAGGAAGCCATCGTCGAGTTTGTTCAGCAGGGCCTGTCCGGCGCTCGCGTGGATGCCATCGCCGAGCGCATCCACACCTCCAAACGCATGATCTATTACTACTTCGGCAGCAAGGAGCAGTTGTACGTCGAGGTGCTGGAGAAGCTCTACGGCGATATTCGCAACACCGAAACGCGCATGAACCTCACTGCCCTGGAACCGCGTGAGGCGATCCGGCGGCTGGTGGAGTTCACCTTCGACCACCATGATCAGAACGTTGATTTCGTGCGTATCGTCAGCATCGAAAATATCCACAATGCCGAGTACGTGAAACGCACCGAAACGATCAAGGCGATGAACAGCAAAATCCTCGAGGGGCTGGGAGTGACGTTGCGCCGGGGCGCCGAGATGGGGCTGTTCCGCGAAGGGCTGGAACCGTTGGACGTGCACTTGCTGATCAACTCATTCAGCTTTTACCGGGTGTCCAACCGCCATACGTTCAGTGAGATCTTTCAGATCGACCTGTCGGATGAGGCGGTTAAACAGCGGCATCGCGAGATGATTTGCGAATCGGTGTTGCGCTACCTGCAGGCCTGAATACACCGCCTAACCCAATGTGGGAGGAGGCAAGCCCCCTCGCACATTTCAGGTATTCATGCTCTTGAAGTGCGCGAGCATTCGCTGCGCATCCGGCACTTCACCACTGAACAACTCAAACGCCTTCACCGCCTGGAACACCGCCATGTTGCCGCCATCCAGGGTGCGGCAGCCCAAGGCGCGGGCATCGCGCAGCAGTTCGGTTTCCAGTGGGAAATACACAATTTCAGCCACCCACAGTTCGGCTCTCAGCAGGGCCGCTGGCACCGGTGTGCCGGGCAGTTTGGCCATGCCCATCGGCGTGGTGTTGACCAGGCCATCGGCCTCGGCCATGGCGTTTTCAAGGTGGGTGCCGACCTGGGCGCGGCCGGCGCCGAAACGCTGGGCGAGGTTATCCACAAGGTCGCGGGCGCGGCTGGCGTCCACGTCGAAAATACTCAAGTGTTCGACACCTTCGGCCAATAGCGCATGCGCCACTGCTGCGCCCGCGCCACCCGCGCCCATCTGCACCACGCGTTGGCGCGGCACATCGCTGAGGTTTCGGCGAAAGCCCTCGGCAAACCCCAGGCAGTCGGTGTTATGGCCGATACGCTTGCCGTCCTTGAAGACCACGGTGTTGACCGCTCCGATGCCTCGGGCCTCGTCGGACAAATCATCGAGCAGCGGCAGGATTGCCTGCTTGCACGGGTAGGTAATGTTCAATCCGGTGAAGTGCATCAACTCGGCAGCGTCCAGCAGGTCGGGCAGGGCGTTGATGTCCAGGTGCAGGGGCTCAAGGTCAATGAGGCGATACAGGTAACGCAAGCCTTGGGCGTCTCCTTCCTGCTCATGCAGGGCAGGGGTGCGGGAGGCCTGGATACCGGCGCCGATCAGGCCAGCGAGGATGCGCGGTTTCATCGGGCCGACCCCTTCAACAACTGGCTGAAATGTTCCAGGGCCAGGTGGTAGCCATGGCTGCCAAAACCCGCGAGCACGGCCTTGGCGATGGGCGACACAAACGAGTGATGCCGAAACGCCTCGCGCGCATGCACATTGGATAAGTGCACCTCGATCACCGGCACTTCACTGGCTACCAAGGCGTCGCGAATCGCCACCGAGGTGTGCGTCCAGGCGGCCGGGTTAATCACGATACCGGCGCAGCGAGCGCGGGCGCCGTGGATCCAGTCCAGCAGCTCGCCTTCGTGGTTGGTCTGGCGGAATTCGATTTTAAGCCCCAGTTGTTCGGCGCTGCGGCCGCACAGGGCGGCGACGTCGGCCAGGGTTTCATGGCCGTAGGTCGCGGGTTCGCGGGTGCCGAGGAGGTTGAGGTTGGGGCCGTTGAGCACCAGCACGATGGGCGGCATACGGGGGATCTCCACAGTTCTTGTTGGTTGTGGGAGTAAAATGTACTGGTTAGTTAATTTGGTCAATTGATGACGGCAGATGTGTTCGATTACCGAACCGTTAATCAGGCGTGTTCTGGGCTCGAATCGGATTAGATATCAATTGAAAATCATTCTCGACAACGCTTAAGATGCCCGCCTGTTTCCTTTACATTCCAGGGAGTCGGTTTGTCGGACGTGGATCTCAAAGGCCTGTTTCTCAAGCACGCCGATACCCTGCGCGGGTATCTGGCGCGCAAGGTACGGGACCCGCAGTTGGCGGCCGACCTGGTGCAGGAGAGCTTCCTGCGCCTGGCGGAAAAACCTGCCGGCGAGCGTATCGACAACTCCCAGGGCTATCTCTATCGAACGGCGAGCAATCTGCTGATCGACCATATTCGCCAGGAAGCGCGGCGCAAGACAGACTCCGTGCCCCATGAGGCGCTGGCCGAGATTGAAGATGAAGTGGCCGGGTTGGAGGCTCAGGCAATGGCGCAGCAACAGCGACAGGCATTGAAGCAGGCGTTGGCTGAATTGCCGGAACGCACCCAGCAGATCTTCCGTCTGAACCGTATAGAGGGCATGACCCACGCCCAGGTTGCCCGGCATTTGGACATCTCCGACAGTTCCGTGCAAAAGCACCTGGCCAAGGCGCTGGCGTATGTGATGCAGCGCTTGCAGGATGGCGAGGTGGGGCCATCCGACGAATGAATTACGGAAAAACCTCAGGTCAGACGTCACCGCGTCATATAACGAAAAATTCGAGATTCACACGTGAATAGCCAGGGTCAGCAACAGCACAGCATTACCGAGGAGGCCGCCGAGTGGGCGGTGCGCCTGCACGCCAGTGCCCTGACCGACCAGGAGCAGGCCGCGTTGCGGCAGTGGATCGCCTGCGACAGCCGCCATGAGGCGGCGCTGCGCTTTGCCGAACAGACCTGGGTGGCGTTGGGCGAGGTGCACAAGGACGAGAGCGTTCACCGCCAGCGCCCCGCGACTGCAGCGCTGCCCATGCGCCGCTCCCCGCGGCGCAGGCCCTGGCAACGTGCGGCGGCGGTCGCGTTGGTCGTGGTGGTGGCCGGCGTCGGCTGGCTGCGTGGGCCGGACGCCTGGCTGCACATGCAGGCCGACTATGTCACCCAAAAAGGCGAGGTGCGCACCGTGCACTTGGCCGATGGCAGCACGGTGGAGCTGGATTCCGCCAGTGCCATCCGCCTGGATTACGACGGCGTGCAGCGGCGTATCAGCCTGATCCAGGGCTCGGCGATTTTTGATGTGGCGCCGATGGTGGGTCAGGAGACCCGACCGTTCGTGGTGCAGAGCGCTGGCGGGCAGACGCGGGCGTTGGGCACGCGGTTTGTGGTGGCGCGCGAGGCCGAACGCTGGGCATGGGTGGGCGTGTTGCAGCACAGCGTTGAAGTTTCTTTGCACGCCTCACCGAAAAAAGGCCCGAGCGAACGGGTGCTCCAGGAGGGCCAGGCTGCACGCTACAACGCCCAGGAGGGTGTGGTGCCCCTGGATCAATTCGATGTGGACCGTGCCACCAGCTGGCGACGTGGCGTGCTGATCTTTGATCGCCAGCCCCTGGCCAAGGTCATTGAGCAGCTCAATCGCTACCGTCCGGGGCGGGTGGTGTTGACCCATGCCGACCTGGGCGAGCGCGAAGTCAGCGGCGTCTTCCGTCTCGACATGCTCGACAGCGCCCTCGGCACCCTCACCCAGGAACTTCAAGTGCAACGCTTGGACCTGGCAGGCCTCAGCCTGATCTATTGATGATCCGGTGGGAGGCCCGCTCCCACCCGCTTAACTCCCCCCAGCGCAAAAACTTTTTAAAAAGTCTTACTGACTTCCTGCGCCTCGTACGTCTTGCTAGGTGAGAAGCATTCGCATAAACAAAAATACGATCAGCGCAGGGAAACCAGAAATGTCAGTACTCACCAAGGGGCGTATCACCGGTAGCCGGTTAGCCCTGGCCATCCACTTGGGCCTGTTCGCCGCAGCCGCTCCCGTGTATGCGGCGCAGCCTCAGGTGGGCGCTGCCCAGCCGGCGGTGCTGGCGTTCGATGTGCCGGCGCAATCCTTGGGCAGTGCCGTATTGGCCTTTGCCGATCAGGCCGGTTTGCAGGTGCTGTTCGACAGCCCACGCCTGCAAGGCTTGAGCAGCACGGCGCTCAAAGGCAGCTTCAGCGTGCAGGAAGGGCTTGGCCGTTTGCTCGGTGCCACGCCGGTGGAATATCGCTTTACCGGCGAGCGCCAGGTCACCCTCAACCGTGTCAGCGACGACCACGACGGCGCCATGACCGTGGGCACCACCACCATCACCGGCAACACCAACGGCCAGGCCAGTGACTGGGTGTACCAGACCCCAAAGTCCGTGGCGGTGATCAGCCGCGACATGATCGATAAACGTCCGCCCCGTCACGCCGCCGACATGCTCGAAGAAACCGCCGGCGTCTACACCGCCGTCAACCAGCGCGACCCTGGCCTGTCGGTGAATATTCGCGGTGTGCAGGACTATGGCCGCGTGAACATGAACATCGACGGCATGCGCCAGAACTTCAACGTCAACGGCCACCAGCAGCGCAACGGCACGATGCTGATCGACCCGGAGTTCATCTCCAGCATCGAGATCGACAAAGGCAGCCAGTCGGGGCAGGGCGGAGCGGCCGTGCTGGGTGGCATTGCGTCGTTCAAGACCCTGGATGCCAGTGAGTTCCTCAAGGACGGCAAGGACTACGGCGGCCGCCTTCGCGCCGGCAGCGGTATCGGTGAGCTGGGTAACGGCACCGACTTCAACGGCAGCGGCGTGTTCGCCTTTGGTGATGAGCGCGGCGATGTATTGCTGGGCTACAGCGAGCGGCATTTCGGTAACTACCGCGCCGGCAGGCACAACGACGACAACCTGGGCACCAACCTGCGCGCCAGATCATCTGCCCCTGCGGCCTTCGACGACTGGTTGAACAGCGAAGTCGGCGACACCGGCAGCGTGACCCGCTCACAGATCGTCAAGTTCGGCCTGAACCTGCCCAACGACCAACGCGTGCAGTTGAGCTACCTGGAAACCGACACCGACAGTAACGATGCCTGGGGCTATATCGCCGACGACCTTCAGAGCACCTACTACGTACGCACCAGCAAAAACAATCTCAACGCCAAAAACGTCGCGCTGGACTACAGCTACAGCCCGGACAACCCGCTGATCGATCTCAAGGCCAAGCTCTATTACGTCACCACCCAGATGGATCGCGGCAACGCCCCCAACCTGTCGTCGCCAGGTACCGGTAACTACGTCGGCGCCTACACCGATCACTTCCAGACCGACACCTGGGGCCTGCAGGGTGACAACACCTCGCGGTTTGATTTCGGCGAACGGGGGCATGTCACCTGGAACTACGGGGTGGAGCTGTATCAGGACGAGTTCAAGCCCCGGACCAACAAAGTTGAAGCCACCAACAACCTGGGCTTGTTGCCTTACGCAGAGGGCAGTACGCCAGGGGGCAAACGCACCATCGCCAGCCTGTTCAATAACGCGCAGTACGAATATGGCGGCTGGCTGACCCTGGATGCGGGCTTGCGTTATGACCGCTATCGGCTTGAAGGCGAAACCGGCATGACCCTGTACCGGCGTGATCGTTTCTACAACAGCCTCGTCGGCGCCAGGCGTGTTTCGGAAGTGATCGAGGTCGACCGTGAAGAGGGCCAGTTTTCCCCCACCTTCGGTCTGGCGGTAAAACCGGGCGTGGACTGGCTGCAACTCTATACCCGTTGGGGCAAGGGCTGGCGACCACCGGCGGTGACCGAAACCTTCATGACCGGCCGCCCCCACGGCGGTGGTTCGGGAGAGCGCGTGTTTCCCAACCCGTACCTCAAGCCTGAAGAATCACGGGATTGGGAAGTGGGCATGAATGTCTTCAAGGAGGGGTTGTTCTTCAGTGATGACCGCCTCGGCATGAAGGTGGCTTACTTCGATACCCGGATTGAAAACTTCTCTTTCCTCAACACCAGCGTCAGCTTGCCGGAAACCCAGGTGGGTGGATTTCTCGGGACCATGGCTTACGTCAATAACACCCACCCGACGCGTTTTCGCGGGGTCGAATACCAGCTCAATTACGACATGGGGCGCGCGTACGCCAACCTCAGCTACACCCACATGATCGGCAGCAATGAGTTCTGCTCGAAGAACTATTACATGGGCGGCGCCAAGACCACCGGGCCAAGGACCACTCGCCTGGAGCGTTTCACCCTGCCGGATGGGCGCATCAGCATACGGCCGGTCACCACCTATGAAGTGTTGGATGACGACGTCGCCAACAACAAGGAAAGCTGCGGGCGAATCATGGGTAACGCCACGTATATGCCTGCCGATCGCGGCTCGCTGACCCTGGGCACGCGCTTCCTGGAAAAACGCCTGGATACGGGTGTGCGTGTGCGCTACAGCTCGGGCAACGGCGAAAACCTCGATCAGCAGGGCTACGAGCTGATGGATCAGGCGATGTGGCCCAAGTACACGCTCTATGACCTGTACGCCAGTTACTGGATGACCGATCAACTGAACATTGCACTGGCGTTGGAAAACGCCACCGATGAAGCCTATTTCGTCGCCATGGGCGACGCCAACAACCTCAGCCTGGCGCGCGGGCGAACCCTGAGCGGCATGCTGGAATACAAATTCTGATCAGTGTGCCCAGGCAGCTGATCAACGGTTTTGCCCATGGGTGGGCAAAAAGGCGCGCCGCACCGGCGTGCTCATCAACAACGTTGTTTAACGAGGTTTAGCGATGACTATTTCTGTTAGCTACGATTCGGGCCTGGGTTCTCTGTCGGTATCGGACTACCTGAGCTCCTGGGCAGTGGGGTTCAACACGGCAGGTCACGGCACCAGTAACACGGGCGGCTTCAGCAACGGCACCCTCAGCGGCGACCAGTATTCGACCCACGGCGCCAACAACTCCGAGTACGCGTTCATCGCCGACAGCGACACCAGCAATGGCCTGCACTATGTGTTCAACCCATCGTTGCCCGCCAGCAGCAACCTGAACCACTACCTGTGGGGCGACCTGGATAATGTGCAACTGGGCACTGGCCTGGGCGGCGGCAATGGCAGCGACTTCAGCCTGAGCGACTTCAAGGTCGCGTTCAACGGCCTCGACCTGAGCGCCGCCGAGGGTGCCGGCCGGGCAGGCAACGAAGTACAAAGCGTGATCTACGGTTTGATGCAGGGCAATACCGCCGCGCTGGAAACCGTGCTCAACAACCTGCTCGACGACTTTGGTCTGTCCACTGCCAGCACGTTCGACGAAGTGTCGGCGGGCCTGGCGGCACACGCCAGCGCAGTGTCCACCGACGTTGCTCTGGTGGGCGTGCAGGACGTGGCACAGGACTGGGCACTCGCTGCCTGAACCTGCTGCTGCATGAAAAAAGCGAATGGAAGATCGCTCTCCCATTCGCTGCATTACACCGCCTTCGCCCAAGCCTTCTAACTCTTCCGGCGACGGCGGTGCCGAATTCTGCGCAGCGTCGTATCGCCTGTCAACGCGGCGACGCTGCACGCTCAACCCCACGAGAATTCCCAGATGCGCCACGCCGGTAACGAAACCCTGGCCGCCCTCACGGCCTATAAAGGTGGCTTCTTCAACATCGGCCTGTTCTCGGCGGTGATCAACCTGCTGATGCTGGCCCCGGCGTTGTACATGCTGCAGGTGTACGACCGCGTGCTGGCCTCGGGTAATCAGATGACCCTGCTCATGCTGACGTTGATGATCCTCGGCCTGTTCGGCCTGATGGGCGCGTTGGAGTGGGTGCGCAGCCAGGTGGTCATCCGCCTCGGTACACAGATGGACATGCGCCTCAACCAGCGGGTCTACGACGCCGCATTCGAAGCGCAACTCAAGGGCGGCACCCAGGCGGCGGGCCAGGCGTTGCATGACCTGACCACCTTGCGCCAGTTCGCCACCGGCCAGGCGCTGTTCGCGTTTTTCGATGCGCCGTGGTTTCCGGTGTACCTGCTGGTGATCTTCCTGTTCCACCCCTGGCTTGGCCTGCTGGCGCTGGGCGGCGCAGTGGTGTTGATCGCGTTGGCGTGGATCAACCACCACGTCAGCCAGGCGCCGATGGCCCAGGCCAGCCAACTGTCCATCCACGCCAGCCAGCAGGCCACGGCCAACCTGCGCAATGCCGACAGCATCGAAGCCATGGGCATGCTCGCCACCTTGCGCGGGCGTTGGTTCAACCAGCACCAGGCGTTCCTCGCCGAGCAAAACCTGGCCAGTGAAAAGACTTCCGCCGTCACCGCCTGGTCCAAGGGCGTGCGCCTGGCATTGCAATCGCTGGTACTCGGCCTGGGCGCGTTGCTGGCGGTGCAGGGCGATATCACGCCGGGGATGATGATTGCCGGCTCGATCCTGATGGGGCGGGTGCTGAGCCCCATCGACCAACTGATCGGCGTCTGGAAACAATGGGGCTCGGCGCGCCTGGCGTACGAGCGCTTGTCGCAGTTGCTGGCGGCCAACCCGGCGCGACCGCCGCGCATGAGCCTGCCGGTGCCCAAGGGCCAGTTGAGCGTCGAGCAAATCAGCGCCTGCGCCCCCGGCAGCCGTCGACCGGCGCTGGTGAACCTGGCGTTCAACCTGCCAGCGGGTGAAGTGCTCGGCGTGATCGGCCCGTCAGGCTGCGGCAAGTCCACCCTGGCGCGGGTGCTGGTGGGCGCCTGGGCACCGCTGGCCGGCAAGGTGCGGCTGGACGGCGCCGACCTGGCCCAGTGGGACAAACAGCAACTCGGCCCGCACATCGGCTACCTGCCCCAGGACATTCAATTGTTCGCCGGCAGCATCGCCGAAAACATCGCGCGGTTTGCCGAGCTGGAGGCCGACAAAGTCCTCGCTGCCGCGCAAATGGCCGGCGTGCATGAACTGATTCTGCAACTGCCCCAAGGCTACGACACGCAATTGGGGGAGGGCGGTGCGGGGTTGTCCGGCGGGCAAAAGCAACGCGTGGCCCTGGCCCGAGCGCTGTACGGCCTGCCGGCGTTGATCGTGCTGGACGAGCCCAACGCCAACCTCGACGAAGTGGGTGAGCAAACCCTGCTCCAGGCGATCACCCAGCTTAAGCAGCAGCGCCGCACGGTGATCCTGATTACCCACAAAGCCAATGTGCTGAGCCTGACCGACCAGTTGCTGATCCTCAAGGACGGCCAGTTGCAGGCCTTTGGTCCTACGGCGCGGGTGTTGGAAGCACGGCAGAAAGCCGCAGCGCCCAAGCCGGTGTCGACCCTGAGCATGAGCTACCGCCTCGGTGAAGGAAAACAGGCATGAGCATGAGTAAACCGGTGCTGGTCAGCGACCGCCCTCACACGGTGTTGGCGCTGGATGACAAACAATATTCGCGCTTGGGCTGGTGGCTGGTGCTCGGTGGCTTTGCCGGATTTATCGGCTGGGCCGCGTTGGCGCCGCTGGACAAAGGCGTGGCGGTGTCGGGCAAGGTCATGGTCTCTGGCCATCGCAAGACCGTGCAGCATCCTGCCGGTGGCATCGTCGAGCGCATCGAGGTGCGTGACGGTGATGTGGTCAACGCCGGCCAGGTGCTGCTGCGCTTGAAGGAAACGCCCTTGCGCGGGCAGATGCAGTCGCTGCGCAGCCAGTACCTGGCGTCTCTCGCCAGTGAGGCGCGCTTGAGTGCGGAAAGCGAAGGTTTGCCCGCCATTGCATTCGGCCCTGAATTGCTGAATGAACCTGAGGCAGCCAACACCCTGAATCTGCAACGGCAACTGTTCACCAGCCGCGCCCAGGCGCTGGCCACCGAGCAACAAGGCCTGCGCGAAACCATCGCCGGGGCCGAGGCGCAGTTGCGTGGCACGCGGGATTCCCAAGCGAGCAAGGTGCAGCAACGCGCGGCGTTGAATGAGCAACTGCAAGGCCTGCGCGAGTTGGCGCGCGACGGCTATATCCCGCGCAATCGCCTGCTCGACAGCGAGCGCCTGTACGCCCAGGTCGACGGCGCGATTGCCGAAGACTACGGGCGCATCGGCCAGTTGCAGCGCCAGGTTTTGGAGCTGCGCCTGCGCATCCGCCAGCTCGGCGAAGACTTCCAGAAAGACTTGCGTGGCCAGTTGGCCGAAACCCGCACCCGCAGCGACGACCTGCGCAACCGGCTGGCGTCGGCCGAGTTCGAACTGGCCAACAGCCTGGTGCGTGCGCCGGCTTCGGGGGTGGTGGTGGGGTTGGACGTGTACACCGAAGGCGGGGTGATCAAGCCCGGCCAGGCGCTGATGGACATCGTGCCCCAGGGCGAACCGCTGTGGGTGGAAGCACGGGTGCCGGTGCAAATGATCGACAAGGTACACCCAGGTTTGCCGGTAGAACTGCTGTTCTCGGCCTTCAACCAGGCCACCACCCCGCGGGTAGCCGGTGAGGTGACGCTGGTCTCCGCCGACCGCCAGGTCGATGAGCGCACCGACGAGCCTTATTACACCGTGCGCGTCCAGGTCAGTGCGGCGAGCATGCAACAACTGGACGGCATGCAGATTCGCCCCGGCATGCCGGTGGAAACCTTCGTCAAGACCGGTGAACGTTCGATGCTCAATTACCTGTTCAAACCTTTGTTGGATCGTACCCACATGGCCCTGGTGGAAGAATGAAGGCGCTGTTTTTTACCCTGTGCCTGAGCGTTACACCGGCGGCGCATGCCTTGGGTTTGCTCGACGCCTACGACCTTGCCCTACGCAATGACCCGACCTTTCAGGCAGCCATCCAGGAACGTGAAGCCGGCGAAGAGAACCGCGTGATCGGCCGTGCAGCGTTATTGCCGAACCTGTCCTGGAGCTATAACAACTCGCGCAACGCATCCGAAGTTACCCAAAGCACCGCCGTCGGCAATGTCACCAGCGACCGTGACTACCGCAGCTATGCCTCGACCCTGACTTTGCAGCAACCGTTGCTGGATTACGAAGCCTACGCGCGCTTTCGCCAAGGCACCGCCCAGGCGCTGATGGCCGATGAACGTTTTCGCAGCAAGAGCCAGGAGTTGGCCGTGCGCGTGCTCAGCGCCTACAGCCAGGCGCTGCTGGCCCAGGAGCGCATCGAGTTGAGCCGCGCGCAGAAGCGTGCGTTTGCCGAACGCCTGCAACTCAATGATCGTTTGCTCAAAGGCGGCGAAGGCACACGCACCGATGTGCTGGAAACCCAGGCGCGCTTGAGCCTGGCCCAGGCGGAGGAAATCGAGTCGCTGGACGCCCAGGACAGCGGCTTGCGCGAGCTGGAAGCGATTGTCGGCCAACCGTTGCAGGTCGAAGAGCTGGCACCCCTGGCCCGCCAATTTGACATCCCACCCCTGGAGCCCAACCGCTTCGAGACGTGGCGTGAACTGGCCATGGCCAACAACCCCGAACTCAAGTCCCAGCACCACGCGCTGGACGTGGCCTCTTACGAAGTGGAGCGTAAACGCGCCGGCCACTTGCCCAAGGTCAGCCTGTACGCCAGCAGCCGCCAGACCAGCTCCGATTCGGAAAGCAGCTACAACCAGAAGTACGACACCAACAGCGTCGGTATCCAGGTCAGCCTGCCGTTGTTTGCCGGCGGCTCGGTGTCGGCCTCCACGCGCCAGGCGGCCAATCAACTGTCCCAGGCCCAATACGAGCTGGACGCACACACCTCGGCGATGCTGGTGGAGCTGCGCAAGCAGTTCAACCTCAACACCAGTGGTGCGGCGAAAGTGCGTGCCTACGAGATGGCCGTCAGCTCCGCCACCGCGCTGGTCACTGCGACCAAAAAGAGCGTCAGCGGCGGTGAGCGGGTCAACCTCGACGTGCTCGACGCCGAGCAACAACTGTTCACCGCCCGCCGCGACCTGGCGAATGCGCGGCATGCGTATCTGCTGGCCAGGATTCAGTTGAAGTATTACGCGGGGTTGCTGAGTGAGCAGGACTTGCGGGCGTTGGCGGGGTATTTCCAGCCGTCGGCATGAGTGGTTACAACCCGGCATTCGCCGGGTTTTTTGTCGTTACTAATCTGTGAAACAGCTTCGAGACCATGGAGCCGGTTGTCGGGTGGCAGGGGGAAATTGTTACCTGGCGGAAAATAACCTAACGGATGGGTTACGATGAAAGTAGGTGCTTACAAGGGGTATGTCATCTCGGTGTTTATCAGGGACGAGCATTGCCCGCCTCATGTACATGTCAGGGGGAATGCATGGGATGCGCGTTTTCGTTTCAGCTTTCTGAATGGGCAAGTGGAGTTGTGGGATGTGAATCCAGAAAGACGACGCCCACCAGAGTCGGTCCTCAAAGAACTCCGCCAGACCCTGATGCAGCCGCATTACTTGGCACGGGCACGAAGGATCTGGTGGGAGAAACTGCAAACGGTTTGTCTGGAGAACCATTCTTGGGACTGGGATGCCGACGAACTGGTGCCGGGTTTAGTCATTCGGCGTGGTGTCTATGTGATCGCCAATGCTCGGCACGATGCAGCGGGGCAGTTGACTATTTTGAATCTGGTGAGGGCGCCAGGTTACGTGGAGATTGAGCTATGAAAAAAATTGTAAAAGCCAAAGTCGTGCCTTATGTACCGCTTACTGAAGCTGATATTGACAAGGCAATAGCCCGTGGTCGCAAGTTGAAGCGCTTGTATGCCAACGCCAGTTCTGTGCGTTATGTAGACGACTGCATTTCCATCGGTTTCAGCGACGGTAGTCGCGTCATGCTGCCGGTGGCAGGCCTGCCGGAGTTCGAAGGGTTTTCCTTGCAGGATTTCCAACAGCTGGAAGTCGGTTTTGGCGGCAAGGCGCTTTGCTGTGAGGCTCAGGATCTGGATGTTTCGATCACGGGCCTGATCGCCACAAGCCAGCCGCTGATGGACCTGGCCACCAGCCTGGTAGCCTCACGCAACGGTCGCAAGAGCAGCGCCGCCAAATCCGCCGCCGCCCGCGCCAATGGCAAGAAGGGCGGCCGGCCACGCAAGAAGGAACCTGAGGACGTTGAATTACCGCCGGGTCAATAACACCCCGGATTCCATATGGTGCGTCCACGGGAACTGGTCAAACATCGCACACTGGGTAATGCGGTGGGTGTCATGCAGTTGCGCAATGTTCGCCGCCAGCGTCTCCGGGTTGCAGGAGATGTACAGGATGTTGTCGAAGCGCCGGGTCAGTTCGCAGGTGTCCGGGTCCATGCCGGCGCGGGGCGGGTCGACGAACACGCTACCGAATTCGTAGCTCTTCAGGTCGATGCCGTGCAGGCGGCGGAACGGGCGCACTTCATTCAGCGCTTCGGTGAGCTCTTCGGCGGAGAGGCGCACCAGGGTGACGTTATCCACCGCGTTTTCATCGAGGTTGCTCAGGGCCGCATTCACTGAGGTCTTGCTGATCTCGGTAGCCAGCACTTTACGCACTCGGGTGGCCAGCGGCAGGGTGAAGTTGCCGTTGCCGCAATACAGCTCCAGCAAGTCATCCGGGCGATCGCCCAAGGCTTCATATGCCCAGTTGAGCATCCTCTGGTTCACCGTGCCGTTGGGCTGGGTGAACGCGCCTTCGGGTTGGCGGTAGCTGAAGGTGCGGCCGCCCACGTCGAGTTTTTCCACCACGTAATCGTGGCCGATCACATCGCGCTTGCCCTTGGAGCGGCCGATGATGCTGACATTCAAATCAGCCGCCAGCTTATTCGCCGCGGTGTGCCAGTGTTCGTCCAGCGGGCGGTGATAACACAGGGTGATCATCGCGTCGCCGGCCAGGGTGGTGAGGAACTCCACCTGGAACAGCTTGTGGCTCAGGGCGGCGCTGGCTTGCCAGGCGGCCTTGAGCTGGGGCATCAACTGGTTGATGCGAGTGCTGGCGATGGGGAATTCTTCGATCAGGATCGGCGTGCGTTTGTCGTCCTGGGAAAACATCGCGTAGTGGCGTTCACCGTCTTCGCGCCACAGGCGGAACTCCGCCCGCAGGCGGAAGTTCTGCAGCGGCGACTCGAAAACCTGCGGCTCGGGTGCGTCGAACGGTGCCAGCAGGTCACGCAAACGCGTGACCTTGTCTTGCAGTTGAGCGGTGTAGCGTGCGGCGTCAAAAGTCATGCGTTGAACCAGCCCAGCTTGATCACAAACAGAATCGACAGAATCACCAGTGCCGGATTGAGCTCACGGTAGCGGCCCGAAAGCAGCTTGATGGCGGTCCAGGCGATGAAACCGAAGGCAATGCCGTTGGCGATGGAGTATGTGAAGGGCATCGCCAGGGCGGTGATCACCACTGGCGCTGCAACGGTAATGTCATCCCAGTCGATTTCGGCCAGGCCTGAGGTCATCAATACAGCGACGAACAGCAGCGCCGGCGCGGTAGCAAAGGCCGGTACGCTGGCGGCCAGCGGCGAGAAGAACAGCGCCAGCAGGAACAGGATTGCGACCACGATGGCGGTCAAGCCGGTACGGCCACCGGCGCTCACGCCCGCAGCGGATTCGATGTAACTGGTGGTGGTCGACGTGCCCAGCAGCGAACCGGCCATGGCGGCGGTACTGTCGGCGATCAGCGCACGGCCCATTTTCGGCATGTGGCCGTCCTTGCCCATCAGCCCGGCGCGCTTGGCCACGCCGATCAGGGTGCCGGAGTTGTCGAACAGGTCAACGAACAGGAAGGCGAAGATCACGCTGACCAGGCCGATGTCCAGCGCGCCCTTGATATCCAGCTGCAGGAAGGTAGGGGCCAGGGACGGTGGCATCGACATCACGCCACCGAACTCGGTGACACCCAGCAGGATGGAGACGATGGTCACCGCCAGGATGCCGATCAGCACCGCACCACGTACGGCCAGGGCTTCCAGCGCAACGATCAGCATGAAACCGAGGATGGCCAGGATAGGCGCTGGTTTGGTCAGGTCGCCCATGCCCACCAGGGTGTTCGGGTTGCCGACCACGATCCCGGCGTTGTGCAGGGCGATCAGCGCCAGGAACAGGCCGATACCGGCGGCAATCGCCGAACGCAGGGGCAGGGGAATGCTGTTGATGATCCACTCACGGATACGGAAGATCGACAGCAGGAAGAACAGCACCGCCGAAATGAACACCGCCCCCAGCGCAACCTGCCAGGTGTGGCCCATGTGCAGAACCACGGTGTAGGTAAAGAAGGCGTTGAGGCCCATGCCCGGCGCCAGTGCGATCGGGTAGTTGGCGATCAGGCCCATTACGGTCGAACCGATGGCCGCCGCCAGGCAGGTCGCGACAAACACTGCGCCTTTGTCCATGCCGGTCTCGCCGAGGATGCTCGGGTTCACGAACAGGATGTAGGCCATGGCCAGGAATGTCGTGATGCCCGCGAGGATTTCGGTGCGCACGTTGGTGTTGTGTGCCTTGAGTTGAAACAGCTTTTCCAGCATGCCTGCTCCCTGTGACGCTATGTTGCGTCGTTATTTGTTGACCTCTAAGTCAAAGCACAAACTGCGCCAAGCGCCTGTGGTTCCAGAGAGGATCGGAAAAAGCGGCGCATCATACCAGCAGCCGAGGCTGTGTGGCGCATGGCCTTGAGGCATACTGCTGTGACGTTCAGTACCGGGTCTTCGACAGCATGAAAAAAGCCAACGCGTGGAGTCTAGCCTTGATCCCTTGTCTCGGCCTGTGGTTGGGCGCGGCACCGGTGTGGGGCGCGACTGCACCGCCCTTGAGCGAGGTGCGCGTGTTTAAGGTCGAATCGGCGCGCTGCACGGAAACCATCCCGGAACGCGCGCAAAGCACCCAGATGTGCACGCACCGTGGGCCCACCAAAGTGTCGGTGATGGAAGTCGGCCTGGGCAACAACCCGATGGGCCGCTTCAATGGTGCCGAACTGAACGGGCAGCGTACGCCCGTGTGCCAAGTCGGTAGCATCAGCGAGGCCTGCAGCGGGGCGGGCACGCTGATGGGCTACATCTATGTATTTGACCTGAATGTCGAAGCCCAGGGCTGGTTCGAATACAGCAACTCGTCGATCAACGGCCCGCGAAACACCTTGAAGACCCTGCTCAATATCCGCTGATCAATCAGCTTGAACGCTCAAAATTCCGGGAAGTCGTACCCCTGAGACGGCGATTTTCCTGAACGCCGCGGATGTACACCAACCCGTGAGGTGTTTATGAGCGCGACCCCTAATGGCGCGGCGGCCCAGCCGTTCGTCGCCCACTCCATACGCTTGACCCTCAATGGTCAGCACCGCCAACTGGATGTATTGCCCTGGACCACGTTGCTGGACCTGCTGCGCGAGCAACTGGACCTGGTCGGCAGCAAAAAAGGCTGCGACCACGGCCAGTGCGGCGCCTGCACGGTATTGCGCGACGGCAAACGCATCAACGCCTGCCTGACCCTGGCGGTGATGTGCGATGGCGCCGAATTGACCACCATTGAAGGCCTGGCCGGCGGCGACCAACTGCATCCGATGCAGCAAGCCTTTATCAAGCACGATGCCTTCCAGTGCGGTTACTGCACGCCGGGTCAGATTTGCTCCGCCGTCGGCCTGGCCAATGAAGGTCGCGCCCACGATACCGCGCAGATCCAGGAACTGATGAGCGGCAACCTGTGCCGCTGCGGTGCCTACAGCAACATCCGCGATGCCATCGAAGAGGCCTTGCCTGCCTGCCGTACTCAAGGAGGCGAGCAATGAATCCCTTCCAGTACAGCAAACCGGCGGATGTCCACGAAGCCGTGCACCTGAGCAGCGCCGCGTCGCGCTTTATTGCCGGCGGCACCAACCTGCTGGATTTGATGAAAGAAAACATCAGCCGCCCCGAGCACCTGATCGACATCACCGGCCTGCCGCTGAATGAGATTGAACAAACCGCCGGGGGCGGCCTGCGGATCGGCGCGCTGGTGAGCAATGCCGACCTGGCCTGGCACCCGCTGATCGAACAGCGTTACCCGTTGCTGTCCCAGGCGATCCTTGCCGGTGCTTCGCCGCAACTGCGCAATATGGCCAGTACGGGTGGCAACCTGTTGCAGCGCACCCGTTGCTACTACTTCTATGACGCCACCGTGCCCTGCAACAAGCGTGAGCCCGGTAGCGGCTGCCCGGCGCGCACTGGGTTGAACCGTATCCATGCGATCCTCGGCGCCAGCGAACAGTGCGTGGCCACTCACCCGTCGGACATGTGCGTGGCCCTGGCGGCGCTGGAGGCGCGGGTGCATGTGGAGGGGCGTGGCGGTGCGCGGGTTATCGAGTTTGCCGACTTCCACCGCTTGCCCGGTGATGCGCCGCAACGCGACAACCAACTGGCCGACGATGAGCTGATCACCGCCATCGAATTACCCGCCGACCACCTGGCGCGTCACAGCCACTACCTGAAAATCCGCGACCGTGCGTCTTACGCGTTTGCGTTGGTGTCTGTCGCCGCCGCTCTCGAATTGGAGGGCGACCGAATCGTCGACGCGCGCCTGGCCCTTGGCGGCGTGGCCCATAAACCCTGGCGTGACCGCGCGGTGGAAGCCTCGCTGATCGGCCAGGTGGTCAGCCGCGAGACCTTCAGCAACGCCGCCGACGCCCTGTTGCAAGACGCCGAGCCGCTGGAGCACAACGGCTTCAAGATCAAGCTGGCGCGCCGCGCAATTATCCGCGCCCTGAGCGACGCCGCCGTCGCAGGAGAACGCCCATGACCGCTATTGGCAAACCCCTGGACCGTGTCGACGGTCTGCTCAAGGTCACCGGCCAGGCGCGTTATGCCGGTGAATTCCCCGAGGACGGCCTGCTCCACGGCAGTGTGGTGTCCAGCACCATCGCCAAGGGCCGTGTGCTGGCTATCGACGCGGCCAGGGCACTGGCTCTGCCGGGCGTGGTGGCGGTTATCCATCACCTCAACCGGCCGAAAATCGCCAGTTACGACGATGCCTTCCAGGATGATGATGCGGCGGACGGTTCGCCGTTTCGCCCGTTGTATAACGACCGTGTGCTGTACAGCGGGCAGCCCCTGGCCCTGGTGATCGCGGATAACCTGGAGCTGGCGCGACATGCGGGCTCGCTGGTAGAAATCGAATACGCGCGTGAAGACTTCGAGACTGACCTGCTCGCCCAACAGGAACAGGCCCATGCCTCACCGCAGACGCCACCCGCGCCGCGCGGCAACTTCCAGGCCGAGTGGGCCGCTGCCGCTGTCAGTCTCGACCTGCACTACAGCACGCCCATCGAACACCACAACCCCATGGAACCCCACGCCAGCACCGTGCTGTATCAGCCGGACGGCACCCTGCATATTCATGACAAGACCCAAGGCCCGCAGAACTGCCAGGCCTATGTGCAAAAAGTCTTCGGACTGGATAAAAGCCAGGTGCGGATTTTTGCTGCATTCGTCGGCGGTGCCTTCGGCTCAGGTTTGCGTCCGCAGTATCAATTGCCCTTGGCAGTGATGGCGTCCCTGGCGCTCAAGCGCTCGGTGCGCGTCACCCTGACCCGCCAGCAGATGTTCACCTTCGGCTACCGCCCGCGCACGTTGCAGCGTTTGCAGATGGGCGCCGCCGCCAATGGTCGCCTGCTGGCGTTGGGGCATACGGCGATTGGCCAGACCTCGCGCTTCGAAGATTTCAGTGAGCACGTGGTGGAGTGGAGCGGCATGCTCTATCACTGCGACAACGTGCAACTGACTTACAAACTGGTGCCGCTGGATGTGTTCACGCCCCTGGACATGCGCGCGCCCGGCGCTGCGTTGGGTGTGATCGGCCTGGAGTGCGCCATGGATGAACTGGCCAGCGCCTTGGGGATGGACCCGGTACAGCTGCGGCTGGTCAACTACGCCGAGCGCAACCAGAACGAAGACAAACCCTGGTCGAGCAAGGCTCTGCGCGAGTGTTACAGCGAAGGTGCCGAGCGCTTCGGCTGGAACCAGCGCAACCCGGAACCGCGCAGCATGCGCGACGGCCGCCAGTTGATCGGCTGGGGCATGGCCGGTGGCGTGTGGGAAGCCATGCAGATGAAGGCCAGCGCCAAGGCGCGCATCGACGCTGAGGGCAAGCTGACCGTCAGCAGCGCCACCACCGACATCGGCACCGGCACCTACACGGTGATGACCCAGATCGCGGCGCAGGCCAGTGGCGTGGCGGTGGAGGACGTGGTGTTTCTGCTCGGCGACTCTTCACTGCCCACCGCGCCGCTGCAAGGCGGCTCGTTCACCGTGTCGTCCGTCGGCACCGCCGTGCAGCAAGCCTGCGAAGCGTTGAGCGCCAAGCTGCTGACCATCGCCCGGCAAACTTACCCGGTGTTCAAGGAGGCCGAGTCCGTGCGCTTTGAAGACGGCCAACTGCACAC
The DNA here is from genome assembly GCF_014207255.1 of Pseudomonas sp. JAI120. GTDB lineage: Bacteria > Pseudomonadota > Gammaproteobacteria > Pseudomonadales > Pseudomonadaceae > Aquipseudomonas. The sequence continues at coordinate 198,922 of NZ_JACHCZ010000007.1, forward strand.
CGGTGACGTGAGTGTGTCATTGGCTCAACTGGTCAAGGACAGCGGCGAAGAGACCTTGGAAGTCCAGGTCGACAGCGAACCGGACAAGAAACGCGAGGGGTACGCCACCGCCACCCATTCGGCGGTGTTCGTCGAAGTGAGGGTTGATGAAGACCTGGGCACGATCAAGGTCAGCCGGGTGGTCAGTGCCATCGCGGCGGGGCGGGTGGTCAACCCGAAGATGGCGCGCAGCCAGATCCTCGGCGGGGTGGTGTGGGGTATCGGCATGGCCCTGCACGAAGAGACTCAGATCGACCATCAATTGGGACGCTACATGAACCACAGCCTGGCTGAATACCACATCCCGGTAAATGCCGATATCGGTGAGATAGACGTGGTGTTTGTCGAAGAACACGACGAGATCGTTAACGCCCTTGGGTCCAAAGGCGTGGGGGAAATCGGGATTGTCGGGGTGGCGGCGGCGGTGGCGAATGCGATTTACCATGCCACCGGCAAGCGGGTGCGGGAGTTTCCGATCACCCTGGACAAGGTGCTCTGACGCGGTCCAGCAAACATTGAAGATCCAAATGTGGGAGGGAGCAAGCCCCCTCCCACATTGACCTTATTGCCACATTGAATCATGCAGCGGGCTTGATGCTTTCTTCCACCGGCACATGCATACGATCCCGATTCGCCAGGGTTGGGAACAGTTTGATCCATACCCCTGTCACCACCAGCGTGCCGATCCCGCCCATCACCACGGCTGGCACTGTGCCAAACCAATGGGCAGTGATGCCCGACTCGAACTCGCCCAATTGGTTGGACGCGCCGATAAACAGGCCATTGACCGCACTCACCCGGCCGCGCATTTCATCCGGGGTTTCCAACTGCACAAAGGATGCGCGGATGACCATGCTGATCATGTCCGCCGCGCCCAGTACCACCAGCACCGCCAGGGAAAACCAGAACGAGGTGGACAGGCCGAAGGCAATGGTCGCCACGCCGAATACGCCGACGGCGGTGAACATCACCCGGCCGACCTTCCGATCTACCGAAAAACGCGCCAGCCACAGTGACATCAACAACGCACCCACCGCCGGTGCCGAACGCAACAGGCCCAGGCCCCAGGCGCCGGTCAGCAGGATGTCCTTGGCGAACACCGGCAGCAACGCGGTGGCGCCGCCCAGCAGCACGGCGAACAGGTCGAGGGAAATCGCCCCGAGGATGTCCGGGCGGCTGCGGATAAAACGAATCCCCGCCAGCAGCGAATCCAGGGTGGCCTTGCCCTTATTGAGCGGGGTGTGGCGGGCGGGCAGGTTGAGGGTCAGCACGCAGGCGATGAGGTACAGCGCTACTGTGGGGCCATACACCCAGACGCTGCCGAAGGCGTAAAGCAAACCGCCCAGCGCCGGGGCAACGATGGTCGCCAGTTGCTGGGCCGACTGCGACGAGGCCACGGCCCGCGGAAACAGCGCGCTGGGTACGATGCTCGGCAACAGGGCCTGGGTGGTGGGCATTTCAAACGAGCGCGCCGCGCCGAGCAGGAACGCCAGGATAAAGATCATCTCGCGGGTCACGTTGCCGGTCAGGCCGCCGATGGCCAGGGAGAGGGCAATCAGCGCCTGCACGGTCTGGCAGATGGCCGCGACTTTGCGTCGCTCATAGCGGTCGGCCACATGCCCGGTGTGCAGCATGAACAGCACGCGCGGCACGAACTCCACCAAGCCGACCAACCCCAAGTCCAGCACGTTGCCAGTGAGCTGGTAAAGGTTCCAGCCGATGGCCACGGTAAGCATCTGGAAGCCGCTGGCGGTGAAAATCCGTGCCAGCCAGAACGCGATGAAAGGGCGGTGGTGACGTAACAGCAACGCGGGTTCACTGGGCATCGGGAATTCTGGTCAAGGCCGGAGGAAGGGCCGAGATTATCATCAAGTTGTAACAGATGGTTGCAAGAACTGCGCTGAGGCAGTCTGTCACGCGGCAAAAGACCACACGGACCAACCGCGAAAATGGGACTACTCTTTTGACTGTGATTGATCCAGATCAAAGTCATTTCAGAATTTGTTCTGGTGGCCGCAAGGCCCGATTCCCTACGTGGTTGGTTAAAAAAAGAAACGAATTGAAATTCGCCAGACTCCATATCCGTGGGGGCAGTGGGTGCAGGCTCCCGCCAGCAGCCGGTATTACCTGACAGAGGAAGACTTATGTTCGGTTTGGAGGCGCTAGATCTCGCCCGAATTCAGTTCGCGTTCACCATCTCATTCCACATCCTGTTCCCGGCGATCACCATCGGCCTGGCCAGTTACCTCGCGGTGCTGGAAGGCTTGTGGCTCAAGACCCATAACGACACCTACCGTGACCTCTACCATTTCTGGTCGAAGATCTTTGCCGTTAACTTCGGCATGGGCGTGGTCTCCGGTCTGGTCATGGCCTACCAGTTCGGTACCAACTGGAGCCGCTTCTCGGACTTCGCCGGCGCCGTCACCGGGCCTCTTCTGACCTACGAAGTGCTCACGGCCTTCTTCCTCGAAGCCGGTTTCCTCGGTGTGATGCTGTTCGGTTGGAACAAGGTGGGGCGCAAGCTGCACTTCTTCTCCACCGTGATGGTGGCCGTCGGTACGTTGATCTCGACCTTCTGGATCCTGGCGTCCAACAGCTGGATGCAGACACCGCAGGGCTTTGAAATCATCGACGGCCGCGTGATTCCTACCGACTGGCTGGCGGTGATCTTCAACCCGTCGTTCCCCTACCGGCTGGCGCATATGGCTACGGCGGCGTTCGTGGCGACCGCGTTCTTCGTCGGTTCCTCGGCGGCCTGGCACTTGCTGCGCGGCAAGGACAACCCGGCGATCCGCAAGATGTTGTCGATGGCGATGTGGATGGCCCTGATCGTGGCGCCTATCCAGGCAGTGATCGGTGACTTCCATGGCCTCAACACCCTCAAGCACCAGCCGGCAAAAATCGCCGCCATCGAAGGCCACTGGGAAAACAAAGGCAATGAGCCTACCCCGCTGATCCTGTTTGGCTGGCCGGACATGAAAGCCGAAAAAACCAAATACGCGGTGGAGATTCCGTACCTGGGCAGCCTGATCCTGACCCACTCCCTGGATAAACAGGTGCCGGCGCTCAAGGAGTTCCCACCGGAAGACCGGCCGAATTCGACCATCGTGTTCTGGTCGTTCCGGGTCATGGTCGGCTTGGGTTTCCTGATGATCTTCACCGGTCTGTTCAGCCTCTGGCTGCGCCGGGGCGACAAGATGTACACGTCCAAACCGTTCCTGTACCTGGCGCTGTGGATGGGGCCGTCTGGCCTGATCGCGATTCTTGCCGGTTGGTTCACCACCGAAATCGGCCGCCAGCCGTGGGTGGTCTACGGGTTGATGCGCACGGCGGATGCTTCTTCCGGGCATAGCCTGGCGCAGATGACGATCACCCTGGTGTTGTTCGTGGTGGTGTACTTCGCGCTGTTTGGTGCGGGCCTGGGCTACATGATGCGCCTGGTGCGCAAAGGCCCGGTGACCCACGAAAGCACGGAGCCGACCCACGGTGGCCCTGGCCAGAAACGCACACCGGCCCGTCCTTTGTCCGCCGCCGATGATGGCAGCGATGACGACCACGCCCACATCCAGCACAAGGGGAATTGAGATGGGTATTGATCTTCCGCTGATCTGGGCCGTGATCATCATCTTCGGCATCATGATGTACGTGGTCATGGACGGCTTCGACCTCGGCATCGGCATTCTCTTCCCGTTTATCCCGGGCAAGACCGACCGTGACGTGATGATGAACACCGTGGCCCCGGTCTGGGACGGTAACGAAACCTGGCTGGTACTCGGTGGCGCGGCGTTGTTCGGCGCGTTCCCGCTGGCCTATTCGGTGGTGCTCTCTGCGTTGTACCTGCCGTTGATTTTGATGCTGATCGGGCTGATTTTTCGCGGCGTGGCCTTCGAGTTCCGCTTCAAGGCCAAGGACCACAAGCGTCACCTGTGGGACAAGGCGTTTATCGGCGGCTCGCTGGCGGCCACGTTCTTCCAGGGTGTAGCGCTGGGCGCGTTTATCGACGGGATCCCGGTGGTCAATCGCCAGTTTGCCGGCGGCTCGCTGGACTGGCTCACACCGTTCACGATGTTCTGCGGCGTGGCGCTGATCGTGGCCTATGCGTTGCTGGGCTGCACCTGGCTGATCATGAAAACCGAAGGCCCGTTGCAGGAGAAGATGCACAACCTGGCGCGGCCGTTGGCCTTCGTGGTGTTGGCCGTGATCGGCATCGTGAGTATCTGGACCCCGCTGTCGCACCCGGAAATCGCCTCGCGCTGGTTCACCCTGCCGAATCTGTTCTGGTTCCTGCCGGTACCGATCCTGGTGCTGGTGACCATGTACGGGTTGATCCGCGCCGTGGCGCGTAATGCCCACTACACGCCGTTCCTGCTGACGCTGGTGCTGATCTTCCTCGGCTACAGCGGCCTGGGGATCAGCCTGTGGCCGAACATCATCCCGCCATCCGTGTCGATCTGGGATGCCGCTGCGCCGCCCCAGAGCCAAGGCTTCATGCTGGTGGGCACCTTGTTCATCATCCCGTTCATCCTGGGCTACACCTTCTGGAGCTACTACGTGTTCCGCGGCAAGGTCACCCACGAAGACGGCTATCACTAGGAGGGTCGTTGCATGTCCGGCAAACCTACGTTGCACGAGATTGAACAGGCCGAGAAACAGCCGTTGTGGCGGCGCCTGGGGTGGCTGGCGATGATCTGGACCGGCAGTGTGCTGGCCCTGTTCGTCGTGGCCAGCCTGATGCGCATGTTCATGAATGCGGCCGGCCTGACCACCCACTGACATCCCGATCCGGGCTTCGCGCTCGGTTTTCAGCCCTGCTCTTCTTTTGGAAGGGCAGGGCTTTTTTTATTTGCGCGCTTTGAGAATCACAAACTTTGGCGTGGCGGCCACTTGCTCTACGCCACGGAACAAGCGCGCCAACTTGCTGTGATAACCCAGGTGACGGTTGCCGACGATATACAGGGCGCCGCCGACCACCAACGCCTCCCGCGCCTGCTGGAACATACGCCAGGCGAGGAAGTCGCCGACCACCTGCTGCTGGTGGAACGGCGGGTTGCACAGCACAACGTCGAGGGAGTCTGGTTCCTGACCGGCCAGGCCATCGCCAGCGCGTACGGTGACGGCGCGGTCACCGAGGGCGGCTTGCCAGTTCTCCAGCGCCGATTGCACGGCCATATAGGACTCGTCCACCAGAGTGTATTGCGCCTCGGGGTTTTGCAGGGCGCTGGCAATCGCCAGTACACCGTTGCCACAACCCAGGTCCGCCACGCGGGCACTGCCCAGGTTGTTGGGCAGGTGCGGCAGGAAGGCGCGGGTGCCGATGTCCAGGCCTTCACGGCAGAACACGTTGGCATGGTTGAGCAGTTCGATAGCCGGCGCGTCCAGGGTGTAGCGCGTCGGGTAGGGCGAGACAGCGATGGGCCGGTCGGCCTGGGTGGCGATCAGCAACCGGGCTTTCTTGACGGCCAGGGAGGCGTGCATCGGCCCGATATAGCGCTCAAGCATTTCCCCGGCCGCCCTTGGCAGGTGCTTGATCATCGCCCCTGCGATCACCTCGGCACCCGGCGCCAGTTGGCCTTGCAGGCGGATCAGTTGTTCTTCCAGCAATGCCAGGGTTTTGGGTACACGGATCAGCACCCGGTCGAACGGCCCTGTGGGCACTTGGCTGGCGGGGATGAACGGCACGGCGTCAAAGGCCTTGCCATTGCGCACCAGGTTTTTATCCAGGCCCAGGGCGGCCAGGAACGAGTCGCCGCTGGAGGTCACCTGCGCCCGGCCTTCGAGACTGGCAGCCAGGGCGCCGAAGCTGTCATTGAGCACCAGCACGCGAGTCGCAGCGCTCGGTTGCTGTTCAGCCAGATAGCTGAGCAGGTACTCGTCGGCGGCGTCGAAGGCTTGCAGCGGATCGTTATGCTGCTCTGGCTGGCGGATCAGATCGAGCTGGGCGAAGGGGCTGTCGAGCAGGGGCATGGCGAGGGAGGCTCTGGGTCATCGATGGGTGTTCGGCAGTCGGCTGCAGAACCGTCTGAGTGAACAGCGGGCGGCGCCCCGTGGGGACAGCCCAGCACTCAGAATGGGTCGTAAATGTTACTTTTTTTCCTGAGGGATTACATGCGGTGTTTCAACGCGGCTTAAATCAACCCCGCTTTCGAGGCGCAGAGCACAGCGGCGATCTTGTTGTTGACCCCCAGCTTTTTGAAGCAACTGCAGATATGAAAGCCCACCGTACGTTCGGACAGGCACAGAATGGTGGCGATGTCCGCAGCGGTCTTGCCCATGGCTGACCACTTGAGGATTTCGGTTTCGCGCGGGGTTAATTTGCTGGCAGGGTTAATGCTGGGCTTGTGTGCGTAAGTCTGTGCCACTACCGCGTGCATCGCATGGCACAGCCACAGGACCTGGCCGGCTTTTTCGTACAGCTCCTGCGGGGTCACTTCACCTGTGCTACGGCCAAGGGTCAGCATGCTGAACACACCCTGGAAATCATGCACAGCTTGGGTCCATCCCAAATGCACACCGAAGGATTTGGCTAAAGACCACAGGTTTGGTGAGTCTTTAAAGGTTTTTTCCTCCCAGACAAGGGGGAGTACACAACGTTTGCAATGTTCCACCACGGGATCAACTTCAAAGAAGTGGGCCTGGTTATACAGTTTGTTCCACTCATCGGGATAGTTGTTGAGGTGAATAGGTTTCGTTTGGTTGTTAGGCAGTTGAGAACTCATCGTAAAAGAACAGTATTGGAAGCCAAGTGCGTAGGTGTGGTTCACAGCCGTCTCGAAAAGAGTAGTTGCCTCGCTCTCGCCCTCCAGCTTGGGAAGTCGGGTGTTGCGCCAGTTGACCATTGGTAACTCTCCATGGGTTTCCGCATGACATGGGATACGTCCCGAACTCCCACTGCACGCAAACCAGTGTAGGACATGAGCTACATCGCGAGATGAAATTTTCGCTCTTGCAGGGCGGCGTTTAAGAAGTTTTCTCTACGGTCGCGGCGGGCTTTGCTAAGGGGCTTAGTTGTTTTTTTCGATTTTTTAGTCAGTTGAAGCACTTGTGGCAGACACAACTTAGCGTGTGCTTGTGGTGCTGATAGGGGCGCTAATAGCAAATTTATTAGTGCTGATATTAAGTTGCTACTATTTTGTGCCTGCACCATGCCATTACCCGGCATGGGTGTTTCCGGGCGCGACTTTGAGGGACACTAGGGCACCTGTAGAACGGAGTCCCCCATGACGGCCAGTGCTGAGAAATTTACCCGCCAGACCTTGCTCGATGTGCAATCCCTGACCCCCAGCCTGTTTACGCTGCGAACCACCCGTGACCCAGGGTTCCGTTTCACCGCCGGGCAATTCGTGCGCCTGGGGGTCACCAAGGCGGATGGCAGCACGGTGTGGCGTGCCTATTCCGTGGTGTCCTCGCCATTTGATGAATACTTGGACTTCTTCTCGATTGTTGTCCCAGGCGGCGAATTCACCAGTGAACTCAGCCGACTGCGGGTAGGCGATACCTTAATGGTGGAGCGCCAGGCTACCGGGTACCTGACCCTGAATCGTTTCGTCGATGGTCGTGACTTGTGGATGTTGGGTACGGGGACCGGGGTGGCGCCGTTTTTGTCGATCCTGCAGGACTTTGAAGTCTGGGAGAAATTCGAGCGCATCATCCTGGTATACAGCGCGCGGGAAGCCCAGGAGTGGGCCTATCAGTCGCTGATCAAAGAGCTGGGTGAACGAGAGTACCTGGCCGAATACGCGCATAAATTCACCTACATCCCGCTCGTCACCCGTGAACAGCACGCAGGTGCGCTGAATGGGCGCATTACCACGCTGATCGAGAATGGCGAATTGGAGCGTGCTGCCGGCGTCGAGCTGACTCCGGAACATTCCCGTGTGCTGATTTGCGGTAACCCGCAGATGGTGGATGACACTCGCCAGTTGCTCAAGCAGCGCGACATGCAACTGAGCCTTAGCCGCCGGCCGGGGCAGGTGGCGGTGGAAAACTACTGGTAATAAAAAGGCGCCTCAAGCAGGCGCCTTTTTTCCAAGCCGGTACAGGTTAAAGCGGCTTGTCGTTCTGTGCCTTGAGCAGGTCGCGAATCTCACCCAGCAGCACTTCTTCCTTGCTCGGTGTCGGTGGCAGGCTAGGTGCAACGGCTTCTTCGCGCTTGAGGCGGTTGATGGCCTTGACGCCCATGAAGATCGCAAACGCGACGATCACAAAGTCGATCACGCTCTGGATGAACTTGCCGTACGCCAGGACGACGGCGGGCACATCGCCTTGGGCCGCCTTGAGCGTTATCGCCAGGTCACCAAAGTCCACGCCACCGATCAACAGACCAATGGGCGGCATCACTACGTCGCCTACAAACGAAGAAACAATTTTGCCGAAGGCGGCGCCGATGATGATACCGACGGCCATGTCGACCACATTACCTTTGACCGCGAAGGCCTTGAACTCACTGATCACGCCCATAGGTTATTCCTTGTTACAAATGAGAAGGGTGCCGCTTAGTGTAAGTCAGCGGTAGCGGGCTTGCCCGACACAACCGTTAACACTGTTAGTTTTTATCGACACATTAAAACGCAAATAGTTTGCAAAGTGCCACCAATCGCGCGCGAAATACCCGCTGTTTCAGTTGCTTACCACATTATTTTCTTTATCGCCCTGGTGGGGTTTTTCTATTTATCTTCTGACTCGTGGGTCACTAGCCTCTGGCAAGCACAACTGAATGTGCACTAAAAAACCAGAGGAAACCTTGATGAAGAATCCAATCAATCGCGGCCCGGTATTGGCGCGTCATGTGCTGGTACTGGCGACCGCCAGCCTGCTTTCCCTCTCCGTGCAAGCCGCCAACCTGACCCGTGATAACGGCGCCGCGGTGGGCGATAACCAGAACTCGCAAACCGCTGGCGCCAACGGCCCGGTGCTGCTGCAGGACGTGCAACTGATCCAGAAGCTGCAGCGCTTCGACCGTGAACGCATCCCCGAGCGCGTCGTGCATGCCCGTGGCACCGGCGCCCATGGCACCTTCACCGTCACCGATAACCTCAGCGACCTGACCAAGGCCAAGGTCTTCGCTGCTGGCGAAACGACCCCGGTGTTCGTGCGCTTCTCGGCCGTGGTGCACGGTAACCACTCCCCGGAAACCCTGCGTGACCCGCGCGGCTTCGCCACCAAGTTCTATACCGCCGATGGCAACTGGGACCTGGTGGGCAATAACTTCCCGACGTTCTTTATCCGCGATGCCATCAAGTTCCCCGACATGGTCCACGCCTTCAAGCCGGACCCGCGCACTAACCTGGACGATGACTCCCGTCGCTTCGACTTCTTCTCCCATGTTCCCGAGGCCACTCGCACACTCACCGAGTTGTATTCCGACTCCGGTACTCCGGCCAGTTATCGGGAAATGGACGGCAATGGTGTACATGCCTACAAGTTGATCAACGCCAAGGGTGAAGTGCACTACGTCAAGTTCCACTGGAAGAGCCTGCAAGGCATCAAGAATCTCGACCCCAAGCAAGTTACCGAAGTGCAGGGGCGTGACTACAGCCATATGACTAACGACCTGGTCACCCATATCAACAAGGGCGACTTCCCCAAGTGGGACCTGTATGTGCAGGTACTCAAGCCGGAAGACCTGGCCAAGTTTGATTTCGACCCGCTGGACGCCACCAAGATCTGGCCGAATGTGCCCGAGCGTAAAGTCGGGCAGATGGTGCTGAACCGCAACCCGGCGAATGTCTTCCAGGAAACCGAGCAAGTGGCCATGGCCCCGGCCAACCTGGTGCCGGGCATCGAACCGTCGGAAGACCGCCTGCTGCAAGGGCGGGTGTTCTCGTATGCCGACACGCAGATGTATCGACTGGGCGCCAATGCCCTGCAGTTGCCGATCAACGCCCCACGGGTCACCGTCAACAACGGTAACCAGGACGGCGCGCTGAACTTCGGCAAGACCACCAGCGGCGTGAACTACCAGCCAAGCCGCCTGGAAAACCGTGAAGAGCCGCAAACCGCGCGCTACAGCCAGACGGCGCTGTCGGGCAGCACCCAGCAGGCGAAGATCCAGCGTGAGCAGAACTTCAAGCAGGCCGGCGATCTGTATCGCTCCTACAGCAAGAAAGAGCGTCAGGACTTGATCGACAACTTCGGCGGCTCCCTGGCCACTACCGATGACGAGAGCAAGCACATCATCCTGTCGTTCCTCTACAAGGCCGATCCGGAATACGGCACCGGCGTGGCCAAGGTCGCCAAGGGTGACCTGGCGCGCGTGAAGGCGCTGGCCGAAAAACTCACTGACTGACGTTGGTTTCGGTCGACGCCCACGCGGGCGTCGACCTCTGGCAGGAGAGAACCCATGCGTATTTCGATCGGCCTACTGATGGCCATGCTGGCCTTTGTCGCCCATGCCGAGTCGCCCGACCCGGTCGCGCTCAAGGCGCAGCTCCAGGATTATTACTTCGACGCCGCCCGCCGTGGTGACCTCGACATGCTCAACACCTTTATCGACGCCGGCTTCCCCCTCAACACCCAGGACGACAAGGGCTACACGGCGTTGATTCTCGCCGCCTACCATGGTGAAAGCGCCTACGTGGAGCGTTTGCTCGTCGCCGGCGCCGACGCCTGTGTGCAGGACAAGCGCGGCAACACCGCGTTGATGGGCGCGATCTTCAAGGGAGAACTGAAAATTGCCCAGCGCCTGCTGGCGACCGACTGCAACCCCGACCAACGTAACGGTGCCGGTCAGACGGCGGCCATGTACGCCGGCCTGTTCAAGCGCATCGAGTTGCTCGACGAACTCAAGGCCAAGGGCGCCGATCTCAACGCCGAAGACCCGGTCGGCAACAGTGCTTCACGACTGGCCAGCGGTGAAATCCGGACCCCGGCGTCGCGCTGAGCTATCATCGCGGTTTTTCGGTTGGAGGTTTTCAAATGGCAAAGGCCAAGCGCATGTACGGCTGCACGGAGTGCGGCGCGACCTTTCCCAAGTGGGCCGGCCAATGCACCGAGTGTGGTGCGTGGAATACCCTGACTGAAACCATGATCGAAAGCGGCGGCGCCTCGGCCCCCACCGGCCGAGCCGGCTGGACCGGGCAACAGGCGCAGATCAAGACCCTGGCCGAGGTCAGCGTTGAAGAGATCCCGCGTTTCTCGACGGCTTCCGGTGAGCTGGATCGGGTTCTGGGTGGCGGCCTGGTGGATGGTTCGGTGGTGTTGATCGGCGGCGACCCCGGCATCGGCAAATCGACGATCCTGCTGCAAACCCTGTGCAGCATCGCCAGCCGCATGCCGGCGCTGTACGTCACCGGCGAAGAATCCCAGCAACAGGTGGCCATGCGTGCCCGCCGCCTCGGTTTGCCCCAGGATCAACTGCGGGTCATGACTGAAACCTGCATCGAAAGCATCATCGCCACGGCCCGGATCGAAAAACCCAAGGTCATGGTGATCGACTCGATCCAGACGATTTTCACCGAGCAACTGCAATCGGCGCCGGGCGGCGTGTCCCAGGTGCGCGAGAGTGCGGCGTTGCTGGTGCGCTACGCCAAGCAGAGCGGCACGGCGATCTTCCTGGTCGGCCACGTCACCAAAGAGGGCGCGCTGGCCGGGCCACGGGTGTTGGAGCATATGGTCGACACCGTGCTGTATTTCGAAGGCGAGTCCGATGGCCGTTTGCGCTTGCTGCGGGCGGTGAAGAACCGCTTCGGCGCGGTGAACGAACTGGGTGTGTTCGCCATGACTGACCGGGGGCTGAAAGAAGTCTCTAACCCCTCGGCGATTTTCCTGACCCGTGCCCAGGAAGAAGTCCCAGGCAGCGTGGTTATGGCAACGTGGGAAGGCACCCGGCCTATGCTGGTGGAAGTCCAGGCGCTGGTGGATGACAGCCATCTGGCCAACCCTCGTCGCGTCACGTTGGGCCTGGATCAAAACCGCCTGGCGATGCTGTTGGCGGTGTTGCACCGTCACGGTGGCATCCCCACCCACGACCAGGACGTGTTCCTCAACGTGGTCGGCGGGGTCAAGGTGTTGGAAACCGCGTCCGACCTGGCGTTGATGGCGGCGGTGATGTCCAGCTTGCGTAACCGGCCATTGCCCCACGACCTGCTGGTGTTCGGTGAGGTGGGCCTGTCCGGCGAAGTGCGCCCGGTGCCGAGCGGTCAGGAACGCTTGAAGGAAGCGGCCAAACACGGCTTCAAACGCGCGATTGTGCCCAAGGGCAATGCGCCGAAGGAAATGCCGCCAGGATTGCAGGTGATTGGGGTCACGCGCCTGGAACAGGCATTGGATGCCTTGTTCGAGTAATCACCAACGCCGCAAAACCAATGTGGGTGGTTAGATCTCCAACAGCGCCGACAACTCCCGGTGCAGTTCTTCTTCATCTCCAAGGTTCAGTTCGATAAGCCGCCTTAGGTGGCTGATCGAGTCCAGGTCGATGTCTGTGCACACAAACCCCAGTTGACCATCTGCTTCGTGGGTCAGCCGTGCTTGCATCTTTATATGCGCCTTGGGATCCAGGCGTATGTCGACCGCGAACGGCAGCGCCTTATTTCCCTTCCAGTCTTCAGGCCGTTGCGCCAACAGGCCCTTGAGCGACAAATCCACCAATTGCACTGGCCATTCGTTGCCGTTTTGCCGAAGTTCGGTCTTGGCATCAAAGGCGATCCGGCGAAAACGGCGGCGATCAGACGCTTGCTCGGTCATGGTGAAACCCTCTGTGGATAAAAGGATTGTAGCCCTGCGCCATCATTGGGCGGTTTTTTCTGTTTTTTTTCCGCTGCAAGGCTCTAGACCAACGTAGGGGGGTGGCCTTTAAGGCCAGTAGCGCTAAACTCCGGATGGCTGTCCTTTCTGTCCACCCTGGCTGGAATATAAAAATGAAAAATAATAATAGCCTGCTACGCCACTTACCCTGGCTGGTGCTGGCAATCGTAGGAGCGTGCGCCCTGGGCGTAGTGGCCTTGCGCCGAGGCGAGGCGATCAACGCCTTGTGGATTGTGGTCGCTGCCGTGGCCATCTATCTGGTCGCTTATCGCTACTACAGCCTGTTCATCGCTAATAATGTGATGCAACTCGATCCACGACGGGCCACCCCCGCAGTGGTCAACAATGACGGTCTGGACTATGTGCCGACCAACAAACACATCCTTTTCGGTCACCACTTTGCGGCAATTGCCGGTGCAGGCCCCTTGGTCGGCCCGGTACTGGCGGCGCAAATGGGCTACCTGCCCGGCACACTCTGGCTGATTGCCGGCGTGGTACTGGCCGGTGCGGTGCAGGATTTCATGGTCCTGTTCCTGTCCACGCGTCGTAATGGCCGTTCCCTGGGGGACATGGTTCGCGAAGAGATGGGTCGTATCCCGGGGACCATCGCGCTGTTCGGCTGCTTCCTGATCATGATCATCATCCTTGCGGTGCTGGCGCTGATCGTGGTCAAGGCCCTGGCCGAGAGCCCATGGGGCATCTTCACGGTGATGGCGACCATCCCGATCGCGATGTTCATGGGCATCTACATGCGCTACATCCGCCCGGGCCGCATTGGTGAAATTTCGATCATCGGCGTGCTGTTGCTGCTCGGTTCGATCTGGCTGGGCGGGCAGATTGCCGCTGATCCGGTCTGGGCCAAGGCCTTCACGTTCACCGGGATCCAGATCACCTGGATGCTGATCGGCTACGGTTTCGTGGCCGCGGTACTGCCGGTGTGGCTGATCCTCGCGCCACGTGACTACCTCTCTACCTTCTTGAAAATCGGCACCATCATCGCCCTGGCGATTGGCATCCTGGTCACCATGCCTGACCTGAAAATGCCGGCGCTGACCCAGTTCATCGATGGTACCGGCCCGGTTTGGAAGGGCGGTCTGTTCCCGTTCCTGTTCATCACCATTGCCTGTGGCGCGGTCTCGGGCTTCCATGCGCTGATTTCCTCGGGCACCACGCCCAAGCTGCTGGCCAGTGAAAGCCACGCCCGTTACATCGGTTACGGCGGCATGCTGATGGAGTCCTTCGTGGCGATCATGGCGATGGTTGCCGCTTCGGTGATCGAGCCCGGTGTGTACTTCGCCATGAACAGCCCGGCGGCAATCGTCGGCACCGATGTGGTGACCGTGGCACAAACCGTCAGCAGCTGGGGTTTTGCAATTACCCCCGAGGCGCTGTCGGCCGTGGCCCACGACATCGGTGAAACCACCATCCTCGCGCGTGCCGGTGGTGCGCCGACGTTGGCGGTGGGTATCGCGCAGATCCTGCACAGTGTGCTGCCGGGTGAAAACACCATGGCGTTCTGGTACCACTTTGCGATCCTGTTCGAAGCGTTGTTTATCCTGACTGCCGTCGACGCGGGCACCCGTGCCGGTCGCTTCATGCTTCAGGATTTGCTGGGCTCCTTCGTACCGGCGCTCAAGCGCACCGAGTCCTGGACCGCCAACCTGATCGCGACCGCCGGTTGCGTCGCCATGTGGGGTTACCTGCTGTACCAGGGCGTGATCGACCCGCTGGGCGGCATCAACACCTTGTGGCCGCTGTTCGGTATCTCCAACCAGATGCTGGCCGGTATCGCGCTGATGCTCGCCACCGTTGTGCTGATCAAAATGAAACGCCAACGCTACATCTGGGTGACCATGCTGCCGGCGGTATGGCTGCTGATCTGCACCACCACCGCAGGCTTCATCAAGCTGTTCGACGCCAACCCGGCGATCGGCTTCCTGTCGCTGGCGAAGAAGTACAGTGATGCCCTGGCGAACGGCCAGATCCTGGCCCCGGCCAAGAGCGTGGACCAGATGCAGCACGTGATCTGGAACGCTTACACCAACGCAACGCTGACTGTGCTGTTCCTGTTCGTGGTGTTCAGCATCCTGTTCTATGCCCTCAAGGTTGGCGTCGCCGCCTGGGGCAACAAAGAGCGTACGGATAAAGAAGCCCCGTTCCAGGCAGTACCGGACGCATAACCGAGGATTGCAAGCATGTTCAATGACATCAGTCGCCTCGGTAAATACCTCGGTCAGGCCGCGCGCCTGATGGTCGGCATGCCCGACTACGACACGTACGTCGAGCATATGCAAACCAAGCACCCGGACAAGCCGATGATGGACTACAAGGCGTTCTTCCGGGAACGCCAGGAAGCCCGTTACGGCGGCAAGGGTGGGCCCAAGTGCTGTTGATTTAACGCAACTCCCCTGTGGGAGGGGGCTTGCCCCCGATAGCGGTGTGTCAGTGACACATAAGTGCCTGACACACTGCTATCGGGGGCAAGCCCCCTCCCACATTTGTTTCAGTGTTCCTTCAAGGAGAATTTTTTTGTCCTCTCCCATTCCAGTGACCGTCCTCAGTGGCTTTCTCGGCGCCGGCAAGACCACCTTGCTGCGCCACCTGCTCAAAGCCGAGCACGGCCTTAAAATTGCCGTGATCGAGAACGAATTCAGCGACGCCGGTATCGACACCCAGTTATTGGGCGAAGAACCGGTGCAAGTCATGACCCTGTCCAACGGCTGCGTGTGCTGCACCATCCACACCGACCTGACCAAGGCCCTCTATCTGCTGCTCGAGCGCCTGGACAGCGGCGAGATCGCCTTCGACCGCCTGGTGATCGAGTGCACCGGCCTGGCCGACCCGGCGCCGGTGGCCCAGACCTTTTTCATTGATGAAGAACTGCGCGAGCGCTACATCCTCGACGGCATCATTACCCTGGTGGACGCGGCCCACGCCGAGCACCACCTGACCCAGACCATCGCCCAGGCGCAGATCGGTTTTGCCGACCGGCTGCTGGTGAGCAAGCGTGACCTGGTGGGCGACGCCACCTTCGAGGCACTCAGTGAACGCCTCACACGCATCAACCGCCGCGCGCCGATTCGTGTGGTCGAGCACGGCAAGATTGATTTGGCCGAACTGCTCGATGTGCGTGGTTTCAACCTTAATGCCGGCATGAGCCTGCGCCCGGTGAGCAAGGCGCCGTCCATCGACCGTATATCCAGCCTGGTGTTGCGCACCGACCAGCCGCTGGATATCGACCGCCTCAGTGAGTTCATGAACGAACTGCTGGAGGATCATGGCAAGCAACTGCTGCGCTACAAAGGCGTGCTCAACATCGCCGGCGAAGACCGCCGCATGGTGTTCCAGGGCGTGCTCAAGCTCTATGGTTTCGACTGGGATACTGAGTGGGCCGAGGGTGAAGCGCGGGAGAGTGTGATCGTGTTTATTGCCGATGAGTTGCCGGAGGACAAAATCCGCGAAGGCTTTGCCAAAGTCTACCAACCCTGACGTGTAATGCAGTCAACTGTGGGAGGGGGCTTGCTCCCGATGGCGGTGGGTCAGTAAACCTATATGTGACTGACACACTGCTATCGGGGGCAAGCCCCCTCCCACACTTGGGCGCATTTCAAACTGGACAATTGGCATAAAAAAGCCCGGCTCAAGAGCCGGGCTTCTTAGTCAAGCAACTGCAATCAAGCGCCGTATACCGGCAGTTTTTTGCAGATGGCCTTGACCTTCTCACGTACCGCGTCGATCACGGCTTCGTTGTTCAGGTCTGCCAGGATGTCGCAGATCCAGCCGGCCAGTTCCTTGCACTCTGCTTCCTTGAAGCCACGAGTGGTCACAGCCGGGGTGCCGAAGCGCAGGCCCGAGGTGACGAACGGCGAACGTGGGTCGTTCGGCACGGAGTTTTTGTTCACGGTGATGAAGGCTTTGCCCAGGGCAGCGTCAGCATCTTTACCGGAAATGTCCTGCTTGATCAGCGACAGCAGGAACAGGTGGTTTTCAGTACCGCCGGACACCACGTCGAAGCCGCGTTCGATGAACACGCTGGCCATGGTCTGGGCGTTTTTCACCACTTGTTGCTGGTAGGTCTTGAACTCAGGTTGCAGTGCTTCCTTGAAGCAGATCGCTTTAGCGGCGATCACGTGCTCCAGTGGGCCACCCTGGGCGCCCGGGAATACGGCGGAGTTCAGCTTTTTCTCGATCTCGGCGTTGGCGCGCGCCAGGATCAGGCCGCCACGTGGACCGCGCAGGGTCTTGTGGGTGGTGGTGGTGACCACGTCGGCGAAAGGTACCGGGTTCGGGTAGACGCCAGCGGCGACCAGACCGGCTACGTGAGCCATGTCGACGAACAGGTAGGCGCCAACCTTGTCGGCGATGGCGCGAAAGCGTGGGAAGTCCAGGATCTGCGAGTAGGCAGAGAAACCGGCCACGATCATTTTTGGCTTGTGCTCGACCGCCAGGCGCTCGACTTCGTCGTAGTCGATCAGGCCGTTGGCATCGATGCCGTATTGAACGGCGTTGTACAGCTTGCCGGAGGAGGAAACGCTGGCGCCGTGGGTCAGGTGACCGCCATGGGCCAGGCTCATGCCCAGGATGGTGTCGCCGCCTTGCAGCAGGGCCAGGTACACGGCGCTGTTGGCTTGGGAGCCGGCGTGTGGCTGGACGTTGGCGTAATCGGCGCCGAACAGTTCTTTTGCACGGTCGATGGCCAGTTGCTCAACCACGTCGACGTACTCGCAGCCACCGTAGTAGCGCTTGCCTGGGTAGCCTTCGGCGTACTTATTGGTCAGAACCGAACCTTGAGCCTCCATCACCGCAGGGCTGGTGTAGTTTTCCGAAGCGATCAGCTCAATGTGCTCTTCCTGGCGCACGGCTTCTTGCTCCATGGCGGCGAAGAGATCGGCGTCGTACTTGGCAATAGTCAAATCACGGCTGAACATGGCGGTCCTCAAGGATCGGGGGCAGAAAAGGAGGGCATTCTAACCCAATGGGTTTTAGATGGCATATGAAAGGACATCATGTCGCGGACAAGTGGGGCTCATCTCGGGATGGGTGGTGACTGTGCCGGCCTCATCGGGGGCAAGCCCCCGATGAGGCCAGTGGCTTCACCACAAAATCTCAGTCGAACATGAAGAGGGCATCATTGCTGAACTGCGCCTCGAACCGATGTGCCGGCATCGGCCGCCCGAACAGATAACCCTGCACTTCATCGCAACCATGCTCGCGCAGGAAGTCCAGCTGCTCATGGGTTTCCACACCTTCGGCGATCACCGCCAGGTTGAGGCTGTGGGCCATGGCGATAATGGCGCGGGCGATTTGCGCATCCTGCTCGCCGGATGGCAGGCCATCGACGAAGGTGCGGTCGATTTTCAGCACGTCGATGGGGAATTGCTTGAGGTAGTTGAGTGACGAATAACCCGTGCCGAAGTCGTCCACCGCAATGCTCAGGCCCAGGTTTTTCAGGCTGTCGAGGATATGCATGGCTTCGTTGACTTCGCGCATCAGGATACTTTCGGTCAGCTCCAGTTCCAGGCACGCCGGTGGCAGGCCTGTGTCCTTGAGGATGGTGGCGATGCGCGTGCCCAGCTGGCCGTCGGAGAACTGCCGCGCGGAGATGTTCACCGAGACTTTCGGCACCCGCACCTTGTTCTGGTGCCAGGTCTTGAGCTGGCGACAGGCTTCGCTGATCACCCAGTCGCCCACGTCCACCACCAGGCCCAACTCTTCGAGCACCGGAATGAAGTCCCCCGGCGGCACCAGTCCACGGCGTGGATGGCGCCAGCGCAGCAGCGCTTCGGCGCCGGTCAGGCGTTTGCCGTCGCCGCTGAACTGCGGCTGGTAATAAAGCACGAATTCGTCCTGCTCCAGCGCGTGGCGCAGGTCGCTTTCCAGCTCCAGGCGTTCCAGGGCGCTGGCGTTCATGTCGGCCTGGTAGAACTGGAAGTTGTTCTTGCCACGTTCCTTGGCGTGATACATCGCCGTGTCGGCGTTCTTCATCAGCTGGCTCAGCTCGTTGCCGTCCTGCGGGCTGAGAGCAATGCCGATACTGGCGGTCACAAAGAACTCGCGGCCCTCCAGCACAAACGGCTTCACCAGGCTGGCCAAAATCTGTTCGGCCACATGGATCGCGCGGTTCAGCGCCATTTCGCGGCTGACCCGCGGTTGCAGCAGCAAGGTGAACTCGTCGCCGCCCATGCGCGCCACGGTGTCGTCTTCGGCGACGCAACCGAGCAGGCGGGTGGCCATTTCCTTGAGCATGCGGTCGCCGGCGGCGTGGCCCAGGGAGTCGTTGATCGGCTTGAAACGGTCGAGGTCGAGGAACATCAGCACCACCCACGACTTCTGCCGTTCGGCCGACTGCAACGCGGTGTGCAGGCGGTCCTGGAACAAGGTGCGGTTGGGCAGGTGGGTCAGGGCGTCGTAATAGGCCAGGCGGTGGATGCGCTGTTCGCTGGCCTTGCGTTCGCTGATATCGCTGAAGAAGCACACATAACTGGCCAGGTCGCCTTCATCGTCGAACACCGCCGTAATGCCGACCCAGGCCGGGTAATGCTCGCCGTTACGGCGCTTGAGCCACACTTCGCCTTCCCAGGTGCTGTGCTGGTGCAGTTGCTTGAGCACGTAGCGCAGGTGGGCTTCCTGTTGTTCGTCGACGGTGAGCATGTTCGGCAACTGGTCGAGTACATCACTCACCGCATAACCGCTGACCCGGCTGAACGCCTCGTTGGCCTGCACGATATAGCCGGCGGGGTCGGTGATCAGGATTGCCGACGTGGAGTGCTCGAATACGGTGGCGGCCATGCGCAGGTCTTTTTCGGCACGGCGTTGCTGGCTGATGTCGCGGCCCACGCCAAGGATGCCCTCGAAGGCGCCGTGCTCATCCCACACCAGCACCAGGCGCAGCTCGATCGGCACCTTGCGGCCATCGGCGCGCAGGCAGTCGAACAGGAACAATTGGGTCTGCACTTGATCGCGCAGCCTATTCAGCGCCTCGGGATCGCCCAGTGCGCGGCTGACCTGTTCCACCAGGCTATAGATGCCGGTCAGTTGCTGCGGGTTGGCGATGATCGACTGCCAGCCATTCTTGAATACCCACTCCACGTCGTAACCCAGCACGGCGTTGACCGACGGGCTGACGTAGTTCAGGGCCAGTTGGCTGTCGGTGGAGCAGATCACGTCGCTGATGCTTTCGGCCAGCATGCGGTAGCGCTGTTCGCTGTCGCGCAGGGACTCGCTGGCTTCGATCTGGTCGGTGATGTCCTTGGCCACACCGATGATGCGCGTGACTTGCGCCGTCTTGTCCCGCGCCAGGGCCTGCTCGCGAATATCAAAGCGCCGCCATTGGTTATTGCGATGGCGAAAGCGCAACTGGCAGTGCAGCTGCGTCGTGTAGCCGACCTGGCGTTGCTGTTGGCGCAGATCGTGGTAATGCTCGGCGTCTTCGGGGTGCAGCAGGATTTCCCAGAAATACTCGCCCATTTGATGCAGTTCGGCCTTGGTATAGCCGAGGGTGTGGCCCAGATGGTGGTTGCTGAAGATCATGCGCTGGCTGATCACATCCTGCACATACAGGTGGTCGGGCACGGTACGGACCACGTCCGACCAGAAGCTTTCACGTTCCACCAGCGACAGTTCGATCAGCTTGCGGCTGGTGATGTCGCTGATGCTGAGGATCACCGCCTTGAAGTCGTCCTGCTGTTCCGGCAGGCGCATCACCATCCAAAGGTACTGTTCGTTGCCGGCCACATCCTTGAGCTGGATTTCCAACTCAAGCTGACTCTGTTGGGTAAGGACCGCTTCGAGTATCTGATGACCGATGGACGTGGTGTTGCGCGGGCAATCATCGATCAGCCGCTCCCACGCTTCCTCGCAGGAGCTCACTCTGAGCAGGCTCACCGCCACCTGGTTGATCTCGGTGATGCGCAGTTCGGTGAGCAACTGCCGGCATTCCTCGGGGGAAGTTTGCAGCCAGGCGTGCAGTTGCTCGCGGGTCTGCAAGTGCACCTTGCCAAAGAATGCATTCAGGCCCGACAAGTCAAGTACGCACAGCGCGACGCCGGTGCCTTCGAAAATATCCTGATACCGCCGCCGGCCTTCATGCACCTGGCGCTGGCGGCGACGCATATTCAGCAGCACGATCACGGGGATCAACGAGAAGGCCAGGCCCAGCAGGCATTTACCGATAAACGCCGGCAGCAATTGTTCCAGCACGGCTGCACGGTCGAACATCCCGCGCAACTGCCAGTCGCTTTTGCTCAAGGGCGTGACCAGCACGCTTTTATTCAGGTCATCCGGGGTCAGGGCGTCGCCCCATTGCGCCGGCATGCCACTGTCACGGCTGACCACACGGTGGTTCAGGCGGTTCTCGATGGCCCACATGGGGCGCTGGCCCTGGCTGTCCTGGCGGGTCAGGTTGACCAGGTAGTTGGGTGCCAGGCGCAGCGCCCAGTACATCTTTGAGCCACCGCTGGGCTGGTGCAGCAGCAGATAGATGAGGGTGCCGTCGTCGTTATTGCTCAGGTAGTAGGGTTGGCCGTGGCTGCGCTGCACCAGCTCTTCCAGCCAGGCGCTGTCCTGGCTGTCATTGGCGCTGTCGCTGATCATCGCGCCGCTGGGCGCGAGCAGGGCGATACTGCGCAGTTCCGGCAGCGAGCGCTGCAACGTGCGCGTCAGGGCCTGTTGCTGTTCGATGTCGCGCGGCGGTTCGACCATCGGTAGCAGGTTCAGGGCAATTTTTGCGCTCAGGGCCATGTTCAGGCTGATCTGTTCAGCCAGGTCGGCGCTGTAGTCGATGGTGTATTGCTGCTGGTTTTTCTGGTTTTGCTGCAGTTGGTCCAGCAGTTGCCAGAACAATAACGCGAGCAGCAGGAGGACAAGCGTCGCCAATGCGCCTTTGAGGGTGCCGTGCAGGGGCATTCCCGGCGCTACATGAGCGGCGCGCAAGGGAGTTGGCGGCGTGACTTTGGACAAGCTGTGATCCTGCGGTTTGGCTGGACTGGCGCGCGACGTGCACTATAAGCCGGACGCCCGAAGGGCGGCTAGCATGCCTTGACTTGTGGCAAAGTGCCAGCCCTGCTTGGCTGGACTGACCAAGCGCATTGAGGTAGCTTTGCCGGTTACGCGGTGGCGTTCCAGCCCCAGATCTTCAGGCTTTTCCGCTCGCTGGCATTGATGATAGTCAACGGCCCGCGCGGCGCATGGCCTGGCACGGGCTTCGCCCGCTTAATTCATCAGTCACAGACGCTAGGTTCACCATGGCTCAATACGTCTTCACCATGCATCGGCTGGGAAAAGTTGTTCCGCCGAAGCGGGAAATCCTGAAAAATATTTCGCTGTCCTTTTTCCCCGGCGCCAAGATCGGCGTGCTCGGCCTCAACGGCTCGGGTAAGTCCACACTGCTGAAAATCATGGCTGGCGTCGATACCGAGTTCGAAGGCGAAGCCCGCCCGATGCCGGAACTGAACATCGGCTACCTGCCACAGGAGCCGATCCTAGACCCGACCAAGACCGTGCGTGAAGTGGTTGAGGAAGCCGTCAGCGTGATCAAGGACGCCCAGGCCCGCCTGGACGAGGTCTACGCCGCCTACGCCGAGCCGGATGCCGACTTCGACAAGCTGGCCGCCGAACAGGCCAAGCTTGAAGCGATCCTGCAGGCCGGCGACGGTCACAACCTGGAGCGCCAGCTGGAAGTCGCCGCCGATGCGCTGCGCCTGCCGGCCTGGGACGCCAAGGTCGAATTCCTCTCCGGTGGTGAAAAACGTCGTGTGGCCCTGTGCCGCCTGCTGTTGTCGGCTCCCGACATGCTGCTGCTCGACGAACCGACCAACCACTTGGACGCCGACTCCGTCGCCTGGCTGGAGCACTTCCTGCACGATTTCCCGGGCACCGTGGTTGCGATCACGCACGACCGCTACTTCCTGGACAACGTTGCCGGCTGGATCCTCGAGCTCGACCGCGGCGCCGGTATCCCTTACGAGGGCAACTACTCCGGTTGGCTGGAAGCCAAGTCCGACCGTCTGGCCGCCGAATCCAAGCAGCAATCGGCCCACGAAAAAGCCATGAAGGAAGAACTGGAGTGGGTGCGCAAAGGCGCCAAGGCCCGCCAGTCCAAATCCAAGGCACGTCTGCAACGCTTCGAAGAAATGCAGTCGCAGGAATTCCAGAAGCGCAGCGAAACCAACGAGATCTACATCCCGGCCGGTCCGCGCCTGGGTGACAAGGTCATCGAGTTCAAGAACGTGACCAAAGGCTATGGCGATCGCGTGCTGATCGACAACCTGTCGTTCTCCATGCCAAAAGGCGCGATCGTCGGCGTTATCGGCGGTAACGGTGCGGGTAAATCCACCCTGTTCCGCATGCTGATGGGCAAGGAAACCCCGGACTCGGGCACCATCGAAGTCGGCGAAACCGTGCAGTTAGCCTGCGTGGACCAGAGCCGTGAAGACCTGGATGGCAGCAAGACGGTATTCCAGCAGATCTCCGACGGTTCCGACCAGATCCGTATCGGCAACTATGAAATCCCCTCGCGCACCTACGTCGGTCGTTTCAACTTCAAGGGCGGCGACCAGCAGAAGTTCGTCAAGGACCTGTCCGGTGGTGAGCGCGGTCGCTTGCACCTGGCCCTGACCCTGAAAGAGGGCGGCAACGTCCTGCTGCTCGACGAACCGTCCAACGACCTCGACGTTGAAACCCTGCGTTCCCTGGAAGAAGCCCTGCTGGACTTCCCGGGCGCCGCCATTGTGATCTCTCACGATCGGTGGTTCCTTGACCGCGTCGCGACCCACATCCTGGCGTACGAAGACGACTCCCAAGCCGTGTTCTTCGAAGGCAACTACACCGAGTACGAAGCGGACCGTAAAAAGCGTTTGGGCGAAGCTGCTGCTCAGCCGCACCGTGTACGGCACAAAAAACTGGCCTGATCCGGCTGGTTTGAAAAAAGCGGGGCCCTCGGGCTCCGTTTTTTTTTGCGCATTTTCCCCAACCCACACCGATCAAATGTGGGAGTGGGCTTGCTCCCGATGGCTATTTCCTTGTTGGTGCATTGCCTGCCTTGGTAATCCCCTTTTAAGTGCGATAAATCCCTGTTTCCTGGGTTTATTTATATCTAATGCACCATTTAAATTCACAAAAGCGACATTTTGCCCTGTCGCGGTGCGACATGAATTGATAAAGTCCGGCTCAATCTCATTTAAAAACAATCAATTTGCCGAGACTTGTCATGATCGAATCCGTCGAATCCTTCCTCGCCCGCCTGAAAAAACGCGACCCCGACCAGCCGGAATTCCACCAGGCCGTAGAAGAAGTCCTGCGCAGCCTGTGGCCGTTTCTTGAAGCCAATCCCCACTACCTGACATCGGGCATCCTGGAGCGCATCTGCGAGCCGGAGCGGGCGATTACCTTTCGGGTGTCGTGGGTGGATGATCATGGCAAGGTCCAGGTCAACCGTGGCTTCCGTATCCAGATGAACAGCGCCATCGGCCCTTACAAGGGCGGTCTGCGTTTTCACCCGTCGGTAAACCTGGGGGTGCTGAAGTTTCTTGCCTTCGAGCAGACCTTCAAGAATTCCCTGACCTCGCTGCCCATGGGCGGCGGTAAAGGCGGCTCGGACTTTGATCCAAAAGGTAAGAGTGACGCCGAAGTCATGCGCTTCTGCCAGGCGTTCATGAGCGAACTGTACCGCCATATCGGCGCAGACGTGGACGTACCGGCCGGCGACATCGGCGTGGGCGCCCGTGAGATTGGCTTCCTGTTCGGCCAGTACAAGCGCCTGAGTAACCAATTCACCTCGGTGTTGACCGGCAAGGGCATGACCTACGGCGGCAGCCTGATCCGCCCGGAAGCCACCGGATTCGGGTGTGTGTACTTCGCCGAAGAGATGCTAAAGCGCGACGGTCAACGGGTAGAAGGCAAGCGCGTGGCGGTCTCTGGATCCGGCAACGTGGCCCAATACGCGGCGCGCAAGGTCATGGACCTGGGCGGCAAGGTGATCTCCTTGTCCGATTCCGAAGGCACGCTGTACGCCGAAAGCGGCTTGACCGAGGAGCAATGGTCGGCGCTGCTGGAGTTGAAAAATGTGCAACGTGGGCGCATCAGCGAACTGGCCGCGCGTTACGGCCTGGAGTTCCGCGCCGGTAAAACCCCTTGGGAACTGGCCTGCGATATTGCCCTGCCATGCGCTACCCAGAACGAACTCGACGCCGAAGCCGCCCGCACGCTGCTGCGCAACGGCTGCATCTGTGTGGCCGAAGGCGCCAACATGCCGACGACGCTTGAGGCTGTGGATATTTTTATCGAGGCGGGCATTCTGTTCGCGCCGGGCAAGGCATCGAATGCCGGCGGCGTCGCCGTGAGCGGCCTGGAGATGTCGCAGAACGCCATGCGCCTGTTGTGGACCGCCGGTGAAGTGGACAGCAAGCTGCACAACATCATGCAGTCGATCCACCATGCCTGCGTGCACTACGGCGAAGAGAACGGTCGGATCAACTACGTGAAGGGCGCGAACATTGCGGGCTTCGTGAAAGTTGCCGACGCGATGCTGGCGCAAGGCATCGTCTAAGCCTCGGCTTCGATGCGCAGCACTTCGATCAACTGATCGCCGACGGGGCGCTTCCACAGCACCTCGTCACCCACCTGGGCTCCCAGCAAGGCACGGCCCAGGGGCGAACCCCAGTTGATCAGGCCGGCGCCGGCATCGGCCTGGTCTTCGCCGACCAATTGGATGCGCTGCTGCTCGTCATGCTCATTGGCGAAGGTCACCCAACTGCCGATCTGCACCTTGTCGGTGGACGTAGCGGGCGCCACCACCTGGGCGCTCTGCACGCGCTGGTTGAAGTAGCGCAAATCCCGCTCGAGGTCGGCCTGGCGCTGTTTGTCGGCCTGTTCGCCCTTGGCGGATTCGGCGCTGTGCTCGGCCTGTAGTTGCGTAACCTTGGCCTGCAATTGCGCCAACCCCTGCGCGGTCAGGCGATTGGGCTGCTCACTGACCTGACGCTCCACCGGTTGATCGGCCTGGGCGGCGGCGTTGTCCTCATTTACAAAAGCTCGGCTCATGACGTTCTCCCTCTATGGAGCTTGGGCCATGTTCGCCGCGCTTTAGTTTCGATGGATGTCTGAAAGCGACCTATTGCGAGCGATAGGCCCGCGCAGCATCTCGGTTCTTCTCCTGCTGCCAGGCGCGCTCGCGGTCGTCCCAGTGGTCGTTCTTGTAGTCGCGCAACTCCTCGTTCTCGCGCATGGCCTTGCACTGGCGAAAACCATCCTCCCAGCCTGCGGCGTATTCCCGGTCTTTCAGGTAGCGGGGAACGTTCTTGCGAAACTCCCCAGTGATCACGCCAGCGGCCTGGCGACCGCTGCTGCAGCCATCATCAAAGCCATCGGCAAAGGCCGGTGGATAACCCTTGGCGAGCAACTCCTGATGAGTCGATTGGCAACCCGCCAGCCACACCACCGCACACAGCATTACTGCATACCGCCACATCGCTTGCTCCCTCGCCGCTTCACGGCTGATGGGGGAAGTCTAGATAGGGATTTGTCGGGGAGGCGTGAAAGGCGTGTGAGAAAGGTGTGGAGCGCGAGGAGATCGAGCGGTGGGCGCCGAAACCGTTGGCGCCCTCACCACAAGGGCCTATGTTGCCTGGTTGGCCGCCAGAGCCGCATGTTCCGCCAATTCCTGCTGGATAAACGCCGCAATCATCGCGCGATAGACCTGCTCGGTCACCTCGGGGTTGGCGCCTACGGCTTCCGATAAACCCCGCACCTTGGCAATCACCTGCTCAACCCGCTGTGGGGCCTTGACGCCATCGGTGTCTTTTTTGAAGCGTGCCGCCTGGGAGACGTAGCGGCCGCGTTCGGCCAGCAGGGTGACGATTTGCTGATCGAGGCGGTCGATGTTGTTTCGAACTTCTTCAAGAGTGGTGCAGGTAACGGCCATGTCGAGTGAACTCCTGATTGTGCGGGCAATGCTGACAAAAGGTGTTAGTCAGTAGTGATACCACTTCACCTCAAGCATCACTTCATTCACCGGCGTCGACAAGTGGCTGTACTCGCGCTGTGCACTCAGGCGCAGGCCCAGGTTGCGGGACAGTTCCCACTGCTGGTTCAGGCTGAGGCTGCGCCGCACTTCACCATTGGTGAAGAAATCCCCTTTTGCTTCCAGGCTCAAATTGCCCAGCGGGTTTTTCCACAACACGCCGGTATTGAACCCGGCAGCGGGGGAGATGGCTTCGTTGAAGTCATTGTTGTGTTCCACGCGCACGGTGCCGAGGGCGAAGCCGAGCATGTCGTCGCTCAGTTGCCAGGTGCCGCCGGCGCCGCCGTTGACATGGGCGACCAGGGTTTCGTCGTCGTGTTTACCGGGTACGCGCTCCAGGCCGCCGGTGACTTGCCAGGACCACGGCTGCAGCAAGGCGTTGCGCGGGGTCAGGGAGCGGATGGTGGCCAGGTCCAGTTGCTGCAGTTGCCAGTGGTTACCTTCGTACTGGCGCAGTTTCATCTGCAGGATTTCGATCTGTGCGCCGAGGGGGAAGCCTTCGGCGTTGTCGTTGAGGTCGTGGTAGGCCATGCGCAGGCCATATTCGCCGAATGCCTTGTCGCCGCGTGTGCCGATGCCGGCTTGCCAGGTACGTGACTCATGGCCGTTTTCGGGCAGACCGGGGGGTGTGATCTTCAGGTCGGGCGCGGGGTTCTGGTTGATCGCGCGCAGCAGCTCGAAGCTGCGTTGGGAGCGTGCGGTGTCGCGTTCCAGGCCATTGGCGCGGTAGCGACCCAGGCGGTAGGCGGCGTCGATGATCAGGGCCTGGCGGTCGCGAGGTAATGCTTTGAAGGCCGGCGCCTGCAATTGCTGCTGGTCGTCGCTGACCTTCAGCACCCACTGTTGCTCATCGCTGTCCAGCGGCTTGGCGCGCTCCAGCAGCTCGCGCTCACGGGAAGGCCGGTAGTCGATCTTCTCGACCAGACCGGCCTCTTTCACTGCCTTGACCGTGTCGGTGGGGATGGCGGTAAGCGGGAATTGTTCGGTCAGGCGCAGGCCGGGGCGGGCCACTTGCAACAGTTCCAACAGGCGATAGGAGCAGTTTTCATCGAAGAAGAAGTAGTCGAACTGGATCTGCTTGAGCTCCCACACGTGCTCGACCATGCGCTCGGTCTCGACCTGGGTGAGGTTGAGGCGGTATTCCCACAGGTCACGGTTTTCGAGGCTGCGGTATTCCGAGAGTTTTTCCTGGTAGGGCACCAGGGCGAACAGGCCGGGGTAGCCGCCCATCAGGCCTTTCCAGGCATACAGGATGCTGTTGTCCGAGCCTTCGATATAGGCGCCGAAGTTGATCGCGTAGCTGAGCAGCGCGGTCTTGTTGCTCTGCACGTCGGCCTGGTCGATACGCAGCAGGGTATGGCCGAACATCGAGGACGGGCTGTTGAGGTAGGCCGCCGGGAAGATCATGACCGCGCTATGGGGCGCGACGTCCTTGAACCACTGCTTGAATTCCTTGCAGTCCACAGCGGGCAAGTCAGTGAGGTGCAACTGATCCTTGAGCCAGCGGGTACGTGCGGGATAAACGCATTGGGCGTGTTTTTCACCCAGGCTGGCCGGAGCGTAAAGCGCGTCGACGGTGGCCTTGAGTTCTGCATCCGGGTGGTGGGCGCCATCGGCTGCGAGGAAGAATTTCTTTTCACTGACATAACTGCGCCAGCCACTGATTTTGCCGGCTTCGTAATGGCCTAAAGAGAGCCAGAACGGATCATTGGCCAATTGCTGCAAACGTTGATCATCAAGGTGCGGTGCCGCGTGCAGCGGGGCGCAGGCGAGGAGTGCCATCCAGGCAAAGCGTTTGAGCATAGGGGCAACTTAAGTCGGAAATTAGAGAGACCCAAAGGGAGGCGGGTCCAAAAATAAAACCCGCGCCTGGGGAGGCGCGGGCAGGTCGAGCTTAAGCCTGGGTAGCGTATTTCGCCAGACGGGCATCGCCTTTCAGTACAGCCAGGGTGTTGTTGTGCACGTCTTCAGCGGTCACATCGGCCTTGCTGAAGATTTGCTGGAAGTGCTCGTGAGCCACAGCCGCGAAGTGCTCGCGATCTTCCGGAGCAACGCCCAGTACCACGGCGTAGGTGGTCAGTGCTTCACCATTGCCCTTGGCCATGTCTTCGGACAGCTCGTTCATCATGCCATTCATGGCAATCCAGGACTTGCCGCCGTAGGTCAGCGCGCTGTTGGTGCTGCAGCCGTTGGTGCCCGAGGTCATGCCGAAGGTGGCGTTACCCGAGGTACCGTTGGTGGTGGAAGCCAGGAAGTGCGCCGGAGTACCGCGCTGGCCTTCGAACAACATGTTGCCCCAACCGCAGTTCGGGCCGCCTGGTGCTTCAGCCATTGCATTGAGGGAGACGACGGTGAAGAGAGTACCGAGAAGGATCCGTTTCATAGCTTTGTTCTCTTTGTGTGCAAACCAATGGACAAGG
The DNA here is from genome assembly GCF_014207255.1 of Pseudomonas sp. JAI120. GTDB lineage: Bacteria > Pseudomonadota > Gammaproteobacteria > Pseudomonadales > Pseudomonadaceae > Aquipseudomonas. Next base: position 228,139 of record NZ_JACHCZ010000007.1, read on the forward strand.
GTTCAGGCACTTCATAGCGCCCCTGGGATCGGTTATTAGTCCAACCCGCGCAGTTTGGAGTTTAGGCACGTTCCAAGGGTTCCGTGTGTTTTTATAAAACAATCAGCAATGTCGCGTTTTTTTTGTAGGGTATGTTCCGTGTCTATGCTTTCCCTACGGCTCGCCTTGCCAGAGCGCGCAACGGAGAGCCAGAATGCCGTCATCTGCCCCGCCTGATGTAAGGAAGCCCGATGCCTGATCCTGTTGCTGCCAGCTTGCGTCTAGCGCCCGAAGCGCTGACTCGCCCTTTCTCCGCTGAACAGTTCAGCTTCTCGACCACCAATGATCTGGAGCCCTTTCGCGGTGTGCTTGGCCAGGAACGCGCGGTTGAAGCGTTGCAGTTCGGTGTGGCCATGCCACGCCCCGGTTACAACGTATTTGTCATGGGCGAGCCGGGCACCGGCCGCTTTTCGTTCGTCAAACGCTACCTGAAAGCCGAGGGCAAGCGCCTGCAGACCCCGGCGGACTGGGTTTATGTGAACAATTTTGACGAGCCTCGCGAACCCCGCGCCCTGGAATTGCCAGGCGGCGGTGCGGCGGCGTTCATTGCCGATATCAATGGCCTGGTCGACAACCTCGTCGCGACCTTCCCGGCGGTGTTCGAACACCCGACGTATCAACAGCGCAAAAGTGCCATCGACCGCGCCTTCAACCAGCGCTATGACAAGGCCCTGGACGTGATCGAACGCCTGGCGTTGGAAAAGGACGTGGCGCTGTACCGCGACAGTTCAAACATCGCCTTCACCCCGATGCTCGACGGCAAGGCGCTGGATGAGGCCGAGTTCTCGCAGCTGCCGGAAGTGGATCGCGAGCGTTTCCACACGGATATTTCCGAGCTGGAAGAACGCCTCAACGAGGAGTTGGCCAGCCTGCCCCAGTGGAAGCGCGAGTCCAATAACCAACTGCGTCAGTTCAACGAAGAAACCATCACCCTGGCCCTGCAACCGTTGCTCGCACCGCTGTCGGAAAAGTACGCGGAAAACGCCGGTGTCTGCGGTTACCTGCAGGCCATGCAGGTGTACCTGCTGAAAACCGTGGTGGAACAATTGGTGGACGACGCCAAGACCGACGCCCAGGCCCGCAAGCTGCTCGAAGAGCAATACTGCCCGAGCCTGGTGGTGGGCCATGCGGTCAACGGTGGCGCGCCGGTGGTGTTTGAACCGCACCCAACCTACGACAACCTGTTCGGCCGTATCGAATACAGCACCGACCAGGGCGCGCTGTACACCACCTATCGCCAGTTACGCCCGGGGGCGTTGCACCGTGCCAACGGCGGCTTTCTGATTCTTGAAGCCGAGAAGATGCTCAGCGAGCCGTTTGTGTGGGACGCCCTCAAGCGTTCCCTGCAGTCGCGCAAGCTGAAGATGGAATCGCCCCTGGGCGAACTGGGCCGCCTGGCCACCGTGACCCTTAACCCGCAGATGATCCCGCTGCAGGTCAAGGTCATCATCATCGGTTCGCGCCAGTTGTATTACGCGCTGCAGGACGCCGATCCGGACTTCCAGGAGATGTTCCGGGTGCTGGTGGATTTCGACGAAGACATCCCGATGGTGGACGAGAGCCTGGAGCAGTTCGCCCAGTTGCTCAAAACCCGCACTTCGGAAGAAGGCATGGCGCCGCTGACCTCTGACGCGGTGGCGCGCCTGGCCACCTACAGCGCACGGCTGGCAGAGCACCAGGGCCGTTTGTCGGCGCGTATCGGGGATTTGTTCCAGCTGGTGAGTGAGGCGGATTTTATCCGTCACCTGGCAGGCGATGAGATGACCGATGCTGGCCATATCGAGCGTGCACTGAAGGCCAAGGCCACGCGTACCGGGCGTGTGTCGGCGCGGATTCTCGACGACATGCTCGCCGGGGTAATCCTGATCGACACCGCCGGCGCGGCGGTCGGCAAGTGCAACGGGCTGACGGTGCTGGAGGTCGGTGATTCGGCGTTCGGTGTGCCGGCACGGATTTCCGCCACGGTGTACCCGGGCGGCAGTGGCATTGTCGACATCGAGCGTGAAGTTAACCTCGGGCAGCCGATTCACTCCAAGGGCGTGATGATCCTCACCGGTTACCTGGGCAGCCGCTATGCCCAGGAGTTCCCGCTGGCGATCTCGGCGAGTATCGCGCTGGAACAGTCCTACGGTTACGTGGACGGTGACAGCGCGTCCCTGGGCGAGGCGTGCACCTTGATCTCGGCCTTATCGAAGACGCCACTCAAGCAGTGTTTTGCCATCACCGGTTCGATCAACCAGTTTGGTGAAGTGCAGGCCGTGGGCGGGGTCAACGAGAAGATCGAAGGTTTCTTCCGCCTGTGCGAAGCCCGCGGTTTGACCGGTGAGCAAGGGGCGATCATTCCCCAGGCCAACGTTGCCACATTGATGCTGGATGAGAAGGTGTTGCAGGCCGTGCGCGCCGGGCAATTCCATATCTATGCGGTGCGTCAGGCGGATGAGGCGTTGAGCCTGCTGGTGGGCGAGGATGCCGGTGAGCCGGACGCCGAGGGCCAGTTCCCGGAGGGCACCGTCAATGCCCGCGTGGTCGAGCGCTTGCGCGCGATTGCCGAGATGATCAGCGAGGAAGACCTGAAGGAAGCGGAGAAGGAGCTGGCGCAGCAGGCGCTGGCCGAAGCCAAGCCCACCTGAGTTCTGAGGCGAGGCCGGATCAAACATGTGGGAGGGGGCTTGCTCCCGATTGCGATAGGTCAGTCATGTAGATGTCGACTGACACACTGCATCGGGAGCAAGCCTCCTCCCACATTTGGATCTGGTTGCGTCACTAAATTGACTTCCTTCTGGGGGACTAATGTCCGTTGGTCCCTACAGCCTTGGTTTGTCGTGTTTTTCTTCTATTCTGAGCGTAGGGATATCCACAGGAGTCGCTGGATAGAAACAGCCTCGCCATAGGTTGAGGTTGAACACCGATCTACCGAGGGTCGCCGCCATGCCGCGCAACCTTTGCCTTACCCGCCAGTGCTTCGGCCTGGTTACCCGCATCGAATGTTCCATTCGCCCTCTCGCGGGGGATAACGGGATGTGGACCTTGTTGTTTGCCGCTGGAATGACCGGCGAACAACCTTCCACGATCAAATCCCAGGGTCCGTTTCATGGGCCCTTCGTGGCAGAAACCATGCTGCAATCGATCGTCGAAAGCCTGACCCTGCACGGCTATGAGCTGGCGGGTGACCCGCAGATCTGGTGCCTGCACATGCAGGCCCATCTCCGCCAGCTCAATGGCAGCCATGAGCAACTGGCGCTGTAGGCGCGTTTATTTGCTCTCGGGCTTGTCCAATTTGACCTCAAAGCCGTATTGCACGGTACTGAGGTCGGTGCGCTGGTAGCTTTCCAGTGCCGTCGGCTGGCCGTAGAAATAATGCACGTCAAACAGGGCTGTGCCGTATTCCTCGGCGCGGTGGCTGACGCCGAGGATTTCCTTGAGGTAGTTGCCGCTGGCGTCCTTGGCGTAGAAGCGCCAGCTGTCGGCAGGGAATTCCTTTTGGTCGACGATCAGTGCGTTGTCCTTGAGCGACAACCCCTTAGGCAGCTTGGCCGCATCGATGTCGCCTTTCTCGATAGTCGCCAGGAACAACGGGATCGAACCCACGACAAACGCCGGGTTTTCCGGGAACAGGTTGAGGTCGTAGGTGAGAGTGCCGCGGGCCGGGTTCAATTCATACGCCTCGGTCGGCAGTTCAATAGGCTCGCCGCGTTCACCTTTCTCGTCGGCAGTGAAGAACGTCACCGGTGATTCGCTGCTGTTGCGCTCGCTGCCCACCAGGTCGTCATTGAAGGTGAATGGGTGGTCGAACACGATATGGGCGGCGCTGGCATCTTCGACGGACTGGCTGATGGTGACGCTGTTCTTCAGTTGTTCCTCGCTCAACGATGCGTCCTTGAGCCAGCTGGCGGCGCCGTCGTCATACACGGTGACCGGCATGGGCAAGGCTTGTACGGTCTTTTCCAGGCTGTTCTTGTCGAAGCGCAGGACCGGCAGGTCGAGGTCCTTGCGGGTGACCGTGGCCTTGGAGAAATCCAGCACGTTGATCTGCAGGGTGTCGATCAGTCCATTGAAATAGACCTTGGCGTAATGGCTGCTCTGCTTGTGTTCGAAGGCTTTCTGCTCATCGACCAGTTGCTTTTCAAATGCGTCGGACCAGGCCTTCTGTTTTTGCATCTCGGCCAATTGCTTCTGGTAGAACTCGACTTGCGCGCTGCTTTCGTTGATCGAACCCGAGCGTGTGAGGAATTGCCCGGTGCTGTCCCGCGCCTGTACCAGCAAGGGGTTAGGCGATTGGTCACCCACCTCGGGTGCCAGCGGTTGGCTGTTGGTCAGTTCGATTTCGGCGTAGTTCTTTTCCAGGAGCAGCAGGTTGACGGTGATATTGCCTTCGGTGCGTTTGTGGCCCACGTCCTTTTTCGACAAATCGAAAGTCAGCGCTTTGCCCGGTGCGATCACTTCTACCGTGCCCTTGAGGCGGACGGGTTGCGGCTGGCTTTTGTTTTCCGTCTCGATGCCATCGATGAACGGATAGGTGACCGTCAGGTCATCCGGGTTGGTCAGGTTGGAGCTGCTGGGGCTCAACTGGATGCCGGGATCAGTTTCCGACCATTCCGGCTGGAACGGCACGACCTTGTTGTTGCTCAAGGTGACGGATTGCCATTCCAGGCCGTGGGGGAAGGGGAACTGGTCTGGCACATTGAAGTTGAACGGGAAGACCGGCTGCAGGTCGGTCAGGTAGTCCGAATGTGAGGCTTTGCGCAGTACGAACAAGCCATTGATGTAGGTGTCCACCAGCCCTTGCGGCGTGGGGTAGTGCTTGAGCAGGGCGAGGGTGTCTTCGCCGTATTCGGCTTCTATTGGCTTGGTGGCCAGCTTGACCCGCGCCCGTTCCAGCAGCAGCAGCGAGCCGCCGAGGTCGGCAATGGCGTCGCGCAGTTTCGGATCCTGGATGCTGTCGAGGGACTGTTCGAACTTTGCGGTTTTCTCTTCGAGGGTGGCCTGTTTCTGCTCATCGCTTGGGGAACAGCCGCCGGCCAGTAACAATGCGGCGCATAGGCCAACGCTGGCCAAAGGGGATCGCACATCCATCATCTGAGTTTTTTCCTGTCCGACGTCATCGAGCCGAGTTATTGGGCTCGACACTAGCAGAAAAATTCTCTTACAGATGCCGCTCAGGTCAGTTTTCTCGTGGTTACAGGTGTCTTATAGCGGCTGGTATACTCGCCGCCATTTCTAGCCATGCTGTGTGAGATCCAATGGAACGCTTTATCGAAAATGCTATGTACGCCTCGCGCTGGCTGCTGGCGCCGATCTATTTCGGCCTGTCCCTCGGGTTGCTGGCGCTGGCGCTGAAATTCTTCCAGGAAGTGATTCACCTGCTGCCGAGCGTGTTCTCGATGGCCGAGTCCGAGTTGATCCTGGTGCTGCTGTCGTTGATCGACATGGCCCTGGTCGGCGGCTTGCTGGTGATGGTGATGATTTCCGGCTACGAGAACTTCGTCTCGCAGCTGGATATCGATGAAAACAAGGAAAAGCTCAACTGGCTGGGCACCATGGACTCTTCGTCGCTGAAGATGAAAGTGGCGGCCTCCATCGTGGCGATTTCCTCCATCCACTTGCTGCGCATCTTCATGGACGCCAAGAACGTCGATCCGCAACACCTGATGTGGTACGTGATCATTCACATGACCTTCGTGATCTCGGCGTTCGCCATGGGTTACCTGGACAAGGTCACCAAACACTGATGCCCGCGCCGGCCTTACTGCTCGATGAAGTAGTAGGGCTGGCGGTTGATTGCCATCTCCTTGATCACCGTGACCTTGGCGGTCAAGTCGTTGGTATGGTCCAGCAGCGCAACGTTGCCGGGCTTGGCCGCGAGGTAGCGGTGCAGGTCGGGTTCCGTCTGCAGGATCTTCAGGTACCCCTTCATGTAGAACACGCCGGCCCCCGCGATCCGCTCGTTGGGCTGGAACAGCGCGACTTCCTTGCCTTGCGCCTGCAGCGCCTGGACCTGACTGATCACCGGTACGAATGACTGGCGCGCATCAGCTTTTGGCGCGAACCATAATGCGGTCACCAGATAGCAGGCGATCAGCAGGCTGAAGACACCGCCGATCACGTGCCGGTGGTAGCGGTACAACGCCGGCTTGTGATCCTTGAGCCATTCCAGCAACACCCGTGCATATTCTGCGGCCAGTACGGCGGCGGCCGGTGTCAGGGCCATCAGATAAACCGTGCGCTTGCTTGAGGCCAGCGTCAGCAGGGTGAATTGCGCCACCAGCCATACGCTGAAAAACAGGCGATAGCGGTTACGCACCAGGCTTCTACGGAAATGCCACAGGCCCAGGTACACCAGGATGTTCCACGGCAGGAAGGCCTCGGGCAGCTTGGCGATGTAGTAGTAGAACGGTTCGTAGTGCCCGGCCTCCACAAACGAGCCGCTGAAGCGCCCGACGCTGTTGGTCCACAGCACTTCGCCCACGGCCTGCATTCCGCCGCGTTGGAACAGGAAGCCCAGCCAGATCATCAGCGGCACCAACGCCAGCAGGGTAAACAGCGCCGGTTTGAGCCAGTCGGCGATGCGCAGGCGCTTGTCCATCAGGCTGGTGCTGGCCAGGTACACAAAGATCACGATGCCCGGCATCGCCAGGCCCAGTACGCCTTTGCTCAAGGTGGCGATCGCCATCCCGGCGGTAAACAGCGCCCAGGCCCAGGTCGTGGAGCCTTGGCGCTCGGACTCAGGCCGCATCGCCTGGTAGAACGCCAGCAGCGCGGTGGTCACGCCGAGGCTGAGCAGTGAGTCTTCCCCCACGCCGCGCACATTGCTCCAGTAGCTGGCCATGGTCGCCAGGATCAGCGCCGCGCTGAAGGCCAATGTTTTCGGGCGCCCGAACCGGCGCAGCATTCCATAGAACAGCATCACGCTGAACAGACCGGCAAATGCCGAGGCCAGGCGTACCGCGCCAGGCGTGCCACCGAACAGGCGAATCGCTCCGGCGTCAAGCCACAGGCTCAGGGGCGGTTTTTCCAGGAAGGGTTCACGAAACAGTTGCGGCACGACCCAATCATTGTCCAGGTGCATGGCCATGGCGATCCCCGCGACGCGGGCTTCGGTGGAGCCTTGCAGTTCGTGGTTTCCCAGGGCAAAGAAGAACAGCAGACCAGCAAGCAGGAGCAGCAGGGGAGCGGGGCGCGTCATGGGTTGTGGCTACCGGGGCAGGGGACCGCTCGGGGGAACGGCCCGCAATCGGCGAGTATAGGGAGGCGATTCTTAATATTTGATGAACGAAGAGTGGATTTAAGGGGCTGGGCCAGGGGTAACGTCCCCTGGCTTCGCGTGAGGCATTACGAGGCTTTGACTTTGAACCGGCTCAGGCCCTGTTGCATGGAGTTGGCCCGTTCCGACAGGTTCTTGGCCGCCTCCGCGCATTGCTGGGAGTTGACTTGATTCTGCTGGGTGACTTCGTCGATCTGCTCCAGGCCGATACTCGCCTGTTGCAGGCCGGAAGCCTGCTCACTGGAGGCTTGGTAGATCAACGACACCAGGCTGGACACCGTGCTGGTGCCGGTGACGATATTTCGCAACGAGTCGGCTGTGCGGCCGGCGATGATCATGCCGCGCTGGGTCTTGGTCGAAGAGTCGGCAATCAGCGCGGCAGTTTGCTGGGCGGCTTCGGCGCTACGGGCGGCGAGGCTCCTGACTTCATCGGCGACCACCGCAAAACCGCGACCCAGTTCGCCGGCGCGTGCCGCCTCAATGGCCGCGTTCAACGCCAGCAGGTTGGTTTGAGCGGCGATGTTGTCGATGGTGGTAATAATGGCAGTGATGTCTTTGCCCGAGTTGTCGATCTCCGCCATGGCCGCGATCAATTCGCTCATCAGCTTGTCGCTTTCTCCCGCGTCGGCGCGCGAAGCCTGGGATTGCTCGTCGGCCTTCTTCGCATTAGCGGCGTTGTCGGTGGTCTGCGCCGCCATCTGGGTCATCACCGCACTGATTTCGGTGATGGACGAAGCGGAATTGGACGCGCCGTCGGACAGCGACTGGCTTAACTCGGTGACCTGTGCGGAACTGCCGGTGATTTGCGTGGCGCTGGCCTGTACCTGGGAAATTAAGTTGTTCAGGTTGCCGACCATTTTTTCCAACGACTTGCCCAGGGTGTCATTGGGCGAGGACAGGCGTACTTCCAGATCCAAGTCCCCCTCGGAAATACGCTCGGCCACGCGCACCTGGCGTTGCAGGCTTTCCGACATATCGTTCAAGGCAAAGGACAATTGGCCCACTTCATCTTCAGATTTTTGCACCAGCCGGCGCGAGAAATCACCCAGGCTGATGTTGGCGGCCAGGGCGGCGGCTTCACGAATCGGACCGACGATTTTCGCGGTGGCGAACCACAGTACAAGCAATGCCAGCAAGGAGATGCCGACGCCAACCGAGACCTGCCAAATGCTGCTCTTGACGCCGCGTGACTGCAGTTCCTGCTCCAGGGCCATGGCCTGGCTCATGACCACCGCTTTGGGCAGATGGATCACGATCGCCCAGGGCTTGCCGGTGCGCCCCAGGTTGATCGGCATCTGCACTTCGATTTCCTGGGAGTCCGGGTTGAACCGGCTGTCTCCCTTACCCTTCTGTACATTGCTCAACACGTTCTCCCAAGAGCCGGGCAACAACGCTTTCAGTGACTGGCCAATGAGTTCCGGGCGTTTACTGTCGGCCACCACCAACCCCTGATGGCTCAGGATCGCCACGGAGCCTTTGCCGCCATACAGGTCGGCGGACATTTGCTCGCTGAGCTTCTGGATAAACGAGATGTCGAAGTCAGCACCGACCACGCCGTAGAACTTGCCATTGGCGGTGATAGGTACCGATAGCGTGGTCAGCCACACATTTTTGCCTTGCACCACATAGGGAAGCGGGTCGAGGACGCTTTCTTTCCGGGTGTCCCGAGGGCCGGAGTACCAGCCGCCCTTCAACACGCCATTGGGGTGGCGGGCATCGGAGTCGTACTCAACCAGCGGTTGCACGGCGATATTGCCATCCGAGCTGCGTGTCCAGTAGGGGGTGAAACGGCCCGTCAACGGGTTGTTACCGCCCTCATTGATACGAAAGGCTTGATCCTGGCCGTCCAGCGCATCCGGCTCCCAGCATGAATATGTGCCGTTGAAGTCGGGGTTGTCCTTGAGCACGCTGAGCAGCATCGTATTGATCTGCTCACGGCCCAGGGTCAGCGGGCTCTGGGCACTTTTACTCGCTCCCAGCGTGTTGGCCATTGTGCGTGCCGAATCCAAGGCGTTCTGAAGTTTTGCCTGGATGGCATTGGCACGCGACTCGGCCAGGTTTTGCACTTCGCGGATGGTGGCACTTTCAATCAGGGTTGAAACTTCCGTGCCGACATAGGCTTGATTGGCGGTTGAGGAATAAAGGCCATATAAGACCAGGCTCGCACACGAGATAAACAGGCAGAGCCCGGCGGTGAAGCAAATTCGAGTCTGCAATGAGTTGAATTTCATGATGTTTCCTGCCCATGCTAAATAGTCGCCAACATCATCGAATGTCGACATTTCGGTACTTTCTTTGCGCAAGGCATAGTGTTTTATCATTGGCTGCTTAGGCATAGACATGCGGTACAGCGCTGGGGATTGCTTAATGCTCTTTGGGCATCTCTTCATCGAGCCATAAACGTTCGGTGTTTTTAAAGCCGTAACGCTGGGTCGGTACTCGCGCGACAATCCGGTCGGGTTGTGCGGGATCACTCAGGTCTATTATTTTCTGTGTGACATAGAGATTTAGAACGGGCAGGAAGAACACTTTTATTTTTGGCGTCAATAAAGAGTCGGGATGTTGTTCTATCACGACGCCGATACTGCCACTTTTCAATTGAACGATAGAGCCGACCGGGTAAATACCCACGGACTTTAAAAACGCGCTGAATACCTCGTCATCAAAATGCCCGTCCCATGTGGACATTTTCTGGATGGCGACGGCGGGGTCCCAGCCCTGGTTGTAGGAGCGGTCCGAGGTGATTGCGTCGTAGACATCGCACACCGCCGCCATCCGGGCCACCAGGCTGATCTGGTCCCCCGCCAACTGATGGGGGTAGCCGGTGCCGTCGACTTTTTCGTGGTGATGCAGGCACACATCCACGACCATTTCGCACATCTGCGAGGCCGCCAGCAGGGTTTTTTCACCTTCCAATGGATGGGTGCGCACCAGCTGCAATTCGTCACTGCTCAGCCGGCCGGGCTTGTTGAGGATGGCGCCCGGTATGGCCATTTTGCCGATGTCGTGCAGCAGCCCCGCCATCCCGACGCGCCGAATCACTGCGGTGGACAGCCCCAATTGATTACCCAAGGTAATCATCAACGCACACACGGCGACCGAATGCATGTAGGTGTAGTCGTCGATGCTTTTCAGGCGTGCCAGGCTGATAAAGGCATCGGGATGGCGGGCGATCGAGCTCGAAATGTCGTCCACCAGTGCACTGATGTGTTCAAGCTCCAGGGCCCGGCCCATGCGGACATGGCCGAACATTTCGACAACGGCGGTCTTGGCGCGGCTACAGATTTCCTGTGCGGCGACCAACTCGTCTTGCATGGATGTTTGGATGACTGGGTTAGCTGGCGCAGCCGCCGTGGCAGGCGCGGCCGGCTGAGCACCGCAGCCCAAGGCGCACGGCGCCTCAGACTTTGCGCCACCCCGCCAAAATGGCTTTTCCTCGCCGTCAGGCGCCTCAAGGTTGAGCTCATTGCACTTCAACATGGTATGCCCTCTGTTGATGTTTTTGTTATGTGTTTCCCATCAGCCTCCTTGGCTTGAGTCTTGTTGTTTTGCGGCTTCAGAGAGGGCTCGCAGCCTTGATACGCGCGACTACGCGGCCTGCCAGGTCATCCGGGCGAAACTTCGCCAGGAAGTCATCGGCCCCGACTTTCTTGACCATGGCCTGGTTGAAACCGCCCGACAGGGAGGTGTGCAGCACGATATGCAACTTGGCCATGCGCGGGTCGCTGCGGATTTCGGCGGTCAGGGTATAACCGTCCATTTCCGGCATTTCGATGTCTGAAATCATCATCAGGAACTCCTCGTCCGGGTTGCGCCCCTCGTCGAGCATGGCCCGAAGGTAATCCAGCGCCTGGCGGCCATCGTTCAAGGCGACCACCTCGACGCCTACCGTCTCCAGGCAGCGGGTCACCTGTTTACGCGCCACCATCGAGTCGTCCACGGTCAGCACACGCAGGTGTCTGGCCTGCTGGGTGACCGCGTCATCCACCACGCCAATGGATATTTCTTCGGACGAGGGCGAGATTTCCGTCAGCACCTTTTCCACGTCGATGATTTCGACCAGACGATCATCGGCACGTGTAACGGCCGTCAGGTAATTGTTGTCACCGCTGCCCTTGGGGGGCGGATGAATGTCTTCCCAGTTCAAATTGACGATGTGCTCAACCGCATAGACCAAGAAACCCTGAACGCGGTTGTTGTACTCCGTAAGTATAATAAAGGCGCTTTCTTTATCCGTGATGCCGGGCAGTCCTGTTGCCATCGCGAGGTCTAGAATAGGGATGCAAGCGCCGCGGATATTGGCAACGCCACAAATGTTGTTATTAGACTTTGGTAGTAGAGATAACTTAGGGCAGCGGATAACTTCCCTGACTTTAAAGACGTTGATGCCATACAGCTGGTGGTCATTGAACCGGAATAGCAATAACTCGAGCCTGTTCTGGCCTACCAGTTGTGTACGGCTGTTAACGGATGCCATTACACCTGCCATACACACCCCTTGATTTTGGTTGGAACAGCGTTGATGTCGTAATGACATTAGCATATGTAGGGGGATGTAAAATATATGTGAAATAAAAATTATCGAGAGGTTTATCGTTAAAGCAATAGCGACGCGGATGATTAGCTATTCAGGCGGATGTTTGAAATTAGTTAGTTGGCTAACTTGCTGGTTTGAGTGTTGAGAATGATTAAGATTGAAAGCCGGAATGCAGCGAAGTTAAGTCGCCTGGCACGTTTTACATGCAGCTTCTCGACCCGCAGCGCATCATGTCGTGGGCGAGCTGTATGCCCAACACCACGGCTGGGTGGTGCAGTTGCTGCGGTGCAAGTTGGGTGGCCAGGAGCAGGCACTCGACTTGGCACAGGATACGTTCGTACGCATCTTGAGCAGCGACGCCGTGCCGAGTTTTCGTGAATCCCGCGCCTACCTCACCACCGTCGCCAGCCGCTTGTGCGGGCAGTATTTTCGCCGTCAGGCGTTGGAGCGCGCCTATGAGCAGTCGCTGACGATCCTGGAACCGGAGCACGTGCCTTCGCCGGAAACTCGTTTGCTGGTGCTCGAAGCACTCGATGCGGTCGGCCAAGTACACCGGCGATACCACCCGCGACAGCCCGGATGTGTATGCATCGGGGCCGTTCGAACTGTTCGGTCGTGAGCATGAATTGTTGATTGGCCAGTCGGTGTCGACCTCCCAATGGAAAGGCAAGGACTTTCGCCCGACTGATTGGGCTCAGTTCGCGATTGTAAGTGCGCACTGGCGGGCCCTTTTGCATGATTTCGCGGCAGTCGATCAGGAACAGAAAAATGGCTCGGGTCGGTAAGCGAGCGGGGCGCAATTTTGGCTTCGGTCGCCAGCTTGGCTATGCTGGACCGCAAGCACTGAAAGACCTGTTTGGCGACGGCCATAGGATCGTCGAAGGGCCAGGCGACAAAATTGGCAGCAGTGAGAGTCCGAGAAAATTGACAATGTCCATGGTGATTGCCTCTTTGGAAATCAACTTGCTGGCGTACTGTCGAAGATCATGTCGCGCATCAGTTCACTTGCACCGGCGGCTATAGTGCCGGCCATGGTATCTCGATACACGCGCGCCACCTCGGAGTTAAGTTGATAGCCCTGCGCACCATGCAGTTGCGCGCAAGCCTGCGCGGCGCTGAGAGGAGTTCGGTGGCGCGCAGTTTGAGGATGCAGGCGGAGCGCGTGTCGTGTTGACCTTTGCTGTGCTGCCATGCCACCTGATAGGCGAAGTGCCGTAGGACTTGTTGTTCGCCGACGAGGTCTGCCAGACGGTGCCGGACACTTTGTTTGTCGCTGAGTGGGCTACCCTGGAGCTGATGTCGACGCACGAAGCCGTCGAGTAGACGGATGCTGTGGTGGGCCCCTCCGAGGGCTAGAAGACCTGCAACCAGGCGTTCAAAATCCAAGCCCTGCATCAGGTAGAGTAGGGCCTTGCCGGATTTGCCGAGCACATTGCAGGCCGGCACCGCCAGATGGGTGAAGTCGAGATCGCAGACGTCGGCGCTGGACCAGCCGAGCATTGGGCAAGGCGTGCGCACCAGTCCCGGGTTGTCGCCATCGATCAGTAAAAGACTGCTACTGCCCAGTGCGTGCTTGCCTTCGCCGCTACGCACCAGGGTCACGATCAGGGAGGCGCGGGAACCGTTGGCGATATAGCGTTTGCTGCCCTCAACAATAAAGCCGTTAGCCGAGGGTAGCGCCTTGCATTGCATCTGGCTGAGATCGCTTCCGGCGTGTTCTTCGCTACCGAACAACTCCAGGTAGGCGCTGGCCATGTAGGCATGCACCCCAACCGACGCACGGATACCGGCGTACCCCAGCGCGCCCAGCTCTTCAAGGAACACAGCGCTTTCCAGAAAGCCTTCGCCACGCTGTGGCAAACCTAGCAGGCCGTGCTCGGCCAGGGTCTGCCAGGCGTTTTCGCACAGATGTCCACGTTCTTCGGCAGCGTCTGCTATTGGCAGAAGCTGGCTCTGCAGGATCTGGCGCACCTGTAGGGCAAATTCGCGATGGCCGCCGCTCAGGTAGGGGCTGGGCATGATCGGTTCGCTTTTATTTCACCGAGATCACTTGGTGTGCCGAGATGATGTCTGTCAGACAGCCAGGAATTCTGAATACTGCGTTAGGAGTACCGGCTGCGGCCCAAATTTCGTCGAACGTCAGCAGGTCTTCATCGACGAACAGCTTCAGCTCTTGCTTATGTCCGAGAGGCGGAACGCCACCGATGGTGAAGCCGGTCACCTCTTTGACGAAGTCAGCATCTGCCTTGAAAATCTTGTCGCCGACCAGGCGCGAAATGGTCTTTTCGTTCACTCGGTTCGGCCCGCTTGCCAGTACCAGCACCGGGATATTGTCGCGGGTGCGAAAAATCAGCGACTTGACGATTTGGGCCTTTTCGCATCCCAGCGCTTGGGCGGCATCGTCGGCAGTGCGGGTCGAGTCCGGCAACTCCTGAACGGTCAGGTCGAGGCCGCGCTCGTGAAGGGTGTCCTGGAATTGCTGAGCGCGTTTACTGATTGTCATAAGCGGGTTCTCCCAATGGATGAAGCGTAGATAGCAGTCGCCGATGATCGATCTTGCCGGTGGCGGACAGCGGTAGGATTTCGCAGAGTTGGATGTTGCGTGGAACCATGTAGGCCGGCAGCTGCGTAGCCAGGCTAAGACGCAGTTGCTCCGGGCAACATGAGGGGTCGACGGCGATCACGAAGGCGACCAGCGACTTCTCGTCCTGCGGTGATTCAGTAACGGTAATGACGCTTTGTCGCACCTGCGGATGGCGGTTGAGATGGTAGGCAATTTCCCCCAACTCGATTCGAAAGCCGTTGATCTTCACCTAGTCATCAATACGTCCTTGGAACACTATCGCACAGTCTCCGCGGAAGTAGCCTCAGTCCCCGGTGCGATAGAGCCGTTCCTGGTGTTCGCCGATCAGGCATTCAAAGAAGCGCTCGCGGTTGACGTCTGGCAGTCCGAGGTAGCCTGGCGAAAGGCCGGGTCCGGCGAGACAGACCTCGCCGCTTTGCCCCTGTTCGCAAAGGCGACCCTGGTCAATCAGGTAGACGCGGGTGTTCTGGATCGGGAAGCCGATGGGGAGGGCGGTATCCTCGTCGCGCAGTTCGCAGAGCGGATAGTACGTCGCGAACGTTGTGCTCTCTGTCGGGCCATAGCAGGTCCTTAGCACGGCGTTGGAACACCTTCGGCGCCCTGGCGAGCGCCCTTACAGAGGCTGAGAGAGGGTGTATCGGCCCTTTTTGTCGGGGCTTTATTGGTGTGCTTTGGTTGCATTAAATTTTGTCTTTATGAGGTAAATCACCAATAAAATTATAATTTCTGGTTTTTTATGCTTTGTTTTGTGGTTTTTTTGAGGGGGTTAGCAATTGGTTTTCGTCTGTTTCGTTTAGTGTTTGTTCTAGCGAGCGAGGGTGAACGGCCGCGTCGGCTGCCCACTGTCGTAACTGTCGAAAAAAGGAGAAACCGTCATGATGCTCAAGGATCCGTCCAGCAAATATCGCCATTTTAATACCGTGGACCTGCCCGACCGCCAATGGCCCGGCAACGTGCAGGCGCTAGCTCCCACTTGGTGCAGCGTTGATATGCGCGACGGTAACCAAGCCTTGATTGAACCGATGAATGCCGAGCGCAAACGCCGTTTTTTTGATTTGCTGGTCAAGGTGGGCTTTAAGGAAATTGAGGTGGGTTTTCCCGCCGCTTCCCAGACCGATTTTGACTATGTGCGTGAGCTGATCGACAGCGGCTCGATTCCTGACGATGTCACGATTCAAGTGATGACGCAGGCGCGCAGTCATCTGATCGAGCGCACCTTCGAGGCTCTGAAGGGCGCTCCACGGGCGATTGTGCATGTATACAACGCCACCGCGCCGGTGTTCCGCGATGTTGTCTTTGGTGTGGATCGTGCCGGCTGTATCGAGATTGCCACCCAAGCGACGCGCGAGATCAAGCGCCACATGGACAACAATCCCGGTACGCAATGGACATTCCAGTATTCCCCGGAAACCTTTTGCTTCACCGAGCTGGAGTTTGCGCTGGAGATTTGTGAGGCGGTGACGGACGCGTTCGGGCCGACCCCGTCCAACAAAATGATCCTGAACCTGCCGACAACGGTGGAAGTCTCCACCGCAAATGTGTTCGCCGACCAGATCGAATGGTTCTGTCGGCATTTCAGCTGCCGTGACAGCGTGGTCATCAGCGTCCATCCCCATAACGACCGTGGCACCGGCGTTGCTACGGCGGAGCAGGCATGTCTGGCAGGCGCTGAGCGTGTCGAGGGCACGTTGTTCGGTAACGGTGAGCGAACCGGCAATGTGGATATCCTGACGCTGGCGATGAACCTCTACACCAGTGGCATTGATCCTCGGCTGGATTTCTCGGACATCATTCATGTCCAGCGTGAGGTGGAGTTCTGCAATCAGTTGCCGACCCATCCTCGCCACCCATACGCCGGTGAGTTGGTGTTTACGGCCTTCTCCGGTTCGCACCAGGACGCGATCAAGAAAGGCTTTGCGGCACGCCAAGCCAACCCGAACGGAATATGGGAAGTACCGTACCTGCCAATCGATCCCGCCGATATGGGCCGCAGCTATGAAGCGGTGATCCGCGTCAACAGTCAGTCGGGCAAAGGTGGCGTGGCGTATTTGTTGGAGCAGCATGGCATCGTGATGCCGCGTCGCTTGCAGATGGAATTCAGCAGCCTGGTCCAACAGGAAGCGGATGGCTCCGGCCAAGAAATCAGTGGGGAAATGATCCTTGCCTGCTTTACCCGGCATTACCTGGAACAGGGCAAGCCTTACGCGTTGCGGATGCCAAAACTGGTCAGCGAGGGGGATGTGACCTATCTGGAAGCCGCGCTTGAACACGGTGCGCAGCACATCGACCTGAATGGCGAGGGCAACGGCCCACTGGCGGCGCTTGTCGATGCCTTTGCCCAGCGCGGCATTCACTTCGATATCGCTGATTACCACGAGCATGCCACCTGCGACGGGGCCCAGGCTGAAGCACTGGCCTATGTGGAAATTCGCGTGGGCAACCAGTTGCTGTTCGGTGCCGCCCGCGACGGTAGCAGCTTGCTGGCTTCCCTCAACGCGGTGACCAGTGCCGTCAACCGCGCATCGCGCCTGGGCCTGCTCAGCGTGGCGAGCATCGCGGTGCCTTCCTGATATGATGGCGCACACCGCATTGGCGGCGCTCGCCGGTAACTATGGCCATGGCGACATAGTGGCTTCGCATCGGCATGAAGAAGGTCAACTGGTTTATGCCATTAACGGTGTGATGCTGGTATCGGTCGTTGGGACCACTTGGGTGGTGCCTTCCGGGCATGCGCTCTGGGTCCCTTCGGGGGCGGAGCACCAAATCCGCATGACCGGCGAGGTGCGCATGCGCACCCTGTTGATCTCGCCGGGCGCACACCGGGCGTTGACGGAGGAATGCCACGTTCTCAAGGTTTCGCCGTTGCTGCGGGAGTTGATCATCGCCGCGGCCGATGAACATGACACTGAACCCGCCCTGTTGCGCCATGTGCAGATTGTCGATCTGATTTTCTCTGAACTCGACATTGCGCAGAGGGTGCCGGCGCATGTGCCGATCCCTGATGAGCCAAGGCTTAAGTCGCTGTGTGCCGACTTTATCGACAACCCGTCACAGGAGTCGAAACTGGAGAGTTGGGCGGTGCAACTCAATATGAGTTCGCGCACCCTGGCGCGGCTGTTCCAGAAAGAGTTGGGCATGAGTTACGGGGAGTGGCGCAAGCGCACTCGGCTGCTACTCAGCATGCAACGGCTGGCCTGCGGCGTATCGATCCTGGAAGTGGCATTGGAGCACGGCTACCAGAGCCCAAGTGCGTTTACTGCAATGTTCAAGCGCACAATGGGCTACACCCCGAGCAACTGCCGCCTGGTCTGATACGCCCCGGCGAGCGCGCGACCCCCAAGCGTACATGGCCCCGCCTCCAGGCAGGGCCATGTCTTTGCGCGTGCCCGGCCCGTGGACGCCTGCGATAAGGCGGTCTACAGGCACATTGTCCAAATCGAAACGATGGTTGTCTGGAACTCGGGAGATGTGCGGCCCGGTGCTCTCTTAACCTGCGCTTCTACTTGGCATTCTGGGTTTTTTCGATGGGTTCGCCTTTTTTATATGCACGGCATGGTCGTCTTTCGCTCCTGACTGTGGCGGTCGTCTTGCTGGCGGGTTGTTCCTCCTGGGTTGCCCGCACACCCGCGCAGCCACACCCGGAGCGCATTAATGCCCTAAGTCACCTGCCGCAGGGGGTTTCGGCCCAAGCGTTACCCGACCATTGGTGGCAGTTGTATAACGATCCGAAACTTGACGCGCTGGTGCAGCAGGCATTGATGCATAACCGCGACCTGGCCGCAGCCCAGTCCCATGTGCAGGCGATGTTGGCCGGGATCATGCAGGCCGATGCCGAGCGCTGGCCGTCGACCCAGGCGTCACTGGGCGCCGAGTACGGCAAGACAGCCGATGATCAGACCCTGGCCAAAGCCACCGATAGCCATGCGCCGTCCCAGTGGGCGTTCAACCCAGGCTTCGAGCTGGCTTATCAAGTGGATGTCTGGGGCCAGGTCCAGCGCAGTATCGAGCGAGCTCAGGTCCAGGCGGCCGCGGCGCAGGACGCCGAAGACTTATTGCGCATCACGGTGGTGGCGCAAACCACCCGCGCCTATGTCAATGCCTGCGCCCTGGGGGCACGCGCCAAGGTGCAGCGCCATTCGCTGGAAGTGGTCGGGCACAGCCTGGCATTGACCGATCGGCAGCGCCAGGCCGGCGTGGTGACGGATCTCGAATACACCCGTATGCAGGCGTTGCAGGGTGAAACCCTGGCACTGCTGCCGATGTTGGAAGCACGCCGGCAAGCTGCCCTGTACGAGCTGGCGATGCTGACCGGCGTGGCCGACCTGGAACAAGGCACTAGCGCGGCGACCTGTGAGGTCGTGCCGCAACTTAATGCCGAGCTGCCGGTGGGCGATGGCTGGCAATTACTGGCGCGCCGCCCCGATATCCGTCAGGCCGAGCGAGCGCTACAAGCGGCCACGCTGCAAGTGGATATCGTCCAGGCCGACCTGTATCCGAAGGTGACCTTTGGCGCTTCAGTGTCCTCATCCGCCAACAAACCCCATGAGCTGGGAGACAGTAGCGCGGTGATGTTTGGCGTCGGCCCGCTGATTACCTGGCAATTCCCCAACTGGCGTGCCAATCGCGCGCGGGTCAACCAGGCCAGGGCGTTGGAGCGGGTGGAAGTGGCGCAATTCGAGGCCAGTGTACTCAAGGCCCTCAAGGAGGTACGCCAGGCTCTCGCGCTATACGACGGCGAACGCCGGCGCCACGCCGCGTTAAGCCAGGCCCTGGACAGCAGTCGTCAAGCCTACAAGTTGGCCCAGTTCAATTACGACGCCGGGTCTATCGACTTTCTCGACGTGCTGGACAGCGAGCGTGAGCTGATCCGCCTGCAGGCCACGCTCGCCGATGCCGATGGCCAGCTATTGCAGCGCCAGATCAGCCTGTTTCGCGCGCTTGGCGGCGGTTGGCAGTCTTCTGCCCCCGCAACCGCTGCCCTCAGCCGCACTTCCGTCAATTTTTCCGGTACCCAGCCATGAATATCGCTGTCGATGAAAAAATCGCTGTCCAGGACGAGCAGGAGAAGGTGGTCGAGCAGCTCATGCATGCGCGCAAGCAACGCCGCAAACGCAACCTTATCCTGCTGGGAGGCGTTGTGCTGTCGACCGCGGCGGTGGCGTTCGGGGTGTATTGGATGACGGTTGGACGTTACCTGGAACAGACCGATGATGCCTATGTGCGTGCCGACTGGATTCCCATCAGCCCAAAAGTCTCCGGGTATGTGGCCCAGGTGCTGGTGGAGGATGACCAGCCCGTCAAGGCCGGGGATGTGCTGGTGCGCATCGAGGACCGCGATTACCAGGCGCGGCTGGCGCAGGCGCGTGCGCAATTGGCGGAAACCCAGGCCTCGGTCGCGGCCCAACAGGCCAACCTGCAAGTGACCGACAGCCTGATCGCTCAGCAAAAGGCCGGGGTAAACCAGGCTGAGGCCCACACCCGCAGCGTGGCGGCCGAGTTGCGCCGCGCGAGCCTTGACCAGCGCCGCTACCAGGGCCTGGTGCGCGAACACGCCGCCAGTGCCCAGCGTCTGGAAACGGCGGCTGCCAGCTATACCCAGGCCAACGCCGCAGTGGAAATCGCCAAGGCCATGCAGCGTCAACAGGAAACCAGGTTGACCGTCGCCATTACCCGGCGCCAGCTGGCCGAAGCCTCGCTCCAACAACAGATTGCCCGGCGCAGCCAGGCCGAGGCGCAGTTGAGCCTTGCGTCTCATGCGCTGGAAGACACCTTGATCCGCTCGCCCATCGACGGGGTCGTGGGGCAGCGCAAAGTGCGTACTCGCCAATACGTCGCGCCGGGCTTGCCGTTGCTGGCGGTGGTGCCCCTGCAGCAGGCCTATGTGGTGGCCAACTACAAGGAAACCCAGTTGCGCGACATGCGCGCCGGTCAACCGGTGGATATCAGCGTGGACAGCTATTCGGGACGCAAGCTCAAGGGTCATGTGGTGAGCTTTTCGCCAGGTTCCGGGGCCGTGTTCGCGCTGTTGCCGTCGGATAACGCCACCGGCAACTTCACCAAGATCGTGCAGCGCTTCCCAGTGAAGATCGTCATCGATGAGCATGACGAGGGCGGGCCTATTTTGCCTGGCATGTCGGTGATCACCACCGTTGACACCCGGTCCGGCACCCAGGGCATGACGCATGACTGAGACCGTTGAAAAAACCGTCTCCTTTCGCGCCTGGGTGGCGGTGATCGGCGGGCTGTTCGGTTGTTTCATGGCCGGTATGAACGTGCATGTGACCAGCGCCGCGCTGCCTGAAATCGAGGGTTCCCTGGGTGCGACCTTCGAGGAGGGCTCGTGGATTTCCACGGCTTATCTGGTTGCGGAAATCGTGATGATTCCGCTGACGGCCTGGTTGGTCCAGGTGTTCTCGCTGCGGCGAGTGATGCTGGTGGGATCGTTTGTATTCCTGGTGGCGTCCATTGCCTGCTCCTGGGCGCCCAACCTGGAAGTGATGATCATCATTCGAGTGATCCAGGGGGCCGCCGGCGCGGTGCTGATCCCCTTGTCATTCCAGTTGATCATCACCGAGCTCCCGCCCAGCAAGATCGCGATGGGCATGGCCTTGTTCGCCTTGTCCAACAGCGTTGCCCAGGCCGCCGGGCCATCCATTGGTGGCTGGTTGACCGATGCTTATTCGTGGCGCTGGATTTTTTACCTGCAACTGGCGCCGGGCATTCTCTTGTTGCTGGCGGTGGCATGGTCCATCGATGCCAAGCCCATGCAGTTGAGCCTGCTCAAACGCGGTGACTGGGGCGGCATCCTCGCCATGATCGTCGGCCTGGGAGGCTTGCAGATCGTGCTGGAGGAAGGTGGGCGCAAGGACTGGTTCGGCTCCGATTTCATTGTGTGGATGTCGCTGATCGCCGGGCTCGCTCTGGTGTACTTCGTGCTGTCGCAGTTGTACGGCAGCCGCTCCTTCATCAACCTGCGCCTGCTCAAGAGCTACAACTTCGGAGTGGCCAGTGCGGCGATGTTCATTTTCGGCGGGGCTACCTTCGGCCTGGTGTTCCTGGTGCCCAATTACCTTTCCCAACTGCAGGGGTACAACGCCCGGGAAATCGGCATCAGTCTGATTGCCTACGGTATGGTGCAACTGGTACTGGCACCGTTCATGCCGCGCCTAATGAAGTGGCTCAACCCGAAACTGATGGTCGCCAGCGGCTTTTTCATCATGGCCCTGGGTTGCTACCTCGGCGCGCACCTGGACGTCGATAGCGCCGCCAACGTAATCATTCCTTCCACCGTGGTACGGGGGATCGGACAGCCGTTGATCATGGTGGCGCTTTCTGTTCTGGCGGTTTCCGGGCTGGCCAAAGATGAAGCCGGTTCCGCATCCGCGTTGTTTTCCATGCTGCGCAACCTTGGCGGGGCCGTGGGTACCGCAGGGCTGACGCAAATCGTCGCGATGCGCGAGCGCTTTCACTCAGAGCGGGTGGGAGAGTCGATCACGCTGTTTTCCCCGTCGCTGCAGGAGCGGCTGCGCGACAGCATGGCAGACAGCGAAGATTTCATATTCAACCAATTGCTGCCTGCCCAGCAGCAGCTCATCGAGGGTCTGATCCACACCGTGCGTCGCGAGGCGTATCTGATGGCCTACAGCGATGCGTTCTATGTGTCCTGTATTGCCTTGATCTTGTGCGGTGTGGCGGCGCTCGCATTACGGCAACACGTAAAGAGTTGACCAAATTCTGTCCGCCAGCAATGAGCGGGTCTTTGTCAATGAGCAAGAGGGAACTTGAATGGTAAAAAGGCGCATGGCCTCTTCATAGATTGATTGATTGCTAACTTAGCAATGACATATAGGTGGTTTGCACTCCGGAAAAGGGGTGTCGGCCAACTATTGCCTGACGAAGTTGATGTTATTAACTTCGGTCGGGCTTCTGTTGTTTGCGTATTTATAGCTCCGAAATAAATTGTATTAATTTTCAAAAAAACACTTGCCGAGTGTCATGAACTTCCTCTAAGTTTTGTCTTGCTTTGGCGGTTTAGAGTTCGCGCTAACGAAGCATGAGACTATAACTAACTTGAATAAGACTTAAGTTCTGGCCGGCAATGGCGAGATAGGCCTGCTTATGCCTGGAAAAAGATAGCCAGGTAAGTCTCGCGTGGCCAGACCTGACTAACGCCTGATAAGGAGCGCAACATGGAAGATAAAAAGTCGCTATTGAGCGCAAAGAAATTAGAACTGGGCAACCATCAGATCTTTGCTGAAATCAATTCCTTGCCGGTGCTGCGTGCCTTTATGGAAACCCATGTATTCGCGGTGTGGGATTTCATGTCTCTGGCCAAGCGCCTGCAACAGGACCTGACCTGTACTCGCCTGCCTTGGCTGCCGCCGTTGGACCCGGCGGCAGCGCACCTTATCAATGAGATCATCCTAGGCGAGGAGTCTGACCAGAATCTGCAAGGCGGGCATTACAGCCACTTCGAACTTTACCTGCACGCTATGCGGGAAGTGGGCGCCAGCACTGACAAGATCGAACATTTTGTCAAACTGATGCGCGACGGCGTCGACCTGCAAACGGCTCTCACGCGTTGCGGCGCTGGCCTGGCAGCCTCTGCCTTCGTCACCGACACCATCGAAACCGCTATCAACGCCTCCACCCACAGTGTTGCCGCCGCCTTCCTGCATGGCCGTGAAAGCGTCATCCCCGAGATGTTCCAGCGAATCCTTGATGATTGGGACATCACCGCCGACGACGCCCCCACCTTTCGCTACTACCTGCAACGTCACATCGAAGTCGACTCGGAAGACCACGGCCCAGCGGCGGAAAGCCTGTTGGCGCGACTGGTCAATGGCGATGCCCAGCGTCAGGACGAAGTCTACGTGTCCGCGATTGCTGCAGTGCGAAGCCGTTTGGCCTTGTGGGACAACTTGCGTTTGTCCATGCGCGAAACTGTCAGTGAGTGCGTAGCATGAACTTCGAAGTCATCGAGGCTGAACAGGCCCAGTGGTTTGAGGTGACGTCGGAGCGCGACATTACCCTGACGGTATTCAAGGACACACTGGACCCTGTGACGAAAACCGGTGTTCGTACGCGGTTGGTACGTTTCCATCCTGGGGGCGGCACGCGTGAAATCTACACCCATGATTATCACGAAGAAGTGTATTTGATTGAGGGCGACCAGACCGAGTTGGCAAGTAAGGATCGTCCCGAGAAGACCTATCGCGACGGTAGTTACTTCTTCAGGGCGGCGCACACCGAGCACGGACCGTTTAATTCAAAGGACGGATGCCTGTTGTTTGAAGTGCATTACTACTGATCGTCATGAACAAAGGGAACGATTCATGAGAGCTGAAGAATACCAGTCATTTTCCGAGTCGTGGGAGGAGCGGGCGACCATTCGTACGCGGCCGAGACGACGCCTGGAAGATGATGGAAAGTTGATATTTCCGATCAGCCGCCAACCCTTGGTCATGGGCGCGACATTTATACGGGAATGCGCTCACTTGCAGCACTTTGTGCTTGTTCAAAGTTTGTACAAATTTATTAATGATGTAGTGATTTTTGAAACCGAAATTGTCGACAAGACCGCCAGGAGCATTGCGAAAGATAACTTCGCTATACGCTTCCCGTTTGCCTGTCGATATGACGCCATGACCGTGGTGGTCGATGAGGACTATCACGCCCTTGTGGCGATGGACTACATGCAACAGACCATCGAGCTGACCGGTATCGAACCCATTGCCTTGCCAGCGGAAATCGAACTCAGCCGTTCGATTCCCAAGGCACTGGCCATGGCGCCCGAGCACCTCAAGGCAGCCGTCGAGTTGATCTGTGTCGCCATTGCGGAAAACACCCTGACCAACGATGTCGCGGCCTTTGCCCGCGACGACTCGGTTAAGGCGTCGGTGAAGGGGCTGATGGCAGACCACTTGGCTGACGAGGGGCGACATTCGGGCTTCTGGGCCAAGTTGACACGTATCTACTGGAGCACTGCGAGCGAGGAGGACAAGCGTGCGCTGGCCTCGATCATGCCGGTGTTCTTGAGTGAGTACCTGACCAATGAGATCCAGCAGGGCTTTGATTTCGCGCTGATTGAGCAGCTCCCGGTAAGCCCCGGGGTCAAGGCGGCCTTGCGTCAGGAGGTCGAAGGCATGAGTTTTCCGATCACGCCGTCTCACCCGCTGGTAGGCAACATCGTCCGATTCTTCAAACACAGCGCCCTGCTCGACGCTCCCTGCATGCAGGAAGCGCTCGCCGATTATCTGCGCTAGAGGACAACTTCAATGAGACATCTTGATATCGTTCTGTGCGGGCGCAGCCATGCGCTCGCCTGCCTTACGCAAGAGCTGGAGCAGATGGGCCACACGGCCCACTTGTTGACCAGTGATAACGCCATTGATCTTTGCCGGTTACCGGCGCCGGACTTGCTGATAGATGACGCCAGCACGGCGCAACTGCCCCATTATCCGTCGTGTCAGCGCCTGTCTTTGCGGGCGCACTCCGATAATGCCAGCGATGTCTTTGCGCCAGTGCGGGTGGACTGCCTATGGCGTCCTGGTGACGGCGACTGGATGTTGCTGGGGCGCCGCGAGGTGTGCGCCGATGCCGCTGGCAACGGCGCCGACCTGGCGCACGAAGCGGTTGCGCAGGTGGTGGAGATGGCCAGTATGCACATTGGGCGTTTCTCACGTAGCGCCGACTATCTTGAGGTGCCCCGTGAGCCGGTACGGGCGCTCGACCGGTTGTCGAGCCTGACGCTGATCGACAGCCTGGTGTGGTGCCATCACCACAATGCAACTGTCAACACCGGGATCCTGGAGGACGCCAAGCGCCCCTTTATACAACGCCTGGCCGATAGCCTGCTGATCAATGCCGAGCGCAACGCCCTGAAAGTGCAGGGGCGTGGCATGTCCTACGCGCAATTGCATGCCTATAGCGTGGCGATTCAAGAGCGCTTGCAGCCTTTGCTTGAAATCTCCACCGGCGGGGTGACGGTGGTCGCTATCTCGTTGCCTAAAGGCACGGCGCTCTACGCGGCGATCCTGGCGGTGCTCGGGTGTGGCGCGGTGTACTTGCCCCTGGACCCGAACCATCCTGTTGAGCGCCGCACGGCGATCCTCAAGCATTCCGGCGCCTGCTTGCTGATTCAGGACATCCAGGCAGACGACCCACTGCCGGGCCTGGCCACCCTGGACATCAGCCACCTGGATTTCTTCCACCACGGCGCCCAGGGTTACAGCCGGGTCGCCCTGGCCCCGGATCAGCGCCTGCTGCGAGTAGCGCTTAGCGGCTCGGCGCCTTGCGTGGCGATTTATACCTCGGGTACCACCGGGCAACCCAAGGGCGTGTTGCTGACGGTCGATAACCTGAGCCACTTCTGTGCGTGGTATGCCCTCTATGTGGAACTGAGCCATCACAGTCGAGCCTTACAGTTTTCCACCATCAACTTCGATGCGTCGTTGCTGGATATCTTCCCCACGCTTATCCAGGGCGGCGAGTTGATCGTGCCCACCGAAGACCAGCGCCGCGACCCGGTGGCGCTTGCCGAGTTGATCCAGCAAGAACAGGTTACCCATGCGTTCTTGCCGCCGGCCTTGCTCAGCATTATTCAGCTCAAATCGCTGTACGGCATCCAGCACCTGGTGACGGGCGGTGATGTGTGCGAGCCCCAGGTGATCGAGCAACTGGTGGGCCATTGTGCGCTGCACAATATTTACGGTCCCACCGAGACCACGGTGCTCGCCACCTGCCGCACCTTCCAGCCCGCAGACAACAATCGCAACCTGGGCGTGCCGATTGCCAATACCTCGGTTTACCTGCTGGATGAACACGGTCAACCGGTAGGCGAAGCGGACAGCGGTGAGATTCACATCGCCGGGCCCGGCGTAGGTGCTGGCTACCTCGGTGCGTTGGAAATGACTGCCGAACGTTACCGCCTGCATGAGTTGCCCGACGGTCAACGGGTGCGCCTGTACCGTACCGGCGATCTGGCGCGTTGGACCCGCGAAGGCATCCAGATCATCGGGCGCCTGGATAACCAGGTGAAGATTCGCGGGTTCCGGGTCGAGCCGGAAGAAATCGAGCACCTGCTGCAATCGAGCCAACTGTTCCGTCAACTGGCGGTGGTCATCGATAACCAGCGGCGCATCCTGGCCTTTTTCTCTCAGCCCCAAAATGCCGAAGGCCAAGTGGCCAGCGAAAAGTTGCAGGCTTATGCGCTCAAGCATTTACCCGACTACATGCGCCCCAGCGCCTACTGCCTGCTGGAGCGTTTGCCGGCCACGGCCAATGGCAAGATCGACCGCAAAGCCTTGAGAGACTTACCAGTCAACTACAAGACCCAAGGGCCGCACCTGGCACCCCAGAACATCACCCAGCAGCAGTTGCTGGAGCTGTGGTCCAGGCTGTTGGACCTACCCGCGGAGGACATCTCCGTGGATGACAGTTTCTTTAATCTGGGGGGGCATTCGATCCTTTTGTCGCAGATGCTCATGGGCATTCGCGAAACGTTTAGCAAGGGGGTCTCGATCAACCGTTTTATCGAACAGCCCACCCTGATCAACCTTGCCAACCTGATCGACCAGCACGTCGATGCCACCGCTACGGTCAGCCCTCAAGCGCTGCAGGACGCGATGATTCGGCCTGAACTGGACGTGTTGCCGATCAGTCGGCTGGGCAACATACACAAGGTCATCGTGACCGGCTCCAATGGTTTTCTCGGCGTGCATATTGTCGAGGCACTGCTGGAACTGGGCAGTACCGAAGTGGCTTGCCTGGTTCGCGAGTCGGCGGGGATGAGCGCCCAGCAGCGCTTCGAGCAGGCGCTGATCCAGAACCGTCTCGAGCATCTGGACCTGAGCCGCGTAAAGGTATTGGCGGCGGATATCAGCAAGCCACGCCTGGGGTTATCCGAGCAGGACTATGAATGGCTGGACCGTGAATATGGCGTGTTGATCTATAACGCGGCCAACGTCAACCACGTGCTCGACTACGAGTCGCTGGTCAAGGACAACGTCACGCCTGTGCTCGAATGCCTGCAACTGTGTGAAGGGCGCAGCAAGAAGATTTTCAACTTCATCTCCACCCTGTCAGCTTCAAGCGCAGTGGATGAACAGGGGCGGGTGTTGGAAGAGCCACCGGCGTTCACGCCGCCGATCTACATTCGCAATGGTTACAACCTTTCCAAGTGGGTGGCTGAGCGCATTTTGTGGAATGCCAGCGAGTCGGGCGTCTGGGTCAACCTCTACCGGCCGGGAAACATTGCATTCAATACGCGAACCGGGGTGTGTCAGCCGCACCAGAACCGCTTGATGTTGATGCTCAAAGGCTCACTGCAGCTTAAGGAAGTGCCCGAACTGGCGCTTAATTTCGACCTGATGCCGGTGGATTTCCTCGCCCGGTTCATTGCCTTTCATGCCAGCCGCCATAACCGTTCCAAAGCGGTGTTCAACCTGCACAACCCGCAGCCCCTATCATGGACTCACTATGTGGAGGCGTTTCGCGCTGCCGGTCACGACTTCCAGATGGTCCCGGTGACGCAATGGCAACAGCGCCTGTCGGCCATCGACAGTAATAACGCACTGTTCGGGGTGGTCGGTTTTTACCTTAATGGTTTTGAAGAAGACATTGGTGATATCTCAATGATCGAGTACCGCAATGCGCTCTCAGGCATCCAGAGCATGGGGGAAGACTACCCGGCCAAGAGCAGTGCGCTGCTGCAAAAAGGCTGTGACTACCTCAAGCAAATCGATTTCATCTAAACAAAAAAGGAGCTTTCTCATGCAACATTTTGAACCCGATACCCTGGTCCGCAACCCAGTGGGCCACCCCGTCGTCGCCAGCGTGATCGTGAACGGCGATGCTCGCAGCGTGTGGAAAGTCGTCGGAGATTTCTCCGGTTTCGCCAAGTTTATCCCTGCGCTTTCCCATATTGAAATGACCGGCGAGGGCGTGCGTTCGGTACGCAAGAAGCTGTTCAAGGACGGTAATGTGGTGATTGAGCAACTCAATACGCATGACGACCAAGCGATGGCCATGACCTGGTCACTGATCTACACGTCGTTGAATATCGGCAACCTATGGGCAGTAATGCAGGTTGCTCCTCAAGGCGAGCGCCAGAGCCTGGCGACCTGGACTATCATTGGCCAGCCCTACACCGGCGGCAAGGAAGACGTGCCAGCGTTCGAGGCTTTCCTGCAAAGCTTTGCCGATAGTGCGATGAAAAATGTACAGGAACTATTTATCTGACTCTAGAAGGCCAGGGCTGAAGTAACCCAAAGTCCATGTACGAGTCGGACTACTGCACTGTGGGTAAGTGGGCTTCGCTACGTTGAGCGTGCCTGTGCTTTATCGGAAGCGAGCGCTGGGCTTAAAGACCCCTTGCTACTTTGGCAATGCTGTCGATGACAGCGCTTTTCGGCTCAGGTGTAGCGCGTGCTCGGCGGGTGGGATGGCGTTTTTAGGCAGTGGACATGTATGGAAGAAGGTGGCCTTCAGATGGATGATAGGTCGTTCGTCGGTTTTTAAAGTGAGCCCCTGAGGGCAGGAAGGCAAGCCTTCCCGCCCTCAGGGGCTGGGCCTGAAAAGGTTATGGGCGATGCGGCTGGTGGCGACTGTCGCCACGTTGTCGCCATACGCCGGACCGCTAAATACATAGGTTGTCGCCGCTGTCGCCATTGTCGCCAGCAGGAGGTGATTAACGAAACGGAATGATTTTGCCGTTTTTGTTTTCATGAATCGCCGTCACCGACAAATTACCGGTAGCGGCCTTTTGAATGTACTCGCTCCACCAAACCATCATCGGACGCCTACGCTCGATGTAGTCCGCTCTGTTGTACGCACTTCGGACTTCGTCTTTGTCGACGTGGGCGAGGGCGACCTCGATCAACTCAGGGTCCCATCCATGTTCGTTGAGGATGGTGCTGGCCATCGATCGCATACCGTGGCTGACCAACCGGTCTTGGAAACCCATACGCTTTAACGCCATGTTCGCGGTTTGGCTGTTGGCGTGGGTACGAGGATTTCTATCTGCCGGAAACACATGTTCTCGGTGGCCGCTGTAGGGCTGGAGTGTCTCTAGTAGCGCGAGCGCCGGATCGCTCAGGGGGATGGGGTGCGCACGGCGTTTTTTCATGCGCTCCTTTGGGATAGTCCAGACACGCTTCTCGAAATCTATTTCTGCCCAGGTCGTTCCGGCAGCCTCTGCAGGACGGGTCATGGTGTGCAGTTGCCATTCGATCAGGCAGCGGGTGATGCGTTTGATGCTGGCGTTGGCAATCGCCACCATGAGATCGGGTAGTTCTTCGGGGGGAAGTGCTGGCATGTTTTCTTTTTGCGGTTTCTTGAACACCGCTCGAATGCCGCTGAGAGGGTTGGCAAAGATCATTCCGGAGTTGACCCCGTAGGTCATGATCTCGTTAAGGCGCTGGCTCAATCGCTTAACTGTCTCGAGGCTGCCTTTAGCTTCAATCGGACGAAGCAGCTTGATTACCATCGGCGCGTTCACTTCCGATAACGGCGTTGATTTCATGCTTGGAAAAACGTGCAGTGTAAGCGAGCGCCAGATGTCTTCAGCATACGCCGGGGTGACGGAGTCCTTCTTCAATTCGAACCATGCGGTGGCTACGTTCTCGAACGTATGTTCCGTTTCCGCTCGTTTGGCTTCCTGCAGCTCATTGCGCTGAGCTTTTGGGTCGATGCCCTGTGCAAGCAGCTCTCTGGCCTCGACGGTTTTCTTCCTTGCTTGCGCAAGAGAAACCTCGGGATAAGAGCCGAGTGCCATGTTGATTCGATTCTTGGTGACAGGATGCCGGTAGTTGAAATTCCACTGCATCGAGCGATTGACTCTGACTCGCAGCTGGAGCCCGTCGCCATCGGTGAGGACGTAATCTTTGTCTTTCGGTTTGACCGCCTTGAGCTGGCGGTCGGAGAGGCGGGTGGTTTGAGCGCACATGAGAAGTACTCCATGACACCTTTTGGTATTCCCAAGATTAGCGCCAGGTAGCCGGGAATACCATTGGGAATACCAAATCGCCTGGAACTCTAAAAGCCTCGAAAGCACCCAATAGCCCTGAAGCCCCCGTATTTACCGGATTCCAGGCACAAAAAAAGACGTCCGTGGACGTCTTTAGATGATGAAGTGGTGGAGCCGGGGGGATTTGAACCCCCGTCCGCCAGTACTCCGCTGTCGGTACTACATGCGTAGCCGTTTCTATTAAGTTAACCCTCAGCGACCCGAAGGGCAGGGTGCTTTGGGCGAGTTGTGTAAGTTTTAGCCGCTTCGTCCACAACGTACTGCACGGCGATTCTGTTCTATATGACAATCACTTTGGGTTTACAGACATCCCCTGGTGATTGCTGGACCCGAAGGTACCAGAAGCTCAGGTCTAAGGCTGCTTACGCAGCGATAGCGAATTCCTGGCCGTAGTTTTCGTCATTGGCAACTATAAGTAGTTGCAACAGTGGATTTACGAGTTCTGTTACCAACTCGGCATGCACCTAAAGTTTCGCGACCGGCGTCGAATCCTAAACGGCCCCGTGCTTGTAACTCGTTGTTTCATAGTGAGTGACAAGCCTGTGCAGTGTACGCCAAACGGTCACGGAAGGCCAACCCGAAGGTTGGCCCTATCGTTTATTGGCTGCCTTTGTCGATGTTCTGCAGGTCTTGCAAGGCCTTTGAGGTGATCTCGATGCACTTCTTGTCGTCACCGGCGGCGTGGGCGGCCTTGGCCTGGGAGACGGCTGTGTCTATTTCACCGCTTTTGCCACTGGTGTCGGTGGCGAGCAGCGCTTTACCGTTGTTGATTTTGTCCAGGTTGATCTTGCACAGATCGGGCTCGCCCGCTGCGAAAACAGGGGAGGCCAGCATCGCAGCGGTAATGAACAAGCCAGCAAGAGCGGAACGCTTCATAGGGTATCTCCTTGCGCAAAAGGGCTCGACGCTGCTGGCGTTCAAGGGCTGCCAGCGACATCACTGATGGGCCTCGTTCGTCGAGGCCTATGCAGATGACTACGCCAGCGCGCAGGGGTTCTGTTTTTTTGCGGGGTTAATGGGCGCGGGCCTGGGTCACGCGATCCACGAGGTACACCAATCCGTGATAATCGATGCCGCCATGCTGGCTTAGGCCGATTTCGCAGGTGCGGCTGGTGGAGATGCCCTCGCTGCAATATTGCACCGCATCCTTGAGGGAGCGCAGCGAGTGGGCGTTGAGTTCCGGCGTGGTGAAACCTTTGTCGCCGGCAAATCCGCAGCAGTGAATGCCTTCCGGGATCACCACGGTTTTGGCACAGCGGCGGGCCAGGTCGATCAGGGCCTGGCTTTCTCCCAGGTGTTGGGTGCTGCAGGTGACGTGTACGGCGATCGGCGCTTCTTGCGGTGTGAAATCGAGACGGTCCATCAGGTGCGTGCGGATGAAACGTACTGGGTCGTAGAGGTCCAGGCGCGTTTCGCCAAGGTCTTGCACCAGGCGCAGGGTGCAGGGGCTGGTGTCGCAATAGATCGGGTCCAGGCCGCCGCGGCTGGCGTGGAGCAGGGCGCCGATCAGTTCCTGGCGTTTGTGTTCTGCCTGTTCGGCGTAGCCTTTGGAGGCGAAGGGCTGGCCGCAGCACAGGTTGTCCTGATTGTCGGGAAACACGACCTGGTAACCGGCTTTTTCCAGCAGTGTCTGGGTTTTTTCGTACAGCGACATCTGCTCTTTATCACTGGCCGCCGGGCCCATGGCGCGTGAGACGCAGGCCGCCAGGTAGACCACCCGTGGCCGCTCATCCGTCACTGCCGGGCTGAAGCGAATGGCTTTTTCCGGTTGTGGCATGGCGTTGCTCCACTGCGGGATCTGCCCCTTGGAGAGCTTGGTCACGGTGGCCGAGAGCTTCGCCAGGCGAGGTGCCCCCAGCAGCATGCGTGCGCCATTGGCTACATGCAGGGTAAAGCGCGCACCTTGCAGTGCCGTGGCGAAATGGGTGGCCAGCCATTCGGCGGTTTTCGTACGGTCGGCGTCACGGCTTCGCAGTTTTTTCACCAAGTCGCCGGTATTGATTCCTACTGGGCAGCGCTGGGCGCATAGGCCGGTAGCGGCACACGTGTCGATGCCCTGGTAGTGGTAGGCCGCTTCCAATTCGGAGGTGTCGACGCCGGCGCGTTTTTTCGCCTGTATATCTCGCCAGATTACGATGCGCTGGCGAGGGCTCAGCGTCAGGCCTTTCGATGGGCATACCGGTTCACAGAAGCCGCACTCAATGCACTTATCCACAAGCTCGTCGGCTGCAGGCAGCGGCTTGAGGTGCTTGAGGTGAATCTGCGGGTCTTCGCTGAGCACCACGTCCGGGTTGAGAATGCCGTTGGGATCGAGCAGGCGTTTGAGTTGCCACATCAGTTGATAGGCGTCGCTGCCCCATTCCAGCTCGACGAAGGGTGCCATATTGCGGCCGGTGCCGTGCTCCGCCTTCAGCGAGCCGCCGAACTCCACGGCCACCAATTGCGCGACGTCATCCATGAACGCTTGATAGCGTGTAACTTCTTCCGCGCTGCTGAAGCCTTGGGTGAACACAAAGTGCAGATTACCTTCCAGGGCATGTCCGAAAAGGATGGCTTCGTCGTAGTGATGTTTGTCGAACAGTTCGATCAAGCGGTTCACGCCAATGGCCAGTTGCTCGACCGGGAAGGTGACGTCTTCGATGATCACCGTGGTGCCGGTTTTTCGTACAGCACCAACGGCGGGGAAGGTGTCCTTGCGGATTGCCCACAGGCGGGCGTTTTCCGCCGGGTCTTCGGTGAAGTCGACCTGTTTCTCCACCGGGAAACCGGTCAGCGACGCCATGATCAGCGCCAATTGTTCATGCAGCAATGACGGCGATGCGGCGCGGGATTCAATCAACAGGGCGCAGGCATTTTCTGACAAGTGCTGTACGAATGCAGGCATGCCCGGTTTGTCCTGCACCGAGCGCATGCTGCGTCGATCCAGCAGCTCGACGGCCGACACCGGTTGGGTTTTCAGTACGGTGACTGCGTTGCAGCAGGTCTCCACATCCGGAAACACAATCAGCGCCGACGCCTTGTTTGGGTGGTCGATTACGGTGTCGTAGGTGACTGCGCTGATAAACCCGAGGGTACCCTCGGAGCCCACCAATAGATGGCTGAGGATATCCAGCGGATCATCAAAATCCACCAAGGCGTTGAGTGACAGGCCGGTAGTATTTTTCAGACGATATTTGTGGCGTATTTTTGCTGCCAATTCGGCGTTTGCCCGCGTCTCACGACCCAGTGTCGCCAGGCGCTCAAGCAGTGCGCCGTGCTGTTCACGAAACGCCGTAATGCTGGTCGCGTCTTCTGTATCGAGGCGACTGCCATCGGCCAGGACCAGACGAATCCCGGCCAGGGTGTGGTAGGTGTTCTGTGCCGTACCGCAGCACATGCCACTGGCGTTGTTGGCGACGATACCGCCGATTTTGCAGGCGTTGATCGACGCCGGGTCTGGGCCGATCTTGCGCCCGAATGGCGCCAGCCAGGCGTTAGCCTGTGCGCCGATTACGCCGGGTTGCAGGCGGATCTGAGTGCCTTGCCCGCGAATCTCGCGGCCGTTCCAATTGTCCCCCAGCACGATCAGCACCGAGTCGCTTATCGCTTGTCCGGACAGGCTGGTGCCGGCCGCGCGGAAGGTCACCGGCACGCGTTCACGCTGGGCCAGTTGCAGCAACGCCACCACTTCGTCTTCCGACTCGACACGGATCACCAGTTGTGGAACCAGTCGGTAAAAGCTGGCATCGGTGCCGAATGCGAGGGTGGACAGTGGATCGTCGAAACGCCGATCTTTTGGGATCAACTGTGCGACGTCAGCAAGGAAAGCGGCAGGCAGACTCATTGGTCCTCCAGGATCAGCACCCCCCTGGGCGCCGTATTGACACGATTGCGCAAAGCCGACGCCGAGGTTACAACCCGGCGTCGGTTATGACCCTATTGCTACGGCTTTAGTGCACCAGCATGCCGGTAAACCAGTAGGCCTGGGCCAGGGTGATCAGCCCGACTATCGTGGCGAAGAACAGGCTGTGCTTGAGGGTGAAGCGGAACAGGTCGGATTCTTTGCCCACCAGTCCGGTAGCGGCGCAGGCCACGGCGATCGATTGCGGCGAGATCATTTTGCCGGTCACGCCACCGCTGGTGTTTGCAGCGACCAGAAGCGTGTCGTTGACGCCGATCTGGTGCGCTGTGGTGGCTTGCAACGAGCTGAACAGGGCGTTGGAGGATGTGTCGGAGCCTGTCAGGAAAACCCCCAGCCAGCCGAGGAAAGGCGAGAAGAATGGGAAGGCTGCGCCGGTGCCGGCCAATACCAGCGCCATGGTCGAAGACATGCCGGAGTAATTGGTGACAAAGGCGAATGCCAGCACCATGCCGATAGACAGGATCGGCCAACGCAACTCGTAGAACGTCTCTTTTAAGGTGGTAAGACCAATCTTGGCGTTGATTTTCAGTACCAGCATCGAGATCAGTGCGGAGAAGAAAATCGCGGTACCAGTCGCTGAGATCGGGTCCAGCTTGAATATCGCCGGAATTGCAGTCGGGTTGGTCACGATGGGTGCAACCTTGATCACCATTTGATCCAGGTGGGGGATCGCGAAGTTGAATACCCAGCTGTACATCGAGCCGCCTGCGGCGAACATCGCCTTGAACGGTTTGAGGGTCCAGATGGTGACCAGTACGGTGAGGATCAGGAACGGTGACCAGGCCTTGAAAATCTGCCCCAGGCTGTAAGGTGAGGCGACGGTGCTGCGCGGCAGGCCGAAGCCGCCGGCGCTGGCGGTAATCGCTACGTCGGAAGTGGCGCCGGCAATCTGCGCGCCCGCGGTGCGTTTGGGTTGCCAGACTTTCAGGAACAGCGTCAGAGAGATCAGGCTGGCCAGGGCCGAGGTGATGTCCGGCAGTTCCGGGCCGATGAAGTTGGACGTGAAGTACTGCGTAATGGCAAAGCTCAGGCCCGCGACCAGCGCCGCCGGCCAGGTTTCGCGAACACCACGCAGGCCATCCATCATGAATACCAGCCAGAACGGCACGAACAGCGAGAGCAGCGGCAGCTGGCGACCGGTCATGGCGCCGATCTTGAAAGCATCGATTCCGGTCACTTGCCCTGCCACGATGATTGGAATTCCCAGGGCCCCGAAGGCGACGGGCGCGGTATTGGCAATCAGGCACAGGCCGGCTGCGTACAATGGGTTGAAGCCCAGGCCTACCAGTAGTGCGGCGGTAATTGCCACGGGCGCGCCGAAACCGGCGGCACCTTCCAGGAATGCGCCGAAGCAGAAACCGATCAACAGCACCTGCAGGCGCTGGTCATCGGTGATCGACAGGACAGAGCTGCGGATGATCTCGAACTGGCCGCTCTTGACGGTGAGTTTGTAGAGAAACACCGCCGCGACAATGATCCAGGCAATAGGCCACAGGCCATAGGCAAAACCGTAACCGGCAGCGGCCAGCGCCATGTCCACCGGCATCTGGAAGGCAAAGATCGCCACCAGTATCGATAACGCCAGGGTGATGCTGCCGGCTACGTGGCCTTTGAGGCGAAACACGGCCAGCGCCAGGAAGAAGAATACGATCGGAATAACGGCGGCCAATGCGGACAGGCCGAGGCTGCCGAGCGGGCTGTAGAGCTGTTGCCAGGTTTGCATATGGGGTGGCCCCTAATTGTTGTTGGTCAGGCACTTCATAGTCGACTTGGATAATTGGTAATACCAATTTACAATCGCTGATGGCTAGGTTAAAAGCCTTCTGAAGATGTGTCAATTTGCCGCTCGCGAAACTTTGGTCGTAGGTCGGTGGGCGAGATGATCTGGCTGGGTGAGTCGAAGCGGTTCTGATAGGTGCTGGAAGGGCGGCGATAGGCCAGAATAGAGGGCCCGGCGAGTGGTCGGGATGATGGAGAGCGAGTTATGGGGTTTGATCAGGTGCGTCAGCGCCGTTTGTCTGACGATATTGTCGAGCAGCTTGAAGGGATGATCCTTGAGGGCACGCTGAAGTCGGGTGAACGCTTGCCGGCCGAGCGCGCTTTGGCTGAGCAGTTTGGTGTGTCGCGTCCTTCATTGCGGGAGGCGATTCAGAAACTCGCGGCCAAGGGCTTGTTGGTGAGCCGTCAGGGTGGGGGCAATTATGTTGCCGAGTCACTGGGCTCGACGTTCAGCGACCCGCTGTTGCACCTGTTGGAAAACAATCCCGAGGCCCAGCGTGACCTGCTGGAGTTTCGTCAGACCCTTGAAGCGTCCTGTGCTTATTACGCAGCATTGCGAGCTACTGAGGTCGACCGTGAGCGGCTGACCGCTGCATTCGACGCGCTACAGGATTGCTATACCCGCGTAGATGAAGTGAGCCGAGTCGAGGAGGGTGCTGCGGATGCGAGGTTCCATCTGGCTATTGCGGAGGCCAGTCATAACGCGGTGTTGTTGCACACCATTCGCGGTTTGTTCGACCTGCTCAAGCGTAACGTGGTGACCAACATTGGTGGCATGTATCAGCAGCGTACAGAGACCCGTGACATGCTGATCAGCCAGCACCGGGAACTGTACCTGGCGATTATTGAGGGGCGGGCCGAGCAGGCGAGAGACGTCTCGACACGTCACCTGGAGTACGTGCAGGAAGTGTTGGAGGAAGTGCGTCAGGAGGTTCAGCGCGTGGCGCGTGCGGAACGGCGCAAGGGGATGTAGCCGGGGGGAAGTCCCGAGGCTACATCGTTACAAGGATTATTCTTCCTTGCCCTTGTTGCGCACGGCGCGGTGCAGCTCGCGGTTGGAATCGCGTTCGCGCTCTGTATCACGCTTATCGTATTCCTTCTTGCCCTTGCCCAGTGCGATCTCGCACTTGACCAGATGCTTGCTCCAATACCAGGACAGGCAGATACAGGCGTAGCCTTTCTGTTGTACGGCTGCGGCGAGCTTTTCCAGTTCGCGGGCATTGAGCAATAGTTTGCGCGTGCGCACCGGGTCGGCAATCACGTGGGTGCTCGCGGTTGTCAGCGGGGTGATATGACTGCCGAGCAGCCATGCCTCGCCATCCTTGAGCAATACGTAGCTGTCGACCAGTTGCAACTTGCTGGCACGCAGACTCTTTACTTCCCAGCCGGCCAGGACCAAACCAGCCTCGAACCGATGTTCGATGAAGTAATCGTGTCGCGCTTTTTTATTTTGCGCGATGGTCCCTGTGGGGTGTTTCTTTTGTTTAGCCATAGGGGCGGCATTATAGGGAGTTGCGAGCGTGTCGGCTACGGTCAACCTGCGTGCTTGAGCGTGTTGGTCGAATCCCGGACAATACGGGCAGTTCTTTGGTTTTTTTCTTTCGCGGATCCGACTGTTCTTTCGCGATGTTTGCCGCTCAGCTGTGGAAATCACGCACACATGACGACGCATATTCAACGTTCGGCCCTGCTGCCCTATCCGGCGCAGGCGCTCTATGATCTGGTCAACGACGTGGCGCGTTACCCGGAATTCCTGCCTTGGTGTTCAACTGCCGAGGTGCTGGAAAGCAGTGATGAGCATATGGTTGCCAGTGTCGGGGTGGCGAAAGGCGGACTCAGTCAGCACTTCGTTACGCGTAATGTACTGGTGCCGGGCAAGTCCATTGAGATGAATCTGCAGGAAGGGCCGTTTACCCAGCTGCATGGTGTGTGGGTGTTCAAGGCGCTTACCGACAAGGCGTGCAAGATCAGCCTGGACCTGTCGTTTGATTACGCTGGGCCGATTGTGCGGGCGACATTGGGGCCGTTGTTCAATCAGGCGGCCAATACCCTGGTGGATGCATTCTGCCAGCGAGCCAAGCAGCTGCATGGTTGAGATTGAGGTGGTATATGCCGCCGAGGATCGCCAGGTTTTGCTGGCGTTGACGGTGGCTTCGGGAACCAGTTTGCGCGCGGCAGTGCAGTTCTCAGGGATGGCTGTGCAGTTTCCTGAGCTGGATCTGGCTGATTGCCCTTTGGGGGTATTCGGTAGGGTCGTCACGGATGCTGAGGTGCGTCCCGTACAATCGGGCGATCGCATTGAAATCTATCGGCCCTTGCTTGTGGACCCTAAAGAAGTGCGCAGGCTCCGTGCGGCCAAGGCGGCGTTGGCAAAGCGGCAGAATCCATAAGCTGGCTGAACGACAGGACAGGTAACAAAAAGCCCGGCATGCCGGGCTTTTTATATGCGCCACAATGTTACTGCGGGCTGGTGTCCAGAGGCTGGGGCGTCGGGACAGGGACCGTTTCGACCCCGTCGACGTCTTTCTGGATCTTGTCGAGCAAGGAGCCTGGCTTGGCTGGTACTTCGGACTTCGGCTTCTCGCTTTCCTGCACAGGTGCAGTCACATTCGCGCCGTTATCGTTGCCGAGCAGTGCTTGATCGCGGCTTACGCCTGGCATGAAATCACCCGACAGGCTGACAAGCTGGTCATTGCCATTGAAAATGACGCTGACGCGCTCCTGTTGGCGTTCACCGCCACCAGGTTGCAGGCTATAGAGATAATCCCAGCGATCGGCGTGAAAAGTGTCGGTCAGCAGGGGATTGCCCATAATAAACCGTACTTGCCGTCGGGTCATTCCCGGGCGTAACTGGTCTATCATGTCCTGCGTGACGACATTGCCCTGCTGGATGTCGATTTTGTAAACCCCGGGGAATGAACAACCGGCGAGTGCGAGCAGTCCCACAAGGGTGAAACTGGTTAGCAAGAGCTTGGTGTTTTGCATCGGTGGGCGACTTCCACTATCTTGGCTGGGACAACGTAAACGCCGATCATACCCGTATTAAGAGAAGCTGCGAAGCAGCATCCGCGAGAAAGCTAACCATGGTTGAAAATAGCGAACTACGCAAAGCCGGTCTTAAAGTGACTCTGCCACGAGTCAAGATTCTACAAATGCTCGATTCTGCTGAGCAGCGCCACATGAGTGCCGAGGATGTTTACAAGGCGCTGATGGAGTCTAACGAGGACGTCGGCCTGGCCACGGTTTACCGTGTACTGACCCAGTTTGAAGCCGCAGGGCTGGTGGTTCGTCATAATTTCGACGGCGGTCATGCAGTGTTCGAATTGGCTGACGGTGGTCATCACGATCACATGGTTGACCTGGATACCAATGAGGTTATCGAGTTCACCAGCCCTGCAATCGAAAAGCTCCAGCACGAAATTGCTGAGGAGCATGGATTCGATTTGGTCGACCACAATCTCGTGTTGTACATCCGTAAGAAAAAGTAAAAACGACGCAGAATTGCTCTGCGAAACGATCGAAGGCGACCCTAGGGTCGCCTTCGTGCTTTCTATAATAGGGAAAAGTTCGTCTCAAGCCTTAGCGGCTACGACCATTTTCTTCGCGTGTGCCAAAGACTCTTTGGTCAAGTCGATCCCTCCGAGCATCCGTGCCACTTCTTCTACGCGCTCCGACTTGTTCAGTTTGGATACCGCAGTGTGTGTCGCATCGCTGTTTCTCACCTTGTGCACAAACAAGTGTTGATGCCCTTGAGCCGCCACTTGTGGCAAGTGAGTGACGGTCAGCACCTGGCCGCGATCCCCCAGGCGGCGCAGTAACTGACCAACAATTTCCGCAGTGGGGCCACCGATACCTACGTCTACTTCATCGAACACCAGTGTCGGTACCCGTGAGGTTTGCGCGGTAATCACTTGGATCGCCAGGCTGATTCGCGATAGCTCACCACCAGACGCCACTTTTGCCAGAGCCTTGAGCGGTTGCCCAGGGTTGGCGCTGACCAGTAGCTCTACCTGCTCCAGGCCGTAGGGTTGCAGCTCATTGCTGGCGTTGGTGCGCAACTCGATGCTAAAGCGCCCGCCCGGCATGCCCAGGCGCTGAATTTCCTGCTCGACGGCGCCAGCCAGGCTGGTGGCGGCCTGTTGGCGCAGATCGCTCAGTTCGCGGGCCTTCTCCTGATAGTGGCGGGCAAAAGAGCTGAGCTCTTCGCCCAGTCGCTCAATGGATTCGTCATTTGCGTTCAGGGTCTCGATTTCATCCAGCAGTTTTTGCTGCATGGTTGCCACTTCGGTGGGCTGGATTCGATGTTTGCGCGCCAGGGTATAGATGGTGTCCAGGCGCTCTTCTATCTCCTGAAGGCGCGCCGGGTCGGCGTCGAAATGATCAAGAAAGCGATTGAGTTCGCCTACGGCTTCCTCTACCTGGATTTGCGCACTGGTCAGTAGGGTGGTGGCTTCACTCAGTGGGCCTGAGGCGCTGTTAACACTGGATAGTCGGTTGAGGCTGGCCGTGAGCGCATTGAGCACATTGCCGGAATCGCTCTCGCTGCATTGCTCCACCACCTGGCGG
Source organism: Pseudomonas sp. JAI120 (assembly GCF_014207255.1). GTDB lineage: Bacteria > Pseudomonadota > Gammaproteobacteria > Pseudomonadales > Pseudomonadaceae > Aquipseudomonas. Next base: position 268,833 of record NZ_JACHCZ010000007.1, read on the forward strand.
CAGATACCCAGTAGGGTTTCGGCGTTGGTGAGGTTCTTGTGTTCCTGTTCCAGTTGTTCCAGCTCGGTTTCGCCAAGACCCAGGCTTTCCAGCTCTTCAAGCTGATAGCTGAGCAATTGGTGGCGGGCGCGTTGCTCGTCGCCGGAATTGGACAGTCGCTCCAGCTCCTGCCGGGTCTGGCGCCAGCGCTGGGCAGCCAGTTGTACCTGCCGGGCAAGGTCAGTGGCGCCAGCGTATTCGTCGAGCAGGCGGCGATGGGTGTCGGTTTTGAGCAGGGACTGGTGTTCATGCTGGCTATGGATATCAATCAGCAACTCACCCAGGGCTTTCAGGTCGCCAAGGGGGCAGGGCGTTCCATTGATATAGCCGCGTGAGCGCCCTTCGGCGGTGATGACTCGGCGCAGGATGCACGGGCCGTCATTATTAAGGTCGCGCTCGGCTAGCCAGGCCTCGGCTTCGGGGATGTCTGCGAGGTCGAAGGTGGCCAGAATGTCGGCCTTGTCTGCGCCGGGGCGCACCACGCCACTGTCGGCACGGTCGCCAAGGGTCAGGCCCAGGGCGTCGAGCATGATCGACTTGCCGGCGCCGGTTTCGCCTGTGATTACGCTCATCCCGCGATCCAGTTCGAGATCCAGATGTTCAACGATGGCGTAGTTGTGTACAGACAGGTGCACGAGCATGACGGCCGCTCCCAGGCTTTAGGTCTGGTTATTTATACAGTGTTTTGTTCTGGGCTGACAATCCTGATGCTTAGCTCAATTTGCTCGGTTACTCAGGTTTTTTAGTGCAAAGGAGAATGATCGGGCCGAAGTTGATCTGGGGCACGCCAAAGACTTTTGATAGCGCCTGCGCCCTTGAACCTGGAAATTGTGGCCCCATATACCGGAACAGAAGCGCGAGTTGAGTTCGCGCATGATTTTGAAAGGAGAAATCTATGGCTGACGAACAGACGCAGGATACGCAAACTCCAGACGCCAATTCGGCTGTCGGTGATGAACTGGCAACTCGTGTGCAAGTGCTCGAAGAGCAGTTGGCCGCTGCGCAGGATCAGTCTTTGCGTGTTGCCGCCGATCTGCAGAACGTCCGCCGCCGTGCCGAGCAGGACGTAGAAAAAGCTCACAAGTTCGGGCTGGAAAAGTTCGCGGGCGACCTGCTGCCAATTATTGACAGTTTGGAACGTGGCCTTGAGTTGTCCAACCCGGATGACGAAAACATCCGCCCGATGCGCGAAGGGATCGAACTGACCCTGAAAATGTTTCAGGACACCCTGAAGCGTTATCAGCTCGAAGCCATTGATCCGCAAGGCGGCGAACCGTTCAGCGCCGAGCATCACCAGGCCATGGCCATGCAAGAAAGCCACGACCTCGAACCCAACAGTGTGTTGAAAGTGTTCCAGAAGGGCTATCAGCTCAACGGTCGCCTGTTGCGCCCGGCAATGGTGGTAGTGAGCAAGGCTCCTGCACCCGTTGCACCTTCTATTGATGAGCAGGCTTGAAATCCGCCGCAAGGCCCCCATTTATAAGTCAAGCGTTTAAGTGCTACCGCAGTTAGCCACCACTGCTGCGGCAACCAAATTCAAGTTTCGGGAGAGTAAATCATGGGCAAAATTATCGGTATTGACCTGGGGACCACCAACTCCTGCGTCTCCGTGCTGGAAAACGGCGTTGCAAAAGTAATCGAAAACGCCGAGGGCGCGCGTACTACGCCGTCGATCATCGCTTACGCCAACGATGGTGAAATCCTCGTTGGTCAGTCGGCCAAGCGCCAGGCTGTGACCAACCCACATAACACTCTGTACGCGGTGAAGCGCCTGATCGGCCGCAAGTTCGACGAAGAAGTCGTACAGAAAGACATCAAGATGGTCCCTTACAAGATCGCCAAGGCTGACAACGGTGACGCCTGGGTTGAAGTAAATGGCCAGAAAATGTCGCCACCGCAAATCTCGGCTGAAATCTTGAAGAAGATGAAGAAGACTGCCGAAGATTACCTGGGTGAGACAGTGACTGAGGCGGTGATCACCGTTCCGGCCTACTTCAACGACAGCCAGCGCCAGGCGACCAAAGACGCCGGCCGCATCGCGGGCCTGGACGTAAAACGTATCATCAACGAACCGACTGCAGCTGCTCTGGCTTACGGTATGGACAAGGCTAAAGGCGATCACACCGTGATCGTTTATGACCTGGGTGGCGGTACGTTCGACGTTTCCGTGATCGAGATCGCCGAAGTGGACGGCGAGCATCAGTTCGAAGTGTTGGCCACCAACGGCGACACCTTCCTGGGTGGCGAGGACTTTGACATTCGTCTGATCGACTACCTCGTTGACGAATTCAAGAAAGAAAGCGGCATGAACCTCAAGGGTGACCCGCTGGCGATGCAGCGCCTGAAAGAAGCTGCTGAAAAAGCCAAGATCGAGCTGTCTTCCGCTCAGTCGACCGACGTTAACCTGCCGTACATCACTGCAGACGCTACCGGTCCTAAGCACTTGAACGTGAAGATCTCTCGCGCCAAGTTGGAAGCGCTGGTTGAAGATCTGGTTCAACGCACTATTGAGCCATGCCGTATTGCGCTGAAAGACTCCGGTATCGACGTTGGTGCGATCAACGACGTGATCCTGGTGGGCGGTCAGACCCGTATGCCGCTGGTTCAGAAGTTGGTTACCGAGTTCTTCGGCAAAGAAGCACGTAAAGACGTGAACCCGGACGAAGCTGTTGCCATGGGTGCTGCCATCCAGGGCGCGGTATTGGCCGGTGACGTGAAAGACGTGTTGCTGCTGGACGTAAGCCCGCTGACCCTGGGTATCGAAACCATGGGTGGCGTGATGACTGCGCTGATCGAGAAAAACACCACGATTCCTACCAAGAAATCCCAGGTGTTCTCGACTGCTGATGACAATCAGGGCGCTGTGACCATTCACGTGCTGCAAGGTGAGCGTAAGCAGGCTGCTCAGAACAAGTCCCTGGGTAAGTTCGACCTGGCTGAGATTCCACCAGCACCACGTGGCGTGCCACAAATCGAAGTGACCTTCGACATCGACGCCAACGGCATTCTGCACGTAGGCGCGAAAGACAAGGCTACCGGCAAAGAGCAGAAGATCACCATCAAGGCCAACTCCGGTCTTTCTGATGAAGAAATTCAACAGATGATCCGTGATGCTGAAACCAATGCTGAAGCTGACAAGAAGTTCGAAGAGTTGGCAGGTGCCCGTAACCAGGGTGACGCACTGGTTCACTCGACGCGCAAAATGATCGCTGATGCTGGCGAGAAAGTGACCGCTGAAGAGAAGGCTGCCATCGAAGCTGCTGTGGTTGCCCTGGAAGCCGCTGTTAAAGGCGACGACAAGGCTGATATTGAAGCCAAGGTTGAAGAATTGTCGAAAGTTTCCGCGCCAGTGGCTCAGAAAATGTATGCCGAACAGGCTCAGCCTGCCGATGGCGCTGCGCAGAAAGCAGAGCCTGAAGCTAAAGACGATGTTGTCGATGCTGAGTTCGAAGAAGTTACAGACAAGAAGTAAGTTGGTCGCCCGGTTGACCGCTATCAAGCGGTGACTGGTAGGATGTCGCCGCGCGGGAGCTTGCTCCCGCGTTGGCGTGTCTGGGGTATGCGAATTTTTACAGCATGCGACAGCGTTCGGATGTTGGCGGTGTGATCGGGGATGCTCCTGCTTTCCGAGCAATAAATACCGCGTTTTTGGCCGGATCCCTGGCTAAAAAGTAGTAATGACCAGGATCGTTGAATTGACGTGAGTTGGGTCCGGGCCTGTATTGGGGCTCAACGAGTTTAGCCAGGCTCAGGAGGGTCTGGCTGAACGTCCTTAAGAGTGCAAAGACTTATGGCAAAGCGTGACTATTACGAAGTGTTGGGTGTGGAGCGCGGCTCCAGCGAGGCGGATCTGAAAAAGGCTTACCGTCGCCTGGCAATGAAGCACCACCCGGACCGTAATCCGGATAGCAAAGAATCCGAGGACATGTTCAAAGAGGCCAATGAGGCCTACGAATGCCTGTCTGATCCCAACAAGCGTGCGGCCTACGATCAGTATGGCCACGCCGGTGTCGACCCTAGCATGGGTGGCGGCGGTGCCGGTTTTGGCGGTCAGAACTTCTCCGATATTTTCGGTGATGTATTCAGTGACTTCTTTGGTGGTGGCCGGGGTGGTCAGCGCGGTGGTGCCCAGCGTGGCAGCGACTTGCGTTACACCCTGGAGCTGAACCTGGAAGAAGCTGTACGCGGCACCAGCGTCAATATTCGCGTGCCGACGCTGGTTAACTGTAAGCCGTGTGATGGTTCGGGTGCCAAGAAAGGTTCCTCGCCGATTACCTGCCCGACATGCGGCGGTATCGGCCAGGTCCGTATGCAGCAGGGTTTCTTCTCTGTGCAGCAGACCTGCCCGCGTTGCCATGGGCAGGGCAAGATCATTTCCGATCCGTGCGACTCTTGCCACGGCGAAGGCCGCGTCGAAGAGTACAAGACCCTGGCGGTGAAGGTGCCGGCGGGCGTGGACACCGGAGACCGTATTCGTCTGTCGGGTGAGGGTGAGGCCGGTGCTCAGGGTGGTCCGACGGGCGACCTTTACGTGGTGATCAATGTGCGCGAACACTCGATCTTCCAGCGCGACGGCAAGCACCTGTTCTGTGAAGTGCCGATCAGTTTTGTCGATGCAGCCCTGGGTGGCGAATTGGAGATTCCGACCCTGGACGGTCGGGTCAAGCTCAAGATTCCTGAAGGTACGCAGACCGGTAAGCAGTTCCGTATCCGTGGCAAGGGCGTAGCTCCGGTGCGCGGTGGCGGTGCTGGCGACTTGATGTGTCGTGTGGCCGTGGAGACTCCAGTCAATCTGGGTCGCCGTCAGCGTGAGTTGCTTGAGGAATTCCGCAGTTCGCTGGAGGGCGATGACACGCATTCGCCGAAAACCACTGGCTTTTTCGAAGGCGTGAAGCGCTTCTTCGGCGACCTGTAAGGAAGTGAGTATGCGACGTATAGCCGTAATGGGCGCTGCCGGGCGCATGGGCAAGACGTTGGTCGAGGCGGTGCAGCAGCGCTCCCCGGCCTCTGGGCTGACCGCGGCGATTGTTCGTCCCGGTAGCACGTTGATCGGTGCGGATGCGGGTGAGTTGGCTTCGCTGGGGCGTATCGGTGTCTCATTGTCAGGTAGCCTGGAGCAGGTGGCTGACGAATTCGATGTGCTGATCGACTTCACCCTGCCGGAGGTGATGCTGAAAAACCTCGCGTTCTGCCGCAAGGCGGGTAAGGCGATGGTGATCGGTACCACGGGTTTGACTGCTCAGCAGAAGCAGTTGTTGGATGAGGCGGGTAAGGATATCCCCGTCGTCTTCGCCGCCAACTTCAGTGTCGGCGTGAACCTGTCGCTCAAGTTGCTGGACATGGCGGCGCGGGTGTTGGGGGATGAAGCGGATATCGAGATTATCGAGACGCATCACCGCCACAAGATCGATGCGCCGTCGGGTACTGCGCTGCGCATGGGGGAGGCTATTGCCGATGCGCTGGGGCGGGACCTGTCCAAGGTGGCGGTTTACGGTCGCGAAGGGCATACCGGAGCGCGTGCGCGTGAAACCATTGGTTTTTCGACCGTCCGCGGCGGTGATGTTGTGGGCGACCACACGGTATTGTTTGCTACCGAGGGTGAGCGCCTGGAAATCACTCACAAGGCTTCCAGTCGGATGACATTCGCCAAGGGCGCGGTGCGCGCTGCGCTCTGGTTGGAAGGTCGCGAGCCCGGTCTGTACGACATGCGCGATGTGTTGGATCTGCACTAATCAGTAGCTAAAACGGGGCCCCAGGATTATCCTAAGGCCCCGTTTTTACCCGCTAAGCGACGTCCTGTCGCATTCTCCTGCCTTTAAGGCTCATTAGCGGTGGACCAAAAAAGCCTTTTTCTGTAAGCTACAGCTTTAGTGTGTCCACTAAAAGCGCGCAGAATAATTCAGTGAAGAAGCGGGGTGACGTGTCCATACGTCACTCCGCTTTTTTACAACCTGCGATCGCCCTTTCAGGCTTTATTTACGGGAGGTCTTCTTGACTAAGCCAGCCATACTCGCCCTTGCTGATGGCAGCATTTTTCGCGGCGAAGCCATTGGAGCCGACGGTCAAACCGTTGGAGAGGTGGTGTTTAACACCGCCATGACAGGCTATCAGGAAATCCTTACCGATCCTTCCTACGCCCAACAGATCGTTACCCTGACCTATCCGCATATCGGCAACACCGGTACTACGCCGGAAGACGTTGAGTCTGATCGTGTCTGGTCGGCGGGTCTGGTCATTCGTGATCTACCACTGGTTGCGAGCAACTGGCGTAACACGATGTCGCTGTCCGATTACCTGAAAGCCAACAACGTTGTGGCGATCGCCGGTATCGATACGCGCCGCCTGACTCGCATCCTGCGTGAAAAGGGCTCGCAGAACGGCTGCATCATGGTCGGTGACAATATTTCCGAAGCAGCGGCGATTGCAGCAGCGCAAGGCTTCCCTGGCCTGAAAGGCATGGACCTGGCGAAAGTCGTCAGCACCAAGGAACAGTACGAGTGGCGCTCCACCGTCTGGGACTTGAAGACCGACAGCCACGAAACTATCGAAGTGGCTGACCTGCCGTATCACGTGGTCGCATACGACTACGGCGTCAAGTACAACATCCTGCGTATGCTGGTCGAGCGTGGGTGCCGCGTGACCGTGGTGCCGGCGCAAACCCCAGCCAGCGACGTGCTTGCCCTGCAACCGGACGGTGTATTCCTTTCCAACGGCCCGGGTGACCCGGAGCCTTGCGACTACGCCATCCAGGCCATCAAGGAAGTGCTGGAGACCGAGATTCCGGTGTTCGGTATTTGCCTTGGTCACCAGTTGCTGGCGCTGGCCTCCGGCGCCAAGACCCTGAAAATGGGTCATGGCCATCACGGCGCCAACCACCCTGTGCAAGACCTGGACACTGGCGTTGTGATGATCACCAGCCAGAACCACGGTTTTGCGGTGGATGAAGCGACCTTGCCGAGCAATGTCCGCGCGATTCACAAGTCGTTGTTCGACGGTTCCCTGCAGGGCATCGAGCGCACTGACAAGAGCGCGTTCAGCTTCCAGGGCCATCCTGAAGCAAGCCCGGGCCCGAACGACGTAGCGCCGCTGTTCGACCGTTTCATCAATGAGATGGCCAAGCGACGCTGACTGAGCTGCCTGCGGGCGGCCCCTACCTTGGCGGCCCCCGCAGGCTCTTCGAAGATTGTTCAAGACGGCTTGCCGACTGACCTGCGGATTTGAGTGACAAACCCATGCCAAAACGTACAGACATAAAAAGCATCCTGATTCTCGGCGCTGGCCCGATCGTGATCGGCCAGGCCTGCGAATTCGACTACTCCGGCGCCCAGGCCTGTAAAGCCCTGCGCGAAGAGGGTTACCGCGTCATCCTGGTGAACTCCAACCCGGCTACCATCATGACCGATCCGGACATGGCCGACGCCACCTACATCGAGCCGATCAAGTGGCAGACTGTTGCCAAGATCATCGAGAAAGAGCGTCCAGACGCACTGCTGCCGACCATGGGCGGCCAGACTGCGCTGAACTGCGCCTTGGACCTGGAGCGCGAAGGCGTCCTGGAAAAGTTCGGTGTAGAGATGATCGGCGCCAACGCTGACACCATCGACAAGGCTGAAGACCGTTCGCGCTTCGACAAGGCGATGAAGTCCATCGGCCTTGACTGCCCGCGCTCGGGTATCGCCCACAGTATGGAGGAGGCCAACGCAGTTCTCGAAAAGCTGGGCTTCCCGTGCATTATCCGTCCGTCCTTCACCATGGGCGGCACCGGTGGTGGCATTGCTTACAACCGTGAAGAGTTCGAAGAAATCTGCGCGCGTGGCCTGGATCTGTCGCCGACCAAAGAGCTGCTGATCGACGAATCCCTGATCGGCTGGAAAGAGTATGAGATGGAGGTTGTCCGCGACAAAAAGGACAACTGCATCATCGTCTGCTCCATCGAAAACTTCGACCCGATGGGCGTGCACACCGGCGACTCGATCACCGTTGCTCCGGCGCAGACCCTGACGGACAAGGAATACCAGATCATGCGTAACGCCTCGTTGGCGGTATTGCGTGAGATCGGCGTTGAAACCGGTGGTTCCAACGTTCAGTTCGGCATCTGCCCGGACACAGGCCGCATGGTCGTGATCGAGATGAACCCGCGTGTATCGCGTTCTTCGGCGCTGGCATCGAAAGCTACCGGCTTCCCGATTGCGCGTATCGCTGCCAAGCTGGCTATCGGCTACACCTTGGACGAACTGCAAAACGAAATCACGGGCGGCGCGACGCCTGCGTCTTTCGAGCCGTCTATCGACTACGTTGTCACCAAGCTGCCGCGTTTTGCTTTCGAGAAATTCCCGAAAGCCGACGCGCGTCTGACCACTCAGATGAAGTCGGTGGGTGAGGTCATGGCCATTGGCCGGACTTTCCAGGAGTCCCTGCAGAAAGCCCTGCGTGGCCTGGAAGTGGGGGTTTGCGGCCTGGACGAGAAGCTTGACCTGGGCAATCCGGAAAGCATGAGCATCCTCAAGCGCGAGCTGACCGTGCCGGGCGCCGAGCGCATCTGGTACGTGGCCGATGCTTTCCGTGCCGGCATGACCGTCGAAGACATCTTCGGCATGAACATGATCGATCCGTGGTTCCTGGTGCAGATCGAAGATCTGATCAAGGAAGAAGAGAAGGTCAAGACCCTCGGTCTGTCGTCTATCGACCGCGACCTGATGTTCCGCCTCAAGCGTAAAGGCTTCTCCGACCAGCGTCTGGCCAAGCTGCTGGGTGTGACCGAGAAGAACCTGCGCACGCATCGTCACAAACTGGATATTTTCCCGGTCTACAAGCGCGTTGACACCTGTGCTGCCGAGTTCGCCACCGACACTGCGTACCTGTACTCCACCTACGAGGAAGAGTGCGAAGCTGCGCCGTCGGGCCGCGACAAGATTATCATCCTGGGCGGTGGTCCGAACCGTATCGGCCAGGGCATCGAATTCGACTATTGCTGCGTACACGCCGCCCTTGCGCTTCGCGAAGACGGGTACGAGACCATCATGGTCAACTGCAACCCAGAAACTGTTTCCACTGACTACGACACTTCCGACCGTCTGTACTTCGAGCCGGTAACGTTGGAAGACGTGTTGGAAATCTGTCGCGTCGAGAAACCAAAAGGTGTAATCGTCCAGTACGGGGGCCAAACCCCGCTGAAACTGGCGCGTGCCCTTGAGGCCGCCGGTGTGCCAATCATCGGCACCAGCCCTGACGCCATCGACCGTGCCGAAGACCGTGAGCGTTTCCAGCAAATGGTTGAGCGCCTGAACCTGCGTCAGCCACCAAACGCTACCGTGCGCAGCGAAGACGAAGCCATCCGCGCCGCCAGCAAGATCGGCTACCCGCTGGTGGTGCGTCCGTCCTACGTGCTGGGCGGCCGTGCGATGGAAATCGTCTACGAAGAAGAAGAGCTCAAGCGTTACCTGCGTGATGCAGTAAAAGTGTCCAACGACAGCCCGGTGCTGCTGGACCACTTCCTCAACTGCGCCATCGAAATGGACGTGGATGCGGTTTGCGACGGTACCGACGTGGTCATCGGCGCGATCATGCAGCACATCGAACAGGCGGGCGTTCACTCCGGTGACTCCGCATGCTCGCTGCCGCCTTACTCGTTGCCTGCACATATCCAGGACGAGATGCGCGAACAGGTCAAGAAAATGGCCTTGGAGTTGGGTGTTGTCGGCCTGATGAACGTGCAGTTGGCGCTGCAAGGCGAAGATATCTACGTCATTGAAGTCAACCCACGTGCTTCGCGTACCGTGCCGTTCGTTTCCAAGTGCATCGGCGTGTCCCTGGCCATGATCGCTGCGCGTGTGATGGCGGGTAAGACTCTGAAGGAAATTGGCTTCACCAAGGAAATCATTCCAAACTTCTACAGTGTGAAAGAGGCAGTGTTCCCATTTGCCAAATTCCCTGGTGTGGACCCGATCCTGGGCCCAGAGATGAAGTCCACCGGTGAAGTGATGGGCGTGGGCGATACCTTCGGTGAAGCCTTTGCCAAGGCCCAGATGGGCGCCAGCGAAGTGCTGCCGACCGGCGGTACTGCGTTTATCAGCGTGCGTGATGATGATAAGCCGCTGGTTGCAGGCGTGGCCCGTGATCTGATCAACTTGGGCTTTGAAATCGTGGCAACTGCCGGGACCGCCAAGCTGATCGAAGCGGCCGGCTTGAAAGTGCGCCGCGTGAACAAGGTGACGGAAGGCCGTCCGCATGTGGTCGACATGATCAAGAATGACGAAGTCACGCTGATTATCAACACCACCGAAGGTCGCCAGTCGATCGCGGATTCCTACTCCATTCGCCGTAATGCCTTGCAGCACAAGATCTACTGCACCACCACTATTGCTGCTGGCGAAGCTATCTGCGAAGCGCTCAAGTTCGGTCCGGAAAAGACCGTGCGTCGCTTGCAGGATCTACACGCAGGATTGAAGGCATGATCAAATACCCAATGACCGTCCAAGGCGCCAAGGCCCTGGAAGAGGAGCACGCCCATCTGACCAAGGTCGTACGTCCAAAGCTGAGCCAGGACATCGGTACGGCCCGCGAGCTGGGTGACTTGAAGGAAAACGCCGAATACCACGCTGCTCGTGAGCAGCAGGGTATGGTCGAGGCGCGGATCCGTGATATCGAAGGCCGTATGCAGAATGCGGTGATCATCGACGTCACGACTATTCCGCACACTGGCAAGGTGATTTTCGGTACCACCGTGGAGATCGCCAACGTTGAGACTGACGAGAGCGTGGTCTACCACATCGTGGGAGAGGACGAGGCTGACTTCAAACTCGGCAAAATCTCCGTCGGCTCACCACTGGCCCGTGCCTTGATCGCCAAGGAGGAGGGTGATGTGGTGTCTGTCAAAACGCCCGGCGGTGTGATCGAGTACGAGATTGTTGAAGTTCGTCACGTCTGAAAGGCGGCGCCCGCTTCGTGCGGGCGCCATGCTTTGGCAGCTTGCCCAGATGCTTTGGGTGGGTGGTGTGTGGCTATTGCATATTGGTGTATTGCCGGCGCTGGGCCTGATTGGCCTGGCCCCGTTGCTGATCGATGAGATCGATGGATTATTGAGTGCGCTGCTGGTGGGATTCGCGGCGGCGTGCGTAGCGCTTCAGGCGTTGGTGCTGGTCAAGGCTGAAGGCTTGGAGAGTTTGTGGCGGGATATTCGCGGCCAACTGCTGTTGATGGCGCTGTATGCATGTGCAATGTATTGCATTGTGCATGTCTGGCTGCCGGAAGCGTTGCGCTGGCAGCTATTCAGCTATCTTGTGCTAGGGTTCTCCGGCCTGGTGCTGGTTATACAGCCTGCTCCAGGATGGAGTGGCGGGGCGCGCGAAGCACGCCCGTGACCCTTTGTGTTACTTGAAGCGGTGTACGTTCGACAGTTGCTTGTTGACGCTGAAGTTCTTGCGATACAGCAGTGCCATCTTGCCGATGACCTGAACCAGGTCTGCTTTGCCAACCTTGCACAGTTCTGCAATGGCGGCCAGGCGCGCTTCGCGGTCAAGGATGTTGACCTTGATCTTGATCAGTTCGTGATCGCCCAGTGCGCGTTCAAGTTCGGCTAACACACCTTCAGTCAAACCGTTGTCTGCCACAATCAGAACTGGTTTCAGATGGTGGCCAATGGATTTGTACTGTTTCTTCTGCTCTTGAGTGAGCGGCATAATCTGACCCCTGCGTCTGATCTTGTAAAAAGCGGCGGCCAGTTTACCCGAGCGAGTCCGGGACCGCCCAGTTAATCACGACCCGTTTTATTTTCGAGGTGGCCCGTGGCCCGTTCCAAAACTAGCCTTAAGTGGCTGCAAGAGCATTTCAACGATCCTTACGTCAAAAAGGCGCAAAAGGATGGCTATCGTTCCCGGGCCAGCTACAAGCTGTTGGAGATCCAGGACAAGGACAAGCTGATTCGCCCAGGCATGAGCGTTATCGATCTTGGCGCGGCCCCTGGTGGTTGGTCCCAGGTGACCAGTCGTCTGATTGGTGGTCAAGGTCGCCTGATCGCTTCCGACATCCTGGAGATGGACAGCATCCCGGACGTGACCTTTGTTCATGGCGATTTTACCCAGGACACGGTGCTCGCCCAGATCCTTGAGGCTGTGGGAAATTCGCAGGTAGACCTTGTGATTTCCGACATGGCCCCCAATATGAGTGGATTACCGGCCGTTGATATGCCCCGGGCCATGTTCCTTTGCGAGTTGGCGCTGGATTTGGCGGGTCGGGTGTTGCGTCCCGGTGGCGATTTCCTGGTGAAGGTGTTCCAGGGAGAGGGTTTCGACGAGTACCACAAGAACATCCGCAAGTTGTTCGACAAGGTGCAGACGCGTAAACCTGACTCTTCCCGGGACAGGTCCAGAGAGCAATATCTGCTGTGCCGCGGCTTCCGCGGTGTCGAAGGCGCGGAGAGTGAAGAGCGTTTTTGAGGAATTCGAGGAGGGCGATAGGTTTTTTTATATCGCTTTCGTCACGAAGCTTTACGAATATTGTGTAGTCAAAGTTTCACAAAGGGTTACAGACGGCGCCTGCCAGAGTTGTAGGTAATGTAGTAAGTTAGGCCGGTGAATATCATGCGAAGCGCGCGCCAGTAGCGGAGCTTGCTTCAGAGGGTAGTTAATTGAACGATATGGCAAAGAATCTGATCCTGTGGTTGATCATCGCGGCTGTCCTCGTGACGGTGATGAACAACTTCTCCAGCCCTAACGAGCCGCAGACCCTCAACTATTCCGACTTCATCCAGCAAGTTAAGGATGGCAAGGTCGAGCGCGTAGCGGTTGATGGCTACGTGATCACCGGCAAACGCAACGATGGCGACAGCTTCAAGACCATTCGTCCGGCAATCCAGGACAACGGCCTGATCGGTGACCTGGTGGATAACCATGTGGTTGTCGAAGGCAAGCAGCCTGAGCAGCAGAGCATTTGGACTCAACTCTTGGTGGCAAGCTTCCCGATCCTCGTGATCATTGCCGTGTTCATGTTCTTCATGCGCCAGATGCAGGGCGGTGCGGGAGGCAAGGGCGGACCGATGAGCTTCGGCAAGAGCAAGGCGCGCCTGCTCTCTGAAGACCAGGTGAAGACCACCCTGGCTGACGTAGCGGGTTGCGATGAAGCCAAGGAAGAAGTCGGCGAGTTGGTTGAGTTCTTGCGCGATCCAGGCAAATTCCAGCGCCTGGGTGGCCGTATTCCTCGCGGCGTGCTGATGGTCGGCCCTCCAGGTACCGGTAAAACCTTGCTGGCCAAGGCGATTGCCGGCGAAGCCAAGGTACCGTTCTTCACCATTTCCGGTTCTGACTTCGTCGAAATGTTCGTCGGTGTCGGTGCGAGCCGAGTTCGCGATATGTTCGAACAGGCCAAGAAGCATGCGCCATGCATCATCTTCATCGATGAAATCGACGCCGTTGGTCGCCATCGTGGTGCTGGCATGGGCGGTGGTCATGATGAGCGTGAGCAGACCCTTAACCAGTTGCTGGTCGAGATGGATGGTTTCGAAATGAATGACGGCATCATCGTCATCGCGGCGACCAACCGTCCGGACGTGCTCGATCCTGCGTTGTTGCGTCCAGGCCGTTTTGACCGTCAGGTCGTGGTTGGCTTGCCGGACATCCGTGGGCGCGAACAAATCCTGAAAGTGCACATGCGCAAAGTGCCGATGGGCGACGACGTTGCACCGGCTGTGATTGCCCGTGGTACCCCGGGGTTCTCGGGTGCTGATTTGGCCAACCTGGTGAACGAGGCTTCGCTGTTTGCAGCCCGTACCGGCAAGCGCATCGTTGAAATGAAAGAGTTCGAGCTGGCGAAAGACAAGATCATGATGGGCGCTGAGCGCAAATCCATGGTCATGTCCGAAAAAGAGAAGCAGAACACTGCGTATCACGAAGCGGGTCACGCCATCGTGGGGCGCGTCGTGCCTGAGCATGACCCGGTCTACAAAGTGTCGATCATTCCTCGTGGTCGTGCGTTGGGTGTCACCATGTTCCTGCCGGAAGAGGATCGTTACAGCCTCTCCAAGCGTGCGCTGATCAGCCAGATCTGCTCGCTGTACGGTGGTCGAATCGCTGAAGAGATGACCTTGGGCTTCGACGGTGTGACCACTGGGGCTTCCAACGACATCATGCGCGCCAGCCAAATTGCGCGAAACATGGTGACCAAGTGGGGCTTGTCGGAAAAACTCGGTCCTTTGATGTACGCCGAGGAAGAAGGTGAAGTATTCCTGGGGCGTGGCGGCGGTGGTCAAAACGCCAGTTTCTCCGGTGAGACAGCCAAGCTGATCGACTCTGAAGTGCGCAGTATCATTGACCAGTGCTACGGGACGGCCAAGCAGATTCTGACCGATAATCGCGACAAGCTGGATGCAATGGCTGATGCGCTGATGAAGTACGAGACCATCGATGCGGACCAGATCGACGATATTATGGCCGGTCGAACGCCTCGTGAGCCACGCGATTGGGAAGGCGGCTCGGGCACCTCTGGCACTCCGCCAGTGGTTCAGAACGAACGTCCTGAAACCCCAATCGGTGGCCCGGCAGCTGACCATTAAGGTTTGAAATGACTTTTGCTTCGTCCTCCCCCCGGTTGCCTTGCGGCAACCGGGTTCTTGATTTGGCCCATACACATGTTATGGGCATTCTTAATGTAACCCCTGACTCCTTTTCCGATGGTGGCCGCTTCAGCCAGCTTGATGCTGCATTGCGTCACGCAGAAGCCATGGTGGCGGCCGGTGCGACCTTGATTGATGTGGGCGGTGAATCGACGCGGCCTGGTGCTCGTGTTGTTTCCCCTCTGGAGGAGTTGGAGCGCGTGGCGCCGATTGTCGAGCGCATCGCTCGAGAGTTGGATGTGATCATTTCGGTGGATACCTCTACCCCGGCCGTAATGCGTGAGACTGCGCGATTGGGGGCCGGCTTGATCAATGATGTGCGCTCCCTGCGGCGCGACGGCGCTCTGGATGCAGCTGCAGCTACCGGTTTGCCGGTGTGTTTGATGCATATGCTGGGTGAGCCCGGCAATATGCAGGACGGCCCGCACTATGATGACTTGGTTGGTGAGGTGAGTGGTTTTCTCTCCGAACGGGTTGCCCAATGCGCTGCGGTAGGTATTGCGCCGGAAAGGATCATCCTTGATCCGGGGTTTGGTTTCGCCAAGACCCTGCAACACAATTTGAGTTTGTTCAAACACATGGAGTCCTTGCATGCCCTTGGTCGGCCCCTGTTGGTCGGTGTTTCGCGCAAGAGCATGATAGGGCTGGCATTGAATTGCCCGGTGGGTGAGCGGTTGTACGGCGGTCTTGCACTGGCGGCGCTTGCGGTGACCAAGGGTGCGCGCATCTTGCGTGTGCATGACGTTGCTGAGACCCTGGATGTGGTGCGCATGATTGCAGCTGTGGAATCAGCCGAATAAGAATGATGGAGCACTTATGACTAAAAAATACTTTGGCACCGACGGTATCCGTGGTCGGGTCGGCGAGTTTCCGATTACTCCTGATTTCATGCTCAAGCTTGGATGGGCGGCGGGTATGGCGTTCCGCAGCATGGGGGCGTGCCGCATCCTGGTGGGCAAGGACACCCGAATTTCGGGGTACATGTTTGAATCAGCGCTTGAGGCCGGCTTATCCGCCGCAGGCGCCGATGTGATGTTGCTGGGGCCAATGCCGACGCCCGCGATTGCATACCTGACGCGTACCTTTCACGCTGAGGCCGGTATTGTGATCAGTGCTTCGCACAATCCACATGACGACAACGGCATCAAGTTCTTCTCCGGTCAGGGCACCAAGTTGCCGGATGAGATTGAGCTGATGATCGAAGAGCTGTTGGATGCGCCGATGACCGTGGTCGAGTCCAGTAAGCTGGGCAAGGTGTCGCGCATCAATGACGCATCCGGTCGTTATATCGAGTTCTGCAAGAGCAGTGTGCCAACCAGTACCAATTTTGCCGGCCTGAAGATTGTCGTCGACTGCGCCCATGGTGCGACCTACAAAGTCGCGCCAAGCGTATTCAAGGAGCTGGGCGCAGACGTGACAGTGCTTTCGGCTCAGCCCAACGGATTGAACATCAACGAAAACTGCGGCTCCACCCATATGGAGCAGTTGCAAGCAGCTGTCCTGGCAGAGCATGCCGACCTCGGGATTGCCTTCGACGGTGACGGCGACCGCGTGCTGATGGTTGACCACACGGGGGCCGTGGTCGATGGCGATGATCTGTTGTTCATCATTGCCCGCGACCTGCATGAACGTAACAAGCTGCAAGGCGGTGTCGTCGGTACGCTGATGAGCAACCTTGGGCTTGAGCTGGCGTTGGCAGACCTGGGTATTCCTTTTGTTCGCGCCAATGTCGGTGACCGGTATGTGATCGCCGAACTGCTGGAGCGTAACTGGCAGGTAGGTGGTGAGAACTCCGGGCACGTGGTGTGCTTCCAGCACACTACCACCGGTGACGCGATTATTGCGGCGTTGCAGGTGCTATTGGCTTTACGTCGCCGCGAAGAGAGCCTGGCTCAGGCGCGTCAGGCTTTGCGCAAATGCCCGCAAGTATTGCTTAACGTGCGTTTCGCAGGCGGGGAAAACCCGATCGAGCACCCTGCTGTCAAAGAGGCTTGCGAACGCGCGACCCTGGCAATGGCTGGTCGTGGACGGGTATTGCTGCGCAAGTCTGGCACAGAGCCTTTGGTGCGCGTTATGGTCGAAGGTGACGACGAAATACAGGTTCGCGGCCATGCCGAGGACCTGGCAAAACTGGTAACTGAAGTTTGCGCCTGAATTCGGCTTGCCAGTGATGATGTGGTTGGGTAACATCTGCGCCCACTTTGACCGACGAGGTACAGCATGCGTCGCACTATGGTAGCTGGTAACTGGAAGATGCACGGTACCCGCGCCAGTGTCGCTGAGCTGATCAATGGCCTTCGTCACTTGGCCTTGCCTAGCGGTGCTGATATCGCGGTGTTCCCGCCTTGCTTGCATATCACCCAAGTGGTTGATGGCTTGAAAGGTAAGTCGATTCAGGTCGGCGCGCAGAATTCTGCGGTGGAAGCCATGCAAGGTGCGTTGACCGGTGAGATTGCACCGAGTCAGCTGGTTGATGCGGGTTGTTCCTATGTGCTTGTCGGGCACTCCGAGCGCCGTCAGATGATGGGCGAGCGTGATGGGACGCTCAATCGCAAGTTCGCAGCGGCACAGGCTTGTGGCTTGATTCCGGTGTTGTGTATTGGGGAGACCCTTGAGCAGCGTGAATCGGGCAAGACTCTTGAGGTTGTCTCGCGTCAGCTTGGCAGCATCATCGAGGAGCTGGGTGTTGGTGCGTTCGCAAAGGCGGTAATTGCTTACGAGCCGGTCTGGGCCATTGGTACCGGGCTGACTGCTACACCGCAACAGGCGCAGGATGTGCACGCAGCCATCCGCGCTCAGTTAGCGGCAGAGAATTCTGACGTCGCACAAGGTGTGCGGCTTCTATACGGCGGCAGCGTGAAGGCGGCCAATGCGGTCGAACTGTTCGGCATGCCGGATATCGATGGGGGGCTCATTGGTGGAGCTTCCCTGAATGCAGATGAGTTCGGTGCGATTTGTCGCGCCGCGGGAAACTGAAAAAATGCTGGAAACAGTCGTAGTCGTTTTTCATCTGTTGGCTGCCTTGGGCGTAGTTGCCCTGGTTTTGTTGCAACAGGGTAAAGGTGCGGATGCTGGTGCGTCTTTCGGTGCAGGTGCTTCAAATACTGTGTTCGGAAGCCAAGGTACCTCTACCTTTCTTAGTAAGTTTACTGCTATACTTGCCGCCGGTTTCTTCATAACCAGCTTAGGGTTAGGTTACTTTGCTAAAGAGAAAGCTCATGCGCTGACTCAAGTAGGTTTGCCAAACCCAGCGGTGTTGGAAGTGCCAAAAGCAAAACCGGCTTCTGATGATGTCCCGGTGCTTCAAGAGCAAAAGTCGGCTACTCCAGCGACTGACGTACCTCCAGCTCAAGAGCAGAAGTAAGAAGGGTTGTAAGTGCTGTATTGCCGAGGTGGTGGAATTGGTAGACACGCAACCTTGAGGTGGTTGTGCCCATAGGGTGTAGGGGTTCGAGTCCCCTTCTCGGTACCAATTATCAGGAGAGCCCGCTGTTGCGGGCTTTCTTGTAGGTGGAAGGTTACATTGACCCTGTAAGGGATCGGTCGTATACTTCCGCCCCAGCTTTGTCGCGGGGTGGAGCAGTCTGGTAGCTCGTCGGGCTCATAACCCGAAGGTCGTCGGTTCAAATCCGGCCCCCGCAACCAGTTTTAGCGGAGCCCCTTTTAAGGGGCTTTTTGTTAGCTGGACACTTTCAACGCCGCTGTTCGACGGCGTTTCAAGGATGGGCGTTTCGCCCATTTTTTTATTTTGCACAGCATGCACATACATGCACGAGGGGGTTCAGGTGTCGAGCAAGCTAGAAGAGTTGCAGGCCTTGTTGGCCCCGGTGGTCGTGGCCCTAGGCTATGAATGCTGGGGTATTGAGTTTTCGGCTCAAGGTCGCCACTCAATGTTGCGCGTTTATATCGATAAAGAGGGCGGTGTGCTGGTGGACGATTGTGCCATTGTCAGCCGTCAGATCAGCGGTGTTCTGGATGTTGAAGATCCTATCTCCGTTGAATACACCCTCGAAGTTTCCTCGCCAGGCATGGAACGCCCACTGTTCACTATTGATCAGTTTGCAAAATTTGCCGGTGAACAAGTGAAGATCAAGCTGCGATCCCCGTTCGAAGGGCGTCGCAACTTTCAGGGCCTTCTGCGCGGTGTAGAAGAACAGGATGTAGTGGTGCAGGTAGAAGACCATGAGTTCCTGTTGCCGATCGATATGATCGACAAGGCCAACATTATTCCCAGTTTTGACTGAGACGCGGATCCCGCGGATCCAATGGCTTGCGAAAGGCGAGGCGTACGATGAGCAAAGAAGTACTGCTGGTTGTTGAGTCGGTATCCAATGAAAAGGGTGTACCGGCAAACGTGATTTTTGAAGCGCTGGAGCTGGCCCTGGCCACTGCTACCAAAAAGCGTTTTGAAGACGAAGTTGATCTGCGTGTGGAAATCAACCGCCACACTGGTGCCTATGAAACTTTCCGTCGCTGGACGGTCGTTGAAGAAGCCGATCTTGATGATCCGGCCATCGAAACCTGGCCGAGCAAGGTTGCTGAAACGCACCCAGGCGCCCAGGTCGGTGATGTCGTCGAAGAAAAGATCGAATCCATCGAGTTCGGCCGTATCGCTGCACAGACCGCCAAGCAGGTCATCGTGCAGAAGGTTCGTGAAGCCGAGCGCGCTCAAGTCGTTGACGCCTATCGCGAGCGCCTGGGTGAAATCATCTCCGGCACCGTGAAAAAAGTTACCCGCGACAATGTGATCGTCGACCTGGGCAATAACGCCGAAGCGTTGCTGGCCCGCGAAGACATCATCTCTCGCGAAACCTTCCGTGTCGGCGTGCGTTTGCGTGCGCTGCTCAAGGAAATCCGCACCGAGAACCGTGGCCCTCAGTTGATCCTGTCGCGTACTGCGCCGGAAATGCTGATTGAGCTGTTCCGTATCGAGGTGCCGGAAATTGCCGAAGGCCTGATCGAAGTCATGGCTGCGTCCCGCGACCCGGGTTCACGTGCCAAGATCGCGGTCCGCTCCAAGGACAAACGCATCGACCCGCAAGGCGCTTGCATCGGTATGCGCGGTTCGCGCGTCCAGGCAGTGTCGGGCGAATTGGGCGGTGAGCGTGTGGACATCGTCCTATGGGACGATAACCCGGCGCAGTTCGTGATCAATGCCATGTCGCCGGCTGAAGTGGCGGCAATTATCGTTGACGAAGATGCCCATGCAATGGACATCGCCGTTGGCGCAGACAATCTGGCTCAGGCCATTGGTCGTGGTGGTCAGAACGTGCGTCTGGCCAGCCAGTTGACCGGCTGGACCCTGAACGTGATGACCGAATCGGACATCCAGGCTAAGCAGCAAGCTGAAACCGGTGACATCCTGCGCAACTTCATCGACGAGTTGGAAGTCGACGAAGACCTGGCGCAGGTGCTGGTAGATGAAGGCTTTACCAGCCTGGAAGAGATTGCCTACGTACCGTTGGAAGAAATGCTCAACATCGACGGCTTTGACGAAGACACCGTCAACGAGCTTCGCGCTCGGGCCAAGGATCGTTTGTTGACTAAAGCCATCGCTACTGAGGAAAAGCTGGCAGACGCCCATCCGGCCGAAGACCTGCTCTCGCTTGAGGGTATGGACAAGGATTTGGCGATGGAACTGGCGGTGCGCGGCGTAATTACCCGCGAAGACCTGGCCGAGCAGTCTATTGACGATCTGCTCGACATCGACGGCATTGACGATGATCGTGCCGGCAAGTTGATCATGGCCGCCCGAGCCCATTGGTTCGAGTAATTAGGCGCGGCCTGAGGAGAGAAGTGCATGACGCAAGTCACGGTGAAACAACTGGCCGATGAGGTCAAAACACCGGTAGAGCGCCTGTTGCAGCAGATGCGTGAGGCAGGTCTGCCGCACACCGCCGCCGATGAAGGTGTGAGCGATAGTGAGAAGCAGTCTTTGCTGACTCACTTGAAGAGCAGCCACAAGGCGAAAGTGGAAGAACCGCGCAAGATTACATTGCAGCGCAAAACCACCAGCACCCTGCGTGTTGCGGGTAGCAAGAGCATCAGCGTTGAAGTACGTAAGAAGAAAGTCTTCGTACAGCGCAGCCCGGAAGAAATTGAAGCCGAGCGCAAACGCGAACTGGAAGAACGTCGCGCAGTAGAAAATGCTGCACGTCAGAAGGCTGAAGAAGAAGCCAAGCGTCGCGCTGAAGAAGAAGCGCGTCGCCAGCCTGCTGCTGCGCAAACTGCTTCCACTGAAGCAGTCGCCGCGCCTAGCGCTCCTGTAGAGGCTGTGCGTGAGGCTGCTCCGGCTGCCGCAGCACCAGCGTCTGCAGCTGATGCCCGCAAGCGTGACGAACCTCGTCGTCCGGATAAACCACGTGCCGACGATAACAATCGTCGCGGTGGTGGTGGCGATGGCGAGCGTAAAAACGCTCCGCATCGTGCTTCGGTCAAAGAGAAAGCGCCTGCTCCACGCGTTGCCCCACGTACTACCGACGAAGAAAGCGATAGCTTCCGTCGTGGTGGTCGTGGCAAGGCCAAGCTGAAGAAACGCAACGCCCACGGTTTCCAGAGCCCAACCGGCCCTGTCGTGCGTGATGTGCAGATCGGCGAGACCATCACTGTTGGCGACCTTGCCAACCAGATGTCGGTCAAGGCAGCTGAAATCATCAAGTTCATGTTCAAACTGGGTACTCCAGCGACCATCAACCAGGTGCTTGATCAGGAAACTGCTCAACTGGTAGCCGAAGAACTGGGCCACAAAGTGACCCTGGTCAGCGACACCGCCCTGGAAGATTCCCTGGCAGAGTCCCTGAAGTTTGAAGGTGAGACGTTCTCCCGTGCGCCAGTCGTGACCGTAATGGGCCACGTTGACCATGGTAAGACTTCGCTGCTCGACTACATCCGTCGTGCCAAGGTAGCTGCTGGCGAAGCCGGTGGTATCACCCAGCACATCGGTGCGTACCACGTTGAAACCGAGCGCGGCATGGTCACCTTCCTCGACACCCCTGGTCACGCCGCGTTTACCGCAATGCGTGCCCGTGGTGCCAAGGCGACTGACATTGTGATCCTGGTTGTTGCAGCGGACGACGGCGTGATGCCGCAGACCATTGAAGCTGTCCAGCACGCTAAAGCCGCTGGTGTTCCTCTGGTTGTTGCCGTGAACAAGATCGACAAGCCGGGCGCCGATCTCGATCGCATCCGTAGCGAACTGTCGGTTCATGGCGTGACGTCTGAAGAGTGGGGCGGTGATACGCCGTTCGTTTCGGTTTCGGCGAAAGTCGGTACTGGCGTGGACGAACTGCTCGAAGCTGTCCTGCTGCAAGCTGAAGTACTTGAGCTGAAAGCAACCCCGTCGGCCCCAGGTCGTGGTGTTGTGGTTGAGTCGCGTCTCGACAAAGGTCGTGGCCCGGTTGCAACCGTACTGGTTCAAGACGGTACTCTGCGTCAAGGCGATATGGTACTGGTCGGTTCGAACTATGGCCGTGTACGTGCCATGCTCGACGAGAACG
The DNA here is from genome assembly GCF_014207255.1 of Pseudomonas sp. JAI120. GTDB lineage: Bacteria > Pseudomonadota > Gammaproteobacteria > Pseudomonadales > Pseudomonadaceae > Aquipseudomonas. The sequence goes on from NZ_JACHCZ010000007.1 coordinate 290,973, forward strand.
GCAAGCCAATCAAGGAAGCCGGTCCTTCCATCCCTGTCGAGATCCTCGGCCTGGACGGTACTCCGGACGCCGGCGACGAGATGAGCGTGCTGTCTGACGAGAAGAAAGCCCGTGAAGTGGCTTTGTTCCGCCAAGGCAAGTTCCGCGAAGTCAAACTGGCTCGCGCTCACGCCGGCAAGCTGGAAAACATCTTCGAGAACATGGGCCAGGCAGAGAAGAAGACGCTTAATATCGTCCTCAAATCTGACGTTCGTGGTTCCCTCGAAGCGTTGAACGGCGCCTTGAATGGCCTGGGTAACGACGAAGTGCAAGTGCGTGTTGTGGGTGGCGGTGTCGGTGGTATCACCGAATCCGACGCCAACCTGGCGCTGGCTTCCAACGCTGTACTGTTTGGCTTCAACGTGCGTGCCGATGCTGGCGCTCGCAAGATTGTCGAGCAGGAAGGCCTGGACATGCGTTACTACAACGTCATCTACGACATCATCGAAGACGTCAAGAAAGCCCTCACCGGCATGCTTGGCAGCGACGTCCGCGAGAACATCCTAGGTATCGCCGAAGTACGTGACGTGTTCCGCTCGCCGAAATTTGGTGCGATCGCCGGTTGCATGGTTATCGAAGGTACCGTGTACCGTAACCGTCCAATCCGTGTACTGCGTGAAGACATCGTTATCTTCGAAGGCGAGCTGGAATCCCTGCGCCGCTTCAAGGATGACGCTTCCGAAGTGCGTGCCGGCATGGAATGCGGTATCGGCGTCAAGAGCTACAACGACGTCAAGGCTGGCGACAAGATCGAAGTCTACGAGAAGGTTCAGGTTGCTCGCAGCCTCTAACTCGCGCACTTCCGGAGCCACGCCGTGTGTGGGCATGCAAATGCCCCGCAAAGCGTACGGACTCTAAACGCAACGCCCGGTCTGGCTTTTGTCAGGCCGGGCGTTTGCCGCTTTCAGACCCCATGGGTTTCCACCGTGTGGCAGTAACAGGTAACAAGACATGGCAAAAGAATACAGCCGTACCCAGCGTATCGGCGATCAGATGCAGCGCGAGCTGGCCCAACTGATCCGTCGCGAAGTTAAAGACCCGCGCGTTGGCCTGGTCACCATCACTGCCGTTGAAGTGAGTCGTGACGTGGGTCATGCGAAGATCTTCATCACCGTGATGGGGCAGGACAACAGCGAAGAAATCGCGCAAAGCATCAAGGTGCTCAACTCGGCCGCAGGTTTCCTGCGCATGCAGTTGGCCCGTGAAATGAAGTTGCGCAGCGTGCCCCAGTTGCACTTCCACTACGACGAAAGCGTCGTGCGTGGCGCGCACCTGTCGGCACTGATCGAGCGCGCCGTGGCTGAAGACAGCCAGCACCCATCCACACCTGAAGACGCCAAGGAGTAAGCGGTGGCTCAGGTCAAACGTATCCGTCGCAACGTCAGCGGCATCATTCTGCTCGACAAGCCCATTGGCTTTACCTCCAATGCCGCATTGCAGAAGGTTCGCTGGTTGCTCAATGCCGAGAAGGCCGGACATACCGGCAGCCTCGATCCCCTGGCCACCGGCGTACTGCCGTTGTGCTTTGGCGAGGCCACCAAGTTCTCGCAATACCTGCTCGACTCCGACAAGGGTTACGAAACCCTGATGCAACTGGGCAAGACCACCACCACGGCAGACGCCGAAGGTGATGTTTTGCAGGTTCGCGACGTGACCGTTGGTCGTGCTGATATCGAAGCTGCTTTACCTGCTTTTCGTGGGCAAATCAGTCAGATACCGCCGATGTACTCAGCTCTCAAGCGTGATGGGCAACCCCTTTACCAGCTGGCACGTGCGGGCGAAGTAGTGGAGCGCGAACCGCGTTCTGTTACTATTGCGCGCTTGGAATTGCTCGCCTGTGAAGGTGACACCGCACGCCTGGCCGTGGACTGCAGCAAAGGCACCTATATCCGTACCCTGGTGGAAGATATTGGTGAACAGCTCGGTTGCGGCGCGTATGTTGCAGAGCTGCGACGCACCCAGGCAGGACCTTTCAGCCTGGCCCAGACGGTCACGCTGGAAGAGTTGGAAGCGGTACACGCTGAAGGCGGCAACGAAGCGGTTGATCGCTTCCTGATGCCATCGGACAGCGGTTTGCTGGATTGGCCATTGCTGCACTTTTCGGAGCACAGCGCGTTCTACTGGCTTAACGGTCAGCCGGTACGCGCCCCGGATGCCCCGAAGTTCGGCATGGTGCGGGTACAGGATCATAACGGTCGCTTTATCGGTATCGGTGAAGTGAGCGAAGACGGGCGCATCGCGCCACGTCGACTGATTCGGTCAGAATGACCGAACGAGTGTGGCTGTTAACAGGCACGGTCAACACTCATTTTTAGATACAGGGATTTGTCCCTGGCCTGTTGAGACTGCCCTTTGGGTGGTTTCCTGAAAAAAGGATTGCCTCATGGCTCTCGACGTTCAAGAAAAAGCACAAATCGTAGCTGACTATCAGCAAGCTGTTGGTGACACTGGTTCGCCAGAAGTGCAAGTTGCACTGCTGACCCACAACATCAACAAGCTGCAAGGTCACTTCAAGGCCAACGGTAAAGATCACCACTCCCGTCGTGGTCTGATCCGCATGGTAAACCAGCGCCGTAAGCTGCTGGACTACCTGAAAGGCAAGGATCTGGGTCGTTATCAGGCTCTGATCGGTCGCCTGGGTCTGCGTCGCTAATCAGCGATTGCGCTAGAGGTTGGTTGTCTGCCGTGTGTCAGTGGGATTCCCACTGGCCCATGGTAGGCTCCCAGCCTCAAGTTTTATCTGGATACACGTTTTACCCCTGGACAAGGGTTGGGCCGATTCCCGACATTGCCCAAGAATTTCGCAAGAAGACAAGTTCCCCAAGAGCCACAAAGAAGGTAGGACACCGTGAACCCGGTTATCAAAAAATTCCAGTTCGGTCAGTCGACCGTTACCCTCGAGACAGGCCGTATCGCCCGTCAAGCCTCCGGCGCAGTGCTGGTTACCGTTGACGACGACGTTACCGTGTTGGTGACCGTTGTTGGCGCCAAGCACGCCGACCCAAGCAAAGGCTTCTTCCCTCTTTCTGTCCACTACCAGGAAAAGACTTACGCTGCCGGTAAGATCCCTGGCGGTTTTTTCAAGCGTGAAGGTCGTCCTTCCGAGAAAGAAACCCTGACTTCCCGACTGATCGACCGTCCGATCCGTCCGCTGTTCCCAGAAGGCTTCATGAACGAAGTGCAGGTTGTCTGCACCGTCGTTTCCACCAGCAAGAAGACCGATCCGGACGTCGCTGCGATGATCGGTACCTCGGCTGCCCTGGCCATCTCCGGTATTCCTTTCGATGGCCCGATCGGCGCAGCCCGCGTTGCTTTCCACGAAAGCACCGGTTACCTGCTGAACCCGACTTACGAGCAACTGAAAGCGTCGAGCCTGGACATGGTCGTTGCCGGTACTTCGGAAGCCGTGTTGATGGTTGAATCGGAAGCCAAAGAGCTGACCGAAGACCAGATGCTGGGCGCCGTACTGTTTGCTCACGACGAGTTCCAGGTTGTGATCAACGCTGTTAAAGAACTGGCTGCCGAAGCTGCCAAGCCTACCTGGGCCTGGGCTCCGCAAGCCGAAGCCACCGAACTGCTGGGCGCTATCCGCTCCGAGTTCGGCACTGCGATCTCCGACGCCTACACCATCACCGTCAAGGCCGACCGTTACGCTCGCCTGGGTGAGCTGAAGGATCAGGTTGTTGCCAAGCTGTCCGGCGAAGAAGGCCAGCCTTCTTCCAGCGAAGTCAAAGCAGCCTTCGGTGAGATCGAATACCGCACCGTTCGCGAAAACATCGTTAACGGCAAGCCACGTATCGACGGCCGCGACACTCGCACCGTACGCCCGCTGAACATCGAAGTCGGCGTTCTGCCGAAGACTCACGGTTCGGCACTGTTCACCCGTGGCGAAACCCAAGCCCTGGTCGTCGCCACCCTGGGTACTGCCCGTGACGCACAGTTGCTGGATACCCTGGAAGGCGAGAAAAAAGACCCGTTCATGCTGCACTACAACTTCCCTCCGTTCTCGGTGGGCGAGTGTGGTCGCATGGGTGGTGCTGGTCGTCGCGAAATCGGTCACGGCCGTCTGGCCCGTCGCTCGGTCCAGGCCATGCTGCCTGCTGCTGACGTGTTCCCGTACACCATCCGTGTTGTGTCGGAAATCACCGAGTCCAACGGTTCCAGCTCCATGGCTTCGGTCTGCGGTGCTTCCCTGGCTCTGATGGACGCTGGTGTGCCGATGAAGGCACCGGTGGCCGGTATCGCCATGGGCCTGGTTAAAGAAGGCGAGAAGTTCGCCATCCTGACCGACATCCTGGGTGACGAAGACCACCTGGGCGACATGGACTTCAAAGTAGCCGGTACCGCCAAAGGTGTTACCGCGCTGCAGATGGACATCAAGATCAAGGGCATCACCGAAGAGATCATGGAAATCGCCCTGGGCCAAGCCCTGGAAGCGCGCCTGAACATCCTCGGTCAGATGAACCAGATCATTGGTCAGTCCCGTACCGAACTGTCGGAAAATGCTCCGACCATGATCGCGATGAAAATCGACACCGACAAAATCCGTGATGTTATCGGTAAAGGCGGCGCGACCATTCGTGCGATCTGTGAAGAGACCAAGGCTTCGATCGACATCGAAGACGACGGCTCGATCAAGATCTTCGGCGAAACCAAGGAAGCTGCAGAAGCTGCACGTCAGCGCGTCCTGGGCATCACCGCTGAAGCCGAGATCGGCAAGATCTACGTCGGTAAGGTTGAGCGCATCGTCGACTTCGGCGCATTCGTCAACATCCTGCCAGGCAAAGACGGTTTGGTTCACATCTCCATGCTGAGCGACGCTCGCGTTGAGAAAGTGACCGACATTCTGAAAGAAGGCCAGGAAGTGGAAGTGCTGGTATTGGACGTGGACAACCGCGGCCGTATCAAGCTGTCCATCAAGGACGTAGCAGCAGCCAAGGCTTCGGGCGTTTAATTACCCCAGGCTTCACGCTGAAAAAGAGGACTCTTCGGAGTCCTTTTTTATGCCTGAAGGAAAATGTCGAAAAATCAGACGCTTAGTAAATCCAAGAAACCGCAACTTGCACGCAGGCACGATCGCCTTCATGCAAATTGCACGATTCCGAAATTAGGAGATTTTTATAAGTGCATGATTTTTAAGAATTTAATATGCGTTCGAGACTTGGCACACTGCCTGCAATAACCCTGTTAACGCTGCAGCATCAAGGTTCACACACTGCAGACTTTCAATAAAACAGGAGTTACTCGTATGAAGAAGTTCGCTCTCGCTACTGCCACCGCTCTGACCCTGGCCATGGGTGCTAACGTGGCCTTTGCTCAGACTTCCCAAGCTCCAATGACCCTGGCGGCTGGTGAGGCCACCAAGGCAAAAGAAAGCGTTTCGGATACTTGGATCACCACCAAAGTTAAATCCGATCTGCTGACTGAAAAAGGCATTCCTGGGTCGGACATCAAGGTTGAGACCAACAAAGGTGTGGTTTCCCTGTCTTCGACCGCAGCCATTTCGGACTCGCAGAAAGAAACTGCCGTAGCGATCACCAAGAAAATCAAAGGTGTAACCGCAGTTTCTGCTGACGGCCTGCTGGCTGGCGGCGCTACCAAGGCAGACAACATCGACAAGACCAAAGGCGCAGCGGCTGACGCCAAAGGCGCAACCTCCGATACCTGGATCACCACCAAAGTCAAAGCTGACCTGGTAACCGAGAAAGGCATTCCTGGTACCGACATCAAAGTCGAAACCAACAAGGGTGTAGTTTCCCTGTCCTCTTCGGTCGCTGTGACCGAGGCACAGAAAACGACCGCGGTGAACATCACCAAGAAAATCAAAGGCGTTAAAGCTGTATCGGCCGATGGCCTGAAAGCAGAGTAACGCTCAAGAACTCGTCTGAACTAGCGGCGGCGGCGAGTGAGTTAGATATCCACTCAATGCACCTCTAATTTTCATGCGACCGACCACACGGATGTGGTCATTACAGGCCCCGGCACTTCTGTGTCGGGGCCTGTTCTATTTGGGGCGGGAAATCAGTGCGGTAGCGGCTTGGCGTTGACGCCTACTCGGCGTCCAGATGCATCTGCGTTATCACCCGACCATCTTTCTCTGCCTGGCCCAGTTGCGCGTCAATGAAGTAAACCCGGTCGTCCTCCAGCTGCGCTTTATCTACCAAGTAGTCCTTGATGGTGCTTGCACGGTCCTGGCCCAACTGGCGCAGCAGCACGTCACTGCCACTCCAGAACCTGATGACGCCCTCTTTCAACTTGGCAGAGCGCTCACTGCTGCTCAGGTCCTTCCATTCTGCGGGAGGCTGCTGTTTCAAGCGGGTACGGTAAATACCTTCGAGCAAGGGTGCTTTTTCGCTCTCAGGGACTTCCAGCAAGGACGCCTGGGCCGGGACTTTCTCGCCACGGCGCTGCAGCATTTTGTAGTAGTTGTATTGGTATTCCCGTTCCAGCCGCTGGGCCGCCAGGAATGGGCCGTCGCTGCTAGCTGCGGCCGTGCCTTCGATTTCCAGGCGTAGAGTAGGGCGTTCTTTCAGCGCCTTGGCCAAGGTGTTCAGGGCGCCTTCGGCGTCTTTGTTCAACTCGCTGGAGCCCGCCGCGAACGACACGCTGCCCAGGTCCTCCGCTCCGCCTCCGGTGACCAACCCGCCAATAAACTTGAACGGCGCAGTGGCCGCTCGTACCACCAGATTGCGCAGGGTTTGCCACACAATTGGCATCACGCTGAATTGCGGGTTATTCAGGTCGCCGGATACGGGCAGTTCGATGGAGATCTTGCCATCGCTGTCCTTGAGCAAGGCGATTGCCAGACGAATCGGCAAGTCCACGGCATCGGCGCTGTCGACTTTTTCGCCCAGTTGCAATTGCTCGACCACCACTTTGTTCTCAGCCTTCAACTGGCCCTTGGTGATCACGTAGTGCAGGTCAAGGTTGAGGCGGCCCTTGCGGATGCGGAAGCCGGCGAACTTGCCCGAGTAAGGCGTCAGCGTGGTCAACTCGACACGTTTGAAGCTGGTGGCGATGTCCAACGCCGCCATCGGGTCAAACGGGTTCACGCTGCCTTTGATGGTGACCGGTGCATAACGGTCCACCTTGCCCTTGATGTCAACGCTCGCCGGCTTGGCCTGGCGACTGTCGATGGTGCCGATCTGCCCATTGAGCTGTTGGATCGCAGTGGCGAAGTTGGGGGTGAGGCTGAAGTCGGCGAAGTTGGCCGAACCGTCGTTGATCGCAATCTGCCCGATATGGATACCCAGCGGCTTGTCTTTACTCGGGGCAGGTTTGGCTGACGATTTGGCGCCACTGTCGGCTGGCTGCGGGATCAGCAAGTCGTCGACGTTGGTGGTGCGATCATCGTTGATCATGAACCGCGCATACGGTTGCAGAAGGTTGACCTTGTTGATCGTCAGGCTGTCGCCGTGTTGGTAGTTCACACCCTCCAGCACCAGCCGCTGCCATTTGAGGAAATCGCGGGTCTTGAGGGTGTCCAGGGTGTGCAACTGGTCGACCTGCGCGCGGCCGGTGACCTGCAGCGCCAGGGGATCGGTGCTTTTCAGGTTCACGTCGAGGTCGCTGCCAAGCATGCCACTACGCAGTTCCAGACGGATAAACGGGCTGATATAGGACTGTGCGACTCGCAGGTCGATGTCCCTGGTATTGACCTTCAACCTGGCGCTGACCGGGTTGAGGTTGACCGTGCCGGTCGCCTGGATCTTGCCCTGCTTGCCCAGGCCGGTGTCGACCTTCAGGGTAAAGGGGCTCTGGTTGAGGCTATCGAAGTTCTGCACGTCGATGTTCAACGGGCCCAGCTCCAGCGCTACCGCTGGTTTGGCCTGACGGTCGGCCAAGTGCACTTGGTAGTTGCGCAGTTGTACATCCTTGAGCAGCACTTGCCAGGGCTTGCTTGGGGCGACGGGCGCAGGCTTTGGCGAGTCGGCAGTGGCTGGTGCAGTGGCAGGCTCCGGCGCCTTGGCCGGTTTGCTCGGCTGGCTGGCGAACAGTTTTTGCCAGTCCAGTTGCCCATCCGCTTCGCGAGCCGCCCAGGTCTCGAGTTTATTGCTGCGGATCTTGCCGACCACCACCTGCTGTTTGGCCAGGTCCACCGTGGTCTCGCTGACGTCCAAGCGCTCCAAGCGCACCAACGGCCGGCCATCCGGGGCCTTGATAGCGAACGGTGCGATGCTGGCGGCGGTGTTGGTCAGGTTCAGCTCGGTCTCTTTGGCCAGGCTGAACCTGTACTCGGTACTGAAGTTGAGCACGCCGTCTTCCAGCACCAGGGGTAAGGCGTCACGCACGTAAGGCCACCAGGCTTTCATCTTGCCACCGGTGACCTTCAGCGTACCTTCGGAGGTGATCGGCACCAGGCTGAAGTTGCCTTTCCAGTCGATCTGCCCACCTTCAGGGCCGGCGGCCACCAAGGTCATGTCCGCATTGTCTTCCGGCAGGGTGCTGAGGTTCTTCAGCTCGAAGTCGAGCGTGTCGTAGAGGAATTCGATAGGTTCGCTGGGGCGCAAGTCTTGAAAATGCACGTAACCGCCGGCCAGCTTGATGCTGTCGACGCGCAGCGGGAACGGTTTGGCGTCGGGGTTAGCAGGGGTAGGCTCGCTCGGTGGCAGCTTGAACAACTGCGCCAGATTCAGCTGGCCTGATTTGTCGAACAACAACTCGGTCTTGGGCTTGTCCAGTTGCACATCAGCCAGGTGCAGGGCGCGGGTCCACAGGCTATCGACCTGCAGGTTGGCGTAAAGCCGTTCGAAACCTACCTGTTCCTTACCGGGCTCGCCGATCTTCAAGCCCCACACCGTTACTTCCAGGCTGAACGGGTTAAGTTCGATCCGTTCGATGCGCGCTGGCACTGTGGCGTAATTGGCCAACTGTTGGTTGGCAATGCGAAGGGCGATGCCAGGCAAAATCAGAAAGCCCAGCAAGCTGTACAACGCGAGGGCAGTCAACAAGGCGCCAGCGGCGCGAATCAATCCTTTGGGCATGGGGCGGCGCCATCTATGTCAAACAGGAGTGCCTTGGAGTATGGCACGGGTTTTCGGTTCCGAAGAACTGGGCCTTTAGGATGCTTCTTACAGTTGAAGTATCAGAGTCTTCAGCGGTGGCTGGTGGTCCTGTGAGGGAAAGTCCGCGCCTGGCGTCATGATTTTCCAGTCCCGCACCGGACGCCCAGCCTTTTGCGCACAACGCAAAACCTGTTCACGCCAATCCTCCAGGCTGACTTTTGCCAGGTTGTTGCAGCAGATCAGCACACCATCGTCGGCTGTAGCGAGCAGTGCAGGCTTGAGCAGGCTCTGGTAGTCACGCAGCAGGTCGACCGTACCGAAGGCACTCTTGGCCCAGGCAGGCGGGTCGAGCAACACCAGGTCATATTGACGCTGCTCCAGGCGCGGGTAGCTCGGCAGTTTCTGCCCGCGACGTTGGGTGATCGGCAGCCCGGCCAGTTGGCGAATCGCCGGGAAGTAATCCGATTGCACGAACTCCATGGTGGGAAGCTGTGGATTGAGTCGACCGTTTTCACGTCCCACCGCCAGGTTGCCCTCGGCGAAGTCCAGGTTGCATACCTCGCGCGCACCACCGGCAGCGGCGCTCAGGCCCACCCCACAGGTGTAGGCAAACAGGTTCAATACGCTTTTGCCGGCGCTGTGGTCTTTGACCCATCCGCGCGTATTGCGCAGGTCAAGGAACAGCAGCGGGTCCTGGCCAGCGTGGCGACCACGTACACGGTAATTGAGGCCCCATTCGTGGCCCACCAGGTCTTCCAGCGCGGCAGGTTCTGCGCGGTATACCGAATCTTCGCGATCGACACGCGAGTTGCCGCGGGAGCGGTCGTTGTATACCAGCAGCAACTCGAGGCCCATGTACTGGTTGATCACTTGGTGCAGGTCCAGCAGGTCGGCGGTCTCCAGCGACTGATGGAAGCTTTGCACCAGTAACTGTGGGCCATAGCGGTCGATGGTCAGGCCGCCGGCGCCTTCCTGGCTGCCATGGAACAGCCGATAGCAGTCGGTGCCCTGGGCGTGCAGCTCGTTGATCAGGTCTTGGCGATGATCGAGGGCGGCGCGCAGCGCCTGATTCAAGGGAAACATGGAGCGCGCCTTGCTTAGGTAAATGGGGGAAATAAAGGCGCGGAGTTTAACAGCTATGGCGCGTTGCCTACATCAACCCCATCCGCCGGTGTGCACGCTGCACCGAACCATTGCGCATCGCCCAGCGCAACAACGGCGCGCTGCGCTTGACCCCGGCGCGGATCATCTGGCGTTGCAGCGGGCTCTGGTGCTGATCGAGCAGGGTGCTGGCCCAGTCCGGCAGCAGGTCGATCCCGGCTTGCATCATCAAGGCGCCAAATGGCTTGGCCAGCGTGCTGGGGGAGGGAGCGTTCAGCAACAGGCGCAGCACTTCGCGGCTGCGCTCGTCGCACAGCAATTGCGGGCGGATATTCTCAAGGTAATCGGAAATTTCCTGCCGTGAATGCGGCACATGCTGCGCGCCCAGCCGTTCTGCGACGACGGCGATCTCGCTGTAGTAACGGTCCTGATCACGGCCAGAGAGGTGCGGGTTGCGATAGCGCAAGTGGGCAGCAAGAAAGTTGCTCACCTCCGCCACATGCACCCAGGTCAGCAGCTCTGGATCGCTGGCCGCGTAAGGCCTCCCGTCCGGGGCATGGCCAACCACCTGCAGGTGAATGGTGCGCACTTTTTCGATCAGCCAGTCGGCGTCTTTGCGCGAGCCGAACGTGGTGCCGGAAATGAACTGTGAGGTCCGCCGCAAACGCCCAAGCATGTCCTGGCGAAAATTCGAATGGTCCCACACGCCAGCCAGGGCCAATGGGTGCAAGGCTTGCAGCATCAAAGCGCTGATGCCGCCGATGAGCATGCTGCTGAAGTCGCCATGGACTTGCCAGCTGACCGAGTCCGGCCCGAACAGGCCTGGATCGCCCTTGGGGTTTTCCAGGTCCAGTTGGCCCAGTGACAAGCCGGTGAGGCTCATCAACTGGGTTTCGATACGGCTGCGGATAAATTCCATGGCGACTCGGGTTTTCCTATCGGTTCAGGCGTTTGTCGATCAGGCCGTCGACGACGCTGGGGTCGGCCAGGGTCGAGGTATCACCCAGGCTATCCAGTTCATTGCAGGCGATCTTGCGCAAAATCCGGCGCATGATCTTACCGGATCGGGTTTTCGGCAAGGCCGGTGCCCATTGGATCAATTCGGGCTTGGCAAAGCTGCCTATTTCCTTGCTGACCAGTTCCAGCAGGTGTTTTTTCAGCGCATCGCTGGGTTCGACGCCATTCATGGGGGTGACGAAGGCATAGATGCCCTGGCCCTTGACGTCGTGGGGGTAGCCCACCACGGCGGCCTCGGCCACCTGGTCATGCAGTACCAGCGCACTTTCTACCTCGGCGGTGCCGATACGGTGGCCGGACACGTTGATCACATCGTCGATACGCCCGGTAATCCAGTAGTCGCCGTCCTCATCGCGACGCGCGCCGTCACCGGTGAAATAGTAGCCGGGGTAGGGTTTGAAATAGGTGTCGACCATACGCTGCGGATCGCCGTAGACGCTGCGAATCTGCCCCGGCCAACTGGCCTTGATCGCCAGTACGCCGCTGCCGGCACCACTGATGACCTTGCCTTGTTCATCCAACAGCACGGGCTGTACGCCAAACATCGGCTGGGTGGCGCAACCTGGTTTGATGCGCTGGGCGCTGACCAGCGGGCTGAGCATGATGCCGCCGGTCTCGGTCTGCCACCAGGTATCGACAATAGGGCAACGCTGTTCGCCCACCGCGTTGAAGTACCAGTCCCAGGCTTCCGGGTTGATCGGCTCACCGACGCTGCCCAGCAGGCGCAGGCTGGCGCGGGAAGTCGTCTCCAGCGGGCCGTGGCCCTCGCGCATCAATGCACGCAAGGCGGTGGGGGCGGTATAGAAGATATTCACCTGATGTTTATCGATGACCTGCCAGAAGCGTGAACTGTCCGGGTAGCTCGGCACACCTTCGAACATCAGCGAGGTGGCGCCATTGGCCAGCGGCCCGTACACGATGTAACTATGACCGGTGACCCAACCCACATCGGCGGTGCACCAGAACACCTCACCGTCGCGGTAATCGAGTACGTACTTGAAGGTCATTGCCGCCTGGAGCAGGTAGCCGCCCGTGGTGTGCAGCACGCCCTTGGGTTTACCGGTGCTGCCGGAGGTGTAGAGGATAAACAGCGGGTCTTCGGCGTCCATCGGTGCGGGAGGGCAATCCTCGCTCGCCGCATCCAGGGCTTGTTGATACTTGAGGTCGCGGCCTTCGCTCCAGTTCACTTGGGCGCCGGTGCGTTGTACGACCAGTACCGAGCTGACGTTGGGGCAACTCGCCAGGGCCTTGTCGACATTCTGTTTCAACGCCACCGGCTTACCACCGCGCACGCCTTCATCGGCAGTGATCACGGTGCGGCAGTCGGCGTCCAGAATGCGGTCGCGCAGGGCGTCCGGTGAGAACCCGCCAAATACCACCGAGTGCACAGCGCCAATCCGTGTGCAAGCCAGCATGGCGTAGGCCGCTTCCGGGATCATCGGCATGTAGATACACACCCGGTCGCCTTTTTTCACACCGCGGCTTTTCAGCACATTGGCCAGGCGGCAGACGTTTTGGTGCAGTTGGCGGTAGGTGATTTTGGAAGATTTTGCAGGATCATCACCTTCCCAGATGAAGGCCGGCTGATCGGCGCGTTGCGCCAGGTGACGGTCGATGCAGTTGTAGCTGACGTTTAACTGGCCACCGGCAAACCATTGGGCGGTACCGGTCTTGATGTCTGACTGCTGGACGGTGTGCCACGGTGTTATCCAGTCGAGAAAGCCCTTGGCCTGTTCGGCCCAGAACGTGTCCGGCTGCTCGACGGATTGGCGATAGAGGCGCTGGTAGTCCTCTTGACTGAGTTGCGCAGCCCGGCGGACGGCATCGGCGGTGGGAAACGTGCTGATATCGAACATGAGCGATCCTTATTCTTGTTTTTGCGACAAGTCATAAAGATGCACCCTGTATGGAGAGGGTTCAAGGCCAACGTCCAAACGGACGTTGGCCTTGCGGTACCTGCATCAGCCGCGGTGACGACCGCGGAAGTAGTTGATCAGGCCCTGGGTCGAAGCGTCTTCGGCCAAGGTTTCTTCGGCGCCGGTGAGGCGATTGTATACGCCCTTGCCCAGCTCCTTGCCCAGCTCCACGCCCCATTGGTCGAAGGCATTTATGCCCCAGATCACGCTTTGCACGAACACTTTATGTTCATACATGGCAACCAGGGCGCCCAAGCGACGCGGGCTGATGCGTTCAACCACGAGCGTGTTGCTCGGACGGTTGCCCGGGATCACCTTGTGCGGTGCCAGCTTCTGCACTTCGTCTTCCGGGATGCCCTTGTCGCGCAGCTCGGCTTCGGCTTCGCTGCGGGTCTTGCCGAGCATCAGTGCTTGGCTTTGGGACAGGCAGTTGGCGTACAGCCATTGATGGTGGTCGGACACCGGGTTGAAGCTGACGATCGGCACGATGAAGTCGGCCGGGATCAGTTGGGTACCTTGGTGCAGCAACTGGTGATAAGCATGTTGGCCGTTGCAGCCGACGCCACCCCAGATTACTGGGCCGGTGTCGGTGGACACCGGTTTGCCGTCCTGGCGCACGCTTTTGCCGTTGGATTCCATGTCCAGCTGCTGCAAGTGCTTGGTGATGTTACGCAGGTAGTGGTCGTACGGCAGGATCGCATGGCTCTGCGCACCCCAGAAGTTGCCGTACCACACGCCCAGCAGGCCCAGCAGCACCGGCATGTTCTGTTCGAACGGCGCGTTCTGGAAATGCTGGTCCATGGTGTAGGCACCGGACAGCAGTTCCTTGAAGTTGGACATGCCGATGGCCAGGGCGATTGGCAGGCCGATGGCCGACCACAACGAATAACGGCCACCTACCCAGTCCCACATCGGGAAGATGTTTTCTTCGCGGATACCGAAGGCCACGGCGGCCGCGTTGTTGCTCGACACGGCGATAAAGTGGCGGTACAGCTCGGCTTCCGAGCCACCCTGAGCCAGGTACCAGGCGCGGGCGGCCTGGGCGTTTTTCAGGGTTTCCAGGGTGTTGAAGGATTTCGACGAGACGATAAACAGCGTGGTCTCGGCGCGCAGCTTCATGGTCAGTTCGTGGAACTCACTGCCATCGATATTCGCCAGGTAGTGGCAGCGCACGCCTTTATGGGCGTAGGACAGCAGCGCTTCAGAGACCAGCTCCGGGCCGAGGAACGAGCCACCGATGCCGATGTTCACCACGTCGGTGATCGGCTTCTCGGTGTAGCCACGCCACAGGCCGTCGTGGATGCGGCCGACCAGATCGGTGATCTGGTTCAGCACTTTATGCACGTCCGGCATGATGTTCACGCCGTTGACCGACAGCTTGTCGCCCACCGGGCGGCGCAGGGCCGTATGCAGGGCAGGGCGGCCTTCGGAAGAGTTGACCGGCTCGCCGGCGTACAGTGCGTCGATCGCGCCTTTGAGGTTCACTTCCTTGGCAAGGCCCACCAGCAGGTCGCGGGTCTCGCTGGTGATCAGGTTTTTCGAGTAATCGAGGAAAAGTCCGCAGCTGCTCAAGGTGAATTGGGAAAAGCGCTGGGGATCGGCATTGAACGCTTCGCGCATGCTGAAATCCTGCATGGCTTGGCGATGTTGATTGAGCGCTTGCCAGGCGGGCAGAGCGGTAACGTCATGAGGGGTGCGGTAGTACGCCATCGCTGCGGGTTTCCTTTTATTACGGGGACTGCCTTTAGGACACTTCAAAGCCCGGAACATCCAGTCTTATCTCAAGGATTGGGTTCCAGACAGCGCTAACCATAGCGCAGGGCGATTACATTAAACCTAGCGTGTCGATATGTCTTGGCTTTGTCTGCGCTGTGGCCGGTACTTTTTTATACCGGCACAGCGATCAGGGCAATCGGCGGGGTGTTCAGAGGGGTCAGTTGAGGTTCAGATGCAGGTTGTCGATCAGGCGGGTCGTGCCTAGAAAGGCTGCCACCAGAATCACAATATCCCGATCCTCCGCCGTAGCGGTCCGCAGGTGCACGCCCTGGCGCACTTCGAGGTAGTCCAGGCGCAACCCGGCCGCCTCTATCTGCTGCACCTGTTCGGCACGCAGTCTGGCGAAGTCGTGATCACCGCTTTTGATGGCTGCGGCAATCTGGCTGAGGCTGCGGTACAGCACCGGTGCGATCGCACGTTCTTCTCTGCTGAGAAAACCGTTGCGCGAGGACAGCGCCAGGCCATCATCGGCGCGTACGGTGGGCTCGCCAATGATCTGGATCGGCATGTTCAGGTCATGGACCATGGCGCGAATCACGGCCAGTTGCTGGTAGTCCTTCTGGCCAAATACAGCCATGTCTGGCTGGACCATGTTGAACAATTTGCTGACCACCGTCGCCACACCTTCGAAATGCCCGGGACGGCTGGCGCCGCACAAACCTTCGGACAACTGCGGGACGCTGACACGGGTCTGGCCGGTCATGCCGCCGGGGTACATCTCCTCGACGGTCGGCGCGAACAGCAGGTTGCAGCCGGCCTGCAAGAGCTTTTCCTGGTCGGCGGCCAAGGTGCGAGGGTACTTGTCCAGGTCTTCGCCGGCGCCAAATTGCAGCGGGTTGACGAAAATACTCGCAACGACAAAGTCCGCCTGTTGCACAGCCTTGCTGACCAGGCTGGCATGGCCGCTGTGCAGGTTGCCCATGGTGGGCACGAAGCCGATGCGTTTGCCTGCTTTGCGGGCGTGGGCGACGGCGGCTCTGAGTTCGCGTACGGTTTTTACGGTGTTCATGCAGAGAATCCGTGTTCGGCGCCTGGGAAGGTCACGCCTTTGACTTCGGCGACGTAGGCACTCAATGCGGCGTGGATGCTGTCCTGCCCAGTCATGAAGTTCTTCACGAACTTTGGCACGCGGCCGGTAATCGACAGGCCGAGCATGTCGTGCAGTACCAGCACCTGGCCGTCGGTGGCCGAGCCTGCGCCAATGCCGATCACCGGCACCTTAACAGCCTGGGTGATTTCTGCTGCGAGTTCGCTGGGCACGCATTCGAGCAGGATCATCGCAACGCCCGCCTGTTCCAGGGCGATGGCATCGGCACGCATCTGGCGCGCCTGGGCTTCGTTGCGGCCTTGTACCTTGTACCCGCCGAGGATGTTCACGGACTGTGGCGTAAGGCCCATATGCGCACAGACTGGCACGCCGCGTTCAGCCAGCAGGCGAATCGACTCGGCGAGCCATACGGCGCCCTCGACTTTGACCATGTGCGCACCGGCACGCATCAGTTTGCCGGCGTTCAGGAAGGTCTGCTCGACGGTGGCGTAATCCATGAAAGGCAGGTCGGCGATGATAAATGCGCCGTCGTTGCCGCGCTTGACGCTGGCGGTGTGGTAGGCCAGTTCATCGGTGGTGACGGGCAGGGTGCTGTCATTCCCTTGAAGGACCATGCCCAGTGAATCGCCCACCAGCAACACTTCAACCCCGGCCTGGCAACTGGCGTGGGCGAAGGTGGCGTCATAGCAGGTCAGCATGGTGATTTTTTCACCTTTGAGCTTGAGGCTCTGCAAGGTGGTCAGGGTAATGTCTGGCATGAAAAGGGTCCTCGTTCAGGCGCTTGGAAACAGCGAGTTACGCGCGTGAGTCTTCGTTTATTCAGGCGCACTGTCTTGAGAGCAGTGCTTATAAGGCCTGGATTGCGCCCTTCAGCGCCGGGTTGGCGGCAGCGGGACGCCTATAGTCGTGAGGAGGACACGGGAAGTCAATTGGATGTGTTACCGCATTGTTACGATGGCGGTGTTACCGCTGTTACTGACGCGATTCAGCAACAGGGAGCCGTTCCAGGCCGACAAACGGGCAGGCTTCAAGTAGGGCGCTGAGGCGTTTGCCATCCGGCAACTGCAATGCGGCAGGCGCCAGCTCGGCCAGTGGATACAGCACAAACGCACGCAGGTGCATCTGGTAGTGAGGCACCTTCAGGCGCGGCTCGTCGATCAGGCGATCGCCAAACAGCAGAATGTCCAGGTCAAGGGTGCGAGGGCCCCAACGTTCCAGGCGCTCGCGGCCTTGGTCGTTTTCGATGGCTTGCAGCGCATCCAGCAACTCAAGTGGCGCAAGGCTGCTGTCCAGGGCGGCAACCGCATTGGTGTAGCGCGGTTGGCCCGGGAGCAGGGAATCACTTTGGTAAAAGGCGGACACACCCGCGACGCAGGTGTCTGGCAATTGCGCCAGCGCTTCGATAGCGCTGCGCAATTGCTGGTCCGGGGCCGCCAGGTTGCTCCCCATGCCGATGTAGATGCGTTCCACGTTTATTCGCCCGCAGCGCCAGAGGCATCCGCCGCACTGCGTTTGCGCTTGGTGCCGCTGCGACGACGCTTTTTCGGACCAGCCCCTTCGCCGTCACCCTTGCTGCCGAGGTCGCGAATCATGTCGCGGCGTTGGCTGTCATTGGCATCCTGATAGTCGGTCCACCATTCGCCCAGGCCGTCGGTCTGCTCACCGGCGCTTTCGCGCAGCAGCAGGAAGTCGTAACCGGCGCGGAAGCGTGGGTTGTCCAGCAGCAGGTCGGCGCGCTTGCCGCTGCGGCGGGGCAGGCGTTCCTGCATGTCCCAGATCTCGCGGATCGGCAGGGTGAAACGTTTCGGGATAGCGATGCGCTGGCACTGTTCGGCGATCAGCTCGTGAGCGGCTTCCTGCATGGCCGGGATAGGCGGCATGCCACGGTCCTGCAGGCGCAGTACGCGTTTGGGCAGGGCCGGCCACAACAGGGCGGCAAACAGGAATGCCGGTGTTACCGGTTTGTTCTGCTTGATGCGCAGGTCGGTGTTGATCAGCGCTTCGCTGATCAACGTGTGGGTATAGGTTGGGTTGTGTTCCAGTGCTTCGGCACTGGCCGGGAACAGTGGGTCGAACAACTGCAGGTCGACCAGCATTTCGAACGTGTCGGCGGCGTAGCCCGAGAGGAACAGCTTGAGCACTTCTTCGAACAGACGCGCGGATGGGATTTCCCGCAGCATCGGTGCCAGCTCGCGTATCGGTGCGGCGGTGTGTTTCTCGATACCGAAGTTGAGCTTGGCGGCGAAGCGCACGGCTCGCAGCATGCGCACCGGATCTTCCTGATAGCGCTGCGTCGGGTCGCCGATCAGGCGGATCAGGTTATTGCGGATGTCGTGTACGCCATTGGCGTAATCGAGGATGCGTTCGCTGACCGGATCGTAATAGAGGGCATTGATGGTGAAGTCGCGGCGCTGCGCGTCCTCTTCCAGGGTGCCGTAGACGTTGTCGCGCAGGATGCGCCCGCTCTCGTTGCGGGAAGACTGATTGGTGTCTTCCTCTTCATCGTTTTGCGGATGGCCGGCACGGAAGGTCGCGACCTCGATGATTTCGCGACCAAAGTGGATGTGCACCAGCTTGAAGCGGCGGCCGATGATTCGCGCATTGCGAAACTCGGCACGCACTTGCTCAGGCGTAGCGCTGGTGGCGACGTCGAAATCCTTGGGCGTGATATTGAGCAGCATGTCGCGTACACAACCACCTACCAGGTAGGCCTGGTAACCGGCGTTCTGCAACCGTTCGACGATATTCACCGCATAACGGCTGAATTGAGCGCGCTGCAACGAATGCTGGCTGCTGTTGAGCACTTCAGGCGTGCTGCGTTTGTGTTGCGTACGACGCAAGGGAGAACGGAATGACTGGAACAACTTCTTCAGCATGGGATGCACTGTTTGAAGGAATGTTCGGCCATAACGAAGAATGACCGCATGATGGGCGGGGATTCTAGCATTTAGTCAGGGGATGGTGTAGGAACAAGCTTCGGCGTTGCACCATAAGCCTTAAATCGTCAAATCCTGGAAACTACAAGGGGAGCCGAAGCTCCCCCAGAAGTAGTTGCATGCTCTATTTTTATTATTGGTTTCGGGCTTCTTGTTTTTGTTGATCGCCCTCGCCATGAAGCTTCACCTTCATGACACTCCCAATCGGGAGTTAAGAGCAAACGGATTGCTTTGGTCGCTGTGTTGCTGATCTACGATCCAACCAGTTCAGGCTCTGCCTTAGGGCAGTTTTTGTTGTTCTCGGCCTGGTTGCGGGGCAAGCCCCAAATGCAACGCCTCTCCAAAAGAATCAGTTAGCTGCGCCTCCGCCGTGTTGTTTTTGTTATGCGTGAGTCGATTCGTTTTATTTTTATTGTCTTGTACAAAGCTTGTTATTGTTTTTGTACTAAGCATATAGCAGGGTGCGTGCCAACTTTTGCTCCGCCCAGTAAAACCGGGGGTTTGAGGTGGTTTCGGGTTTTTGACGGGCGAAAAAAAGCCGGGGCTTCGTTACCGTAAGCCCCGGCTTTTGTTACGCGAAATATCCGCGGTAACAGTTTTTTCACATCTGAGGGTGTTACCTCTGGGGGCCCGCCCTCAGCTTTCGCTGGCAACCCCGGTCTTGCGCCGTGGAATGCCCAGGCGCTGGCGGCGTTCCCACAGGCACTTACGGCTCACGCCCAGCTTGCGGGCCAGCTCGGTCTCGGTCATGTGGTCCTGATGCTCAAGGACGAAATGCTGGAAGTAGTCTTCCAGTGACAAATCTTCCGTCGGCTCATGGCTGGTATTGCTACCGCCGCCCGGTGTCGGGGCCAGGCCGATGAAGTCGTCATCCTCCAAGTCGCTGAGTTCGATATCGATACCCAGCAGTTCGGCAGAAATTTCCGGGCTCTCCGACAGGATCACCGCACGTTCGACCGCATTCTCCAGTTCTCGCACGTTACCCGGCCACGAGTAATGCCGAATCGCCTGCTCGGCGTCGGGCGCGAACGTCAGGTCGGTACGGTTGATACGTGCACTCTGGCGCAGCAGGAATGCGTTGGCGATCTCATTCACGTCGGCGCCGCGCTCACGCAGGGCCGGCAGCTTGAGGGCAATTACGTGCAGGCGGTAATACAAGTCTTCACGGAACTGGCCGATCTTGGCCAGGCTCTTGAGGTCGCGGTGGGTTGCCGCGATCAAGCGCACGTCGACCTTCTGCGATTGGACTGAACCCACACGGCGAATTTCGCCTTCCTGGAGCACGCGCAGCAATCGTGCCTGTGCTTCGAGTGGGAGTTCGCCGATCTCATCAAGAAACAGCGTACCGCCGTCCGCCGCTTCCACCAGGCCCGCACGCCCGGCACTGGCGCCGGTAAACGCGCCTTTTTCGTGGCCGAACAATTCGGACTCAATCAGGGATTCGGGGATCGCTGCGCAGTTCACCGAAATCATCGGTGCCTTGGCGCGCTTGGACAAATTGTGCAGGGCGCGGGCCACCAGTTCTTTACCGGTGCCTGACTCGCCCTGGATCAATACATTGGAGTCGGTCGGCGCGACTTTACGGATCTTGCTGTACAAATCCTGCATTGGCGGGCAGGAGCCGATGATGCCGATCTCGCCGTTACTGTTGTCGACACCCGGTTTGTCGGCGCCGTTGGTCGCTTTGCCGGCGGGACGTTGTTCGGCCTGCACGCTGATGGCTGACTGGCGATCACGCAGGATGCGGGCCACGGCCTGGAGCATTTCATCGTGGTCGAAAGGCTTGGCGATGTAGTCCACCGCGCCCATCTTCATGGAGTCCACCGCCGAGCGCAGGCTGGCGTAGCTGGTCATGATCAGCACCGGAGTGCCCTGGCCAAGCTTGATCAACTCGGTGCCCGGCGCGCCAGGCAGGCGCAGGTCGCTGACAATCAGGTCGAACGTGGGGATGCTGAAACGCTCTTGTGCTTCCTGCACCGAGCCGGCTTCGCTGACCTGGTACTGATTACGTTCAAGCAGGCGACGCAAGGCAGAGCGGATAATGGTTTCGTCTTCGACGATCAAAATGTGCGGCATTGATTCAATTCTCTCGACGGTCTCAGTTCACAGCGGACGTCGCTTCGACATGACGCGGCAGGGTCACCCGAATACGGGTGCCGCGTTGGCTTTCGGTGTCAGCCGGGCTGTCGATGGTGATTTGTCCATAATGCTCTTCAACGATGGAATAGACCAGTGCAAGGCCCAGACCGGTGCCTTCACCTGGGTCCTTGGTGGTGAAAAAGGGTTCGAACAATCGGTCCATGATGTTCTGTGGGATGCCGCTGCCTTCATCTTCGACGATCAGATCGACGGTATGCTCGAAAGCCTCGGTCTTGACGCGTACTGCGCCACCGGCCGGGGTTGCATCGCGGGCGTTGGACAGCAGGTTGATCAGCACTTGGGCCAGGCGTTGTGAGTCGCCGTCGACCCAATGGTCGGGGTCGCACAAGTTGAAGAACTGTACTTCGAAATTGCGCCGGTTCAAGGCGAGCAGCCCAATGGCATCCTGGGCCACTTCGGCCAGGCACACGGCCTCATCCAGATTCTGATGGCCGCCGGCATGGGCAAAGCTCATCAGCGATTGCACGATGCGCGAGACGCGCTTGGTCTGTTCGAGGATCTGCCCGCTGATTTCGATGATTTCGCCGTCCTCCTCCCGCTCTTCCCGCAGGTTCTGCGCAAGGCACGCGATACCGGTGATCGGGTTGCCGATTTCGTGGGCCACGCCCGCTGCAAGGCGACCAATGCTGGCCAGGCGCTCGGAGTGCACCAGCTTGTCTTCGAGCATCTGGGTTTCAGTCAGGTCTTCGACCAGCAGCACCAGGCCGCTGTTACCGGGTGCCAGCGGTTCATCGATCGCGGCTTTGTGCAGGTTGAGCCAGCGCGTCTGGCCGTCGAGGGCCAGGTGTTGCTTGTGCAAATGCTCGTCGGGCAAATTGATAAAACCTTGGAGCAGTTCTTTCCACGGATCGCCCAGGGTATTCAGGCGCGAGCCCACCACCCGTTGCGCGGCGATGCCGGTGAGTTCTTCCATGGCCTTGTTCCACATCAGGATTTCCTGATCCTTGGCCAGGGAACACACGCCCATCGGCAGTTCCTGCAGGGTCTGGCGATGGTAACGGCGCAGGGCGTCGAGTTCGGCCGCCAGGCCGGTGAGGCGTGAGTGGTAATCCTCCAGCCGGCTTTCGATGAAATGGATGTCCTCGGTGACGTAGTTTTCGCCGCCGGCCTTGTACGGCAGGAAGGTTTCCACCATGTCCTGGGACACGCTGGGGCCCATCAGGCCGGACAGGTTGGCTTCGATGCGGTCGCGCAGGCGGCGCAGAGCGTAGGGGCGGCGCTCGTCGAAGGGCAGGTACAGATCGCGCAGCGCCTGCTCGACTTCCTTCTGAGCCGCCTTGGCGCCGAGGGGCTTGGCCAGTTGTGTGGCGAATTCCTGGGGTGAGGCCGCGTGCAGTTCGCGGCGTTGCGGTCGACGCACGTTATCCACCGCGCACGCTTCGGCGGCGCTGGTCTCCTCCGCGCTGGCATTGGTGAACAGTGAGATCAGGGTGAACATCAGTACGTTGGCGGCCAGCGAGGCAATCGCGGCCATGTGCCAACTGGTGTCGTCCAGCACGTAGATCATGTTCAGCAGCGGAATATAGAAACCCTGCAGGTTGCCGACCAACGGCAGCAGCATCGTGACGATCCATACCAGGATCCCGGCCAGCAGCCCGGCGATAAACCCGCGGCGATTGGCGGTCGGCCAGTACAGCACCGACAACACTCCCGGCAGGAATTGCAAGGTGGCGACAAAGGCGACGATGCCCAGGTTAGCCAGGTCTTGCCCGGCGCCGAGCAGCAGGTAGAACCCGTAGCCGGCCGTGATGATCGCGACGATCAATGCGCGTCGCGTCCATTTCAGCCAGCGGTAGATATTGCCTTCGGCGGGCGGCTGGTACAGCGGTAGCACCAGGTGATTGAGGGCCATGCCCGAAAGGGCCAGCGTCGTGACGATAATCAGCCCGCTGGCAGCAGATAAGCCGCCGACGTAAGCCAGCAGCGCCAACGCTGGGCTATTGGCGGCGATACCGATACCCAGGGTGAAATACTCGGGATTGGTGGTAGCCCCCAGTTTCAGGCCGGCCCACAGGATCAGCGGCACCGCGAGGCTCATCAGCAGCAGGAACAACGGCAAGCCCCAACTGGCGCTGACCAGCGAGCGCGGGTTGAGGTTCTCGGTGAAGGTCATGTGGTACATGTGCGGCATTACGATCGCCGAGGCGAAGAACACCAGCAACAGCGTGCGCCATGGGCCTTCCTGCAACGGGGTGTGCAGGGCGGCGAGGGCGGTCTGGTTTTGCAGCAGCCACAGTTCCAGCTGTTGCGGGCCGTCGAACACGCCATAGAGCGCGTAGAGGCCAACGCCGCCGATGGCGATCAGCTTGATCACCGACTCGAACGCAATCGCAAATACCAGCCCTTCGTGTTTCTCGCGGGTGGCGATATGGCGTGACCCGAAGAAGATCGTGAACAGTGAGATCAGCGCGCAGAAGGCCAGGGCGACGCGGTGTTGCACGGGCTCGCGGGTCAGGATGCTGATGGAGTCGGCCACTGCCTGGATTTGCAGGGCCAGCAGGGGCAGCACGCCGATCAGCATGAAAATGGTGGTCAGTGCGCCGGCCCAGGTGCTGCGAAAGCGAAAGGCAAACAGGTCGGCCAGGGACGACAGTTGGTAGGTGCGGGTGATTTTCAGGATCGGATACAGCAATACCGGCGCCAGCAGAAAGGCGCCGGACACGCCAAGGTAGCTGGAGAGGAAGCCATAACCATACTGGTAGGCCAGGCCCACCGTGCCATAAAACGCCCAGGCACTGGCGTAGACGCCCAAGGACAAGGTGTAGGTCAACGGATGGCGAATGATCGCCCGCGGAATCATTCCGCGCTCACTGATCCAGGCAACGCCGAACAGTGCAGCCAGGTAGGCAGCGCTGATCAGCAGCATCTGGGTGAGGCTAAAGCTCATCGGCATCTTTTTGGCTCTGCAGGATGAAGGTCACGACGATCAGGATCAGCCACAGCAGATAGGGGCGATACCAGGCGCCCGTGGCGTCGATCCACCAATCCATGATGGCGGGGGAAAACAGGTAGATCCCGACGACCAGCAGCAGGACCAATCGATAGATGTACATGTTGGCCTCTGATTAAAAAACTGCGGCGATGGTAACGGATGGCTGGCAGGCTGCAAGCGCCTTCAGCTTAATTGCGCTTCGGCCAGCGTCAGTGCGCGCGGGATCTTGCTGGCCTCCCAGTGCACAATGCCCCAATCCAGCAACTCCCGCGGGCTGGCATGAAGCAGTTCGTCGCCAGGCTGCTGGCCAAGGGCGCGCAGGGCTCTCAATAGCAACGGCGTGGCCTGGTCGGGATTCAGCGGCGGGGAGCGATAGGATTTGCCCAGCTTGTTACCGTCCGGCTGGACGATCAACGGTACGTGCAGGTAGCGCGGTTGGCGCAGGCCCAGCAATTCCTGCAGGTACAGCTGGCGTGGCGTGGAGTCGAGCAGGTCGGCGCCGCGCACGATATCGGTAACCCCTTGCCAGGCATCGTCGAGCACCACGGCCAGTTGGTAGGCGTAGAGGCCATCGCGGCGACGGATGACGAAGTCGCCGACATCACGGCCCAGGTGTTGCCGGAATTCTCCTTGTACACGGTCAGTAAAGTGGTACTCCAACTCGGGGACACGCAGGCGGATGGCGGCATCCTGCTGGTCGTGGCCGGCATTTCGGCACAGGCCTGGGTAAATCCCGTCGTAGGGCTCCAGTTGTTTACGTGAACAGGTGCAGGCGTAGGCCAGGCCGTGGTTGAACATATCGTTCAGTACTTTGGCGTAGGCGTCATGCCGCTCGCTTTGTCGGACCAGTTCGCCATCCCACTCAAAACCGTAGCTCTCCAGGGCATGCAGGATTGCCGCCTGGGCGCCGGGCTCTTCGCGGGGAGGGTCAAGGTCTTCCATGCGCATCAGCCAGCGGCCATGGTTGGCGCGGGCGTCGAGGTAGGAGGCGAGGGCGGCGACCAGGGAACCGAAGTGCAGATGGCCGCTGGGCGTGGGGGCGAAACGCCCGATATAGGTAGAGGCAGTCATGGGCCGGATACTACTGGAAAATCGGCAAATCCCAGAAACAAAAATGGGGCGTTTGCACGCCCCATTCGTTCAGCTCGGCAGGATTACTTGCCGACCTGTTTTTCCTTGATTTCAGCCAAGGTCTTGCAGTCTACGCAGAGGTCCGCGGTTGGGCGGGCTTCCAGGCGACGGATGCCAATCTCGACACCGCAGGATTCGCACCAGCCGTATTCTTCGTCTTCGATCAGTTGCAGCGTCTTGTCGATTTTCTTGATCAGTTTGCGCTCGCGATCACGGGCGCGCAGTTCGAGGGCGAATTCCTCTTCCTGGCTGGCACGGTCTGCCGGGTCAGGGAAGTTGGCGGCTTCATCCTTCATATGGTCAACCGTGCGGTCGACTTCCTGCATCAAGTCCTGCTTCCACTGCTTCAGGATTTTGGAGAAGTGCTCGCGCATGGGCTTGCCCATGTATTCCTCACCCTTCGATTCAACGTAGGGTTGGAAGCCGCTGATGCTCTGTTGCTTTGCTTGGGTGGACATGAATAGACCGCCTCTCACTCTTCTAATCCATTGCGCAGGATTGCAACGTCACCGACACCTGCCGGCCCTGCGGCTGCAAGCGGGCGAACTTACCAGATAGATTCAGGGCGCGCCACTCCCGGTTGTCGAGGCCCGTCACGCAGGGGTTGCAAACTGCAGCAGCCCGCTGTGGCTGGGTATGCATCGTCTCGAATGTTGATTTTAGTCGTTTTGCAAGCGCTCGCCGGGTTCATCTTGGACGGCCAGGCAGGCAATAGAGCATGTTTTACCGCGAGGGTTCGGTAGAATCCTGATTTTGTCCTCACCGTTAAGGAAGGCTAATGGCTCAGCCCTACAGTGCGCGCAGTCGCGCCATCGAACCTTTTCATGTCATGGCGTTGCTGGCGCGAGCCAATGACCTGCAAGCATCAGGCCATGATGTGATCCACCTGGAGATCGGCGAGCCTGATTTCACCACCGCCGAGCCGATCATCCAGGCCGGCCAGGCGGCGTTGGCCAATGGCAAGACCCGTTATACCGCGGCCCGTGGCCTGCCGGAATTGCGTGAAGCCATCAGTGGTTTCTACCAGCAGCGCTACGGTTTGAACGTGGACCCCGAGCGTATTCTGATAACGCCTGGTGGCTCTGGCGCTTTGTTGTTGGCCAGCAGCCTGCTGGTGGATCCAGGCAAGCATTGGCTGCTGGCAGACCCAGGTTACCCGTGTAACCGGCACTTCCTGCGACTGGTGGAAGGCGCCGCGCAACTGGTGCCGGTAGGCCCTGAGGTGCGTTATCAACTGACCGCTGACCTGGTGGCCAAACACTGGGATCAGGACAGCGTGGGCGCATTGGTTGCCTCCCCGGCGAATCCCACCGGCACGATCCTTACGCGCGATGAATTAGCCGGGCTTTCCGATGCAATCAAGGTGCGTAACGGCCATCTGGTGGTGGACGAGATCTATCACGGCCTGACCTACGGCACTGACGCCGCCAGCGTGCTGGAGGTCGACGATGAGGCCTTCGTCCTGAATAGTTTTTCGAAGTATTTCGGCATGACCGGCTGGCGCTTGGGTTGGCTGGTCGCGCCGCCCGCTGCAGTCGGCGAACTCGAGAAGCTGGCGCAAAACCTCTATATCAGCGCGCCCAGCATGGCCCAGTATGCAGCGCTCGCCTGCTTTACCCCGCAAACCCTGAGCATTCTGGAGGAGCGCCGTGCCGAATTTGGCCGTCGTCGCGACTTCCTGCTGCCCGCCCTGCGCGAGTTGGGCTTCGGCATTGCCGTAGAGCCGGAAGGGGCGTTCTATTTGTATGCCGATATCAGTGCGTTCGGCGGAGATGCCTTCGCGTTTTGTCGTCATTTCCTTGAAACCGAGCATGTCGCATTTACACCCGGTCTGGATTTTGGTCGCTATCAAGCAGGCCATCATGTGCGCTTTGCCTACACGCAAAACCTTGAGCGACTCCAGGAGGCGGTGGAACGAATCCAGCGTGGCCTAAGGAGCTGGCAAGGCTGATGCGCTTTCATCCTCCCCTCGAAGAAGGCCGACTGATTCGCCGCTATAAGCGCTTTCTCACCGATATCGAAACCGTTACCGGCGAGTTGTTGACTATTCACTGCCCAAACACCGGTTCGATGCTCAACTGCATGGTGGAAGGCGGGCAGGTCTGGTTCAGTCGTTCCAATGACCCCAAGCGCAAGTTGCCCGGCACCTGGGAAATTGCCGAAACGCCCCAGGGCCGCTTGGCGTGCGTTAACACGGCACGCGCCAATCAGTTGGTCGAGGAGGCTTTACGCGCTGGCGTGATCACGGAACTCAACGGTTTCACCGCGTTGAAACGTGAAGTGCCCTACGGCCAGGAAAAAAGCCGTATCGACTTTCGCCTGGAATATCCGGCCGGCGCGGCTTATGTGGAAGTCAAAAGCGTCACGCTGGGGTTTGATGGCACGAGGGTTGCCGCCTTCCCCGATGCCGTGACCCAGCGTGGCGCCAAGCACCTGCGAGAGCTGGCGCATCTGGCGCGTGAAGGGGGGCGGGCAGTGCAGTTGTATTGCGTCAACCTCTCCGGGATTGACGCAGTGCGCCCGGCGCTGGAAATCGATGCCGCCTATGGTGCGGCCTTGCGCGAGGCTAAAGCTGCCGGGGTGGAAGTGTTGGCATATGGGGTGTGCGTGACGTCCCAGGAGATTTGCGTGGATCGTCGGTTAGACGTGCTGCTTGACTAGATAGAGATCCACCCACAGGCCCTGCTCGTCCTCGCGACCGTGCAGGGCCTTGAGGCTTTTACCTGCGCATGGGCCGGCAATGCACTCGCCGCTTTCGATCAGGAACAGCGCGCCGTGGGTGGCGCATTGGATCAGGCTGGCGCTGTCGTCAAGGAACTGGTCGGGTTGCCATTCCAGTGGGATGCCGCGATGTGGGCAGCGGTTGATATAGAAGTAGGCGATGCCGTCCCGGCGTACCGCCAGCAGCGGCGTGCCATCAATCGTAAAACCGAGGCTGCTGTTGGGCGCGAGCGTGTCCGAGGGGCAGAGAAACTTCATTTCAATCCTTAAGTGCCTTGACGTTCAAATGCAAACAATTATCAAATGCCGGCTTCGCCCGTTAGCTGACTGGGTGCTCAGTTCGATGCCCGGCAGGGGTTATCTGTCACATCGACGGGTGCTCGAAAGGCCCTGCCCTTGGAAGGAAACCCTGTTATGCGCCTGAGTACCAGCGCTATTGCGCTTGTTGTCGGACTGCTGGTCAACCCTGGGGCGCAAGCCTCTGAACCGCCACAACGCTGGGTGAGTGCCGGTGGGGCGCTGTCGGAATGGGTCACGGCGTTGGGCGGTGAGCCGAAGTTGGTTGGCGTGGACACCACCAGCCAGCATCCTGAATCGCTCAAGGCGTTGCCCAGTATCGGCTATCAGCGGCAATTGTCGGCCGAAGGCATTCTCAGCCTTCGCCCACAGGTGCTGGTGGGTACTGAAGAGATGGGGCCGCCGCCGGTGCTGGCGCAGATTCGCAGTGCAGGTGTCCAGGTCGAAATGTTCTCGGCGCAGCCGGATTTGCCGACCTTGAAGGGTAATCTTCAGCACTTGGGTAAGTTGCTGGGAGATGAGGCTAAGGCTAGTGAATTGTTTACCGGATATGAACAGGCGCTTGATCAACAGAAAAGCTGGGTGGCCAAGGCAGGGGCCTCGCAGAAGGCACCTGGCGTGTTGCTGCTGATCGGTCATGCTGGCGGCAAGCCGCTGATTGCCGGTAAGGGCACGGCGGGCGATTGGGTGTTGCAGCAGGCCGGCGGGCGTAACCTGGCCACACACAGCGGTTACAAGCCGTTTTCGGTGGAGTCGTTGGCGGGGTTGAGCCCGGATGTGCTGGTATTTGCCGACCGCGCCCTGACGGGGGACGCGGCGCGCGCGGCGTTGTTCAAGGAGAATCCGATCCTGGCTTCGACGCCGGCGGCCAAGCGTGGCCGCGTTTTCGAGCTTGACCCGACCCTGTTGGTTGGTGGGCTCGGGCCGCGTCTGCCGCAAAGTCTTGTGAAGCTCTCGGCCGGCTTTTATCCGTCACAGACTAAACCCGGCCCATGACCACTTTGGTTAAACCGAAAACGCTGTTCATCGGCCTGGCGCTGTTATGTCTGTTGGCTACCTGGCTCTCGTTGGCACTGGGGCCGGTGAGCTTGCCGCTGCTGGATACGCTCAAGGCGGCATTGCGCTTGATGGGCGTGCCGATAGAAGCGCAAGGCCTGGAACAGGCTGAGTTGATCCTGGGGCAGATTCGTTTGCCGCGTACGTTGCTCGGTTTGGCGGTTGGCGGCGTATTGGCATTGTCGGGCGTGGCCATGCAAGGGTTGTTTCGTAACCCGTTGGCCGATCCGGGGTTGGTCGGGGTTTCCAGCGGG
This sequence comes from Pseudomonas sp. JAI120, assembly GCF_014207255.1. Lineage (GTDB taxonomy): Bacteria > Pseudomonadota > Gammaproteobacteria > Pseudomonadales > Pseudomonadaceae > Aquipseudomonas. Next base: position 320,362 of record NZ_JACHCZ010000007.1, read on the forward strand.
GCGGCACTGGGGGCGGCAATCGCCATTGTCGGGGGGGCGTTTTTCGGTGGGTTACCGGATGCCTTCGGGCCTTATCTGCTATCGCTATGCGCGTTTCTGGGCGGGCTGGGCGTGACCGCGCTGGTCTATCGACTGGGGCGGCGTAACGGTCAGACCAATGTGGCTACGATGCTGCTCGCCGGTATCGCCCTTACTGCGTTGGCAAGCTCGGCGGTGGGCCTGTTCACCTACCTGGCGGACGACGCCACCCTGCGTACCCTAACGTTCTGGAACCTTGGCAGTCTCAACGGCGCGAGCTATTCGCGGTTATGGCCTTTATTGCTGGTCAGTGTCGGTGTGGCGCTCTGGCTACCGCGCCGGGCCAAGGCGCTGAATGCGCTGTTGCTCGGCGAATCGGAGGCCAGTCACCTGGGTATTGATGTTGAAGGGCTCAAGCGCGAGTTGGTGTTCTGTACTGCATTAGGGGTAGGCGCTGCGGTGGCTGCGGCGGGCATGATCGGTTTTGTCGGGCTGGTGGTGCCGCATCTGGTCAGGTTGCTGGCCGGGCCAGATCACCGCGTGCTGTTGCCGGCTTCGATATTGGCGGGCGCGAGTTTGTTGCTGTTTGCCGATTTGGTCGCGCGACTGGCCCTGGCGCCGGCTGAACTGCCGATTGGTATCGTGACTGCATTTATTGGTGCGCCATTTTTTCTTTACCTGTTGTTGCGGGGGCGTGCCTGATGCTGCGTGTTGAAGACCTGCAGATCCGGCGTGGCCACAAGGTCGTGCTGGCGGATGTCACTCTGGATCTGCTACCGGGTGAAGTGCTCGGTGTGCTGGGCCCCAATGGCGCGGGTAAGAGTACGTTGCTGGGGGCGTTGTGCGGTGAGTTACACCCCGATCAGGGCAGGGTGTGGCTGGGTCAGCAGGCGTTGAAAGACTGGAGCGGACCGCAGCGCGCGCAGCGGCTGGCGGTGTTGCCACAAACCTCGACCCTGGACTTCGCGTTCCGTGTCGAAGAGGTGGTCGGCATGGGCCGTTTGCCCCATCAGACGGGGCGTGTGCGCGATGATGAAATTATCCACGCAGCCTTGCAGGCGGCGGATGTCGCACACTTGAATGGTCGCAGTTACTTGGCTCTTTCGGGCGGCGAGCGTCAACGTGTGCACTTGGCGCGGGTGCTCGCGCAACTATGGCCGGGTGAGGCGGGGCAGACATTACTGCTGGATGAGCCGACATCGATGCTGGATCCCCTGCATCAACACACGACCCTGCAAGCGATTCGCACCTTTGCCGATCGTGGTGCGGCGGTGCTGGTGATCCTCCATGACCTGAACCTGGCAGCGCGCTACTGTGATCGCATTTTGCTGTTGGAGCAGGGGCGTCCCCACGCACTGGATACACCGGCGCAGGTGCTGCGGCCCGAGCCACTTAAAGCCGTATTTGGCTTGGAAGTATTGGTACAGCCGCACCCGGAGCGTGGACATCCGTTAATCATTGCACGCTGAGGCGTGCTTTTTCACAGGCAAAAAAAGACCCGGCAAAAGCCGGGTCAAATAACCGTGATTAGCCTGATGAGGAGATAATCTGAGAGTCCGAACCAATGGTCTTTCAGTTATCGGCTGATCTCGCGACCAGTTGTGATAATCATAACGATTCTCATTTGAGAGTCAACAATTGTTTTTGAATGATCTTCTGTTTTTCTCAAACGTCCGTTTGAAGTGTGCATAACCATTGGGTTTTGCAGGACGATCTAGTTCTTATGACGCGCTGAAATAGCATCCAGCTGGCGGTTCAACGCTTCCTTACGCTCGACCGGGATGTCGTTCCAGTGCACGTCCATCAGTGCCCCTTCGATCGCATAAAGCAAAACTTTTGATGCGCGGAACCCACGAGTCCTTACGGCTCGATAGGCATCGACCGCTCCCAGGCGACGCAAGTCGGATGCACTGTGGATGCCCACCGCATGCAGCCACTGCGCTGACGTCTTGCCAAGGTTTTTCAGGTGTTGCAGCTCATCGTTCATCAAGCCTCCTTGCGACGGCCGAATGGTGCGGTGGGTATCGTAACCAGGCAAGCCTGAACAGGAGTGTAGCGCTCAGTAGGAAAAGCGTGGTTCTTTGGTCCTAAACGGCCCAAAAGCTTATAAGAATGGCGCGGGAATTTTGACGGCGGGCAGGAGGGGAGTGCCCGCTACGCATTGCGCGTAGTCGGGCTTGAGTTGAGTGTTACTTGGTGCGGTAGCGCAGGCGCGTGCCGAAATTGACCGACATGAGAATCTCATCGGCAGTCAATTCAGGCGGGAAGTAGGTGCCCGAAATCTGCGCATGGGCGAGGCTGGCGCCTTCCAGGGAGCAGTTGCGCAAATCCAGGCCGCGCAAGTCGGTGGAGCGGAAATACGCGTCGGTGAAATCTACACCGGCCGCGTTCAGGTCGCGCAAGTCCAGACCACGGAAGTCGCCGCCGCGCATGTCGATAATGCCGTCTGCTGGGCGTGCCTGATTGAAACCACGAATATCGTCTTTATGCAGGAGTGCGTAGAGCGGTGTATCTAGAAGCTTGGGCTGACTCATGAAAACGACTCCTGTTGGATTTATGACGCCATTATAGTGCCACTATTTCTTGGGCGTGCGTCCAAGTAGACGACACGACCAAGAAATTTTTCTTACAGGCCTGGCAGGCGCTGGCGAATTTGTGCGACTAGCGCATCGAGGGTTCCGCTTTGATTGGTCTCGACGCGTTTACTCAGTAACAGTTCTTCGGCGGTCAGTGGGTCACGGTTGGCCTGCTGTTCTTCTATAACGACCAGCGTAGCGTCGGACGGATCGTTTTTGTCGGCCTGACGTTGCGCCAACCAACTGGTGATAACGGCTTGTGGCGCGTTGCAGTCCAGGATCAGGAACGGCGCGCCCGTGGCTTCGGCCACCTTGGCTGCTGCGTCGCGTTGTTCGCGTTTGAGGAAGGTGGCATCCAGTACTACGGGGAAGCCGGCACGCAGCACGGTATCCGCGATGTCATTCAAGCGAGCGTAGGTCCTGGCGCTGGCGTCGGACGCATAGATGCCGGCCTGTGGCGTGTTTTCGACCTGCTGCTCGCCGAACATGCGCTTGCGCTCCACGTCCGAGCGCAGGCGTACAGCGCCCAATGCCTCCACCAGGCGCATGGCAACGTGGCTTTTGCCGACTGCCGAGACACCGTGGGTAATTGCCAGGAAGCGCGATGGAATGGTGCTGTAGCTTTCCGCCAGGTTGGCGTAGTTGCGGTATTGGCGCAGGGTCGTGGCGCGTTGCACCGGGCTTGCCTCGCTCGGCATGCTGAACAGCGCCACCTTGGCACGTACCAGGGCGCGGTAGGCTTTATAGAAGTTCAGCACTTCAAGGCCCTGATAGTCACCGGTCAGCTCCAGGTACTGGCTGATAAAGCGGCGGGCCAGGGACTTGAGGCCGCGGTCTTCCAGGTCCATGGCCAGGAAAGCGGTGTCGGCGTACACATCGGTGAAGCGAAACGGTTCGTTGAACTCAATGCAGTCGAAGATCACTACCTTGCCGTCAATCAAAGTGGCGTTACCGAGGTGGATGTCACCGTGGCACTCGCGGGTGAAACCGTCGAGCTTGCGCTGTGCCAGCAGCGGTTTCAGGCGCTCGAAACTGCTTTCGGCCCAGGCTTGCAGGGCTTCCAGTTGAATCAGGTCGGCCTTGTCGCTGAGGAATGGACGGATCTGGTCGAAGTTCTGCCGTACCGGCGCCATCACTTCATCGGGGGTGCCAGCTGCGTGGTCTTGCGGCACTTTTGGTGCGGTGAGGTGAAAGTGCGCGATCTGCGTGGCCATTTCATCGATGTGCGTGGCGGTCAGTTCGCCATTGGCTTGCAGGGTGCTGAGCAGTTGGCTTTGCGGGAACTGACGCATCTTCAGTGCGTATTCGATCACCGGGCCGTCGCCACCCAATTGCGGGGCGTCGACAGTGCCGGTAATCGGCAACACTTCCAGATACAGATCCGTTGTCAGACGTTGGTTGAGGCGCAGTTCTTCGTTGCAGAAGTGCCCGCGTTTTTCCAGGTCGGTGAAGTCCAGAAACCCGAAGTTCATCGGTTTTTTCAATTTATAGGCGTAGGGGCCAGTCAAGATGACCCATGAAATATGCGTTTCGATGACCTGGAACGCTTCAACCGGATGAGGGTACAAAGCCGGGTTTTGCAGGGCTGCGATCAGTGACTGGCTCACGGGCGATCCTTCAGAGTCGGGGGGGGGGAATCATGGCGCGCATTATGGCTGGTACGGGCGGTCATGCAAACCGCTGTCCGGCTCATGTTGATCATCAATAAAGTGCGTATAATCCGCCGCCATGACTCGATCCCGATCTCCCCGTTCCCGTAAAAAACCTCCTTCCCGCGGCCTGCGCCCGTGGCTTGGCTGGGCGCTCAAGCTCGGCCTGGTAGGGCTTGTGGTGCTCGCCGGCTTTGCGGTGTACCTCGACGCTGTGGTCCAGGAGAAATTCTCCGGCAAGCGCTGGACTATCCCGGCCAAGGTGTATGCTCGCCCGCTGGAATTGTTCACCGGCCAGAAGCTGAGCAAGGATGACTTCCTCACCGAACTCGACGCCCTGGGCTATCGACGCGAACCCGTGAGCAATGGTCCGGGGGCGGCTGCGGTCAGCGGTAACACCGTCGACCTCAATACTCGCGGCTTTCAGTTCTATGAAGGCCTGGAGAAAGCCCAGCCAGTGCGCGTGCGCTTTTCCGGCGACTACGTCGCCGAACTGTCCTCCCTCAACGGCTCCAAGTTGCCGGTGGTACGCCTTGAACCGCTGATGATTGGCGGGATTTACCCGAAGAACCTTGAAGATCGCATCCTGATCAAGCTTGATCAGGTACCGCCGTATCTACTGGAAACGTTGGTGGCTGTAGAGGACCGCGACTTTTATAGTCACTGGGGCGTTTCGCCGAAGTCGATTGCCCGTGCCATCTGGGTGAATACTTCCGGCGGCAAGATGACCCAGGGCGGCAGCACGCTGACCCAGCAGTTGGTGAAGAACTTCTACCTGACCAACGAGCGCAGCCTGACCCGTAAGCTCACCGAAGCCATGATGGCGATGCTGCTTGAGCTGCACTACAGCAAGCAGGAGATCCTTGAGGCATACCTCAACGAGGTATTCGTCGGCCAGGATGGGCAACGCGCCGTGCACGGTTTCGGTTTGGCCAGCCAGTTCTTCTTCGGCCAACCGCTGTCCGAGTTGAAGTTGCATCAAGTCGCCTTGTTGGTAGGCATGGTCAAGGGGCCTTCCTATTACAACCCGCGTCGCAATCCGGAGCGTGCGCTGGAGCGCCGTAACCTGGTGCTCGATGTGCTTGAACAGCAAGGCGTTGCCACGGCGGAACAAGTTGCCGCGGCGAAGAAAATGCCACTGGGTGTGACAACCCGCGGGAAGTTGGCGGACAGTTCGTTCCCAGGCTTTATCGATCTGGTAAAACGCCAGTTGCGTGAAGACTACCGCGACGAAGACTTGACCGAAGAAGGCCTTCGGATCTTCACCAGCTTCGACCCGATTCTGCAGATGAAGGCAGAAGCATCGGTCAACGACACCTTCAAGCGCCTGACGGGCCGTAAGGGCGCCGATGAAGTAGAAGCCGCAATGGTGGTGACCAACCCGGAAACCGGTGAAGTCCAGGCCATGATCGGCAGTCGCCAGGCCAGCTTTGCCGGTTTCAATCGCGCACTGGATGCCGTGCGGCCGATCGGCTCGCTGGTCAAGCCGGCGGTCTACCTGACGGCGCTGGAAAAGCCGAGCAAATACACCCTCACCAGTTGGCTGTCGGATGACCCGCTGTCGGTCAAAGGGGGCGACGGCCAGGTTTGGACGCCGCAGAACTTTGATCGCCGCTCCCACGGCACGGTGTTCCTGTATCAGGGCTTGGCGCACTCCTACAACATTTCCACGTCTCGGCTCGGCTTGGAGGTTGGCGTGCCGAATGTCCTCAAGACACTGGCTCGTCTGGGCATCACCCGCGAATTCCCGGCCTTCCCATCGATCCTGCTCGGCGCCGGCGCCATGACGCCGATCGAAGTGGCGACGATGTACCAGACCCTGGCCAACGGTGGCTTCAATACGCCGATGCGCGGGATCCGCAGTGTACTGACAGCCGAGGGTGAGCCGCTCAAGCGCTATCCGTTCCAGATTCAGCAGCGTTTCGATGCGGGCTCCATCTATCTGATCCAGAACGCCATGCAGCGCGTGATGCGTGAAGGTACCGGTAGCTCGGTCTATAAGGTTTTGCCTTCCAACCTGACACTGGCGGGTAAGACCGGTACCAGTAACGACTCGCGTGACAGCTGGTTCGCAGGTTTCGGCCAGGATGTGCTCGCAGTGGTGTGGCTGGGTCGTGACGACAACGGCAAGACGCCGTTCACCGGTGCCACCGGCGCATTGCAGGTCTGGACCAGTTTCATGCGCAAGGCCGACCCGCTGCCGTTGAACATGCCGCAGCCGGATAACATCGTGCAGGCCTGGATTGATCCGCATACCGGCCAGGGCTCCGATGCCAACTGTCCGGGCGCGGTGCAGATGCCGTATATTCGCGGCAGCGAACCACCACCCGGTGCTGCGTGCGGTGGCGGTGCCCCTGCAGATGCGGAATCGGTGATGGATTGGGTCAAGGGCTGGATGAATTAAGCAAAGAGGGTTTCAAGTGAACAAGTGGTGGATTCCAGCTATTACAGCTCTGGCTTTGCTCGGCGGTTGCTCCAGCGTGCAGCGCGGCTCTATTCCGGTTGTGGATTCGAGCACAGCTGTCTCCAATAATGACCGGATCTCGGCCAATGGCGGTTTCCGCCAAACCGTGACCAACCGTCCGGCCCAGGCCAGGCCTCAGGCCGTGCCACAGGATTCGGGTGTGGTAGTGATGGTGCCGGGCGGCGGTGCTGCTACCGCGGCGCCAATCAGTGCCGAGCCTTGGACGCCTGGGCCAAGCACCTCCGGGCCGATCGATTCCGCGCCAATTCAGACCGCGCCGATCAATCAGGGCACCTACAACATGCCGTCGACGCCGAGTGGCATTCCATCGTCCTCCAGCGCTGGCGGCTTGTCAGCCGACGAGCAATTGGATGGTCCGGTGCTGGCGTTGCTGACCACTGCCCAGCAACAGCAGGCGGGTGGTGACTTGAATGGTGCGTCCTCCAGCCTTGAGCGTGCGCAACGCGTTGCTCCGCGCGAGCCGCAAGTGCTGTATCGCCTTGCCCAGGTACGCATGGCACAGGGCGATGCGCCGCAGGCCGAACAATTCGCTCGTCGTGGTCTCACGCTGGCCAGCGGTCGTCCCGACCTGCAAGCCAGCTTGTGGGCTTTGATCGGCGATGCGCGTGCCGCACAAGGTGACGCTGCCGGCGCTGCCCAGGCTCGGCAAAAAGCCAAGGTCAACCTCTGATGGATGCACGGTTTCCCGCGATTGCCGAACAGTTATTGCTGATTGAGCGCGAATTACGCGTGCAGGGCTGGTGGGATGAAGTGTCCCCCAGCGCCGAGGCGCTCGGCAGCGTCGAGCCGTTTGCGGTAGACACACTGGACTTCCACCAGTGGTTGCAATGGATCTTCCTGGTGCGCATGAAACAGATCCTAGAACAGGACCTGCCGCTGCCGAATGCTTCAGGCATTCTCGAAATGGCCGAGATGGTTTATGCCGATCGGCCGCGAGAAAGCCTGGGCTTGCGTAATGCGCTGAAAAAGTTCGATCAACTGATCGTCGACGCTCGTTAATTGCCTGGCTGCCGGTTTTTCCGGCAGTCTTGCGCACATTTCTACCGCTTGACGACATTCAGGCGAGTTTTATCCCTCCTCAAAGCCCTTTCTTCTACGTTCTCATGCGCTTAGTTGGAAAAAAGCGCAATTATTGCTTGACTTGAGAGGCCTGAAACAGAAGAATCCAAAGTCCGCTGTATCGGGACTGCCAGAAGCAGGCCCGCTCAGCAGATCATGAGGCGCACATCCGCGCCGACCTGTTACACCCGCAACGCGTTACCTCGCGCTGGGTGGGAAAAGCCCGCAACACTTGGGACGATCCCAATACTTGCTCAGTCAGTGCTGACGTAGTCGGCGACCACCGTCGCTCATGCTCTGTTGAGAAGTAAACCTATTAAGACCCGTCGGTTTTTAACGGACGGTATTCTGGCGTTTTAGAGGTGAACAACGTGGAGCTTTTATCTGGCGGTGAGATGCTCGTCCGCTTTTTGCGTGACGAAGGCGTCGACTATATCTACGGGTACCCAGGTGGTGCTCTGCTGCATGTTTACGACGCGCTGTTCAAGGAACCAGCTGTTACCCACATCCTGGTTCGCCACGAACAAGCCGCGACCCATATGGCTGACGGTTATGCCCGTGCCACCGGTAAAGCCGGTGTGGTACTGGTAACGTCCGGCCCAGGCGCAACCAATGCCATTACTGGCATCGCGACTGCTTATATGGACTCCATCCCGATGGTGATCATTTCCGGCCAGGTGCCAAGCACCATGGTGGGGACCGATGCGTTCCAGGAAACCGACATGATCGGTATCTCCAGGCCGATCGTGAAACACAGCTTCATGATCAAGCATGCGTCGGAAATCCCGGACGTCATGAAAAAGGCATTCTACCTCGCACAGTCCGGTCGCCCGGGTCCTGTCGTGGTCGATATCCCGAAAGACATGACCAACCCGGCTGAGAAATTCGAATACGTTTTCCCGAAGAAAGCCAAGCTGCGCTCTTACAGCCCGGCCGTTCGCGGGCACTCGGGGCAAATCCGCAAGGCGGCAGAGATGCTCCTGGCGGCCAAGCGTCCAGTGCTGTACTCGGGTGGTGGCGTGATCCTGGGTGGCGGTTCTGCACCGCTGACCGAGCTGGCCAAACTGCTCAACCTGCCGGTAACCAACACCCTGATGGGCCTCGGCGCCTTCCCGGGTACGGACCGTCAGTTCGTGGGTATGCTGGGCATGCATGGCAGCTACACCGCCAACCTGACCATGCACCACGCCGACGTGATCCTGGCAGTGGGCGCACGTTTTGATGACCGCGTGATCAATGGCGCGAGCAAATTCTGCCCGAATGCCAAGATCATCCATATCGACATCGACCCGGCGTCCATCTCCAAGACCATCAAGGCCGACGTGCCGATCGTAGGTCCTGTGGAAAGTGTATTGACCGAGATGGTCGCTGCGCTCAAGGACATCGGCGAAACGCCGAACAAGGAATCCGTTGCCAGTTGGTGGAAGCAGATCGACGAATGGCGCGGTGATCGCGGCCTGTTCCCTTACGACAAGGGCGATGGCAGCATCATCAAGCCACAAACCGTGATCGAAACCCTCTGCGAAGTGACCAAGGGCGACGCCTTTGTGACCTCCGATGTCGGCCAGCACCAGATGTTTGCCGCGCAGTACTACAAGTTCGACAAGCCTAACCGCTGGATCAACTCCGGTGGCCTGGGCACGATGGGCTTTGGTTTCCCAGCAGCCATGGGTGTGAAACTGAGTTTCCCGGACTCTGACGTTGCGTGCGTCACCGGGGAAGGCAGCATTCAGATGAACATCCAGGAACTGTCGACGTGCCTGCAGTACGGTCTTCCTGTGAAGATTGTCTGCTTGAACAACGGCGTGCTGGGCATGGTTCGTCAGTGGCAGGACATGAGCTACGGTAGCCGTCACTCCCATTCCTACATGGAATCGTTGCCGGATTTCATCAAGTTGGTTGAAGCCTATGGCCACGTTGGCATTCGCATCACCGATCTGAAAGATCTGAAGCCGAAGATGGAAGAAGCGTTCGCCATGAAGGACCGCCTGGTGTTCCTCGATATTCAGGTCGATACCAGCGAGCACGTCTACCCGATGCAGATCAAAGACGGCTCTATGCGCGATATGTGGCTGAACAAGACGGAGCGTACTTAATCATGCGGCACATTATCTCCCTGCTTCTGGAGAACGAACCCGGCGCTCTGTCTCGTGTTGTCGGCCTGTTTTCGCAACGCAACTACAACATCGAAAGCCTGACCGTGGCGCCGACCGAAGACCCGACTTTGTCGCGCCTGACGTTGACCACCGTGGGCCACGATGAGGTGATCGAGCAGATCACCAAGAACCTCAACAAGCTGATCGAAGTAGTCAAGCTGGTCGACCTGTCGGAGAGTGCCCACATCGAGCGCGAGCTGATGTTGGTTAAAGTCAAGGCCACGGGTGCCCAGCGTGCCGAGATCAAGCGCACTACCGATATTTATCGCGGGCAGATCGTCGATGTGAGCGCCAGCGTTTATACCGTTCAGCTGACCGGTACAAGCGACAAACTGGACAGCTTCATCCAGTCGATCGGGACGGCCTCGATTCTGGAAACGGTACGCAGTGGTGTCACCGGGATTGCCCGTGGCGACAAAGTACTCAGCATCTAACCCAAATTAGCGAATGGCCTTGCGGCCTGGATATATAGAGGAACCTCATGAAAGTTTACTACGATAAAGATTGTGACCTGTCGATCATCCAGGGCAAGAAAGTCGCCATCATCGGCTACGGCTCCCAGGGTCACGCGCAAGCTTGCAACCTGAAAGACTCCGGCGTTGACGTGACTGTTGGCCTGCGTAAAGGCTCGGCCACCGTTGCCAAGGCTGAAGCTCACGGCCTGAAAGTGACTGACGTTGCTTCCGCTGTTGCTGCTGCCGACCTGGTCATGATCCTGACCCCGGACGAGTTCCAGTCCGCGCTGTACAAGAACGAAATCGAGCCGAACATCAAGAAGGGCGCCACCCTGGCGTTCTCCCACGGCTTCGCGATCCACTACAACCAGGTTGTGCCGCGCGCTGACCTCGACGTGATCATGATCGCGCCGAAAGCACCGGGCCACACCGTACGTTCCGAGTTCGTCAAAGGCGGCGGTATCCCTGACCTGATCGCGATCTACCAGGATGCTTCGGGCAACGCCAAGAACGTTGCGCTGTCTTACGCTGCTGGCGTAGGTGGCGGTCGTACCGGCATCATCGAAACCACCTTCAAGGACGAGACCGAAACCGACCTGTTCGGCGAGCAAGCCGTTCTGTGCGGCGGTACCGTTGAGCTGGTTAAAGCCGGTTTCGAAACCCTGGTTGAAGCTGGCTACGCGCCGGAAATGGCCTACTTCGAATGCCTGCACGAACTGAAACTGATCGTTGACCTCATGTACGAAGGCGGTATCGCCAACATGAACTACTCGATCTCCAACAACGCCGAATACGGCGAGTACGTGACTGGCCCGGAAGTGATCAACGCCGAGTCCCGCCAGGCTATGCGCAACGCCCTGAAACGTATTCAGGATGGCGAATACGCCAAAATGTTCATCAGCGAAGGTGCTACCGGCTACCCTTCGATGACCGCCAAGCGTCGTAATAACGCCGCTCACGGTATCGAAGTCATCGGTGAGCAACTGCGCTCCATGATGCCGTGGATCGGTGCCAACAAGATCGTCGACAAAGCCAAAAACTAAGTCGTACGTATCAACAGAAAACGCGGCTTAGGCCGCGTTTTTTCGTTTGGGGAGCGGGTTCTGGTATAAAGCTGCATCGTTTGCGGGCGAACAGTCGCCGCAAGTATTGGTCGAATTTTTTTCACACCGTTGCAAGGTAAAGTCCATGAGCGAACGTCCCGAAGAGCCAAACCAGGCTTCTGACGCCGAAAGCCTGCTGCCGATCGATGAGCATGTCGAAGAAGGGCATGACGCTGAAGGCCGCAAGGTCCGGCATCGTGGCATCTATTTGCTGCCCAATCTGTTCACTACGGCAAACTTGTTTGCCGGGTTCTATTCCATCATCAACTCAATGAGTGCCCAAAGCGCCCTGGCGGCCGGTGATGCGGCGAGCGCCAGCAAGTATTTCGGCTTTGCTGCCATCGCAATTTTCGTGGCCATGGTGCTGGATGGCCTTGATGGTCGTGTGGCGCGCATGACCAACACCCAAAGCGCTTTCGGTGCCGAGTATGACTCGCTGTCGGACATGGTTGCCTTTGGTGTTGCGCCTGCACTGCTGGCCTTCGCCTGGGCGCTCGGTGATATGGGTAAGGTTGGCTGGATGGTCGCCTTCATCTATGTCGCGGGTGCAGCGTTGCGTCTGGCTCGCTTCAATACCCAGGTGGGTACTGCTGATAAACGTTACTTCATTGGCCTGGCCAGTCCGGCAGCGGCGGGGGTGGTGGCGGGTATCGTCTGGGCGTTCAGCGACTACGGCATCCAGGGTTCGAAAATGTCGTTCCTGGTGGCGTTGATGGTTGCTGCGGCCGGTATGCTGATGGTGAGCAATATCAAGTACAACAGCTTCAAGGAGCTTGATCTCAAAGGGCGTGTACCTTTCGTGGCGATCCTGGCAGTGGTGCTGGTGTTTGCGGTGGTCTTCAGTGACCCTCCTCGGATTCTGCTATTGGCTTTCCTGGTCTACGCCGCTTCGGGGCCGATTCAGTACTTGCTGCATATGCGTCGGGACAAAACGTTGCCTTAATGTAATTTCCCCCATACTCCGCAGTCTATTGGTGCATCAGTTCTCCAATGCTGCGGAGTTGCCATGTTAATCAAATTGCCCAAAGCGTCCGCTTGCCAAGAATCGGATGTCACGCCTGAATCCTTCTACCTTTCTCGCCGTAGCTTGCTCGGTGGTGCGCTTGCCGGCATTGCTGCCAGCAGCCTGCCGCGTTGGGCCAGTGCAGAAGAGGCAGCGCGTTATCCCGATGTTGAGTCTGGCAAGGCGCCCAATTGGTTTGCCGAAAAATTGCCGGAAACGAAATGGCAGGCGGTGACGGTCAAGGATGAGTCCATCACCCCGTTCAAGGACGCAACCCACTACAACAACTTCTATGAGTTCGGTACAGACAAGGGCGATCCTGCGAAAAATGCAGGCTCACTCAAGACCGAGCCTTGGAGTGTGGTGATTGATGGTGAGGTCGCAAAGCCGGGACGTTATGCCCTTGAAGACTTCATGAAGCCCTATCAGCTAGAAGAGCGGATCTACCGTTTGCGCTGTGTCGAGGCGTGGTCGATGGTCATTCCGTGGATGGGTTTTCCGATCTCTGCCTTGCTCAAGCAGGTTGAGCCTACCTCCAAGGCTAAATACATCCGCTTTGAAACCCTCCAGGATGCCAAGAGTATGCCTGGGCAGCGTTCGAGTTTTGGCTTGATCGACTGGCCTTATGTAGAAGGGCTGCGTCTGGATGAGGCGATGAACCCTTTGGCGATTCTTGCCGTTGGCATGTATGGGCGCGAGTTGCCCAATCAGAACGGTGCACCCTTACGTCTGGTCGTGCCTTGGAAGTACGGTTTCAAGAGCGTGAAATCCATCGTGCGTATAAGCCTTGTAAGCGAGCAGCCCAAAACCACTTGGCAGAGTATCGCGGCGGATGAATATGGCTTCTATGCGAATGTGAACCCTACGGTGGATCATCCCCGCTGGACCCAGGCGCGGGAGCGTCGTCTGCCAAGTGGCCTGTTCAGTCCCAATGTGCGTGAGACGCAGATGTTCAATGGATACTCGGATGAGGTTGCCTCTTTATATACAGGCCTTGATCTGCGGAAGAACTACTGATGCGCTACCCCATCTGGCGCGTTGTCGTTTTTATAGCTGCGGCAGTGTGGCCGTTGTTATGGCTATATGAGGCGTGGAGTTTTGCCTTGGGGCCGGATCCGGGCAAGGTGCTGGTTGACCGGCTTGGCTTGGGCGCTTTGATCCTCTTGCTGATTACCCTCGGCATGACGCCGTTGCAGAAACTGAGCGGTTGGGCGGGGTGGATCGCGGTGCGCCGGCAGCTTGGATTGTGGTGCTTTGTTTATGTAGTGCTGCATTTAGCGGCTTACTGTGTGTTTGTCCTGGGACTGGATTGGTCGCAATTGGGTGTGGAGCTGCGTAAGCGGCCCTACATTATTGTGGGGGCGCTAGGGTTCTTGTCTTTGTTGGTGTTGGCGGTCACATCTAATCGCTATAGCCAGCGCCGACTGGGTAGTCGTTGGAAGAAGCTGCATCGCATGGTGTATGTAATTCTTGGGCTTGGTTTGCTGCATATGTTGTGGATCGTGCGGGCTGATCTGAAGGAATGGGCTATCTATGCTTCTATAGGTGCGCTGCTTCTGGTGTTGCGTGTACCGCCAGTAGCGCGCCGAATCCCCCGACTTATTACTAAAAAAGCGCCCTCTGCAACAAAAGCGTAATTAACGCTTGACCGCAGATCCTGGAAGTCTATAATTCGCCCCACTTCCGGCGCAGCCTAAACGTAAAACTCCTTTGCAAACAAAGAGTTATGCAGGATTAGGCGGCGAGTTGCTTCAGTTCATCGAAGCCCAGAAGGAGTTGATAGAGTCGTGTTGTTTGGCGCTATTAACG
>NZ_JACHCZ010000008.1 GCF_014207255.1 Pseudomonas sp. JAI120
CTCCTGCCTGACCAACACGGTCTTCTGTGTCTTGTTACGAACCGCCGGCACCGGGTTGGAAACCAACTGATCCCCTGCCTTCAACGGCGCAACCGGTACAGTCTTGATCGCTGTCGCCGGGCCACCGAGCAGCAAAGGCTTCACCGCCTCGGCATGCGCGTCCAGCTTCGGCCCCACCAACTGATCAGCCAGCCTCTCCAGCCACTGGCGCGCTCGCCCGGATTTGATATGCCCCAGCACCTGAGCGCCCAGGCGAATCTGCACGCCCATGCCACGGCTCGCCCAGATCAGAAATAGATTGATCAACACCTCGCTGGTGATCTCGCCCAGCACTTCATACATCTCGGGCGGAGGTAGCAGGCGTATCCAACTGACCATCGCCGACACGTAGATAAACAGCAGCGGCTCATCGCTGAGCACAAGCAAACCGTTGGCAATGGTGTCTTTGCCGAGCTTCAACAGTTCATCGAGTTCGGCCTGGGAGATGTAGGCCAACAGCTTTTCGCTGTTGGCCTTGAGGTCCGCCAGCAAGTCATACAGCTGCGTAACGTTGTCCCACAGGTTGTAGAGCGCCTTGGCCATCCCGCTTGAAAACGCCAAACCTTGCATCGCGCTACGTTCGAGCGGCGTGGCGTTGGCGAAGTCGTCCCATTCGGGCTGGAAGGTCTTGGTCCATTCGTCACGCAGGCGACCTTCCAACCCCGCGATCACCGACTGATAAGACGCATACAGCGCCTTGACGTGATCCGTGGAAACGTTGGGGTAGAAGGTGATTTGGTACGGCTGGTTGCGACCACACTCGGTGATTTCGAGGATGCCGCTGGGACCGATGGTTCGATGGAGTGGTGCGCCGAGCGGGCTGCCGTCCTGGGCAATGGCTTGCAGCATCACCGGCGTATTGCCGATCGGCACAAACCGAGTGCTTTCGAACATATGCACCAGAGTCAACGATCCCTGGGTATCGCACCTGGCGACCGTTTTACTTGGGGCGTTGGAAGAGACCGGCGCCACCAGCGCCACCTCTTCCCCAACGTTGAACACCTGCTCCACTTCCAGTGCCGAAACGCTCCAGAAGCTCCCGGCCCACTCATCAAAGGTATTCAGGCAAGCGCGAAAGTCACGAAAGACGCGCTCAACGTCCGGCGCCTTGGCATCCATGGGGGCCAGGACAAAACTGGCAATGACGGGGATCAAGGGGCAGCCCCGACAACCAGGGCATTAACGGATAGGTACATCGGCGGTCCCTCGCACTGAATGATCAGGCGAGAGACTTTGGCGAGGTTCGTCAGGTAAAGAAGTCGGCGCTATTCGCCAGGACGGCTAGGAGGGTTCGCCAAAACTTCGGGTAAACGGGGAGTCGATCGTAGGAGTCGGATTACAGGTGGAGAAGTCCTACAGCTTCAGTTGCCCAATCGCTTTGCTTAACTCCCCGGCTAACGTCGCCAGCTCATTGCTGGTGGTCGCCGAATCAACCGTCTGTTGCACGGTGTTCTCGGTCACATCACGAATGCTCACCACCGCGCGGTTCATCTCTTCGGCCACGTGGCTTTGCTGTTCGGCGGCGACGGCGATCTGGGTGTTGCTTTCACGCATCTGCGCCACTGCACCGGTGATTTCGGCCAGTGCTGCGCCGGCTTCCAGGGCTTGTTGTACGCAGTCGTCGGCCTTGAACGAGCTTTCCTGCATGAAGTCCACCGCGTCACGGGTACCGGCTTGCAGCGCTGAGACCATGCGGGTGATTTCGTCGGTGGAACTTTGCACGCGCTTGGCCAGGTTGCGCACTTCGTCGGCGACCACGGCAAACCCACGGCCCATTTCCCCGGCGCGGGCGGCTTCGATGGCAGCGTTGAGGGCGAGCAGGTTGGTCTGTTCTGCGATGCTGTGGATCACACTCACCACGCTGTTGATTTTCTGGCTGTCCTCGGCCAGTTTCTGGATCATTTCGGCAGTCTGTTGCACGCCGGAAGACAGGCCGGCGATTGAATGTTGTACGCGGGTGACCACTTCCTGACCGCTGCCGGCGAGGGTGTCGGCGGTCTGGGACAAGTCGCGGGTGGCGCCGGCATGTTGGGCGATATGGTAAACGGTGGCGGTCATTTCGTTGATGGCGGTGGCGGCCTGGTCGGTCTCGCTTTGCTGGCCAAGCATGCCGTGTTGTACCTCGTTCATGCTGCTGGCCAATCGAGCGGCACCATCGTCCAGTAGCTTGGCGGTGCGCGCCACGGTGCTGACCACACGCTGATAGCCCGCCTGCATGGCATTGAAGGCGCTGGCCATCTGGCCGACTTCATCCTTGCACGCCAATGGCACGCGGGCCGACAGATCGCCGGTTTTCTCCACGTGCAGCATCACGTCCTTGAGGGTGTTGAGTTGGCTGAGCAGGAAGCGGATCAGCAGTTGCGACGCGCAGAGCATTGCCAGCATCAGGATCAGCACCGCCACGGCATAGTTGGCGAAGCGTTCACTGAATACCTGGCTCAGGCTGGGTGCGTGGGCGAGCACGGCAATGTATTGCCCATCAGGGCGGGCGATCACTTCAGCGCCCATCAGTATGTTTTCGCCAAACAGCGGCATGTGGTTGAGTTCGACCCAACCCGTGGTGCTGCTCAGGGCTGACAGATCCTGATCGGCAAGCTGTGGGACTTGGCCGCGGGCAAACGTCAGCCACTGCGCGCTCTTGGGCAGGGCCTTGTCGGCCGGCCAGGTACCGAGCAATTGCGCCTGGGCCTGTGCCGAGGCCTGGGACGCATAGCTGCGCGATTGCTGCTCGAGGTGCACGGCGTACAGCACCAGGAGCAGGGTAGTGATAAAGGCGACCGCGTTGACGGCCCAGAATTTGTATTTCAGCGAGATATTGCTAAGCCAGGCACCCATGGAAGGTTTTCTCTGATAGCGGAAACAGCATTGGCAAGGTGCCACTATTGTGCCGCTACTCAGAAAAGCGGTTTTGACATGGGTCAATGCGCCGCATCAATCCACTGCAGGCAGCCCAAAAAACGCACGGGCGCAGGCGGTGCTGTGCAGAGCCAGATCCTCCACCGTTTCGTTGCGGTGCAGGGCGACCTCGCGCAGTACTTCCGGCAGGTAGGCGGGTTCGTTACGGCCGTTTTTCGGCTTTGGACGCAGGGTGCGCGGCAGCAGGTAGGGCGCATCGCTCTCCAGCATCAGACGACCGCGGGGAATTTCCCTGACCAACGGGTGCAGGTGCGTCCCACGACGTTCATCACAGATCCAGCCGGTAATGCCGATGTGCAAATCGAGATCGAGGTAGCTGAACAGTGCCTGTTGTTCGCCGGTGAAGCAATGCACCACGGCGGCGCTCAGATGGTCGCGGTAGTCCTTGAGGATCTCCAGCAAGCGTTGGTTGGCGTCGCGCTCGTGGAGAAACACCGGCAGTTTGAGCTCAACCGCCAGAGCCAAGTGCTCTTCCAGAACTTTTTCCTGTTGCGGACGGGGTGAGAAATCCCGGTTGAAATCCAGGCCGCATTCGCCCACCGCGCGTACGCGGCTATCGCTGAGTAAACCGCGCAGGCGCCTGGCGCTATCGCCGTTCCAATCGCTGGCGGAGTGGGGGTGGATGCCGGCAGTGCTGAACAGGCGTTGGCCGCTGTCATCGAGGTTGACGCACAGTTCCAAGGCCTGTTCGCTGCCGTCGACGCTGGTGCCGGTGAGCACCAATTGTTGGACCCCGGCGGCATAGGCGCGGTCGAGAACAGCCTGGTGCTTCTCGTCGAAACTGGGGTTGGTCAGGTTGACGCCGATATCAATGAGTTGCATGGTGCTATCTCCGCCTGCGGCCGGAAAGCATATCAGAGCTGTAGATTTATAAGAAAAACTAAGAACTACAACGAGTTATAGCTGTCTTTGAACGTCGAAAGTGACATCGTGGTTGGCTGAACGCCTCGCACTGTGCCACCGTTGCGCGTCTTGCCAGCGCTTAAAGCGCTCTGTTTCTGACCCCCAATACCTCGTTTTTCGCGAGGGTGTTGGCCAGTATTCTTTCCGGAGAGCGGATGATCCGACCCTCGGCGTTGCTTATGTTGTGCCTGACGCTGCTGCTGCCCATGGCGGCGGTCGCGCGTCTGGATGGGCCGCTGGAAGTGACCAAGCCCGGCAAAGTGCGCGACCTGGCGCAGATTCGCTCGAGTCGCACCCTGCGTGTATTGGTCAACCAGAGCCGTAACAGTTCCGGCGAGGTTCAGGGGCAGGCCATCGGTGTCGAATACCATCGCCTGCGTGCCTTCGAGCAATACCTCAATGGCCACGCCCGTGATGGCCAGGAAATCAACCTCAAGATCATTCCCAAGGCCAAGGATCAACTGCTCGGCGCACTGGCCCGTGGCGAAGGTGACCTGGTGGCCCCCGGTGAATTGCTGGATGTGAAGGCCGCGCACAAGATCAGCACCAGCGATCCGATCGCCAGCGGTGTGCCGTTATGGCTGGTGGGGGTGAAGGGTGAGCGGCGGTTTACCAAGCTGGAGCAGCTGTCCGGGCGTACCCTGGCGCTGACCACCGGCAGTGCGGCGGCGGATGCCATCAGCCAGGTCAACCAGAAGCTGGCCTTGCACAAACAGCCGCCGGTAAAAGTGGAATGGGTGGACCCGACCCTGGCGGTGGAGGATGTGCTGGAGATGGTCCAGGCGGGTATTTTTCACCTGACTATCGTCGAGAAGCCGATTGCCGAACGCTGGTCGAAGATCCTTCCCAAGTTGCGCTTCGACAAGCAGGTGGCAATCAGTGGACCGGGCGACGAGTACTGGTTTGTGCGCCAGGATGCCTCGATGCTGCGTGCCAGTATTGACCGATTTCTCAAGACCTATCGCACGCCGTCCGACCAGGACGTGGCATTCCAGCGCATCTATCGGCGCCTCTACCAGGTGCGCAACCCGCTGGCCCGCGTCGACCGCCAGCGCCTGGAAAAACTGCGCCCGGTATTGCAAAAGCACGCCCGTGAGCAAGGCATGGACTGGCTGAACCTCGCGGCGCTGGCGTTCAAGGAGTCGGCTTTCGACCCGGGTGCGCGCAACAGCGGCGGCCCTACCGGCCTGATGCAGATCACCCCTTCGGCGGCGCAGCGGGTGGGCGTCAACAATATCGAAAGTCTCGACAGTAATGTGCAGGCGGGCGCGCGTTACCTGGCGCTGATCCGCCGAAAGTTCTTTGCCAGCCCCAAGCTCAACGAGCGCGAGCGCATGGCCTTCGTATTGGCCGCGTATAACATGGGACCGGAGCGGGTGCAGGGCATGCGCACCGAGGCCAGGCGCCGGGGACTGAACCCCAATCAATGGTTCTTCCAGGTGGAACGCATCGCCATGGAGCAGGTGGGGATGGGGGGCGTCAGCTATGTTAATAGCGTCAACAAGTACTACTTGGCGTTTGATCGGGAGCGAGAGTCTCTGGAACCGCCGGCGCCGAAAATCGCCTCACGGAAATAATCGATTTTTTCGATGTTAATCAGGCAGTTTTTCCGCTTTTATCATTGTTTAAACTGATTAATATAGCGGCCAACCAACCCCTATTTCGAAAAGGATTCACCCCATGAGCCCAATGATCAAAAGCGTACTGTCCACTCGTGCCGGCTACGGCCTGACCATCCTGCGCATCGTAGTCGGCATCATCTTCGCCGCCCATGGTTCGCAAAAACTCTTCGGTTGGTTTGGCGGCTATGGCCTGGCGGGCACCGCCCAGTGGATGGAAAGCATTGGCCTGGCACCGGGAACCCTGATGGCGCTGCTGTCGGGCGGAACCGAGTTCTTTGCCGGCCTGGCGCTGATTATCGGTTTGCTGGTACGCCCGGCGGCATTGGGCCTGACCATTTTGTCGCTGGTAGCGATCTTCTCGGTGCATATCCATAACGGCTTGTTCATGGCCAACAACGGTTATGAGTTCGCACTTGCCCTGTTGGGCGGCGCCCTGGCGGTGCTGCTGGAAGGTGCTGGCAAACTGTCTGCCGACCGCGCCATCGCCAACTGACACCTGCGCAAAACTCTGAAAAGGCCCACCACCGTGTGGGCCTTTTCGTTGCTCGGGATTCTTGACACCGCCCCACCGGCTTCTCTAGGATGCTGCCCATGCGCCGATTTAAACAGCTAATTGCGGGGCGCCACTGGGTCTCGATAGAACCCGACAGAAGCCTGTTTTCCCCTGAGGAGGCAACTTCGAAATACCGCTAAAGCGCTGGTTCGGTGTTGCCTCTCACCTGCCCGCAGACTTTTGAGGCAGAGACACGACACGATGAATGCACTACGCCCCCTGATACGCCTGGCCCCGATCACCGCGGACCTCACCCAACGCAATCCAAAAATCCTCTTGGGCGGCAAGCATCAGCCTACGCTCTTACGTTATCTGGACGGGTGGCCACGTCGCAGCGGGCGGCCATCGGCATTCTTGATTCAGTTTGTGGAAGATGGCGATTCTCTTGCTCGTTTTGCGAATAACAGCTTTGATCTAGCGGTTATCCAGGCCCCCAGCGCGAGCAACGCACAGGAAGTCATCCGACAATTGACCCGCATTGCCCGGCAGGGGCTGATTGCCAGGCGTTGAACGGTCAGTAGAGCGCGACTCCTGCTTGTAATCGACGCCGTCGATTGCAGAGAAAAACCACCCAGGCGACCAGGCATAGCATCAGTGGTATCGCCAAGGTCACGACCATTTTTATGACGAACTCCAGGCGATGTACCTGCGCGTATGCCTCGGCCCTCAAGGCATGTAATTCCATTGGTAAGCGCAGGCGTTCCTTGTTGAGTGCAACCAATTGGGTGGTGGTGTCTACGGTCTGGGAGCCGAGTGGGACCTCCGTTGGGCGCAGCATTTGCCATTCATGTTCTGTTCGTAGCAGGCGCTGTTCCAACTCAGTCGCCTTCTGCGCGTAGGCGTGCACGGCGCTGTCGCGCATCTGGTCCAGCCTGTTCGGCGATCTTTGCGCCAGCGCGCGCGGGCGAATATTGGTCAGTACATCGCCAGCGGACAAGTTATCCAGTGTATTCAAGATAAACAGTGCGTTGCTGTCGGGCGCTGAGTTGTTGATTTGATCCGTGAGCAAATCAGTGTCGGCGACTACCACCACATGGATCTGCGCCGCTTTTTGCACACCTGCCGGCTGTCCTTCAATGCCATCGGGAAATGCTGAATAGGCCGGCCCCTCTATACGGGCTGCAATCACGTGGCGTTGCGCTTGGCTGGACGCCTCATCGGCCGTTGAATCGAACTCGGTTGCTGAGGCGAGCCGGTTGGTTTCCCGCAACTCGGATTGCCCGGAGCTGTGCAGAAGAGGGGTCAGGGTCGTGCGAGCTTTCTGGCGGCGAAAGAGCGCGCCGCTGCTCGATACCGTCACGGTATTCAATTTCCAGGTGCTCGGATCGTCTGTGTTCATCGCCTGTCGGGGCAGGGTCAACCGGCCCGGATGCTGCACTGTGAGCTTCCCGTTCACAGGGGGCTGCGACGCTGCGTAGCGGAGGTCGAGCAGAAATTTGTCCGCTGGCATTTGTATCCCCCAAGCGGCAAGCAAATCAGCCAGTCGGGTGTTGGCGGATGTGATGGTCGAGCTTTGCTCGCTCAGGGGATCGATAAATGCCATTAATTTACCGCCCTTCAATACAAATTGTTCAATCTGATACAACGCTTGTTCAGGCAGCGCCTGTGGATGCACGACCATGAGCGTCTTGACCTGTTCCGGCACGCGCTCGGTGGTCGCTCCCAGATTGACCAGATTAAAATGTCGCTGCAGTTCCTTCAGCAATCGGCCAGAGGATTCTCCCACCGCCAACCCTGACAGCAGCCCAATAACGGGGCGCTCCGGATGCTGCAACTTGTAGATCAAATGACTGATTTCATATTCGAGCAATGACTCCCGGTCCAAGCTGAACGATTCGACGCGTTGCGCCCCGTGGCCGGCTCGTGTGCCGATCAGGCCCAGGAACCCCGCATTGTCGTCGAGACCGAACAGCCTGGCTTTGTAGGCATCTTCTGAAAACGGTACGGGATCAATAAGGTGCAGGTTGATCATGCCCTTCGCTGCGTTTTCGTACTCGATCAACCGGTCTTCGATGCGCTTGCCATAGCGTTTCAAGGCGTAGCTTCGTTTAGGGTCGTCATGGGTATTGAAATAATACAAATCCAGAGGGTTTTCCAATGACGCGAGTAACTGTCGTACTTGAGGAGATAGGGTATGGGTTTTTCCTTGTGAGAAGTCCCATCGGATATTCGGCAGCTTTCCTACCCAGACTAAGTTAAACGCCAGGAATAGTAACAGGATGACAGTGAGTGTCATGCCGGTGCGCAGAGTAGGTCGCATGGAGGGCTTTCCTTCTCAGCTGTGTTTATAGTTGAGCGTTACGGTCGTCGCTGCGAGAAACGCTAAGATCATGCTGATGAAGTAAAGCGTGTCACGAAGTGTGAACTTTCCATTGTCGATAGCGCTGTATCTCGAAAAAGGGCTGAGGGAGACCAAGCTGTCCACCGCCCAGATTGGGGCTTGATGTTCAAGTGCATCGAGTAAATAAGAGAGCGCACTGACGATAAGCATCAAGCCCACTGTCAGTAGGAAAAGGGCAGTGCGCTGACGCACCAGTGTGAAGATAAAACAACCGACCGCTAGATAACTGCCAGCCAGCAGCCAGCTTGATATAAATTGCGAAGCAATAACAGTGTTGTCCGCCACGCCCAGGTAGTTGGCGATGATCACGAGAGGGAAGGTCAACATGAGGGCTGTGCCCGCCACGACCCAGGCTGCTAAGAATTTGCCAATAACCCATTCAAACGTGGTGATGGGTAGTGTTTTCATCAGGTCGAGAAAACCGGCATTGGACTCGTCCGACCAGAGTTGTGCCGCCAGTACAGGAATCAATAACAAATAGAGCCAGGGGTGTAGCTGGAAGAAAACCTGCAAGTGACTGCTGTCCTGTTCTGGCCAGGAGCTCATGTGCAACCCCAATGCCACGGACAGTACTGAAAAAATGGCAATGCTCAGATAAGTGCCGGGTGTACCGGCATAGTGGGCGAGCTGACGCTTGAAAATGACGGGCAGCAGTTTCAAAGGGGGGCCTCTCGGCTCAGAGCGTGAACTACGTCGCTGAGGCGACCAGGCTCCAGGCTCAGTGAGTTGATTTTCCAGCGACGATTGGCAATGAGCGTATTGATATGGGGGTAGATGGTGTGCCCCGGCATGGGCAGGACGGTCACGGTGCCGGGTGCATGCCGATGTTCTTCGATGCCCGCGACCCCTGGCAGTACGGCGAGAGCCAGCAGGTCCAAGGGGGCATCTGCGGTGAGGGTAACCGCCTGGAAATGGCGAGAGTCGCGTTGCAAATCCGGCATAGGGGCATCGGCCACCAGACGATCGCCTGCGATAACCAGTGCGCGCGTACAGAGTTCGGACAATTCATCGCAGTGTCGGGACGCGATGATCACTGTCATTTCTTGCATCAATGACTGGATGAGGCTCCTGAATGTGTGTTTCTGATCAGGTGCCAGCCCCTCGGTCGGTTCATCCAGTAATAGCAAGGCCGGGGTGTGCAGGATGGCCTGGGCAATGGCGACTTTGCGCCTTAAACCCATGGAGAGAGCCTCGAGGGGCGCATTGAGCACCGGCAACAACTCCAATCGTGTCGCGGCATATTCCACCTGCGCGCGTTTTTCGGTGCCGCGCAGTCCGCGAATGGCTGCGATGTAGTCAAGGAACTCTTTAACCGACATCGTAGGATGACTGACGCACCTATGAAGTTGGTAGCCGATGAGTTTTTTTGCTTTAAATGGATGGGTTTTAGTATTGAAACCGTGGATGTTTATATACCCGCTGGAAGGAGTAGTCGAGCCCGATATTACATCGAGAAGCGCCGTTTTAACTGTAGGATTTTCTCCGAATAACCCCAGGCATTCCTGTTTGTTTGCGCTGAATGAAAAATCGCTGATTATTTTTTTATTGTTAAAATATTTTGTCAGGTTGATTATTTCGATCATTTAGCGTGGTGTGGTCGTAGAAGGGGAGAGTTTGAAAAGGGTACGGGCAATAGCTGTTTTTGGGAACGCCGCTCAGCATTAATCGGAAAAATCCTACGTGCGCGCCAGGCAGGTCGCTGAAACAATTGTTTTGTGTTTTTAACCTTTAATTATTGAGTGAATGTCTGAAGGTTATAGAGACTTTTCGAATTTTGTAATGAGGCCCGATTACCATGATGCTTCTACGTACCCTTGTTCTTGAACGCGACGGTCAGGATGCTCCGGTCAACGGTGCATTGCTCTGTGGGTTTGCTGTAGGTCAGATTGCCTCCAACTTCCTTGTTTATAGCTTGGATGAAGAGGTTGAGCCGGCGAGTTCCAGGGTTTATGTCGCAGCCTTGCGCAAAAAGCTTGATCGGTATTTTCTGAGCGGTGTTGAGTCCAAGGAAGACCTGCATGTGGCCATGCATGTCTTCAAGCAAATTCTCACATCGGTGGCGGCAGGCACCAAGGCGGGTGTCACCGAAACTCAGGTTCCTTATCATTTTATCGATTTGAAAGGCTGCAAGCTGCCGCCTGCGAGGCCCGAAGAACATCACTCGGTGATCATAAAGAAGGCATTGGTGATGAAAGTGATCACCCTGGGAATGTCTGCGCCGGTGATGCCGGCAATCGAAAGTGCTTCATTGATTGTGCCTTCCATTCGTTTCTCGTCGAAAATGAGTTCACCTGTCAGGGGGGCGAATCCACCCGAGCCTGTACATGAACCTGTTGTAGAAGAACCTCGACAGATGTCAGTCGACGCGCCTGCGGCCATTGTTCCGGATACACCTGTTGTCCTGAATGAGCCAAGCCCCCCGGCTCAGCCGCAGCTTCCGGCACCCGCGGACGACGGCACCTTGTCCGAAGTGGGCAGTACACTGACCAACCTCGCTCGTGTCGCTCAGGAGTTGACCCAACAGAAACTCGCTGCGGATGAAAGGGCAACGGCGCTTGATCAATGGCAGGCCCGATTGCAGCAGGAGCAAACCCATTTGGATGAAAGGACCCGGGATTTGGAGCAACGCACCGCTCAACTGCATGACCAGTCTTTGGCGGTCAGTCAGCGAACCGAGGCCCTGAAGGTGATGACCTCGCAAGTATCGGACTTGCGCCAGAGCCTGCGAGGTGTGCTGCTTGAACTGGATCAGGCCTTGGATGGTTAGACCGGCCTGGCTACTTTCTCGGGTTCATTTATCATCAATGCCAGCGAACCGACGCCGGGGTGTGATTTCCTGGCCTATCGACACCTATGGACATTGCCTGGGGATGCATGCGTTTGAGTACCAAGCTGATTACCAAAGAAGGTCATGAAGCGCTGAAGAAAGAGCTGGATTACCTGTGGCGCGAAAAGCGTCCGGATACCACACGCAAGGTGACGTGGGCTGCCTCCCTGGGGGATCGCAGCGAGAATGCCGACTATCAGTACAACAAAAAGCTGCTGCGTGAAATCGACCGGCGGGTGCGTTATTTGCGCAAGCGCCTGGAAGACATGCGCGTGGTGGAGTACATGCCCGAGCAGGAGGGGAAGGTGTTTTTCGGCGCATGGGTCGATATTGAAAACGAGCAAGGCGAGACCAAGCGTTTTCGTATCGTTGGTTATGACGAGATTTATGATCGGATGGACTATATCTCCATCGATTCACCGATGGCCCGTGCGCTGCTGCGCAAGGAAGTCGACGATGAGGCCATTGTGCAGACCCCGGGAGGCGAGGTGTGCTGGTGGATCACCGCTATTGAGTACGTGAAGTAAGCGACGTTGACCCGCACCCCGCAAGGGAGGCGGGCCGTTGACCGCTCAACCCTCGCGCAATACCGTCAGCGGGCTTGCATTCAGCGCACGGCGTGTGCCGAACACCCCGGCACCGCCGATCAATACGGCGCCGACCACAGGCAGCAGCAATAGCCAGGGGTGCGGGTGCCAGGCCAGGTCGAAGGCATAGCGGTACAGCACCCACGTCACCAACTCGGTGCCCAGCGCTGCCAGCAAGCCACTGACTGCGCCCAGCAAGCCGAACTCGATACGCCGCGCCTTGACCAGCAGCTTGCGCTCTGCGCCCAGTGCTCGCAGCAGTGCGCCTTGGCGAATGCGCTCATCCAATGTGGCCTGCAGGCCGGAGAACAGTACTGCCATCCCTGCGGCAAGTACAAACAACAACACGTATTCCACTGCCAGGGTCACTTGGGCGAGGATGCTGCGCAGCTGCTCCAGCAGCGCCTCGACCTGCAGGATGGTCACCGCCGGAAAGGCGCGGGACAGATCAACGATCTGCTGATCATGCCCTGGCGCGAGGTAGAAGCTGGTCAGGTAGGTGGCCGGCAGGTCCGTCAAGGTACCCGGTTGGAAAATCATGAAGAAGTTCGGCTGGAAGTTATCCCAGTTGATGGTTCGCAGGCTGGCAACCCGTGCCTCACGGTTTTCCCCGGCGATGGTGAACACCAGGTGATCGTTCAACTTGAGCTTGAGGCTTTGCGCGACCTTGGCTTCTACCGAGACTCCAGGAATTCCATCGGTGGGTTGTTGCGACCACCATGAGCCTTCGGTCAGGGTATTGCCCGGCGGCAGGTCGGCGGCCCAGGTCAGGCTCAAGTCGCGTTGTACCGCGCGGTCACCACTGGAGTCCTTGCTGACTATTTCCTGTACAGGCTCGCCATTGATACTGATCAATCGCCCTGGCACCACCGGGTACAGCGGCGCTGATTGCGCCTGCACTTCCAGCAGGCGGGCGCCAAAGGCGTCCTTATCGGCCGGTAGGATATTCAGGGCGAAATAGTTAGGTGCGTCCTTGGGCAACTGGTTTTGCCAGGTGTCCAGCAGTTCGCCGCGCAGCAGGGCGATCAAGCCCATGGACAACAGGATCAGGCCGAACGCCAGGGACTGGCCCGCCGCCGCCAGCGGGTGGCGCAGCAATTGGCCCAGGCCCAGGCGCCACGGCAGGGACGCTCGGGCCAACAGGCGTCGCAGGCTCTGCAACAGCAGCAAAAGCAAGCCACCCAGAACCAGCGCGGCGACCACGCCGCCGCCCAGCAGGGCGAAGGTCAGCACCAGGTCGAGGCTAAGGCGCCACATGATCAGGCCCAGGGCGAACAGCGCAGCGCCGTAGACCATCCAGGTGCTGGACGGGATAGGCAGCAGGTCGCGCCTCAACACGCGCAGAGGTGGTACGCGACCGAGTGCGGCCAGTGGTGGCAGGGCGAAACCCGCGAGAGCGACCAGCCCGGTGCCGATCCCGGCGACTGCCGGCAACAGCCCGCCTGGGGGAACATCCGCCGGCAGCAGGTCGTGCAGGAAATAGAACAGGCCAAACTGTGCCAGCCAACCGAGCAGGGCGCCGGCCAGGCTCGCCAGCAACCCCAGTACGCTCAATTGCAGGCTGAACAGCAACATGGCCTCGAGTCGCGACAACCCAAGGCAACGTAGCAACGCACTGGCGTCGAAACGGCGGGTGGCAAAACGGTTGGCCGACAGGGCCACGGCCACACCGGCCAACAGCACAGCCACCAGGCTGGCCATGTTCAGGTAGCGCTCGGCTTTGCCAAGGGCGCCACCGATCTGCTGGTTGCCGTCCCGTGAGTCCTGAAGACGCTGGTTGGCGGCGAGCCCCGGCTTGATCAGGTCACGATAGGTTTGCAGCGCAGTGCTGGCCTGTGGTCCACGCCACAACTCGCGGTAGCTGACGCGACTGCCTGGCTGGACTACGCCGGTGGCGTCCAGGTCCGCCAGGTTGATCATCACCCTGGGCGTCAGGCTATAGAAGTTGCCGGCGCGATCCGGTTCGTAGGTCAGTACGCGTGCCAGGCGCAAGGTCTTCATACCCACATCGATACTGTCGCCGACTTTCAGGTCCAGCGCCGTCAACAGCCGCGCCTCTACCCAGGCTTCACCCGGTTTCGGTCCGCCGCCTGGGGTTTCATCGCCAAAAGGCGCAGCGGCACTCTTCAACTCGCCCCGCAGCGGGTACTGCTCGTTCACGGCCTTGATGCTGGAAAGCTGAATGCCGTTGTCGGTGGCGATGACGCTGGAGAACTCAACCACACGGGCGTGATCCAGGCCCAGTTCGGTCCCGGATCTGATTTGTTCGGGGCGGGCCGGTGAGCTGCCTTCGAGTACCAGGTCGGCGCCGAGGAACTCGGTGGCGCGTAACAGCATCGCGCCGTTGAGGCGGGCGCCGAAATAACCGATAGCGGTACTGGCGGCCACGGCCACCAACAGGGCGAAGAACAACACACGCAATTCGCCGGCGCGGGCATCGCGCAGTAATTGGCGCAGGGCAAGGCTGAACAGGCGCAATAGCGGCAAACGTGCCATCAAGGCTCCAGGGGGGCGACCATCAGGCCGGCTTCAAGGCGGATCAGGCGTCGGCAACGATGAGCCAGGCGCTCGTCATGGGTAACCAGCACCAGGGTCGTGCCGCTTTCTTTATTGAGCTCGAACAGCAGGTCGCTGATGCGCTCGCCGGTGTGACTGTCGAGGTTGCCGGTGGGCTCATCGGCAAACAGCACGTCCGGTTCGGCGGCGAAGGCGCGGGCAATCGCCACCCGTTGCTGTTCGCCCCCGGAAAGCTGGCGTGGTGAGTGGGTCAGGCGTTGGCCGAGGCCCACGCGCTCCAGTAGGTGTTTGGCGCGTTCGCGGGCGTCTTTGCGGCCATCCAGCTCCAGCGGCAGCATGACGTTCTCCAGCGCATTGAGGCTGTCGAGCAGTTGGAACGACTGGAACACAAAGCCCACGTGTTCGGCGCGGATGCGCGCCCGTTGGTCTTCGTCGAGGGTGCTGAGCGCCTGGCCGGCGAGGGTGACTTCACCGCTGCTGGGCAGATCGAGGCCGGCCAGCAGGCCGAGGAGGGTGGATTTACCGGAACCGGAGCTGCCGACGATAGCCAGGCTATCGCCCTTGTTCAGTTCCAGGCTCAGTTCGTGCAGGATAGTCAGTTCACCTTCCGCGCTGGGAACCACTTTGCTGAGGTTCCGCGCGGTGAGAATGCTTGCGCCCATGGAGAATCCGATGCGAATGTGGTTTTTGAGTGCTGGCCTGGCCTTGATGTGCATGGCCCAGAACGCAGCGGCGGGTACAGTCCTGATCGTTGGCGATAGTATCAGTGCCGGTTTCGGCCTGGATACCCGCAAAGGGTGGGTGGCACTGCTGGAGCAACGGCTCAAGAAGGAGGGTTTCGACGATAAGGTGGTCAACGCCTCCATCAGCGGCGACACCAGTGCCGGAGGCCTGGCGCGGCTGCCGGCGGCGCTTGCAGAGCATAAGCCGGACGTGGTGGTGATCGAGTTGGGGGGCAACGATGGCTTGCGCGGGCAGCCGCCTGCGCAATTGAAACAAAATCTTGCGTCGATGATCGACCAGTCCAAGGCCGGCGGTGCCAAAGTCTTGTTGCTGGGTATGCAGTTGCCACCCAATTATGGCCCGCGATATACCACGGCGTTTGCCGAAGTCTATGGCGTGCTGGCCAAGGAAAAAAACGTCCCGCTGGTACCGTTTTTCCTTGAAGGCGTGGGGGGGAATCCGGAGCTGATGCAGGCGGATCAACTGCACCCGGCGGTCGGCGCCCAGGGTAAATTGCTGGAAAATGTCTGGCCGACGCTAAAACCGCTGCTATGACGCTTTTCTACCGGCAGGCTTTCGGCTAAGGTGGCGCCCCCCCGATCTGGAGCCCCCGATGTCGCGTCCTGCCTGGTCCCTGTTTAACTACCAACTGATCGAGCCGGACGAACAGCTGGATCTGTTCGCCTGCCAGGAAGTGCGGGTGCATCTGGTGACGCGTCAATTGGAACTGGGCGGCTCCATCGATCGGACCCTGTGCGGTACGTTATTGCCGGCGCAGCCGCGCTGGTCCCTGGTCGACCGTTCGATTTTTCAGGACCAGCGCCTGTGCCCTTTGTGCCGGGCGATCCTGGAGTCGCAGAAGCGTGGCACGCCGCCAATCTGGCCCGAGTTGCGTTTCGAGTTGTAGGGGGCAGCTAGAAGCCCGCTTCACGTATACAATCGATTTTTACCTCCCGTCGTTCTGCGAAGGATTTTCCGGATGTTGTCGCGCCTTTCCGTCGTCACCTGCTGCCTGTCTCTTGCTGCCTTGTGTGCGGCCGGTCCTGCCGCCGCCTTGCAGTTGCCCTTGCCTCCACCCGGTGAAGACATCGTCGGTCAGGTCCAGGTGATCAAGGCCAAGTACGAAGACACCTTTGCCGACCTGGGCACCACCTACGACCTGGGCTATTCGGAAATGGTCGCGGCCAATCCGGGCGTCGATGCCTGGTTGCCGGGGGCGGGGACCGAGATCGTCCTGCCGACGCGCTTCATTCTGCCGCCGGGCCCCCGTGAGGGCATTGTGATCAATCTGGCGGAATATCGGCTCTACTACTTCCCCAAGGGACAGGACGTGGTCTACACCTTCCCGCTTGGGATTGGTCGTGAAGGCTGGGGCTCGCCCATTGCTCACACCAGCATCATCGCTAAGACGCCGAACCCGACCTGGACGCCGCCGGCCTCGATCAAGGCCGAGCACGCCGCCAACGGCGACCCGTTGCCCAATGTGGTGCCGGCCGGCCCGGACAACCCTCTGGGGCCGTTCAAGTTCACCCTGGGGACGCCGGGTTACCTGATCCACGGTTCCAACATGAAGTTCGGCATCGGCACCCGTACCAGCCACGGCTGCTTCCGCATGTTCAACAACAACGTGCTGGAAATGGCCGGTATGGTCCCGGTGGGGACGTCGGTGCGCATCATCAACGATGCCTACAAGTTCGGCAGCAGCGGCGGCAAGGTCTACCTCGAAGCGCATACGCCCTTGAACGACGACGGCACGCCGTCGGTGGTCGACAAGCACACGGCAGTGATCAACGCCTTGCTCAAGCGTGAAGACCTGGCCAATAACCTGCGGGTGAACTGGGACCAGGTGCGTGATGTGGTCGCGGCGGAAGATGGCCTGCCAACCGAGATCGGTGTGCCAGGTGCTGCACCGATTGCCTCCAGCGCGCCGATTGATTTGCAGCAGTAAGCCTGCTCCATCAACAGCCCGCTGCAGCATTGCGCTGCGGCGGGCTTTTTATTGTCTGTAATCGAGAGCCGAATCGCAGGCAATAAAAAAGCCGATCCAAGAATGGATCGGCTTGATAACAATCCCGAGGGATTATTACTTGCGGCTAGCTTTTTCAAGCATGCGCAGAGCGCGCTCGTTAGCTTCGTCAGCAGTCTGTTGTGCTTTTTGAGCAGCAGCCAGAGCTTCATCAGCTTTACGGTAGGCTTCGTCTGCACGGGCCTGGGAGCGAGCTGCTGCGTCTTCAGTTGCAGTCAGACGAGCTTCGGTTTCTTTGGAGACGCTGCTGCAACCGGTAGCCAGAACTGCGGCCAGAGCCAGAGCAGAGAATTTCAGAACGTTGTTCATCGTGTTCCCCTTCAAGGACTTTCTATTAAATGGCTACTCTCAGAGTGAGCTAATAGCCGGCGTACATACTACCCATTACTTGTAGTAAGTAAACTGACGTAGCGCAAGAAGCAAAAAAAATTCTTGTGCCGAATCTATTTTGGCTAATCTTTTGGACATTTGTATAAAAACCGTACAGTTTTTTGCAGTCTGACGGAGGTTGGACCCAGGCTGAGAGGGCCGGCCCGCATGTGTTAAGCCTTGTAAATAGATGAAATTTTATATATCGAGGCTGACACTTTCGTTTGGCTGGCCTTTACCACGCTCCGCATCTTTTGTGCATGTAGAGGTGACTTTAAGAGCGCCTGTTCGTCTCAAGGTTCAACTGCCGGCAATGTTCAGGCTTTCGGTCACCGGTTGATCGAGGCCCTTTCTATATCCACCAGCGGCAGGGATGACGGGTACGCCTTGAGCAATTACAGGATTGGTGCCTACTATTCCCTACGTGCTGGTTGTGAGCGCTCAAGGTTTTCTCGTTGTCGAAACCGGCACGGGGTGGCGTAGATGTTCCTTCGCCGGAAAAACATCGGTAAGGTAGGGGTCAGAATCCAAGACCCGCGAGGAGTAGTGATGAGCGAGGCGTTGTCCATCCACCATGACCAGGCTGGTCATCAGTTCGAGACCAATGTGGACGGTCATCGTGCCTATCTGACCTATATGGACCTCGGGAAGCAGACCCTGGACATCTATCGGACCTTCGTGCCCAACGCACTGCGCGGCCGTGGCATTGCAGCTGCGTTGACCGAGGAAGCGTTGAAGTTTGCCGAAGAGCAAGGCTACACGGTGATCCCGTCGTGCTCCTATGTCGAACGCTACATGGAACGCCACCAGCGCCATGCCGCGAAGCTTTGAGGCATAAAACGCAGGATGAAAA
This sequence comes from Pseudomonas sp. JAI120, assembly GCF_014207255.1. Lineage (GTDB taxonomy): Bacteria > Pseudomonadota > Gammaproteobacteria > Pseudomonadales > Pseudomonadaceae > Aquipseudomonas. Next base: position 18,277 of record NZ_JACHCZ010000008.1, read on the forward strand.
ACGCCGGGCTCAGCCCGGCGTTTTTGTGTGCGCATACTTCAGATACAGGTTCAGGTGCGTTTGCGTTTCGGCAATACGTCCTTGAGCTTGGCGTGCATGCTGCGCAGGGTATTTTCGGTGGCGGACCAGTCGATGCAGGCATCGGTGATCGACACGCCGTACTGCAAGTCGGCCAGGTCCTTTGGAATCGCCTGGCAACCCCAGTTCAAGTGGCTCTCGACCATCAGGCCGATAATCGACTGATTGCCTTCGAGGATCTGGTTGGCCACGTTTTCCATCACCAGCGGCTGCAGGGCCGGGTCCTTGTTGGAGTTGGCGTGGCTGCAGTCGACCATGATGTTCGGCTTGATCTTGGCCTTGTTCAACGCCTGCTCGCAGAGCGCAACGCTGACCGAGTCATAGTTGGGCTTGCCATTGCCGCCGCGCAACACCACGTGACCGTAGGCATTGCCCTTGGTGGTGACGATGGAGACGCCGCCTTCCTGGTTGATACCCAGGAAACGGTGAGGACTGGAGACCGATTGCAGCGCGTTGATCGCCACGGTCAGGCCGCCGTCGGTGCCGTTCTTGAAGCCTACGGCCGAAGACAGACCGGATGCCATTTCGCGGTGGGTCTGCGACTCGGTGGTGCGCGCGCCGATGGCCGACCAGCTGATCAGGTCCTGCAGGTACTGCGGGGAAATCGGGTCGAGGGCTTCGGTGGCAGTGGGCAGGCCCATTTCGGCCAGGTCCAGCAGCAATTTCCGACCGATGTGCAAACCGTCCTGGATCTTGAACGAGTCGTCCAGGTACGGGTCGTTGATCAAGCCTTTCCAGCCGACGGTGGTACGCGGTTTCTCGAAATAGACGCGCATCACCAGGTACAAGGTGTCGGACACTTCTGCCGCCAGTACTTTTAGGCGCTCGGCGTATTCGTGAGCAGCCTTGAGGTCGTGGATCGAGCAAGGCCCGATCACGACGAAGAGGCGGTGGTCGGTGCCATCGAGAATGTCACGGATGACTTCGCGGCCCTTGGTGACGGTCTGCAGGGCAGCGTCGCTTAAAGGGATTTCGCGCTTGAGCTGATCGGGTGTGATCAGGGTCTCGTTGGATTCGACGTTTAGGTCATTGATCGGTAAATCAGCCATCGTGTTACTCGCCAGGGTCACGGGTGCCGGCCGCCAGCCATCCCCGTGCGGCGGGCACAGCATGATTGGAATACAGGGGGGAGGAACCTTAGCGCGTAACACGGGCCCGCGACAATGGGCAAAGCCCGCTTTAATCCCGCGCTGGTCGCACAAATGTCTCATGGGAGAACTCGCCCGCATGGCGCGCCACCCACTCACGGGCCAGGGCTTCGAGTTGCTGCGGGGTCGGTTCGGCATCTTCATGCTGGCGGCAGTAGCGCTCTATCCGGCATGCTTGCTCACCCATTCGCGCACCGAACAACGCATGTTCATCGGTAAACGAAATGCCCACGCGGTAGCCGTTTTCCACCTTGCGACACCACGCCACATAACCTGGATAGCGGGCGCTGGCGCCCAGGGAGGGAATGAGCAGATCAACGGCCGTGCCCTGGCGCCACGCGCGCGGCCAATTGCAGGCGACGCCGCCCAGGCCGATAGTGAGCAGGCGTTGGCGGGGGATGGCAGGAGAGGGGCGTTGGATTAACTCGACAGCGACATCATCAGGGTGAGGTAAAAAACGACCCATGTACACGGACTCCGAGCACCGTCCAGTTGACGGCGGTGGCAGCAGTATAGTGAAGGAACTGGAATTGACCGACCTGGATATTGACCAGCAATTGTTGGGATTGCCAGGTATTTCGCTGGTGGTGTTCACCAGCGTGGGGTGTTCCAGTTGCCGTTGGGCGCGCCAGCAATTGCCGGGCTGGCGTTTGCCGGTGGACCGCGTGTGCTGGGTGGATGCCGGGCACAACGGCGGTGCGGTCGAACGCTACCAGATCTTTCATTTGCCGGCGTTGTTTGTGGTGTGCGAGGGTCAATTCTTCGGGCAGATACAGACACGCCTTACGCCTGCTGACACCTGCGAAGCAGTAAAAATAGCGCTTACCCGCGCCCCGGAGGATTTGCCATGACTGCACTTGCACCCCAGACGCCACGTATCGGCATTATCGGAACCGGCGCCATTGGTGGCTTCTATGGAGTGATGCTGGCACGCGCGGGCTTCGACGTGCACTTCCTGCTGCGCAGCGAATACGCGGCGGTCAGCGAGCACGGCCTGCGCGTCAATAGCAGTGTGCATGGCAATCTGCTGCTGCACCCGGTGCAGGCCTACGCCCGTGCCGCGGACATGCCGCCGTGCGACTGGCTGCTGGTGGGCACCAAGTCCACGGGCAATGTCGAGCTGGCCCCGACCCTCGCCCAGGTCGCGGCGCCGGACGCCAAGGTGGTGTTGCTGCAAAACGGCCTGGATGTCGAAGACAGTCTGCGTGAACACCTGCCGCCATCGCTGCATCTACTGGGCGGGCTGTGCTACATCGGCGTACACCGCTCTGCACCTGGCGTCGTCGAACATCAGGCGTTGGGCCGGGTCAACCTGGGCTACCACAGCGGCACGGCGGCCAACGATGAGAGCTGCCAGAAGGCTATTGTCGAAGCCGGCGCTGCGTTGTTTCATAAGGCCGGCATCGAATCCCAAGCCATGGCCAATGTGCATCAGGCCCGCTGGCACAAGCTGGTGTGGAACGTCCCCTACAACGGCCTCTCGGTGTTGCTGGGCGCGGGCACCACGGCGATGATGGCGGACCAATCCAGCCGTGAGCTGATCCAGGCGCTGATGGCCGAAGTGGTGCAGGGCGCCCATGCCTGTGGCCATGAAATTCCCGGCAGTTACGCCGAGCAGATGTTCGCCATGACGGAAACCATGGACGATTACCTGCCCAGCATGTACCACGACCATGTGCACAAACGCCCGCTGGAACTGGCGGCGATCTATGCGCGACCGCTCGCTGCCGCCAAGGCCGCGGGTTGCGAATTGCCGCGAATGCAGGCGCTGTACCAGGCCTTGAGTTTTATTGATCGGCATAACCGCTGATTCGGGGGACGTACCATGGCAAAGGGATTGGGCGACAAACTGGTGCTGGCGATTTCTTCGCGGGCGCTGTTCGACCTGAGCGACAGCCACAAGGTCTACCTGGCCCAAGGGGTGGAGGCCTACCGTAAATATCAGATCGAACACGAGGAAGAGACCCTTGAGCCCGGTGACGCCTTTCCGCTGGTCAAGAAGCTGCTGAGCCTCAATGCCAGCCTGGGCCGTGCTCGGGTCGAGGTGGTACTGGTATCGCGTAACAGTGCCGACACCGGCCTGCGTGTATTCAACTCGATTCAGCACTACGGCCTGGATATTTCCCGTGCCGCTTTCGTAGGCGGACGTAGTCCTTATCCTTATTTAGCTGCGTTTGGCTGCCATCTGTTTCTTTCCACCCATGCTGAAGATGCACGCAGTGCCCTCGATGCCGGCTTTGCCGCCGCGACGATTCTGTCGGGCGGTCCGCGCCGGGCGTCCAGCGAGGAGCTGCGGATCGCCTTTGACGGTGACGCGGTGCTGTTCTCCGATGAGTCGGAGCGCGTGTATCAGGCCGGCGGGTTGGAGGCGTTCCAGGCCAGCGAGCGCGAGTCGGCGCGGCAACCTTTGCACGGCGGTCCCTTCAAGGGGTTCCTGGCGGCACTCAACTTGTTGCAGCGTGAGTTTCCAGACGAGGCCTGCCCGATCCGCACAGCCTTGGTCACCGCCCGTTCGGCGCCTTCTCACGAGCGGGTGATTCGTACCTTGCGTGAGTGGGATATCCGACTGGATGAGTCATTGTTTCTCGGCGGCCTGGAGAAGTCCGCATTCCTGGAGGCGTTTGCCGCTGATGTGTTTTTCGATGACCAGGCCGGGCATTGCGAGAAGGCCCGGGAGGTGGTGGCCACCGGGCATGTGCCCCATGGCATCAGTAACGAGGTGAGGATTCAGGCCGAGAGTTAGGGGCGCTGCTAAGCTCATTCAATCTCCTCCATTCCGGCTGTCCAGGAGGTTTTATGATTCGTTCGATGCTGTACGCCACGGACCTTGGTCTGTATGCGCCGTATGTGATGCAACATGCACTGGCGCTGGCGCGGACGTTCAAGGCTGACCTGTATGTGATTCACGCGGTTGAACCGATTGGGCTGTTCGCCGAATCGGTGTTGCAGAGCTACCTTGATGAACAGGCCTTGAGTGAGTGGCAGACCCAGGGTTTGAGCACGGTGATGGCGACTATCGAGCAGCGGGTGCTCGACAGCTTTCGCGAGGAGTTGGGAGAGGGTGAGCAGGATTTGAAGTTGATCCGCTCGGTACGGGTGATCCAGGGGGACCCGTGTGAGGTGATTCTCGACCAGTTGCGCAAACTGTCCGTCGACCTGCTGATCGTCGGCAGTCACAGCCATGCCGCGGCGGCCGCCACACCGCTTGGGCGCACCGCTGCACGGGTGCTGCAGCTGTCTAACGTGCCGGTTTATCTGGTGCCTTCCTTACAGCGTCGACGCAGCGATGACGTGTGAGGGATAGAAAATGATAAAAGGTTCTAGATTTATCTGTCTAACCTTTAATATAGTTATATACCGTCGCTGATACCCACGGCGTCTACCTGCTTTGAGGGATACATATGAAGCTTCAACAACTGCGCTACATCTGGGAAGTGGCGCACCACGACCTCAACGTTTCCGCTACCGCTCAAAGCCTTTACACCTCGCAACCGGGTATCAGCAAGCAGATCCGCCTGCTCGAAGACGAGTTGGGCGTCGAAGTGTTCGCGCGCAGCGGCAAGCACCTCACCCGTGTCACCCCGGCCGGTGAACGCATCATCACCACCGCCGGCGAGATCCTGCGCAAAGTCGAGAGCATCAAGCAGATCGCCCAGGAGTTCTCCAACGAGAAGAAAGGCACCCTGTCGATTGCCACTACCCACACCCAGGCGCGTTATGCGTTGCCGCCGGTAATCCGTGATTTTATCAAGCAATACCCGGACGTCGCGCTGCACATGCACCAGGGTTCACCGATGCAGATCGCCGAGATGGCCGCTGACGGCACCGTCGATTTCGCCATCGCCACCGAAGCCCTGGAGCTGTTCGGTGACCTGGTGATGATGCCGTGCTACCGCTGGAACCGTTGTGTCGTCGTGCCCCAAGGCCACCCATTGGCCAAGTTGCCGAAGCTGACCCTGGAAGCCCTGGCCGAATACCCGATCGTGACCTACGTCTTCGGTTTCACCGGCCGCTCCAAGCTCGACGAAGCCTTCAGCCATCGGGGCCTGACGCCGAAAGTGGTGTTCACCGCCGCCGACGCCGACGTCATCAAGACCTATGTTCGCCTGGGCCTGGGCGTGGGTATCGTTGCCAAGATGGCAGTCGATACCAACCTCGATAAAGACTTGGTGGTGCTCGATGCCAGTGAGCTGTTCGAGTCCAGCGTGACCAAGATCGGCTTCCGTCGTGGCACCTTCCTGCGGGGCTTCATGTGCGACTTCATCGAGAAGTTCGCGCCGCACCTGACCCGTGAAGTCATGGCCAAGGCGATCCAGTGCCACAACAAACAGGAACTGGAAGAGCTGTTCGACGGCGTGGAATTGCCCGTCCATTAAGGGGGTTATTTGGCCTCGGTAACCGTAAAGTGTTGCCGGGCGCCTGCCACCAGAATCTCCACCTCATCCCCTTCGAACTTGCCCAGCAGGCTTTTGCCCAAGGGTGAGCGTGGGGTGATGACGGTCACCGGTTGCCCGACCACGTCCACCTTCAAACCCGCTGCATCCGGTGCCAGGAACAGCCACTGCTGGCGGCCGTTCTCGTCTTCCAGGCCCAGCAGTGTGCCGACTTCTATGCCACGTTGATCATCGTACCCACGCAGAGGAAGGTTCTGGCACAGCACCAGCGCCTGCTTGATTTCCTCGACGCGCTTGGCTTGTCCGGCTGCCAGATAAGACGCCTCCAGCCCGAGGGTGTCGTATTTGTTCTCGGCGATATTTTCTTCGTGGGTTGCGGTTTCGTAGGCGGTCTGGGCGGCGCGCCGGGCGATGTCGAGGTCGGCGGTGAGCTTTTCCAGGATCAACTGGTGAACAGCGTGTTTATTCATGGTCATCAATCGCAGAATTGCAGGACATTGGCCCGGGTCTTTTCATTCGGTGCGTTCTGGTCCTGCTGCAGCCAAAACTGGCATTTTGGGTTGGACAGGTTGCGTGCGTTGTTGCGGGCCTGGTCCAGGGCCTGCTGTTGTTCCTGCTTCTGCAGGTTCTGTTGGTACTGCTCGAACATACGGTTCGGCGGCTCCAGCGCAACCGGTGCAGGTTTACCCAGTTGCTGAACGGCCTGGGCTACAGGCGCCAGGCTTTGCGGGAACAGATAGCGCGACGCCAGCCAGGTGGTCAGTGCAATGGCGATAAACCCCAGCCACACCCCCAGGGCAATGGCGAGCGTGAGTTTGGGCAGCGACAACGAGCGATCAGACATGATGGCCTCCTGGCAGGCATTAACGGCATGGCGGCGATTGTCGCACAGCCACTGTGCAGAATAATCGCGATCAAGCCTTCTGCATCGGCGCATTTATGCGGACAATCGAGCCTTTGAGCGTTGGAGCCCGGAATGAAAGCCCGCTGGGATATTTTTTGCAGCGTCGTCGATAACTACGGCGACATTGGCGTGACCTGGCGCCTGGCCCGGCAATTGGTGGCAGAGCAGGGGTGCGAGGTGCGCTTGTGGGTCGACGACCTGCGCGCCTTCGAGCGTATGTGTCCCGAGATTGATGTGCGCCTGGACCAGCAATGGCAAGAGGGTGTCGATGTGCGCCATTGGCCAGCTGTGTGGTCGAGCGCCCCGGCAGCCGATGTGGTGATCGCCGCCTTCGCCTGCCAGTTGCCGCCTGATTACATGGAAGCCATGGCCGCGCGTGAACGCACGCCGTTGTGGATGAACCTGGATTACCTCAGTGCCGAAGACTGGGTGGTGGGGTGTCATCGGTTGCCGTCGGTGAAGTTCAAGGGCGTGCAGAAGTACTTCTTTTTTCCGGGGTTCCGACCCGGCACGGGGGGGCTGTTACGCGAGGCAGGGTTGCTGGAACAGCGTCAGGCGTTTCAACAGGATGCCGCTGCGCAGCGGCAATTCCTGCACGCGTTGGGTGTGTTTCCGGCAGCGGGTGTGCGGCTGATCTCGTTGTTCGCCTACGAAAACGCTGGGCTGGCCAGTTGGCTGGACGTACTCTCGACCGACGGGCATGCCACTCATCTCTTGGTCCCTGAAGGGCGCATCCTCGGGGATGTGCAGCATTGGCTCGGTGTCGAAGGCCTGTCGGTGGGGGACCTGCATCAGCGCGACGCGCTGACTGTGCAGGTGCTGCCGTTTGTGCGCCAGGAGCAATATGACCGCCTGCTGTGGTGTTGCGACTTCAACGCCGTACGCGGCGAAGACTCGTTCGTGCGCGCCCAATGGGCCGGGCGGCCGCTGTTGTGGCATATCTATCGCCAGGACGAAGACATCCATCTGGACAAGCTCGATGCCTTCCTCGACCTGTACACCGCCGCCCTGTCGCCGGCCGCAAAGGCTGCCCTGGTTGAACTCTGGCAAGCCTGGAACACTGATGGCGATATGGCACAACCGTGGAAAATGCTGCTGGAGCACTGGCCTGAGTTGAGTCAGCACGCGCAGACGTGGTGTCTGGAACAGGGCTTGCAGGCAGATCTTGCGACGGCGCTGGTACAGTTTTATGAAAGTTGGATATGATACGCGACCTTGATTTTTGTAAATCCCATCCAAATTTCGGATATACGCAATGAAAACTGGTAAAGAACTGAAACCCGGTACAGTGATCCGTCTCGAAAACGACCCTTGGCTGGTTCAGAAAGCTGAGTTCACCAAGTCTGGTCGTAACAGCGCAATCATGAAGACCAAGCTGAAGAACCTGCTGACCGGTTACAAGACCGAGATCGTCTACAGCGCCGATGACAAACTGGATGACGTGATCCTCGACCGCAAAGAAGCGACCCTGTCCTTCATCAGCGGCGACACCTACACGTTCATGGACACCACCGACTACACCATGTACGAGCTGAACGCTGAAGATATCGAAGCTGTTCTGCCGTTCATCGAAGAAGGCATGGAAGACGTCTGCGAAGCTATTTTCTTCGAAGAGCGCCTGGTTTCCGTAGAGCTGCCGACCACTATCGTGCGTAAGGTTGCCTACACCGAAGGTTCCGCTCGCGGCGACACTTCGGGCAAAGTGATGAAGCCTGCCAAACTGAGCAACGGTACCGAACTGCAAGTAGCCGATTTCATCGAAATCGACGACCTGATCGAGATCGACACCCGCGAAGGTGGTTCGTACAAAGGTCGCGCCAAGAAGTAATTCTGGCCTCGCCGATACGAAAAAAGCCCGACCTTGCGTCGGGCTTTTTCGTGAGCGCTGCTTTTTACTTCAGGTGCTGCTTCAGCTCGTCCGATGCCTGCAGCAAGGCCGAACGCACGGCTGGTACCTGGCTGACCACATTGAGCAAACCGTAGTCGTGGATCATGCCGTTATAGCGCACGGCCGTCACGGGAACCCCGGCCTGGTCCAGCTTGCGCGCATAGGCTTCGCCTTCGTCACGCAATACATCGGCACCGGCAGTCTGAATCAGCGCGGGCGGCAAGCCCTTGAGCTGATCCGTGGTCGCCCGCAACGGCGAGGCGTAGATCTCGGCCCGCTGGTTGGCGTCGGTGGTGTAGTTGTCCCAGAACCACTTCATCATGTTCCTGGTGAGGAAGTGCCCTTCGGCGTACTGGTTGTAGGACGCCGTCTCGAAGTTGGCATCGGTCACCGGCCACAACAGCAACTGGAACTTGATCGCGGGTGTGCCCTTGTCCTTCGCCATCAGGCTGACGACGGCTGCCATATTGCCGCCGACACTATTGCCCGCGACCGCCAGGCGTTTGCCGTCGACGTTGATGTCCTTGCCATGCTCGGCGACCCACTTGGTTGCGCCGTAGGCCTGGTTGATCGCCACCGGGTAGTGCGCTTCCGGTGAAGGCGTGTAGTTGACGAAGACCGCCACGGCTCCCGAACCCACCACCAGATCGCGCACCAGGCGCTCGTGAGTCGGGTAATCCCCCAAGACCCAGCCGCCGCCGTGAAAGAACATGAACACCGGCAATGTGCCCTTGACCCCGGCTGGCCGCACGATGGTCAGGTCCAGCGGCTGGCCATCGACCTGAATGGTCTTCTGGCTCACGTCCGCCTTGGGCAAGGTCAACTTCACACCGGCCTGGGCACCCGTCAGTACGGCGCGGGCTTCCTTGGGCGTCAGTTGTTCCATCGGTTTGCCGGTGCCGGCGTTCAACACATCCAGGAAGGCCTGGGTGTTGTGTTCAACGTCGCCATTGGCGGCGAAAGCGTGAGTGACGGACAGGGCGAGCAGGCTGCCGGTCAGCACTTTGGCAAATGTGTTCATGTTCTTCTCCAGTGACATCGGCGGGGTTAGACGGTTACGTGCAGGCGCACATCGACGTTGCCACGGGTGGCGTTGGAGTACGGGCAGACTTGGTGAGCGGCGTCGACCAGGCTTTGCGCGTCGTCCTGGGCCAGGCCTGGCAGGCTGACGTGCAGGTCGATATCCAGGCCGAAACCACCAGGGATCTGGCCGATGCCGACGTGGGCAGTGATCGAGGCATCATCCGGGATTTTGCGTTTGGTCTGGCTGGCGACGAATTTCAGGGCGCCGATAAAGCAAGCCGAGTAACCGGCGGCGAACAGTTGTTCCGGATTGGTGGCCTGGCCGCCGGCTCCGCCCAATTCTTTGGGGGTGGAGAGTTTGACGTCGAGGATGTTGTCGCTGGAAACAGCGCGACCATCACGGCCGCCGGTGGCGGTGGCTACTGCGGTATAGAGCGTTTGCATGGTGTCGTCCTCTTGGTTATTAGCGCTAAAGTTTTGTGCGCTAAGTAGTTGGTGAGGCAAATGTATAGCGCTAATGTTTTGCGCGCAAGATAAATGTATAAATATTTTTTCAGTCGCTGCAAACCAATGTGAGAGGGGGCTTGCTCCCGATAGCGGTGTTTCAGTCAAAAGATTCGTCGACTGATAAACCGTCATCGTGAGCAAGCCCCCTCCCACATGTTGAGCGTTTTGCTGTGTTTAGATCGCGTTCTGCAGGTTGCCCCGCAACGCGAGCAAGTCAGCCTGCAGCTTGCGCAATTGGTCCAGCTCCAAACCGCTGGCGCCGAGAATGCACTGTGGAATACCCATGGCCTTTTCCTGCAAGGCACGCCCAGCGCAGGTCAGTTCCACCACCACCACGCGCTCATCTTCACGGCTGCGGGTGCGGCTGAGCAGGCCTTCGGCTTCCAGGCGCTTGAGCAGTGGCGTCAGGGAGCCCGGGTCGGTCAGCAGGCGGCTGCTGATTTCGCCGACGGTCAAACCATCTTCTTCCCAAAGCACCATCATGGCCAGGTACTGCGGGTAGGTCAGACCGAGGGCGTGCAGCAGCGGTTTGTAGACCTTGGTCATCAGCAGCGATGTGGAGTGCAGGGCGAAACACAGTTGATTGTCCAGCAACAGGGAATCGCACGCGGTGGGATTTTTGCTCATGGTGGTGCCTCAAAAAAAGCGTGTCTACGCTGGAATCTAGCGGGCAAATCTTTAATGCGCCAGATAATTCTGTCCCCGCGGTCAGACCAACCCGCTTTGCAGGGCCAGATCCCAAGGCGGCACGGGGCTGAATCGGGACTTGAGGTATTCCAGCAACAAGCGGCTGCGCGCATTGGGCTGCTGTTCCAGCCGCAGTGCGTAGATCCCGGTGGTCTCCGGGCTGGGCAGGCCGTCCTCGCAAAACAGCGGCAGCAATTCCCCGCGCACCAGGTATTCACTGGCCAGCCAGGTGGGAAGATGGGCGATGCCCAGCCCGGCGAGAGCGCCCGATAGCAGCGCTTCAGCGTTGTTGGCGCTCATGCGGATGCGCCGCGGGCGATGCGTTGCACGTCGCCCGTCCAACTCAAAGCGCCACGCGAACATCGGCGCCAGGCCGTCCCAATCCAGGCCGTCATGCTCGCTCAATTCGCGGGGGTGAGCCGGGGTGCCACGGTTTTTCAGGTAGGCCGGGCTGGCGCACGCGATGCGCACGATACTGGCCAGGGGCGTGGCGATCAGCCGTGTATCGACGATATGCCCGGCGCGCAGCACCAAGTCGACCTTGCCCAAGTGCGCGCCCTGCATATCGACAAAGCTGTCGATCAGATGCAGGTGCACATCCAATCCGGGGTAAACGTTCAAGAAGTCGGCAATCACCGGCGCCAGGTGCCGGCGACCGAACGCTGCCGGTGCATCCACGCGAATCAGCCCTTCCGGCGCATGACTCAGGGAAGCGGCCTCTGCCCGTGCGAGTTGCAACTCGCTGACAATCCGCCGTGCCCGTTCAGCGAAGGCCAGGCCCGCCGGGGTCGGCACCACCGCGTGGGTGCTGCGCTGGAACAAGCGGCTGCCCACGGAGCTTTCCAGGCTGTCGATGCGCCGCGCCACCGCCGAGGGTGTCAGCGGATGGCGACGTGCTGCGGCGGAAAAGCTGCCCGTTTCCAATACATCGAGAAACAGGCTCAGTTGATCGGTCAGCGTATTGGGATTCATCGATGCGCGCTTATGCGAGATTGGCATAGCCATTGTGCGTTGCTGTGCGTTTCCGCGCCAGAGTCGACTGCGTAGCATGCAGGTCTTGAGAATGGGGAGTAGCGAGCGGTGTTGGATTTAGCGGTGTACCTGGTATTGGGCGTGGCCCTCGGCACGGTGGGTGGCCTGTTTGGTATTGGCGGTGGGTTGATTGCGATCCCGGTACTCGGCGTATGGTTCGGCCTGGACCAACAACTTGCCCAAGGCACGGCGTTGGTCATGGTGGTGCCGAATGTGATGCTCGCCCTGTGGCGTTACCACCAGCGCAATCGCATCGAACTGCGGCACGCGCTGCCCTTGGGCATCATGGGGTTCAGCTTTGCCTGGCTTGGTTCGATCTGGGCCGTGGGGCTCGACGCAGGTGCCATGCGCATCGGCTTTATTGTGTTTCTGCTGACGCTTTCGGCTTACAACCTGCTGCGTATGTTCACGCGGAATGCGCCGCCGACGGCACACATGCGTTACTCCTGGCCTTGGCTTGGCGTGTTGGGCGCGGCGTCCGGTTCCATGGGCGGTTTGTTCGGGGTTGGCGGCGCGGTGGTGGCCACTCCCGTGCTCACCAGCCTGTTCGGCACCACCCAGGTCGTCGCCCAAGGGTTGTCCCTGGCCTTGGCGTTGCCCAGCACGGGTGTGACGCTGGTCACCTATGCCTGGCACCACGAGGTGGACTGGATGATCGGCGTGCCGCTCGCCGTCGGCGGCCTGCTCAGTATCAGCTGGGGCGTGAAGGTTGCCCATGCGTTGCCGGAGCGTGTCTTGCGCGGCCTGTTTTGCGGCTTCCTGGTGGTGTGTGCGGTGATGCTGACGTTTAAAGTCTGAAGCCTTCGACGATGTATTCGGCCAGGCATTCGGTGATGGGCGAGGTCATTTGCGGATTGCGCAGCAAGTGCAGATTCATAGAGGGCAGCGCTGGGAAACCCTCGTCGCTGCCGAGTACTCGCAAGTCTTCAGTCACCAGGCTTTCCATGCAGATCATGGCAGCCAGGCCGGCACTCACCACTGCCAGGATCGCCGCGACGTTGGTGCTGTGATACGCCAGGCGATAATCCCGCCCGGTTGCATCCAGTGCGGCCTGGGTCCACTGCGTGTACACGCAGTCGGCACCGGACACCGCCAGGGGCACGGCATCGTGCTCTTCCACACAAAAACATGGCGCGGCTGCCCATACCATGCGCTCTGTGCGCAAAAGCTCGCCGATTTCCTTGCCAGGCTCGCGGCTGATAACGGTCAGCGCCAGATCCCGTCGCTGCATCAGCACCGTTGACGACTCGCAATGCAGCTCGATCTGGATCAGCGGGTAGGCCTTGGAGAACCGCTTGAGGATCCCTGGAAGGAAACGCATCACGTAGTCGTCCGGCGTACCGATACGTACCAACCCCACCATATGCGGCTCGCGTAGGGTGTTGAACACCTCGCTGTGGAGCTTCAAGATGCGCCGCGCATAACCCAGCAACACCTGGCCCTCGGGCGTCAGCCGCACCTGCCTGCCATCGCGCTCGAACAGCTTGCGCTGCAACACGTCTTCCTCCAGACGCTTCATCTGCATGCTCACCGCCGATTGGGTGCGGTTAACCAGTTCACCGGCGCGGGTGAAACCGCCCTGGTCGGCGATGGCGACGAAGGTACGCAGCACTTCAGTGTCGATGCTCGGGTAGCCGGACAATTGATCAATCTCCGAGATGTGTTGCATAAGAAACATTCGTTGGATTGATCATATTGCACGGCACACACTTGCGTCATCCCCACTGGAGGGCGAGAAGATGAAAGGTCAGAAAGGTTTCGTGTTGATCACCAAACGGCCGTTTTCCAGGCTGCTGCAAGTGGTATTGCGTTGGCAGGTGTTGCGCCACGAACGGCAGGTGCTGGCGAGCATGAACGATGATGCGCTCAAGGACATCGGCCTCAGCCGTGCCGATGTGGAGCGTGAGAGCCATCGGCATTTCTGGGAAGATCCACTGCGAAAATGACCCCGGATGCAGTAGGGTAGGTCGCGAGCATTCAAGGAGATTCCCATGCCCGCCGACTTGTCCTTTTCCCTCAAGCAAGCTCGACGCATGGCGCTGGCGGCCCAGGGATTTTCAGGGCGCCAGGCGCCTGCGCTGATAAAAGCTGCGCACCTCAACCGCGTGATCGAGCGCTTGGGCGTGTTGCAGATTGACTCGGTCAATGCGCTGGTGCGCTCTCACTACTTGCCGCTGTTTTCCCGCCTGGGCAATTACTCCCCATTGATGCTTGAACAAGCGGCCTGGAGCCAGGGCCGACGACGCTCGTTGTTTGAGTATTGGGGGCACGAGGCCTCGCTGCTGCCAATGGCGTTGTACCCGTTGATGCGTTGGCGTATGGAGCGAGCGCAGCAGGGGCGCGGCATCTATTCGCAGATGGCGCGCTTCGGTCGTGAGCAACAGGCCACGATCCAGCGCGTTTTGCAGACCGTCGAACAGCAGGGCGCGCTCGGCGCGGGCAGTTTGTCGACCCGCGAAGAGCGGGCCGGACCCTGGTGGGACTGGAGCGATGAAAAGCATGCGCTTGAGTGGCTGTTCGCCGCCGGCCTGGTTACCGTTGCCGGCAGGCGTGGTTTCGAGCGGCTCTATGACTTGCCCGAGCGCGTCATCCCTGGCGACATCCTCCAGCAGGCGCCGTTGACCGAGGCCGAGGCCCAACGTGGCCTGTTGCTGCACAGCGCCACCGCCTTGGGTGTAGGTACCGAAAAAGACCTACGCGACTACTTCCGTCTTGACCCCGCCGACAGTCGCAGTCGCCTGGCGGAATTGGTCGAGGACGGGCACTTGCAGGTTTGCCAGGTGCAAGGCTGGAAGCAGGCAGCCTACTGTCTGCCCGAGCCCAAAGTGCCGCGCAAGGTGTCGGCCAGCGCACTGCTGTCGCCCTTCGACTCGCTGGTCTGGGAGCGCAGCCGTACCGAGCGCCTGTTCGATTTCCGCTACCGGCTGGAGATCTACACCCCGCAAGACAAACGGGTGTACGGCTACTACGTGCTGCCGTTTTTGCACAACGAGCGGATCGCCGCACGTATCGACCTGCGGGCCGAACGCGCCAACGGACGCCTGGCCGTGCATGCGGTGCATGAGGAAGAGCCGGGGCTGGATGAGGAGGGGATGTTGGTGCTGGCGTTGAACCTGCGGCAAATGGCCGACTGGCTGGGGCTCGAACATATCCAGCTCAATTGCCAGCGGCCGAGTGCCGACCGCTTGCGGTTAGCCATGCTGCACTTGTAGGAGGAAGGTACTTTCGTGGCGAGCGGGCTTGCCCTGCGTTGGGCTGCGAAGCAGCCCCAGTAAGATCACTGAATTGGTTCAGGCGGAATTGCGGCGTGGGTTTTGGGGCGGCTTCGCCACCTGACGCGGGGCAAGCCCGCTCGCCACAACAAGCCCTATTTTCCAAACGTCTGCTAGCGTTTGACCTGCTTCAATGTCTCGGCAATCAGGAACGCCAACTCCAGCGACTGATCGGCGTTCATCCGTGGGTCGCAGTGGGTGTGGTAGCGGTCCGACAAGCCATCTTCGGTGATCGGCCGCGCGCCGCCGATGCACTCGGTGACGTTCTGCCCGGTCATCTCGATATGAATCCCGCCAGCATACGTGCCCTCGGCCTGGTGGACCTGGAAGAACTCCTTGACCTCACCGAGGATCTGCGCGAAGTCGCGGGTCTTGTAGCCGCTGCTGGCCTTGATGGTGTTGCCGTGCATCGGATCGGAGCTCCACAGCACCTGCTTGCCTTCGCGCTGCACGGCGCGAATCAGGTTGGGCAGGTGGTCGCCGACCTTGCCTGCACCCATGCGCGCGATCAGGTTGAGGCGGCCGGGGTCGTTGTCGGGGTTGAGGATGTCGATCAGACGGATCAGGTCATCGGGGTTCATGCTCGGGCCGACTTTGACGCCGATCGGGTTATTCACCCCGCGCAGGAATTCGACATGAGCGCCATCCAACTGACGGGTGCGGTCGCCGATCCACAGCATGTGGGCCGAGCAGTCGTAGTAGTCGTTGGTCAGGCTGTCGCGGCGCACGAAGGCTTGTTCGTAGTTGAGCAGCAGCGCTTCATGGGCGGTGAAGAAACTGGTTTCGCGTAACTGCGGCGAGCTGTCCATGCCGCAGGCGCGCATGAAAGCCAGCGTTTCGTCGATGCGGTCGGCCAACTGGCTGTATTTTTCGGCCAGGGCGGAGTTGGCGATAAAGTCCAGGTTCCACTTGTGCACCTGGTGCAGGTCGGCAAAACCGCCCTGGGCGAAGGCGCGCAGCAGGTTGAGGGTGGCGGTGGACTGGTGGTAGGACTGCAGCAGGCGGTCCGGGTCCGGCACGCGGCTTTTTTCGTCGAAGCCGATGCCGTTGACGATATCGCCACGGTAGGCGGGCAGGGTGATGCCTTCAATGGTCTCATCGTTGGCCGAGCGCGGCTTGGCGAACTGGCCGGCCATGCGCCCGACTTTCACCACCGGGCAGCCGGCGGCGAAGGTCATCACGATTGCCATCTGCAACAGCACCTTGAAGGTGTCGCGGATTTTTGCGGCGGAGAACTCGGCAAAGCTCTCGGCGCAGTCGCCACCTTGCAGCAGGAACGCGCGACCTTGGGTCACCTCGGCAAACTGACGGCGCAACTCGCGGGCTTCCCCGGCAAATACCAGCGGCGGATAGCTGGCCAGGCTCTGCTCCACTTGCAACAAGTGCGCAGCGTCCGGGTACTGGGGTTGTTGCTGGATTGGCAGGGCGCGCCAGCTGTCGGGGCTCCAGGGTTGGCTCATCATGAACTCGATTGGGTGGTTGACGGTCGGGCGTCAATGTTATCAGCAATTAGTGCGTGACCTGTTGCCGCCGGTTGGCCGACAATCGCGCCTTTGCCGTGCGGTAAACCCTTTAGGAGTTGTGATGACCGAGGAGCGTGTCGAGCGCCTGCTGGCCGAAGTCCATGATGATTTCGGCATGATCCGTGTGCTTGAGGTTGCCGATTACCGGTTTCTCGAGTTTGGCGATGCCATCGAGCAAAGCTGCGTGTTCACCGCTGACCCGAGCTGGCTGGAGTACGACTACACCCGCGCGATGCTGATCGGCGCGTTGTGCCATGAGCAGCCGGAGAGCGCGCTGTTCCTCGGCCTGGGGGCCGGGACGTTGACCCAGGCCTGCCTCAAGTTCCTGCCTCTGGAAGACGTCGAAGCTATCGAGCTGCGCCCCGATGTGCCGCGCCTGGCCATCGAATACCTGGGGTTGGATGATGATCCGCGCTTGTATATCCGCATCGGCGACGCCCTGGAGCTGTTGGAGACCGCTGAATCGGCCGACCTGATTTTCGTCGACCTCTACACCGATGTCGGCCCGGGCGTCGGACACCTGGCCTGGACCTTCCTGGAAAACTGCCAGAAGAAACTCAACCCCGGCGGTTGGCTGGTGATCAACCAGTGGGCGACCGATGATGGCAAACCCTTGGGCGCGGCGTTGCTGCGTGGTTTGTACCACCGGCATTACTGGGAACTGCCGGTGAAGGAGGGCAATGTGATCCTGTTGGTGCCTTCGGAGCTGGACCAGGCGCTGGATCTTGATGCGCTCTGGGCCCGCGCCGAAGCCCTGGCACCGCGATTGGGGTATTCGTTGCAGGCGTTGATCAAGGCGATTCGGCCGGCTACGTAGTCGCCTGTGCCGACGCCATCGGGGGCAACTCGAATCGTCGCACCATACCTCCCACACTTGGAACTCATTTCAAATGTGGGAGGGGGCTTGCCCCGATAGCGCCGGTACAGGCGACTCAAATGCCCTTGAACACCCCCGGCCGCTTCTCGACCATCGCGCGCACGCCTTCCTTGGCATCCTCGCTGTTCAGCAATTGATCCACCATCGGCGGCAGCGCAGCGGCCGCAACGGTTTCGCCTTCCATCCGTGCCAGGCGGGCCGACATCAAGGTGGCCTGGACGCCAAG
Organism: Pseudomonas sp. JAI120; assembly: GCF_014207255.1. Lineage (GTDB taxonomy): Bacteria > Pseudomonadota > Gammaproteobacteria > Pseudomonadales > Pseudomonadaceae > Aquipseudomonas. Next base: position 35,836 of record NZ_JACHCZ010000008.1, read on the forward strand.
CGGTGCCTGGCGCGCGATGCGACTGGCCAGCTCGATGGCGCGGGGCAGAAGGTCTTCACTGGCCATGACTTCCTGCACCAAACCCAGGCGCAGGGCTTCATGGGCGTCGAACTCATCGCCGGTGAGCAGCCAGCGCATGGCGTTGCCCCAGCCGGCGATCTGATGAAAACGCAATGTCGCGCCTCCAAACGGAAAAATCCCACGTTGCACTTCCATCTGTGCAAAGCGGGTATTGCTCGCGCACAGATTGATATCTGCAGCGAGCATCAACTCGATACCGATGGTCAGGCAGTAGCCTTGGGCGGCGACGATCACCGGTTTGCTGATCCTGGGGCCTGCGAAAACGCCCCAAGGGTCACAGCCTCCCAGCGGCGGTTGCCAGCCGCCTGCCATTACCCCGCTGACATTGGCCAGGTCCAGGCCGGCGGTGAAGTGGTCGCCATGGGCAAATACAACGGCCACCCGTGCGTCATCATTTCGATCAAATTCGCCATAAGCCAGGCTGAGCTCATTGAGCAAGTCCAGGTCAAAGGCGTTGCGCTTGGCGACCCGATCCAGGCCCAACAACAGGACATGACCCTGCAGTTCACGGCTGACGCGACTACTGCTGGCTTGATTCATCGGACGTGTCCTCGGACGGGGGAAAAGTTTCAGACCAATGGAAGGTGAACCGTTTAAGCGTCATGACCAGCAGGGCCGGGCCTTTGAAAAATAGACCCTGCCGCGCTTATCTGCAAAGACTGTGATGCCGTGCGGTTTATCGGCGCCTGGCGATAAAAAAAGCTCCCTTTTTCAGGTATTTCCGGTATAGTGCGCGCCGGCCTTTAACCGGGCCGCGTTTAGGTAGTGCAATTCCCCGAAGTCAGCTTCGGCTGCGCGTCCGCACAGCGGACTCTCCCTTGACGAATCTTTTTCATTCATTCGTTTTCGCAAATCCCCGCCGACAAAGCAGCCAGGGCGACTCTTGAGTCTCAACACGGCATGCGCAGCTTTGGAGCATGGGTCTTTGCGGATGCACTTAGAGGCAGACCCATGACCCAGGAAACCGGCGGCTTCGCCGCTTTTAATCTTAACCCGAACATTCTCGCTGCCGTCATCGCGACCGGCTACGAAGAACCTTCGGCGATTCAGCAGCAATCGATCCCGATCATCATGGCCGGCCAGGACATGATTGGCCAGGCGCAAACCGGTACCGGTAAAACCGCCGCGTTCGCCCTGCCTATCCTGCACTGCATCGATCCTGCCAAGCGCGAACCGCAAGCCCTGATCCTGGCGCCAACTCGTGAGTTGGCGCTGCAAGTAGCAACCGCTTTTGAAACCTACGCCAAGCAAATGCCAGGCGTTACCGTTGTTGCCGTTTACGGCGGCGCGCCGATGGGCCCGCAACTGAAAGCCATCCGTAATGGCGCTCAGATCGTTGTCGCCACCCCGGGCCGTCTGTGCGACCACCTGCGTCGTGACGAGAAAGTCCTGTCGACCGTGAACCACCTGGTTCTGGACGAAGCCGACGAAATGTTGAAGCTGGGCTTCATGGATGACCTGGAAGTCATCTTCAAGGCGCTGCCACCGACCCGTCAGACCGTGCTGTTCTCGGCCACCCTGCCACAGTCGATCCGTGCCATTGCCGAACGCCACCTGCGCGATCCGCAACACGTGAAGATCCAGACCAAGACTCAGACCGTTACCGCGATCGAACAGGCTCACCTGTTGGTTCACGCTGACCAGAAGACCTCGGCTGTATTGAGCCTGCTGGAAGTCGAAGACTTCGACGCCCTGATCATGTTCGTGCGTACCAAGCAAGCGACCCTGGACCTGGCCAGTGCCCTGGAAGCCAAAGGCTACAAAGCCGCTGCGCTGAACGGTGACATCGCCCAGAACCAACGTGAGCGCGTGATCGACTCCCTCAAGGATGGCCGTCTGGACATCGTTGTTGCGACCGACGTAGCCGCTCGTGGTCTCGACGTTCCGCGTATCACCCACGTGTTCAACGTTGACATGCCTTACGATCCAGAGTCCTACGTTCACCGTATCGGCCGTACCGGCCGTGCCGGTCGCGAAGGTCGTGCACTGCTGCTGGTGACTCCACGTGAGCGCCGCATGCTGCAAGTGATCGAGCGTGTAACCGGTCAGAAAGTGGCTGAAGTCCGCCTGCCGGATGCCCAGGCCGTTCTCGATGCCCGCATCAAGAAACTGACCAACAGCCTGTCGCCACTGGTGGCTGACGCTGAATCGACCCACGGCGACCTGCTGGACCGCCTGACCGCCGATATCGGTTGCACTCCACGCGCCCTGGCTGCAGCCCTGCTGCGCAAGGCTACCAACGGTCAGGCCCTGACCCTGGCAGCCATCGAGAAAGAGCGCCCGCTGGTGCCGAACAACGCGCCGCGCGGTGATCGTCCAGAACGTACCGGCGACCGTCCGGACCGTGGCGATCGTGAGCGTCGTGCTCCGGTTCCATTGGCTGAAGGCCGTGCTCGTTGCCGTACCGCGCTGGGCGCGCGTGATGGTATCGCTGCCAAGAACCTGCTGGGCGCTATCCTCAACGAGGGTGGCCTGGCACGTGAAGCCATCGGTCGCATCCAGGTCCGTGACAGCTTCTCCCTGGTGGAGTTGCCGGAAGACGGTCTGGAAAAACTGCTGACCAAGCTGAAAGACACTCGCGTTGCCGGCAAGCAATTGAAGCTGCGTCGTTACCGCGAAGATTGATCCGCCCCTGGGCTGATTGATCGCACATAAAAAATCCCCGACTGGTTCGGGGATTTTTTTTGTCCGGCGTTAACCGAAGCGGTAGATGTCCATGCCCAGCGCGCCCATGGTGAACCCTTGATGCGCCACGCTGAAGTCACCCCCAGCGCCGCGCGCAAAGTACAACGGCAACAAATGTTCATCGCTGGGATGGCTGCGCACGGCGTGTGGCGCCTGGCGACGGTAATCATGCAACGCCGCTTCGTCGTTGGCAGCGAGTGTGTCCACTACCCAGTCGCGGAAATCGCGTGCCCAGGGTTCGATACTCTCAGGTCCGGCCTGCCAGTTCAGCTCGCCCAGGTTATGGGTGATGCTGCCGGAGCCGATCAACAGCACGCCCTGTTCGCGCAAGCTGGCCAAGGCATGCCCGACGCGGGTTTGCAGGGCAGGGCCCATGCGACTGGGCAAGGAGACTTGCACCACTGGAATGTCCGCTGCCGGGTACATCAGCGAGAGCGGCACCCAGGTGCCATGGTCAAACGGGCGGCGCTCATCGATTCGCGCATTCAAGCCGTCGGCATGAAGCAGGTCGACGATTTGGTTGGCCAATTGCGGGTCGCCCGGCGCCGGGTACTGCACGGCGAACAGCTCGCGGGGGAAACCGCCGAAGTCGTGCCAGGTCTCGGGCGCAGCGCTGCCGCTGACCAGCAGTTCCTGGCTTTCCCAATGCGCCGACACCACCACAATTGCCTTCGGCCGTGGCAGTTCAGCGGCCAGGCGCTGCAGGGCAGGGCCGCTGGCGCCGGGTTGCAGGGCAAGCATGGGTGATCCGTGGGAGATAAACAGGCTGGGTAACATAAGGAAGGTCCTGAGGTTTAACATGGGCCCATCTTCAATCAGATCATTGATCTAAATCTAATATAAGTTTTAGCGCTTTTTGATCGAATTCTCGGAGGTGATTTCATGGAGCCCAAATTTTGGCAGGAGCGCTGGGCGCGTAATCAGATCGGCTTTCACTTGCCCGAAGTTAACCCTTACCTGCTGCGTTATTGGCCTTCGCTGACCCTTGCTCAGGGCGCCAAGGTGCTGGTGCCGCTGTGCGGCAAAAGCCTGGACCTGATGTGGCTGGCCAGCAACGGCTATCACGTACTCGGCGTTGAACTGTCGGAGCAGGCGGTTGATGCGTTTTTCCGCGAGCAGAACCTGACGCCGCGAATCACTTGGCACGGCGTATTCAAGGTGTACCAGGCCGATTTGATCGAGATATGGTGCGGCGATTTCTTTGCCTTGGATGCTGGGGCACTGGCTGATTGCACGGCGCTTTACGACCGTGCCGCACTGATTGCCTTGCCGCCGCTGATGCGCGCGCAGTACGCCGAGCAGTTGAACAGCCTGTTGCGGCCGGGCTGCCAGGGGCTGCTGATCACCCTGGACTATGACCAGACGCAAAAAGCCGGTCCACCCTTTGCGGTGACGGATGATGAGGTGAAGGTACTGCTGGGTTTGCAGTGGTGCCTGGAGGTGCTCGAAGCTCAGGATATTCTGGATGAGAGCTGGAAGTTCGTGCAGGACGGTGTCACGCGCCTCGAAGAGCGCGCTTATCGGCTCACCAAGGTGTAAAACCCGCGCACAAAAAAGGGGCGATCCAATCGCCCCTTTTGCATTACCGGGTATCAGCCCCGGCGACGCAGCGCGTCGATACGCTCTTCCAGCGGCGGGTGGCTCATGAACATGCGAGCCAGGCCCTGCTTGACGCCGCCGTTGATGCCAAAGGCGGTCAGGCTGTCGGGCATATGCACCGGCAGGCCCTGTTCGGAGCGCAAGCGCTGCAGCGCACTGATCATTGCACTGGTGCCAGCCAGACGTGCGCCGGCTTCGTCTGCGCGGAACTCTCGTTTGCGCGAGAACCACATCACAATCGCGCTGGCCAGGAAGCCCAGTACCACTTCGGCAAAGATGGTCGCTACAAAGTAGGCGATACCGCGGCCGCCTTCGTTCTTGAAGATCACCTTGTCGACAAAATTGCCAATGATCCGCGCGAAGAACATCACGAAGGTGTTCACCACGCCTTGCACCAGCGCGAGGGTAATCATGTCGCCGTTGGCCACGTGGCCAATCTCGTGGGCGAGTACCGCCTTCACTTCATCGGGTGAAAAACGTTCGAGCAGCCCTTGGCTGACCGCCACGAGGGCGTCGTTCTTGTTCCAGCCCGTTGCAAAGGCATTGGCCTCGTAAGCAGGGAAAATCCCGACTTCGGGCATTTTAATACCTGCTTCTTGAGACAACTGCTCCACGGTTTGCATCAGCCATTGTTCATGGCGCGTGCGTGGTTGAGTGATGATCTGGGTGCTGGTGCTCATCTTCGCCATCCACTTGGAGATGAACAGCGAGAACAGCGAGCCTGCAAAACCAAAGACCGCACAGAAAATCAGCAGCTGATTGAGGTTCAGATCAACCCCGTTGGCCGCCATGAACCCGTTGAAGCCGAAGAGGCTCAGGGTGATGCTGGCAATCAGCACGACCGCCAGGTTGGTGGCCAAGAACAGCAGGATGCGCATCATGGTTGTAGAGTTCTCCTCATGCTTAATATGTCGCGTACTGCGGGGTATATAAGGTGCGGCTTAGGGTGATTCAACCGAGCGACTATTTCAAACTGTGTCCTACAGCTTGAATGTACAGTCTTGAAGGGATTTTCCGATGAGGAATGCCACCCGTGAAATGCCACTTTTTGCCTTGGGGCCCCGTAACTACAGGGTTTTGTGGATGTGGAGACACAAGTGCAGCGCGGGGAGAACAGATAGCCAGAGAAGTGTTGCCAGATAATCGCCGTACGACCGAATGTCGGTCGTACGGCGCCGCACCGCTACTGGCGATAGGACTTGAGGAAGTTGCCAATTCGGCCAATCGCCATGTCCAGGTCATCCACGCGCGGCAAGGTCACCACACGGAAGTGATCCGGCCACGGCCAGTTGAACGCCGTGCCCTGGACCACCAGCAGCTTTTCCGACAGCAGCAGGTCGAGCACGAACTTCTCGTCGTTGAGGATCGGGCAGACCTTCGGGTCGATCCTTGGGAAGGCGTACAGCGCGCCCATGGGCTTCACGCAGCTCACGCCCGGGATCGCATTGAGCAGCTCCCACGTACGGTTGCGCTGTTCCAGCAGGCGGCCCTGGGGCAGGATCAGGTCATTGATGCTCTGGTAGCCGCCGAGGGCGGTCTGGATCGCATGCTGGCTCGGCACGTTGGCGCACAGGCGCATGTTGGCCAGCATGTCGATGCCTTCGATGTAGCTCTGGGCGTTGTGCTTGGGCCCGGAAATGGCGATCCAGCCGGAGCGGAAGCCCGCCACGCGGTAGGACTTGGACAGGCCGTTAAAGGTCAGGCACAGCAGGTCCGGCGCCAGGGAGCCGGTGCAGATATGCACCGCATCGTCGTAGAGGATCTTGTCGTAGATCTCGTCGGAGAACACCACCAGGTTGTGCTGGCGTGCCAGCTCGAGCATGCCCAGCAGCACTTCCTTGGAATACACGGCGCCGGTGGGGTTGTTCGGGTTGATGATCACCAGGGCCTTGGTGTTCGGTGTGATCTTGGCCTTGATGTCGGCCAGGTCCGGGAACCAGTCGGCGCCCTCGTCGCACAGGTAGTGCACCGGGTGGCCGCCGGCCAGGGTCACGGCGGCGGTCCACAGTGGGTAGTCCGGTGCCGGCACCAGCACTTCGTCACCGTTGTTGAGCAGGGCCTGCATGGACATCACGATCAGCTCGGATACGCCATTACCCAGGTAGATGTCTTCGATGCCGACGCCTTCGACCTGCTTCTGCTGGTAGTACTGCATCACGGCCTTGCGCGCGCTGAACAGGCCTTTGGAATCGCTGTAGCCCTGGGCGGTGGGCAGGTTGCGGATCACATCCTGGAGGATTTCATCCGGCGCTTCGAAACCAAAGGGCGCCGGGTTGCCAATGTTCAGCTTGAGGATGCGATGACCTTCCTCTTCCAGGCGCTTGGCGTGCTTGAGCACTGGGCCGCGAATGTCGTAGCAGACGTTGGCGAGCTTGTTCGATTTGCTGACCTGCATGGCGATGTGATCCTGAAAATGAACGATCCAGACGGTATGGGCACTACCGTACTGTGAATGCTGCAAGGTCCGCACCCATAAATACGTTTGAATGCCGGTAGCGCGGGTGCCAGACTGGCGTTTTGAAGAGGCGCAATCATACGTGCCGCCTGATCCGTGGAAAAGATACAGATCAGGCTTTTTCAGTTGCCGAGGTGTACCGATGGAAAAGTTGCAGAAAACCGTTGAAGAATGGAAGGCAATGCTCGATCCAGAGCAGTACAACGTGTGCCGCCTCAAGGGCACCGAGCGTCCTTTCAGCGGTAAGTACAATGAGACCAAGACTGAGGGTGTGTATCACTGCATCTGCTGCAATGAGCCGCTGTTCGATTCGACCACCAAGTTTGATTCCGGCTGCGGCTGGCCCAGCTTCTACGCGCCGATCGCCGACAGCGCGATGATCGAGATCCGTGACGTCAGCCACGGCATGATCCGCACCGAAGTGACCTGCGCCAAATGCGATGCGCACCTCGGGCATGTGTTCCCGGACGGTCCGCCGCCGACGGGGCTGCGTTATTGCATCAACTCGGTGTGCCTGGACCTTGTACCCCGTTAACTCGACTGACGGCGGGCCTCTGTAGGAGCGAGCCTGCTCGCGAAAGTCGTCAACGATTACGCGGGCATTCTGGTTCCGCGCGGTGTCCTTGAGTTTTTCGCGAGCAAGCCCGCTCCTACAGAGTGTTGATGGGATGCCATCAGTCTGGTCAATTAAATTGCACACAATTGAATTGCCTACTATGTTTCACCTTCTTCCCCCTTTATCGAGGCACTGCCATGAGCAACAACCTGCTGAGTATCCCTTGCACCACCATCAAGGGTGAGCAAAAGACCTTGGCGGATTTCGCCGGCAAGGCCGTCCTCGTGGTCAACACCGCCAGCAAATGCGGCTTCACCCCGCAGTACAAGGGCCTGGAGCAACTTTGGCAGCAGTACAGGGACCAGGGCCTGGTGGTGCTGGGCTTCCCTTGCAACCAGTTCGGCAAGCAGGAGCCCGGTGACGAAGGTGCGATTTCCGAATTCTGCGAGCTGAACTTCGGTGTCAGCTTCCCGTTGTTCAAGAAGATCGACGTCAATGGCAGTGATGCCCATCCACTGTTCGTGCAACTGAAAAAACAGGCGCCCGGACTGCTGGGCTCCAAAGGCATCAAGTGGAACTTCACCAAGTTCCTCATCGGCCGCGACGGCCAGGTGGTCAAGCGCTTCGGTCCTGCCACCAAGCCGCAGGACTTGACCCAAGAGATCGAAGCCTTGCTCAAATGACCGACCTGCCCAGCGTGTCCCTGGCCCTGAACAACCAGCTGTGTTTCAAGCTCTACGCAGCGTCACGCGCTGTCACCCGCGCCTACAAGCCGATGCTCGACCAGTTGGGCCTGACCTACCCGCAATATGTGGTGATGCTGGTGTTATGGGAGTGGCACGCCACGCCTGCGCTGCAGCCGACGGTCAAGGCCTTGGGTGAACGCCTGATGCTCGACTCGGGCACGCTGACGCCGCTGCTCAAGCGCCTTGAGCAGCTTGAGTTAGTGAAGCGCCGGCGCAGTGCCAGGGATGAGCGTGAAGTGCATTTGAGCCTGAGCGCGGCCGGTGTGCAGCTGCGGGACCAGGCCCATGGTTTGAAGACCCGCTTGTTGTGTGATCGCGGCATCGACCTGAATCAAGCCGATGCCTTGCGCGATGGCCTCGACCAGTTGCTTGCGCAGCTTAAAGACTTGTCGTCCCAGGCACCCACAAGTCCAGCAGCGCATTGAGTTCTTCGCGGCGGAACGGCTTGGCCAGGTAGTCATTCATCCCCGCCGCACGGCAGCGCTCGCGTTCTTCGGACAGGGCGTTGGCGGTCAATGCGACAATCGGCAGGTCCGGCCAGCGCCCGCTGCGACGAATCTGCCGGCTGGCCTCATAGCCATCCATCACCGGCATGTTGCAGTCCATCAGCACCATATCGAAGCGCTGTTCTTCAAGAAACTTGAGTGCTTCGCCACCATGGGCGGCGACAATCACTTCGCAGCCCAGCTTGCTGAGCATACCCTTGGCCACCAGTTGGTTGACCGGGTTGTCCTCCACCAGCAGGATGCGCGCCCGATGTGCGAGTGGCGCGGCATCCGGTTGGATTGGGTCAGGCATCAGATGTGCGTCGGTGCGTAAGTTGCGGTGCAGGATCTGGTACAGCGCGTTGCGGCTCAAGGGGCGCGCCTGTTGGTGCAGCGGCGCGAGCGCTGCCACTTCTTCGCTGGGCATGAAATTGCCATAGGCGGTCACCAGCAGGATGGGCGTGGTAATGCCCGGTCGTATGCGGAACAGGCATTCCGGGCAGTCGGTAATCAGCAGGTCAGGCGTTTGCCCGCTCAAGTCGTCTTCCATGGTGAAACAACGGGGGGCCAGTCCCCAGCTGGGCAGCAGGGTCGTGAGCAACTCTGTCAGGCCGCTGCCGGCGTTGGTGATGGCGATGACCTCACCTTTGAGCGGCGGTGGCTGCAAGGCGGGCAAGTGGGCAGGCAGTGGCAGGTCGGCGCAGAACTGGCTGCCAAAGCCCACTTCCGAGCTGATACTCAAACGCCCCTTCATCGCTTCGCACAGGTTGTGCGTCAGCGCCAGGCCCAGGCCCGTCCCACCAAACTGGCGAGTGATACCTGCGCCTGCCTGGGTGAACGGTTGGAAGATTTTCACCTGGGCCTCCTGCGCAATGCCGATGCCGGTATCGCAGACTTCAATGCGCACCCCGCCGTCGTGGGTACGCAGGCGCACATCAACCCGACCAAAGCGCGTGAACTTCAGGGCGTTGGAGAGTAGGTTGCTGACAATCTGCCGCACACGGGTCGGGTCACCCAGCACCTGGGCCGGGAACTGCGGGTCGATCAGGCAGCTCAGTTCCACGCTCGGTGCGGCGTTCTGCGATAACAGGTTGGCGGTGTCTTCCACCAGTGCGCCCAAGTCGAACGGGATGCGCTCCAGCTCCAACTGGCCGGCGTCGAACTTGGACAGGTCGAGAATATCGTTGAGTAACTCCACCAGCACTTTGCCGGAGTCATGGGCGATAGACAGTTGCTGGCGTTGCTCGGCGTTCAACGGACTGTCCAGCGACAGCGCGATCATGCCCAGCAGGCCGTTGAGCGGGGTGCGGATTTCGTGGCTCATATTCGCCAGAAATGCCGCCCGGGCCTGGGCCATGCCCAATGCCTTCATCTTCGCCGCTTCCAGTTCATCGTTGGACTGGGTCAGTCGCTGGTTGCTGGCCTTGAGTTCAAGGGTGCGCGCGGAAACGATGTCTTCCAGTTGCCCCAAGTATTCAGTCAGCCGGTCTTCGGCGTGGCGGCGCTGCTGGATTTCGGTTTCCATGTTTTCGAATTGCTGGTTGGCGACGTTTACCAGCACGCCGATTTCATCGTGCTCATGCCCTGGCGGGCAGTCCAGGCGTGCCTGATTGCGTGTGCTCAGCTCACGAATAATGCGCACCAGTGGCTGGGTCAGCATCACGTAGAACAGGCCCAGCAAAATCCCGGTCAGCAGCAGGCTGCGCACGAACCCGTTGAGCAGGGTGATCTCAGCGCGGCGTAGGAACCGGCTACCAAAGGCGTAGGTGTCGACGTCCAGACGCAGTACACCAAGTGACTCATTGGGCATGTGGCCCAGGAACAGTTTGTCTTCGAACTGACGGTTGGCGCCAAACATAAAGTCACTGATAGGCCGGTAGGTACTTTCCTTGCGTGGTCGGTCGACATCGGCCAGTACCACGCCGTTGTTGTCGATCAACTGCGCGCGAATGATGGCGGGGGAGTGCAGCAGGCCCAGGGTCAGTTCCTGGGCCAGTTCGGCATCGATGTTGTAGGCGATACGTGACGCGGGGTTATGGCTGATTTCGATCAGCGAACGTATTTCGCGGTTGATGGATGCGTCTTCGCTGGCATAATCAATGCCGATTTGGATCAGGCTGAGTAAGGTTCCCAAGACGAAACCGACCAGCACAGTCAATCTGGCTTGTTTATAAGACAAGCGGTGGGCGAACTTGATATCCATTGAGTGTTGAACCACTTCACGTTTCCCTTCGCCCGGCAAGCATAGCTGAACATCCACAAGCTAAGGCTTGCCCGGCATGAATCGTTTTTTACGCAGCCCCAAGCGGTCTGTCGCAGGGTTGCCAATACGCCATCTTTTGCAAGAACTTGCCAGAGGAATAATCGTGGATTCTCGATTGAGTGCCTTTCTAGAGCGAGCCGATGCAGTGCTCGCTCGCCTGGAACCCTTGTTGCCCGCGCCACGCCAAACCATCGACTGGAATCAGTGCCTGGCCGCCCGTTGGCAACGTGAGGGCCGCAGTGGTTTCCTGTTGCCGCTGGACGTGAGCCTGGACATGCGCCTGTCCGACCTGATCGGCGTAGACAAGCAACGTGAAACCCTTGCGCGTAACACCCAGCAGTTTCTGGATGGCCTGCCTGCCAACCATGCGTTGCTGTGGGGGTCGCGGGGCACCGGTAAATCGTCCATGGTCCGCGCTTTGCTCGCCCAGCACGCCAAGGCCGGTTTGCGCCTGATCGAAATCGAGCGTGACCATCTGGCCGATCTGCCGCGCGTGGTTGAGCAACTGCTCAAGTTGCCGCAACGTTTCATCCTGTTCTGCGACGACTTGTCGTTCGAGGCCGGCGAAGGTGACTATAGGGTACTCAAGAGCGTGCTGGACGGCTCCCTGGAGCAGGCGCCTGAAAACGTGCTGTTGTATGCCACGTCCAACCGCCGCCATCTGGTGCCGGAAAACCAGAGCGACAACGATAACTGGAAGCGCGTGGACGGTGAGTTGCACCCGAGCGAGGCGGTGGAAGACAAGATTGCCCTGTCCGACCGCTTTGGCTTGTGGCTATCGTTCTACCCGTTCACCCAGGAACATTTCCTGGACGTGGTCGAGCACTGGATCGGTGAGCTGGCGAAAAAGGCGGGTTTGCAGTGGCAGCGCGATGAGGCCCTCGATATTCTCGCCGTGCGCTGGGCTACCGGGCGCGGCAACCGCAACGGTCGCTGCGCGTATCAATTCGCCCGTTACTGGGTGGGTCTCAAATTGCTGGAGCGTCAACCATGATCGATTTACAACAAGCCGGTACCGGCCTCGGTGGCTATGCCCTGCTGAGTGCCCAGCTGGAGTCGCTGCTGGCCGATGAGCGCGATTTCATCGCCAACAGCGCCCAGTTTTCCGCTTTCCTGTTCAGCCAGCTGGATGACCTGAACTGGGCGGGCTTTTACCTCAACCGCAATGAAGAGCTGGTGCTTGGCCCGTTCCAGGGGCAGATCGCCTGTGTGCGTATTCCGTTCGGCCGTGGGGTGTGCGGCGCGGCCGCGTCCTCGCGGCAAACCCAGCGAGTAGACGATGTTCACGCATTTCCCGGGCATATCGCCTGTGACAGCGCGTCCAATAGCGAACTGGTGGTGCCACTGGTCAAGGACGGCACATTGATTGGTGTCCTTGACCTCGATAGCCCGTCGTTGGCCCGCTTTACCCCTCAGGACCAGGCCGGTATCGAACAGCTGGCGGCGATTTTCCTGCGCTTGACCGACTGCTGATCAAATAGGGGGCGCGCCCCGCCCCTTATTGGGCATCCAGCTCGTCAAGCCGCACTTGCAGCATCCTCTCCAGCTCCAGCATCAGCTTCTCCAGGGACTTCACACTCGCTTCGATCAGGGGCCGATCATCGCCCCGGGCACAGGCCTGTTCGAGGGCTTCGCACTGCGAGGCCAGCGCACTGGCCTGAACGATGCGAGCGGCTCCCTTGATCTTGTGAGCCTGTTCGATGATGTCCTCGACGCCGGTCTGCGCAGCCATCAACGCGACCAACTCCTGGCGATCCTGGCGACTGCTGCTCAGCAACTCCTTCAGCAGCAGGCGGCACATATGTGGATCGCCACCGGTAAGGGCCTCGAAATTGCCGATGTCCAGGATCAGGCCGGTGGGCTGGGGGCTGATCTTTGCCAGTTGCCGCTCCAGCGCCGTGAGGTTGATAGGCTTGAACAGGCAGTCATCCATGCCCGCCTGTGCACAGCGTTGCTTCTCTTCTGGCTGGGCATTGGCCGTAAAACCCAGTACTACGCAAGGCGTCAGCTGTTCGCGTTGCTCGTATTCGCGGATCGAACGGCTCAACTCGTAGCCATTCATGATCGGCATGTTGCAATCGGCGATTACCAGGTCGAAGTGCTCCTGGCGCCAGGCCTGGAAGCCGGCAGCGCCGTTCTGGGCGGCGGTGAACTGGTGGCCCAGGTAGCCGAGCTGCTGACACATCAACAGGCGATTCGCCGGATGGTCGTCCACTACCAGCACATTGAGCACAGGCACATCTGTGGTTGCGGCAGGCTTGAGTTCGTCGACTACCTGCGCTGCCTGCAGGCGATTCATCTTCAGGTTCACATGCACCTGGGTGCCCACCATGGGCACGCTGCTCAGGCTCAGTTGCCCGCCCATCATGGCGCACAGGCTGCGACAGATCACCAGCCCAAGGCCGGCACCGCTCCTGGCCAACTGTCCTGAGTTGTCCGCCTGGGCAAAGGGTTCGAACAGGCGCATCTGGTCGTCCCGGCTGATACCGATGCCGGTGTCCTCCACCACCAGTTTCATCTCGACCTGCTGCGGCAATTCGGTGGCTGATACTTCCACCTTGATCTTTACCTGGCCACGTTCGGTGAACTTGATGGCATTGCTGATCAGATTGGACAGCACCTGCTTGAAGCGCAGTGGGTCGATCAGGACTTCGGTGTGTTCAAGATCAGGCGTGAACTCCAGCAACAGGCTAAGGGTCTTCTGGCGTGCCAGGCCGTCGAAGACACGCACTACCGACTCGATCACCTCCCTCAGGTTCACGCGTTCCGGTGCCAGGCTGAGGCGACCGGATTCAATCCGTGCGATGTCCAGGATGTCGCCGATCAGCTCCAGCAGATCCTTGGCCGAGTTGTAGGCAACTTCGATGGCCGGGCGATCGAGGTGGCCCTGGTCCGCCCGCTTGAGGGTCAGTTCGAGCATGCCGATCACCGCGTTCATCGGCGTGCGGATTTCGTGGCTCATGGTGGCGAGGAACGTGCTCTTGGCCCGATTGGCTTCGTCGGCTCGCTCCTTGGCGGTGCGAAGTTCGTCGAACAACTGGCGTCGTTCACTGATATCGATCCAGCCACCGATGATGCCCTGAACTTCACCGACGGAGTCGCGGTACGGCAGGATCCAGTGGTAGATCGTCAGTTTTTTTCCGCGAATATGCAGGGTGCGATCCAGGATCAGCGGGTTGCCTTCGGCCACCACGCGCTGATAGTCGGCATGGTATTGCGCCGCCTCGACTGCGAGGGCTGTGCTGATCTGGACCGCGCTTTTACCTATCACGTCTTCGCGCTTGACGTCGAACGCCTGCAAGTAACTGTCGTTGCAGGTCTGCAGCAACCCCTTGTTGTCACGTACGTAGATCGGGTGCGGGGTTTCATTGACCAGGGCGCGCATGAACTCAAACTGATCATTGAGGGCGCGCTCGGCCATTTTCCGGTGCTTGATCTGGCGGCGCATGTACGCGTTCCAGCTCAGGGAGATCAGCAACAGCAGCCCAGTCCCGATGATGATGCGCGCAATCAGTTGGTGATAATCACGCCAGTAGCTGTCTGAGGCGGCGGTATAGCCGCGCCAACGACTGTTGATCACGCCCAGTTCATCCGGTGCGATGCTGAGCAAAGCCTTGTCGAGAATCGAGCTGAGTTCGGTGGCGCTGCGTGATGTCGCCAGCCCGAAGGTGGCCGGCATCGTGCCAATGCTGAAGCTGATTTGAATCTTGTCCTGAAGCATCTGCGAGGACAGGAAGTAATTGGCGACCACCAGCGTATTAACTGCGCCCTCTACATGGCCTTGTACCAGCAGTTCGGCTGACTTGAATGTGTCGCCGGTTTCTACCAACTGAATCTTTGGGAAGTGCTCACGCAGGAATTTTTTCAGTGGACTGCCTTGAGTGACCGCCAGGCGCTTGCCTTCCATTTCCTCCAGACCTGTAGGTGCCTGGCCGTCCTTGCGTGTCAACATCACGTAGGAGTTTTCCAGATAGGGACGACTGAAGTTCAGTTGGGCTTCTCGCTCGACGCTGGGGATGACTGCTCCGATGATGTCCGCTTTGCCGGTCTCTACGTGCTCGATCATCGTGTTCACATCACGCCCGCGCTGGACTTCGAAGCGCAGCCCTGTGCGCAGGCGAATCAACTCCAGCAGGTCGGCCGTAATGCCGCGAAAGTTACCATCGGCGTCGAAGAAGGTCAGCGGCGCAAACGTGGGGTTCACGATCACTTTGACTACTGGGTTTTCTCTCAGCCAACGTTCTTCGCGAAGGGTCAGCTGCAGCTTTTGGTCGGTCAAGAGGATGTCGCTGCCGGCACTCCAGCGTTTGGCGATCGTTTCCCGTTCGGAGGTGGGCACGGCCCTCAGTACGGCGTCGACGATGCTCAACAGCATTCGCTGGTCCTGGGGCATTGCAAAGCTGAATCCATAGGCTTCATGTCTACCGAAGTTAGCCATGCGAATGTTTTTCAGATAACCCTTGTTGATCATGTAGTGGGTGGAAATGGTATCGCCGAGAAAAACGTCAGCCTGCTCGAAAGCCACTGCATTCAAGGCGTTTTGATAAGAGGGGTAGGCACGGATGATTGCCTTGGGGTACAGCTTTTCCACCTCGTGCAGTGGCAGATAGTGATAGACCAGTGCCAGCCGCATGCCGGCCAGCCCATCATTCAGGCTGCGAGTTTCGCCTTCGCGGGTCACCAGTACCGGCCGGTCCACGGCGTACGGCTCCGACAGGGTCAGGTTGGGGTTTGCCGCTTCAAAGCTGTTGGAAGAGCCCAGTAGGTCGATATCCCCCGCTTCGAGGGCACGAATGGCGGCCTCCCGAGAGGGGTAGCGCAACACTTTTACCGGCACGTCCAGCGCCATTGCCAGCAAGCCGGCGTAGTCGGCGGTGAGTCCCTCATAGTCACGCCCGCTGGAGGTGAGGTCAAAAGGCGGGTAGTCAGGAAACGCCGCGCCCAGTACCAGTTCGCGTTTGTTCTGGAGCCATTGGCGCTGGGCCTTGTTCAGGTGGGGCTCCAGCTGCACGGAGCTCGCGCGACTCAATAGGTTGAAATGCTCCGGGCTTGCTGGAAGGGTTGCAGGTACGGCGGTGCTGAAGCACAAACCGGCACTCAATATAATCAAATAGTCCTTTATACGCCTGGGCATCCGCTTTCTCACACTAGCGCGTTTCGTTTTGCCATCTCGATAAGTTCTACCAAGGACTTGGCTTGAAGTTTTTGCATCAGCCTCTTTTTATATGTGCTTACTGTTTTGTTGCTCAGGAACATACCTTTAGCGATTTCCTTGTTGGTACGGCCTTGTGCAAAAAGTTGCAATACCATCAACTCACGATCATTAACGGCCTTGAACAGTTCAAGTTCCTTGCCGCTTTCATCGCAGGGGGTCAAGGCTTGGCTGGGGAAGTAGTTGTAACCGGACAGTACGGCGCGGATGGCGCTCATCAGCTCGCTCAGGTCACCTTCCTTGCACACGTAGCCATCGGCGCCCGAACGCATGCATCGAGTGGCAAACAGGGTAGGGGATTGAGCCGTCAGAACGAGGGTTTTCATCGAGGCGTTCATGGCGTTGAAGCGGCAAAGCACTTCCAGGCCATCGAGTTTTGGAATGCTGATGTCCAGGATGATCAGGTCCGGCATGCATTCGCGGACCATTTGTATGGCGTCGCATCCGTTATCCGTTTCGCCGACTACTTTGAAATTTTCTTCGTGCTCCAACAACATTCGTATGGCCAGCCTTATAACGGGATGGTCATCAATAATAAAAACTGTGTTCATGATCATATTCCATGCAAGTACAAATAAAGCGGGCACATTAGCTCAGAAGCCGACGGGTAAGCATGAACTTGGGTGGCAACAGGTATAAAACAGGAAAGTTCCTACATTAAAAAAGGTAAAAGCCTACCTGTCTCTAAGGAGTTGTAACGCGACAGGTCAACGTTTCGCAGGGGCATGGGTTGAAGGGGCATGGCAAGAACTTTACGGTGGTTGTGCGAGAATTTTCCGACCGGACGATTTGTTTAAAGTCCTACATTTATAACGTCAGTAATGTATGGGTCAAATGTGCAAGCTCATCTTTATTCAACGGCTTTGGCAAGTAGCCGAGCAATGGCAGGCCACGTTTGAGGGCTTGGGTTTGCAACGCTGAAAGTTCTGTCTCGGGAAGTCCGCTGAGCAAGATGGCGGCCTTGATAAAGCATTGGCGACTGGCAATTTCAATCAGTTCAAGCCCAGGCAGGTCGGGCAGGCACTGGTCACACAGGATGATGTCGAAGGGCGCCTCGGCCTGGGTCATCAAACGGATTGCCTGCTCGGCGTTTTCGGCCGGGGCGAGGTGTTCGAAGCCGAAGCTTCTCAGCAGGCATTGGGTGGCGAGCAGTTGAAAGGGATGGTCCTCCACCAACAGGATACGAAGAGGGTAACTGGGCATAGAAGGCACACGGTGAGTCAAGCGTCGATAGGGGGCACGTAGGAACTGTTCACCAGACCTGCCCGGAGCGTGCGCGATTATTCTTCGGGTGCTTGTGCGAATTCGATCAGGCCGCTCTGTTCCCGTCGTAGGCAGATTCTGTTCAGTGAACAGGCGGCCTGATCAGTCAGGCTATTGAGGGCTGGAGCGCCCGGTCATCTCCCGTGCCATCTCGGTGGCATAGCTGTCGGTCATGCCGGCGATGAAGTCGATCATCCGCAGGAACGACCTGTGCAGCGGCCACGCAGGGTCCGGCGCGTTGTTGCCCAGCAGGTCGAGAATGCGCCGGTTCTTGAACGACGGCGTGCGTCCGCCGTGCTGCTCCAGGGCCGCGCCGCAGAAGGCGTTCAACAGGATTTCCAGGGTGGTGTAGGCGCCGATCTCGTGCAGAGTCTTGCGCTTGTCCTGGAAGATCTTTTTGCGCGCCATGTCCTTGGCATCCAGCACGCAGCGTTTGGCGGGGCCGTGCATATGCTCCACCAGGTCGCCGGGCAAGGTGCCAGCCAACAAGGCATCCTGTTGTTCGACGAAGGCGCGCGCCGCAGCGTTGGTCAAGTGCTCGATGGCCTTGCCGCGCAGGATCGCCAGCTTGCGTCGGCGCGAATCCTGGGAGCCCAGTTGGCGGTAAGTCTGCGGCAGGTCGTCGCCCACCAGGTCGAGCAGCAGCGACTCGACTTCGGCGTACTCCAGGAGGTCCATTTCCAGGCCGTCCTCCAGGTCGATCAAGGCGTAGCAGATGTCGTCTGCTGCCTCCATCAGATAGACCAGGGGATGGCGAGCCCAGCGTTGTTCCTCGAGTTGCGGCAGGCCGAGCTTGCTGGCGATCTGTTCGAGGATCGGCAATTCGCTCTGGTAGCAGCCGAACTTGTGTTTCTTGTAACCCAGGGAATCGGCGTGGCGGGCAGTCCAGGGGTACTTGAGATACGTGCCCAAGGTCGCGTAAGTCAGGCGCGTGCCTCCGTCGAACTGGTGGTATTCCAACTGGGTCAGTACCCGGAACCCTTGGGCATTGCCTTCGAAGTTGAGGAAATCATTGCGCTCGGCGGTGCTCATGTCGTCCAGCCAGCCGCGCCCCGCTGCCTGCTGGAACCAGTGGCGGATGGCGTCTTCGCCGGAATGCCCGAACGGCGGGTTGCCGATGTCATGGGCCAGGCAGGCCGATTGCACCACCATGCCCAGGTCGCTCGGGTCGCACCAGTCGGGCAGGGCGCTGCGAAGGGTTTCGCCCACGCGCATGCCGAGGGAGCGGCCTACGCAGCTGACTTCCAGGGAGTGGGTCAGGCGGGTATGGATATGGTCGTTGCTGGACACCGGGTGCACTTGGGTCTTGCGGCCCAGGCGGCGAAACGCGCCGGAGAAGATAATGCGGTCATGGTCTTTGTGAAACGGGCTGCGGCCGAGTTCTTCCGGGCTGTGCAGGGGTTTTCCAAGGCGTTCGCGGGTAAGCAGGGTGGGCCAATCCAAGGCGGGTACTCTCCGTACGGTGAATGACCCTCCCAGCTTCCCGGTTCCGCCCTGACGGGGCAAGCGAAAATCTACAGGCCGGCCGCGTCGATATCGATTAACAGCAAGCGCTGACCGTTATGGAAGAATTGTCCGGCGGTGAGGCAGTACTGGTTGGTGGTGGCGTCACGGTAGGTCGAGGACAACGTCAGGCGACGCTCCTCCCAACCTTCGGCCAGCAGGTGATAGAAGTACGGGCGCCACGACCAGTTGTGGCCCAGATAGCGGCTGTCGGCCTGCCAGGCGTCCTGGCGCCATTCGAAGTTGGGGGTCAACTGGGTGCCATGCCGGTCGCACTGGTAAAAGCGCAGCAGCCAGGGGAAGGCTGGCAGTTGGGGCAAGTGATCCAGCGGGGCTTGGGCTTGTGCCCAGGATTGCAGAATCTTCATCAGTTCGGTCAATTGCTGGCGCAGTTGCATGATGCGGCCGCGTTCGGCCAGTTTCTGCTGGACATACGCCGCGCGCAGTTGGTCAAAACGCGGCACGAAGGCGTCGGTGGCGAACCAGTCCAATTGCGCCTGGGCAAACAGATAGCCCTGCACATAGCGCGACCCGCATTCCAGGGCGAAGCTCAGCTGCGCCTCGGTTTCCACGCCTTCGGCAATGATCCAGCAGCCGGTCTTTTCCGCCATCTGCGCCAGCGCTCGCACTACGTCACTGCTCGGCCCGCCCCTGGCGGCTTGCTGGAACAGGCGCATGTCCAGCTTGAGAATGTCCGGCTGCAGCGCCAATACCCGGTCAAGCTGGGAATAGCCGGCGCCGAAGTCATCGATGGCGATGCGCGCACCGGCCTCGCGATAACGTGCCACCACCTCGGCCAGGCGCTGGATGTCGCCGCCCAGTTCGGTGATCTCGAACACAATGCGCTGCGGGTCGACGCCATGGCTGTGAATCTGTTTGAGACTCGGCAGCGCCTGGCCCGGGCGCAGTTGGTTAATCCAGCGCGGCGAGATATTCAGGCTCAGGAACCAGTCTTGCGGGGCTTCATGCAGGCGGCTTAACGCATTGTCGCGAATCTGCCGGTCGAGACGGCGCAAGGTCGCGCCTGGCGTGCGTGGGTCGGCGAACAACGGGCCAACGGAGTGCAAACTGCCATCAGCCTGGCGTAGACGGCCCAAGGCTTCGACGCCAGCAATGCGACCGGTGGCGGTGTCGATAAACGGCTGGAAGCAGGCGAGCGGTTGCCCGTCGATCACGGGGCCTCCTTAAGAGAGGTGGCGAAAAAAGGCCCGGCCCTCGAAAACGGGGACCGGGCCGATTCTGTTAGCAAGAATGCAGCCAGCCGGCTCAACCTTTGCGTGAATTGCCTTGCATGGCCAGTTTGATCAGCGGGATTAATCCGGCACCGAGCCGAACCAGGCGCGTCACACTGCTGATCCCGCCGCCCTTGGCGCCCTTACCGGTGAAGAAACCGATCAGCGTTACAGCGGCCACGCCCCACAGCGGCGCGTGCTTGATGCCCAGGCCGCCCTGAAAGCTTTGGCCCATGTTGCGCACCTTGTTCAGCGGCACCATCAATTGCTGGGACTCGTGGCGAATCTCCTGGCGGTGCATCTCCATGCGCAGGCGGATCAAGGCCTTGCGCATTTCCCGGCGGGAGGTTTGCTGGGTTTCATTCGAGCTCATGGCAGCAGGCGCTCCCGATCATTGGCCAGTTCTTCGAGGGTGGCATGGAACGGCGTGGACTCATCGAACACTGCCGCTTTCAAGCGCACCCCGCAGAAGGCGGCGGCCAGGGTATAGAACACACAGAGGCAAATGATCCCGGTCAGGCGGTAGCCCGTGTCCCATACCAGGATCATCACCAGCGTCGACAACCCCACCAGCAGCAACAGGGCAAACACCAGTGCCAGGCCGGCAAACAGCAGCAGGCTGACGGTGCGGGCCTTCTGTTCCTGCAATTCGATGCCAAACAGTTCGACGTGGCTGTGCAGCAAGCCTAGAACGGCCGCGCCCAGGCGTCGTGAGGTGGTACCCGTGGACGAGCCAGTTTCGCCGATAGACATGATTAGCGCCTTGTGGCCAGCAGGCCGATCAGAAAGCCCACGCCGGCCGCAATGCCTACCGACTGCCAAGGGTTGGCCTGCACGTAATCTTCCGTCGCGGTGACCGCCGCCTGGCCGCGCTCGCGCAGGGAGTCTTCGGTTTGCTTGAGGGTTTCGCGGGCCTGTAACAGCGTGTCATGAATCTTGGCGCGCAGTTCATCGGCCTGGTCTCCCGCAAGCACCTTAGTGTCGTCCAGCAACCTTTCGGTGTCAGTCACCAGGGTTTGAAAATCCGCCATCAGTATTTCTTGAGCAGTCTTTGCAGTTCTTCTGGCCATGGTTATCTCCGTGATTGGCTGATCGGTACGTGTGGTTTCGAGTCACCGGCTTCGGTGAAGGTTCAGTGCAATTGTGTGGTACAGCTTTTGCTTTGCCTTGGTGCGCAGGCTCCTGGGCCTGCGCTGAATCTGGGCGGCCTAAGGCCAGTGCCTTAAAAACCTTACCCTAAATAACTGAAACTCGCGGAAAAACCCTGTCGGCAATGGCCTGTTGTGTTTTTCGCTGCGCTAAAGCGGTTCATGCCCTCTGAAGAGGGGTGGGGCCGGTGGTGCCAATTTAGTGCGCGAAACCCTGGCTTGAACCGCTTTGGTGCTTTTTGCCTTTAATGCAGGCCTGCCACCCTCCATGGAAAATTTGCAAAGTGCAGTGGATACCCTCGTCCACAGTTCCAATACCCTGTTCATCCTGATTGGTGCGGTCATGGTTCTGGCCATGCACGCCGGCTTCGCGTTTCTGGAAGTCGGGACGGTGCGCCAGAAAAACCAGGTCAACGCCCTGTCGAAGATCCTCAGCGACTTCGCCATCTCCACCCTGGCCTATTTCTTTATAGGCTATTGGATCTCCTACGGTGTGAGCTTCATGCAACCGGCGGCCGTGATCAGTGCCGATCATGGTTATGGCCTGGTGAAGTTCTTCTTCCTGCTGACGTTTGCGGCAGCGATCCCGGCGATCATCTCCGGCGGTATTGCGGAGCGTGCAAAGTTCGCTCCGCAGTTGTGCGCCACTGCGTTGATCGTGGCATTTATCTATCCGTTTTTCGAAGGCATGGTGTGGAACGGCAATTTCGGTTTGCAGGCCTGGCTGCTCAAGACGTTTGGCGCCAGCTTCCATGACTTTGCCGGCTCCGTGGTGGTGCATGCCATGGGCGGCTGGCTGGCGCTGGCGGCGGTGTTGCTGCTGGGCCCACGCAACGGGCGCTACCGCGAAGGGCGCCTGGTGGCCTTCGCGCCGTCGAGCATTCCGTTCCTGGCGCTGGGGTCGTGGATCCTGATTGTCGGCTGGTTCGGTTTTAACGTGATGAGCGCGCAGACCCTGGACGGTGTCAGCGGTCTGGTGGCGGTCAACTCGCTGATGGCCATGGTCGGTGGCACCGTTGCCGCCCTGGTGATCGGCCGCAATGACCCCGGTTTCCTGCATAACGGTCCGTTGGCCGGGCTGGTGGCGATCTGCGCGGGTTCTGACCTTATGCATCCGGTGGGCGCGCTGGTCACCGGTGTGGTCGCGGGCGGGCTGTTTGTGTGGTGCTTTATCGCCGCCCAGGATCGCTGGAAGATCGACGACGTGCTGGGTGTATGGCCACTGCACGGCCTGTGCGGTGTATGGGGCGGGATTGCGTGCGGCATCTTTGGCCAGACGGCGCTGGGTGGATTGGGCGGCGTGAGCCTGATCAGCCAATTGATCGGCACGGGGCTCGGTGTGGCCGTCGCGTTCGGCGGCGGCCTGCTGGTGTACGGCGTGATCAAGCGCGTGCACGGGCTGCGCCTGAGCCAGGAAGAGGAGTATTACGGCGCAGACCTGTCGATCCACAAGATCGGTGCGGTCAGTCAGGATTGATCGGCGCCTCTTCGTCGGTGCTCGGATGCGTGTAAAAACCGTGCAGCAGGCGATAGCGGTTATGCCGTACTTCATCGACCCGCGCCTGCACCTGGTGGTCCGGCAGGCCCAGCAGGATCAAGGCGTGGGAGGCGAGCATCAGGCTCGACTCCAGCAACTCGGGCACCACTTCGTTGGCGCCCGCGGCTTTTAATTCAGCCAGTTGGCTGTCATCGCGGGTGCGCACCAGGATCGGCACGTCGGGGTTGATATGGCGTGCTTCCTTGAGCACCGCCAGGGCGACATCACTGTTGTCCACGGCAATCACCACCAGGCGCGCGCGTTCCAGGCCCACTGCACTGAGCAACGCGCCACGGCGACAATCGCCGTAATGCACGCTGCTGTCTTCGGTGGCGGCTTCCTGCACCCGTTCCGGGTCGTCATCCAGGGCGATAAACGCCTGTTGCTCATTGCGCAGAAAGCGCCCGATGGATTGCCCGACCCGGCCATAGCCGCAGATGACCGCATGCCCTTGTAATTGGGCGTTGAGGGCGGTGATCTGTTCCAATTGCACCTGTTGGTTGGGCTTGCGGTGCAGGCGCAGGGCAATCGCCGGTGCGGCGCGCAACAGCAGTGGGGTCAACAGCATCGAACAGAACGTAGCGGCGAGCAGCAAGCCGTTGAATTCATCGGGTATCAACCGGCTCTGCTGCATCTGCGCCATCAGCGCAAAACAGAACTCACCGCCCTGGGCCAGGGCCAGGCCGCTGCGCCAGGCAGTCTCACTGTCGCTGCCGCGCAGCTTGACCAACGCAGCCACCACACACCCTTTGATCAGCATCAGCGCGAGGGTCATGCCGAGGATCAACAGGCTGTGGCTGACGAACAACTGCAGGTCGATGAGCATGCCGATGCTGACGAAAAACAGCCCCAGCAGGATGTCGCGAAAGGGGCGGATATCCGCTTCGATCTGATGGCGATAATGGCTTTCGCCCAGCAGCATGCCGGCCAGGAAGGCGCCGAGGGCAGGGGAGAGGCCCAGCAAGTGAGTGAGCCAGGCCGTCAGCAAGACGATCACCAGCGCCAGCAGCACAAACAGCTCCGCCGAATGGGAGGCGGCGACCTCATGAAACAAGCGCGGCAATAACCAGCGGCTGGCGAGCAACAGGCCCACGAACAACACCACGGTTTTGCCCAGCGTCAGCGGCAATGCCCAGTACCAGGCCTGCTCGCTGCTGCCGGCGAACACCGGTACCAACGTCAGCAGCAACACCGCCACCACATCCTGGAACAGCAACACACCGATCGCGTTCTGGCCATGGCTGCTGAAGATTTCGCCGAGGCTGGTCAGTTCCTTGCTGACGATTGCTGTGGACGACAGCGCCAGCCCTGCACCCAGCAACAAGGCGATGCCCGGCGTCACACCAAAGGCTATCAACAAGCCCCCCAGCAGCACGCTGCAACCCAGCACCTGCAAGCTGCCCAGGCCAAACACTACGCGGCGCAGGGCGAGCATCTTGGTCAGGGAAAACTCCAGGCCCAGGGAAAACAGCAGGAACACCACGCCCAGTTCGGCGAGGTCGGGCAGATCCTCGCTGTCATTCACCCAGTCCAGGGCAGTGGGCCCCACGGCCAGGCCCACGCACAGGTAGCCCAGCACGGGTGGCAGTTGCAGACGGCGAAACAGCGCAATCACCACCAGGGATGAGGCCAGAATGATCAGCAGGTTGGCGAACACAAGCATCTCCATTGCAGGGTGAGCGGGCAAAAAGCCGCGAGAATCGCTGAATCAGTTATAGGCCATGGTGATCTGGGTCAGGGTTTATTGTGGCGTGCCCGCTCGCCACAGGTTTTTGTCAGGCTTAGAATATTTGTCTACTTACTGATCAGGGCCATTCGTCATGCTTCCTGAATGCCAGTTGTTCGGCACCCTGGGTTGCCATCTTTGTGAAATTGCCGAAGCCGAAATCATGCCGCTCGTCGAGCGCGGGTTGCTGGTTGAGTTGGTTGATATCACCGACCCCGAAGACCTGACCGACGCCTACGGCCTAAGGATTCCGGTGCTTCGGCGGGTGGACACGGGGGCTGAACTGGATTGGCCCTTCGATGCGGATCAGGTTGTCGCCTTCCTGCGCTGACGTTTATGCGATGGCGGGTTTCCGAATATTACGTTACTGTATGTTTGTACAGCGATTGAATAGAGGGAACGCCCGTGGTGAATGTTGAACAACTGAAAAGCAGCGTCAATCGCATGTCTGCCGATGTCGTGCGCGACGCGGTGAACGAGCTGCGCCTCGACGGCCTGGTCACGGAAGGCAAGACGCCGTTTAACAAAGTGCATTTCAATACCTGCTTTGCCGAGATCGAAGCGTTGTTCCAGCGCGCCGGTTATCACAAGCAGCTCGATGTGGTGGGCTACCAGGGCCTGTTGTACGCGCTTTACGATCCCGGCCGCTGGGAGGCGGTGGACGTGCTGCGCTGGCTCAAGGAGTTCACCGAGGCGGCGAGTGCTTCGCCGATCCTGCGGGCGGAATTGGCCAAGGCCTGAGATCCGCCCTAGGCCGAGTCCCGCTTCATGCGGGATAATGCCTGCCTGTTTTTCCCAGGCTTCGAGCACTTCATGTCCACATCCGCTTTTTCCGCGTCCCAGCACCAAGCCAGCACCCTGTACCTGCCACCTGGCCCCTGGGCAACGGTGCTGGAGTGTCTGTGCGAGCACTTTGCGGCGATCAGCCGCGAACACTGGCTGGACCGCATCGCCCGGGGGCGGGTGCTGGATGTCAATGGCAACCCCATCCCCCTGGACCTGGCCTACAAGGAAGGCCTGTGCATCTATTACTTCCGTGAAGTACCCAACGAAAAAGTCATCCCGGTGCAGGAAACTATCCTATACGCCGACGAGCATCTGGTGGTGGCGGACAAACCGCACTTCCTGCCCGTGACCCCGGCCGGCGAGTACGTCGAGCAAACCCTGCTGCGCCGCCTGATTCGCCGCCTGGACAACCCTGCACTGGTGCCCCTGCACCGCATCGACCGGCACACCGCCGGGCTGGTGTTGTTCTCGGCCAACCCGTCCAGCCGCTCGGCCTATCAGCAGCTGTTTCCCACGCGCCAGATCGATAAATTCTACGAAGCCATTGCCCCGGCTTTGCCTGGGCTGACGTTCCCGTTGGTACACAAAAGCCGCCTGGTGGATGGCGAACCGTTCTTCCGCATGCAGGAGGGCCCGGGCGCCAGCAATACCGAAACAGCGGTGGAGGTGCGGGAAAAGAATGGCGACTTATGGCGCTACGGCCTGTTTCCCGTGACCGGCAAGAAGCACCAGTTGCGCGTGCACATGACCGCGCTGGGGGCGAGCATCTGCAACGATCCGTTCTACCCGGAGGTGATCAAGGATGCCGTCGACGATTACGCCAACCCTCTCAAGCTGCTGGCCCAGGGCGTGCGGTTTGTCGACCCGGTCACCGCTGAAGAACGCCTTTTTCGCAGCCGGATCACCCTCGACTGGTGACCCTGGAAACGACAAGGCCCGCGCGAGGCGGGCCTTATGTGCAAGCGCTGAGACTTACAGGTCTTTAACGGTGCGAACCTGATCTTTGTTGATGCGGGTACGCTTGCCGTCAAGTTGTTCGAATTCGTAGAAACCCGAATCTTCGTTGTATTTCGGGGTGTCGACGGCCTGGATTTCGCGACCGTCATTCAGGGTGATCACTGTCGGCGAGGCGCAACCGGCGAGGGTAGCCAGGCCCAGTGCAAGCATGAGAGCGGCGATGGTCCGTTGAGTCATGGGTGTTGTCTCCGAGAGAATACTTTTTTGATTACTGACCTTGTGACGTGTGGGACGTCGCCAAAGTTCCTTGTGCGAAGGTTCATTCTGACACGTCAGACCTTTGGCGCAACAGCTCTGGTGTATTCAGGTTGGCCAGGCGTGGGTCATCGGTTGGGCATTCCAGGCCCACACCGCCCAATTGCAGGAGGATCTTTCGTGGGCTGCGTTCACCGGCATGCCAGGCCTGTTCTACCTCGGTTCGCAGTCCGATGGGGATGATGCAGATCAAGGGTTCCCAGAATTCACCGTGGCGCACCATTACCGGCAACGATGGATTGCGTTGTGCGGTTTCACGCAGGTCGGCGAGCAGTCGGGCGTCGATGTGTGGCACATCGCATGGCAGGATCAGCAGGTGCTCATGGCGCGCGGCGGCCAGTCCCGCGCGGATACCGGCCAACGGCCCGGGGAAGTCCGGGCTGTCGTCGCTCACCAACTGGTCGGCATAGGGGGCGTACTGCGCCTGGTTGCGGTTGCACGAGATGATCAGGTCATCGGTGAGTGGTCGCACCAGGCGCTGCAAGTGTGCGATCAAGGGCTGGCCGTGCCAGTCCAGCAGGCCTTTATCCTGGCCGCCCATGCGCTGGCCGCGGCCACCGGCCAACAGCAGGATCGAACAGGGCAGGGGCATTGAATCGAGTGGCATGTGGGTTCCGCGCAGGCAGCTGAACAGGGGCCTGTGATATAACATCGGGCTGTTCCTTCGACAACCGGACCGTGCCATGAAAGCCAAGGCCGATGCACCCTTCGTACCCCTGAATATCGCGGTATTGACCGTCAGCGACACCCGCACCCTGGACACCGACACCTCGGGCCAGGTCTTCGTCGACCGCCTCACCGCAGCCGGGCACAACCTGGCCGAGCGCGTGCTGCTCAAGGACGACCTCTACAAGATCCGCGCCCAGGTCGCCCACTGGATTGCCGAAGACGTGGTGCAAGTGGTGTTGATCACCGGCGGCACCGGCTTCACCGGCCGCGATAGCACCCCCGAAGCGGTCGGCTGCCTGCTCGACAAACAGGTCGACGGCTTTGGCGAACTGTTCCGCCAGATCTCCGTGGCCGACATCGGCACCTCCACCGTGCAATCCCGCGCCCTGGCCGGGCTGGCCAACGGCACCCTGGTGTGTTGCCTGCCGGGCTCCACCAATGCAGTGCGCACCGGTTGGGATGGCATCCTCGCCGAACAACTGGATAACCGTCACCGGCCGTGCAACTTCGTGCCGCACCTGAAGCTGGCCGAACCTTGTGAATCCCGTGGGTAAGCCCGGCAAGACCGGCGCCCTGATGCCGGTAGAACACGCCCTGCAACAGCTGCTGGCGATGGCCGAAGGCGCGCCGATCCGCGAGCAGCACGTGCTGCCCCTGGCCGAGTGCGACGGCCGCGTATTGGCCCAGGACCTGGTCTCCACCCTCGACCTGCCGCCCTGGCCCAACAGCGCCATGGACGGTTACGCCGTGCGCCTGGCGGATTGGACCGGTGAACCCTTGCCCGTCAGCCAGCGCATCTTTGCCGGCCAGGCGCCGCAGCCACTGGCGGCTGGAACCTGTGCGCGCATCTTCACCGGGGCGCCGGTACCGGAAGGCGCGGACTGCGTGGAAATGCAGGAAAACGCCGTTGTCCATGCCGACGAACGCGTGAGCTTTAGCGAGCCGTTGCAGCTCAACCAGAACATTCGCCCCCAAGGCCAGGAAACCACCGTCGGCGACTTGGTGCTCGCGGCGGGTACGCGCCTGGGCCCGATCGAACTGGGCCTCGCGGCTTCCCTTGGCCGTGATCGGCTGGACGTGATCCGCCGCCCGCGTGTCGCGGTGTTGTCCACCGGTGATGAACTGATCGAACCCGGTTTGCCACTCGGTCCGGGCCAGATCTACAACAGCAACCGCCGCGTGTTGTGTTCCTGGCTTGAGCGCATGGGCTGCGAAGTCATCGACGCGGGCATCCTGCCGGATGACCTGGAGCAGACCCGTTCCCGACTGGCAGGCTTGAGCGCGGTTGACCTGATTTTGTCCACGGGCGGTGTGTCGGTGGGCGAGGCGGACTTCCTCGGTATCGCCCTGCGCGAAGACGGTGAGCTGGCGTTATGGAAGCTGGCGATCAAGCCGGGCAAACCCCTGACCTTTGGTCATTTCCGTGGTGTGCCGGTGATCGGCCTGCCGGGCAACCCGGCCTCGACCCTGGTGACCTTTGCGCTGTTGGCGCGTCCGTATTTGCTGCGCCGCCAGGGAGTGGCCGACGTCGAGCCGCTGCGTTTCGCAGTGCCGGTGGGGTTCACCTGGCCCAAGCCGGGTAACCGCCGCGAGTATCTGCGCGGGCGCATCGAGCAGGGCAAGGCGATCATCTACCGCAACCAGAGCTCCGGCGTGCTGCGCAGCGCGGCGTGGGCGGAGGGGTTGGTGGAGGTGTTGGAGGGCACGACGCTGGAGGTGGGTGATCGAGTCAATTTCATCCCTCTAAGCGAAGTCCTCAACTGACCGCAGATCCAAATGTGGGAGGGAGCAAGCCCCCTCCCACATTTGGATCTGTGTGTGCCTGTGGCTATTCAGTAGTCGTCGCCACGCTCGGTCACATCCCGCTCCACCGGCCCCGCATCCGGGTCATAGCCCGCCGGGAACTTGCCTTTCAAGGTCCAGGCAAACGCGATGATTTCGGCGATGGTGCGGTACAACTCTTCCGGAATACTGTCGCCCAACTCCATGCGTGCCAGCAGTTTCACCAGCTCGGCGTTCTCATAGATAGGCACTTCATTTTCCCGCGCCAACTTGAGGATGGCTTCAGCCAGGGCGTCATCGCCCTTGGCGGACAGGGTCGGGGCTTGTTGGCCGTCGTACTTGAGGGCAATCGCCTGGCGTGGCGGGTTGGGGTTATTCATGCGGTTTCATCCACCCAGCGTTGTTCCAGTCCGGTTTTTGGCCCGCGGGGTGGCGTGCCGAGGTGGCAATTCAGGTCGCCGACGTTGATGCCCGAAGTCACCAGCCGTTCGCGCAGATTGCCCAGATGACTTTCGATCAGGCTGGCGGTGAAAGGTCGCGTTGCCCACAGCTGGCTGGACAGTTTGCCCTGGGTCAGTTGCGCCTGGACCTGCAACGGTCCCAGGGGCTCCATATCGAAGGCCAGTTCGACGCGCCAGAGCATCTGCTTCGGATCTTTTTTGTCCTTGCGTTCGGGTTGGTCCTTGTCCGGCGCCGGCTCTTCGCGCTGGAACTTGACCTGCAACGGCACGATGTCCTGCAGGGTGCGCATGGGGATTTCCAACTGCCAAGTGGTTTGCAGGCGGCCGTCGGCGGTGGTGCCGGTTTGCTCCAGGCTCGACAGCTGGTGACTCTGCAACCTGGAAATGGCCCCGGCGGCCAGACGCAGCAGGTTTTCCAGGTCGCCTTCGCCTTCAAGCTTCGCCATCAGCCGCTCGGGCAGTGGAAAGCTGACCGGTGCCTGCCGCGCGCTGACTTGGCCCAGCGTGTTCAGTGGGCTGCGCACAAAATTGGGCAATACCTGGGCCAGCGTGTTGGCCGCAAGAATGGCGTTGAGGTTGGTACTGGCGGGCAGGGCGGGCAATAAGTCCGCGACAAGGCGCAGCAGTGCGCCCTTCATGTCCAGGGGTGGTATCTGAGGATTCTGCCCTGCGAGTAATTTGGCTTCCAGAAAGGCGCCGCTGTTCTGGATCACTTGAGCCAGGACTTTGGGGTTACTGACCTGTGCCAGGTCGGGCAACGCGGCGAGCAAACGGTCGGCGGCGGCGCGCAGGTCGGCGGAAGTACTGTCGCCACGGGGCAGGTTTTGCAGTGCGGTGAAGACCGCATCCAGGGAGCCCTGGCGACTTTGCTGGGTCGACAGTTGCTGGGTGACCGCCAATTGATCCTTGAGCCCGCTCAGCGGCACAAAATTCAGGGTCTGCGCGTTCTGCACCACAGCGCTCAGCAAACTGCCTACGCGCAACGGCTGTGGGCTTTCCACCGTCAGTGTCGCGCCGGCCAAGGCGTTATTCAGCACCGTCACCAACGAACGATAGATCGCCGGTTGCGCCGTGCCCTGGGGCAGCACCTGAGTGGTCAATACCTTGGCTTGCAACAGCGTACCTTCCGGGACCTTGGCGGTATCGATGCGGGTGAGGGCGGCGACGTTGGCACTCAAGGCCTGTTGCAGGCTGAGGGTCAGGTTGCCCGCTGGCGTCTGACTCACCGCCACATTGCTGCCTAAGGGCAAGGGCTGGGCGCTGCTGGCCTGCACCAGCGTCTGACGACCGCCGTCCAAGGTCAGCTTGAGCAGCAACTGAAAGGCCTCACCGCCTTGTTTAAGGGCGATGACTTCGGCATTCGCGGTTTTCCCTGGGTCGATCAGCCCGGTCTGCGGCTCCAGCAGTTTCAGCAGTGCCCCAGGCACAGGCGCAGGGCTTTGCCCGGCTGCCGGGGTGGGAGGAAGCGTAGGAAGGTTGATCTCGCCGGTCATCGTGCGCATCGTCTCTGGGGAAATAGCCCTCTTTAGCGTAGGGCATCGCATGTATAATGCCGCCCGTCTGCAAAGAGAGCGGTAAAAACCTCACAACTATTTGATCCAGCTCTCTAAAATCGGTCGCCAAAGCCGTTATTGTGCTTCTTTCTATAACGGCCGCTGCACCGCCGACTTGAACCGTAAAGGCCCGCGATCTCTTGACCAGCCCTCTTCTTGAAGCCGTAGCGCTCTCCTGTGAACGCGACTTGCGTCTGCTGTTCGAGCACCTCGACCTGCGTGTGGCGGGCGGCGACATGCTGCAGATCAGCGGCCCCAACGGCAGCGGCAAGACCAGTCTGCTGCGCCTGCTGGCCGGCTTGATGCAGCCCACGGCCGGTGAAGTTCGACTCAACGGCAAGCCGCTCAACGAACAACGCACTGAACTTGCGCGCAACCTGATCTGGATCGGCCACGCCGCCGGCATCAAAGATGTGCTCACCGCCGAAGAAAACCTCAGCTGGCTCAGTGCCCTGCATCATCCCGCGACCCGCGACGCCATCTGGCAGGCCCTGGCCGCCGTCGGCCTCAAGGGTTTCGAAGACGTTCCCTGTCACACCCTGTCTGCCGGCCAACAGCGCCGCGTGGCCCTGGCGCGCCTGTACCTGCCGGGCCCGCCACTGTGGATTCTCGACGAACCCTTCACCGCCCTCGACAAACAAGGCGTCACCCAATTGGAAGAACACCTGGCGCGGCACTGCGAGCAGGGCGGCCAGGTGGTGCTCACCACCCACCACACCCTGGCGCGCATTCCCGTCGGTTACCGTGACCTCGACCTGGGCCGGTGGTCGGTATGAGTGTGTTCGCCCTGTTGGTCGCCCGCGAAGCCCGGTTGCTGTGCCGTCGCCCGGCCGAATTGGCCAACCCGCTGGTGTTCTTTGCCATCGTGATCGCGCTGTTCCCGTTGGCGGTCGGCCCCGAGACTAAACTGTTGCAAACCTTGTCGCCGGGACTGGTGTGGGTCGCGGCCCTTTTGTCTGTCCTGCTCTCGCTGGACGGGCTGTTTCGCAGTGATTTCGAAGACGGTTCCCTCGAACAGTGGGTCCTTTCGTCGCACCCCCTGCCACTTCTGGTACTGGCCAAGGTGCTGGCACACTGGGCTTTTTCCGGCTTGGCACTGGTGCTGCTCTCACCGTTGCTGGCGATGATGCTAGGGTTGCCCTCCGAGTGCCTGCCGGTGTTGCTCCTTTCCTTGCTGCTCGGCACGCCAGCCTTGAGTTTGCTGGGGGCGGTGGGCGCGGCACTGACCGTCGGTTTGAAGCGTGGTGGCCTGCTATTGGCCCTGTTGATTCTGCCGTTGTACATCCCGGTACTGATCCTGGGCAGCGGCGCGTTGCAAGCCGCGCTCATGGGCATGCCGGCGACCGGTTACCTCCTGTGGCTTGGCAGCCTGACCGCCCTGGCGGTAACCCTGACACCCTTTGCTATAGCCGCCGGCCTGAAGATCAGCGTCGGCGAATAATGAGGTCTGACCCAGCGACATTGTCAGCTCTTCAACATAAGAAAGACCCTACGCTTCTCGCAATGACGAGAAGCAACCGTGAGAAACAGCAATGAACTGGACCTGGTTTCACAAGCTCGGCTCGCCCAAATGGTTCTACGGCATCAGTGGCAAACTGCTGCCTTGGTTCAGCATCGCCGCCGTGTTGCTGATCGGCATCGGCCTGGTCTGGGGCCTGGCCTTTGCGCCGCCGGACTACCAGCAAGGCAACAGCTTTCGCATCATCTACATCCACGTGCCTGCCGCGATGCTGGCCCAGTCCTGCTACGTGATGCTGGCGGTATGCGGTGTCGTCGGCCTGGTCTGGAAGATGAAACTTGCGGACGTCGCCCTGCAATGCGCCGCGCCCATCGGTGCGTGGATGACCGCCGTGGCGCTGGTCACCGGCGCGATCTGGGGCAAACCCACCTGGGGCTCGTGGTGGGTGTGGGATGCGCGACTAACGTCCATGTTGATCCTGCTGTTCCTGTACTTCGGTCTGATTGCGCTGGGCAACGCGATCAGCAATCGTGACAGCGCCGCCAAGGCCTGTGCGGTGCTGGCGATTGTCGGCGTGATCAACATCCCGATCATCAAGTACTCGGTGGAGTGGTGGAACACCCTGCACCAGGGCGCCACCTTCACCCTCACCGAAAAGCCGGCGATGCCCGTGGAAATGTGGGCGCCGCTGCTGTTGATGGTGCTGGGCTTCTACTGTTTCTTCGGCGCCGTACTGCTGATGCGCATGCGCCTCGAAGTGCTCAAGCGTGAAGCCCGCGCGAGCTGGGTCAAGGCTGAAGTGCAAACCTGCCTGGGAGTGCGTGGATGAGCTTTGCTTCTTTCAGTGATTTTCTCGCCATGGGCCACCACGGCCTGTATGTCTGGACGGCCTATGGCATCTGCCTGGCCGTGCTGGCCCTCAACGTCGTCGCGCCGATCCTGGCCCGCAAGCGTTACCTGCAACAAGAGGCGCGTCGTCTGCGCCGGGAGACCGAAAAGTGAATCCGCTGCGTAGAAAGCGTCTGTTGATCATCCTTGCCATTCTGGCCGGCGTCAGTATTGCCGTGGGCCTGGCGATGAGCGCCCTGCGGGAGAACATCAACCTGTTCTACACCCCGACCCAGATCGCCAACGGCGAAGCGCCGCTGGACACGCGCATCCGCGCCGGCGGCATGGTGGAGAAGGGCTCCCTGAAGCGCTCCGGCGATTCCCTCGACGTGACCTTCGTGGTCACCGATTTCAACAAGGCCGTGACTATCACTTATCGCGGCATCCTCCCGGACCTGTTCCGCGAAGGCCAGGGCATCGTCGCCCTGGGCAAGCTCAACGCCGACGGCGTGGTGGTGGCCGATGAAGTGCTGGCCAAGCACGATGAAAAATACATGCCGCCTGAGGTGACCAAAGCCCTCAAGGACAGCGGCCAGTCCGCACCCACCCCCGCCAAGGAGGGCTAAGCCATGACGTCCGCACTGTTTATTCCGGAGCTGGGCCAGTTGGCGATGATCCTCGCCCTGTGCTTTGCCATCGTCCAGGCCGTGGTGCCATTGCTCGGCGCCTGGCGTGGTGACCGTCTGTGGATGAGCCTGGCGCAGCCGGCCGCCTGGGGCCAGTGTGCGTTCCTGGTGTTCGCGTTTGGCTGCCTGACCTACGCCTTTATGACCGACGACTTTTCCGTCGCCTATGTGGCCAATAACTCCAACAGCGCCTTGCCTTGGTACTACAAGTTCAGCGCGGTGTGGGGCGCCCACGAAGGCTCGCTGCTGTTGTGGGCGTTGATCCTCGGCGGCTGGACCTTCGCGGTGTCGGTGTTTTCGCGCCAGTTGCCGCAAGTCATGCTCGCCCGGGTGCTGGCGGTGATGGGCATGATCAGCATCGGCTTCCTGCTGTTCCTGATCATGACCTCCAACCCGTTCACCCGCATCCTGCCGCAGATCCCGGCGAACGGTCACGACCTCAACCCGCTGCTGCAAGACATCGGCCTGATCGTGCACCCGCCGATGCTCTACATGGGCTATGTCGGTTTCTCCGTGGCCTTTGCCTTCGCCATCGCCGCCTTGCTCGGCGGGCGCCTTGATGCGGCGTGGGCGCGCTGGTCGCGGCCTTGGACCATCGTCGCCTGGGCCTTCCTCGGCATCGGCATCACCCTCGGTTCGTGGTGGGCCTACTACGAACTCGGCTGGGGCGGCTGGTGGTTCTGGGACCCGGTGGAAAACGCCTCGTTCATGCCATGGCTGGTGGGTACCGCACTGATTCACTCGTTGGCCGTCACCGAAAAACGCGGCGTGTTCAAGAGCTGGACCGTGTTGCTGGCCATCGCGGCATTTTCCCTCAGCCTGCTCGGCACCTTCCTCGTGCGTTCGGGCGTGTTGACCTCGGTGCATGCCTTCGCCTCCGACCCGGAGCGCGGCGTGTTCATCCTGATCTTCCTGCTGTTTGTGGTCGGCGGCTCCCTCACCCTGTTCGCCCTGCGCGCGCCGGTGGTCAAGAGCCAGGTCGGCTTCAACCTGTGGTCGCGGGAAACCCTGCTGCTGGGCAATAACCTGGTGTTGGTGGTGGCCGCGTCGATGATCCTGCTCGGCACCTTGTACCCCTTGGTGCTGGATGCCCTGAGCGGCGCCAAACTGTCCGTCGGCCCGCCGTACTTCAACGCGTTGTTTATCCCGTTGATGGGCCTGTTGATGGTGGTGATGGCGGTCGGCATGCTGGTGCGCTGGAAGGACACCCCGATCAAATGGCTGGTCGGCATGTTGATGCCGGTTCTGCTCGGCAGCGTGGCCCTGGCCGTGGTCGCCGGCATTGCCTATGGCGACTTCAACTGGGCGGTGCTCGCCACCTTCCTGCTCGCCGCCTGGGTGTTGCTGGCCGGTGTGCGTGACATCTTCGACAAGACCCGCCACAAAGGCCTGGTCAAAGGCCTGCCGACCCTGACCCGCAGCTACTGGGGCATGCAGATCGCCCACATCGGCATCGCCGTGTGCGCCCTCGGCGTGGTGCTGTCCAGCCAGAACAGTGCCGAGCGCGACCTGCGCCTGGCGCCGGGCGAGTCCATGGACCTGGCCGGTTACCACTTCATCTTCGACGGCGCCAAGCACTTCGAAGGGCCGAACTTCACGTCAGACAAAGGCACCGTGCGCGTAGTCCGTAACGGTAAAGAGATCGCCGTGCTGCACCCGGAAAAACGCCTGTACACCGTACAAAGCTCGATGATGACCGAAGCCGGCATCGATGCCGGTTTCACCCGTGACCTCTATGTGGCCTTGGGTGAGCCCCTGGGCGATGGCGCCTGGGCCGTGCGCGTGCATGTGAAACCGTTCGTGCGCTGGATCTGGTTCGGTGGTTTGCTCACCGGCTTTGGTGGTTTGCTCGCGGCGCTGGACCGCAGGTATAGGGTCAAGGTCAAGAGCCGGGTGCGTGAAGCGCTGGGCATGCAAGGAGCGGCGGTATGAAGCGTTGGTTGATGGTGTTGCCGCTGGCATTGTTCCTGGTGGTAGCGGTGTTTCTGTATCGCGGCTTGTACCTGGATCCGGCCGAACTGCCCTCGGCGATGATCGGCAAGCCGTTCCCCGCGTTCAGCCTGCCGACCGTGCAGGGTGACAAGACCCTGACCCAGGCCGACCTGCTCGGCAAACCGGCGCTGGTCAACGTGTGGGGCACCTGGTGCATCTCCTGCCGCGTCGAGCACCCGGTGCTGAACAAGCTGGCCGAGAAGGGCGTGGTGATCTACGGCATCAACTATAAGGACGACAATGCAGCGGCCTTGAAGTGGCTGGCGGAGTTCCACAACCCGTATCAGCTGGATATTCGTGATGAAGACGGCAACCTCGGTTTGAACCTCGGCGTGTACGGCGCCCCGGAAACCTTCTTTATCGACGCCCAAGGTGTGATCCGCGACAAATACGTCGGGGTGATCGACGAAGTGGTGTGGCGCGAGCAACTGGCCGCCAAGTACCAGGCGCTGGTCGGCGAGGCCAAGCCATGAAGCGCCTGTTAGCCGCTGCCGTCCTGGCGCTGGGCTTAGCCGGGGTGGCCCACGCCGCCATCGACACTTACGAATTTGCCAAGGACGGTGACCGCGAGCGTTTCCGCGAACTGACCAAGGAACTGCGCTGCCCCAAGTGCCAGAACCAGGACATCGCCGACTCCAACGCGCCCATCGCCGCCGACCTGCGCAAAGAAATCTTCCGCATGCTGGGGGAGGGCAAGGACAACCAGCAGATCATCGACTTCATGGTCGACCGCTACGGTGATTTCGTGCGCTACAAACCGGCCCTCACCGGCAAGACCGCGCTGCTCTGGTTCGGCCCCGCCGGGCTGCTGCTGGCCGGCGTGGTCGTCATGGCCGTGATCGTCCGCCGTCGCCGCGCCGCGCCTACCGATGGTTCCGACGCGCTATCCCCCGAAGAGCGCCAACGCCTCGACCAATTGCTGGACACCAAGACTGATGATTGATTTCTGGCTCGCAGCCGGCTTGCTGCTTCTGATTGCCCTGAGTTTCCTGTTGATTCCTGTGTTGCGCGGCCGCCGTGCCCAGCGTGAAGAGGATCGCACCGCGCTGAACGTGGCGCTTTACCAAGAACGTGTGGCCGAGCTGCAAGTGCAGCAGGACGAAGGCGTGCTCAACGCCGCCCAGCTCGACACCGGCCGCGCCGAAGCCGCCCGCGAGCTGCTGGCCGACACCGAAGGCGTGGAAAAACCCCGCGAATCACGCCTGGGCAAACCGCTGCCGTTGCTCGCCGCCGTCCTCGTCCCGGTGCTTGGTCTTGGCCTGTATATGCACTTCGGCGCCAGCGACAAGGTTGAACTGACCCGCGAATTTTCCCAGCCGCCGGTGTCCATGGAAGACATGACCCAGCGCCTGGAACGCGCCGCCGCCGCCCAACCGGACTCGGCGGAAGGTTTGTACTTCCTCGGACGCGCCTATATGGCCCAGGATCGTTCCGCCGATGCCGCCAAGGTCTTCGAACGCACCGTGGCTTTGGCCGGGCGTCAGCCGGAACTGCTGGGGCAATGGGCCCAGGCGCAGTACTTTGCCGACAATAAACAGTGGTCGCCCAAGGTCCAGGCGCTGACCGACGAAGCCTTGAAGCTCGACCCGAACGAAGTCACCAGTCTCGGCCTGCTCGGTATCGCCGCCTTCGAAGGCCAGCGTTATCAAGAGGCAATCGACTACTGGAGCCGCTTGCTGGCGCAACTGCCACCGCAAGACAATTCCCGCGTGGCGCTGCAAGGCGGCATCGACCGTGCCGCCGAGAAGCTCAAGGAAAGCGGCGGCACCGTCGCGCAAAAGGCGGTGATGAAAGTCCGCGTGGACCTGTCCGCCGAGGTCAAGGCCAAGGCCCTGCCAACCGACAGCGTATTCATCTTCGCCCGCGCGGTAAAAGGCCCGCCGGCCCCCTTGGCGGCCAAGCGCGTCACCGTTGCCGAGTTGCCCGTCACCGTCGAACTCGGCGATGCCGACGCGATGATGCCGCAGTTGAAACTGTCCAACTTCCCCGAAGTCCAACTGGTTGCGCGCATATCCCGGGCCGGTCAACCGACCACTGGCGAGTGGATCGGCCGCAGCCAACCCTTGGCCAGCACCACCACTGCACTGCAGCAGCTGACCATCGACAGTCCGGACCAGTAATTCGAGGAAACGCCTATGACCGCATTTGCACGCATCACCCTGCTCAGCCTGGTATTGGGCCTGAGCGCCTGTGCGGTCCACCGCCCACCTCCCGCGCCGACCGGCCCGACCATTCCGCCGTCAGGCCCATCCACCCAGCCAAGCACCACGCCTTCGGGCCCGGTGACCCCGCCGCCGAAGCCACTGCCGACCAAATCGCCGACCTTCGCCCCACCACCGGGCGCGGCCAGCCACTGGGACGGCAAGATGCAGGTGTACGTGCTGGACGACCAGCCCGACACCTTCTACCGCCAGCGCACCTACTACCGCTGGAGCAACGGCTGGAGCCGCTCCATCAGCCCCAACGGGCCCTGGGAAGACACCGACGTGCAGGGCGTGCCGCCGGGGTTGAGCAAGCAGTACGCGCAATGACAAAAGGCGACCTTCGGGTCGCCTTTTTCATGCCTGTGAACCCCATTCTTCTAAACACTGGAGGGCAAATGTGGGAGGGGCTTGCCCCCGATAGCGGTGTTTCAGTTAATGAATG
Organism: Pseudomonas sp. JAI120; assembly: GCF_014207255.1. Taxonomy (GTDB): domain Bacteria; phylum Pseudomonadota; class Gammaproteobacteria; order Pseudomonadales; family Pseudomonadaceae; genus Aquipseudomonas. The sequence goes on from NZ_JACHCZ010000008.1 coordinate 74,461, forward strand.
TCTGACTGACATACCTCTATCGGGAGCAAGCCCCCTCCCACAGGAGATCTCCTCAGCCATCAAGCCACAGGGCACTCCCGCTCCAGTGCCGCACCCACTAAAAACTGCGCAATCTCAACCATCTGCACCACCGCCAGCACCTGCTTGCGGCTTGAATCATCCAAGTGCTCGGCTAAGCCCTCCCACGCATAGGTCGCCATAACGCGAACACAATAATGCCGCTGGCGCGGCACTGTGCGCCATTCTAATCCAGGCGACCAAGCCTGATCGTTGATTTGATTGATCACGCGGAGCATGGGAACGATCATTATGCGATAGTCGGCAATATCATCAGGACCAGCTTAACTTCCCACCCTTCAACAAGACGGACCCTCATGAACCTCTACGTCATACGCCACGGCGAAACGTGGATCAACGCGGAACACCGCTACCTCGGCGCACTCGACCCGGAACTGACCGAGCGGGGCAGGGAACAGGCTGTCTCGCCCTTTGAAACGCACTGAATCACCGCCACAGGTGACTTTCAAAAAACCTCACCAACCCGTCAGGGTTGAGCAAGCACTACGCCTAGCAAATATTGGAGCGGCACTTCGGTAATGTGGCCGCCGCAGGCCTGGCTGCCGAGGGATTGCTGGATATACTTTCCAGTGCGGGGAAAATCGCCATTGGCCTGCGTGCCGACCTGGTCCAAGCCAGGAGCCGCGAAGGGCTTCCTGTGGTGCAACACGTCTGGCGACAAGTGAAGAGGGTGTTTTGATGGTGGGCAGGTTGATCTATCTCATCGGGCCATCGGGTTCGGGCAAGGACAGCCTGCTGGAGGCTGCACGCCCGCGGTTGGCCGAGCGCGGTTGCCGGATTGTGCGCCGCGTGATCACGCGCTCGGCGGAAGCGGTGGGCGAGGCGGCCCAGGGCGTAAGCCCGGAGCAATTCGCCGTGATGCAGGCCGAGGGCGCGTTTGCCCTCAGCTGGCACGCCAACGGGTTGTCTTACGGCATCCCTGAGGTCATCGACGAATGGCTGGCCACGGGGGAAGACGTGCTGGTCAACGGCTCACGCGCACACCTGGCGCAGACCCGCGAGCGCTACCCGGAGGTGTTGGTGCTGTTGCTGACGGTGGATCAAGCCGTCTTGCGCCAGCGCTTAATAGCGCGGGGCCGTGAGTCTTTGGCGGATATCGAGGCGCGCCTGGCGCGCAATGCGCGGTTTACCCAAGAGCTGATCGCCGGCAATGGCGCCGGGTTGTTCGTGTTGGATAACTCCGGCCCACTGGAACACACGGTCGAACGCTTGCTGTGTTGCCTGAGCCAGGGGCACTCGGTATGCGCCTGAGCCTGCTCGGCACCGATGACGCGCGGTGACCTGCGCTTTAGCATAAGGTCATGTCAAGCGGCGAGATTCTGACATGCTGAGAACTCGTCGGAAAAGGTTAAGTGCATGTATCTGGGAGCGGGCGGATTTTGCGTAGCCGAATGAGGACAGTTTTGTAGGATTTCGTTTTTTTCCTGATAATCCAATAAGTTTTTTTACGCGAAAGTGTGTGTTCAGTTGTTTAAATTGAAAGTGTTTTATTGCGTCTCTTAGCGCATGTTGCGCCACGTTAGAATGTTTCAGTGCGAACTAAATCAGTGCTGTTCCGAGGGTTTTCTGCATGGGAGGTTACTGCCCCGATGCTGATTGATTCGGCTCATTCACTCACTCTCAAGAGCGCACTGTCCCATGATTAACTCTGAACGTTATCCGCTAAGCTTCTCGCTTGAAAATTTACCACCTTCCGATCCCGGCCCCTTCGGTGTGGGCGCCAGTCGCAAACCCACCTTCACGACGGAGCAGGCCGGAAAGCACATCACCCGCGACAACCTGCACTTCCACGACCGTAATAGCGACAAGCGGATCGACCTCTCCTATACGGTAGACCCGACGTTCAGCGCCGCGCAGCAACGCCGTGTGCGCCAGGCGGCGCAATCCTGGGAGGACGTGGCCAACATCAGTTTCAAGGAGCGGGCCGCCGGCGCCGACGGCACGGTACATATCAAAAACAACCCGCGCGGTGACCGTGGCGTCGCCACCTCACCCACGCGCTCCACTGCCAGCACCACGGCCACGGTTGGCACCCTGCGAGAAAGTAGTTCGCCTGCGTTAGGCAGCCACTTTTCAGTGACCGCCGTGCATGAAATCGGCCACGCCATCGGCCTGCAGCATCCGGGCAACTACAACGGCGGCGGTTCTGATTACAACAGTGGCGCCGTGTATGCCGGTGATACAAAGGCACGCAGTGTGATGAGTTACTGGTCGGAGAAAAACCAGGCCGGCCACGACTTTCGGAATTCGAACCCTTCTGCCCCGATGATGGACGACATCGCTGCGGTTCAGCGGCTATATGGGGCCAATCACCAAACCCGCAACACCGACACGACCTACGGCTTCAATTCCAATACCGACCGCGAAGCCATGACCCTCACCAGCGCCAGCGATAAACCCATCTTTTGCGTCTGGGATGGCGGCGGTGACGATACCCTGGATTTTTCCGGGTTTTCCCAAAACCAGAACATCAATTTGAAGGCCGAATCGTTTTCTGATGTAGGCGGTTTGAAGGGCAATGTTTCGATCGCCAAAGGCGTTACAGTTGAAAACGCCATCGGCGGTTCCGGACGGGATGTGCTGACCGGCAATGACGCCGACAACCGGCTCAAGGGCGGGGCGGGGGCTGACACGTTGCGCGGTGGTGGTGGTGCAGACACGTTTACCTACGATAAGGCCAGTGACTCCACCTCGCAGCAGCCGGACCTTATTGAGGACTTCACCAGCGGCACCGATAAGCTCGACGTCGCGGGTGTCTTGAAAGAAGCAGGTATCGGCGCCCTGGTGTTTACTGATCGCTTCAGTGGCCGGGCAGGCGAGGCTGTGCTCAAACACGACGCCGCCACCGGTCGCTCCAGCCTGGAGATTGACCTGAAGGGCCGCGGCAATACCGATTTCATGGTCAAGAGCGTCGGCCAGATCAAACCCGGGGACGTGCTGTGGCAAGGGCAAAAGCCGCAGGTCAGGCCGCTGCCTGCCCCGACGCCACCTTCACCGTTACCTGCACCTGCGCCCTTACCGTCACCTTCACCGCCTGAGTCGAAAACCGATGCCCTTTCGGCATTGAACGAGGTAATCGTCAAGATATTATCGACATTGCTGCAGATACTGCAGCGCGTCGTCAAGCCTTGATCAGCGCCTGCACATACTCCACAAATGCCCGCGCCTTGGCACTGGCCATACGCCCGGTGGGGAATACCGCCCATAGATCCCTGGGCGGCAATTCCCAGTCGGTCAGTACCGTCTTGACCTCGCCGCTGGCCAGCTCCGGCGCGAACATCCAGGAGGACGACAGGGTGAGCCCCAGATGACTCAGCACGGCGGCGCGCACCCCTTCTGCTGCGGTGACATGCACACGGCCATGGGCGACGACGGGGTATTGGCTGCCGCCTTGGCTGAAGCGCCAGTGTGAGCCTTCAGCGCGGGTATAGATGATTGCCTGGTGTTGCATCAGGTCGGCGGGGGTGGCGGGTTCGCCGAAGCGTGCGAAGTAGGCCGGGGTGCCGAGGATGACGCAGGGCGATTCGCCAATCTTGCGCGCCGTAAGGCTTGAGTCATTCAGGTTGCCCATGCGCAGGGCGACGTCGATGCCTTCCTCCACCAGGTTGAGGCTGCGGTCATCGAGCACCACGTCCACGTTCATCCCCGGATATTGCGCCAGGAACGGCCCCAGGTGCGGAATGATGTGCAGGCGTGCGAAGGTCACCGGCGCGCTGATCCGCAGGTTCCCCGAGAGCCCGGAGCCTGCACCGCGCGCAGCCTCGTCGGCCGCGTTGGCTTCATCAATGGCGCGCTTGGCTTTATCGAAAAACGCCAGCCCTGCCTCGGTTGGCGTCAGACCCCTTGTCGAACGCATCACCAAGCGTACCGCCAGGCGTGCCTCCAATTGCGCGACGCTCTTGGACACGGCCGGTTGGCCGATGCCCAGGCGCTTGGCCGCGGCAGAGAACGAGCCGGTCTCGACAACGTGGACGAAGGTTTCCATGGCGGTGAGACGGTCCATCGGGTGTTCCTTGCTGGATTGGGCGCATCGCGATGCAGCGCGGCGTACCAGCCTAAGGGTAATGCCCATGGGGTGTCATCCGGTTGGCGGTTTTCAACATGGGGCAAAACACCCGTCAGTCAGGCTGACCCAATCTGTGCTTGAGTAAAGATAACTCTAGGGTTACTTTTATTCGGGCCAAGCCAAGGAGGCTGGGGTGCAGAGCAGGCTATTGATCAAGGAGCTGCAAGAGGCGGGTTGGGTGCTGGATCGGGTCACGGGCAGTCATCATATTTTTACCCACCGCTATAACCCGTACACGATCCCGGTGCCGCATCCGAAGAAGGATCTGCCCTTGGGCACCGTCAGAAGCATCAGGAAACGCGCCGGGCTGTTTCAGTTTTAAGGAGAGCATTCATGCAATACCCAATCTGTATCGAATGGGGCGATGACTTCACCGCCACCGGTATCCAGATCCCCGATATTCCAGGCGCAGCCACTGCCGGGGACAGTTTCGAAGAGGCGTACAACGCCGCTGTGGAAGTCGCGCACATCCTGCTGCAGGAGATCGCCGCGGAGGGTGGGATGATTCCGATGCCAACATCGGTGGCCAATCATCACACCCACGAAGACTATGTCGGGATGGGCTGGGGCATGCTGGAGCTGGACATCTCGCCCTATCTGGGCAAGACCGAGAAGGTCAATGTGACCTTGCCCGGTTATGTCATCCAGCGCATCGATCGCTATGTGCGCGAGCACAAGGTCAAAAGCCGCTCGTCATTTCTGGCGGATGCGGCTTTGGAGAAGTTGGTGCGTTCTTAAGGGCAATCAGGCTGTGGCGACGGCTCGCCGGCGCGAGGCGCTCAGGAACCGCAACAACGCCACCAGCGGAAACGCGCTGCCCACCAGCATCACACCCAGCCAGCCGCCGTGTTCGTACACGCTGCTGGCAATCGCCGAGCCGAAGGCACCGCCGATGAAGATGCTGGTCATGTAAAGCGCGTTCAAACGGCTGCGGCTGTTGGCGTCAAGGGCGTAGATGGCGCGTTGACCGAGGACCATGTTCATCTGCACGCAGAAGTCCAGGACCACGCCGGTCACCGCCAGACCGATCACGCTGTACAGCGGGTGTACAAAGGCCGGCAGGAAGCTCAACACTGCAAACACCATGGCCAGCAGCGACGCGCGGTGGGTGTGGCCGGCATCGGCCAGGCGCCCGGCGATGGGGGCGGCAATGGCGCCGATGGCACCGACCAGGGCGAAGATCGCGATCTGGGTCTGGCTCAGGCCGTGGTTGCGCACCAGTTCCAGCGGGGCGGCGGTCCAGAACAGGCTGAACGTGGCGAACATGCAGCCTTGGTAAAACGCGCGTTGGCGCAGCAGCGGTTGTTCACGCAGCAGGGTGCCCAGGGAGCGCAGCAGTTGGCCATAACTGGCACTGTGATCCGGTTGGCGCTTGGGGATGGTCAGCATCAGCACCACGCTGATCAGCGCCATCAACGCGGCTGCGGCCATGAACATCGCGCGCCAGCCAAAATGGTCAGCCACGACGCTGGACACTGGCCGTGCCAGCAGGATGCCCAGCAGCAGGCCGCCCATGATGCTGCCGACCACCCGACCCCGAGACTCGGCGGGCGCCAGGTGTGCGGCCAGCGGGATCAGGATCTGGACCGACACCGAACTGAAACCGATCAGCAACGACACCAGCAGGAACAGGTTCGGTTGTTCGGTAAAGGCCGCGCCCAACAGGCTGGCAATTGCCACCACGGTCGTGATGATCATCAACTTGCGGTTTTCCAGCAGGTCACCCAGGGGAACCAGGAAAAACAGGCCGAGGGCATAGCCGATCTGCGTCAGCGACACGATCAGGCTGGCCATCGCGGGGGTGAGGCCGACGTCCGGTGCGATCAGTTCGATGATCGGCTGGGCGTAGTAGATGTTGGCGACGATGGCGCCGCAGCAAAACGCAAACAGCATCACCATGCTCCGGGTCATGGTGCTTGTAGCGTGGGAAGTAGCGTTCATGGTGTTCTCATAAAAGCGAGGGAAAGTGAGGCGAGCCTAAAGACAACACGGTAGCCCGGGTAGGCCGCCGGCAGTGATAACACTCATGCCCGGTAATGATGAGTGAATCGTTAATTTTCTGCGCGAACGGCAATGATACAGTCAGTCCCAATTGCCGAAACAGGAAATCCATTGCAATGAAGATCACGTTGAACAAGATGCTCCTGGCTTCCACCCTTGCCGCCGCGATGGCGGTGGGGCTGGCGAATGCGGCCGAGGCGCCGCGCGTCGGTGTGCGTGGCGCCATCACGGCAGTCGACGGCGACGCCCTGCACGTCAAGGTCAACAGCGGTGAAGAAGTCACCGTGCACCTGACCCAAGCGACCCAGGTGCGCGCCGTCACCCTGGCCAAGATCGATGAAATCAAACCTGGCAGCTACATCGGCTCGGCCGCCATGCCCAACGCCGACGGCACCCTGACGGCGCTGGAAGTGCATGTGTTCCCACCGGCCATGGCCGGCACCGGCGACGGGCATCGGGCGTTTGACCTGAAGGAAGGCAGCAGCATGACCAACGGCACTGTCGGCGACCTGGTGGTCAGCAAAGGGCGGACGTTGACCGTGAAATACAAAGGCGGCGAACAGAAGATCGTGGTGCCGGAGGATGTGCCGATCGTCAACCTGGAACCGGGGGACCGCAGCTTGCTCAAGCCGGGGGTGAAGGTGGTGTTGTTTGCGGCGCAGGGGGCGGATGGGAAAATCACTGCCCAAGCTATCTCAGCCGGCAAGGATGGCGTGACGCCGCCGATGTAACTGCAAAACACAGATCCAAATGTGGGAGGGGGCTTGCCCCCTCCCACATGTTGACCGAGTTTATTCAGTCAGGTCGGGTTACTGGCCGCTGTAGATCTGGTCGAAAACGCCACCATCATTGAAGTGGGTTTTCTGCACGGTGCGCCAGTCACCAAAGGTCTTCTCTACCGACAGGAAGTCGACTTTCGGGAAGCGGTCGGTGTACTTGGCCAGCACCTTCGGATCACGTGGGCGCAGGTAGTTATTGGCGGCGATTTCCTGGCCTTCCGGCGACCACAGGTACTTCAGGTAGTCTTCAGCCGCCACGCGGGTGCCTTTCTTCTCGACCACTTTATCCACCACCGACACCGGCGGCTCGGCTTCGGCGGAGACGCTTGGGTAGACCACTTCGAACTGGTCACGGCCGAATTCCCGCGCGATCATTTCCGCTTCGTTCTCGAAGGTCACCAGCACATCGCCGATCTGGTTGGTCATGAACGTGGTGGTGGCGGCACGGCCACCGGTGTCCAGCACTGGCGCCTGTTTGAACAGCTTGCCGACAAAGGCCTTGGCCTTCTCTTCATCGCCGCCGTTTTTGAGCACATAACCCCAGGCCGACAGGTAGGTGTAGCGGCCGTTACCCGAGGTTTTCGGGTTGGGCACGATTACTTGCACGCCATCTTTCAACAGGTCCGGCCAGTCTTTCAGGGCTTTCGGGTTGCCCTTGCGCACGATGAACACAGTGGCCGAGGTGAACGGCGCGCTGTTGTTCGGCAGGCGGCTGACCCAGTTGTCCGGCACCAGTTTGCCGTTGTCGACCAGGGCGTTGATGTCGGTGGCCATGTTCATGGTAATCACGTCAGCCGGCAGGCCGTCGATTACCGAGCGCGCTTGTTTGCTGGAACCGCCGAAGGACATCTGCAGGGTCAGCTTGTCATTCGGGTGCTCGGCTTCCCAGTGCTTCTGGAAGGCGGTGTTGTAGTCCTTGTAGAAATCGCGCATCACGTCGTAGGAGACGTTGAGCAGAGTGACCGGGGCGGCCTGGACGACGCCCGCCAGGGCAAGGCCGGCGGCCAGGAGAGAGGCGCTTACGAGTTTTTTCACTGCTCATTCCTTGTTGTTCCGGAGAAGAGGGGAGGCACATTGCCAGCGACTATAGCCGGGAGCACTTAGTCGCTTAAAGATTAAAAAGAACTTTGCTTATTCCACTTTCTTAAAAAGGGCGCTGCCACAGCGCGAACAGAATGCCGCGTTGGGCTCATGGCTGTTTTTCCTGCACACCGGGCAGTCGTGTTGCAGTTGTTCACCGCGCATGGCACTGGCCAGCTCGGCAGTAAAAATACCCGTGGGCACGGCGATGATCGAGTAACCGGTGATCATCACCAGCGACGAAATCACCTGGCCCAACGGCGTCTTGGGCACGATATCGCCAAAGCCCACGGTCGTCAGCGTCACGATCGCCCAATAGATGCCCTTGGGGATACTGGTGAAGCCGTGCTCCGGGCCTTCGATCACATACATCAAGGTGCCGAACACCGTCACCAGGGTGCACACGCTGACCAGGAACACCACGATCTTCTGCTTGCTGCCGCGCAGCGCCGCCATCAGGTAGTTGGCCTGCTTGAGGTACGGGCTGAGCTTGAGCACGCGGAAAATCCGCAGCATCCGGATGATGCGGATGATCAGCAGGTACTGCGCGTCGCTGTAATACAGCGCAAGGATGCCGGGCACGATGGCAAGCAAATCCACCAGCCCGTAAAAGCTGAAGGCGTAGCGCAACGGCTTGGGCGAGCAGTACAGGCGCAACCCGTACTCGATCAGGAAGATCAGCGTGAAGCCCCATTCAATGTAGGCCAGCACATCGGCGTAGTTCTGGTGGACCTGGTCGATGCTGTCGAGCATCACGATCACCAGACTGGCGAGGATGATCAACAGCAGGATGCCGTCAAAGCGCCGCCCGGCGACGGTGTCGCTTTGAAAAACCATGACGTAGAGCCGCTGACGCCAGTCGTTATTGCTGTCCATAAAACCCGCCTGAATCGAATATCGAGCAAGCCTAGGGGGATTCGAAGGGGCTGTCCATGCGGGGTTTCCTGAGTATTCGGCCGCCGGCACGTACCAGCCAGCAGGCGAGGATAAACGGCGCGGTGAGTGCGGGCAGGTGCAGGGCGGCAAAGCCCGGTGTGAGGACGATCGCCAGGAGGATGCCGAGCAGCGGCAGCCACGGTTGGTGCCGTGCCTGGCTCAGCGCCAGGGCCGCGAGAGCCGGGTTGTAGCTGTGCAGGCCGAGGAGGGCGGCGGTGGTTTCGTCCAGCAACAGGGCGATCAGTACGCCGCTGCTGGCGCCGATCACGGCCCAGACCGCGGCGCGCCGGTTCGCCAGCCACAGGCCGAGGGCAATCAGCGCGCCTGCCAGCGGCTGGTCCAGCAGCATGATTTGCGCCAGGCCGGTGAACGGCGCGCCGAGCGCGGCCAGGGTATCGGCCTCGCTCAGGGCCAAGGTACTGTGCGGAACGCTGCCCAACAGCAGCCAACCCAGGCCGACAAAGGGCGCGGTGTAGGCGGGCAGGTCGTCGGGCTGCGTAGCGTGTTTCAACCACTGCCGCGTGAGGATCGCGCTCAAGCCGCCGCACGCGAGGATCAGCGGCGGCAACAACGCTGACCAGGCGAAATGCTGGCTGATCAACAGGCCCAGCAATACGCCGTTATAGCTATACAGCCCGGCCTGCCGCTCGGCCTTGGGATAGTCGCGACGCTGGGCCGTGAGCAACCCCGCGACGCCACCCAGCAACGCTCCGCCAAACAAGGCCGGAGCGCCGATCAGGATCGCCAACAGGCACAGCAGGCCGCACAGCGGATGGCGTTGCAGGAAGATCTGGCTGAAGCCGTTGAGCAGGGCTTCGGCCCAGTCGGGGCAGGTTGGGTTGTGCATGATGGGTATTCAGTGGGACCGAGTTGGGCCCATCGGGGGCAAGCCCTCCCACACTTGATTGGGTTCACATAGTTAGATGTGTGAATGCCGTCCAATGTGGGAGGGGGCTTACCCCCGATGGGGCCTCTACAGGCGCTGGATCAGCGTCTCTATACGCAAGGAGTTGGTCGGCCCCGGCTGCCCGCGCTGCCCGCGCTGCGCCATGCCCTGGGCCTGGGCAATCTCCAGCGCTGTGGAGCACACCTCATCCACCTGGCGAATCCGTTGGTAGCGCCGGGCGTGATCGGCATGGTCAACGTAGCTGAAGTTGAGGCGGAAGATATTCACCCCGGCGTGCACCCGCTCGCGGATGTCGTCGATACCGTTGGTGGCCGGGCCGAGGGTGGCGAGGATCTTGACCTTCCTGTCAGGCGTCATGGTGGGCAGTCTCAAGGATCAGGATGGCACGCAAGTCGTTGACATTGGTGCGGGTCGGCTCGGTAACGATCAAGCCGTCGAGGGCGGCGAAGTAGCCATAACCGTTGTTGTTATCCAGCTCGTCGCTGGCCGACAGGCCCAGGGCTTCGGCTCGCGCATAGCTGCACGGGGTCATGATCGCGCCGGCGTTGTCTTCGGAACCGTCGATGCCGTCTGTGTCACCGGCCAGGGCGTACACGCCGGGCAGGCCTTTGAGGCTGTCGGTCAGGCTCAGCAGGAATTCGGCGTTGCGTCCGCCACGGCCGGCGCCGCGCACGGTGACGGTGGTTTCACCGCCCGAGAGGATCACGCACGGCGCCGCCAGCGGCTGGCCGTGCTGCACGATTTGCCGCGCGATGCCGGCGTGTACTTTGGCCACCTCCCGCGCTTCGCCTTCCAGGTCGCCGAGGATCAGCGGGCTGAAACCGGCCTGGCGCGCTTTCACCGCCACCGCTTCCAGCGATTGTTGCGGGCGCGCGATCAGCTGGAAGTAGCTGCGGGCGAGCACCGGGTCGCCGGGCTTGACGGTTTCCGAGGCCGGATTCTGCAACCAGCTGCGCACGGCGGCCGGTGCGTCGATGCCGTAGCGCTTGAGGATCGCCAGCGCCTGTTGCGAGGTGCTCGGGTCGCCGACCGTGGGGCCGGAGGCGATGACCGTGGCCTGGTCGCCCGGCACATCGGAAATCGCGTAGGTGTAGACCATTGCCGGCCAGGCGGCCTTGGCCAGCCGACCGCCCTTGATCGCCGAGAGGTGCTTGCGCACGCAATTCATCTCGCCAATGGTGGCGCCGGAGGTGAGCAGGGCTTTGTTGATGGCCTGCTTGTCGGCCAGGCTGATGCCTTCGGCGGGCAGCGCCAGCAAGGCGGAACCGCCGCCGGAGAGCAGGAAAATAACCCGGTCGTCTTCGCCGAGGTTGCTGATCAGTTCCAGCACGCGCTTGGCCACTGCAAGGCCGGCGGCATCGGGCACCGGGTGGGCGGCTTCGACCACTTCGATTTTCTGGCACGGCGCGCCATGGCCGTAGCGGGTCACCACCAGGCCCGAGACGTCGCCCTGCCAGCAGTTCTCGACGACCAGCGCCATGGCGGCCGCCGCCTTGCCGGCGCCGATCACGATCACACGGCCGCTACGGTCCGCCGGCAGGTAGGGTTCAAGGACGTGCCGGGGGTGGGCGGCGTCGATGGCTGTGGCAAACAGCTCGCGAAGCAGGTGTTGCGGATCGACCGACATAAGCGGGCTCCCGGGGGATTTTTGTTATTAGAGGTGCAGCCATTTCAACGGGGGGTTATTTATCGCGAATCGAGAAGTTCGCCATATGCTCCAGCCCCTTGATCAACGCCGAGTGGTCCCAATTCCCGCCGCCAATCGCCGCGCACGTGCTGAACACCTGCTGGGTGCCGGCGGTGTTCGGCAGGTTGATTCCCAGTTCCCTGGCACCGGCCAGGGCCAGGTTCAGGTCCTTCTGGTGCAGGTTGATGCGAAAGCCCGGATCGAAGGTGCCCTTGATCATGCGTTCGCCATGCACTTCGAGGATCTTCGATGAGGCAAAGCCGCCCATCAGCGCTTCACGCACCTTGGCCGGGTCGGCGCCGTTCCTGGAGGCAAACAGCAGCGCTTCGGCCACTGCCTGGATATTCAGCGCGACGATGATCTGGTTGGCCACTTTGGCGGTCTGGCCGTCGCCATTGCCGCCCACCAGGGTGATGTTCTTGCCCATGCTCTGGAACAGCGGCAGGGCGCGCTCGAAGGTCTGCGGCTCGCCACCGACCATGATGCTCAAGGTGCCGGCCTTGGCGCCGACTTCACCGCCGGACACCGGTGCATCAAGGTACTGCGCGCCGGTTTCATTGATCCTGGCGGCAAACGCTTTCGTGGCGGTGGGCGAGATCGAACTCATGTCGATCACCACCTTGTGCGGCGACAGGCCCGCGGCCACGCCGTCGGCGCGGAACAGCACGTCGTCGACCTGCGGGGTATCGGGGACCATGACGATAATGAACTCGGCTTCCTGGGCGACTTGCTGCGGGTTGGCCAAGGCCACTGCGCCGGCGCTGATCAGCTCGGCCGGCGCCTTGCCGTGGTGCTCGGAAAGAAACAGTTGATGCCCGGCTTTCTGCAGGTTCGCGGCCATGGGTTGGCCCATGATGCCGGTGCCGATAAATCCGATTTTAGCCATGATGAATGCCTCTTCTTATGTGGTGTTTGTCAGATGGCATTGTGGGTTTTAAGCCAGCCCAAACCCGCTTCGGTAGTGGTCAACGGCTTGTACTCACAGCCGACCCAGCCCGCGTACCCGATGCGGTCCAGATGTTCGAACAGGAAGCGGTAGTTGATCTCCCCCGTTCCCGGCTCATTGCGCCCAGGGTTGTCCGCCAGCTGGATGTGGTTGATCTCCCCCAGGTGCGCGGCCATGGTTCGGGCCAGGTCGCCTTCCATGATTTGCATGTGGTAGATGTCGTACTGCAGGAACAGGTTGTCACTGCCCACCTGCTCGCGAATCGACAGGGCTTGCGCTGTGTTGTTCAGGTAGAAGCCAGGGATATCGCGGGTGTTGATCGCCTCCATCACCAGCTTGATGCCCGCCGCTTGCAGCTTGTCGGCGGCGTACTTGAGGTTGGCGACAAAAGTCTTTTCCACGGTTTCATCATCCACACCCTGGGGCCGAATCCCCGCCAGGCAGTTGATCTGGGTATTGCCCAGTACCTGGGCGTAGGCGATAGCCAACGTGACCCCGGCGCGAAATTCCTCGACCCGGTCCGGGTGGCACGCCAGGCCGCGTTCGCCCTTGGCCCAGTCACCGGCCGGCAGGTTGAACAGCACCTGGGTCAGGCCGTGAGCGTCGAGCTGGGCTTTGATGTCAGCCGAGCTGAATTCGTAGGGGAACAGGTACTCGACACCCTGGAAGCCGGCATCGGCTGCGGCCTTGAAGCGGGCGAGAAAGTCCTGCTCGGTAAACAGCATGGACAGGTTGGCGGCAAAGCGCGGCATAGGGCTCTCCTTAATCGAGCAGGGAAATGGCAGTCGGCGCATCGTTGCCGACCAGGGCCAGGTCTTCGAATTCGTTGACGGCGTTGATCTCGGTGCCCATGGAAATATTGGTCACGCGCTCCAGAATGATCTCGACGATCACCGGCACCTTGAACTCCTCGATCATTTGTTCGGCCTTGCGCAACGCTGGCGCGATCTGTCCCGGTTCGAACACGCGCAGGGCCTTGCAACCCAGGCCTTCGGCGACCGCGACGTGGTCGACGCCATACCCGTTCAGCTCCGGCGCGTGGAGGTTGTCGAAAGACAACTGCACGCAGTAGTCCATTTCAAACCCGCGCTGGGCCTGGCGGATCAGCCCCAGGTAGGAGTTGTTCACCACCACGTGGATGTACGGCAGCTTGAATTGCGCGCCCACAGCCAGCTCTTCGATCATGAACTGGAAGTCATAGTCGCCGGACAGCGCCACCACCTTGCGGCTCGGGTCGGCCTTGACCACGCCCAGCGCCGCCGGAATGGTCCAGCCCAACGGGCCGGCCTGGCCGCAGTTGATCCAGTGGCGTGGCTTGTACACATGCAGGAACTGCGCGCCGGCAATCTGCGAGAGGCCGATGGTGCTGACGTAGCAGGTGTCTTTGCCGAACACCTGGTTCATTTCTTCGTAGACCCGTTGCGGCTTGACCGGCACGTGGTCGAAGTGGGTCTTGCGGTGCAGGGTCGCCTTGCGCTGCTGGCAGTCATGCAGCCAAGCGCTGCGGTCCTTGAGCTTGCCGGCGGCTTTCCACTCGCGGGCTACTTCGATAAACATCGTCAGCGCGGAGCCCGCGTCGGACACGATGCCCAGGTCCGGGGTGAACACGCGGCCAATTTGCGTCGGTTCGATGTCGACGTGAATGAATTTACGCCCTTCGGTATACACCTCCACTGAACCGGTATGGCGGTTGGCCCAGCGGTTACCGATCCCCAGCACCACGTCGGACTTGAGCATCGTCGCGTTGCCGTAGCGGTGGGAGGTTTGCAGGCCGACCATGCCCACCATCTGCGGGTGATCATCGGGAATGGTGCCCCAGCCCATCAGCGTCGGGATCACCGGGATGCCGGTCAATTCGGCGAACTCCACCAGCAGCTCGCTGGCGTCGGCGTTGATCACACCGCCACCGCTCACCAGCAACGGGCGTTCAGCCTGATCCAGCAGCGCCAGTGCCTTTTCGACCTGGATGCGCGTGGCCAGTGGCTTGGCCAGTGGCAGCGGCTGGTAGGCGTCGATGTCGAATTCGATCTCGGCCATCTGCACGTCGAACGGCAGGTCGATCAGTACCGGGCCAGGGCGGCCGGAGCGCATTTCATAGAAGGCTTTCTGGAAGGCGTATGGCACTTGGCCCGGCTCGAGCACGGTGGTCGCCCACTTGGTCACCGGCTTGACGATGCTGGTGATGTCCACGGCCTGGAAGTCTTCCTTGTGCATGCGGGCCCGTGGCGCCTGGCCGGTGATGCACAGGATCGGGATCGAATCGGCCGAGGCGCTGTAGAGGCCGGTGACCATGTCGGTGCCCGCCGGGCCCGAGGTGCCGATGCACACGCCGATATTGCCGGCCTTGGTGCGGGTGTACCCCTCGGCCATGTGCGAGGCGCCTTCAACGTGGCGAGCAAGGACGTGATCGATGCCACCCACCTTCTGCAAGGCCGAATACAGCGGGTTGATCGCAGCGCCTGGGATACCGAAGGCGGTGTCCACGCCTTCACGGCGCATGACGAGGACGGCGGCTTCGATTGCTCTCATTTTGCTCATGATTTTGGTGCCTCTTGCGTTTTGTAATTGTATACAAGTGGTGTCTGTCCAAAGTGTATTCACGGCGGGCGGCGCAGGTCAATCCATTTTATTGATTGGTCTTTGCGTTCGTCGGAATGGCTTTTTTCGACGTGTGGAGCCTTTTTTTGAAAATATTGTATACAAAAACAAATATTATTGTGTTCTATTTGTTTGGTTGAGCATCTGATCAAACAGACCTCCACCGCTTTCCCAATAACAAAAGAAGGACGGCACCATGAGCGCTTTAACCTTGAAGATTGCCACCCAACTGGCCAGCCAGGCCCTCAGCGCCGGCCGCACCCTTTCGGCCGCGCCGCTGACCATCGCGGTCCTCGACAGCGGCGGCCACTTGATCACCCTGCAGCGCGAAGACGGTGCCAGCCTGCTGCGCCCGCAAATCGCCATCGGCAAGGCCTGGGGCGCGATTGCGCTGGGCAAGGGCTCGCGCTTGCTGGCGCTGGATGCGCAGCAACGGCCGGCGTTTATCGCGGCGTTAAATAGCCTGGGGCAGGGCAGCGTAGTGCCGGCACCCGGTGGGGTGTTGATTCGGGATCAGGCCGGGGTGGTGCTGGGGGCGATCGGGATCAGCGGGGATACGTCGGATATTGATGAGCAGTGTGCGATCACGGCGATCGAGGGGGTGGGGTTGATGGCGGATGCGGGGGTGTCAGCTTAAGTCGTGTGTGACTGTAAGGGCCTCATCGGGAGCAAGCCCCCTCCCACACTGTTGGCTGTGTTCGCAGTTCAAAATGTGGGAGGGGGCTTGCCCCCGATTGGCACAGGCCCCTCGGTGTGTCAGTCGGGCTCACAGCCCTTGAGCACCAGCCGAATAATCGTCTGCGCCGCCGCTTCATAATCGGCCTCATCCAGCTTGGCCTTACCGGTCACCGCCGAAATCTGCCAGTCGAAATCCGCATACGTCTGCGTCGCCGCCCAGATGCTGAACATCAGGTGGTTGGGGTCGATAGCCGCAATCAACCCGCGATCCACCCAGCTCTGGATGCAGTCGATATTGTGCTTGGCCTGGGCATTGAGTTGTTCGACCTGCTCGGCACTCAGGTGCGGTGCGCCATGCATGATTTCGCTGGCGAACACCTTGGAGGCGAAAGGCAGGTCGCGGGAGATGCGGATTTTCGAGCGGATGTAATTACTCAGCACCACCGAAGGCTCACCCTCGGGATTGAACGGCGTGGAAGCCACCAGGATCGGCTCGATAATGCTTTCGAGCACCTCGCGGTAGAGGTTGTCCTTGGACTTGAAGTAGTAATAGACGTTGGGCTTGGGCAGCCCGGCCTTGGCGGCGATGTCGCTGGTTTTGGTCGCGGCGAAGCCCTTGTCGGCAAACTCCTCGCTCGCCGCCCGCAGGATCTTTTCTTTGTTGCGCTCGCGAATGGTGCTCATAAAGTGCTCAGTCTCACAGATACTGTTTCTTTTTGACGGCGTCTGCTGCCGCCATTCTGCGTCGCCGCTCCTCCCCATAGCGAGCTATGAGTCATCGCGGCTCCTTGCCTGACGACAACAGCCATTCGCCAAAAGAGAAACGTATCTATGAAACTGAGCACGGGAGGTTTCCTTGCCAGGACAGGCGGTCGAGCATGGTAGCACCGGCCATCCGCGGGCCTCAACAATGTGCCCGCAAAGCCCTGCGCCGCGTTATGCTCCGCCCATCCCTCTCTTAAGGAAGCCCGATTCATGGCAGGAAGCAGCTTGTTGGTGTTGATCGACGATATCGCCGCAGTACTCGATGACGTTGCCCTGATGACAAAAGTGGCCGCGAAGAAGACCGCCGGGGTGCTCGGCGATGACCTCGCGCTAAATGCCCAGCAGGTTTCCGGCGTGCGTGCCGAGCGCGAAATTCCGGTGGTATGGGCCGTTGCCAAGGGTTCCTTCATCAACAAGTTGATCCTGGTGCCCACCGCGTTGTTGATCAGCGCCTTCGCCCCTTGGGCCGTGACACCGTTGTTGATGCTCGGTGGCGCGTATCTGTGCTTCGAAGGTTTCGAGAAACTCGCGCATAAGTTCCTGCACAGCAAGGCTGAAGTCCAGGCCGAACATACGCAGCTGGTTGAAGCGGTGGCCGACCCGGCCACTGATCTGGTGGCCTTTGAAAAGGACAAGATCAAAGGCGCGATCCGTACCGACTTCATTCTCTCCGCGGAAATCATCGCCATCACCCTCGGCACTGTGGCCGATGCGCCGTTGATGCAGCAAGTGATCGTCCTATCGGGCATTGCCGTCGTCATGACCATCGGCGTTTACGGGCTGGTGGCCGGCATCGTCAAGCTGGATGACCTGGGCCTGTGGCTCACCCAAAAGCCCGGCCAGGTGGCACGCAGTATCGGCGGCGGGATTCTGCGGACGGCGCCGTACATGATGAAGAGCCTGTCGGTGATTGGCACGGCGGCGATGTTCATGGTCGGTGGCGGCATCCTTACCCATGGCGTGCCGGTGGTGCATCATTGGGTGGAAACGGTGAGCCAGAGTGTCGGTGGGGTGGCGTGGCTGATGCCGACCCTGTTGAACGCGGGTGTGGGGATTGTCGCCGGGGCGGCGGTATTGGTTGTGGTGTCGGTGGTCGGTCGGTTATGGCGGACTGCGAGGGACTGACATTTCAGTCAGGCCACCGAGGTGTATTAGCGCAGCGAGCGTCGTCACGCCCGCTGCTTGCAGCCTGCCGATTACTGAGCGAAGGCTTTGTAGCCGTTCTGCGCGAAGTTAGAAAGCGTGTTTGCTTCCGAACCCTCCACGTAGTCATAGCTACTGTCAGAACTGGCGCCTAGCATCATTGGCCGGGTGTAAATCGCCCCTTCTATCTGGTTGTTATTTGGTGTCGACTCGGTGCCGCCCTTGGCGTCGGCGTATCGGAATACGCGCTCGGCATTTGCGGCCCGGTCGGCCCGAGTATCGTCCGATGCATTCACGTCGTCCCAGTCACCTGTCTGAGACTTGATCCCCGTCAGATTGTCATCCTTGAGCGCCTCGCGCGCGCTCGCAAAAAGCGGGGTGCTGGTGATGGCGTCGACGCTGCGATGATCGCCAGGTGCCCTGCCCGTATTGCCGGTAGGTGCACTGATAGAGTCGTGCCCCTGCCGGTCTATCGACGACTGGGGGCCTGACGGGCCGTTTGCCTGGGCGTATCCGGTATTGTATTGATTGGAGCCGCTAGGGCCGGGGCGGTCTACATTCATCAAGGTTTTCCGTTTTTAATGATTAGGCATCTGATTAGGGAACCCGTGGGTTCGCGCCTTAGGTGGTTTTATAAAAAGAAACGGTTCCCGGATATCTAGGAAATTTAGCGAGCTGCGTGTGGGGGAAATTACCGGTTTGCGTAACCAAGCTTATGACCATCGGTGTCTATGGGCTGTTGCTGACCCGGAAGCTCGGTCGGATGGTCCGTCGCATTCCTGTGCGGGTGGTTCCAGTCATGCTGCTGTTGCCGCCACTCCGCGCAAAAAAAAGGCCATTCATTCGAATGGCCTTTTTTGTCGGCGTTACTTACTCGGCAATCTGCAATTTGCGTGATTCCGTATAGATATACCGCACCTTTTCATACTCGAACGGCGAGTTCATCTGACCGTAGCGGAAGCTGGTCTGGTAGCGCTTGTCCACCGCGCGCAGGGCCCAGATTTCCGGGTGGTTGGAGCTGACTTCGGAGACGTTCAGGAAGTTGATCTGCGACTCGGCGGTGTAGTCCACCAGCAAGCCGCCGGTGTCACGCAGGTTCGACGGGCCGAAGATCGGCAGCACCAGGTAGGCACCGCCGGGCACGCCGTAGAAGCCCAGGGTCTGGCCGAAGTCTTCGCTCTGGCGCGGCAGGCCCATGGCGGTCGCCGGGTCCCACAGGCCGGCGATGCCGACGGTGGTGTTGAGCAGCAGGCGCCCGGTGGTTTCCAGGGAACGGTGGCCTTTGAGTTGCAGCAGGCTGTTCAACAGGTTGGGCACGTCGCCCAGGTTGTTGAAGAAGTTGCTCACGCCGGTGCGCAGGAAGCTTGGCGTGACGTAGCGGTAGCCGTCGACCACCGGTAGGAACACCCATTGGTCGAAGCGGTAGTTGAAGTGGTACACGCGGCGGTTCCACGACTCCAACGGGTCATACACATTCAGCGCGTTGACCGATGAGCGTTCGAACTCACGCTGGTCCAGGCCCGGGTTGAACTTGAGTTTGCTCAATGGCTCCTTGAAACCGTCGGAGTCCATCACGACAGGCGCGTGAGCCTTGCTGTTGTCGGCATTGGCTACGCCCGCACACATCAGGGCGGCGAGCAGCAGAAGATATTTAGCCACGGAAGAACTCCAGCATGGCGTCGGCGTTGACGCGGTAATTGAGGTTGCCGCAATGGCCGCCCAGCGGGTAGACGGTCAAGCGATCGCCGAAGGTTTTACGCAGGAAACCAAGGTCGCCGGGGCCGAGGATCACGTCGTCGGCGTTGTGCATGACGGCGATTTTCGGGCTGGCGTGCAGGTAGTCCTTGAGGGCGTACAGGCTGACCTGGTCAACCAGTTGCAGCAGGCTGCCGCCGTCGGAGCGGGCGCGCCACATCGGGATCACCTGTTCGGTGAGGTAGCAGTCGAAGTCGCACTGCAGCGCACGCTTGAGGAACGGCGTGAGGCTGGTGCCTTCGCTGATCGGGTACTTCGGCGGGATGATCAGGCCACGGCGGTTGATCAGGTCCGAAGTAAAGGCGATGTCGGCCGCCGAGAAGCGGAACGAGGTGCCGATCAGCATGGCCATCTGTTCGTTGGTCAGGTGCTGCTTGGATTGCTGGAAGTCGTAGAGCAGGGCGTCATTGAGGTCGATGTAGCCCTTTTGCTGGAAGTAACGGGTCAGCTTGTTCAACACCAGTTCATAGAACGTGGTGGTGTTGTTGATGCCCTTGACCTCGGTCTGTACCAGCTTGTCGAGGTTGGTGATCGAGGTGTAGAGGTTGACCGGCGGGTTGAGCAGCAGCACTTTCTTGAAGTTGAAGCTGCGGCGGGTCTCGTCGAGCTTGCTGACAAACGCCGCATCCAGCGCGCCGAGGCTGTAGCCGGTGAGGTAGAAGTCGGTCACCGGCAGCGAAGCGTTCTGCGCGCGCACGGCTTGCATCACGCGGTACATGTCTTCGGCATCTTCCTGGCTGATGCCGGGGGTGGCGAAGCGCGACGCAGAGGCGATGAAGTCGAAGCTGGTGGGCGACGACAGTTGCACCACGTGGTAGCCGGCCTGGTAATACAGTTTTTTCAGGTATTCGTTGATGCTGCTGTCAAACCGCGCACCGGTGCCTGCGATCAGGAAGATCAGCGGCGCAGCACGATCCTGCTTGGCGATGCGGTAAGTGAGTTTCTTCACTGCCCAGAAATTGTCCGGCAGGCTGAACTCGCGCTCGGGGCGCATATTCAGGGTGTAGTCGGACTGATTGATCTCGTCATCGGTCGGCAATGTAGGCCGAAGGTCAGGCGGAGTGGTGGCGATGGTCGCTTCGAACGGGTTGGTCAAAGGGTAGCCATAGCTGGCTTGGTCGATATCGACGGCCAGTGCTGACGCACTCAAAAAAAGGCTGCCCAGCAGAGCAGCACAGCGCAAGGAACGGAGCATGACTTAATCCCTAAGAGGAAACGTGCTTAATGAAGTTCGCAGGCTATGACCACCGCGTTGCCACCGAAGTGCCAGTCTTCGGCACGAAAAGTCGGAAAATAACGTCGGAATCGGGGTAATAGTAGCGAGACGATACACTTTGCCATGCATTAGTGAACACTAATTGTGTGTATGCACCTTGCTAACGGCCGCCGGCGCATTAAGCTGAGCGCCGTTTTTGCCTACCGGAGTGCTCCATGTCCCGCCGCTTGCCGCTGATTCTGCTGCTTATTGCCCTGCCGTTATGGCTGGCTGCCAGTTATGGCGCACGTTATGGCTTTATGGAAGATGGCCAGTGGGTCGGCATCTGTGCCGACGAGGCCAGCCGCTGGGAATGCCAGGTGCGTTCGAACCTGGGCTTGATGATCCACTTCAAGGTGCTGGGCTGGGCCGCGCTGGTGACGGCGGTACTGGCATTTTTCGTACCGGGCCGTGCGGGATGGGGCTTGGCGGTGCTGGGGCTGGTGTTCGGGTTCCCGGCCCTGGCGTTGTACAACACCACGTTTGCGGTGTTTGCGGTAGTGATTGCGGGGTTGCGGTTGGTCAGGCAGCCGCGGGGCGCCTGATAAGGCCAATCGGGGGCAAGCCCCTCCCACCTTTGGAATACGTTCTCATGTGGGAGGGGGCTTGTCCCCGATAGCGGTTTTAAGTCTTGCGCACCCGCAAGCACCGCCACAAAGCCACAACCATCAACCCGCTGACCAGCGCCCAACCCCATGCCTGCTGGTTCAGCAGACCTTCACGGTACAGCTGCGGCGCAATGCCGGCGCCGATGATAAAAGTCAGCAGGGCGATCTCCCGGCGTGGCCCGGTCACCGGGCGAACCAGGTACACCAAGGCCGGCAGCAGCAGTGCTGCACTTGGGAAGCTGCGGTAGCGTGGGTCAAACACCAGTGCCAGCATCATCACTGCGCCGGCGAACCCGGCGATTGCCACCAGCCAGCCGGCGTGTTGTTCCAGCCAGTTGAACAGCCGTTCGCGCCAGCCTTTCCGGGCACTCAGGGCCAGGGCCGCGTGGGCCAGCACCAGCAGGTTCAGCGCCACGATTAAACCGGCCCATACCCACTCATCGTTGAAGCGCGCAGTCACGCGGGTCAGTTCAGCCCAGGTACCGATGGAGCAGGCAGCCACCACACCCAGCAGTGGCAAGGCCATTGCGGCACGAGTGCTGCGAACGCGACCACCGAGCACCAACGTGCCCAGCAGGATAATCCCGCCCACCCCCAGCCACAGCGGCCAGTACGGCACATTGGTCACCGGCCCGGCGAGGATCCCCTTGTCCTGGCGATCGGCATCGAACAGGCCCCAGTAACCGCCCACGGCGCCTTCACTGGCGCGCTTCCACGGTTGGTCGAACGCTTCGATCAGGTTGTAGTGCCAGCCATTGGCTTCGGCCATGGCCACGAAACCGCGCATGAACTTGGCTTCATTGACCCGGCTCGGCACTGCGGTTTCGCGCTGGCGACCTTCGCTGGGCCAGCCGGTCTCGCCGATCAATATGTCCTTGGGCGCGAATTTGTTGCCAAACGTCTGGCGTACATCGCCCACATGCTTGAGGGCCTGGTCGATGCCGGAGGGGTCATCTTCCCAGTACGGCAGCAGATGGATGGTCAGGAAGTCCACCGCCGGAGCGATTTCCGGGTGCTGCAGCCAGAACTCCCAGACGTCGGCATAGGTGACCGGCTGCTTGATCTGGCTTTTGACTTTATGGATCAGCGTCACCAGCTGTTTGGCGGTGACTTCCTTGCGCAGCAGCGCTTCGTTGCCGACGATCACCGAGGTGACCACATCGGGGTTGGCGTTGGCGGACGCGATCAGCTCGTCGATCTCCTTTTCGGTTGTCACTGGGTCACTGCTGACCCAGGCGCCCGCCATCACCTTTAGGCCGTGCTTGCGCGCCAGGTCCGGCAAGGCTTCCAGGCCGGTCATGGAGTAGGTGCGGATGCATTCGAAGCGGGTGGCCAGCAGTGCGAGGTCGGCGTCCATGCGCTCGGGGCGCAGTTTGAACGGTTGGTCGAAGGGCGATTGGTCCTTGTCGAACGGCGTGTACGACGCACATTGCAGCTTGTGACTGGCACTGGCCACATCGGGCAGCACCACCGGCCGGCCGAGGCCATACCAGTAACCAGCAAGGGCCAGCAGGCCGAGGATCAGAGCGAAGCAATAGGGCAGGGCAGGGAAGCGGGCAGTCGCGGGCATGGTCGGCTTATCTGGGGGAGCAAAGGCGCGCATCTTACCCGGATTTGCGCTATCCCAGTGGGGCTGCATAATTTTGACATGCAAAGTTCAGGCGGGAATGTGGGGTTAAGTCCTACGAAAAGTCCTACTGGCGATGTGATGTCGTTTCTTGCTTGCATGAGGTCGCTGACAGAGCAGGTCGAAGGCCCCGGCAGGTTGATGATCGACGTGTCAGCACTCCACTGATGTCGCAGCAGCCGGATCGATGCGCGTGAAGGGGGCGCGGCGCACCACATAACAACAGGTTGACGTCGCTCGACATCCGTCGGGCGCAGCACTTTCGGGGAAGTACGATGAAGATGCGACGACTCTTGGGCGCAGCTGCCACTCTGGTAGTTGCGATGAGCTCCACACTGGCCAGCGCCGACAGCAAAACTCTGAGCATCGGTTATGTAGATGGCTGGTCCGACAGCGTTGCCACCACGCACGTGGCGGCAGAGGTGATCAAGGCAAAGCTCGGTTATGACGTGAAACTGCAAGCGGTCGCCACCGGGATCATGTGGCAGGGCGTGGCCACCGGTAAACTCGATGCCATGCTCTCCGCCTGGCTGCCCGTGACCCACGGCGAGTACTGGACCAAGAACAAGGACAAAGTGGTCGACTACGGCCCCAACTTCAAGGATGCGAAGATCGGCTTGATCGTGCCGGAGTACGTCAAGGCCAAGTCTATTGAAGACCTCAAGACCGATACCACCTTCAAGAACAAGATCGTCGGCATCGATGCCGGTTCAGGCGTGATGCTCAAGACCGACGAAGCCATCAAGCAGTACGGCCTCGACTACAAGCTGCAAGCCAGTTCGGGTGCGGCGATGATCGCCGAGCTGACCCGTGCCGAAGACAAGCAGGAATCCATTGCGGTCACCGGCTGGGTGCCACACTGGATGTTCGCCAAGTGGAAACTGCGTTTCCTGGACGATCCAAAAGGGATTTATGGTGCTGCTGAAACCGTCAACAGCATCGGCAGCAAGGGCCTGGAGAAGAAAGCGCCGGAAGTCGCGGCCTTCCTGAAGAAATTCCAGTGGGCCTCCAAGGATGAGATCGGCGAAGTCATGCTCGCTATCCAGGAAGGTGCCAAGCCTGATGCGGCCGCGAAGGACTGGGTTGCCAAGCACCCTGAGCGCGTTGCTGAATGGATCGGTAAATAACCCCCCAATGCCTTGATACACCCCCTGTGGGAGGGGGCTTGCCCCCGATAGCGGAGTGTCAGTCGTCAATGATCTGACTGGCTCGCCGCTACCGGGAGCAAGCCCCCTCCCACATTGTTTTCGTCACCCGCAAATGTTTCTGCGCCCTCTCAATCCCTCGCTACACTCCGTCTACTACTAAGGTCGTCTGGAACCTGTTCCGTAGCCGCATACAGTGGATACGTTCCAATAATAAAAAAGCTGTGCTGCGAGGATAAAAACAATGAACGACAGCATTTACCTCTCGATTCAAAACAGCCCGCGTTTCAAGGAGCTGGTGAGAAAAAGGGAAAGGTTCGCCTGGATTCTCTCGGCGATCATGCTAGGGCTTTACTCCGGATTCATTCTGTTGATCGCCTACGGGCCACAAGTACTGGGGGCTAAACTCAGCCCCGGCTCATCCATCACCTGGGGCATCCCCATCGGGGTAGGGCTGATTGTCTCGGCCTTTGTCCTCACCGGCATCTATGTGCGACGCGCCAACGGCGAATTCGACGACCTGAACAATGCGATTCTCAAGGAGGCTGCGCAATGATCCGTCGTCTATTGGCTGTATTCGGCGCTTCGGTCTTCGCGCCCGCTGTTTGGGCGGCGGATGCATTGACCGGTGAAGTGCACAAACAACCGCTGAATATCGCAGCGATCCTGATGTTCGTGGCCTTTGTCGGCGCGACGTTGTGCATCACCTACTGGGCGTCCAAGCGCAACAACTCGGCGGCCGACTACTATGCGGCCGGCGGCAAGATCACCGGTTTCCAGAATGGCCTGGCGATTGCCGGCGACTACATGTCGGCCGCGTCCTTCCTGGGTATTTCCGCACTGGTGTTCACCTCTGGCTACGACGGCCTGATCTACTCGATCGGCTTCCTGGTGGGCTGGCCGATCATTCTGTTCCTGATCGCCGAGCGCCTGCGTAACCTGGGCAAGTACACGTTTGCCGACGTGGCGTCCTATCGCCTCGGGCAAACCCAGATCCGCAGCCTGTCGGCCTGTGGTTCCCTGGTCGTGGTGGCGTTCTACCTGATCGCGCAAATGGTGGGTGCGGGCAAGCTGATCCAACTGCTGTTCGGCCTCGACTACCATGTGGCGGTGATCCTGGTAGGGATCCTGATGTGCATGTACGTGCTGTTCGGCGGCATGCTGGCGACCACCTGGGTGCAGATCATCAAGGCGGTGCTGTTGCTGTCCGGTGCCTCGTTCATGGCGCTGATGGTGATGAAGCACGTCAACTTCGACTTCAACATGCTGTTCTCCGAGGCGATCAAGGTTCACCCTAAAGGTGAAGCGATCATGAGCCCCGGCGGCCTGGTGAAAGACCCGATTTCCGCGTTCTCCCTGGGCCTGGCACTGATGTTCGGTACCGCCGGCCTGCCGCACATCCTGATGCGCTTCTTCACTGTAAGTGACGCCAAGGAAGCGCGTAAGAGCGTGCTGTATGCCACTGGCTTCATCGGCTACTTCTACATCCTGACCTTTATCATCGGCTTCGGCGCGATCCTGCTGGTCAGTACCAACCCGGCGTTCAAGGATGCTGCAGGCGCCTTGCTCGGTGGTAACAACATGGCGGCGGTGCACCTGGCCAACGCGGTGGGCGGCAGTATCTTCCTGGGCTTCATCTCGGCTGTGGCCTTCGCCACCATCCTGGCAGTGGTTGCCGGTTTGACCCTGGCCGGTGCTTCGGCGGTGTCCCATGACCTGTACGCCAGCGTGATCAAGAAGGGCAAGGCCAACGAGAAGGATGAGATTCGCGTATCGAAGATCACCACTATCGCCCTGGCCGTGCTGGCGATTGGTCTGGGTATCCTGTTCGAAAGCCAGAACATCGCGTTCATGGTCGGCCTGGCGTTCTCGATTGCCGCCAGCTGTAACTTCCCGGTACTGCTGCTTTCCATGTACTGGAAAAACCTCACCACCCGTGGCGCGATGATTGGCGGCTGGCTGGGCCTGGTCAGTGCCGTTGGCCTGATGATCCTGGGTCCGACCATCTGGGTCTCGATCCTGCATCACGAAAAAGCCATCTTCCCGTACGAGTACCCGGCGCTGTTCTCGATGATCATCGCGTTCGTCGGCATCTGGTTCTTCTCCATCACCGACAAGTCGGCGGCGGCAGAGAAAGAGCGTGCACTGTACTTCCCGCAGTTTGTGCGTTCGCAGACTGGCCTGGGGGCGAGTGGGGCGGTTAATCACTAAGGTTGTAGCTGGACAAAGAGATGCCCCGGTCGAAAGGCCGGGGCATTTTTTTGTCTGGAGGTTATGAAGGTGCTTGTGCCAATGCCATCGGGGGCAACCCCCCCTCTCACAGTTAACCGAGTACATCATTTGGAATGCAGTTCAATGTGGGGGGCTTGCCCCGATGGGGGTAGATCAGTCGACACAAATAAAAACGGCCTCCACTGAGGGAGGCCGTTTTCGGTGCTGCTAAAAGCTGCTTACTTGCGATCTTCCAGCTTGGTAATGTCACGCGACTCGTAGCCGGTGTACAACTGGCGCGGGCGGCCAATCTTGTACGGGCTGGAGAGCATTTCTTTCCAATGGGAGATCCAGCCCACGGTCCGCGCCAGGGCGAAGATCACGGTGAACATGCTGGTTGGAATGCCGATCGCCTTGAGGATGATCCCCGAGTAGAAGTCGACGTTCGGGTACAGCGAGCGTTCTATGAAGTACGGGTCGGTCAGGGCGATCTCTTCCAGGCGCATGGCCAGTTCGAGTTGCGGATCGTTCTTGATGCCCAGTTCCTTCAACACTTCGTCGCAGGTCTGTTTCATGACGGTGGCGCGCGGGTCGCGGTTCTTGTAGACCCGGTGACCGAAGCCCATCAACTTGAACGGATCGTTCTTGTCCTTGGCCTTGGCGATGAACTTGTCGATGTTGGACACATCGCCGATTTCATCGAGCATGGTCAATACGGCTTCGTTCGCACCGCCGTGGGCAGGGCCCCACAGCGCGGCGATGCCGGCGGCGATACAGGCGAACGGGTTGGCACCCGAAGAGCCTGCCAGGCGCACGGTGGACGTCGAGGCGTTTTGCTCGTGGTCGGCGTGGAGGATGAAGATCCGGTCCATTGCCTTGGCCAGCACCGGGCTGATCGGTTTGATCTCGCACGGGGTGTTGAACATCATGTGCAGGAAGTTTTCCGCGTACGTCAGGTCGTTGCGCGGGTACATCATGGGTTGACCCATGGAGTACTTGTAAACCATTGCGGCCAGCGTCGGCATCTTGGCAACCAGGCGGATCGCGGAAATTTCGCGATGCTGCGGGTTATTGATGTCGAGAGAGTCGTGATAGAAGGCCGACAGGGCGCCGACCACGCCGCACATGACGGCCATCGGGTGGGCGTCGCGACGGAAGCCGTTGAAGAAGGTCTTCAACTGCTCGTGAACCATGGTGTGGTTCTTCACGGTGCTGACGAACTGGGCTTTTTGCTCGGCTGTTGGCAATTCGCCATTTAGCAGCAGGTAGCAGGTTTCCAGGTAGTCCGATTTTTCAGCCAGTTGCTCAATCGGGTAGCCCCGGTGCAGCAGGATGCCATTGTCGCCGTCGATATAGGTGATCTTCGACTCGCAAGAGGCGGTCGACATGAAGCCTGGGTCGAAAGTGAAACGGCCCGTGGCCGTCAGGCCCCGTACGTCGATAACATCGGGACCAACGGTGCCGGTTAAAATGGGCAGCTCGACGGGGGCTGCGCCCTCGATGATCAACTGCGCTTTTTTGTCAGCCATGTGGCCTCCTATTTATGCTTCAAATCATCAGACAGACCCCCCACGCAGGGCCCGCACCACTATAGTGAGATAAATTCAGATGTCAATTTGCCTAAAGTCTTGCTCCAGAAGGCTTTAAGCGTACTTTTTCCTCGAAATTGCCTGCCATTTACGCCTTTTATCTCGCCAGCGCAATCCGCTATTAGGGTGAGGAGCGCGCGTTGTCATTAGTAACCTAACTGTCTATACTCGGCCACCGACCGCCAAGGGCTTTTGGGCTTGCTTTCATTGGGGGTCGCACTCCCTGGGTGGTGCTTACCTGACCAGTGCACTCCCCAACAACTTTGCCCTGATTGTTAGGGGCTCTTCAGTGTGAAAAAAAGCCGTGAATAGCCAACGACCTGTAAACCTAGACCTAAGGACCATCAAACTCCCCATCACCGGCGTTACGTCGTTCCTGCACCGTGTTTCCGGCATCATCCTGTTCCTGGGCTTGGGCATCATGCTTTATGCATTGAGCAAATCCCTGGGTTCCGAGGAAGGATACGCCGAGGTGAAGGCATGCTTGACCAGCCCGCTGGCCAAGTTCGTAGCATGGGGCCTCCTGTCCGCTCTGCTTTATCACCTGGTAGCCGGTGTGCGCCACTTGATCATGGATATGGGCATCGGTGAGACGCTGGAAGGCGGCCGCCTGGGCTCGAAAATCATCATCGCCATTTCCGTGGTGCTGATCGTTCTGGCAGGAGTTTGGATATGGTAACCAGCGTTACGAACCTATCGCGTTCGGGCCTCTATGACTGGATGGCGCAGCGTGTGTCTGCGGTCGTTCTCGCGGCTTATTTCATTTTCCTGATCGGATACCTCGTCGCAAACCCGGGCATTGGCTACGAGCAATGGCACGGGCTGTTTTCCCACAATGCGATGCGAATCTTCAGCCTGCTGGCCCTTGTAGCCCTGGGCGCTCACGCCTGGGTCGGCATGTGGACCATCGCGACTGACTACCTGACGCCGATGGCGCTGGGCAAGTCCGCGACCGCAGTCCGTTTCCTCTTCCAGGCAGTATGCGGCGTCGCGATGTTCGCTTACTTCGTCTGGGGTGTGCAGATTCTTTGGGGTATCTGATTCATGGCTAACATTCCAACTATTTCATTCGACGCCATCATTATTGGTGGCGGCGGTGCTGGCATGCGCGCGGCGTTGCAGCTGGCCCAGGGCGGTCACAAGACTGCCGTGATCACCAAGGTGTTCCCGACGCGCTCCCACACCGTATCGGCCCAGGGTGGCATCACCTGCGCCATCGCGTCCGCCGACCCGAACGACGACTGGCGCTGGCACATGTACGATACCGTCAAGGGTTCCGACTATATCGGTGACCAGGACGCTATCGAATACATGTGTCAGGAAGGCCCGGCCGCGGTGTTCGAGCTGGACCACATGGGTCTGCCGTTCTCCCGTACCGAACAAGGTCGTATCTACCAGCGTCCATTCGGCGGCCAGTCGAAGGATTACGGTAAAGGCGGCCAGGCTGCCCGTACCTGTGCCGCGTCCGACCGTACCGGTCACGCGCTGCTGCACACCCTTTATCAGGGCAACCTGAAAGCCGGTACCACGTTCCTGAACGAGTACTACGCGGTTGACCTGGTCAAGAACGCACAAGGCGAGTTCGTCGGTGTGATCGCCATCTGCATCGAAACCGGTGAAACCACCTACATCCGCGCCAAGGCTACTGTTCTGGCGACTGGCGGTGCAGGTCGTATCTACGCGTCGACCACCAATGCCCTGATCAACACCGGTGACGGCGTCGGCATGGCACTGCGTGCCGGCGTGCCGGTGCAAGACATCGAAATGTGGCAGTTCCACCCGACCGGCATCGCCGGCGCTGGTGTACTGGTGACCGAGGGTTGCCGTGGTGAAGGTGGTTACCTGATCAACAAGCACGGCGAGCGTTTCATGGAGCGTTATGCTCCGAACGCGAAAGACCTGGCGGGTCGTGACGTTGTTGCTCGTTCGATGGTTAAGGAAATCATCGCCGGTAACGGCTGTGGCCCGAATGGTGATCACGTGCTGCTGAAGCTCGATCACCTGGGTGAAGAAGTGCTGCACAGCCGCCTGCCGGGTATCTGTGAACTGTCCAAGACCTTTGCCCACGTTGACCCAGTGGTTGCTCCGGTTCCGGTTGTTCCAACCTGCCACTACATGATGGGCGGTGTTCCGACCAACATTCATGGCCAGGCGATCACCCAGAACGCCGACGGCGTGGACGAGATCATCCACGGTCTGTTCGCAGTAGGCGAAGTGGCTTGCGTATCGGTGCACGGTGCCAACCGTCTCGGCGGCAACTCGCTGCTCGACCTGGTGGTATTCGGCCGCGCAGCTGGCCTGCACCTGGAAAAAGCCCTGACCGACGGCATCGAATACGATGACGCCACCGACGCCAACATCGAGGCCGCCCTGGCGCGTCTGAACGCTCTGAACGAGCGGACTGATGGCGAAGACGTGGCAACCCTGCGTCGCGAACTGCAGAACTGCATGCAGAACTACTTCGGTGTATTCCGTACCGGCGAATACATGCAGAAGGGTATTGCCCAGCTGGCCGATCTGCGCAAGCGCATCGCCAACGTCAAGATCAACGATAAGAGCCAGGCGTTCAACACCGCTCGTATCGAAGCCCTTGAGCTGCAAAACCTGCTGGAAGTGGCTGAAGCGACTGCGATCGCCGCCGAGGTTCGTAAAGAATCCCGTGGTGCCCACGCTCGTGAAGACTTTGAAGATCGCGATGACGAAAACTGGTTGTGCCACACCCTGTATTTCCCGGGTGACAAGCGCGTAACCAAGCGTGCTGTGAACTTCTCGCCGAAGACGGTTCCGACGTTTGAACCGAAAATTCGGACTTACTAAGGGTGGCTGCCATGTTGAAAGTCAGTGTTTATCGCTACAACCCTGATCAGGACGCTGCGCCGTTCATGCAGGAGTTCCAGGTCGATACCGGTGGTAAAGACCTGATGGTGCTGGATGTATTGGCACTGATCAAAGAGCAGGACGAGGGTTTCTCCTATCGTCGCTCTTGCCGTGAAGGTGTTTGCGGTTCCGACGGCATGAACATCAACGGCAAAAACGGCCTGGCGTGTATCACGCCGCTGTCTGCTGTTGTTAAAGGCAACAAGCTGATCGTTCGTCCTCTGCCAGGTTTGCCGGTTATCCGTGACCTGGTCGTCGATATGAGCATCTTCTACAAGCAATACGAGAAAGTTAAGCCGTTCCTGCAGAACGATACGCCGGCTCCGGCCATCGAGCGTCTGCAGTCCCCTGAAGAGCGTGAAAAGCTCGACGGTCTGTACGAGTGCATCCTGTGCGCCTGCTGCTCGACCTCTTGCCCGTCCTTCTGGTGGAACCCGGACAAGTTCCTGGGTCCAGCTGCCCTGCTGCAAGCGTACCGCTTCCTGGCAGACAGCCGTGATACCAAGACGTCCGAGCGCCTGGCTTCGCTGGATGACCCGTTCAGCGTATTCCGCTGCCGCGGGATCATGAACTGCGTCAACGTATGTCCCAAAGGCCTGAACCCGACTAAGGCCATTGGTCACATCCGTAACATGCTGCTGCAGAGTGGCGTGTAACTGACGTTGTAACAAGGCAGGACCGTTGTGCCCGTAAATGCTGCGGCGCAGGCTTCAACCGGCGCCGTAGTTTTAACTTGAGCAGCGACTTACAAAGCCGCGGCTCTTATTTTGAAGAAATGAGACAAGCAGGGGCATTCGGGTTGGTACCCGAACTATCAGCGTGATCCTAAGTGGCTTGTTTTGGTCGCTGCACTTGGCCTTTTGCAAGCAAACTCGGTGTTTTCGCCGGTGGTGTCCCCAAATCGAGGGTGACCAAGCATGCAAGAAAGCGTGATGCAGCGCATGTGGAACAGCGGCTATCTTTCAGGTGGTAACGCTGCCTATGTGGAAGAGCTTTATGAGCTCTACCTGCACGACCCTAACGCTGTGCCAGAAGAATGGCGCACCAAATTTCAGACGTTGTCTTCAGACGGCAACGCTGCCACCGATGTATCGCACGCAACAATTCGCGATCAGTTCGTGCTGCTGGCAAAGAACCAGCGCCGCGCCCAGCCGGTTTCCGCCGGAAGCGTGAGCAGTGAGCACGAGAAGAAGCAAGTTGAAGTACTGCGACTGATCCAGGCCTACCGGATGCGTGGCCACCAGGCGGCCCAGCTTGACCCGCTGGGGCTCTGGCAGCGTCCTGCACCTGCAGACCTGTCGATCAATCATTACGGCTTGACCAATGCCGATCTTGATACGACCTTCCGTGCCGGCGACCTGTTCATCGGCAAAGAGGAAGCGAGCCTACGCGAAATTCACGAAGCGTTGCAGCAGACATATTGCCGCACCATCGGCGCTGAGTTCACGCACATCACCGATTCCGAGCAACGCCACTGGTTCCAGCATCGCCTGGAAGGCGTACGCGGCCGCCCGGTATTGTCCGACGACGTGCGCAGCCACCTGCTTGAGCGCGTGACCGCAGCAGAGGGCCTGGAAAAATACCTGGGTACCAAATACCCCGGCACCAAGCGTTTCGGCCTGGAAGGCGGCGAGAGCCTGATTCCGATGCTCGACGAGCTGATCCAGCGTTCCGGTTCCTACGGCACCAAGGAAATCGTGATCGGCATGGCCCACCGTGGTCGCCTGAACGTGTTGGTTAACACCTTCGGCAAGAACCCGCGTGAGTTGTTCGACGAGTTCGAAGGCAAGAAGAAGGTCGAGCTGGGTTCCGGTGACGTTAAATACCACCAGGGCTTCTCGTCCAACGTGATGACCACCGGCGGTGAAGTTCACCTGGCCATGGCCTTCAACCCATCCCACCTGGAAATCGTTTCTCCAGTGGTCGAGGGTTCGGTCCGTGCTCGCCAGGATCGTCGTAACGACACCACCGGTGAAAAGGTCCTGCCGATTTCCATCCACGGTGACGCGGCATTCGCCGGTCAAGGCGTGGTCCTGGAAACGTTCCAGATGTCGCAGACTCGCGGCTTCAAGACCGGCGGTACCGTTCACATCGTCATCAACAACCAGGTGGGTTTCACCATCAGCAACCCGTTGGACGCGCGTTCCACCGAGTACGCCACCGACGTTGCCAAGATGATCCAGGCGCCGATCCTCCATGTGAATGGCGATGATCCGGAAGCCGTACTGTTCGTGACCCAACTGGCTGTCGACTACCGCATGCAGTTCAAGCGTGACGTGGTGATCGACCTGGTTTGCTACCGCCGTCGCGGTCACAACGAAGCCGACGAACCAAGCGGCACCCAGCCGTTGATGTATCAGCAGATCACCAAGCAGCGCACCACCCGTGAGCTGTATGCCGAAAGCCTGACCAAGGCCGGTATATTGGATGACGCGCGTGTTCAGGCGAAAATCGATGAATACCGCAACGCGCTGGACAATGGCCTGCATGTCGTAAAAAGCCTGGTCAAAGAGCCGAACAAAGAGCTGTTCGTGGATTGGCGTCCGTACCTGGGGCACACCTGGACCGCGCGTCACGACACCTCGTTCGACCTCAAGACCCTGCAGGAACTGTCCGCCAAGCTGCTGGAAATTCCGGAAGGCTTCGTGGTGCAGCGCCAGGTTGCGAAGATCTACGAAGACCGTCAGAAGATGCAAGCCGGCGGCCTGCCGATCAACTGGGGTTATGCCGAAACCATGGCGTACGCGACCCTGGCGTTCGAAGGTCACCCGATCCGCATGACCGGCCAGGACATCGGCCGTGGTACGTTCTCGCACCGTCACGCGGTATTGCACAACCAGAAAGACGCGGGCACCTACATCCCGTTGCAGAACCTGTACGAAGGCCAGCCGCGTTTCGACCTGTACGATTCGTTCCTGTCCGAAGAAGCCGTACTGGCGTTCGAATACGGTTACTCGACCACCACGCCGCAGGCGCTGGTGATCTGGGAAGCCCAGTTCGGCGACTTCGCCAACGGTGCCCAGGTGGTGATCGACCAGTTCATCACCAGCGGCGAGCACAAGTGGGGCCGTCTGTGCGGTCTGACCATGTTGCTGCCACACGGTTATGAAGGTCAGGGTCCGGAGCACTCCTCGGCCCGTCTGGAGCGTTACCTGCAGCTGTGCGCCGAGCACAACATCCAGGTGTGCGTGCCGACCACCCCGGCCCAGATCTACCACTTGCTGCGTCGCCAGGTGATCCGCCCGCTGCGCAAGCCGCTGGTAGTGCTGACCCCGAAATCGCTGCTGCGTCACAAATTGGCCATCTCGACCCTGGAAGATCTGGCGGACGGTTCGTTCCAGACCGTGATTCCAGAAATCGATACGCTGGACGCGGCCAAGGTCACTCGCCTGATCCTGTGCAGCGGCAAGGTCTACTACGACCTGCTGGAAAAACGCCGTGCCGAAGGCCGCGAAGACATCGCCATCGTGCGTATCGAGCAGCTTTACCCGTTCCCGGAAGATGACCTCATGGAGATCATCGCGCCTTACACCAACCTCACGAATGTGGTGTGGTGTCAGGAAGAACCGATGAACCAGGGCGCTTGGTACAGCAGCCAGCATCACCTGCGTCGCAGCATCGGTAACCACAACAAGGCCCTGGGCCTGGAGTACGCCGGCCGTGATGCTTCCGCTGCACCTGCGTGTGGTTATGCGTCGATGCACGCCGAGCAGCAGGAAAAACTGCTGCAAGATGCTTTCACTGTTTAACGCCTTCGCGCTGACTGAAACCGAATTTTAAGGACCCACAGATAATGGCTATCGAAATCAAAGCCCCGTCATTCCCGGAATCGGTTGCCGATGGCACCGTTGCCACCTGGCACAAGAAACCAGGTGAGGCCGTCAAGCGTGACGACCTGATCGTCGACATCGAGACCGACAAAGTCGTGCTGGAAGTGTTGGCCGAAGCTGACGGCGTGCTGGGCGCAATCGTTGCCGAAGAAGGCGCTACCGTTCTGTCGAACCAGGTGCTGGGCTCGATCGAAGAGGGCAGCGCTGCCGCTGCCGCTGCTCCTGCTGCCGCTGCTGCACCGGCCGCTGCTTCGGCGCCTGCTGCCGCTCCGGCTGCGGGGGGCGAAGATCCAATCGCTGCACCGGCTGCGCGTCAGCTGGCTGAAGAAAACGGCATCAACCTGGCTTCCATCAAAGGCACTGGCAAAGACGGCCGTGTGACCAAGGAAGACGTGGTTGCCGCGGTTGAAGCGAAGAAAAACGCTCCGGCTGCCGCGCCTGCCAAGGCTGCTGCACCGGCTGCCGCCGCGCCTGTGTTCGCTGCCGGCGACCGCACCGAGAAGCGTGTACCGATGACCCGCGTTCGCGCCACCGTGGCCAAGCGTCTGGTTGAAGCACAGTCGAACATGGCGATGCTGACCACGTTCAACGAAGTCGACATGACCGAAGTCATGGCCCTGCGTTCGAAGTACAAGGATCTGTTCGAGAAGTCTCACAACGGCGTGCGCCTGGGCTTCATGTCGTTCTTCGTGAAAGCGGCAACCGAAGCGCTGAAACGCTTCCCGGCAGTCAACGCTTCCATCGACGGCGGCGACATCGTTTACCACGGCTATGCAGACGTCGGCGTTGCCGTGTCCAGCGACCGTGGCCTGGTGGTTCCGGTCCTGCGTAACGCCGAGCTGATGAGCCTGGCCGAAATCGAAGGCGGCATCGCCGGCTTCGGCAAGAAAGCTCGTGACGGCAAGCTGACCATCGACGAGATGACCGGTGGTACCTTCACCATCACCAACGGTGGTACCTTCGGTTCGATGATGTCGACGCCGATCGTTAACCCGCCACAAGCTGCAATCCTGGGCATGCACAACATCATCCAGCGTCCGATGGCCATCAACGGCCAAGTCGTGATCCGCCCAATGATGTACCTGGCGCTGTCTTACGATCACCGTCTGATCGATGGTAAAGAAGCCGTGACTTTCCTGGTGACCATCAAGAACCTGCTGGAAGACCCGGCTCGTCTGCTGCTGGATATCTGATAGAAGCAGCTGCAGGCCTCAAGTGACAGATTGCCGGATAAGGCAGTTGGGCTTGGGGCTTGCGGCTTGAAAGCTTGCTGCTAAATAGAGGAACTATTTTCATGTCGCAGAAATTTGACGTTGTAGTGATTGGTGCGGGTCCTGGCGGCTACGTTGCCGCCATCAAGGCCGCACAACTGGGCCTCTCGACTGCTTGCATCGAAAAATACACCGACAAGGAAGGCAAACTGGCACTGGGCGGTACTTGCCTGAACGTTGGTTGCATTCCTTCCAAGGCGCTGCTGGACAGCTCCTGGAAATTCCACGAAGCCCAAGACGGCTTCGCGATCCACGGCATCAACCATGCTGGCGTGACCATGGACGTGCCAGCAATGGTCGGCCGTAAAGCCAACATCGTTAAAGGCCTGACTTCCGGCGTTGCGACCTTGTTCAAGGCCAACGGCGTAACTTCCTTGCAAGGCCACGGCAAACTGCTGGCCGGCAAGAAAGTTGAAATCACCAAGCCGGACGGTTCGGTAGAAATCATCGAAGCCGAGAACGTGATCCTGGCTCCAGGCTCGCGTCCAATCGACATTCCACCGGCTCCTGTCGACCAGAACGTGATCGTTGATTCGACCGGCGCCCTGGAATTCCAGGCTGTGCCTAAGCGCCTGGGCGTGATCGGCGCTGGCGTGATCGGCCTGGAACTGGGTTCGGTCTGGTCCCGCCTGGGTTCCGAAGTGACCGTGCTGGAAGCCCTGGACACGTTCCTGCTGGCTGCCGACACCGCAGTGTCCAAGGAAGCGCTGAAAACCCTGACCAAACAAGGTCTGGACATCAAGCTGGGCGCTCGCGTGACCGGCTCTAAGGTTAACGGCGAAGAAGTCGTTGTGACCTACACCGACAAGGATGGCGAACAGACCATCACTTTCGACAAGCTGATCGTAGCCGTAGGTCGCCGTCCAGTGACCACCGACCTGCTGGCTTCCGACAGCGGCGTGAACATCGACGAGCGTGGCTTCATCCACGTTGACGATCACTGCGCTACCACCGTTCCTGGCGTCTACGCCATCGGCGACGTGGTTCGCGGCATGATGCTCGCGCACAAAGCTTCCGAAGAAGGCATTATGGTTGTCGAGCGCATCAAGGGTCACAAAACCCAGATGAACTACGACCTGATCCCGTCGGTTATCTACACCCACCCGGAAATTGCATGGGTCGGCAAGAACGAACAGCAGTTGAAAGCTGAAGGCGTTGAAGTTAACGTCGGCACCTTCCCGTTTGCCGCTTCTGGCCGTGCCATGGCAGCCAACGACACCGGTGGTTTTGTCAAAGTCATCGCTGATGCCAAGACTGACCGCGTATTGGGCGTCCACGTGATTGGCCCAGGCGCAGCAGAACTGGTTCAGCAGGGCGCGATCGGTATGGAATTCGGCACCAGTGCCGAGGACATCGGCATGATGGTCTTCTCCCATCCGACCCTGTCCGAAGCGCTGCACGAAGCCGCGTTGGCAGTGAATGGTCATGCCATCCACATCGCCAACAAGAAGAAGCGCTAAGCGAGATAATAAGAAACCACGGCGGAGTTGCCCGTCGTGAGCCTTGCGCGCAAGACTCACCGCGGAATATCCGCTGGACGCAGTCTTGCGCAGCTTTACGGGCCTTGAGCCCCGCAAGTTGCGCAAGCAGCAGTCACAGGTGGCGCGGCACTCATAATGAGCGCAGCGCCGAATGCGCAGTACCTAACGAAGACGGTAAAAAGCATGAATCTTCACGAGTATCAGGGTAAGCAGCTGTTCGCTGAATACGGCCTGCCAGTTTCCAAGGGCTACGCAGTAGACACCCCGGAAGCAGCAGCAGAAGCTTGCGATAAGATCGGCGGCACCGAGTGGGTTGTCAAAGCCCAGGTCCACGCTGGTGGTCGCGGTAAAGCGGGCGGCGTTAAGCTGGTTCGCAGCAAAGAAGACGCCAAGGCCTTCGCACAGCAGTGGCTGGGCAAGCGTCTGGTGACCTACCAGACTGATGCCAATGGCCAGCCAGTCACCAAGATCCTGGTTGAATCGTGCACTGATATCGCTAAAGAGCTGTACCTGGGCGCTGTCGTTGACCGTTCGAGCCGTCGCATCGTGTTCATGGCTTCCACCGAAGGTGGCGTGGACATCGAGAAGATCGCTCACGAAACCCCAGAAAAAATTCTGAAAGCCACTATCGATCCACTGGTTGGCGCCCAGCCATTCCAGGGTCGCGAGCTGGCTTTCCAGTTGGGTCTGGAAGGCAAGCAAGTTGCCCAGTTCGCCAAGATCTTCGTAGGTCTGGCCAAACTGTTCCAGGATCACGATCTGGCCCTGCTGGAAGTGAACCCGCTGGTGATCAAGGCTGACGGCGATCTGCACTGCCTCGACGCCAAGATCAACATCGACGCCAACGCCATGTACCGTCAGCCTAAGCTGAAGACTTTCCACGATCCGTCGCAAGACGATCCGCGCGAAGCGCACGCTGCCAAGTTCGAACTGAACTACGTAGCCCTGGAAGGTAACATCGGTTGCATGGTCAACGGTGCTGGCCTGGCCATGGGTACCATGGACATCGTCAACCTGCATGGCGGCAAACCAGCCAACTTCCTCGACGTGGGCGGTGGTGCTACCAAAGAACGCGTAACCGAAGCCTTCAAGATCATCCTGTCCGACTCCAACGTCGCTGCAGTACTGGTCAACATCTTCGGCGGCATCGTTCGTTGCGACATGATTGCCGAAGGCATCATCGGTGCAGTGAAAGAAGTCGGCGTTAAAATCCCGGTTGTTGTTCGCCTTGAAGGCAACAACGCTGAACTGGGCGCTAAAGTACTGGCAGAAAGCGGTTTGAACATCATCGCGGCTACCAGCCTGACCGACGCTGCTCAACAAGTTGTCAAAGCTGCGGAGGGCAAATAATGAGCGTCCTGATCAATAAAGACACCAAAGTTATCTGCCAGGGTATTACCGGTTCGCAAGGTAGTTTCCACACCCAGCAAGCCATCGAATACGGCACCAAGATGGTTGGCGGCGTAACGCCGGGCAAAGGCGGCACCGAGCACCTGGGCCTGCCAGTGTTCAACACCGTGAAAGACGCTGTAGCTGCCACTGGCGCCACCGCCAGCGTGATCTACGTTCCAGCTCCTTTCTGCAAGGACTCGATCCTGGAAGCGGCATTCGGCGGCATCAAGCTGATCGTTTGCATCACCGAAGGCATTCCTACCCTGGACATGCTGGACGCTAAAGTTAAGTGCGACGAGCTGGGCGTAGTCCTGATCGGCCCTAACTGCCCAGGCGTGATCACTCCAGGCGAATGCAAGATCGGCATCATGCCAGGTCACATTCACTTGCCAGGTAAAGTCGGTATCGTTTCCCGTTCCGGCACCCTGACCTACGAAGCTGTGAAGCAGACCACTGACGCCGGTTTCGGTCAGTCGACTTGCGTCGGCATCGGCGGTGACCCGATCCCAGGCTCCAACTTCATCGACATCCTGAAGCTGTTCCAGGAAGACCCGAAGACCGAAGCGATCGTGATGATCGGTGAGATCGGCGGTTCGGCTGAAGAAGAAGCGGCAGCCTACATCAAGGCACACGTGACCAAGCCGGTTGTTTCCTACATCGCTGGTGTGACTGCCCCTGCGGGCAAGCGCATGGGTCATGCTGGCGCAATCATCTCTGGCGGCAAAGGCACTGCAGACGAGAAATTCGCTGCACTGCAAGACGCAGGCGTTAAAACCGTGCGTTCGCTGGCAGACATCGGCAAGGCCTTGGCTGAGCTGACCGGTTGGGCTGTCAAGTAAGCCTCGCGCTTAGCTGACGCTTTACCAGCAAAGGCCACCTTCGGGTGGCCTTTGTGCATTCTGAAGTTGGCGAAGATCAAAATGTGGGAGGGGGCTTGCTCGCGAAAGCGGTGTATCAGCCACTCGTGAGCTGACTGACACGCCGCTTTCGCGAGCAAGCCCGCTCCCACATCCGATCGCATTTCAAAATTTAGATATAAAAACGCGACATAAAAATGTCGCTTATCGGACAGTTCGCCCCCCAACAGTGCGTTTGACCCGCAAATTCGTTAGGCTAGCCGCCTCTTTATGCGTCCGCCTCCCAAAAGGAAGCCGCGCGCTAGACCGGTCGGTGCCCATAAGGGCCGGCAGCATTTCCCTCATCCATAGGGAATCCCTCTCTAAATTCCGATTCAGTAGTGTGGTATTTCCTCAAATGAAAGTGTTGAAAAGCCAGGACATCCTGGCGTTGGGCTTCATGACCTTCGCCCTGTTCGTGGGCGCCGGCAACATCATCTTCCCGCCTATCGTTGGTTTGCAGTCCGGGCCTCATGTCTGGATGGCGGCGCTGGGCTTCCTGATCACTGCCGTCGGCCTGCCGGTGG
The DNA here is from genome assembly GCF_014207255.1 of Pseudomonas sp. JAI120. Taxonomy (GTDB): domain Bacteria; phylum Pseudomonadota; class Gammaproteobacteria; order Pseudomonadales; family Pseudomonadaceae; genus Aquipseudomonas. The sequence continues at coordinate 114,589 of NZ_JACHCZ010000008.1, forward strand.
TCACCGTGATCGCCCTGGCCAAGGTCGGCGGCGGCATGGACGCGTTGAGCAGCCCGATCGGCAAGATCGCCGGTGGCCTGCTCGCGGCGGCTGCGTATCTGGCGGTAGGGCCGCTGTTCGCCACCCCGCGTACCGCGACCGTGTCGTTTGAAGTGGGCCTGGCGCCGCTGACCGGCGAAAGCCCGCTGGCGCTGTTCCTCTACAGCTCGGTGTATTTCCTGGTGGTGTTCTTTGTCTCCCTGTACCCAGGCCGACTGCTGGACACCGTGGGTCGCTTCCTGGCGCCGCTGAAGATCATCGCGCTGGCCATCCTCGGCATTGCCGCGTTTGCCCTGCCGGCCGGTGAGGTGGGTGTCGCCACCCCGGAATACGTTGCTGCACCGTTCTCCCAGGGCTTTATCAATGGTTACCTGACCATGGACACCCTGGGTGCGCTGGTGTTTGGCATTGTGATCGTCAACGCGATCCGTTCCCGTGGTGTCGAATCGCCCAAGCTGATCACCCGCTACGCGATCATTGCCGGGTTGATTGCCGGCGTAGGTTTGGCGCTGGTGTACATCAGTCTGTTCCGCCTCGGGGCGGGCAGTCATGAAGTCGCTGCCGGCGCTGCCAATGGCGCGGCTGTATTGCACGCTTATGTGCAACACACCTTCGGCTCCCTGGGCAGTGGTTTCCTGGCGGTGTTGATTTCGCTCGCGTGCCTGGTCACCGCGGTCGGCCTGACGTGTGCTTGCGCCGAGTACTTCAGCAAAATCCTGCCGCTGTCCTACAAGACTCTGGTAGTGATCCTGGCGCTGTTCTCGCTGTTCGTGTCGAACCTGGGCCTGACCAAGCTGATTGCATTCTCGATCCCGGTACTCACCGCGATCTACCCGCCGTGCATCGTGCTGGTGGCCCTGAGCTTCTGCAAAGACTTCTGGCAGGAGCAGGGCCGTATCGTCGGGCCGGTGATGCTGGTGTCGTTCATCTTTGGCTGCATCGACGCGCTCAAGGGCGCAGGCCTGGCAGGCTGGATGCCTTCGCAGCTGGCGAACCTGCCGCTGAGCGAGCAAGGCCTGGCGTGGCTGGTGCCGTCGGTGATGACGCTGGGTGTGGCGGTCGTCATTGATCGTATGCTGGGTAAGCGCAGCGAAGCCATCGCATAACAAGCGGGTTTCATGCAGTACGGAAATGCCTCGTATCAATCGATACGGGGCATTTTTTTTGAGCGGCGGGCCGTGTCTTTTTCTTTGCGCTAACGTCGAACAGACGCAAAAAGTTTTTCAATCTCCTTTCTGCAAGGACCCGCATGTCGTTCGTCGAAGCCAATCAGATTCACCTGCTTGCTGCCCTCTGGTTCGTCCTGTGTTGGGGCGGCTACACCCGTTATGCCACCTGGAAAGCCCGAGACACTGCTTGCCTGGCCAGCGTGCTGCATTTGTATCGCGAGGACTGGATGCGCCGCATGCTGCTGCGCGACAACCGGATTGCCGACGCCAGCGTGATCGGCAACCTGGAGCGTAATGCCTCATTCTTCGCCTCCAGCACCTTGATCATCCTCGCCGGCATTCTCACGGTGCTGGGGGCCTCCGAGCGGGCGGTGTCATTGCTGGCCGACATACCCATGGTGCAGCAGGCCTCCCAGGGCATGTCGGAGATCAAGCTGCTCTGCCTGGCGCTGGTCTTTGTCTATGCCTTCTTCACCTTCAGTTGGTGCATGCGCCAGTACAACTTTGCCGCGGTGCTGGTAGGGTCGGCGCCGATGATCGGTGAGCGGCATGTGTCGGAGCAGGAGCGCAAGGCGTTTGCCCTGCGTGCGGCGCGAGTGATCTCCATGGCCGCCAACCAGTTCAACTTTGGCCTGCGTTCTTATTACTTCGGCATGACCATGCTGGCGTGGTTCGTCAGCCCCTGGTTGTTCATGTTGATGAGTGCCGGGGTGGTGTTCGTGTTGTATCGTCGGGAGTTTCATTCCGACGTACTGCAAGTGATGGTGTATACGCAGACGGATACACCGATGCCTGAGGCCGCCAAAGAGGAGATTTAATGCGTGACGCGGCGGGTTAAAAACAGCAGACAAAGTAAAGCCCGCTATATAAGCGGGCTTTCTTTTTGCAGCGAAGCTATTTCATGCTACGGTATCAGGAACCGGTGGCAGGAGTAGCAGGTGCTGCTTCTTTTGCGGCGGCGTCGTTCGATTCAGCCTGAGCTTTGGCAGCATCGGCGTTTTCTTTCGCAGCGTCGTTCACTTTATCCTGAGCTTTCGCCATGTCTTTTTGAGCTTGCTCAGAATGCGCTGCGGCATCTTGGGCTTTGTCTTCGGATTTCTTGTCGCAAGCAGCGAGACCGAGGGCAGCGGCCAACATCATGGAAATAGCTAAAGTCTTACGCATGGGGTGTTTCTCCTTAGTGAAGATATCTACTGGCCTTTCGAGCATGGGCGTTCAGCATTAGTTCCTTTTATTCCACAGATATATAAACAACGGTCTCAGAGGAACTTTCGCGCGTACCGTCTATTTCGCACATCAACACTAATAAGAGTCTGCAACGAATGACCGAAAATCCCTTGTTAGAGCGCGCGAAGCGCTTTGTCTCGGCCTTGCGCCATTGCCAGGTGCTGGGTATCACCACTCATCATGCCAGCGAGGAGGGCATCACGTTGGTCATGCCCTACGCCGCACAACTGGTGGGAGATCCCCTGACCGGCGTGATCCATGGTGGCGCGCTGACCTCTTTAATGGACACTGCCTGCGGCATGGCCACCCTGTGTGTCCTGCCGGAGTTCGAGGTGTGCCCGACCCTGGACCTGCGTGTCGACTATATGCATCCCGCCGAGCCACATAAGCCGGTATATGGATTCGCCCAATGCTACCGAGTGACCACCGACGTGATCTTTACCCGTGGCTTTGCCTACCAGGACGACCCGCAACAACCCATCGCCCATGTGGTGGGCACCTTCATGCGCATGGGCAAGCGTCTCAAGGGCACCCACGGATTGGGCAGCGCCATCAAGGGAGAGCAGGCATGACACATCGATTCAAGACTCGCCTGGAACAGGCCCATCAGCGAGGCAACTACGAGGCCCTGCTGGACCTGATCCCCTACGCCAAACTGATCGGTATCGAATGCACCCGGCTGGGGGATGAATTGCTGTTTCGCCTGCCGGCCCACAAGGACAATATTGGTAACCCCATATTGCCTGCGCTTCACGGCGGGGTGATCGCCGGCTTTATGGAGCTGGCAGCGGCGTTGCACCTGCTGGTGTTTACCGGAGCGCCGGGTATCCCGAAAATCATCGATTTCTCGCTCGATTACCTGCGCGCCGGCCAGTTTCGCGACACTTACGCCAAATGCCAGGTGTGGCGCCAGGGCCGACGGGTGGCGAATGTCGCGATCACCGCCTGGCAAAGCACCGCTGCCGAACCGATTGCCACCGCTCGTGCGCATTTCAAGATCGAGGAAGGAAGCCGCCCTTGAAATCCTGGTCTTAGCCCCCAACTTTGATGACAACCCGCCGCCAACCCTCAAGGGCGCGGCCACTGCCATCCAATTGGAGTTTGATGACCATGAGTGTGGAAACTCAAAAGGAAACCCTGGGCTTCCAGACCGAGGTGAAGCAACTGCTGCACCTCATGATCCATTCGCTGTATTCCAACAAGGAAATCTTCCTTCGCGAATTGATCTCGAACGCCTCTGACGCTGTCGACAAATTACGTTTCGAAGCCCTGTCCAAGCCTGAGCTGCTGGAAGGTGGCGCGGAACTGAAAATCCGTGTGAGCTTCGACAAAGACGCCAATACCGTCACCCTCGAAGATAACGGTATCGGCATGAGCCGCGACGATGCGATCACCCACCTGGGGACCATCGCCAAATCCGGCACCGCCGACTTCATGAAAAACCTGTCGGGCGACCAAAAGAAAGATTCGCACCTGATCGGCCAGTTCGGCGTGGGCTTCTACTCGGCCTTCATCGTTGCCGACAAGGTTGAAGTGTTCAGCCGTCGTGCCGGCCTTGACGCCAGCGAAGGCGTGCATTGGGCTTCCAAAGGTGAGGGCGAATTTGAAATCGCCACCATCGACAAGGCTGACCGTGGTACCCGCATCGTCCTGCACCTCAAATCCGGTGAAGACGAGTTCGCCGATGGCTGGCGCCTGCGCAATATCATCAAGAAGTACTCCGACCATATCGCCTTGCCGATCGAGCTGCCGAAAGAACAAGCCGCTGCCGAAGGTGAAGAGAAGCCTGCCGAGGAATGGGAAACCGTCAATCGCGCCAGTGCCCTGTGGACCCGTCCGCGTACCGAGATCAAGGACGAGGAATACCAGGAGTTCTACAAACACATCGGTCACGACTACGAAAACCCGCTGAGCTGGAGCCATAACAAGGTCGAGGGTAAGCTGGAATACAGTTCGCTGCTTTACGTGCCGGCCCGTGCGCCGTTCGACCTGTACCAGCGTGAAGCGCCGAAAGGCCTGAAGCTTTACGTGCAGCGCGTGTTCGTGATGGACCAGGCGGAGTCGTTCCTGCCGCTGTACCTGCGCTTTATCAAGGGCGTGGTCGACTCCAATGACCTGTCGTTGAACGTGTCGCGGGAAATCCTGCAAAAAGACCCGATCATCGACTCCATGAAGTCGGCGCTGACCAAGCGCGTACTCGACATGCTGGAGAAACTGGCGAAGAACGAGCCTGAGCAATACAAGGGCTTCTGGAAAAACTTCGGTCAGGTCATGAAAGAAGGCCCGGCAGAAGATTTCGCCAACAAGGAGAAAATCGCCGGTCTGCTGCGCTTTGCTTCCACCCAGGGTGAAGAGGGCGAGCAGGTCGTTTCCCTGGCCGAGTACCTGGCTCGTGCCAAGGAAGGTCAGGACAAGATCTACTACCTGACCGGCGAAACCTACGCACAGGTCAAGAACAGCCCGCACCTGGAAGTCTTCCGCAAGAAAGGCATCGAAGTGCTGCTGCTGACCGACCGTATCGATGAGTGGCTGATGAGCTACCTCAACGAGTTCGACGGCAAATCCTTTGTCGACGTAGCCCGTGGCGACCTGGACCTGGGTAACCTGGACTCCGAAGAAGAGAAGAAAGAAGCCGAAGAAGTCGCGAAGGCCAAAGAAGGCCTGGTTGAGCGGATCAAGGCGTCGCTGGGCGATGCCGTCAGCGAAGTGCGGGTTTCCCACCGTCTGACCGACTCCCCGGCGATCCTGGCCATTGGCGAGCAGGACCTGGGCATGCAGATGCGCCAGATCCTCGAAGCCAGCGGCCAGAAGGTCCCGGACTCCAAGCCGATCTTCGAATTCAACCCGGCTCACCCGCTGATCGAGAAACTCGACGGCGAGCAGAGCGAAGAGCGGTTTGGCGACCTGTCGCACATCCTCTTCGACCAGGCGGCCCTGGCCGCTGGCGACAGCCTCAAAGACCCGGCCGCCTACGTGCGCCGACTGAACAAGCTGTTGGTTGAACTGTCGATCTGACACCGTTGTAGAAAAACCCGCTTCGGCGGGTTTTTTCGTTTGTAGGAGCGAGCAAGCTCGCTCCTACAGCCCATTTCCGTTCTAGTGATCTTCAACTGGAGTAAATGATGAGCCAAGTTACTGTGCGTTCCGTGGTCTATCAGATTGATGGCCAGTCTTATGAAAGCCGCCTGGCGTTCGATGCCAGCCAAAAGAACCCGCTGCCCGGCCTGCTGATGGCGCCGAACTGGATGGGTGTGAGTGCGGGTGCCGAAGAAATCGCCAAGAGCGTTGCCGCCAAGGGCTACGTGGTGCTGATCGCCGACCTCTACGGGCAAACCGTGCGCCCGTCGAATGGCGATGAAGCCGGTGCCGCAATGATGCCGTTGAAGAATGATCGCCCGTTGCTGAACAAGCGCATGCAGGCTGCCCTTGAGCAGCTGCTGGGCCAGACCGAAGCGGCAGTGGACACCTCGAAGCTGGCCACCTTTGGTTTCTGCTTCGGCGGTTGCTGCTCCCTGGAGCTGGCGCGTACCGGTGCGCCATTGAAGGCAGCCGTATCGTTCCACGGCACCCTCGACACGCCGAACCCGGCAGATGCGAAAAACATCAAGGGTTCAGTGCTGGTGCTGCACGGGGCTTCCGACCCGCTGGTGCCGAAAGAGCAACTGCCAGCGTTCGAAGCTGAAATGAACACGGCGGGCGTGGATTGGCAATTGCTGAGCTACGGCGGTGCGGTGCATTCCTTCACTGACCCGGATGCCAATGTGCCGGGCAAGATGATGTACGACGCGAAGACCGCTGCGCGGGCCTTCCAGTCGATGCATAACTTGCTGGACGAAGTGTTCAAGGGCTAAATCTTCAGCGCCTGTTCCGGTTTCATCGGGGGCAAGCCCCCTCCCACATTTTGACCGTGTGAATCCAATCAAGTGTGGGAGGGGGCTTGCCCCCGATAGCTATCTCACAGGCAACTCAATTCTTTCAGTTTCACCCGGCACCGTCGGCCAATCCCCATCGGCCCAGCGCTGCCTGGCCTGCTCGATCTTCAGCGGATCGCTAGCGACAAAATTCCAGTTGATCCGCCGCGGCCCATCCAGTGGTGCCCCGCCAAACACCACCACGTGGCAATCGCTTTCGGCGAATAGGGTCATTTCCTGCCCGGCCGGCAATACCACCAGGCTGTGCACCTCAAGCCGCTCACCCTCCAGCTGTACTTCACCCTCCAGCACATACACCGCGCGTTCCTCGTGCTCGTCAGGAATCAGCAGGGTCGTGGCCGTTTGCATGTGCACATCTGCATACAACGTAGGCGACAGCACCGGCACCGGTGATTTGAGGCAGAAGCCACTGCCGGCGATCAGGCGAATCCGCACGCCCAGGTTGTCACTCACCGGCAGGCTCGCCGCAGGGTGATGGCTGTAATGCCCCGGCCCCTCTTCGTGGTCCTTGGGCGATGCCAGCCACACTTGCAGGCCATGCAGGGTGAAACCATTGGCCTTCAGTGCCTCGGGTGTGCGCTCGACATGGGCAATCGCGCTGCCGGCGGTCATCCAACTGACGTCCCTCTACCACTTGGTCGGAACCCAGGCTGTCCTTGTGCTGCAGTACGCCTTCAAACAAGTAGGTGAGGGTGGACAGGCCAATATGCGGGTGCTGGCGGATATTCATGCCGCTCCCCGGTGCATAACGGGTGGGCAGCATATGATCGAAGAACACGAACGGCCCGACGCTGCGGCATTCGCGCGAAGGCAGCGGGCGCAGGATGGGTTGGCCTTCGACATCTTCAGGGCGTGGGCGGATCACGGTGAGGGTGTTCATGGTGCGTCCCAGTCTGAGCGGGTTAGATGGCGCTGAGCATAACCCGCCCGACGAGATGTTGCCGCTATTGGCTGAACGCGCCTTCAGAGAGGCGAGTTTCAATGGTGACCTCGGCGGTGGTCATCAGCTTGTGTACCGGGCAGCGATCGGCCACACGGTGCAACTCGTCGCGCTGTTCGTCGGTGAGTACGCCCTTGAGCGTCAGCTTGACGTTGAGCTTGTATTTGCCCTTTTGCTCTTCGGTGGCGTCGTGGGTGACTTCCACGGTGACACCGGTCAGCGGGATGTCTTTTTTCTGGGCATAGAGCTTGACGGTCAGCGCCTTGCATGATGCCAGCGCGGCGTCGAAATAATCATGGGGAGAGGGCGCCGAGTCGTCACCACCCAGGCTCTTGGGCAGGTCGGTAAACAGCTCGTGGTTATTGATATTGACGCTGTGGCGGAAGTTGTCTGCGTTCAGCGTATTGACGGTAACAGGCATGGCAAACCTCACGGGGTGGCAGAATGAAGGTCATGCAGTTATAGAGCATGCAGGCGCTGGGGTGTTCCACATTTTTTGCTGGCTGAACCCCGGTATGGCGCGCAAGGTCTACCGGTATTCGCCCTTATCGAGGTTGTACCGTGCCCTGGACCCGCCTGAGTTTCGCCCTGTTGCTCGCCGCCAGCAGCCTTGTCGCACAGGCTCGCGACTATGCCTACAGCGATGCGCACCTGCATTACGTGGATTTCTTCCAGGAAACGGCGGGGATGGACAAGTTGCTCAAGGCGATGGCAGAAAATCGCATCGAGCATGTCATGATTTCCGGCATTCCCGTCGCAAAGAAATGGCACGAAGACGAACCCAAGCGCCCACGCTACTACGCCGGTGATGACGCGGATGCCTATTGGTACAGCGCCACTGACGTGATTGTTGCCGCAGCGGTAAATAGACTGACACCTGAACAACGCCAGCACTTTCATCCGTTTCTGTCCGGCTTCAACCCCAACGACAAGAACTCGGATGCCCATATCCAGCGCATGCTCGACCTCAACCCGGGGCTGTGGCAGGGCATCGGTGAAGTGTTTACCCGTCACGACGACCTTACCGCCCTCACATCGGGGGATACCCCGCGCGCCAATAACGAAGCCATGACACGCATCTATCATCTGGCGGCGGAAAACGACTTGCCGGTGATGCTGCACTCCAACATCACCTCCAAGCGCGAGCGTAACCCGCTGTATTTGGCCGAAATCGAAGAGCCGCTGCGCAACCATCCGCACACCCGCTTTATCTGGGCCCACGCTGGCACCAGCAAGGAAATTCATCGCCACCAGGTGCAGATGGACTTTTTGCTGCCCACCTTGAGCCGCATGCTCGAGGCTTACCCCAACCTGTATATCGACCTGTCGTGGAGCATGCTCACGCCGTACTTACTGGATGATGCGGGCAAGCCTCGGCCGGAGTGGGTAGCGCTGGTGGAACGCTTCCCGGAGCGCTTTATGCTGGGTTCGGACGTCGTCGGGCGTTTCAACAAGCTGGGTAAGGAAATGCACCGCTTTGATGTGTTCCTTGATGCATTGCCTGAAGACGTTGCCCACAAAGTGGCGAGGGATAACTTCCTGGCCATCCTGCCTAAACCTCGTCGCGATGAGGGTGCGCGTTGATATTTCGTTTTCGTCTTACGCCAATGCGGCGGAGCGCTGATAACTTCCAGGAGACCGGCTGCAGGGCGGGGGCATCCAGTCGCCCATAAAAAAGCCCCGAACCAGTCGGGGCTTTTTCATCTACTCAACCTGCGGGGCTTACTTACCCTGCCAGCGTTTCAGCACCAGGGTGGCGTTAGTGCCACCGAAGCCGAAGCTGTTGCTCATCACGGTGTCGACTTTTACGTTTTCAACCGTCTTGGTCAGGATCGGCATATCGGCGACGACCGGGTCGATCTCGTCGATGTTGGCCGAGCCGGCCATGAAGTTGCCTTCCATCATCAGCAGGCAGTAGATCGCTTCGTGAACGCCGGCGGCGCCCAGGGAGTGACCGGAGAGGCTCTTGGTGGAGCTGATTTTCGGAGCCTTGTCGCCGAATACCGCACGCACGCCTTCCATTTCCTTGGCGTCGCCGACCGGAGTCGAAGTGCCGTGGGTGTTCAGGTAGTCGATCGGGGTATCCACGGTGGACATGGCCATCTGCATGCAGCGGATGGCGCCTTCACCGCTTGGCGCAACCATGTCGTAGCCATCGGAAGTAGCGCCGTAGCCGACGATTTCCGCGTAGATCTTGGCACCACGGGCCAGGGCGTGTTCCAGCTCCTCGACCACCACCATGCCGCCACCGCCGGCGATGACGAAACCGTCACGCTTGGCGTCGTAGGCGCGGGAGGCCTTTTCTGGGGTTTCGTTGTACTGGGTGGACAGGGCACCCATGGCGTCGAACAGGAACGACTGGCTCCAATGTTCTTCTTCACCGCCGCCGGCGAACACGATGTCCTGCTTGCCCAGTTGGATCTGTTCAACGGCGGTGCCGATGCAGTGTGCACTGGTGGCGCATGCGGAGGAGATCGAGTAGTTCACGCCCTTGATCTGGAACGGCGTGGCCAGGCAGGCCGAAACGGTGCTGCCCATGGTCCGCGTGACACGGTACGGGCCAACGCGCTTCACGCCTTTTTCGCGCAGGATGTCCAGCGCTTCCATCTGGTTGAGGGTCGATGCGCCGCCGGAGCCGGCGATCAGGCCGGTGCGTACGTTCGATACCTGGTCTTCGCTCAGGCCGGAGTCGGCGATGGCGTCTTTCATGGCCAGGTAGGCGTAGGCGGCAGCGTGGCCCACGAAGCGATAGATCTTGCGATCGATCAGTTCTTCGAGGGGCAGGTCGATGGAGCCGGAAACCTGGCTACGCAGACCCATTTCGGCATATTCCGGGTTGAAGCGGATGCCAGGGCGACTTGCACGCAGGTTAGCGGTGACGGTCTCTTTGTCATTGCCCAGGCAAGAAACGATGCCCAGACCAGTGATAACGACGCGGCGCATGCGGATAACCCTTAAAAGTTGTCAGTGGAAGTAAATACGCCGACCCGAAGGCCTTCGGCAGTATAGATCTCGCGACCGTCGACAGTCACCGAACCGTCGGCGATTGCCAGGTTCAGCTTGCCCTTGAGGACGCGCTTGATTTGAATGTTGTAGGTGACTTTCTTGGCGGTCGGCAGGACCTGGCCAAAGAACTTCACTTCGCCCGAACCCAGGGCGCGGCCACGGCCTGGCAGGCCTTGCCAGCCCAGGTAGAAGCCGACCAGTTGCCACATGGCGTCGAGGCCCAGGCAGCCCGGCATCACAGGGTCACCTTCGAAGTGACAGGCGAAGAACCACAGGTCCGGGGTGATATCCAGCTCGGCGACCAATTCACCTTTGCCGTACTTGCCACCCTCTTCGCTGATATGGGTGATGCGATCCACCATCAGCATGTTCGGGGCGGGCAGTTGCGCGTTACCTGGGCCGAACAGCTCACCGCGACTGCAGCGCAGCAGGTCTTCCCGAGTAAAGGCGTTTTGTTTGGTCATGCGAGCTCCTCAATAATCCCATGCGGCAGGGTAGGGCAAATCTTCCCGAACCGAATGAAGCGTTCATGCCTCATGTCGGCAGCCTACACATAGACTATTGCGTTGTAGTGAAAGTCACAGCGGCAAGGCACTGAATGTACACTTGTTCACTGAAATTTTAAACCGAGCCTGTTTAGGGGCCCGTTCGGGTGCCTAAGACTGCCGCACTTTCGTCTTTCACGCCAGTCGCAGTTGGCTGATGGCGCGTCGCTATTGCACCCAGCGCTGCAGGATTTGCTGCAAATCCGTGCGTTTGAACGGCTTGGCCAGGTAATCGTTCATTCCGGCCGCAAGGCACGCTTCCCGGTCGCCCTGCAAGGCGTTGGCCGTCAGGGCGATGATCGGCAGATCGGCGCAGCCGGGTAGTTGGCGAATCTGCCGGGTGGCTTCATAACCGTCGATCAAGGGCAAGCGACAATCCATCAGGATCGCGGTGAAAATCAGGCTCTCGGCACTGCGGATCGCCTCGGCGCCATCGGTGGCCAGGCTGACTTCAAAGCCCAGGCTGCGCAGCATGGCTTCGACCACGGTGCGATTGACCGGGTTGTCCTCCACCAGCAACACATGGCGACCTTCGCCTGCGCTGTGCTTGCCCTCGGCATCCAGGGCGATCGACGGCTGGCTGTGCTGGTCGATGGCCAGGGGGATCTCCAGGGTAAACACAGAGCCACGGCCTTCCTCGCTCTGCGCGCGCAGGGTGCCGCCCATGCGTTCGGCGAGGGTGCGGGCGATGGGCAACCCGAGACCGGTACCGCCGTAACGTCTTGAAATGGAACTGTCGGCCTGCTGGAACGCATCGAACATCAATTCCAGGCGCTCGGCGGAAATCCCGATGCCGCTGTCACGCACGGTGCAGGTGAACCACACCAACTCATGGTCGAGCACCTGCCAGTGGGGCTCGACGCTGACGGTGCCGTGTTCGGTAAACTTCAAGGCATTGCCGATCAGGTTTACCAGGATCTGGCGGATCCGTGTCGGATCGCCCTGTACCCGCAGTGCGTCCATGCCGGGCGGGATCGGCAGCTTGAGCGCCAGCCCGCGCTGCTGGGCGCTGTGCTGGAAGGCCTGGGCGCAACTGTTGATCAGGTCGGCCAGGTTGAAGGGGATATGTTCCAGCTCCAGGGCCGCGCGTTCAATGCGCGAGAAGTCGAGAATATCGTTGATCACCTTGAGCAAATGCTCGGTGGATTCGGAGGCCAGCGCCGCGTATTCGGTCTGTTCCTCGGTCATTTCGGTGGTTTCCAGCAGTTGCAGCATGCCCAGTACGCCGTTCATCGGCGTACGCAGTTCGTGGCTCATCATGGCCAGGAAGTCTGACTTGGCGTTGTTGGCCCGTTCGGCCTCTTCGCGGGTCTGGATCAACTGGGCCATGGCCTGCTGTTGTTCGCGGCTGGCCTGGTTGAGGCCTTCGGCGAGGTTGTTGATATGCCGCGACAGGTCGCCCAGCTCCGAGTCATCCACAATCGGCAACTGCGTCTTGTAGTCGCCCTGTTGGATGGCCTTGACCGCATTGCCCATGGCGCTGATCGGTTGCGACAGGCTCGCCGCCAGGCGCCGGGCGAGCAGGAAAGTAAACAGCAGGGCGAACAGCGCGAGAATACCGGCCTTGAACAGGATCTCCTGCTGGCGCTGGCTGAAGGCGTCATTGGACATGCCGACGATCACCCGGCCCAGGTAGTCCGCGCGGGGGGCCTTGGGTTCGTTGAGGTTGTCCTGGAAAAAGTCGTTGCCCAGCTGGATATGCTGCAGGCGGATCGGCGCCTGGAACACTTTTACCGACAGCGCGCGGTCGTGCTTCTCCGAGGGTTGCTCGACGTACACCAGGATATTTTCGCTGCTGTCCTGAATCTCCAGGAAGCGCACATGGGGCGTGGCCAGCGTGGCGCGCAGCAGGCTGTCGAGCACATCGTTGTTGCCCGAGATCACCCCATATTCGGTGGCCGGTGCCAGTTGGTTGGCGATCAATTGGCCGGTGTGGTCCAGTTCCTGGCGCAGGTCCTGGATACGCACGAAGGTGAAGAAGCTGATCAACAGCAACGTCAGCAACAGCGCCGGGCCCAGGGTGATGAGCTGGGTGCGGGTATTGATGTCCCAACGACGACGCAAGGTCATGGGCGTTTTTCTCCTTCGGCCATTCGGGCGGCGACGTTGGTTTCGTCCACCTGTTCGATGCCCAGTGAGCGTGCGACCTGTGCGTTGCCCACGACTTTGAAGTGTTCGGGGTACAGCGCGCGTGGCCAACCGGCCGGCGACTGGTCCAGCAAACGATCGAGTACCGCCAGCCAATCGTCCTGGTCGCTGTAGGTGCTGGCGAGGCTGCCGGCGCGCACAAACCCTGCATTGGGCCCGAACAGCGGCAATTGCTGGGCATAGCTGCTCAGCAGCAGGTTCTTCGCGGTCTTCGGGTTGTACAGCTGCGGGTCATCGAGGCCGAGCAGCACGTCGCTGTTCCTGAACAGGGTTTGCAGCGGACGACTGTCGTTAGTGTTGTCCCAGCGCTGCGGCACGATCTCCAATTCCAGGGCCGCTGCATGCTGGCGCAGTTCGGGCAGCAGGAATTCACTGTCGACACCGTAGAGCACGCCGATGCGCCGTGCCTGGGGCATGACGCTGGTGATCAGGCGCAACTGCCGCTCCAGCGGTGGGTCGCTCCACAACAGGCTGACCCGCGCGTGCCGTGAGGCCTCCGGGCGCTGATGGGCTTGTAGCCGGCTGATGCGCAGTACCAGCGTCGGCGGCCCTTGGGTATCCCGCAGGCGCCAGTCGAGGCCGGGCAGGTCGAGCAGGATCAGACGCGTGCCGGCGGGCAGGTGGCTTGGTGCTGGCAAGTCGGCGAGGGAGGTGAAGGTGACGCGGTCTTCGGGGCGTTGCTGGGCCAGCGCCTGCGTAAAGGCCTGCACCCCAGCACCGTCTTCGGCGGCGGTCAGCAGGATCTCGGCGCTCCACGCCGGTGCGCACAGCAACAGGCCGGCCAGCAGCACGGCAAGTCGCCGCAGCTTATAGATAAGGAAGAAGGTCATCCGTGACGAGTCGCTCATGTCAGAACTCTAACTCCGCGCTGAAGTAGAGTACGTGACGATGATCGTAAGTGTTGTCGGCCCAGGTAGTGGGCTGGTTATCGAGGCGTTGTTGCAACATGCCGGCCAGCTCCACGTTGGCTTTGCCCAGGGCAATACGCTTGGCCACCCGCAGGTCGACCCGTTCGAAACGATATTGGTTGAGTGCGTCGTCGCCATAGTAGAACAGCGCGCTGGACCAACCTTGGCCCCATTCGCGCAACCAGCCGGCCGAGCCACTGTTACGCGCGGTCTGTGCTTTGTCCAGTGGGTTGCTGGTGGTGGCGTCGACATAAGCGTAAGTCAGCCGCAGGCGGTCGGCGTTGCTCACGCGCCAGTCGAACTGGGACTCGGCGCCGGTGAACCGTGAGCTGTTGGCGTTGCTGGCAATGTACTGGTTATTGCGCAGCGGCGAGCTGATCATATCGGTGATTTCGTCGTAGAACAGCTTCACGTCCATGTTCAGCCCGATGTCGGCAAAGAAGCCGTTGTAGCCCAGTTCCCGCGAGCGCATCAGTTCTTTGTCGAGGTTGCCCGGGCCCCGCGTCTTCACGAAGTACTGTCCGGAACTCTGCCCATAGGCCGGTGAGCTGAGGTTGGTAACGCGGTAGCTCCAGTTGACATTGTTCTCGAACATGTCCGGCGAACGGATGGCTTCCGAGTACACCGCGCGCAAGCCGTGGCGCGGGTTGATCAAATAGTTGACTGCCACCCTTGGCGTCAGCGAAGGGCCGCTCAGGTGCGTGTCTTCGAACATGGCGCCGCCTTGCAGCAGCCAATGCTCACTGGCGCGCCATTCCAACTGGCCGAACAGGCGCCAGGTGGTGTCGTCCAAGGTGCCGTTGAAGTAGGTGTCGGAGTCGGCGCGGTCGTAGCGGTAGTTCATGCCGCTGACCAGGCGCAGGCTGTCGGACAGGCTGAGGGTGTCTTGAATTTCCACGTCGTAGCGGCTTTCGCGGGTGCTCTGGTCGATGTCGCCGCATACGCTCTGGTTGGCGCCGTTGCGCCACTGGTCCAGTACCTGGTTGGCCAAGGCTTGTTCGGCAGCACTGCCCGGTGGCGCGGAGCCCTGGCTGTAGGTGTCCATATGCCGGGCCAGCCGTTCGGCGTAGTTGGGGTTGAGCTGCCACAACTGGGTCAGCTCGGGGCTGAACGAGACCTTGGCGTCACAGGCTTTCCAGATTTGCCGGCGGTCCCATTGCTGGGCCGAGCCTTGGATATACAGGCTGTGCTCTGGGTTGAAATCAAAGTTCCAGCGCAGGGAACCGGCGTAGTCCTTGGCCGTGACGTCGGAACTGTCGCCGCCTTCGGTAATCCCGGCGAATACCGGGGCGTAGGTGTAAGGGCGCTGGTTGGTGCCTTCCTTGGCATTCAGTTGCCAGTCGATACTCTGTTGCGCGTTCAAGGTCTGGCTCACTGCCAGGCTGAAGCGGTTGAGGCGACGGCTGTCTCGGCGGTCGGCGCCAACGGCATCGCTGTCAAAGCCATCGTCCTGTTGCCCTGACAGCGACAGGCGCAGATCGCCGGTTTCCCAGCCCACGCCCTGGCTGGCATAAAAGTCATTGATACCGCGCTCACCGCGAATCACCTTCACCCGTGAGCCATGGCTGTTGGCCGGTGAGCGCGTGAGGATATTGACCACCGCCATCAAGGCATTCGCCCCGTAGCTGACGGTGTTGGGGCCGCGGAAGACCTCGATGCGTTCGATGTCTTCCATCGCCACCGGAATGTCGCTCCAGTCCACCGTGGCCAGGCCGGCGCGGTACACCGAACGCCCGTCGATCAACACCTGCATGCGTCGCGCGTCGCTGGCGCTGGTGCCGTGGTAGTTCACCGCCGCCTGGTTGCCGGTGGTGTAACCGACCATCATCCCCGGCACCAGGCGCAGCAGCTCGCTGATGTCCCTTGCGCCGCTGGCCTTGATCAACTCGCTGTCGATCACGGTCATGCTGCCCGGCACGGCGGCGGCCGATTGCTTGAGGCGCGTGGCGGTCAATACCTGCGGGAGCGGCTGGCTGTCGAGGAAGAGGTCGTCAGCCAGCACAGGTGCACTGCACAACAGCATAAGCAGTAGAGATGAACGGGAAGGAGGGCCCAAATACACGACATGGCCTTGATAGTGACGGATAGCCGCCCATGTTAACTGAGGTGAGGCTATTTGCCAGTCGTCGCCCTTGCAATTCCGTCGCACGGGCATGGCATTTCCCGATAGCCGCACGATTTGATACGGGGGCTGGCCGCAAGCGGGTCGCCCCGTATAATGCCGCCATCGCCACTGGTATGGATTAACGGATTGCATATGACTGAACAGCGCCCTATTGCGGTCCTGGGAGGCGGAAGTTTTGGTACCGCCGTGGCTAACCTGCTGGCCGAGAACGGTCATGCGGTGCGCCAGTGGATGCGCGATCCCGCGCAGGCCGAGGCCATTCGTGTACACCGCGAAAACCCGCGTTACCTTAAAGGCATCAAGATTCATCCGGCGGTCGAGCCGGTCACCGACTTGCTGGCCACCCTGACGGACTGCGACCTGTGCTTCGTTGCGCTGCCTTCCAGCGCCTTGCGCTCGGTGCTGGCGCCCCATGCCGAGCGCCTGGCGGGCAAGCTGTTGGTCAGCCTGACCAAGGGCATCGAGGCGCAGACCTTCAAGCTGATGAGCGAAATCCTCGCAGAAATCGCCCCCCAGGCGCGCATTGGCGTGCTGTCCGGGCCGAACCTGGCGCGGGAAGTCGCCGAGCACGCGCTGACCGCCACGGTGATCGCCAGCGAGGATGAGGAACTGTGCGAGCGTGTCCAGGCGGTGCTGCATGGCCGGACCTTCCGCGTATACGCCAGTGGCGACCGTTTTGGCGTGGAACTGGGCGGGGCGCTGAAAAACGTCTACGCGATCATCGCCGGCATGGCGGTGGCCCTGGGCATGGGCGAAAACACCAAGAGCATGTTGATTACCCGTGCCCTGGCGGAAATGACCCGCTTCGCGGTAAACCAGGGCGCCAACCCCATGACCTTCCTGGGCCTGGCCGGCGTGGGCGACTTGATCGTCACCTGTTCGTCGCCGAAAAGCCGCAACTACCAGGTGGGGTTCGCCCTGGGCCAGGGCCTGAGCCTGGAAGACGCGGTGACGCGCCTGGGCGAAGTGGCCGAAGGGGTCAACACCCTCAAGGTGCTCAAGGCCAAGGCCCAGGAAGTCGGCGTGTATATGCCGCTGGTCGCCGGGCTGCACGCCATCCTGTTTGAAGGGCGCACCTTGAATCAGGTCATCGAGTTGCTGATGCGGGCCGAACCCAAAACCGACGTCGACTTTATTTCCACCAGTGGTTTCAACTGAGGAACGCGCCATGAACGATCCGAAAGCAGCCCCCAAGTACGAGTCCATCCTCCTGCGCATCCTGTGGATGCTGGTGTTTGCCCTGGTGTGGCAGGTGGCGCAGTTCCTGCTAGGCGCATTGGTGGTGGTGCAGGTGATCTACCGTCTGGTCTACAGCGCGCCGAATCTTGGCCTGATGAACTTCGGCGACAGCCTCAGCCAGTTTCTTGCCCAGATCGGCCGCTTTGGCAGCTTCCACACTGAACAGAAGCCCTGGCCGTTCGCCGACTGGCCAACCCCGCGCGCTCCCGAGGGCGAAGCCGCCCACAGCGTGCCGCCGGCACCGCATCCAGCGCGTGATGAGGAACCGAAGCTATGAAGGTGTGGGTCTTGCGTCACGGTGAGGCCGAGGGGCATGCCCGCACGGATGCCGAGCGCAACCTCACCGAGCATGGCCGCGCCGAGGTGTTGCGCAGTGCTGCGCACCTGATCGGCCAGCCGCTCAGCGCGATCATTGCCAGCCCGTACGTACGGGCGCAGCAAACTGCACAGTTGGTGCGGGACTCGCTGGGTTTTGAGCCGGACATCCGCACGGTGCCTTGGCTCGCGCCGGAGGGCAATCCGCTGGAGGTTCTGAACAAGCTCGACAGCGATGACAATGTGCTGCTGGTCAGCCATCAGCCCCTGGTCGGCAGCTTGATCAGCTTTTTGCAGCATGGCCATCAGCGCCAGCCGCAGCCGATGTACACCGCCAGCCTGGCGGAACTGGAGGGCGACTTCCCGCTGGCGGGACTGATGAGCCTGGTCAGCGTGAAGAATCCGTAGGCTATCGTCGGGCCACAAAGGCGCGCGTCCCATGCCCGTCGCTTTTCGTTTGCCGTTACAGGTGTTCTTCGAACGTGAAGCGCGGCACCCGCGCCAAACCTTTCTGGTGCAGCCCGTCGGCGCAGCTGAGGTGCAGACCCTCACCACGCCCGCTGCACCGCACAACGGTGCTCAGTTTCAGGCGTGGAGCGAGCGCAGCGAGGCAGTTGTGTGGCAGGATTAGGGTCGTAATAAAACCAATAAGGACAATTCCATGAGCTTGTGGCGCACCCAACCGAATATCGAGCAACTCAATGCCGGCCAGAAGAACACCATCGGTGACCTGCTGGACATCCGTTTTGAAAGCTTCGACGACGAATCCCTCACCGCCAGCATGGTGGTCGACCACCGCACTCACCAGCCCTACGGCCTGCTGCATGGCGGCGCGTCAGTGGTACTGGCCGAGAGCGTCGGCTCCGTGGCGGCTTACTTGTGCATCGACCCGAGCAAGTTCTATTGCGTGGGCCTGGAGGTCAACGCCAACCACCTGCGCGGTGTGCGCAGCGGGCGGGTGACGGCGGTGGCCAAGGCGATCCATATCGGCCGCACCACCCAGGTCTGGGACATCCGCCTGACCACCGATGACGGCAAGTGCAACTGTGTTTCACGGCTGACCATGGCCGTGGTGCCTTTGGGCGAAACCCCTCCGGCGCGATAGGTGTGGCGTGAGTGTCATCATTCCTGGCGGTTACAGTCATTGCTGTGGGGCTTGAGGCTGGTGACAATCAATCTCGGTTTTTGCAGATGGATCCGCTATGTCGCAGCACGTGTTTTTTGCCCACGCCAATGGCTTCCCCTCGGCCACCTACGGCAAGCTGTTTGCCGCCCTGGCCCCGGAGTATGCGGTAGCTCACTTGCCGCAGCACGGTCACGACCCCAGGTTTCCAGTGGACGATAACTGGCAGAACCTGGTGGACGAGTTGATCCATCATCTGGAACAGCAACCGGAGCCTGTGTGGGGTGTGGGCCACTCCCTGGGTGGCGTGCTGCATTTGCACGCGGCCATGCGCTGCCCGCAGCTGTATCGTGGGGTGGTGATGCTCGATTCGCCGGTATTGACCCGCGCCGACCGCTGGGTGATCCGTGCCGCCAAGCGCTTCGGTTTTATCGACCGACTCACGCCGGCCGGACGCACCCTGGGCCGTCGCGAAGAGTTCAGCGACCTGGACGCCGCGCGCAGCTACTTCGCCGGCAAGACCCTGTTCCGAGGCTTCGACCCGGAATGCTTCGACGCCTACCTGCAACACGGCCTGTACCAGGCGGGTGATCGCCTGCGCCTGCGCTTCGACCCGGCGACCGAAATCAGCATCTACCGGGGCGTGCCTCACACCAGCCCCGGCCAGGTGCGCCAACTGAAAGTGCCGCTGGCGGTGGTGCGCGGTC
The DNA here is from genome assembly GCF_014207255.1 of Pseudomonas sp. JAI120. Taxonomy (GTDB): domain Bacteria; phylum Pseudomonadota; class Gammaproteobacteria; order Pseudomonadales; family Pseudomonadaceae; genus Aquipseudomonas. Next base: position 134,012 of record NZ_JACHCZ010000008.1, read on the forward strand.
GACAGAGTCGTGTGGTGATGCGTCACCACGCCAGCGGCGTCGACCGTCTGCCCATGGGCGAAATGCTCACTATGCCCGGCGGTCATATGTTTCCCCTCGAACGCCCTCAGGACACCGCGACCTTGATCAAGACCCTGTTCGCCCGCTGGCAAGCCCGCGAGCGCAGTTGCGCATGAGTACGCCGGTCGAAGAAGTGCGCCTGAGCCTGCCGCACATCGAGTTGGCGGCCCATCTGTTTGGCCCCGAGGACGGTTTGCCGGTGATCGCCCTGCATGGCTGGCTGGACAATGCCAACAGCTTTGCGCGCCTGGCGCCGAAGCTTGCGGGTTTACGTATCGTGGCGCTGGACATGGCCGGCCACGGGCATTCGGCGCATCGTCCTGCAGGTGCCGGTTATGCCTTGTGGGATTACGTCCACGACGTTCTGCAAGTCGCCGAGCAACTGGGCTGGAAACGTTTTGCATTACTTGGCCACTCCCTCGGCGCCATCGTTTCCCTGGTGCTGGCCGGCGCTTTGCCGGAACGGGTGACGCACCTGGGTTTAATTGACGGCGTGATCCCGCCCACTGCCAGCGGTGAGAACGCAGCCGAGCGCTTGGGCATGGCCTTGCAGGCCCAATTGAACCTGCAGGATAAGCGCAAACCGGTCTACACCACCTTGGACCGGGCGGTTGAGGCGCGTATGAAAGGTTTGGTTGCCGTGAGCCGTGAAGCCGCAGAACTGCTGGCCCAGCGCGGTTTGATGCCGGTGCCGGGCGGTTATACCTGGCGCTCGGACAGTCGCCTGACCCTGGCTTCGCCGATGCGTCTGACCGATGAGCAGGCGATGGCTTTCGTGCGCCGCGTGGGTTGCCCTACGCAGTTGGTGGTCGCCGCCGATGGCATGTTGGCGAAACATCCCGAATTGCTTTCCCAGCTACCCTTTACGGTAACCACGTTGCCAGGTGGCCATCATTTACACCTGAATGATGAGCCCGGTGCAGTCCTTGTTGCAGACTGTTTCAATCGGTTCTTCTCCGCGCCTTGACTTGGGGCGGTCAACTGCCGAGGCTGGGCGGATTGAAAGGGAGTCAACCATGAACCAACTCAACACCGCTGCGACCTCCGATGGCCAGGGCTCACCGATCCGATGAGCCTGCGTAAAGGATGTATACGTGCCCTCGGACTGTGCTGTTTCAGCCCTTTGGTGTTCGCCGCCGATGTGCCGGGAAGCCAGGACCTGCCTGCCGTGGCCCGTCAGGTCGACGCGCAGATCGTCGATTACCGCCCCGCTGAAGAAAAGGAACGCATCTACCCCATGGGGGCGATCCGCAAGATCAGTGGCCAGTTGCGTTACGAAAGCCAGGCCACCGCCCGTGGGCAAACCACAGCGATTACCTATGAACTGCCTGCCGAACACACCTCCAGTGCTGCATTTACGTCGACGCGCGAAGCGTTGCAGGCCAACGGCGCGCAGTTGTTGTTCTGGTGCCAGGCCCGCGACTGCGGGGAAAGCAGCCTGTGGGCCAACGAAGTCTTCGGTAATGCCAAGCTGGTCGGTGCCGATGGCCAGCAGGAATACCTGCTGCTGCGTCTGGCCGCCCCGCAGGAAAACGCCCTGGTGGCCATGTACGGCATCACCCGGGGCAACCGCCGCGCCTATCTGCATGTGGAGCAGCTGGATTCGAGCGCACCGTTGGGCGACTTGTTGCCCACCTCGGCCACCTTGTTGCGCGAGCTGAAAAGCACCGGCGAGCTGGACTTCCCCGCGCTGGGCGGCGACCCTGACGACACCTGGCTGACCCTGATTTCCCGCGGATTGAACCTCGATGCCACCTTGCGCGTCAGTTTGACCGGCCCGAAAGCCGAAGCCTGGCGCCAGGCCTTGGTCGACAAGGGCGTGCGTGCCGCACGCCTGGAAACCGGCACCACTGAAACCAAAGGCCTGCATCTGCATCTGATACGCTGACCGTAACAGGGCGAACGGACCCGTGCCGTTTGCCTAAGCTCTCTCCTACAGCCTTCTTCTAGAGATACTCCATGCTCAATAACGATCGCCTGCTGGTGCAAATCCTGCTGCTGGTGCTGTTTGGTGCCAGCTTCTGGGTGATGGCGCCGTTCTGGTCGGCGCTGTTCTGGGGCGCAGTGCTGGCGTTCGCCAGTTGGCCGTTGATGGTGCTGTTGACCCGCTGGCTGGGCGGCCGTGAATCCCTGGCCGCCGGCATCCTGACCTTGGGCTGGATGTTGCTGGTGGCAGTGCCCCTGGTGTGGCTGGGGTTCAACCTGGCGGACCATGTGCGCGATGCCGTCGCGCTGATCAAGGATATTCAGGTTGATGGCTTGCCCGAGGCGCCCACCTGGCTGGGCTCGATCCCATTTATCGGCGAGCGGCTGGTGGCGACCTGGGACACTATCGATCAGCAAGGCGCGGCGTTGATGGTCAGCATCAAGCCCTACCTTGGGCAGGTCGGTAACTGGTTGCTGGCGCGCAGCGCGCAGATCGGTGGCGGCATCCTCGAGCTGACCCTGAGCCTGGTGTTCGTGTTTTTCTTCTATCGTGATGGCCCACGTTTGGCGATGTTCGTCCATCGCCTGCTGGAGCGTCTGATCGGTGATCGCGCCGGTTACTACATCGAACTGGTGGCGGGCACCGTGCAACGGGTGGTCAACGGCGTGATCGGCACTGCTGCCGCCCAGGCCCTGCTGGCACTGATTGGCTTCCTGATCGCCGGCGTACCGGGCGCGCTGGTGCTGGGGATCGTGACGTTCCTGCTCAGCCTGATCCCGATGGGCCCGCCGCTGGTGTGGATCCCGGCCACGGCCTGGCTGGCGTGGAAAGGCGATTACACCTACGCGGTGTTCCTTGGCGTGTGGGGTACGTTCATCATCAGCGGCGTGGACAACGTGCTCAAGCCCTACCTGATCAGCCGTGGCGGCAATTTGCCGCTGGTGATCGTGTTGCTTGGGGTATTTGGCGGGTTGATCGCCTTTGGCTTTATCGGCCTGTTTATCGGTCCGACCCTGCTGGCCGTGGCCTACAGCCTGCTGATGGATTGGAGCGCAACCCAGGCCCAGGTTCGGCGCGAAGACAAGCCTCTTTAAGCCCTGGGTAACCACATCACTGCGGTCAAGCCGCCGCCTGGCGTCTCTTCCAGGCTCAGGCGGCCGCCCAGGCGCTCCGCGGCTTCCTTGGAAATGGTCATGCCCAGGCCGACGCCGCCGGAATTGCGGTTACGGGAACCTTCCAGACGATAGAACGGCTCGAATACCGCCTCGCGCATATCTGCCGCAATCCCCGGCCCATGGTCTATCACGCGGATGATCAGCGCCTCACGGCTGTCCCTCAACTCCACGCGGGCTGTGCCGGCATAACGCAAGGCATTGTCGATCAGGTTGTTGAGGCATGAACGCAAGGCCATCGGTTGCACCAGCAAGGGCACGCAGGTGCCCGAACATTGCACATCGGAACCCTGGTCCTGGGCGTTTTCACTCATTGACTCCACCAGCGCCTGTACATCCAGCCAATGCCGGGTTTCACTGGTGCGCTGTTCGTGGAGGTAGCTCAGGGTGGCGTCGAGCATGCCGATCATGTCGTTCAGGTCCTGGCGCATCTGGCCCTGCAACCGGATGTCTTCAACTTGTTCCAGACGCAGCTTGAGGCGTGACAGCGGGGTGCGCAGGTCATGGGAGACGGCGCCGAGCATGCGCGCGCGTTGGCTGACCTGCTCGCGAATGCGCCTTTGCATCAGGTTGAAGGTCGAGGCGGCCTGCCGCGCTTCCCACGGGCCGGATTCATCGAGGGGGGGGCTGTCGAGGTCCAGACTCAAGCGTTCCGCCGCTTCACTCAGGCGCTGTATTGGCCGGCTCAGCAGTTTGGCACCGTACCAGGCCGCGATAATCAACGAGACGAATTGAAAGGTCAGGGGCACCACCGGGCCGCCAAACCAGGGGCGTGGGTGCTTATCGCGCATTGGCACCATGGTCCCGTCCGGCTGCTCGATAAATCGCTCAGGAGGGGGGGGGGGCGGTTGGCCGTAGTGGTGAAACCAGAAGAACGCCAGCGCATGGGCCAGCACAATCGCCACCAGCAACACGCCGAACAGCCGACCGAACAGCGTATTGAAGGGGGCGCGCATCAGCCAATATCCCGGGCGTCGAACAGGTAGCCTTCGCCGCGCACGGTCTTGATCAACTGCGGTGCCTTGGGGTCATCCCCGAGTTTTTGCCGCAGGCGTGACACCAGCAAGTCGATACTGCGATCAAAGGCTTCAATGGAGCGGCCACGGGCGGCATCGAGCAGCTGCTCACGGCTCAGCACTCGGCGCGGGCGTTCGATAAACACCCATAACAGGCGGAATTCAGCGTTGGACAGCGGCACCACCAAGCCATCGTCGGCCACCAATTGACGCAACACGCTGTTGAGGCGCCAGTTGTCGAAGCGGATATTCGCGCGCTGTTCGGTGCGGTCATCGCGTACCCGGCGCAGGATGGTCTGGATGCGGGCTACCAGTTCACGCGGTTCGAAGGGCTTGGACATGTAGTCGTCGGCCCCCAGTTCCAGGCCGATGATGCGGTCGGTGGGCTCGCAGCGGGCGGTGAGCATCAGGATCGGGATGTCCGATTCGGCGCGCAGCCAGCGGCACAGCGTCAGGCCGTCTTCGCCCGGCAGCATCAGGTCGAGTACCACCACATCGTAGGTTTCGGCTTGCATGGCCAGGCGCATTGCGGCGCCGTCGGTCACACCGGTGGCGAGAATATTGAAGCGTGCCAGGTAGTCGATCAGCAACTCGCGGATCGGCACATCGTCGTCGACGATCAGTGCGCGGGTATTCCAGCGCTTGTCATCGGCGATCACTGCGCCTTTTTGCTCTTCGTTCACAGGGACGGAAGGGGTATGCATAGTGCGATCATCTGCCTGGTTATTGCGGTCAGCATAGGCGCCCAGCCCCATGGCTGGTAGTGCTGGTCGTTGAGTCGTGCGGGCGAGACTAGCGACGGGGCGTGTTGTGGGCATGTCGTGAATGTATCAGCCTTGAAATAATTACCCGAAATGCCCGCCTGATGGCGGTCGGTCAGTATTTACCGATCATCGGATCCCGCAACGGCGCTGCTTGCGCTACAATCCGCGCCGATTTCGACTTGCCTGAGAGCCCATTCCAATGTCCGTCTGCCAGACTCCTATCATCGTCGCCCTGGATTACCCCACCCGTGACGCCGCACTGAAGCTGGCTGACCAGTTGGACCCCAAGCTTTGCCGGGTCAAGGTCGGCAAGGAACTGTTCACCAGCTGTGCCGCTGAAATTGTCGGCACCCTGCGTGACAAAGGCTTCGAGGTGTTCCTCGACCTGAAATTCCACGACATCCCCAACACCACCGCCATGGCGGTCAAGGCTGCGGCCGAGATGGGCGTGTGGATGGTCAACGTGCACTGCTCCGGCGGCCTGCGCATGATGACCGCCTGCCGCGAAGTGCTGGAACAGCGCAGCGGCCCCAAGCCCTTGCTGATCGGCGTGACCGTGCTGACCAGCATGGAGCGCGAAGACCTGGCGGGCGTGGGCCTGGACATCGAGCCTCAGGAACAGGTGCTGCGCCTGGCAGCCCTGGCGCAGAAAGCCGGCCTTGATGGCCTGGTGTGCTCGGCGCTGGAAGCACAGGCCTTGAAGACCGCCCATCCGTCGTTGCAATTGGTCACTCCGGGGATTCGCCCGGCGGGCAGCGCCCAGGACGACCAGCGCCGCATCCTGACCCCGCGCCAGGCACTGGACGCGGGCTCCGACTACCTGGTGATCGGCCGTCCGATCAGCCAGGCGGCGGATCCGGCCAAGGCGTTGGCAGCGGTAGTCGCCGAGATCGCCTGATCGATGCTCGTTCCCACGCGTGTGGGAACGAGCGGATCTGCCGTGTATCAGCTGACCTTGAGCACCAATTTCCCAAAGTTCTCGCCGTTGAACAGCTTCATCAGTGTCTCCGGGAACGTCTCCAGCCCCTCGACAATATCCTCCTTGCTCTTGAGCTTGCCCTGGGCCATCCAGCCGGCCATTTCCTGCCCGGCGGCGGCAAAGTTCGCCGCGTGATCCATCACCACAAAGCCTTCCATTCGTGCGCGGTTGACCAGCAATGAGAGGTAGTTGGCCGGGCCTTTCACGGCTTCCTTGTTGTTGTACTGGCTGATGGCCCCGCAAATCACCACGCGGGCTTTCAACGCCAGCCGGCTGAGCACCGCGTCAAGAATGTCGCCGCCGACGTTATCGAAATACACATCCACGCCTTTAGGGCACTCGCGCTTGAGGGCGGCGGGCACGTCTTCGTTCTTGTAGTCGATGGCGGCGTCGAAGCCCAGTTCATCCACCAGGAACTTGCACTTGTCGGCACCGCCGGCAATGCCGACCACGCGGCAGCCTTTGAGCTTGGCGATCTGCCCGGCAATGCTGCCCACGGCACCGGCCGCGCCGGAGATCACCACGGTTTCACCGGCCTTGGGTGCGCCGGTGTCCAGCAGCGCGAAGTAGGCGGTCATGCCGGTCATGCCCAGTGCAGAAAGGTAGCGGGGCAGGGGAGCCAGCTTGGGGTCGACCTTGTAGAAGCCGCGCGGTTCGCCCAGGTAGTAATCCTGCACGCCCAGGGCGCCATTCACGTAGTCCCCGACTGCGAATTTCGGGTTGTTCGAGGCAATCACCTTGCCCACACCCAGTGCGCGCATTACCTCGCCGAGGCCTACGGGCGGAATGTAGGATTTGCCTTCATTCATCCAGCCACGCATGGCCGGGTCGAGGGACAGGTATTCGTTGTGCACCAGCACCTGCCCGTCCTCGGGCGTGCCCACCGGCACTACCTGGTAAGTGAAGGTTTCCCGCGTGGCCGCGCCGACCGGGCGTTTGGCGAGCAGGAATTGGCGGTTGGTCTGGGCGGTCATGGCAAGGACTCTTTAGAAGTGAAGCATGATTGATAGACCTTGAACGGCCCCGGGGCAAGGTCAGCCGAGGGCGCGAATGCTCATCGATAGGTGCCATTGATAGCGAACCCGGTTGCCTTATCACTATGACTCATACGGCGCTAACCGGCCTTCTGATAGTGCTGACGTGTCCGTCTCGGCGGTGGCTAGACTCGCGCCACAGCCATTAATCCCAATAGGACATCTTCCATGAGCATGACGTTTTCCGGTCAGGTCGCCCTGGTGACCGGCGCAGCCGCCGGTATTGGTCGCGCCACTGCGCTGGCGTTCGCCGCCGAAGGTTTGAAGGTCGTGGTCGCCGATCTCGACGTCGCAGGCGGTGAGGGTACGGTCGGGCTGATCCACCAGGCCGGTGGCGAGGCGCTGTTCGTGCGCTGTAACGTCACCCAGGAGGCGGAGGTGCAGCAGTTGATGGCAAAGACCATCAGTGCCTATGGTCGCCTGGACTATGCCTTCAATAACGCTGGCATCGAGATCGAGAAGGGCAAGCTGGCGGACGGCAGCCTGGATGAGTTCGACGCGATCATGGGCGTCAACGTCAAGGGGGTGTGGTTGTGCATGAAGTACCAGTTGCCGCTGCTGCTGGCCCAGGGCGGTGGGGCCATCGTCAACACCGCGTCGGTGGCGGGGTTGGGCGCGGCGCCGAAGATGAGTATCTATGCGGCCTCCAAGCACGCGGTGATCGGCCTGACCAAGTCCGCAGCCATCGAGTACGCGAAGAAGAAAATCCGCGTCAATGCCGTCTGCCCGGCGGTGATCGATACCGATATGTTCCGGCGCGCCTATGAAGCCGACCCCCGCAAGGCGGAATTCGCCGCCGCCATGCACCCGGTCGGGCGTATCGGCAAGGTGGAGGAAATCGCCAGCGCAGTGCTGTACCTGTGCAGCGACGCAGCGGCGTTCACCACCGGCCACGCCTTGGCCGTGGACGGTGGCGCGACGGCTATCTAGGACCTTTGGCCGCCCCCTTGTTCGAAAACGTCTGGGGGGGCGTGGGGCTTTTCCAAAGCTGGCAAAACGCCGTGACCGAATATGTGTCATTAGGTAAATAAGTCAATAAAATCAATACTTTAATAAAATTATGCGGCCGGTAATTCGCTGCTTCTGTGCTTAACTCTCCGGGTTGATAACAGACAGTTGAAGTGAGTGGCTCATGGATTTAGGGATCGATCGACAAGCCCTTGTACCGGTCGTGCAGCAAATCGTCAGTGCAGTGGCGCAATGGATTCGCAAGGACGGGGTGAGCCCCGGAACGCGCTTGCCGTCCGTCCGCCAGTTGGCCCTGGATAATCTGCTCAGCCAATCCAGCGTGATCGAAGCATTCGAAAGGATGGTCGCCCAAGGGGTGCTGGCGCCCCGGCAGGGCTCGGGATTTGTGGTGGCCCAGCCGGCGGTCTGCCACGAAGGTAATTGGTATGAGGGGGCGGAGCGCGAGTGGGGCGCCTTTGCCGACAATCCGTTGGGAGAGTTGAAACTGGGCTGCGGCTGGTTGCCCGATGCCTGGCGCGAAAGCGATGACATCAGTTACGCGATTCGTGAAGTCACCCGCACCGACACCGCAGGCCTGTTCAACTACAGCACCTCTCTGGGGTTGCCCGCGCTGCGCGAGCAACTGCTCAAGCGCCTGACTCAGATTCACATCGCCACCAGCCTGGACCGTATTCTTACCACCGCAGGTGCCAGCCATGCCCTGGACCTGCTGATACGTACACTACTCAAGGCCGGCGACAGCGTGGTGGTCGAAACCCCCGGGTATGCCAACCTCTATCGGCAACTGGCGTTCCAGGGCGTGCAACTGCTGGAAGTACCGCGTACCCGAGGCGGCCCCGACCTCCCGGCGCTTGAAGCGCTGCTACAGCGCCATCATCCCAAGTGCCTGTTCATCCACAGCCTTTATCACAATCCCACCGGCACCAGCCTGTGCCGGGTGGTGGCCGAGCGTTTGCTGGAACTGGCGCACCGCGAAAACTTCCTGATCATTGAGGAAGACGTCTACGGCGACCTGCAACATGCCGGTTGCACGCGGCTTTCGGCATTGCCCCATGATGATCGGGTGATCTACGTCGCGAGTTTTTCCAAGACCCTGAGCAGCGCCTTGCGTGTGGGCTACCTCTGCGCCAGTAGCGCAATCATCACGCAACTGGCCAGCCTCAAGACCTTGACCGGTTTCGGCACCTCCCGGTTTGCTGAAGCGGTGGTCGCCACGTTGCTGGCCAATGGTACGTATCGTAAGTGGGTGCAGCGCCTGCGCAAGCGGTTGAGTAGTGAAATGGCCGTGACCCTGCAAGTGCTGGAGGACGAAGAGTGGGAGGTGTTCGACGTACCCACCGGCGGTATGTTCCTGTGGGCACGCCCGGGGACGGCGCAGCCTTCGCGGTTGCAGGCGTGCGCCCGGAAGTTGGGGGTGTTGTTGTCGCCTGGGGCGTTGTTCAGTCCAACCGGCAGTCACAGTGAGTGGCTACGCCTCAATGTCGCCTATGCTACTGATCAACGTGCCTTGGCGTTGTTCCGTGCGATGGGGCCCGCCAGATCGACCTCGACCATTCTGAAAACGACGAGCGTGTAGCTTTTTGCCATTATTGTGGCGCCAGTGCCTTGTGCTCGGTGCCTTTTGGTTGCGAATCTCGTCGCTTGTCCATCGGACTTGATGGCGTTCGCCATTGCAAGAGGATTCAAGTGCAATGATTTCAGGCGTGCAACGACGTTTCGCCAACCTCGGTATGGCGAAAAAACTGGGTTTGGGCTTTACCCTGGTGCTGCTGCTGACGGCGTTGGTCGCAGCTATCGGCGTGTGGTCCCTGCAAACCGTTGGCCATCGTTTTGAAGGCCTCAAGGCCATGTCGTCGCTCAACAGCGGCTTGCTCAAGGTGCGCCTGATCGAACAGGACTACGCGCTGCACGCCGACCCCAAGGCTGTCGACGCCCTGCATGAAAATCTCGATGCCCTGGCGGTCCAGGTGGCCAGTCTCAAGGCCCGGTCTGCGGCGAATGTTTCGGTGATGGCCGAGGTCGAGCAGGCCCTTGCCGCTTACCGTAAGGCGTTCGATGAATTTGTCGAGCTGACACAGACCAAGGATCTGGCGCTGGAAATGGCCAGTTGGTCGGTGTCCAGCGTGGCGAATAACCTGGATGTATTGCAGTCCGGGCTGTCGGACGACGGGGCCTATGGTCTCAAGGAAAGCCAAGGTAAGGAGGGGGCCGAGTTTATCGAGCAGGCAGGCCAGATCAGTCAGGTTTCACGTTTGATGTTGCAGGCCATGAACGAAGCTCAAGTGCGCCTGGACCAGAGCCGCAGGGTGGATGCAGACGACGCCGAGCAAGGCAAGATCGAGCAGGCCGACCAGGCCCTGGCCCAGGTCGAGCAACTGAAAACTTCAGTCAAGGACCCTGGTTATCAGACGGTGCTCAACGAAGTTTCCGGGCATATCGCCGCGTTCAGCGAGAAACTGGGGGAATACACCGGCCTGCTGGCCCAGGAAAAAGTCGTCTACAAACAACTGCATGATCGTGCTGACCAGGTCGTCAGCCGGGTCAACCAGGCCTATGACGCTGAAGACCTGTCGATGCAGGCGCAACTGAAGAAAAGCGCGATGCTGATCGTCGGCTCGTCGGCCCTGGCCTTGCTGGTGGGCCTGATTGCAGCCTGGGTGATTACCCGCTTGATCGTTGCACCGCTGCGCAGTGTGATCGCGGTGGCCCAACAGATTGCCGCCGGTGATTTGAGCGGACGCATGGAGGTCAGCCGTCGTGATGAAATCGGCCAGTTGATGCAGGCGATGCAACAGATGGGCAGCGGCCTCAGCCAGATGGTCAGCGGCCTGCAGGCCGGTATCGAACAATTGGCCAGCTCGGCGCATTCGTTGTCCAGCGTGACCGAGCAGACCAACGTCGAGGTCAGCAGCCAGAAGGAAGAAACCGAGCAGGTTGCTACCGCGATGAATCAGATGACCGCCACCGTGCACGATGTGGCGCGCAACGCCGAACAGGCCGCGCAAGCCGCGCAGACGGCGGATGAGAAGGTCGATAGCGGCCAGTTGGTGGTGCGCCAGAGTTTGCAGCGCATTGAGTTGCTGGCCACGTCCAGTACCCGTGCGAGCACCAGCATCGAGAGCCTCAGTGCCGAAATCCAGAATATCGGCGCCGTGCTGAGTGTGATCAAAAGCGTTGCCGAACAGACCAACCTGCTGGCCCTGAATGCGGCCATCGAGGCCGCGCGCGCAGGCGAACAGGGCCGGGGTTTTGCGGTGGTGGCCGATGAAGTACGGGCACTGGCCAAGCGCACCCAGCAATCGACCGAAGAAATCGAGCGGCTGGTCAGTACCCTGCGCAGCGCTGCGCAATCATCGGTGCAGCAGATCCAGCAAAGTGGCGAGCTGGTCAAGCTGGCGGTCAGCGATGCGCTGGAAACCGAGAGTGCCCTGGGCAGCATTGCGGTAGCGGTGTCGTTGATCCAGCAGATGAACCAGCAGATTGCCGCTGCGGCTGAGGAGCAGAGCTCGGTGGCCGAAGAGATCAACCGTAGCGTCACCAGTATTCGTGCGAGTGCCGATCAATCGGCGTTGAGCATGCAGGGCAATGCGGCGTCGAGCATCCAACTGGCGCAGTTGGGGGCGGAACTCAAAGGGATGGTAGGGCACTTCCGTCTTTGATCGCCGCCCGGAGGCGGCGATCAAAAGGGAGGGCGATCAGGCGTGGTTGGCGAGGAAGGTCAGCAGCGCTTCGTTGACGAAATCCGGGTTCTCCCGGCTGGAGATATGCCCGGCGTCTGGAATCAGGATCAGGGCACAGCCAATCAGTTCGGCCATTTCCTCGGATTCGGCGGGTGGGCGAGGTTGGTCCTGTTCGCCACACATCACCAAGGTGGTGTCGGCGTCCAGGTGCGGTAGTTGTTCCAGCACATCTTCGCGGCTGAAGATCAATCGACCCAGGGGCACGATGCTGTTCAGCAGGCGTTCCCGGGGAAAGTCCAGCAGTGACTTGCGAAAATCCTGATAGAGCGCTGATTCGCGGTCGATGTCCGGGCGAAAGAAGATCGGCGCGATCACATCGAGCAACGGCTCAGGAATGGCGCCGGCGTCTTCAATCATCTTGAACAACGAGAAGTAATACTGGCGCGTGGCCTCTGGCTCGGCACCGAGGTAGGTGTCCATCAGCACCAGGCTGTTGATCCGCTCGGGGGCCTGCAACGCCAGGCGTGCGCCCCACATGCCACCCACCGACAGGCCTACCAGGTTGATCTGTGCGATCTCCAGGTGGTCAAGCAGGGCCAGGGCCTGGCGCGCGAGGTCGTCGAGGGAGTGGGTGGGTGCGGGGAGTTGGCCCGATTCGCCGTGGCCCCATAGTTCGGGCACGATCACCCGGTACTGTTGTGACAGGGCTTCGATCTGCGGAGCCCACATGTTGCGGTCCCACAGGTAGCTTGAACCGAGCAGGACGACAGGACCGATGCCCTGGTCGACGTAATGCAGCGGTTGTCCATCAATGACGGCGATAGGCATAACGGGCCTCTGACTTCACGGAGTGAGGGGCACTTTTTTACGCTAGTCGGGGGCGTGGCGATAGATGCAAAGTGATGGCATGTTGTGGTGAGCGGGCAGCCCGCTCACCACAGGGGAGTGGGCAGATCAGTCGTAGATGACTTTCTTTTTCCACTCGGCGTCGGCGTCGACTTCTTTCATGCCTTGGGTCAATTCGTTGACTTCCTCTGCCGCCTGTTTGCTGTTAGCCAGCACGGTAGAGTTGGCGCGGGCCAGTTGGCCTTCCAGCAATTGCAGCTGTGCACTGTAGAGCACCGGTTCAGGCTGCTTGCGCAGGTACTGCACGCCACGCTCGAAGGCCAGGCGCGCCTGGCCAGGCTGACCCTGCTGCAAGGCGTGCTGGCCGAGGTTGTTGAAGAATTCGATGTGCAACAGCACCAGGATATGACGGATTTCCTTGATCCAGTGCTTGGCTTCGTTGGTCGGCAGGAAACCGTCCTGGGCGGCGCGGGTGACTTGGCCGTGCAGGGCTTCCAGCAGGAAGCGCACGTCCTTGGCCTTGGCTTCGGTCTGGATCGGCGCGGGCGGGTTGTTCACCGGAAGGGATTCGCCCTGGGCCACCAGCGTGTTCAGCTCAGCGATACGTGCCTTGATCGGTGCACTGGTCTTGTTGAGGTTCAACAGGCGCTGGTTGACGTTGAGCTCCAGGCGGGTCAGTAACAGTTTGAGCGCCGGGGTCATCAGTTGGCCAGGGAATGTCTCGGTGATCTCACCGCAACGGCGCAGGCGATCGTTAAGCTCGATCTCGGTGCGCTTCTTTTCCAGCTTGTTGTTTTCCACCACGTGGTTCATGTAGCCAATGGCGATCAGTATTACGATCCCGGCTATTACCAGCAGGGTGATCATGAGTGGTGTCACCGGTGTGACCTCTTTGATAGGGTTTACAGTAGAGTGTAGTGACTGGGCTTGTCGGCGGATAGGACTGATCGACCAGTTACCCAGGTAGTTTCTCCTATATAGCTATATAGGTAGCCGCTTCCTGCATAGATGCACATTGCCATCATTTGCTGGAGCAAACTATAGCGCCTTGTCGGGCGCCAGAATATAGGCGCCAAGGCCCGGGCGGTCAGAATGCCCGTGCAGGCCGGTAAACGCGGGCGAAGTCATTGATTTAAATAAATTTATCCTTGGGGGTTGACGACCTTTCAATCCATCCATAGAATGCGCGCCACTTACAGCGTAAAGCACACAGCGAAACGCGGTAGGGAGTGAATGTTGTACGTGTGTCCCCTTCGTCTAGTGGCCTAGGACACCGCCCTTTCACGGCGGTAACAGGGGTTCGAGTCCCCTAGGGGACGCCATATGCGGGAATAGCTCAGTTGGTAGAGCACGACCTTGCCAAGGTCGGGGTCGCGAGTTCGAGTCTCGTTTCCCGCTCCAATTTACAAGCAGTGTGGCTCTCGGGCGGCACTGAGTGAAACCAGGACCAAGTCTTCGGATGAGGCCTCTGGGCACTGAAATACACACCATGTGTTTCAGTAGCGTGTCCCCTTCGTCTAGTGGCCTAGGACACCGCCCTTTCACGGCGGTAACAGGGGTTCGAGTCCCCTAGGGGACGCCATTTGCGGGAATAGCTCAGTTGGTAGAGCACGACCTTGCCAAGGTCGGGGTCGCGAGTTCGAGTCTCGTTTCCCGCTCCATATTCAACAAAAACGCCGATCAGTGATGATCGGCGTTTTTGTTTGTGCGTTATTTGTTTATCTGTCTGAAACTGCCATCTTCCTGGCTCAGATCCTGGCGTCTTCGAGATATAGTCGGGCGTTTCAGTTCAAGGAGCGCCCGTGATGGCAGAAACCTCTCAATCGTCCGGTGAAACCAAGGTCGCCCCATTGGGGATCAGCGCCTTGGAAAAAGCATGGGATTTCCATTGGGCAATGCGCTTTGTCAGCGTTGTGCTGTTTCTCGATATCGCTTTGCTAATCCGTACCGGTACGCCCTTGGTGGAGTGGACGACCAGCAGCGATGCATTGCTCGCTGACTTGGGGTTCCTGGCGGTCGCCGCGGCCTCTTTTGCGCTGGTGGTGTCTTTCGTTCTGCCGCTGTTGACGGAAATCGTTCGTGGGATCGGCACAAGGTTGCGAATGGCCTTTCCAAAGCTCTTGGGTGATGCCTATACACCTCCTTCAAGGGGGATCGGTTATGTGTGGGCCAACGACCTTCTGGATCTGGCACTGAAGGAAAACAGTGATTTCCTGCTTAGCTGGTATCAGCGGCATGTGCAGTTGCGAGAACAGCACCGGTTGATGATGAACAAAGTCGCGCACCTGGTGTTTGGTTGTTTGGTGCTGTCCGTCGTGGATTGGGCGGTGCCATATTTTGGATTCGGCACTGGTTCGCTGATTTTCTCGGCAATGCATGTACTGGGTGATACGGGGCTGTTTTTGGCCAGTATGGTCGTGGTAGCTGGCGGGGTAATGTTGGCGTCGGCATGGTTTGCCATCGAGTCTTCCCTGTATATCTACTACCCACCTCTGGACATGTTGCAGCGGGAACAGGAGCGCAAGCGATACCTGGGCGCATGAAGAACCTGAATAAAAACGCCGATCATCACTGATCGGCGTTTTTTTGCGCACACTTCAATCGCTGTCAGAGTTTCGGCAACTGCCCGATACGCCCCATCATTTCGGTGACGATCTGCAGATCCAGCAAGAACTGATCGACCGTCTTGAACTCATTGTCGGTGTGCCCGGTGTATTTCACTTCCGGCCGCGCCAGGCCGAATTGCACGCCATTGGGCAGTTCATGCACAGAGGTCGCGCCGGCCGAAGTGCCGAACTTATGCTCCATGCCCAGGTTTTCGCTGGCCACTGCCAACAAGGCCTTCACCCACTCACCTTCCGGGTTGCGGTACATCGGTTCGGCGATCGAGTAAGTGAAGTCCACATTGACCTTGGTTTGCTTGTCCCAGGCGCTCAACTTGTTGGAAATCTCGGCTTTCAGTTTCTCCGGCGATTTGCCCTTTGGTACACGCAGGTTCACCGCCAGCTTGAAGGCTTTGTCATCCAGGCCGACAAAGGTCAGCGAGGTGGTCAGCGGCCCCATGAAATCATCGGAGAAACCCACGCCTAATTTGCCGCCCAGATAATCCAGGCCCCAGTTATCCGAGGCATAACGGGCGGCGTCGGTGATGTGGTTATGCTTGAGGGCGTTCTTGCCGTCGACAGTGTGGATCAGCTCCAGCATGCGCGACACCGGGTTGATACCGGATTGCGGTTCGGAGGAGTGCGCGGAAACCCCGGTCACCGTCAGCTTGACCTCTTTGCCGACCACCTTGGCTGCCACCTCGAAGTCACCGCCGTTGCGCTTGGCATACTCCGCGCCGGCTTTTTGCAGGCTGGCGGCCAGTTCGGCAGGCTTGTCGCTGATAAACGTGGCAACCGAGGCCGAGGGGATCTGGTTGGTGGCCATGCCGCCGGTCATCGAGATGATTTCGGCACCTTTGCCTTCCCCTTTGCGACGCGGGAAGGTGGCCATGACAGTGCCATAACCTTTTTCGGCAATCACCACCGGGTAGCCGCCATCCAGCGCCAAGTTGTACTGCGGCGTCGGGTTGCGTTCGAAGTAATAGGGTATCGCGTCGCCGGAAGTTTCTTCGGTGGTGTCCACCAGCAGCTTGAAATTGCGCGCCAGCGGCAGCTTCTCTTCCTTGATCACCTTCATGGCGTACATCGCCACCACGATGCCGTTTTTGTCATCCTCGGTGCCCCGGCCATACATGCGGTCGCCGATCAGCGTGACCTTGAACGGGTCGAGCCTGGTGCCGTCTTTCAACACCCAGTTCTCCGGCGTCACCGGCACCACGTCGGCGTGGGCGTGGATGCCCACCACTTCGTCGCCGCTGCCTTCCAGGGAAATCTCGTACACGCGGTTGTCGACGTTACGGAAGTTGAGGTTGAAGGTCTTGGCCAGGGCCTGGATCTTGTCAGCAATCCGGATGAATTCCGGGTTTTTGTACTGCGGTATGCCGTCCACGTTGAAGGTCGGGATTTCCACCAGTTCGCGCAAGGTATCGAGGGCGGCCTTGCCGTACTTCACTCGGGTGTAAATCCCCAGCAGGCGATGGATCTCGTTCTGCTGGTCGGCGGTCAGGGTTTTGTTATCGAGGAAGGCACTGATCGCCGGACCCACGTCGTCAGCCTTGCCCAAGTCGCCCTTGGCCAGGCTGCCGAGGAAACCACGGAAATCCGTAACCGACTTTTCGCTGAAACTCTGCAGAATCGCCGTGCTTTGCTCTGGGGTGATGTTGGCAAAGGCGGGCGTGGTCATCACCGAAAGACCGGCCGCGAACAGGGTGGCAGCCGCTAATTGCTTGAGTCGAAAGTGCATGGTCAGAGGCATTCCTTTGCAAGGGGAAATAGGGGATTCCTGATCGATATGTCAGAAATATTTCGACACACTACCACTGCCAAGGTGTGCCTGGGAGGCCACTGGGAGGCTTATCTAAAAACTCGATAGCACCCTCGACTCCGCGCTCTAGTCCAGGCTGTACCGCACCGACAACGCGCCCTTTTTCTCCGAAAGCGCCAGGATCGTCACCTGGCCAAGCTCGCCCAGCGTTTGCACATGGGTACCGCCGCAAGCGTAGGGCGGCAAATCACCGAAGCCCACTTCGCGGGTGCCGTCGTCCAGGGTCATATGACGCGGGTAGTCGGCGGCGATCCATTGGTTGATCCGCTGTTGAATGATCTCGGCGTCCATGGCTTGTGCGGTTTCGCCACGGATAAAAGTGATCTTGCCTTCGCCTGGCCAGTGATGGGCCTTGATCGGCATCCAGCCCAGGGTCTCGCCGGCGTTGCCGATCAAATGTCCGGCGGAATGCAGGCGGGTGTGCAGGGCGCGGCGTGGTTCGTCGACCCGTGCGGTGATGGGGCCCGGTTCCACAGGTTGGTTGACATAGTGCACCACGCGATCGGTTTCCTGGGTGACTCGCAGCACCTGGCTGTCGCCCAGCCAGCCGGTATCGAATGGCTGGCCACCGCCTTGGGGATGGAAAATCGTCGACCGCAAAACGACTGCAAACTGGCCCTCGCAGGGGGTGCAGCTCAGCACTTCAAGCTCGGCGGTCAGGTGGTCGTGGGTGAAAAACAGGCGCTCGGTCATTTTCTACATCCGCATCAGGGTTCTGCGGGCAGTATAAATAGTGCGTCGATAGGTGATAATCCGCTCAAATATCAATGGACCTGTGCGTCATGAGCATCAATCTTCCTTTGTCGCTGCTGGGTGAAATGGCGATTTTCGTCAAGGTAGTAGAAACCGGCAGCTTCTCCGGAGCGGCTCGGCAGTTGAGCGTTTCGCCGTCGGCGGTGAGCCGTAGCATCTCGCGCCTGGAAAAGGCCCTGGCTACCCGTTTGATGCAACGCACCACACGCAAATTGCGCCTGAGTGAAGCCGGTGAGGAGGTTTTCAAGCGCTGCCAGGAGATGGTCAGCGCGGCGCGCTCAGTGATGGAAATCAGCGGCCAGTTCACCCATGAGGCCGAAGGCCTGGTGCGGGTCAGTGTGCCGAAGGCGGTGGGGCGGTTTGTGGTGCACCCGCATATGCCGGAGTTTCTGCGGCGTTATCCCAAGGTGGATGTGCAATTGATCCTTGAGGACCGGCATGTGGACATGATCGACGACAATGTCGACCTCAGCATCCGTATCACCGACAGCCCGCCGCCGGGCCTGGTGGGGCGGCAGTTATTGCCAATTGAGCATTTACTCTGTGCCACGCCGCAGTATCTAGCCGAGCATGGTGCGCCGGAGCATCCCCACGATTTGCTGGCGCACAGTTGCATCTATCTCGGTGAAACCCCGGGGGATTCGCGCTGGAAATTCCGCCAGGGCGGCAAGGCGGTGACGGTCGGCGTGCGTGGACGTTATGCGGCGAATCACACCGGCGTACGGCTGGATGCGGTGTTACAGCACGTGGGAATTGGCAGCTTGCCGTATTTCACCGCGCGGCACGCGTTGGAGGAGGGGCGGTTGGTACAGGTGTTGCCCGCGTGGGACTTTATTGCGTCCTACCATGGCGAGGCGTGGTTGTTGCATTCGCCCACGCGCTACTTGCCGCCGAAGCTGCGGGTGTTTATCGATTATCTGGTGGAGTGCATGGCGAGGGAGCCGACATTGCGCCGTCGATAGGCGCGCCGTCGAAAATGTGGGAGGAGGGCCTGCTCCCTCCCGCATTCAGTTGTGCAGTGTCTTGAGCAATCAGTGTTTGCTTTGGTCTTGCGGCATGGCCAGCAGTTGCTTTTCCTGGTTCCAGTCGAACGGTTCCTCGTTCTGTTCGGCTTCAAAGCGACGCTCTTCCAGGGCCTGGTACAGGTCCAGTTCTTCATCAGGCATGAAGTGCAGGCAATCGCCGCCGAAGAACCACAGCAGGTCGCGCGGGACGAGGTGGGCGATCTGCGGGTAGCGCAGGATGACCTGGCTCATCAGGTCCTGGCCCAGGTACTGGCTTTCGATCGGGTCGATTGGCAGCAGGGCGCGCAGTTCGTCGAAGCGCTCCAGGAACAGGGTGTGGCTTTCCTCGGGCACCTGTTCGGCTTCGCCGACGGCAACCAGGATGCTGCGCAGGTGGTCGAGCAAGACGAGATGATCGGCAACGACGTTGGACACGAGATAAGTCCTCTAAAGCAAAAACGGGCGCGAGAGTATATGCCTCTCGCGCCCGTTTTTATATGACCTCCGGACTCAGCGGACTTTACCTTCAGCGTGTACCAGCTCTTCCTTGCTGAAATCATCCACGTCGATCACCTTGCGCCGTGCCGCTTCAGCGTCACGCAAGGTTTGCGCTTCTGCAGGTTGCAGCACACCGGCATGCAGCGCGGCGTCGATGGCATGTTCGCCGGCAGTCGGTTTGACCTGGCCGCTTTTGAGCGCGGCGTGCAGTTTTTTCTGCAGCGGGTGGCTGGCACCCAGCAGGTCGTAGGCATGTTGCAGTGCGCCCACCGGATCTTCTGCCGCTTGCGGGCGGTAGCAGCCGGCAAGCAGTTCTTCCAGGGTCGGGTCGCCTTTGGCGCGACCAATCACCGCGGCCACTTCGGCATCCAGTGCATCGGACGGGCCGGTATGGCGGCGCCCGAACGGGAACACAATCACCCGCAGCAGGCAGCCCAGCACTTTATTCGGGAAGTTGGTCAGCAGTTCATCCAGCGCACGCTCGGACTCGCCGAGGCTTTCTTCCATGGCCCAGGCGAACAGCGGTTCCAGGTGATCCGGCGAATCCAGGTCGTGGTAACGCTTGAGTGCCGCCGATGCCAGGTACATATGGCTCAGCACGTCACCGAGGCGTGCCGACAGGCGTTCGCGGCGTTTCAACTCGCCACCCAGCAGCATCATGCTCAGGTCCGCCAGCAGCGCGAATGCGGCAGCCTGGCGGTTCAAGGCGCGGAAATAACCCTGGCTCAAACGGTTGCCCGGGGCTTTCTCGAAGTGCCCCACGCCGAGGTTCAGCACCAGGGTGCTGGCGGCATTGCTCACGGCAAAACCAATGTGTTGCATCAGCAGCCCGTCGAACTCCTTCAGTGCCTGATCGTGGTCTTCACGACCGGCCAGCGCCATTTCCTTGAGCACGAACGGATGGCAGCGGATGGCACCCTGGCCGAAGATCATCAGATTGCGCGAGAGAATATTTGCGCCTTCCACGGTGATGAAGATCGGCGCGCCCTGCCAGCTGCGGCCCAGGTAGTTGTTCGGGCCCATGATGATGCCCTTGCCGCCATGCACGTCCATGGCGTGGCTGATGCACTCGCGGCCGCGTTCGGTCAGGTGGTACTTGAGGATCGCCGACAGCACCGAGGGTTTTTCGCCGAGGTCCACGGCATTGGCGGTGAGCATGCGCGCGCTGTCCATCAGCCAGGCGTTGCCGCCGATGCGGGCCAGGGCTTCCTGGATACCTTCGAAAGCCGACAGCGGTACGTTGAACTGTTCGCGTACCTGGGCATATTGGCCGGTCACCAGGCTGGTGAACTTGGCCGCGCCGGTGCCCACGGCGGGCAGGGAGATCGAACGGCCTACCGACAGGCAGTTCATCAGCATCATCCAGCCTTTGCCGAGCATTTCCTGGCCGCCGATGAGGTACTCCAGGGGGATGAACACGTCCTTGCCGGAGTTCGGGCCGTTCATGAACGCGGCGCCGAGGGGCAGGTGGCGACGGCCGATTTCCACGCCGGGGGTGTCGGTAGGGATCAGCGCAAGGCTGATGCCCAGGTCTTCTTCTTCACCCAGCAGGTGGTCGGGGTCGTGGGCCTTGAAGGCCAGGCCCAGCAGGGTCGCGACCGGGCCAAGGGTGATGTAGCGTTTTTCCCAGTTCAGGCGCAGGCCGAGGGTTTCCTTGCCTTCCCATTCGCCTTTGCAGATCACGCCTGTGTCAGGCATGGCGCCGGCATCGGAGCCGGCCAGCGGGCCGGTGAGGGCGAAGCAGGGAATGTCATCGCCACGCGCCAGGCGCGGCAGGTAGTGGTTGCGTTGTTCGTCGGTGCCGTAGTGCAGCAGCAGTTCGGCCGGACCGAGGGAGTTAGGCACCATCACGGTGGAGGCCAGGTCGCCGCTGCGGGTGGCGAGTTTCATCGCGACCTGGGAGTGAGCATAAGCTGAGAAGCCTTTGCCGCCATATTCCTTGGGAATGATCAGGGCGAAGAAACCGTGGGTCTTGATGTGCTCCCACGCGGCAGGCGGCAAGTCCATGGCCTGGCCGATTTCCCAGTCGCTGACCATGGCGCAGAGTTCTTCGGTGGGGCCGTCGATAAATGCCTGTTCTTCTTCGGTCAGTTTGACCTTGGGATAGGCCAGCAACTTGTCCCAGTCGGGGCGACCGCTCAAGAGTTCGCCGTCCCACCACACGGTGCCGGCGTCGATCGCGTCGCGCTCGGTCTCGGACATCGGCGGCAAGACTTTCTGGAACCAGCTGAACAGCGGCTTGGTGAAGTATTGGCGGCGCAGGTCCGGCAACAGCAGGGGCGCGGCCACGACAGCGATCAACACCCAGAAAATCAGCAGCAGCCAACCCGGTGCGTGGCTCCAGGCACCCATCGCCAGCAGGTAAACGGCGACCACGCCCAGGGCGGGCAGGGGGGCGACGCGGCGATGTGCCAGGTAGGCAATGCCGACCACCAGAACCAGTATCCACAACAACAGCATATTCAATCCTCCGTGAAACCAGGGGCGAAACCACCAGGAAGCTTAGTCGGCATCCGAACAAGCGAGGTGATCAGGGTGTTACAAGTTGTACTGGGGACACCTGGCATCAGGCGCCGACATTTGGCCGATTCGTCGTTATCTCTATGGCAGACCTGTCGTTAAACTCCAGGCTTCCCTCGGAGATCAAGCTCATGGATACGTACCTGAGTCCCAGCCGCTTCATCGATAGTGACCACCCAGCGGTGGTGGAGTTCGCCGAAAAACATCGTGGTCCCAGCGCGGACTTATGTGACCAGGCGGTCAGTCTCTATTACGCCGTGCGTGAGGCGATTCGCTACAACCCCTACACCTTCAGCCGTGACCCCGACACCCTGAGCGCCAGCTTTGCCCTGGCCGCCGGCGAAAGCTATTGCGTGCCCAAGGCCACCTTGCTCGCCGCCTGCGCCCGCCATTGCGGCATCCCGGCGCGCATCGGCCTGGCGGATGTGCGCAACCACCTGTCGACGCCGCGCCTGGTCGCGTTGCTCAAGAGTGATGTGTTCGCCATGCATGGATACACGGAGTTGTACCTGCGGGGCCGCTGGGTCAAAGCCACTCCGGCGTTCAACCAGCAGTTGTGCGAAATGTTCGACGTACCGCCGCTGGACTTTGATGGGATTAACGACAGCGTATTCCACGCGTTCAACCGTCAGGGGCAGCGCTCGATGGAATACGTGGTGGACCACGGGCAGTTCCCCGATGTGCCCGAGGATTTCTTCTTCGCCCACCTGGAGAAATGTTACCCCCACCTGTTTGCCGAACAGATGCCGACCCTGTTGGGCGACCTGCAGAGCGATTTAAGCCGCGCGTGAACCGGCGTATGCTGCTGCGTTCATCCAGCCATGTTCATCAATAAAAAGGCGCGGTCATGCTGAAAATCTGGGGTCGTAAAAATTCATCAAACGTCAGGAAAGCACTGTGGTGCGCCGAGGAACTCGGCCTGGACTATGAGGCAATTGATGCGGGCGGGGCTTTTGGTGTGGTCGATACGCCGCAATACCGGGCATTGAACCCGAATGGCCGGGTGCCGATGATCGAGGACGGCGACTTTGTGTTGTGGGAGTCCAACACCATCGTGCGCTACCTCTGCGCCAAGCACGCGTCGGCGTTTTACCCGAGCGACCTGCAAGTGCGTGCCAGCGCCGAGAAATGGATGGACTGGACCACCTCGACCCTCGCCGAGCCGTTCAAGGCTGTGTTCTGGGGCGTTGTGCGCACCCCGGAGGAAAAGCGGAACTGGGACAGCATCAACGCTGGGCGTCAGGCCTGTATCGATGCACTGAGCACCGTGGACAGCGCATTGGCCCACCAGCCTTACCTGTCGGGCGACACCTTCGGCATCGGTGATATCCCCCTCGGCTGCTTTATCTACGCCTGGTTCGAGATGCCCATCGAACGCCCTTCGATGCCCCATCTGGAGGCCTGGTACCAGCGCCTGCAACAACGCCCGGCCTACCGCAAAGCGGTCATGACCGCGTTGACTTAATACTGACTATTAATACAGGTGACTGTACTTGTGCGGCGCGGGCAAGCACCATGCCCGTCATGCGCCGCCGTTGAACTACGTGCGCTGCGCCCTCATCTACTCTTTCTATTCCCTTCTTTGGTGCGTATTCCGATATGAGTTCTGCTCTGTCCATCCGGCAGCTAACCAAAACCTACGGCAACGGTTTCCAGGCCCTGAGCGGTATCGATCTGGACGTTGCCGAAGGTGACTTCTTCGCCTTGCTCGGCCCCAACGGCGCTGGCAAATCCACCACCATCGGTATCCTCTCCACCTTGGTCAATAAGACCAGCGGCACGGTGAATATCTTCGGCCACGACCTGGACAAATCCCCGGCGGCGCTCAAGCGTTCCATCGGTGTGGTGCCCCAGGAATTCAACTTCAACCAGTTTGAAAAGACTTTCGACATCGTCGTGACCCAGGCTGGTTACTACGGCATCCCGGCGAAAATCGCCAAGGAGCGCGCCGAGCAGTACCTGACTCAGCTGGGCCTGTGGGACAAGCGCGACGTACCGTCCCGCTCGCTGTCCGGCGGCATGAAGCGTCGCCTGATGATTGCCCGCGCACTGGTGCATGAGCCGCGCCTGTTGATCCTCGATGAACCCACCGCTGGCGTGGACATCGAACTGCGTCGCTCGATGTGGACCTTCCTCACCGAGCTGAACGAGAAGGGCATCACCATCATCCTCACCACCCACTACCTGGAAGAGGCTGAGCAGTTGTGCCGCAATATCGGCATCATCGACCACGGCACCATCGTCGAGAACACCAGCATGCGTAACCTGCTGGGCCAGTTGCATGTGGAGACCTTCCTGCTTGACCTGAAGAACAACCTGTCGGCAGCGCCGCAACTGCTTGGCTACCCCAGCCGCCTGGTGGACAGCCACACTCTGGAGGTCCAGGTGGATAAAGCCATGGGCATCACTGCGTTGTTCACCCAGTTGGCGACCCAGAACATCGAAGTGCTGAGCCTGCGTAATAAAACCAATCGCCTTGAGGAGTTGTTCGTGTCCCTGGTGGAGAAAAATCTGACGAAGGTGGCGGTATGAGTTCTGAGCTGCAACCCAACCTCGTCGCGCTGCAGACCATCGTCTACCGCGAAGTGAAGCGCTTTACCCGGATCTGGCCGCAGACCCTGCTGCCGCCGGCGATCACCATGGTGTTGTACTTCGTGATCTTCGGTAACCTGATCGGCCGCCAGATCGGCGATATGGGTGGTTTCACCTATATGGAGTACATCGTGCCGGGCCTGATCATGATGTCAGTGATCACCAACTCCTACGGCAACGTGGTCTCCAGTTTCTTCGGCAGCAAGTTCCAGCGCTCCATCGAAGAGCTGATGGTCTCGCCGGTGTCGCCGCACACCATCCTGATCGGCTACACCTTGGGTGGCGTATTGCGCGGCTTGATGGTGGGCGTGATCGTGACGCTGCTGTCGCTGTTCTTCACCCACCTGCAGGTGCATCACCTCGGGGTCACCATTCTGGTGGTGGTGCTGACGGCGACGATCTTCTCGCTGTTGGGGTTTATCAACGCCGTGTTCGCACGCAACTTCGATGATATTTCGATCATCCCGACCTTTGTACTGACGCCGCTGACCTACCTGGGCGGGGTGTTCTACTCCATCACCTTGCTGCCGCCGTTCTGGCAGACCGTGTCGCTGGCCAACCCGGTGCTGCACATGGTCAACGCCTTCCGCTACGGCATCCTGGGCGTGTCGGATATCAAGATCAGCGTGGCGATCACCTTCATGCTGGTGGCGACGGTGGTGTTGTATATCGGTTGCGCGAAGCTGCTGGTGAGCGGGCGCGGGATGCGTACCTGATAAACGCGGTAGAAAAATGTGGGAGGGGGCTTGCTCCCGATTGCGATGTGTCAGCTACAGATAAGCTGACTGACATACCGCAATCGGGAGCAAGCCCCCTCCCACATTTGGTTTTGTGTCAGGTCTTCAGGCCTTCAGTGCCAGCTCGATCAGCGCGTGCAGTTCTTCAACTTGCAGTGGCTCGGTTGAGAACAGAATACGAAACACTGTCGGCGCCGCGAGCAGATTGATCAAGTGGTCCACGCTCGGTGGTGCCTGGTCCGGATAACGATCGACAATCGCCTGAAACTGCCCACTCAAGATGCTCACGCAGTAGCCCGGCGTCACGCTGCATTGCAGATCGCGCATCATGTTGCGGCCCGGCTCCGAACTCATCTCATCCAGATATTGCTCGGCCCACGCCCGTAAGTCGCCACGCAGGCTGCCGGTGTTGGCGGGTTCGCTGTCGGGGCGCATCCGCGCCAGGGCCACATCCGCGAGCAGCACCGAGAGGTCGCCCCAGCGCCGGTAGATGGTCGAGGGCGTGACGCCTGCGCGCGCGGCAATCATCGGCACCGTGACACTGGAGCGCTCATGGGCGTCGAGCAAATCACGTACGGCCGAATGGACCGATTCTTGTACCCGGGCACTGCGGCCCCCCGGGCGGAGGCCTTCTTTTATCGCCATGCGGCGACCTTAACACAAAGAATTTGCTTTAAGCGCTGGCGGGTAGCACACTCCGCAAAAGCAAAATATTAGCTTTAGCGGAGCGTGCCCATGTCTAGCCTCACTTCTCATCGGTCCAGCCTGGTGTTCCTCGCGGTCACGTTGCTGACGTTTCTCGCGGCTTCCAGTGCGCCGACACCGTTGTATCACCTGTATCAGGAGGGGCTGCATTTTTCGGCAGGCATGCTCACGTTGATCTTTGGCGTGTACGCCTTGAGCCTGTTGGCGGCGCTGTTGACCGTGGGCTCGCTGTCGGACCACCTGGGACGCAAGCCAGTGATTTTTACTGCGTTGGTCCTGAATATGCTAGCGATGCTGCTGTTCATCAATGAAGGCAGCGTGGCTTGGCTGATCGCCGCGCGTACCGTGCAAGGGTTTGCCACCGGCATGGCCACGGCGGTGCTGGGCGCGGCATTGCTCGACACCGACCGCCAACAGGGCCCGCTGGTCAACAGTGTGGCGCCTCTGCTGGGCATGGCGTGCGGTGCGATGGGCAGCAGTGTGCTGGCGGAGTTCGCGCCGCTGCCGACGCAGTTGATCTACTGGACGCTGCTGGCGCTGATGCTGGTGCAGGCGCTGTATGTATGGCGCCTGCCGGAAACCGTTGATCGCATTCCCGGTGCAGTGGCATCGCTGCGCCCAACGCTGCATGTGCCGCCCCAGGCGCGTCGAGCGTTGTGGTTGTCGCTGCCGGTGGACGTGGCGGTGTGGGCGATGGGGGGCTTTTACTTGTCCCTGGCGCCGTCGCTGGTGCGAGCGGCCACAGGCTCTACGTCGAACCTTATCGGCGGCGGCCTGGTGGCGGTGCTGACGTTGAGCGGGGCGCTGATGATCTTCACCCTGCGCAACCGCCCGGCCAGTAAGGTCCTGCGCCTGGGCGCGACGCTGTTGGCTGTGGGGGTGGCGCTGATCCTCACGGCAGTGCACAGCGCCAGCCTGCCGCTGTTTTTTATCGCCACGTTGATCGCCGGCAGCGGCTTCGGCGCCGGCTTTCTCGGCGCATTGCGCAGTGTGGTGCCACTGGCCTTGCCCCATGAACGGGCAGGCTTGATGTCGGCATTCTATGTGCTGAGTTATTTGGCGTTTTGCTTGCCTTCGCTGCTGGCGGGCAACCTGATTCGCAGCTTTGGCCTGATCGCCACCACCGACGGGTACGGCGCAGTCCTCATCCTGCTGGCCCTCGG
Source organism: Pseudomonas sp. JAI120 (assembly GCF_014207255.1). Taxonomy (GTDB): domain Bacteria; phylum Pseudomonadota; class Gammaproteobacteria; order Pseudomonadales; family Pseudomonadaceae; genus Aquipseudomonas. The sequence continues at coordinate 160,859 of NZ_JACHCZ010000008.1, forward strand.
GGCGTTGGTCGCTTTGCTGCTGCAGGATTCGGCAAAGTCCAAGGTGGCCTGTATATCTGCAAAGTAGATAACAGTTAGAGATATTACCCGTTATATAGATATTCGATCAGGTTCTACCATGGTCTCAACCTCATGCGAGGAAGAGGATTGCCATCATGACCTGCTCGACGACCATCAGTTACAAACCCTTCAGTCACCTGACCCGCCCTCGGGAAGTGATTCGTCAGTTCACCCCCAACTGGTTCGCCGCGACCATGGGCACCGGTGTACTGGCGTTGGCCCTGGCGCAATGGCCGGTCAACCTGCCAGGTTTGCATGCCATTGCCGAAGGGCTGTGGTGGTTCACCATCGGCCTGTTTATCCTGTTCAGTGCCTTGTATGCCGCGCGTTGGTTGATGTTTTTCCACGAGGCGCGGCGGATCTTCGGGCACTCCACGGTCTCTATGTTCTTCGGTACCATTCCCATGGGCCTGGCGACCATTCTCAATGGCTTGCTGCTGTTTGGCCTGCCGCGTTGGGGCGGCGACGTGATCCCGCTGGCCGAAGCCCTGTGGTGGCTGGATGTGGCGATGGCCCTGGCCTGCGGTGTGCTGATCCCCTTCATGATGTTCACCCGCCAGGAACACAGCATCGACCAGATGACCGCCGTGTGGCTGCTGCCGGTGGTTGCAGCAGAAGTTGCGGCAGCCAGCGGTGGCTTGCTCGCGCCGCACCTGGCGGACGCTCACTCGCAACTGGTGATGCTGGTGACCAGCTACGTGCTGTGGGCGTTTTCGCTGCCGGTGGCGTTCAGCATCCTGACGATCCTGATGTTGCGCATGGCCCTGCACAAACTGCCCCATGCCAATATGGCCGCGTCGAGTTGGCTGGCGCTGGGTCCGATCGGTACCGGTGCCCTGGGCATGTTGTTGCTGGGCGGCGATGCACCAGCGATCTTTGCCGCCAATGGCTTGCCTGGCGTGGGGGAAATGGCCAATGGTCTCGGCCTGGTTGCAGGTATCACCCTGTGGGGCTTCGGCTTATGGTGGATGCTGATCGCGGTATTGATCACCCTGCGTTACCTGCGCGGCGGTATTCCGTTCAACCTGGGCTGGTGGGGCTTTACCTTCCCGTTGGGCGTTTACGCCCTGGCCACTCTGAAGCTGGCGAGCCTGTTGCATCTGGGTTTCTTTAATGTGTTTGGTAGCGTGCTGGTGGCGGCGTTGGCGCTGATGTGGCTGATCGTGGCCAAGCGCACTGTGCAGGGCGCCTATAAAGGTGAGCTTTTTGTTTCGCCGTGCATTGCAGGACTAGGGAATAAGTAGGCGGAGTTAGGTAAAGTCGTGGCCTGATAACTATTAGGCCACGCAGGAACACGGACGATGAGCCACCCCTCACAATTCACCTTGCTGCGCACACGGCGCTTCCTGCCGTTTTTCATCACCCAGTTGCTGGGCGCTTTCAACGACAACATCTTCAAGCAATCGCTGATCCTGGCGATTCTCTACAAGCTCACCATCGACGGTGACCGCACCATTTGGGTCAACCTGTGCGCCTTGCTGTTTATCCTGCCGTTCTTCCTGTTCTCGGCGCTGGCCGGGCAGTTTGGCGAAAAATTCAACAAGGATGCGTTGATCCGCGCGATCAAGATCGGCGAGATCGTGATCATGGCCGTCGGTGCCACGGGCTTCCTGTTCAACCATTTGGAATTGATGCTGCTGGCGTTGTTTGCCATGGGTACCCACTCGGCACTGTTCGGTCCGGTGAAGTACTCGATCATGCCCCAGGCCCTGCACGAAGACGAGCTGGTAGGTGGCAACGGCTTGGTGGAGATGGGCACGTTCCTGGCCATCCTCGCCGGCACCATTGGCGCCGGAATCATGATGTCGTCCACCCATTACGCGCCGATCGTGGCGGTGGCGATTGTCGGCGCGGCAGTGCTGGGGTACCTGGCCAGCCGCAGTATTCCACGGGCGGCGGCATCGACGCCGCAGCTGCGCCTGGATTGGAATATCTTCACGCAGTCCTGGGCCACGCTGCGCATGGGCCTGGGACAGACGCCGGCGGTGTCGCGCTCGATTGTTGGCAACTCATGGTTCTGGTTTGTCGGCGCGATCTACCTGACACAGATCCCGGCCTACGCCAAGGAGTGGTTGTACGGCGATGAAACCGTGGTCACCCTGATCCTCACGGTGTTTTCGGTGGGCATTGCCCTGGGCTCGATGCTCTGTGAAAAACTCTCCGGGCGTAAGGTGGAAATCGGCCTGGTGCCGTTTGGCTCGTTCGGCCTGACGGTGTTCGGCCTGCTGCTGTGGTGGCATTCCGGCGGCTTTCCACAGAACGTTCAAGCGAATGATTGGCTCGCGGTGCTCAGCTATGGCCAAGCCTGGTGGGTGTTGTTCGATATCCTTGGCCTGGGTGTGTTCGGCGGTTTCTATATCGTGCCTCTGTACGCGCTGATCCAGTCGCGTACCGCCGAGAACGAGCGGGCGCGTGTGATCGCCGCCAACAACATTCTCAACGCGCTGTTCATGGTGGTGTCGGCGATTGTGTCGATCCTGCTGCTGAGCGTGGCCAAGTTGTCGATCCCCGAGCTGTTCCTGGTGGTCTCGCTGCTCAACATCGCCGTCAACACCTACATCTTCCGGATCGTCCCCGAGTTCACCATGCGCTTCATGATCTGGCTGCTCAGCCACTCCATGTACCGCGTGGAGCATCGCAACCTCGACCTGATTCCGGACGAAGGCGCAGCCTTGCTGGTGTGCAACCACGTTTCGTTTGTCGATGCACTGTTGATTGGTGGCGCGGTGCGTCGGCCGATTCGTTTTGTCATGTACTACAAGATCTACCGGTTGCCGGTGCTGAACTTTATCTTCCGCACCGCCGGGGCGATTCCGATTGCCGGGCGCAACGAAGATATTCATATCTACGAAAAGGCCTTCACGCGCATTGCCCAATACCTGAAGGACGGGGAGTTGGTGTGCATCTTCCCGGAAGGCAAGCTGACCAGTGATGGCGAGATGAACGAGTTCCGCGGTGGCGTGACGCGCATTCTGGAAGAGACGCCGGTGCCGGTGATTCCGATGGCGTTGCAGGGGTTGTGGGGGAGTTTCTTCAGCCGCGATCCGAATAAGGGCTTCCTTCATCGAATCTGGTCGCGGGTGGTGTTGGTGGCGGGCGAGCCTGTTGCTGTGGACGCGGCTACGCCTGCGCAGTTGCAGGCGGTGGTTGGTGTTTTGCGGGGGAGTGTCAGGTAGTTCTGTGCTGGATGTACTGGCCTCATCGGGGGCAAGCTTCCTTCCACACTAGACAGCTCGGTCAAATGTGGGAGGGGGCTTGCCCCCGATGGCGGTAGCGGCCTAAGCGCTGATCTTAAGCCCAACAAGCCCGCAAATGATCAACGCCACACTGGCCAACCGAAACAACGCCATGGACTCCCCGAACAGGACAATCCCGGCGATCACGGTGCCCACGGCACCCACGCCGGTCCAGATGGCATAGGCGGTGCCCAGGGGCAGTTCTTTCATGGCCAGTCCCAGCAGGCCGAGGCTGATGGCCATGGCGGCAATCGTCAGGACAGTGGGCAGTGGCTTGCTGAAACCGTCGGTGTACTTCAAGCCGACGGCCCAGCCGACTTCGAACAGGCCGGCAAAAAACAGAATGATCCAGGACATGATGACCTCGCTTTTTCAGGCGGGGCCGTCCCCGGGTTGTGCGCCTCGACAGCGTCGCGAGGTCGTCCCCGCGAAGCTCGGTAGAGTGCCGAAAATTGATCATTCGATCAAGTTTGCGGCGTGTTCTCCAATACGCGGCGGTCTTCCTTCTCGCTCATGCGACGGAAATACGTCGACAGCAGTGCCCCGGAAATATTGTGCCAGACACTGAACAACGCACTGGGCACTGCCGCCAACGGTGAAAAGTGCGCGCTGGCCAACGCGGCACCCAGCCCTGAGTTCTGCATGCCTACTTCCAGCGCCAACGACTTGCGTTGGGCCAATGGCAACTTGAACAAGCGGCCGGTGAAGTAGCCCAGCAAGTAGCCAAAGCTGTTGTGCAGCATCACCACGGCCATGATCAGCAGGCCCGACTCGGCGATTTTCGCCTGGCTGGCCGCCACTACTGCAGCGACGATGATCACGATGCTGACCACCGACACCAGGGGCAGCACGTCCACCGCGTGGCGGACCCGCTCGCCGAGCAGGCGTTGCGCGACCACGCCGAGCACGATCGGCAGCAGCACCACTTGCAGGATCGACCAGAACAACTCCATGAACGACACCGGCAACCAGGCCGATGCCAACAGCCAGATCAGTGCCGGGGTGAGCAGCGGGGCGAGGAGGGTGGTGACGGCGGCGATGGCCACCGACAGCGCCAGGTCGCCACGGGCCAGCCAGGTCATCACGTTGGAGGAGGTGCCGCTTGGGCAGCAACCGACCAGGATCACGCCGACGGCAATTTCCGGCGGCAGGTGAAAGGCCTGGCACAGCAGCCAGGCCACCCCAGGCATGATCACAAAATGCGCGACTACACCCAGGGCCACACGCCACGGGTGGCGAGCGACTTCGGCGAAGTCTTCAAGTTTGAGGGTCAGCCCCATGCCGAACATCACCAGGCCCAGCAGCGGCACGATGGCGCTTTTCAGGCCGATGAACCAGCTGGGTTCGAAGAACGCGACGACGGCGAAGATCAACACCCAGTAGGCGAAGGTATTGCCGACGAAGCGGCTCAAGGCGGCGAGTGCGCGCATGGGGGCGTCCTTGTTGTTAGATTCTGGAAGTGCAAATGCAGTCAAAAGTGGGAGAGGGCAAGCCCTCCCACATTTTGATCTTCACATGGCTTAAATGCCCTGTGGGGTTTCTTCGCCGCCGAGGGCTTCGATCAACGCTGGCAGGAAGTCGCCGAAGGTCAGCATCATCAGGGTAAAGCTGGCGTCCAGTTGGCCCAGCGCCTCTTCACCACCGTCCTGTTCTGCCTGGTCTTGCAGCAGGTCTTCGAACTTCAGGCGCTTGACGGTCATCTTGTCGTCGAGCATGAAGGACAGCTTGTCCTGCCAGGCCAGGGACAATTGGGTCACGACTTTGCCGGTGGTCAGGTGCAACTGGATTTCTTCGCCGGTCAGGTCCTGACGCTTGCAACGCACAATGCCGCCGTCTTCGTGGGTGTCGCGCAGTTCGCATTCGTCGAGGACGAAGAAATCATCGGCCGGTTTCTGGGTGGTGACCCAGTCGGTCATGATGGCGGTTGGCGCGGTTTTCACGGTGAGTGGGCGAACCGGCAGGGTGCCGATCACTTCACGCAGGGTGGAGAGCAGGTCTTCGGCGCGTTTCGGGCTGGCCGAGTTCACCAGGATCAGGCCCTGTTTCGGCGCGATGGCGGCAAAGGTCGACGAACGACGAATAAAGGCGCGGGGTAGGAAGGCCTGGATGATTTCATCCTTGATCTGGTCGCGTTCCTTTTTATAGACCTTGCGCATTTGCTCAGCTTCGATCTCTTCGACTTTCTCTTTGAGTGCATCACGCACCACGCTACCTGGCAGGATGCGTTCTTCCTTGCGGGCGGCGATCAGCAGGAAGTCACCGCTGACGTGAACCAGGGGAGCGTCCTCGCCTTTACCGAAAGGCGCGACGAAACCGTAAGTGGTCAACTCCTGGCTTGCACAAGGGCGCGCCAGTTTGGTGGCCATGGCCGCTTCCAACGCCTCGGCATCAACAGGCAGATCTTGGGTCAGGCGATAGATAAGCAGGTTCTTGAACCACATGGGGTGAGTCTCTCCTTTATACAAAGGGGGGCATTATTCTCTTGATAGCGCCTCAGGCCAACCCTGCCTAAGCCATTGGAAGGCCTCAAAAAAAAGATTTAAGAAAGTGCTTGCCAGACCCAAGGTCGCTCCGTAGAATGCGCGCCACACCGAGACGAAGGGTGATTAGCTCAGCTGGGAGAGCATCTGCCTTACAAGCAGAGGGTCGGCGGTTCGATCCCGTCATCACCCACCATTCGCTTCAAGTGTTACGCGCAGCGGTAGTTCAGTCGGTTAGAATACCGGCCTGTCACGCCGGGGGTCGCGGGTTCGAGTCCCGTCCGCTGCGCCATATTCGGTAACTTGGAACGCTGAACGCCAGGTCACCACAGAAAGCCCGCTTAATCGCGGGCTTTTTGCTGTCCGGAATATGGCAAAAAATCGTACGGCGAACTTTTTTTGAATAAATTGCATTTAAATCAAGACATTACGATTTTTTGGTGTATGATGCGCCCACACCGAAACGAAGGGTGATTAGCTCAGCTGGGAGAGCATCTGCCTTACAAGCAGAGGGTCGGCGGTTCGATCCCGTCATCACCCACCATTCGCTTCAAGTGTTACGCGCAGCGGTAGTTCAGTCGGTTAGAATACCGGCCTGTCACGCCGGGGGTCGCGGGTTCGAGTCCCGTCCGCTGCGCCATATTTGCTTCCACTAAGGCCCACTGAACGCCTGGAAGCCACGGAGATAGCGGCCTTGAGCCGCTTTTTTCGTTTTCTGAATTCCACTGGAATCCATCTCCAGCCACGGTTATTAAGTACACATTTAAGTACACCGCTGGCACAGCCTTTTACGATTCCTTGCGCATCAATTTTCGTATTGGTTCGTCTACCGCTGGGTTGTATTCCTCTCCTTGATGCAAAAGGAGGTGTCTGATGGCTCTGACAGATACAGCGATAAAGCAAGCCAAGCCCGCCAGCAAGCCTTATACGTTAACTGATGGGGATGGCTTATCTCTGCAAGTTCCCACGACGGGTTCGAAGCGCTGGCATTTCCGTTTCTATTGGAATGACAAGCAATTGCGTATTTCCCTTGGCATCTATCCCGACGTCAGTCTCAAGGAGGCTCGCCAGCGGAGAGAGGCTGCACGTGCGCTGGTGGCCAACAATATCGATCCCCGCTCACATCGTCGCGCCGAGCGCCAAAAAGCCTCTCACGCCGCCAACAACACGTTTGAAGCGGTTGCTGGTCGCTGGCATGAGTTCCGAAGTAAAAAGCTGACGAAAAGTAAGAAGGGCAGTGCAGGGCAAGCGAGTAAATACCTGAAGAAGGACATGCTGCCGTGTTTGGGCGATCTTCCGATCTCAGATATTTCTCGTGGTGACGTGCTGGAGCTCATTAGGCGAATTGAGCGCAGAGCGGCGCTGGTCTCTGCTCGAAAGGTGCGCACCTGGCTCAACCAGATTTTCCGTTTTGCCATAGCGGAAGGGCTCGTTGATGTGAACCCAGCAGCAGATCTTGATATCGTTGCTGAGACGCCGCGGCCAGTTCGCCATAATCCTTTCCTCCAGGTAAATGAACTTCCAGGACTGCTCAGGACCGTAACCAACTATGGGTGTGCAGAAGCGACACGGCTTGGTATCCGTCTATTGCTGTTGACAGGGGTGCGTACAGGAGAGCTACGGGCGGCGACGCCAGACCAATTCGACCTCGACAAGGGGATCTGGCTGGTGCCGCCGGAGGGTGTCAAGCAACTCCGGAGTCGTGTTCGAACCCAGAGGAATGAGATCCCACCTTATGTAATTCCACTGTCTACCCAAGCAATTGCAATTGTGCAGCGGCTAATGCAGTTAAGGGCGCGCGGTGCGCGGTATCTGCTGGTACACCGATACGAACCGCAGGAAATGATCAGTGAAAATACCCTTAACACCGCGATCAGCCGCATGGGTTACAAAGGAAGGCTCACTGGGCATGGCATCAGGGCCACCATCTCAACGGCGCTCAACGAGGTGGGCTTTGTAGAAGAGTGGATTGAGGCGCAGCTTTCCCATGCGGATGCCAACAAAATTCGCGCTGCATATAATCATGCCGAATACGTCGAGCCGAGGCGTAGGATGATGCAATATTGGGCGGACTTATTAGATGCGCTAGAGAGTGGGGTTTCGCCGCCTAACCCTGAAGCATACATGGCGCAGGGCGGCCTACGCTCAATGGATTTTCTGAACGCGCAGCAGGAATCTGTTAGCTATAGTATGGGGTGCTAGGAGGCGAGTGTTCGAATCACTCCGACCCGACCATATCTTCCAATTGCTTAGCCCAATTTTTTCAGGTTGGGCTTTTTCATGCCTGCAAAATTGCTCCCACAGATATCTTGGACCTTGGTAGCTCTGCGAGACTCAGTGTGAGTTCGCGCCGCTTTTGGCCCTTTTTCGCGCTGCCATTGGCACCAATCCTGTCTGATATTTCTCTTCCTTTCTCCGCTTTTTCGCATGTTAGATAGCCTTGCCAAACGCCCTGTTTTACGGCCGATTAGGCCGTTTTTCCTCACCCGCTGCGCGGCGCTAAACCCTGGAAGCTCAGTTCCGATTCTTCGTTCTTAAAGGTCAGCATCCCTAATCAGTGAAACCGGCTGCTCGTCAAGCGGGCCGTGCCTTTGAATACAAACGGAAGCGGCGAAAGCACCTTTAGGCCAGACTTCCGATTGTGCGCTAGGGAAACGGAACAGTGTGCGGGGAGGGAAGGGTGGGCAATCGCCAGATCTGCGAAAGTCTCTAGTCGCTGGCCGAGCGTTTTGATCCCAAGGCCAAGGGCCGATTTGGAATCAAACCATCGCGTCCAAGAGCCTGACTCATACCTCCAAATTCGGCGTTTTTGGGCCCAAACCGCAGTGCCAAACAGACCGCAAATTCACCCGACTTCTTGCTGTTTTGGTGACAAATCATTTTGCAGGTAGTTGGCACCGATTGAGTTCCGCTGACCCCACGAAAGATCCGCCGGCAGCGGCTTCTAGCGGTCAGCTCGGGATTTCTTGCAAGGTCCTGGCCGGTGCCACATCCGCTGCGAACTCACATTTGGTCCTAGCCTAAGTAAGTTGCTGCAAATAGGCCTTCGGCGAACACCCTGTTTTTTGCTTGAAGCAACGGTAGAAAGTGGACAGCGAGTTAAAGCCTGAGGCGCTGGCAATTTCATCAATGCGCGAGGCGTGGTGTTGCGCATTCAAACGTGAAAGGGCCTCATCCAGGCGCAGCTGATTGAGCAGCGTATAAAACGTTTGCCCCCGAACCTGATTGAGAAAAAACGAGATCTGGTTGCGTGTGTAGCCAGTCGATGCCGCAACCTGAGACAGGTCCAGGCGTGGATCGAGATAGGGCTTGGTCTGCTCGAAGTACTGCTGCAAATCATTGGCAAGCGCCCCGACCTGACGGGCTGATAATCCCAAACGATTGACGGCCTCAGCGCTATAGGCCTGGCGGGTTAACGTTGGGGCATGATTGACCAGCATCGCGTGTTCGTTGACTTTAATGATCAGCCCGTCCCGTACCGACAGCGCTTCAACAGTGCGGAATGAAACAAGACCCTCGCTGCCATTGAGCGTCACTCGGTACTGCAAGAACGCGGTGTCGCCATCGATGCGCAAGCGATCGGTGTAAATCTGAAACTCTTCTGATCCCACCGGCATGCTTGCCGCGAGATAGTCGCGCAATTGCGAGTAGTCGATGGTCCGGTTCTGGAAAAAATCGTTGTACTCGATGGCTGGGTGATAGAGAGCCATCACGGAGTCCAGGTCGCGCCGCTTCCATGCCTCGTGATAACGCACCACAACTTCATGAGTCTGTGTGCTCGAAGGATCCGCCGGGAAGGTTGGGGTGGTGGGTAAATCAGGTACTTCCACAACGAGCTCCAGGGTGCAGAACAGGGCAAAGTCCAGAGTATTCCAGAAGCCGCACTTTTCCGCCCGTGTCCGCTGCGATGTTTACCTGCCCGTTGTGCCTGTGAAAACGTCGGTTATTGCTTTAGCGTCAGCCCAGGAATTTTACGGAGCATGAGCGCATGACACTTCACATCGCGAACCAGTCCCTGGCGGACGCTCGGCCTTATCCTGTCTGGCAGGAAGCACAAACGCCTGCGACTGCCGCGCCAAGGCTCACGGGTGAAGTGACCTGTGATATTGCGATTGTGGGCGGCGGATTTGTCGGGCTATGGACTGCGCTGATGGCGCGTCAGCGCTGGCCTGAAGCAACCATCGTTGTGCTTGAAGCCGGACAGTGCGGTGGCGAAGCCAGCGGTCGTAATGGCGGGTTCTGCGCGCCAAGTATTTCCCACGGTGTTTCCAATGCGCTGAAACGTTGGCCCAAGGAGGCGGAGCAACTGGTTCGACTGGGCAGGGAAAACCTGGTGGCATTTGAGGAGGATCTGCAGCGCTATGGCATGGACGTAGCGTTTGAGCGCTGCGGAAAATTGAATGTCGCGAGTCAGTCCTGGCAGGTGGAAGGGCTAAGGTCGATGCAGCGTAACTACGAGCGCTTTGGCATCGCCTGTGAATTTCTGGATGGCGAGGCTCTCAAGTCACACCTCGACTCACCGGCCTATGTTGCGGGCGTTTTTGAGCCCAATTATGCGTTGCTGAACCCGGTTAAGATGGTTTCAGAGCTTCGACGCGTGTGCCTGGCGCAAGGCGTGCAGCTGTTCGAACATTCTCCGGTAACCGCGCTGCATCACGACGGCAGTCATCAGGTACTGGAAACCGGACTAGGCACTGTAAAAGCAGCCAAAGTCGCACTCGGCACCAACATCGCGCCGCCGTTGCTGGGGGAACTGAAGTCCAAGGTCATTCCCATTTATGACTACGCATTAGCGACTCAGCCGCTCGACGATGCTCAGCTGCGCGCAATCGGTTGGGTCGGCCGCTACGGGATTGCTGACAGTGGCAATCAGTTTCACTACCTGCGCAAGACCGAAGACAACCGCATCCTCTGGGGTGGTTACGACGCCATCTATCACTTCGGGAGCCGGCGCGATGAGGCGTTGACGCAACGTCCCGACAGCTTCGCGACACTGGCACGGCAATTTCAGTTGGCCTTCCCTGTCTTGGCGGACGTCATGTTCAGTCATGCCTGGGGCGGCATCATCGATACCTCCGCGCGCACCACAATGTTCTGCGGCACTTCGTCTGACGGCTGCATTGCCTACGCCCAAGGGTTCACGGGGCAGGGCGTGTCCGCCAGTCGTTTCGCGGCGTTGACCATGCTTGATTTGCTCGAGGGCAAATCGACCGAGCGCACGAAACTGGCAATGACCTCGACGGCACCTTTTCCGTTTCCACCCGAGCCCCTGCGTTATGTGGGCGTGTCGCTGGCGCAGCGCTCACTGGCCCGCGAAGACCTTACCGGGCACCGCGACTGGCTGCTCAAAGGGTTTGATGCGCTGGGTATCGGTTTTGATTCTTGAACTGGAGTGAGAATGACCATGAGTAAACCTGATCACATCATCGATTTTGCCAACCCCGATATGCCCGTCGTCGAGTTGGAAACCAGTGACCCCGAAGCGGTCGACACCCCGTATCGCAGTCGTAGCTGGCGGCACTTTGTGGCGCCGGAGAAAAAAGCGGTCGCAGGAATCTGGGAGGCACCGGAGCACCTCGAGCGATGTGAATGCGACTACGACGAACTCTGTCATTTGCTCGAAGGACACGTTCGTCTGACCGACAGCAATGGTGTCAGCCAGGAGTTCAAGGCCGGCGCCACGTTTGTGGTCGCCGCCGGCTTCAAAGGCACTTGGGAAAACCTGACGCGGGTGCGCAAGGTGTTCATGATCCTCAGGGGTTGAGGGTGAGCGGCAGAGATCAAATGCGTTGAAACCGCTAGGCGTCAGGTAGCGCCATGATTGCTCGCGCAGCAATGTCCGTGCCACGAGTCGCCTGCATATTCTTGCTGAACGTTTCGAGGCGCTGTTTCATCGACTGATCGGCCAGCAGTTGTTCGAGGGCGGCGGGTAGCGCGGACAGTGGCTCGGCAAAACGCGGCAAGTAGCGGCCGACGCCGACTTCCTCGGCGCGTGCGGCATTGTCGTGACCGTCCCAGCAGTAAGGAATGATCAGTGACGGCAAGCCGAAGTACAGCGCTTCGCAGAAACTGTTGTTACCACCGTGGTGGATGAACAACTGGCACTCCTTGAGCACGGCCGGCTGTGGAAACCAGCTGTCCAGATACACGTTGTCCGGGACTGTGGTGTACATCTCCCGATAGGCGCCAACGTTGATGAGAAAGCGATAGGGCAAGGTTTCGATGGTCCCGATCAGGCGCTTCATCATGTCGGTGTCGGCGGCACCGAGGCTGCCGAAGCTGATGTAGATCAGCGGCGCGTCGTTGTGTCGTGGGAAGTCGGGAACGATGTAAGGCGCCTCGCGGCGTACGCAACCGTCGAGGTACACATAGCGCTGTGGGTTCAGCGGTGACTGGCGTTCATAACGCACCGGCGTCGGCGACAGCAACAGGTTGAGCCACGGTGAATCGTTGAGGAACTGGCCGGGTGGGCAGGGCGCCGTGCCGTTGCTCGCGAGAAACTGCGAAAAGCGTTCATGGGCCGGCGCGACGGATTTGCGGTAATGCTCGGTAAAACGTTCGCGGGCATCCGCGTCGCTGGCCAGGCAGCCTGACAAATACGGCGGCACGGCGGCATCCGGCAGTTCGGTTTCAGCGCAGGAAACCATCCGCACCCACGGGCATCCCGCGTTGGCGATGGCGGGGAACATGACCACGTTGTCGAGGACGATGACGTCCGGTTTAAGGCGCCCGAGCAACTGTTGCAGCGGTTTTTCCGCTTCAATCGCGGTATCTATAATGGCTTTCCAGGCTGGCGCTACATAGCTGTCGATCTGTGCCAGCGGAGTCTGGTCGAAGTAGGGAATGTTGCGCTCAATAAAACGTTCCCAGTAATGCTGGTGTTCCGCTGCCGACAATGGACGGGCTTGTGGAATCGGGTACTCGTCGAAGCCATATTCGGCGAAGAGTCCCTGAAAATGTTCGTGGCAGATAAAGACCGGTTTTGCTCCCAGCTCACGCAGCGATTGTGCAATGCCAATACAGTTCAAGGCCGCGCCGAAACTGGCTTCCGGAAACAATGCGATCAGTTTTTGTGTGTGCATGGCGAGGACGTCCGAGGCGGGTACAGCCCGCCGTGCCTGAAGATGACGTGATGCTGTCTTATTTTATAAAAAAAATCATCATGTTTTTTGAGCTGTTCAGCGAAGCCCGAACAACTGGCCCTGCGGGATGCCGCGGTTGGCAGTTTGCGGGCGCTGGGCGGCACTCAGGCGCAGGTGCAGTCGCAGCAGGTCGGCGGCGATCTCCAGCTGTCCGCGTTCGATGTGCGCAATGATTTGCAGATGTTCGCGCAGGGCTTCCTGGAGGCGGTGCACGCTGACGGTCGGCAGCAGGTTCGGCAGGCGTCGAAGGCTCTGATGCTGGAGCAGGGCGTCACCGATAAAACGATTGCCGCAGCTCTGGCCAATCAGTTCATGGAAGCTTATGTCCAGCTCGCGAAATTGCTGAATGTCGAAATTTTCTACCGGGCTTGAGAGAAGGGTTTGCATGGCGCTACGCAGCAGCGCCAGGCGTTGCGGGTCGGCATTGAAATGCGGGCTGAGCAGAGCTTCCGGCTCCAGAATCAGGCGGAATTTGAGGCTTTCTTCGAGGGCGGCGAGGCTGTTCAGTGAGGGGCGGAACAGCCAGGACTGGCCGGGGCCGCGCTCGATGGCCTGGCTTTCACTCAGTTGTTGCAGGGCTTTTTGAGCGGCCGGCCGGCCGATGTCGTAACGGCGCATCAATTCGCTGATGCTGATGCTGTCCCCGAGGCGTCCGGCCATGCGGTCGCGCAGCACCGAGGTCGCCAGCTCTTCTTCCTCGGCTTGTGGCAATGCTGCATTGAACGCCTGGCCAGTTGGCGGTGCGATCAGTCGATAGCCTTTGCCGGCCTCATGACTCAGCAGGTTCTCTTCCAGCAGCACTTTAAGTGCGCCACGAATCAGTGTGCGTGACACCTGGAATGTTCGCGCCAGCGCTTGCTCGGCCACTGGATCGCCGGCCACCAGTCCGGTTTCCTGGGTGTGCTCCAGAATCCGGCGGGCGAGTTCCAGGTGATTGGTGCGAGGTTTTTTCTCGGGTGTTGTGCTCAAGCGTCTGATCTCTTTTGGTCGCATCGACTCCGGTGCTCATCTTATGCCATGCATCGCAAAAACGGTCAGGCGCAAAAAAACGTTGACATCCAATCATGCTGGTCCTAATTTCTAAAAAAAAACACAAGCAATCGTTTCTCTTTACGCCGTACTGCCTTCGAACACAAAAAATAATCAATCGTCGGGTGAGTATTATGAGAAAGCTGAAAGGCCTTATGTGTCTGGGATTGAGCGTCTCCCTGGCGATCGCTTCACAGGCTGCAAGTGCAAAAGACATGGTGATTTCGATCTGGGACGGCTACATTGCCCCGGATGCGCTGGACAAGTTCAAAGCGGCCAGCGGCGTTGACGTCGACAAGGCGTTGCACGCGACCAACGAAGAAATCATGGGCAAGCTGATGGCGTCTGGCGGTGAAGGCTATGACGTTGTGTTCGTCTCCTCTCCCTTCGCCGAAGTCCTGCACAAGCAAGGTCTGCTGGCAGACATCGTCCCCGTCAAAGTCCCCAATCTAAAAAACCTTTATCCCGAAGCCACCCAGCTGGAATATGACCCGGGCAACCATTTCTCGGTGCCGTACACCTGGGGCACGACCGGGATTTGCTACCGCTCCGACAAGGTCACACCGGCGCCGATGAGCTGGAACGAACTGCTCAACCCTAGCGATGCGCTCAAAGGCAAAGTGACGATGCTCGCCACCGACCGCTGGATGCTCGGCGCCGGGTTTCTGGCCAAGGGCTGGTCAGTCAACGACAACGATCCCGAACAGATCGCGGCCGTGCGCGATCAGTTGATCGCCACCAAGAAACGCATCCTCGCGTTCGACGACACCACCTTCTACTCCAAGCTCGCTTCCGGCGAATCGCTGATGGCGCATGCCTGGGATGGCTGGTGCAACTACGGCACCCAAGCCAATGCGGCCATCAAGTTTGTCGTGCCCAAGGAAGGTTCCGACCTTTGGGTGGACACCATGGTTGTACTGAAAAGCTCGAAGCATCAGGAGGAGGCGTTCAAGTTCGTCAACTTCATGCTCGCCAGGGAAAACCACGTTTGGGTGGCTGAAAACATCCTCTACAAAATCCCCAACCAGGCCGCAATGGCTGGTTTGTCCCCTGACCTGCTCAAGCAATACCCCAACTTGACGATCGCCCCGAGCGAGCTGTTGAAGATGGAACAGTTGCGCGATCTGGGTGGCACTACGCAAAAGGCCTACACCCGGGCCGTCACCGAAATCATGGCGGCACAGAACTAAGCCTCACAAAACGTAAGCCGCATCGATTCGAGGCATGCCCCGCATGCCTCGCCACGCTCGCAAGCCGCCTCCGTTCCGGGGCGGGAGGATATGGGTAATGAGTGCTTTGCATGCTGACAGGCGTCTGTCGGCCTGGCTTCTTGCGCCCGGCTTTGGCTGGCTGCTGACCTTTTTGGTGATCCCGTGCCTGCTGGTGCTTGTCTACAGCTTCGTCGAGCGCGGTGCTTATGGCGGTATCGACTGGCTGTTTACCTGGGAAAACTACCAGCGCGCGTTCGATCCGCTGTACCTGGGCATCTTGCTCAAATCGGCCAAGATCGCCGGTCTGGCGACGGTGTTTGCGGTGCTGATCGGCTACCCGGCCGCCTACGCCATTGCTCGTGCTCCGCGGCGCCGGCAAGCGGTGTTCCTGTTTCTGGTGATGCTGCCGTTCTGGAGCAACTACCTGATCCGCACCTATGCCTGGATCGTCCTGCTTAACCGCGAAGGCTTGATCAACCGGATGCTGCAGATGTTCGGCTACAGCGGCGAACCGATCAGCTTGCTGTACACCGAAGCGTCGGTGGTGCTGGGGCTGGTCTACAACTACATCCCGTTTGTGATCCTGGCGATTTTCTCTTCGCTGTCACGGATCAACAACGAGCTCTGGGATGCGTCGAAAGACCTTGGTGCCTCGGGCTGGATGACTTTTCGGCGGATCATCCTGCCGCTGAGCGTGCCCGGTGTTGCGGCCGGCGCCGTGTTTGTCTTCGTCTTGAGCATCGGCAACTTCATTACGGCCGACCTGTTGGGCGGCAAGCAGGTGCAGATGGTCGGCAACCTGATTTACTCGCAATTCCTCACGGCGCGGGACTGGCCGTTCGGCGCGGCGCTGAGCTTCTTCCTGATCGCGATCATGCTGGTTCTGTTGTTCATTCAGGCATTGGTAGCTCGTCGTGCAGAAGGGGGCCGCGCATGAGTCAGTCACGTTCGGTTGGCGGCACGGTGCTCAGCACGCACCTGGGTTTGGTTTACGCCTTCCTTTATGTGCCGATCCTGGTGTTGATCCTGCTGTCGTTCAACAAGTCAGGATTACCCACTGCGTGGGGCGGCGTTTCACTTAAGTGGTACGTGGCGCTGGCGCATAACTCGGCCATTTTGTCGGCGGCCCTCAACACCTTGATCGTCGCGCTGTCGGCGACCTTCATTGCCTGCGTACTCGGGACTTTCCTGGCGCTGGGCATTGAGTTGCGCCGCAAGGGCAATGACAAGGGGCTGGTGGTCGACACCTTGTTGATGGCGCCGATGATCATTCCCGACATCGTCCTGGCGATTGCGCTGCTGAGCTTTTTCAACCTGCTCAAGGTTGGGCTGGGCCTGCACTCGATCATCATCAGCCACGCCGTGTTCAACATCGCTTTCGTTTGCGCAGTGGTGCGCACGCGGCTCAAGCACTTCGACTATTCGATTCTCGAGGCCTCGATCGACCTGGGTGCGAGCTGGTTCACCACCTTTCGCCGAGTGCTGCTGCCGGCGATTTTCCCCGGCGTGCTGGCGGGTGGATTGCTCTCGTTCACGTTGTCGGTGGACGAATTCATCATCGCCTTTTTCAACTCCGGTTCCGGCCAGGCTTCCACCACGTTGCCGATGCAGATCTACGCCATGATCCGTTTTGGCGTCACCCCGGAAATCAACGCTCTGGCGACGCTGGTGATGCTGGTCAGCATCACCGCGCTGCTGGCTTCGCAGCGTCTCAACAAGGCTCCTCGCACCCATGAATAATTCATCTGCGGTACTGATCCTGGACAAGGTCAGCAAGTCTTATGGCAACGGTCTGGCGGTCGATGAGGTGTCGCTGAACATCCGCGAGAATGAGTTCTTTGCGCTTCTGGGTCCATCCGGCTGCGGCAAGACCACGCTGTTGCGCATGCTCGCCGGCTTCGAAACACCCAGCGCCGGCTGCATTTACCTGGATGGCCAGGACATCTCGCCGCTGCCGGCCAACAAGCGTCCGTTGAACCTGATGTTCCAGTCCTATGCGCTGTTTCCCAACATGACCGTGCGCAAGAACATCGCCTACGGGCTGGAGATGGAGCGTCTGCCTGAGTCGGAAATCCGTCGTCGGGTTGATGAAGTGCTGAGCACCGCGCAGCTCGGTGAGCTGGCGGATCGCAAACCGGATCAGCTCTCCGGTGGTCAACGTCAGCGTGTCGCACTGGCGCGGGCACTGGTTAAACGGCCGCGGGTGTTGCTGCTCGATGAGCCGTTGGGCGCGCTCGACAAAAAGCTTCGGGAAAAAATGCAGCTCGAACTCAAACGCCTGCAACTCGAGAGCGGCATCACTTTCATCATCGTCACCCACGATCAGGAAGAAGCGTTGGTGATGTCGGATCGCATGGCCGTACTCGACGGCGGCAAGGTCTGCCAGTGCGGCAGCCCGACCGAACTCTACGAAAATCCCAACAGTCGGTTTGTCGCCAACTTTATCGGCGTGAGCAACCTGTTTGAAGGTGTGCGTTCGGGCGAGCGCACGGTGCGCGTCAACGGCCAGGAGCTGGCGGTCGAGACCGATGCGCCGTTGATTCCGGGGCAAAAGGTTGCCGTCGTCGTTCGCCCGGAACGTTTACAGGTGCTGGCGGAGGAGGGCGACGACTGTGCCAATCGGGTGATCGGCAATATCGTCGAAATCGCCTATCACGGCCTCGACACCAACGTGCATGTGCAAACAGCGCTCAGCGACAAGGCCTTGATCGTCCGGGTGCCGTCCTCGCAATTCGAATTTGCTCATTTTGCTATCGGTATGAGCGTCCGGCTCGGCTGGCAGGCTCGCCACGCCCGTGTTCTGACGCGCTGAACAATAAAAAGACCAGGCAGGAGTACCCCTCGATGAAACAGAAAGTGATCGCCTTCTTTCCGGAAGCCGCTTATGGCCCGGCGCTGAACTCAGTCGGTATCGCCCAGGCGTGTGAAGCCCTCGGCCACAAAGCAGTATTCCTCACCGACCCCGGCATGAGTGGCGTGTATGCCGGGTATGGTTTCGAAGAACACATGGTCAACATGTCGGCGCCCATGCCGGCCGAAGAAATGGCCCGTTACTGGGTCGATTTCATCAACGGCCACATTCCCAACTTCCGCAAATCGCCACTCGATCAAATCGACAACTACGTAAAGGAATGCTGGGCCGCCATCGTCGATACCGCGAAGTGGGCGCAAAAGGATTTGCCGGCGGTGCTGGACAAGGTCAAACCGGACCTGATTTGCGTCGACAACGTGATCCTGTTCCCGGCGATCAAGCAATACGGCAAGCCTTGGGTGCGGATCATTTCCTGCTCGGAAAACGAAATCGAAGACCCGGATATCCCGCCGCACCTGTCAGGCATGAGCATCGACGACAAGGCCGGTCACGCACAGTTTCGGCAGCGTTTTGAAGACGTGATCGGGCCGATCCACGAAGACTTCAACCAATTCCTGCAAGCCCATGGCGAGCAGCCGTATCCGCTTGGCACGTTCTTCGAAGCCTCGCCTTGCATGAACCTGTTGCTGTACCCGGACGCGGTCAAGTTCGAGCGCCGTCATCCGTTGCCGGCCGAGCGCTTTCACTACCTGCAAGGGTGCGTGCGTCACGATACGACGTACGAGATTCCCGAGTTCCGCGCCAACAACGACAAGCCATTGCTCTACGTCAGTTTTGGCAGCCTCGGTTCCGGCGATGTCGATTTGCTCAAACGCCTGATTGCTACGGTAGGCACGTTGCCTTACCGCGCGCTGTTCAATGTCGGTGAGCACCTCGATGAATACCCGGACCTGCCGGACAACGTGCTGATCTCCAACTGGTTCCCGCAGCCGTCGGTGATTGCCCAGGTCGATGCGGTGATCCACCACGGCGGCAACAACAGCTTTACCGAGTGCCTGTTCTTCGGCAAACCGGCGATTGTCATGTCGTACGTCTGGGACGGTCACGACAACGCCATGCGCGCCGAAGAAAGCGGTCACGGTTTCAAGCTCGATCGCTACGACTGGAGCGAAGCGCAGTTGGCGGAAAAACTCGCCGCCTGCCTCAACGACGAGGCGATGCGCCAACGTTTGCGGCACACCAGCATGCAAATGCAATCACGCAAAGGGCCAGCGGACGCGGCCGCCATTCTCGACAAGGTGCTTAACAATGCCTGAGCAAAACACCGCGGCGGGTTTTACGCCGTACCTCGAAGCCGTCAGCAGTCGCACCGATCTAGTGGACTGGGGCGTGCAGAGTGAAGCCGTCGAAGGCGTCTCGCACTCCAGCGGCCGACTGTTGTTCAAAGGCCCGAATAACAGTCCTGAAACCGGACTTTGGGTCTGCACGCCCGGTCGCTGGCGGCTGTCGATTCCCCGCGACGAGCTGTGCCATTTCATCGCAGGCAATGCTACTTACCGCAATGACGACGGTGAAGTGATCGAAGTTCGTCCCAACACACTGGTGTTGTTCCCGGCTGGCTGGACCGGGGAATGCCACGTCCGGGAAACCCTGCGCAACGTTTACATGCTGGCTTGAACCTGAATTTTTTTGGAGAGCAACAATGACTACCCCGTTTCTGTACGACCCGCTGAGCATCACCGACGTCAAGGATTGGGGCGTGATCCCGACCATGCTTGAAGGTCAATCCCATGTCTCCGGCGTGGTGCTGCACAAAGGCCCCGAAGGCCAGTCCGAGTGCGGTGTGTGGATCTGCACGCCGGGTAAATGGTTTTGCCATGTCACCAGCGACGAGTTCTGCCATTTCCTCGAAGGCCGCTGCACGTACGTCCATGAGTCCGGCGAAGTGATCGAGATCAAACCCGACACGGCTGCCTTTTTCTGCAAGGACTGGAAAGGCATATGCACCGTCCATGAGACGGTGAAAAAGGTCTATATGATCCGGTGAATGCCATGACTGATACACGTGCGTTTTCGCCGACTCGTGAGGACCAGCGCGCAGCCTTTCTGGCGGGTGCCGGCTTCGCCGAGGCGCAGCTGGTTGCGTTGCCGGCGGATGCCTCGACCCGGCGCTATTTTCGTTTAAGCGGTGAAGGTTTGCTGCTGATGGACTCGCCACCGCGCAGCGAGCCGATCGGTCCGTTTGTGCAGGTTGCCCGTCACTTGCACGGGCTGGGGCTTTCCGCGCCGGCCCTGGTGCAGGTTGACGAAGAGGCGGGTTTGGCGCTGATCGAAGATTTCGGTCACGACACCTACACCCGGTTGTTGGCGGCGGGGCATCCGGAAGCGGCGCTGTATCGCTTGGCTGTCGATGCGCTGGTGGCGCTGCATCGCGCGCCACCGGCGGCAGAAATGGCGCCCTACGATGCCCGGCAACTGAGTGACGAGTGTGCGCTGCTGATCGACTGGTATATCCCGCTGTTGATTGGCAAGGACGCGGCGCTGGACCTGCGCGAGTCGTTTCTGACGCTGTTCGCCGAGGCTTGCGGCGATGTCGCGCAACGTCGCGAAGCCTTGGTGTTGCGCGACTTTCACGTCGACAACCTGATGCTGCTGGAAGGCCGCGAAGGCGTTGCGGCCTGCGGACTGCTGGATTTTCAGGACGCACTGATCGGTGCGGCGGCGTACGACTTGATGTCGTTGCTCGAAGACGCTCGCCGCGACGTGCCCGAAGCATTGCGCGTGACGCTGCTGACGCACTACCTGATGCAGCGTCCGGAGCTCAATGCGCCGCGTTTTCTCGAGGATTACCGGCGGCTGGCCGCCCAGCGTCACGCCAAGGTGCTGGGGATTTTTGTGCGCCTGGCAGGCCGCGACGGCAAGCACGGTTACCTGGCGCATCTGCCACGCACCCTCGGTTTGTTTGTTCGAGCGCTGGACGCTGAGGCCTTTGCTCCGCTGCGCGATTGGCTCAACCGGCACGTACCGGGTTGGCGCGAGGATCTATCGCCCGCGACCTTGGCGACGTTGCGCGAAACCCCTTATCGATTGGTTCAAGGATCATCCCATGGCCACGTTTAACACTGACACTGCCCTGCGTTTCATCAATTCGGAGTACCTGCTCCTGACGAATGCCCGCACCCGCGAAGTGCTTGACCCGGCGACGCTGCAACCTGTCGGGCAGGTAGGCCTATGCGGCGAAGCCGACGTGCAAGCCGCCGTCGATGCCGCCACCACCGCGCAAAAACAATGGCGGTTGATCGACGCCAAAAGCCGTGCCGCGCGCTTGCATCAGTTGGCCAATGCCATCGAACAGAACGTCGCCTGCAACCGCGAAGTCGCGCGGTTGATGACCCTGGAAATGGGCAAGCCGTTTCCCGAATCCATGGGTGAATTGGCGAACTGCGCGCCGATCTTTCGCTACTACGCGGAAATGGCGCGGGACGATGCGGGCAAGGTCGCCGGCACCACGCAGATCGGCTCGTTCCAGCATGTGCGTTATGAGCCGTATGGCGTCAGCGTGCACATCATGCCGTTCAACTTTCCGATCCTGTTGATGTGCTGGACGGTCGCTGCATCGCTGGCGGCGGGCAACGCCTGCATCGTCAAACCGGCGGAAGCCACAACCCTTTGCACGCTCAAGTTCATGGAGCATTTCACCTCGCTGTTGCCGGGTCTGGTGTCTTGCGTGCCGGGCGATGCGCTGACTGCGCAGTTGCTGGTGAAGTCGAGCGGGACTCACGCCGTGGCTTTTACCGGCAGCGTCGCGGCGGGCAAAGCCGTGGCGGTGGCGTGTGCAAAACAAATGAAACCGTGCGTGATCGAGGCCGGTGGCAGCGACCCGCTGATCATCTCAAAACACGCACCACTGGACGTCGCGGCGGCAGGAGCGGTGACCGCTGCATTCCACCTGAGCGGGCAGATTTGCACCTCGGCAGAACGCTTCTATGTGGTCGATGAGGTCCACGATGAGTTCGTCGAGCAGTTCGCCGAACGTACCCGCGCCTTGCGCATTGGCCATGGTCTGGAGCGTACGGAAATCGGGCCGATGGTCAGCGAAGCCGCACGCAATAAAGTCATGCGCCTGGTCGACGACGCCGTGGCCAAGGGCGCGACGCTGGTATGCGGCGGGCGGATTCCGCCACAGCACACGGTGGGCTGGTTCTACGAACCGACCATTCTCACCGGCGTGACCCGCGACATGGCGATCCTCCAGGAAGAGTGCTTCGGCCCCGTCGCGGCGATTTGCCGTGTCAGCGATTTCGACGAAGCGGTGCGTCTGGCCAATGACTCGCCGTTCGGTCTCGGCGCATCGCTGTTCACCACCGATCTTGCCGAAGCCATGGAAGCCGCCGAGCGTCTCGAAGCCGGGATGGTCTGGGTCAACAACCCACTGATCGACAACGACGCGCTGCCGTTTGGTGGCTGGAAGATGTCAGGCCTGGGACGCGAACTCGGGCGTCAGGGCCTTGAAGCGTTCCGTCGCTCGAAAATGGTCATCATCGATCACCAGCCGAAGATCCAGGACTGGTGGTATCCGTATGCCGACGACGTGTTTTATCGCGATCAGGTTTAACGCCGCGGTACTTGGGAGGATCGCAATGAGCGACAACATTTCCTGGTCAACCCTGGCGGTGATTCTCGCGGCCGGGCAGGGCACTCGCATGCGTTCGCAGTTGCCGAAAGTCATGCACCCGGTGGGTAATCGACCGCTGCTCGGCCATGTGCTGGCGGCGGTCGAGGCCGCGGGCATTGAGCAAGTGGCGGTGGTGCTGGGGGCTGGCAGTCGACCGGTTAACGATTACTTGCAACGGGTTGCGCCCACGGCACAACTGTTTACCCAGCACGAACAATTGGGTACGGCGCACGCATTGCTCGCCGCCCGCGCCGCGTTACAGGCCCATGAGCAGGGCTGCGTGCTGGTGCTGTTTGGCGATTCACCATTGATCAGTCCGCAGACATTGTTGCAGCTGCGTCAGACGCTGATCGACGGTGCGGCGGTTGCGGTTGCAGGGTTTCACACTGAAAGCCCCGGGCCTTATGGGCGACTGCTAGTGGAGGACGGCCGCTTGCTGGCAATCCGCGAAGCCAAGGACGCCAGCCCGCAAGAGTTGGACGTCGGCTTCTGCAATGGCGGTGTCATGGGCTTGCGTGCCGACACCTGTCTCTGGTTGCTGGAACGCATCGGCAACCAAAACGCGCAAGGCGAGTACTACCTCACCGACGCGGTGGCCGTGGCCAACAGCGCCGGGCTGCAAGTGACGGCGGTGGAGGTAGGTGAAGACGACGTGCTCGGGGTGAATGATCGCGAGCAATTGCATGCGGCCGAACAGCTTTTCCAACAGCGTCGACGCCAAGCGGTCATGCAATCGGGCGTCAGCCTGATGGCGGCGGACACGGTGTTCTTCAGTGCCGATACACAGCTGGCCAGGGACGTGTGCATCGAACCTTGCGTGGTATTTGGACCAGGGGTGAGCGTGGGCAGCGGGGTGCGGGTGGATGCGTTCAGTCGTCTGGAAAATATTCGGCTGGAGCCGGCGATGAAAGAAGGAGTGTGCCATGCGTGATTATCAACGGCTGTACATCGGCGGCGAATGGATCGCGCCGGTACAGCGTGGGGTTTTCGAGACCGTTGACCCGAGCGATGAATCGGTTCTGGCGCAGGTCGCCGCCGCCACGTCGGACGATATCGACCTGGCTGTCGGCGCCGCACGCAAGGCATTCGACGAAGGTGACTGGCCGCGCTGGACAGGCGCGCAGCGTGCACACGTACTGCGGCGAATCGCCGATGGTATCCGGGCACGTCAGGACGAATTGGCCGCCATCGAAGTACGCGACAACGGCAAGCCGCTGCCGGAAGCGCTGTGGGACATTGCTGACACGGCCGGTTGTTTCGACTTCTATGCCGGCCTCGCCGAAGGTTCGGACAAACACAGCGAGCAGGCGATCAGCGTGCCGGATGAACGCTTCAGTTCCTCGGTGATCAAGGAGCCGGTGGGTGTGGTCGCGGCGATCATTCCGTGGAATTTCCCGATGCTGATGGCGTCGTGGAAAGTCGCTCCAGCACTGGCGGCTGGCTGCACCGTGGTGCTCAAACCGTCGGAACTCACACCGCTGACCGCCCTTGAACTGGCGGGCATTGCCGATCAGGCAGGCTTGCCGGCGGGGGTATTGAATGTCGTCACCGGGCTGGGGCGAGAGGCTGGCGCACCGCTGGCCGAACATCCGGACGTGGACAAGATTGCCTTCACCGGCAGCGTCCCGACCGGGCGCAAGATCATGCAAGCGGCAGCGGCCGAGATCAAAAACATCAGTCTGGAGCTGGGCGGTAAATCGCCCTTCGTGATCTTCGCTGACAGTGATCTCGACGCCGCGGTGGAATGGATTCTGTTCGGGATTTTCTGGAATCAGGGCCAGGTCTGTTCGGCCACTTCGCGCGTAATGGTGGAGCGCGCGTTATACCCGGCGCTGCTGGAGGGTTTGATCGCTGCCACCGAGCAGATCCAGATCGGCCAAGGCTTTACTGACGGTGTGAAACTTGGGCCGCTGGTGAGCCAAGGGCAACGGGACAAAGTCCTTGAAGCGATTGCGGCCGGTCAGCAAGAGGGCGCGCGACTGGTGTCGGGCGGCACACGTCCGGCCCATCTGCAGAAGGGTTATTACCTGACCCCGGCGATTTTCGCCGATGTGCCGGAACAGAGTTCGGTGTGGCGCGAGGAGATTTTCGGCCCGGTGGTGTGTCTGCGTGCATTCGATACGGAAGCCGAAGCGATTCGCCTGGCCAATGACTCGCCCTTCGGCCTGGCAGCGGCTGTCATGTCGCGTGATATTCCACGCTGCGAACGGGTTGCCCGACGCTTTCGCGCCGGAATCGTCTGGGTCAACTGCTCGCAACCGACCTTCGTGGAAGCGCCTTGGGGCGGCTACAAGCAGAGCGGTATTGGCCGTGAACTGGGTGAGTGGGGCTACAACAACTACCTCGAAACCAAGCAAATCACCCAATACAACGGTGGGGCCTGGGGCTGGTATTTGAGCTGAGCCAACTGTTAACTCCACGCCCTGTAGCAGCTGGCGAAGCCAGCGTTCGGCTGCCACAGGTGCGTGTTTGAGTGAGTTTTCGGGCACCGTCCAGTGTGCATCTGAATAGTCCCTGAAACCAATCCCCCGGTGGTTGGTGTCGAGCAACAGCAAAGCAAAGACTTCGTGCTCGTGGTACTGCAGCAGTGTTTGTAAGTGGCTGAAGACGTGCTTAGGCTCAGTCAATGCCAGGCCTTTCGACAAACGACTCATCGCGAGTTGTTGAGCCATCTGCAGGATGTCAGCTTCGGTGATTGGTGATTCCAAGACAGAAGTACCGGTCGTTTCACCGGCTATGAGCTTGTGATTGTTGGCGCCGATGCCGAATTGATCCAGTTACCGAGATGAATCGCCCCGGGTTTCGTAGACACCTCCATGCCTTAAACTGAGGCCAATCAGGAGGTGCCATGAGCAACCCACGTTATCCCGAAGAGTTCAA
>NZ_JACHCZ010000009.1 GCF_014207255.1 Pseudomonas sp. JAI120
GAGCACAAGCAAACCGTTGGCAATGGTGTCTTTGCCGAGCTTCAACAGTTCATCGAGTTCGGCCTGGGAGATGTAGGCCAACAGCTTTTCGCTGTCGGGCTTGAGATCCGCCAACAGGTCATACAGCTGCGTAACGTTGTCCCACACATTGAAGAGGGCTTTTCCAAGGCCGCTGAAAAACGCTGCTTCCAGCATTCGGCGCCGATCGAGCGGCTTGGCTTCGGCATAGTCTTTCCACTGATCCTGGAAAGTGCCGGCCCACTCTTCACGCAGGCGAGCCTCCAACCCCAGGATCACCGACTGATAAGACCCATACAGCGCCTTGACGTGATCCTTGGAAACGTTGGGGTAGAAACTGATTCGGTACTGCTGGTTGCGATCACACTCGGTGATTTCGAGGATACCGCTGGGGCCGATGGTCTTGTGGATCGGCTCGCCCAACGGGCCGCCATTGGGATCGACGCGTTGCAGCATCACCGGCGTGTTGCCAATGGGCACGGACCGCGTGCTCTGGAACATATGCACCAGGGTCAGGGTGCCATTGGCGGAGCACGTGGCGACGGTGCTGCTGGGGGTGATTGAGCGATTGATCGGCGCGACCAGCGCCACCTCATCGCCGACCTTGAAGACCTGCTCGACCTCCAGTGCCGAGAAGCTCCAGAAGCTTTGCGCCCAGTCATCGAACGTATTCAGGCATTCGCGAAAGTCACGGAAGACGCTTTCAACGTCGACCGTTTTCACATCCATCGGGGTCAGGGCCAGCCTGCCAATGGCCGGGTTCAAGACGCAGCCCCATGAACCAGGGCTTTAACGAAAACAACCATCTGCAATCCCTCGCACTGTGTATTCAGGCGAGGGACTTTGCAGAGGTTTTCAGGCTGGGGCTGTAGAGCTTATCTTGCCGTTACGTGGGATCTTTCAGCGGCTATCGTCCTATCAAAAGCCTTCAGCGCTGTGCAAACGCCAGGTTCAACCCCAGCCCCGCAAACGCCGCCGCAAAACTGCGGCGCAGCCAGTTCTGCACCCGTGGCGACTCGATCACCGCGCGGCGAAACCCGTTGGCCAGCAAGCCGTAGATCACAAACACCGCGAACGTCATCGCCATGAACACCGCGCTCAGCACCAGCATTTGCACGGCAGGTGCCGTGCTGCCTGGCGCCACGAACTGGGGCAGGAAAGCCAGGAAGAAAATGGTCAGCTTGGGGTTGAGAATATTCAGCAGGAAGCCGCGCAGCATCAAACTGCGCGCGGTGGCGACTGTCGGTGCGTCATTCATGGCGAAGGCCGAGCGATCACGCCAGGTGACATACGCCAGATACAACAGATAGGCGACGCCAGCGTATTTCAGGACTTCGAAGGCCAGCGCGCTGGTATGCAGCAGTGCGGAAAGGCCGAGCACGGATGCCAGCAGATGCGGGAGGATACCGGCCGTACAACCCAGCGCGGCGAACACACTGGCGCGCTTGCCGGCGGTGAGGCCCGTGGACACGGTAAAGATCACGCCGGTACCGGGGATCAGTACGACAATCAGGCAGGTGACGAGGAAGTTCAGGCTGAGCATGGCATTCAAACTCCGTGTACGAATGAGGGATGACAGATCCTGTCACGTTCGGCCTGGGTTGGCGAGAAGGCGAGTTGGCGAACCCGCGTTAGACTTACCGGTCCATATCCGCAACGCCTGGCCCATCGTCCTCAAGGAAGCCCCATGTCCCCACGCTGCCTGATCCTCTGCCTTGCCTCCTTGCTGGTGCTGGCCGGCTGTTCCACGTCACGCGGCCCGCAGCAACCAGAGCGCAGCGAAGCCGAGGTGAAGGCCGAGATCGTGCGCCTGCTCCCGGCTAAGGTTCCAGACCGCAACGGCTGGGCCCAGGACATCTACACCGCCTTTGATACTCAAAAGATCTACCCCAGTACCGAGAATATCTGTGCCGTATTGGCGGTAACCGAGCAGGAATCCACCTTTCAGGTCGACCCGCCCGTACCCAACATGGGCAAGATCGCCCAGGATGAAATCCTGCGCCGTGCCGCCAAGGTGCATGTACCGGCGTTTGTGGTGCGCAGCGCCCTGCAACTGCGCTCGCCCACCGGCAAGTCCTACGCCGACCGCTTGAATGCCGCGCGCACGGAGAAGGACCTGAGCGGCATCTTCGATGACTTCATCAGCATGGTGCCCCTGGGCAACACCCTGTTTGGCGGCTTCAACCCGGTGCACACCGCCGGCCCCATGCAGGTCAGTATCGACTTCGCGCAGAAACAGGCGCGGGGTTATCCCTACACGGCGGATGGCACGATTCGTCGGGAAGTCTTCACCCGGCGCGGCGGCATGTACTTCGGTATCGCCCATTTGCTTGGTTACCCGGTGAGCTATGAACAGCCGCTGTACCGTTTTGCCGACTTCAATGCGGGGTGGTACGCCAGCCGTAATGCGGCGTTCCAGGCGGCGGTCAGCCGCGCGTCGGGCACTGAGTTGGCGCTGGATGGGGATCTGATTCGCTACGGCTCATTGCTGCCCGGTACCACCGAACTGGCGGTGCGCTCATTGGGCGCGAAGCTGGACATGCGCAACCCCAGCATTCGCAGCCAGCTGGAACAGGGCGAGCAGCTGGATTTTGAAGACACCACCCTCTACAAACGCGTGTTTGCGCTGGCCGATAAGGCCGCCGGCAAGCCGCTGCCCCGTGCGATCCTGCCGGGCATCGTGCTCAAAAGCCCGAAGATCACCCGCAACCTGACCACGGCGTGGTTTGCCAAGCGCGTAGATGAGCGGTACCAGCGCTGCATGAAGCGCTGATCAGCTGCGGCGCCTGACAAATTTGCGCCACAGCCACACCCACAACCACACCACCGGAAACGCCAGGATCACGAACGGCAGCACATAGCTTGCGCGCTCCAGGGCGTCTGCGGTGCCGTCCACCAGGTTAGTGCCCAGGTTGCTGAACATCCGGCTGAAGCGTGACGGTTGGTTGGCGCCGTCGGAAGAGCGGAAGTTGAGGGTGACGCGGTTGGTATCCAGGCGACGCTGCTGGCCGGCGGCAACCTGGGCGAGCTCCTGCAGTTCGTTTTCAATGCCCGCCTGCTCCTTGCTCAAGGCGATCAGGTCGCTGACGCTGATGTCCTTGCGCTTGGCCAGTTCATCGAGGCGCTGTTGCTGGGCTTGCAGGCGATCCTGGCGGCGGCGTACATCGGCGACCGCGTCGGCCAGGTCTTCGGCGGTGGTGATGCGCTGGCCGAGTTTGCCGCCTTCAGCGGCCATGGCGACCATTGGTTCGACGCCGGTGGGCGCGATCCGCAGGATGATCTCGCCGCCGTTGCTGTCCTCGGTGATGCCAAGGATATTGCACGCGCCAAACCGCGCCGATTCACAAGCCTCGCGGGTCGCCTGCATGCGCGGCGCGAGCAGGGCGCCGGGCAGGGCCAGGGTCAGTTCGTGCTCATAGGCCAGTTGCGCGCCGGCCCGGCCTTGTTCGCCATTGATCACCGTGGCGCGGGAGTGGTCCTTGGGTGAGCAGCCGACGAGAGCCAGACCGGCCAGCAGGATCAACAGGGGCGCGCGAAGCGATTGAAGGTTGCCGTCCGGATGGCGCATTGCAGTTCCTTGAGGTGTGCGGGGGATATTGGCGGCGATTAAAGCGGGTCCGGCGAATTAACGCAAAGTATCGTGCAAGATTTGCAGGGCTGATGGTGATGGCTGCCGTTGGGCGTGTGGCGTACATCTCAAATCCGCCCCCCAAGGAATACTCGCCATGATTGCTCACGCCGTGCCCGAAGGTTTTGTCCCGCTGCCGCGCAGCAGCCCGTTGCTGGATTTGCTTGGCCCGGCGTATTGCCGAGGTGACGGCCTGCAACTGGAGATCGGCCTGCGCGCCGACAATCGCCATGCCAATGGGCGTGGGACTGTGCACGGCGGGGTGTTGGCGACCCTGGCGGATGTCGGCATGGGCTATGCCATGGCGTTTTCCAGTGAGCCGCCGTTGCCGTTGATTACGGCGAGCATGACCGTGGATTACCTAGGGACGGTGCAGGTGGGGGAGTGGATTACGGTGCGCTTGGAACATCACAAGCGAGGGCGACAGATGGCGTTTGCCACGGTGAGCCTGCAGGTGGCGGAGAAGGTGGTGGCGCGGGCGAATGCGGTGTTTGCCGTGCCTCAAGCTGACAGGTAATGAAGATCTGATGTGGGAGGGGGCTGTGTTTCTTCAGGGAAACCGCATAAAGAAAAGGCCTGGCTTTTCGTGGAGCCGGGCCTTTTCCGTGTTGCTCTTTTATCAGTGGCGTTCGAGGGCGAGGGCTACGCCTTGGCCGCCACCGATGCACAGGGTCGCCAGGCCTTTCCTGGCATCGCGCTTGATCATTTCGTGCAGCAGGGTGACCAGCACGCGGCAGCCTGAGGCGCCGATGGGGTGGCCGATGGCGATGGCGCCGCCGTTGACGTTGACCTTGTCCGCATCCCACTCCAGCTCTTTACCTACCGCCAGGGATTGCGCGGCAAAGGCTTCGTTGGCTTCGATCAGGTCCAGGTCGCCCAGGCTCCAACCGGCTTTGTCCAGGCAGCGGCGGGTGGCCGAGACCGGGCCGATGCCCATGATCGCCGGATCGACGCCCGCGTTGGCGTAGCTGGCGATACGCGCCAATACCGGCAAGCCCAGGGCCTTGGCCTTGTCGGCACTCATCAGCAGCACCGCAGCGGCGCCGTCATTCAGGCTGGAGGCGTTGCCGGCGGTGACGCTGCCGTCTTTCTTGAACGCAGGCTTGAGCTTGGCCAGGGATTCGGCGGTGGTGCCGGCGCGAGGCTGCTCATCCACGGCGAAGGCAATCGGGTCGCCCTTGCGCTGGGGAATCAGGATGGGTGTGATCTCGTCGACAAACCTGCCCGCTTCGATAGCGGCGGTGGCTTTTTGCTGGGAGGCGGCGGCGAAAGCATCCTGGGCTTCACGGCTGATGCCGTATTTGTCCACGAGGTTCTCGGCGGTGATGCCCATGTGGTAGTCGTTGAATGCATCCCAGAGGCCGTCGGTGATCATGCTGTCGATCATCTTGGCATGGCCCATGCGCAAGCCCGTGCGCGCAGCAGGCAGTACGTAGGGTGCCAGGCTCATGTTCTCCATGCCGCCGGCGATGATGACCTCGGCGTCACCGCAACGTATGGCCTGGGCGCCCAAGTGCAGGGCTTTCAGGCCTGAGCCGCAGACCTTGTTGAGGGTCAGGCTCGGCACGGCGTGGGGCAGGCCGGCGAGGATCGAGGCCTGGCGTGCAGGGTTCTGGCCGGAACCCGCGGTGAGTACCTGGCCGAGGATGACTTCATCCACTTCGGCCGGGTCCAGACCGGTTTGCTCCAGCAGGCGACGGATCACGGCGGCGCCCAGCTCCGGTGCCGGAATGCTTGCCAGCGAACCTTGAAAGCTGCCCACGGCGGTGCGGGTGGCAGCAACAATCACGACGTCTTGCATGGAATCTGTCCTCACTGGAAGTGCATTTCTGGAACGTGGTCCGGGACGATCAGTTTACCGGCGGTCTTGCTCACAATCTCTTCAACGCTGACGCCAGGTGCGCGTTCCTTGAGGACAAAAGCGCCATTTTCGATTTCCAGGTACGCCAGGTCCGTCAGCACACGCTTGATGCAGTTGGCTCCGGTCAGCGGCAGGCTGCATTGGCTGAGCAACTTGGACTCACCGTCCTTGGAGGCGTGGGTCATGATCACGATGATGTTTTCCGCACCGGCCACCAGGTCCATGGCGCCGCCCATGCCCTTGACCAGTTTGCCGGGGATCATCCACGAGGCGATGTTGCCGTGTACGTCCACTTCAAAGGCACCGAGTACGGTGAGGTCGACGTGGCCGCCGCGAATCATCGCGAAGGATTCGGCGGAGGAGAAGATCGAGGCGCCGATGCGCGCCGTCACGGTTTGCTTGCCGGCGTTGATCATGTCGGCATCGATGGTGTCTTCGGTAGGAAACGGGCCCATGCCCAGCAGGCCGTTTTCCGATTGCAGCATCACTTCCATGCCTTCGGGAATGTAGTTGGCCACCAGGGTCGGAATGCCGATGCCCAGGTTGACGTAGAAACCATCCTGCATTTCGCGGGCGACGCGTTGAGCCATTTGTTCGCGGGTAAGAGCCATTTTAGGAGTCCTTATTGTTCGGGCTGGGGGCGGATTATTTGCGCACGGTGCGCTGTTCGATGCGCTTCTCGAACGTGCCGCAGATGATCCGGTCGACGTAGATGCCAGGGGTGTGGATCTGCGCCGGGTCCAGCTCGCCCGGTTCGACGATTTCCTCGACTTCGACCACGGTGATCTTGCCGGCGGTGGCGGCCAGCGGGTTGAAGTTCTGGGCGGTGTGGCGATAGATGACGTTGCCGAAGTGGTCGGCTTTCCAGCCTTTGACGATGGCGAAGTCGCCGGTAATGGATTCTTCCATCAGGTACGGTCGACCGTTGAATTCGCGGGTTTCCTTGCCTTCGGCGACCGGGGTGCCGACGCCGGTGGCGGTGAAGAAGGCCGGGATACCGGCGCCGCCTGCGCGCATTTTTTCCGCCAGGGTGCCTTGGGGGGTCAGCACCACTTCGATTTCGCCGCTGAGCAATTGCTTCTCGAACAGGGCGTTTTCACCGACGTAGGAGGCGATCACCTTGCTGATCTGCTTTTCTTCCAGCAGCACGCCGAGGCCAAAACCATCGACGCCGCAGTTATTGGAAACCACGGTGAGGTCACGGGTGCCTTTGCGCTTGATCTCGGCGATGAGGTTTTCCGGAATTCCGCACAGGCCGAAACCACCGGCGAGCACGGTCATGCCGTCTTCCAGGCCTGCCAGTGCTTCTTCGTAGGACGCCACGCGTTTATCGAAACCTGCCATATGCACCTCTTTTATTGTTTGTGGGCCAGCCAATAGATCGAGTGTTGCGCCGGCGGATTGATTTGTTAAGTTGTTTTTTAAGGTTGATTGATTTAGAAAACAGCATAGTCGACCCGCCGCCCGGAGTAGCGCCATGACCGTTAAACAGATGCGTGCCTTTCTTGCCGTGGCCCAAAGCCTGAGTTTTGCCGCTGCCTGTGAGCGTCTGCACCTTTCTCAATCGGCGCTGAGCCTGACCATCAAGGGCTTGGAAGAAGGGCTGGGCGGGCGCTTGTTCAGCCGTAATACGCGCAATGTGGCCCTCACGCCCGAGGGCGAATCCCTGCTGCCGCTGGCCCGTCGGCTGATGGCCGATTGGGACAATACCGAGGACGAACTGCGTCAGCTGTTCACCCTGCAACGCGGTCGGGTCACCGTGGCGGCGATGCCGTCGTTTGCCGGCAACCTGCTGCCGCCGATCCTGAAGATATTCCGCGCGCGTTACCCCCAGGTGAACGTGACGGTGCATGACTTGATCAATGAGCAAGTGCTGGAGATGGTTCGCGACCGCCATGTGGAACTGGGCGTGGCGTTTGAACCCTCGGAGGGTTCGTCGCTGGCCTTTACGCCGTTGTACCTGGACCGTTTCATTGCGGTGGTGCCCGGTGATTCACGGCTGGCGCAGTGTGCCGAGGTCGACTGGAAAACCTTGCTGGAGCACCCGTTCATCACGTTACAGCGGCCTTCCACGGTGCGAGTGATGTTGGAAGAGCATCTGGGGGCCTTGAAGATGAAGTTGCCGGTGGCGTTGGAAAGCCATCAATTGGCAACCGTGGGCAAGATGGTCGCCAGCGGCCTGGGTGTCAGCGCCGTACCGGCCTTGTGTGCGCAGCAGATGCAGGAGGCGGGGGCGCACTGCATCACCTTGACCGATCCGGTGATCGAGCGGCCGATTGGCGTGTTGACCAAGCCCGGGCATGAACTGTCGGCGGCGGCGCAGGTGTTGTTTGATATTTTTCGGGATGAGGCGGGGAAGGGCAGGTTCCCGGCGGTGTTATAAAAGAGGTATTAAAAAGCCCGCTCGAATAAACGAACGGGCTTAAATTTAAAGGTGCACTGTTATCAGCAGTATCTATCAATCACTTTAACTTGCGATTGGTCTTTGAGGTTCTGCCATTCGGTATTAAGTGTGTGGAACACTTGCTCGATAAAGTTGCGGTCGGCCGCGGCTTTCTTACCGACATAACCCTGGCCACGGCGGTACATCTTCAGGCGCGCCGCCAGTTCACGGTTATTGCGGTCGAACTCGGCTTCTTCGGTATGGGGCGCCAGGCAGTCAATTTGCACTTCGCCCGATTTGCCAATCCACAGGATATGGTCGTCGAGTGTGTCTTTCTGCGCTGCGAACATCTCAGCCAATTCATCGATAGTTGGTTGGTTGTTCAGATTCATGTGTAAGCCCCTTGACCAGTTGGCGATCTATCAGTTGATTCCGTTAAAACTGCTTAGTTGTCTCCGGCTTGGAAAACCGGGCGTCAGTGACGGTCTGCCGAATACGGGCAGGGTCTTGAACCTGATGCATGTAGTCTTGCTGATGAACTGCTACGCAATGGTTTCATAACGAAGACAAGTCGCGTTTGAGCGCCTTGTACCGATCCTTGCGGGCCGGTCAGCTTCATCAATCTGCCTTGTGGGCAGTGCACATCCGGAAAAAACAGCTCGGCGGTCAGACGAGCTTGTTCAAAACGCTTGTTACCAACGCTCCCGATCCGGGAGACGTCTAGATCATGCAAGGACAAAAAGGTTACGTCAACGGTTATGTAGTGATTATTTTTGATCACTACATAATTCGCCGTAGGTATGGGGAGATACGGCAGGTGCGTGACTTGAGCGTCATTTTTTGCGCTGGACGGTCGCTATGGCTGAGGAGGAGTTGACTGCAGGCGCTCTGCCAGCAAGGGCAGAAGCTGCTCGCACGAGGTTTCGATCTTTACCTGCAACAACTCATCACCCCGGGTCTTGCCCAAGTTGATGGCGATCACCGGCTTGCCCTGTTCGACCATCGCCTTGCACAGGCGAAATGCGGAGTAAGCCATCAGCGACGAACCCACCACCAGCAACCCATCGGCATGCGCTACCGCCGCCATCGCCCTGGCAGCCGTCGCTGGCGCGACGTTCTCGCCAAAAAACACCACGTCCGGCTTCAGTCGTTCACCCTCGCAATGGGGGCAGTGGGGGACCTGGAAGCGCTCTTCAAACGCGGGGTCGAGCAAGGTGTCACCATCAGGTGCCTGTACCGCATGGACTTGCGCCAGGTACGGGTTATCGACTTCCATCTGCCGCTGGATCACATCGCGCGTGCTGTGCAGCTGGCAATCCAGGCACAGTACCCGGTGCAGGCTGCCGTGTAGTTCGATCACATCGTGACTGCCGGCCTGGTCATGCAAGGTGTCGACGTTCTGCGTGATCAGGCCGGTGATGTGCTGGCGCTGTTGCAGGGTCGCCAGTGCCCGGTGAGCATTGTTCGGCTGCGCGATACGTACCCTCGGCCAGCCCAGCATCGCCCGTGCCCAATAGCGGCGCCGCGCCTGCGCGGTGGCGAGGAATTCCTGATACATCATCGGCGCCTTGCCCCGGCGCACGCCTTCGCTGTCGCGGTAGTCGGGGATCCCCGACGACGTGCTGATGCCTGCACCGGTCAACACCAGGAAGCGCCGTTCGGCCATGGCGCGGTGCAGGGTATCGAGGTGATCTTCCTGATGTTCCAGCGTGTCGAGCATGGTGTCTCCTATTCGCCGCGGATGTACTGCTCCAACTGCCTGATCAGGTCAGCCTGTTCGGCAATGGCTTCCTTGACCAGGTCACCGATGGACAGCAGGCCAAGCAGCTTGCCGTCTTCGACCACGGGCAGGTGGCGCAGGTGGCTGTCGGTCATGATGTTCATGCACTCTTCGACACTTTTGTGGGTATCGACGGTGATAACAGGGGAACTCATCACCTCGTGGACCTTTGTGGTGACCGACGACAGCCCCTTGAGCATGATTTTGCGTGCGTAATCGCGTTCGCTGATGATCCCCACGACCGCGCCTTCCTTGACCACCGGCAAGGCCCCGACGTTTTTCTCCGACATCCGGACCAGCGCTTCAAACACAGTGTGGTCCCATTGGATGGTGTGAACGTCCTGGTTTTTCTGGTCCTTGGCTTTGAGCAATTGTGCAACGGTCTTCATGGCGGCCACTCCGGTGTTGTTGTTAGGAAGTCAGCAAGTTCCCTACAGAATCCTAGACGGGCTGCGGCGCTGCAAGGACCAAAGCGGCGTTAAACCCGTCGAAAAACGTCATTCACAGGGTTTTTTTCACTTTTCATCCTGCATTCGCCGGCTTTTTGGCGCGTTTGGTCGTGCCGGCTGCCTTGCGGGGGGCGGCCTTGCGTTTCTTTTTCCACGGCGCAGCACCTCGACCCGCCGGGCTGGCCGGCCCGGTGATGGTCATGCGCATGCCGTTGCA
Organism: Pseudomonas sp. JAI120; assembly: GCF_014207255.1. Classification (GTDB taxonomy): domain Bacteria; phylum Pseudomonadota; class Gammaproteobacteria; order Pseudomonadales; family Pseudomonadaceae; genus Aquipseudomonas. The sequence goes on from NZ_JACHCZ010000009.1 coordinate 10,337, forward strand.
ACGCGCCACTTGCTTGCTCATCCACGCCGCCTGCTTGGCAACGAATTCTTCCAGGCTCATCTCGCCGCTTTGCACCATGTCCAGCGCCTGCTCCCAGATCGCGGTGGTGCCAGGGTCGGCGATGGCACGGGGCACCGCGTCGATCAGGCTGAAGGCTGCCGGGGTCGCCGACAGCGCCTTGCCGTTCTTCACCAGGTAACCGCGGTCGAGCAGGCCCTGGATAATCCCGGCGCGGGTGGCCTCGGTGCCGATGCCGGTGGTGTCCTTGAGCTTTTGCTTGAGCAGCGGGTCTTCCACCAGCTTGGCGACGTTTTTCATCGCCTTGATCAGGTCACCTTCGGTAAAGGGCTTGGGCGGTTGGGTCCACAGGTCCTTGAGGTTGACCTTGGCCACCGCGTAATCCTGGCCTTGCACCAGTGTCGGCAAGGCCTGGGGTGCCGGTGCTTCGCGGCTCTTTGCCGGTGCCAGGGCTTCGGGCAAGGCACGTTTCCAGCCCGGCTCGATCACCACTTTGCCCACCGCGCGCAACGCCTGGCCCGCACAGTCGAAGTCCGCCTGGGTGCGATCGTATTCATGGTTGGGCAGGAACTGCGCCAGGTAGCGCGCGCGAACCAGGGTGTAGACCGCACGGTGCTTGCCGGTGAGTTGGCCAACGTCCTTGCCGGCGCCGGTGGGAATGATGCCGTGGTGCGCGCTGACCTTGGCATCGTTCCAGGCCCGTGAGCGGCGCAGGGGATCGATATGCGGCATCAACTCATTGACTGCCGCATCCGCACGGCCCAATGCGGCGAGGATCTTCGGCGCCTCACTGTGCTGGCTCAACGGCAAGTAGCCACAGTCACTGCGCGGGTAGGTGATGACCTTGTGGGTTTCGTACAGGGACTGGGCGATATCCAGGGTTTCCTGGGCACCGAGGCCGAGTTTCTTCGAGCAGATTTCCTGCAGGGTGCCGAGGTCGAAGGGCAGGGGCGCCACCTCGCGCATGCGTTCGGTGCGCAGCTTGATCAGCCGCGCGCTGGCGGCGTTGGTCATGGCGTCGGCAGCGTCCCGGGCCAACTGCGGGTCAAGGCAGCGGCCCTGGTCGTCACAGGCATCCTCGGTCGCGCGCCATTGTGCGGTAAACGTCATGGATGGGTGGCGCAGGTCCACATCAATGGCCCAGTAAGCCACGGGTACGAAGTCGGCGATGCTGCGGTCGCGGTCCACCACCAGGCGCAAGGTCGGTGTTTGCACCCGGCCTACCGGCAGCACGCCCTGATACCCCGACTGACGCCCCAGCAGGGTAAACAGGCGACTCATGTTCATGCCGATCAGCCAGTCGGCGCGGGAGCGGCCCAGGGCCGAGTGGTACAGGCTGAAGGTTTCGGCGCCTGGCTTGAGTGCCGCCAGGGCCTTGCGGATGGAGGCATCGTCCAGTGCCGACAGCCATAACCGCTGGATCGGCCCGCGATAGCGACAATGCTCGACCAGTTCGCGGGCGATCATCTCGCCCTCACGGTCGGCGTCGGTGGCAATCACCAGTTCCTGGGCTTCCCCCAGCAGGCGCTTGACGGCCTTGAACTGGCTGGCGGTCTTGGGCTTGACCAGCATCTTCCATTTTTCCGGGACGATCGGCAGGTCGGCCAGTACCCAGCGTTTGTATTTGGCGTCGTAGGCGTCGGGCGGGGCGGTTTCCAGCAGGTGGCCGATGCACCAGGTGACGGTGACCCCATTGCCCAACCAGCAACCGTCGCCGCGGCGACTGGCGCCGAGCACGGCCGCAATGTCCTTGGCCTGGGAGGGTTTTTCACAGAGGTACAGCCGCATGGTCATCACATCAGATCGGGTTGATGCTTTGCAGGATGCTCAGTCAGAGGGATTTGAGCAACTGTTATCTGTATGGATGTACAGCAATTCGTGTAAGCGTTGCCGGAATAAATGTGGGAAGGGGATTGCTCCCGATAGCGCCATATCAGTCAACGCAGCTGTGACTGAACCACCGCTATCGGGAGCAAGCCCCCTCCCACAAGGGATCTCCTGTGTTCAGGAGATCGGTTTAATTGTTGTCGAGATCCACATGCCGCGTTTCTTTAAGGCAGAACAATCCGACAATCAGGCTCACCCCCGTCACCACCACCGGGTACCACAAGCCATAGAAGATATCCCCGGTGTACACCACCAGCGCAAACGACACGGTCGGCAGGAACCCGCCAAACCAGCCGTTACCGATGTGGTAGGGCAGGGACATCGAGGTGTAGCGAATACGCGTCGGAAACAGCTCCACCATCAGTGCCGCCAGCGGGCCGTAGCACATGGCGGCGATCAGGATCAGCACCACGATCAGCACTACCACCATGACCTTGTTGACCTGGGCCACATCCGCAGAAGTCGGGTAGCCGGCCAGGGTCACTGCACCGCGCAGCGCGGCCTCGTCGAAGCCGTCGATGCGCACTTCACCCACGCTGACCTGCACCGGGCTGCCGGCCGGGGCGGCGGCGCTGCTGTACGGCAGGCCTTGCTTGACCAGGAAGGTCTTGACCTTGTCGCACGGGCTGTCAAATTTCGCCTTGCCTACCGGATCGAACTGGAAGGTACAGGTGGCCGGGTCGGCCAGCACGGTGATCGGTGCCTGGCGGCTGGCCTGGTCCATCGCCGGGTTGGTGTAGTGCGCCAGGCCCTTGAAGATCGGGAAGTACAGCGCGGTGGCCAGCAGCAGGCCGAGCATCAGCACCGGTTTGCGCCCGACCTTGTCCGACAGCCAGCCAAAGAAGACGAAGAACGGCGCGCCAATCACCACGCTGATGATCAGCAGCATATTGGCCAGGGCCGGGTCCATCTTCAGGAACTGCGTGAGGAAAAACAGCACATAGAACTGCGACGCGTAGAACGTCACCGCTTGCCCACCGTTGATGCTGAACAGCGCGATCAGCACCACCTTGAGGTTTTCCCATTTACCGAAGGACTCACGGATCGGCGCCTTGCTGGACTTACCTTCCTCTTTCATTTTCAGGAATGCCGGCGACTCGTGCAGGCTCATGCGGATCCAGGTGGAAATACCCAGCAGCACAATGGAAAACAGGAACGGAATACGCCAGCCCCAGACTTCGAACTGATCGCCGGTGAAGTACCGGCATGCCAGCACCACCAGCAACGACAGCAGCAAACCGAGGGTCGCGGTGGATTGAATCCAGCTGGTGTTGAGGCCGCGTTTGCCGGCCGGTGCATGCTCGGCCACATAAGTGGCTGCGCCGCCGTATTCACCACCCAAGGCCAGGCCTTGCAGCATGCGCAGTACGATCAGGATGATCGGTGCCGCGATACCGATGCTGGCGTAGGTCGGCAACAGGCCGACGCAAAAGGTCGCCACGCCCATCAAAATGATGGTCACCAGAAAGGTGTACTTGCGCCCGATCATGTCGCCCAGGCGGCCGAACACCAGCGCGCCGAAGGGCCGCACCACAAAGCCGGCCGCAAAGGCCATCAAGGCAAAGATAAACGCCGTGGTGTCGTTGACCCCGGCAAAGAACTGTTTGCTGATCACCGCCGCCAGGGCGCCGTAGAGGAAAAAGTCATACCACTCGAACACCGTCCCCAGGGACGAGGCGAAGATGACTTTTCTTGATTCGTTACCGGTGCTCGCGTTGGTCGCCGAGCCCAGGGGTTGAGCATGTTCTGACATCGGGAAGCCCTCACAGTGATTATTTATTGTTGTTCCACTGTCGGCGCCAGGGTTGGCGCCGCTATTCAGATTGCATGAACCAGTTCTTTCTCCGGGGCGAGACTCCTTGTGTTCGGCGAAAGGATCAGCTGCGCGGCTTTTTCCGCGATCATCAGCGTGGGTGAACAGGTATTGCCGGAGGTAATGCGCGGCATGACCGAGGCATCGGCGATACGCAGGCCGGGCACGCCATGCACGCACAACTGGGCGTCGACCACCGCGTCTTTATCGCTGCCCATGCGGCAGGTGCCGACCGGATGGAAGATCGTCGTGCCGATACGCGCGGCGGCTTCATGCAGTTGCTCTTCGGTTTGCAGCGCGTCGCCGGGCAGGTATTCCACCGGTTTGAACTGGCTCAGGGCCGGTGCGGCGACGATGCGTCGGGTCAGGCGAATGGCGTCGGCGGCCACCCGCAAGTCTTTTGGATGGCTGAGGTAATTGGGCCGGATCAGCGGCGCATCCGCCGGGTTGGCCGAGCGGATATCGATGCGGCCACGGCTTTGCGGGCGCAGGTCGCAGACCGAGGCGGTAAACGCCGGGAACCCGTGCAGCGGTTCGCCAAAGCGCTCCAGGGACAGCGGCTGCACGTGATATTCAAGGTTGGCCGAGGTCTGTTCCGGGCCCGAGCGGGCAAACGCGCCGAGCTGGCTGGGCGCCATCGACAGCGGGCCGCTGCGGTCGTACAGGTAGCGCAGGCCCATGCCCATCTTGCCCCATACGGTGCCGGCGATCTGGTTCAGGGTGCGGGCGTTTTCCAGCTTGTAGATCAGCCGCAATTGCAGATGATCCTGCAGGTTGCCGCCGACGCCCGGCAGTTCATGCAGCACATCGATGCCCAACGGCTTGAGCACGCTGGCCGGGCCGATCCCCGAGCGTTGCAGGATGCCCGGCGAGCCCACGGAGCCGGCGCACAGCACGATTTCCTTGCGCGCCTTCCAGCGCACTTGCTGGCCGTTTTGACGCCCGATCACGGCCGAGGCGCGGCCGTTTTCCAGCACCACGCGGTCCACCTCGACTTCGGTCAGCACGGTGAGATTGGGTCGCTGGCGGATCGGTTTGAGAAATGCCTTGGCCGCATTCCAGCGCACTCCAGCCTTTTGGTTGACCTGGAAGTAGCCGCAGCCTTCGTTATCGCCCTGGTTGAAGTCGCTGATCGTGGCAATGCCGCTTTGCGCTGCGGCGTCCCGAAAGGCGTCCAGGATCGGCCAATGCAGCCGCTGCTGCTCGACTCGCCATTCGCCGCCGTCATTGTGGAATTCCGAGCTGCCGGCAAAGTGGTTTTCGCTCTGCTTGAACAGCGGCAGCACGTCTTTCCAGGCCCAGCCATCGTTGCCTGCCGCCGCCCAGCCATCGTAGTCCTGGGCCTGGCCGCGCATGTAGATCATGCCGTTGATGGAGGAGCAGCCACCGAGCACCTTGCCCCGTGGGTAACTCAGCGCACGGCCTTGCAGGCCTTCCTGGGCCTCGGTCTTGAAGCACCAGTCGGTGCGTGGGTTACCGATGCAGAACAGGTAGCCGACGGGAATATGGATCCAGGGGTAGTTGTCGCGGCCACCGGCTTCGAGCAGCAGAACGCGGTGGGAAGGGTTGGCGGACAGTCGATTGGCGAGCAGGCAGCCTGCGGGGCCGGCGCCTACTACCACATAATCGTATTCAGCAGCTGCAATGGGCATCTGAGGTCTCGCTTGTTTTTCTTATTGGCTCCATCCTAGTTGTTAGTTTTCGTCTTAAAAATGTTAGTTTTTACCCAGCTGCTGTGCGTTTTTAAACAGCGCTGCCTGGGGCTCATGCAATGGAGGCGACATGTTCGACTGGAATGACCTGCGGTATTTTCTTGAGTTGCAGCGCAGCGGTCGCCTGCTCACCGCCGCGCAGCGCCTGAAAACCACGCATGCCACCGTGGCCCGGCATATCGAAGCCATCGAGAAGAGCCTCGGCACCGCGCTGTTCGTGCAGCACGCCCAGGGTTACGAACTGACCCCTGCCGGCGAAGCCCTGCTCAAACACGCCGAAGCCATGGAAAACGTCGCGCTGCTGGCCGAGGACGAACTGACCCACTCCGCTGCGCCCCTGGGCAAGATCCGCCTCGGGGTGGCCGAAGGGTTGGGGGTGATGTTCCTCGCCGGGCGCATGGGCGGGCTGTTCGACCGCTACCCCGGATTGGAAGTGGAACTGGTGGCGGTGCCTCGCTTCGTCAGCATCCTCAACCGCGAAGCGGAAATCAGCATCCACCTCGAACGCCCCAGCGTCGGTCAATTGGTCACGCGTAAACTCACCGATTACCGCCTGGCACTCTATGCCAGCCGCGCCTACCTGGCGCGCACCCCACCGATTGAAAAACGCGAAGATCTCGCGGCCCATTCATGGATCGATTACGTCGACGACCTGCTGTTCAGCCAGGAATTGAAGTTCCTCAGCAGTTTCTGCCGTAACCCCAAGGTGGTGTTCCACAGCACCAGCGTCATCGCCCAACACCAGGCCGCGCGCTCCGGTTTGGGGATTGCGGTGTTGCCGTGCTTCATGGCGTCGGGCGACCCGGAGCTGGTGCCGTTGCTGCCGGCGGAGGGGATCCAGCGCAGTTACTGGATCAGCTCGCGCCGGGAACTGCACAAGTCGGTGCGATTGCGGGTGTTGTGGGATTACGTGGTGGAGTTGTGCGCGCGGGAGCAGCCACTGTTGCTCGGCGAATCCAACGGATAAAACCCTCCCACAGTGATCTGTGGTGTGGGTGACATCGGGTTAATCGCGCAATTCGAATTGCGCACTGCCCAATCGCTCCCCGTTCACCAACACATGCACCGTATGCCTGCCGGGATAGTGCTTGCGCGTGGTCAACGCGCGAATATGCTGCTCGCGGCGCAGGCTGTGCTGTTCACCTGCGCCGAGCGTAAACGCCTTGAGCTTGAACACCTTGGCCGCGCTGTGCCCGGCGCTTTTGACGTAGTCGATGGCGTAGTCCACCACCAGTTTTTGCGCTGTGGCAGCGGTGGATTCCAGGTTGAACGACAGGGTGATCCGCTCGCCCAGGGTGATCACCGCCGGGGTCACGCTCAGGTCATGGAGCTTCACCTCGGCCTTGGCGCCGGCGCCCATGATGGTCAGCGCGCGGGTGTTGCCCTGCTTGATCAGGCTGCGCAGCGCATGGCGGGCGATCCAGGCGGTGTACGGGTTATCCAGGTTCCAGCCTTCGATCAGGCTGAGTACCCAATCCGGGTGGTCCTTGGTGATGTCATTGAGGTGGTTGGCCACGGATTTGCGTACGTAGAGGCTGCTGTCGGCCTTGAGGTTGTCGAGGATCGACGCACACAGCTCGGGGTTGGCCTGCACCGCGGCCAGGCGAAACGACCACGGCAGGCGCGGGCGCGAGCCTTCGCTGGCGAGGCGGCGCACGTGTTCGTTGTCATCCAGCGACCACGTTTGCATGATCGCCAGGGTGCGTTCGAAGTCGTGGAGCAAGAAGTGTCTTATGGCGAATTCAGCCGAGCCAAAGGTGGTGAAGTATTTGAGCGCGGCCATGGAGCGCTTGAAGTCATCCAGGCCGTAGCTCGCCACGTAGTGCGGCAGGCATAGGCTGACAAACCCGCTGTTCAGGCGCGGTGCCAGGGCGTAAAGCAGCTTGAGGCTCTGGGCATAGTCCAGCGGGATCACCGCGTGCAGGCTTTCGCTGACCCGCGCCATACGCTGCATCACCGACAACTCGGCCAGCCCGGCCTTGGCATGCTTGAGAAACCCCTTGGCGTCGAACGCCGGGTACACCGCCGTCATTTCGCTGGCGATGTGTTGCAGGCGTTCGACGTTAAAGATTTCCTTGAGGGCCGGGGCGCTTTGTTCGGTCATCGTTATTCCAGGGTTAGAGAAACCAGCGGTATTCCCGCGCGTTGATTTCTTGTTGAAAGGCCAGGTGGTCCTGGCGTTTGTTTTCGCAGTACACGTCGATAAATTCAGCGCCCAGCTTATCGCGCAATACCGGCTGATGCTGCATGGCGCGCACGGCATCGAGCATTTCCACGGGAAAGTCGGTGCCGCTGCTGCGGTCCTCGTTCAGTGGCGCGATAGGTTCGCGCTTGGCTTCAAGGCCATGCTCAAGGCCGACCAGGATCGCCGCCAGCACCAGATACGGGTTGGCGTCGGCACTGGCCAGGCGATGTTCGATCCTCAGGTTGCGCGGGTCGGAATCGGGGATGCGCACGCACGCATCGCGGTCTTCAAACCCCCAACTGGCGCGGGTCGCGGCGTTGACCGTACCGCCCAGGCGACGGAAGGCGTTGTGGTTGGGCGAGAAGATCGGCATGCAATGGGGCAACAATTCCAGGCAACCGGCCACGGCGTGGCGCAGCGGTTGCTGCTGGTGCGCCGCGAGCACATTGTTGCCCGCGCCGTCATACAGGCTGACATGCACATGCATGCCGCTGCCGGGAAATTGCAGGTAAGGCTTGGCCATGAAACTGGCGCGGTAGCCGTGTTTCAGCGCCACGCCGCGGGTGCTGCGGCAGAACAGGGCCGCCCAGTCGGCGGCGCGCAGGCCGTCGTCTAGGTGACCGAAATTGATCTCGAACTGACCGGGGCCGAGTTCGGCGGTGATCACGGTGATGTCGATGCCCTGGTCCTTGGCGGTCTGCGCCATATCGTCCAGCACCTCGCTGAAGCGCGACAGCCGTTCGATATGCAGGTTGGGCTGGTCGTCGGTGTCATTGCTCAGCGGGTCGCGGGCGAATTGCGGCAGGCCGTTGTCGAGTTTTTTGTCGAACAGGTAGAACTCCAGTTCGAAGGCCACCACCGGGTGAATGCCTTTGTGGTGCAGGCGTTCCAGCACCTTGGCCAGGACTTCGCGAGGTTCGAATTCGATCGGCGCTTCGGTGCCGTCCGAGGTGATCAACATCTGCCCCAACGGCTGCGACTCCCAGCTCACCGGCTTGAGCGTGCCGGGCACCAGGCGACGGTTGGCATCCGGGTCGCCGTCGTGGAAGCAGTAGTCGCCGATCTTGAACAGCCCGCCCTGAACCCCCAGCAGCACGGCGTTTTGCGGCAGCTTCAAGGGGCTGCCGGCGGCGACCTTTTCGAGCATCTCGATGGGGTAGCGCTTGCCGTAGAAATGCCCGGGGATGTCCAGGGCGATCAGGTCGACATAACGCACGTCGGGATGGTTCTGGCGAAAGGTCCGTACTTCGGCCAGTAACGTGGAGGCTTGGCTTTTCACGGGTGTTGCTCCTAGTTGTAAACCCACAGCACGCGGGCGGGCAGGTCGGTCAGGTTGGCGTAGCGGCAGTGGGCGAAACTGGCCAGGTGGAAGCTGTCACCGGGGCCGAGGGTGACCGAATCGGCCTCACCCTCTACCCACAGCGTCAATTCGCCTTCCAGTACAAATCCGGCCTGCTCGGCGCGGTCGCTCATGGTCTGTTCACCGCTGTTGGCACCGGGTGCCAGCAGGCTGTCGAGCATCGAGAAGGCACCCTTCATGCTGGGGGAAACCAGGATGTCGGTGATGCCGTTGGCGTAATACACCGTGCGACGTTCGTTGGGGCGGGTGACCCAACTCACGGCCTTGGGTTTGGACAGGCTGTAGAAATAGGTGGTGGGCACATCGAGGGCATGGCTGATGGCGGTGAGATCCGCCACGGTCGGACGCGACAAGCCGCGTTCCACCTGGGACAGAAAGCCCACCGAACGCTCGATCTTCTGTGCGAGTTGGGCGAGGGTGAGCTTCTTGTGCTTGCGCAGGTCGTGGATCAGGATCGCGAGGGCGTCGAGTTCTTCTTGCTGGTTCATGAAATTTATATCTAATAATTTCATGAAAAATTACAGGATTTATTTCATGGTGGCAATGGGCGGGGCGCGTAAGCCACAGGGAGATTTGTCAGGGGCTGAAAAGTTGTGAAGATACCGATGCTCATCACAGGGGATCAAGGTTCAGAAGGCTGAATGATTTCATGCGCCCGCGGTCGGAACCTGGGTACGCATCATTCATTGAAGGAGCACCCATGAAGTCCAAAACCCTAGCCGCCTGTGTCCTGGCCGCCGCCAGCCTGTCCACCGCCAGTTTTGCCGTGCAGGCCGGCGATACCCCCCAGGAAACCGTGCAGCCTTCGAACATCAATACCCGTGATTTGAAAGAAGGCGACCGTGCCCCGGACATCCTGATGCGCGAGGAGTCGGCGGTCAGCGACTGGAAGAAACGCGGTCTCAAGCAGCCTGAAGCCGACAGCCAGTGGGCCCGTGTGGGCGATAAGTTCGTGCTGCTCAAAACCACCAACGGCACCATCCTGGAGATCACGCCCGTCAAGAAATGACCCGCGTTTTTTTTCGGCTCTTGCGTTAAGGTAACCGGCCATCAAGACCGTGTTACCTTCAAAGAAAGAGAGCAGGATGCTTGCCACAATAAGAAACTACCCCCGCGCCGTGAACCTGTTGTTGTCCGCCACGTTGCTGCTGACGCTGGCCAAGGCCATTACCTTTCCTTACCTGGTGATCTACCTCACCCGCCACTTTGCCCTCGACATCACCCAGGTTGGGCTGGTGATCGGCAGCTCGTTGATCGTCGGCTCGCTGCTCAGCGTGTATGGCGGTTTTCTGGTCGACCGCATCAACAGTTATCGGTTGTTGCTGGGGTTGAGCGTGCTGTTTGGGCTGGGGTTTATCGGTACGGTGTTGGCGCAGAACATCTGGGCGTTCTACAGCTGTCTGATCCTGATCAACCTGGCCTACGCGGTCATCGATATTGCGGTAAAGGCCGGTTTTGCCAGCTTGCTGCCGGAGGATGCGCGCAGCGAAGTGTTTTCCATCAAGTACACACTGACCAATATCGGCTATGCCGCGGGGCCGTTCTTTGGGGCGATGGTGGCCAAGCTGGACATCAGCCTGCCGTTCATCTTGTCGGCGCTGTTGGGGGCGGGGTTTTTCCTGCTGTACTGGCGTTGGGGCGATCGCACCCTGGCGACCGTCGATGTCACGCAAAAGCCGGTGCCGTTCCTGGCCGTTGGTCGCGTGCTGCTGCGTGACCATCGCCTGGTGTGCTTCACCCTCGGGGGTGTGCTCAGCGCCGTGGTGTTCGGCCAGTTCACCGCCTACCTCTCGCAGTACCTGGTCACCACCACCAGTGCTGAATACACCTACACCGTTATCAGCGCCGTGCTCACCACCAACGCCGTGCTGGTGATCGCCTTGCAGTACGTGATTGGCCGACGTATTTCCCACCGCTACCTCAGCCAATGGCTGATCGCAGGCCTGGGCATGTTCATGTTGGGCTTGATCGGTTTTGCACTGTCCACCAACGTGCTGTGGTGGGTGCTGGCGATGGCGGTATTTACCGTGGGGGAAATCATCGTGTTCCCGGCCGAATACATGTTTATCGACCGGATCGCCCCGGACCACTTACGCGGCATGTATTACGGGGCGCAGAACCTGTCCAACCTGGGGGCTGCGCTGGGGCCGGTGTTGTGCGGGCTGGTGCTGGCCAGCCTGCCGGCCCACTACATGTTCTACATGTTAGGCGCGTTCATCGTCGCGGGCGGGGTGTTCTATTTCATTGGTTCGTCGTTGAAGGCGCGTCTTCCCGCGTGACGTTGCCCATGTTGTTGCTTTGCAGTTCGTAGCGCAGTTCTTCCACCATCTTTTCCACGTCTTGCGGGGTCTGCAGCCGGTTGGTGCTGATCCCCGTCACCACCAGGTCCACCCGGCCGGTGTCGGCGTCGTAGACCTTGAGGGTCAGCGACGCATCCCGGCACAGGGTGAACTCGCATGTCAGCGGCGCGAGGCCTTCTTCGATGCAATTTCGCAGTTGAGAGAGTGTAAACATGTGGGTTCCTTCAAGGTGTCGTTTTTACGACGGCACAGGTTAAAAGCCCTGTACTCACACCCTGAAGGTTAGGGATTGCGACTGCGCTGGATAAGGCGAATTCGCACTAACTGTACTAGTGCATTTGCACTTTTATCGGCTTTTCTTAACCCGCAGTTCACCGGCAAACAGTCCGCGTTCACGAGCCCAGACGATCGCTGCGCTACGGCTATGCACCCCCAGTTTCGAGTACACCGTAGCCACATGGTTACGCACGGTATTGGGCGCCAATTTCAGGCGTGAGGCGATCTCCTTGTCGGCCAGGCCCTCGCAGATCAGACCGAGTACATCACGCTCACGGGCGGTCAGGTCGGTGAAGGCCACGTTCGGCAGGTTGGGGCTGTTGACGCTCTTGGCATTGGCCAGTTTCTCGATCAGGGTCTGGCTGAACCAGGACGCGTCCTGCATCACTTCCTCGATGGCCGCCACCAACTCCAGTTCCGAGCGCTTGCGTTCGGTGATGTTCATCATCACCAGCAGATAGCAGGGCACATCTTGAATGATGACCGTGTCGGCCGAGACCACGCAGTCGATGACCTCGTTGCCTTTCTTGCGCACCCTGAGGTCCTGGCCATCGAGGTTGCCGGCTTTCTCCAGGGTGGCGAACAACTGGGCGGCTGTCTCCTGGCTGTCAATGAAGTTGATGTCTTCGGTGGATTTACCGATCAGCTCTTCACTGGTGTACCCGGTCATGGCCATGAATGCTTCGTTGACATCCACCACCTGCCGATTGTCGGCGCTGCACACCAATGTGGGCACCGGCGTCAGGCGAAACGACTTGGCGAAGCGCTCTTCACTCTGGCGCAGAGCGATTTCGGCCTTGCGGCGTGGCTCCAGGTCGGTGAAGGAAAACAGCATGCAGTCTTCTTCGTTCATGTCCAGCGGCTGGCCGGCGACAATCACCAGTTTGCTGCCGCCTCCGGGCAGTTTCAGCTCGGCCTGCATCTGCGGGATGGTCGCGCCTTCACCGAGGCGCTGAACGGCCAGGTCCCTGCGCTCGGCATGCTCCAGCACGTCCAGCTCATACACTGAGCGGCCGATCACCTGGTCACGGTTGTAGCCGGTCATCTCCAGGAAGCCCTGGTTCACTTTGATATAGCGCAGGTCGCTGAGGCGGCAGATCACCGCCGGCGCCGGGTTGGCGTTGAAGGTTTTTTCGAAGCGCTGTTCGGCGCTGGCCCATTCGGTGGCGTCGCTGAGGATCAGCACCAGCAATTCAGGCGTGCCATGGGAGTCGCTGATGACCAGGCTGCGCAGGCGATGCACCCAGGTTTTTTCTTCATCGGAGGTGGGCATGACCTCCACCACCACGTCGCTGAATTCATCGCCTGCCGCCGCGCGGGCGAGGGGGTAATTCTCCAGGGGCAAGGGATGATTATTGCGATAGCGCAGGGCGAAGCGTTCGGCGTATTCCCGGGTATTGCTGCCCAGTGCCGCGACCTCATTCACCCCGTGCATGGTCAGCGCGGCTTCATTGGCCCAGAGGATGGTCTGGTCGACCTCGGCCAGGATTATCCCGTCGGACAGCCCGGAGATGATCTGCTGCAGTTGGCGGCGGTTGGTTTCTTTGGCAAGGACATCCTGGGTCATGATTTCTCCGGGTTTCAGGCGCATGGAAGTACGACAGCCCGGTGTCAGGATAGTGCGGAGCAATTGGCCGGCATGGGGTGCGAATGCATCAGATGGCGTAGTGCATTTGTGCGAGGACGAGGAGCTGAAGCCACAGGCCGAGCAGGGATCCCGTGAGGTGACGCCCAAGCAGCTGTCGCGTGCGGCGTTGAGTTTCTTTGTGGGTCGAGTGGCGCTGACGATGCGTCGGGTAACGTTGGCTTGATCGGTTGATGTGTTCAAAGGTGGTTAGGGGGGGCCCTAACCACACCTTTCAAGTTGCCAGCCAACCTATGATCGGCACAATCATCAACGTACTCAAGGCCATTGAAACTACATTGCCAATGTATGGATGAAAATGGGCAGGCAGTCTCGCTGCAATTGCACAGGCCAACGGCGGTGCGACCAGTGCGCCCAGCAATGCACTTGAAGTCACCACCATCCAACTGCCACCGTGGGTCAACACCGCTGCCGGTACCACAGATACCAACGGTACATAGGTGGGATACCAACCCCGCTTTATCCATTGATGGCGCCAGATCACTACGCCAAAAGCCGACGTCAGTGCCTGCGCTCCTACCATGTGCAAAAGCAGGCCGGAGCCATAAGCCGGGCTCATGGGGTTGAGGGCATAGGCAAGTAACACGCCTGCCAACAGTCCGAGACTGGCCAACTCATTTCCAAAAAAGGGGGCTTCGGAAAAGTCCGCCAGCACTCGGCGCAGGCTCCAGAACACTCCGTAACTGGGCGGGGTAACAGGTATCGGTCGGTCTGGAGCGATAGCGTCCGAACGCACCAGCGAGGGCACCCGACGACACAGTGCAAATGCGATGACGCTTCCGATAGCCATGCCCAGCACATTACCGACCACGGCTGGTAAACCCAGTGGCACACACACCAGATTGACGATCAACAAGCACAATGGAGTAACCAGCAATGCTCCCAGCACTGCACCATTGAGGGCGACCTTCCAACCGCTGCCAAACATGAGCACTATCGCTGCTGGCAATGAAACAAACGCCGCAAACGTAGGCTGCCAGGTTTCGGCGGTAACGCTCCAACCCCACAGCAGGTTGCTCAGCAACAGCCCGATCAACGAACTGGTCACCACCCAAGGCCATAATCCGGTGCCATAGCAAATGGAAAAGCCCTGCCAGGCTTTGCCGCGCTTGCTCGCCCACCAAGCCAGATAGGCACCACTCAATAGGCCCAGTGACGCGAGTTCATGCTTGTAGAAGGCAACTTCGCTGATATCTCCCACTACCCACCGCAACCAGGCGGCGGGGTGGGGTAGGGCCGTCACCATCTCACTGTATCCTGGCCACGAACCCCGATGACTGGCTACAACCCATACCGCGAGCAAGGCTGCGACCAGTCCCAGTGCAACCACTGTGATATCCACCCGTGAGCAGATCGGTGTTTTCTTGGTAAATAACCTTTCCATAATGTGCCCTCCTCTCAGCGAGGCAGGGCAGGGTGTTGGGAATACCCGAGCATCTGATCATAAAGATCATTGCGGCGGTCCCGCTGCAGATCATTGAGGCTGTTCCAGATCGGCGCGCTGCGGGCGCTGGTGATGTCAATGTCGGCGAACAGGATCTCCTGGCGATTGGCCGAAGCCACGGCACCGATTGGCCAGCCATTTGTCCCCGCAATTAGGGAGCAGCCTAGATAGCGGGCGTCTCGCTCTTCACCAATGCGGCTCGCGGCCGCGATAAATACGTTGTTCACATGTGCAGCTGTCATCGTCAGGTACGACGCCATGCACTTTCCTGCCTCATCGAACAACGGTGGGGGTGTCCACACCCAATTGTTCAAGCTGCAAATGATATCGGCGCCTTGCTGGCTCAAAATGCGCGGCACCTCCGGGAACCAGATGTCCCAGCAGATCAGCAGGCCGATACGACCGATCGGCGTTTCAAACACTGGAAAGCCAGTATCCCCCGGCGTGAACCAAAGCTTTTCCAAGTTCCATAAATGGGCTTTGCGGTATTTGCCTATGAACCCGTTGGGCCCCAGCAACACGGCTGTGTTGAACAACTGCATACCATCGATTTCGCTAAGACCGGCGACCAGATACACCTGATGCTTGCAGGCAAAGTCGATCCATTCCCGCACACTCGGTCCGTTCGGCACTGCCTCTGCATGATCAAACGCGTCCTGGCGGCTGCTGAAGAAATAGCCGCAGTTGGAAAGCTCCGGCAGCACGATCAGATTGGCGCCGCCGTTTACTGCTTCAGTCGCCAGTAGAAGACTTTGACGCAGGTTGTCGCTTCGGTTGGCTATACCGACCTGTGGGTTGAACTGAATGACGGCGACGCGGGCAGGGCTTGTTGGTTCGTTCATGGGGGTGACCTCTTATTGTTATGCAACCAGGGTTGGTTGGATGTTTATAAGAGGTGACGAGATGTTCGAAGAGAAGTCGGACGGTTCCTGCTGCGTTGTAGTTAAGTTCTCTAACGCTGCGTTAGCTGTTTGTGCTGAAACACCATGCCGAGCAGTGGGGCCCTTAGGTTAGAGAGGTCGTTGCTAAGCAATGGGCTGCTGCGCAGCCCAGCGGGAGCAAGCCCCCTCGCCACAGAGACCCACTGTGCTTTTAGCGTGGCTGCACACACTCCAGTGACCGGTCAACCATCACACTGGCCATGTCCACCAGGTGCATGACCGACAGCACCTGCGTGCGTGAAGGGCCGTCCAGTTGATCCCCCGCCGTCTGTGCGGCAACGGCGGCGCAACGTAGCACACTGCTGGCGTGGGCCAGGGCGTCTTCGAAGCTGAGGTCTGGGGTGGTGGTGAAGAATTGCAGTGCTGGGGCGGGTGGGGCGGGGACGAGTTTGTCCATGGGTTCAACTCCTAATCTAAATTGGAATGTCACCACCATCGCTACCAAACGATGTTTAGGGTGGTGACCGTACGCAGATTGGTAGACCGGTGATTAGGACCCGGTGCACCCGAAGGTGCCCTGCGCACGGCCACCATAACGCAGGGCCGAAAAAAAGCGCCTTGCAGAAGGGGGCGCTTAGCGCCTAATCACTCGTGGTCTACCAAACCCCGAGTCACTGAATTGGCAGTGACCGCCGAAGACTAGCCACGTGATTTGAGCGGCGCAAGCGCTTGGGATTCTCTCGGAAACGTCCTGCAAGTTAAAGGGAAATGTCACGGCTGCGACTGTTCCTACACTTGCCAAACCCCACCGATTCTGGGAAAACCCCAGCCTTTACGCCTTCAACGAGAACTACCATGAGCCCCGACGAACTCCAGATCACCGACACTCGCCCAGGCACCGGCAAAGCCGTGGTCAAGGGCGCGCTGATCACCACCCAATACACCGGCACCCTGGAAGACGGTACGGTCTTCGATTCGTCCTGGGAGCGGGGCAAGCCGTTCCAGTGTGTGATCGGCACCGGGCGGGTGATCAAGGGCTGGGACCAGGGATTGATGGGCATGCAGGTCGGCGGGGTGCGCAGGTTGTTTGTGCCGGCGCACCTGGCCTATGGCGAACGGTCTATGGGCGCGCATATCAAGCCCAACAGCAATCTGCGCTTTGAGATTGAGTTGTTGGAAGTGCTGACGCGGGATGATTGAGTCGTTTCGACGCAAGGAGGCTGCATGAACATACTTCACGCAATACGCGACAGCTGGGGTTGGGCGGGCATTGACCCTGTTGAGGTCGTAGGCGCTACGGCGTTTGGCAATTTGATGGTCGAGGACGAACAGGGTAGCTACTGGCGAGTGTGCCCCGAGGCACTTTCCTGCGAAGTGATCGCCCAGACCCGTGAAGCCTTGGAGGAGGTCTCCAGGGATCAGGCCTTTCTGCACGACTGGTACCTGCAATCGATGGTGGATCAGGCCGAGGAGATGCTGGGGCCGTTAGCGCAGGGCAAGGTTTACCATTTCGTTATTTCGCCGGTGCTGGGCGGCGAGTACGCCATCGACAATGTGCGTCAACTTGATCATATCGAGCAGCTTCGGTTCTGCGGTGATCTGGCGCGTGAGATCAAGGATTTGCCCGACGGCGCGCAAGTGAAACTCAAGATTATGGATTAGTCGCTTGTAAGGACAGCCCCTCATGGATGTGGATTGCATGACTCAACTTCCTCTGAACACCTTCCCCGATATTCGAGTCGTGGCGCTTACCCTGGCTGACGAAGTTGAGCTACAGCAGTTTTTTGAGCACGCGCCGGATTACTTCATCGCGGTCAACGGCGAGCCTGCCACGCTGACCGAAGCGTGCGACGAATTGCAGGTGCAATTGCCGGCGGGGTGGGCGTGCAGTCGGATGCACTGGCTGGGTTATCGCGGTACGGACGAGACGCTGGTCGCCGTGGTGAATATCGCGGCGGATCTGCTGGCTGATGGGGTGTGGCATATCGGTTTGCTGCTGGTCGATTCGCGCTGGCATGGCACCGGGCTTGCCCAGCAGCTGCATTCAGACCTTGAACGTTGGGCGTTGGAAAATGGCGCCCAGTGGCTGCGGCTGTCGGTGGTGGTCGGCAATACCAAAGCCGAACGCTTCTGGCCCAAGCTTGGGTATGTATCCGTGCGCACGCGGGACGGGATCACGATGGGGCGGCAGGTGAACAGGGTGTCGATTCAGGTTAAGGCGTTGGCGGGTGGACAGGTTAAGGATTACCTGGCGTTGGTTGAGCGGGATCGACCCTGTACACCGTAAGTGTGGGAGGCCCCGCTCACCACAGGAATGCGCTCGACTGAAATGGCTTACCCTCCTTTGATCTTCGCCAGGTTCAGGATGACCGCTTCCTGAACCCTCCCTGAAGAATCTTCTTATTCACCATATGGAAACTTTCCTACGGTTTACTCTCCTTAAATCGGGGCGTAAGCTTCGCGCGTTTTCATCAATAGCGGAGACCCTCAGTGGGTACTTGTTCGAGTGACAGTTGTCGGCCGGTCTCGGTAACCGGCACATACTTGGCAAGATAACGCGCATTTTTTCGATGCCGTTGTCTCGCCACCTAGCGAGAAGCGGCATCCCGGCAGCGGCCAGTCCTGGCTGTTGTCCGATCCCTCTCATCGACGCTGACCAGCACCCGGTTAACCTCGGGATGCTACGGACGCGCCTGCCTTTTACGGCGGGCGGGCCGGGCTGACTGTGCCTATGAAACGGGCGCGGTGGGACAGGCGGTACCTGCACGACGGTTTTTTTCCTCGCGCAGGAGTAACACACCATGAACCTCACTCTGTTGAAAGAGTTCTTCGCCGGCTTTCTGCGGACCCGGCATATCGCCCGGCATTTCCGTCGCCTGGCGATGCTCGAAACCGTGACCGATGCCAGCGTCAGCCGCGAAGTGCCGCCCACTCTGGCGCAAACCCTGGTGGTCGCGGCCAATAGCAGTGCCGTGCAATTGCTCGGCACGTTGGGCAGCCATACCGAGGGCTTGAACAGCCTGGAAGCCGACGCCCTGCGCGTGCAATACGGCCTCAATGAAGTCGAGCACGAGCAGCCGCTGCCGTGGTGGGTGCACCTGTGGCACTGCTATAAAAATCCGTTCAACCTGCTGCTGACCTTGCTGGCGGTGATTTCCTGGCTGACCGAAGACATGAAAGCCGCCACGGTGATTTTCTCCATGGTGGTGCTCTCGACCCTGCTGCGCTTCTGGCAGGAGGCCAAGTCCAACAAGGCCGCCGATGCCTTGAAAGCCATGGTGAGCAACACCGCCACGGTACTGCGCCGGGATGATGCCAAGCGCGTCGAATTGCCGATCAAACAGCTGGTGCCAGGTGACCTGATCGTGCTCTCGGCCGGTGACATGATCCCCGCCGACTGCCGCGTGCTCAGTGCCAAGGACCTGTTCGTCAGCCAGGCGGCGATGACCGGTGAGTCGATGCCGGTGGAGAAGTTCGCCCAGCAGCAGGACGCCAGCACCCGCAACCCGCTGGACCTGGAGAACATCCTGTTCATGGGCACGAACGTGGTGTCCGGCGCCGCGACGGCGGTGATTTTGACCACCGGTAACAGCACCTATTTCGGTGCGCTGGCCCAACGTGTGACTGCCACCGACCGTGCAACCACCTCGTTCCAGCAGGGCGTCAACAAGGTCAGCTGGCTGCTGATCCGCTTTATGTTCGTGATGGCGCCGCTGGTGTTGTTCATCAACGGTTTCACCAAGGGCGACTGGACCGAAGCGCTGCTGTTCGCGCTGTCGATTGCCGTGGGCCTGACCCCGGAAATGCTGCCGATGATTGTCACATCCACGCTGGCCAAGGGCGCGGTATTCCTGTCGCGCAAGAAGGTTATCGTCAAGCGCCTGGATGCGATCCAGAACTTTGGCGCGATGGATGTGCTGTGCACCGACAAGACCGGCACCCTGACCCAGGACCGGATTTTCCTGGCGCGTCACGTGGACGTGTGGGGCGAAGAGTCTGACGATGTGCTGGAGATGGCTTACCTCAACAGCTACTACCAGACCGGCCTGAAAAACCTGCTGGATGTGGCGGTGCTGGAGCATGTGGAGGTGCATCGCGAGCTGAAGGTCGGCACCGCGTTCCAGAAGATCGATGAGATCCCGTTCGACTTCAACCGCCGTCGCATGTCGGTGGTGGTGGCGGAGCAGGGCCAACCGCATTTGCTGATCTGCAAAGGCGCGGTGGAGGAGATCCTCTCGGTGTGCAACAGCGTGCGCCATGGCGAGGTCAACGAAGCGCTGACCGACGACTTGCTGGCGCGCATTCGCCAGGTCACTGCCGCGTTCAACGAAGAAGGCCTGCGGGTGGTGGCGGTGGCCGCGCAACCCATGATGCCGGGGCGCGATACCTACAGCCTGGCGGATGAAAACAACCTCACGCTGATCGGCTACGTCGCCTTCCTCGATCCACCCAAGGAAAGCACCGCGCCCGCTCTCAAGGCGCTGAAAGCCCATGGTGTGGCGGTCAAGGTGCTGACCGGCGACAACGAGCTGGTCACCGCCAAAATCTGCCGCGAAGTGGGCCTGGAGCAACAGGGCCTGTTGATGGGCAACGACATCGAGGACATGACCGACGCCGAGCTGGCCAAGGCCGTGGAAACCACCAATGTGTTCGCCCGCCTGACGCCAAGCCACAAGGAGCGCATCGTGCGTTTGCTCAAGGCCAACGGGCATGTGGTGGGCTTTATGGGCGACGGCATCAATGACGCGCCGGCGCTGCGTACGGCCGACATTGGTATCTCGGTGGACAGCGCGGTGGACATCGCCAAGGAAGCCGCCGATATCATCCTGTTGGAAAAGAGCCTGATGATCCTGGAGGAGGGCGTGCTGGAGGGCCGGCGCACCTTCGCCAATATGCTCAAGTACATCAAGATGACGGCCAGCTCCAACTTCGGCAACGTGTTCTCGGTGTTGGTGGCCAGTGCGTTTATCCCGTTCCTGCCAATGCTGCCGATGCACCTGCTGGTGCAAAACCTGCTGTATGACATTTCGCAGATCGCGATCCCGTTCGATAACGTCGACGAGGACATGCTCGCCAAGCCACAACGCTGGCAGCCGGGGGACGTGGGGCGGTTCATGCTGTTTTTCGGGCCGATCAGTTCGATCTTCGACATCACCACGTTCGCACTCATGTGGTACGTCTTCGATGCCAATACGCCTGACCACCAGACCCTGTTCCAGTCCGGCTGGTTCGTGGTGGGCCTGCTGACCCAGACGTTGATCGTACACATGATCCGCACCCCGAAAATCCCCTTCCTGCAAAGTCGCGCGGCGATGCCGTTGATGGTGATGACCGGCGTGATCATGGCCGTGGGGATCTTCCTGCCTATGGGGCCGCTGGCGCATTACTTCAAATTGCAGGCGCTGCCGTCGCTGTACTTTGTGTTCCTGCCGGTGATCCTGCTGGCGTACATGGCGCTGACCCAGGCGGTGAAGGGCTACTACATCCGTAAATTTGGCTGGCAATGAACAGGGACGGTTTCCCATGCAAGCAATCAACAACATCAACCTCAACGCCCTGATCGACACCCTGGTCAGCCTTACCGCCGCGTTTATCCTCGGTGGCCTGATCGGCTTCGAACGCCAGTACCGCCAACGCACGGCGGGCCTGCGCACCAACGTACTGGTGGCGGTGGGGGCGGCGATTTTTGTCGACATGGCCAACCGCCTCGGCGGTGCGGAAGGCGCGGTGCGGGTGGTGGCGTATGTGGTGTCGGGCATCGGCTTTCTGGGGGCCGGTGTGATCATGCGCGAGGAAGGCAATGTGCGCGGTCTCAACACCGCCGCCACGCTCTGGGCGTCGGCGGCGGTGGGGGCATGCGCGGGGGCCGACCTGGTCCTCGAAGCGTTGCTGGGCACGCTGTTTGTGCTGGCGGCCAATACGCTGCTGCGGCCCATCGTCAATAACATCAACCGCCAACCGCTGGATGTGGTGTCGGCGGAGGTCACCAACATCCTCTATGTGATTGCCCGGCGTACCCAGCAAACCGCGGTATTGGCGTTGCTGGAAGCTGAACTGGCGCGCTGTAACTACCCGGCCAGCGATGTCGATGTACGACCGTTCGGCGCCGAGGAGGTTGAAATCGAAGCCACACTGGCAGTGACCTCGGTAGATGGTGACGAGTTGGACGCCCTGGTGGCGCGAATTTCCAGGTCGACCCTGGTGGTACAGGCCTTCTGGAGCCCCAGCACCACCGAGTAGCTCCTGGAGGACTCTGAGGAAAGGTCCTACATTTAGTCGAGATTATCCCTTCATTGGAAAAAGCACGCGGTTGCTAAGGTTGCGCGCTTGCGCCTGTTCAGGAATCAAGGCGTGGCTGCACATGTTTACTGTGTTTTGCAAAAGGAGGGGCCTTACTGCCTGAGGTGTTGTACGGAGTATTCAGTACCGCTTGTCGGAACTGTTACTTTTCACAGGTAGTGAGGTCTCGCGTGATATGTAAGCGTACTGATCTTCCCAGGGGAGTCTTATGAGCAACAAAGCTTTAATCGTGGATGATCACCCTTTTATACGCGCCACCGTGAAGTATCTGTTGAAGCAGGAAGGCTTCGATACCATCTACGAAGCGGGTAATGGCGCTGACGCCATGCAGATTGCTCGCGAAGAACGTCCGGACCTGGTCGTTCTCGACCTGGCGATGCCCAAGCTCGGTGGGTTGGAGGTGATCAGCCGGATCAAGGCGCTGGAGTTGCCCTGCAGGATCCTGGTGCTGACCTCGTATCTGGCGGTGTTCTTTTCCACTCGTTGCATGCGCGCCGGGGCGATGGGGTTTGTCGCCAAGACCGGTGAACTGGATGAGCTGCAAAAGGCGATCAGGGCGATCAGGTCCGGCTACAGTTGCTTCCCCAGCCTGCCCACCAGTTCGGTGCGTCGCGACGACCTGCAATCGACCGAGCAGGAGTTGGTGGGGGCGCTATCCGATCGCGAATTGACCGTCCTGCAAAAGCTGGCCCTGGGCCTGGGCAACAAGGAAATTGCCGAGGACATGCTGTTGAGCCACAAGACCATCAGCACCTACAAGACGCGGCTCAAGGAGAAGTTGAGTATGTCGTCGGTGGTGCATCTGTCCAAGTTTGCCCAGCGCAATCATCTGATCTGAAATGATCACCTCCCGGCGGGTGAAATGCGCGGCCATCCTGCTGATGGGGCTGTTGCCCTGGGTGGTGATGGCCTTGGAGGAACCGCACGATCTGAAACTTCTGGGCCACTCCACCCTTGAGAACCCTTCCCTGGTATTGGACGAAGCCGACTGGCGCTGGTTGCGCGAGCGCCGCACGCTGTCGATGGGGGTGTCGGCTCCCGACTACGCGCCCTTTGACCTGAGCAACAACGAGGAGCTTGAAGGCATCACGGCAGATTATGCGGCGTTGGTCGCCCAGGCGCTGAATATCACGATCGACGTGAAGCGCTATGACACCCGCGATGAGGTAATCGATGCCCTCAAGGCCGGCGCAGTGGATTTTGTGGGGTCGGCCAATGGGTTTGAGGCAGCCGACCCGAAGCTGGTGCTGTCCCGTTCCTACGCCAATGACCAACCCGCGCTGGTGACGCGCGCAGGGGAGAACCATGCGCTGAAGGCTGACCTTGCGGGCAAGCGCGTGGCGATGCTCTATCACTACATGCAGCCCGAGGCTGTCCAGGCCTTTTACCCCGATGCGCAATTGCTCTTGTTTGCCTCGACCTTCGAAGCCATTGGTGCCGTTGCGTTCGGCCAGGCGGATGTGTACCTGGGTGACGCCATCAGCACCCGCTACCTGATCAACAAGAACCATCTTAATAACGTGCGTATGGCGAATTTTTCCGCGTTGGAGGTCAACCCGTTCGGGTTCGCATTCGCCAAGGACAATACCCGCCTGTTGGGCATCATCAATACCGCGCTGGCCGCCGTTCCGGCCAACCAGCAGATGGAAATCCTGCGCCGTTGGAGTGCCGGCGGCAGCGGATTTCTGGAGGCCGAGCAACTGCGTTTGAGCGAACGTGAGCAGCGCTGGCTGGAGAAGCACCCACGAGTGAAAGTGGCGGTGCTCGACAAGTTTGTGCCGTTGTCTTTTTTCAACGAACACGCGCAATTCGAAGGGTTGAGCTCCGAGGTGCTGTCGCGCATCAGTTTGCGCACAGGCTTGAAATTTGATGTGGAGCGGGGCAGTTCGCTGCCTCAGCAAATTGACCAGGCCAGTGTCGGTCGCGTGGACATGCTGGCGGTCGTCACCCCAAGTGACGAGCGGTCAGAAAAAATCCGGTTTACCCGACCTTATTTGTCCAGCCCCTACGTATTGGTGGTACGCGCCGACGATGAGCATCTGGTGACCCTGGAAGATATGCCAGGCAAGCGCATGGCGATTATTCGCGGCAACAGCCTGGCCGCGCAAATCAGCCGGGACTACCCAAACATCGGGTTTGTCGATGTGGAGAACCCAGAGCAGGCCATGGAATTGGTGGCCAAGGGCAGCGTCGATGCGACGGCGGTTTCACTGATCAGCGCGCGCTACATGATCGCCCGCAATTACCGCAAGCGCCTGCGCATCACCAGCACCGTCGGGAGTGAGCCAGCTCGCATTACCTTCGGGGTCAACCGCAGCCAACTGGAGCTGTACTCGATCCTCGACAAGGCCTTGTTGAGCATTACCCCTGAAGAAATGGACGAGCTGACCAACCATTGGCGCAGCGAGATCATCATCGAAGACAACTATTGGATGCGTCACCGCAACATCATCCTCCAGGGGTTTGGCTTGGCCGCGCTGCTGCTGCTGGTCACGCTGGGATGGGTGTTCTACCTGCGTAGCCTGATTCGCAAGCGCGCCCAGGCCGAGCGTGCCTTGAGCGACCAGATGCGTTTTATGAGCGTGCTGATCGATGGCACGCCGCACCCGATCTATGTGCGCGATCGCCTGGGCCGCCTGATGGCCTGCAATAACGCCTACCTGGATGTGTTCGGCTTCAAGTTGGAAGACGTTATCGGTAAGACCGTGGTGGAAACCGACACGGGTAACCCGCCCCAGGCCCAGTCGTTCCATGCCGATTATTTGCGTTTGATGGAGTTGGGCGAGCCGCAGGTTCATGACCGTGTGCTCAAGGCGCCCGGCGGCGAGGTGTTGACCATCTACCAATGGATGCTCCCGTACCGTGATAGCAATGGCAACGTTGTGGGTATGATCGCCGGCTGGGTGGATGTCAGCGAGCGCCAGCGCTTGCTGGGGCAGTTGCAGGAAGCCAAGGACGAGGCCGACGCCGCAAACCGTGCCAAGACCACCTTCCTGGCGACCATGAGCCACGAGATTCGCACTCCCATGAATGCGGTGATCGGCATGATCGAACTGGCCCTGAAGAATGCCGAGCAGGGCGTGGCTGACCGCGATGCGCTGGAGGTTGCGTCGGTGGCGTCCCGGAGCATGCTGGAGTTGATCGGCGATATTCTCGACATTGCGCGAATCGAATCCGGCCACCTGTCCCTGAGCCTGGAACCGGCCAATCTGTACGAACTGCTGGCCTCAGTGGCTCGGGTGTTCGAGGGGCTGGCGCGGGACAAGGGCCTGGTGTTGCAGGTGGAGCTCGACCCATTGATCGATCGGCCGGTGCTGGTTGATCCGCTGCGCTTCAAGCAGGTGGTGTCCAATGTGTTGGGTAACGCGATCAAGTTCACCACCTCCGGCCAGGTGCGCCTGGGTGCCCGGGGGGCGCCGGTGTTGACCGACGACCAGTTGCACCTGCGGTTGTGGGTGGAGGACACGGGTATTGGCATCAGTGCCGAAGATCAGCAGCGTTTGTTCAACCCGTTTATTCAGGGCAGCAACAACGAACAGCCAGCGCGAAGCGGATCGGGCCTGGGGTTGGTGATCAGTCGTAACCTGTGCGAGATGATGGGCGGTCAATTGCACTTGAGCAGTGTGCTGGGTAAGGGCACGCGGGTGGATGTGACATTGACGCTGGCGCTGACAACGGCGGCGCCGGTCAGTGTCCCGGTCCCGCACATTCCGCCAGCACGCGGGTTGAACATTCTGGTGGTGGATGACTACCCGGCCAACCGCTTGTTACTGGCGCGACAGCTGAGTTTCCTGGGGCATCGCATCACTTTGGCCGAGGACGGCGCCCAAGGATTTTCACTGTGGCAGGTCGGGCATTTTGACGGCGTGATCACCGATTGCAATATGCCCTTCAAAGACGGTTACGCGTTGGCGCGTGATATTCGCGCACAGGAACGCCAGCGTGGGCTGGCGCCGTGCCTGATCCTCGGGTTCACCGCCAATGCCTTGTCGCAGGAAGCCGAACGCTGCCGGCAAGCAGGCATGGACGGTTGCCTGTTCAAGCCGACCGGGCTTGAGGACCTGCGCCTGGCCCTGGCATCACGGACCGCTGGTGCGCTAACGGATGAAGTGGAAGTGGCGTTTGATTTAAGTTCACTGATCGTGCTGACGCAGGGCGATAAGGATGCCCTCAACGAGCTGCTGACGCCGTTGCTCAGTAGCCTCGAAGAAGACCGTGCGCTGTTGCCGCGCCTGAAATCGCCGGCTGATTTCGCCAGGCTCCATGACCTGGCTCATCGCGTCAAAGGGGGCGCGCGCATGGTCAAGGCCCAGGTGTTGATCACGTGCTGCGAAACATTGGAGAGCGTGTGTGAGCGGCATGACAGCGATGCAGCGGGCGCTGCGGTAGAGGCGATGGACGTGGCCATCGAACAGTTGCATCACAGCTTGAGCCGCTACGGCAATCAGGCTTGACTGCGGGAGTTGGCCATTCGGTTGATTTGGGAGAACTCCTACACGAAGGGGGAACATGCCTGATTTTGTCTTCGGGATATGTCTGGACAATGGGCCTCGCTCACTGACGAGCGCTGCCTGCCCAGGGGTTTGCCATGCCGAACAAAGCACTGACCATCCTGATTGCTGATGAACAACACCTGCAACGGTTGTACATCGAAAAAATGCTCAATCAGTTGGGGTACCACCGGATCGTGCCGGTGCAAACCTTCGAAGAAATCCAGATTCTCACCGCCATCCCGGCCGAACCCTTCGACGTGCTGATCATCAATGCGGGACTGACGGCCCATGCCTGTGGGCCTCAGCCCCAGGTGCGCCATGTATTGGTCTACGATCACCTGGATATCGGCGCACCCCCCGGCGTAACGCCGGCGGTGCTGGTGCGGCTGCCCGGTGTGCCGGACAACGTCAATCTCGAACATTTCATGGACATCATCGACCCACCCGCGGCCACTGCCGGCCTGCGGGTGTTGCCGTGGCTGCGCGAGTTATCCCGCGCACCGGTGGCCGGGGCTTAGTCCCACTTCGGCGCAATACCCTTGGGGCTGGTCGAGCGCTGGCCCCGCTCCGAAACACCGTCGAATCCGAAAAGGACTCTTGACTGCACGTCACGAATGGCCAGTGTGCCGGACGCTGTCATGAGGCGCCGTACCTGCGGCAGCAGCGCCTTGATCGATCAGCCTTAAGCGCGCAGGCGCTCGGCAGCCGCACGCAACAACTGCTCGGTGGCGGTCCAGCCCAGGCAGCCATCTGTCACCGACACGCCGTATTTCATCGACGGGCTCAACGGCTGGCAGCCTTCGAACAAATGGCTTTCGAGCATCATGCCGATCAGCGAGGTGTCACCCTGCAAGCGTTGCTCCAGCACATCGTTGAACACCGCCGGTTGGCGCAACGGGTCCTTGCCGCTGTTGGCATGGCTGCAGTCGACCATGATCCGAGGGGTGACCTTGGACTTGGCCAGGTCGTGTCTTACCCGCGCCACGCTCTGCGCATCGTAGTTCGGTCCACGGTGACCGCCACGCAGTACCAGGTGGGTGTCGGGGTTGCCTGGGGTCTGGATGATTGCCGGGTGGCCTTGGCTGTCGACGCCGAAGTGGCGGTGTGGGTGGGACGCCGAGCGCATGGCGTCACAGGCAATCGCGACACCGCCATCGGTGCCGTTCTTGAAGCCCACGGGCATGCCCAGGCCGCTGGCCATCTCGCGGTGGATCTGCGACTCCGTGGTGCGCGCGCCAATCGCCACCCAACTGAGCAGGTCATCGAAGTAGCCGGCGGCCATGGGTTGCAGCAGCTCGGTGGCGACCGGCAGGCCCAGGCGCAGCATTTCGCGCATCAGCTCGCGGGACAGGGTCAGGCCGGCGGCCATGTCATCGCTGCCATCCAGGCGGGGGTCGTAGGCCAGGCCTTTCCAACCGACAGTCGTGCGTGGTTTTTCGACGTAGGCGCGGATGACCAGCAGCATCTGGTCGCTGACTTCCAGGGCCAGCTTCTTCAGGTTACGGGCGTATTCCATGGCCGACTCCGGGTCATGGATGGAGCACGGACCGACAATGACCAGCAAGCGTGAATCTTCGCCATTGAGGATGGCGCGCACGGCTTGGCGATGGGCGTGGATCTGCTCGTTGAGGAACGGGCTGAGGGGCAACTGGTGCTTGAGCTCAAGTGAGCTGGGCAGGCGCTGGGTCAGGGCTTCATTGGCGCTGGCCAGGGCGCTGTTCAAGGCAGAGAGGGGCAGGGCGGCGACGGAGGAGTTCATATTCAAGGCTTCCTGGGCAAGCGGCGGGCTATTCCCGCACGCTTGGCCTACTGGGGTGTTCGACAATTCGCCGTATCGGCTACGTGTGTTGGTTTGCCACCGATAGGTGACCGATCGGAGGCGGCAGGCTGTCCCGAGCGGAGCTTGCTAAATCGCCATGCAGTGCAGGTGTCGTAGCGGTAATAGGTGGTGTAGTTCATGTCGTGATTCCTTTAAGTGTTCTTGATCAAGCTGAAAAGTTTATGGAGACCTGAAAAAACAAAACCCCCGGTCGGGGAGCCGACCGGGGGTTAGATTTCTCTGGAAGGCGACCCCTTGAGTAGTGGGCGCCGATTTCAGGTATCAGGCGCGCCAGTGGCTAAACCAATACCCAAAATAAAAGCTGGCCAGTGCGCTCGAACCGTTCACACGGGTAGCCGACACCGAGCGCTGGGCGCTGGCAGCAGGGCAAACCTGAGTGTGGGTGAGTTGCAACATGGTGTGTCTCCAAATGTATGGGGGGAGCTTACTCGAGCCACGCAGGGAGATTCAATCAGTAATTTCTATTGCGGTGGGGGACTTACGGCTATGGGGTGAGTGCCGATATGCTGTTTGCACTTTGATACTGATTGCTTGGACGCGACCATGACTGCCCTCACCCTTGCTGCTGCTCAATCCATTTCCATCGCGGGCGATGTCCCAGCCAATATTGAACGGCACCTCGCATTTATGCGCACGGCGGCGGAACAGGGTGTGCAATTACTGGTGTTCCCCGAGTTGTCGTTGACAGGGTATGAGCCGTCGCTGGCCGCTGAATTGGCGATTGCGCCAGAGGACAAGGTGCTGGCGCCCCTGCGCGAGATGGCGCGTGAGCTGCAACTGACGGCGGTGGTGGGAATGCCGATCCGACTGACGCCCGAGGCGGGTGTGCTGATCGGTGCGTTGGTGCTGGGAGCGGAGGGTTCCCTGGCGGTCTACACCAAGCAGCATCTGCATGCCGGCGAAGAGGCTGTGTTCGTTGCAGGGCAGGGCGGTGCGGCCCTTGAGTGGGGGGATGAGCGGGTTGCGCTGGCGGTGTGCGCAGACTTTTCCCATGCCAGTCATCCTCGTGCCGCGGCGCGAGCGGGCGCCACGGTGTATGCCGCCGGCGTGTTGATCAGTGAGGGCGGCTACGCCACAGACAGTGCGCTGCTCCAAGGTTATGCCGCTGAACATGGCCTGCTGGTGTTGATGGCCAACCATGGTGGTCCTTCGGGTGGCTGGGCCTGCGCCGGTCGCAGTGCGATCTGGGCCGCCGATGGCAGTTTGCTTGCCGCGGTACCTGGCGTGGGCGATGCGTTGCTGATTGCTCGCCGCGATGGCGGGCGTTGGGCTAGCCAAGTGATGGCTCTGTAAATGGCGTTTCACCTGCGCGCGGCAACGGACCAGGACCTTCCATTTGCCCGGAAGCTGACCCACGAGGCCATGGCTCGCTACTATGTGGAGTATGGGTTGTGGTGGTCTAACGAAGGTTTCGATACGGCCTGGGCCGGCCGGGAAAACTGGCTGATTTGCCGGGACGACAGTGTCTTCGGCTTTATCAGTCTGAGCCGCGACAGTCGGGCCCTCTATATTCGCGAGTTACATATGCTGGAGGCGTATCGCGGATCAGGCGCGGGTAGCTGGGTGTTGGAGCAGATGGCGCTCAAGGCGCAGGTGCTGGGACTGTTGCGTTTGACCGTATTCAAGACTAACCCGGCCAGAAGCCTCTATCAGCGCATGGGGTTCAGTATCGTTGGTGAAGACGACTGCTTCTGGCGTATGGAGCGTGTTTGTCGCTCAAGCTAAAACGTGCACCTATTCCTTAGAAGCGCATACTGGTCTCAGTCGATTTCATGATCGTTGTTCAGGCCTGCAGTCTCAGCAAGGATGATCCCTTCTTTCATGCCCAAAAGGACCGCTACCTTATGGGCCTCCCCACGCCGTCCCTTTTTGCGCCCAGCGAGCACTTGATAGGTGGTTGCCGGATCAACGCCATGTTCACGGGCGAACGCTTGAACTGACTTTCCCTGATGTTCCAGCCAGGCCTTGGCTTGTGCAGCGGTACGGATTCCGGGCATAGTTCAAAACCGTTCAAGTTTGTTTAATAAAGAGATGAGCGTGTCACCTCTCGGGGTGTGCCAAATAGGATCATACATCCAAATGAGTGGAATCGGTTCGCGTTTAAGGCAAGAAAGAGAGCGGCTTGGCTTGTCGCAAAAAGTGTTTGGTGAGATCGGGGGTGTTGAAGCCAACGCACAAGGTAAATACGAAAGTGGAGGGCGTGCACCTAAGGCCGATTACTTGTCTCGTGTCGCCGAAAGAGGTGTGGATGTGTTGTACGTATTGACTGGCGCAGCCACGCCCATTCAATGGGAGAATTTGAGTCAGATCGAAGAGAAAGTTCTCGGGGACTATCGCGCAATGTTCAAGGAGGACCAGGCTGCAATCCGTCGCCTGACCTCAACGTTGGCTGAACACTCGATTGCGATGAATGGAAAAGCCAAGCCACAGCCCCAGGATTCCTGACGCCTTGCCCAGCAATTGAGCCATCCGCCGCTCGGCGGATGGCTATCGCTCAATCAATCTCTCTCTATATGACGCGTGCTATTAGGTCTGCGCCTTGGTTTTTTGCTAAGGTG
This sequence comes from Pseudomonas sp. JAI120, assembly GCF_014207255.1. Classification (GTDB taxonomy): domain Bacteria; phylum Pseudomonadota; class Gammaproteobacteria; order Pseudomonadales; family Pseudomonadaceae; genus Aquipseudomonas. The sequence goes on from NZ_JACHCZ010000009.1 coordinate 41,049, forward strand.
TTCAGCAACCTATAAGACCATTTCGCGAGGTGTCTGCTTGATTAGGGTGCTAGTAGTCGATGACCATGATCTCGTTCGTACAGGTATTACACGAATGCTGGCTGACATCGATGGCCTGCAAGTAGTCGGTCAGGCCGAGTCAGGTGAGGAATCCCTGATCAAGGCCCGGGAGTTGAAACCCGATGTGGTGTTGATGGACGTCAAGATGCCTGGGATCGGCGGTCTTGGCGCTACTACCAAATTGCTACGCAGCCATCCGGACATCAAGGTCGTGGTGGTGACCGTGTGCGAGGAAGATCCGTTTCCGACACGCTTGCTGCAGGCCGGCGCTGCGGGATACCTCACCAAAGGTGCGGGCTTGGCGGAAATGGTCCAGGCCATTCGCCTGGTGTTTGCCGGCCAGCGCTATATCAGCCCGCAGATCGCCCAGCAATTGGCTATCAAGTCCTTCCAACCCACCAGCGACTCACCGTTTGATGCGCTGTCGGAGCGGGAAATCCAGATTGCCTTGATGATTGTCGGTTGCCAGAAGGTGCAGGCGATCTCCGACAAGCTGTGCCTGTCGCCCAAGACCGTCAACACCTACCGTTATCGCATTTTCGAGAAGCTCGCCATCAGCAGTGATGTCGAATTGACCTTGCTCGCGGTGCGCCACGGCATGGTGGACGCCAGCGCCTGACATGACCACACCTTTTGATCCGAGTGCCTTCCTTTCAACCTGCAGTGGCCGCCCTGGCGTGTACCGCATGTTCGACAGCGAGGCGCGCCTGCTTTACGTCGGTAAAGCCAAAAACCTCAAGAGTCGTCTGGCGAGTTACTTTCGCAAGACCGGTCTCGCGCCGAAAACCGCCGCCCTGGTGGCGCGTATCGCCCAGGTCGAAACCACCATCACCGCCAACGAAACCGAAGCGCTGCTGCTTGAGCAGACGCTGATCAAGGAATGGCGGCCGCCCTACAACATTCTGCTGCGTGACGATAAATCCTATCCCTATGTGTTTTTATCCGACGGTAACTTCCCACGCCTGAGCATTCACCGTGGGGCGAAGAAGGCGAAGGGCAAGTACTTTGGGCCTTATCCCAGCGCCGGGGCCATTCGTGAAAGCCTGAGCCTGCTGCAAAAAACCTTTTTTGTGCGCCAGTGCGAAGACAGTTTCTATAAGAACCGTACCCGGCCCTGCCTCCAGTACCAGATCAAGCGCTGCAAGGCGCCCTGTGTGGGGTTGGTTGAGCCGGCGGAGTACGCCGAGGATGTGCGCCATTCGGTGATGTTTCTCGAGGGACGCAGCAATGCGCTCACCGATGAGCTTTCCACAGCCATGGAGCAGGCGGCCAGTACCCTGGATTTTGAACGGGCCGCCGAGCTGCGCGACCAGATTTCGCTGCTGCGCCGTGTTCAGGACCAGCAAAGCATGGAAGGCGGCACCGGCGACGTCGATGTGATCGCGGCCTTCGTCAACCCGGGCGGTGCCTGTGTGCACCTGATCAGCGTGCGCGGCGGGCGGGTGCTGGGCAGCAAGAACTTCTTTCCGCAGACCGGTATTGACGAGGAGGTCGCCGAAGTCATGGCTGCTTTCCTGGGCCAGTATTACGTGAGCAGCCCCGAGCGCGACCTGCCGTCGGAGTTGATCGTCAATGTGGTCCACGAAGACTTCCCCGCGTTGATCGAAGCGATCCACGAACTGCGCGGCCGCGAGCTGGACATCAGCCACCGTGTACGCGGGACCCGCGCGCGCTGGCAGCAACTGGCGGTGACCAACGCCGAGCAAGCCCTGAGCGCGCGCCTGGCTAACCGGCAGCACGTCGCCGCCCGCTTTGACGCCCTGGCTGAAGTCCTTAACCTGGAAGAGCCGCCCCAGCGCCTGGAGTGCTACGACATCAGCCACTCCAGTGGCGAGGCCACGGTGGCGTCCTGCGTGGTGTTCGGACCGGAAGGGCCGATCAAGTCCGATTACCGGCGCTACAACATCGAAAGCGTCACCGCTGGCGATGACTACGCCGCCATGCACCAGGCCCTCACGCGCCGCTTCAGTAAGTTGAAGGACGGGGAGGGCAAGTTGCCGGATATCCTCCTGGTCGACGGCGGCAAGGGCCAGTTGTCGATGGCCCGTGATGTGCTCAACGAGCTGGCGGTGCCGGACCTGATCCTGCTGGGCGTGGCCAAGGGCGCGACGCGCAAGGCGGGTTTCGAGACGTTGTACTTGAATGATGCCGCCCATGAGTTCACTTTGAAGGGCGACTCACCCGCGTTGCATTTGATTCAACAGATTCGCGACGAAGCCCACCGTTTCGCCATTACCGGCCACCGCGCCCGTCGTGGCAAAACCCGGCGAACCTCAACCCTGGAAGGGGTGGCAGGGGTAGGGCCGACGCGGCGTCGCGACTTGCTTAAACATTTTGGTGGCTTGCAGGAGCTGTCCCGTGCCAGCATTGACGAGATAGCCAAAGCACCCGGTATCAGTAAAAAGCTCGCTGAGCTGATTTATGCGAATCTGCATAGCGAATAGAATGCCTTTCCACCTCGTAGCCAGTTGTGCCGATGAATATCCCTAATCTGATTACCGTTCTACGTGTCCTGCTCATCCCGATTTTCATTTTGTTGTTCTATTTACCGTACGAATGGAGTTATCTGGCCTCCAGTTCAGTGTTTGCCTTTGCGGCCGCCACCGACTGGCTCGACGGTTACCTGGCGCGCCGCCTGGAGCAGAGCACGCCCTTCGGCGCGTTCCTCGACCCTGTGGCTGACAAGCTGATGGTGGCCGTCGCCCTGGTCCTGCTGGTGCAGGAGCACGGGAACCTGTGGCTGACCCTGCCGGCCGCCGTGATCATCGGCCGCGAGATCGTCGTGTCGGCCCTGCGCGAATGGATGGCCGAAATCGGCGCCCGTGCCCACGTGGCCGTGTCCAACATGGGCAAATGGAAAACCGCCGCGCAAATGCTGGCGCTGGTCATCCTGCTGGCCAACCCATCGGATTTCTCGTTCTGGGTACTGACTGGCTATGCCTTGCTGCTGATCGCAGCGGGCCTGACCCTGTGGTCGATGCTCCAATATCTGCGCGCCGCCTGGCCGCATCTGCGCACTACCGTTGAAAAGAAATAAAACTTTTTTGAATCAAGGGGTTGACGGGTGCTGAGGATTCTATAGAATGCGCATCACCAAGCGGGAATAGCTCAGTTGGTAGAGCACGACCTTGCCAAGGTCGGGGTCGCGAGTTCGAGTCTCGTTTCCCGCTCCAAATATTGCGCTGCAGAGTTCCATTGAATTCTGTAAGTGATTGAAATAAGGACCTTCGGGTCCTTTTTTCGTTCCTGCGGGAACCACTGCAATCCAGCTCCATCCAGTGCTTTTAAGTCCCGATTTAAGTCCCAAATGAGGATCTTGGGTTTGGATGTGCACTGAATCGGTTTTTTGCTGGAGAAGCTTGGATAGCGAGACGAGCATCCGGTCCTGACTCTGTTCAGCAGCCTGCTATGGCACTCTCGGATACGACCGTTCGGCAAGCCCGAATCACCGGCAATGACTACACGATAGGCGACACGGATGGGCTTGCGCTCAACGTGACGGCCCGCGGTGGGAAAATCTGGCGTTTCGATATTACTGGGCGGGCGTGCAGAAGCGCATGTCTCTCGGTAGTTATCCGCAAATCAGCCTTAAAGAAGCCCGTGCCCGACGTGATGAGGCTCGCGCCTTGGTCGCCCAAGGTATCAATCCCTATGAGCACCGTAAACAGCAGCGTCGTGCTGTTCGTTTTGCGGCAGAGCACACCTTTGAGGCCGTGTTCAATCAGTGGGTAGAGTTCCGCAGGCTGAGCCTGAAGGAAGGGCGCCAGAGCACGCTCTCGCAGATCTTGCGAATCTTCAACAAAGACGTCTTGCCCGTACTGGGTGGACGGTCCATCTACGATATCAGTCGCCACGATCTGCTGGATTTACTGAGCAGGATCGAACAGCGCAAGGCCTTAACGACAGCCGAAAAATGCCGGACCTGGTTCAACCAGTTGTTCTGCTATGCGCTGGTGAATATTGAGGGGCTGGAACACAACCCCGCTTCAGGCCTCGACGTTGTCGCACTCCCCAAACCGCCTGTTACGCACAACCCATTTCTTCGTATGGACAAGCTTCCGGGATTGATGGTTGCTCTTCGAATTACGGCGGTGCCAACCAAACACGGCTTGGCCTTCGGTTGTTGTTGCTGACCAGTGTCCGCACGGGTGAGTTACGGTTGGCGACACCCGACCAGTTCGATCTGGAGAAGCGCTTGTGGGTCATACCGGCGGAAGTGGTAAAGCAGCTCCAGTTAGCGATGCGGAAGCCAGGTAAGCAGATTCAAAATGTACCGCCCTACATTGTCCCGCTGTCGGTTCAGGCGCTGGAGATTGTGCGTCACTTGCTGGACCAGGTTGTTCCCGCGCAGCGCTACTTGTTTGCGCATCGAAGCGACCTGAGCAAGCGTATCAGTGAGAACACGCTGAATGGTGCGTTACGCCGGATGGGGTACGCCGATCAACTCACGGTCCATGGGACGCGGGCGACGATCTCGACGGCGCTGAACGAGATCGGATATCCAAAGATATGGGTGGATGCACAGCTTTCTCATGCTGATCCGGATGAGGTAAGTGCGGCTTACAACCATGCGGAATATGTCGAGCAGCGCCGGACGATGATGCAGGACTGGGCGAATCGTCTGGATCTTTGGGGGCAGGGTCAGCCAGGGAAATATTATCTGGAAAAGGTTCACTTGCCATGTTGCCGGTCGAGTTGAGGTTTAAGCCCAGCGATCGGAGCTCACAAGATCCCACTAATGGAGAAGCAACCTCGCGAGTCGCGCCGGGCCAATACCAGCCGAGAGTCTAACAAGTTAAGCATCTGTCATTCCGTTCGACCGCCGAGTACTTCAGCCACCCAATCGGCGATATATTGTCCGGCATTGATACTGTTGTCGAAGCTCGAATGCTGCACGCCCCCCTCACGTTCGGTGAAAATTTTCAGCTCGCGTTTTGGACTGTTGACCAACTGTTCGTAGGTGCGGTGGGCCCACTTCAATGGAATCTGCGAATCCTTTTCACCGTGGGTGACCAGGAAGGGGACATTGATGCGGTCCAGGATGCCGTCCAGATGAACGTTCTCGGCGATGGTCATGAACTCGTCCGTGTCCTTGGCCCCCCAGACCCAAGACACATGCGACCAGTAATGCGGCACCGGGAAGCTGCCTTCCTTTTCCAGGCGACGTTTCTGTACATCACGCCAGTCATGGTTGGCGCCCCACACCACGCCGCAAGCGAAGCGCGGCTCGAAGGCTACCGCGCGCGGGCAGTAGTATCCGCCGAGCGACACACCTTCCAGGCCAATGCGTTTGGCGTCGACATCGTCGCGGGTTTCCAGCCAATCCACCACGCGGCTGGCCCAATGTTCGCTGTCGAAGCGCGCGGTCAGGTTGTGTAGGCGCAATGCTTCGCCGGTGCCGGGTTGGTCGATGATTAATGCTCGACTAGCGACGCTTCAAAGGGGAATGTGGGTGGTCGACAAGACCTGACGCAACCCCATGAACGATCGAATCTGGCGAACCCCAGGCAGGTAAAGCAACTGCTCCGCGTGGAGCCGGTTGAAACTGTTGCTGTCCTTGGTTCGTATCAACATGAAGTAGTCGAACTCCCCCGTCACCACATGGCACTCCATGCAGCCGGACACTTTTTGTGCGGCTGCCTCGAATGCGGCGAAGGATTCCGGTGTGGAGCGGTCCAGCACCACGCCGATCAACACCACCATCCCCGCATCCAGCGCCACAGTGTCCAGCAGTGCAACGATGCCTTTGATCAGGCCAACTTGCTTGAGCCGCTCGACGCGCCTGAGACACGCCGGTGCACTCAATTTCACCTTCTCTGCCAGCGCCACATTGGAGATGGAGGCATCTCGCTGCAGGGCCTTGAGAATGGCGCGGTCGGTTCGATCCAGCGGCTGCGGCATCGGGGTTGATACGCTTGGCTTCCTGCGAGTATTTATTGCGTTCATAACTGTTTATTCGCAATTAAAGTATGTTCGATATTTATAGCGAGAAATTATAGTTCTTTAAGTGCTAGAAGTTTGCAACACATCTTTTTTGAAATCTTCTTAATATTGAACTCATCGAAGCCCGTGTGAAAGAACCTGGAAGGCAACCTTTGCCTTTCGGTCTGGCGCTTTGATGTCCAGTAATCAAGGAGCAGCGTCATGAACCTGAATCGTTTTAAACGTTATCCGTTGACCTTCGGTCCTTCTCCCATCACGCCCTTGAAGCGCCTCAGTGAACACCTGGGTGGCAAGGTCGAGTTGTATGCCAAACGTGAGGACTGCAACAGTGGCCTGGCCTTCGGCGGGAACAAAACGCGCAAGCTGGAATATTTGATTCCCGAAGCCATCGAGCAGGGCTGCGATACCTTGGTTTCCATCGGCGGTATCCAGTCGAACCAGACCCGACAGGTGGCCGCCGTTGCCGCTCACCTGGGCATGAAGTGCGTGCTGGTGCAGGAAAACTGGGTGAACTACTCCGATGCGGTGTATGACCGCGTTGGCAATATCGAAATGTCTCGCATCATGGGCGCCGAGGTACGACTGGACGCCGCCGGGTTCGATATCGGCATTCGGCCCAGCTGGGAGAAGGCCATGGACGATGTGGTGGAGCGGGGCGGCAAGCCGTTTCCGATACCGGCGGGTTGTTCCGAACACCCCTACGGCGGCCTTGGGTTCGTCGGCTTTGCCGAGGAAGTGCGAGAGCAGGAAAAACAACTGGGGTTCACGTTCGACTACATCGTGGTCTGCTCTGTGACCGGCAGTACCCAGGCCGGCATGGTCGTCGGTTTCGCCGCGGACGGCCGTTCGAAGAACGTTATCGGCATTGATGCCTCGGCCAAGCCGGAGCAAACCAAGGCACAGATCCTGCGTATCGCCCGGCACACCGCAGAGTTGGTGGAACTGGGCCGTGAAATCACCGAAGACGACGTCGTGCTCGATACACGTTTTGCCTACCCGGAATACGGCTTGCCCAACGAAGGCACGCTGGAAGCCATTCGTTTGTGCGGGAGCCTGGAAGGTGTGCTGACCGATCCGGTGTACGAGGGAAAATCCATGCACGGGATGATTGAAATGGTCCGCCGTGGTGAGTTCCCCGAAGGCTCGAAAGTGCTGTATGCGCACTTGGGTGGGGCGCCTGCGCTGAATGCCTACAGCTTCCTGTTTCGCAACGGCTGATTAACGCCAATAACGAGGGAGCTCACGAAGCGATGGGTGAGTCGGCATCAATATTGAATGTCACGATCCCATCGTCGAATCGCCACCCGGAGCACGTTGCTCCTATCCAACCGCCGGGAGTACCGCCATGCATGCGATAACGCAATCCGCAGTCTGGATCAAGGAGCCTTCGGCGGATGCCGGAGTGGTGATCGTTACCAGCGCCGCGTTGCCCCCGTACATGATCGACAAGCTGCATGTGGCGATAGATGAGTGGGACCAGGTGGCTTATTTAGCCGTCAAACAATCCGAGGCGTTGAGGCTCGACTGGTTGCGGGCAGGGTCCAGCCCGGAGCCGTCTGCCGGGGGCTACGCGTGCCATGCCAGCCAACTGCTGCGCGGCGTCTCCCACGGCAGCTTTTTACTGGATGTCGAAACTGGCACGGATGCCGGCATGACCTGGCTGGGATCCGTCTTTGGTCATCCGTTGCGCGTGGTCGAACTTGGAACAATAGCTTCCTCCACTGCGCACATGGATCAACAGGTGGAGGCGGTGTTAGCGGCGACCCGAAGCCTGGCGAAAAGCGTGTTGCAGGCACGCGGCGTCATTTAACTGATGTCCTGGTCAATTTGCCTGTTGAAACAATAAAGGCATCGCTTATGAGCCAAACTGCCGATTGTCGTCCCAACGCAATGAAGTGGATGCGCGAGCCGTCAAGTTGCACACGCATCGTGGTCATCGTGTGCGGACTTGATAGCGTTCATATTGACTTGATTCATCAAGGGTTCAGCTGTTTTGACAATGTTGCGCTGCTCCATGTCGATACGGTGGACACCGTGCCTGGCAAGCGGGTTGATGTGCAAGTGGTCAAGAGTGACTGTTCTTTTGTAGTGCTCGGTGAACTTGATGAACATTTATTGCATGGCCTTTCCATGGGCAAACGATGCATCTACTCCATAGCGCCAGACGGGACGGCCGAATGTTCGGTCATTGCAGCAGTAGAACAGGTCAAAAACTTTGCCCGAGTGAGCCATTCGCGCCACCTTGAAGCGATACCCGACAGCGGCAGGAGCTGCCTGTGAGCCTGTCGGATCCCCTGACCTCGGCGACGCGTAGAAACCCATGACCTCAAACGCTGTCGCCGACCGCCAGAATGGTCGCCACCAGGGCCAGGGCGCGAGGCACCAGGGTGTCCAGTTCCAGGTATTCACGCTCAGTGTGGACCTTGCCGCCCACCGGACCGAGCCCGCACAGGGTTGGAACGCCCAAGCTGGCGGTGAAGCCGGAGTCGGCGCAACCACCGGTGAATTCGCCTTCGACGCTGAAGCCCAGCGCCAGTGCTTTTTGTTGGTAGAGGTGCAGCAGTCGTTCGCTGTGGCGTGCTTCCATCGGTAGAAAGGTCGTCGCTTCCTTGAGGACGGCGCGGGTGCCGATCACTTCTTCTTCGGCGACGATGGCCTGGATTGCGCTGAAGATCCGATCCCAGTGCTTGAGTTCGATGAAGCGCACGTCCAGCCGCGCGCAGGCGCTGGGCGCGACGGTATTGCTCGACGTACCGCCGGATATCAGCCCAACGTTAGTGGTGATGCCTGCCGGGTAATCGGTCAAGGCATGCAGCTTGACGATCTTGCGGGCCAGGGCCTCGATGGCGCTGGCCCCGTCGGCATGGTTGACCCCGGCATGCGCCGCGCGGCCGCTGACTTCGATGATCAGCGTAGCGCCGCCTTTGCGTGCGCTGACCACGTTGCCGCTGGCCCGGCCGGGTTCGGTATTGAGCACGGCGCGGGCGGCACGGGCGGCGTTTTCGATATGGGGCCTGGCGCTGCCGGAGCCGATTTCTTCGTCGCCGGTGTACAGGACCTGCACCGGATAGGGCAACCGGCCGGCGCGCTTGAGGGCCATGAGGGCGAAGCAATTGAGCACCAGGCCGCCTTTCATGTCGGCGACACCAGGGCCATAGGCGAGGTTGGCGTCGCGGCTGTAGCCGCGAGTCGTGGTGGTGCCTTTGGGGAACACCGTGTCGCGATGGCCCAGCAACAGCACCGGTTTTCCAGAATCGCCTGGCACTTCGGCGAGCAGCACGTCACCAAAACCCTCGACCGGCATGCGCTTGAGCAGGATGCCGTCGGCTTGCAGTTCAGCCGCGAGCAGCGCGCCCACAGCGTCGACGCCCGCCTTGTCATAGCTGTTGGAGTCGGTGTCGACGATACGCTGCAGCAGCGCCTCCATGGCTTCGCGCTGGTCAGCAAGCCAGTCCAGGGCCTGTTGTGGCGTGGCGCTCATTGCGCCTGCTCCCGTAACTGATGTTCCCGCGTCAGGCGTGCCGCGTCGTTGCCCAGGTCCCAGAACAGCCCGGCCATGATTTGCAGGCTTTCCTTGACCACCGGTGCCAGCAAGTGCTCGTTCGGCGCATGTTGCGAGCACGCCGGGTACGAGTGCGGCACCCACAATGTTGGCAAACCGAGCACGTCCGCGAACACGTCGTTGGGCAGCGAGCCACCGAGGTTTGGCAGCAGCGCAGGTTTTTTGCCGGTGGTCTGTGCCAGGGAGCTGAGCGCCCAATCGACCCAAGGGCTCTGCGGATCCAGCCGAGTGGCATGCATCACATCAATGCGGCTTTGCTTGACCTCAACATTGTTGAAGCCATGCGCATCCAGGTGGGTACGTACCGCCGGGATAAAGGTCGTGTAGTCGCTGTCGACCACGAAGCGGATATGGCAGTGGGCGTTAGCCTTGCCGGGAATCGCATGCACCGGGGCGTCTGGGTTGCCGGTCTTGAAGGCGATGACGTCGAGGGTGTTCCAGCCGAACACCTTTTCGCTCAGCGAAAGCGTCGGGTTACCCCAGTTGGCGTCGATGTCCGGATCGCCCGGTCCGCCACCAACGGCAATATCGGCCAGTGCCTGTCGAACCGGCTCCGGCAGTGTCTCGGGCATCAGGCCTGCAACTTTCACCCGACCGTGTTCATCGACCATGCTCGCGATGGCATTGGCCAGGATGATGCCTGGATTGGCCAGCAACCCGCCCCAGTTACCGGAGTGATGAGCGCCTTCACGCAAATTGACCACCAGCTCGAAGTTGAACACCCCGCGTGAGCCGAGAAAAATCGTCGGGCGTGATGCCGCCAGGCGCGGGCCGTCCGAGGCGATGAAAATATCCGCTGCAAGCTCTTTGCTGTGCGCGGCACAGAATGCATTCAAGCCCGGCGAGCCTTCTTCTTCGCCCATTTCCAGCAGCAGCTTGACGTTGAAACCCAGCTTGCCATCGCGCGCCTTGAGCGTTTGTTCCAGGGCGGTCAGGTTGATCAGGTGCTGGCCTTTGTTATCCGCCGTGCCGCGGCCGTACCAGCGATCGCCTTCGGCAATGACTTGCCACGGCGACAGTCCTTCGCGCCATTGCGCCTCATAGCCGCGCACCACATCACCGTGGCCGTAGCTGAGCACGGTCGGCAGGTCCGGGTGTTCAATGCGCGTGGCGATCATGAAGGGGCCGCGTTCTGCCACCGGGTTGTCATGGATCTTGACGCTGAAACCCATCGCCTCGACATGCGGGGTGATGAACTCATTGAGGTAGCGATACAGCTCGGGCTGGCTGTCCGCTGCCTGGCTTTCGGTGTGCAAGGCGACGCTGCGTTGGAGCAGATTGAAGAATTCGCCGTTGTCGAATTGCGCTGTGGTGTTGCTGATAGCCAGTGAACGACTCATGAGTGGACAAGCTCCAGTGTTTGGGCAGAAGTGTCGTGAAGGTGGCAACGCACGTTGCCGCCGATAAGCGGACCGTTGGCCGGGTAGGCCGTTTTGCAGGGAGCGAAGCAGCTCGGGCAGCGCGGATGGAAGGCGCAACCGGACGGCGGTGACATAGGGTTGGGGAAGGTGCCATGCAGACCGATGTCGGGAATGCCCAGGCGCGGATCGGGCGTGAGCACCGAATCCAGCAAGGCGCGGGTATAAGGGTGGCCGGGTTGAGCGAACAACGATTCGCGCGTGCGTTCTTCGACGATGCGCCCCAGGTACATCACGGCGACCCGGTCGGCGAGGTGTTCGATGACCGCCAGGTTATGGCTGATCAGCAGATAGGTCAGGCCGAATTCGCGCTTGAGGTCCTGCAGCAGATTGAGGATCTGCGCCTGCACCGACACATCCAGCGCTGAGGTGGGCTCGTCACAGATCAACACGTCAGGGCGCATGATCAGCGCTCGAGCAATCGCGACCCGCTGGCGTTGCCCGCCGGACAGCTGGTTCGGGTAGCTGTCGATCACCCGCTTGGGCAGGCCGACCACATCAAGCATCGCCTCGGTCTTCCTGCGGCGCTCGGCGGTGCTGCCGATGCCATGCACGATCAGCGGCAGGGTAACGATTTCGCGCAGGGTCTTGCGTGGATTCAGCGAGGAATACGGGTCCTGGAAAATCGGCTGAATACGCCGGGACATTTCCTTGCGATCAGTCGCCGCGAGGTGTTTGCCATTGACCAGCACATCGCCGCTGGTGGGCGGCAATAGACCGAGCAGCATCTTGGCCAGGGTACTTTTGCCGCAACCGGACTCGCCCACCAGACCGAGGGTCTCGCCACGCATCAGGCGCAGGGAAACACCATCCACGGCCTTCAGGGTGGCGGCGGGTTTGAAAAAGCCCGTGTTGATCCGAAACTCGCGGCGGATGTCACACAGCTCCAAAGCGATGTCTTTTTTCATGACCTTGCACGCTCCTGAAGGCGAATCGGTGCCGGGGCCGGGGCGGCGAGCAGGCAGCGCGCCATGTGCCCGTCCTGTTCGACTTCGGGGATGTTTTGCGCGCAGGCCGGCATCGCCTGGCCGCAACGATTGCGGAATGCACACCCTTGCTGTTCGCCGACCAGACTCGGCACCAGGCCTGGAATCGAACCCAGCGCCTCACCCGGTTTGGTCCGGCCAGGGATTGGAATACTCGCCAGCAGACCCCGGGTGTACGGATGCTGCGGGTTCTCGAACAGTTGCAGGGCAGGGGCGGTTTCGACGATTTCCCCGGCATACATCACGGCGACCCGGTCGGCGATCCGTGCCACCAGTCCAAGGTCGTGGGTGATGAAAATCACCGCCAGGCCGAGTTCTTTCTGAATGTCGCGGATCAAGCGCAGGATCTGCGCTTGAATGGTCACGTCCAGCGCCGTGGTGGGCTCATCAGCGATGATCAGGTCCGGTTCGCACATCAACGCCATGGCGATGATCACCCGCTGGCGCAGCCCGCCGGAAAGCTGATGCGGATACTGACGCAAGCGCTCGGTGGCATTGCTGATCCCGACCTTCTCCAGCATCTGCGCGGCGCGCGCCAGGGCCTCCTTGCGTGAGACCTTGCGATGCTGAGTCAGTACTTCGCTGAGTTGATCGCCAATGCTGTAGGCCGGGTTCAGCGAGGTCATCGGCTCCTGGAAGATCATCGCCAGGCGGTTGCCGCGCAGGTCGCACATGCGCCGCTCGCTCTGGCCGAGCATGTCGATGCCGTCCAGCGTCAGCCGGGACGCGGTGCGTTTGGCCTTGCGTGGCAACAGGTCCATCAACGCCAACGAAGTCAGGGATTTGCCGCAGCCGGACTCCCCGACGATGCACAGCATTTCACCGCGCTCGACTTCAAAATTCAGACCGCGTACGGCATGCAGCATGTCATCCGGCGTCGGGCTGTTGCCCATGGGGATGTCCACGCGCAGGTTTTCCACATGGAGTAGTGCCATGTTCGGTGCCCTCTATCAGTTACGGCGGTCTATCAGTTACGGCCGTCGGGCAGGATCAGGTCGCGCAGGCCATCGCCGACGAGGTTGATGCCCAACACCAGAATCATCAGGGCGACGCCGGGAATGGCGATGACCCACGGGGAAAAGAACATGTAGGGCTTGCCTTCCGCGATCATCAAACCCCAGGACGGCGTTGGCGGTTGTACGCCCACCCCGAGGAATGAGAGGGCCGACTCCAGCAGGATCGCGTGGGCCATCTCCAGCGTCGCGACGACGATCAGTGCGCCGACCAGATTGGGCAGGATTTCACTCACCAGGATGCGCAGTGTCGAGCAGCCGAGCGCCTGGGCCGACGCGACATATTCAGCATCGCGAATCTGTTGCACCGAGGCCCTGACCACCACCGCGAAGCGATCCCATAACAGGCAGCCGAGCAGCACGATCACCACCTTCAATGAGCCGCCCATCAGCGAGGCCGAGGCCAGCGCGACCATCACCACCGGCATCGCCAGCCGGGTAGTTATCAGGTAGCTGATAAACCCATCGACCTTGCCGCCGTAGTAACCTGCCAACAGCCCCATGACCGTGCCGATAAAGCCGGAAATCAGCGCCGCTGCAATGCCGATGAACAGCGAAATACGTGCGCCGTAGAGCAGCCTCGACAGGTAGTCACGGCCCAGCTTGTCGGTGCCGAGCACGTATTCCCAGGTGCCGTTGGCCATCCATACCGGTGGTTTCATGCGCAGCATCACGTCTTGCGCATAAGGGTCGTAAGGTGCCAGCCACGGCGCGAACAATGCACCCGCGAAGATGATCAGCAACAACACCGCGCCGATGGCGAAACCACGATGACGCAAGCTCTTGCCAAGTACTCGGCTCAGGCTGCTCGGTGGTGGCAGGTAGTCATTGATCGCGAGGGTAGTGGGGATGCTCATGTAGTCCTCCTAGCGCACACGAATGCGCGGGTCGAGCAGTGCGTTGAGCACATCGGCCAGCAACGTGAGGATGATGTAGATCACTGCAATCAGCAGGACCACAGCCTGTACCACCGGAAAGTCGTCACGGGCGATAGCGTCCCAGGCAAGTTGCCCGATGCCCTGCAGGGAGAACACGGTTTCGATCACCACCGAGCCGCCGAGCATGAAGCCGAACTCCACCGCCGCCAGCGCGACGACCGGAATCAGGGCGTTGCGCAGTGCATGCTTGAACAACACGCGGGCAGGGCGCAGGCCCTTGGCGCGGGCGGTGCGGATGTAATCGGAACTGAGCACATCAAGCATGCCGGCGCGGGTCAGGCGCATGATTGCCGGCGTCGCGTAGTAGCCCAGGGCAATGGCCGGCATGACGAAGTGCAGCAGGGTCGAGTTGCCGGACACCGGCAGCCACTTGAGCGTCACCGCGAACACCACGATCAGCATCAGCGCAAACCAGAAACTAGGCATCGCCTGACCCAGCACCGCGATGCTCAAGGCCAGCCGGTCAATCCAGGTGTCGCGTTTGACCGCAGCCAACACGCCCAGTGGAATGGCCACCAGCAAGGCGATCCCCAGCGCCATGGCACCCAGCCCCAGGGTAATCGGCAAGCGGCTGGCGACGAGGTTGTAGACCGATTCCTGAAAGAAAAACGAGTTGCCCAGGTCCAGCCGCAGCAAATCGCCCAGCCAGTTGAAGTACTGAGTCGGCAGCGGTTTGTTCAACCCGTACTGCACGCGAATCTGCTCGATCTGTTCGCTGGTGGCTTCCGGTCCGCCAATGGCAGTGGCGAGATCTCCGGACAGATGCAAAAGAGAAAAGCTGATCACCGACACGGTAATGGCAACGCAAACAGCGATGCCCAGGCGGCGCAGAAGGAATCCAAGCATGGCAAGTTTCCTCATATCCAATGGATGACAAGTGTGAGGATGTATCCGTGGCGCACGAGAGTCCGTGCGCCCGGTTACGTATTACTTCCACGTGGACTCGACGAAACGCGGCAGCTCATCCGGGTACGGCGTGAACGCAAGTTCGGAGGTGTAGGCGTAGTTCATCGAGTAGTTGAACAGCGGCGCCCAGTAGGCCTGTTCGCTGATGCGCTGCAAGGCCTTGCGGTAGTTGTCCTTGCGCACTTGCGGGT
This sequence comes from Pseudomonas sp. JAI120, assembly GCF_014207255.1. Taxonomy (GTDB): domain Bacteria; phylum Pseudomonadota; class Gammaproteobacteria; order Pseudomonadales; family Pseudomonadaceae; genus Aquipseudomonas. Next base: position 56,066 of record NZ_JACHCZ010000009.1, read on the forward strand.
CGAGGGCATTGTCGGCGGTCTGCAACCAGCCCTGGACTTGTGGGTCCTTGATGTTGTCGTCCGGATTGCCCTTGAACCAGGTACCGGCCGACGCCGAGGTGTCGAGGATCGAGAACGAGCCCCATGCCTGAAACGACATGGGCACCTTGCCGCCACGTTGCTGATCGCGCAGGGCGGCGTACTTCAAGTAGCGCAGCTTGGCGTTGATGCCCACTGCGCGCAGGTTGCCGATGATGGCTTCGACGTAATCACGGTCGCGATAAGCGAAGATTTCTGTCTCGAAGCCATTTGGGTAACCGGCTTCGGCGAGCAGCGCCTTGGCCTTGGCGGGGTCATAGTTGTAGACCGTAGCCGCAGTGGTATCGCAACCGAACTGGCCTGGATAACAGGCAACCTGCAAAGGCTTGGCTTCGCCACCCACCAATTGCGTGGCCAGCGCATTGCGGTTGATCGCATGGTTGATGGCCTGGCGTACCTTGAGGTTCTTCATCGGTGAGTTTTCAGTGGAGGTGCCGCGTGCATCAAGAATCAGGAAACCGATGCGCATGGTTTCGCCACTGGTCACGGTCAGGTTCGGCATACCCTTGAGGTCGACCGCCTGATCCGAGGTCACACGCCAGGTCCAGTCGACACCCTCGGTCATCAACTCGGCCAGGCGGGTTTCTGCATCCGGGATCACGCGGAACTTGAGGTGGCTGATATGGGGCTTACCTTGTGGGCTGTCCGGGAAGTAGTCCTTGTTGATCTCCATGCTCACGCCTTCGCCCGCCACCACGGACACGGCTTTATACGGCCCGGTGCCCATTGGCTTGCGACTGAATTCGGCCAGGCCGACCTTCTCGAAGTACTGCTTGGGGAACATCGGAACGGCGTTGGACAGGTATTCCAGTGCCGGTGGGAAAGGCTTCTTCAAATACAGGCGGACGCTGTAGTCACCGGTTTTTTCGGCGCTCTTGATCCAGTCTACGTTTTGCACGGTAACGACTTTCGCTTCGGGCGACACCACGTAGTTGAGGGTGAACACCACGTCGTCGGCGGTGAAGGCGTCGCCGTTGTGAAATTTGACGCCTCTGCGCAGCTCAAAGTCGATGGTGGTGTCGTCGACCTGCTTCCAGCTGGTGGCCAGCATGGGTTTGTATTCGCCGCTTTTGGGGTCGCGGTAGATCAGGCTGTCCCAGATCAGCCGGCCGAGAATCACGCCTTCGCGTAAATCGTTGTGATAGGGGCTGATGTTTTCAGGCTCGCTGTCGGAAGCGTAAACCAGGGTGTCGTTGGCTTTGCCGGCATGCGCCGGAAAGCTGCTGATAAGGCCCATCAGCGCAATACTGCAGGCGAAACCTTTGATGCCCATGCCGTCGTCTCCGTTGGCGAGAGTGGTTGAATCAAAGGGCAGCGAATCGCAAATGCGTAAAGGAGGAGGAAAAGGTCGGGCACTGTTTTTTTTGGTCTGGACACGAATGTAGGGAAGGGCTATCAATGCCACAAGCACAATATTTCGATACTTCCTTTGCCGAAAAGGCAATCCATGGGGGCTCCGATGCAGCTGTATGGCGTGCAGTCCACGGCACTGCGCTATTTTCTTGAAGTCGCGCGATGCGGATCGATCAGTGAGGCCTCAATGCGGCTGAATGTGGCGGCATCAGCGGTGAGTCGACAAATTTCCAAGCTTGAGCTGGCCCTGGATGCCAGCCTGTTTGAGCGTCGTGCCCGCGGCATGGTGCTCAGCGAGGCAGGGGCACGACTGGCGGCTTATGCGCGTAAGTCGCAACTTGAGGCCGAGCAGGTGGTGCTGGAAATTACCGAGTTGCATGGCTTGCAACGCGGCCATGTGCATGTCGCCTGCTCGGAAGGATTTGCCCTGGAATACATGCCCAGGAGCATCAGCGCGTTCAGGCGTGAGTACCAGGGTATTCATTTCACGCTGGAGGTCTGTGCGCCCGCTGAAGCGACCGAGAAGGTTCGCTCCGGTGAAGCCGATCTGGCGATGACGTTCAGCCTGACGCCGCAAAAGGAAATCAAGGTCGAACATATCCTGAGCGGGGCGATTTTTGCCGTGGTCTCCAATGCTCATCCCTTGGCCGGGCGTGAATCTGTCAATCTCGCTGAGTTGCAACCCTGGCCCATTGCGTTACCCAAGGCTGACACTACGATACGGCAACTGTTCGACATCTGTTGCGGCGTACAGGGGTTGTTGTTCGATCCGGTATTGACCACCAATTACGTTGCCGCGCTCTACAGTTTCGTCCGTGAAGAGGGAGGCATCAGCCTGGCCAGCGAAATGACCTTGCACCAACAGGTGGCGGACAAGCAGTTGCAATGCTTGCCGATCCTTGATGAAGGCATGCAGGCAAGGCGCATCGAGCTGCAAAGCATGGCTGGGCGCAATCTACCTGCGGCGGTTTCTGCGTTCAGGGATTTTCTGATCGCTGAGCTGACGAAGGCGAAGCGTCGTTGAAAAGAGGAGGCTGCTCGCTGTTTCTCATTGCGAGTTAGTGACGAAGGTATAAAACGGTCATCCGTTGTCAAGCGCTTTTCGGATGCGTAAGCTAGCCGTATTAACAAGACATCAATAGCTTCCCCCAGCATCCGTGGCCCCGCCGATCATGAGATCCGAAACCAGATCGTCGCGGCGGCCAATCAGCACTTCAGTCAATACGGCTATAGCAAAACTACGGTTTCCGACCTGGCCAAAGCAATCGGGTTTTCCAAGGCGTACCTGCAGTTCACTGATGCCGGACAAGACGGCCACCGCTTTTTTGGGGGCCGGCAACGGGTATCGATCACTGGCCGCTGATGTGGCGCGGTACAGCGTGTCACCCTCCAGCCACCAGCGCACCCGTTGCAGGCCGTTTTCGGGAAGGGCTGCGGGGCGACTCTTTATGTCGAGGCCAACGAGTCGTCCTGTGCAACCCGCGTGGCACCTGCGCTGATGCAGGGCTTCCCGGCCGAGCCGAAACACCGGGTAACGTGGCAGAACTGGATGCGCGCACCCTTCAGCCAGTGGGAGTTTCTTCAATAGCTTGCCGGCGTTCGGCTTTCTGACGTTCACGCAGTCCGCTCACAGGAGATCCTTGTCACGGTTAAATAAGCGGGCATTGGTCACCCGGATGCCCATGCAAAATACTTAATTGAACAAAGCTTTTAAGGCACTAATTGCCCATCAAGGGCTTTGCCGCTGGTGCTTCTTCAGCCGATAGGCAAATTGTGCACGGCTGAGCCCCACAAGCCTGGCGGCGGCGGCCAGGTTGCCGGCGTTGCGTTGCAGGGCTTCATTGAGCAGGCGCGATTCAAGACCTTCGATGGAAAACCCCGGTTCCAGTTGGCCAAGGGTGTCGAACAGGGCCAGGCACGGCGGTGGTGCGCTGTTGGACAGGCTGCCATGGTCGTCCAGGCCATAGGGATCGGCGGGCATAGGCTCGTTGCGAAACAGGTGCACGAGGTCAATGGGTTGGCCTTCGTCACTGGCGATCAGGCCGCGTTCGATCAGGTTTTGCAGTTCGCGCACATTGCCCGCGAAGTCATAGCGCAGCAGCGCTTTCAGGGCGCGCATGGTCAGGCCCATCGGGGTTCGGGCGTATTCCTGGCAGAAGCGTGTGAGGAACGCATTGATCAACAGCGGGATGTCGTCCCGGCGTTCGCGCAGCGGTGGCAGGGCGATGGGGTAGACATTCAGGCGGTAGAACAGGTCTTCACGAAAGGTGCCGTCGGCCACGGCTTTACGCAGATCGATATTGGTGGCGGCCACCACGCGCACATCCACCTTGATCCCGCGCACCCCGCCGACCCGTTCGATTTCCCGTTCCTGCAAGGCCCTCAGCAACTTGCTTTGCCCGGCCAGGCTGAGGCTGGTGATTTCATCCAGAAACAGCGTGCCGCCCTGGGCCCGTTCGAAACGTCCAGGCCGCGAGTGCGTCGCGCCGGTATAGGCGCCGCGTTCGACACCGAACAGTTCGGCCTCGATCAGGTTGTCCGGAATGGCAGCGCAATTGAGTGCCACGAACGGGCTGTCCTGGCGGCGGCTGAGCTGGTGCAACTGGCGCGCAAACATCTCCTTGCCCACCCCCGACTCACCGCTGATCAACACCGTTGCCGGGGTCAGTGCAACGCGTTGCAGGGCTTGTGTCGCGGCGTTGAAGGCCGCACTCGCCCCCACCAGTGTTTGTGGCGGGTTGGCCCTGGCACTGTGGCTCACCGGGTGATCGGGTGTGGGCGCGACCGTGGCGTTGGTGACGGCCTGGGACACATTCAGGTAGCGCAGGTCCTGCTCGACGTCACCCCATTGCTCGGCCGTCTTGCCGATTACCCGGCAGCTGCGGTGGCCCATGCCACGGCATTCCACTTCGCGGAAAATCACCATTTGCCCGAACAGGCCACTGACGAAACCAATGGCATAGCCGGTTTCAGTCCAGCACACCGGGTCCTGGCCGATGCCGTAGGCGCCCACATGTTCATCGGCCTCGCACGAGTGGTGCCAGAGGAACTCGCCTTCATAGAACCCCGAATCGGCATCGAACTTGAAGTGCAGCGGTTCGACCTTGGTCATGCCTTCCAGGGTGTGCAAATGGGTCCCGGCGCGAAACACCGCGGCGGCATCGGCCTGTGGCCAGCGCTCGCGGATCAACCGCGCATCCCGCGCGCCGGAGGCATAACCGGTGCGGGTAAACAGGCCACGCGCCTGTTCCAGCCCCAGGCGCTCGATGACCTCCCTGCGCAGGGCGCCGAACGACGAACTGTGCAGCAACACCATGCGTTGATCGTTGAGCCAGATACGTCCGTCTTCGGGCGAGAAGAACAGGCAGTCGGTCAGTTCCGCCGGGGTGGGCGAACTGCTCTCACTGAGTTGGCGGCTGTCGCCGCGCGGATGGTAGGGCGCGATGGCCACCCGGTCGTCGGGCAGCGCGCTGGGGGGATTAGTCATTGTTATGCCCCTGCAAAGCGAGTGATCGATATGAGTAACTGCTCAGATAGTTATTAAACATAACCTTATCAATTGAACAAGTGGCAGCGCGCCGGTTTTTGCAGTCGATCGGCGGGTGAGGTATGGGCGGTGTGTGTGAGGCCCCGTCCCAGAGCCCTCGACGCTTTATGTCAGCGACGTTGCGTGCAAGCGGCACAGCCTTTGCTCAAGGCTTGATGCGGCGTTTGCACCCTGTGCAGGCGATGACAATTACAAGAACCGGGAGTTGCCATGTCAGTGTCTGAAACCACCCACTTTCTACAGCGGGCCATTGGGTCCGAATGCCTGTTCAACGGCGATTGGATACCCGCTTCGGGATCCGTGATCCCGGTGATCGAACCCGCCACCGGCGAACCCCTGATGCGCTGCGCCATGGCCAACCCGGCCGACATCGCCATCGCCTGCCGCAGCGCGGCCCTGGCCCAGCCGGCCTGGGCTGCACTCGGCCCACGGGAGCGTGCCGAGGTGTTTCGCAAGGCGGCGGACCTGGCCCAGCAGTCCTTTGCCGAACTGGCGCTGTACGTCGCGCGGGAAACCGGCGGCGCGTTGTTCAAAGGCGAACACGAAGTGCGCGAGGCGATTGTGCTGCTGCATCAAGCGGCGGGGCTGTTGTCCCAACCTCACGGACTGGTACTGCCCAGTGCTGCCGGTCGCCTGTCCTATGCCCGGCGTCAGCCCCACGGCGTGGTCGGGGTGATTTCACCGTTCAATTTTCCGCTGGTGCTGTCGCTGCGCTCGGTGGCACCGGCCCTGGCGGCGGGCAATGCGGTGGTGCTCAAGCCCGACCCGCAGACGCCGGTCAGCGGTGGTTTTCTGATCGCCCGGCTGTTCGAAGAGGCGGGCTTGCCCAAGGGCCTGCTGCAGGTATTGCCCGGTGCCGCGCCGGCGGGGGAGGCGCTGTGCCGCGATCCGAATGTGCAGATGATTGCGTTCACCGGGTCGACGGCGGCGGGGCGCAAAGTCGCCGAAGTGGCCGGACGACACCTGAAAAAAGTCGCGCTGGAACTGGGCGGCAAAAACCCGCTGATCATTCTCGAAGACGCCGACCTCGACCTGGCCGCGAGCAATGCCGCCTGGGGCGCCTGGCTGCACCAGGGGCAAATCTGTATGGCGACCGGCTTGATCCTCGCCCATGAGTCCATCGCCGAACGCCTCACGCGCAAGCTGGTGGACAAGGCCCGGGCGCTCACCGTGGGCAATGCCGCCCGCGGTGAAGCCGCACTCGGCCCATTGATCAACCAGCGGCAATTGCAGCGCGTGCACGAGATCGTCAGCGACAGCCTGCAAGCGGGCGCGCGGTTGGAGGCGGGCGGCGACTATGACCGCTTGTTCTATCAGCCCACTGTGCTCAGTGGCGTGCGTCCGGGCATGCGCGCGTTTGAGGAAGAAATCTTCGGCCCGGTGGCCACGGTGGTCAGTTTTGCCACGGACGAGGAGGCCATCGAGCTGGCCAACCGTACCGAGTACGGCCTCTCGGCCGCGATCATCTCACCGTCGGTCGGGCGTGCCATGGCCATCGGCGAGCGGCTTGACTGCGGCCTGCTGCACATCAATGACCAGACCGTCGCCGACGAATGCATCAACCCCTTTGGTGGGCGCGGCGCTTCCGGCAATGGCGGCAGCGTAGGCGGGCCGGCCGACTGGGACGAGTACAGCCAGTGGCAGTGGGTCACGGTGAAAAACACCCCGCCTGCCTATCCGTTCTGAGTCCCGGCGCATCGATTTGATTTACCCATGCCTATACAAAAATAAGAGGGCTTGAACATGAACCTGCACAACAAAACCCTGATCGTCACCGGTGTCGCTTCCGGCATTGGTGCCGAGCTGGCGCGCCTCGCGCGTTTCCAGGGCGCCACGGTGATCGGCGTTGATCGCCATGAACCGCAACTGACCCTGGATGGCTTCTTCCAGGCTGACCTGGGCGATCCGGCCAGCATCGATGCCCTGGTGGCACGCCTGCCGGCGCGGGTCGACGGGCTGTGCAACATTGCCGGCGTGCCCGGTACGGCGCCCGTGCAAGCGGTGGCCACGGTCAATTACCTGGGGTTGCGGCACCTGACCCAATCGCTGCTGCCACGCATGCCGGCGGGCGGCAGCATCGTCAATGTCGCCTCGGTGCTCGGCGCGCAATGGCCGCAACGCCTGGAGCTGCACAAGGCCCTGGCCGCGACGCAAAGCTTCGACGCCGGGCAGCAGTGGCTGGCGGCCAATCCGGTGGAGCAAGCCAGCTGTTATCAGTACTTCAAGGAAGCGCTGATCGTGTGGAGCTTCCAGCAATCCCAAGGCTGGTTTCGCGATCATTCGGTGCGCATCAACTGCGTCGCGCCGGGGCCGGTGTTTACCCCGATTCTCGGCGATTTCGTCAGCATGCTCGGGCCGGAGCGGGTGGCTGCGGACAGCCAGCGCATGACCCGTCCAGCCCTGGCCGATGAGGTGGCGGCGGTGATTGCCTTCCTCTGCTCGGACGCCGCGCGCTGGGTCAACGGCGTCAATCTGCCGGTGGACGGTGGGTTGGCGGCGACCTACGTGTAAGGGTTGCAACAGTGGTAAACCCCGGCGCGGATCCACCGTGCCGGGCGTCTTGAACAACAACAAAAATACAGGACATACAAGATGCTCAAGCCTATCTTGCGGACGGTTGCGGCCACGACGTTTGTCGCACTGACATCGACTGCTTACGCTTATGATTTGCCCGGACTCAACCTGGGCAGCACCAGTTTCTACGACGGCTCACCGGCCCCGGCCGGCCCGGGCTGGTACCTGGAGGAATACCTGACGTACTCCCGGGCCAGCCGCTTCAATGATGCCAACGGCAACAAGCTGGCGTTGCCCAAGCAGGACCTGGAAGTGGTGGCGCCTACCACGCAGATCATCTACGTCGGCCAACCCCTGGCCAATGGCGCGATGCCGGGAATCACCCTGATCAACACCTCCCTGGCCCATGTGGATGTCGACGATGGGTTGAACAATGCGGCGCTGAGTTCTCGCGCTGGCTTTGGTGATGTGATTGTGGGGCCTTTCCTGCAACTGCCGACCCTGAGCCGCGCCGATGGCAGCCCACTGTTGACCCAACGTGTCGAAGCCGATATCTCGGTGCCGGTGGGTGCCTATGACCGCAAGCGCTCGATCAACCCAGGCAGCAACTTCTGGTCATTCAACCCGTATTACGCGGCGACGTACTGGTTCAGCCCGAAGTGGTCGGCGAGCGGGCGTTTCATGTACCTGTGGAATGGCAAGAATGATGATCCGCAGGCAGGCTTTGGCGATGTTTCCGATACCCAGGCCGGGCAGGCGTTGCATGCCAACCTGACCTTGCAATATGCCTTGAGCCAGCAACTGAGCGTGGGGGTTAACGGCTATTGGTTGAAGCAGATCACCGACACCAAGGTCGATGGGCACGCCGTGAGCGGGCGTCGGGAGAAGGTCTGGGCCATGGGCCCAGGCCTGGTCTATGCGTTCAGCAAGGAAGATGTGCTATCGGTAAACGCCTACTTTGAACAGCAGGCGGAGAACCGCACCGAGGGCAACAAAATGGTGCTCAATTGGCTGCATAAGTTCTAGTGGGCGCCGTACGCACCATCACGCTGATGATGGTCAGTGCGGCAATCACCACCCCGGGGGACGTCGCCAGCAGTACCCCCGCGGTGCCGGCGCCGGCGGCGAGCAGTTGCCCGGCCGCCAGCGGCCCGGCGACCGAACCCAAGCGGCCGACGGCCACTGCTGCACCGACACCGGTGGCGCGCACCGAGGTTGGGTAGGAGGGCGGTGCCGACGCATACAGCACCAACTGCGCGGCCATGACGAACAGGCCGGCGGCAAAACCGGCAATGGCCATGGGCACGATGCCCACCGACAACCCGACCCCTGCCAATGCCGCCAGCAACCCGGCATACACGGACAGCACCACTTTGACGGCATTGCACCGGTCCAGCAGCACGCCACCGAGCAGCGAACCGAGGGCGCCGCCGATATTGAAGAGCATCTGCACCATGCCCGCCTGGGGTTTGCTGAAGCCTTGTTCCAGCAACAGCGACGGCAGCCAATTAAGCAACATGTACATCACGGTCAGGGTGAAGAAGTAACTGAGCCACAAGGCCAGTGTGGTGCGGGCGCGACCTTCGCCGAACAGCGCCTGGCCGCTGGAGAGACGGGCGCCAGGCGTGTTGTCGCGCTGTTGGCGAAAGGCAGTGGATTCCGGCAGCAGCAGGATCATCAACGGTACGGCCAGCAAGGGTGCCAGGCCGCCGATGATAAAGGTGGTCTGCCAGTGCTCACTGGAAAACATCGCCACCACTGCGGCCAATGCACCACCCAGCGGCACCCCGCAGTACATCACGCTGATAGCCGTGCCACGGTTGCGTTCGCTTACCGCTTCGGCGCACAGCGCGATCAGGTTGGGCAGCGCGGCACCCAGGCCCAGGCCGGTGAGGAAGCGCACCAGCAACAGGCTTGAGTAGCTTTCGACAAACGCGGTGCTCAGGGAAAACAGCCCGAACAGCAGCACGGCGCTCACCAGGATTTTCTTGCGCCCGATGCGGTCGGCGACCCAACCGCCGAAGAATGCCCCCGGCAGCAGGCCAATGATGCCGACGCTGAACACCCAGCCGAGCATCTTCGGATCCAGGGCGAACGTTTGACGTAACCCGGCGGCGGCAGTGCCGGCGGCCTGCAGATCGAATCCCTCGATCAGCGCAACGATAAAGCACAACGCAATAGTCAGCGTCGAACGACGCGATGGACTGTCCATGGGCAAACCTCATTGTTGTTTTTGTTGTGGTGGCGAGCGCGAGTGGCTGCTGGTGATTAAGATAACAAAGATAACTAAAAAATGAATCGTGGATTAATCTGCTCATAAATCATGAATAAATCCATAAAATTCAAAAACTTGGCATATAGATCCATATGCACCTAAAAAATAGATAGTTTTATTAATGTTCGATTATCGCTCAGTTGCGGTTGACGGGCACCGACGGCTGTTTCCATTCTTGGCTCGCGAAGCCGACCCGGCCGAGCGTGTGCACCCCAAAAACAACAACAAAAAATGGACATCGAACATGCCAGAACTTCCTATGGAGCACGCCGTTGCAGCGGCGCCCGTCGCCTGTGTGTCGAACACCACTCCACGCCTGCTCATGGCATGCCTGGCCTTGAGCGTGCTGCCCGCTCCGCTGTGGGCCGCCGGCTTTATCGACGACAGCCACGGCACCTTGACCTTGCGCAATTACTACCTGGACCGCGACTACAAGGACGACGGTGCGAAGACTGCCGCGCGGGAATGGGCCCAGGCGTTCATCCTCAACCTGGAATCGGGGTACACCCCAGGCCCGGTGGGCTTTGGCCTGGATGTACGCGGGCTGATGGGGGTCAAGCTCGACTCCTCGCCAGACCGCAGCGGCACCGAGTTGTTGCCGGTGTCGGCCAGCGACAAGCGTGCCGCCGATGAGTACTCGCGCCTGGCCCCGACCGCCAAGCTGCGGTTTGCGCAAACCACGGTGAAGGCCGGCGATGTGTCGATCTTCCTGCCGTTCGCCTTTGCCAGCCCGTCGCGCCTGCTGCCGCAAACCTTTCGCGGCACCACCTTGAGCTCCAAGGACATCGATGGGCTGACCCTCAACACCGGCTACATCGACCGCATCAACAAACGCGACTCCACCGACTACCAGGCCATGACCATCGCCTCGCCCAACCGGCGTTTCAACGCCACCGCCACCACGTCGCACCTGGCGTATGTGGGCGGTGACTATCAGGTCAACAAAGACCTCAGCCTGCGCGTCTATCACTCCCAGGTCGCGGACCTCTACCAGCAGGACACCCTGGCGTTGCTGCACAACCTGCCGCTGGGAGATGGCGTGCTCACCAGCGACCTGCGCAGTTTTTTCAGTCGCGAAGACGGCAGTGCCAAGGCGGGCAAGGTGGATAACCGCAACCTCTCGGCGCTGTTCGGCTACCGCCTCGGTGGCCACCGCGTCAGCCTTGGCTACATGCACTCAAGCGGGGAGACGGCCACGCCCTATATCTCCGGGACGGAGTTGATGGGCATGAGCGAACTGACCATGAGCTCGGACTTTCTCAACGCCAAGGAGCGCACCTGGCAGGCCATCTACGACTACGACTTCGCCGCAGCGGGTGTGCCGGGGTTGAAGACTCGGCTGCGCTATGTGCGTGGCGACAACATCGAACTGGCCGCTTTCAACGCCGAGGATCGCAAGGAGCGCGAGTTCCAGATGGAGTTGGGCTATGTGATCCAGGACGGCCCGCTGAAGAACGTCGGGTTCATGGCGCGCAAGTCGATCTACCGCAATGACTTCCCCAGCGGCGCGGCGTTTCGCGATGAAAACCAGACCCGTTTCCTGGTGCTCTACACCGTGGCGCTCTGGTAAGCCGATCAGTCCTGGTAGACCTTCTTCAGCAGGCGCAGCAGCTCTTCACGCTCCTGGCCGTCGAGGGCGGCCGTGGCGTCCAGGTCACTCTGGGCGGCGATCGCCTTGAGCTCCTTGAGCAGGGTTTCGCCGCTCTTGCTGAGGAAGATCCCGTAGGAGCGCTTGTCTGGCTTGCAGCGCACCCGCACGGCGAGGGCGCGGCTTTCCAGCTTGTTCAGCAACGGCACCACCTGGGGCGGCTCGATCGCCAGTGCGCGAGCCAGGTCGGCCTGCATCAGCCCGGGGTTCTGCTCGATGATCGCCAGGGCCGAGAACTGCGCAGGGCGCAGGTCGTGGTCCGACAGCCGGCCGATCAGGTTCTGGAACAGCTTGAGCTGGGCGCGACGCATGGCGTAGCCGATCAGATCATCCAGGGCCGAATCCAGCGGCGCGCGTACGTCGGCGTTATCGGGCAGGGCCTGGCTGGCGTCGGCGAGTTTGGAAGGCTTGGCCATTAACAGTGCAATCCTCAAAAGGTGGAGGTTAAGAAGGCTATCTAGTTTGCCGAGGTTGGCGAGCCATGGCTATGCCGGCTTTTCACAACGCCTGGAAAACGCAGGTTTCACCGCGTAAAAATATTGGTTATCCATGTTAATAGTTAATTGACATAACTATATTTGCGGTTTAATTTCGAATCATCTTCAAACCCCAGAACAAGAGCGTACCGCCATGAGCAATTACGAAGGCCGTTGGACCACCGTCAAGGTTGAGATCGAAGAAGGCATCGCCTGGGTCATTCTCAATCGTCCGGAAAAACGCAACGCCATGAGCCCGACCCTGAACCGGGAAATGATCGATGTCCTGGAAACCCTTGAGCAGGACCCTGCCGCCGGCGTGCTGGTGCTGACCGGCGCAGGCGAAGCCTGGACCGCCGGCATGGACCTCAAGGAATACTTTCGCGAGGTGGATGCCGGCCCGGAAATCCTCCAGGAAAAAATCCGCCGCGAAGCCTCGCAATGGCAATGGAAACTGCTGCGCATGTACGCCAAGCCGACCATCGCCATGGTCAATGGCTGGTGCTTCGGCGGTGGCTTCAGCCCGCTGGTGGCCTGTGACCTGGCGATCTGCGCCGACGAAGCGACCTTCGGCCTCTCGGAAATCAACTGGGGCATCCCGCCGGGCAACCTGGTGAGCAAGGCCATGGCCGACACCGTGGGCCATCGCCAATCGCTGTACTACATCATGACCGGCAAGACCTTTGGCGGGCAGAAAGCCGCCGAAATGGGCCTGGTCAACGAAAGCGTGCCGCTGGCTCAACTGCGCGAAGTGACCATCGAACTGGCGCGCAACCTGCTGGAGAAAAACCCGGTGGTGCTGCGTGCCGCCAAGCATGGCTTCAAACGCTGCCGCGAATTGACCTGGGAGCAGAACGAGGATTACCTCTACGCCAAGCTCGATCAGTCGCGCCTGCTCGACACCGAAGGCGGTCGCGAGCAGGGCATGAAACAGTTCCTCGACGACAAGAGCATCAAGCCTGGCCTGCAGGCGTATAAACGCTGAAGGGTGCGGCCGCCTGGCCGCGCCGTTGTACCCTGCTTGAACGTATTCCCGATAAAGATAATAAAGAGGAATCACCATGCTGGACGTGCCCCTGTTGATCGGCGGCCAGTCGTGCCCCGCCCGTGACGGTCGAACCTTCGAACGTCGCAACCCGGTGACCGGTGAAGTGGTCTCGCGGGTGGCCGCCGCGACCCTGGAAGATGCCGACGCCGCCGTAGCGGCCGCCCACGCCGCGTTCCCCGCGTGGGCTGCGCTGGCGCCCAACGAACGCCGCACCCGCTTGCTCAAGGCTGCCGAGCAATTGCAGGCGCGCAGCGCCGAATTCATTGCCGCCGCCGGCGAGACCGGCGCCATGGCCAACTGGTATGGCTTCAACGTGCGCCTGGCGGCCAATATGCTGCGCGAAGCGGCGTCGATGACCACCCAGATCACTGGTGAAGTGATCCCCTCCGATGTTCCCGGCAGTTTCGCCATGGCCTTGCGGCAGCCGTGCGGCGTGGTACTGGGCATCGCGCCGTGGAATGCCCCGGTGATCCTCGCCACACGTGCCATCGCCATGCCGTTGGCCTGCGGTAATACCGTGGTGCTCAAGGCCTCGGAGCTGAGCCCGGCGGTGCACCGCCTGATTGGCCAGGTGTTGCAGGACGCCGGCCTGGGCGATGGCGTGGTCAACGTCATCAGCAATGCCCCGGCGGATGCCGCTGCGATTGTCGAGCGGCTGATCGCCAACCCGGCCGTGCGCCGGGTCAACTTCACCGGCTCGACCCATGTGGGGCGGATTGTCGGCGAGCTCTCGGCGCGTCACCTCAAGCCGGCCTTGCTGGAACTGGGCGGCAAGGCGCCGTTGCTGGTGCTCGACGACGCCGACCTCGACGCTGCGGTCGCGGCGGCGGCCTTTGGCGCCTATTTCAACCAGGGCCAGATTTGCATGTCCACCGAGCGCCTGATTGTCGATGCCAAGGTCGCCGATGCGTTCACCGCCAAGCTGGCGGCCAAGGTCGCGACCCTGCGCGCGGGCGATCCCATTGCAGCGGATTCGGTCCTGGGTTCCCTGGTGGACGCCGGCGCCGGCACACGCATCAAGGCCCTGATCGACGATGCCCTCGCCAAGGGCGCGCGGCTGGTGGTAGGTGGCCAACTGGACGGCAGCATCCTGCAGCCGACCCTGATCGATGGCGTCACCGAACACATGCGCTTGTACCGCGAAGAGTCCTTCGGTCCGGTGGCGGTACTGCTGCGCGGTGACGGCGATGAGGCGTTACTGCGCCTGGCCAACGACTCCGAGTTCGGCCTTTCGGCGGCGATCTTCAGCCGTGACACCGGGCGTGCACTGGCCCTGGCCCAGCGTGTCGAGTCGGGCATTTGTCATATCAATGGCCCGACCGTGCATGACGAGGCGCAGATGCCGTTCGGCGGGGTCAAGTCCAGCGGCTACGGCAGCTTTGGCGGCAAGGCCTCGATCGAGCACTTCACGCAATTGCGCTGGGTGACCTTGCAGAACGGGCCACGGCATTACCCGATCTGAGCAGGCGTCGCGACATAACAATAACAAGGCGGCGTTGACCGCCTTGCTGGAGGACACCCTTGTGAGTTCCGAATTCAGACCGCAACCCCAGCCCGCACCGCGATACCGCGAGGTCTCCATCGGCCACGCACCGGTGGCGGTCACTGAAGAACACGGCGTGCTGCATATGCGCTCCCTGGAGCCCCTGGCCGAGTTGCCGACGCGCTTGCTTGATCGCCTTGTGCATTGGGCCCAGGTGCGGCCCGAGCAGACGTTTATCGCGGCACGCCAGGCCGGTGGTGATTGGCGCCGGGTCAGCTACCGCGAGATGCTCGACAGCGTGCGTGCGATTGCCCAGGGCCTGTTGAGTTATGGGCTCTCGGCGCACAAGCCGCTGGCCTTGCTGTCGGGCAACGACATCGAGCATTTGCAGGTCGCCCTCGGCGCGATGTACGCCGGTATTCCTTATTGCCCGGTATCGCCGGCGTATTCGTTGTTGTCCCAGGATTTCGCCAAGCTGCGGCATGTGTGCGACCTGCTGCAACCGGGGCTGGTGTTCGTCAGCGATGCGGCCGCTTACCAGCGCGCCATCGATGCTGTCTTGCCGGCCGAGACTCCGCTGATCAGCGTGCGCGGCCACGTGCCTGGGCGCACTCAGGTCAGCTTCGCCAGCCTGCTGCAAACGCCGGGCGGCGCCGAGGCCGACGCGGCATTCCAGGCCACCGGCCCCGACAGCATCGCCAAGTTTCTTTTCACTTCGGGCTCGACCAAGTTGCCCAAGGCGGTGATCACCACCCAGCGCATGCTCTGCGCCAACCAGCAAATGCTGTTGCAGACATTTCCGGTGTTCGGTGAAGAACCGCCGGTACTGGTGGACTGGCTGCCGTGGAACCACACCTTCGGCGGTAGCCATAACGTCGGCATCGTGCTCTACAACGGCGGCACCTTTTACCTCGACGACGGCAAGCCCACGGTTCAAGGCTTTGCCGAGACCCTGCGCAACCTCAAGGAGGTTTCGCCCACGGCCTATTTGACGGTGCCCAAGGGCTGGGAAGAATTGGTCAACGCCCTGGAACAGGACGCCGAGTTGCGCGAACGGTTTTTTGCGCGCATGAAACTGTTCTTCTTCGCCGCCGCCGGCCTGTCGCAAAGTGTCTGGGATCGCCTCGACAGCGTGGCCGAACAGCACTGCGGTGAACGTATCCGCATGATGGCCGGGCTGGGCATGACCGAAGCCGCGCCGTCCTGCACCTTCACCACCGGGCCGTTGTCCATGGCCGGCTATATCGGATTGCCTGCGCCGGGCTGCGAGGTGCGCCTGGTGCCGTTGGACGGCAAGTTTGAAGGGCGCTTTCGCGGGCCGCACATCATGCCGGGGTACTGGCGGGCGCCCGAGCAAACCGCCGAGGTGTTCGACGAACAGGGTTTCTACTGTTCCGGTGACGCGATCAAGCTCGCCGACCCGCACCAGCCGCAATTGGGGCTGATGTTCGACGGGCGGATTGCCGAGGATTTCAAGTTGTCTTCCGGGGTGTTCGTCAGTGTCGGCCCGTTACGCAATCGCGCCGTGCTCGACGGCGCGCCCTATGTGCAGGACCTGGTGATTGCCGCGCCGGACCGCGAATGCCTGGGAGCACTGGTGTTCCCCCGGCTCTACGAGTGCCGGCGGCTGGCCGGCTTGAGCGCCGACGCCAGCGACGCCGAGGTGTTGGCCAGCGCGCCGGTACGCCAGTGGTTCGGCGACTGGTTGCAGCGCCTCAACCGCGAGGCCACCGGCAATGCCAGTCGCCTGGAATGGATTGCCCTGCTCGACGAGCCGGCGTCCATCGACCGTGGGGAAATCACCGACAAAGGCTCGATCAACCAGCGTGCCGTGCTGCAATGGCGCGCGGCCAAGGTCGAGGCGTTGTATCGCGGTGAAGAGGCCACGATCCTGCGCGCCGGGCCCAAGCCTTGAGCAGCGCCGGGCAGTACTCGGCGTTTGCCGATGCGGCGATTTTCGAGGCGGTGCGCACGCCTTGGGTCGACCTCGGGGGCGCACTGTCCCAGGTGTCGCCCATCGACCTGGGCATCAAGGTCGGCCGGGAAGTATTGGCCCGTGCCGGCATCGACCCCCAGGCGGTGGACAGCGTATTGGCCGGTTCCATGGCCCAGGCCAGCTTCGATGCCTACTTGCTGCCACGGCATATCGGCTTGTACAGCGGGGTGGCGCAAGCGGTCCCGGCACTGGGGGTGCAGCGCATCTGCGCCACCGGTTTCGAGCTGCTGCGCCAGGCCGCTGAACAGTTACGCGACGAGGTGCAACTGGCCCTGTGCGTGGCCAGCGAGTCCATGTCGCGCAACCCGATTGCGGCCTACACCCATCGGGATGGGTTTCGCCTCGGCGGCGAGGTGCAATTCAAGGATTTTCTCTGGGAGGCCCTGTACGACCCGGCCCCTGGTCTGGACATGATTGCTACCGCCGACAACCTGGCGCGCCGTTATGGCCTGAGCCGCAAGGCCGTGGACCGCTACGCCTGCGACAGCCATCAGCGTGCCTTGCAGGCGCAACGTGACGGCGCGTGGGCGGAAGAAATCGTCACGGTCGATAACCAGGTGTTCGAGCTTGAGGGGTATCAGCCCAGGGGCATCAGCCTGGCGCGTCGGGCGAGTGCCGTCAGCGCCGACAGCCACCCACGTCCCACCGACCTTGAAGCCTTGACGCGCTTGCGCGCCGTGCATCCAGGTGGCGTGCAAACCGCCGGCAACAGTTGCGCGGTGGTCGATGGTGCGGCGGCGGCTTTGGTGGGGCGTGCCTCGGCCTGCACGCGGCCGGCCCTGGCGCGGCTGCTGGCCAGCGCGGTGGTCGGTGTGGCCCCCGAGTTCATGGGCATCGGCCCGGCACCGGCGATCCGCCTGCTGCTGCAACGCAGCGGGTTGAATCTGGATGACATCGGCCGCTTCGAGATCAACGAAGCCCAGGCCGCCCAGGTACTGGCGGTGGCCCATGAACTGGAGCTGGACAGCACCCGCCTCAACGTCCAGGGCGGCTCGCTTGCCCTGGGGCATCCCCTGGCCGCCACCGGCCTGCGGCTGGTGATGACCCTGGCCCGACAACTGCGCCAGCACAACCTGCGCTACGGGATTGCCGCAGCGTGTGTGGGCGGCGGGCAGGGCATGGCGTTGCTGATCGAGAACCCTGTCTACCGCGCTTGAAGGTTTTTTTAGTCGATGAGGTGTTCCGATGTGGAGCTATGAGGCGCCCCTGGGCGATATGCAATTTGTCCTGGAACACTGGTTGCAGGCGCCCGACACCTGGCAGCGCCACCCGGCGTTCGCGGCCCTGGACCTGCCGCTGGCGGTACAGGTGCTGGAGGAGGCGGCACGCTTCAGTCAGGGCGTATTGGCGCCGTTGAATAGCAGCGGTGATCGCCAGGGCTGCCGCTGGCAGGCGGGCCGGGTCAGCACCCCGGACGGCTTTGCCGAGGCCTATCGCGCCTATGTCGACGGCGGTTGGCCGGCGCTGGCGTGTGCCGAGGAGCAGGGCGGGCAGGGCTTGCCGCAACTGCTCGATGCGGCGCTGCAAGAGATGCTCTACGCCAGCAACCACGCCTGGGCCATGTACACCGGGATCGCCCACGGCGCCTACCTGTGCCTTAAGACCCACGCCGCTCCGTGGTTGCAGGCGCGCTACCTGCCCGACATTGTCAGTGGCCAGGTCTTGCCCACCATGTGCCTCACCGAGTCGCAGGCCGGCAGCGATGTCGGCTTACTGCGCTGTCGCGCGCAGCCCCAGGCGGATGGCAGTTATCGCCTCAGCGGCAGCAAGCTGTTTATCTCCGGCGGTGAGCACGACCTCACGGCCAATATCCTGCACCTGGTGCTGGCGCGCCTGCCCGATGCGCCGCCGGGCAGCCGTGGCATTTCACTGTTCCTGGTGCCCAAGCACCTGGACGATGGTCAGGCCAATGGCGTGCACTGCGACGGCATCGAACACAAGATGGGCATCAAGGGCAGCGCCACCTGTTCCCTGGTGTTCGACGCCGCCCAGGGCTGGCTGATCGGCGACGCCAATCGCGGCCTGGCGGCGATGTTCGTGATGATGAATTCCGCGCGCCTGCATGTGGGCCTGCAAGGCCTGGGGCATGTCGAGGCGGCTTGGCAGAACGCCCGCCAGTACGCCGCCGAGCGCTTGCAGATGCGCGCACCGTCAAGGCCGGAAGAGGTGGTGGCCCAGGCGGCTGACCCGATCCGTTATCACCCGGCCATGCGCCGCGTGTTGCTGGAACTGCGCACCACCAGCGAGGGCATGCGTGCCATCGGCTATTGGGCGGCGCACCTGCTTGATCAGGCCGAACATGACCAGGACTCGTCGGCCGCCCAGTTGGCGCCGTTGCTGACGCCCATCATCAAGGCGTTTTTCACCGAACAGGGCTTTCGCCAGGCCAGCCATGCGCTGCAGGTGTTCGGCGGTTACGGCTACGTCACCGAGTTCGCCATCGAGCAAACCCTGCGCGACAGCCGCATCGCGATGATCTACGAGGGCAGTAACGAGATCCAGGCCAATGACCTGTTGCTGCGCAAGGTGCTGGGGGATGAGGGCCGAGCCTTTGGCCTGCTGCTGGCCGAGTTACGCGCCGAGGCCGCGCAGGGCAGACAGTATGTCGAATGCGCAGGCTTCTCCGGTGCGTTGGGCAGCCTGTGCGACGCGTTGGCCAGTGTGGTGAACGCCATACGTGAACGCGCGCACGAGGACAGTGAATACCCCTATCGGGCAGCGCCGGATTTCCTCCAGCTCTGTGGCGTGGCGTTGCTGGCCTTTGCCTGGGCGCGGGCCGCGCGCGTCTCCAGGGCACTGCCCGACGATCACCCCTTGCGTGCCGCCAAGCTGCAAAGCGCCGGGTTCTTTTTCGATTACCTGCCGTCGCGGCTGGCGCAGCACCTGGGCGCCATAGATGGGGCACGGGCAGCGCTGGCGTTCATCTGACGCGGCCAGGTGCTTGCGATACTATGGCGGCTCACGTTTTCTGGAAGTCGCCTGGATGAGTAAACCCGGTCAATTGGTGCTGGTTGCACTGCGCAAGATGATTGCCAGCGGGGAGTTGGCGGCGGGCGAGCGGCTGATGGAGATTCCCACGGCGCAGCTGTTCGGCGTGTCGCGCATGCCCGTGCGCATGGCCTTTCGCACCCTCGAACAGGAAGGACTGCTGGTGCCGTTTGGCGGGCGCGGTTATCAGGTGCGTTCGGTCAGCCCCAGCGACATTGCCGGCGCCGTCGAAGTGCGCGGCGTGCTTGAGGGCCTGGCAGCGCGTCAGACCGCCGAGCTGGGTTTATCCGATACGGCACGTGCGGCGCTGGAGCGCTGCCTGGTGGAAGGCGATCAACTGTTCGAAAAGGGCTACGTGACCGAGGATGACCTTGAGGTCTATCACGACCTGAACATGCGCTTTCACCAGGTCATCGTCGAAGGCAGCCACAACCCGGCAATCGCCGACGCCCTGGCCCGCAATGATCACTTGCCGTTCGCCTCGGTGACCGCGCTGGCGGTGGATCGCGAGGACATGGCCCGCGAGTACCGACGCTTCAACTATGCCCACATGCAGCATCACTCGGTCTTCGACGCCCTGGTCAATCGCCAGGGCGCGCGGGCCGAAGCCATCATGCGTGAGCACGCCAATGCGACCTTGCGCTATGCCGAGATCTTCAGCTCGGCCACCGCCGCCGCGCGCATGAAGGTGATTTTGCCCGCGTCGTGAACCCTGTCAGATATCGAGCACCAGCAGCGGGGTCTTCGAGCGTGAACAGCAGGGCGTGAACTGATCATTCAGCGCCTGTTCCTGCTCGGTGAGGAACAGGTCGCGGTGCTCCGGTATGCCCTCCAGCACACGGGTCAGGCAGGTGCCGCAAATCCCCTGTTCGCAGGACACGGCAATCTCGATGCCATGGCTTTCCAGGACCTGGACCACGGTCTTGTCGGCGGGGATTTCGAAGACCTGGCCGCTGCTGCCGAGCTTCACCGAAAAGCCGCCGTCGAGGCTGCTGTCCACCGGTGCCGCGCTGAAGTATTCGCGGTGCAGGCAGTCTTCCTGCCAGCCCTGTGCGCGTGCGCTGTCGAGCACATGCTGCATGAACCCTCCAGGGCCGCAGACATACAGGTGCACGTCGTCTGCGGGCGCCGCCAGCACCTGGGCAGCATTCAAGGCCGTGTGCGGCTGCTCATCGAAATGCAGGAACACCCGCTCGGCAAACGGCGACGCGTTGAGCCGCTGCACAAACGCCGCACGCTCGCTGGCACGGGCGCAGTAATGCAGTTCGAAGTCGGCCCCTGCGTGGGCCAGGCGTTCGGCCATGCACAGGATCGGGGTGATGCCGATGCCACCGGCAAACAGCAGGCTGCGGCGCGCGTCGTGGGCCAGGGGAAACAGGTTGCGCGGTTCGCTGATCGTCAGGCGCGTGCCCTCGTGAACCTGCTCGTGCAAGCTGCGCGAGCCACCCCGGGAGGCCGGGTCCTTGAGCACGCCGATCAGGTAGCGATGACGTTCTTCGGGGTGATTGCACAGGGAGTATTGCCGGATCACCCCATCGGGCAAGTGCACGTCAATGTGCGCACCGGCACTGAAGGCCGGCAGCGGCTGGCCATCGACACTGGCCAGTTCATAGCTGCAAATATCCTGGGCTTCGTTGTTACGGGATACCACCACCACATCGATCATGTTCAGTCCTCGCAAAGTTGTCGCGCTGTTCAGGCGGTGGTGGTGGCGATCAGTTGCGATTCGGCGGCGCGTTCCCTGGCAATCAGTCGCTCCAGGATCTTGCGCGACTGCACGCCGCCCGCGTCGATATTCAACTTGAGCAGGTTGCGCTGCGGGTGGGCCAGCAGGTTCTGTTGCTGGCGTTCGAGCATCTCCAGGTCTTCGCTGAAAATCTTGCCTTGGCCCTCGCGAATGCTCGCGGTGAGCGCCTCATCGTGGGGGTTGAAGTTGCGCGCCATGCCCCAGAAGTACCAGATCGAGGTCTCGGTTTGCGGGGTGATGAAGTCGACCACGATGCTTGAGGCCTTGTGTTCGGGGGCGGCGTTATAGCCACCTTTGCCGGCGTGGGCCACGCCGACTTCGATCAATACATGGCTGGGCGGGGTGAAGCGGCAGATCTGCCAGCGGTCCACCGGCACGTCATCGGCGAGGTTATTGCCGCGCAGGGCCATGCGCCAGAACGGCGGGGCCATGATGTTTTCCATGTGCCGGGCAGTGACGACTTCATCGCCGTCCACCGTGGTCACGGGCGGCGCTTCGTCGATTTCCTTCTGGCCGATACTGGAGGCGTGCACGTAGGTTTCGTGGGTCAGGTCCATCAGGTTGTCGATCATCAGGCGGTAGTCGCACTGGATATCAAACAGCCCGCCACCATAGGCCCACTGGTCACTCTCAGCCCATTCCAGATGGTGGATCAGCGCCGGGTCGGCCTGGGCCTGATCGCCGGGCCACACCCAGATGAAGCCGTAGCGTTCAACCGCGGCAAAGGTCTTGTTGCACGGAAAGCCACGCACCCGCTGGCCGGGCATTTCCACGGTCTTGCCATCGCCGCCCATGACCAGGCCGTGGTAGCCGCAGACCAGGTTGCCGTTCTCGACATAACCCAGCGAGAGTGGCGCACCGCGATGGGGGCAGAAGTCCTCGACCGCCACCACGGCGCCTTCCTGGCCACGATAAAACACCATCTTCTCGCCGCAGATCTGTCGACCCAGGGGCTTGTGCGCGATTTCATCGGGGGTGCAGGCGACATACCACGTGTTCTTTGGGTACATGATGACTCTCCAGGCGGCGGATTGTTTTTATTTAATGGATCCATTAAATGGCTGGCCTGATGGAGAGTCAATCTGTTGTGGTTGCTTTATTGGGCGATTATCGGACACTTACATATCAATGGATCCACTGGTTGGATTTAGTAGCGAATCATCACTGACTTCAACTCGGTGTAATCCTCGATGAAGGCGCTGCCGAACTCCCGGCCTATCCCCGAGGATTTGTTGCCGCCAAACGGCACCGCCGGGTCCAGCATCGTGTGCATGTTCACCCACACCGTGCCGGCCTCGATGGCGGGCACCATGCGCAAGGCTTTGCTGAGGTCGTTGGTCCACAGGCTGGCGCTCAAGCCGTAGGGGGTGTTGTTCATCAAGGCCAGCAGTTCCTCTTCGCTGTCGTACGGTAAGAATGTGGCAATGGGGCCGAAGGTCTCCTCGTTGAGCAGGGTGTCGTTGACGCTGTTGGCGAGGATGATCGTCGGCTCGACGTAACAGCCCGGACGGTCGATCAGGTTGCCACCGTGAATGATGCGGTTGTTTTCGGCGCGGGCTTTGGCGAAGAACTCGCCGAGTTTGAGTTGGTGCTGGCGGTTGGTTACGGGGCCGAATTCGGTGCGCTCGTCCAGGGGCGAGCCGATGTTCAGCGTGCTCAGGCGCTGGGCCAGTTTGTCCATGACCGTTTCGATCTGCGAACGGTGCACAAAGAAGCGTTCGGCAGCGGCGCAGATTTGCCCGGAGTGCAAAAAGCCCGCTTCGATGATGCCGTTGACGGCCTTGTCCAGGTCCACATCGGGCAGGAACCCGGCCGAGTTCTTGCCGCCCAGCTCAAGGGTGGCGCGGGTCAGCCCGGCGCCCATGGCACTCTGGCCCACCGCAATGCCGGTCGGCACGGAGCCGGTGAACGACACCTTGTCGGTGCCGGCGTGTTCAATCAGGCCTTTGCCGACGCTGCCGCCGCCGGTCAAGACGTTCAGCGCACCGGCGGGAAGGCCGGCGTCAATCGCCAGTTCGGCGATGCGCAGGATGGTCAGTGGCGTGAACTCGCTGGGCTTGATGATGATGCTGCAACCGGTCACCAGCGCCGAAGCGAGTTTCCAGATGGCGATCATGGTCGAGAAATTCCACGGCACGATGCCGACCACCACTCCGACCGGCTCGCGCAGGGTGAACGCGGTGTAGCGCTCGCCGGCGAAGGAGGGCAACGATGGGGTGATGGTCTGGCCGCTGATCTTGGTGGCCCAGCCGGCGTAGTAACGCAGGAAGTGCGCGGCCTGGTCGACTTCGAATGCGCGGGAAATCTGGATGATCTTGCCTGACTGGCAGGTTTCGATCTGTGCCAGTTCTTCGCGGTGTTGCTCCAGCAAGTCGGCCAGTTTGAACAGCACGTTGCCGCGCACCGCTGGTGCGACCTGCGACCACTGTTTGAAGCCTCGGCTCGCGGACGCCACGGCCGCGTCAATGTCGGCCGGGTCGGCGGCGGCGACGTCGGCAATGACCTGGCCGGTCGCCGGATTGATCACCTCCAACCGCTGACTGGAATGGCTCTCGACGTAGCCACCGTCAATGAACAACGCATGGGTTCGACGGAGGAAGGCTTCAACCTGGGGCAGCAGTGGAATATCGCTCATGGGGTTTTTCCTGGTGGCAGACATTGAAAAGCCCGAGGTTAATCCCAGTGGCCGGAACGGGCTTGACTGTGGCTGCCCAGTGGCATGTCTGTGGCTGCCAGCGCCTGTGCGCGACGGACCAGCCTGAGCCTTTGAAAAGTACAATCTTGACTCTGGAAGGTGCATGTCCTGCCAGGAAGGCACGCTCCATACTGGCCCTGCATCCGGCGCCACGCCTTGATTTCTGGCGCTGCCCGGACATCCAATAATAAGCAGGGCCATCCATGAAAAAGCCAAACCCGCTCCTTGAAGACCTCAAGTCCATCCTGCCGACCATCGCCGCCAATGCCTTCGTGGCCGAGCAGGACCGCCAGGTGCCCGCCGAGAATATTGCGCTGCTCAAGAGCATCGGCATGCACCGTGTGTTTCAGCCGAAAGTGTTCGGCGGCATGGAGTTGTCGCTGCCGCAGTTTGCCGACTGCATCGCCTTGCTCGCCGGGGCCTGCGCCAGCACGGCCTGGGCCATGAGCCTGTTGTGTACCCACAGCCATCAATTGGCACTGTTCTCGGCCCAACTGCAGCAGGAGGTCTGGGGCGCTGACCCTGATGCCACTGCGAGCAGCAGCATCGCGCCGTTCGGGCGCACCGAGGAAGTCGAGGGCGGCGTGCTGTTCAGCGGAGAAATGGGCTGGAGCAGCGGCTGTGATCACGCCGATTGGGCGATCGTGGGTTTCCGCCGCAACAACCCCCAGGGCGCCCAGGATTACTGCTTCGCGGTGCTGCCGCGCAGTGACTACCAGATCCGCGATGACTGGTTTTCCGCCGGCATGAAAGGCAGCGGCACCAAGACCTTGATCATCGACAAGGCCTGGGTGCCGGAGCACCGCATCCAGAAAGCCAAGGACATGATGGAAGGCAAGTCCGCCGGCTTTGGGCTGTACCCCGACAGCAAGATTTTCTATTCACCGTACCGGCCTTACTTTGCCAGTGGCTTTTCCACCGTCAGCCTGGGCGTCGCCGAGCGGATGCTCGAGGTGTTCCGCGAAAAGACCAAGACCCGCGTGCGCGCCTATACCGGGGCGGCGGTCGGTGCCGCGACCCCGGCGTTGATGCGCCTGGCCGAGTCGACTCACCAGGTGGCCGCCGCGCGCGCCTTCCTCGAAAAAACCTGGAACGAACACGCCGAACACAGTGAGCAGCAGCGCTACCCAAGCCGCGAGACCCTGGCGTTCTGGCGCACCAACCAGGCCTACGCGACCAAGATGTGCATCCAGGCGGTGGACCGTCTGTTCGAGGCCGCCGGCGGCAACGCCTGGTTCGAGCACAACGAGATGCAGCGCTTGTTCCGCGACTCGCACATGACCGGCGCCCATGCCTACACCGACTACGACGTCTGTGCACAGATCCTCGGCCGCGAGTTGATGGGCCTGGAACCCGATCCGAGCATGATCTGAACGCGCTTTTGAAAACAACAATCAGGGCTGCGCCTGACGCAGCCCGGGAGTCTTGCATGTCTGAATCGACCTTCGACCCACGCGCCTTTCGCCGGGCCCTGGGCAACTTTGCCACAGGCGTGACCGTGGTCACCGCCGCCGACGCCTCCGGCCGCAAGGTGGGCGTTACCGCCAACAGCTTCAACTCGGTGTCCCTGGACCCACCGCTGGTGCTGTGGAGCATCGACAAACGCTCCAGCAGCCACGGGGTATTCGAGGAGGCCAGCCACTTCGCGGTCAACGTGCTGGCGGCGGACCAGATCGACCTCTCGAACAATTTTGCCCGGCCCAGGGACGACCGCTTCGCCGAGATCGCCTATGAACCGGGGGAGGGCGGGGCGCCGGTGTTCGCCGATTGTTCGGCACGTTTTCACTGTGAAAAATACCAGCAGGTGGACGGCGGTGATCACTGGATCATGATCGGCAAGGTGGTGGCCTTCGACGATTTCGGTCGCTCGCCGCTGCTGTACCATCAGGGCGCCTACTCCATGGTCCTGCCCCATACGCGGATGACCAAGCGTGACGAAAGCCAACCGCCGAGCAGCCACTTCCAGGGGCGCCTGAGCCATAACCTGTATTACCTGATGACCCAGGCGGTACGCGCCTACCAGTCCAGCTACCAGCCCCGGCAACTGTCTACCGGCCTGCGCACCAACGAGGCACGGATGCTGATGGTGCTGGAGAACGACGCCCGCCTGAGCGCCAGCGACCTGCTGCGGGAGGTGGCGATGCCGGTGCGGGAAATCGACGACGCGGTGGCCAACCTCAAGCGCAAGGGGCTGGTCGACGACGATGAACACGGCGTACGCCTGACCGCTGCGGGTATCGAACAGACCGAAGACCTCTGGGCCATTGCACGGGAACAGCAGGACAAGGTGTTCGCCGAGTTCAGCCAGGACCAGATCGAAACCTTCAAGACGGTGTTGAAGCGACTGATCAGCCACTGCTGATTGCCTGAATCAAGGATGAACACCATGCCGGTGGTGGCCGATGAGGTGCGCAAGCTGGCGGAAAACATCCGTCAGGCAACCCATCAGATCCAGACGATGCTGCATCAGCACGAACGCTGGGAGGGAGCTGCGTTACGCAGCTCCTGAGGCCGGTCAGAAGGGCACGGCCACGGTCAGCTGGCTGTAGAGGTTGGTGCCGTTGCCACCCACCTGGTTGCCGCCGGTGTCGGCAGCCTTCTTGGGTTGGTAGATGCCCACCAGCGGGCTGATGATCAGGTGGCTGTTGACCGCCCATTCGGCGTACAGGTCAAGCTCCCGGGCGTCGAGGTTCAGCGCGTCGTGTTTGCGCAGGGTATTGAAGTCGAAGTACAGCGCGCCGACCGTCAGGTTCTCCAGGGGTGTCGCCTTGAGACCGACGTGATGGATGCCGGTATTGCTGTTGAACGGGCCGGCATAGTTGGAGGCGACTTCACCTTGGAACCAGGTGCCGTAGCCGGTGCTGAGCCCGGTGAACAGCGGGTCCCATTTTTGCGAGTAGCGCGTGTAGCGGTAGGTCACTTTCGGCGACCAACCGATATCGGCAAAGGTGTAGCCGGCCTCGGCGTACCAGGCTTTTTCCGGCCCCGCGTCTTTGTCTTGCCAGGCGTATTCGAAGGCGAAGCTGGCATTGTCGATACCGGCGCTGCCTTCGCCGCGCACGCTGTAAGTGTCCAGGCCCTCACGCTGTTTCTGGAAGTCGCTGGCCCACTGGTCGGTGACGTTCATGCCGTGGACCCAGGTCAAGCCCAGCGTGCCGGCGGCGGCCGTGTAGTCGAGGGTGCCCGCCGCCAGTTCGGTTTCAGCCTGGGCGCGGTTGTCCGACTTGAGCCACAGCACCGAACCGTGCAGGCCCTCTTGCCCGCCCAGGCGCAGCACCGCAGTGCGGTCGAACGCGTGGCGTGCCGCCAGGTAATAGGCGCCGCCACGGTTCAGCGCACCGTCAGCCGGGCCTTTGCCCAGGTTGGGGCCGTCGTCGTTGATCAGGAAACCCCGGCCGATCTTGACCACCTGGCGCCCGACGGAAAAATCCACACCGTCCTTGCCCAGCGCCGGGAACAGGTCGGCCGAGCGCCATCCCAGGTAGGCGTCTTCGATTTTGGTGGTGCGTTCGCTGCCATCGGTGTTGCCCGCCGCGTCGCCATCGCCCCAGGTGCCGGAGCTGACCCAATTGAGCGCGCCATACGCGGTGCCGTGCCCGGCCAGGCCCTGGTCGCCGCTCACCCCGTACTTCATGAAACCCTCGCGCCAGGTCGAGCCGCCCGCTGTGCCGTCGTAGTTGTGACGGCTGTTGAACAGGCCGTAGACCGCCAGGAAGTCCGCATTCAAATGGGTGTCCTCGTCGGCGTACAGCTCATAGGCCTGGGCCGATGAATGGCCGATCAACAGCGCGATACCCAGGCCGACGGCCAAGGACAGCGTGCGTGGTTTCAGTGTGTGCTCCATTTTTATATTCCCCAGCATGGTTAGGTCGAGGGCGCATTAAGATGACCGCAGGCGTGGGAAGTCTTTCACCTGCGTGCCATGGAATTGATCCTGCCCGCCAAGTCGTATGCCTTGGCAGGCAGCAACAAAAGCCACGGCAGACATGGGCAAGACGATCAGCGCTCGGGAGGCGCACAGTGATTTTGCGCACGATGCCGTTTCGATCAGGGACTGGCTGGGGAGGGCTTTATCGCCAGCTCCTTGTACGGCTCGATGCATCCACTCAGAAATCCGCTTTCGAGGATCCGTACCATGTCGATCAATGACCGGCTCACACAGCATTTGAAACGCGGCAGCGTCGGGTTTCCGACCGCGCTGGCCAGCACCATTGGCCTGATCATGGCCAGCCCGGTGATTCTCACCGCAACCATGGGCTTCGGTATCGGCGGCAGCGCCTTCGCGGTGGCCATGCTGATTGCGGTGGTGATGATGCTGGCCCAGGCGACCACCTTCGCCGAGGCCGCCTCGATCCTGCCGACCACCGGCTCGGTCTACGACTACATCAATTGCGGCATGGGTCGTTTCTTTGCGATCACCGGCACGTTGTCGGCGTACCTGATCGTGCATGTGTTCGCCGGCACCGCCGAGACGATTCTGTCCGGGGTCATGGCCCTGGTGAACTTCGAACACCTCAATACCCTGGCGGAGTCTGCCGGCGGTTCCTGGTTGCTGGGGGTGGGGTTTGTCGTGGTGTTCGGCATTCTCAATGCCTTTGGCGTCAGCGCCTTCGGCAGGGCCGAGATCATCCTGACCTTCGGCATGTGGACCACGCTGATGGTGTTCGGCGTGCTCGGCCTGATCGCGGCACCGGCGGTGCAACTGGAGGGCTGGTTCGGCGTGTCGCTGGTGGGTACCGACCTGATCACCATTCTGTCGCTGGTGGGCATGGCCATGTTCATGTTCGTCGGTTGCGAGTTCGTCACCCCGTTGGCCCCGGACCTGCGCAATTCGGCCAAGGTCATGCCCAAGGCCATGATTTTCGGTTTATTGAGCGTGGCGACCTGCATGTTCATCTACGGCGCTGCGATGAAGCGCCAGGTGGAAAACGTGGTGCTGGATGCCGCCACCGGCGTGCACCTGCTCGACACGCCCATGGCGATCCCAAGGTTTGCCGAGCAGGTCATGGGGCATGTCGGCCCGCTGTGGCTGGGGATCGGTTTCCTGTTCGCCGGTGCCGCCACCATCAATACGCTGATGGCGGGCGTGCCGAGGATTCTCTACGGCATGGCGGTGGACGGCGCGTTGCCCAAGGTCTTCACTTATTTGCACCCGCGCTTCAAGACGCCGCTGCTGTGCATCCTGGTGGCGATGCTGATTCCGTGCCTGTATGCCCTGTGGTTGGGTGGCAACACCGACAACATCATGCACCTGGTGCTGGCGGCGGTGTGTGCATGGAGTTTCTCTTACCTGCTGGTGACGCTGTCGGTGGTGATCCTGCGCATTCGTCGTCCGGATCTGCCACGGGCCTATCGCTCGCCGTTCTTCCCGTTGCCACAGATTCTTTCCAGCGTCGGCATCTTGCTGGGCATGTGGTTCATTACCCCGCCGGGTATGAACCCTGCGGACATTTATGTGCCGTTCGGGGTGATGCTCGGGATCACGGCTTCATACGCGCTGTTCTGGACACTGGTGGTACAGAAGGTCAATCCATTCAAGCCGGCTTCGGTAGAAGAAGTGCTGGCCAAGGAGTTTTCCCATGAGCCTGGCAACCCTCACAACCGTTATATCGAGCAGGCTGCAAAAGCTGTCTGAGCTGTTCAGCGCCCAACGGGCCCCGTCCGGTTACCGGCCTGGGGTCACGCTTGAGTACGTGCGGCGCAACCTCGGGCTGGCGAGTTTCACCTCGACGGGGCCAGCCCAGGCAAGGTTTTGCCTGGACGACATCGGCCTTCAGGTCGACGTTGCCGAGCGCACCGAAGCGCAATTGCTGATGCACCTGGTCATGACCGAATTCATGTTCACGGTGCCCGCCTCAGAGCAGGGCAATGCGTGCTTTGAACTGCACCACAGCGGGTCGATCCGGCGCACGGGACTGGCCTGTCGGCAACGGGCTGGAGCGCCGGTTTTGCTGGCCAGGCTCCAGGCAGCCTTGAACGACGATCCCAGCCTGCATCAAGCGTTGATGGGGCTTGACTTCAAGCGCCTGCACCTCGATTTGAATGGGCAGCAATGGCACGTACGGCTTGAACACATGGGCGGCAGCGAGGTGGTCAACCGTATGCCGGCGTTCCGGCGCTACATCCCCTTGAGCGGCGCGCAGCGGGCCGGGCTGCTCACGGTACTGGCGGGTTTGCAGCGGGTATTGGGCGCGATCTGAGTTGAGGAATTGGCATCATTAGTGCTTCTACAGTCGGTATCACGGACTTGTTGCGCCTATATAGATAACATGTTAACTATTAGCCAACAAAAACAAGAAACCATTGTGGAGATGCCATGAGCACCTATCAGTCTGCGCACTATGGGTTGGAAACCTGGACTCGGGATCTGCGAGCGGCCTGCGGCCATTTCGACACGGAACTGGCCTTCAACCGTTCACTGTTCATCGGTGAGGTTTCCAAGCACTCCCGGGGCGGCCTGTCACTGGCCAACCTGCGCACCAATGCCGGCCTGATCAAACGCGAGCGGCCCAATGCCGATCACGATATGGACCAGCATTGCTTCCTCGTCAGCCAGCGCAGCGGCTATTGCCAGATCACCCAGAACGGCCAGGTCATTCAATTGGCCCCCGGCGATATGTTGCTGATGGACTCCACGGGTTCGATCGAGATCAGCCCGTTTGGCCTTATCGAACATGCCTCGCTGTCACTCTCGCGCAATGAAGTGTGCAAGCAACTGGGCAGCGCCTCGAAAACCTTCGGCAAGATCTCTTCGAGCAAGGCCTGCGGGCGCATGCTCCACGTGTTGATGGACCAGCTGTGCCGCGAGGGCCTGGAGGGTCAGGATTCGATTGAAGAGGCCGAGGCCCTGCAAGCGGCGTTTGTCTCCCTGCTCGGTTCAGCCTTTGAACTGCATGACGCCCCAGGCGACAGCACCGTGTCCTTGCAGGGCAGCAACCTGCGCAGTTATGTGCAGAAAGTCATCGACGAGTCCCTGACCCAACCCGGCCTGAGCCCGGTGGGCCTGGCCAGCCGCTTGAACATCTCGGTGCGGCATTTGTACCGCTTGTTTGAAGAGCAGGACGACAGCGTCTGCCGCTACATCCAGCGTGCGCGGCTCAAGCGCAGCGCGGACGATCTGACCAACCCCTTCCTCAAGAGCGAGTCGATTACGTCGATTGCCTACAAGTGGGGCTTCACCGATTCCGCACACTTCAGCCGCTCGTTCAAGAAGCAATTCGAGCTGTCGCCCAAGGATTTTCGTTCCACTCATCTGCAGCTAGCGGTCGGTGCGGCGTAAGGTATCCATCGATCAATGAAACCGCTCACGCTGTCGGCCCATAACATTTGCGCAGTCGCGGTCGAACACTTTGCCGCCCACGGTTACGACGCTTCATCGCTGAACGAAATCGCGGTCGGGGCGGGCATGCGCAAGGCGTCTCTGTATGCGCATTTTGTCAGCAAGAACGCGCTGTTTCAGACGGTATTCGAGATTGCCCTGGCCCATGAACACCAGTACATCGCACAGTGCTTCAAGGAAGAAGCCGCCCACACCGGCGTGCCGGGGCAATTGCACCTTGAGCGGTTGAGCGGGCGCTATGAAGGGTCGGCGCACCTGCGCTTCCTGTTGCGCACGGCGTACTTTCCGCCGGCGGAAATTCGCAGCGTCATTACGGCAGGATTTGAGGGGTACCTGGCCAGCATTCGCGAGGATTTTCAGCGTGCCGCGCAAGGGCGGTACAGGATGGTACGACCCGAGGCGCTTGAGGTGTTTTGTGACGCTTACCTGGGTATCGTCGACAGCTTGCATGTGGAGCTGATCTATTCGACGCCCCAGGGTTACGTCAAACGGCTTGCGGCGTTGTCGCGGGTGTTCAGTGATTCACTGTCGCTGCTTGAAGGGGCCGAGCGCTATTCAACGGATACACCGACCCTCCCACATTTGATCCGATTTACAACCTGATGGAGGTCATTTCACCTCAGGCAGCGTCGACCCGCCGTCCACCACGATGGTCTGCCCGGTGATGTAGGTCGCCAGGTCGGAGGCCAGGAACAGCATCGCCCCGGCAATATCCTGAGCGGCACCCAGCCGTCCCAGCGGCACGCGGCTGGCGATGTCGGCATTGACCTGGCTGTCGCCCAGGTTGTCCATGGCCGGCGTGGCAATCATCCCTGGCTCGACGCCGTTGACGCGCACCTGGTAAGTCGCCAGCTCCAGCGCAGCATTGCGGATAAAACCGTTGACCCCGGCCTTGGACGCCGCGTAGTGACTGAGCCCGGCATAGGCGACCCGTGGCCCGGTGACCGATGAGGTGACCAGCACGCAGCCACCGCCCTGGCGTTGAAACATCGGCAAGGCGGCCTGGGTCAGCCAGAACAGGGCCGAGAGGTTCACCGCCAGCGTGCGTTCAAGAACGGCCGGGGTGATCTGCGCGAACGCTGTCAACGGAAAGTAGCCGGCGTTGTGCACCAGGATATCCAGGCGGCCCCAGTCCTGTTCTATGGCCTTGATGCCCTCGAACACCGCAGTCGCGTCGGCCAGGTCGAGCGCGATGGCCTCGACCTGGCAGCCTCGCGCACGCAGGCCTTCGGCCAATGCCTGGGCTTTTGCCTGGCGCAGGTCTGCGATCATTACGCGGGCGCCACGCCAGGCGAATGCCTCGACGATGGCCTGGCCGATGCCCTGGGCGCCGCCGGTGACCAGCACGGTCTTGCCGCTGAAATCCAAGTCTTCAGGCATGTGCACGCTCCATATGGACGTAAGCCAGTGTGGGCACATCGACGATGCTCGAACCGCCATCGGCGACCACGTTGGCGCCGGTGATGATCGCGGCATCCGGGCTGGCCAGGAAGCGGCACACCTTGGCGATTTCCTCGGCGCTGGCGGGACGCCGCAACGGCACGTCGGCGCACACGCGGGCATAGGCCTGCTGCAGGGTGTCACCATGGAAGCTCATCAGCGGCTGCATTTCCTCGTCGGCCATCGGCGTGGTAACCCACCCCGGGCACACCGAGTTCACCCGCACGCCGCGTGGGCCGTAATCCCGCGCCAGCGAACGGTTGAGCCCGAGCAACGCATGCTTGGCGGTGGTGTAGCCGCACACGTCGGGGCCTGCGGCCAGCGAGGCGATGGAGCCGAGCAGCACGATATTGCCAGCGCTTTCGATCAGTAGCGGCAGGCAGGCGCGGGCGCTGTAGAACGCGCTGTCCAGGTTGCTGCGCAAGGCCGCCTCCCAGGTGTGTGGGCTGGTCTGGGTGGCGCTGCCCACGCCATGCCCGCCGGCGCAGGCCAGCAGCACATCGAGGCGACCGTAGCGCTCACCAATCTGCGCGACTAAACCCTCCCAGGTGGTCGGGCAGGCTGCATCGCCGACCAGCACCAGGCCGCCGGTGTCCTGCGCAACCTGCTCCAGCGGCTCGCGGCGACGGCCGATGAGCACCAGGTTGGCCCCTTCGGCGGCGTACAAGCGCGCGCAGGCGGCACCGATGCCCGTGCCGGCACCGGTGATGACAACGGTGCGTGGATCAGGCATCGGGATACTCCGTGCGGTTGAGCACTTGGCAGTAGGAGCTGACCGGAAAGTTCGACAGCTCATCGAACGACGCACCGGCATAGCCGAAGATCTTGCCATCGCTGCGGTGCTGTTGCAGGTCGATCAGCACCAAGCCGAGGGTCGGTATGATCTTTTCACGCCAGACGAACAGGTACAGCTGATCGGCGATCTTGTAGTAGTGGCAGCGATCGGTATCGCACAGGCCTTGCTCCACGCCCTTGAGGCATTGCCAGGCATAGAACTGATCGTTCAGGTAGATGTGCTCATAGACTTCGCTGGGGCTGTAGCGATACAGGTTGCGCAGGCCGGTCAGTTCCTGGGTGGGCGCGTGCGGGCATTGGCCGGGCTGCCAGGCTTGATCCAGGCTGCCGTGCAGGAAGTCCACGTCAACCGAAGTCAGGGCCTTGCCGGCCAGGGCGCGGCTGTAGAGGCCTTGCTCGGTTTGTTCGCGGTCCGGCATGCGCCCGATCACGGCGGTGAACGACGACGTGGTGGTGTCCAGCACCAGGCTGATCGACCAGGCCTGGCCGGCTTCATGCTTGATGAAGTCGACCAGGTACAGGCCCGGGCGTACCGAGGTGGCGCGGTAGGCTGCCGAACCGCTGGAGTGACCGTCGGCGGCGTGCCAGTGCAACTGCTCGGTGTCGAATCGATGCTCGATCTGCCAGCCGTTGGCGAAGTGCAGGGTGAAGGCCTTGCCGTTGAGGTCGGCAAGGTTGGGCAGGATAAATGCGTCGGGGGCAAAACCGTCGGCGAGGGCGCCTACGGTGATCCAGTCGGATGAAGTGGTCATTGCATGGCTCCGGTTGAGGGAATGGACACCCCGGATCATGCGGTTGGCAACCTGGCTCGCCTATCAACCAAAGGGTTGAGGCGGCTTAAAGAAACAGCGCGGCGACCAGTTCGGTACGGCTGCTCACACCGGTTTTGCGAAACAGGTGGATCAAGTGCGTCTTGATGGTCGGCAGGCCGACGTCCAGCTCCAGGGCCAGTTGCTTGTTGCTCGCGCCCTGACGTAATAACCAGGCAATCTGCCGCTCTTTGGGCGTGAGACCGGCCAGCGCATCGTCGCAGGGCTGCATATTGGCTACGGCCATTTGCAGCAACGCCTGCAAGGCATTGAGCTGAGCCAACTGGTCGATGGTGAACACCCCTTGCTCCGCCGTGCGCAGCAAGGAGATGGCCGCCTGGGGCTGGTTGGCGCGATGGGCGACGATCTCCACCACATCGACCACACCGTAGCGCTGCAGGAAGTCTTGATAGCGGCGACTGTCACGCAGCGGCTGGCGGGCCATGGCAAAACCCAGCGGCACCACCGCCAGCCCGCTGGACAGGCAATTGCGCGGTTGCAACGGGTCGAATTGGCGGTAGTTGTCCAGGTAGTCGCGGTGCATCTCACCGCTCATGCCTTGCAGCCTGAAATCGCGGGCTTGCAGCTGGCGGTCGACACAATAGAACGCTGCCTGGCTGGCGGGCAC
This sequence comes from Pseudomonas sp. JAI120, assembly GCF_014207255.1. Classification (GTDB taxonomy): domain Bacteria; phylum Pseudomonadota; class Gammaproteobacteria; order Pseudomonadales; family Pseudomonadaceae; genus Aquipseudomonas. The sequence goes on from NZ_JACHCZ010000009.1 coordinate 90,925, forward strand.
CAGTTGAGTGAAAGCCTGCAGGCAATGGCCGGCGACTTCCTGAGCGGGGATGGCATGCATGGTCAGTCACCTGCGCCGGAACAAACGCTGCCGGCCGAAGCCGGCAGAGGGGAGCGATCAGACTACCGCGAAATAGTGCTTCACAAAACTCTCGCTCACCACCTCCCACAGCACCGGCGTGCCCTTGGTCACGAACCAGCTGTCGCCCGCCTTGTAACGGGTGCTCTGGCCAGTACTCTCGTCGGTCAGCACCACTTCACCGGTGACCACCGTAGCTTGTTCGGCGAACGGGTAGACCATCCGGAACTTGCCTTGGGTAGTGCCGAAATAGGCGCTGCTGACGGCGTCGGTCGGTGCGCCGAAGGTCATTTTGCCAAAGGCTTTGACTTCACCTTCGAGGATCTCGGAACCGAGATCGGCAACGGTGCCCCAGGCATCGAGGTCCGATAATTGGATGTCTTTCTTCAGGGTGGTAACGGGCATGGCAGTTCTCCTGTGAATGAAACAGCGGGGCTCAACGGCGACCGTTGAAGTAGCCCGAAAGTTGATGAAGGCTTTTGCCGGCCGTGAGCAGCAGCGGGCGGATATGGTCCTTGCCCAGGATCTGCGCATGCTTGACCGCGCTGATCAGGTCGTAGCGCGACGAGCCTTCGCTCATGCCCTCGGCCAGGACCTTGCAGATGATGTGGCTGGGCGTGACCCCGAAGCCGGCGTAGCCCTGCACATAAAAGGCATTCGGGCGTCCGCTGAGCGTGCCGATCTGCGGGAACAGGTTGGCCCCGGTCGCCATCGGCCCGCCCCACGCCAGGTCGATCTTCACGTCCTTGAGGTAGGGGAAAATCTTCAGCATCAGGTTGCGGTTCCAGGCTTTGAGGTCCAGCGGGATGTGCTCGACGAAAGGCGTGGCGGCACCGAACAGCAAGCGGTTTTCGTTGGTGACCCGGTAGTAGTCGATCACCGGGCGAATATCGCTGTAGGCGCCGCGTATCGGGCTGATGCGGTTGATCATCTCGTCCGACAACGGCTCGGTCATCAACTGGAAGGCATAGGTATTGACGGTGGTCTTGTGCAGTTCCGGTTCCAGCTTGTTGAGAAAACTGTCGCAGGCCCACAGCAACTTGGAGGCTTTGACCGAGCCTCGGCCGGTGCGCACGGTGATGCGTTCGCCATAACTGACTTCCAGCGCCGGGCTGTGCTCAAAGATGCGCACACCGTGGCCGGCCAGGGCCTTGGCTTCGCCCAGCAGCAGGTTCAGCGAGTGCACGTGCCCGCCGCCCATGTGCAGCAGCGCGCTGGTATAGGCGTCTGAACCAATGATCTGCTTGACCTCGGACCCCGCCATAAAGCGGATTTCGTCCTGGGTGTTGATCGACTTGAAGTCCTTCTCCCAGGCGCGCAGGGTTTTTTCCTGGCGGGCGTTGAAGCCCATGTAGCCGTAGCCGTGGCAGAAGTCGGCGTCGATCGCGTACTTGGCGATGCGATCCTTGATGATGCCGGCGCCCAGCTCGCTGATTTCAAAGATCTGGCGCAGGCCTTCGTCGCCGACTTGTTGCTTGATCTTCTCCAGGTCATGGCCGATCCCTGCCATGATCTGCCCGCCATTGCGGCCCGTACCGCCGAAGCCCAGGTAGCGCGCTTCGAGCACCACAATATTGGTGATGCCTTTTTCGGCGAGTTCCAGTGCGGTGTTGATGCCGGAGAAACCGCCGCCAATCACCACCACATCGGCTTCCACGTCCTGTTCGAGGGAGGGGAAGCTGAGGTTGTATTTCCTGGTTGCCGAGTAGTAGGTCGGCGTTTCGATATTGATCATGGCGCAGCCTGGAAAAGTGAAGGGAAACTCATTGCAGAGCCGACAAGAAGCTCTGTACCTGTTGGGGTGTATTAAGTGCCTTCCGAGCGGTAGGTGTCTTGATTCTGTGTGCCGCCGCTCTTGACCGTGGCTGCCAATAATCAACCCTGAATCCGGTCGCGCGGTAAAGCCGCACACGGGGAACAATTGCCAATGCTAGAATGTTGTTAATCTGTTAACTAATTGCGACGCCACCCCCCATGTCCAAACCGCGCCAATCCCTGACCCTCACTTTGCTCCATGCGCGTGAAGCCGCCATGGGGTTTTTTCGTCCTTCGCTCAATCAACACGGGTTGACCGAGCAGCAATGGCGGGTCATTCGGATCTTGAACCAGCACGATGAGCTTGAGATCAACCGGTTGGCCGAGCTGGCGTGCATCCTCAAGCCGAGCATGACCGGGGTGCTGGTGCGTATGGAAGCGGCGGGCATGGTGGAGCGGCGCAAGGCGCAACAGGATCAACGCCGCGTGCTGGTGCGGCTGGCCGAGAAGGGCCAAGCCTGTTTCGACTCGATGAGCCAGAGCATGGAAGCCAATTACCAGCGCTTGCAGGCGGGGTTTGGCGAGGAGAAGTTGCAGACGTTGCTGACCTTGCTCAACGAGCTGAAAACCCTCAAGCGCTGAGCCGAGGCCGGCATGTCGGTCAGATAAGCCTGTGGCGAGCGGGCCTCCCTCGCCACAGGTCACTTTTCGTTCGCACTCCCTAATAGATAGCGCCGGCCGCGCTGGCAGGCGCCGGTGAATCCTTGAAGGCCGCCGCCAGGCTTTGCAGCCCGCGCATCAGCACGGTGGTGTCCACGCCCACCGCCACGAACGCCGCGCCCAGGTCGATGTAGCGTCGGGCCAGTGCCTGGTCGGCGCTGAGAATGCCGGCGGCTTTGCCGGCGCTGCGGATGCGCGCGATGGCGTCTTCGATTGCCGCCTGCACCTCAGGGTGGCCGGGGTTGCCGCGATGGCCCATCGAGGCGCTCAGGTCTGCCGGCCCGATAAACACACCGTCGACGCCTTCCACCGCCGCAATCGCATCCAGGTTGGCCAGGCCTTCGCGGTTTTCGATCTGCACCAGCAGGCACATCTGCTCATCGGCTTTGTCGAGGTAGCCGGCAATGCTGTTCCAGCGTGAAGCCCTGGCCAGAGCACTGCCGACACCACGTACGCCGTGGGGTGGATAGTGGATGGCTCTCACCAGTTCCCGCGCCTGTTCTGCGCTTTCCACCATGGGCACCAGCAACGTCTGCACGCCAATGTCGAGTACTTGCTTGATCAACGCGGTGTCGCCGATCACCGGGCGAATCACCGGATGGCTAGGGTAGGGCGCCACGGCCTGGAGCTGGCCGAGCATGCCGCGCAGGTCGTTGGGCGCATGTTCGCCGTCGATCAGCAGCCAATCGAAACCGGCATTGGCGGCCAGTTCCGCGCAATAGGCATCGGCCAGACCCAGCCATAGGCCGATCTGGGCTTCACCGCTGCGCAGGCGACGTTTGAAGGTGTTGATAGGCATGTCCATGGGCACTCTCCCGTTAAACGAATCGGCAGGCAATCGACCCGAGCATGTCGTAGTCGACATGGAAGGTATCGCCAGGGTTGGCCGCCACCGGGCGGGTGAAGGAGCCACCCAGGATGATTTGCCCGGGTTGCAGGGTGACGTCATAGGCGGCCAGTTTATTCGCGAGCCAGGCCACGCCCTTGGCCGGGTGATTGAGCACGGCGGCGGAGACGCCGGACTCTTCGATCACGCCATTGCGGTAGAGCACCGCCGGCACCTTGCGCAAGTCGATCTCGGAGGGGCGCACGGCCCGCCCGCCCATGACCACGCCGGCGTTGGCGGCGTTGTCGGAGATGGTGTCGAACACCTTGCGGGTCGCCTTGGTGTGCGGGTCGACCTGCTGGATGCGCGCATCGATGATCTCCAGCGCCGGGATTACCCATTCGGTGGCGTCGAGCACATCGAACACCGTCACGTTCGGCCCCTTGAGCGGTTTGCCCAGGATAAATGCCAGCTCCACCTCGACGCGCGGCACGATAAAGCGCTCGAAGGGGATGTCGGTGCCTTCATCGAAGAACATATCATCGAGCAACGCGCCGTAATCCGGCTCGGTGATGTTGGACGAGACCTGCATGGCCCGGGAGGTTAGGCCGATCTTGTGGCCGACCAGCTTGCGCCCGTCCTTGATTTTTTGCGCGACCCAGGCGCGCTGGATGGCATAGGCGTCGTCGAGGGTGATCGCCGGGTGATCGAGGGAAAACTGGCGCACCTGCTCGCGTGAACGTTCGGCCTGGTCGAGGCGCGCGGCGGCTTGCAAAATGAGTGATTGATCAAGCATGGCAAGAGTCTCTTATTGAGGGTTGACGATGGCCGCTCGGGTGCGCAGCACCAGCAAGCCACCGAGAGCAATGAGCAGCGCCAGGACGTACAGGGCCAGGCTGGCGCTCTGGGTGGTGTCGCGCATCCAGCCGATCAGGTAGGGCGCGAAGAATGACGCGATGCTGCCGAACGAACTGATCAGGGCGATCCCGGCGGCTTGGGTGCTGTTGGACAGGAACGCCGGGGGCAGTTGCCAGAACATCGGCAACGCCGCGCTGGCGCCCATGCCGGCGAGAATCAAGCCGCCCAGCACCACGGCCGGGTTGGCGGGGGCGAGCCCGGCGATGGCAATACCGGCGGCCGACATCAGCAAGGGCACGCACAGGTGCCAGCGGCGTTCACGCTGGCGGTCGGACGAGCGCCCACAGCCAATCATGAAGAAACACCCGGCCAGGTACGGCACCGCACTGAGCAGGCCGACCTTGCCGTCGCTGCCGATGCCGGCGCCATGGATCAGCGTCGGCATCCAGAACGCCAGGGTGTTGACCGCCAGCATCACCGCGAAGTACACCGCCACCAGCAGCCACACCTGCGGGTTGCTGAGAATCGCCGAAAACGAGGTGATCGATTTGCGGTGTTCTTCCCGGTGCAGTTGCTCGCGCAGTTGTTGCTTCTGTTCCGGCGCCAGCCACTTGACCGTCTCGAAGCTGTCCGGCAAGCACTTGAGCACCACCAGCCCGAGAAGAATCACGGGGGCGCCTTCGATGACGAACATCCATTGCCAGCCGCGCAGGCCGCCCAGGTCGTGAAAGTGTTCAAGGATGCCGCCGGAAAGCGGACCACCGATTACCCCGGCCATCGGCACTGCGATGGCAAACAGGGCGGTAACCTGAGCGCGACGGCCGGCCGGGTACCAGCGGTTTAGAAACACCAGGATGCCCGGGAAGAAACCGGCCTCGGCCACCCCCAGCAAAAAGCGCAGCACATAGAAACCCATGGCGCTGTCGATCAGGAACATGCAGGTCGACAGCACGCCCCACACCACCATCAGCGTGGCAATCCAACGCCTGGGGCCCACTCGGTCCAGGGCCATGTTGCTGGGCACGCCGAACAGCGCGTAGGCCACGAAGAACAGGCCGGCGCCGAAGCCATAGACGGTGTCGCTGAAGTTCAAGTCCGCGCTCATCTGCATCTTGGCGAAGCCGATGTTGATGCGATCGAGATGGGCGAAGAGGTAGCAGATCAGCAACAACGGCATCAGCCGCCAGGTGATGGTGCTGTGAGTACGGTCGCGTGCGACCTGGCCGAGGTTGTCGGCGGTATGGGCTGTGCTCATGGTTTTATACTTTTTATCTGAGAGGCCGAGGGTGTGAACGGGCAGGGTGTCTTAACCGACCTGCGCCTTGAGGAACGCATGCACGTTGTTCTGCTTGAAGTTGAGTTGCTCGTGCAGTTCGATCATTTCAAACGACAAGGCCAGCAGGCGCTGGGCCTGAAGATCGGCGAAGTGCTGGGTGATGACCTCGAACAGGCGCTCGGCGACGTGCTGCCGTGTCGCCAGGTCGCGGCCATGGCCGACCTTCAACGTCATGTGCACGAAGGCGTAGTCATGCTTGCCGTCGGCCATGCGCCAGGTGTCCAGGCGCACGCCACGGCTGCGGATGCCGCCCAGGGGAAACACGCCGCTGTCGCCCAGGCTGGCGTGGACTTTTTCGAACAGGCCCGGCAGGTCTGCCTGCTGTTCGATGTTGTCGGTGTATTCAGCGATGAAGTGGGGCATGAACGGCTCCTTCAGGCCGCGCGGGGATGCCGCGCGGCCATGCGGTCAAACAGGGAAAATGGCGTTGATCTGCCCGGTGCCCGAGCTACCGAAAGGCGCGGTGATGATCTCGGCCGGCTTGTCGTAGTCCGGCCCGCCGAGCAAACCCAGGAGCATGGCGGTGTCGTGCATCTTGCCTTCGCCAAAGCAATGCTCGGCGTAGTCCGGGAGCATGGCGCAGAACTCTTTCCAGCGGCCCTGGCGCCACAGTTCCACCACATGCAGGTCGACCTGTTTGTCGAACTCGCGCGTCCAGTTATGGATATTGGCTTCGGCATTGCGGTCGTCGGAGAAACGGTGCGACAGCGACCCCGAGGCCAGCACCACGACTTTGCGGTCGCTCTTCTCGATGGCCCGGCGCACGGCGGCGCCGAAGGTGAAGCTGTCTTGCAGGCGATGCCAGGCACACCAGGCGGCAATCGAAACGACGTTGAATGTCTGCTCGTCCGGTACGCCCATGTGCATGTAGCGCATCGGTACCAGGGTGCCGTATTCCAGTTCCAGGCTCGGGATGTTGTGGGCCAGGGTGCGCACGTCGGCGGCGTTGGCCTCGGCGGCGATCAGCTCGCCCAGCTCCGGGCAGCCGGGGTATTCGTACGCCATGTTCTTGATGAAGTGCGGCAGTTCGTTACTGGTGTAGATGCCTTTGAAGTGCTTGCCGCTGTTGACGTGATAGGCGCTGTTGACCAGCCAGTGCACGTCGAACACCACGGCGGTATCGGCGCCCAGCTCGCGGGCGCGCCGACCGATTTCCTTGTGCCCGGCAATCGCCGCTTCGCGGCAGCCGTGGTGCTTGCCAGGCAGCTCCGACAAATACATCGAGGGAACGTGACAGATTTTCGCCGCCAGGACGACTTCGCCCATGATGATTCTCCTGAAATTGTTGTTGTTTTCTTAGGGGCTTCGGGTGTTGCTCAGAGGCCCCAGCGTGGAATGTGATGGCTGCCCATCGAGATACACACGTTCTTGATCTCAGCGAACACCTCAAAGCTGTACTGGCCGCCTTCACGGCCGGTGCCGGAGCCCTTCACACCGCCGAACGGCTGGCGCAGGTCGCGCACGTTCTGGCTATTGATGAATACCATGCCCGCTTCGATGCCATAGGCCAGACGATGCGCTTTGCCGATGTCCTGGGTCCAGATGTAAGACGCCAGGCCGTACTCGGTGGCGTTGGCCAGCTGCAGCGCTTCGGCTTCGTCCTTGAACGGAATCAGGCACACCACCGGGCCGAAGATTTCTTCCTGGGCGATACGCATATTGTTGTTCACGTCAGCGAACACCGTGGGCTGGATGAACTGGCCTTTGCTCAGGTGCGCCGCCAGGTTGGCCGGGCGCTCCAGGCCACCGGCGAGGAGGGTGGCGCCTTCTTCGAGGCCGATCTTGATGTAGCCGGTGACCTTGTCGTAATGGGCCTGGGTGATCATCGAGCCGACCTGGGTTTTCGGGTCTTGCGGGTCACCGACGATCAGGCGTTTGGCGCGCGCGGCGAACTCGGCGACGAACTGCGGGTACACACTTTCCTGGATAAAGATCCGGCTGCCGGCGGTGCAGCGTTCGCCGTTGAGCGAGAAGATGGTGAACAGCGCGGCGTCGAGGGCACGTTCCAGATCGGCATCTTCGAAGATCAGCACCGGCGACTTGCCGCCCAGTTCCATGGAGTACTTTTTCAGCCCGGCGGTCTGCATGATCTTCTTGCCGGTGGCGGTGCCGCCGGTGAATGAAATCGCGCGTACATCGGGGTGGCGCACCAGGGCGTCACCGGCGGTCGCGCCGTAACCCTGGATGACGTTGAGCACGCCTTTTGGAATGCCGGCCTCCACCGCCAGGCGCCCCAGTTCATTGGCGGTCAGCGGCGACAGCTCGGACATTTTCAGCACGGCGGTATTGCCCAGGGCCAGGCATGGCGCGGTCTTCCAGGTGGCCGTCATGAACGGCACGTTCCATGGCGAGACCAGCGCGCAGACACCCACCGGCTGGTACAGGGTGTAGTTGAGCATCTGGTTATCGACCGGGTAGCTGTGGCCGTCCATGCGCGTGCAGACTTCGGCGAAAAAGTCGAAGTTGTGCGAGGCGCGGGGAATCAATACGTTTTTGGTCTGGTGGATCGGCAGGCCGGTGTCGAGGGTTTCCAGTTCGGCCAGGTGCGGCACGTTCTGTTCGATCAGTTCACCTAGCTTGCGCATCAAGCGCGCACGTTCCTTGGCCGGGGTGCCGGCCCATTTCGGGAAGGCTTCCTTGGCTGCGGCCACGGCTTGCGCGACTTCCTCGGCACCGCCGCTGGCCACTTCGCCGATGGCTTCGCCGGTGGCCGGGTTGTAGTTGACGAACACGTCTTTGCTTTCGACCTCACGGCCGTTGATCCAATGTTTGATCATGCTGCTTAAGCCTCTTTACGGGCGCTGAAGAACGCCGCTTCGCTGACAATTCGGTTCACCAGGCGGCCTACGCCTTCGACTTCCACAATCACTTCATCGCCAGGCACGACGTCCGCCAGGCCTTCGGGCGTGCCGGTGGCGATCATGTCGCCGGGTTGCAAGGTCATGAAGCTGGACAGGTATTCGATCAGGTAGGGAATGTCGAAAATCATGTCCTGGGTGCTGCCTTCCTGGCGCAGCTCGCCGTTGATCCAGGTGCGCAGTTTCAGGTTGCCTGGGTCCGGCACATCGGCTACATCGACGATCCACGGGCCGACAGGCGTGGTGGCGTCGCGGTTTTTCACGCGCAGGTTGGGCCGGTAGTAATTTTCCAGGTAGTCGCGAATGGCGTAGTCGTTGCACACCGTGTAGCCCGCCAGGTAATCCAGGGCGTCTTCGCGCTTGACGTTGCGCGCCGGCTTGCCGATGACGGCCACCAGTTCGCACTCGTAGTGCATGTAGGCGACGTTATCCGGGCGCCAGGTCACCTGGTTGTGGCCGGTGTACGTGCCCACGGACTTGATGAAGGCCAGCGGTTCGGTCGGCGGCTTGAAAGCCAGTTCAGCGGCGTGGTCGGCATAGTTCAGGCCCAGGGCGAACATGCTGCCGGTCGCCGGTGGCAGCCATTGCACCTGGTCTTCGGCCAGCAGGCGGCCGTCAGCCAGGCGTACGGCGTTTTCAGCTTCGACCTGTACCGAATGGACTTCACCTTCAAAGCGAATACGGGCGTGTTTCATGAGAGCTCCTCCGCCTTGATGTGATTGACCAGGCGGCCCAGGCCACTGATCTCGACCTCCACGGTGTCGCCAGGCTGCACATCCACCCGGCCTTCGGGAGTGCCGGTTATCAGCACATCGCCCGCGTGCAGGGTCATGAATTCGCTGATCTCGGCGATCAGCAATGGAATGTTGCGCACGAAGTTGGCCGTGGTGTTTTGCTGGCGAATCTCGCCGTTGACGTACAGGGTGATCGCGAGATTGTGCGGGTTCGAGACCTGCGCCGTGGGTATCAGCTCGGGCCCGATGGCGCAGAAACCATCGCGGCATTTGGCTTTGACGGCGGGGCGGTAGTAGCTGTCTTCCGGCAGGCTGAACTCATTGACGAGGGTGTAGCCGGCCACGTAATCGAGGGCTTCGGCCGGGCTGACGCGGCTGGCGCTCTTGCCCATGACCACCCCCAATGCCGGCCCAGGCTGCAAGCGTTCGCCCTGGCCTGGATGCACCACCTCGGCGCCGTGCTGGTTGCGGGTGTTGGGCGTCTTGATGAACAGCACCGGTTTGACCGGCGGTTTCTGATACGGCGGCTGTTCGAACTCGGCGAGGCGCTGCTTGAGCAGCCCCTGGTAGTTCAGTGCGACACCAAAAAGGGTGCCAGTCGCGACGTCATGCAAGGCGCGGCTCATGCTTTCTCCTGGCAGAGCCGTGGGGGCCCTGTATTTAGTTAATGTGTTAACAGTTATAATTAAGATGTTAACTATCGTCAAGGGTGGCAGACTGTTTGTGCGGTGGTTGTGCCGCCCAAATCGGTGCAGGATGAGCGCTGCTGCACTGCAGCAATCACAATAAAAACGAGTAGCGTGCGATGAGCGACCGTCAACCCATCCCGAACATCAACATTGGCCAGGTGTACGACCAGCGCTACAGCGACGCTGAAGTCCACTACGACAAACTGGCGAACCTGGCGGATTTCTTCGGGCGCAACATGCCCGTTCACCGGCATGACCGGTTTTTCCAGGTTCACTACGTAAAAAGCGGCACCGTGCGCGTGTACCTGGACGACCAGCAATACGTCGAATCCGGGCCGATGTTCTTCCTCACGCCACCCACGGTCCCGCACTCGTTTGTGACCGAGGCCGACAGTGACGGGCACGTGCTGACGGTGCGTCAGCAGCTGGTGTGGCAACTGATCGAAGCCGACGCCAGCCTGGCACCGGCCGGTGCGCAATTGCCGGCCGCGTGTGTCGCCCTGGCGCAGTTGGAGCCGCAATACGCGGGGGATATCCGCCGCTTGGATTATCTGTTCGAGGAACTGAGCGAAGAAGTGAAAGCCCAGCGTTCCGGGCGCAGCGCGGCCCTGGACAGCCTGACGCGGTTGATCATGATCAGCCTGTTGCGGCTGTGCTCCCACTCGTTGAAAGCCACGCCCGCCAGGCACGAAGACTTGAAAATCTTCCACCGCTTCAATGAGCTGATCGAAGTGCACTATCAGCAACACTGGCCGTTGTCGCGGTATGCCCAGGGCATTGGGGTGACAGAAGCACGGCTCAACGATGTATGCCGACGTATTGCCGACTTGCCGTCCAAGCGCCTGATCCTGGAGCGCCTGATGCAGGAAGCCAAGCGCCTGCTGCTGTTTACCGGGAGCTCGGCCAACGAGATCTGCTATCAGTTGGGGTTCAAGGATCCGGCCTATTTCAGTCGTTTTTTCCAGCGTTACGCACAGCTCACGCCGGGGGAGTACCGCCAGCGCCAATCGGGTTTGCGTTGAGCCAGGCATAGGGGCTTCGCGCCTTGGTCTTGTTGATCTTGTAGGGATCATCATGCGCATCGGCGCGCCGCGACAGAATGGCTTTTACGCGGAACCGATTGTACTTTTCACAGCGCCAACGCCGCTTGCAGCCGCTGGCCGGCGACACTAAGCTGCCGACTCGCCCATTCAAGTGGTGCCGTCATGGCCAACCCCAGACCTTCGCTGACACTGACCCTGCTGCAAGCCCGTGAAGCCGCAATGGCTTTCTTCCGCCCGGCCCTGAACAAGCATGAACTGACTGAGCAACAGTGGCGGGTCATTCGCATCCTGCGCCAGCAGGGCGAACTCGAAAGCCATCAGCTCGCCCAGCAGGCCTGCATCCTCAAGCCGAGCATGACCGGTGTGCTGACCCGCCTGGAGCGCGACGGCCTGGTGCGTCGGCAGAAGTCCAGCCAGGACCAACGCCGGGTATTTGTGGGCCTCACCGAGCGCGGCCAGCAATGCTTCGTCTCCATGAGTGAGGGCATGGAAAGCAACTACCAGAAAATCGAAGAGCAGTTTGGCGCCGAGAAAATGGAGCAGTTGCTGGGCTTGCTCAATGAGTTGAAAAACATCAAGCCTTGAACAGGCAAAAATTTCATTAATAGGTGAACGTCTTTGTCCGTGGATGGCATCGCGGTCGCGAATCCTTACTATCCATTTTCGGCACACCTGCACGAGCTGCTCTGGGTTCGGAATGGAACTTGCGTGCGATATGACCTGTAAGCCTTGCAACTGAAAAAGGTTGGGTCAATGAACAATAATAATGTGCTGACGCCTGTGGCCTCGGTGGTGCTTGCACCGACGCTGCCCCTCCAGCGTTTTCTGACCAGCGACATCGATGAACACGCGCGCAATATGGACGGCTGGCAGGTTCGCTACGATCAGTTATCCCCCGGCCCCTTTACCGGTGAGTTGGTGGCGTTCCGTTCGGACTGGATGCAACTGGTGCGCGACCGCTCTAACCAGGCCATGATCAAACGGGGCGCGGCCTGGGAAGGCGCAATCACCTTCAGCATTCCCTTGAGTGCCGACGGCCCGGTGTATTGCTCGGGGCACCCGATCCACGAGCCCAGCCTGTTGGTGGCCCACGGTGAAAATCTTCCCGAACTGCACACCCCACAGCACTTGGATCTGCTGGGCGTGGCCATCGAAGAGCACGCACTCGAACATGTGCTAGAGCGTCAAGGCAGTCAGTTTCGAATTACCGATCTTCCCAAGTGTTACCGCTTGGGCCATTCATCCGTGCAACGTGACCTCGCGGCGTTGTTCGATGAATTGGCAGGCTGCGATCAGGGCCGTGATGCCGTGCTGGGGCACGATTCGATCCGGCGCGACATACGCGATGCGGTGATGCTGCATGTGCTGGAGTTGATCGCGCCGGACCAGGCGCCACCCCTCAACCCCACGGCGCGCAAAAGGATGGTCGACCGCGCCCGCGAGTACGCGTTGAGTCACCTCGACGAACCGCTGTCGATCCTCGATCTGTGCAATCACATCGGCGCCAGCCGGCGCAAACTCCAATACTGTTTTCAGGAAACCCTGGGCATCAACCCGGTGGCTTATCTGCGTGCACTGCGCCTCAATGCAGTGCGCCGCGAACTGCGAACGAGCACCCAGGCCCATGGCGTACAGGAAGTGGCTGCGCGTTGGGGTTTCTGGCATTTGAGCCGGTTCTCCGGCGATTACCGCACCCTGTTTGGCGAAAGCCCTTCACAGACCCTGCGCCGCACGCAACTCTGCTGAAAACGGATAACCGGCTCACGTCGCGCGTTACTAGGATGGCCCACACCACTTGATGGGAGGGGCATTCGATGATTCATAACAATAACGCAAGCGCCGCACGCATGACGCTGTTCACCCTGGGTCTGCTGGGTTGCTGCGCCAGTGTCCAGGCCACCGAGAACGGTGCGCCGACGACGGCCGTCGGTGTCTATGACTTTGGCGCAGGGATGATGCCGCCGGCCACGCCTTTCGGAACTGTAGGGCTGCGCACGGCATTCTATTCGGCCAACGTGCAGAAGGATCGCCAAGGGCGCGCTGTCGACAACCACTTCTCACTGGATGTGTTGTCCATCGGCGTTGCCTATATGCGCATGACCGATTACACCGTATTGGGCGCCACCTATGGTTTCGGCGCCGTGGTGCCGTTTTTCAAGATGGACGCTTCCGTCAAGGTGCAGACGCCGGTGGGGCCGCTGAGCCTGGAGGCCGATCCGTTTCGAATGGCCGACGTGCAACTGTTGCCGGTGATCCTGCAGTGGAACCTGTCGCCGAATCTGTTTATCAACACGCAGTTGCAGATCCAGACGCCCACCGGTGACTACGACAAGAATCGTTTGATTTCTCCAGGGCTCAATCACTGGACGTTCTCGCCGATCGTCAACGCCACCTACATCACCGACAGTGGCTTCGAGGTTTCTTCCAGCTTTGAAGTCGACGTCAATACCCGTAACCCCGCGACCGATTACAAGAACGGTGTCGAGTACCGTCACGAGTTTGCCGTGGGCCAGCACGTGGGGCCGTGGACTCTTGGCCTGGGTGGCTATTACTACCGCCAGTTCAGCGATGACGACGCGCCCGGGCTGCAATCGGGCAACCGCGCGCGGGTGCTGGCTGTCGGTCCTGCAGTGAGTTATTTCAAGCCCGGCCTGCCGCCCGTGTGGCTGCATGCCTATAAGGAAACCGATGCCCGCAACCGTGCCGAGGGTTACACCGTGGCGCTGCGCATTTCTCAAAGTTTCTAAGGGGCTGGCCATGAACTCATCACATTCCGATTCCCCATCACCACGGCAAGCCACCGGGCGCCGTGAAGGGCTGGTGCTGATGCTGGGCAGCAGCCTGACCATCATGGGCGCGGCCATGGTGGCGCCGATCCTGCCCAAGCTGGGCGCCGAGTTCGGTGCGCTGGAACCGCGTGCCGACTTGTTGGTGCCGTTGGCGGTCACCGGGCCGGCACTGGCGATTGCGCTGTGCGCGCCGCTGGCCGGCTGGTTGGCCGACCGGGTCGGGCGCAAGGCGTTGCTGGTGATCGCCACCCTGTTGTATGCCGTGCTCGGGGCTATCCCGGCGCTGCTGGATAACTTGCCCGCCATCGTCGGCGTGCGCCTATTGTTCGGTGCGGCGGAGGCTGCGGTGATGACCTGTTGCGCCACGCTGATTGCCGACTATTGGCACGGCGAGGAGCGGTTGCGCTATATCAACCGGCAGGTGGTCACCATCGGTTTGGTCGGCTCGCTGTTCTATGTTGTGGGCGGCGCGTTGGGCGAACACTCCTGGCGCCTGCCATTCCTGCTGTACCTGCTGCCACTGTTGTTGGTGCCGATGATGATCAAGGTGCTGTGGGAGCCCGCCGCAGCCGCTCGCCAGCCCGCCGAGGTGGCTGAACAGGGCAGGGTGGCCGTGCTGCCCCTGGTGCTCGGTTATCTGCTGATCCTCAGTGGGATGGTGCTGAGTTTTATCGTGCCGATCCAGGCGCCGGTTTTACTCGTCAGCCTCGGCATTACTTCAAGCACGATGATCGGGCTGTCGGCGGGGGGCAGTCTGCTGGCAACCCTAGGTGGTTCGTTAGCCTGGCCGCTGCTGCGCCGACGCATCGGTATCCCCGGCTGCAATGCGCTGTTGCTGAGCCTGTTGGGCCTGGGATTGTGGCTGCTGATGCGCGCACCGAGCTACAGCATGGTGTTTGTGGCAGTGCTGATCCATGGCCTGGGCGCCGGGCTGCTGGTGCCCAACGCGATGGCGCCGGTGATGAATGCCCTGAGCGCGAAAACCCGTGGGCGCGGCTTGGGTGGGTTCACGGCGTTTCTGTATTTCGGTCAATTTGTCAGCCCGCTGGTGGTGGCCTTGCTCAGCGTTTACTCGGGTGACGTACGTCGTTCAATCCTGTGGCTGGCCTGTGCCAGTTTTGCCTCGGCCCTGGCCTGGGCACTGGCAGGCCTGCAAGCACGGCGCAAAGCGCTGACCCAGGCATTCGGATCAAGTCATTCATAATCAATAGGAGACGAACATGGACATCCACAACCTGCTGGACAGCGAGGACGCCACCGGTTTGGCCGAATGGGTCAGGCGCGGTGAGGTGCAGCCCGGCGAGCTGCTGGAAGCGGTGATTGAGCGTATCGAACGGGTCGAACCGCAGCTGAACGCGGTGGCCGAGCGGCTTTACGATTCGGCGCGGCAGTCGGCACGCGCATCGCGCCCCGGCCACGGTGTGTTTGCCGGGGTACCGACCTTGATCAAGGACCTGTTTTCACCGGTTAACGGCGCGGCGATGACCAATGGCTCGCAGGCGTTGGGAGGCGCTCGCGCTGACTTTGAAGCTGAACATGTAAGCCGTATCCGTCGTGCCGGGTGTGTGATTCTCGGCACCAGCACCTCACCCGAGTTCGGCACGTCGTACTCCACCGAGTCCAACCGCTTTGGCGCCACACGCAACCCCTGGAATATCGGCCACAGTGCCGGCGGTTCCAGCGGCGGCGCGGCAGCCTTGGTGGCGGCGCGCGTCGTACCGTTTGCCCATGGCAACGATGGCGGCGGTTCCTTGCGCGTGCCGGCGTCCTGCTGTGGGGTGTTCGGCTTCAAACCCAGCCGTGGGCTGTTGCCGTCCGGGCCGATGATCGGCGAGGGCTGGGCCGGCATGGGCACCCCCCATGCGATTACCTTGTCGGTGCGTGACAGCGCCGCGCTGTTGGATGCCACGGCCGGGATCGACCTGGGCGCACCTTATGCCGCGCCGCTGCAGGCACAGCCCTATGTCACCGCGCTGCAGCGTGATCCCCGGCCGCTGCGCATCGCCCTGGTTGAGCACCTCGGGCCTTGGCCGACTTCCAGCGAAAGTGTGGAAGCCGTGCGCCAGGCCGCCAGGTTGTGTGAATCCCTGGGCCACCGCGTTGAACCGGTCAGCTTGCCGGTGGTGTTGCCGACGTTTCTTGATCAGGTCTTCACCATCATTGGTGCAAGTACTCGCCACTATGTTGATGTGTTGGGCCAGATGCGCGGTTTCGCTGTGCAGCCTGAAGAGCTGGAAGCTCGCACCCGCATCATTTTGCGCAGCAAGGGCGATGTCAGTGGTGCGCAGTACGCGGGGGCCGTGGAGTGGATTCATGCCTTGGGTCGGCAGTTGGCGGTGTTCATGCAGGATTACGACCTGATCCTCACGCCGACCCTGGCACGCGAGCCGGTGCCAATCGGTGAGCTGGACCTGCAAGACGACCGTCTGAGCCTGGAAGATCTGATTGAACAGTTCCACAGCTACTCGCCGTTCACGGCACTGTTCAATGCCAGCGGGCAACCGGCGATGTCGGTGCCGTTGTACTGGAGCGCTGCCGGCTTGCCGATGGGCGCTCATTTCGCCGCGCGCTTTGGCGAAGAAAGTACCTTGTTTGCCCTCGCGGGGCAGTTGGAGCGGGCCCAGCCCTGGCGCGGTCGGGTACCGCTGGTCAATGCCTGTCGGTTGTAAGCTTCAGAGGGGGTTCTGCATTGGGCGGGTGACCGACCTGCCCGATGCGAAACCCCGCCTTGTCACTCTGCCGCAAATCGGCGCCTTTTTACCCGGTACATATCTCCGTCCGCATGGCTGAGCAGGCTATCGGCGTCCTCTCCGTCCTGGGGATAAACCGCCACGCCGATACTGCAGGACGGCATCACTACCCCGCCAAACTCTGGGCCCAGCGGCTCGGCCATGACCGCGAGTATCTGCACCACCTTGGCAGAAATAGCCTCCCGCGACGGGATGTCCGTCAGCAGCACCGTGAACTCATCACCGCCCATCCTCGCCACCAGGTCGCTCTCGCGCACGCAGCGTTCCAACCGTCGGGCAATCACACACAGCACGCGATCGCCCATGGCATGGCCATGCACATCGTTGATGCCCTTGAAATCATTGACGTCCAGAAACAGTAACGCCAAGTTGCGGTTGTGGGACTGTGCCAGGTGCAGGGCGCGGTCCAGCCGATCATTGAACAGCGAGCGATTGGTCAGTGCGGTCAGCGGATCATGATGGGCAAGGAAGCGCAGTTCTTCTTCGGCCTGGGTGAGCGCCGTCACATCCCGGGCGACCCCGATCCGTGCGCCCACCTCTTGGGACCAGAAGGCTGCCCATAGGATGTGCACGACACTGCCATCCTTGCGTAGATAGCGGTTGCGGAAGTCGACATGGGATTGGCCATTCATGACCCGCACAATCGAGGCCCGGGTGCGCGCCAGGTCTTCAGGGTGCATGTAGTGGGTGATCTGGGTGCCGATCAGTTCGTCGGCACGGTAGCCGAGCAGGGCCTCACAGCCATCGCTGACGAAGACAATCTGGCTGTCACCGTCGACGACAAAGACCGTATCCAGCATCAGGTGGATCAGTTTCGGGTAGAGAGCTTGCAGATCAACAGACATGGGGCGTTGGGCATCCGGTTCATATCGGCCGATCATAGCCCGATCATGCACCGAGGCGTTGAGCAATCCTGCACATTTTTAGTCCGCTCAGTAACCGTCGAGAGCGGCCTGGCAGAGTCTTTCGTGTAGGCGAAGGCGCTGCGAACGGACAGGAAAGGTTGTCGTACAACCGAATGCGCTATGATGCGCGTTCCTCCGCTAACCGAGATACCCGTTCTTGATGGACAACCCGAACGTCCAGCCCACCGTTCGACGCCGGCACCGCAGCCTGGCTGAAGAACTGGTCACCGAGCTTTCCCGGCGCATCTGTTCCGGTGAGCTGCCGCGTGCCACCAAGCTGCCCACCGAATCCGAAGTGATGGCCGAACATGGCGTGAGCCGCACGGTGGTGCGCGAGGCCATTTCGCGCCTGCAAGCCGCAGGCCTGGTGGAAACCCGGCACGGCGTCGGCACCTTTGTGAAGGATATCCCCAGCCCCAGCGGGTTTCGCATCGACCCGGACAGCATCGTGACCTTGCAGGATGTGCTGGCCGTGCTGGAGTTGCGCATCAGCCTGGAGGTGGAGGCCGCCGGCCTGGCGTGCGTAGGGCGCACCGACGAGCAGTTGCGGGTGATGCGCGACTCGCTGGATGCGCTGAACTCGCGGGCGGTGAGTGCCGACTATGCGGTGTCGGCAGACTTTCAGTTTCATCAGCAGATCGCGTTAGCCACGGGCAATCGCTACTTCACTGACATCATGTTGCACCTGGGGGTCAACATCCTGCCGCGCACACGCCTGCACTCAAAACGCTTGGCCAACGACAACAAGGAGCCCTTCCTGGAGCGCTTGAGTCGTGAGCATGAGGACATCTACAAAGCCATCCTGCGCCGTGACGCCGATGCGGCTCGGGCGGCGATGCGCCTGCACCTGTCCAACAGTCGCGAGCGCATGCGCCGGGCCTATGAAGCCGCCGCCGCCGAGTTGTCGAACGGCCCGGCCGCGGTGAATGCGCCGCCCTGAAGCCGGCTGCCTGGTTCATCAGCCGGCGCTGGCGGTTGTTGCTCGACCTTGGCGCGAAACGCTTCCGAACTGTCCTTGGGTGCAAAGCCCAGGTGCTCGGTGTGCCGAGTGCTCCACCAGCGATCGCGATTGGCCGAGACGCCATACACCACACTGTGTCCCACATCCTTGGCCAGCAGGGCGCGCGCAACCAGATGGTCCAGGTCGGTGTAGCTAAGCCACGTCGAAAGCATCCGCCGGTTGCGCGGCTCGGGGAACGACGAGCCGATGCGCAAACTCACGGTTTCAATCCCGTAGCGGTGAAAGTAGAACGCCGCCAGGTCTTCGCCGTAGGCCTTGGAGAGGGCGTAGTAGCCATCCGGGCGGCGCGGTGAGTGCACGTCCAGTTCAACGTCCTGGGGATAGAAACCGGTGACGTGGTTGGAACTGGCAAACACAATCCTCTTGACCCCCTGTTGTCGCGCCGCCTCATAAATGTGGAATGTGCCGCGAATATTGGCGTCGAGAATCTCCTCGAACGGCCGCTCCACGGAAATCCCGCCCAGGTGAACGATGGCGTCGACGCCGTTGACCAACGCCGCAACGGCGGCCTTGTCGGCCAGGTTGCAGGTGATCACTTCGTCGTGCTCACCACGGCTGGGCGCCATGGGGCTGATGTCCGAGGCGCGGACGATGCCAGCGTGGGCCTGCAAGGTGTTCCGCAGGATTTGCCCCAGGCCGCCGGCGGCGCCGGTGAGCAAGATGCGCGTGAAGGGTTTGGGTTGTGTGGTCATGGTCAGGTCTTCCATTGAACGCTGAATGCAGGTGGCTTGCCTGTCGAGCGATGCGCACTCGCCAGGCAAGTCGTGGAGGCTTTACATGAAGTTGTACTGGATGCCCAGGCGCCACCGCGCCTGGCGGTCTTCGGACGTGGCGTTGACCTTCACATCACCAATCTCCATGAACGGGGCCCATTCCTTGTTGAGCTTGTATTTGACGCTCAGGTTCTGTTCGTAATCGCTCTTCTTGTTGTCGTAGCGGATGTAGTCAGTCTTGAAGTAGATGAACTGATATTCGTACGCCCACTTACTGGCCGGCGTGTAGCCGAGCCAGCCCTCGAAACGATGGGTGGTCTGGTCATCCTTGATGTGGTCGGGCAAGTCCTCGTCGACCTGATCGCGGTCCAGCTTCTTGGCATCCAGGCGATAGCGCGTGGCGGCGTAGAAGGCGTCGTTGATCTTGTAGTTGTACTTGAGGCCGAACTTGTAGGTGGTCGAGTCTTTCGAGCTGTCCATCTGGAACGCCGGGGTCAACGTCGATTGCGCGCTGAGTTTGTAGTTGTAGCTCACGGTGAACTCGTGCCCGTTGTTGACCATGTTGTCGTAGGCGACGTCTTCACGGTCTCCGGCGGTGCGGTATTTCATTTCCGCTTCAAATCCCAGGCCACTGTCCAGGCGGTAGTTGAGCTTGATTCGGTCAGCGTGGGCGCTGTCCTCCTCGGTGAACTGGTGGCGGTAGTTGATGCTGGCAGAGTCAGCGCTGACATACAGCGGCAGGCCGAGGGTCAGGGCAGTAACGAGCGTGCGTAGGGTGGTGTTCATACGGTCTTCTTTTTTGTTTTTGTTAGGGTCGTTTGACGGTTGCTACGGCAGTGCTTTGTTGCGTATGGATCTCATCTAAGGTGCCGATATACGTTATCGTACGACAAGACGACTCGTCTATGGGTTATCGGTGGTTTTGAAACACTTTGAAACATATGTGCCCAATGAATAGGGCTTTACAGCAATCCTGGTTATTCCTTAGTTGTCTTTAAAAATAAGGGTTTTGTCGGGATTTACTGAAAATGTACGCAGGCGAGAGGCGGGTTATTGGGTCTTTTCAAGCGTTGTACGATGACCTATGATCGATCG
The DNA here is from genome assembly GCF_014207255.1 of Pseudomonas sp. JAI120. Lineage (GTDB taxonomy): Bacteria > Pseudomonadota > Gammaproteobacteria > Pseudomonadales > Pseudomonadaceae > Aquipseudomonas. Next base: position 111,095 of record NZ_JACHCZ010000009.1, read on the forward strand.
CAACAGACGACACTTCCGTCACAAATCCAATAAGAAGGCTTACGACGTCCATGAGAATCACAGCAGTCAACGTCCAGGTATTTTCCTACCCGACCCGCCGCGCAGTGGACAGCGCCGGCCATGCGCACCCGGGTGATGTCACCCAGGCGCAGATGGCTTTGCTGCGCATCCAGACCGAAGACGGTCACGAGGGTTATGCCTTCGGCGCCCCTGAACTGATCCGCCCGTATGTGCTTGATGGTTTCGTGCGCAAAGTGCTGGTGGGGCAGAACGCCTTCGATCGCGAAAAAATCTGGCATGACCTCGCGCATTGGCAGCGTGGCAGTGCCAGCCAGTTGACCGACCGCGCCTTGGCGCTGGTGGAGCAGGCCCTGTGGGATTGGGCTGGGCGCAAACTGGGTGTGCCGGTGCACAAGTTGATTGGTGGTTTCCGCGACAAAGTGCCGGCCTACGGTTCCACCATGTGTGGCGACGAACTGCCCGGTGGCCTGGCGACCCCTGAAGACTACGGGCGTTTTGCCGAGACCCTGGTGCAGCGCGGCTACAAGGCCATCAAGCTGCACACTTGGATGCCGCCGGTGTCCTTCGCCCCGAGCCCGCGCATCGACGTCCAGGCTTGTGCTGCGGTACGCGAAGCAGTCGGCCCGGACATCGCCCTGATGCTCGATGGTTATCACTGGTACAGCCGCACCGAAGCGCTGTACATCGGGCGTGAGCTGGAGAAGCTCGACTTCGCCTGGTTCGAAGAACCGATGATGGAAGAGTCCGCCGAGTCCTATGCCTGGCTGGCGGGGCAGTTGGACATTCCGGTGCTGGGCCCGGAAACCCTGTCCGGCAAACACCTGAGCCGCGCCAGTTGGGTCAAGCACGATGTGTGCGATATCTTGCGCGCCGGTGTGGCGGGTGTCGGCGGTATTGCGCCGTGCCTGAAGGTTGCGCACCTGGCTGAATCCTTCGGCATGGATTGCGAGATTCATGGCAACGGCGCCGCCAATCTGGCTGTCGTCGGCGCGATCAAGAACTGCACCTGGTATGAGCGTGGCCTGTTGCACCCGTACCTGGATTACGACGAAGTACCGGCCTACCTCAAGCGTCTGGTAGACCCGATGGACAGCGACGGTTTTGTGCACCTGTCCGACTTGCCGGGCCTGGGTGAAGACATCGATTTCAACTTCATCGAGACCAATACGCTTAAAAGCTTCTGACGTGTACACGGTCAGTCCGGCATAAGTCGGGCTGATCAAGAGCCCTATAAATATAAAAAAGGCACTCTTGTTATGAACATTTTCCCCTCGCTGTGGGCGCGGGTATTCGTCGCCGCCCTGGCCGTTACCGCCGTACCTGCAAGCTTTGCCAAGACACCGGCCGATCAGCTGATCGTCGGCATGAGCATGATCAACCTGCTGTCCCTCGACCCGGCGGCGGCCACCGGCCTGGACGTGTCGGAGATCAACGCCAACCTCTATGACATGTTGCTGGTGCAGGACGTCGCCCAGCCGGATCGCCTGGTACCGGCGCTGGCCGAGCGCTGGCAGGTCAGTGATGACCGCAAGACCCTGACGTTCAACCTGCGCACCGGCGTGAAATTCCAGTCCGGCAATGACCTGAGTGCCGAAGACGTTGCCTGGTCGTTGCAGCGCGTGCTCAAGCTCAACCTGGCGCTGGCTTCCACCTGGAAGGCCTACGGCTTTACCGCCGAGAACGTCGAGCGCTACATGCGTGCCACGGATGCCGCGACCTTCGTGATCGAACTGCCTCGGCCGACCGACCCGCTGTTGGTGCTCAATACGTTGGCGACGTCGCCGAGTGCGTTCATCCTCGATCGCAAAAAAGTCCTCGAACACCAGAAAAACAACGACATGGGCGCCGCCTGGCTGGTGACTCACGCCGCCGGCAGCGGTGCGTTTGTGCTCAATGACTGGCGCGCCAACGACGTGATCCTGATGACCCGTTTCGACGGGTACTGGGGCGGCCCAGCCAAGCTCAAGCGCATCGTCATGCGCAACATGACCGAGTCGCAGTCGTTGCGCCTGATGATCGAGCGCGGCGACCTGGACATCGCCAAAGGCATGTCCGCGCCGGACATCGAAGCCCTGCAGAAAAGCGACAAGGTCCGCACCCAGACCTTGCAGCGCGGCACGCTGTACTACGTAGCCCTGAGTGTGAAGCAACCGATGTTTGCCGATGCGCGCGTGCGCAAGGCCGTGCGTGCGCTGATCGATTACCAGGGCATCAACCAGACCGTCATGCCCCATTACGGCGTGATCAACCAACGGCCGCTGCCGCTGGGCCTGGCCGCGCGCCTGCCGGATCCGGGTTACACGCTCAACGTCAAGCAGGCCAAGGCCTGGCTGGCCGAGGCCGGTTACCCGAACGGTTTCAAGACCACCATCCGCGTGCTCGCCGAACCGCCGTTTATCAACATTGCCTCCAACCTGCAGTCGACCCTGGCCCAAGCCGGTATCGATGCCAGCATCATCACCGGCACGGGCAACCAGATCTACGGCGCGATGCGTGAGCGCAGCTTCGACATCATCGTCGGCCGCGGCGGTGGCGGCGCGGAACGGCATCCGCACTCCAGCCTGCGTACGCTGGTGTACAACCCGGATAACCGCGATGAAGCCAAGCTCACCAACTTCCAGGGCTGGCGCACGTCCTTCTACAGCCCTGAGCTGAACCAGCTTATTGAGCGCGCGGAAGTCGAGCCTGACACAGGCAAGCAACTGGCCCAATACCGCGACATCCAGGAGCAGGTCGATCAGCAGGTCGGGGCCATTTTGCCGGTCTCGCAAATGACCGACACCGTGGTGGTGTACGACGACGTGGCCGACTTCCAGGGCCATACCGCCGCGACCACGCGCTACAAAGACGTCTACAAGAAGCGCTGACCGATTATCAGGAGCTCACTATGTTTGTTATGACTGCCTCTGTCATGGGCGCTCGCGCGTCCAACACAGCCCGGCGTGCCGGTACGGTGCTGGTGACCTTGCTCGGCCTGTTGGCCCTGACGTTCATCATCGGCCGGGTCATGCCGCTCGACCCCGTGCTGGCGGTAGTCGGGCCGGATGCCGACAGTTCCACCTACGATCAGGTGTACCGGTCGATGGGCCTGGACAAGCCGATCTGGACCCAATTCGGTCTTTACCTCAACGACCTGCTCCACGGTGACTTCGGCAATGCGCTGTTGACCGGCCACCCGGTGCTCGACGACATCCTGCGCGTATTCCCCGCGACGATCGAACTGGCCACCCTGGCGATCCTGTTCGGCGTGCTGATCGGCTTGCCGCTGGGTGTCTGTGCGGCCAGCAACCAGGGTCGCCTCGGCGATCACGTGGCGCGGGTGATCACTTTGTTCGGCTACTCCACGCCGATTTTCTGGCTGGGCATGATGGGGCTGCTGGTGTTCTACGCCTGGCTCGGCTGGGCCGGTGGAGCGGGGCGCATCGACTTGGCCTATGACGGCATGGTGCCCGAGGTCACCGGCCTGCTGCTGATCGACTCGACCCTGGCACGTGACTGGGAGGCCTTCGCCAGCGCCCTGCGCCACATCGTGTTGCCGGCGCTGATTCTGGGCCTGAATTCGGTGGCGTATATCAGCCGCATGACCCGCAGCTTCATGCTCGAGCAGCTGTCCCAGGAGTACATCATCACCGCGCGGGTCAAGGGCCTTTCCCGTCGCCAGGTGGTGTGGGGGCATGCGTTTCGCAACATCCTCGTGCAATTGCTGACGGTGGTTGCACTGGCCTACGGCTCGTTGCTGGAGGGCGCGGTGCTGATCGAAACCGTGTTTGCCTGGCCGGGGTTCGGCCAGTACCTGACCAGCAGCCTGATGCTCGGCGACATGAACGCGGTGATGGGCTGCGTGCTGGTGATCGGCTTGATTTTCGTCGCGCTCAACCTGATCAGCGACGCCTTGTACAAGGTATTCGACCCCCGTACCCGTTAACACACTGCGCAGTACCGATAAAACTATAAAAAGAAGGATTTTTGCATGAAGACGGTATTTTCAACACTGCACCTTGGCCTGTTGACGGCGATACTCGCCCTTGGGCCGATGACAACGGCCAGCGCCAAGACCCCCGCCGATCAATTGATCGTCGGCATGAGCATGGTCAACCTGTTTTCCATCGACCCGGCCAATGCGCCCGGCCTGGATGCCTCCGGCGTCAACGCCAACCTCTACGACACGCTGATCAAGCGCGACCAGGGCAACCCGGAAAAACACCTGCCGCAATTGGCCGAACGCTGGGACATCAGCGAAGACGGCAAGCAGGTGACCTTTCATCTGCGCCAGGATGTGAAATTCCATTCGGGCAACCCGCTGACCGCCGAGGACGTGGCGTGGTCGCTGTACCGGGTGATGAAGCTCAATTTCGGCCTGGCCACCACCTGGAAGGCCTACGGCTACAGCGTCGAGAATATCCAATCGCTGATCCGCGCCACGGACACCCACACCCTGGTCATCGACCTGCCGCAGACCATGGACCCGCTGCTGCTGGTGGACTCCCTGGCGATCTCGCCGAGCGCCGTGGTAGTGGACCGCAAGACGGCCCTGGCGCATGAAAAAAACGGCGACCTCGGCGCCGGCTGGCTGGTGACGAACGAGGCGGGCAGTGGCCCCTTCGTGCTGACCAAATGGAGCGCCAACGATTCGCTGCTGCTGACCCGTTTCGACGGTTACTGGGGCGGCGCGGCCAAGCTCAAGCGCGTGGTGGTGCGGCACATGACCGAATCCCAATCCTTGCGCCTGATGCTTGAACGCGGCGACCTCGACCTGGCCTACGGCATGGCGGCGCCCGACATTCGCGCCATCGACGGCTCGGACAAGATCCAGGTGCAATCATTGCCGCGCGGCACCATGTACTACGTGGCGATGAGCATGAAGCAACCCGAGTTTGCCAAGACTCAGGTGCGTGAAGCCGTGCGCAACCTGATCGACTACAAGGGCCTGGATGAACAGGTGATGCCGTATTACGGCAAGCTCAATCAGCAGCCGATGCAGTTGGGGCTGGAAGCGCGCTTGCCGGATCCGGGCTATCACATGGATGTGGCCAAGGCGAAAAAGCTGCTCGCCGAGGCGGGTTACCCCGACGGTTTCAACACTACTATTCGCACGCTGTCGGAGCCACCGTTCATCGACATCGCCGCGCGCCTGCAAGCGACCCTGGCCGAAGGTGGGATCAAGGCCAGTATCGTCACCGGCACCGGCAACCAGGTCTACGGCGCCATGCGTGCGCGCAATTTCGAGATCATCGTGGCCCGTGGCGCCGAGCGCTATCCGCATCCGTATTTCAGCCTGCGCACCTTCGCCTACAACCCCAACAACAGCGATGACGCTGGTTTGCCGAACTTCCAGGGCTGGCGCGCTTCATTCTTCAATCCGCAGCTCAACAGCCTGATCGACCAGGCGGGTGTAACGCGCGATTCGGCACAGCGGGTCAGCCTGTATCACCAGGCGCAGACGCTCTATGACCAGCAGGTGGGGCCGATCCTGATGATCTCGCAGATGACCGATACCGTGGTCAGCGCTGCCGACGTCAAGGGTTTCAGCGGTGACGATGCCGAGGCCACCCGTTACCTGGGTGTCTACAAGCAGCGTTGAGTGGGGCTGCGGCCCTTCAGAATTCACACAGAGAAGATGCTTATGAATGCCAATCTGTCTTCCATCGATACGGGGGCGAAGCGGCCGGTGGATCGCTCGCCGGGCTCCAGCTTCGATGCCTTCTGCAAGAGCGGCCTGCGGGTGCTGCGTCACCTGTTGCGTAACCCCATGACCCTGGCGGGCCTGCTGGTTGCGCTGCTATTGGTGGTGGTCGCGGCCTTTGCGCCGTGGATCGCCACCCATGACCCGGTCGCGCAAAATCTCGCCACTGCCTTGCAGGCGCCGGGCTCGGCGCACTGGTTCGGCACCGACGAATACGGCCGGGATATTTTCAGTCGGCTGGTCTATGGCTCGCGGATCACGCTGTACATCATTGCCCTGGTAACCGTGATCGTCGGTCCCATCGGGCTGTTTATCGGCACCGTTTCGGGCTACTTCGGCGGGGCGGTCGACACCGTGTTCATGCGCCTGACCGACATCTTTATTTCCTTCCCCAGCCTGGTCCTGGCGCTGGCCTTTATCGCCGCCCTGGGTCCTGGCCTGGAGCATGCGGTGGTGGCGATTGCCTTGACTTCATGGCCACCGATTGCGCGGCTCGCGCGGGCCGAAACCCTGTCGCTGCGCAACGCTGACTTTGTCGTCGCCGTGGAACTGCAAGGTGCGTCGCCGGCGCGGATTATCCTGCGCCATATCGTGCCGATGTGCCTGTCCTCGGTGATCATCCGCCTGACCATGAACATGGCCGGGATCATCCTCACCGCCGCCGCGTTGGGCTTCCTCGGCCTGGGTGCCCAGGCGCCGCTGCCGGAGTGGGGCGCGATGATCTCCACCGGGCGCCGCTACATGCTCGAGTGCTGGTGGCTGGTGGCGGTGCCTGGGGCGGCGATCATGTTGGTCAGCCTGGCCTTCAACCTGTTGGGCGATGGCCTGCGGGACATCCTTGATCCGCGCAGCGAATAATCGGAGAACACCTTATGTCCGCCATCAAACTGAATGTCGAAGGGCTTAATGTGCGCTTCGTCAGTGGCCAGAAAGAAACCCACGCCGTGCGCGATGTGTCCTTTACCTTGGGGCGGGAGAAACTGGCGATTGTCGGTGAGTCCGGCTCAGGCAAGTCCACCGTCGGGCGCAGCCTGCTCAAGCTGCATCCGCCCAGCGCCAGAATCACCGCAAAGGCCATGGCGTTTGGCGAGGTCGATCTGCTCTCGGCCAGTGAAAAGGCGATGCAGAAGATTCGCGGCCAGCGCATCTCGATGATCATGCAAGACCCCAAGTACTCGCTGAACCCGGTGGTCAAGGTGGGCGACCAGATTGCCGAAGCCTACCTGGCCCACCACAAGGCCAGTCGCAGTGATGCGCGCGAGCGGGTCATGCAGATGCTCGAGCAGGTGCATATCCGCGATCCGAAGCGGGTCTACAACCTGTACCCCCACGAGGTGTCCGGCGGTATGGGCCAGCGCATCATGATCGCGATGATGGTGATCACGCGTCCGGAAGTGATCATTGCCGATGAGCCCACGTCGGCGCTGGATGTCTCGGTGCGCCAGCAAGTGCTCAGCGTGCTGGAAGAGTTGGTGGACCAGCAGCAGATGGGGCTGATTTTTGTCAGTCACGACCTCAACCTGGTGCGTAACTACTGTGACCGCGTGTTGGTGATGTACGCCGGGCGCGTCGTCGAATCCCTGGCTGCCTGCGACCTGCAATACGCCGAGCATCCCTACACCCGCGGCCTGCTGGCCGCGCTGCCGAGCATGGATAACCGTCGCGTGCACCTGCCGGTGCTCAAGCGCGATCCACTTTGGCTGACTCAATAAGGAACCTGACCATGCCCATGATCCAAGCGCACGCCTTGAACCTGAGTTTCGGCACAGGCGCTGCCATCAACCAGGTGCTGCACGATGTGAGCCTGAGTGTCGCCGACGGCGAATCGTTCGGCCTGGTGGGGGAGTCCGGTTCGGGCAAGACCACCGTACTGCGCTGCCTGGCCGGGCAATACCGGCATTGGAACGGGGAGCTGAGTATCGCCGGCGCGCCGTTGCAGCACAAGATTCCCAAGGAGCATTTTCGCAAAGTGCAGATGGTCTTCCAGGACCCCTACGGCTCCCTGCACCCCAGGCACACCATCGATACCGCCCTGCGTGAGCCGCTGATTATCCACGGGGTAGGAGACAAGGACGACAGGATCAACGAGATCCTGCTCAAGGTCGGCCTCAACGATAGCTTCCGCTTCCGCTATCCGCATCAGTTGTCCGGTGGGCAGCGCCAGCGCGTGGCCATTGCGCGCGCATTGATCCTTGAGCCCCGCGTGCTGTTGCTGGATGAGCCGACCTCGGCCCTGGATGTGTCGGTCCAGGCCGAGATCCTCAACTTGCTGGCGGACCTGCGTCAGCGCGAGAAACTCACCTATCTGCTGGTCACCCATGATCTGGGGGTGGTCACTCACTTGTGCGACCGGGTGGCGGTGATGCAGCACGGCAGGATCGTCGAATTGCTCGACTGCCAGGCCTTGAGTCAGGACCAGGCCGTGCACGACTACACGCGCATGCTGGTGCAGGCCAGCCGTGACTTCAGTCAGGAGTCTGTAGGGCGTAAGGTCGGATGATCTCTATAGTCATCGTATGACCATGGCTTATTGGTGATGCGTGACTTCATGTTTTGTTCACGCAAGCTTATGGTTTTATTGATTAAATAATAATGGCGCAAACAAAAGCGCTTAGAGACTAGCTAACGCTCTTCTACAGTTGTACGATGACGTACCTCTTTAGGTATCCCCTTTATTTTTCGATTTGAGGTTTGCGAACATGACGCCACAAGAACTAAAAACAGTCCTGTCTTCCGGCTTGCTCTCTTTCCCGGTTACCGACTTTGACGCGGCCGGTGACTTCCGTGCCGACACCTATGCCCGCCGCCTGGAGTGGCTGGCACCCTACGGCGCCAGCGCGTTGTTCGCGGCGGGGGGCACCGGGGAATTCTTCTCCCTGGAAGCCAAGGAGTACACGCAGATCATCAAGACTGCCGTGGACACCTGCAAAGGCCAGGTGCCCATCCTCGCCGGGGCAGGGGGCCCTACACGCCAGGCCATCGCCTACGCCCAGGAGGCCGAGCGCCTCGGTGCCGCCGGTATTCTGCTGATGCCTCACTACCTCACCGAAGCCAGCCAGAAAGGCCTGGTGGCCCATGTTGAGCAGGTGTGCAACTCGGTGGATTTCGGCGTGGTGGTGTACAACCGCAACCTGTGCCGTCTCAACGCCGACAGCCTGGAACAGTTGGCCGAGCGCTGCCCGAACCTGATCGGTTTCAAGGACGGCATCGGTGAAGTCGAATCCATGGTGTCGATCCGTCGCCGCCTCGGCGACCGCCTGACCTACCTCGGCGGGCTGCCGACCGCCGAAGTCTATGCCGCGGCCTACAAGGCCCTGGGCGTGCCGGTGTATTCCTCGGCGGTGTTCAACTTCATCCCGAAAACCGCGATGGATTTCTACCGCGCGGTGGCCGCCGACGACCACGCCACCGTGGGCCGCTTGATCGATGATTTCTTCCTGCCGTACCTGGCGATCCGCAACCGCTGCGAAGGTTATGGCGTGAGTATCGTCAAGGCCGGTGCACGCCTGGTAGGCCACGACGCCGGCCCCGTGCGTGCGCCGTTGACCGACTTGTTGCCGGAAGAAGTGGAGCAATTGGACGTGCTGATCAAGGCGCTGGGCGCCCAGTAAGCCCCTTGTAGGAGCGAGCTTGCCCGCTCCTACAACCGCCTTATCAACTACCTCGAAGAATCCGGGCGGCAGATGTAGCGCCCCTCGGTGTGAATACCGGCAAAAACAAGGAGAACAACATGCCGTATCAACCCTCGAAAAAAAGACCGGTGCGTTGCGCGCTGGTCCTGGTGGTCCTCGGTTGCAGCCCGCTGTCATGGGCGCTGCAAGCCCCGTCAAAACTGCAAGTACCGACGCTGGCCTTTGATGACCGGCAAATCATCCTGGTGTGGGAAAAGCCTGCCGATCACGCCGACATCAAGGATTACCGGGTCTACGCCAATGGCACGCTGCTGGGCAGCGCCAATGCCAACAATGACCAGGTGTCACCGGCCAAACCCTACATCGACCGGTTTTATAGGCAAGACACCGCCAACTTCCACCATCGCATCGGCATTCACAGCTTCACCGCCCAGGGCCTGAAGCCCGACACCGCGTACCGCTTCACCGTGCGCTCCGTGGATGGCAACGGCAAAGAGTCCGCCGACAGCGCCCCGGTGCTGCAGCGCACCACCCAGGTTGCGGCGGTATTTGACGTGAAAAAATACGGCGCCAAAGGCGATGGCAGCCATCTCGATACCCAGGCTATACAGAACGCCATCGATGCCTGCAGCGTCGGTTGCAAAGTCTTGCTGCCTCAAGGCACCTACAAAACCGGCGCGCTCTACCTCAAGAGCAACATGACCCTGGAGATCGCCGAAGGCGCGACCTTGCTCGGCTCCGAGCGCGCCGAAGATTACCCGTTGGCCGGCTACATCCAGTACCCGTATTCCACCACCGTGCGCCCGGCCTCGCTGATCAACGCGTTGCCTCGCGATCCACGCCAGCATCAGTCATTCGAAAACATCCGCATCGTCGGCAAGGGCACCCTCGACGGCAATGGCTGGAAGCGCAACGCCGATGTCGTCGACGAACGTGGCCAGGCACTGCCGTTCTACCTGCCCAGCGACAATACCCGCTATGCCCAGGACGGCATCCTCGCCAAGGCGCAGGTGGAACAGGCCGTGGCGCGCGGCATGAACGTCAAGGATGCCTACGGGCAGATGCGCTCCTCGCTGATCACCCTGCGCAATGTGAAGAACGTGTTCTACGGCGGCTTCACCGTGGTGAACCCGGCGTTCCACGGCATCATGAACCTGGAGACCGAGAACGTGGTGCTGGCCAACACCACCCACAAGACCTACGACGCCAACAACGGCGACGGCATCGAGTTCGCCAACAGCAAGGGGGCGATGGTGTTCAACAACTTCTTCGACACCGGTGATGACTGCGTGAACTTCGCTGCCGGCACCGGTGCCGATGCCGTGCATCAGCCGCCGCAGGAAGATGCGTGGATCTTCAACAACTACTTCCGCAAGGGCCATGGCATGGTGGTCGCCGGCAGCCATACCGGCGCCTGGATCCAGAACATCCTGGCCGAAGACAACGTGTCGGACGGCACCGATGCCGGGCTGCGCATGAAGAGCACCAACTTCATGGGCGGCGGCGCGCGCAACGTGACATTCCGCGACTCGGCGATCCGCAACACCGTCAAGCAGGCGTTCATTTTTACCCTTGACTACAACGACCCGAACGCCAAGCTCGACTATCAGCGCTCAACGATAGCGGGGCAGTTCAAGGACATTCGGGTGAGCGACGTGAGCGTCGAGAATGCCCAAGGGGCGGCGATCGAGGTCAAGGGTGATGCCTTGCACAACGCCTACCATCAGGGCCTGGTGTTCGAGCGTGTGCGCTTTCGCGGCGCAGCCAAGGCGCGTATTGATGGACTGAAAGACTCACGCTTCGACCACGTGGTCTTCAGCCAGACCGGCGGTGCCAATCCATGGCAGGTCAGCGATAGCCAAGGGCTGGTGTTCAAGGATGTGGAGCCGGCGCCGTAAGCGTAAACGTTATGACGAATGGACCCTTGTAGTGAGCGGGGCAAGCCCGCTCACCACCGGTACGGTGTTCGCTCTTAACTGAACGGCCCGCTCACCACTGGGGAATCTATTGCGTCCTGCGTTAATAGACCTGCGGCACGATGATTTCCACCGGCGTCGGGCTGCGCGAGTAGTCCTCCTGCCTGACCCGTTGCGGCAGCTCGATCACCGGCAGTTCCACTTCCTCATAAGGCATTTGCCCGAGCAGGTGGTGGATGCAGTTGAGTCGGGCTTTCTTTTTATCATCGGCCTGCACCACCCACCATGGCGCTTCGGCGATGTGGGTGCGCTCGAGCATGACTTCCTTGGCCTTGGTATAAGCCTCCCAGCGCCGACGCGACTCCAGGTCCATGGGGCTGAGTTTCCATTGCTTGAGCGGGTCATGAATGCGGCTGAGAAAGCGCAGGTGCTGTTCCTGGTCGGAAATGGAGAACCAGTACTTGATCAACTGGATGCCGGAGCGGGCGAGCATGCGTTCGAACTCCGGCACGGTGCGGAAGAACTCTTCGTACTGGTCTTCGTTGCAAAAGCCCATGACTTGTTCGACGCCGGCGCGGTTGTACCAGCTGCGGTCGAACAGCACGATTTCACCGGCGGCCGGCAGGTGCGAGACATAACGCTGGAAGTACCACTGCGTCTGTTCGCGGTCGTTGGGGGCGGGCAAGGCGGCGACGCGGCAGACCCGCGGGTTGAGGCGCTGGGTAATGCGCTTGATCACACCGCCTTTGCCGGCGGCATCGCGGCCCTCGAACAGGATCACCACTTTGGCGCCGGTCTTGACCACCCAGCTTTGCAGCTTCACCAGTTCGCCTTGCAGGCGAAACAGCTCGCTGAAGTAAATCCTGCGCGCGGCCTTTTCCGGGCTTTCCTCGACGTGCTCATCGAACAGCGCATTCAGGTCGTGCCCGTCTTCGGACAATTCCAGTTCCAGCTCTTCGTCACTGTGATCCAGCAGCTCTCGGTGGATGCGCTGGATCAAGGCGTCGTCTACTGCAGACATGGGAGGCACTCGCGTCGTGGGGGGGAGATGGCAAAGTCTTAGTCGCATTTTGTTACCAACCAATTACATCGAAATGCATGGCAGTGGCGGAAAGGCGGGAAGAAATAGCGGTTTGCCACTCAATTTTCATAAAAGCGTAACAAAGCTGCTGCAAAGTGCCGGGAGCCCGTAATCACAAGGATTTCCCTGAATGAAACGTCTGATGAAGTCTGCTGCACTCGCCGTTGCGGTTTCTCTAAGTGCCACCTCGGTATTTGCTGCCGAGAACGTCCGTCTGACAGGTTCTGGCGCCAGCTTCCCGGCGCCGATCTACCTCACCTGGTTCAAGGATTTCAGCAAGAAGACCGAAGGCGTCACGGTTGACTACCAGTCCAAAGGCAGTGGCGCGGGTGTACAGGACTTCCTGAACAAAACCGTGGACTTCGCCGCCAGTGACTCGGCCATGAAAGATGAAGACATCGCCAAGGTCGCCGAAGGCGTGCAGTTGCTGCCGATGACCGCAGGCGAAATCGTGCTGGCGTTCAACCTGCCAGGCAATCCTAAAGAACTTAAGCTGCCACGCGATGTGTACTCCAACATCTTCCTGGGCAAGGTCACCAAGTGGAACGATCCGCAGATCGTCGCCGCCAACCCTGGCCTGAAACTGCCGGATATGCCGATCACCGTGGTCGTGCGTGCAGACTCCAGCGGTACCACTGCCGTGTTCACCAAGCACTTGTCGGCCATCAACCCACAGTTCCAGAAGGACTTGGGTGAAGGCAACACCGTCAACTGGCCAGCCAGCGACAAATTCATCAAATCGCCGAAGAACGATGGTGTGACCGCCACCGTACGCCAGACCCCAGGCGCGATTGGCTACATCGAATACGGCTTCGCCAAGCTGGCCAAGGTTGACTTTGCCCAGCTGCAAAACAAGGCTGGCAAGTACGTGGTACCTAACGCCGAAAGCGGTGCCGAAGCACTGGCGGCGGTGAAGATGCCGGAAAGCCTGGTGGCCTGGCTGCCGGATCCGGACGGTGCCAAGTCCTACCCGATCACCTCCTACACCTGGATGATCTTCCGCAAGGACAACGGCAACCCGGCCAAGGCCAAGGCCATGCGTGAAATGGTCGAGTACAGCCTGACCGAAGGTCAGAAAATCGCCGACTCGATGGGCTATATCCCGCTGCCGCCATCGGTGGTCGATCAGGTTCGCAAAGCGTCTGCCAACATCAAGTAACGCTCGTGAGGCCTCTCTCGGCGGGTGCTGTCAGCCTTGCCGGGAGAGTTACCCCCCCCTGTTCCGGAATTAGCCAATGAACACACCGTTTGTCGTACCGGGTAACCCGGATTCTGCCTGCCAGCCACCTTCTACGAAGGACTTCCTGGTTGACCGCACCTTCCGTGCGCTTGCGCGAATAGGCGTGGTTCTGGTGCTGGCGTTGGTGTTTGCCTTGGTGTTCGAAGTCGGCCGCAAGGCCCTGCCAGGCATGGAAAAGCACGGGTTTGACGTGCTGCTCGGCAGCGTCTGGGATGTCAACCAAGGCAAGTACGGCATTCTGCCGGCCATCTGGGGCACGCTCTACAGTGCTTTTATCGCGTTGCTGATCGCAGGCGTCTTCGGCGTCAGCATGGCGATTTTTCTCACCCAGGATTTTTTGCCGGCGAAGCTGGCGGCGGTGTTTCGTACCATCGTCGAACTGCTCGCGGCCATCCCCAGCGTCGTTTACGGCCTCTGGGGCATTTACGTGGTCATCCCGGCGATCCGGCCGTTGACCGCATGGTTGAACACTGAACTTGGCTGGATCCCCTTTTTCGGCACGTCCCTGAGCGGCCCGGGGTTGCTCCCGGCGGCGCTGGTACTGGCCATCATGATTCTGCCGACCATCGCCGCCGTGTCGCAGGATGCGCTCACCGCCGTGCCGATGAAAACCAAGCAAGCCGCCTACGGCATGGGTACCACCCACTGGGAAGCGATTCTCAAGGTGATGGTGCCGTCCGCCGCCACCGGCATCTTCGGTTCCCTGGTGCTGGGCCTGGGCCGCGCACTCGGTGAAACCATGGCCCTGGCCATGCTGGTGGGCAACGCCAACAACATCTCGCTGTCGCTGTTCGCACCGGCCAACACCCTGGCAGCCTTGCTGGCGCTGAACTTCCCTGAAGCCGGGCCGAACGAGATCGAAGTATTGATGTACGCCGCACTGGTGCTGATGTTGATCACGCTGATCGTGAACATCTTCGGCTCCATGATCATGATGTACGCCCAACGGGGTAATAAGTGATGACTGATCTCACTGCTGCAACCGACCTGACGTCCCCCGCAGGCGCACTGCCCAGCCTGCAGCGCCGGTTCGAAGGCCGTGCCCTGCGCAGCCTGGTGTTGACCACCCTGGTCTGGGCGGGCGCGCTGCTGGCCAGCGTACCGCTGATTTCCGTGCTCTACATGCTCATCACCCGCGGCGGTGCGCGCCTGAGCCTTGAAGTGTTCACCGAGCTGCCACCCACCGGTTTCGAGACCGGCGGCGGTTTCGGCAACGCGATGGCCGGTACCTTCGTGATGGTCGGCATTGCCGCTGCCATCGCCGTGCCGGTCGGCATCATGGCGGCGATCTTCCTCGCCGAACTGGGGCCGGACAGCAAGCTGGCGAACGCTGCACGTTTTGCCGCGAAGATGCTCACCGGCCTGCCTTCCATCCTGGCGGGTGTATTCGCCTACGCCCTGGTGGTGATGACCACCGGCACCTACTCGGCCCCGGCCGGTGGTGTGGCACTGGCGGTATTGATGCTGCCGATCGTGGTGCTGACGGCTGAAGAGTCGATGCGCATGGTGCCCAAGATCATGAAGGACGCCGCCTACGGCATGGGCTGCACCCGCTCCCAGGTGATCTGGAAAATCGTCCTGCCCACCGGCCTGCCGGCAATCCTCACCGGCGTGATGCTCGCCGTGGCCCGCGCCGCAGGCGAAACCGCGCCGCTGTTGTTTACCGCGCTGTTCAGCAACTACTGGATCTACCACGACGGCAGCCTGGCGGTGATGAACCCGACGGCCTCGCTGGCCGTGCTCATCTACAACTTCTCCGGCATGCCCTTCGACAACCAGCTTGAACTCGCATGGGCGGCGTCGCTGGTACTGGTAATGATCGTGCTGGTCGTGAATATCGTGAGCCGTATCTTCGGCAAGCCAAAGTATTGAAAACGGGAGCATCTGAATCTTGAACGTATCAACTGCGCAAATAGCCGCTCCGTTTGTCACCCAGGCGCCTGTGGTCATGGACTGCAAGCTGGACAAGATCTTCTACGGCAACTTCATGGCCGTGCGTGACAGCCATGTGCCGATCGAAAAGAACAAGATCACCGGCTTCATCGGGCCTTCCGGCTGCGGTAAAAGTACCGTGCTGCGTAGCCTCAACCGCATGAACGACCTGGTCAAGGGCTTCCGTTTCGAGGGCCATGTGCACTTCCTCGGCCAGGACGTCTATGGCAAGGGCGTGGACCCGGTGGTCGTGCGCCGCTATATCGGCATGGTGTTCCAGCAGCCGAACCCGTTCTCGATGAGCATCTTCGACAACGTCGCTTTCGGCCTGCGCCTGAACCGCTACAAAGGCGACCTGGGCGACCGCGTCAAGCACGCCCTGCAAGGCGCTGCGCTGTGGGATGAGGTCAAGGACAAGCTCAAGGTCAGCGGCCTGTCGCTGTCTGGTGGCCAGCAGCAACGCCTGTGCATCGCCCGCGCCATCGCCACCGAGCCTGAAGTGCTGTTGCTCGATGAACCCTGCTCGGCGCTTGACCCGATCGCCACGCGCCGGGTCGAGGAATTGATGGTCGAGCTGAAGAAGGACTACACCATCGCCCTGGTGACCCACAACATGCAGCAGGCGATCCGTGTGGCCGACACCACGGCGTTTTTCTCGGTGGATATTTCCCAGGGCACGCGCACCGGCTACCTGGTGGAGATGGGCCCGACGGCGCAGATCTTCGAGAACCCGCGTGAACAAATGACCGGGGACTACATCAGCGGCAAGTTCAGCTGATGCCCCTGCGGGAGCTCGGATGCTCCCGTATTTTCAACTGCTTATGGGAATGCCAATGCCTGCAACACGACGCCTTGATTTGCCCGCGATTGAACGCGCACTGCGTGAGGTGCAACAGCGCTTTGCCGAGCTCAGCCGGGACTTTACCGAGCCGCGCGATCCGTTGACCGACGAAGTGCTGCACAACGTGCTTGAAGGCTACGCGCTGATTGATGACTATGTGGCGCGGGGCGTCGACCTGTTTGACCTTCAGCAACTGAACCTGATGCTGGAGATCAACGCCACCGTACTCTGTGGCAGCGACCCGGCGCGCCGCCTGGAATACGCCCAGCACCTGGCGGCGACCGAGGAACACTTCTTCAACAACGTCGAGGGCGGCATCAAGGACTTGTACAACTGGTACTGCGCGTATCGCAGTGAATCAGTCTGGAAGCGTGCAGCCGGGGTGTATGTACGCATCCTCAGCAAGCCGCAGTTGTTCATTGAAGGCAACAACCGCAGTGGCTCCCTGATCGTCAGCTATTTGCTGATGCGTGCAGGCTTGCCGCCGTTCGTGCTGACGCTGGAGAACGCCGAGGGCTATTTCAACCCCTCGTCGGTCATCCGCAACTCAGCCAAACATGGAGTCAAGGCGTTGTACGAATTGCCCAAGATCAAGAAAAAATACGCCGCCTTCCTGGAAGAACAGGCGCCGGATCCGATGAAGTTTTTTCTTAAAGACCAGTCCTTGCCCGTCTATCAAGGGGGCCATTGATGAGCGGTTATTCCCTGTTAGCCAGGGCAGGGCAGGCGCTCCAGCGCGTGCTCCCGATGCAGCTGGTCAAGCGGCCGCGCATCCGCATTTCGTTCGATATCGACGACACGTTGGCTTGCCAGCTCCACCACTGCGACGTCGAGCCGAGCCGGCTGCCGGCCTGCGTGCACCGTTGGCTGGGTGAGCCCTTGCGTATCGGCACACGGTCCCTGACCCGCGAACTACGCCGCCAGGGCTGCAGCATCTGGGTCTACACCTCGTCCGGACGCACGCCGTCCTATATCCGCCGCTGGCTGATGCTCTACGGCATCCGCGTCGACGGCGTGGTCAACAGCGTGCTGCACAACCATGCGCTGACGGCGCACGGCCTGTCGAACGCACCCTCTAAATTCCCGCCGGCCTTCGACATCGACCTGCATGTGGATGACTCCGAAGGCGTGCGCAGTGAAGGCCATGACCATGGTTTTCGCGTGGTAGTGGTGGACCCCCAGGACGAGAACTGGGCACAGCGAGTGCTGGATGCCGTCGCCCAGGTTCAGGCGCAGCTTGTTCGACAGCAGCCGGTCCGGCACAAAACAACAACACAGGGTGCGCGGAGGTTTTTTCTGCCTGAGGCACTCTGAAGCCCCATGCAAAGGCCACCCTCGGCGTACTCTACGCCGCTGCGCGACGACCGTAGCCCAAGTCGGCCACCTCAGTCGGAGCGTTCAGCTTCCATATCGCGCCGAATGCGCATCAGGTCCTGATAGGCCTCGGTGCGCTTAGCGTCCGCCACCTGTTTTGCCTCGGTAAAACGCAACCACGCGCCGGCATCAGCCAGGCTGCTGCCAATGATGGCGTAGGCCTGCGTTTCCAGGCGGTCTGCCTCGTAGAACAGCTCGGTGTTCCTGGCCAGCTCTGCTTCCCAGTCGGTTTGTTTCGACGCTTCACGCATGTTTGCTGCCATGGCCTTCACCCCAAGGTCGTCATGTGCGAGCGAAGAGTGCAGGGGCCTGATCAAGGCCGCCGGGGTCGTAGCTCGCGTAGGAGCGACACAAGCCGTTCTCGTGTCTGATAGGTCCTTCAGTGTTGATGGATAAACGTGGGGGTTCGTTCAAATTAGTTCGGGGTGCGGGCCGCACCCTCGGCTCGATCTATGTGATACCGGCAGCAGGCTTGGTGCTGGTACTGGGCGTCTACCGGTTTATCTCCGAAGGCGGCGCACTGATCAATGTGATCGGCAACGGCGTGGCCACCCTGTTCATTGCCCGCTGGGATGGGGCGCTGGACCGTTAGCCACTCAAGCGGGAGTTGGGGCAGGTCTCAGAAAGCCTTGGTCAATCGGCCGGTTTGGCTGTGCCCAGCACGCGATTCAACTCGCCAGCGACAGCGATGAGTTGTTGTTCCAGTGCTTCAACCTCAGAAAGGCTAATGCCATTGTTGATAACTTGCAGGGTTTTAGCCCGCTTCTTTGGGGCGGGCGCCAGATTGTGTGCTTGTTGCGAAATCAACGCCTGACGCAACAGATTGTTGATCACGGTTTGATAGCCCGTACCGGCGCTTTCTGCGCGTTCACGGGCGGCATCGATTACCGCATCGTCAAGCATGATGGTGATGCGGGTCTTGCCCTTGTTGCTGGCGACAGCACCGCGTTTGCTGTGGGTGAAATCGTATTCGTCTTTCATTGTTCAAGCCTCCAGATAACGGCGCCGTTCATTTTTTGATGCGAGCCTGGCGCTGATAACGCGTACGAAATTCGGATCGCGGTAAGTGTATGTCACTACCAAAATTCGTCCCCTCGCGTCAGTGCCCATGGTCACCCAGCGCTCTTCATCGTGATCGTGGTCTTGTATCGTCAGGGCGATCTCATCGTTGAACACCGGTTCTGCGTCCGCCAGGCTTATGCCCTTGTGCTTCTGCTGATTGGCGATGTTTTTTGCCTCATCGTATTGAATCCTGAACATCTTCATTATGCATACTTTATATGTATGAAAAAGCGGTTGAAGGAACCGTCAGTCAGGAAGATGGCCAGCCATAAATAGCGGTAGTGTGAATTTGCCATGTTCCGCTCGGTCAGTTGGGTCTCGATCTTGCTGAGGTTGCCAACATATTTCCGTGCGTAATGGTTAATCCGTTACGTAGAAGGATTCTGTTTTGATTGTCGGAAGAGGCGAGCTTGAATAGGCGAGTAATCGGACAGATCAACGTTCGCGGGGCCGGATCAATACTAAGTTTGTTCACATCAACCCTTATTCCCCGGCATGCTCATTTCACTGCCCACGCCGGGGAAAAGGTCGGGACGCTACCTTCAACGCATATGCAAAATAATCGGACTGCTGCTGGCCGGGTCGGTATGCCCGCGCAGCTTGCCGACGGCCTTGGCATCGACCGCATCACCGTGGTTGCCCCAGGTGCTGCGCACGTAGGTCAGTACCTGGGCGATTTCCGCGTCGGACAGTTGCTCACGAAACGCCGGCATGCGGTAGGCGTCCGGGACGCCGGCGGCCACTACTCGTTGTGAACCGTTGAGGGTGATGTTGATCGCCGAGGCGCTTTCCTTGGCCAATGCCGAGGTGGCGCCGGCCAGGGGTGGCATCCATTCGGGCTGGCCCTTGCCGTCAAGGCCATGGCAGGAGGCGCAGCGGGTCGCGTAGGTGTGGGCGCCGGGGGCGTCCTGGCGTGTGTCGGCGGCCGCGTACTGCCAGGCTGTGCCGTCACGCTGTGGGTCGCCGGGCAGTGACTTGAGGTAACGGGCGATGGCGGCCAGGTCGTCGTCGGCCATGAACTGCGTGGAGTTGTTGAAGGCTTCGGTCATCGAGCCGTAGACCACCGCGTGGGCATTGCGCCCGGTCTTGAGGAACTGCACGATCTGCGCCTCGCTCCAGCGCCCCAGACCGGTGTTCGGGTCCTGGCGCAGACTCGGAGCGTACCAGCCGTCGAGCAGGGCGCCGGCGAGGAACGGCTTGCCGGACTCGTCCAGGGCTTTTTCGTTGAAGGCCAGGCCGCGCGGCGTGTGGCAGCTGCCGCAGTGGCCAGGGCCTTGGACGATGTAGGCGCCACGGTTCCACAGCGCGTCCTGGTTGGGTTTGGCCGCGTAAGTGGCGGTCGGCGCGAAGAGGCCGTTCCACAGGGCGATGGGCCAGCGCAGATTGAGCGGCCAGGGAATGTCGCTGGGGATGTTGGGCTCGTTGGCCGGTTGTATGCCTTTCATGAAGAACGCATACATCGCGCGTATATCGTCGTCGCTGAGCTTGGCGTAAGACGGGTAGGGCATCGCCGGATAGAGCCGGCGGCCGCCCGGTGCGACGCCGTGGCGCACTGCACGGTCGAAGTCGGCGAGGCTGTAGGTGCCGATACCGTGGGTGCGGTCCGGGGTGATGTTGGTGGCGTGAATGGCGCCCAGCGGCGTGGCCATTTCCAGGCCTCCCGCGAACGGCGCCTTGCCAGGCAGGCTGTGGCAGGCAACGCAGTCGCTGAGGCGGGCGACATACTCGCCGCGACTGACCTGTGCGGGGTCGACGCTGGCGGCCTGTTCCTGCTCAAACGGGGTGGCGGGCTGGCGGGTGACATACCAGGCCAGCACGCCGGCGGCGACCAGGCAGGGCAGCACCAGCCAGCGTGCGGTTCTTGCGAATCGACGGTTGTTCATGGGCGGTCTCGCTCGGTCAGCTGAAGGTGTGTCGGCTTAATGGCAGGCTGCGAACACGCTGGCCGGTCAACTGCGCTACCGCATTGACCACGGCCGGCGCCACAGCGGGGAGCGGAGGCTCACCGATGCCGCCCATCTTCTCGCCACTCTCGACGATCTTTACGTGCACCTGCGCCATCCGTGAGGGCGGCAGGATTGGGTAAAGGTCGTAGTTGCGCGCCCGTGGCTTACCGTCCACGTACACCGCCTCCTCCAACAGGGTTTGCGATAAGCCCAGGGCCACCGCGCCATTGACCTGGGCTTGCACAATCGCCGGGTTGACGATGCTGCCGGGGTCGATGGCTTCCCAGATGTGGTGGACCCTGACCTGGCCGTTCTCAAGCGAGACTTCGGCGATCACCGCCGCGTGGGAGCCAAACGGCGAGGCCATGGCCACGCCACGGGCGCGCCGGGTGCCGTCTTCGGCGGTGTAGGGGCCACGCTTCCAGCCACCGGACAACTCGCCCACGGCCTTGAGCAGGGTGGTCAGCCGTGGGTTGTCGCGCAGCAGGTGCAGGCGCAGCTCATAGGGATCGCGACCGCCTTTGTCCGCCAGTTCATCGAGGAACGCTTCGTAGAAAAAGTCATTCAGCGAATTGCCCACCGAACGCCAGTAGCCGAGCATGGCCGGGCCCTTGACGTAGATCTGCGCGATGCGTTTGTTGGGGATGGCGTAGCTCTTGCCCGACAGGCCTTCAAGGGCGGTGGGGTCGAGCTTTTCGCCCTGCTTGCCGGCGATGGCCTCGGTAGGGCCTTCGGTGGCGCTCACCGCTTCGATCGCCACCGGCAGGCCGTCGGCGTCCAGTGCGGCGCGGAACTTGACCACGGCGACCGGGCGCAACACGTCGCGCAGGAACTCTTCCTCACGGCTCCAGATCAGCTTGATCGGACGACCCACCGCCTTGGCCAATGCAATGGCTTGCGGGTAAGGGCTGGCCGAGTCATACAGGAAGTGCCGGCCGAAAAAACCGCCCAGCAGCGGCGAGTGCAGGGTCACTTGCGCGGGGTCGAGCCCGGCGCGCTTGGCGATGTCGGCGCGGAACATATCGGGCGCCTGGTTGGGCAGCCAGATCTCAAGCGAACCGTCGGGGTTGAAGCGCGCCAGGGCTGACGGTGGCTCCAGCTGGGCATGGTTGAGGTATTGGTTGTGGTAGGTGGCCTCGACCTGGGTCTTGGCGTTTTTCAACGCGCCGGCCACATCGCCTTCGTTCTCGTCGTCACGGGCCGGACCTTGCTGGGCCGCGAGAAAATCGCGAAAGCCGTCGCTGGAGAAATCCGCGGGCATGCCCCGCACTGTTGAGTCGGCCGTCGGCTCCTGCCAGTCGACCTGGATCGCCTCCACCGCACGCTTGGCGTGCCACCAGCGTTCGGCCACCACGGCCACCGCACCGGGCAGCACATGCACCGAGTGCACGCCTTTCATGGCTTCGACGTGCGATTGGTTACGCAGGCTGCCCACGGTCATGCCCAGGCGCGGCGCGTGCTGCACGGCGGCGTGGAGCATGCCGTCGACCTTCATGTCGATGCTGTACTGCGCCTTGCCGGTGGATTTGTCATAGGCATCCAGGCGCTTGACCGGCTTGCCGATCCAGCGGAACTGGCTCGGGTCGCGCAGGGTGATGCTGGTCGGGTCGGGCACCGGCATGTCCAGCGCACGGCCGGCCAACTCGCCGTAACCCAGGGAGCGGCCGGACGCTGCGTGGACCACACGGCCGGGTTGGGTGGTCAGTTGGGCCACCGGCACACCGAGCTGCTCGGCACCGGCCTGCAACAGCATGGCGCGGGCGAGGGCGCCCAGGCGGCGCATGACCGGGTAGCTCATGCGCACCGACATGCTGCCGCCGGTGATGCGCATGCCGTTGTCCATCACCACGTAGGCCTCACCGGGTGGCGCGGCTTCGACGATAAAGGTGGCGGGGTCGGCATCCAGTTCTTCGCCGACGATCTGCGCCATGGCGGTATGGGTGCCTTGGCCGCCTTCCATAAAGGGGCTGAGCAGGCGCACCGTACCGTCCGGGCGAATCTCCAGGAACGCGGGCACCTGGGTGCCGCGTTCTGCGGCACTGGCGGCCTGTACCCGGGCCGAGCCCAGCGGCAGGCCGAAACCGATGACCAGCGCACCCACGGCCGTACTGGCCAGGAAGCGTCGACGCGACAGGTTGATCGGCTCGCCCAGGGTGATGCCAGGGATGACGGATGGCGTGTTCATCAGGCGCTCTCCTTCCCGGCAGCCAGGTCATGCATGGCGGCGTGGATGGCGTTGTAGGTGCCGCAGCGGCACAGGTTGACCATGGCCGCGTCGATCTGCGCATTGGTGGGCGCGGGGGTGTGCTTGAGCAGCGCGGTGGCCGCCATCACCTGCCCGGACTGGCAGTAACCGCATTGCGCCACCTGATGCTCGACCCAGGCACTGACCACCCGCTTGCCGACTTCATCGGCTTCGATGGCCTCGATGGTGGTGATCTCACGCCCGACCACCCCGGCCACCGGCGTGACGCACGAACGCACGACATTGCCGTCCACCAGCACTGAGCAGGCGCCGCATTGGGCCAGGCCGCAGCCGTACTTGGTGCCGGTCAGCCCCAGGTCATCGCGGATCACCCACAGCAAAGGCGTGTCCGCGTCGGCGTCGACCTGATAGGCCTTTTGGTTGATGCGTAATTCCATGGCTGACTCACCTGCTGATCATCGGTTGGTATGGCTTGGTTCTTATAAGAAAGGCGATGGGCGCCCATTGTCGAACTCTAGATCAGGGCACAAGGGCCATCTACGAAAAAACCGAACATTCGGAGGATCAGGCAAGTATTCGAGAGGATTGAGTCAGTCAATCAAGGTGGTCGATCAACACGGGGACCAGCAGCCGATTGTTTTGGGAGGGTTTATTGATCTGGGTCAGTACAAACTCCTATTGGCTCAAGATGGCCGTCCGAGAGCGGTAGCGCCGTTTTCATGGGTGATATTATGGCGCCACTATCTTGGCGTGACAGGCGCCAGTCTGATCCATGGACATGAGGCTTTAGGGAAATGCTTAAGAACGCTCCGCTGCGTCTGAAACTGTTGTTGATACTGCTGCTGCCCATGCTCGGGTTCCTGACCCTGGCCGGCGTGTTTGTGGTGGACAACTACAAAACGCTGCGTGACATGAACACCACGGTGATGGCCAGCGCCACCGCCCAGAAGTTGAGCCAACTGATTACTACGTTGCAGCGCGAGCGCGGTGCCAGTGGCGTGTTCCTCGGCAGTGGCGGCAAGTCCATGGGCGATCGGATGGTGCAGATGCGCAGGGACTCCAGCGCAGCCGTCGAGGTGGTGCGCGGTTTGTCCACCTCCGGCAGTGCGAACCTGGACAACGTCCTGCGGGCCCTGGACCAGCTGCCGGCCATGCGTGGGCAGGTCGATAAACTGAGCATCAACAGCACCGAATCCGGCGCGCGTTATACCGAGATCATTCAAGTGCTGACCGGTTACACCCATTCCCTGGAAGCGAGCGTCAACAACGCGACCATCGTCTACGCGCTGGGGGCACTGAATCAATTTATCGAGATGAAAGAGCGGGCCGGGCGCGAGCGCGTGGTGCTGGGCCTGGTCTTCAGCCAAGGGCATTTCGATGAGGCGCTGTTGTCGCGCTTCAGCCGCAACCTGGGCGAGTTCGGCGCCTACTACGATGCGTTCCGGCGCAAGGCGCCCGCGGCCTCGCTGGCGCAGTTCGACACGCAAATGCAACAACCTGCCGCCGTCGAGGTCGGCAAGTTGCAGCGCCTGGCGTTTGAGGTGCCGATGGGCCAGGCCCTGGGGATCAAACCCGAAGCCTGGTTTGAAACCTCCACCCAGCGCATTGACCTGATGAGCCAAGTCGAGGAAGCCTTGGGCCAAAGTGTCAGCAGCCTGGCGATGCACGAGCGTGATGACGCCAGTCGCGCCCTGTGGCTGACTGTCGGCGCAGTGATCGTGGCCCTGTTGGCAGTGGCGGTATTGTCCTGGCTGATCATCCGCATGATCGATTCGGCGGTGCGCGACCTGAACCGCGTGCTCAACGACCTGGCAGCACGCGATCTCACCGCGCGGGCGACCTATGAGAGCAAAGACGAGTTCGGTCAGATCTCGCGCAACCTCAACCGCATGGCGCAAGAAATCAGTGGCGTGGTGCAGGAAATCGGCAACGCCACCGCACAGGTTGCAACGGCGGCGGAGGAGTCCTCGGCCGTGACGATGCAGACCAGCCAGAGCGTCGAGCAACAGCGTCAAAGCACCGAGCTGGTGGCCACGGCGATCAACCAAATGAGCGCCACCGTGCGCGAGGTGGCGCACAGCACCAACGATGCGGCGCAACTGTCGCAACGGGTCAATACCAGCACCACCCAAGGGCGCACCGAGATCGAAGGCACCATCACCCTGATCCGCCAGCTCTCGGGGCAGGCCGAGGACACGGCGCTGATCATTGATGAACTCAAACAGGAAAGCGATGGGATTTCCTCCGTGCTGGACGTCATTCGTGGCATTGCCGAGCAAACCAACCTGCTGGCCTTGAACGCGGCCATCGAAGCGGCGCGGGCCGGGGATCATGGGCGCGGATTTGCCGTGGTGGCCTCCGAGGTGCGGGTACTTGCGCAGAAGACCCAGGAGTCCACGGGGAACATTCAGCAGATGATCAGCAACCTGCAAAGTGGTTCCGATCGCGCGAGCTCGTCCATGCAGGAGACCTTGGGCAAGGCCCAGGACGGCGCGCGCAAGGTCGAACGTGCGGGTGAGTTGCTGTTGGAAATCGCCGAAGGCGTGGCCAGTATCAGTGATCGCAACCTGCAGATTGCTTCGGCGGCTGAAGAGCAGAGCGCGGTTTCAGAAGACATCAACCGTAACGTCAACGAGATAAACGACCTGGTCATCCAAGTCAGTGCCGGCGCCGAGCAAACCGCAATCACCAGCCAGGAACTGGCGCGCCTGGCCGAGCACCAGCAGGATCTGGTCAATCGTTTCAAAGTGGCGTGAGGCGAGGGCGGCCTGCTCCGACGGCGGTGGGTCAGTCGACCTCTACAGTGACTGACACTCCGCTATCGGGAGCAAGCCCCCTCCCACAGTTGTTTGGTGGCGATGGATGGATTGCAGCAAGGCTTTGATTTCGACGAGGCCTGTTCCATTAGTCCGCCCACCCGTCACGCACCGCACTGCGAATCCCCTCCAGCAACATCGCGAATGCCGGGTTGTCATTGTTCTCGCGCCAGATCAGGTGCAGTTCACTCTGGGCGCCTTCGCCCAAGTCGATATCGCGAAACACCACGTTCTTGAACACCACGCTGCTGGCGCAACGCGGTACCAACGCCAAGCCCATACCGGCGTTGACCAGGGCCAGGATGGTCAGGGACGAGCCCAGCCACTGCACATATTCGGGGGCGACACGGGCCGAGCGCAGCAGGCCGGTGAGCAGTTCGTTGAATGGCGGGTAGGCCGAATGGGCGTACATCAGGAAGGGCTGGGCGTCGAGGTCGTGGACACTGACGTTGTCGGCGCTGGCCAGTCGATGGCTGCTCGGCACCGCCAGCACGAAAGGCTCGCGCACCAGGCACTCGGTGGCATAACCGGGCTCCAGCAGGGGCGCGCGGACGATGCCAAGGTCGATGCGGCGTGCACGCAGGGCTTCGTATTGCTGGTAGGTGTTCATCTCCGAGAGGTCGATCCTGACCTGGGGCTGCTTGAGCCGTGCCTCGGCAATGACCCTGGGCAAAAACTCATACACCGCGCTGCCGACGAAGCTGATATTCACCGTGCCGATATCGCCCTCGGCAAAGCGCCGTGCGGTTACGGCCGCCTGCTGGGCCCGTTCCAGCAGGTTCTGGGCCTCGATAAAAAACGCCCGCCCCGCGGCAGTGAGCGCAACGCTGCGGGTGGTGCGGGTAAACAGCTCCACGCCGAGGTGATGTTCCAGTAATTGGATCTGCCGGCTGAGGGGCGGCTGGGTCATGTTCAGGCGTTCAGCGGCGCGGCGAAAATTCAGCTCGGTGGCTACGGTGGTGAAGCAGCGCAGTTGCGTCAGTTCGAACATTGATCTAATCCAGGTATCAATCGAATGCCAAGTTAGATTAGACGGGAACAATCCCCGGCGTCCATCATCGGAGCGTCCCTAAAAAAACAATGATTGGGAGTTGCCCTTGGATACCGTCCAGAATTCGCCCGACCCGCGCGTGCTTGCCCGAGCAGCCGCCAAGGTCAAGCGCCATGTACTGCCGTTGTTCGTGGTGATGTTCATCGTCAATTACATCGATCGGGTCAATATCGGCTTTGTGCGCAGCCATTTGGAGACCGACCTGGGCATTGGCGCCGCCGCCTATGGCTTGGGTGCCGGGCTGTTCTTCATCGGTTACGCGATCTTCGAAGTGCCGTCCAACCTGCTGCTGCAGCGCTACGGCGCACGGGCCTGGTTGACGCGCATCATGTTCACCTGGGGCGCGGCCGCGATGGCCATGGCCTTTGTCAAAGGCGAGACCAGCTTCTATATCCTGCGTTTCGTGCTCGGCGCGGCCGAAGCCGGTTTTTTCCCCGGCATCATCTACTACTTCACCCAATGGCTGCCGGCCGCCGAGCGCGGCAAGGCGATGGCGATTTTCCTCAGCGGTTCGGCCATCGCCTCGGTGATTTCCGGGCCGGTGTCGGGGGCGTTGCTCAACGTCAGCGGCTTGAGCCTGCATGGCTGGCAGTGGATGTTCCTGATCGAGGGCTTTGCCTCCGTCGTGTTGTGCGGGTTTGTGTGGTTCTGGTTGCAGTCTCACCCCCATCAGGCCAAGTGGCTCAGCGACGAAGAAAAACACGCGCTGGTGACGGCCATCGCGCTTGAGCAAACGGCCCGCGAAGCCACCCAGAGCGTGCGGCCGTCGATGTTCAAGCTGCTGGCCGACAAGCAGATCGCGCTGTTCTGCTTTATCTACTTTTCCATTGCCCTGACCATCTACGGCG
The DNA here is from genome assembly GCF_014207255.1 of Pseudomonas sp. JAI120. Lineage (GTDB taxonomy): Bacteria > Pseudomonadota > Gammaproteobacteria > Pseudomonadales > Pseudomonadaceae > Aquipseudomonas. Next base: position 138,744 of record NZ_JACHCZ010000009.1, read on the forward strand.
CCACGTTCTGGCTGCCGAGCATGATCAAGAAAATGGGCAACCTGGGCGACTTCCAGGTGGGGTTGTTCAACTCGATTCCGTGGTTGATTTCCATCGTCGCCATGTATGGGTTCGCCGCCCTGGCCAGCAAGTGGAAACACCAGCAGGCGTGGGTGGCGCTGATGCTCGTGATCGCCGCCGTCGGCATGTTCATGTCCACCATGGGCGGGCCGGTGTTTGCGTTTGTCGCCATCTGTTTTGCCGCGATTGGCTTCAAGGCTGCCTCCGCGCTGTTCTGGCCGATCCCCCAGGGTTACCTGGATGCGCGCATCGCGGCGGCGGTGATTGCCTTGATCAACTCAGTCGGCAACCTCGGCGGTTTTGTTGCACCCACCACCTTCGGCCTGCTGGAGCAGACCACCGGTTCGATTGAAGGCGGGCTCTACGGCCTGGCCGCGACCTCGCTGGTGGCCGCGGTGGTGGTGTTTTTTGCGCGCACCGCACCACGGCCCGGTGTGCCCCCCACCTCCAAACCGACTAATCATCATCACGCCTTGCGTCCAGGCCCACAGGGAGCCGCTTCTTGAAAATCGTCCGAGTCACCGTCACCCCCATCGCCTTTCGCGACCCGCCGCTGCTCAACGCCAGCGGTATCCACGAAGCCTTCGCGTTGCGCTCGATCATCGAAATCGAGAGCGACACCGGCTATATCGGCCTTGGCGAAAGCTACGGCGATGCCCCGGCGCTGGCGATCCAGCAACAGGTCAAGGACCAACTGATCGGCCTCGATCCGTTCAACCTCAACCAACTGCGCGCCATCGTGCAGGCCACCGTGGCGGCACACAAACCTGTGAGCATTGCCGGCGCCGAACTGGCCCCCGGGTCCCATGCGAGCAAGGCGGTGAGCAATGCCTATTCGGCGTTTGAGGTGGCGTTTCTCGACCTGCAGGCGCACTCGCTGAATGTGCCGCTGGTGGACCTGCTGGGCGGCGCGATCCGCGACCGGATCCCGTTCAGCGCCTACCTGTTCTTCAAGTACGCCGAGCACATCGACTCGCCCTATAAACCCGACAGTTGGGGCGAAGCCCTCAACGAAGTACAGATCGTCGCCCAGGCGCGGCGGATGATCGAAACCTATGGCTTCAAAAGCATCAAGCTCAAGGCCGGTGCACTGGACCCTGAACATGAAGTGGCGTGCATCAAGGCCTTGAAAAAGGCCTTTCCCGGCGTGCCGCTGCGCATCGACCCCAATGGCAACTGGTCCCTGGAAACCTCGATCCGCATGGCCGAACTGCTCGGCGACGACCTGCAGTATTACGAAGACCCGACCCCCGGCCTGGAAGGCATGGCCGAGTTGCACACACGCACCGGCTTGCCCCTGGCGACCAATATGGTGGTCACCGATTTTGACGAGTTCCGCCGCAGCGTGGCCCTGAACAGCGTGCAGATCGTACTCGCCGACCATCACTACTGGGGCGGCCTGCGCGACACCCAGGTGCTGGCGAAGATGTGCCAGACCTTTGGCCTGGGCGTGTCGATGCACTCCAACTCACACTTGGGCATCAGCCTGATGGCCATGGCCCACGTGGCCGCGTCTGTGCCCAACCTCGACTATGCCTGCGACACCCACTACCCGTGGCAAGAACCGGACGAAGAAGTGATCAAGGGCGGCAAACTGCCGATCGTCGACGGCTGCGTGAAGATCACCCGCGCACCGGGGCTGGGCCTGGAACTGGACCATGATCAACTGGGCAAGCTGCATGACCAGTACCTTACCTGCGGCATTCGCCAGCGCGACGACGTGAAGCAGATGCAGCGTTATCAACCGGATTGGAAGACCGTCAAACCGCGTTACTGAAGCTGGTCGCTTCGTTTTGCCCGGTGACCTGCGTCACCGGGTTTTTTTCAGGTGAAATCTTCTTCGAAATGCTCATGCTCGCCGCGTGTCTCCCCCTGGCGTCGCACCACCTCCATCTGCCGCAGTTCCACCCGGCGGATTTTCCCGGAAATGGTCTTGGGCAACTCACTGACAAACTCGATCCGCCGCACCCGCTTGTAGGGCGCCAGGTGCTCGCGGGCGAAGGCGAGAATGTGCCGCGCCAGCTCGGCGTTGCCAGGGGCGTCGTGGGCCAGGATCAGGAACGCCTTGGGCACCGCCAGGCGCAACGGATCGGGGCTGGGCACCACGGCCACCTCCATCACCGCCGGGTGTTCGATCAGTGCGCTCTCCAGTTCGAAGGGGCTGATACGGTAGTCGGAAGCCTTGAACACATCGTCGGCGCGCCCGACAAAGGTGATGTAGCCGTCGGCGTCGATCTGCGCGGTGTCGCCAGTGCGGTAGTAACCGTCGCGCATTACTTCGGCGGTTTTCTCCGGGCTGTCTTCGTAGCCGAGCATCAGGCCCAGTGGGCGCACCTCAAGGGGCAGGGCGACTTCACCCTCGGTGCCCGGCACGCCGTCGGCGTCCAGCAGGGCCACCTGGTAGCCCGGCAACGGGCGGCCCATGGACCCTGGCTTGAGCAACTGGCCCGGCGTGTTGCCGACCAGGGCGGTGGTTTCCGACTGGCCGAAGCCATCGCGCAGCGGCAGGCCCCAGGCCTGTTGGATCTGCTCGATGATCTCCGGATTCAGCGGCTCACCGGCACCCACCAGTTCGCGCAGGTTCAGGCGCGGTTTGTAGCTGGCCAGGTCTTCCTGGATCAGCATGCGCCACACCGTGGGCGGGGCGCACAGACTGGTCACCCGGTACTGCTCCAGCGCGCCGAGCAACGCCTGGGCACTGAACCGCGCGACGTTATGGATAAAGATGCAGGCGCCGGCATTCCACGGCGCGAACAGGCAGCTCCAGGCATGCTTGGCCCAGCCCGGCGAGGAGATGTTCAGGTGCAGGTCGCCGGGTTGCAGGCCGATCCAGTACATCGTAGACAGATGGCCGATCGGGTAGCTCTGGTGGCTGTGCAGCACCATTTTCGGTTTTGAAGTGGTACCGGAGGTGAAGTACAGCAGCATCGGGTCCGTGGCCAAGGTACGACCTTCGGCCTCGAACCGCTCGGGGTATTCGAAAGCGGCGCTGTGCGCGACCCAGCCAGTAGGCGCCGCCCCCACACAAATGCGGCTGCAACCCTCACCCAGGCCCTCGAACTTGCCGACATGCGCCTCGCCGACCACCAGGTGGCGTACCTGGCCCCGCTCGATACGGTCGTGCAGGTCAACGGGGTTGAGCAGGGCGGTGGCGGGGATCACCACGGCGCCGAGCTTGAAGGCCGCCAGCATGGTTTCCCACAGCGCCACATCGTTACCGAGCATCAGCAGTACGCGCTCGCCACGCCGCACACCGAGGGCACGCAGGTGGTTGGCGACCTGGTTGGAGCGCGCGGCCAGTTGCTGGAAGCTGTAGCGCTGCTCGCTGCCGTCCTCTTCGACGATCCACAGCGCGTCGGCGGCATTGCCCTCGGCCATGGCATCGAAGTAATCCAGGGCCCAGTTGAAGGCGTCCAGTTGCGGCCAGCGGAAGTCGCGGGCGGCGGTGGCGTAGTCGGTACGGTGCGCGAGCAGAAAATCCCGGGCAGCCAGGAAGGACTGGGTCATGGTCGATGTCCTTAATTATTGTTGTGGGGACTGACCCCTCGGGTGCATCGAGAGGCTGGACCGAGTATAGGCACGCATAAATAAGAGCAAAACGCTCAAAAACACCGGAGCGTTGTGCAAAAAAGTCATGGGTGCGGCACCGGCAATGCCGGCGCCGATGATGATGAAGTCCGCGAGGCTCATAGCTGTCAGAGGGCGTTGGCCAGTGCGATGTCTTCCAGGCCCAGGCCGATGGAACGGCAAAATACGAGCAGCCGTAAGCCGTGCGCTGGATACCTTTCTGGCGGGCTATACGCTCGGGCCTCACAGCGTTGCTCCCTAGGGAAACGCGATCTGGCTCAATGGGCGGCGCTGGCCGTTTCACGGTAGAGCCTGGGCGGCATGCCGAATGCTGCCTTGAAATGGCGACTGAAGTGAGCGCTGCTGCCATAGCCCCAGGCGTAAGCAATGTCGGTGAGCGAGCGATGGCTGAGGTCACGGTTGCGTAGGTCTTGCGCGCAGCGCGCCACGCGGCGTTGCCAGATGTACTCGCTGACACTGCAACCGAATTCGTCCTGGAATGCCCGATGCAGACTGCGCACGGAACAGTGTTCGGCAAACGCGATGCGCTCGATGCTCAGGTCGCGGTCGGCCAGGTGAAGTTCGATATAGCGCTTGAGGCGGTTCTGCTTGTAGTGACGGAAGTCGTGTTCGAGCTTCTTCTCTTCCTGCTTGTTGCCCAGCGCATTGTTCAAAAGCCCGACGATACTGTCGCCGACCAGCGCCGCCGACTGGCTGTTCAGCAGCGGATATTGGCTGTAGGCGTCAACGATCAGGTGCATCAACATCCGCCCAAGCCCGTTGCGTGCGCTGATATGCAGGTCGTCAGCGTCCAGTGCCTGCCCGGCGCCTTCGTTGAACAACAGGATGAAGTGCTCACAGCCTTGGGGGCTGCTGACGTTGAATGGCTGGGTGCAGTTAACCACCAGCAACTCGTCGGGCGCCAGGGCGTTGCTGTGCTTGCCTTGCTGGAAATGACTGACGCCGGCGGTTTGCAGAATCAACATGCGTGACGTATCGGGTGCCTCGACTGCTTTGCTCAGGTGACGGGAGTAGCGGTGCGCGCTGGCGGTCATGCGGCAAAAACGCAGTTTTCCAAGATCGCCGTATTCCAGGCGGCCCTGGAAGTCGGCATCGTGCAAGGGTTCGATGTAGGTGGACTCGAGGCGCTTGATGTACTCCGGCGTGCGGCCGAGGTTGTCACTCATAAACTCCTTCCACTTCATCAGGCGGTCGGAGCGCATCACTTGATCGGTAGAAACGCAGGCTAGATTGCTCATGGTTCGCCTCTTTTTATTGTTATGGGGTGGGCCACACCGGCTGGGCCCACCCTGTCTCCTAGAAGGGGTAGTGGTGGCTCCCGGCTTGCCAGGTCACCCAGTGCGCACGGGTGAATTCGTCCAGGGCATAGTGACCGTTGAAGCGTCCCAGCCCCGAGTTCTTTTCGCCACCGAACGGGGCATTGGGCTGGTCGTCCACAGTGATGTCGTTAATGTGCGTCATCCCAGCCACGATGCCGCGGGAAAAGTTCAGAGCGCGGGCCATATCTTTACTGAACACGGCGCTGGACAGCCCATATTCGCTGGCGTTGGCCAGGGTCAGGGCATGTGCCTCATTGTCGGCGATCAATATTGGCAGCAAGGGCCCGAAGGTTTCATCGTGCGCCAGTTCGTGGTCGAAAGGGACATCCCCGTATACATGGGGCGGCAGCACCAGCCCGGACGCCGGGCCACCGTGCAGTTTCTTCAGGCCCGCGCTGTCGGCGGCATTGACCTTGCGCAGCAAGCCGTCCAACTGGCTGCGGTTGATTACCGGGCCAATCACGGTATCGGCGAGGTTCGGGTTGCCGGTTTTCAAGTTGCGCACGCGTTCCACCACCAACGCGGTGAAGTCGGCGTAGAGCGAGCGGTCCACAATCACCCGGTTGACGCTCATGCAGATCTGGCCCTGATGCAGGAAGCGTCCGACCACTGCTGCATGCGCGGCAAGGTCGATATCCGCATCATCGAGCACCACCAGCGGCGCGTTGCCGCCAAGCTCCAGGGCGACTCGCTTGATGTGCTGGCCGCCGGTGGCGATGCGCCCGACATTGCGCCCGACATCGGTAGACCCGGTAAATGAGATCAGGCTGGGAACGGGGTGCCCCACAAAGGCATCGCCGATTTCCGAGCCGGCGCCGACCACTACATTGAGCGTGCCCTCGGGAAAACCCGCTTCTTCGAACAGGTGCGCAATCAGCAGGCCGCCGGTCACGGCCGTGTCGCTGGCCGGTTTAAGGACCACGGTATTGCCCAGTGCCAACGCCGGAACCACCGAACGCATGCTCAAGTACAGGGGGAAGTTCCAGGGACTGATGACCCCAATCACCCCGAGCGGCTCACGGAACACGAAGCTTTGCTCGCCGGGCTTGTAGCTACTCAGGATGCGCCCCTCCACCTGCATGGGCAGCGCAATGCATTCACGCACCAGGTTGAGGGTGAATTGCCATTCCATGGTCGCTTTGATACGGGTACTGCCGGACTCGCGAATCAGCCAGTCGATGATCTCTTCGCTGCGTTGCTGGATGATGTGAACGAGCTTTTCCAGCTGGGCGCCGCGTGCGGTTGGATGCAACTGCGCCCACGGGGTTTGCGCGCGTTGTGCTGCTGCGTAGGCCGCGTCGAGGTCGGCAATGCTGGCCAGGGGCATTTCGAGCAATGTCTCGCCGTTGAAAGGATTGCGATCGTCCAGCTGTGCTGAGGAACGACCGGTGTGCCAGGTGCCGTCGATGAACTGGTCGCCGTTGAGGGCGTAAGGGGTTGGGCGTTGGGCAGTCATGGTTTTACCTTTGGGTCAGTGGGGCACGTGGTTTCAGAGCAAGACGGGCTCAGGTTCTGATCCACGCGCGCCCCCAGGAATTGAGGGTGTGTTCTTCTTGCGGCCAAGTGCCAGGAGGGTCGCTCGCTTCGGTGATTTGCAGCTCCGCCGAGAACTCCAGCCGGTTGCGATCGGCATCCACCACCATGAAGAACAGGTTGTCGCCGGGTCCATGACGGCCGGGGCCAAAGAAAATGCTGATGCGCTCCTTGGCAAAGCGATCACCCCAGTCCCGAATGTCATTCCATTCATTGGTTTCGTAACAGTGATGATCCCACTCGTTTTTCGAGCCGCGGAAGAACGCCAGCGAATGGTGCTCATCGTCCGAACGCAGGAAGCACACCATCAACAGGCCACTCTGTTGGTCGACCACGCTGTCGGACACCGTGAAGCCAACGGTGTTGACGTAGAACTCCATCATCGCTTCCAGCTCGGTGGTCTGGAATACCACATGCTGCAGGCGGCCGGGCATGCCGGGTGGGGTGGCATGAGTGTGCGCCTGGGATATGCCAAAAATCGTCTGGCGACCTTGAGGATCGCGTATTGCAAAGGCGCCCGGGGCGAGCAGTGGCGAGCTGATGTCTTCGGTGGTGCAGTTGCGCTCGCGCAGGCGACGGTGCAGCGTGGCAAGTTTCTCTGGGCTCGCCAGGTCATACGCCGCCGCCAGCAGGCCGCTGTGCTCGGCCGGGGAGAGCAGCATGGCGCGATTAGGCCCCCTGAGTAGCCAGTGGCCGTCGGCTTGGGGCTGGCCCTGCATGTCCATCATGCGTTGATAGAAGTCGATCTGCCGTTGCGGGTCTTTGCTCGCCAGGTGCAAGTAGCACAGGCGAGCAGGGGTGGACGTTTGCAATGTGTTCATACGCACCTCTCGAGCGTGACGGGTGTTGTGATGGACGGTCGGGGCGCGCGATCGCCCGCGGGCACGGCACCCAGCAAGGACTGCAAGGCCTCGGCAGTGATTGTCTCGGTGGCGCAGTGGAAAATCGCGGCAATGTAGCGATCAGGCCGCAGCAGGAAGAAGCTGGCGCTGGCGCCGAGCAATGCCTCGAGCGCCCCGGCATGATCGTGCAATACCGTGCAGCCCGGCAGGACAGGTGGCTCGCTGACGGAACCTGGCAGGATCAGAATCCGCTTCACCTCCAAGTGCGCCCAGAGCGGGTGCTGCAATTGATCCAGGCGTTCGCGGTGAGGGGCGCCGTATTGGATCAGGGCGAAACCTGCGCCGATGTAATCGTCGAGCAGGCGTTCAGTGCCCTGGCTGTCGGTGAGGCTTGGCTGAGGGAACATTTGCCCGCTGGACACGCTGCCCGCGGCACCGGCGGTGAGCACCAGGCCTTGGCGCAGCCGTGGTTTTGGCTTGAAGCGCATCTGCAGGAAGTAGTCACGCAGCGGCGGCACCAGCCCGATCAGCGAGAATGCACCACTGATCAATCGCGCCCGCAGCACGGTAGCGGGCGCCATCACCACCCCGAGGTTCAGCGCGAGCTTGATCAATGCCCACGCGTGATCGCGGCGCTCGGTTTCGTAGGTGAGCAACACGGCCGGGGCCATTTTCCCGGTCAGCACGCCGATCAGTTTCCAGGCCAGGTTATGGGCATCGCGCACGCCGCTGTTCATGCCTTGTCCGGCATAGGGCGGAGTGAGGTGTGCAGCGTCACCGGCGAGCAACACACGGTTGACTTGCCAGCGTTCGGCGATGCGGGCGTGAAAGGTGTACACGGTTTTACGCACGATGGAGACCGGTGCATCGCCCTTGAACGGGCGTAGCAACGCTTGCAATCGCGCTTGGCTGAGCATCTGCGCGTCGCTTTCGCCGTCCTTGAGCATGAACTCGAAGCGCCGCGTGCGATGCGGGCCGGGGACCTCGACGGTCGGGCGGCGCGCATCGCAGTACACGCGGGTTTGCCAGAACGGGTCATCGTCCTGATCGGTGTCCACCACCAGCCAGCGCGACGCGAAGCTGGAGCCGACCATATTGATCCCAAGCTGTTTACGCACCGGGCTGCGCCCACCATCACAGGCGATCAGGTAGTCGGCCTGCACTTCCAGCAGTTCCTTGTTGGCGTCCACGACCAGCGCACGCACGCCGTGCTCGTCCTGGGTGAACTCCAGCAGTTCGTGGCTGAAGCGCGCGGTCAGGCAAGCGAAACGCAGCAGGCCGGCCCTCAACGTGCTTTCGAACAGCGGTTGGCGGAACGCATTGCGCTTGGGAAAACCATACAGCTTGCCGCTGGGTTCGACCTTGCCGAAGCACCGCCCGCCAGGGCGCGTAAAGTAATGCACGCCATAGCCGGCCACCACGTCCGCCAGCACCGCCTGGCTCAAGCCCATGGCCTGCATGGTGCGCAACGACTCATCATCGATCGAGACCGCGCGAGGCTCGGTGACGGTGCCCGGTTTGCTGTCGATAATCCAGGCATCCACGCCGGCCTGGCCCAGCAGGTTGGCCAGGGTCAGCCCGGTAGGGCCGGCGCCGACGATCAGGACGCGGGTATTGATACTGTTCAGGGTTGTCATTGTTGTTCCCCTACGACTGCATCAGTCCAATGGCTTGGAGGATGGGTTGGCGCTGTGGGTCAGCGCGAGCATGTGCCGCGAGAGCGTGTGGGCCAGCGCGACCATCTGCTCACCCTGTTCCTGCTCCAGCGCCTTGTGCCGCTCGGCTGCCGGGCGCACGCAACTGAGGCTGCCCACAACCTTGCCGTCGCCGTCGAATATCGGTGCGGCCAGGCCGTACACGCCGGGGTCGACTTCGCCTGCACTGGCTACATAGCCCTGGCGCCGCAAGCGTTGCAGCGACCGGCGGAAGTCTTCCCAGGTGGCGCCCAGGTTGCTGGCGCGCACCTCGTCAGGGTGTTCGAGAAACAGCTGGCTGTGCTGGCGAGCGTTCATGTGCGCAAGGATGGCTTTTGAGGTCGCGCCCATGAACAACGGCCGTGGCGAACCACGGGAATAGCTGACGGTGCTGGTCAATTCACCGCACTGGTGAACACACACCACTTGGTCTTTGAACAACCGGCAGATCAGCCAGACTTGTTGCTCACTCCAGCCTGGCAGGTTGGCCTCCAGCTGCTGCGCGGCGCGTACCAGCGGGTCGCTGAGCCGCAGTTGACGGTCCCAGGTAATGATCCTGGCCCCCAGTGCATAGCGCCCGGCCTCGACCTGGAACAACAGATTGGTCTCGGCCAGTTCACGCACGTAGCGGTAGGCGGTGGAGCGGGTAAACCCCAGCGCGCTGACCATGTCGTCGACCGCCCAGATCGGCTGCGTCTCGGTAAACAGATCCAGCACGCGCAGCATGCGCTCCAGGCTGGAGCCCTTGGTGTCGCGCTCTGGCGGTTGGGATGATTCATCGATCAGGGTCATGGTTTATTGCTCATCGACGATGGTGTTACGCAGGGTGCCGATGCGCGAGATCTCCACTTCCACCACATCACCGGGCTGCATCCACACCGGCGGCTCGCGGAAGGCACCAACCCCGCCGGTGGTGCCGCTGACAATCACGTCACCGGGGGCGAGTTCGGTAAAGGTGGAGCAGTACTCGATCAGTGCGCCGACGTCGAAGATCATGTCGCCTGTGGACGTGTGCTGCATGACCTCGCCGTTGAGCCGGGTGGTCAATTCGAGGTTCTGCGGGTCGCTGATTTCGTCACGGGTGACCAGCCACGGGCCAAAGCCGCCGGTGCTCGGGAAGTTCTTGCCGGGGACGAATTGAAGGGTGTGCTTTTGCCAATCGCGCACGCTGCCATCGTTGTAGCAGGCGTAGCCGGCGACGTAATCGAGGGCGTCGGCTTTGCGGATGTGGCGCGCGGTCTTGCCAATGATGATGGCGAGTTCGCCTTCGAAATCCAGCTTGTGCGAAACCGTAGGCCGCACGATGGGTTGCAGGTGAGCGGTCTGGCTGTCGGCAAATCGCGTGAAAATCATTGGGTAAACCGGCATGTCACGCCCGGTTTCGCGCACGTGGGTCGCGTAGTTGATGCCAATGCACAGCACCTTGCCCGGGTTTGGAATGACCGGCAGCAGCGTCACGTCGGCCAGTGCCAGACGCGGCAGGCTCGACACCTGCTCATCGCTCATCGACCCCAGGCGGCCGAGGGCAAGCGCCTGCTTGAGATCCGCGCCGAGGGTGTTTTTCATCGATTCCAGATCAGCCACCTGGTCGCCTTCGACGATGCCATAGGTGTGACGGCCTTCAACGGTGAAGCTTGCAAGTTTCATTCGATAGTCCTTGTGGGCGAGGGAGGCGTGGACAGAATTTCACTCTATTCGCGCTTAAAAATCCTGTAAAGCGGGATTTTGCTTAAATCCCAAATTGCAGGAAAAATGTATATTTTTTGCTTTCGCGCAGCCGAGTGCCTGCCTTCGGGAGCAGGCCATTCGGTGTGCTGGCGGTCGGGTCTAGCCCAGGGTTATCCCTGTGCCCAGCAGCCGTGCAGGGACATGCGCATCCGTAATGGAACCTTGACCCGCGCAATGGGCCCGCTGGCCATTTCGCGCGAATCCAGGATCACCAGCTCGCTACGCGCCTGGTCCAGCACATTCAGCAGTGCGACCACGTAACCGTCGGCCTCTTCGGCATCCGAAGAACGAGGGATGAATATGGGCTCCTGGAAACAACTGTTGTCCCCTGGGAACCAGGCGTCGGTGCTGCCCGTCTTGAGGTTCAGATGGGCCAACTGGTTGAAAAACTGAAAGGGCATGGGGCCGTTTGCGGGGTTGTAGGGCAGTGTCGGATCAAAGGCGAGCACAAAGCCGTGTTCGTACGGGCGACCCAGATAGCGCTCATCGCAGCGGGGAAACTCACACATGTAGTCGGTCAACGGTTGCGGCTCGACGTCATCCCGCGCGTCGTTCAGATCAAACGTCCAGCGCATCAGGCTCGAAGGCAGGTCCTCGGGGGCGGGCACCGCACCGTCCGCCTGGGGGAAGAAATAAAACACGTTGCCGCCAGTAACCGGCATGTCCACGTACACTTTGCCGTCTTGATCGAAGGCATTGAGGGTGTGGCCTTGAAAGCTGTCCTTGGGGCCTTTGAACCAGCGGATAGCCTGCGCGTTGCCATTGCGCGGCAGCACGGCAAACAACTGCGGCAGATCAGGTTGCCACTGAAAATGCGGCCCGCCGTTTTTCATGCGTTCTACATCGACGGTCAGCGGAATCAGTGGGAACACGACGTAGTGCTCGGTGACCGCAAAGTCATGCACCATCGCCGCGTAAGGTGCCTGGAACCAGATCTCTTTGAGCAGCTTGCCGTCGGGTGAGAGTTCGAAATACGCCATATCCGGCGTGCCGTCACCTTTGGCTTCATAACTGAAGGCCAGCAGGTTGCCGGTGACGGGGTCGATCTTGGGGTGGGCGGTAAAGGTCGCCGACTTGATTTGCCCGGCAAAATCCCATTCGCCCAGGGTTTCCAGGGTTTGCAGGTCCATGGCCCAGGGCAGGGCGTCCTCCTTGAGCGCGAGCAGCCTGCCGTTGTGAGGGATCACCGACGTATTGGCGGTGGTGTTGTTTTTGGCCGCCAGTGGGTCATTGGTGTACGTGTTTCGATAGACGCCATTGAGGGAGCGGCCTTCACGGCGCTGCGCGAGCAAGCGATCGGTCTGCACGTAGCGTCGCCGCAGGGACACCTTGCCGTCAGCAAAATAGAAACCGCTGACCATCCCGTCACCGTTGAAAAACATATCGCTGCCCAGCATGGGCGGGTATTGCGGGTCGGGGGCCACTTGATAGAAGACGCCTAGGATGGACGCGGGAAGGGTGCCTTCGACCTCAAGGTCCAGCACCTCGGCTTCTACACGACTAGGGCTATACAGCGCCCCGGAAAATTCAGGGGTTTGCGGGAATCGGGTACTCATGGCTACGACCTCATGTGCGCAGTATTTATTTATTGAGCAGGCCGGCGGGCAGCGCAGGCGCGTCGGGTGTTGAAGGGCCGGACGCGCGGCGAAAACGGGCAACCATCCAGCAAGAGATGACCAGGGCGACGATATACGCCGAGGCCGCCAGCCAGCCGACCGCTCGGAAGTGTCCGTCACCGACGACCAGGGCCGCGCCAAACGGGCCGAGGCCCTGGCCCACGAAGATCGCAGCATTGCCCAGGCCTGCGAGTCGACCGCTCGCGTCCAACTCGGCCGCCATCGAGAGCAGGTAGGGAAGGCTGAAGAACCAGACCATATGGATCAGGCATGCCGTGGTGGCGAACGCCATGGGGCTGTCGCCGTAGACCATGATCAGCGTGGCCATCACCGCCGTGCCGAACCCCAGCAACTGCGGAAACAGCAGTCCCAGGCGCCGTCCGATAAGTCCCGCCAGCGCAGCACCGAGTGCCCCGGCAAGAATACTGCCACCCAGGATGGCGCCGATCTGCTGGGGCTCCAGGCCGATACTTTTGCCGATGCGTTCCTGATACACCCACAGCGCCGAATGGCCAAAAAACAACAGCGCAAACAGCCCGATCAACAAGAGTGACGTCAGGCCGAACGGCTGGGCCAGCCGAGCCGGTGCTCCGTCGGCGGGGGTGTACCGCGCAGGCACGCGCCCGCAGCCGAACAGGGCCAAGGCACTGGCGCCGGCCAGCAGGTAAAACGCGCCGTTGACGCCAAAGGCCATGAGCACCGCTGGCATCGAGGTCACCAGTAACATGCCCCAGAACAGATTACCGATATTGATCACCGCGAACGTCGCGTCCTTGAATGTGCGCAGTGCCGCGGAGGCATACACCACCGCCATGACCGCGCCGCCGCTGGCGCCAGAGACGATGCGGCACAGCAGCAGCGATGTCTCGCTGTGGAACCGGGTACTCGCCAGATTGGCGCAGACCAGCACCAGCAAGGCGAGCTGCGCCACCCATCGGCGATTGACGCGGGTCATCAACAGGGCAGACACCCCGCAGGTGAGCGCCATGGCAATCAGTTCGCCTGCGAAAATCCTACCGATGGCATTGAGCGGGATACCGAGCTGATCGATAAAAGCCCCGCCCAGAATCGGTTGAATCTGCAAGGTGCCAAGGGACGTGACCATCATCAGGCAAATAGCCGCCAGTGATGTTTTGCTGTCGATGCCAGCGGATGCATTCATGAATGCAGTACCTCGATAGGGTGAGCGAGCGCTTGTCGGTCAGAAGGTGTGGGCGTAACGAACCTGCACGGCATAGTCCTGCCGGGAGCGGTTCTCGACACCGGTTTCCTTGTAAGTGTTGAGCCAGAAGCCTTGGCCTTCACTGATTTTCCAGAACATGCCGGGGCCTATGCCCAGCACTTTTTCCCGCGAGTCGCTCAGCCGGTCGCCGTTGATCTGGTCGTCGGTGATCTGCCGGAAGTAATAGCCGTTGATCCCCACCGACACGTTGGGGATGACTTCATAGGACGCCGTGAAGTTGGCCCAGGCCGACTGCCCGGCGCGGCTGTCACTTACCGGTTTGCCCTCGAAGGAGTCCTGCGAGCTGCTGGCCGGATCGCGGTTCTTGAAGTTGTACAGGTAATGCAGGCGCCAACTGACTTCCCAACGCGGTGCCGGCATCCAGGTTGCGGCCCAGTAGGGGTTCAGGGAGTAATAGTTCGACCCTGGGTTGAGGTCTTTGTGTTTGTCGTATTTACCGGTCGGCAGGATCGTGTCAAAGGCCACCCGCTGCACAAACACCGGGCGCCCGTGCGCATCGACGATAGGATCGAATTGGATCTGCGGCCCGACGGTGACATCGCCAAGCCCTGTGGCGTTGTCTTGCAGCGCCGGTCCATTACTGCCAAAGGTGGCATCCAGTGACACGACGGGCACCAGCAAGCTCCAGCCCAGGTGCGCACCGCCGCCAATGGTGTCGGGCGAGTAGTAGCTGAGTTGGTTGATCAGCGTGATCACGTTGATTTTGGGATTGTCGAAGGCGCTGTTGGCCTTGCCGCTGTTGGTCCTGAGACTGCTGGCGGTACTGAACTTCAAGTAGGTGAGATGGGACAGGCCGGGCGGCCCGGCAAAACCATCGTAGAAACTGGTGCCGCCGAGGTTGATGCCACTGGGCTCGGTCACCGAGGGCGCTGGCGGCCCATCGGCGGCGAAGACAACTGACGAGGCGAAGCTGAGCACCAGGCACGCTGGCAAGTATTTGAGTGGGCTCATGGACGTGGCTCTATTATTGGAATTGTGAGCAGAGGGAACTCCCTCGCACAATCACCCTAAGCCAAACCCCGCCGGCGTACTTGAGCGGTACCGCCAGAGTTGACTGATAGCGCCACGGGGCTCGTTTTAACGCCGGCGCTGTTAGCCCCCGTAGCGAAACCCACCCGACAACTTGCCCTTCAAATACCCCACCAACGCACTCACCGACTTCGGCACATGGGGCGAATACGGTCGGATCAGGTAGATCTCGTCGGCAAACGCGCCCCTGAGTGTCCAGCCCTTGAGCACCTGCACCAGCTTGCCGCTGGCCAGCGCCGCCTGGGCGCTGAAGTCCGGGAGCAGGGCGATGCCCAAGTGGTTGAGCGCCGAATCACGCAGGGCTTCGCTGTTGTTGGTGGCGAAGCTGCCGGCGATGGGCACGGTGAGGCGTTCCACGGTTTTGTTGCCGCGCTCGAACGTCCACGCGGGCTGGTCGGTGCCGCGTGGGTAGAACAGGCAGTTGTGCGCGGACAGGTCGCCGGGTTCGCGCGGTTCGCCGTGGCGTTGCAGGTAATCGCGGGTGGCGACCAGCACCGAGCCGGTGTCGCACAGTTTCCACGCCACGTGGGTTTCCGGCACCTGGAAGCCATGGCGCACCGCCAGGTCGTAGCCCTCGGCCGCCAGTGAACTCAGGGCATCCGACACATCCAGCTGGATACGCACCTGCGGGTACTGCTGCAGGAATTCCGACAAGTGCGGCACCAGCTGTTGCCGGGCGAATGCCACGGGGGCGGTCAAGCGCACCAGGCCGCGGATTTCCCCGGCGGAATCGCGCACCGACGAGAAGCTGCGCGCGATTTGCTCATAGGCACCGCGCACTTCACGGGTCAACGACAACCCCGCATCGGTCAACCGCACACTGCGCGTGGTGCGCGTCACCAGCCGTGTGCCGGTGGCTTTCTCCAGGTCGGAAATGCGCTGGCTGACTGCGGATTTACTCACCCCCAGGCGCGCGGCTGCGGCGGTGTAGGTGCCGTGTTCCTCCAGCACTGAGAGCCAGTGAATGTGGGTCCACAGCCCTTCGATCTCGGATTTTTCCATGGGCTTATTGTTCGCTTGTGAGGACAATCAGTTCTTGATTCTGCTCTGGTTTGGAACAAACCGAAAGCCTATCGTGTGTCCCAACGCAACCCACCTGGGATCTACTGCCATGACTACAACAATCGAGCACTACATCAACGACCAGCGCGTCAGTCGCGATGATCGCTATCAGGACGTCTACAACCCGGCCACCGGCGAAGTGACCGGCCGCGTCGCACTGGCCAGCAGCCAGACCGTGTCCGAAGCCGTCGCCGCTGCCCAGGCCGCTTTTGCCGGCTGGGCCGACACTCCGCCCATCCGCCGCGCCCGCGTGCTGTTCGAATACCTGCACCTGCTGCGTGAGCGCAAGGACGACCTGGCGCGCATCATCGTCGCCGAACACGGCAAGGTCTTCACCGATGCCCAGGGCGAAGTCGACCGTGGCATCGACATTCTCGAATTCGCCTGCGGCATCCCCAACCTGCTCAAGGGCGAGCATTCCGACCAGGTCTCCCGTGGCATGGACAACTGGACGATGCGCCAACCCCTGGGCGTCGTGGCCGGTGTCACGCCGTTCAACTTCCCGGTGATGGTGCCGATGTGGATGTACCCAATCGCCATCGCGGCGGGTAACACCTTCATCCTCAAGCCAAGCCCGACCGATCCAAGTGCTTCGCTGTTCATGGCTGAACTGCTGCGTGAAGCCGGCCTGCCCAAAGGCGTGTTCAACGTGGTGCAGGGTGATAAGGAATCGGTGGACGCGCTGATCGCACACCCGGACGTCAAGGCCGTGAGCTTCGTCGGCTCCACGCCGATTGCGCAGTACATCTACGAAACCGGTGCGCGCAACGGCAAGCGTGTGCAAGGCCTGGGCGGCGCGAAGAACCACATGGTGGTGATGCCGGACGCGGATATCGAAAAAACCGTCGACGCCTTGATGGGCGCCGCCTACGGCAGTGCCGGCGAACGCTGCATGGCCATTTCCGTAGCGGTGCTGGTCGGCGATGTCGGTGACAAAGTCATCGCCGCGCTGATCGAACGCGCCAAGCACCTGCGCATCACCGACGGCCGCGACCTCAAGGCCGAGATGGGCCCGATTGTGTCCCGCGCCGCACTGGAGCGCATCAGCGGCTACATCGAACAAGGCGTGCAGGCCGGCGCGCAACTGCTGCTCGACGGACGTGACTATGTACCCACCGAGGCTGGCCTGGAAAACGGTTTCTGGCTCGGCGCGACCTTGTTCGACCACGTAACTAAAGAGATGAGCATCTACCGCGAAGAAATCTTCGGCCCGGTGCTGGCCTGCGTGCGCGTGAATGACTTTGCCGAGGCGGTGAAGCTGGTCAACGACCACGAATTCGGCAACGGCGTCAGCTGCTTTACCCGCGACGGCAACATTGCCCGCGAGTTTGCCCGGCGTATCGAAGTGGGCATGGTCGGCATCAACGTGCCGATCCCGGTGCCGATGGCGTGGCACGGGTTTGGTGGCTGGAAGAAGAGCCTGTTCGGTGACATGCATGCCTACGGCACTGAGGGGGTGCGCTTCTACACCAAGCAGAAATCGATCATGCAGCGCTGGTCGGAGAGCATCGAGCAGGGCGCGGAGTTTGCGATGCCGGTGTCCAAATAACGCTTGGAAGAACACCGTAGGGCAAATGTGGGAGGGGCAGTGCGACGATTCGACTTGCCCCCTCCCACTTTTGGTTGTTTTTCACTTGAGGGTTGACGGCCAGGCAAATGACGAATACTGTACATAAACACAGTGTTTAAGCGCTGATCAACCAGGATGGCAACATCAGCCACGCCAAACACTGTGTGCAAGTTAATGGATTAACTTCATGCACAGGCTCGTTCTACCGAGCCGTTTTTATGTATAGAGAGGGAACTCATGTCGTATCCAGAAAGCAAACTCACCGGCTTGACCGGTTTCGCCCTTGCGGCAAAAGTGACCGGCGGCTGGTCCGGCCCTGTGGTCAGTATCACCAGCCTGGATCAACTCAAGGCCAATATTGGCGACACTACCCCACGGGTATTGGTGATCAACAGTAATATCTCGGCGTCGAGCCTGACCAAAGTCAACATGGGCGCCAACAAGACCCTGATCGGTTCGTTCCAGAACCGTACGTTGGAGAATATTCACCTGCGTGCAACCGCGCAGTCGCAGAACATTATTCTGCAGAATATTATCTTCAAACATTCGGCGAGCATTAAGGCCAATGATGATATTCAGGTCTACCTGAACTACGGCAGCAAGTACTGGATTGACCATTGCTCTTTTGTCGGGCACAGCTGGTCAACCACTGACGGCAGTGAAGACAAACTGGTGTATATCGGTGAAAAAGCCGATTATGCCACCATCAGCAACTGCTTCTTTGGCAGCCACAAATACGGCCTGATCTTCGGTCATCCGGCGGATGATAATAAGGCGGAGTTCAACGGTTACCCGCGCCTGACGGTGTGCCATAACCGCTTCGAGAACATGGAAGTGCGCGCACCCGGCTTGATGCGTTACGGTTATTTCCATGTCTACAACAACTACATCAATAACTTCCACCTCGGTTTTACCCTGGCGCAGAATGCCAATATCCTCTCTGAAAGCAACTATTTTGGCGAAGGCAGCCAAAACAAAGGCATGTTGGATGATAAAGGCACCGGGACGTTCACTGATACAAACAGTGTGCCGCCGATCACGAACCAGAAGTCGCCCAAGGCACAATGGACGGCAAGTTCTAACTACGCCTATACCTTGAAGACGGCGGCGCAAGCCAAGGACTTCACCCAGAAGAATGCCGGGGCTCAGGCTGCGGCGCTGGTATTCGGTAGTTGAGTAGCTAGCTTTTTACTGAGCTGTCATTTATTGCAAGTGCCACTGTCTTTATATCAAGGATATAAATACAGTGATGGCCTTTGTAATCTAAATAATTCTTCATGTTGCGATAAGCGGGTGCCCATGTTAAACCTTGGTGCGCACTTGCAGGGCCAACTATCTCTTGCTCTTTCAGTCAGTATTAAGTTGCTGGCTGCCAGGTGCTATTTAATCTTCGCTTGTCATTTAAGCGTCAGCAAAAGGACATCATCATGAAACATGCGAATCACACACCCACTCGCTGGACACGGGCCGATGCGCTGAAAGTTAATGAGAATGACCCGACGACGACACAGCCGTTAGTGAGTCCTGACTTTCCTGTCATGAGCGACACGGTCTTTATTTGGGACACCATGCCGTTGCGTGAACTGGATGGCACGGTGGTATCGGTGAATGGCTGGTCAGTGATCTTCACCCTGACCGCCGACCGTCGCCCCCATGATCCACAATTCATCAATGCCGATGGCCGTTACGACATCAAGCGCGATTGGGAAGACCGCCATGGTCATGCGCGGATCTGCTACTGGTATTCGCGCACCGGCAAGGACTGGATCTTCGGCGGCCGTGTCATGGCCGAAGGGGTTTCGCCGACCACCCGTGAATGGGCGGGCACGCCGATCCTGTTGAATAACAACGGTGACATCGACCTGTATTACACCTGCGTCACGCCGGGTGCCACGATTGCCAAGGTCAGGGGGCAGGTTGTCACTTCGGACACCGGTGTCGAGCTGCGAGGCTTTACTCAGGTCAAGTCATTGTTCGACGCCGACGGCACCTATTACCAAACCGAAGCGCAGAATGCGACCTGGAACTTTCGCGATCCCAGCCCCTTTATCGATCCCGTCGATGGCAAGTTGTACATGGTGTTCGAAGGTAATGTGGCCGGCGAGCGCGGAACTCACGAAGTGGGCCCGAATGAAATAGGCCTGGTACCGCCAGGGTATGAAGATGTAGGCGGTGCGCGTTATCAGGTGGGCTGTATCGGCATCGCGGTTGCCAAAGACCTCAACGGTGACGAGTGGGAGATTTTGCCGCCGCTGGTGACTGCCGTCGGGGTGAATGATCAGACCGAACGGCCGCACTATGTGTTCCAGGACAACAAGTACTACCTGTTCACCATCAGCCACAAGTTTACCTATGCGGATGGCGTGACGGGGCCGGATGGCGTCTATGGGTTCGTCAGCGATCACCTGTTCGGCCCCTATACGCTGATGAATGCGTCGGGGCTGGTACTGGGCAACCCGCCTTCGCAGCCGTTCCAGACGTATTCCCACTGCGTGATGCCCAACGGCCTGGTGACGTCGTTTATCGACAGCGTGCCCACCACCGGCGATGACTACCGCATCGGCGGCACCGAGGCGCCGACGGTCAGGATCGTGTTGAAGGGCGCTCGTTCGTTTGTGCAGGAGGCTTACGACTACGGTTACATTCCGGCGATGCGGGATGTGGTGTTGAGCCAGTGACCGCAGTGCAAAACCCAGCCTGATTTCATCAGGTAGGTGGGAGGGGGCTTGCCCCCTCCCACTTTTTTTGACCGCATTTCAGCCGCCTTCAACGCTCAAGTCCCCGCCCACCTGGCCGATACAGGCACTAGCACCACGAGTGATCCCGAACGCGTAGGTGCACACCTGGTCGTCGCTCAGGTCAACGAATAAAAATCAAAAGGGGTGGCCATGACCATATTGCAGCGTGTGATCGGCGGGTTCGCAGTGCTGGTGCTGTTACTGCTAGTCATGGCGGGGATCAGCTATCAGAACACGCAGTCCATCAGCAGTCGCTTGAACATTATCACCGGCCAGTCGGCACCCTTGAGCCGGGCCGCCAGTGAGTTATACGTGCATATCCTGCGCGCCAACCAGGCGTTGCTGGCCATTCAGATCAGCACCGACCCCAAGCAGATCGAGGACGGCAAGCGACCGTTCACCGAGAGCATCGCCCAGTTCAATCAATTGCTCGACAGCACCGTTGCCTATACCGGCGAGCATGAGGCGCTGCGCGCGAACCTGGCGCAGCAGCGCCAACAGGTAGCGGCCTACGCCGAACAGGCGCAGGCGTTGATGGCGTCACACTCGCAACATGTGCAGCAGTTGGCGCTGACGCGCAAACTTCAAGGCTACAGCAGTGCGCAAGCAATGCAGCTGACCAGCTATTTGCGCGATTACATCGCGCATGCGCGCAGTGTCGGCGAGCCGCAACAGGTGGCCGCAGCGGAAAAGCTGCTGTTGGAAGTCAACAAATCCTACGATGGCTTCGCGGCTCATACCGTTACGCCCGCTATTGATAAATTACAGCGCGTGCTCAACCTGCAGGACGAAGTGATCAGCACCCGGGCCCAGGCCCTGACGGCGATTGATCCCAGGGTCGGGCGGATTGCCGGCGTCATGGTCAATCGCCTGCTTACTGACCTGACCGCCCCTGACGGGCTGTTCCAGGCTTATCAGGTGGAGGCGAAACTGGCTGCGCAGGTGCAGCAGCAACGCAATGCGGTTGACGCGACCCTGAAAGCCACCCTGGACAGGATTGGCGAGTTCGGCAGCCAGTCCCTGGAGGTCGCCAACCAGGCCAGTCAGTCGGCCAATGCCACCATCGGCACCAGCCGCAGCTTGCTGTTGATCGCGTGTGTGCTGGCGGTGCTGGCGGCAGTGGCGATTGGTACGTGGGTCGCCTTCAGCCTGCGGCGTCCGCTGGCGGCGTTTCGTGAAGTCCTCAAGACGCTCACGGCGGGGGACATGCGGGTCAGTTTCGATGTCAGCCGCAAAGATGAGTTCGGTGAGTTGGGCGGCTACCTGAACGAACTGACCACGGCCCTGCGCAAAACCTTTCGTGAATTGATCAGCTCTGCCGATGCGCTGGCCGTTACCGCAGGCAGCAACGCCTTGAACAGCGAGCAGACCACCCGTGTGGTGGATGAGCAGAAGGACCGGTTGCAATCGGCAGCCTCGGCCATGACGCAGATGGAAAGCACGGTCGAAGAGGTGGCTCGGCGGGCGCAGGACACCCGCCAGGCCGTGGACGACACGAGTGAACTCACGCACAAGGTGCAGGCGCGCGTGGCCGAGACCATCGTCAACATCCGCCAGCAGGCCGACCAGGTGAACAAGGCCACGCAGGTGACCGATGAGTTGCAGAAGTACGGGCAGAATATCGAGGGCATTGTTGTCGCCATTCGCACCATTGCCGAACAGACCAACCTGCTCGCCCTGAATGCGGCGATTGAAGCGGCCCGTGCCGGCGAGCAGGGACGCGGTTTTGCGGTAGTGGCCGATGAAGTGCGCTCCCTGGCCAGCCGTACCCAGACCTCGACCAGCGAAATCCAGGACATGATCGGGCTCATGCAGGAAAAGATTCACTCGGTGGTGCACGTGATGAACGAAAGCCAGGCGCAGTCCACCCAGTGCGTGTCCCTGGCCTCGGGCGCGGGCGACTTGCTGCTGTCGATGAGCGATTCGGTCGACAGTATCCGCGACATGAATATCCAGATCGCCGCCGCCACCGAGGAGCAGAGCGCCACGGTGCAGGAAACCAGTCGGATGGTCATCCAGATCAACGATTCGGCCCAGCAGACGGCAAATGGCGCCGAGCAGTCCGCCATCAGCAGCCACGAGCTGTCGGACATGGCCAAGGTGCAGCGCGAGCTGCTCCATCATTTCAGCGTTTGAGCCGCGGGAGTCAGAACATGAAAGCATGGTTAATCCTCGCCTTGGGGGCGACGCTGTTCATACCGGGCCCAGCCCAGGCCGCCACGCCCTTGCTGGGTGTGGGCATGGCAAAGTACGACGATAACTTCCAGACCCTGCTGCGCAATGGCGTGCAGCACCAGGCCGACGTCATGAACGTCGACGTTTTTATGGAGAACGGGAAGGACAGCGTCGATTTGCAGATGCGTCAATTCCGCAACCTGGTCAATTCCAAGGTGGATGCGATCATCGTCGCGATGGTGGACGGCAAAAGTGCGGCGCAGATGATGCAGCTGGCCTCGGACGCCAAAATTCCGCTGGTCTTCGTCAACCGCAATCCGAACCCGGAAAAGTGGCCGGCGCAGACCGCATTTGTCGGCTCCAACGAGCTGGAGTCGGGGACCTTGCAGATGGAAGAGCTGGCGCGCCGCGCCGGTTACAAGGGCAACGTGGTGATTCTGGTCGGCGACCCGGCCAACGCGTCCTCCTTGATGCGCACCGAGGACGTGGAGAAAGTCGTCGCCAAATACCCCGATATGAAAGTCGTACAGAAAAAAGTCGGTAACTGGGAGCGTAGCCAGGCCGCCACGATTGTCATTGACTGGGTCAAG
Source organism: Pseudomonas sp. JAI120 (assembly GCF_014207255.1). GTDB lineage: Bacteria > Pseudomonadota > Gammaproteobacteria > Pseudomonadales > Pseudomonadaceae > Aquipseudomonas. The sequence continues at coordinate 161,531 of NZ_JACHCZ010000009.1, forward strand.
CAGGGCGTCGATTTCTCGATCATTGCGGCCAATAACGACGAAATGGCGATCGGCGCGATCATGGGCCTGGAAAAGGCCGGCAAGCAGGCCAAGGACTATTGGGTCGGCGGCATCGACGGCACCCCGGACGGGTTGAAATTGATGGCTGAGGGCAAGATGGCGGTCAGCGTGTTCCAGGATGCCGCCGGCCAGGCCGGTGGCGCAGTGGACACCGCGCTGCGCATGGTACGCGGCGAGGTGCTGGAGTCGACGGTGGTCTGGGTGCCGTTCAAGTTGATCACCCCAGAGAATCGTCAGGCGTTTGAATAGGACTGACCACCTCGCTCCAACCTTGGAATGCAGTCAAATGTGGGAGGGGGCAAGCCCCCTCCCACAGGGTTATGGGGTGTTAGTGAGAACGGGCGTCAGCGCCGCCCCGTGCGCGTACTCACGTCCACCCACACCGCCAGCACCAGGATGCTGCCCTTCACAATCATCTGCCAGTAACTGTCCACGTCCAGCATCGACATGCCGTTATCCAGGCTGGTAATCACCAACGCCCCGAGCAACGCGCCATACACCGTGCCCGAGCCGCCGCGCATCGACGTACCGCCAATAAAGCACGCAGCGATGGCATCCAGTTCGCCCATGTTGCCCGCTGACGGTGAGCCCGCCGCGAGGCGCGCGGTGTTGACCAGGCCGGCGAGGGCGCACATCACGCCCATGATGCCGAAGATCCACAGTTTTACCGCCTGCACGTTGATGCCCGACAGACGCGTGGCTTCCATATTGCTGCCTACGGCGTACACGCGGCGTCCGAACACGGTCTGGCTGGTGACGTAGCTGAACACGCCGAGCAGCACCAGCAACAGCAGCACCGGTACGGGGATGCCGTCGTAGCTGTTGAGGGTGGTGACGAACCCGGCGAGCACCGCGCCGATCACCCCCACGCGCAGCACATCGCGCACCAGGGAGTGTGGCGCCAAGCCATGCAGCGCTCGGTTGCGGCGTTGTTTCCAGGTCAGGAACAGGGTCAGGGCAAACAGCAGAACCCCAAGGCCAATCCCCACCGAATGCGGCAAATACCCCTGGCCTACATACACCAGCGACGGCGACACCGGCGCGATGGTGGTACCGCCGGTGATCCCCAGCAGAATCCCGCGAAACGCCAGCATGCCGCCCAGGCCAACGATAAACGACGGAATGCGCAGGTAAGCGGTCATGTAGCCATTGGCCAAACCGATCATCAGGCCGCACAACGCCACCAGGCTGAGGTTGGCCAGCAGCGGGATGTGATAGATCACATCGAGGATCGCTGCGAGCCCGCCCAATAATCCCAGCAATGAACCCACCGACAAATCGATCTCGCCGCTGATGATCACCAGCACCATGCCGCACGCCAGGATGCCGGTGATCGACATCTGCCGCAGCAGGTTGGACAGGTTGCGCGGGGTGAGGAAGCCGCCCTCGGTCTGCCAGCTGAAAAACAGCCAGATAAACGCCACGGCGATCACCAGGGCGAGCATTTTGTAGCGGGTGAACAGCTGTTTGACCTGATTCATCTACGCGGTTTTCCGATTGTTATTATTTTGGCTGAGTGCGGCGGCGAGCACCTGTTCCTGGGTGAGCCCTTCATTGATGAAATCGCCGCGCAACTGGCCGTCGCCGATCACCAGCACGCGGTTGGATACGCCGAGCACTTCGGCCAATTCCGAGGAAACCATGATGATCGACACGCCTTCGGCCGCCAGCGCGCCCATCAGTTTGTAGATCTCATACTTGGCACCGACATCAACCCCGCGTGTGGGTTCGTCGAGGATCAGCACTTTGGGCTTGGCCATCAGCATTTTCGCCAGCACGGCTTTTTGCTGGTTACCACCGGACAGGCTGGTGATCGGCAGGAACGGGCTGGCGGTCTTGAGGTGCATGCGTGCGATCTGCTGGTCGATGCTGCCCAGTTCGGCTTCGGCGTCGATGCGGGTCAGGTGGGCATAGGTGTCGAGCACCGCCAACGTGATGTTCTGGCCCACGCCCAAGTCGGGAATGATGCCCTGGCGCTTGCGGTCCTCGGGCACCATGCACAGCCCGGCGCGGATCGATTTGAGCGGCGTGCGCGTGTCGATCACCTGGCCGTCCAGCCAGACCTCGGCGCTGTAGCGGCCGGGGTAGGCGCCGAACAACGCCGACACCAGCTCTGTACGCCCGGCGCCCACCAGCCCGGCTATGCCGAGGATTTCGCCGCGCTTGAGCACGAAGGAAATATCGTCGACGCGCTTGCGCCTGGGGTTGTCGACGTCATAGCAGGTGACGTTGCGCGCTTCGAAAATCACCTCGCCGATGGCATGGGGCTCGGTGGGGTAGAGGTTGCTCATTTCCCGCCCGACCATCTGCGTGATGATCTGCGGGATGTCCATGTCGGCCATCGCCGTGGTCGCGATGTGCTTGCCATCGCGGATCACCGTAATGGTGTCGCACACGGCCGCGACTTCATCGAGCTTGTGGGAGATGTACACGCAGGCCACGCCCTTGGCCTTGAGGCTGCGGATGATGTCGAGCAGCACCTCGATTTCCGAGCGGGTCAGGGCCGAGGAGGGTTCGTCGAGAATCAGCAGGCGCGCCTGTTTGTTCAGGGCCTTGGCGATTTCCACCAGTTGCTGGTAGCCGCCGCCGTACTGCGACACCGGCAACGCGACGTTCATGTCCGGTACCTTGAGCTCGCGCATCAACGCTTCGGCGCGGTGAAGCATCGCCGGGTAGTTCATGCGCCCGCCGGGCAAGGTCAGTTCGTGGCCCATGAAGATGTTCTCGGCCACCGACAGGTCGGGCACCAGGGTCAGTTCCTGGTGAATGATGACGATGCCGGCGGCCTCGGTCTCGCTGATGGACTGAGCCCTGAGCGGCTGCCCGTCCCAGAGGATTTCCCCCTCCCAGGTGCCATGGGGGTAGACCGCCGACAGCACCTTCATCAAGGTGGATTTACCGGCACCGTTCTCGCCGCACAGGCCGACGCATTCCCCCGGCCGCACCTTGATGTCGATGCCGTTCAGCGCGTGGACACCGCCAAAGGTTTTGACGATGCCGTTCATTTGCAGCAAGTAGTCGGCCATGGCGGTCACTGCCCGCCGATCTGCTCTTTGGTATAGAACCCGTCCTTCTCCAACAGGTCGATATTGGCCTTGGTCAGCGGGGTCGGGGTGAGCAGGATGGTGTCGACTTTCTTGCTGCCGTTGTCGTACTGCGAGCTGTAGGTGGGCTTCTCGTTACGCGCCAGTTGCACCGAGAGCTTGGCGGCTTCGGTGGCGATCAGCTTGAGCGGCTTGTACACGGTCATGGTCTGGGTGCCGTCGATCACGCGCTTGACGGCGGCGAGGTCGGCGTCCTGGCCGGAGATCGGCACCTTGCCCGCCAGCTTCTGTGCCGCCAGGGCCTGGATCGCACCGCCGGCGGTGGCGTCGTTGGAGGCGACGATGGCGTCGATTTTGTTGTTGTTCCGAGTCAGGGCATTTTCGACGATGCTCAGGGCTTCGGTAGGGTTCCATTCCTTGACCCACTGCTGGCCGACAATCTTGATGTCGCCCTTGTCGATGGCCGGTTGCAGCACCTTCATCTGGCCTTCGCGCAGTACCTTGGCGTTGTTGTCGGTGGGCGCGCCGCCGAGCAGGAAATAGTTGCCCTTGGGCGCCGCTTGCAGCACGCCGTTGGCCTGCATCTCGCCGACTTTTTCGTTATCGAAGGAGATGTACGCATCGATGTCCGCGTTGAGAATCAGGCGGTCATAGGACACCACCTTGATCCCGGCTTTCTTGGCTTCGGCGACGGCATTGGTCAGCACAGTGGCGTTGAATGGCACGATAACGATCACGTCGACGCCCCGGGAGATCAGGTTTTCGATCTGCGATATCTGCTTCTGCTCGTTGGCATCGGCGGACTGCACAAAGACCTTGGCATCGAGTTTTTCCGCAGCGGCGACGAAGTAATCACGGTCACGGGACCAGCGTTCCAGGCGCAGGTCGTCGATGGAAAAACCGATTTTCGGGTGGGCGGAATCGGCCATTACCGGCAGTGCGAGCAGGGCCAGGGCGGTGGCGAGCAGGGTACGTTTGAATGACTTCATGGTGGTGCGTCCTTTTATTGTTGTTGGAAAGACACAGCGTGATGCGGGTAGAACTGTAGAGCGTCCTTCGACGCTCCGTGCACAGATTTGTCGCGCAAATGTCACCGATAAATAAACCGGTTGACCACTCCCTCCAGCATCTCCTGCCGACCACTCACGGCCTGCGGGTTCAGTTCATGGGCAAACGCATGTTCGGCCAGCGACTCCAGGCTGAACTCACCCGCCAGCACCGCTTGGCCCAGCGGCTGCTGCCAGCCGGCATAGCGCTGGTCCTTGAACTGCTGCAACTGGTCGTTCTGCACCATGGCCGCCGCTCGTTCCAGGGCCAGGGCGAGTACATCCATGGCGGCGACATGCCCGTGGAACAGATCCACCTCATCCAGGCTCTGACGCCGTACTTTGGAATCAAAGTTATAGCCGCCGTTCTTGAACCCGCCAGCCTTGAGGATTTCATAGGTGGCGAGGGTCATCTCCTCGACGCTGTTGGGGAATTGGTCGGTGTCCCAGCCGTTCTGCGGGTCGCCCCGGTTGGCGTCGATGCTGCCGAAGATGCCCAGGGACACGGCCGTGGCGATCTCGTGATGGAAGCTGTGCCCGGCCAGGGTGGCGTGGTTGGCCTCGATATTCACCTTGATCTCGTGTTCCAGGCCGTACTCATGCAAAAAGCCGAACACCGTGGCGCTGTCGTAATCGTACTGGTGCTTGGTCGGCTCCTGGGGCTTGGGCTCGATCAGCAGGTCGCCCTTGAAGCCGATCTTGTGCTTGTGCTCCACCACCATGCGCATAAAGCGCCCGAGCTGTTCGCGCTCGCGCTTGAGGTCGGTGTTGAGCAGGGTTTCATAGCCTTCACGGCCGCCCCACAGCACATAGTTGGCGCCCTTGAGTCGCAGCGTGGCGTTCATCGCGCTGAACACCTGGGCAGCGGCGTAGGCAAACACCTCCGGGTCCGGGTTACTGGCGGCACCGGCGGCAAAACGTGGGTTGCTGAAGCAGTTGGCGGTGCCCCAAAGCAACTTGATGCCGGTCTGTTCCTGATGGCGCTCCAGGTGGTCGACCATTTGTGCAAAGTGGTTGCGGTACTCCTTGAGCGAACTGCCTTCCGGCGCCACATCGGTGTCGTGAAAACTGTAGTAGTCGATGCCCAGCTTGGAGAAAAACTCGAAGGCCGCCTCAGCCTTGCCGATGGCCACGTCCATCGGCTCGCCGCTGCGCTGCCACGGGCGTTTGAAGGTGCCCATGCCAAACATATCGGCGCCGGGCCACACGAAGGTGTGCCAATAACACGCGGCCATGCGCAGGTGCTCGCGCATCGGTTTGCCGAGGATCAGCTTGTTGGCGTCGTAATGGCGAAAGGCGAGGGGGGCGTCGCTGCTGGGGCCTTCGAAGCGAACCTTCTCGACACCGGGGAAGTACGGCATGGCGTTTTCCTTATTGTTCTTGGCGGTGTCTGGATACTAGCAACGGCTCCTGGCCCGCTGATTATGAAAATCATCAAGGTGTAGTGCGATTTTGAGTGGCAGGGGCTAGTCTGGTGTGACTGGCCTCAGGACAAAAACAATGAAAACCCTACCGCCCGTCCACCGCATCGCCCTGTTGTTCAACGGCAGCAAAATCTACGACCGCGGCATCATCGCCGGCATCGGCAATTACCTGAGCAGCACCCGCGCGTCCTGGGATCTGTTCCTGGAAGAGGACTTCCTCTGTCGCCTCAAAGGCATCGAGCGTTTTCAGGGCGACGGCATCATTGCCGACTTCGACGACCCGCTGATTGGCGAGGCATTGGCCGACAGTCAGTTGCCGGTGGTGGCGGTGGGCGGCTCTTATGAGGATGCACGCGCCTACCCCAAGGGCATTCCGTATGTGGCGACCGACAACGACGCGTTGATGAAGCTGGCGTACGAGCACCTGATCGAGGCCGGGCTGACGCGATTTGCCTGTTTCAGCCTGCCAGAGGCCCAGGCCAATCGCTGGGCCCAGGAGCGTGAAAAAGCCTTTCGCCGCCTGCTGCAACGCGATGGTTTGCACGTCGAGGTGTATCGCGGCCTGGGCACCAGCGCGCCGTTGTGGGACAGCGCGGTGGAACAGCAGATTGCCTGGCTGCACAGCCTGCCCAAGCCCATCGGCATCATCGCCGTCACCGACGCCCGCGCCCGGCAACTGCTGCAAGCCTGCCTCACTGCCGGCATCGCCGTGCCGGAGCAAGTGGCGTTGATCGGCATCGACAATGACCCCCTGACCCGCACCCTCACGCGGGTGCCGCTGAGTTCGGTGATCCAGGGCACGGAAACCATGGGGCGCACGGCCGCCGCCTTGCTGCACCAGATGCTGCACGGCAAACCGTGCGTGGGCACGCAGGTCCTGGTGCCACCGGAGGCGATCAATGTGCAGGCCTCCAGCTTGCATCAACCCTTGGGTAATCCGTACGTGATGCAGGCGCTGCTGTTTATCCGCCAGTACGCCTGCCAGGGCATCAAGACCGCGCAGGTGGCGGCCTATGTCGGCGTGTCGCGCTCCTCCCTGGAAGCGCACTTTCGCAAGGTGCGCGGCTGCAGCGTGCATGACGAGATCCTGCGCTTCAAACTCGCCGCCGCCGCCAAGGGCCTGGAAAGCCACGAACTGGCGATTGCCGATATTGCCGCCAGGTGCGGCTTCAAGTCGGCGCAGTACCTGCACACGGTGTTTCGTCGCGAGTTTGGTTGTACGCCACGGGAGTACCAGCAGGGTGCGTAGTATGCGTTGCCCGTGCCTGAGTAAGGCCTTACATACACCGCCCCTCCCACCTTTTTAACGCGTTCAGGCAGTTGCTTTAGAGGGCTTCAGGCATTCGATGGAGCGATCCACGGTGGTCTTGGCAATTTCCAGCAAATGCCACACGGCCAGAATCTTCGCCCGTTCGGGGTTTGGTAGCAGGTCACCGCAATCCAGCGCCGTGGCGGAAGCGCTGTCGAGCAAGCTGGCGGTGTAAAGCAGGGCGTCTTCGAAGCTCAGGTCTTCGTTGACCGAGTGGAGGCCTTGGGTGGGTAGGTAGTGGTCGATGGCGCGGTTGAAGGCGGCGCGGTCTTTGGCGGGGTCGTGGGGTGGATCGGGGATAACTTTATTCATGGTGTACCTTCGCGTTGGATGAGGGACCGACACCCTTCGCGACTAAACGAGGGTGGTGGCTGTACGCAGGTTAGTCGACCGGCTCCAACGCGAAAATACCGGCGCACCCGAAGGTGCCCTGCGCACAGCCACCATAAAACTCATGGAGGACCATGCACGCGTTGGAAGGTCAGGCGACTAAACCCGATCACTGATTTGGCAGTGACGGACCGCAGACTAGCCAGCGATTCCAACAGGCACAAGGCCGGCAGGGATTGTCTAGGAAACGTCCTGCAATTAAAAGCGACCCGACTTGCTGGCCCTTTACAAACCATGACCAAATGCCACTAACGATGCCGCTCAACTATTGAAATGCAGGCGATGTGTGAGGGGGCTTGTTGCCGATGCCGGAGCGCGGTGCAGGGGCACCGCGCGGACAGAGGGGTTATGGCAGGGCGTAGGCGATCACGTAGTCGCCACGGTCGGTGGACTGGCGCGCACCGCCGGCGGTGACGACGATGTACTGCTTGCCGGTTTTCGGCGAAACGTAGGTCATCGGGCCGCCCTGGCTGCCGACGGGCAGGCGGGCCTTCCAGATTTCATCACCGTTGCCGCTGTTGAAGGCGCGCAGGTAGAAGTCCTGGGTGCCGGCGATAAAGATCAGGCCGCCCTGGGTCGACAGGGTGCCGCCGAGGGTCGGCAGACCGATCTTGATCGGCAGGTGCATGCGGATGCCCAGCGGACCGGTGTCTTCAACGGTGCCAACCGGCACTTGCCATGCGACTTTCTGGGTCTTCATGTCGATGGCGGTGAGGGTGCCGAACGGCGGCGCCTGGCACGGAATGCCGGCCACCGACAGGAAGCGGTTTTTGTTCACCGCATACGGCGTGCCCTTGAGCGGGACCGCGCCCATGCCGGTGTTCAGCGCTTCGCCACCGGACGAAGACTGGGCCTTGTTCTGCGACGGCACCATCTGGATCCACAGGCCCAGGCGCATGTCGTTGACGAAGATAAAACCATGCACCGGGTCGGTGGAAATACTGCCCCAGTTCATGCCGCCCAGGGAGCCCGGGAAGCTCAGGGATTTATCGGTGCCCGGCGCGGTGTACAGACCGTCGTAGCGCATGCCCTTGAAGTCGATGCGGCACAGCAACTGGTCGTACGGGGTGGCGCCCCACATGTCCGACTCGCTCAGGGTCTGCGCGCCGATCTGCGGCATGCCCACGGATTTCGGCTGGGTTGGCGAGTAGGGTTCGTTGGGGATGTTCGCGGCTTTGACCGGGACTTCCTTGACGTCGGTCAGCGGCTGGCCGGTGGCGCGGTCGAGCACGTAGATCTGCCCGGCCTTGGTGCCGATTACCACCGCGGGTACCGCCTTGTCGCTGCCCGGTGGGGTGAAGTCGATCAGGCTTGGCTGCATCGGCAGGTCGAAGTCCCACAGGTCATTGTGGACGGTCTGGTACACCCACTTTTCAGCACCGGTGGAGGCATCCAGCGCCAATACCGAAGCGCCGTATTTATGGTTGAGCGGGGTGCGCTCCACGCCATAGATGTCGGTGGACGAGCTGCCCATCGGCAGGAAGACCGTGTTCATCAACGGATCGTAGGACATCGGCGCCCAGCTGTTGGGGGTGCTGCGCACATAGGTGCTGCCGGCGGCCGGTGCTTGTTTGTCTTCAGGGTTGCCCGGGTCGAAGGCCCAGCGCATTTGCCCGCTGATCACGTCAAAGCCACGGATCACGCCGCCGGGCATATCGGTTTGTACGTTGTCGGCCACGCGACCACCGACCACCACGGTGGTACCGGCGATCAATGGCGCGGAAGACAGCTGGTAGTAGCTGTCCGGCACATTGCCCAGGCCGGCTTTCAGGTCCACCTGGCCGTGGGTGCCGAAGTCTTCGCAGAATTTACCGGTGTCGGCATCTACTGCGATCAGGCGCGCATCGATGGTGTTGGTCAGCAAGCGGCGCTGGCATTGCGCACCGGCTGGAACGCTGGCGGCAATGATCGGCGAGCTGTTGGGCTGGCTCGGTTGGGCAATCGGCGCGGTGGCGTCGAAATACGCCATGCCCCGGCAACGCTGCCACACCGCCGACTTGGCGTTGACTTCGTTCTTCCACAGCTCTTTGCCGGTGTCGGCGTCGAGGGCGATCAGGTTGTTGTGCGGGGTGCAGATAAACACCTTGTTGCCGATCTGCAGGGGCGTGAGCTGGTCTTCGGCGCCATTGCCGTCGCTGAGAGCCACGTCACCGGTGTGGTAGGTCCAGGCCACTTTGAGCTGGTTGATGTTGTCGCGATTGATCTGGTCCAGCGCGGCGAAGCGGCTGCCACCTTCGGTGTTGCCGTAGTGCGCCCAGTCCTTCTGCGCGTCGGCGGCGGCCACGGGCGTGATGCCTGGGCCTGCACCGGTTGGGGCGACACTGGGGTGGGCGACAAACATATTGCCCGCCGCCACTGCCACGCCCACCGCCAACACGGCGGCAACGCCATAGGCACCGCGCGCAGGTCGGCCCGCCAGCAGCGGATACACCAGCGCCACCACCAGGCCGATGACCGCGAACATGAACAGCCGCGAGAACAGCGGCCAGAACACCAGGCCCACATCCGCCACCGCCCAGATGGCCGTGCCGATCAGGAACGCCGCGAACAGCCATGCACCTGCGGTCTTTTGCCGGGCAATCAGCAGGCCGGAAACCGCCATGGCCACGCCGCCGATCAGGAAGTACCAGGAACCGCCGAGGCTGACCAGTTTGGCGCCGCCAACGGCCAGCGCGAGGCCGAGCAGGGCGATGATCACGCCCAGACCCAGGAGTAAGAATCTAGAGACGCCAGTGGCGCGCGATGCTCGTTTCATGTCGAAAGGACTCGAGTGAGAGAGGGCAAAGACGCGATTTTAGCAAGATAAGTAACCAGATAGTACATTTTGCCGTGTGCACAGCGATCCAATCCTCTTTCTGTGCGGGCAATCAGCACTCAAGGGGAGGCGCCCGCCAGGAAACATTTATTAATAAATACGCGCGCTGATTGGTTGTACGACGTCATATCAACTGTGTTCGACTATCTCCGCTCTCACAAAAAAAACAACGGAGACTCCCCCTATGACCGATTTCCCTTCGATAGAAGGCAAGTCTGCCGCACCCGTAAGCGGCCATGTTGTACGACTACTCAAGCTATTAGGCCCAGGCGTGATAGCCGTCCTGTCTTGGCTGGGTGCCGGCGATTTGATTACTTCCTCCGTTGCCGGCGCCAATTACGGCTACGCCATGATGTGGGTGCTGGCAGTTTCTCTGCTGCTCAGGTACCTGATCGTCAACATCATTGCGCGCTTTCAGCTGTGCAATAACCAAGGCATGACGATCCTTCAGGGTTATGCCCAGTTGAACCCGTTCTTCGCCTGGTTCCTGCTGGTGTATGCGCTGCTGATGGGGCATTTGATGAATGCCTACATGATCAAGGGTGCGGGTGAAGCCCTGGCCATGCTGTTCAAGACTGACTACGCGCTGCTGTGTTCGGTGGCGGTGGTGTTGGCGGTGTGGCTGCTGGTGGGGCGCAATATCTATTCGATGATCGAAGGCGTGATGAAAGGCCTGCTGGCAATCATGACCCTGGCGTTCATTGCCTTGGCGGTGATGTCCGGGCCGGATATGGCGGGCATTGTCAAAGGGACTATCGGTTTCAGCATTCCGCCGGATGAGGGCGTACACGGGGCGTTGCTGGTGGCTGTCTCGGTGATCGGCGCGGTGGCGGGCTCGATTGCTAACTTCGTGCACCCTTATGTCATGCGCCAGAAAGGCTGGGTCGGCCCACAGCACAAGCGCATCCAGCGTAACGACCTGCTATTCGCCGTGTTCGTCGGCATTGTGATCAACCTGGCGATCTGGATTGTGGGCGCCGAAATCCTGCGGCCCAACGGTATTGAAGTGAAGACCTTGGGCGACCTGGGCAAGGCGCTCGAAATCTTCTTCGGGCCGATCGGCTGGTACATTTTCTTTATCGGTGTATTCGCTACGCTGTTTGCCAGCATCTCCGGCAAAACCACGGCCTTCCCGATGCTGATCACCGATGCCTTCCAGCACGTTCGGCCTGGACGCCGTGAGCGTTACGGCAAAGAGTTCCACCATGACCCGATGCACAAGTGGTTCATGTTGTTCATTCTGGTGACCCCGCTGATCTGGTCGCTGCCGGGCATGCCGGACTTTGTCACGCTGACCATCGGCGTCAGCGCGTTGAACATCATTGGCTTGCCGGTAATTTCCCTCGGCTTGCTGATTATGTCCAACCAGAAGTCGCTGCTGAGCAAGGAATACCGCAATAACCTGTTCGAAAATATTGCGCTGCTTTTCGCCACGGGGCTGGCGCTGTGGGTCGCGTTCCAATTGGGTGTCGAACTGTTCAGTTGATGCCGGGCGGGCAGGCGTCGCACCTGTTTGGCGCGACGCCTGCAAGCAATCAACGAAACGCCGGCACCACCTGCTCGATAAACAGCGCCAACGACTTCTTCTTCTCGGCATGGGGCAGGCTGTTGTCGCACCAGAAGCTGAACTCATCCACGCCCAGTTCCTGGTAGTAGCGGATGCGCGGGATGATTTCTTCGGCGGTGCCGATCATCGCGGTCTTGTGCAGGCTGTCCAGTTCGAACTCCGGGCGGGCGGCGAATTTTTCTTCCGGGCTCGGTGCCAGGAAGCCATTCACCGGCACCTCTTTATTGCCGAACCAGGCATCGAAGGTGCGATAGAACTTCGAGATCGCCTTGGCCCCGACTTTCCAGCCGTCCGGATCATCGGCGGCATGCACGTGGGTGTGACGCAGCACCATCAGTTGCGGGCGCGGTACGCCGGGGTTGTTGTCGAGGGCGGCCTGGAATTTGTTTTTCAGGTCGAGGACTTCTTCGTCGCCCTTCATCAGCGGCGTGACCATCACGTTGCAGCCGTTGGCGACTGCGAAGTTATGCGAGTCCGGGTCGCGGGCGGCGATCCACATCGGCGGGTTGGGCTGCTGGATCGGCTTGGGCACGCTGGTGGAGGTGGGGAATTTCCAGATGTCGCCGTCGTGGGCGTAGTCGCCTTTCCACAACGCACGCACCACCGGCACCATCTCACGCAGCGCCTGGCCGCCGCTGGAGGCGGGCATGCCGCCGGCCATGCGGTCGAATTCGACCTGGTAAGCGCCACGGGCCAGGCCGACTTCCATGCGCCCGTTGCTGATCACGTCGAGCAAGGCGCATTCGCCCGCCACCCGCAGCGGGTGCCAGAACGGCGCGATGATGGTCCCGGCGCCCAGGTGAATGGTGGTGGTCTTGGCCGCGAGGTAAGCCAGCAGCGGCATCGGGCTCGGCGAGATGGTGTATTCCATGGCGTGGTGTTCGCCAATCCATACGGTGCTGAAACCGCCGGCCTCGGCCATCAGGGTCAGTTCGGTCAAGTCTTCGAACAACTGGCGGTGGCTGACACTTTCGTCCCAACGCTCCATGTGTACGAACAGGGAAAACTTCATGACGCTTACCTCGGATCTATTGTGATCGGCCTGTCGACTGCGGGCCCTTAAGTGCTCTCGCCAATGTGAAGCATGCCAGTGATGATGGCTGTTCGGCGGATTGATTGTTGGTATACCATAATACGGAATATCCGCAAAACTTTTCTCTCCAACGGTTGCATCTGTACCTCACGACCAAGGCGGGCAGTGGTTCAAACGTGTTGTCTCGTCATGGGTTTGCACGATGCCTGGAGCGCAGGCGTGGTCAGCCCGTATGTGTCAGGAGGGAGCAACGTCGATGCCGATCAAGTCCGGTGAGTATCGGTTGCGGGCCAGTGATGATCAGCGGCGCAGTGCGAGTCATCCGCTGATGAGGTCCTGCGGATTGTCACGCTCGCGAATTACTCTCTGCGCTTCCAGAGCCTGATCAAGGCTGAGCGTTAGCTCCTCATCATTCCAGGGTTTGCTGATGTAGCGGAAAACGTACCCCTCGTTGATCGCCTGCGTGATCATGCTCATGTCCGCATAACCCGTCAGCAAGATATTCATGCAGGCCGGATTGCGCTTGTGCACCTCGCGAAGCAGCGTTGGACCGTCCATGAACGGCATGCGTGCATCGCAGATGATCAAGTCGATAGCGTGCTGTTCGAAGAGAGTCAGCGCCTGGGCGCCACTCGTTGCCAGAAGCAAGTCGTAAGGTTTTGCGCGCAGCAAGCGTCGCAGGCTGTTGAGTATGCTTTCTTCATCATCCACGAGCATCACGGTGTGGCGTTTTACGCTATGAGAGATAGTGTCCATGATCAGCATCCTTCACTGGCGAAGAGAGAGGGCGCCTGTACCGCGGGCTGGCGTAGGGGGAGCCACGCGCGCAAGCAACTGCCTCTACCGGGCTTGCTTTCGACGGTAAGCCTCCCATGGTGCTTGACTATGATGCTGTACGACAGCGACAGGCCGAGGCCCGACCCCATGCCCACCGGTTTGGTGGTGAAGAACGGTTCAAATATTCGGCTTTGGATTTCAAGGGGGATGCCATGACCGTTGTCGGCGATCTCGACAAATACCCCGCCGTCTTCACGCCCACTTCTGATCGTGATTTCTCCGTCAACGCCCACAGCATGGCTTGCGTTGATGAGCAAGTTCATAAAAACCTGATTGATCTGTGAGCCCATGCATTCGATGGGCTCGATATCCCCATAGCACTTAATCACCTGGGCCTTGAACTTGATCTCGTTCCAGATAACGTTGAGGGTACTGTCGAGCCCCTTGTGCAGATCGGCCAACTGCCATTCGTAACTGTCGACATGGGAGAACTCACGCAGGTCCTTGACTATGCGGGTGACCCGGTCAAGCCCGTCGGCCGACTCGGCCAGCAGGTCGTCGATGTCCTGGCGCATGAAGGTGTAATCCATCTTGTCCCGCATCACCGCAAGCTCGGGATGAGCACTGGCATGCTTGTCATCGGTCGCCTGTTCATGGGCCTCGAGCAGCGCGAAGATGTCCACGAGGTAACGACGCAGGCTGTTGACGTTGGAACAAACAAAGCCAATCGGGTTATTGATCTCGTGGGCCACCCCCGCAGCCAATTGCCCGATCGCCGCCATCTTCTCAGACTGCAGCAACTGCGCCTGGGCATCTTCAAGCCGCGCGATAAGCAGTGCCTGGGCGCCCTTTTCTTCTTCCAGCAACTGGTTGAGGTGCGTCAACTCAAGTTGTCGGGCAGCAGTGTCGGTCGTATCACTGATGGCCAGGCCCACGCCAAGGTTGCTGCCATCGGCATCCTGCACGGGGAAAAACGTGCAGTTCTGATACATGAGCCGGACCATGCCACTGATGGGCCGGGTGCTTTCGAAATTGAACAGGTGCGGTCGTTGCTGCCACGAAGTGAAAGCAAAGTTTTGCAGAGTCATGACGCTGTTGATCTTCTGCCGGGTCCAGACTTCCGGCAGTTCCGGAAAAGCTTCGAACAGCGTACGGCCGATCAGTTCTTCAGCGCTGCGGCCGCTGTTGATGGACATAAAGTGATTGGAGAACAGCACCTTGCAGTCCTGGTCGACCAGCAGCACGCCCATGTTGATGGCCTTGAGCATCGACTCAAGGGTTTCCCGGGAGATTGCCTTATTGTCTGTCATGGGAGCCCCCTTCAAAGCTCGTCCAGCAAACGATCAATGGCCCGAACGACAACGCCTGCTGTACGTTCAGTGATGCAGATCAGCAGGTCGCAGGAGAATTGATGAGCCTGAACCTCGAAACGGATTTCCAACACCATCGCAAGGTGTTCATTCAGGTTCAATTCATCCAGTGCGCTCGCCGATTCTTCTCTGTGGACCAGAATCGACGGCGCGTCGTAGCTCACTTGTATCGCCACCTGCTTGGCCAGGCCGCTGATGCAGGCACCGGACAGAATGTTGGTGACATCCAGCATCAGCTCTTCCTGTTGCGCAGGGTCGCCGTCGTTGTAGCCCAGCAGCTCGGCGAGCTTGTCGGCTCCCATCGAGCCAAAGCCCACGAACACCTCTCCGCGCAATTCACCCAGGAAAGACTGGCGGGTGACGATCTTGAAGCTTTGGCGCAGATGGTCCGGAATCGCCAGGTTATTCTGTTCCCGGATCAGCGGATGAATAAAAGGAACCGAAAGCGTCACCATGGTATTGGTCAGCAGGGCCAGTCGCTCGGCCGCTTGTCCCATGGCGATATTCATCAGTTCCTGCATGGCATCACGTTGGTCTTCGGTGAGCGCGGCCAAGGTTTCCATCAAAGTACTCCTATGACGTGCAAAGCACTGAGTACGGCTTCTGAAGTAACCGGCTTGGCGACGAATGCAGCCGCGCCGAGATCGGATACGCGCTGCCTGGCCAGGGGCTGGATGTCTGCGCTGATCACCACCACGACCACATTGGCGTCTTCACGCTTGAGCGCCTCAAGGGTCTGGAAGCCATCCATGACCGGCATCGTCAGGTCGAGGAAAAGCAGGTCCACCAAACCGGCGTGATAGGCCTCCATCACTTCGGCACCGTTACAGGCCTGGCGAACGTCCTCGGTCAATGATTCCGGGAGGGCACGCAAGACCATCTTGCGGGACATGGATGAGTCATCGGCGATTAAAACTTTCATGATGAACTCCCTATTTTTGAATGTGTTGTGCGGCTTCATTCGAAGCCGGAGAAACCAGGATTTCTTTAAGTCTTTTATTCACTCTAGCGCGCAGCATGGCAAAGAGCCATCAGAAGGTACTGGTAGTAGGGTAGTCATTTGCGAAGTTTGTAGGGATTTTCCTACGAGACGGTCGGGTCATGTTTCAGGCCGCCGTAAGCTGCACGATGATGAAAAAACTCACGGGTAAACCAGAGAATGCAGTTCGTCACTTTTTCCGTATAAAAAACCCATAAGGCATGAAAAAAGGACATAAAAAAAAAGCCAACCTACTTTTATTTTCTATTAAGATGAGATCAAAGGGCCATCACTCAAGTAAAGCTGACCTCAGGCGATTAAAATATGAAATAAAGCGTCGAATTGCGCACATATGCAGAGAAGGTGTCTACTGCGCTTGCAGTCAACTGACGACAACAACGCTCCTAAAAAAGGGCACCGTCCGTTATTGTAATGTTACTTAAGCACGCGGTTTCATTGGGTTTCAGACGCCTCGGATCAAAAATCTTGAAGTTGGCTTTGCCCGGGTGTCGGATCAAGAAGTGGTGGGTATATGTTCTCAAGCGTAAGCGCTGAAGCTGAAATCGTCATTATCGATGACAGTTTGACCAATTTGATTTTATTGAGCTCTTGCCTTAAATCCTTTGGGCTAAATAAAGTCCGGATTTTTTCCGACTCTGCGGAGGGCCTGGAATGGTTGATGAATAACCAGTGGAACCTGGCTCTGCTTGACCTGAGTATGCCATCTCCTGATGGCTTTGAAGTACTTGATTGCCTTAGCCAGCGCAATCGCGCTGAATACCCCATTATCATCGTGACCGCCCTGAATGATCCAGAGAGTCGTCGAAAGGGGCTTGAAAGAGGGGCTAATGATTTCATCTCAAAACCTATTGACCTCCCTGAGGTATTACTCAGAGTCCGCGGTTGCCTGGAGTTGGCAGAAGCATCAAGAGTGCTGCGTAATGCTAATGCGGAGCTTGAGCGCAAGGTGGAAGAGCGAACGGCACAACTTGAAGACAGCTACAAGGCGATTATCAATAGCCTGACCAGAGCCGCCAGTTATCGCGATGATGATACGGGTGAGCATATTCAACGCATTGGTGAGTCGGCGGCGATCCTGGCAAAGGCCATCGACATGCCTACGGCGTGGTGTGATTTGATTCGCATGGCTGCTCCCATGCATGACGTCGGAAAGATTGGTATTGAAGACGCTATCTTGCAGAAACCCGGGCCCCTCACCGATGAGGAGCGCAAGTCCATGCAGAGACACGCACGTATTGGCTATGACATTCTGTTGGATCCTAACCGGTCTGCGGTGACTGATATGGCCGCAGAAATAGCCTTGGCCCACCATGAACGTTGGGATGGTCAAGGATATCCTAATGGTTTAAAGGGCGATGCCATTCCTCTCAGCGCACGAATAGTTGCAATTTGTGATGTTTACGATGCACTGAGAATGCCCCGCCCTTATAAAAAACCGTGGAGTAAAGAGGACGCTCAACATTATATTCGGGATCAGGAGGGAACCCATTTTGATCCTCACCTCGTGAAGGTATTTTGCACCCTGTTCGATTCTATCGAGGCGTTGCGTGATTTAAAAAGTTGAGTCCCGTTTTAGTGATCAAGCTTTTTTATAAAGCTGAATGCAATACCTCCTGAGTCATGAAGATTGTTGAACAAGTTTGGTGAGCGTTACGTGCTTTTCAGTAAGATGAAATAAGCCCTGATGAGTCCTCCTTTGCCATGTTGTGAGACATAGGAATTATAAGATGGAAGACTTTCGACGGCAGGGAGCGTTAAGGCGAATACACCATTCTGCAGTGGTCATTTTTCCTGTTGTGCTGCTGGCTATGGGGTTATTCATAACGGCTGCACTCTGCTTATGGGGTATCGAGCGCAACCGGCAGAGCACTGCTGAAGCGATGGTTGCTGCGACTCAACAAACCCTTGAGGCGATCGAGTTTCAGCTACAGCGCTACCATTACGGCCTCCACGGTGCCCGTGGGGCCGCACTGGTAGCCGGTGAGCACACCCTGACGCGAGACAAGTTCAGGCGCTACATTGAGAGTCGTAACCTGGCAGTCGAATTCCCTGGTGCTCGAGGCTTCGGTTTTATACGACGTGTACCTGAATCGGAGGAAAGTGCTTTTATAGCGAGCGCACATCTAAATGGCATTTCCGATTTTTCTATTCGGCAGCTATCTCCTCATGCGGGTGAGCGTTACGTCATTCAATATGTTGAGCCACTGGAGAAGAACCGCCAGGCGATTGGGTTGGACATTGCGTCCGAGATCGACCGTAGGGAAGCTGCGCAGAGTGCCATGCGCAGTGGTGAAGCCAGGCTGACGGCGCCTATAACATTAGTTCAATCGACTGGCGTACCCCATCAGTCCTTTTTGTTCTTAATGCCAATTTACCGTACCGCAAGTACACCTGCGACGGTCTCGGAAAGAGTAGAAGCTACTTATGGTTGGGCTTATGCAATCCTGAGCATCCAGGACGTACTAAGTAGCAGCGGGCTCAACCTTCAGCATGCCAAACTGGATCTACAGGACGTGACAGCCGATAGCGGGCCTAACACTTTTTACGCCACAGCCGCACCTCAAGGAAATCCCCCGGCACTGGATAGTTATTCGAAAACTCATACTGAATCGCCCCGGATTCTCTAGACACCTTGCAAGCTCATTGCATAACGCTTTTCAAACTCTACCGGTGACAGCTGATTGTTGAAACCATGGCGGC
>NZ_JACHCZ010000010.1 GCF_014207255.1 Pseudomonas sp. JAI120
CGATGGTAGTGTGGGGTTTCCCCATGTGAGAGTAGGTCATCGTCAAGATTAAATTCCGAAACCCCATTTGCGAAAGCAGATGGGGTTTTGTTTTGGGCGGTCGAAAAGTGCGAAGAGGCGCCTCGGGGTGGCCTTCAGTGCTAAAGTCCATGCCCTCGATTTTGCTTTTCCCAAGGAAGCCGTTATGCCGGATGCGACGTCCCTCAGCGCTGGATTCATGGTGGTTCACGGCAACCGCTTGGACGAACTGCGCAGCCTGGTGGTGAGTTGGATGCGCCGTTATCCCCTGGCGCCCCTGGAAAACGAAATCGCCCTGGTACAAAGCAACGGCATTGCTCAGTGGCTCAAACTGGCCTTGGCTGAAGACCCGGAAGACGACGATATGGGTGGCTGCGGAATCGCCGCAGCCATTGATGTACAGCTCCCCGGCAGCTTCATGTGGCAGCTCTATCGCATGGTCCTGGGACGTGACGAAATCCCTCCAAAATCCCTGCTCGATAAAGCCCCGCTCACTTGGCGTCTGATGCGCCTGCTCCCGGAACTCATCGATCAACAGCACTTCGAGCCGTTGCAGCGCTTCTTGACCCACGACTCTGACCTGCGCAAACGCTACCAACTGGCGGAACGCCTGGCAGACCTGTTCGACCAATACCAGGTTTACCGCGCTGACTGGCTGGAAGACTGGGCTGCCGGTCGCCACCAATTGCGCAACGGCCGAGGCGAGCCCAAGCCCCTCAACCCTGCCAACTGCTGGCAAGCCGAGTTATGGCGTGCGCTGTTGTTGGACGTAGGTGAAGAAGGCATGGCCGAAAGCCGCGCCGGCGTGCACCAGCGTTTCATCGAACGTATCAATGCCCTTGAGCAAGCACCAAAGGGGCTACCTTCTCGGGTGATTGTCTTCGGCATTTCTTCCTTGCCCGCCCAAGCGCTCGAAGCGCTGGCCGGTCTGTCCCGTTTCAGTCAAGTCCTGCTGTGTGTGCACAACCCGTGTCGCCACCATTGGTCCGACATCGTGGCCGACAAAGACCTGCTGCGTAACGAATACAAACGCCAGGCGCGCAAAGCCGGCATGCCCGTTACCATCGATCCACAAACCCTGCACCAGCACGCCCATCCGCTGCTGGCCGCCTGGGGCAAACAAGGTCGCGACTACATCAGCCTGCTGGACAGTTACGACGATCCCAACAGCTACCGCGCCGCTTTCCGCGATGGTCGAATCGACCTGTTCAGCGACAGCGAACCCACCACACTGCTCAACCAGCTTCAGGACGATATCCTCGAACTGCGCCCACTCAACGAGACTCGCGAACTATGGCCCGCTGTCGATCTAGAGCGTGATACATCCATCCGCTTCCACATTGCCCACAGCGCCCAACGCGAAGTCGAGATTCTCCACGACCAACTGCTCCAACGCTTCAGCGCCGACCCCACGCTTCGCCCAAGGGACATCATCGTCATGGTCCCCGACGTCGACAGCTATGCGCCGCATATTCGCGCGGTATTCGGTCAACTGGACAGAATCGACCCCCGCTTCATCCCCTTCACCCTGACCGATCAAGGCCAGCGCGGCCGAGATCCCCTGCTGATCGCCGTCGAACACCTGCTCAAACTCCCCGATAGCCGCTTTCCCGTCAGCGAGATTCTCGACCTGCTGGACGTCCCGGCCTTGCGCGAACGCTTCGCCATCAAGGAGCGCGATCTGCCTACGCTGCACCGCTGGATCGAAGGCGCCGGTATCCGTTGGGGGCTCAACGCCGAGCAACGTGCGGGACTCGGCTTGCCGAGTAAGCTGGAACAAAACAGCTGGCGATTTGGCCTTCGCCGTATGCTTCTAGGCTATGCCGTCGGCACCGGTGCGGCCTGCGAAGGCATTGAGCCTTACGACGAAATCGGCGGACTTGATGCGGCCTTGATCGGCCCGCTGGTCGCTCTACTCGATGCGCTCAGCGATGCCCATCAAGCACTGTCACAACCCGCAGCGCCCCACGAATGGGGCGAACGTCTGCAACGCCTGATGCAACTCTTCTTCCTACCCAGCAGCGAGCACGACGACTACCTCTTGGGTCAGCTCGAGCAACTCAGGGAAACCTGGTTGGAAACCTGCGAGTCCGTCGGCCTGCAGGATGAGTTACCGCTTACTGTAGTCCGCGAAGCCTGGCTGGCCGGCCTGGACCAAGGCCGTCTGTCCCAGCGCTTTCTCGCCGGAGCTGTCAATTTCTGCACCCTGATGCCCATGCGCGCCATCCCCTTCAAACTCGTCTGCCTGCTCGGCATGAACGACGGCGACTACCCACGCGCCCAACCACCGCTGGATTTCGACCTGATGGGCAGCGACTACCGTCCCGGCGACCGTTCGCGCCGCGAAGACGACCGTTACCTGCTGCTCGAAGCCCTGCTGTCCGCCCGCGACCAGCTCTATATAAGCTGGGTCGGCCGTAGCATCCGCGATAACAGCGAGCGCCCGGCCTCTGTACTCATCGGCCAACTGCGGGACCATATCGCCAGCGGCTGGCACAACGCACAGGAAACACCGCTGCTGGACGCGATGACCCAGGAACACCCGCTCCAACCCTTCAGCGCCCGCTACTTCCACGAAGGTGATCCGCTGTTCAGCTACGCCCGCGAATGGCAGTTACTCCACGCCGCCCCGGATGCCGTTACACAGGAAGACCAACTGGCGCAGCACCAACAGGAGGAGCCCCTGAGCCTCGGCCAGTTACAGGATTTCCTGCGCAACCCGGTCAAACACTTCTTCAGCCAGCGTCTGAAAGTGTTCTTCGAAGCCGCCGAAGTGCCCTTGGCCGATGAAGAACCCTTCGTGCTTGACGCGCTGCAACGCTACAGCCTGAGCGATAGCCTGTTGAACGCTGCGCTGTCCCAACCCGAGCACCTCGACCAGGCCCTTAACGCCCAGGCCCTGCGGTTGCAAGGCAGTGGCCTGTTGCCGATGGTCGGTTTCGGCGAGTGCCTGCGCAACGAACTCATTGAGCCCCTGCCTGATTTGTTGCAACGCTACCAGCACTTGCTGGCTCTCTGGCCAACGCCACACACCGCTGCAGAACCGATCAGTTTCGAGCATCAAGGTATAGCGCTGGAAGGCTGGATCAGCGGCCTGCATCGCCGCAGTGACGGTGGATTGCTAAGTGTCACCACCATCCCCAATAGCATCGGATCGATCAAAACACGCAAATGGCATCGCCTGATACGTCCTTGGGTCAATCATGTGGTGGCCTGCGCCTGCGGCCTGTCGTTGAGCACAGGGCTGGTGGCCAGCGACGATACGTTGCTACTGGCCCCGCTGGATAAGCCCATCGCCCGGGAAATCCTCGGCAACCTGCTGCTGGCCTGGCACAGCGGCATGAGAGAACCGCTCCCGGTAGCCGTCAAGACCGCTTTCGCCTGGCTCAGCCAAACCGATCCGGTCAAAGCCCACGCAGCCGCGAGCAAAGCCTATGAAGGCGACGGCCTGACCACCGATGGCGAGCGCCGCGAAACCCCGGCGCTCACCCGACAGTTCCCCGATTACGCCGCCCTGGTCGCCAGCGAAGAGTTCGAAGGCTGGTGCGAAACCTTGTATCGACCGCTCATCAACGCCCCATGGCGATCACTCACAGGCGAGGAGGCCGGCGCATGAGCAGCAAACCCTTGGCCCTGGCCTTCCCGTTGCATGGCAGCCAGCTGATTGAAGCCAGCGCCGGCACTGGCAAAACCTTCACCATCTCCGCCTTGTACCTGCGTCTGGTACTGGGCCACGGTGGCGATGAGTCCGGTTTCGGGCGTGAACTGCTGCCGCCGCAAATCCTCGTGGTCACCTTTACCGATGCCGCTACCAAAGAGCTGCGTGAGCGCATCCGCATTCGCCTGGCCGAAGCCGCGCGTTTCTTCCGCGAGGAGATTGAACAGCCCGACGCGCTGATCGCCGACCTGCGTGCGCAATACCTCCCCGAGCAATGGCCCGCCTGCGCCAACCGCCTGGACATCGCTGCCCAGTGGATGGATGAAGCGGCGGTTTCCACAATTCACAGTTGGTGCCAGCGCATGCTGCGCGAACACGCGTTCGACAGCGGCAGCCTGTTCACCCAGACCCTGGAAACCGACCACAGCGACCTGCTGGGCGAAGTGTTGCGCGATTACTGGCGGTTGTTCTGCTACCCCATGCATGACGATGCACTCAACTGGGTGCGTAGCAACTGGGGTGGCCCCGCGGCGTTGATGCCACGCGTGCGCGCACTGTTCGGCAGCGAACGGTCGCCGGATGAAACCCGCGAACCCGCCGAGTTGATCAACGCTTGCCTGCAAGAACGCCGCGAAGCATTGATAAACATCAAGGCTCCCTGGCAACAATGGGCCGCCGAGTTGCGCGAAATCTGCCTGCAAGCGGTGGCCGCCAAAGCCGTCGACGGCCGCAAGATGCAAGCGCGTTACTTCGAGCCCTGGTTCGAAAAGATCAGCGCTTGGGCCGTTGACGAAACCCTGGAACAGTTGGACATCGGCACCGGCTTCACCCGCCTCACTCCCGACGGCATGGCCGAAGCCTGGAAGGGCGACCCGCCGCAACACCCCGGCATCGACGCCATGGCCGGCCTTAAAGCCGCCCTCGACGCGCTGCCAACCCCCGACGCTGCCGTGTTGCAACACGCTGCCGGTTGGGTGGGTAAGCGCTTCGAAGAAGAAAAACGCCGTCGTGCCGAAATGGGCTTTGACGACATGCTGATTCGCCTCAACGCTGCCCTGCAAGCCGATGGCGGCGAGCGCCTGGCCAGTGTGATCCGCGAGCAGTTCCCGGTGGCCCTGATCGACGAGTTCCAGGACACCGACCCGGTGCAATACAGCATCTTCGACAGCATCTACCGCATTGAAGAGAACCACCTCGACAGCGGCCTGTTCCTGATCGGTGACCCCAAGCAAGCGATCTACGCCTTCCGTGGCGCCGATATCTACACCTACTTGCGCGCGCGTAAATCCACGATCGGCCGTCACCACACCCTGGGCACCAACTTCCGTTCCAGCCATGCGATGGTCGAGGCAGTGAACCATGTGTTCCAGCGGGCGGAAACGGGTCGGGGCGCGTTCCTGTTCCGGGAGTCGAATGGCGACAACCCGGTGCCGTTCCACCCGGTGCTGTCACAAGGCCGCAAGGAAAGACTGCAGGTCGACGGCCAAACGTTGCCGGCGATGAACCTTTGGCACCTGGCCACCGACCAGCCGGTTTCCAACGCGGTGTACCGTCAGCAACTGGCTGGCGCCTGTGCCTCGCAGATTGTCGAGTTGCTCAACGGCGGGCAGCAAGGTACGGCTGGTTTCCTGCAACCGGACGACAGCTTCAAAGGCGTACTGCCGTCGGACATCGCCATCCTCGTGCGCGACGGCAAGGAAGCCCAAGCCGTGCGCGCCGAGTTGGCCGCCCGTGGCGTGCGTAGCGTGTACCTGTCGGACAAGGACTCTGTCTTCGCCGCCCAGGAAGCCCACGATCTGCTCGCCTGGCTCAAGGCCTGTGCCGAGCCGGATGTCGAGCGGCCGCTACGGGCTGCCCTGGCTTGCGTCACCTTGAACCTGTCACTGCCGGAACTGGAGCGTCTGAACCAGGACGAACTGGCGTGGGAAAGCCGCGTGATGCAGTTCCGTGGCTACCGCGCGATCTGGCGCACCCAAGGCGTGCTGCCGATGCTGCGTCGCCTGCTGCACGACTTCAAACTGCCGCAAACCCTGATTGCCCGCAGCGACGGCGAACGTGTGCTGACCAACCTGTTGCACCTCAGCGAGTTGTTGCAACAAGCCGCGTCGGAACTGGACGGTGAACAGGCGTTGATCCGCCACCTGGCCGAACACCTCGCGTTGTCCGGTCAAGCCGGTGAAGAGCAAATCCTGCGCCTGGAAAGTGATGAGCAACTGGTCAAGGTCGTGACCATTCACAAATCCAAGGGCCTGGAATACGACCTGGTCTTTCTGCCTTTCATCTGCTCGGCCAAGCCGGTCGACGGCAGTCGCCTGCCGCTGCATTACCACGATGAACACGGCAAATCCCACGTCAGCCTGCGCCCGACCGCCGAGTTGATCGCCCAGGCCGACGATGAGCGCCTGGCCGAAGACCTGCGTTTGTTCTACGTGGCCCTGACCCGCGCCAAACACGCCTGCTGGCTCGGCGTTGCCGACCTCAAGCGCGGCAACAGCAACAGCTCGGTATTGCACCTGTCGGCGCTGGGTTACTTGCTCGGCGCGGGTGCTTCGTTGAGCGAATCCGCCGGCCTCGCGCGTTGGCTGCTGGATCTGCAGGACGGCTGTCCGGCCATCCACTACGTCCCTGTGCCCGACGCCCAAGACACCCTGTTCCACCCGCCGCGCAACACCGCCAACTTGCTCGCGCCCTTGTTACCTAAACGCAAGGCCGCCGAGAACTGGTGGATCGCGTCCTACAGTGCCTTGCGCATTGGCGACAGCATGAGCGTCGCCCACCTCGAAGCGCCCGAAAGCCCACAGGCGCAAAAGCTGTTCGATGACGAACGCCTCGATCCCGACGCACCGCGTGAAGTGGCAGCGTCCGGCGCAGACATTCACCGTTTCCCACGTGGTCCGAACCCCGGCACCTTCCTTCACGGTCTACTGGAGTGGGCCGGGGAAGAAGGCTTCAACGTGACCTCGCAAGCGATCGAACAAGCCGTAGGCGCGCGCTGCAATCGCCGTAACTGGGAAGGCTGGATCGTCACCCTCAGCGAGTGGCTGGGCCATCTGCTGCACACGCCGCTGTCGGTGGATAACGACCAGATCGCCCTGAGCAGCTTGCAGCACTACCAGATCGAAATGGAGTTCTGGTTCGCCAGTCATAAAGTCGACGTGCTCGCCCTCGACAAGCTGGTGTGCCAGTACACCCACAACGGTGTGTCCCGTGTCTCTGCCGAACCGGTGCTGCTCAACGGCATGTTCAAGGGTTTTATCGACCTGACCTTCGAACACGATGGCCGCTACTACGTGGCTGACTACAAATCCAACTGGCTCGGCCCTGACGATTCGGCCTACACCCAAGACGCCATGGAACAGTCGATCATCGAGCATCGGTACGACCTGCAATACGTGCTTTACCTGCTCGCGCTGCATCGTCAACTCAAGGCACGCCTGCCGGACTACGACTACGACCGTCATGTCGGCGGCGCGCTGTACCTGTTCCTGCGCGGCACCCAGGCTGTCAGCCGAGGGGCGTTTTTCACCCGGCCGCCACGGGAGCTGATCGAAAGCCTGGACCTGCTGTTCCAGGGCAAGCCCATCCCGCCCAAGGCTGAGCCCGCCTGGGAACAAGGAGTGTTGTTATGAGCCTGTCGCCGTTACCGCTTGAGGCGTTAGCGCCTTTGAGCCGCGCCGCCGACCTGGTGCACCTGCTGGAGCGTTGGGTTGAGCGTGGTTGGCTACGGGCGTTGGACAAGGCCTTCGTGGGCTTCCTGCACGAACTCGATCCGCAGGCCGACCCTTTGGTGTTACTGGCGGCGGCGCTGACCAGCCATCAACTGGGCCACGGCCATGTGTGCCTGGACCTGTTCGAAACCCTCAAAGCGCCGGATTTTGCCCTGTCCTTGCCGCCCGAAGGCGACCTGCAAACCGGCGCCATGCTGCTGCCGTCGCAATTGCTCGACGGCCTCGACGGTGCCCATTGGTGTCATGTACTGGCCGCCAGCCCGTTGGTCGCCCTGGCGGTGGACGGCAGCGAATCGGCACACAGTCGTCCCTTGGTACTGTCGGGCAAACGCCTGTACCTGCGCCGCTACTGGACCTACGAACGGCGCATCGACACTGCCCTGCGCCTGCGTCTCGCCACCCAGGAAAGCGTCGCCGCCGATTTACCCCAGCGCTTGAATAGCTTGTTTGACCAGCCGGCGCCCGATGGCGTGATCGACTGGCAGAAACTCGCCTGCGCCCTGGCCACCCGCGGTGCATTCAGCATCGTCACCGGCGGCCCCGGCACCGGCAAGACCACCACTGTGGTGCGCCTGCTCGCGCTGTTGCAGGCGCCGGCCGTAGAGTCCGGCAGCCCGTTGCGCATCCGCTTGGCCGCGCCGACCGGTAAAGCCGCCGCGCGTTTGACCGAATCCATCAGTCAGCAAGTACTGTCGCTGACAGTGCCGCAAAGTGTGAAGGAAAAGATCCCGACCCAGGTCACCACGGTTCACCGCCTGCTGGGCAGCCGTCCGGGCACTCGGCACTTCCGCCATCACCTTGGCAATCCGTTGCCCCTGGATGTGCTGGTGGTGGACGAAGCCTCGATGATCGATCTGGAAATGATGGCTAACCTGCTGGACGCATTACCGCCCCATGCCCGCTTGGTGTTGCTGGGCGACAAGGACCAACTCGCCTCGGTAGAGGCCGGCGCCGTACTCGGTGATTTGTGCCGCGACGCCGAAGCCGGCTGGTACAGCCCCCACACCCGCCAATGGCTGCAAACCGTCAGCGGCGAAGACCTCAGCGCCAGTGGCCTGCACGAAGACCTCGAGGGCAGCCATCCCCTGGCGCAGCAAGTGGTGATGCTGCGCTATTCGCGCCGGTTCGGCGAAGGCAGCGGCATCGGCCAACTGGCGCGCTGGGTCAACCAGCAAAACGCCGACGAGGCGCGCAAGCTGCTGGCCGCGCGCAGCCACAGTGACCTGTTCTGCCTTAGCCTCAAAGGCGAGCACGACCACGCCCTGGAGCGCCTGGTGCTGGACGGGCAGGGCGACGGCGCCCAGGGTTATCGCTATTACCTCAACCTGCTGCACAGCGCGCGGCCCGCCGTCGACACCCCGCGTGACGACCCCGCCTGGACCCACTGGGCCCAACAACTGCTGCAAGCCTTTGATGCGTTCCAACTGCTCTGCGCCGTGCGCAAGGGCCCTTGGGGTGTGGAAGGGCTGAACCTGCGCATCACGGCCGCCTTGCGCAAAGTGCGGCTGATCGAGGGGGACGAGCAATGGTACGAAGGCCGCCCGGTGTTGATGACCCGCAACGATTACGGCCTGGGCTTGATGAACGGCGACATCGGCATTGCCCTCAAACTGCCTGAAAGTGATGGCGGGCCCCAGGTGTTGCGCGTTGCTTTCCCACGTAACGATGGCCAGGGTGGCGTGCGATTTGTACTGCCCAGCCGTCTCAATGATTTGGAAACCGTGTACGCCATGACCGTGCACAAATCCCAGGGTTCGGAGTTCACCCACACTGCACTGATCCTGCCGGACGCGCTGAACCCGGTGCTCACCAAAGAGTTGATCTACACCGGCATCACTCGCGCCAAGCGCTGGTTCAGCCTGATCGAACCCCGTGGCGGCGTGTTTGAAGAGGCCGTGCGACGCAAGGTCAAACGCTTGAGTGGGTTGATGCTGGAGTTGGGTCAGGAGTCAGAACTATCTGATGCTGTGCTATCGTTGCGGCATCACCCCGAAAACACCTGAGAGAATCGCTGCATGAACGTGGCCGTCTCGCCCACAGGGCGTAGTTTGAGCTGGAGACGCCTGCTGCTGGTGGCGGTTCTATGCCTGCTGGCGCCCCGCGTATTTGCCGAGGCCCCAGGCCCGGCTGACCAGCGCGCCCAGGCGGTCACCCAGGTGGTACTCGGTATCCTCAGCTATGCCCGCTGGCCAGTAGAGCCTGAGCAACTGCGCCTGTGCATCGTCGGCCCGACCCAATACACCGACGACCTGATCAAAGGCACCATCCAGGCCACCGGCCGTCCGGTCGTGGTGCGGCGCCTGCTGGCCGACCATCCCGATATCGTCAACGCCTGCGACGCCGTGTACATCGGCAAACTCAGCAATGACGAACGCAGCCGCCTGTTTGCCTCATTGATCGGCCACCCGGTGCTCAGCATCAGCGAAGGCGGCGACCAGTGCACCGTGGGCAGCCTGTTCTGCCTGCAGGTGGGGGATGAGCAAGTGTCGTTTGAGGTCAACCTCGACTCGGTGGCGCGCAGCGGCGTGCGCATTCATCCCAGCGTGTTGCAACTGTCCCGGCGCCGGGCGCCCGCCTCATGAAAGCGGTGAACGTACGACCTACCCTGCGTTCCGTCATCGGCCGAGGGCACCTGATCCTCGCGCTGATGGCGGTGACCCTGGCCAGTGTGTCCCTGACCCTGCTCGGCGTATTGGCGCTACGGGTCTATGCCGAACATAACCTGCACCTGATCGCCCGCTCCATCAACTACACCGTGGAGGCGGCGGTGGTGTTCAATGACAGCGCCGCAGCCACCGAAGCTCTCAGCCTTATCGCTTCAACCGAGGAAGTCGCCGAGGCCGAAGTATTCGATGCCAGTGGCAAGCTGTTGTCGTATTGGACGCGCCCGGAAACCGGGATGCTGTCGCGGGTAGAACTGGAACTGGCGCACGCCTTGCTCGAACAGCCCATCATCCAGCCGATCCTCCATCAGGGGCGCACCATCGGCAGCATTCACCTGACCGGCCACGGCGGCAGCCTGTTGCGCTTCCTGCTCAGCGGCCTGGCGGGGATCCTGATCTGCACCGCCCTCAGCGCCTGGGTTGCCCTGCACTTGGCGCGGCGTCTGTTGCGCGGCATTACGGAGCCGCTGCAAAGCCTCGCCGCCGTGGCCCACGCCGCCCGCAGCGAGCGCGACTTTGACCGCCGCGTGCCGCCGGCCCGCATCGCCGAACTCGACAGCCTGGGCAGCGACTTCAATGCCTTGCTCGGCGAGATGCAAGCCTGGCAAAACCACCTGCAAAGCGAAAACGAAACCCTCGCCCACAAGGCCAACCACGACAGCCTTACCGGTCTGCCCAACCGCGCATACTTCGAAGGCCGCCTGATTCGCGCGCTGCGCAGCGCCGCCAAAGCCAAGGAACAGGTGGCCGTGCTGTACCTCGACAGCGACCGTTTCAAAGAGATCAATGACAGCTTCGGTCATGCCGCAGGTGATGCCGTGCTGGTGGCCGTCGCCGAGCGCGTGCGTGCGCAATTGCGTGAAGATGACCTGGTGGCGCGCCTGGGCGGTGACGAGTTCGCCATCCTGCTGGCGCCGCTGCACAAGGTGGAAGACGCCCAGCGCATCGCCGACAAAATCATCGCCAGCATGGACATGCCGATTGCGGTGCCTGGCGACACCCAGGTGTTGACCTCCCTCAGTATTGGTATCGCCCTCTACCCCGAGCATGGCGTCACACCTGGCACCTTGCTCAATGCCGCCGATGCGGCGATGTACCAGGCCAAACGTTTGTCGTCGGGCGGCCAGCAAACGGCGGAGTCGGAGAGCCCCGTCGTCAACGTTCAACACAGGAGCTGATCCCTTGTTCTCTACCGCGCGTTTTATCTTTATCACCCTGCTGGTGGCGTTGCTCGCCCTTGGCGGCTGCCAGACGGTACCCTCCAAAGGCCTGACCCCGGCGCAAGTCGCCGTCCTCAAGCAACAGGGCTTCGAGCTTACCGATGACGGCTGGGCGTTCGGCCTGTCCGGTAAAGTGCTGTTTGGCAGTGACGTCGAAACCCTTAACCAACCCAGCACCGACATCGTCCAACGCATCGGCAAGGCCCTGCTGGACGTAGGCATCGAGCGTGTACGCATCGACGGCCACACCGACGCCTCGGGCACAGAGACCTACAACCAGCAACTGTCCCTGCGCCGCGCCCAAAGCGTGGCGACGGTGCTGCAAGGCGTGGGCATGAAAGAAGACAACATCCAGCTGCGTGGGCTGGGCAGCAGTAAACCCGTGGCCACCAACGACACAGCGGAAGGGCGTACCGAGAATCGACGGGTGGCGATTGTGGTGATTGCGGACTGAGCCGGCAGTCCGATTTCAATCTGAAATCCAATCAAAATGTGGGAGGGGGCTTGCCCCCTCCCACATTTGAACGATGTTCGCTTAACTGCCCGGCGTCATCGCCTGCGTCAAGTCACCCACCACGGCCTTGCCCATCTCTCAGAGACACCGCGCAGCCCAGCCCTTTAATCCGCAAACCGAATCTCCCTTGTCTCCCCCATCAACAACCCCTGGTTCTGCTCCGTCACCTCGCGGATGTAATCCCACAGCAACGTAATCCGCTTCAACTTCCTCAGATCCTCACGGCAATACATCCAAAACTGACGAGTGATTGAAATCTGCTCCCCCAGCACCGGCAGCAACCGTGGATCCTGCGCCGCCAGAAAGCACGGCAAGATCGCCATCGACCGCCCTTGCTGCGCCGCCACGTATTGCGCAATCACGCTGGTACTGCGCAGGCTGGCGCTGGCGCCGGGCACGACGTTGGCCAGGTACAGCAGCTCCGAACTGAAGGCCAAATCATCCACATAGCTGATAAACGGATGCTCGGCCAAATCGGCCGGGCGCTGGATGGGCGGGTGTTGGTCGAGGTATTCCTGGGTCGCGTACAGCTGCAGTTTGTAGTCGCACAGTTTGCAGCACACGTAGGGCCCGTGTTCCGGGCGTTCCAGGGCGATGACGATGTCGGCTTCGCGCTTGGACAGGCTGATGAAGTGGGGCAGCGGCAGGATGTCGACCGAGATGGCCGGGTAGGTGTCGACGAAGTGGCTCAACTGCGGGGTGACGAAGAAGCTGCCGAAGCCTTCGGTGCAGCCCATGCGCACATGGCCGGACAGCGCCACGCCGGAGCCGGACACCTGCTCGCAGGCCATGTGCAGGGTGCTTTCAATGGACTCGGCATACCCCAGCAAACGCTGGCCTTCGGGGGTGAGGACGAAGCCGTTGGTCCGGGACTTTTCGAACAGCAGGGTACCGAGCGACACTTCCAATGAGCTGATGCGCCGCGACACGGTGGTGTAGTCCACCGCCAGGCGCTTGGCCGCGACGCTGGCCTTGCGGGTGCGGGCCACTTCCAGGAAAAACTTCAGGTCATCCCAGTTCAGGGAACCCAGCGATGTGATGTTTTTTTGCATATTGGACCGGCTTTTATGTGCGTTCTTATTAGAGATTTGCACATCTATACTCCAAAAACAGTCCGAACGCCTCATTTCTCAAGGCGGTTTACGCGCCTTGTCTCTGCATAAATATAAGAGTTGGAGACCACATGAACGCATCTGCCGATATTTCCGTGCAACAGGTCAAGTTGCTGATCAATGGTGAGTGGGTCGAGTCCAAGACCACCCATTGGCAAGACATCGTCAACCCGGCCACCCAGCAAGTGCTGGCCAAAGTCCCGTTCGCCACGGCCGATGAAGTCAATGCTGCCATCGACGCCGCCCATCAAGCCTTCCAGACCTGGAAGCTGACGCCCATCGGCGCGCGCATGCGCATCATGCTCAAGCTGCAAGCCTTGATCCGTGAGCACTCCAAGCGCATCGCCGTGGTCCTCAGCGCCGAGCAGGGCAAGACCATTGCCGATGCCGAGGGCGATATTTTCCGTGGCCTGGAAGTGGTGGAGCACGCCTGTTCCATCGGCACCCTGCAAATGGGCGAGTTCGCCGAGAACGTCGCCGGTGGTGTTGATACCTACACCCTGCGC
Organism: Pseudomonas sp. JAI120; assembly: GCF_014207255.1. Taxonomy (GTDB): domain Bacteria; phylum Pseudomonadota; class Gammaproteobacteria; order Pseudomonadales; family Pseudomonadaceae; genus Aquipseudomonas. The sequence goes on from NZ_JACHCZ010000010.1 coordinate 13,420, forward strand.
CAACCCATCGGCGTGTGTGCCGGCATTACCCCGTTCAACTTCCCGGCGATGATTCCGCTGTGGATGTTCCCGATGGCCATCGCCTGCGGTAACACCTTCGTCCTCAAGCCGTCCGAACAAGACCCGCTGTCGACCCTGCTGCTGGTGGAGCTGGCGCTGGAAGCGGGCGTACCGGCGGGTGTGCTCAACGTGGTGCACGGCGGCAAGGATGTGGTGGATGCGCTGTGCACCCATAAAGACATCAAGGCCGTGTCCTTCGTCGGCTCGACCGCTGTCGGTACTCACGTCTACGACTTGGCGGGCAAGCACGGCAAGCGCGTGCAGTCGATGATGGGCGCCAAGAACCACGCCGTGGTGCTGCCGGATGCGAACCGCGAACACACCCTCAATGCCCTGGTCGGTGCCGGTTTCGGCGCGGCGGGCCAGCGTTGCATGGCCACCTCGGTGGTGGTGCTGGTGGGCGCAGCCAAGCAATGGCTGCCGGATCTGAAAGCGCTGGCGCAAAAGCTCAAGGTCAACGCCGGCAGCGAAGCGGGCACGGATGTCGGCCCGGTGATCTCCAAGCGCGCCAAGGCCCGCATCCTGGAGCTGATCGAAAGCGGCGTGAAAGAAGGCGCCAAGCTTGAGCTGGATGGCCGCGACATCCAGGTGCCGGGCTTCGAGCAAGGCAACTTCGTCGGCCCGACCCTGTTCTCGGGTGTGACAACCGATATGCAGATCTACACCCAGGAAATCTTCGGCCCGGTGCTGGTGGTGCTGGAAGTCGACACCCTCGACCAGGCCATTGCGCTGGTCAACGCCAACCCCTTCGGCAACGGCACCGGCCTGTTCACCCAGAGCGGGGCGGCGGCGCGTAAATTCCAGAGCGAAATCGATGTGGGCCAGGTCGGCATCAACATCCCGATCCCGGTGCCGGTGCCGTTCTTCAGCTTCACCGGTTCCCGTGGCTCCAAGCTCGGCGACCTCGGCCCGTACGGCAAGCAAGTGGTGCAGTTCTACACCCAGACCAAAACCGTCACCAGCCGCTGGTTCGACGACGACACGGTCAACGATGGCGTCAACACCACCATCAACCTGCGCTGATTCGGGAGACGACCATGAAGATTGCATTTATCGGCTTGGGCAACATGGGCGCGCCCATGGCCCGCAACCTGATCAAGGCCGGCCATGCGCTGAACCTGTTCGACCTGAACCAGACGGTGCTCAAGGAACTCGCCGAGCTGGGCGGCCGCATCAGCAGCTCGCCGCGTGACGCTGCCCAAGGCGCCGAGCTGGTGATTACCATGCTGCCGGCCGCCGCCCATGTGCGCAGTGTCTGGCTGAATGAAGACGGTGTATTGGCCGGGATCGGCAACGGCGTGCCCGCAGTGGACTGCAGCACCATCGACCCGCAGACCGCGCGCGATGTCGCCGCTGCTGCCGCCAAGCAAGGCGTGGTGATGGCCGATGCACCGGTCTCCGGCGGCACGGGCGGCGCCCAGGCGGGCACCCTGACCTTCATGGTCGGCGCCACCCCGGAACTGTTCGCCACCCTGCAACCGGTGCTGGCGCAGATGGGCCGCAACATCGTGCATTGCGGCGATGTGGGCACCGGGCAAATCGCCAAGATCTGCAACAACCTGCTGTTGGGCATCAGCATGGTCGGCGTCAGCGAAGCCATGGCCTTGGGGGACGCGCTGGGCATCGACACCCAGGTGCTGGCCGGCATTATCAACAGCTCCACCGGGCGCTGCTGGAGTTCCGACACCTACAACCCCTGGCCGGGCGTGATCGAAACTGCGCCGTCGTCCCGTGGTTATACCGGTGGGTTCGGCGCCGATTTGATGCTCAAGGACCTGGGCCTGGCCACCGAGGCCGCTCGCCAGGCCAAGCAACCGGTGATCCTCGGTGCCGTGGCCCAGCAGTTATACCAATCGATGAGTCAGCGTGGGGAAGGGGGCAAGGACTTCTCGGCGATTATCAACAGCTATCGCAAACCCAAATAACCTTGTAATGGAGGCTTACTGTGGCGATCGGGCTGGCCCCGCTCGCCACAACAACGTCAAATTGCCCGCTTTGGAAGCGACTCAAGCAAACACAAAATACTTACGCACCGTCTCAACCACTTCCCATGTCCCCTTCATCCCCGGTTCCACCACGAAAATATCCCCAGCGCGCAGATGGATCGGCTCCATCCCCTCAGGGGTGATCACGCAGTAGCCTTCCTGGAAGTGGCAGTATTCCCACTTCACGTATTCCACGTACCACTTGCCCGGGGTGCAGATCCAGGTGCCCATGATCTTGCTGCCGTCTTCGCTGGTGTAGGCGTTGAGGTTGACGGTGTGCGGGTCGCCTTCGAGCTTTTCCCATTTGCAGGCATCCAGGACCGGCAGGGGATGGGTGTCGCGCAATACGGTGATGGGCTTGGACATGATGACTCCGAGGCAGGGAATGGAAAGATGCACCCTAAGGCCTTGGGCGTTGCGCCAGTGGTCTGAACTCGACATCGGGATGCCCAGAAGCGCAGGTGAATGCGACTCCTCTGGCCGTGTGCAGTCAATGTGGGAGGGGGCTTGCCCCCGATGGCGGAGGGTCAGTGGACACATAAGTGACTGACACACAGCTATCGGGGGCAAGCCCCCTCCCACATTAATCCTTGGTGGCAGCTCCACTGTGGCCAGGCAATACTTCTGAGCGTAAATAGGCCATTTCCTCGCAGTAAGTGCGAAAGATTTCCCGCTTTACGCAGGAATTCGCAAGAAAATTCACGTCTGGCCCTCGTATCATTCACCCCAGTAACCGCCGAGAGCCTTTAAATGAACCCAATAAAAACGTGGTGGGACATCAGCCCGCCCTTGAGCACGGCGACCCCGACCTGGCCGGGCGATACGCCGTTCCAGGAAGAGCGTGTGTGGCAGTTCGGCCCGGAGTGCCCGGTGAATGTCGGGCGCATTACCTTGTCGCCGCACACCGGCGCCCATGTGGATGCGCCGCTGCATTACAGCGCGGACGGTGCACCGATTGGCGAGGTGTCGCTGGACGTGTACATGGGCCCGTGCCGGGTGCTGCATTGCCTGGACAGCGGCGCGCTGGTACAGCCGCATCAGTTGGAAGGGCGTGTGGATAACTTGCCCGAGCGCGTGCTGTTGCGTACTTATCCACAAGCACCGCTGACCGAATGGGATTCGAACTTCACCGCCATCGCCCCGCAGACCATTGAACGGCTGGCCAGCCTGGGGGTGCGCCTGATCGGTATCGACACGCCCTCCCTGGACCCGCAACAGTCCAAGACCATGGATGCCCACAACGCCGTGGCGCGGCATGGCATGGCGATCCTCGAAGGCATCGTGCTCGACGACGTACCGGAGGGCGACTACGAACTGATCGCCCTGCCGCTGCGTTTCGCCAACCTGGACGCCAGCCCGGTCCGTGCCATTCTCCGTCCGCTCAAGGAGCCCTCGCGATGAGCCAATGTCCTTTCTCTGCCGACTACCAGCCACCGGAAGAATGGCATAACGCCGAACTGAATTTTTCCGAGTCCATGAGCTATGGCGACTACCTGGACTTGGGCAAAGTCCTCAGCGCCCAGCACCCGCTGTCGCCGGACCACAACGAAATTCTCTTCATCATCCAGCACCAGACCTCCGAGCTGTGGATGAAACTGATGCTCCACGAACTCAAGGCCGCCCGCGAACACGTGCGCCTGGGCGAATTGCCGCCGGCGTTCAAGATGCTGGCGCGGGTATCGCGGATCTTCGATCAACTGGTGCACGCTTGGGCCGTGCTGGCGACCATGACGCCGTCGGAATACAAGGCGATTCGCCCGTTCCTGGGACAGTCGTCCGGGTTCCAGTCGTTCCAGTACCGCGAGATCGAATTTATCCTCGGCAACAAGAGCGCGGCGCTGCTGCGGCCCCATGCCCATCGGCCTGAATTGTTGCAGGCGTTGCAGGTAGCGATTGCCACGCCGTCGCTGTATGACGAAGCGGTGAACCTGATGGCCAAGGCGGGCCTGGCGATTGACCCCAAGCGCGCCGAGCGCGACCCGACGGCGGCGACCGTTCACGATGAGTCGGTGGAGGCGGCGTGGCGCGAGGTGTATCGCGACCCGAGCCGGTATTGGGACTTGTACCAGTTGGCCGAGAAGTTTATCGACCTGGAAGATTCGTTCCGCCAATGGCGCTTCCGGCATGTGACCACGGTGGAGCGGATTATCGGCTTCCAACCCGGCACCGGCGGCACCGAGGGCGTGGGTTACCTGCGCAAGATGCTCGACACCGTGCTGTTCCCCGAGCTGTGGCGAGTGCGCTCCACGCTGTAAACGCAATCAAATGTGGGAGGGGCTTGCCCCCCGATGGCGGAGGGTCAGTGGACACATAAGTGACTGACACACTGCTATCGGGGGCAAGCCCCCTCCCACATGGATATTACTGCGCAGCGGCGACCGCTTTCGTCTTACTCACTCGCAACCGGTAGGCCACATAGATAATCCCCACCCAAACCGGCATCGCATACACCGACTCGCGAATGCCCGGGATCGCCAGCATCACGCTGATGATCATCAGCATGAACGCCAGGCACAGGTAGTTGCTGAACGGGAACCAGAAGGTCTTGAACGACGGCGTCACACCTTGCTCACCCATGGCTTTGCGGAACTTGATGTGGGTGATGCTGATCAGCGCCCAGTTGATCATCAGCGAGGCAACCACCAGCGCAAACAGCAACTCCAGCGCACTCTTCGGCGCCACGTAGTTGACCACCACGCACAGCATCGTCACCAACGCCGAGATCGCCAGGGCCCGCAGTGGTACGCCTTGCTTGTTGAGCTTCATCAGCGCTTTTGGCGCATCACCTTGCTCGGCCAGGCCGAACAGCATGCGGCTGTTGCAGTACACGCCGCTGTTGTACACCGACAGCGCCGCGGTCAGCACCACGAAGTTGAGGATGTGGGCGGCGGTGTCGTTGCCGATCAGCGAGAAGATCTGCACAAACGGGCTGCCGCTGTAGGCATCGCCCGACGCGCCGAGGGTTTGCAGGAGTTGATCCCATGGGTACAGCGACAGCAGCACGGTCAATGCGCCGACGTAGAAAATCAGGATCCGGTACACCACCTGGTTGATCGCTTTCGGGATCACCTTGCGTGGCTCGCTGGCCTCGGCAGCGGTGATACCCACCAGCTCCAGGCCGCCGAACGAGAACATGATGAAGGCCATGGACATCAACAGCCCCATGCCGCCATTCGGGAAGAACCCTCCGTGGCTCCACAGGTTGCTGATGGACGCTTGCGGGCCGCCGGTGCCGCTGAACAGCAGGTAGCAGCCGAGCACGATCATGCCGACAATCGCCACCACCTTGATGATCGCAAACCAGAACTCGGTCTCACCAAAGAATTTAACGTTCAGGGTGTTGATCAGATTCACCGCGACAAAGAACACCAGTGCGCTGACCCAGGTCGGGATCTCCGGCCACCAGAACTGGATGTACTTGCCCACGGCGGTCAGCTCGGCCATGCCCACCAGCACGTAGAGTACCCAGTAGTTCCAGCCGGCCAGGAAGCCCGCGTAACCGCCCCAGTATTTGTGGGCGAAGTGGCTGAACGAGCCGGCCACCGGTTCTTCGACGATCATCTCGCCGAGCTGGCGCATGATCAGGAACGCGATGAAACCGGCAATCGCGTAGCCCAGGATCATCGACGGCCCTGCCGACTTGAGTACCCCGGCCGAACCGAGGAACAGCCCCGTGCCAATCGCCCCGCCCAAGGCGATCAACTGAATATGCCGGTTCTTCAGGCCACGCTTGAGGCCTACCGGGTTAACCATGTCATCCGCCATTAACGTTCCCTTCTACTTGTTTTTCTCGGGGTAGAACCCCTCAGAAGTGCTGAGGCGTCAGATATTACTCTGCGTAAACTTTTCGTAATACAGCTGAACGCCATCAAGTGCCTGATCCGCCAGCCATTGTTGGATGGATTCGACCATCGGAGGGGGGCCGCACACGTACATATCCGCCAATCCGTCGCGCAATTCGGCCAGGTCGAAATGGTCGGTGAGGTAGCCGCGCTTGCCAGGCCACTCGGGCGACGGTGCGCTCAGCACTTCGGTGTAGCGAAAACCGGGGATTTTCGAGGCGTATTGATGGATACGCTGCGCTTCGCATAAATCCTCAGCCCCGCGCACGCCGTAATACAGGTGCACGGGCTGCTCGCAGCCCGTGGCGGCCAGTTCATCGAGCATGCCGAGCAAGGCTGACAATCCGGTACCGCCGGCCACCAGCACCAACGGTTTGCTGACATGACGCAGGTAGAACGCACCCAGCGGCGCCTCGATCAGCAACGCATCGCCGACGTGGCAACGGTCACGCAGGTAGTTGCTCATCACCCCATCCGGCAGCAGGCGGATCAGGAACTGCAGCTGATTGCCCGGCAGGTTGGCGAAAGAGTAGGAGCGCCAACCGTCCGTGCCGGGCACCGAGATGCGCGCATATTGACCCGGTAGAAAATCCAGCGACGCGTCCAACCGCACCGTCAAGATCGCCGTACTGGCCGACACCTGCTGCACCTCGCTCACCGTGCCGCGCACCTGCACCGGCCCCGGCGCATTGCACAGGCTTGAATCAAAGTCGAAGTAGAACGCCGCGTCGGACTTCACTCGGGTCTGGCAACTGAGCATCTTGCGCTGTTGAAGGTCGAGGCTGGAGAGGGCTTCCTCGTCCACATAGTCCTGGGTGTAATCCCCCGACTCGCACCGGCCCTGGCAGGTGCCGCACACGCCTTCGCGGCAATCCAGGGGGATCTTGATGCCATTGCGCAGTGCCGCATCCAACAGGATTTCATTCGCGCCCACCGGAAAAAACAGAGTCTTGCCGTCGGCAAAACTGAAGGCCACTTTGTGATTCATGTAGGGGCTCCGCATATTGATGACGTGCGCACAACCTGTGGCAAGCCCGCTCGCCACAAAGGCGTGTTCATAGGTGATAGAAATCCAGCACCGAATTGATGGTGTCGTTAAGCAGCAGCGCATGCTTGCGGGTGATCAGCCAGCTGTCGCCATGGGGCTTGAGGCGATAGGTGGCATGCCCGTAGAACTGCTCCGAAGTCGCCAGCCGATAGAACAGCGTGTGCCAGTTCAACCGGACCTCCAACGTGCCATCCGCCTGCTCGGCGATGCGCACGTTGTTGATCAGGTGCAAGGTGCGCGGCATCGGTGTGGCAGACGCCGCTTTGCCGGTGCGCAGGCGGAACACGCGGTCTTCCAGGCCCGAACGGTTGGCGTAATAGATCAGTGACATCTCACGCTTGGGGTCGCGGGTGTAGACGTGCTCCGAGTCCCATTGCGGCAGGTGAAATTCGCTCTGCGGGTCGAACAACTGCACATAGGCGTCCCAGTCCTGGGCGTCGCACAGCTCGGATTTACGGTAGAAAAACTGCTCGATCCGGTACTGCAATGGCGCATTCATCATTTCACCTCCCGCAGTTTCAGCGCTTGTTGATCCAGGCCCTGGAGCAGGAACTGCTGCCAGTTGCGGTGCTGGTTGACGTACAGGCCTTCATGGGTGAACTCGGTGCCGGTCATGGCCGGTTGGATGCCGATGGCCTCGCTGTTCGGCGTTGGCCCGGTTTCCCAGCGATGGCTGCCGCGTGAAATATCGCTCCAGCGTTCCAGGCGGCCCTGGAAACCACGCTGGGCTTCGCGAAACTCCACGAGGTCGTCCGGCGTACCCATGCCCGAGACGTTGAAGAAGTCCTCGAACTGGCGAATACGGTTTTCGCGGTCGGCGTCGGATTCGCCCTTCACCCCCAGGCACTGGCTGATGATCTCGGTCTTGTTCCACGCCACCGGGCGGATGATGCGCAACTGCGAGCTGATCTGGTCGAGGAAGAACAGGCTCGGGTAGATATTCAGGTTGCGCAGGCGGTGCATCATCCACTCGGCCTTCTGCTGGCCGTGCTCTTGCACCAGGCGCGGCATGATGGTGGCGTAGCCGGAGCGCACGCTGGGGTTGGGCATGTCGCTGAACAACACGCTGTGGCCATTGTTGAAGGCGAACCAACCGTCATCGGTGTTGGCGTCGCCGGCGCCGAGCTTGCTGTAGTCCAGGGTGCTGGCGGACCCGGTGCCGTTCTCGGTATTCACCTGCTGGCGATGCTGCACCGTGGCCACGTAGTTGTAGTGCACGGTGCTGACGTGATACCCGTCCAGGCCGTTTTCGTTTTGCAGTTTCCAGTTGCCGTCGTAGGTGTAGGCAGACTTGCCCGGCAGCACCTCCAACTCACCGGTGGCAGACTGCGCGACCATCATGTCGAAGAACACTTTGGCGTCGCCGAGGAAGTCTTCCAGGCTGTCACGGCCATTCACATCCAGGCTGATGAAGACAAAGCCCTTGTAGCTGTCGATGCGCGCCTTTTTCAGGCCGCGTGTCGCCTTGTCGAAACCTTCCGGATATTCCCCCGGCGCCTTGACCTTCACCAGCCGGCCATCGCTCTTGTAGCACCAGGCGTGGAACGGGCAGGTGAAGGTCGACTGGTTGCCCTTGCCGACCCGGGTGAGGGTGGTGCCGCGATGCTGGCAGGCGTTGACCAGCGCATTGAGCCGGCCCTCGCCATCGCGGGTGATGATCATCGGCTGGCGCCCGGCACGCATCGTCACGAAGTCGTGATGATTGGCCAGTTCGCTTTCGTGGCAGGCGTAGATCCAGTTCTTCTCGAAGATCAGCTCCATCTCCAGGTCGAACAGCTCGGGCTCGGTAAACATGTCGCGGGCGATACGGAACACTGCGTCTGCCGGACGAAAATCCAGGCAGCTTTCGATAAAGCTTTTCCATTGCTCGACGCTTCTTGCACCACTCATGGGAGGCACCTTTTGATCATGGCTAAACAGGTGAGCCATTAAGAGGCTGCGACAAGGTGGCGGGCTATCCACTTAATGGGGGAAGGTGGGCCGCAAAGTTGGGCAGCAAATACCCACGGCGGTGCGGGCGGTGACGCGACGCGCTACCGTCTGGCGAGGCAAAGGGCGTCAACACCTGCGGTTTATCCACATAGTTGGCGGTTGCTATCCACCCGGTTGCAATCGGGCCGGCGTGGCGTAGAACTTGCTGTGGAACCACAACGACGCGCCGCCAGAGCGCGCAACAGCCTAACCGCCGTGGGTGCACCCTGATGAGTAGCCAGACACGCGATATTCATATTCAACGCTTCGACCTCGAAGGCGCCCGCAGCTGGATGTCCGGCATTTGCGGGCCCCATCGCCTGGCGACGGCCACGCCCGAGCGCCTGCGCTTTCATCACAGTGCCAACGTGTTCAAGTCCCGCGCCACCACCCTGGGGGTGATCGAATACGGCACCGACGTGACCATCGATATCGAAGACGCCGAGCACTTCAGCAGCTACAGCGTGAGCCTGCCGCTGGTGGGCGAACAGGCGTTGAGCAAGAACGGTGAGTGCCTGGGTTCCAACCGCGATCAGGGCGTGATCATCGCGCCCAACGAGCACCAGGTGCTGGCGATTTCCGGTGACTGCCGCAAGTTGCAGGTGGTGATCACCCGGGCGGCGATGAGCGAATCGCTGGAAGGCTTGCTGCAACGGCCTATCGAAGCGCCGCTGCAATTTGAACCGGTGATGGATGCGGTGGAGGGCGCTTCGGCGTCGTGGTGGCGCATGGCGCGTTATTTCATCGCCGAGCTGGAAGGCAGCAGTGAGTTGTATGAGCAGGCGGCGTTTACCCGTGACCTGGAAAGCTCGCTGATCAAGGGCCTGATCCTCGCCCAGCCGAACAACTACTCGGAAGAACTGCGTGACGTGCTGGGGGTGAAACTGCCCCATTACCTGATCCGTGCGCGCCAATACATTCACGCCAACGCCCGCGAGGCGCTGCACCTCGAAGACCTGGAAGCCGCTGCCGGCGTGTCGCGGTTCAAGCTGTTCGATGCGTTTCGCAAGTACTTCGCCCTGTCGCCCATGGCCTACCTGAAGAAGCATCGGCTGAATGCAGTGCGCCAGGAAATCCTTGAGCACGGTTCAATCCGCACCATCTCCGAGATCGCCCTGGGCTGGGGCTTTACCCACCTGGGGCGGTTCTCGGCGGAGTATCGAAAACTGTTCGATGAGTCCCCCAGCCAGACGTTGCAGCGCAAGCGTATGCGCAGTACTTGAACCTGATGAAGATCAACATGTGGGAGGGTTTCAGATCAGTTCTTCAACCAACTGCAGGCAATGACTAAGCCCTGGCGACTGATCATTCACCCGTCGGCTCAGAATGATCGGCGAGGTCGCCGTCGCTTCTACAACCGGCGTGTAGCCAATATCCGCGCGATGCAGCACCTGCACCGATGCCGGCACCAGCGTCACGCCCATGCCCGCACCGACCAGGCCGATGGCGGTCTGCAATTCGTTGGTCCACTGCGCCACCTTGAGGCTCAGGCCGTGGGCGTCGAACAGCGCGATCACATGGTCGGCATAGCTGGGGCGCGGGTTGCCGGGGTAGAGCACAAACGGCTCGGCGGCCAGTTGGGCGAGGGTCGCGGGGGCGCCCAACAAGGGGTGGCCGGCGGGCAGCACGGCGACCAACCGATCCTCCACCAGCACGCGCTGGACGATGGCCGGGTCGTCGATACGAATGCGCCCGAAACCCACATCGATACGCCCGGCCTTGAGCGCCTCGACCTGCTGCAAGGTGGTCATTTCCGACAACCCCAACTCCAGCTCCAACGCCTCATGGTTGCGCAGCCGCCGAATCAATTCCGGCAGCACGCCATACAAGGTCGATGGGGCAAACCCGATGCCCAGCCAGGTCTTCTCGCCCTGGCCGATGCGTCGCGTGTTGTCGCAGACTTTGTTCAACTGCTCGAGCAATACATTGGCGTGTTCATAGAAAAACCGCCCGGCCTCGGTCAGCCGCAGCGGTCGGCCACGCTCCAGCAGAATCACACCCAATTCCTCTTCCAATTGCTGGATCTGCCGGCTCAACGGCGGCTGGGCGATGTGCAGGCGTTCGGCGGCACGGGTGAAGTTGAGGGTCTGCCCCAACACCTGGAAGTAGCGCAGATGACGCAGTTCCATAACGGCTCCTTTCATACCTTGAGGGTATTGCTTGAGACTAATTCTATATTGGAAGCCAGGAAAAATGCGGAACAGAATCGACGTAAATCTATAAATAACCCAACGGGTATTGCCATGCCGATTCGCGCCATCGAGTCGATCGAGACCATTATCGTCGACCTTCCCACCCTTCGCCCGCACAAACTGGCGATGCACACCATGCAAAACCAGACCCTGGTGATCATCCGCGTGCGCTGCGCCGACGGCATCGAAGGCATCGGTGAATCCACCACCATCGGTGGCCTGAGCTACGGTAACGAGAGCCCCGACAGCATCAAGGTCAACATCGACCGTCACTTCGCGCCACTGCTGATCGGCCAGGACGCCAGCAATATCAACGCTGCCATGTTGCGCCTGGAGCGCAGCATTCGCGGCAACACCTTTGCCAAATCCGGTATCGAAAGCGCCTTGCTCGACGCCCACGGCAAGCGCCTGAACCTGCCCGTCAGCGAACTGCTCGGTGGGCGTGTGCGCGATGCGTTGCCGGTGGCCTGGACACTCGCCAGCGGCAATACCGCCCAGGACATTGCCGAGGCCGAAAAGATGCTCGACCTGCGCCGCCACCGCATCTTCAAGTTGAAGATCGGTGCCGGTGAAGTTGGCCATGACCTAGCCCATGTCATCGCGATCAAAAAGGCCCTGGGCGAGCGTGCCAGCGTGCGCGTCGACGTCAACCAGGCCTGGGACGAGGCCGTGGCCCTGCGTGCGTGCAAGGTGCTCGGCGACAACGGCATCGACCTGATCGAGCAGCCGATCTCGCGCAATAACCGTGGGGGCATGGCCCGGCTCAACCTGTCGAGCCCGGCGCCGATCATGGCTGACGAATCCATCGAGTGTGTCGAAGATGCCTTCAACCTGGCCCGTGAAGGCGCGGCCTCGGTGTTCGCCCTGAAGATCGCCAAGAACGGCGGCCCCCGCGCGGTATTGCGCACCGCTGCGATTGCCGAGGCAGCCGGTATCGGCCTGTACGGCGGCACGATGCTGGAAGGGGGGATCGGCACCCTGGCGTCGGCGCATGCCTTCCTTACGGTGGACAAACTGGCGTGGGGCACCGAGTTGTTCGGCCCGCTGTTGCTGACCGAAGACATCCTTACCGAGCCGCCGCTGTACCGCGACTTCCAGCTGCATGTCTCCCATTTGCCGGGCCTGGGCCTGGCCATCGATGAAGAGCGTCTGGCGTTCTTCCGTCGTGACAAACACTAAGAGGCGCCGCCATGTTGTTCCACGTAAAAATGACCGTGAACCTGCCCGTCGACATGAACCCCGAGCGCGCCGCCAGCCTCAAGGCCGACGAAAAAGCCCTGGCTCGACGTTTACAAGAGCAAGGCAAATGGCGCCACTTGTGGCGCATCGCCGGGCTCTACGCCAACTACAGCGTATTCGACGTCGACAGTGTGCAAGAACTGCATGACCTGCTGATGCAACTGCCGCTTTACCCCTACATGGCCATCGAAGTGAACGCCTTGTGCCGGCACCCTTCGTCGATCCATGCGGACGACCGCTAGGCCGGTTTTCACCCTGATAACTACAAGATGAGGAATGCACCATGTCCATCCGACTGTCCCAGACTGCCCATGCCCAACAGTTTCTCGAAGAAGCCAGCGGCAACCTCACTGACGGCGGCAACCCGCGCACCAAGGCGCTGATCTACCGGATCCTGCGCGATACGGTAAACATTATCGAAGACCTGGAAGTGACCCCGGAAGAGTTCTGGAAGGCGGTCAACTACCTCAATGAATTGGGCAAAAACCAGGAGGCCGGACTGCTCGCCGCCGGGCTCGGTCTGGAGCATTACCTGGACATGCTGATGGACGCCGCCGATGAGGAAGCCGGCAAATCCGGCGGTACCCCGCGCACCATCGAAGGCCCGCTGTATGTGGCCGGCGCGCCGCTGTCGAAGTACGAGGCGCGGCTGGACGATGGCAAGGACGAGGCGGTGCCGCTGTTTATGCGCGGGCAAGTGCGCGACACCGAGGGCAAGCCGTTGGCGGGGGCGATTGTCGATGTGTGGCAGGCCAATACCGGTGGCACCTATTCGTGGTTCGACCCGACGCAATCCGAATTCAACCTGCGCCGCCGCATCGAGACCGACGCCCAGGGCAACTACCGCTTTCGCAGCATCGTGCCCTCGGGCTATGGCTGCCCGCCGACCGGGCCGACCCAGCAGTTGCTCGATCAACTGGGGCGTCACGGCCAGCGGCCGGCGCATATCCACTTCTTCATCTCGGCGCCGGGGTACCGGCACCTGACCACGCAGATCAACCTGTCGGATGACCCGTACCTGCATGATGATTTTGCCTACGCGACGCGGGATGAGTTGATTGCCGAGATTCGCTTCAGCGACGATCCGCAACTGGCGCGGGAGTTTGGCGTGGAAGGGCGGTTTGCGCAGATTGATTTTGACTTTGAGTTGCAGGCCGCGGCAGCGCCGGTAGAGCAAAAACGCATGCAGCGGGTTCGTGCGTTGGAGGATTGATCAACACGGTCAAAAATGTGGGAGGGGGCAAGTCGAATCGTCGCACCGCCCCTCCCACATTCGAGCGATGGTGCTGCTCCTATTTGCGAACAACCAGATCAAGCACCTCATCCCGATCCTTGATCTTCTGCAACACAATTTCCGAGCGGATATCCATCACCCCCGCCGTGCGGTTCAGGTGGTTCACGATAAAGTCCGAAAAGTGCTTGAGGTTGCGCGCCTGCACGCGCAGTACATAATTGCTGGCGCCGGTGATCACGTAGGCGCTGGCCACTTCCGGCCAGCCCTGCACCTTCTTGATAAACGTCTCATGCCAATCCTCCACATCCTGGCGCAATGACAGGTGGACGATGGCCTCCAGTTCAATCCCCAGTTGCTCGGCATTCAACACCGCGCGGTAGCCGCTGATAATCCCTTCGCTTTCCAGCAGGCGTAAACGGCGCAGGCAGGCAGAGGGCGACAACGCGACTTTTTCCGCCAGTTCCTGATTGCTGATACGGCCATCCTGTTGCAGGAAATGCAGGAGGCGAAGGTCGGTGGCGTCGAGAATCATGATTAGAATAAATCCGCGTATTTTCGGTTATTAGTCGAATTTCCTACAGCTTAATTAGCCTGTTACCCACCACTTTGCACGAAAATTCTCTAAATCTTCGTTCATTATTTGCTGCATCCTCACTTATAAAAACCAGGACACCCCATGACCCCTCGCAGCCATTGCCAAGCCCTTGACACCCAGGACCCGCTGGCGCCGCTACGTCACCAGTTCGCCTTGCCCCAGGACGTTATCTACCTGGACGGCAACTCCCTCGGCGCGCGTCCAGTGGCGGCGCTGGAGCGGGCGCAGGCGGTCATCGTGCAAGAGTGGGGCAATGGCTTGATCCGCAGTTGGAACAGCGCCGGCTGGGCCGACTTGTCCCAGTGCCTGGGCAACCGCCTGGCACCGCTGATTGGTGCGCGCGACGGTGAGGTGGTGATCACCGACACCACCTCGATCAACCTGTTCAAGGTGCTCAGTGCCGCCTTGAGCGTGCAGCGCCAACGGGAGCCTGCGCGCAAGGTGATCGTCAGCGAAGCGAGCAACTTCCCCACCGATTTGTACATCGCCCAAGGCCTCGCCGAGTTGCTGCAACAGGGCTATTCCCTGCGCCTGGTCAACAGCCCGGATGAACTGCCCGAGGCCATCGACGGGGATGTGGCGGTGGTGATGCTTACCCACGTCAACTACAAGACCGGCTACATGTACGACATGCAGGCGCTCACTGCCTTGAGCCATGAATGCGGCGCGCTGAGCATCTGGGACCTGGCGCATTCGGCGGGCGCGGTGCCGATCGACCTGCACGGGGCCGGTGCCGACTATGCGATTGGCTGCACCTACAAATACCTCAATGGCGGCCCGGGCTCCCAGGCGTTCGTATGGGTCAGCCCGACCCTGGTGGACCTGGTGCACCAGCCGCTGTCGGGCTGGTTCGGGCATACCCGGCAGTTCGCCATGGAATCCAGCTACGCGCCGAGCGCCGGCATCGCCCGCTACCTGTGCGGCACCCAGCCGATCACTTCGCTGGCGATGGTGGAATGCGGCCTGGAGATTTTTGAACAGACCGATATGGCCCGCCTGCGCAGCAAATCCCTGGCGTTGACCGACCTGTTTATCGAGCTGGTCGAAAGCCGCTGCGCCGCCCATAACCTCGTGCTGATCACTCCGCGTGAGCACGCCCGGCGTGGCAGCCATGTGAGTTTCGAACACCCTGAGGGATATGCGGTGATCCAGGCCCTGATCGCCCGGGGTGTGATCGGTGATTACCGCGAGCCGCGCATCATGCGCTTTGGGTTTACGCCGCTGTACACGAGCTTTACCGAGGTGTGGGATGCGGTGGAAATCCTCGGTGAGATTCTCGATAACAACACTTGGGACCAGCCGCAATTCAAGGTCCGCCAGAGCGTCACCTGAAGATAACGCAGATCAAAATGTGGGAGGGGGCTTGCCCCCGATAACAGTGTGTCAGTCGCCGGATTTGCAGGTTGATACACCGCCATCGGGGGCAAGCCCCCTCCCACAGGGGACCTGTGACAACCGTTAGATAGTGCAACCACAATAATAAAGGGGCACACCACGTGACCACGCCAGACAACGGCTTTGCCGATATCACCCACCGCGAACTGGGCCTGAGGCGCCAGCTCACTTCCGGCCAGATGAGCATGATCGCTATCGGTGGCGCCATCGGCACCGGGCTGTTCATGGGCAGCGCCTATGCCATCGGCTATGCCGGGCCCAGCGTGCTGGTGAGCTACGCGATCGGCGCGTTGATCACCTTGTTGCTGATGGGCTGCCTGGCGGAGATGACGGTGGCCCACTCCACCTCGGGTTCTTTTGGCGCCTATGCCGAGTTCTACATCAGCCCGCTGGCCGGGTTCCTGGTGCGTTATGCCTACTGGGCGGCGATTGTGCTGGCGGTGGGCGCCGAGGTCACGGCGGTGGCGATGTACATGAAGTACTGGTTCGCCAACGTGCCGGAGTGGGTATGGATCGTATCGTTTTCCAGCGTGCTCATCCTGCTCAACGCCATCAGCGTCAAGACGTTCGGCCACTTCGAATACTGGTTTTCGACGATCAAGATCAGCGCCATCGTCGGCTTCATCATCCTTGCGGTGTACGTGGTGTTCGGCTCCGGCAATCCGGACTATGGCGTGCAGCACTACACGGCCCACGATGGCTTCTTCCCCCATGGCCTGAGCGGCATGTGGATAGCGGTGATCGTGTCGATCTTCAGCTACTTGAGCGTCGAGATGATCGCCGTGGCTGCCGGTGAAGCGGCGGACCCGGAGCAGGCCGTGAAGAAAGCCTTTCGCGCGACCATCGTGCGGCTGGTGGTGTTTTACCTGCTGACCCTGGCGCTGATGCTCGCCATCGTGCCGTGGAACCAGGCCGGCCAGACCCAGAGCCCGTTCGTCACGGTGATGCAGACCATCGGCATTCCCGGCGCCACCGGGGTGATGAATTTCGTGATCCTGATCGCGGCGTTGTCGGCGATGAACAGCCAGCTCTACATCACCACGCGCATGATGTTCAGTCTGTCCCGCGCTGGCTTTGCGCCCAAGTCCATGGGCGCGTTGAGCAAGAGCGGCATTCCGCTGAATGCCTTGCTGTTGTCCAGCTCGGGCATCGCCCTGGCGACGCTGTTGAACGTGGTGTACCCGCAAAGCTCGTTCACCCTGATGATGGCGATCTCGATGTTTGGCGCGATCTTCACCTGGTTCATGATCTTCCTCACGCACCTGTTCTTCCGGCGCTATCGCAAGCGTCATGGCGGCGCGAAGCTGTCGTTCCAGTTGCGCCTGTTTCCCTACAGCACGTTACTGGGCCTGGTACTGATGGGGGCGGTGATGATCACCACGTACTTCACCGAGGCGTTCAAGATGACCCTGGTGTTTGGCGTGCCGTTCCTGCTGATCCTGTCGGCGGTGTATTACGGGTTTTTCCGCAAGGGTAGGGCCAAGGCGTCGAACAAGGCCCTGGCGTAACCCGGCAAGTGTTCGAACGAGCGCGCGCATAACAGCAGCGTTCGCCGAGCCCACTCTTCCTGCAACGGTTGGGCGGTGAAGGGATGTGGCGCTGGCCAGCGCGCCAACGCCGCCTGGGGCACGATGCCCAGGCCGGCGCCGCGGGCGACCATGCGCATCAGCCCGTCAAAACCCTCGGCGCGGATGCGCGTCTGCACACGAAAGCCCGCGTGCAGTGCCTGTTCTTCCAGGTACACCGAGAGTGCGCTGGCGGCGCTCAAGCCCACGAAGTCGAATTGCAGGCTGTCGACAAAACTCACCTTGCCGCCTGCCAGGGGATGGTCGCGCGGCATGATCAGCACCAGTGGGTCGTCGCGAAACGGCAGGGTCTGCAAGCCGTGGGTGTCCACGGCGTCGGAGATGATCCCCAGCTCCGCCGTACCCTGGCGCAAGGCCTGGGTAATGCGCAGGCTGGGCAATTCCTGCAGGTCGATATCGAGGTTGGGGTGTTCGCGCAGAAAGTCCGCAAGCAGTTCCGGCAGGTATTCGCTGAGTGCGGTGGTATTGCACAGCAGGCGCACCTGGCCTTTGACGCCGTTGGCGTATTCCGCGAGGTCCTGTTGCAGGTGATCGGCTTGTTGCAACAACAGGCGAGCGTGACGGGCCAAGGCCTTTCCCGCCGGTGTGGGGGTGACGCCTCGACGCCCTCTGTCGAGAAACTCGATGCCCAACGAGGCTTCCATCGCCCGGATGCGTGCACTGGCGGCGGCCAGGGATAAATGGCTGCGGGCCGCGCCGGCGGTGATATTGCCGGTGTCGAGGATGTGCAGGTAGAGGCGCAGGTCGATCAGGTCAAAGTGCATGGCTGGTTGCTCGGGTGACTGGACTGGCATCGTCAGCCTCACGCAAAACAAGAGGCTGCCTCAGTATATGGCGAATTTTCGGGCGCATCGAAAAGTCGCACACTCGGCCCATGAACACCTTCCTCGCGTTTTACCAAAACCTCGGCCCCGCCCTTACCTTGCTGGTGATCGGCACCTTCCTGCTGGCCGGTACGGTCAAGGGCGTCATCGGCCTGGGCCTGCCCACCGTAGCCATGGGCATGCTCGGCCTGGCTATGCTGCCGGCGCAGGCTGCGGCGTTGCTGATCATTCCTTCGACGGTCACCAACCTGTGGCAATTGGCATTCGGCGGGCACCTGAGTGCTTTGCTCAAGCGGCTATGGCCGATGTTGCTGCTGATTTTCCTCGGCACCGGGCTGGGCACGTTGTGGCTGGGGATGGACGGCGGGCAATGGGTGGTGCGCGCACTGGGCGCGGCGTTGCTGGTGTATGCACTGAGCGGACTGTTCCTGCCCACGTTCAAGGTCAAGGCTCAAACCGAGCGCTGGCTGGGCCCGTTGTGCGGGCTGATCACCGGCATCATCACCTCGGCCACCGGTGTGTTTGTGATTCCGGCCGTGCCGTACCTGCAGGCGCTGGGTTTGAACCGCGATCAACTGGTGCAGGCGTTGGGGCTGTCGTTCACCGTGTCGACCCTGGCGCTGGCCGCCGGTTTGGCCTGGCGCGGCACGTTGGGCGGTGGCGAAATCAATGCATCGTTGCTGGCGCTGGTGCCGTCGCTGCTGGGCATGTGGCTCGGCCAGGTGGTGCGCCAGCGCATCAGTGCGGTGCTGTTCAAGCGGGTGTTTTTTATCGGCATGGCGCTGCTGGGCGGGCATTTGTTGATCAGTGGTTGAGGGCGCTGCGGTGTAAGCTGCTGTGAACCGATAACGAGGACCGCCCGTGAAAGCCCGATCCGATGAGCTACAGATTTTCGTCAGCGTGATTGAGTGCGGCTCGATTTCCGCTGCCGCGGAGCAGGTCGGGCAGACGCCGTCGGCGGTCAGTCGCACCCTGTCGCGCCTGGAAGCCAAGCTTGAAACCACACTGATCAACCGCACCACGCGGCGCATGGACCTGACCGAGGAGGGCAAGTACTTCTTCGAGCAGGCCAAGCTGATCCTGGCGCAGATGGACGCGCTGGAAGAGCGCCTGTCGTCACGCCAGAAAAACCCCGCCGGGCGGCTGCGCATCAATGCCGCCGTGCCGTTCATGCTGCATGGGATCGTGCCCTATATCGCAGAATTCCGCCGTTTGTACCCGCAGATTCAGCTGGAGTTGAACAGCGATGACCTGATCATCGACCTGCTGGAGCAGAGCACCGATATTGCGATTCGCATCGGTGCCCTGGCCGACTCCACCCTGCATGCGCGCTCCCTCGGCTGGTCGCCGCTGCATATCCTCGCCAGCCCCGACTACCTCAAGCAGTACGGCACGCCGACGACGGTCGCCGAGTTGGCTGACCACACCTTGCTGGGCTTTACCCAGACCGAAACCCTCAACCATTGGCCGCTGCGCCATGTGGAAGGCGACCGCTGGCTGATCCAGCCCAGCGTGGCCGCGTCCAGTGGTGAAACCCTGCGCCAGTTGGCGTTGGAAGGGCAGGGCATTTGCTGCCTGTCGAACTTCATGACCTCCGAAGACATCAATGCCGGACGCCTGGTGCCGGTGCTGGAGGCGTTCAACAGTGGGTATCGCCAACCCATCCATGCGGTGTTCTACCGCAACTCGCAATTGGCGCTGCGCATCCAGTGCTTCCTGGACTTTATCCAGGCCAAGCTGGCGCGGTATGCCTGCTGATTCGTGACCGTCACGCAAGAGTGAATTGGGCGGTACGGGCTTATTCGTCAGGGATGAGTCCGTAACAATGGACCCATCACTTACCCCGTCAGGAGCACTCTCCATGAACGTATTCATTACCGGCGCAGCCGGTTTTATCGGCGGTTCCATCGCCACTGGCCTGGTCAAGGCCGGTCACACCGTTACTGGCCTGGTACGCAGCGCAGAGCAAGCGGCTGAAATGACTGCCCTGGGCATCAACCCGGTGATCGGCACCCTCGACGATGTTGCTGTGTTGACCGAGCAAGCGCAGAAAGCCGATGCGGTGATCAATGCCGCGAGCAGCGACCATCGCGCTGCGGTGGAAACCCTGCTGGCCGCGCTGAAAGGCTCGAACAAGCCATTCCTGCACACCAGCGGTTCGAGCATCGTGGGGGATGCCTCGGGCGGTAAGGCCAGCGATGTCATCTACTTCGAAGACAGCTTGCCGGAGCCGACCGTCGACAAGGCTGCCCGCGTGGCCATCGACAACCTGATCCTGGCAGCGGCCAAAGACGGGGTGAATTCGGCGGTGATCTGCAACACCCTGATCTACGGCCACAGTCTTGGCGTGAAGCGCGACAGCGTGCAACTGCCGCGCTTGCTCAAGCAGGCACGCAAGAGCGGTGTGGTGCGCCATGTCGGCACCGGGCAGAACATCTGGTCCAACGTGCACATTGACGACGTGGTGGCGCTGTACCTGCTGGCACTGACCAGGAACGTGCCGGGCACTTTCTACTTTGTGGAAAGCGGCGAGGCCTCGTTTATCGACATGACCACGGCTATCGCCCACGCCCTGAACCTGGGCCAGCCACAGGATTGGCCATTGGCCGAGGCTGAAGCCGAGTGGGGCTATGAAATGGCCAACTATGGCCTGGGCTCCAACAGCCGCGTGCGCGGCAAGCATGCCCGCGAGTTGCTGGGCTGGGTGCCGAAGCGTACGTCGGTGGTGGAGTGGATTCGCGACGAGATGGTGTGATGTTCGCTTGAAACCCAGGTGCTGCTATCGGGAGCAAGCCCCCTCCCACATTTGACTGAGTTCCAACGCTGGAATGCAGTCAAGTGTGGGAGGGGCGGTGGGACGATTCGACTTGCCCCCGATTGGGGCCACTCGATCTTTCAGACTGGCCCCACCGGGCTCAATTCCGTACCATTCCCCGCCTTATCCCCCGCAATGCCCTGGTACCTCATGAACCTCACCCGCCTACGCGCCGATGCCTTGGCCGGCCTCACCACGTCCTTTGCGCTGCTGCCCGAATGCATCGCCTTTGCCCTGGTGGCTCACCTCAACCCGCTGATGGGGCTCTACGGCGCCTTTATCATTTGCACCCTTACCGCCTTGTTCGGCGGCCGGCCCGGCATGGTGTCCGGGGCGGCAGGCTCGATGGCGGTGGTGATCGTCGCGCTGGTGGTGCAGCACGGCGTGGAATACCTGCTCGCCACGGTGCTGCTGGGCGGGCTGATCATGGTCGCGTTCGGCCTGTTGCGCCTGGGCAAGCTGGTGCGCATGGTGCCGCACCCGGTGATGCTGGGGTTCGTCAACGGCCTGGCGATCATCATTGCCCTGGCCCAGTTGGAGCATTTCAAGAGCGGTGAAAGCTGGCTCAGTGGTACGCCGTTGTACGTGATGACCGGCCTGGTGCTGGTGACCATGGCCATCGTCTACCTGCTGCCGCGCATCACCCGTGCGGTGCCGCCGGCCCTGGTGGCGATCCTTGGCGTGGGCCTGGCCGTGTACCTGCTCGGCCTGCCGACCCGTACCCTCGGCGACATGGCCCACATCGCCGGCGGCCTGCCGACCTTCGCGCTGCCGCAGATCCCCTGGACCCTGGAAACCCTCGGCATCATCGCCCCCTATGCATTCCTGATGGCCATGGTAGGCCTGCTGGAAACCCTGCTGACCCTGAACCTCACCGACGAAATCACCGAGACCCGTGGCTACCCCGACCGCGAGAGCGTGGCCTTGGGCGCGGCGAATATGCTCTCGGGCCTGTTCGGCGGCATGGGCGGTTGCGCAATGATCGGGCAAACCGTGATCAACCTCAGCTCCGGCGGGCGCGGGCGTTTCTCCGGGGTGTTCGCCGGGGTGATGATCCTGCTGTTTATTCTGTTTCTGTCACCGCTGATCGAGCGGATCCCGCTGGCGGCGCTGGTCGGGGTGATGTTTGTGGTGTCGCAGCAGACCTTCGCCTGGGCGTCCCTGCGGGTGATCAACAAGGTGCCGCTCAATGATGTGCTGGTGATTATCGCGGTGACCGTGATCACGGTGTTCACCGACCTGGCCACCGCCGTGCTGTGCGGCATCGTGATCGCAGCACTGAACTTTGCCTGGCAACAGGCCCGTGAGCTGTATGCCGATGAGCATCTGGAAGCGGATGGCAGCAAGCTCTATCGCCTGCACGGCACCTTGTTTTTTGCCTCGACTACGCCGTTCCTGAACCAGTTCGATCCGGCCAACGACCCCGCCCAGGTGACGTTGGATTGCCGTCACCTGAGCTTTGTCGACTACTCGGCGATTGCCGCGCTGATGACCCTGCGCGAGCGCTACAGCAAAGCTGGCAAGCATCTGCGGGTGCTGCATTTGTCTGAGCGCTGCAAGCAGTTGCTCAAGCGTGCCAAGGTTCACCACGACTGATTTTTACGGCCCGACCAGGTCTTCCAATTCCTGGGCGCGGGTCTGTGTCATGTCCAACACGCAGCCGGTGCCGTTGACCTGGTCGATGGTGCCGCCGGTGGCGGAGCCGGCGAAGGCGCAATTGGCGTCACGGTATTTGATCCACAGGCGCTGCAGGTCCTGCAGTTGCTGTTTGCGTGTGCCTTCCTGGGCGGCGAGGGCGGTTTTGTAGGCTTTGTTCAAGCGCGCGTCTTGCCCCTTGGTTTCCTTGACGTTGCAACTGACCATGTCGGCAGTGGTATTGGCGCCGTCCATGCATTTTTTCAGGGCCGGGTTGTCGGCGGCGGCGGCAGTGCCGCACATGGCGAGAAGCAAGGCGCCGGCGGCGAGTGTCGTGCGAGTCATAGTCGATTTTCCTGGCATCAGTGGGTGTGCATTCTATGACTCAAGCTTATTCGTCGAGTTTCCAGCCTTCTCTGATCTTGATGTAAGAACATCCCTCGAATTTTCATACACGGCCCTTGGGCTTATCCCAACGCGACAGCGCTTATCCGTAAGCGAAAGTTACTTTCATACAGTTTGAAAATACGCCTCGGTAATGATTTATGAGTTTCACAACCCATTCGACGTGACCCTTTCCGAGGAGTACCGCATGGCCGCATCACCGGGCTTCGGGCTGTTGGCATACGCTGCCATCGCCATCATTGCTTTGATCGTGCTGATCGCACGTTACCGGCTCAACCCGTTTATCGTCATCACCCTGGTGTCCATCGGCCTGGCGCTGATGGCCGGGATGCCGGCAGACACCATCATGGGTTCCTACGAGGCCGGCGTCGGCAAAACCCTGGGGCATATCGCCCTGGTGGTGGCGCTGGGCACCATGCTCGGCAAGATGATGGCCGAGTCCGGTGGCGCCGAGCAGGTGGCCCGCACGCTGATCAACCGTTTCGGCGAACGTAATGCCCATTGGGCCATGGTATGCATCGCGTTCCTGGTGGGGCTGCCGCTGTTTTTCGAGGTGGGCTTTGTGCTGCTGGTGCCGATCGCTTTTACCGTGGCGCGGCGCGTGGGGGTGTCGATCCTGATGGTCGGCCTGCCGATGGTCGCCGGCCTGTCGGTGGTGCATGCGTTGGTGCCGCCGCACCCAGCGGCGATGATGGCCGTGCTGGCGTATAACGCGTCGGTGGGGCAGACCGTGCTCTATGCGATTCTCATCGGTATTCCGACGGCGATCATTGCCGGCCCGCTGTACGCCAAATTCATCGTGCCGCGTATTCACCTGCCGGCGGAAAACCCGCTGGAACGCCAGTTTATCGAGCGTGAACCTCGCGAGCGTTTGCCGAGCTTTGCCCTGACCATGGGCACTATCCTGTTGCCGGTGGTGTTGATGATGATCGGTGGCTGGGCCAACGTGATTTCCACCCCGGGTACGGGCTTCAACCAGTTCCTGCTGTTTATCGGTAACTCGGTGATCGCGCTGCTGGTGGCGACCCTGGTGAGTTTCTGGACCCTGGGCCTGGCGCAGGGCTTCAACCGCGAGTCGATCCTCAGGTTCACCAATGAATGCCTGGCGCCGACCGCGAGCATCACCTTGCTGGTGGGCGCGGGTGGCGGTTTGAACCGGATATTGGTGGACGCTGGCGTTACCAACGAAATTCTAGGCCTGGCGCATGCCTTCCACCTGTCACCGCTGGTGATGGGCTGGCTGTTCGCTGCGTTGATGCGGATTGCGACGGGCTCAGCCACGGTGGCCATGACTACGGCTTCGGGCGTGGTGGCCCCGGTCGCCCTGGGCCTGGGTTATCCACACCCGGAATTGCTGGTGCTGGCCACTGGCGCGGGTTCGGTGATCTTTTCCCACGTTAACGACGGCGGCTTCTGGCTGATCAAGGAATACTTCAATATGACGGTGATCCAGACCTTCAAGACCTGGACCGTATTGGAGACGCTGATCTCTGTGGTTGCCTTCGGTCTGACTTACGGCCTGTCCTGTATTTTGTAACCCGGAGCCCCCATGGACATCCTCTACCAGATCCGCGCCCGCCAGGATTCCTTCAGCGCCGGCGAAGGGCGTATCGCCAGGCTGATGCTGGAGGATGTGGGCTTTGCCGCCTCGGCCAGCCTGGAAGAGCTG
This sequence comes from Pseudomonas sp. JAI120, assembly GCF_014207255.1. Taxonomy (GTDB): domain Bacteria; phylum Pseudomonadota; class Gammaproteobacteria; order Pseudomonadales; family Pseudomonadaceae; genus Aquipseudomonas. The sequence continues at coordinate 37,915 of NZ_JACHCZ010000010.1, forward strand.
TCCCAACGGGCCGAGGTCAGTACCGCCACCTTGTCGCGCTTTGCCCGCAGTGTCGGTTGCCGGGACTTGCGCGATCTGCGCCTGCAACTGGCCCAGGCCAGCGGCGTCGGCAGCCGCTTCCTGGACCCGGCGGGGTTGCCTGAACAGTCGGCGTTTCATCGGCAGATTCTCGGCGACATCGAAGCGACGTTGCGCCAGCACTTGTCCGGTTTCAACCAGGCCAGTTTTGTCGATGCGGTCAACCTGCTGGGTAAGGCGCGGATGATCCACGCGTTTGGCATGGGCGGGCCATCGAGCTTGTGCAGCGATGAACTGCAGGTGCGCCTGGTACGCCTGGGCTATCCGATTGCCGCCAGCCACGACCCGGTGATGATGCGCGTCACAGCTGCAACCCTGGGGCCGGAACACGCGCTGATCGTCTGCTCGCTCACCGGCCTTACCCCCGAGTTGCTCGATGTGGTGGCGCTGGCACGCAACTACGACGCGCGCATCGTCGCCATCACTCTTGCCGACTCACCCCTGGCGCAGTTGGCGGATGTGTTGCTGCCGCTGCAACCGGCGGAAACCAGTTTTATCTACAAACCCACGGCGGCGCGTTACGGCATGCTGCTGGCCATCGACCTGCTCGCCACCGAACTGGCGCTGGCCCTGCCCGACGACAACCAGGAACGCCTGCGCCGGATCAAGCTGGCCCTCGACGATTATCGCGGCGGCCCTGACAGCCTGCCGCTTGGAGATTGATATGACGTACGACACGCTGATTCGCCAGGCGCTGATCATCGATGGCAGCAACACCCCGGGTTATGTCGCCGATGTGGGGCTGCGTGACGGGCGCATCGAGACGATCGGCGACTTGTCGACGGCGGCGGCCGTGCATGAAATCGATGCGACAGGCCGTGTGCTGGCGCCGGGCTTTATCGACGTGCACACCCACGACGACACGGTGGTCATCCGCCAGCCGCAGATGCTGCCCAAGCTCAGCCAGGGTGTGACCACGGTGATTGTCGGCAACTGTGGCATCAGCGCCTCACCGGTGAGTTTACGCAGCGATCCGCCCGACCCGATGAACTTGTTGGGCAGCGCTGCGGCGTTTGTTTATCCCCGTTTCAGCGACTATCGCAGCGCCGTTGAACGTGCTCATCCAGCGGTCAATGTCGCAGCATTGATCGGCCACACGGCGCTGCGCAGTAACCACATGGACGATCTGCATCGCACCGCCACACCGGATGAAATCGTCGCCATGCGTGTGCAGTTGCACGAGAGTCTTGAGGCCGGCGCCCTCGGTTTATCCACAGGCCTGGCCTACGCCAGCGCGTTCAATGCCGAGACCGATGAGGTGCTGCAACTGAGTGAAGAACTCACGGCCTTCGGTGCGGTGTACACCACCCATTTGCGCAGCGAATTCGAACCGGTGCTGGAGGCGATGGACGAGGCTTTTCTGATCGGCCGGCACTCACAGGTACCGGTGATTATTTCCCACCTCAAATGTGCGGGAGCGGGGAACTGGGGGCGTAGTCCGCAGCTGTTGGCAGCGTTGGAATCGGCGGCGAAAACCCGCCCGGTGGGGTGTGATTGTTATCCCTATGCGGCCAGTTCTTCTACCCTGGACCTCAAGCAGGTGACCGACGCGTTTCGTATCACGATCACCTGGTCGACGCCGCACCCTGAAGTGGGGGGGCGCGACTTGCAGGACATCGCTGGCGAATGGGACGTCTCCCTGATGGACGCCGCCCGTCGTCTGCAACCTGCGGGGGCGGTGTACTACGGGATGGATGAAGCGGATGTGCGACGTATCCTCGCGCATCCGTTGTCGATGGTGGGGTCGGATGGCTTGCCTGAAGATCCGTTTCCGCATCCTCGCTTATGGGGCGCGTTCCCACGGGTGCTGGGGCATTTCAGCCGGGATGTCGGCTTGTTCCCGTTGCACACCGCCGTGCACAAGATGACCGGCTTGTCGGCAGCGCGTTTTGGGTTATCCGAGCGGGGCGAAATTCGCGAAGGGCACTGGGCCGACCTGGTGTTGTTCGACCCTGTGCGGGTGCGCGATGTGGCGGACTTCAATGAACCACAGCGGGCAGCGCAAGGCATTGATGGCGTGTGGGTCAACGGCGTGTTGAGCTACAGCGATGGCCAGGCGAACGGTCAGCGACCGGGGCGGTTCCTGGCGCGCAGTGGGGATTTGCGTGGTGGGTTTTCGACTCTATAGTGGGCGCTTTCATACACGGAGCGATTGCCATGCACTTAGGAAAAGTCACCCCCATCCTGCGGATTTTCGATGAGGCCAAGGCGCTGGAATTCTACGTCGACTTCCTGGGCTTCAAGGTCGATTGGCAGCACCGCTTCGAGGCGAATTATCCACTGTATCTGCAGGTGTCGCTGGGCGATTGCGTGCTGCACCTGTCCGAGCATCATGGCGACGCCTCTCCGGGCACGGCGGTGCGGATCCAGGCGCAAGGGGTGGATGCGTACCAGCAGCAGTTGCTGGGCAAGGATTACCGTTACGCCAAGCCTGGGGTTGAGGAAACGCCTTGGGGATCGCGGGAGATGAGCATCAAGGATCCGTTTGGGAATCGCGTGGTGTTTGTTGAGGAAGGCGAGGGCTGAGCGGCAAATCGCAGGCAATAAAAAACCGCCTTGGTAGGCGGTTTTTTTTTGCAACCCCAGTTAGTGGCTGGGGTTGCATTCTTACAGGAAGCGCTGACCCGCCTAAGGGATACTAATGCCGGTTATCGTCTCGCGCAAGGCTTGACGAGGGGCGTTGCTTTTTATCTGTCGACTTTATTTCTATTTAGAGTTGGTGGCAAAAATTTGCAACATATCAGTTGATCTTTCCAGCAGGTTTATCGTCGCCTGTCACACCTTTGATTCGGATGTTGATTAGTATCACCCCCGTTCCAAGTATGTCGTTTTGTAGGTGGCTGGGTATGCGCGCGGAATTATGGACCGAACGCCACGGGCTAGTAATCCGTGCCGGATTCATGCGGGAGGAACCAAAGCCCGGCCGCCTCACAGGAAGCGTTGACCCGCATCCAAAGGCTCACGTGTTCCGGTAAGTGTGCTGGAGGTAAGGCCCAACTCACGGAGGGCCGAGTATGTCTAAGTTTGCACGACGTACATGGAACCTCGTAGTGAATGCCGTACGTGTTTATCACGTGTGGACATTCCTGCGGGACAGCTTCGATGACCTGTAAGGTCTGAGAAGTGGAGCCGCTTCGGTTAATACCGAAGCGGCTTTTTGGTTTCTTAAACCCGGAAGTGACTGACCATCTGCTGCAACTGGCTACCCAAACGTGCCAGTTCCACGCTCGATTTTGCCGTCTCGTCGCTCGCGGTGGCGGTCTGCTCGGACACATCACGCACATTCACGATGCTGCGGCTGATCTCTTCGGCCACGGCGCTTTGCTGTTCGGCGGCGGCGGCGATCTGTTGGTTCATGGACTGGATGTTCGACACCGTGCGGGTGATGTTTTCCAGTGACACTCCGGCCTTGCGCGTCAGTTCGACACTGCTGTCGGTGAGGCTGCGGCTGTTGTTCATTACGTTGGCAACTTGCTGGGTGCCGTTCTGCAAACCGGCGACCAGGCCTTCGATTTCCTCGGTGGACTTCTGCGTGCGCTGGGCCAGGCCGCGTACTTCGTCGGCGACCACGGCAAAGCCGCGACCGGCTTCACCGGCACGCGCCGCTTCGATCGCTGCGTTGAGCGCGAGCAGGTTGGTCTGTTCGGCAACGGCCTTGATCACGTCCATCACGCTGCCGATCTTGTTGCTCTCTTGTTGCAGGTGCGCCATGGCATCGGTGGAACGTTCTACTTCGGCGGCCAGGCGTTCGATCTGGGCGATGGCCTCAGCCACCACTTTGTCGCCTGCGCGGGCTTGGCCGTCAGCATCGGCGGCGGCCAGAGAGGCTTGCTCGGCGTTGCGTGCGACTTCCTGCACGGTGGCGGTCATTTCGTGCATCGCCGTGGCGACCTGATCGGTCTCGATTTTCTGGCTGTTCACGCCGGCGCTGGTCTGCTCGGTGACGGCCGACAACTCTTCGGCGGCGCTGGCGATCTGGGTCACGCCGTCGCGAATACCGCTGATCAATTCACGCAGGGTCGTGCCCATGCGCTGAATACCTTGTTGCAATACGCCCAGCTCATCGCGACGGGTGACCTGGATATTGTGGCTCAGGTCGCCGGAAGCGATGCGTTCAACCACGGCCAGGGTTTCCTGCAGTGGACGCGTGATCTGGCGGGTGATCACCAGTGCCGCAATGATACCGACCAGCAGTGCCAGCAAGGTGCTGATCAACTGCAGGCTGCGGGCCTGGGCGCTTTCAGCGTCGCGACGATCCAGCTGGATGTCGTACAGCTTGTCACTGATCGTGACGATATCGGCGCCTTGGGTGGTCATTTCGGCACGGGCAGCCACGATATTGGCGTTGGCGGCCTTGTAGTTCTGCACGGCGCTGCGATAGGCGCCAAGGGCGGTTTCCAAGGAGCTCAGGGCGCTTTGCTGGCTGGCGCCGAAGGCGGCGCTGAGGCCTTTCAAGCCACTGATGGCTTTTTCGATTTGTGCGGCAGCGCGGGCTTCGGTGTCCGGGTTGACGTTGCCGGTGTAGCCGCGCACTTCGTAGCGGGCCAACTGGAACTGCATCTTGGCGTCGGCCACGGCCTGGAACTGTGCAAGGTGCTCCGCGCTGTCGGGCATTTGCCTCACGCTGGCGTCCAGCGCGTCGATTTGGGCATTGGCGATATCGGCCTTGTCGCCCATCACTTGGCGAGAGGCATTACCGTTTCGGTAAGCCTCGCGCATTTTGTTCAGGGATTGCTGATAAGCCGTGATGATGGCTTTCTGCTCGTTGAGCAGCTTGACGTTTTCCGGGCTCTTGAAGCTGTTCAGGAGTTTCTGTTGCTGGGCAGTAAAGGCGTCCAGGTTGGTCTGTACGTTTTGTGCCACGGCTTCGTCGCCGTTGGCCAGCATGTATTGCAGACGCACGATACGCAGTTTGGTCAGTGAGGCATTGAGCTGGGTGATGTCGCTCATCCAGTTACTGCGGTCGATCAGACCGCCCAGGCTGGTCCAGCCGGTGAGGGCCAGGATCGAGGTGAGGACCAGTACCAGGCCGAAGCCCAGGCCCAGTTTGAGGTTGACGCTGATGTTACCGAACCAGCTGTTCATCTAATGCTCCGCAAAGGTGATGTCTGTCTGCTGGACGGTGTTGTTATTTGAGCCAGCCAAAGTGTGTAGCGCTGTATCGGCGACGGGCTGTGAATCTGAAGTGCTTTTATTGCGTGTGCGACGAAGGGTCGCGATCCCGGTGCCGCGCTGCCGTGCAGGGCTCATCACGAGCAGGTCTTGTGTGCTAGTCTGCTGGCCCTTTTAGTTCTGGGCGGTGCGGGAAACCGGTGTTTTCAGCGCTGCCCTATAGCGGAGCCTCTTCATGTCCGAAGTTAATCTGTCCACCGACGAAACCCGCGTCAGCTACGGTATCGGCCGTCAGTTGGGCGACCAACTGCGCGACAACCCACCGCCAGGTGTGAGCCTGGATGCGATCCTGGCTGGCCTGACCGACGCGTTCGCCGGCAAACCAAGCCGTGTTGATCAAGAGCAAATGGCTGCCAGCTTCAAGGTCATTCGCGAAATCATGCAAGCCGAAGCGGCTGCCAAGGCTGAAGCGGCTGCAGGCGCTGGCCTGGCTTTCCTGGCTGAAAACGCCAAGCGTGATGGCATCACCACCCTGGCTTCCGGCCTGCAATTTGAAGTGCTGACCGCCGGTGACGGCGCCAAGCCGACCCGTGAAGACCAGGTTCGCACCCACTACCACGGCACCCTGATCGACGGCACTGTGTTCGACAGCTCCTACGAGCGTGGCCAGCCTGCAGAATTCCCGGTGGGCGGCGTGATCGCCGGCTGGACCGAAGCCCTGCAACTGATGAATGCCGGCAGCAAATGGCGCCTGTACGTGCCGAGCGAGTTGGCTTATGGCGCTCAAGGCGTTGGCAGCATTCCGCCGCACAGCGTGCTGGTATTTGACGTCGAACTGCTCGACGTTCTGTAAGACCTGCTTTTGATTACCTGTAGGAGCGAGCTTGCTCGCGAAAAACGTCAACGATGACGCGGGCATCCTGGATGAGCGCGTTGTTTATGCGGTCTTCGCGAGCAAGCTCGCTCCTACAGTGTTTTGCTGGTTTTCTCATGGATGGAACTTGCCACTGAGCTCCGTGGCCGGGCGCAACGCTCGGGCATAGCAGAACAGAAACAGATTGCGCACAACCTCCTTCAGTACTCCAGGTTCACTCGAACTCAGGCCGTTGACGTCCAGGTCGCCCTGGTCCTGCAGCTCATTCAACGCTTCTTCTTCCAGCACAGCACAGACTTCACCGGTTTCCCGATGGAGGATGCGTAGGTAAGGGTGTGGGCGGTCGAGCCAGGCATCTATCAAATAAGTCATGGTTGCATCTCCTTGATGGGTTTCAATGAGAATAATTCTTATTCGTAGAATAGCAAGTGCCTATTGGCAGTTTCCTGGTTTTTCTGTGTGGATATTGAGAGGGGTCAACGGGGAGGGCAAAACGCCATCCCGCGCGGGCGCGGGATGGATGCAGCAGGTTCAGACTTTGCGCACGAATTCGGACTTGAGTTTCATCGGGCCGATACCGTCGATCTTGCAATCGATATCGTGGTCGCCGTCGCACAGGCGGATGTTCTTGACCTTGGTGCCGACCTTCACGACCAAGGACGTACCCTTGACCTTGAGGTCTTTGATCACGGTGATGGTGTCGCCGTCCTGCAGGACGTTGCCCACAGAGTCTTTCTTCACGGTTTCATCGCCGGCCACTTCGGCCTCGCCATTGGCGGACCACTCATGGGCGCATTCCGGGCAGATCAGCTGGGCGCCGTCTTCGTAGGTGTATTCGGAATTGCATTTCGGGCAGGGTGGCAACGTGCTCACTAAAGCTCCTTAACGGTCAGGATGGCTAAAAGTCGCACATTATATAGGGAATTGTGGTCTTGCAGGTTTTATCAAATCCGAATGTGGGGGGGGCAAGCCCCCATCCCACATGGGTATGCGTTTGCAGGTAGGACCTAGTGCGTCCGCGCGACCGCAAATTCACTCAGCTCAACCAAGGCATCCCGGTACTCGCTGGCCGGAAGGGCTTCCAGGCACTTGATCGCACGGGCCACGTAGTCACGTGCCAGTTGCGCGGTGTAGTCCAGCGAGCCCGAGGCTTCCACAGCCTCACGGATGCTTTCCAGGTCCTCGATCCCGCCTTTCTGGATCGCCTTGCGCACCAGGGCCGCCTGTTCCGGCGTGCCTTCGCGCATGGTGTAGATCAGCGGCAAGGTCGGTTTGCCTTCGGCCAGGTCGTCACCGACGTTCTTGCCCAGGGTCTCTGCATCGCCGCGGTAGTCGAGCAGGTCGTCCACCAGTTGGAACGCCACGCCCAGATGGTCGCCAAAGGTACGCAGGGCTTCGGCCTGTTCGGCGGTCGCGCCACAGAGCGCGGCGGCACTGTGTGTGGAGGCTTCGAAGAGCATCGCGGTCTTACCGCGAATCACTTCCATATAGGTTTCTTCGGTGGTGCTGGCGTCGCGGACCTTGGACAGCTGCAGCACTTCGCCTTCAGCGATGATGCGCGTGGCCTGGGAAAGAATCTTCATCACCGGCATCGAGCCCAGCTCGACCATCATTTCGAACGAGCGCGAGTACAGGAAGTCGCCGACCAGCACGCTCGGGGCATTGCCCCACATCGCATTGGCGGTCTCGCGGCCACGGCGCATGCCGGACATGTCGACCACGTCGTCATGCAGCAGGGTGGCGGTGTGCAGGAATTCGATGGTGGCAGCCAGCAGGCGCAGGTCATCGCCTTCGCGGCCCAGGGCCTTGCCACACAGCAGCACTAATAAAGGACGCAGGCGTTTACCGCCTGCCGACGTAATGTAGTCGCCAATTTTTGAGACCAGCGGCACCTTAGACGTCAGCTGCTGCTTGATGATGCCGTCGACGGCGCTAAAATCGTCCGCGACCGCGCGGTAGAAAGCTTGGGGTTGCATCAGCGACAGTCGCTCCAGAAGGGTTGCGCGGCATGCTAGGACCCTGACCCCGTAGTGTCAAGGCGCGATAGACAGCCACTTGCAACACCCATTTACCTTGCGTACAATCGCGCACCCTGAACTTCCTGGGCAGCACCTGCCTTACGCAATTGCATTCGGGACGTCCATCCCATGCAGCCATGCCAGCCAATACCTCTTCTTATAAAGCGCTGGGTGAGCAGGATTATCGGAGAAATACCATGTCGTACGCAGTAATTGTTACTGGTGGCAAGCAATACAAGGTCGCCCCAGGTGAATACCTGAAGATCGAAAAACTGGAAATCGCTACCGGCGAATCCGTTACCTTTGATCGCGTTCTGTTGGTCGCCAATGGCGATGACGTGAACATCGGCGCTCCAGTTGTTGCTGGCGCTACCGTTGTGGCTGAAGTGATCTCCCAAGGTCGTCACGATAAAGTCCGCATCATCAAGTTCCGTCGTCGTAAGCACCACATGAAGCGTATGGGCCACCGCCAGTGGTACACCGAGATCAAAATCACCGGTATTCAGGCTTAATTTCAGCCTAATTCCTCACTAGGAGAATTGACTCATGGCACACAAAAAAGCTGGTGGTAGTACCCGTAACGGTCGCGACTCAGAAGCCAAACGCCTTGGCGTGAAGATGTATGGCGGCCAGAAAATCATTCCGGGCAACATCATCGTGCGTCAGCGCGGCACCCAATTCCACGCCGGTTACGGTGTTGGCATGGGTAAAGATCACACCCTCTTCGCGAAAATCGAAGGCGTGATCAAGTTTGAAGTAAAAGGCGCGTTCAACCGCCGTTACGTGAGCGTTGTCGCCGCTTAATTGCGCGATCGCTGGAAAAGCCCTGTCTTGCGACGGGGCTTTTTCGTTTGTGGAGTGAGTCTCTTGCAAAGCTGTTTGTAATGGGCTCGAGCAGCTGGATTTGCGGCTGTTGATTGAGGTCGCTGCGCTCATTTTTGCAAGAGTCTTATGTCTTGGTTTCTTAAGCTCGTCCGTGCGGCGAGAGGCGTTTTGTTATGAAGTTCGTTGATGAAGTTTCCATCCGAGTAAAAGCAGGCGACGGCGGTAACGGTTGCATGAGTTTCCGTCGCGAAAAATTCATCGAAAACGGTGGCCCCAACGGCGGTGACGGCGGTGATGGCGGTTCCATCTACATGATGGCCGACGAAAACCTCAACACCCTGGTCGACTACCGTTACACCCGGCACTTCGATGCCGAGCGTGGCTCCAACGGCGGCAGCACCGACTGCACCGGTAAAAAAGGCGAAGACCTGGTACTGCGTGTACCGGTCGGCACCACGATCATCGACTCCGCGACCCAGGAAGTGATCGGCGACCTGACCAAGGCCGGCCAGAAGCTGATGGTTGTCCAGGGCGGCTGGCACGGTCTGGGTAACACCCGATTCAAGTCCAGTACCAACCGTGCGCCGCGCCAGACCACGCCGGGCAAGCCGGGCGAGCAGCGCGACCTGAAGCTGGAAATGAAAGTACTGGCTGACGTGGGCCTGCTGGGCCTGCCGAACGCCGGCAAGAGTACCTTCATCCGCTCGGTATCGGCCGCCAAGCCGAAAGTCGCCGACTACCCGTTCACCACCCTGGTGCCAAACCTGGGCGTGGTCAGCGTCGACCGCTGGAAAAGCTTCGTGATCGCCGACATTCCCGGCCTGATCGAAGGCGCTTCCGACGGCGCAGGCCTGGGGATTCGCTTCCTCAAGCATTTGTCCCGTACCCGTTTGCTGCTGCACCTCGTCGACATGGCGCCATTGGATGACACCAGTGCACCGGACGCCGCCGAAGTGATCGTCAGCGAGCTGACCAAGTTCAGCCCGGCCCTGGCCGAGCGTGATCGCTGGTTGGTGCTGAACAAGTGCGACCAGATCCTCGAGGAAGAGCACGAGGAGCGCGTCAAGGAAATCGTCGATCGCCTGGAGTGGACGGGTCCTGTCTACGTGATCTCGGCCATCGCCAAAGAAGGCACCGAGCGCCTGACCCGCGACATCATGCGCTACCTGGAAGACCGCGCCGACCGCCTGGCGGCCGACCCGGTATTCAAGGCCGAACTCGCCGAACTCGACCAGCAGATCGAAGACGAAGCCCGTGCCCAGTTGCAAGCCCTGGACGACCAGCGTGCCCTGCGCCGCAGCGGCGTGAAGTCGGTCCATGACATCGGCGACGATGATTGGGACGAAGAAGACGTGGATGATGAAGACGGTCCGGAAATCATTTACGTGCGCGACTGATCCGTTGCGATAAACTTGAACGCCGCTCCCTGGAGCGGCGTTTTGGTATCCGGGTATAACGTTATGGGCGGCGCTGGGTCGCGTGGCCCTCAATCTAAGGTTGAAGATGATGCGGAGCAAAGTGACAGGTGCGCAGCGCTGGGTCGTAAAGATCGGAAGTGCGCTGCTGACGGCAGACGGCAAAGGCCTGGATCGCGCAGCCATGAGCGTCTGGGTCGAGCAGATGGTGGCCTTGCATGAGGCGGGTGTGGAGTTGGTGCTGGTGTCGTCCGGGGCGGTTGCCGCCGGGATGAGCCGCCTCGGTTGGACCGCGCGACCCAGCGCGATGCACGAACTGCAAGCCGCCGCCGCCATCGGTCAGATGGGCCTGGTGCAAGCCTGGGAGTCCAGCTTTGCAGAGCACGGCCGTCATACGGCGCAGATCCTGCTGACCCACGATGACCTGTCCGACCGTAAGCGCTACCTAAACGCCCGCAGTACTTTGCGTGCGCTGGTGGAGCTCAAGGTTATCCCGGTGATCAACGAGAATGACACCGTGGTCACCGACGAAATTCGTTTCGGCGACAACGACACCCTGGCCGCGCTGGTGGCCAACCTGGTGGAGGCCGACCTGCTGGTGATCCTCACCGACCGCGACGGCATGTTCGACGCCGACCCACGCAATAACCCCGATGCCCAACTGATCTACGAAGCGCGCGCCGATGACCCGGCGCTCGACGCCGTGGCCGGCAGCGTTGGCGGTGCCCTGGGCCGTGGCGGCATGCAGACCAAGCTGCGCGCAGCACGCTTGGCCGCACGTTCCGGGGCTCACACCATCATCGTCGGTGGGCGCCTGGAGCGTGTGTTGGATCGCCTCAAGGCCGGTGAGCGCATCGGTACGTTGCTGTCGCCCGAGCGCGGCATGCTCGCGGCGCGCAAGCAATGGCTGGCCGGGCACCTGCAAACCCGTGGCACCCTGGTGCTCGACGATGGCGCGGTGTCGGCGTTGTCTCAAGGCAACAAGAGCCTGCTGCCGGTGGGCGTCAAGTTGGTGCAGGGCAGCTTTCGCCGTGGCGAGATGGTTGTGTGCGTAGCGCCCGACGGTCGTGAGATCGCCCGCGGCCTGGCCAACTACAGTGCCCTGGAAGCGCAGAAAATCATTGGACAATCGTCTGACGCGATTGTCGGACTATTGGGTTACATGGCAGAACCGGAACTGGTTCACCGCGATAACCTGATCCTGGTCTAAACAAAGGGAATACACGATGCGCGTGATGAAGGGATTGCTCGGCCTGCTGCTGGCCATGCCGCTGCTGGCTTCGGCCGAAGAAATTGGCCAGGTGTCGACGGTGTTCAAGTTTGTCGGCCCCAACGACCGGATTGTGGTCGAAGCGTTCGATGACCCCAAGGTCGACGGCGTGACCTGCTATTTGTCGCGCGCCAAGACCGGCGGCGTGAAAGGCGGCCTGGGCCTGGCCGAAGACCGTGCTGAAGCATCTATCGCTTGCCGCCAGGTCGGCCCGATCCGCTTCAAGGGCGAACTCAAGGACGGCGACGAAGTGTTCAAGGAGCGCACCTCGCTGGTGTTCAAGACCATGCAGGTGGTGCGCTTCCTCGACAAGAAGCGCAATACCCTGGTGTACCTGGTCTACAGCGACCGCTTGATCGAAGGCAGCCCGCAGAATGCGGTGACGGCGATTCCTGTTCTGCCGTGGCCGACCGCTCAGTAATTCGCAGGCGGATTTTGCAATCGGCGTCTATGATTGCAGGCTTGCGGGTTGTAATCTCGAAGCGCTGCAACGCAAAGTACATGGAAAATCTGGAGTTCGTCATGAGTGCTTTCCACGACCTGAAACTCAAAGCTTTGGACGGACAAGAGCTGCCGTTGGCGCCCTTCAAGGGGCACGTTGTGCTGGTGGTCAATGTCGCCTCCAAATGTGGCTTGACCCCGCAGTACGCGGCGTTGGAAAACCTTTATCAGCAGTACAAGGACCAGGGATTTACCGTGCTTGGCTTGCCGTGCAACCAGTTTGCAGGCCAGGAACCGGGCACCGAGGAAGAAATCCGCGAGTTCTGCAGCCTGAACTACGGCGTGACCTTCCCCCTGGGCAGCAAACTCGATGTGAACGGTCCTGAGCGTCACCAACTGTACCGTTTGCTGGCGGGCGAGGGCGCGGAGTTTCCTGGGGATATCACCTGGAATTTCGAGAAATTCCTGCTGGGCAAGGATGGCCGGGTCCTCGCGCGATTCTCGCCGCGTACTGCACCGGATGATCCGACGGTCGTCCAGGCCATCGAAAAAGCCCTGAGTTGAACACCTGCCGGTGCAGCTTCAAGTTCTAAGCTTGAAGCTGCAAGTAGAAGCACAAAGGGTCCTCTTGCAGCTTTAAAATTGCAGCTACCCGCTACCTTCATACCCCTTAATCACCCAAATCAATAGTGCTATTCAGCACGCTGCACTCCCCCATATTATCCACATCATAAACCTCGTCTTCCGTGGAGTGCTCCCATGCCTGTCCAAGCCTTGTTCAAACCGTTCCAGCTCGGTGCACTGCAGCTGTCGACCCGTGTGGTCATGGCGCCGATGACCCGTTCGTTTTCCCCGGGTGGCGTGCCGAATTCCAAGGTCATCGAGTACTACCGCCGCCGAGCCGCTGCCGGCGTGGGCCTGATCATTACCGAAGGCACCGTGGTCGGTCACCCAGCCTCCAACGGCTACCCGAATGTCCCGCATTTCTACGGCGAGGCGGCGCTGGCCGGCTGGAAGAAGGTCGTAGATGCCGTGCACGCCGAAGGTGGCAAGATTGTTCCGCAGCTCTGGCACGTGGGCAGTGTGCGCCGCATCGGTACCGAGCCTGACGCCAGTGTGCCGGCCTACGGCCCGATGGAAAAACTCAAGGATGGCAACGTGGTGGTCCACGGCATGACCTCCCAGGACATCAAGGAGGTGATCGCCGCATTCGCCCAAGCCGCCAAGGATGCCCAGCGCATCGGCATGGACGGTGTGGAAATCCATGGCGCCCATGGCTATCTGGTTGACCAGTTCTTCTGGGAAGGCAGCAACCAGCGCACCGACGAATACGGCGGCAACCTGGCCAACCGCTCGCGCTTTGCCATCGAACTGATCCAGGCCACCCGCGCTGCGGTCGGCCCGGACTTCCCGATCATCTTGCGTTTCTCCCAGTGGAAACAGCAGGACTACACCGCGCGCCTGGTGCAAACCCCCGAGGCATTGGGTGAGTTCCTCAAGCCGCTGTCTGAGGCAGGTGTGGATATTTTCCACTGCTCTACCCGTCGCTTCTGGGAGCCGGAGTTCGAAGGCTCCGACCTCAACCTCGCCGGCTGGACCCGCCAACTCACTGGCAAACCGACGATCACCGTGGGCAGTGTCGGCCTGGATGGCGAATTCCTGCAGTTTATGGTCAACACCGACAAGGTTGCACAACCGGCCAGCCTGGAGAAACTGCTGGAGCGGTTGAATAACAACGAGTTTGATCTGGTTGCTGTGGGCCGTGCGCTGCTGGTAGATCCGGACTGGGCCGTGAAGGTGCGTGAAGGCCGCGAAGGCGACATTCTGCCGTTCAGTCGTGAGGCGTTGACGACCCTGGTGTAAGCGGCGCCAGGACGGGCACCGGTTGCCCGTCCTCGCACACACCGCGTAACTGGCGCTCGAATTGCTCGATAATCGCCGGCCAGCCCTGGCGACTGGCATGCTGGCGAGCATTCAGTCGGGCCCTGCGCAAGGTCTCGCGCTCTTCCAGCAGCCAGGTAGCAGCATCGCAAAATGCGTTTTCATCTCCCGGCATCGCCAGCACGCCGTTGTAGCCATGGCGAATATGCTGGGTGGCGGCGGCCTGGTCGTACGCCACCACGCCCAGGCCAGAGGCCATTGCCTCCAGCACCACATTGCCGAAGGTTTCGGTCAGGCTGGGGAACAGGAACAAGTCCCCTGATGCGTAATGCCTGGCCAGTTCTTCACCGCGTTGGGTGCCGCAGAACACCGCCTCGGGCAGGTCGCGCTCAAGCATCGGGCGTTGCGGGCCATCACCGACGATGATCAGCTTCAGCCGACGCTGTGGATAAGTAGCCTGCAGCCCATCAAAGCATCGCTTGAGCAGCCCGAGGTTTTTCTCCTGGGCCAGGCGCCCCACGTGCAGTACGGCAATATCGTCGTTTTCCAGGCCCCAGCTTTCGCGCAGGGCATTGTCGCGCTTGGCCGGGTGGAACAGTTGGCTATCCACTCCGCGCGCCAGCATCCCCAGGCGCTCGAAATGCCTGCGCTCCAGTTCCAGACGCTGGCTGGCGCTGGGCACCAGGGTCAAGCTCGAGCGGTTATGAAACCAACGCAGGTAGTGCGTGACCATGCGGCTCAACAGGCTCAAGCCGTACTGGTTGGAGTACTGCTGGAAATTGGTATGAAACCCGCTGACCACGCTGATGCCCAAACGCCGCGCCGCCCGCAGCGCCGACAGCCCCAGCGGCCCTTCAGTGGCGATATACAGCACGTCCGGGCGCTGGCGGGTCCAGCGGCGCAGCAACTTGTGCATCGACGACTGGCCCCATTGCAGGCCGGGGTAACCCGGCAGCGGCCAGCCACGGCAGAGCAGTAAACCATCATCGCTGGGCCGGCTCTCGTCGGCGCCCTGGCGCGGGCGTACCAGCTCGACCTGATGGCCGCGCGCGCGTAAACCTTCGCACAGGCGGCCAAGGGTATTGGCCACCCCGTTGATCTCTGGCGGGAAGGTTTCGGTGATCAGGGTGATGTGAAGCGAAGCTGTCGTCATGACCCACAGTGTCGCTATGGGCCATGTCGCCATTGTGTCATGCAGATGATGGATTTATGACTTGACCACTTTCGACGTCGCCATCGCCTCAGCGCCCTGTTCACGCACCCAGAACAACGTCGCCCCAGCCACTGCGGCCGGCATCATCAGGAGGTTGACCACCGGCACCAGCAGCACCAGGTAAACAATGCCGCCGAAACTCATGCTCTGCCAGCGTTTCTGGCGCAGCCAGGCGAGCATTTCGTTCCAGCCCAGCTTGTGGTTATCCGCCGGGTAGTCGATGTATTGGATCGCCATCATCCACACGCCGAACAGCAACCACAGCGGCGCGGCGATCAGGTTGACCACCGGAATGAACGACAGGATAAACAGGCCGATGGCCCGAGGCAGGAAGTAGCCCAGCTTGCGCATTTCCCGGGCCAGGGTACGCGGGACCATTTCAATCAGCTCGCCCCAACTGAATGCCGGGAAGTCATCAGTGCCACGTACCACCACTTCCACTTTCTCGGAGAGAAAGCCGTTGAACGGTGCCGCGATGATATTGGCGAGCATGGTGAAAGTGAAAAACACCATCAGCACCACCAGCACCACAAACAGCGGCCATAGCAGGTAATTCAGAAAGCTCAGCCAGCCGGGCAGGGTCGGCATCAAGTGGTCGACCCACAGGCTGAACTGATGGCCGGCAAAATAGATCAAGCCGACGAACAGCACCAGGTTGATTGCCAGCGGCAGCAGCACAAACAGGCGCAGGCCGGGGCTTAGCACCAGTCTGAGGCCTTCGCGCAGGTATTGCGGGCCGGAAAGGGCAGGGGCGGGCATGGAGAACTCCGAGCAGGATGACGAACGCGCCGACCTTACCGGCTTTGCCTTCAAGGCGAAAGCGTGGTCGGTGTGACGACATCAACGGTAACAAAGGCGTCGATTAATCGGCCTGACTGCATAGAGACCACCTATGAGCTGGATTGTTATTCCGTATTTCCTTAATCTTGCCCCCCTCGATACGCTGCACCCATTATTTTTCAGGGCCTGCGAGTTAAAGCCTTCCCCAAGTGCTTCGTGGTCCCTTTTTTATTCCAGCCGTCTTGTAGTCCGGGCGGTCGATAGGAGTGAGTCATGTCTGATACCCGTCATTCGCGAGTGATTATTCTCGGTTCCGGCCCTGCCGGTTACAGCGCTGCCGTCTACGCTGCCCGGGCCAACCTCAAGCCGCTGCTGATCACCGGCATGCAGGCGGGCGGTCAGTTGACCACCACCACTGAAGTCGACAACTGGCCGGGTGATGTCCACGGCCTGACCGGTCCGGTGCTGATGGAGCGCATGAAAGAACACGCCGAGCGCTTTGAAACCGAGATCGTGTTTGATCACATCAACAAGGTCGACTTCTCCAAGAAGCCTTACAGCCTGACCGGCGACAGCGGCGTCTACACCTGTGACGCGCTGATCATCGCCACCGGCGCCAGTGCTCGCTACCTAGGCCTGCCATCGGAAGAAGCGTTCATGGGCAAAGGCGTTTCCGCTTGCGCCACCTGTGACGGTTTCTTCTACCGCAACAAGCCGGTCGCCGTGGTCGGTGGTGGCAACACTGCCGTGGAAGAGGCGCTGTACCTGGCCAACATCGCCAGCACCGTGACCCTGGTTCACCGCCGCGAGACTTTCCGCGCCGAGAAGATCCTGATCGACAAGCTCCACGCCCGTGTGGCTGAGGGCAAGATCATCCTCAAGCTCAACGCCACCCTGGACGAAGTCCTGGGCGACAACATGGGCGTGACCGGTGCCCGCCTGAAAAACAACGATGGCAGCTTCGACGAGCTGAAAGTCGACGGCGTGTTCATCGCCATCGGTCACACCCCGAACACCTCGTTGTTCGAAGGCGTGCTGGAAGCTAAAGACGGTTACCTGGTGGTGCAAGGCGGCCGTGAAGGCAACGCTACCGCGACCAACATCGAAGGCATCTTCGCTGCCGGCGACGTGGCCGACCACGTCTACCGCCAGGCCATCACTTCGGCCGGCGCCGGTTGCATGGCGGCCTTGGACGCCGAGCGTTACCTCGACGGTTTGAAGGACGCTTCCTTCTAAATTGTTGAAATAAAAAAACCGGCTGCGAGGCCGGTTTTTTATGCGTGCAATTTAACTGACTCAGGATTTGCGAGTCAGTGGCTGGGCGGTGAATGTCACACCTGCCAACCCATGGGCAATCAACGCCCGGATATTGCCATGGTCACTGCCCTCAGGCGTCGCCACCACCGAGCGGTAATGCTCACCAAACGCCAACAGCGCTTCCTGGTCGCTCAAGCCTTCCAACAGCGCCAAGCCCAGGGTCTTGCACGAACCTTCGTTTTGCCCGGCAGCGTTTTCCACATCGCCATTGGTGAAAGCTTGCGGCTGGTAATCGTAACCGGCAGCGACAAACGCCAGGGTGTCGGCAAAAACATGCGTGCCGCTGTTGAGGCTGGCGCGCAGGGTGTTCAAATCAGTCATGGGGTTTTCCTTTGGCGAACGCCGCCTGCTGCTCGGCGCTGGCTTCTTGCTGGTATTGGGCTTTCCACTCGGCATACGGCATGCCGTACACCACTTCGCGGGCGTCATCGAGGCTCAGCTCGATCTGGCGCTCGTCGGCCTCGGCCTTGTACCACTTGGACAGGCAGTTGCGGCAGAAGCCGGCGAGGTTCATCAGGTCAATGTTCTGCACATCCTTGCGGCTGTCCAGATGCGCCACCAGCCGGCGGAAGGCGGCGGCTTCGAGTTCGAGGCGTTGTTGATCGTTCATAGGGCTCACTGACAATTCAGGGGTTAGCGGCTGGCCGCCAGGGTAATCGACACCGACTCGGCAAAGCGCAGGGCATGGGGCTTATCCACTTCGACTTCGGCGTACAGCACCGATTCGTTGCTCATCACCAGGTCCAGCAGTTCCTGGGTCAGGCGCTCCAGCAAGGCAAAGCGGTTGCCTTCCACGTGGGCGATGATGGCCTTGGTGATGGTGCGGTAGTTCAGCGCGTGGTCGATGTCGTTGTCGCGCACGGCTTCCTGGGCGGCATACAGGATGGTCAGGTTGATCAGCACATCCTGCTTGTTGAGGATTTCGTCCTCATTGATACCGATGAAGGTGCGCAGGCACAGGTCCTTGACCCGGATGCGCGCCATGCCTGGTTGAAGTTGTGGCATTGCTACTTGCTCCGTCCAATCAGTTGCAGGAACTCCATGCGCGTGGTGTTCGACTCGCGGAACGCGCCGAGCATCACCGAGGTGTTCATGGTTGAATTCTGTTTTTCCACGCCGCGCATCATCATGCACATGTGCTTGGCTTCGATGACCACGGCCACACCAGCGGCCTGGGTCACTTCCTGGATGGCATCGGCGATTTGCCGGGTGAGGTTTTCCTGGATCTGCAGGCGCCGGGCGAACATGTCGACGATGCGCGCCAGCTTCGACAGGCCCAGCACCTTGCCCGTCGGAATATAGGCCACGTGGGCCTTGCCGATAAAGGGCAGCAGGTGATGCTCGCACAGCGAATACAGCTCGATGTCCTTGAGGATCACCATCTCGTCATTGTCGGAGGCGAACAGTGCGCCGTTGACGATTTCCTCGAGGTTCTGCTCATAGCCATGACACAGGTACTGCATGGCCTTGGCGGCGCGCTTGGGGGTGTCGAGCAGGCCTTCGCGTTCCGGGTCTTCGCCCAGGCCCTTGAGGATCTCGCGGTAATGGTGGGGCAGGGATAAGGTCATACAACATCCTCACAAGCGGCTTACTTGATATGCCGCCCGCCGTTGACGGTCAGGGTGGTCCCGGTGACATAGGGGTTGTCCAGCAGGTAACGCACGCTCTGGTAAATCACCTCCGGCCCGGGTTCGATGCCCAGTGCCGATTTGGCCAAGACCTTGACGCGGTAGGCCGCGTCGTCGCCTTCGTTGAACATCACCATCGCCGGGGCGATGCCGTTGACCTTGATCAGCGGCGCGAACTGCGCGGAAAACGACAGCGTGAGGCTCTCGAGCCCGGCCTTGGTGGCACAGTAGGCGATGTGCTGGCGGCTGCCCTTGCGCACCACGTCATCGCTGATATGCACGATGTCGGCAGGTGTCGAGCGTTGCAGCAAGGGTGAACAATGCAGGTTGATCAGGTAGGGCGCAAGCATGTGCACGCTGAACATATCGCGAAAGGCGCGGCTTTCGTCGCCCGGCGCCTCTGCGACCCACGCCGAAGCATTGTGGATGATTGCACGCAGGCTTTGTGTGTGTGTGTTCAGTTCAGCGATAAACGCGAGAATCCCGGCTTCAGTGGAAAAGTCGGCAAACACACCGACCGCGCCACGCTCGCGCAGGGCCTGCACGCCAGGGCGTTCGCTGCGGTAGCTGAAAATCACCGGTTGGCCCTCGTCCAGCAGGCGTTCGGCGCAATGCAGGCCGACGCGCTGGCCGGCGCCGGTGATCAGGATCGGGGCGTTCGTTGCAGTCATGGGAGGCTCGCGTCGCTGGCAGGCGCAAATCATACCAGCGACGGGCCGCCCCTGTACTCACGCCGCCGCTTCGGAGGCCTTGCGGGGGGCAGGCGCTGGGTGCAGCCAGTTCGCCAGCAGGTGGGTCGACAGCGGAATGAACCAGTACACCATCAAGGGCGTGAGTGCCATTGTGCTGACCAGCACACGTGGCCCCAGCTCGAGTTCACTGAGCAGCGGCCCCAGGACGAAGTTGAACAGCAGCGACACCGGAAAAAACGCCAGCCAGATCGCCACCGCCTGCTTCCAGCGTGGCGGACGGGCGCCCGCTGCGCCAAACCAGCCATCGATGCCCCGTACACGGTGCTCGGACGGGTCGGCGAATAAATCGCTCCCACGGCTCAACCACGCACTGCGTGAGGCGGAAAACTCCCAGGCGTGCAGGGTTTTCTCATCGGCGAAGCGGAAAATGATCTGGAATTCATCGTCATTGGGCGGTGGGGCCAGCACGCCGGAGCCCAGATAGCCGGGGAAATCGGTGGCCAATTGCTCGCCTTCGCGCAGCCAGGCCATCAGTTCTTCATAGCGCCCTTTGGCCACGCGGCGCGCAACCATCAAGGTGACGGGAGAGGTAGACATTGTGTATCTCCAAATGTACGGGTGCGCTGAACCGGGTAGGTGGCGCACAGACGACGCTGCGGGGGTGTTGCAGCGACGTGTAAAAAGCAGGCAAGGATTATTCCTGTTTTACCCGAATACACCAGCGACATTGGTCCGAAAAGCGGGAAACTTGAAAAAGACAGGTGTAAAGGCGTTAAATGAGCGCCCAGTTAACGTTGGTTTTTTGGTCTAAAATGCCCGTGATTACTGCTCCGCTTGATAGTGTTTCGCATCTGGATTCCACCGCTTCCGATGAGCTGTTTCCGATTCGTGAAGTCTCGAGATTGACAGGCGTCAACCCGGTCACCTTGCGTGCCTGGGAGCGCCGTTATGGGCTGATACAGCCCACGCGCACTGAAAGTGGGCATCGCCTCTATTCCAAGGTCGATATACAGACAGTCCATCGTGTTCTCGATTGGATCGAGCGCGGCGTGGCCGTGAGCAAAGTGGGCAAGATTCTCGCTCGTGACGATCAGCAGGCCGAAGCCGTTCGTGCACAGCGCGATGCCGTCGAGGAAAGTGAATGGCCGCAGTGGCAGGCGCGGTTGATGCAGGTCATCAGCGACTTCGACGACCGTCAACTGGAACGTTTGTATGGGCAGGTTCTGGCTACCTACCCACTCGACGTGGTGTTCCAGGACATTCTGATGCCCCTGTGGAATGAGCTGTTGCGTCATCAGGGGCGTTTCGGCCAGGCCAGCGAATGGTTGTTCTTCGACAACTTCCTGCGAGTACGTGCCTTGGAGCGCCTGCAATTGGCGTGCGCTTCACCCGTGCCGCGGGTATTGCTGGCGGCCATGGCGGGTGAGTGCCGTAAGTTGGAGTTGCTGGTGGCGGCGCTCCTGATGAGCAGAGATGACCTGGCCGTGAAAGTGCTGGGCATGGGGCAGCCGGTTGACGAGTTGACGCTGGTCTGCGAGAAAACTCACCCACAGGCCCTGATCCTCTTCTCCAATTACTCGCATAACCATGATCTTGCCGGGCGCTTGAACCGCTTGGCGTTGACCCTGGATTGCCCGCTGCTTCTTGCGGGTGCGGCTTCGGATCTTGCCCAGGACGACCTGGCCGGCACGTCCATTGGCTGCCTGGGCAATGAAGGTCGCCTGATGCGGCGGCGCTTGCAACAGTTTCTCAGCGGCGGGCTGGATACCTGATTTCAGGCATGCATGTGCGGATGGGCCAGGCGGTGCTGGTGCAGGATGAACTGACGCAGGCGCTCGGTTTCATCCACGTCGCTTTGGCTCAAGCGATAAGCAAACAAGCCCCGTGCCGTTTCCCGCTCGAACGCGCCGCGCAGCGCGATGCGTTCGTAGCCCGATGGGCTGAACCACAGGGAAAAGGTTTTTGGCGGCTTGATCCGGCCGCGAATTTCCACCAGTACACCCTTGAATGACACCTCATGCACCCACAGGGCGCCGGCATTGCCCCGGATGTTCTCGAGGGCCACCGGCGTTTCAAGCGCCAGGCGCCACGGGCGTATCATCGGGCCGTCTTCGAAAATACTTGGCACGCCCAAACGCAGATGCATTGCATTGAACTCATCCTCCACCAGATGCAGAGGGAAGGTCAGTTGCTGGTTGTTGAACTGCGCCTGGATGGTGAGATGGTCGTGGGCGGCCAGGCGGGTGAGCAAGTCGCGAATCTGTGCACCGCCGTTGACGGTCAGGCTCGACGAAGCATCCCGCAGGTTGAGTTGCGGGTTGTGTTGCATATTCTGAATGAAATCCAGCTCATCCTGGGTCAGAAGCGCATTGCGTCGCATCGTGCTTGCTCAATAGAGGGGTATTAAAGTGCCATTATCCGCTCTTATGCCTGCACTTTCTAAATTTTGTTTAATCCATTTGTCGCTTTGAGCGCTGCCAGTTCGGCCTTGACCTGCGCCAGTTCGCCTTCCAACTGCGCGACACGCTGCTGGGCCTTGACCTGGAGCGTGACGTCCTTTTGTACACCGACGAAATACGTCTGTTTGTCCGCCGCGTTATAAACCGTTGAAAGCGACAGTTCGTTCCAGAAGTGGCTGCCGTCCTTGCGGTAATTACGCAGGATTTCCCGGCAGGCACCGTCGTTCTCCAACGCTTCGCGGATGGCTATCAGGGCCGGCTGGTCGCGGTCGCCTGACTGCAGGAAGCGGCAATCCTGATAGAGGATTTCGTCGAGGGTGTAGCCGGTCAGCCGTTCGAATGCGGGGTTTACGTAGATCAGCGGCTTGTCCTTGCCTTCTCTTTCAGCGATGACGATGCCGTCGTTGGAAGCGTTGATCACCATGTGCATCAGCTTGGCGTTAATCATTGCGCGGTCCATGGCTTTGGGTTGGAGTTGCCAGTTTAAGACATGCCTTGAATCTTGCACGGCGGGCGCTGAAATATTTGCGCCAGCTGCTAATATCCCAGGCTTTCGCTCAACTACAGGATCAGATTGATGAAAGTCGCCATCCTTTCCGGCTCGGTGTACGGCACGGCTGAAGAAGTCGCCCGCCACGCCGCCGACATCCTCAACAAGGCCGGCTTCGAGGCCTGGCACAACCCCCGTGCGACCTTGGCGGATGTACAAGCCTTCAGTCCGCAAGCCTTTCTGGCGGTGACCTCCACCACCGGTATGGGTGAATTGCCCGACAACCTGCAACCCCTGTATTCAACCCTTCGCGACCAACTGCCCGCCGCCTGGCGTGGCCTGCCCGGCGCGGTGATCGGCCTGGGCGACGCCAGCTACGGCGATACCTTCTGCGGCGGCGGCGAGCAAATGCGCGAGCTGTTCGGCGAGTTGGGTGTGCGTGAAGTGCTGCCGATGCTGCGCCTGGACGCCAGCGAGAGTGTCACTCCGGAAACCGACGCAGAGCCGTGGCTGGCCGAGCTGGTCACTGCACTGCGCGCTTGACCGGGAATTCGCGTAACAACGCCAGCCAGGCCTGGGCGGCTTTCGATAGATAGGCGCCCTCACGCCAGATAAAGGCAATGTCCCAGCGCAGGTAGTCGGGCGCCTTCAACGTCAGGCGCACCACGCCAGGTCGCACCAGCCCACGGGCGACCACGCTGGGCAACAGCACCACCCCTTGGCCGGCGGCCACCAACGCGGCGAGGAAATCTGCCTGGCCACTGCGGCCGATTTCCTTCGGGGTAAAGCCCAACTGCTGACACGCCTGCATCAGACGATCATTGAGCACAAAACTGCGCTGGTACATCAGGAACGGCGTGTCAGCCAATTCTTCAAGGCGTACCTGGGCGTTGTCTGCGAGAGGGTGGTCAATCGGCAGCAGTGCATCCAGTGGTTCATCGCAAAAGGCTTGCCAGGCAAACGCCGGGTCATTGGGCTTCAAGCTGCCTCCCACTTCCAGTTCACCGTTCAGAATCGCCTGCTCGATATTGCGGCTGCCGCCCTCCAGCAACTGGATGGTGACGTTCGGGTAGCGTCGGCGGTACTCGGCAAACAACCCGGCGAACAGCGTGTCGCCCGCCAGCAATGGCAGGCCCAGGCGCAGTTCACCGCGGGTGAGGTGGTGCATATCGTCCAGTTCGCTGAGCAATTCGGACTGCAAGCGCAGCATGGCTTCGGCGCGTTGCAGCACGACTTGACCAGCAGCGGTCAGGCGGATCTGCGAGCCGATACGGTCGAGCAGCGGCGTGCCCAGGCTTTGTTCCAATTGTGCGACCTGCTTGCTGACGGCGGACTGGCTGATATGCAGGGTTTTCCCCGCCTGGGTAAACCCGCCTCGGTGGATCACTTCGACAAAGCTGCGCAGCTGTTTGAATTCCATTGCCTTGATTCCAGTTTGGAATAGTTGGCAGTCTAACAATTCGCTATGGGGATGGAAGGTCGCTCTCTAAAATGTAGGCCTGCGAGGACCCAAAGCCCATGAAACGTTTTCCCTTCAAACACCTTGCCCGTTTGCTGACTGAACTGGTCGTGCTGCTCGCGATTTATCTGCTAGGCACCCAGTTGGCGGTTTGGCTGGCCTTGCCCATCCCCGGTGGCGTCGTGGGCCTGGGCCTGCTGCTGGCAACGTTCGCCAGTGGCCTGGTCAAGCCGGCGGCGCTGCAATTGGGCGCCGGGGTGTTGATGGCCGAGATGCTGCTGTTCTTCATCCCGGCCCTGATGAGCCTGCTCGATTACGGCGGCCTGCTGCGCAACGACGGCTGGCGCATCCTGTTGGTGATCGGCTTCAGCACGCTGGCGGTGATGCTGGTCACGGCGTTTACGGTGGAAGCCGTGTGCCGCTGGAGATTGCGCCATGAAGCTTGAACTGATGCCGGTGTTCTGGCTCGCCTTGACCCTGGGCGCCTACGTGTTCAGCCGCTGGCTCTACCGGCGCACCGGGCGCTACCTGCTGTCGCCGCTGATCCTGGTACCTGCGCTGTTGTTGGCGGTGGCCGTGCCGATGCACACCGCCTATGCCGAATACGCCACCGACACCCACTGGCTGATGCTGGTGTTGGGCCCGGTCACTGTGGCGTTTGCCGTGCCGATCTGGCAGCAGCGCCGCTTGCTGGCGCGGCACTGGCCGGCGTTGCTGCTGGGCATGGTGGCGGGCAGCGTGGCATCGATCGCGACCTCGTTCGGCCTGGCGAAGGCACTGGCGCTGGACAGTTCGGTGACGATGTCGCTGGTGCCGCGCTCGATCACCACACCGTTCGCCATGCCGGTGTCTTCCGACCTTGGTGGCGTGCCGGAGTTGACGGCGGTGTTTGTGATGTTCACCGGTGTGTTCGGCGCCATGCTCGGTGGTGTATTGCTCAAATGGCTGCCGCTGCGTACGCCCCTGGCTCGTGGCGCGTTGTTTGGCGTGGGGGCCCACGGTGCGGGTGTCAGCCGAGCTCATGAAGTGGGCGGCGAAGAGGGCTCGGTCGCCGGCCTGGTGATGGTGTTGACGGGGTTGCTCAACCTGTTCGCCGTGCCTTTTCTGGCGGCGCTTCTCTGACGCGCTTTAAACAAAATTCAACTATTCTCTGAGCTGACTCGCTCGGTCATCAAGCTGGCTGCCAAGGCAACTACGGCAGGCATGAGGTCTGACTAGACTGGCCCATCACACAAAAAAATAACAATAAGACAGTGCGCCAAGGAGGTCGTTGCCGTGAGCCTAGCCCCCGTTCTATCGCCGCAGAATGTCAAAGACCAGGTCAGCGCTGCCGAATGGCAGATCCGCGTCGACCTCGCGGCCTGCTATCGCCTGGTGGCGCTGCATGGCTGGGATGATCTGATCTTCACCCATATCTCGGCCAAGGTGCCGGGCACCGATGATTTCCTGATCAACCCCTATGGGCTGATGTTCCACGAGATCACCGCGTCCAGCCTGGTCAAGGTCGATCAGGCCGGCAACAAACTGATGGACAGCCCCTACGAAATCAATCCGGCGGGCTACACCATCCACAGTGCCATCCATGAAGTTCGCCACGATGTGACGTGCGTGCTGCACACCCATACCGCCGCGGGTGTCGCCGTCGCTGCGCAGAAGCAGGGCGTGTTGCCCATCAGCCAGCAATCGCTATTCGTGCTGTCGAGCCTGGCCTATCACGCCTACGAAGGCGTGGCCTTGAACCACGAAGAAAAAGCCCGCTTGCAGGCCGACCTCGGTGATAACAATTTCCTGATGCTGCACAACCATGGCCTGCTGACCTGCGGCAGTACCATCGCCGACACCTTCCTGATGATGTTCATCTTCCAGCGCGCCTGCGAAATCCAGGTGCTGGCGCAAAACGGCGGCGCCGAATTGATCCCCATCGGGCCGCAGATTCTTGCCGGTGCCAAGACGATGGTGGCGACTGTTACCAAGAGCGCCCAAGGCATGGGTGGCGCGCTGGCCTGGCCGGCCTTGCTGCGCAAATTGGACCTGCAAGCCCCGGGGTATAACAGCTGATGCCACTCGCCGAGATCCCGCTCAGAGCCTGGCGCAAGCGTGGTCAGGATTTCGTCTTTCGCGGCCGTACCATTCGCTATTGGGTGGCCGGGCAGGGTGAACCGCTGCTGCTGATCCATGGCTTCCCCACGGCCAGTTGGGACTGGCATTACCTGTGGCAACCCCTGGTCCAGCGCAATCTGGTGATCGCCTGCGACATGCTCGGCTTCGGTGACTCGGCCAAGCCGCTGGACCACGATTATTGCCTGCTGGAACAGGCGGACTTGCAACAGGCCTTGCTCGAACACTTGCGGGTGGAGCAGCCGGTGCATGTGTTGGCCCATGACTACGGTGACAGCGTTGCCCAGGAACTCCTGGCCCGGCACTACGAGGGCCGGTTTGAGATGGCCAGTTGTGTGTTCCTCAATGGCGGGTTATTCCCCGAAACCCATCGCCTGGCCCTGGTGCAAAAACTCTTGCTCAGCCCCCTGGGCTGGATGATCGGCCGTGCCTTCGGGCGCAGCGCTTTGTCTGACAGCTTCGGCCAGATATTCGGCCCCGACACCCGCCCCAGTGAAAGTGCCCTGGATGACTTCTGGAGCCTGATCAACGGCAACGACGGCACGCGCATCCTGCACAAACTGATCGCTTACGTCCCCCAGCGCCGTCGCCTGCGTGATCGCTGGGTCGGCGCGATGCAGCGCGGCGAAGTGCCGTTGCGGGTGATCGACGGCGAAGTTGACCCGATCTCCGGCGCGCATATGGTCGAGCGTTACCAGCAATTAGTGCCCCACGCCGACACGGTGTTGCTGGCCAATATCGGCCACTACCCGCAGATCGAGGCACCGGTGCAGGTGCTCAAGCACTACCAGGCGTTTCGTGATCGGGTCGCGCGGCCGGCCTCGCGAGTGGCCTATTCCTGATCCCGAATCCTTTTCTGTAGGCGCGAGCTTGCTCGCGAAAATCGTCAACGATAACGTGGGAATCCTGACACCACGCGGCGCTTTGGGGTTTTTCGCGAGCAAGCTCATTCCTACAGAGAGACGAGTCATCATCCCCCAGCCTTATCGAGCACCATTCAGCCTCAGCCGTATTTATTGTGACCGCAGGCGCGTTGCCGGACACTCGAGCCATTCCCATTGTCGCCATCGGAGTTCGGTATGAGTGAGTCAGTGCAGTTCCAGGATAAGGTCGTGATCGTCACCGGTGCCGGCGGCGGATTGGGCCGGGCCCATGCGCTGCTGTTCGCCAGACACGGGGCCAAGGTACTGGTCAACGATCTCGGCGGTTCCACCCAGGGCGAGGGCGCCAATGCGTCCGCTGCCGACCGGGTCGTGGCGGAGATTCGCGAGGCGGGCGGTATCGCCGAGGCCAACCATGACTCTGTCACCGACGGTGACAAGATCGTCCAGAACGCCCTCGACGTCTTCGGCCGCATCGACGTGGTGGTCAACAACGCCGGCATCCTGCGCGACAAAACCTTCCACAAAATGGACGACGCCGACTGGGACCTGGTTTACCGGGTGCATGTCGAAGGTGCCTACAAAGTCACCCGCGCCGCATGGCCCCACCTGCGTGAGCAAGGCTACGGCCGGGTGATCTTCACCGCGTCCACCTCGGGCATCTACGGCAACTTCGGCCAGTCCAACTACGGCATGGCCAAGCTTGGGCTGTACGGCCTGACCCGCACCCTCGCCCTGGAAGGGCGCAAGAACAACATCCTGGTCAATGCCATCGCCCCCACCGGCGCCACACGCATGACCGAAGGCCTGATCCCGCCGCAAGTGTTCGAGCGCCTCAAGCCGGAATTGGTCAGCCCGCTGGTGGTGTACCTGGGCAGCGACGCGTGCCAGGAAACTTCAGGGCTGTTCGAGGTGGGTGGCGGCTGGATCGGCAAGACCCGCTGGGAGCGCAGCCTGGGCGTAGGCTTTGACCCAGAGGCCGGGTTCTCGCCAGACGATGTGGCGGCACATTGGGCGCAGATCTGCGACTTCGAAGGCGCAGCCCATCCCAAGGACAATATCGAAGCGTTAAAGGAAATGATGGCGAACTTGCAGAAGTACAGCCTGTGATCGTTGCTTGAAGAAGATTGAATCCCACGGGGCGCTGATGGCGCCCCGTTTTATTTCAGGCAAAAAAAAGCCGCGGCAAACGCAGCGGCTGAAGTAAGACGTTGGATCAAGGAGCGACAAATCAACGTCAGTGAACACGGGTAACAGACTGAAAAAACACTTCAATCTATTCAAGATCGGCTTTTCTCCCGAGAGCGGAAGCGGGCGGTTTGCCCTGAAAGCCAGGCAAGAATAGTCGCTTGTAACAAAATGAGTAATAGCTGTTCAGGACAAGGACTGTTACCGATATGGCAACAGTCGCCCACGTCGCCATCCATTCTCTTGATAACCCACCATCCACCCGGTCCATGCCCTCGCCCAGACCCAGGCCAGAGCGGCCTGTAATCCTTTCGAGCGACAACACGAATCCCTCCTTGGTGCGCTTATCGCTCCTGATGCGCGGCAGTAGGGTGGGGCCTTCTGTCACTCACCGGGGAAGACGCATGACAAAAACAATAATGCGCGCCATCTTCACGCCACAGGCGCTGGCCGCTGCGGTTGCGTTGGGTTGCTGTGCCCAGGCACAGGCTGTTTCTTTCAACATTGGCGAGATCGAAGGGCAATTCGACTCCTCGCTGTCGGTCGGCTCGAGCTGGGGCATGCGCGATGCCGATAAAAAACTCGTGGGCACCGTCAATGGCGGCACAGGCCAGGCTTCCACGGGAGATGACGGGCGCCTCAACTTCAAGAAGGGCGAGACCTTTTCCAAGATCTTCAAGGGCCTGCACGACCTTGAACTCAAGTACGGCGACACCGGTGTGTTCGTGCGTGGCAAGTATTGGTACGACTTCGAACTCAAGGACGAAGACCGCGAGTTCAAGCAGATCAGCGACCACAACCGCAAGGAAGGCGCCAAATCCAGCGGTGCGCAGATCCTCGATGCGTTTGTCTATCACAACTATTCCCTGGGCGACCTGCCGGGCACCGTGCGCGCCGGTAAGCAGGTGGTCAGTTGGGGCGAAAGTACCTTCATCGGCAACTCCATCAACAGCATCAACCCGATTGACGTGTCGGCGTTCCGTCGACCCGGTGCCGAGATCAAGGAAGGGCTGATTCCGGTCAACATGCTGTTCGCGTCCCAGAGCCTGACCAACCAACTGACCGTGGAAGGCTTCTACCAGCTGGAGTGGGACCAGACGGTGCTGGATAACTGCGGCACTTTCTTTGGCGGTGACGTGGCGGCAGATGGCTGCACCGGCAACTACACGGTGGGTAGCCCGGCGATTGCGCCGTTGCAACCGATTGCAGCGGCTCGCGGCCAAGGCTTTGTGGTGACCCGCGAAGGTGTGGTGGTGCAGCGTGCCGGTGACCGCGATGCACGGGACTCCGGCCAATTCGGTGCAGCCTTGCGCTGGCTGGGCGATGACACGGAGTACGGCCTGTACTTCATGAACTACCACAGCCGCACGCCGACCGTGGGCACGATTACTGCCAACACCAATCTGGCGACCATCGGTGGTATCGCGGCGGCTGCCCCGGCCGGCTTCGGTTCGGCCCTGGCCCAGAGCACCATGCTCGGCCGTGGCCAGTACTACCTCGACTACCCGGAAGACATCCGCCTGTTCGGCGCCAGCTTCTCCACCACCTTGCCCACCGGCACGGCGTGGACCGGTGAGATCAGCTACCGCCCGAATGCACCGGTGCAGCTCAATACCACTGACTTGACCCTGGCCCTGATCAACCCGATTGCGGGTAATGCGGCATCGCCGATTCGTTCTTCTTTCGGCGCCGACAACAAAGGCTACCGCCGCAAGGAAATCACCCAGATCCAGAGCACCATGACCCAGTTCTTCGACCAGGTGCTGGGCGCTGAACGCCTGACCCTGGTAGGCGAAGCGGCGGTGGTCCACGTCGCCGGCCTGGAAGACAAATCCAAACTGCGTTACGGCCGCGACTCGGTCTACGGCGCTTACGGTTTCGAGGGTGACACCGACGGTTTCGTCACCTCCACCTCCTGGGGCTACCGCGCTCGGGCGATCCTTGACTACAACAACGCCATTTTCGGGGTGAACCTCAAGCCCAACCTGTCCTGGTCCCATGACGTGGCCGGCTACGGGCCCAACGGGATCTTCAACAAAGGCGCCAAGGCTATCAGCGTCGGCGTGGATGCGGACTACCGCAGCACCTACACCGCCAGCCTCAGTTACACCGACTTCTTTGGTGGCGACTACAACACCCTGACCGACCGCGACTTCCTCGCCCTCAGCTTCGGCGTGAACTTCTGATTTGGCTTAAAGAAGGACAAGAATCCATGCGTAAGACAATTGCAGTGTTGGCCCTCAGCCTGTTGGCCTCCCACGTGATGGCGGCGGTGTCGCCGGAAGAGGCGGCCAAGCTGGGCACTACTCTGACCCCGGTCGGCGCTGAAAAGGCTGGCAACGCCGATGGCTCGATCCCGGCGTGGACCGGTGGCATCCCGAAAAACGCCGGCGCGGTGGACAGCAAGGGCTTCCTCGCCGACCCGTTCGCCAGTGAAAAACCGCTGTTCGTGATCACCGCGGCCACCGTCGACAAGTACAAAGACAAACTCTCCGACGGCCAGGTGGCGATGTTCAAGCGTTACCCCGAGACCTACAAGATCCCGGTCTACCCGAGCCACCGTACGGTCAACCTGCCACCGGATATCTACGAGTCGATCAAGCGCAGCGCGCTGAACGTCAAGGCGATCAACGACGGTAACGGCCTGGAAAACTTCACCGGTAACCGTTACTACGCCTTCCCGATTCCGAAGAATGGCGTGGAGGTGCTGTGGAACCACATCACCCGTTATCACGGCGGCAACCTGCGCCGCATCATTACCCAGGCCACCCCGCAGACCAATGGCAGCTACACGCCGATCCGCTTCGAGGAGGAAGTGGCGGTGCCTCAGGCGATTCCCGATATCGACCAGGCCAAGGCGGCCAACGTGCTGAGCTATTTCAAGCAATCGGTGACCGCCCCGGCGCGCCTGGCGGGTAACGTGCTGCTGGTGCACGAGACCCTCGACCAGGTGAAGGAACCGCGCCTGGCCTGGATCTACAACGCCGGCCAGCGCCGCGTGCGCCGCGCGCCGCAAGTGTCCTATGACGGCCCGGGCACCGCGTCCGACGGCCTGCGCACCACCGACAACTTCGACATGTTCTCCGGCGCCCCCGACCGCTATGACTGGAAGCTGGTGGGCAAGAAAGAGATGTACATCCCCTACAACAGCTACAAGCTCGATTCGCCGTCGCTCAAATACGACGACATCATCAAGGCCGGTCACATCAACCAGGACCTGACCCGTTACGAACTGCACCGCGTGTGGGAAGTGATCGGCACGGTCAAGCCAAGCGAGCGGCACATCTACGCCAAGCGCCATATGTACATCGACGAAGACAGCTGGCAAGTCGCGCTGGTGGATCACTACGACGGTCGTGGCCAACTGTGGCGCGTCGCCGAAGGTCATTCGCAGTTCTACTACGACCACCAGGTGCCGGCCTACACCGTCGAGACCTTGTACGACATTATTGCCGGGCGCTATATCGCACTGGGCATGAAGAACGAGGAGAAGAGCAGCTTCGTGTTCGGCTTTGCGGCCAAGGCAGCGGACTACACCCCGGCGGCGTTGAGGGCTGAAGGCGTACGCTGATCCCAATATGAAATGCAGTCAAATGTGGGAGGGGGCTTGCCCCCTCCCACAGTGGGTTTTGTACACATGGGGTTTTGTGCATGGCCTTCAATCACCCTGCTGAATACTTCTTCAACAACCACCCGCCACAGGACTAGGGTAAGCACCAGGTTGCATAACAATAAAAAAGCAGGATGCAGCAATGACTGCCATGACACGCTGCCTGGACCGTCCTGGATTCATTCCCCGGCTGTCCGCTCACCATCTGCTGCGCCCCCGCCTGGCCGAGCCCTTGCTGACGGCCCCGGCCAGGGTCAAATTACTCTGCGCCCCCGGCGGCAGTGGCAAGAGCGCGCTGCTCGCCGAATGTGCGTTGCAGGCGCCTGCGGGTTGCCAGGTGTACTGGTTGCCGCTTAATGGCGCGACCCTCAGCCCCCTCGACCTGTGCCTGCGGCTCGCGCAAAACCTGGGCCTGACGTTTACCGATGAAACCACCTTGCTGCTCGACCTCAGCCGCTGGCAGGCCTCGGCATGGCTGTTCCTCGATGATTTTTGCCGCTTGCCAACGCCCGACACCGACGCCTTGCTCGACCGTCTGCTCACCGCCAGTAGCCCGGCCCTGACTTGGTGGCTGGGCGCGCGGCGGCGACCGGCGTGCAACTGGCCGCGCCTGCTGCTCGACGATGAGTTGCTCGAATGTGGCGCAGAACTGGCCTTCAACCCTGCGGAAATCCAGCAACTGCTCAGCCATGCGCCCGCGCATTCGGTCGACAGCGTGCTGCAGTTCAGCGCCGGCTGGTGCGCGGGTGTGCGCATCGCGCTGCTGGGCGATGGGCACCCCGACAAGACCTTGCTCGACTACCTGCAACACGAGCTGTTCAGCACACTGCCGCCGGAACTGGCGGAGGCCTGGCGCGTACTGGCGCATCTGCCGCGCTTCAACACCGGCCTGTGCGAGCACTTGTTCGGCGCGGGTGACGGTGACCAGTACCTGAGGGATTTGCAGGTGCTCGGCGCCTTTATCCAACCGTGGGAAGACACCGGCTGGCTGCAGGTTTTTCCGCCCCTGGCGCGCCTGATGCAGGACGAGCCCTGGCCGGCCAAACGCTCCTGGCATCGGCGCGCCTGCCAATGGTTCTGCGCCGAACAGGACTGGCAGGCCGCCTTCGAACAGGCGCTGCTGGCCGAAGAATATGAAATGGCGGTGAGCCTGTTGCAGCACTTCAGCTTCGAGGACCTGTTCCGCCAGCAGAATGCCGTCTTGCTGTTGCACCTGCATGAGCAGCATGGCGATGAATTGATGCTCGGCTCGGCGCAACTGGTGGGGCTGGTGACGGCGGCGTTGCTGTTTGCCGGGCGCTTCGAACAGGCGGCGGTGTGCATCGATCAACTGGCCCGGTTTGCCCCGCAACCGACGGCGGCGCAACAGCGGTATTTATTGGCGCGCTGGCAGGCGCAATGGGGCTGGTTGCTGCACCTGGGCGGCGATGCCGAGGGCTCGCGCCTGCATTTTCTTGAGGCGCTGCAAGCCTTGCCCGACAGCGCGTGGACCTCGCGGCTGATGTGCCTGTCGGGCCTGACCCAGCAAGCCTTGTTGCGCGGCGAACTGGACGTGGCCCAAGGCCTGAACCGTGAAGCGCTGTGCCTGGCGCGCGCCCATGGTTCGTTACTGTTGGAGGCGCTGCTTGAGCTGGATCACGCTCAATTGCTGGAACAGCGCGGTGCACCGTACAGGGCTCAGAGCCTGCTGGAAAATGTACAAGCCATATTGCTTGAACAGCGGCTCAAGGCCGGTCCCTTGGTGGGGCGTATTGCCTTGCGACGCGGGCACCTGGCCTTGCGCCAAGGCCAGGACAGCCTGGCGGCCGAGTGTTTCGACACGGGCTTGAAGATGTGCCTGCACAGCCAGGACAAGCGCGTGCTCTACGGCTTTCTCGGCCTGGCGCTGTTGGCTGCCAACCGTGGCGATTACGCCCAGGCCTTTATCCAGTTGCGTGAGGCCGAGCGGCTGATGCAGCAACGCCAGGTTCCGGACACGGTGTACCGCGCGGTGCTGCTGTTGGTCAGCGGGCACTTCTGGTTGCAGCAGGGGCGCGCCGAATTGACCGTGGAAGCGGTGCGCCGCGTGCTGCGTCACTTTCGTGGGCCGCAGGCCAAGCAAGCACCGCCGGCCACCCTGGAACTGATCCCGCGTCTTGAATACCTGTTGGTGCTGGCGGAGGTGAAACTGGGCTGCGCCGATCAACCGGTGGAACGGCTCAACGCCTTGCTGCAAGCCACCCATCAGCGCGGCATGCTTTGCCTGGAAATCGAACTGCACCTGGTGCTGGGCGAAGTCGCCTGGCAGCTGGGGGATCCGGCCTCGGCGCGCCGCTCGCTGCAAGCCGGCCTGGAACTGGCCGGGCGTTGCCAGGTGCAACAAGCGATTCGCGAACTGCGTTTGCGTGCGCCGGGATTGCTGAGTGAGCTGGGCCTGGAACCTCAGGCATCAACCCCCGGCACGGTGGAAAACCCCTTGAGCCAGCGCGAACTGGAAGTGCTGCAACTGATCGCCCTAGGCAGTTCCAACCTCGAGATCGCCGACCGCCTGTTTATCTCCCTGCACACCGTCAAGACCCACGCGCGGCGCATTCACAGCAAACTCGGTGTAGAGCGGCGCACCCAGGCGGTGGCCAAGGCCAAGACCTTGGGCTTGATGGTTTAGATGAACGCCTGACGGTATTCGCCGGGCGTGGCGCCCGTGGCCTGGCGGAAGCGATGGGTAAAGTGGCTGGCGCTGGAAAAACCGCACAGCAAGGCAATCTCGCCCAACGGCAGGGCGCCGCCACGCAGCAGGTTTTGCGCGCGGGTCAGCCGGCGCGCCAGCAGGTACTGATGGGGCGGCAGGCCGAAACTCTGGCGAAACATCCGTGCGAAGTGGTACTCCGACAACGTACATAACCCAGCCAGTTGCCCAAGGCTGATGGGGTCTTCCAGGTGCTGGTCGATGTAGTCCACCAGCAACCGTCGTTGGTAGGCGGCGAGCCCGCCTTTTAAACGCAGGCCTTCGCGGGCGCCCACCTGGCTGAGCAGGGTGTGGCTGAGCATTTCATGGGCGAGGCTGCTGGTGAGCAGGCGTTCGGCGGGCTCGTGCCAGTTGAGGGCGATCAACTGGTGGAAGCGTCGGGCCAGGCGCTGGTCTTCCAGGAAGGTACTTTCCCGCAGTTCCAGCGTGCGCGGTTCGCGGTCAAGCAGGGTAACGCAGCCCAGGGCAAATTGTTGCGGGCTGAAATACACGTGGGCCAGGCGGATTTCACCGTTGATCACCCAGGCCGATTGGTGCTCGGCAGGCAGGATGCACAGCTTGTCCGGGCCACCCTTGGTGCCCGGTTGGCCCCGCCGAAACGTGCCGGTGCCGCCCCCGACATAGCAGGACAAGGTGTGATGGCTGGGCGCCTGGTAGTCCTGGGAATCATGATGGTTGCTCCACAAGGCCGCGGACAAGCCGTCACCGAGCTCGGCGCAGGCTTCCAGGCGTGCGTTGGGCGAGCGGTTAAGGGCTTGGAAGACTTGCAGGGATTCCAGGTCTGACATGGTGTGTTCTCCGACGCCTTGCATCCTACTCCGCGATACGGACGCTGTGATCCCATCGCCCGACAAAAGCGCAAGATTGTGCAAGAGCCTTGCCCGGGGTGAAGGCGACACTGTGGCTCAATCGATGGAGCCCGCTATGAACCTTTCCCTGTATTTACTCACCGTGCTGATCTGGGGCACCACCTGGATCGCCCTCAAATGGCAGCTGGGCGTGGTGGCGATTCCCGTGTCCATCGTCTACCGCTTCGGCCTGGCGGCCCTGGTGTTGTTTGCGTTGCTGCTGATCAGTCGCAAGTTGCAGGTGATGAACCGGCGCGGGCACCTCATCTGCCTAGCCCAGGGGCTGTGCCTGTTTTGCGTCAACTTCATGTGCTTTCTCACGGCCAGCCAGTGGATCCCCAGCGGCCTGGTGGCGGTGGTCTTTTCCACGGCCACGCTGTGGAACGCGCTGAACGCCCGGGTGTTTTTCGGCCAGCGGGTGGCGCGCACGGTGTTGATGGGCGGCGGCCTCGGGTTGGCGGGCTTGGGCTTGCTGTTCTGGCCGGAACTGGTGGGGCACACCGCCAGCCCGCAGACCTTGCTGGGGTTGGGGTTGGCGTTGCTGGGGACGATGTGTTTCTCGGCGGGCAATATGCTGTCGAGTCTGCAGCAGAAGGCTGGCCTGAGGCCGCTGACCACCAATGCCTGGGGCATGTTGTATGGATCCTTGATGCTGGCGACCTACTGCGTGGTGCGGGGCATTCCGTTTGAGATGGACTGGAGCGCACGGTACATCGGTGCGCTGTGGTACCTGGTTATTCCGGGGTCGGTGATTGGGTTTACCGCTTACCTGACGTTGGTAGGGCGCATGGGGCCGGAGCGTGCGGCGTATTGCACGGTGCTGTTCCCGGTGGTGGCGCTGAATGTGTCGGCGTTTGCCGAAGGCTACCAGTGGACCGCGCCGGCGTTGGCGGGGTTGGTGCTGGTGATGCTGGGGAATGTGTTGGTGTTTCGTAAGCCTAAGGTGGCTCAGCCGGTGAATCCGATCCTTCAGGCAAAGCAGGTCTAGTGTGGGAGGGGGCAAGCCCCCTCCCATATTTCCTGCATTTCTCACATTTGACTGAGTTGGCCTTGCTATCTCATACCGAGGCGCTTGGCCATTCGGCCCAGGTTGGCGCGGTCCAGGCCCAGTTCGCGGGCGGCGCCGGCCCAGTTGTGCTGGTGGCGCTCCAGGCAGGCGTTGATCACTTGGCGCTGGTAGTGCTCGGTGGCCTGGCGCAGGTCACCGGTGACGGCAAGGGCGGCTTCTGTCGGTGCTTCGATCACCGGCGCGCTGACATCGGGCAAGTCCAGGTCCTGGGCACTCAGGCTCAGAATCTTTGGACGCTCGCGACAGTTACCCAGTGCCTTCAGCGCACTGCGCCCGATCAAATGTTCCAGCTCCCGCACATTGCCCGGCCAGTTATAGGCCAGCAGCGCCGCTTGGGCATCGCTGGTCAGGCGCAGGCTGCCCAGGCCCATGCGTGAGCGGTTCTGCTCCAGGAAGAAGCCGGCCAGCAGCAACACATCACGCCCGCGCTCGCGCAGGGCCGGCACTTGCAGCGGGTACACGCTCAGGCGATGGTAGAAGTCGGCGCGGTAGCGGCCGTTGCGCACCTCGTCGGCGAGGTCGCGGTTGGTGGCGGCGATCAGGCGCACGTCCACCTGATGTTCCTTATCCGAGCCCAGGCGCTGCAATTGGCCACTTTGCAGCACCCGCAGCAGCTTGGCCTGCACGCTCAGCGACAGCTCGCCCACTTCATCCAGAAACAACGTGCCGCCATTCGCCAGCTCGAACTTGCCGCGCCGTTCATTCAGCGCGCCCGTAAAGGCGCCGCGTACATGGCCGAACAACTCGCTTTCCACCAGGGTTTCCGGCAGGGCCGCACAGTTGAGGCTGATCAAGGGTTTATCTGCCCGGGACGACGCCGCGTGAATGGCCTGGGCCACCAGTTCCTTGCCCACCCCGGTTTCGCCGGTGATCAGCACCGTGAGGTCGCTGCCACCCACCAGCTTGATTTCATCCACCAGGCGCTTGTGGGTTTTACTCTGGCCGATCATTTCCTTGTGCTGCTGGCCGCTGGCCTGGCGGTAGATCTCGGCGCGCTGGTGTTCGTCTTCGGCCCGCAACGCCAAGCGTTCGATACGTTCGGCCACGTTGACGGTGGCGGCGGCGAGGCTGGCGAAGGCTTGCAAGGCTTCCAGTTCCACGCGTTCGAAGCGCTCGGTATCGAGGGCATCCAGGGTCAGCAGGCCCCAGGGCTGGTCTTCGACGAACAGTGGGCAGCCCATGCAGTCGTGCACTTGCAGATGACCGTGCAAGCCATCGACCAGGCCGTCGTAGGGATCGGGCAATTCGCTGTCACTGTCAAAGCGTGTGGGCCCGGGGCTGCTGAGCAGCACGGCGAAGCGCGGGTGTTCGCTGACCTTGAAGCGGCGGCCCAGAGTGTCTGCACTCAGGCCATCCACCGCCAGCGGTACCAGCGATTCGCCGTCCAGGCGCAACAGTGCGGCCGCATCACACGGCAATAGGGCGCGCATGGCTTGCAGCAGGCGTCGATAGCGTTC
Organism: Pseudomonas sp. JAI120; assembly: GCF_014207255.1. GTDB lineage: Bacteria > Pseudomonadota > Gammaproteobacteria > Pseudomonadales > Pseudomonadaceae > Aquipseudomonas. The sequence continues at coordinate 75,763 of NZ_JACHCZ010000010.1, forward strand.
GCCTTCGGGCAGTTCCCGTGACAGGTCGGCGACCAGCGGCAGCAGGGTGGTGAGCAGCGAGTGTGCAGTCATAATGACTCCTTGTAGTCCTTATGACTATAAAGTGTAGGAGGTCATACTGACTACATATTATTCAAATCGTTGAAATGGAAGGATTTATTAGTTGGCATGAATACTGAGTAGCTAAGGGTAATCAGTAAAGAAGCCCAGGAGGCTCCCATGCTTAGTGCCCAAGACCGTGCCATCGTCAAATCCACCGTGCCCCTGCTGGAAAGCGGCGGCGAAGCGCTGATCACCCATTTCTACCGCATGATGCTCTCCGAGTACCCTGAGGTCCGCCCGCTGTTCAACCAGGCCCACCAGGCCAGCGGTGATCAGCCCCGCGCCCTGGCCAATGGCGTATTGATGTACGCACGGCATATCGACCAGCTCGACCAACTGGGCGACTTGGTGGCGAAGATCATCAACAAGCACGTGGCCCTGCAGATCCTGCCGGAGCATTACCCGATTGTGGGCGCTTGCCTGCTGCGGGCGATTTCCGAGGTGCTGGGCAGCGAGATCGCCACCCCTGAGGTGATGAGTGCCTGGGGCGCCGCGTACGGCCAACTGGCAGACATTCTGATCGGCGCCGAAGCAGCCATCTACGCAGAGAAAGCCCAGGCCCCCGGCGGCTGGCGCGGTGCGCGGGCGTTTACCGTGGTCAAGCGTGTGGAAGAGAGCGCCGAGATTACCTCCTTCTATTTCGCACCGGTGGACAACGGGGCGATCCTCGCTGCCGCGCCGGGCCAATACATCGGCATGAAGCTGGTGCTCGACGGTGAGGAAGTGCGCCGCAACTATTCATTGTCGGCGTTGAGTGATGCGGGTCAGTACCGCATCAGCGTCAAGCGCGAGGCCGGCGGGCGGGTTTCCAACTACCTGCATGACCAGTTGCAGGTCGGTGCGACGATTGACCTGTTTCCGCCGTCGGGCGAGTTCACTCTGGCGGCCAGCGATAAACCGTTGGTGCTGATCAGCGGCGGGGTAGGGATCACCCCAACCTTGCCGATGCTGGAAGCGGCACTGGCCACCGAGCGTCCGGTGCACTTTATCCACTGCGCGCGCAATGGCGGGGTGCATGCGTTCCGTGATTGGGTGGATGCACTGGCGGCCAAGCACCCGCAGCTCAAGCGCTTCTATTGCTATGCCGAGGATGACGGCGTGAGCCCGGCGGCGGATACAGTCGGCCTGCTGAGCCAGGAGCAACTGGCGGCGTGGTTGCCGGAGCAACGTGACCTGGACGCGTACTTCCTCGGCCCTAAAGGTTTCATGGCGGTGATCAAGCGCCACCTCAAGGCCCTCGGTGTACCGGAAAAACAAAGCCGCTACGAATTCTTCGGCCCGGCTGCGGCGTTGGAGTAACACGGTCAAAAATGTGGGAGTGGGCTTGCCCCCTCCCACATTTGGATCTCTGTTCTTCCCGATTAATCCCCTGTTAACCCCTCTCTGTTTAAACCACTCTCTGTGTGTAAACTTGCGGCCATTGGCACAACCAAACAAAGGGATACGGGGATGAGTGACGAATTGCGTTTAGGCAGGGAGCGGCGCTTTCTGGTGTTGCTGGGCATTATCTGCCTGGCACTGATCGGTGGTGCGTTGTACATGCAGGTGGTGTTGGGCGAGGCGCCGTGCCCGTTGTGCATCCTGCAGCGCTACGCCTTGCTGCTGATTGCGATCTTTGCGTTCATTGGCGCGGCCATGCGCAGCAAAGGTGCTATCACGCTGTTCGAAGGCCTGGTGGTACTCAGCGCCCTCGGTGGGGTGGCCGCAGCCGGCCACCATGTGTACACCCAGTTCTTCCCGCAGGTCAGCTGCGGCATCGATGTGCTGCAACCTATCGTCGACGACCTGCCCCTGGCCAAGGTCTTCCCGCTGGGCTTCCAGGTCGACGGTTTCTGCAGCACCCCATACCCGCCGGTACTCGGCTTGTCCCTGGCGCAATGGGCGCTGGTGGCGTTCGTGCTGACGGTCATCCTGGTGCCCCTGGGTATCTATCGTAATCGCCAGCGCAAGGCGTGAATCCATCAGCAAAACGCCCCGGCCCTTCTTCAAGGAAGGCCGGGGCGTTTTGCATGTAGGGTTTTGTGAACAGAACGTGACGCCGGACAATTTTGGGTGCGCGCAATGTGCGACATGTTGTCACACGGAAGCCGCCGCAGGACGTTTCTGACCTGCCAAACCAGCGCTTAAATTTGCAAGAAACCTCCAAGATGTGCTGTCAGTTCGTGGTTTGGGTGACAGCGCGTACCTCACGCCGTACAAGGCTTTGAGTGATGTCCGAATGCCTTGTTTTCTGGGGGGTTGGTTAGGTTTTGCAGGCCCTTACGGGGTGTAAGGGCCGTGACGGATTGCCCTATAACACGGCAATTTTTGTGGTTTTTGTTGGGAATCGAACGCGATAAGATCGCGAACCTTTGCAATATTGGTGAAGGATTATTGCTGTAATCGATAAAAATTATTTCTTTATAAGACATGGTTTATACATCGCCAGCTAACTACAATCGCCCGCACTGAATGTCCGGTGCTGCTCAATCTTTGAGCACTGGAGCGGTCGAGGGGCAGATGGACGGCTCTGTGCGACCCCAAGGTTCCGGCAGCCTTTCAACTATCCGCACCAAAGGGAATTGGTCTGTAACAAGGCCTTTAACCACGAAATCGAATAAGAACTCACCGCAGGCTCGTGAAGCGTACCTATATGACGTGACGGGCAGGCTCTTATTCAATCGAAGAGAAATGCCAACCCTTGGCAGGGTGAAGTGTTGGCGATCAAAACCCAACTGCATTGCGCAAGCTGCTTTAGAGGTCGTGAGATGAGTAAAAACAGGTACCCCCGATTACTAGGCTTTTTGCCGCTGCTTGGCATGATGTTAATGCTGGGAGGCTGCAAGTGGACCTTGATGGACCCGAAAGGACAGATCGGTCTGGATCAACGAAACCTGATCATCACTGCCACCCTGCTGATGCTGTTGGTCGTGGTGCCTGTGATCATCATGACCTTCGCCTTCGCCTGGAAATACCGCGCGTCGAACACCAGCGCGACCTACGCGCCGAAGTGGTCGCACTCCACCAAGATTGAAATCGCGGTGTGGCTGGTTCCGATCCTCATCATCATCGCCCTGGGTTACATCACCTATAAGTCGACCCACGAGCTGGACCCGTACCGTCCGCTGGAGTCCGACGTCAAGCCGATCAACATCGAAGTGGTCGCGCTGGACTGGAAGTGGCTGTTCATCTACCCGGACCTGGGTATCGCCACGGTTAACCAGATCCGTTTCCCGGAAAACACCCCGCTTAACTTCCGGATCACCTCCGACGCCGTGATGAACTCGTTCTTCATCCCAGCCCTGGGCGGTCAGATCTACGCGATGGCCGGCATGCAGACACGCCTGCACCTGATCGCCAACGAAAAAGCTGAAATGGAAGGCATCTCCGCGAACTACAGCGGCGCTGGCTTCACCGGCATGAAATTCAAAGCGATCTCGACGAGCCAGGAAGATTTCAACGCCTGGGTAGCCGAAGTCAAGGCCGCACCTAAACAGCTTGATCAAGCTGAATACGATGCCCTGACCAAACCAAGCCAGAACAACCCAGTCGCCCTGTACTCCGCGTATGAGCCGAACCTGTTTCAGAAAATCGTCGACAAGTACGAAGGTATGAAACCAGGCAAGCCGGTCAAGCACGAGAAGAAAGAAGTGGCCGCGGTTGAAGGTTCTGACACGGGCTCGCATTCAACTGCTGGGGCAGAGGAGTAAACGATGTTTGGTAAATTAAGTTGGGATGCGGTCCCGTTCCACGAGCCGATTGTGATGATTACCATCGCCATGATCGCGCTGGGTGGTCTGGCACTGTTTGCAGCAATCACTTATTTCAAGAAGTGGACCTACCTGTGGACCGAGTGGTTGACGTCGGTCGACCACAAGAAAATCGGCGTGATGTACATCATCGTTGCCATGGTCATGCTGCTGCGCGGTTTTGCCGACGCCATCATGATGCGTACCCAGTTGGCTATGGCCACCGAAGGTTCGCCTGGCTACCTGCCGCCTGAACACTATGACCAGATCTTCACCGCCCACGGTGTGATCATGATCATCTTCATGGCGATGCCTTTCTTCACCGGCCTGATGAACCTTGCGGTGCCGCTGCAGATCGGTGCGCGCGACGTTGCCTACCCGTTCCTGAACTCCCTGAGCTTCTGGCTGCTGGTTTCCGGCGTGGTGCTGATCAACGTGTCCCTGGGCGTCGGCGAATTCGCCAAGACCGGTTGGGTTGCGTATCCGCCATTGTCTGGCTTGCAATACAGCCCTGGCGTGGGTGTGGACTACTACATCTGGGCGCTACAGTTATCAGGACTCGGGACGACGCTGACGGGGGTCAACTTCCTGGCCACCGTCCTGAAAATGCGCGCCCCTGGCATGAAACTGATGGACATGCCGATCTTCACCTGGACCTGCACCTGGGCAAACGTGCTGATCGTGGCTTCGTTCCCGATCCTGGCCGCTACCATGGCGCTGCTGTCGCTTGACCGTTACCTGGATTTCCACATTTTCACCAATGAACTTGGTGGCAATCCAATGATGTACGTGAACCTGTTCTGGGCATGGGGGCACCCTGAGGTGTACATCCTGATCCTGCCGGCGTTCGGTATCTTCTCCGAAGTGATCTCGACCTTTACCGGCAAGCGCCTGTTCGGTCACCACTCGATGGTTTACGCATCGGGCGCAATCTCTGTACTGGGCTTCATGGTGTGGCTGCACCACTTCTTCACCATGGGTTCGGGGGCCAGCGTCAACGCCTTCTTCGGCCTGGCGACGATGCTGATTTCCATCCCGACGGGGGTGAAGCTATTCAACTGGCTGTTCACCATCTACCACGGTCGTCTGCGCATGACCAGCCAGGTCCTGTGGACCCTGGGCTTCATGGTGACCTTCGCTATCGGCGGCATGACCGGTGTACTGCTGGCCATCCCGGGCGCTGACTTCGTGCTGCACAACAGCCTGTTCGTGATCGCTCACTTCCACAACGTGATCATCGGTGGTGCTGTATTCGGCTACATCGCTGGTTTCAGCTTCTACTTCCCGAAAGCGTTCGGCTTCAAGCTGCACGAAGGCTGGGGCAAGGCTGCATTCTGGTTCTGGATCTCGGGCTTCTTCGTCGCGTTCATGCCGCTCTATGCACTGGGCTTCATGGGCATGACCCGTCGTCTGAACGCCACCACCAACCCTGAGTGGGTACCGTACCTGTACGTCGCCATGTTCGGTGCAATCATGATCGCTGTGGGCATCGCCTGCCAGTTGATCCAGCTGTACGTGAGCATCCGTGACCGTAAGCAGAACGCTTGCGAATCCGGCGACCCATGGAATGGCCACACCCTGGAATGGTCGACCTCGTCGCCACCACCGTTCTACAACTTCGCGGTGATCCCGACTGCGAACACCATCGATGCGTTCACCGAAGCCAAGGAAGACGGTACTGCGTACCAGCAACCTAAGCACTACGAACCGATCCACATGCCAAGCAACACCGCCACTGGCGTGGTGATGGGGGCGCTGTTGACCGTGTTCGGTTTCGCGATGATCTGGCACATCTGGTGGCTGGCAATCGTGAGCCTGGTGGGCACCATCGGCTACTTCATTGTCCACGCAGCACGTGATGATCAAGGCTACATGGTGCCGGTCGAAACGATCGAGCGCATCGAAGCCGAGCAGCACGCTCGCCTGGTCGCCGAGAAGAAAATCCCGGCCAACCGTGTAGAAACCTCGTTGGAACAGGCTTAAACCATGTCGAACTTAGTGACCAATGCTGGACACGCCCATGTCGATGACCATGGGCACGATGACCATCACCACGACTCGGGGCCGATGACCGTTTTCGGTTTCTGGCTCTACCTGATGACCGACTGCATCTTGTTTGCGTCGATCTTCGCGGTGTACGCGGTACTGGTAAACAACGTAGCGGGTGGCCCGTCGGGCCACGACATCTTCGAACTGCCTTACGTGCTCGGCGAAACCGCCTTGCTGTTGTTCAGTTCGATCACCTACGGCTTCGCCATGTTGGCCTTCTATAAGGGCAACAAGAAAGGCGTCCTGAGCTGGTTGGCACTGACCTTCCTGTTCGGCCTGGGCTTCATCGGCATGGAGATCAACGAGTTCCACCTGCTGATCTCCGAAGGCTACGGCCCGCACCGTTCCGGCTTCCTGTCGGCGTTCTTCACGCTGGTAGGCACCCACGGTCTGCACGTAACTGCCGGCCTGCTGTGGATGGCGGTGATGATGTATCAGGTCAATAAACACGGCCTGACCAACACCAACAAGACTCGCCTGAGCTGCCTGAGCCTGTTCTGGCACTTCCTGGACGTGGTCTGGATCTGCGTCTTCACCGTTGTTTACCTGATGGGGACTCTGTAATGGCTAATGCACACTCCCATGACCATGACAGCCATGATGCGAGCCACGGCAGCGTTAAGTCGTACGCCATCGGCTTCATCCTGTCGGTAATCCTGACGCTCATCCCGTTCGGTCTGGTGATGTACCCGACCCTGCCGAAGTCGATCACTTTGATGATCGTGCTGGCGTTCGCGGTGATTCAGGTTCTGGTTCACCTGGTGTACTTCCTGCACCTGGATCGCTCTAAAGAGCAGCGCGATAACGTGGTTGCGTTCGTGTTCGCAGGCATAGTAATCCTGCTGCTGGTTGGCCTGTCGATATGGATCATGTTCAGCATCCATACGTTCATGATGGCGAAGTGAGGTAAGACCCGATGTCGCTTAAGCACTTTATCCAAATCACCAAACCGGGGATCATTTTCGGTAACGTGCTTTCTGTGGCGGGCGGTTTCTTCCTGGCCTCCAAGGGACATGTCGATCTGGCCATCTTCCTGGCTGCGATGATCGGTACGTCCCTGGTGGTGGCTTCCGGCTGTGTCTTCAACAACTGCATCGACCGTGACATCGACATCAAGATGGAGCGCACCAAGAATCGCGTGCTGGTCCAGGGCCTTATCTCCCTGAAACTGGCGCTGATTTTCGCGACCGTCCTGGGTGTTGCCGGTGTGGCGCTGTTGTACCAGGTGGCCAACCCGCTGGCGGCGTTGTTTGCCGTGATCGGTTTTGTCATCTACGTCGGCCTCTACAGCCTGTACCTCAAGCGCAAGTCGGTTCACGGCACGCTGGTGGGCAGTCTGTCGGGGGCGATGCCGCCGGTGATTGGTTATGTGGCTGTGACCAATAGCTTCGACATGGCTGCGCTGGTGCTGCTGGTGATGTTCAGCCTGTGGCAGATGCCGCATTCCTACGCCATCGCGATCTTCCGCTTCAACGACTACCTGGCTGCTTCGATTCCGGTCCTGCCGGTCAAGCGTGGCATCCAGGTCGCCAAGAAACACATCCTGCTCTACATCCTGGCCTTCCTCGTGGCGACCTTGATGTTGACCTTCAGTGGCTACGCCGGCATGAGCTACCTTGCCGTCGCCGCGGCCATGGGCATGTACTGGTTGTACATGGCCTGGACCGGCTACAAGGCGGTGGACGACACCGTCTGGGCGCGCAAGCTGTTCGTGTTCTCGATCTTCACCATCACCGCGCTCAGCGTGATGATGTCCCTGGATTTCCAAGTACCGAAAGAGCTGTTGCTGACCTACGCACACTGAGTGTTCGAGTAGTAAAAAGGCCCCGCCTTCGAAAGAAGCGCGGGGTTTTTTATTGAGTGAGCTTTAAACTACGACCCAACCCTACCCCGGCAGGAAGCAAGTGATGAGTAAAAAAGCCGTTATGGTGTTCAGTGGCGGTCAGGATTCGACGACCTGTCTGATCCAGGCGCTGCCGCTGTATGACGAAGTGCACTGCATCACCTTCGATTACGGTCAGCGTCATGTGGCGGAAATCGAAGTCGCCCAGCAACTGGCCAAGCAACTGGGGGCCACCGTTCACAAAGTGATGGACGTGTCCCTGCTCAACGAACTGGCGATCAGCAGCCTCACCCGCGACAACATCCCGGTGCCGACCGTGAACAGCTCCGGCGAAAGCCTGCCGAGCACCTTCGTGCCGGGCCGCAATATTCTGTTTTTAACCCTGGCGGCTATCTACGCGTATCAGGTTAAGGCCGAGACGGTGATCACCGGCGTGTGTGAAACCGACTTCTCCGGCTACCCCGATTGCCGTGATGAGTTCGTCAAAGCCTTGAACCAGGCCCTCAAGCTGGGCATGGAGTACGACGTGCGCCTGGAAACCCCGTTGATGTGGCTGAACAAGGCTGAGACCTGGGCACTGGCGGATTACCACCAGCAACTGGACCTGGTCCGCGAGCAGACCCTGACCTGCTACAACGGCGTTATCGGCACCGGCTGTGGCGAATGTGATGCCTGCAACCTGCGTGCACGTGGCTTGAATGACTACCTGCAGAACAAAGCAGCGGTCATGCAGGGCCTGAAGCGGAAGTTACAGCTGAACTAACCCCAATACGTAGCAGGCACCAGAAAAAGCCCCGTCTTCGCAAGTCGTACGGGGCTTTTTCATGGCGGCTCGGTTAAATCATTCGTTCCTTGTCTCGTCATACCCTTCTATACGAGCTGTGCGAATCCATCACCCGCCTACAAGGAGTAGTCACCATGGTCAGCGTTAGTCGTCGGTCCCTTCTCGCCCTGGGCGCCGCCCTGCCTTTGCTCGGGCGCCTGGATTGGGCGGTCGCCGCGCCCGCGCCGGCCAACGCTGACAAGGTACTGCTCAACTACAACGAAAGCCCCTACGGGCCTTCGACGGCGGCCCGCGAAGCGATGCAGCGCGGCATCGCGACAGCCGGGCGGTATCCGTACAAACACATGTACGCCTTGGCCGGCTTGTTTGCCCAGCAGCACGGGATTGCCGAAGAGCAGGTGGCGGTGTTCGCCGGCTCCATGGCCGCACTGCGCTACGCGGTGCTGGCGTTCACCAGCGAAACTCGCGGCCTGGTGATGGCCACGCCGTCCTACGAAGTACCGCGCCAGGCCGCCGAGTCCGGTAAGGCGCCGGTGCGCGAAGTGGGCCTTAATGCCGACCACGCCCATGACGTCCCCGCCATGCTCGCCGCCGATCCCCAGGCGGGGATGCTCTATGTATGCAATCCCAACAATCCGACTGGCACCATCACCTCCACTGAGGCTATTCGCCAGGCGCTGACGAACAAACCCAAGGGCAGCGTATTGGTGGTGGACGAGGCCTACATCGACTTTGCCGACACCCCAAGCGTGGTGAGCTGGGTCAAGGAGCATGACGACCTGTTGGTATTGCGCACCTTCTCGAAAATCTACGGCATGGCCGGCGCCCGTCTGGGCCTGGCGATCGGCCACCCGGCGCTGCTGGTACGGCTGGCGGTGTTCGGCGGTGACAATGTGCCGGCAGGTTCATCCTTGCTCGGCGGACTCGCCAGCCTGGAAGATGTGAAGCTGCTGCCACAACGCAAGGCGCTCAATGCCCAGTTGCGCGATGAAACAATCACCTGGCTCAAGGGCCGTGGCTTCACCTGCACGGCCTCCCAGGCCAACTGCTTCATGATCGACGTGAAGCAACCGGCCGAGCAGGTCATCGAGAAACTTGCCACGCAAGGCGTACTGATCGGGCGGGTGTGGAAAAGCTGGCCGCAGTGGGTGCGCGTGACGGTGGGTAGCAAGCGGGAGATGGAGCGGTTTCGCGAGGTGTTTGCGGCGACGGTCTAGCGCCGATGTGGGAGGGGATTGCTCCCTCCCGCATTCAGTTCAGTGGTATCACTGTTGCGCGATGCTGTAACCCTCAAACGCCGTCTGCTGTTGCAGCGCAGTAATCACGCTCTTGCGGCTCAGCGGCTGCTCAACGCCGGCGTTATCCACAAAGCTTTCAACCTCCAGCTCGGCTTCATCGCCTTCGCCTACAAAGCTGAAACCCAGGAATTCGAACGCCTCACGGTCGACGTTTAACCGCGAGCGTGGCGTGCGCAGCGGCAGGGTGACGCTGATGCCGTCCTTGCTGATCACAAACACTTCGGCTTCTTTCTTGGGGCGAGCAGCCTTGCCTTTGCCGGCGCTTGGGTTGCTGATGGCCTGGTGAGACTGGTTCAGCACTTTGAGGGCCAGCCCGTAGACCAGCTCCTGAAACTGCGGATCATCCTTGAAGCTCGACAGGATGCGGCTGATGGAGAACTTGCTGCTCAGGTCTTCAAGGGCGATGTTGTCAGCGGCTTCGGCGTCCTTGAGCTGCTTGAGCTGGCCCATCAGGTCGTAGGCCTTGTCGTCGTCGAAGGCGTCGTGGGCCTGGCGGATGGCGACGCGCAGTTCGCGGATCTGGTCGCTTTCCTTGGAGGTGTGAAAGGCGTCCAGCACCATCTCGCTGATGATCTTGGCGGCTGGCACATGCTGTGAAAGATTGATGGCGTTTTCGTATTCAGCTTTGGCGTGCAAGGCGACTACGGATTCTTCGGCGGATTGTTCGGTGTAAGAATCGGACATTGAAATTTCACTACTTCAGTAAACGGGAGACAAAAAAGCGTCGCGCATTTTCAGCGGGGAGGGAGGTCAGGTCAAGGCAGCACAATGCCCTTATCGCGGAGCAAGGCTGCCGACCGGCGGAGGCGGGTGGTTAAACCAACTGCTTGAGGCACGCCTGGAGAATATCCAGTCCTTCTTCCATTACCGCAGCCTCAATGGTCAGCGGTGCCAACAGGCGGATGATGTGCCGCGACTTGCCGCTGGGCATCAACAGCAACCCGGCGTCTCGCGCCAGGCTCAGCAATTGGGTCAGTTGCCGGGGCGCGGGCGTGCCGTCGGCGTTGGTCAGTTCGATGCCGCGCATGGCACCGACGCCGGTCAGGCGGCCCAGGTACGGCGACAGGTGCTGCGAACGCCAGGCTTCATAGCGGCCGACGATCGCTGCTTCCTGCCGCGAGCCCCAGGCCTGCAAATGTTCATCGGTCATTGCATCGAGGGTGGCCAGCGCCGCTGCGCAGGCGATGGGGTTGCCGGAGTACGTCCCGCCCAACCCGCCTTTGGGCAGGTTATCCATCAATGCCTTGCGCCCGACCACCGCACCCAGCGGTACGCCGCCGGCGATGCTTTTGCCCAGCAGGATCAAATCCGGTTCGATGCCCAGGCGTGAGAAGGCGAAACGCTGGCCGGTGCGACCGAAGCCGGATTGGATTTCATCGGCAATCAGCAGAATGTTTTTCTCATCGCACAAGCGCCGCAACGCCTGGGCGAACTCGATATCCAAGGCGAGGAAACCGGCTTCGCCCTGCACCGGCTCGATGATGAAACAGGCGACGTCATTGACGTCGATTTCCACGCTGAACAGGCGGTCCATGGCTTTCAGCGCTTCAGCGCAGCTCACGCCGTTATCGGCGCTGGGGTAGGGCAGGTGATACACCGGGCCGGGCAGTACGCCAACCTTTTGTTTGTAGGGCGCCACCTTGCCATTGAGGTTGAGGGTGGCCAGGGTGCGGCCGTGGAAGGCACCGTCAAAGGCGATCACTGCCGTGCGGCCGGTGGCGCCGCGGACGATCTTCAAGGCATTTTCTGCAGCTTCTGCGCCGCTGTTGGTAAGCATGCCGCTGACGGGGTAGTCCACCGGGATAAACCTGGTCAGGCGATCCATCAGTTCGATGTAGGGTGTGTGGGGCGCCGCGTTGAATGCATAGTGGGTCAACTTCGTCGCCTGCTCACTAATCGCCGCCACCACACCCGGGTGGCAATGGCCAAGGTTGAGCACGCCGATCCCGCCGACAAAATCGATATAGCGTTTGCCCGTGGTGTCCCATACCTCGGCGTTCCTGCCATGGCTGAGGCTGATGGGATGAACGATGGAAATCGACTGGCTGATGGTTTCGCGGCTCATGAATCTCGGACTCGGCAGTGGCGGGCGTGTTTTTATCTAAGCCGTGGACCAGGCCCTGCCGCAAACGAAATAAAGTCGCCGGGTCATTCCAAATCGGAAGGAGCTGTTGCCAAAAGCTCGTTTTTGGCAACGTCGTAGCCCCGTCGATGCTACGTCGACACCCCATCCTTGCCCGCCGCCTTCGCGCGATACAGCGCCTGATCGGCACGTGCCATAAGGGCGGCGGGGGACTCATTCATACGGCGCTCGGCCACACCCAGGCTCAGGGTGACGTGGAGGTTGCTGCGCGTCGGAATCTTGCGCATCGTCTGGCAGATGTTTTCGGCCAGTGCCGTGGCGGTTTCCAGCGAGCTTTTGGGCAGCACCACCATGAACTCATCGCCTCCCCAGCGGGCCAGCAGGTCGCCTTGGCGAAGGCAGCTTTCCAGGCATTCCACTACCTGCAAAAGGGTTTGGTCGCCCACGCCGTGACCATGCTGGTCATTGATCGGCTTGAAGTCATCGATATCCATCGCGATCAATGCCAGTGGCAGGCGAAAACGCTGGGCGCGGTCGCACTCTTCCAACAGGACTTTTTCCAGGCGGTAGCGGTTGGCAACGAGGGTCAATGCATCCCGTTCGGCCAGGGAGCGGTTTTCGTCCAACTGCAATTGCAACTGCTGATTGACCCGTGACAACTCGCGCGTGCGCTCGGCCACCAGCGCCTCAAGGGATTGGTTGCGCCGCTCCAACTGTTCGACGGAGCACTTGCGTGTATGAATATCGCGATGGGCGCCCACCATCCGCGCCACCGAGCCGTCGGGGTTGCGCGCAATCACGTAGCCCCGGTCTTCGATCCACAGGTAACTGCCATCTTTTTTGCGGCAACGGTATTCGATTTGATAATGGGGGGCGCGACGGTTGATGTAGTCATCGAACAGCGTCATCACCTGGGGATAATCTTCCGGGTGGATGACGTTCTCCCAGGTGAACACGCTGTTTTCCAGGGAGTGGCGGGGGTAGCCCAGCATTTCGTACCAGCCTGGGTTGCGGTAGACGAACCCGGTATTGGCGTTCCAGTCCCAGATTCCGTCGCTGACCAGCTCCAGCACGGTATGCAGCATGTCGGCGTTGAGGTGAGAGAAATCACTCTTCAGGTTGCCGTCGTCGGAGGTATCGTCCATCTGCGCGCTCCTTGCATGGGCTGGCGTCCAGGGCCAGCCATATTGATGCCGATACTCCGTGGCTGGGGCTACTGTACAACGGGGCTTGTGCGCTTTGAATAGGGCGGATGGCCGGTTATAGAGGGGTGGCAATAGGCTATTGTTTCGGCGCCATCATCCTCGTCCGAGCTTTCCCATCCGCGTTGTGCTGGTAAATCGTTTCCGGCTGGCCGTGTTCATTGAAAAACACCTGGCCAATCCCCGCCGAATTCCATAGCCGCTCACCCGCTTCGGCATGCTCCGGAATATGCGGTACTACCTGCATGGTGCGGCGGCGAGTGAACCAGTTGAGCGGCGACCGCGGTGAGTACAGCCAGCGGTTGAGGCGGTCGAACCATTCCAGCAATCGCGCTGGGAATTCATTCTTGATGCCGCTGCTGGTGATCTGCCAGATCCTGGGGCCGGCGTTGCGATGGCGGATCAGCACTTCATAGACGAACGAGTAGTGCACGTCGCCCGAGAGGATCACGTAGTTACCAGGTGTACGCGAGTGTCGGAAGATGTTGAGGATCACCTGGGCCGCGCCGCGATGGGCCATCCAGTTTTCCGCGTCCACCAGCAAGGGGTGGCCGCACCAACTGAAGATTTTCTGCACGGTCTCGATCAGCTTGACGCCAAAGATCGGCGCGGGGGAGACGATGATGGCCGAGGGGTGGTCGAGCAGTTCCTGTTGCAGTTCGCTCAAGGCTTCCCAGTCCAGCAGGCCGGACGGTTGCTTTAGGGTGAATTCGCTGCGCCAGCGCCGGGTGCGGGTGTCGAGCACCACCATGGCCGGGGTGGTGGGCAGCACATAGTGCCACTGCTGGAACTTCAGCAGCGCCGCGAGTAAATCATCCTGTGCCTGGGCGTCCAGGTGATTGTTCTGCGCCTGGGTGGCCAGTGCCTGGGTGTGGCCCACCAACTCATCAAAGGCGTCCGGGTTATTACCCCAACCCTGGCACAACAGGTACGCAAGCAGGGCGTTACCGATGATGCGTGTGGAGAACGGATGGCCGTAGGCGGTTTCTTCCCATTGCGCGCTGAGGTTCCAGTCGTCGGTAATGTCGTGATCGTCGAAGATCATCAACGTGGACAGATGGGCGAATACCCGCGCTACGCCCGGCAAGCCATCGCGAAATTTATCCACCTGCACCTGTTCGCGGGCATAGCGCGCAGCTTCATCGGCGTTCAGTTGCGGTGGCTGTAGGGTGATCAGTGACCAGGGGGTAGGTGACCACACCAGCAGGTACATCGCCATGACCTCGGCGAAGGTCACCAGGTGATTGTCGGCGGTACTGCTGGTGAAAATCGGCTTTTTCACGCCACCAAAAAAACGTTCGCGCAGGGTCTCATTGCTGTCCAGCGCAGGTAGCAGATCCGCGCGGTTGTAGTAGCTGGCGTGATGCCCGTAGAGGCTGGCGCTGTCGTCTACCACGGCGCCTTCCAGGTATTCATCGAACAGGTCCAGACGCGCAATCAGCCCATGGATCGCCCGCAACATCGGGCCGGCGACATCGTCGGCGTACACCTGGTCGCCGCTCATCATCAGCAAGGCTGGGCGGTCGGCTGGGGTCTGTGCATCGGCCAGCAGGCGATCGAGGCAGAGCAGGCCTTCGTCGGCCTTGTGGTGAGGTTTACGGCACGAGCCGTGTACCAACTGATGGATATGGCTGTGCAGTACGAAACTTGGGCATCGCGTGTCGGCGTACAGCAGGTGCGGTGCCCACTCGGCAATGCCGGCATCGTCGACCAGCAGGTCATAGTTGATGACCACGTCCTGTGGCAGCGCCTCGTCCAACCGTACATCAATCAGATGGATAAACGCCTGGCGCCCCACTGGCACGATCTGGCACTGGTCCTGGCCCAGGGGTATTTCCAGGCTCCGTTCGGCACAGTGCAGCTTCAGGGTCAGGGGCAATGCGCGGCTTCCCACCAGCCACAGCACCAGGCGCCGGGGTTCCAGGCGCCGCAGCAGAGGTCCGGCGAGTACGGCAGGCAAGGTGTCTGGGTGTGGCATGCAGTAAAAGGCTCCGGCCAGGGTTGAACCGGCAAGGTTAGCGCAACGGATGTCAGTGTTTTGTTAAGGCGGGGCGGTCAGTAAAGAAGAAGGGCAGTGTGCTGCCCTTCTTCCTACGGTTTAGAGCAGGTTTCCTCTGCCCAGGCTGTCCAGGCCGCCACTTCCGGTTCGGCGGTTGCGCGCCGAACCGTCGGCTTCTTGAGGCTCCAGTTGCGACTGAGGTGCTTCGATGCTGCGCTTCTTGCGTTGGAGGGTTGCATCATCCTGCGGCGCAGTGGGGTATTGAGGGGGGAGTTGTACGGCGTTGATGGAGCTGATCATGGACGTGTCCTTCTCTCTATTAGTCGTGGGTTACTTCGCCCCTTGGCGCGAAGTGGCGCCAAACTTATAGAGCCTGGAGAAGGTGGGCTATAAACGCCCTGCTGCAAGATATGACGGCGGTTGGCAACCGGCTTCAGACGTCTCCCGCCATTTTTGCGTGGCGAGCAGGCTCGCCACAGGAGCGGTCAGGTATGGGAGTCCTCGATCACCCTCGGCACGGTAAAGCGGAACTCACTGCCACGTCCGACTTCACTCTCGGCAACGATTTTGCCGCCATGGGCTTGGACTATCCCCTGGGTGATATACAGCCCCAGACCCGTACCGGTGGGGTTGTTTTCGGCCTGGGTCCAGTAGCGATCAAACACATGCGGCAATTGCTCAGGCGCAATGCCTTCACCGGAGTCGCGCACCGAAAACACGATCTCTTCACCATTGCTCAATGCGCTGATGCCGATATGGCCTTGGCGCGGGGTGAACTTGATGGCATTGCCAATCAGGTTCGACAGCACCTGAAACAGTCGCTCCGGGTCGCCGTTGATCTGCAGGCCAGGCTCGGCGTTGAACGACAGGTCGATGCCTTTTTCCATCGCCAGTGGCGCCAGCAGGGAATAGGCCTCTTCGAACATTTGGCTGACGTCCAGGGCCACCCGTTTGACCACATAGCGTCCGGCCTCGATTTTTGAGGTGTCGAGCAAATCCTCCAGCAATACGTTCATGCGCCCGGCGGCCTGTTGCATGGTGTCGATGGCCGAGGAAATGCGGCGCGATGTGTGCGGGCCGTCGGAGCTGAAAGCCTTTTGCATCATGCCGCAGAGCATGGAGATTACCGTCATCGGGTTGCGCAGGTCGTGGGATACCACCGCCACCAGGTCATCGCGGGCACGCACGGCTTGTTGCTCGCGCAGCACCTGGCGGGCCAGATCGTTTTCCAGGGCCGAGCGGCGCAGGTCATTGGCTGCGAAGAGGTCGCCGTGGCTCCATTTGGTGGAGATACCGGCCATTTCCACTTTCCAGATTTCAAACGAGGTGCGTGGGCGAAGGCGCAGGCCGGCGTTGGAGTTTTCCAGGGCCAGCGGCTTGTTCGGGTCGCCGCTCCAGTTGATGCTCTCTTTCACTTCCGGGCGGAACCACAGCACGCCGTTATCCACAGGCTTTGGCAGGCTCATTGCCAGGACACCACTGGCCACCTGTTGAAATTCGGCAGCTGGCGGGTAGACCGACACAAGGTTATGGCTGGAAAACACCGGCTCGCCGCTGTCTTGCAACCACTTGTGCAATGCACGGATCTGAGCGGGTTCCGGGCAGTTGCCGTAGCGGTGCAGTTGCTTGTCTTCGATGATCGCCACGCCGCTGGACAAGGTCAGGTCCATCAGCAACTGACCGCGCTGGGCCAGGCCGTCGAACACGTTTTCTTCTGACGCCTTCATGGCTTTATCCAGCAACGCCAAGGCCTCAACTTTTTCCTCACGCTGACGGCTCAGGTCCAGGGCTTCCATGGCGCTGATCTGCAATGACAACACCTGGCCGATGGTCTGGCAGGTGATGCGCAAGTCATTGGGCACCAACAGTGGTTCACGGTTGCCGCAACTGATCAGGCCCCAGAGTTTGTCGCCCTTCATCAGCGAAATGCTCATGGACGACAACACGCCCATGTTCTGCATGTACTGGCAGTGAATCGGCGACACGCTGCGCAGGGTGGCGAAGCTCAAGTCCAGTGGCTCGCCGGTGTCGGGACGCAACCGGGGCAGCAGGGGCACCGGCTCGTAGGCGGCGTTCGGGATGATGCGCAGCCAGTTGGTGCGATACAGCTCGCGGGCCTGTTCCGGGATGTCGGACGCAGGGAAGAAGAGGCCGTTGAACAACTCCATGGACGGTGCCGACGCTTCGGCGATCACCTGACCATGGCCTTCCTCTTCGAAGCGATAGATCAACACCCGGTCGTAACCGGTCATGGCCTGGATTTCAGTCACGCTGATTTCGTACAGCGCTTGCAGGGTTTTCGCAGCCTGCAACCGTTGCAGCATCTTGCCCAGGTCACTGCTGCGCCCCTTCAGCGCCCGTGGCCGGAAGTCCTTGAGCCGCGGCTCGAACTCCAGCACCAGCACATCCTGATGGCGGTGCAACAGGCCTTCGAACTCGGCGCCGTTGAACGTGACATGCAGCGGCTGCGCATCGACAAAACTGTTGTGTTCCGCCATGACCTGCACGGCCTGGGCATGCTCGGCACCCACCAGCGTGTGCAGCGGCTGACCCAGCAACGACTCGGGGTCGCGGTTGAACAAAGCGGCGATGTTGGCACTGACTTGAATGATGTTCAGGTCGGGTTCCGACAGCGTCAGCAGCACGCCGTGGGGTTGGATCGCCCCCGGAAAGCGGATGGGTTCGTCGGCACAGTTGGCAAGCAGCTCTTCAAAGTCTTCGGGTTTCATAGCAGTACCTCCTGGCTGTCGAGCCATTGCTCAAAGCAGCTGAATGTCGAACGTGCCGCGTTCACCGCACGCTGTTTGGCTGGCGCGTCCAGCGGCTGACGGCCCAGATAGTCGAGAAAATCCTTCCAGCGCCGACCGGTCTCGGCACCGTATACATCGAGGAACGCACCGCCGTTATCGGCGTCCAGATCCAGGCGCAGGGCCATTTCCCGGCGCAATACCTGGCCGCCCAAGGTTGCGCCTTCCAGCACATACAGGGCGCCGAGGCAGGCTGCGGGGGTGTCGAAGGAGGGCAGTTGCACACAGTGTGGCAAGGCATTGATCGCGGGGGCATCCAGGCCAAGGGCGTGAAGATCGTCCAACAGGGTCGGTGTTTTCACACGCAGCGCCGGGTCGAAGCCTTCAGGGATGAAGTCGCAGCCGTACAGCGCCGCTTCCATCGGCCCATAAAACCCGTAATACGCCTGGATCAAGCGCTGGTACCAGCCGGCATCCAGGTGCTCGGAAAAAAACGGCAGGCGTTTTTCCAGCGCTACGTGCAATAGGCCAGTGCCTGCGCGCAACGCTTCCAGCAATGAGGGCGTACCACCATCATGGGCCTGTGAATGCATTCAATGAGCTCGAACTGTGGGCCTTTCGGCCATGAATGACGCGTTAAAAAAGGCGACGATTCTACACAACACGTAAGCATCAGCTGAACGCACAAAGCGAAAAGGCTGACCAGTGGATCAGAAAAGTCGCTCCCTGCTTAATTAAGTGACCATAAGGCCAGCTGTGAAGTTCGGCATAAATGATATCGCGACGCTATCAATGCATGGACGACCCCTGCTGGGTCAACGCGGTTTGCACGCACTCAAGTAGATGTTCGGTGCTCCACGGCTTGGGCAGGAACCGCACGGAGCCTCCCAATTGCTCTGCGAGTCTGGCGTTTCCCGAGGTGAGCAATACCGGCACCGACGGCCAGCGGTGTGCAACTACCCGGCTGAGGTCATAACCGTTGAGCAACCCCGGCATCTGCACATCGCTGACAATCAAATCCACCGGGTCATCGCCACGCTCCAGGTAAATCATCCCTTCATCGGCCGAAGGGAAAGAGGTCACCGTCGCGCCGAAATCCTCCAGTACATCCACCATCAACGACCGAATGATCTCGTCGTCTTCCAATACCAAAATCGATGGCTGAGCCATGATCGTTACTCCACCATCAGGGTTCAGTAGGGTGGAGTGGAATAGGGTTGGATAGGTTCTATTGGATCTGCACGGGGCGATGGGTGGTCGATTCGAGGGTCTAGGTTGCGCATTTGCGCGGTGGTACGGCACGATACCGGCGCTCTGCAATCAGGATCTGCCCGAACCCCACGGGCCTTCGCACAAGGTCGTCAACCGTGAACGCTTCCGCTGCCCCCTTGATCGACCCGAACCTGGGTAACCGCATGATCAAAGTCGACCACGCCGGCGAACATGGCGCGATCTGTATCTACAGTGGCCAGCTGTTTATGGCGCGGTTGTTCGCCCCCGGCATGGTGGGGGAGCTCCAGGAGTTCCTCGCCCACGAGCGCCGCCACCGCGCCGTGTTTCAGGCTGAGTTGCAACGGCGAGGCTACCGACGCTGCCGCAGCTACTGGCTGTGTGGCCTTGGCGGGCTGGTGCTGGGCCTGCTCACCGGGGTGTGCGGGCGCAAGGCTATCGCCACCACCACCGTGGCGGTGGAAAGCGTGGTGCTCAAGCACCTGGCTCATCAACTTCACGCTTTACGCGACGTAGACCCGCTGGCCGTGGCGGCCATTGCCTCCATCGTCGAAGAAGAACAACACCACCACGATCACTCGGCAGCGCAGATTGATGTTCGCGACCCTTGGTTTCGTGCGCTGACGCCGGTGGTTACGGCGTGGACCGAAGCGGTGATCTGGATGGGCATGCGCACCTGACAAACAGGCATAATCGCCGGCAACGCCCGATGTGGAGTCACCCATGAAGTACGTCCTACTGACCCTCGCGCTCATCCTCAACACCGGCACGGCTAATGCGGCCGGCGATGCCGAGGCTGGCGCCAAGCTCTTCAGCAAGACCTGCGGCGGCTGCCACAGCGTCGGCGAAGGCGCGCGCGGTGGCTTTGGCCCGGAGCTCAACGGCATCATCGGCCGACCCGCCGGTACCACCGCCGACTATCAATATTCGGACGCGATGAAAAACTCCGGCGTGGTCTGGACTCGCGACAAGCTGGCGGCCTATATCGAAGCGCCAAAAAAGGTGGTGAGTGGTACGCGCATGATTTTCTGGGGCATCAGCGACCCGGAAAAAATCGACAACATCCTGGCGTACCTTGAGACGTTCCAGCCCAAGTAATCACTCACGCACATTCCTGAACAGCATCAACCGCGCACTTTCATGCAGCCCACGGGTCAGCGCCTGCAAACGCTGAAATTCCTCGGGGTGCTGCGCGGCCACATCGTCACGCGGGGTGAGTGATGCCAGGTCATGCAAGGTCGGAGAGCTGCCGTCGTATTGCATCTGCAGCAGGAAGTCCTGGGTCACGCCGCCGATGATCGGGAAGGTGCCCTCGCGCAACACCAGCGGCACCACGCGTTCGCCCTCGGGCGCCGGTTGCTGGATGTCCCGGCCCATCGCGCCATTGCGAAACGGTACGCCCGCCATGCCGGCGACGGTGGGCAGCAGGTCGGCCAGCCCCACCGCTTCTTCGATCACCCGGGGCTCAAGGCCGGGGGCGTGGATCAACAGCGGCACGTTGTTACTTTCCAGGCCCAGCTGTTCGAAGGCCGGCGCCATGTGCGGGATCTGGCTGATGCGGGTGTTGTGGTCACCGAAGAACACAAAAATGCTGTTGTCGTAGTAGCCGCCGGCCTTGGCGATGTCCATCAGCCGGCCGATGTTGTAGTCCAGCAGGCGCACGGCGTTGTACTGCTCGACACTGCGGGAACCCGCGGCCTGGGCCTGTTCCAGCGTCACGTCGCTGAGCTGGAAGCCATCGTTGTGCTTGGGGATGGTGAAGGGGCGATGGTTGCCGGAGGTTTGCAGATAGGCGAAGAACGGCTGGTCTTTGGGCACCGCGCTTAACAGTCCGTCAGCTTCCTTGAACAGGTCCAGGTCGGAAATCCCCCACACGTCCACCCGTGGCGATTGCCAGTCGCTCTCCTCGAACAGTTGCACATCGTCGATGCTCTGGCGGATCAGTGCATTGATATTCGCCCAGCCGGCGTTGCCGCCGATCATGTAGAACTTCTGGTAGCCCTCGAATGCATTGATCAACGTGTGTTGCCGCGTGATCAGCGGATTGCGCGTGGCGGTCTCCTGGCGGGTGACGTCGGGCACACCGGTGATGCTGGCCCATACGGTTTTGGCTGTGCCGGTGACGGGGACGTAGAAGTGTTTGAAGAACCAGCTTTGCGTCGCCAGTTTATCCAGGTTCGGCGTGGGGTTGAGCGGGTTGCCATAGGCACCCACGGCGCTGGTGCCGAGGGATTCGAGCATCACGAAAATCACGTTGGGCGGGCGCTCGCCGGCCAGTCGATAGGGCTGTACGCCTTGTTCGCGAATGAAGTTCAGGGACTGGGCATCGGGCTGGGCCACGCCCAGGTACTGGGCGACGTGCGGGTAATACTCGCGAACCTGGGCTTCATCGAACTGCGATTGGCCGACCTTGAGCGTGTCATACAAAAACAGCACCGGGTTCAGGCCCACGGCGGCCAGTTGGCTGTTGCCGGAAAAGAACGCATCGCTCCAGCGCAGGGGCACCGGGTTCTCCAGGTTGAGATGGGCGACTCGGCCGAGCAGGGCCAGCAGCACCGCGACGACGCCCATCACACTCACCACCGTCAGTGTCGGCTTGCTGATAGCGGCGGGCGCTCGATCCAGGGTCAACCGCTCCAGGCAGAGCAACGCCCAGACCCAAAGCGCCACCGCCGCGAGCCAGCTAGCGGTTATCCACAGCACTGGGTAGGTTTCCCACACCATCTGT
The DNA here is from genome assembly GCF_014207255.1 of Pseudomonas sp. JAI120. Lineage (GTDB taxonomy): Bacteria > Pseudomonadota > Gammaproteobacteria > Pseudomonadales > Pseudomonadaceae > Aquipseudomonas. The sequence goes on from NZ_JACHCZ010000010.1 coordinate 97,556, forward strand.
TGGGAAATCTGCGCGTCTTGCAGGTAGCGCAGCACCGTCGCATTGATACGCACGCCGAGGTAGGCGTAGTGGCCGAAGTCGATGATGTACACCAGCCCCACCACTGCCAGTGCGATGACCAGATAACCGCGCGCCAGCCAACGCAGGGCCGGCAGGGTGGTGAGATTCCAGCGCGGCAACCATGCCACCACGGCCAGAGGCAGCAGGATCAACACCGCCAGGCGCAGGTCGAAACGCAGGCCGATACCCAGGGTTTCCAATAGCGCCGGAGTGTTCAAGTCAAGGCCGGAAAAACCCAGCACAAACACCAGCCGCAACGCAGCCAGCAACACAAACACCAACCCGATCGCGCCCACGCCGTAGCGCAGGCGGCGTGATTGCAACGCACTCATCATTGACCCCTGTGCCATTTCAAAAGAGGGCGCCAGGCGGCGCTGATCAGCAGCCCCGCGCCGGCGATCAGGCAGTAACCGGTCAGCAACGGGTCGACCAGATAATCCCAATAGTTTTCCGACGCCTTGAGCCGTAACGCAAAAGCCAACGTGCCCATCGCCAACATCAACACCGCCAGCGTATTACGCCGCCACAACATCAACAGTGCGGCCGCCGCCGCCAGGACGATCATCGGCCGCGGGTTGTAGCCCCAACGGTACGGGTCGAAGTAGGTCAGGCCCAACGTGGCCGGATACAACACCAGGCTCAACAGGCCAAACAGCAGCAACATCTGTACCTGATGCCGGCGAGCAAGCGGCTGCACGACGCCTAGACGGCTGAGCACGACCCAGGCCAACAACACCAATGTGCTGATCGCCAGGTCATCGGTAAAACTGCGCACATACGCCGCCAGCGGCAGCTCGTTGACCGGTATAAAACTGACCGCCACCAGCGCCGGCAGCAGCCATGGCCGCCAGGGTGCGGTAAACCTGAGCGTGCTTAACAGCACAAACCCCAGCAGCACAAAACTCAAATGGGCCTGCCACAGAGAAACCATCACAGACGTTCCGCCAGCCAGGCTTCGTTGAAGCTGACATGTTTGATAAAGGTGTTATTCCACGAGTACACCAAGTGGTACATGCCGTCCGGGCTGCGGCTGAAGTACGGGTACTCGTATTCGAAATCGCAGCCCCGGGGTTTGCACACGCGGTAGTCGAGGTTGCTGAGAAAGCGCTGTTCCAGCGGCAGGCGTTTGGCGCCGCTGGAGGCGCGGAAGCCTTCGCCGATGATTTCTTTATAGGCCTCGGGGGAGAAGGGTTGGCCGAGCGGGTCGGGTGATTCATCCAGTTGCGCCACGGTGCGCCATTGGCTGAGCTGGGCGTCGGTGCCGTAGAGACTGAGCTTGAAGCGGCCATCCTGCAGGTCGTTGAGGGCCACGAGTAACCCGTCATCTACCGTGCCCACCGCCGCCAACGACGAATTGGGGTTGGCCGGTTCCAGCGGGTACGGCTCGCTCCAGGTTTGCCCGGCGTCTTCGGTGCGGCTGGCCAGGACGCGGTGGTGGGTGTCGCCGGCGTAGCGCAACATCGCCACCGCGCGCTTGCCATCCAGCGGCACGATGGTCGGTTGCAGGGAGTTCTTGCCGCGGCTGATGCGGAATTTATCGATCACCGCGCCGTCGGCGCTCAAGTACAGGTACTCGGCAAACTTGCCCATGAACTCGTGGTACACCGGCAGGCCGATGGAGCCGTCGGCGTGGAACACCGGCGCTGCGCGCACCAGCGTACTGATGTTGAAAAACGGAGAGGTCACCAATTGCCGGGGCGCCGACCAGTTGGTGCCGAGGTCATCCGACACCATCAGGTTGATCGCACTGGTGGCCCAGCCGCCGACCGACACCGAGACATAAAACATCCACAGGCGTTTATCCGGCCCCAGGGCGATCACCGGGTTGCCGAGTTTGCGGATATAGCGCTGGGTGCCGTCGCGGGTGCTTTCCCGCGTGGCCAGCACCTGCTCGGTGCCCCATTCGCCGCTGCGTGCATCGAAGCGTGCGGTGCGCACCTGCACATCGGCGGCGCCTTCACGGGAACCGGCAAACCACACTGCGATCAGGTCGCCACCGGGCAGGGCGGTAACAGAGGATGAATGCACAAAGTCAGTGAGCTGCGAGGATACAAAACGGCTGGTGTACTGTGGTGCCGCCGCCACCTTCATGGTGTTCGGCGCCACTTGGGCAAAGGGGGCCAGCACATGGGGCGGGTGGCTTAGCCACGCGGCCACGAAGACGGCGAGCAGGCTGCAGATCAGTAAGGCGGAGCGCATAGAGGACCTGTCGAGAAAAGGATTACTGCGCACGTTCATCCGGCAGGCGCTTCCTGCGACCGGTGAGCATGGATAGCGGCAGGTTGTCCCGCACCTGGATACTTTCAAACACCGCGGCCAGCACATGGATGCACACCAGGCCCAGCAGCACATTGGCGGCGGTCTCATGGATTTGCAGGGGCCAATCGGCGCCCCACAGGGCATCCACTTCCTGCATCAAAAAGCCGCTGATGCCGATGGTCAGCAACGCCAGCAACATCAACAGCATCACCAGCGCACCGATGGGCGAATGGCCCAGGCGATGCTGCGGGCGGCGGTTGAGCAGCGAGCGCAGATGGGTTTTCAAGCGTTTCGGGGTCGGCCAGAAGTCCGCCCAGCGTGCGCTGCGCGGCCCGATGAATCCCCACACCGTTCGTACCAGCAGCCAGGCCATGGCGTAATAGCCCAGCCAGACATGCCAGTCATCGCCCGCTTCGTTAAAGAAGTAATTGGCGACAAAGACCCCGGCGATCGACAGATGAAACAGCCTTACCAACGGGTCCCACAGGCGCAGGGATTCGCCTGGCATCAGCCTTTGATCTCAGTCTTCACAGCCTTGCCGGTCACCGGATCGTGGTAGATCTCGACCTTGCGCTTGTCCTTGTCGAAACCGTAGATCTCGTAGCAGTTGCCGTCGGTGACCTTGAACTTGCTGATCTCGTAGCCTTCGGCCTTGAGCTTGTCCTGGAAGGCTTTTTCGTCTTGCCATTGCGAGCGTTCGGCGGTGGTGCATTGCGGACCGGCAACGGCCAGGGGGCTGGCGATAATCAGGGACAGCAGGAGAATTTTGCGCATGGAAAAGCTCTCAGCAGATGTGGGAGATTTCACAATGCAAAATCAACCTTAGCGCAACCTTAGTTGGCAACGCGCGGTAACATCTTTGCCGAAATAGCCTCGGCCAGAACCCGGCATGATGCCGCCGATTCCCACAGAGACTTTGCTATGCGCCTACTCCTTGTCGAAGATGATCGTGCCCTTGGCCAAGGGATTCGCGTGGCATTGGGCGTTGAAGGCTACACCCTGGATTGGCTGCAGGATGGCGTTGCGGCCCTGTATGCCCTGCGCACGGAAAACTTCGATCTGTTGCTGCTCGACCTCGGCCTGCCGCGCCTCGATGGCCTGGATTTGTTGCAGCAACTGCGCGCCGAGCAGCACGACCTGCCGGTGTTGATCCTCACTGCCCGCGACGGCACCGCCGAGCGCATCGCCGGTCTGGACGCCGGTGCCGACGACTACCTGGTCAAACCCTTCGATGTGGAAGAACTCAAGGCCCGCGTGCGCGCCTTGTTGCGCCGCAGTCAGGGCCGCGCGCAACCGATGCTGGAACATGCCGGCGTCAGCCTCGATCCGGCCACTCAGCAAGTGCGGTATTTGGATGAAGACATCATCGTCACCCCCATGGAATACCAACTGCTGCACCAACTGATGGTACGCCCCGGCAAAGTGGTGACCCGCGAGCGCCTGTCCCGCGCGTTGTATGGCTGGCAGGACCGGGTCGAGAGCAACACCTTGGAAGTGTTGATCCACAACCTGCGTAAAAAGTTATCCACCGAGCTGATCCGCACCGTGCGCGGTGTTGGCTATGTACTGGCGCTTAAACCATGACCTCCGTGCGTGCACGCATCCTCATCCCTGTCCTGGTGCTGATCCTGTTGGGCGACGCCCTGATCAGCTGGCTGGTATTGCGCGACAGCCACCACGAAATCGAGGAAGTCTACGACGCCCAACTCGCCCAAAGCGCGCGCCTGTTGCAAGGCGTATTGCGCCAGCGCGACCCTGGCGAAGCCGACTGGGACCGCCTGTACCAGGCCTTCGATCAAGCGATGAGCCGTGTCGGCGAGGACGGTGTCGCCCACCCTTATGAAACGCGGTTGACCTTCCAGGTGTGGCGCAGCGACGGCCAATTACTCGTACGCTCCGCCGAAGCGCCAGTGTTGGCCGCACCGCCGGCTACCCTCGGCTCCCACGACATCCTGGACAACGGCAACGACTGGTGCGCCTTTCTCCTTGCCGACCCGCAACAGGGCCTGCTGATCTGGGTGGGCGAGCGCGACGATATTCGTCAGGACGTGATCCAGCGCATCATGCGCCACACCCTCTGGCCCACCTTGATCGGCGTGCCGCTGCTCACTGTATTGATCTGGCTGGTGATCGGCTGGGGTCTCAAGCCCTTGCGCGCCATGGCCCGCAAGATTCGCGGGCGCACTGCCGGGACCCTGCAACCGCTGCACCTCAAGCCGCTGCCCAGCGACTTGGAGCCGATGCAAACCGCGCTCAACCGGCTGTTGGTGCAAGTGGATGACCTGTTGGAACGCGAACGCCGTTTCATCGCTGACGCTGCCCACGAACTTCGCACCCCTCTGGCAATCCTGCGCATCCACGCGCAAAACGCCCAAAGTGCCGGCACCGAGGCCCAGCGGCGCGAAGCGTTGGACTTCCTAGTCAACGGCGTCGACCGCGCCACCCGCATTGGCAGCCAACTGCTGACCATGGCGCGCATCGAGCCGCAGTTGAACAACCCTAAGCGCAGCCGCGTACAACTCACCGAGCTGGTGCGCGAAGAACTCGCCGAACTGACACCGCTGGCCATGGAAAAAGGCGTGGAGTTGGTGTTGGAAGGGGATGAAGACTGCTGGATCGAAACCGAGCCGGTAGCACTGGCCATCGCCCTGCAAAACCTGGTGACCAACGCCCTCAACTTCTCCCCGCCGGGCAGCGAAGTGAAAGTAGTGATTGGTGCCCATTGCCTCAGCGTGGAGGACCAGGGGCCGGGCATTGATGAGGCGGAAATGGGGCGTTTGTTCGAGCGGTTCTACAGCCGTGGCAATGCCAATGGCGCAGGGTTGGGGCTGGCAATTGTGGAGATGATCGTGGGCAAGATCGGCAGCCGGCTGGCGCTGCATAACCGGGAGCAGGGCGGGTTGTGCGCGCGGTTGGTGTTTAACGAGGCCTGAAGCGATCACGGCTCAAATGTGGGAGCTGTCGAGCCCCTGCATCGCGGTCGCTCCACTGCGGAACATTTTGTTTAATCACTGGTCCAGTTTTCATGATCTGTCACCCTGATAAGGACATCCTCCCGTGAAGCGAATCGCACTGCTCTCCCTCGCCCTGGCCCTGTGCGCCTGCCAATCCAACCAACGCGACTCATCCCCCAGCCTGCTCAAGGATGGTATTCAACTGCGCCAGAAAACCGTGGCCGTCGATGCTGAGCACGCCAAAGTCATCATGAAAGCCTACGGCGGCACCGCTCCCGTCGAGTTCTCGATACGCCGCGAAGGCGACCCCGATGAACGCATGGAAACCCTGGGCACGGTGATGGATACAGGTGAAGGCCGCGTCTTCAACTGGATTGCAAAGCTCAACCAGACCGTAGCCAGCGCGGGGTTCAAGCGCTTCCCGCAGTTGGAGATCCAGGCAGATCCTGGCAAGAAGCTGACCGTCGCCAGTTCGTCCACCGACTCACGCCCTGGCATCTACGCCATTTGCGGGCCTCTGTTAAGTAGCTTCCAGCCTGAAAAGGGCAAGGTGTATCTGGTGGAGTTCCAGTTCAAACCTTCCTCGTGTGCGCAGCAGGTGTTTGATATTACGGATCCGGCGAATCGGGTTCTGATTGTGGGGGAGGGGAGTGAGGCGAAAGAGGGCTAGGTGGACGGCCGAACAAATGCGGATGCTGCGCCTGGAAGGGCCTGAAGGTTTGATACTTCCAGCGCTCTCCGTCAGGGGCTTCGTCTGATCGTGCTTCAACCAGGTGGCCTGCGAACTTGATCAACTATTGAGCGCAATGCGCCAGAATTTTCGGTGTGGTTTGATTACCTTCCACAAGATTTTCGATAACTGGATTCTTTCGTTTACGTAGTCGGGTTGTGATGGTGACTCTTCTTAAAAGCAGCCTGGCTCGCTTCTTTGTGTGGGGGGAGTGAGCCTACGAGGTGGGGCAAAGGGGGGGGGAGTTGGCTTTGTTCGATGGTGGATGTGGGAAACTTCAGCTATTGAGTATGGTTTTTCTCAACTTGTTTGACGAGGTTGTGTGTAGTCAGCGGCGGTTTACTTTAACCAGTTCGTGATGGCGTAACCGCACTTCTTCAATCGTGGCAAACACTAGAAAGTCCGCTCGCAGCCGGCATTGCCGTGGCAGATTAATCGGGCTCGGTTCAACAGCGTGGATGACGATCAGTCAGCGTCATCGGTGATCTCCTGAAGCAAGCCCGCCGATCAAGTCAGCAGGTGCTTGGAGATCAGGCGGGAGATTTCGACAATCGAGGTCTTGCCGGTGAACTCAAATTTCACTTTTCCCAGCGACGAAAAGTAAATCTCCAGTTCCGAATCCAGGTCAAACGTCCCGGACGTTTCCACCGAGTACGCGACGATGTTTTTGTACGGCAGCGAAGTGAAGTCCTTCTTGCTGCCGGTGATGCCTTGCACGTTCACCGCGATGATGCGTTTGGTGGTGAATACCACGCCGTCGCGCATGGCTTTGTAGGCGTCGACGACTTCTTCGCCGTCCAGCAGCAGGGCTGCGACGCGTTCGGCGTATTCGTTGTTTTGTTTGAGTTTGAAGAAGCCTTTGTTGTTGAAGTCGATCATGTGACGGTCCTTGTGGTGAGTCGGTTATTGGATGGCTTTAAGGTAGTCCTTCAGTGCCACGAGCGGTGGGTTGAGTTCCTCCAGCGTGCTGACTTGCTGTACGTCGCTAGACAACCACTGCAACTCACGCCCCAGCACCGTATCGGCGCCACCCAAAGTGGTCAGCGCCTGCACCACACACTCATCTATCTTCAGCAGAATTCCCGACAGATCCCCCTGCCGCACCAGCAACCCAAATACCTCCCGTTCATACCCATCCATCACCAGGTCATCCCTCAACACCGGGCTGCCGCCGTCCTCCTCATGCACGAGCTTGAGTGCAAAGAGCGCAACAGCTTCCAGCGTCAATTCCATGGTGTCGGTTCCTCAGGGTTCGGGGCGGAGGGCGATGATCACTGTTCTGGGCGTGAAAAAAAAGACCTGGTGCGTACCGGGTTTCGGATGTTCTGCAGTATTGATGAGAACCCGTATGCGGCCGGCCTGACTTCACGGTTCGATGTCACTGACAACACGGCCGTGGTTCTTGGCTGCTGGCCAAGTACACCTTCTATATAGAAGCAATGACGCCCCCTTTAATAAGAAGGCCTTTATTGCGTCGTGGTGTGTGGGGCTTTTGTTAAGGAAAGTTTTTCCAGAAGGGGGTTGACCACGCAATTCAATACTGTATTATTCGCCTCCCGCTGACGAGAGATCGGAAGCGCAAGTGGTTGAAGTTGTTGAAGAAATCTTCGAAAGCTTCTGAAAATAATCACTTGACAGCAAATGAGGCTGCTGTAGA
>NZ_JACHCZ010000011.1 GCF_014207255.1 Pseudomonas sp. JAI120
TTCCCCATGTGAGAGTAGGTCATCGTCAAGATTAAATTCCGAAACCCCATTTGCGAAAGCAGATGGGGTTTTGTTTTGCGCGGTCGAAAAGTGCGCACGCCTAGCCGAGTGAGCTGTTGAATATCCTCAAGGGCGGCTGCCGTATCACCGTACCCGTCGAGATGGAACTCACTTCAGAGTGCCGTTGGGGAATTCAATGCAAAGTGTTTCTGCATTTTTGGTATGGTGCAGCACATTTCTCAAGGACTGATCTTTCATCGCAGGACGCGGCGTCGACCTTCTTCAACGAGATGCTGTAGAAATGCCCGCACCGATACCGATTAAAGATCACGAAAAAGAGAACCGCCTAGTCAACAAGCGCCTGCTCGCTTGTGCGTTGTTGGTGATAGGCATTACGTGTGCCCTGGTGGGGCGTATGTATTTCCTTCAAGTCGTACAGTTCGACTACCATTCCACGATTTCTGAGAACAACCGCGTCCACGTGCTGCCCATCACTCCGACGCGCGGCCTTATCTATGACCGTAATGGCGTGGTGCTGGCTGATAACCGACCCAGCTACAATCTGACCATCACTCGCGAGCGCACCACCGACCTCAAGGGTGAACTCGACGCTATCGTCAACTTGCTGCACCTGCCTGTCGAAGACCGTGCGCTGTTCGACAAGGCCCTGAAGCAGGCACGCCACCCGTTCGTTCCTGTGACGTTGTTTTACGAGTTGACCGAAGAGCAAATTGCATTGCTGGCGGTGAATGAGTTCCGCCTGCCAGGGGTAGACGTAGAACCGCAATTCGTCCGTCACTACCCGCTGGGTGCGCACTTTGCCCACTCCATCGGCTATGTGGGACGGATCAATGAGAAAGAATCCAAAGCCCTTGATTCGGTGGAATACCGTGGCACACAGTCCATCGGCAAAACCGGTATCGAGCGTTTCTACGAATCCGAACTGCATGGTCATGTCGGCTACGAAGAGGTCGAGACCAATGCCCAGGGCCGCGTACTGCGTGTGCTCAAGCACACCGACCCTATCCCCGGCAAAAATATCGTCCTGAGCCTCGACGTGAAGCTCCAGGAAGCTGCGGAAGAGGCCTTGGGCGATCGCCGTGGTTCGGTGGTTGCCCTTGATCCGCAAACCGGCGAAGTGCTGGCCATGGTCAGCAAGCCGAGTTTTGACCCGAACCTGTTCGTCACCGGCATCAGTTTCAAGGAATATGCCGCGTTGCACGACTCCATCGACCGGCCGCTGTTCAACCGCGTATTGCGGGGGCTCTACGCGCCGGGTTCGACCATCAAGCCGGAAGTGGCTATCGCCGGCCTCGACAGCGGAGTCGTCACCGCACAGACACGTGTGTTCGACCCTGGTTACTACCAGCTCCCTGACTTTGACCACAAATACCGCAATTGGAACCACAGCGGCGACGGCTGGGTAGACATGGACGCTGCCATTATGCGTTCCAATGACACTTACTTTTACGACCTTGCTCACAAGCTCGGCATTGACCGCCTGCACGACTACTTGGCCGAGTTCGGCCTGGGCCAGAAAGTCTCCCTGGACATGTTCGAAGAGTCCGCTGGCTTGATGCCATCCCAGGCTTGGAAGCGCGCCACACGGCGCCAACCCTGGTTCCCAGGAGAAACCGTGATCCTCGGCATTGGCCAGGGTTACATGCAAGTCACACCGCTGCAATTGGCCCAGGCCACGGCGTTGATCGCCAACAAGGGCGTGTGGAATCGACCGCACCTGGCCAAGACTATCAATGGCGAGCCGCCGGTGGACGAGAACCCGATGCCCAACGTCGTCCTCAAGGATCCGCGTGATTGGGAGCAGGTCAACCACGGCATGCAACTGGTGATGCACGACCCACGAGGTATCGCCCGGGCCGCCGCACAAGGGGCGCAATATCGCATTGCCGGCAAGAGCGGTACCGCGCAAGTGGTTGCGATCAAGCAAGGCGAGCGTTATAACCGCGAGAAGACCCTGGAGCGCCACCGTGACAACGCGTTGTTCGTTGGCTTCGCCCCGGCCGAACACCCGAAAATCGTTATTTCGGTGATGATCGAAAACGGTGAGGCCGGTGGCCGCGTCGCGGGTCCGGTGGTGCGGCAAATCATGGATGCCTGGTTACTTGACCAGGAAGGTCACCTGAAGCCGCAATATGCGACGCCGGCAAAAGCGCCAGGTGACCCGCACGTCTAAGTCATGCCTTCCACTCGTCCCATTGCTCTATGCCTTCATGGGCAAGCCAGGGCACATCATGGGCCGTCCAGATGTGCGAGGTGGGCCTGACGCCCGGATCATCGTCCAGCGTCGCCACCCGCACGATCACATGGGGTTGATGCCCACGTTCCGCTATCAGATGTGAGCCACAGCGCGAGCAGAAATGCCTGAGCTTGCCCGGCGAAGATTCAAAGGACGCCAATAGTTCCTCCCCTCGCGTCCAGCGAAAATGTTCGCGCATTACTCCAGCGGTGGCGACAAACGGCGCCGCATGTATTTTGCGGCAGCTCGAGCAGTGGCAGTGGCTGATCGGCATGTCCAGCTGGTCCACTTGATAGCGAACACCTGTGCAGAAGCAACTTCCATTCAATGGGTCAGTCATAAACGTATTGCCGGTTCAAGGACGGGGTCATCATGATTGCTTACAACCTGAGGTTGCGCATTGTTTGATGTCGCCTACTGTCAACGGAGGAGGTGACTTATGCACGTATTAGATCGCATCGAGCGAAAAGTTCTGCTGAACGCTTCACGTAAACAGGTCTGGGAAGCGCTCACCAATGCCGAGCAATTTGGTAATTGGTTTGGCATCGCCCTTAAGGGCAAAGCCTTTGTGGCAGGGGAAACCATAGAGGCGCCGATTACCTACCCAGGTTACGAACATGTGATCTGGAAAGCCAGAATCGAACGCATCCTGCCGCAGACGCTGTTCTCTTTCTGGTGGCACCCCTTCGCAGTGGAGGAGGGCGTCGACTACGACAAGGAAACACCGACACTGGTGGAATTCACCATTGAGGATCGGGCGCCGGGCATTTTGCTACGGGTGGTGGAATCCGGTTTCGACGCGGTACCGGAGGCTCGTCGGCAAAAGGCCTTCAAGATGAATTCCCGTGGCTGGGACGAGCAGATGGGCAATATCGAAAACTATTTGAGCAAAGCACGTAGGGCGTGAGCCGGTTAGCGGGCATCATCCACTGTTGCCCGCTTTCGCCGCCGTTAGAAGTCCACCGTCGCCGACAACTTGGCTGCGCGAGGATCGCCTTGGCTCAGGACCCCGCCCTGAGCCGATTCCCAGTATTTTTCGTTGGCGACGTTTTCCACAGTGGCCCCGAGTGTCACATCACGCTGGTCCAGCGTGAACGTATCGCGCGCGCCTCTATCGAAGCGGCTCCAGGCCGGCAGGCTCAGGTTGTTGGCCGCACCGCGTACTGGCCACCGGTGCGCAGCATGCGCCCGTTGAGGGTCACGCCTTGCAGGACGGGTACATCCCAGTCCACGCTGGCGTTGAGCCGGAAGGAACGTACACCGATGGCGCGGATGCCGAGTAGAATCAACGCCTGAAAGCTATTCCTGAGGTGCGGTACGGTGGATTTACAGCAGGGTTTTGTCCTGACCCGGCATTGGCGCGATACCCTGGCGGGCACGGAGGTCAGTTTCTGGTTGGCCACAGACCACGGCCCACGGTTTATCCGCCTACCCGTGCAGACCTCGGTGATGTTCATTCCCGAGGCCCATCGCAAGCCGCTGGATTGGTTGCTCAAGGGCGAGCGCGATATCGAATTGCGCCCGCTGCAACTCTGCGATTTCCATCACCGTCCGGTTCTGGGCCTCTACACTCGCCAGCATCGCCAGTTGATGGACGTAGAAAAACGCCTGCGCGCCGCCGGTGTCGACGTCTACGAAGCCGATGTGCGCCCGCCCGAACGCTACATGATGGAGCGTTTCATCACCGCTCCGGTCTGGTTCGGCGGTACACCCGATGCCAGTGGTGCCCTGTGCGATGCGCAGATGAAGCCCGCGCCCGACTACCGCCCGCCGCTCAAGCTGGTGTCCCTGGATATCGAGACCACCGCCCAGGGCGACCTCTATTCCATCGCCCTCGAAGGCTGCGGCGAACGCCAGGTGTACATGCTCGGCCCGCCGAACAAGACTGGCGCGGTGGATTTCAAGCTCGACTACTGCGACACCCGCGCCCAACTCCTCGAATGCCTTAACCAATGGCTCGCCACCCATGACCCCGATGCAATCATCGGCTGGAATGTGGTGCAGTTCGACCTGCGCGTCCTGCATGAACATGCCCAGCGCCTCAATGTGCCGCTGATGCTCGGCCGCGGCGATGAGCCCATGGCCTGGCGCGAGCACGGCAGCCGCAACCATTACTTCGCCGCGGCCGCGGGGCGCCTGATTATCGACGGTATCGAGGCCTTGCGTTCGGCCACTTGGAGCTTCGAATCCTTCAGCCTGGAAAACGTCGCGCAAACCCTGCTCGGTGAGGGCAAGGACATCTCCACCCCGTATCAACGCATGGACGAAATCAACCGCATGTTCGCCGAGGACAAGCCTGCCCTGGCGCGCTACAACCTCAAGGATTGCGAGCTGGTCACGCGGATTTTCGAGAAGACCGAACTGCTCAAGTTCCTGCTCGAACGCGCCAGCGTCACCGGGTTGCCGGCCGACCGCAACGGCGGCTCGGTGGCGGCGTTTACCCACCTGTACATGCCGCTTATGCACCGCCAGGGCTTCGTTGCGCCAAACCTGGGCGACAAACCGCCCCAGGCCAGCCCCGGCGGGTTTGTCATGGACTCGCGCCCCGGCCTCTACGAGTCGGTGCTGGTACTCGATTACAAAAGCCTCTACCCGTCGATCATCCGCAGCTTCCTGATCGACCCGGTGGGCCTGATCGAAGGCCTCAAGCACCCCGACGACAGCGACTCAGTAGAAGGCTTTCGCGGCGCACGTTTTTCTCGCACCCGGCACTGCCTGCCCTCCATCGTCGCGCGCGTCTCCGAAGGCCGTGAAGAGGCCAAGCGGGAGCACAACGCGCCACTGTCCCAGGCGCTGAAAATCATCATGAACGCCTTCTACGGCGTGCTCGGTTCCAGCGGTTGCCGCTTCTTCGATACACGGCTGGCTTCCTCGATCACGATGCGCGGCCACCAGATCATGCGCCAGACCCGCGAACTGGTTGAAGCCCAGGGTTATGAGGTGATCTACGGCGACACCGACTCCACCTTCGTGTGGCTCGGCAGTGCGCATTCCCAGGAAGACGCCAGCCGTATCGGCCAGGCGCTGGTCAAACACGTCAACGCGTGGTGGCGTGAGCACCTGCACAGCACGTTCGGCCTGCAAAGCGCCCTGGAGCTGCAATACGAAACCCACTTCAGCCGCTTCCTGATGCCGACCATTCGCGGCGCGGAGGAGGGCAGCAAAAAACGCTACGCCGGCCTGGTCACCCGTGCCGACGGCAGCGAAGAGATGATCTACAAGGGCCTGGAGACCGTGCGCAGCGACTGGTCGCCCCTGGCCCGCCGGTTCCAGCAGGAACTCTACCAGCGCATCTTCCACCGCCAGCCCCATCAGGACTACATACGCGACTACGTGCGCCGCACCTTGAGCGGCGAGTTCGATGAACTGCTGATCTACCGCAAGCGCCTGCGACGCCAATTGGACGACTACGAGCGCAACGTGCCGCCCCATGTACGCGCGGCGCGCCTCGCTGATGAATACAACGACCGCCTGGGGCGCCCGCGCCAATACCAGCGCGGCGGCTGGATCCGCTACGTGATCAGCGTCAACGGCCCCGAACCGCTGGAAGTACGCCAGGCGCCGATTGATTACGACCACTACGTCACCCGGCAATTGCAACCGGTCGCGGATGCCATCCTGCCATTCGTGAATGACGATTTCAGCACCCTGGTCGGCGGGCAAATGGGTCTTTTCTAAAATCCTTGATTCATCCAATGGAGGAAAGGCAATGTATACGCTCTTTGGCATCGACGAGTCCGGCTCCTGCATGATCGAAATCGCCCTGCAGCGGTGCGCGGTGCCGTGGCGACGGGTGGACGCTGCCTCCTGGGCCGACGGCGAGGGCAGCGACGAGCTCGCCCGTATCAACCCGCTCAAACAGGTGCCCACCCTGGTCACCCCTGATGGCCAGGTGCTGACCGAAAGCGCGGCCATCCTGATCCACCTCGGCCTGGCGTTTCCCGGCGCGCATCTGCTGGGCGGCGACCGTGCCCAGATCATCCGGGGCCTGGTGTACATCGCGGCCAATTGTTATTCGGCCATCGGCATCATCGACTACCCGCAACGCTGGCTGGGCAACGCCGATGAAGCGGTGCAGGCGCAATTGGTCGCGGGCACGCGCCGCTATCTGCATCAGGCCTGGGTGGTGTTTGCCGAACAGTTTGCCGGCCAGTTGTTTGCGCCCAACGGCGAGCCGAATGCGCTGGGCATCATGGCGGCGGCGGTGTCGCGCTGGGATCAGGCACGGGAAGCGTTGAGCGCCCTGGCGCCTGGCTTTGCCCAGACTCTCGCGCAAGTGGATGTCGACCCTATCGTGGCGCCTGTGTTTGCCCGGCATTGGCCGGACTGGAAGGTCTCGTAATGTTTCCGCAATCAAAGGAAACAATGCCGGATGTCTCCTCCAACCCCTTGCGTAGCGGGCGTCCTGACCTACGCTTTCTGAACGCGGTGTAGGAATCATCCTTGAATTTGACTGTCGCAGACATGAAACTCAAGAACCCTGCATGGAATTCAAAGGAGGTGCGCATGCTCATCCGGTCGCTGACCCTGGCTACCTTGATGGCTTTTACGGGGCCGCTGTTGGCTGCTGATGATATCAACCCGCTTAAGCAGGACCTGGGCAAAGCCCGGCCACTGGTGGTGGTGGAGCTTGATTCCGGCAACGACACACTGGCGACCCTCAAGAAACAACTGGACGAGCCTGCCACCAAGCAGTCCTTTGAAGAGCGCAGCATGGTGTTCTACACCGTGAAGTTCGGCAGCATCGGTGCCGAAGGTGAGAAGTTCGCCAAAGACCCCAAAGACAACAAGAAGCTCACGCCGCCTGAAACCAACGCGCTGATTCGCGCCCTCAAACTGGGTGCCGGCAGCGGCACCAAAGTGATCCTGGTGGGCAAGGATGGCGAGAAGAAAGTCGAGAAAACCGTACCGCCGGATACCCTCGATTTGAAGGAGTTTTTCAGTGCCATCGACCAGATGCCGATGGCCGAGAAAGAAACCGTCGCCGCCCCGGAACCAGAACCCGTTGCACCGGCTCCGGCCAAGGGCGCCAAGCCTGCGAAACATGCCGGCAAGCCCGCTGCACAACAACTGGATGACTGAACCCAAATAACGGTAGGAGCAACCTCGCTCCTACCGTTATTTGGCAGCCTTGCGCACCGGAAACGGAAAGTAGAAAAAACGCAGGAACGCCACTCGCTTGATCACTTCCCCGATCAACAACGGCACCGCCACCGCCACCACAAACCCAATACATGCCGCGACAAACGCATGCAGCCCAAGACGCTCCATCAAATCAAACGTCTTGTGCTGGATCTCCCCGTGGAAGATCAGCAGGATCAGGGTCGACTGGCCGATGTAGGTCATGGCCCGGGTGATCAACGTCGAGGCCATCAGCACCCGCGCCAACGCCCAGCACAGGTACACCCCAATCACCGCCAGCAGGCTGGTCCACAGCCAGTGGTCGTAGCGACGCTGTGCCAGGTCCATGGTGTCGTGGCTGTAAATGAACACTGCCGCGAACAGCACCACCGAAACCAACAGCGTCAGCAGTGACCCCGCATGGGTACGCAACCAGTCCCGCAGCAGGTAGCCGTAGACGAAACACGCGCTGCTGATCAGGGTGATGTCCAGGCTGAACGGCAAGCCGGGCAGCACCCAGGTTTGCCCGCCGAAGGTCACCGGCAATTGCCAGAAGAATGGCAGCATCCAGATGCCGATCAGCAGCGGCACCAGCATCACCGCGCAACTCACCGCCAGCGGCAGGCGTTGGATCAGCCGCAGTACCGCCCAACTGAACAGGATCGCCACCCAGAAGTGCGGCAAAAACCACAGCGCCTGCCACGGGATGGTGTCCACCGAGGCGTACAGCACGCCGCCAATGTCCGGTAGCAGCGGTTGGCCGCGCAGCACATCGCGCACAATTACGTACACCAGCAGGGTGAAGAAAAACGGCTTGAGCAGGCCATCCGCCTTGCGCACCGCCATCTCGACAAACGGCTGTTCAGGCTTGAAAAACACCCCCGACAAAAAGAAGAACAACGGCAGCACGAACGACGCCAGGATCGGGTACATCAAGTCCGGGGACGTGGCGACAAACCAACTGTGGGCATACACGATCACCAGGATGCCGATGCCTTTGGCGATATCCATTTGAATCCAGCGATTCTTCACCTGATGACTCCCCTCTATAAACTCCACCGCCCCTTTAGGCGCTGGCAAGCCAGCGCCTACAATAAGCGTCATGCCTTGCGCCACGGCTTGAGCCACAGCCCCATCCCGAGCAACACCATGGTGCCCGCCAGGGTGCTCAGCCCCAGTTGCCGCCACACGCCCTCAATACCAAACAGCACCAGAGCCGCCAGCCCCATCAGCAGCGCACTGAGCAGCCAGTGCCGGGCCCAGGGCAATGCGCCGAGCAAGGCCTGGCGCTGCATCAGCAGCAGTGCGGTGCAGATCACGCCGGCCAGTGCGGCCAAGGGGATACCGGCCAGGCCGAACACAAAGGGCAGGGCGGCCAACAGCAACACGTTGACCAGGCTTCCGAGCAACTCGCAGCGCAGCGGCTGGCGCGTATCGCCGGCGGCGTAGGCATAGCGTGCGAGCAAGGCGTTCCAGGCGCCGAATACCAACGGCACGGCAAACCAGGCCAGCAGCAGCGGCAACGGCGAATCCATCGATTGCTTGGGCAGCAGCAATGCCACCAGGCTCGGGGCTGCAGCCACCAGGCCGACGCCGGCGGGCAAGGTCAGCACGCTGGCGGTTTCCGCGCCGCGCTTGAGCAGGGCCAGGCGCTCATCTCCCTGGCGGCGGCTCATCATGCCCAGCAGCACCTGGTTGAGGCTCATCAGCGCAATCAGCGGCAGGTTCATCAGCTTGCGCGCCAGGTTGACCCAGGTCACCGCGCCTTCGCCCAGCAGCGACGCCACCAGCCGCTCGATCAGCGCCAACCCTTGGCTGGCGCCATTGCTCAACAACAGCGGGCCGATGCGTTGGCCCAGCTCACGCAAGGGCGCGAAGGTCAGTTGCCAGCGCCATGGCCGCCAGCCTTGGCGCCACACCGAGGGCAACAGCGCCAGCGGCATCAACAGGCTGCCGGCCAGGCAGGCCAGGGCCAGCGAGTGCGGTTGGCTGGCGGTGCCCGCGAGGGCGAGGTACGTCACCGGCGGCAGGTTGAACAGCAACGAGCCCAGCCCCGCGAGGACAAAACGTTCGCTGGCCTGCAAGGGAATGCTGAACAGTGCATGCAGCATCAAGCCCGGCACACACCAGGCGACGATCTGCAGGTTACGGCTGGCCAATGCCGTGGCGGTGTCGGCCAACCCCGGGCCGAGCACTTGCACCAGCCACGGTGCCAACAGCGTCAGCAGCAGGCTGGTGACCAGCGCGATCAGCAGCAACGCCGGGAACAACACCGCCAGCCAGTTCAGGCGCTCGTCGTCCTTGCGCTGCAGGTACAGCGGCAGCGCGGCGGCGCTCAGCACACCGCCAGCCAATGACATGCGCAGCGCTTCCGGCAAAAACAGCGCGATCAGGAAGGCGTCACTGCGCTCTCCGGCGCCCCAGGCCGCCACCAGCAACCATTCGCGGGCAAACCCCAGGCACAGGCCCAACAGGGTCGCCAGGGTCAGCCAGGCGGCAGAGCCGAGCATCAGGGACGTGCCCCATCAAGCAGGGGGTTGCGGTAGGCCACGGACTTCACCTGCGGCAGCCGCGCCGGAAACAACCGCCGCGCCTCCAGCACATTGATGCCCACCATCAGCCAGAACAACGCCACCATCACCACCGCAAAGCTGAAGTAGTGGTCGAACAGGCCGCTGACCAGCGCCGACAGAATCCCGCCGGTGGTGCCCAGCCACAGGGCATTATCCTTGGTCAGGCGGATCGGGCCTTTTTCCGGACGCGCTTCACGCCACCAGCGCACAGTCACCGCCACAAAGAACAGCATGCCGACGATGCCGGTCTTGTAGATGTAGTTCAGCCACAGGTTGGAGATACCCAGCAGGTCGGTGCCGGGCACCGGCGGGTCAACCTTGAAGCCGATGCCAAATGGATAAGACACCACCGCCTGCGGGAACATGCGGTACTCGTCGAACCGTACTTCGGTACTGGCGTTGTCCGACGAGAAAATCGTCGCCAGGCGTTCCTGCAACGGTGGGTAGGCCATCACCAGCGCCACCGTCAACGCCGCGCCGATCATCAACAGGCGCCCGGTGTAGGGCACGCGGCGCGTGGCCATCCACAGCAGCACCAACGCCAGGCTGACCATCGCGCCGCGGCTGCTGGCCAACAGCAACGCGGCCGCGCCCAGGCAGGCGACGCCCAGGCCCAGTGCGCGCTTCCAGCCTTGCTCGGTTATGCCGAAGCAGAAGGCCAGGGGCAGCAGCAATGCCATGATCCCGCCGATGGCATTCGGGTGCATCCACGGCGAACCCATGCGCGAAGACATGGCCTCCAGGCCGAATTTCAACATGTCGAAGTTGCCGTAGTTGAACAACGCCAGAATCGGCGCAATGCCGGCCCCGGAGCGCGTGCGCACGAACACCGCAATCGAGATCACCAGCATCGCCAGGCTGCCCAGCAACAGGGCGATCACCAAGGATTCGCGCTGCTTGCGGTCCACCAGTAATCTGGCGCAGAGGAACACCGCCGACAGGCTCAGCAACCAGCGCAGCCAGTTGGCCACGCCGCTGCTGTCGGCGTGGATGGTGACTTGGCCGACGATGAACGGGAACACGCTGAACAGCATCAGCCACAGCAGCATCTGGTCGGTGGGACGGCGGGTCAGGCTTGGCGTATCGGGCAGGCGGGCCAGGAAGTGGTGCCACAGCACCGCGCCCCAGGTCAGGGCCAGGATCGCCTCGCTTACCGTACTGCGGATCCCCAGGTTGATGGTCGAGTAGGGCATGAATGTGGCGATCATGGCGAACAGCAACAGGCCCCACAACGGGAAGCGCAGGATGGTCACCGCCCCGGCCAGGCCGATCACGGCGAGGAACGCCTTGGCCGGCGACAGCAGCAGGGCGAGCGCGCCAAACAGCAGGCCGAAGAGGATCGCGACGAGGCTTGCCAGGTTCACTCTCACTGGAGTTCCTCGATCAGTTCAGCCAGGCGCTGGCGATAAGCGTGATGGTTGAAACGTTGCGCCCACAGGCGCCGTTGCTCGGCGGACTCTTCATCCGGCCCCACGCTCAGGCTGACCATCAATTGCACCAGCGCCGGGCCATCGGTGGGCGAAAAACGCGGGGCCGACGGCGGGGTGATTTCATCCAGCGAAGTACCACTGGCCACCGCCACCGGCGTGCCGACGCTCAGGGCCTCGATCACCGGCAGGCCAAAGCCTTCGGCATAGGACGGCTGCCACAGGCGTGATGCCTGACGGTACAGCGCATGCAACTCGGCGTCCGACACGCCGCTCAGCGCGCGAATCCCCGGCAGTGTGCGCTGGGCTTCAGGCAAATGATCAAGGCTACCGACCAGCACCAACTCCGGCACGCTGGGGGATTGGCGCCGCGCCTGCTGCCAGGCGTCCACCAGAAACGGCACGTTCTTGCGCAGCTCTCGGGTGCCGACCAGCAGCCAATAGCGCTCGGGCAACTGACGCTTGCTCAGGTCGGCCGCCAGCTCGGCAAATCCGTCGACCTGGTTGGGCAGCACGCGAATCTTGCCCGCCGCTTTGGGAAACAGCCGCGCGGTTTCATCTGCGCTGTACTGCGACGGCGTCCACACACGGTCGGCGCTGTGCACCGCGTAGGCAATCGACAGGCGATCGCTGGTCTTGTAGATCAGCGCCTTCAAGCGGTTGGCGTGGTAGTTGTTCAGGGTGATCTGGAACAGGTCATGCAGCAGCACCACCGTGCGCAACCCCGTCGGTTTGGGGGGCAGCGGCAGGCCCATATTGAAGGTGCTGATGTACAGGTCGATGTGCTGCTCACGCAAGGCGCTTGGCAGGAAGCCGGCTTCGAAACGCAGGCGATGGTGCGGCTGGTGCATGGCGGTCTTGGCACAGCCCCACGCCGGGCAATGGGCCTGCAAGCGGGTCTCATCCCCCAGGGGCGCCACGGTAAACCGCTCAAGTTCGATGCCCGGCAAGGTGTACAGCGCACTCTCCAGCGCATACACCTGGCGACTGATGCCCGATTGCGGCGAGGTGCCGACGGTGCGGTAATCCAGGCCTATACGCATACGGGCGCCCTCTGACTCAGCGGCACGAGGGTGGCGTACACCTGTTCCAATTGGCTGGCGGCGACGCTCCAGTCATGGGCGCGGCGCACATAGGCGCGGCCGGCCTCACCCATGGCCGCAGCGGCCTCAGGACATTGCAGCAGGCGCACCACGGCATCGGCCAAGTCGTCGGCGCTTTGCCCGCCGAGGTAGTCCAGGCCTTCCACCAGGTCCAGCCCCGACACGCCTTGTTCGGTGCTGGCCAGTGGCAGGCCGGCGGCCAAGGCTTCGAGCACCTTGAGCTTGGAGCCGCCGCCATGGCGCAACGGCGCCAGGAACACCGAACAGCTCGATTGCAGGTCCAGCAGGTTGGGCACGAAGCCTAGCCATTCGATACGCGGGTCTTTCCAACGCTCGCGCCAACTGTCGGGCATGCCGAAGCCGCACACGCTCATGCGCGCCTCCGCACAGCGCGCCCAGACCTTGGGCAGGATTTCATCCAGGGCCCATTCGATGGCGTCCACGTTCGGCGCGTATTCATAGTTACCGAGGAACAGCACGCGGCGTGTCGAGGGGTCGGGATGGGCCGCAGCGAAGTGATCGCAGTCCACGCCGTTGACCACCACTGGCACGGGTTTGCCGGCGATCTTTTCCAGGATGTGGGCATCGCTTTGAGTGACCGCCACCACCTGCGTGGCCTGGCGCATCACCCGGCGTTCCCAGCGGGTATAGCGCCATTGATCGTAGCGAATGAACGGCAGCGACCAACGCGGCAAACGGTCGTAGGTGGCCGCGCCCAGGGCCGACTCCACATTGTGTTCGGTCAGCACAAAGGGCTGGGACTTACGCGCCAGTGCCTCTTCGCAAGGCTGGAAACTGTAGCTGTGTTCGATCTGCACCACGTCCCACTGTTCACCCAGCAAGCCATTGAAGGTGTCCCGCAACTCGCCCGACAGGCCGTTCACACTGGCCAGCAGCGGGTAGGGGGCAAACAGCCCCGCCACCAGGGTCTTGAGGCTGCGCAACGGGCGGCGCGGCAGGATGATCAACTGTTCGACAATTGCTTCCAGTACCTGGCGGTCGGCGAGGGATACCGGGTGCTTGTCATGCAACAGCAAGGTGATCCGATGCCCACGCGCGGCCAGGCTGCGCAGCAGGTGAAACTGGCGCGTCTTGCCGCCGCTGGTGGCGGGCCAGGGCGAGTAGGGCAGGATCCATAAAATGCGCATGGCAGGCCTCAGTCCCATAACAGGATTTGCAAGTTCGTTTTGACCGGCACGGTCAGGCCGTCGGTACCGGTTACCGGGGTTTGTGTGCCGCGCAACGGGTCGTACAGCGTGGCGCCGGCCAGGCCGGGCAAGTGTGCCTTGCCGCCCTCGGCCGACCAGAAGAACCATAGCTTGCGCCCGTCGGCGCGGGTCCAGCCGATGCTGAACAGGCCGTCGGGCAACTGGTCGGCGCCGGGCGGGTCGCCGGGGGTGAGCGTCGGACCGCTGACATCGAGGAAGTTTTTCAGCGCGGTGTAGACCGGCTTGGGGTTGGCGTCGATGTCGAGCAAACCGTAAGACTGGTCCCGCACACTGGCGCGCTGGTCCAGGTCGCTGAGGGTAAACAGGAAAATCCGGTCGTAATCCAGCGCACTCATCAGCGCCAGGCGGCGCACCACGTAATCGGCCTGGGCCTGTGGGGTGATGATGTCCTGGGCGTCTTTGGGACCGGTGTAGGTCGACCAGCCCCATTCGGTGCTCCACAGGGCCTGCACACCGCCGCTGCGCAGGGCGTGGTTGAGGGCGGTGGTCCTGGCGATAAAGTCCAGGTTGGCCGGGTCGTTGCCTTCGGGCAATTGGGTATAGGGGTGGTACGAGACGACGGTATTCAGGCTGGCTACGCCCAAGGCGCCGAGGGCATCGAACATGTTCTGGCCGTTGGGCATTTCGCTGAAGAACGCCATGCCGGCGGCCACCACCGGTTTGCTTGGGTGTATTGCGCGCAACGCGGCGGAGCTGGTGGTCAGCAGCGTGGCGTAGCCGGCCGGGTCGGCCACCGGGCGCCAGAAGCCCAGCAGGTTCGGTTCGTTCCACACCTGCCAGGCGTCGACACTGGGGTAGCGCTGGGCCAACAGCGCCATGCGGTTGGCGAACACGTTCGGGTCTTTCGGCGGGTACTGGTCCTGATAGGGCGCGCCCACCGGCGCCGTGGTGGCGAACGGCGCCGACCCGACCAGGTAGAACACGGACTTGAGCTGGTTGTCCTGCAGTTTGCCCACCAACTGATCCAGCGTCGCAACCTGGTACTGCCCTTCGACCGGCTCCAGTCGGTCCCAATGCAAATCCAGGCGTACCCACTCCAGGCCCAGCGCCTTGAGACGGTCGATCTGCTTTTGATAGCGCTCAGGGGCGAACCACAGGAACTGCGCGTTCACCCCGAGGAAATCCTTCCACACCAGCGTTTTGTTGCCCTTGAGCACATGGCTTTCGGCATCGGCCTGGCGCCCCCACAAAAACGCGGTGAGGCCCAGGGCGGCGACCACGGCCAGGGTGGCGACGTAAGTGCGTTTACGCGCCATGGCGGCTGCCCTCGATGGCGTGTTCAAACAGCGTCTTGAACGTCTGCGCGGTCAACGGCCACAAACGCTCGCGGCCGATTTCGCCGGCGCGTTCGGCCCAGTCCCGGGCCAGCAGCGGCGTGCGTGCCAGGCGCAGCAGTTGCGCGCTGAGCGCGGCCACATCGCCTTCGGGGTAGATGGCGCCATTGCCGCTGGCGACTTCCTCGGCAAACGCGCGAGCGTCAGACGTGATCGCCCCGCGCCCGCAGGCGGCAGCCCAGGACAGCGCGCCACTGGTCCCGCGTTGGCGCCCGAGCAGGCCGAGCTTTTTCGATTCGCGATAGGGCAGCACCATCACATGGTGGGCCTGGATGGTCTGGGCAATCTCTTCAGCCGGCAGGTTCAACCGCCAGTCGATGGCATCGGCCAGGCCGAGTTCGGCGATCTGCGTGTTCAACTGTTCCAGATAATTGCCGCCCGCGCCAAACGCCATTTCGGCAGCGGTGCCACCGGCCAGGGTCAGGCGCACACGGCCACGCAATTCGGGGGCTTGCTTGAACACGCCGGCCAGGGCCTGCAACAGGTCTTCGATGCCTTTGCCCCGGTAGATAAAACCGAAGTACAGCAGGTGCAGCGTATCCAGGCGCGGTAACGGCGCCGATGGAATCGCCAGGTTAGCATGGTGGATCACCGCCACTTTACCCGCCGGCAGTTGCATGCGTTGGCTCAGGCACTCGGCGCCCAGGCGGGTGAGGGTGATCAAGCGCGTCAAACCGGCGGCGACCTGGCGCTCTTCACGCAAGGTCAGCGGATCGGCCAGCACCACCGCCGCCTGTGGCAACGGGCTGGGCAAGCGCTCCATCAGGTTCAACGGGAACGGCAAGCGCTCACGCCGCCAGACGATGCGTTCGGGATCATGCACCGTGGCGGTCAAGGGCAGCGCCGGGTAGGCCTTGCGCAACTCGCGCAGTGCCAGGAACTCCCCCAGCCGTCCGCCGCCCAACTCGGCGTGGACCAGGTCCACGCTGTGCCAGTCGAACCCACCGACGGCCTGCTTGATCGCCTCGCTATTGCCCGCCACACCGGCCAACGGCGTCAGCACCGTCACCCCCAGTTGTTCCAGGGCCGTGCGGAAATGATTCGCGTAGTCGGCGATGCCATTTTTCTCCGGTGGCAGCGGGGCGAGCAGGGCGACACGCATCAGAACGCCCCCCGGTACTTGGCGATGGTTTTAAGCACCTTGGCCGGCACTTCGAATTTGCGCCGGTTGATGATGATGCCGTCCACCTTGCCGAACGCCGTGTTGAGGATCGACAGCGCGTGCTCCACCACCGGCACCGTGCTCTTCTGCGCTTCCACCACCAGCCCGATCAGGTCGGCGCGACGCAGGTTGATAAACGCATCGCGGTTATCCAGCAGCGCCGATGCGTCCAGCAGCACCACTTCACCCGGCGCCGCAGGTGCAACCCCGCCGACGCGCACCGTGATGCCGTTTTCCTGCAGCAACTGGCGCAGTTGTTCCACCACGAAGGTCACGCCCTCACCATGGCGCGCCGAGGTCAGGCCAAGGGTCAGGCCCTGTTCGGCGATGCGGTCCAACTGCAGCAAACCGTACAGGCGGTAGATGCTCGCATTGAACGCGTTGGTGCCTTGGGCGGTGCTGGTGTCCAGCTCCGGCAGGGTGGTCCACAGCGGCAAGCCGAACTTGCGTTCTGCCAGGCCGCCATCGTGGATGCGCTGGTCGAGCAGGTAGCACAGGTAGATCACCAGCAGGCCGACGACGAGCGCAAACGGGAGCGCCAGCACCAGCATCACCAGGGTTTTCGGGAAGATGCGGCCGGGGTTCAGGGTGGCTTCTTCGATCACCGCGATGTTGCTGATCTGGCTGTTATCCAGTTCACGGTCGATGCGCGATTTTTCCAGGTTGTCCACGTACAGCGCGTAGTTGCGTTCGGTGGCGCTCAGCTCGCGGGCAAGGCGGGTCAGCTCCGGTTCAATCTCCAGGGCCTGCTTGCGCTGTGCTTCAAGGTTGGCCAGTTGTTTTTGCTGTTGAGTCAGCTGGGTACGCAGCGCCAGGTTGTTGCTCGATTCATCCAGCAGCACTCGCTGCAAGTGGATTTCCAGGGTGTTGGGGGCACGGTTTTCCGAGCTTTGCACGGTGTTGCTTTCATTGGCGACCTGGGCCTGCATCGCACGGATCGACGCATCCAGGGCTTTGACCGGCAGCGCGTTGTCCGTGTAGGTGCGCATCATGTCGGCCTTTTCCAGCAGCTTCTGGTTCAGCAGGCGACGCAAGTCCTGCTGCTGAGGGTTCAGTGCGATCTGGCGCACCGTGGTGACTTCCTTGGGCTGGCTCTTGAGCTGGGTGCGGGTGCTCTGGATGGCGCTGTCGGAGGAGGCGATCAGGCGCGTGGTATTGAACGTTTCGCCACGCAGCACGTTGATGCGCTCGGACAAGTCTTCCAGGCGATCAGTGATGCTCGCCGCGCCGATCTGGTTCAGGTGCGTGAGGATCTGCTCCTTGTAGCGCTTGATCTCAGTGGCGCTGTTCGATACCTGCCCTTCATAGAAGGCATACAGGCTTTTGCGCCCCAGGGCCTGGGTGCGTTCGTTGATATAGGTCTCGACCCAATCCTTGACCACCGCCTGGGCAATCTGCGGGTTGCCCCAGGTGAAGGTGATGTCCATCACCGTGGAGCCGGGGGCATGACTCACCTCGAAGCTTTTTTCCAGGCCGGCGGCCAGGCGTTCCACCGGGGTGGTTTTTTCAATCACGCCGACGGTTTCCAGCACCACGCGAATACCATCGAACACCGCGCCCACGCCACGCTTGATGGCGAACTTGGTGCGCTTCCAGAAGCCTTCCGGCGGTGGCGCGTTGTTGATCACTTCCAGGTAGTGCTCGGCCACTGCGCGCACAATCGGGCGCCCGGTCAGCAGGCGCTCCTCATCGACAATTGGGTCGCGCTGGGTGCTGGGCATGACCAGCGCCTGGCGGTTGCTGATTTCGATGGGCAGCGTCGAATCGCGCCCCGGCTTGACCAGCAGGCGTGCCGTGGATTCGTACTTGGCCGGCAGCAGGAAGGCCCCCAGCAGGATGATCACCAGCGCCGCCATGGCGGCCAGCTTGAACTCGTGTCGGAAGATAAAGAACAGGCGCAGCAGATCACGAAAAGAACGGATCTCGATCATGGGATGTCGCTCCTTTAGTTGCCGCCGCCGCTGGTGCGCGTGTAGTTGTAGCCGACCCCGATGGACTTGGTGAACGGGATCAGTTGGTTCATGTAGGTATCCACGCCCTGGATGCGCTCGCCCACGTTGGATTTGGGCACGAACACCACATCGCCGCGTTGCAGGTGCACCGGTTTGCGCCCGTTGGCGCCGGTCTTGAGGAGCTGGCTGAAGTCCAGGAAGTAGGCGCGATAGGCGCCCTGGGCATCTTCGCGCAGCAGCGCGACCATGCTCGCGTTGCCTGCCGGGCTGACGCCGCCGGCGCCGACAATCGCCTGTTCCAGGGTGTTGGCCGTGGCAATCTGCACCGCCGTCGGGTTATTCACCGCGCCGCCGACGATCACCGAGTTGCCCGGCGCCTGGTTGATGTTCACCGTCACCCGGGGTTCGCGGTAGGTGGCCGCGAGTTCGTGGGTCAGTTGGGTGGCCAGCTCCGATGGCTGGCGTCCGGCAACCTGGATCGGCCCCAGGAACGGGTAGTTGATCTTGCCGTCGGTCTGCACCGTGTACAGCGTCAGCTCATAGATAGTGCTGACATTGAACGCCGACAGTGTCGGCATCTCGCCAGCATCGCGGACGATGCGCAACTGGTCGCCGATACGAATGCGCTCCACTGCCGGGGGCAGTTGGGCCAATTGGTCGAGGGCGCGCTTGCCGTCCTCGACGGTCTTGCTGTCCGGTGGCTCGATGCGCGCCGGGGTATTGCAGGCGGCCAGGGCCAGTATGGCCAGGACGAGCACGCTTCGCTTCATCAAGGGGGACTTCCTGTGGGTCATGCTGCTCACCTCCAATAACCGGGAAACATGCTGATGCGCCGCTTGATGGCCAGGGGCAGGCGGCGCTCAAGATGGCCCAGGCGGTAACCGAGCCATTTGAACGCACTGCGCACCAGCACTTCGGGCACGCGTTGCAAGGCGCCGGCTTTGCGCAGGGCCGCGAGTTCGGCCAGCACATAGCGCTTGCCTTCGCCACCCGCGTCGCCAAAGGCTTGCTTGATCCACGGCTCGCGGCCGTAGAACACGCCAATGTCGAAGTAGCGGTGAAACTCGTCCATGAGTTTGTAATCGTGGGAGTGATGCACCAGCGCGGTGGCGGCGTAACGCACCTTGTAGCCCTCGAGCAGCATGCGCGCGGCCACAAAGGCGTCTTCGCTGCCGATCACGTCGGCAGGGAAACCACCCACTGCTTGCAGCACGCTGCGTCGGTACACGGAAAACGAGTCGGAGCTGAAGCAGGTCTTGATCCCAAGCTCCGGTGCATCGGCCAGGCTTTTGCTGCGGCTGTGTTCCGGGTAGTTGAAGTGCCGCGATTGCGCGCCCAGCACGCCCGCGTCGGGGTGGGGCAATTGCCGTCCGTAGGCGACGCCGTTGAGCGGGTCCTGCTGCAATTCATCGAGCAGGTTGGCAAAGGTCTCGGGCGTCGCCGGGATGGCGTCCTGGGTCATCACGATCAATGCGTCGCCACCCACCTGTTCGCTGGCCCAGCGCCGGGTGCCGCCGTGGTTGAAGTCACGGGCGTCGATCACCTCGACCCGTGCACCGAACGCGCGAAAGCGTGCCACGGTGTCATCGCTGGAGGCGCTGTCCACCACCAGCATTTCGTCAGGTTGCAGGGTTTGCATCTTCAGCGCCGGCAGCAGGCGTGCCAGGTGGCTGGAGGCGTTACGGGTGGGGATGATCAGTGAAGTGCGCATGTCATTTTTTCACCTCGGCAGGCGCGCGGCCGTAGATGTCGTCGAAGCGCACGATGTCGTCTTCGCCCAGGTACTCGCCGCTTTGCACCTCGATCATCACCAGGTCGATGATGCCGGGGTTGGTCAGCCGGTGTTTGTGCCCGGCCGGAATGTAGGTGGACTCGTTGGCGTTGATCAGGAACTCGCGGTCGCCATTGGTGATCTGTGCCGCGCCGCTCACCACCACCCAGTGTTCGCTGCGGTGGTGGTGCATCTGCAACGACAGCGAGGCCAGGGGCTTGACCACGATGCGCTTGATCTTGAAGCGGCTGCTTTCCTCCAGCACGGTGTAGGTGCCCCACGGCCGGGTGACGGTGCGGTGCAGGCTGTACGCCGGATGGTTCTGGCGCTTGAGTTCGGCGACGATGTAGCGCACATCCTGGCTGCGGTGGGCGTCGGCGATGAGCAGCGCGTC
This sequence comes from Pseudomonas sp. JAI120, assembly GCF_014207255.1. Taxonomy (GTDB): domain Bacteria; phylum Pseudomonadota; class Gammaproteobacteria; order Pseudomonadales; family Pseudomonadaceae; genus Aquipseudomonas. Next base: position 20,324 of record NZ_JACHCZ010000011.1, read on the forward strand.
GGGGGTGTCGACGATGATCAGGTCGCGCACCCCCACGGCGCCCAACACGCGCTTGGGCGAGTCGATGTAGCAGTTGTGCACGTCATGCAAAATCGCCTCGCCATTGACCTGGTTGCCATGGGCGTCGCTGGGGGTGAGCTGGCGCAACGCCTCCCAGGAACCGATGTCGCTCCAGCCAATGTCACAAGGCACCACGGCGACTTGCCTGGACTTTTCCATCAGCGCCACGTCGATGGAAATGTCCGGCGCACTGCCGAACGCATCCGCCTCCAGTTCACGCTGGCGCGAAGTCTTGTTTTGCAGGCTCTGGCTGTGTTCCAGCGCGGCGCGGGAGGCCTCCAGCACGTCGGGCGAATGGGCGGCGAGTTCTTCCACCAGGGTGCTGGCCTTGAAGCAGAACATGCCGGCGTTCCACAGGTGTTTGCCGCCGTCCAGGTAGGCCTGCGCGGTGGCCCGGTCGGGTTTCTCGACAAAGCGTTTGACCCGGTAGCCGTGGCTCAGCGGCTCGCCTTGTTCGATATAGCCAAAGCCGGTTTCCGGGTGATCGGGTTGGATGCCGAACGTCACCAGGTAGCCGGCTTCGGCCAGGTCGCGGGCCTGGGTCACGGCCTCGGCGAACGCGACTTCATTGAGGATCAGATGGTCGGCGGGCATCACCAGCAACTGAGCATCGCCGCCGAAATGCTCCTGCACATGCAGGGCCGCCACGGCGATAGCGGCCGCCGTATTGCGACCGAACGGTTCCAGCAGCAGGTCCAGGGGCAGGCGGGCGTTGTTCACCCCACGGTAGTCGTCGAGGGTACGAAACAACAGGTCGCGGTTGGTCACCGTGAGCACGCTTTCCACGCCGGGCAGTTTGGCCGCGCGCAGGAAGGTTTTTTGCAGCAGGCTCTGGCCATCGCGCATGCGCATGAAGGGCTTGGGCATGTTCTGCCGCGACACCGGCCACAGTCGGGTGCCCGAACCACCGGAAACGATGCAGGGAATTAATCCGTTGAGGGTATTCATCAATAGACTTCCTTGGTGGAAAGCACGGCCGGGACCGTCATGAAAACGATGTACAAGTCAAACCACACCGACCACTTGGAGATGTACTCCAGGTCGTACTCGACACGTTTCTGGATCTTGAACAGAGTGTCGGTCTCACCCCGGTAACCGTTGATTTGCGCCCAGCCGGTAATCCCCGGTTTCACGCGGTGGCGCGAACTGTACTCGCTCACTGCCACTTCGAAGGGCACGCCGGCGGCTTTGGTCGCCGTGGCATGGGGGCGCGGGCCGACCATGGACATGTTGCCCAGCAGCACGTTGAACAACTGCGGCAGCTCGTCGATGCTGGTCTTGCGGATGATGCGGCCCACCCGGGTGATGCGCGGATCGGCGCGGGTGGTCTGGCGCTCGGCCGTAAAGTCGCTCTGGTCGGTGTACATCGAGCGGAACTTGAACACGCGGATCTCGTTGTCGTTGTAGCCAAAGCGGTTCTGGCGAAACAGTATCGGCCCTTTGGAGTCGAGCTTGATCGCAAGCGCCGTCGCCACCATCAGGGGGGACAGCGCCAGCAGCGCCAGGCTGGCCAGCAGCACATCCTCCAGGCGCTTGATCACCGGCGACCAGCCACGCAACGGCAATTGCGAGGTGTTGAACATCAGGATGCCGCCCACGTCGGTGATGCGGCTATGGCCGTAGCGCAGGGCGGCCATGTCAGGCACCAGCATCACATTCACCGACATTTGCCGCAGGCGATTGACCAGCCCGTGGATGCGCTGCTCGGCGGCCCAGGGCAGGCAGATCATCACTTGGTTAACCTGCTCGGCGCGGATGAGTTTCTCCAGCTCGAGGGTGTTGCCGAGCAGGGGCAGGTTGCTCAATTCCTTGGGGATCCGCTCGGTGCGATCGTCGATAAAACCGACCAGGCCGGAGCGGATATCACCGTTGCGTTGCAGGTGCTCGGCGACGTGCACGGCGGTGTCGGTAAAGCCCAGGATCACCGTACGTTGCAGGTATTTGCCCTTGCGCATCAGGCTGCGGTACAGGCGCAGCATCAGCAGGCGCTCAAGGCAGAACAACCCCAGGCTGGCGACGTACCACGCCACCAGGTTACGCGGGGTTAACTGCGGGAAAAACTGCAGGATCTGGTACATGAACAACAGGATGCAAAACGCCGCCGACCAGGCCTTGACCTTGGTTTTCAGGCGCAGGCGGTTGCTGAACAGTTCTTCGGAATAGATACCCAGGGCCTGGAACAGAATGATCGTCAGGACCGCAAAAAATACCAGCAGGCCGAGAAAGTGCCCGCGCATTTCAGGGGCCATCGGGTCGATGAACATCACCAGGATCAGCGGGGGCAAAATGGCACTCAGGCCATGTATGAACTTGACGAAAACAACAAAGAATTCAACAAAACCGGCGCGCGTTAAAAACAGGCTGTCGACGGACGACTTTTCTTGCATAAAACATCCCTCATTGCACACCAGAGGCAGTTGTCCGTTGAGTGATTCAATAAAGCACCGGCCGCTTTAAAGGGCGCTTCGAACTACGGCAACTCTGGGTAATACGCAACTATCAATCCAAATGCATAATCCAAAACGAGCTATCCATTTGAATTGTTTTGCGGGGGTGGCGACTAAAGGCGTGTTCCCTTTATGTGTCAGTCAATTAATTGACTGTGCTGCGGAAGTGGCATGGCAGACGGGTTTGTAAGTCATCTTGTCGGCATTTTATTGACATTCCTTGTCGGGCATTCGGTGATGGGGGTGTGTTTTTGAGTGTAGAAACAAATGTGGGATTTTTCCTGTTTAATGGAAAAACCTTTTTGGAAGGCAGTAGGAAAAGGGCACAAGGAGAGGCTGGCAGGGCGTACTAAGTGCCTTGCCAGCGGGACTTTCGCCGGATTAGAAGTTGCCTTTCAAGCTCACCGTAAAATTACGCGGCTCGCCATAAAAGTTACCCCAGGAGGCTGTTCCGACGGTGTTGTAGTAGGTTTTATCAAACAGATTGTTGCCATTGAGTGCCACCGTCCAAGTGTCATCTACGCGGTAGGCCAGGCGTGCACTCCATATCGCGTAACCCGCCTGCTCGAGCTTGATGGTCTGCACGCGGTAATTGCTGCTCTGGGCGTTGACGCCGGTGCCCACGCTCCATTTCGACAGTGCACCGTCGAGCTGGTAGTCGCCCCACATGCGCAGCATGTGTCGAGGTACGTAGGTGTTGGACGTGCCGCCCTCCAGGGCGGTATCGATATTCTTCAGGGACTTGGTCTGGGTGTAGGTGTAGCCGCCGGATACCTGCAGGCGCTCGAGGACTTCACCGCTGATTTCCGCCTCCACGCCCTGAGCGCGCACCTTACCGCTGTCGGTGTAGCAATAACCGTCGGCAGAGGTCGGGCACTGGGCGATATAGTCGGATTCAGCCGCGTTTTTCTCGACGGCGCGGAATAGCGCCAGGGAGCTGTTGAGGCGCCCGTTGAACCATTCGCCCTTGATACCCAGCTCGTAGTTGTCACCGATCTTCGGCTTGAGCGCGGCGCCATCGAGCGTGGCATAGGAACTTTGCGGCTGGAAGATATCCGCGTAGCTGGCGTACACCGACAGATGTTCGTTGAGGTCGTAGATCAGTGCGGCAAACGGCGTCACTTCACCGGTTTCCCGGGTGCGTGCATCCTGCAAGGCCCATTCGCCCCAGGCCAGGTTGTTGGACTGGCGACGGTTTTCGTACCAGCTCACGCGGCTGCCTACGATAAACATCAACGGCTCGGCCAGGCGCAGGCGCAAGGTGGTGTAGGCGCCGTACTGGGTGGCGGTTTCCTTCACTGTGCCGCCGCGATACATATTCGGCCAGAAGGTGCTGTTGGCCGGTTCCGGGAAGTGGTGGTCGGGTTGGTAGATGCTCTGGCGCCTGGGCAGGTTCTGGATCGCGTACACATCGTCCTGGGTACCACGGCTGCCATTGGCACCGAGGATCAGTTCGTGTTCCAGGCCGAAGGCTTCGAACTTGCCGTCCACATAGGCGTCGAGGCCGAAGTCCTTGTGGTCGTAGTCCATCAGCGCCGCATAGGAGTTGGCCGTAGGCGTTGGGTTGTCATAGGCAATGGTGCCTTCGCTGGCGGCGTATTTGGTGTCTTGCAGATTGCGGCTGTGCACGGCCGCAACCTTGAGTTTCCAGTCGTCGTTGAAGTGGTGGGTGAGGTCGGCGAAGAAGGTGGTGCGCCGGCTTTGCCAGTCGTTCCAGGATTGGCCCAGGCAGGTGGAGCGACTGAGGTTGGCGCTTTTGCCGTCGGCATAGCGCGGCAGGCCGCCCCAGCACGGTGTGGCGTCGACGTCTTCATAGCTGGCGCCGAAGCCCAGGGTGGTGTCGGCGCTGAGATCGACATCCAGGGCGCCGTAGAACGCCTGGTCCTGGCGCTTGGAAATGTCCATGTAGGAACCGCGATTCTGTTGGCTGATCGCCGCGCGGCCGCGCACTGTACCGCTTTCATTCAGCGGGCCGCCGGTGTCGACGTCGGCGCGGTAGTTGTCCCATGTGCCGGCGGACAGCGACAGGCTGGTGGTGGGCTTGGCCTGGGGCCGCTTGCGCACGAAGTTCACCGCGCCGCTGGCGGTGCCGGCGCCCTTGAGCATGCCGGCGGCACCCTTGAGCACTTCCACGCGGTCATAGATCGCCATGTTCGCGCTGAAGCTGTCGGCCTGCACGTAGTCCTTGCCCATGTCCAGGGGCACGCCATCGTACTGGTACTGGCCGAGCATCTTGAAACCACGGGAATAAAAATACTTGCCGCCCATGGGCGATTCGTAGGTGGTGATCCCGGGCGTGCGTTCCATCACGTCATCGATGGTGGTGAGGTTCTGGTCATCCATCAATTGGCGGGTCATCACACTCACCGATTGCGGCGTTTCCCGCAGGCTGTGTTCGCCCTTGCCGATAGTCACCGCGCCCGTGGTGTAGGCTCCGGTGCCATCGGTGGTGGCGCCCAACCGCTCACCGGTGACCGTAGTGGCGCCCAGGTTCAGCGCGCCGCTGTCGGCCACTTGCGGCAACAGCAGCCAGGTACTGCTGCCCTGGCGCTGGGCCTGCAGGCCCTGGCCACGCAGCAACTGGCCGAGCGCCTGTTCGCGGTCCAGGCGACCACTCAGGCCCGGGCTGGTCTTGCCGGCGACGCTGGTGGCGTCGTACGACAGGCTAATGGCGGCCTGGCGCGCGAACTGGTCCAGTGCCGTGGCCAGGGAACCGGCGGCGATGTTCCAGTCGCGGGCCTGGGTGTCGCTGGCCGGCGTTTCGGCCCATGCGAACGGCGGCGCGGTTGCGCAGCTCAGGCACGCGCCGAGCAAAGCGGCGTGCACCGCGTGCTTGAGGGGTGAACGTGGGGAGGGGAACGCTTGCATGACCGCGGGATGCTCCTGAAGGAAGTGAACAGAACCGGCCTGTTGATCGGCCTTTCCTTACAGGTCGAGCGGCAATGAGAATTCACCTCATTTATTTTCGAGAAAGTTAGACGCGCGGTGTGACCGTCACCCAGTAGCGGCTGCGGTAAGTGACATCGAGCTTGAGTGATTGCGCTACCAGGCCCAGCACTTGATCGGTATCGTCCAACTGATAAGTGCCCGACACCCGCAGCCCGGCCACCGCTTCGCTGCAGCGCAGCAGGCCGTTGCGGTAGCGGCCCAGCTCGGCGAGGAAAGCATCCAGGCGCATGTTCCGGGCGCTGATCACGCCATCGCTCCAGGCCCAAGGGTCCAGGCCATTGGCGACAAGAGAACGAATGCCTCTGCGGTCGAACAGCACCTGTTCGCCGGGTTCAATCACTTGGCGCACGCTGGCGGCGTGGTTGTCGGCAAACACCGCCACCGTGCCCTGTTGCACGGCGAGCATTGTGCCTTGGGCGTCTTCGCGCACCAGGAAGCGCGTGCCGAGGGCGCGCAGGTAACCGTCACGGGTCTGTACCCAGAAGGGCCGCTTGTCGGCACCGGTATTGACCAGTATTTCACCCTGGCGCAACTGCACCAGGCGCCGCTCCTGATTGAACGCCGTGTCGAATGCGCTGGCACTGTTAAGTTGGATGCGGCTGCCGTCGTTCAACGCCACCCAACGCCGTTCGCCGGTAGCCGTGCGGTAGTCGGCCATCAAGGCGGGTAGCGGGGTGTAGTCGCGGCCGAGCCAGGTCAGGCCGGCAGCACCGGCCACCAGGCCGAGCAATTTCAACCCTTCGCGACGGCTGATACGTTGCCGCGCACCGCGCAGGGCGTGGCGGCCGACCTGCGCGGGCAGTTGACTGAACTCATCATTCATCGTCGCCACCCGCTGCCAGACCTGCTGGTGTTCGGCGCTGGTGTGCAGCCAGCGCTCGAACGCAGCGGTGCTGGCGTCGTCGGCGACGTTGAAGCGCAGTTTGATCATCCACTGGATGGCCTGGTCGACCAGGCGCGGGTCAGAGGTCGGCATAGCGCAACCGATAGCAGGCGTGCAGCGCCTTGGACAGGTCACGCTCCACCGTGGCCTTGGACACCCCGAGGCGCAGGGCGATCTGGGCACAGGTCAGGCCGTCCAGTTGCGCCAGCAGGAACGCTTCACGCACCCGCGGCTTGAGCTGGTCGAGCAGGCGGTCGATACGTTCCAGGCTGTCGAGAATCAGCAGGCGGGTTTCTTCCGACGGCACGTCGGCCTGGGGGAAATGCGCAAGGCTTTCGAGGTAGGCGCGCTCCAGTTCACGGCGCCGGTATTGGTCGATCATCAAGCTGCGGGCGATGCTGCTCAGGTACGCGCGCGGCTGCGGCACGGCCTGCTGCTTGCGTGCGTTGAGCAGGCGCACAAAGGTTTCCTGTGCCAGGTCGGCGGCACGTTCACGGCAACCGGTGCGTCGGCTCAACCAGCCGCGCAGCCAGGAGTGATGGCTGTGGTAAAGCTGGCCGATGGCGGCATGGTCCAGTGGGTGATCGCTCGACATGGGCATCCTGGCGCAGCAGTCTTAATTGATAATGTTTCGCATTCTAGACGCTGGCCGTGGCCATTCGCAATTACCGATGAACAATGTATCCAGCACAATTTTTTGTTTGCCCTGGGGCCACGCACTAATCTGCAGGCTTTTTCCGGTGGAAGGCTTGAGCATGATCGACCTTGCGACCCTGGCGGTTTTTTCAGGTGCTGTTCTGCTGTTGCTGTTATCCCCGGGGCCGAACATGGCCTTTGTGATCAGCCATGGCGCCACCCACGGCTGGCGCGGGGGAGTGGCCTCGGCCCTGGGCATCGGTGTGGCCGACATGCTGCTGACCGCATTGACCGCCACCGGGGTAACGGCGTTGGTCGCCAGTTGGCCGCCATCCTTTGACGTGATCCGTTATGCGGGGGTGGTCTACCTGCTGTGGCTGGTGTTCAAAACACTGCAGAAAAAACCTGGGCTGGACCCTGCCTCCCTGCACCGCGTGCCCCTTGGCCGGGTGTTTCTGCAGGCGATGCTTAACAGCTTGCTCAACCCCAAGGCGTTGCTGTTTTTTGTGGTGTTTTTGCCGCAGTTCGTACGGCCGCAGGCCGGCTCCATCGCCGTGCAATTGATGCTGTTGGGCGGCGTGCTGACCTTGATCGCTGGGGTGTTTCACGTGCTGCTGGGTATTTTCGGCGGGGCGCTGAGCCGCTTCTTCGCCAGGCGCCCAAAAGGCGCCTGGCTACAGAAATGGGGCTTGGCGACGGTGCTGACCGTGCTTGCGGTGCGTCTGGCGGTGATGTCTCGTCCCGCCTGACTTCTACAGGTTCAGCCCAACCGTGCAGCCGCCCGCGCGACGATTTCACCGCGCACCCTGCGCGATTCGGCAGTGCGTTTGTTGGCTTCTTCGCGCACATGCGTGGGCGCTGTGTCGGGGCTGCCTGAATCGAACGGCGGCGCCGGCGCGTATTCAATCTGCAACTGCACCAGTTGCGCCGCTGCTTCGCTGTACAACTCCGCCGCCAGCACCAGCGCAAAGTCGATACCTGCGGTAATGCCACCGCCGGTGAACAGATTGCCGTCACGCACCACACGTTCCTGTACCGGGATGGCGCCGAGCGGAGCGAGCATGTCGTGGTAGGCCCAGTGCGTCGTCGCCTTGCGCCCGCGCAGCAACCCCGCCGCGCCCAGCACCAGCGAGCCGGTGCACACCGAGGTCACGTAGCGCGCGGTCTGCGCCTGGGCCTTGAGGAAGTCCAGGGTCTGCGGGTCTTCCATCAATGCGCCCACGCCGGAACCACCGGGCACGCAGATCACGTCCAGCTTCGGGCAGTCGGCATAGGTCATGGTCGGGGTGAACACCAGGCCCGTGCTGGACGTGACCGGCGCCAGGTCCTTCCACACCAGGTGCAGCTTCACGTCCGGCAGCGAACCCAATACGTCGTAAGGGCCGGTCAGGTCCAGTTGCTGAATGCCGGGGAACAACAGAAAGCCGATCTGCAAGGTCATGAATGAAGCTCCGAGAAAGGGGTAGACGGCTTTACTCTAGCGGCCTAGGCTTTGGCGGATACGCCATTGAGCCCACGAATCACGCCAATCATGCCCAGAATAGTTCACGTACTCGCTTTCGATAATGCCCAGGTGCTCGACGTCACCGGGCCGTTGCAGGTGTTTGCCTCGGCCAATGACCTGGCACGCCAGCGTGGCCTGCCGTTGCCTTACGCGGTCACGGTGATCGCCGACCAGGCCGGACCGGTCATGACCTCCGCCGGCCTCGCGCTGTTGGCCGAGTCGTTGCCCGCGGTCGACCAACCCTGCGACACCCTGGTAATCGCGGGTGGCTGGGGGGTGTACGGCGCCGCAGAAGACCTTTCGCTGGTGGACTGGGTGCGCGAAAAAGCCCGGCACACCCGGCGCATGGCCTCGGTGTGCACAGGCGCGTTTTTGCTCGCGGCCAGTGGCTTGCTCGATGGTTGCCGCGTCGCCACCCACTGGACCCGTTGCGAAGAACTGGCGCGCAAGTTTCCGGCGTTGAACGTGGAGTCCAATCCGATCTTTATCCAGCAGGGTGCGGTGTGGACCTCCGCCGGTGTGACCGCCGGCATCGACCTGTGCCTGGCCCTGGTCGAAGAAGACCTGGGCCGCGCCGTGGCCCTGGAAGTGGCGCGGCACCTGGTGGTGTTCCTGAAGCGCCCCGGCGGCCAGTCGCAATTCAGCGTGACCCTGTCCCTGCAAAAGGGCGGCGGCCGTTTCACCGAGCTGCATGCCTGGATAGCCGAACATCTGACCCTCGACCTGAGTATCCCGACCCTGGCCGCCCAGGCTGGGATGAGCGAGCGCAGCTTCGTGCGCCACTACCGCGCCGAAACCGGCCAGACGCCCGCGCGCGCGGTGGAACTGATCCGTGTCGAAAGCGCGCGTCGGCAACTGGCCGATAGCACGGCGTCGATCAAACGCATCGCCGTGCAGTGTGGTTTCGGCTGCGAAGAAACCTTGCGCCGCAGCTTTATGCGGGCTTTGTCGGTGACGCCCCAGGCCTACCGCGAGCGGTTCTCGCCGGTGGCCTGATCGAGCAGTTCAAGCAGGGCGTCGAGGCTGGCCTGCGGCGCTTCCTGGGGAATATTGTGGCCCACACCCGGCAACACCCGGCGCCGGTAAAAAGCGCTGAAATGCTTCACGTCGTCATCTTCTTGCGGCGGCGGGCCTACGCCATCATCGGCGCCGCACAGCGAAATGCTCGGCACCGCAATCGCCGGTTGCCGCGCCAGGGCCTGCTCGATGGCTTCCAGCGCCGGATCGCCAGGCGCATACATGAAGCGGTGGCGATAGGAGTGAATCACCACCTCGACAAAATCCGGGTTATCGAATGACGGCGCCGTCTGCCCATACAGCCCCGGCCCCTTGGCCCAGGACGGCGACCACAACGACCACAGCAACTCACAGAGTTCGCGGCGATTGGCCGTCAGCCCGTCCACACCGCGCTGGGTGTGAAAGTAGAACTGGTACCACAACCGATGCTCCGTCGCCGGCGCCCGTGGCGTGAGCGACCTGGCAATGTCCTGGATGTTATAGCCATCGCCGGTCACCAGCCCGCGCACTCGTTCGGGCCACAGCGCCGCGACGATACACGCGGCACGCCCACCCCAGTCGTACCCCGCCAGGGTGGCGCGCGGGATCGCCAGCGCATCCATGAAATCCAGCAAGTCCTTGCCGAGCGCCGCCTGTTGGCCGGAGCGCATCACCTGCGCGTTGATAAATCGCGTAGGGCCGTAACCGCGCAGGTACGGCACCAGCACCCGGTAGCCGCGTTCGGCCAGCACCGGCGCGATCTCGTCATAAGCGCGAGGGTCGTAGGGGAAGCCATGCAGCAGGATTACAGGCTCGCCGTCGGTAGGGCCGTGGGCTTCATACGCCACATCGAGCATGGAGGTGCGCACGTAGAGCATTGGGGGGACGGTGGTCATGATGGGCTCCTGTCAGGTGTTGAAACTCTAGTCGAAAGACATGACGGGATGCCCTGCCTGTGAAGACAGGGCGCTGACTGGATCTCAGGGCTGCCAGGTAGTCTTCTCGCCACTGAGCTTGCGATCCAGGAACGTCGCCGCGCTGATCAAGGCCAGATGGCTCAGCGCCTGGGGCGTATTGCCCAGGTGGCGGGCCTGGCTGTCGAACTCTTCGGCATACAGACCCAGCGGATTGGCGTAGCGCAGCAGTTGTTCGAATTCCAGGTGGGCCTTCTCCACTTGCCCGGCGCGGGCCAGGCACTCGACGTACCAGAACGAGCAGGCGGCAAACGCGCCTTCGGTGCCTTGCAGGCCGTCGATCGCGTTGTCGTCGTTGCGGTAGCGGTAGACCATGCCGTCGCGCACCAGGCTTTTCTGGATCGCCTCCAGCGTGCTCAGCCAGCGCGGATCGGTGGCGGCGACAAAGCGTACCAGCGGCATCAGCAGCATCGAACCGTCCAGTGCGGTGCTGCCGATGTGCTGCACAAAATGCCCGCGCTCTTCGTTCCAGAAGTTGCTCCAGATATCGGCGTAGATGGCCTGGCGCGTCTGGTCCCAACGTGCAAACGGCGCCGGCAACGAGCGCTTGGAGGCCAGGCGGATCGCACGGTCCAGGGCCACCCAGCACATCAGCCGCGAATGCAGGAAGTGATGCTGCTCGCCGCGCATCTCCCAGATGCCCACGTCTTTCTGGTTCCAGATTTCGCAGACCTGGTCAGCGACTTCCACCGTGTGTTTCCAGCCCTCGTGGGAGATGGCTTCGCCGTACTTGTTGACCAGGTACACCGCGTCCATCAACTCGCCATAGATATCCAGCTGGACCTGGTCGACCGCGCCATTGCCGACGCGCACCGGCTTGGCGCCGCCGTGGCCGCTGAGGTGCTTCAGCTCGGTTTCGGGCAGCTCCTGGCGGCCGTCGATGCCGTATAGGATATTGATCTTGGTCGGCTGCCCACAGCAGTCGCTGACCCGGCCCTTGAGCCAGCGCATATAGGCGTTGGCCTCGTCGACAAAGCCCAGGCGCATAAAGGCGTAGACGGTGAACGAGGCGTCGCGGATCCAGGTGTAGCGGTAGTCCCAGTTGCGTTCGCCAGCGGGGGTTTCCGGCAAGCCGAAGGTGGCGGCGGCGATGATTGCGCCGTGTTTGCGCGAGGTCAGCAGCTTGAGGGCCAGGGCCGAGCGGTTGACCATTTCGCGCCAGCGCCCGCGGTAGTTCGACTGCGCGATCCAGCCGCGCCAGAACTTCAAGGTGTGGTCCAGCGCCAAGTCGGTACAGCCACTGTCCACACGTTCATCGTCCTGGCCGCCGAGTACGAACTCGGCGCCTTCTTCCTGATCCAGGGTGAAGCGGGCCACGGCGGCGTTATCTTCGATCTGCAACGGATGGCTGCCGCACAGGCGCATGCCCGGCTGGCCATCGGCGTTGAAACAGATGCTGGCGTTATCCAGGCTCGCCTCGGTGGGGGCGCGCGCATAGTCATGGCGCACGGCGCAGCGCAGGTGGAGGGTGGCCGTGCCGCTAACCACACGCACACGGCGAATCAGCAGGGGCAAGTCGTCGATCTCTTCGCTGATGACCAGCAGGTCGGTGATTTCCACCACGGCTTCATCGCTGAGCCAACGGGTTTGCAGCACATTGGTGTCGGGCAGGTAGATCTGTTCGCGACGGGCGTTGGGCAGGTCCGGGGTGAGTTGGAAAGTGCCGGCATCGGGGGTGTCCAGCAGTGAGCAGAAGATCGATGGGCTGTCGAATTCCGGCCAGCAGAAGAAATCGATGCTGCCTTTATCGTTCACCAGCGCCGCGCTGCGCATATCGCCGATGATGCCATGGGCGTCGATGGCGCTTTGTGGTTCGTTTTTCAAATCAACCATTGTCACGAAACTCCGGGTAAAGGCTCATGCCGCCATCAATGAACAGGGTACTGCCGACTACGTAATCGGAGGCGTCACTGGCCAGCCATACCACGGCGTTGGCCACGTCCTCTACGTCGCCGACCCGGCCATACGGGATCAACTTGAGCAGCTCTTTTTCCGCCGCACCTTCGGTGGCAGCACGGTTGATCGCCGTACGAATCGCCCCCGGCGCAATGCCGTTGATGCGAATGCGCTGTTCACTGACTTCCTGGGCGAGGGTGCGCATCAGCATGTCCACGCCGCCCTTGGACGCCGCGTAATTCACATGGCCGGCCCAGGGGATCAACTGGTGCACCGAGCTCATGTGGATGATTTTGCCGGCGGCACGGGATACGCCTTCACGGATGCCCTGGCGCTTGAAGAGGCGCACCGCCGCACGGGCACAGAGGAACTGGCCGGTGAGGTTGACGCCGATCACGGCGTTCCAGTCGTCGAGGGTCATGTCGACCACGGCTGCGTCCTTCTGCATACCGGAGTTGGCCACCAGGATGTCCAGATGGCCGAACGCTTCGAGGGTCTTTGCGAACAGGCGTTCTACATCGGCCTCTTTAGACACGTCGGCGCCGATGGCAATCGCCCGGCCACCCTCGGCATTGATCTGCTCTGCCAAGGCTTCGGCGGGCGCGGCCTGGCTGTTGTAATTCAGCACCACCGCAGCGCCGGCTTGCGCTAGAGCCTTGGCCGCACCGGCGCCGATACCGGAACTGGCGCCCGTGACCAGTGCTACTTGTTGTTCCAACGAGATACGCATTGCCCACCCGGCCTTAAATTCGTGAGTTCAAGTAGCTGACTGACGGCGCGTAACGGAAGTTCAGCCGTGTGAAATTAGCGACTACAACCATGGTGAAAAATGGAATAACAGAAGAATAAAAAATAACCATAAGATACTAAAAAACCGCTAAAAAGCGTTTGACAGGATTTTTTGCCCCGTGTCTTATAAGCACACCTCAACCCGTTCCGCTGGTAGTTCGGAAGTCATGCGGAGTCACCTATAAGAGATGCCTATGTGTTTATCGGCAGCTATAGGGGAACTACCAGAGCAGGGAGCTACGACGTTGCCCAAGTTAGTTATTTTCGATTGCGACGGTGTACTCGTCCAAAGCGAAGAGATCACCCTGTCTGTATTGATCGCCATGCTTAATGCTCAGGTACAGAACGGCAAAACACTTGATAGTGCGTATTTCATTGAGCACTTTCGTGGAAGAAAGATTGCCGATTGTCTGCGCGAGGCAGAACAGTTATTGGGTATTTATTTGACCCCTCAGTTTGAAGAGGACTTCCGAGTTCGAGCGCTGGAAGCATTGACGCTTAATGTAAAAGCGACCGATGGAATACTTGACGTATTGAACGTGCTGGAGATTCCCTATTGCGTGGCCTCGAGTGCGCCGCGCAATAAGATTGAACAGTGTTTACGCCTTGTGGGGTTGTTGCCTTATTTCGAGGGGCGAATATTCAGTTGTTATGAATTGGGGCGTTGGAAGCCTGATCCGCTGGTGTTTTTAACGGCGTGTGAAACTTACAACGTTGAGCCCTGTCATGCGCTGGTGATTGAAGACAGTGTCACAGGGATTCAAGCCGCCGTTGCAGCCACTATACAAGTCCTGGGTTTTGGTCCGGTGTCTCGACATCGAATATTGGCCGAAGCCGGCGCGTTACCTTTTGCCGATATGCGTGAGTTACCGACCCTCATTGATCAAGTTACTCAAGGAGCAAGTGTTGTGGGCACACTGGGTTATATAGAGCGACTTAAACGTAATGATCCCTGTTCGGAAGTGTGGTGGGATTCGTCGCCCGTGGTGTACGCACCATATAAAAAACATTTGTTGGACAAGTACCCGGCGGCGGCCGCCCATATCGAACAGTTGATGCCGCAGGATCTCTCCCAGCCTTGGGGCTTCAGCAGTGTGACCACCAACCCCCGGCTGGTGACGGCGGCGATCCTCGACAAGAAAGAGTATTGGTCGTCGCGTTTTAACCTGGCCAGCCTGTCTCCCGGGGAATTGCGCAAGCAGCTGTACAACGAAGTGATTGCTGAAGGTGCCTCGACGCTCAAGCCACTGTGGGTTCAATCGGCTCAGGCCGACGGCTGGATATGCGCCCAGGTCGATCCTTCGGATGTGCGGTGCACCGAACGCATGACCGCACGAGGCCTGGAGCTGCATCGCCTGGCCGCGAATGTGATGGTGAAAGTGCCGGGCAGCCAGGAGGGTTTCGCGACGATCGAACACCTGGTGGCCCAAGGCGTTTCGGTCAACATCACGTTCTGCTTCACTGTTTCGCAGTTCCAGGCCGGAATCCAGGCAATAGAGCGGGGCATCGCCAGTGCCCGCCGCAATGGTGTCGACACCGGCCGTTGCAAGTATGTGATCACCTTTATGATCGGGCGTTTTTCCTGCCAGCCCGAGTTCGCCTTGCAGGCCGCCGAGCGTGGCCTGGCGCTGGGGCCGGAGGACATGCGCTGGGCCGAGCTAATGATTTACCAGCAGATACAGGCCTTGGTCGCGGGCTCGAAAGTGCCGGTCAAAACCCTGCTTTCCAGTATCAAGGTCGACGTTGACGAGCGTGGCCACAAGCACTGCTGGCACCTGGAAAAGACCGGGCTGACGACCACGTGCTACACGCTGACGCCGGATGTGGTGGAGTTTCTGATCGAGCGTGAAAGCCACGGCAAGCCGGTGGCACCCGCCCGCGAACCTCAACAGGTGCCGGCGGAGACGTTCGCCAGGCTCATCCGCATTCCGTACTTCTGCGAAGCCTATTTCATCGACAGCATCGAACCCTACGACTTTGGCAATCATGAGGCGTTTATCAACGCCTGCAACGAGGCCAACAGTGCGCATCGGCGCCTGACCGATTACTGCGTGCGCCTGTGTCCGGTAGCGAAGCCTTTCGCACGCTCGCTCAACGCCATCCTGGCTGCTGAATATGGGGTGCTGGCATGAACAAGATGGTCGGGTTGTGGGCGCACCCGCGTTCCCGTTCCACGGTGCTGGAGCGTGTGTTTATCGAGCGGGGGGATTTTGAGGTCTTCCACGAGCCGTTTGCGCATATGGCATTTTCCGCAGATTCAGTGATTCCTTCGGATGAGTGGGATCACAGTTTGCCCACCACGTATCAAGGCATAAAAGAGCAACTGCTCAAGGCCCGGGAAAGTGCCAATGTGTTTCACAAAGACATGTGTTACCACTGCCTTGATGACTTGAAAGTTGACCGGGATTTTCTGGCACAACAACACAATATTTTTATTATTCGCGAGCCCGCCAGCAGCATTATTTCCCATTACCGGGTACACCCCGATATGCCCGTGCAGGCCATCGGGCATAAAGCCTTGTACGAGATTTTCTGCGTGGTGACCAAACTCATCGGAAAAGTGCCTTATGTGATTAATGCCGATGACCTTGCCGCGGAGCCGGAGCGTGTCATTCGTAAACTGTGTGACTACTTGCAGATTGAATTTCTGCCCCACGCCATGACATGGAAACGCGAATGCCCGCGGCAGTGGAAAACCTGGAGAAGTTGGCATGTGGCGGCGGAGAACAGTGAGCGCATTGCGTTGCCGCACACACCACCTATCGATATGGACGCTTTCGATCAGTCACCAAAATTAAAAGCCCTTTACGAATACCACCGACCCTTCTACGCACGCATGAATGAATTTTGCCAATAAGGATTGTTGTATGAAAAAGTTGATTGTCACCGGTGCGGCCAATGGGATTGGCCGGGCAACTGTGGAAAAGGCTATCCAGGCAGGTTATTTCGTCATCGGTGCCGACAAGGACGCCGAAGGCCTGTGTGCGTTACAGCGCACTTACACGGCGGATGTATTGGAAACCCATGTCGCGGACTTTTCTGATAATGCGCTGATCAAGGGTTTTATACCTGCACTGTACGAGCGCCACGCAACGATTCATGCCTTAGTTAATAACGCTGGTATTTACCACGGCAAAAGCGTCTACGCCTATTCCGATGCTGAAGTGGACGAAATCCTGACGGTGAACCTCAAGGCACTGGTTTATCTCTCCAAAGACTTCGCCGAACGGGAAATGAAACACGAAGCGCCGCGCAGCATCGTCAATATCGCCTCTGTGGCCGGCGAAGTGGGCAGTTGCGATGCCTTGTACGGCGCCACCAAGGCGGCAGTGATCGGCCTGACCAAAGCCAACGCCTGGAATTTCGCGCCGTTCGTGCGGGTTAACGCGGTGTCGCCGGCGCTGATCCACGACACCGCCATCTACGACACCATCCCCGAATACCGCCGCGCCGAGTACGCGCGCCAGGAAATCCTCAAGGAGCCGATCTTGCCCGGCGGCGTTGCCGAGGTCATTTTGCTGGTGATCAGCGATGCCATGCGTCATGTCACCGGCAAGGTCATTGCGGTGGACAACGGAGCCTACCCACGATGAGCCCGTCCACCCCCAAGAAGAAACTGCTGCTGGTGGGCGCAGGCAACCTGTGCCTGCAGATCCTGAAGATTCTCGGGCCGAAAAATGCCTTTGAATTCGTGGTGCTGGGGCGCAATGAAGACGCGACCTTGCGGCTGTGCAACCTGGTGGCACTGTCGTGTGCGCAGTTGGGGCACGACATTGCGATCAAGCCGGTGATTGCCGACCTCACCGATATCGACCGGGTGACGCGGGTGCTGCGTGAAGAGGCGCCGGACCTGGTGGTGAACTGCGCATCGTTGCAATCGTGGCGGGTAATTACCGGGTTGCCCAAGCTCTCGTTCGAGCAACTCGACCAGGCGCAGTTCGGCCCCTGGCTTCCCATGCACCTGACGCTGATGCATCACTTGATGCAGGCGGTAAAAGCCTCCGGCATCGTGACCAGGACAGTCAACGCGGCCTTTCCCGATGCGGTCAACCCGATCCTGGCCAGGGTCGGTCTGGCGCCGGATATCGGGGTGGGCAACGTGGCCAACCTGATCCCGGCAGTGCGATTTTCCATCGCGCGGCTGCTCGAGTGTGAGCCTGCCGATGTGCAGGTGTGCCTGTATGCCCAGCACTATTTCAGCCACTACGTGCCGCGCGGCGGCTTGCCCCCGCGTGCCAGTTACCGCTTGCTGTATGAGGTTCGCGACCGTCCGGCCGTGACCCACCTGCCGGCCGAAGCGATTTTTTCCACGGTTAAATCCGAGTTCCGCCGCCTGGGCGGTATCGATGGGCAGTTCCTCACGGCGTGCTCGGCCGTCACCGTGATCGAAGGGCTGTTTTCGCCCACGCCGGTGCGTGTGCACGCGCCCGGCCCGCTGGGGTTGCCGGGCGGCTATCCGGTGTGGTTGCAGGAGGGGCAGATCAACGTGCAGTTCAGCGCCGAATGCCCCCAGGACGAAGCGGTGCGCATCAATACCATCTGCCAGAGCCAGGATGGCATCGATGAAATTCATTGCGATGGCTCTGTCACCTATAACCCGCAATGCATGGCGGTGATGCAGGCGATGCTGGGGTACTCGAAGAAAACCATGTCCATCGAACAGTCCGCCGAGTTTGCCCACGAATTGTCGAGCAAATACCTGTCTTTCAAACATTCAACCTGGTAGGTGTGTGATGAATCAGATGTCGGTGCACAAGCGCAGCGAAGTCGCCAGTTACGCAACGCAATACTCGAAAAAATTCGTCGAACGCTGGGATGATTTGATCGATTGGGAGAAAAGAAAGGCGGGTGAGAACGGGTTCTTTGAGAACCTGCTGAGGCAGCACGGCGTGAAGTCGGTGATCGACGTGTCCACGGGCAGTGGTTTTCATGCGGTACAGCTTAAACAGGCGGGGTTTGATGTCGTCGCTACGGACGGCAGCAGCACGATGTTGACCAAGGCCCGGGAGAATTTTCGGCAACGCGGGTTGGCGATCGAATCGCACTACCGGGACTGGCAGTCCCTCGATCCTGCTGAGCTCGGGCGCTTCGATGCCGTGGTGTGCCTGGGCAGTTCGCTGTGCCATGTGTTTGCAGCCCATGAACGGTTGGAGGTGCTGGAGAAGTTCAGGGCATTGCTCAATCCGGGCGGCTTGCTGATTGTGGATCAACGTAATTTCTTTGCCATTCGCGCAGGCAAGTTCAAATCCAGTGGTAATTACTATTACTGCGGTACACACGCATCCGTTGGCTTGGGGCAGGTCGATGAACACGTGTGTGAGTTCATCTACTCGTTCGATAACGCCGAGCAGTACCGGTTGCAGGTCTATCCGCTGTTGCCGGGCGAGTTGAAGGGGGAGGTGCTCAAGTCCGGATTTTCCGCCCATGAGAGTTACGGGGATTTCCAGCGTGACTACGACATGATGAATTGTGATTTTGTCATCCACACGGCGCGCGCCGTTTAAGGAGAGCCTGATGAGCACATGGGTACAAAGTAGCGCGCGCCCGTTGGACAGCGTCGTGCTGGCGGTGGTGTTGACCGGGTTCGTGGCCAGTACCTACGGGTTTGGCGTTTACCTGTTCGCCAACCTGGTGGTGGACATGCGCCGCGACATCGGTTTCGACTACACCACGGTGGGCCTGATCACCGGCGGCGCGCAGATCGGCTTCCTGCTGTTTTCATCGGTCACCAGTTATATCAGCCGTTTTTTCGAAGGCTGGAAAATCAGCCTGGTGTCGACGGTGATGACATCCCTGGCGTTGTTGGGGCTGAGTGTCAGCAACAGTGTCTGGTTATCCGGGGCGCTGTTGATTTTGCTCGGCGGCTGCTCGGCCTCGGTGTACATCCCGCTGGCGGAGATTGTCACTAAGGGCTTCAGCCCGGGTAATCGCTCGCGGGTCATGGGGCTGATTTCCAGTGGCACCAGCTACGGCGTGTTCATAAATGGCTTGCTGGTGTCGTTCCTCACCCTGCAGGGTGGTTGGCGCTCGATCTGGCTCACTGCGGGCCTGATCTCGGTGGCCCTGTGCGTGGTGGCCTGGTTTCTGCTGCGCAACATGGAGGCGGACAAGGACGCCGGCTTTTCCGGGCAGCGTTCGACGGCCTTCGACAGCCACGCACCTTGGTTGAGTCGCTCGCTGTACCTGACCTGGGCCATTGCCTTTTTGAATGGGATGGCGCTATTGCCGTTCCAGACTTACCTGGCTCCGTTCCTGCGGGATGAGTTGGGGGTGTCGGTGCAGGACGCCGGGTTTGTCTGGACCACCATCGGCGCGGTGGGCATGGCCTCGGGCTTTCTGGTGGGATGGATTGCCGACAAGGTGGGCGTCAGGGCGTCGCTGGCCATGTGCTTTCTGAGTGCGGGGCTGGCCGCCACCCTGGTGTTCAGCTTCAACAGCCTCCCGCTGTTTTACCTGGCGGCATTTTTGTTTGCGCTGGCGTTCTACCCCATATTCGGGCTTGTCCCCAGCTACATCGGGCAAATCGTGCCGGTCAGCCGACTGACCCAGGCATTTGGTATTGCCAATGTGCTGATCGGCCTGGGTGGTGTGTGCGGCAACTTCCTGGGCGGTTTTTCCAAGGACCTGACCGGCTCGTTCTCCACCGTCTACTGGGTGGTTGCGCTGTTGCTGTTCGTGCAATGCGTGATGGTATTCCTGTTGGGTAAACCGCCTGTGGCGGTGACGGAGGGTAAGCGGCCATGAGTCATTTTGCGGAACGTCCAGACCGGAATCTGCATGCGTTTGCGTTCAGCCATCTCGGCGCCGAACGCTCGCGTATACCGCAAAAGCCTTTGGTCATCTGGATGACGGGCATCTCGGCTGCCGGCAAGTCGACGATTGCCGATGCGTTGGACAGGGCCTTGCAGGCACAGGGGCGCTTGACCTGCATCATTGACGGCGACTCGGTGCGCGGCGGCTTGTGCCGGGACCTGGGTTTTACCGACAGCGACCGCACTGAGAATATCCGGCGGGTCGCCGAAGTGGCGCGCTTGATGCTGGACGCTGGGCTGGTGGTGATCGTGGCGCTGATCTCTCCGTCGGCGGCCAGCCGGCATTACGCGCGCGCCATTGTCGGCAATGAGCATTTTGTCGAGGTGTATGTGGACGCGCCGCTGGAAACAGCCGAACAACGTGACCCTAAAGGCTTGTATAAAAAGGCCCGCCTGGGGCTGATCCAACACTTCACCGGTATTGATTCGAACTACGACGTGCCGATCTTTCCAGAAGTGCACGTGGACACCCAGGCGCTGTCTGTCGAACAGTCTGTCGCGACTATTCTCGATTGGATGGCCCGCAACAACGAGCGCACATAGCCGCTGGTCTTCGCGCCGAGGTGGCGGTGCCTGCACGTTCAGAAAACAAGGTAATCTGCGCCATCGCAGCCATACCGCGTTTTTTCAGGAGCAGGCATGACGCATTTCACCGGCACTGCAAAATCCATCCGTCTGATTGGCGGGGTTCAGGTATTGGACTTCATCAATACAACCAACGGCCGCCGCCCTGGGTCGCCGCTCAAGGTAATGGAAGAGCGGCTCACCAGTTTTCAGTTCTTCTTTGAATGGGCGCTGCACGCCTCGTTGATCTCCGCCCAGGAGTTCGCTGAATACAAGGCCATGGTGTTTGAGTCGCCTATTTCCTACCAGCCGGATCTGGACGCCATCATTGCGTTCCGCGAATGCCTGTATGCCGTGTTTTATCCGTTGTCCTTGCGTCAGGCTGCGCCTGATGACGCCTTGCAGCAGATCAACCTGAATTTCCAGCAAGGCACCGCCTGGCGTGTACTGCGCACGGTTGACGGGACGCCGGCCTGGGCGTGGAAAACCTGCACCTCTGCCCAGGAACTGAGTGCAATGTTGATCGGACGGCTGGCAATCGAGGCCACGCAATTGCTGGTGTCCGGTGATCTTCGCGCCTTGAAGTGCTGCACGGCCACCGACTGTGATTGGCTATTCCTGGATATCTCCAAGAACAAACTGCGCAAATGGTGCCAGATGAGCGTGTGCGGCAGCCGGGAGAAATTGAGTCGCCTTAAACAGGCGCTTTAGTCTCCAGGCAGTGTCGCGGTCGACGGGTAGCAATTGCTCCGCTTAATAGGAAGCATTACTATTCACGCCCCGCCTCCCCAGTGCTCCCGCGATGATCCCTCAGCCGCCCCGCAGAACAGGCTTTTTCGAGCACTACGAAGAGTTGATCGGAACCTGGACGCGCCGCCTGAGAAATCGTCAGCAGGCCGAGGACCTGGCCCATGACACCTTTGTGAGAGTGCTGGAGACAACCGCCTCCCAGGTAGAGCAACCGCGCGCTTATCTGCATCAAACTGCGCGAAATATCGCCGTGGACGCCTACCGACGCGAAGATCGGCGGGAAGCCATGGCGTTGGAAGCCTTTGATCAGCGCCAGCCCCACGGCGGCGACCCGGAGCATTTCATGCATGCGATCCAGTTGGCGGACTCTATCGAACGGGCCTTGGCCGAGTTGCCGCTCAACTGCCGCAGGATTTTCATCTGGCAGAAGATCGAGGGCCTGACCCAGCAGGAAATCGCCGAGCGCCTGGGCTTGTCTAAAAATATGGTGGAAAAGTATATGATCCGCACCCTGCGGCATTTGCGTGACCGCTTGGACGCGATGGCCCCATGACACACGCTCGCTCTGAAACAGGACCTTCCATGATGGATAACCGTGCCCGCGACGAAGCCGCGCAATGGTTTGTACGCCTGCAAGACGGCGAACTGAGCGCCTCTGAGCGTCAACGGTTCGAGGCCTGGCGCAATGAGCATCCCGATCATCCATACGAATTCGATGTCTTGCAGGGAATGTGGAGCGCCACTGACCTGCTGCCCAAGGCCCGCTTGCAGGCGCTCTGTGATGGGCCGGCCGAACGCCCCAAGCGCCAAGCCATGTTGCGTTATGCGGTGGCCGCAAGTGTCGTCGCTGCTGCCTTGGGCCTGGGATTATTCAGCGGGCTTGATCATCCAGAACCCTACAGCGCCGAGTTCAGTACGCGTGTGGGTGAGCATCGCCAGGTCGCGTTGCCCGACGGTTCAGTGCTGGACCTCAACAGCCGCAGCGTGGTCGCGGTGCACTATGAAAAGGACCGGCGCGGCGTGGAACTCAAGCAGGGCGAGGCGATGTTCAGCGTCGAGCACGATACCCGCCGGCCCTTCGTGGTCGATGCCGGGGCCGGGCAGGTGACGGTCACCGGCACCCGTTTCGATGTCCGCCGCGATGATGACCAGACCCGCGTGATGGTCGAGGCAGGTACCGTAAAGGTGCAGGGGCACTCTGTGGACAACGTGGTGACGCTGACGGCAGGCCTGGGTACCCAGGTCGACAGCAAAGGGCGGGTAGCAGCGGCCTATGACGTGAACACCGAGGAACTGACTGCCTGGCGTAACGGCAAGCTGGTCTTCAATAACGCCTCGCTGAGTGAAGTCGTCCGGGAAGTGTCCCGCTACCGCGAGCAACCGCTGCGGGTCGGCACGCCGGCTGTGGGTCGCCTGCGCCTGACCAGCGTGTTCAAATCCGACGACACCGATGCCTTGCTCAAGGCCCTGCCACACATCCTTCCGGTCGCACTGCGCACCTTGCCGGACGGCAGCCAGGAAATTATTTCACGCTGACATTCAGGTTTTTTTCGAGTTCTTCGTCTTCTCCTGCAACTGCAACTGGTTTGCATTAACAGCCGTGTACTTTTGCGATCACAGGACTAGGTTCGACGTGAAAAAACTTGCCGCCTATCACAATAAAATCTCCCGCTGGGTACCTCTGGCGCTGGTGCTCGCTGTCAGTGCCTCCATGCCTATGGCCTACGCTGCCGAGGGTATTCATATCCAGGCCCAACCCTTGGGCGCGGCGCTGAGCCAGTTGGGCCAGCAGACTTCCCTGCAAGTGTTCTTCAGCCCCGATTTGGTCGCCGGCAAGCAGGCGCCGGCGGTAGACGGCAACCTTTCCCCTGAGCAGGCCCTGCGCCAGCTCTTGCAAGGTAGCGGCCTGGATTACCAGATCGACGCGGGCTCCGTGACCCTGCGCCCGCTGAGCAACGGCACCGGAGAAGCCGGCTCGCCTCTGGAACTGGGTACCACCGATATCAAGGTGGTCGGTGACTGGCTCGGCGATGCCGACGCCGACGTGGTGCAGAACCACCCCGGCGCGCGCACGGTGATCCGTCGCGAAGCGATGGTCGAGCAGGGCGCAATGAACGTCGGTGACGTACTGCGCCGCGTGCCCGGCGTGCAGGTGCAGGAATCCAACGGCACTGGCGGCAGTGATATTTCCCTCAACGTTGGCGTACGCGGCCTGACGTCGAGGCTGTCGCCACGCTCCACCGTGCTGATCGACGGCGTACCGGCGGCGTTCGCCCCGTATGGCCAGCCACAATTGTCGATGGCACCGATTTCCGCCGGTAACCTGGACAGCATCGACGTGGTGCGCGGCGCCGGTTCCGTGCGTTATGGGCCACAGAACGTCGGTGGCGTGATCAACTTTGTGACCCGTGCGATTCCCGAGAAGTTCTCCGGCGAAGTCGGCAGCACCCTGCAAACCTCGGCCCACGGCGGCTGGAAGCATATCGACAACGCCTTTATCGGCGGCACGGCCGATAACGGCATCGGCGCGGCTTTGCTGTACTCCGGGGTCAATGGCAACGGCTATCGCAACAGCAACAACGGCAACGATATCGACGACGTGATCTTCAAGACCCATTGGGCGCCGACCGACCAAGACGACTTCTCGCTGAACTTCCATTATTACGACGCCAGCGCCGACATGCCCGGTGGCCTGACCCAGAAGCAGTTCGACGCCAACCCCTACCAATCGGTGCGTGACTGGGACAACTTCAGCGGCCGCCGCAAGGACGTGTCCTTCAAGTACATCCGGCAGATCGACGACCGCACCCAGGCTGAAGTGCTGACCTACTATTCCGACAGCTTCCGTGGCAGCAACATCGCCAACCGCGACCTGAAAACCCTTGGCTCCTACCCGCGCACCTACTACACCTTCGGCATCGAACCACGGGTGTCCCATGTGTTCGACGTGGGCCCCAGCACCCAGGAAGTCAGCGTCGGCTATCGCTACCTCAAAGAAGGCATGCACGAGCAGGCCACCAGCCTCAACCTGGTCAATAACGTACCGACACCGGGCGGGCAGAGTGATGGTCATGTCTACCAGGACCGCACCGGTGGCACCGAGGCCAGCGCCTTTTATATCGATAACAAAGTCGATATCGGCAAGTGGACCATCACCCCGGGTATTCGCTTCGAAGACATCCGTACCGAATGGCACGACCGCCCGGTGGTTGCGCTGAACGGCACTCGCACTCAGGAAAAACGCCGCGAAATCCACAACACCGAACCGCTGCCGGCACTGAGCGTGATGTACCACGTGTCCGATGCCTGGAAACTGTTCGCCAACTACGAGACTTCGTTTGGCAGCCTGCAATACTTCCAACTCGGGCAGGGCGGCACCGGCGACCAGACCGCCAACGGCCTGAACCCGGAAAAAGCCAAGACCTACGAGGTGGGGACACGCTACAACGACAGCGTGTGGGGGGGCGAGCTGACATTCTTCTACATCGACTTCTCGGATGAGCTGCAATACGTCAGCAACGATGTGGGCTGGACCAACCTCGGCGCTACCCAACACACGGGTATCGAAGCCTCGGCCCACTACGACCTGTCGAACCTGGACTCGCGCCTCGACGGCCTCACGGCGAATGCCGGCTTCACCTACACCAAAGCCACCTCCGAAGGCGACGTACCGTTCAAGGGCCGTGACCTGCCGCTTTACTCCCGTGAGGTGGCCACCCTGGGCCTGCGTTACGACTTCAATCACTGGACCCACAACCTGGATGTGTACGCCCAGTCCGGCCAACGCGCACCGGGTACCACCAGCACTTACATCACCCAAGGCACGGCGGACGGGCGGTTCGGCGATATCCCAGGTTATGTTTCAGTCAATGTGCGCAGCGGTTATGACTTCGGCGAACAGTTGTCGAACCTGAAGTTGGGCGTCGGCGTGAAAAATATCTTCGACCAGCAGCACTACACCCGTTCCAGTGATAACAATGCCGGCTTGTACCTGGGCGAACCGCGTACGTTCTTCGTTCAGGCCAGCGTCGGGTTCTGATCCGTCCCGGTTTGGAAATATCGCAGTCCTTGGCCGGGCTGCGATTCTTCTGCTCCTTTCCTACACTGTTTCGGCGCATCTTGCTGCTTGATCAGGAACCGATTCCGACAAAAAGCCACACATGGGCTAGCTGACAAGCTTCGACTTCATGGTTGGAGCGCCCGGCTGAAGATTGCGCTCACCGTATTGGAGAAACTTATGTCGGTATCGATGCTCGATACACCCGTACCCACCTCATCAAACCCTGATTCTTCGCAGGTCAAATCCAGCCCTGCGGCAAACAACAGCCGTGCGGCACCGGCCGCACCATCCTTCAGCGGTCAAAACGCTGCAAACGTCAGCTTCCAGTCCCGGGAAAGTGCGGCCGGGCCAGTGTTCGGCGGTCAATCGCAGGCGACAGCGCGTAATAGTGTTGCAGATCCCGCGGCCCATCAAAAAAGCGCTTCTGCGCAGTCGGGTTTACTGGATCAGATCAGGCATTGGGTGAACCCATGGTTGGGTTGGGGGCGACCACCGCACCATCCAGGTTGGAGCAATCCTCCACCCCGACCCATGCCTGTCATCAGCAACCCACCGCCACGCCCATTCCCTACCTTGCCAGGCATGCCTGACCCGCAGTACTCCCTCAAGAACAATGAAGACTTGGCAATGCAGCTGCGTGACAACTTCAATGCCTTCAGGGACCCCAGGAACCCTGGGTATATCAGTGCCGACAGCATTCGAGCGATGGCGAATAAAGGTTGGTCTCCGTTTCCCAGCGTCAACGAGAACATTCGCCTGGCCAAAGAACTGCTGCGACGTCCGGAACTGATGAGTGCGCTTGACCGGCACACCTCTACCGGTGCGCTCGATGGTCTGATCGACCGGAATAATGTGAACGCAGTTATCTACGGACAAAACTACTTCAAATACAAGACTGACAAGGAACTGGCCGGTGAGATGCTCGAGCATTTCAACGAGTTGAAAGGCAGCCCCTGGAACCGAGAACTGAACGTCAACGATCTGAGAAAGCTGGCTGCCGAAAACCTGACGGGTGACTCTCCCAGGGATCACCTGATCCAGTTGTCCCAGGAAATTCTAAAGCGCAGTGATGTGCTGAGGCAGATGGATGACCTGCTCAGCAGGCCGGGTGACCATAAGATCAGTTGGGCTGGGCTTTACTTTCTGGCTCGCTGAGCGACACCCAGGCGCCGCGAATCGGATGCGGCGCCTGCATCCATCCTTTCAGGAACTGTTTACGCCAATTCGCCACACAGACTTTATCCACCGGCACCAATCAACTCCGGCGGTTTTCAGATTCTGAGTGAGGGCTAACCAATGACTTCAACCTCGTTTCGTTCATCCCAGCCCAGCTGCCAAGAGCTTTTTCGCAACCCCCATGCAGAGGACACCACGCTGTTGGAGAGGGATGCCGCATCGCGCGATACCTTTGCCCCTTCGAATGTACATGCGGCCGAAGCCCAGCGGATGAAGGCTTTTGTCGGCCAGCACAAATTCCAGGCACCTGTTGCGGGTGACTTTTTCCGGGGCATGCGGGTGGAGGAAAAAAGCGCCCATGACGATACTACTGCGCCGAAAAACGCCGGCCTGCTCAATGGCCTGACCGCTTGGTGGCGCAAGCAGAAACTAGGTTGATGCTGCCCTGCGGTTACAAACACTCAAATTTTACTGGAGTCCATTTGGCCTCTCTCCGGAACCACTGTTTTCCGAGAACCACTTAATCGCTGGTTGTTGATTTCGAGGCGTTTTTGACGATCGAACAACCAGGGGCCGGTCCACGGAATCTAACTATGCTGGAGATGAACTATGTCTTTCATGATCAATAATCCAGGGGGTGTCCCGCCTGGGTTGAATACAGCGACGGGGAACGGCCATGCCCGATACGGGGTAGATGCACGCGCGCTTGGCAAATCGCTCCCCACGCAGCAGCCTTCATTCGATAGTAAGTTCGCGAACGGTGCCCAGCGGCATTTCGACGGTCAAAACCTCTACGGGGGCATGTCGAATGTGGGGAACCCCTATGTCAGTTCGGACGACCACCTGCTGGCGACTCAACTGAACAACGTCTTTCCTATGCTGGGTGATTTCAAGGAAGGTGGCCGCCTGACCCTGAAATCATTGACGAACATAGCCAACGCGAAACCTGGCGAGAGCAAGGTCCCCGAACGTACGATCATGCTTGCCCGGGAGATACTCAATCGCCCACGACTGGGCGAGTCGATTGTTGGCAAGGGCAATGAAATCACCCCGGACAGCCTCGAAAAAGCCGCCAGTTTGATGATTGGCAATACCAATCCCAACACTCAGAGCGCCGACCCCTACCATGCGAAAACCGACGCACAGGTCGTCCAGGCGTTCAGGGGCATGTTTGATGACTTGCGGGACACGTCGGAAGACCGCACCTTTTTTTTCGAGAAGCACCGGTATGTGAAGAAAGAGACGATTATCGAGATGAGCAAGGATCCTGACGAAACAGACAAAAATGGTCAGGTTGTGCGGGATATGGCCACTGGGTTCCCCAAGAAGAAATACAGCGAGCAGCAGGTATACATGGCCAAGAATCTGGTCGAACGACCCGGGCTGTTGGCTTCGCTGGACAGCACCAAGGCTAACGGAACCAACATTTTCGGCAGCCACAACGATGATGGCTGGTTGAAGAACTACAGCATTGATCGCTGGTTGAAAAACGATAAGGAAGAGAAGGGGCGATAAATCACTCAGGCGTGCATGAGCTTCTTGAAAGACTCAAGAGGCTCATGTTTTTCTTCGTTCATACCCGCAGTATTTTTCCGCTGACCGCCACCGCTACCAGCAGTACCCCGATCAACAGGAAGGCGGTTGCCAGGCTGCTGCCATGGGCAATGAACCCGATTACGGCAGGCCCGGTCAGAATGCCGGCATACCCGAGGGTAGTAATGGCCGGGACGGCAATGTGTTCCGGCATGACGTTTTGCTTGCCGACGGCGGTGTAAAGCACCGGAACAATATTTGAGCAGCCGGCCCCTACGAGGGCATAGCCCAACAGCGCCATTTCCCAGGCGGGTGATAGCGTGGCGAGGAAGATACCGGCCGCAGCGAGCGAGCCACCGGCCACGATTACCCAGGTGGCGCCCAGGCGCCGTACGATGGCATCACCGGTCAATCGCCCCGCCGTCATGGTCAAGGCGAACGCCGCGTAGCCCAGCCCGGCGTAGGCTTCATCCAGGTCGCGCTCGGCGCTGAGGAACACCGCGCTCCAATCGAGCACCGCGCCTTCGGCCAAAAACACAATAAAACACAGGCAGCCGATAAACAGCACCACGCCATGGGGAACCGCAAAGGCAGGCCCTGAGCTTTCACTGCCATAAGGCAACAGGTGTGGGCCGGCCTTGAGCAGCGCCACCACCATGACAGCGATCACCACCAAGGTCGCCTGCAGTGGCGACAGGCCCAGCCCCAGGAGCCCGGCGACACCCGCCGCGCCGACAATCCCCCCCAGGCTGAACAATCCGTGAAACCCCGACATCATGGTTTTGCCGCTGGCTCGTTCGACAATCACCGCCTGCAAGTTGACCGTGGAATCCACTGTGCCCAGGCCGGCACCGAACAGGAACAAACCGGCCATCAGCAACGGAATCGAACTGACCGTGGCCAGCATCGGCAAGGCCAGGCAGATCATGATCGTACCGGCCGTCAGCACACGTCGGCAGCCAAAGCGCGACGCCAATGCGCCCGCCGCCGGCATGGCGATGATCGAGCCCACCCCCAGGCACAACAGCAACAGACCCAGCGTGCCTTCACTCAGGTCTGCGCGCGCCTTGGCATAGGGCACCAAGGGAGCCCAGGCGGCGATACCGAAGCCGGCGATGAAGAAAGCGATGCGGGTCGACATTTGCTCCAGACGCCCGGGAACCACGGGCGCAGAGGTGGGGATGGCAGTCATGAAAAATCCTTGGTTTAGCGTTCAACGAACGATGTCCGGCGCGACATCCTTGCACATCAGGCCTTGGGGGGCGAGCCGGGTTCCCCTCGAGATAAGTGCCGATGATTTTTTTTACAATTCGGGAACGTTATAGGCGTTGGCAACCACGCATGGGTTGGCGTTCCGGAAGGTGTGTAATTCCTGTGGGAACTGGTGAACCCCGGGTTTCTCACGGTGGATTACCACCTTCCGGACCGCCTCCCACACACCCTGCGTTGTGTAATACGCTGCTCGCCCAATCCTGTAGACAACCGAGCGGACGCATCGATGAAGATTGCAAGGCAAGTGGCGCCATGACCCAGTTCTATGACGCACGGGGCAACATTTACGGGGTCGCCAGCCCGGCGTTTTTACGACAGCAGGGCATCGAGGTGCCCAACAGCGCGGCGCATGCCGCGAGGACTCGCGAGGCTTGGACTGCGTCGGCCGTAAGCTCCGAATGCGAGTGGGGTTCGACGCCGCGCCCGGCCAATGCCAAGGCCCACCGCTGTGATGGCTTGCTGGTTGGCCCGTTCCAGGCCGAGCCGCCGTTTGACCTGTTGATCGTGAACACCGACGGCTCCCTGGCCGAGCGCAGTGGCAATGGGTTGACGATTTTCGCCCAGGCGCTTACTGACCAGGGCTTGATGACCGAGGCCTGTGATTTGCGCGTGCACCATGACAAGCCCGACGTGGTGTCGCCGGTGGTGACTCGGGTCGAGCCTGCTGTCTATGAACACCGCTCTGGATTCTGGCTGGCATTGGGTTTGCCCGGATTCGGGCCATCTGCCGTGGGTGCGCAAGGGGTGGAGCAGGTGTTCCTGGGCGGCATTGAACTGAGCCATGTGAAGGCGTTGGCGGTGATCAACCCACAGTGGGCATACAGTCAGTTTGTGCGTGTGGGCAATCCTCATTGTGTGACCTTGGTCGAACACGTGTCAGCCTTGCCGAACAATCTGCTGATGCAACAGCCGGCGCTGTTCGAACCGTTGCAGGCGATTGCCTTCGCCCCCCCGGCAGGAAGCGGCGAGCCATGTTTGGCCGGAGTCAATTTGCAATGGGTCGCCAGGCAATCCGGCAACCGTGTTGTTGCCCGGGTGTTCGAGCGGGGAGAGGGCCCCACGGCGTCCTCCGGCACCAGCGCCAGTGCCGTGGCATGTGCGGCGTGGCGAGCGGGTTGGGTTGAGGGCGATGATGTCGCGGTGGTGATGCCGGGCGGCACTGCGCCAGTACGCTTGCATACCCAGGTTGATACGCTGCTGAGCGTCAGTCTGTTCGGGACTGCACGGCCTCAGACATGAAGTCTTTTGAACAGTTGACGCCCTGAGTGGGTGTCAGCTGTTTCGCTATTAATTAATTGATTAGATAAAAGTTGGTGTAGGGCATTTCTTATACTTTAAGAAGTAGCACATTGGCTTGGGTTGTTATTTCGTAAAAGACACTTCAATCTCAGTTGTACGAAACTTCTTTTTTATTTTTTGGGGGACCGGTTTTTTTCTGAGACCGCTACGCTTCAAGGTGTTCAGGCGCTTTTTCTCGGCAACTTATTCAATGTTTGGCGGGGGAAGTATTTCAGTCCGGTAATAAATATCTATATTGGCGGGTAACAACGGATGGTTAACGCGTTTGTTTCGTCACGTTTCAAATTAATCCTTCCAGGCATAAAGACTGACTTTCAAGTACTGGCGTTCAAAGGCCAGGAGGTGCTTGATCAGCCGTTTTTCATCCAGGTGCAGGTGGTCAGCGAAAACCCTTCACTGGATCTGGAGTCACTGCTCCACCAGCCCGCCTACCTGGCTTTTGGCGACGCCAATGAAGGCCTGAACGGGCAGATTTACGCAATTGGCCGCGATGACCCCGGGCGGCGGCTCACCCGCTATCACCTGACGTTGGCGCCGCATCTCGCCTACCTTGCCCATCGACGCGACCAGCGGATTTTCCAGCAGCGCAGCGTTCCGCAGATCATCGCGGCAGTCCTCGAACACCACGGCATCCTGGCCGACCGCTATGCCTTTGAACTGGGGCCGGTGGTCTACCCACCGCGTACGTTCTGCGTGCAATACGCGGAAACCGACCTGCATTTCATCCAGCGGCTGTGTGAAGAGGAGGGCATTCATTACCACTTCCGTCACAGCGAGAACCAGCATGTGCTGGTGTTTGGCGACGACCAGACCGTATTTCGCCGCCTGCCTGCGCAGCGTTATTCGCCTGCCGGCGGGCCGCTGGCCGAAACGCGAGTTATCCAGCGTTTCGACGTACGCCTGGCTACCCGCAGCCAGCAAACGGTGCGTCGTGATCATGACTTCGAGCATCCGTCCTTATGCCTGCAAGACACCGCGGGTTCTGCCTCAGCGCAACCTCTTGAGGACTACCACTACCCGGCTGGGTTTACCGGCCATGCACGGGGTGCGCGCCTGGCTCGCAGGGGGTTGGAGCGCCTTCAGATCGGCCGATATCGAGCGTTGGGCAAGAGCGACCAGGCGGTGCTGCGCAGTGGGTATTTTCTTGAGCTGCACGACCATCCGGATCCGGCCTGCAATGATTTATGGTTGATCACTTCGGTCCGTCACGAGGGTTATCAACCGCAGGTGCTGGAGGACGCGGCAGGTGAGGTGGATGGATTCCAGGGGTATCGCAACCGTTTCACTGCGACACCCTGGAGTGCACCGTATCGACCCCCTCTCAAGCACCCCAAGGCGACCATCCACGGCACCCAGACCGCAACGGTGACCGGGCCTGCCGGTGAGGAGGTGCATTGCGATGCATACGGCCGGGTGAAGGTACGGTTTCACTGGGACCGACTGGACAAGAGCGATGACAAAAGCAGTTGTTGGGTGCGGGTGGCATCTGGTTGGGCCGGAGACGGGTTTGGCGCAACGATGATCCCGCGGGTGGGCATGGAAGTGCTGGTGACGTTCCTTGAGGGCGACCCGGATCAGCCGTTGATCAACGGTTGCCTGCCCAATGCATTGCACATGCCGACCTATTCCTTGCCGCAACACAAGACCCGCAGCATCTTGCGCAGTCGCAGCACCCCGGGCGGAGGCGGCGGCAACGAATTGCACCTGGAAGACCACCGTGGCAAGGAACTCATCTACCTTCGGGCTCAGCGGGACCTGGAGCAACAGGTGGGGCATGACAGTCGCCTGGAAGTGGCCGGTGAGCGGCATGAAATCATCCGAGGATTAAGCGCGGTTCACCTGGAAAGCGAGGAGCATCGTCACGTCACCGGTGACCGCAAGGTTGTGCTCAAAGCCAGCGACCATCTGGACGTGCAAGGCGATAGCCAGACCTATGTCGGGCAGACCCTGGTGATTGAAGCCGGGCAACAGGTGCATCTCAAAGCGGGTGCCGGCCTGGTGATCGACGCGGGCGTACAACTGAGCTTCAAGGCCGGCGGGGAGCACCTGGTGATCCAGGCAGGCGGCATTTTCAGCAGTCGGCCAATCACCCTCGGTGGCACCCCGTCCGCGACCGGGTCGGCGAACTCCCTGTTGGTTGCCGAGAACCCGAAAATCTCTGCCACACAGGGCGCCATCATGCACTTGGCCAGACAACTGGATGCGGACTTCTGCCCTGTATGTGAGTGCTGCAGCGAAGGCCTCTGCACTGTCGGCGGGAGGGCAGCCTGATGGAAAACCTTCCACACCGATGGATGAACCAACAGCAGCAGGCGGGGTACAGGCTGTGCCTGATGCTTGAGGGTAGTAACGCAGCTTGCCAGCCACTGTTGGCGGCACGTGGTTTTCCAGCGTACTGCCGCCTCTACGCACAAACCCCACTGGCGGAAATGGCCACGGCCGGCCCCGTGATCCTGTTGCTGGATCAGGTAGGGGAGCCCGCATTGCTCGATCTTCTGCAGGAACCTGAGATGAATTGGGGGTGGTTGGGCAGTTTGCCAAACGCGGACCTGACGCACATGTCCCGGCATTGGCGCGACCGGCTGCTGGTCGGACCGGAGAATAACCGGACGCTGTACCGCCTTCACGACAATCGTACGTTGGCGCGTGCACTCAGCCATCTGGGTCTTGAGCAATGGCCAGCATTCCTCGGCCCACTGATCAGTGTGTGCTACTGGCATGAAGGCAGTTGGCACTGTGGCGACAACCCTGCTCCCGGTGACTATCCGGTGCCCGAGCCAGCCCCTTGGTTGAACACGCCCAACCCGAATGCCTGCGCCATCCTGCACGCCAATATCCTGCGTTACCTGCTGGCTGAGCACAGTGAAGACCTGGCGGCATTGGTTGAATTTCATGATCCAAGAGTCTGGCTGACCCAGGTCCTTGAGCAGGCTCGCGCCTGGCAATGGAGTAGCCCGGAACAGCTGGAGTTCCTGGTCGTGCGACGGTTGGAAGAGGCCACTCGCAGCAGCGTGATTCGGTGGCAGCCGATGGTTGGAGAAACACCGCAGGATCACTTTGAACGAGTTAAGCAGCAGTGGCACATGTTGGAGAACAAGGATGAGTAAGCGTGTATGGGGCGTGTTGCTTGCGCTGGCAATGGCGGGACTTTCGGGGTGTGCGATGAAGCCGGTTGATCGCTTTACGTTGGAGGTGGATTTACCTGCGGAATTTGAACTTAAAACTGCCGCCAACTACGGGCCCGCAACGGGTGAGACCTGCACCTTGCCAAGGCGCAGAGGCAAGAGGCCGGAGCGGAAGGTCTTTTTTACCGAGTACAAGCCGGTGGCAAGTCGGGCGAGTTATGAGTTGCCGCTGAGTGAAACGGTAGAGGGGTGTCCGCTGGTATTACGCAGTGTGGAGTTTGATTTTTACGCGAAGTGGGGAACGCGGGATTCGGATGTTGGGGGGGATATGGGGGGGATTTCCATTCGGGATCGTCTGGAGGGGGATAGGCCAGGAATGCCTGAGTCGGGAGTTCAGGAACTGTCTTGGCAATGTCAGTGGTTGTTTCGAACTGTGGGGCCGATACATGCGATCAGAAAGGTTCTGAACTGTAATTCGCTGGGTGCTACAGGGCAAAAATATAAAGCTCACTCGCGCGGTGTTTTTTCGCGAGATGAATTGGGCGGGAAAAAAGTATTGATAAAGCTGAGCCTCATGAGTGAGGAGCGACCTTATATGGGCGATAACTGGGTTCGTTTTCCTCAAGGATGGAAACGCTGTAGAGGCAAAAGTTTTGAGGACCAGTACGCGTTTTGTGGGGGGAACACTACAGATTTCAAATCCTTCAAAATGCCCGATGGGCGTGTATGTGACATATATCCAAGTTGCAGTGAATAAGGATGTTCAAGCATGACGATGGAACAATGGAAAAAACCGTTTTTTAACGCAAAAATGCCCGCCTGTACGGTGCGTGGAGACTGGTTGAGTTTTTGTCTAGTGGACGAGTACGGTGACGGGAAAGCTTATGGAGGGCTCAAGTATGAAATTTTTGACAGTGTAGGGCAGCGATACGCGGGCCGTTTGAATGGAGATGGCTTTGTACGATTAGAGGGGCACTGCCGTGGTCCTGTAGTGTTGGTTTTCGATGCTATGTATCAGGAGTTGGGAAGCTACTATTCGACATTGCAGAGGCGAGAAAAGTATCCGTTACCCATCACCGACCTTCAGGTCAGAGCTGAACAAACGAAATTTTCAACATCCAGCGGTGAGCAAACCGAGAGCAATTCTGCGCGGCAGAAAGCTGACCACTTTTATCAGGTTGAAGTGAGCGACTTGGTTCGTCAGGGCTCCCATTTACCGGCCGTGACACCCACTGCTTACCGGCCCAAACGCCACGCACTAAAAATGATGGCCGATCTGGGGTTCGGTCCTTCCCAACCCTCCTTATCAGGGGTCGTGTTGTTCCCGAGCAATCACACCGTTCTCGAAGTACGTCCACTGCGAGCCCTGCGTCCAATGCTCTCCACGGAAGACCGCTTCTGTGCCTTGAATCTGTATCAACTGGCACTGTTTGCCGCGTTGAGTTACTGCGATTTTGGCCAGGAGCCCCCAGACAAACCATTTGATCAAGTACGCTTTCCACTGGATCCCAGTGTTGGAAATTTGTTTGCTGAACAACTATCTGGGTTTCACCAGGCCTGGCGAGTTGATCCGGAGCAAGTGCGACGTTTTTATCCGCTTTATGAGGATGTCCCTTACTCACGGCGTTTTGAAATTCTGCCCTTCGATCCTGAGCTGTATCCGCAAAATCGTCCGGAGTTGGAGGAAAAACAGGAACACCCTGCGGGTTTGCACTTCTTCGATGACGAAAAAGGCGGTACTGATACCCAGGCTTTCATAACTCACCACGATGAGGTCATCCTGATAGCGGTGCGTGGCACCGCCAGCCCATCTGATGGATTGCGAGATGCCAACGCCCATCAAGTGCCCTTCATCGATGGCGTAGGCAAGGCGCACGAGGGTTTTTATCAGGCGTACCGAGCAGTGCGTAACTTCGTGTTGCGATACCTCGACCAGTTTCATGTCGGGCAACGAATAGTTATATGTGGTCATAGCCTTGGCGGCGCCATCGCGTTGCTCTTGGCTGAGGGGCTGCGCCGAATTTCCGACGCGCACTACAACATCCTCCTCTACACCTACGGCGCCCCCCGCGCCGCCGACTCTGAGTTCAACACCGGCGCCTCCACGTTGGTTCACCACCGCATCGTCAACCACAACGACCCGGTCCCCAGCGTCCCGGCCCCTTGGATGAACACCACCGCCAAACTCTGGATCCCCGGTGCCGTCACGCTGTTCAGCGCCCCCACGGCCGGGGGCCTGTTATTCGCCGCCGGCCTGGTGCGTATTGGCGGTAACCCCTACCAACACCACGGCGATCAACAGCACTTCATGCCGATCGTGCTCCCGGACGGTACGCATTCGTCCGTGCTGTGGAAGCCGGGCTGCGAGTCCATTGAAGAAGCCGGCCGCAACCGAGCATGGCAAACGCGCGGTGACATGCCCGATCGCGATGGCCTGATCAAGCAGTTGGTGCAATACAAACAGCATTTCATGACTGCCAGCTACATCCCGGCCGCCTGGGCGACGTTGCGTCGCTGGCAACAAGCTGTGGATAGCAACGGTCCTCTGGTTACCCAAAGGGAGTTTGAACTGCTCGACCATGCCCTTGCGACCATGCGCAAACAACTGCGAGACAAGCGGCGTGAACTGACTCGACAGCGCCCGGCCAACGACCGTGCCTATGAATACCATGAGCCGCTGAACGCCGAGATCGACCGCCTGCACACCAGTCGCGAGCGCCTGCAAACCCTGCGCTGGCGTCGTCTTGAAGCGCGTGATGTGTATGGCAGCCATAGCCACTCCTCCAACCTGCAACCCAGTCTCAAGCGCTGGCTTCGCCATCGTGAAAACCAGGAGTTGCCTCAGGTCGCCAGCATCCCTCCCGCTGCGCAGAGTGAGCTGGGGAGGGCACAACCGCTGGATCTCGACTCAATCGTGTGATCGGCGTGCTTATACAAACTCCACCTGCGCCGGCTGGCGTTTCATCAGCACCTTGCCGTGGCGAATCGAGTACAGCGGTAGCCCTTGGCTGCGAATCACCTCGTAGTCGCTGTCGGCTGAGAGGATCAACAGGTTGGCCGGGCGCCCGGCCTCAAGGCCGTAACGGTCACCCAGGGCCATGGCCTTGGCGCTGTTGTCGGTCACCAGGTCGAGGGCGCTTTGCAGGTTGCGGTAGCCGAGCATATGGCAGATGTGCAAACCGGCTTCCAGCACGCGCAGGATGTTGCCGTTGCCCAGCGGGTACCAGGGATCGACGATGGAGTCCTGGCCAAAGCATACGTTCATGCCGGCCTCCAGCAGCTCGTTGACCCGGGTGACGCCGCGGCGTTTCGGGAAGCTGTCGAAGCGGCCCTGCAGGTGGATGCTTTCGGTGGGGCAAGAGACGAAGCTGATCCCGGAGTGCCCCAGCAGGCGGAAGAGTTTGGCGCAGTAGGCATTGTCGTAGGAGCCCATGGCCGTGGTGTGGCTGGCGGTGACGCGGGCGCCCATGTCGCGGCTGCGGGCTTCTTCGGCGAGTACTTCGAGGAAGCGTGAATGCGGGTCGTCGGTTTCGTCGCAGTGCACATCCACCAGGCAGCCGGTGCGTTCGGCCAGGTCCATCAGGAACTTGACTGAACTCACGCCTTGGTCGCGGGTGTATTCAAAGTGAGGGATGCCGCCGATCACATCAGCGCCGAGGCGAATGGCTTCTTCCATCAGCTCGCGGCCGTTGCGGTACGACTCGATGCCTTCCTGGGGAAAGGCGACGATTTGCAGGTCGATCAGGTGCGTGCTTTCTTCGCGCACTTGCAGCATGGCCTTGAGCGCCGTGAGGTCGGGGTCGGTGACATCGACATGGGTGCGTACATGCTGGATGCCGTGAGCGGCGAGGGCCTGGATGGTTTTTTTGGCGCGGGTCCTGGTGTCTTCCTCGGTGATGGTGGCCTTGCGTTCGCCCCAGCACTCGATGCCTTCGAACAGGGTGCCGCTCATGTTCCAGCGCGGTTCGCCGGCGGTGAGGGTGGCATCGAGGTGAATATGCGGTTCGACGAAGGGCGGTATCACCAGGTTGCCGGCCGCATCCAGGTCATCGGCCGCCATTAACGGTGCTGTTGTTTGTGGGGTGATGCTGGCGATCCGGCCGTGTTCCAGGTGCAGATCATGCAGGCCTTCACGGTTGCGCAGGCGGGCGTTGATGATGTGCATGGGCAAGTTCCTCTTGGCTAAAAACAATCAGGCAGACAGCCGCCAGATCATCAGGGCGATGCCGATGTCCAGGCGGTCATAAGCGTTATCCAGCGTCAGCCCACACAGGGCTTCGATGCGCTGGACACGGTGTGTCAGGGTATTGCGGTGTACGGCCAGGCGCTGGGCGGCAGCCACAAGGTTACCATTCTCGTGAAACCAGGCTTCCAGGGTCGGCATCAGGCTGGGCCCGTGGTGCAGGTCGTGACGCAGCAGCGGGCCCAGGCGTTCATTGAGGAATTGGTCGAGCAGGGCGCGATCACGCACGCCGCTGAGCAGCTTGAGCACGCCCAGTTCGTCATACACGCACAGCCCGGCACGTTCGCTGAACCGTCGTGCCGCCGCCAATGCCTGGCGTGCTTCGTCCTGCGCCTGGGCCAGGTGCGCGGGTGGGTGTGCGGCGGCACTCAGGCCGATAAACAATTTCAGCGGTGCCAGGCGCAGGTTGAGCGGGTTCAGCCAACTGGCCAATTGTTGGCGATTGGCCAACGCCGTGACGGCATCCGGTGCCGGCAGCAGCAGGGTCCATTGCCCGGCGCGACCCAGTACCGGCAGCACCGCCGATAACTGACGCAAGCGTCGACTGATAGCGTCGTGTTGCCGCGCCAGCTGCGCCTCCACCTGTGCCGCGTCGCCTTGGGCAAACAGCAGCTCACTGCCTTCCACCTGCAGTTGGGCGACCTGCCAATGCCCGGCCAGTGACATGTTCAATTGCACGGCCCGATGCAGCAGCAAATCCAGGGATTGATAATCCCCGGTCAGCAAGCGCTCCAGCACGTCGTGCCGCGAGCGCCCCAGTTGTTCGGACTGGATCAGCGCCGAACCAATCGCCTGGGTCACCAGCACCATTTTCAGCGAGTAGGGCTGCTCGATCAGCGGCATGCCGGCGGCTTCGGCGGCGTCGAGCAAGCGCTGGGGAATCGCCTGGATATACGCCGCTCCCGTCAGGATCACCAGCCCGGCCACTTGGCGCTGGCAGGCTTCGTCCAGCAGTTGCAGGAGGTTGGCCTCATCCCGAGGGTGATTGATGCCGGTGACGAACACCAATTCACCACCCAGCACCCACTCGGCGATCCCACTGTTTTCCGCCACATAAGGCCAACGCACGACGTTATCCAGGGCGGCAGCGCCGGCGCGCAGGCACATGGATTCCAGGCCCGGCAACGCCAGTACATCCGCAATCGTCAGGCTCATGCCCGGGCATCAGCCAAGGGTACACGCAGCACGGCGGTGAGTACGACGTAGGTCAGCGACGCGGCAGCGATACCCACCAATGGCGCGACCCACGGCGAGTTGAACGCCAGCACGGTCCCCACCGCGTACGCCACCAGCCCGGCCCAGTTGAAGGCCGGCAGGCGTGCATCCGCCAGGCGCGGGTAGTGGCCGCGCCAGCGGTAGAAGAAGTCCGCCATGATCACCCCGCCAATCGGCGGAATCACCGTGCCCAGCAGTATCAGGTACGGCACCAGCATGTCGTACATGCCCAGCAACGCCAGCAAGGTGCCGATCACCGCACCCGTCAACGTCACGGTTTTGCGGCGTTTGGTGCGCAGCAGGTTGCAACCGGCCACGGCGAAGTTGTAGATGGTGTTGTCCTGGGTGCTCCAGATATTGAGCAGCAACATGGCCATTGCCGCCATGGCGAAGCCTTGCAGCAGCAACACTTCGACCACATCGGGCTGTTGGTAGACGATGGCGCCATAGGCGCCGATCAGCACCATCAAACCATTGCCGATAAAGAACCCGATCAGGCTGGCCAGCACCGCGACCTTGGCCGAGCGGGAAAACCGCGTCCAGTTGGTGGCCTGGGTGGCGCCGCTGACGAACGTGCCGAACACCAGGGTGATCGCCGTGGACACATCCAGCTCGCCGGTCGGCACCACCGCCAGCAGCCCATCCAGCCCGCCGACTTTCACCGTGGCGACCCACATCGACAGCAACAGCAACAGGCCCATGGCTGGCACTGCGATGTAGGAAAGAATCTCCAGCCCGCGATAGCCCACGTAGGCCGTGGCGCAAAATACCAGGCCGAACAGCACCATCAACGCCAGCACGCTGCCCTGGCTCAGCTCGAAATACTTGCCGAGCACTACGGCGGCCGTGGCGGTGCCCCAGGCGTACCAGCCGATCTGGGTGAAACCGAGGATCAAGTCACTGAGCTTGCTGCCCACCTCGCCAAAGCAGAAGCGGCCCATCAACACCGAGTTCAACCCGCTCTTGAACGCGATGTAACCCAGGCCTGCGGCGTAGATACCCAACAGCAGGTTACCCAAGGCCACCACGCCGAGCATCTCGGTGAAACTGAACGCCACCCCGAGCTTGCCGCCGGCAAACATGGTCGCGGTAAAAAAGGTGAAGCCCAACAGCACCATTGCGGTGGATGCCAGGCCCTTGCGCGCATGCATGGGGACTTCGCTTAAGGGGTAATCGTTGCCCGGTTCTTGCTGCGTCATGTCCGTGCTCCCTGAATGAGTGACGCAGGCCTATTGCACCGGGCGTGCCAAATCAGCGGCAGTGACAGGCGCACGGTCGGCGCTGTGCACTGTGCACAGTATTTATAGCCAAATAGGGGGGAACCGCAGGTAGGCGTGTTCGCTGTGCCCAATCGGGCACGAAAGCGGTGCAGCAGTGGTACAAATTGGATCAGTCGAACAGCGTCTGCGTGGTCTCGCCGCGATGAAAGGCAAACGCCGCCTCCAGATCACTTTCGATGGTGCGCCCACGGGACAGC
Organism: Pseudomonas sp. JAI120; assembly: GCF_014207255.1. GTDB lineage: Bacteria > Pseudomonadota > Gammaproteobacteria > Pseudomonadales > Pseudomonadaceae > Aquipseudomonas. The sequence goes on from NZ_JACHCZ010000011.1 coordinate 60,984, forward strand.
GGCGGCAGGTCGTCGAGGGTAAAAAAGCCCACCTCGGTGGTCTCGAACCCGGCCACCGGCGCCAGTTGATCCACCCGGTCACACAGGAAATACAACTTGTAGAAATCCCGCACATCCGGCCGATACAACCCCTTGGCCTTGTGGGTGACGCTATACAGTGCGCGCGCAGTAACGCTCAGCCCGGCTTCCTCGCGAATTTCCTTGATGATGTTTTCCGCCGCCGACAAACCGATATCGGCATAACCACCGGGCAGCGCCCAGCAGCCGTCGGTGGCCTCGCGCACCAGCAGAATGCGCTCACCCTCGATCACCGCGCCACGCACGTCGATCATCGGCGTCGAATAGCGCTGGGCGAAATCCGAAACCAGCCCGGTGATGCGCTCCAGCGGCACGTTGCCCAGCTGCGCCAGCATGCTGTGGGCAATCTCGGCGATTTCTTCCAGGCGTTCGCGCTCGAAATCATCGGTGCAAAAGTGCAGCCCCGTGGAAGCCAATGCTTGCAAGCGTTTGGCTTGGGCCAGCCAGGTAGTTTCCATGGACATCTCCTCGGTGGCGAAGAAAGGGAAGGGTGGAAGGGTGCTACGGGAGGCACAAAAAAACCACCGCAAGGGTGGTTTTTTAACATCGCAGGCCTACTCGCCGCGATAGATGCAGCCACTGGTGCAGGTCTCGTGGATGCGGATCGCACTGAGTTCCGGCAACAGCGGTTTGAGTTCAGTCCAGATCCACTTGGCCAGCACTTCGCTGGTGGGGTTTTCCAGGCCTGGGATGTCATTGAGGTAGTTGTGGTCGAGGCGTTCGTAGAGCGGCTTGAAAATCGCCTTGATCTCCGAGAAGTCGCGAATCCAGCCGGTATGGGGATCCAGGTCGCCGCTCAGGTGGATCGCCACCTTGAACGAATGCCCATGCAGGCGCCCGCACTTGTGGCCTTCCGGTACGTGGGGCAGGCGGTGGGCGGACTCGAAGGTAAACTCTTTGAAGATTTCCACAGTATTTTTCAGCTCGGTCAGGTATCTGGCAGGCGGCGAGTTTAACAGCTTGATCCCATGCCGCGCATACCGCTGGGTCAAAGCGCCTGCAAGCGCTCGCCCAGGCCACCGTTATCGGCCAGTTGCAGAAACTCATCCCCCAGCCGCCGGCTCTCGCTCATCGCGGTTTGCCAGTACTTGTTGCGAATCGGGTCGTCGCCCATGAAGCGCTTGAAGTCGCTGCGGTCTGGCAGTTTGCCGTGGGGCAGGCGGGCCAGGTAGTCCTTGGACGGCGCCAGCAGCAACACATCCTGCAAGCCTTGCTGGTTGCTGCGCCGCCATGGCAGGCCCTTGTCGAACCAGCCGGGGATGACTCGGTCGGTGAAGTGCGGGTACAGCACGATGTCATCGCCGTGGTAGGGCAGGTCGAGGTGGTAGTCCAGCAGGCCGCCGTCGCGGTAGGTGCCGGTGCCTGCCCCAGGCAGGTCGCGCACGCCTTGCATCACCATGGGGATCGAGCCGGATGCCAGCAGCGCCTGGCGCAGGTTGCCCATGTCCAATTCAAGGAAGCGTGAGGGGAAATCCTTCAGCGGGTGCACCGGCGGTGCCTGGCGCGGGTCGTGGATGATCAGCCGCTCGAAATGCCGCGCCAGCCGCGCTCGGCCGCGCAGGTTGTCGGCAATCACCGATGACAGGCCCAACCCCAGGCGCCCGCGGTGGTCATCGGCGAGCAGGCCGTGGCTCTTGACCACCATGATGTTCAGTCGGTAGTCGGGGTTGTCCAGCACCCGTGCGTCGCGGCCGGCCAGCAGGTCGTCGAGCATGCGCTGGCAGCTGCGGCTGACTTCGGCCATGGTCACGCCTTTGGCAAAGCGTTGTTCGTTGTACAGGCGGCCGAGGTCCAGCAGGCCTTGCACCGGGTTGGGCAGGCAGGCGCTGGCAAACCGCCAGGAACCGATCGATGCACCGATCAGCGCACGCTCCCTTGGCGCACGCGGCAGCCAGTCGCCGAACAGCGCCAGGTCCAGGCCCTGGATCCCCAGCGCCTTGGGGCCGCCGGCCGCTCCGGGGAGTATGCCGACATCCGCAGGCTTGAGGCCCTGTTCGCGAATGCGCGCAAAGGCGCGTTTGCCGGCCTTGAGGGTCAGGGCGGGGAACTTGATGTGGATGGCTGTCATACCGGTCTCTGTTGAAGCGGGGTGTAGGAGCAGGCGTGCTCGCGAAAACGTTAACGATACCGCGTGAATCCTGAATAAACATCGTAGCCCGTCGCGCCTGCTGGAAATTGCCATGGTGGCAATTCAGTTTCAGTTAAGTTGCAGCAGCTACCGTGGTCGGTGTAGGAAAAACATCGTGTAACGGAGACTCATCATGAAACGCCTCACTGCTCTGGTCGCCGCCGCTATCATCGCCTCCACGGCGACTCAGGCCGGAGCCGTGTACCCCGACAAACCACTGACCGTGCCTGCCACTGTTACAATTGTCGCGTTCGACCAGCTCGAAGCCACAGCCCAGGCCTTGCATCCCGGCTCAACGCTGCTGGACACCGACCTGGACGAGGCTTACGGCAAGTATGTCTATGAAGTCGAACTGCAAGATGCCGACGGCATTGAATGGGAGGTCGAATTGGACGCGCTCACCGGGCAGGTTCTCAAGAATCATCAGGATACGTAATGAAGGTAAATTTACGCGCTGGCAGTCGAATGGCGTTGGTGCTGGTGGTGTTCTGCTCAGGCTTGCAGGCCCGCGACCTCAACCAGGATGAAGCCTTGGCGCTGCGCCAGCAGGGGGTGATCCTGCCCCTGGAGCAGTTGTTGCAGCAGGCCATGGCGCGGTATCCCGGCTCGCGCTTGCTGGAAGCCGAGCTTGAGAAGAAGCACGGCCAATATGCCTACGAAGTGGAACTGGTGACCACCGACGGCGTGGTTCGAGAGATCAAACTCGACGCCACCAACGGTGTACTGATCAAAGACGAGGAAGACTGATGCGCCTGCTCCTGGTGGAAGACAACGTACCCCTGGCCGATGAACTGCTGGCCGGCCTGCAGCGCCAGGGTTATGCCGTCGACTGGCTGGCCGACGGCCGCGACGCCGCGTACCAGGGCCGCAGCGAACCCTACGACCTGATCATCCTCGACCTCGGCCTGCCCGGTTTGCCCGGCCTTGAGGTGTTGGCGCAATGGCGCGCCGCCGCGCTGGCCACCCCGGTGCTGATCCTCACCGCCCGCGATTCCTGGGCCGAGCGCATCGAAGGGCTCAAGGCCGGTGCCGACGATTACCTGAGCAAACCTTTTCACCCCGAAGAGCTGCACCTGCGCATCCAGGCGCTGTTGCGCCGCTCCCACGGGCAGGCCAACCAACCCACCTTGCAAGCTGCTGGCCTGCACCTGGACGAAGGGCGCCAATGCGTACTGCGCGACGGCGACGAGATCCAATTGACCGCCGCCGAATTCCGCCTGTTGCGCTACTTCATGTTGCACCCTGAACAAATTCTCTCGAAAAGTCATTTGGCCGAGCACCTGTACGACGGCGAGACCGAGCGCGACTCCAACGTGCTGGAAGTGCACGTCAACCACCTGCGTCGCAAGCTCGGCCGCAGCGTGATCGAAACCCGGCGCGGCCAGGGCTACCGGTTTGGCGCCAGCCCTGCATGAAGTCGATTCAGCGCCGCCTGAGCCTGGGCCTGATCAGCGTGATGGTGATCGTCGGCGTGGTGTTGGCGCAAACCAGCCTGTGGTTGTTCGAGGCCGGTTTGCAACGCTACCTGGAAGCCGGGCTGCGCAACGATGCCGAGAACCTGCTGGTCGCCCTGGTACGCGGGCCCAACGGTGTACAGCTGGATGAACAGCGCCTGTCGCCGGCCTACCAGCGGCCGTTTTCCGGGCATTATTTCCGTATCGATTTTGCCGACACTCACTGGCGTTCCCGTTCGCTGTGGGACCAGGAATTACCCCGACTGCCGGAGGCCGGGCTCAAGGGCAACCTGCAACTGGGGCCGGAAGGCCAGCAATTGCTGGTGCTGCGTTCGGACTACAAGCGCTTTGGCCAATCGATTTCCATCAGCGTGGCGCAGGACTACACCCCTGTGCGGGAAAGCTTTCGCCTGATGCGTCGGATTGGCCTGGTGCTGGGGCTGGCGGCACTGCTGCTGGTGTTGTTTTTGCAGCGAGTCACCGTACGTCGCGCCTTGCGCCCGCTGGAAACCGCGCGCAATCAGATCGCCCAGTTGCAACAGGGCCAGCGCTCGCAACTCGACACCCAGGTGCCGCTGGAACTGGAACCACTGGTCGCCCAGATCAACCACCTGCTGGCCCACACCGAAGACAGCCTCAAGCGCTCGCGCAACGCCCTCGGCAACCTTGGGCATGCGCTGAAAACCCCGCTGGCGGTGCTGTTGAGCGCTGCGTCGAGCGAGGCGCTCAAGGATCACCCCGAACTGAGCAAACTGTTGCGCGAGCAATTGGAGCAGGTGCAACAGCGCCTCAACCGTGAACTCAATCGCGCACGGCTGGCCGGCGAAACCCTGCCGGGTGCCTTGTTCGACTGTGAAAAAGAACTGCCCGGCCTGCTCGCCACCTTGAACATGATCCATGGCGAACACCTGGACCTCAGCTACCACGTCGCGTCGGGCCTGCAATTACCCTGGGACCGCGAGGATTTGCTGGAGCTGCTCGGCAACCTGTTGGACAACGCCTGCAAATGGGCGGATGCCGAGGTGCGCTTAAGCATCAGCGAGACGCCGCACAGTTATCTGCTGGCGGTGGAAGATGACGGCCCCGGCATTCCCGAGGCCCAACGGGACCAGGTCTTCAGTCGGGGCGCACGCCTGGACGAACAGATCGACGGCCATGGCCTGGGGCTGGGGATCGTGCGGGACATTGCCGAGGTGTGGGGCGGGGTGTTGCAGTTGCAGGAGAGCGAGCTGGGCGGTTTGAAGGCATTGATCGAATTACCCAAACGCCATGGCTGACACACCGTAGATCAAAATGTGGGAGGGGGTTCGCCACAGAGGTAGTGGGCCCCCCCACATTGGACTGCCTTCGACCCTCAGACGCGGAACTGGTCCATTAACCCCTGCTGCTGATTCGCCAGGCTGTTCAACGCCTGGCTCACCCGCGCCGACTCATTGGCCTGTTCCGACAGCGATTCGGTCACATCGCGAATGGTCGCCACATTGTGGTTGATCTCTTCGGCCACCGCGCTTTGCTCTTCGGCGGCGCTGGCGATTTGCAGGTTCATGTCGCTGATCACCGTGACCGCATCGCCGATCTGGCGCAGGGCGGTGACGGCCTCGCCGACCTGTTCGACACTGCCCTGGGCCTGGCGGTAGCTGTTGCCCATGGAACCCACGACCTTTTCGGTGCCACTCTGCAATTGCTCGATCACCAGGCGGGTTTCCTCCACCGACTCCTGAGTACGCCGTGCCAGGTTGCGTACCTCGTCGGCGACCACGGCAAACCCACGGCCGGCCTCACCGGCGCGGGCGGCTTCGATCGCCGCGTTGAGCGCCAGCAGGTTGGTTTGCTCGGCGATGCCGCGAATCACTTCCAGCACTGAACCGATCTTCTCGCTGTTGGCGGCCAGGCCTTCGACCTGGGCCATGGCGGTGCTCATGTCCGCCGCCAACTCGCCGATGTTGCTGGTGGTGCGGTCGATCACCGTCAGGCCGTCGCGGGTGGCCTGGTCGGCATCACGCGCGGCCTGGGCTGCCTGGGCGGCGCTGCGGGCCACGTCCTGGGCGGTGGCGCTCATTTCGTGGGAGGCGGTGGCCACCTGGTCGACCTGGCGGTACTGCTGCTCCATGCCGGCGCTGGTTTGCGTGGCAATCGCGGCGGACTGGTCGGCGGTGCCCCGGGCGTCCTGTACTGAGCGTTTTACTTCGGCAATGATCGGTTGCAGCTTGTCGAGGAAACGGTTGAACCAGCCTGCGAGTTGGCCCAGTTCGTCCTGTTTGTCGTAGGCCAGGCGGCGGGTCAGGTCGCCTTCGCCGCTGGCGATGTCTTCAAGCATATGGGCCACGCCGAGGATCGGTCGGGTCACGCTGCGGGCCATCAGCCATACCAGGATCAGGCCGATCACTGCGGCCAGCAGGCCCAAACTCAACTCCAGCAGGGTGCCGCGCGTATTATCGGCGTCCATCTGGGTCTTGAGTGCTTCAGCCGGCCCGACCAGGACTTTTTCCGGCACATCCAGCAACACGCCCCATGGCTTGCCGTCTGGAATCGGCGCGAACGGCGCCAGCACCTTGAGCTGATGGTCGGTGCGCAGGCTGCGGATTTGTGTCCCGCTGGCCAATGCGCTGATCAATTGCGCGCCGCTTTGCGTATCGACCTGGTCCAGGCGTTTGCTCAACTGGCTGGCGTCCGCGCTATAGCCGGCGAGCAAACCGGTTGGGCTGAGGATGCTGACCTGGGTCTGGCCGTCATACAGCTTGTGGCTGGCCTGCTGGCTCACGGCCTGCAGGCTGTTGAGGTTGATGTCCACCGACAGCGAGGCGATCACCTTGCCATTGACCGTCAACGGAAACACGATGCTGGTCATCAGCACGTTTTGCCCGTCGATCACATAAAAGTACGGCTCGATCACGCACGGTTTGAGCGTGCTGCGCGGGCAGGTGAACCAGGCGTTGGCCGGTTCACCGCTGGGGCCGATGCTGGTGTCGGACATGTCGCTTTCCGGCAGTGCCATCGAGGTCAACTTGCCTGGTGTCGGCTGCGACCAGTACAGGGCGAAGCGGCCCTTGTCATTACTGCCCAGCTCCGCCTGGCCAGCGAACAACTCATCCTTGCCATCCAGCGCATTGGCTTCGAAGACCAGGGACAGGCCCAGCAGTTCCGGGTTGGCCTGCAGCGCGGCCTTGACCTGGCGGGTCAGGTCTTCGCGGGTGTCGAAGGCGTCGAGGAAGCGTTTTTCCGCTTGCTCGCGCAGGAACAGGACCTGGCGGGAAAACCCATGCCCGTATTGATAGGCGTCCATGAACTGCCGGCGGATGCCCAGTGCCTGCACCTCACCTTGGGCCTCGATGCGTGCCTGGGCCGCTTCATTGAGCATCTGCATGCTGGAGGCTTTGACCTGCTCGGAACTCTGCGCCATGCGGTACAACGACAAACCCACCAGCAGGGTCACGATCCCCAGCAGGCACAGGCCGGCGAGCAGGGTGATTTTCCATTGAATGGAGAGCTGTCTGAGGGACATCGGTACATCCTTACCTGAAAAACACATAGAGCACGGTTATCGGCCGATCTGGAATTTTCTTTATTCAAACGATCAATTTAAACCTCAAGACGGCGCCGTTTTTTGACATGGCGCCCCGCCTGCTGCAAAGTGCGCGCCCTCTAATAAGACCTCCTTCAAGCCTGCACGCTGGCTGCCACCCGATGGTCGCCTGGGCGTGGGCATGCCTGTTTTTTATGTTTCTGCTTGAGGTAACCATGATTAACGCAGTCATCGCCGCGGTCGGCACCATGCTGGTGCTCAGCCTGTCCCGCGTGCATGTGGTCATCGCCATTATCGTCGGCGCCCTGGTGGGCGGCCTGACCGGTGGCCTGGGTATCGAGGCCACGCTTAAGGCCTTCAATGGTGGCTTGGGGGGTGGTGCGACTGTGGCCTTGTCCTACGCTTTGCTTGGCGCTTTCGCCGTGGCGATTGCCAAGTCCGGCCTGGCCCACGCCCTGGCGGACAAGGCCTTGCTGCTGGTCGACCGTCAGGAGGCCACGGGCGGCAACCACGTCAAATGGCTGCTGATCGGCTTGTTGTGGGTGGTCGCGATCGCGTCGCAGAACATCCTGCCGATCCATATCGCGTTTATCCCGTTGCTGGTGCCGCCCCTGCTGTATGTGCTGACCAAGTTGCAGTTGGACCGGCGCTTGATCGCCTGCGTGATGACCTTTGGCTTGATCACGCCGTACATGTTCCTGCCGGTGGGCTTCGGCAATATCTTCCTCAACCAGATTCTGCTGGCCAACGTGGCCAAGAGCGGCGTGGACATCAGCCAGGTCAACGTCACGCACGCCATGGGCCTACCGGCGCTGGGCATGGTGGTCGGGCTGCTGGTGGCGGTGTTTATCAGCTACCGCAAGAAGCGTGTGTATGACCTGGAGAACATCGAGCGGGTCGAGCAAGTGGCGGTGCAGTACAACCCGCTGACCCTGCTGGTGGCCGGCCTGGCGATTGCCTCGGCGTTCATCATCCAGTTGTGGCTGGACTCGATGATCATCGGTGCCCTGGCCGGGTTCCTGATTTTCTCGGTCTCGGGCATCGTGCGCTGGCGCGACACCGACGACCTGTTTACCGAAGGCATGAAGATGATGGCGATGATCGGCTTCATCATGATCGCCTCGTCAGGCTTTGCCGAAGTGCTCAAGGCTACCGGCGACGTGCGCTCGCTGGTGGAGGCCTCGGCGGCGTTCATCGGCCATAGCCGTGGTGTGGGGGCGTTGTTGATGTTGCTGGTGGGGCTGCTGGTGACCATGGGCATCGGCTCGTCGTTTTCCACGGTGCCGATCCTGGCGGCGATTTTCGTGCCGTTGTGTGTGCAACTGGGCTTCAGCCCGCTGGCCATCGTGTGCATCGTCGGCACCGCCGGGGCGCTGGGTGATGCCGGCTCGCCCGCCTCGGACTCCACCCTCGGCCCGACCTCCGGCCTGAATATCGACGGCCAGCATCACCATATCTGGGACACCGTGGTGCCAACATTCCTGCACTACAACCTCCCATTGCTGGCGTTTGGCTGGTTGGCGGCGATGACACTCTGATCTACAGATTCACCGGCGCTGGCCGATAACCTCTCAAGTCGCTTAATAAGAGAGAAAAGCCATGCGTCTGAGTCTGAAGGCCAAAGTCCTGTCCCTCGCCGTTGTACCGGTGTTGCTGTTCGCCGTGGTCATCAGCCTGACCACCGTGTGGATCCTCCAGGGGCAAGCGCGCAACGAGGTGGATGAAACCCGCCAGCGCCTGCTCAACAACGCCAAGACCACCCTGCAAAGTTATGTGGAAGTGGCCATGACCACCATCAAGCCGCTCTACGACGCGGCCGCGCCCGGGGATACGGCGGCGCGGGCGGAGGTGGTCAAGCTGCTGTCCAACACCAGCTACGGCAAGGACGGTTACTTCTTCGGCTACGACTCCGAGACCATCCGTCTGTTCAAGGGCAACAGCCCCGACGGCGTGGGCAAGAGCTTCAAGGACAACCGTGACCCCAACGGTGTCTACGTCAACCGGGACTTGGTCAAGGTCGGCAAGGACGGTAGCCACTACCTGCAATACAGTTCGACCCAGCCCGGCCAGACCGAGTTGGTGCCCAAGATGGGCTACACCGAATACCTGCCCAAGTGGGACATGGTTATCGGTACATCGGTGAACCTGGATGGCATCGAGGCCCAGGTAGCGGTGGTCGAGGCCAAGGTGGAAAAACGCATGGAAGGCGTGCTGCTGAGCATCCTCGGCGTGGCCGTGGTGGTGTTGCTGGTGATCGCCGCTGCCGGCATGCTGCTGGCCAACACCATTTTGCGCCCGCTGCATCTGATGAAAGCCAACCTCGACGACATCGCTGCCGGCGAAGGCGATTTGACTCGCCGCCTGGCCATCACCAGCCAGGATGAACTGGGCGACCTGGCCGGCGCGTTCAACCGCTTTGTCGACAAGATCCACGGCCTGGTGCGCCAGATCACCGAAATGACCACCCAACTCACCGGCCTGGTGAGCCAGGTGTCCGACCAGGCCCAGCGCTCGGAGCAGGCCATGGAACGCCAGCGTCACGAGACCGACCAAGTGGCCACCGCCATCAACCAGATGTCCTCCGCAGCGCAAGAAGTGGCGCGCAGTGCCCAAGGCGCCTCGGTGGCCGCGCAACAGACCGACGCAGAAGGCCAGGCTGCCAAGCGCGTGGTGGACGGCAGCATTGCGCAGATCCATGCGCTGGTGAATGACATCCGCAGCAGCGGTGTCTCCCTCGACAGCCTGAAGCAGGACGTGTCGTCGATTGTCAGCGTGCTCGGCGTGATCCGCTCGATTGCCGAACAAACCAACCTGCTGGCGCTCAACGCGGCGATCGAAGCCGCGCGGGCAGGGGAGGCCGGGCGTGGTTTTGCCGTGGTCGCCGACGAGGTGCGCGCCCTGGCCAGCCGCACGCAAACCAGCACCCAGGAAATCCAGGGCATGATCGACCGCCTGCAAAAAGGCACCGAAGCGGCCATGGATGCCATGCGCCGCTCCAGCGATGCCGGCGATGGCACCTCGGCCAAGGCCAACGAAGCCGGGGCGTCCCTGGACACCATGGCCCAGTTGATCGGCACCATCAACTCGATGAACGCGCAGATTGCCAGCGCCGCCGAAGAACAGACTGCCGTGGCCGAAGAGATCAACCGCAGCGTGCATCAGATTGCCGTGGCGGTGGACAGCGTGGCCGATGAAACCCAGTTGGGCGCCCAGACCTCGCGCAGTTTGGCGGACCTGGGCCAACGGTTGGGGCAATTGGTCGGTCAGTTCAGGATCTGAACCGCTACACGATGTCGCGCATCAACAGGCCAAAGCGCAGGTCCATCTCGGCCGGCAGGGGCACATACACCGTGTGCCCATCTCCCGGCGCCACGTCGATGGCTTCGCCCTTGGTGTTGTGCAGGCTGGGCAGGTCAAAGTGAAAGTTGCCGGCGGGGGTCATCAGTTCCAGGTGATTACCCACCGCAAAGCGGTTCTTCACCTTGACCTCGGCCAGCTCGCCGCGGCGCTCGCCGGTCAACTCGCCGACAAACTGCTGGCGCTCGGACACTGAGCTGCCGTTCTGGTAGTTCTGGTATTCGTCGTGCACATGGCGGCGCAGGAAACCTTCGGTGTAGCCGCGCTGGGCCAAGGATTCCAGGTTGGTCATCAAGTTGCGGTCAAACGCACGGCCGGCCACGGCATCATCGATTGCCTGGCGATACACCTGGGTCGTGCGCGCGCAGTAGAAATGCGATTTGGTGCGGCCTTCGATCTTCAGCGAATGCACGCCCATGTGGGTCAGGCGCTCCACATGCTGCACGGCACGCAGGTCCTTGGCATTCATGATGTAGGTGCCGTGCTCGTCCTCGAAGGCAGGCATGTGCTCATCGGGGCGATTGGCTTCCTGTAGCAGGAACACCTGGTCGGTGGGCGCGCCGATCCCCAGTGTGGGTTCCGATTGATACACCTGGACTATATCGCCCGTGGCGTTTTCCACCGCCGGGGTGGCCTGGTATTTCCAGCGACAGGCATTGGTACAGGTGCCCTGGTTGGCGTCACGCTTGTTCATGTAGCCCGAGAGCAGGCAGCGCCCGGAATAGGCCATGCACAAGGCACCGTGCACAAACACTTCCAGCTCCATGGCCGGCACCTGCTGGCGAATCTCGCCGATTTCTGCCAGGGACAGTTCCCGCGACAGGATCACCCGGCAAATCCCTTGCTGCTGCCAGAACTCCACGCTGGCCCAGTTCACCGTATTGGCCTGCACTGAGAGATGAATCGGCATCATCGGGAAGTGCCGGCGCACCAGCATGATCAGCCCCGGGTCGGACATGATCAGCGCATCCGGGCCCATGGCGATCACCGGGGCGAGGTCCTTGAGGAACGTCTTGAGCTTGGCATTGTGTGGCGCGATGTTCACCACCACGTAGAACCGCTTGCCCAACGCGTGGGCTTCCTGGATGCCGAGCGCCAGGTTGGCGTGGTCGAACTCGTTGTTGCGCACCCGCAGGCTGTAGCGCGGCTGGCCGGCGTAGACCGCGTCGGCGCCGTAGGCGAAGGCGTAGCGCATGTTTTTCAAGGTGCCGGCGGGGGCGAGCAGTTCGGGGGCAAGGACGAGAGGCATGGGGATCGGGTCGCAAAAGGCCGCGAGCGTAGCCCAACGTGTGCCGGGCTTTATTGATCTGGGTCTACGCTTACCGCAACAAAGATGGCACTCCCGGGATTTGTGGTGGACTAAGCAGCTGGACGCAAACGCGCGGCCTGCTTTTTTGACATGGATCGGACATGAATCAAACCAACCTGCAATTCAAGACCCTGCTGTTACTGCTGGCCCTGGTGACCGTCGCCTTTATCTGGATATTGCTGCCGTTCTACGGTGCGGTGTTCTGGGCGGTGATCCTCGGCATCATCTTTGCGCCGATGCAGCGCCGCCTGCAGCAGCGCTTCGGCTGGAACCGCAACCTGACGTCCCTGACCACCTTGATGGTGTGCCTGGTGATCGCGATTCTGCCGGTGATCATTACCAGCGCGTTGCTGGTGCAAGAGGGCGCCACGCTCTACAAAAACGTCGAGAGCGGCAAGCTGGATGTGGCCGGCTATATCGAGCAGTTCAAGAACTTCCTGCCGCCCTATTTCCAGCACCTGCTGGACCGTTTCGGCATGGGCAACCTGGAAGGGCTGCGCGAGAAGATCGTCAAGAGCGCGATGCAGGGCAGTCAGTTCTTTGCGACCCAGGCGTTCAGCTTCGGCCAGGGTACGTTTGATTTCCTGGTGAGTTTTTTCATCATGTTGTACCTGCTGTTTTTCCTGCTGCGCGACGGCCCGGAACTGGTGCGCAAGGTACGCACGGCGGTGCCGTTGGCCGAACCGCAGAAGCGCCGGTTGCAGCTCAAGTTCAATCGGGTAGTACGCGCGACGGTCAAGGGCAACGTGCTGGTGGCCGTGACCCAGGGGGCGTTGGGTGGTTTGATTTTCTGGTTCCTGGACATTCCCAGCGCGTTGCTCTGGGCGGTGTTGATGGCGTTTCTGTCACTGCTGCCGGCCGTGGGAGCGGGCATTGTGTGGGGGCCGGTGGCCGCCTACTTCCTGTTGAGCGGTTCGATCTGGCAGGGCGTGGTGTTGGCCCTGTTCGGCGTGTTTGTGATCGGCCTGGTGGACAACGTGCTGCGCCCGATCCTGGTGGGCAAGGACACCAAGATGCCCGACTACCTGATCCTGATCTCGACCCTGGGCGGCCTGTCGGTATTCGGCCTCAACGGGTTTGTGATCGGGCCGCTGGTGGCGGCGTTGTTCATGTCCAGTTGGGCGTTGTTTGTCGAAAGCAAGCCGCGGGTCAAGCTGCCGTTGCCTTGAGTCTCAGGCGTGCAGCCTGAAATTCGAGGCCTTTTGCAGTTGTTTTTCGGCGGCGGACAACGACGTGAGCGGGCCGCTGATGGCTTCGCCGTCGCGTACCAGGTACCAGCAGGCGAGCAGGCCCAGCTCCCGAAGCGGGGCGGGGACGGCGCTGCCAATGACGGACATGATTTGAACAGTGGGCATAAGAACCTCCAATCGCTATGGAGGTCACCTTACGGGGCGCTGGCGTTCAGGAAAAATCATCTGGCTCGATAGTCGACATTAACAAAAGGCGTCAGTCGACCACTTGATCGAGCATGCTCACCACTTCCTGCTCATTAAGCAGGCCTTTGCGCACCAGGTTTTCCGCCAGCAGCGCGAGGAACTTGGCGCTGCGGTGGCCTTCCAGGTGCTTGAGCTCCGTGAGGGCGCTGTAGACCTTGCTGGACGTACAGAGGCCGGCGGTGCGATGCGGGTTTTGTGTGGGCATGGTCAGTCGTCCTTGTTGTTATTGAGTGGACAGGATTGATAGTGGGAGTGTGTCGTGACACAAACATGACAGCGTGAGCCTGTTTCGGGCAAGTAGACTTTCGACCTTAATAGTGTGGGATTGCAGCCTGGTCATTGTCCTCAGAGCGACCTTGGCAGGATAAATCCGGACGTTACCCACAAAAAAAGGCCTCGCGAGTGGGCGAGGCCTGTTTCATGTGTGACGGTTGAGACTTACCAGCCGCGGCGGTAGTAACCGTGGGGAGGGCCATAGTAGCCGCGCGGTGGACCGTAATAGACCGGCGCCGGGCGGTAATAAACCTCCTGTTGCACGTACACCGGTGGCGGTGGTGCGTAGTAGACCGGCGGCGGCGCGGCATACACCGGCTGCGGTTGCACGTAGACCGGCTGCTGCACATAGACCTCACGGGGTTGGCTGGCAACCACGGAGCCCACTACGGCGGCGCCGACCAGGGCACCCAAGACGGCTGGGCCACCCCATCCACCACCATGGGCGGAGGCTTGGCCTGCCATAGCGAGTGCACCTACCAGCAAGGCGATCTTGGGGATTGTACGAATCATGGTCATTCCTCGGTTAGCCCCTGCGCTTGTGGTCTGCAATCAATAGACTCAAGTAATGTCGCGGGGATACTTTTAAGACAACGTATTTCTGAAAAACAGCACGGCCGCAAGGTAAAGGTTGTGTAAGGTCTGTACCGATTTGCTTACTCAAAGGAGTTATCCATGCAGATGCACCCCAACAAGGACACCCAGTTGTGCATGTCACTGTCGGCGCGTCCCGGGAATTTTGGCCTGCGTTTTCATAACCACCTGTACGAACAGCTGGGTCTGAACTTCTACTATAAAGCCTTCAGCAGCCAGGATTTACCCGGCGCGATAGGTGGTATCCGCGCATTGGGCGTGCGTGGTTGCGGGGTGTCCATGCCCTTCAAGGAGGCTGCCATTGCCTTAGTGGACGAACTCGACGATTCGGTTCAAGCCATCGACTCCCTGAACACCATCGTGAACACTGACGGGCACCTCAAGGCTTATAACACCGACTACATCGCCGTCGAACAATTGCTCAAGAAACACGTCGTGCCGAAGGATTCGACCTTCGTCCTGCGTGGCAGCGGCGGCATGGCCAAGGCCGTGGCCAGCGCCTTGCGCGACGGTGGTTATGGAAATGGCGTGATCGTGGCGCGCAACGAACTGGCCGGCCGGGCATTGGCGCAGAATCTTGGGTACGCATGGCAGGCGGGACTGGGCGATTTGCGCCCGCAGATGCTGATCAACGTGACGCCCATCGGCATGACCGGCGGGGCCGAGGCGGATGCCCTGGCATTTGAGGGGGATGCCGTGGATGCAGCGGACACTGTCTTCGATGTGGTAGCGATCCCCGCCGAAACGCCATTGATCGTGCGCGGTCGGGCCAAAGGTAAGCGGGTGATCACCGGGCTGGAGGTGATTGCGATCCAGGCGTTGGAGCAATTTGTGCTTTATACCGGTGTGCGGCCTACGGATGAACAGTTCCAGAAGGCAGTAGCCTTCGCCCGCAACTGAAGGCCACTGCAGCTCTAAATGTGGGAGGGGGCTTGCTCCCGATAGCGGTGTATCAGGCAATGAAAGTGTTGACTGGCCCAGCGCTATCGGGAGCAAGCCCCCTCCCACATGTTTGACCGCGTCAGGCCTGTTCCAGCTGCGCCAATCGTTCTTCCAGAGCTGCAATTCGCGCTTCAAGCTCTTCGATACGATCCAGCGAGACTGCGCCGGCAGAGCGTTCCACCGGGCTTCCCCGCGCGGCGATAATCACCTCGATGTCCGCCGGATCGCCCAGCGCATGGGTATAGCGATCTTCCCGCTGCCCCGCCTGGCGCGGCACCAGCAGCGCCAGCCCGCGGGCAATCAGGCGCTCCAACTGGTGCACCACCTGTTCGGCATCTTCGAAGTCATGCATGCGCCCGCTGCGGGTCAGCAGCTCGTTGACCGTCTGTGGCCCACGCAAGAACAGCAGCCCGGTCAGGATCACCTGGGCCGGCACCAGTTCCAGTGCCTTGTCCACGCGATGCTCCCAGCGGTCGGCGCGGCTGCCCATTACCAGGCGCGTGAAGCCTTGGCCTTCCAGTGCACGCAGACTCTGGCCAACCTGGCCCTGGCTCAGGTTCATCACCGGTTCACGGCTGGTCTTCTGGTTGCAGGCCAGCACCAGGGCGTTGAGGGTCAGGGGGTAGGTTTCCGGGTTGGTCGCCTGTTTTTCGATCAGGCAACCCAGGACGCGAATTTCCGTGCTGTTCAGGCGCGGCTCAGGGGTGTCGGTGTCGTGCTCGGCGGTCATCGCGCTTTCCCTATGCTGTGAACGCACTAGCGTAAGCCGGAAAAAATAAAAGACAAGCGCCTGGCGTGTCTATAATCGCCGCTGGTTCCAACCCTGCCATTACCCATGAGACTGCCATGACTATTTCCCTGTACGCCGCCTCCATCCCCGTCTTCAAGCAAATGCTCACCGCCCTGAGCGATGTGCTGAACAAAGCCGAAGCCCACGCCACCGCCAAAAACATCGAACCCAACGCCTTGCTGCAAGCGCGGCTGTTCCCGGACATGTTCCAACTGGTGCGCCAGGTGCAGATCGCCGTCGACTTCGCCAAGGGCGTTTCCGCACGCCTGGCTGAGATCGAAGTACCGAAATACGAAGATACCGAAGTCACCTTCGCCGACCTGCAAGCGCTGATCGCCAAGGTGCTGGCGTTTGTCGACACCATCAAGCCCGAGCAAGTCGACGGCAAGGAAGGCATCGAGATCATCACCCGCCCAGGCACGCCGAAAGAGAAGCGCTTCAGCGGCCAGTCCTACCTGCTGACCTACGGCCTGCCGCAGTTCTTCTTCCACGTCACCACCGCGTACGCCTTGCTGCGTCACAACGGCGTGGAAGTGGGCAAGCGTGACTACATGGGCGCTTTCTAAGCAGCCAAAAAAAGCCCGGGGTGGTTCAGGAATGAACCGCCCCGGGCTTTTTTACGCCTGGCGTTTAAGCCGTCTGTTCTTCCTTGCCCAGGCACGCGGCCGCCGTAAATAGCACATCGGTGGACGAATTGAGCGCGGTTTCCGCCGAATCCTGCAGCACGCCGATGATGAAGCCTACGGCCACCACCTGCATGGCGATCTCGCTGGGAATGCCGAACAGGCTGCACGCCAGCGGAATCAGCAGCAGTGAGCCGCCGGCCACACCCGACGCGCCACAGGCGCAGATGGCCGCGACCACGCTGAGCAGCACGGCGGTTGGCAGGTCCACGGCAATGCCGAGGGTGTGCACGGCCGCCAGGGTCAACACGGTGATGGTGATCGCGGCACCGGCCATATTGATCGTGGCCCCCAGCGGAATCGACACCGAGTAGGTGTCTTCATGCAGGCCCAGGCGTTTGCTCAAGGCCAGGTTCACCGGGATATTCGCCGCCGAACTGCGGGTGAAAAACGCGGTGATGCCGCTTTCGCGCAGGCACATCAACACCAGCGGGTAGGGGTTGCGACGCAGTTTCCAGAACACGATGGCCGGGTTGACCACCAGTGCTACGAACAGCATGCAGCCGATCAGCACCACCAGCAGGTGGGCGTAGCCGAGCAGGGCGCCGAAGCCCGAGGTGGCGAGTGTCGAAGCCACCAGGCCGAAGATACCCAGCGGGGCGAAGCGGATCACCACACGCACGATCAGGGTTACACCGTTGGACAGGTCGTCGAGCACCGCGCGGGTGGTTGCTCCGGCATGACGTATGGCAATGCCCATGCCGATGGCCCAGGCCAGGATGCCGATGAAGTTGGCGTTCATCAGCGCGCTGACGGGGTTGTCCACCACGCTCAACAGCAGGCTTTGCAAGACCTCGCCGATGCCGCCGGGGGCGCTCACGGTGGCGTCATGGGAGGCGAGCACCAGCGATGAGGGAAACCACATGCTGGCAATCACCGCCACCACGGCGGCGGCAAAAGTGCCCAGCAGGTACAGGAACAGAATCGGCTTGATATGGGTTTCCTGGCCGTGTTTATGGTTGGCGATCGACGCCATCACCAGCACAAATACCAGGATCGGCGCCACGGCCTTGAGCGCGGTAACAAATACCTTGCCGATAAACCCGGAGGCCTTGGCCGCCTCGGGCAATAGCAGGGCCAGCAGGATGCCGGCGATCAAGCCGATGACGATTTGCGTGACCAGGCTGAGGCGGGCCAGGCGTTGGAAAAGAGAAGGGGCAGCAGTCATATGAAGGTTGTCTCTAGTTTTTTTAAAGGGCGCAGCAATGCAGGCGGAAAGGGCTGTAGGAAGCAGGTCGCGAAGTCTAGCATGCTGCTGGACCTGTCCCGGCCGCTGCGGCATTGGGTCGCCGGGGCTTCGCAAAAGCCAGACATACTCTGTTAAGATTCGTCCCTCTCACCTTTCCTTTCTGTCAGCGGGCCCTTCGGGCTGCCGTTGATGTCGTCGTTTCTGGAGTTTTCATGCTGTTTCCCATCCTGCTGCTGTCGGCCGCCGGCTTTACCGTGCTGACCACAGAGTTCGTTATCGTCGGCCTGTTGCCTTCCATTGCCCGGGACCTCAACGTCAGCGTGTCCCAGGCTGGCCTGCTGGTCACCTTGTTCGCGTTTACCGTCGCGGCCTTTGGCCCGTTTCTGACCGCGTACTGCGCCCGTTTCCCACGCAAGCGTCTGTTTATCAGCATCCTGATCCTGTTCGGCGTGGCCAATACCGTGGCCGCATTGGCGCCGAACATTTGGGTGATGGCGTTGGCGCGCTTGATCCCGGCCCTGGGCCTGCCGGTTTTTTGGGCTCTGGCCAGTGAAACGGCGGTGGATATCGTCGGCCCCGAATACGCCGGGCGCGCCATCGAGAAGATCGGCTTCGGCATCGTCTGCGCCACGGTGTTCGGGATTCCGGTGGGAACGCTGATTGCCGATATGTCCGGCTGGCGCTCCGCGTTTGCCATCCTCGCCGTGGTCGCGTTGGCCAAGGCCTTGCTGCTGTTTATCTATTTGCCCGTGACCCAGCCGAAGAACGACCAGGTGTCGTTGCGCTCGCAGTTCAAGATCCTGCGCAACCCGCTGATGCAGGGCCATATCCTGCTGTCGATCCTGGTGTTCAGCGGCATGTTTACGGCTTATACCTACCTGGCGGACATCCTTGAGCGCCTGGCCGGTTTCGACGGCACGCTGGTGGGTTGGTGCCTGATGGGCTTCGGCGCGGTCGGGCTGATCGGCAACTCCCTGGGCGGGCGTGCGGTGGACCGTCACCCGCTGATCGCTTCCATGGTGTTCTGCGGTTTCATGATCGCCGGCATGGTCGCGCTGGTGCCGGCGATTCACTCCACGGTCGGCCTGGCGGCGGCGATGGCGGTGTGGGGCGTGACCCAGGCGGCGATGTTCCTGGTCAGCCATGTGCGGTTGATGAAGGCCGCACCCCATGCGCCGGCATTCGCGGCGTCGTTGAATATCGCCGGGGCCAACCTGGGGATCGGCCTGGGGGCGATGGTCGGCGGTCATGTGATCGACACACTCGGCCTGGGCAGCCTGGGTTTTGCCGCTTCCGGGTTTATCCTAGTGTCGATCCTGCTGGCGCTGTGGCTGATGACCGCCAGGCAAGCGGTCGCGTCCAACGCCTGAACGCTCAGGGCAGGGCGGTAAACAACTCTCGCCGTGCACCTTCGGTAATTGCCACGATGCCGGGGTGCTTGACCTTGCGCTCCACCGAGATCGCGTAGAACGACTCGGTGACGGCATCGGTCTGGCCAATCAACGCCACGCCGTACTGGCGCACCACCTCATCGGCGATCACGCTGGGCGCGATGAAGATCCCGCTGCCGGATTGGCCGAAGGCCTGCATCAAGGCGCTGTCATCGAACTCGCCGATGATCCTGGGCTGGATCTGCTGCTCGGCAAACCAACGCTGCAGGCGGCTGCGCACCACGGTTTCCGCGCCGGGGATCAACAAGGGCGCGCCGTGCAGGCACTTTGGGAAATCTCCGGCGTACCTGTCAGCCAATGCCTGGGTGGCGAAAAAACTGATGCCACATTCCCCCAGTTTCTGGCTGTAGCCCTTGATATCCAGGTGCGAGGGCATGGGGCTGTCGGAGATCACCAGGTCCAGGCGCTGGATCGCGAGGTCGGCCAATAAACGCTCCAATTTGTCTTCACGACAGGTAATGCGCAGGGGCTCGCTCAGTTCCATGGTTGGCGCGATCAGCCGGTACACGATGGACTTGGGCACCACATCCGCCACTCCGACCCGAAACAGGATCTGTTGCTCATTGGGCTGCGCGCGCAGCATCGCCTCCAGTTCATTGCCGGTCTGGAACATCTGTTCGGCATAGGGCAGGGCCTGGCGCCCGGCTTCGGTGAGTTCAAGCTGGCGGCCTACCCGTTGAAACAACGCAATCCCGTAGGTTTGCTCCAGCAGGCTGATCTGCCCGCTGATGGTCTGGGGCGTGAGGTTCAGTTGCTCGCAGGCGCGCACGATGCTGCCGGTCTTGGCCACTACCCAGAAGTAATGCAACTGTCGGTAATTGAGCATGATGATCGTCACTTCGTAAAAATCGAAGTATACGCGAGAAAAATACGAATTTTACTGAACTGTTCGCCTGCATAGAATGCCTCGCTATCGCGGGGCCACTATTTGGACCCAATGGTTCTAATGAGGAAGACATCATGAAACTCAGTTCCCTGGGCGCGGCATCGTTACTTGCGCTTTCATTGGTGATGATCAGTGGTTGCGATCAGGTCGAAAAAAGCGCGCAACAAGTCATGGGCAAGGCCACCGAGTCGGCCAAGCAAGCCATCGATGACACCCAGAAAGCTGCCGAGCAGGCATTGAGCGAAGCGACAAACGGCCTGATCAATCCACAAAAAAAGGATGATCAGGAACAAAACGAGTCTGAATCGAACACCAAAGAAACCTAATCTCCCCGCACAACGTCAGGACTGACCTATGGATTACCTTTTACAACTGGCCGCCAGCCCCACCGCCTGGATCGCCCTGGCCACCTTGATCGTGATGGAAATCGTGCTGGGCATCGATAACCTGATCTTTATCTCGATCCTCACCAACAAATTGCCCGAGAAGCATCGGGCCAAGGCGCGACGCATCGGTATCAGCATGGCGTTGGTGTTGCGCCTGGGCCTGTTGAGTACCATTGCGTTTATCGTGCAATTGACTACGCCGGTGTTCGAAGTGCTCGGCCAGGCGTTCTCGTGGAAGGACATGATCCTGATCGCCGGTGGCCTGTTCCTGGTCTGGAAGGCCACCACCGAGATCCATCACAGCATGGACCCGGAGCCTGAAGAGAAGACCAGCACCGGCAATGTTGTGGCCATTGGCTTTGCTGCTGCCATCGGGCAGATCCTGTTGCTTGACCTGGTGTTCTCCATCGACAGCATCATTACCGCCGTGGGCATGACCGAGCACTTGCCGATCATGATCATCGCCGTGGTGACCTCGGTGATCGTGATGCTGGTGGCGGCTGAGCCGTTGGCCAAGTTCATCAACGACAACCCGACCGTGGTGATGCTGGCCCTGGGCTTCCTGATCATGATCGGCATGACGCTGATCGCCGAAGGTTTCGGTGCCCATGTGCCTAAAGGCTACGTGTACGCGGCCATGGCGTTCTCGGCGGCCATCGAGTGCCTGAACATCGCCCGGCGCAATCGCCACAAGCGTCTGCTCGCTGCCCGGCAGTAACGCTGCAACCCAAAAGGCCGGCTGTGCTCACAAGAGCCCAGCCGGCCTTTTGCTGTCTGTTAGAATCCGCCCACTTGATAGCTTGAGGTCCACCATGAACGAGCCGATTCGCCTTACCCAGTACAGCCATGGCGCGGGTTGTGGCTGCAAGATTTCGCCCCAGGTGCTGGAAGTGATCCTGGCTGGCAGCGGCGCGCAGAACCTCGACCCCAACCTGTGGGTGGGCAACGCCTCTCGCGATGACGCGGCGGTGTACGCCATCGACGACGAGCGCGGCGTAGTCTCCACCACTGACTTTTTCATGCCGATTGTCGATGACCCCTTCGACTTCGGCCGCATCGCCGCCACCAACGCCATCAGTGACATCTACGCCATGGGCGGCGACCCGTTGATGGCCATCGCCATTCTTGGCTGGCCGGTGAACGTGCTGGCGCCGGAGATCGCCCGTGAAGTGATCCGTGGCGGCCGCTCGGTGTGCGATGAAGCCGGCATTCCCCTGGCGGGCGGGCACTCCATTGACGCTCCCGAGCCGATTTTCGGCCTGGCCGTCACCGGCATCGTGCAAAAACGTCATATGAAGCGCAACGACACCGCCACCGTAGGCTGCCGCCTCTACCTGACCAAACCGTTGGGCATCGGCATCCTCACCACCGCCGAAAAGAAGGGCAAGTTGCGTGAGGCGGATATCGGCCTGGCCCGTGACTGGATGTGCACCCTCAACAAACCCGGCAGCCGTTTCGGCAAGCTGGCCGGTGTGACGGCAATGACGGATGTCACCGGTTTCGGTCTGTTGGGCCACCTGGTGGAGATGGCGGACGGCAGCGCTGTGACCGCACGCATCGAATACGACAAAGTCCCACGCCTGCCGGGGATCGAAGACTACCTGGACCAGGGCTGCATGCCGGGCGGCACCTTGCGCAACTTCGACAGCTACTCGAGCAAACTTGGGCGCCTGCAGGAATTGCACAAACGCGTGCTGTGCGACCCGCAGACCAGCGGTGGCCTGCTGATCGCCGTGACCCCGGAAGGCGACGCAGAATTCCACGCGGTCGCCGCCGAGCTGGGCCTGAACCTTGAGCCCATCGGAGAACTGGTTGAGCGACAGACCCACGCGGTAGAGGTGTTTTGATGGCAACTGACATCACCGATTACCGCGACATTTTCCTCAACGACCGGCCGATGATGGACACCCGTGCACCGGTCGAATTCGCCAAGGGCGCGTTCCCAGGCGTGATCAACCTGCCGTTGATGACCGATGACGAGCGTCAACGCGTCGGCACCTGCTACAAGCAGCAGGGCCAGCAAGCCGCCATTGTGCTGGGGCATGAGCTGGTGTCGGGGGCGATCAAGGCTGAACGTATCGAACAATGGGCGCGGTTTGCTCAGGCCAATCCCGATGGTTTCTTGTACTGCTTCCGTGGCGGGCTGCGTTCGCAGATCGTGCAGCAATGGTTGAAGACCGAAGCCGGTATCGAGTACCCACGGGTCGGCGGTGGCTACAAGGCCATGCGGACCTTCCTGCTGGAGACCCTTGATCAGGCGGCAGCCCAATGTGATTTCGTGCTGCTGGGTGGCATGACCGGCACCGGCAAGACCGAGGTGCTGGGCCAGTTGCGCAACGCCCTGGACCTGGAAGGCCATGCCAACCATCGCGGTTCCAGCTTCGGCAAGCGCGCCACGGTGCAACCTTCCAACATCGACTTCGAAAACCGCCTGGCGGTGGACCTGCTGAAAAAACGCGCGGGCGGTATCGAGCAGTTCGTGGTCGAGGATGAAAGCCGCATGATCGGCAGCTGCGCGCTGCCGTTGCCGTTGCACAAGGGCATGCAGACCTTTCCGATGGTATGGCTGGAAGACAGCGTCGAAGGCCGCGTCGAGCGCATCCTGCGCGACTACGTCGTTGACCTGTGCGCGGAGTTCATCGCGGTATTTGGTGAGCAGGGCCAGGCGTTGTTTGCCGAACGCTTGACCCAGAGCCTGGCCAATATCCACAAGCGCCTGGGCGGCGAGCGCTTCCAGCGGTTGCAGGCGATCATGCAGGATGCCCTGGCGGAACAGTTGCGCAGCGGCGCCGTGGACCTGCATCGCGCCTGGATTGAAGGGCTGTTGCGCGAGTATTACGACCCGATGTACGCCTTCCAGCGTGAAAGCAAAGGCGCACGGATCGAGTTTGCGGGAGAGCAGGGCGCCGTCACGGCCTATCTGCGCGAGCGCGCCCTTAGAGGATAAACGCGCCGATCAACCCGCACACCACGCCTACCAGCATGGTCAGCCCGGCCACCGTCACCAGGACCCGCGCATCGAAATCCTTGCGCAGCATCAACAGCGACGGCAGGCTCACGCTGGGCAGGGTCATCAGCAGGGCCACGGCGGGACCTGTGCCCATGCCGAGGGTCATCATGGTTTGTACGATGGGGATCTCTGCCGCTGTAGGAATTACAAACAGCGTGCCGACAATCGCCAGGGGCACCAGCCATACCAGGCTATTGGTCATGGCGCCGTCCACATGGGGGAACAGCCAGACCCGCGCGGCGCCGAGTACCAGCACCGCCAGGATATAGATCGGTATGGTGCTCCAGAACAGCTGCCACAGGGTACGCAGCCACCGACTGAAGAACGGTTGCGCTTCGACCTGGCTGGCCTCGGCCACGGCGTCCAGTGCGACTTCCGGCACCTGATCCGGCCGCGCGATGCGCTGCGCCACCAGCGACACACCCACCACCAGCACAATGCCCGCCACCAGCCGCAAGGCGGTAAAGCCCCAGCCCAGTACAAAGCCCATGAACACCAGCGTCGCCGGGTTCAGCACCGGGTTGGCAATCCAGAAGGCCAGTGCCGCACCCACCGACACTTGCTGGCGGCGCATGCCCGCCGCGACGGGGGCCGCGCAGCAGCTGCACATCATCCCCGGCAAGGCGAACAGCCCGCCGCGCAAGGTCGAGCCCAGCCCGGCACGGCCAAACAGGCGCAGCAACCAGTCGCGGGGGATCAGCACTTGCAGCAACGAGCCGAGAATCACCGCCAGTACGGCGGCTTTCCAGATCGCCAGGAAATACACCTGGGCATAGGCCAGCGCCGCTGCCAGGGGCGAGCTTTGCTGATCATTGAGGATTGAGGCGCCGATGCTGTGGTTGTCAGCGGCGACAAACGCCTTGAGGTAGTAGGGCGACCATTTCACGTAGTAGAGGCCGACGCAGGCCACTAACAGGAATAACGTAGGTTTCCACCAGAACGACCAGCCCCGGTTGGGCTGGGTGGAGGCGAGGTTGGGCATGGGTGATAGTCCGCTGATGAGTCAATAGCGACGCATCATACGCTCTCAGCTATCGGCACTCACCTGTGTGGGTTGCGGGCAGGTTTCTTCACCGTCGTTCAAGCCCTGCTTGTAGTTTCGGCTAAGCAGTGAGGCTTTGCCGTTGTGCCAGGTCAGCGTGAGTACGTACAGCGTGTCGTAGTCGCTGCCGGACCAGTCGTCGGTAATCGTGTGTTTTTCGCCGGAAGCTTCACTCGCCACCTTGTTGATCAGCTCCGGCAGGTAGCCGTGGGACCAGGCGGTGTAGATGGTAGCGTTGTGATATTTATCTTCCACCAACTCGTCGGCCAGGTCGCTGGTGTCATTGGCCGAGAACTTGATGTTCACCGGCAGGCCCAGTTTGATGGCACTAGGGCTGATGGTCATCAGTGGGCGGATATAACTGTAGGAATTGTCCAGCTCACCTTCCTCGACGTTGCGGGTCGGGTTGGCGGCAAACACGAAGTTGGCCTTGCCGAATTTTTCCGGCAGCAGGGTGGCCAGGTTCATTGCTCGGTTCAAACCCTGGCAATTGAGTTGGCCCAGGCCGCCGGCAGGTTTTTCGGCGTGGCGCAGGAATACCAGGGTTTGTACGCCATCTACCGGTTGGGCGCGGCTTTCGCGGGCATCCAGGGCGGCAACCATGGCGCCGCTTACCAGCAGCAGGGGCAACATGATGTAGGCGTAGTGTTTCAGTCGTTGCACAAGGCGCAGAGGCTTGATCTTCATTATAGGTTCGAGTCTTCGTGCGTCACGTTAAGGCGGACAAGCCTGGCCCCAGTGACGCCTGGGGGCGTCCTGCGGTGTTCCTTGTCGGTATAGCGAGGCGCCTCCATTCACCGTTTGGGCGCACTTAAGAGTGCGCTCGGGCGTATTGGTTCGCCCACGCGGGATAATAGCCGGCTGATGTTGCGTATTGATGACCCATGCAGGACACCGCTCAGATGACTATCATGGGCACTTTCTGCCTCAGGGATCATCTCGATGAACTCAATCGCCGCCTTCCCGATCAACAGTAAATGGCCCGCCCTGCATCCGGAGCGCCTGCAACTGTACTCGCTGCCCACGCCCAACGGGGTAAAAGTCTCGATCATGCTCGAAGAACTGGGCCTGCCTTATGAGGCGCACAAGGTCAGTTTCGAGACCCAGGACCAGTTTTCCCCCGAGTTCCTGTCCCTGAATCCCAACAACAAAATCCCCGCGATCATCGACCCCGACGGCCCGGCCGGCCAGCCGCTGGCACTGTTCGAGTCCGGCGCGATCCTGATCTACCTGGCAGAAAAAACCAGCCAGTTGCTCTCCGAAGATCCGGCGACACGTTATGAAACGATTCAATGGCTGATGTTCCAGATGGGCGGCATCGGCCCCATGTTCGGCCAGCTGGGGTTCTTCAATAAATTTGCCGGCAAGGCCTACGAAGACAAACGCCCCCGCGACCGTTATGCCGCCGAATCCCGGCGCTTGCTGGAAGTGCTGGAAAAGCGCCTGCTCGGCCGCACCTGGATCATGGGTGATGACTACAGCATCGCCGACATCGCCACCTTCCCCTGGATTCGCAACCTGATCGGGTTCTATGAATCGGGCGATCTGGTCGGCATTGCCGACTTCCCTAACGTGCTGCGCGCGCTGGACGGCTTCGTCGCCCGGCCGGCGGTTATCCGTGGCCTGAGTATTCCGAACTGACGTATGCCGACTTTCGATTTCAAACAACTGGATGTCTTCAGCAGCGTGTCGCTCAAGGGCAACCCGCTGGCCGTCGTCCTGGGTGCTGACAGCCTCAGCGACCAGCAGATGGCCGACTTTGCCAAGTGGACAAACCTCAGTGAAACCACGTTTTTGCTGACACCGCGCGATCCTCGGGCAGACTACCGGGTGAGGATCTTTACGACCTTGCACGAGTTGCCGTTTGCCGGGCACCCGACGCTGGGCAGTTGCCATGCGTGGCTCAAGGCTGGAGGCCTGCCGAAAGGCGAGGAGATTATCCAGGAATGTGAAATCGGCCTGGTGCGTATTCGTCGTCAAGGCCATGAGCTGGCGTTTATTGCGCCGCCGTTGATGCGCTCCGGCGCTGTGGACTCCGCGCTGTTGGAGCGTGTTCGCCTCGGACTGGGCCTGGCGCCGGGGGCTATCGTGCGCAGCCAGTGGGTCGACAATGGCGCGGGGTGGCTCGCGTTGATGCTGGCTGAGCGTGATCAAGTCCTGGCTTTGCAGCCGGACTATTCGCAACTGCTGGGACTGGCCGTCGGCGTGATTGCACCTTGCAACCCTGCTCGCGACGATGTGGACGCGCAGTTTGAGGTGCGTGCTTTTGTCGCGGGCGACGGGGCCCAGGAAGACCCGGCCACCGGCAGCCTGAATGCCGGCGTCGCGCAATGGCTGCTCAGCGAAGGACTCGCGCCGGAGTGCTACGTGGTCAGCCAGGGCACGGCCATGGGGCGTGCGGGGCGTATTCGCGTCGAGCGCCAGGGCGATGAAATCTGGGTCGGCGGCGCCGTCGCGGTGTGCATCGAAGGGCGTCTACAGCTTTAGATCAATACATTATTACGGCCCCCGCAATACACTGTTGGCCCCTTGGCGTTTGTACTGCCGGGGCCTTGGGGCATAAGCTTTCGCCCCAAAGATTTTCAGCCACTTTTTCAGGACAGCCATGACCAGCCAGTTCCCCCAAGCCCGCCCCCGTCGCCTGCGCCGCTCCCCGGAGCTGCGTGGCTTGTTCCAGGAAACCGAGTTCACCCTCAATGACTTGGTGCTGCCGATTTTCGTCGAAGAAGAAATCGATGACTTCGTGCCGATCACCAGCATGCCCGGCGTGCAACGCATCCCGGAAAAGAAGCTGGCTGCTGAGATCGAGCGCTATGCCCGTGCCGGTATCAAGTCGGTGATGACCTTCGGCGTGTCCCACCACCTGGACGCCAGCGGCAGCGACACCTGGAAAGAACACGGCCTGGTCTCGCGGATGTCCTCGATCATCAAGAACGCGGTGCCGGAAATGGTCGTGATGTCCGACACCTGCTTCTGCGAATACACCGACCACGGCCATTGCGGGGTGATGCACGGTGCCCACGTCGACAACGACGCGACCCTGGTCAACCTCGGCAAGCAAGCCGTTGCTGCCGCCCGCGCCGGAGCCGACGTGATCGCCCCTTCGGCTGCCATGGACGGTCAGGTCCAAGCCATCCGCCGCGCGTTGGATGAAGCCGGCTTCACCCATATCCCGATCATGGCCTACTCGACCAAATTCGCCTCGGCCCTCTACGGCCCATTCCGCGAAGCCGGCGGCAGCGCGCTCAAGGGCGACCGCAAAAGCTACCAGATGAACCCGATGAACCGCCGCGAAGCCGTGCGCGAATCGCTGCTGGACGAACAGGAAGGCGCGGACGCACTGATGGTCAAGCCGGCCGGTGCCTACCTCGACATCATCCGCGACATCCGCGAAGCCTCGCGCCTGCCAGTGGCGGCGTACCAGGTCAGCGGCGAATACGCGATGATCAAGTTCGGCGCCCAGGCGGGGGCGATTGATGAGGATCGGGTCGTGCGTGAGACGTTGGGGTCGATCAAGCGTGCGGGGGCAGATTTGATCTTCACCTACTTCGCGATGGACTTGGCGTTGGCTGGGATCTAAGGGCAGTGCAAACCCTGTGGTGAGCGACTTGCTCGCGTGGGGCTGCGTAGCAGCCCCACGCCCACGATCGACCTTAAATACTTCATCTCCCTGACTAACTGCATTCTGTGAAGTTTGAATTGTGTGATTGGATGAAGGGGGGCAATCGCTGGTCTGAATTTTATATATTTTTCCTGGCTTTTGAATAGAAGGCTGCGGTGGATTGAAAGTTTAGGTTGAAGTTTTATTTGAGTAGTCCGTGCAGGCGGTGATTGGGTTTCCGTCTATATCTAGTATTGCTGTTGCTTTTCTTTGTGTTCCATATTCAAATGTGTCTTTTTTATAGCCCTCTCCGATTGATTTTCGCTGGTTGAGTTTTTTTGTATATGTAATGAACGGCTGTAGAGTAAGTGAATTTATGCTCAAGCATTTGTTGGGTGAAGAAGGATGTCAGTTGCTATCACTTCAACAAAACTGAGCTCGCCGGTGATTGGCTTGTCAATTTCAATCAAAATTACTGAGTCGCCGATTTTTAGTATTGAGCAACTTTGGTCTGCATCTTGGATAAGCTCGCCGATAATTTTATGAGCCCCGTTTGCAGAAGTTATCTCTGGTGTTTTTACGGATGAGGACATGATGTTTTGTCCCCATGAAAATATTTCATCGAGTTCTAACTCTACATCCAGAATTTCACCGGTTTTTAACTTGGTCCCGCTCCATAAAGCTGTGGCGCTTCCAAAAGGTGAGTTGAATTTTACTCTCACAGTGCCTTTGTCAGAAAAAATATCAGTTACTTGTATCTTCATTTCACTTCTTCGTCAGGGGAACGCGTACAACAGTATTGTCAACGTTCATGGTGTTGGTTTTTATCTCGAGCGTCCATGTCTCCTCATGATAGTGATGCTTGCTTGGCTTGCTGTTCATTTCATGAGCCCCGTAACGAATACTTCTTTTTGCGTCGCTGGAAACAATTCTGTCGCGGTCGGGCTTCCCAGTTCGTGGGTTGGTGTTTGTGTGAGGGCCAGGTCCTAGAAATTCATCCCATTTCTGAATGGTTTCTTCTGGCTTTACAGGTTTATTGGCAAATGTCTCCTTATGGTAGCCCAGTGTAGGTGGAGAGTTGGAGCTTGTGGGACTGAGTGGGCTGCCTTCATTAACGTGTGCTTTTCCCGCTGGATCTTCAGCACTGGGGTTCGGCTTGCATTTATCCCCGCCTGGACAAGTACTCAGACCTAACGGATCCACCCACCCCGTAGGATTGGGCACGTACCGGTACGCGTTGATCCCACCCGCCAACTTCACCGGATCAGGCGTCAGGTAGCGACCGACATCCGGATTGTAGTAGCGATGACGGTTGTAGTGCAGCCCGCTTTCCTGATCAAAGTACTGGCCCTGAAAACGCAGCGGGTTGTCGATTTTGCCTTTGTCGAGACGGCTGATCTGGCCGTAGGCGCGGTAGTGGGCGGACCAGACGATTTCGCCGTCGGGGTCGGTCAGTTCCTGCGGCGTGCCGAGGTGGTCGAGTTGGTAGTGGTAGGGCTTGGTGTCTTTTGGGCCGAAGCCTTCCAACAGGACCAGCGGCCTGAAACTGTTCGGTTCGTAGAGATAGCTGCGATGGCGATCCGCATGGTGCTCAGCAATCAGCTTGTCGCCTTGCCAGAAAAACTCCGTGGTTATGCCGTCAACGGTTTTGCTGATGCGCCGCCCAAATGGGTCGTAGCGGTAACTGGCGGTTTGGCCGTTGGGTTGGGTGATGCCGATCAGTCGATGCTGGCAGTCGTAGCGGTATTCGGTGATCAGCGCGTGCCCACGGCCCCGCCGCTCGCGGATGAGGTTGCCGAAGGCGTCATAATCGTACTGACGGTCGCCTTGGATCATCAGGCGGTTGCCGGCGACGATGTCGGGGCCGGGGCGGTCTTGCATGAGCAGGTTGCCGGCCGGGGTGTGACCGAAACGTTCCTGCAGGTCTTGGGAGTGGTCGGCGCGGGTGAGGCGGCCTAGTGGGTCGTAATGGTAGTGGTGTTCGCCTTTGCGGGTGTCGAGCAGGCGGGTGAGGTTGCCGGTTTTGTCGTAGTCGTATTGACGTTGGTAGAGGTGGTCTTGCTGTTGAGTGACTGCATGGGCGTGCAGGCGGTGCTGGTCGTCGTAGTGGTAGTGGCTGAGGAGTTGGCCTTGTTGGCGTTGGTGTTCCTGACCGGCTTTGAACAGGTGTGAGGTCAGCAGCGCGCCGTTTAATTCGACGGTGGCGAGGTGGCCGCCTTTCGCATGATTAAAAACCAGCCGGTTGTTATCGGGCAGGCGCAGGTGTTGAAGCTGGCCGCAGGTGTCGTAGCCATAGTGCAAGGTGCCCCAGCCCTGGTGTTCGGCGGTGAGGCGGTTTTGGCTGTCGTATTCGTAGGCCAGCGCCCAGTGGCCGTCGTCGACGCTGAGGAGGTTGCCTTGGCGGTCGTAGGCGTAATCGACCTTGTTGCCGTCGGGCAG
>NZ_JACHCZ010000012.1 GCF_014207255.1 Pseudomonas sp. JAI120
ATAATAGCTCCCGTTAGAATGCAGTTTGATAGGTGAGAATTAGCGTATCGCGGTCATGCAGGTTCGCGAGCCCGCTGTAAGCGTCCGCACCCCCGATATGACCAGTACGGCCGCCACGGGCAGTGTAAGCAAGATCGAACTGGTGTTTCATGGTGCCAGCGAAATACTCCAGACGTGGGCCGACCTTGATGAGGTATGAGTCTTCCGGCGCGATACCGGCGTTGTTAGCCGCTGGGTTGCCATATAGGCCATAGTTGACGAACATTGGGAAAGACAGATCAATGCTGGGGAGCACCTGCTGCCAAACTGGCGTGAAGTTGACGCCTACCGAGGCCGCGTTCTTCGTGGAGCAGTTACGCAGCAACTCCTTATTGGCGCAGCGTCCAGCCACCGAGCCACCTTCGCTATCACTGGCGTTGAAGAACTGTTCGTTGTCCGTCACTTTGACGAGATGCGTGTAATCCAGCTGTGCGGCAATTGCACCACTATCAAACAATGCATTCTGGTTGATCGTGATGGCGCCACTGAGCAGCGCGTGCACGGTTTCACCTCGGGCGCCGTCTAGATTGCCTGGCTCCGGCCGGCCAACAGCGATGAATTGACCGGTGGAGTTTAGCGGCATGTTCTTGCGGTAGTTCACTTCTGCACCAATGCCAACAGACTGCCATACACCGTTCCATGTCAGACCGTATAGCTCGATGTCTTTGGCGTAGACAGCCCGTGCATACGGTGCCGTTGGGTTTCGAATGACAACTTGGTTTGCCCAGCTCGCATTTTTGTCGTCGAACTTTCGATACCACAGACCGAAGCTGCTGTCCGAGGCCCATTCAGGAGACCAGCGCAGCCCGACCGCCACATCGCCGTTATCGCCTTCCTTCGGACTATGACGTGCCACGTTCGGAGCCAGATAGTCTGGCCCGCGTAGCTGACCGTCGGCGACGGCGAAATAGGTTCCGCCTTCCGAAACGCGCGAAGGTTCAAATTCGTACGTGTACTGCAGCATCACCGACAGCTCTGGAATCAACTGCCAGGTTGTAGCGACCTGACCTATTGGCAAGGCGGTTTCTTTGGCTGAGGCGCCGGGACTGAGATCACTAAGCAGGCCATCGTTCGGACTCATCGAGTAGGAGATGCTGCTGCCATTACCGAGTAGATACTCTCCCGGCAGCCAGGCGAAGCTACCCGCTCGCACGTTCAGATCCGTACTGCCGATGTTAAAATTACCCCAGACAAAGTAATCCCGAAACTCAGCGGACGGTCCTGAATAGTAGCGATTAACCACGCTGGAAAATCGATTGTTGCGATAGTTCGCCTGGGCTTCCAGCCCGGGAGCACTCTCGCTTTTGTCGGGAAAATTATTGTCGTACCAGGCTGCACCGCTTAGGCGCAGGCCATACTGGTTTTTCCAATTGAGGTCGAATTCACTGAACAGATCAAGGCGGGACAAGATGGTGTCACCTTTGTCGAACAGGTAGTTGCCTTCATCGACATTGACATTGTTCGCCAGATTCTTGTCGCGACCAGAGACGCGCCATCCATTGTTAAAACGCACGGTGGTGTCCAGGCTCATGGTGAGATCGGGATTACCACTGTCGATACTGAACGCATGAACCGTATCAACCTGGCCCATCGCCAGGGCAAGCCCGGCGAGCAGGAAGGGCGCCGACATGTAGGCTGACGGGCCGGTCCTTTGAATAATTCGCATGTTGCACCTCACTCTTTTTATTTTTTGGGGCTGGAAGTGTGTGTCTATGCTTTGCAGCTGGCTGCTTACCGGCAGGCATCTATAGGCTGGCCATGGCAGTTTTGTGAAGGCTGCAGCGTGTTGAGATTAAATCGTCGCACGTTCATATACGTGCACGCCATTTATATTTTTGTTCGGCTGACAGAGCAAGGTGTCTTGTGCATCTACGATGGATAATGTCATACAACTGTATTAATCGGGTGGTGCGATCTTTTCGACAGTCAAGGCGGGATATCGAATTCAACAGCGAGCCACAAGGGCAGACAGTGATGGCAGGGCGAGCGAAATAGCGAGTCTGCTGCTGAAGTCAATCGACACAGAAGATCTCATGGCTCTACGTGGGGATGATGCCGGCGATCAGCGTAAGGCGAGTGAGGTTCTACTGTTTCGATCTGCTGACCGGGCTGTGGGCGAGGGACATGGCGTGGTGTTGTAGAAACTCTACAAAGGCGCTGACCTTGGTTGGCACATATCGCGCGCTGGGATAGACGGCACTGATTAAAACTGAAGCCTGCGGTTTCCAACCTTCAAGCAATGTCAGCAAGCGGCCTTGTTTAATGTCGTCTGCCACGTAGACCAACGGCAATCGAACGATGCCATGACCAGCGAGGGCTAGCTCTCGCTGGAGGTCTCCGGTGTTGGTGACCAGACCATCGAGCAATTGCACGCTGCAAGACTCGCCATCCCTCTCAAAACACCATGGATTGCTTTCGCGGGTCAGCTTGGTATGCATGCATCGGTGGTCTGACAGTTCACGAGGATGAAGGGGGGCACCGAATCGAGCCAGGTAATCAGGTGATGCACACACTGCCAACGGCAGGTCCACGATGGGCCTAGAGATATAGCCCAGTGGGATTGGGCCAAATATATGAATCCACAGGTCGATCCCCTCCGCCACCATATCGACGGGCCGGTTGAGTATGTCTACCTCAACTTTTACGTTTGGATAGCTGTCCATATACTCCTTCAGCACCGTGATCAGAGGTTTGGGCATCTCTGGCGCAGCGATACGCAGAAGGCCATGGAGCTGTCGTCTATTGGTCTGTACCTCAGCATCCAATTCGTCCATCTGTTCCAGTAACCTTTCGCACCCCTCCAGATAGATCTGTCCTTCTGCGGTCAACTGCAGACGTCGGGTGGTTCGCTGAATAAGCCGTACGTCAAGGGTGCGCTCCAGTTCGGCGATCTGTCGCGAAAGCGAGGGGGCTGATATTTCGAGCAGGCGAGCTGCATTGGTGAAGCTGCCTGCTTGGATCACCGCGACGAAGGCGCGCATGGCGTGGATTTTATCTAGGGCCATTTTGGTCTTCTTGTCACTAGTCGATACTTGAAATCTATAGGGTTATCGGTCCTTCGTATAGCGGATGACGTAGCTGATCGGACTGCATGGGTCTGGGAAGAGGACTGGATTATTGTGTGGTGTGCAATGGTCCATTTTGATATGGCCGATATATCGTCTCTCTCCGTGCGGTTACTATCTCGTACGACGTTCCTAATAATGAACAATAATGCGGAATTTTTTCTATGCCCAAGCTCCAGTCTGTCTACCCTCGGGGCCATTTCTTCCAACAAATGGCAGGTGCACATCAGGTTGATGCAGCCGCTATGGTTTCCACACGCGGGTTCTTTGGTCTGTATCCGTCAGCAACCTTCCTTTATGGTTGTATACGCACCGATGACGGCGAGATGTTTGAAATCTGTCGGCGGGTGTCCCACCACGGTGAGGGCGTAGCTACCGGGATTGCAACAGATGATTCCGCACTCTCCAAGCCTCCTGCAGTTCTTCTTGTGATGTCGACTGAGGTTGACGGAGAACAGTTGCGCTTTGACCTGAACTCGATGCAGCTACAGGCCACCACCGATGACTGTGAGATATCCCTGGAGGGTAAGGATGCAGTCTGGAAATCTGCGGCAGGCGCTAGCGGACGCCCATTTCGTATCACTTTCAATGAGTCAAGTTGCTCATGGCATGAGGAAGGTCTTTTTAGTCTTTCTGGCCCCATTCTGAAGCCGGGGTTGCACTGGTATCTGCCTGGCCGTGACTACGGCACCTACTATGTTTCGCAGATTTTCGAACTGAAAGGCGAGATTAAGGGACGGCCCTGCAAAGGCATGATTGCCTTCGATCAGACCTACATGGGGCAGGGTGGAAATCTGTACAAGAATAAAGATCTCGTGATGGAGCATCAGGGCCATAACGTCTGGTATACCTGGAGTACCCGCTACGAAGATGGCAGTTATGAATGTGGTCATTTCATGCTGGGCAATGGCCCACTGGGTTTTGCCGTGTTTACGGATGGCGAGCAAGTGGTCGCTACTCGAGACATAACAGGGTTTGTTACTCCTCGGGAAGGATCGCCTTTTGCCGAGCGCATCGACTTTGTAATCGACGGTGAAAAGTGGGAGTTCACTCCTGATCCTCGCGGCGCAATGCCAGACATGATGCGCAAACACCCGCCGACCCCTCAGCAGGAAGGTTTTATGCGACGCGTTGGCGAAACTCGTAAGCCGATAGTGTGGTTCGCATGGGGGGAAACCGAGGAAGAGCATGGCCTGAGTCCACAGGACCGTTTGCCTATCGAACCGATTTTCGCCTGATAGAAACGCCTATAACGCGTGGCTTGTCAGCACGACCAAAAATTTCCAGATAATGGAGCGGGTATGAATTTTATTTCGACCAATCGCCTTGTCGACTTACAAGGCCAGGTCGCCATTGTGACGGGCGCTGCGCGTGGAATCGGTCAGGCTATAGCTTGTCGTCTGGCCGATGCTGGCGCTTCGGTGGTAGTCGTTGACCTTGCTGAACAGGCGTGCGCCGAAACGCTGGCTCTGATTGCCGAGTCCAGTGGCAAAGCCATAGCGGTTGCCGCAGACGTCACCAGCGAAAAAGACATTCAACGTATTGTTGATACCACCGTCCAGACGTTCGGATCGGTCGATATTCTGGTCAATAACGCGGCCTTGCGGGGGTGGTCTACTTGGGAATCTATTACCCAGGAGAACTGGGATCGTTTCATGGCAGTAAATACTCGGGCGGTGTTTTTCCTCTCCCAGGCCGTGGCAAAACAGATGATCAGTCAAGGCAACGGGGGCGCGATGGTAAACATCGCCTCTACGGCGGCAGCGCACCCCGTGCGTTTCAAAGTGGACTACAACACTGCCAAGGCTGGCGTAGCGATGATGACAAAGTCGCTTGCCGTTGAACTGGGTCCGCACGGCATTCGCGTCAATGCCGTTGGCCCTGGTGGTACCCGTACTCCGGCGGCCGCTCCCGTCACGGGGCAACAGCAGGTCGGCTTGTCTCCTGAGGACTTGCGTAAGTTGGGCGAAGCATGGTTCTCCAGGGTCCCTCTTACCGACCTGCCAGCAGAACCCGATGAGATCGCTCGAGTGGTGCTTTTCCTCGCAAGCCCACTGGCCAGTTACGTGACAGCTCAGGTTATTTATGCCGATGGAGGGTATCTGGCTGGCTGACTCGCATCCCGAGCCATCAGAACAGTGTCTACCAAGAGGCTTGACTGACCTCGCTAAATCCTTTGAGGATAAAATGATGTCGCATGCAGCAACTCCTATTGTTCCCGTACCTGCCCACGTCCCTGCGCAAAGAGTGGTGGATTGGGATTTCGCCAATCCACCTGGAGGCGAGACAGACATCAATGCTGCTTGGAAGCTCCTGCATAACGGGCCGGATATTGTTTGGACCCCACACAACGGCGGGCACTGGATCATGACTCGCGCTGAGGACATCGAGTTCGTACAGAAGAATCATGATCCTTTTTCCATGACTGATGTTGTGCTCCCACCTACGGAGATGCTCAGCATTCTCCCGCTGGAGGCCGACCCGCCTGAGCATGCCGCCTACCGTAGTGTCATCAATCGCTTCCTGGCGCCAAAGGCCGTCAGCGAGCTAGATTCCGGTATACGTGAACTGACGGTGTCGCTGATCGAGGCTTTCCGCGAGCGTGGAGAATGCGAATTCATTGACGAATTTGCAAAGAAGCTTCCGATTACGATCTTCATGCGCCTGGTGGATCTGCCTCTGGAAGATCTGGACGACCTCTTTGCCTGGACCGAGGAAGCCGTGCGCGGTAATGCCGAGCGCAAGGCTTGGGCTCAGCAGCAACTCTTCGGCTATCTCGGCTCGATTATCCAACAACGTCAGCAGAGGCCTGGTGCAGACATGATCAGTGCGATCGTGAACGCTCAGGTCTTCGGTCGCTCCATGACTCCAGAAGAGATCAACGGAATGCTGGCCAATGTGGTGTTTGGCGGCTTGGATACCGTTACGTCATTGATGGGCTTCACTGCTCTGCACTTGGCGCGTCATCCTGAGCTGCGTCAACAGCTTCGAGAAAAGCCGGAGCTGATTCCTACCGCAGTAGAAGAAATGTTGCGAATGTTTGCGCCTTCAAGTACGGCGCGCCTGATAATGCGCGACTTCCAATACAAGGATGTCTTGTTCAAGGCTGGTGACAGGCTTTATATACGTCCCATCTTGCATGGCATGGACGAGCGCAAGTTTGCTTGCCCTATGCATGCAGACTTCGAACGCAAAAATGCCGCTCAACACGCGGCGTTTGGCAACGGGCCACATCGTTGCGCGGGAGCCTTGTTGGCCCGTGCAGAGTTGCGCATTTTCCTGGAGGAGTGGTTCAGACGTATTCCAGATTTCCAGCTCAAGCCCGGTGAGCAACCGCGCTTCGAGGGCGGGATGGTGAATTGTGTGACGCGGGTACCGCTTGTCTGGCAAGTTGCGGAGCATGGAATATGAACTCCGATCGCTTGCAGCGACTCTTTGGCCTGGATGGAAAAGTCGCTGTCGTGACCGACAGCGGTGCAAATTCAAGCGCCGAGGTGGCTCTGCTTCTGGCCGAAGCAGGTGCCACCGTGGTACTCGTTGATAATGATGAAGCGACTGTTCAAGCCACCGTCCAGAACATTCGGGACGCAGGGGGACAGGCATCGGGCTTCAATGTAGATGTGGAGTCGGAAGCCTCGGTCCTGGCGCTCTTCGACCAGGTTCGCAGTACTTTCGGGGATTTGGATATTCTAGTTAACTGTGCTGCAATCAATGCAAATCGCCCACTTCATGAGTTCCCGTTGAGCCTGTGGGATGAAGTCCAGTCGGTGAATCTTCGATCAGTATTTCTTTGCATGCGCGAAGGGATAAAGCAAATGGTTGCGGGAGGGCACGGTGGGCGGATTGTCAATATCACCACGATGGGTGCAAGGCATCCTGTCCTGCATGGCAATGCTGCCTATGCAGCTTCACGAGCCGGCGTGAGTGGGCTGGTCCGCTCTGCGGCCCTTGATTACGCCGCACACTCCATACTGATCAACGAGGTTCTGCCAGGCGCAATTCCTGGAAAGGTCCGTTTCCATTCCTATAATCAAGCCGCGCTGCTGGCTGGGAGCACTTTTACCGGGCCGGCAAGTGATGCGCTGCGTCTACCACTCGGCTATGGGCGGGCGGAGGATATTGCTGCAGCGGTTCTGTATTTGGTTGGCCCTAGCGCGACT
Source organism: Pseudomonas sp. JAI120 (assembly GCF_014207255.1). GTDB lineage: Bacteria > Pseudomonadota > Gammaproteobacteria > Pseudomonadales > Pseudomonadaceae > Aquipseudomonas. Next base: position 7,265 of record NZ_JACHCZ010000012.1, read on the forward strand.
TATATGACAGGGCAGTCCATCGTCCTCGATGGAGGGTTTCTGCTCACTTGACGACCTGCATCGTGCACTTACACGGCTTACCATTAGCTGGATAGTGATCTCCAAAGTGCGTAGGTTACAGTGGGTGGTTTTTAGAACGGAGGATAAACTTAGCTTCCTTATAAGGCCGACCACTAAAGGACGTCTATTTATCTAAAATCCGACCAGCCGCAAAGTAGCCGGTCGACGAGCATGTTGTACTTAACTCATTGACTGTGCTTGCACAAGTTCGAACTGATGATGGTGAGTTGCGAGCAGGTTTCCTGATACAAAAGCACGAATAACAAGAACAAGGTTGAGGATGTGGGCATGCGTATTACAAAAAAGGCCGTTTCGTTTAGGCAAGTTGGTACTTTCCCGGTGCGACAATTCGATAGCCGTTTC
>NZ_JACHCZ010000013.1 GCF_014207255.1 Pseudomonas sp. JAI120
TCGGTGTTTTGTGAGCATCGAACTTTCGGTTCATTGCGTCTTCACACACCGCAATCTGATGCTCTTTCGAGTAGTCAAATTGCTTGGGTGTTATATGGTCAAGCCTCACGGGCAATTAGTATTGGTTAGCTCAACGCCTCACAGCGCTTACACACCCAACCTATCAACGTCGTAGTCTTCGACGGCCCTTCAGGGGACTCAAGGTCCCAGTGAGATCTCATCTTGAGGCTAGTTTCCCGCTTAGATGCTTTCAGCGGTTATCTATTCCGAACATAGCTACCCGGCAATGCCACTGGCGTGACAACCGGAACACCAGAGGTTCGTCCACTCCGGTCCTCTCGTACTAGGAGCAGCCCCTCTCAAATCTCAAACGTCCACGGCAGATAGGGACCGAACTGTCTCACGACGTTCTAAACCCAGCTCGCGTACCACTTTAAATGGCGAACAGCCATACCCTTGGGACCGGCTTCAGCCCCAGGATGTGATGAGCCGACATCGAGGTGCCAAACACCGCCGTCGATATGAACTCTTGGGCGGTATCAGCCTGTTATCCCCGGAGTACCTTTTATCCGTTGAGCGATGGCCCTTCCATACAGAACCACCGGATCACTAAGACCTACTTTCGTACCTGCTCGACGTGTCTGTCTCGCAGTCAAGCGCGCTTTTGCCTTTATACTCTACGACCGATTTCCGACCGGTCTGAGCGCACCTTCGTACTCCTCCGTTACTCTTTAGGAGGAGACCGCCCCAGTCAAACTACCCACCATACACTGTCCTCGATCCGGATAACGGACCTGAGTTAGAACCTCAAAGTTGCCAGGGTGGTATTTCAAGGTTGGCTCCACGCAGACTGGCGTCCACGCTTCAAAGCCTCCCACCTATCCTACACAAGCAAATTCAAAGTCCAGTGCAAAGCTATAGTAAAGGTTCACGGGGTCTTTCCGTCTAGCCGCGGATACACTGCATCTTCACAGCGATTTCAATTTCACTGAGTCTCGGGTGGAGACAGCGCCGCCATCGTTACGCCATTCGTGCAGGTCGGAACTTACCCGACAAGGAATTTCGCTACCTTAGGACCGTTATAGTTACGGCCGCCGTTTACCGGGGCTTCGATCAAGAGCTTCGCGTTAGCTAACCCCATCAATTAACCTTCCGGCACCGGGCAGGCGTCACACCCTATACGTCCACTTTCGTGTTTGCAGAGTGCTGTGTTTTTAATAAACAGTCGCAGCGGCCTGGTATCTTCGACCGGCATGAGCTTACGGAGCAAGTCCTTCACCCTCACCGGCGCACCTTCTCCCGAAGTTACGGTGCCATTTTGCCTAGTTCCTTCACCCGAGTTCTCTCAAGCGCCTTGGTATTCTCTACCCAACCACCTGTGTCGGTTTGGGGTACGGTTCCTGGTTACCTGAAGCTTAGAAGCTTTTCTTGGAAGCATGGCATCAACCACTTCGTTAACTAAAAGTTAACTCGTCATCAGCTCTCGGCCTTAAGATCCCGGATTTACCTAAGATCTCAGCCTACCACCTTAAACTTGGACAACCAACGCCAAGCTGGCCTAGCCTTCTCCGTCCCTCCATCGCAATAACCAGAAGTACAGGAATATTAACCTGTTTTCCATCGACTACGCTTTTCAGCCTCGCCTTAGGGACCGACTAACCCTGCGTCGATTAACGTTGCGCAGGAAACCTTGGTCTTTCGGCGTGGGTGTTTTTCACACCCATTATCGTTACTCATGTCAGCATTCGCACTTCTGATACCTCCAGCAAGCTTCTCAACTCACCTTCACAGGCTTACAGAACGCTCCTCTACCGCATCACTTACGTGATACCCGTAGCTTCGGTGTATGGTTTGAGCCCCGTTACATCTTCCGCGCAGGCCGACTCGACTAGTGAGCTATTACGCTTTCTTTAAAGGGTGGCTGCTTCTAAGCCAACCTCCTAGCTGTCTAAGCCTTCCCACATCGTTTCCCACTTAACCATAACTTTGGGACCTTAGCTGACGGTCTGGGTTGTTTCCCTTTTCACGACGGACGTTAGCACCCGCCGTGTGTCTCCCATGCTCGGCACTTGTAGGTATTCGGAGTTTGCATCGGTTTGGTAAGTCGGGATGACCCCCTAGCCGAAACAGTGCTCTACCCCCTACAGTGATACATGAGGCGCTACCTAAATAGCTTTCGAGGAGAACCAGCTATCTCCGAGCTTGATTAGCCTTTCACTCCGATCCACAGGTCATCCGCTAACTTTTCAACGGTAGTCGGTTCGGTCCTCCAGTTAGTGTTACCCAACCTTCAACCTGCCCATGGATAGATCGCCCGGTTTCGGGTCTATTCCCAGCGACTAGACGCCCTATTAAGACTCGCTTTCGCTACGCCTCCCCTATTCGGTTAAGCTCGCCACTGAAAATAAGTCGCTGACCCATTATACAAAAGGTACGCAGTCACCCAACAAAGTGGGCTCCCACTGCTTGTACGCATACGGTTTCAGGATCTATTTCACTCCCCTCTCCGGGGTTCTTTTCGCCTTTCCCTCACGGTACTAGTTCACTATCGGTCAGTCAGTAGTATTTAGCCTTGGAGGATGGTCCCCCCATATTCAGACAAAGTTTCTCGTGCTCCGTCCTACTCGATTTCATGACTAAGAGATTTTCGCGTACAGGGCTATCACCCACTATGGCCGTACTTTCCAGAACGTTCCGCTAATCTCAAAGCCACTTAAGGGCTAGTCCCCGTTCGCTCGCCACTACTAAGGGAATCTCGGTTGATTTCTTTTCCTCAGGGTACTTAGATGTTTCAGTTCCCCTGGTTCGCCTCTTGCACCTATGTATTCAGTACAAGATAACCATCTTATGATGGCTGGGTTCCCCCATTCAGACATCTCCGGATCAAAGTCTGTTTGCCGACTCCCCGAAGCTTTTCGCAGGCTACCACGTCTTTCATCGCCTCTGACTGCCAAGGCATCCACCGTATGCGCTTCTTCACTTGACCATATAACCCCAAGCAATCTGGTTATACTGTGAAGACGACATTCGCCGAAAATTCGATAATACTCAATTCAGAGTAACTCACAAATTTTACCTTAGCCTGATCCGTTACCAGTGAAAGTAACGTTCAGTCTATCTTTCTATCACATACCCAAATTTTTAAAGAACGATCTAATCAAAGACTAGAAATCAACATTCACCATCTTTCAATGGAATGCTCATTTCTAAGCTTTCATAACGTAGAAGCAGTAGTGGTGGAGCCAAACGGGATCGAACCGTTGACCTCCTGCGTGCAAGGCAGGCGCTCTCCCAGCTGAGCTATGGCCCCGTATTTCTACAGGCGTTTCCCACACAAAATTGGTGGGTCTGGGCAGATTCGAACTGCCGACCTCACCCTTATCAGGGGTGCGCTCTAACCAACTGAGCTACAGACCCAATTTCGGGCTGCTTCTTATCGTCTTCTTCAATGAATCAAGCAATTCGTGTGGGAACTTATGGAGCAGCTGATGTCGTCGATTAAGGAGGTGATCCAGCCGCAGGTTCCCCTACGGCTACCTTGTTACGACTTCACCCCAGTCATGAATCACACCGTGGTAACCGTCCTCCCGAAGGTTAGACTAGCTACTTCTGGTGCAACCCACTCCCATGGTGTGACGGGCGGTGTGTACAAGGCCCGGGAACGTATTCACCGCGACATTCTGATTCGCGATTACTAGCGATTCCGACTTCACGCAGTCGAGTTGCAGACTGCGATCCGGACTACGATCGGTTTTCTGGGATTAGCTCCACCTCGCGGCTTGGCAACCCTCTGTACCGACCATTGTAGCACGTGTGTAGCCCAGGCCGTAAGGGCCATGATGACTTGACGTCATCCCCACCTTCCTCCGGTTTGTCACCGGCAGTCTCCTTAGAGTGCCCACCATTACGTGCTGGTAACTAAGGACAAGGGTTGCGCTCGTTACGGGACTTAACCCAACATCTCACGACACGAGCTGACGACAGCCATGCAGCACCTGTCTCAATGTTCCCGAAGGCACCAATCTATCTCTAGAAAGTTCATTGGATGTCAAGGCCTGGTAAGGTTCTTCGCGTTGCTTCGAATTAAACCACATGCTCCACCGCTTGTGCGGGCCCCCGTCAATTCATTTGAGTTTTAACCTTGCGGCCGTACTCCCCAGGCGGTCAACTTAATGCGTTAGCTGCGCCACTAAGAGCTCAAGGCTCCCAACGGCTAGTTGACATCGTTTACGGCGTGGACTACCAGGGTATCTAATCCTGTTTGCTCCCCACGCTTTCGCACCTCAGTGTCAGTATCAGTCCAGGTGGTCGCCTTCGCCACTGGTGTTCCTTCCTATATCTACGCATTTCACCGCTACACAGGAAATTCCACCACCCTCTACCATACTCTAGTCAGTCAGTTTTGAATGCAGTTCCCAGGTTGAGCCCGGGGATTTCACATCCAACTTAACAAACCACCTACGCGCGCTTTACGCCCAGTAATTCCGATTAACGCTTGCACCCTCTGTATTACCGCGGCTGCTGGCACAGAGTTAGCCGGTGCTTATTCTGTCGGTAACGTCAAAACCATCACGTATTAGGTAATGGCCCTTCCTCCCAACTTAAAGTGCTTTACAATCCGAAGACCTTCTTCACACACGCGGCATGGCTGGATCAGGCTTTCGCCCATTGTCCAATATTCCCCACTGCTGCCTCCCGTAGGAGTCTGGACCGTGTCTCAGTTCCAGTGTGACTGATCATCCTCTCAGACCAGTTACGGATCGTCGCCTTGGTGAGCCATTACCCCACCAACTAGCTAATCCGACCTAGGCTCATCTGATAGCGCAAGGCCCGAAGGTCCCCTGCTTTCTCCCGTAGGACGTATGCGGTATTAGCGTCCGTTTCCGAACGTTATCCCCCACTACCAGGCAGATTCCTAGGCATTACTCACCCGTCCGCCGCTCTCAAGAGAAGCAAGCTTCTCTCTACCGCTCGACTTGCATGTGTTAGGCCTGCCGCCAGCGTTCAATCTGAGCCATGATCAAACTCTTCAGTTCAAACATCTTTGGGTTTTTAAGAAACCCTAAACTTGGCTCAGCAATCGTTGGTTATTCTTTGATTTCTCGCGGAGTAACTTGTGATGCTGATAATCTTGTTGACTATCAGTCTGACTCCACAAGCACCCACACGAATTGCTTGATTCAGTTGTTAAAGAGCGGTTGGTTAAGAGCTTTC
>NZ_JACHCZ010000014.1 GCF_014207255.1 Pseudomonas sp. JAI120
TCCATTTCTGCCGGGACCAAGGGGGTGAAGGTGTTCGACGAGCTGAAACCGCTGACGTTCTTTACGCCTGAGTCTCTTGCGCGACAGTCTCAGCGATAAAAACTTAATCTCTCTTATGATTGTCTCGCTGCCGTGGAATGAACGGAGAAGCACATGAACACGCTACTCAAGGCACTGGTCTTGTCTTTCGGCGCCTTGCCCTGCATGGGCAAAGCTGCCTCATTCATTGATCCGCTGGACCAACCCGCAATGATCTCTGATCGCGCAGTTATCTCACCCTTGTACGGACTGTTCGCTAGTAGCTCAGGGGTCGTTGCGGTGGGACCACGCGGACACATTGTCCGATCTGACGAAACCGGTCAACACTTTGCTCAAGTGCCTGCGCCACTGAGTAGCGATTTGGTAGCGGTTTATTTCGCCAATCGATCACTCGGATGGGCGGTGGGACATGACGGGGTCATTCTAAACACCCAGGATGGCGGAGAAACCTGGACGCGGCAGCTTGACGGCCGTCAGATGATTGATCTGTTTGCCAAGCACTACGGAAGTGTTACAGGAGAGGGAACGCCAGAGCTGCAAAGTGCTCAGGAATACACCCAGGCACTGGAGAAAGACGGCCCAATAAAACCTCTGCTGGATGTATTTTTTGAAAATGAACATGAGGGCTGGGTAGTCGGCGCGTTCAATCTGATTTTACATACCACGGACGGTGGTCAGCATTGGGTACCGTGGATAGATAAAGCAGAAAATCCGGACCAATACTCACTGCACGCCATCCGCAGAATTGGCGACCACGTGTTCATTGTTGGCGAATTGGGCCTGCTACTGCGCCTAGACCAGAGGCGCCAGAAATTCGTGAAGGTTGCCCTCCCCTACAGTGGCTCTTTATTCGGCCTCACCGGACGCAAGGGCTTGCTTGTCGCCTATGGGCTCCGAGGCAACGTATGGACAAGCCGCGATGAAGGAGCATCGTGGACTCAACTCGAAACCCGGACCAGTTTTTCGATCAACGCAGCTACCCTGCTCGCTGATGGCTCGATCGTTCTCGCAAGTGCTGGCGGCGAGTTGTTATTCAGCGACCCCAAAGGCGAGCAGATCATCAATAGATCGGTCAAGCGGCGCACACCAATCTATGGGGTTGCAGCATTAGGTCATGGTCTCTATACCATCGGTCCAGATGGAGTAACCCTCGCTTCACGCCAAGATCCCTGAATTTTATCGAATGCACTGACGAGACAGTGAGTTTCCATTCCCATCGGAGGCGTTACGATGGCTACGACTATCGAACAAAACAATAATAAATACCCAATTATCAATGACCGTCGAGACTTCGATGAGCGTACAGGTAACATCGTCGAGCGGGTGATATTCAACAATCGCCTGTTGATCATCATCCTGATAGTCGTTATCTCCGTACTGCTCGGATGGCAGGCATCACGCCTAGTGGTCAATGCCAACTTCGATCGCATGATCCCGAGCTCCCACCCCTACATCATGAACTTTTTCGACAACCGCGCAGAGCTCCCCGGTCTTGGTAACAGCGTACGTGTCGTCATAGAAAATACCAAAGGCGACATTTTCGATCAGCAATACCTGCAGACGGTCCGAGAGATAAACGACGAACTGTTCCTTATACCTGGAGTTGATCGGCCCTGGATGAAGTCGCTGTGGACACCTTCATTACGCTGGACTCAAGTAACCGAAGATGGATTACGCGGTGGCCCGGTCATGCCTGACCGGTTCGATGGTTCTTCAGAAAAACTTGAAGAACTTCGGGATAACCTGGCACGGTCATCCGCGCCAGGCCGAATCGTAGCCAATGACTACAAGTCGTCTATGATCATCGTCCCTTTACTGAACAACTATGCAGACTCGGGCAAGCCAATCGACTACAAGGCGTTATCCCAGGCACTGGAGCAAAGAGTCAGGGGCAAGGAAGGAGAAGGAGTACGTATCCATATCGTCGGCTTCGCCAAACTGGTAGGGGACCTGATTCAGGGCTTGACCAAGATTTTCCAGTTCTTCGCGGTGTCCGTTCTGATTGCTACGCTATTCGTCTACCTCTACAGCCGCTGCTGGCGAAGCACCCTGATGCTAGTAGCCGTTTCCATACTCGGTGTGGTCTGGTTGCTAGGTCTAATGCATCTGGCCGGTTACGAACTTGATCCCTACACGATTCTTGTACCCTTCCTGATTTTCGCCATCGGCTTGTCGCACGGGGCGCAAAAAATGAACGGAGTAATGCAGGATATCGGTCGCGGCACCCATAAGTACATCGCTGCCCGCTACACTTTCCGACGACTATTCATGGCGGGGCTGACCGCGTTGCTGGCCAACGTCGTCGGTTTCGCGGTATTGATCATCGTCGATATACCGGTGATTCAGGACCTGGCGTTAACTACCAGCATTGGCGTAGCAGTATTGATCTTCACCAAGCTTATTCTGATTCCAGTTATTTTGTCCTATACAGGGGTCAGCTTGCACGCAGCGAAACGCTCGATGCATGCGAGTAATACTGAAAAGCTATCCCCTCTGTGGGAGTTCTTCAGTCACTTTACCCAGCGCAACTGGGCAATCGGCGCGATCGTTTTTGCAGTCATTTTGAGTATCACAGCGCTGGTAGTCCGTCATAATCTGCAAATTGGAGATCTCGGCGCCGGCGCGCCCGAATTGCGCCAGGATTCCCGTTACAACCAGGATGTGGCTTACGTTACAGCCAATTATGGTCTATCCAACGATCAATTTGCCGTTATCGTAAAGACCGCCCCGGGTGTCTGTGATCACTTCAGCAATCTCATTGAAGCGGACCGCCTGGGTTGGGTGTTAAGTCATGTGCCTGGCGTGCAAGCGACGGAGTCATTCGCCACACTGACTAAGCAAGGTGTCAGCGGTACGTTCGAGGGTTACTTCAAATGGAACAGTATTATTCGCGACCCTCGCTCGCTCGGTTACGCGGCGTCCCAAGTGCTGGTTAACAACCCCGATGTACTCAACCCCAAGTGTTCGGTATTCCCGGTCATGACCTATCTTTCAGACCATAAAGCCAGCACATTGACCCAACTACTTGCACAGGTAGAGGCCTTCGCCAAGGAACATAACAGTGAAGATATCAAGTTTCTCCCAGCAGCAGGCAACGCTGGAATCGAGGCGATTACTAATATCGTGGTTAAGGATTCCTTCTATAAAATGCACGCTTTGCTGTACGTCGGCGTAGTCCTGCTTTGCTTCGTCACATTCCGTAGTTGGCGCGCAGTCATCGTGGCAGTCATTCCACTGGTGGTCACCTCCTTGCTTTGCGAGGCGCTGATGGTATGGCTTGGTATCGGGGTTAAGGTCGCTACTCTACCAGTCATTGCGCTGGGTGTAGGGGTCGGGGTTGACTACGCGCTATACCTGCTATCCGTGCAACTGGTGGTACAGCGAAGTGGCGCGAGCCTTAAGGAAGCGTACCGAGCCTCTCTACAATTTACCGGCAAAGTCGTGGCGCTCGTGGGTATGACAATGGCCGCCGGAGTTATTACCTGGGCTTGGTCACCCATCAAATTCCAAGCCGACATGGGCATTCTGCTGGCATTTATGTTCATGTGGAATATGTTGGGGGCTCTGGTGCTAATCCCTGCACTGTCGTGCTTCCTACTGCAGAACCGACACAAGACCGGCCTGCCACCACAGTCGGTGGGCGGGAGTGCAAACACCACCGTGGGCCCCCGGAAAAAACTACCTCAACCGCCACGATCTAAACGCCAGCATGTTGGCGCTGATGTCGAGTTAACCCAGTTGCCGAGACTTCACTGACCCAGTCTGACTCCTCGTGGATCATTGTCTGTGCTGGATTTTTTCAGGCTTGGAGATCGGGCAGTCTTGCGTCGGCAACTGGGTCAATCCAGGCACAGCGCAAACATTACAGCTGAGCACTCAGGAGCACTGGGCACTAGACGAACAATT
>NZ_JACHCZ010000015.1 GCF_014207255.1 Pseudomonas sp. JAI120
ATGAAATCGCTCATTGGCGCCCTGGCAATCATGTCCCTGACCGCGGGAGCGAGTCATGCCGCAGTCTCCCCGCAGGAAGCTGCCGCACTCGGCAAGACCCTGACGCCCTGGGGAGCCACGGTCGCCGGCAACGCAGCCGGTACTATTCCGGCCTATACCGGTGGCCTGCCGCCGTCCACCCATCCGGAGGGTTTTAAGTCCGACTCCGGCTTCTGGGCCAATCCCTATGCCAGTGACAAGCCGTTGTTCATCATCGACAACAAGAACGTCGCGCAGTACGCCGATCAGCTTTCCGAAGGTACTCAGGAACTGATTAAGCGCTTCCCGGGCAGTTACACCGTCACGGTCTATCCGAGCCGACGCAGTGCCCGCTACCCCGACTGGGTCAACCAAAATAGCATTGCCAATGCCAGCCGCTGCAAGACCATCGACGATGGTCTTGCCGTGGAAGGCTGTTTCGGTGGGGTGCCGTTCCCGACCCCGAAAACCGGCCACGAAGTGGTCTGGAATGCACAGTTGCATTACCGCGGCGCATCACTCCTGTTGACGGGCCAAGGCTGGTATGTCGACGCCAAGGGCAGCAAGGTACTGACCAACGGCACCAGTGCGGCCACCGATTCGCAGTACTACAACAAGGCATTGGATGTCGATAAGTTCGCTTCGCTGGGGCTTTACCAGACGTTCCTGAACATCTACACCGCACCGGCACGCAATGTCGGAGAAGGCAATCTGATCAGGTACTACGTCAACCCCAACAAGAATCCCAACGCGACCTGGAACTACTCCCCTGGCCAGCGGCGTGTCCGTCGTGCACCGGATGCCGAATACGACTTTCCTGTATCGACTTCTGGCGGTGCCATGCTTTACGACGAGATCTACATGTTCTCCGGCAAGCAGGACCGGTATGACATGAAATATCTGGGCGTAAAGGAAATGATCATCCCCTACAACAATTACGACTGGGCGCAGACCACTCCGGCCAACCTGCTGGCCGACAAGCACCCCAATCCTACGGTTATGCGCTGGGAACTGCATCGCGTGCATGTGGTCGAGCTCACTCTGAAGCCAGGCATGCGTCACGTACAGCCCAAGCGTCGCTTGTACTACGACGAGGACATTCTGGCTGCCGGGATGTCAGACGGCTGGGACGCCTCTGGCAAGCTGGCAAAGTCGATCTTCCTGCCGTCTTACCAAATGTACGACAAGCAAATTCCGTTCGCCTCGCCGTTCTGGATCTACGACTTTGCCACCGGAGTCTACTATCACTCCTCCATTTCTGCCGGGACCAAGGGGGTGAAGGTGTTCGACGAGCTGAAACCGCTGACGTTCTTTACGCCTGAGTCTCTTGCGCGACAGTCTCAGCG
>NZ_JACHCZ010000016.1 GCF_014207255.1 Pseudomonas sp. JAI120
ATGAATCGCCCCGGGTTTCGTAGACACCTCCATGCCTTAAACTGAGGCCAATCAGGAGGTGCCATGAGCAACCCACGTTATCCCGAAGAGTTCAAAATCCAAGCGGTCAATCAAGTGACCGAAAAGAAGCTGCCTGTCGCTGATGTGGCGGCGCGTCTTGGCGTGTCGACGCATAGCCTCTATGCCTGGATAAAGCGCTACAGCAAACCTCAGGCAGAACGGCAGCAAGACGACGATCAGCACGCTGAACTGCGTCGTCTGCGAGCCGAACTCAAGCGCGTCACCGAAGAGCGAGACATCTTAAAAAAGGCCGCCGCGTACTTTGCCAAGGAGTGCGGTTGAAGTACGCCTTTATCAAGCAGCGAGCGGGCGATTATTCCATTCGACGGCTTTGCCTGACGCTGAAAGTCCATCCCAGCGGTTATTACGCCTGGCTGTCTGAGCCGCAATCTGTACGCGCCAAAGACGACCAGCGACTGCTGGGTTTGATCAAGCATTCCTGGCTGGAGAGCGGCGGCGTTTATGGCTATCGCAAAGTCCATGACGATCTGCGCGAAGTCGGTGAGGATTGTGGTCGGCATCGTGTGGCGAGGCTGATGCGTCTTGAAGGTCTGCGCTCTCAGACAGGGTATCGACGCCGTCCTGGCAAATACGGCGGTAAGCCAGCGGTCGCCTCACCCAATTTACTGAAGCGCCAGTTCGATGTCGTAGAACCCAACAAAGTTTGGGTCACCGACATCACTTACATTCGTACGTATGAAGGCTGGCTGTATTTGGCAGTGGTGCTGGATCTGTTTTCTCGTCAGGTCGTTGGCTGGTCAATGAAGTCGCAGATGACCAGTGATTTGGCCATTGATGCGTTATTGATGGCGGTCTGGAGGCGTAAACCGAAGCAGGAGGTGATGGTTCACTCCGACCAGGGCAGCCAGTACAGCAGCGCCGATTGGCGCAGTTTTTTGAAGGCGAACAATTTGGTTGCCAGCATGAGCCGCCGAGGCAATTGTCATGACAACGCCGTGGCTGAGAGCTTTTTCCAGCTTCTAAAGCGAGAACGGATCAAGCGGAAAATCTATTCCACGCGCGAAGATGCTCGTAGTGATGTGTTTGATTACATCGAGATGTTCTACAACGCAAAACGCCGCCATGGTTTCAACAATCAGCTGTCACCGGTAGAGTTTGAAAAGCGTTATGCAATGAGCTTGCAAGGTGTCTAGAGAATCCGGGGCGATTCA